>CAVPVC010000001.1:0-228840 GCA_963709105.1 uncultured Acidobacteriota bacterium
AACGCCCTCAATGGATAGCACGAAGTATATCGGCATGGATGTGCACAAGGAAAGGATTTCGATCGCGGTCAGGAATGCTGCCGGCAAGATCGTGATGGAATGCGTCATCGAGACCAAAGCGAGCATGATTCTGCAGTTTATCCACGGGCTGCGCGGAGAGTTGCATGTCACCTTTGAAGAAGGAACCTGGGCCGCCTGGTTGTACGATCTGCTGAAGCCGCACGTCACGAAACTGGTGGTGTGCGATCCGCGGAAGAATGCCTCATGAAAGAAGGCAACAAGAATGACCGGATCGATGCGCGCCAGCTGGCCGAACTGCTGCACATCAATCAATCTCAGCTCGGTCTATCACGGCGAACACGGCGTACGAAGCCTGAAGGAACTGGTGCGCAGCTATCTCACCATCAGCAAAGATCTCGCACGGGTGATGTCCCGGGTGAAGGCCATCTATCGCAGTTGGGCCATTCCTTGTGCCGGCAAGCAGGTCTATGCACCGCGCCATCGTGCCGAGTGGCTCGCGAAGATCAGCGAAGCGGGGGTGCGCCGCCGGGCCGAGTTTTACTACCAACAACTCGATGCGCTGAGGTCGTTGCGCCAGGAAGTACGGCGCGAGCTGCTGGCGGAGAGCAAGAAACACAAAGCATGGAAACGGCTCTGCCAGATTCCTTCGATCGGTCCGATCCGGGCGGCCGTGTTGCTGGGCATTCTGCAGACCCCGCACCGCTTCCGCACCAAGCGGCAGCTGTGGACATACAGCGGCTTTGGCATCGAGACGCACAGCAGCGCCGATCACCGTAATGTCAAAGGGCAGCTACAACGAACCAAGAAGCAGGTCTCGGTTCGCGGACTCAACCGCGACTGCAATCACGATCTGAAGAATCTGTTTAAGGGTGCGGCGATCGTTGCTTCGAGCAAACCGGGTCCGTTCCAGGAGTTCTACGCGGCCTTGGTTGGCCAAGGGCATGCGGCCGGAGATGGCGCGCCTGACCTTGGCCAGGAAGATTGCCACGATCGTGTTGATCGTGTGGAAGAAAGGAGTGTGCTTCGACGCCCAACATCTGAAACCACAAACAGCTTGAGTGTCTCTGATCGAGTCCGCTCCATCCCTGGGATCTTCTCTGGCGGTGGCCGTCGGGTTCTCGAGACACTCTGGTTCGAGAGCGAGTCTCAGCTGAGTAGTTAGGCGCTGCGTGCTTCGGGCACCCAGTCTCACATCCGACCCTAGGCCCTCTCGGATAACCCGAAAAAGCTATGGGCCACGAGTCCCAGATAGAACCATGGTCGCCAACTTGACCGACCGTTCTGCTTTGCTGGTTTCGGAACTGACAGGCTTCGTCGCGAAGAAGCGATGAAAACCGCTGGTAGAGAAAACCCAAACCGCTGGGCCACAGTGCCCAGCAACCGAGCACATGGTGCGGTCGGTCAGAACAGATCTCGCTCAATCAAGTGGGCTGCGAAGCAAGAAAAATTCCAGCCGATGGAGAGGTGTTTTTTCTTGACTTCTCCCTTTATAGAACTTCTCGGGACTTACAGGTTCTATGCGACGTTGACCGGCCGCCAGCAGCGAAAGGTTTACCCTGTCGTGGCCACTTGGGACTTCTCCAGCTTCACCTTAGCGATAATCGTGGTTCCTTTTCCGGACGTAGATTCCACGAATAGCTCTCCTCCAAACATCCGGAGACGCTCTCGCATGGTGGATAACCCGATCCCTTGGTGAGAAGCCGAGGGATCAAAACCCACACCCACGTCTCTGACCTTCAGAACGATCGCGTCGTCAACGTGGGTCAGTTCGACGAAAACCTCGGGAGTATGACTATGCTTGACCACATTATTCAGCGCTTCCTGTGCGACGCGGAAAACACAGAGCTTCAGGTCAGATGGCGAGTTCGCAGGCAACTCCTCAGCGTGAAAGGTTATTGGGACGTTTTGCTGCCTAGAGATTTTCTTGCAAAGACTTCGTAGAGCGACATCCAAACCCAGATATTCAAGTTTTGAGGAGTGCAGATCATGGGAAAGATTCTGGATATCGGTTGCAAGCGCTTTGGCCCTCCCGTGCAGTTCCCACGCGAGCAGACTTTGGTTGTTTTGTCCGGTCTCAGCAAGAGAGGAATGGAGTTCCTCCAGTTCCATTATAAACAGGGATAGTCGCTGGCCGATGTCGTCATGAAGCTCCCGGCCGATGCGCCGCCGTTCCTCCTCCTGCACCTCGATAAGACGGCTCGCCAGGTGCCGGAGGTTTTCTTCTCCCGCTTTTTTCTCCGTGATGTCCTCCACTACGGCGACTACCAGCGGAGATGAACCGGCGGCATCCTTCATCAGAGAAATACGGAGCCGGCCCCAGATCAGCGTGCCGTCTTTTCGAAAGAAGCGTTTGTCCAGACGATAGTTGTTTATCGAACCCTGTCGTAATTGCTCAAAAAGAGCCCAATCCTTCGTGGCATCCTCGGGGGAGAGAACTCAACGCAGTGCTTGGTTCGCATTTCCGCTTCGGTGAATCCGAGCATGGAGCAAAGAGCCGGATTCGCGAACAAAGGCCGCCCCTCCAGGTCTTCCACCGCGATCCCGATAGCAGCCGCATGAAAAAGACTCTGGAACAGCCGCTCGCCATCAGGCCGCGCATGTTGCCCTTGCTGTTTTTCCACGCGAGGGACTCCGCTGCAGTCTAGTACTACTGGAGCAAGAACGTAAGTGTACACCCTCCGGGTAGCAACAGCGATAGCCACATTACCGGCCTTTAGAGCACCGATCAAAGAAGGGGGGTACATCCCGGTTATGAATGTAGAGAGTGTGTCAACAGCATGCCGGCGACAAAACGAACGAGGCGGTTCACAAGAACCGGATCGGAATGGAATGAAACCTAATGGCGGGGATGAGCTTGCGCTCCAGGGGTATCGGGAAAGCTATAGCCTTTTATTATGCCGCTGACAAATTGTTTACCCGCAGAACCGCGTCGATCGCAGGCAGCAGGTCATTCGAGGCGCGTGTCTTATGAACGCAACTCTGAGCGCCCGTGCTCAAAGCATACCTGCACCACGTCCTGGGAATTGTCCGCGCTCAGGAAGACGATCCTGGAGTTGGGAGAGAGTTGTCGTATCCGGCGGGCGGCTTCGATTCCATTCAGTCCTGGGAGACCGATATCTAGCAGAATTAAGTCCGGCCTGAGTTCCTCGGCCTTCCGAACGGCTTCCAATCCATCCGACACTTCGCAGACGACTTGCCATTCTGGATGTACTTGAAGCAGCTGACTGATTCTGCGCCGCCAGTCTTCATAATCATCTACTACGAGAATGCGAATTGCTGGCAACAGGCGCTCCTTCGGTTTTGGTTACAGGGTTGGGAAGATATAACAACGCCTGGTTAATTCACAAGCCCGTATTTAATTTTCCCTGTGGAATCCCTGTGGAAAAAGACCACGTACAGATTAGCCTGGCGCAGGTTCAAGGGTGGACAAGGCTGGCCTGTTATGCTTACGGTGGCATGAAGAAATCATTGGTGGAAAGAAAGGAAACAATGGGCGAAAGCCCGGGTATGCACCGTTCCGGGAATATTCACTTCAAGACGTACCTGCCGCTTTTCGTCGTGGTGCTGTTTGGGCCGCTCGGGAATGTGCTGGTGGGGAAGGGTATGAAGAGCGTGGGCGCGCTCGACAGCTGGGCTCCTTCGCACTATTCGATTTCTTCTGGAGGGCATTCGCTACGGCGACAATTTGGCTGGGGATCGCGTCGCTGCTTACCTTTTTCGTAGCTTACATGGCGGTGCTTTCGTGGGTGGACTACAGCTTCGTAAAGCCGGCCTCGGCCGTTTCCTGCGGCGTGGTCACGCTGCTGAGCTTTTTTCTGCTACACGAGGTGGTGAAGCCGTTGCATTGGCTTGGGCTGAGCATCATCAGTTGCGGGGTCCTGATGGTCGGAAACACCGCGGCACGAACCAGCGCAATTGATAGCAAAAGACAGCTTTTGTTTCGTGTTATACTGCGCGCGACTACGGGGAATACGCCTGATTCAAAAGGATTAAACTGAAAGACCGTCCCGGGGATTATTTCGATTCGTCTCAAGGGCTGGTGTCGCAGCGGCCAAATTCTTGTAACTCGCTTGCGAGGCAACAGGATTCGTTCATGGCCGTTTTTGAGGTGCGAGGATCTTGAAGGCCATCGATACAGTTTTCCTTGGGATTGCCGCAATCCCAGCCATTTACTACTTCCTGGTTCTCTACAGCACGGCGCGATTTTTCTCTGCGGCCCGGAACGAAAGCCTCCGCAATACGGATTTCACTCCCCCGGTAAGCTGCCTGAAACCTATTCGCGGCCTCGACGTGGAGGCTTACGAAAATTACGCGAGTTTTTGCCGCCAGGATTATCCCGATTACGAAATCCTGTTCTGCGTGGACGAGGACGACCCGGCCGTTCCGGTTCTCAAAGAAGCTGGTGAGCGATTTTCCGGAGCGGCAGATTCGCCTGCTCTACGGCTCGGGGCGCGATGCCATCAACGATAAGGTGGCGAGACTCGTGCGGCTCGTGAACGAGGCGCGCCACGAAATGCTGGTGATTACCGACGGCGATGTGCGGGTGCGGCCGGACTATCTGCGCAGCGTGATCGGCCCGTTCCGCGATCCCAAGGTGGGCGCGGCTACTTGCTTCTATGTTTCCACGAAGGAAACTACTTTTGTGGAGAAGATGCAGTCGATCGGAATGGTGTCGGATTTCTTTGCCGGAGTGATGGTGGCGTGGCAACTGGACGGCGTGAAATTCACGCTGGGGCAGACGATTGTCCTGACGCGGCGCAGCCTCGCCAGTTTTGGCGGCTACCAGATGATCGAAACGCGTCCCGCGGACGATCTGCTGGTGGGGCGCCTGATCGCCGAGCAGGGATACGAAGTGAAGCTGCTGCCGCAGACCGTGGAAGCGGTGGCCGACTTCGAGTCACTCGGGGATCTGCTGTACAAGCGCGTGCGCTGGATGACGGTGATGCGCGGCATGCGTCCCTGGGGGCATCTGGGGCTTATTTTTACGTGGGGACTGCCGTGGGCGCTGCTGGCGGTGGCGATTCATCCGACGGCGGCCGTGGCTACGGCGTACCTCGGAATCTACCTGCTGCTTCGCGTCGCAATGACCTGGATGATCGGCGTGCGGGGATTGAAAGACTCCGGCGTGTGGAAGAAAATGCCGCTGATTCCGCTCTGGGACGCTACGGCTTTTCTGATCTGGCTGGCCAGCTTCGGGCGCAAGACTATCCGCTGGAAGGGAATCGATTACCACATACGAGGGGGAATGCTCGTCCCGGTGATCATCTGGTACCGCGCAGAACGCTTCCGATTAATTCAATTTAATTCAAAGTCTCAGATCTACGCAGATTTGCCGCGTTTGGTTCCCGCCGCTCTTTCAATTCGCTACCGAAATCGTCCGGTTAATTTAATCGTCCGAAGCGCGATCCACGAACGTGCGTGGAGTGAAGGGAGCGATCGACGGAGAGGCGCTGGCCGCGGCTGCCGACGTGAGACGGCGCCGCTGGTTGGTGGATTTTCTCCAGTCGACCTGGGGCATGAAGAGCGAGGTATCGATGCGGTCGCGGTATTCGATGGCGATGTTCACGAGCGAATCGAGCAGGGAATCGGACAGCAGGTGCGGCTGCAGGCCGAGGTCGATCAGCTTGGAATGCTTGGCGTTGTAATAATGCGCTTCGGCTTCCACGCGGGGATCGGGCAGATGTTCGATTTCGACGCTGAGTCCCAATTTCGCGGCAGCGGCCTGCACCATCTGGGCCAGCTCGAGTACGGAAAACTGCTCGGTGAACTGGTTGTAGACGCGACACTCGCCCGGGGCCGCGGGATGCATACAGGCGAGCTCGACGCAGCGGACGGTGTCGCGAATATCGAGGAAACCCCGCGTCTGGCCGCCCTTGCCGTAGACCGTCAGCGGATGGCCGGCGGCCGCTTCCACGCAGAAGCGATTGAGCGCGGTGCCGAAAACTTCGTCATAGTCGAAGCGATTGATGAGCGCTTCGTCGAGTTCGGATTCGTCGGTGACGGTGCCGTAGACGACGCCCTGGTTCAGGTCGGTGGCGCGCAGCTTCCAGGCCTTGCAGGCGAACAGGATGTTGTGGCTGTCATGCACCTTTGACAAGTGGTAGAAGGAGCCGGGCTGCTTGGGGTAGGGCAGCACGTCTTTGCGGCCGTTGTGCTCGATGGTGATGTAGCCTTCTTCGATGTCGATATTGGGCGTGCCGTATTCGCCCATCGTGCCCAGCTTGATCAAGTGACAATCGGGGCGCAGTTCGCGAAGGGCGAACAGGAGATTCAGGGTGCCGACGACGTTGTTCACCTGGGTGAACGACGCGTGCCGCCGGTCGATCATGGAATAGGGCGCGGAACGCTGCTCCGCGAAGTGGATCACCGCGTCAGGCTCGAAATCGGAGATGGTGGAGGCTAGAAACTCGTAGTCGGTTACGTCGCCGACATACAGCTCGATGGTTTTGCCGGTGTGCTGGTGCCAGGCCCGCAGCCGGTCGGGAAGCGGAAGGATGGGTGTGAGCGTCTGGACACCGAGCTCATAGTCCCACTGCCGGCGGGCGAAACTGTCGACGATGGACACAGAATGTCCTTGTTTGGACAGATAAAGCGCCGTTGCCCAACCGCAGTAGCCGTCGCCGCCCAGTACGGCAATCTTCATGTCGCCTCCCTAAGAGTCTTAGATGGCCCGAGTTAGCAAACGGGTACATCTGTGTAAGTAATGATTTAACCCAAAAAACGGGAAAAGTTCCAAAGAGTTTTATGTGCTTTTATTACTATGATGATCGTAGCGTCAATCCGGGTCACGTCATTCGCGTTTTCATCCGCCGGTTGTTGCCAAGGGATGGTTGGTGAGCACGGCCTTTCCGCCGCTGGAGGCTACCGTGGTGAGATTCAGCGGTCCGAGAAGTGCGTCGAAGTGAGGGAGCTGCTCGTGGTCCGCGACTAGGTAATACCGGGTGGGCTCAAGCCACAGATTCTTCAATTGCGAGTCGTCGATAAAGACGGAAGGGGCGCCGGGCGCGTTGGACCCGTATTCGAGGTTGAAGTAGCGCCCGTTCAGGAGCAGGGCGTTCTCGTTGGTGTAAAAAATGGTGGAGGAGAAGGTGTAGTACTGGTCGCCCATGATCAGTTTGCCGGGCGGCGATTTCAGGATGGCATCCGCCAAGGGGCGCGAGGAAAGAAAGGGGTCGAAAGTGACCATCGCGAGGCGCGCCGCGTGAAAAAACAAGACCATCATCAGGGCAATCGCCAGGGCTGCGCGGCGGCCTTCGGCGAACATCGTCCCGAGGCAGCCGATCAGAAATGCAATTCCCGCCACAAGCAACGGAACCCTGAGATAGGCAAACGAGGCGAGCGTGAGGTCAAGCATGTGCCCGAGCGCGAGGGTGTAAACGTCGGGATGAGAGCTTAAAGCGGAAGAAATATCTCCCGGCGTAGGCTCGTTGCGAACCAGGTAGACCAGCACAAAGCAGGCAATTGCCGCCAGGCCCGCAATGATAGACAAAGCGCGCGTGCCCCAGCGAACCCAGCTGCCACCCATCGCGATGGCCGAGCCCAGCAGCAGCGCGAGCGCCGGATATAAGGGCATCGAATAATATTCCTGGGTGGTGGAAAAGGTGAAGAAGACGAGCACGAATCCCGCCCAGCAAAGGGCCAGCAGGCGTGTGCGCGCCGGCGCGGTCCACCGGCTTGAAGGAGAGCCGCGCAACGGCGGGGAAATAAACGCTCCAGGGAAACAGCCAGACGAGATGCAGCGTCCAGAAAAGGAAGCGGGGAACGGTATTGTAATCGCGCGGGTAGCGCAGATTCAGGAATCGCAGCAGTTGCTCGTTAATGAAGAAAAACCAGAGAAAGCCGTGGTACTGGTTGGGTCCGCTGTGAAGCGTGAACGAGAAATAGGGAGGATTCCGAAGGGTAGCCAGAATGTGCCAGGGCGCCGCGATCAGGAGGGCAATCAACGCGCCGCTAAAGGGCCGCAGGCGCTTCCACGTGCGGAGCGAAAAGAGCTGATGCGTCAGCGCCAGGTAAACGAGACCGGCGCCCACCGGAAACACCACCGAGACCAGGCTTTTCAACAGCAGCCCAGCCCGAGGCTCGCGGCGAGAATAACGGCCCAGAATCCGCGGGTGCGGTTCTTCTTCGTCGAGCGCCCGAAGAAACGCCCACATCGCGAGAGCGATGCTGAAGGTGAGCATCACGTCGGGGATCAATATCCGGGTAAACAGGAAAAGCCCGACACAAGTGGCGATGCATAACCCAGCATAGAGCCCCGCCCTTTTTCCGAAAGCCCAGGTGGCAAAGGCTGCCGTGAGCCACGCGAGCGCGATCGAGGAAAGGGCGATGGGGATGCGCGCCGACCAATCGTGGACGCCGAAAATCCTGTAGGAACCGGCCATCGCCCAGTAGACGAAAGGGGCCTTCTCAAAATAATCGACGCCGTCAAGGCGAGCGGTGACCCAGTCGCCGGAGGTGAGCATGTTCCGCGCGATCTGAGCCTGCACGGAATCCACATCGTCCATCAGCGACGGTGGAGAAACGATGCACCCTAAATAGATCGCGCTGGCAACCAGAAGAACGGCTAGGTAGACGTAAGAACGCTTTCCGCCAGCGGCCCCAACTGAGCCGCCCGGGGCGCTGTTTGAATCCGCCATCGTTTCATCCACAGGAATAGGACCAATAACCCCCAAAGGTGATAACCGAGATTTTCGCGCCGGTTAAGATGCCGGTTCACGGCGGCTTCGATCCCGCTCTGCTTGAAAAATTGCGAGTGCTCCGATCCTACGCTACCGAGCGTGTCCAGCAAAAGGGCGCGCAGCGGGCCTCGCAGCCATTCGTGCGCGGGAATATCGAACCCCACTTTGCTGCGCCGGATCACGGACTGCGGCAGTTTCGACGCCATCAAATTCTTGAGAATGAATTTCTGGCGCGCGCCTCGAATTTTGAACGACGACGGCAAGGTAGCGGCAAACTCCACGATGCGATGATCGAGGAAGGGCGGGCGCACTTCCACGGCGTGGGCCATGCTCATGCGGTCGACTTTGCTCAGAATGTCGTCGGGGAGGAAATACTTCTGGTCGAACCAGAGATAGGGCGCCACATCGTCGCCGGTTGAAGACGCCTGCTTCAATTCCGCGAGGATTTTATCGAGCGAGCCCGGGAGTGGGGCGTTCACGAGAGCGCGCTTGCCGGCATCCGAAAAAGTGCCGTTCCAATACACGTGGGCGCGCTCGGGGGCCATCAAAGAGCCTTCGAGAAAGCGCCGCACCTTATATTCGAAGCTGATCTTTTCGTCCGAGACAGGCAGGAGCCGGGTGGCGGCGAGTGCCAGACGCAGCGCCGGAGAAGGAAGGCGCCGGGCTTTTTTTGCGAGCACGTTGGCGCGATAGGTGAGATAGCCGCCGAAAAGTTCGTCGGCGCCCTCGCCGCTCAGGGTTACCGTGACCTTCGTCTTGCTCATCTTCGATAGAAACCAGACGGGCAGCGCGCCGGCATCGGCATTGGGTTCGTCGGCGTACTGAGAGAATTCCTCGATGGCATCCTGCAGATTTACGTCCGGATTGAGGTCGAACTGTTCGTGGTCGGAGCCGTACTGCGAGGCGACTTCGCGAATATAGCTGCTCTCATCAAAAGTGCGTCCGCGAAACGAAATCGAGAGCGTCTTCAATTTCGAGGGCGAGGCGTTCGCGGCGTAATGCAGGACCGTGGACGAATCCACTCCGCCGCTGAGCCAGACGCCGAGAGGGACGTCGGAGAGCAGATGCTCGCGCACGGAGTTCTGGAGGAGCGAGTCGAGTTCTTCCTGGGCGGATTCGAGGGTCCGGTTGCCTGCGTGGGGTTCCGGCAGCGTCCAATAGGATTCGGTGCGAATTCTGCCGTCCTGCCATTCGAGAAAATGCCCCGGAGGGAGCTTTTCGATTCCCTCGACCATCGTGAAAGGGCAGGGAACGTAATTCAGCGCGAAATAACAATCCAGGGCCGCAGGGTCCAGGCGCCGGTCGAACTCGGGGTGAACGAAGATGGTCTTGAGCTCCGAACCGAACAGGAGATCTTCGCCGCGCCGTGCAATGTAAAGGGGCTTTATGCCCATGCGGTCGCGCGCAAGCACCAGGCGTTTTTTCGACACGGTCCAGATGGCGATGGCGAACATCCCGCGAAGCCGGGAAAAGCAGGCGGTGTCCCATTCGAGAAAGCTGTGCAGCACGGTTTCGGTGTCGGTGCGCGAGTGGAAGCGGTGGCCGCGCGCTTCGAGTTCCGCGCGCACTTCGAGATGGTTGTAAATCTCGCCGTTGAAGACGATGGCGGAATCGCGATCCGGGGAGAAAATCGGCTGGTCGCCGGTATCGAGGTCGATGATTTTCAGGCGGGTGGCGCCGAGTGCGACGAGGTCTCCTTCGAACACACCCTGCTGGTCGGGGCCGCGATGGATGATGGAGGCGACGGCGCTCTGGATCCGGCCGGGGCCGGGCGCCCAGCTTTTATGCGTGAAGCCTGCAATTCCGCACAATTTCGGTAACCCCTTACGCTGAGACCGCGGCTGCAGATGCCTTCCGGGACGCCTGCGAATACACCATCAGGAAGGGCTTGTGCTACTCGTAACGCAAAGATTCAACAGGCTGAAGACTGGCGGCCTTCTTCGCCGGAAGGTATCCAAAAAGTACGCCTGTGGCGCAGGATACTATAAAGGCCGCCGCCACCGAAAGCCACGAAATCGGGATAACGATCCCTCCGGGCACCGGCAGGAACTGCACGAGCGCCTCGATCGCGAACGGGATCGCGACGGCAATGGCAATGCCGATCAGCGCTCCGACGCCGCTGATCAGGACCGCCTCGATCAGAAACTGATACAGAATTTCTTTCCGCTGCGCGCCAATCGCCTTGCGAATTCCGATCTCGCGCGTTCTCTCGGTGACCGTCACCAGCATGATATTCATGATGCCGATGCCGCTGATGACGAGGGCCAGCATGGCGATCAGCAGGAGCACCACGGTCAGCGCGACGGAGATGCTGCGGGCGGTCTGGAGGATGGAGGTGAGGTTCTGAACGTTATAGTTCGCCTCGGGACGGTGGCGGCTCTGCAGGATGCGCGTGACGTCCTGGGTGACCTCCGGAACGTCCTCTGGACGGTCGGCTTGCGCGTACAGAGTGACGATGTAGTTGTCGCCTGCGTAGTATTTGATCAGGGGGAAGGGGACGAGCACCGAATCGTCCCGGATTTCCGATTGACCGAACGTGCCCACGCGTTCGCGGAACGTCCCAATCACAGTGAAACTCAGCTCTCCCACGTGGATTTCCTGGCCGACGGGATTGTCGGTGGGAAGAGCGATCTGCGCCAGGTGTTCGGACACGACGCAAACCTTGCTGACGGTGGAGAAATCCGCATCGTCGAAATAGCGCCCGCGCAAAATTACCAGTTTGCGAATCTCCTGAAAGCCCTGGGTGACGCCGATGAGCTTGACGGGCCAGACCCTTCGGGAGGCGACCACGTTCATCGGAATGTCGTTGGTGCCGGAAACGTGGGTGACTTGCGGAACCCCTTGCTCGATGGCGTTGAGATCGCTGACGGAGATCTGGTCGGCGAGGCTGACGTTCTGAGAGGTGTTGGACTGCTCGAGCCAGGCGTAAACGATGTTGGAGCCGACCGCCTCGATCTGGTCGCCGATGTAACGCTTTCCCGCGAGGGCCACGGTGACCACCAGCACGATGCACGCGCTGCCGATAATCACGCCGAGCATGGTGAGCGTCGCGCGCAGTTTATTGGCGCGCAGAGCTTCGATCGCCAGGTTGGAAGTTTCGCTCCAGTTCATGCGCCGGCCCGGATGGCAGACACAACCTTACCGTATTGGGATTCGATAGAACAAGGATGGGTGGCCCGCGTCGGCGACGAACCGGCCACGGGATTGGGTGCCTGGAAGCGGACGGCCTAGAGGCGATTGCGCTTCGAAAAGCTGCCGGCGTCCGGATCGAGATCGTCTTCCGGAACCTCGGTGGAGAGTTCGCCTTCGTCGGGATCTGGCGCGTTTTCGACGGCGCTTACGAGTTCGGCCTCGTAGTCCTGGCCTTCCTCGACGAGTTCTTCGACGCTTTCGGAATCGGCGCTCTCGACGTCGGAGAGTCCCTCGATGTCGCCGGACTGGCCGCCCGAGCCTGCGCCGGGCCCTTTGATCATCGGGAGGGCTTCGTTTGGACTGCTCGAAGTACGGCGCGGGCTCCGCGGCGCCGCTTTACGGCCCGCGGCTTTCTTCGGAGCGGGCTTCTTCGGCTTCGCCACTTTCTTTGGAGCCGGCTTCTTCGATTTGACCGCTTTCTTCTTTATTACCGGCTTTTTCGATTTCGCTACCGATTTTTTCTTCGTGGTCGACTTTTTCTTTTTAGGCATGGAGGAAGTGTATCACCCGCAATTTATACAACTCAACGGCAGCCGGAGAGTTTCATCGCCGGCCGCCGGACGGGGTCGAGTTCTCCAGACTATTGCAGCATCAGGTTCGGGAACATTTTGTTGAACAAGAGAGCGATCAGGATGAGATAGGCGAGCATGATGAGCGTCCAGCCCATGTTGTGGCGGATCACCTGCCCTTCGCCGCGCACCAGCTTGCTGGTGGATACACCGACGCTGGCCGTCTGAGGCGAGATGGGTTTGCCGACCTCCGCTCCGACCGAGTTGAAGGAAGGCAACAGGAGCGGCGGCAATCCGAGAAGCCTTCCGGTCATCAGCTGGACGGGGCCGAACATCGCGTTGGTGGTGGTATTGCTGCCGGAGAGGGCCACGCCAATCCAGCCGAGAATCGGGGCCAGGATCACGAAAAAGCTCCCGATCTTCGAAAGGCCGTAAGCGAGCGAGTTGGCCATGCCGGTGAACACGAAGATGTAAGCGAGAGCGAAGGTGAAAAATGCCACCAGCAGCGCTCCCCACATTTGCTTGAACGTCTTGGCGAAAACCGCGCCGAGCGTGCCGGACTTGGGCCGCAAGAGGGTGAAGATCACGATAAAAGACACGAGCGTCGAGGTGCCGCCGGCGAAAGGCGTGAAATTGAAGAGCGAAAGCACCGGTTTCTGGGTGATCGAGGAGATGGCCCCGATGGAGACCTTGAACCAGCTGATCGCCGGAAGATGCGACCACGGTCCCGTCCAGGAGACCACCACGGCGATCAGCACCAGGTACGGAAACCAGATGATGAACGATTCGCGCGGCGAGGTGAACATCTCGACCTCGGCGGCGGAAACGGCGGTCGGGGAAGCGGCACGCCCCCGAATCCGCGGATCGTCTTGGGGCGCCATATCTTCACGAAGATGAAGAGAATCCAGAAGGAGACGAGCGCGCCGGATAGGTCAGGCAGATACGGCCCCAGGTAGTGCGCGACGGGCCACTGCCCGGCGATATAGGAGAGCGAGCCGACGATCGCGAGAGGCCACGCTTCGAAGACGCCTTCCCATCCGCTCACGAGATAAATGAGAACCCACGGAGGCAGGAGCGCCAGCACCGCGACGATGTTCCCGATCGAGCCCGAGAGCGCCATCAGCGGTAGCCCAGTGACGGCCGCTAGGCCGAGGATGGGGGCCCCCAGGGCGCCGTAGGAGACGGGCGCGTTGTTGGCGAGCGCGGCGACGCGGATCGCGTCCAGATCGCCAATTCCCAGACCCACCAGGATGGGCACAACGACGGCCCACGGGTAGCCGAATCCGACGACGCCTTCGAGCAGCGCTCCGAAAGCCCAGGCGAGCATGATCGTTTGAATGCGGATATCGGCGGTGGCGTGGTGGACCATCCAGTTCTTGAAGCGCTCAAACACGCCGGTGAGCACCATGGTGTTGAAGATCATCAAGCCCCAGAAAGTGATCCAGTCGATCACCCAGAAGCCTGTCAGACCGCCCAGGGTGTATGACTTGAGCATGCTCGCCAGCGGCGCGTGCCACACCAAGAGCTCCCACCAGCATGGTGATCACGCCCGCGCAGATGGTGGCGAGCCATGCGGTCATGCGGAGGATCGCCAGCATGAAGAGGAGGGCGAGAAGGGGCACCAGCGAAGCGAAAACCGTAAGCCACAGATTTCCCGTCGGATTAAGAATTTGTTGGAACATTTTCTTGTTGAGTCCTCAATTGGCGATCAGATTCCGGAGCCTGGACCGAAACCATCCACGACGAAATGGCGCACACCGTTATAGCTATCCAACTGACTAAATGCAACAGATAGAATCTCTTTGAAGGGAATGCGGCGAGGAGGCGAAAGTCCGTACTTTTTCCACAGCTACTAGTACTGGTTGGCTTACATTTTTCTCTCATCCGGGGGAAACCTGTATTGCGCCTTATAAGGCCTTTTGCGGATCATCGAACTTCCCTCACCGGGATCCTGACAGGTCCTCCCGAGGGCGCCAGAAATCATATGGATCCCACATACCTCGCGTTCTTCCGGTTTTTCGGGCTTCGTGAAAATCCTTTCAATGTGAATCCGGACCCCAGCTATCTGTTCCTGAACCAACGAACCCAGAATGCGCTGGTCGATCTGAAGGGCGCGATCCAGGCCCGCAAAGGGCTGATGGTGCTCACAGGAGACGTAGGCACCGGCAAGACGACGCTGGTCAATTACCTCATGGAGTGGCTGCAGAGGCAGGGAACGCCCACCGCCTTTATTTTCAATCCGCGGCTGCAGGTAAGCGAGCTGTTCGATTTGATGCTGGCGAGCTTTGCCATTCCTGGCGCGCACGGGAGCGCGCTTCTGCGGCTGAATCAATGGCTGCTGGAACGATACCGCGAGCGGCAAGAATGCGGTTCTGATCATCGACGAGGCACAGGGCCTGCCGGTGCACGTCCTGGAAGAAATCCGGATGCTGCTGAACCAGGAGACCCCCCACGAGAAGCTGCTGCAAATTCTTTTGTGCGGCCAGCCGGAGCTGGAGACGGTTCTGAACCGGTTGGAGCTTCGCCAGATGCGGCAGCGGATCAGCGTGCGCTGCAGGATGACGGCGCTTAGCGGGGAAGAAACGCATGGCTACATCCAGAAGCGCCTTGACTATTGCGGGAGCGCCGCCGGCGACGATTTTTCTGCCGGAGGCGGCCGACGCGGTGTACAGGTACTCCCGTGGAATCCCGCGGGTGATGAACATGCTGTGCGAGCATGCGCTCATTCAGGCGTACCTCGAGCAGACTCGGCCTGTGGGGGCGAGGGTAATCGAAAACGTGGCGCGGCAGCTTCAACTGGATGAGGGCAGACCGGCGGAGACGATGGCTGCTCCCTTCATGGCGAGCGGGACTTCTCGTGAAACGCTGATCGAGGCGGATTCAGCAGTTCCTGTTCTGACTCTGACGAGCCAGTCCGCTGCGGCGACTTCCATTTCCTGCACAACTGAGGAGGCGCTTCTCGCGGACATCGCGAACGAAGCGGAGCCGGTCTGGCTCTCAGAGACGATCGCAGCGCAGCACGACGGTTCACGGCAGGGGTTGCGGATCGTCAGTTCCCCATCCAGGGCTTCGAATGTCACGGAGATATCTCGCGATAACCGGAAAACGGAAGCCGGGAGTGCGCGCGCGGAAAGTGGCGGACCGAAGCGCGAGTCCGGCTCGGAGAAGCAGCGACGGCGGATTGCCCCGGCGTCCCGCACGCAGATCGCGGGGAAAAGAGTACGTCGATTTGGCGGATTTGCGGGAATTCTTTGGCGGCGCGCTGCGACAAGCTTCGGCGCGCCTGCAGGAAATTACGGAGGCATTGTCCCGCTGGTCATCGTCGCGCTGGCAGTTCTCCCGCCGGTCGCTATCTCGCTGGGCAGAGCGATGCGCGGGACTATCTCGCTTCGGTGCAGTGGGAAAGAAATGTGGACTCGCTGCTGCGCTGGCTGCAGGAGCCGATGTCCACAGTGAAGGTTCAGCGCCGCGCGCGACACTAGCTTTCCGCTAACGCTGGATGGTTGCAAACAGGAGCACGAACAGGTAGAGCCAGAGGCCGTCCATGAAGTGCCAGTAGATGGACAGCGCGCCGACCGCCGTTTCCTGGCGATTCTTGCGAGCCAGCCGCCCTGCGAACAGCACGACTCCCGCCAGCGCCAGAATCCCCACAAGCAAGTGCAACCCATGCGTCGGCGGTGAGGAAATAGAAGAAAAAGCTGCCGGGGTTGGACGCGACGTAGAGTCCCCGCGAAACGAGTTCCCGCCATGCCACGAGCTGGCCTGCCACGAATGCGAGACCGAGCAGGAGAGTCGCGAGCAGCCAGCGGACGCAGCGGGCCGCGTTCTGCCGGGCTGCCGCCACGCGCGCAAGCTCGATGGTCAGGCTGCTCGACCAGCAGCACGGCTGTGTTGACGTAGAGAATATGAGGAAGCGCCACCGAGACCCAATCCTTCGAATGCACCCAGCGCGATTCGAGGACGTGGGTGAGGGTCGCAAACACCGACATGATGGAAAACACGGCAAACCAACTGGCCGTCCGGTAAGCCCCCAGCGGAGTGGCCCATCGCTCGGGGTCCGGCTCCGGGTTGTCGCGCCGCGGATCGCCAGGGTAGCCGGCATTTCCGCCGCCCGATCCGTTTCCCTTGCGATCGGAGAGCGACTTTTGTTTTTTGGGCTGCGGGGCAACAGGCGGAGGAAGCAGTGTCGTGGACATTTTCGTCGGAGCGCTTCCCGGGAAGGATATCAAAGTCCCGGGGAAGCGTGGGTTAATTCAGCCAGCGGAATTTTAGAAAGAGAATTTGGCGGCGAGCTGGATCAGGCGGGGAGCGGCTGCGTTCACGATCTTGCCGAAGTTCGGGTCGTTGATTTCGCCGTCGACGGCGGACACGCCGGTGGACGACGCGTAGAACTGGGCGTGATTGAAAACGTTGAAGCCTTCCACGCGCAGATCCAGGGATTTGGACTCGGATATCCGCACCGATTTCGAAAGGGTCATATCGTAGTTGTTGAAGCCGGGGCCGTAGAAAAAGCGGCGGCGCGCGTTGCCCAGCTGTCCGAGCGCTTCGGGGCTGAAGGCCGACGTGTTGAACGCGGGGCGGCCGTTTCTGGGATTCGTGTTGATGTTCAGCGGGCCGCCGTTGTAATTCGGCGTGTCGAGCAGGTAATTGTTCACGCCGTTGCCCAGGGTTCCCAGGAGCGAATTGTCGGAATCGTCGAAAAGCGTGACGGGAAAGCCGGTGGAGAAGCGCGTGGTGCCGGAAATGGCCCACCCTTGCGTCAGCCGATCCGAGCGGTGGAACAGGCGGTCAAAAGGCAGCGCGTAGCGGTAACTGGCGACGAAGTTGTGCCGCAGATCGAACGCGGAAATGGCGCGGGTGAAGGCGAGATTGAGCGGGTCGAGCTGCTCTCCGATATTCGAGCCCTGGTCGATGGACTTGCTGTACGTGTAGCCGAGGAGGAAATTCGAGTTCTTGCCGACATAGCGGAGGTTGGTTTCGAGCGCATTGTAATTGGAATTGGCAATCGTTTTCTGAGCCGTGTCCTCGCCATAATTCGATCCCAATCCTGTCGCGCGTGCCCTGGATTACTTTGCCGGCGGCGGTGGTATACGTGCCGTCCTCTCCAAACGGGCCGCATGTTTGCGTGCCGGGCGCGACATTGGCGGCCTGACTCAGGCTGAGACAGAGCGCCTGATTGCCGGGGTTGGCTGAGACCACCGCGATCAGGTGGTGCCCCTGGTTCCCGACGTAGCTCGCCGTCCACAAGAGGCTCGGCGTGATCTGGCGCTGGATCGAGAGCATGTAATCTTCCGTGTAAGGAACCGAGTTTCGGTAGTACCAAAAGGGGTCCGCGCTGATGGGAATTACGTTCGCAAAATTGAAGGTCTTGTTCGGATTTTTCGCCGACACGTTGTGAGGCGGGAAGGTGAGCGGGTAGGGATTGATGTTCTTGGCCGCCGTCTCCCGCGTTGGTGAAGGGAGTGGCCAGCAGCGGCTCCACGGGGCTCAGGTAGTTGTATCCAAAGGGAGGGACCGCGTACATGATGCCGGCGCTGATTCCCGGGAAATTCCGTGTAGAAGAGCCCGTAGCTGGCGCGAATGCTGCTCTGGCCGGTGCCGCCGAAGATTTTCTTCAGCATTCCATGATCGTAATTCGGCGAATAGGCAAGGCCGATCCGCGGAGCCGGGTTGACGAGTTTGGCCGGCGAAATGGTGGGCGGAATTCCCGGATCGCCCGGGACGACGAGTCCGCCGGGCGCCCCGGGATAGAGAACCGACTGGCGGCCCGGTATGATCGTCTGCAGCTGATTGTACTTTTCCCACCACGGCAGGATGAAGTCCCAGCGCAGGCCGAAATTGAAAGTCAGGTCGCTTCTGGCGTGCCAGCTGTCCTGGCCGAAGAGCCCTTCGTAGCGGTTGCGCATGTAGAAAGGCTCGCCCGATGACTGCGTGAAGTTGCTGGGGACGCCGATGAGGAAGTCCGCAAAAGCGACGCCGGTTTCGCTGCCGCTGATATTGAAAGTGCCGTTGAAGGTGGCGTTGGGGTGCTCGTTTACCTGGTCGTAATGGAACTGCGCGCCGAACTTGAGGGTGTGCGCTCCCACCACTTTGGTGACGGTGTCGCCCAGATAGAGCGTGTTGTTGTACTGGCTCACATTGGTGACCGGCACGCCCATCACGAAGGTCGGGAAGGTGATGTTCATGACGCCTTCAAACTGGGGCGCCTGCACGACGATGCCCTGCGTTCCCGCGCCGGTAAGAAAGCCCTGCGACGCGAGGGTGACGCCGAGGCCGCCCTTGGGCTGGCCGATCACGTTGGCGTTGCGAAGCAGACCGATGCGGAATTCGTTCACGGTATTCGTGCCGAAAACCTTCGTGTCGCCGAGACTGAGTAGTTGCGCGCGGCCGAAGTTCAGCGCGTCAAATCCCGGGATGCTTGCGCCGCCCTGCTGGCCGGGATAGGGATCGTCGAGGCGGTAGTCGTCAAAAAAATAGTAGGAGGAAATCTGGCCCCAGCGGGCGGTGTTGACGTCGACGCGGCCCGGAGACTTTGTCGTCGCGCACGATCTGCGAATAGGCCGACGTGGCAAATTGGTTCGCGCTCGACGTTGGGCGTGGGAATGTAGGGCAGCAAATTTACAGCGGGAGCCGACCAGGCGCGCTGGGGAATGACCGCGTTGGGGAAAACGCACTGCGAAGAACTCGTGCAGCCGGCGGTGTAATAGCTTTCGCCGGGGGAAACGGCGTATCCCAGCTTTTGCGAGAGCAGGCTGGCGAGATAGCCTCCGTCCGAGACGGTTGCGGGGGTGGTCACGTTCTGGCCATTCTGAAAGTTGTGGTGGAAAACGCGGCAGCGTCCAGATCTGACAGGTTGCCCGTGCGGTCCTGAAGCGACGGCACCGTGATATTGCCGGTGGGAATGCCCTGGGTGGTGCGCGTGCCCTGATAGTCGGAGAAGAAATAAATCTTCTGGCGCTTGACCGGGCCGCCGAGCGTACCGCCGAACTGGTTCTGGCGGAACGTGGGGCGAGTGGGATCGAAATAGCCGCGCGCGTCGAGCGACGGTGTTGCGCAGGAACTCGAAGGCATTCCCGTGAAAGGTGTCGCTGCCGGACTTGGTGACGACCGTTACCATCCCGCCGTTGTAATTGCCGTACTCCGGATCGAAGTTGTTGGTCAGCACGCGGAATTCGTCGATGGAATCCAGGTTGGGGATGATGGAGGTGCCGCCGTTCATGTGCTCCTGAACGTCGACGCCATTCACTATGAAACCATTCGCCGATTCGCGCTGCCCGTCGATCGACTGGTTGCCGGGATTCAAATCGCCGGAGGGAGAAATCGTCCCGGTGACACCCGCCATGATCACGGAGTTCGGCTGCAGGGTGGTGACGGGGATAACCCCGGGCTGGATGGAGAGCAGGTCCGTGTAGCTGCGGCCGTTCAAGGGAAGCGAAGTCATCTGGCTGCCGGTGACAAGCTCGCCCAGGTGAGTGGCCACGGTGTCGACTTGCGCTTCGGTGGTAGCGGCGGTGGCGGCCACGGTGACGGTCTCGGACTGCTGGCCGATCTCAAGCGTGGCATCCACCTTGAGGGCCGCGTCGGTATCGATCACCAGTCCCGTTTTCCGCACGGTCTTGAATCCCGCGGCTTCGATGGTCAGCTCGTAGCGCCCTACCGGCAGGCTCGGGAACGAATAGAGCCCCTGCTCGTCTGTGGAGGCTTTGTATTGCGTGGTGAGATCGAGGTTGGCCAGAAGCAAGCTGGCGCCGGGAATCACCGAACCGCTGGGGTCCTTGATCGTGCCGGACATGCTGCCGGTGGCGGCGGCCCAGGAAATCGTGGCGAGACAGGCAAAAAGTGCGGCGAGGAGAACGAAGCGTGCGATGGCGCAGAGTGTCCCCGGCTTTCGGTTGGCCTTCATCTGGTCCCTTTTATGATTTGTTTTATTGAACGGGGAGAGCCTTGCCGTTCACCACAGCTCTTAAGACGTAAGAATTGCCGGAACTGATGCCAATGGGGAATGCCGTTTCTTGCGGGGTGAGTGTCGATGGTGACGTCGTCTCCCGGCCTGAAGGAATCTTTGGTCCAGCCCTTACGGGAGAGCATCGACGGAGGGGACATTTCCAAAGTCCAGCGCTGGACGCTGCCCGCGTCGTCCTTCACGTCCATATGCAGCAGGCAATGCGGATTCACCCAATCGAAGCTGGTGGCCGTGCCATGCAACGTGATGGTTTTCGTGAAATCGTAGCCGACCGTCCCGTGATGTGGCGAATGCCGCGCTGGGGAAAACGACGATAGCGGCAAAAATCAGCGGAAGTGCCCATGCCGCGATACCCGACTCTCTTACTCTCAATGGCATACGTTCTCTATCGGCTTCCGGCGGCCTAGGGTTCGGCTGCGAAGTATGGAATCAAGACGGCGGCGGTCACGACCGACAGCCACAGGAGCAATTCCACGAAGCCGGCCAGCTTGGCGATGCCGGGCGTCTCAGGCGTCTGGCCCCAGGTGCGAACCTTTTGCTGGTTGAAGATGTGCAGAATCAGACCTGCGGGAATGAGCATGCTGAGCTTCACATCGAAAGAGGGGTTGGCCACGTAGGTGAGCGCAGCCGTCGAGAAGAGCATGAAACCGCCGGTGATTCCGATGACGAAACCCACCCAGTTCCAGGCAAACACCGAATCCGAGAGTTGCGCGGCGGTCTGATTCTTGTTGCCGATGCCCATCATCCGAAGATCGAGCGCCAGATTCGTGCCTATAAACAGGGACAGGCCCGTGAAATGGGTAAGCTGCACGTAGGGAAATGCCCACGTGGACTCGAGAATTCCGACGCCCAGGTGGGTGCTCTGAACCCAGCGGGCAAAACTAATGATGAATTGGTGCATTCGCAAACACCTCGCGTTGATTACGTCGCGCTGCTAATCCTGATTTCTAGCCCACACCCGTGAGAGCAGGAACGTCGACTCCCCACAAAATCGTGGCGACCCACAGCACCAGAGAAACAAGAGCGATAAATTTTGCGACACCGGGAATGGCGGGCAGCTTGTCCCACTTCGGCACGTTGCGCCGCACGATCACGGCAAAGATGATCCCCAACGCGCACAGGTACAGCTTCTGATGAAAGACGGAATTGTGGAGATATTCCGTGGCGTCGGAGGCGTACATCAGGAAGCCTGAAATCGTCGCGAGCACCAAGCCGGTCCACATCCAGGGGAAGACCTGTTCGGCCAGCTGCGTTGCCGACTGGCGCTTTGCGGCGACACCCATCACGCGCAAATCCATAATGGCGGTGGCGCCGACGAGCAGAAAGAAGCCCACGTAATGGATGATTTCAAGCGACGACGCGGTTACCACCGAGCCGTTCACCCAGACTACGAACGAGTTATGCTGCAGCCATAGAGAAAAGCCCATGCGCACCTTTCATCCAGCTGTTCTTCTTACCTGGCCTGGCCGATCCACTGCAACCCGAAAGAACCTTCGCGTTTCCGCGAAACTCTACCGCTACTGAGGCGGTTTGGGTAGATATTTCGCGTGGCACGTTTCGCAGACATCGTCGACTTTATCGCCGATCGTTTCGAGCGCCTTGGCATCCTTGTCATTGGCGGCCTTGAAGGCTTCGGAACCGGCGTCCCGCAGCGCTTTCGCGAATTTCATCCAGTCGCCGGAGTCTTTTGCGCGGCCCGGGATCATCAGCAGGTTCCCGACTTCGGCCAGAATCAGCGCGCTGTTCTGCACCGCGGCCCATTCCTTGTCGTCTTTGGGGGGGTGATTCGGAACCGCGAAAATCACGTCCGACGCGGGCGCAACCATCCCGACCATAATTTGGTGAACGGTGCCAACAGGCTGAAAGCCCGGGGCCTGAGCCGATCCGGCCTTCGCGAACATCAGTATGGCAATTCCCAACAAGAAAAACGCGCGGATCTTCATCAGTCTCTCCTGTTTTGCTTCGAAGGAGATCACAGACAACCGTGCCATCGTCCACCGAACGACGAGCGGGAGCTGTGATGTGTATCACCCCTCAATGTGACGAGGAGTATAGCTGGATCGTTTCGACGCACGCTGTAAAATCGGCGTTAAATCCATTGGAGCACCCGCGCTGGCTAGGAGCCTGCATGGAGCTGGCGCGAGACGGTGATGCTGTAATGCAGCCCGGAAACGATCACGAATGTCGCGACAAAATAGGGGCAAATGGTTCGCAGAAACCACAGGAAATTGTTGTTCCAGACCGCGAGCACCAGGACCAGAAAGATCAGCGACAGCTCAAAGAAGGTGGTGGCCTTTCCCCAGATGCTCGGCGGGAAGGGGCGGTAGCCGATGGTGAGAAGAATCGTGGCGCAGGCGACCAGAAGCAGAACGTCGCGTCCGAGGACGAGGATCGCGAGCCACCAGGCAATCTTGCCCTTCAGCGCCAGCACGAAATAGGACGAAGAGAGCAGCAGTTTGTCGGCGATGGGATCGAGGTAAGCGCCTAGCGGCGTTCTCTGATTCAATTCGCGGGCGAGAAGGCCGTCGAGGCCGTCGGTCAATCCCGCCACCAGAAAAATCGCGAGCGCCGCGCGGTAGTCGTCGTACTTGATCGCGATGATAAAAAACGGAAGGAACGCGAGCCGCAGGAACGTGAGCTGGTTGGGGACGGTGAGAATGCGGCTCTTCATGTTCTTTCCGGGACCGGCTGCCGAATCGGCGCTCAGGCGAACTGCCCCAGATAGTCCTCGAGCGAGCGGCCTACTTTTTTTGCGAACATTTCCGCCATGGAAGGAATGGAGCCGCGCGGCTCGTCGAGGGCGATCCGCTCGATGCGCAGCATGGGGAAAAAAAGCGTCGGCAGGCCGATGCGGTCGCCTTCCGGATGCAGCACCTGGCTCACGAAGTCGTCAAAAGACCCGAGATCGATGCCCCGCACGGTGACGCCGGCATTCGAAATGTCCACCAACTCGCCCCAAACGCGCTCCTTGGGGCTGTGCAGGCTCACCACGACAATCGAATGCGGCTCCATCACGTCTCCTGGGCGATTCTCCAGCGATTTTCCGGTGATGATTGATGGTACCGCAGGCGCGGCAACCGCGCCATGCGTGCGGAGCCGAAAGGTAACACGTGCCGGTAAAAATCGTTACGAACCGGGTGTTCGCTTAGACCGCGATCGTTTGCAGGTCCGGCGCGAGCTGCAGCGTCGGCTCGGTGGCCTTCTGAACGTCCTCGGGCGTGACGCCGGGCGCCACTTCGCGCAGCAGCAGGCCCTGCGGAGTGACCTCGATCACGGCCAGCTCGGTGACGATCAGGTTCACCACGCCCAGGCCGGTAAACGGCAGGTTGCACAGCTTCACGATCTTGTGCTCGCCTTCCTTGGTGGAGTGCTCCATGGCGATGATGACGCGCCTGGCGCCCGCGACGAGGTCCATCGCGCCGCCCATGCCCTTGAGCATTTTGCCCGGGATGGCCCAGTTGGCGAGGTTGCCCTTTTCATCGACCTGCAGCGCGCCGAGCACGGTGACGTCCACGCGGCCGCCGCGGATCATCGCGAACGACTCGGCGCTCGAAAAGTAGCAGCAGCCCGGGATTTCCGAGATGGTCTCCTTGCCCGCATTCACCAGATCGGGGTCTTCCTCGCCTTCGTAAGGATAGGGCCCGATGCCCAGCATGCCGTTCTCCGATTGCAGGACGACTTCCACTCCCGGCGGCAGGAAATTCGGAATCAGCGTGGGCAAGCCGATGCCGAGGTTGACGTAGTCGCCGTCGCGCATTTCCTGCGCGACGCGGCGAGCGATCATTTCGCGTTTATCTGTTTGTGGCGGCATGATTCCCCTTTACGCGCGCTTTCGCGTGGTGCGGATCTCGATGGGCTTGTCGTAGCGCTCGCCCTGCAGGATGGCGTCGATATAGATGCTGGGCGTGTGCACGCCGTCCGGATCGAGATCGCCGAGCTCGACCAGGTGCTCCACTTCCGCGATCACGTGGTCGGCGGCGGTGGCCATCACCGCATTATAATTTCGCGCGGTCTTGCGATAAACAAGATTGCCCCAGCGATCGCCCTTCCAGGCCTTCACCAGGGCGAAGTCTCCCCGCAGCGAGGGCACCAGAATGTGCGGGCGCCCGTTGAACTCGCGGACTTCCTTGCCTTCCGCCGCCAGCGTGCCGTACCCGGTGGGCGTGAAGAAAGCCGGGATTCCGGCGCCGCCGCAGCGGACGCGCTCCGCCAGCGTGCCCTGGGGATTCAGCTCCAGCTCGATTTCCTTTTTCAGCGCGAGCTGCTCGAAGGTCTTGTTGCCGCCCACGAAGCTGGCGATCATTTTCTTCACCTGCCTGTTCTTGAGCAGCAGATCGATTCCGTAGCCGCTGATGCCGGCGTTATTCGAGACGATGGTGAGGTCGCGGGTTCCCTGGCGGCAGAGCGCGCGGACCAGATTTTCCGCGACGCCGGAGGCGCCGAATCCCCCCATCAGAATCGTTGCGCCATCGTGTATGCGGGCAACCGCCGCTTCCGCACTTGCTACCCGCTTATCCATTCGATGCAGTTCTCCTTCGGGAGTGGCGAATCGCCGGCAGACGGAAACGCCCTAAGCAATCTCGGGCAAAACTGGATCAATGGCCTGGAGCGAATTCCAGACGCCGACCGTGACGGCTGGAAGAAGTCAGACTACCGCGTATCCCCTGGTGGGAACCATCGATTACCGCAGCCCCGATTCGCCCAGCAATTTTAGGCACAAAAGCAGTCCCGTGCAAGGCGTGGCGCTGTATGGCGGCGGGCCAGTTTCCGATAATCCGACTACACGTGCGAGTTAGGTCATTTGTTGTGATAAAACCAACCTCATGGGAGACGGCAGATGACAAAGAGCGATCTGTGGGCTGTTGCACTCGCGTTTCTGTTAGGGGCAACGCTACGCGCACAGGACATCGTTGGTGACCGGCAAGGCACAGTTGCGGCGGGTGAAGGGACAGCAGGGCCACTCGACCCCTCTCCTCACACTGTGCAGTTTATAACCGTGGAGAACAACGTAAAGCTGGAGGTGCTGGATTGGGCAGGCAGCGGACGGCCGCTGGTTCTGCTGACCGGCCTGGGAGATACGGCTCACGTATTCGATGAGTTCGCTCCGAAGCTCACGGCCAGCTACCACGTCTATGGCATCACCCGCCGCGGCCTCGGCGCTTCCAGCGCCCCGGAACCCAACGCGACGAATTATACCGCCGACAGGCTGGGTGAAGATGTGCTGGCCGTCATCGAGGCACTGCATCTCAACAAACCCGTAATCGCGGGACACTCCATTGCCGGCGAGGAGCTAAGCTTCATTGGATCGCATCATCCTGAGAAGGTTACTGGACTCATCTACATGGAAGCCGGTTATCCTTACGCTCTCTACGATCAAGCCAACGGTGAGTTGGAATTGGATTCCATTGAATTACGCAACCAGCTACACCAGTTCATGGAGGGTTATTCCATGGAGCCGGTGAAAGATTACGACAGCCTGATCGCCAATCTGCAGCGCGTGGAAAGGGAGGTAAAAGAGCAACAGCAAGATACGGGAAACCTTCCCCCCACTCCAGTGAGCGCGAGGATGACTCCGGCTCTTTTCGCGATCATGGAAGGCCGGGAACGTTTTACCACGCTTCACGCGCCTGCCCTTGTGATCTTTGCCGATGGAGACAATCTCGGTCCGGTATCCGCAGATGATCCCCAATCCCGTGCCCAAACCGTCAGACAGGCGCTCATGAAACGTGATAAAGAGCTACAGATCGCAGCCTTCGAGCGGCAAGTCCCTTCAGGCCACGTGGCCCGAATCCCGCATGCGACTCATTATATCTTCCGCTCCAACGAGGCCGATGTTCTGCGCGAAATGAACGCTTTCATCGCAAGTTTGCCAAACTAGCGGGGCCAAGCTCTACTAACTTCTGATTGCGGCGCTTTTGAGGAGGCGGATTCGGTCGGCTACCGCTTTCGCGGCTGCTTCCGGGCCGAGCTTCGATTTGGAGGCTTGCTCGACTTCGGCTACCAGGGCTGAGCCTACTACGGCCGCGTCGGCGATGCCGCCGAGAACCGATACGTGCTCCGGCAGAGATATGCCGAAGCCGACCGCAATCGGAAGCTTGGTGACGCGGCGGGCGCGGCGCACCAGGGCCGGCAATTCTTCCGGGAGCGACTCGCGCGTGCCGGTGACGCCGGTGCGCGAAATCAGATAGAGGAAGCCGCTGGAGCATTCGGCGATGGCGGCCAGGCGCGCGTCGGTGGAGGTGGGGGCGCCGAGGAAAATTGTGTCCAGCCCCTGCGCCCGGATGATCTCGCGGTACTCTGACGATTCCTCCGGAGTTAAATCCGTCACCAGGACGCCGTCGATCCCGGCGGCGTGCGCCGCTTTGGCGAATTTCTCGAGGCCCATTTGCAGGAGCGGGTTGAAATAACTGAACAGAACCAGCGGCACTTCGGTGCGGGCGCGAAGGCGCCTGGCGAGATCGAGAACTCCGGCGAGAGTTGCGCCGCTTTTCAGCGCTCGTTCGCTGGCGCGCTGGATTACCGGGCCGTCGGCGACCGGATCGCTGAAGGGCACGCCCAGTTCGATCACGTCGGCGCCGGCTTCGGCGGCGGCGAGGATGATTTTTTCGCTCGCTTCGAGCGTCGGGTCGCCGGCGGTCAGATAGGCGACCAGGCCTAGTTCGCCCGCGGCGGAGAGTTCCTCGAAACGCCTGGTGATCCGGCTGGGGGCGGGCGCGACGGAGCCTCCGCCAGACGGGCTCGCTTGCGGCTTCGCGATGGATGCGCCGGGGATCGTGGTGTCAGACATAGCGTGAGAGGAAGTCCATATCCTTGTCGCCGCGGCCGGACAAATTGAATATGACGATTTCATTCTTCTTCATTTTGGGAGCGCGGCGGATGAGTTCGCCCAGCGCGTGCGCGGATTCGAGTGCCGGAATGATTCCTTCTTTGCGGGCGAGCGTGCGCGCCGCTTCGATCGCGTCTTCGTCACTGATGGCGGTGTATTCGGCGCGGCCTAGTTCGGCCAGCCACGCGTGCTCGGGGCCTACGGCCGGGTAATCGAGTCCAGCGGAAACCGAATGCGTGGTGGAAATCTGGCCGTCCGGAGTTTGCAACACGTAGGTGTAGGTTCCCTGGAGCACGCCGGGCTTGGCGCCGGAGAAACCCTCCGACGCGGCCAGCCGGGAGGCGTGCTCTCCGAGCGTCTTCCCGCGCCCGCCCGCTTCCACGCCGACCATTTTCACCGCGGCGTCGCCGAGAAAAGCGTGGAACAGGCCGATGGCGTTGGAGCCGCCGCCCACGCAGGCGAAAAGATAATCCGGCAGGCGGCCTTCTGCCTGGAGGATTTGCTCGCGCGCCTCTTCGCCAATGATCTTGTGAAAATCGCGCACGATCTGCGGATACGGATGCGCGCCCAGGACGGAGCCGAGCAGATAGTGCGTGGTCTGGACGTTGGTGACCCAGTCGCGCATGGCTTCGTTGATCGCGTCCTTGAGCGTGCGGCTGCCGGAATCGACGCCCACCACTTCCGCGCCGAGCAGGCGCATGCGGAAGACGTTGAGGCGCTGGCGCTCCATGTCGTCGGTGCCCATGTAGACCGTGCAGGAAAGGCCGAGCAGCGCCGCGACGGTGGCCGTGGCGACGCCGTGCTGTCCCGCGCCCGTTTCCGCGATCACGCGCTTCTTGCCCATGCGCACCGCCAGCAAACCCTGTCCGAGGCAATTGTTGATTTTGTGCGAGCCGGTGTGCAGCAGGTCTTCGCGCTTGATATAAATGCGCGGGCCGCCGAATTGTTCCGTCAGGCGCGAGGCGAACTGGAGCGGCGTGGGCCGGCCGGCGAAATCGTGCAGCAGCTTGCTGAGCCGCGCCTGAAAGCTGGGATCGGCGGAGGCTTCCGCGTAGGCGCGTTCGAGTTCTTCGAGCGGCGCCATAAGCGTCTCGGGGACGTAGCGGCCGCCATACGGGCCGTAGCGGCCGCGCGCATCCGGCACAACCTGCGAGATCGAACCTACTGAACTTGTCGCCATTATCGTGTACCTTTCGCTGCTTTGCCCTTCTTCGACCCGCTCTTGCTTTTCTGTGCCTCACGAACCGCTTGCATGAAAGCTTTCATGCGCTGCGGGTCTTTCTTGCCGGGTTTGGACTCGACTCCGCTGCAGACGTCGATTGCGTACGGCCGGGCGGTGCGAATCGCGTCGCCCACGTTCTCCGGCGTGATGCCGCCGGCCAGGAAAATCCTGGCGTCCCCTTTTTTCTTCGGGACGAGGCGCCAGTCGAATGTCTTGCCTGTTCCGCCCCAGTGATGCGCGTCGAAGCCGTCCAGCAGGAAGGCCTGCGAGTGCTTGAATCGCGCCAGCTGCGCGGGCCGGAACGATTTTCGCACGCGAATGGCCTTCATCACCGGAAATATGCGGCTCAGCCGTGCAACCGCTCGCGGGGGACTCGTCACCGTGAAGCTGCACGTGGACGAAGCCTACCGTCGATGCGATATCCAAAATCGTGTCTTCGCTCTCGTTCACGAACACGCCGACCGCCGTGATTTCTTTCGGCAAGCGCTGCACGATGCGGCGCGCTTTTGCCGGAGCGATGTAGCGCGGGCTGGGCGGGTAAAAATTGAAGCCCAGAAAATCGGCGCCTGCTTCCGCGGCGCGGCGCGCGTCCAGCCAGTTGGTGATGCCGCAAATCTTTACCTTTACCTTCGGCTTGGCTTCTTGGGCATGGCGCGATCAGGAGGCCGCTGCTCCGCCACCCGCGATGAGGCTCGCGCAACGAGGCACCCGGATCGGCGGATTTCATTACATTTTCGCCGACGAGGAACGCGTCGAATCCGGCCGCAGCGCAGACGCGCGAGGTCCGCGTGCGAGTGCAATCCCGATTCGCTGACGGCGATGCAATCGTCCGGAATCGATTCCACGAGTTCGAGCGAGGTTTCCAGGCGGACGCTAAAGTCGCGCAGGTCGCGGTTGTTGACGCCGATGATTTTCGCGCCGGCGGCAATTGTGCGATCCAGTTCCGCGCGGGAATGCACCTCCACGAGCGGCTCCATCTGGAGCGAGCGGCCCAGCTCGAGAAGCTCGCGGAGCGCTCCATCGGAAAGCACGGCGGCGATCAGAAGAAACGTGTCCGCGCCGGCGGCGCGCGCTTCCCAGACCTGCCACGGATCGAAAATAAAATCCTTGCGCAGGATGGGAATCTGCGTGGCCTTCTTTGCTTCCTTCAGATGGCCGAGCGAGCCCTGGAAGAATTCCTCCTCGGTGAGCACGGAGAGCGCCGCGGCTCCCGCTTTTTCGAGCAACGCAGCCAATTCCGCCGGCACGTAGGTCTCGCGAATGA
Organism: uncultured Acidobacteriota bacterium; assembly: GCA_963709105.1. Lineage (GTDB taxonomy): Bacteria > Acidobacteriota > Terriglobia > Acidiferrales > UBA7541 > Palsa-295. Next base: position 29,676 of record CAVPVC010000001.1, read on the forward strand.
TTCCCAGGGACGGCGACGCTTTCTTCAGCTCCGCGATGATGTTGAAGCTGTCGCGCGTGAGCGCGGCGGCAAAATCCCGGGGAGGCTCGGCCTTCTGGACGGCCATCTTCAGGGCCACGTCCGGCAGCACGCGCTTGCGATGCGCCACCGAGGCGCGGCGCGCGTCCACAATGCGGTCGAGTATCGTCCTGTCGCCTGACATGGTTTCCATGGTGGAATCCACTATTGTAGCGAAGATGGAGCCGAAAGAGGCTACGTAGAATAGAGGCTGGTAGATGAGGATAACGAAAGGAGCGCAGAGCGGAAAATCGGGAGGGGCAAGGCAAAATAAAATCCCCACCCTTCGCAAGCAGTGACGAAGGGTGGGGATATGTACCGAACGAAAGGTCAAAGACAACCTGTCGCAGGCGACCCGGTTTACCTTTAGGGCCTGATTGTTACCAGCCCCACTGGTGCCCGCCGTGGCAGATGCCGAAGCCCTTGTCGCTATAGCCACCAGTCGCAGTCGGTGCAGGAAGTGTAGGACCATTGAATGTAGTTGTAGGACTTGCCAGCCCCGGTGCCGACTCGAAATCCCATTGGTAGCCGTTCGGATCGAGCGTCAGTTTCATCACGCCCCAGTAGTCCCCGGTATACGCCTCGAGATTCGTCGCGTTGAAGCTCGTGTTGCCGGTAGGATCCTCCAGGTTTGTTTCACCGGTCAACTTTGGATAGCCGGGCTGGAAGCCTGTGCTGCTCGTCTCAGTGGTTGCGTAGATCGGATCGAGTGTCTCGCCGCCGGTGCCCACGATGAATTCCGTAATACCTCTACGTGGATCGTAATTCCCGGAGGGGTCCAGGGGGCGGTAGTGGGCATAGAGGTGGTCGTGTCCGTTCAGCACCAGGTCGGCTCTGTACTTGTAGAGCTTTTGCCAGAAGAGCTGAGCGGCGATGCCCTCTGGGAGTGATGCTGTTAGTTGCGCTGAACGTGGGCTGATGCCAGTACGCGGCTGTGCAAGGCGCATGGTTCTCCTGGAGGTCCTTTTCCAGCCATGCGAGTTCATTGGCCAACCAGGTGCCCGTTGACGGTTCCGCGCCTAAGGCCGGACAGCCGCCCGGCTGCTGAGTCGAGCACTCGATGTTAAGGGAAATAATGTGCCACGAGCCCAGATTATAGGAGTACCAGCCTTCTCCGACTCCGGTTCCGTTCAGGCCTCCGTTCGCCCCCAAATCGAAGTGCCCTGCCTGTCCATCCGCCAGCGGCACGGGTTGGGCAACGGGAGTGCTGAGGCCCGGGTAGTTGCAACCCGCCGACAAAGCTGATGGGCACGGGTCCGGGACCACAGTCGTAATCGGACTACCAAGAGTCCCACCAACACCGGTGGTATTGACCTGGAAGCCGTTGTAGTAGGAGAAGTAGCCGTAGCCGGCAACGCCCGTCTCGCTATGCTCGTCATAAAACTCGTGGTTGCCGGGCGCGGGCCGGTGGAGAAATTTAAAAGCGCCATACGTCAAATCGAAGGATCCCTCAAAGTCCGAATACAGGCCTACCTGGTATTGGAGATCTCCGAGGAGCGCGACGGCGTCAGGTTTCATGGCCTCAATCTGACTCGCAGTAGCCTCCTGGGATTGCCACAGAGAGGTACTGGTGTAGTTGCCCTTTTTTGTGGCGGGGTCGGTGCAGATTTCATTTGGAGCCTCGCCAGGTGCTTCCGCCGCGCCTGGCTGGCAGGCGATGTCGCCGACCACCGCCAGCACGGGCGATTTACCCGTCGTGCGTAAGGCCACGGATTGTCGTTCGGCGGCGGATTGCCGAAGAACCACGAATCGTTGAAGTCTTGATCCTGCGCCTTTGCCCCACCTGCAAATGCCAGCACCGAGGCGGCTGCTCCCATGAGCACTGCCGCTCGGATCCCCCCTCGGACTGCTTTCATGCGCTTCCTCCCGTTCGGATATGAGCTTGGATATTGCGAAACCGATGATTTCTATCTCTTCGATATTTCGTGTGTGTGTCGAATGTGTGAAAAAATGTGACAGAGACAACTAAGACTAAAAAACGCCTGCCGTCAGCGAATCCGTCGACGATTCGCCGCGACGGGGCTGAAGTTATCGCGCTGGATCGTTTCACAATGGTAGCCTTCGCAGACTCGCCGCCTCGCCCGGTTTGCAGGCGATGCGACGCTCAGGCGTAGCGAAACAGCGCCTTGAAACCAAAGTCCATGTGCTGCTGGATATGGCAGTGAAACAGCGTGAGGCCCGGCTGGTCGGCGACCAGATCCACGGCGGCGCGTCCAAAGGCGGGAACGATCACCGTATCCTTCATGATGCCGGCAGTGGGCTTGCCGTTGAGCTCGACAAGCTCGAACAGGTGCCGGTGGAGGTGCAGCGGGTGAGAATCGTCACTGCGATTGTGAAACACCAGCCGATAGCGGTTTCCCTGCCGCAACACGAATTCCCGTTCATGCGGATATTCCTTGCCGTTGACGAGCCAGTGATTGATCCCGTGGGGCCCGCCCGGCACTTTTTCAAAGACCATGTCGATGGTCTGGTCTGGCGCGGGATGCGGCGCGGAGCTTGCCAAAGATCGTGTAGTCCCAACGCGCGTTCGGACGCGGAAGCCAAGTGGGGCGCTGCTGCTGCTGATTGGCGTACTCCACCACGATGCCCATGCCGGATGTCCGCGCGGCGTCGCGCAGCTCGCCTAAAATCCAGACGCCCGGCTGATTCATCTCCACGATCGCATCCACGCGCTCACCGGGGGCGATCTCAATCACGCTGACCAACTGAGGCGAGGGCACGGGATTGCCGTCGAGAGCGACCACCTGAAACTTGTGGGCGGGCAAAGCCAGGCGATGAATTTGCGAAGCGCTGGCGTTGAGCAGGTGCATCAGGATGCGCTGCCCCGGACTGCACGCGGAGGGGCTCCCCCGCGCCGAGCATTTTGTCGTTGATCGAGTAAAGAGGAGCGCCGACTTCGAGCCCGTTGGGACGCGTGTCCGGAGTGGCGGGTTTTTCGGGCATCGGATCGTTGGGATCCGCCGCCATCTCGTCCTGATCCATCGTGCTCAGATAAGGCTCCCATTCGCGCAGCGCCAGAAAGACCTCTTGGTCGTAGAGCCCAGGATTATTCCCGGAATCGATCATGAGAAAACCGAACTGGCCGGTGTAGGTGCCGCGATGCAGATCCAGCATGGCCATTGCGTGCGAGTGGTACCATCGCGAACCCGCCGGCTTGGCCACGAATTGATAGCGCCGGCGGCCGTGCGGCGGCACCGGCGGCGTGCCTTCTTCCTCGGCTCCGTCCACTTCGGAGGGAACGAACAGGCCATGCCAGTGCACGTATTCCGGAACGTCCGTCTCGTTCACAACCTCCACGGCGACGGGCTGCCCCTCGCGCATCCGCAGCAGGGGACCGGGGACCTGGTTGTTGTAGCCGATCGTGCTGAGCACAACCTGAGGCGCCAGCTCGAGCATCATCGGTGCGATTCGCAGGGTGAAATCCGCCGCGCGCTCGTGTGCCGTCGGTTCCGGCGACCGCCGCCATCGGATGCGGCAGACGGCTCCAAAACCCGGGGGAGTGCCGGCGACTGCGCAAACGCGGGCCGCAGCTTACCTGCGCCGGTCGCGATCACCGTGGCCCATCCAAGCCGCATAAAATCCCTTCGGTTCATGTGATCCTCATACCCGTTGTAAACCCCAGCGCCGATGCGACCGCCCCCCGCGAGCGCTATCGCTACGAAAATCGCCCGGGATATTTTGCCATTCTTGCTTCGGCTTTAGTTGAATGGTTGGGGAAAAAGCAAACAATTCTAAGCGTTCTTAGAAACGGCCGTGAGGAGTTTTCTTTGTGAGCCATCGGGGCGCACACTGATTTCAGAAATTCCTCCCTGCTTTGGCGGAGGTTGGAACTCTGACTCGTTCGATTTGTATGGAAATTGGTTTTCCACAGGCGGGTACCGCGAAATACAGTAACTACGGTATTCCTCTCAAAAAGCTGCTTGATTAGTCTCCCCTTGTCAGCCGAGACATATGCCCCGATGGTTCCTTCGGGGAAAACTCATTCTTTTCACTCCCTTACTTCACGCCCAACGTTCCAAGAAAAACAGCTTCTAAATGAGGAGACACGACGGGCCGATGCGGCTTGGGAACAGCCGCGACTGTTTCAGACGAGCTTCGCGCGGGTCTCAAATCAATACGGTCAGATGCGGCAAAGTCGGCAGCATAATGCGATCTCGGCCAAAACCGGCTAACGGTTGCCTCGACTCAACTCAAGTTCGCAATAGTTCGGTGGAGGTTCCGAATCACAGAAGTCACCAGAAAATGGGAGCATCGCAATGAATCAGACACTCACCCAGGATCTCGATCAGCTATGCATCAATACAGCCCGGATTCTCTCGGTCGACATGAGCGAGAAAGCCCGCTCGGGTCACCCCGGATTGCCACTCGGCGCTGCCCCGATGGCCTACACTCTATGGGACCGGATCTTGCGGCATAATCCCGCAAACCCTCGGTGGCCTAATCGCGACCGTTTCATCCTCTCCGCTGGTCATGGATGTGAGCTGCTATACTCGTTGCTTCACCTCACCGGATACAACATCACCCTGGATGACCTTCAGAATTTCCGCGAGTGGGGCAGCAAGACAACCGGCCATCCGGAATATGACCTGGATCTTGGGATAGAGGCAACCACAGGTCCTCTAGGGCAAGGCGTCGCCATGGCAGTCGGTATGGCCGTGGCGGAAGCCCATCTCGCCGCTCGCTTTAACCGGGACGGGTTCCCGGTAGTCGATCACTTTACGTTCGTGCTGGCTGGTGATGGAGATCTCATGGAAGGAATCTCGTCTGAAGCGGCATCTCTGGCAGGGACGCTACAGTTGGGAAAACTTATTTGTCTCTATGACAACAATCAAATTTCGCTGGACGCGACCACCGACCACGTTTTCACCGAAGACAGATGCGGACGCTTCCGCTCGTTCGGATGGCAGGTGATTTCGGTTCCGGACGGAAATGACATCGAAGCAATTGACGCCGCCATCCGGGAGGCAATGGCTGAAAAGCAGAGGCCGTCGCTGATCGCCGTACGAACCCATATCGGATACGGGAGCCCGCTGCACGACTCGCCGAAAGTTCATGGCGAACCCATGGGACCTGAGAACGCACGCGCGACGAGAAAAAACCTTGGATGGCCGGACTTGCCACCTTTCAGCGTTCCCACCAACGTCCAGACTCATTATCGTCAAGCCATTCAGCGCGGAACTGCGCTCGAAAAAGAATGGATCGAGATGCGTGGACGTTACTCTGAGAAGTACCCCGATTTGAGCCACCAACTCGAGAACATGATGGACGGTGTCTTTCCTAAGAACTGGGATTCCGGCCTTCCATCTTTCTCGCCCAGTGAAGGACCCATGGCGACCCGCGAGGCTTCGGGCAAAGTAATGAATGCGATCGCCTCGGCACTGCCGGGGTTTGTCGGCGGCTCTGCCGACCTTGCCGGATCCAACCGCACGACATTGAAGGGTCTAGGGGACCTGGGTTTCGGCGACAATCAGGGCAGAAACATTCACTTCGGAGTTCGCGAGCATGCAATGGCAGCAATGGTGAATGGAATGGCGTTGCACGGTGGCCTGATCCCCTTCGGCGCAACATTTTTCAACTTCTCCGATTACATGCGGCCTTCTTTACGTCTTGCGGCCCTGATGGGGGTTCATAGCACTTTCATCTTTACCCACGACAGCATAGGTCTCGGCCAAGATGGACCGACACATCAACCCATTGAGCACCTAACCAGTTTGCGAGCAATGCCGGGGCTGACGGTCTTCCGTCCTGCAGACGCCAACGAGACGATGGCAGCCTGGCGCGTGGCGATCGGCCTCCCCGGCCCGGTCGCACTCGTCTTGACGCGTCAAGCCTTGCCTGTGCTGGATCCGAAACAGTTCTCCGTGAACGCCGGGGTGGCGAAGGGTGCTTATATTCTGGTCGATGAGCCCGAACTCGACCTTGTACTTGTCGCGACTGGGTCGGAAGTCGACTTGGCGCTTGAGGCCGCACGTGCCCTTGCCAAATCAGGCACAAGAGTCCGTGTCGTATCTATGCCATCGTGGGAGCTGTTTGCAAAACAGCCCGCCGAGTACCGGGATTCAGTGTTACCCCTCAATATTCCCACGCTGGCAATTGAGGCTGGCGCGACTCTTGGCTGGTACAAATGGGTAGGTCGAACCGGCGATATCATAGGGCTGGATCGCTTCGGGGCGTCTGCGCCTGGCGAAATAGTTATGGAAAAGATGGGGTTCAACGTCAACAACGTGGTCCACCGGGCGCTGCGACTTCTACATCAGGAAAGCGCGCCGGCCACTGCAGTAGCGTGAACTGCGTCCAGGAAGAGCCGGAAAAAGAGGAGCGATCATGAGACAAGCAGGAGCTACGCAACAACGCAGCGAACCTTCGCAGTTCAATACCGACCGCACCCATCCGGGCCGGTGGACGATCACCTTCAGCAACCCGCCGATCAACATGTTTGTTCCCGCAACGATCGTCGAATTGGGAGCGCTCATGAGCGAACTCGAGGCGGACCCGTCCGTGAAGGTCGTCGTGTTCCAGTCGGCGAATCCCGATTTTTTCGTCGCCCATCTTGATGTAGCCAAGGCAGCTGAACGGCCGGAGACGCTGGGCCTTTGGCGCGACTTTGTGCTGCGCCTCGCGTCCGCGCCAGTCGTGAGCATCGCCAAGATTCGCGGCCGCACGCGCGGCATCGGTAACGAGTTCGTGCTGGCCTGCGACATGCGCTTCGCCAGCCGGAAGAGTGCCGTGTTCGGCAACCCCGAGGTCGGCGTCGGACTGGTCCCGGGCGGCGGAGCGCTGGAATGGCTCCCGCGCCTGGTGGGCCGCTCGCGGGCGCTTGAGATCGTGCTCAGCGGCGACGATTTCGATGCTGATATCGCCGAGCGCTATGGCTGGGTGAACCGCACGCTGGACGATGGCGACCTCGACTCATTTGTCGATGCGCTCGCCCGGCGCCTGGCCTCGTTCGACCGTGAAACACTAGCTGCGGCGAAGGCCCAGATCAATCGGTTCGGGACGCCGACAGCTGCCGAGCTTCAGTCGAGCAACGACTTGTTCTTCCCGTTACTGGCCTTGCCCAGCGCACAGGCGCGCCGCGCCAAGGTCCGCAATGCGGGTTACGGCGTTCCGAGCGACTTCGAATTGAACTTCGGCAAGTACCTGCCTACGTTCGGGCGGCCGGACGACAATGACGCGGATAAGAAACCCGACTGATCGTCGCCCTGAGAAGCACCCTTTAGGAGGAGATTCGCCATGTCGCATCATTTCGATACACCCACCGCAAAAGAAGACCCCCGCCTCAACGTCTGCGACTTCTATTTGTTTCGCGGCCGCCCGGGCACAACGGTGATGGTTTTGACCGTGAATCCGAACGCCGGCGTCGGCTCGCCCGACACCTTCCGCGACGAAGGTCTCTACGCCTTTCGTTTCGACACGAATCGCGATCTTCGCGAAGACGTCTCCTTCAAAGTCCGGTTCGGCGCGCCCGCCCACGCCGGTGGCGGCGAACGCCGGCATGTTCAGACCTTCGAGGTCCGGCGCGCCACCGGAGCGGACGCGCTGAAAGGCGCCGCGGGCGAACTCATCATTTCCGGGAATACGGGACGCGTGGCGACAGCGGATCAGGGCTGCCTGGCGTACGCAGGCCTCGCGCCCGATCTGTTCGCCACCAATGGCGCCGGTTTCGGTGCCTTCAGAAAAGCTCTGTGGTCCGAAAACCGGTTTGCCCCGGAGGCGTTCCAGAACGGCCAGAGCTTCTTCGCCGGCAACAATGTCACGGCCATCGTCCTCGAGGTTCCCAGCAACCTGATCGGCCGGGGTGTGGTGCACGCCTGGGCCACCGCATCGCTCTACGGGCACGCGCCGGAGGTGCAGGTATCGCGTTGGGGCCTGCCGATGATCACCCACCTCCTGCTCTCCGATCCTTCGCTGCACGACGCCTCGGAAAACTACAACCGCGCGGTCCCGGCGGACGAAGTGGCGCTGTTCTCCAAACCGATCCGCGACTTCGTGGAAAAAGTCACCGCGCTCGCCGGCTCAGCGGCCGACCCATCCGCCTACGCTACGCAACTCCTCGCGCGCCTCTGCCCAGGCGTCCTTCCCTACGAATTGGACACGCCCGCCGCATTCACCTTTGCCGCCTTCAACGGCCGCAGCCTCTCCGACGACGTGATGGACGTGATTCTCACGCTGGCCACGAACACCGCCCTCGGCGATGGGGTAGCGCCCGACAAGCGGCTGATGCGCCCGGATTTTCCGTATTTCGGCGAGCCGCACGCCACTGCGGCAAGCTCCGCGAAGCAGTGAGGGCCACGGACTCAGTGCCTGAAAGCGTGGTACTGGAAACCGACCCACTAGCTGGAGGCTAGCTGCCGATGCGCATGAGGCGCATCAGGTTGGTGGTGCCGCGGGCGCCAATGGGAGTTCCGGCGATCATGCCGACGATGTCCCCTTTTTTCACCAGCTTTTCTTTGCGGAGGCGCTCTTCGACTACGGCGGGAAGCTGGTCGATGTATTCGATGCGGTCCATTCTTTTTGAGTCGACGCCCCAGAAGAGATTCAGGCGGCGGCGCGTTTCCTGATTTGGTGAAAAAGTGAGAATCGGGGCACGCGGGCGGTATTTGGAAACCAGCTGCGCGGAGTAACCGGTTTCGGTGAAAACCACGATGGCCTTCATGTGCAGTTCTTCGGCGGCGTGGCAGATGGCTTCCGCGATGGCCTCGCTGATGCTCGGTTGCTCCGAGCGGCGCGGACGGAGCTGCTGGGTGACGTTGGCCTCCGCCTCGCAGATGATCCGGTTCATCATTTCCACCGATTGCAGCGGATAGCTTCCGGCGGCCGTTTCGCCGGAGAGCATCAGGGCGTCGCTGCCGTCAAAAATGGCGTTGGCCACGTCGGACGCTTCGGCGCGCGTGGGCCGCGGATTCTTTTGCATCGAATCGAGCATCTGTGTCGCGGTAATCACCGGTACCAGCGCGTTGCGCGCCTCGAGAATAATTCGCTTTTGCACGATGGGGACTTGCTCCGGCCTCATCTCCACGCCGAGATCGCCGCGAGCGACCATGACGCCGTCGGCGACCTTCAGGATTTCTTCGAGGTTGTCGATGGCCTCCGGCTTTTCGAGCTTGGCGATTACCGGGGTGTCTTTCCCTTCGCGCCGGATGGCTGCCTGGGCCATGCGGACGTCGGCCGCGGTGCGCACGAAGCTCAGCGCGATGTATTCGACGCCCACCTGGATGGCAAACGATAGGTCTTTGCGATCTTTCGGAGTGAGCGAAGGGATTTTCAGCTTCGCGCCGGGAAGGTTGATGCCCTGGTGCTCACCGAGCTCGCCGGCGTTTTCCACCTGGCAGATGACGTCGCGGCCGTGGACGGAGAGGACCCGCAGGGCAATCTCGCCGTCGCGCAGCAGGATCTGGTCGCCCCGGTGGACCGATTCGGGCAATTGCTTGAAAGTTGTGCTGACCCCCTCGGCATTGCCGATTACGTTCCTGGTGGTGATGAAAAAGCGCTGTCCGAAGCGCAAGCGTATGGGCAGGCCCCGTTCCAGCGAGCCGGTGCGGATTTTGGGGCCTTGCATGTCCGCAAGGACGGCGATGGGCTTTTCGTATTTCTTGGCCGCGGCGCGAACCGAGGCCACGCGCTGCGCGTGGTCGTCATGAGTGCCGTGGGAGAAATTCAGGCGAGCGACGTTCATGCCCGCAACTACCATCTTATCAATGATTCGGTCCGAGGAACTGGCGGGGCCGAGGGTACAGACTATCTTCGCTCTGCGACGAGTCACGGGTCGGGGCTCGGCCCAGTATAGCGTGATCTTACCGATGGGAGATCATCACAATGATGGATGGGGAGTGTCTCCGTTTCAAATGAGCTTTGTTCGCCGGTCCTTCATCAGGCGAGCCCAAGCGCAGGGACGGATTTCAGCGCGATTTCAGGAATGTACCGCGATCGAGATCGCTGAAGGCTTCGCGAAGTTGCTCCTGCGTATTCATGACGATGGGGCCGTACCAAGCCACCGGTTCTTCGAGGGGCTTTCCGGAAACCAGCAGGAAGCGGATGCCATCGTCTCCGGCCTGCACCGTAACTTCATCGCCGCGATCGAATAACACGAGGGAGCGATTGTCCGCCTGAGCGGGAGGCGCTGTATCGGCCCAACCGACGGGTTCGGTCGGCACGGCGAGGGGCTCGGAGGCGTTGCCGAATTTGCCGGCGCCCGAAAAGACGTAGGCAAACGCGTGGCGCGTGGTTTCGACCGGCAGAGTCTTCCTGCGGCCGGGCGGCACGGAGACATCAATGTAAATCGGATCGGCGGCGATGCCATCGACGGGGCCTCTGCGTCCCCAGAAGCTTCCGCAAACGAGGCGCACGTGGGTGCCGTCGTCGTCCTTTATTTCGGGAATGTCGTTGGATTTCACTTCCTGGTAGCGCGGCGGCGTCATCTTGAGCGACGAGGGAAGGTTGGCCCAGAGCTGAAATCCGTGCATGCGCCCGGCGTGGTCGCCCTTGGGCATCTCCTGATGGATGATGCCGCTGCCGGCGGTCATCCATTGTACGTCACCGGACGCGATTGCCCCGTGGTTGCCCATGCTGTCGCCATGCTCCACGGTTCCGGCCAGCACGTAAGTGATTGTCTCGATGCCGCGATGCGGATGCCAGGGAAAGCCGGCCAGGTAATCCTCGGGGACGTCGTTGCGGAAGTCGTCGAGAAGGAGGAAAGGGTCGAAATCAGTAGTATTACCGAAGCCGAACGCCCGCCGCAGATGCACGCCCGCGCCTTCGAGAGTAGGTTTTGCCTGGATCAGCTTCTTCACGGGACGTATGGACATAGCGAACCTCCGCAGAACATCAGATGCGAATCAGCTGAAAGGGATACGAGAAGATTCAGCGGCCGAGCAATGCCCGGGGCGCCGCTAGCTTTTCCAGTTGGGTATTTCTACGTACGCGGACGTAATGTCCGCAACCGTCCGCGTGCCGCAATTGCCCATGCACATCCGGAGTTCGCCCTGTAGGATCTCGACCACCCGCTCGACGCCGGGCTGGCCGAACGCGCCGAGCCCCCACAGCATCGGCCGCCCGATTCCGACACCTTTGGCGCCGAGCGCGAGGGCTTTGAAGATATCGGTGCCGCGCCGGAACCCTCCATCGACAAAGACGGGAACGCGATTATTGACCGCGGCTACCACTTCGGGCAGAGCCTGGATCGGTGGCGCGCAAGGTTTCGGTGGAGCGACCGCCGTGATTGGATACGAGGATGCCGTCGAGGCCATGTTCCACTGCAAGTTTGGCGTCCTCGCCAGTATCGATTCCCTTGATCAGGAACTTTCCCTTCCACGTCTGGCGGATACGGTCGGCGTAAGCCCAATCCATCGCGGGATTGGTCTGGCGCACGCCCTTCATATCGATGCCGTCATACATCGGACGCTCAGAGAGTGAAGTGCCGGGCTCACCTTCCTCGTGGCAGGCCATGCATTGGGTCAAGTCCTTGGGGCGAGTGCGGAGATAGGTTTCGCTGTTGCGGCCGGTGGTGTTGTCCACGGTCAGTGCAATTACCGAGCAGCCGGAGGCTTCGACGCGCCTCAGTAGTTTTTCGCATACGTCCCAGCTGGTTGGGCCGTAGAGCTGGAACCATACTGGCCGGCCGAGGGCCTTGTTCACGTCTTCTATGGGCGTGGATGTGGCCGTCGACAGGATTTGCAGGGTGCCGCGGGCCTTATCCGCTTTTGCCACAGCGATTTCGCCCTGGGGGTGAAACGATTTCTGGCCGCCCGTGGGACAGGTGAAGATGGGGCTGTCGTAAACGGTGCCGAACAGGTCGACGTGCGTGTCGACCTTGGTGGCGTCGTGGAGGCGACGGGGGCGGAGTTCGATATGTTTGAAAGCGTCGCGATTGGCGCGGAGGGTGCCGTCGTCGTCGACGCCGCTAGCCATGTAGGCCCAGTGTCCCGGGCGCACTTTGCGGTGCGCCGCTTCCTCGAAATCGAAGACGTTGAGGGCCTGAGCCGGGTCCGTAATAACCGAAGCGGCTTCCTGGGCGTCCTGCGCGGAAACCGCGCGATCGAGGAACGCAGCGACGCCGCCGAGTGCCGCGACATAAGGGCTGGCCGCCAGGAATTTCAGGAACTGGCGGCGGGCTTCAAGCGTGGAATGTTCCATAACGGGTGCCAATCCTAGCACTTTGATCCCTGAGTGAGAAGCTTGCGAAGATGTTGCGTTTCAGATCACTCATCGTTCTGCCTAGTAGTTCTAGGTCTCGTTTACTTTTTGTAATGCAATTGCTAAGGCATGTGTTTTGCGAAGGTTCGCAGACAGGGTCGCAGCCGGAATAAATGGAAATGATTCTCCCTAGTGGGAAATGTTTTGCGCAGGGAATCGGGGCGCGCGGTTGAATGGAAACCACTTAAAGCTGGCAAGCCAGATGCATATTTGCTTTGCGGTTAAGCACATAGGGAACCGAGAGCGCGTGTCCGTAGTGTGCGCTCGATATTAGCAACCGAGATGGGTCTGAAGGGGCGGAAGCTTGTCCGCTCATGCTCGCTATAGGCAAAAACAACTTGTCCAGTTCACAATTATCCTGGTTTGCGATTCGCGTAAAGTCCCGCTGTGAATGGGCTGTTGCCGACGCACTCCGCCAGAAGGGTTACGAGGACTTTCTTCCGCTGTACTGGTCGAGGCGGCGATGGTCGGACCGAGTGAAGATTCTGCAGCTGCCGCTTTTTTCCGGCTATCTCTTTTGCAGGTTTGCTCCCGCGGATCGTGTTCCGATTCTGTCGACGCCCGGCGTCGTTCTGATTGTGGGATCGGGCAAGACTCCTCTTCCGATTGACGCGAAAGAGGTCGAGGCCATCCGGGCGGCGGTAAATTCGGGACACAAGGTCGTTCCATGGCCGCATCTGGAGATCGGGCGCACCGTACGGATCGAAGAGGGCTCGCTCCGCGGCCTGGAGGGCGTCCTGCTGCGATTCAAGGGGACCAATCAACTGATTCTCGGGGTGCAGTTGCTCCAGCGCGCGGTGGCCGTGGAGGTTCCCGAGAACTGGGTCATCCCATGCAAGGCGACAGGACCCGCGGCGACGGCTCCAAGATTCGCGTGAGCTTTCGTCACCCGTAATTCCCAAGCAAAACAAATGCAACCATACAGCGATCGCGGCGAAATAATCGTTCATCCCAATAAGTCGCAGCGCGCACCGACGACGGTCCTTTACCTCGAGCCCCTCGATTCGGGTGCGGCGGCGCCGGAGACCAATTCTCTGCTGGTCGAGATGTGGCGGGCCAGCCGCGCCAAAATGCATTGGATCGTTCTTATCGTGGTCCTGGGAGCTGTGGGCGGTTTTCTGGTGAGCCTGTCGGAAACGCCAACTTACGTGGCGCATATTTCGCTGGAAATCGAGAACCCCACGGAGATGGCCAATCTGCAAGTGGGCGGCGACGGAGCTACCATAGCTCCCGAATCATACCTCCCCACCCAGACAGCGGTTTTAGAGAGCCACACGCTGCGGCGGCGCGCCATCGAGCGGCTGAAGAAGGCCAATCTTCCCGGGTTTACCCCCCCAGACCGGTTCGCCTCCTTGCGCAGCTATCTGCATTTGTCCCCAAAGCCGGTTTCGACGGCCGCTCCTTCGCAGAATCTACCGCCCCTCAAAGTAACCCTCAATACCCCGGCGAACACGCGGATCGTAACCGTCTCGGTCGAATCCACCGATCCCAACGTCGCGGCCGCCTTTGCCAACGCCCTGGCCAACGAATATATCGACTCGAACCTGCAGGCCAAGTGGGATGCCATCAATAACGCCCGCCAATGGCTGGCGCAGCAGTTGGAAGAAACCCGCACCAAGCTGCAGACTTCCGAAGATCAGTTGCAGGCATATAGCCGGGCTTCGAACCTGCTGTTTACCGGTGATAAAGACAGCGCCGATCAGGACAAGCTGAAGCAGATTCAAGAAGCGTTGTCCAATGCGGAAGCGGAACGCATCGAAAAGCAGTCGGCTTATCGAATCGCGACCTCCACCCCGGCCGATTCCGTTCCCCAGGTGATCGACAACGCCCACCTCGCCGAATACCAGCGCCAGATTGCGGATTTGCGGCGGCAACTTGCAGATTTGAATTCGCAATATACGCCCGAGCACCCGAAAGTGAAGCAGGTGCAGGCGCAGATCGACCAGCTGGAAGCCACCTTCCAGAAGGAACGCCAGGACGTCCTGACGCGCATCCGCAGCGAATACGAGTCGGCGCTGATGCGGGAAAAGCTGCTGACGGGCGCTTATAAATCCGAAGTCCAGATCGTATCCGACCAGACAGAGAAGACCATCAACTACAGCATTCTTCAGCGCGACGTTGAAACCAATCGCCAGCTCTACGACACGCTCCTGCAGAAGTCTCGCGAGGCGGACATCGCCACGGCCCTGCGTGGCAGCAACACGCGCATCATTGACCCCGCCGAAGCTCCCTTGACGCCTTCGAAACCGAACTTCCTGTGGAATACCCTGCTGGGTTCGCTGGTCGGGCTTCTGGCGGCCGTTGGGCTGGTGATCACGCGCGAGAGCCTGGACCGCAGCTTCAAGTCGCCGGGGGACCTTTCCTTCCACCTGAAGCTGCCCGAACTCGGCGTAATTCCCGAAGGCGCTTTGAATGCCGCGGCCAGCTATCGGAAAAGCCCGCGCCTGAATGTGGCGCGGCCGGCGGCAGCCAGTACGCTCGAGCCCACTGCGACGCTCGGGGCCGTGGAATTGGTCACGTGGGGAGACAAATCCTCGGTGATGGCGGAATCGTTCCGCAGCACGGTGACTTCGATATTGCACTCGGTGGAAAACGGCGCTTCCCCGCGGGTGATCCTGGTCAGCAGCGCGATTCGCGCGGAAGGCAAGACCACCGTCGTGAGCAATCTGGGCATCGCCTTGGCGGAAATCAGCCAAAAGGTGCTGCTCATCGACGGCGACATGCGCAAGCCGCGGCTCAATGAAGTATTCAACCTGCCGAACGACTGGGGCCTCACCGATCTTCTCCGCGAGAAAAGCTCCTTGCGGGATTGTCCCCTCGATGCGCTCGTGAAGCGCACGCAGATGCCGCAGCTCAGCATTCTGACCAGCGGTCCGGCGACCAACAGCATCTCGAACCTTCTATATTCGCACCGCATGCTCGAGCTGCTTCAACGGTTGCGCTCCGAGTTCGACATCGTTCTGATCGATACACCTCCGATGCTCGACATATCCGACGCTCGCATCCTCGGCCGTCTGGCCGATGCGGCGATCCTGGTGTTCCGCGCGGGAGTGACGAGCCGCGAGGCCGCCATGGCCGCCAAGCGGCGCTTGATTGACGACGGCATCCCGGTTCTTGGCACGATCCTCAACGCCTGGGACGTGAAAAATATGGGTGGTTACGGCTACAGCCCGAACGAGTATTATTCTCCCACCACCTAAGGACCATACCGGTGCGAGAACTATTTGACCGCGGTGTTTGCCTTCTTGCGTTGCTGGTGCTTTCTCCTTTCTTGCTGATGATCGCTGTGGCCGTCATCATCGAGACCGGCACCCCGATTCTCTTCAAACAGATCCGGGTGGGCCGCAACGGCGCCCCCTTCTACCTGCTGAAGTTTCGAACGATGCGAGCGGGGAAAAGCGGGCCTTCCATTACGGTTCGCGGCGACTCCCGGGTGACGAAGGCCGGAAGGGTATTGAGGAAGTTCAAACTCGACGAGCTCCCTCAATTGTGGAACGTGGTTCGCGGCGAAATGAGCCTGGTAGGTCCCCGGCCGGAAGTTCCCGAGTTTGTAGACATGAAAAATCCCGTGTGGCGTTCGGTGTTGCGCGTGCGGCCGGGAATCACCGATCCGGCTTCGATCCTCTACCGCAACGAGGAAGAGCTGCTCGCGAAGTCGCCCAACCCGATCGAATTTTACGAAAGAAGCCTTCTTCCCACGAAGCTGACTCTCAACCTGGCGTACTTGGAAAAACAGTCCTTTTGGGGCGATATCGGAATAATTTTACAGACGGCCCGGTGCGCAATATTTCCGGGAACACAGCATGCCAAGGAGACCGGGTTCTAACCGGCGAAGATCCAGAATGACCGAACATACCTTCATACCGTTCAACCGTCCTGAAATCGACGACGCCGAAATCGCCGAGGTGGTCAGCACCCTGCGCTCCGGGTGGCTCACCACGGGTGTGCGCACGGCGCAATTCGAAAAAGAGTTCCGGGATTACGTGGGCGCCCAGCACGCCCAGGCCGTCAGTTCCTGCACCGCCGCGCTGCATCTGGCGCTGGCCGCCCTGAACATCGGACCGGGCGATGAAGTGATTACGACCCCTCTCACATTCTGCGCGACGGTGAGCGTGATCGTCCATGTAGGAGCCACGCCCGTTCTGGCGGATGTCCTTCCGGACGGCAACATCGACCCTGTTTCCGTCGCCGAACGCATCACCCCGCGCACGAAGGCGATCATCCCGGTTCACCTGGCCGGCGCGCCCTGCGACATGGATGCGATCTGGAAGCTCGCGAAAGAGCACCATCTGTTCGTGATCGAGGACGCGGCGCACGCGGCCGGCACCGAATACCGCGGCCGCCGGATCGGCTCATCGGAGTCGCCGAGCGATGCGGTTTGCTTCAGCTTTTATGCGACCAAGAATCTGACCACCGGCGAAGGCGGCATGATCACCGTGAACAGCAAAGCGCTCGCCGAACGCGTGAAAATGCTGACCCTCCACGGAATCAATAAAGATGCCTGGAACCGTTATCGGGAAGATGGCAGCTGGTACTACGAGGTTGTCGAATGCGGCTTCAAATACAACCTCAGCGACCTTCAATCCGCGGTGGGTATCCATCAGTTGCGCAAGCTCGAGAATTTCACCGAGCGCCGCACGCGGTACGCCGATAAGTATAACGAAGCCTTTGCGGCGCTCCGCGAACTTGAATTGCCCGAAGCCGCCGTCAACGGCCGCCACGCGTGGCATCTTTATGCTCTTCGCTTGAACCTGGAATCGCTTACGATTGACCGGGCGCGGTTCATTGCCGAGTTGCGGCGAAGGAACATCGGTGCGAGCGTGCACTTTATTCCCATCCAGCTCCATCCGTTTTTCAAGAAATGGGCGGACTTGCCGGAGAATCAGTGTCCGCGCGCGCTCGAACTGTATCCCCGGCTGGTCTCCTTGCCGCTCTATCCCGCGATGACGGAAGAAGAAGTTTGCTATGTGGCCCGGTCGGTGCGCGAAATCGTGGCGCAGCACTCGAGGCGCCACTCGATCCGCCCGCCCTGGAATGCTGAAATGGAAGCAGGCATCCAGCAAGAGGAAGCACGCGGATGAGAGCCGCCGCATTGTCGCTGGTTTTAGGGCTAACCGCCCAGTTTCCATGCTGGGCGATGCAGAACGCCGTTGCGCAGAATGCCGCACAAAATGCGCCCGCCGCCGCCCCTGCGGACGATGACGGCCCCATTCCCGCCGCGCCCACGGACGCCAATGCCCCTGCCCCCGCTGCTGCCGGGCATGTTTCGTCACCCGAAGACGTGATTGGACCGGACGACTCGATTACGGTTTCCTGTTTGGAATCGATGGAAATCAGCAGGACCTGGCGTATAACCAGCGTGGGCGATGTGGATCTGCCGTTGGTGGGTAAAGTTCACGCTGCGGGACTGACCGCCGAACAACTTCAGGAGTCGCTGGCCACGAGCCTGAAGACCTATATTCGCGATCCCCACGTTACCGTTTATATTGCGGAGTTCCGCAGCCAGCCTGTCACTGTAACCGGCGCCGTTCACCGTCCGGGAACGTTTCAGACGGAAGGTCCCAAGACTCTCTGGACCGTGCTGACGATGGCGGGTGGTCTCGAGAAGGACCCCGGAGCCACCGTGACGGTTACGCGGCAGATCAAGTACGGAAACATTCCTCTGCCGGATGCTCACCCGAGCGCGGACGGCAAGAAGAGCGTTATCGATCTGCCGATGAAGGATGTGATCGACGCTACGAGCGCCGCGTCGAACTTGTTGATTGAGCCCAACGACGTGGTGGCCGTTTCAACCGATGCGCGCTTGGTTTTCATTATCGGTGAAGTGATCAAGCCCGGCGCTGTCGAGCTTGTGAATCACGATTCGATTTCGATGATGCAGCTTCTGGCAGCCGCAAACGGACTATCGAAGCTGGCTAACCCGGCCCATAGTGAGATCATGCGCAAAAACGCCGAGGGCCTTTACGAGAAAGTCGGGTCCGTCGATTTGAAGAGGCTCGTGAACGGCCGGATTAAGGATCGCATGCTGAACGCGGGCGACATCGTGGTCGTGCCTTCGAGTACCTTAAAGACGTACACCCAGATGGCGGGTTATTCGGCCATAAGCAGCGGGTTTTTCCTTTTGACGCGTTACTGACCGGATCCAGGCTCGTCCGGCCGCGTCCGACAAGCAGTTTGCGTTTCAACTCGTGAGTGCGAATCCAATCTTGACTAACTACTCAGCCAGAAGGCAGGGCGCGGGCTTTTTCCGCTGGGAACAGGCGGATGAGCCGGCGGGCGTTCACTTTCATCTCAATACCGTCGAACTCCTGGAACGCGATGCCATTCGCGCGGGCAAGAAGGGAGCGGCCGGAATTCTTCTGGGAAAGAGAGACGAAACCCGGGAGTTGACCTTTATTGTCGAGAACTATGAGCCGGTGCCGGTCGCGACCTGGAAGACCACCGACTCGCCTTTCGGGGATGCCCGCCAGCTGAAAGCGATGATCGATCGCTGGCAGTCAAGGCCGGACAAGCGCATGTCGGTTCTGGGCTTCTACCGAAGTTCCGCCGAAGGCGAAAAGACGCTGACCGAAGATGATCTTTCGTTGCTTCAGAATCCTGACCAGCCGGAATCGATCTTTCTATTGATTGAACCGCGCTCCGGCAAGGCCAGCAACGGCCGATTGTTCCTGACCAAGGATAATGCAGTCTCGTTTGAATGGGATCCCGCTCCCTTCAACCGCGCGCAGCTGTCGGGACGAGGGTTTCCGCGGTCTTCCGAGCCCAGCCAGCCCGCGACCGCAAGAAGGCCAGAGCCGGTGCGTTCCGAACCGCAACGGCCAGAACTCCAGCGGCCCGAACCGCAACGGCAAGAACCGCAGCGCCAAGAACCGCAGCGGCGGGAACGGCAGATACCGAAGGAATCGCACGAAGCTCAAGAAACTTTCGAAGCGCAGGAAGCGGAAGAGCCAGGGGTTGAGACTTCCGGCGGCGAGTTTCGTCTTTCGAGGGAATGGCAGTGGGGCCTCGGGGCGACCCTCGTATTGCTGCTTCTGGCCGCCGGTTTCTATCAGCTCCGCGGCTGGCGGTCTGCAGACACTCCCAATGTGAAAACGGAATCCTCTACGGACGCGAACGTCGGGCTGAAATTGGATCAGGCGGGAGGGGATTGGAGGTTGAGCTGGAACCCTGATGCTCCTGCTGTTCTCCGAGCGGCGAAAGGACAACTCCTGATTACGGACGGCGGAATTCAGAAGACGATAGACCTGGACGCCTCTGACCTGCGTGGCGGCTCGCTGGTCTATTCTCCGCTAAGCAAGGACGTTGTTTTCCGTCTTCAGCTGAGCGCAGATGACTCCTCCGTGCCGACGCTCAGCGAAACCGTGCGCGTCGTGGGTCAGCTGCCTGCGGGCGTGTCCGCAGCAGTTGCTCCTGCTGTGGATTCTCCGACGCCCGCCGTTCCCCCCGCGAGCATCACTCCGGCGAAGCAGCCGGCGCTCTCCGATAAAGAATTACAGGATATTATCAAACGGGCCTCGAACCGCGGCGATGCGTCGTCGAATCGTTCCAGCACGGTTTTAGGCGACACGGAAAAGTATGAAGTAGCCGGCCATTTTCCCGCGAAGGCTCCGCCTCCTCGAACTTCACCCCGAGTGAAGCTGCCGGAGGATTCGCTGACGGTTTCCAAGACTCTGCCGCCCTCGGCGGCGCATTCGAAGGCCCACCAGGCATCGAGCACCGGGCTTTCGACGATCGCGGCCAACGGACGAGGGCCTGCCGTTGCGTCCAAGCCTGCGGGGCCTGTGATGCCGGGCGATCCGATGCGAGCGCCCGCGGAATTGATTCCTGTGATCCCCGCGTCGTCCGCATCATCGTCCGGTTCCGCGGCGGCTGCATTTGCTCCTTCCGTCACGCGCTATGCGCGGAGGGGCGGAGCCGTACAACCCGCGCTGTTGTTGACGAATATCAATCCGGTGTATCCGGCCGAGGCCAGGGAAGCGGGAATCTCCGGGCCGGTGGAAGTGCGCTTCAAGATCAGCGTCATGGGCGACGTGCATGACGTCGTTGTTGTGAAGGGCCCGGAAATACTGGGGCAGGCAGCCGCAGATGCCGTACGCGAACGCCGTTACAAGCCGGCGCGCGTGGACGGCGTTCCTACCGAAACGGATGCCAGTGCAATTTTCGACTTCAAACTGAACTAACTTCATCTCCCTCGGGGACGATATGCTCAAATTCTCCATCTACGGGGATCGAGTCGCAAGACTGATCCGGCGGCGGGTAGTGTCGGCGAATCTTCTGGACCTGGCCCCGCAAGCCCTGCAGGGCATGGTGATCTCCAACCGGCTGATCTTCATCCGCGTTTGGCAGGCCTCGGTGATCGCGCTTTCGCTGGTGGCGTCCTTCCTGGTCCGGTTCGATTTCGTCTTCCCGCACGGGGAAATGCGCCATTTGTTGGTTGGCCTGCTGATTGTGCTGGCCGTGAAGATGGTCGTCTTTTACGTGGTCGGCATCGAGCACGGCTGGTGGCGCTTCTCGGGACTTTCCGACCTGGTCAAGCTTCTGATCGCCAATGCGGCCGGATCGATCGTTTTTACGGCGGCTACGATTGCCCTGGTGGGATCGGAGTTTCCGCGCTCGGTTTACTTGATCGACTTCCTGCTCTGCTTCCTCGCCACGGCAGGAGCGCGGTTTGGCGTGCGCATATACCACGAGATGGTGATCCACGAAGTCGCCGCGAAGAAGGCGACTCAGAAGGGGCTTCTCATTTACGGGGCCGGGCTCGCGGGGCTGAACCTGGTGCGCGAGATTCGCTCCAACCCCAGCATGAACTACCGGATCATCGGATTTATCGACGACAATCCGCACAAGTGGAACGTGAGCCTGATGGGCGTAAGCGTCCTCGGTTCCGGCCGCGACGTTACCAGAATTGTCGAGCGCTACCGCCGCCGCTCGCATAGCATCGACGAAATCGTTATCGCCATGCCGTCGGCCTCCGGCAAGCAGATGTCGGAGGCGCTAACCAATTGCCGTGCGAGCGGCGTGCCATGCAAGACGATCCCCAACCTTGCGGAATTGCTGGCCGGCAAGGTGCGCGTCAGCGAGATCCGCGAAATCTCGGTGGAGAATCTGCTGGGGCGCGAACCGGTGCAACTGGAGCACGACCTGATTCACGAATCCGTCGCGGGCCGGTCGATTCTGGTTACCGGGGCCGGCGGCTCGATCGGAAGCGAGCTCTGCCGGCAGCTGATCCGCTTCGAGCCGAAGTGCCTGGTGGCGCTGGACCAGGCTGAGAGCGATTTGTTCAAGATTGAGATGGAACTGCGGGGCATGTCTTCCCAGGCGGCGGTGTGCCCGGTGATCGGCGACATTCGCGATTACGACCGCATGGAAGAAATCATCCGCGAGTTTGGCGTGACCTCCGTATACCACGCGGCGGCTTACAAGCACGTGCCGATGATGGAACACAACGTGATCGAAGCCGTCACCAACAACGTGATCGGCCTGGACAATATGGTCAAGGCGGCCTACCGCAACGGCGTAAACTCGTTCGTGATGATTTCCTCGGACAAGGCGGTGAATCCCACCAACGTGATGGGGCTCACCAAGCGCGTTACCGAGCTGATCGTTCAATCCATGCCGGATTCAACCGGCGACAACGGCACCAAGTTCGTGTCGGTGCGCTTTGGAAACGTGCTGGGCAGCAACGGCAGCGTGGTGCCCATCTTCAAGGAACAGATCGCGCGGGGAGGCCCCGTAACGATTACACATCCGGACATGCGGCGGTATTTCATGACCATTCCGGAAGCCGTACAATTGGTGCTGCAGGCCTCGGTGATGGGCAAGGGATCGGAAATCTTCGTGCTCGATATGGGCGAGCCGGTGCGGATTCTGGATCTGGCGCGGAACATGATCCGGCTGTCCGGCCATGAGCCCGATGTGGACATACCGATCCGGGTGACCGGCATGCGCCCTGGGGAGAAGCTTTTCGAGGAGCTCTCGACCGAAAGCGACGAGACGCGGCCGACGTATCACGAGAAGATCATGGTTTTTTGCGGCGCCCCGATCCAGCGCGATTTCATCGACCGCTGGGTGAGCGAGCTGCGTTCCCTGGTCTCCCGGCGGGATGAAGTGCGCGTGCTGTCGCACATGGCGGACATCGTTCCGGAATACCAGCCCAGCGGCAAATGGCAGGTGGCTTTGCGGCAGCGGTCCTTGAAGGCGGCGGCAGGCGATTAATATGAAGTTCGATCCGCAGCGATGTCTGGTGATCGGCGAAGTGGCGCAGGCGCACGACGGCAGCCTGGGCACGGCGCACGCCTACATCGATGCGATTGCCAAGGCCGGCGCCGACGCGGTGAAGTTTCAGACGCACATTGCCGCCGCGGAAAGCACCCCGCAGGAGCCCTGGCGCGTGCGATTCAGTTACCAGGACGCGTCGCGCTACGAATACTGGAAGCGCATGGAATTTACCGAGGAGCAGTGGCTCGGCCTCAAACGCCATGCGGAAGAAAAGGGCCTCGAATTCCTGAGTTCTCCGTTTTCGCTGGAAGCGGCGCGGATGCTGCTGCGGATCGGCATGAAGGCCTGGAAGGTGGCCTCGGGCGAAGTGGCGAACGCGCCCTTGTTTGCGTTTATGGCCGAGACGCGGCTTCCGATGATGATTTCCACCGGGATGAGCGCCGTCGGAGAAATTGACGCAGCCGTTGCGCGCGTGCAATCCGCGGGGGTTCCGCTGGCGGTGATGCAATGCACGTCCGCGTATCCGTGCCCGCCGGAAAAAGTCGGGCTGAACATGCTGGAGATTTTTCGGTCGCGCTACGCCTGCGCGGTAGGACTTTCGGACCATTCGGGCACGATTTTCCCGGGACTGGCCGCCGCCACGCTGGGCGCGGAACTTGTCGAGGTGCATGTAACATTCAGCAAGGAATGCTTCGGACCTGACGTTCCGGCCTCGATCACGACCGCCGAGCTCAAGACATTGGTGGAAGGAGTGCGGTTTAACGAGCGCATGCGGGCGAGCGCCGTCGACAAAAACAAAATGGCGGAGGAGATGGTCTCCGCTGCGCGATCTTTTTACCAAGAGCATTGTGGCCGAAGTCGATCTCCCGAGCGGTGCGGTGCTCACTCCAGAGGCCCTGTCGGTGAAGAAGCCGGGGACGGGAATTCCCGCCGACCGGCTGCCTTCGATGATCGGGCGCCGTTTGCGCAGGCCGCTGGCCGCCGGTGAGATGCTGAGCGAGTCGCATCTGGTCGAAGAAGCCGTGTTCCAGGCGCCGGGGCGATAGATTCGATGAGCCAGGCCAACATTTTCGTTCTGCCTGGCGCGAAAGGCGCCGCGGACCCGCGCAAGGATGCGGGCGCGCCACCGGCTTCCACCGAATTCGCCGACTTCGAGAAGATCAAGCCGGGCGACGAATTCCAGTTCGCGAAGGCGATCACCGCCGAAGACGTGGAGGCGTTCGCCAAACTGAGCGGCGACCGCAACCCGCTGCACATGGACGACAGCTTCGCGGCCCGCACGCATTTTCAGCGCCGCGTCGTGCACGGGATGCTGGTCGCGAATTACGTTTCCACGCTGATCGGCATGCGCTGCCCCGGCCCGGGCGCGCTCTGGAGCCAGCAGAATTTCAAGTGGCTTGCGCCGGTATTCATCGGCGACCGCATCGGCCTCACGATGAAGGTCACGCACAAATCGGAAGGCGCGCGCAGCCTCACAATCGAAGTGAAGGCCCTGAATCAAGAGGGGAAGGTGGTTATGGAAGGCGAAGGAACCGTGACCGCGCTGGAAGAGCGCCAGCAGCCGAAGGATCTTCCCATCACCGAGCGGGTAGCGTTCATCAGCGGCGGCGCGCGCGGCCTGGGAGCGGCAATCGCCACGGCGCTGGCGCAGGCCGGCGCGATGGTCGCCGTGAACTATCACAACAGCGCGGCGGCTGCCGAAGATCTTTGCGCTTCTCTGCAATCCAATGGCGGGCGCGCGATTCCCGTGCAAGCCGATGTGACGAGTCAAGCCTCGGTAACCTCGGCGCTGGAGAAGGCGCGCCAGGAGTACAAACGGCCGGTCAGCATCCTCATCAATAACGCAGGCAGCCTGCCCGAACCGCGTCCCTTCCTGCAGACAACCTGGGAGGACGTGCAGGCAACTCTCGACGTCCACGTGCGGGGCGCGTTCCACTGCAGCCAGGCGGCGATTCCCGGAATGATCGAGCAGAAGTCCGGGCGCATCGTCAATATCGGCTCGTCCTTCTCTTTGAATACGCCTCCGGTAAACTGGAGCAATTTCCTCGTCGCGAAATCCGCGATGCAGGCGCTCACGCGCTGCCTGGCGGCGGAGCTGGGCCCGCACGGGATTCGCGTCAACATGGTTTCGCCGGGGCTGGTGGAAACGGAATCGATCGCAGGGCTCTCCGAACGCCTGCGCAAAGTGCAGGCCATGCAGACGCCGCTGCGGCGGCTCGCTTCGGCCGCCGAAATCGCCGCTGTGGTGGCGGCGTTGTGCACGAGCGCGGGTGATTTTGTCACCGGAGCGGAAATACCCGTCTCCGGCGGCTTGCAGATGTAGGCGGTTTTCTCGCATGGCACACTCCAAGGAATTGCGCGAACTGGTTGAAGGCTGTCTGGCGGAGGGCCGCTGGGCGCAGGCGCACGCCTGCCTCGGCGATTTCTGGCGCAAAGAGGGCCGCGCCGCCGCCGCGAATTACGTATTGTCCTGCTACGAGAGAATGAAAGGGCATTTGCCCCTCGTGCAGACGCGCATCGCGTTTCTTCGATCCATGACGGTCGAGCCGCTGGTGCCCATCCTGCGCAGCGCGGCGCTGGTGGAAGGGATTGACGCGACCGTTCACGTGGGCCAGTTCAACTCGTACGCGCAGGAAATACTCGATCCGGCGAGCGCCCTGTATGCCTTCGATCCGAACATCGTGGTGCTGGCTATTCAAGCCCGCGACATCGCGCCGGAAATCTGGGATGGCTACGCGGACCTGACGGAAGCCGACGCGCAATCGGTGGTTGACCGTGTGCTGCGCGACTTCGGCGCCTGGGTGCGCACGTTCCGCGAGCGCAGCAATGCTTCGCTCGTGATTCACAATCTTGAAAAGCCGGCGGCCAGTTTGGGCGTGCTGGAAACGCAGCGCAAAGCCGGGCAACTGGCGGCCATCGAACAAATCAACGCGGGATTGCGGGCGCTGTGCAGCGAACACCGCGGCGTCTACGTGCTTGATTACGACGCGTTGGTGGCGCAGCACGGCCGCGCGCGCTGGCACGATGAAGGCAAGTGGCTCATGGTCCGCATGCCCTTCGCGCCCGACAGCATGCTCCCGATGGCGGGGGCGTGGCTGAAGTTCATTCATCCCCTCACCGGAGTGGTTTGCAAAGTCCTGGCGGTGGATCTGGACAACACTTTGTGGGGCGGGGTCCTCGGCGAAGACGGTGTAGACGGACTGAAGCTGGGCGTGGAATATCCGGGCGCGCTCTACCGCGGCTTCCAGCGCGCCATCCTCGATCTTCATCAGCGCGGCATTCTGCTGGCGGTGTGCAGCAAGAACAATCACGACGAAGCGATGGCGGCGCTGCAGAACCATCCCGGCATGCTGCTGCGGCCCGAGCACTTCGCGGCGTTTCGCATCAACTGGCAGGATAAGGCGCAAAACCTGCGAGAGATCGCGGAAGAATTAAACGTTGGCATCGACTCGATTGCGTTCTTCGACGACAACCCGGTGGAACGAGAACTCGTTCGCTCCGAGGCGCCGGAAGTGAAAGTGATCCCGGTACCGAGCCACGTGCAGGGATACACGCAGGCGCTGCGCGATTGCCCGTTCTTCGAGCGGCTCACGCTATCCTCCGAAGACCAGGTAAAAACGAAGCAATATCACGAGCAGCGCAAGCGCTCTGAACTGGCGCAGACATCCGGCTCGCTCGAGGACTTCTTCCGTTCGCTCGAACAGGAAGTCGTGATCGCCAACGTGACGCCGGATTCGATTGCCCGCGTCGCGCAGCTTACGCAGAAGACGAACCAGTACAACGTAACCACGCGGCGCTATACCGAACAACAGATCGCGGAATTCGTATCGCGGCCGGACTGCGGCGTCTATTCGGTAGGGGTTAAAGACCGGTTTGGCGACAACGGCATCGTGGGCGTGCTCATCACGCGCACCGAGGACGATGTCTGCGAGATCGACACATTTCTGCTGAGCTGCCGCGTGATCGGGCGCACCATCGAGACGGCCATGCTGGGTTTTCTCACCGATGCGGGCAAGGCGCGGGGTGCCAGTCTGCTGCAAGGGTGGTTCATCCCCACGAAGAAGAACGCTCCGGTGAAGGACCTGTACGAGTCTCATAAATTCCGGCCGGTTGCGTCGGAAAACGGCGCCACGCTGTGGAGCCTGAATCTAGGCGAAGCCAACATTCCGTTCCCAGAATGGATTCGACTGCATGTCACAAACGGTTCCCATCGGTCCAACGAATCTCGTGCTTAATAAAGTGATCGCAGTTGCCACCGACGTGTTTCAAGTGCCGCAAGCGAGCCTGGGGCCGGCATCCACCCCGGACACGATCGAGACGTGGGACTCGCTTCACCATTTGAGTTTTGTGCTGGCTCTCGAACAGGAATTCAACGTGCAGTTTTCCCCGGAAGAAATCGAGCAGCTTCTCTCGATCGAGCTGACCACCGCGCTGGTGGAAGAAAAAGTGAAAGGAAACGGTTCCTCCAATGGCAGTGGAATTTAGATACGCAAACTTCAGCGAGTATCCGCGCATCAGCGATTTCCTGAACGAACACTGGGCCAAGAATCACATCTACACGCGCAACCGGCCCTTGTTCGACTGGAGTTTTCGCCGGCCGGGCCACTGGGACCCCAACAGCTACAGCTTTTCGCTGGCGGTGGACGGCCCCGAGCTGGTGGGCATCCTCGGCGGAATTCCTTTCACGCTGAATCGCTTCGGCCAGTCGTCCAAGGCGGTGTGGATCGTGAATTACGTGATCCGCCCGGACTATCGCAAGGGAGCCATGGCGCTGCAGCTTCTGAGTTCTTTCCGGAAGCCGGAATTCTCGGCGGTGGTCGCCTTCGGCATCAACCCGGCGACCGTGGCGATCTATCAGGTGCTGCGCGGCCAGGTGCTGCCGGAAATTCCGCGCCATTTCCTGGTGCTCCCGCACCAGGGCGAGCGCATGGCGTGCGCGCTCAAGCTTGCTTATCCGGACTGGTCCGACGAACGCGCCGCGAGCCTCATCTCGGCATTCGAACTGAAAGAATTGCCGGTTGCGCCGTTGCAGATGGGCCACGTGCTGCCCGCGCGAATGGGATGAACGAGACTGGCCCGACGCACGCCGAACGCACCATCGGCGCGGCCCGCGACGCCGATTTCCTCAACTGGCGCTACAAGAATCACCCGGACTTCGAATACAAATTCCTTACGGTGGCCGAGGGCAAGAAGACCGGTCTCGCCGTATGGCGCCTCGAAACGATCCGGACCGAAACCCCCCACGGACGAAAAGATGTGGACCGCATCGGGCGTCTCGTGGAATTTCTCCCGGCGTCGCCGGCAAATGCCCAGGCATTGTTCGGCGCTTTCGTCGGAGAGCTGGACCGCGCCGGAGCCATGGCTGCGGATTTCTACGGCTACCACGGCGAGACGCGCAAGGTTCTTCAGGATCTTGGCTTCAAGGGTTCGTCGGTCCATCCCGATGGCGGAGCATTGCCGTCGCGGTTTCAGCCGCTCGATGGCAAGGGCGGCGGAATTATGAGCGCAATCTTCCTGCGAGACGCGAAGACTCCCACGCAGGACGACTGCGAATGCCCCTGGTATTGGACCAAGTCGGATTCCGACCAGGACCGGCCGAACTAGACCCCGCACCGCAAAACAGGAAAAAGAACCGGAGCCGAAACGCGATGAGCCACCCTCCACAACTGCACGTCGCCACCTATCACTACGTGCGCGAACTGCCTCGCACCCGCTTTCCGCGGATCAAGGGAATGCTCCTGGACGATTTTCGCAGCCAGGCGAAGGCTCTCCCGGACTTCTACGAGATGGCGACCCTGGAATCGGCGATGGCTTTCCTGGCCGGAAAATATACGCCGCGGCGCGACCTCTGTCTGATGACTTTCGACGACGGCTTGCGCGAGCACTATGCCGACGTAACACCCATTCTCGCCGAAGAGCAGATCCAGGGACTTTTTTTCCTGATCAGCGGCTGCCTCGAAGACGGCATTGTCGCGCCCGTCCACATGAATCATTTTTTGACGGCTCATCTCGGGTTCGACGAATATCGCGCCGCGTTCGAGAAGACCGTGCAGGAGCTTGGGCACGCCGACAAGCTTGCAATGCAAACGGACCCGTCCGTTTTCCAGTGGACCTATCCCCTCGATACGCCGGAAGTCGCGCGCTTCAAGTATCTGTTCAATTTCGCGCTGCAGCCGGAAATCCGCGATCAGGCCGTGAAAACACTCTTTGAGAGATACCTCGGAGACCAGAAGGCGTTTGGCGAAGAGCTCTATCTGAACTGGAACGAGGCGCGAGAGATGCAGCGCGCCGGCATGCTGATCGGGGGCCATACCCACGAGCACCGTCCGCTCGCGACCCTGCGATATCCCCAGCTGTTCCGAGACCTCACTAAAAACTGGGAACTGATTCAAAAGAACTTAGAGCCGCAGGCCCTCTGGCCCTTCAGCTATCCCTATGGGAAAGCAGATTCCTTTAATCGGAACACAGTGGAAATTCTGCGGCAATTGGGCTACTGCTGCTCGCTCTGCACAGAGCCAGGAAACAACTTACCGGGCATCGACTTGTTCGCCATTCGGCGAGTGGATTGCAAACACATCCTTGCGAACATGGGTCGCCCGGAAGTGTCGAAATTTGATGGCGTTAGGATGGAATCGGCGCCTGCTTCTACCCGTTTGCCGCTGCCGGCGCGCTCCTAGCCAAGCAAGCGACGGAAGCAAGTGACCGAAACAAGTGACCGAAACAAGTGATCTAAAATTGATGAGCACAACCCCAGCAATCATCGCTCTACCGGCCGAACGGGATGAATTCGGAAACAGCGCAACCCTGTGGATCGAGCCGATCCACGGATGGGCGAATCTCAAGCTCAAAGAGCTTTGGGAATATCGCGAACTGCTCTACTTCCTCGTCTGGCGCGACGTGAAGGTTCGCTACAAGCAAGCCGCCCTGGGCGCTGCCTGGGCTATTTTGCAGCCGCTGCTCACGATGCTGATTTTCAGCGTGATTTTCGGAATGTTTGCAAAAGTGCCCTCCGACGGCACCCCTTATCCGCTTTTTGCTTTCGTGGCGCTCGTGCCCTGGAACTTCTTTGCTACTTCGCTGACGCAATCTTCAAACAGCGTGGTGGGCAGTGCCAACCTGATCACCAAGGTGTATTTCCCGCGCCTGGCGATTCCCCTGGCGTCGGTGCTGGCGGGCCTGGTCGACTTTGCGCTGTCGTTCGTGGTGCTTATCGGCATGATGGCCTATTACCGCCACGCTCCGACCAAACATATTCTCTGGCTGCCGGCGTTCCTTCTGCTGGGCTTGGCCGCATCGATCGGCATGGGGTTCTGGCTGTCGGCGATGAACGTGAAATATCGCGACGTCCGCTATGTGGTGCCGTTTCTCACGCAGTTCTGGATGTATGCCTCGCCCATCATTTACCCGAGCAGCATGATTCCTGTGCGCTACCGCACGCTGTATGCGCTGAACCCGATGGTCGGCGTGGTGGACGGATTCCGCTGGGCGCTGTTGGGAACCAAGACCGGGCCGGGTCTGGCGGTTGCGGTATCGGCGCTGGCGACGCTGCTGTTTCTGTTGGGCGGCGCGCTGTATTTCCGGCGTATGGAAACCGAGTTTGCGGACATCGTATGAGCGAGAAGATGCCCGGTAACGGGATTTCGAAGGAACTGCTGATTTCAGGAGCCACCGTGGAAACCAAGCCCAAACGAAAAGTCTGTGTGGTCCTTGTGGACCGCGCCAATTACGGGCGTCTCAAGCCCGTGCTGCTCTCCATCAAACAGCGGGACGAACTGCAGCTGCAGGTAGTCGCCGCCGGCACGATGGTTCTCGAGCGTTTCGGAAACCCGGTGCAGAACGTCAAGAATGACGGTTTCAACGTCGACGGGGAAATCTACATCGAGCTCGAAGGCTCCACCCCCGCGACGATGGCGAAGTCGCTGGGCTTTGCGGTGGTCGAATTCTCGAGCGAGTTCCAGCGCCTGAAGCCCGATGTGGTTATGCTGATCGGCGACCGCTACGAAGCGCTGGCCGCCGCTCTGGCCGCCGCTTATATGAACATCTGCATCGTGCATATCCAGGGCGGGGAGGTATCCGGCTCCATCGATGAGAGCGCCCGCCACGCCATCACGAAACTCGCGCACTATCATTTTCCGAGCACGAAGCGTTCGGCCGACTATCTTGTCCGCATGGGAGAGCACCCGGAATCCATTCTGGGCGTCGGCTGCCCCAGCAGCGACATCGCGCGGATGCTGGTCCCGTCGATCACATCGGAGTTGGTCAACTCCACCGGCAGCGGAGCGACCATCGACATCAACCGTCCCTTCCTCCTCGTCGTTTTCCACCCGACCACGACAACCTATGGCGGAGAACGCAAGCAGGTCGAGGAAATTCTGCAAGCTCTCTCCAAACTCCAGATGCAGACCCTGATGCTGTGGCCCAATATTGACGCCGGCGCCGACCATATCAGCAAAGCCATCCGGCTCTTCCGCGACCGCGAAGCGCCGAACTGGCTGCGCACGATCACCAACCTTTCCCCCGAGCACTACCTGAATCTCCTCGGACGAGTCTCCTGCGCGGTGGGCAATTCCAGCAGCTTCGTCCGCGACGCCGGCTATTTCGGCACGCCGGTCGTGCTGGTGGGCGACCGCCAGGAAGGGCGCGAAACCGACGAGCACGTCACGCACGTTCCGCCCGAAGCGTCCCTGGTTCTTCAGGCGCTGCGGAATCAGCTGCGGCACGGCTCCTACAAACCCAGCACCCTCTATGGCGACGGCCTGGTATCGGGACGCATTGCCAACGGCCTGGTAGAACTCGAACCCTACGTCCAAAAGCGCCTGCATTACATCTATGATCAGGAAGCAGAGGATCAGCATGGCCATGCGCGTACTTGGAATCATAACCGCACGCGGCGGGTCGAAAGGCATCCCTCGGAAGAACGTCGCGTTGTTGCTCGGTAAGCCGCTGCTGGCCTATACCGCCGAGGCTGCATTAGCGAGTACGAAACTCACGCGCACGGTGCTTTCCACCGACGACGTCGAAATTGCTAACATCGGGAGGCAATGGGGAATCGACATTCCGTTCCCCCGTCCGGCCGAACTGGCCAAGGACGACACGCCCACCATCCCTGTTTTGCAGGACGTTGTCCGGAGGCTCGAAGCCATGGGTGAGTCCTACGATGCGGTCCTCACGCTGCAGCCGACCAACCCGCTGCGCCTCCCCCAGGATATAGATGGTGCCATCGACCTGCTGGAACGAACCGGCGCCGACTCCGTAATTTCCTTCTCCGATGTGGGCGAGCGTCACCCGGCCCGCATGAAATGGATCGACGCCGAGGGCCGCGTAAGCGACCCGCCCTTCGCCGAGGAATTCGAAGGAAAGCCCCGCCAGCAGCTGAGCAAGCTCTACCTGCGCGACGGCTCGATCTACCTCACCCGCCGCTCCGTTCTCATGGAGCAGAATTCCCTCAAAGGCGCCGATTGCCGCGCCTGGATCATCCCCGAAGAGCGCTCCCGCAATATCGATACCCCCCTCGACCTGCTGATCGTCGAGCAAATCCTCCGCACCCAGATGGACGCCGAGGCCTGCGCCCCGGCCTCACGGGAGTAATCCCGCGAATGGACTCCCTGTGATTTCTCCCGCCATCTTCGTGTCGGAAAGCTCCCGTTTTTCTCCGGAAGCGCTGCGCCTGCTGGGCTCGCTGGGCCGCGTCGAACTGGCGGACATTCAGTGATCGCCGCGAATTCCTCGCGAAAGTAGGAGGCGCCGACATCCTGTGGGTGCGCCTGCGCCATCGCATCGACGCTGAAATAATGGAAGCGGCGCCCCGGCTGCGCGTGATTGCCACCGCCACCACGGGCCTGAATCACATCGACCTCGACGAAGCGAAGCGCCGCAACATCCGCGTCATTTCACTTCGCGATCACCCGGACTTCCTCCGCAACATCTACGCCACCGCCGAGCACACCATGGCGCTCATCTTTGCGCTGATCCGCCACGTGCCTGCGGCCAGCCGGCACGTCGCCGACGGCGGCTGGAATCGCGACCTGTTCGTCGGCCGGGAACTGCACGGCAAGAGAGCGGGAATCGTCGGCTATGGCCGCGTGGGCCGCATGATGGCGCCGCGGCTGGCGGCATTCGGGATGCACGTGCTGGTGACGGACCCAGTTCTGGAGGCAAGGTCCTCGGAAGACGGAATCGAAATCGCCTCGCTCGAGAGTCTTCTCGCGACCTCCGACCTCGTAACGCTCCACGTGAATTTCAGCGAAAAGGCGCGCGGCTTTTTTGGCGCGAGCCACTTTGCGCTCATGAAACCCAGTGCCTGGTTCGTGAATACTTCGCGCGGTGAACTGGTGGACGAAGCGGCCCTGCTGGACGCGCTTCGCAAGGGGCGCATCGCCGGCGCCGCGGTGGACGTTCTCTCGTCGGAAGATTCGTCGGGCATGGGCGCTCACCCGCTCGTGCAATATGCGCGCGACCACGGCAATCTGCTCATCACGCCGCATATCGGCGGCTGCACGATCGAATCGACCGAGAAAACCGAGAACTTCATCGCCGGGCAAATCGCAGCCTTTCTTCAATCGCAGCCCGAAGAGGCTTGCGTCGCGGGCAACCGAAAGGATCGCGGCTGACATGTGTGGACTTTCAGGAATCGTGGGCCGGGGCTGGAAACCCGAGCAGCTGGCCGCCATGATCGCAAGCCAGCGCCATCGCGGGCCAGACATGGAGGGCAGCTACTTTGACCCCAGCGGCCTTGCCGCGCTCGCGCTCAACCGCCTGAGTATTCTCGACCTGTCGCCGGCTGGCCGCCAGCCCATGACGGACGCTGAAAGCGGCCTCACCATCGCGCTCAATGGCGAGATTTACAACTTCCTGGAATTGCGGCAGGAGCTCAAGGACTATCCCTACCACAGCCAGACGGACACCGAGGTCGTTCTCGCTGCCTACAAGAAATGGGGCGAGGCGTGCCTCGACCGCTTTATCGGCATGTTCGCCTTTCTCATCTGGGATGAGCGCAAGCAGCGCTTGTTCGCCGCGCGCGACCGCTTCGGCGTCAAACCTCTGCACTATTACCTGCACGGCGACGAACCAGTGCTTTTCGCCAGCGAGATCCAGACGCTTTTCGCGGGCGGCGCGCCGCAGCGCATGAAAGCCTCCACGTGGGCGACGTATCTCGTGGATGGCTTGCACGACCATTCCGCCGAAACCTTCTGGGAGGATATCTACGCACTGCCGCCCGGGCATTCGCTCACGTGGGAGGCCGGTAGGATTTCCGTCAAGTGCTGGTATGACCTTGCGGAGCGGGTAGGGCCTGGCTTTGACGCGCGGCCCGTGGAAGCCGTGCAGGAAGAGTATCTCGCGCTCATGAAAGACAGCATTAAGCTGCGCTTTCGCTCCGATGTTCCGGTGGGCATCAACGTGAGTGGCGGCCTGGATTCGTCGATCCTCGTGGGCCTGGTGCAGGCCGTCCACGGGCGCGACAGCAACATCGAGGCCTTTACCTACATCACGGGCAATCCGGATTACGACGAACTACCCTGGGTGAAAAAGATGCTCGAGGGCACCCGGCACCCTTCCATCGTTTACCAGCTTGATCCCAAGGAAGTTCCCGACCTTGCTGCGTCTGTGCAGCGGCATCAAAGCGAGCCCTTTGGTGGCATGCCTACATTGGCTTACGCGCGCCTATTCGATCGCGCGCGCGCCGACGGCGTCACCGTGGTGATGGACGGCCAGGGCATGGACGAGCAGTGGGCCGGTTACGACTACTATTCAGCGAGCAAGAACGGCTCGCCCGCCTCTCCGATTCAAGGCACCAAGCAGCGCACCACGCGTCCTGAATGCCTGATGCCCGAGTTTCGCTCGCTCGCGAAGCCCTTCGACGCCCCGCACCCATTCCCGGATGCCTTGCGCAACCGCCAGTACCTCGACACGCGCTACACCAAGATGCCTAAGGCCTTGCGTTTCAACGATCGCATCTCGATGCGCGCTTCCATCGAGCTGCGTGAACCCTTTCTGGACCATCGGCTCTTTGAGCTGGCTTTCCGGCAGCCGGTCGAGCGCAAGATCGAGAACGGCACCCGGAAAAAGCTCCTCCGGGATGTTGCCAGGCATCTCGTGGCGGCCTCGGTGGTTGAGGCGCCCAAACGCCCCGTGCAGACCCCTCAGCGCGAATGGCTGCGCGGCGAGCTGCGGGGCTGGGCGGCCGAATGCATCGAAACTGCCCTTCAAGCGCATGGAAACACATGGCTTGAGCCCGATTCGGTGCGAAAACAGTGGCAAGAGTATTGCTTGGGTCTATGTGACAACAGCTTTCACGTCTGGCAGTGGATCAGTCTCGGCTTGGCTTGCGGGAACTGAAAATCGGAGTCTATGAGCCACACAGTCATCCGCGTCGAAGCATTATCAAAGAGATACGAGATCGGGACCAAAGAGGCTTACGGATCCCTGCGTGACACTTTGCGTCATGCTGCGGGGGCTCCGGCGCGGCGTCTGAGAAAAGCTTTTGCCAAGAGGGAAAATCAAGGCAACGGAGAGAACGGCAGTTCCCCGAATATCTGGGCGCTCCGCGACGTAAGCTTCGAGGTAAAGGAAGGTGAGGTACTGGGGCTAATCGGCCGGAACGGAGCCGGTAAGAGCACTCTTCTCAAGATCTTATCGCGGATCACCTCTCCCACCGGCGGCCGCGTAGGCATCAACGGACGCATCCGCTCCCTCCTGGAAGTAGGAACGGGCTTTCATCCCGAGCTTACCGGGCGCGAGAACATCTACCTGAACGGCGCGATTCTGGGTATGAAGAAGACCGAAATCGAGCGCCGCTTTGACGAAATTGTCGCCTTTGCCGAAGTCGAGAAGTTCATGGATACGCCGGTCAAGCGCTACTCCTCCGGCATGTACCTGCGGCTTGCCTTCGCCGTGGCCGCTCATCTGGTTTCGGAGATTCTGCTGGTCGACGAAGTCCTCGCGGTGGGCGACGCGGCCTTCCAGAGAAAGTGCATTGGCACGAATGAACGAAGTGGCCAGCGAAGGGCGCACGGTGTTGTTCGTCAGCCACAATATGGCTGCCGTCCGCACGCTCTGCACCCGGGGAATCTGCCTGGAGCAGGGACGCATTGTCAGCGCGGGCGATATCGAACAAGTGCTGTTCCGTTACACGCGGAGCCAGATGCAGGACAATCCGAATTCCGCCGGCACGCAGACGCGGCTCCACTCGACTCTTATCAACGGCCAGAATCCCGGCGCGATCGAATCCGGATCGACTTTTGAAGTGAGCTGCACTCTGGACCTTGCCGCCAGCCTTCCGAGCTTTCGCTTGTTCTGCATGATTCAGGATGCGAACGGCGAGTCCGTCGTGGTGATGCCCGCCAACAGCCGCATGCTCAAGATTGCGGATCGGCCCGGCGTCCATCAGATTCGCGTGTGTTTCCCTGGCCTGTGGTTGCGGCCCGGCATTTACAGCGTCTATTTCAAGCTGCTTGGTTCAGCTGCTGGCGCGGGGAGCGCGCGATTCTTTTCCGACAGCATCATGCTGGACGTGTCTGGAAACGACGATCCGGAAATGCTGCTGGGGATGATTACTCCTGATGTGAGCTGGGAAGTCACCAATTCCGTGCCGCGACCGGAATTTGCCGCCCATTCCGCGATGCTGGGCGACTAAGGCGAGAAAATAAATCGATGCCCAAGTTTCTAATTCATCCTGCCGATCTGCAGAACCGCCGCAAGCGTTGCGAGCCCGAAGTCGGCCGCTTGCGGAAGCTGCAAAGGGAGCTGGTTACCTCCTGCAACGTCTGCTCCTCTCCTCGCCACGTTCTGGTGACGGATGATGACCGGTACGGACTGCCTTTCCGGAGCGCGTTGTGCCTCGATTGCGGGCTTTTGTACCTCGTCGACCGGTTCACTTTTTCCGGCTATTCCGAATTTTACGGCAGCGGGTCGTACCGCACCGTCAGCTGCCAATTCAACGGCGTGGCACACAGCCTCGCCCATGTGCAGGCGGATCAGGTTTCCTACGGCAGAATTTTGACCAGGGTCCTCTCCGGATTCGTACCGCGCCAGCGGCAGGGAAAACTGCTGGATGTCGGAGGCAGCGCCGGGATTATCACGCGGGAGGTCGTAAGAGAATTTGGCCTGCGGGGCACCGTGCTCGATCCTGCGACCGATGAAGTCGCCGCCGCGCGAGCCGCGGGTCTCGAAGCCATCGTTGGCTCGCTCGAAGATTGGCAGACCGACCAGAAATTTGATCTGATCCTCCTTTGCCGCAGCATTGAGCATCTGTTCGACTTGCGGTTCTCGCTGGCGCGTATCCGCAGCCTGCTGAATCCCGGCGGCTTGTTTTATGTCGATATCGCCGATTTCATGGAGATGTGCCGTATGGTCGGCGCCCCCCAAACATTTACCAAGGCGGACCACTGCTATCTGGCTGACGCAGTCGACCGCTCTCGATATTTTCCGCGCCGTCGGATTCAGCCTGGTGTCCATGAACATCGTCTCAGGATTTGGATACGTGGGATTCCTGCTGTGCCCGTGCGAGCCCGTGGCGGCCTTCGCCTCGTCCACAACCCGGATTCTGGATCAGGTGGAAGAGATCCAGTCGCTCGAGAGGGAGTGGACTGCCTTCGGCGCTACTTCCCAGAGCCCGGCCGATTGGCTGCACCGCAAGGCCTACCGGGTAAAGCGCAACATGCTCCGGTTATTGCCCGGCCGTAAGAAGCAATCGGAGTTGCTGGCAAGCGCGGTTCCGGCGGTTCCGGTGGGAATTCCCAATCCCTCGAAAGCGCACAACAGCTAACATGAGCAAACCACGTCTGTTGATTCCGATGAGCATTCAGTTTTCGGTGCGCTACATTCTGCGCACGGGCCTGCTGGACCGGCTTCGAGAAGTCGCCGACCCCGTCATCCTGCTGGGCTGGAGCGAAAAAGACCTGCAGAAGGAGCTGGAAGACGCGCGCATCGAAGTCCACCCGCTTACCGAGTTCAAGTTCAGCGCCAATCACGAGCGCGTGAGGAGCTGGCTGAACCTGCTGCACAAGAAAAGGCTGAAAACGCCGAGCGAGCCCATCTGGGAGCGCCGCGCGGACGTCGGACGCAATCTCTACCATCGCCTGCGCCGCCGCGCCCGCAACCAGGCCGTGCTGGCAATCAGCGCGCTTACCGGCGAGCAAAACCTGCGCCGCAAAGAGCAGACCCTTTTCGAGACGGAAACAAACGGCCTCGAAATTCAGGAACAGATCGATCGCCTCAAACCGGATGCGGCTTTCAGCCTGACGCCTTCTCTGCCGAATGAAGAAGCTGCCTTGAGGGCCTGCGCGCGGCACGGCGTCCCGCTGTGCGCGTCGATTCTTTCTTTCGATAACATCACCACGCGAGGCTGGTGCGCGGTTCTGTTCGACCAGTATCTGGTGTGGAATCGCTACAACGCCGGGGAACTCCTCCGGGCGTATCCGGAAATATCTCCGAAGCAGATCAGCATCGTCGGGGCGCCGCAGTTTGATTTCTATTGGGACCGCTCCTATCTATGGACGGAACAGGAATGGCGCAGCCAGCTCGCGCTTCCCGAAGGGCGTCCCGTGATTCTCTTTGGCGGCGGCTATTTCGCGTGCGCGCCGCACGAGCCGCGCTTCCTCCAGCAGATTGACGATGCCATCGAGGCCAAGGAAATTCCGGGAAATCCCGTGATTCTGTTCCGCAACCATCCCGTCGATCCGATCGAACGTTGGCAATCCGTTCTGCAGAACGCCAAGAACGTGGTCTACGACGATCCCTGGCCCAAGGGCCGCATCACCGGCCACGCCAACGTGCGCACGCGCGACATCCAGAAGCTGGCCTCGTGCCTGTATCACAGCAGCGTGCACGTCAACGTGGCTTCCACCATGGCTTTGGATGGCGCCATCTTCGACCGTCCGCAAATTGGGCCCGCCTACGACGACAGACCCGGGAGCCAATATAATCAGACGGCGCGCGATTTGTACCAGCAGGAGCATTATCTGCCGATTACCAGGACCGGCGGCGTGGATATCGTCTACAGCCGCGAAGAACTCATCCGGGCGGTGCGCTCGGCGCTCGAAAATCCCGGGCGTTTGGCTGACGAACGAAGAAAGATTGTGAAGGAGCTTTGCACCTACGATGACGGCCGCGCCACCGAGCGCGTCGGACGGTCCCTCCGGACGTTTGTTGAGAAAACGGTGCTGGCGCGCGATCCCATCGCGCAGTCGGCTTGAGCGAAACGGATGCCATGGGCGTAATCTCCCAAGCCGAGCGTTCCAACTTCCTCCGGCAGTGCTGGCGGACAGGCCGCTGGGGAGACGGAGTTGGCACGTTGCTGTTGCCTTTGCGAATGTCGCTCTACGGGATGCGCAAGGATGTACTCCGGCCGCGCGGTAAGCCCGTACAATCGGCGCGTCTGCCGGAGCATGAAGCCCCGCCGGCATTTTCCAAGGAGATTTTTCCGCTCTTCTGCGAAAACGCCCCAGCCTGGATGGGCGACAACGCCATGGACTTGCAGGCGCTTTTTGCCGAAGTAGACGCGCAAATCCAGGGTATCTACCGTCTCGCCGGCGGACGTACGGTTCGCCTCGATATCGCCAATCTGGATGCCCTTGAGGACGCAGAAGACCATCACGCCTATCATCGTCTCTATTGGGCGCTCCGCTACGCGATGGCCGCCGCTTACGGCGACGAACGCGCGGGAAAGGCGCTCGCGGAAGCTCTTCCGCAATGGATGGATGGCCGCTGGAGCGACTCCGCTGTGGCCGCATGGCCTTACACGGTTGCGGAACGGATCGCTTCGCTTACTTCGATCCTTTTCTGGATTGGTCGCAGCGGCGGTTCGGCGACGGCGTCTCTCGTTATCCCCATCAAACGGCAGGTCTGGAGCGACGCACGCCAGCTCTCTGCGACAATCGAATATGGCCTGGGGCTGCACAACCACTTGCTCAACGACGCGCGCGGCCTGTTTCTCGCCAGTGTCGCGCTGGCCGATTGCGGGCAAGCGGCCGGCTGGCAGAAACAAGCCTTTGAAATCTGGGATGAATATTTCCCCAAGCTCGTGCTCGAAGACGGCACTTTCGCGGAGCAGTCCAGCCACTACCATGTTCTGCTGAGCCGGACCGCCCTGGAATACTGGCTCGCGTGCCGCCGTTGTCGCCGCGCGCTGCCTACCGGATTTGAATCCCGCATCGAGTCGATGTTTCGTCTGGCGAACGAGCTTTTCCGGCCCGATGGCTCCCTTCCTCGCTTCGGCGACAATTCGCCCGACCGCACCGGCCAGGATCTGTGGGGATTGCTTCCGGCTGCATTTTTCTACGGGCTGCTCAAGCAGCCGCCACGCCATCGCGCGATCACTCCCCTGACGGTTTTTTATTGTGGCGCCGCTCCGGACCTTCCGAGTTGCCCATCGGCGCAGTCCTCGCTGGTGTTCCCGAAGGGAGGCTTCGCTATTTTGCGTTCGGCTTCTCTGAACGTCGAAGTCGCCGCGCACGGCGACGCCCGTGAAAGCGTCGGTCCCCACGGCGATGCCGGCCGCGGCAGCTACGAGCTTTGGTGGAAGGGAGACGTCCTGGTCCGCGAGCCGGGCAGCTTCTTCAGCAACACCGACGCCAGCTCGCGTTTTTATCAATGCGGCGAAGCGCAGAATGTCACGTCGCTCGACGGCCTTCCGCCCGTAATCACCAGGCAGGATGCCCGTTTTCTCGCGCGCTGGTATTGGCCGGAAGGCGGTGTTTGGAAATCGCTGCCCGGCGCCGGCGCCGAGTTCCGCTGCGAAGCTTTCAGCCGTCTGCATCCGGGAATCGTCTTGTTTCGCACCTGGCGCTTCACAGACGCCGGAACCCTCACGTTTGCGGAACGCATCGAAGGCACAAGCCGTGTCCGCTTTGAGTCGCGCATCTGTCTGGGCGACGCATCCTGGAATCCAGCTTCATCGCGGGAGCCCGATTTACATCACCTGCTGTGGACTTCCGCCAACGGCTCGTCCGCGCAGATGGATGTTTCCGGGCCGCGTGGCATCGCCATGGAAATCGCGCCCTGCCGGTTTCTGCCCGACTATGGAGTCGAAAAAGCGGGCCGCGTGTTATTGCTGAAGGGCACGCAAAGGCTCCCGTTCTCATGGACGATCCAGTGGAAATTCAGCCCAGGCGGCGCAATGTGACCACCGTGTCCCGCCCGCGCCAACTCGAGAGAAAATCGCCATGTGCGGCATAGCCGGCATATTTGACACCACGACGCACCCGCGCCTCCACGACGTCAAGCCGATGGTCGACATTCAGTCCCATCGCGGCCCAGACGCCGACGGTTTTCTCGTCGATGGCCCCGTAGCCATGGGCATGCGCCGTCTTTCGATCATCGACCTCGCCGGTGGCGACCAGCCCATCTTCAACGAAGATAAATCTCTCGCCGTCGTCATGAACGGCGAGCTGTTCAACTACGTCGAGCTCCGCGAATCGCTCATCCAGCGCGGCCACCGTTTCTCCACGAAATCCGACACCGAAGTCCTCGTGCATCTCTACGAAGAGCACGGCCCGGCTCTGCTCCCGAAACTCAACGGCATGTTCGCCTTCGCTCTGTGGAACCGCAAGTCGCGTTCGCTGCTGCTCGCCCGTGATCGCATGGGGGTCAAGCCGCTCTATTACGCACGCGCCGGTTCGCGCTGGCTCTTCGGCAGCGAACTCAAGTCCCTGCTCACGCAGCGCGAGCTCGAAACAAGCCTCGATCCGGACGCCATCGCGGATTTCCTCCGCATCGGCTACATCCCGCGCGAAGCGACGCCCTACCGGCAAGTGCGCAAGCTGCTGCCGGGCCACTATCTGCTGATTCGCGAGGAGCGTTCCGAGAACCGCGCCTGGTGGGATTTGTCCGCCATTCCCGCCGGCACGGTGAAAGATTGCGATTCGTCGCAGCTCCAGCTCACCGAGGAGTTCGACGACGCCGTCAGGCTCCGCATGCGCAG
Source organism: uncultured Acidobacteriota bacterium (assembly GCA_963709105.1). Lineage (GTDB taxonomy): Bacteria > Acidobacteriota > Terriglobia > Acidiferrales > UBA7541 > Palsa-295. The sequence continues at coordinate 71,062 of CAVPVC010000001.1, forward strand.
CGACGTCCCGGTGGCGTCGTTTCTGAGCGGCGGCCTGGATTCGAGCCTCATCACCATCACCGCGCAGCGCCAGTCGGACGTCCCCATGCGCACCTTCGCCATGGGTTTTGAGCACAGCGAGTTCAACGAGCTTCCTTACGCGCAAGCCGTCGCGCAGCGCGCCGGGACTCAGCACGCCGAGCTTCTCGCCTCCGTGAACGATGCCGTCGAGAAACTGCCCCTGCTCCTCTGGCACATGGACGAGCCCATGGGCGATTCCTCCATCATCCCCAATTACCTGATCAGCCGCATGGCTGCCGAGCGCGTGAAGGTCTGTCTCTCCGGGCTTGGCGGCGACGAGCTTTTCGGAGGCTATGCGCGCTACGTCGACCCCGGCGCCGGAAAGATCCGCAGGATTTTCCAGCATGCCCCCGGCGCTGCCCGCTCGCTTGCGCCCGTTGTCGACCGCTACAAGTATGCCTGGGCGGAAGAGCTTCGCCTTGCCGGCGATCCTTCTATGGCGTGGCGCAGCTATCTCCACAAGCTGCAGATTTTCGATGCCCGCGCTCTGGAAAATATCGGCTTCCCGGCCGCGGGCCGCGTCGAAGAGACGATTGCGTCGCTCTGGGCGAAATATCCCGGCAGCGATTCCATCTCCCGCCGCCAGTTCATCGACCAGAACACCTACCTGCCCGACCAGATTCTTGCCGTGACGGATCGCATGTCGATGGCGGCCTCTCTCGAAGTGCGCGTGCCGTTCATGGACTATCGCCTGGTGCGTTTTGCGCAGCGTGTTCCCGGGAGCCTGAAGCAGAACGCCTCCGATTTTAAGATCCTGCTCAAGAAAACGCTGGGCCAGCGCTGCCCGCCTGAAATCCTGAGCCGGCCGAAGTGGGGCTTTGACACGCCGCTGCGGCGCTGGGTGCAGCAGCCTGGTCTCTACGATCTGATCCGCGGCTTGCCGGAAGGCGCCGCCGTCAAACAGGGCTTGCTCAAAGCGGACGGGGTGCGCGCCCTGGTGCAGGATTCGCAGACGGCCAGCCGCAACGCCCGCCGTGTCTGGAACCTGTTCGTGCTCGACGTCTGGCTGCAGGTCCACAAGCGCCCCGCGCCTCCGCGCGAAACTCTTTCGGAATTGCTCGGGCAGGCCGCCCTCGTATGAACGCGCCGCACGTCACCATCCTCACTGCCGTTCGCAACGGCGCGCGGCACATCGCGTCGACGCTCGAGTGCGCCCTGCGGCAGACCTGCGCCGATTGGGAATACATCGTCGTCGACGATGCCTCCACCGATGAAACGATCGGCATCGTCGAAGAATTCCAGAGCAGGGATTCCCGGTTTCGCCTTCTGAAGCGCTCCGTTTCCGCGGGCCCCTACGCCGCCGCCAACGATGGCTTGCGCGCGGCTCGTGGGAAGTACGTCGTTCGCTGCGATGCGGACGACCATTTTCCGCCACAGCGGATCGAGCGGCAGCTGCGGTTTCTCGCCGATCACCCGGAATACCGCGCCTGCGTCTCTTACTGGCAGGGATTCAACGAAAAGGGCATCATTCCGCGCACGGTAACCGCTCCCCGGAATCCGCGCATCTTTCGCTGGGAGCTGCTGTTGCGCGCTCCGTCTCTCCACAGTGCGGTTTGCTACGAGCGCTCTGCTATCGAGGATCTCGGCGGTTACCGCGAACTTCCGCTGTCGCAGGATTACCGTCTTTGGTGTGAACTCACACGCCGCGGCTGGCTGGGCACCGTTCCCGAGGTTCTTTGCTATGTGCGCTATCACGAAACGCGCCAGACGCATGCGAACTCCGCGCTGCAAACCGACCTGGGCCTGGACGTCCTCTCGGACCATATGATTGCGCTTACCGGCGAACGCTGGTCGCGCGCCGACCTCGCCGCGCTGCGCACCGTCGGTCTGGGCCGCAGCATGCCCGTCGATCGAGGCATCGAATTGCTCAACCGTTGGGACCGTCTCTGGCAGGCGGCGGCGGATTTAACTCCCGAAGACCGCCAGGAACTCGCGCGTACTTCCGCATTCCGCCGCTGGAAGCATCTGCGCGGCAACGCGCGCCGGCAGCCTGTGCCGGTCATGATGGGCTTGCTGAAACTGGCCACCACCCGCTCTCATTTCCTTCTGCCTGCGCTGCGGGAGGCCCGGTGAAAAAGCCGATGAAGATCTGCTTTGTCTGCAACGAGTATCCTCCCGGCCCGCACGGGGGCATCGGGACGATGACGCAGCTTTTGTCGCGCGCGCTTGTGGAGGCCGGCCACGAAGTGCGTTCGGTGGGTGTATACCCCTCGTGGTATGAGGCCCCGGAAACGCAGGATGACCGCGGAGTGCAGGTTCTCCGGTTGCGCGAAGCCGGGCACCCGCTGAGCTGGATCGCTTCCCGCTACCGTCTTTATCGGCAGGTTTCGCGGTGGGTCAGCGCGGGGATGGTGGACATTGTCGAACTGCCCGACTATCAAGGCCTCGCCGCTGGCTGGAGGCCCATGCGAGCGCCGGTGGTTGCGCGCCTTCACGGTTCGCTCAGCTATTTTGCGGCCGAACTCAACCGGCCCATCGATCGGACATCCTACTGGCTGGAGCGTTCCTCTCTTCGCCGCGTCGATTTCGTTTCTTCGGTTTGCCGCTACACGGCGGAGATGACGGAAAAAGTGCTCAAGGTTCCGATGGGCTCGGCGGAGATTCTCTACAATCCCGTTGAGACGCCGGCCGCCTCGGCGGATCTGCCCCGGAATTCCAATCGCGTGATTTATAGCGGCACGCTCACCGGGAAAAAGGGGATTGTTTCCCTGATGAAGGCATGGCCGCTCGTCGTGAAGGCCCAGCCCGGCGCGGAGCTGCACGTCTTCGGCAAGGATGGGCGCGCCGGCGATGGCGGCTCGATGCAGGAATTTCTCTGCACGATGCTGAACGGCCAGCGGGCCAGCGTGCATTTTCACGGGCACGTCGCGCGCAACGAATTGTTCGATGCCTACCGCACCGCGGGCGCGGCAGTGTTTCCTTCCTACGCCGAGGCCTTTGCCGTCGCGCCGCTCGAGGCCATGGCCGCCGGCTGCCCCACGATTTTCAGTGAGCGCGGCAGCGGTCCCGAATTGCTCGCGCACGAGCGCGAAGGTCTGTTGGTCGATCCCGACAAGACGGGTGTTCTGGCGCAGTCCATTCTGCGCGTTCTGCAGAATCCATCGTTCGCGCGCGAGATTGGCGAGGCCGGCCGCCAGCGCGTCCAAAGCGTATTCAGCATCGGGCGCATGGTGGCGCAGAATGAAGCCTTTTACGAGCGCTGCATCCGCGAGTTTCGAGCGAAATTGTGAATCGTCCCGTGAGTACGCCCGTGAATACAATCGATGAAACCACGCCTGCCGGCGGAGCGCCCGTGAGCGTTACGCCCATCCAGCGGGAAGCGGGCCTTTCGGGGGCGGCCTTGCCGTGTTGGTGCGGGAGCGGTGCGTGGTCGTTGTGCTTTCGCACGCCGAAATTCGGCCTCGTCCGCTGTTCGGCTTGTGGCACCTACCAGATCGATCCGCCGCCGCTTCGCGCAGACGACGAAAGCGCGGAATTCTATACCGACTACTATTCCAGGGCCCACGCGCATGAGGTTCAGGCCGCGCTCCGGGTATCGACGCGCAATGCCTGGTTCTGGCGCGTCGCCGAGAAAGTGCCGCAACTGGCCGAAGTTCGCGAGAGCGTGATCGACATCGGCTCGGGTGATGGGCACACGTGTGCCGAACTTCATTCCGCGGGATGGCCCAGCGTCACAGGCGTGGAAATTTCGCGCAGCCGCGTGGCTCGCGCCCGCCGGATGTATCCGCAAATCCCCTTCTATGATTGCCCGCTCGGTGATACCGGAATTTCCGAGGAATCGTTCGATCTGATGGTGATGGACAGCGTGATCGAACACCTGCCGAATCCTGTCGAAATGGTTCGCGATCTACGCCGTTTTCTGAGGCCTGGGGGTACGATTGTGCTGCTCACCCCCAACATGGAGTCGGGGCACTTCCGTTTCCTGCAGCGCCGCTGGACGGGCATGCTTGCTCCCCATGCCCACATTTTTCTGTTTGCGGCTGCGGGGCTCTCCCAATTGCTTGCCCGAGCCGGCTTCCGTGTCGTGAAGAGCGGCAGTCTCCACATGCCGGTGTACCAGCCGGCGGATTACCTGAAGCGCTTCCTTTCGGGAGACGTGAAAGGCGCGATCTGGCGCGCCCATCAGGAAATCGGCGGGTTCTACGGCCGCGCGATCGGCGCAGGCCCTATGTTGTACGCGGTGGCGACCCGGCCATGACGCAACACGCGCGCATTCACGAGAAGCTGGTCATCGTCTCGCACGTCGTTCATTACAAGTCCGGCGGGCGCCTGTATGCCTATGCCCCGTATGCCCGCGAGATCGAGATCTGGGCGGACATGTTCGATCGCGTTCTGCTGGCGGCGCCCTGTCGCGAGCAGGAGCCGCCGGGCGATTGCGCGCCTTCTCGACCGCGCGAATTTTAGCGTGGCTCCGCAGCGCGAGCTCGGCGGTGAAACGTTGGCTGCCAAAGCGAAGCTCCTTGTTCTGCTGCCGGCGCTCATGTGGGAGCTGGGTTCCGCGATTCGGCAGGGGGACGCGGTGCACGTGCGCTGCCCGGGAAATCTTGGGTTGCTGGGCGTCTTTGCTGGGGCCGCTTTTCTCAAAACACCGAGTCGCTAAATATGCGGGCCAGTGGAGCACGGGGGCGAACGATCCGTGGAGTATCCGCTTTCAGCGCGCCGTGTTGCGTTCCCGCTGGTGGGGCAGTCCGGTCACCGTCTATGGGCGCTGGCCCGGTCAGCCTGCGCACGTTATTCCATTTTTCAATTCCGTGGTGACCAGGGAGCAAATCGCTCGAGCGCGTGCCGTCGCTGCGCAGCGCGGTCCAAACGAGCTGCGTCACGTTTTGTTTGTCGGGCGCCTCGCCCGCGCCAAGAATGTCGATGTTCTGCTGAAGGCCTTGGGCCGCTTGCGCGAGGAAGGCATTGCGTTCACCGCGACCATAGCCGGCGAAGGTCCCGAGGCTGCTGCGCTGCAGAGCTTGAGCGCCGGGTTGCAACTGGACAAATGCGTATCGTTCGCCGGCGGCGTGAGCTTCGAACGTATTGTGGAGCTTCTCGGGCATTCAGGCGTGCTCGTCCTGGCATCGGAGACGGAAGGGTGGCCCAAGGCCATCGTGGAGGCGATGGCTTTCGGGCTGGTGGCCATTGGCTCGCAGATTGGCCTGGTGCCGGAAATTCTGGGCGAAGGCCGGGGTCTCACGGTCGCGCCGCGCGACGAGGATGCCTTAACTGCCGCTCTTCGGAACGTCCTGACTGCACCCGAAAAATACTCTGAGATGCGGTCGCGAGCCGCGGCCTGGGCCGGAAACTACACGATTGAATCGCTGCGCGACGAATTGTTTTCCCTGCTGGCGAAAAGCTGGGGCCTGCCCCTCGCCAAAGAGCTGGACGACGAGGCGAGCGGAAGCCCGGGTAAAGAATCGAAGGCCCGCCAAATCGCCTCCGCCGTGTGCGCACATGAGTGAAATGGAAACCAAGGGCGCTGCGCTGATTGCTCCTGGCGTATCGGCGGCCGATTCCGCAATCCAGGCTGTGGCCCCCCTCAAGGGCATTTCCATCGTCAGTGCCTGCCGCAACGAGCGGAAGCACATCCGCGCCTTCATCGATTCGCTGCTTGCGCAGGACCTGGCGGGCTTCGATTGGGAAATCATCATCGCCGACGGAGCCAGTGAAGACGGCACGAAGGAAGCCCTATCCGAGGTTTCGCGCGAAAATCCTCGCGTCGCCGTGATCGATAACCCCTCGCGCATTGTCTCCACGGGGCTGAACGCCGCTATTCGCGCGGCCCGGGGTGACATCATTCTCCGCATGGACGCGCACACAGAATACGCCTCCGACTACATTCAGCGGTGCGTGGAAGCCCTGGAAACCAGCGGCGCTCAGAATGTTGGAGGGCCCGCTCGAACCAAGGCCGAAGGGCGCCGTGCCGGCGCGATCCAGGCCGCCTATCACAGCCGCTTCTCCACCGGAGGGGCCAAATTTCACGACGAAAACTACACTGGCTATGTCGACACCGTCACCTACGGCTGCTGGCGCAAAGAAACCCTGCTGAAGCTGGGCCTGTTCGATGAAAAGCTGGTGCGCAACCAGGACGACGAACTCAATCTTCGCCTCACCCGCGCCGGCGGCAAAATCTGGCAGTCGGCGGAAATTGTCTCCTGGTATCGCCCTCGCGCGACTCTTTCCGCATTGTTTCGCCAGTATTTCCAGTACGGATTCTGGAAAGTCGCGGTCATCCGAAAGCACAGAATTCCCGGATCGTGGCGGCATTTGATACCCGGCGTTTTCGTGGCGGGGAATATGGCGCTGCTTCTCGCGGCGCTTTGTCTGGCGGTTGCTGGGCGTGGAGATCTCGCGGAGAAAACGTTGCTCGGCTGGGCGGCCGTATTGGCCGCATATGTTCTGGCATCCATTGTCGCGTCGGTTGCCGCAGCGAAGAAATTTGGATGGAAGCTGTTGCCTTATCTTCCCGGCACATTCGCCGTCTTTCATGTGTCGTACGGTCTGGGGTTCCTGCTAGGCTCGGTTTATTGGACTTTTGCGCGTTCCGCGGATTCCCGGTTGGGAGAGCTGTTCGTGGGTGTCACTCGATGACCGTTCCTCGCACAATGAACCCCCCGCCAGCGGACTCGGAAGCAAGCGAGATTCTCCGTATTCGCGCGGAGTACGACCGCCGCCAGCGTGAAATTCCCCGCGACTTCTACAGTTGGGGCCGCCTGTCCAATTATTTCCTCGATACGCAGCTCGTCCGCGCTTGCATCAACGAGCTGAATCGCGAGGGCCTGTTCCCGCTCGAAAACCGGAAGGTCGCCGATATCGGATGCGGGTCCGGCAGATGGCTGCTCGAGTTTGCTCAGTGGGAAGCGGGCGAAATCCACGGCATCGAGCTGGATGAAGCCCGGTTGGAGCGCGCCAGAGATCGCTTGCCTTCGGCGGATTTGCGCGTCGGTGATGCGCGCCATCTTCCCTGGGGCGACGATTCCTTCGATCTCGTTTCGCATTTCACTTTGTTTAGTTCGATCCTGAACGACACGGTGAAAAAACAGATTGCCGCGGAGATGATGCGGATTGTGAAGCCGACGGGCGTCATCCTGTGGTTCGACTTTCGCGTGAACAATCCGCGCAACCCGGGTGTTCGCGGTATTGACGCCAGCGAAATCCGCTCGCTTTTCCCGGGGTGCTCGGTGCGGCTGCGTTCGGTCACGCTGGCGCCGCCGATTGCGCGTTTCGTAGTGCCGAAGTCTTGGATCGCGGCGTGCCTGCTTGAAAACATTCCCTTCTTGCGCACGCATTATCTGGGAGTGATCCGGAAGCAGGCGAAGTAGGCCCGGCGCAGTACCGGGACGAAGGTACCGTCGGATTAGCACCAACAGGCCGTTCTAGCGCCCCGCCTTAGGCGCTATAGTCCTGAGAAGTGTCGCAGTCAGTAGAAATACGCACTACAGTTTGAACTTTAAGGAATCGCTCATGCCATCCGTCGAACAGAATTTAGATCTCTGGAACAAGACATACGACTGGTCCAAGTCAGGCGATGAATGGTCGAGCGCCTGGGGCGGCACCGATGTGATGTGGCAGAAGTCCCTCTACCCGCGCATCAAAAATCTGTTGCCCGCGCCGGTCATCCTGGAGATCGCGCCCGGATTCGGCCGCTGCACTGCCTATCTCAAGAACTATTGCGAGCGGCTCCATGTCGTGGACTTGAGCCCGCGCTGCATCGACGCTTGCAAGCAGCGCTTCGCGGGCGAATCGCACATCTCCTATTACGTGAACGACGGTAAGTCGCTGGAAATGATTCCGGATAACTCGATCGATTTCGCGTTCAGCTTCGACTCGCTGGTCCACGTGCAGGCCGAAGTGATGGAAGCGTACGTCCAACAGCTCTCCAGGAAACTGAAGCCTGCCGGTCGCGGATTCATCCACCACTCCAACCTGGGTTCCTATCGCGGCACGCGGCTGTTCCATCGCTACCTCAAGAAGATGGGGCTTGGCGAAGTCATTAAAAGTAAAGGAGTTCTGATCGATCCAGTGTGGCGTGGCGACGACATGACGGCGGATAAATTCGACCGCTACTGCACCAAATACGGGCTCCATTGCACCAACCAGGAGCTGATCAACTGGGCCAATCAAGGGTATCTGATTGATTCGCTGTCTACGTTCACCGCGGACAAGAATTGGGCGGGCAAGAGGATCGTCCAGGCGAATCCGAACTTCATGCAGGAAGTGCAGGAGTGCCGCATGCAGGCGGAATCCGCGCAGAAGCAGGCCGGAAGCCGTGCGGCGGAAGCCCCCGTGGCGGGCTGATTTACTTCAAATTGATTATATTCGGGGATGCTCTAAGTGCGATCGCCAGCCAAACTCGCCACCTTCTTGTATCACGATGTGGCGGATGATCCGACAGAGTCGGGCTTTCAGCGCCGCTCGGCGATGCCTTACAAGCAGACCCGCGCGTGTTTCGCGGCGCATTTGGATGGCATTGCGAAAGCCGGGCGTTCCCCCAAACGGGTCGCGGAGGTGGATTTTGGCGAGCCCGCGAAGAGCGTTTTAATCACGTTTGACGATGGCGGCAAAGGCGCGCTGTACGCGGCGGAAGAACTGAACCGCCGCGGCTGGAAGGGGCACTTCTTCGTCACTACGAGCCTGCTCGGCACGCGGACCTTTCTGGACGCGGGGGCCACGCGCTACCTGCACAGCTGCGGGCACGTGATCGGAAGCCATTCGCACACTCATCCGGATATTTTCAAGGATATTTCCTTCGAGCAGATGGTGGAAGAGTGGCGCACGAGCTGCGGTGTTTTGTCGGATTTGCTGGGTGCGCCGTGCATGACCGGGTCGGTGCCTGGAGGCGACGTCTCGAGACGCGTGTTTGAATCCGCGAACGAAGCCGGAATGAAGTTTCTGTTCACATCCGATCCCATTCTGTCGCCCGAACTGGAAGGGAACTGCTGGATCATCGGCCGGGTTTGCCCCAAGACCGATGCGCCGCTGCCCGACATACAACGGCTTGCGGAGTTTCGCGGCTGGAAGGGGATGCTGCTTCGCCGCCAGGCCAAGACGATGCTCAAAACATCCTTGTTTCCGCTGTATCGCATATACGTGCGCTATGCCCTCCAACACCAGTAAAAATCGCGTGGTGATCCTGTGCGGCCCTCGGCCGCACCACATGAACACCTGCGCCACGCTCATCCGCAGCGGCTTGAACATCGCGGGGATCTGTATTGCGGACCAGCGCACCGCGGGGCTGCCGCTGCAATATCTGCTGAAAAGCGCAAAGAAAAAGGGATGGTGGCGCACCGCGTCGCGGTCGCTGGCGCGCGTGGTCTACCTCGCGTTGAATAGCCGCCTCGATCAAGCCATCTATCAGAGGCTTTACAATCAGCGCGAATTGGATGAAATCCTGAGGCCTCTCGGCGACCGCATTCATCGCACAGATAATTACTCCAAGCCCGAAACCATGGCGTGGCTCAAGGAGCGCAACGCGGACGTTTTCGTGGTTCACACGAGCTACTGGGTTGGCAAGAAGGTCCGCGAGCTGCCCAGAAAAGGGATCGTCCTCGGCGGCCATCCCGGAATCACGCCCGATTACCGCGGATCGCATTCCGCGTTTTGGGCAATTTACAAGAAGAAGCCGGAGGATGTCGGCTGCACGGTTTTCCTGATTGACTCAGGAGTCGATACCGGTGACGTAGTGGCGCAAGAAAGGATCCCCGTCGAGAAGGGCGACAGTTTCATGACGCTGTCCTGGAAGGGGATGATCCGCATCGCAGAGCTCCAAGCTCAAGCACTGAGTAACCTGGATCAAGGCCAAGAACTCCACCGCCGTAAAATCACGGCTCATACCTCCCGACTCGGAGTTCGACAACCCGACCTTTGGGGAGTTCCTGCGCTACCGGTTGAGACAGCAACTGGTCCGCTAGGTAGCCACCTTCAGTTATCCCCTTATTCCTCAGACGGCTGTGCCCTTGTCCCACCCCCCGGGCAGCGTCCCGACCCTCCGCCTGCTAGGCAAAGTAGTTCCCCTTTTGTGAACCTACGGTACGTCGCTATCTTTTTATTGAACTGAAAACAAATGGGTTATCTGGGCAAGAAAGGTGCTTTGGTTCTTGTGCGGGCCTACTATCTGCGGTTCGGGAATGCCGGTCCGCTCCGGGTTTTCATTGGATTCTTATCGTAAGAACGGGAGTCAAGGGGCGGAGCCTTATCTTGAGCCGTCTTTTTCCCTTCAGACGAGTTCGGGCGATACTCTTTCGGGGCGCGCAGGGCGCGCCCCTTCATCCTCAGAGAAATTGACAGTCCAAACTACAAGGCCAGACGGAAAGACTGCGGGTCCAATGACGCCTCCAGCGAGCGGACTGGTGTCAGTGATTATCTGCACCTACGGCCGCAGCACCGCTCTGGAGGACTTGCTGTGTTGCCTGGAGGTCCAGAGCTTCCGGAACTTTGAAGTTCTGATTATCGACGGCAACGGGGAAATCTCACCCGCTCGCGAGACGGTTGGAAAGTTCCTTAGCCGCCCCAACGCGACACTCAAGGTCACACTACTGGGTGCCCCAAAGGGTTTGACGCGCCAGCGGAACGCAGGTCTGGCGGCGGCGAAGGGAAGCCTGATTTGCTTTCTGGACGACGACGTCACGTTCGATGAGGATTTTCTTGCCAAGGCAGCAGACCTTTTCGGCCGGCCGGAAATGAAAAACGTCGGGGGAATCACGGCGTACGACTCCCTGAATTACGCGGCTCCGATCACGTGGCGATGGCGCCTGCGAAATCTTCTGGGTACGATACCGAGCCTCGATCCCGGGCAGGTGGATCATCTCGGGCGGGCCGTGCCGCTGAGCTTTCTCAAGCCCTGGCAAGGGCAAAAGGAAATCGGATGGCTCGGCGGCTTTTGCATGATCTATCGCAGAGAGGCTACCGAGGGACTGCGATTCGACGAACTACTGCCCACATACGCCGGCGAAGACCGCGATTTTTCAATGCGCGTCGGCAAGAACTGGCGGCTCTTGATCTGCGGAGATTTGAGCATCGAGCACCATTACTCGGCACACGGCCGGGACGTTGACCTGGAACGCCTGCGGCAAAGCAGCTATGGCGTGGGGCGCCGCTTCGCGCAAAGTGCGCGAAGTTTTGGGGATTATCTGACCGTGGCGCGCACGTTTCTGGGCGATCTGGCGATCGATGCGATCGCAATCGCGCGCCGGCCCAACCGAGACAACCTGATGACCTTGATTGTGAGAGCCCGGGCGTTCTTCACCGGTTTGCGTTTCAACCGGAATGAAACGCAACGTCCGCCGGCGCCCTATTTGCGTCCCAGCCCGCCAGGACATTCGGATTCGATTTCCCAGACTCGATGAGCGCCACAGCCGATTTGTCGCCGAGAGTCGTGACCGCTGTACGGGTGCGCGCCAGCAAGCTTAAGTGGCTCCTGATCGCGCAGATTTGCGTGTGCGTGCTCCCGGCGATGGCGTCGATCGATTTTGCAAGTCCAGAGCTCGGAGCGCGTTATCTTGTGGGCAGCCTGCTGCTATTGCTCAGCTACCACATTGTCAGACGAGACCGTTATCAATTCCTGGGCCTGGTGATCGGCGTGGCGCCAGCGCTGGGCTTGATGCGGGCGGTATTCTTTTACGACAGCGTCACTTTCTTCCTGATCGCAGGCACCTTGTTGTGGGCGGCTACCGCAAGGAACGAACTTGAATTCGTTTGGAGTGATCCGATCTGGAAGGGACTGGCCTTCTGGTGTTTTTTCTATTGGTTTATCTCTTTTTGCGAGACGCAAGACTGGCATTCGAATTCCAGGGCAATCGAGTTATTCCTGGCCGGGGCAGCCGTCTGCCTGGTTTCCAAGCGGCGATCGTTTCTGGCCACAGCCCTGGTGGGAATGGCCATCTCGGTTTCCGCGTACGCGATTGCGATGCTGCCCTACGGTGTGCGTCTTGGAGAAGGCGAGTTAGACGACGGCGTGACGATCGGCAATCCGGCGTTGCTGGGCATTCCCGCAGCATTCATCGTGCTGGTTGCGGTGACCGACAGAGGCCGGCTGTTCCTGATGGAGAATAATGTGTTCGGAAGACTGATCATCTGCCTGTCTGCCGGCGAGTGGCTGGTTCTTTCCGGATCCCGCGGGAGCTGGACGATTACGCTCTTTTGCATGATCCTGGTGTTTGCCTTCAGCAAGTCCAGCAGAAAGCCCATATTGATCGGCATCTGCGTTGTTGCCGTGGCGACGGTTGTCGTGATGTCTACGGACAGAGGAGACAAGATATCGAACGTCTTCGATAAAACCGTCGATACGAACCGCAGCCTGGCGAACAGAACCAGCGGACGCTCGAACATGTGGGCCGCGTTGCCCCAAATTTTCGAGACATCGCCGATTTGGGGGTGGGGCGCGGGTTCCGGCAGGGACATCGATTTCGTTTACACGCACAGGCACCTTGAGCTGCATTCTCTTTACTTGCAGGTGATCGCAGAAACAGGATTGCTGGGCGCCATCCCTCTCTTTGCGATCCTGATCGCGCTTCTAAGGCGGGCTGTGATTCACATGCGGCGTTACGGGGAAGTGGTTCCGCTCGTGGGAATCGTCGGATTCATGTTCATTGGCGTGTCCGTTACCGCGCTAGACATCGTTTCCGGCATCTATCTAGGCTTGGCATTCATGGCGCGCGAGGCCAGTCCGCGGTTTACCGGCTTAGATGTGTGGCAAGCCCCCGCTGTCGAAAACGAAATTGTATTGAGTTGAATTTTGTCTCGTGTCCATCCAATAGTTCTTTTCCAAAAAGAGAAGACCTCCCTATGAACGGAACCCTGCTACGTCTCTATCATGCGCTACCACCGGGCACGCGCTCTCTAGTCGCCACGGGGCGAGGCGCGTATCTCCGGTTTTGGAGGTACGACAGCCGCACGGAAAAGCTCGTCGCGGAAGCGCTGGAACGGGAAGCCTGGAGCGCCGAACGCTGGAAACAATGGCAGGAAAACCGGCTTTCGTACGTGCTGCACCGCGCGGCAACCCAAGTGCCTTACTACCGCCAAGTGTGGGAAAAGCGGCGCCGTAGCGGAGACCGCGCCTCGTGGGATTATCTGGAAAATTGGGACGTTCTGGAGAAGGGCGTCGTCCGGGAGAATCCACAAGCCTTTGTCTCGGATGACTGCCAAACCTGGCGCATGTTCGCGGAGCACACCAGCGGCACGACCGCCAAACCGATCACTTTGTGGAGGACGCGGCAGGTGCAGCGCGAATGGTACGCCCTGCTGGAGGCGCGCACGCGGCAGTGGTATGGAATTACGCGCCACGATCGCTGGGCGATTTTTGGGGGCCAGTTGATTGTGCCGGTGAACCACCGCAAGCCCCCGTTCTGGACGTGGAATGCCGCGCTTAACCAGCTTTACCTGTCTTCGTATCACCTGGCCCCCGACCTGATGCCGGCGTATCTGGATGCGCTAAAAAGGTACGAAGTCGAGTCGCTGCTGGGATACTCCTCCGCCCTCTATTTTGTGGCGCGCCAGGCGCTGCGGCTTGGCCGCCGCGATTTGAAGATGAAAGTCGTAGTTACGAATGCGGAGCCGGTAACTGCACTTCAACGCCGGGTGATTTCGGAGGCTTTTCAGTGTCCCGTGAGGGAGACATACGGATCAGCCGAGATCGTCGGCGCCGGAAGCGATTGCGAGCACGGGAAGATGCATTTGTGGCCCGAGGTGGGATTTCTGGAAACTCTTGACGCAGGGTGCGGCGTGGCGGATGCGGTTCCTGGTGAACTGATTTGCACCGGCCTACTGAATTCCGAAATGCCCCTTATTCGCTATCGCATGGGCGACTGCGCAAATCTAGAGCCCGGACGGACGACGCAATGCAAATGCGGCCGCTCGTTGCCAACGATTCAATCGATTGAAGGCCGGGTGGACGACGTTCTATTCACACGCGACGGGAGACAGGTGGGGCGCCTCGATCCCGCTTTTAAAGGAAGCATGCCGATTCACGAAGCGCAGATTATCCAGGAAAGCCTGGAACAAGTTCGAGTCCGGTACGTGCCCGCCGAAGGGTTTGCGTCGAGTTCCAGCGAGGCAATCGCCCGGGCGATACGCGAGCACCTCGGGCCGGTGGAAGTGATCCTCGAGGCAGTTACGCGAATCCCGCGAGAAAAGAATGGAAAGTTCCGGGCCGTGATCACCCGAGTGAAGGCTCCCATACTTCACAAGGCGTCGAGTGCGATTCCGGAGCGCCCTTTGAACTCGCTGAATGCCTGCCAGTGACAAGCGCTAGATCCATGAAGCCTATCGGAGCGATGCACGTCATTGACACTCTCGCCGCGGCGGGAGCTGAGCGAGTAGCTGTCAATATCGTCAATGCGTTGCCTCGCGAGAAATATGCGCCCTACTTGTGCACCACGCGAGCAGACGGCCCGTTGGACGCGCTGGTCGATCGCGATGTAGTACGACTGCGGCTGAACCGAACTTGCCGATTTGATTTCGGCGCGGCAGTTCGGCTGCGACGCTTCATTCAGCTGCACGGCATTCGCATCATCCACGCGCACAGCTCGGCGTTGTTTGTAGCGCGGCTTGCGGCGTGGGGGACGGACGCGAAGATTCTGTGGCACGCACACTACGGACGCTACGCTGTGGAGGACCATGCCGCTTATCACTATCGAATAGGCACAGCGGGAATCGACGGCGCACTGACGGTCAATAAGGAAATGGCGGAATGGTGCTCTCGAAGGCTGAAGGTTCCGGCCGAGAAAGTGTGGTATTTGCCGAACCCGGTGGCCCTGGAGGAGAAGGCGGCGCCCCTCGCATCCCCGCTTCCGGGGACAAAGGGATCCCGAATTATTTGCCTGGCGAACTTCCGGCCCGAGAAAGACCACTTTACATTGGCGCGCGCGATGGCACGCGCGGTGCGCGAAGTACCGAGCGCGCATTTGATTCTCGCGGGAAAGACGAACGACGAGAATTACAAGCGAGACGTTCAAAAAGAGATCGCCGCCCTCGGGATAGAAGGGAACGTGTCGGTGCTGGGCGAACGTCACGACGTTGCCGCGATTCTGGGTTCTTGCGATATCGGCGTGCTGAGCTCGAGTTCCGAAGGGTTGCCGATGTCGCTGCTGGAATATGGCGCCGCCGGACTCCCGGCGATTGCGACCGACGTTGGCCAATGCGGGGACGTGCTGGACTACGGGCGAACCGGCATGCTGGTGCCGTCCGGAAATCCCGGCGAGCTTGCCGCGGCGATGATCCAACTGCTGCAATCCTGCGCGGAACGCAGCAGGCTGGCAGAGCTGTTCCGCGAACGAGTCATCAAGACGTACAGCTCAAAGACGGTGGTTCGGGAAATCTGCGGCGTGTACCGGACGGTTCTGGGTGAAAAGGCCGGGCCGCCGGAGCAGGCGGCGGCCGAGCGCGATGTTGTCACCAGCGGATCGCTGTCCTAGTCCTAACCGCGGCGGCGGGTAGCGCAACTTCTTAAATCCCCATTCCAAAATTAACAATCTGCAACTCGCTCCAAGAGGAAAAGCCATGAGCAATGGTAACGGCAACGGACTCTCGCATCTGCATGCCCCGAAAAATATGACAGCCGTGATTCTGGCTGGAGGGAAAGGGACGCGGCTCAAGCCCTTCACGATGACGATTCCCAAGCCGCTTTTACCGCTGGGAGACATGCCCATTCTGGAAATCGTGATCGAGCAGCTTGTGGCGGCGGGCATATCGCGGATTGTGCTGACGCTGGGCCATATGGCGCCGGTGCTGATGGCATGCATTGGCAACGGAGAGCGCTGGGGCGTGAAGATCGAGTCAATTCTCGAGGATGAGCCGCTCGGCACCGCAGGCTCGCTGCGAGCCATCGAAAACCTGAGCGACAATTTTCTGGTGATGAATGCCGACCTGCTGACGACGCTCGATTACGAGGACATGTTCGATTATCACATCCGGAACAATGCGTTTGGAACCATCGGACTTTCGAAGAGGGAAGTGCTGATCGACTATGGCGTCGTGCGAACCACTTCGGAGGGGATGCTCGATAACTACATCGAGAAACCGACGATTCCCTACTCTGTTAGCATGGGCATCAACATCCTTTCGAAAAAATGCCTGAAATACATACCCCCTAAGGGAAAATTCGATATGCCCGACCTGATGCTGGCGATGCACGGCGCGGGGCATCCGGTACGCTGCTACGAAACCGACTGTTACTGGAAGGATATCGGGCGGTTCGATGACTACCAACAGGCCAGCGAGGATTTCGTGAAGAATCCTTCGCGGTTTATTGCCAAAAAGGTGGCGTCGCACTCGTGAAGGCACTCGTCACTGGAGTCGGCGGCTTCTGCGGAGCGCACTTGGTCTCGCGCTTGCGGCGGGAACCCTTTATGGAGATTGCAGGCTTCGACCGCAAGGCTGCCGCTGCATCGGAATCGGGCCTGGACGGTTACTATCAGGGCGACGTTACCGACGCGGCTGGGGTCGACTCCGCAGTGAGATCGTTCGCGCCCGATTGGCTTTTTCATCTGGCGGGCGTCTCGGGGAGCGTGGTTCCCGCGCCCTGCATGTATACGGTGAATGTGACGGGAACCGTTCACGTGCTGGAGGCGGTGCGCCGGAACCTTCCCGCGTGCCGCGTGGTGCTGATTGGTTCTTTTGCGGAGTATGGTCCGGCCGATCCGTCGTCCATGCCGGTGACGGAGGAAACGCCGTGCCGGCCCGTGGGGCCCTACGGCATTACCAAGTACGCTGCGACTCTTACTGGGATTGATTACGCGAAAAGATACGGGCTTGGAGTCGTGGTTGCGCGCCCGTCGAACATTGTAGGTCCCGGGGTGCCAGAAAGCCTTGTGGTAGGCGCCATGCTGGGGCGGGCGAAGAAGGCGTTTTCATCTCTCAGGCCCGTGATGAAGGTGGGGGATTTCGAGAGCGAGCGGGATTTCGTCGACGTGAGCGACGTGGCTGATGCTTATGTGCGGCTTGCCCGGTCGAATGTTTCCGGCGAAGTGTTCAATATCTGTTCAGGCCGCGCGTACTCGATCCGGCGGGTTGCCGAAATGCTGATGGCCAATTCTTCGCGCACGATTACCGCGGATTTCGATCCGAATCTGGTGCCGCCCTCGGTTATCCGGTGTCTCTATGGAAGCCATGAAAAAGCGACGAAGGCGATTGGATTCCGCCCGGTGACTCCGCTCGAGGAATCTTTGAAAGCGGCATGGTGCGCCGAAATTGAGACGGGTGTCACATGCGAATAGCGATGCTGCTCAGCCTGGGTGTTTCGTGGTCGCGGGAGGCCGCTTTGCGGCTCAGCGAACTGGGCCATGAAGTGCACGCCATCGATTTCGCGTCAGAAGTCACCGACAACTACCTTCGAGGGCGCGACGAACTTTATTCGGGAGCGGTCGCGAAGCTGCGAAATGGAGTGGCCGGCATTCACATCATTCCCGGCGAGGATGTCTCGCAGTTCCGCTATTTGCGCTATGCGCCGCGGCTGCGAAAGATATGCAAAGACCTCCATAGCGACGTGCTTGTGAGCCTCTGGGGAGGCGGCTGTGCGCTGATTTCGTGTGCCAGCGGGGTACGGCCCTATGCTGTCTTTCTGGGAGGCGGGGACATTCTGCGGGTTTCGGGCGTTCAGAAAATGGTGAGCCGGTTCACGCTGAACAAGTCGCTCGTTTCGTTCGCCAACGGGAAATATTTCGCCGAGAAGGCGAGAAACTTCGCGCCTAACGCTCCCATTCGTCCCATCTATCTCGGAGTCGATACGCAGCGATTTGTGCCCGGGAAACCCGATGCCTCGCCGGTCGTGATTATTTGCACCAGAGGTTTTGAGCGGGCTTACAACAATGCGTATCTGATCGAGGCGCTGGCGCACTTCCCCGATTCGGTGCCTGAATTCAAGGTTGTGTTCACATCGGCAGGCAAGTTTCTGGATGGAACCAGGGCGCTGGCCGACCGGATTCTGAGTCCGGCCATGCGGGCACGAGTTCAATTCCTCAACGGGGTCACCGACGACGAGATGCTGGAGAATCTGCGAAACGCGCACATTTACACATCGGTGTCCAGATACGACGGAACGTCGATCTCCCTGCTGGAAGCGCTCTCTTGCAGTTTGTTTCCGGTGCTTTCCGATATTCCTCCCAACCGGGAATGGTTCGACCCGCAAGTGCAGAACGGAATCCTCGTGCCACTCGACCAACCGGCGGTGTACGCGGAACACCTGCAACAGGCGATTCGTGATTCGGCTTTTCGCGACAGGGTCGGTTCGTTCAATCGGCGGCTCGTGCTAGATCGCGCTGACGGAAGGAAAACGATGGCGGAAATGGCCGCGGTGCTGGAAGCGGCGATCGGCGGGCGGAATGGCAATTAACGCAGTGCCGGCGATGGACGAACTGGCAGAGCTCGCTACCGGGCGGTCATTCGATTTCTTCTCGGAAGATCTGCGCCAGCGTTCGGGGGCGATTCGCGAGCGGTTTGCGGGCAGCCGCGTCCTGGTTCTCGGCGGGGCTGGAAGCATCGGATCCTCCACGGTTGGCCTGCTGTCGCAGTTTGGTCCGGAGTCTCTCCACGTCGTAGACCAGAATGAAAACGCTCTTGCGGAACTCGTCCGGGATCTGCGCAGCCGAAAGGAAGGTCTCGACGTTTCGGATTTTCGAGCGATCCCCCTTGATTTCGGGTCTCCTCTGATGCTGCGTTTCCTGAAATCGGAGCGGCCGTACGATTGGGTTCTGAATTTCGCGGCGCTCAAGCATGTTCGATCGGAAAAGGATATTTGCTCGCTGCTGCAGATGTTCGAAACCAATCTGCTAAAGCCCTTGCGAGCCTGGAAATGGCTGCATCAGACGGGGTCCGCTCCCTCCTATTTCAGCGTTTCAACCGATAAGGCGGCCGAGCCAGTGAACCTGATGGGCGCCAGCAAGAGAATCATGGAGCACCTAATGTTCTGCGAAGGCAGCCCGCTGGCAAGCGCCAAACGCTCGACTTCATCGCGATTCGCGAATGTCGCTTTTTCCAACGGAAGCCTGCTCGAAAGCTTTACCCGGCGATTTGAGAAATCCCAGCCGCTGGCGTGCCCTCGCGATACGAATCGGTTCTTCATTTCGCTGCGGGAGGCGGGGCAGATTTGCCTTCTTGCGGCGGCGTGCGGGCCCGACCGGCACATCGCAATACCCCGCCTCGACCCTCAGCGGGACGCTCGCAATCTCGACGAGATCGCGATGGCGTTCCTGCGCCGGAAGGGTCTTGAGCCCCAGATCTACAGGGACGAGCCAGGCGCCCGCGCCAATGTGTCCCAGGATTTGTTGCGAAACCGCTACCCTCTGCTCCTGACCGATCTGGACACGGAAGGCGAGAAGTCGTGCGAGACCTTTGCCGGTCCCGACGAACAAGTAGTGGAATGCGGAATGTCGAGCATTCTCGCGGTACGCTATCAATCGATTCCGCATGCAACCTTGAGCCAATTTGTCGGCCGCGTGGAGGGGTTCATTTCTTCGCCAGATAAGCCGGTGGATAAGGACATGATCCTGGAAGCCGTTGCGCAGGTCGTGCCGGAATTTCATCATGTGCAGGGCGCGCGCAAGCTCGACCAGCGCATGTAAGCCCGCTAGTACTCCTCAGGGTCGAGGGCAATTCTGAGCCTCGAGCTGCCCCAAATTAGGAAATTCATTTCCTATGCCCTGCGCATTTCTGCTGTAAATAAAGAACTTAGTTCGGGCCAACGTGTGCAAATCCCATGTGTGAAATAGAATCTCCCCGAAGCTTCCGCGGCGAGTAAACGACTGCGCCTCCGGGACTGGTAGGGCGTGAGCCTGCGCGCGGCGCTAAGTCCGGCATTGAGAACCGATATCAAACTCGCGGAATTCCCGACGCACGCGGTCGAAAGGGACGCCTTGTCCGTTCGCAGCCTGTCCATTGCGGCACCGGCCTACAACGAAGGCCAAGGGATCGTCCCGGTGGTGCAGCATTGGCTGGAATATCTCCGAGGGCGCACGGATTTAGACAGTTTTGAGATTGTAATTTGTAACGACGGAAGCCGAGACGACACGGCCAAAAAGCTCGAGTCGATCGCCTCCGGCGACGACCGACTCGTCGTGATCGAACACGGGGTGAACCAAGGAGCGGGAGCCGCGGTTGCCACGGCGATCGCAGGCACGACTTCGGAGTGGGTGCTCCTCATCGACTCCGATGGCCAGTTCGCCATCGAGAACTTCGACGTTCTTCTCCAAGGGGTCCGCGCCAGCGGCGCGGCCGCGGCGATTGGCGTCCGGACGAAGAAACTGGATAGCGCGTTTGCGCGCTTCGGCTCCTGGTCGAGCGGGTTGCTCTGCAATTATTTTCACGGCACAAACTACCGGGATTTCAACTCGGCCTGCAAGCTGGTGAAGGGCGATTTGCTGCGGTCGCTACGCCTGGAATGCAAGGGATTGAATTACTCGACCGACGTGACCTCGAAGCTAGCCGAACGCGGAGTCAAAATCGCGGAAGTTGAAATCGTGCACCTCCCCCGGGTTGCGGGGACCAGCAGCCTGCGGAAGTTCCGGGGGGCGCGGGACCGCTTTCTTTTTGTGCTGTACCTGGGATTCCGGCAGTTTCTGATTCGGATGGGAATCCTGCGAGCGTGGAAATATGAGAACAACTAACGGAAATCTTCGCGTATCGATGTTCTGCGGCGGTCGCGGGAGCACCACGATTACCCGCGAATTGTTGCGCTGGCCGAACATCCAATTGAACCTGCTGGTCAACGCCTATGACGACGGGCTGTCGACGGGCGAACTGCGCGATTTCATTCCCGGAATGCTCGGGCCGTCCGACTTTCGCAAGAACCTTTCGCACCTGCTGGATTTGTATTCGAACCAGCAGCACGCGCTGCAGCTGGTGCTGGAATACCGGCTTCCGCTTGAATTCTCCGACGAGGACCTGACCCGCCTGGAATCCTACGTCAGCAATCCACGCTCGTCGGAGGGGGTGACGCCGGAATTGCGCGGATTGTTCTCCCGGCTTGACCGCGACCTGCACGAGAAGCTGCTCGGTTACCTGAGGCGCTTTTTTATGTATTACCGCAGGAGCGGCAAGCAGTTTCGATTCGCGGACTGCTCGCTGGGAAATCTGCTGTTTGCCGGCGCCTATCTGCACCGCCAGGGAAATTTCAACGCCGCCACCAGCGACCTGGCCGAACTGTTCGGCTCGCAGGCGCGTTTGATCAATGTGAGCAAGGGTGAAAATCGCATCCTCGCCGCGCTGAAATCGGACGGCGAGATTCTCTGCAGGGAAGCGGAGATCGTCGGCCCGCAGAGCAGCAGCCCGATGGATTCAGTCTATTTTCTTCCGGGCCCGCTGACCCCCGAGCAAAAAGAAGAGTTGGGGCGGGCGTCGTTCCAGGAAAAGCGCGATCTACTGGCGGGGATGGAAGCAGTGACGGAAGTGTCGGAGGAAGCGCGAGAAGCGCTGCTGACGAGCGATGTGATCATCTATGGTCCGGGGACGCAGTTTTCGTCCCTGATGCCGAGCTACCGGCTGAAGGGATTGGGCGACGCCGTGCGCAGCAGCCGGGCCAAGCTGAAGGTGATGGTAATGAATTTGAAGGCCGACCATGACATTCAGGGAATGGATGCGGGCGATATCGCGGACAAACTCTTTGAATCGATCGGCGATCCAAACAATTACGGCTCCTACGTGACTCACATTCTGTGCAACCAAAATTCCGCGGCGGGTCCGGATGCATTGGCTTTGCCCGAACGCCTGGCGACCAAGGGAAACCGCTACAAAAACGCAACGATCGTGCAGGGAGAATTCAGCAACCCAGCCCGGCCCACCGTCCACAGCGGATATGCGGTGCTTCGCAAGGTAATGGATCTGCTGGAGCGACAGTCCGGGCAGCGGCGCCAGGACACGCTGGATATCTACGTCGACCTGCTTTCGCGGTCGATTGCTTTCGATTCGATTCTGCAGGAATTTCTCGAACTGCCCTGGCAGCAGCAATTCTGCAAAGTGCGGCTGCACGTGAATCAGCTCGAGCTTCCCGAAGTGAAGCTCCCGCAATATCTGGAGATCAGAAACACGGCTTATCCGGGATCGTTCACGGAGCAGGCGATGCTTGTCGACTGGCTGAGCGTGGGTGACGGTGAATATCTCGCGACGCTTACCGGAGACGGCGAATACAGGTTGCGCGATATTTTTGCGGGAATCACGGCGCTCAAGAATGGGAGCTTCGGGGCCGTCCACGGCTCCCGCACGCAAAGCCGGAAGCAGTTTGCCACCTCGTTGCGGGCGGCTTACGGAGAAGGCACCGTTCTGTTCTGGATGAGCTGGCTGGGCGCGTTTTTTCTCACGATGATCTTCGCTCTGCGATTCAAGGTGGTTTTCTCGGATACGCTGACGGGCTTCCGGATTTACAAGCACAGCAAGGTGAACGATGCCTTGCGGGAATCGCTTTCAAGCAAACCGCCGCGCTCTTCCCTGGGCGTGACCAAGCTTCTCGTTCAGAACAATATTGAAGTGGCGGAGATGCCCGTTAACTACCGGACATTCCGGGGATTCACGAGAATTTCTTGGCGGATGCGGCACGCATGGGATACGGCCGTCAGCGTGATCCGTTAATCCATGCGCTTCTCTATTACGTCGAAGCGGCACTTCCTTTTTGACCTGGACGGAACACTCGTGGATTCAAACGAATTCCACGGACTTGCGTTCCGGGAGGTTCTGGAACGTTCCGCTCCCGATCGCCTGGCCGGTTTTGATTATGAAACCGTGAAGGGCCGGGCTACGCGAGCGGTTTTCGAGGGCTTCGGCTTTAAGGATGAAGCGCAGATTACCGCACTGACGGCGGCTAAGCAGAAGGCCTACTCGTCGGCGATCGGGCGCAACGGCCTTCCGCTGATTCGCGGAGCCCGGGAAATCCTGGATTTTCTGACATTGTTGGACAGGAAACTCCACATTGTGAGTGCGGGAAGCCGGCGCTCCGTGGAAGAAGCTCTGCGGGCGGCGAAGATCCGGCATTACTTCTTGAGCGTGACGACTTCCGATGACGTGACCCGCAGCAAACCCGATCCCGAAATTTATCGCAAGTGCCTTGAGGCGAACAATGCGCTGGCGGGCGATTGCTTGGCAATTGAGGATTCCGACAGCGGGATTGCGGCGAGCACGGGCGCGGGAATCGATTCGGTGATGGTTAATTGTGCCGGTTCCGCGCCATGTCTTCCGCGTTGCGAGAGCTATTCGTCGCTCGCAGAATTCAGTATTCGGACAATCGAAATGTTTGGAGTGCGCCAATGAGCAAAGGAATTTGCGCGGTGATTCCGGCGGCGGGACGGGGGACGCGCCTCGGCTTGAATGTCCCGAAGCTGCTGGCTCCGATCGACCCGGAAACGACGATCTGGAGTATTCTGCGCGGCAAATTGCTGCCGAACGTCGATCGCATCCATCTCGTGGTGGCCCCGCAATGGGCAGGAATGTTCCAAGCGCTGCTGGCCAGCGATCCGCAGAGCGACCGTTTGTCCTTCAGCGTGCAAGCGGAACCGCGCGGGATGGGAGACGCAATTTTTGGGGCGGCGAAATACTGGGGCGATGCCAAGACTTTGCTGGTGGTATGGGGAGATCAAATTCATATCTCGGCAGATACGCTCAAGCGGGCGTTAGCGGGACACCGCGGAGAGTGCGGGCGCCACTGCACGATCCCCGCTGTGCTCATGGACCGGCCCTACGTGCAATATTGCTTCGATGCCAGCGGCGGGTTGACAGAGATTCGCGAAACACGCGAGGGAGCCAAGTGTGATGCGATCGGATTCTCCGACGTGGGAACATTCGCGCTGGAGGTCGATGGGCTGGACAGGGCCTGGCAGGCGTACCAGCTTGAAGGAAAAGCGGGAGCGTGCACCGGTGAAGTGAACTTTCTGCCCTTCCTGCCGTACTTGGCACGGGATGGCTGGTCGATCAGCCGCGTCGCAGTAAACGATCCGGTGGAAGCCCGCGGCGTGAACAGCATGGACGATCTGCAATTTTTCCAGCAAATCTATCGCGGCGGAAAGAACACGCCGGCCGTCGCGGCACGATAATCACCGAGTGAGCTAACCGACATGGCTACGAATAAGGAACTCGTCTTGGTCACCGGCGGCGCCGGATTCATCGGAAGCCACCTCACGGAAGGACTGTTGAGCGCCGGGTATCGCGTGCGCGTGATGGACAATTTGTCGCAAGGGCATCGCGAGTGGGTGCATGGCGACGCCGAATTCCTCGAGGGAGACATCACGAGTCTCGATCAGTGCAGGCAAGCTTGCGCGGGCGTGTCCGGAATATTCCATCTGGCGGCCATGAGCCGGGTAGCCCCATCGGTGGATAACATTGAAGGTTGCACGCTGCCGAACGTTGTTGGCACTCAGAACATCCTTTCCGCAGCCAGGGAAGCCGGCGTCCGCCGCCTGGTTTACACTGGATCTTCCACCTTTTACGGCAATACCCCTCCACCGCACAGGGAGGATATGCCTTCGGAGTTTTTGAATTTCTATTCGCTCACGAAGGCCGTGGGCGAGCAGTATTGCTTTCTGTTCGACCGGCAATATGGGTTATCCACGGCGGTGGTGCGGTATTTCAACGTGTATGGACCGCGCCAGCCGCAGACCGGCACATACGCATTGGTGCTGGGTATATTTCTGAAGAGGCTTGCGCAGGGGCTGCCTCTCGTGATTCACGGGGATGGCTCGCAGCGGCGCGATTTTGTCCACGTGAAGGATGCGGTGGCGGCCACGATCCGCGTGTATGAGAGCGATGCGCGAGCGGAAGTGTTCAACGTGGGCTCCGGAACGAATGTCTCAATCAAGGAAATCGCGGGCATGATTTCAGCCAATCAGGAGCATGCTCCGCGGCGAGCGGGAGACGCGGAGATAACGCTTGCGGACATTACGCGGATTCGCACGAGACTCGGTTGGGAACCGAAAATTTCCTTGGAAGAAGGACTGCGCGAACTGATTCAGCTCACGCACGAACACAGGGCCGCCTGAAAGGTCCCTCAATCGTTTAGATCTTCGCGTGATGAGAGTTCAATGCCGCCATTTTTCAGCAAGACAGGAGGATTTATGGATTGGCTGTTGCGCCGGGTGCCGGTTGCATTCGCTCAAGCGGGATTGCTGCTGGCTCGCTACGAAAATTCCGAAGGCCGGCGTGACCGTCTTAAGCGCATCAGGCGCATTCGCTCGGAGCGCGACATGCTCTTAATTCCCGCAGAGGCCTGCCAGATAATTTGCGCCCTCAAGGCAATCGAAAAGATTCCGGGCGATATGGCGGAAGTGGGTGTTTCGACGGGCGGGTCGGCAAAAATGATATCGGACTGCGCCCCCAACCGAACGCTTCATTTGTTCGACACTTTCGAAGGGCTTCCGGCCCCGCATTCTCTGGACAGTCCTCGTTTCAAACCCGGCCAGTACGCCTCGGATTTCGAAAACGTGCGGGAGTACCTCCGAACCTCCAACGTGAAGTTTTACAAGGGCTATTTTCCGGCGACCACGAAAGACGTGCCGGACGTGCGTTTTGCGTTTGTTCACCTGGATGCGGATCTTTACGAGAGCACAAAAGCAGGGATTGGAGTGGTTTTATCCTCGCATGTCGGCGGGGGCCATTCTCATTTGTCACGATTTTGTGACATCCGAGGGCGTGAACCGCGCTTTTGAGGAATTTTTTGAGGATAAACCTGAGGCCTACATAGAGCTAACGGGTTCCCAATGTATGTTTGTGAAACAACGAGATCCGAACTGAACGCGCGATGGCAAAATTAGCTAGCCTGAACCTACCATGAACTCAGCCACACAAGGCCTCACGCTGAGGCTGCCTCGTGAAGCGCGCCGCCCATTTCTGGACTGGTTTGATTGCTTATGCGCTTTGCTGCTGGTCGTTTCGTTTTTAATCGTCAGCCGATTACCGGCGCCCTCGAAGTTTGGCGATTTATACTTCCATGAAGAAGCGAAAAGCCTGAGCTTGGCGATTCGTGGAGTAGCTTCCTGGCGGGAAGTTGCATTCGCCCGCGCGCCGGGTCCAGCTCTCTACTACTCAGTGCCATATCTGTTGGTGAATGCAAACGCACCGAATGAAACCTATTGGCGCGCCGCCGTGGCTTGGAACGGATTCTGGATACTTGTCGCAATCCTCCTGATCCGGCGTACGGCAGACATGCTGTGGCAAGAGCCGGCAGGGAAAGCAGCCGCGATTCTGGCTCTGCTCCTGCCTTTTCCCGTCTACTACAGCTTTGGCGTCGCAGCTGAATCGCCTGCATACGTTGCTATGGCCATTCTGCTTTATGGGTGGGCGCGATGGCGCTCCAATGAAGGCGCCAGCTTGTTCTCGAAGGCAGGGTTCGTGTCTTTGGCGGGGCTCTTAGCCTTGTTTCTGTGCCGCCCCAATGCTTTGGTAGTGCTTGGCATTACGGCGGTCTGCGGCGTCATTTTGTTTCTTCGCCGGCCATCATCGGCCGCCGACAGGCGATTTGCAGTGCTCTGTGTCTTGACTGGGATTGTGACGGTGCTCGTCGTCTCACTGGGACTCAAGCAGTTGCCAGGGAATCGGGGGTTGGGCTCGCAAGCGTCGAACTTTGACGAGGCAATGTTTCTGAGCAGCTTTCAGTTCCGCACGGAGTCATGGGATTGGCGCTTTTGGGGTAAGGGAACCAGGCAGGGGAGCGCTGACTACCAGAACTACGCGGCCGAACAGAAAATGATCGAGCGGGAGTCTTCAACCACAAATGTGCCGGTGGGCAAGCTGCAACTTCATTGGGCTTTGCGCGATTTGGCCGAGCACCCTCTCACACACTTCAAGATGTTCGCAGTAAGACTTCTGGCTTTAAACGTGTGGATCATTAATTCCACGAGGCCTGCAGCCTTCCGCCTGGGTCCGTTGAGGGGCACGGCGGTATATGTTGCTTTTCACATTTTTCTCAACATCATTGCACTTGCACCTTTGTTTGCTTCGTTTTGGTTTTTGGTTCGCGAACGCGGGCTGTTTGCCTCGTACTGGCCGCTCTGGGGACCCTGGTTGGCACTTCTTTTGTTTCATTCACTGACCTATGCGGAGCCGAGGTATATGCTACCGGCGCAGCCGGGTCTGGCGGTGATGGCTGCGTGTGTGCTGGCCCAGCGGAAAGCGCGCAGTCCGGAGGCGATGCCGCTTTCTGCTCATGGGAGTGAGCTTTTATGCCAATAAGTCCGGCAGCCTACAAGGCGGGCCCACACAATATCGCCTGGAGCGAGACCTCTCAGCCGGGGCGTTGGTCGACTTCGCCGAAGTGGCCAATGACGATAATCTGCCTGACCGGGATTGGTTTATTCGCGCTGCTACTGGCCATGAATTCGGCCAGTCTCGGGGGCCGGAAGATCATTCACATCAGTTGCTGTTATGACGCGCCGAGCTATTTTTCGACGGGTCACGCGCTGCTGTTCCATCACAGTTTCGACTTGAGCAGCGAATTCGAAGCGGTGGGCCAGCCGTTCGAGGGATGGTCGTCGATCGTGCCAGCCACGGGACGTCCTGCGAGTGTCTTCGCCATCGGCTACTCGCTGCTCGAAATCCCCTTCCTTGCGCTTGGAACGGGCCTGGATGCTTTGACTCACCATCCGGCCGACGGCTACTCCACATATGCGTTAACTGCCTACTACGGCGCCAACATTTTGTTCGTTACGATCGCACTGCTTTGTTTGTACCGGCTCCTGTACGAACTGGGCGGACAACTGGATATTTCGCAGGAATCTCGAGTGTGGGTCCCGCTTTTCGTGGTTCTGGCCATGCTGCCGGCTACATCGCTGGGCTACTATGCGTTCTCGCCTTTGCCCCACGTGGCTGGCTTCATGATGCTCAGTATTTTTTTCCTCACCTGGTGGCACATCCGCAACTCGAACAGTTGGTGGCGATGGGCGCTATTGGGTGTTCTGGGTGGCCTTACAGCCCTGTGCCGCTGGCAGGATGCCGTCTATTTGGCGGCCCCCCCGTTGTGCGAACTGCTGCACCTGTATAAGACTCGCAGAATCCCGGAGAACGCTTCCGTAGCGAAGTGGCTGGGCGTGCGGGCCCTCTACTGTTGCGTGGGGCTATTGACGCTGACGCCGCAGCTCATCGAATGGAAAGCTATTTTTGGGCACTACTTGCTGGTGCCGCAAGGGCCCGGATTTTTTCAATTCCCGCCGCGCTTTGTACCCCAGGTTCTTTTTTCAACGCAGCACGGGTGGTTTCTTTGGACCCCCGTTACGTTGCTCTGTATCATTGGCCTATTGATGGCCTGGAATCGATTGGAAGGCTATCTGGCGCCCTGGGCGCTGATTCTTTTTGCGGAAATAGCTTTGATGGGCGCGCAACCAACCGACTGGCACGGTTACGAATCGTTCAGCATTCGTTCGCTGACGTGCAGCCTTGCGGTGGCCGGCGTGGGCTTGGCCATGTTTCTGTGGTTGATGCCCAAAAAGGTTCTTCCGCTGTTATGCGTGGTGGTGGCCTTCTGCGCGCTCTATTCAACTGTGTTTGCGGCGCAGTACCGGCTTGACCTGATTCCCAAGAACGACCGTTTGCTTTCGACGGAGTTGATTCACGACAAGCTGTACATGAGGCAGGCGTATGCGCGGTCGCGGTCGGCGCAGCGGGGCGAGGCGCTGATCAAGAAGGGCGACGCGGCTGGCGCGACGGTTTCCTTGAACAAGTCGCTTGTACAGTACGGAGACGACCGCACTCTGCTGAAGGCTTTGGCGGAGGCTTACGCGGCCGAAGGAAACACAGCGGCGGCGGAAGAGACGCGTGAGCGGCTGGCGAAACTGCTGGATAAGAGGCTTTTCTGAGATTGGGTAAAAACGAGACGAACCGGAGGAAGGTAATGAGCGGCGATCAGAACATCGTAATCGTGGGGGGATGCGGGCATGTGGGCCTGCCACTGGGCATCGCTCTGGCGGATCATGGCAAGCAGGTGACGCTGCTCGATATCGACCCGAAGAAGGTGGAGCAGATCAACGCGGGCGAGATGCCGTTCATGGAAGACGGTGCGGCTCCGCTGCTGAAGAAGGTGATCGGGCGGTCGCTGCGGGCTACGCTGGACAACAGCTGTCTGCGGGATGCGGAGGTCGTCGTGACGGTGGTGGGCACGCCGGTGGACAAGCATCTGAATCCGAATGTGAACGAAGTGTACAAGAGCATGGACGAAGTAATGAGCCAGATGCAGGACGGGGCGCTGCTGATCCTGAGAAGCACGGTGTATCCGGGGATGACCAAGTTGATCAACGACCGGATTCGTACGCTGGGCCGCAAAATCCTGCTGTCGTTCTGCCCGGAGAGGATCGCGGAGGGCAAGGCGCTCGAGGAGCTGGAGTCGTTGCCGCAGCTGGTGTCGGCTTTTGAGCCGGAAGGATTCAGGCGGGCAGGGGAGCTGTTTCTGACCCTCGCCCCGAAGATCATCGAGCTGGCGCCGCTGGAAGCGGAGCTGGCCAAGCTATTTTCCAACAGCTGGCGGTATCTGAACTTTGCGATCTCGAACCAGTTCTACATTCTGGCACAGAGCTACGGGTTGGACTTCTACCGGATTCATGATGCGGTGACACGGGACTACCCGCGAATGAAGAGCTTTGCGAAGCCGGGTTTTGCGGCGGGTCCGTGCCTGCTCAAGGACACGCTGCAGCTGGGGGCGTTCGCCAAGAACAACTTTTTCCTGGGACACGCGGCGATGCTGATCAACGAAGGGCTGCCGAACTTCGTGGTGGAGCAGTTGCGGAAGTTCGATTTGTCGGACATGCGGGTGGCCATCCTGGGGATGGCGTTCAAGGGTAACTCGGACGACGCACGCGAGAGCCTTTCCTACAAGCTGCGCAACCTGCTGTTAGTAGAATCGAAAGAGGTGATCTGTACCGATCCGTACGTTCGCGATCCGGGATTTGTGCCGCTGGAAGTGGCGATTGAGCGTGCGGACGTGATCATTCTGGGAGCGCCGCATTCGGTCTACAGCGAAGTGAAGATACCAAGGGGGAAGGTTGTGATGGATATCTGGAATTTCTGGGCACGGCGGGAAGCCGATGAGGCGACGGCCGTCGTATCCACATCAATCCCAGTGCAGGTGAAACGATGAAGGTTCTCGTTACCGGAGCTTCCGGCTTTATCGCCGGCTATTTGATTGCGGATCTGCTCGACGCGGGTCACGACGTGGTGGGGCTGGACAATTTCAGCAAGTATGGCCGCGTCGAGAAGTCCTACGACCGGAATCCCCGCTATAGGCTGGTCGAGGGGGATGCCAAGAACGCGGAGCTGATGAAGTCTCTGCTTGTGGATTGCGATCATTTCGTGGCGTGCGCCGCGATGATCGGAGGCATTTCGTATTTCCACGCCTTCGCCTATGACCTGCTCGCGGAAAACGAGCGTATTACGGCGGCGAGTTTCGACGCGGCGATCCACGCCTACAAGAACGCCAAGCTACAGAAGGTCACGGTGCTATCGTCGAGCATGGTATTTGAGAGCACGGACCAGTTTCCGACGCCGGAATCGGCGCTGGTGGACTGCCCGCCGCCACGTTCGACGTATGGTTTCCAAAAGCTCGCAACCGAGTACTTTGCCAAGGGAGCGTTCGAGCAGTATGGGCTCCCGTACACGATTGCCCGGCCGTTTAATTGCGTGGGCATCGGCGAAAAGCGCGCTTTGCGGGACGCGGATGTGATTAGCGGCAACGTAAAGCTGGCCATGTCCCACGTGGTACCCGATCTTGTTCAGAAGGTTCTCAAGGGGCAGGATCCCCTGCACATTCTGGGCTCGGGAAAGCAGGTGCGCCATTACACTTACGGCGGCGACTTGGCCCGCGGCATCCGCTTGTGCATCGAACATCCGGCGGCCCGCAACGAGGATTTCAATTTGTCGACTCCGGTCGCCACTCCGGTGCTCGAACTGGGACAACTCATCTGGAAGAAGATCAACAACGGCACGCGGCCCTTCCGGTACGTCTCGGACAATCCATATGAGTACGACGTTCAGATGCGTTCGCCCGACGTCTCCAAGGCGGAAAAACTGCTGGGTTTCCGCGCCGAGACCAGCCTGAGTGAGATTCTAGACGAGGTGATTCCCTGGATCGGGGATCAAATCAAGAATGAGCATATCTAATCCAGACGTTGCGACCGAACTGGAGTCCGACCTCCAACAGACCTACGCCCGCCGCTTTGAAGGGCAGGAATTGCGGCGCAAGCAGGTGTGGGAAGTCTTGTGCAACTCCTTCTTCAGCCGCTGGGTGCGTCCGCAGGATACCGTTCTCGATTTGGGGGCCGGTTACTGCGAATTCATCAATTCGATTCAAGCCGGCAAAAAACTGGCGCTGGACTTGAATCCTGCCACGGCTACCCACGCCGCTCCGGGTGTGGCGGTGATCTCGCAGGATATCTGCAAGCCGTGGGATATCGCTCCGTCCAGCGTGGACGTGGTATTCACCAGCAACTTCTTCGAGCATCTGGAGAACAAGCAGGGGCTGGTGCATTGCCTGAAGGAAATCCGGCGCGTGCTGAAGCCCAAGGGGCACTTCATCGCACTGGGCCCCAACATCAAGTACGCGTACAAAGTGTATTGGGACTACTTCGACCACTATTTGCCTTTAAGCGATCGTTCCATGGTGGAAGGCCTCGAGCTCAACGGATTCCAGCTCGAAGAGGTCATACCGCGCTTTTTGCCGTTTACGATGAGAGGCAGCATGCCGTCCCATCCCGCGCTGGTTCGGCTCTACCTGGCAATCCCGCTAGCCTGGCGAATCATGGGAGAACAGTTCCTGATCGTCGCACGGACCTAGCAGCAGGCTATGCCCGAACCACTCAACATCATTGTTCCCGTTTACAACGAAGGAGCCAACTTCCCGGCCCTGCACGCGGCTATTACCTCTGCGATCAAGACGCCCTTCAACGCATTCGTGGTCTACGATTTCGATGAGGACAATACCGTCCCGGTAGTACGGCAAGTGATCGACGGCGGGGATCCACGGTTTCATTTGCAGAAGAACACCGTCGGACGGGGTGTCGTGGGCGCTCTGCTCAGCGGATTCCGATCGGTGAATCGCGGTCCGGTGCTTGTGGTGATGGGCGATCTTTCCGATGATCTTGGAAAGGTCGATGAAATGGTGCGGCAGTATGAGCAAGGATATCAGCTTGTAGCAGCGAGCCGTTACATGCCGGGAGGCGAGCAGCTAGGGGGACCGCTCCTCAAGCGCACTCTTTCCCGATTAGCTGGACGGACATTGCATGCCTTAAGGGGCCTCCCCACGTCCGATCCCACGAATGCCTTCAAGCTTTACGACGCCGAAATGCTGAACTCGCTGAACCTGGAAAGCCGGGGAGGCTTTGAACTGAGCCTCGAGATCACGGTGAAGGCGTTTCTTGAGGGCTACAGGATCACGGAAGTTCCGGCCACGTGGCGCGATCGCACGGAAGGGGAATCCCGGTTCCGGATGTGGCACTGGTTACCCCTTTATCTCAGGTGGTACTTTTTCGCGTTTCGCCCCAGATCCCGAAGGCCCGCCGCAGTCACGGCGTTAGTTCAGTCCAGCGATGCGCCATTCCCGGTCATCCTGACCGCCATCCCTTCCGGCTTAGCTCGATAGCCGGCGAAAAACCTGTACTTAAACTGGCTTCAGGAACAGTGGCGTAAGCATCCAGCCGGAGCACAAGATGGCATTCACGTGCTCAATGTCGAAATCCGGGCAGGGCTGCTTCCCCCGACCGGTTCGCGGGCACAGTGAACTTAGGCGGCAACCTGGCAAGTCATTTCCCTGGTTCGCCGCCTGATGAACCGCGCACGGGGGCTGTAATGAGATTGTTCGGTAAGCTTCTATTGGTGATTGCGTGCCTGGTATGTGCTGGCGCCGCTCAGGCTAATGACTACTACGTATCGCCCAGCGGCAAGAGTGCCGGCGATGGGAGTCTCGCCAACCCGTGGGATTTGCAGACGGCCCTCAGTCAGCCGACATCCGTGAAGCCGGGCGATACGATCTGGGTTTTGGCGGGCACTTACGTGCCTCCGAATAGCAATGGTTTCGTTAGCAGCTTAAGTGGCACGGCCGCGGCGCCGATCATCGTCCGCAATTACCAGGGGCAGCGAGCGACGCTCAGCGGGAACCAGGATTTCGCGGTGCTATATGCGGCGGGATCGTATACGTGGTTCTGGGGCTTGGAAATCACGACCTCCTGCGCCGGAAGAGGAGTTCCCGGGAACATTACGTGCGCGGTGGGAGTGGGAGCGTATGGCCCGGACCTCAAATTCATCAACCTGATTGTGCACGACACGATGCAGGGATTTTCGGCTTACAACAGTTCGCCCGATTCCGAGTATTACGGGAATCTGAGTTATTACAACGGCTACGTGGGCACGGACCGTGTTCATGGGCATGGGATGTATTTTCAGAATCTCACCGGCGTAAAAACCATCAGCGAGAATTTCGTTGGCGACAATGCTGACGAAGGAATACAGATTTATGGCAGCGGAACAGCCGCTTTGAACGGCTTTGTGGTTTCAGGGAATACTCTCTACAACACAGGCTCCTGGCCTTCACCGAACTATCAATACAACGTCATCATCGCCGGCGGCCTGACGCGCCAAAATATTCAATACACGAACAACTACAGCTACTTTCCCACGAACGCCGTCAGCGGCTTTACGCAGTTTGGCCAATATACGGACGGCCAGGATATTTCCATTCAGAATAATGTTTTCGCAGGGGGAGGAGAGCCGACAGCCGTCGCCAACGAGGCCGGCCCGGTTTCTTTTACCGGGAATATTCTTTATGGCTCGCCCTCGGCCTTGCGGGTTTTCGCGGTGGCTTTGGATACCGGCCAAACATTCGCCAGCTACGCGTGGGACAATAATACGTATTACGACCAGACGCCCTACCACTTCAATTCATCGGTTAGCGGAAACGCGACAAATCTAACCTTCGCGAACTGGCAGCAATCGACTGGATTCGACGCGCATAGCACCTATGCTCAGACTGCTCCCACAGGAGTGTGGGTGTATGTGCAACCGAACAAATATGAGGGCAAGCGGGCCAACATAACGATCTACAACTGGGATTTGGATGCCACCGTTCCGGTGAATCTCTCCGGTGTTTTAAGTCCCGGGGACCAATACGTGATACAGGACGCGCAAAACTTCTACGGGCCGGCCGTAGCGTCGGGTACCTATACCGGGAGCCCCGTCTCCATCAAGATGACCGGTTTGAGCAAAGCTACGCCGGTAGGCTTCCCGGCTCCCGCGCACACATCACCACAGTTTGGAACCTTTGTCGTTTTGCCCGTTTCCGGGCCGTCGTCTCCCCCTTTGCCGCCGGCAAACCTAACGGTAATCGTAGATTAGGGCCACATGGCCTGAGGGAATTGCATCACCTTGCAGCATATTTTTGGCGTTGACAGGGTGAGCGGATATCGGCATCATTTCAGGACTAAAAACCTGGCTGGATTGAGTTCTCCGTTTGTCCCAATAAGTCGCAACCTACTGGGGCCTACGGAGCGCAAGCATATAGCTGGTTCTCCCCGTTAGAGCAACAAAACAAGATATTTAACCAAAATGAGGAACTACCTGGAGATGTTCTCTAATCCCGCCCGTGTGTTCTGGAAGAGCTTCGTTCTTGTCTCGTGCCTCCTGGTTCTTGGGGCAAGCGGGGCGCTCGCCCAGTCTGGCGGACAAACGATCTATAATGGGATCGTTCTGCCCAGCCAGTGGCCTCCGGTGGGAACGCCGACGCAGGCGTACCAGCTTCCTTTCTATATCACGAGCCCTCCCTCGGTGATTACCATCGATGTCGGCCGGCAACTCTTTGTCGATGACTTTTTGATTCAGAGTACGACGCTGACACGGACCCAGCACCAGCCTGTAATGTACCCAGGGAATCCGATCATTATCCCCAACTCTTTGGATACGCTTGGCTTAGCCATGCCCTATAGCGATGGTGTGTGGTATGACCCAGCTGCCCAACTCTACAAGATGTGGTTCTATTGCGGCCCGCCAATCCCCAGCGGACAGCTCAATGCAGGGCTTGGTTTTACAGTCTGCTATGCCTATTCCACCGACGGCAAGAACTGGATCCGGCCGTCCCTGCCCAACGCGGTCGTGCCGAATACCGATGAAGTGCTGCAAATTCCTAACGGTCGCGACTCGGTTACGATCTGGATGGACTTGCAGGACCCGAATCCTGCTCAGAAATTCAAGGCCTTCGCCTATCAG
The DNA here is from genome assembly GCA_963709105.1 of uncultured Acidobacteriota bacterium. Taxonomy (GTDB): domain Bacteria; phylum Acidobacteriota; class Terriglobia; order Acidiferrales; family UBA7541; genus Palsa-295. The sequence continues at coordinate 106,246 of CAVPVC010000001.1, forward strand.
CCCGAATCGACGTACGGAGTTCTGGTGTTTTTCTCGGCCGACGGCATTACCTGGGTGCCCCAGAACCAAACGAGCTATCCGATAGACGCCATCGAGGACCGCACGACATTTTTCTGGAATCCTTTCCGCAACGTCTGGGTGGACAGCCTCAAGAATTATGTAAATGATCCGGCTTCGGGAAGTCGCCCTGCCTATACCACCAGGCTGCGATACTATGCGGAGAGCCCGGATTTGTTTCATTGGACGCCGTCGGACTTCACCGACAGCTTTTGGACGGGCCCGGACGTAAACGATCCTCCCTACCCCTTGAGCCAGACTCTTCCACAGCTATACAACCTGGACGGGGTCGCGTACGAAAGCCTCATGGTGGGGCTGTTCAGCTGGTATTACCCTGGCCCGCAAAACACGACGGACGACCCAACCGGTTTGGCAGGCCCCGATATCGTTGAACTGGGCGTGGGGTTCAGCCGAGACGGGTTTCATTGGGTGCGCCCGACGCGCGGCGGCGGCCCCAGCAACGCCTTCATTCCCGCTTCCAATATTGCCGGCACCTGGAATATGGGGAACACGCAATCGGCCGGCGGCGGTTTCCTCGTGGTCGGCGATGAGCTGTGGTTTTATTTCAGCGGGCGAAATGAGATTCACTCCGGCAACAACGCCGTAGGTTCCACCGGTTTGGCAACCCTGCGGCGCGATGGTTTCTATTCGATGGATGCGGGAGCGACGCCGGGTGTCTTGACAACCCGGCCCGTACAGTTCTCCGGCAAGTACATGTTCGTGAACGTCAACGATCCTCAGGGCTCACTTCAGATTCAAGTCTTGAATCCCACCACGAACCAGGTGCTGGCGACCTCTTTGCCGCTGAGCGTTAACAAGACTCTTCAGGCGGTGACCTGGAGCGGCGGCGGGACAGACCTCTCGGCCTTCGTGACACCGGGACAGCAGGTTGAATTTCAGTTCACGATGACCAACGGGTCCCTTTACTCCTTCTGGGTGACCTCCAGCGCCGCCGGAGCAAGTAACGGATACGTCGCCGCGAACGGCCCCGGTTTCACCGGATCCACAGATACTCTGGGCTCGGCGGCTTATCCCACCGTTGCCGCAACGCCGGAAATTTCCCCGGCGGGCGGAAATTTTGCCAGCTCGGCCACCGTATCGATTTTTTCGGGAACACCAGGCGCGACGATCACCTATACCCTTGATGGAACCACGCCCACCGCAACATCTGCAACATATACCGGTCCCTTTCAACTGACCGGCAGCGCCACCGTGAAAGCCGTCGCGTTCGCCACGGGCCTCGGCAACAGTGCAGTTGCCGCCGCTACATTCAACCAGAGCACAATCGCCCCTTCGGTCTCGATAACAGCGCCCTTGAATGGCCACACGGTATCAGGGTTGATTTCTGTTACCGCGAGCGCCTCCGATAGTGTCGGAATAGCGAGCGTCCAGTTCACCGCGGACGGCCTTCCCATCGGCACGGTCACGACTTTACCGTACACGGTCAGCCTCGAGACAACGACCCTCAGCAACGGTAATCACCAAATCTCGGCGGTGGCTGTCGACTCTGTCGGAAATCAGGCGACTGCTGCGACCGTCACGGTCAACGTAAACAATGTGACGAGCGGTCCCACAACGGGCCTCGTCGGCTACTGGAGTTTTGACTCCGCCTACGTTGTGCAGCCCTCCCTGCTCGATCAATCCGGAAACAACAACAACGCCACGGGCTATTCCACACCTTCGGTAGTTGGGGAGATAGGCCAGGCGCTTCAGTTTAACGGTATCAGCAGCTATACACAGGTGGTGAGCAACACGCAGGTGTACGACCTGATGGGAGATCTGACTCTCTCATTGTGGGTTCAAACCACCAATTCGACGCGAACCGAAGCGCTGCTCAGCAGATATGCCGCCGGCGGCAGCGGATACGGTTACGTATTGAGGACGAACCCCGCAGGGACGGCTGAAGTCCTGGTCGGGGGCGCGAACTTAGCTTCTGGCGTCAGCGCAGTATTCACCGACACCAAGAAAATAAATGACGGCAAGTGGCACGAGATTACGGTCGTTTTCAAACTGGCCAGCGGCATCACGTTTTATGTGGATGGGACACAGACTTCCACCTTCGCGATGTCCGGCGTGGCGATGACGGCGGCATCTTATTTCCAAATGGGTTTGAATCCATGGACGCCTTACGGCACCTACTTTACGGGAACGATGGATGAGGTGCGGATTTACAACCGCGCGCTGTCGGCCGCCGATGTGAGCGCGCTCACGCAGCCCTACGCGCCGATTGTTTCTCTCACCGCCCCGACCAATAATCAGATCGTTTCGGGATCAACCTCGCTTACGGCGACGGCCACCGATCAGGCCGGCATCGCGAAAGTCCAATTCCAGGTGGACGGAGCCGCCTTTGGCTCCGTGACAACCGCCCCCTACACTCTGAATCTCGATACCACTACCCTTACCAATAACACGACCCACCAGATAACGGCGGTCGCAACCGACACGGAGGGCAATCAGGCTTCCTCCACGACCGTAACGATCACGGTGAACAACACCGCCTGGTACGTGTCCCCCACCGGGTCTCCGTCGGGAAGCGGCACTCTCGCAAGCCCGTGGGATTTGCAGACCGCGCTCAATCAACCGAGCGTCGTGCAGCCCGGCAGCACGATCTGGCTATTGGGCGGCGTGTACTACGGCAACTACAACAGTGCGTTGAACGGAACGGCTGCGAACCCTATCACCGTCCGGAACTACCAGGGCCAGCGCGTGTCGCTCGATGGTCAGGGCGGCGCCTACAACGTCCTCACGATCAATGGCTCCTACACGTGGTTCTGGGGCCTGGAGGTCGTGGACACCACCGACATCAGGGTTAGCACGAATACGTTGCCTACAAATGCGGCCGGAGTCGTAGTGTATGGCGTAGGAATCAGTTGCATCGATATGGTGGTTCACGACACGGCCGAGTCATTTGCGGCCTTCAATGCCGCTTCCAACGGCGTCTTTTACGGCAACCTGGCCTATTACAACGGCTATGTGGGCACGGACCGGAACCATGGCCACGGGATGTACATGCAGAACAACGTGGGCAGCAAGACCATCGCGAACAACTTTGTCGGCGACAACGGCGACGAAGGAATGCAGATCTATGGAAGCAATACAGCTCAGATCATCGGGTTTAATATCACCGGGAATACTCTCTACAATACCGGCTCCTGGCCCAATCCGAACTATCACTTCAACCTGCTGCTAGGGGGAGGAGCGACGCGCCAGAATATTCAAGTCCAGAATAACTATAGTTATTTGACTCCCTCGGCGAACGCGGGAGGCAATAGCCTCGGCCAGTACACCATCGGCCAGAACGTCACCGCCACGAACAACGTCTTCGCCGGCGGCAACATCGCGCTCTATGCCGATGGCGAATCAGGACCGGTGGTCTTCAGCGGCAACATTGTCTACGCCATTCCTTCGGCGGCCCAATTGGTGCAACTGGGCTTGTTCACCGGCCAGACCCTCTCATCGTACACATGGAACAACAATACGTACTATGGCCTGAACGGTTTCTACCTCGGTACGTACGATGGGAACAACTTCGGACCGACGACGAACGGCACCTTTCAGAATTGGCAGCTGCAGACTGGACTGGACAGCACGAGCACCTATACGCCCAACGCTCCGACCGGAACCTGGACTTACATCCAGCCCAATCAATACGAACAGAAGCGCGCCAACATCACTATTTACAACTGGAACCTGAGCGCCAGCGTAGCGGTGGATTTGTCGAGCGTTCTAAGTGTGAACGACCAGTATGTGATTCTGGACGCGCAGAATTTCTACGGGCCGGCCGTGGCGAGCGGTACTTACGAGGGCGGAACGGTCAGCATTCCCATGACCGGTTTGACCAAGGCCGCAGCGATCGGTTTCACAGCCCCGGCGCACACAGCACCGCAATTCGGAACCTTTGTGGTCATGCTCGCATCCTCGGTTCCCGCCGTGTCGGTATCCCCGCTCACGTCCACGCTCTATTCGGGCCAAACGCAATCGTTCAGCGCGATTGTCCGCGGGCTGGCCGGCCAGGCGGTGAGCTGGTCGATCAGTCCGGCCGTGGGAAGCATTTCGGCGTCTGGTGTCTATAGTGCGCCAGCGACAATTTTGCAGTCTCAGACCATCACGGTGACAGCGGTCAACCAGTCAAATCTGAGCACGTCCGCCACAGCCATCGTGTTCCTGGTTCCCTCGATATCCGTATCGGTAGCGCCTCCCACTGCTACGCTGGGCCAGAATCAGACGCAGCAATTTAACGCGACCGTCGTTAACTCGGTCAATACAGCGGTGACCTGGTCGCTGAGTCCCAACGTAGGGACGGTCACAACAGCGGGCCTGTATACCGCGCCCGCTTCCATCGCCGCGGCTCAAACCATTACCCTGACCGCGACTACGGTCGCTACTCCAACGGCGACGGCCACAGCAGCGATCAACCTGACGCCGCCGCCGGCTGTCTTTGTAACCCCGTCGAGCGTCGCCCTGAATCAGGGCCAGACCCAGCAGTTTGCCGCTTCCGTGCAGGGCAGCTCGAACCAGGCGGTCACGTGGTCGCTGAGCCCCAACGTCGGCACTATATCGTCTTCAGGGCTCTATACCGCGCCATCCACGGTGACGGTGGGACAAGTTCTCACGCTGACGGCAACAAGCGTTGCGTTGCCGGCGCTCACAGCCACGGCCACCATTAATCTGACTTTAACTCCGCTCACGCCGCCGAGTGGGCTCGCCCTCTATTGGAGCTTCGACACCACGGATTTATCCAATGGCCAGGTCCTGGACTTGTCCGGGAACAACGGCACCGGCACACTGAACGGCACGCTCTTGCCGGTAACCGGAAAACTCAATCAGGCCCTCAATTTCAACGGAGTGAATTCATACATAGCCACGGGGATTAACACCGCCACCGCTTTCAACAATAATCTGACGCTAAGCGCCTGGATCAACACGACGAATAGCTCGCGGCTGGAGGCCATTATTTCGAAGTACAGCGCCGCCGGCAGCGGCTGGGGTTACATTTTCCGGACGGACCAGAGCGGGCACCTGGAACTTTCCATCGGCGCTTCGGACGTGACGGTCTATCCGGCGACCGCCATCGACACGGCCACGATCAACGATGGAAATTGGCACCACGTGGCAGCCGTAATTACTATCGGGCAGAATGTGACATTTTATGTGGACGGCAACCAGACCTCTTCGACGGCGATCAGCAGCGTCGCAAATGGGGACTCCAACTCGGTTTTCATGGTGGGGGCCAACTCGTACGCGCCTTACGGCAATTTCTTTACCGGCACGATCGACGAGGTGCGGGTCTATAACGTCGCGCTTACGGCTGCTCAAGTGAGCGTGGTTTATCAGTTGAGCGGCGGCGGTCCCCCGCCCATCGTAGTTTCGGTGACCCCGGCCAACGTAACGCTGACCCAGACGCAGACGCAGCCTTTCACTGCCACGCTGCAGAATACGACGAACCAGTCGGTGACGTGGCAGGCGTCGCCGGTAGGCACGATCGCGTCCACGGGGGCAAACACCGCCACGTACACGCCGCCAGCTTCGATCCTCGCGACCCAGACGGTCACGGTGACAGCGACGAGTTCGGCGGATGGCAAAACGACCGGTACGGCCACGGTGAATTTGATCCCCACCAATGGAGCGACTACTGCCAGCTTCACAGGGACCGATACCACGACGCAAGGCGGCTGGGAGGGAGTGTACGGCAACGACGGTTATTCGATCGCCAGTTCATCCCAGAGCCTTCCTTCCTACGCCACTGTGGCCGTCCAGAATGCGGCAAACTACATCTGGGTGCCCAATAGCGCGGATCCGCGCGCTCTCCAAACGGGTGTGGGCACGGCCCGCATCGCGGCTTGCTGGTATGCCGGCACCAGCTTCGACTTCGACGTCAACATCACCGATGGCAATACGCACCAGGTAGCTCTTTACGCTTTGGATTGGGATAACTATGGCGGCGGCCGGGCCGAACAGATACAGATCGTAAACGCGACGACCAACGCCGTCCTCGATACCAGGAATGTGGCGGCCTTTACGAACGGTACCTACCTGATCTGGAATATTTCCGGGCACGTACACATCAACGTGACGCTGACGGGCGGTGGAAACATCGTCATGAGCGGCGTGTTTTTTGGCGGTGGCCACAGCAGCCTGAGCACACCCACGATTGCGTGGACCACGCCTGCGGCCATCACCTATGGCACCGCTTTGACGGCCACGCAGCTGAATGCCACGGCGACTTTTAACGGGACAGCTGTCCCAGGCACCTTCGTGTACACGCCGGCTGCCGGAGTGATTCCGGGCGCGGGTAACCAGACTCTTTCGGTGACGTTCACGCCCACCAACACCACTACATACGCGTCGGCCACGGGGACGGTTGTACTCCCAGTCAATCAAGCTACTCCCGTAATCACGTGGGCCACGCCCGCCGCAATCAGCTACGGCACGGCGCTCAGCGGATCGCAGTTAAACGCGGCCGCAAACTTCAATGGTTCTTCTCTGGCGGGAACTTTCGCATATACGCCGGCTGCCGGGGCAATCCTCGGAGCCGGCAGCCAGACGCTGTCGGTGACATTTACTCCGTCCGACACAACGGACTATAAAAGCGCCAGCGCCACAGCATCGCTGCTGGTGAACCAGGCCACGCCCACGATCACCTGGTCCACGCCCGCCGCAATCACTTACGGCACGGCGCTCAGCGGATCGCAGTTAAATGCGGCCGCAAACTTCAATGGCTCTTCTCTCGCGGGGACCTTCGCATATACCCCGGCCGCCGGGGCGATACTCGGAGCCGGTAGCCAGACGCTGTCGGTGACATTTACTCCGTCCGACACAACGGACTATAAGAGCGCCAGCGCCACAGCATCGCTGCTGGTGAACCAGGCTACGCCCACGATCACGTGGGCCACGCCCGCTCCCGTCACGAGCGGCACCGCGCTCAGCGCGACGCAACTCAATGCGACCGCTGCTCTGAACGGTTCCGCTGTGGCTGGAACATTCCTCTATTCCCCGGCTGCTGGCACGATTCCCGGCGTGGGAAGCGACACGCTGTCGGTGACCTTCACGCCTTCGGACACAACCGATCTCAAACCGGCGAGTGCCAGCGTAACTTTGGTTGTGAACCAGGCCGTTTCCTCTGGAAACCAGGCAGCCTTCGCAACGCTCGACACGGCCACGCAAGGGAACTGGCAAGGCGTTTACGGTCCGGACGGCTATTCTATCGCCAATGATTCACAGAGCCTTCCTTCCTACGCCACCTTCTCGGTATCCAACCAGAGCAACTACACGTGGTCTTCCAACACCACCGATCCGCGCTCGCTCGAACGAGGCGGCGGATCGGGACGAATCGCGGCTTGCTGGTACAGCGCATCCACCTTCGTCTTCGACATCAACATCACAGACGGGAGCACGCGGCAGGTCGCCGTCTACGCCTTGGACTGGGACAGCTATCTGGGTGGCAGGTCGGAGACAGTGCAGATTCTGGACGGCTCGACTGGCACAGTTCTCGACAGCCGCACCATCTCCGGTTTCAGCAACGGTGTTTACCTCGTTTGGAAACTCTCGGGGCACGTGAAGATCAACGTCATCTTTCTTTCGGGCGGAAATTCCGTCGTGAGTGGTGTGTTCTTCGGGGGCGGCCAGACGGTGCAGAACACACCTACGATCTCGTGGTCCAATCCCGCCGCGATCACGTATGGCACTGCCTTGAGCGCGACCCAGCTCAATGCGACCGCGAGTTTCAATGGCTCAGCCCTGCCCGGGACGTTTGCATATGCTCCGGCGGCGGGGGCTGTGTTAGGCGCGGGGAGTCAGGCTTTGTCGGTAACGTTCACTCCGACCGATACAACCGATTACAAATCCGCGACTGCAACGGCGACGCAAGTGGTCAATCAGGCGACGCCCGTGATTGTCTGGAGCACCCCCGCAGCAATCACATACGGGACCGCCTTGAGCGCGACCCAACTGAACGCGACCGTGAATTTTAACGGAGCGGCGGTCGCGGGCAGCCTGGTCTACACGCCAGCCGCGGGCTCCGTGCCGGGAGTGGGGAATCCCACGCTGTCGGTGACCTTCACGCCAACCGACACCGTCGACTACAAGACGGTGAGCGCAACGGTGGTCCAAGCGGTGAACCAAGCAACGCCGGTGATCGCCTGGAGCACGCCCGCGGCGATAACCTACGGCACATCGTTGAGCTCTGCTCAACTGAACGCGACGGTCAGCGCAAACGGATCGTCCGTGGCGGGCAACCTGGTTTACACGCCCGCTTTGGGTACCGTGCTGGGAGCGGGAAATCAAACCCTATCGGTGACCTTTACCCCGTCTGACACGGTCGATTACAAAACCGTGAGCGCTACGGTGGTGCAGGCGGTCAATCAGGCCACTCCCACGATCACTTGGGCTACTCCGTCGCCCATTTCGAGCGGAACGCCTTTAAGCGCGACGCAGTTGAATGCAGCCGCAAGCTTCAACGGCTCTTCCGTCCCTGGAACTTTTGTCTACACTCCCGCTTCCGGAGCGGTGCTTGGGGCCGGCAACCAGACGTTATCGGTCACATTTACTCCAACCGATAACACGGACTTCAAGCCGGCCAGTGCAAGCGTGACGCTCGTTGTGACGACCCAAAGCGTGCCGGTAATTACGTGGCCCACGCCTGCTGCGATCACCTACGGCACTGCGATTGGCAGCATTCAATTGAACGCCTCCGCGGCTTTCAACGGTTCGGCCGTCAGCGGTACCTTCGCCTACACACCTGCGTCAGGCACGGTGCTGGGAGCGGGCAGCCAAACGTTATCGGTGACATTCACGCCTTCGAATACCTCGCAATACACAAGTGCAACCGCCACAGTGACGCTGCTGGTCAATCAGGCCACACCCGTGATCACCTGGGCTACTCCGGCTGCAATTACCTACGGCACGGCGCTGAGCGCAACCCAGTTGAACGCCACGGCCAATTTCAACGGAACCGTGGCGGGTAGCTTGGTCTATACGCCAGCCTTGGGCGCAATACTCGGCGCGGGCACGCAAACTTTGTCGGTGGCATTCACGCCAACCGATACAACGGATTACAAATCGGCGAGTGGTACGGTGTCACTGGTTGTGGGCCAGGCAACACCTCTTGTGACGTGGGCCACTCCCGCTGCGATCACGTATGGGACTGCCCTTAGTAGGTACGCAGCTCAACGCCACGGCTACCCTGAACGGAACGGTGGCTGGCAGCTTCCTCTACACTCCTGCAACCGGCACCATACTTGGCGCGGGCAGCCATACCCTGTCGGTGACGTTCACACCGACCGATACGACCGACTATCACTCCGCAAGTTCAACAGTTTCGCTGCTGGTGAACCAGGCGCTTCCGGTAATCACGTGGGCCACGCCGGCGCCTATCACCAGCGGCACGGCGCTGAGTGCGACACAGCTCAATGCCACCGCCAGCTTCAACGGGTCGGCGGTAGCCGGAAACTTCGTCTACACACCCGCATCCGGAACAGTTCTGGGGGTCGGGAGTCAGACTCTGTCGGTAGCCTTCACTCCCACAGACAGCACGGATTACAAGTCCGCGAGCGCGACGGTCACGCTTGTGGTGAACCAGAGCGCAGCGTCTCCCAACCAGGCTTCTTTTATAGGCACCGATACCGCGACCCAGGGGAACTGGCATGGCGTATATGGGGCGGACGGATACTCCGTTGCCAACGATTCGCAAAGCCTTCCGTCCTATGCCACGTTCGCTGTGCAGAACCAGTCAAACTACACATGGACCTCAGTGACAGCGGATCCCCGAGCGTTGCAGACGGGCAGCGGTTCCGGGCGAATAGCAGCCTGCTGGTACACCGGCACGACCTTCAGCTTTAACGTCAATATCACAGACGGAAATTCGCATCAGGTGTCGCTGTATGCGCTCGACTGGGATGGTTTCGGAGGGGGAAGAGCCGAAACCATACAGATCGTGGACGCCACAACCAATGCCGTTCTGGATACCCGCAACGTTTCCTCCTTCACGGGCGGTATCTATCTAGAGTGGAATGTCTCGGGTCATGTGATTATCAATGTGACTCTCACGAGCGGCGGCAACGCGGTTCTCAGCGGCGTATTCTTTGGGGGAGCCGGGACATCCGGAGTTCCTGCTGTGGCAAGTTTCACGGGCACCGACGCCACCACCGAAGGCAGTTGGATCGGTCTCTACGGCACTGACGGCTACTCCATTGCCAACTCCTCGCAGAGCATACCTGCATACGCTACGTTCGCGGTCGGAAGCGAGCAGAACTTTACCTGGGCGCCCACGTCTTCCGATCCGCGCGCGCTTGAGACAGGGGTTGGCTCCACGCGAATCGCGGCTTGCTGGTTCAGCGCTTCTACCTTTACCTTCGATATCAATCTCACCGACGGGCTCAGCCACTCTGTCGGAATCTACGCTCTCGACTGGGATAGCTATGGCGGCCCCCGCGCGGAAACGATTCAGATCGTCTCCAGCGCCACCAACGCTGTACTGGACACGCGCAGTATTTCCAACTTCCAAAATGGCCTGTACCTGTTCTGGAACATCACAGGCCACGTAAAGATAAACATCATCTATACGGGAGTAGGGTCAGGCAACGGCGTCATCAGCGGCGTTTTCTTTAAGTAGAGGAAAAACCCTGGATTTGACGCAGGGCGGCGTATCGGATGGCGATTCGTCACCCGGTCAGTTCGTCCCAAGCGGTGGCGCTATACAGAATACCGTAGCCCTTAAATGTCCCAGTGCCAGCAATATGGCTGGGACATGGATAAGGCCTTGGGACTTTTGGGAATCAGTTTGCCCACTGCCGAGTAGTTCTAGCTGAAAACAAAGGGGATAGCTAGGCCCGCCACATGCAAATCCCTTCCTGATTCTTCGTCCGCGAAGGCCTGCGAGCTCTTGGAGAACCTCGTGTGAGGGACTCAAGGGGCGGGAGCTTGCTTTTTCGTATGCGGTTCTTCGATAACGGGCGCCACTGAATTCACATTCTTTACTGTTTTTGAGTTCGGATACTGCGAGAACAAGGACGAAACGTGACCACGACGACATTTGCTGAAACGAAGAGGGCCATACGGACCTTCTGGGGAAATCGCCCGTGCGGCAGCGTTTCCAGTCCGCACCCGATGAATTCCCGTGCTTACTTCGAGGAAACCGAATCCGAGCGCTTCCGCCTGCACACCGATTGGGACCGGCCCTTCATGAAGGAAGCAATCGGCTACGCCAATTACACGGGCAAAACCATGCTGGAAATTGGGTGCGGCATTGGCGTCGATTCCATTCAGTGGAAGCGCGCGGGCAACCACATTGTCAGCCTGGATTACAATTACCCGAGCGTTGAGATTACGCGGGCGCGCTTCAAGAGCGAGAAGCTCGAAGGGCGCTTTTTGAATGGCGACGCGGAAACTCTTCCCTTTGCGAGCGAGAGCTTTGACCTGGTGTATTCGTTCGGGGTCTTACATCACACTCCCGATACGCAGAGAACGATCGACGAGGTGTACCGCTGCCTCAAACCCGGCGGCGAGGCGATCATCATGCTGTATTACAAGTGGTCCGCCTTGATTTTCGGCCACACGATTCTCGGGTTTGGCATCCGCCAGGGAAAACTGCTGGAGACCCGCAGCATCGCGAAGCTCGTCAGCAAGTACACGGAGTTCGACAGCCAGTTCGAGGGCAATGTGAACCCGCTGACGAAAGCTTACTCGAAACGCGAAATTCGCAAGATGTTCCGCAAATTCAGCGGCGTGAAGCAGGAGATTCATTACCTTTGGCCGGGCCATTTCGGGCCGGCCGCAAGGCTTCTTCCGCTGGTTCCCGAAAAAGTGAAGCGCAACCTTCACCGCTGGGTGGGTTGGAACGTGATCATCAAGGCCACGAAGTAACCGGCCGGTTGCATGGCGATGATTTCGCAAAAGCTTTTGGGCGACGTAGTTTTCGACGGGCTCTACTACAGCCGCGCCCTGAGCTTTTTGCAGCCGCGCCGGAGCGGGATGGGCGTGATTTTTATGCTCCACCGCGTCGCGCCGCCGGGCACGCCGATTCTGGACCCGAATCTGACGGCCAGCGGCGTCTTCCTCGATCGGGCTCTTGGGTATGTTCGCCGGCTTGGCTGGGACATCGTCACGCTAAGCGAAGCCCAGCGCCGGCTCGTGAACGGAAACGCCGCGCGGAATTTCGTCTGCTTTACGTTCGATGACGGATATTCGGACGCCTTGACGGTGGCGCTCCCGATCTTCCGCAAACATCAAGCGCCCCTGTGCGCCTACCTGACCACCGGATTGATCGATCGGACCGCGCGGCTGTGGTGGCCGGCGCTCGAGCAGATGATTTTAACGAGAGACCGCGTCCGATTCGTGAGCGACGGCGCGGAAGGCGAGTTGCCTGCCTCGACGCTGGAGCAAAAGCGGAACGCCTACGCGCGCTTTGCGCCGCTCGTTTCCAGGCGTAACGGCGAGTCCGAGCAGCAACTGATGGACCTGTTCGCGCGTAACGACGTCGACCCTGTCGCTATGCTCGATCCAATGTTCCTCACCTGGGACCAGGCGCGACGACTTGCCAGTGACCCCCTTGTTGAGATTGGCTGCCATACGGTGTCACACCCCGCGCTGGCTACCCTGGCTTACGAAGAAGCGCGCCGAGAGTTGGCCGACGCCCGGAGGACGCTCCAAGACAAGTTGCGTGTTCCGGTGGAGCATCTTTCTTACCCCTACGGCACGAAAAACGAATGTGGCGCGCGCGAATTTCAGCTAGCCCATGATCTCGGCTTCCACACTGCCACCACTACCCGACGGGGAAACGTTTTCCCGGCGCATAAGGACCATCTCACTGCGCTGCCTCGAATCAACATTCCGGGGGCTGACCGAGCATCCCTGCGCTTTGTGCGAAAATGCCTTTTTGGGGAAAGCCCCTGGCCCAATTACGCGCCTCAGCCGGTGACCGACTAACATGATGCCCGCGTCCCTGCCATCTTTCGACCACTTGTTCGAGGGTTTTGAAAATGCCGCGCGCAAGTATCCGCTGCGGCCCGCTCTGCATGTCAATGAAGAGACCTGTTCCTATGCCGACCTCCATAAACTCGCGAGCGGTCTCGGAGCGACGATTCGCGACAGGGACTTTGCCAAAAAGCCCGTAGCCGCCTTGCTCGCCTACCGCAGCAAGACCGCCTACGCCGCCGTGCTGGGCATTCTCGCGTCCGGCAAAGGCTACGTTCCGCTGCATCCCGGTTTTCCCGTCGAGCGAACGAAGGCGATGCTTGCCTTTTCAGGCGCCGATTTTCTGATCGTGGGAGCCGAGGGCATCGCTCTGCTGCCCGACCTGTTGAGCGGCATCGAGCCGTCTCTCACTGTGATTTGCCCCGATACCGATGATCTCGGAAATTTGCCCGAGGCTTTTCCCCGGCATCGCTTCGTCCCCCGTGGCGACTGTTTGAAAGATGGCGGCACGAACTCCGTTTCAGCCGGCCCAAGATCCCCGATCGCCTACCTGCTTTTCACTTCCGGCAGCACCGGCATCCCCAAAGGAGTGCCAGTAAGCCAGCGGAATGTGATCAGCTACCTGCGCTACACGAGCGAGCGTTACCGCGTTATACCGGAAGACCGCTTCTCGCAGATGTTCGATATGACTTTCGATTTGAGCGTCCACGACATGTTCCTCTGCTGGACCAATGGCGCATGCTTGTATTCGGTTCCGCACTCCTCCCTGATGGCGCCGTCGCGTTTTATCCGGCAAAACGAGCTCACGATGTGGTTTTCGGTGCCGTCAGTGATCATGTTCATGCAGAAGATGAGGATGTTGAAACCGAATTCGCTGCCCTCGCTCCGCTTCAGTCTGTTTTGCGGCGAGCCGCTGCTGGCATCCATGGCGGAGGCGTGGCAGCAAGCGGCGCCCCATTCGACGCTGGAAAACCTTTACGGCCCTACGGAAGCGACGATCGCCATATCCCACTACCGTTGGGAAAGCGGGTCGGCAAGCTGTTGCACCAACGGAATCGTCCCGATCGGGCGCGTGTTTCCGGGGCAGGAGGCATGTGTTATAGATCGAGAGCGGCAAAAGGTCGCTGCGGGAGTGGCCGGGGAACTCTGCGTGGCCGGGTCGCAGGTGACCGGCGGCTATTTGAACAACGAAGCCAAAACGCGAGAGCAGTTCGTAACTCTCTCCGAAAGCGATCGGACCTGGTATCGCACGGGCGACCTCGTCCTTGAGGACGCGAATGGCTGCCTTCAGTATCTGGGCAGGATCGACAACCAGGTGCAAGTCTGCGGCCACCGCGTGGAATTGCAGGAAGTGGACCACGCATTGCGCGCCGCTTCCAAAACCGACATGGCTGTCTCGGTCGCGTGGCCGATCGACTCCGGCCACGCCGACGCGATATACGGATTCGTCTGCGAACATCGAAATTTCGATACGCAATCGGTGATCGAACACTGCAGGAAGGTGATGCCGGATTACATGGTTCCGAGGCGGCTTTTTGTGATCGATGAAATGCCGCTGAACGTCAACGGCAAAATCGACCGGCCCGCATTAGCAAAGCGGGTGGGGGAACTCCTGAATGGAAACTAGAGCCGATCAGATCCGCGCCTTCATTCAGGAGCGCATCCGGCAGAAAGCGGCCGCCAGCCGCCAGACTCCGCCGGCTCTCGACGACTCTTTGAACCTGGTAGAAACGGGCTTGTTCGATTCCCTGGCCTTCGTGCAGCTGATTTCGGGAATTGAAAAGGAATTCAACCTCGAGCTGGATACCGGAGATCTCGATCCCGAAGAATTTACCGTGCTGGGCAACCTGGTTCGCGCGGCGGCGGACTCTCCTGTTGTTGCGCCTGAGGCCGAAAAGAAATGACGGTGGAGCTGTGCGCCGCCGGCTCACTCCCTTGCAGCGATCAAATCATTCAAAAGATTTCGCCGTCGGTGCATGAAGCGGGGAATCCCTACTTCGATTTTATTTTTGGCAGCCACGAGTCTGCGGCTGCGGCCCTAGCGCGGTGGATGAGACGCGCATCCTCCGAGATTTCGATCGAGCGCGCCTTCTGCCTGAGCCTAGGAGGCCAGCCGCTTGGCGGCTTCATCGCGATGCCAGGCGCCGAATTGGCGGCTTGCCGCCGGCTGGATGCCGCCGCTCTGACGATGAGCGGCAACCGCGAGCGGCGCGAACTCATCTCCAAGCGCCTGGAGCTGACCAGCGATCTTTTTCCCGCGGTGGGAGAAGACGAATTCTACCTGAGCAAGATGTGGGTCGATCCGGATCACCAGGGAGCAGGATATGCCAGCGCCCTGATGGAGCATTATCTTTGCGCCGGCCGCCGGCGGGGGTTTACACGGTTTCGATTGGACGTTTGCGCTGACAATGACCGAGCCATCCGCGTTTATCGAAGGTTTGGATTCCAGGAATTGCGGGAGTGCTCCGCACCGGAAGCAGGACTCCGGTACCTCGCCATGGCCGCCCAGCAATCCACCGAATGAGCGTATGAAACGGGATGGACTGCGGATCGAGACAATTCGCGCCAGAGACCTTCAGACATTTTTTCTGAATTACGCGCAGAAAGCGGAAAGTCAGGAAATTTCTCCGATTTCGCAATACCGAGCCGAATCTCAATCGCAAAACCCGTACGCAGATGAAGCCGACCCCGGACTGCTCGCCGCCTACATAGGGGACCGATGCGTAGGTTATCAGGGAATCGTTCCGGGCCTGCTCCGCACAAGCGAGTGGCCTCTCCAAAGTGTATTGGTGCACGGCTGCCTACGTGTTGCCTGAATTTCGCAAACGCATGGTCGCAATCCAGCTGATCAAAAAGCTTACGTCGCTGAAGAAGGATATCGTTCTAACAGGATTCGACAGCGTGGTGGCGGACGTGTTCAAGGGTTTTCATTTTCAGGAAATCGGCCCGCTGCGCTACTGCACTCTGCGCCCGGACCGCCTGGACCCATTCTCCTATCCCTTTCGGCGCTTCTATCGTTTGCAGAAAAAGTGGCCGGTCCTCCGCAAGCTCTCGGAATCCGCGATAGCGATGACTCGGCGGCTGTCGTATCCAGGAGTGCGACGGGCATTCTATTCTTTGGTCGCGCGCCGGGCGGAAAAGGCTCTTGGAAACGTCCAGTGGCGCGAGTTGAGCCGCGTGGACGGTTTTGACGGGGTTCCTTGCGCGGAAGCGGGCAAGCCGCATTTCGAGCGCGATTCCAAAGCCATCAACTGGATGCTCGCGTATCCGTGGATTCGCGAGGGCGCCGCGCCCACGCGGCCTCCTTATTATTTCTCCGAAGCCTACGAGAGCTTCCGCTATGCCGTCCTCGCGATCGATGGGCGCGAGGGATGCGGCAGCAGCCGCGTGACGCTGTCGCTTTTGCGTGACCGGGGCGAATCCAAGCTGAAGGTTCTTGACCTCCAGTGCGATAAACAGGATCTCGACGTTATTTTCTGGCTGATTTGCAAATATGCCGCGAAACATCAGGCCGATGAGATCGAAATGCCGGCAGAGTTTGAAAGCCGGATCGCCCTTCTTCCTCTTGGTTTGACCGCGATGAAGCGGGAACAGCGCCGCTACCTGTGCCACCCATCTTCCCAAAGTAGTCCGCTGGCGGCCGCGCTTCCGGAACTGGCGCTGTCGTTGTGTGATGGGGATTGCGCGTTCACGTAACGGCGAGCGTCCCCCCGGGGGAAAAGGTTCACGGTGCATTCTTCCACCGCCAAGATGCAGAACTTTACGCTCCGAAGGGGAAATAACGGCTAAAGATTTCCCTGCAGCTGCTCCAAGTCGTTTGATCACGTGCCCCACTTCTGGTCGCTCGATTGCACCGCGAGGGCGGGGGTGTGTACCCGCCCGTACTGGGTTGGCCATTACGCCCTAGTTTGAAGATATCGGAAGGTGTTCGCCTGATTATGAAAATGCTTCGCGGCTTTCACGTTGCTTTCGAAACTTACGCAGCCACCGCGCCAAGGCGGAGTGAAATGGCGCGCCGGCTCTATGGTATGGCCCTGGCTTTCGTCCTGTTGTGTTCCTCGCTGCTTTTCGTGCGGCCAGCGGCTGCTTCCACGGCGACCTTCCTGCGGACGGACAATACAACGCAGGGTAATTGGCACGGAGTCTACGGAGCCGATGGATACTCAGTAGCGGGAGATTCGCAGAGCCTTCCGTCATACGCTACATTTACGCCGATCAATCAGGACAATCATATCTGGAACAATGCCGGTCCGACGGAAACCAGAGATCTGGAGACCGGGCGGCGGAACGGGAAGGATTGCGGCGGCATGGTATGTAGACCACTTCTCGAACCCTCCCAACTTCAACCTCGATGTCAACATAACCGACGGAAATACGCACCAGTTCGCTCTTTACGCCCTCGACTGGGACAGCGGCGGAAGAATAGAAACGATTCAGATCACCGATGCGAATACGAACGCGGTGTTAGACACTCGATACGTCTCGAATTTCGTCAACGGGGTCTATTACATCTGGAACATCTCCGGGAATATTACGGTAACCGTTACCACCACTTCGGGGCTCAACGCGGTCGTCAGCGGAGCTTTTTTCGGGGGTAGCAGCGGGAGTTCGAGCGGCATCAGCGTGGGCGTCAGTCCGCAAAATGTGAGCCTCAATGCGGGCCAGACGCAGCAGTTTACCGCCACTGTTGCCGGCACTTTGGACCAAAACGTATCCTGGTCGATCCTTCCCGCCCTCGGAAATATCACCAGCGCAGGCCTTTACACGGCTCCTTCCAGCGTCACGAGCGCTCAGACGGTGACGGTCACCGCAACGAGCATGGTGGATCCGACCAAGTCAATGCAAGCCACCGTAAACCTGAAGACCGGCGCGGTCGCCAATTTTCTTTCAACCGATACCACCACGCAGGGCAGTTGGCACGGAGTCTATGGCGCAGACGGATATTCGGTCGTCAACGATTCCCAAAGTCTGCCGGCCTATTCTTCTTTCGCCGTCCAGAACCAGACCAACACGACCTGGGCCGCGACTTCGACCGATCCGCGTGCCCTGGAGACGGGAAGTAATTCCGGAAGGATCGCCGCGGCCTGGTCCAGCGCTTCGACTTTCAATCTGAATGTCGACGTTACCGACGGAAAATTGCACCAGTTCGCGCTGTACGCCGTCGACTGGAATAATCAGGGAATCGCGGAAACCGTGCAGATTGTCGATGCGACAACCAACGCGATCCTGGATACCCGGGGCATTTCCAGCTTCAGCAATGGCATTTATTTGATTTGGAACATCAGCGGGAGCGTCAAGATCAATGTGATGGAAACTGCCGGCGGCAGCGCTGTGCTGAGCGGCGCGTTTTGGGGCAACGGCACTTTGATCAGCGTGAGCGTAAATCCGCCGTCTGCGATTTTAGCTGCGGGCCAGACGGAACAATTTACCGCCACGGTTCTCGGAACCACGAATCAAGAAGTGAATTGGTCAACGAGCTCGGCTTCCAGTGTGGTGTTGACCACGGGATTGTTCGCCGCCCCCGCGACGATTGCGAGCAACCAGACCGTCACAGTTACGGCGCAAAGCGTGGCCGATCCAACGAAGATGGGTAGCGCGACGATCACCCTCACCACCGGCGCGACTGCCAACTTTATGGGCACCGACACCACTACGCAAGGAAACTGGCGCGGAATGTACGGGGGCGACGGTTACGCGATCGCCGACGATTCTCAAAACATCCCTGTTTACGCGGCGTACGCGGCAACCGTTCCTTTTAATCAGATTTGGGCCAGCAGCACGACCGATCCGCGGGCGCTGGAATCGGGCAGCGGAACGGGGCGGATTGCGTCGTCGTGGTGGATGTACAACAACCACGAGCCTTTCTTCTTCGATATCAATTTCACCGACGGAAACGCCCACGAGCTCGCTCTTTATGCCCTCGATTGGGACAGCCAGGGAAGGGTCGAAACGATCCAGGTCATCGACGCCAATACCAGTGCGGTGCTCAGCACGCAGGTTCTTTCGAATTTTACGAATGGAATTTGGCTGGTTTGGAAAGCATACGGGCACATTCAGATCATCATGTCCGAGGATGGCGGCAACGAAGGGGTGGTCAGCGGAATATTCTTTGGGGGCGCCCAGCCTGCCATCACCGTCGGCGTGACTCCGCAAAATGTCAATCTGACGTCGGGCGAAACCAAGCAATTCACGGCGACCGTCGGAGGCACTTCGAATCAGAACGTCAGCTGGTCGATCAGCCCCGCAGGCGTTGGAAGCATTTCCGGAACCGGCCTTTATACACCTCCCGCGCAGATTGCCACGGCGCAAACAGTGACAGTCACGGCAACCAGCGCGCAAGACGGTGTGACCGCCAGTACATCGACAATCAACTTATCCACGCCGATCGCGGCCAGCTTCGTGGGGTTCGACACTACAACGCAAGGGAATTGGTACGGGGCCTATGGAGCGGACGGTTTCTCGATCGCCAATTATCTGGAGAACATTCCGACCTACGCAACGTTCGCCGCACTGAACCAGGCTGCGTTTACCTGGACTATGAGCACGGGCGATCCCCGCGCGCTGCAAACAGGAAGCGGTTCCACGCGCATCGCGGCTGCCTGGTTCAACGCGTCCACGTTCAGTTTCGATGTCAACCTCACGGACGGCAATTCCCATCGTGTGTCACTCTATGCGCTCGATTGGGATAGCTATGCGGGTGTGCGGGCGGAGACCGTGCAGGTTCTCGATGCCACATCGGGGACCGTGCTCGACACTCGGAGCGTGACGAACTTCATAAACGGCACTTATCTCGTCTGGAACATTTCCGGGCACGTGACCATCACGGTGACGATGACAGCCGGGGGAAACGGCGTGATCAGCGGAGTCTTTTTCGATCCGGTGAAGGTCGCCGCCCCTCAGGTCAGCGTAAGCCCGCTGAGCATCAGCCTGACGTCGGGCCAAACGCAGCAGTTTACGGCCCAGGTGATCGGGCTTTCGAATAAGAATGTCACGTGGGCTGTGAGCAATCCCAATAATCCGGCATCGGGAAGCATATCTGCGTTGGGCTTATATACGGCTCCAGCCACGATCGCGGTCTCACAGGCTGTGACGATTACGGCGACAGGCTCCAACGGCACCACGTCGGGCACCGCCACGGTGAATCTGGTTGCCGGGGCAGTGGGAACCACAAAATTCGTAGGAATGGACACGACTACGCAGGGAACGTGGAAGGGCACCTACGGGGGAGATGGCTGGGCGATCGCCAACGATTCGCAGAGTATTCCTTCCTACGCCACGTTTGCCGTGCAGAATCAGCTGAACTATACCTGGGCGTCGCCTTCGGCGGACCCGCGGGCGCTGCAATCCGGTGTCAATTCGACCCGGATAGCCGCGACCTGGTACAACGCGCCGAGTTTCAATTTCGATGTGAACATCACCGACGGCAATACGCACCAGATTGCGGTGTATGCGCTCGATTGGGACAACTACGGCGGCGGAAGAGCGGAATCGATACAAATTGCCGATGCCAACACGGGAACGATACTCGATAGCCGCAACATTGCAAGCTTTACGAATGGTATCTATGTGATCTGGAACATTTCCGGACACGTAAAGATCAACGTTATTTTGACGGGCGGCGGGAACGCCGTCGTCAGCGGAATCTTCTGGGGTAGTGCGCCAGTCCAGACTACGCCGACGATCAGCTGGGGCGCGCCATCGGCAATTACCTACGGGACGGCATTGAGCGCGACGCAGCTGGATGCGATAGCAATGTCCGGTGGAACGGCGGTGGCCGGAACTTACTCCTACAACCCAGCCGCCGGGGCGATCCTGGGAGCGGGAAGCCAAACATTGTCGGTTACCTTTACACCTACGAACACGACGCTCTACACGAGCGCGAGCGGCACAGTGGCGCTGACGGTGAATCAGGCCACGCCCGTGATTACCTGGGCGAATCCCGCCGCGATTACAGCAGGGACACCGCTGAGCGGCACGCAATTGGACGCGACCGCCAACGTGCCGGGAACGTTTATATACACGCCGGGCGCGGGCACGATTCTGGGAGCCGGCAGCCAGCCGCTCTCGGTCGCCTTTACGCCAAGCGATACCACCGATTACAAGACGGCGACCGGAAGCGCGACGATCCAGGTCACGAATCAAAGCATTCCGCAGATCACCTGGACGACGCCCGCGGCAATTACTTACGGGACGGCACTGAGCGCGACGCAGCTGGATGCGGCCGCGAGCTTCAACGGGTCGACGGTGACCGGGACGTTCGCTTATACGCCGGCTTTAGGAGCCGTTCCAGGCGCGGGCAGCCAGACGCTGTCGGTAACATTTACGCCAAGCAATACGACTCTCTACACGAGCGCGAGCGGCACGGTGACGTTGACGGTGAATCAAGCTACGCCAGTGATCACCTGGGCCACGCCGGCTCCAATCACCAGCGGAACGCCGCTGAGCAGCACGCAACTGGACGCGACCGCCAGCGTTGCCGGAACATTTGTCTACACTCCGGCGTCGGGAACCGTTCTTGGCGCGGGAAGCCAGACGCTGTCGGTGACGTTCACACCGACTGACACGACCGACTACAAGTCGGCGAGCGGCTCGGTGACTCTGCAAGTAAATCAGGGTACCTCGAACAATCAGGCGGGTTTCGTAGGGACGGACACGACGACGCAGGGAACCTGGAAGGTAACTTACGGAGGCGACGGCTGGGCGATCCCGAATGATTCACAAAGCATTCCTTCCTACGCCACCTTCGCCGTTGCGAACCAGGGGAACTACACCTGGGCAGCGGTAACGACCGACCCGAGAGCTTTGCAGTCGGGAGTGAACTCCTGGAGCACGGCGACCACCTGGTTCAGCGGCTCCACTTTCAATTTTGACGTGAACATCACCGACGGGAACTCGCATCAGATCGCGCTCTACGCCTTGGATTGGGATAACTATGGAGGCGGCCGGGCGGAGATGATTCAGATTCTGGATGGCACAACGGGCGCGGTGCTCGACACCCGGAATATCTCCGCCTTTACGAACGGGATCTATCTGATCTGGAACATTTCCGGGCATGTGAAAATCAACGTCACGCTCACGGGCGCCGGAAATGCGGTCATCAGCGGTCTGTTCTTTGAAAGCACCACAGTGGGAGTCAGTGTCAGCCCGCAGACGGTGGCGTTGGCGGGCGGGCAGACGCAGCAGTTCACGGCGCAGGTGACCGGGACGACGAACAAGAATGTCACGTGGTCCCTGACGCCCAATACCGCGGCTGCGGGAAGCATCTCGGCGGCGGGACTTTATACCGCCCCGGCAACCCTCACCACCGCGATGGCGGTCACTGTTACGGCAACCAGTATGGCTAACACCGCGAAATCGGCAACCGCCACGGTGAATTTGACCCCCGGAGCCGCCGTGAATTTCAGCGGCACCGATACGGCCACGCAGGGCCACTGGAAGGGCGTGTACGGTTCAAACGGGTGGGCGATCGCCAACGACTCGCAGAGCATTCCGGCATTCGCGACGTTCGCTGTCGACAACCAGGCGAATTACACATGGGCATGGCCCACCACCGATCCGCGCGCGCTGCAAAGCGGCGGGAGTTCCGGGCAGATTGCGGCCACCTGGTTCAGCGGCACGAGCTTTTACTTCGATGTGAACATCGCCGACGGAAACACACATCAGGTGGCGCTATACGCCCTCGACTGGGATAACTATGCCGGAGGGCGGGCGGAAACAATTCAGATCGTGGACGCGAACAGCAATATCACGCTCGATACGCGGAACATTTCGGCGTTCACGAGTGGAATTTACCTGGTCTGGAACATTTCCGGGCACGTGCATATCAACGTCACGAACACCGCCTCGGCGCAGACGAACGCTGTCGTCAGCGGAATTTTCTTCAAATAAAAAACGTACCACCGGATGTTTTCCTTTTGTTCGGAGGACTGAAGGGGACGAAGTCTGTCTTACTAGTACGACGGTACTGCGACTACTCAAACTACCTCGATCCAAAACTCTGCGTAGTTCAATCAGCTTTTGAGAATGCGCTTGCCACAATAGGGAAAACGCTTTTACCCGCATAAACAGGCCCTTCCGCAACCCCTCTGCTTTCAGTGATTGGCCCTGGTAGCGCGCGTGCGTAACGCTTGTTCACATTCTACCGGTGAACTGTCGGTTGCCGGAGATCAAGAAATTGACGTTTTTTGTCGCTGTATCGCGATTGCCCGAAAAAAGATCGTTTCACTTTTCAGGAGCCAGAATGAGCGCAGTTCAACGAAACAACAACACCGCGGGTCATAAACTGAAGCAGCCGCTGCCGTATCTTTCCACGCCGGCGCGCAAGGCTGCCTTCCGCTTCATGATGGCTACGCTCGCGCTCCTGCTGGGCGGATTGTCCGCGCACGCCCAGGCCGTCACTGCCACGCTGAGCGCCGGCGCAAACACGCAGCCCTACGCCGTGGCCGTGAACCCCGTGACCAACACCATATACATGGTGAACCAGGGATCGAACAACGTGACGGTGATCAATGGGCTCACGAATAGCATCAGCACGATAACCGACCTGGGCGCGACGATGCCCGTCGCGGTCGCGGTGAATCCGGTAACGAACAAAATTTATGTGGCGAATAGCGGGAGCGGGAACGTCACGCGTAATCGACGGCGCTTCGGGCACTTTTACCGATATCGCCGCTGGAACGAACCCTTCGGCCATTGCGGTGAACACGATCACCAACGAAGTGTATGTGGCGAACTCCGGGAGCAATAACGTAACGGTGCTCAACGGAGCGATCGGCGGCACAGCCGCCAGCGTAACAGCGCGTCACCCGTGACAGTCGGAACGGCTCCTGCTGCGATCGCCGTGAATCCCGTGACCAACAAGATTTACGTGGCGAACAGCGGAAGCAACAACGTTTCCGTGATCACCGGGAGCAACAACATGCGTCGTCGCCACCCCGGCCGCCGGCACGAAGCCCGTTTCGGTTGCCGTGAATACCGTCACGAACAAAATTTACGTCGCCAATTTTAACAGCGCGAACGTTACCGTGATCGACGGCAGCGCCAACACCTCTTCCAGCTTCACAACGATCGGCACGAACCCGGTCTCGATCGTCGTAAGCACCGTCTTCAACAAGGTGTACGTGGCAAACCAGGGCAGCGGCAACGTCACGGTGATCGACCCGGTTAACGCAAACTCAATCGCGCTCGTCAATGTGCAGAATGTGCCGATGGGCCTGGCGATCAACCCGATCACGAACCAGATCTATGTGACCAATTCCTCGAGCAATTCCGTGACGGTCATCGCGGGCGCTACCCTTACTACCTTGGCCGGCGCGGCTGGGAGCGCTACTGTTGGCACGAAGCCGCAAGCGGTTGCGGTCAATCCCGTTACCAATAAGGCGTACATCGCGAACAACGGCAGCAGCAGTTTCTCCGTGATGGACGGGGCTACGAATTTGATCCCGACCGGCATTGGAACGGCGCGGTGTGAATCCCATTTCGGTCGCGGTCAATCCGGTGACGAACAAGATTTACGCCGCGAACTTTGGCAGCAGCTTCATCACAGTAATCGACCCCACAAATTTCAATAACGATACGACTGTGACCGTAGGGGCGAATCCGTATGCCGTGGCTGTGAATCCGGTCACGAATAAGGTTTACGTGGCGAATTACGGCTCCAATAACGTGTCGGTTGTGGACGCCGCTAATGGCAACACGGTGGTGGCTACCGTTAATGTCTCGACGAACCCCACCGCCCTGGCCGTGAATCCCGTAACGAACAGGGTTTATGCGGTGAGCTACTACGGCGTCACAATGATCGACGGCAACAACTCCTATTTGCCCACTACCATCGGGGTCAACGGGCATCCTTCCGCGGTTGCGGTAAATCCGATCACGAACAAGATTTACGTCACTGACTATACGAACGACGACATTTCCGTGATCGATGGCGCCAGCAGCATAGCGACCACCCTGGTTGACCCGAGCTTCGTGACGTCCAATTCCGTAGCGGTGAACACCGTAACGAACGAGGTATACGTAGCGAACGAAGGAACCTTTTCGACTCAAAACGGGCACACGGTGTCCAACCCCAACACCGGAACCGTGACGATCATCAACGGCGCGACCAGTTCGACGGCCGCCACAGTTGCCAGCGTACTCACTGCGGGCACGGAGTCATTCGCGGTTGCTGTCAACCAGGTCACCAACAAGATTTACGTCGCTAACAAAGACGGTAACAACATCGCGGTGATAGACGCGAACAACGGGAACGCTTTAACGACCGTCACTAACACCAATCCGGATGCGCTCACTTGCTATGCAATCGCGGTGAATCCGACCTCGAACAAAATCTACGTCGCCAACTATGGCGCGGGTACTGCCGGCAATCCCGGCAATGTCACCATAATCGACGGCGCCACCAATACCGTTTTCACGATCACCGACCCGACCGCGGTCGGATCGATATCAGTCGCGGTGAACCCGGTCACCAACCAGGCCTACATCGCCAACGAAACCAGCAACACCGTTACCCAGATCACGGAGCAGCAGCAGCAGACGATTCCCATTACGCCGGGCATTACAGCGCTCTCCAACAACCTGACGAACACAGCGACGACCACGTTTACTTTCGCGGCCGCGAACACGCTTCTTACCAGCGGCACCGTAAACAACGTTTTCTTCCAGGTGGATACCTGGCAGGGACCGTGGACGGCGACGACCAATTCCACCGGCAACACCTTTACAGGCTCCACGGGCGTTCTCAAGCCCGGTTTCCACATTCTCTACGCCTATGCGACGGATGGCGAGGCCGGCACATCCACCATCACCGGGCTGCAAAGCAGCCCGCTGATCGGCAACGTCGCGGGCTACGGCTTCCTGGTGACGGCGCAATCGGCGCTGACCCAGACCACACCGGTAATCACGTGGCCTACGCCTAGTGCCATCACCTACGGCACGACGCTTGGCGCCACGCAGCTGAATGCCACCGCCACCGTGAACGGTTCGTCCGTTCCGGGAACCTTCGTCTACACGCCCGCCTCGGGAGCCCTGTTGACCGTCGGGACTCAGACTCTGTCGGTGACGTTCACACCGACCGACATGATCGACTACACGACCGCCACCGGCACCACCACGCTGGTGGTAAATAAAGTCACCTCCACGATCAACTGGACCGCTCCCGCTTCCATTGCTTATGGAACGCCCCTGAGCAGCACGCAGTTGAACGCCACGGTTACGTTTAACGGCCCCACCGCCGCGGGCACTCTCGTTTACAGTCCGGTGGCCGGCACGGTGCTGGCGCCGGGAGCGCAGAGCCTTTCGGCTCAATTCACACCGAATGACACCGTCGATTACACCTCGGCGGTAGCGGGCGTCACCCTGAATGTTACCGGCGCGGCGGCATTCAATGCACCGACGGTAACGGGCACCGTCACGGCGGGAAGCGCTCCGGACGCCGTAGTCACGAATCCGGCGACCAACACGATTTACATCGCGAACGCGAGCACGAATAACGTCACGGTGGTGAATGGCGCGACCAACGCAACGATTGCCACGCTGACGGTGGGAACCCAGCCCTCGGCTCTTGCGGTGAACCCGGTAACGAACACGATCTACGTCGCCAACCAGAGCAGCAACAACATCAGCGTGATCAACGGAACTACCAACACCGTCGCCACAACGATCACCGTCGGCAGCACGCCCTATGCGATTGCGGTCAACTCCATCACGAATACAATTTACGTCGCGAACCAGGGCAGCGGCACGGTCTCGGTCATCAATGGATCGACGAATATCGTTACCACCAGCGTAACGGTGGGAAGCCAGCCTTCCGCTATCGCGGTGAATCCGGCGACGAACACGATTTACGTGGCCAATCGCGGGGCTTCGACCATATCGGTGATTAACGGCAGCACGAATGTTCCGGTCACGGTCACGGACCCGAGCGCAGTCGCCCCGGTTGCGGTGGCAGTGAACCCGGTCACCAACAAGATTTATGTGGCGAACGAAGGCGCCTCTCCGAATTTCATCGGTACGGTGACGGTCCTTAACGGCTCCAACAACGGCGTGACCAATATCGGCGTGGGAACCGAACCCATGGCGGTCTCGGTGAACCCGGTGACGAACAAGATTTTCATAGCCAACAACGGGAGCAGCACGCTGACGGTGCTCGATGGAGCTTCGAACGGCACCATCTCCATCGCGACCGGCACTCTGCCCTACGCGGTGGCTGTGAATCCGCTCACCAATAAAATTTTCGTGGCCAGCAGCGGGTCTTCGCCTGCATTTGCCGGCAGCTTGACGGTGATCGACGGCGCGACGAATACGTCGCTGGCGGTAAGCACGGGCACGAACTCGCGCTCGGTGGCCGTGAACCCCGTGACGGACAAGATTTACGTGGCGAACTCCAACGGCGGCAACGTGACGGTGCTCGATGGATCTGTAAATTCCATCACCAACTTTACCGCAGGCCCCGGTCCGAATGCCGTCGGTGTAAATCCAGTCACGAAGAAGATTTACGTACCGAACATCAACGGCAGCACGGTTACGGTAATCGACCCGGCCAACAACAACGCCGTGACGCAAGTCACTGTAGGCCTGAGTCCCGCTGCCGTTGCGGTAAATCCAGTTCTCAACAAAATCTATACCGCGAACCCTGGCGACGGAACGGTTAGCATAATCGACGGCGTAACCAATGCCGTCACGTCTGTTTCTCTGGGCAGCGCCTCAATCTATCCCCTTGCCATCGTGGTCGACCCGATAACGAACAAGGTTTTTGTCGCCTGCTATTACAGCAACGTAACGGTGATCGATGCCAATAACGGCAACGCAACCACACCGATTTCAGTGCCAGGGAACCCTGCGCACCTGGCCATAAATTCTGTCACCGACAAGGTGTACGTGGACAACGGCGGCACATCCTTGACGGTGATCGATGCAGCCACAAATCTGACCACGACACTGACGGTTGCCGGCGGCTCATCGTTCATCGCCGTGAACTCGGCATCCAACAAGATTTACGTAGCCAACGCGACAGGCAACACCGTGACCGTGATCGACGGCGTGACGAATGCGCAAAGCACGATCGGCGTGGGCACATCTCCCTATGCAATCGCGGTGAATTCAGCGACCAATAAGATTTACGTGAGCAACCGTGGCAGCGCGAACGTCACGGTGATCGACGGAACAACGAATACGACCGCCACGACTGTCACGGTGCCGGTCGGAACACAGCCGGAAGGCCTTGCGGTCGATAAGAATTCGAACAGGATTTACGTGGCGAACAGCGGCAGTGCCAACATCACCGTCATCGATGGAACGTCGAACGCGACGACCACCCTTACGGATCCCAACGTCCAAGGCAATGGGCAGCCCGCAACGGTAGGCGTGAATGCCGCGACGGGCCAGGCATACGTCGCGAATTACAACGCGGGAACTGTAACCGCGATCACCGTGCAGCCGGTGCAGACGATCCCCATCACTTCGACGATCACGCCTCTTGCGGGGAATCAGACGACGAACTTCACTCCCGCTTTCGGCTTTACGGCGGCCAACACCTTCACCAGCGCGCCCGTGAACAACCTGCTCTATCAGGTCGACACGTGGGAGGGCGCTTGGACCAGCGCCACGAACAATGGCTCCGGCGCATTCAGCAGCACCCTGGCTTCCCTGACTCCTGGCTTCCACATGCTGTATGCGTACTCGACTGACGGCGAAGCCGCCACGTCCACACTCACGGGCCTTCAGGGCAGCCCGCTCATCGGCAACATTGCGGCTTACGGATTTGTTGTTGTGCCCACGGGCGCCAGCTCCACCCCGACGAGCCTGGCCTTCGGCAATGAGCCCGTTACAGTTCCCAGCGCTTCGCAGACGGTGACGCTGTCGAATGGCGCCGGCAGTCCGACGCTTACCTTCAGCCTTTCATTTGGTGGAAGCAATCCCGGTGATTTCAGCGAGACTCTGGGAGACGGTTGCGGAGCGCTCGCCGGGCAGCTCGCGCAAAACTCGTCCTGCACAATCGGGGTAACGTTCACACCCACCGCTCCGGGCAGCCGCAGCGCGACCTTAACCATCACCGACAATTCGAATGGCGTGCTGGGTACCAGCCAGGTAATTACCCTCACCGGTTTCGGCACCGGGAACTTGAGCCCAGTTATCGCTTGGGCAAACCCCAGCTCCATCTCTTATGGAGAGCCGCTCACGATAAATCAGTTGAACGCAACCGCGAGCTATAACAGCGCGCCTCTTACCGGCACGTTCGTCTACACGCCCATTTTAGGAACGGTGTTGCCTGCCGGCACCCAGACCTTGTCCGTCACGTTCAATCCGGATGACACCGCGGACTACAAGAGCGTCACGCAGACGGTGCAGATCGTCGTGAACAAAAACACTCTTATCGTGACGGCGAACAACGCAACCAAAGTCTACGGCCAGAATAATCCCGCATTCACCGCAGGCTATTCCGGCTTTGTAAATGGCGATACCCAAACATCAGTGATCGGCGCGAACTCGCCGAGCCTTAACACCATGGCGACGAGCACCAGTCCGGTTGGACCGTACACGATCACCGCGGGTGTGGGTTCCTTGACCGCCGCGAACTACACCTTCTCTTTTGTGAATGGAACTCTGAATATTACCCAGGCCACGCCGACAATCACTTGGGGTACGCCGGCTGCAATCACATACGGCACTCTACTTTCCAGCACACAATTGAATGCCAGCGCTGCACTGAATGGCACGGGGGTGGGCGGGACATTCGTCTATACTCCCGCGCTGAATACGAAGCTGGCAGCGGGGATCCAAGCTCTGTCGGTGACCTTCAATCCTACCGACTCAACAGATCTTACGTCAGCAACGGCCGGCGTGAGCGTGCTCGTCAATCAAGCCACGCCCACGATCACTTGGTCGGGCCTGGCGAGCGTGCCCTACGGAACGGCTCTCTCCGCTACGCAGCTGAACGCAACCTCGGGCGGCGTGGCGGGCACGTTTGTATACACGCCCGCGGCGGGCGTGATTCCTAGCGCCGGAACGCAGACGCTTTCGGTCACGTTCACCCCGACCGATACAGTGGATTACGCGCCGGTCACGGCGACCACTTCGCTGGTGGTCACGCAGGTAACGCCGTCAATCACATGGGCGACTCCCGCAGCCATCACCTACGGAACTGCTCTTGGCGCCACACAGTTGGACGCCGTGGTGACTTACAATGGGTCAGCACTCCCCGGAACCTTCAACTATTCGCCTGCGGCCGGAACTGTTCTGGGCGCCGGCAACCAGAATCTTTCTGTCACCTTCACGCCAACCGATAGCGTCGACTACAAGCAGGTAACGGCCGCCACCACCCTCGTGGTGAGCGCGGCTCCCAGCACCAACCAAGGGGCGGTGACTGCGTCTGTGACGGCGGGCAATAATCCTGCCGCAGTAGCCGTCAATCCTGCCACGAACATGACGTACGTGGCCAACCAGGCCAGCGGCACAGTCACGGTCATCAACGGAGCAACAAACAGCACCGCTACTGTGACTGTCGGGAACCAGCCTTCCGCCGTGGCCGTGAATCCCGTCACAAATAAAGCTTACGTCGCCAACTATGCCGACAACACTGTTTCGGTGATCGATGGTTCGAACAACACCACGTTGATTGGCGTGGGAACGAACCCCATCGCCCTGGCGATCAACTCGCGCACCAACAAAATCTACGTCGCGGATCAAGGTTCGAACGACGTCATGGTAATTGACGGGGTCAGCGGAACTACAACTCCGGTAACAGCCGGAACCGCGCCGTCAGCGCTGGCAGTGAACCCGGTCACGGGCAAAGTCTACGTGGCGAATTATGGCAGCTCGAATGTAACCGTGATCGACAGTTCCAACAACGCTACGACAATCGCTGCCGGAACCAATCCCTTCGCCGTCGCTGTGAACGCCGTCACCAATACGATTTACGTGGCCAACGTCGGCAGCAACAACGTAACGGTGATCAATGGAAGTAACGGCAGCACTACACCCGTGTCCACCGGCAATGCGCCGTATGCTATCGCGGTGAATCCGATCACCAATAAGGCGTACGTGGCCGATAACCAGAACGCCAACATAACCGTGATCGACGGCAGCAACAACACCACCCAGGTGGCGGCGGGTACCCACCCGTTTGCGGTTGCCGTGGACGAACTTACGAACCAGGTGTACGTGACCAACCAGGGCAGCGGCAATTTCACGGTTATCGACGGGAATAACAACCCCACGAACATCTCGGGCGGCACGTCTCCCGGCGCGCTTGGCGTAAACCCGGTCACCAACAAGATCTACATCGCCAATTCCGGCGGAGCGAATGTCAGCGTCGTCGACGGCGCCACCAACACGGTGGCCACGTTCGCCGCCGGCACCAACCCCCAGGCAGTAGCCGTGAATCCGGTCACCAACAAGGTTTACGTTGCTAACCTCGGAGCCGGCACGGTTTCGGTGCTCGGAGGCGGTACCACTTCGAGCGTAACCGCCGGGACGGCGCCCTACGCCGTCGCGGTCAATCCGATTACCAACAAGATCTACGTGGTCAACAACGGCAGCTCGAATATCACCGTCATTGACGGCGTCACGAACACCCCCACCAATGTAGGCGTCGGTTCTTCGCCCTACGACGTCGCCGTCAACCCGGTAACCAATAAGATTTACGTGGCCAACTACGTCGACGGCACCGTCACGGTCATCGACGGCGTAACGAACGCCACGACCACAGTCCAGGATCCGAATGCGAAGAACCCCATTGCGGTAGCCGTGAATCCAGTCACCAACCAGATTTACGTCGCGAACGTCGGCGACGGCGTTCATCAGGGTAGCTTGACCGTGATCGACGGCGCGACCAACAACACCACGAACATTCCCAACATGGGCGTGGATGCCTGGGCGGTCGCGGTGAACCCGGTCACCAACAAGATTTACGTTGGACATTATCTCGAACCCGACGTGATGGTCGTCGATGGCACCTCGAATTCCGTGACCACGGTGACGGTCGGATCCGAGCCGTTCTTCCTCAAGGTGAACTCGGCCACGAATAAAGTCTATATCGTCAACAAAGGCAGCAACACGGTTTCGGTTCTCGACGGAGCCACCAACACCGCCACCAGCGTAAGTGTCGGCACCAATCCCTTCGCTCTGGCGATCAACCAGGCCAGCGACAAGATCTACGTCGCGAACTACGGCGGCAACAACATTTCGGTAATTGATGGCACCACCAATTACACAACTACTGTCACCGATCCCAACGTGTATTTGCCCCAGCCAACGGCTGTCGCGGTCAACCCGGTGACCGGCCAAGTGTACGTCGCGAACTACAGCACCGGAAACGTCTCGGTCATCACCGAAGAGCAGATCCAGTCGGTCCCCGTCACGGCGACTATCACGCCTCTGGCAAATAACCTGGCCACCAGCGTTGCACCCGTCATGAGTTTCACTTCTACAAATTCATTAACCACTGGCTCTCCCAACGCAGTTTTCTATCAGGTGGATAGTTGGCTGGGTACGTGGAGTTCGGGCATCAGCCAGGGTTCCGGCGCATTCAGCGGCAGCACGCCCACACTGTCCACGGGCATCCACACCGTGTACGCCTACGCGACGGAAGGGCAGGCCTCCACGTCGACGAATACCGGTGCGCAGAGCAGCCCGCTCGTCGGCAACATAACCGCGTATACCTTCCTCGTACCGGCAGGCGCAGCGCCTCCGGCGGGAGTCAATCTTTTGCCCGGAGCCTTGAATTTCGGAAGCCAGCAGAAAAACATCCCGAGCGCTGCGTCCACAGCTACGCTCAGCAACGGCACGACTAGTCCTTTGGCTTTCAGCATCGCGATCAGCGGCACGAACTCGGGCGAATTCGTCGAAGGGTCCGATACCTGCAGCTCCCTTGCCGGCACACTTGCGGCGGGCTCGTCTTGCACGATCTCCATTACATTTACTCCGACGGCCACGGGTGCGAGAACCGCAACCCTGACCGTGACGGACAATGCCAGCGGCGTCGCTGGCAGCACCCAAACGGTGACCTTGTCGGGAACGGGAACTGGGAACCTTCATCCGACGATCACTTGGGCGACTCCGGCTTCGATCACCTACGGCACGGCCCTGGGCGCACAGTTGAATGCGTCAGCTTCCTATAACGGAACGTCGCTTCCTGGAACGTTTGTCTACACGCCGCCGGCGGGCACGGTGCTGGCGGTCGGGAGTCAGACCCTTTCGGTGACGTTCACTCCGACCGACACGGTGGACTACACCAGCGCCACGCAGACAGTGCAAATCAGCATCACGCAGGCGACTTTGACCGTCAGCGCGGCCCCGGCGACGCGCGTATTCGGCCAGGCCAACCCCACGTTTACGCCGAGCTACTCCGGCTTCGTCAGCACCGACACGTCCTCCGTTTTGACGGGCTCTCCCTCTCTCACGACGAGCGCGACGGCTACGAGTCCTGTGGCTTCCTATCCGATCACCGTGACCGCAGGGGAATTTGAGCGCGGCGAATTATACGTTCAGCTTTGTGAATGGCTCCATGTCGGTAACCAAGGCCACGCCTGTACTCACATGGGCGACCCCGGCTCCGATCACGCCGGGAACCGCCTTGAGCGCGCTGCAGCTGAACGCGACCGCTCTCATACCTGGAGCGTTCGTGTACACGCCCGGCGGCCGGGGCGATTCCCACGGCGGGAAGCTCGACCTTGTCGGTAACGTTCACTCCGACCGATACGGCCGATTACACCAATGCCACGGCGACCGTCACATTGATCGTCGATCAGGCCAAGGCCAGCTTCGTCGGCACGGATGCTTCCACGAAAGGGAATTGGAACGGAATGTATGGCTCGGACGGCCACGTGATTGCCAACGATTCCACGAGCGTTCCGTCGTACGCGACCTTCGCGGTTGCCAATCAGCAGAACTTCACATGGACGAGTGTGACCGCCGATCCACGGGCTTTGGAAAATGGCGCGGGCAATGGAAGAATCGCGTCCTGCTGGAACGGCAGCACGTTTACCTTTGACGTGAATATCACAGACGGGAATTCGCATCAGATTGCCCTTTACGCGCTCGACTGGGATAGCTACGGCGGAGTGCGGGGCGAGACCGTTAACGTGGTCGACGTTCTCACCAACGCGGTGCTCGACAGCCGCAACATCTCGAACTTTACGCAGGGCCTGTACCTGGTCTGGAATATTTCCGGCCACGTGCAGATCAGCGTGACCGACACGGCGGGCTTGAATGCCGTTGTGAGCGGCGTGTTCTTCGAAAGCACCACGGAGGGCGTCAGCGTCACGCCGCCGAGCGCCACACTGTCCAGTTCGCAGACCCAGCAGTTCACGGCTCAAGTGAGTGGCACGTCGAATCAGAACGTGACGTGGTCGCTTAGTCCAGCTGGCGCCGCTTCGGGCACAATTTCGACGGGCGGTCTGTACACGGCCCCGGCCTCCATTTCCAGCGCCCTAACCGTCACCGTGAAGGCAACAAGCGCCGATGGAACTGCTTCCAACACGGCCACCGTTTATCTGACGACGGGCGTGGGAACCGCGGCTAATTTCGCGGGCACCGATACGAGCACTCAGGGTAATTGGGAAGGCGTGTACGGGGGAGATGGCTACGCCATCGCGGATGGCGCGCAGAGCATTCCGTCTTACGCCACATTCACGCCTCAAAATGGTCAACTGTATGAATGGGCCAGCAATACCACGGATGTTCGCGCCCTGGAGTCAGGCTCGGGACGAGTCGCTGCGACTTGGTTCAATGCGCCGACTTTTGACTTCGACGTGAATCTCAGCGACGGTGCGACTCATCGAGTGGCCGTGTACGCCTTGGATTGGGACGGCCTCGGCAGAGCGGAGACCATCCAGATCGTCAATGCCGCAACAAGCGCCGTACTGGATACTCGGACCATCTCAGGTTTCGCGAACGGAATGTACGTGTACTGGAACATTGCGGGCCACGTGCACATCAACGTGACCGTGAGCGGCGGCCCGAATGCCGTGATTAGCGGAGTATTCTTCGGCAATGGGAATGCCGTTCAGAACACGCCGGTGGTGGCGTGGAGCACGCCAGCGGCGATCACTTACGGAACGGCGCTGAGCGCGACGCAACTGGACGCCACGGCAAGCTACAACGGGACCACGGTGCCCGGAACGTTTGCCTACACACCGGCGGTGGGTGCAATCCCGGGAGCGGGCAGCCAGACGCTGTCGGTGACGTTCACGCCGACCGATGGGACGCATTACACGACGGCGACGGGAACGACGACGCTGGTGGTGAATAAGGCGACGCCGGTGATCACATGGCCGACGCCCTCGCCGATCACAGTAGGAACGGCATTGAGCGCGACGCAGCTGAATGCGGCGGCTTCGCTGAACGGGACGACGGTGGCCGGGGCCTATGCGTACACGCCGGCTTCCGGGACGGTGCCGGCATTAGGGAGCCAGACGCTGTCGGTGACGTTCACGCCAACGGATACGACGGATTACACGACGGCAACGGCAACGGTGACCCTGGTGGTGACCAATCAGAGCGCGCCCACGATCATGTGGGCCACACCTGCGCCGATCGCGGCAGGAACGGCACTGAGCGCCACGCAGTTGGATGCGTCGGCGGTGTTCAATGGGTCGGTTGTGCCCGGGACGTACGCCTACACGCCGGCGCTGGGAACGGTGCTGGGAGCGGGGAGCCAGACGCTGTCGGTAACGTTCACGCCGTCCAACACGGCGCTGTACACCAACGCCACCGGGACGGTGACGCTGGTAGTGAACGCGGCGGCAGGCAATCAGGCAACGTACGTGGGGGTCGATACGACGACGCAGGGGAACTGGGAAGGAGTGTACGGAGCGGACGGTTACACGATCGCGACGGGAACACCGAGCCTGCCGTCTTACCTGAGCAACTTCACGGTGAACGGAGCCGGGACCTACACGTGGGTGACGATCACGACCGATCCGCGAGCACCGCAGGCAGGAACGGGAACCGGGCGGATCGCGGCGACGTGGTTCAGCGGAACGAATTTTTATTACGACGTGAACATCACGGATGGGCAGACGCACCAGGTGGCGGTATACGCGCTGGATTGGGATACGTATCAGGGCGGGCGAATCGAGCAGGTGCAGGTGCTGGACGCGACGACCAACGCGGTTCTGGATAGCCGGACGATCTCGTCGTTCACGGGCGGGGAGTACGTGTACTGGAACATTGCGGGGCACGTGCACATCAACGTAGCGGCGGTGTATAGCAACGCGGTGATCAGCGGGGTGTTCTTCGGTAGCGGGAATGTGGTGAAGAACACGCCGGTGGTGGCGTGGAGCACGCCAGCGGCGGTGACGTACGGAACGGCGCTGAGCGCAACGCAACTGGATGCCACGGCAAGCTACAACGGGACCACGGTGCCTGGAACGTTTGCCTACACACCGGCGGCAGGGGCGACCCCGGGAGCGGGCAGCCAGACGCTGTCGGTGACGTTCACGCCGACCGATGGGACGCATTACACGACGGCGACGGGAACGACGACGCTGGTGGTGAATAAGGCGACGCCGGTGATCACATGGCCGACGCCCTCGCCGATCACGGTGGGAACGGCGCTGAGCGCAACGCAGCTCAACGCACTGGCTTCGTTGAACGGGACAGCGGTGGCTGGGGCGTATGCGTACACCCCGGCGTCCGGGACGGTGCCGGCATTAGGGAGCCAGACGCTGTCGGTGACGTTCACGCCGACGGATACGACGCGACTACACGACGGCGACAGCCACGGTGACGCTGGTGGTGAGCAATCAGAGCGCGCCGGTGATTACATGGCCGACGCCTGCGCCGATCACGCAGGGAACAGCACTGAGTGCGACGCAACTGGATGCGACAGCGAGCTACAACGGATCGACGGTAGCCGGGACGTATGCCTACACGCCGGCGCTGGGAACG
Organism: uncultured Acidobacteriota bacterium; assembly: GCA_963709105.1. Classification (GTDB taxonomy): domain Bacteria; phylum Acidobacteriota; class Terriglobia; order Acidiferrales; family UBA7541; genus Palsa-295. The sequence continues at coordinate 143,104 of CAVPVC010000001.1, forward strand.
GTGCTGGGAGCGGGCAGCCAGACGCTGTCGGTGACGTTCACGCCGTCCAACACGGCGCTGTACACCAACGCCACCGGAACGGTGACGCTGGTAGTGAACGCGGCGGCAGGCAATCAGGCAACGTACGTGGGAGTCGATACGACGACGCAGGGGAACTGGGAAGGAGTGTACGGAGCGGACGGTTACACGATCGCGACGGGCACACCGAGCCTGCCGTCTTACCTGAGCAACTTCACGGTGAACGGAGCCGGGACTTATACGTGGGTGACGATCACGACCGATCCACGAGCGCCGCAGGCAGGAACGGGAACCGGGCCGGATCGCGGCGACGTGGTTCAGCGGAACGAGCTTCTATTACGACGTGAACATCACGGACGGGCAGACGCACCAGGTGGCGGTATACGCGCTGGATTGGGATACGTATCAGGGCGGACGAATCGAGCAGGTGCAGGTGCTGGACGCGACGACCAACGCGGTTCTGGATAGCCGGACGATCTCGTCGTTCACGGGTGGGGAGTACGTGTACTGGAACATCGCGGGGCACGTACACATCAACGTGACGGCGGTCTATAGCAACGCGGTAATCAGCGGGGTGTTCTTCGGCGGTGGGAATGTGGTGAAGAACACGCCGGTGGTGGCGTGGAGCACGCCTTCGGCGGTGACGTACGGAACGGCGCTGAGCGCAACGCAACTGGATGCCACGGCAAGCTACAACGGGACCACGGTGCCCGGAACGTTTGCCTACACACCGGCGGCTGGGTGCAATCCCGGGAGCGGGCAGCCAGACGCTGTCGGTGACGTTCACGCCGACCGATGGGACGCATTACACGACGGCGACGGGAACGACGACGCTGGTGGTGAACCAGGCGACGCCGGTGATCGACATGGCCGACGCCCTCGCCGATCACGGTGGGAACGGCGCTGAGCGCAACGCAGCTCAACGCAATGGCTTCGTTGAACGGGACAGCGGTGGCTGGGGCGTATGCGTACACGCCGGCGTCCGGGACGGTGCCGGCATTAGGGAGCCAGACGCTGTCGGTGACGTTCACGCCGACCGATACGACGGACTACACGACGGCGACAGCCACGGTGACGCTGGTGGTGAGCAATCAGAGCGCGCCGGTGATTACATGGCCGACGCCTGCGCCGATCACGCAGGGGACAGCACTGAGCGCGACGCAGCTGGATGCGACAGCGAGCTACAACGGATCGACGGTAGCCGGGACGTATGCCTACACGCCGGCGCTGGGAACGGTGCTGGGAGCGGGGAGCCAGACGCTGTCGGTGACGTTCACGCCGTCCAACACGGCGCTGTACACCAACGCCACCGGGACGGTGACGCTGGTAGTGAATGCGGCGGCAGGCAATCAGGCAACGTACGTGGGGGTCGATACGACGACGCAGGGAAACTGGGAGGGAGTGTACGGAGCGGACGGTTACACGATCGCGACGGGAACACCCAGCCTGCCGTCTTACCTGAGCAACTTCACGGTGAACGGAGCCGGGACCTACACGTGGGTGACGATCACGACCGATCCGCGAGCGCCGCAAGCAGGAACGGGAACCGGCCGGATCGCGGCCACTTGGTACAACAGCGCGACGTCGAGCTTCTATTACGACGTGAACATCACGGACGGGCAGACGCACCAGGTGGCGGTATACGCGCTGGATTGGGATACGTATCAGGGCGGAAGAATCGAGCAGGTGCAGGTGCTGGACGCGACGACCAACGCGGTTCTGGATAGCCGGACGATCTCGTCGTTCACGGGTGGGGAGTACGTGTACTGGAATATCTCGGGGCACGTACACATCAACGTGACGGCGCTCTATTCCAACGCGGTAATCAGCGGGGTGTTCTTCGGCGGTGGGAATGTGGTGAAGAACACGCCGGTGGTGGCGTGGAGCACGCCTTCGGCGGTGACGTACGGAACGGCGCTGAGCGCAACGCAACTGGATGCCACGGCAAGCTACAACGGGACCACGGTGCCTGGAACGTTTGCCTATACGCCGGCGGCAGGGGCGACCCCGGGAGCGGGCAGCCAGACGCTGTCGGTGACGTTCACGCCGACCGATGGGACGCATTACACGACGGCGACGGGAACGACGACGCTGGTGGTGAATAAGGCGACGCCGGTGCTCACATGGCCGACGCCGTCACCGATCACGGTGGGAACGGCGCTGAGTGCGACGCAGCTCAACGCAATGGCGTCGTTGAATGGGACGGCGGTGGCCGGGACGTATGCGTACACGCCGGCTTCCGGGACGGTGCCGGCATTAGGGAGCCAGACGCTGTCGGTGACGTTCACGCCAACGGATACGACGGATTACACGACAGCAACAGCCACGGTGACGCTGATGGTAACCAATCAGAGCGCGCCGGTGATTACATGGCCGACGCCTGCGCCGATCACGCAGGGGACAGCACTGAGTGCGACGCAGCTGGATGCGACAGCGAGCTACAACGGATCGACGGTAGCCGGGACGTATGCCTACACGCCGGCCCTGGGGACGGTGCTGGGAGCGGGCAGCCAGATGCTCTCGGTGACTTTCACACCCACTAACACGACGACGTACACGACTGCGACCGGAACAGTCACGCTGGTAGTGAACGCCGCAGTGGTAAATCAGGCGACGTTTAGAGGCACGGACACGACGACGCAAGGGAACTGGGAGGGAGTGTACGGAGCGGACGGCTACACGATCGCTACGGGTACACCCAGCCTGCCCTCGTATCTGAACAACTTTACGGTCAATGGAGCGTCCACCTACACGTGGGTGACGATCTCGACCGATCCGCGGGCGCTCCAGGCAGGCGTCGGAACGGGACGGATCGCAGCAACTTGGTTCAATAGCCCGACTGCGACCTTCAATTATGATGTGAACATCACGGACGGGAACACGCACCAGGTGGCCGTGTATGCCGTGGACTGGGATAACTACCAGGCTGGACGAGTCGAGCAGATCCAGGTGCTGGACGGAGTAACGGGCGCGGTTCTGGACAGCCGGACGATCTCGTCGTTCACGGGCGGGGAGTACGTTTACTGGAACGTCTCGGGCCACGTAAAGATCAGCGTGACGGCCCTTTACGCCAATGCTGTGGTCAGCGGGGTATTCTTCCAGTCCGCCCGCTAAAGGCCTTCGTAAAGGAGATGCGACACGCAAATGCGAGCGCCGAAGCAATGGATGGCTGGGACGAAAGGCCTCGTTTCGTCATCGGCTCCCAGAAGGCGAATAAAAAGGGAACGCTTGGTACAGCACGACAGCCTGCGCGGTTCCCGAATAGTGAAATGGATTGCACAATACGCGGGGTTGAGTTACCGTAACCCCCTGTATTTCCAGCGGTGCTGTTTTTGGTATGGTGATTGCAGTAACAGGGGTGGGGGCCTTTGTATCCAAGTGGCCCTAAGGCGATGGGTTGTGCGCCTTGAGCCCTTGGAACTGGCGGCTGAAGTTCAAATTTAACGAGAGGTGACAAATGGGGAAATTTTTTAAAGCTTCGATACTAGCAGCAGGTCTTTTGTGTTTGGGAGCGATGCAGTCAGCAAAAGCAGACGCGGTCTTCACGGGAGTCACAGTTACCAACGCTACGGGTGGTTTTTGCACCGGCGTGGCCACCTGTACGCAGACCGAGTTGGGCGTTGGTGGCAGCGAGCTCGCCACAGTCGATTTCGCAAGCGGCGGCGGATTTACGTTAACCGAGACCTCGGCGACTCTGGGTACTGGTGTTTCGTCGACCGTAAGTGTCGCTCTTACTACGCCTCTTGAAACCTATTCGAACGGATACGGCCACACGTTTTGCTCTACGTCCACCGCGAACTTCACGGTCAGTGGTTCGACTTTGACGCCTGGGACGGGTTCCGAGTGCAGCGCCTCTGTCACATTCTCGGGCACCAGCGCTTCTTTTCCACAGACCGGCGTTGGCATCCTGACCTACGACGGTAGCAACACTTGGACGGTCACCGACAACTCCTTTGCGGTGATGTTTACCACCACCACTTCCTCAACCCCTGAGCCCTCCAGCCTGCTGATGCTTGGCAGCGGATTGCTCGGTTTGATGGGCTTGGGCTTCCGCCGCAAGGCCCTGGTCTAAAGAGCACTGTAAGACCCAGTTGCCACTGGCTCACTGGCTCCCGGAGAGGGCCGAGCAGAAAATGCTCGGCCTTTTCTTTTCTCTCCAATAAGTTCCCACCGGAAGAGCATCATCTCTTCGAATACCCTCTAGCTCCCAGAGCTTTCGTCGCGGCACCCAGATCCTTCGCAATCCCAGCCTACGGGATCGTTGCGGACACCACGTTGGAGTATCCGCTCTGAACCCCGCTTGAATCCAGCGTCGTAACAGCATAGTAGTACGTTTGACCGACTACTCCCGTGGTGTCGGTAAACGTTGTCCCCGATACGGGAGTGCTGTTAAGCAAAGTATAGGGCCCACCTGCGGTCGTTCCGCGGTACACGTCGTATCCCATCGCCGTCGGCGACGCGCTGGGCGCCCACGATAGGATCACAGAATGCACCACCGGCGCCGGTTGCGCGCCCGTCCCCGTCAGGCCAAGAGCCAGGCTGGCGTCCGCTGCGTTGCTCGTGAATGTCACCGAGCCCGTGGACGTTCCCGCTGCGGCTGGAGTGAACGTCACGGTGAGCGTAGTGCTCTGTCCGGCCGCCAAAGTTGTCCCCGCCGATACCCCCGTCGCCGCCAGACCTGGCCCCGCAAGGCTCACATTCGAAATCGTGAGGCTGCCCGAGCCGGAATTCGAAACCGTGAACGATTCGGTGACGCTGCTTCCGATAAGCACGGTTCCGAAATTGAAGCTTGTGGGGCCCACAGACAGCTGGCCCTGTGGCGTTACTGGCGGAGTCGTTGTGGTTGTCGGTGGCGTGGAGGAAGCCTGGGTCTGGGTGCCCCCTGTCAGCGTGTAGACGGTGCTTACTTCAGCCGCGGCCAGGGCCCGATCGTAAACCTGCACTTCATCGATGCTCCCCGTAAAGTAGTTACCGTAAGGCGCGTAAGAAGAGCTTCCCACCTCCAGGTTGGACCAGGCATCGCCGTTGGCCAGCGTGTACATCGCGGCGGTCGAGCTCAGCTTCCCGTCGACGTAGAATTGAACGTTCTGGCCCATCGTAATCACCGCGGCCACGTGGTGCCATTGCCCGTTATTCACGATGCTCGTGTCGGTAACCGTGGCGGGATATGCGCTCAAATCTCCTGAGCCAACCATCAGTTCCACATGCCCGGCGGCGTCGGTCCGGAACACATATCCATCTCCACTTCCCGCGGCGCTGTACTTTGAAATGATCGCTTCCGTGCGCGAGCTGTTCGTCGTGTTGATCCATGCCGAAAGAGTGATGCTGTTATTGAACTCCGTGAGGGGGTCTCCATAGGCGTACATCGAGACCAGGGAATTCACGCCATTGAAGCTGAGCGCCTGGCCGAGCTTTCCAGTTACCACCGCCGGATTTCCGTACATCGTGCCGGTCCCGCCGTTGTTGGACGTGTCGGTTACCGTCGTTCCGGAGATGCTGGCCGTATCGAACGTCCAGTGGAGCGCCAGGCCGCTCGGAAGCGACGTAGAAGACGCCGGGGCTGGCGTCTGGGAAGGCGCCAGGGTAACCGTCGCGCTGGCGAATGCCGTGGCGGGCGCTGCGGCGCTGGTGGCCGTCACGCTCACGATTTGAGCCGCCGCTATCGTCGCGGGAGCCGTATACACCCCAGTGGAAGAGATCGTGCCTACATTCGGGCTGATCGTCCACGTAACCGAGGTGTTCGTGGAATTTTGCACGGTTGCGGAAAAAGCCTGCGCTTGCCCTTGGGCTAAGGCGGCTATCGAGGGTGCTACGGATACGGAAACGGGCTCGGTTGCCGAAACGGTCGTGGGAGCCGTCGTGCCGCCCGATGTGCCCGGGGCGGTTGCGCTTCCAAAGAATATTCCGCTGATCACCGCGTTGCCGTTGCCGGTAAGCGTCACGGTAATCTTGACGTGCCCGGTGACGTTCCATATCAGGTAGATTCCATTCGTAAAGCCGGAAATGATCCGTGTGTCCAGCACGGCGCCGCTTCCGGCGTCCGCAATCTGGACCTCCTCCGCCCTGCCCCCGTACAAATCGTCCCAATCGAGCGCGTAGAGGGCCACTTGATGCGGCTTGCCGTCCGTGAGGTTGACGTCGAAATCAAAATTTGAATTGCTGAACCATGTCGCCGCAATTCTTCCCGATCCGCTGCCCGTTTCCAAAGCGCGCGGGTCGCTGGTGCCTGAGGCCCAGGTGTAATTGAGCTGGTTCTGCACGGAGACCGTGGCATACGAAGGAATGCTCTGCGAAGCGTTGGCCATCGAATATCCGTCCGACCCGTACTTGCCAATCCAGCTTCCTTCGGTAGCTGTATCCGAGGTTACGAAGCTGGCCGCCGAGGACCCTGGGAGACTCGCTGGGGTATTCGCGGCGTTGGAGGCGACGCCGCTCCCGAAGAAAACTCCGCTGACGACCGCGTTTCCGCCCGAATTAAGCATCACATTGATCGTCACGTGTCCGGAAATGTTCCAAACCAGATAAGTCCCGTTAACGAAATTGGGAAGCGCGCGGCTGTCGATCAGCGCTCCCGTCGCGGCGTCCAGGATCTGCACCGTCTCCGCGCGAATACCAGAGTAGCTGTCCCAATCGAGTGCGTAGATGGCCAGTTGATGCGTGTTCCCGTCGGTAAAATTCACGTCGAAATTAAACGCGGGAACGCCATCCCACGTCGAGGCGATCCGGCCAGTCCCGCTCGCCGATTGGAGCGCTCGCGGATCGCTCGTGCTCGCCGCCCACGTGTAGTTTCCTTGGTTCTGAACTGCGAACGTGGCGTAGCCGGGGATGCTCTGCGTATTATTGGCGATCGAATATCCATCTGCCCCGTAAGTCCCTTTCCACGTCCCCTGCGTGGTGGTGTCCTGGCGAACGAAAGTCGCGCTCGCAGATCCCGTTGTAGGCATCGGGCTGCCGGTGGAGATGGAGGCCAAGGTCAGGCTCGCGAGGAACCAGAGCAGCAAATTTCGCAGAACGGTCATGTCTTGTCCTTGTGAGAATTGGCTTTGTGTCTGGGGGCAGAGTACACACGCGGAAGTCACATCAGGGCAGAGTACACATGCGGGATGTTCCGATTCGACTGTCCGAATGGTCGGATTTGGTACATCGGCCCATCCGCCCAGTCCAGATACCTGTGGTGTCCAACCGGCCAACCCTGCGTAGCTGCGTTCCAGAACGAAAATGGGTTCTCTTCGCAGGCGGGGACGGATTGGTGAAATCAGAGCGGAACGACTAACGAAACGCTTCTCGCGGGAGGCTGCCAAGCAGTCGAAACAAAAGCGAAGACGCCCCTTGATTTCCTGGGGAGGTCGCAGCCTCGTGGTGCAAAACTCCGGCTATTCGGGGGCCACAACTATGAAAAAAATTGGACCTCGACCTTCAAGTCTGGATCATACGGCTCCAAATCCAAGAAAAGTCGGGGATGACTCTAGAACCGGGTTGGCACGCCAGTTGCCACAGAATACAGGCGGCTTAAGTCACGCGGGCTATCCGTCGTGTGTCCTGATAAAATCAGAGGTTCCCTGGCCTATAACGCTATCAGGTCCCTCTTAGGGGCCCTGTAACGAGGACGTTTTCGGTGAAAAGCTCCGAACGCGGAAGTGCGTTGGTTGAATTTGGCCTGATTGCCATAGTCCTGTTTATGCTCGTTTTCGGAATCGTTGATTTTGGCCGGGCCCTTTTTGCTTATCATTACGTCGCCAACACGGCGCGCGAGGCAACCCGCATGGCGAGCGTCCGGGGAGCGGATTGCCAGCTCGGTCTGGCCTCCTGTACCATGGATTTACAATCCTATTTCCAGGCGCAGGCTGCCGGCACCGGAATCAACACGAACAAACTTACCCTGGTAAAGGACTTTCCCATCGAGCCCGGAGGCCCTTCCATTTGCACGGCGGTTGTCAACAGTCCAGGATGCACCGTGCAGGTAAGCGTAAATTATCAGTTTCAGTTCATTTTTCCCCTGCTGCCCGCCTTGCCGGTGAACATGTCCAGTACTTCAAGCACGGTGATTACACAGTGATACCCACGCCATCTACGGTTCGTAGTGACGGTTCGCGCAAAGCGTCCGAAGGACGCAGAGGCGAGTCTGGGCAAACGATTCTGATTGTCGCCGTCGCGCTGGTCGTTCTTATACTCGCAGCAGGCCTTGCAGTCGATATGGGGTATTTGCGCTATCAGAAAAGGCTCGAACAACTGGCAGCCGACAGCGCCGCAATTGCCGCGGCTAACCAAATCAGCGCATGTAACGGCACGCCACCTTGTTCGCAGATGACAAATGCGGGTCAAACGAATGCTTCCTACAATGGCTTCGACACTTCAGGTGCGGCTGTAAATATCGGCACCCCCACAGACGGCGCTCACATCGGTGATCCCCACTACGTCGAAGCCAAGATCACCAAAAATGTTTCCACGTTTTTTGTTAAGGTTCTCGGTTCGTCGTTTTCGTCTTATCCCATCACCGCATGGGCCGTGGCTTACCCGGGGCCTGGAACGGCATGTATGTACGCCCTTGGGCCTGGCGGCATTAGTACGCTCACGAACATCACAGGCCCCGGTGATGATGACCCGATAGATATCCAAGCACAGAATTGCGGGGTTTTAGACGATGGCCCCCTGTCGCTTCCAGACGCGAGCCATTGTGTTCACGGCACCTTTGTTGGTACGGTCGGCACCTACAGCATTCCGTGCCAACCGCCCTCTCCCCTCTACAACGGGTCGCCGCCCACTTCGTCAACGTCGATTGCTTCGACAACCGATCCACTCGCGTACTTAACTCCTCCTAGCGGGGGCGTGCCAGCCTGTGCGGGGCAATCCACGGCATACATTGCCGGAGTGACGACGTATCCGTGCGGACTCGTAATCAGCGGTGCAGTAAACCTCAATCCTAGCGGCTCTAGCGATGAAGTTTATTCGATTGGCGGGGCCGGACTGCACATTAATGCTGGTAGCACCGTTACCGGCCAGGGGGTGACCATTTATACGACGGGGTCTGCTGCGGTTAACATCGACCCAGGTGCATTAATCCAGCTTTCTGCTCCGAGTGATACAGGAGTTTTATTCTTTCAGGATCCGACCGATATCCAGCCAGCGAATATCGCGCTTTCGATTACCGCGACTACTAATTGCGTTGCCGCTACGGATGCATATGCGACCGGAGCGCTCTATTTTCCAATGGCAACATTAACTTTGAGCGTCTCTCCAAATAACTCTCCGGACGATCCCCATTCGTCCTGCGCTGCCAACCAGTATGCTGCATACACTATTGTAGATGCTTATGCGATTGTTGTTGCCGGTTGGATACAATTCAATGCGGTGCCCGCCAATGCCGTTACGTCAGGACTTCTTACGAACGGATCGCCAATAAAGACCGGTGTTTTAGTTGAATAGACGGAGTGTGAGTCGAATGAGCGTGATCTGTCTTCGGAAGATAGAGGAGTCGCAAGGGGAAAGAGGCCAGGCCATCGTAGAAATGGCTCTCGCGCTTCCGCTGCTTGTAGCTTTATTGCTTGGAGTTATTGAGATTGGGCGTTACGCCTACTTAGCCATCATAGTGGCGGACGCCGCGAGAACGGGAGCCGTTTACGGTGCTCAAAACCTTGTAACAGCCATAGATCCGACGGACATTCAGACTGCTGCGCAAACGGACGCCAATCTGGGTACATCCTTGTCCGCCACGTCCGCCGAAGGTCCTTTGCCAGGTGGCGCGGTTATTCCATGCACGGCAGTCGGTTCTGACACCAATAATCCGCATCCTTATGTGGTTGTTAACACGACGTACACGACGCAATTTCTATTTTCCCCGGCGCAATTCACTCTCCACGGTTGTGCGCAAATGCAGGTTGCGCAATAGCTGGAGCCACTCCCTCATCGAACTAAATGCAGCATTTTGATTGATGGTGCCAGGAACTCCACGCGGAGCCTTTCGTAACGCGGCTGCCGCCAAGTAGAAGAGCCATGAACAAAAAAGGCGCGGCCTGCGCTGCGGGCCGCGCCTTTATTGTTGAGGTGGCTCTCCTTCGTGCGTTTACGGGACGATTGCGGCCACCTCGTTTGAGTAGGCGCTTTCGTTGTTGCTCGAATCGACAGACGTTACGACGTAGTAGCGGGTTTGGGCGGTCTGGAGACCCGAATCCATGTAGTCCACTACTGCCACTGGAGCGCTGGTTAGTTTTGCATACCCACTGCCCGAGACCAGGCTGACGTATACATTGTAGCCGACCACCGTGGAGGCGCTGGGCGACCACGATAGAGCGACGGAGTGCTGCATCGGCACCGATCCCGCCCCGGTAAGAGACACGATCTTCGCTCCGGCGGTGGCATTGCTGCTCACCGTGATGCTGCCGGTGACGCTGCCGCTGGCCGCCGGCGCAAACGTGACGCTCAGGGCTGCAGACTGTCCGGGAGTGAGAACCGTACCCGTCGCGATACCGGCGGCGTTGAAGCCCGCGCCGGAGATGCTGACGTTGGAGATGGTCACATTCGCCGTGCCGGCGTTTGTGAAGGACACGGTCTGAACGCTGCTGGCCGAGACGTTCACGCTGCCGAAAGCCAGGCTGCTCGAGCTGGCGTTAAGAATCAGCGTGCCGCCGGTGACGGTCAAGGTGGCGCCGTTGCTGGTAACAGTTCCCGCGCTGTTGCTCAGGGACACGGTGAACAGCGAGCCGTTGTCGGATGTCGCGGCGGCCGGGGTGGTGTAGGCGGACGAAGTGGCGCCCGGGATGGCCACGCCGTTCTTCTGCCACTGATAGGTGATGGGCGCCGTTCCGGTGTTTGCGACGGTGAAGGTTGCGGATTGCCCCACGGTTACGCTCTTGCTGACAGGCTGATTGGTGATGGCCGGGGCAATTGCGGTGACCGTGGCTGACATCGCGATCGTTGCCGGCGAGTTTGTGGCGCTGCTGGTGATGGTTACAGTGCCCGCGGCCGCGCCCACCGAGGTTGCTGCGAAGGTGACAGTCACCGGGGTGCTCTGCCCGGGGGCGAGCGAGAGCGGCAGGTTCGAGGATGCGACAGAGTAACCGGCCCCGGAGACGGCAATCTGCGAGATGCTCCCGGAAGCCGTGCCGGAGTTGGTGATCGTAAAAGACTGCGTGCCGCTGGCTCCCACATTCAAGCTGCCGAAGTTCAAGGAAGCCGGGCTGACCGTTATCTGGGCGCTACCAACCGCAGGTGTGCTGCCTCCGAAGAAGACGCCGCTGATCACGGCGTTTCCTCCCGCATTCATCGTTGCGCTGATGTGCACGTGGCCGGTGACGTTCCATACGAGGTAGAGGCCGTTCGTGAAGGCTGAGATTGCGCGCGTGTCCAGCACGGCGTTGGTGTTGGCATCCGATACCTGGATGGTCTCGGCCCGCCCGCCCATGTAATCGTCCCAGTCGAGGGCGTACACCGCGATTTGGTGTGACTTGCCGTCTGTCAGGTTGATATCGAAGTCGAAGGTTGAGGCGTTATACCAGGTGGCGGCAATTCGACCCGCGCCGGTGCCGGTCTCGAGCGCTCGCGGATCACCCGTGGTGCTCGCCCACGTATAATTCGACTGATTTTGGACGAAAAACGACGCGTAGGACGGGATGCTCTGGCCGCTGTTTGCGAGGGCATATCCATCTACCCCATACGAACCGGCCCAGTTTCCTTGAGTGGCCTTATCAAAGCCGGCAAAGCTGGCAACCGCGGGCGTAAAGGCCGGCTTGGTGGTCGGCGCAAAGAATACGCCGCTGATCACGGAGTTGCCACCAGCGTTCATCGTTGCAGTGATGTGCACGTGGCCAGTGACGTTCCAAACGAGATAAAGGCCGTTCGTAAAGGCAGAAATCTGACGCGAATCGAGCACGGCGTTGGTGTTGGCGTCAACCACCTGAATCGTCTCGACGCGGCCGCCCATGTACTGGTCCCAGTCCAGGGCGTAGACGGCGATCTGGTGCGCGGCGCCGTCGGTCAAGTTGATATCAAAATTGAAAGTCGAGGCACTAAACCAGGTGGCCGCTATGCGACCGGCGTTGGCGCCGCTCTGGAGCGCCCGCGGATCGCTTGTGTTGCCAGCCCAGGTGTAATTTGCCTGATTTTGGACGGCAAATGACGCGTACGATGGCACGCTCTGGCTGTCATTTGCGATCGCATATCCGTCCAGTCCGTACACGCCGCGCCATGTTCCTTGTGTCGCGGTGTCTTCGCCCGTAAAAGCGGCGGTGGCGGTGCTTGAGGAGGAAGCTGCTCTCGTCACCGTGGTTCCAAAAAGGAACAGGATGGCAAGGAGGAGAAGAGTGGATACTGCGAGAACGCTGCGGTTGTATTTCTTGTTGGTGTCCATGCCCGGAGATTGCGCTTCAACCACATTTCCGGGCGACTGTACGGACGGACTGCTTTAGTTCCAGACCGCTGCATTAAAATCTCATAATCGAACCTGTATCGGCGCAACTTGATCTCGATTTCCGGCGTGAGCCAAACTGCGGACGAGCGCGCTGGCGCCAGTGTGCGCCACTACATCACCGAAATAAGTGCTGGGGGATCGAGAGGTGGGAGAGCGTTCCGGGAATTCAGTGTGGATGATCGGAATATGCAGGGTTCAGTCTGGGGACAATACGTGCGAATTAACAAGTGACTCAGAGGGAGCAACCCGCTTTACGGGTTTGGCCGGATTCCCGCAGGCCACGACCATCGGCGGGATGTCCTGTCCAACCACGCTTCCCGCGCCAATGATGCTTCCGCGTCCGACGCGCACGCCGGACAGAATAACCGCGTTCGCTCCGATCCAAACGCAGTCTTCTATGACCACCGGATCTGCGTTGCCGGTTGTGTGAATTCTGTTCTCCACATTGTCGAACGATAGATCGTGCCCGTTGCAGTCCATGATCTGGCAGTTCGCGGCGATCAGGCACTTCTCGCCGATTGTGACCGATTTATACGCGTGAATGCACGTTCCATGGATTCTGGTCTGCGCGCCGATACGAATTTGCGCTCCTTTTCGGTCTGCCATAAGTTTCACCGGGCTGTGCATATTGATGTGATAGCGGAAGTTCAATGAGTTCAGGGTCGCTCCCGACCCGATATAGACCTCGCCGCCACCGCTGGTATCGATGATCGGCATCCCCTTTATAATTACGCCATCGCCAAGTGTGACCCCACGGATCAGCGAGATTCGTGAGCGCAACAGGAAGCAGTAACTCTGTTGAAGGACGTTTTTGACGCTTTCGGGAAAGCTCATGGGTGATTTCCGGTCCTACTGTTTTCCAATTCGAGCTCCTTATGGCGAGTGTACACCGCCTACGTTGTATATCCCGCATTGCGTGCGGCCGCTCATCGAACAAGTATCTAACCCCCACGGAATCGCGAAATCGGCTGGCGCGCCGCTGCGGAGTCAATCTAGCGTGAAGCCCAGGGATTGCCTCGCCGCAAGAAATGTAAGGGAGCCTTGTTGTTTAGGTCTTCCCCCGCAGGTACCAATCCATCACGCGCGGCGCAAAAAAATCGAGAGAGGTGAAAAGGAAGCCGATCCTGGGGACGAATACGGTCCGCTTGCCGCGCTCGACGCCACGAATCAGGGCGGTGGCAACTTCGTCGGGGCTTACGACGCGACGGATACCCTCCACGCGTCGAGGCGCCGCTCCTGCGAGGACATGATCACGGAACTTTGTATCGACAATTCCCGGGCAGACCTTCATGACTCGAATTCCCGTGCCGGCCAGCTCCCGGTGCAAGGAGTCGTCGACACAATGAAGCGCCCATTTGGTGGCGCAGTACATCACTGCCCATGGCAGTGACACTTTGCCGCCCACAGATCCCATATTGACGATAGTGCCGGACCGTCTTGCCAACATATGGGGCACCACGAGTTGCGTCAACGCCAGGGCGGAAAAGACGTTCACGTCAAACATTCGCTTGGAAATTTCCGTGTCCACCTCGGTCGGGTATCCGTATTGGCCTACGCCCGCGTTGTTGATGAGGACATCGATTTGCCCGAAGCGTTCGATGGTTCGGTTGACTACCTCAAGCCGGGTGACCTCTGAGGTGATATCCCCTGTGACGACGAGCCGGGAATCGGACTCCTCTTCCTTGAAGTGCTCGCTCGGAAGCGCCGTCAATGCGAGCCTGGCTCCGCATTGGCTCAGCAATTTCGCGCAACTCGCGCCGATTCCGCTGGAAGCGCCGGTGATCAGGGCGACCTTCCCAGTCCACATCTCCGAACGTAAATTACTTGGCATCGAAAGTTTCCATTTTGCTCGTCTGAACCGGCACGCAAATCCAAAGAAGCTTAGACTAACACCGGGTCATTCGTCACAGCCTATTCGTGGGGCCAAGGCTCATTACTCGATCGGCCCTCAGAGCTGGTATGATCCCAAAGCTTTTTGAGTTGTCGCAGGAGCCGCTGAATGTCAGGACTCAGCGGCCCGTTTCGCTAGAAATCGACCCGCACGACTCGTTTCCTTGGAGGGATTCTTAATGCGCGCCTTAGTTGCAACTTTTCTGGCCTTCTTGTTTTTCGGGATTCCCGCAATAGCGCAAACACAGGCAGCGAAAACATTCGACATCTACGTGATTGACGTGGAGGGCGGGAACGCCACCTTGTTTGTTTCGCCGTCCGGTGAATCGGTGCTTATGGATACGGGCAGCGGCGGTCCCAACTCCAGGGATGTGAACCGCATCCTGGATGCCGTCAAAGATGCCGGGCTCACGCACCTCGATAATCTCATCACCACGCACTGGCACGGCGATCATTTCGGCGGCACGGCCGAGCTCGCCTCGCGCATCGAGATAAGGAATTTCATCGACCACGGCCCGAACTTGCAGCAGCCTAACGTTCACGGCGAAGAATTCCTCAAGAACATCTATCCCGAGCTCTATGCCAAGTCGAAGCACACGGTGGTGAAGGCGGGAGATAGGATTCCGGTCGCCGGCCTTGACTGGCGCGTGGTGACTGCGGCGGGCGGAGTGATTAAGACGCCCCTTCCCGGAGGCGGTCATCCCAATCCGGAATGCGTAAGTTTCCAGCCCAGGGATAAGGATGACGACGGCGGAGTCGAGAACCCAAGTTCCCTCGGCAGCGTGGTCGCGTTCGGGAAGTTTCGGATCGTGCATTTGGGCGACCTCACCTGGAACAAGGAATTCGAGCTGATGTGCCCGAACAACCCCATCGGCACCACCGACGTGTTCGTGGTCTCCAATCATTCACTGGTGGTAGCCAATACGCCGGCGCTCGTTCATGCGCTTCGCCCGCGCGTCATTATTATGAACAATGGAATCCGCAAAGGCGGCCGGCCGGAAACGATGAAAACCTTTTATACCTCACCCGGCCTTGAGAATCTGTGGGAGCTTCATTTCTCGCTGCTCAGCGGGCAGGAGTACACCGTGCCGGGATTGTTCATTGCGAACATTCTCGACGACCCCATGACGGCAATGCCTGTCGAGCCGATGCCTCCGCCGGCGGATGAGTACGTGCTGCGCGAACCCCGGTCGCCTGCCCCGCCTCCTCACAATGGCAAGGCGTACTGGATCAAGGTGTCCGCGCAGGCGGATGGGACATTCAGCGTCACCAACCAGCGGAACATGTTCACCAAGACTTACCCGGCACGATCTAAGCAGTAACGCCAGTGAGTGGCACTTCGTTTTTTAGACATGCCGACGTGGATTTGAAAGGCACGCGGAGCTACTTCAATAATCCAAAGACCGTGACGCCGGTTGGGGTTCCGACATAGACTCTGCCATCGGCGATAATCGGCGCGATGAATTTGTTATTCACGAACTGATCGCGCGTCCCGGCCTGGTTGCTGTTGTAAAGCTCCTTCTTCAGGTCGCTGGCCGAGTACGCGTGCAGCGCAGCGGGGATCGAGTTTTCGACCGTCCAGACGATTCCATTGATGCTTCCATTTGCTGAAACACTTGGAGTCGTTCCGGGATCGACGAACCTTGTCATCGTCTGCGAGGCCGGCGAGCGCGGGACCATTCCATTGGACAATGGGAAGGCCCGAACAGCGTCATCAAAAGCCCCGAAATAAATCGCGCCATTGAAGTAAGCAGGCGTGGCAAACTCCATGCCCGCAATAGCCCCGGCTGCTTCCTGGTACGCCTTGTCGCCGTTCGCGTCGAATTTGCCCATTGAATCGCGATCCACAATGTAGACGATCCGGTCCTTTCCCGCGCCCACGGCAAGGTGGCGCACCCTGCCGGACGCATCTTTCACGTCGGGAAGGAGAATAATTCCTCCCGAACCGATATCTTCGTCCCGCTCGGATTCCTCCAGCGTGTTGTGCATGGTGAAGTAATCGGTCACCGTCAGCTGGCCGCCGCGCATGGCAATCTTCACAAAGGCGTTGCCGAAATCACCCTGGGCGGGGAAACCTTTCGAATCAAGGGACGTATCGAAGGTTCCGTTGCCCGTGAGCAGATACACGTTGCCGGCCTGGTCCGCGGCCGGGCCGTCTCCGGTCATCCAGATCGCGCCTTGCGTGCCGTTGGGGGTGAGATTGATGGCGGAGGCTTTTTGGAGTGTGGCGGCATCATAAGCGATGACCCAGCCACCGTAAGGCTCGCGGTCGCAATGTGAGGCCCACGTCGTATAAACGACGCCTTTCGAGAGCAACAAGGCAGCGCGGTCTTCGTACTGTTTGGGGTCGAATGAAGTCTGACCGTTCCTGCTGGCTGCGCCCGTTCCCGGAAAAGTCGCTGCAATTGTTTGCGGGCTCCCCGGCAGCTCGGAACCTGTCGTTAAATCGAGCGCGTGCAGGCGCTGGAAATATTGTCCCCGTCCGTCCTTCGACATCGCCACGACGTAAATCGCGCCGTTGGTCCCTCTTCTCAAGTCGATCACGGGTGTGGCTGTAACTCCGATTTCGGGCGTCACCTGCTGGCACCCGCGATTGTCGCTGGTCGTTTCACCCGCGCCCAGCAGTGAGGTTCGCCAGAGCGGCGAGAACGTATCCGCATCAAACGCGTAAACGAGATCGTGCTCGGTAGCAACGAAAACCACCTTGTGCGGCGCGCCTTTGATGGTGAGGCTTCCTACGTAAAGCGGTTGTGCGTCCACCAGGCCTCGCACACGTAAAAATCCGATTTTCCCGAAATCGTTCGAATTTACGTTTGCCGGGGTAAGCACCGTTTCGCTCAGATATTCACCGGTCCTGCCGTTGTTGTGGTGATACGTGAGGACGTTCACATCCGCATCGGGCAATCGCAACGGGGTGCTCGGGGCTGAGCTCGTGGCGCCTGCCGTTCCGGCAAGGGCATTTCCAGTTGGCGCTGGATCGGAATTACCCGTCTGGGGCGTTCGGCCGCATCCACTCGCAAGAAGAAGGATGCCCAGCACGAGCAAGCACATCGCACAAAGGCTTGGTGCAAACTTCCGCGCAAGATTCACGACAATTTGTCCCCTATTCTCATTGGGAGCGTTTTCGAATCGGAAGGTCCCTTGGGATTGGCCGAAGCACCGGAGGGTTATGCGGTTTCAGCGGAGGTCGGCGTTTCGCGCCGGACGGCTCGCGGAGCCGTGCCTTTCCATCTTCCATAGAGCCAGTCGCCGAAGCGCCACGCCAGCAGAATACCTACCATCCACGCGTATTGCAGGGGCTTTGTGACATCCGATTTCACCAGCCAGTAGTAGTGAATCACACCCAGGATCGCCGTCAGATAAATCGCCCGATGCAGCAGCGCCCATCGCTTCCCGCCCAGGCGCCTGATCCAGCCCGCCGTGGACGTGATCGCGAGCGGGATAAGCAGAACGAATCCCGCGAATCCCACCGTGATGAAGCGCCGCTTCTGGACGTCCTTCCACATCTCCGACCAGTCGAAAAATTTATCGAGTCCGATCCAGGTCGCGAAATGCAGGCAAACGTAAAAGAACGCGAACAAGCCCAGCATGCGGCGAAACCGGATCAGCTGCGGCTGGTGCAGAATCTTGCGCAGAGGGGTGATGGCCAGCGTGAGAATCAGGAATCGCAGCGTCCAATCGCCGGTAGTGTGGGTGATGAATTCTATGGGATTGGCGCCGAGCTCGTTGTGAAACGCTCTCCAGATCAGGATCGCCAGCGGCACGAGGCAGAGCGCAAACACCACCACTTTGGTCCACTTGCTTGTGAGAACCGCTTTGATCACGTGGAAAATCGCCTTCAGTAGTATTTACGCAGATCCATGCCCGAGTACAGGCTGGCGACCTGATCGCCGTAGCCGTTGAACATCAACGTGGGAATCGGCCGGTCGAAGAAGCCGCCCCCCAGCCGATGTTCCTTCGCCTGGCTCCATCGCGGGTGGTCGACGCTGGGATTCACGTTGGAATAGAACCCATATTCTGTGGGGCTCTCGATGTTCCAGGTTGTCGGAGGCTGATCCTTCACGAAGCGGATTTTCACGATCGACTTGGCGCTCTTGAATCCATACTTCCAGGGAAGGATCATGCGCACCGGCGCCCCGTCCTGATTCGGAAGCGTCTCGCCGTACATTCCCGTGCACAGCAATGTCAGCGGATTCATGGCCTCGTCGATTCGCAAGCCTTCGACGTAGGGCAATTGAATTCCCGCATCCCGCCACAAGGGCATCTGCTTCTTGTCGAAATAACTGGTGAAAGCCACATATTTCGCGCTGGGGGTCGGCTCCACCAGCTTAGCCAGAGCGCTGAAGGAGTAGCCCACCCATGGCACCACGATCGACCACGCTTCCACGCAACGGTGACGGTAGATGCGTTCTTCCAGGGGAGCCAGTTTCAGGATTTCGTCCATCGTGAAAGTGCGGGGCTTTTTCACTTCCCCTTCGACCGAAACAGTCCAGGGCGTCGTCACAAAATTGTTGGCGTTCTTGGACGGGTCGGATTTGTCCGTCCCAAACTCATAGTAATTGTTGTAGTGGGTCACATCCTGGGCGGGGGTTACCTTCTCGTTGACGGCGTCCTTGCTATACGGCCCTTCGACCAGTCCGTTCAGCTTCACCGGCACCGAACCCGTTCCGGCCGCGGACACTAGGCCCGGGAACCTTTTGTAAGCCGCCACCGCTCCGGATGTCGCCAGCAAACCCAACAGGAAGTTACGCCGGCCCATATACAAGGCCTTGGGGGTCACGTCGGAATAAGTTAAGTCAGCCTTCTTCTTAATGAGCATGACCGTACCTCCATGAACTCACAGCAGCTATAACAATAATACGCACAAGCTTCTTATTTGGATGCACGAACTTCGATGAGGGTACACCCGATGCGGCACTTGCCGTTTCAAGACGCCCGTCGCCGCTATTCGTCGGCCAATTCGTGAAGAAGGGCCGCGCGAAGCCGTTCCTGGCTCTCCGGCGTGAGTTTAGCCCCCGGGAAGTGAGGTAGAAGACGTCGATAGCCATCTGGCCCTCCGTTTCGATCAGGGCGATCTCTATGTTGCAGTCCTCGCGCGCAAATTGCGAACTGATGCGATGCAACAGCCCGAGCTGGTCCTGGGCGATCACTTCCACCAGCGTGCTGTGAGGCGAAGACTCGTTGTCGATTTCAATCTTCGTTTGGATCTTGACTTTGGGGATCACGTTCTTCTCCGAGCGCATCCGGTCTTTCAGCATGCGATCGAGGTCCGCTTTCCCGACCAGCACGTCGTGGATCTTGGTTTTGAAACGCTCCCATTCCGGCAGGTTCAGTTCCAGTGTCCGAAACCGGTCGGTAAAGAAGAATGTATCCACCACAATTCGATCGTGGTTCGAAAAAGCCGCGGCCTTCACGATGTTCATTCCCCATGCGGCCAGTGTGCCGGCCATCTTCGAAAAAAGGAAAGGCCGGTCGCGCGTTACCAGCGTGAGTTCATACCAGTGCCGCCCCCGGGTCAGCGATAACTGCACCGGGTCTTCGTCCAGGTGACTGGCCATTTCCATCTGACCGAGGATTTCCCCGGCCGCCTGCGTCCTCAGGTATCGTCGCGGCAATCCTTCGAGAAAACTCTCCAGTTTTTTACCCGCTGCGGGCGCCACGGTCCGAAGATGGGTCAGCACCTCATCGTCCTCGTCGACGTGAAGCCGCTCGTCCGCCGTCCGCAGCATGTGGTTTGCGGTACTGATGTAGAGCTGCCAGATGTTTTCAGCCTTCCACGGAGTAAGCGCCTCGGGGTTCACCGCCTTGATGTCGGCGTAGGTCAGCAGGCAGAGCATCTTCAAGCGCTCCGGCGTTTCCATCTTCTCCGCGAATTGATGGACCGTGCCCGGATCAAAAATGTCCCGGCGCAGCGCTGCGCTCAGCTCCATATGACGATTGATCAGAAACAAAACCGTTTCCCGGTCGAGGTCGTCCAGATCGAGCCGGTCAAGGCAAGTCTTCGCCAGGGCGACGCTGCCGATTACGTGGTTATCGGTTTTCAGCGCCTTACCCGTGTCGTGGAGCAGGATGGCCAGATAGAGCAGATCCGGCTGCTCGAGTTCGTCCAGAAGCTCCGCATACCGCTGATCCCAGCTCGAATGCGATTGCCGCAGCTTGTGAAGATTCTCAATCGCCACAAAAGTGTGCTCATCCACCGTCAGCCGGTGGGAGTAGTCGCGGATCACCAGCGCATCGATGCCCTTCATTTCCGGCAGGAGCAGCGTAAGTAGGCCCAGGGAATGCATGGTCCGCAACGCGTCCGCGGCATGAGGCGCCACCAGCACCTCCTGAAGGTAGTGCCATAGCTCCGCGCCTTCGGGTGGATTGGCCGCGATCGATCCGAGCACCTGCTCCATCTGCTGTTCCGTCGTAGAGCTCAGCGCCAGGCCGTGACGCGCCATGAATCGGAACATGCGCAAGGGCAGCGCCGGGTCGCTCAGAGATTCCGGGCGCTGCAAAAAGATTCTGCTATCGACGACGGCAAACTCGGAGTTGGACAGGCGCGACCGCAGGTTTTGAAACTGCCGGTAAAGAGATGCTCGCGTCGCGGGAAATTCGTCTAAAAGTTGCGAGGCCACCCGATGAATAAGGCGGGCATGGCGGAAAAAGATGCGCATCCACTCGGAAGCGTCGAGTGGCTCTGAACTGGGTGTCCCGATTCTAAGCGCAGCCGCTTCATCTTGCGCGATCCATGCGAGGGTATTGTCGTCGCGCCCATAGCGGAAATGCAAAAAGCAGCGCACGGACATGAGAAAAGCCAGAGCCTCTTCGAATGGCTGGCGCAGCGGGGCCGGGAGCAGGGAAGCTTCCTCGGGCCACTGGCCTTTTTCTTCGATCGCGGAAATTACGGCCAGCCAGTGCGCCAGGTTGTAGTCCCGCAGCCCGCCCGGGCCGTCTTTGATGTTCGGCTCCAGATGGAAAACGGTATCGCCGAACTTGTTATAGCGGGCGCGAGTGAGGTCGGTGAGCCTCTGCACGATCAGACGGGATTCGCGCGAAACCAGCTTCGGAATCAGCTTGCCGTGGAGGCGCGAGAACAGATTCGGATCGCCCGCCACATACCGGCAGTCCAGCAGGGAGATCGCGAATTCCACGTTGTTCGGATCGAACCGCTCGCATTCGGCAAGTGTTCGTGTCGTTGGGCTCAACTTCAGGCGGAGGTCCCACATCTCCTGAGAAAAAGTTCGGATCGCGTTCTTGAATTTCTTTTCGGTGTCTCCGCCCGCGTGGAGGAACATCAGGTCGATATCGGAATGGGGAAAGAGCCAGCGCCTGCCGAAGCCGCCCAGAGCCACCAGGGCGAAATTCCGGGGGCCTTCTGTTTCGGGCGAAATTAATTCATTCCACAGCCGGCGGGCGATCGATTCCACCAGTGACGTGCGCGCGAGCAGCGCTGCCCGCCCGTCGGTGGACGCGGTGAATTCCTGCTGAATGCGCGCGGATTCCGCTGCATAAAGCTCCCTGAGTTCGATCGCCAGTGAGGGTCCGGTCGCCATATCAAGTAAATCGAATTCCTGTTCTTAGGAGCTTTTCGGCCTACAAGGATATACATTACAGCGCTTTCCACCTAATCAAGCCTTGGATGGCTCGTATTAGCTCTTGGAAGGCAGTTGCTTCAAATCCGGCGAGCCGCATGTCATCTCTCGCGCCTTGCTTTACAGAACTCCGTCGCCGCGTTCGTCATTGCGGATGCGGATGGCGTCTTCCACCTTCGAGATGAAAATCTTGCCATCGCCGATCTTACCCGTGCGAGCCGCCACTTTGATTGCGTCCACAGCCTTTTCGGCCATGTCATCCGGAAGGACCATTTCGAGCTTGATCTTGGGAATCAGGTCGACGGTATACTCCCGGCCACGGTAGAACTCTGTGTGCCCCTTTTGCCGTCCGTGGCCTCGCGCCTCGAGTACGGTCATCCCCTCGACGCCAATTTCATGCAGGGCGTCCTTCACCGCATCCAGCTTTGACGTCTGAATGATCGCTTCAACTTTTATCATCGTTCCTTCTCGCTTCTGCTCGTTGGAAGCAGCGGTTCTGAAAGATTACGTGGAAATCGGGTGCCTCGCTAGGCCGAAGTCTCCCAGGAGTAACCCTCTTCTCCATGCTGCGAAAGGTCGAGTCCTTGTGCTTCTTGTTCTTCGTTAACGCGTAGCCCGATTACGATATCCACAAACTTTAGGATCGCCAGGGTCCCTATTATGGCCAGCCCCCAGGCAATGGCAACTCCGCCCAATTGGTTCAGAATCTGGTGCCAATTGCCTTCCAGCCCACCCGAGGGAAGCGTATTGCCTGCCGCATCTTTGAACATCGGGTTGATCGCGCTCGAAGCGAAAATCCCGGTGAGAATTGCCCCGATTGTCCCGCCGGCCCCGTGGACGCCAAAGGCATCCAACGAATCGTCATAACTGAATCTTGATTTAACCCAGGTTACCATCCAGAAGCAAAAAGACCCGGCAATCAGCCCGATCGCCAGGGCCGATATCGGGCTCACGAATCCCGAAGCGGGAGTGATCGCCACAAGGCCCGCAACGCCGCCCGAGATCGCTCCCAGCGCGCTTGGCTTGCCTCGAACCATCCATTCGGCCCCGCTCCATCCAATCACGGCGGCTGCCGCTCCAAAGTGCGTCGCTACAAACGCGCTCGTCGCAAGCCCTCCGGCAGCCAGCGCGCTCCCTGCGTTGAACCCAAACCAGCCCACCCACAACAAGCAGGCCCCAATGAAACTAAGGACAACGCTGTGGGGAGGCATCGCCTCTTTCGGATAGCCGAGGCGCTTTCCCAGGTAGAGGGCGCAGACCAAAGCCGAAACGCCTGAAGTGATATGCACCACGGTGCCACCCGCGAAATCGAGTGTCGGGATCCGCCCGCCCAGCGCAGCGTTGAGCAGTCCGCCCTTGCCCCATACCATGTGCGCCATGGGGTCGTACACCAGAAGCGACCAGAGCGTCAAATACAAGAGCATCGCGCTGAATTTCATGCGCTCGGCGAACGCTCCTGTGATCAAAGCCGGAGTGATGATGGCGAACATCAGTTGGAAGATCATGTAGGTCTGCGCCGGAATCGTAGCCGCGTAATCCGGGTCCGGCTTGAGCCCCACTCCGTGCAGAAAGACGTTCTGGAGGCTCCCAATAAAGCTGTTTCCCGGCCCGAAAGCGAGGCTGTAGCCGACGATCGCCCACAGCACGGTGATCACCGCCATCATTCCAAAGCTCTGCATCATCGTGGAGAGGACATTCTTTTTCCGCACCAGCCCGCCATAAAAGAGCGCGAGCCCGGGGCCGGTCATCAACAGAACCAGCGCCGAACTCGTGAGCATCCAGGCGTTATCGCCCGCGCTCTTGGCCTCAGCGGCCGCTTGCTCCACCGCCGCCAACCGGTCGACGTGAATATCCGGCGCCACGAGTACCGCTGCGGCCCAGGGAGAAGCGCTTCCTTCCTGTGCGACAAGAGTCGGTGCAAAAAACGGGAGAAGAACAGCGAGGAGCAAGCATTGGTGAAGCCACTTTATTCTCATGGTACCTCTGCCCATCCTCAAGGCAGGCGAAGACCACCTGTCTACCCAGCATTCGGGTACCTCAAGGACTTTGATTTTCGGATTAAGCTGAACGATTGCCCTCCACGAGCAATCGGCCCACGGCATTATACATGCCGGGATCAGAAACACCGCAAAGGAGTAAAAATAATAGAGATAAGGACCGCGGTCCTTATGAACTCTTTACGTCGTTGGTCTTTGTGACGGAGTCCCGCGTCTTAAGCGCATTTATACCCTTTGGGATTTTTCTTGCGCCATTCCCATTGCGACCGCAAAATGCCGGCCAAATCGTAAGTGGGCTTCCAGCCTAGCACCGCGCGGGCTTTCTGGGCGTCGGCCACCAACCGCGCTGGATCGCCCGGGCGGGGTGCGGCGTGCCGGATGTTTATTTTATTGCCGGTAACTTGCCGCGACGCTTCGATCACTTCCAGCACTGAATAGCCATGGCCCGTTCCCAGGTTGATGAAATCCGATTTGCCGCCCTTTCGCAAATGCTCCAGCGCCAGAATGTGCGCATCCGCCAGATCGGCTACATGCACGTAGTCGCGAATGCAGGTTCCGTCCGGGGTCGGGTAGTCTTTGCCGAATACCGCAACCTCCGGTTCCGCGCCAGCGGCGGCCGCCAGGACGTTTGGCACCAGATGCGACTCCGGATCGTGGAACTCGCCGCGCAACTCCGTCGCCCCTGAAGCGTTGAAGTACCGCAGCGCCACAAATTTGAGTCCGTAAGCGCGATCGTAGCTCTCCAGCAGTCTCTCCATCGTGAACTTCGACCATCCATATGGATTCTTAGGCCATTGGGGACAGGTCTCGGAAATCGGCATCTGTTCGGGCTCGCCATAAGTCGCGCAAGTGGAGGAAAAAACCACGCGGCGAATATTGGCTTTGAGCAGGGAACCCATCAGGGCGACGCCCTCTTCTACGTTGTTCTCGAAGTATTTCGCGGGCTCCGCCACCGATTCGCCCACGTAGGCGAGCGCGGCGAAGTGGACGCATGCCTCGATTTCGTGCTCCTTCGCAATGCGCGCGATCAGGCCGCGGTCTCCTATACGTCCCTGATAGAAGGGCACATCGCGGTCGAGGGCTTCCCTATGGCCGCGAACCAGATCGTCGAGCACCACCACCTGTTCCCCTTTGGCCCGCAAACGTTCCACGGTGACGCTACCGATATATCCCGCTCCGCCAGTTACTAGTATCTTCATCGCTCTCCATTCGAATCCGGATTGAAACCATTATGCGGACAGTCGAGCCGCATCCGCATTCCTCGGCCCGCAAGTCAGCTCAAAGGATAAACACGCCATTCTAAGACATCAATACAGTGTGGCCACGCCAAGGGGCGCCCGATCACCTTACGACCGTAATGCCTGGCCGGTTGTCATCGAAATGACAGGGGTATTCGCCTGAGTTAGGCGCTTACCGACCTCACGAATTCCTGATGTGTTCCATAGAATTTTTTCGTAGTACCGCCCCCTGCCCGCTTGCTAGAGTACGGGGATGGCCTCCATCCCATCGGCTACCGTGCGCCATGGTTTGTTCGAAGGCTACGAAACTGGGAATTTCTACGATGAGATGTTCATCGCGCCAGGAGAGCCGCGTCCCCACTATGCCAAGCTTTTCCAGAAGCTTGGCGCCATGGCTCCGGCGCAGTTTGAAGAGCGCCGCAAACTCGCCGATCTTTCGTTTTTGATTCAGGGCATCACGTTCACAGTCTACAGCGACGGTCAGGGCACCGAGCGCTTGTTTCCCTTTGATCTGATTCCCCGGATCATTCCCCATTCCGAATGGGAACGCATTGACCGCGGTCTGGCCCAGCGAGTCGTGGCGCTCAATCTCTTCCTCCAGGACGTGTACGGCAAGCAGCGCATCTTCAAGGACCGCCAGATTTCCCGCTCGCTTGTTTATTCCTGTCCGCATTTCCGCCGCGAGGTGATTGGAATCGAGGTCCCGCGCGGAATTTACACTCATATCTGCGGCATCGACCTTATACGCGATTCGAAAACCGGTGAATTTTGCGTGCTGGAAGATAATGTCCGCACGCCCAGCGGCGTTTCCTACGTTCTGGAGAACCGCCTCGTCATGACGCGGACCCTGCCGGACGCCTTCCAGGCCGGCGAGGTCCTTCCGGTTCACCACTATCCCAATGAACTGGCGCGCATTTTGCGCAGCCTCTCTCCGCGTGGCGAGGATGACGGCGAAATCGTCTTGCTCACCCCGGGCATCTACAACAGCGCCTATTTCGAGCACAGTTTCCTCGCGCAGCAGATGGGGATCGAACTCGTCGAGGGACGAGACCTGATCGTCGACGGTGGCATAGTCTTCATGAAAACAATCCACGGGCTGAAACGCGTCGACGTGATTTACCGCCGCGTCGATGACGATTTCCTTGACTCCCTCACCTTCCGGTCGGACTCCATTCTGGGCGTTCCCGGGCTGATGGGCGCCTACCGAGCCGGAAATGTCGCGCTGGCGAACGCGGTCGGCAATGGCGTCGCCGATGACAAAGCGATCTACGCCTACGTTCCTGACTTTATCCGCTATTACCTCGGCGAGGATCCGATTCTCAGAAGCGTGGAAACATACATTTGTGCCCGCCCGAAGGATCTGGACTATGTTCTCGGCCATCTCCCGGAACTTGTCGTGAAGGCGGTCGGCGAATCCGGTGGGTACGGCATGTTGATCGGACCGAAGGCGGAAGCCAAAAAGATCGAGGAGTTCCGCCAGCGTATCCTGGCCAATCCCCGGAACTATATTGCTCAGCCGGTGATCGCGCTCTCGCGCGTGCCTTCCTACGATCCCGCTACAAGAACCGTCGGAGGGCGGCACGTCGATTTGCGGCCCTACTGTCTCTATGATGGCAAGCACGTCACAATCGTACCCGGCGGCCTCACGCGCGTCGCTCTGCAGCGCGGTTCCCTGGTTGTGAACTCCTCCCAAGGCGGCGGCAGCAAAGATACCTGGGTTCTGCGGGGAGAGGAATAATGCTCTCCCGCATAGCAGAGTCCCTTTTCTGGCTGGCGCGCTACATCGAGCGCGCCGAAGACACCGCGCGCATTCTCGACGTGAATTACCACATGCTCCTGGAACAATCCCAGTCTTACCGTTTGCGCTGGGAGCCGCTGATCGTCATGGCTGGCGAGGAAAATCGTTTTAGCCAGCTGTACGGCGAAGCCAACGCCGAGAACGTCTTCGACTTTCTTGCCTTCCGTCAGGACAATCCCAGTTCGATCGTTCAATGCATCGCCAAAGCGCGCGAAAACGCCCGCACCATTCGCGACCGTATTTCCCGGGAGATGTGGGAAGACATCAACGGCCTTTACTACAACGTGGCGCGCTTCAATCCCCGGGATGAAATCGCCGCCGGTCCTCACCGCTTTTGCGACGAAATAAAATTCGGAGCGCACCGCTTTCACGGCGTCACCGACGCGACGATGCCGCACGACGAAGGCTGGCAGTTTCTCCGCATCGGCTGGTCGCTCGAGCGCGCGGAAATGACTGCGCGTCTCGTCGATGTGCAGTATCAGAACCTGCTCGAAGAGCTCCCCGCCATCGGCAGCGCTGATAATCACCAGTGGATGGCCGTCCTGCGATCGGTGGGCGC
The DNA here is from genome assembly GCA_963709105.1 of uncultured Acidobacteriota bacterium. Lineage (GTDB taxonomy): Bacteria > Acidobacteriota > Terriglobia > Acidiferrales > UBA7541 > Palsa-295. Next base: position 170,584 of record CAVPVC010000001.1, read on the forward strand.
CTCCGAGGCTTATCATCGCCAGTACCACTCCTCGATCGAGCCCGAAAAAGTAGCCGAGATGCTGATCCTTCATCCCCTGCATCCCCGCTCCATCCGGTTCAGCACCAGCGAGGTGCGTTCGGGCCTGCGTGCGCTCAGCGGAACGGGCGCCGACTCCTACGCCAACGAGGCCGAACGCTTCGCCGGCAAGATCGTTCAGCGGCTGAGCTACGACAAGATGAGCGAAATCTTCAAGCAGGGTCTTCATGGGTACTTGGAGGAACTCTTGGGCATGTGCGGAGCAATCGGCGACGACATCGCCCGAACCTATTTCTACTACGCGGTGGTGGCATGAACCGCTACCGGCTGGTCCATACCACGGAATTCCTCTACGACGGGCCCGTGTCCGAGAGTTACAACGAGGTTCGCCTGCGGCCGATCCATGACGAAAAGCAAAGCTGCCTGTCGTTTCGCCTCACTACCACTCCAGGTTCCCGCGGCACCGCTTATCGGGACGCCTATGGCAATTGGGTCCATCAGTTCAATGTGCTTGCTGAACATCGCCGCCTGAAGGTCGAAGCGGAATCGGTAGTGCTGGCTCACGATTCTTTCGACGTTCCCGCCGAGGCGCAAACCCTCGCCGAATTCGATTCGAACAAGCCGCATATCGACGAAGAATATTTCGACCTGGTGGCCGCGACTAAATACGTGCCCCACCTGAAAGAACTTCAACCGTTCGTCGAAGCCTCCGAACAGGCCAGCGGCGGAACCGTAAAGGGATTCGCGCAGGCCGCTTCGAACCTGATCCACGAACAATTCAAATACGTGAAGGGCGCCACCCATGTCCTCTCATCCATTGAGGATGCCCTCACCCTTCGCGCGGGCGTCTGCCAGGATTTCGCTCATCTCTTGCTCGGGGTCGTACGGATGCGAGGAATTCCGGCTCGCTACGTTTCAGGCTATCTCGTGGCGGGAGGCGGCAACGGCGCCTATTCGAAACAGGAGGAAGTGATCGGAGGCCAGGCTTCCCACGCCTGGGCTGAAGTGATGATTCCGGATCAGGGCTGGACGGGCTTCGATCCCACCTTGGGCAAGCCCGTGGGCTTGAGGCACGTCCGCATAGCTTATGGGCGCGATTACGGCGACGTCGCTCCCGTCCGCGGCGTCTATAAAGGCAGGGCAGGTCAGCGGCTGTCGGTTGACGTGTGTGTTCGACCTGTTCTCGACGACGCCGGTCATGAGCGACTCAACGAAACGACCGCAGGTCCGCCCCCGCCTCCCTCCGTTATCGAGCGTCCCCAGCAACCCGCTCAGCAGCAGGAACAGCAACAACAACAGCAATAGCTTTTGGGGAAAGTAGGAGTAAGGGCAGCTACTGTACGCGTTCGTGGGCGTAGCCCGCTGCATCCAGCGCTGCTTCGATTTCCGCGATGTGGTCCGGTCCGCGCGTTTCCATCGTGATGTCAATTACAGTATCGCCCAGCACCACGCCGTAATAGGCGCGGTCGTGCCGCGTTTCGATGATGTTGGCTTTGTGATCGGCGATCACCGTGGCGAGCCGCTGCAGCGCGCCGGCATGGTCCGGCAAATGAATGCGGATCCGCAGCAAGCGCCCGTCCTTCACAAGGCCGCGCTCGATGATTCGCGAAAGCAGCGTCACGTCGATGTTCCCGCCGCTGATCAGAACTCCCACGTTCTTTCCGCGCATCGCGATCTTATCGTTCAGAACGGCGGCCGCTCCGACGGCTCCGGCGCCTTCGGTAAGCGTCTTCTCTTTTTCGAGCATCGCCAGAATGGCGTTGGCGATTTCTTCATCGTCGACCGTGACTACGTCATCCACATACTTTTCGGCTAGCGGAAACGTTACGTCGCCTGCGCGGCGCACCGCAATGCCATCAGCGATGGTCTTGTTGGGCGGCAACGTCACCAGCTTGTGATGTTCGAGCGCCGCCTTCATCGAAGGCAATTTGGACGTCTGCACCCCGATCACTTTGATCTTGGGATTCGTTTCCTTCACGGCGCACGCCACCCCGGCAATCAGGCCTCCGCCGCCCACCGGCACGATCACGGCGTCCAGATCGCTGTTTACCTCCAACATCTCGAGCCCGATCGTCCCTTGTCCTGCGATCACCGCTTCATCGTCGAATGGGTGGATGAAGGTGAGATTGCCCTCGTGGCAGCGACGCATCGCTTCGTGGCAAGCCTCGTCGTAATTGGCACCTACCAGCACAACTTCGGCGCCGTAGCCGCGCGTCGCGGACACCTTCGTGATCGGGGTCGTCAGCGGCATGCAGATTTCTGCGGCAATGCCGCGCTTGGTGGCATGGTAGGCGACGGCTTGCGCGTGGTTTCCCGCCGACGCCGCAATCACTCCCCGCTGGCGTTCCTCATCCGTGAGCAGAAGAATTTTGTTCAACGCGCCGCGTTCCTTGAACGCGCCGGTCATTTGCAGGTGGTCGAGCTTGAAAAAGATGGAATTGCCCGTGAGCTTGGAAAATGTCTCGGAGCGCACGAAGGGCGACAGATAGATCGAATCGCGTATGCGTTCGCGCGCCTCGCGGATGGCCTGAATCGTCAGCAAATCGAATCTCCCGATTGTTTCCGGTGCGGACTATTGTATCCGCAATTGCGATTACGTGAACCATTCTCGCGCCGGGAAATTGCTTTTGGCTCACTCCGTCCCGACGTCATCATTTCATTTCCCGGCGGAAGATTTTAAGCCGAAGGCGCGCGAATGAAACTCCAGCGAGGCGGGAAAATGCTCGGCAAAATAAGTCCAGTCGTGCCCGCCGGGATAGAGATGAAATTCATGAGGAATCTTCTTCGCGACCAGAAGATTGTGGAACGCCTGCGCTCCGCCGTCGAACCCGAACAGGTCTTCCGTTCCGCAATCGAAGTAAATCGCCATGCCCGTAGGATGCGCGCCCTCTTCCACCAGGGTGAATGGGTTATTGCGGTCCCAGAACGCCCGGTCGAAGGGCGACCCGAAGGCCCCGCCCATCACTCGCGCGAGGCCTTCACTTTGAGGATCGGACGCTTGCACCGCCGGTAGTTTCGCCACGAGAGCAGCGCTGTGAGCGCTGACGGAACCAAACAGCTGCGGATAACGGAAAGCGAAGCGCAGCGCCCCATAACCGCCCATGGAAATGCCGGTGATGCCGCGTGTCCGGCGGTCGGCTTGAATCCGGTAGTGGCTCTCGATGAAAGGCAGAAATTCGCGGATGAAAAAATCCTCGTAGCGAACCTTGCCGTCCCGGGAGTTCACGTAGAAACTGCGGTCCGCGCTGGGCGTCACGATGAGGAAATCGCCGATCTGTTTCTGCTCCCAGAGATTCTCGATCAGGTTCCATCCGCCTGCGTCGAGCAGCGTCTGCGAGCTTTCTCCCAGGCCGTGCAGAAAATACAGAATGGGAAATTTGCGCGCTTGATCCGAATCGTAGCCGGGCGGCAAGAAGACACAGTACGAAACGGGATGCCCGAGAATTTTGCTCGGGAGAGATCGGCAATCCGTACGCCCGGCGCCAAAAGTCGCGCCCGCCGACGCTGCCAGCAGCAACAACCCAAGCGCGAGTCCCTGCAAAGTGTTCGCCGAAATCTACTCATACCGCAGGGCCTCAACGGGATTGAGGCGCGCGGCGCGCGAAGCCGGGTAAAGCCCGGCGGCGAGGCTCACGGCAATCGAGAACGCGATGGCCGCCGCCACCATCCACCACGGCACCGATGAAACTTTCAAGGGCGGCAACGACTGCCGCCGCAGGTAAGTATTCGTCGCGAAATTCATCCCGAACCCGATCATCCACCCGATGGCGACTCCCAGCAGGCCGCCGATCAGCCCCATCACTCCCGCCTCCACAAAAAACAGCTTGCGGATGTCGCCATCGGCTGCACCCAGCGCTTTCAGCACGCCAATTTCGCGACGGCGCTCCAGAATCGCCATCACCAGCGTGTTGATGATGCCGAGCGAGGCCACGATCAGCGCTAGGCTCCCGAAAATTCCCATCAGCAGGTCGAACACGGCGAATACCTGGCGGAGGTTGCTCGTCGCGTCCAGCAGGGAATAAGTCGCAAACCCCATCGGCTTGATCGCATCCTCTACGTCCTTCACTACTGCCGGGCTCTTCACGCGAACCGTGAGGCTTTGATAAGCGTTTCTTCCGGGCCGCGCGCCGAGCATCGTCCTGAAATCATTCGTCTGCGCCACCCGAAGCTTCTCCGCAACCTGGAGCGGAATCATCACGCGCCCGCGCCCCACGCCTCCAAAACCGCTGGCTGGCTCGGTCTCGACAATCCCGACGATCCGCAGCTTTTCCTCGCGCGGCACCACCGAAAATCCCCCGGAGAGCCCCGCATCGTCGGTGCCATTCGCATTCGCACGCCCCTTATTCGCCTCAGGTTCCGCGGGCAACGCCTGGCGCTCCGCATAGCGCAGGACCAGTTCCTTCCCGATCAGCGAACTCGTCACCGGCGAAAGCTGGCGCGCAAATTCAATCTGGAGGATCGCTTCATCCGCGGCCGGACCGGAAAAGAATGTCCCGGTCATGCCGTCGTAAGCGCCGCTGCGCTGCCCGGATTCCGGCACGCCGGCCACAACCGTCGAATAAGGGACGCCTGCATAGCGAATCTCCGTCGGAAAGCGGATCTCCGGATACACTTCGACCACATTCGGGAGGCGCTTCAGCGCCTTTTTCGCCTCGTCATCGAGGGGGCCGCCCGGAACGGGATTCTCGTCATTGTCCTGCGCGCGGCGCCCAAATCCGCGAAAGTTGGTGCGTGGTGCCACGATGATCGCGTCGAACAGGCCAGAGCGGGATAAGCGCTGGTTGGCCATCTCCTGCAATCCCACGCCAAGAGAAAGCATCGCCACGAGCGATGCGACGCCCACGCCGATCCCCAGCGTGGTCAACGAATTTCGCAGCAGGGCCTCGCGCAAATTGCGCCAGGCAAGCTCGGTCAGGTCGCGGAATTTCACCGGGATTCTCCGTCGCTCACTAGTTTGCCGTCCTTCATCAGGATCATTCGATGCGCGAAGCGCTCCGCGCGTGGCTGCTCATGCGTCACCATCACGATGGTCATGCGCAGCGATTCGTTGATTTCGCGGAGCAGATTCATGATTTCGTCTCCCGTCGCGCTATCCAGGTTGCCGGTGGGCTCGTCCGCCAGCAGTATCGTGGGGCGGTTGACGAGCGCGCGCGCCAAGGCGGCCCGTTGCTGCTCGCCGCCGGAGAGCTCGCTCGGGCGGTGCGTAAGCCTCGCGCCAAGCTTCACGTGCTGGATGGCGTCGCGCACACGCGAGCCTCTCTCGGAGCGATCCACTCCCGCCAGCCGCAGCGGCAATTCGACGTTTTCCTCCAGCGTCATCCGCGGCAGCAGATTGAAAGCCTGAAAGACGATCCCAATCGTGTGGCTGCGGTGCCGGGCCAGTTCCTGCGAACTCATATTCGCCAGGTTGACGTCGTGGGCGTAGATGCCGCCGGAGGTAGGGCGGTCGAGTCCCGCAATCAGATTGAGCAGAGTCGATTTTCCGGAACCGGAGCTCCCCAGCAACGCGACGAACTCCCCAGGCCGAATGGAAATCGAAACATCGTCAACAGCTCGGACCAGAGCCGAACCCATCTGGTAATGCCGGGCAATTTGGTCTGTACGAATAGCGGAACCATCGGCGGCAGGTGTCATCGGCATCTCCATCGTACTACGCGCGGGAGCCAGGCCAAATTTCAGAGGGAAGCGGAGGAGGTTGAGGTATCAAAGGAGAGGGAAGACCAAAGCGCCTTGATGCAAGGGGGAGCAAATTCAACAGAGACGAAGGAGGTTAAAAAAGTAGAGGAGTTATAGGCATCCCGGATGCGCGAAGCGGCTGAAAGGGCAAAGGTGTTGACTTCCTCCTTTACCTCCCTTGCCTCCTCAACCTCCTCTGCCTCAGCCTTTCCATTCCGGTGTCGCCACGTACGCGCGCGTAATCTCCGCGACCGTCAGAGTCCCGCAATTTCCCATCACCATCTTCAGTTCGCCCTGCATAATTTCAAGCACTCGATTCACGCCGGGCTCGCCGAAGGCTCCCAAGCCCCACAGCATGGGGCGCCCGATTCCAACCGCGGTGGCTCCCAGCGCGAGGGCCTTGAAAACATCGGTGCCTCTGCGAAAGCCGCCGTCGACGAACACGGGCACCTTGCCCTTCACTTCGGCAACCACTTCGGGAAGCGCCCGAACGGTCGCACGAAGCGTCTCGGTGGAGCGTCCCCCATGGTTCGATACGAGAATGCCGTCGAAGCCGTGATCGACCGCCATGCGCGCATCCTCGCGCGTGTCGATTCCCTTGATGAGAAGCTTGCCCTTCCAGAATTTCCGCAGCTGATCGACAAACGCCCAGTCCATCGCGGGATTCTGGGTCTTCACCCCCGTCATGTCGATGTCTTCGTACATCATCTGTCCGCTGCTGGTGTTGACGTTTTGGCCCTTCACCGTATGGCATTCGGCGCACACACGCACGTCGCCCCGGTTCCGCATATACGTTTCACTGTTGCGTCCTGTGGTGTTGTCGACCGTAAGCGCCACCACCGTGCAGCCCGCAGCCTGCACGCGGTTCAGGATTTTCTGGCAGACCGTCCAGGAATCGGGCGCATATAGCTGAAACCACACCGGGCGGCCCAGGGCCTTGTTCACGTCCTCCACGCCCGTCGATGTGGAGGTCGAAAGGATCTGCAGCGTGCCGCGCGCCTTGGCCGCTCGCGCCACGGCCAGCTCTCCGTCGGGGTGAAAGGATTTTTCACCGCCTGTAGGGCACGTGAAGATCGGGCTATCGTAAGCGGTGCCGAAAAGATTGACGCGCATGTCCACTTTGGTCGCATCGTGCAGGCGGCGCGGCCGGAGCTCAATATGTTTGAAGGCTTCGCGATTCGCGGCCAGCGTTCCATCGTCATCCACGCCGCTCGCCATGTACATCCAATGTCCGTGCATCACGTTGCGGTGAGCGACCTCTTCGAAATCGAACACATTGAGCGCCTCGGATGGCTTCGTAATGACGTCCGATGTCTCTTGGTCACTTTGTGCCAGCGCGCCTCGCTGCAGAAACGCGGTGACGCCTCCCAACGCGGCAACGTAGGGGCTTGCGGCCAGAAATTTCAGAAAATCGCGTCGTGCTTTCGTCGCCTCGTTCATAATGGCGCGGATTGTATCGCTATTGCTGGCTGCTCGCCAGCGCGCCTTCCCCATCAACTCTGATACATGCCTTCGCCGACGGAAAGGCTCTACGTTTCACCGGTAGGGTGCGTGGCGTGGCGCAATTCGGGGAAGCCCCAGGCCCACAGCGCTGTCACGACGAGCGTTCCGATCCCTCCAAGAATCACAGCCGGCACCGTTCCGAACCACGCCGCAGTAAGCCCCGATTCAAATTGGCCCAGCTCGTTGGATGCGCCTATAAAGATCATATCGACCGCGTTCACCCGCCCCCGCATCTCGTCCGGAGTCGCCATCTGCACGAGGATCGCCCGCGTCATTACGCTGACCATGTCCGTCGCCCCCACCATCACTAGCGCGATCATCGACAGGATCAGATTGCGTGAAATCCCAAACAGGATCGTGAACACGCCGAACCCTGCCACGCACCACAACATAGCCCTTCCGGAGCGGCCCTTGAGCGGCCGATGCGCGAGCAACAGCGCCATGCTCGCGGCGCCGATTCCTGGCGAACACCGCAGCAGCCCGAGCCCCCAAGGCCCCGTGTGCAGAATTTCGCGGGCATACACAGGAAGCAGAGCCACCGCTCCCCCGAGCAGCACGGCGAAAAGATCGAGCGAAATCGAGCCGAGAACGATTTTCTGCCGCCAGATGTAATGAATGCCGGCGAGCACCGTCTGAAGGTTCACCGGCTGTCGTGGGCGCGGCTTCGATTCCAGACGGATGCGCAGCGTCGCAAAGGCCGCGAAGATGCCTGCGAGCATCGCCGCGGCATACACCGCCGAGGGGCCGCGGGAAGCCGCATAAATGAAGCCCCCTATCGATGGCCCCAGTATATTGGCCGTCTGATTGGCACTTGAACTCCACGCGACGGCGTTTGCGAAATGCTCCTCGGGAATCAATTGCGGAAGAATTGCGCGCGTCACCGGTCCGTTGAAAGCGCGTACCACTCCGCTGAGGACTACCACTCCGTAGATGGGCAGCACGGCGCGGGGCGCTCGAAACGTGATCGTCAGGAGTAGCGCTGAGCAAGTCGCGAATCCCAGATAGCAAATCGTGAGCAGCTGGCGGCGGTTGACGCGATCCGTAACGTGCCCGGACAACAGAAACAGCAGCAGGCTCGGCAGAAATTGCGCCAGCCCGATCAGTCCGAGGTCGAGCGGCTTTTTGGTGATGTCGTAAACTTGCCAGCCCACCGCGACCGACTGCATTTCCAGCGCGAGCACGATGCACGACCGCGCGCTCAGGAAAAGCGTGAAGTTGGGATGGGAAAAGGCGACGCGACCGGATGGTCGGACTTTCTCGGCGACGGCCATCGCCTTCCACTGTGCCATATAATTTCGATTCAAACGAGCGCTGGACGGCGATCGCACTCATTGCATTTTCCCGCGCAGGGTTTCATCCGACATCCAAAGTGACCGGCGGCACCATGTCGCCGAATCGAATCGGAAGCAAATCTTTACGTTAAATTGCGGTTCAAAAAAATCGCGCGAAGCGATATGCTGTTTGTTTGCTTAACCTCCTATAATCGAATCTAGTGCGGGAGCGCGATCGAATGGCTTCTATCGATGTCCCTCTTACAAAGCGAGGCTTCGGCAAGACCGCTCGCAAGGATATGTGGTGGCTTCAGCCGCTCCTTGTTTTTCTCGGCTACATGTCGTTCATCGTGTACGCCACCTGGGCGGGCCTTCAAAATGCCCATTATCTCTGCACTACGGCCTGCGGCGGCGCCGATTACCTGTCTCCCATGTATTCGCCGCTGCTCCTGACCGCTCGTCCGGACTGGTGGCCGGCGATTGTGCCCTTTTCCGCGGCCATGCTGATTTTGTGGGCGCCCGGCGGATTTCGGTTCACGTGCTATTACTACCGCGGCGCTTATTACAAGGCGTTCTGGGCCGATCCGCCGTCCTGTGCCGTCGGCGAGCCTCGCGGCAGCTACTGGGGCGAAAAGAAGTTTCCGCTGATCATGCAGAACATCCACCGCTATTTTCTGTACGTCGCGATCCTTTTCGTTTTTATTCTGACCTATGACGGCATCCGGTCGCTGTTCTTCACCGCTCCCGACGGCTCGAAGCACTTCGGCCTGGGAGTTGGGTCGCTAGTTCTGATCGCGAATCCGATCCTGCTCGCTTTGTATACCTTTGGGTGCCATTCCTTCCGTCATCTCGTGGGCGGAAAGAAAGACGTTCTCTCGACATCGCCCGCGCGCAAGACTGCCTACGATTGCGCGTCCTGCCTGAACCGGCGCCACATGCTGTGGGCCTGGATCAGCATGTTCTATGTGGGTTTCGCCGATTTGTACGTGCGCCTGTGCGACATGGGAATCTGGCACGACTGGAGAATCTTTTAAATGGCGGAGTTCGAGACGCACGAGTTCGACGTGTTAGTGGTGGGCGCGGGCGGCGCGGGTCTGCGGGCCGCGATTGAGGCTTCCGCCGCGGGAGTCAAGGTCGGAGTCGTCTCCAAGTCCCTGCTCGGCAAAGCCCACACCGTCATGGCCGAAGGCGGTATGGCCGCCGCGATGGGCAACGTCGACGATCGCGACAACTGGCGGGTCCACTTCGCCGACACGATGCGTGGCGGCCAGTACATGAACAACTGGAAGATGGCCGAACTCCATGCCAAGGAAGCTCCCGACCGCGTCAGGGAACTCGAGGCCTGGGGCGCGGTATTCGACCGCACGCGCGACGGCCGCATCCTCCAGCGCAATTTCGGCGGGCACCGCTATCCGCGCCTGGCGCATGTGGGCGACCGCACCGGCCTGGAAATGATCCGGACGCTGCAGGATCACGGCATCCATAAAGGGATCGACTTCCTGATGGAAACCACGATCCTGACGCTGCTGAAAGACGGCGGCCGCGTCGCCGGCGCCTTCGGCTACGACCGTGAACGGGGCCGTTTCCGGCTCTTCAAGGCGAAAGCGGTCGTGCTGGCCACCGGCGGCATCGGCCGCATGTACCAGATTACGTCCAACAGCTGGGAGTACACCGCCGATGGCCACGCGCTCGCGTTCAATGCCGGGGCGGCGCTGCTCGACATGGAGTTTGTGCAGTTCCATCCGACGGGGATGATCTGGCCGCCGAGCGTGCGCGGCATCCTCGTCACCGAAGGCGTTCGCGGCGAAGGCGGCGTCCTGAAAAATAAGGACGGGAAGAGGTTCATGTTCGACGACATCCCGGAAAATTATCGCAGCTCGACCGCCGATAATCCCGATGAAGGCTGGCGCTACACGCAGGGCGATAAGAGCGCGCGGCGTCCTCCCGAACTCCTCACGCGCGACCACGTCGCCCGTTGTATCCGGCGCGAGGTCAAAGAGGGGCGCGGAAGCCCGCATGGCGGCGTGTTTCTCGATATTGCCTGGATCAAAGAGAGAATTCCCAACGCGCCGGACCACATCAAAAAGAAGCTGCCGAGCATGTATCACCAGTTCAAGCAGCTGGCCGATATCGACATTACAAAAGAGCCGATGGAAATCGGCCCGACGATGCACTACGTGATGGGCGGCGTACTGGTCGATGCCGAGACGCAGATGTCCACCGTGCCGGGCCTGTTCGCGGCCGGCGAATGCTCCGCAGGGCTGCACGGCGCAAACCGCCTGGGCGGAAACTCTCTCTCGGACCTCCTTGTGTTTGGCCAGCGGGCTGGCGAGTTCGCCGCAAAATACGCGAAGGAGAATCGGGCCGGGACGATTGACACGGCTGAAGTGGACGGGGCGGCGAAAAAGGCCCTGGAGCCTTTCGATCGCGGCGCGGCTGGGGAAAATCCATTCGCCATCCAGTACGAACTGCAAACGACGATGCAGAACCTCGTCGGGATCGTGCGGATCCAGGAGGAGATGGAAAAGGCCGTGAAAGAGATTGCCGCGCTGAAACAGCGAGCGGCAAAGGTCGGCGCTTTTGGAAACCGTGAGTACAACGGCGGATGGCATGCGGGGCTCGATCTCGGCAATCTTCTCACCATGGCCGAGGTCGTAGCGATCGCGGGCGCCGAGCGCAAGGAAAGCCGCGGCGGGCACTTCCGGGATGACTATCCGAATAAGGATCCGAAATGGGCGGGGCTCAATATCCGCATTGACAAGGCCGCGGATGGCGGCGTCAAGGTGACGCATGTTCCAGTAGCGGAAATGCCTCCCGAATTGAAGCAGGTGATTGAGGAGAACAAATAGTGGCGACTACGGCGACGTTTCGAATCTGGCGAGGAGAAGGCGCATCCGGCAAGTTCGTCGATTACAAGACGGAAGTCGAGGAAGGAATGGTGGTCCTCGACGTCGTGCACCGGATTCAGGCGACGCAGGCCAACGATATGGCCGTCCGCTGGAACTGCAAGGCAGGGAAGTGCGGTTCATGCTCGGCCGAAATCAACGGCAACCCCCGCCTGATGTGCATGACGCGCATGAGCCAGATCAACGTCAATGAGCCCGTGACCGTCGAGCCGATGCGCACGTTTCCGCACGTGAAAGACCTGGTCACCAACGTCGCCTGGAATTATCGCGTCAAAATGAAGATCAAGAAGTTCACGCCCCGCAAGCCCGACGCCCCGGATGGAACCTGGCGCGTCCAGCAGTCCGATATCGATCGCGTGCAGGAATTTCGCAAGTGCATCGAGTGCTTCCTATGCCAGGACGTTTGCCACGTGCTGCGCGATCACAATCTCCACGAAGAGTTCATCGGCCCGCGGTTTTTCGTCTATACCGCCGCGCTGGAAATGAACCCGCTGGACACCGAAAGCCGCACCAAGGATCTTCGGGAGAACGACGGCATCGGCTATTGCAACATCACGAAATGTTGCACCAAGGTCTGCCCGGAAGAAATCAAGATCACCGACAACGCGATTATCCCGCTGAAGGAGCGCGTTGTGGATGAATTTTTCGATCCCCTGACGATGTTATTCCGCAAAGTCAGCGGCAAGTAACTCCATAATCCGCGGCCCCGGAACCGCGCCAGGGCCGTGCTGTCCTTCTTCGGGGAAAGACGTCTAGTGTCCTGCCGGAGCGGCGGTGCTTGCCACCGAAGTGGGGCGCTTCGAGGAATCCAGGTCTTCGAGTAGGTGTTCGGCGCGGGATTCCGCCATCAACAATAGCCGGTGATCCTGCATTCCGGGATTGTTGTCCTGGTAGAGCGTGACGTAGGCGCTAGGCATGTCCCACGTGTGCAGCTGATTGTTCCATTTGTCGCCGGTGTTGTTTTGCGAGGGAAGCAGAGTAGCTTTCGCCTGCACTCCAAATTTTTGCGTCAAGTCGAAGGTAGCGTCGTCCATGCGGTCTTGTCGACAAGCATCGTGATCTTGACGAGCTTGCCCCCATCCAGCACAAAGTTCACCGAACCTGTGGTTGAGATCTCAACCCTCCCATTCGCGTGGAGAGCCGCATTCACACGGTCGCAGCTTCGCCGCTCCGGCCGCAGGTGGCACACGTCGAACTCCTGCTGCGCTTCCGGTTCGATCCGGAGGAAATCGGAGATGCCTTCCCCGATGAGGTGACCCTTAAAGTCAACAGATGCAACACTTCCGGTCTGAGCACGGAGGCCTACGGGCACTGCGGCGAAAAGCACTAAAATCCAGACGAAGGGTTTCATCCGATCAATCCTCCATGTCCCCGAGTATGCGTTTGGCCGGAAACACGGACAATCCAACACCTGTACCAGAACGGTAGTACTTCAAGCCTGCTGATCTGGCCGCCTATGCCCACGATTCTAATGGAGTTGCGGCTCAAATTAAAAGGAGTTAGAGTTCGGCGGTATTCAATCAGCCAGTACGGAAGGGAAGTCGTTCCTCAGCAAGGTCAATCACTGCTGATCAGCGCCCCTCGAATGGGTAGCGATCCTGCGCCAATACGGCTTCCGCGACACGCCGCCTGATCGCGATGGTGTCGATTGGCGCGTGTTTGGCGAATCGACGCAGCACAGCCAGTTGCGTGGTGAGTGCATCGCCTTCGGCGACCGCCGCCAGCGCCGTGCGCGCCTCTTTCTCGATTCGATCCATCGCATCGGAGATGAATGCCCGGGCCGCGTCGGCAAGGCCCGCGGCAGCCGCTCCGCGCGCCGCGTACGCCTTTTGCGCGCGGCGAAGCGAAGATTCCATGGCGTATACGTCCATCACGATGTTGGCGAGAGCCGCCACGATCTCCTGCTGCTCCGCCAGCTGATCGCGGAACTTCTGCACGGCAGTTCCCGCCGCCAGCAGGAATATCTTTTTGGCCTGTGTAAGCACACGCTCTTCTTCAGCGAACGCGCCCGTGGCCGGCTCTTCAAACGAAGGCCCGGCCAGAACCTCTTCGCTGAGCTTCATCGCCGCGGGTATCAGCGGGACAACACCTGTCATCGCGCGCTTCATCAGCATCTGGATGATCAGCATGCGGTTGATTTCGTTGGTGCCCTCAAAGATGCGGTTGATCCGGCTGTCGCGATACGCGCGGGCCACTGGATAATCCTCATGAAAGCCGTAGCCGCCGAAAATCTGCACTGCTTCGTCCACGCAGAAGTCGAGGGTTTCGCTGCCCACCACTTTGCTGATGGAGCTCTCGATAGCGTACTCTTCGAGCACCTGCATGGCCTGCAGCGTCTTGTCGGCCGTCGAGACTCCCCCTCCCGGAGTTGAAACCGCCGCTTCGATCATCCCCGCCGATCTGTAGATCATCGATTCAATGGCGTACGTCCGGATGGCCATCTCACCGAGCTTGGCCTTGATCAGGCCGAAGTCGCACAGCCGCTTGCCGAAAGCCGTGCGTTCTTTCGAATATTTCGACGAAACCGCCAGCGCATTTTTCGCGCCGCCCAGGCAGTATGCTCCGAGGGAAAAACGCCCTACATTGAGCGTATTGAACGCCACGATGTGCCCGCGCCCGATTTCGTGAAGAAGATTTTCCTTCGGCACCGGCGAATTCTCGAAAAACAGCGGCACCGTCGAGCTTCCTCGAATCCCCATTTTCTTTTCTTCGGCCCCGGGCGTGAAGCCCGGCGTGCCGCGCTCGACGATAAAACACGAGAACTTTTCGCCGTCGACCTTCGCGAATACGATGTAGACGTCCGCAAAGCCGCCGTTGGTGATCCACATCTTCTGCCCGTTGAGGATCCAGTTCTTGCCGTCGGGAGAAAGCACCGCCCGCGTGCGCGACGCCAGCGCGTCCGAGCCCGCCTGCGGCTCCGAAAGGCAGTAGCAGGAGAGCAACTCGCCGCTGGCGATCTTCGGAAGGTATTTTTTCTTTTGCTCTTCGGTGCCGAAATTGACGATGGGGATCGTCCCGATGCCCGCGTGCGCTCCGTGCGACACCGCGAACGATGCATAGCCGGCCAGCTTTTCCGCCAGCACGGTCGCCGACACCTTGTCGAGCCCCGAGCCGCCGTATTCCTCCGGAATCGTCCCGCCCAAAAGCCCGATCTCGCCGGCCTTTTTCAGCAAGCCCGCGATGAGGCCTTCTTTGTGCTGCTCTAGATCGGGAATCAAGGGCATCACTTCTTTGGCGACGAATTCCTCGGCGGTTTGTCCGATCAGGCGCTGGTCGTCGGTGAGATCGGCGGGAGTGAAAACATCTTCGGGGGCGCTGTCCGGTGATGAGAAAAGCGCCTCCACGGGTCAAGGACCGGGACACCGGTGTTATAGCCATCAATCTTTCTCCCTTTCGCCCATCAGCGGAATAACGACGCTACCACCTGCGCTACGCGGCCCGTTCGAAAATACCGGCGGCGCCCATGCCACCCCCGATGCACATCGACACCATTCCATACCGGCCATTGCGGCGTTCCAGCTCTCGCAGGATCGTCGCGGTAAGCTTGGCCCCGGTGCAGCCCAGCGGATGGCCCAGCGCCACGGCCCCGCCGTTGACGTTCACCCGATCCGGATCGAGCCCAGCCAGTTTTATCACGCTGAGTGCCTGCGCCGCGAACGCCTCATTCAGCTCGATCACATCGATCTGGTCGAGCGTTAAGCCAGCCATCTGGAGAACCTTCGGAATGGCATAAGCCGGCCCGATGCCCATCTCTTCGGGAGGGACGCCTGCGGTGGCAAACGCCACGAACCGGCCTTGCGGCTTTAATCCCAGCGAACGCGCCTTCTCCGCGCTCATCACGACGGCCGCGGCCGCGCCGTCGCTCATCTGCGAGCTGTTTCCCGCCGTCACCTGGCCATGCGCGTGAAATGCGGGCTTGAGTTTTGCGAGGGCTTCCAGCGAAGTATCGGCTCGCGGCCCTTCGTCGGTATCGAAAGTGAGCTTCACGGTCTTGGGGCGTGCCCCATTCGACGTGCCGTTCGCGCCATTCTCCACCAGCGTATAGCTCACCTCGACTGGGACAATCTCATCTTTGAATTTGCCCGAGGAAATCGCCGCCAGCGCCTTCCGATGGCTCGCGAGCGAGAACTCATCCGCCTGCTCGCGCGAGATGCCGTACTTCTTCGCGACGTTCTCGGCCGTTAGGCCCATGCTGATGTAGGCGTCCGGATAGTGATCCATCAGCCAGGGATTGGGCGCCACTTTGTTTCCGCCCATGGGAACCATGCTCATGGATTCGGTGCCTCCGGCCACGGCCACATCGCCCTGCCCTGCCATGATGCGTTGGGCAGCCAGCGCAATCGACTGCAGCCCTGAAGAGCAGAACCGGTTGATCGTCATCGCTGACGTTTCGACTGGCAATCCTGCCCGCAGCCAGGCATTCCGCGCCACGTTCATCCCTTGCTCGGCTTCCGGCATGGCACAGCCGAGAATCACGTCTTCTACTTCCTTTACGTCCAGCCCCTTGGCCCGCGAGATCGCTTCCTTGATCACGATCGGCGCCCAAATCGTCCGGACGCGTGGTGCGAAACGAACCTCGCGGCGCTTTCCCCACGGCCGTTCGCACGGAACTTACAATCACAGCTTCCCGCATAAGCACCTCAGACCCATCCACGTCGATTTCGAAGTCAGCCTATTGGATGCCAAGGCGCACGAAAAAGCAACAGCGCGGCAGGAGCCGCGCTGTGCGAAAGGAGGAACATGTTTTCGAAAGGAAACGGCTGCCGCTACAGGCGGAATTGGATCGTAACCGTCATTTTCACCGAGTCCGCCTGGCCCTCGACAGGTTGATACTTCCAGCGCTTCACCGCTCCGATGGCGGCCATGCGCAGGACCGTCGGCCCGGACAGCACCTTCGCGTCGGTGACGTTGCCCGTCTTGTCGACCGCGATTTCAAGCGTCACATCCCCTTCCGTGTGCGTTTGCTTTGCCACGGGCGGATATTGGGGGATCACCCTCACCAGGAGCTGCGGCAACTTGGCGCCTCCGCTGTTTGCCTGAATCGGCGCGGTCACGCGTAAGGCGGGGGCTGGGGGCGCGGCCGGAGCTAAGGAAGAGGACGCAATGCCGGCCAGCGCATCTCCGCTCGGCGCCGCAACGGCGTCAACTTTGGGTGCCGCAGCACCGTCCGTGCGTTGCCGGGGCGCTACGGGATGTGAATTCAGCGCTCCAAATACGCTCGGAACCGGTTTCCTGGCGGGCGCAGCAGGCGCGCTCGACTCAGATGTGGCGGCAGCGGGAGATTCGGTGATCGTCACAGTTTCCTTTGGCGGTCTTACGGGATTGGAAGCTGCCGCCCGGAGCGAATTTTGGGCGGCAGGACTCGGCTTCGAGACCGGAGGGACGATCGCCGGCTGCGGCACAGGCACCTGCACTGCGGGACTCGGCATTACCGGCGCTGCCGTAGCTTGAGTTTGAGCCACCGGACTAGCGGTGGATTTGTGATGCCAGAGTATTCCCGCGCCCGCTGCCGCCAGCAGCAAAGCCACGCCGCAGACCGCGATCAGCAACCCGCTCTTTTTCCCTTCTGAACCTTGCTCGTCCTGTTTCGTTGGATCGCTCTGCGAACCGAACGCCTCGCCCGTAAAAGCGCGGGCCGTGTTGGAAGTGCGCGCCGGCTTGGCGGGGCCGCTGGAAACCTCACCCATCGTTTCAGCCAGAGAAGCGTCTTCCTCCTCCTGGTGGCTTTTGGATAGCTTGGAAGGGCTGGGTTGAGACACGGCAGTTGAAGCCTGCGGCACTGTAGGCGCGGGTCCCACTTTCTGAAAAGCCCGGGAATCTGGAAGGGGCGCTTTGGTCTTCGAAGAAGAAGGCCCTGAGGTCGATGATGCCGCCGGCTGCACATCCTCCTGCGACCCAATCGCGATGAAGGTGGATTCCTTCTTGTCCGAAGCGGGATTCTTCACTGCGCCGGACCCGGCTGCCGTTTGCTTCGAGCCTGTCCCCTCCGGTTCGGAGACTTCCGCGGGCTTCGCGGCCGGCGTTGCGTCTGCAATCGCGTCGGACTCGAAATAAACGCCCCAGAACCCCGGTTGCCGGTGAGTGAACTCCACTTCCACGTACGACGAGGAATTCGAATAGCTCCGGACCTTGACCACGCGGCAAATCGCGTCCTGCCGTGACTTCAAATTTGTCAAAACGAGCATCTGCCCAGCGCTCACGGAGGTCGACATCCTCAGAACGCCCCCGTGCGGAAACACGATCATCGAGCTGGTTTCTTCCTCGAAGGGTTCCGTCTGCGGCGGCACTCCCCGCACCGTTTCCGTCACCTTGGAGCCGTGTACCTTGAGCGGCACTTCCAGCGACACGGCATCCGAATGAAGCTGGCTGGCCGGTGACTGAGACGGCTTGCTCGACTGCTCCGCCGCCGAGTCTACAGCAGCATTATTGCGGGCCTCGGTGGTTTCCTTCGAAAGTGTGGACATCAGTTGTAACGGCGAATGCCGCCCCCCAAGAGTTGAAATTCTCATGCCTTAGGGGATTCTCGCGGTCGGTGACAAAGTGCGGCAATAGTACTTTTTACCAGTTGGACACCACTAATCTTCGGCCAAACGCTCCCTCACGGAACGGGCGAAGCCGCAGTGTCCAAACCGCTGCCGCAGGATGGCGCATTTTCAGCCATTCCCTGCTGATTCAGCAACTTGAAGGGGGAAGCATCGCTCCCAGCCGAAATGTGGGAGCGGATACCCATAGCGAAGGGCCAGCTAATTTACCCAGTTGTCAGGACGCGAGGGGGGCTTATCGCGATGATCGCGGACGTACACTTCAAACTTCTTCTTCAGACGGCGGCGTTTCCAATCGGAAAAATAGTTCCGGTAGTTATAGAGGAACGATCCGCGCCGCAGGTATACGTAGCCGACGAGCATGCCTCCGAGATGGCACACGTGGCTTACATTGTCACCGGTGTCGCCGATGGTGCCGAAGAATTCGATGGCCCCCATCACGAGCACGAAAATCCGCATCGACACGGTTACCGGCAGCGGGAACACCCATACCTGCCTGTGGGGCATAGTCACCGCGCAAGCCAGCAGCACCCCATAGATGGCGCCGGAAGCCCCAATCGTGGGGAGGGTGGAGGTTCCCAATCCCCTCGGGTCGAGAATCGTTTTCACGATCACCGTCACGATGCCCGCGCCCACGCCGCACAAAAAGAAATAAACGTAGAACCGCCGCGCGCCCCACGTGTGTTCCAGGTCCGCGCCGAACATCGCCAGAAACAGCAAGTTCAGCAGTACGTGGAGAACGCCCGCGTGCAGGAATATGTAGGTGAAAGGCTGCCAGACGAAGCCGTGGATTACCTGGTGCGGCACCAGCCCGAAATAAAGAAGCCAGAAGTTCCAGCCGGCGGGACCGAAGAAAAGCCTCGAGAGTTCCTGGGCAAGAAATACCACGCCGCAAATAATGCACAGCGTCTTGATCGCACGCGGAAAATACCCGCCGATATCGAAGCGGTACCCGTAGCCGCGTGAAAAGGTTCCCACAGTGGTTCAAGTCTAAAGGGGAAGCCCTCGCAGAGTCAAAAATGTTAACGGGACGTGTCTTCACGCTTCTGCAGGAACTCTGGTGATTTGGGTCACATCGAGCCGTGTTCTCGCGCACTTCGCGTCAGCGCTCGAGCGAGTTATACAAGAGTCGCATCGTGGGGTTAGGAAGTTCGCGTTCGCTTGTCTTGCGGAGGAATCGTCATGAAGAAAAAGCTACTGATACTTGCGTTCGCGGCAGGAGTGGTTCTCTCGGGAAATGCCTCGGCTCATCATTCGTTCGCGGCAACTTATATCGTCGACAAGGAAATAAAGGTCGAAGGGAAACTCACCGAGTTCATGTACCGCAACCCGCACTCGTTCGTGAAGCTTGAAGCTCCCGATGATGCGGGCGAAATGCAGACGTGGACGGTCGAATGGGGCGGCGGAGCGCAGCTCAGCCGGGATGGCGTCTCCCGAGACACGTTGAAAGCCGGCGATCATGTGATTGTCTCCGGCAATCCCGGGCGCGACGCCACCGAACACCGGCTGCGTCTACATAGCATCATCCGGCCATCGGATGGCTGGAAGTGGGTGGGCGTCATCCAGTAGTGCAAGTGCTTAGCACGGACTGAGATTTATTTCGCGGTGAAAGGGTTGAGGAATGTCTCTCACTAGCTTATTCGTATGGCTCCACGACACATCCTTCAGCATTTGGCTCCGGGATTCCACTTGGACCGAGCCGATCGTCGAGACCATTCATGTCCTGAGCCTTACCCTGTTTTTCGGATTCGCCGTCCTGCTCGACTCGCGCCTTCTCGGCCTTACGATGAAACGCCGGCGGATTTCCGAGGTGCTCGCGCAGCTCAATCCCTGGCTGATCGCCGGATTCATCGTGATGACCGTCAGCGGCATCCTGCTCTTCATGGGCGATCCGGTCTCCTTCTACCAGACCACTTTCTTCAAGGTGAAAATTATTTTGATTGTCCTGGCTGGCCTGAATGTGCTCGTCTTCAACGCGACCATCGGCAGTAGGATGGAGAGCTGGGATTTGGCTTCCCCCACGCCCGGCAAGGCCAAGGCGGCCGCGATTCTCTCGCTTTGCTTCTGGATTGCCATCATTGCCGCGGGACGCGCCATCGCGTACGTGCTGCCGCCGCCATGAGAAAAATCATGAAAACAACGATTGGGAGGATTTTCCGACGATGATCAGTCATTTTCTGATGTGGTTTTGCAACTGGGCGGACTTTTCGTTCTTTGGTGCCGGCGTGCGCAATTCCGCCTGGCTGTTTCCCTGCATCGAGATATTCCATCTCCTGGCGCTCGGCATTCTGGGCGGCACGGTGCTCCTCGTGAACGCTCGGCTGCTCGGCCTGCGGTTTACCGGAGAGCCCGTTGCCGAACTGGCAAAGGACGTGCAGCCCTGGATGTACATCAGCCTCGTCGTCGTGCTGGTCTCGGGATTCTTTCTGTTTTCCTCCGAGTCGCTGAAGATGTATGACAACCCGGCTTTTCGCATCAAGATGGCTTCGCTTGTGCTCGCCATTCTTTTCTCGTTCACGCTTCACCGCAGAGTGACCCGGCTGGACGAAAGCCATCTGGCGGGCGCATGGCCCAAGTGGGCAGCCGTCATATCGCTCGCGCTTTGGACGTCTGTGGGCCTTGCTGGACGCGCTATCGGATACGTTCCGCAACTCCACTAAGGGCCCGCAGTAGGTGCGGGATGGGCTGTCTGCAGGCTGTAGTTCCGGATCGCCCCGGCACTGGCCACGCTGATATGTACGATCGATACCCACCGTTCGAGCCGATGGTGGCCGGTGGCGTGAAATAAATACGACGCGCCCACCGACAAGGCCACGCCTCCGGCCTCAATTCCGGCGAACAAGGGGTGATTGTCTACCACCGAGTTGGTCAGCAGAATCTCCTGCCGCCCGCGCCGCCGCATGTTCAGTGTCGACGTATAATCAAGCGCTCTCGCCGCGCCCACTCCGGCAAACAACCACGCGTTTTCGGGGTCCCAGAAGCGATGTGGGGCCTCTCCAGACGGGGAGGCCGCGACACCTTGCGGAGGGGAATTGATCGCCTTATCTGGTCCCTGCGCCAGAAGTCCTGGGCGTGCCGGAACAAACAAAAGGACTATGCAAATGGCTGGCAGCCACAGCTTCCTGGTGCTCATCCTGGAACCGCCGGAATTGGTCAGGTGCATTTGCGATGGCGTGATTATAACTGCGTGGTTCCGAGATCACCCGCCATATCTTGTCCGGCTCGCCGGGGCGTTATGGAACGCAAAAGGAAGGGCTTAGGCGTCAAGTGATGGAATTCGATGGACTAAAGAGCGAAAAGATGAGACGATGGGATTGCGTTTGTTGCTCTTGTAAACCTTTAGAATTGCTGAAGGGACTGCAAGTCCACACTTGCAGTCCCTTTTTTTGGCTGGAGGCGGTGGGAAACGGCATCAAATAGCTCAAACAGAAAAGAGAAACACAGTTGAAAGAACAAGGAACAGTAAAGTGGTTCAATGCCAGCAAGGGCTTCGGATTCATCCAGCGCCAGTCCGGCGAGGACGTTTTCGTCCACTTCTCCGCGATTCAGTCGGAGGGGTACAAGTCGCTGAACGAAGGCCAGGCGGTTGAATTCGAAGTGACCAAAGGCCCCAAGGGCCTGCAGGCAGCGAACGTCGCCGCCCTCTAGTCGGTAAGAGCGAGCCCGCCCCGCGCGGGCTCGCTTCTTTTTTTGCAAGTGGATTCCAGGAGGCTCGATGAAAGCGATCCAAAAAGGCGCCTATATCAAGCACTTTCAGTACGGCCTTGGCGTGGTCACCGAATCGGACTCCGACCGCACCTCCATCGACTTCGATCTGCATGGCATGAAAAAATTCGTCACCACCATCATGGTGGTCGAACTCGCCGAAGGAACTCCCCCCAAGCGGAAGAGGGCGCGCAAGAAGCCCGCGGCTCCCGTGGCGCTCGCAAAAACCGCGGGCGCAAAATGAGCAAAGAGCTCCTGATGCAATTCGTGGGGTTTTCGTCCAAAGAGACGGTCCGCGAATATACGTTTACCGTGCGCGAGCCCGCCACCGAGCCCCGGGAATTTACCCTTACGATCGCCAACGAAGCGTTCACCAAGCATCGGATCAGCTTTCAGGATGCTCCCGGAGTCTGCTCCCTGAAATTGCGCCGCGAGCTCGCGACTTACGGCAACAATCCTCCCGAGACCCACTTCCACATCAGCGATCTCGAACTCGAGGATTATCGCAGCAGCCATTCTCCCCGGCCCAGAAGCCCGTTTGCACGCAAGCCCGTCGAAGACTATTAGAAGTTTTTAGAAGCGCACGCCGTCAGCAGGGCCGGAACTTCCGGCCGGAAACAAGGGGTACAAGATGAAGAATCTGTTCGTAGGAAACCTCAGCTTTCAGACCACCGAAAGCGAACTTCGAGCCTTGTTTGAGCCCTTCGGACAGATCGTGCGCGTGCACATGGCCATGGACCGCGAGACGGGACGCGCTCGCGGCTTCGGTTTCGTCGAGATGGCCAATGACGAGGAAGCCAAGAAAGCGATCGCCGAGCTGGATGGCAAGGAACTCGGCGGCCGGAATGTCAAAGTGAACGAGGCGCGCCCGAAAGAGCGCAGCGGACCTCCCCGCGGCGATAATCGCGGCGGGCCGAACAAGGGCGGAGGGGGCGGCGGTCGCGGGCGCAACAGTTTCTCGAACGAGGATTATGGCGGCGCAGCTCGCCAGCCTCGCGAGCCCCGCTGGTAGCCTGATCAACCAACTTCAAGGAGACGCTTATGGGAAGGATCAGTTTTCAAAAGCGCCAAAAGGAAATGAAGCGCCAGGAAAAGCAGCAAATGAAAGCGCAGCGCCGCGCGGAGCGAAAGCTCGCCAAGGGAAGCGAGACCGAAGGTGGCGCTCCGTCCGAAGGAACAACGGAGATTGACGGAATCGACCCCGACATTTTGGCAGTCGCGCCCGGATGGGAACCGCAATAGCGTCCTCGTTTTTTCTCTAGTCCAAACGAATCCAGTTGGACCCATCTGCGAATCGCAGCAAAAGCTCGATGCTATATTTTATTCAGTCGAGCTTTTTGCGGGCTGAGATATAAAGCGACACGGCTAACAGCAGGAACAGCGCTACGCCCAGCACGTGCGACTGGCTGAGCCTCGGCATAAATCTGTCGCCGAAGGCAAACGCGGTCGGCGACCACGGCAAGCGGAACACATTTGCCGCCCAACCGGGCACGCGTCTACCCAATTCCGGGTCCTGCAAAAGGTTAATGATGATCGCCAGCAGACCGAAGACTCCGCCGGCAGCGATCAGGCCGCTTGCGTAGAGCGAGCCGGGACTCACTTCACTTTCAGCGCCGCTCTTTTCTTCCGTCCTCCGCTCGGCAAGCCAGCGTACCAGTCCCCCGGCAAACATGGCCATGGTCGTAGCGATCGAAATGTAGGAACCCACCGCGAAGGGCAGGGAACGAATGCCCAGCAGCTCGACCGCGATCACCAGAAAAACCCCCAGAAACACAAGCCGCCAGGGAAGCCGCTGGTTCAGGATGCCGCTGATCACCGTCGCCATCAGGCGCGCCTGCGGCGCCGCGGCTTTCGCGCTGCCGATGCCTTGCTCCCACTGCACTTCGATCTGGCGCGTTCCGGGATCGTAGAGATATTTCCCGTCCGGCACTTCGCTTGAGCCGATCGCGTTCACCAGAACGTAGTCCTTCCCCTCGTAGACGTAATTGTCCTGCTGCCGCTCGACGCCCGTGGGAAGGTGCGTGATGTCGAGCGCGATTTGCATCGGTTTGTACTGCGCGAGACCCACGTTCATCAGGATCAGCGTGCCGCCGATAGCGAACGACGAAACCATCACGCCCACCACGAGCCCGATCTGCTGCCAGAAAGGCGTCGCGCCCACCAGATAGCCGGTCTTCAGGTCCTGCGACGTGGCCCCCGCGATAGCCGCCGCGATGCACACCACCCCGCCAATCGTGAGCGCGAGCACGCTGTAGGCATTGGCCGTCCAGCGCAGCAGCAGGAACACGGCGCAGGTAGCCATGAGGGTCGCGATCGTCATTCCGCTCACCGGATTCGACGAGTTGCCGATCAGCCCGCTGATCCGCGATGCCACGGTGACGAACAAGAACCCGAACACCACCACGAAAATCGCCGCCATCAGGTTGGCGAACGCGCCGGTCTGCGCGCCGGGGATGGGCTTGAACTTGAGAAGCGCCCACATCATCGCGATCAGCGCCACCGAGCCCACCAGCACCACGCGCATCGAAATGTCGCGCTCGGTACGGGCCGTGGCCGTGAGCGATTCCTGCTTGGCGCGCACATCTTTCAGCCCTGCGGTGAGCGCGGCGAAAATCGTGGGCATCGTCTTGATGAGTGTGATCAGGCCCGACGCGGCCACCGCTCCCGCGCCCATCGGCCGGATGTAGCTCGCCCAGAGCTGGTCGGGCGTCATCTGCGGGATCGGGACGGTGCTCGGGTAGAGCGCCGCATTCGGCGCCAGCGAACCGAAGAAGCGAATCGCCGGCATCAGCACCAGCCAGGAAATCACGCCGCCCGCGAAGAGCGTGCCCGCCACGCGCGGACCGATGATGTAGCCGACGCCGAGATATTCGGAAGTCACCGCGGCGCGAAACGACGCTCCCGGAAGCCACGCCGGCTGGTACTCCGGCTGGCCGGGCCACATGCCCAGCGTGTTCATGCAGAAGGTATAGACGCCGCCCAAGCCGAGTCCCCAGAACACGCGGCTCGCAAAAGAGCCGCCGCGTTCGCCCGCTACTAGCACGTCCGCGCAAGCGGTGCCTTCCGGAAACGTAAGGTTGCCGTGCTCTTTGACGATGAGCTGGCGTCGCAGCGGAATCATGAAGAGCACTCCGAGCCATCCGCCAAGCAGGGCGAGAAAAAAGATGCGCCAGTATTCGGTGTTGAGCGAATAGCCCAGGAAAATCAGCGCCGGCATCGTGAAGATGACGCCCGCTGCCAGCGATTCGCCGGCCGACCCCGTGGTCTGCACGATGTTGTTTTCAAGGATCGTCGAGCGCCCGAAAGCCCGAAGGATGCTGATGGAGAGAACCGAGATGGGGATGGAAGCGGAAACCGTAAGGCCGGCGCGCAGCCCCACATAGACCGACACAGCGCCAAAGAGAACGCCGAAAAGCGCGCCGAGAATGACCGCCCGAAGCGTGAACTCCCGCGGGCTTTCCTCCGGCCCAACAAACGGCTTGAACTCCCCCGGCGGCGCAGTCGAACTCCAGGGCCTCGTTGCCACTCAGTGCCTCCCGCCACGGGCCGGCTGAAATCCGTCCCTTTTTGCGTCGTGTGGCTCTGCTAAGAGTGTCGAGTGAGCAGCCACCCCTTTGTTTATTTTCAATGAGATAGATGTGTTTCCGTTCGTCTCAGTGTGTCGAGTCAGCTCGTCCATTTTTGCCGCCCTTTTCACCCCGTTTTCCGTGTTCCTGGATGGTCACCTTAGCACGGGAAAGGCAAATTGTAAGGGAGTACTTCGCGTGGTAGCGAGGGTGCGGCCTAAAGGGAGATCCCCCGCCGACAAACCTCCGCACGGTCGTAGAGGGTTGACCGTTCGGCCGCTGTCTTGTATGTAGCTGTCCTTGGAGACACACCGTAAAGTGTTAGTTACGAGATAAGGTAAATACTCCAATCTGACACATCCCGGAAACATATATATGACAACGGGCGCGTGGCAAGGTCAGAAGTCGGCGTTCAAATGTCCATCGTGTAGCTCGTTTTCGAGCAGTGCAATTTCTTGCTCGAATTGCGGCTATTTTTTTGCGGTTCCGCCACCGGTTCCTGCTTCCCGAGGCAGCAGCCGGACGATCAAGTGGCACTTGTTAGCTCATCTTTTGTGGCTGTTGGTGCCCTTCTACTTTTACGGGCGCCTTCTTCAGTCGGGTGCGTACCTCACTTCCCTCGACCTGGCCGAATCGTCACCTCTCCTGCAAGAGGTTCTGGGAAGGGCGATTCACGCGAAGGGGCTTCCGATTGGGTCGGCATTGCCGCGATACGGTTCGGATTTTGCGGAATGGTCGATAACCCTTGAGGGGTCGCGCGGCAGCGGCCGTCTGTTCGGTGTAGCAAACAGCATAGGCGGAGAATGGGAGTTTTCCCGGTTGACCCTGATCCCGTCAAACGGTCAGGGCAAAATCGATCTTACCCCCATGCCCCTCCAAGCTTCTTTGGCTGCCAACGATCGAAAGACGGTTTATCTAGTGCCGCTGGAACCGCTTTCCGAGGACTCTTTGAAGTGGGCTCCGGCATATTACAAAGCTCTGTTTGGGGTTGACGTCCGGCTTCTTGAGCCGATAGCGCTGAGCGCCTCGGAAGAAGATCAGGCCAGGCACCAGCTCGTTGCGGAGAAGTGCATCGATCACATGGTCCGATCGCATCCGGACCTGGCAGACGATCCCTCTGCCATATTGATTGGCGTCACCTCGCGCGACATGTTTATCAGTGATTTCGACTGGAAATATGCAGAAAACCTGCGCCTCGGCGGCCATCTCGCGATCGTTTCGGCTGCCCGCCTCCAGCCCACGGACTATCCGGGCAAGTGGAACGAGGAATTGCTGAACAGCCGCTTGCAGAAGATGATCACTAAGAACCTGGCGATCCTTTACTTCAATTTGCCGCTCAGCAACGACTATACAAGTCTTGCAAGCGCCGGAGTTCTTTCCGGTGAAGAAGTGGATTACATGACCACCAAAATCATCGGCGCCGAGGGCCGGTGGGACCCCTTTCCCAACCCCGGAGAACCGGTTGTAACGATGACCGTGAGCCCTGGCAAGCCCATCGTCTGGGACTCTAACGGTGGGAGTTTGCTACGAGGCCTCGCATCCGGGGATTTCAGCGCCGATTTAGCGATTGGCCTCTTGACGCAGCGGAAGGTTGATTTTTATTTCGACGACGATGCTCCGCTTGAGTTTACGAGGGTGTATCGAAATGGCGACGATGCATCGCGTCCCTTCGGGATTGGCGCAAATGATTCTCTCGATATTTTTCTCGTGGGGAGAATGGAATACGAAATCGATCTGGTGAATGAGGGTGGAGGGCGGGTGCATTTCGTTCACGTAGATCCCAAGCCGGGAGACCCTCCGGAACTCTACCGCGCCCGTAGTGGCCCGTTCATCCAGGCGGTCTACAACAATACGGCCAGCATGTGGAGCGTGGCCTCCAGGGACGGCTGGACCTACTTGTTTCCTTATCGTCCCCAAGCTCCAGGGATGCACGTCACTGTGCTGACAGGCTTTATCGACCCCAAGGGTCGTGAGTACAAGATGGTCCGTAACGATGCCGGAGATCTGCTGAGTGTCACGACACCCTTGGGGAAATGGCTCCATTTCGAATACGATGGAGCCCATCGCATCCGGTCGATTGCCGATTCACGGGGGCGGACCGTGCAATACATTTACGACTCGGGCGGGAGACTGATCCGGGTGATCCCTTCCGACGGCGATGCTGATGCATACACATACAACGATCGAAATCAGATGGTTACGGCTGCCTACGGCTCAGGCCGGCCCTTTTTGATCAATCGCTACACTTCGAGCAATCTGATTAGCGATCAGATACTATCTGACGGCCGTCACTTCGAGTACTCATACACGTTTGGAACACGCATGACGATCAGTCAAAGCCTTTTCAAGGACCCAAGCGGTCTCATTACGTATTTTGATTATCGCCCCAACGGGTACGTTCAGTCGCTTCCGGCCCCGCCTCCACAATAGGAAACTTAGGACTTTTCGGTGAGGCGCTGGCGGACGCGGTCGCTGAGGGCTTTCCCGTCGACGGCTTTGCCTTCGAGCTTGGCGCGCGCGGCTTTTACGACGGCACCCATTTGTTTGAGCGAGCTGGCGCTCTCTTCGTCGATGGCTGCCTCGACGGCGGCGTGCATTTCCTCGTCGCTAGGCGCGGACGGCAGATACTCCTCGATGATGGTGATCTCTTTCGCTTCCTTTTCGGCCAGGTCGTTGCGCCCGCCCTTGCGGAACTGATCGATGGATTCGCGGCGCTGCTTCACCAGCGTCTGCAGGATCTGCAGCGATTCGAGGTCCTCGAGCGGGCGCATCTTCTCGATTTCCTTGTGCTTGAGCGCGCTCTTGACCATGCGCAGAACGCTCAGCCGCAGCTCGTCCTTCCCCTTCATGGCCGTGGTGAGATCGCTCTGAATGCGTTCGATGTAACCCATTTCGGTGCTTCCTCCAAGCGAAAGAGAATAGCATACGCAAGATCGCGCGTGCCGTGCGGAATGTCACACGGCGCGAAGCGGAATCTTTCGCAGTCTTCGCTCTGCGCCCACCGCCGAGATTTCCGGTTCCCAACGGCAGCTCGCATCATCAAATAAAGTGGAAGCGGCGAGGTTCGCTGCCGCCGGAGAACCCAACCGAGTGAGACGCCGCAGAGTAACCTTCATCGCAATCGTGCAATCCATTCTCCTTCTGGCACATGCATTCGTTTATGAAACGTGGATAACCTTCGCAGCTCCCGTCGACCCGCCGGGAATCCCGCCGCTCGCGGTTGTTTTTGCGCTGCTATCGATCAGCTTTGTCGCGGCGTCGCTGCTGGCCTTCCGCTACTACAATATTTTCGTTCGCGTCTTTTACACGCTGGCGGCGAGCTGGCTGGGGATGTTGAATTTTTGCTTTTTCGGGTCTGTGGCGTGCTGGATGGTGTATGCCGCCGCCAGGCTCTCGGGCGTTCGCTGGGAGCGCCCTGAAATCGCGGTGGCTTTTCTGGCGGCTGCCATTCTGGCCGGACTGTGCGGCATCGCGAACGCCTCGTGGATCCGCGTGAAGCGCGTGCGCGTTCAACTGACGAATCTGCCGGAGGCGTGGCGCGGTCGAGTCGCGGCGTTTGTCAGCGACACGCACCTCGGGCCTGTGTGGGGGAGCGGATTTTCAAAGCGGATCGTCGCCCTGGTCAACCGTTCCAATCCCGATGTCGTTTTCATGACCGGGGATATCTATGACGGCACAGCCGCGGACGTGGACCGCTTCGCGCAGCCATTTTCGGGATTCTCAGCTTCCCTTGGTTCCTACTTCGTCTCAGGCAACCACGAGGAGTTTGTGAACCGCACGCAATATCTGGACGCGCTGAGGCGCGCGGGCGTGCGCGTCCTGGAGAACGAAAAGGTAGCGTTAGATGGACTACAAATTGTGGGCGTGCCGTATCACGATTTAGCCACGCCGGAGCGCTTCACGTCCGCTTTGCAGCGCGCGGATCTGAACCGTGGCGCCCCAAGCGTTCTGCTGGCCCACGCGCCGAATCGCCTGTGGGAGGCGGAAGCGGCCGGCGTGTCTCTGCAACTGAGCGGGCACACGCACGGAGGGCAGTTTTTCCCGTGGACGCTGGCGGTGTCGCGAATCTACGGGAAATTCGCATATGGATTGCAAAAGCTAGGAGCGATGGTGGTTTATACCACCTGCGGAGCGGGCACCTGGGGTCCGCCAGTGCGGCTGGGCACGAACCCCGAGGTGGTGCTCATTCATTTCGAATGAATGCTTCTAAGCGAGCGCCAGTTCAGTTTCTCGTGCGAGAGGCGACGGCTGATGCAGGGGCACTACCCAGTTTTCTTCCACCTCCACCGCCACCGACCGCTGCATCAGGTCAATTCCAAGGATGAGCTGTGTCGCGTTCTTATAGCGCAGCAGAGTACCCACTGCCCCGCGCATCGGACCCAATTCGACGCGCACCTTGTTTCCGATTTCCAGCCGTTCCCATGGCCGAAGCGGCTGCCCCGAAGTGATCGCCAACCGCACGCTCTCCAGTTGAGCGGGATCGACCGCTGCGGGCACCTTGCCCTTGGTGACGATATGCGCCACGCCGGGAGTCCTGAGGATCGCCAGGCGCTTCTCCATATCGAAACGGCAGAATAGATAGCCGGAGAATACCGGCACCTCCATCACCTTCACCCGGTCTGACCAGAGCCGCCGCGACCAGTACATGGGCAAGAATTCCTCGTAGCCCTTCTGCTGCAATTGCACGGACACCATCTTCTCGCAGCGCGACTTCACTCGGATTGCGAACCATTCGAGGTTAGAATCGGACACGGGCCCTCCGCGGGCGCTTCTTTTTCCTGCTTCTTCTTGGTACACCACTAGGCTACGAGGCGCGCGAGAAAGCTCCAATGGCTCGTCGGTAAGGGACGTTTTAGTACTTTTGTACTCGCCCCCGCTGAGCCAGTGCGGGGATTCAGGGCAATTGCTTTAGAATGATCGTCGTTGCCCCCTGCGACTCAACTCGACCGCTTGCGCGTGGTACTGGTGGCCTCCCGAAATCCCCTGAATATCGGCGCCGCGGCCCGCGCGATGAGCAACCTCGGATGCCCGCATCTGCGCGTCGTGAATCCGTACGAGCCTGCGTTCCGGGAGGCGCGCTCGGCCGTCGGCGCGTCGGAGTTGCTCGCCAATGCGCAGCTTTATACCGCCGTGGCGGATGCGGTCGCCGATTGCACGCTGGTGGTGGGAACCACGGCCGTCCGCCACAGGGTATTGCAGCAGCCTCTTCATCTGCTGGACCATGGAGGCCGCATTATCCGCAAACGCCTCGCATCGAGCCACGTGGCGTTGCTGTTCGGCTCCGAGCGAGTGGGCCTCTCCAATGAAGATCTCAGCCACTGCCATTGGCTGATGCGCATTCCCACCTGTGAGGAAAATATCTCGATGAACCTGGGCCAGGCGGTGGCCATTTGCCTCTACG
The DNA here is from genome assembly GCA_963709105.1 of uncultured Acidobacteriota bacterium. Lineage (GTDB taxonomy): Bacteria > Acidobacteriota > Terriglobia > Acidiferrales > UBA7541 > Palsa-295. The sequence goes on from CAVPVC010000001.1 coordinate 201,172, forward strand.
AACTTGCGCGCAGCGGGGAGCTCGGGCGGGAATCGGCTGCGAAAAAGGAGCTGGCCAAAGGCGAGGATGTCGAGCGGATGACGGAAATGCTGAACGAAGCGCTGCGGCTCAGCGGTTACCCCGGGCCGCGCGCCTCCAACGAACTCAAGATTCGCCGCCTCATTCGGCGCATGAATCTCTCCGCGCTGGACGCGGAGGTATGGCTTGGCGTTCTGCGGCAGATACTGTGGAAGGCGAAGTCTTCCGACTGACTGCAGCGGCACAGCGGTCAGGCCGCGCTAGGCTAAGCGGTCTGTGCACGCGCCTGCTGCTTCACGCAAACCCGGTTCGCCAACTCGATCAGCTCTTTGAGGTGGTACCACTCTTCCTGATTCATCAGCCGACCTTCGCGGCTCGAAAAGTAGATCGATATGGAACCGTCTTCGGACAGTGGCGAACGAACGATCAGCGTGGTCTTCTGTTGCTCCGGCAAAGGCTCGGTCATTTCTGTTCTCCTCTATCGTATTGCCACTCGTTCGGCAGCCTGCGCGATCTCACTCGAAGCGAATAGGCCGGTTACATCCGAATTCCATGAATGGGGCGAAATTCTACCATCGGTTTGCGAAAACCAGTGTCTACGAATGTAAAATTGCCTGTGGATTCCCGGCGGGGCGTTTCCTCACGCGGCTTTCACTGGTCCTGGTAAACCCCGAGCCGGTTGTTTTCTTCCCCTGCCTGCAGGCTTCGAATGCAGATATCCATTCCCGTCGCGCTGCACTGAAACACCTGGTAGGCGGGCAGATCTTCGGGACGCACTACGTAATCGCCCTCCTCCATATCGACGGCGTCTTCGTAATCATCCATCACGTAGGGGTTTCCTGGCGTGGCGCGGACGCGGAATACCTCCGAGCCCGGCTCATAATTGCCATAGCTGAAGCAATAGCCGATGCAGGCGCGGTCGGCGATGTGCTGGATCAAAATGCGCCAGGCCGGTGGAGCCAGGATCGTTGCCAGCACACGCTGATTCGGAGGCACGGTGCGAACAGCGCTGGCGACCCTGTCTTCAATTTTGTTAATCGTCGCAGTGTCCTGGTAAAGGAACGCAAAAAATATCGCGGCAATCGCGGCCGACGCAGCGAGGTGCCATCTCCTCGGCTTCATTACTCCCAACAGGCAGCATCCCGCGGCCGCCGAGATGGACGTGAGGCGCTCGGTGATCAGCGCGATCGCCACGTGATGCGGGAAGTGAACTCCGCGCGGAAACAGGAAAACCGCTAGTTCGGCCACTACGTAAAGCTGCAACGGCAGACCATACGCCTTCCAGATCCCTGGCTCGCGGCGCCGCCGCACAATGTCTGCAATCAGCGCGACGGCCGCAAAGCCGATCAGCAGCCTCTCCGCGATTCGATATCTTTCTCCATACAGAAGAAGCTGATCGGCGCCGGTGAACCGGTAGAACGGGTCCGGCTCCGCTTCGTAAATAAAGTGATGCCAGAAGTAGTAGTGAACGAAGAAGATCGTTCCCGCCGCGGCGAGGACCAAAACGAACTGATACCGCAGCGGCACGCGCTCCGCGAGAGTGATATAGGCGATTGCACAGATAAGCCAGATCAGCCCGAACGGATGCGCCATCACGCAAAGCGCCGCCAGCGGAAGGGCCGCGACTTTCTCCCATCCCGCGCCGCGCCACAAAATCGCAATGCAGAAAAATGAAAGGCCGAGAGCGAGGTAATAGTTCAGTAGTCCCATCTCGAAAGTGTATCCGTACGTCACCAGTGCTATCACGGGCGTGAGAAACCAGGGCGCTCGCTGCGTGGCGCTCGCAACAAAAGCGAAAACGCCCCAGAAAAAAATCAGCACGCACAGGGATACTGCGATCTTCTCCGCCGCCATCCATCCCAGGCCCGGTCCAATCGCGCTCAGCAGCAGATCGAAGAGCACGTTCGTCCTCTGATGGGAGAGCCAGAGGCCCGGGGCCTGTCCGCGCGTAATCAACTGTGCGAGCCATCCGTTGTAGAGGTGGCTTCCCAGGTCGGAGGCCTCGATGTGCCGGTGCCAGAAGCAAGGAACTAGAACGGCCGCCGACACTAGCAGGATACTGAGGGGATGGCTGCGCACTAACTGGGCCGCGCTAGCGAACGCGGAATTGCTGTTCTGTTGGGAGATAACGTTGCCGAGTTCTTCGGTGGTCGCGGAAATGGTATTCAGGTTCGTGCCTTGCATCAATCCGCATCAGGGCGACACTAGGGAGACACCAGCGTCCCGAGCCAGACGGTTCAGGCTTTCTGAGTCCAGCACAAACATATCACGACTTGAAACAGAACACTGCGCGTGGCAATCGGAAGGTAAGTAAGAGACAGGCAAGCTTTAATTCCCGGAGGCCCGGCAGCTGCAAATGGTCGCCCGTCGCTGGTGCCACTATGCCTTGCCGCTGGGCCGTCCGGATCTTACTGTGATTACAGGGTCAGGCTAAAAAGGCTTTTTTTCTGTGAGCTACGTCACAATGTCGCGTAATTTACATCACGAGTCCAGCTAACGCCTGAAAGGAGCGGTTGTCAGGGGCGCTACGGCGGTGGGCAGCTTGCGTTCCTCGGGATTCCAATCTTCCGGAGGGAAATGCATCTGCCAGAAAAAGGGCGAAGGCTCCCTGAATTCAAGCCCGACCTCCGTTTGCGTCGCATCCCTCTTGGCCACGAAATTCACCGTGCACACCGCCTGTTCCTGTGTCACCGGGTTCACGAGGCAAACCTCCTGGCCGGCCTCGGGTTGGACGCTTAGGTAGACCAGGCAACCGTGCGCGTTGACCCGAAGGGTAGTGGTTGGTTCCTCGATTGGCCGGCCTGCAATCTTCGCCCGGACCACCACCGGTATTGCAATGTGAATGCGCTTCGAGCGGCGCTTTGCCCCAGCGGCAGCCGTGGGGGATTCAGCGGGCGGCTTCAGGTCGGTCATCCGAGCCTCCCGCAAGGTCGCAGCAAGTCACGCGGATAAAGCCGCGGCGGCTCGCAAGTCGGGGGCTTCGCCAGCTCGCGAATCCTGTCCATATCCGTACAATCGTCTGCCGAGGAGCAAAGTTTAGGCGCGATTTTCTGCTTGTTTCACCAGCGGTGATTTGAAACTTTAGAGGTGCAAAGCGGGGAATGCCAGAAGGAATCGTCCGGACACAAAAAAGGCGGGCTGGCTTTCGCCGACCCGCCTTCTTCGACTAGAGGCTAGTGACGTTCGCAGCCTGCAGACCCTTGGGGCCGCGGGTAACTTCGAATTCAACCGCCTGGCCTTCGTTCAGCGACTTGTACCCCTCGGCCTGAATCGCCGAGAAGTGCACGAAAACATCCTCGCCGGACTGGCGCTGGATGAACCCAAACCCTTTGCTGGCATTGAACCACTTCACTGTTCCTTGTTCTCTCACTTATTTGCTCACTTTGTTTTTAAGCTATTTGTGCTTCTCGACCGCCTCCAGCCGCAAAGCAAAGGTGCTGCCAAAGCTTGAAACTCGCAGCCCCCTCTGACGAATCTAAAGGTGTTACGGGAGCAACAAACGCAGCCCAAACCTAGCACGATTCCCGCGTAACACCTAATCAAATCTTAGAGCTGGGGGCGCAACCCTACCTTCGCGCGTCCGTCCGGCAACAATTCCGCGAAGCGCACGGTTGAGCACCTAATCTGACAAAGCTACCCGCTCATTTCACAGCGTCGCTTCGAGCGTCAAACTGTTGACCATTGCGTCCAGTGCGGCTTGAGCTTGTTCACGCTTCGACGTCAGGTCGGCTGTCTCGCGCTGAATCGCTTCGAGCCTCGTTTCCTGGTCGGCGAGTTGCTGGATGTACCGCTGCGTAAGGGCGTGTTCTTCCGGGGTGCCCTTGAGGGCTTTCAGGTTCTCGCGAATTCGACTCTGATCGTCGTAGATCTTTTTTGTTTCGGCGTTTTTGGCGGAGATTTGCGCGTCGAGGGAGGCCACTTGCCCCTTCTGCTCGATGATCTTTCTCAGCGCCGCTTCCACCTCGGGATTGATCGATTTCTGCCGCTCAAAGAGGACGATTTGATCGTTGGTCAGGTTCGTCAGCTCGTAGCGAGTTTCAATCGGCCTCGACTCCAGAACGTCAAATTTCACCGTGGCTTTTGGATCGACGGCTTGGCGGAAGCGGTAAGCGCTCGATGTTGTCTCCTCGGGCTTGGGAGTCTGCTCCGAGATCTGCCAGCCTGCTTGCAGCGGGTGCTCTATAAGCACCGACCGCGGCGTAATATCGTCATTACGGATCGTGTAGGAGGTCTCCTGGTGCGTCTCGCTGGTTTGAATCATCACGCCGCGAGAAATACGCACGCGCGTCACACGCTGCGGCTGGCTTTCCGACTTCCGGTCGACGCGAACGCCGAGATCGACCGCGTAAGAGATCAGACGCTTCTCTTCCGGCTTGATCGCGTCGATCAGGCCTTCTCCGGCGAATGCCTCGTCTTCGATCACGCTGAAGCTCCCCTCGTCGAGCGTCAGGGCGCTTGAATTGGTGAGCCAGAGGGCGCGAAGCGGCCGGGGCGAACTCAGGGAAGAGTTCCACAGCGACACTTTTTCGGCTGTCACGGGAACCTGAACGATCGGCACCAGCGCCGATTCGTTCTTGTGAATCGTCACGCGGTCCTTCAGCTTGTATTCGAAAAGATCGCCCAGATCGTTAGCCTGCGCCGCCGCCGATCCCGCACCGCGAGCCGCCGCTATCGCGTAGGGATTAGGTGCCGCTGCGTTCCTAGGCGAGGCCAAGAGTGCGGAAAGAGGCGCTCCGATCGTGGCACTTTGGGGTGGCTCGCCAGCTCCGCCGGCCACACCGCTCTTTTTGACGAATGCCAGGCCATTCTCGTTTGTTTGGAGGGTATCTGTGGCTGCGTCCGGGCTCGCGGAGCCCCCGAGCATTGCGCCTTCGTGAGTTTGTGGCGCGAGTTGCGCGTATTGCGGAAGCGGGACGACCGCACGCCTTCCGTAATAGGCTTGCGAAAGCTGCTGGATGAAGGATTGCGGCGCGCCCGCCACCAGCGAAAGCTCTACGTTTGTCCAGTCCTCGCCCACCGTGTTGTCCACGATGGCCCAGCCCTGGAGCAGCGGCTGGTCCTTCCCATTTGCGGGCAGCACGACGCGATACGTAGTTTTCCAGATAGGGGTTTCACTGATATAGCTTACGTATAATTGCCGGTCGCCGGTGCCGGCCGTCGCGATGGTCATGCGCCTCACGTCCTCCTGGCGCATCGAAGCCAGCAAGGAAAGGTATTGGCCGACCTCCCGGGTAACGTCGCCTTCGGTGAGGCGCACGCTCACGGCCGGCGTGATTTCCACGGTGTGAACTTCGCCCGAGTCGCTGACGAGCGTCGCCAGGTCGACATCGAAAGTCGTCCCGCCGTTCTGGCGCGTCTTTTGCTCGATGCTCAGCAGGCGGCCGGTAACGGTGTCGGCACCGCTGCGGACCTCCAGGTGCGCGCCGCGCAACGCGGCGTAGAACTTCGACACATCTGTTTTTTCGTCGAGTGGGAGCCGAAGCATCCCGAGCCGCTGGCTCAGGGGCGCCTCCGAGTTGTAATTCACGCCCGCGATTCGTCCGCCGCTGAGATCGAGCACGGTCAGCGACTGCAGCACGTCGTTGAGCTGGCTGCTGGTGAAATCCACTTCGACGGTTTGATTGCCGCGGACTTGCCCCGAGTGCTCGAAATACCCCACACCCGTCTTGTACAGCACGACCCTCCGCACCGGCAGCTTCGCGGCCGACGCTTCGCTTTCAGCATCTGCTCTTGCGGTGGTGGCGGGCTTCGTGGTGGGCGCCGACTGCGCCGCCCGTGTGCTTGTTTTCGTTTGTGGAGCAGTCGCTGCGATCGACGGATAAAGCACCAAAGCCAGAGTCAAGAACCAGAGCTTGTTGAGTCGCATGATGGAACCTCCAGAAATTAGACACCGAAAAACAAACTGCGGCTCTGGGCAAGCAGCGTACCGGAGAACCGCGTTGGGACAGGAAAACCGGTTAGAGGGACGCCGACAAGTATGAATCGGGTTGCCGCGCCCTGTTACAGATATTCAGAAAGTACGTAGCTCGCGGGTTAAGGGGACCTCAGGGCCGCTCCCTTGGGGCATGTTGCCGCAAATTGCCGACCAGCCGACTTGGGGGTATGATTTCCGCTCCGCTGAAAGCCAAACGCGATCTGCCGGACGGACTCGGAGGCACCATGAAAAAGACGCTGATTATCGTTGGCATCGTCGTTCTTCTTCTCATCGTCATCGTCGCCGCAATTCCGTTTCTGATCGACGTGAACCGCTTCAAGCCGACACTGGAGACCGATCTCTCCACCGCTCTCGGCCGCAAAGTGCAGATTGGCAACCTCGAACTCGCGCTGCTAGCCGGCGCGGTCAAGGTCGACAACCTTTCGATCGCGGACGACCCAGCTTTCGGCGCTGCGCCCTTTTTGCAGGCGAAGCAACTCGCCGTGGGCGTGGCGCTGCAGCCTCTGATTTTCTCGAAGAAGCTCGAAGTCAGCTCCTTCACGATTACCGATCCCCAGGTGACCCTGCTCCGCAATCCCTCGGGCACCTGGAACTTCTCGAATCTGGGCGCCGGCTCCAAAAAGAGCGATAGCGCCTCGAGCACCACCGACTTTTCGGTCCAGAAGATCTCCCTCGTGAACGGAACGACTACCGTCGGCAGGATTGGCCCGGGCGGGAAAACGCAGACCTATCAAAACGTGAATCTGGACGCTTCCGATCTTTCCTATACCACGCAGTTTCCGTTCCAGCTCACCGCGAAGACTCCGGGGGGCGGTTCCGTGAAGATCGACGGAAAGGCCGGGCCCATCGACCAGGCGGACGCGTCGCTCACGCCGCTTGAAACGCAAATCGACGTGGAAAATGTGGACCTGGCGGCGACCGGTTTTGTCGATCCGTCCTCCGGACTCGCGGGGTTGGTGAGTTTCACAGGCAACCTTGGCTCCGACGGCAAGCAGATCACCTCGAAAGGCACGGTAAAGGCCGAGAAGATCAAGCTGGCCGCAAACGGCGCTCCGTCCCGCGTGCCGCTGAACATAGACTACGATACCGATTACAGCCTGAAGGCTGAAACTGGCGACGTGAAGAGCGGCGAAGTGCACATCGGAAAGGCGCTCGCTCATCTCACCGGCACGTTCAACGATTCCGGAACCGTGGCCACCCTGCAGATGAAACTCAGCGGCGAGGGCATGCCTGTCGCCGATCTCGAGGGCGTGCTGCCGGCAGTGGGGGTCACGCTTCCCACCGGCGCGTCGTTGCAGAGTGGGACCCTCGCGGTGAACCTCGCCGTCAGCGGCCCGGCCGATAAGCTTACGATCAATGGCCCTGTGAATCTTTCCAACGCGAAGCTGGCCGGGTTCAATCTGAAATCGAAGCTGGGAGCGCTTTCCTCGCTCACCGGCCTGGGAGGTCCGAGCGGTTCGGACACCGATATTCAAACCCTGAGCGCGAATGTGCATGTGGACCCAAAGGGAACTCAGGCGCAAAACATCAATCTGGTGGTTGTGGGCATTGGGACGGTGACAGGCACCGCAAACGTCAGCGCCACGCAGCAATTGGATTGCAAAATGGTCGCGAAAGTAACGCCGTCGGGGGGCGCCGTCGGCGGAGTTACTTCGGCTCTTTCATCCTTTACCGGTGGCGGGGGAAGCGCGAAGACGCTGACCGTTCCTTTTACGGTGAAGGGTACGACTTCGAAACCGGAGTTTGTTCCGGACATTTCGGGAGTCGCCAACAGCCTCGTGAAGAGCAATCTGGGCGATACAAAAAACGCGGCGTCGGCGGTGTCGGGAGTGCTCGGCGGCTTTCTAAAGAAGAAACAGCAGTAATCGAGTCGGGCAGGCGCCTCAATGAACCGGATGCCCGCTGGCGTGGCCATCCTTTGCGAGCGCGCTTTCCGTGCCGCGGAACAGATTCGCCAGAGCCAGCGCCACCACGCGAATCATGATCGCTATGGCGAGCAGCAGTACTCCGACGATCGCGGCGGCGGAATAAGGATGGTGCGTGGCAAACCATAGCAGAAACGCCACGCCGGCATCCTCGCCAAGGCTCAGCGTAATATTGGAGACAGGCTCGGGCGCAGGCGTTACGGCAGCGCGCGCGGCCGTCTTTCCCCCGTGCGCCGCGAGAGCGATCAGCGACCCCAGCAGCGTCGCGAGCAGCCGCTCCCACTCCGGCAACTGCGACGTCGCCGCATAAGCCATCAGCGCCGCGACGGGAATGCGCACGAAGGTATGCAGCGCGTTCCATAGCAAATCGAACACCGGAATTTTGTCGCCCGCGAATTCCACCAGGAACAGAATCCCGCACACCCCCAGCACGTACCAGTTATCCAGCACGTGCAATCCGGGAGGCAGCGCCAGAATCTGGACATGGGAGAGGATGCCCAGCGTCAACATCGTGGCGTATACGTTGATACCCGCCGCAAAACAAATCACCACGAGAAACGCGGCAAGCTCGTTTCCAGGTAGCAACTGCGGGACTAGAGAAACGAGGTGCATAAAACGCCCTTGCGGGCGAAGAGTGTACGGCCCCCGCAATCCTTTCGAATCGTTGAATATAACGTATCACTCGCCACAGAGTTGCGCTACGCATGCGCTTTCTCGTGACTCTTCGGGCATAAACCGCGACTCTTCGCTGCTGTCGCTAACTAAACGGGCGATAATCGAAACGATATCGCCGCTGAGCCTACGACGGAGCCGGAGCAGAAGGGAAAAATGAAGCGAATTCTGTTTGTCGACGACGACCCACATGCATTTCAAGGCCTGCAACAGATGCAAGCGGAGCAGAACGGCCAGTGGGAAATGTCGTTTGCCCCGGAGGGCGAAACGGCCCTGGTGCTTTTGGCGGCCACTCCGTTCGACGTGGTGATTTCCGACCTGCGTATGCCCGGGATGGACGGCGCGGCGCTGCTGAAGACCGTCCGCGAGCGCTGGCCCAGCGCAGTCCGCATCATTCTTTCCGGGAAAGCGGACATGGACGACGCTCTGCGAGCCGTCCCCGTCGCGCATCAATTTCTGCTGAAGCCCTGCGACCCTGCGATGCTGCGCGCGGCGATCGAGCGCGCCACCAGCCTCTCCGAGCTTTTGAATAATAAGCTCCTTGCTGGCATCGTCGGCTCGGTGCAGGACTTGCCCGTGATGCCGCGCGCTTACCTCGAGCTGCGCGACGCGCTGTCCAACCCAAATTATTCGCTGAAGAAAGTGGTCCACATCGTCGAGCAGGATGTGGGCATCTCCGCGAAGATCCTCCAGCTGGTGAACTCCGCGTTTTTCGGGCTTCCCCGCGAAGTTTCAAGCGTGCACATGGCCGTCTGCTATATCGGCGCGGCGATGCTGCAGAATCTGGTGCTCTCCGCGGAGGTGTTTCACGTTTTCGAGAGAGGGAAGGGAATCAAGGGATTCTCCTTCGAGGACCTGCACATGCATTCGCAGCTCACCGCGAAGATTGCCGGAAGCCTGCTGCCCGCTTCTCCCGCGCGCGACGCCGCGATCATCGCCGCGCTGCTCCACGATGTCGGCAAGCTCATACTCGCCACGCGTTCTCCCCAGCATTTCGCGCGCGCCATTGAGGGTTCGCGCGTCGAGAAAATGCCTTTATATCTCGTGGAGCAAAAGCTGATGGGAGTTTCGCACGCCGAGGTAGGCGCTTATTTGCTGGGACTCTGGGGATTGCCGTCGCCGGTGGTGGAGGCGGTGGCCCACCATCACGAGCCTGGCAGGATCAAGAGCGAGTCGCTCGATGCCGTGGGAGCTGTGCACATCGCCAACGTGCTGGCCAACGAACATCCCGTCTATCCGCCCGCGAAGGAGCCGCTGCCGCAGCAAGGCATCGACGCGGAACTCATCAACGCATTGGGACTCGCGGATCAGGCCGCGCACTGGGAAGAATTGGCGAAGGCTGCTGCCCTCGCCTTGCGCAGCCCCGCCACCGTCGCCCGATAGAAGTTCCTCTACAGCATCTGCCGCAGCACGTACTGCAGAATCCCGCCGTGCTGGTAGTACGCCACCTCGAAGGGCGTATCCACACGCGCCAGCGCCGTGAAGCTCTTCACGTTGCCGCTGGTGTCGCGCGCGCTTACCTTGATTTTCTTGCGCGGCTCGAAATTCTGAGCGAGGCCTTCGAAATCGAAAACCTCCAGGCCGGTCAGCCCGAGGGATTTCGCATTTTCTCCCGGCAGAAACTCGAGCGGCAGCACGCCCATGCCCACCAGGTTGCTGCGATGGATGCGCTCGAAGCTCTCGGCCAGCACCGCCTTTACGCCGAGAAGAATCGTGCCCTTGGCCGCCCAGTCGCGCGAAGAACCGGAGCCATATTCCTTGCCCGCGAGGATCATCAGCGGCACGCGCTCGTCGCGATACTTCATCGCCGCGTCGTAGATGTACATTTTTTCGCCGCTCGGCTGATGAATCGTCCAGCCTCCTTCGGTGCCGGGCGCCAACTGGTTTTTCAGGCGGATGTTCGCGAACGTGCCGCGCATCATCACTTCATGATTGCCGCGGCGCGCCCCGTACGAGTTGAAATCCTTGGGCTGCACACCATTGGCGATCAGGTATTTTCCAGCCGGGCTTTCGGCGGGAATCGACCCGGCGGGAGAGATGTGATCGGTGGTGATGCTGTCGCCGAGCAGCGCTAGCGCCCGCAATCCGCGCAGATCGGTAAGCGCGCCGGGCTTTACCGGCATGCCCTCGAAGTACGGAGGGTCTTTGATATAGGTGGATTTGCCGTCCCACGCGTAGAGATCGCCCTCCGGAATAGGCAGCGCCTGCCAGTGCGCGTCGCCCGTGAAGACGTCGGCGTATTCCTTGCGGAACATTTCGCTGGTCACCGAGCTGCGCATCGTGGACTCCACCTCCTGCGGCGTGGGCCAGATATCGCGCAGGTAGACCGGCTTGCCCGCCTTGTCGTTACCCAGCGGCTCGTTCACGATGTCGAAATCCATGCGGCCCGCGATCGCATAGGCCACTACGAGCGGCGGCGACGCCAGATAGTTTGCGCGGCACTGCGGATTGATGCGGCCCTCGAAGTTTCTGTTCCCGCTCAGCACCGACACGGCCACAAGGTTGTTGTCCTTGATCGCCTTGCTGATCGTTTCCGGCAGCGGCCCGCTGTTCCCGATGCAGGTGGTGCAGCCGTACCCCACCAGATGGAAGCGCAGCGATTCGAGATAGGGCCAAAGGCCGGCCTTTTCGATGTAATCGGTCACCACCTTCGACCCGGGCGCGAAGCTTGTCTTCACCCACGGCTTCGATGTGAGCCCGCGCTCCACAGCTCTTTTCGCCAGCAGACCGGCGCCCAACATCAGCGAAGGATTCGACGTGTTCGTGCAGCTCGTGATCGCGGCAATCACCACAGAGCCGTCGGCCAGCTCGAACGAATCGGCGTTGTTCTGCACCCTGGCGTGCTTCGCGGGTTCGGTGAGCGACTTCTCGAACGCAACCTTGGCCTGCGTGAGCGGCACGCTGTCCTGCGGGCGCTTGGGACCGGCCATCGTCGGCACCACGGTCGCCAGATCGAGTTCAAGCTTGTCCGTGAAAATCGGATCGGGCGTCTCGTCGGTGCGGAAAATTCCCTGCTCCTTCGAGTAGGCCTCGACGAGCTTCACTTGCGCCTCGCTGCGATCGGTGAAGCGCAGGTAGTTGAGCACTTCCGCGTCCACGGGGAAGAACCCCATCGTCGCGCCGTACTCGGGAGCCATGTTGGCGATGGTGGCGCGGTCGGGGAGCGTGAGGCTGGAGAGGCCCGTCCCGTAGAACTCCACAAATTTTCCGACGACGCCCTTCTTGCGCAGCATCTGCGTCACGGTCAGCACCAGATCGGTCGCGGTGGCGCCTTCCGGCAATCGGCCGTGCAATTTGAATCCGACCACGGCGGGAATCAGCATCGAGAGCGGCTGGCCCAGCATCGCGGCCTCCGCTTCGATTCCTCCCACGCCCCAGCCCATCACGCCCAGCCCGTTCACCATCGTGGTGTGGGAATCGGTGCCTACCAGCGAGTCGGGGAAAGCGAAGCGCTTGCCGTCCTGCTCGGCGTTGAAGACCACGCGCGCCAGGTATTCGAGATTCACCTGGTGGCAAATGCCGGTGTCCGGCGGCACCACTTTGAAATTCTTGAGCGCCTTTTGTCCCCAGCGCAGGAAGGCGTAGCGTTCGATGTTGCGCTCCATCTCGAGATTCGCATTGAAGGCGAAGGCGCCGGCCGTGCCGAATTTGTCCACTTGCACGGAATGGTCGATCACCAGTTCGGCCGGCAGCAGGGGATTGATCTTCTTCGGATCGCCGCCGAGCTTGCGGATCGCATCGCGCATCGCGGCGAGGTCTACCACCGCGGGCACGCCCGTGAAATCCTGCAGCAGCACGCGCGCCGGCATGAACGACACTTCTTTCTCCACGGCATTCGAAGGGTCCCAGCCGGCCAGGGCCGGTATGTCGCCGCTCTGGACGAAGCGCCCGTCTTCGTGGCGCAGCAGATTTTCGAGCAGCACCTTCAGCGAAAAAGGAAGGCGCGCTACGTTGCCGACGCCGGCCTTCGCGAGGGCGTCCAGGCGGTAGATTTCAAACGAATCGTTGCCCACGCGCAGCGTGGCGAGGGACGAAAAGGAGTTCTTCGAGGCGGTGCTCATTTGACTATGGATTCTCCCGGAATTTGCAGCGCTATTCTAACGCACTCCGCGCGGAGCGCCGCGGTTTTTCGCGGAAATTGCACGTTGAGCCGCGGTCCTCTACGCCGGTCCTTGGTCCCGCGTTCGGCTCCACGGGCCCAGGGAAGCGGCCACGGTCAGCGCAAGAATTCCGCCGATGATACCAAGCGAAAGCCCGCTCGAAATGGGCAGCCGGTCGGACGCGAGCATTTTGCCCGCAACGAAGATGAGAATGACGGCAAGCCCCTGGTGAAGATAGCGAAGCCGCGCCAGCGCGCCCGACAGCGAAAAGTAAAGCGCACGGAGACCCAGGATCGCAAACGCGTTCGACGAGTAGGCGATAAACGGATCGCGCGTGATCGCCAGCACGGCCGGAACCGAGTCCACCGCGAAGATCAGGTCCATCGCTTCCACGGCGATCAGCGCGACGAATAACGCCGTCATCTTCGCCTTTCCGTTTTCCCGCACCCAGAGCTTTTCGCCCTCGAAATGGTCCGCCACCGGCGCAATCCGCCGCGCCATTTGCACAATGAGGTTCGGGCCTTGCCGCGTGACTCCTGGCCGCGCGAAGAAGCATCCGCAGCCCGGCAATCAGCAGGATCGCGCCGAAGACGAAAGAGCACGGCGTGGAACCTCTGCAACAGCGCGATTCCGCCCCAGACGAACAGGCCCCGCATCACCAGCGCTCCCGCGACGCCGTAAAAGAGCACGGTGTGCTGCGACTTCGCCGGTACGCCCAGAGATGCGAAAATGAGGATGAACACGAGGATATTGTCCGCGCTCATCGATTTTTCCAGCACGTAGGCGGTCAGAAAGTCGAGCCCCGCCTGCGTGGCCGCGCGAGAAATAGATCCACGCGTTGAAAGCCAGCGCCAGCCCGATCCAGCCGGCGCTTTCCAGCAGCGCTTCCCTGAGCTTCACTTCGTGCGCTTCGCGATGAAATATGGCGAGGTCCGCCGCCAGCGCGGCAATCACGACGGTTCCCAGAATGGCCCACTGTGAGGCGGAGCTAATCGGCATGTGCGGGTGGATGTGGCACGCTCACAAGAAAGAATACACGCGGATGCGCGGTTCCATCGAGCCTAATCGCCGCCGCATCCGGGCGTGCCGCGGCGTTTCGAATGTCCGAAACTTCGGAGTCCAAAACTCAATTTTCGCAGTATTCTTATAGCAGCACCCAATAAAATGTTCGGCGAGTACCCGCCGCGCGGAGGCCTGTGTGAAGGAAGCGACCTTGGAACCAAAAGCTTCGTCTGCCCAGAAGGTGCAGACGCGAACCGAATCCGACAGCATGGGAAAAATCGAGGTCCCGGTCGACCGCTACTACGGCGCGCAGACGGCCCGCTCGCTGATCCATTTCGATATCGGCCTGCGACACGATGCCTCCCGAGCTGATCCGCGCGTTCGGGATCCTGAAAAAAGCCGCCGCGCTCGTCAACCAGGACCTCGGCAAACTTTCCGCCGAGAAGGCGCGGCTGATCACGCAGGCCGCCGACGAGGTGATCGCCGGCAAGCTCGACGAACACTTCCCGCTGCACATCTGGCAGACCGGCAGCGGCACGCAGACCAACATGAATGCCAACGAGGTGATTTCGAATCGCGCCATCGAAATCGCCGGCGGCACGATGGGCAGCAAGAAGCCGATCCATCCGAATGACGATGTGAACATGTCGCAGTCCTCCAACGACACGTTTCCCACCGCGATGCACATTGCCGCCGCCTCTCGCGTCGCCGAAGTGCTTATCCCGGCGGTCGAGCATTTGCGCGATGCAATTCAGGCCAAGGCGCGCCAGTTTCAGGATGTCGTCAAGATCGGCCGCACCCATCTAATGGATGCCACTCCGCTCACCGTCGGGCAGGAAATGTCCGGCTGGGCGAATCAACTCGATCGCGACGTCGAGCGCCTCAAGCTGGTGCTCCCGGGCCTCTACGATCTGGCGATCGGCGGCACGGCGGTGGGCACGGGCCTCAATTCACATCCGGAATTCGCCGAACGCGCCGCCAAAAAGATCGCGGAGCTAACGGGGCTGCCGTTCAAATCTCATCCGAACAAGTTTGCGGCGCTCTCCGCGCACGACGAACTTGTCTTCGCCAGCGGCGCCCTCAAAACGCTGGGCGCTTCGCTGATGAAAATTGCCAATGACATTCGCTGGCTGGCATCAGGCCCCCGCGCCGGGCTTGGGCGAGCTGATGCTTCCGGAGAACGAGCCCGGTTCCTCGATCATGCCGGGCAAAGTGAATCCCACGCAGTCGGAGGCGATGACCATGGTCGCCGTCCAGGTGTTCGGCAACGATGCCGCGATCGGCTTTGCCGGCTCCCAGGGAAATTTTGAGCTGAACGTGTTCAAGCCGGTGATGATTCACAATTTTCTGCACTCCGTCCGGCTGCTCGCCGACGCCTGCCGTTCGTTCACGGAGCACTGCGTGGAGGGAATGCAGCTCGATGCCCAGCGCATCGGCGAGAATGTGAAGAATTCTCTTATGCTCGTCACCGCGCTTAGCCCGAAAATCGGTTACGACAAGGCGGCGCAGATTGCGCACAAGGCGCACCACGAGCGGTTAAGCCTTCGCGAAGCAGCGCTGAAGCTCGGCTTTCTAACAGGAGAGGAATTCGACGAAGCGGTTCGCCCCGAAACGATGACGCACCCGTGAAAAACGCCCCTTTGTGAAACGGCACAAATCCAATATGGTCCGGAATTCAAAAAAATAACGTCGCAGGGTATCTTTCACAGCGCATTTCGCGAAAAAGTACGCTTTTAATGAACATTTCCTTTGACACTTTGCTGACTCTTCATTAGATTCGCTGAACCTCTCGCAGTCCCCCCTTCCTGAGGAGTTCTTCCATGCGTATTCTTGTCGCTGAGAGCGATACCGCCCTCGGAACGTTTCTGCAGCGCGGCTTCGACGCCGAAGACTACGTCGTCGATCTCACCGCGGACGGCGAAGAAGCGAAGTCGATGGCCCACGAGCGGGAATATGAGGCGGCGATCCTCGACGTGAATTTGTCGCGCCCGAATATTCTGAACGTGGTCCGCGACGCTTCGCGCCCGCCGGCAGCATCTTCCCATTCTGGTGTTGTCCAGCCGCGGCCGGTCCGAAGATCGCGTTCAAGTGCTCGATGCCGGCGCGGACGACATCGTCCTCAAGCCGTTTGCATTCTCCGAGCTTTCCGCCCGCGTCCGCGCGCTGCTGCGCCGCGGCGGAAGGTCGCCGGAAACGGTCCTGCACGTGGAAGACCTCGAATTGAACCGCGTGGAGCACAAGGTAAAGCGCGCTGGCCGCACCATCGAACTCACGCCCAAGGAGTTTTCGCTGTTGGAATACCTTATGCGCAATGCCGGCAAACACGTGACGCGCGCGCAGATCGTGGAACACGTGTGGAATCTCTCATTCGACACGATGACCAACGTTGTCGACGTCTACATCAATTATCTGAGGAAAAAAGTGGACGCCTCATCGGATCGCAAGTTGATTCACACCGTTCGCGGCATCGGGTACTTGCTGCAGGGCGGCCGTGCCGTCGAACAGCAACCTCTTATGAACTACAAGTCCGTGTCGCAGGCTTCCTGAGAGCCCGCTAATCATTCGTCACGATAACGAAGCCCAATCTGGCAGGAGGCACACGATGGCGGCGGCAAGCGCAATTCCCGGCATGAGCAGAACCGGAAAGGTTCTGGTGGCAAGCCCGCAAGAGAAGTTTCGGATGAACATCGCGAAGGGGTTTTCCAGGCGCGGGCCGCAACCATCCGAGGCCACTGGTGGGGCAGAGGCCCTCATCCAGCTGGAGCGGGAAGAATTCGGCACCCTCGTGCTCGATCCGCAAATCGACGATCTCGATCTCGACGAACTGCTGGTAACGATCCGGTCCCGTTTTCCTGGCCTCGCCGTGATGGTTCCGAGGACCCAGGAGGATTTCGAGCAATACTCTCTCTCATTTGCCGGTGAGCACGCACGAATTGAAGACGCAACGGGCCAGGACATGATCGCAACGCAGGAGCCGGAACCGGAGCCGTGCGACGAATGCCTGCCGCTGGACGTGCCGGTGTCTCCGAACCCGGCATAGCGCGGATCGAGCCGCTGCCCGGCATGATCGGCACAAGCCTCAAAATGCAGCAACTCTACCGCCTCGCGCGTCTGGTGGCGCCGCGCGACACCGCCGTGCTGATTGTCGGCGCCACCGGCACGGGCAAGGAATTGATCGCGCGCGGCATCCATGAACTCAGCCAGCGCAGCCGCGGGCCGTTCGTCGTCGTGAACTGCGCTGCCATTCCCGAAAGCCTTCTCGAAGCCGAGCTTTTCGGGTTCACGCGAGGGGCGTTCACCGGCGCGTTCCAGGCGCGATTGGGCCGCATCCACGCCGCGCACGGCGGCACGCTGCTGCTCGATGAAATCGGCGAATTGCCGCTGAGCATGCAGGCCAAGCTCCTGCGCTTCGTGCAGGAGGGGGAAGTGCAGCGCCTGGGAAGCGCGGACCTGTTTCGCGTGAACACACGTCTGATCGCCTCAACGAATGCGGACCTGCGCCAGCGCGTTCGCGAGAAACAGTTCCGGGAAGATCTTTATTACCGCCTCGCCGTTTTTCCGCTGCATCTTCCGCCGCTCGAAAGCCGATCGGGAGACGTGCTGCCGCTGGCCCGGCATTTCCTGCAAACGCTGTGCAGCCGGGCGTGCGTCCCGGCAAAAAGCTTCAGCCCGGAGGCGGAAAACGCCTTGTCCACCCACGGGTGGCCCGGCAACGTGCGCGAACTTCAGCACTGGGTCGAGCGCGCGTTTGTATTGTCCGAAGAGAATGAGCAGATTCGCGGGGAAGATTTGTCCATGCTCGCCGAAAATAGCTGAGAGAATTCTAAGCGCGCCGCCTTCTTCGTGGAACCCGCCGTGCTAGATCATCTTTGCCATGTCCGCAAATGCCGTATCGGCAAAGAAGGCCCGGCCCTTGAACTCGCAGCGAGCAGCCACCAGGCATTCGCTGGCCGCCGCTTTTCAGACGTTCACCACTGCCGCCGGATCCCTCGAGCGCTCGTATAGCTACCTCCAGGCGGAAGTGCTGCGCCTGCGTTTTGAACTGGAACGCACCAACCGCGATCTCACCGCCAGCCTCGAAGAAAACGCCTCCATGCGCCGCTATCTCGCACGGATTGTGGAGGGATTGCCGTGCGGAGTCGTCGTAGTCGACTCCCGCCGAGAGTTGCGTCTCATGAATCCGGCTGCCCGCCGCCTTTTGTCAGTAAAGCAGGATCAAGAGGGCAGTTCCTCGCTTGCGCTGGTGCCGCCGCCGCCGCTGCGCGAATCGATGGAAAGGTCCCACCGGGATCGCGGAAGTATTGATGAGGAATTTACAATCGAGACCGACCGCGGATCGTGCGTAGTCGGACTAACCTGCGCCGTGTTGGGCGAGGCGGGCGATTCTGGCTCGTCTGGCGAATCGGTGTTTCTGCTGCGCGATGTGACCGAAGCGAAGCGCCAGGCCGCCGAGAGCGAGTTAGCTCGTCGCAAGGAGTCTCTCGCGGAAATGGCCACGCTATTGGCGCACGAGATCCGCAACCCGCTCGGCAGCCTGGAACTGTTTGCCGGCCTGCTCGCCGATGCTGCCGTGAAACAGCCGGAACTCCGCCGTTGGACAGACCACATCCAAGCCGGACTTCGCTCGCTTTCGGCTACGGTAAACAACGTTCTGCAATTTCACAGTCAGCCCGCCCCGCAGCTCTCTCCCGTAAATCTCGGCCGCTTGCTGCGCGAGTCGATCGATTTTCTGCGGCCTCTCGCGCGCCAATCCGGTTTGCGAATCGACTTCCACAACTCAGTCGGCGAGCTGGAACTTCCGGCAGACCCTCACCGCCTTCAGCAGGTATTTTTTAATCTGGCACTCAACGCTTTTCGCGCCATGTCGCTCGGCGGCACGCTGCTCGTCCGGGCGCAGTGGCACGATCCCGCGGCCTCCCAGGAAATCCGCATCGATTTCGAGGATACCGGCAAGGGCATCGCGCCCGGTGCACCTCCCAAGAATTTTCGAAGCCGGCTACACCACGCAGCAGGGCACGCCCGGTCTGGGTTTGGCCGTCTGCCGCACGGTCATGGAGCAGCATCAGGGCCGCATCGAAGTTGCCAGCGAACTCGGCAAAGGGAGCATCTTCTCGCTGATTTTGCCGCGCTCCGCCGCATCCAGGAGACTCGCATGAACCAGGTGCTCGTAGTCGATGACGAAGCGCCCATGCGCGAAGCGCTCGAGGCTCATTTTTGCCGCGACGGCTGGAACGTCACCACCGCCTATGGCGCAAACGATGCGCTCGTCAAATTCCGCCGCGCGCCCTGCTCGCTCGTCGTCACCGACATGCGCATGCCCGATGGCGACGGCCTGGGCGTGATGCGAGGGATTCGTGAAGTCGCGCCGCGCGCCGGCGTGATTTTCCTCACCGCTTTTGGCTCGGTGCCCGAAGCCGTCCAGGCGATTCGCGCCGGCGCCTGCGACTACCTCGTCAAGCCCGTCTGCTTCGACCAGCTGAAGCAAGCCGCGCGGCGCGTGCTCGCCCGCGCGTCCGCGCCCGTCGCCACGGCGCCGCAGAGCGATTTGATCGGGCAGTCGGAGGCGTTGCAGAGCGTGATCGAGCGCGCCCGGCAGGTTGCGTCCACCGAAATGGACGTCCTGGTAATCGCCGAAAGCGGAACCGGCAAGGAATTGCTGGCGCGGTTCATTCACCAGTCGAGCGACCGCTCCCTGCGGCCCTTCGTCGCCGTGAATTGCGCGGCGTTTCCCGATACGCTCCTGGAAAGCGAGCTCTTCGGCCATGCGCGCGGAGCGTTCACCGGGGCCCTCGCGTCAAAACTGGGCAAGTTCGAACTGGCGCACACCGGCACTCTGTTGCTGGATGAAGTTGGCGAACTCCCGCTGCAGCTGCAGCCGAAGCTTCTGCGCGCGCTCCAGGAGCGCGAAATCGACCGCCTGGGCGACACGAAACCGCAGCGCGTCGACGTCCGCGTGATTGCCACCACCAACCAGCCGCTCTCCAGCCTGGTGGAAGCCGGCAAATTCCGCGCCGATCTTTTTTACCGCCTGAACGTCGTGCCGCTCACGATTCCGCCTCTGCGCGAGCGCCCGCGCGACATTCTGCCGCTGATCGACCACTTCCTCGGCAAGCACGCATCGCGCGCGCCCGCCGCGGCCCCGGAATTCTCGCCGGAGCTCTTGTCCCGGCTCGAAGCGCATCCCTGGCCAGGAAACGTCCGCGAGCTGGAGAATTTTGTTCGCTGCATGATCGCGCTGCACCCTGGAGAAAGGGTTGGCCCGGAGGTTTTTGACGCAAGCGGCTGCACGCAGGCGGCACGCTTCACTCCGTCGAACGCGCCCAGGATTATGACGGCCCCGAAGGACCCGAACGAGTCAAAGGAGTTGTTGCGCTCCGTCCCCGGAACCACCATGCGCGAAATGGAGCGCAGCCTTCTCGAATCGACGCTCGAAGCCCACGGAGGCAACCGCACGCGCGCCGCCCGGGTTCTCGGCATCTGCCCGCGCACCATGCGCAACAAAATTCGCGAATTCGGCCTGCCGCCCAGGAGGTATGCATGAATCTGATGGACACGTCGTACACAGCTTTTCTCGAACGCTATCTGGACCTCGCTTCCTTCCGCCAGACGCTGGTGGCCGGAAATGTCGCGAACATCGACACGCCGGGCTATCGCTCCGTCGACGTCGCCTTCCAAAGCGAACTCGATTGGGCGAGCCTCAACAATTTCGAGCAGCCCGTGCGGCCCATGGTCCGCCGCGTGAACGGCCTGATCGAGCGGCCCGATGGCAACAACGTCAGCCTCGATCGCGAAGGCATGCTTCTCGCGCAGACCCAGCTTCAATACAAAGGCGCGATCGAATTGATCCGCGCCGAATTCCGCCGGCTCCTCGGCGCGATCAACGATGGGAAGGAATCATGAACCTCTTTGGCGTACTCACAATCAGCGGCACCGCCCTTCTCGCCGAGCGCGAGCGGGCCGAAATTCTCGCCAGCAATCTTGCCAACGCGGAAACCACTCGCACGCCCCAGGGCGGTCCCTACCAGCGGCAGCACGTCGTTTTCGCGTCGCAGCGGCCTTTCGGACTGCCGTTCGGCCAGCAACTGGCCACCATGGTGGATTTCAGCGCGCGCGGGGTTCAGGTGGACGGCGTTGTCCCCGACGCCGCTCCGCCCATCCGCCGCTTCGAGCCCGGCCATCCCGATGCGGACGACAAAGGCTACGTCTCTTCTCCGGCCATCAATCCCATCGAGGAAGAAGTCAACCTGGTGGGCGCGGCGCGTTCCTACCAGGCCAATATTTCCGCCGTTCTGGCGACCAAAAACATGATCGCGTCCGCGCTGGAGATTCTTTCCTGATCGCGCGTGTGAGAGAGGCCACCGATGGGAAACCCGATCCAAAGCTTGCCGGGCGGCGCGTCGTCGCTACCGGAAATCACGCAGCCCACCGCGGGCACGAGCGCCACTCCCGGCGGCGACAACTCGGAATTCTTTCAGAAGCTGGACACGATGATGAACCAGGCCAGCGGCATGCCCAACGACTACGAGAGCCAGGTCACCGCGCTTCTTCAGGGCAACGGGCAGGACCTGCATTCGGCCATGATCGCCGTCGAGAAGGCCGACCTCTCATTTCAGCTGATGATGCAGGTGCGCAACAAAATCATTCAGGCTTACCAGACAATTTCGCAGATACCGTTCTGACCTTCGCCCGGACTTTCCAAGGCGGGTTTTGCACGGCAGCAGTGATTTCCTAAAAGGCGATCACCGCGCACACGTGGATAAAGTTCTCAAGCAGATCGAAACCTTCCTGCGCGGCCTCTCCTGGCGCCAGAGGATCCTTATTGGCGTGGGCCTGGCGCTCGTGGTTGGCGTGATCGCGCTGTTCGTGCGGCTGTCGGAGTCCGCCGATTTCAAGCCGCTCTATTCCGGCCTTTCGCCCCAAGATGCGCAGGCGGTGGTGCAGAGCCTGCTGACGAAGAATATCGCCTACCAGCTCTCCACCGACGGCACCAGCATCAGCGTCCCGGCCGACCAGATCGATAAGACGCGCCTCGCGCTCGCCGCCGAAGGAATGCCGCAGACCGGGCGCCTGGGATTTGAAATCTTCGACAAGCCCAACTGGGCGGGCAGCGATTTTTCCGAACAGGTGAACTATCAGCGCGCCCTCGAAGGGGAACTCGAGCGCACCATTCAGACTCTCGGCAACGTGCAGTCGGTGCGCGTGCATCTCGTGCTGCCCCACGATTCTCTTTTCACCGACCGCGAGCGCGGCGCCAAGGCTGCCGTGGTGATGAAGCTTCGCGGCGGCGGTCTCAGCGACGATGAGTCGAACGCCGTCACGCATCTGGTCGCCAGCGCCGTGGACAATCTCTCGCCTGAAAACGTCACCCTGATCGGCGCGGACGGGCGCACGCCCTTGGTTGCCAAAGGGCGCGACGGCGTCAAGGGGCAGCAGGCTTCGGTCGAGCTGGAAGCGGCCATGGCGGAGAAGCTGGTCGCAACGCTCTCGCCCGTCGTGGGGCCGGACCGCGTCAAAGCCAGCGTCACCGTCGCCTACGATCAAAGCTCGGGCGACACGACGCAGGAAATCTACGATCCAGCCACCGCCGCGCTCGTAAGCTCGCAAGTCCAGGAAGAAAATTTCGGCGGATCGCCTCCTGCCGGCATTCCGGGAACTCCCAGCAACACTCCCTCGGCTCCCGCGCCCGGATCGCCGGCCAACGCGGCAAAGCCTGCCACGCCTCCCGCCGCCGCGCCGCCGAATCAGGCCGCGAACGCGAAGCCCGCCACGCCGGCCGCCAATCCAGCCAATCCGATTCTTTCTTCCACCGAGTCCGAAGGCCAGCGCAGCGAAAGCCGCACCTACGCCGTCAGCAAGACGCTGCGCCACCGGATCGATCCTTCCGGGCGAATCGAGAAACTGGCGGCCGCTGTGATCGTCGATGACGTAGTCGAACAGAAAAAAGACGCCAAAGGACAAATGCAGGAGACCCGCCGCAAGCGCACTCCGGATGAAATGAAACAAATCGAAGCGCTGGCGCAGGCCGCGATTGGTTTCGACGCTACCAGGGGCGACGTTCTCTCCGTCCAGAACGTTTCCTTCGTCAATTCGCCTTACGAAGCTCCCGAACCGCTGCCCATCACCGAACGCGTGCGAGTGGTCACCGAGAAATGGATTTGGCTGGCGCGTTATCTGGTGCTGCTGGCGCTCTTCGCCATGATCTATCTCCTGGTTCTGCGCCCCGTGAAGAACCAGCTGCTCCTGTCTTTCCAGGAACCGGCCGCACAAATCCGATCTCCCGCGTTTGCCGGCGCCTTCGCAGGCTCGGCAAGCGCCGGAAGCGCGGAGCTGGGTCAGCCGGCTCCGCCCGTAAGCGACATCGACCTTGAGCGCGAGCTGAACGAAACGAATTCCGAGATTGAGCGTGTCGTCAAGATGAAGCGCCACCTCGTCGAGAAGGTAAAAAGCGAGCCGGCCGCCGCGAGCCAGCTGGTCCGCCACTGGATTAACGAGAAGGAAAGCTGATGCCAGCCGCGGACGCTCCCAACGGCCTGCAGAAAGCCGCGATTCTTTTGATCCTGCTCGGCGACGAGGCCGCCACGGAAATCTACAAGCACTTGAACGATTCCGAACTCCAGCAGCTTACCGAGCAGATCGCCAATCTCGAAAATGTTCCCCCCAAGCTGGCCGACGACATCCTGCGCGAATATCACCGGCTTTATATGACCCAGCAATCGCTCGCCGCCGGCGGCCCCGAGGTCGCCGCGAAAATGCTGTCCAAGGCCTTCGGCGAAGCGGCGGCAAAAGTTCTTCTGGATCAGGTGATGCGGGCCCGCCAGGAAACCGGGAAAAATTTCGACGCGCTGCAAAAGGCCGATCCGCAGCAGCTGGTGAAATTCGTTCAGTCGGAGCATCCCCAGACGATCGCCATGGTGCTCGCGCACCTCGGAGTGAAAGCTGCCGGGTCGCTCCTGGTGCTGTTGCCCGAGAAATTGCGCGGCCAAACCGTGAAACGCCTCGCCGAGATGCAGCAGTTCTCGCCCGAAATGGCGGAAAAAATCTCGCTCGTGCTGCACCGCAAAGTGCAAAGCCTCGGCGACCAGGTGCGGCGATCCTACGGCGGAGTGAAAACCGCCGCGGAGCTTTTGAACCGCATCGAGCCGGACGTGAGCAAGTCCATCCTGGAAACGGTCGAGGCGGAGGACGCCCGCCTCGCGCTCAATATCCGCAACCGCATGTTCACTTTCGAAGACCTGCTCGGCGTCCCGGAGTCCGGCATCCGTGATTTGCTCTCCAGCGTGGACAAGAAAGCGCTCGCCACGGCACTCAAAGGCGCCCCGGAAGATTTGAAGAATCACATTTTCAAGACGATGTCGTCGCGCGCCGTCGACATGCTCAAGGAAGATATGGAATCGCTGGGCCCGGTCCGCGCGCAAGCTGTTACGCAGGCGCAGCAGGAAATCGTGCAGGCCGCCCGCAACCTGGAAGCGCAGGGAAAACTCGTCCTGAACAACGATCAGCAGGAGGCGTACATCGTCTAGCTATGAATCCCCGAACCTTACATTGTTCAGCCGGGAAACGCCTTGCCGCGAAACGCGGGGCGGGGGAATAGCGCCATGCCCGTCTCCCCATTCGTATACCACCCGGCTCCCGGCTGGACTGCCGCGAACGAAAACGAAGCCGCGCATTTAGCTGCTTTGCATGATGCCGGAGCATCGCGCGCTGGCGCCGCCGGGGAATCCGGCCGGCGCGAAGAGGAATTCCGCGCCCGCGAAAAACAAGCCTGGGAACAGGGTTTTCGCGAGGGAGTCGCCCGCGAGCGAGCCGACATGGAAGCCGCTGCCGGCCGGCAGCGCGATGCCATCACGACTGCGCTCGAAGCATTCGTTCGGGAGCGCGAGTCCTATTTCCACCGTGTGGAAGCCGAAGTCGTCGCGCTCGCTCTGGCCATCGTCCGCAAAATATTGAGGCGGGAATCGCAAGTCGACCCGCTTCTCCTGTCGGGCCTGGTGCGCGTCGCTCTCGAAAAGCTGGCTCTCACGCAGAACGTCCGCCTTCGCGTGCATCCCTCGCAGATCGCGATCTGGCAGGAATACTTCGCGCAACACGGCGACATGGCGGTGAAGCCGGAACTCTCCGGCGATGCGGCGCTCGAGCGCGATCAGTGCGCTTTGGAAACCGAGCTGGGAACCACCGACCTCAGCCTCGAAACGCAGCTCAAGGAAATCGAGCAGGGCCTCTTCGATCTGCTGGCGCAGCGCCCCGGCGCCAAGTGAGCGGGATGAGCGAAGCTACAAAGGATGGCAACGCCAGCACCGGGGACACTCCACTACTCGCGCCATTTTTCCAGCGCCTCGATCAGATTTCCACCTGGCGCTCCACCGGCCGCGTCACCAAGTCCGTCGGGTTCCTGATCGAATCCGAGGGACCCTTCTGCTCCGTAGGTGAAAGCTGCGAAATAGTCACCGGCGACGGCGCTTCGTACCCGGCGGAAGTCGTCGGCTTCCGCGGCCGGACGGTTCTTTCCATGCCTCTCGGCCGCCTCAGCGGCATCCGTTTCGGCGACCACGTGATTGCCTATGGGATGCAGCCGCTCCTCGCGGTCGGTGAAGGATTGCTCGGCCGCGTCATCGACGCCACCGGCGAGCCGCTCGATTCCCACGGCGCGTACCGCGCCTCGGTATACCGCCCGCTTCACGCTTCTCCTCCCCAGCCTCTTGACCGCACGCCGATCCGCGAGCCGCTCGGCTGCGGCATCCGCGCCATCGATGGCATGCTCACGTGCGGCCGCGGCCAGCGCGTGGGAATCTTCGGAGGCAGCGGCGTCGGCAAGAGCACCCTGGTCGGAATGATGGCCCGCGGCACGCAGGCCGATTTGACGGTGCTCGCGCTGGTCGGCGAACGCGGCCGCGAAGTCCGCGAGTTCCTCGAGGATTCTCTCGGCGAAGAAGGACTCAAGCGCTCGGTCACCGTCGTCGCCACCTCCGACCAGTCTCCGCTTGCTGCGGCTTCGCGCCGCTCTGGTCGCCACCACCATCGCGGAATATTTCTGCTCGCTCAATCGCCATGTGCTGCTCGTCATCGATTCGCTCACGCGATTCGCCATGGCCCAGCGCGAAATCGGCTTGGCCGCCGGCGAGCCTCCCACCGCGAAGGGCTATACCCCGTCGGTATTCGCCATCCTTGCGCAACTCGTCGAGCGCACCGGCCACTTCGGCGCCGGCAGCATCACGGCGTTTTACAGCCTCTTGATGGAAGGCGACGACCAGCAGGATCCCCTCGTGGATGCGGTTCGCGCGCTGCTCGACGGCCATATCGTTCTCGACCGCCGCCTCACTTCGCAGAATCATTACCCGCCGATCTCCATACTCGACAGTCTGAGCCGCTTGCTGACGTCCGTATGCACGCCGGAGCATCTCGCCAAAATCCAGCTATTCCGGCAGCTGATTGCCTCCTACGCAGCCTCGGAGGATCTCATTCGCGTGGGCGCGTACCAGAAGGGAACTGACGCCGTCCTCGACAAGGCCCTCCAGGTCCTGCCGCAGCTGAACGCATTCCTCCGCCAGAAAAAAGCCGAGAAGACCACCTTCGAACAGTCGCGCGCGCAGCTTCTCGCGCTTCCCGGATAAGCGATGCCATTTCATTTTTCGCTGCAGCCCATATTGAAGCTTCGCAAGAGTTACGAGCGACTCGAACGCCTGCGCCTGTTGGGCCTCGTCGCCGTGATGGTGAGGGTCCGGGAAGAAATGGCGGTACTCGAACAGGAATCGGCGGACGCGCGGCGCCGTCTGCAGCAAACCCTCGGCAGCGGCCTGGCGGGCGTCGAGCTTCAGCTGGAGGCGTCGTGCGAAAAACTCCGCGCGGACCGCAAACAAGCCCTCGAAGCGCGCCTCGCGGACCTCTCGCAAAAGCACGAAAAGCAGCGGCTCATCTATCTCAACGCCCGGCAGAAGCGCGAAATCCTCGAAAATCTCCGCGATCGCAAATGGGAAGAGTACCGCCGCGAGCAGAATCGCAGGGAACAGCAGCAGGTCGACGAAATGCATCTACTCCACCGTGCCGAAGTGAAACTTGAATAACACTTGCCGCATGGTTTGCAATCGTTGCCGCGTTTGTAAGACTTTGCCGCCATGCCGCGCGGATGTCGCGCGATCGTTCCTGGCGCGCAAGTTATAAGAGCAGTTATTTCAGTCTCCCTCGCGTCCGACTTTTCCGCCGTCTTCCCCAATTTGATTTGGCGGTTCACTTGCCTTTTCGTCGATGGCGAAAGAACCGTCTATGCTAAGCGTCACTCCATCGGCCGTCGCGCCATCGAGCGCTGCTCCTCCTCCGGCGCCATTCACGCGCACGCCATCCGCGAGCGCGGACGCCAGCACGCCGTCGCCGTTTGCGAGCGCGCTCTCCGCCGCGAACTATCCCGGCCCAAAAGCGAAGAGTGCCGCGTCGAGCGCCCCGCGAAGTTTTGACAGCGTGAATCCGCCCAGGCCGCCGAACACCCTGCGCAGCAGCTATTCGGCGTTATCCTCCAGCACGGTTCCCGTCGTCCCACCCGCTCAAATCGTCGTAGTGCCGGCTACTCCCGTGCTGCCGGGCATTCCTTCCAACCTGGCTGTGCTCACCGCGTCCACAACGGAATTGGCACCCGTGCGCGACGAGTTCTGCTCCATCGATGCCATCGACCCTGCCGCCTCTCGCACCATCGTCCGGCGAATCCGGCAATCGATGCGGGCCGGCAGCCGAACGCAGATTTGCCGGCAAATCTTCCACAAGTGCAGTCCGGGTCTCCGCAGGAGGGACGAACCTGGCGCTTCAGATGTTCCCGGTGGTGCGCCCGACCGCGAATGTCGGCAACTCCGTCGATGTGCTAATCAACCCATCGCGCTTGCAGCCTTCTCCGGCGACTCAGCCCCCGCGTCGGACCCTTGGTCGTACAGGCACAGCAAGCCGCCCAGGTTGCGCCGCAGGTCATCGAGCCTGACAAATCAAGCGCTCCCTCTGAAGCTCACAACAATTCGCCTGAGGCCGCAAACACAAATGT
>CAVPVC010000002.1:0-8949 GCA_963709105.1 uncultured Acidobacteriota bacterium
CACCGGGCCGTATCGGAAATGTCGCGGAGGATTGCAGTCGTGGTTGCCATGGAGTGCGATTCCGTTCTATCTGATTCCCGGGCATGAAATACCGTCGCTCACGCCCGGCGCCTCGCTGTGCCGCCGTGAATCACGTGCACGCCGGCTGCCGGAACTGCTCCCGGGATTTCGGGATGGAATGCCCCCTGCGTGCGTTGGACTTGTCTAATATTCGAAAGCCGCGAAAGCCCGGATGGAAGCCGAAGACGTCGTTTTGAGGAGCTAGTGGTCCTGATCTAACCACAGGATGCCTGCGCAATCGAGTTGGATCGCAGGCCACAAAGAGAGACAAAAGCGCCAATCGGGAGATTGGCGTTCCCGGGAGGCGGCGCCCCCGCGCGCCGCCGAAGCTATTTACCGTTGGGGCTTTAGTTCCCCGGTGTGTTTGTTTTTCCTGCGGGGGGAGCCGCGCTGGCGGATTTGGGCGTACTCAGGTAGCCCTTGGCCTGATCCTTGCCTAGGTCGAAGACGACGATTTCGTAGGGGGCGCGGGCGCCGCGCACGTAGAACTGGATCGGCTCGCCGACGGTCTTATCCTTCTTTTCGATGTTCTTGTCGTCCGCCACGACGTCCACCGTGTACTTATAGTGTTTCGTGTCGGTCTTGCGCAGCGTCACCTGGATCGGGCCGACGTGCTGCGGCGTCTTTTCCTTCTTCAGAGAAACTCGAAGATGTCGCGTTCTCCTAGCCGCTTGAGCTCTTCCACTTCGTCGTGATTGCGGGCAATCAGGCCGCTCTGCACGCCCATATCGCCTACGGTGCTTTGCAATTTGCTCTTGGTCGATTCGAGATCCGCCTTCGTGGCGGCCACGTCGCTCTTGGTGGTGCTGATTTCGGTGGTCACTTGCCCGAACTTCGTGGTGGTATCGGCCTGCACGGCGCCGATTTGCTGGCGAAGCTGTTCGTCGCTTTGCAGCTGGTCTTTCTTGATGGATTGGGCGAGGCCGCGGGCGCGGGCGAGTTCGTCCTGGGTCAGACCGAGCTTCTGGCTGGTCACGTCCAGCTTGGCCTGTAATTCGGCGATGCGCGCATTGGTCTTGGCGAATTCCGCATCAACTGCCTGGGCCTTTTTGTCGGCGGCGTCCAGAGCGGCGCGGGCGGACTGGCGGTCGTTATAGTTTGTGTAAAACAGATATCCGACAAGCGCGAACGCGACCACGAAAAGCAGAAGAACCCAGCGCGGCAAGGAGGATGTCTCCACGATTTGGGGTTCAGCGGGAACATTCGGATTCGGAGTCAAACTCATGCGAGCCTCCCTCAGAGATGCATGGCCGTTAAATTGGATTATGGCCGAGGCGGCGCGAGTTGTCTATCGTCTGCCGCTTCTGAGCGTTTTTTTTGCAGGGGCAGGGGTGGTGGCTAAGGTTTTCTGTGTGGCCGCCATGGCAACAAGGCCTATCTGGGGCGTTGCTGACAGCAGCGCTTTTGGTTATGCTGTCGCCCATCGCCAGGGAGAGTCGCTCTATGATCTGTCCGCAGTGCCGCAGCGCCGATTGCTTCCGCTCGCATCGTTCCGGAATGATGGATTTCGCGTTTACGCTCGCGGGGTGCCGGCCGTGGCGGTGTCATACGTGCGATCGAAGGTTTTATGCGTGGCGTGTAGCGCTGAGCTTCTCTCATTTTGCACACTGCCATCGATGCGGGAATTTCGATCTGGAGCGTATTTCGCGCGACCGCGTGGAAGATGGGACGATGCTGTTTGCCAAGCGCTTCCTGCGCATCCCGGCTTACCGATGCGATCCTTGCCGGGAGCGGTTCTTCAGCATCCGGCCAGTCCGAAAAATCCTTCCCTCTATGGCGCCAGCAGCGGAGAGCAAAGAGCCGGTGGCGGTGGGTGGTGGAAGCTAGTCCTTTACGCTTGATCTGCTAGCATCGATCTGTCTCCCTGCCTCTTGTTTCGCTCCGCCCGATTGTCCCGCAGTAAATTTCCGCTAGTCACGCAGAATTAACATTGCAGTCACAGGTGGTTCAAGAGGCATAGATTACCTTGCCTGCTCTGATTCGCACGCCCCGGGTGGATCGCGGCGGAATCAGATCATCGATCATCCCAAGCACGTTCTTGCGACCTGAAGGCGGAGGCAGTTTCCCGAGCTAGCACAGGAGTGTCACTTTCGACGAGAGAAGTTAGCCTCAGTCGACTACCAGCTCCTGCCGGGAGTGTGTGAAGTCAAAGTGGAAGCAACGACGGAAGTAGTGCAGAGCTAATCTCAAGGAGGAATGAATGCGAGTAATCGTAGTAGCAGCGATGGTCCTCGGCTTCGCCGTATCTCCGGCCCTGGCCCGGCCCGCAGGGGCGGGGGACAAGGCTGCGACAACCGCAGCGGCCACAAGCGGTGCCTCGGCCGCGAACACGCCGAGCGAGTCGGCAACCGCGTCAAAGAGCGACTCTCCCGCGAAGCCGGCGGAATCGAATATGGAAAGCGAGCTCCAGGAACTTCGGGATCTGATCGAAGCGCAATCCAAGCAGATTCAAGTGCAAAGCGAGGCGCTCAAGGAACAGCAGCAGCAGATGCAAGCACTTCAAAGCGAGCTGAAGATTTCGAGTTCGGCCCCGGCGAACGCCAGCATCGCAGCGGCGGCGGCTCCCTTTTCGCCGTCATCGCCCGTGATGACTCCGAATGCGATTTCCAATGCTCCGGTGGCCTCGAACTCTCCCGCGGGCGCGCAAAAGCCCGCAGACGACGGGCCGCAGTCGCTGCGCTTCAAGGGCATTACAATCACGCCCGGCGGTTTCATGGCGGCAGAAACGGTGTGGCACCAGAAAGCCCTGGGTGCGGACATCAACACGCCTAGCTACGGCAGCACCGCTCCCTTCGATGGCGCCTCGCAGGCTCACATCTCTGAATTCAGCGCCAGCGGGCGGCAATCGCGCATCAGCATGCTGGCAGAGGGCAGACTCAGTGGGGTGAAGATCGGCGGCTATTACGAAATGGACTTTCTCTCCGCTGGCACCACATCGAACCCCAACCAGAGCAACAGCTATACCCTGCGGCAGCGGCAGTTCTGGGCTCAGGCGGCGTTCGATAGCGGATTCACTGTTACGGGCGGCCAACAGTGGAGCTTGATCACGGAAACCAGCCACGGCATGGATAACCGTACCGAGAACCTGCCTTTGACCATCGACGCGCAATACCACACTGGCTTCAGCTGGGCGCGGCAATATGGCTTCCGCCTCACCAAGAACTTCGGCAACAAGTTCTGGTTGGGCGCCGCGGTGGAAGAAGCGCAGGCCACGTTGACGGTTCACGGTAACGCGACGGCTCAAGCCGCGGCCACGAATCTGTGCACCAACGCCGGTTGCACCACGACTACCACGGTCAACCTGAATCCTACGTTTAATAACTTCCTTCTCGGCGCCTTCGGCACCAGCGGCGGCCTCGATAACCCGCTCGGCAACTACGCTTACAACCTGTCTCCCGATTTCGTCGTGAAGGCCGTCTGGGAACCGGGCTTCGGCCACTACGAAGTGTTTGGCGTGCTGGCTTCTTTCCATGACCGGATCTTCCCGTGCATTCCCATCACAGGCACGACACCGCCTGCGGGTTGCACCTCGATCACATCCGCGCAGGGCGCTACCAATGACGCCCGAGTTGGCGGTGGCGGCGGCGCCAACGCCCGCTGGGCGCTTTTCGCCAAGAAGGTCGATCTCGGCCTCCACTTCTTCGGCGGCGATGGCATCGGCCGTTACGGCTCTGCCGGTTTGCCCGACTCCACCACCCGACCGGATGGGACGCTGGCTCTGCTGCGCAACTATCAAGCCCTCGGAACACTGCAATTCCACCCGACTCCCAAGCTCGATATCTATCTGAACGTCGGCGGAGAATTCACCAACCGCGCCGAATACACCAAGTCCGGGGCGACCCCGAACGAAGGGTACGGCGCGCTTGGGTTCAGCAACGCGGGTTGCTGGACGGAGACCCTGCCGGTCACCGGACCCTCTACCAGCACGAACCTCGGAGTTCCCAGCGGCGTCGGCGGCTCGACCGGATTCATTCCCGGTCCGCTCGGAAGCTGCACAGGGGATATCCGCCGGGTGGTCGAAGGAACGGCGGGATTCTGGTATCGCTTCTACAACGGCCCCAGAGGACGAGTTCAGTTCGGCATGCAGTATTCGAGCTACGTTCGCCAGGCCTTCAGCGGAGTCGGTGCTGCCGCAGGGGCGAGTATCGGCACCAGCGGTGAGCCCAAGTCGAACGAGAACATGGTGTTCACCTCGTTCCGCTACTACTTGCCGTAAGAAACCCGGCGCAGGGGATTCCCCGCGTCACAACCGAAGTGCAGAGAGGGCGCCGCAAAATGCGGCGCCCTTTTTTATTTCTGACCAATCACAAAGAAGGCTCGGCATCTTCGTTGCTTCAGATCGCATCACCCGAATGCTGGCTCTGTTCCTCCCGCCGTATTTCCTTGAAGCGCCGATGCAACCGGGGCCAAGATAGGTTCGTCTGAAAATTTCCCATGCACGACAACGTACTTCTGGTGGAAGACGAAGAGGCGCTGCGCATGACGGTGGGCGACCGCTTGCGCAATGAAGGCTACGTGGTGGAATACGCTACCAACGGCGACGAGGCCTTTGAAAAGGCTGCCCGGCTGCCGTTCGACCTGATCATCCTCGACATCATGCTGCCGCGCCGGGACGGATTTACGGTTTGCCGCGACATCCGTGATGCCGGCCTGATCACTCCGATACTCATGCTCACCGCGCGGGGGCAGACGTCGGACAAGGTGAGCGGTTTGAAGATCGGCGCCGACGATTACGTGACCAAGCCTTTCGACATGCAGGAGCTGATGGCCCGAGTGGAAGCACTCTTGCGGCGCGCCCCCAACCGGCCGGCAGCCGCGCAGGCCGGCGCGCATCAGTTTGGTCCGGTGCGCATCGATCTTCGGGGAACCGAGGCCACCAGGGACGGCAAGCCCGTGAATCTTTCGGCCCGCGAGTTTCAATTGCTGCGCTACTTTATCGAACATGCCGGGACGACGCTCTCTCGCGACGAGCTTCTGAGAGAAGTGTGGGGCTACAGCGCGGATACCTTTACGCGCACCGTGGATGTGCATGTGGCGAGCCTGCGGCAGAAACTCGAGTCCGACCCGAAGCAGCCGCGGCTGATCCTCACGGTGCAAGGCCTCGGATATAAATTCAAAACGTCGTAGCGAACGCACAGGCAGTTCTCTCCCATGGCGGCTCGCCTCCGCGGGCATTGTGCAATCCGTAACGGAGTGAATAGGGAACATCCGCGCACTGAACTCTTGTTTGGCTGCCTGCGGGTTCGGGCGTATATATAAAGGGTTGTTTTGGCCTGAAGTCCGCAAGCAGGAGCGCTGTGAAAGTACCCTTCAAAGAACGGGCGCTGTCGGCGGCCGTCGTGGTTCCGGCCGCGGTGATCGTGATCGTGCTGGGCGTGCTGCAGTACAACTGGAGCAACCAGGTGAGCGACGCCACCAGCCTCCGGCTGGCGGACAGCCTGCAAATGTCGATGGTCAACTGGCACCTGGATTTTTTCCGCGTGTTTTCACAGGTGTGCCTGAATCTGGGGATTGATCCGGATGGCAATCCGCCCCCGAATATCCAGGAGCTGGCGCGCTCGTTTACGGAATGGAAGGCCGGGGCGGCGTACCCAGACCTGGTCTCGGACTTCTATATTCTTCCGGCCGGGAAGATTCCTCATGGCGCGGTGCTGCACTACGACGCGGGAACGAAACGCCTTGAATCGTCGAGCCAGCCGACCGAACTGGCGGGATTGCAGGAGAAGCTGCAATCGGCCTTGTCGACGTACCCTGCCGACTTGAGTCCAACGAAGAAGCCTCTCTCGCCTTCGCCTCCGCAATTTGTGGAGGGGTTTTATGCGGGCGGGCCGCTGATCGGCTGGCGTTTCGAGCCGGGGATACCCGCGCTTCTGCATCCGCTGTTCCCGGGCAGAGATTCCGCCGGAGGCTCGATCGGCAAAGGCGAATCGGTGGAATGGATTGTGCTGGAGCTGAACGACGACGTCATACGAACGCGGGTTCTGCCCGATTTGGCACAGCGCTACTTCCAGGGCACGGATGGACTGGATTTCCAGATTGCGGTGGTGGCCGGAGATAAGCCCGGACGCGTGCTGTATTCCTCGGACTCCGGCTTCGGGGCGAAGCAGGTGGGCGACGCGGACGGGAACATGGATTTGTTCGGCCGCGTATCCGATCCGGCACTGGGGTCTCCCGTGCACGTATTCCACAAGCCGTCGGTGAATCGCGGGCCGGCCGCGGCCGTGGGCGTTTCCTGGTTTCCGCTGCTCGCGGAGGTTCCCGCCGATCAGGACTGGCAGTTGATCGTGAAGCACCGCAGGGGAGGGCCGCTCGGTGCGTTCGGAGCGGAGTTGCGCAGGAGGGACCTGGCGATCAGCTTCGGTGTGCTGTTTCTGCTGGTGCTGAGCATGGCGATGCTGATCGTGACGAGCTACCGGGCGCAGCGGCTTGCCAAGCTACAGATGAATTTTGTGACCACCATTTCCCATGAGCTGCGAACGCCGCTTACGGTGATTAGTTCGGCCGCCGACAACATCGCGCATGGAGTGGTGGAGGGAAAGCAGCAACTGGCCCAGTACGGTTCGGTGATCGGGAACCATGCGCGGCAGCTTTCCGGACTCGTGGAGCAGATCCTGTTGTTCGCGGCTACCCGCGATGGCCATCAACGGTACGATTCCCGCCCGCTTCCGGTGAGCCAGATTATCGACGCCGCGCTCGGCAATACGGAAGGGCTGATCCGCACGGCTCAGGTTACGGTGGAGCAGGACATTGCGCCGGACCTTCCGCAAGTGGCGGGTGATCTGCCGGCGCTCTCGCAATGCCTGCAGAATCTGATCACCAACGCTCTGAAATATGGAAAGGGGCAGCCGTGGATCGGTATCCAGGCTCGCCTGAGCGAAGACAGCATTCGCGGAAGGGAAGTGCAGATCAGCGTTTCCGACCGGGGGATGGGCATCGACTCCGCGGACTTGCCCCACATTTTCGAGCCTTTCTACAGGAGCACGGCGGTGGCAGCCGCGCAGATTCACGGCACAGGTCTGGGTCTGCCGCTGGCGAAAAGCATCGCGGAGGCCATGCGGGGAGACCTGACAGTGAAGAGCGCTCCGGGTAAAGGGAGCACTTTTACACTACACCTGCCGTGCGTCTCCGATGCGGCTGCGGCGGCCCAAGTAGAGCCGAATCCGGCAGTTACATCACACTACTCCCCGAAGGAAAGCGACGCAGGTTTCTAACACCCTCCCCCGGGGCTGACGATCCCGAACGTTTTCGAACAGGTTTTACAACCTCCTTACAGCAACGCAATTCGACCCTGATGTAGGCTACCGCACATTGTCGTGAGGGTTCAGTGTTGCTTACCGATTCAATGAGCTTGATGCGGAGCGCTGGGAATCCGTCACACAACATGCAACTCCGGAATCGGCGGTCCATTGAGCGATCGCCAGCGGAGCTTCGCGGGGGAAAATACATGAGGCAGCTCTTGGAGGCATCTGTGAAGATGGCAGCTCTGGTCGCCGCGTGGCTCGTAGTCTTTTTTCTGGCGACTGCCGCGTTCGGGCAGATGAACACGGCCGATATCACCGGAAATGTTACTGACCCCAGCGGCGGGATCATTCGGGGGGCTACCGTCACCGCGCTGCAGGTCGCGACGCAGACAAAGCATACGGCGGTTACGAATGACACGGGTCAATACTCCCTGCCGCAACTTCCTCTCGGCGAGTACACGATAACCGCCGAAGCACCAGGGTTCAAACAAGCCGCCCAGCAGAACGTCATTCTTCATGTGAGCGACGATATCCGGCAAGATTTCTCCCTCCAGGTGGGCAATCAAAATGAAACAGTGAGCGTAGAGGCAGCACCGGAACAACTCCAGACGCAATCGGTTTCCGTCAAGGATGTGATCGAGAACAACGAGGTTGTCGACCTGCCGCTGAAGAACCGGCAGTTTCTTCAACTGACTTTACTAAGTGAAGGTGTTACCAATCCGCCGGGAGGCACGAGAGGGGATTCCTTGCAGCAGACAGGCTCGCTGATCAACGTCCTAGGGCAGCGGACCGGCCACAATCTGTTCCTTGTCGATGGGACGAGCATCACGGACGAGTATTACAACAACGTTGTCCTGAATCCCTCGCCCGATGCCATTCAGGAGTTCATTATCAACAAGACGGATTATCAGGCGGAGTTCGGGGGGAAATCGGGCGCGGTGATCAACGTGGTCACGAAATCGGGTACAAACAATTTTCATGGAAGTGCCTACGAATTCCTGCGAAATGACGCAGTGGATGCTGAAAACTATTTTGCTCTGAAGAACGAGCCCGTGCCGGCCTACAAAGAGAATCAGTTCGGCGGGGCGCTGGGAGGCCCGGTCGTCAAGGACCATACCTTCTTCTTCGTGAATTACGACGGGCAAAGGCTCCGGCAAGATTTGGCTCATCTTTTTACGGTTCCCACCGCCGCGCAGCGAGCGGGCGCCATCGGTAGCACTCCTGTGACCGGTCCTTTCGATCCCGCCGCGGTTGCGTTGCTGAGCCCGGCTCTGACACCGCTGCCCAACTTGCCCGGAACCAGCAACAATCTATTGGAAGAAAGCGAATCACAGTTTGATTCGAATTCATATAACGCGAGACTGGATCAGCGAATTTCTTCGGCTGACTATGTATTTGCCCGAGTCTCGGTCTTTGACGCTCACGAAATCGATCCTTACGGATCGACCATTCTCAATGAAGCCCAGCTCCCGGCGTTTGGACGCACGCTGAACACGCACACCGTGAATCTGTCCATCGGTGAAACGCATACTTTCTCGACCAACTTGTTGAACGAGTTCCGGTTTGGCTGGTTGAGGGTGTCGGGCGGACAGGGCGATCCCAACGCGGGCAATCCCTTTGCGACGACGTATGGGCTGAAAGGCACGAC
>CAVPVC010000003.1:0-40698 GCA_963709105.1 uncultured Acidobacteriota bacterium
ATAAGAGCTTTGGTGGTGGGTCAGCTTCCGGCAGGCCCAACTAATCAGATGGACTTGCAGTGACCAAACTGCGCCTTTGCTGGGTGTGACCTTCTTCTTGAGTGTTATGATTCGCTTCCGTGGTGACGTTGAGTGAATTTCTTTCTAAACAGTGAAGCGGCAAACTGGTGCAAGGCTGCACCGAGGTCCTTAACTCTGCACGGGGAAGTCTCTCCCTCTTTCGGCGGACTGGTCACCCACGGCATCAAGTATGAAGTGCCTTCGTCTTACACGGTCGTTATTCAACTCCTGAATCGTTTGTTGACAGTACCGACAGAAGGAGGTTTTGAGGGTGGGCTGGTTTGGCAGTTGGATTGGTGGAGCGAAAAAGAATCTGAGCAGGTCGCCTTGAACATTATCAATAGAGTGCGTCAAGGCTACGGTGAAAGCAGGTCTCTCGAGGACTCTCCTGCTTACCTCTTTGAGAGCGGTGAACTGTGTGACGCTATTACATTTCTGATTCACCCGCTTTTAAACGCGTGGGCAGCTCAGTTCGTGGCCGCAAACGGACAATACTTCTTGACGGCAACGGTCAGCGGTTATTTATATTTCGTCGCACGCGACAACAAGATCGTCGAAAGAGTGCTTGAAAACACCGCAGGATGGAAGCCACGGCGGGAAATCCCTGGCCGTCTCAAACAGGACAACAGTATCGTATCGACCAGTTAAGCTGGCAGCAGAAACCGGACAAGTCCAGTTATCGAAGAAAGTTTTCGAGCTGTACCTGTGATGGAGCCTCAGTTGTTCGCTTTGCTCTGGCAACGTCCGCCATGCTAGCGGCCCGGCGGAGTACATACCAGAGGATTCCGCCAAAGGTGACGGCAGAAAAGAGAACGCCGTAAATCAGGGAGAGTCGGCGCGTGTGCAATGCGGCGACCAAGAAGTACACTCCAAGTGCAAACAAGATCGGAATTGAGAACACGCCGGTCAAAATGGACCAAACGGGCCAAGCACCGCTCGCACTTTTGAAATCACGCCAGCCGCGAAACTCGTCTCGAATACCATCAATTGCAGATCTAAGCGCCCACAACATGATTCGAGATTCTAGCCCATCTGTCTTTGGCTCAAAAGGTCTTCCCAAGTGCCGATTAACGCTGCCAGAGCTTTCGAGCAGTGGCCAGAGCGATTAGCCGTCGGTGAAGAGGGCGGCGCGGGGCTGTCCTTTGGCGAGTGGCAGCGGATCGAGCGATTCGCTGAAGTTGCTGGTCCAGCGCCAGAGGGCGACTTCGGGCATGTCCTCGAAATGTTCGCGGATGTAGTTGTGATGCTCGAAAAGCTTTCTGTTCATCAGGTCGACGATGTCGGTATGCTTCGCGCGAATCTCCGGCACGTATTTCAGCGCGTCCAGCACGAGGTGATACCGGCTGATCTTGTTGCGGACCACCATATCGAACGGCGTGGTCGTCGATCCCCTGTCGAGGAAGCCTCGCACGTGAAAGCGAGCCTCGTTCGGCCGACCGTGGATCATGCTGTGAATCGCCCAGCGATAACCGTGGTAGGCGAACATTACCGGCGCGGCCTGCGTGAACAGCGCTTCGAAGGAAAGCGCGTCCATCCCGTGAGGATGCTCGTCTGGGCTCATCAGAACGGTCAGGTCAATAATATTGACCAGCCGCACTTTGATCTCGGGAACGTACTTCTGCAGCAGCCAGGAAGCCGCCACCGTCTCGAGCGTGGGAACGTCGCCTACGCAAGCGAGAATCACATCGGGAACGCCATCGCCGGCACTATCGTTGCTGGCGAATTGCCATCGTGACGCGCCGCGCGAGCAGTGCTCGATGGCCTCCTGCATATTGAGCCACTGCAGCTGCGGCTGCTTCCCGCAGGTGACCAGATTCAGATAATTCCGCGTGCGCAGGCAATGATCGAACGTGCTGAGCAGTGTGTTCGCGTCGGGAGGGTAATAGACGCGAATGATGGTGCTCCGACGCGAGAGCGCGCCATCGACAAAACCCGGCGCCTGGTGGCTGAAGCCGTTGTGATCGTTGCGCCAGCAATGGCTGGTGAGAAAAATATTGAGCGACGCAACCGGCCGCCGCCAGGGAAGCTCTTCGCATTGCTCGAGCCACTTGCCGTGTTGCGTAAGCATGGAATCGACCACCTGCGCAAAGCCTTCATAGGTGGTCCATACGCCGTGGCGTCCCGTAAGCAGATAGCCTTCCAGCCAGCCTTCGCAGCAGTGTTCGCTGAGCACTTCCATTACGCGGCCGGTGGG
Organism: uncultured Acidobacteriota bacterium; assembly: GCA_963709105.1. Lineage (GTDB taxonomy): Bacteria > Acidobacteriota > Terriglobia > Acidiferrales > UBA7541 > Palsa-295. The sequence goes on from CAVPVC010000003.1 coordinate 2,255, forward strand.
CCCCACGTGATCGTCGATGGAAATCGTTTCCGCCATGCTGCACCGGTCGGTGGCGTCAAATACCGCATTGAGGCGGTTGGAATTGGTTTCGTCGGGGCAAAACAGGCGGAAGTTGTCCGGATTGAACTTGATCACGTCGCGAAAGTATTCGCCCAGCTTGCGCGGCGACTCGGCAATCACGCACCCGGGCTCGGGAACTTCCAGCGCGTAATTCACGAAGTCCGGCAGCGACAGCGCGTTCAGGATGCGGCCGCCGTTCGCCACGGGATTCGCTCCCATGCGCAACGCTCCCTGCGGCGCGATCGCCTGCAAGGCGGGGTCGAAATTCCCTTCCGCGTCGAAGAGCTTCTCCGGTTGATAGCTTCTCATCCACTCTTCGAGAAGCTTGAGCTGCGCCGGGCTCTCGCGCACCGTTGCCAGCGGAACCTGGTGCGCGCGGAAAGTGCCCTCGATGGGGAGTCCGTCGACCTCCTTCGGCCCCGTCCAGCCTTTCGGCGAGCGCAGGATGATCATCGGCCACAATGGAACCTTGATCGCGCCGCCCTTGCGCGCCGCTTCCTGGATGGCGCGGATTTCGGCATACGCTGTGTCCAGCGCGGCGGCAAATTTCTGGTGCATCGAAGGCGGATCGTCCCCCGCGACAATGTATGGCTTATATCCATACCCGAAATAGAGCTGGGTGAGTTCTGCGTCCTGGGTGCGAGCTTCGACCGTGGGGCCGGAAATCTTGTAACCGTTCAGATGAAGGATCGGGAGCACGGCGCCGTCGCGCGTGGGATTCAGGAAGCGGTTCGATTTCCAGCTCCCTGCGAGCGGACAGGTTTCCGCTTCGCCGTCGCCGATCACGCAAGCGACGAGCAGATCGGGATTATCGAACGCGGCCCCGAAGGCGTGCAGCAGTGCGTAGCCCAATTCACCACCCTCGTGGATTGAATTCGGAAGATGCGGGCCGCAGTGGCTGGGCACTCCGCCGGGAGTGGAAAATTCGCGAAAAAAGCGCCGGATGCCGGCAGTATCCTGGGTGATCTCCTGATGGACAGCCGAGTAGGTTCCTTCCAGGTAAGAATTTGCGTTGAGGGCGGGTCCTCCGTGCCCCGGACCGGCGATATAAAGGACGCTGACCTTTTTCTCGTTGATCAGCCGATTGAGATGCACGTAGATGAAGCTCAAGCCTGTGGAAGTTCCCCAATGTCCGAGCAGGCGCGGTTTGATGTGCTCTTTGAGGAGTGGCTCGCGGAGCAGGGGATTTTCCTGCAGGTAGATTTGCCCCACCGTAAGGAAATTCGCCGCCTGCCAATAGCGGTGCATTTTATCGAGCAGTTCCGGCGAGAGCGGTCCCGCGATGGGTGGCTCGGCCTCCTTCGGAGGCGCTTGCGATGCTTCGACGGCTGAAGATAACTTCGGATCGAATAGGAACATGGCCACCTCGGGAATTCGGTCAGGACCAGCCCAGCGCGGCGCGAACGTGCCGGACGATCATCAGGTCTTCGTTGGTTTGGATCACGCGCACCTTCACTGCGGCGTCCGTGCGCGAAATGAGCGGTGCGTTGGAATGGTTGCGTGGAGGGTCAAGTTGAATGCCGAGAAATTCCAGGCCTGCGCAGATCTTGTCGCGTACCGGGGCGGCGTGTTCGCCGATGCCTCCGGTGAAGACGAGCAGATCGAGTCCGCCCAGGGCTGCCGCGTAGGCCCCGATGTATTTTTTTGCGCGGTAGCAAAACAGCTCGACGGCTTCCGCGGCGTGAGCATCGTCAGGGGATTTCTCCAGCAGATCGCGCATGTCTTCGCTCGAACCGGAAACACCTAGCAGTCCCGAGCGCTTGTTTAGGTGCTCGCCCAGTTCCCCGGGAGACATTTTTCCCTGCTGCAGCAGATAAATGAGCGCCCCGGGATCCACGTCGCCCGAGCGGGTGCCCATTACTAGCCCTTCGAGGGGAGTGAAGCCCATCGAAGTGTCCACGCTTTTGCCTCCGCGAAGCGCCACCAGGCTGGCGCCATTGCCCAGATGCGCGATGATCACGCGTCCCTCGGCGAGGCCACCGTCTATCGCGCGCAGTTGCTGCAGGACGTATTCGTAGGAAAGCCCGTGAAAACCGTAGCGCCGGATGCCTTCCTCGTAAAGGCGGCGCGGAATTGCGTACATGCGGGCTACGGTGGGAAGCCCGCTGTGAAAGGCAGTATCGAAGCACGCGATTTGAGGAAGCTCCGGAAGCTTTTGCGAGATAAATCGGATTCCCGCGATTGCTTCGGGCAGGTGATCGGGATCGAGCGGCACCAGCGTCTCAAGCCTCGTCAGAAAATCGGGCGTCACGCGCTGCGGCTCCGTGAATCGTGCGCCGCCATGCACGATTCTGTGGCCCGCCGCGGCCATGTCCCCGAGGTAGCCTTGTCTTGCAAGCCAGTCGAACACGATCTTTAAGCGCGGCATCAGAATCGCCACGCCCCGCTGCTGTATCCAGCACGGATTTCCCAGCCGGCATCAGTAACGGTTACATGGCTGCTCGACGAGTCCGCGCGGTCCACTTGAATGGACAGCTCCAATTTCTCGTCCGCGGCCGCCCGGTAGATCGCAGCTTTCAAGCTTGACGAGCCGCGATTCATCGTGAGGATTCGGGCGCCGTCGCGGCCTGGCACATCGGGGCTCACACGCTCATCCTAGCAGAATCTCAATTCGCGCCGTCTTACCGCTGGACGAAATCCCGCTACAGCGAAGCTAACGTCCATCTATTAAGGCTGAATGAACGAGGCTTTCGCACGTATTAGCGTTGCTAAAGGCAGCAGGCTCAGTGGTGGGAGGGGCCGAGTTGAAGAGGAGCGCGCTCTTGGGCAGCAGTTGCCGCAATTGGAGCGGGCGAAGCGGCAGTCGCACCGGTGAGCCCGCTGAAATCCTGCTTCTTGCCCTCCGGCGTATCGAGATAATGGACGATCAACGATATTCGCCGGTTCGACGGGTCTAGCGGAGCATCGGGCTTGCGTAGTTTCTGATCGGCGTAGCCTCGCACCTGCATCACCTGATCAGGCTGCACGCCATTTTGCTGGATCAAGCGCCGCGCTGAATTTGCGCGGTCCGCGGAGAGTTCCCAGTTACCGTAGGCGCTGGAATTTGCGTACGGCTTCGCGTCGGTGTGGCCTTCGACTGTCAGCTTGTTCGGCAGTTTCCCCAGTTGTTGCGCGAGAACCACGACAATGTCCTGCCCATCGGAACTGAGCTTCGGACTTCCGCTCTCGAAGAATGTTCCATGGGCCGAGTCGGCTTCGAGAAGCTCGATACGCAAGCCTTCCGGGGTGACCGTCATTTCGATGTGGCTTTTCAGTTTATTGAAATTGGGGACGCCGCTGATAGCCTTCTCCAACTGCTTCTTGAGCTGTTCCATGTTGTCGTGCGGGACGATCGAACCTCCCGCCGAGCCGACGATATCTTTGCCGGCCTTGTCCGCCGTCCCATGAGGATCGCGAAAGTAGCCGCCGACGGCGTCCTGAATTTTCTTGCTGCTGTTCAGGAGCCACAGAACGATGAAAAGCGCCATCATGGCCGTCACGAAATCGGCGTAGGCGACCTTCCACGCGCCGCCATGATGCCCGCCGTGGCCGCCCTTCTTTTTGATGACGATGATCGGTTTGGCAGCCATAGGATTTGTGCGCGGACAGCGGGCTTTCTAAGCCGCAGCCGCCTCGGCCGGCGCGGCTGACTTCTCGCGAATGAACTTTTCGGTCTCCTGAAACGAAGGGCGGACGTGGCCCGGAATCGCGCGCCGCCCGAATTCCACCGCCTGCACGGGCGCCGATCCCTTCATGAACGCGATAATCAGCACGCGCAGCACGTTGTAATACGCGTGCTCTTCGTCCGCCGTTTTCGCCATATTCGCGGCAATCGGCCCCACCAGCCCGTAGCACATCAGGATTCCGAGGAACGTTCCCACCAGCGCCGCCGCCACATGCTTGCCGATTTCCTCTGGCGGTCCGCCGAGAGCACCCATGGTGATCACCACGCCGAGCACCGCCGCCACGATCCCCAATCCGGGAAGGGAATCGGCCATGGTCGACAACGCCGCCACCGGCAACGTGGCTTCGTGGTGGTGCACGTCCATGTCGAGTTCGATCATCTGGTCGGCATCGAAAGGCTCGATGCTTCCGCTGGAGGCCATGCGAATCGAGTCGCAGACAAACGCCAGCGCGTGATGGTCCTTGAGGAACGCCGGATACTTCGAGAAGACCACGCTCTTGTCCGGGGCATCGCTGTCGGCCTCCAGCGCCATCATTCCATCCCGCCTCGCGCGGCCAAAGATCTCGTACATCATTTTGAGCGAATCGAGATAGCGCTGCTTCGTGAACGGAGAGCTGCCGAAAACACCCGCAATGCCTCCCCCAATTTTTGTGAGGATGTGCAGAGGATTCGCAATCAGCACGGTTCCAATCGCCGCGCCCAGGATGATAATCAGCTCGGCCGGCTGGATGAGCACCGCCAGCGGGCCTTTTTCCATCAGGTAGCCCGCAAGAACCGCGCCGAATACAACGACAACTCCAATAATCGTGAACATCCGAAAAACGCCTCCGGTGACGCGAGATTTTCAGGCCGCGACGTGGACGTGGTTTCCGCCCGACGCGATGCTTTCGGCGAGCGATTTTTCCGCGCGTTCCAGCACGGATTCGCAGGAGTCGCCCGTCTGAACGGTGGCGCCTCCAAACGAAGCCGTCACCGACCACTCGTCGCCCCACCACTTGATTTCCGATGTGCTGACCATTTTCTTCACGCGCCGGGCTGTTTTTTCGATGTCCGCTGGGCCGCATTCGGTGAGGATCGCGAGGAAGCGATTTTCGGCAACGCGTCCGAGAAAATCGGTCGGCCGCAGGCTGTTTTCAATCGTCTGCCCAACCACGTGCAGGATCGAGCCCAGCACCGCCAGGCCATAGGTCGCCCGCATGTGGTCCATCTGGTCCACTTCAATGCAGAGAATGCTGAAGGGTACGCGGTGCTCGGCGAACGTGGCCAGATTTTCGCGAAGATGCGCCAGCGTTACACCCTTGCTGAGGACTCCGCTCGTTTCATCCAGGCAGCCATAATCGGCGAGTCGTCTCTGGCGGCGGTCCCAATCGGACGCGGACAGGCTTTCGTCGAAACTCTCGGCGGCGCCAATGATCGTGCCATGGGCGTTTCGAATTGGAACAGCACGCAGGCGCACGAAAATTCGATGCCCCTCCTTGTGCCGAAGCGATACTTCGGAGATTGTCGCCTTGCCGTCACGCAGCACCCCGGTGATCGACTCGGCTGCGTCCGCCAGCACGCTCTTATTGCCGTCTCCCAGGGCCAGGATATTGTCCCGGCAAAAGCATCCGACCACTTCCTGCCGCAGATACCCGGTGATCTTCTCCGCGCCCTGGTTCCAGAAGAGAATCTTCTGGTCACGGTCCACGAAGTAGACTCCCGTCTGGAGGTTCTCCAGAACCACGCGAAATATCTCGGAGCTTTCCAGTTCAGACATAAGGGAACTCATTGAAACTATCGGTAGAAACAGGGTGGGAGTTTAGGCGGACGGTTACGACGAGGAATGGAAGCTACTGCGGGGGCGGAGAGAGCTCGAAGTGGATCTTGATCTGCCTCTCCGTTTGAATCGGCCGTCCGTTGAGAAGGCTTGGGCTGTAACGCCACTGCCGAACCGCAGCCAATGCCGCGGGAACCAACGCGGGGGGACCATCGAGCGATTGCAAATTTTTCACTGTACCGTCAGAGGCTATCACGGCATACAGCGTGACCGTGCCTTCGATGCCCTGTGCCAGCGCGCTGGGGGGATAGACAGGGTCAACGCGGTGGATTAATTCGCCGGACCGCAGGTTCTTGGCTTCCGGATCATCAGCAGCCGCTGCCGGGGTCGGAAGTGGAACTACCGGTTGCGGATTGGATGCGGCGCTCCCGGACAAGACGCTTTCCGGGCCGCCGGAAGTGGGATTCAGCAAGGGGCTGCTCGCCTTATCCTCGCCGCCGGTGACTTGGTTTTTCGCATGCTCGGGTGTAGGCAGCGGGACGTCCGATTTCAATTGGCTCCTTTGGAGTTGCCCCGAAGCGCTGCTCGAGCCTTGCCCGGCTGGAGACCGCGACGGTCCCAGTGGACCTTGCATTGGGATTAGCCAATGCTGGTTATTCAAATCGACGACTTCGATGTTGGAAATGTTTGGTTTGCCCGGAGGCGCCACTTCGGGATTTTCGGCCGCAACAGCGTAATTGGAGGTTTCCTTCGCGGCTTTACCGAACTTCCCATGCAACGCGCCGTGTCCGGCAAACCAGCCCGCGGCCAGAGACACTCCCGCAAAAATGGCCACCAGCTTCGCCATTTTCCAGCGGTCCTCCGGAGGGGTGGCCGCCGGCGAGCCCGGCAGTCCGCGAAGTTGCCTGAACCCAAAGCGGTCGTCCGGCAAGGACGCGGAAGGATGCAGCAAGCCAGGTGAGTCAGCCTCGGCGGCTTGCGGTGCGGACGGCGCTGTTGCCGCCACCGGTACATTCACCGCGGGTTCGGCCGGCGTGGCCGGAACTGACAACACAGGGGGAGCAGGAATGGCGTCGATATCAGTTAAGGTGCGAGACATCCGGCGCAGGGGAAAACGTTCGGCGACTTCTTCCTTCGCCACCGACAGCGATTCCGTAAGCTTGCTTGGCTTTTCAGCCGGCGACAAAGCGAATCCGCGTTTCAAGTCCAATTTCGCTGCTTCCGTTGGAGGAGGCGGCGCCGCGGCTTCGAGGGAGCTTTTCTCGATGGGCGAGGTCATCTCCTCGATCAAGTCGCCCGCTGGGGTTTCCATCGCTACCCATTCGCGCAGAAGGCTGCGAGCCTCCGGCGAAAGTCCGACAAATTCGAGCCCCGCGGTCTTGCGCAGGCCGCTCGTCCAGCTGATCCGCCCTCTTGCTTCAATGCTTTTCTTCGAGTGCGAGAGCTGGACTCGCACGGCCGGCAATTCATCGCCGAGCAGGCTCATGACGGCCTGTACGGCGATTCCGCCTTCGCTGACGTTAAGTACGATGCCTCCGTTCCCTTCGCCCAGCTCGACATAGGCGAGGGAACGCACGCACCGGCGCGCGTGCACACGGCGGTCAAAACCCTGTTTGCTTCCGTCGACGTGTGCGGAGACTTGGGACATTTCCTAAATCGGTTCCTTTGAATGCGGGAGGGGGGCCGCATTTTCTTCGACGCGGCAGCCTATGTTCGCCCGATATTCGCCATAATGCAAGAGCGCAAACGCAGACCTCAAGGGCCGAGTGCGAAGGGCAAGGACCGGCCCGCGATACCTTGTCGGAACCCTACGGAGCCTTTTCGATCTCCGGCCAGGCGCCAGGTAAGTCGATCTGATAGCGCGTCCCTTGGTCGAACAGGGCGAATCCCCCGAGGTCTGCGACCTCACCCGCCACCAACTCCCGTATCCGCATCTGCCCGGCTGCATCCATCCGCGAAGGCCAGCGGAACGGCTGCGTGATCCCGATTTCTATGCGGGTGCGGTTTCTCGCGGGCACAAAAGCCCCGGAATTCAGCGTGACCTGCTTTTCCGAGCTTAAGCTGCCCGACGATTTCAGGCGGCTCATAATTACAACGGCTGGCCCCTTGGAGAGCAGGTAGTCGTTGTCGGTTTTGTTCTCGAGATCGTAGAGGAACACTATTTCCGCCCGGGTGGGATCGATCTCGCGAACGCGCACTCCCTGAAGAGTGCTTTCGATGGCGTGGGAATTCCAAGAACCCGCGGAATTCGCGAGTAACCGAGCCCCCTCCAGCGCCCCGCCAGCCGAAAGAACCAGCAGGAGGCCGAGCGTGCAGACGGCGAAGAATCGGGGTTTAAGCAAAAGCCTTCCTCTACGCGGAATTTAACACCATACCGGGGCAGGACGCATTAAATTTTCCTTACCGTGGCAAATGACGTGCGAGAGGCGAGAACCACGCGATCGATCGAGGCTCATCTGGACGCTTCCCGCGGCTGATAGTAACCTAGAGCTATGAGCGATAAAATTCGAAAGAGCGATGCGGAATGGCGATCTCAGCTGAACGAAGACCAATTTCACGTAACGCGAAAAAAGGGCACCGAGCCCCCTTACTCCGGTGAGTATGAAGACACTGAAACCCCCGGCACCTATGTCTGCGTCTGCTGCGGACAGCCGCTTTTTAGCTCCGAAGCAAAATTCCACTCGGGTTCCGGCTGGCCCAGCTACTGGCAGCCGATCGCGGCGGAAAATGTGGAGATGGAGCGCGATGCCAGCCACGGGATGGCCCGCACGGAAGTTCTATGCAGCCGCTGCGACGCGCACCTCGGGCACGTATTTGAGGACGGACCCCAGCCCACAGGATTGAGGTTCTGCATTAACTCCGCGGCGCTTCAATTGGTCGAGAAAGAAGACGAAGGCCAAGGTAAGAAAAAAGCATAAATCTGCGCGCTCTTTATGGCTTCGCGATAACCTCGAGGATGACCCTAGTGTGCAACCGGTGATTTGAAGTTCGCACGGCCAAGCCTTATAAACGTCGGCATCCTTCCGCCCGTTGCACTACAAACCAATCTAGTGGTCAAAGAAAAGCACGTCCGGGTGGCTATTGCCCGGGTTCGAATCCGCGGAGATCGCCCGGAAATGCGCCGGGGATACCAAATAGAAGATCATCGTGGCCGGAATCCCGGTAGGTGAATTCGTCGTGGCTGTTCCCCGGCCATTCGCGCCGACAAAGTTGATGTGCGCGATCAAGGACTGGTTCAAATTCGCCTTGCCCTCAGGTGTGGCCGTGACTGGAGGATCGATTTCATCCACGATTCCTGTCACGCTGCCTGCGCCGTCCGAGCTGACCTGGCCCAGCAAGTTTGGAACGTTGGTTTCCACGGGCAAAGATGTGCTGATCGTATACCCGCCCTGCACCGACGAAGTAGCAAAAGGCGCGCCCGATTGCTGTTCGAGCAGGCCTGTGGTTACCGCGGCATCGCTGCCGAGCAGAAAACCCTGGCCAGGCCCGGTAAGGTAAGCTACCGCAGCCCGCGACCCGAGACTGGTAAACGGCGTGCGGCCATTTCCTGCCACTGAGTATGTTCCACTGAAGCTCGGCGAGGGAGACGTGATCGCGCCGCCATTGTTTTCGTCATACGTCAGGGTGGCGCCGCCGGCTCCCGCTGCCGACGTAAGCAAGCCCGCCAGAACGCTCGCATTGTTGCCGTTCAACCCGCTTCCGCTCACCACGCTGGTTCCCAAAAGGGAGCTGTTCGAAAACGCATAGCTGGAATTCTGGGCGATCATTTCGCCGCTCAGTCGGTAATACACGGGAGAAAGAGCGGTCGTCGAGCTGTCTGTCTCGACGAAATAAATATCCAGAGGCGTCACGAAATAGAACGCGAATTGCAGCGTGCTCGCCGATTTTCCGGGAATCTGGAAAAGAAATTCGGCGGTTCCGCGATTGTTCATAGCTCCCACGGAAAAGGTGCCCGAAATATTCTGCGAGCTGATGGTGCCATTATCGTTGAAATCGCTGCTGACGCCTCCCGCCGCGGGGTTGATGTTGCCGTTGCCGTCGGCGCGGATCGCTCCGGCAAGCGCGGCGGGCTTGGCGCTCGTGTCCTGTCCGTCGAACAGGAACGAATAGTTTCCATTGAAGCTGACGCCCGAGAAACTTCCCACGATGGGCTTCATGATGCCCTCGCCGTGCGTGCCGAGGGTATCGGTTCCCACGCCGGCGGTGGTGATGTCGTTATTCTGGATGAAATGAATCGTGCCGGATGAATCGAGCACAATCCGGTAATCGGTGGTGAGAGTTACGTGCGTGTTTGGATTGATGGCGATCAGCTCCATCGTTCCGCGGCCGTCCGATCCCAGCGAGTAGGATCCCAGCAGCGGGATTGCGGTGATCAGGTTATTGGTTCCCGACCGGTTGCTGTCTTCCTCCCCCGAGGTGATGTTGCCGTTTCCGTCGGTCGCGATCGAACCCGCGATGGCCACCGATCCGTTGGAATCGAATCCGTTAAACAGGAACGAATAAGACCCATTGATCAGCGAGTCGCCGCTGGTGCTGCCGGCCGCAATCGAAATGCTCAGGGCCTGCGATAGGGTTTGCGGAAACACTTCCGAGTCCGTAACTTTAACGGTGAAACTGTCGGGCGACGTCGTGGCCAGCACAGGGACTCCCGAAATCGTGCCGTCGGGCCCCAGCGTCAACCCCGAGGGAAGCTGGCCGCTGGTCACTGTCCACGTATACGGTGTAATCCCGCCCGCGGCCTGCAAAGAGGCGTTATAGGCGGTGGCCGTGGTGCCTGTCGGCAGCACTGTGGTGGAGATGGTCAGTTGCTGCGGAGTCGTAACAACGATCGAAAGCGATTGCTGCAACGACTGTGCCGACGGCAGCGACGAATCCTGCACCTGCACCTTGAAATTGTACGTTCCCGCAGTGCTGAGGCACCACGCCCGTGATTTGCCCGGAATTGGTGCCCAGCCCGAGACCGTTAGGCAACGTATTGAAAGGTGGTGCGCCGGTTCCTGCCAGCAGGGTCCACGTTAACGGACCGACGCCCCCAGTCGTAGTCACCTGCCCGGCGTATTTTGTGTTGGCAATCGCAGCCGGTACAGATGTCGACGTAATCGCGAGCACGGGCGGCGGCGTAACCGAGATCGTATACGGTTCGGTCACCGCCACGGGAGGCGTGCCGTTATCGGTGACCACCACAGTGAAAGAGGTGGTGGTCATCTGCTGGCCCACCGTCGGCGCCGTCGGCTTGCCTACGATGCTTCCAGTGGCATTCAACGCCAGCCCCGGCGGAAGAGGAGTGCCGGACTGAAGCGAGAACGTAAGCGGGGTCACTCCTCCCGTCACAGTGATGGACTGGTTGTACGGAACACCATTGGCGCCGTTGGGCAGAGTCGTCGTTGTGAAAGTAACAGGAATGGCAATGTTGATCGTTGCGGTGGTAGTGGCGCTTGTTTGAGATACCGATGCAGCGGTGAGCGTGATCGACAAGGCCGCCGTGATGTTGGAAGGCGCGGTGTATGTGACCGAAGAATTCGTGACTTTGCTCAGCGTGCCGCATCCGCTTCCCGAGCAGCTGGTCGTCTGAGTCAGACTCCACGTGACGCCCTGGTTGTGAATGTCGTTGGCGACGGTCGCTGTGAAGTTGTAGCTTTGGCCCGAGTCCAGCGAGACCGTGCTGTTGGGCAGGATCTGTACCGTGATGCCCGCGGAGCCGCTGTGGCATCCCGACAGTAGAAGGATTCCGCCGCAGATAACCAGCAGAGCTAAGAGAGATTCCCGCACCCTCATCCAACCGCCAAACCCCTGGTCGTGCGCGCCGCCAGCCTTCGCGGATTTCCCGCCTGTGCGGGCATAAACCTTCAGACTCGTCATTATCACCTTTGGATTGCTTTTCGATAAGCCCAGGCGGCGGCTAGATCACCGTATTCAAACCCTGGCCATATTAAGACAAACGAGCTGAATAACAAAACAGCCGGAGTGTGTCAACGCACATCTCCATTTCATCTCCATTACTTACGAGCCCGCCCGGCACATCCGGAATCGGAATGCAGCTGGTAAGGCATGTGGATGCGGTGCCCCGAAACCCCGTTGCCTAACCATTTTCAGTTCTGGTGCGTCTATCCAATGGAAGAGTGAGAGGCGAAAAATCGTTATGCGCCTGCAAACTTCAATCTGGGCGGGCTTCCAAACCCCTTCTGCACCGGTGTTTCGTGAATCGGCGATACCAATTTTGAGTAAAGTTTAGTATAACGGACCGCCCGCTTTGAGGCTATGCGGGAATCGTCCTTTTCGTTTGTTCGGAGGAGAGTGCATTGATCGAAGTACAGGATCTGACCAAGTCCTACGGCTCGGTAATCGCCGTGGACCACGTATCGTTTACCGTAAATAAAGGAGAAATCCTGGGGTTTCTAGGCCCGAACGGCGCAGGAAAGACCACCACGATGCGCATTCTCACCGGCTATATGCCGGCGACTTCCGGCACGGCGCGCATCGCGGGTTTCGATGTCTTCGACGATTCCCTGGAAGTCCGCCGCCATATCGGCTACCTCCCGGAAGCGCCCCCCGTCTATCCGGATATGACGGTCGCCAGTTACCTCGATTTCGTGGCCCGCATCAAGAACGTTCCCTCGGAACGCCGCGCCGAACGCGTGGCCGATGCGATGCACAAGACCAATATCGAAGACAAGCGCGACCAGCTCATCAAGCGCCTCTCCCGCGGCTACAAACAGCGCGTAGGGCTTGCTCAGGCGCTCGTCCATGACCCCGACGTGATCATCCTCGACGAGCCTACCGTCGGCCTCGATCCCAAGCAGATCATCGAGGTGAGACATCTGATCAAAGGCCTTGCGGGCAACCACACCATCATTCTCTCGACGCACATCCTGCCCGAAGTCAGCATGACGTGCGACCGCGTCGTCATCATCAACAAGGGAAAAGTCGCCGCCGTGGACACGCCGGAAAACCTCACCGCGCAGCTCAAGGGCGGCCAGAGGATTCGCGTCGAGGTGCAGGCCCCCGAGCGCTCTTTTCAGGAACTTCTCGCACAGATTCCCGGCGTCAGCCGGACGCAGGTGGAAGCTACCCACGCGAACGGCCATGTGACGGCCACCGTGGAAGCCGCCGCCGGTAAGGACGTCCGCAGCCAGATTGCCGCGGGCGTGGTTCAGAAGGGCTGGCCGCTTTTCGAGTTGCGCGGCGTCAGCCTCAGCCTGGAGGACATTTTCCTGGAGTTGACCACCGAAGATTCAGCTCATTCAGAAGCAGCCGACTAAAGGAGCGATACGCACAAGATGAAAGGTCTCTACGCTATTTATCGCAAGGAAATGGGCCATTATTTCGTTTCGCCCGTCGCCTACGTGGTCGTGGGCGTCTTTCTGGCGCTTAGCGCCTTCTTCTTCAACTATTTCCTGGCCGCCGTGATGCAGCAGGCCATGCAAATGCAGATGCAGGAAATGGAAATGGGCATGCACCCGAATATCGACGTCACCATGGAGGTGATGCGCGCCTTTTTCGGATTGCTCTCCACGCTGGTTCTCTTCCTTACGCCGATGCTGACCATGGGCGTGTTCGCCGAGGAGCGCAAGCGCGGAACGATGGAACTCCTGATGACGTCGCCGATTACGGAGGTCCAGATCGTCGTCGGCAAGTTTCTCGCGTCGGTCACGCTGTTTGCCATCATGCTGCTTCCCACCGCCGCCTATCTGGTTTTCATCTACCTTCACAGCGATCCGGTTCCGCCCTGGAGATTGCTTGTGGCAGGGTATGTCGGAGTGATGCTGCTGGGCGGGTGCCTGCTGTCGCTCGGCTCGTTTATTTCTTCGCTCACGGAAAATCAGCTGATCGCCGCGGTGCTCACGTTTGCTGCCTTCTTGGGCGTGTGGGTGATCGATCTGGGGCGCAACGCCGGCGGCGGCGCGGGGAATGTGCTGGAGTACCTGTCGGTGATCCGTCACTTTGACGACTTCACGCGCGGGGTGATCGATTCGTCCAGTTTGATTTATTACGCAAGCTTCATGATTTTGTTCGTTTTCTTGACGGTGCGCGCAGTCGATTCCATGCGATGGCGCCGCGCTTAATCATTCATCCGGTGACTGATCGAAGATCGTAGACGAGCGTCTGGCTCGGGAGGGGATTTATAGAATGAAGTGGGACCGGGTAGAAATCGGGAAGTTCTTGGGAAGTATCGGCGTGGCCATGCTGGTGGCCGGGTACCTGCGGTATTCCATACAGTCCGAGCTGCTCACGATGAGCAAGATCCTGCTCATCGCGGGAGCCGTTTTCGTGGTCGCGGCCATTGTGTTTGGCTTCAGCGGCATCGCCTCATTTTTCTCGAAGCGTTCCTCCAAGCTGGGAACCAACACGTCCGTTCTGGCGCTCGGTGTGCTCGTGATTCTCGTCATCGCCAACGTGATCGGCTACCAGCACCACAAGTTTTTTGATCTGACCACCGAAAAGCTCTACACGCTTTCCGACCAGACCAAGAAGATCGTCGGCGGGTTGAAGAACGACGTCAACGTAGTGCGCTTTGCGAAGACTCCGGACTCTCATTTCGACGAGATCATGACGGAATACCGCACCCTCAATTCCCATATCCATTTTCAGAACGTCGACCCGCAGGAGAAGCCCGAAGTAGCCAAGGACTACGGCGCCACCCACATCGGCGACGTGATCGTCTCCATGGGCGCCAAGAAGCAGACCATTCCGCCCAATCCCGAAGCGCCCGTAAGCGAGTCCGATATCACCAGCGCGCTGCTGAAAATCACGCAGGATAAGGTCAAGACGGTCTGCTTTGTAACCGGCCACGGCGAAAAAGGCCTCGCGGATACCCAAGCCAACGGCTACAGCTCGGTGGATACCGGCTTGAAGAAAGAGGGCTACACCACAAAATCGATCAACCTGGTTTCCCAGAACGAGGTTCCATCCGATTGCGACGTCCTCGTGATTGCCGGCCCGACGCAGGCTTTCTTTCCGCAGGAAGTGGCCATGGTCAGCAAGTATCTGGACGGCGGCGGAAAAGCCCTCATTGAAATCGACCCGCAGACCGACCCGAAGCTTGACGACATCCTGCAAGCCTGGAACGTGAATCAGGGCTCGAACGTTGTCGTCGACGCAAGCGGCGTAGGCCGCATGTTCGGCACCGGTCCCGCGGTGCCGCTGGTCGTCGATTATGGCGACAGCCCCATCACCAAGAATCTGAAGGGCGGCATGACGTTCTTCCCGCTGGCCCGCACCGAGTCCGTCGCGGACAAAAGCAAGGCGGACATCCAGGACGTCGAGCTTCTGAAGACTTCGCAGCAAAGCTTCACGATCCCCAATTTGCAGCAGAAGGAAGTGAAGTTCGATCCCAAGACGGACACGGCCGGACCTCTTACGCTCGGCGTGGCGGGCGATAAAAAGCAGGGCGAAAAGGATGCGCGCCTGGTCGTGATCGGGGATTCCGACTTCGCCGCCAATCAATGGTCCGGCTTGCAGCACAATGGCGATCTGTTCTTCAATACGATCGACTGGCTCGCGCAGGACGAGAACCTGATCTCCATCCGTCCCAAGGAAGCTACCGACCGCCATCTCACGCTCACCGAAAGCCAGTCGGCCGGCCTGCGGTGGGTCGATTTGATCTTCGTTCCCGGACTGGTGATTTTTTCCGGAATTTATATCTGGTGGAAGCGCCGGTAAGCATCCGGCGGACAAGCAAAAATGATCAAGAAATCTACCTTAATCGTGCTGGTTTGCGCGGCCATCCTCGGCGGCGTGTTCTACTTTCTCAACAAGAAGCATGACAAGGATGTGGCCGCTCTCCTCGATACTTCCAAGCCCGCCTTCACCTTTTCGTCGAGCGACGTCACCTCCATGACGGTGAGTCATCCGTCGAAACCCGACGAGCAGCCCGTCCGCATGGAGAAGAGCGGCGGTAACTGGAAGATCGTTCAGCCCGTGGACACGGCGGCGGACTCCACGGTGGTTGACGGTTCGCTCAGCAATCTCGCCTTCGCGCGAAGCACCCAAACCGAACCGGGCACGCCTGATCGCCTGAAGGCGTTCGGACTAGATCCCGCAAAGGTGTCGGTCACCTTCCAGACTAAAAACGGCGCAAAGCACTCGCTCTTGGTTGGCGAGAAAGTGTTTGACGGAGACTCCGTATACGCTGTCGCCGATGGTGCCAACACCGTGCTCTTGCTCCCGGGTTCCGTGCTCACGAGCGCCGATAAGTCCCTCGACGATTGGCGCGACCACGCCGCGCTCCATATCACGAGCGGCCAGGTGAAGTCGTTCACGATTAAGAACGGCTCGAGCGAACTCGCCGCTGCCAAGTCGAAAGACCAATGGCATTTTTCGAAGCCCATGGACGTGCGCGGCGATCAGGATTCCATCGATTCACTCCTGAGCGCGGTACAAAATGCTAAATTCACGGCGGTCGCCAGCGAGAAGCCCGACGACCTCGGCGAAATACGGACTCGCGAATCCCGCGGTCACCTTCACTTCCACCGACGACACCGGCAAGCAGTCCACGCTCGTGATCGGCAAGAAGGATGGCAACGACTACTTCGCCCGCGATCTTTCGCGTCCCATGATCTTCCACGTCAACTCGGATCTGGATACGCAGCTGACCAAATCGGTTGCCGACCTGCGCGACAAGAAGGTAATTCACGTCGATGCCGCCGATATCACCCGCTTCGAGATTCACAACGAGCATGGCGACATCGCTGTGAATAGCCAGGGAAGCGACATGTGGGTTATCGAATCGCCCGCGAATCTGAAGGGCAAGAATGCGCCGTCGTCGATGCTGTTCGATCCGCTCAACGCACTGCGTTCCGATAAGATCATCGACCATCCGCCAGCCAGTATCACTTCAAAGGTCGCTAAGCCCGCCATTCAAGTGACGCTCACCTACAAGGACAAAAAAACAGTCACCGTGCGTCTCACCAAGCCTGACAACGACGTCGTCTACGCTCAGGTGAGCGGCGATCCGGCCATCTACACGTTGAAGAAGCCCGATTACGACCCGTTGAATTACGAAGCCTCATCTCTCGCGCAATAAGGCCAGCGCACTGGTGGGGTACCGGAATCGCCACATATCTCGGGGGTTAACCCCGAAATTGCTACTTGCGCGCGAGCGGTAAATTTGTGATAGTCGCAGAGATTTAAAGGGATTCGCGTGAAGAAGAAACCCGCCCCAAAGATAAGCCGCGTCAAGAAAGACCGCCGGCGCAAGCACAAGCACTGGCAGGTAACCGTCTACTACCACGACGGTGAAAAGTTCGCCCGCGTTTACATAGACCGGGAGCGCGCCGAGCGCTTTGCTGAAAGGCAAAAGAAGTCCCCCGTCGTCAAGTCCTCCCGCATCATGGAAGTCGACTAAGGTCGACGCGGCTAAGGTCGTTCTTCGCGGCTAAACGAAAACCTTGGAATATCCCCACGGCGTCCCGGGACATGTACAGCAACGCATATTACACTTAGGTACAAAGCATCCCGTCCCCCGGCTGGCATATCCCAGTCCCCGCAGAACCTGATATGATCCTTGTCCTCCGGGGACTGCGTCTCTCTGGGTAACGGGGTAATCATGGATCAGTCGCCCAATCCGGGTCCTGAGAATTATTCTCCCAAGGACGCGGATTCCTCCGCCACGCAGGCGAAGACCGCACCCCGCTGGTTTCCAGATTCTTCTACCCCGACCGCGACGCCCGTGCCGGCTTCGCCTTCCAATATTCCGAACCTCAACTCGCAGATCCTCGCCGTGCTCGGCCAGCGTTACGACATTCTCGAAGAGGCCGGACGCGGCGCCATGGGCCAGGTCTACAAGGCGCGCGATCGCGAAACCGGGGAAATCGTTGCGCTGAAGCTGATCAAACCCGAGATCGCCTCCGACCCAACCATGCTCGAGCGGTTCAAGAGCGAATTGCTGTTCGCTCGCAAAATCACCCACAAGAATGTTTGCCGCGTATATGAATTCAGCCGCGTCGACGGGACTGCATACATCTCCATGGAGTTCGTCGACGGGGAAAGCCTTCGCTCCGTCCTGAAACGCTTCGCCAGCCTCGCGCCACGCAAGGGCATCGATCTGGCCCTGCAAATGTGCGCCGGCCTGAAAGAAGCGCACGCACAGGGAATCGTCCACCGCGATTTGAAACCCGAGAACGTAATGATCGACAGGCACGGCAACGTGAAGCTCATGGATTTCGGCATCGCCCGTTCCATGGAG
Source organism: uncultured Acidobacteriota bacterium (assembly GCA_963709105.1). GTDB lineage: Bacteria > Acidobacteriota > Terriglobia > Acidiferrales > UBA7541 > Palsa-295. The sequence continues at coordinate 19,919 of CAVPVC010000003.1, forward strand.
GCGATGACGCTTCTCACCGGAGCGATGGTGGGAACACCGGCCTATATGGCTCCCGAGCAGGCATCGGGGAAGTCCGTGGACCATCGCGCGGACATTTACGCCCTCGGCTTGATGCTGTACGAAATGTTCACCGGCGTTCAGCCTTTTCGCGCGGACAACGCCCTCGCCCTGGCGATGAAGCACGTCCAGGAATCGCCCCGCCCGCCGCACGAGATTGAGCCGGGGATTTCCGCTCCGCTCGAAGGCGCGATATTGAAATGCCTGGAAAAGTCTCCGGATAACCGGTTTCAATCCGTGTCGGAGCTCGAGAACGCCCTGCGTTCCCAGCTGCTCTCACCTGCCTCGGACCGAGACACGACCGCTGTTCCCGGCTACTCCGAGCAACCCCACGATTGGGAGCACGGTTACCACGCCACCGCTTGTTTCAAACGTGCCGCCATCGCCCCGAACGAGCCGCGTTGGATGGGCCGCCGCTATCGTCGTGTTGGGTATCGTCGCAGTGGGTGCTGGGATAATCTGGCACGCTCGCGCAAACAGGAATTCCGCTGAAATGCCCGCTCCTGTCAGCAAGGATTCGCCTTCGCCTGCGGCTAATGTCGCGGTGGTTCCGGCATCTCCGGACTCTGGTTCTGTGACGGCGGATGAGTCGGTAAAGCTTGAAACGACTGCGGCGCCCAAGCCTGGCAAGCCTGGCGCTTCACTTCCCGTTGAAGCCATCGTAGCCTCGTCCACGCCTGCCCATCCAGCCGCGCCGGCTTCTTCGCCTGTTCCTCCGATTCCGAACCGCACGGCTTCCGCCGTTTCAGCTCCGGCCGAAACAGCTGCGGTCGAAACCGCAAGGGCGTCTTCGCAGCACGCTCCGGCCGCGTCCGCCGCGCCCGCAGCTAAGGGCGGAGGCGGTTACGTTTGGGTGAACCGCTTTCCACGCGAGGTAGGCGCCCAGAACGCCGCCAAAAAAGTCGAAGACCTGGGTTTGCCGGTCAGCATCATTCCCCGCCACAATCCTATAACCGACGACGACTTCTTTGTGGTCCTCTCTGGGCCGTATTCGGCGGCCAAAATCGGCGGAATCATCGAAAAGCTAAAATCGATAGGATTCGAAGGGGCCAAGCCAAATAAAGAAATTGCCGGCCACGTGAATCCTTCTCACCGGGCAGTCTCCCAGCCAGCCCCCTGAACACTCCAGCGATCTCACCGATTCGTCAACTTTCAGTTGGGCGCTTTGATAAACCGAATCTCGTCCGTGGCACGCTCTGACCTGTAGCTCCGCCCTCCTAAAGAAGAATCCCCCCGGGACGATACACAGTAGGAATACGTCCGGCGGAATTCTCGGCCGCGAGAACAGCGTCACGCCATCCTCGCGGCGGAGCCACTCCGCCCCGTCAAACAAATCAGTTTCAAAAGCGAACGGAATGCCCGCAAACGACAGCGACATCGTCAGCGAATTCCTGGCCGAGAGTTACGAAAATCTCGACCGGCTCGACCGCGAACTCGTTAGCCTCGAAAAAGATCCCCAGAATCGTGACGCGCTGGCCGGCGTTTTCCGCACCATCCACACGATCAAAGGCACCTGCGGATTTCTCGGATTCGGAAAGCTGGAAAAAGTGGCCCACGCCGGCGAGAATCTGCTCAGCCTTCTCCGCGATGGCCGCATGGTCCTGACCCCGGAAATCACCACCGTTCTGCTCGGGATGGTGGATGCCATCCGCCAGATCCTCGCGGAAATAAAAACGACGGGTCTCGAGGGGAATGCCGATTATTCCGGCCTGCTGGAACGGCTGAAGCTGTTGCAATCATCCGGGGCAAAGCCGGATGCCACCTCCGCTTCGTCCAGCGCTGCTCCCCCGCCCGCCGTTGCCCCTCCGCTAATTGAAGCGAAGGAAGTCGTAAAAGCCTCGCCCGCAGCAGTCATTCAGCCTGCTGCCAAATCCGAGGCGCCGCCCGTCGCAACCGCCGCTGTGTCCTCCGAAACAATTCGCGTAGGCGTGAACCTTCTCGACAACCTGATGACCCTGGTCGGCGAACTGGTTCTCGCGCGCAACCAGCTTCTCCAATATTCGAACCTCGTCGAAAACGCCAGCCTCCAGGCCGTGTCCCAGCGTCTGAACCTCATCGCCACCGAGCTGCAGGGTGAAGTGATGAAGACGCGCATGCAGCCCATCGGCAATATCTGGAACCAGTTCCCGCGCACGGTGCGCGATGTGGCTCTCGGTTGCGGCAAGGAAGTGGCCATCGAAATGGAAGGCAAGGAGACTGAGCTCGATAAGACGATCATCGAGGCGATCAAGGATCCGCTCACCCATCTTGTGCGCAACGCGGTCGATCACGGAATCGAATTGCCGGAAGTGCGCGTCAAGGCGGGAAAGCCAAGAACGGGACGCCTCTTGCTCCGCGCCTTCCACCAGGGCGGGCAGGTCAATATCGAAATCAGCGACGACGGCGGTGGTTTGAATCGCGAGCGCATCAAGCAGAAGGCCGTCGAACGCGGCCTTCTGAGCGCCGACCAGGCCGCGCGCCTGGCGGACCGCGAAACCTACAACCTGATTTTCCTGCCGGGCTTCTCCACCGCCGAGAAAGTGACTAACGTCTCCGGCCGCGGCGTCGGCATGGACGTCGTCAAGACCAACGTCGAAAAGATTGGCGGCACCGTCGACGTGCAATCGATGCCGGGGCAGGGCAGCACCGTTCGCGTGAAGATTCCGTTGACGCTGGCAATTATCCCCGCCCTGGTCGTCACCTGTGCCGGAGACCGCTACGTCATTCCGCAGGTGAGCCTGCTGGAGTTGGTGCGTCTCGAGGCCGAGCAGGCCAAGACGAAAATCGAGCTCGTGCATGGCGTGCCGGTTTACCGCCTGCGGGAGCGCCTCTTGCCTCTCGCCTACTTGCGGCACGAACTGGACGTGAAGTCGAAAGACGGGGCGGAAGCCGCCGGTGCCATCAATATCGTCGTCTTGCAGGCGGACGGCCGCCCCTTCGGCCTGATCGTCGACACGATCAATGACACGGAAGAAATCGTCGTGAAGCCCCTGAGCAAACAGATCAAGGGCATCAAGACGTTCGCCGGCGCCAGCATCATGGGCGATGGCAGCGTTGCCCTCATTCTGGACGTGCTGGGCGTCGCTCAGCGCGCCAACATCATCGGTGAAACGCACGATCGAGAGATGGAAGAAGTCCTGACCGAGACCGGGGCGCAGAAGAGCCAGAAAAGCTCCTTTCTTCTGTTCACCGGCCCGGACGAAGCGCACATGGCCGTGCCCCTCGACACTCTCGCAAGGCTCGAAGAAATCCCCGCGTCTCAGGTGGAAAGGTCCGGTACGCGATGGGTCACGCAATATCGCGGCCAGATTCTCCCGCTCGTCAACCTGGCTTTCGCTCTCGAGGAGCGGCGCAGTCGCCGCCGGCACAAGAAGTTCTTTGCCGCGGGGGCGGAGAACGCCCGCCTTCAGATTCTTGTCTGCAATTACAAGGGACAGCGCGTTGGCGTTATGGTCGAGCAGATCGTTGACATCATCGAAGATAGCGCTGAAGTCAGGTATCCCGCGAGCCGCGCGGGCGTGTTGTATTCTGCCGTCGTTCAGGGACAAGTCACCGAGCTGATCGATATTCCCGCCATCCTCGAAGCCAGCGGCATCGAGGCCTTCCAGGACGAACGCGCGGCGGAGGTCATCCAGTAAGTAAGCTCATGGCCCAAAAACTCCAATTTTGCACCTTTTACCTCGACGGCCTGCTCTTCGGCGTGAAGCTCACCGACGTGCAGGAAGTCATTCGCTTTCTCGAAGTGACGCGCGTCCCGCTCTCCTCGGGAGTCGTCAGCGGCCTCATCAACCTGCGCGGCCAGATCGTCACCGCCATCGACTTGCGCAAGCGCCTCGACATTGCGCCGCGTCCCGCCGAGGCCCAGCCCATGAACGTGGTGGTCCGAAGCGAAAATAGCGCCGTCAGCCTGCTGGTCGATCAGATCGGCGACGTGGTCGAAGTGGAGGAGGACTCGTTTGAGCCGCCCCCAGAAACTCTCCGGGGCATGGTCCGCAACGTAATCCTCGGCGTCCACAAACTCGACGACCGCCTCCTGCACGTCCTCGACACCGAAAAAGCCTGCCAGGTGGCGGAGACCAGCGAAGTAGCGGCGATACACGCGTAGTCGTTCAGCAAACAGCGTTCAGGTTCATGGGAAGCTAGATGGCTCCTCTGCGCATACTCGTCGTCGATGACTCGGTCGTCATCCGTAAAATCCTCTCGGAAACTTTATCGTCTGACCCGGATATTGAGGTTGTCGCGACGGCCGGCGACGGGCGCATAGGCCTGTCGAAGATCGCCCAGCTTCATCCCGATCTGATCACTCTTGATGTCGAAATGCCCGTCATGGATGGCCTGCAGACCCTCGCCGAGGTGCGCAAACTCCACCCCAGCCTCCCGGTGATCATGTTCAGCACGCTTACCGAACGAGGCGCGTCCTCCACACTCGACGCGCTCTCCCTTGGCGCATCCGACTACGTGACCAAGCCCAGCAACACCGGCAGCATGGCGATCGCTGTCGAACGGATTAAGGCCGACCTGATCCCCAAAATCAAGGCGCTTTGCGCGCGGCCTGCGGCAAGGCCCGCGGTGAAACCGCCGCCTCGCATTGTTCCCAGGATGCGACCGGCGATCCCTCGCCCCATCGAGATTGTGGCCATTGGCACGTCCACAGGCGGCCCGAACGCGCTTGCCGAGGTCATTCCAGGGTTCGCGAAAGACTTTCCCGTTCCGATTGTGGCCGTCCAGCACATGCCGCCGCTGTTTACCAAGATGCTTGCCGACCGCCTCGCAAGCCGCTCCCGCATTCCCGTCGAAGAAGGAGCCGCCGACGTCCCGCTCGCACCCGGCCACGCGTGGATCGCGCCCGGCAACTTCCACATGACCGTGAAACGCGCGGGCCTGAGCGCGCGACTCGGCCTGAATCAGGATCCCCCTGAGAACTCCTGCCGTCCCGCCGTCGATGTTCTCTTCCGCTCCGTCGCCTCTATGTATGGCGCAAGCGCCCTCGCGATTGTCATGACCGGAATGGGATCGGATGGGGTGATCGGTTCCCAGAAGATTCGCGAAGCCGGAGGCCACGTAATCATCCAGGACGAGCCCTCTTCGGTCGTTTGGGGAATGCCGGGCCTCGTCTATGCGGCCGGTCTCGCAGACGGCGTGTTTCCGCTGAGTCAGCTCGCCGCCGAAATCACGCGCCGCGTGACGGAAAGCCGCGCCCCCGGTTCAACCCGCCGCGCTGCCGATCAAGTAACGCTTTAGCCGCCAGCAATTTCGCCAGTACATATGGAAAGCTCCCACTTCGCTTTAGCCAGGCAAACGCTTTAACTGCCTACAGTGAACTGACCGCTGAACTACTGTCTTCCGTGCATTCTTACTTACGGTAGCCAGGCCTACACTTTTTGTGTTGGTTACGGTGAAGCGCCAACCGCCACGGCGCCTCGCCCTCCTCGGAAAGGTGTTGAGGTGCCGCCTCTTAAGATACTCGTTGCCGACGATCACGATCTGGTGCGAAGAGGTGTGAGGGTTTTGCTCGAGGCTCGCCCTGGCTGGGAGGTATGCGCCGAGGCGCGCAACGGAAATGAAGCCGTCCTCAAATGCCAGGAATTCAAGCCCCATATCGCCATCCTGGATTTCAACATGCCGGAACTCAACGGGCTGGAAGCGGCCAAGCGCATCCTGAAGCTGTCGCTGCAGATAGAAACGCTGATTTTCACGGTAGACCATTCCAACCAGCTGATTCGGGATCTACTGAGTGCCGGCGTGCGAGGCTACATTCTCAAGAGCGATTCCGACCGCGACCTGGTTGCGGCCGTCGAGGCGCTGGAGAATCACAGGCCGTTCTTCGCCATCTGCGCGACAGAATTCATGCTCAATTCCAAAAAGACCCACAGTCACGTTTCTCCATCTGCCTATAGTTGGGAGGAACCGCTGACGGCGCGCGAGCTGCAGTTGCTGCAACTGATCGCCGAAGGGAAAAACAGCCGGGAAGCCGCCTCCACGCTAGGTATTAGTACGAAGACCGCCGATACTCACCGCGCGAATCTCATGCGCAAACTTCAAATCCACTCCGTCACCGAACTTGTCCGCTACGCGCTGCGGAACCACATCGTCGCGCCATAAATCAAGTCATTTATCCCGGCGCTGACTACTTGCCAAGGATCAAGTTGGCAATGGTTTGCAGCTGCATATTGGACGTGCCCTCGTAGATTTTCCCGATCTTCGAATCGCGCCAGTATTTCTCCACCGGATAATCCTTCGTGAAGCCGTAGCCGCCAAATATCTCGATGGCTTTCGACGAAACATGTTCGGCCACCTGTGAGGAAAAGTACTTAGCCATCGCTGCTTCTTTTACAAACGAAGCCCCGGCGTCTTTCAAGCGCGCGGCGTTGTACGTAAGATTACGGGCCGCCTCGACTTCCAGGGCCATCTCCGCGAGTTGAAAGCGCACGGCCTGGTAGTCGGCGATGGGCTTACCGAATTGCTTGCGCTCCTGTGCGTAGGCGATTGCGTGATCGAGAGCGCCTCGCGCCAGCCCGCACATTTGCGCGCCGATGCCGATGCGGCCTTCATTCAGGGTTTCGATGGCGATCTTGTAGCCCTTGCCGATCTCGCCCACGACGTTCTGCCTGGGAACTTTGCAATCCTCGAGCAATAATTCGCAGGTGGAAGAGGCGCGGATGCCCAGCTTGTCTTCTTTTCTGCCTACCTTGAAACCCGGCGCATCCACTTCGATCAGAAACGCCGTGATTCCGCGATAACCCGCTTCGGGATTGGCGTTTGCGAACAGCAGGAAAAGGCCAGCCTCCTTGGCGTTGGTGATCCATAGTTTGCGCCCGTTCAGGACGAAATGGTCGCCGCGATCTTCCGCCCGGGTTGCCAGCGCGAAGGCGTCGCTGCCGGAGCCGGTCTCGGAAAGCGCGTAGGCGCCGACGGTGTCTTTCGAAAGGCGCGGGAGATAGCGCATTCTTTGCTCGGCGCTGCCCCAGCGGATGATGGCGTTCGTCACCAGCGTGTTCTGGACGTCGACGATTACGCCGGCGGACGAATCCACCGCGGACAATTCCTCGATTGCCAGGATGGTCTGGAAAAACGTTCCGCCCGATCCGCCATGTTCCTCGGGCACGGCAATCGACATCAGCCCAAGCCGGAAGAATTCCTCGATCAGGTCGTGGCGGAATTCGCCCTTTTCGTCCATCTGTCGCACGTGGGGCTTGATCGTCTGCTGGGCGAAGGCGCGCACGGTATCCCGGAACATCTGCTCCTCTTCGGAGAGCATCGTGAGGGCTGGCGGAATCTTGCCCGCGACGGCGACGTTGTCAGGCATGGACGGTGACGCCTCCGGTACCGAAAATCGTGAAAGCGGCGCGATGTGAGGGCGTCAAATGCGCTGCGCAACGTGTGCACAAGAGTGTCGAGTGAGCTGCACCACTTTTGATTGTTTTCAATAGCTTAGCCTGTGTTTCGTTCGTCTCCGTGTGTCGAGTGGCTGCGACGGATTTTGGCCCCAAAACGCGAATGAAAGGCGAAATGCTGCGGGTTAATTTCGCCGGTGCGGCGCATGGCGATGTTTGTTTGGCCAGCCGGTCACTATCCTTCATATTTTTCATGCCTTCGGCACCGTAGCGCGGAATAAGATGGGTTTCAAGCGGTTGTTCGCGTGGATCAAAGCCCGGGGATGCTCAGGATGGCGATGCTCGATTTTGTGGCCGGAGGAATAGGCTAAGAATCGGACAAATCGAACTAGCGGCTCGGCTTTGTTTGCGCCTAATCTGGGGTTGAGAGGAACGAGTTGGAGGGTGAAGAATGCAAAAGCGCAAACTGGGGAAAAGCAATTTGGAAGTATCGGCTATGGGGCTGGGCTGCATGGGAATGAGCTTTTCGTATGGGCCGCCCAAGGATAAGAAGGAGATGACCGCGCTACTTCACGCTGCCGTGGAGCGCGGCATCACGTTTTTTGATACGGCCGAGGTGTATGGCCCGTTCCTGAACGAAGAACTTGTGGGCGAGGCGCTGGCGCCTTTCCGCGGCAAAGTCGTGATCGCTACGAAGTTCGGGTTCGAGCTTAGTGGGAGCGACAATCGGCCGGGGGTGCTGCGCGTGAACAGCCGGCCCGAGCAGATCAAGCGGGCCGTGGAGGGATCGCTTAAGCGGCTTCGGGTGGAGAGTATCGACTTGCTGTACCAGCATCGGGTTGATCCTGACGTGCCTATCGAGGATGTCGCGGGTGCGGTGAAGGAACTGATTCAGTCCGGCAAAGTGAAGCACTTCGGACTTTCCGAAGCGGGGGTACAGACGATTCGGCGCGCGCATGCTGTCCAGCCAGTCGCGGCGCTGCAGAGCGAATACTCGCTGTGGTGGAGGAAGCCCGAGCAGGAAGTGATACCCACGCTCGAGGAACTGGGAATTGGTTTCGTGCCTTACAGCCCGCTGGGGAAGGGTTTCCTTACGGGCAAGATCGGCGAAGATGCGAAATTCGAGAGCTCCGATTTTCGCAGCACGCTGCCTCGCTTTACGCCGGAGGCTCTCAAGGCGAACCAGGCACTGATCGATTTGCTTGGCAGGATTGCGAAGCGCAAGAAGGCGACACCTGCTCAGATCGCACTTGCCTGGTTGCTCGCGCAAAAGGCTTGGATTGTGCCGATCCCCGGCACGACGAAGCTGGACCGTCTCGAAGAGAACATTGGAGCGGTGTCGGTCGAATTGACGCCCGAGGACCTCAGGGAGATCGATGCTGCTGCGGCGAACATTCAGGTGGAGGGGGCTCGGTACCCGGAACGGCTGGAGAAAATGACCGGTCTCTAAGCGGACCCACGCTGTCCACCATCGCCCCTGTGTCTGTTGCTACTTACCGTATGTGGTTTGCAGTGTGGCTTTGCCGAGGCTGTTCATGTAGATCATGAAGCCAACCATGGCGCCGCTGGCTTCGGGGTCTAGATCGAGGCGCTCGGTTTTGAGCGCGTGTACCGTGAAGATGTAACGATGGGGCGGCCCTGGCGGGGGAGCCGCGCCGCCGTAGCCGGGAGCGCCGAAGTCGGTGCGCGTCTGCATGGCGCCCGGAGGCAGATTCGAACCGCTGCCACTGCCTGCCGGGAGTTCTTTGGCTGTGGCGGGGATGTTGATCACCAGCCAGTGCCACCAGCCCGAGCCGGTGGGCGCGTCAGGGTCGTACATAGTGACGACAAAGCTTGTGGCGCCTTCGGGCGCTCCGTCCCAGGCGAGATGGGGCGAGCGGTTGCCTCCAGTGTAGCCCATTCCGTTGAAGACCTGGGCTTCGGGGAGCCTGTCTCCCTCTTTGAGATCGTTGCTCCAGAGCCGGAAAGCCATTTTGAGTGCCCCCTATTTTTGTTACGAGTAACCGGGCCGAAGAGTCTGCGTGGCAACCGGCTAAATCGTTCCTCGGCGGCTGAAGCCGCATGATTTTTTAGGCATTTGCGGCACGGATGAATCCGTGCCTGACGAAGACCGACGCTGCAACATCGATTCGAAAGCGCTAAGTTTACAGCACGCGGGCAACGCGTCCAATTCCTATTCCAGCGTATTGAGGGGCATGCAGGGCATGTAACGCGGGGGTTTGGGAGTTCGTCCTATTATTTCGGGTTGCGGGCGGCGGTACGCCCTGCGCGGACGCGTCTACTTTGGTTTGCGTTTGTGGGACAGAAACCCTCAGCGGCCGATAATACCTTAGCTATTATCGGCGACTTAGCTGCGGCGCGTTTGCGCTGGCGATGTGCGAGAATGAGGGTGGCGCGCCCCTGATATTCGCCCCGCGCTCGATCGTAAACCTTTCAACCGAAGTGCGATAAGTCCGAGGCGAAGTTGTGCCGAGTGCCCCGGAACCGGAGGACCAGTAATGCCCCGAGGTCGACAGCCCCTTTCGTGCGTATTCTTACTCATGAGCTCTGTCGTATTGGGCCTGAGCGGGTGCCGGACGGATGCGCAGAATCCGCAGGCTGCCGGAACGCCGCCCACGGTGCAGGTGGCGGCGGTGGAGCTGCGGGATGTGGCCCTCACGAGCGAGTGGATCGCCACGATGGACGGGTACGTGAACGCGCAGATCCAGTCGCACGTTTCGGGCTACTTGATCCGCCAGGATTACCGGGAAGGATCGATCGTTTCCAAGGGGCAGTTGCTGTTTGAGATCGATCCGCGTCCGTTTCAGGCCACGCTCGACCAGAGCGAGGGACAGTTAGCTCAGGCCGAGGCGCAGGTGATACAGGCGCAGGCTCAACTGGCGAAGGCCTCGCAGGACGTGGCGCGCGATACCCCCCTAGCCGAGGCGAAGGCCATTGCGCAGAGCCAGATGGATGACGATCTGCAGGCCAAGGCCGGGGCGGCCGCGGCGGTAACGGCGGCGGAGTCCGCGGTGGCGGCAGCGAAGGCGGCGGTGGAGCAAGCCAAGCTGAATCTTTCGTTTACGAGAATCACGTCGATGGTGGACGGAGTGGCGGGAATCGCGCAGGCGCAGATCGGGGATCTGGTGGCGACGACGACGGTGCTGACGTCAGTGTCGCAGGTAAATCCGATCAAGGTATATTTCCCGATCAGCGAGCAGGATTACTTACGGGCGCAGAAAATCCAGGCTACGGGAGCCGGCCGGCAGGCATTGCCGCTCGACGGAGTGCCGCTGACACTGGTACTTGCGGATGGAAGTATTTATCCGCATCCCGGCAAGGTTTTGTGGACCGACCGGCAGGTGGATCCGAGCACGGGCACGATTCGCGTGGCGGCGGCGTTTCCGAATGCCAACAGCATCCTGCGTCCGGGAGAATACGGACGGGTGCGTGCGGTTACGGATACGCGCCACGACGCGCTGCTGATTCCTCAAGCCGCGGTTACCGAACTTCAGGGCACTTTTCAGGCGGACGTGGTTGGCAGCGATAACCGCGTGACAATTCGCAACTTGCAGATGGGATCACAGGTGGGGTCCGACTGGGTTGTGAACCAAGGACTTTCTCCCAGCGAGCGCGTGGTAGTCGGCGGCATGCAGTATGCCCGCCAGGGAGCGCTGGTGCATCCCGAGCTGGTCCCGACTGCTTCCGAGCGACGCTGAGCGATGGCAAAGTTTTTCGTTAGCCGGCCTATCGTTGCGATCGTGATCGCCATCATCACCGTGCTGGCGGGGCTGGTGGTGATCCGCGGGCTTCCGGAAGCGCAATTCCCCGATATCGTGCCGCCGCAGGTGATCGTTTCCACTACGTATCCCGGAGCGGACGCGCAGACCGTCGAGCAGTCGGTGGCGACGCCGCTCGAGCAGCAGATGAACGGCGTCGACAACATGCTGTATATGCAGTCGACCAACGGGAACGACAACACCATGTCGCTGACCGTGACGTTCGACGTCGACACCGATGTAAACACCGATGAAGTGAACGTGCAGAACCGCGTGGCGCAGGCCGGCGCCGAATCTGCCGCCCGACGTGAACCAGTTCGGGACGACCATTCGAAAGTCCACCGGGCTGCCGCTGATCGCTTTCGGGCTGTACTCGCCCAATCACACGCACGATTCTCTTTTTCTTGCGAACTACGCGAATATCAACATCAACGACCAGCTGCTGCGCATTCCCGGTGCGGGACAGATGCATTCTGTTTGGAGCCACCGACTACTCGATGCGCGTGTGGTTCAAGCCGCAAGTGCTGGCCAAGCTGGGAATGACGGTCGCCGACCTGGTGGCGGCGCTGAACCAGCAAAATACCGTGAATCCCGCGGGGCAGCTTTCCGGGAATCCCGCGCCGCCGGGGACGGCGATGACTTACACCGTCCGCACGCAGGGGCGCCTGGTGACGGCGGAGCAGTTTGGGCAGATCGTGGTGCGCGCGAATCCGGATGGCTCCGTGGTGCGGCTGCAGGATGTTGCCCGCATCGAATTAGGGGCGCTCAGCTACAACGAAACCTCGCGCTTCGACGGGGAGCCGGCGTGCATCATCGCCGTGTTCTTGACACCTGGCGCGAACGCGGTGGCCGTTGCGGACGCTGCCCGCAAAACGATGGCTCAGCTGCAGAAGAGGTTTCCGCCCGATCTGACTTACGCGATCGGGCTCGATACCACGCTGCCGGTGACCGAAGGCATCCACGAAATATTGGTGACGCTGCTGATCGCCATGGCGCTGGTGATCCTGGTGGTTTACCTCTTCCTGCAGAATTGGCGCGCCACGTTGATTCCCATGATTGCGGTGCCGGTTTCGCTGATCGGCACTTTCGCGTTCTTTCCGGCGCTGGGATTTTCGATCAACACGCTCTCGCTTTTCGGGCTGGTGCTGGCGATCGGGCTGGTGGTGGATGACGCGATCGTGGTGGTGGAGGCGGTGGAACACCACATCGAAGAAGGGTTGGCGCCGCGCGAGGCCACGCTGCAGGCGATGCGCGAGGTGTCCGGCCCGGTAGTGGCGATCGCGCTGATTCTTGCGTCGGTATTTATACCGATGGCGTTCATGAGCGGAATACAGGGGCGGTTGAACAAGCAGTTCGCGGTCACGGTGGCGATTTCGGTCCTCATTTCCGCTTTCAACGCGCTCACGCTGTCGCCGGCGCTCTCGGCGATGCTGCTTCGCCCGCGCAAGGCTTCCACGGGGATTCTGGGCAGGATTCTTCCGCGGCTTCAACTGGGGATTCGGCAAATTGCAGGACCGCTACGTGGGGATCAGCCAGGGGCTGATCCGCAAGGCCGTGGTGGCCATGGTGGTTCTCGGCTGCTTTATGATCCTGGATGGATTCATCGGAAGGAAGCTGCCTACCAGCTTTCTGCCGGACGAGGACTACGGTTTTCTTTTTCTGAACGCGCAACTGCCGCCTGCCGCTTCACTGGCTCGCACCACTGCGGTTGCGGACAAGGTTCAGAACGTGCTGTCCCACACGCCGGGCGTGGCGCATTTCACGACGATTGTGGGGTACAGCTTTCTGTCGCGTGTCTCGACCACCAACAATTCCTTGTTTTTTGTGGAGCTGAAGCCGTGGTCCGAGCGGCGGTCTCCCAGCCTTGACTCGAAGGCGATCCTGGCGAACATCAACAGGCAACTGAGCCAAGCAAATACCGGAGGCGGTGGCCTTTGCCTTCAACCCGCCTCCGATCCCGGGGCTTGGAAACGCGGGCGGCTTCTCGCTCTGGGTGCAGGACCGCTCGGGAGGTTCGGTGGAGGATCTCGACCAGGGCCTGCAAAGATTTCTCCAGGCGGCGCGCAGACGGCCGGAGTTGACCGGCGTCAATTCACAATTCTCGGCGCGGACGCCGCAGGTTTTCGCGACGGTCGACCGGGACAAGGCGTTGAAGCAGGGAGTTTCGCTGGGTGATGTGTACCAGGTAATGCAAACCGCGCTGGGCGGGCTGTATGTGAATCAATTCAACCGGTTCGGCCGGCAGTGGAAGGTGTTTCTCGAGGCGGAGGCGGAGGACCGCGCTTCGGCCGCGTCGATCGATCAATATTACGTGCGTGACCGTGCCGGCACGATGGTGCCGCTCTCGACGCTGGTTTCGACGAAGCCCATCAACGGGCCCGACTATACCAACCGCTTCAATCTTTTCCGCGCGGCCCAGATCATCGGCTCGGCTGCACCGGGATATAGCTCGGGGCAGGCCCAGGCGGCGTTGGAAGAGGTGGCGCGGGAAACGCTGCCGGCCACGATGGGCTACGATTGGGCCGACCTCTCGTACCAGGAGAATAAGGCCAGCGGCACGGCGGGACCCATTTTTGCGCTGTCGCTGCTGGTGGTGTTTCTGATTCTGGCGGCGCTTTATGAAAGCTGGAGCCTGCCGTTTTCGGTGCTGCTCTCGGTGCCGATCGCGATTTTCGGCGCTTTCGCGGGGCTGTACCTGCGGCACTTCGACTTGGATATTTACGCGCAGATCGGGCTGGTGATGCTGATCGGGCTGGCGGCGAAGAACGCGATTCTGATCGTGGAGTTCGCGCGCGACGAGATGGCCAAGGGGCGCGATGTGGTGTCCGCGGCGCTGGAGGGGGCCAAGCTGCGCTTGCGTCCCATTTTGATGACGTCGTTCGCTTTTATTTTGGGTTGTATACCGCTCGCGGTGGCTTCGGGATCGGGCGCCGTGGGGCGCGAGATTCTGGGGACGGTGGTCGTGGCCGGAATGCTGGCGGCCACGCTGCTGGCGATTTTCGTGATTCCCGTATTGTTTGTGCTGTTCGAGCGCATCGCGCTGAGCCTGCATGAAGCTCGGCCCAGTGGAATGGACCTCAGGAGCCTGCCAACTCCGGACGACGCCGAGAGAGGTGACGACTGATGCGGCGGGCGGCTTTCCGAATGATGCTTGGCGCCTTTGGGACGCTCCTGCTGGCCGGATGCGCGGTTGGGCCCAATTACAAGCGGCCTGTGGTTGTAAGTCCGCAGACGTATCGAGGCGCCCCGGCCGGGACGGAGGCGGCAGCGTCCAGCGGGGGCGCCACCGCTTCTTTCGGCGACGAGAAATGGTGGGAAGTGTTCCAGGACACTCAACTTCAATCGCTGATCCGCACCGCGCTGCAGCAGAATTACGACGTGCGCATTGCCGCCAGCCGGATTCTGCAGGCGCAGGCGGAGTTGGGCATCACGCGCAGCAACGAGCTTCCGTCGGCTGCGGCGATCGCCATCGGCAACGGCAGCCGGAACGCCAAGTCGAAATTCTTTAACGCGTATGACAACAGTTATACCGAGCTGGGGCTGGGGTTCCAGTGGAACCTCGACTTCTGGGGGAAGTATCGGCGCGCCACCGAGGCGGCTCGCGATCAACTGCTTGCGAACGAGTGGGCGCGGAAGGCAGTGATCGATTCGCTGGTGGCGAACGTCGCGTCGGCGTATTTCACGCTGCGCGAGCTCGATCTCCAGATCGATATTTCGCGGCGAACGCTGGCGTCCGATCAGGATTCGCTGCGGCTCACGCAGTTGCTGGTGGACCATGGCCGAACGTCGCTGCTCGATGTGCGCCAGGCCGAACAGCTGGTCTTCAATGCATCGGGCGAGATTCCTTTCATAGAAAAGCTGATCGAGCAGCAGGAAAACCTGATCAGCATTTTGCTGGGCGAAAATCCCGGCGGCGTGGCGCGAGGCATGGAATTAACGGCCCAGCCGCACCCGCCCGAGGTTCCGGCGGGGCTGCCCTCGTCGCTGCTCGATCGCCGGCCGGACATTCGCGAGTCGGAAGCGCAATTGATGTCGATGAACGCGCAGATCGGTGTGGCGAAGGCGGCATATTTCCCAGCCATCACTCTTACGGGCGTCGGCGGGGTGCAGAGCATCGCGCTATCGCAGCTGTTCACGGGGCCGGCGGGATTGTGGTCCTTCACGGGACAGCTTACGCAGCCGCTTTACGCCGGCGGGAGCCTGCGCGGCGGCGTAAAGTTGGCCGAGGCGCAGCGAGAGCAAGCCGCGCTTACCTACCAACAGACGATCCAGCAGGCCTTTCGCGAGGTGTCCAACGCGCTGATCGCCTATGCCAAGGATCAGGAATTCCGCAAGCAGCAGGAGCTGCTCACCCACTCGGCGCGAAGATGCCAGCCGCCTATCTGACCTGCGCTATCGAGGCGGCGCTTCGAGTTACCTGGAAGTGATCGACGCCGACACCCGCTACTACTCCGCTGAACTCACGCTGGCCCAGGCCCAATTGAACGAAATGCTCGACTACGTGGAGCTGTATCGCGCTTTGGGCGGGGGATGGCAGCAGTAGGCTCGGAAGTCGCGAGCGTGCAGCGTTCCACGAATTTGATCTCCCTGGCAATGGCTAAACCGTCCCTCAGCGGAAATCTCTCCGGGCTCCCTCCGAGACATCCCCAATCCCCGAGCCCCCAAGTGTAACGGATGTCCGGATACACGGTGTAACGCATGTCCTGGTATCCAAACACCGAGGGCGGTCGATCAAACGAAGACGCACGGTTTAGATGCAAAACAGTGAACGCGTTTGGACTGCCCTCGGCTCCAGAACAAGGCATTGCCGTTGACGGTTGGATAGATGGCTCAGGAAGGAAGGCCTCTGAGCGCTCACATCCCGTGCTCACAATTTCGATCACACGGAAAAGTGATTTGGTTCAAACCGTGTAAAACGTCTCCGTATCAATTTCCACTCCGTTGGCAAACGATTTGTCGTACCTAATCTCGTAGTCTCGCCCTTCGATTGGAAGCCAATCGTAGGTCAGAAGATCATCGATCGAGCTTTTTAAATCTGGGGAACGATCGATGGATGCGGTGAGAGCATCATAGGTGAAAATCGCGCCTTGCTCGCTCGACGGGACCCAAACCCAGTGATCTCGTGCGATGACGGCGTACTGTACGTTTTTGTATTCGCCAAGCGGCTTGCGCAGCTTACCAATTAGTTCAAGATGGCTGGGGGTCCGGCCTAGAAATTCGCGAACCTTACTGAGTTGGCCGAAGCCTTTGAGCACCTCCTCGTCCCTTGCTATCCTCTCCAAAATCTTAGTTGGCTTCCTGATCCATTTCAGCTCCGCGATGACAACTGTCGATGAATCTTCATCGGTTACCAGGAAGTCGATGTCAGGAATCGGCTTTGGAAGATCAATCGGGCCTTGAGGAGAATATCGGGAGCACACCTTATCCAAAGCTCCACGCATCTCAGGCTCCTTCGCCAGGGAGGCCGCACCGAACTGTGTCGGCCTCAACTTCGAGCAGATCCACAAGATATTCTCGTCCGGTCGGCTATGAAGAGGAAAGTGAGGAGCAACTGCCAGTTGGTGGCCCCGAGAATCCAGCGGGACAAACGGGCACACGTGGAGATTGGGTGACGATGAAAAATCGAATGTAAGGTCCTGTATAGCAGAACGGCACAACGATGCATTGGTCCCCGAAAGATTGGACAGAGTCTTAGACCAGTCCTCAAGTGAACGGACCATCACAACCGAGTCATTCGGGTAACGTCGGTTATTACGGCCCCAGGCGAAAGACAGATGCTCCTGGGTTGCGCAGATAGCTAGAAATGCCGCGTAGAATCTCTTGAATTGTCCCAACGTGTAGTCCCCAAGGGACAAGCAGTCGTGTCTACGCGAAATGGCCTCAACTCTCAACTGATACTCTGGAAGAAGTTCGGCCCAGAGCTTCCACGGATCATTACATCTAAAGCCCAAGTCTCCTGCGGGCGTACAACCGGCATAAACCGATTCAAACAAGTTACTTACTTTCTCAGTGGGTGCGATTTTCTTTCCGCGCTCGCCACGATAGCGGCCGGTGGTTGGCCGGAATCCCTTCTGATAGGCGGAAACACGCCGATCCATTTCTGAGCTGATTACCGTGAAACGCGCCTGAGTAGGTGAAAAGAGCTCTACGCCATATCGGTTCCTGTGCCACATCGGCAAAGCGTTTAGGAAACCGCCGTAGTTGTGTGCGAGTTCGATGGCCTCGTTTACCACCCCGGCAAGACCAAGTGTCCAATTCCGACGCCCTGCAGCCGACGATTGGTCCCCGTGCTTCATCACCCATTTCATCGCCGTCGAAACCAAACTGCTCGCATTTATGAGAGTAGCGTCAAGCTGCGGTGTGTTCTCGCCCCGGCTGTCGATCTCACGTTCGATTAGGTGAATACCTCCAATGAGCAACGCCCACAAGGCCACGTTAGAGGGTAAGGCAAGAATTTTCAGCAAGTGAAAGCACTGATCAGCCCGATGCTCGATTTGGCGAACCGCCTCGACTAACTCCGGCGATGCATCTCTCTTCAGACATGGCGTCGTCGGGAGAACGGTAACCACGGTCGGATTTGGGTTCAAACCAGTCATCCCTTAATTGTAATTGTATTCTGTTGACTTATCATCGAGACGAGGGCGCACCCGCAGGACAGAAAGCCCCGGTCCTCAGAAAGGTGTTGGCAGGCGCGATGGTGGTGCTGGAATTTTGCGGCACGGCTGGAAGCCGTGCCCTGACGGAAAACCGACGTTGCCATACAGACTCTAATCGCCTGGCGAGTGAATCGAGTTTGTTTGCAGCAACGGGCGCTCGATTCTGGCACCTCTCTTCGTTAAGGTGCCGAGCCAGGCGCGCGCGGGGACTTCCACGTATCGCTGCACAGCCAGGGAGGCTAGCACGAGCAGCGGGACGAACAGTGCAAATTGCCAGAGAGTCGCTACGCCGGTCGGCGCGGGCGCGCCGCGAAGAGAATCGGTAATTTCCTGCCAGTAATGCCACAGGGGCGCTTGCAGAATATAGACTGCGTAGCTAGCCTCTCCCAGCTTGCTGAACAAAGAGCTGCCCAGCGTGCGAGCGATCCATCCCTGACTGCGGGTGAAGAACAGGATTACCGCTGCCAATAGCGGCGCGATTCCGCCGGTCACGAAGACATCAGCCCATTTGTGCGGCCATGCCAGGGCACCTACAATCAGGGCAACGAAAGCTGCCGTCGAGAGCGAGTTGGCCGTGCGTTCCGGCACCTTCCGCCAATCCGCGACCATCCGGCTGGCGCAAATGCCCATCACGAATAAAGGCAGCCAGAGGAGCGGATTGTTGGTTACGTAAAGCCGCCAGGTGTCACCGGGAATCCAGCGGGCTACGTACGCAACTGCGAGGCTCGACGGAATCAGCCACGCCAGCAGCATGATGAAAATAGAATTTCGGCGGCGGACGGTGGCTAGCGCGATAGCCAATAAACGGGAATATCAAGATACATGAACGCTTCCACCGATAAAGACCAGCTGGGGCCGTTCCAGGCCTGCGCCAAGGGCGTCCATGATTGGAGCATGAGGCAGGAAAGAACCGCGCTGAGAGACGAAGGTGTGGCGTCCCGTGTTTCCCGGCGATGGATTGACGACGTATCTTTGCAGGGCGACCGGCAGGAACAGAAGGAAAGCCAATAAATACGCGGGATAGAGCCGGGCAAACCTGGCCCAGTAAAAGTCGGCCGCCTGCACGCGAGGCCCACCGTTGAGATGTCGGTGGGCCAATACGAAACCTGAAAGAATAAAAAAGAAGCCGACCGCCGCGGGTCCTTCCTCGATCAGGTTCTTTAGAATTTCCGGCAGCCGCGCATACCCGCCGACGCGGGGTGCGTAATGGAAGATGACGACGGCGAGCGCCGCGAGGAATCGCAGGCCATTCAGCGCCGTGAACGTCTCGGATTTCCGCACCACCGCTCCTCTAAGAAACGTGAACCGGCGGCAGAACGCGGCTACGATCGACGCCGGATATCGCTGAAAACAACAGTTGCAATGATAGCCGAGGCGGGGTGGAGCGCTGCAAATCGCTTCGGCTGGTCGCTGCCAGTTGCGATTGTTTCGAGCGACCTCGCTTATGATCTGCCGGTTTGCCCGTTTCATTTGCTCGTTTGTGGAGACGAACGGAGAATGCTGTGATGGGTCAAAGGTTCGATGTGCTGGTCATTGGCGCCGGGGCCGCGGGGCTGATGTGCGCGGCAGAGGCCGGGAAGCGCGGACGCCGCGTGGCCGTCATCGAGCATGCGGACCGGCCCGGCAAGAAAATACTGATCTCCGGCGGCGGGCGCTGCAATTTCACGAACATCCATTGCGGGCCCGAACATTTCATCTCGGCCAACCCGCACTTTGCGAAGTCGGCGCTGGCCCGGTATACGCCTTCGGATTTCATCGCCCTGGTGGAAAAGCATCGCATCCCCTATCACGAGAAAACTCTCGGACAGCTCTTTTGCGACCGTGCGGCTACAGATATTACGAACATGCTCGAAGCGGAATGCCGGGCGGGCGGGGTGAAGGTGTTTCTCAACAGCAGAATTCGCGAGGTGCGGCACGCCACGGGATTTATTGCCTGCACGGAAAGTCCCAACGGCCCGGGTGAGTTCCAGGCTCCCGCGCTCGTGGTGGCGACGGGCGGGCTTTCCATTCCGAAGATGGGCGCTACAGCGTTCGGCTACGATCTGGCGCGGCAATTTGGCTTGAAGATACAGCCAACCAGGCCCGGACTTACGCCACTGCTTCTCGATTCGAGAGACCGGGCGCGCTATTGCGATCTGGCGGGAGTGTCGGCGGAGGTGATCGTAGCCACCGGCCGCCAGTCCTTTCGCGAGAAGATGCTCGTCACACACAGGGGCTTGAGCGGGCCGGCGATCCTGCAGATTTCATCGTATTGGAAGAAGAGCCAGCCCATCGAAATTGATTTGGCTCCCGGTTTTGAAGTGGCAGGGGCGCTTCGGGAAGGGGATGTGAGAAACATGGCGGGAGCGCGCTCCGTGTTTCAGCGGTTTTTGCCGAAGCGATTGGCGACGCGCTGGCTCGATCTGCATGCGTCATCCGACTGGTCGAACCAGGGGCTGGCGGAACTCGAGAGCCAAGCCCATGAATGGAAGCTTACTCCGGCGGGCACCGAGGGCTACGAAAAGGCCGAGGTCACCGCGGGTGGTGTGGACACCGACGAACTCTCCAGCAAGACGATGGAGAGCAGGAAGGTGAAGGGCTTGTTCTTCGTGGGCGAGGTGGTCGATGTGACGGGGCATCTTGGCGGCCACAATTTCCAGTGGGCCTGGGCCTCCGCTGTAGCCGCCGGACGAACATTATGACGAATCGTGATGACGAATTGTGGGAGATAGCTCGCTCCGCTGCGCAAATCGGCCTGATGTTCCTGCGCCTGTATCCCTACTCCGGAGCAACAAACGGTTCGCTTCCCACTCGTTCGATGGAAATCAAAACTTTCCACCGACGAGCCGTAGCTGGAGCCCTAGTCTCTGACGCAACCCTTATCCCGATCGCGATGCTCCCCTGGTGGACATGATGCAGATTGATCCTCTCGGCCGTGATCCTGTCGACCGTGATCCGCGTCGCGGTCCCGATCCCTATCGTAGCCCGACGGGCCTTGCGGTCCAGGAGGTCCTTGA
>CAVPVC010000004.1:0-7705 GCA_963709105.1 uncultured Acidobacteriota bacterium
ATCTCAGCCGAGTTTCTCGGGAGAAAACTCTCCTTAGAACTCGAACCGGACGCCCATCTGCAACTGCCGGGCGCCATACAACGCACCTGACGTTGTGCTTCTGCTTCCGAAAGTCGAAGACGGAAGTAGGCAGCCGTTCGTGTGGCCCGCGCACGCTCCTACTCCCGGGCCCGTGTAAGTGTATGCCGTCGTGTTCACAGCCGTCACGATGGTGCTGTTGAACAGGTTGAACGCATCGGCTGTAAAGTCGAGGCGGTACCTTTCGCGGAAGGTGACGCCCCGGCCCAGCCGAAAGTCGATGTTTGTGAAGTTCGGCAGGTTATAAGGATTGCGCGCCAGCCAGGAGACGCGGCCGCCCGTGGCAGAGGCGAACGTGCTTACCTCGGCTCCGGTCATGCCGCCGTCGCTTGGAGAGACGGAAGTGCCCAGAATCGAGGTTCCGATGTTGGCCCCGTATGGCTGTCCCGTGGCCGAGGTGAGAATACCCGCTACTGTCCAGTCACTTGCCAGCTGCCGCAGGATCGCGTTGGACATATCCTTCCCGACGGTAGGCGCCCACACGGCGCTGGCCACAAAGCGGTGCCGCTGGTCGAGGTCGGAATAGGAATAATCCCGCTTGAGGTTATAGGGATCGAGAATGCCGTCGGTGCCGAAGAACGTTCCGTTGGTTCCGGCGGTTTCGCCGTCGTCGAGCGCCTTGCTGTACGTGTAATTGAAGAGCAGTTCGACGTCGTGGCTCATCGGTTTGCGAAGCGAAAGAACCAAACCGTTGTACCAGGAGTTGACGATGCTTGCCTGGTTCAGGATCAGGCCGGTCGCGGGGTCGATGCGCTGCGTATAGAAAGGCACCGTGGCCGTCAGCAGAGTCGACGCACCCACTGCCGTGCCGGTGAGAACGTCGTAGCTTCTTGTCTGAGTAGTCGGTGCGACGTTCGAGTCGTAGCTGGCCGGCAAATGCAGTCCGCGCGTCAAGAGATAGGACGCAGAAACGCTCATCCGCCCTGGGAGCTGGCGCTCGATCGTGATTTCACCTTCATGTGCTGCCGGATTCACGAAGTTCGGAGACATTCCGTGGACGGCAGCGGAATTGGCCGGCAGCGTACCGCCCGGAATACCGACAGTTGGCGCGAGAGCGCCTGGGAACGGGGCAGCAGTTGCCGGTCCCGGGGGTGTGAAGAAAACGTTTGGAAACGTCGGAGCGCACGCTCTTAGCGCAGGCAGCGTGGCCGTTGGCCCGCATCCCGAAAATGTCTGCTGGTAAACGCCGTTTTCGACGCGCAGAGCGTAATACGTGCTGTTGGACGTCTTCCCGTAGAAGATTCCGTAGCCCACGCGCAGCACCGTGTTCTTGTCGAATTGCCACGCTACGCCCAGCCTGGGAGCGACATTATTCTTATCGATATTAAGCGTGGAGGTGTAATAAGACAGCAGGGCCGTCGCGGTATTCGGTTGCGGCGGCTGAGGCACGTGCTGCAGGTCATACCGCACGCCGAGATTGAGCGTTAGGCTCGGCTTCAGCTTCCACGTGTCCTCAAAGTAGAGCCCCAGGTCATTGTCGTAAAAATCGTCCTTGCCGACGTGGGTGATCGGATCATTGACTTGGGTGAAGCTAGAATAATGCTTTCCCGTAAGGGCGTCCCCCAAGGGGCTTCCGACGGCGTCGCCCAGCCACTGGCAGAACGTCCCGTTGGCCCCTGCCGGGCAGCCGGCGATAGCGGTCGTGCTGGTGTAACTGTAGTTTCCGTCGCCCTGGAAAAGGTTGATCAGAAGCTCGTGGATGAAGTTCAAGTCCACGCCCATCTTCATCGTGTGCGCGCCTTTCACCAGCGAGAAGTTGTCGGAAACCTGATAGCGGTGTTCGTCAGGGAATGCGGGCCGCGGCAGGGCGGATGTTTCGCCGTATGACGCGATATTCAGCAGGGAAGCCGAGGGGCCGCCCGAGTTCGTGCTGTCAAACTCAAAATCCCGCCCCCAGGCGAAGCGCAGTTCGTTTACCTTATCGCTGGAGAAAGTGGACGTCCAATTCGCTATGAAGAACCGCTCGTGAGTGCCGCCAGCCCCGTTCTGGGTCGAGCCGCCATTGTTCACTGTCGCGGAAGTGTTGTAACCGTAGGGCTCTTTCCAGTCCTGCCAATTGAAAACGGCGCTCAAGTGATTCTGCTGATTCAGTTGGTAATCCAGCTTGCCAAGGAAAACGTCCTGCTTGAGGTCGCGCGGGAAAGCGCCGAGAAGCCCGGTGGTGATAAACGACTTTGCCGCCGCGCATTGGGCCGCCGTTACCGTGACCGTCGCCCCTGTTGGGCAAACAAACGCATTAATCGTTGTTGGGTTCGTGCTTGAGGTGTAGAGGATCGGATTTACCTTGCGGAATCCATCATACGTTGCGAAAAAGAAAAGCTTATCCTTGATGATGGGTGTGCCCACGCTTCCGCCGAACTGCTGTTGCTGGTGCACGGTCTGGGTCTTGATCCCCTGCGATTTCCCCAGCGGATCTAGGGCGTTCAGATCCGGGTAGCGCAAGTTGTAGAACAGATCTGCGTGGAGCTGGTTGGTTCCGGATTTGGTGACCGCGTTCACAACGCCGCCGGCAGCCTGCCCAAGCTCGGCGCTGTAGTTGCTCGAGGCTACCTGGAATTCCTTGATCGAGTCCGCGCTGTACACGTACGTAACGATGATGGCGCGGCCGCGGGCTTCCGAGAAAAAGGCCTGCGTGTTATTAGCGCCGTCCACCGAGTTGCCGTTATACAGGCCCGAAATTCCGCGGAAGCTGCTGAGACCGCTGTTTCCGTCCGTGGTCACGGCGGGAGTCAGCAACACGAAATTCTCCCAGCGTCGCGCGACAAGAGGCAGTCCGCTGACCAGATCTTGGCTCACAGTTTGCGACTGCTCTGTTTTCTCGGTTTCCAAAACGGGAGCTTCCTCGGTCACCGTCACTGTTTCAGCCTGGGCCTGAACAGGCAGCTGAACATCTACCGTGAGCGTTTGACCCACGTGGACAGTCACGCCGTTTGTGACCACCGTCTGAAAGCCGGTCTTCGTGACTCTCACTTCGTAGTTGCCCGGCTGAAGATACGGTGCCACGTAAATGCCGGAGGCGTTGGTGGGATAGGAAGATTCCACTCCTGTATCAGTATTTCGTACTAGGACTGTGACGTCGGCCATGACCAAGCCTTGGGGATCGGTCACTGTTCCGGTGACGGTTCCGGTTGCCGTCTGCGCGACCAGCGAGCCGGCGCTCAGCAGCGCCGCCAACGCAAGAATCAAAGCTCCGAAGAATAGACTCGTGTAGTTGCAGCTTCCCCTAAACCCACCCTTTTGCATTTTAATCTCCCGTGGATGTAATGCGAGATTCCGCTTCGACCAAAAACCCTGGTTTTGCGCCGATTCTGTTAACCGACCAAGTTAGCAGCTTCCTGATTGACACCTTTTTTAGAACAACCAAATCCGAGAAGCAAGTTAAAATCGCGTTACCAAAATCAAAAATTTTATGCCATGCATCGCGGAAATGAATCCACTCCCCGCGCATTCCCATCATTTTGTGCCAATCCGGAGCGATTTCTGATACTTTCTAGGCGCTTTCGGCCCCGGGCTCCCTTCTCACTATTCTTCCGCTTCGAAGGAGACGCACGATGAGCGAGCAAGCCAATCTGCAGGCGAATGTGGAGTTGATCCAGGCGGCCTACGCGGCCTTTTCACGGGGCGACATCCAAAGCATTCTCGAAAGCCTTACGCCCAACGTGCAGTGGATTGCCGCGCCGGTCGAACCGGTGGCCGGAACCTATCGCGGGAAGGACGAAGTGGCGCATTTCTTTCGCAAGGTGGATGAACTGGCGGATTACTCCAATTTCGAACCGCGCGAATACATCGCGCAGGGCGATCGCGTCGTCGTGCTGGGATACTACCGCGCGACGGCCAAGCGCACCGGCCGGATTTACGAGAGCAACTGGGCGATGGCCTTCACCGTGCAGGACGGCAAAATCTCGCAATTCCAGGAATTTACCGATACAGCCGTTCTGAGCGCCGCGCTCGCCACGACTTCGGCGGCGACGGCGTAAAACGCGTCGCCATCCGTGAAAGCTGCCGCAAAAACAAACAAAACAAAAAGGCGGGCGCATCGTGCGATGCGTCCGCCTTTTCTATTGGGAGATTTCAGCTGCGGCGAAGGTTGTTACTGCTTCTTACTGGCCGCCGCCTTTTTGCAATTCATCGAGCGCCGCCAGCACTTCCTCGCTGTGCGGTGTGGGGTTCACCTTCACGTAGACCTTCACGATCTTCCCCGTGGGATCGATCAGAAATGTGTTGCGGGCCGCGCGGGACGTGCCGTTCATCTGATTGAGCGAGCCGTACTTCGAGACCACGTTCATGCTGGTATCGGAGAGCAGCTTGAAATTAATGCCGTCCTTCGCGCAGAACTCCTTGTGCGAGTCCACGGTGTCGACGCTCACGCCGAGCACCACCGCGTTCTTCTTGACGTATTGATCCTGGTCGCGCGTGAAGCCGTGCGCTTCGATGGTGCAGCCGGGGGTCTGGTCCTTGGGATAGAAATAGAGGACCACCCATTTGCCCCTGAAGTCGTGCAGGCTCACGGGTGTGTTCTCTTGCGAGTTCAGCGTGAAATCGGGGGCCATGCTGCCCACGGTGGGCATCGGTTGATCGTCAGCGGCTTGCACCCGGGCAAACGACGCGACGAAAATGAGAGCCAGTGCCAGTGCGAAACAGGGCAGCACGCGAGCGACAGCGCGTAGCGACGTCTTCATGTTCTGTTGTTCCTCCTGCAAAAAGTGATCCGCGTAGAGGCGGCAGCCGCCTAAACTATACTCCACTTGGGACGCGCCGCGCCCAACTTTGGTTCCGGGAGCTTACTGCGGAACCCATACCACGCGAGCAACTGGTTGAAATAATCCTTCGGCCTGCGGTAGGTTTGCCGCGATATGCGACAAGCGACGACATGTGCAACACCCGAAACGAGCCCGGGACGACCGGCCGATGCATCTTCTTCTTTTCTTCGCTTTTTTCGCTCTCAATCTGCTTCGCTCACTCGACACACTCGGACGAACGGAATGCAACGTAAGTGTCTGAAAGCAATCATCGGGGGTATCGCCCACTCGACACTCTTAGCAGCACTCATGCGGCGCGCTTTTGGAGCGGAAGCGGATCAGTATTTGCGCGGATCGAAGGGCGGGAGGTGAAGGACTTCGCGGCGGGCGGCGGTCCAGAGGCGGCGGGTGGCTTCGTGCAATGCGATGGCGGAGCTTGCCAAGTAGCGGGCGGAGCAGCCGCCTTCGGTGAGGAGGCTGGCGCCGCCGATTGCGCCGGGGACAGCGTCGAGTTCAGCGCGGAGACTGGCTAGCACGGGGCGCCAGTCGGGGAAGCTGTCGGCTACGATCAGCAGGGAGGCGCAGTAGGAATAGCTGGACATGCAGCCTAAGGACGGCGGGGGCGAGTGGCGAGTGACGAGTGGCGAGTGGCTGGTGGCTAGCTGCGCGGCGCCGGCGATGTTTGTGCGCGAGAGGTAGATTAGCTTGCCGCGCAGGGTTACTTCGGTGCGCGAGTCGAATTGGCGGAAGCGCCAGTGCTCGTTTTGGGCGACGCGGCCGGCCGCGAACGCGTCGAGGAAAATTCCGCGGCTGCCTTGCTGCATTTCGATGCGCAGGGTCTGCTGCAAATTTGAACCGGCGTGCGGGATTACGTGATCGGGCACGTATTCCAAAGTGGCGCCGGTTGCCAGGCGCAGAACGGTATGGATTTCGGAGGGCGGGCCGCTGGTGCTCTCGCCGGTTTCCTCGCCGGTGCGCCCGTCCGTGTTCCCACCAGAACGCCCGCTGGTGCGATAGATGCGGGTGGCGGAGGGCGTCGAGAGGCAGACGGCTGCGCGGTCGCCCAGGTCGATTTCGGTGCGGAGGCGGTCGCCGCCCAGCACGCCTCCGGTGGGATTGAGTAGGAGGAGATAGGATGTACCATCGTCGAGCGTGAGGGGCGAGAGCACCTGTAACGGTAGCGTGTAGCGGCAGTGGCGCAGCGTCGTGATGTGATTCGCGGCGTCGTCGCCGGGCGCGCTGGCGCGGCGCTCAAACCCGAGACGCAGCAGGCCGTCGCGGCCGGAGCGGCTAGGATTCGAAGAGCAGGTCGCGGCGAATCCAGTCGATGACAGCGTCGACTCCGTCGCCGGTCTTAAGATTGGTAAAGACGTAGGGTCGCTCCCCTCGGACGCGCTTCGTGTCGCGGTCCATCACTTCCAGGCTCGCGCCCACGTAGGGCGCGAGGTCGATCTTGTTAATTACGAGAAGGCCCGACTTGGTGATGCCGGGGCCGCCTTTGCGCGGAATTTTGTCGCCCTCGCTCACGTCGATGACGAAGATGGCGGCGTCGACCAGCTCCGGGCTGAAGGTGGAGGAAAGATTGTCGCCGCCGCTTTCGATGAGCAGGATGTCCATCTGCGGGAAGCGCTTTTGCAGGAGCGCGGAGGCTTCGAGATTTACCGAGGCGTCTTCGCGGATGGCCGTGTGCGGGCAGCCTCCGGTTTCGACTCCGACGATGCGCTCGGGCGGAAGCACGGCGCGGCGCGTGAGGAATTCGGCGTCTTCGCGCGTGTAAATGTCGTTGGTGATTACGGCGAGATCGTAGGTGGATTTCAGGCGCGTGCAGAGCGATTCGACAAGGGCGGTTTTGCCCGATCCTACCGGTCCGCCTATGCCGATCTTGAGCGGGCGGCCGGGGATTTTTTTGCCGGCGCGTGCCGGGCCGTTGCGGGGACTGTTGTTGGGACTGTCGCTGGGACTGTTGTCCTGACGATTGACGGGCGCGCTCATGAGCGGAACATCCGGGCGTCGAGTGATTCGTGGCGCATGGCGGCTATTTCGATTTCGGGCGTGAAGCTGGAGATGTCATCTTCGGTTTTGTCCTGGACTGCGCTTGCGAGCGACGCGATTAGCGGGCCGAGGCTCCAGAGGATTCGCTGGCCGGCGAGTTGACCTAGCGGTAGCAGGCGCAGCGAGGCGCCTACGATCAGGGCGCTTGTGGAATACAGAAATGCCGAGGCTGTCTCTTCGGGCGGCCAGTTTAGCGCGGCGGAGGCGATGCCGAATACTACGGGGTGATGGCATGGGGCGGCTTGTGATTCCGCCTCCGCTGCGAAATGGGCGATGAATGGATCGGGAGAGAGTTCGCGCAGGATGCGCAGGGTCTGGCCGCCCATCTGGCGGCTTGCTTCGCGCGATTCGGCGGCGATTTTCAGGGCTTCGAGCATTTGGTTGAGGCCGAAGCAGGTTGGCAGATCGTGGGCTAGGGCGGCTCTGCGGGCGGCGAGGGCGATTACCGCGTCGGTGGGCGCGGCGGAGTTTTGCAGATGCGCGCGGAGGAATGACGCGACGTCATCGGCGGTTTGCACGCGACCGGACTGGACCAGGGTTTCGAGGCCGAACGAGTGCGCGTAGCCGCCGGCGGGGAACAGGCCGTCGGCGAATTGCAGGAGATGGATGAAGGCGCTTGGGTCAGGGTTCATGGAATTGGGGATGGTGATGGGTTTGAGAAACGAAGAGACATATCCCCCGTCGCTTGGCTCTTTCGGGATGACAGCGAAAAGCCAAGGCGCAAGAAAAGTCGAAAGAAAGACCCACCCTTAAAAACGAAGGGTGGCGCACCCGGAAAACCGGAAGGCAAATGCAGATCCCTCGCTGCGCTCTGGATGAGACTGGTGTCGATAGAG
>CAVPVC010000005.1:0-28948 GCA_963709105.1 uncultured Acidobacteriota bacterium
TTCAATACGATTGGTCCGCGCCAAACCGGCTGATACGGAATGGTGGTTCCCAACTTTGTCCGGCAGGCGATGGCCGGAAAGCCGATGACGGTATTTGGTGACGGCAAGCAGTCACGATGCTTCTGCCATGTAGGAGATGTCGTGCAGGCATTGCTGAAATTAGTGGCGACGCCCAAAGCAGTCGGCGAGGTATTCAACATCGGAAGTACCGAGGAAATTACGATCGAGGGTCTTGCGAAACTCGTGAAGCAGCGTGTGAAAAGCGACTCCGAAATCCGCTACATCCCATACGAACAGGCCTACGAAGAGGGCTTCGAAGATATGCTCCGACGGGTTCCGTCGATCGAAAAGATATCCAAGTGCATTGGATGGCGGGCGACGACTCCGCTCGACGCCACAATCGATTCCATCGCCCAATACTTCGAAGAGAGAGACAAGCAGCTTACCTCAGGCGTCGTTTCAGGCACTGTGGTCGCCTGACGTGGGCCGATGGAGGAACCGATCGTGAGTACCACTTTGTCTCCAGTAAATGAGCGAGAGCTGGAGCGGCGGAGCGACACAATGACGCAACCCACGGGGACAAGTGGGTTTTCCAAGTCATATGCTTTGGCGACAGCCGCCTACAATGAAGAAAAGCTGATCGAGAAGGTGATCCAGTCGATCGTCAACCAGACGGTGCGTCCGCAAAAGTGGGTGATCGTCAACGACGGGTCTTCCGACCGGACCGCCGAGATCGTGCAGGGCTATGCCGATCAGTATCCGTTCATCGAACTCTACACCATTACCGAAGAGCACCCTCGTGACCTGACGGCGCAAGTCCACGCGATCAATCGGGGCTTCGCACAGTTGAAGAACGTCCAGACCGATTTCATCGGAAACCTGGACGCCGATGTGACGCTGGAACCTACCTATTTCGAACGCTTGCTCGAAAAGTTCGGCGAAGATCCCCGCTGGGCCTGGCTGGGGGATTCATTCACGAAGAGCAGGAGGGCGAGTTCCGGAATCGGAAAGGCAACGTGGTGAGCTCAGTGGCTCACGCCGTGCAATTGTTCCGCCGCGAGTGCCTGGAGGAACTGGGCGGCTACCGACCGTTTACCTGGGCGGGGGCAGACTGGTATGCGGAGGTCACCTTGCGGATGAAAGGGTGGCACGTGCACTCGATCTCGGAGTTACGGGCTTTCCACCACCGGCCGACTGGCAAGGGGTTCGGTCTGTACAAATATGCTTACCGCGGCGGAATTATGGATTTCTACATGGGAACCCACCCACTGTTTGAAATGATCAAGATGGCGCGCCGCGTTACGGACAAGCCTTATTTTCTGGCCGCGGCGGTTCGGTTTTCGGGATTTGTTACGGCCTACTGGAAACACCTTCCGAGACAGGTTCCCGAGGAATTTATGGCCTACCTTCGAAAGGAACAAATGGCCAGGATCCGCTCGCTTTTCCCGGGAACGCAAAAGTCTCGCTGAACACAGCTTGATGCCTCGAGTGACGAAGGCAAGAATTTGGAAAACAGGACCGAAACCGTCGAGCAGGCCTTGTCTACCAGGCTGTTAAAGCTCGGTATCAGCGTGTTTGTTTTCGGAATCACCGCGGTCGGGGAAGCGCTATCTCGAGCAGCCGGGCGCACTTCCCCGGGGCAGTGCATTACGCTCTATTATCATTGTGTTCTGCCGGAACACCGTGCAGCATTTGCCCGCCAGATGGACATGCTGGTCAAGAGAAGTGTCCCGGTATCTGTGCGAAGCCGCGAACCTCTTGCGCCCGCGACTCGCTACGCAGCCGTGACTTTCGACGATGGCTTCACGAGCGTAGCCGATCAGGCCGTGCCGGAACTTGTCCAGCGCAAGATCCCGGCCACGATTTTTGTGACCAGCGATCTGATGGGACAAGATCCGGGATGGAAGGGTTACCCAGGAAGATTCATGTCGGTCGGTGAGTTGAAGCAGTTGCCGGCGGATCTTATTTCTTTGGGATCGCACACCCGAACACATCCCTTCCTGCCAAAACTGAATCCGGAGCAAGCGATCGACGAAATTGCGACATCCAGGGCGAAACTTGAGCGAATGCTGAACCGTGAGTTCACTCTGTTCGCCTTTCCCTACGGAGGCTTTAACGAGGATTTAATAAACATTTGCCGGGAGGCGGGCTATAAGCGTATCTTTACTACACTCCCCCATCCGGCCGAACTGGGGCCCAAAGAATTTGTCTCTGGTCGCGTCACGGTGGAACCTACCGATTGGCCGATCGAGTTTTATCTGAAGTTGAGCGGCGCATACCGCTGGTTGCCAATTGCATTTGCCGCCAAGAGGAAGCTGAAGAGCATATTCGCGGCATCCGGGGCCGTGGGACGGCCCCTGCACCCGGAGTCGAGTTAGCTTGCGAAAGTCCGATGGAAACCGAAACCGCCGTCCAAATTACAGACACGGCAAAGCGATCCGGGCAAATCTACTTTGTTGACCCACTACAAGACGAAAGATGGTCAGACTTAGTCAGCTGGCATCCCAATGCCTCTGTGTTTCATACGTCCTCCTGGCTGCAAGCTCTCAGCCGGACGTATGGTTATAAGCCGGTTGTCTTCACGACTTCGCCGCCAGGAAGCCCATTAAAGAATGGTTTGGTAAGCTGCGACGTTCGCAGTTGGCTTACAGGGCGCCGGCTCGTGTCGCTGCCCTTTTCCGATTATTGCGAGCCCCTATTCAATTCGTCGGACGATTTGCGACTTCTGATGCAGTATTTTCAAGATGCGGTGGCACAAGGGAAATGGGGTTACGTCGAGTTCCGGCCCGTCGACGGAGTCGTGGAGGCAGCGGCCGGAAGAGACAGCTTTCAACGATGCGGAAATTATTTTTGGCACCGGCTTTATCTTCAGTTGCAAGCCGAAGACCTGTTTCGCAGTTTCGATAAAGATTCGGTACAGCGCCGCATCCGCCGCGCCGAACGTGCCGGCCTTAGCGAAGAGTGCGGCCGCTCGGAAGATCTCTTGCACAGGTTTTACGATTTGCTGGTGATGACCCGAAAACGTCACGGGTTACCGCCCCAACCCCATACGTGGTTCCGAAACCTCGTGGATGCTTTTGGAGACTCCCTTGACATTCGGATGGCGACCAAAGAAAAAGTCCCGGTTGCCTCCATCCTGACCCTGCGTTTCAGGGATGTCGTTTATTACAAGTACGGTTGCTCGGATGCCCGATACAATAATCTGGGCGCCACCCCTCTGCTGCTTTGGAGGGCTATCGCCGCGGCAAAATCATCACATGCTCGGGCCTTCGATTTTGGCCGCACGGAAGCAGACAATGAAGGCCTTATCAATTTCAAGGACAAGTGGGCTCCTCGTTCCAATCCATTGCTGTATTTGCGATTTCCCCGCGGAGTTTCGCGGGCAGAAGACCGGAAGTTGAAGGTCCTCAAGCAGGTATTTGGACGGATGCCAGGGAAGCTGCTGACTCTTACCGGAACGATGATTTATCGCCATATTGGCTAATGCAAAAGGTTTTGCACAGGCCTCTCCCGTATTTCTTTCACCCGAATTTACTTCCTAAGGGATAATAAGCGCCCACAATATGGAACACGTTCTTACGAGTTATTACCGCCTTCCCGAGGGCTGGGAGCAGCCGACTGCCTCGGAGTCGGAGGTTGGTGAAGCCGGATTCTTCCAATTCGGTTCGAAGATCGTTTGCTACGGCGCGAGCGACGCTGGAGTTTCCAGCGAAGCTGCCAGGGCAAAGTCGTTCGACGCGCTCAAGAACGTTCGCCGTAACGGATCAAACATTTATTTGCCATTCAACATATCGCGCGTTATCGAAAATCTGCGTTTTGAACATTATGTAAAACAGTTCGCACCTTCTCCTAAGAAGGTTTTGAATCACGTCGCGATCCGCAAGGCATATTACTCCATTCGGGAAATTCTGCCGGTTGAGGTCCGGCGTTATCTGCAACGATCTTATTTTAACGGCTGGCGTAAACTCCCGTTTCCCAAGTGGCCGGTGGATTTTACTGTGGACAATTTGCACGAAGAGTATCTCCGGCTCTTGATGGAAGCGCGCGGCGTCTCAAGAATCCCCTTTATCTGGTTCTGGCCGGAGGGAGCGCCCAGCGCTCTCGTCCTGACCCATGATGTGGAGACGGCGGCGGGGCGAGATTTCACTTCCACATTGATGGAGCTGGATGTTTCCTACGGTTTCCGTGCATCGATCCAAGTGGTGCCGGAAAAGCGTTATGAGGTTCCCGACAGCTATGTTCAGGAGATCCGGGGCCGAGGGTTTGAATTCAACGTGCATGACCTCAACCACGACGGAAATCTGTATCGCGAACGCGCAGAATTCCTCCGCCGGGCGGAAAAAATCAACGGATACATCCGCAAATACAAGGCCCGTGGGTTTCGTTCGGGCGCCATGTACCGAAACCTTGACTGGTACGATGCTTTTGAGTTTTCTTACGATATGTCCGCGCCTAACGTGGCACATCTTGAACCACAGCGGGGCGGGTGCTGCACGGTGATGCCCTACTTCGTCGGCAGGATTTTGGAAATCCCTTTGACAACGAGCCAGGACTATTCTGTTTTCCAGATTTTGAACGATCATTCCATCGATTTATGGAAGGAGCAGGTCGACCTGATCCTCAAAAGAAACGGGTTAATCAGCTTCATCTCTCATCCGGACTATTTGATTGAAATGCGGGCTCGCGCCGTGTATTTGAAACTTCTCCGTTACCTGCAGCAGATGACAAAGCGAGAGAACGTCTGGGTCACGGTACCGGGGGAGATTGATAAGTGGTGGCGGGCGAGAAACGAAATGAACCTTGTAGAAAACGGGTCCGGCTGGGTTATTGAAGGTCCGGAGAAAGAAAGAGCCCGCATCGCTTATGCGGTTCTTGAGAAAGGGCGCTTGCGGTATCAGTTCGCGAACGTCGCGGACAACCAGGCGGTGGCTTCATGATGTCGGCAAAGGTCATGTCGCCGAGTTTGCGTGCGGACGAGAAGCCCGGCGCTGCTGGAGCAATTTCGAGGCCTCAGGCCATCGGTTTTCTATTGGTTTGTTCATCGCCATTCTTCCTCGCATGGCACCTCATGCAAAAGGTTTCTGCGCTCGCCCTCGGGAACGATACCTATACCCACATTCCGCTGATTCCGCTGGTGAGCTTGTTCCTGATTTACACCAATAGGAAGACAGTGTTCTCGCAAACGGCGCGCCCGTGGAAACCGGGAGGGGCGGTGATTGCAGCCGGTTTGCTTGCCATCACGGCTGCGAGGCTGAATGTCTTTCAACTCCAAGATGCCAATCAGCTCTCCTTGGCCGTTTCCGGCCTCGTATTCGTGTGGATCGGCGCTTTCGGGCTATTCTTTGGCCTTCCTGCACTTCGTGCGGCGCGTTTTGCATTGTTCTTCTTGTTCTTTATGATTCCGATTCCCGAACCGATCCTGGCGAAGACGATTTATGCCCTCCAGGTGGGAAGCGCGCAATCCGCCGCTGCGCTCTTTAGCCTTTTCGGAATACCTTACTTGCAGAACGGATTGGTGTTTTCTCTGCCCGGCGTTGCTATCCGAGTCGCCGAGGAATGCAGCGGTATTCGATCGACTCTTGCGTTGCTGATCATGACGGTGCTGGCAAGCCATATGTTCTTGAAGGCTACGTGGAAGCAATTGCTGGTTTGTCTGTTGGCGATGCCCCTGTCCGTAGCCAAGAACGGTTTGCGGATTGCGACGCTCTCTGCGCTGGCTGTTTATGTAGACCCCGGCTTTCTTTATGGCCGGCTCCATCAATCCGGCGGAATGTTCTTTTTCGCGGCCGCGTTCGTTCCCCTTGCGTTGATTTTCGTGGGGCTTAGAAAAATGGGCTCTCGCAACTCTGGTCACGTCTGACGCGACTAGCTTCTGGAGGGCACCGGGCGACTATGAGCTAGGGTCCGAGATATCTGTGTGACCGTTACTACTTTGGGGTGAGGTCACTGCCGGGCACATCTTCAGTTCAGGAATATCATGAATTCGAACGGCAGCTCCCGTGAACGGGGAAGTAGTGCAATCTGAGAATGGTTCGGCCCCGACTGGGGCTCTTGTAATTGGAGGTGACTATCAGGGTTTGGGAATCGTACGGAGCCTTGGTCGCCAGGGTATACCTGTGGGGATCCTCGATGACGAGACTTCCATTGCTCGCTTTTCCAGGTATGCGGCGTTTGCGGAGCGTAGTCCGTCCCTGAGAGATGCTGAGGCCACGGTACGAGCGCTGGTGCAATTGAACGAAAGAAGGGGTCTTGAAGGGTGGGTTCTCTACCCTACGCGCGACGAAACAGTTGCGGCATTGTCGGTTTACCGCGACAGGCTGTGCAAGCTCTACCGAGTGCCAACTCCCCGGTGGCAAACGGTCCAGTGGCTGTGGGATAAGCGAAAGACGTATGAACTGGCTTCCCAGTTGGGCATTCCGGCGCCTCGCACCTGGCGGATGAAGGACCTCAAGGATCTCGATCAAATTGAGGGGCACTTTCCCGTCGCGCTTAAGCCAGCCATCAAAGAGCACTTTATTTACGTAACCCGCGCGAAGGCCTGGAGAGCCGACAACCCTGACCGATTGAGATCCCTTTTCGCCGCGGCGTTGCGATTCATGCCTGCCGATGAAATCCTCATTCAGGATCTGATCCCCGGGAACGGAAGCTGCCAATATTCGTACTGCGCGCTCTT
The DNA here is from genome assembly GCA_963709105.1 of uncultured Acidobacteriota bacterium. Taxonomy (GTDB): domain Bacteria; phylum Acidobacteriota; class Terriglobia; order Acidiferrales; family UBA7541; genus Palsa-295. The sequence goes on from CAVPVC010000005.1 coordinate 6,674, forward strand.
TAAAGAAGGGAAGGCCGTGGCCAGCCTCGTCACGCGCCGCCTCCGGCAGCATCCTCTCGAATTCGGAAGAGCCAGCACATATGTGGAATCAGTCGAATTGCCAGAGTTGGAAACACTTTCCGAACGCTTCCTGCGAGGGATCAACTATTACGGGCTTGTTGAGATGGAGTACAAGTTCGACCAGCGTGATGGAGAGTATAAGCTGCTGGACGCAAATGCCCGGACATGGGGCTACAATTCCATCGGAAAAGCTGCCGGTGTGGATTTTCCATTCCTTCTGTATTCAGATCAGATGAGTGCTACGATAGCAGCGGTTCGCGGCAAGCCGGGAGTTCGATGGGTCCGCCTGCTCACCGATGTCCCCACTGGGATCCTCTCGATGCTGAAATCGGAGGTCTCAGGTCGCTGCTACCTTCGTTCGTTGCTCGATGTCGATGAAGAGGCCGTTTTCAGCCGCCAAGATCCTCTTCCTGGCTTTGTTGAATGCGCGTTGGTTCCCTATTTATTTTTCAAACGCGGCTATTAGCAGTATCCCTCGCCTTGCGCTGACTCCAGTTTTGTCTCCGCGGTGCCCGTCAGACCACTTAAGTGATTCGACCGAGCGAAGGCTTGGAACGATTTCCTGGATTTCGAAGACCGTCCGTGTGTGGTGATGCTACACTAGCTACGTAGTAGTAGTGCTCTAGCCCAATTAATATCAATCGCGACAGGGGTTTCCGCACATTTCTATCGTAAGAGGTGGGAAATGATTCCGGATTTTGATGTTGTTGTAGTCGGCGCCGGGCCGTACGGAATAGGGGCCGGCGCCCGGCTACGCGAGTTGCCCGGTCTTGACGTTCGAATATTCGGCGAACCCATGGAATTCTGGAATTCCCACATGCCGGAAGGCATGTTGCTGCGTTCTCCTTGGGATGCATCGCACATCGGCTCGAGCAAGAAGCTGACCTTCGATGCTTACCGCGAAGCGTCTGGGCAATCCATTCCACTGCCCATTCCCGTTGAACAATTTGTGGCCTACGGACAGTGGTTGCAGCGCCAGGCCATTCCCGATATTGATACGCGCCGGGTCGCCTGTGTGGATAAGGGCGCGAAGGGGTTCGCCCTCACCCTTAACGATGGGGAGCGCTGCACGAGCCGCCGCGTTGTCATCGCGGCGGGCATAGGTCCTTTTGCGCGACGCCTGCCGCAGTTCGAAGGCGTCCCGCCCGAATTTGTGAGCCATGCCTCCGACCAGCGAAACGTACACCGCTTTGCGGGAAAGAGAGTTGTCGTAGTCGGGGCCGGGCAGAGTGCACTGGAGGGAGCCGCCCTCATTCACGAAGCCGGCGCGGACGTGGAAGTGATTGTCCGTGCTCCGCAAGTACATTGGCTTGGACTGAAAGACAAGATTCACAAGGTCAAACCGATCGCCAAGTTGTTGTATTCCCCATACGACGTAGGACCAGCCGGTGTCAGCCGCATCGTTGCGGTCCCCAACATGGTCAAGTATTTTCCTCGAGCCACGCAGAATTGGTTCCGGAAGCGGGCCCTCCGGTCGGCCGGCTCTCGATGGCTCAAGCCCCGGTTTACGAATATCCCCATAACCACAAACACTTCGATTGAATCTGCAAAGCTCCGCGGTGGAAAGCTGCATCTTCGCCTGAACGATGGAAGTTCTCGTGAAGTTGATCACGTCTACCAGGGGACCGGCTATCGTGTAGATGTCTCTAACTATTCTTTCCTCTCCCCGGAACTGCTCAAAAACGTAGCGCGGGTGAGCGGCTTCCCGAGGGTTGGTGCGGGTTTCGAGTCGTCCGTGCCAGGATTGCACTTTCTGGGCGCTCCCTCGGCTTGGGACTTTGGCCCGCTCATGTTTTTTGTTTGTGGGACGGACTTTGCAGCCAGGTCGCTTGGTCGCCACATAGCGCCCGAGTTCCGATCTAAAGTGGCCGCCTGATTATGAGAACGACGCTGAAGGCGCAATGAAAATCACGACCACGGAAAATATCAGAAACGATCGCGTGGGAGCTGTTGTGGTGGGTGGGGATTTCCACGGGTTGGGCATTGCCCGAAGCCTTGGACGGCGCGGAATACCCGTTTGCATTGTAGACGACGAGTACTCCATCGGGCGCTTCTCGAAATACACCACTCTGGCAGTTGCCGCGCCGGAACTCCGCGACCCCGAGAAAACGGTCGGATTTCTTATCGATACCGGGCGCCAGATGAATTTACAAGGCTGGGTGCTTTTTCCCACAAGAGACGAACACGTCGCCGCGTTTGCACGGCATCGCGATGCCCTCTGTAAGGTTTTCCGCGTTCCCACGCCCGGATGGGATGTGGTCAAGTGGGCGTGGAACAAATGGAACACATATTCTTTGGCAAAGGAATTGGATATTCCGATTCCCCGTACGTGGTGCCCCAAAAGCCTCGAAGACATTGACAAGATCGACGCGGAATTCCCGCTGGGCGTCAAACCGGCCGTCAAAGAAGATTTCTTTTACGCCACCAAGGCGAAGGCGTGGCGCGCCAATAGTCGCGAGGAATTGAAGGAGCTTTTCTTAAAGGCTTCCAGCCACGTTGGATCAAACGAGGTGCTGGTGCAGGACATCATCCCGGGCGACGGCAATTTCCAGTTTTCATCTTGCATGTTTTTTAAGAATGGCAGGCCCATCGGCAGCATGGCCGCGCAACGTTGGCGCCAACATCCGCCCGAATTCGGCCGGGCCGCAACGTTCGTCGAAAGTCTCGATCTCCCTGAAGTGGAAGAGCCCACAATTCGATTTCTGAAAGCCATCAATTACTACGGGCTCGCGGAGGTCGAGTACAAACTCGATCCGCGGGATGGCAAGTTCAAGCTGCTGGATGTGAACGTGAGGACTTGGGGCTTCCATTCGCTGGGCGCGGCAGCAGGCGTCGATTTTTCATTTCTGCTCTACGCCGATCAACTCGGAGAAACGGTCGCCTCTTGCCAAGGACGGCCGGGCGTGGGATGGATGCGCATGGTTACCGATGTCCCGACGAGTGCCGGAGATATTCTTGGCGGGAGATTAAGCATCGGCGCGTACGTGAAGTCTTTCAAGAGTTTAGGAACGGAATCTGTTTTCTCGAGGGAGGATCTTCTTCCAAGCTTTGCGGAAATCGTCCTGCTGCCCTACTTGACGGCCAAGCGGGGTTTTTAGATCGACTCTCTAGAAACTTCATCTGCCGCCCTTCCATAGCTACTTTCGTTGAGCTTCGAGAAGCTCCAATAGCAGTTTCTGCTTGGTGGAGAGCCACGCGATTCGCCGGTTCTCAAAAGCTACGGCCGGCAGGGGCTTTCTTACGACTACCAAACCTCTGGAGCGCATTTCGTCTAGCTCGCTGTCCAGGTTGGCTACTTCGTAGCACAAGTGGTGTAGCCCGCCGCCCTTCTGTAGAAAGCTCAGGATTGGCGAATCGTCGGCTGCAGGCTCGACGAGTTCGACTTGAGCGTCGCTCGGATTTTGCGTCTGGAGAAAGGTGACTCTGACTTTCTGCAAGGGATCATGGAATATCTTCTCGTCCCAATGCGCAGCCAGGGATCTCACAAAACCTTGAATTGACTCTTGTATCGCCGCAACCACGAAACCCACGTGATGCAGCCTGGTTCCATACGGACGTGTCGGCAATATATCTCCCCCGGGCCCACAAAGACACTTCTATTTTATCGAAAGCGCAAATAACTGGCACCGTAATACGCGATCACGTGTGCCGCAGGATGCGGTCTTGGCGTCCATCCGGGGGGCGGTGCATGACCCAAAGGGCGTAACGATGCCAGATTCTGGAAAATGCGTAGTTTTGACCAGCCCGACGGGAAAAGCGCTTATGCTAACATTTGGATGAATCTTGAAGGTGATTGCAATCATTACGCTTACTCGTATGCATCCCACGTCCTTCTTAGGGAGCTTTATTCCTTTAAGACTGGCCGGCTAACGCGCGGTGGGTACACTTGAACCTGATTGAGGCTCTCGAATATAAAAAACAGCGCTTTCCGGAAGATGCCCCGGTTCTAAGAGTGTTCCTGGGGTGTGGCTTTACCCCGGTTCATTTGGAGACATTTCTCGCAGCTCACATTGGGGCAATTCTTCCGCAGACCCGCATTGAAATAAAGACGGGGCTGTTTGGCGATCTTCTGGGGAATGTGGAACGGGTCGAGCCCTCCAACTTCGATGCAATGGCCCTTGTTGTTGAATGGGCAGATCTCGACCAGCGGCTCGGCGTGAGAAATCTAGGCGGCTGGCAGGTTGATCGCCTGCCTGACGTTCTGGAGACCGTAAGCCGGTCGCTAGCTCGCCTTGGCCAAACCCTGCAACGGCTATCTTCCAGCTTGCCCGTCTCCCTCTGTCTGCCGACCCTTCCTCTCCCGCCGCTATTCTTCACTCCCAATCAAGAGAGCAGCCCCTATGAGCTCCGACTCCGGGAGCATCTGGCCTCGTTTGCAGCGTCGCTGGCCGGACTTCCTCGTCTGCGATTCGTGAACGCGCAGTATCTCGACGAATGCTCGCCGCCGGGCGCCCGCTTCGACTTCAAATCGGAAATGATTTATGGGTTTCCCTATAGGACAGCTCACGCCTCAGCCATTGCGGAGGGTCTCTCGGCCCTGATTCATACGCCCGCTCGAAAGAAGGGCCTAATCACCGACCTGGATGATACCCTCTGGTCCGGAATTCTCGGCGAAGTAGGAGTGGAGGGAATCTCCTGGCATATCGACCAGAAGACACACATCCACGGGGTTTATCAGCAATTTTTGGCCTCCCTTTCAAGCGCCGGAGTGCTGATCGCAATTGCCAGCAAAAATGACGCGGCTCTGGTGAAGGAGGCCCTCGAACGAAAGGATCTTCAGATTTCGAAGGATTCCATTTTTCCCGTCGAGGCTCACTGGTCGCGCAAGTCGGAATCCGTCAGCCGCATCCTCAAGGTGTGGAATATAGCCGCGGATTCCGTCGTTTTTCTCGACGACAGCCCAATGGAGGTCGCCGAAGTTAAGTCAGCGTTTCCCGAGATGGAATGCCTCGTTTTCCCGAAGACCGACTACACCGGATTTTGGGAGATGCTCAAAACCCTGCGCAATTTATTTGGGAAGGCGGTTCTTTCGGAAGAAGACTCTCTTCGCCTGCAAAGCATTCGCAATGCCAGCGGCTTTCAGGAGTCGTTGAGCGCGCAAGGCTCTTCCGCCGATCGTTTTCTGCAAGAGGCGAACGCATCCCTGTTGTTTACTTTTGGAAAGTCGCCCACAGATACAAGGTCCTTCGAGTTGATTAACAAGACGAACCAATTTAATCTCAATGGCGGACGATTCAACGAATCGGCCTGGGTGGCTTTCTTGGACGATCCGAAAAGTTTTGCCGTCGCGGTGTCTTACGAGGACAAGTTTGGAAAACTGGGAAAGATCGGTGTCCTTTTGGGCAAGGTGTGCGGTAAGAAGCTTTTTGTCGAATCATGGGTTATGAGTTGCCGGGCGTTTTCCCGCCGCATCGAGCACCAATGCTTGAAATATCTGTTCGAGAAGTTCGATGCCGAGGAAATTCGGTTCGCGTATCGCGCGACAAGCCGCAACGGGCCGCTTCAAGAATTTCTCGCACAGATCCTGGATTCGTGGGCGGGAGAAGATTGCCGGCTTTCCAGAGAATCTTTCTATCAGAAGGCGCCTGCTCTGTTTCACCGTGTCGAGGAGGTAGAACTCCGTGGCTGAAGTAAATGATCGCTTGGCTCGATGTTTTGCATCCGTGTTTCCAGTGGCAACGCCCGAGGAAATCAGAACAGTTCAAATCGAGTCGATGCCGGGTTGGGATTCCCTGGTAGGGGTTTCGCTGGTGACTGTGATCGACGAAGAGTTCGGCGTGCAAATCGATCTGCCGGACTTGATGGAATTGGGATCGTTCGATGCAATTCACCAGTATCTCTCGCAACACGCCGGAGTATCTTGAAGCCGGGTTTGCGGATTTCGGCAATTTTCCTGGTGGCGGAAGACAGCGGAAGACCGAAGCGAGTCTGAAGAATGGCCGAAAATCCACTGCGAGGGCTGGCCAACCGCATCTTCCAGTTGCTCGCGCTGCTGCTGCCGGGAGGCCAGTCCATGCGCGTTTTTCTTCACCGCGCTCGCGGAGTGGCCATCGGTAAGAATGTTTGGATCAGTTACAACGCGATCCTTGAGACGGCCTACCCCAATCTCATCACGATCGACGACGATGCTTTCATAGGGGTAGGGGTGATTATTATTGCTCACTTTAAGGAAACACGTCGCGGAGTGAAAATCGGGAAAAACGCCTTCGTAGGCCCTGGAGTGATCATCCTCCCGGACGTGATTATTGGCGATGGTGCGGTCGTCACTGCGGGGAGTGTGGTAACCCATTCGGTCCCAGCCATGACGATCGTTCAGGGCAACCCCGCCGTTCCGATAGCAAAGTGTGGCGTTCCGCTGTGGCCCGATACCCCCCTGAAGGAATTTTCGAGGCAGCTCAAACCTCTTCCCAAGAAACCAAAGATCACACCTGCAGGCTAAGCCAGTGAAATCGAGAACCTGGTACGGGAGATCGTGGTGAGATTAGTGGTTCCCTTTGTGGACGAGATCCAAAGGATAGACGCCGGCCTGATTCGTCTCGCCGAAGCGCTAGGCATAGAATGCCTGCGAATTTCCCTGCCCAAGGAAGTCTCGGCCCCGGCGGAATTCATTGAGAAGTTTGTGCCAGGCGAGCGTGATTGCCTCGTGCTGAACCCTGAAACGATTCGCGGTTGGCTGTCTCAAGATGTGTTCCCGCGCGGGTTGGGTGAATCCCTTGTCAGGCGCTTCCGGTCTATCCTTGTTCACAATCCCCAGCCAGACGCGTTTACCGATAGCATGCTGATGAATCTATCCGGCGGGAAGCTTCAATCGGCTCGTCCGCTCGACGGGCCCGGGCTCGATTACGAAGTGGCAACCGCAAGTGAAGACGTGTGCAGTGCCTTCTCAGGGATTCACTTTGGCCCGGCAAACCCTCTGAATGACTCGATTTTCCTGCGAAGTGGAGATGCCGCATCCTTTCGATCTCTGATATCGATCGGTGGGCTTCCGTTTTTTGCTTCTGTGAGCAGTCAGGGCTGCGACATTTTCTTTTTGGGTGCAAAAACGGTCGCCGATCTCGATAAAAGCGTTGGAAGCGCTCCCCTCGCGGATTTCTTCTCTCAGTGGGTTCCCGCCGTCATGGCACTTCGGAAAGCATTCGGCGAGGAATGCTGGCAACCGGAGCCTCCGTACGCAACCGTTGTCATCGACGATCCTTTACTCCGAAAAAGCTACGGCTTCCTCAACTACCGGCGTTTGCTTGCGATGATGGATCAACACAATTTCCACACATCGATCGCGTTCATCCCCATCAATTTTAGAAGAAACTCGCAAGCGATTATTCGTATGTTCAAGGAACGGTCGGATCGCCTCTCAATCTGTTTTCACGGCAACGACCACACCGGCTCCGAATTTGCCGCAACGGACATCCGCTTGCTGAATTCCATGCTTACTACTGCCGAGGAGCGGATGGAAGCTCACCTCAACAGTATGGGACTTCCCTGCGATAAGGTAATGGTGTTTCCGCAAGGCTGCTTTTCTGAGGAAGCGATGAGTGTGCTGAACGCCCACAATTTTCTGGGAGCAGTTAACACCACGCCACATCCCGAAGGTAAGCCCGCTCTTTACACCATAGGCGATTTGATGTGCCCCTCCGTTTGGAAATATGGCGGTTTCCCTCTATTCCTCAGAAAGTACCCGTCCGAGATCGCAGCACAGGATATTGCTCTGAACGTTTTCGTTGGTAAACCCGTTCTGGTAGTGGAGCATCACGAGATTTTTAAGGATCCACAGCCGCTGATTCAGGTGGTCAAGCTGATCAATTCGATCATGCCCGGGGTGCGGTGGGCGAACTTGCAGACGGCGGTGGAGAATTCTTATCTGAGCCGGGTTTCCTCGGATGGAGTTGTACACATTCGCCCCGCTTCGAAGGCGCTTCAGATCGACAATCATGAACGGAACCCAGTCACTTGCTCGGTCGAATGGGACGCCTGCCAATCAAAGCCTGACAAGGTTCTGGTCGATCGGGAGGAGTGGTGTGTTAGCGGCAGGGATGCCACATCGGCCCATCTAACCCTAGATCTGCCTGTTGGCGAATCTCGAAGGATCGAAATTGTTCACAAGAATGAGTTTGGCTTGTCCAATGCGAACCAGAAGTTCGATTGGCGCGCGAAGGCGATTGTCCGTCGAAGACTTTCAGACATCAGAGACAACGTCTTGTGTAGGTATCCTCGGTTATTATCCGTCGCAAAAACTGTCCTTGGCAAGGCAAGAACATAAACCACATTTGACGCGGGTATGCCGCGAATATTCGATTGATACCCGCCGGATGGTTTAACCTGTGCGTTGAAACAACACCTGCTGCAAAGTTCGGGTCGCTCCGAGTAACGAGAACTGCATCCCGGTCTTGTTAATGAATTCATCGAATGCACGCAACTCGTGGAATTGGTGATTAAATTCGTCGAAGTAAATATAAGTGCCCAGAACAATTGCGTCTTTAAGAAAATTCAGCACAAAAGCCGTGGAAGAGTACAAGTCTGCGTCAAGATTCAGAACCAAGATGTCGTGCGGCGGCATTTTGTACTTTGGGAGGGTCTCATCGAACCATCCTTTGAAGAATTGGACTCGCGCATCGTCGATCTGGGGAATTGCGCCCCCCACCGAAAAATGACCTTCCGGTCGATGAGGAAGCCAGTGTTCGGGCAGGCCTTCAAAGCTGTCAAAACCATGCAAATGGCTCCTGGGGCACTGCAACACCTTGGACCAGTATCGAGTGGCATCTCCTTGAAAGACGCCAAATTCCATATAGAGAGCTTCCGTCCCACCCACCCGGGCCCCCACGATGTCAAACAATTCTTCTCGCCGATTAAACCGATGGGTCGTGTCGTAGCCCTTTGACTGCATCCAACGCCCTACCTCGAGATAGTTGACCACACCGGTCAGCTTGTGGATGGTGTTTTCAGAGGTTCGCTCTCCGATGCGCGTCAGCAAGTACTTGAACAGAGTCTTCATTTAGTTTCCGACCTCTTTCGCGGTCTCAAGTACACGCGAAGCTGAGCATCGTTGTTTAGCAGCTTGTTGAATTAAATAGCTTTTTCGTGTTTCTCGGCTCTGAATCTGGTTATAGATGAGTTGTTTGGGAGCTGTTAGGTACCGTCCGATTCGACCGGTTACCCGCAGCGGCATCCATTTTCAGGCTTTCGCCATTAGATTTCGCAACCGGCAGAGGTTGTAAGCGGCTCCGGTGAATGTGAACAACCACCCGACCTTGCCGATCCCTCGCAACTTCACTTTCCTTAGCATCCCCACCATCTTCATCCACCCGAATGACTGCTCCACCCGTTTTCGCTTCCGCTGACTCACCTCGTACCCGGCATGCCGCGTCGTGCGCTGATCAATCGCGCTCCGGCGGTTGGTGTTGTTCTGTGCCACATGCGGTGTGATGTTCATCCCGCGAAGCTCTTTGACAAACTCTTGCGTGTCGTAATTCTTGTCCCCGCACACAGTCACCCGCTTCACACCGTGAATCCTCTCAGCCATCAACATCGCAGCATCTCGTTCCGCTCTTCCATCGGCCTCGGTTAGAAAAGTCTGCACCAAGAGCCCGTTGCGGTTTTCCATCAATACATGTCCCAGATAGCTCAGCTTTGCCTCGCTGCCTGTGGACTTCCTGAACAGACGGGCATCGGAATCCGTCGTGCTCATGTGGGTCTGGTTCTTCCGCTTCTCCCCGTGAAAATCGACATCCCCTCCCGCCCCAGGAGGGTTGCCCTTCCCATCTTTCCGCCGGAAACTCTTCTGACTCGCCCAGGCCTCGATCAGCGTCCCGTCCACCGTGAAATGCTCATCTGAAATGTAGGGCTTCGCCCGTTCCAGCACCCGCCTGAAAAACCCCTCCGCAATCTCCTCGTTCAGCAAACGCTCCCGATTCTTGCTGAACACTGCGTGATTCCAGACCACCTCATCCATCTCCATTCCCACAAACCACCGGAACAGCAGGTTGTACTCCAGTTGTTCGATCAGCATTCGTTCACTGCGCACCGAATAGAAGATCTGCAACAGCAGCGACCGCAACAATCGCTCCGGCGCGATCGATGGGCGCCCCACCTTGGAGTACAACTCCGCAAACTTCGGTGACATCTCCTTCAGAATCTCATCCACCATCTTGCGGACCGGCCGCAACGGATGATCCGCCGGAACTCGCTTTTCGGAAGAAATGTAGCTGAACATTCCATCTTGCTGGTTATCGTCGCCGCGCATTCACTCGTCTCCTTGGCCTTCCTTCCTTCAGACGAGTTCTTTTAATTAAAGTTGCAGCGACGACGCATTTTTCAACAAGCTGTTAGACAGATTTAGTCGGGCTCTATTGTGGCATGACCGGCACCACGAATGCTGACAATGGCCGCGTGAAGTTTGGGGCTGCCGCGGTTAGAAGGGGTAATACGCCTCATTTTCGCTTGGGTTGCTTCGGATAGCGGCCCATCAGCCAATTCCAGCGAATAAAGACGAGGTCGCCGAACATCTGCAGGCTATCGCGCAGCACCCGGACGCGCGTGGCCGGATCGTGCGCCCAGCGGACCGGCACTTCGACGGAGCGCAAGCCGTGGCGCTGGGCAAGGAACAGGATCTCGGGGTCAAATCCGAATCGTTCAACGCGCTGTTGCTCAAAGATGATTCGAGACGGCTCACGCACGAAGGCCTTGAATCCGCACTGTGTGTCATGAAACGGCAATCCCGTAAAAAGCTTCACCAGCCCGTTGAATATCATCCCGGCTATCTCGCGAAAGCGAGACTGATGCACCTTGATTAGAGAGCGGTCGATAGCCCGGGACCCGATGGCCACCTCGTTTCCAGCTTCTATTGCCGCCAAAAGCTTCGCCGATTCTTCGATGGGCGATGAAAGATCTGCGTCCGTGAAGAGCACCAGCCGCCCTCGCGCTTCGAGCATCCCGTGTCGGACGCTGTAGCCCTTCCCTCGATTGGCCTCGTTTGACAGAAGCCTCAAGCAGGGCATGCCCCGGATCCATTCCTTCACCACTCCTGCCGTTCCGTCGATTGATCCGTCATCAACGACGATGACCTCGATTCCCTCTCCAGCTACGGGAGCGGCTGCAAAATAGTCGCGGATCCGCAACAGCGTTCCGGGAAGCCGCTTCTCCTCGTTGTAAGCTGGAATAACGATGGAAATTGCCGGTGGGCGCTGGCTCATCGGTAGCAGAGAATTGTGCCGTACTTCTGCCGCTTTGTGAATCGAATATACCGGTAATCTCTTGGGCCGGCGATTGCCTGGTTCGCAGGGCAGTGCTCCGTTGTTTGCGCCAGAGAGCTGCTAGGCAAGGCACTGAATCGGGCTGGTCCCGATGTCGTGCTACGGTATCCGCCGCTGACCAAGTACTATTATTCCTCCACATTCGTAATCAAGCTTCCCGATACCCCCACCGCCGCTGCTCCTTTAGCGTAGCTGTGCTGCACCGGAAATTCGTCGCGATCTACAGAGCGCCAAGGGAACACCCATTCATATGGGAACTAAGAACTCCATTATTCAAGAATCAGCTGTAGCTTACCCGGGAGCCGACCTTTTTAGGAGGACTTCGCTCGAAGGAATAGGGGAGCGATGGGATGTGGTATCCCTTGTTCTTGCCGCTCTGTGTTCGCTGAGCTATTTCGTTGCCACCGTTCAAATCAGTATTCACGCCCCCCTATGGCTCGATGAAGTGATGGCCTCCTGGATGTCGCAACTTCGCCCTCCGAGCAAGATATGGGTGGCTCTCAATCACGGGACGATGTCATCACCGCCGACCTACTTCTATCTGCTGAAAATGGTCCGGGCTGTTTTCGGCGACAGCAACCTTGCCCTCAGGCTCCCTTCCGTTCTGGCTATTTACGTCACGGGAATCTGTGCTTTCGTGATCATGCGCAGGCGCTTTTCGGTCGCGATCTCCAGTTTGGCGATGGTGCTCTGCCTGGAAACGGGACTGTTCGCCTATGCCACCGAAGTCCGCGAGTATGCCTTGGTCACCATGTGTTACGCCCTCGCGGTACTCGTTTGGGACACGCCTATGGCCGAACATCTGCGCATACCTCGGGCTTTTGCGATTGCTGTCCTGCTGGGAGGCTGTGTCGCCCTTCATTTTTACGGTGTTCTGCCCGTGGCGGCATTCGGCCTGATGGAAATCCTGTGGTCGATTCCCCATCGAAGAATACGCTTTGAAATCTGGGCAGCGATCGTAGCTGCGGCGGGGTCGGTACTGGTCTGGTTGCCGCTGATCCACAACATAATGAGGTTTACGAAAGCGGAGGCGGCATCGGCCAAGCTCTATGCCCATCCCACGCTATCTCGCCTGCTCACGGCGTATTCGGATCTCGCGATCGGAGGAAAAGGGATGACGCTGCTCTGTACCTTTCTTCTTCTGACGACCTTTCTTCTCTTCTGGGATTACATTTCCCCAGCTGAAACTGTCGACAATCCCCAGCCGCCCACGTCGGATATAGAGCTTAACAGTATTTTATTGGCTTCCCTGGCCATTCCCGCCCTAGTCTTCGTCTTCGCACTAATTGTTACCAAGACGTTCAACGAGCGATATGCGACTGCCGCTTGTTTCGGGTTCGCGATGCTGTTTGCCCGCTTCATATCCAATGTCAAAAGGCCGGCAGCGGTAGCCTGTATTTTGCTGGCAGCTTCCAGCGTTCTGATCGCCGGGGCGCCGCGGAAGCTCTCGAACCCGGACCACTATAGACTGAAAGCTATTGTTGATACGCCGAATTCGGCCCCGGTGGTGGTAGGCGAAGGGCTCGCCTTTATCGAGATGCAAGCAGCGGTCGATGCGGGTCTGAGGAATCGTTTGGTGTATCTCACAACACCAGCGGGAGAGGTGAATCCGGATCGAACCAACGAGGATCTTGTGACACACTGGCACGAATTCCGCCCGGATCTGCAGGTCAGTAATCCTGAATCCTTCGTGGCGGCTCATGACCATTTTTACTTGCTCCATAGCGATCAGTCGACCGATGTGATTACCCCCTGGCTGATGCGTACATTCCGCCTTCGCGCAGTGTGGAATGTCGTTGACGACAAAGACCATCGAAATGTTTGGCTATTCGAAGCCACATCACGATAGCGTTAAAATTACTTAAGGGCACCCTTTGATCTTTTGTTTCTGCACTCTGAACGTTCATAGGCGAGGTGACGAATGAAGCGGGTGGCGATTATCGGGGCGGGTCCAGCAGGGCTGACCGCTGGGTATTTTCTCTGCGAGGCTGGCTGGGACGTAACCATTCTGGAAGCGGACCCTGTGTACGTCGGGGGCATTTCTCGCACAGTCCAATACCGTGGTTTTCGATTCGACATCGGCGGCCACCGGTTTTTTTCCAAATCCCAAGAGGTAGAAGACTTCTGGACCAAGATCCTTCAGGACAATCTCATTGAGCGTCCCCGCATGTCGCGAATCTATTATCGCGGACGCTTTTACTCCTACCCTTTAAAAGCCACCGAAGCTCTGTTCAACCTCGGTGTCTGGGAATCGATGTTGTGCGTTCTTTCTTATCTGAAAGCGCGAGCATTTCCGATCGCGAATCCGCGGTCCTTTGAAGATTGGGTGGTCAATCAATTCGGGTGGCGGCTTTACGGTATTTTCTTCAAAACCTACACCGAAAAAGTGTGGGGGATGGACTGCAAGGACATTTCCGCCGACTGGGCGGCGCAGCGGATAAAAGGACTGTCGCTGGCGAGCGCGGTAAAAAACGCTATTCTTCCCCCGCCCAAGAAAGACAAGCAGAATGTTATCAAGACACTCATCAATTCTTTCCGCTATCCCCGGCTTGGCCCCGGAATGATGTGGGAAGAATGCGCGGGCCGTATCCGCGACATGGGGGGCAGAATTCTGCTGGGCCACTCGGCAGAGAAGTGCTCTCAGAAGAATGGCGAGTGGACGGTCACTGCACGCGGTGAAAATGGAAAGAGCACGTCTATCGCCGCGGATCACGTCATTTCCACGACCGCCATCCGCGATTTGTCGAAGATGCTAGAGCCCGCTCCCCGGGAGGAAGTCCTGGGAGCAGCGGATGCGCTACGATACCGCGACTTTCTCACCGTCGCTCTAATTGCAAAGGACCGTTTATTTCTCCCGGACAACTGGATCTATATTCACGACCCAACCGTAAAGGTGGGGCGCGTCCAGAATTTTAAATCCTGGTCGCCCGAATTGGTCCCTGATCCGCAGCTTTGCTGCTACGGCCTCGAGTACTTTTGCTTTGAAGGCGATGGCGTATGGGGAATGCAGGATCGAGCTTTGATCGACCTTGCGTCGCACGAAATGGAAAAGTTGGGATTGCTCAATCCGGCGGATGTTCAGGACGGGTGTGTGGTGCGTCAAAAAAAGGCTTATCCCGTTTATGACGACCATTACAAATCCAACGTGAAAACGTTTGTCGCCGAGATCGAGGGTGAGTTCCCGGGCTTGCATCTCATTGGCCGCAACGGAATGCACAAATACAACAATCAGGATCACGCCATGATGACTGCCATGTTGACGGCGAAGAATATCATCGCGGGGAAACAATTGTACGACGTTTGGGCGGTTAACCAGGACGCGGAATATCACGAGAGCGGCGGGGCGGGACAGCAATCCGCAGCCAGTGGCCTTCGAGTGGTTCCCGCGAGGATTTCTGCAGACCAGCGCGCAAAGGAGGGAGAAGCAGTAATAGTCACAGACTGAATCGCACTAAGTACCCCCCAGCCAACTTCACTAAACGTGTGGGCCGCGCGAGCGTGCCGACAAACCGGATTGTTTGCCCAAGAGATAGGTTTTCATACCATGTCCGACGCAAGTGTGTTCAGTCAGACTCTAGACATCCCCCGCGTCATAAAACACGGCGCAGTTCGGACTTTTTTAGGCATTCATTGGTTCTCATCATCTCTTACAGCTGCGTTTTCATCGCTTGAACTCTTCAATATTTTCCATCACGTCATGTGGAGGGACGAACTTCAAGTCTGGATGATCGCCCGCCACAGCCATTCCATTTCCGAGCTGATTTCCCTGAAAAGATATGAAGGGCATCCAGACGCCTGGTTTCTGCTTGTGTATTTCATCACGAAGGTCACCGCCAATCCGTTCTGGATGCAAGTTGTTCACGTCCTTGTAGCGAGCGCGACAGCGTTCGTCATTGCCCGTTATTCGCCTTTCACTCGCGCACAGAAAATATTGATCGTCTTTGGATATTTTTTATTTTTTGAATACGCAACTATCAGCCGCGAGTACGCTCTTGCTGTTCTTGGGGTCTTTGGCTTTTGTGCGATCTTCCGACCCGGCCCGAAGAAGAATTACTTGTTGCTGGCCGCCATTCTGGCGTTCATGTGCCAAACCAGCATTTATGCAGTGATCCTGGCTCTGGCTTTTATCCTGGCCATGGTCTTCGAGGCCATTCACACTCCCTCTTGGCGGCAGACGGTTACTTCCTTTTGGTGGCAATTCCCTCTGGGCGCGCTGATCGTGTTTTCTTCACTCGGTCTGTCTGTTCTTCATATGCGCCCGCCGCCCGATGGAGGAATAGCAGACTTCCATTTTGGCCTTAAGGGACTCTCGGACACCCTGAGTATGTTTTGGACGAGCTTTGTCCCGATTCCCCAGTGGACCCGTACGTTCTGGAACACCAATGTCCTCAAAGTCCCCGGGATCCCGTTTCACATCATGACGCTCTTGGCGCTGGCTGTTTTGGGTGTCTCCGTTCTGTTTTTCCTCCGCAAACCCTTTGCGTTAGTCGCGTACGCGGTCGGCGCGGCGGGTCTGTTGCTGTTCAAGCAATTTGTGTTCCGTGGTTATCTGAGGCACGACGGTTTTACGTTCATTCTATTCCTCGCTTGTCTGTGGCTGGCGGCTGCCTTTCCAGAAGAGCGTTTTCCTCGGCAAACACTGGAACGAATTGCGAAGTGGTTCGCTCCACTGCAGGCCAAAGTCCTACTGATCCTATTGACGGTTCAGACTGGGGTGGGACTTGCCGCGAGCTGCGCGGCATGGGAAATACCTTTCTCTGAAGCATCGAGCGTGGCCCAGTTCATAAGGTCGAACAAAATGGACGGCTGGCCTATCATCGGAAATCAAGACGACGCGACATCGACGATTGCTGCAGACTTAAACCGCAAATTCTTTTACGTAACGGGACAGCGCACGGGAGATTTCGTTATCTGGGACAAGCAACGTCTCGATTCCACGGCTTCGGTGATGGCAGCCGCTACCGAAATGGCAGGCCGGCTGCACCACAAGGTGTTAGTGATTCTGAGCTACCCCAGCGAAGCCGTCGGTAACAATGTTAACGAGATTGCTTCATTCCAGGGCGCCATCGTGCCCGATGAAACCTACAATTTATTCGTCGTGGGGGACTGACGACCCACCATTCGATTATGAATCCGGTGGTGACAACCGAGCACAGAGGGCGGTCAAGTTCTGTTTCGGAGTAAATCAGCTAACGAACTTCGTTTGTGAATGTGGGCACCGGTGTTTTTGCAATCGGGATACTTATTACCGATTGAGCTCTTTGACAACAATCGGACTCATTCGAATTGTTGGCTTGCCCATATCGAGTAGTCTCCAAACTTTTCAACCGGCCGATATTTCTGGGCCAAGAAATCGTCGAGTATGGTGACGCCGCTGTCGTGAAGATTTTCTCCTGGGTTATCGGAGCCGTCAAAGCCGGCACACCGAACGACATATTTGACCTGATTGCGGCTTAGGTCTGCCACGATGTCTCTTTGGATTTGAACTGTCGTGGTCATTCCAGGCTCAAATTCGTAATACATAGTTCCCGCGCGGCGCTGGGATAGAAAATAGAACATAATGTTGTTCACGAAAACACGATGATGCTGCGAGTTTCCGACAAAAAGCGCCTGCCCTTCGGGGACATGTTGCTGAATAAACCGGATCGCATTTTCCTCATCTGCGGGCACCCGGAAAAACCGGGCCCTCTGCAGAACTGATTCGCCTTTACGCGGACCGTATTGCGAATCGTACCAGTAAAGCTTTCTGATAGGAGCCGCCACATATGGCAGGCTCAGCAACGCTAGACATAGCATCACCAATGCCGTAGACCAGGCTGGTCGCCTCCTGGCGAACCAATCAGCCAGTAATACCGGGAGTAGAGCGCTGGTCACAATTGTAATAGCGAGGCAATGGGTAATGTCGGCTCGCGTGATGACAGTGAGCACTAATCCCGTTCCGAATACCGTAAGCGCTGCTCGCCCGAACTGCTGCACCTTCTCGGGGTATTTTGCGGGATCAAAAAATGACCGAAATAATCGGACCCAGCCAACCAGAAATATTGCGATCGGCGCATAAAACAAAAACCAGATATCGTGCAACCGCAAGCTCGACTTGAACAGCACAACGCCCGGAAGAATAGGAGGGAGTGGTAAAAAGCGAGAGGCTTCTCGCGGGAAGGTAATTAGGTCCGCTCTTAAAACTCCTATGGGAACTGCTCGCAAGAAATAAAAAAAGCACGGAATGAGTAAAATACAGATTCCGAGCCCGTACGACACGATGCACTCGAAACAATTAGTTCCGCAGGCCATGATTTGGCCTTTCAGCATGGGCCTCTCGAATGACACAATCACCATCGCCGCCACCGCAGATAGCAAGGTGTAGACTCCGATATCTTGGCGATAGAGAACAGCTGCACCCGTTGCAAGCCCACTCAAAAATAGAAGAAACGATCGCCTCTCAACGTAGAAATCCATCAGCAATAGAATAGCTCCCAGGCCACAGAACATCGCTGGGATGACCGGATAGCCATAGCTGCCGCACCAAGCGAGATACACCACGCAGATCACAAAGGACATATAAGCATATTTCTTTCCAGCCAGCCTTTGGGTGATCAGGAGCACTAGGACGCAGATCCCAAATCTCACGACTGTATCCCAAATCCGCTCCACCAGGATGGAGTAGCCGAAAATTCTAAAAACTCCTGCAACCGTATAGAACTGCCCCGGCGTATAAACAACCCAAAAATCCCGGTACGGAACATCGCCGTGCGAGACTCGCTCAGCGCCATAGTTTATGAAGCCTTCGTCGAAGGGATTCAATGGCTGAAATATCCCGAGCAACAAATAGATGAAACCCAGTAGAAATATAAATGCGGAGAGCGCCTTAAGTGAGCGCGGGGGGTTCACGGATTCAGTCATTTGAAGTCAGTTGGACTTATCTGATGCGAAACGCGTGCCGCGCTCATCTCCTGAGCCTTCACAATCTTCAAACGCAATTCTCGATGTCTCGTTCTTCGCCGCGGACGCGCTATACAAGATGCGATATCGTTGGCCTCCTCATCAGTCGATTCGCACCGCGGATCAAATTGGAGTCGGCCTGGTTTGGGACTCCGCTGCGAATTTAAAAAGTCGACTTACGTCGATCCGTGTCTTGCCCTCGACTATATCGCGAATCTCTCTCTATGTAGCAAGGTCTCCCTTGTTGGCGGCCTTAATGATTAAGGACATCGCGAAAGCGTGGGCGTCTGTCTTGGCTTCGGGAAAATTGGAGCGGACTGCTGGCCGAACCAACTTGAGTGCGTTCGGGCACAGTGTAAGGACGAAAGACAAAAGATCTTTAATCGGCGTCCGGCGCGGGGAGTCTGCCGGATCGTCGCTCCGCCCTGGCCTGAATCGGGAGTTCTTTCCCGCATCAACGATCTTCAAAATTCACATCTTCCTCCCGGCGTGATACGATTTTAATCGTAATCCATACCCTTATCATAATTGGGTTATCCAGCGACCGTCACTGTCCCGAACAACACCTTGTGGATGGATCCTGAAAACGGAACCGTTTCCGTCGTGTTTACCGCACGCTATCGCCGGTGCGTTCTCTTGTGACACTGATCGCATAGAGTGATGAGATTCTCCTCTGCGTCGTCACCGAGCAAGCTGCGCTGTCGCTTATGATGAACCTGGAGATTGCGCATCGAGCCGCAGTACTGACAGCGCCAGCCGTCTCGCCTCAAGACCTTTTCATGCAATTCTCGATAAGCCTGCTGATCGAGAGCGAGCCGCGGGCGTCTGGGGCGAACTGAGTTCATGAAGCCGTTCGCGCTTTGTCCAGGAATTCCTGTCTCTTGGGTTGGGGAAGGGAATCAAGCAGCCGATCCAAGGAGGTCATCAGGACATCAGAATTGCCCGTTTCGAGATGTGCCCCGGCCAAAAAATCAGCGCAAATCATCTCCAGCATGTAGCCTCGTGATTTGTCGCTCCCCAGCATAAGTGCAGCTGTTTCAAGGGCCTGCTCAATGACCACGAGTTGGCTCTTATAAACCTTGAAATAAATCACCTCCCAAGATTCTGACTCCTTCCCGGTCAGGTGTTTCTCGACCTCTCGCTCGAACTCCCCCCGGGGCATTTCCTTGGCTTTGTGCACCCATGGTGCACAATCGAAGGCCTTCCCGTCCCGGCGTGCCACCTTGGCCATCACCGTCGCCTTGCGCCAGCCGATCTCCCTAAGCTGTTGTTTGGGAATCTTCGTTAGATTCTCGTGAATCGCCATCAGGTAATACGCTTTCCGGCGCGATTCCGGGAACCGCTTCTCCAGAAACTCATCAAACGATTTCAGGTTTTCCATCCTCCAGTATTGCCCCGCCCGCGTTTCGCACAGATACCGCCCTAAATCCACGAACCGCACGTCTTTCTCTCGCTCCTTTGCTTTTTCCCAAGCCAAGATCTCATCGATCTTGTCCAGAACGAACAATGCCCGCCGGCGATTGAGTTTCGGCTCTACCATCGGTAACCCGTTAGTCCACAAGTTCGTCAAGCCAATCAAGATCGCTCGCTCCCGGCCGTCGAATCAGGTTCGTGTCGATCAGTTTCTGGTTCCCAAGGCAGAGGCCCAGATGGGCACAGCTCGTGCAGCCGTTTTGCGGGAAGCGGATCCCACTGTGCGACGCGAATTGGCCTGACTCCAGCTGCTGGATGGTAGTCTCAACCAGGCGACCAAATTCCTTGCGCTGTTCCTCAGAGATGGTGGCCTTCAGGTATTGGATCTCGGGCGCCTGCTTCCGGACGAACACGACAAAGGCCACATCGGCGATGCCGCTGATCCAGGAATAGCAAATAAGCTGCGGATCAAGTGAGAGGAGCCCCTCGGGCTCCTCGGCATACCGGCTGGTTGTGGTTTTCCAGTCGAGCAGGCACCGCTTTCCATCCAGCTCGCCGATCGCGTCAACGTAGGAGACGAAATCGTTGCCTCCTTCGAGGTTGCGAACGATCTTGAGCTGCAGGTTTTCCTTGGGGCGGGCAACACGAACCCTGTCCTCCCGGACAAACTTCTCGAGCAGATGGGTTCCTTGGTGCAGGAGCCGATCCCAGGATTCACCCTTGCGGTACACAAAGGGAGTGTCACGGAAGGCTTCCCATTCCTTGAACAGCGCCTCAGTGCAGTCCCGTCGCTCAAAGTAAGCGCGCAGGGCGTTCTCAAAGCATCGCCCGAAGACCATGGCGGCCCGGGTGTCTTTCTCGCGCCAGCCATCGAGGTAGCGGTAGCGATAGCTGCGAGGGCAGCGCAGGTATTGGCTGATCTGGGTGTAGCTGTAAATCATCGCAGTTCCTGCGTGTGGATTACGGTCGCCTCGGCCAGAGACAGCTCAGCCCAGTCCGACTCCGGCGCGAACGCTTCGAGGTTCTGGAAGGTGTGGCCGTTCAGCGTCTTGTATGTGGTCCTGACGACTCCACGAAGGTTGATCAAGGCTTTTTCGTCCATCTGGTCCTGGGTGAGCAATTCCATGTCGTAACCGAAATCGCGCAGGAACCAATTGAGCTTCCAGAGGGCGCGCTCGGTTGAATAGAGCCGACCGGAGAAGGACCGGCGGGCGAAAGACGCGGGCTCGAGCACGACGAATCGGACTTGAAGGAAGGCCTTTTGCGGATGCCAGCGGTAAGAGGCCCATTCGACGCGAACCAGGAACAGCCCCTCCAAGGGGGCGTCGCCATCGGCTGGCGAGAATGAAGACCTGGAATATGGCGTTTCACTGTTTCACCTCCACAGGGCGGGAAAAGGAGTTGAGTTTGCAGATCAGGCCGTCGATGTCTTCTTTGGCCGAGGACGAGAGGTGCGCAATGAAGGATTCGACCAAATCGCGGCTCGCGTCCTTGATGGTTTCGGTGCCGCAGAAATGGGCGGCATACTCCTTAACGAGGGTCGGATCGAGGTTGTACTGGCGGATCAGGAGGCAGAGCTTGTCCCGGAGCCGGCTGGGGCTGCCGTTTGAACCGTTCGAGCCGCTCCCTGCATGCGAGCCGTTTGAACCGTGGAAACTGCGAGAACCGTTCGAATTGCTCGAAAAGGATGGCGGCTGCTGGGGCAGGGAAGCCCAACCCAGCTCCTCGATGGAGCAGAGGCCGATGCCGTAGGCTTTGCGGAGAGCGCGGTTGACCGCCCGGGTTTCGGCAACTCGCATTTCGGCGCCGCGGACGAGAGGCGATGTATTCGAGGGATCAGCATCTCCATAACCGACGAACCCACGGGAAGATGAACGTTTGTAAACAGTTGCCCTGAAAACCCAGCGATCACCCTCTGGATTGGAGAGCTGTTTGAGGAGGATTGTGTTGATGCCCAAGCAATGACCACGCTGGGCAATGCGAAGTAGGCCGGAATGCGTGACGTACCATTTGCCATCCAAAATCTGAAGATCTCCGGCCGCCACGGAAAGTGAATGTGTGCTAGTCAATTCTTTAAGGCCTCGCATGGCAGTTTTGGAAATTTCTCCCCAGGTTTTGCGTGCTAGCAGGGCATTTACTCGAAACGAAACGGCTGGCTTTTTCATCGAATTTGCTCCGAAATGCATCCGAAAATGCTTATGACCGGACGTGCTGCTTAAGCTCGGCGCCCATAAATTCCCGGTTTCTTTCATTGCGCTCGGCTGCCTTGACGTTGTAGAAAAAGATCGAAGTTGTAGCTCTCACAATGGGTCGCGATCTGTATACGCATATTTTATTTATATACACATAATGGTGTCAAGGAAAATCTCGGGTACTGGCGTTACGCCGGTTGATTGGAAGGCCGTTGGACGGCGTATTCGGGAATTACGAGGTTTTGATATGAACCAGGCGGAATTCGCGCGACGAATAGGGATAAGTCAGAGCTACCTGTCAACGGCCGAGCGAGGAAAAGTCGAGATTGGCGCGGAAGTCTTGCTAGCAATTAGTCGGCAGTGTGAGAGGTCACTAGAATGGCTTCTGACGGGAGACGGATGACCACGGTTGAGTTTGAAAAGGT
>CAVPVC010000006.1:0-23015 GCA_963709105.1 uncultured Acidobacteriota bacterium
AGCGTTGGTAATCGGCGCTTTGCCGCGGATCATGCGCGCGCGGCGCCCGCGCGATGCGGTGATTCTGGGCCTGGGCGTGGCGATTCTTGCCAACAGCCGGCCGTTCGAGGGCTTGATCTTCTCCGCGCCGGTAGCTCGCCGTACTTGCTTTTTTGGCTATTCCGGAAGCACAGCCCGTCCTGGCGACAGACGCTGCCCCGCGTCGTCGCGCCCTTTTGCGTGGTGATTCTGCTCGTGCGGCGCGTTTATGGCCTACTACAACTGGCGCGGCACGGGAAATCCTGCTGCTTTTCCCCTACACGGCTAACGAACGGCGTCTACGAAAGCAGCGCTCCCGCATTGCTGTGGCAAAAGGCGACGGCTCCTATCCATTACGCCGAATGCGCAATTCGACGCTTTCTATAACGGCGTGGAATCACGACACCTGGCAAGAGGGCAGGGCCGACAGCATCGGCAAAGCGATCCGTCTGCTGGGACGGGATGCCGGAAGATTCGTGCGGTTCCTTCTTTGGCCTGAACTGTGCGTGCCGTTTCTTCTGTTGCCCTGGATCGTGCGGGATCGCCGGGTGCGCTTTCTCGTGGCGGAGACGGCGATTTGCTTTTGCGGCTTCGTTCTGGTGGCCTGGTTCTTCCCGCATTACGCGGCGCCGCTGGTCGCGACGGTCTTTGCGCTGACGATGCAGGGATTTCGCCATCTCCGGAGGGTAACCTGGCGAGGCCGGCCTGTCGGCGTTGGTGTTTCGCGCGCGGTGGTGATTGCCGCAGTCCTCCTCGCGCCCTTTCACACGATGGACTACCCAAGGCCGGGCGTGGCCAAACGGGCGCGGATCGCGAAGGGAATTGGAAAAGATGCCGGGCAAGCAACTCGTGATCGTGCGCTATTCTCCGAAACACGATGCGAATGCGGAATGGGTTTACAACCGCGCGGATATCGACGATTCAAAGGTCGTGTGGGCGCGGGACATACCGGGCGTCGACCTTGCTCCGCTGCTGGATTATTACCGTGACCGCCGCTCGTGGATCGTCGAGCCGGACAGCATCTCGCCGGAGCCCTACCCCTACGCGGCGCCGCTGAAACAGTGAGTCGCCTGTTCGAAAAACAGCCGGGCTAGTTGAGCACTTCCTGCTTGGCTGGCGCCGGAAGACGGATCAGCCGCGCGTCGGTGACCGAAGGAACAGCCAGGATCTTCTGAACTACGGACGTGTCGATGTCGCCGTCCAGCCCGAGAAGGGCAAGCGCTTCCGCGCCATGGACGGGCGCGCGGCGGCCGAGGGCGAAGGTGGCGATGTTCACGCCGAGGTCGCCGAGAGCGGTGCCGATTTTTCCGATGACGCCGGGCACATCCTCGTTGCGGATCAGCAGCAGCGTTCCTTCGAGGGCCGCTTCGAGGCCGATTCCATCGAGGGCGAGAATGCGCGGGGAACCGTCCTGCCCCACCGTGCCCTCCACCGTGAGTTCGCGCTTGCCGTCGCTGGCTACCACTTCCACCGTGTTGGGAAATCCCCGCTCGCGGCGGCGCGTCGTCTCTTCCACCACCAGGCCGCGGGTCGCGGCGGCCTCCGAAGCGTTCACGAGGTTCACTTTCTCATCGAGGATGGGGTTAGAATGCCGATCAGCACGGCGCTGCGAATCAAGTGCGAGCCAATTTCGGAAGGCTCGCCCGCGTAGCGAATCCGGATGCGGTTAAAGCCGGCGAAGGCGCGGCCTGGGCGACGAGCATTCCGATGCGCTCGCCGAGTTCGAGATACGGACGCAAGCGCCGGTACTGCTCGGCGGAAACGGCGGGCATGTTGACGGCGTTGCGGATCAATCCATCGGCCAGATAATCGCGGATCTGCTGCGCGACGGCCGTGCCTACTTCTTCCTGGGCCTCGCGCGTGGAGCCGGCGATGTGCGGCGTGGCGATCAGGTTCGGCAGTCCCACCAGCGGAGAGTCCTTGGGAGGCTCCTTGGCGAAAGTATCCACGCCGGCGCCGGCGATTTTGCCGGAACGCAGCGCCTCGGCGAGGGCGGCTTCGTCGATCAATTCACCGCGCGCGCAATTGACGAGAATCGCGCCCTTCTTCATGTGCGAGATCGCCTCGGCGTTGATTATTTTTTCCGTGGATGGGCTCAAGGCCGTGTGCAACGAGACCACGTCGGACCTTTCCAGCAATTCGTTCAGCGTAACGAGATCGACGTCCACCTCCCGCGCGACAGCGGGAGCCACGTACGGATCGTACGCAAAGACCTTCATTCCAAAAGCGTGAGCGCGGCGCGCGACTTCGGTGCCAATCCGGCCCAGCCCGACAAGCCCGAGAGTTTTCCCGCGGAGTTCCGTCCCCGAGAAAGCCGACTTTTCCCATTTGCCCGCCTGGATGGAGGCGTTGGCCTGGGGCACGGAACGCGCGACGGCAAGCATCAGCGCAAACGTGTGCTCGGCAACGCTGACCGAGTTTCCGCCCGGCGTATTCATCACGAGGACGCCGTGATGGGTGGCCGCGTCCATGTCCACGTTGTCCACGCCCACGCCGGCGCGGCCCACGACGCGAAGCTTGGCGGCCTGCTTGAGCAGCGCGGGCGTCACTTTCGTGGCACTGCGAACCACCAGGCCGTCGGCATCGATGATCTGGGCGGGAACATCGGCGGCCGCCGGAGTGAGAATTTCCCAGCCCGTTTCACGAAGCAGCGCAATTCCACGTTCACTTATTTTGTCGGCGACAATAATTTTCATAGGAACTCAAGGTTAACGATAGCCCGCACTCGTGTCAAATCCGGACACGAAGTTTTTGGGTAGCGGGTCAGTTTCCGGTAATCCGGACTTCTCGGGAGTTAACCTGACGAACAGCAAATGTCATTTCCATAAATGAGACTCCATGCTTTGCGATAATTGCTAAGCGCCGCTCGCGGCATATCGGGAGCAACCAAGGTGCGGAATGCGCTTGATTCTGCCGCTTGTGCTTCTTGTAATCGTTCTGGCGTTCTGCGGGCGGTTTACGGGCTTGTTTGGCCTGGCCAAAGATGCGACCGGGAAAACGTGTTTTGGGTTCACTGCTCCTCATCCCTCATTTCCTCCTCCTTCTCTGTATCCCGTTCTCACTTCTTGGTGGGAGCGCCCCGATGGGGTCGTCGGCTCGGAATGCTGCGTTTTCCGCGGATGTTCTAGTGCTCTTCGTCCTCCCGCTACCGGCTTTGGCCGGGACGATGGCGGCACTCGTTATCTTCAGAAACGCGCGAATTGATTGAAAAGGCCCGGACGGAGTTCTAAGTCGAGGAATTCCAAAGGCTAAAGAATCATCCGCGATCCAAGAGCAAAGAAAAGGCGTCCTGTTCAGGTAAAAGCGAACTGCAACCCCAAAGCTCGGTCCACTTGAAACGTATTGCCAAATCAAATGTGCTGCTTTTCCGGGCCAAGTGGACCCCACCCGGGGGATGCAAGTCCGTATTCGCTATTCTCTCAAGAAATTTTCGGGTCCTGATTCCGGCGACATCCGCAAAGAGCTAAACTGCCACTCGGAACTCGGTTCCGGTCTGAATTGATGTCATACACCAGGAGGACTCACCGGAGTCGGATATTAATCAGATAACGTCGTCAGCTCCCTTTAAGCGACATGGTGCCAGTGTGGCGTGGTACTAATCGCTAAGGGGGGAACCGAGGGATTACCGCGATGGAAAAAACCTCCTAATTCGACATCCGCTTCGATTTGCTCGTACAGCGTTCAACGAACAGTACCGCGCTACTCCGTCCTCGCCATCGCAGAACTCGTCGAAACCGCTGGCGCCATGTGCATCGTGGGAAGAATGGCAGAGATTAGCCGTAAGGGTCGCCACGTGAGCACCGCCAGCACCGTCGCGGTGAACACTGTTCTTAAGATTGTCATCTCGCGCGACGGGGAAACCTTTATGACGAATGGCAAGGTGATCTACGTGCACGACCGAATCGGCATGGGTATCGTATTCGCCGATCCGACCGAAGATCAGCTGGAGATACTCCAGGCCTGGCTCGCTGATGCGTCCCTCTGGAAATGGTAGACCCGGGCGAGAATGCCTGCGGCCGGATCAGACGACGAAGCGATAGCCGACGCCTCGCACCGTCAACAAATGGCGCGGTTTCGACGGATCTTCCTCGATATAGCGGCGAGGCGCACGATGAAGTTATCAATGGCCCGGGTGTCGGTGTCTTCGCGCAGGCCCCACACATCTTCGAGTATGGACTTGCGGGTAACGGTGCGGCCGTGGCTCTGCACGAGGTGACGGAGGAGCTTCGCTTCCATCAGGGTCAACTGGATCGTCGAGGCGCCGGTTTGCAGCTCGAGGGTTTCGAAATTGATGGTTTTTCCATCGAAAGAGAAGACCTGCTGCTGTGGAGGTGGCGGTTCCGCTACATTCCTGGCGCCATTGTCGGGGCTTCTGGCTTCCTCTGTTCCGCCGTTGCCGCCGCGGAGCCATTCGCTGCGGCGGAGCAAGCCCTGTAATCGCGCGAGAAAAATCGGCAGTTCGAAGGGCTTGGGCAGATAATCGTCGGCTCCGGCCGCAAAGCCCTGCAGGACATCTTCGGGGCGGCCTCGCGCGGTGAGCATGAGCACCGGCACGTAGTTCTTGGCCTTGCGCAGTTCGGTGGCGACCTCAAACCCGTTCGTGCCGGGCAGCATGACGTCCAATACGACGGCGTCAAACTTCTTGCCGGACCGGAGCAGGCTTTCGATGGCCGATTCGCCGTCGCCCACGACGTCCACCGAATGTCCTTCGGCTTCCAGATTGAATCGCAGGCCGTCGGCCAGGTGCGCTTCGTCCTCGACTACGAGCAGATGGCTCACGCATTGCTCCGGGGCAATTCGAAGGTGATGGTGGTGCCGCGCGTCCAGCCGGCGCTTTCGGCGAATACCCGGCCTCCATGGGCGCGGGCGATGGCGCGCACGATGAACAATCCGAGGCCTGTCCCCTTCACCTGCGAGGACGATCGCCCCGGCACGCGGTAGAAGCGCTTGAACACGCGCTTCAACGCATGGGCGGGGATGCCCACTCCGCGATCGCGAACCCGCAATACCACGCGCTTCTCGTCGGGCGTTTCCACGCGGACGGAAATATCCACCTTGTCTCCCGAATACTTGATGGCGTTGTCGAGGATATTCGACACCGCCGTGCGCAGTTCCGCGGGATCGGCCTCCACCGTGGCTCCCGATCCATTGAGCGGCCCCTGATACTGCAGAGCGGAGGGATCGAGGTGATGCCGCGTGCGGGCCAGTTCCATGCACTCGCGGACGAGGCTGCTGAAGTCCGTCTCGGCGCGGTGCAGAGTGCCGCGCTTGTATCCCACTTCCCCGGCCTTGAGCACCTGCTCGACGGTGCCGAGGAGGCGGTCGGCATCTTCGAGCATCAACTGGTAGAACTGCTGCCGCTGGCGTTCGTCGACTTCGCGGCGCTGCAGCGTTTCAAGATACAGGCGGATCGAGGCGATGGGCGTCTTGAGTTCGTGCGTGACGGCGTTGATGAAGCTATCGTGCTGCTCGTTGCGGCGGATCTCGCGCACCAAGAAGCCCGTATTGAGGATCATGCCGAGAATAATCGCCGCAAAGAAAATCACGCCGAGAACGAGAAGAACGTCTTTACGCCAGTTCAGAATGATCCAGCTGATGTTCAGCGTGAGCGCCAAAGCGACCAGGCAGACGCCCAGAACGATAAAGAAAGCGATCTTCTTCCGACGGCTCGTGATGCGCATGGCGATTCAGGACAATTGTACAGCGGACGCCGGGCCTATGGCTCTGAACTGTTTGGCTGGCTTGATTCAGGCAGGCGCTTGCGAGGAGGAGGGACTGGCGGGCGCGCTCCCAACGACAAACTCACGCGCCCGCCGCTACAGAACTGACTATGCGGAGACCAAATCGGTGGCGGATTCCGGCGCGACGATCGAGGTAGCATCCTCTTCCGGCGCCGATTGCGGTTTCAAGCTGGCGAGCTTCACGGTATAGACCTGCTTCGCCAGTCCGAGCTTTTGCAGTACCCAGATCCCGTACCAGTTCAGATCGATCTCATACCAGGCCAACCCGTGCCGGGAAGACGTGGGGTGCGCGTGATGATTGTTGTGCCAGCCCTCGCCCCAGGTGAACATCGCTACCCACCAGCTGTTTGTCGAGAGGTCGCGAGTGGCAAAACGCCGCGAGCCCCACGAATGCGTGGCCGAGTTGACCAGCCAGGTGGAATGCAGGCCCAGGACCGTCCGGAAGAAAATTCCCCACAACACATACTGAATGCCGCCAAACGCGAGAAGGATGAGGCCGACCACAATCATCGGAACGTAGTGGAATTTGGTGATCCAGACGTGGAACTTATCCTTGGCGAGATCGGGCACATAGCGCGAGAGCGTCGAGGTATCGTGGTGCATCGACTTGCCCATCAGAATCCAGCCCATGTGGGCCCACCACTTGCCGTCGATGGGAGAGTGCGGGTCGCCCTCTTTGTCGGAATACTGGTGATGAATGCGGTGCGTGGCCACCCAGAATATGGGGCCGCCTTCGAGCGCCAGGGTGGCGCAGAAGGTCAAGAAGTACTCCACCCATTTGGGCGTCTTATAGCCGCGGTGAGTGAGCAAGCGGTGGTATCCCATGCCGATCCCGAGGCTTCCGGCTACCCAGTACAGGAAGAGGCCCAGCAGAAACGGTTTCCAGCTGAAAAAGAAGAGCGCGGCCAGCGCCCCTGCGTGGAACGCAAACATGGCGATGGCGGTGACCCAATTGATCTGATTCTCGCCCGCAGGCTTCTTCCCTAAATCGTCAATCTGCATTGACATGTCGCCTCTTGAAAGGGATTGGATACCCGATTAGTTGTGCGATTTGCTTGCAGGATACTAGCAGCTTTCAGGCGGGTTTTTTGTAATAGTTGTGTAATACCAAAGCTATTGCTCTGTATGAGTTAGCAGGGTGTCCCAGGACACAAAAGGGCACTTCAACGCTGGATTTGAACGAGTTCCGCTTCCTGGGCGGGGAGGGACCGGCTTGCGGCGTCCTGATGCCAGCGCGGGGGAGTGGTCGATCTGGCCCGGAGGCGGTTCATCAGCCTCCCGACGCGGATGGATCCCCGGACCAGGTGGCCAACCTCGAGCGGGCCGGCAAGATTGATGCCCTTGATCCAATGCAAGCCGCTGCTGATGGCGCAGCCGCACTGGGAGCAATCGGGCTTCCCGCCGAAGACGCAGGGTTCGACGCGGGTGTTCAGGTCCGCGGAATAATTCGCCGACATCTTCGAGAAGACGCATTCGTCCGGGCTCTTTGGTGGCGCGACGATAGCTCCGGCGATGCCCTTATTCATCAATAGCTTGGGATATTTCGGCGCCAGTTTCGGCAATTCCTCGGCGAGCTTCACGCGGTCGGCGGCCGTGAGTGTCTCGGGGCTGGACTCACCTAGCTGGGGCGTGTAGACGCTCACCCAGATGCGGTTTACTTCGGGGCGGCCGTTCCAGAACGACACGTATTCTTCAAAATAGCCAGGGCGCTGCAGCATCGGGCGCGTGATTACCCAGTGGATGTTTACCTCGCGGCCCTCGATGTTCTTGAGGATTCGCACGTACGTCGCAGGCTTTCGCCGGATATCGTGGTCTTCGGGAAGCCCGTCCACGGAGATCGCTATGCGGACTCGCGGAAGGCTCATCCATTCCATGGGGATGGGAATCACGCCGCTCGTGACTACCAGAGTAAAAATGCCCGAGGCGCTCAGTGCGGGAAGGATCTGGCTCAATTCCCGGTGGCGCACCATCGGCTCGCCCCCGACGAGAGACACATGGAGGGGCTTATGTTTTTCAACTATGTCGAGAATGCCGCGAACGAGCGCGTCTCCGCGGAAATCGCTCAACTCCCGCAAAGTGGCGCCTCCGCCAAGATGGTCGGAGCCATAGGCGTAGCATCCCGGGCAGCTTAGCGGGCATTCCCGGGTGATCTCAATCGAAAGGAACGGGACGTTGCCGCGCAGAATGCTGCCCCACCCCGCAACGATTTCTCTGGTGGTCAAACTGGCGGCTGGGGCGACATCTGGCCGGGAGTTTTGAGCCTTCTTCGGCATGCAGTATTTTGGATGCAGAGGGGCAATAAGGGGCTGCATAGATTCTGAGGGGTGTTCGTTTCAATCAACAGCGGAGGTATGCGGACTATGGAGAATCAAAGCGGACGGGACTACTTCAAGTATCTTTTCAAAAAGGCGACGCTTCGAGCCCAGGCGTCGGCTGCGGCGTCGGGCTGGTAGTTTTCGGTATCGGCGGGGTTCTCGAATCCGTGTCTCGCGCCATCGTATATTTTCAGGTCGACGCGCCGGGACAGGTTCTTCATCGTTTTTTCGAACGACTGGACGTCGCTGGGGAGGACGCCGTGATCGAGGGCAGCAAAATTTCCCAGCACGGGCGCGAAAATCACCTGAATGTCGTTGGGATCGGTGGGGAGCGCGCCGTAATTCACCACGCAAGCGCCGAGGCGCGGTTGGGTCATGGCAAGCTTCAGCGCGTAGGCACCACCCATGTCCCAGCCGATCACGCCGATATGGTCCCGATCGACATCATTGCGGGTCATCAGGTAATCGTATGCCGCCTGCACGTCCCGGACGGCGACATCCTCTTTGAGCGACATCCTCAGCTCGAGCGCTCCGGGGGTATCGGTGGCCACATGCCCGCCGTATAAATCCACGGCGAGGGTGAGAAAGCCTTCCTGGGCGAGCTTCTGCGATTGATCCTTGATCCAATCGTTCAGCCCCCACCACGCGTGGAGCACGATCACGGCGGGATGGCGAGCGGTCCCGGACGGCTTCGTTAGCAGGGCCCCGACGGTGTCTTTGGTGTCCTTGCCCGCGGGAAACTGCACCGACTCCGTCTTGAGGGCATCGTCCGCCTTCACCTGCGCGGCGAAGGCGAGCCCCAGCAAACACACGGCAAGGATTGAAAAGAAAGCTTTCCGATGAAAATTCATCTCTGCGATTCTCCTGCCATTGTTGAGATGGCGCCGCGCCGTTCTACGATGCCCGCTCCACCAGCACGGCTGTGCCGTAGGCAATCACTTCGGTAACGCCCTGCATCACTTCGGTGGCATCGTAGCGCATGCCGATCACGGCGTTGGCGCCGCGAGCCGCCGCATGCTCCAGCATGAGATCGAGGGCCTGCTCGCGCGTCTTCTCGCAGATGCTTTCAAAGAGCGTGATGTTGCCGCCAACGATCGTTTCCAGGGACGCGCCGAGAGTCCCGAGAATGCTGCGCGAACGCACCGTGACTCCGCGCACCAGCCCGAGATTCTTCGAAATGCGGTAGCCCGGCAGTTCGAAGGCGGTGGTCACCATTTCTGCGTTCACCCTGACGTTCATCCATACTCCCGGCTACACGGGTAACGCGAGCCTCTGTCATGCGATGCGATTTTCGGCAGCCCTGCTGCCCCCGCAGCAGAGTTGCCGGGCAGCATACCACACAAGCAGGCGCTGCCAGTGCGGGCAAGAAGAAGTCAGTTGGAGGCACGCTCAGCCGTCGAACTCGGCCGTGGCGCCTTCAGGTGGTCCAGCGCCCAGCGTGCATGCTCCGCGAGCGTAGCATCTTCGCTGGCGGCGAGCTTTTCCAACATCCGCAGCACGCGCACATATTCTTCGGAATCGCGGGCGATGTGCGAATTTCCCAGCGCGACACATGCGTTGCGCACCAGGCCGCGCCACTTCGCTCGCTTCACCGCGCTCTTGCGGAATGTTGTGCTGAATTCCTGCTGGGTTAGCGAGGCCAGCCATTCGAGTGCGGGCGCGAAAAGCGAAGGCTGGTACCCTCTTCCGGCTTGCTTGCTCTGGAGGTTTCGGTTGCGAGCAGACGAGGCTGGAACGGGGGCAGATTTGTCACCGGGGCCTTGCGGTTCCACGGGCAAACGTCCTGGCAGATATCGCAACCGATCACAGCGTTACCCATGCCGGCACGCAGTTTTTCGGGGATCGTCCCGCGAAGCTCGATGGTCAAATAGGAGATGCAGCGGCGGGCATCCAGCACATACGGTTCGGGGAAGGCGTGGGTGGGGCACGCGTCCAGACAGCGCGTGCAGCTGCCGCACAGATCGGGTGGAGGATCGGCGCCGGCGGCGAGCGTGGGCTCAAGAGCGAGAGTCGTGATCATGACGCCGAGAAACAGCCAGGAGCCGAGCTGCTGATTGATGAGGCAGGTGTTTTTTGCCAGCCAGCCTAGGCCGGCGTATTTCGCCGCCACGCGTTCGATGATCGGGCCGGTATCGACGTAGACGCGCACGTCAAAAGGCTCGCTGAATTTCTGCCGCATCTCCGCCGCCAGCGCATCCAACTTTTCCTTGAGCACTTCGTGGTAGTCGTCTCCCCACGCATAGCGGGAGATCCATCCCCGCGCGGGTTCGTTTTCCCCACCGCCCGGAATCTTCGTAGAGTACGGTGGCGGCGAATTGTAGTTGAGCGCGACGACGATCAGGCTCCGCGCGCCGTCGAGGACGAGACGAGGATCCCCGCGCCGTTCGTCACGCAAATAATTCATTCCGCCTGCATATCCACGCGCAAGCCACTCAGGAAAATGGCCGAGATCTTCGAGCCCTTCCACCGGCGCGACGCCGCACAGATCGAAGCCCATCTCGCGGGCTCGCTCGCAGACCCAATGCGTTCGTTCCCTGGCGTTCACTCTCGCGCCATCTCCCGTGTCATTTCTGGTCCCTTAGGCCAAGCTCGTATCATGCCCCACTAGCCAACAATTTGCCGAAGCGGAAAGCGTACACTTATTCGCTCGGGACTTCATTTGGATTTCTAAGGCCTTGGCAGCGGGTCAGTTTGCCGATGACAATGCGGCGTTAGCTCAGCATCAGAAAACGCAAAGAAGTTGATGCGGGTTAAGCGCCCATCGGTATCAGGAGCAGCGTTCACCAGGACTTACTTCAGAATCCAGGCCAGTCAGTACCTCTCTGATTGCGAGCAATCACAGGCTTCGAGAAACCACGGCTACATAACTCCCTAGGGACCGTTCTCCCGGTAGACGACAAACCAAAAACCTTACCGGTTCCGTATTTGCTCTGGAGCAACAGAAGTGTCTTCCTTCCCGTGCAATTATTTTTGTTCAGCAGAAAAGAGGAAATCCCGGCCCCGCCTTTGCCCGGGGCAAGGTAGGTTCTCGGACGGTGGTGAATCAAAAGGCATTCTTCCTTGCATTTGGGGAGCACGATTTCCGCAGGTTGCGAAGAAAGCATGGCTACTCGCAAGAGGATATGATTTCTTTTTAGTTTTTCAGCGCGTCACTGGCAACAAATCGAAGCTGGCCGTCCGAAAACAGTTTCGACCCTGCTCCGCATCTGTGAAGTATTCAAGACTTCTGCCGAGCGTCTAGTTCGCGGACTAGATAGAGGGATCTATACAGACTAGCTTCGCGTTTTCTTTTCGCTAGCTGTCCACCTTGAACCTGTCCCCGCTAATCTGCACGTTGTCTATTTTTAAAAATGGGCCGATAAAAGGCAGGCTCGCGCATTAACAACGGTGGTTACAGGTAATACCAGTGGACTATGTGGAATTAAAATCTATTTGGGAATTCGAACCTAGTTGGCCTACCACCTCGAGTACGATTCAACCAACCGCGTTCTGCTGGGCACGTGTGCGGGGCGAATTACCGACGAAGATGCAACAGCTTTCTACCGGATGACCGGAGAGTATGCAGCATAGGTGGACCCCCGCGCCGGTATTACGAATCATTCGGCGATCGTTCCCTCGAGGTCACTGCTCAGAAAATCCGCCAGCTGGCAAAGACTGTACCAGTCATGGCGGAACCTAGCGGCCCTTGTGTCATCGTTGCGGCTTCTCCTCACATTTTCGGAATGGCGCGGATGTTTGATTTGAGGGACAGAGCACACATCCCAATTTGCACGTGGTTCGAACATTAGGGGAAGCATGGGCGATCATCGGGATCCACAACCCTAAATTCGAGCCAATTCGGCTGTAACTCCTCACTCTGGTGCCATCTCCCGTATCATTTCCAGAGAAGCGGTTGTAGCTCCGATTCAATGAGCATTTGTATATTCAGAACCCGATAACCTTTGCTTTCCAGGTCCCGCTCGGGTGGGTATCGAAGTGACCATCAACGCACGGTGAGTTCGAGAGGATTCTCGATCGCTACCACCACGAACTGTGGATAGGAGACGCTGCGGAAATTCGTGCCCAGAATTGTGTCAACCCACGGAACAGCTCAAGGAAGCAGGAAGGGCGTGGAGTTGCTTAAAGGTCTTGTAGGTGTGCGCGGCGCAAAGAGAGTTGTTTCACTTACAGACGTTTAGTTGAAAATCGCCTCAGGCCGAATCCGATGGCGAGGGACAGGCTGCCAAGCAAGGCATGTAGTGGCATTGGGCTTCCTGTCCTTGGCAATACTTTGGCAGCCGCAACAGGTTCTGCCTACTTGGCAGGGGCTGGTGTCGTCTGAAATGCTTTTTCAATCGGCAATTCCTTTTGCTCGGGAGTGACTGCGACCACCGGAACCGTGTTCAGCGTATTTGGAGTTGGTTCGACGGTTTCTGCTGGAACATCCTCATTATTCGCCTGAGCTATCCGAAGCGCTTCCTGTTTTGGATAGACGAACTCGACGCCATAATTGTCATTAGGATAGAACCACGCTTTCAGTGCCTGCGGTGACCCTGTTGGGCGTTCATGAAACTCGATAAACGTCTCCCGCGCGGGCTTGAGCCGATAATTCGTAATCGCGAGAACCGTGGTGATCGGATTCGATTTATCTTCGTTCCAAATCTGAACAACAGTTCGGCCGCCAATCGACCCGCTCTGAGTGAACGTGTAACTCCCGGCTGGCAGAACCTGCCCCGGGATCTCTACAGGCGTGACTGAACTTAATTTTGGTCTGCTTATTGAAGTCTTGGGCCTGAACATACGGCACCACTGTTCCGGCGAACAAAGCGAGTCCGAGAACGAAGGGCATTCCTTTTCTAGAGATCATCGTTTCCCCTTCTTTACATCGAATGTGGATTCAATCTGCGTGTGTTTTCCTTTCAATTGGCGATTCGCAACTATGACCAGGGACCCTGAACTTGTGGCCGTCTTTCAGGTTAGCGTTGGTTTGCTGCGAGGGGGACTGTCAAAAGTTATAGTCTGCGCGGATGGGTGAAGTGGAATAGCGGAAGTCGTTGGTTGAACATCACCCTGCTGGCTCGGTTAGATCGAGAAAGCGAAGAATTAAGCCAAACTGCCTTGTGCCTTTAATCCTGACAAATTCGTGGTCAACTACCGATTAGTCGTCGATGCAACACCCTCCAAGCAATTGATTGGACTATGCTTCCGGCAAGAGAACCGCTCTGCCGTGTTTGTATTCCATTAGACCTATGCAGGATAGTCTCTTGTTTGACTTAACGCTCGCCAATGACTTTAGCTTTTCTAGGCTCCCCAAGTGAACTTCGCGCTAGTGTTGCTCGACCCATTGAGACCGCCCGGAAAACCCGAAACTGACCCACTACCAGCCTTTACTTGTTTGGCCTACGGGGCGAACCGCTGCTACAATGCTTGGACATGACTGATTGGCGGCAGATCCAGGCCCGCATCCGCAAGGCGAAAAACAGCCCGGACGCACTCGTAAAACTCTCCGAACTTTTTCAGCGCACGCGCGACGGCATGGTGGCATGGGAATTAGGCGCCGTCGAAGAGAAGGCTGAACGCATGAGCGAAGCCATTAAATGGTATACCGTTGCAGCCGAGCGTTTCCGGCGTTCCGAATGGAAGAAGAAGGCAGAAGAGGCGCTCATACGGCTGGGCGCGCCCATTCCAGCCGCCGAAAGCGGAGCCTGCCGCAGCTCCAGCTGACACACACGAGGAGTCTTCCCTGTCCACATCCGAGTTCGCATCCGAGTCCACATCAAAAAATATTGAGAA
Organism: uncultured Acidobacteriota bacterium; assembly: GCA_963709105.1. Classification (GTDB taxonomy): domain Bacteria; phylum Acidobacteriota; class Terriglobia; order Acidiferrales; family UBA7541; genus Palsa-295. The sequence continues at coordinate 13,847 of CAVPVC010000006.1, forward strand.
AGAAACACCGCTCCCGCTGGCTTACGGCGAAATCCCTGAAGAGTCCTCGAATGGCTCGGCTTCTCCGGAAGCAACGGCGCAATCGGCGACCACCCGCCGCTGCGCCTGGCGACCCGGCCAGGAAGAAGCGCCGCCGGGGACGTCGCGGAGGCCGGGGCCGTCGCCGCAAGGATGGCGCCACAGCACCGTCATTGCCGACGCAAGCCTATGCCGAATCCGGTGAATCTCAGCCTGCAACGCCGGAAACGCCCAAGCCTTTGCCGTTCCGCCAGCCGGAACCGCGTCCGGCAATGCATGAACGTCCTGCTCGCGTCGAGCGGCACGTGCCGGAACCGGTTCGCAGCGTTCCGGTGGAAGTCGGGCCGCCGCAACTGCCTTCCGAGCGCACCGCGCATGGCCGCGCCGGCGACCCGGCGCTTGCTTCCCGGATGGCACAGCTGGATTCCATGCTGCGCCGCCTCGTCTCGAGCCCTCTGCACCGTCTCGACGAAGCCGATCAGGCGCCCGCAGGCCCGGGCGTCTTCCTGCTGTCCGATTCCGACCAGATATCCTCTTATTACATCGAGGCGTGCCAGACGCTTCGCGTCGGCCTGGGGAACCTGGCCCGAGGCTCGCGGGGCAGCAAGAACCCTCGCGTGAGCCGGGGATTTTCCGACGCCGGCTTTAAGGAGAAGCTCGCCGAGCATCTGGGCATTCACGAGTCCAAGGTCTCGCAGTATATGAAAGACCATTGCGTCGTCCGCTGGATTCAACTGGACGACGACGCTCAGCACCTCGCGCATTTCGCCATCGGGGTTTTACGCACGCCTCTCAATCTGGATTGACGGGTCGCTGCGGGCGTAAAACTCGTAGTACGAAAGGCATGGCCGTAGCATTCGCCGGTGTTCCCCCTTGGGCCGACGGGTTCCGGCCGTTCCCATTTGGTGCCGGTAATCGCCATTCAGCCCCCTAATTCCGCCATTCAAGCGACACCCATGGACGTAATTTGGAAACCAGCCCAAAATCCGTAGTTGTAACAGGTTACGGGCCCAGTACCATACGTAGATCATGCATTTCCGGGGATCCCAGCGCCAACGTGCCGAAGTGGCATTTATCCCAAGTGAAGTCTTCGAGGAAAGGAACAGATGCCCAATACAGTAAGCAACAAGCTCTGGAAGACCTTCGACTGGTCCCTTTGCAAAGTGGCCGGTGTGACGTACAACACCATCCAGTTCTTCAACAAGTACAATCCGAACCCGTCCTTCACGCCGAAATGGTCTGACAAGCCGTTGCTGAAATCCTGGGAGAAGTCCAAGCCCACGCTCGGCTGGCCGCGCACGACGGACTCGCTGTGCCCCGACTGCGTCAAAGAGGCGCGCGACGCCATCATCAACGGCAAGAAGGATTGGACCGACCTCGTCCACGAGAAAGTCGGCGAGATCAAGGCGCAGATCATCGAGCGCGACGGGCAGGTCTGGATGGTGAAGGAATGCCCCATCCACGGCAAATACGAAGACCTGATGGCCGTGGACGCCAAGTTCCTCCAGTGGATCGAGCAGAACTTCCCCGGCCGCGATATCCCGGCGCACAACGACGAGGACCTGCACAAGCACGGTTCGAGCACGGTTCGCCATGGCCGCGGGGCGGTTCTGACCGTCGACCTGACCAACCGCTGCAACATGATGTGCGATCCCTGCTTCATGGACGCGAACCAGGTCGGGTACGTCCACGAGCTGAACTGGGAAGAAATTCAGGAAATTCTCGATAACGCCCTGAAGATCAAGCCGCGGCGCCAGATGTCCGTGCAGTTCTCGGGCGGCGAACCCACGATGCATCCGCGCTTTACGGATGCGGTCCGCTACGCGCGCAAGATCGGCTACAACAGCGTGCAGGCGGCGACCAACGGCATCGAGTTCGCCAAGAGCAAGGAGTTCTGCCGCGAGGCGTTCGAAGCGGGCATGCGCTATGCGTACCTGCAATTCGACGGCATCGGCAACGACGCGAACGGCCACCGGCAGGTGGGCAACCTGTTCGACGTGAAGCTCCGCGCGATCGAGAACATGCACGAAGCCGGAATCGAAATCGTGCTGGTGACCACGATCGTCAACAATGTGAACAACGACCAGGTGGGCCCCATCGTGAAGTTCGCGATGGAAAACCCCAAGAAAATCGCGTTCCTCTCGTTCCAGCCGGTTTCCTTCACCGGACGCGACGAGGACATCACCCCGGAACGCCGCTTGCGCCAGCGCTATACGCTGTCGCACCTGGCGCAGGACGTTAGCAATCAAGTGGGCAAAGTGGAGCCGACGCGCGACTGGTTCCCGCTGTCGTTCATTTCGCCCTTTGCGGGCTTCGCGGATCTCGTACACGGTCCCGACGCGCAGTGGGGAGCGCTCTCCTGCGGTTGCCATCCGAACTGCGGCGTGGGCACGGCGATGATGATCCACAAGGAAACCAAGGAATGGGCGCCCATTTCGCGCTTCCTGAACGCGCCGCAGCTGGTGAAGGACGTTTCGTCCATCACCGACGCGGCCCGCGGAAAGAAGTTTTCCGCCTTCATGATGATGCTGGCTCTGCTGAGGAACTACAGCTCGTTCCAAGCTCCTCCCAGCCTGCGCTTGAAGGACATCTGGAAGAAGTTCGACAAGACATGGGCGGTCTCGAAGGACTCCGACAAAAAGTATGGCCGTACAAACCCGGAGCGCACATTCGAAGACGCCATGAAGCGCCGCCAGGAAGATCCCTGGAACATGCTCTTCATCGCCGGCATGTGGTTCCAGGACCTGTTCAACTACGATTTCCGCCGCACCGAAATGTGCATCATCCCCTACGCCACGCAGCAGGGCGAAATTTCCTTCTGCGCGTACAACACCGGCGTGGGCTGGCGGAAAATCATCGAGAACATGCACAAGAACGCCACGGTCGCGCAGTGGTACAAGACGCACGGCAAGCATGAGATTTACGCCAAGGGCAAGAGCGTGACCCTCAACGAGTACGAACACTCGCTGAAGATCAACGCGGAAGATGCCGCCCGCGTGCGTCACCTCGAGCACGATATTCCGCTGACGGCGGCCGAGGAAGACCGTATTCGCCGCAAGAAGGCCCTGGAGGAAGCAGCCAAGGTCCGCAAGATTTACGAAGAACTGGTCCTCAAGAAGCCCAAGGAGACTGTCGTGCAGATCGGCAGCATGGATCAGATCCGCATGGCCGTGCCCGGCGCAACCGTGCCGGTGCAGATTGCTCCGGCTAACGGAAACGGGAATGGCAACGGTGCTGCGGCCGAGAAGCCCCAGGCCGAGGCCGTCGCGGGCGACTAAGTCTTCTTCTATGAGTCATCTTTTTCCAACAGCCCCGGCTCCGGCCGGGGCTGTTGCTTTTTAAGGGCAGAAAACCGAACTTCCCGAGGCGTACTCAGAATAGAACGACGGAATTGCCACGCGAATTGAATGGCTTGCGCCCGGGGAAAACCGCTGTAGACTAGTGCGCTTTTACACCCAGCGATTCGGTATCAGCACCGAGTCGCATGAGAAGTATCCCGAGGGTAAATCTTGGCTCGATGGTTTAACTTTTTTCGCGGATTCGCCGCTGTGGGTATGCTCCTCGCTTGCGGACTGCAGGCGCGAGGGCAGGAGAAGCCTCCGTCCACGGCACAACCCCCCGAAGCTACGTTGCCCACCCAGGAACAGGGTCAGGAAAATCCGCAAGAGCCGTGCGTACAACCCGCACCGATGGTTCGCTGGCAGGATTATCAGGGTCCATTCGCGAAGGTGGTGGGGGTTTTCGGGCAAAGGCTGGACCGCACTTCGGTTCACCCGCCCCACTATAAGCCAGGCGCACTGCTGTGTTCCCTGACGACGAAGGGCAAGTTCGTTTTGTTCGTCGAGAACAGCGTGGACCCGGTGACTTTCCTCGGAGCCGCATTCGATGCGGGAATCGATCAAGCCGAGGATTCGGATCACAGCTTTGGACAGGGCACGGCTGGATACGGAAAGCGATTTGGGGCGGAACTAGCGGACAACGCATCAGGCCTATTTTTCAAGGAGTTTCTCTATCCCACGATCTTTTCGGAAGACCCTCGCTACTACCGACTGGCCCACGGGAGCACGAGTAGGCGATTGTTGCACGCAGTCGAACACGTCGTGGTGGCGCACCAGGAAAATGGCGGGCACATGTTCAATTTTTCCGAGTGGCTCGGAGCGGCAAGCACGGCGGCGCTATCGGACACGTATCATCCAGACAACCGGCCCGGAGTCGGTCCGGCCGCGCGAGCGGCTTCTTACGGAATCCTGCAGGACGCCGGATTCGATGTGCTGCGGGAATTCTGGCCGGAGATCGCGCGAAAATTGAAACTGCCATTCCGGGGAGAGAACAAACACTGAAGAACCTCGATTTCGTAAGTTGGAAACCTCGGCGCGCGATCAGGATTTGCGGTCGTCGTCTTCGCTGGGGTGGAACTTGTGGCCCGGCAACACCTGAGTCAGGCTCATGGGCTTGGGCCGGAATTCCTCGCCAAAGTGTTTGTCGACGTCGGCAGCCCAGCTGATCTGGGGGCCCGGAAAACCGATCAGCTGCCATCCCACCATATCGATGTTCCCTCCATGAATCGGGTCGGAGAACATGCCTTCCAGGGTATTCTTGCGCAACATGCTGAAGAAGCGGGTTTCTTCAATCTGCTTGAGCTTCTGGTCCTGTTCCGCCGGGGTGAGCTGGTCAAAGCCGGCGAGGCCTTTCAATCCCTCGCGGTACGTCTCGGCGAGAGTCGCTTTGCCCTGGTAGCCGACTTCGGGAGGGGCGCCTTCCTCCACGAAGGGGCCTTGCGTATAGCGGTGAGCATCGCGTCCGCGAGGGCCTGCGAGCTGGCGGTCGATATAAATCACGACACCGGCTTCATTCGCGCCGGGGCCCGATTCGTCGCTCGGAAAGATTCGCGAGGCCGCCGTAGCGACGATGAGCGCCTCCGCCTGCGTGAAAAAGCGAAGCGGTACGCGGATCGATTGCGCGGATGGCGCCGCCTGTGCGGAGACGCGCGTCATTTGGCGGTCGAGGGTGTATACAAGCACTCCGCCTACGCTTGCGGCTGAAAGAACCAAAAATTCGCGGCGTTGCATCGGGGGCGAGTATAAGACGGCGGTTTGACAAGCGCAACCGCAGGATCGATCACCACGCGATGAGCCTGCCCCAGGCAACGCGCCGTTCGTTCACGGTTGTTTGGGTGCCTTTTCCTCCGGCACGTTCGCCGCTGCCGGTGTGGGAGTTATCGGAAGCAGGCTCGCGCGAATGTAAGACTTCCACCTGATTCCAGACGGTCGGGTCGCATTCGATTTCCGTATGAGGCCGGGCCAAGTAGCGATCCCACCAGGGGTAGTGAGGGCAATTTACGTGGCGCTTGCGGTAATCGAATTGGAAGTTTCCGATGATCTGAGTTCGCGAGGGGTCGGCGGCGCGGATAGCACTTCGGCCATGAATAAGGCCGTGCGGCTGATAAAAATTGACCGCCTGCAAAACGTTGGGAGGGATGACGGCGTCATTCTGGCCATGCCTCTTGACGCTATCCACCTGCACGGTCAACAGCACCGGAATCCCCTCCCGATCCAGAGCGCGCGCGGCCTGCACGCTTTCCGAGGCTCCCCAGCTGTGCCCGTAGAAGATAATCCTCGCCTGCTGCTTTTCGGCGGTGGAAAGCGACCCGTCGTGGTCCACATCGAGCAGCTGACGGATTTTTCGAAGGGCCTGCCCGCCGCGATGGTTCTCGAAAGCCTCCACGTAGACGCCAGAAGGGTACTCCTCGCGGAGGTGCTCTGCGAGCTGCACCTCCTCATGAACCGCGTTGGTGTGCTTCACGTAACCGCCCACAAACCCGATGACGATGGCGGGCGAAACGGCGGCCGTGTCGACGGATTTCGATGGCGCCGCGACCGCGCCCGGGGTCCGACCCAAGGCGACGAGGCCGGCAAGACCCGTCAGACATAAGGAGAAAAACAAGAGGTGAATTCGGCGCATTTTTTTGTGTACGAAAATAATAGCAGGAAGAGCCCACTTACGCGGGAGTTCCCCGACTGGAGGCGCTCGTTGCAGGAGGCGAGGTTCATCGGCGGCTTTCTTTCGAGTGGCGCTCGATCATGCGCTTGGTGAGGATAACGAGGCCAAGATTTGGGTCCACTCGGAAACAACGTTGCCCACCACCTGTCCCCATTTCGCGGTGGGGTCCATCCCGATGAACGCTACGACCCACGCAATTCCCGTGATTAACAGAAAGATGCTCAACGAGTGATCTCGCAACCACTCGATTGCCGGTGAAAAGCCTTCGTTTTTGGGGCAAGGCCGGCTTTCAGCGGAATCTTTTTCGTAAAGATATTTGGTTGCCAGCACGGTGACCACGACCCCGGACCAATCGGCAATCGCATTTCCGAAGAACGAACCCCAATGGGTGCTGGGATTCGAGAAAATGTAGAAACCGATCCAGACACAGAGGATCGAGATCGACGCGATGCTCAAGGAATGCTCGTAAAGAAAACCGCGTTTGCGGCGGCGCTTCGGCGCCGGTGCCGCCTGGAGAGTTTGCGTCAATTCAGTCATTTCGGGCTCCGTCTCTGGTATATGCCGCCAACCGTAGTCGATTGTAAATTGGCGGCGTCGGTGAGGAATGGATTATTCGGCGCGCCGCGAAGAATTTACACGTCTGCATCGCTGGATCCGGGGATATATGGCTGCTAACTAGCTGATTTGGAGTCGCCTACGCACCACGGTGGATTGGCGATCAACATGCCGATGTGAGGATGTGCGCCGCATGATCGGCGCCGGAGAAGGTGATGGAATGGCACTCATGTTCGACATTTTTGCTACGCTCCCGGATGGGAGCCCTTTGTGGCTGGAAGCCGTGGAAGGTTTGGACGAGGCGCGGCAGCGCTTGAGTGGGCTGGCACAGGCGCGGCCCGGCATGTACTTTATTTACTCGGAGAAGACCGGAGGAGTCGTCGAAAGAACTTCGGACGCCCCCGATGCTTCGCCCACTCCTGAAACGCGCCGCAACTAGAAGCGATCCCGCCGCGGAATCAGATTTTCGGCAGCACAATTCCCTGCTGCGATTGATATTTGCCCTTTTTGTCCTTGTACGACACTTCGCAGATTTCGTCGGCCTCGAAGAAAATCACCTGGCAAAGCCCTTCGTTCGCGTAAATCTTTGCAGGCAACGGCGTGGTGTTGCTGATTTCGAGGGTCACGAAGCCTTCCCACTCCGGCTCAAACGGTGTGACGTTGACGATAATCCCACAGCGGGCATAGGTGGACTTGCCGACGCAGATCGTGAGCACCGTGCGGGGAATGCGGAAATATTCCACCGAGCGCGCCAGCGCGAAGGAGTTCGGCGGGACGATGCAGACCGGCCCTTTGAATTCGACGAACGACTTGTCGTCGAAGCGCTTCGGGTCGACGATGGTGGAATTCACGTTGGTGAAAATACGAAACTCGTCGGCGACGCGCATATCGTAGCCGTAAGAAGAAACACCGTAGCTGATCACGCCTTCGCGAACCTGGCGGTCTTGTAGGCTCGATCATCTTGTCTCGAGCCGCCATCCTGCGAATCCACTTGTCACACTTTACCGACATTCATCCTCCTGGAATGGAAACCGGTAATGGTAAACCATCGCGGAAGGATTGAGTAGCGAAAGTCGAACGCGGCATTTTCCGCGAGGACTCGCGCGCCAGCTTTCGGTCCGACGGCCGGTACATTTCATGAATCAATCACATGAATCCCTGAAATCACATTCTTCATCCAAACAGGGGCCGCCCGGGCAAACAAGGAACTTTTATCAAGAACGGGAGCGACACCGATGTGCCGGGATGGCAAGACGCTGTTCAATTTCGATCCGCCAGTTACCCCAGAGGAAGTCCACAACGCTTCACTTCAGTTTGTGCGAAAGATCAGCGGGTTCAGCAAGCCGTCGAAGGCCAACGAAGTCGCGTTCCTCGCCGCCGTTGACGAGATCGCCGCGGGTCTCCAGCCGCCTGCTTCGCTCGCTTGAAACCAGCGCGCCGCCGAAGAACCGGGAAGAAGAGACTGCGGAGAAGATTGAAAGCGCGGTCCGCGGGGCGCTTCAGCGCCTGACCCCGTTGCCACGACGCGGTACCCGCGAAGTTTTATGCCGACGCTATTCCCCTTCCAGGAGCGCATCGTGCCGACCCAACTTACGCTGGAGCAGATGAAGCAGTTCGTGCGGGAGCATTTTGAGGATTTCGTCAATCGGCGGAACGCCGGGGTGATTCGCAAGAACATGACGCCGGATTTCTACGATCACGATGGACCGGGCGGGAAGCCTACGGGCGTCGAGGGCGACGAGCAGATGATGGTGGCCATGTACAAGGCGATGCCCGATCTGCGCGTAACCGTCGAAGACATGATTGCCGAGGGCGACAAGGTGATGTGCCGGAACGTGTGGCGGTGGACCGATGCGGCGTCGGGAAGCAAGATGATGTTTCGCGGATTTGTGCTGTGGCGCTTCGAGGGAGAAAAGATTGCGGAGCGGTGGGCTACGGTTACGGCGCCTTCCAAGGAGTAGAAGGGCGCGCCGGCAGGAGTGCCGGCGCCACTGGAACCAACGGGAACCGGCTTGCGGCTGGGGGAGGAAATGGAGTAGCTTCCGCTGACAAGGACAGGGACAGCGACAGGGACAGGGACAAGGACAAGGAATTGAGGTGATGAACATGTGGATGAATTTGCGGAGGCTGCGCGGTTTTGCCGGGCTGATTGCGCTGCTGGGAGCACTGGGGCTGGCTGGCGCGCCGCGGGTGCCGGCGCAGTCCAGGCAGCCGACGGCGCAGGAGCAGGCTAACTTGAAGATGGTGATGGACTGGTGGCGCGAGTGGTGTTCGCGCGGCATGTCGACCTCGCGCCGAGGTATATGGCCGAGGATTACGTGCAGCATGATCCGAACGTGCCGAGCGGGCGGGCTGCTTTTGTCGAGATGTTCGGGAAGCGCCCAGCGCAGCCGATTCCGGGCGCCTTGCCGCATCCGCCGGTGAAGGCGTTCGCGAAGGGCGACTACGTGGTGCTGGTCTGGGAGCACGAGGACAAAGACCCGGCCGATCCTTCGAAAACGTATACGTTCAACACGTTCGACGTGCTGCGGGTTCAGAACGGCAAGCTTCAGGAACACTGGGACAGTTCGATGAAGAATCCGGGCGCCGCGACGCT
>CAVPVC010000007.1:0-19478 GCA_963709105.1 uncultured Acidobacteriota bacterium
CTTGGGTAATAGGCGCTCTGCCGCGGATCAGGCGGGCCTGGCGGCCTCACGATGCGGTGATTCTGGGTCTGGGCGTGGCGATTCTTGCCAACAGCCGGCCATTTGAGGGCTTGGTCTTCTGCGCGCCTGTGCTCGGCATGCTTACCTTTTCGGCTATTTCGGAAGCAAAGCCCGCCCTGGAGACGGACGCTGCCCCGCGTCGTCGCGCCCTTTTGTGCGGTGATTCTGTTGTGCGGCGCGTTTATGGCCTACTACAACTGGCGCGGCACGGGAAATCCTCTGCTTTTCCCCTACACGGCTAACGAACGGCTATACGAGAGCAGCGCTCCCGCATTGCTGTGGCAAAAGGCGACGGCTCCTATCCACTACCCGAACGCACAATTCGACGCTTTCTATAACGGGTGGAATCACGACACCTGGCGAGAGGGCAGGCCCGACAGCATCGGCGAAGCCATCCGTCTGCTGGGACGGGATGCCGGAAGATTCGTGCGGTTCCTTCTTTGGCCTGAGCTCTGCGTGCCGTTTCTTCTGTTGTTCTGGATTCTGCAGGATCGCCGGGTCCGTTTTCTCGTGGCGCAGACGGCGATTTGCTTTTCGGGCTTCGTTCTGGTGGCGTGGTTTTTTCCCCACTACGCAGCGCCGCTGGTCGCCACGGTGTTTGCGCTCACGATGCAGGGATTTCGCCATCTCAGGAAGGTAACCTGGCGAGGCCGGCCCGTCGGCGTCGGCGTTTCGCGCGCGGTGGTGATTGCCGCAGTCCTTCTGGCGCCATTCCATCCGATGGACTATCCGAAACCTGGAATGGGCGACAGGGGCACGCATCGCAACTGAATTGGAAAGGATGCCGGGGAAGCAGCTTGTGATCGTGCGCTATGCTGCGAAACACGATGCGAATGCGGAATGGGTTTACAACCGCGCGGATATCGATGCTTCGAAGATCGTGTGGGCGCGCGACATACCCGGCGTCGACCTCGCTCCGCTGCTGGCTTATTACCGTGACCGCAGTGTGTGGGTCGTCGAGCCGGACAGCAGCTCCCCGGAGCCCCGCGCCTACGCGGCGCCGTTGAAGCACTGAGCCGCCGATCGGAAATTTGCCGGGCTAGTTGAGCACTTCCTGCTTGGCTGGCGCGGGAAGACGAATCAGCCGCGCGTCGGTGACCGAAGGAACAGCCAGGATCTTCTGAACTACGGACGCATCGATGTCGCCGTCGAGCCCAAGGAGAGCAAGAGCCTCCGCGCCATGTACGGGGGCGCGGCGGCCGAGAGCGAAGGTGGCGATGTTCACGCCGAGGTCCCCGAGAGCCGTGCCCATTTTTCCGATTACGCCGGGTACATCCTTGTTGCGGATCAGCAACAGCGTTCCTTCGAGGGCCGCTTCTAGGCCGATTCCGTCCAGGGCGAGAATGCGCGGGGAACCGTCCTGCCCCACCGTGCCCTCCACCGTGAGTTCGCGCTTGCCGTCGCTGGCAACCACTTCCACCGTGTTGGGAAATCCCCGCTCGCGCCGACGCGTCGTCTCTTCCACCACCAGGCCGCGGGTGGCGGCGGCCTCCGAGGCGTTCACGAGATTCACTTTCTCATCGAGGATGGGATTCAGAATGCCGATCAGGACGGCGCTGCGAATCAGGTGCGAGCCAATTTCGGAAGGCTCGCCCGCGTAGCGAATCCGGATGTGGTTAAAGCTGGGCGAGGGCGCGGCCTGGGCGACGAGCATACCGATGCGCTCGCCGAGTTCGAGATACGGACGCAAGCGCCGGTACTGCTCGGCGGAAACGGCGGGCATGTTGACGGCGTTGCGGATCAATCCATCGGCCAGATAATCGCGGATCTGCTGCGCGACGGCCGTGCCTACTTCTTCCTGGGCCTCGCGCGTGGAGCCGGCGATGTGCGGCGTGGCGATCAGGTTCGGCAGTCCCACCAGCGGAGAGTCCTTGGGAGGCTCCTTGGCGAAGGTATCCACGCCGGCTCCGGCGAGTTTGCCGGAACGCAGCGCCTCCGCGAGGGCGGCTTCGTCGATCAATTCGCCGCGCGCGCAATTGACGAGAATCGCGCCCTTCTTCATGTGCGCGATGGCCTCGGCGTTGATTATTTTTTCCGTGGAAGGGCTCAAGGCCGTGTGCAACGAGACCACGTCCGACCTTTCCAGCAATTCGTTCAGCGTAACGAGATCGACGTCCACTTCGCGCGCGACAGCGGGAGCCACGTACGGATCGTACGCAAAGACCTTCATTCCAAAAGCGTGAGCGCGGCGCGCGACTTCGGTGCCAATCCGGCCCAGCCCGACAAGCCCGAGAGTTTTCCCGCGGAGTTCCGTCCCCGAGAAAGCCGACTTTTCCCATTTGCCCGCCTGGATCGAGGCGTTGGCCTGGGGCACGGAACGCGCGACGGCAAGCATCAGCGCAAACGTGTGCTCGGCAACGCTGACCGAGTTTCCGCCCGGCGTATTCATCACGAGGACGCCGTGATGGGTGGCCGCGTCCATGTCCACGTTGTCCACGCCCACGCCGGCGCGGCCCACGACGCGAAGCTTGGCGGCCTGCTTGAGCAGCGCGGGCGTCACTTTCGTGGCACTGCGAACCACCAGGCCGTCGGCATCGATGATCTGGGCGGGAACATCGGCGGCCGCCGGAGTGAGAATTTCCCAGCCCGTTTCACGAAGCAGCGCAATTCCACGTTCACTTATTTTGTCGGCGACAATAATTTTCATAGGAACTCAAGGTTAACGATAGCCCGCACTCGTGTCAAATCCGGACACGAAGTTTTTGGGTAGCGGGTCAGTTTCCGGTAATCCGGACTTCTCGGGAGTTAACCTGACGAACAGCAAATGTCATTTCCATAAATGAGACTCCATGCTTTGCGATAATTGCTAAGCGCCGCTCGCGGCATATCGGGAGCGACCAAGGTGCCGGAATGCGCTTGATTCTGCCGCTTGTGCTTCTTGTAATCGTTCTGGCGTTCTGCGGGGCGGTTTACGCGGCTTGTTTGGCCTGGCCAAAGATGCGACCGGGAAAACGTGTTTTGGGTTCACTGCTCCTCATCCCTCATTTCCTCCTCCTTCTCTGTATCCCGTTCTCACTTCTTGGTGGGAGCGCCCCGATGGGGTCGTCGGCTTGGAATGCTGCGTTTTCCGCGGATGTTCTAGTGATCTTCATCCTCCCGCTACCGGCTTTGGCCGGGACGATGGCGGCACTCGTTATCTTCAGAAACGCGCGAATTGATTGAAAAGGCCCGGACGGAGTTCTAAGTCGAGGAATTCCAAAGGCTAAAGAATCATCCGCGATCCAAGAGCAAAGAAAAGGCGTCCTGTTCAGGTAAAAGCGAACTGCAACCCCAAAGCTCGGTCCACTTGAAACGTATTGCCAAATCAAATGTGCTGCTTTTTCGGGCCAAGTGGACCCCACCCGGGGGATGCAAGTCCGTATTCGCTATTCTCTCAAGAAATTTTCGGGTCCTGATTCCGGCGACATCCGCAGAGAGCTAAACTGCCACTCGGAACTCGGTTCCGGTCTGAATTGATGTCATACACCAGGAGGACTCACCGGAGTCGATATTAATCAGATAACGTCGTCAGCTCCCTTTAAGCGACATGGTGCCAGTGTGGCGTGGTACTAATCGCTAAGGGGGGAACCGAGGGATTACCGCGATGGAAAATCCTCCTAATTCGACATCCGCTTCGATTTGCTCGTACAGCGTTCAACGAACAGTACCGCGCTACTCCGTCCTCGCCATCGCAGAACTCGTCGAAACCGCTGGCTCCATGTGCATCGTGGGAAGAATGGCAGAGATTAGCCGTAAGGGTTGCTACGTGAACACCGCGAGCACCGTTGCGGTGAACACTGTTCTTAAGATTGTCATCTCGCGCGACGGGGAAACCTTTATGACGAATGGCAAGGTGATCTACGTGCACGACCGAATCGGCATGGGTATCGTATTCGCCGATCCGACCGAAGATCAGCTGGAGATACTCCAGGCCTGGCTCGCTGATGCGTCCCTCTGGAAATGGTAGACCCGGGCGAGAACGCCAGCTACTGGATCAGACAACGAAGCGATAGCCGACGCCTCGCACCGTCAACAGATGGCGCGGCTTCGAGGGATCTTCCTCGATGTACCGGCGGAGGCGCACGATGAAGTTATCGATGGCCCGGGTATCGGTGTCTTCGCGCAGGCCCCACACATCTTCGAGTATGGACTTGCGCGTGACGGTGCGGCCATGGCTCTGCACCAGGTGACGCAGGAGCTTGGCTTCCATGAGGGTCAGTTGGATCGTAGAGGCGCCGGTTTGCAGCTCGAGCGCTTCGAAATTGATGGTCTTTCCGTCGAAGGAGAAGACCTGCTGCTGTGGAGGCGGCGGTTCCGCGACATTCCGGGCGGCGTTTTCCGGGCTCCTCGCTTCCTCCGTTCCGCCGCTACCGCCGCGAAGCCATTCGCTGCGGCGGAGCAAGCCCTGTAATCGCGCGAGAAAAATCGGCAGTTCGAACGGCTTGGGCAGGTAATCGTCGGCTCCGGCCGCAAAGCCCTGGAGGACATCTTCGGGGCGGCCCCGCGCGGTGAGCATGAGCACCGGCACGTAGTTCTTGGCTTTGCGCAGCTCGGTGGCAACCTCAAACCCGTTCGCGCCGGGCAGCATGACGTCCAATACGACGGCGTCAAACTTCTTGCCGGACCGGAGCAGGCTTTCGATGGCCGATTCCCCGTCGCCCACGACGTCCACCGAATGTCCTTCGGCTTCCAGATTGAATCGCAGGCCGTCGGCCAGATGCGCTTCGTCCTCGACTACGAGCAGATGGCTCACGCATTGCTCCTGGGCAATTCAAACGTGATGGTGGTGCCGCGCGTCCAACCGGCGCTTTCGGCAAATACCCGGCCTCCATGGGCGCGGGCGATGGCGCGCACGATGAACAGTCCGAGGCCTGTCCCCTTCACCTGCGAGGACGATCGCCCGGGCACGCGGTAGAAGCGCTTGAACACACGCTTCAGGGCGTGGGCGGGGATGCCCACGCCGCGATCGCGGACGCGCAGCACCACGAGCTTCTCGTCAGGCGTTTCCACGCGGACGGAAATATCCACCTTGTCTCCCGAATACTTGATGGCGTTGTCGAGGATATTCGACACCGCCGTGCGCAGCTCCGCGGGATCGGCCTCCACCGTGGCTCCCGATCCATTGAGCGGACCCTGGTACTGCAGAGCGGAGGGATCAAGGTGATGCCGGGTGCGGGCCAGTTCCATGCACTCGCGGACGAGGCTGCTGAAGTCCGTCTCGGCGCGGTGCAGGGTGCCGCGCTTGTATCCCACTTCCCCGGCCTTGAGCACCTGCTCGACGGTGCCGAGGAGGCGATCGGCATCTTCGAGCATCAACTGGTAGAACTGCTGCCGCTGGCGTTCATCGACTTCGCGGCGCTGCAGCGTTTCAAGGTACAGGCGGATCGAGGCGATGGGCGTCTTGAGTTCGTGGGTGACGGAATTGATGAAGCTGTCATGCTGCTCGTTGCGGCGGATCTCGCGCACCAGGAAACCCGTGTTGAGGATCATGCCGAGAATGATCGCCGCAAAGAAAATGACGCCGAGAACGAGAAGAACATCTTTGCGCCAGTTCAGAATGATCCAGCTGATGTTCAGCGTGAGCGCCAAAGCGACCAGGCAGACGCCCAGAACGATAAAGAAAGCGATCTTCTTCCGCCGGCTCGTGATGCGCATGGCTATTTAGGACAATTGTACAGCGGACGCCGGACCTATGGCTCTGAACGTTTAGCTGGCCTGGAGGCAGGTGCTTGCGTGGAAGAGGGTCTTGCGGGCGCACTCCCAACTAACAACTCACGCGCCCGCTGCTACACAACTGACTATGCTGAGACCAAATCAGTGGTGGATTCCGGCGCGGCGATCGAAGCAGTATCCTCTTCCGGCGCCGGCTGTGGTTTCAAGCTGGCGAGCTTCACGGTGTAGACCTGCTTCGCCAGTCCGAGCTTTTGCAGCACCCAGATCCCGTACCAGTTCAGATCGATCTCATACCACGCCAACCCGTGCCGGGAAGACGTGGGGTGCGCGTGATGATTGTTGTGCCAGCCCTCGCCCCAGGTGAACATTGCTACCCACCAGCTGTTTGTCGAGAGGTCGCGAGTGGCAAAACGCCGCGAGCCCCACGAATGCGTGGCCGAGTTGACGAGCCAGGTGGAATGCAGGCCCAGGACCGTCCGGAAGAAAATTCCCCACAACACATACTGAATGCCGCCAAACGCGAGAAGGATGAGGCCGACCACAATCATCGGAACGTAGTGGAATTTGGTAATCCAGACGTGAAACTTGTCTTTGGCGAGATCGGGCACGTAGCGCGAGAGCGTCGAGGTATCGTGGTGCATCGACTTGCCCATCAGAATCCAGCCCATGTGGGCCCACCACTTTCCGTCGATGGGAGAGTGCGGGTCGCCCTCTTTGTCGGAAAACTGGTGATGAATGCGGTGGGTGGCCACCCAGAATATGGGGCCGCCTTCGAGTGCCAGGGTGGCGCAGAAGGTCAAGAAGTACTCCACCCATTTGGGCGTCTTGTAGCCGCGGTGAGTGAGCAAGCGGTGGTATCCCATGCCGATCCCGAGGCTTCCGGCTACCCAGTACAGGAAGAGGCCCAGCAGAAACGGTTTCCAGCTGAAAAAGAAGAGCGCGGCCAGCGCTCCTGCGTGGAACGCAAACATGGCAATGGCGGTGACCCAATTAATCTGATTCTCGCCCGCAGGCTTCTTCCCTAAATCGTCAATCTGCATTGACATGTCGCCTCTCGAAAGGGATTGGATACCCGATTAGTTGTGCGATTTGCTTACAGGATACTAGCAGTCTTCAGGCGGGGTTTTTGTAATAGTTGTGTAATACCAAAGCTATTGCTCTGTATGAGTTAGCAGATGTCGCCAGCGTGTCGCAGGACACAAAACGGCACTTCAACGCTGGATTTGAACGAGTTCCGCTTCCTGAGCCGGGACGGAGGTGGCAGCGGCGTCCTGATCCCAGCGCGGGGGAGTCGTGGATCTGGCCCGGAGGCGGTTCATCAGCCTCCCGACACGGATAGAGCCGCGGACCAGGTGGCCAACCTCGAGCGGGCCGGCAAGATTGATGCCCTTGATCCAATGCAAGCCGCTGCTGATGGCACAGCCGCACTGGGAGCAATCGGGCTTCCCGCCGAAGACGCAGGGTTCGACGCGGGTGCTCAGGTCCGCTGAATAATTCGCCGACATCTTCGAGAAGACGCATTCGTCCGGGCTGTTTGGTGGCGCGACGATAGCTCCGGCGATGCCCTTATTCATCAATAGCTTGGGATATTTCGATGCCAGCTGTGGCAATTCCTCGGCGAGCTTCACGCGGTCGGCGGCTGTGAGTGTTTCGGGGCTTGACTCCCCTACCTGGGGCGTGTAGACGCTCACCCAGATGCGGTTCACTTCCGGGCGCTCGTTCCAGAACGACACGTACTCTTCGAAATAGCCGGGGCGCTGCAGCATCGGGCGCGTGATCACCCAGTGGATGTTTACGTCGCGACCCTCGATGTTCTTCAGGATTCGTACGTACGTCGCAGGCTTTCGCCGAATGTCGTGGTCTTCGGGAAGCCCGTCCACGGAGATCGCGATGCGGACCCGCGGCAGGCTCATCCATTCCATGGGAATGGGGATCACGCCGCTCGTGACTACCAGCGTAAATATGCCCGAGGCGCTCAGCACGGGAAGGATCTGGCTCAATTCCCGGTGGCGCACCATCGGCTCGCCCCCGACCAGCGAGACGTGGAGCGGCTTGTGCTTTTCAACGACGTCCAGTATGCCGCGAACGAGCGCATCTCCGCGGAAATCGCTCAACTCCCGCAGAGTGGCGCCTCCGCCAAGATGATCGGAGCCGTAGGCGTAGCATCCCGGGCAGCTGAGCGGGCATTCCCGGGTGATCTCAATCGAAAGGAAGGGGACATTGCCGCGCAGAATGCTGCCCCACCCCGCGACGATTTCTCTGGTGGTCAAACTGGCGGCTGGGGCGACATCTGGCCGGGAGTTTTGAACCTTTTTCGGCATGCAGTATTTTGGATGCAGAGGAGGAATATCGGGCTGCATAGATTCTGAGGGGTTTTCGTTTCAATCAACAGCGGAGGTATGCGGACAATAAAGAATCAAAGCGAACGGGATTACTTCAAGTATTTCTTCAGAAAGGCGACGCTTCGAGCCCAGGCATCGGCTGCGGCGTCCGGCTCATAGTTTGCGGCATCGGCAGGATTCTCGAATCCGTGTCTGGCGCCATCGTATATTTTCAGGTCGACGCGCCGGGACAGGTTCTTCATCGTTTTTTCGAACGACTGGACGTCGCTGGGAAGGACGCCGTGGTCCAGCGCGGCAAAATTTCCAAGCACGGGCGCGAAAATCACCTGAATGTCATTGGGATCGGTGGGAAGCGCGCCGTAATTCACTACGCAAGCGCCCAAGCGCGGCTGGGTCATCGCGAGCTTCAGCGCGTAGGCGCCCCCCATGTCCCAACCGATCACACCGATGTGGTCCCGGTCGACATCGTTGCGGGTCATCAGGTAATCGTATGCCGCCTGCACATCCCGGACGGCGATATCGTCTTTGAGCGCCATCCTCAGATCGAGCGCCCCGGAGGTATCGGTGGCTACATGGCCGCCGTATAAATCCACGGCGAGGGTGAGAAAGCCTTCCTGGGCGAGCTTCTGCGATTGATCCTTGATCCAATCGTTCAGGCCCCACCACGCGTGGAGCACGATCACGGCGGGATGGCGAGCGGTCCCGGACGGCTTCGTTAGCAGGGCCCCGACGGTGTCCTTCGTGTCCTTGCCTGCGGGAAACTGCACCGACTCGGTCTTGAGGGCATCGTCCGCCTTCACCTGCGCGGCGACGCCAAGGCCCAGCAAACACACAGCAAGGATTGAGAGGAAAGCTTTTCGATGAAACTTCATTTCTGCGATTCTCCTGCCATTCTTGAGATGGCGCCGCGCTATTCTACGATGCCCGCTCCACCTGCACGGCTGTGCCGTAGGCAATCACTTCCGTAACGCCCTGCATCACTTCGGTGGCATCGTAGCGCATGCCGATCACGGCGTTGGCGCCGCGAGCCGCCGCATGCTCCAGCATCAGATCGAGGGCCTGTTCGCGCGTCTTCTCGCACATGCTTTCAAAGAGCGTGATGTTGCCGCCAACGATTGTTTCCAGGGACGCGCCGAGCGTCCCGAGAATACTGCGCGAACGCACCGTGACTCCGCGCACCAGCCCGAGGCTCTTCGAAATGCGGTAGCCCGGAAGTTCGAAGGCGGTGGTCACCATTTCTGCGTTCACCCTGACGTTCATCGATACTCCCGGCTACACGTGTAACCCGAGCTTCCATCCCGCGATGCGATTTTCGGCTGCCCTGCTGCCCCCGCAGCAGAGTTGCCGGGCAGCATACCACACAAGCGGGCGCTACCAGTGTGGACAAGGCGAAGTCAATTGGAGGCGCGCTCAGCCGTCGAATTCGACCGTGGCGCCTTCAGGCGGTCCAGCGCCCAGCTTGCATGCTCTGCGATAACCGCGTCTTCGGCGGCCGCTAGTTTGTCCAGCGTTCGCAGCGCGCGCACATATTCTTCGGAATCGCGGGCGATGCGCGAGTTTCCCAGCGCGACACAGGCATTGCGCACCAGGCCGCGCCATTTCGCACGCTTTACCGCGCTCTTGCGGAAGCTTGCGCTGAATTCCTGCTGAGTGAGCGAGGCCAGCCATTCGAGTGCGGGCGCGAAAAGCGACGGCTCGGCACACTCTTCCGGCTTATTTGTTACGGATGCCTGGGGTACGAGCAGACGAGGCTGGAATGCGGGCATATCTGTCACCGGGGCCGTGCGGTTCCACGGGCAAACGTCCTGGCAGACATCGCAACCGATCACAGCGTTACCCGTGCCGGCACGCAGTTCTTCGGGGATCGCCCCGCGAAGCTCGATGGTCAGATAGGAGATGCAGCGGCGGGCATCCAACACATACGGTTCGGGGAACGCGTGGGTCGGGCACGCGTCCAGACAGCGCGTGCAGCTGCCGCAGAGATCGAGCGGAGGAGCGGCGCCGGCGGCGAGCGTGGGCTCAAGAGCGAGGGTTGTAATTATGACGCCGAGAAACAGCCAGGAGCCGAGCTGCTGATTGATGAGGCAGGTGTTTTTTGCCAGCCAGCCGAGGCCGGCGTATTTTGCCGCCACGCGCTCAATGATCGGGCCAGTATCGACGTAGGAACGCGCGTCAAAAGGCTCGCTGAATTTCTGCCGCATCTCGGCCTCCAGCGCATCCAGCTTTTCCTTGAGCACTTCGTGGTAGTCGTCTCCCCACGCATAGCGGGAAATCCATCCCCGCGCGGGTTCGTTTTCCGTACCGGCCGGAATCTTCGTAGAGTACAGTGGCGGCGAATTGTAGTTGAGCGCCACGACGATCAGGCTCCGCGCGCCTTCAAGGACGAGGCGAGGATCCCCGCGCCGTTCGTCACGCAAATAATTCATTTCACCCGCATATCCACGCGCAAGCCATTCAGGGAAATGCCCGAGATCTTCGAGCCCTTCCACAGGCGCGACGCCGCACAGATCGAAGCCCATCTCGCGGGCTCGCTCGCAGACCCAACGCGTTCGTTCGCTAGAATGCACCTCTCGCCATCTCCCGTGTCATTTCCGGTGCCTTAGGCCAAGCTCGTATCATGCCTCACCAGCTGATAATTTAGCGAAGGGGGACAGGGTGACACGGATTGGCCCCGCACTTTATTGGGCCTCTAAGACCATGGCAGCGGGTCTGTTCATCAGGACCTGGGAACCTTTTTGGCCCAGTGGGGTCTAATGTGGCGATGTTTTAACTGCGGAGGGTAAAATGTTTCAGGAGCAGACACCCCAGGTAGCGTGGGATTTCAGGGATATGCCCCCACATCTCTCGACCAGCTCTAGATTTTACATACTCTTCCTATTGGTCTTTTGCATCGTGATCGGGGTAGAGATACTTAGAGCGTGGCGCATCGCGCCTCCGTTTACGCTCGCCCGCCAACGAAATAATCCGTCCTACCTAACAAAGCTTGAGACCTCGAGAAGAAGACTAAAGCAGTGGATTGTCTGCACACTTGTAGCGTCGGTGACTCTTGCCTCCTTGAATCTCTATGATGTCTGTGACCTACTCCTCAGCGAAAAGGCTGGCAGAATGACTATTCTGCTTGCAATTAGGGAATACTCGACGGAGTTTACTGCGGCGTCCCTTATAGCTCTTTTTGCTTTTCTTGTTCAGTGGCACTTCTTGGCTCGAATTCAACGCCTGCATCAAATGTTCACCGGGCAAGCCAACTCCTGAAGGAGTCGGAATGGCACGGCTCACCGGGACTGACCCACTAACGGCCTTTACTTGTTTGGCCTACGGGGGGAACCGCTGCTACAATGCTTGGACATGACTGATTGGCGGCAGATCCAGGCCCGCATCCGCAAGGCGAAAAACAGCCCGGACGCACTCGTAAAACTCTCCGAACTTTTTCAGCGCACGCGCGACGGCATGGTGGCGTGGGAATTAGGCGCCGTCGAAGAGAAGGCTGAACGCATGAGCGAAGCCATTAAATGGTATACAGTTGCAGCCGAACGTTTCCGGCGTTCCGAATGGAAGAAAAAGGCCGAGGAAGCGCTCATACGGCTGGGCGCCCCCATTCCAGCGCCGAAAGCGGAGCCTGCCGCACCTACAGCTGACACACACGAGGAGTCTTCCCTGTCCACATCCGAGTTCGCATCCGAATCCACATCAAAAAATATTGAGAAAGAAACACCGCTCCCGCTGGCTTACGGCGAAATCCCTGAAGAGTCCTCGAATGGGTCGGCTCCTCCGGAAGCAACGGCGCAACCGGCGACCACCGCCGCCGCTGCGCCTGGCGACCCGGCCAGGAAGAAACGCCGCCGGGGACGTCGCGGAGGCCGGGGACGTCGCCGCAAGGATGGCACCACGGCACCGGCATTGCCGACGCAAGCTTATGCCGAATCCGTTGAAGCTCGGCCTGCGACACCGGAAGCGCCCAAGCCTTTGCCGTTCCGCCAGCCGGAGCCGCGTCCGGCGATGCATGAACGTCCTGCTCGCGCCGAGCGGCACGTGCCGGAACCGGTTCGCAACGTTCCGGTGGAGGTCGGACCGCCGCAACTGCCTTCGGAACGCACCGCGCATGGCCGCGCCGGCGACCCGGCGCTTGCTTCGCGAATGGCACAGCTGGATTCCATGCTGCGCCGCCTCGTCTCGAGTCCTCTGCACCGTCTCGACGAGGCCGATCAGGCCCCCGCGGGCCCAGGCGTCTTCCTGCTGTCCGATTCCGACCAGATATCCTCTTATTACATCGAGGCATGCCAGACGCTTCGGGTCGGCCTGGGGAACCTGGCCCGAGGCTCGCGGGGCAGCAAGAACCCTCGCGTGAGCCGGGGATTTTCCGATGCGGGGTTCAAGGAGAAGCTCGCCGAGCATCTGGGCATTCACGAGTCCAAGGTCTCTCAGTATATGAAGGACCATTGCGTCGTCCGCTGGATTCAACTGGACGACGACGCTCAGCACCTTGCGCATTTCGCCATCGGGGTTTTACGCACGCCTCTCAATCTGGATTGACGGGTCGCGGCGGGCGTAAAACTCGTAGTACGAAAGGCATGGCCGTAGTATTGGCCGCTGTTCCGCCCCGGGGCGCGGCCGGGTTCCGGTCGTTCCCATTTGGTGCCGGTAATCGCCATTCAGCCCCTTAATTCCGCCATTCAAGCGACACCCATGGACGTAATTTGGAAACCAGCCCAAAATCCGTAGTTGTAACAGGTTACGGGCCCAGTACCATACGTAGGTCGTGCGTTCCCGGGGATCCCCAGCGCCGAAGTTCCGAAGTGGCATTTATCCCAAGTGAAGTCTTCGAGGAAAGGAACAGATGCCCAATACAGTAAGCAACAAGCTCTGGAAGACCTTCGACTGGTCCCTTTGCAAAGTGGCCGGTGTGACGTTCAACACAATCCAGTTCTTCAACAAATACAATCCGAATCCGTCCTTCACGCCGAAATGGTCTGACAAGCCGTTGCTGAAATCCTGGGAGAAGTCCAAGCCCACGCTCGGCTGGCCGCGCACGACGGACTCGCTATGCCCCGACTGCGTCAAAGAGGCGCGCGACGCTATCATCAACGGCAAGAAGGATTGGACCGATCTCGTCCACGAGAAAGTCGGCGAGATCAAGGCGCAGATCATCGAGCGCGACGGGCAGGTCTGGATGGTGAAGGAATGCCCCATCCACGGCAAATACGAAGACCTGATGGCCGTGGACGCAAAGTTCCTCCAATGGATCGAGCAGAACTTCCCCGGGCGCGATATCCCGGCGCACAACGACGAGGACCTGCACAAGCATGGATCCAGCACGGTCCGCCATGGCCGCGGGGCGGTGCTGACCGTCGACCTGACCAACCGCTGCAACATGATGTGCGATCCCTGCTTCATGGACGCGAACCAGGTCGGGTACGTCCACGAGCTGAACTGGGAAGAAATTCAGGAAATTCTCGATAACGCCCTGAAGATCAAGCCGCGACGCCAGATGTCCGTGCAGTTCTCGGGCGGCGAACCCACGATGCATCCGCGATTTACGGATGCGGTTCGTTACGCGCGCAAGATCGGCTACAACAGCGTGCAGGCGGCGACCAACGGCATCGAGTTCGCCAAGAGCAAGGAATTCTGCCGCGAGGCGTTCGAAGCGGGCATGCGCTATGCGTACCTGCAGTTCGACGGCATCGGCAACGACGCGAACGGCCACCGCCAGGTGGGCAACCTGTTCGACGTAAAGCTCCGTGCGATCGAAAACATGCACGAAGCCGGAATCGAAATCGTGCTGGTGACCACGATCGTCAACAACGTGAACAACGACCAGGTGGGCCCCATCGTGAAGTTTGCGATGGAAAATCCCAAGAAAATCGCGTTCCTCTCGTTCCAGCCGGTTTCCTTCACCGGGCGCGACGAGGACATCACCCCGGAACGCCGTTTGCGCCAGCGCTATACGCTGTCGCACCTGGCGCAGGACGTGAGCAATCAGGTGGGCAAGGTGGAGCCGACTCGCGACTGGTTCCCGCTGTCGTTCATCTCTCCTTTCGCGGGTTTTGCGGATCTCGTACATGGTCCCGACGCCCAGTGGGGCGCGCTCTCCTGTGGTTGCCATCCGAACTGCGGCGTGGGCACGGCGATGATGATCCACAAGGAAACCAAGGAATGGGCGCCCATTTCGCGCTTCCTGAACGCGCCGCAGCTGGTGAAGGACGTTTCGTCCATCACCGACGCGGCCCGCGGAAAGAAGTTTTCCGCCTTCATGATGATGCTGGCTCTGCTGAGGAACTACAGCTCGTTCCAAGCTCCTCCCAGCCTGCGCTTGAAGGACATCTGGAAGAAGTTCGACAAGACATGGGCAGTCTCGAAGGACTCCGACAAAAAGTATGGCCGTACGAACCCGGAGCGCACCTTCGAAGACGCCATGAAGCGCCGCCAGGAAGATCCCTGGAACATGCTCTTCATCGCCGGCATGTGGTTCCAGGACCTGTTCAACTACGACTTCCGCCGCACCGAAATGTGCATCATCCCCTACGCCACGCAGCAGGGTGAAATTTCCTTCTGCGCTTACAACACCGGCGTGGGCTGGCGGAAAATCATCGAGAACATGCACAAAAACGCCACGGTCGCGCAGTGGTACAAGACGCACGGCAAGCATGAGATTTACGCCAAGGGCAAGAGCGTGACCCTCAACGAGTATGAGCACTCGCTGAAGATCAACGCGGAAGATGCCGCCCGCGTGCGTCATCTCGAGCACGATATTCCACTGACGGCAGCCGAGGAAGACCGCATTCGCCGCAAGAAGGCGCTGGAGGAAGCAGCCAAGGTCCGCAAGATTTACGAAGAGCTGGTCCTCAAGAAGCCCAAGGAGACTGTTGTGCAGATCGGGAGCATGGACCAGATCCGCATGGCCGTCCCCGGGGCAACCGTGCCGGTGCAGATTGCTCCGGCTAACGGAAACGGCAATGGCAACGGTGCTGCGGCCGAGAAGCCCCAGGCCGAGGCCGTCGCGGGCGATTAAGCCTTCTCCTAAGTCATCTTTTTCCAGCAGCCCCGGCTCCGGCCGGGGCTGTTGCTTTTTAAGGGCAGAAAACCGAACTTCCCGAGGCGTACTCAGAATAGAGCGACGGAATTGCCACGCGAATTGAACGGCTTGCGCCCGGGGAAAACCGCTGTAGACTAGTGCGCTTTTACACCCTGCGATTCGCTATCAGCACCGGGTTGTATGCGTGGTATTCCGAGGGTAACTCTTGGCTCGATGGTTCCATCTTTTTCGCGGATTCGCCGCTGTGGGCATGCTCCTCGCTTGCGGACTGCAGGCGCGGGCGCAGGAGGAACCTCCTTCCACAGCACAACCCCCTGAAGCTACGTTGCCCACGCAGGAACAGGGTCAGGAAAATCCGCAAGCGCCATGCGTACAACCCGCACCGATGGTTCGCTGGCAGGATTACCAAGGCCCGTTTGCGAAGGTGGTGGGGGTTTTCGGGCAACGGCTGGACCGCACTTCGGTTCACCCGCCCCACTATAAGCCAGGCGCACTGCTGTGTTCCCTGACGACGAAGGGCAAGTTCGTTTTGTTCGTCGAGAACAGCGTGGACCCGGTGACTTTCCTCGGAGCCGCATTCGATGCGGGAATCGATCAAGCCGAGGATTCGGATCACAGCTTTGGACAGGGCGCGGCTGGATACGGAAAGCGGTTTGGGGCGGAACTAGCGGACAACGCATCAGGCCTATTTTTCAAGGAGTTTCTCTATCCCACGATCTTTTCGGAAGACCCTCGCTACTACCGACTGGCCCACGGGAGCACGAGTAGGCGATTGTTGCACGCAGTCGAACACGTCGTGGTGGCGCACCAGGAAAATGGCGGGCACATGTTCAATTTTTCCGAGTGGCTCGGAGCGGCAAGCACGGCGGCGCTATCGGACACGTATCATCCAGACAACCGGCCCGGAGTCGGTCCGGCCGCGCGAGCGGCTAGTTACGGAATCCTGCAGGACGCGGGATTCGATGTGCTGCGGGAATTCTGGCCGGAGATCGCGCGAAAATTGAAACTGCCATTCCGGGGAGAGAACGAGCCCTAAGAAGCCCGGTGTCGTAAGGGGAAACCTCGGCGCGCGGTCAGGATTTGCGGTCGTCGTCTTCGCTGGGGTGGAACTTGTGGCCCGGCAACACCTGGGTCAGGCTCATCGGCTTGGGCCGGAATTCCTCGCCAAAGTGCTTGTCGACGTCGGCCGCCCAGCTCATCTGGGGTCCCGGAAAACCGATCAGCTGCCATCCGACCATATCGATGTTCCCGCCATGGATCGGGTCGGAGAACATGCCTTCCAGGGTGTTTTTGCGCAACATGCTGAAAAAGCGGGTTTCTTCTATCTGCTTGAGCTTCTGGTCCTGTTCGGCCGGGGTGAGCTGGTCAAAACCTGCGAGGCCTTTCAATCCCTCGCGATAGGTCTCGGCGAGAGTCGCTTGGCCCTGGTAGCCGACTTCGGGCGGTGCACCTTCTTCCACAAAGGGGCCTTGCGTGTAGCGGTGAGCATCGCGTCCGCGAGGGCCTGCGAGCTGGCGATCGATATAAATCACGACCCCGGCTTCGTTTGCACCGGGACCGGATTCGTCGCTCGGGAAAATTCGCGAGGCCGCGGCGGCGACGACGAGCGCCTCTGCCTGCGTAAAAAAGCGAAGCGGGATGCGAATCGATTGCGCGGCTGGCGCCGCCTGCGCGGAGACGCGCATCAGTTGGCGGTCGAGGGTGTATACGAGAACTCCGCCTACGCTCGCGGCGGAAAGAACCAGGAATTCGCGGCGTTGCATCGGGCGCGAGTATAAAACGGCCAAGGCCAGTCAGGCGAGGCATTTCTTCGTTCAAAAAAAGAGCGGGCGGAGCCACGTCGGAGGAAATAGATTGTTCAGCGAGCCGCGAAGATTTTACACGTCTGCGGGGCCGAATCCCCGGCTAGGTAACCGCCAACTAGCTGATTTGTAGACACCTGCGCGCGACGGTGGATTGGCGATCAACATGCCGATGTGATGATGTGCGCCGCTTGATAGGCGCGGGGGATGGTGATGGAAATGGAACCCATGTTCGACATTTTTGCCACGCTCCCGGATGGAAGTCCCTTATGGCTGGAAGCCGTGGAAGGGCTGGATGAGGCCCGGCAGCGCCTGAGTGGGCTGGCACA
Organism: uncultured Acidobacteriota bacterium; assembly: GCA_963709105.1. Taxonomy (GTDB): domain Bacteria; phylum Acidobacteriota; class Terriglobia; order Acidiferrales; family UBA7541; genus Palsa-295. The sequence continues at coordinate 17,216 of CAVPVC010000007.1, forward strand.
GGCGCGGCCTGGCATTTACTTTATTTACTCGGAGAAGACCGGAGGAGTCGTCGAGAGGACTTCGGACGACCCCGATGCTTCGCCCACTCCTCAAACGCGCCGCAACTAGAAGCGATCCCGCCGCGGATCATATTTTCGGCAGCACAATTCCCTGCTGCGATTGATACTTGCCCTTTTTGTCCTTGTACGACACTTCGCAGATTTCGTCGGCCTCGAAGAAAATCACCTGGCACAGCCCTTCGTTGGCGTAAATCTTTGCGGGTAGCGGCGTGGTGTTGCTGATTTCCAGCGTGACGAAGCCTTCCCACTCCGGCTCAAACGGCGTGACGTTGACAATGATCCCGCAGCGGGCATAGGTGGATTTGCCCACGCAAATCGTAAGCACCGTGCGGGGAATACGGAAATATTCCACCGAGCGCGCCAGCGCGAAGGAGTTCGGCGGGACAATGCAGACCGGCCCTTTGAATTCGACGAAGGACTTGTCGTCGAAGCGCTTGGGGTCGACGATGGTGGAATTCACGTTGGTGAAAATGCGAAACTCGTCGGCGACGCGCATATCGTAGCCGTAAGAAGAAACACCGTAGCTGATGACGCCTTCGCGAACCTGGCGGTCTTCGTAGGGCTCGATCATCTTGTGCTCGGCCGCCATCCTGCGAATCCACTTGTCACACTTTACCGACATTCATCCTCCTGGAATGGAAACCCGCAATAGTAAACCATCGCGGAAGGATTGAGTAGCGAAAGTCGAACGCGCGCATTTTCCGTACCGACTCGCGTGCCGGGTTCCTGTCCGGCGGCGGGGACATTTCATGAATCAATTGACGAGTCAATTCATGAATCCTTGACCTTGCATTCCTCATCCAACCAGCGGTCGTCCGCGGCAGACTAGGAACCGTTATAGAACGGGAGCGACACCGATGTGCCGGAATATCAAGACGCTGTTTAATTTCGATCCGCCCGTTACCCCGGAGGAAGTCCACAACGCTTCCCTTCAGTTTGTGCGAAAGATCAGCGGGTTCAGCAAACCGTCGAAGGCCAACGAAGCCGCGTTCCTCGCCGCCGTGGACGAGATCGCCGGAATTTCCAGCCGCCTGCTTCGCTCGCTTGAAACCAGCGCGCCACCGAAGAATCGGGAAGAAGAGAGTGCGAAGTTGAAAGCGCGGTCCGCGGCGCGCTCCAGCGCCTGACCCCGTTGCCACGACGCGGTACCGCGAAGTTTTATGCCGACGCTATTTTCCATCAGGAGCCGACCATGCCTACCGAACTCAGTCCTCGATCAGATGAAGGCTTTTGTTAAGGAGCATTTCGAGGATTTCGTCAACAAACGGAATGCCGCGGTGATCCGCAAGAACATGACGCCAGACTTCTACGACCATGACGGGCCGGGAGGAAAGCCTACGGGCGTCGAGGGCGACGAGCAGATGATGGTGGCGATGTACAAGGCCATGCCCGATCTGCGCGTGACCGTCGAAGACATGATTGCCGAGGGCGACAAGGTGATGTGCCGCAACGTCTGGCGCTGGACCGATCCGGCGACAGGCAGCAAGATGCAGTTTCGCGGATTTGTGTTGTGGCGATTCGAGGGAAGCAAGATCGCCGAGCGCTGGGCAACGGTTGCGCCGCCAGCGAAAGAGCGTAGGGAAAGCGCCGGCAGGAGTGCGGCGCGGCGCTGGAACCAACGGGAACAGGCTTGCGCTGGGGGAAGAAATCGGGTACTTCCGCTACAAGGACGGGGACAGCGACCGGGCCAGGGACAGGAAAGGAATTAGTGATCGAACATGTGGATGAATTTGCGGAGGCTACGCGGTTTTGCAGGGCTGATTGCGTTGCTGGGAGCGCTGGGCTGGCTGGCGCGCCGCAGTTGCCGGCGCAGTCGAAGCAAACGACCGCGCAGGAGCAGGCGAACTTGAAGTGGTGATGGACTGGTGGCGCGAGGTGGTGTTCGCGCGGCATGTCGACCTCGCGCAGAGGTATATGGCCGAGGATTACGTGCAGCATGATCCGAACGTCCCGAACGGGCGGGCGGCTTTTGTCGAGACTTCGGGAAGCGGCCGGCGCAGGCGATTCCGGGCGCCTGCCGAATCCGCCGGTGAAAGCGTTCGCGAAGGGCGATTACGTGGTGCTGGTATGGGAGCGCGAAGCCCCCGACCCGGCCGATCCTTCGAAAACGTATACGTTCAACACGTTCGACGTGCTGCGGGTTGGCGGACCAGCTTCAGGAACACTGGGACAGTTCGATGAAGAATCCGGGCGCCGCCACGGT
>CAVPVC010000008.1:0-6065 GCA_963709105.1 uncultured Acidobacteriota bacterium
GCAGGTTGGGTTGGGCTGGGGCGGCGGATTCGGAGATCTGTGGAGGACTCTGACGGCTGCTGGGCCAAGCCCGTTTGATTTCGCGCGGTTCGTGGGGTGGAGTAGAATCCAACTTCGTTTGAGCCGGGCCGAAGAATACCTCTTCCGCTAACTTTTAACTGAAAATTTGTGTGCGAGGATGAAACGACCCATGAAGCGTCTGATTGCGTGTGTCGCGTTACTGACGATTGCGGGAGTCTGCTCGTACACATTTGCCCGGCCCGAATCTATATGGGCCGTGCAGCCGCTCGCTTCTCCTGCCGGCGCTAATAGCACCGAGCCGCAGGTGACCATTCAGGGCGACCGGGTGATCCTGAGCTGGCTCGAAGTCGCCGGAAAGCGCGCGACGCTGAAATTCGCCGAGCGCAGCGCGTCCGGCTGGTCCGCGGCGCAAACGGTAACATCGAGCGACAACTTCTTCATCAACGAGTACGACGTTCCCTCGGTGAAGGCGCTGCCTGACGGAACCCTTGCGGCTTACTGGATCGAGAACAACGGATCTGAGCCGGACGCCACGAATGTGCGGCTCTCCTGGTCCAAGGATAAAGGGCGCACATGGTCTCGCGGCGTCAGCCCGCACCACGATGGAACTGAAACTGAGCATGGCTTCGCCTCTTTGTTTGCGGCCTCCGGCGGCGGGCTCGGCGTGATATGGATCGATGGACGAGCCACCGATCCCGAAAAAGAAACCGGGGACATGAGCCTGCGTTCGTCGGTGTACAGCCCGGGAGGCAAGCAACTCAATGAGACGGTGGTTAAATCGCGGGTGTGCGAGTGCTGCTCGACGTCGGTGGCGCAGACGTCCGACGGCGCGATCGCCGCGTTTCGAAACCGAAGCGCCACCGAAGTCCGGAACATCTACACCGCTCGCTTTGCCGGCAGCCGTTGGGACACGCCGACGGCGGTGCACGACGATGCGTGGAAAATCGAGGCTTGCCCGATCAACGGTCCTGCCATCAGCGCGAACGGCCGCGACGTGGCCGTCGCGTGGTTTATGGCCAAGAACGACGAGGGCCATGCGTTCGTGGCCTTCTCCCATGACGAGGGCAAAAGCTTCGGGCAGCCCGTTCGCGTGGACGACGCGAGTTCGTTGGGCCGGCTGGGCGTTCAGCTCCTGCCCGACGGATCGGCGGCCGTTACATACATCGAAGTTGCGGGCAGCCATTCGCAATTCAGGGTGCGAAAGGTTTCTCCGGCCGGGGTGAAGTCCGCGGCGGCGACGATCGCGGAGACATCGGGCAGCCGCTACCCGCGCGTTGCGCGCGACGGAAACGAGCTTCTGTTTGCGTGGACCGATACCGGGCACGGCGCATCGAGCATCCGAACGGCCCGCGTGAGCATTGACGGAAAGTAGCACCTCTGTCCTGCAGAGCCCTAGCTTGCGGCGTGCATCCCCGGGGTGATGCGACTTACCACTCGGAGTGATCGGCATCACATAATAGCCTCCTCATGCCCCGGATAATGATTTAAGGCAAGTGGAGGCGTGAACCATGAAAACGATCGTCACGCAATTGGCGCTTCTGCTTCTCATTGGTTGCCCTTTAGCTGCGCAAGCTAAGCAACAAGATAGGCAAACGGAGAAGCCGCACGCGACTTCCGCAACTGCCTCCCCCGGAGCGGCTTTATACAAGCGGCATTGCGCCGTTTGCCATGGGAACGATTTGAAGGGCAACGGTCCGGCGCCCGAGCCGTTCCGGCAAGAGACGCCCGATTTGACGACGCTGGCAAAACGCCACGAGGGTATTTTCCCGAGTGCCTACGTGGCAAACGTACTGAAAAATGGCGTGAAGATAGAAGCTCACGGTCCGGCGGAAATGCCGCTCTGGGGAACTACCTTCCAGGAAGCGGAAGGACTCACCGGACCGCAAGTTACCCAACGAATTACAGACCTGGTCAGCTACATTAAATCGAAACAACAGAAGTAAACGCCGAAGCGCGCCCGATTGCGACGTTGCACGAGTGTGCGCCGGATGGGTAAGATCGTCATTCGCCTTTTGATGCTGGAGCGCACTCCGAATCCCGGGCCGCAAAATCATGAACAAATCTCACAATCGAAACTACAGAATTGCAACGATTCCCGGAGACGGCATCGGGAAAGAAGTGGTTCCGGAAGGCATTCGAGCGATCGAGGCCGCCGCGCGGCGTTTCGGTTTTTCTGTCTCGTGGAAACAATTCGACTGGAACTGCGAAACGTATCTCACGACCGGGCGGATGATGCCCGAAGACGGTCTCGAGCAGCTGCGTCCACACGACGCCGTGTTTCTGGGGGCGGTAGGCTACCCAGGAGTGCCCGACCACGTTTCGCTATGGGGCTTGCTGATCCCGATTCGCCGCGGCTTTCAGCAGTACGTGAACCTGCGCCCGGTGCGACTGCTCCGGGGTATGCAGGCGAGCGTCCGCAATTTTGAGCTGGGACAGATCGACTTCCAAGTGGTGCGCGAAAACACGGAAGGCGAATACTCGGAAATCGGAGGACGCATCAACCGGGGCACCGCCGACGAGCTGGCGATTCAGGAAACGATATTCACGCGGCGCGGGTGCGACCGGGTGATGCGTTATGCGTTCGAACTGGCCAAAACGCGCAAGCGCCACGTAACGTCGGCCACGAAATCGAACGGCATCATTCATACCATGCCGTTCTGGGATGAGCGCTTCGCGGCCGTCTCGAAGGATTATCCCGATATCCGCACGGATCAGTTTCATATCGATATTCTCACGGCGCATTTCGTGCGGCATCCGGATTGGTTCGACGTGGTGGTGGGATCGAACCTGTTTGGGGACATTCTTTCCGATCTGGGGCCGGCGATCGTCGGTTCGATTGGGATTGCCGCGTCGGGAAACCTGAATCCGGAGCGCGAGTTCCCGTCCATGTTCGAGCCGGTTCACGGGTCGGCGCCCGATATTGCGGGGAAAGGCATCGCGAACCCGATCGGGCAGATATGGTCGGGCGCGATGATGCTGCGGCATTTCGGCGAAGCGGAGGCGGCGGACGCGATCGAGCGCGCCATCGAAGCGGTGCTCGGGCGCGGAGGTCCGCGCACGCCGGATGTCGGCGGAAAAGCGACTACAAGCGAACTCGGCGAAGCGATCGCTTCCGAGATTGCTCGCTAAGGGCTGCACCAGACTGGAAATTCGTTCCTGCGAGCCCGTTCAAATGAAGTAGCTCCGCGTCAGTTTCGCCGCTCAGCGGACTTCCCCGCCCCGTTGCCGTCCCGCTGCTTGGGCTTCCCTTACTGGATCAGGTTGATTGTGTCCTGCACGATGGTGTCGAGCGTGGTGACCACTTTTGCGTTGGCCTGGTAGCCGCTTTCGGCCACGATCAGGTTGGCAAACTGCGTGGAAATGTCCACATTCGATTGCTCGAGCGAGCCGCCGGAAAGGGTGCCGCGTCCGCCGGTGCCTGGAACTCCGACGTTTGCTGCGCCGGAAGAGAGCGTGGAAAGGAATTCGTTCGAGCCGTTGCGGGAGAGCCCCTGCTCATTGGCAAAAGTGGCCAGAAGGATCTGGCCGAGCGACTGCGTCTGGCCGTTGCTGAAAGTGCCCTGGATGGTGCCGTCCGCTCCGATGGTGTAACTGGTGAGCGAACCGCTGGCAAAGCCGTTCTGCAAGGTGGAGGCCGTTGCGGAGGGCGCGGCCACCTGGGTGAGCAGGCTGTTCTTGTTGGCGTCGAATAGATTCCAGTTGAACGTGAGCGTATTGGCGCCGTCGGCAAGGCCGGTGATTGCAATTCCGGAAACATTCGCGGCAGGCGCGGTGAGCTGGCCGGAGCCGTTGAATGTGAGGGTACCGCTTTTTATTACCACGGGATTGCCGGTGGTGCCCACATCGGCGGCAGGAATCGTGATGGAATAATTCCAGGCGCCGGCGGCGGTGTTGGTGAAGTTATACGTGAGAATGTGCGGGGCGCCGAGAGAATCGTATACGGTGAGCGCCGTGCTGAACGCGCCGCCGGCGGCCGTGCCCGAATTGAGATTGATGGAAAGCTGGGCGTTGGTGGTGGGACTGGGCGGATTGATCGTCCCGCTCGATATGGTGAGCGGGCCGGGGGTTTGATTCGTGTTGATGACGCCGTTCACGGCGCCATAACCCTGGATCACCGAGCCGTCGGAGGATACCAAGGTGCCATTCGGCTGAATGGAAAGATTGCCGGCGCGTATGTATACCTCCTGGCCGTTGTTGACACCGATGAAAAAACCGCTGCCCTGAATGGCCACGTCGGTGGGAACGCCGGTGGACTGGATGTTCCCTTCGGTGAAGTTTGCGGGCACTGAACCGACCGTGGTGCCCACTCCGATTTGGATCGGGTTTCCATCGCCGCTGGTGCCGATCTGCTGGTAGAACAAATCCTGAAAGGCGGCGCTCGCTCCTTTATAGGCGGTGGTGTTGAGGTTCGCGAGGTTATTGGAGATTACCGAGAGATCCTGCGAGTTGGCCTGCAAGCCGGACAGCGATGTTGCGAAGGATGCCATTTTGTTTCTCCTTTGATTTAAAGACTTGCCATGGACGCCGAACGGGAGTTGGGCTGCACGGCGGAAGTTGGCGAAGCGCTCGATTGAGTGCCGCTTGAGGACGACGTGGCAGCCGGCTGCGTCAGCGTTTGGTTGATATCGATGAGCTGCTGCAGCTGGTTGAATTGCACGAGCTGCGTGACGAAGGCTGTGGGATCGATGGGATTCAGCGGGTCCTGCGCCTGCAACTGCGCGGTGAGCAGCTGGATGAATGAGGAGCCGGTGAGTTGGTTGTTGGGCGCCGACGATGTGCTGGAGCTGCCGGAGGCGCCCCCGGTGGAGGTGGTCCCGGTCGGCTGTGACGTTATCGGATTTGCTATCGAAGACATGTTGCTTCTCCTCTCTCTTCTGCTACGCGTGAACGCTGAGGCGGCCGGTGCCACCGCTGGCAGCCACGGCGTCGCTCACACTGGCGGGCGATTCGCCTGAACCATTCGAGCTTCCCGGCCACGCAGCCGCCGCTTGCGGCGCGAATGCGGGAGTTTGTTTCTGCTGCTGGCTCTGGCTGCCGCCTTGATTTGACTGGCCGCCAACCGCGCTGCCAAAGATGGAAATCTGCTCCACGTGCAGATTCTTCTGCGAGAGCGCGTGTTGAAGGCCGGGGAGTTCACTCGAAAGAAGCGCCTGAACGTCCGCGTGCTGGACGCCGATGGTTGCCGTGAGCCCGCTCTGGTGGATGACCGCGCGGAGGTCGATCGAGCCGAGAAGGTCCGTGTCCATCGCGATGTGCATTTCCGCGCCACCGACGCGCTGGTAGAGCCGGCTGGCCTGGACGACGTCGTTCAGGGAAGTGGGCAGCGAGGAAGGAAGCGCGGGCTGTTGCGCGGTGAGGAGAGCGGCGCTCGTCGGCCGCTGTGCGGCGGTGGTTGCGGTGTTGTCGGCTGACGTCTGGGGCGAAACGAGAGCCTCCGGCGTCGTAACGTGACGCGAAAAATCGGCAGAGGCAATGGCAAACGCTCCCAAGCCGTTCGCGGCAGCCAGCGAGCTTCCATTCAGATTCGAACTTGCATTCGGATTCTGGGAATTGGTGTCGCCCGATCCGGATTGGCTGGCGCTGGATGAGCCGCTGTCGGAATTGGCGGGCTTCACGGAGTCGCTGGATGCGGAGCTCGACGTGGAAGCATTTGGGGGTTGCGCGCCTGACGGGATTGCTGAGACGTCGGCCAGAATTGTCGTGGAGGCCGGGGCGGGCGCTGACGGCGCATCTCCTAAGGGCGAATGGAGACGGGCAGTGATCTCGAGGGCTAGCTTCTCGCGATTCTGCGCTTGCTGCTGATTGGCGTCGGCTTGGAGAGCAGCGGACGGCGCCAAAGACTGTTGAAGCGTGCTGGATGCGGTCAGCTGATTCCCGTTTGCGGCGAGAGTTGAATTGGGTGCGACGGCGGCATTTTGGGAAGTCGATGCCTTCGTCGCGATAGATACCTTCTCATGGGAATCGCTTTGCGCGGAAAAAGGCGCGTTGGCGGCAACCGTCACAGCGGAGGCTTGCACCATTGGGAGCTGAATCGAGCCGGGGAC
>CAVPVC010000009.1:0-98829 GCA_963709105.1 uncultured Acidobacteriota bacterium
CGTGCTCTCTCGGAGCGGCTTTGTTCATTGAATAGCGGAAGTCAGCGGCCACAGGCCATGCGCACATTGAAGGAATTCGTGCAAATGGACTGGGAACCCGTTGTGCTCCCGACACTCAAGCACGCAACACAGATGCATACAAATACATGCTCCGCGCTCATCTGATTCCTGCTTTTGGTGAACGGCGGCTTCCTGACATTCCGCGTGAAGCGATTCAGACTTTTCTAGCGGCAAAGCTTCGTGACGGGTTTGCGTGGGAGACCGTGCACCATATCCGATGTGCGTTAAGCAAAGTCTGGGTACGGCGGAGGAATGGGACTACATCTCCGACAATCCAGTACGCAAGACGCGACTCCCGAGGAGGGATTGCAACCCGGAGCGGCCCGTCGTTACGCCCCAGCAAGTACAACGTCTAGTCACAGCTCTTGCCGAGCCCGCCAAATCCATCGCACTGCTCCTGGTGTTGACTGGATTAAGAATTGGTGAGCTTCTTGCGCTTCGGTGGAAGAATGTGAATCTGGACGCCAAGGTGCTGCAAGTAACGGAGACCGTTTACGAGGGACACTTCGACAAGCCCAAAACAAGGCGAAGTGTTCGTGCAATTCCATTGTGTCCAGAAGCAGCCTCCATTCTTTCCACTTTGCGCCAAGGTGTGCTCGAGCCTGAGCAGTTAGTCTTCGCAACAGACTCAGGCCGTCCACTGTGCCGGCGAAACCTTTTACAGCGTCATCTGCGACCAACGTGCAAGGAACTCGGTTTGCCGCGAATAACGTGGCATGCCTTGCGTCATTGCCACGCGACGTTGCTGGACGCTGTAGGAGCACCGCTAGGCACCGTGCAAGCGCTTTTAGGCCACGCTTCGCCGGAAGTCACACGGCAGATTTATCTGCACGCGATTCCGGAAGAGCAACGCAGAGCGGTTGAAAAAGTGGAGAAGCTTCTTATTGGACCCAAATGGACCCAAGTTTCAGTAGTCGCGCAAAGGCCCAATTAGCAACTGATTGAATTTGCAGGTGATGTTGGTGGACGTGACCGGGATCGAACCGGTGACCCCCTGCTTGCAAAGCAGGTGCTCTCCCAGCTGAGCTACACGCCCACTGTCGGCTACTCCAATCATTCTCCATCACTTACGCAGCCACCGCAACTGCTTGTGCCCCAGAAATCTTGGAGCACTTTGGAGCAGGTACAGCAAATCCAGTGCCAACTTTCTCTACTTCTTCAAGTCGCAAGGGCAAATTCTCTTTGATCGACTTGGCGTATTCCGACGTAATGTCGTTCCCCAGAGAATGCCCCGCCCATACTTTGGTCAGGTGTCCATGCGCCCGCACCGCCTCCAAATGCGTGATGCGGAATCGGCGGAAGCTGTGAAAGCCGTAATCATCGAGCCGCTCATCCAGCCAACGTCGGCGTAGATTCCCGGCACGAAGCGGAGTCCCTTTCTTCGTTTGGAACAGAAAACCGCTTTTGCCGTCGATGAAGGCAAGCAAATAATCTCCGACAGCTTTACTCACATCGACGTTGCGTTTTGCTGCCCGTGTCTTGAGCCCAGAAAGGCGCCCAAAACGATTAACGGATTGTTCGACCACGAGAGTCCGGCCGTTGTTGACGATGTGCCGTGCTTCCAGACCGAGGATTTCTGCGATCCGCATCCCGGTTGCGGCCGCAATCACATACAACGCCTGTTCATCGCCCTTACTTTCCGACACGAGTTTGTCAACCTGGTCCGCCGTCACAGCCGGAACGTGCTGCTCGTCCTTCACTGTTTTGGGAAGTCCGAGGTATTCACGATTCCACGTGAGACGGTGGACTGGCTCGCCCGTTTCCGGGTCTTTAGCGGAACGGACGAGTTGCAGGACGAGCCGCATGTAGTTGTTTACGGAACAGATGCTCAACTCTGCGTTGAACATTGCCTCAACCAACGGCTTGCAACTCTTGTTGTTCACCTGTGCCAATGGTAAGTGGCCGATGACAGGATAGATATGCTTGCGAAGCGCTCCCTCAATCGAAGGGATCGTTGACGTTTTGTATTTGCCGTAACGGCGGTGCTGAACCTCACGAAGAAATGCTTCCGCACGTTCTTTGAAAGTTTCTACACCGAGTACGACGTGGTCAAAGTGCTCTTTGCTATTCGCGCCGGAGCGTTCGACGATTTCCCGAGCCGTGCGCCGTACCGCTTGCGACGGAGGCTTGGGGGTTCCGTTCTTGTCGAACACGACCGGCGTGATTTTCTCGTTCATTTGCTGACGTTGCTCTTGACCTACTACATCCTGTCGCCATCTCACTCGATACCACCCTGCCTGAATGACGACAGTTCCGTTCTGACCGCTGCGACGATTCATGGACTTTCGTCCTTTCCGTCGTCGCTTCGGTTGCGCTCTGTAGATGATGCCAGATTGATTGTCTTCTTGTAAGACCGGGGCCAGGAAATCGACCGTTGTGGCGGAGGAATTGAGCTTGATCGGCGTGTTTGCCGGTGAGAACGCGGCAATCGAGAGAATGCCCTCGATGGAGGCGTGTACCGCAGTCGAAATGTGGAAGCCAGAATTCACCTCTTATGATACTGGCCTGGCGATATTTTCATCTGGGCGACTTATAAGTTTTTGGGAAATGGGCGCCGGTTTGCCGGAGGGTGAGCCACGTGGCGCGGTCTTCCGGAGTGCCGGATGGCGACGGCTTCCTGATAAAAGCGTAGACGGCTCGAAATAGCGGGCGTCACACTAGCGGGGCGCAACCCCAGAGACGCCGGTCATCTGCATCGGGCGATCTGTCCGGTTCCGGCCCGCCGCGATTGAGGTTTATTTGTTGCAAGGCGGAATCTGTGTGTTCGCGCGAACTCCACCCATGTGTGATGCGGACGACGAAGGGCGTCAAAATTCCATCAGACTATACGCACGCTCGGCTCGCGTATCGACGGGTCGCACAACGCGCTCGCGCGTTAGCTCGACCAATGCCGCCTTGGTTTCTTTGACGGTCGCGTCGATTTTGTCCGCCCATTCTTCTGCGATCAGTGGTCTGGTGCCCGAGTTTATGGACATCTCCTGCCGCAATCGTTCCTTGAGTGTCATGGATTGATTCCGTTGCATGTACAGATCCTTGCGTCCCCGCGTGATGCCCAGTTTCTTCCTTATGTTTTTCATGTGACCCTTGACCGTATGAACGGAAAGGATCAGCTTGTCTGCGATTTCTTGGTCCCGGTACATGAACATTAAGTCGTAGACAGGGCGCTCGCCCTTGCTCAGTTTTTTGCGTGCCGCTCGGTGTCCCGATAGTTCCTTGTCGGTTGGCATCGCATCTATCGTCCCCTTGTTGATTTCCAGCAGTTGTTTGATTACCGCCAGAATCTTCTTGTCGCGTTCCCGGCCCCGCATCAACAGGGTTTCGTGCCGCTGGACTATCGCCAAAGCCTTCTTGTCTCGTTCCCGGCAACGTTTCAAGAGGGTTTCGTGCCGCTCAAGCCCCCTTTCTACCGCTGCCGTCCACTTCCGGAGCGCCATCTCGTTGATTGCCATCGCTTTGCGAGCATAGCTCTTTTTTGACTCTTGGGAGCAATTTCGGCCCCGAATCCCACCTGAGATACTGGCGTCGCGGTAAACACTCAAAGGAGTCTAACAATGGACACACAATCCACAACCGTAGTTGATTTGACCGTTGCGGACGAAACGTCCGCTACGCTTTTGCTCGCACACGTTGTCACGGCGGACGAAGCCGCAGCTTTCACAAGTCCTAACGATTTCTATTACGATGACGGCGGTCCCGTCTTTCAAGAGTTGTTGAACCGTTGCGGGGAATCGTTTTGCAAAATCCGTTCCGCACTTCCGTACATCATCAAGTTGCACGAGATTGTTGAAGCACTTCCCCGTGACAAGTTCAACCGTCTTGCAACGCCTATTCTCGGTAAGTACACCTGGCAGGAAATATGTCACGATTTCCTACAGCGTGATCCCCGCACAATCCGCCGTCTTCTTGAGGAGCCTAAATCCCCTAAGCAGATGGCGGACGAGAAAGCCGCACGGCTTCATGCACAACGCGTGAAGAACAATGCCGCCGCACTCGCCGCACACAAGGCCGCAACTTCCACGGGCATTTCAATCACGGGCCCGGCGGGAAACGTGATCCCCGTTGAACTACACGAAAAGATTCTCAAGCAAGTTGCGGAAACGGAAGCGGCAAAAGCCGCAACCGTCACGGCCGCGGAACTTGAGAAAGCGAGTGCGGCGGCATTTGCGGACGGCGTCTCCGCTCAACAAGCATTCGTAGAGAAGCAGAAAGTCGCCGCAAACACGGGGACGGAGGCTTTCTACACGCTTGCGGATGGCGGCGATCCGCAATGCGTTTCCGTTGATTTGATGCGGGAATGCCATTTCCGCACGCTTGCGGAAGCGCAATCCGCACGGAAGCGGAAGAAGTACAAGGACTACGGCGTAGTGAAAGTTGACGCCGTCTACACATTCACGCCGCACGTGCCACTTGCACCGTCCCCCAAGCTTAAGAAGCCTACGAAAGCGGCGGAAATCTCCGCCAAACTCGGGGTGAAATCGTGATCCCCTACCAACCTGATTTTTATACGAAGGCGGAAGCGGAGGAGTTGTTCGCATTCTGCAAATCTCTTCCGCACGAACGGAAGAAGAACAAGCCGTGGGGGAATCTTAAGCGGCGTCTATCGTTTCCGGGCTGGTCCATTCCGTATGAGACGACTCGCAGTTCGTACGACAACATGACGTACGACATCGATGCGATGCCGCAACCGTACCAAGCGTTGCGGAACCGTTTGTCCGCCTATGCGGGGAAGGATGTCAATTACTTCTCCACGCAGGGCTACGAGAACGAAAGTGACGGCATGAACTGGCACCGGCACAAAGAGGACAAAGTCCGTGAAGACCAGACCGTCTGGGTCCTGTCACTCGGCGCGGAACATCTTGTAGGCATCCGTCCGCTGGACAAGAATCCGCTTCATGTTGAATCGTTCTATACGGCGGCGGCCTAAACGCAGAGAAAAACCATGGATCACATGAAGAAGCAAGCGGACACGTTTCACAAACGGAAGTCCAGGCTTTGGCCGCTCGGGGAAGTCACCTGGGCGGCGGCCTGGAGATCTCTCATGACAGCTTTTTATGTAGGCCTCAGAAGTGGCGTGGCGGGTGTAGTAGACCTAGAATCACTAAAGCACTACATAGCGATTTATGTAAAGGCGGGGTCTTACCTTACAGTAGTAGGGTTTTACCCAGGTACCTCTAGCGAGCCTTCTCTCAAGTGCGAGTGCAACCTGACGGACGAGTACCTGAAGCTCGTCGCACAGAAAATCGCTTTCAAATTCAGTCAGGCCGACGTTTACGTCGTCCTCAGAAACGGGGACAGCGGCTTCGTTGACAAGCACGGGAAGTTCACCCCTGACGTGCCCCAAGGCGATTTCCTAAAGGACACTAAAGGCAATGACGTCGTTGAGACCCCCTACAATCGGCACGACAAAGTGCAGTGCCCTATCCCGTCCTGCTGGAAGCTCTTGCCGTTGCCCGTCAAACAGGACGAACTTTCAAAAGCATAGCTACCCATCCGTAGAAGTTGAAGAGATCCCCGGGAGATCAGTTCAGGTTTTCTTGGTGTTGTTCGGCCTGGAGGTGGAATTGATAGCCAAGCACAAGCGCCGAACGGGCTGGTGAGTCCGGTGGAAGACCCTTAACGGAAGACGAAAGAACAGGCGATGGTCATGGTGTGCCCCGAGGAAGGATGAGCATTGATGCGACATCCCACCTCCAGGACGGCCCTGGAAGCACAAAGTGAGTCCGGTACGGCACCCGCCGGTTGCCAGCCTAATTGGCAAGACATCGTCACCGCAGCCGCATTTGTTCGCCAGGGGGAAAACGGACTACTCAGTACTATAAGTGTGATGGTCTGGTTGATCCCCAGATTCTGAGGCGGCTGGTTTCTACTCTTGCTACCGGCCGCCCAACCGTTCTTTCCAGATGGTTGGCGTAAGCAAGAACGGTTGAAATCGAAACGCGAGAGGTACACCCGTGAAAGATGAGAAAGAGCGTAAGCCATACAACCCGTATACCCTTGCGGGCGGTTATGCTGCGAAGTCCATGCCGGACAAAAAGACTTCGGATGTATTCCAGCGCCTTTGTGCACACGCCAACTGGGTAGGCGAAACCACTGTGGGCATTGCCACGATCATGGACGAAACCCGGCTCAGTCACGGGTCCGCCTGCGATGCCGTGAAGACTCTTAAGGCTCTCGGTCGCATTGAGAAGCAGCAGCGGGCGATCCAAGCGCACGGAGGGCGCCAGACGGCCATCACGAAGGTGTATTGCAACGAACAGGAACTCCGGCATGCCGGTGCTAGCAAGGAAAATTTCTATGACAAGGGCGGCAGATCGGGACTGCTTAAACCGCAACCAGCACCTGATCCAAAGTCCAAACCCAAGCGATCCAAAGTCCAAAACGAGCCGATCCAAAGTCCATCTGGAACCGATCCAAAGTCCACCCAGGGTGGACGGGAGCCTTTCCATACATCCTTTAAGAGTAAGCCTCTAGAATCTTTGCCTCTCCAAGCTGAAGAAAAACCCAAGTCAAAGGCGAAAGAATTCTCAACTCAAATTAAGGGAGGGAAGGAAGGCAACAGCAACCCCACCCCACCACCTGTACGGCTTTTAGGAACCCCCCGGGTTCCGCCCGCCCCCCTTTCGCCGCCGACCCCGCTCTACCCGCTCATCCCCGACAAAGCCAGCGAGCTAATCGCTGCCGGATGCCCCCAGGCTGCTTTGGATGAGATCCAGCGCTGGAGAGTCCTCGTGGAAAATCTCAACAACAACACCGGCAACCTGCTGAAGGCTTACCGCACGCTGGTTGAGGACAAGCCGAAGCTCCGTGATCTGTGGCTACCGCCTGTGACTGTGGTTGCGGTCAACGCAGCTGAAGACCCGGCTGAGGTCGAGCAATTGCGCAAGGCTGGGGAAAGAATTAGAGCTGAGCAGCTCAAAAGCGGGTGGAAGTGCGAGCGGCACCGATGGAAAGCTACGGAACGGTGGGCTTGTCCCACGTGCGACCGTAACAGTTGGGGATCAATGTTTCACCGGCAACACGGATATGAAAACCCATTCATTCACACTGTCACCGACTCCGACGGCCGCGAGATAAAGCAGAAATGGTCTTGTGACTTTTCCGGTGAGCGGCCGGGGGACTGGATAGTGGAGATTGTGAGCGACCCGAAAGAAGGGGCAGAAAAACTGGAAGAAGTTTACAAGACATGACAACAGACTTCGTATTATATGTTCGAAGAGAATTGATCATGCTGGAAACTCCAAAGCAGATGCGAAGCAACGTAATCGGTGACCGCATCGCCGTCCGCAAGCAAAACAGAGCCTTGGCACAGGCCGCTTGTGCTTTGGCTCGAACCGAGCCGGGATGCGAATGGCAGATCAACCCAACAACGATTTGCGGCGAGCCCGTCTACACCCACCACATGTGCGTTCTGCACTGCGCCGAGGTGGCGCAATCAGGGGTATTCACCTGCGATGAGCAGTACCTGTGGTTCTGCGGCATCGAATCTATTACGAATTGGAAATAGGCGACTACTCGACTTATTTGTAGAGGCTGCCGGTCGAAACGGGTAGCTCTGCGCCGTAACGCTGTTTTCAGATGCTCTCGATTAAGTTGGGTGACAGGTGACACTCGGTGACGCCATTTTTACCTAAGTTCAGCTGTATATCCCTCGCGTAGAAACTTAGGTGAAAACACTGTCACCGCCAGGAGAACAAGAATGGCAAGAAATAGTGGATCGGAATCGGTAGCCAACCCCACCTGTAGCTGGCACTTGGAAGGCCATCCCCCGTGCGGGAAACCGGCCCACGTCGTGCAGGTGTTGATCGTCCGAGGGCCCGGCGCTGGCCGGGTTGGCGAGGTGGACTGGTGCGACGAGCACGAACAGATGTTCTACGCCGAGCAGAAAGACGAGTATCTCAACTGATGGACCGGTTGCCCAAATGACTTCCTCAAATCCGTCCAAGGATAAAGCCTCGAAGACCTCGATGAAAAAGAACCCATGTCTCGTTAAACAAAAGCTCCCTCTTGGGAATGGCGACGTGTGGGTTGAGGTGACCTCGTCGCATTTCGCTTTTTTAGATCTCCGGGCCGACCCCGATGGCCTCGAGTGCCTTCGCGTCGCAACTGAGACAAGTTACGAAAAGCTGCGAGCAATTACAGCCTTGCGTTCCGCCGCTGACTTTTTGGAGAGCAAGCTGGATAAAAGCGGAGAGGTCTTTACTAATGCGCGGATTTAAAAGGTCGAGGTCTAGCTAATCGATCTTCAAAGTTCTTGCCGACATTCGCTCCCCCTGCCCAATGCATTAAAGATGATTCTACTCAAATGGCAAAGGACAAATAGATTATGCCCCAGTTAGGGTAACGACCAGATTGCCTCTAGATGCTGAGGAGGGGACTTGGGCTGGTGCGCGAAACAACCAGCATCAGACGACTCTTCGCTCGGCTGAGCGCGACGTAAAGGAGACACCTTGCCTCGGGCTTGTCCGGGAAATTCTTGGCATCGCAGGGCATGACGATCACGCTGTCGCACTCCAGACCCTTCGCCTTGTGGATTGTGCTGATGGCCTTCTCTGGAGGCTTCGGGCGCGCATAGATACGGCGGTGGGTAATCTCCGCAAATCCGCTGTCGGCTGTATCGAAATCGCCAAGGCGGATCGCTTCCCCAAATTCTCTGCGACAGTCGATTTTGATATCGGTGAAGTCTTCGTCTGTGGTGGTAAGTTCTGAAAGACGGCGGAGCATCTTGGCGACGCCGCAATGGTTGGCCTCGGCTACAAGAAACCGCGCAAGCTCCTGGATGGTTGCAGGCTTGCCCCGACAGTTTCCCGTGCAGCCTTCGCGTACTTCTTTCTCGAACCTGTTGCCGAAAGCCGATGGGCTGAACCCCTTGCCCACTTCGCCCATGAACGCGACGATGGAGGCGGCAAGGGCAGCGCGATCACCTTGCCTTGCGGCAAGCGCATCCACTAGCTTTTCCAGGCCGGGCCGGGTGTGACCTTCCCAGAGCGGAATGCGTCGATTAAAAAATCCACGGAAGGATCGGGCGGTTTCGTTGTAGGGGCTGAGTATCATAAGAGACGTTTGCGCGCGTTCAAATGAATCTATCTGTTTCCGGTCCTGGCTGGAGAGCTGGTATTCAAAGTTTCTCTGAGACTGGTTTTCGGCAAAGACGACGCTAATGCTGGGCGGCAGCCCGTCGCGCAGGTCGATCGTACCGCCCGTTTTCAGCGCACTTCGCGCCGTCAGGGTCCATTGCCCAAGATGCGGACATCCGCTCGACCATCGGTGCGGAAAATCCAGCTGCTCAAATGCCTGTGCCTGACATGTCAGGGCGTTCCAGTCGCAGGGAGGGCGCGCGCTGACGCGTACTCTTTCCTTGAATATTTTCTGCATGGGATCGCCAAATACCCGGAGCCTCGCGCCCTGGCTCTGCAGCGCCATGACGATGGAATGCTGCTCGCCACTCGAATCCTGATGCTCGTCGCAAATGACGACGCGATGGCGTTGCGCCAATGAGGCGACAATCATCGGATAGCGCTTCAGGAGCGCAGCGACGCTGAGCGCGAGTTCCGCATGTCCTTCCGGGCGCTGACGAACCCACGTTGCGATGTCGGCCGGAAGCCCGAGACCCCTGTGGTAGGCACACGCGATGTGCGCAATCACACTGTCGATAGTGCGGATTTCAACGCGGGAACCGACGCCCTTGGTGCGGTCCGCAAACACGGAACAGGCAGCATGTGTATGGGTTAGGATGAGGAGCCGGTTAGGGCCGCCCGAGATGGCGATTTCGCGCGCGTAGTCAGCGCCCTTGGTCGTCTTCCCGCAACCGGCAGGCGCTTCCACCACCACAAGCGGAGCATCGGATCGCAGCGCGGCATGGACACTATCGTCGCTCACGGATTGAGGTCCGGGATTTCGTCAAGATCGACCGCCTCGCGGACGGCGTTGCAAAACGGCATCAGCTGCGGCTTCAGTATTGGCCAAATGCCGAGACTGAAGATTTTCGCGGCAAGTTCGCGGCCGCCATCGACCGATTTGAACCAGGTCTGGCCGTGGGACTGATAGTGTTTCTTCTCTGCTGCCTTGTCATCGGGGACGGTCCCCAATACGGCCGCGAGGATGAGCGCCTTGAGGCCCGATCCGGCCTTCGCCTTAATCGTCGCAAAGTCTTTCTCTTGCCCTTGGATTCCCAACCGATCCGCCAGCGTGCGCAAGCGCATGCCCGTTTTATTGTCCTCGGGGTCGGTCAACAGCGCTTCCAGCTTCTCGTCGGGCAGGAGGTTGATAACATTTTCCTCGATACAGCCGGACTGCCAGCGGAAAAGCAGTTTGTCGAGCCTCTGTGCGACGTTCTGCCAGCGTGTCGGGTACCGCCCCTCGTCGTCGGCAAATCCGCCGAAACCCAAGCCGCCTGCAGCGAGCGCTTCAAGAAGGCCGAGCGCGGCTTCATGCCCGCCGCCGTCGCTAACATGAACTCCGTGCCGCTCCAATGATGAGCCCATCGCCTTCTCAAGAAGAGCGGAGGCGAAACCGAATTCGGTCGCACCCTCGGCAACGACCGCGAGGCGCGCGAGGAATGTCTCCGGGTCGGTTTTGCGTTGCCTTGCCACGGTCGACGATGTGAGCTGACCGATCCCGCCAGCATGGTCAACGTACCAGAGGCTTGCTTTGGACGCCGCAGAAATGGCCGATGGGCTATGTGTGGTCACGAAAACCTGCGACTTGCCCGCCTGCAAGACTTCCATCAAAAACCGCTGCCGGTAGGGCTCAAGGCCGCGTTCAATTTCATCTACAAGCGTGACGGGAGCTTCTCCCTGATTCTGCTCGGCAATCGCTAGGGCGGCAAACCGTCTTGTCCCCGATCCCCAGCTCGCCAGTGGCAATTGCACGCCCTCACGTTTGGCAGTGAGTCCTATCAGTGCTGTGATGGACAGGCCCTGTCCGCCGGTGATCGCCAGGTTAAGTTCATCAGGCAGGCTCTTCGTCTTGAAGACCAGATTGAGAGCTTTCAGGGCCTCTTTCGCAGAGTCTGTGAGTTGCTCTGTCACGTCGCTCTTCGCGAGTTCGCTTGCCAGCCGGGAGCGCAGCGCTTTGTCGGAAAGCAGTCGATCAAGAGCTGACCCCTGGACGAGTCGGAGGTCGCGGTCGTTGCGGTCGTCGCCGCTGAGGCGGACGAGACCGATGCTGCGCCGCAGTCCGACCGACAAACTGTCGGCGGTGCCATCCGGCTGCACAACTTCGTAAGCCAGTTCGAGATCTTCTGTTCCACGCACGCGCAGGCGATAGACAGGTTCGCCCTTCATCCCGCCATCGCCGTCCGTGCTGGGCACGACTGCTTCGCTGCCGGTCCAGTCCCACGGCCAGTAAGCTTTGGTCTGCTGGTTGATCCCGCTCTGTAGTGGCAGAGACAGGATGGCCTCAATGACGAAGCCCGCCTCAATCTTCCTCGCGTGATAGTCGGTATCGGCAAGGGTCGCGGGATTGGTGGGGCTGAGAAGAAGCCCTATGGCATCGAGGATGGTCGTTTTGCCAACATCGCCGCCGCCGAGAATCAGATTGACGCCTTTGGCAGGGTGCCATGAGAAGGTCGTGATGCAGCGGAAGCGCTCAATGGCCAGATGATAGAGGATCGGCGCTGAAGTACTGGAGACCGGCGTGCTCATTTGACGGCCAGCGAGGGTGACGGGTTTTCGAGCGCATTCTGTATCTGCATATTAGCCAAACTCTAGCGTAAATGGACCGCCACTGCACCGATTTCCTTGAGCCGCCGAGCGTACACTTCCCGCAAGGAATTAGTGTTTCAGCTAAGACTCGCACGAAGCATCTTTCCTTTTCGGCTCGTGGGAACGCTCGCACGGCGCATGACCTACGGGCGCTAGCTGGTGGTTTGGGGGCTATGCGGGCTTTATTGACCGCCCTGACGTGCCATCTGGCGAGCCGGCGGAGCCAACCGTGGCGCACGATTTTCCGAATTCCGATATGTCCGATGAGCCGAACACCAAGAGTTGGCGCGAAGTGCCTTTACTACGATCACCGAATCCTGTAACAATGCCGTTGAATGCTCATCTCACCAAAGGAGTGGTATGCCAAAAAAGGTCGATCCCCTCAATAAAAAGCAGTACTGCTCGGTAACGACAATGCTAACGGTGACCGATGTGAAGGCGGCGGCAGCTTTTTATCAAAAGGCATTCGGCTTTGCCAAACGGGGAATCATGAATGGCCCAGACGGCAAGGCGATACATGCCGAGCTGACGCTCCGGGGTACGACATTAATGCTGGGACCAGAAATTCCACAGATGGGTGCCCGCAGCGCGAAAACAATCGGCTCTTCACCGGCGAGTTTGTATCTACTGACGGAGAACGCAGACAAGGTGGTTGCAAAGGCGGTAAAGCTCGGGGCCGTGCCCAAGGGACCGGTGATGGATATGTTTTGGGGCGACCGCTGCGGGACCGTTGTCGATCCCGAGGGCTACGCTTGGATGGTTGCTACCCATATTGCACAACCCACCCCTCAGGAAATGAAAAAGAAGATGAAGGAGCAAATGTCCGCACAACCAGCCGCTTCTAAGGAATTAGCTGCTGCTGCCACGGCCCATTAATGCCTCTGCACGGACGCGACGTAAACCCTGTACCAGTCGCTCACGATTTCACGTTGTGCCTCCTCAAGCGTGAGATCGCCAGCACAGACCTCCCGGTTAAGGTAATTCTCGACCCTATCTTTTGACCGGGCACCGCCATCGGGAATGGAAGTGTCGAACGGTTCCGGCCAGAGGTTTTGCGGATCGGTCGGATTGCCGCCCAGTTCGAGCGGAATCAAATGATCCTCCTCGTAGTCCCGTGGGTTCGTGTCTGAGTCGCCGTATTCCTCGATCTGTTCAAATTTGAGCCTGTCTGTGTAATGGGCAGGCGGGCGGACCGATCTGGTTGACCACTGAGGATTGCAGATCGTTTGGTCGATGTCGTCCTGAGTTATGTCGAGATTCACGGCTCCCGGCGTTCGAATTGGATCGGGATAGATGTCTCGGGGGCCGATGCGTGCATCCGCACTTTCCGCTTGTGGACCACGCTCTGCTGATCGAGGGAAATCCCGCACTCCGACTTGTTTCGTCCGATAGGCAATGACTGCGGCGACCAGAAGACAAATAAAGATGACGATGACGACTGAACGATTTGATCGTGATCTCATGCCCAGGAAAAACCCGCTTGCCATTCCTTTCAGATTTAAGGATGTGACGAAAGTCTAGCGCGGTTTCGCTCGCCAGTCGCGACGTGCTAGTTTGTTCCAGAGAGCCGCATCCGAGGCGGGGTATCAGGTTGTCTTCACCATCGGCAGGAAAACACGCAAGCTCGGGCAGAACGCAAAACTTGATCCCAGAACCGTCATTTGCAGAGCGAGCGCGAACACTGTTGTATCTGGGCCGCGTCGGCAGTCTCTCCACACTTTCGCGTAAGCAGCCAGGATTCCCATTCGGATCGGTAATGCCATATGCGTTGGATGAGAAAAAACCAGGATGGTGCAGGCGGGGCCCGCATCGCATTCCCGCGGGAAGTGAGCAGTCCGGCAGAGGCGAGAGATGTTCTGGTCCAGATGACGGAAAAGGCGCGGCGGCTCTGATCTGATTTCCATCCCACGAGTCTTCCTTACCTGTACGAAATTGGTGCCGTGCTAGGATTTCCAAATGCTCACCAAACCCGGTCTGCTCCTTCGTATCGAAGGCGGCGTCCTGCTCGCCGTCAGTCTCCTCCTCTATCGAGAATCACATTCGAGTTGGGCACTGTTCGCTGCCCTCTTCCTTGTGCCTGATCTTTCGTTCTTGGGATATTTGGGGGGCGTCAAGGTCGGGGCCGCTGCCTACAACATCGCCCACACGTCAACAGGCCCGCTCATCCTCATTGGCCGTACAACCATTGGAAGCACTCAAGTCCAACCGGTCAGTATGAATTGAGAGCGGAAGAGGGCAAGTCGGAGATTCAAGTGATCCAGAGGAACAAGGTCATTGCGACAGTTCCAATTCAATGGACAAAGCTTCCGACGAAGGCTCAGAGTGCAGAGATTCTAACCGATGGAAGCAAGGTTACTGAGGTGGAGTTCGCCGGACGCAACGAGGCTGCACAAATCAGTCAGTGAGCCGGGAAGGGGCGGGCTTCGGCTCGCCCTCTCGCCTTAGTGATCGCGCCCTCGCGAGACTGTTAGGTCGTTGCGTTGATCCGTTTTTACTTTACCGGGTGCTCCAATTTATCCAAATCCCAAATCAACTGCTTAACGATTTGGTCTGCGACATCGGCACTCGCCCCTTTATACTTCGCCCCTTTGCTTTCTTTCGTGGTCGTCCAGATCACGTCACCATCGCTTGAAACCAATCGGACTGCGAGTCGAGCATCGTTTACGGTTTCCGTTGAAGTTTGAGAATCGGCGATTCCCATCTTTCTGGCAATAAATCCACCGTTGCTGGATCCGGAGATTGATCCTGTCCCGCCAGAGACGTTTCCGTTAATTTCACTGTGCTCCCCACCAGACGCCGCCGCTACGCTGGTCGCTTCGCCTATCGCATGGAGTTCCTGAGCGGTCTTCTCCAACCCGGTCCCCTTCAATACGGCGTCCGCCTTTTCTTTGTTCTCGGTGATGATGAAGCGTTTTGATTCGGACAGTGAATTGATAACCATCGCCTGAAGTTGCTTCGAAATGGCATCGTCACCAAAGCCCTCAACGAAAATACGCTTCACGTTCAGGAGTTTCGCAGCGAGTTCCGGTGCGACGGTATTGCTGCCACTCTGCACAACCGTCTGACTCGGCTGTGCAGATGGCGATGGTGCGGTCGTCGTCTGTCCTAAAGCAAATAGCAGTAACAGCAGCGTGGTGTCCATGGCGTTCTCAGAGACCGCCGAGTCCACTCTTGCGAGCCTCTTCGTCTTGGTAATCGATCTTCTTGCCAGTGCGTGCTTCTAAACTCGCAAGCGTGACTCGAACGATGTCCTTGCCTAATTCGAAGACACCCGCCTGCTGCTTGTCGCTTTCGTCAAGATATCCAATGGTGAGAAAGTGTTTCCTCTTCTTGGAAAGCAACAGCCAAGGAGAAATAGCTATGGCTAATCCCACCCGGCGCCCGGCCTTTTGACCGTACTCAATGTCGTTAATTTTCTCGTACGGAATCGAAAGCTGACCACCCTTGTAATCGAATACGAAGACTTTCTCGTCCTGAGTAGAAGACTTCCCTTCGGTGCCTTGTTTAATGACCGTTATTGTTCCACCGTCATACATCGTCTTGTTGCTTCCCAGTCCCGCCCACGCTGTAAATTCGAAGGCGAGGGCAAGAGTCAGGGCGAGGCCGATTGATCTTCGCATGAGGCGAATCCTCCGTAGAGATTGGGTACGGTTCGTGGAACGCAGACTAACATTCAGTGCTACAAAACTCAATTAACGTGTAGTGGACGTGTAATCAGAAAGCAAATAGTTACGAGGCGAGAAAAGTGGCTTACAGATCAAAAAGCGTCCGTTCCCTTGGCGCTTCAGGAAGTGGCTTCCCTATCTCAGGCAGTCCCTTCCCGCGCCACAGATCACGAAACTCCCTGATCGTCGCCGGGGCGTGCCCGCTGAAGTGATTGTTGGCATAGCCGAAGACTTTGACGCCCCGCCGCACCATCTCGTAGCAGACATCTACCCACGACCCGATTTCATTGGTGCGGTCAACGACGGTCTTGCTCCACGTCGTCGTGATCCTTTCGATCCCCTTGCGGTCGCCCAACCACCGGATGTACGTCCATTCGGCGGTGATCGGATCGAACTTCTTTGACAGTTCGTTCGGCGGAAGCATTCGTGACTGATCTTGAAGCACGAGAGCGACCTGAAAGTCCCGCAACACGCCAGCGAATTGGGCATCGAGCCACTGCTTATTCCTGATCTCCACGGCGAACCTGTAGCCCTTTGGAAGCTTTTTCAGAAACGGAATGAGGCGGTCCAGGAAATCGGTCTGCGATTTGAATGCCGCTCTGCCGAAGAATGGGAACTGGAGCACCATCGGTCCCAATTTTTCCCCGAGGATGCCCATCGCCTCCACGAACTGCTTCATCTCGGGATCGCAACCGACCAACACCTTTTCGTGGGTGACGGTCTGAGGCACCTTGACCGAAAAGATGAAATCGGCAGGTGTTTTGGCCGCCCAACCCTCGACGGTGCGTGGCGACGGACAGGCGTAAAAAGTGCTGTCGATTTCTACGGTGTCAAAGTGCCCAGCGTAGAAGGTCAGACGGTCGGCAGACTGCATCCCTCGGGGATAAAACGCCCCCTCCCATCCCGTGGCGGTGAAGGAGGACGTGCCGAGGCGGATTTGTGCCAACGTGCCCACTGACGATTGTGGTCTGAACCGAGGAAATTACTAGGTCGGAGCTTATCTACAGAAACTTCTAAACCCGCTGCTCAATCTTCGTGGGTTCAGCGACAATATTCCCTTCAAGGTCAATGACGCCGGCTTCGACTGGAATCTCCGGAGCCAATTTGTCCATGTATTGTTGAGCGGCTTTTCTAGCCATTGGCTCCAAGTTCTCGCCCAACTGAAGTTGCTGAAATACTCCGAATCTGACGGTGATGATTGAACCGTCGTCGAATCTGAATGCCACGTGGGATCCAATCACCGGGTTGAGACCCCATATCGGGCTGTAGTTCTTGGCATCTGGAATGATCGTTGGCATCCTAAATCCTTTCACAAAAAACGGTGCGCAGGACGAAGGTCGATCCCTCGTTGTCCACGCTTGCTATTATACAAGGGATTCAACCGCTCACTGCGGACTTGGCGGCTGGTGCATGAGGACACTTTTATGACTGGACGATCCGCCAGTGCAGTTGATACCGAGGGTTGAACGACCCGCCACTGCATGTCCCACAGGAAGCGATCCTCCGCCGATGCCTTCTGACCTCTCGCCTGCAACTGGGGCACTCCGCTGCCCATATGGTCGCTATGTTAGATTTCTAAGATATTCGAAAACGACGTAGCCGATCAGGCCGGAAAGGACGGCAATTTCGAAATTCCTGACTGAGAAAATATCTTCGATACCGAAGACTAAGCTCTTTCCGTGGCTACCCGTGCGAGTAAATTCCCCCATCAAAAGATTGGAATAGAACAGGAAGATTATGAAGCCTATCTCGACCATCGCCCTCAAGACGGGTGCCAGCTTCTTGGGTTTAGGATTTGGAGTCATTGTTTAGAACCATCTCCCGATCTGAAAATCCGGGTGATTAATGTCGTTGACCTGATGAAGCTGCAGTCCTGCACGGAGCATCCGCACGGACTCAACGAGACGGATTACGACTCCCTTTTCACCAAAGATAAACACATCATCTTTGGCTTTCACGGCTACCCATGGCTTGTCCACCGGCTCACCTACCGCCGTACCAATCGCAACCTCCACGTCCGAGGCTATAAGGAAGAGGGCACCATCACGACAGCCTTTGACATGAGGGTGCAGAACGATCTGGACCGTTTCCACTTGGTGCAAGACGTGGTGGATCGCGTGCCGAATCTTGGCTCCAAGGGCACCTACTTGAAGCAGCAGATGCAGGACAAGCTCATCGAGCACAAACACTACATCGACCAGCATGGCGAAGACATGCCGGAAATCCGCAGCTGGAAATGGAGCGACACCAAGTGAATACACAAACGCTCATCGACACCGCGAGGACGATGGTTTCCGGTGACAAAGGCCTGCTCGCGATGGATGAGAGCAATCCCACATGTAACAAACGATTTGCCAAGTGGGGCATCCCACAGACCGAGGAGGCCCGACGCTCTTATCGAGAATTAATTGTGACCACGCCCGGTCTCAGTGAGTTCATCAGTGGCGCAATCCTTTACGACGAAACGATCCGACAAAAAAAGAAAGATGGAACTCCGTTTGCCAAAGCCGTCAGCGATGCCGGAATTATTCCTGGCATTAAAGTGGATACCGGTGCAAAGGAATTGGCGGCTCATCCCGGAGAAAAAATCACCGAAGGCCTGGACGGGCTGCGCGATCGGTTGGCTGAATATTCTCAAATGGGCGCGCGTTTTGCCAAGTGGCGCGCAGTCATTGCGATCGGCAGTGGAATTCCGAGCCGCGGTTGCATCGAGGCCAATGCCCAGGCGCTGGCTCGCTACGCCGCTTTGTGCCAGGAAGCCGGAATGGTCCCTGTCGTCGAACCGGAAGTGCTCATGGAAGGCGGCCACACTTTGGCGCGATGCTGCGAGGCAACCGAGGAGGTCTTACGAGCCGTTTTCGATCACATCTACTCGCAGGGCGTGATGCTGGAGGGTCTGATTCTGAAGCCCAACATGGTGCTTCCAGGATCGGCCTGCTCCAAGCAGGAAACGGTGGACGAAGTAGCCGACGCAACCGTGAAGTGTCTGTTGCGAGTCGTTCCCGCGGCCGTTCCGGGGATTGCATTCTTGTCGGGCGGCCAATCCGGTGAACTCGCCTCTGCCCGTTTGAATGCAATGAATGTCCGATTCAAGTTGCGAATGCCTTGGGCATTGGCATTTTCCTTTGCCCGCGCCATCCAGCAACCCGCGTTAGAGATCTGGCATGGCGAGGAGAGCAACGTGACGGAAGCACAAAAAGCTCTGTATCACCGAGCTATGTGCAACCGGGCCGCCCGCCAGGGGGCGATACAGTCCTGCGATGGAGGCAGATGCAACGAACAGCGCGCCGCGTTGCGGATCACCAGTCAAAGCCTTCGTAAAGGCCCAATGAAGAAACCGGACCTACACAAGAAATTTGTCGTCGGCAACTGGAAGATGCATACCACCAGCGCCGATGCAACGCACTTGGCCAAAGCGATCGCGGATGGCCTGGGCACTATGAGTATTGGGGACCGCGTATCGGTCGCCGTCTGCCCCCCCTTCCCCTACCTGACCCTGGTCGGGGAAATTCTTAAGGGAACCCGCGTCGCGCTCGGAGCACAGAACCTCTATCCCGCGAAGGATGGCGCTTTCACCGGCGAGGTTAGCCCGACGATGCTCCTCGATCTCGGTTGCAAATACGTCATCCTCGGACACAGCGAGCGCCGGCGCATACTCGGCGAATCCGATGCGTTCATCAACCAAAAGGTACGAGTTGCCCTGACCGCTGGCCTCGACGTGATCTTGTGCGTCGGGGAAACTCTTGACCAACGCAAGTCCGGTCAGACCGAGGCAATGCTCGACCGGCAGCTCAGTGAGGGATTAGCCGATGTGTCCTCCGGTGTATTGAATCGAATGACCATCGCGTACGAACCGCTCTGGGCAATCGGCAATCTCGGACACCACGCTACCCCCCAGCAGGCTCAGGACGCGCACGCCGTCATTCGACGCCGCGTCGGACAGATGTTCGGGGAGAAATCGGCTCAGACGCTTGTCATACAGTACGGGGGAAGTGTCAAGCCGGAGAACGCGGCTGCGCTGCTTGCCCGACCCGGGGTGGACGGCGCGCTCATCGGCGGTGCCAGCCTGGATGCCGACCAGTTTCTGGCCATAGTCCAAGCTGGAATCGGTGAGCCACAAACCGAAGCGAAATCGGCATGACGGCAAGTGCCCGGCCCACGGGACTCGCGGCGTAGAGGCTTGGGAATGTTTTGTGCGCAGCAGCGCAGTGGCCAATTTCTTTGAGTTCCGCCAAAGGCATCGAGCCCCGGGCCGTCGCCACATCTTCTAGGAAGCTATTTTTAACCGCGACGCGAAAGTAGCATGCATAGCTTCACCATCCGAGTTGTCCGAAACAGTACAGTCTCCCTGATAGCGCTGTGCAAGACTTGAGCCCACGCATGTGAAATTTAGCGTGTGAAGTGAGTCCAATTTGACGTGCCAACGATGAACAAAACGGACAGTTCCAATGGCGGCACAGTCATTTCAGTTCGAGGCGGCGTGGTTGATGTGCGCTTTGACCAATGCTTACCGCCAATTTACACGGTTCTTCGCGCGGGAGCGCATAGCCAAATCGTAGTCGAAGTCATGGCACAGCTTGACGCGAGTCGCGTGCGGGGCATCGCGTTGACGCCCACACAGGGCTTGGCCCGCGGAATGCCGGTCGAGGATACGGGCGGTCCATTACTGGTACCCGTTGGCAAAAATATTGTTTCGCGAATGTTCGATGTGTTCGGGAATGCTATTGACCGCCAACCTCAGCCATCGGACGTGAAGTGGCGCTCCGTTCATCGCCAGCCGCCCGCGCTATCCGAACGTTCCACGAAATCGGAGATTTTTGAGACAGGTATCAAAGTTATCGATGTTCTCGTACCACTCGAACGCGGGGGCAAGGCGGGTTTATTCGGGGGCGCAGGTGTTGGCAAGACGGTTTTGCTGACCGAGATGATCCACAACATGATTGAGCACCAGAAAGGGATGAGCATTTTCTGCGGGATCGGAGAACGCTGCCGCGAAGGCGAAGAACTCTACCGCGGCATGAAGGAAGCCGGCGTATTGAAGAACATGGTGATGGTCTACGGGCAAATGAATGAGCCGCCGGGCAGCCGTTTCCGCGTGGGGGGCGCCGCGCTCACAATGGCCGAGTATTTCCGCGACGACGAGCATCGTGACGTCCTTTTACTAATCGACAATATCTTCCGTTTCATCCAGGCGGGCATGGAAGTATCCGGCTTGCTGGGAAGAATGCCATCGCGATTGGGTTATCAGCCTACGATGGGCACTGAATTATCGGGACTGGAGGAACGCATCGCCAACACCGAAGCAGGAGCCATCACGTCCATTCAGGCGGTGTATGTCCCTGCGGACGATCTGACCGACCCAGCAGCGGTCCACGTATTTTCGCATCTCTCCGCATCGATCGTCCTCTCTCGCAAGCGGGCGAGCGAGGGCCTCTATCCCGCCATCGATCTGCTGCAATCCAGTTCGAAAATGGCGACGGCGGGCATCGTCGGCGAGCGGCACTACAAACTCGCACAGGAAATCCGTAAGACCATGGGGGAATATGAGGCGCTCAAGGACATCGTCGCGATGCTCGGCTTGGAACAGCTTTCCCCGGAAGACCGGAACACCGTCGCGCGCGCCCGGAGGCTGGAACGCTTTCTGACGCAGCCGTTTTTTACCACCGAGCAGTTTAGCGGAATCCCTGGGAAACTCGTCAGCCTCAAGGACTCCCTGGATGGCTGCGAACGCATTCTCCGTGATGAATTCAAGGATTATCCGGAAAGCGCGCTCTATATGATCGGAGCCATTGGCGAAGCGAAAAATGAGGCTTCGCCGCCGAAAGCCAAAGCCGCGGGCGTCCATGCATCTTAAAATTCTTCTCCCCTACGGCATCTTCGCGGATAAGACGGACGTGGCGCGCATCGTCGCCGAAACTTCGGCGGGATCGTTCGGAATTTTGCCTCACCGGTTGGATTGCGTGGCGGCGCTGGTCCCGGGGATTTTTACTTTCGAGGCGAAAGAAGGCGGAACGGTTTACGTCGCGGTCGATGAGGGCGTGCTGGTGAAAGCCGGCGCGGATGTGCTGGTCTCAGTGCGCCATGCCATTGGCGGAACCGATCTCAGCAGACTTCATGAGGCCGTGAAGCGCGAATTTCTGAACCTTGACGAAAACGAGCGGAACGTTCGTACTGCAGTCTCCAAATTGGAAAGCTCTTTTGTCGGACGTTATGCGGAGTTTCAACGTGAGCGATGAGCCGGCCAATTCTCCCGCGAGTGAAGAGAAAGCATTCGTCCGTGATGTGGGCGCGAAAGCTGCCCGCAAGCTCCAGGTGCAACGCGAAGGCAATCAAGGAGTCTGGTTTGGTTTGGGGATGTCGGGACTCATTGGTTGGTCCGTAGCGGTACCGACGCTGCTCGGCGCCCTGCTCGGCCTTTGGCTGGACCACCGCCATCCGAGTTCACACTCATGGACGTTGACGCTGCTGGTCATCGGACTTGTCATCGGCTGCGCCAATGCGTGGCATTGGATGGATCAGCAGAATAAGGCCATGCAGGATGCACCGAAGGACAAAGATGAGTGAGTCGTTAACGGTCATTCTGGCGTTTGTCGCGGGAGTCTTGCTCGGGACATTTTTCTACGCAGGACTGTGGTGGACGATTCAGAAGGGAGTTTCGTCAAAACAGCCGGCCCTTTTATTCACCGGCAGCCTCGCGGTGCGCACGCTCATCGCTCTGGCCGGATTCTATTTCGTCTCGCGCGGCAATTGGCACCGATTGCTGGGCTGCCTCGTCGGATTTGTGATTGCACGTATCCTTGTGACGTGGTTCACCCGAATTCATACTGAAAAAAGAACTC
Source organism: uncultured Acidobacteriota bacterium (assembly GCA_963709105.1). Classification (GTDB taxonomy): domain Bacteria; phylum Acidobacteriota; class Terriglobia; order Acidiferrales; family UBA7541; genus Palsa-295. The sequence continues at coordinate 22,267 of CAVPVC010000009.1, forward strand.
CCGTCACTGAGGGAGGTGGATTGTGAATCTCACTTCCGACCAACAGATTTACTGGCAACACGGTTTTATCAAGCTCAACGAAACCATCGTTATCACCTGGACCATGATGATCCTGATGTCGCTGGGCTCGAAGCTGATCACGCGCAAGCTCGCGACAGAAGGCGCCATTTCGCGCTGGCAAGGTTTGTTGGAAATAATCGTCACGGGAATGGAGAAACAAATCCAGGACGTGGGATTGAGCCAGCCCGAAAGGTATCTCGCATTCCTGGGTACCCTTTTCCTCTTCGTGGCCACGGCTAGCCTCTGCACCATCATCCCCGGTTACAAACCGCCCACCGGTTCCCTTTCCACCACGGCCGCGCTCGCGCTTTGTGTGTTTGTTGCCGTGCCTCTCTATGGCATCCGCGAGCAGGGATTGGGCGGCTATCTGAAGACCTACACCAAGCCAACGATCATCATGTTGCCATTCAATATCATTAGCGAATTGTCGCGCACGCTGGCGCTGGCAGTTCGCCTATTCGGCAACATGATGAGCGGAGTGATGATTATTGGCATCCTGCTTACCATCACGCCTTTTATTTTCCCGATTGTTATGACGGCGCTCGGTTTACTCACCGGCATGGTCCAGGCCTATATCTTCAGCATCCTGGCCGCAGTTTACATTGCCGCTGCCACACGCGTGCCCAAACCGAAGCCTGCTCACGCTCAGGTCAAGGCGACTCAATTGCAATCGACACACTAGCAACAAAAGGGAGTTCACATGGATAGCAGCACTCTTGTCGCAGTCGTATCAGTCGCAACAGCTGGCCTCACCACAGGAATTGGGTGCATGTGCCCGGCGCTGGGCGAGGGCCGCTCGGTCGCCACCGCTCTCACTGCGCTGGCGCAGCAACCCGACGCTTCGGCCACCATCACGCGGACGCTGTTCGTGGGCCTCGCGATGATCGAGTCAACGGCGATCTATTGTTTCGTGGTCTCGATGATCATCATTTTTGCGAACCCTTTTTGGACCCATGTCATCGCTCAAACCGGGGGGAAGTGACCCATGCTGATCGACTGGTTCACCGTCGGGGCACAGGTAGTCAACTTCGTCATCCTGGTCTGGTTGATGAAGCATTTTCTCTACAAACCGATTCTGAATGCCATCGACGCCAGGGAAAAACGCATCGCCTCTGAACTTGCGGATGCCAATGCGAAGAGAACCGAGGCGGAAAAAGAGCGCGCGGACTTCGAAAAAAAGAACAAAGCATTTGATGATCAGCGCAGCGATCTTCTAATCAAAGCCACCGGCGATGCAAAAGCCGAGGGAGCGCAACTCCTCGACAAAGCGCGAAAAGATGCAGACAGTTTGCGCGACACGCAAGCGGCCGCGTTGCAAAACGATCATGCGAGGATGGGCGGCCAGATTACTCGTATGGCAACCGAGGAGGTTTTTGGAATCGCTCGGAAGGCGCTCGCGGACCTCGCCACCGTCAGTCTCGAAGAGCGCATGGGCGAGGTGTTCACGCGCCGTGTGCACCAAATGAATGGAAAAGATAAAGAATTGCTTGCGGCGGCCCTCAAGACTTCTTCCGAGCCCGCCGTGGTGCGAAGCGCATTTGCCATGCCCGCCGATCAGCAGGCCGCGATCCAAAATGCGCTCAACGAAACCTTTTCTGCTGTGGTTCGCGTCCGATTTGAAACTGCCGGGGATGCGATCTGCGGGATCGAACTGTCGGCAAACGGGCAGAAGGTTGGATGGAGCATCGCCACCTACATTTCAGCGCTCGATCAAAAGATCGGAGCGCTCCTGGAAGCCCAATCCACGCGGCAAGCCAATGCAGCGCCGAAGCCGGCCCAGGAGGGCACGCCGGCGGGGAAATCCACCGCTCAGGCCGTAGCGAAATGACCCCTTCTCCCAACCTTTTGCAGACGGCCATCGATGAGGCGTTCACGGACCTGCGTGAGGGCCGTGAAGCCTTCCGGCCGCAGCTGACACCGCATGAGGTAGGCGTCGTGACGGACGTCTCGACGGGCATCGCCACGGTTTCCGGCCTACCGAGTGTTGGGTTCGAGGAATTGGTGAAGTTCCCCGGCGGGATGCTGGGCATTGCCTTCAATGTGGATGAAAACGAAATTGGCGTCGTTCTGCTCGGCGACTATCAAGATCTGCACGCCGGCGACGAAGTGGAACGTACCGGCCGAGTCATGGACGTTGCGGTGGGAGACGGCTTGCTGGGCCGGGTGATCGACCCGCTGGGCAATCCGCTCGACGGGAAAGGGCCAACGACTACAGACCAGCGAATGCCGGTCGAGCGTCCCTCACCGCCCATCATGGACCGCGAGCCCGTCGTCGTGCCGTTGCAGACCGGCCTGAAGGTTATCGACGCGCTCGTTCCTGTGGGGCGCGGGCAGCGCGAATTGATTCTGGGCGATCGACAGACGGGCAAGACGGCCATCGCGATCGACAGCATCTTGAACCAGCGTGGGCAAAATGTAATTTGCGTTTATTGCGCGATCGGGCAGCGCGCCTCAGCCGTCGCGAAGGTTGTGGCTAAGCTCGGCCAGCAAGGCGCAATGGATTACACCGTGGTGGTCGTCGTCGAGGGCAACGCCGCTCCGGGTCTTGTTTATATCACCCCTTATGCGGCCACTAGCATCGCGGAGTATTTCATGGAAAAAGGCCGCGATGTGCTCATCGTTTATGACGATCTTACGCAGCATGCCCGCGCTTACCGCGAGATTTCCCTCCTGCTGCGCCGTCCGCCAGGCCGCGAAGCCTTCCCCGGCGATATCTTCTACATTCACTCGCGAATGCTGGAGCGCTCGACGCATCTGATCAAGGAACGCGGCGGCGGGTCTCTCACCGCGCTGCCTGTCATCGAAACCACGGCTCAGGATATCTCCGCCTATATCCCGACCAATCTTATTTCCATCACGGATGGCCAGATCTACCTTTCGCCCACGCTTTTCCAACTCGGAATCCTTCCGGCGGTGGACGTTGGCAAATCCGTTTCGCGTGTAGGCGGAGCGGCGCAGCGGCCCGCTTATCGCTCAGTTGCCGGACATCTCAAGCTCGATTACGCGCAATTCGCGGAACTGGAAACATTCGCTAAATTTGGCACGCGCCTCGATGAATCCACTCGCAAGATTATCGATCATGGGCAGCACATCCGAGCGTGCCTGAAGCAGGCGGAATCTCAGCCGGCGTCGATGGTCGACCAGATCACCGTGCTACTTGCTCTGACCACGGGCCTCTTCGACCGTGTGCCGATTGACAAGATGATGGAAGCGGAGAAGGCGCTGCACCAAGGGGTCGCGAGTATTCCGGAAGAACTTGTGAATCGATTGACATCCGCCGAAAAATTAAGCGATGCGGACCGCAAGGCGATTCTCGACCTCGCCACTCGGACACTGCTGCGGTTCCAGCCCGCGCCCCAAACCAAACCCGAACCAAAGCCCGAGTCGAAGCCGGAAGCAAAGCCCGATCCGAAGCCCTCGGCCGAGGCCAAGCCATGAGCGGCAGCACCGAAAGTTTACGTCGCAAAATCAGCGGAGCTTCGGATCTTGAGGGCGTTGTTCGCTCGATGAAAGCCCTCGCGGCATCGAGCATTGGCCAATACGAGAAGGCGGTCCAATCGCTGAATGAATACTACCGCACGGTGGAACTCGGGTTATCTGCATGCCTTCATCAGGCCAGACCGGTGCCGCGCGCGCGAAGCGGACGTTCATCCCCAAAAGGAGCTATCGGTGCCGTGGTCTTCGGTTCCGATCAGGGTCTGGTCGGCAGATTCAACGAGGCGATCGTGGAAGTCGCAGCCCTCAAGCTCAAAGCATCGCCGGCGAAGATCACGAAAATCTGGGCCATCGGGGAACGCGCTCACAGTCTCCTGGTGGATAGCGGACTGAATCCTGCGGGACTGCTTTCCGTGCCTATTTCCATCTATGCGATCACGCCGCTCGTCGGCCAGATTCTCATTGAGATCGAAGCGGCCCAAGAGCGCGGCGATGTTGAGAAGGTCTATGTCTTTCACAATCGCCCCAAAACGGGCGCCTCCTACGATCCAGTGAGCAAACAGCTCCTGCCACTCGATCACGCCTGGCAAGACAAGCTAGCCGCAATGCCCTGGCCCACGAAGATTCTGCCCGAAGTGATTGAAGGAACCGTATCGCCGCTTTCCGCTTTCATTCGAGGATACCTTTTCGTTCTGCTGTTTCAAGCGTGCGCCGAATCCCTTGCCAGTGAAAACGCCAGCCGCCTGGCGGCCATGCAACGCGCGGAAAAGAACATCGAAGACATTTCGGAAAAGCTGAACCGCACGCTGCACCGGATTCGACAGGAATCCATCGACGAAGAACTGTTCGACGTCGTCTCCGGCTTTGAAGCGCTTACGGCCAGGGAGGCGAAACCTGAAACGCGATGAGGGGAAATTCCCACCCGTCTGCCCGCGCATGACCAACTGTCGGTTTGCGAACGTGCGTCACCGGACTTCCGTTCTCCCGTCGCGAAACCTGTTGGAGGGAACATGAAAATCGAGTCAAAGGATTTCCGTGTGCGCCATGGAGACAAGGTCAAACTTAAAAAGTGGCCGACGCTCATCGAACCTTTCTGCAAAACGAAAAAAGAGTATAAAAAACTACTGGAAAAGCACGTTGAGGAATTGAGCTCGCTGCAACAGCTTCACTACGCGTCCAGTCGCTACGCATTGCTGCTGATTTTTCAGGCCTTGGACGCTGCCGGCAAGGACGGATCCATCCGGCACGTTATGTCCGGGGTGAATCCGCAAGGCTGCGAAGTTTTTAGTTTCAAACAGCCGAGCCCTGAAGAACTGAAGCACGATTTTCTCTGGCGCACCACGTGTCGGCTTCCCGAGCGAGGCCGCATCGGAATATTCAATCGATCCTACTATGAAGAGGTGCTCGTCGTCCGCGTGCATCCGGAGATTCTCCGCGACGAGGGCCTCCCCGAGGAGTTCCGCGACGAGAAGTCTATGTGGAAGGAGCGCTACCGTTCCATCGTGAACCTGGAGGATCATCTCCACCGAAACGGCACGCGAATCGTCAAGGTCTTCCTCCACCTGTCGAAGAACGAACAACGTAAGCGCTTTCTCGAGCGCATTGATGAGCAGGATAAAAATTGGAAATTCAGCCTCGCGGACATTCACGAAAGAAAATACTGGAAGCATTACACGAAAGCCTACGAGGAGTGCTTGCACGCCACAAGCACCCATCACACGCCGTGGTACATAGTTCCCGCCGATGATAAGGACAATGCTCGGCTGATCGTCTCCCGGATTGTTATCGATGCACTCGATGACCTTAAGATGGCGTATCCCAAGACCACCGCGAAACGGGGGCGGGAACTGAAATCTATCGGGGAACTGCTGGCGAAGTAAACGGTCGAATCGAGAATTGTCTCAATGTCGTTTACGAAGTTCAGGAGGAAACCGTACAAGCACTCGCCGAAGAAGGAGTAATCGGTACATCATGAGCAGCAAGAAACTGAGCGCCGAGATGGAGAAGCTTCAGCACGAATCGTTTAATTACTTCGTACATGAGACGAATCCAGCCAACGGTCTGGTGATCGACAAGACCAAAGCAGATTGGCCTGCCAGTATTGCCGCCACCGGCCTCGCGTTGGCATCTTACGCGGTGGCTGTCGAGCGCGGATTTATGTCGCGACCCGCGGCGGTAGAACGAGTGCTGACGACGCTGCGTTTTTTCTGGAATAGCCCGCAAGGCCCCGAATCCGACGCGACGGGCTACCGGGGCTTTTACTGCCACTTTCTCGACATACAGACCGGGCGGCGCGCCTGGCAATGCGAGCTCTCAACAGTAGACAGCGCTTTTCTGCTGGCGGGTGCGTTGACGGCAGGAGTGTACTTTGCCGCCGATACGCCGGACGAACATCAAATCCGGACGCTTGCCGACGCACTTTATCGACGCGCAGATTGGCGGTGGACGCAAGACGGTGGCGCAACGGTCACGCACGGCTGGAATTCCGAAAGCGGATTTCTCAAGTACCGTTGGGAAGGCTACGACGAGGCGTTGCTGTTGTATGTCCTGGGGCTGGGTTCGCCGACGCATCCGCTGCCCGGGGACAGCTACGCAGCGTGGACTTCCACCTACCGTTGGGAACGCTGTTGCGGACAGGAATATCTTTACGCCGGGCCATTGTTCACGCACCAGCTCTCGCATGTGTGGGTCGACTTTCGGGGTATTCAGGACGCCTTCATGCGCAATAAGGGCATCGACTATTTCGAGAACAGCCGCCGTGCAACTTATGTGCAACAACAGTATGCGATCGACAATCCACTCAAGTTTGAGGGCTACGGTCGCGATTGCTGGGGAATTACCGCGAGCGACGGCCCCGGTCCGGACACAATCAAAGTGAAGGGCATTGAGCGCCAATTCTTGGATTACGCGGGACGCGGCGTGCCATACGGACCCGACGACGGAACCATCGCACCGTGGGCCGTAGTGGCGTCACTGCCGTTCGCGCCCGAGATCGTGTTGCCCGCACTCAACTATTTCATAAACCAGACTAAATTGACCGAGCGGAACCCGTACGGATTCAAAGCGTCTTTCAACCCGACGTATCCGGGAAAGTCCTGCAATCCGCATGGTTGGGTGTCGTCGTGGCATTACGGGCTTAATCAAGGTCCGATCATTCTGATGATCGAAAATTATCGGACGGGGTTGTTGTGGCAATTGATGCGAAACTGCCCGTACATCGCCAGCGGCTTGCGTCGGGCAGGTTTTGGCGGAGGTTGGCTATAGCCGACTCGCATTTTTTTACGCGCGGAATTCTAGATCCACAGAAAAACCAAGATCGTTTTCAGAGGAGAGCGGTCACGCTGGGCTAAGACTCAGCTGGAACTCAGTTGGCCCGAATGAGGATTAGAAATGCTCGCTTGAGCGGGCGTTGCTCAAAAAGAGAATCCGTGAGCGAACGCCTTACTTGCGACGGGCTTCACACGACGGACCCAAGGCAGGATGGTATTGACCCCGTCTATCGAGGAGCGGATCTACCCCGAGATACTCCTGCAATGAATTCCGCCATTTCAGCCGTTGTGGACGTGGCCGATTCTTCTGCCATAGCTAGGATGTGAGAAACGGATCTCCAGTTACCGAATTTCCAGGCGGTAAACAGAAGCGGCCCAACCCGAAAGGTGGGGTGGGGCTCTCGTTGGGCCGAGAGCCCCTTTTGGGTCGCGCTCCGACGATTCGGCCTAGGCGTGGCCGAATTGGGGTCATCCATCCTAGCTTCCCTCTCAGAAGTTAAGCGGGAACGAACTGTTCCACCAATTGAATGGGACCCTTCCTTCCCACTCAATCAGTAGGGCGGCTCGTGTGGAATGCAACCAGTGGCGTCCTCTTGGGCAATCGCGTGGCCGATTGTGATGCCAACTCTTGGAGTTCTCCCTTCAGTTTTTCAAACGTTTACGGAGCCTCCTCGGTCTGCGCGGAAATGCTTGCAATCCATTTTGGGAGGAGGGTGAACCGTTGTGGGTTTTCCCCGACCGCACACCGCCCACGGCGCATCCTGGCGGCGCTGCGGGGCCTCTCCTGAGGCTCCGTGTGGGGAATGACCGGGAACGTCTTCGACGTACGCTGCAAATTGCTTTCGGGCCAGATGGAAATCCTCGGGCCCGTGCGCAAGGCACTCGAGATTCCTGGCTTTTCGTGAATCTTCACCAAGTTCGCTCACCGTCTGTTCTGCAAGGATCCCCAGTTCCGTGCTGACGCAGATTACGTGGTGTGAAACAGAATGTCTCGCGACAGCTGTGCCTCACGACGATCCGCCTTAGAGGTATAGAGCGCGGCGTCGGCGCGGGGAAACTCAGTTTTGGTTTTCTATCTTCTTGTTCGGCGTGACTCGCCGGAGCTTCTCCTGGATCGCCTGCAAAGCCGTCTTGGTTTGTATGTGGTCGATGGCTTCGCCCTCTAGTACTACTGTGTTATAAACAATCACAAGCGCCTTCGGTAACAAAACGGGCAGGAGGGGAGTTGCTCGAGAAGATGTTTAGCAATCTGAATTCGTAGGGTCGCGATGGAATGAGGATTGTGACGTTCAACCCGCACGCGGCGAGCCGCGGGGGTGGAACGCCGGCGGAAGTTTCGTGGCGCGTAAGTCCAGTCGACCGGCGCTTGCGGAGGGGGAAAAACGACTTCTTTCCGCGACGAGGAAGCCGTAAGCTGCGATGCATAACGTGGCGTGATGGTGAAAACCTCGCCAGCCCCGACCTTCGTAATGTCCCAGTCCCAACTCTTGCTTCAGCTCTTGGTAGTCGCGTTCGATAATCCAACGGTGTTTCGCTCGTTTTACCAATTCTCTCAGTGTGGTCTGGGCCGGAAGAGTAGAAAGCCAGTACTTGGTCGGTTCGCTCTCCCGCTCCGGCCATTCGATCAACAACCATTCTTCGTTACGAGGTTCGCTTCGCCAATAGTCCCGATGAGCAGGTCGAACTCGCAGTGCCGCAAAACGGGAACGCAATTTCTGCTTCGTGCCCTGACGCCAGGAGATCGTTCTCCAATCCTTGGCTGGCAAGGAAAGAGCCACCTGTTGGACAGAAACCGGTTGATGTTTTCTATCCCGGCGCAACAACTTCGGTGGGCGCCCCAGCCCGCTTCCTGCTTTTGCCGGCAGTGGGGTTTCTCCAGGTCGCCAAACCGTCGTGTGCCCGCGCACGCCAACAACATAGGGTAGGCCCCATTCGCTAAGCTGTTCCCGAAACTTAGTTTCATCGCCATACGCTGCATCGGCCAGCACCGGCGCAGCGGTAACTCCATCTGCCAGCGCTTGGCGAATCTGTCCGAGGGCAATCACCGGCTTGGTTTGCAAACGAGATCTGTTCCGGAACACCAGCCTTCTTGCGACGCTTTTGGTCCTGGGCCCAGGTTTCCGGTAAATACAAACGGTACGCGATGGGCAGGCTGGCGTGCTCGGTGGCAATCGACAGGCTTACCGCCACACGACAATTTTCCTGCTTCCCTAACTGTCCGCAGTACTGGTGCGTCACTCCGACAGAATGCGTTCCTTTCTTGGGGAAGCCGGTGTCGTCCACAATCCAAGCTATCACCGGTCCGTTGCGCTTCATGGCGGGTAGGACTGAGTGGCGCACCTGCTCGAGCAAGGCTTCGTCACTCCACGGAGCATCCGCTACCAAATGATGGAGCGATTGATGCGTCTGCCGCACATTGTCCGGAGCCAGCCGTGCCGCCATGGGTTCGACGCTCTTGCGTTCCCCGGGCAGAAGCAGACCTTTACAATACGATTTCAGCGGTTCCACGCGATCGGCGTGCTCTGCGGCTTGCGCCAGGCTATCGAGATAGGCCGCGAAGCGTTGCTGTTGTGCGCCTGGCGCCGAAGCATTGGCGCTCATGCCGACAGAGTGCAGGGAGAACGGTGCAATCGCTACTAATATTTGCTGAAAATGTGCCTTATTTTATAACACAGTAGTACTAGCAGTTTGTTGAAAAATGCGGCCTCGCTGCAACTTTAATTAAAAGAACTCGTCTGAATGAAAGAAGGCCAAGGAGACGAGTGAATGCGCGGCGACGATAACCAGCAAGATGGAAATTTGCCACCTAACGTTACGTCCCCCGACGATCCAGAGTCGAAATCGTGGGCTTAGGGTTTTTTACGTGCTGAAGGAAGATCGATAGGCTGACTTAAAGTGGATACCTGAACCGTATTGTTTTCAAGTAATAAACGGAACTTGTGAGTACCATTACCATCCAGGTATCCAGTTTTACGATAGTCTCGGGTAGCCCAGATCCTCACAACGATGCGTGCCGAATGTTGAGACGGAACGCTTCCAAGGCGCGCAAATCACTTTCAGCCTTCATGAGGTGGCTGTCGGTAAGTCCTTCCATGAGAAGGCCGGTAACAGTCAAGGTGGTTTTTTTTTACCCACAGGGAGTTTTTGCCTTTGCATAGCGGGGAACGATCTGTGTCGATCCGTGTGAGACGTTTCCACGTGAAGATGACTAGGATGACTCCAAAAAACGAAAGCGCATTGGTAAGAAAAGTTGTCGCAACGCCAACAGCAGCGATAATCAGACCTGCCAGTTTACGATTAGTTGCCGCGGCAGTTGTATGACGATAAGCTTGAGAGCAGCCATGGAGTACAGATGGGTCAGCACGCTGAGGCGACACAAAAATCACGAGGAGACGCACTGGCGATAAATTGCATATTCGATTGCTCCGAGAAGACGATAAAACGTAGTCGCAGGCGTCTCCTGGGCGCGCTGTGTCTGATGGCGGGGCTTGGGGTTTCCTCCGCCGCAGCTCAGGTTGACAATATTCTTAACAATGGTGGCTTTGAATACGCGCTCATGTGTTACGGAGATTGGATTTGGAGCAAGACGGGGCAGGACTACAAGGGTGATTACGAATTCAGCTTGTCCAGCGATGCTCACTCGGGCTCCTACTCTGCCGAGATCCGCTGCGTCGGGGCGGACTGCGAGAAAGCTGCGATTCTCTCCGAGAAGATTTACACTCCTCCGAATCAAGCTTACAAGCTAAGTCTTTATTCGAAGTGCCCGGCCGGGCGCAAAGCGGCCGTCTACGTTCCCGCCACGGCAAAGGGCGACATTCTCCAGGACCTCGTTTGCCGGGATGAATGGGCTCCCAATACGATCCGATTCAAGACGGCGCCGTCTGCGAGCAACTTTCGCTTCTATATCTATAACCGCGACGTGGAGTGGCTTCGCGTGGACGACGTGGTGCTCACATACGAAGACGGCTCCGTTCCGCGGCAGAAGCCCATGCTTCATGCGGGTGCGAGGAACGTGGGCACCAACGGCGCATACTTCACCGTGGATGGCAATCCGTATTTGGCGCTCGGCTTCTTCTTCGTGGGGTACGACGATCTAAGGCGGGCGGCGGAGTTCGGTGCGAACACCGTGATCCCCGAAACGACACCCCAGTGCTTCAATACCGAACAGGGGAGTTACTCGGAGCGAGCGTACGAATTAGGGCTCGGCGTGGTGCAGGATTCTACCCCTTCAGCGAGGCTCCGATCGCCCGAAGTATTTCCCGCAATCATGAAGCGGTTTGCACCGCATCTTTCCAACGTCGCCTGGTACCTGGTGGATGAGCCCGACCAGAAGAACGTGTCGTGGTACTACGTAACAGGCACTGGCCTGGAGGCTGAGTACAGCGGAGCCAAATCACAAACCAATCTGCCTATGATGGTCGACTTTCAGCGTGCCGCGTGGTCGAACCTGGCGGAAGTTATGCCCTACAGATCGAGCACCGACGTGTGGATGGCGGAGCCTTATGGCGCGGACTTCAGGGCCGTGAACCACGCGATCGGCATCTTCAACTCGCTACGATCACGGCCCATATGGCTCGCTCAGGATGGAGTCGATGCGAGCCTGGTCGTACCGAAGGCCTACTGGGCCGTGATCAGCGGAGCCACCGGCATCCTTTACTTCACCTGGGACGACTTCAATAAGGATGCCGAAAAGTCGCGGGCGGTGCGCGAAGTTTTCGCCGAACTCAAGCAGCTCAAAGACGTGCTCTTCGGCCAGAACATCGACAGGCAAGTCACCTTCAAGGCCGATGCCGCTACGACCCAAGCCGCCACAGCGAGACTATATGCTGAATTCGCGCAGCTGAAGGGAGCTATCTCCGGCAAGGATGTCGGTAAAGACATCGCTCAGCAACCAGAGCAGATTGCCTACATAGCCCGCCAATACCAGGGAGCAACCTACATCCTCGCGGCGAACCAAACAACGCAGCGCGTGGAAGGCACCTTCTCGGCACCCGGTTTGGGAGCCGGCAAGCAGGTCGCCGTGCTCTTCGAGAACCGCTCTCTTTCTGCAATCGGAGGCAAGTTCACTGACACCTTCGACGGAATATCCAGACACGTCTACCGTATCCAGTAAGTGCTCGCAAATATTCAACATCGGATTTTAAAGAGCATCTCTCCGGTTCCCCCAGATTGCTGTAGCGGTACTGCTTATCAAGGCCGGTCGAAGCTCGAAATTCTTATGGGGAACGAATTCTTCTCAAGAATTGCTGGGAAAGTTGTTGTCGACTTCGGTTGTGGCGAGGGCGAAGAAGCGGTAGAGATGGCTGCAAAGGGAGCCAAGCGGGTGATCGGTATCGATATCCGAGAAGAAGTTCTCGATCTGGCGCGACAAAAGGCGAGGTGTGCCGGGGCTGAAGGAAACTGCTCATTTACGTCTTCAACGACCGAACTTGCCGACGTTGTGGTGTCGATTGACGCTTTTGAGCATTTCGGCAACCCGGCGGGGATCTTGGATACGATGAGCACGCTACTGAAGCCGACCGGCGAGGTGTTCATCAGCTTCGGCCCCACTTGGTACCACCCTTTGGGGGGTCATTTATTCTCCGTTTTTCCGTGGGCCCATCTGATATTTAGTGAGGAGGCGCTCATCCGGTGGCGATCCACATTTAAAACCGACGGAGCCACGCGCTTTAGCGAAGTGGCTGGAGGCTTGAACCAAATGACCATCGCGAGGTTCGAAGGGCTGGTCGGAAGCAGTCCCTTGGCGTTCGCCAGCCTCGAGCTTGTTCCAATCAAAAAGCTCCGGGGCTTTCACAACCGCGCCACCCGGGAATTTACGACAGCGGTGGTGCGGTGCGTTTTGGTGAAGCGGTCAAAGTAGCTGCGGAAGCTTCTGTGAGGGCCTTTGATTCGCGTAGCTTGTTGGCGATGACGTCAGATTTGCGGCCTTGCAAGCAGGAATTTGGCGGAACCCCACGAACCTGATAGGGTATTGCCCGGTCGCTGAACAACCAGGCCAGGTGCTAATCAAGCGACGGCCACAGGCTTTAATGGCGAAAGACCGCAGTTCGCGGATCGGCCCAGAACAGTGCCAAGCGCGGTGTCACAGAAAACAGTATTGTCGGTAATTGGCCTGCGCCCGCTGCGAATTGGCGCTGCCGAGATATGGTTCCGTGAACTGTCGAAACAGCTTGAACAATTTGGGTGGAGCAACGTTCTCTGCTTTGCAAGCGAGCCCCCACCCAATATCGCCCAATATCTCTCTGCGCCGAACGTCACTCTCGACGTCCTTCCGGATTCTTGGAGCCTGAGTTGGCGGCCGACCCTTGAATTCTTTCGTTTGGTACGCAGGTATCGGCCTCAGATTGTGCATTGTCACTGGACCGGTTTTGTCAGCGTCTACCCATGGCTGGCCCGGCTCAACTCGGTTGAGAAGTTCTTCTTCACCGACCAGCTGTCCCGCCCAGAGGGCTACATTCTGCGCCGTGCGCCTTTGTGGAAGCGCGCTGCGGTTCCCATCATCAACGATCCGATCAATCGCGTTCAGTGTGTGAGTCATTACGGATATGACTGCAACATCGCGCTCGGCCTGCTGCCGCCGAACCGCTATGCCGTCATTTATAACGGCGTGGATACCAGTCGAGCCGCAGCAGGTCTGCCGGCGGCCCAGGCGTTCCGGAAAAAATTTGCGATTCCTGAACACCGCTCCATCGTCACCCAGGTGAGCTGGATCATTCCAGAAAAAGGGATCCAGGATCTGATCGAGGCAGCAAGCCTCGTCTTGGCCCAGAACAGGAATGTGCAGTTCGTAATCGTTGGTGAAGGACCATATCAAGCCGAATGCCAGAAGCGTGCCGCGGAACTAGGAGTTTCGGAAAACCTCACTTGGACCGGAATAATTCAGGACCCTCTTTCAGAAGGTGTTTACGCTGCTGCCGATGTGGTGTGTCAGATGTCGCGCTGGGAGGAGGTTTTCGGGCAGGTGATCACCGAAGCCATGGCAAGTTGGAAGCCTGTGATCGGCACTCGTGTCGGAGGCATTCCCGAGCTGATAAAAGATGGCGAAACTGGGTTCGTGGTGGAGCGGGGAGAGGTGCGATCGATGGCCGAGAAGATCGTTTATCTGCTGGACAACCCGGAGGAACGAAGGCGGATGGGGAATGGCGGACGCCAAGCTGTCGAGGAAAAATTTGACCACGTCAAGAATGTGGGCAAGGTCCTTGGGTTATACGGTCTGCGTGGCGTAGAGACGTTGTCTACTTGACGCACAGATAGCGCGTTACGTCGGAAAACGTGAGCATTGCCAGCCGCAGCGGCGGGAAGTGACGCGACCAGCGCACCAGAGGCCGTTTCCATCTGGCAGCGACATGGCTTCCATCCGCAAGGTCGATGCGGTCGAGAATTTCCTGAAAGCCCGCCTTCGCGAATTCCCTCCGCAGCTGACCGTTCGTAAATTGGTTGAAATCAATCCCCAGTTTCATGATGTCGGGCCCCTGCATGGCAATGCGCAGCCGGTAGCGCAGCTGGTTGGGAAGCCAACCGTAGAGCGGGAAGCGATATTCGGCCGAAGTGAAACTGAACTTGCACGTCGACTCGAAAAACATCACGCCTCCGGGACGTAAAGCTCGATACACGTTCGCTATGCCCAGCCGCCAGTTCTCCACATGCTCAAAGACGCTTGAGCACACAATGACATCGTAGTGGTCGGGCTTAAGATCAACCTGCTCGATATTTCTCAGCTCTACGTTGCATTGGAGTCCGTTTGCCTGCGCCAACTGGGCGGCATAGGTGACCAGGCGGGGCTGATTTCAATGCCGCTGCAGTCAAGTCCTTTGCGCTGGCAGTAGAGCGGAAACCAACCGGTTCCAGTGCCCACCTCTAAGATCTTGGTCTGCGGTGTGACTGCAACCCTTTTCCCGACGACACGCAAGATATTTTCCGCGGTTGCCTGTTTGCCGTCGATGCCAACACCCTCATACAGCTTCAGATAGCGGGTAACGTCAGAGAGTTCCTCGAAGTGAATCTTCATGGGAGGGTGAGGCGAGCGGCAACCGGCTTTTGGTTTATTGGTATGGGCTAGCTGCTCAAATTCTACCGATCAGATTCTCCGAAGGATTTCACATTTGGCTCGAGGTTTCAAGCACGACAGGCACCGGCAGAATGAATCTAGCTTCGAACCGGAATTATAACTCATGAAAATGCGAGCAGTTAAGACTCTCCCACCGGGTACTGGGCGTTATGGGAGTTTAATGCGTTTGCCTTAGAATATGTCTACTTTGCAGGGGATTTCTGCTTGCAAAGGACTACGCCATATGCGACATTCTGCGGGCAGTTCGTACGCTCCTCTCATTCGTAGAACAGCTGTTGAATTTCGGGCCGATCCGGGCTGCAGGCTGCAAAGCCTGCAGGGGGCGATGTGCCCGTTTTCAATAACGCTGTCAGCAGGCACTGGCGTAGAAGTAGAGGCTTTCCGATATTGACCCAGGGCTTGTGACTAAAAGGGCGTGAGCCTGTTCTGCAAATGATCCGTGGCTCCTCCAAGCACCGGGCTTCCCATCAAATTTTAACTCATCGCCGCAACCTGGATCGGTCGCTATTTCAGCCCTCACCGGGCAGTCCTTCTCTCCACGAGAATGGCTAGGTAGCTTGAGCGTACACATTCTCAAAGGAATCTGAGAGCAAACGATATGCGAAAGGCCGCAGTCCCTCTGGACTCATCCATCGACGGTTTTCTCCTGTTGGATTCTTCGATGAGCCCCATATTCATCAATCCAGCCGCGACGCAGATATTGACCTACCCGGAGGATGGAAAAAATCCGAACGGCCTAGCGGAACATGTGGCGCGTAAGGTCAGCACGTTGCTGCTTTCAACCACCCCCGGCGCCCCTGCGATCGTGAGCCGGTTCCAATCCGGAAAAAGACTCTACCGATGCCGTTCCTTTTACGTGAATGCATTTAGCGGCGGAAATACCCACCCTTCGCTGGCTGTGCTTTTTGAGCGCCCTCGCGCGGGAGCCATTTCCATGGCCCAGCTTTCCGAGCGTTTCAATCTCACCCTCCGAGAGCAGGAGGTTGCGCAATATATCTTGCAAGGACTGACCAGCAAGGAAATCGCGGCAAAAATGAAGATTAGTACGAATACCGTAAAGTCTTTTCTGCGCCTGATTATGATCAAGATGGGGGTCTCGACGCGTTCTGGAATCGCCGGCAAGGTGTTTACTTCTGAGCTCCATCGTGGCGGGCGCTTCGATTCCTCCTTTCTGTGAGGCGCAGAAGGAAGCGACGACAGGTTGCAAGCACTTTTGGATACGGTCGAGGAAACCTACATGCATGACGAACTAGATGACGAGGTCTCAGGAAGCTTCGAAGACTATTGGGCCGTTGCGCGACGGCGCCGCTGGTGGATCCTTCTGCCTTGGTTTCTCTGCTGGGCCGGCGTATGGACAATCAGTTGGCTTCTGCCAAGCACCTATCGTTCCGAAGCGCTCATACTGGTTGAGCAGCCCAGGGTACCGGAACAGTATGTGGTGCCCAACGTCACCGTCAGTCTGCAAGACCGCTTGCAGAGCATGACACAGCAGATCTTAAGCCGCACCCGCCTGCAGGCAACGATCGACCGGTTCGGACTCTATGCTCGGCGCGGCGGTGTTAGGTTTTTCTGGGGGCCGAGCGACCCTGTCGAGCAGATGCGCAATGATATCAGTATCGACTTGGTTGAATCTCCCGGGCATCCAGGGGAGCTTACAGCTTTCAAGATCGACTACACGGCCGCTAATCCCGAGTTGGCTCAGCGGGTCAACAGCGAACTTACGTCACTGTTTATTGACGAAAATCTAAGGTCGCAGCAACAGCAATCAGAGAGTACCACCGCCTTCCTGCAAAATGAGCTGCAAAACGCGCGCACCGAGCTGGAAACCCAGGAGGCTAAGGTCCGCGCGTTTAAGGCAAATCACTTCGGGGATCTTCCGAGCCAGCTCGAGAGCAACGTCCAAATTCTAACCGGCCTTCAGACGCAACTGGATAACAATCAGCGTGCGCTCGATGGTGCGAAACAGCAAAAGCTGTATTTGGAGTCTCTGCTGCAACAGTATCAAACCGTGCAGGCCTCTCTGGGCGGCGCGAATTCCTCGGAGGCCACTCCGCAAGCCCTCGACAAGGAACTGTTCGACCTGCGCACTCATCTGGCCGACGTTCGTTCTCGCTATACCGATGACTATCCTGACGTCGTGTCCCTTGAAAAGAAAATCCGCGAAACCGAGGCGCTCAAGAAGGAAATAGGAGATGAGATTGCGTCCAATCAAAAAGTGTTCCGTACCTCCGGGGCTGGCACAAGCAGTGCCCAGGATGACGTGGAGTACGATCCCTCAAGTCCGATCATGCAAGTTCGGAGCCAACTGAAGTCCAACGAGCTTGAGATCGCCAATGATCAAAAGCGAGCCACCGAAATCGAGGCTCAGATCGCGAGTTATCGCGGTCGGCTGAATTTGACTCCGGAAACCGAACAGGAACTTGCGGACGTGTCTCGCGGATACGAAGAATCGAAGGCCAACTACAACTCACTGTTGCAAAAGCAAAATCAGTCGCAGCTGGCGACAAGTCTCGAGCAGCGCCAGCAGGGGCAGCAGTTTCGGATCCTTGATCCACCGAGCGCTCCCATAAAACCCTCGTCGCCCAACCATCTGCGGCTGAGCTTGGTGGGCTTTGCTCTGGGAATGGCCGTTGGGATCTGCCTAGCGGCCTTTATGCAACTGGTCGACAAACGGATTCACCAGGAGAGCGATCTGGAGGGAATCTTGGTGGCGCGCGTTCTGGTTGGTATCCCCCATCTGACGGCTCCGGGAGAAGACCGCTATCTCATTCTCGCCAAATGCGCGGAGATCGCCGCGGCTGCGGCGATGGTGCTCTTGGTGTTGGCAGGTAACCTTTACGCGTTTTACAAGGGCTAACGGATGTATAAAACCTTTTACGGTTTAAAGCGCAATCCCTTTGAGCTCAGTCCGGACCCCTATTTCTTTCATCCGACGCGCCGGCACAACGAAGCCTTGGCGACGCTCATGTACGGGATCCTCAACAAAAAGGGTTTTGCTGTTGTCACCGGAGAAGTTGGCACGGGCAAGACACTGCTGTTGCGATGCTTGCTGGAATCCCTCAACGCCAACAACGTCGCTTGTGCTTTGATCTACAACCCACTGCTCACCGTTCCGGAATTTCTGGCCGCTCTAATGACCGATCTGCGCCTGACTCTGGCCGGGCACACCAAGGGCGAAATACTCGCCGATTTGAATCGCTATCTTCTGCTACGCGCCAAGCGCGGTGCGATTACGGCTCTGATAGTGGACGAGGCACAACTGTTGAGCTGGGAACTGCTGGAAGAAATCCGGCTCCTGACAAATCTGGAAACCTCGCATCACAAGCTTCTGCAGATCGCTCTGGTGGGACAGCCGGAGCTTGACCGCAAGCTCGATTCTCCCGAACTGCGTCAGCTCAAGCAGCGAATCGGTTTGCGCTGCCGGCTAGAACCCCTGACCCTAGAGGAATTTCGGGGCTACCTCCATAGAAGGCTCGAACGCTCCGGCGACGGATCGGTCGCGGGTGGACTGTTCTCAGAAGACGCGATCAAAGCGATCCATGCATACTCTCAGGGAATTCCGCGCATCGCCAACAACCTTTGTGAAAACTCACTTCTATCGGGATATGGCCGGCAGATGAAACAGATCACCGCCGAAATCATCCGCGAAGTTGCCGACGATCTCCGGCTGGAGCCGCTTCCGGCGGCCTCGCAGTCTGGGACCGAAGACTTCGACATAGGCCTTGCGGTGACGCCGCCACACAACGCCAGTGACAATCAACAACCTTTGGAGCCGGGGATGGAGACCTTATGAGCCGTGTCTACGATGCGCTTCGACAGATGGAAAAAGACCAGCAGCGGGCAGGGGGCGCCCCTGCGGCGGTGCCTGCCGCCGAGCTGATACCGGCCGCCGTCATCCAGGATCAGCTGGAATCGCTTGAAACGCGTCATGCAAAAACGAAAGTGGGACCCAAGTCACGCCTGGTGGCCCTCACCGATCCCCACGGGCTGGGCGCAGAAAAATTCCGCGCCCTCGCGACACGGCTTGAAAACCTGCGCGGCCCGAAGCAGGTGAAGTCTCTGCAAGTCACCAGCGGTCTTAGTATGGAGGGCAAGAGTCTGGTGGCGGCGAATCTGGCGGTCACGCTTGGTCGACGCAGCCGCTCAAAGGTCCTGCTGCTGGAAGGGGACTTGCACCGGCCGACAATTTCCTCCCTGTTAGGGTTGACGGGGCTGCGAGGGATTGGCGACTGGTGGTCGGGTCAGGAAAAGGAGATCGAGCGCTGCTTATACCGGTTAGACGACATGCCTCTGTGGTTTTTAAGCGCGGGACTCTGTGAGGAACAGCCGTCGCACATTTTACAGTCGGAGCGATTTGCCGAAGCCTTTGGACGGCTGACCAGTCTCTTCGATTGGATCGTCGTCGACTCGACTCCCATGGCGCCGGTGGCCGATGCCAACCTATGGTCTCGACTGTTGGATGGGACCCTTTTGGTCGTTCGGGAGGGAGTTGCTTCTTCCAGGGCGCTGACCAAGGGACTTCAGAGCCTGGACGATCCCAAGCTGATCGGGATCGTTCTGAACGAAGCGTCTGAATCGGCGCGTTCAGACTACGCCGACGGATACTACGGCGTAGAGCCCAAGAGCCGGCCGAAACAAAACGAGGACCGGGGATAATCTGTGATCCGGCTGCTCAATGCCTATTTCCCGTCGCGGACCGTGTTGCTCGGGATTTCGGAAGCCTTGCTGATCCTGTTGTCTTTCGTGGCTGCAACGGTGGCGCAGCTGGGAACCACAAATGCCGCCGTCATGCTCAGCTACGAGCAGGGCTATCTGAAGATCGTTGTAATCTGCGCTTCGATCATTGCGTGTATGTACTATTTCGATCTCTATGATTCCTCGATCTTGCGGAATGGCCGAGAGGTCTTCATCCGGCTTGTCCAGGTTCTTGGGGCCGTATGCTTTTTGCTGGCCTTCCTGTATTACGCCTACCCAAGCCTGCAGTTGCGCCGCGAGATTTTCGCGATCGGCTTTCCGATCGTCACGGTAATCTTGTTTCTCTGGAGACGGTTGTTTCTGACGATCAACGGGCACCTTCCGTTTGCCGAACGCGCTGTGCTGTTTGGCGAAGGTCCCTTGGTGGCCCCGCTGCTGTCTGAGCTTGAGTCGCGTCCGGAACTCGGTCTGCGGATTGTGAGCCATGTGGTGACTTCCTCCCGATCGGGAACCGAAGGTGACTCCCCATCGGACATCTCGTCTGATTCCTTGGCAGCCACGAGCGAAGATCTCTCGCGCGCGGTCGAGCTGCATCGGGTGAATCGGGTGATTGTTGCCATGGGGGACCGTCGCGGAAGGCTTCCGGTAGGTCCGCTGCTTACCTTGAAGAGTCGTGGCGTGCGCATTCAGGATGGGGCTGATCTCTATGAGGCCATCATGGGCAAGGTGCCCATCGAATCGCTGCGCTTGGGCTGGCTTTTATTCTCTCCTGGTTTTCGGATTTCACCATTTCTCAAGACCTACAAGCGGCTTGCATCCCTGGGTATTTCAGCGGTCGGATTGTTCCTCTCTCTCCCTCTGCTTCCGCTGATTGCGTTGGCGATCAAACTGACCTCGCCGGGCCCTGTTTTCTACAAACAGCGCCGCATGGGGTGTAACGGCGCGGTGTTTGACTGCTACAAATTCCGGACGATGCGTGAGGACGCCGAGGCCGATACCGGCCCCACCTGGGCCGATGACAATGATCCAAGAATAACCCCCGTGGGACGTTTTCTTCGAATTTCAAGGCTCGATGAAATTCCTCAGCTGTGGAATGTGATGAAGGGTGATATGAGTCTTGTCGGCCCACGCCCGGAGCGTCCTGAATTTGTGGAATGGCTCGATCGCGAGATTCCTTATTACTATCTGCGGCATACGGTCCGTCCGGGAATCACCGGCTGGGCGCAGGTTCGCTACGAGTACGGAAGTTCGCTCGAGGCTGCCAGGGAAAAGCTTCGCTACGACCTGTTCTATATCAAGAACATGTCACCCGGACTCGACCTCTTGGTCTTTTGTGAAACGATCAAGACAATTCTGCTCGGCCGTGGGGGGCGATGAAGAAATCTCCGCGCCGGGAAGATGAGCCAATTGTGGGCCAAGAGTGGGAGGTAGCTTCCGTACAGCGCGCCCGTCGGAATCTTGGGCACCGCCGAAAGAACAAGCTTCTGACAGGTGTCCATATTGGTCTCGCCCTCTTCCTTATAGTCTCGTTTGCCCGCGCGGAAGACTGGAGTCACGGTCTCTCCGTCCTGCCTTTGGGAAAGATTACAGCCGCCTTGGTGGTGATCGCCTTTCTATTCTCGATTCGCGAGATCCGCTGGCCGCTGCCTCGCGAGGCCGTTTATCTCATCCTTCTGGTACTGCAATTATTTGTAACCGTACCCATGTCTCCGGTGTGGCCGGGCGGTGCTTTTCACAAAACACTGGAATTTTCCAAGGTTGTACTCATCGTGGTCGTATTTATTTCCGTCGTTACCACATTCAGGCTTCTAAGCAGGTTCCTATTCATACAGGCGGCGTCGGTGGCGGCGGTTGCGGCCGTCACCTTGTGGCATGGACAAATGAAGTACCAGCGACTGCAATCGGTACTTGGTGGAGATTACGCCGATCCTAACAGTCTGGCGCTTGCGATCATCGTTTCGCTTCCGTTGTGTCTCGCACTGATGTTTTTGAGCAGGAATCGCGTGCGCAAAGCCATCTGGGCCCTCGCCATGCTGCCGATGCTCTATGTTATCTTTCTCACTGGATCACGCAGCGGCTTCGTCTCGTTCGTAGTTACCGCGGCGGTCTGTCTCTGGGAGTTCTCGATTCGGGGGCGCCGCCGCTATCTTTTGCCGGTCGCTGGGCTGCTAAGTCTGATCGCACTGTCTTTGGCGGGTGGCATGCTTGTGAATCGTTTGTCGAGTACTTTCACTTTGAATAAAGGTCAGGCATCGGAATCGGCATATGGTTCAGCGCAAGAGCGCCAGGAGTTATTGTGGCGCAGCCTGGTAGTGACCGCGCAGCATCCCCTATTCGGCGTTGGCCCTGGAAACTTTGAGGTGATTTCCGGCAACTGGCACGTAACTCACAATTCGTTTACCGAGATGAGTGCCGAAGGCGGCCTGCCCGCGTTCATTTTATATGTGCTCATTCTTTGGAAAGGATTTCGCAATCTCAAACTTGTAAAGCGATTGGGACGGCGGCAGGCGCGGCTCAGGCTAATGGCCAAGGCATTGCGTGCCAGCCTGATGGGATATGTTGTCGGGGCCGCTTTTGCCAGCACGGCATATGAGTATCTACCCTATTTTCTGGTTGCTTATACGACCGCCTTGCTCTGGATCGCTAGGAATTCGGTCTCCCCGTCGCAAGAAGCCAAGCCCGAAATTCCAGCCGGCACCGAGACCGATCTATACACGCTCAACGACGGGATGGCATTGCCCCTTGCCGCCCAGCCTTCTCACTTTTAATCCATTCACAACCGCTGCCCCAGGTACGATGAGCGCGTTTCCAGAGATTGCTAGCAACCCCCGGCGAGCCTCACGTAGCGAGGACTCCCGGCCTCTGCTGCCGCGCATCATGCTCTTCAACGATGCCTTTGCTCATGGAGGCAACGAGCGGCAGTTTGTCCAGGTGCTGCGGCAACTCGACCCACAAAAGTATGAGCTCTGCATCGGATGCCTCCACATGCGGGGCGGTTTTCTGCCCGATGTTCGCGCTTTTGGATTTCCGATATTTGAATTTCCGATACGGTCGTTCTACGGCTTCGCCACCGTGCGCAGATTCTGGCAGTTGGTGCGATTCCTTCGCCAAAATCGAATCGACATAATCCACGCCTTTGACTTCTACTCGGAGATCTTTGCGATCCCCGCAGCACGGCTGGCGGGTGTGCCGGTGATACTAGCCGCTCGCGGAGAACTTCTGGAATTGCGGAGCGCCTGGCAGCAGTGGGCGATTCGAGCTGTCTGTGATCTGGCCAATGGTATCGTCGCGAATTCCCGTGCGGCCGTGAGTGATCTCTGCCGGGGACGGGACTGGGATCCCGAGCGCATGACGGTAATACCCAATAGCATCGATCTTCACAGCTTCCGGGCAACCATCTCGTCATCTCAGGCACGACGTCTGCTTGGTCTCTCCGACGACGCTCCGGTGGTTGGGCTGCTTGCAGCGCTGCGTCCAGAAAAGGACGTGGGAACGTTTCTCCGGGCGGCTGCGCGGGTGGGTGCGCAGTTACCGGACGCGCGGTTTGTGGTGATTGGAGATGGCTCAGAAAGAAGCCAGCTCGAGAGTCTCGCCGCAGCGCTGGGCCTATCGGATCGAGTGCGGTTTCTGGGGGACCAATCAAACGTCGAGAACTTGCTCGGAGCTCTCGACCTGGTGGTCTTATCCTCGGTTACTGAAAGCATGCCGAATGCCGTGCTGGAAGCTATGACCACCAGCCGCCCCGTTGTTGCAACCGACGTGGGTGGCATTCGAGAGCTTGTGGCGGATGGCCTGACCGGCTATCTCGTTCCGGTCCGCAACCCCGACGCACTAGCTGCGCGGATCCTTCAAATTCTGCGAAATCCGCAACAGGGGAGGGAAATGGGTAGGGCCGCGCGAGCGCGTGTCGAGCGCGAGTTTAGCGGTTCGCGCATGAAAAAAGAGCTCAACGCATTCTATGACAGCATGCTGCGACGCTACCGGCCCGCGGGGCGAGTCCTGCAGATCGGCAACTATCCTCCTCCCGCCTGTGGTTGGTCGATTCATTCGCAATTCATTCAGCAGGAGCTTGCGAAACGGGGCGTAGACTCCCGCGTTCTCGATATCGGTCCCGGGCGCGATCTTCCAAAGCCCGGTTGCATTCACGTCCGCAACGGTTGGGACTATCTGCGGAAGCTTGTGAGTTACCGTATGCGTGGCTTCCGCTTCCAACCACACGTGAACGGCGACTCCTGGAAGGGCTATCTCCTGGCGATGGCGGCCGTACTGGTGGGACGGCTGACGGCCAAGCCTGCGGTCTTGATGTTTCATGCGGGCAACGATCAGATATTTTTTCCGCGCAAGCGCGGTATCTGGTTCCGCGCTTTTCGGTTCCTGTTTCGGCTCAGCGGGGAGATCATCTGCAATTCTGAGTTGGTACGAGAAGCCATCCTGAGATACGGGATCGCGCCCGAGAAGGTCCATCCTGTATTCTCGGCCGATTATGTCGCACGGGAAGCGACGGTTCCTATTCCTCCTGATGTCGAGACCTTTTTCCGAGGCCACCAACCACGTCTTGTGAGCTATGCACTATTCCGGCCTGAATTTACGGTGGAAGCGCTTCTGGCGGCCTTTTGCGAGTTGCGGCGAGCCCATCCCGGCGCGGGTTTGGTGATTTGCGGACCCATAGCAGTCCCGGAAGATGTGCGGCAGCTCCTGCGACGGCTCGAAATTGAATCGAGCGTGCTGATCGCCGGCAACCTGCCGCATGCCGAATTCTTATCCACGCTGCGGCGCGCGGATCTGTTTATCCGCTCGGCAGTCAAGGATGGCCAGTGTGCTTCGGTGCTTGAGGCTCTCACGCTCGGGATCCCCGTCGTAGCAGCCGACAACGGAGCGCGCCCTCCCGCGGTCATAACATACGCGCCCGGTGATGCAGCCGACCTGACACGAAAGATCTCGGCCGTTTTGGCTGATCTCGAAACCTTTCGAAGGCAAACCCAGCCGCCGCAGGACCAACGCGGGAGCCTGGAAACGGAAGTCTCGCTGCTGATGGCGACCTGAAGGCTCAACAAGCGGGGTGCGCCTCGTGCAAAGAAGCCTTTTCAAGGGCGTCTGGGCGTTGAATGCAACTCTTCAAAAAGCTTTCGAAGACCGAGCCCACGGCGTCCCATCCGTAGTTTTTCTCAACTAGATCGCGAGCGGCGTTTCCCAGCGATCGCCGGGAGTCCGGATTGCGGAGAAGATCGATTACAGCGTGGGCAAAGTCTTCGCTTGAGTCTGCGAGCAGAATGTTTTTTTCGTGAGTCACGGGAAGGCCCTCGGCTCCGATCGAAGTCGAAACGACGGCTTTTCCCATCGACATCGCTTCGAAGATCTTCAGGCGCGTTCCGCTGCCAACGCGCAGGGGAACCACATAGACTTGGGCCATCCTCATGTAGGGACGCACGTCGTCCACGGTGCCAGTCACGTGAACATTTTTATGCCTGGAAGGAAGCCCTCGAATTGGCTGAGTGGGGGAGCGCCCGACAATCCACAACGAAACATCCGGGATCTGCTTTTCGATCCGGGGCAGAACTTCTCTGACAAAGTAGAGCATGGCATCTTCATTTGCAAGCCAGTCCATCGACCCGGTGAAAACCAAACCGTTCGGGCGTTGTTCTTCCAGGGAAGGGCAAAAGTATTCTGTATCCACGCCGGCCGGAATCACCGAAATCTTATCTGCTTCGATCGATTGCGCGAAGATATCTTTGTCCGCTTGCGAAACGGCCAGCACGCGGTCAGCTCGCTTGAGATACTTGCGTTCAGCCCGCTCGGTGAGCCGCCACTCGCGCCAGAAAACCGCTTTCCGGAGGGGATTTGCTGCCCCCTGGGTGTGCCGCCGCCAAATCACCCCCTCCGCGTTGTGCGTGAAGATAACCTTGGGGCAAGGGATGTCCCAGGGAATGATCTCCGCAGCAATGAGAAAATCGCAGACGATTACGTCACAAGGCTCGGCGAGGAACCGGCGAAGTCGTTTGGCGACGCTTCCCCTGCAATATCTGGAGAACGCATACGGCCGCATCGATAACACGCTGCGGACATAGAGCAGGCCGTCCGCCAAGCTACCCTTGTCGGGAAGGTCCAAGGAAACATTCTCAACGCGCGCAAACGAGTTCTTCAGAGCGGGATGAGGGTCGCTCTGCTCTGCTGCGTAGAAGTTAAAAACGGATACCGTATGTTTTCCGGTCAGCCATTTCAGAATGTGATGGCTCCGGCTTCTTCCTCCCGAGTTGAGAGGAAGGAGCCCGCCGGCTTTGACCCAGACGATGTTCATCGAGTTTCGGACGTCACGTCGACCAACTTAGCAGCCTCGCCCACTTAAATCCAGAACCGTCCCGATGATTACACTGACCGAAATTGCCTGCTGTGTGAGTGGCATAGCGATCCTGTATGCCTATGTCGGCTACCCTCTCGCCCTGCTCTTGCTTCGCGCGCTCATTCACCGGCCCGTTCACAAGGCTGCCGTAACACCGTCGGTCACCCTAATCGTCCCTGCCTACAACGAGGCCGGCGTCATCGCAGCAAAGATGCGGAACGTGTCAGCGCTCAACTACCCGGCGGAATTGCTCGAAGTGATTGTTGCGTCGGATGGCTCAACCGACCGAACGGCCGAGATAGCCCGGGAATTCTCTGTTGGACGAAACTGGCAGGTGCTTGCCTTCTCTCGAAATCGTGGAAAGATCTCGGCGGTCAATGAAGCGGTCCACGCTGCTCGGGGCGACATCATTCTCCTGACCGATGCCTCTGCGATGATGACTCCGGACGCCGTTCGTCACCTGGTCAGCAACTTCGCGGACGCCGAGGTGGGGGCCGCAAGCGGCATGTACCGGGTGCAGAAGGCCAGCAGCGGCCAACTGGGACGGCAGGAGGAACTCTACTGGCGGTATGAAACGTTTTTGAAGATCCAGGAGTCGGCTGTCGGTTCCGTGCTGGGCGGGCACGGAGCACTGCTGGCGCTGCGCAAGCGTCTTTATTGCTACCCCGCTCCTGACACAATCAACGATGATTACGTGATCCCCCTTCGAATCATCGCTGGAGGCCATCGCGTCGTCTATGAGCCGCAAGCAATCGCCTGTGAAGAGGCGTCCGAAATGGTCGGCTTCCAGCGAAGGGTCCGGATCATGGCCGGAAATCTTCAGCAGCTGAAAGAACTGGCAGGCCTTTTGAGGCCCCTGCGGCTTCTACCCTTGTTCTGCTTTGTTTCCCACAAGGCGATACGAACCGCCGTGCCTTTATTTATGTTTTCGCTTGCGATATCGAATATCTTTCTGCTTGGCAGCTCCGTGGGTAGGCTGCTGGCCGCCTGTCAGCTCTGCTTCTACTCTTTGGCGTTGCTCGGGGTTCAGTGGGAACTGAAACCTCGAGTACTGCGTTTGCCTTATTACTTCTGCTTCGTGAACAGCGCCTACCTTTGGGGCGCGTTTCGGTCCCTGCAGGGAGTGGACAAGGTGAGCTGGAAGTGAAAAACATTGGCACAACGTCAGAATTGCCAATATCTATAGCTCCGATGTCTGCACTGAAGCGATTCCGCCGGCTCACTCAGATGGGGCTGCCCGAGATTCGCTTTCGCGTCTCGCAGGAGCTTCGCATCGCGCGAGAAAGAGTGCAGCTTGCAACCGGTCGGGCCCCCTGCGGCCTGCCGGACTGGCGGAGTGTATGGAATGAGTCGGCCGTATGCAATGAGTCATTTCGACAAGCCTTGCAGGAGGGAAGTGCGGCTGCCGAGAAGGCGCTACCCGACTATCTATTGTCTTGCGGCCGGCCGGCTTTCTTTTTATCCGGTGGCGATACCGGGACAACCCGTTGTTACCGGGAGGTGTTTCCCGGGCGCGCCGAACATATCCTGTCCGAGGCCAGCCGGCTAAGTGAGCATGGCATGAAGTTGTTTGGGTATCCGGAAGTCGCGTGTGGGCCGCATATCGCGTGGCGAAAGGACCTCATCCACGGACGCGAGTCCGGCCTCGACCACTGGAGCAGAATCCGTTACCTCGACTTTGCCAGTGTTGGCGACAACAAGATCGTTTGGGAGCCCAACCGCCACCAGCATCTGGTGACTCTCGCGATTGCGTTTCGCTTAACAGGCGATAACCGGTTTGCCGAGGAAGCCTTCGCACAATTTGAGCACTGGCAGGCTCAGAACCCCTATTTGCGGGGGATCAACTGGTCGAGCAGCCTGGAGCTGGCCTTTCGAGCCTGGTCCTGGATCTGGATGATCTATCTTTTGGCCGGCAGTCCCGCGGCGACAGGACGACGGCTCGGAACAGTGATCCAAGCGTTAGGCCTTCATGCGGAGTTTATTGCGGCCTACCTGTCGACCTACTTTTCTCCGAATACGCATCTGCTTGGCGAAGGTTTTGCTTTGTTCGCGATTGGGCTTTTGTTTCCGGAGCTACGCTCGGCTGCCGACTTTCGCGAGATCGGAAGGGTGATCCTCAACGAGGAAATGACCAGCCAGGTTCATCCCGACGGCTCGCACGCCGAGCAGTCCACCTGCTATCAGCGTTACGCCACCGAGTTTTTCCTCGCTGCCACGATCCTGGCGGATCGAAACGGGTGTCGGTTTTCCGAAGCATATCGCGCTCGGCTCGAGAGGATGGTTGAATTCATTCTTGACACGGCATGGCCAAACGGCAAGCACTCGATGACCGGAGATGCTGATGGCGGCAGGCTGCTGCCTTTTGGTGTCAACGCCCCCGATGACCTGGGGGGCATTCTGTCGACCGCGGCTGTGTATTTTGGTCGAGAGGATTTTCGCCATCGCGCCCACCGTTTTCACGAGCAGACCTACTGGTTGCTAGGTCCAGCGGCTGTATCGCGGTTTCAGGAGCTCATCCCGAACGCACCGGACCACACATCGAGTATCCGTGCGGCCGCCGGGATTGTCGTGATGCGCAGTAACTGGAGCCCCGAAGCCAATATGCTGATTTTCGACGCGGGACCCCAAGGAACCGGGCCTTGCGGCCACGGCCACGCCGATGCTCTCGGTGTGGTCTGCTCGGGGAAGGGCGCAAACTGGCTGATTGATCCGGGAACCTTCACTTACTCCTCGTCGCCAAAATGGCGTGACTTCTTCCGGTCGTCGCGCGCCCACAACACGCTGGAGGTGGACGGCCAGGGCCAGGCTGACCCAGGCGATATCTTCAAGTGGCACAACTGCTGTCACGCTCGGCTCGACAGAGCGATCGCGCTCCCGCAGTGTGACTATGCTGCCGGAAGTCATGCCGGCTATCGTCGACTTGCCCAACCGGTCGAGCACCGACGTCGCATCGTGTTTATCAAACCGGACTATTGGTTCTTATTGGACGACGTAACCGGAGCCGGGACTCACCTGCTGGAATTCTTGTTCCACTTCGCGCCGGAGGCAGACCTGCGGGTGGACCGCAATCGTTGCTGGGCAACCAAAGGTGAACAACACTTTCTCCTGCTCGCTGCTCCGGGCACCGCTCTTGAAACGGTGATTGGCCGCCAGGATCCGCCACAGGGCTGGTTCTCGCACAACTATGGTCATCGCGAACCTGCTCCGGTACTCGCAAGCACGGTCCGGTGCCAGACTCCGGCATGCTTTCCTTGGTTGCTATGGCCGGGGGCTCCGGGCGATGTTCGCGTTCGCCAGTTATCTGAAGGCTTCCCAGCGTGGTGTCTTGAGACGGAGAATCAGGTCGACATTTTTGCTTTCAGCAACGAGCGGTCGCGGCATATCACCGGGACGCTAGAGACCGACGCAGAGTTTGCCTTCCTCCGCCAGAACCTGGATGGGTGTCTCGAGCGGCTAACAATTGTCCGCGGCTCGCTGCTTGCCCACAACGGTGCCCTCCTATGCCGCAGCAACGCGAAAGTTGATGAGCTTGAAATCATTCGCGCGGGCGATCGCCTGGAGGTTTGCATGCGGCCGGTGCAGCCGTTTACTTTCGCGGCCGCAGGCGTGAGCTCGGTGTTGTTGAACTCTCACCGCGTCGCATTCACAAACGTCGGCCAAGGCGTTGCTGTGAACCCGGGAATCTAGCGCATATGTGCGGCATCTGCGGAGTAGCAGAACTCGATCATGACGCCCGCGCCTCCCTCGCCAACGTTGAGGCGATGGCGCGGGTTCTTGTCCACCGTGGTCCCGATGCGGCCGGCTACCACGGCGATTCGCGCGTGGCTTTGGGATTTAGGCGCCTAAGCATCGTCGATTTAAGCGGCGGCCACCAGCCAATGTCGAACGAAGACGGAAGCATCTGGATCGTTTTCAACGGCGAGATCTACAACCACCTGGCCTTGCGCGCCGACTTGGAGCGGCAGGGGCATCGATACGCGAGCCGCAGCGATACCGAGACCATCATTCATCTCTACGAACAGTACGGCCAGGGCTGCGTCGAACATCTGCGCGGCATGTTTGCATTTGTCATTTGGGATTCGGTAAAGCAGCGCCTGTTCTGCGCGCGGGACCGGCTGGGCATCAAGCCGTTCTACTACACGCTGGCTGCGGGACGCTTCGCGTTCGCATCTGAGATGAAGGCTTTATTCGAGCTGCCATGGCTACGCGCGCGGATGAACCGCAGCGCACTGCCCGAATTCTTTGCCCTCGGGTATCTATCCTCCCAGGAAACGATGTTTGAAGGGATTTCACGGCTGCTGCCCGGGCATTGTTTGAGCCTGGACCTTAACGAACGATCGCCCCAATCTTACATCGAACGCTACTGGGACCTGCGAATCGCCCCCGAAGACACAGAGGAGAGCGATTCCGATTACATCGATCAATTTCGCGAACTTTTTACCGAATCGGTCCGTCTGCGACTGATGAGCGATGTTCCCCTCGGTGTTTTTCTGAGCGGCGGCCTTGATTCCAGTTCTATCGCGGCGGCCACCGTCGGTCTGCTCAAGGGCGGGGTAAAAACCTTTTCGGTGGGCTACGACGACGAGCGATCAAACGAGCTGCCGTTTGCCCGTCGCACGGCCGAGTTTTTGGGGACCGACCACAAAGAGATTCTTCTCGGTCCTCGCACGTTTTTCAACTTTATCCCGCGGCTGGTCTGGCACGAAGACGAACCTATTGTGTGGCCATCAAGTATCGCCCTGCATGCTGTTTCGCGGCTTGCCGGGGAGACCGTGAAGGTGGTTCTCAGCGGGGAAGGTGCCGACGAGCTCTTTGCCGGTTACACGAGGTATCCGGTGACCCTCTTCAATATGCGCTGCGGGCGCGCCTACGAGCGGATGATTCCGTCAGGGATCGGCCGATGGGTTCGTAACGCTCTCGATCGTCGCGCTTCCGGTGGTGCGCTGTGGCGAAAATTGCGGCATTCGTTCCTGCACTACCCCAGCGCTTTCGAGAAGATCTACTTCGATAATTTTTTGTCCGTATTTTCCGCAGATGCGCAGGCAGAGCTTTTCACCGCGGCCGTGAGCGAGGAACTTAGCGGTGTCAGCCCCTATGCTGCGTCGCTGGCCTGCTTTGATTCAGGCGACTCCCGGGCGGATTTGCTGACAAGACTGCTGGCGCTCGATATCAAGACGTATCTTCAGGAATTACTCATGAAGCAGGACCAGATGAGCATGGCAGCGTCGGTTGAGAGCCGCGTCCCTTTTCTGGATCATAAGCTCGTGGAATTTGGTCTGCGCGTTCCGGCGCGGCTGAAGGTGAAGCTCCTTTCGGGAAAATATATCGTGCGGCAGGCAATGAAGCACCGGCTGCCTCCCGAAGTGCTGCGCCGTTCGAAGAAAGGTTTCCCAACCCCGATTGCAAGGTGGCTCCGTCACCAACTCTTCGACAGCGTCGCGCCGATCCTAACCGACGGACGCATGGCAGAGCGGGGCATCATCAGTTCACGCTACGTGCGAGACCTGCTCGAAGGACACCGCGCCGGACGCATCGATGCAACCGACCGCATCTGGCGCCTGCTCAATTTTGAATTGTGGAACCGCATATTTCTGGATCGGGATTGGTCCGGCTCAGAGAGTTCGCCGTTTGCCGCAGCCGCGCCTGCGATAGCCCATGGCTGAAACGACACCCCTCCATCTGCAAGCCACAGCGTTCGGCCCTTTGCGGGACGAGACTTCCGTACGTGCCCTGACAGGCCTGTCTGAGACCGACCGTGCTATCCCCGCTGTCGGTTGCGACGTGCAAACTGTCGTGGCCGGTCTGCCAGCGAGCACGTCTCGAACGGACCTGGATCGGAAATTCATCACTGGAGTGGCCTGGACGGCATCGGCAAAATGGCTGAGCCAAATCATCACCTGGGCCGTCACCCTTGTCGTTGCCCGGCTACTTGCCCCAGCCGACTACGGGTTGTTCGGAATGGCCATGGTGTACATAGGTCTGGCGACCCTTTTCAGCGAATTTGGCATTGGAACAGCCATTATTGCGTTGAGAGAGCTAAGCGACGATCAGATATCCCAGCTCAATACCGTTTCGCTCTTGCTAGGTTGTGTCAGCTTTGCCATATCGGTTGCGGCAGCCGGGCCCATCGGCCGCTTCTTCAAGGCGCCCGCGCTTCCTGTGGTTATCTTTGTGATCAGCATTGCGTTTCTGACCTCCGCATTTCGGACAATTCCCTACGCCCTGCTTTCGAAGGACATGAGATTTAAACTCATGGCCGGAATTGACGGGTTGCAGGCGATTGCACAGGCTCTCACGAGCCTGGTGCTTGCTTTTCTGGGCTTTGGATATTGGGCTCTCGCGTTTGGGCTGCTTTCATCCAGTGTTGCATCAACAGGCCTGACACTGCTCTCCCGACGTCAAGGGTTCGCTTGGCCTCGCATATCGAGTTTGCGAAAGCCTCTGCGCTATAGCCGCGACATTATCCTCAGTCAGCTGAGTTGGTATCTCTACGACAGCTCAGACTTCCTCATCGCCGGCCGCGTTCTCGGGGAGGCGCCGCTCGGAGCCTACACGCTGGCCTGGACTCTGGCGCATGTTCCTCTCGACAAGCTGACGCTCATTGTAAATCGTCTGACCCCCTCGTTGTTTTCTGCTGTGCAGTCGGAGTCGGAGGCCTTGCGGCGCTATCTGAGGACGATCACCGAAGGTCTCGCGCTGCTCATTTGTCCGGCGACGATCGGTATGGTTTTGATCGCCCATGATTTCGTTTACGTGGCGCTCGGGCAGAAATGGGCGGGCGTGGTGTTGCCGCTCGAACTGCTCGCCCTTCATGCGTTCATTCGATCCAACGTGATTTTGCTCGCTCCGGTTCTGAACGTTACCCGGGGGACGCGCTTTGGCATGTGGATGAACATCGCAAGCCTTGCGATACTTCCCGCATCCTTTTATTTCGGTAGCCGGTGGGGAACCGTTGGTATTGCCGGCGCTTGGGTGGTGGTCTACCCGCTGGTTCAGCTCCCTCTTTTCTGGAGAGTATTCCGGGCCATCGATATGTCGGCCCGTGAATATTTCGCTTCCCTTTGGCCGGCTGTGAGCGCGTGCGCGATCATGGCGGCAGTCATCGAAGCCCTCAAGCTGAGTCTGCTCTTCGGAAGACCGGCGGCGGCGCGTCTTGCAGTGGAAATCGTTTCTGGGGCTGTCGCTTATTTGCTCGCTCTCGGTGTGATGCACCGCGAGCGATTTTTGATATTTGTAAATCTGCTCAGCAACTTCCGAAAGCGAGAATCCTGAGGTGTGCAGGACTTCCAGGATGTTACCAGCGGGGCGGGGGAGGCTCGAGCAGGCACAACAGGTCATCGGTCTGCGCTTTCCAGCTGAAGCGGAGCCGGAGATACTCTTGGGCCTCCGTGAGTTCCCGCGCAAGGAGCGCGGGCGTTTCGAGGCAGCGCACCACCGCATCGGCGAACTCCCGGGCGCCTGTGGCAACTCGAACTACGGTTCTCAATTCTGTGGGGAGGAACTCGGCTGCGAACGGGGTTCCCACAATCGCTGTTCCCGCCGCGATGGCTTCGAAGATCTTGTTCTTGAATCCCCCGCCGGAGACCAGCGGAGCGACATAGAGCGCCGCTTGCGCGAGCTCGTTGCCCAGGTCGGGAACGTAACCGGTAACGTGAACGAAATCGCTCTCTCTCGCTCGAAGTTCCGGCACAGGATGTGTGCCGGCAATGATGATGTGTGCCCCGGGCCTCCGCTTTCGCACCGCTGGCAAAACATGATCGATGAACCACAGCGCTCCCTGATGATTCGGTTGGAAGTCCATTCGGCCGCTAAAAACCAGGCGATCGGAAACCTTCGGTTTTCTGGCGCGTTGAGTCGGAATTTCCACGCCGTTGAGGACGGTGCGCAAATCGTGGGCTTTCGGGCAGACGCAGTGAAACGCTCGCGAATCGACCGGTGAGACTACCATGTTGGCATGTGAAATTCTGGGATAGTAACGCTCTTCGAGCAGTGCTGTGAGCCCACGGCTGAGCCAGCTGGGAACCTCGCGCAAGCTGCCCGAGCGGACAGATTGCCGCAGCCCTCGCAAGCAATAGAGAGACTCGGAATCGCACCAGTCGATGACAACGCGAGCTGTCGGCGTTAGAGCCGGAACCGCGAAGAGGTATTGTCGGTCGCTAACGATACACGTATCGGCCTTATGGAGGGCGATCAGCTCCAGCAAGTTTTCTTGTATGGAGGCTTGTTTTTGAGTGGGAAGATGGGTGCGCAAGGCAGGGAAGACAGAGAGTTTTGA
This sequence comes from uncultured Acidobacteriota bacterium, assembly GCA_963709105.1. Lineage (GTDB taxonomy): Bacteria > Acidobacteriota > Terriglobia > Acidiferrales > UBA7541 > Palsa-295. The sequence continues at coordinate 56,406 of CAVPVC010000009.1, forward strand.
AAAGCCGTTGCGAGGTCCCTCCGAGCGCCATGCGGCGAGCCTGGAAAACGTGTCGATCCATCCCCCTTCGACAAGCTCGTTCAGCTGCAGGGGGTCAAACGTTGAATCGGAAACTGCGAAATGAACCGAAAAGCCGGCCCGGCGAAGCCACTTCGAATAATTGAGGTAGCGAAGCGACGCGCCGTTGGGGCCGGCATGCAGATTCAGAATCCATAATAGTGACCGGCGCTTCTGGCCATCCGAATAGGACTCGTCCGTCATGGACCGAATTATCGCACGCTTTGTTTGGCCGAAATGATGCGGCCGCGCTCCCTGGATGAGCCAACCGCACCGACTGATTTACTGAAGAACCCTGAACCAGAAATGCGCGCCATCTCTCTACCAACGCCGACTCGCTCTTTTGAAAGCGTGGAGCGGCCGAGACTGTCGATCCTTTGGACCCTGGTTCTTTCGTCCTGTTTATTTTTGTTATATGCGCCGACGCTCAAGCAATTGGCCTTGCAATGGTGGACCGATCCGGAATACGGGCACGGATTTTTCATTCCGCTGGTGTCGGGTTACATTTTCTGGCGCGAACGCCGAACTTGGCTTGGGAAAATCCACAAACCAAGCGATATGGGTTTGTTGGTAATGGTGGGAGCTATCGCGCTCTTGCTGCTGGGCTCCTTGGGCGCGGAGTTGTTTCTGAGCCGGTATTCGCTCATCGTGCTGCTGGCAGGAATGATTCTGTTTCTCTCCGGATGGGGACTGCTTCGGTCGGTGTGTTTTCCTCTCGCCTATTTGTCGTTCATGGTTCCTATCCCGGTAATTCTGTACAACCAGATTACCTTCCCTCTGCAGTTGCTGGCCTCGCGGCTGGCCACGTTCTGGCTGGGTTTGGTTCATGTTCCTGTGCTGCGGGATGGAAACATTTTGATATTTTCGAACTATTCTCTGGAGGTTGTCGAAGCCTGTAGCGGCATACGGTCGCTGATCACCCTGACTGCTCTGGTGGTTGCTTACGGCTACCTGACAGAGCGGCGGCTCTGGATCCGCGCGTTGCTGGTCGTTCTGATGGTACCGAGCGCGATCTTCAGCAACGCGATCCGCATTATGGGTGCCGGCGTCGCAGCCCACAGTTTCAGCCCGGATGCCGCCGCTGGATTTTTGCACGAATTCTCGAGTTGGGTGATTTTTGCGATATCCCTGTTGCTGATGTTTTTGTGTCACTGGATCCTGCGTCGCCTGGCATCCGCCCGTGAGATGCCATCGAGAACCTGACATGCCAGGCTCCCTTCGTCCCTCGATAACAGCCGGAATGCTGATCGGCGCCTATTTTCTTCTGCATTCGCTCGGTCACGGTGAGGTCCGGGTTCCGCGCCAGCCACTTCGCGAATTGCCCTATATCTTGGCCGGGTGGAAAGGCCAGGAGCTCCCCTATGGGCAAGATGTGGTGCAAGCCATTGGTGTGACCGACTACACGAATCGGGTCTATGTTATGGGGCAACCCCGCACTCCAGTCCAACTCTACGTCGGCTACTACGCCAGCCAAAGAACCGGGGACACCATCCACTCTCCCAAGAACTGCCTGCCGGGCTCGGGATGGGACCCGCTGCGCTCTGGATACATGACCATTCCCATTCCCAACCGCAAAAGCATCGTGGTGAACCAGTATGTTGTTCAGAAGGATCAGGACAAAGAGCTGGTGTTGTACTGGTATCAGGGTCGCGGTCGCGTGATCGCCAGCGAATATGCGGGTAAGGTTTTGATGATGAAGGACGCGATCCTGCGCAATCGGACCGACGGAGCTTTGATCCGATTGGTCACGCCCATCAATGATGGAGAGGGCAACGCGAAAGCGCGGCTTCTCATCTTTGCGCAGGCGCTGTTTCCCGTCCTTGATGAAATCGTCCCCAGATGAAGTTGGAAAATGCCCTCCGGACACTACCCAAAAGAACTAATCCTTCCCGGTCCACCAATCTGGGTGATAGCAAGTCCGTCCCGGATACGCGACCATGTCATGGATTCAGCGCTTTCGGGGATTTGCCTTCGGTCTTCCCGCTAGCCCCTTTGGAGAAATGCTCAACATGAGACAATCGTACAAGACGTTCCTGAAAAGCGTAATTCTCCTCGCGTTGGTTTTCGTGGGTGCGAACCGCGGGACACGCGCTGACCAGCTCTCATTCACTACGACGGTCTACTATGTTGGTCCTGCTTCAGACGGAGCGGACAATGCCTTGGGTCCTGGTGGAACTCCGATCACAAACCCTTACGGCAACTCCATTTCAACCTTCGGCGGCGCGGTAACGTCCGCGGGAAGCAGCGAAACGGTCACATTCAGCACGACCCCGGGTACTGCGGGTATTTCGGTCGGCGGTCCAGGGCAGGTATTTGACATTCAGCTCTATGGACCAGATCCCTCGCTATCGAGTCCGCCATCGCTGATCTCGGGAGGTATGCTTCAGGCAGGAACTTACGTTTTCGATGCTTGCTACCCGAATAGCGACTACTTCGGCATCCAGAAGACTGGTGCCTCTGGCCTTACGGCTTATGGTTGCGGTGGTGTTGTAGTCCCCTGCGTTAGCGGACAACTCTGCAACGCGGGAAGCAGCCCGGGCGCTATCGTCAAGATTGCGGTGGGCGCCAACGGCGTAGTCACGATTCAGTCAGGCGGGTTGGAAGTTGGATTTACTCCGACTCCTGAACTGTCGACGTTGCTTCTGTTTGGAACGGGCCTGTTCGGTATTGCCTTCGCCCTACGGCGGCGGCGCTTTGTGTGGTAGGGAGGCTCCCGACAAGCCAGTTGTCCAAACTGCTTGCGCAGTGGAGGTTTTGTAGCGCGTTTGCGGATTCACCTGTCCTTGGAGTTCTTTCATTTTCCCCGCAGTTCTGAAAATCGCACGGACAAGGCAGCCTTAACAACAGCCTCGCATTTTCAGATCCATTACAAAAATTGACATAATTCCACTTCGGCCTGGAGTTTTCAGGTCAGGGAGTTCTGATGCGAACATTGAGAATAGCGCTGGTTTTTCCAACTCTAATTGCGGTCGCAACCTTACTACTCGCCTCCTGTGCGAGCGATCCCGAAAAGGCCAAGGAAAAGTATTTCGCCGCCGGTAAAGAGTACATGCAGAGGAAACAGTTCGGTGATGCATCCGTTGAATTTCGGAACGCATTGCGGATGGACCCTCGCTTTGTCGATGCCTATTCCCAGCTGGCCCAAGCTAGCGCAGGGCTGCATGATTGGAACGCGGCTTATACAGCCCTAGAAAAAGCGATTGAACTGGATCCCACTCGCATGGATGTGCTGCTCGATAGGGGACGGATTTATTACGGCGCAGGAAAATTCGAGCTGGCGAAAAGTGACGCGAACTTCGTTCTTAGTCATGAACCGAACAGTGACGGTGCCTACCAGTTGCTCGGTAGTGCTCTGGCTGGCGAGGGCGAATACGATCAGGCCCTGGTGGCCTTTTCAAAGGTCACCGAGCTATCGCCCAACAACGCGAGCGCTTATAAGGATATGGCGTTGATTGAATCGACCCTGCACCGCGCTCCGGAAGCGGAAAGCCATCTGCTGAAGGCGAGGGACCTGGATCCAGGAAATCCTCAAGCCTACATCGATCTTGCTCGCTTCTATCGACAACAGAACCGGTCAGGTGAGGCGCAGCAGATTCTCCGTGCCGGCTTGAATCGAAACCCACAGGCGGTTCCGCTCTATATCGAACTCGCGTCATTGGCCGCCGAAGAACGTAACGATGACATCAGCGAAGCGGTCCTCGGCCAGTTGCGTAATCGGCTGCCCGCCTCAACCGATGCTGCTGTCGCCATCGCAGACTTTTACGCACAGCGCAAGCAGCCAGACCGCGCGCTGGCAGAAAATCGGCGCGGGCTGTCGCTTTCACCGAAGAATCTGGAAATCAAGAAGCGTATGCAGGAGTTGTATCTGCAAACAAACCAACTCCAGTCGGCGGCCGATCTGGACAAAGATCTGATCGCCGCTGCGCCAAAAGACCTCGAGATTCGCATCGGCCACGGCCGTCTGCTCATGGCCCAGGGAAAACTTCAAGATGCCATCACGCAATTCCAAAAGGCGGTAGCCGACGCCCCGGACTCGGCCTCGGCTAATTATTTCCTAGCGATGGCATACTGGCAGAACGGCAAGATACTGCAAGCCGATGCTGCCCTTCACGACGTTCTAAAAGTTTCTCCGGGACATCCTTTGGCCCTGGAAGCGCTCGCGAGGCTCAGTCTCGCCCAAGGACGTGCGTCTGACGCTCAGAGCGACGCCGAGCAGTTGGTGACGCAATTTCCCTCCGATGCTGCCAAGCATGAACTTTTGGCTCAGACGCTCGCGGCGCAGCGACAATGGATGCGGGCCGAGCAAGAGATTCGCGCCGCGGAACAACTGGCGCCCAACGACCCAATCGTGGGACTCGATCTGGCGTTGATTCTTTCTTCGGAGAAGAAATCTACAGAGGCGGAGGCCGCATTCAGCTCGGCATTTGAGCTCAGTCCGCATAACACGACCATCCTCGCCCGCTGGGCCGAGTTTTCCCTGTCCCGCAACCAGTCCGCTCAGGCTGTTTCGCGTGTCCAGAATTATGTAAATACCAATCCGAACGATGCGAATGGGTTCCGGCTCTCCGGTTGGCTCAGCGCTCAGCTCAAGAATTACTCTGCTGCGCAGGTGGCTCTCGAGCGTGCGATGCAACTCAATCCGAATAATCGGGAAGCTTATCTGCAGCTGGGAAACGTTTACCAGGCGCAGGGGCAGACGGACCGGGCAATTGCCTCCTATCAAAAGTGCCTCGATCTGCAGCCGCAGTCGCTACCACTCGCCGCCATGGTGGGCAACCTCTATCTTGGGAAGGGTGATCTTGAGGGCGCCAGGAAGTACTACACACGAGTTCTTCAGGCCGACCCCAATTTCGTGGTTGCCAACGCGAACCTGGCCTGGGTCGATGCACAAGAAGGCAAGGACCTCGATGTTGCTTTGGGCATGGCGCAAAAGGCCAAGTCGCTCATGCCCGACCAGCCTTCCATCACGGACACTCTGGCTTGGGTGATGTACAAGAAGGGCAATTACGCCTCGGCGATTCCGCTTTTCCAGGAGTGCATCCAGAAGTCCCCCAGTTCGGCAAATTGCCACTTTCATTTCGGAATGACCCTGGTAGCGGCCGGTCAGAAGTCGAGCGGCCGAAGCCAGCTTGAGTCTGCGCTCAAGCTCAAGCTGGCAGACAACGACGCCCAGCAGGCTCACGAAGCTCTGGCGCAGCTGAACTGACCGGCACTGCGGATCCACGTGTTTGGTCGACACGGAAGAAAATAACTAGCCCCGTCCTCACATGACCAGCCAAAGCCTGCTATATGTTGTCGTCCTACCCCTCGCCTGGGTGGTTTTCCGGTTCGTCCAGAAGACCAGTTTCCGCCAGCTGTTTCTTCTCGCCGTGAGTTATCTGCTGTATGCGAGCTGGGGGCTTGGTTTCCTCGCGCTGCTGGTTGCTTCGTCGGCGGCAAACTATTATCTCGGACGTTGGCTAAGGGACCGGCAATCGTCGGTCGTGCTCTGGCTTGCCATAGCCCTCAACGTAGCATTGCTAGGCGTTTTCAAGTACGCCGCCATATCTGCACCCTTGTTGACCGGAACCCGATGGGCGGACTCCGTTACGCAACTCATACAACCCATTGGCATTTCATTCTGGACGTTTCAAGCCCTCAGCTATTTGATGGATGTCTACCGCGGAGATGCCCTGGAGCCTTCCTTTACTGAATTCCTGTTGTACATGGCCTTCTGGCCAACGGTTCTTTCCGGACCGATCTGTCGCCTTTCGCAGCTTCTGCCGCAGCTTCGCAATATGAAGAATCCGGATCGCAGCGATGTCACGCACGGGCTGGATCGCGTGTGCTTGGGGTTGCTGATGATCGGTATCGGGCAGATTCTGGCGGCCGGAATACACGGCGACCCGGGGATCGATGCCGCCTTCGATAAACCCGTGATGAGCCTAGGTGGTGCCGATGTGTGGACTCTCGCCTTTGGTTACGGCTTCGAGCTTTTTTTCAATTTTGCCGGATACTCGCACTTGGTCATTGGGGCGGCCGGCCTTTTCGGTTTCGTCCTCCCTGAGAACTTCAATTGTCCTTATCTGGCGCTGTCGCCGTCGGAATTCTGGACCCGCTGGCACATGTCGCTTTCCTCCTGGATTCGCGATTACCTGTTTCTTCCGCTCGCGATGCTGGGGAATTCAAAGGTGTGGCGGAATGCCGCTCTGGTCCTTTCCATGCTCGTTTTTGGTCTCTGGCATAAGGGTTCCGCGCTTCTGGCGCTTTGGGGGCTCTACCAGGGAGTGCTGTTGGTCGTTCACCGGCAATGGCAAGAGCTCACGCGACGCTGGAAGTTCAATTTCCCTGGTACGGTTTCGGGCTTTCTGTCGTGGCTCGCTACGATCACCTCCATCTGCTTCGGATGGATCCTGTTCCGTGCCGATAGCTTGCGTCAGGCCTTCGCGATGATGAAAGGTGTCGCCGTGCCGTCCGCCTACGGGACGTCTGCGCTGCCGCGCAGCCTCTATTTCCTGGTACTCCTTGTGTTGGTGGGTTACCTGGTTGCGGTCGCCCTAGGGCCGCCTCTCCGCCGACTTTTAAGGGGCGCTACGCTTGTTCCGGAATTGCGATTCGCACTCTATTCTATGGCGTTTTATGTCGGGGTTCTCCACGCTACGCAAAACCAAGCATTCATTTACTTCAAGTTTTGATGAGACGATTACCGAATCTGCTCCACTGCGTTCTTTGCGCCCTGATCTTCGTGTCGGGGCTCGAGCTCTGTGCTCGCGTGGATGACGCGCTAAGCTTTGGAGCTCCGCTCCGGGGTGCATACAGCGACAAAAATCTCTATCTCACCGATCAAATTGGCCAGTGGGGAAAACCGGGAGCCCGATACCAGCGCTGGCAGCTCAACAGCTTGGGTTATCGCGGACCGGAACTCCGTGAGGGAACGGTCCGGCTTGTTTGCTTTGGCTCGTCGGAAACCTTCGGGCTCTACGAAGCTCCGGGCGAAGAATTTCCGCGACAGCTCGAGCGGGATTTGAACAACCTTGCCGGGGGGCCCGATTTCGAGGTCGTCAATGCCGCCTATCCGGGCGAGACGTTGCGCACGGCAATCCGCCGAGTGCCCCAGGTTATCCGCCAGACTCATCCTGGCTATGCCCTGATCTATCCGGCGGTCGCCAACTATATCCCCAGCGCTCCCGGATCAGGCGGTCCAACCAATTCTTCCCGGCTATCAGAATGGCTGGGCGACTCACGGGTAGCTGAGCGAGTGCATAACGTGCTCAAGGCTGCCTTACCAGAAAGAATCCAAACCGCCCTTCGCAAATGGCAAATCCAGCGGGACGCAGCCCAGCTCGCGGTATTGGACAGGCTTCCGGAAAGAAATATCAGCCAGTTCCGCGAAGACCTGGTCGCCTTGATTCATATCCTGCGGGACAGCGGGGTTGAGCCCGTACTGGCGACGCACGCAACGATTTTCGGCATGACGCTCTCTCCGAGCGATCGGGATCTGTTGACGGCCTGGCGCAAGTTTTATCCAGTCCTGAAAGAGGATGGATTCCTCGACATGGAAGAACGAATGAATCAGGTTATTCGCGAGACAGCAGACCGGGAGGACGTAACACTGATCGACATCGCCCGAACGATTCCTCCCGGCCGCCAGGATTTTGCCGACTTTACCCATTTCACAACCGCTGGCGCCGGAATCATGGCCGCCGATCTCGCCGCCGGACTAAAGCCGTTGCTCTTTTCTCCAGGGACTACGTCCAATGCGATGTTTTCTGTGAAGGCCGGCGTGCACCTGCCAGCTCCCGCCGTAAGTGTGCCGGAGATCCGATGACGTCTGAACTTTTCTTCGAACTGGGTATGCCTCATCTTGGCCGGCATAACCTGAACGAAAACGCCCTGTTCAAAGTTGTTGGCCACGACCGCTGGCTTGCGATCGAGCGTGCGGGCGGAATGAAAAGCTCCGAAATCCGCGACGAAGATGGCCGTCGCTTGTATGCGACCTTCTACTTCCTCGAACTCGCGCTGTCTCCCGAGCGCCCGCTGGGTTTCTACGGTGAGAACCAAAGGCTGTGTTTCCGGTCGGATCTTTGCCGCCACGGGCAAGTTTATATTGATGGGCGATACGAAATGGTTGAAGGCGGACCGTTTTCAATTCGGGCCAGCAACGTGTTCATTCACCAGAATGCCGGCCCCTCCCGATTATCGTTATCCCCAGCCGCGAACGTTTGTTTTGCCTCGATCCCGGAGCTCGATTCTCAGCCTGACTCTCTGGACCTGTGCCGCGCTGCCAGGCAAGCGGGAACCTTTCTTCCGCATGAACTTGGGCAAACTACCCTGGGAACCCGGGAAGTGATCTATCAACTTGATCCCGATCGCGACATGAATGGAGCGGGTTTGGTTTATTTTGCCAATTTTATTTGCTTCCTCGACCGTGCAGAACGCGAACTCCTTCGGGAAGCTGGCATTTCAGAGTCGCAGGTCGATGCGCGGTCGACCTATTGGCGCAGGATCGGATATTTCGGAAATGCCGAAGCAACCGACCGTCTGCACATTGCAATAACCGCCCGGATGCAAGCGTCCCATCCGAAGCTGATTCTGGCTTTTGACTACCGGGTGCTGCGATCCTCTGACGGCAAAGAAATCGTAGTTTCGTCGGCGCGAAAGGTATTCCCCGCGACTGCAGCGTAAGTCAGCGAATGGAGATGAAATGCAAGACGACCCGCAGGACCACATGCTCGAGTTCGTCAAGGCGAAGATCCTCCGGGATCCCAGTCGAAAAATCGACGCCGATACTCCGCTTGTTTCATCCGGGATGGTGGATTCCTTTGCATTACTGGACGCTCTGATGGAGCTCGAGAAGGTCACCGGGCGCCGAATCCCCCCGATGAAGGTCGATCCCAAAGACATGGATACCATTCGCAAAATGTTCGAAACGTCCCAGCGAGTTGGCGAGGAAGCGGCGAAGTAGACGCTTTTTCTCAATAACTTAACGTGAGAAGTTCGGAATGAATTACATAACGCCCGTTTTCGAAGTGCTGTAGGTCCCGCACCCGCAACAGATAGCTTCTGCCGGTTGATTATCCTCGCCTGCCCCGCTCTCCAGAAACGCAACCCCACTGCTCGTGTCCCGATCAATGGATCGTCGAACGTGTTAGAAGGAATAGGAAGTAATGAGTTTCTCTCTCACAAGAGAATCCTACCAAGAGCAGCGTTTCACCCGTAAGGCCCCCCTTTGAACTCATAGTCGGATTACCGTCCATTTGAAGGAATATTTCGCTTTCCGAGTAGCGCGTTAGAACGAAGCCGTCCGGCGGCAGACGCTACGCGTGAGGTGGTGGGCGATGGTTGCCTGATGGTTGAGATAAGGTGTGAGTCACGAGGAACTCCCCGTGATTCTGCTGGAAGTGGCCGATCTCATCCGCAGCGCGGGAACTGCTTTCATCGAACGAAATCGTCCCTGGCTCCGCTGGCAGCATATCAAGGTATTGCGGGCGATTCGGCGTTGCCGCACCGCCGCTCTGGGCGGTCATCTCGATGAGTGCACCCGTTGCGGGCATCGCGCCGCCATCTCGTATAACAGCTGCCGGAACCGGCACTGCCCAAAGTGTCAGACCAGTACCCGGGAACGGTGGATCGCTGCACGTCAGAGAGAACTTCTCCCGACCCGCTACGTCCATGTCGTCTTCACCCTCCCACACAGGTTGGCGCCACTGGCCCTGCAGAACAAAAAAGTCCTCTACGACCTACTGTTCCGCGCCAGTGCCGAAACACTTCTCGAAGTCGCTCGCGATCCCAGACATCTCGGCGCGGAAATCGGCTTCTTCAGCGTGCTACACACCTGGAGTCAGAAGCTCGGGCTTCATCCTCATGTCCATTGCGTCATTCCCGCAGGCGGCCTGTCGCTCGATCACGCCCACTGGATTCCTTCACGCGAGCGATTCTTTCTCCCTATCCATGTGCTTCGCCGCGTTTTCCGCGGCAAATTCGTTGCCGGTCTCCGGCAGGCCTTCCAAGTAGGCCAACTCAACTTCCACGGAGACCTAGCTCTCCTCGCTCAACCGAAAACCTTCGCCGCCTGGCTACGACCTCTGTTCCGAAAAGACTGGGTGGTCTACTCCAAGCCGCCCTTCGGTGGCCCCGAATATGTGCTCCAGTATCTGGGCCGCTACACTCATCGCGTAGCCATCTCCAACCATCGCCTGGTCTCTCTTGCTGAGGGAAACGTCACTTTTCGCTGGCGCGATTCTGCTCACAACAATGAACAAAAGTTGCTGACTCTATCGCTCGATGAGTTCCTGCGCCGCTTCCTGTTGCACCTGCTTCCCAAAGGCTTCGTCCGCATCCGCAACTTCGGATTCCTGGCCAATCGCAAGCGTGCCATCACCGTGCCACTCTGCCTCTCCCTGCTCGGCTCGCCAACCGAAGCCACGCATGAAGCTTCCGCCCACAGTCCGTGCGATCTTTGGCGTTGCCCCAATTGTGGTGGGCCGATGCGCGTCATCCAACGATTCACGGCTGCCGATATTCAACTACGCTCCCCTCCTCTCCCGGTCCAGGCTGCCGCATGAGGCGACGATCCACATCACGAATGCTCTGGGTGCCTCGGCACTCTTCCTACCCTTGTGTCCTTTCGCGCACAAAATCCCCCCTTCTCGCTCCTTATCGTCATCCACGATCGGTCAACTTGCCTCTCCAACCACCTTTTCCCTCTCCCAGTCTTCCGTTCTGCCCCACTCCGCAAATTCCGCACGCCCTCATCCCCATACTCCCGATCATTCATTCCCCATAGATGCCCGCGTCTGCCGCAACCACGGACGGCCCCGTTCAAACGGGTTTATCAAACGCGCGCAGAGCGGCTCGCCCAATTTTGCCCCTTGGCAAAAACGCGCGTCCGATAAACCACTAGCGTTACTCAGGCTTAGCTTCGGGGGGCCGCGCGGGCAACAGGGAGTGATGTAAAGTGGTTGACTGACGTGAAGAGGCCGCCAATAAAAGAGAAAGCCCCGCAGTGAAGGAGCAGGCGCCTAGCAATGCGGCAGGCCCTTCCGGTCGACCTGTCTGCTGAAAGGGATTGAGGCACGATTATGAAGAGGACATCGCTTTCGCCCGTAACGGAGCGCCTCCGTGTTCGTCTCACATCTGAGCGTGTGTGGTTTTCCGCCAGCGCTGTAAGCTTTGTGATCGCCTTTCTTCTCGTGTTCTGGCATGGGCCACTACCCTTCGAAGGCCTGGTTCAGAGATTTGCCCAAATGGACAATTCGGCCGCGGGCACGCGCCTGGCATTTCAGCCGGCTCTACTGCGAAAGTATTACAGGCTGACATTGGTAGTGGGCTTCTGGGTGATCGGTCTCACGACACTCCTGGCTTTGGCGTGGAGTCGTCTGAACGAGTTTCGGCAGACGATGGCGTGGCGCGCAACGTGCACGCTGTCCTGTACTTGTGCGCTATGTCTCTATATCTTCAAAATGACCTTCGATGGGCCGTGGGCGCCGGTCGATGTGGTCATGTTGACGCCCAGCGCGCTTCCGATTGTCGGTCACCGGCTATTATTCGTCTGGGTGGCGAGGGTTTTCCACGCAGCTATGCCCACACTTTCCCCATTGCGATGTTTCTATGCTTCGCAGGTCGTAGCAGCGCTGCTGGCGATTTACGCGGTAGGGCGGTGGTCAGCTATCTACGTGGGAGAAGCCCTGAGCTTGCTGGGGCAGGTGCTTGCAGTGATCCTGATTTCGACTTGCCTCACCTATCGGAATTTCTACGACATCGGCATCGTCTTCTTTTTCTCGTGCGGATTTCTGGCTCTGTACCGTCAAAAATACGTCTGGTTTGTGGTCGTGGTTGCGGTGGGAACCTTGAACCATGAAAACGCGCTCCTGCTGATTCCGACGGCAGCCTTTCTGTTGTACGACGCCGAACCCCGGCGGGTTTGGTCGATTGTCGTTGGAGCTTCGCTGGTGGGTTACTTACTCGCGCGCTCGGCAATGCAATGGTTGATCCCCTTCCAACAGCAGGTCACTTGGAGAATCTGGTCAAATATGACCAAGCCATTCCTGCTTCCCCGCGAAATGGCGTATTCCCTGCTGGCACTGGGTGGCTGGTACGCACTCGGGCTGATGAGCCTGCCAGCTTGTGACAAGCGACTCCGGCGCCTATTGGTGCTGTTCCCAATGCTATTTGGCGTGACCTTCCTTTTCGGGCAATTTCATGAACCTCGCCAGTTCAACGCTTTCATCCCCGTATTGATCGCGGTCCTGTTGAGCGCGTACCGGCGAATGGCCGACCTAGAACAGGGCACCGTTCAACGATCGTAGCCGGGGCGACTTCCAGCTGGACAACCATTTCTTTCTATAACTTCCTTGCATTTTCCGCCGCAAATTCACCGGGCATCTCTAACAATGTCGGCCCTGTCACGGGGTTAAAACGGGTTTCGTGCACCCAACCATGGACTGACTTGCTAACGAACGTGACCCCAAGACGGACCATGAAATCTTCGGTCCTGGTGCAATCGCTCAGCGTTCCGTCTTCAGCGGTTGCGAGGAGATGCCCTTTCTCGAGTTGCCGTTCGGTGCGTCGGATCAGTCTTAATTAATTAGCTAGCGGATCCGGACGTATTTGGAAGTGGATGAGTTCGCTTGGGGTGCCTTTTCCCCCTTCCACGTGCCATGTGGTGCGGGTATCGTTGTCGGCCCAAACTCCCCGTCCTTTCCATCCCCCCTTTGAGTCGTCGATGCGGCCGTCTACCATGCGGGAATAGAATCCCATCGGATAGGGCACCCGCATGACCGTCCATGTTTTTGTCGCCGGTTGAAAGACAAGCAGCGAATCTGAGCCCGATCCCGTGACTACGACGGCATCCTTGCCGAGACCCAGAGCGTTGAACCGGTCCACCCAGTTGAAATACAACCAATCTGCTTTTGCTTCACTCTCGCCCTTGAAAGTTGGCCCTGGGACCGGGTACAACGTCCAGCCCTCCGGGCAATGCTGTCCGGTTGCAGTTGGTCCGTTCAGCACTTTGCACTTGCTGCGATCGAAGCTCGCAAGCTGGCCGCTGCCGCCAAGGTTCGTCCAGACGAGGCCTTTTGAATCGAAATCGGCAGCTCGTGGCACATAACCCAGCTTTTCACTGGGATTAGGTCCTTGGGCGGTAGTGAAGGGCGGCTCGTAAATTTCGGTCATGCATGTGGAGGGAGGGTTATTGCCGGGAACGAATCGGAGTAGCTTGCCGGGCATCGGCTTGGTGATCGCGACCCAAACGCTCTGATCCACCGGATTGACGCCGATTCCATATCCTCTTGTTCCGTCGACAAATCGGTCAAGTTTTGGATCGGGCGGTTGCGGGGCTCTTGTATAAGCTCCGATTTTCCCGTCTCCGTTGTAATCGATAATCGGCGGACACCAGCCTTGCGCCTTTTCTGCATCATGAGTGGTGTCCCACACGCGTGAATTGACCCATCCAACGCCGCCGATCTGAGCGATCTTGAGCGCGAAATATACGGTCTCATCCTTGTCGTTTGCGATCATCAGATGGTGAATGCCGAAACAAAGATCCACGGCATCGAACTTGCCCGTTTGGGGGTCGTAAATATCGACGCCCCAGCCCGCTTCGTAGGGAGGCTGCCAGTTTCTTGAAAATACATTACCGGAGTTGGATTTGCAGAACCCGGGGTTGTCCTTGTGATTCTGCATGCCGATCCAGATGCGTCCCTTGCTGTCCATCTGAGGATTCTTAGGGTTCACGGCGTCTTCCGGCCACACGATGTCGTCCCCCCAGTAGGGAGAGGGCATGTAGTTTTTGTAGGGGACAACATGAGGCATCGTTTCTCTCTCGTCCTCATTCCGCAGTGGAACTTTGATTGTCGATACGGTGTTCTCGCTGGGATCCATAACGATCATCGTTCCCGCTTCCCAATCCGTGCTGTAGACATGGCCGTATGCGTTTTGCATTGGATTTCTGTCATTGCTTGCGACGATGCCGTGCAGGAAAGCTTTGTCAGTGCCGATATCCCACAAAGTGAGGACGACGTTGCGCTCAACGCCTTCGGGGCGCGGCGGAGCCGGCGGAAGCTCACCGCGAGCGATTCGGTCGGTCCAGTCGGCGAACATTGCAATCCCGCGGTCATGGCCGAAAGCGCCATTGAGGTCTGCAACCATGAAGGAACCGAATTGACCGGACATGATTCGGCGATCCCAGGCGTGAGTGGTCGTATCAAAATGCCCTAGCAGTTTGTTGAAAAATGCGGTCTCGCTGGAACTTTAATTAAAAGAACTCGTCTGAATGAAGGAAGGCCAAGGAGACGAGTGAATGCGCGGTGACGATAATCAGCAAGATGGAATGTTCAGCTACATTTCTCCCGAAAAGCGAGTTCCGGCGGATCATCCGTTGCGGCCGGTCCGCAAGATGGTGGATGAGATTCTGAGGGAGATGTCACCGAAGTTTGCGGAGTTGTACTCGAAAGTGGGGCGCCCATCGATCGCGCCGGAGCGATTGTTGCGGTCGCTGCTGTTGCAGATCTTCTATTCGGTGCGCAGTGAACGAATGCTGATCGAACAGCTGGAGTACAACCTGCTGTTCCGGTGGTTTGTGGGGATGGAGATGGACGAGGTAGTCTGGAATCACGCGGTGTTCAGCAAGAATCGGGAGCGTTTGCTGAACGAGGAGATTGCGGAGGGGTTTTTCAGACAGGTGCTGGAACGGGCGAAGCCCTACATTTCAGATGAGCATTTCACGGTGGACGGGACGCTGATTGAAGCATGGGCGAGTCAGAAGAGTTTCCGGCGGAAAGATGGGAAGGGCAACCCGCCTGGGGCGGGAGGGGATGTCGATTTTCACGGGGAGAAGCGGAAGAACCAGACCCACAAGAGCACGACGGATTCCGATGCCCGGCTGTTTAAGAAGTCCAAAGGCAGCGAGGCAAAGCTGAGCTACCTGGGACATGTATTGATGGAAAACCGCAACGGGCTCTTGGTGCAGACTTTTCTGACCGAGGCGGATGGAAGAGCGGAGCGGGATGCTGCGATGCTGATGGCTGAGAGGATTCGAGGAGGGAAGCGGGTGACTCTCGGTGGCGACAAGAATTACGACACGCAAGAGTTTGTCAAAGAGCTTCGCGGGATGAACATCACGCCCCATGTAGCGCAGAACAATACCAACCGCCGGAGTGCGATTGATCAGCGGACGACGCGGCATGCCGGGTACGAGGTGAGTCAGCGGAAGCGAAAACGAGTGGAACAATCGTTTGGGTGGATGAAGATGGTGGGGATGCTAAGGAAAGTGAAGTTGCGAGGGATCGACAAGGTTGGGTGGCTGTTTACCTTCACCGGAGCCGCTTACAACCTCTGCCGGTTGCGAAATCTAATGGCGAAAGCCTGAAAATGGATGCCGCTGCGGGTAACCGGTCGAATCGAACGGTACCTAACAGCTCCCAAACAGCTCATCTATAACCAGAAATTCAGAGCCGAGTGCATTCGAAGCTGGTTTCTTCAACAAACTGCTAGATGGGGCGATAGTTCTCGCGTCGCTTTGTCCCCCATCTGATGGCACATCTCGCACCCCGAGTGGAGACCCTCGATCCAATCTGCTTGTGCCTGTGCGACTCCTTCACTGGCAACAGGCACACCCTGATTGGTATGCAACGCGCCGTCTGTTTTGATAGGGAAATCATTCCTCGGGGGCACCTGCATCAGAGAGTACCAATAGCTGGCTGGATAATACTGCGCTGCAGTTCGGGCATCGGGAGCTACCAGCGCCTTAAGTGCCAGCGTGTTGCCCCGTTCTGCATCGACATGCTGCGAGTCGATTAGCCCATAACCCCTCACCCACACCTTGTAATGAGCCTTCGGAAGATCGGGAATGAGATATCGGCCCCGGTCATCGGTGACGACGATCTTGCGAAACCTGGTTGGCAATTCGGTAGTCTCCGCTATGACCCAGACGCCCGCTTCAGGTCCGTTGGGGCTGGTGACGACTCCCCCAATATCCGTGGTCCCCACTGAAACCAAGCTTGCCACTTCCTGCTGGACCGTCCCACGCCCATAAAGACGTGTGCCACCGCCACCCGTCACAGGCAGGACATGAAACATTGCTAAGGAAGCCAGCGTGGTTAAAGTTCCCAGAGTTACTCTCATCACGACAACTCTCCTCTGTTTAGGGAATTCGCTCTAACCTAAGCATATCTCGTCGTCATTCTCAGAACACATACTTTAGCGCAAACTGGATGAGACGCGGATTGACCGATGTCGTTGTGATTTGTCCGAACGTAGTGGTCTTCGACACATCCACCACCGCCGGATTGTTAAATTGCGGATGGTTGAAAGCGTTGAAAAACTCCGCGCGGAATTGCAGAGTTGCATCTTCGGTTAGGCCACCGACCTTGGTTGTCTTGAGCAGCGCCACATCCCAGTTGAATTGCCCTGGGCCTAGAATTATGCCGACGCCGCTGTTTCCGTAACCTGTTCCGTTGCCGATTACCGGGGTCGTGCAAAATGCCGACGCGTTGAAATATCCCGGGCCGCCGAGCACACTCCCACCGAGACGAGCCTCGACACCGCCCGGGGTGGGCACATTTGCAGGCCCCATTCCTGGACAGAATTGCGCGCGGGAAATCACCTGAGCGCCCGGGCCAAAGCCATAGATGGTACCTCCGCGGGTGTCGGTAATTGTCATAGGTGTGCCGTCCTGGACGATGGTGACTCCGGAGAGGTTCCAGCCATTGACGAGCTTGCCCTTGAGTCCGTCCCGGTTTACGAAGGGGAGGTCCCAGCTGTAATTTACTGCAAGGCGCTGCGGCCGGTAGAGCGGGCTTGGCCCGTATTGTTGCCTGGAGTTATTGGGGTCGTTGCTATCGAGGCCCGTAGTGGTACCCATCAGATCGCTCAAATCACGGCTCCAGGTGTAAGCAGCCTGAAACGTGAGGCCGTGAGAAAGCTGCTTGCGCACCGTTGCCTGAAGACTGTTGTATTTAAAGTCTCCAGTAAACAGTTGAGCGTTCAGGCCGCCTGGGGCAAAACCGAGATAGGGAACACGGAGAGAAGCATTGGCGACTGTGTTTGTGGTGAGTCCGTTGATCGGATTCGTGGCGCTCGCGAGTTGAGCCTCGTTGATCTCATGGGTGCCGGTGGTCTGATGGATGCCGTGCGAGCCTACGTAACCGAGTTCGAGGACCCAGCCTCGGAGAAATTCATACTGTGTGTTCAAGTTCCATTCATCTGTCAATGGAGTAGGCATGTTTTGCTGGGCTAACGTGACCGACAAGTTTGAACTGGTTCCAGTCTGCGTGGCCGGGTTGATGTTCACCCAGCGGGGCGCCCATCCGAGCGCGGGATGGCCATAGGGCAGTGCAAAGGTAGAGAAATAATTCGCCGATCCCGATTGAAAGATCGTGGGGGCATAGGGAAGACCTTGCAGTGCTCCACTGGTGAAGGTTATCAGGCCCACGCGATCGTAGAAGTAACCGAACCCCCCGCGAAAAACCCATCGATCGGTGGCGAGTGGCTTCCACGCGATTCCGATGCGCGGCGCAAAGTTGTCGATCGGTGGATCGTTCTGGGTTCCAATCTTGCGGCTGTTCTGGAAGAGTCCTCCGACCGGCGGGACGGGATTGATCGCAGGGTTGTAATTCGAAGGCACCACAAAGCCGGCCAGAGAACCGGTGGCAGCCGAGGTTCCCAGGAGGGCCGGCGTATTGACCGTGTCGATCAGGCTGGGCCAGATATTGGTAGCGTTGCCGTATTTGTCGTAGGCGAGA
This sequence comes from uncultured Acidobacteriota bacterium, assembly GCA_963709105.1. GTDB lineage: Bacteria > Acidobacteriota > Terriglobia > Acidiferrales > UBA7541 > Palsa-295. Next base: position 74,183 of record CAVPVC010000009.1, read on the forward strand.
TCATCGTATTCCCACCGCAAGCCGAGGTTTACCGTCAGCCGCGTATCAACCTTGATGTCATCTTGAACGAAGGCGTTGGCAGCTCCCCAACGGAAGGCATGTATCAGCCCGTTGGGCGGGGTGACGGAGGTGGCGTTCCCTGTATTGGAGACGTTACTGGTCGAAGTTCCATTGGTCTGCCCAGGAAGGACGGCGCTGGTGCTGCTCGCCTGGCTCAGGGAGCAAGCCGAAGCTGAAAGACCAGGGGCGCAGCCGGGCAAAGCCAGCAGAAAGTCTTGAAAGCTTTGGAAGGTTAGATAACCCGTCGCGAGACCAGCGAAATTCCAATTGGTGCGGTCGCGTTCGAATTCAAAACCGGTGCGAATTGTATGTTTCCCGTGAGACCAGGAAAGCTGGTCCGCGGCTTCCCAGGCGGTTGTTTCTTTGGTGCTTTCATTCGCGAAGTTTGCCCCGATCGTAAATGAGGCGGATCCACTTACGATTACCTCGTCGAGATAATTGTTTGAGGGAATTACCGGGGCGATGCCAACCTGAGTATCGGTGAATGGTACCGTTTGGTTCAAATCGGCGACGGCGCGCTGTATCGAAATACGGGCTTCATTTACGAGATTGTTGGTCAAAACCGACGTGAGCTTAACGACATAATCGCGATTCCCAGTTTCGGCGGCCGACCCCGTGTCAGGCAGGCAAGTGCCGGGTATGGTCCCACCGGCTGTGCTGGCGCCGCACCAGAAGCTATAGGCCGTGGGATCGTCGTTATAGAACCACCGCCATGACAGCGTGTTGCTGCCGTTAATCACATAATCTGCATTTCCAATGGCCTGATGCTCGGTGAATCGGGCCGGAATACTGAATGTGGCATTCTGATATTTTCCGTTGCTCGAGCCAGGGACGTAGTAGCTGCCGTCCGGATTCTTAAGCTGCAAAATACTGATGGCCACGGGATTGATATTCGATCCGTTGCAGGCGACCTGAGTTCCCGCGTTGGTGGTCTTTCCTCCAGCCGTTCCCGTGGGACAGAAGACGGCCCCCAAAGCAGCCTGGAAGGCCGCCGTATTTGATCGATCGCCCGCGGGAATCGGGGCCAGGACTGGCGCAGAGTAACCGCCCGATGCAATGCCGTTTATCTGCCGGGTCTCTTGATACGATGCAAAGAAGAACAGCTTATCTTTTTTAATGGGACCGCCGAACACGCCGCCAAATTGATTCTGATTGAGCACCTGGCGCCCGTCGTTCGGGAGCCCGTTCACGGGAGGCGTAATTTTGCGGAAGAAATCGTTGGAGTTGAGGTCTGTGTTGCGGAAGAACTCGAATGCGGTTCCGTGGAAGGCGTTTGTGCCGGACTTTGTTACGACATTCACGTTAGCGCCCGGATTACGCCCGTAGCCCGCATCGTAGAGCGAAGTCTGGATTTTGAACTCCTGGATTGCATCGGGATTGGCAATCCCAATTCCCGAGTCCGATCCGGAATCGGCGCCGTTTCCGTGGCCCGCAATAGAAACGATAGAGGCTCCGTCCATCTGATAATTGTTTTGGTAGGTTGAGCCACCGTTGACGACGATATCCTGTGTTCCTTTTCCCAGCGTGGCCGCGTCGAAGACACCGACGTTCGCTCCTGCCGAAAGGCCCAGCAGGTTGGTATAGTTCCGCGTGGTCAACGGCGTGGCTGTTACAGCTTGCGTGCCGATAACCGTGCCTAAAGTCGAAGTCGCCGTCTGGACTGCTTCCGCTTCCCCGCGCACCTCCACTTGCTGCGTCTGCGCGCCTACCTTCAGGGTTTCATCGAAAACGGCTGTCTCGGTGACGACAACCGTTACCGAGGGCACGTCAACTGTGTTGAACCCGGAGGCTTCAAACTTCAATTTGTAATCGCCTGGAGCAAGCAACCCGAACTTGTAGACGCCGCCAGCATCGGTCATCGCGGTGCGTGCCTGTGCCGTGCCGGTGCTCGTTGCCGTAACAGTCGCATTGGGAACCACAGCGCCTGATGCATCGCTGACGGTCCCCGTCAATGCTCCTGTTGCGGAAGTCTGGGCCACGAGCGGAACCACGCCTCCCAAAACTAATACGAACATCACCACAATGACATGTGCGTACCGCGATGAGGGACTTGTAAGCACGGTGCCTCCTTGACAGTTTTCTCGCCTGCATTGACCCCTGACTCAACTTCTTAGAACAAGACCTTTAGTGCGAATTGGATTTCTCGCGCCGTGGTGGATGTGGTTGTAATCTGTCCCGCCGAGGACAAGGGAGCCTCCGAGTACGCACCCAGATCCGTCGCCGTTCCAGAAAAGACATTTCCAGAGGGCATCCCGAAGTTGGAACGGTTGAGGATATTGAAAAACTCCGCTCGAAATTGCACCGAGCCCGCCTCACCCAGCAACTTTACCGGAGTGTCCTTAACCAGCGAAAAGTCCCAGTCGCCTAGCCCCGGCCCCCGCAGCATTCCACGGGAAGCGTCGCCCAACCTGCCGCAGTTGAGGCTGGCGTTCGTGGGACACGGCGCTATGGGCTGCAAAGCGAACATCAATGGGTTGAACCACTGTTGGGGATTGCCCGTGATTACCGTCGCGGCGTTATATGGAATGAATGTTTTAGTGGTGCTGTTGACATGCCCATCGGTTCCCATCTGACCCGGAGCCACGGTTACAGTGCCCACGTCGGTGCGGGAGAATGGGCCAGCTGCAAATGCGTTGGATTGGGAACGGTCAACAGCCATGGACGGCGAAAAGGGATATCCCGTTTGTACGGAGACGATATTGCCAATCCACCACCCGTTCGCGGCCTTAGCCAGCAGGCTGTCCGATTTCAGGGTGGGGAAGTGATATAGCAGGTTAAAGCGCAGGTTGTGTCGCAGGTCGAAACACGAGGGACCAAAATCATTTCCCGTACGGGAGTAGTTGGGATCAATGCTGTGGTCCATCCCGGCGCTGAGACAATCCGTGCCCGCGAGCTGGCCAACCACGTTGTTTAACGAATGGGACCACGTGTAGGAGGCCTGGAATTCCAGACCACTGCTCAGGCGTTTCGTTACAACCGTCTGAAGAGAGTCATACCAAGAATCGCCCGTCGTAGAATCCAGTTCCATCGAAGCGAAGTTCGGGTTCACCCGGCAGGAAGGAACGACGCTCGAGCAGGCCGGCACCAAGGTCGACCAGTAATCAACGTGGTTGACTACCGAAGTCGGGATAGTGGGGTTGCCTTCTCTTTCTTGCCAGAGGTGTGCGCCCCTCGATCCCACGTAGGCTACGCTCAGCACAACATTGCCCGGCAACTGCCGCTCCGCCGTCAGGTTAAAGTTCACCATGTGGGGTTGATTTGCGTTGTAGTCCACCGCATTGATCGAGGAGCCGATCGATCCCGTCGGATAGATAAGCGGGAAAGAGACCACATTCGTGGAGCTGTTGGTAATCGTCACCGCCGAAGATTGTGGTGGCATGCCGCCGGCATTGGCTGTAAACGCTTCGCCGAGATTGCCAACGTCGTAATAAAGTCCGATTCCGCCTCGCAGCGATGTACTGCCGTTCCCAAATACATCCCAAGCGAAACCGATTCGCGGGCTGAAGTTGTAATAGGACTTATCGAGCATGATCGGGCCGTGCGTAAGAGTGGGATCGAGTTCGTGATTTCGGATGGCGTATTCCTTGCCGCTCAATTCTCTCGGCGTAGTCAGAAACTCATAGCGCAGGCCGATGTTGAGCGTAAGGTGCGAAGTCGTCCGCCAGTCATCCTGCGCATAAAAGCCGAAGGTGTCGTAACGAAAATCCCGATTGAAATCCGCATTCGGGTTCGGGATGAAGTAGCTCGAAGGTATTCCCTTCAGAAAATTGGCGACCCCCGAGTAGGAAACCGATCCCGAGGAACGATACGTCACGGTCTGGCCTGAATCGTAATGGTTGATCAGGGTCCCGAACTTCAGCCCGTGCTTTCCCTTCGCATAGTAGATATCGTCGCCAAAGGAATATATGTTCTGTGTGTGGGTGACCGGCGTCGTCGCGTTATAGATTCCAAACATGGACAAGCCCCCGACTAAAACTCCGCCGATCAGTTTGCCGGGTACCAGGGAAGGAGCAGACGATAAAGACGGCGAGTAGATGCCCTGATACAGGAAGTTCGTTCGGCTGTAGGAACCCCTCGCCGTATTTAGCAGCGCTGGGGAAAATATGTGATTCTCCGAGAGAGTAAGAAACTGATCGCGGCTGGTTCCCAACGCCCGGATCTGGGGAAACGCCACCCCCGTAAATCCCGTGAGAGATGCCGTAGAATCGCTTGCGCTATTGACGTTCCCCGAGTCGATCGTGTACCGGCCGAACAACGTATCCGAGCTCGATAAATTGTGGTCCACGCGAATCTGACCGTAATCGACGCCGGTGATGCTCGAGGTCGGGAAGGTAAAAGTGTTATTAGCCGGGTTGGTTGGGTTGGGATACAAGGCCAATAGAGGAGCCGTGATCGGATTAATCGTCACCGACGGAGTTGTCCCCAGCTGCGGGCACTGCGTATTTGTGATGACCGCGCCCGCGAGACCGTGGCATCCCGCCGCAGCCACCTGGTCCACCACCGTGAATCCGAGGTTCTGCCGGAGGGCCTCGTAGGTGGCAAAAAAGAATGTTTTGTCTTTTTTTATGGGTCCGCCAAAAGCGCCGCCAAAATTATTTCTTTTGAATGGAGGGATCGCTCCCGGATCGAAATAATTGCGCGCGTCGAGAGCACTGTTTCGCAGGTAGTCGAAAATATCCCCATGAAACTGGTTTGTACCGCTTTTGCTGACCATCACCATCTGGCTGCCCATGGTCATGCCGTATTCGGCGGGCACACTGCTTGTGACAATTTTGTACTCCTTGATACCATCCACGCCCAGTGTGGTCCCAGCCATCGATGAACTTCCCCAACCAGACTGGTTCACGATAGAAGTGCCATCCAGAAGAAAATTATTCGATATCGTCGGCCCTCCGTTGCTGCTGAAAACCGTGCCAATCATGGCGCCCAGGGCCCCATTGTTTATGTTTTGTTGCACGCCGGGCTGCATGAGGCTCAGGTCGATGTAGTTGCGGCCGTTGAGCGGCAATTCCGCCATCTGCTGATCGTTTACCAGACCGCCCGTGGAGCTCGTCGTCGTATTTATTTCCGACACCTCACCGGTGACCGAAACCTGCTGCGCAGACGACTCCAGCTGTAAAACAGGATTCACCGACAACTCCTGCGCCACATCGAGAGTTAGTCTCTGATCGACGTGTGGTGTGAATCCGACTTTGTCTACTTTCACGGTGTAACGGCCGGCTTGCAGGGCCGGGACGCGATAGGCGCCATCGTTTCCGGTAGTCGTCGTGCGGCTCTGCGCCGTCTCGACGTTCTCGATGGTCACCGTCGCTCCCGGCACCACCGCGCCGCTTGGATCCTTTACCACACCCGAGATTGTGCTCGTCGATTGGGCCCGTGCTGGAAGTCCCATCAAGAAAAGCAAGGGTGTTATCAGTAGCGCAAAGGTAGCAAGAAAGCAATTTCTGAAGGGCAATTCTGGGAGCGTCATCTTGTTCCTCCTTATAAATAAGAAGCGCATGCAAACCGCTTTAGGCCCGCACTGGAAGAACCTCCTGGTCCCGGTCTGTTTGCTGCGAACTGGCTCGACGCCCGTCTATCGAAAGGCAGCCGGGCCCGTAGGCGAACATGAAGAAAAATCCGCCGGCCATCCCGAAGTCCAAAAGAAAATGCTCTAGCTCACCGTGATTAGAAAAGTCGTTATGAAACAGCACGGTAGCGATGATGCAAAATCCCGACAGAGCGAGGGCCGCGTAGCGCGTCTTGTAACCTAGAAATACCAGGGCGGGCGCAGCGATCTGGGTAAGTATCGCCAGGTAAATAAGGTTTACCGGCACGTGGGAATTGTGTTTAACCATATATGCCTGCATCTGCGGTGTGTGCACGATCTTATTGGTACCCGCAAAAACGAATGGCAAGGTAGACAATGTACGCCCCATGAGGAGCAGCGGGCCAACGAACGTCGCGTTGGCTGACATAGGCCTGAGGCCTTGAATACTGTCGAGAGATAGGGGACCAGCCCCGTAGGCATAGACGAACAAAAACAGGCCTCCGAGAGCGAGGTCTTTGGTTGTGTGGGTCATAAAAAAGTCTGAGACACCCACATTGCCGCGAAATAAGAGGGTCGTGACAATGCAAAAGCCTGCCAGCATGAGGGACGCGAATCGCGTCTTATAGCCGAGTGCCACCAGGACAATTCCTGTAAGTTGAATCGCCAGCGCCAGGTAGACTATCCCCCCGCGCGAATGGCCATGAAATTCATTTAGGATATAGAAGACGAATATCGCGGTTGTGAACAGGCGCCCAATAAGCAGAAACGGGCCAATAAGAACATCATTGCGCAAAATCGGATCGAATAAATCGCCCTGGCGCTTTTCCCTCAATTCTCCAACCTCCGACCGGCGGAATGAATCACTTTTCTACATGTCAACCTAGAAGCTGATCCTAAGTGCCAGCTGAATCTGTCGCGAAGTCGTTGCTGTGCTGGTGATCTGTCCCGCATTGCTGAGCGGGGTTTCTGAATAAGAGCCGATATCGGCAATATTCCCGGAGAACACCGTCACGGCAGGGGCGGCAAAGTTGGAACGGTTGAGCAGATTGAAGACCTCCAGCCGAAACTGGACGTTTCCTCCCTCGCCCAACAATCCCACGGGCGTATCCTTGACGAGCGAAAAGTCCCAGGTTCCCAGCCCCGGTCCCCGTAGCAGGCCGCGTGGCGCGTTCCCCAGTTGACCGCATGTTTGGGACGGTATATTGGGGCAGGGAACCATCGGCGCCAAGCTGAACATCAGCGGGTTGAACCACTGCGCCGGGTTACCGGTAATCACCGCGTTCGCGTTGTAGGGAATAAAAGTCTTGGTCGTTGTATTGACGGTTCCATCCGGGGCTGTTTGCCCGGGCGCTACAGTTGCGGTCCCCACGTTGACCCTCTCGTTCGGTGAATTCTGTATCACGCCGGAATTCGATCGGTTGGTGCTGATAATCGGTGTAAACGGATATCCGCCTTGCGCGGAAACGATGCTGCCCGTCCACCACCCATTGGTCAGTTTCGATAGCTTCGACGTCGAGTTCATGTTCGGGAAGTGATACAGCATGTTGAACCGCAAGTTGTGCGTGAGATCGAAGCAGGAAGGGCCTAAATCACTCCTCAGGTGCTGTGGATTATCACTCTGGTCCATACCAACGTTGCTGCACGTGGCGCTTCCGATGTTTCCTTCTGTATCGTCTTCGGAACGAGAATAGGTATAGGCGGCTTGAAATTCTAATCCCGCGCCCAGCCTCTTGTTCACACTGGTTTGCAGCGCGTTATACCAGGACTGCCCATATGTTGATGAGAGATAGATGCTCGTATAGTTCGGGTTAAGCCTGCAGGAGGGCACTGTATTCTCACAAGGCACCAAGTTGTCGGACCAATACTGAACACCGGAAGGACTCACGAAGGTCGGAGTGGTGAAGTTGTGCTCTCCGCCATTCCACAGGTGTGCCCCGCGCGTGTGAACATATGCGATGGTCAGCGCGGTGTGCTTGGGCAACTGCCGCTCGAGGCTCAGATTGAATTGCTGAATATTTGGTTGCGACGAGTTGTAGTCGATTCCGGTTTGAATCGAGTGCCCATAATTGGCGGGCGTGAAAGGATAGGGAAAGCCTATCACCGTGTTCGACGTGGTCACCGCGGTTGTAACAACGAGTGGGGGCGAGCCGCCTGCGTTCGAGACGAAAAGGTTGTGGAAGGCTCCGACGTCATAATAGATTCCGGCGGAGCCGCGCAGCGCAGTTTTTCCATCCCCGAAAATATCCCAGGCAAAACCGAGACGGGGACTGAAATTGTAATAGGACTTATCCTGCATAACCGGTCCCTGTACGGGCGCCGGGGCCAGCCCATGGTCGCGGACCGACCACTCCTTTCCGTTCAATTCCCGGGGCGTCGTATTGAATTCATAACGCAAGCCTGCGTTGATCGTGAGCCGCGACGTAACGCGCCAATCGTCTTGTGCGTAGAAACCCATCGTGTAATAGATGAAATCGCGGTTGGCGTCTCCGCTCGAATATCGGAAGCTGGATGGAACCGATTTCAGAAAATTCGCGAAGCTCGAATATGAAATCGTCCCGCCGGCAGCCTGGCCGCTGAACGCCTGTTCCGCCTGGTCGAAGCGATTTCCCAAAAATCCGAATTTCAGCCCGTGCTTGCCGCGCGTGTAATACACGTCGTCGCTTAGCGAATAGATGTTCTGCAGGTCATAAAGAACGTTGTCGGGGTGGGCGATCGCTGCCGTGGAAAGGCCCGAAATGCTCAGCTGCCCGAAATCCGAGGCTCCTGCAACCAGGATCGGAAGTCCGGGAACAGCGGCCGTTTTGACCGCGTGATTCGTATAACCGCTGCGGCTGAAAGAGAGCCGGGCCGTATTGAGTAGCGTCGAAGAAAAAATGTGGTTCTCAGCGAGTGTGAGGAATTGATCCCTGCCGCCCAGTAGAGTCCGGTTATAGGGAAATGCGACTCCCGAGGTTGCGCCGACCCCGGCGTTGGGATCATCGAGCGAGGTGCTGTTGATCGTATAGCGGCCAAACATCGAGTCCGCTGATGAAAAGGTGTGGTCGATGCGAATTTGGCCGTAATCGATGCTGGTCCTGGCCGGCGTAGGAAAGTAAAATTCGTTCCCGGGAAGTCCAGGCGTGGGATTCGGAAACAATGCCAGCAGCGGAGCCGTATTTGCACTCACGAGCGTTGGAGATGTTACGAGCGAACACTGGGCTGACGTAAGGGTTGTCCCGGCTGGCACGTGACAGCCAGCGGGAGGAACGACGTCAATCGCCGTGAACCCGAGGTTCTGTCTTAGGCCTTCGTATACTCCAAAGAAAAAGGTCTTGTCCTTCTTGATTGGGCCGCCCAGCGCGCCTCCGAAGTTGTTGCGCTGAAAGGGTGGCAGCCGCCTTCCGGATGTCAGGGACTCATAATCGAAGTAATTTCGCGCATCCATGACGCTGTTTCGGAGGTATTCAAAAACATCTCCGTGAAACTGGTTGGTGCCCCCCTTGCTCACCATCACCATTTGACTGCCCATGGTCATTCCATACTCGGCATTGAAGCCATTGGTGAGAATCTTGAATTCCTGGATGCCGTCCAAGCCAAGCGTCGTGCCCGCGATCGAGGTGGGATTCCAGCCCACCGGATTGACGATTGAGGTGCCATCCAGCAAGAAATTGTTGGAAGTAATTGGTGCACCATTGCTGCTGTAGCTGGAGCCGGAAGAGCCTCCTACGTTGCCCAGATTTTGGTTCTTCGATACCCCGGGTTGCAGCAGGCTTAGGTCAAGATAGTTGCGGCCATTGAGAGGCAGCTCGGTGATCTTCTGATCATTCACGAGGCTCCCAAGCGAGCTGGCTGTCGTTTCGACCAGCGGAGCTCCGGCCTCAACCGTGACGCTCTGAGTCACTGATCCCACGGCGAGAGCAAAATTGATCGCAATCACGTCTGAAACGTGGAGTTCCACGCCAGGCTTGACGATTTGTTCGAAGCCTTGTTTCTGGACGCTGATCCGGTACGTTCCGGGAGGAAGCGTCGGAAACGTGTAGAGTCCCACCTCGTTTGATTCCGAGGCGTAAGAAGCGTTGGTATTGACGTTTACGGCTTGGATCTTCGCTCCATCGATCGCCAAGCCGCCCGGATCGGTTATGCGACCGTTAAGCGCCGCTGTACCCTCTTGCGCAGATAGGGGGAAAACGAAAGAGGCAAGACACAGGACAAGGAACGCAATACTCGTATTGGACCGTTTCGAACGCATATAACCCACCCTTTCTGCCAGAGTATGCCCGCGAGCGCCCGAATTGGTGCCACGACAATTTAAAAAAATGTGATTTAGCTCACTACGGAAGGCGAGGCGGCATTAGAGAGGTAACAATCTGGATTCTATGGATGGTTCGGCTGGCCGCCAATGTAGGCATAGAGCAATTTTTTTCCGCGAGGTTCTTTTGCCTCACCGAGAGACTCGGCCGTGACGAAGACGGAGTCAATTCCGGTAAGCAGGCCGCTGTCATTTATCTTCAATACCCACCGCCGCTGATCGTGGTTGTCAACTTCGAAGACACCCAGCTTCCGGGAAGGAAGGGGCTTCGCCTCCGCTTGTCCCCATGCCTGGAACGTGTATTTCGCAGGGCTCAGCCCGGAGGTCGGAAGATCGAAAGCATAAAAAATCAGCGATTGGCCCTCCGCATAGAATACGCGTCCGAAAGCCTTGGCTGACCGGCTCCCTCCATTGACATCGAGCACATCGATGATGTGCAGATTACGCGCTCCCATGAGTTGACGAACGTCATTGCTCGCGGACATCAGCTGACGCTCTCGTTCCAGGTTAGCCCGTTCCTCATCAAGAGACTGTGTCAGTTCACGAATGCGGGCTGCTTGAATCACGGAATCGCTGAGGGTATCCGCTCTCTTGCGGCTGAGCGAATCGTTCTGCTCACGCAAGTCCGCAATGACAGAGTCTTTCTGCTGAGCGGCAAGGTTGAAATCGGCCTTCTCGGAATTGGATTGCGATAGCTCCGCAGAAACCTCCGCTGCTTTGGTCTGAGCACTCTCGAGTTCCGCCTGCATCTTCCGTAGTGATTCGTCTGAAACGGAGTTCTCTCGCTTCAGTTCGCGCAGTTGATCGGACTGTTCTGTGATGATTTGCCGGAGACTGTCTGCCTGCTCCTGTACATCGGTGCTCACACGAGCTTGGACCGGAGGAGCTAACGTCGATGAATGAGGGGAACGAGAAACGATCTCATATTTACGACCCGCCCAGATTGCCGTTAGGGTGATCAAGGCCATTGCTGCGATGGCTATGCTCGGTTGCCGCTGCCACGACGGTTTAGAATTGGAAATCTCCGACGCTCGAGAACGCTCGAAATCGCTCGACAACTCGATCCCCTCTGCCCTGGCGCGAGCCAGGAAACGATCCCGTTGCTCCGCGTCGGTGATCAGCCGAGGACGTGCGATATTCGTTGTGCCTCTCGGATCGACCTTGGGCAGTTCATGGAAGATGATACGGGAATAATCTTCCTGTCGGCGCTGGCAGTCCGCGCATTCGGCTAAATGTGTTTCGAGCTCACGATTCTCGTCCGGGGAGAGTTCTCCTATTCCCGCGAGAGCGGCTAGTTTTCGGAGACGCTCATGATTGAACATGGGCCACACAATCTCCGGCGGGGGCTTTCATCGACCGATCAGGCTTGTCACATAAAATGTGTCGCAGCTTTTCGATGCCCCGGTAGTAATGGTGTTTGACACTGTCCAAAGACAATCCCATCCTCTGTTCGATCTCGCGCATCGTAAGGCCTTCATAAAAAGCAAGCTGCAGAATTTCCCTCTGCTGCTTGCTGAGGCGGCTAAGGGCATCTTGTAGCACCCGAATCGACTCCGCTTTTTCGTGAGATGCTGGATAATCCCTGGTAGGCATTTCGTGAGATACGAATTCCTCGGGATGCTCATAGAAGCCGCGCAGCGTCAAATATCGTCGGCGATTGAAGCTTCGATGATAAGCATATTGCAGAATCCAGACCTTCGCGCTGCCTTTCGATTCGTCAAATTGTCTCACGGACCGGAAAATCTCGAGAAACACGGATTGCATCAGGTCTTCGGCTTCACCATTGTCTCGCAGAATCCGTGAGGCGACTCCAAAAACCAATCCATGATACCGATCAAATAGGACGCCGAGGGCATCAGAGTGTCCCGCCTGCAGCTGTGCCATCAAGTTCTCGTCCGACACCGACGAGAGCTGAGCGAATAAGGGAGGTTCGTGTTGGGCGCTCAATGGTTGCCTAGCCTTACAAAACGTCACAGAGGCATTTCGCAAGTGCTCTATATCACAGGTTTAGCCCAACTGTGAAGCCAGGTTGAAAACGTGATTCGGGATCTTTCGAAAGCTGTGTTAAGAGTCAAAACTAAAATCAGTCCCATTTTGATCCGAAGCGCCAGTTCAGAAACTCATCGGAATGCGTTGGAGAACTGGCGATGCCAAAGAGATGCGAACCCTCGGTAACGTTTTTGCAGACCTTCATCCATTGGAACTAACCGCTACAAAATCAACGTCGCCTGCTACGAATCGGCGGTCTGATCCGCTTTTGGCCCGCCTCGAAGAAAGTTCGCGCGTGATTTCAGGCTGGACGCCATGGAGCGGCTGGAATCGGGGCTTGTGTGGGGGCGGTGGCTCCGGCGTTGGAAGTGAACCCCAGCCAGTTGACCTCTCTGATCGCAGAGCGTAATGCCTTCCGTAGAATTCATGAAACGCGTTCGCTGATTGAGCCGTCTTTCCCGCTACTTGGCAACACAAGGGGTAAGCGGTCAAGCCTAACATTAGGTGACAAGGGGGATGATCATGTTGACGGCCCGGTTTAAGGGTGGGCAAAGCCTCATTCTGAGCTACGTCTTTGCGCTATTCGCTTTATTGCTGCTAGCTCCGTTGGCGTTCAGCCAAACGTCTTCTACCGGGGCATTGACCGGGACGCTAAAGGACTCCTCGGGAGCTGTGGTGCCGAACGCAACAGTTACCGCCACCAGTATTGGCACCGGCCAGGCGCGTACCACCACGACGGATACCGATGGCGGTTACAAGTTCGGGCTGCTGCCTCCGGGCGACTACAAGCTGAAGTTTGAAGCCTCCGGATTCAGCATTTTGGAGGTGCCGTCGGTCACGATTATTGTGACCGAGACGTCCGTATTCGATCAAACGTTGCAAATTGGCGCGCAGACGCAGCAGGTCGAGGTGCGCGGCGAAACTGAAGTGGTGCAGACCGCCACTTCCACGGTGGGCACGGTTGTAAGCTCGCAGATAATTACGGATATGCCTTTGACGTCGCGCAACTACACCACCCTGTTGGGCATCGCAGCCGGGGCCAATACAGGCGTATACAATGCAGCTAATTTGGGCGCGGGGTCGCAGGACATCTCGGTGAACGGCTCCGGCGTTGCGCAGAACAACTTCCAGATGGACGGTGCATCCATCATGGCCTACAACTCAAATGGACGGGCAGGAGGGAACGGGGCCAACCCCGGATTGGGAATTGTGAATCCGGATGCAATTCAGGAATTCAAAATCCAGACTTCGCTCTACGATGCGGGTTACGGCCGCAATCCCGGTGCCAACGTTAACGTGGTGACCAAGTCCGGCACGAATCAGTTCCATGGCTCGGCTTTCGAATTTTTCCGCAACACCGCGCTCAACGCTAACGATTTCTTCCGCAAAATCAGCCCTCCCGTGGGCGGTGTGCCCGAAGACGGGCGGCAGGTGTTGAACCAGAATCAGTACGGCGGCACCTTCGGCGGTCCGGTGAAAAAAGACAAGTTGTTCTTTCTTCGCTTCCTATCAGGAGACTTGGCAGAAAAATGGAATTTCACCAACTGGCTATTCCGTTCCTACCCTGATCGGGATTCCGCAGGGTGCTCGGAACACGGCTGCCTTCCAGTCCGCGCTGGGCGCGGCATTTTGCCCCGGCGGTAGCGCCGCCGGAACAACCAAGGCCACCAGCGCAGTTCAAGTTGCGTGTAACGGGTCCAACATCAATCCAGTGGCCCTCAATATTTTGAATTTAAAGAACGCCGATGGTAGCTATTACATTCCTAGTTCCTCCACGGGAATTAACCAGAACACTACATTCAGTGTCCCCGCACACTACAAAGAACCCCAGGCTGTCGGCAACTTTGACTACGTGATTAACGACAAGAATACTTTTTCGGGGCGCTGGTTTTTTAGTGAACCTACGACGAACATCACGATGGGGTGCGCAGCAGACGCCACGGCAATTACCGTGTGCCTGCCGGGTGGGCCCGGGAGATCAGCAATTTCCGACCCAGTATGGGGTGGCGAAGCTCACTTCCATTCTTTCCAATAACGTCGTAAATGAGGCGCGTTTTTCACTGCAGCTTGTCTGCGTGGACTTTCAAAACCAGGTTCCATTCACCGATACCCAAGTAGGAATCGTTCCGATAATACCAACATTTAATGTTCTCGACGCCACCGTCATCAGTGGACTGATGCAGTGGGGTGGCGTGGCGCAATTGAGCACCAACAGAAGGTATATTGGGTGGGAACTCGCGGACCAAGTCTCCTGGTCACGCGGGAAGCACACCGTTCGTGCCGGCTTTGAATACGAGCGCGACCTCGTAAACTGGCATTTCCTAGGCGCTGCCATAGGGAATTTGACGTTCCAGACTTTCCAGGATTTCCTGCTGGGCCTGCCGGGCTGCGCGCCTGGAGTCTCCGCGACGGCTTGCACCGCCAGCGGCGCTGCTGGAGCCACCGATGGAAGTTTCACCAGCAATATTTCCAGCTCGGGCACAACTGCCGCGGTAACGGCCCCGGGCGGTCATCACTCACTACTGGCGGGCCTGCGCGGCGAATGCATTTGTACAGGATGACTATAAAGTCCTAAGCCGAATCTGACGCTGAACCTCGGACTTCGCTGGGAGTACGACGGGCTTATCTACGATGCCAGCGGCCAGCAAACGAATGTCTGGCCTAGCCTGATTAACACAGTTCCGCTCCCAGGACCTACGCCGGCTACCGGGACGCTCGCCGGGTTTGTCGTGCCGTCCAACTACAATCCTGCCCTTAATCCGGCACCGCCGTGGGTGGTCTTTTTCAGAACAATAAGGACGATTCCCACGCAGAACAGCCCATCCCGTAAAAACTTTGCTCCGCGCGCTGGTTTTGCCTGGAAGCCATTGGCCAGCGACCGGTTTGTGGTTCGCGGCGGGGCGGGATATTTCTACGACCGCCCCCCGCTGAACAATTACGCTCAAATGGCGCAGGGTTTCCCTACGCGCAAACGGTTTCGCAATCGGGCGCCGCGAACCTATTTTTCCTCCCTTGCCCAGCCTTATGCCCCAGCCCGTTGGGATGGTCACCTCGCTGGGTAAGCATCAATTCGGCCACACAGAGCGGGATCGAGTTCCAACTTGAGTGCCTATTTCACTGATTCCCAATTTCTCACGCCCACGACGTATGAATGGAACCTCAATTTGCAGTATGAATTTCGCCCCGGGTGGGTGCTTGAGTTGGGATACGTAGGCAGTCGCGGTATTCATCAGGCTTCCGATGCCGCCAGTCGGTCGTGCGCCAAGTCAACGAGGCGCAACTGGCAAGCCCGACCAATCCGATAAACGGGATCACCTCCAATACCGTCGCGAACGCCTCACTGCGCGTGCCTTATCTCGGCTTTTCACCGAGTGGTGATGAAATGGCCTACAACCTCTGGCGACCGTAAATTCAATAGCCTGCAGGCAATCGTACGCAAACAGTTCTCCCACGGATTCCAAATCCAGGCGCAGTACACATTCAGCCGCCTCTTCGATACCGGGATCTACAATGGCTTCAACGACCCCAGATATCTGCAACTATGGACTCGGACTCCGGCCTATCGCCCACAACGCTTCACCATCAACTACAGCTACGATCTGCCTTTGGGCAATCACGATGGTCTTCTTGGCAAAATTACCAGCGGCTGGAGCCTCGCCGGAGTGACCGTGGTGCAGGACGGGCAACCGCTGACGATCGAAGACACCCGCGGCGGAAGTATTTATGGGTTTGGCGCTGGGTCGCCGATTATCTCGACGGCACAATTTGCGGCGGGAATGGGCCCCGCTAACGTGCCGACTCCAGGCGGCGTCCAAGCTCGGCTAGGTGGTCCGCTCCGGTGGCCCAGGTTATTTCAGTAAGGCTGCCTTCGGCACGACGCCAGTGATCGGCAACGGAATGGTTATGGGAACAGCGCGTTCGGGATTCTTCTCGGTCCAGGCCAGTTTAACTTCGATGGAACTATCCAGAAGACCACCAAAGTCGGAGGGCATACACGAGGATGCGACTCTGGTGTTTCGCACAGAGTTCTTCAACATGTTCAATCACCCGCAGTTCGCCAACCCGACCGGGTCCCAGACAGACGTCTCCAAATCAACCTTTGGGCAGATCACCAGCACGGCGGTGAATCCGCGCCTGATTCAGTTTGCGCTAAAGTACGTGTTCTGAAATTGACCGAGTCCGTAAAAAGGGGATGCGAGCGATGACAAGATCCGAACGCAAAATCGCCGATGCAATTGATGATAGCCGCTGGTGCCTTGGGCCTTCGTTTTCTTTGCAGCTGTGGTCCGCATCGAGGCTGCCCCAAGGCGGGAACCAGCGCACCAGCCATAGCAGCGGCAAGTCCGCGTGTCGGTGGACGCCGACGATATCGGTGGCGTGGTGACCAGTTCCAGTGGCCCCGAGGCCGGTGTGTGGGTCATTGCGGAAACCACGGATCTAGGGACCAAGTACCGCAAGATCGTCGTGACCAACGATCAGGGCCAATATCTGTTGCCTGAACTCCCCAAAGCACACTACAAGGTCTGGGTGCGTGGCTATGGCCTGGTTGATTCCGCTCCGGTAGATGGAATGCCAGGGCAGACGTTGGCGCTGACCGCAGTCATTGCTCCGGACGACCGCGCCGCTGCGCAGTATTATCCGGCCGATTATTGGTATTCGATGCTGAAGATCCCTACCAAGAGCGCTTTCCCGATGAACGTTCCACCTCCCCCGCCGCTTCCTCGCCTTCCTGGCACAGCTGCAGTGGCTCCGCCAAACCTGACGCACGGGTATCCTCCAGCCCCGCCTAAAACCGTCATTCAGAATCAGGCCGAGTGGCTCTATGCCTTTAAGGCCGGCTGTTTGGGTTGCCACATGATTGGGCAAAAGTCTACCCGCGAGATTCCCGCAAGCCTGGGTACGTTCAAGACCAGCTCGGATGCCTGGGAGCATTTCTTGTTATCCGGCCAGGTGGGCCGGAGCATGATGAGCCAGCTGAATCGCCTGGGCCACGATCAGGGGCTGGCCATCTATGCAGACTGGGGCGACCGGATCGCGAGGGGCGAGGTTCCGCCGAAGCCGCCGCGTCCGCAGGGAATCGAACGCAACGTCGTGCTCACCGAATACGATTGGTCTGTGCGGGCTTCGTTCCTTCATGCTCTCATTAGCACAGACAAGCGCCAGCCCACCGTCAACGCGAATGGCGGAATTTATGGCGCGGTCTGGTCGGAGGGAGCGCTTGCCGTGGTAGATCCGGTCGCAAACACCAAGGCGATGGTCCAGGTTCCGTTGCCCAATGAGGCTGACCGGGCGGAGTTGCCTCGCACGTCGCCGCGAAGCCAGGTTGAACCCTCTCTTTATTTCGGCGATGAGTTGGTTTGGGACGATCCTGTAAATCCGGGTCCGATCACCATGGATGAGAAAGGCCGGGTCTGGTTCAACGTGGAAAACCGGATCGGCAATGCAGACTTTTGCAAGGCCGGATCGAAGAATCCTTACGCCATGAATTCTCCGCGTGAATTCGGCGCCAAGGGAGTGGATGTGTACGATCCCAAGACGCGAAAGTTCGACTTCGTCGATCTTTGCGTCAAATCAACCCGCATCGTTTTCTCCGATGACAAAGACGACACGTTGTACTTTCTCCGTCCAGGTCGACGGCGGAATCGGCTGGCTCAATGTTCGTCAATGGGAACAAACCCACGATTCAGAGAAGTCCCAAGGCTGGTGCCCCGCCGTAATCGACTATAACGGTGACGGCAAGATTGGTCCCTACACCAAGAGCGGCGAGCCGCCAAATCCAAAACTGGATCGCGAGGTTCCCAATCCTGGCGCGTATGGAGTGGCCTACAACCCGGTCGACGGGAGCGTTTGGTATTCCAATATCATGACCATGCCCGGCCGGATGATCCGCATGACCAGAGGCGCAAACCCACCCTCGACCTGCACGACCGAAGTCTACGAAGTGCCCTACGATCCCAAGGGCAATGGACCGGGCGGCTCGCTGGCGAGGGGAATTGACATCGACACAAATGGCGTTTTGTGGACACCCCTGAGCCATGAAGGAATTCTAGCGAGCTTCGACCGACGCAAGTGCAAGACCAAGCCCAGTGGCGAAGCGGCGGTCACAGGCAAGCAGTGCTCCGAAGGCTGGAGCTTCTATCCGGTGCCGGGCCCGGTTTTCCAATCCGATCCCACCGTGAAGGCCGAGTACAACTATTACGATTTCATCGACCGCTACAATACACTCGGTCTCGGAAACAACGTCATCATCCTGGACGGGGCCAACTCTGATTCCTTGGTCGCATTCAAGCAGGACACAAAAGAATTTGTCCGCATGACGCTTCCTTACCCCATGGGCTTTTTCAACCGTTTTCTCGATGGCCGGATCGATAACACCAAGAACGGCTGGAAAGGGACGGGGTCTATGGGCAGCCGACGAAACACGAGGTTCGCAACTGGCCGAGGGAGGCACAAAAGATCCAAACATCCCCAGCCGGCTTGCGCACTTCCAGATTCGACCCGATCCCCTGGCAAAGTAACGCTGAAGAAGCACGTCTTGAACGACATCGTGGAGTAGTGGGTGGAGACCATCGCCAGGGCAGTAGGCGTACTATGACCTCGCTTTTGTAGAGGACTTGATCACCATCGATTTCATTAAGAAAGGTATATAGCGCTCGGCCGAAATCGGAGAAAGACTTCGAAACTACCGTCGCGCAGCTGGCTGGACTGCAGATCGATAGCGCAGTGAGCGGTGAAAGGAAACGTAATGAAGAAGGTAACCGAAAGGTCCTCGCTGCTCTTGATGATAGCCGGGCTCACTTTGGGCTTGGTTTTGTTTACGGCTAGGGCCCGCATAGAGGCTGCCCCAACGGCTAGAAATCCAGGAGTTCAGGCTGGAGCGAATGGCGTGGCTGTCGATGCCGATGACATCGGCGGCGTGGTGACCAGTTCGACAGGTCCCGAAGCCGGCGTTTGGGTAATTGCCGAAACGACAGACTTGGGGACCAAGTACCGCAAGATCGTCGTGACCAATGATCAGGGGCAGTACCTGCTACCTGAACTTCCTCACGCAACTTACAAGGTCTGGGTACGTGGCTATGGTCTGGTGGACTCCCCAGCGATACAAACAACGCCTGGGAAAACTTTAGATTTGACGGCCGTCATCGCTCCTACCCCTCAAGCGGCCGCGCAGTATTATCCGGCCGCTTATTGGTTCTCAATCTTGACGAGCATTCCTCCCAAAAGCGCCTTCCCGATGACGGTTCCGCCATCTCCGCCTATACCCGGTCCGCCGGATCCGGTCAAGTTGACGCACGGAAGCCCGCCGCCACCACGTCCCGCCGGTCCCACCGTTATTGAAACACAGGGAGACTATATCCAAGCCATTAAAAGCTGCAATTCGGGTTGCCACCAGGTGGGACTCAAGGCAAGCCGGGAGATTTCGCCGCTCTTAGCGCCCTACGGTCCTTTCAAATCGGATGTTGATGCCTGGCAACGGATGTTGTCTTCTGGCCAGTTAGGCCGGGTAATGCTCTCAGGCCTGGACCGTTTGGGCCGCCAGAAGGGTTTGGAGATGTACGCCGACTGGGGAGAGCGGATTGCCAAAGGAGAGGTGCCGCCTGTACCGCCACGGCCCCAGGGAATCGAGCGCAACATTGTGGTGACGGTGTGGGATTGGGGAGTGCGGGCCTCGTTCCTTCACGCGCTCATTAGCACCGACAGGCGGAGTCCAACAGTGAATGCTTACGGGTCAGTGTATGGTGACGAATGGTCCGCAGGCGGACTTAGCGTGGTCGATCCCGTCGAAAATTCGAAAGTCATGATTCCTGTCCCACTGCCCAATGAGTCGGAGCGGATCAAACAGGTTACCTGGTCACCGCCGAGACAACTTGCGCCATCGCTCATTTTTGGTGAGGAATTGGTTTGGGACGACCCCATCAACCCAGGCCCAATCACGATGGATGGCAAGGGACGCGTCTGGTTCAACGTCGAGAACCAGCTCGAGAATCCTCCCTTCTGCAAAGCAGGATCCAATAACGTTTACGCCAAGAAGTCCCCGCGGGAGGAAGGCGGTAAGGGCGTGGATGTTTACGATCCCAAGACGGGCAAATTCGAATTCGTCTATATCTGCTTTGAGGCCGAACGCGTCGTCTTTTCCGATGATAAGGACAACACTTTGTATTTTTCCGTTACCGGTGACCCTGGCGGAATCGGCTGGGTCAATACCCGGGTGTGGGACCAAACCCACGATTCAGAGAAATCCGAAGGCTGGTGCGGGGCAGCAGATGGAGTTAAGTCGCCCGGCGCCTACGGTGTCGCATACAATCCTGTGGACGGAAGTGTCTGGTATTCCGCCCATGGTGGGGCTAGTAAGATGACCCGGATGACGCGGGGCTCGAATCCACCTGCCACCTGCACGACCGAAGTTTATAATGTGCCCTACGATCCCAAGGGTAATGGACCGGGCGGCAACGGGGCCCGCGGTATCGACATCGATACGCATGGTGTCGTGTGGACACCGCTATCCGCAGAGGGCCTTCTTGCGAGTTTTGACCGGGGTAAATGCAAGACCCTTCCAACTGGCAAAGATGCCATCATGGGGAATGCATGCCGTGAGGGATGGAGTTTCTATACTGTGCCGGGTCCCACTTTCAAGACCGACCCGAATGGGAATTCAGACCCGAATATCAAGGCGGACGAAAACTACTATATGTGGGTCGACCGGTTCAACGCGTCTGGTTTGGGCAAAGACGTGGTGATCCTGGACGGAACTACATCAGATTCGCTGGTTGCATATCAGCAGGACACCAAAACATGGGTTAGACTGACCGAACCTTATCCTATGGGCATGTTCTCGCGCTTTTTCGATGCTCGTATCGACGATCCCAAAGCTGGGTGGAAGGGGCGCGGGATATGGGCGGCCAACGAGTCAAGAGGCACGCAACTGACTGAAGGGTATGGCGGGAAGTCACCAAGCCAACTTTTTCATTTCCAGGTACGGCCCGACCCTCTAGCAAAGTGATTGCAATTCAGCCGTAACGGCGCAGTCAACGGCCGGGCGGGAAAGTCTTGCTCGCATTTAAGTATAACTATTGGAGATCCATGGACACCACTCTACGCAAAGTCGGGGGCTCGGTCATGCTGATCGTTCCGCCGGCGCTGCTCGACATGCTGAAGTTGCGGCCGGGTGCCAAGGTCGGCGTCGCCGTTCACAAAGGCCGGCTGGTCGTGGAGCCGCGGCCACGGCCGCGCTATACGCTCGACGAGCTGCTGGCCCAATGCAACCGGAAGGGCCGCCGTACCAAGCAAGAAAAGGAATGGCTGGGTGACAAGCCAGCCGGCCGCGAGCTCATCTGATGAAGCGCGGAGAGATCTGGCCTATCAGTCTCGATCCCACGTCCGGACACGAGCAGAAAGGGCGCGGCGTAGCGCGTGCGCGCAAGTTCCATGGCGCGTTGCCATACGGCGGGGGCGTGAGTCGGGGGCTGGCGGGGCCGAGGCTGAGCATCGAGCAGGATGATCTTGACAAGTGCGCACGGTGTGATAATGTGAGATTGTAAAAATAGGATGTAGAGGCCCTGATTTTTTGGAGCCGCGACGAGGTGAATTTCGTCGCGGCTCTTTTTTTTGGTCCCTACATCGCGCACGCCATGCGTCGTTAGCGCCGAGGGGTAAGTACCGTGAAGAATTCCGACGAGAATCTTAACCGCGCCACCGTGGCGCCAAGCGATGACGGATGCGCTTTTACGACTGGCGAATATTTCCCGGACGGCGTCGCCGTCGAACCCGTTCGCGACGAGTCCGGGGCAATTGTGCTGTTGTGTTGCGACGGCGAGCGGACGAACATTGCGCCGCAGGTCGAAGTACGCGGTCGCGTATATCAGCCTGCCGCGCTCGATCAAACCTTCGCCCGCGCGCTGAGAATCCCACGCGGGACCGCGCCTTTTGGAACCGCAAAGCAGCTCGTCCAGGGGATTTCACGCGTTGTGGCGGAATACACCCGCCTGACCGAGAATTTTGTGACGGCCGTGACGCGCTTCGTGCTTGCCACCTGGGTTGTCTCCAGTTTGCAGGCGGCGCCGTGGTTGTCGATACGGGGCCGGGATACGGCTGTCGCCAACACTTTGATTCGCCTTCTGCGCTGTTTTTGCCGTCGGGGCTTGTTGCTGGGCGATGTACGGGGCCTAGATTCCCTACCGTGGGATTGGGGCCTAACCCTTATCCTCGCGCATCCTCGCCTGGGTCCCGAAGTTGAGCGCCTACTCCTCGCGGCGCGTCAGCGTGATGGATATATCGTCCGCGGTGGCCGGTTGATAAACGTTTATGGCCCCATTGCTACTTATGGCGATTACGAAAACTTCGGCGGCGGGATGCTGGCCCCCATTGAAATTCCGGTTTTGCCGACGGCGCTGCCTTTGCCGTCGCTTCAGCGGGAAGCCGAGGATCGTATCGCTGACGAGTTTCAAGCAAAGCTTCTCGCCTTTCGTCTCTCGAACAGTCGGAGAGTGTCGGAGTTCTCGCTTAGCGTCTCAACCCTCCCTGCTCCGGTGGCTGAGGTCGGGCGCAGCCTAATTGCCTGCACACCGGACGATCCGGAGCTGCAAATTGAGATCATCAAAGCGTTGCAAACGCAGCATGCGGCAATGCGAGCGGCGGCATGGACGGACCTCGACGTGGTCTTGGCTGAAGCACTCCTATTCTACTGTCACGAAGGGAAGGTTGATTGTGTGTACGTGGGCGACGTGGGCAAAACTGCGATGAGTATCTTGGCGGGTCGGGGCGAGCCGTTGAAGCTCGCCCCGAAAAACGTCGCCGCCCGGCTCCGGCTGCTCGGAGTGCACATCGAAGCCCGCGACAAAAGAGGATACCGTGTGCTGCTGACACAAGCGCTCAGCCGCCAGCTTCACGGGCTCGCCCGTAGCTTTGACGCTCCAACTCTTCAGGATGAACAAGTGCGCTGCGACCAATGTGAATTGCCCGCATCCGGCCAGCGGCCAGTTGCTGATGGCTCAACTGGTCGCAGTGAACCTAATGAACCAAATGTACATCCTGGCAAAAGGGTGGAAATTATGCAAAAACACCTGAAGGAGAGGCCCGGAAGGCGGCAGGGAGGAAAGCATGGAAAGAAAGTGGCAAGCTGATATCGAGCTGGTACGCCGACTGCGCGCCGCCGGGATTCCTCTGGAAGCTGATGAGGACGATGTCGGAATTGCCGCCCTTCCCACTTACGGGCTGACGATAATGCAAACGGGAGAGTGCTCGGTGTTTGATCTGGATCCGTGCGGTGTGGGATATATTCTGGATCTTCGCGTCGTTCCAAATGTCCCATGGCCCTTTGAACTCTCAGCGCTCGAGCTGGACCTGCCGTGGCAGGATTCCTATCTACACTGGATCCTTGATCCACTTGAAACCTTCGCGAAAGATGGGATGTACTGGCTGCCCAACAAGGAGTCGCTGGGCTACCCGCGCGACCAGGTGATCAATCATCTTGTCGGCACGGGCAAACAGATTTCGCGCGGCCGTTCATTCGGCGGACTTTTGTTGGGAGTTGGAGCGTTCATGCCGGACACTATTCTTCAGGGTAGCGAAGTCCCGGCGTTGGTGCGCATATCTGACCAGTTCGGGAAACAATATTCCAGCGCATTTTCCCTTCGTGCCAGCCGAATGGATGCGACTAGGCGAACACAGTTGCAGGAAAAAAGGGCCACTAGGAAAACCTTATTCGCATGTCCTGATCCCGAGAAATCTACGAAGTCCGCATCGCGCGAGACGAGTAGCGCTCTGGTTAGTGAGGCAAGGTGCGTAAGCAGGAAAAAGAAGTAACAGCAAGTCGATATGGAGGTCACTTCCCCACGAGGGGTATGTAGATGGGCAAATCAACAGGGCCGCGCGCGCTGAAAGGAAAAACGCGAGCCAGTGAGAATGCAGCACAACATTGGATCGAATCCGGAAGGATTCTTCCATCAGAGCAAAACGATGCTGAGGTTCTACGCGACGGTTTGACGGAATGCTTCAATCCTGTAGGCCTGGCTGAAACTGAACTAGTTGAAGACATGGTGCTTAACCGGTTGATAAGACGACGTATCGATCTCGCCTTTACGCAGGAATATTCGAAAGCGAGCGCTGTAAAACGACAGACTTGGTTAGACAATCACGAACGCGCCGCGATCCGGTTGTTCGTCGGCCCTAGTTTCTCGAGAGGCAGACTTCGGGGCGAAAAGGCTGTTCGCTTGCGGCCGGATCTATGCATACACAGTCTTGAGGTATTGACGTCGCAAATCAAGGACCGCGGCCCACAGTCCAAAACGGATTTACAGACACTTTGGCGGATTTTTGGTGACGAACCTACCGAGTTTGCGGCCTCGGTGATGCTCGAGCTGGCGCACATTGCCGAGGGCCAACCAACGGATGCGACCGATCAGGAGGAGCTCAAGAAATCGATTCTGGAAACCCTAGGAAAGGAAATCGCACGGCAAAAATATCGGTTGGAGCTCACAAGGGAACTCGATGACATCGCGTTTGCGTCACACATCCAGGAACCGGATGCTCTCACTCGGGAAACACTTCTTCGCTACCGCGCAGCCAACACCCGGGAATTCAAGGATCTAGTCGGTGCTCTCGAATTAAGCCGCGGGTTGCGGAAAAGCGTTGGTTAATCCCCCGGGGATAATCCACCGAGAGCAAAACCGCAATTGGGTCCGCTTTCGGTCCGCGTACCACCCCAAACAGCCCATTTCTCCCATCGGAGACGAATGAGGACGAATTCACGGTTTCTGCAAGTTCGGAAAAAAGCAGTGGGCG
>CAVPVC010000010.1:0-787994 GCA_963709105.1 uncultured Acidobacteriota bacterium
CTTCCACGCATTCCGATGAGTTTCCAGAAGTTACAGAAATTCTGGAGGCTCGTAAATACCGTTGGTCAAGAATATCTTCGCCCTCTATCGCGGCCACTCTATCGCGCAGGGTCTCGTCCCTGCTGTCGCCTTCGGTAAAACGACCCCAGAAACTTACTGGTGGCGTCATCGATCACGGCAATCAGCTGGCCCGGGCCGGACCGCGTTCCTCCAGGAGACCAGATCATCCGTTACGCTACACACTGGCCGCGATTCTTCTGCTGTTCCCTCGCCGCCTCCACTTTCCCCCGTCCAACCCTGTTCCCTCGTATCCTTTTGGAGAACCAGAACGAAATCTTCCATGTCATTTATGGCTCGAATGACCATGTTCCAATCCTGGAACGTCGCTGCATTGCTCGCGTATCGCATCGGCATCAACTCCGTCGTCTATGGAATGACTCACTGACGGTCGGGGCTTTTCGCACCGCGTTGCGCCAGTTGGGAAACTACTTCGGACTTGGCAGCCTGTGAATTACTCGACTCGTTGGCTTGTTCACAGAACGGCTCGCCCTCAGTTTGGTCGAGCGAGCTCACGGTTCGCTTGCCCGTAGTGCCCCGACCCGAGACTGCGGGATTTCGACGATCTACTTTCAGAGAAACGGGTGCGGAATATCGGTTGTAGAACTGGTCGAGTACCACGGCGAAAGCGGCAACACAACTTCCTGGCATATAGTCCTCGGGAATCGGAACTGCTCCTGACCAGAGCAAATACCCTTCTAAAGGCCGCCCACGTGAAAGCTCATATAGCCGATGACGGTGGTTGAGGACTTCCTGTCTCGAGAAAGTGGGAGAACGGGTGGTCAGGAAATTGTATCGCTCCCGAGGAGGAATAAACTCGCCAGGATCATCGAGAAGAAAGAGACGGTCGTCGTGCCACGGCAACTCCAGGCCGAACCCCGAAATCCAAAATTGTGACGTCAGCATGTTAATGATTCGAACTTTTATCCAGTAGCCGACTTCAAACGAATGGAATTGCGTCGCGCTTCCCCCAAGTTGACGGATCACCACGCCGGTTCGCTGGGCATGGGGATTGTCATCTTCGGGAATCTCCAGTGGAACGCCACAAGAACGCAACTGGCGTGCTATAGCGAGCCCTTCTTGCCGTCTCCTCTTGTTCATATCCCCTCCCTGTGCTTGCCGAATGATAAGTACGTTTTAAAGTCCATGATGTCCACAACGTTCATACCATCGATTCTTTCCGAGGGTTACGCCTTGAACGTTTGCTGGCACAAAGCACATTGCGCTACGCCCTGCCGCACTGAGGGGACCGCGAAATCCCAGGCGAGACGATGAACGGAGTGCCGGACTCCTTCAACAAGCAATACCCCTCGTCCGGCGCTGTCGATCTCCCTGGTTTGAAAACCTAATGTTCGCAACAAGACTCCCACTTTCCGCGGCTTTAGCTCCTCGGTCGAACCGCGGCCGTTCTGGATTTCATTCGCACGTTTCGCGATCTCCCCAACATGCACCGAGCCCTTCCGCTCGGGGTCGTGCATATAGGAAAGCAAAGCCTCAATTACAACGGCCTCCAAACTCGTGGAACGCTCCACACGAATGTGCTTGTCTCGACCTTCGAGCGCGGCAACGAGTGCCGACTGCAAGCTGGGATCATCCGGCACGCACGCCCCCAAGCACCTTGCGACCTGGCGCAGGGGAAATGCGAGTTGGGGTGCATCAAATCTAGAGCCATTCACCTTACTCAAGTACTCGACGCGATAAGAAAGCAATTTGTCCTGGAACTCGCGTGCGATCCCATCTTCGGCGCGTACATCGAGAGGGGCCGGTTGCAGACTCGCTGCCGTCACGGGAATTTCCACAACGGCCGCGGCTGGAGAAATTTCATCAGATAACTCGGAGAAGGTTGCGATGGCTGTGTGCAAATCCAGCAGACCACCGTTTCGCACGGTGTAGAGGCCCCCGAGGCTCGCGGCATCCAACAAGCGTCGCAGCCGGCCCTTCAGGTGTGGCTGGCGGATCACCAGCGTTGGATACAATCCCAACGGAAGAGAGAAAAGCCCCGCGACGTCGACTTCCGCGAGCGAAATCGCATGTCGACAAAGAAGCCCGAGGAGCCGGGAGAGTTGACCAATCTGAATGCCGGTCGATCCCAAGAATCGTATCTGCGGACCAGAAGGCAGACCCTCAATAACCCAGGAAGCCAGCACAAACAAGGCTGTGATCAATGCCGACCGGTCATCGAGGCCGGAATGCCGGCGAAGGAGCTTAGAAATTTCTTCGATCACTCCCCCCACAGATCCGTGGGACACTGGCTTTTCTGGGAACCTCATCGCTCTCGTAAGCGTGGGGTCAAGTTTTGCCGGCACAAATGTCCGACCCCCGAGCCGGATGCGCGATCGAACTGTGGCGTTCTCTGAGTCAAACAAAGTAAGATCAGCGCTGTCAGAAGAACGGACCAGCTCGATCAGACAATCCGTGAAAACCTCACCAGTCGTCGGGACACGCGATGTACGATCTCGGCTGGCAACTCTTGGGGAACGACGCGCGCGGGATACAAGTTTTTTGGACACAGCCCCCCCATCGAAGTCGAATCACCACCACCACAACACGACAGGAGAACTGCAGAATCAACTCATAAATTGTATCAGTCCACCTAACGATGAGGCAAGGCCTCAACTCGTCCCGCAGGGTTCACGGCAATTCACCCGCTGACCTGGAGCAACTCTGGGTGCGCGCGGGCCTCACCTTCTAGCGTTGGTCGGCCTCAGCTTCTGAATTTACGTTCGTAGACAATGGTCAGCCCCATATGTCAAAGATTGAACAGCAGAACATCTGTGGATAACCTGGGCAGGAACACGATCGATCGGTTGCGTATTTCCGACGCAATGGGCTGTAGACGCTTGCCGATGGCGTGAAGGCGAGCGGGCGCAGGCTCTGCCCGAAAGGCTCTGGCAACTAATGCGATGCGCATCTCAGAAGATGCTGAGCGGGGTCTGGATGAGATCAAGTACGCAACCTTACGAGCAATAGTGATTCAATTTCAACCTTGGGCCCAGTAATCAGATTGACCGTTTTATTGTGCGCTTTCGTCCGGATGAATGCCAAAAGCTAGGGTGTTTCTCATCGCTTCTTCAAACCCAGTCCCCGCTGCCTGAAAGAGGAGCCGACTCCCTACACATTTGAATGTTTCCCAGTATTGCGTTTCCTTGTGCCAAAGAATTCTGACGTAGAACTCACTCGGGAGATGCGAGTGATATATCATCTCTTTCTTTAGATTGCCCTCGCGGAAAGACCCGGGATCGAAGAAATAGCGAGCCTTCACGATGATCGGCCGGTGAGTCTCATCCTCCCGCAGCCGGACGCCGATATAAACCAGCTGGACCGGGAATCCTGCCAGTGCTTCAGCATATTCCCCTCCCCAATCTGATCGAATCGGTTGTGGCATTTCAATTCGCGGTTTGCCGCAATGATGTAGCGAGCCGAGCATGCCAGGTATGTGAACGATCTTCCTTGTTGATTCATCGAAGACGTTTGCCCCAAGCCGGTATTCGTAAACCGGCTCACCGCACTGAACGCAGAGATGCGCTTCACACCGACAGCTGACCCGAATCGGTCCTTTGTTCCACAACAGTGGGTTCGGCCAAAGGCAACGACCGACCCAACCTCCACAGACGTGGCACCGTATCAATCCTTTTGGAATCCCGTTTTCTTGGTCACCCGCCAAGTCCACAATTTCGTGCAGGTCACGCGGTAGACCTTCGTAATCTGAAGGGATTTGGTTCATGAGGTAATTCCGAATTCATCAGGAGAGGAATAGTTCCAGAAACATGAGGCCTCAATGAAGACTTGCATTCGGACCCGCGGTCCGCACATCGAGCTGTTTGGCCGCTCGAGGCGCCGTGGAGTCTCTTTGGCCGGTTCCCGGGCCTGATCTCTAGAGGCAAACTCCTGATGCTAGCTTTATCTTAGCACTGTAAGAACTAGTGCGTGTCTCGGCTTGGCCGCCAAGACGGGACCGTTTCGCGCTTCGTTCTCTCGTTGTGCACCCTGGGTGCACAAATGCGACCGTTCCTACCTTGCAGCATCTCCAGCCAGCCGGAGCTCGCATGATGGCCCAGGGCGGATCCAGGAACGACTGGGATTGTGAAGTGTCGTCGCTTCAAGAGTAGCCGCATTGTGCAACCAGGTTGCACAAACTCCCATGTGGTGCGCCCGGACACACCATCACTCCCTATCAAGGGATCCAAGGAAATCGGGCTTTTTGCCGCTGCCATATATTCGCTTTTTCTTCGCCCACAATAACCTCTCGCGGTGGTCAAGATCTTTCTGACCTCGATCACTGTCATCCTGCGGCTCCGGGGGCTGCGTTTCGGTGATTTCGACTTTGAGGATCTTTTCTATGAAATCTGAAAGCGCTCTTCATTCCCTACTCATCGAGGCGCTTGTCAGGCTGCTCTGGATAAACAATCCGTAGCGATTGGAAACCGGGCGCCCGATGCTTTGACGGTGACACAAACAACAGCATGTTTGTTTTGTGGATTTTCTGCGGGCAAGTCTCGAAGCGGGCAATTCTGATATCTTGATGACCCTCCTTGGATCGGCTGTTCGATTCCCTTCCCCAGCCCAAGAGACCAAAGGGCGAGTCTTCTACCAGATTGTGCGAAGCGCTCTGGACAGTCTGATGTCACGATCTGCAGTAATCAGGGATAGACCTTCC
Organism: uncultured Acidobacteriota bacterium; assembly: GCA_963709105.1. Classification (GTDB taxonomy): domain Bacteria; phylum Acidobacteriota; class Terriglobia; order Acidiferrales; family UBA7541; genus Palsa-295. The sequence goes on from CAVPVC010000010.1 coordinate 4,715, forward strand.
ACCAGCGCCGTGGCGGCGATAATGCGGTCCGCTGGATCTTTGGGATAAGCGGCTGGAAGTTCCACAGCGCGGGCGCAAGCACGGCCAGTGATGGGCAGGACCACGAATCGAGCCTCAACTTCACACAGGAAGGTCTCAAGGCTCATATCAAGACGGATGCGACCCTTGTTCGCGAGTGTAGCCAACTCCAAAAGAGTAATATCGGAGATTGCCAAGCCGCCGCCATTCGTCCGCGCATCTTCAATTGCCGTCTTAGCTTTGCCCGACAGCTTAGTGGGCTCAGACGTCAGCCAAAGGACAACATGCGTGTCGAGCAAGATCATTTGAGATTTCCCCATTCCTGCCGCGACAACGCGGGGGCGACGACGTCACCTGTAATCGCGACTTTTCCGCAAAGGAAACCGAAAATATCATCGCCTTGGGCCTCGACCGGGACAAGTTTTGCTACGGGCTTGCCATGTTTAGTGATCACCACAGTCTCGTGCTTGGCCTGAACCTCGTCCATGATCGCAAGACAATGCGTCTTGAACGATCCCGCTGCCATCTTCTTCATGGCGAGAACTCCTTGCTAACATGGTCATTATACCATAGTCATTTTCAAACTGCTGTATCGTCGCCCTTTTCAGGAACGACTTGTCGAGAGGCGGAATATCCGAATAGTTGATCTCGGCGTCCTTTATTTGGTCGATCCGCGCCAAGTCGCTTTTGATAGATTTCTTGCTCACGTCGGTTCCTTCCACCTACACGAGCTCAATCGTTACACGTCGCCCGACCATCGCAGCGGCCCGTTGCAGGCTGCCTAATGTAATGTCGTTTTTCGGATCCAGGATGCGATCAACCTGGGTGCGGCTCGTCTTCAGCAGCGTTGCCAGCTTGTTCTTCGAGATTTTCTTTTCCTTCATGGCCTCGGCGAGCTGCCACGCGACGACTTCTTTGACCGCCTGCGCTTGCGCCTCTTCGAAGATGCCCTCGTCCTTGAGGAAGCCATCTATACGGGAACCCATATGCTTCTTGCTCATCGCCCTAACTCCTTCTGGCGCTTTCGCGCCGTTGCCAGATCCTCACCCGGCGTGGCTCGCGTTTTCTTGATGAACCCGTGCAACGCGACCAGGTGCTCGCGGTAAAGGCAAAGCAGCACTCGCGCCGTCCGTTTTGTCGGCAGATCCGTTCGGACCTCCCACAGACCATTTCCCAACGAGGCGGCACAGCGGCATCCCGACCGGCTTTATATTCTCATTTGCATGCTGCGCGATAATTTGTGAGGCTGCCGTTGTCAGGCATGGAACAGGCATGAATTCAGACATCGTTGATGTAGGCAAAAAGACCCGCTTCAAGCCTGGGCAAAGCGGGAACCCGGCAGGCCCTCCGCACAGAAGGCGGGTTAGGGATCTCTTGGTCGCCGTCCTCGATGTGCCTTTGAGTCCGCAAGCACTGAAGCTGGTGCGGCCAGGCCTACGCGCCCATTTAGGCGAAGGCGTGACGTACGGCGACCTTCTGCTAGAGTCCATAATCTTAAGGGGCATCGACGAGGCGGACGTTGCTACATGGAGAGAGGGCCGTGCTTGCGAAGCCTCGGCAGCGGAGATCATGGATTCCGATTAAAACCGTATCACGCCCGGAGGAAGATGTGAATTCGAAGATCGTTGATGCTGGAAAGAAGACCCGATTCAAGCCCGGGCAGAGTGGCAATCCGGCAGGGCGCCCGCGCCGGACGTCGATTACCGATCTCTTGTCTTTCGTTCTCACACTGCGCCCAAACGCAGCACTCAAGCTGGTGCGGCCAGAAGTACGCGCCAATTTCCCCGAAGCCAAGACAGATGCCCACGCTTTAGCGATGTCCTTAATCATTAAGGCCGCAAACAAGGGAGAACTTGCTACATGGAGAGAGATTCGCGAAATAATCGAGGGCAAGACACGGCATCGATAAGATTCCAAGGACGCTCGCGCAATAACCTGCCAGGGTTTCCTGCGTTTTAATCGTCTATATTTCTCATTAGGAACATCGTTCAGAAGGCTAAAACGAGACGATACAGATTATCCTTATGACCAGGACGAGCGCGTCGCGCCCGCAAGGATACTTTTCTAGATAACGTCTAGCACAATAAGCGTGACGCTTGTCGGTGCCGCATTAAGAAACTAAAAAACACACAAAGACACAAAGTTGACTGGACAGAGATTGAACGTTTCCTCGCAAGCGGCGACAAGAAGCTCGCCTCAGCCCATAAGATCCTCGTACGTTCGAACACGAAATTCGGCCACCCAGCGTTTTCCCGCCGACCCGATGCTTTCGCGCCGCAAGCTGCCGCTGATGTTGCCGCAAAACGTTCAGCCGCCGCGCCTCAGAAAAATACTCCGCTGATCACGCCGTTTCCGCTGGTCATGTTGGTCACTTTGATCTGCACGTGGCCGGAAATATTCCAGAGCAGGTACACGCCGTTGGTAAAGCTGGAGATCGTCTCGGTGTCCAGCACCGTGGTGCCGGTCGAATCGAGCACCTGCACCTTTTCCACTCTTCCGCCGAGGTAGTCGTCCCAATCCAGGGCGTAGAGCGCGATCTGGTGCGTGCTCGTGTCGGTGAGGTTGACGTCGAAGGTAAAGCTCGTGTTGCTGAACCAGGTTGCCGCGAGCCGCCCGAGTCCGTTCTGCAAGGCCCGCGGATCGCTGGTATTCGGCGACCACGTGTAATTCGATTCCCCCGCGATGCTCAGCGTAGGATCAAAACTGGGAAGGCTGGACGGCCCATTCGCGAGCGAATATCCATTGTTCCCATACTTGCCCACCCAATTCCCTTGCGTCATGGTGTCGAAGCCCTGGAAGGTGGCCTGCGGCGCCACGGCAGCCGGATTCACCGTGAGCGTGAACGACTGGCTGGCGGGAGGCGTCACACCGTTGTCCGCGGTAAACATCACGGTGTACGTGCTGTTGGTCCCCGGACCCGGCGTGCCGCTCAGCACTCCTGTGAGCGCATTAAAGTTCACCCCCATCGGCAAGCCTCCGCTGATGCTCAGCGCCGGCGCGGGATTGCCCGAGGCGGTTACCGTAAAACTCCCCGGCGTCCCCACCGTGAAGGTGGCCGCCGCGGCGCTCGTGATTGCTGGAGCAGACTGCGGAGGCATCCCGAAGAAGATTCCGCTGATCACCGCATTGCTCGCGTTGTTGATCACCTTGATCTGCACGTGCCCCGAAACGTTCCACACCAGGTAAGTGCCGTTGGTAAAGCCGGTGATCGTCTGCATGTCCAGAATCGCCAGGGTGTTGGCGTCCAGAATCTCGACGGTCTCCGAACGTCCGCCCTGGTAGTCGTCCCAATCCAGCGCGTAGAGCGCAATCTGGTGCGTGTTCACGTCCGTCAGATTGACATCGAACGTGAAGCTGGTAGTGCTGAACCAGGTTGCCGCGATACGTCCCAGCCCATTCTGCAGCGCCCGCGGGTCGCTCGTGTTGGGCGACCACACGTAGTTCGACTGGCCGGCCATGGAGAGCGTGGGATCGTAGCTCGGGTCGCTCTGCGGCCCGCTGGCCAGCCAATATCCATCGACTCCATACTTGCCCACCCAGCTTCCCTGCGTGGACGTGTCAAACTCCACGAAGGTCGCCTGGGGTTTGGCGACCGCCGCATTCACCGTGAGCGTGAAGCTCTGGCTGGCAGTCGTCCCCACGCCGTTGCTGGCCATGAGCGTCAGCGGGTACGTGGTGTTGGTGCCCGGAGCCGGCGTCCCGCTCAGCACGCCCGTACCCTGGTTGAAAGTCACACCCATCGGCAAGGAACCGCTTGCGGTGATCGATGGCTTCGGATTGCCCGAGGCGGTTACCGTAAACGTTCCCGGCGATCCCACCGCGAACGTCGTCGATGCAGGGCTGGTAAACATCGGAGCAACCTGCGGCGCCATATCAAAGAACACAGCACTCACCACTGCATTGCTCGCGTTGTTGGTCACTTTGATCTGCACGTGCCCGGCAATATTCCACACCAGGTACTCGCCGTTGTAGAACCCGGAGATGGTTCGCGTGTCCAGCACGGCGTTGTCGCTCGGGTCGATCACCTGGATCGTCTCGTCTCGCCCACCGAGGTAGTCGTCCCAGTCTAGGACGTAGATGGCCACCTGATGCGTACCACCCGTCAGGTTCAGATCGAAATAGAAGCTCGTCCCGCTGAACCACGTTGCAGCCAGCCCTCCCCCTGAGTTCTGCAGCGCCCGCGGATCGCTGGTATTCGCCGCCCAGAGGTAGGTTGACGCCTGCTGTACGTTAAACGTGGGATCGTAGCTGGGAGGGTTCTGCGGCCCATACGCCTCCACGTAGCCCTGGCTGCCATAGTTGCTCATCCAGTGTCCGTGCGTGGTGGTGTCCGTCTTCACGAAGACAACCGAAGGCCCCACGGAGATTGGGCCCGAGGTTCCCGTTATCGTTGCGGCCGACGTGTCGGTCGCGGTGATCGTCTGTGGACCGTTCGTGTTCAGCGTGGTGCTGAACGTATGCACCCCCGCTTCGAGGCCATTGAAGGTGTAGTTTCCGGGCAGCAGGGCCGCTCCATCGGAACTTGAGAATTGGACGGTTCCCGAATAATATGTGCCGACGTCGTCCAGCGAATCTAACGCCGTCACCGTAACGTTAAATGAAACCCCAGGCGTGGCCATGGACGGCGCCGATACGACCAAGCTCGAAACCGGGCCGCCGGAAACCACAAAGCTCACCGGTGTTTCCGCCACCTCCGAAGTCCCCGCCGCGAGGCTCTGGCTAATTACCAAACCTGCAGCCACCGAAGGGCTTGCCGCCGTCGTTACCGTTCCCACCGTGAGACCCGCGTTCATGATAGCTGCCGAAGCCGCCGTCTGCGTATCGCCCAAAATGGAGGGAACTGCCGGACCCGTCGAAAGCACGAAGCTCACCGGAGAGCCAATCGCGATGTTGGTGGTCCCCCCGGTGGGATTCTGGCTGCTCACCTCACCCGAAGGCACAGTTGCGCTGGGGGCCATCGTCACCGTTCCGGTTGTGAGTCGCGCACCCGTCAAGGTCGCCGACGCCACGGACTCCGTATCGCCCACAATGGCGGGCACCGTAGTCACCATCGGCGCCACAAAGATGAACACATACGCCGCGCCTTGATTGCCATCGCCTTGTGGCGACCCCACCAGTGCCGTGCTGCCATCTCCCGACAGCGCCACCGAATTGCCGAAATAGTCACCGCTCGTCGCATTGGGGTCGGTAATCTCCACCTGCTGGGTCCAGCCCATGCCCGAGCGCGTGAACAGATACGCCGCGCCCTGATAGTTGTCGCGTGCAATCGCCCCCACGAGTGCCGTGCTGCCATCTCCCGACAGCGCCACCGAATAGCCGAAAAAGTTGTAGCTCGCCGCATCGGAGGCGGTCAGCGCCAGCGGCGGGCTCCAGGTTATGCCGGAGCGCGTGTACACATACGCCGTACCCGGCTCGCCAGCGCCTGCTGGGGAAGTATCCGCCCCCACCAGTGCCGTGTTGCCATCGTTCGACAGCGCCACCGAGAAGCCGAAGGCGTCTTGGCTGAACGCCCCGGGGTCGGTAATCTCCGTCTGAAGGCCCCAGTTTATGCCCGAGCGCGTGTACACGTACACCGCGCCCTGATAGGAATTACTTTGATACGCCGCCACGAGTGCCGTGTTGCCATCGCTCGACAGCGCCACCGAATTGCCGAAATTGTCACCGTTCGTCGCATTGGGGTCGGTAATCTCCATCTGCTGGGTCCAGCCCATGTCCGAGTGCGTGAACACATATACCGCGCCCTGAGAGGAATTCTGATCCCCCACCAGTGCCGTGCTGCCATCGCCCGATAGCGCCACCGATTGGCCGAAATTGTCGTAGGCCGTCGCATTGGGGTCGCTAATCACTTGCTGCTGGGTCCAGGTTGTGCCGGAGCGCGTGAAGAAATACACAGCGCCCTTCTGGTCATTGTTTCCTTCCGACCCCACTACTGCCGTGTTGCCATCGCTCGACAGCGCCACCGAATAGCCGAATAGGTCACCTCTCGCCCCAATGGGGTCGGTAATCTTCGTCTGCTCGGTCCAGGTTGTGCCCGAGCGCGTGAACACATACACCGCGCCCTGAGCGTCAAAGTCATTAGGGATAATAGAGTTATAAGGCGCCGCCACCAGTGCCGTGTTGCCATCGCTCGAAAGCGCCACGGAATTGCCGAAAGAGCCAGCGTTCGGCGTGCCGGAGGGGGTCAACTCCGCCTGCTGGGTCAGAGTCGGGTCGATGGTGAGCGGATAGACAGCGCGGGCGTCGTCCACTTCGATTTCGATGTGAGAACCGGAGACGCGCATGCGCGAAGCAAGTAGGGCTCCGCTGGCGTCGTAGGCTTTGAGGCCGGCGTATTCCAGCGTGATGGAATCGTGCGTGAGCAGCACGCGGTCATTCGCGCTGCGCAAACTCCAACCGCCACTGGCGGCCAGCTGAATGTGCACGGGACCTTTGGCCTGCTTTCCCCGCTCGGCGAGCACGAAGCCTTGCTCCAACCCTTGCGGAGTATTCAGGAACCACTCGGCCAGTCCGGCGCGGTAGCGGCGGTCCAGCCGCTTGCCGGAGGCATGGACCTGGGTCACGGGTCCGGCGAGATGAAGCGCGGTGCCCCAACCGTAGCCGCTGACCGCCAAACCCGCCAGCGCCCCGCCCGGCAATTCAATCCGGGTCTCGGCCCCAGAAAACTGAACCGAGAATCCGTTGGCGTCGTTCTGGGCGCGGTCTTTCTCGATCCCGTAGCGAGCATTCTCGAACGCCAGTTTGAGGTCCGCCGGCATGCTGGCTCGCTTTGTGGGCATTTCCTTTGCAGGCGTGGCTGGCCCGGCGTAAGCGCGCGTGCCGAGCAGGCTGAGTAAAGCGATTACGGACAGGAAGAAAGATAATAATGATTTCTTGAGCATCCCGGTTACCCTCCAAGGGTTTCTGGTTCGCAAGCCGTGCCTAGCCAGATTCCCCAAAGGGGCCCGGGCCGATGAGTGGTCTAGTTGATAACACAAAACGTCAAACGAAAGGAAACGATTTCCAGTCCGTTTTGAGTTTGTGAGTCCTGGGACTACCTGCTGGAGTGACCCCTCGCGGGGCGACCGTAGACTTGCGTCGATCCTCCCATTGTTGCCTCGCCGATTCCGGTTTTCTTGTCCCGCTCGGCATCTCAACACCCAAATCACGGGCAAACCGGAAGTTATCCCGCACAGGACCGGATAGGGCCTGAGAAACGCCGTTACCGGACAAGTGAAGTAATACTTTATATGGACGGTTAAGCACTGGCGCATTCCAATAGGAACGGGAAATTAGGTGAGGGTTCTTTGCATTCCGGCGTTTGGCGAACGCCATCGCTGCGTCAGTAGGTTATTTGACTACGCTGGAGTTGGCCTGGGCGGGGGCGGATGTTTGCGGAAACGGCTACTCCGTTCCGCCCAAGCATCTTCAAGGTGAATCACCTCTTCTTCTCGGGGACTGTTGGCCGCGATTCGTTTGGAGCCAGTACATCCTTCGAGCAGCCCGACCGAACCGTCCCAACGCTTTGTTGGTCATTTCTCGCAGACAGGCTCGCAACTCTTCACGGTTTACAGCCGTGTCGGTATTCGCTGCAAGCGTTGCGGATTCCATTTAGCCCGAACACGGTAGTGGAAAGCAATAATGGCCGTCTGTGCAAAAAGAGACACTTTCCAAAACAATTGACAGGCAGGGGGGATTTCTCCAGGAGATGCCCCGCAGAATGGCGACCCAGCGTGAGGTCCTGTGTAACGCCCTTACCGGAAGTTCGGGGTACTGGAACGGTATCTGTCCGGTTTGGCGACTATAACTCCAAGTGAGCGATTGGGCCGTTAGTCTCTCTGGTGTTCCCAAATACTTGTCCCGCGCCCGCGCTCTGTTCCCGCATAATCTCTCGCATGGGGTTCATCAGCCATCTGTTCTGGCCCTGGGGGATGTTCGTGCAGTTGGCGGCGCTCGTGCATTTCTTCCGTCGCCGACCGGAGTGGTATTGGTTCTATGTCATCCTCATCGGCGGTGCGCTTGGATCGATCATTTACATCTTTGCCGAAGTCCTTCCCGATCTTGACCTCGCCCGTGCCAGTATTCAGCGCTACGGACGCCGATCACGCATTGCGACCCTTGAAGCTACCGTCCGCGAAAATCCGTCCGTCGCAAACCTCGAAGACCTCGGCGAACTCTACTGGGATCAGCGCCGCTACGAGAAGGCTCGCGAAGCCTTCGACCGTGCCATTGCCACCAGGGCAGATGCGCCGCGCACCTTCTATCTTCGCGGCCAGTGCGAAATGCAGCTGCGCGACTTTCCCGCTGCGGTCCGCGACTTCGAGGAGTCCGTCCGCGGCGATGCGAAAATGGACGGCTACCGCGGCGAACTGTTTCTGGCCCAGTCTTATGCTGCCATTGACCGCAACGAAGATGCCTCCGCCTGGTTCGCCGACGTAGCGACGCATTCCAGCACACCCGAGATACTTTTCAGCTACGCAGAGTTTCTTGCGGAGCAGAATCGCATCGCCGAAGCCCGGGAATGGCTCGACCAACTCGAAGCAAAGCGCAAATCCTCTCCGCGCTACGTTCAGCGCGTCGAACGTCCCTGGTTCCGCAAAGGACGAGCGCTCGCCAAACGACTTCGCTCTTCGGCCTCAACCCGCGCCTTCGCCTGACAGGTTGTCAACTCCCGATAAACGGCTGCCGGTTCAGACGGTCGATGTAACATAATCACCGCGATAGTCTGCGCCCGGGTCATCCGTTCGCCGTATTCAATGCCTTTCTGAAAAAACCCATCTCATTCATTTCTCGGAGGATAGTTGGGTTCGTTTGGTAATTTCATCTTCGCAAGCGTTGTCTGCAGTCTCCTCGGAAGGGTCTGGGAGGACGGTCAGATATACATCGAGCGCCGCCGGGGGCGGAACGACCCCGCCGTAACGGGCTGCTTGGAGTCTTTGGATTTCGTGGAGCGTTTTGAAAAACGAACCGCTCAAGGTTGCTTTCTGATGATGCTGGGCACAGAGCCTCACGCAGCACCACGTGTTCGTTGGTAGCGCTCCATTGATCGTTTCTCCAAAACGGCCTCCCGTCTTCTTTTAATAAAGGTATTGCCTCGGTCAACGCACACCTTAAATGATGCCGTAAACATATTCCCTCGGTAGTCGAAGATGCTGAGCTCAACTGTTGTTCGCCCGTGCTCGGGATAATCGTCGGGGATAGGCTTTTCATCTACGGCCAGAAGAAGTCCCTCTATGCGATCGTGTGGTTTAAGTACAGCTTTGCCAGAAAGAAAATTATTGACAACCACGTCCCGAGAAAAACCAAGACTCTCCCCTGGGAATTCGTAATATTCGTATTCGGGGCCGATGTGGCAAGGATCGGCTAACAGAGATATTTCGCGAGCACCCCAATCAGTCCGGAGTTTTATGTCCCGGACGCGCATAGGGAGATTGAGTTCGCTTATAACGCGCATATCTAGGACGTAACCGGATCCACCACCCCAAAGGTCAAGCACCAGGTTTGTACCGACTGACGGATTCTGTTCGAGTTTCAATCCCGCCGGCGTATCCCTATATCCGTGACTGAGGTCAAGGGGGCAACCCAATTTAATAAGACATTCGGCCAAGGCTAAATCTTCCTCGCACTTCTTCACCTTTCTCATGACTGCCTCCTAGCATTCCCATTTGCCCGCGCGATCCGGACTGCCGACCGACCGAAGCGAAAAACACCAAAAGACGTGCATGATGTGCATGACGTGCATTCCTATATCTAGCCAGTCACAACGACCATGCGCGATTGGGTGCAATGCTCACAAAGGTCACTGCCAGCGTGAACTGAAAGGACATCGTACGCCCGCGCCAGTCGGTGGATTTTGATCCTTATCTCATTGAAAAACCGAATCCCACGCCCCGCACTTCCGAGTCGTTCGCTAAACAAACCGATCGATCTGAGTAGATCGCCCACCTCCCGCGATTCGAGCTGAATGCTTTCGTTTCGGCCCTTTAAGATTGCGTTGGTAAAAGCAGTAACTTCACCGACGTATGCCGACTGTCGATTCTTTTCGTGGCACAAAGCAAGGCCGGCTTCGATCACAAAAGATATGATCCTGGCCGAATTTCGAAGCTCCAGTTCCCGGTCCTGGGGCCTAAGGAGCTCGACGACCCGGCGCTGCAACTCTTCATGATCGACGACACAGCGTCCGAGGGTTCGTACGATTTCCGCCATCGGGGAACTCAATCCGGGGGGGTCGAATTGTGCCTTCCGAACCTTCTTGAAATTCTCCAGCCGATAGCGCAAGAGTTTAGCGCCTAGCTCTTTCGCAACGCGTAAGAATTGCCCATCGAACCTGGGCAAACATCCACGAGTGGGCATGAGAACAACATGAACGGCATCTGGAAGGGCAGCTTCGCTGAGATGTTCGCCCGAACAAATCACAATCGGGCAGGAAATATCTCGGCACTCACCGTTTCGCGGCACCAGCACGCCCGGACGGCTCATCGCGCGCAAGACTCTAGAGAAGCGATTTGATATCCGGGCCTGGTTGATTAATAAGGTCGGGCGAATCGCGAATGGCAGGGCGCAAATGCCAGCCTCCATCATCTCAGTCACATATATAGAATGCTGACATACACCTCGCAGAAGGCGAAGCAGCAAGTCTGCGCTGGAAGAGTCAGGGGCACAAACGAAGCAACATGGAAACACTTCATTGCATTCCGGAAAATATGTTGCGAGCACAAAATTAACGAATATAGAAATGGATTCCTCGGGGAGCCCGGGGTGCTGAGCGAACCAGCGCTGAAGTTTGTTGGTAAGCTGCTTGGTTGAACCGTATGCACAAGCGTTTGTTGGAAAGTTTATGCACTGTAGGAGATTTCTGTCCAAACATTTCGGTGGAACGAATGTCTTCCGATGTTTGTTGACCTGGTAACATATCGAAGAGCGTGATCTATTCCAGTGGATCAGTCGAAGCGACCCGGCTTCGCTCCTTACGAGATCGATCATTGAACCATCGGCAAAAACTTCTCCAAATGTTTCCGTGGGGGGATTTTTGCTAAACGATTTAACGGACGTATTGCCGCGCGCGTGATGTTCGGCAGGAAGCACGGAGCTCTCCTCGAAAAGACCCGAAACCACCACAACGCGCGAAGAACCCCGAGCGATAACACTCGAGGCGCTCACAGAATACCAACTGCCGCCTACGTGTCAACAAGACTAACCCGCATTGGGTGCCCCGAGTTACTAACGGCTTTTAGTTGCAAAGAAGAGTTCCTTGAGTCCGTAGAGGGCGTCGGAAAAAGGCCGAGAACGAATCCATCAATACTCCGCCGAGACGCGATTTTCCTTTCGACTCAATTCACAGGATTTCCTGCTCAGCAGCAATTATCATCCTGCGCTTTCGTCCGGATGCAGACCAAAAGACAGCGTATTTCTCATTGCCTCTTCGAAGCTGGTTCCCGTGGCATGAAACAGGAGCCGATGGCCCTGGCATTTGAATGTGTCCCAATGCTGCGTTTCCTTGTGCCAAAGGACTTTGACGTAGAAATCACTCGGGAGATGCGAGTGATATAGCATCTCTTTCTTTAGATCGTCCTCGCGGAAAGATCCGGGATCGAAGAAATAGCGAGTCTTCACGATGATCGGCCGATGAGTCCCATCCTCCCGCGGCCGGACGCCGATATAAACCAGCTTGACCGGGAATCCTGCCAGCGCTTCGGCGTACTCCCCTCCCCAATCCGCTTGAATCGGTTGTGGCATTTCAATTCGCGGTTTGCCGCAATGATGTAGCGAGCCGAGCATGCCAGGTATGTGAACGATCTTCTTTGTTGATTCATCGAAGACGTTTGCGCCAAGCCGGTATTCGTAGACCGGCTCACCGCACTGAACGCAAAGGTTCGCTTCACACCGGCAACTGACCCGAATCGGCCCTTTGTTCCACAGGAGAGGGTTTGGCCAAAGACAACGACCGACCCAATCTCCACAGACGGAGCATCTCACCAATCCTTTTGGGATCCCATCCTGCTCACCCACGAGCGCAAGGATTTCATGGAGATTAGGTGACAGATCACTATAGTCTGAGTTGGTTCGTTCCATAGACTAACACTCTGGCTTGCGTTTGCGGCCATGATCGCCGTCTTGCTCTCGAATCTGTATCCCGTTCCGGAGGACCTGCACGAGAAGCCCCCTATCTGTTTCTGGCATACATGGGCACAGTTCTCATGTTATCCGCGTTCCGCTCGCGTGCGAAACTCGCCGAGCCGGAGGAGTCTTGATCGCTCCGAATGATTTGCTGTATTTATTGCCCTTCTTAGGGGTACTACCCTTTCTAGAAAAACACCGCTGGAGACACGTGGAATCGTTTGCTCAATTTCTGTATGTGGGTTTTGTTGAGGTCACGTTTCTTGTGCAGGACTTCGGACACGATGCTTTCAGACCCAAAGACGGAGACCAGGTCTTTCTGGCGGAGATTATTGGCATCCATCAATGCGCGAAGTACCTCCACCGGGGAAGCATCGGGAATGGAATGATGCTCTTCTTCGTATGCTTCGATCAAAGTCATCAAGACTTCGGCATACTTCTCTTCTTCCCTCGTAGGGTTTTCTTTGCTCGCCAATTTGTCCAAGACGGACAGGTACTCCTGATGTTGATGCTCGGATGTAATCGGTGTTGGCGAGCTAACATCCAGCGCATATTGTGCAGGCACTGCAATCATGATTCTAGCCACTCCTTCTCATCGTAATCGGCATGACTCACAATGTGCCGGATGTAAACCATTCTCCATTTGTATTTGATAGTCGCGATCAGCCTGCACTTGTTGTGACTTATATCGAACACCACAAAGCGACCGACCACGTCCGAGTTCCTCCAACTTTTCCGAACGTCAGCAAAATTCTTCCAATCGGCGCCTTCGGTGATCTGGTGCCATGCGTTTAGGGATGCGCTCCATTCGCTGTGCTTGGCGGTCGCTTCTCTAATCGCCTTACGGCTCACGATCCGCATGAGCCATCTTCGCATTATGCGAAGTGCGTGTCAAACAGAAAGAATGCGCCAATGGGCTCGGAGTAAGCCAGAGCCAACTCTCCAAGTTCGAGAGGGTTGTCATGGAACTGATTGGTGCCGCCCTTGCTCACCATCACCATCTGGCTACCCATGGTCATTCCGTATTCCCGGCTTACAGCGCCGGCACCCGATAAGCGCCGTCAGTACTGGTGCTCGTGGTTCGTATCTGAGCGGTGTCTTCATTTTGGATCGTAACGGAGGCGCCCGACACAATCGCTCCGCTGGCATCCTTGACGACGCCGAGGATTGTACTGGAAGACTGCGGATAAGCTCGCCCAGCGGTTAGAACCAGCCAAACAGCAATCCAAAGCACGACGTACATCGCAGATCGGCGTCGATTCGAGCGTGTTGCCTGCATTTCGTAGACTCCTTTTGCCCGAGGTCCCTTCCTCGGACCATTAACGTTTCTGATGCTCATGCTCATGCTTGCCCTGATAGCGCTTCCTGCGTTTTATCCTCCAGCTTGGCGCACCATCGAAAGGCGTCCAGCGAAAGAGGACCCGGCCCATAGGCGAACATAAACAGCCACCCGCCGGCAATCGCGAAGTCGAGCAGGAACTGTGCGGCCTCGGAAGGATTACCAAAGTCTGAATGGAACAGCGTTATTGCGATGATACAGAATCCCGACAACCAAACAGCGGGGCGCCTTGGGAGAAATCCAGGAAGGTTGCTGAGTGAGATCTACGATCCGAGACGAAATCCCCATTCAGGCGAGGCGTCAATATGCGCCACCATCCAGAGCGAGAAGACCGTCATGCACGCGAGAGCATCGCGCTCGTCAAGGCGATACCTTGGGACCTGACAACCGACACTGGTTTCGCGCAACATTTCACCAACGTTATCGCCTGTTTTTCGCTTTTCCACCAAGGACAAGGTGATCGTTTACGTCCGGTCGACAGCGTCGCGCCATGAATTGGGCTGGGTTATCCAATAGTCTCAGGATCTCGGGCTGCCTTCTCCGCATCAAGCAACCGTGTCGGCCAGCCATTCTGCCTATCGACCTTCTGGGGAAACAGCTTGTCCTCTTGTGGTCAGATATAACCACACTTGTGGTACACTTCCACTGCGTATGCTTGACCTGCGATCCAAGGCGCGTCAGCGTCTACTGCTCTACTACTTCACGAACCCCACGGCCCGACATCATTTGCGGGACCTCGCGGAGCGACTCAGCATCGACCCGTCTAACCTATCCAAAGAGCTGGGGCGTCTGGAGCGCGAGGGGCTATTTCGATCGGAAGTGAGTGGGCGTCAGAAGTATTTTCAACTTAACCGCAAGTATTCCCTGTTCAATGAGGTGCGCCGCATCGTGGCGAAAACCATCGGCGCCGGTCCGCTACTCGCACAATCCCTCGAGAAAATTGAAGGAATAGAAGAGGCTTATTTGTACGGTTCGTTTGCGCGAAACCAACAAGACGCAGTGAGTGATATTGACGTTCTCGTGATCGGCCGACCCCGGGATGAAGCTCTGGCGGAAGCAGTGCAGAAACTCGAACGTCAACTCGGACGAGAGATCAATTACACGGTCCTCAGCCGTAGGGAACTCGAAGCGCGTCGCGCCCGCAAGGATCCTTTTCTAGAGGACGTCTGGCACAATAAGCGTGTGTCGCTTGTCGGTTCCGCATGAAGAAACTAAAAACACACAAAGTTGACTGGACACAGATTGGACGTTTCCTCGCAAGCGCCGAAAAGAAGCTCGCCTCAGCCCATAAGATCCTCGTATTTGATGAGGAGGCTTCTCTCCAGCAAGCCTACGAAGCGATGTTAAAAGCTTCTCTCGGTCTTATGTTCAGCTACGGCTTCCGCGCTAGAAGTCAACCAGGACACCACATTGCGATTATTGATTTCGTCCGGGCGCGCATCGACGAGAAACATGCGGGACTTTTGACTGTCTTCGACCGTCTCCGGCGGAAGCGAAATATGGCCCTTTATGAAGATACTGGTTTCATCTCGCATCATGACGCACAGCATGCCCTTGAAACTGCCCGCGAATACTTAGTCATCATTCGCACCAACATTGCTGCGCGAAAGCCCTAAACCCAACGAATCAAATGTCGACAGCCGCAACAACGTTCACGGTCTAGCCCCGCCAGGCGGAAAGTACAATACAGTGCCTACGGCTGCTGGAAATCCGGCTTGACGACATGGAGCCATTAAACTGTCCAGTTCTAGCCCCCCCCGACATCATTCTCTTGTGCAAAAGGCCTCGATCGGCGTAGGCCCAAGAAGGCGGGAAGTTTCCTGGCGGAAATCTACGGAGTTAGTTGCTCGCTGGCGAAAAGACAGCTTTCGCCTCAGCCGCAAGTTGGAAAGTTGAAGTGACGCGTTCCTTCAGGCGAACCATCGGGCCCTCGAGAAAGCGCCACGAGATAGCGGCTGCAAGGAAGCTTGCAGCGAATGTAATCGGAATAGAGACTATCCAATATCTTTGCACGTCCGTTGGGGCCAATCGTGAAATCGTCTTAAGCGCGATCCAGGATGCTGGTACGTGGAGAAGATAGAGGCCATACGAGATCTTTCCCGTGTAAACCAGTGGGCGCTGGCGTAATAACGCAGTCAGGTTGCTCCCCCGCAAAGAAATGACCGTAGCAAGCACAACCGCGAAGACCAGGTCAATCATTGAGTAGCCGACGGAGCGCACGAACGGGGAGTGGAGATCTAGCCACCCGAAGAATGCTGCGGCCAGAATAGCGATTCCTCCCACAGCCCCACCCAGACGCATAAAAAAGCCATTCGGAAACAGAGTAGGCCGCGAATGCAAGCTGGCGGCGAGTAGCGCCCCTAAGGCGAGCGCGTCCATGCGACATGGCATGAGCACATAGCAAGCCTCCGCACTGCCAGGAACAAACAGCGTTAGACAGATACGTAGCAACGGTGCGGCGATCACGCACCCGACCAACATTCGACGGAGGTTCTGTATTGAAAGCAGTGAAACAACCAGGGGAAAAAGAACATAAAACTGTTCTTCGACTTGTAATGACCATAACGGAGTTAATGAAAATATGGGCGGCATGGCGTTTACCCATGCAATGCGGAAGTTACCGAGATAAAAGGCGAACCAACCGGCTCCTCCCCATCGCTGTAGAGAGTTCCACAACTCCGCGTTGGCGCTTAATCTGGTCGCTGCGATGAACAGAACCAGACAGAGGTAGTACAGCGGGAAGATTCGTAGCGTTCTTCGGGCAATAAAGTTTCGGTAGTAGTACGGCTTCCCAATCGTGTCCAACAAAATACCTGTAATGAGATAGCCGCTTAACACAAAGAATAAATCGACACCGATCCAACCGGCCTCTCCAATTCGTCGAAGCAAACCGTGATCCGGAAAGCGATGATGAAGAATAACGAGGAGAATAGCCAGCCCTCGGAGTCCGTCTAACTCCGGAACACGCCGGGATTCCGGAAGTTTATCGGAGATGGATTTATTAGAGGGGAGCACCGGCAAAGTCTATCAGACATCGTCACCGGAAACCTTGACGCGACTGTCAAGCTCACCGGGTAACCTTGAACCCACACGGAGGAAACGTTCGAGGCTCTCTGCCGCGCAGAAAACGGAGATATGGAAACGGTGGAAGGCCGGGCAGTCGTTGCATGAGATCGGTCGCGCCTTTGGCAAGCCGCATACCACCATTCACCAGTTTTTATTACCTAGCGGAGGAATTCGTCCGGCAGGTCGCCGCCGGTCTCGTCTAGCCCTGACTCTGGCTGAGCGCGAAGACATCTCGCGAGGCCTTGCTTCGGGATCATCGATTCGTGAGATAGCCAGACGCATGGAACGAGCGGCCTCAACGGTTAGCCGGAGGTCAGAAATCACGGAGGCCGACCTGCTTATCGCGCTCACGATGCCGATTGCCAAGTATGGGTCTCGGCGTTGCGACCGAAGCGCTGCCTGTTAGCCATCAATCTGCGATAGAGGCGCTTGAACGAGAGCGAAAGTCCCCGCGACCTAAAGGGTCCACGAACCGTCGTTGAAATCCATCGTTTCGCTACCGGAAATGTGAGAAGTATTACTTCAAATGGACGGTAACGGCGTTTATCAGATGGGATGAGAAGGCCGGTCTCCGCGGGATGCGATACGCTCCCAGTTGTTGGACGTGCTCAAGGCACAAACAAAAAGGAGACCGGCAATGCAGAAGCTTAGCACCAGGCGTGTGACGGGAAAGAAAATTCTCAAAGGGCATCAGCTCACGATAGGTATCGATCTAGGAGATCCCTGGTCGTTCTATTGCGTGTTGAACGAACTAGGCGAGGTCCTTCAGGAAGAGAAATTACCTACGACTCCTGACGCGATGAAACGCACTTTTGAAAAACTTCCCGCGAGTCGGATCGTGCTGGAGACCGGGACACATTCTCCATGGATCAGCCGGCTGCTAGCGGAGTTGGGGCACGAAGTGATCGTGGCCCACGCACAGAAAGTGCAGTTGATCACCAAGAGCAGTCGAAAAGATGATCGGCACGATGCCCGGACGCTGGCCCGGCTGGCGCGAATCGATCCGCAACTGTTGGGGCCGGTGCGGCACCGCAGCGCACAAGCACAAATCCACCTGACCGTGATCCGGGCACGCGCTGAACTGGTGAGTGCTCGAACGGCTTTGATAAACGCGGCACGCGGATTAGCGAAGTCGTATGGCGAAAGACTACCCAAGAGGGGCTCGGAGCAGGTAGGCCGGGAGCTCGCCACAGCACTGAGCACCGCCTTACGAGAAGTGCTGGAGCCACTGTTGCGGGAAGTCGAATCGCTCAATGAGCGCATCCGGGAATACGATCAACGGATCGAACAGATCGCCAAAGAGGTGTATCCCGAAGTGGCCTTGCTCAAACAAGTGAAGGGTGTAGGAACACAGATCGCACTGACCTATCGGCTGACGATCGATGACCCGCATCGGTTTGCGAAGAGTCGTGACGTAGGTTGTTTTCTGGGATTGCGACCCGGACGCAGGAACTCTGGACAAAGCGAACCCCAGAAGAAAATCAGCAAAGAGGGTGACCGGTATCTGCGAACGATGCTGGTGCAGGGAGCGCATTACATTTTGGGTCCCTTTGGAGAAGACAGTGATCTGCGGCGCTGGGGATTGAAGCTTGCCGAGCGAGGAGGGAAAAACGCTAAGAAACGAGCGGTGGTGGCGGTGGCGAGGAAATTGGCGGTGCTTCTGCATCGGTTGTGGGTAGGCGGCGAGGTGTATGAACCGCTGCGGAACACCCACCGAGCGATGAGCGCCGCAGCCTGACGAGTTTTGCCTAGTAGCCGAGCTTGACCGCCGAGTCCGGGTGACTGCGACTAAGTCCTGGCCCAGCTTCCCTCGAAGAAGGAAAGCAGAGGTCGATAATCAGGTAGCAGCACCCACTGAAACGAGAACACCCACCTGGCACCGAGCGATAAATCGCTCAACAAAGAGTGCGAATGGAAGGATGGCGACAGAGGCGGCTCGGTTCAAAGGCAAAGACTCCCTTTAGGTAAAACCAAAATCGTCTTGACTGTTACCGGCCTTCTCATGGAAGGATTTACACTCTGAATTGCTTAAAGGTTGGCTTGTTCTTAACCGATGAAGAATACAGCGACATACGTAACCGTCCGGTCGTCGTTGATCTCTCCGCTGGGGGACATCTCAATGGATTTCGACAAAGCTGTTGCTGTGCATGTCGACTGGAAAAGGAAACTCCGTTCTTATTTGAGAAATCCCGATTATTCCCTCAAGGCTGCTGAAATCGCCATGGATGATAAATGTGAACTTGGCGAATGGATTGCCACCAAGGGGACAACATCAGCGCATTTGCCAGAATACGCAGCCCTCAAATCAAATCACTCGCACTTTCATAAGGTCGCTGCTGACGTGGTCCGCCGTGCCGACTCCGGTCAAGACGTTTCCGAAGAAGTAGTTCTCGGGGCGGAAAGCGAATTCGCTTCCGCTTCCAGTGCCGTCGTCCTTTCGATTCTCAATTTCATAGAAAAAATAGGGCGCACCGGTTTGCCGGACAGTTCAAGTGGCGCCTCACTTCTCCGGTAACTAATTCTGATCAGAGGTCCATCGATGTTTCATGTCGTTTATGTGAGCTCATCGACTCAATTGTTTACAAAATCGGATCTTCAAACGCTCTTGCAGAAAGCCCGCGACAAAAACACTCATCTTGATCTGACCGGAATGCTCCTCTACAAGGACGGCAGTTTCATGCAAGTGCTGGAAGGAAAAGAGGAAGTTGTGACGAAGCTGGTGGAAATCATCAAACGCGATACGCGGCACAAAGGATTTCTCGAACTTCTCCGCGGCACATCTGAGCAACGCATGTTTCCCGATTGGTCTATGGGATACCGTGATCTCGCCGATAAAGAAGTCGTGAAGACACTCGGCTACTCAGATTTCATGAACACTCCCCTCACGGGGACCGAGTTTTCGCAAGATCCAAATCGCTGCATGAAGTTGCTCCTTCTCTTCAAGAAAAATATGTAAGTTCTTAGATCTCGACATCGGCACCCGACCCGGCCTCCCGAAGGCAGTATTCACCAGGCCAACATTTGTTAAAAAGTGTGACAACCCGCTTCGCTTCTTCCAATTCAGCATAGGAACGCACCAGCACGAGTTCGCCGTTTACCAGTTTCCGGAAGACGTTATAGATGGCCTATTTCGGAACCAATACTCGGGGCAGGATTGTACGACAAATGCTCAGCCAACAACTGTGCCGTGTGTCACACGGCTTCTTGTCCCGAGTATTCGGAGCGGACAGATCGCGGGCTAGTACCGCAAACTTCCGGTGGCCGCGTTACTCAGGCATTGGTAGACGAGCGTTCAATTTGATACAGAGGAAAAAGGCGCCGGGCGATGCCCGAAAACACCGCCCGGCGATACCGTGTTCCTCATGAGGGGAGGAGCGCGATAGTATTTCGACGAGCAACTTGCGTTCTAAAATGCCCGGGAAGGACTTCCCGATTACGGCGTTTATCAGGGCCCTGGTCTTGATTTCGATTCGCCCCTCGGGTCTTCTGTGATTCTTCTCCTCTTAAAGCATCGGCTCGAATGCGCCGATTCGTTTCTTGTCACACTACCGGTCGACCGGTGGATTGTGACCCATGCGAGACCATTCCGAATTGGTTCAAAGCGGTTGCGCGGCTAACAGTGAGCTATTTCCAATCATTCGATCGCGTGAAGATCCGGCAGGCGGCCTGGGGAGCGGCAGCACTATTCCTAACACTGCCAGCAACAGCGCCGGCTCAGCAACCCGCTTCGGCCACGACCGCCGGCGCCGCAAACGTCGATGTGACCTCAATGGACATCGAAGCATTGATGAATGTCGATGTCACAACGGCTTCCCGGTTCTCGGAGAAGTTATCCGATGCGCCAAGCATCATGTCCATCGTAACAAGCGATGAGCTTCGCCGCTTTGGCGGGTTGACTCTGAACGAGATTTTACAGCGCGTGGCGGGTTTGACCGGCTCCACGCAATATTTCGTCGACCGCAGCCTCGTGTCGGCACTCGGCGACCAGACGAAAACCGACGGGGGCCACATCCTATTCCTGATCAACGGGCGCCCGACGCGGGAAGTGATGGAAGGGGGAATTATTTCCGACCTCCTGGAGTCGTTTCCAGTGGAGATTCTGGAACGCATTGAAATTATCAAGGGGCCAGGGTCAATTCTCTATGGCTCGAATGCCTTCTCGGCGGTTGTGAATTTGATCACCAAGAAAGCAGAAGGCAATCAGGCTACCTTCAAGGGTCTGGGGGGCGCAGGCGGAGCTGTTGATTCTTCCAGTACCTTTTCTTACAAACACAACGCCCTGAGCGGAGTGGGGGCTGTGCAGCTCCATGAATTGCCTGATTGGCCTGTCACGTATCTCGTTCCACCATCGCAGCAAAACCTTTCCTTTGCGCCGCAAGTGCCCCCCGTCGAGAATGTGACGGTGGTCGATAGGGGCGTGGGCGCGTACATGGGACTGAACTACAAAGGGCTGAGCTTCATGTCGGCTTTCACGGAATGGGAGTCCACAGGATTTATCGAGGGCACCGCCAGCCGGACCCGTCTCACACGCGATTTCGGGAACCTAGGTTATGACCACAAGGTGAATGGAAGGTGGGGCATGAGCTTCAACCTGACATTCACGCGAACCACCTTTAAGGAACCTCCGTTCCCGAACGTTACTAGAGATTCCAACGAATCGATCGCTGAATGGACGAACCTCATCAACGTAACTTCAAAGGACCGCCTGTCTGCCGGCGGCCTGCTCAATCGCATTGAAGGCGTAGAGCTGTTCACGGCCACCAACCCCGCCACGGTGACCGCCGAGGGCAGGCGGATCGGAGGCGCATTTTACGCCCAGATCGACCATCAGCTACGCAGGGATGTGAAGTTAATCGCTGGCTTCCAGACAAACAAAATCGGCAGCATTCCCCTGAATACCGTACCCAGGGGAGGCATAGTGTGGGCGCCCTCATCCTGGGCGAGTGTGAAAGCGCTTTACAGTCAAGCCTTTCGAGCACCCAGCCTTGACGAAAATCTGCTGAACAACCCTGGCCTCGGTGGCAACCCTAATTTGAAACCGGAAAAAGTCGCGACGTTTAACCTCGGTGTGTTGTATTGCTCCCCGCTAAAACTGGACACCTCAGTTAGGTAAGATCAGGGCCTCCCAAAAGGAGGCAACATGGGCAGAAGACCACGCATAGATCGAACCCCCGAAGAGAAGTGGCAGATCGTGCAGGAAGCAATCAAGAGCGGGAACGTCTCCGAGACGTGCCGGCGACATGGCATTTCACCGTCCCTGTTATATCGATGGAGGGACGAAGCGGAGGCCGGGGCAAAGGCAGCGCTTGGGGGGAAGAGCGCTGCGGCGGGCGAAACCGAGAAGGACCAACGCATCCGGCAGTTGGAACGGACGCTCGGACGAAAGTCTCTCGAGATTGAAATCCTAAAAAACGTCGTGGGGGAGTGAGCTGCGGTGAGGTTCACTCCCAGGCACGAGAGATGGTGAC
The DNA here is from genome assembly GCA_963709105.1 of uncultured Acidobacteriota bacterium. Taxonomy (GTDB): domain Bacteria; phylum Acidobacteriota; class Terriglobia; order Acidiferrales; family UBA7541; genus Palsa-295. Next base: position 26,699 of record CAVPVC010000010.1, read on the forward strand.
GCAGGGCTACCAGGCCACGCTGGTGGCGGCGACCTTGGACATCAGCCGGTCGAGTTTGTACTACCAGAAGCGCCCGCGAGGCAGTCGAGCTGACCGCACCTACGATGAGCAGATCGTGACGGCGTGCGGGGAGAAGTTGGCATACGGCTATCGGCGAGTCGCGTGGTGGCTTCAACGAAAGAAAGGGCTGCGGGTGAATCGCAAGCGGGTGTTACGGGTAATGCGAGAACGAGGATTACTGGTGCGCTCTCGTCGTCTGCGTGCGCGACGGAAGAAGGAGTGGGGTCGGGTGGAAGCTGCTGAGCCGAATCAGATCTGGCAGTCGGACATGACGAAGATCTGGGCCGGGCCCGCAGTGGGCTGGGCGTACCTGGTGTGCGTGATCGACTGCTGCACGCGGGAGATCGTGGGATGGAATCTCTCGCATCGCTGCCGAACCGAGGACGCACTCGCGGCAGTGGAGCAAGCCGTCCTGGAACGGCTGCCCTCGGGCAGCCGCGCCGCCAACGTGACGCTGACAACCGACAACGGGACGCAGTTCACTTCTTCGCGGTTCCTGGAAACGCTTGGGCGCCTTGGCATCACACACCGGCGTACGGCGTATCATCACCCGGAAGGCAACAGCTACATCGAACGGTTTCATCGCAGCTTGAAAGAAGAGGAAGTCTGGACAGCGGAGTATCGGAGCTTACAAGAAGCGCGAGACGGCATCGCCCGCTGGATCGAGGAGTACAATCACGACCGGCCTCACCACGGAGTCCACAATCGCACTCCGCACGAGGCCTTCTTGGCTTTCGCAGCTGTACTAAAAAACGAGGCCCTGACTGTCTAAATTAGCGGGGAGCAATACAGTGTCCTTTGAAGGCAGCCGGGGGCAGTTCGGCGTCGACTACTTCCATAGCAAACTCACCGATAACATTGTGAATCTCCCAGGACCGACTCGCGCAGTGTATTTCAATTTCGGTCAAGTCACGTTCAATGGATTCGAGGTGGAGGGCAAATATTATTTTCTTCGGAACTTCTTCCTGCAAGGCTCGACGCTCTATCAAACCAATGAGGATGGCAATGGAAACACGAATGTCTCCCCTATTCCAAACATTGGATTCAAGGCCGGTGTGAGCTACGAGAGCAACCACAGACTAACTGCAAGCCTGTTCGATGTGTCCGATGGGCCTTTGACTGGCTATACCGCCGTGAACCCCTTGCAGGGCTGGCATCACATTCTCAACGGGAATTTCCGTTATGACCTTTCAAGGTATTTCCCCTTTGGCGACCGAACCGGCGTTGCCATCGTAGTTCATGCAAACAATCTGACAAACCAAGTGATTTGGCTACCGAGCGGATTCAGCAGCGTGGATACCGTTCCAGTCCAACAGGGACGCGATATTTTCGCTGGCCTGGAGTTTTCCATCGGCAAGAACTAATCGCTCGAAAGGAACCCCTCCAGCCCTTGTCTAATTTTCCAGCAAGACCTTCCAATCAGCATCTTTAGCTAGCTCCTATAACCTCCTTTGAATGTGAGCCCGATTAGTCGGATTACCGGACAGATGGTGGGCTAGTACTCTAAATGTACGGTCAGGGGATGACGTGATTCGGGGGCGCAATTGGGAGGATGGCGCGAACCGTGGTTCCTTGACCCCCGACGCTCTCAATCTCGAACACTCCATTGAGTTGTTTGACGCGCTCGCGCATGCCAGCAATGCCGACGCCCAGGCGAGACTGCTGTCCCTGCGCGATTGGCGGAAGGCCGCATCCCTGGTCCTGAATCTCGACACAGAGTTCGTCTTCCCTCTGTCTTAAACGGACGGTAGCTGTGCGACACCCGGCGTAGCGATGGATGTTGATGAGCGCTTCCTGCACAATTCGAAAAACGGTTGTCTCAACCTGTTGCGGCAAACGTTCGATCCTTTCGTCCACTTCCAGGGTTGTCGCAATGCCGCTGCGTTCGGAGAATCCTCTGGCATACCAGCGAATCGTCGGCCCCAGACCGACCTCGTCGAGCATCGGCGGATGCATCAGGTATGAAACTACGCGGATTTCGCGGATAGCATCGTCCGCGAGCCCCCGTACAGCCTGAAGATGGTCCCAGGCTTCTTCGGTGTGCTCGCGCACGGCGTCTTCGAGGTTTGCCAGTACCATCTTCAACGCCGCGAGCGTCTGGCCCGCCGATTCGTGAAGTTCGCGGGCAATTTGGCGTCGCTCGGTGTCCTGGGCTTGTATCAGATCTTGCGACAAGCGCCGGAGCAAGGTTTCGCTTTTTGCGGTCTTCTCTTCGGCAAGCTTGCGCTCGGTGATGTCCTGGGTAGTTCCCACAATCCGTACAGCTTCTCCGGACTCGGAAACGAAGGGCTCGAACCGCGTGAGATGTGTGCGGATGAGCCCATCCTTGGTTCTGCTGCTGTACTCATGTTCCATGGACCGGCGAGAACTAATCGCCTGCGCCACGAGATTCCCTGCACGCTCACGATCATCAGGACCAAGCATCTGGAGGCATAATTCCACGCTCGGGACGACTTCGCCCGGCGCGAATCCGTGCACCCGGTACATGTTGTCGGACCAAGTCATAGAGCCCGTTTTCAGATCTGATTCCCAGCTACCCAGATTGGCCAATTGTTCGGCTTGGTCTAGCAAGGTTTTGCTTTTTTTGATCTTCTCTTCGGCAAGCTTGCGCTCGGTGATGTCCTGGGTGGTTCCCACAATCCGAAGCACTTTCCCGGACTTGGAAACAACTGCTGAAAAGCGCGCTTGGAACCCCCGAATGCTGCCATCCTTTATCGCGCTGCGAAATTCATGTTGACCAGACTGGCCGGATGCGATTGCCTGGGCAAGAAGCTCTTTCCCACGCTCCCTGTCAGCGGGATGCAACAATCCCGTGCAGAATTCTTGGGTGAGTGCAACTTCCCGCGGTGCGAATCCGCGGAGCCTATACATGTTATCGGACCAGACGATCGCGCCTGTTTCCAGATCCCATTCCCAGCTTCCCAGATTGGCGAGCTGTTCTGCCTGAGCCAGCAAGTCTTCGCTCTTGTGAATCTTCTCCCCATTGAGCTTACGATTCGTAATTTGCCGGGCACTTCCAACCAGGCGTGCGGGCATAGGCACTGCGGAACTAATAGCACTCCCCTTGCGACTCTTGGGGGGCGGTTTCCGTGAGCCTTTTCTTGAGGTTGACATCATTACTTCCCTTGAGACTACGGAAGTGTCTTTTCTGCGGCGCAAAATGTTGCAGATAGCACTACCAGATAGCACAGTGTCGATAAGGAAGGAAAGGGGTAGGGGGCCAACTCCTGGTTAGTCGGCTTACCGTCCATTTAAAGTAAAACTTTATTTCTCCGGTTAGCGCGTTAACCAGGAGGTGGCCCCAAGGGTGTCTCGGTCTTTGCGATTCGCTTACGCAGAAGCCACAGTTCCATTACCCGTAATCATACGAATCGAATTCACCGTGGGAAAGAATAGGCTATCGGGCGAGGATTCAGAGGCATGCCAACGTACGTGATCCGTGTCCACCCCGCCCGACGTGGTAGCCATGCGCTGCTCAAGATAAAAGATCAAAATCAACTCGCGCTCCAAGTTGTTGCCGCAAATAAATGCACACTCACACATTTTCAGCCAGCGACCCCCTCTTATCCGATGACCTTGGTATGCCAGGCTAAAGATAATCTCGCGATTGCAGGGGTCTTGCGCAGTCTCGATATGTTCGGCTCCGTGCAGACCGAAATCGCAAGAATCGCCTGAATTAATTAAGGATAGTTGTTCTTAGGACCGATTCTGCTCCGGGGCGAGCTACAAAGTCACCGCTGTCCCCGAGCAAAGTCTGGGCGGCGGAACCGTATTTCTGCGTCCTAAGAGCCGAATGAAAATCAGTATTATTCCGAATAGAAAAGCGGTTTGCGGTGGGATACAACGATGCCCTCAAATGCACTGCCCCCGGTGAGAGAATCACCAAGGCGAATCTCAACCGCCGAGCGTCTGAATATGCTCGACGGCGAAGATCAGTCGGGGCAGCATGAGCCCACACCAATACGGATAAGAAAAAGCGGGATCGATGCCCTTCGATTGATCCCGCTGCTTCTTCAGTTCGAAGATACCGTTGAACTGCCTGTTCCATTCTGGCTCAACCCACAACATCAATTCCCAAAACAGAAAGTCAAATGCAAGAGAGCAAACGCTTCGATAGCGGTCGTCCCGCTCGTCTCTGCGTTGGATTAACCTCGCCCACTGGACCCGGCCCGGCGATGCAAGTTTTCTGCAAGGAGATTTGTTCCAAGGCTTTATGGGTACATCCCACCCAGATCGATGTGTCCGAGATGGAGAGCGTGTACAGCGACCTTATACAAAGCGGGTCTGTGTTGAATTGGCACTCGTGGTGCTTCTATCCCGGAACAGCGGACATCGACGAGAGCCAGCGTTCTGCCAGCTATCTATTGCATCCGTATTTATTTATGCTTTTTGCGGATGATACGGATTTACTTTCATGGGCGAACGTAATACGAAGTGTATCGCAGTCTAACGAGCCATCGACTGTGCGTCTTCACACCAGCGGAGGGCACAATGTTCATGCAACGTCGTCTGAACCGGCCCTGTCCCAGCGATTGGGTAAGTTACATTAAGCAGTCGGACTCGCTCTCTCCTTGACCCCTAAACAAACGGTCGCACACCCGACACCCTCTAACTGACGCAGAATGTGTGTGTCTTCACACCATCGCTACAAGTGTGTTCAGCCGTTGGAGGAAGCGAATGGTTGAGCGAGTCGAAGCCGTCGAATTCATTCGGCGTATGCGGGGCGGATCTCAGCCCCAGATGGTTCGCTGTTCCAACGGGCATTACTACATCGCTAAATTCCAGAACAATCCTCAAGGAAAGCGGATTCTCGTCAACGAACTGATCGGAACACTACTCGCCAAGCATCTCGGACTTCCGGTCAGCGAGATTGCAATAGTGAATGTGAGGGACTGTCTCATACGCCACACCGAGGATGCTGTCGTTCAGTTGCAGCATCGGCATATCCCTTATCAGTGCGGGGCATGCTTCGGCTCACGCCTCATCGGAGATATCGACCGACAAGGCTATCTGTGCCACGGCGTTCTTCCCGATTTTGTTCGGGGACGAATCAGCAACCTGCGTGACTTCCTCGGAATGCTTGTCTTCGACAAATGGATATGCAATATCGACAACCGCCAAGCGGTTCTTATGCGGGCGGGAGGCCACCAGCTAACGGCGGTGATGATTGATAATGGGGGTTGTTTCAACAGCGCAAGATGGACTTTTCCTGATTGCGCCACGAGGGGGATGGTTTGCGGTGGCCATGCCTACAACGAAGTCGAAAGCATCAACGATTTTGAGCCCTGGCTGAGTAGGTTGGAGCGACATACCCACATTTCAATACTGCGGCAAATTGGCGAAATGGTGCCGGAGGAATGGTACGAGGGCGACAAGGATTCCTTGGATGGATTGCTCATTGAGTTGCAGGATCGATGCAAGATCGTTCGCTCGCTTCTTCTCAGCACTCTCAGGCGCCGCCCGAACGAATTTCCACGCTTGGGGTTATACAGAATCAGATCGGAACCATCGACCTCGTATCAAGGGGCAGCCGCCGACGACTAGTAGAATCCTTAAGGGAGGGCCAAACAGACAAACGTCACGCTGCCCCGCTGGACTTGCCAGACAAATGTTTCGCTTTCTCAAGCTGGGAAATGAGCTTCTCCAATTCGATTGTTCTCAATTCAAAAGCCCCGCACATCCTCAACGGTGAATGACAATCGTCCTGCGTATCGCAGCGCAGAGGCATAGCATTTCTTGGTATTGCGGATGCTGCGTTCAACGATGGATGGGGCGGTTGAATGGCCGGTTACCTTGCAACACTCAATCACGAGGGCCGTGGCATTCAGCAAGAGGTCGATTCGCCACTCTATCGCCCCTAACCCTCCTTGTCGCATGTTCGCTGAACGTCCTGGGCATTACCTCGCACGTGCTCATAGGTCTGTTGTCGCCCCCAATATCGGTTTTTAAAAGTAGATCGTCGAACCCATCTCAAAGATGTTTTCTACCTAAATCGCTGAGGCGCAATCCGTATTTGTACCAATGGGCGTCTCCGAAGTAATTCGCAGACGCAAAGGGTCGTTTTGGAAATGCCAGTGTGTAACTGTAGTTTACGGAGTCAACGAAAACTGTCTAATAGGCCCTTGTGGGAAGCTACGGTGACATGCTCGGAATAATCGAACAGTATGCTTGACAGCATTATAATGTCCTCAAGCCCTCGCTCAACCCTCACCGTGATGGAGGCAAACATGAGCGATCCTTCTGAATCGATCCTTCGCAAGCAGATATCGACCCTCTTGAGCAAATTGATGCAGATAGAAAAAGACCTTGTACAGGTCATTCACAGCAGTAACAATCCGACATTACTTTCCACATATGAAGCCCATGCTTTCGTTCGTCAAGCGATAAATGCCCTGTCGAAAAGCACGGGGCCGAAACCTGCTTGCGATTGAGACTGTGCTAAACGCTTTCGACTCGATCAGACCGGCACCTAGGATGCCCAGCTCGGCGTTTTAGTCCGTTCAGACCAGAAAGGAAACATCCATCTCGCCGATCTCACGGATCGTCTTGCCCCGCTGCTTGCTCAGGAAATCACACAATATCCGGGCGAAAATTTGCTCCACATCGTGAATTCGACGGATATAACAGGCTCCCTGAAAAGTCGTCAAAATGTCGATATGGAAAATCCAAGGTCCTTGGCGATTAATGATTCGAAAAGCTACGATCAATGTGTCGAGGCAATGTTCCAGCGGTACGGTTTCACTTGCGGCATTATGGGCAGGCGGGGGCCACTGTCCAAACAGGCCGGGATAGTCTATGAGCTTCATGGCCCTTGACCGATTACATCCTCTTCCCCCGTTATCCCTGATTCGACTGAATAGTGCTTTAACCCTGCATTAAAACCATAGCTGCAGACAGTGGGGCAGGAAATAGTACGGTCGTCCCAGAGTAGGAAAAGCATATTCCCTGCGGTGGTAGCATCCTAGGACACAAGGCTTGGACGGCAAATCACAGCAATGAGTGACCACTATCACTTTAAGTTGCTTATGATGTTCACCGGCCCGCTTCGATTCGAACTTTACACGTGGATGAAACGTTTGCTGTCCCAGCTAACCGAGAAAAGCCCCATCAGTATCCCCGATTTCGAGAATCGTCCTGTCTCTCCGCCTGCTGGGAAGTGTAGGCCCAGATACCTCTAAACAACCCTCGGCGAACGGTCTAGCTCTAGAACTCACCAACGAAAGGAGCCCCCGACGTACCTCTCCACAATGGCACAAATTCCCTCACCTAGTTCCAGAAGAGGATTCAATGAGCAATCAGACTCGTCAACCGGAGAAGAAATTTGCTTCTTGGAATAAGTTATTGGTAAAGACAAAATCGGCCAAACCAAGCTGACATTTGTGCATAAGGGTTGTCTGTGTGTGGAGTTACGGCACATACCGGTTGGAGCAGTGAACCTGTCACCCCTCCACGTTGGTCCTCCCACATGATACGCAGGGCCAACGTACCTGGTATGGCCTTCCTTATGCTTTCGTCGTTCGTGCAGACAGACTTCGGTTCCAGGAGTCGGAATGCGAGTCAAGCCGCCGACCTTGCTGGTTCTCACCGTGGCCTTTGCCTTTTGCGGATCCACCCGGGCTCAGTTGCCTGATCGGAGAGACACGGTTGGTGATGACAGCCCTACGGAGACAATTGAACAAGCGGAACGAGCGGTAATCCAGGTGAATACAAAACCGACGGACTCGCTAGGTACCGTGCTAAAGCCCTCCCCGACTTCGGCATTCACTCCGGCACACCGAGTATGGGGAAGATCGTTTTGGGCACCTTGGGGAATTCTAGCTGGACTCGCAGTTGCAGATAACGAATTGAGCGCTGCTTGCGTGCATCATCCTAATTGTGTCGAGTCTAATCCCATCTTTGGCCCTCATCCAACGAGACTTGAATTATACGGAGTGAAGGGCGCCTTCCTGGGAACCGCTTTCTATCTGTCACAGAAACGAAAAAGGGAAGGTAAATGGGATTGGACAATTCCACTGATAGTTGGCATTCCCGTATACGGGGCAATCGTAACCTTGAATGCGATCCACATTGAGCAACATCGCTCCAGCCCGTGACGCGGTCCTCTGCGATTCATTTCGTGGACGACAGAACCGCCAAGGGAGAGATCATGCGAGTTAGTCAACTATGGTGCGCGATGTTCTTCTGTATCACTTTTGCCTGCGCCGTTGCAACCTCACGGGCCCAGGAAAAGGGTGCCGTTCGAAATGGGTCCGATGATCCGCAAAATGCAGAGAGCAAGGAAAACACCGACCAACTGATCGATCGGTTGATTGCTCGTGAACAAGAGCAAAACGCTCTGTTAAGCCGCTACCATCCCATCATTGAGACTTACGGACAGGATGCAAAGATTGTGCGCGGCGCACAGACTGTCGTTCGTGATTGGTACTTCCTCGGTGAGGCGGATTCAACCAAGGACCTCCTCTCTGTCAAATCACTGTTATCGCCGAAAGACGAGCCACCTCTGAAGGCTCTGCTCTGGGGTTCTTATCCTCCAGGATTTCTTCAGGAAACGTACGTGGATCGAAACGGTTTTGATCGGCAACACTACAAGTTCCGTCTAGTGGGACGGGAATTTCTCGGCTCCGTCCGTTGCCTGGTATTTGATATGACGCCCTTACCCAAGACGGGGAAGGGCCGATTCGAAGGGCGCGTCTGGGCCGAAGACGAGAACCTCACCATTATTCGGTTCAGCGGTGCTTATTATCCTATAAATGGCTGGGAGCGGGACCACTGGGTTTTATGGAGCCACTGGCACAGCATACCCTTTGACAGTTGGAGGGTAAATGTTCAACCTGGATTGTGGTTGCCAGCCTATGTTTTCAACCAAGAACGATGGTCTAAGAACTGGATTTTTCGCGCTCAGACCCGACTCTGGGGCTACAGCCGGGAAAATACTCACCTTGAAAGCGAATCTGCCACTCTAGCCATCGAATCCCCTTCTGCGATGCTGAATGTGATGAACGGCGACAACGCGGACCGATCACCATTGCAAGCGCAGCGGCAGTGGCGTACCGAGGCAGAAGAGAATGCTCTCGAAACTCTCCAAGAAGCGGGGTTGATAGCCCCGCCAGGGCCGGTAGACAAAATTCTAGATACAGTCTTACACAACCTCGAAGTGTCAAATAACTTGGTCCTGGAACCAGAAATTAAATGCCGGATACTCACCACCGGCAATCTGGAAATCTATTTCATAGGACGTACGCTGATCTTAAGTCGCGGGTTGATTGATGTGCTTCCGGACGAAGCGACCCTTGCCGCAGTAGTAGCTCAAGGAATCGGAAGAATAGTAACAACTGACGCCATACCAGACAAATTCGGATTTGGCGACACTATGCAAATCTCGATGAAATATATTGTCCGCGGATTCAGAGTTAGAGAAAACCAGCAGCAGTTGAACAAGGCAAACGCTTATGCATTCACGCTTCTCAAAAACTCTCCGTACAAAAATAGTTTAGGGAGTGCGACCAATTTCCTTCAAGAACTGCAGGCGAACTCGAAGAAATTGATTCAGCTAACCCATCCGATTTGGGGTGATGGAGTTTCCAGGACAATCGATTCATCGACTCGCACCCCGAGCGAATATCAGCGCTCGAGCCAAGAGGGGGTCCCGCTTGCACTCGGCGGGCGTTTGAAGCTTGACCCGTGGGACGGCAGAGTCAGCCTTCTTGACGCCGCTGCGCTCCAGTCGTTTGCAGCGTATGAAAAAGTGCCATTTGGCATGACGCCTTTTATGCCCTTCCTAACTCGATACCAGCAACCGAAGGAATCAGCGAACTCACAAGATAGCGGCGGGCACTAGCCCGCGGTCATTGCGTGCAAGCATCTCAGCAGGAGGTTGCGAATGGGTGTGGCTAGTGGTGTGCCTACTGGAGGCAACGCAGCATCAGGCTTGATTGGGCTGATTGTAATCAGTGCAATCCTCCTGGTCCCTGATCAATTGTGCGTGGTTTCCGCTAGCGCTCAAGCCCTATCGGGGGGCGCATTGCCGTGCCGCTTTCCCCCTCTACAGCTTGTTAACTCTGACGGTAAAAGTCAGGAAATCATGGGCGCGGAAAAACTTCAGCGTGGGCCAACATCGAGCGTGGGAAGCGCTGAATACCCTAAGGACCTCTTTCGTCACAAGGCTCTTGTCGCGTTGACAGTTGGAACCTACGGTTTCGGAACGCTCGATATGCGACAGACCGCAATAGAGGGCGCAACATCAAGTTCTGAGCGCGACCCATTCGCTAAACCCTTGGTCGGGTTGCCCCACCCGGCGTATTTCGCAACGGGGTACGCGCTCCTGACCGGCGTAAATTGGCTTGCGTGGAAAATGGATCACTCGCGCCGCTTGCATCGGATCTGGTGGCTCCCACAGGTGGCAACGATGTCAGGAAACATCTACGGATACGCATCTAGCCGGCGTTGGTAGCTTTAAGACCCTATGTGCCGTCGCACCTGCGTACTGCGCCAAACCACGCTCTCGCCGTCGTGTCCCATCTTCTTGGCGCCAAGGGGCTTCCAATGCCCGTTTCTCGTGCATCCCCTGAGAAATATGCCACCCATCACCGACGGTGCTCTTTTCAGTTGTAACCCGATGGGACATTAAAGACACGCCGCAGCCTGCCGATAAACATGCGGGCGGGCCGTGTTCGGTAGTCGCTTTTACCCTTGATGGATCTCGGATGCGCCAGCAACTTGGGACGCGTGTTCCAGGGGGAGACGAAGGGAGATCGCACACATGATTGGCGCGAAGAGAATATTGCTCTTATTCGCATTCTTGGCGCTCAGCGGTATGAGCGCACAGGCCGACCCAAATCCCGTTCCGTATCTATCGATCATCAGCCCGCTGCGTGCCCCTCCGGGTGGGGCAAGCTTCGCGCTAACTGTCACCGGCGCGAACTTCGTGTCGAATTCGGCGGTGTATTGGGGATCGACGGCGCTTCAGACGACCTACATTAGCCGCGCCAAATTGACGGCTACTGTACCCGCACCGTTGATCGCCAACGTCGGGACCGGGTGGATCACGGTGACGAATCCGGCGCCGGGTGGCGGAACATCGAATATCAGCTTTTTGCAGGTCTCGAACGCGGGAGGGATATTCAATCCGAGCGTTTTTCCGTACTCGGCGAGTGGCGCGTACTTCTACGCGCACACGCAAGGAGATTTTAACGGCGACGGGAAAATAGACCTGGTGGGCTCGGACTACAACGGCTTTGTTTGGGTATTCCTAGGAAACGGCGATGGCACATTCCAGGCGCCTGTGTCCTACGCCGATGTCTACGGAGCTTATGGAGTGGCGGCAGGCGACATCAACAATGATGGCAAGCTTGACCTGCTGGTGTCGGATGTATCGTCCTCAAACTCTTTTTCCGTTCATCTGGGAAATGGCGATGGAACGTTCATGCCCTCAAGCACATTCGGCACTGGCGCGGCCGGATACTTGCCGATGCTGGCTGATATGAACGGAGATGGGAACCTTGATGTGATAATCATGAACTATAGCAACAGCACCATTCAGTACTATCAGGGCAACGGAGACGGCTCGTTTCAAGCTCCCACGACGGTGGGAACCCTGGATGGTGTTCCTCTCTCGATCTCGATTGGCGATTTCGACGGCGATGGGATATTGGATGTAATCGCGGGGAATCCGACCGATACGAATGTTGTACTATTCCGCGGCGTGGGCGATGGCACATTCCAGAGCGGAGTCACGTTCACCGCTCAGACTACTAACACTGCGTCAGCGACGGGCGATTTCAACGAAGACGGTTGGCTGGATTTCCTCGCTGCGATCAGCAACACATCAGGTAGCCTTTTTCTGAATAATATGAGCGCCGGCTTCCAGGCCTCGACGGCTGTAAGCAACGGAGGCGATCAAGCGGTGGCCGCGGCAGACATGAACGGCGACGGGCATCTCGACATCATCGGCTCGGGCGCGGGCGCCATCACGATCAGTTTGGGACATGGAGACGGGACCTTTGGTGCAGAAAGCACCTACAACGCTGGCACTTATTATGGTGAATCCATTACCGTAGGAAACTACGTTTCCGGGGGCGGGTTAGGCCTCGCTGCTCCGAACTACGACACCGGCGGCATCGATGTGTTTCTGCCCACGGTATCGGTCTCGCCGTCGCCGCTCGATTTCAGCAGCGTTGCCGCGAACTCGACTCCGGCAGCCGAGGCTCTAACCATCACCAACAACACGCCGACGACGGTGACCCTCAGCGGCGAAGCACTAAGCGGAGCAAATCAGACGGATTTTGCCATTTCCGGCTCGACCTGCGGGGCAACCCTCGCCGCAGCGGCATCGTGCACCGCCTCCATCACGTTCACGCCTAGCGCGGCAGGTTCTCGCACGGCAACGTTCACGGTAACGGATAGCGTCATCGGAGGCAGCCAGACGGCAATCGTCACGGGAACAGGAGTGGTGGCTTCGGCGGTGCACCTCACGCCTGTAGGTCTCTCGTTCTCGTATCAGGTGGTCGCGACCGCGTCCGTCAGCCAAAGCGTAACGCTAAAGAACACGGGATCTGCGGTTCTTAATTTCAGTGGAATCTCCGTGGGCGGCACCAACGCGGCGGATTTCGGACAAACGTCGACCTGCGGATCATCGTTAGCGATCGGTGTCACCTGTACGATTACCGTGACGTTCACCCCCGCGGCAACCGGATCGCGTTCTGCAAGTATCTCCATTTCCGACGACGCGCTGGACACACCACAAACCATTGCGCTAACCGGCACAGGCGTGACCGATCCGGTGGTACTTTCTTCGATCTCGCTGACGTTTACCGGTCAGTTGATAGGCTCGACGAGCGCGGCACAGAACGTAGTGCTGATGAATCAGAATTCGAATCCACTGTCAATCGCTTCGATTGCCATCAGCGGAACGAATTCGGGTGATTTTTCGCAGGTGAACAACTGCGGCGCGACGATTGCAGCAGAAGCATCCTGTACCATCGCGGTAAGGTTTGCACCGACGGCGCAGGGGGCGCGCAACGCGGCGGTGACTATCAGCGACAGCAGCGCGGAAAGCCCGCACATGGTTTCGCTCGCGGGTACTGGCCAAGCGGTTACCACCGCGATTACATTAAGCGAGTCACCGAGTTCGGCGACATTCGGTCAATCGGTCGGGCTGACGGCTACCATCACACCCCCGCCAACGGGTTCGTCGCTGGGAACGGTAACCTTCTTCAATGGAGCAACGCAGATTGGAACAGCCACGCCGAATTCCTCGGGCTTCGCAACTATTTCACTTAGCTCGCTGCCAGCGGGGGCCTTGAGTCTGACGGCAAATTATTCCGGGAATACGGCATCGGGATCTTCAACGTCGTCCGTTTCAACGTTCACAGTAAATACGACTTACGCCGTCACACCGGCACAAACTTCCTACGGCGTGGGTCAAGGCGGATCCGTCAACGTAACAGTAACGGTGCCGCCACTCGGCGGCGCCTTTGATGGCTTGGTCACCATGTCGGCAACCGGACTGCCTCCCGGTGCCACGGCAACATTCGTGCCGCCAACGGTTATGCCCGGCTCGTCGGGCGCGACAACTACGCTGACCATTCAACTAGCGTCGTCGGCAATTCAGCTCAATCGGCACGAGAATCCCCGTCCTACCACGCTTTTCGACACGTTGAATAGGAGTAGATTGTGGACGGTAATCTCCCTGGAACTCGGCTTGGTGGCGTTGGCGCTGGCCGCGTCGCTGCTCGGCAAAGTAATAGTCTCAAGACGGGTGCTTGATGGATCGCTGCTAGCAGTTGCTGTATTTATAGGAGCGCTGCTCATCGGATGCACCGGAACAGTGAAGTTGCCCACTAGTACCACTACAACACCGACGGGCAGTTACCTCGTGACCATTGTCGGGACCAACGGTTCGTCGCAGATTTCCTCACAGGTGACCGTGGTGGTGCAGTGAGCATGGTTGCATGCCAGGTAGAATGTTCCGAGGATAACTGAGGGTACTGCAAGCTCCTGATAAGTCGGATTACCGGACAGATGGTGGGCTAGTACCCCAAACTTCCGGTAACCGCGTCACCCAGGCATTGAGCCCAAGTTACTGACGATGAATCCTATGCATTCTTCTTAATTAGCCCAACTGCCGTGCAGTCAAGCATCCCGGCAGCCCAGAACGTCGTCCAACGGATCAACGAGCTTGCGTTCATCGACGACGCAGTCGTAACCCGAAAGCCCTTGGAGGCGGCATGCGAATATTTGCAGGAATTTCCTGTCTTCTCGCTATCACTCTACTGGCAACGTGTGTCCGGGCGCAGGAAGCTACGTCCCGGCCAGCGGCCACGTCACAATCGGAGAATCATAAAGCTGCGAAGGTTCACGGATCCAGCAAAGTCAAGCCGGCGAAATTGATCCTCATAATTCCTCCCATTTATCCGCCGCAGGCATTGGCAGCCGGTGGACCCGATAAAGCCGTCGTCAAAGGCGTGATCGCCAAGGATGGCACGATTCAGAGTCTCGAAAACGTGGGAGGAGCAGACTCGCCATTTGTAACCGACGTGATCGCGGCTGTTAGCAAATGGCGGTTCACCCCTCAACTCGCCAAAGGCCGCCCTGTAGAGGAACAAGCCTACTTCGCGGCATCGCGGCGTAACCGCACATCCACCAGCACCGGCAACGATCTTGCATGAGGCCCGCCGTGGGTCGCGTTCCAAACGATCCGCACCGCTGATTGAGTGGGAAGGAAGGGGCCCATTCAACTGGTGGAACGGGTCGTTCCCACCTGCCTCTGAGAGGGAAGCTAGGATGGATGACCCCATGATTCGGCCACGCCTAGACCGAATCGACGGAACGCGACCTTTGGGGACTCTGGGATCCCAAACCGGAGTCCCCTCCTTTTCCCACAGGAGAAACGTTCGGCACGTACTCTCTTGTTAATCGCCCGATACGGTACGAAGCCCGGCCCTTCCCCATTTCAAGCGCGACCGTAACTGGGTCCTCGTTGTCATTTTCCGAGAGAATGCCCTGCGTACTGGCTAAGGCAGAATCATGCCCTGGCGAATGGCAAATCTCACGAGTTCACTGAAGCTTGAGAATTTCAATTTGCTCATGGCCTTCTTTCGATGCGCTTCGACAGTCCTCATGGAAACATTAAGCTTAACGGAGGCTTGCTTATTGCTATTTCCGTTCGCGAGAAGAGCGACGACTTCGACTTCGCGTTCTGTTAATCCGTGGTGCGGCATTCCAGGGCTCTTGGAAGCAAGAAAGCTCCTCGTCATGGGTTTGAGGACCTCAGATGTGTAGAACACGCGGTTATGCATCAGGTGCTCGACCGCTGACAGCAGGTCTGATTCGGGATCGGACTTGAGAACGTAGCCGTGAGCCCCAGCTTCGAGCGCTTTGCGTATGAAGTATTCGGTAGTGTCCACCGTAAAGACGAGAATTCTTACTCCGGGACACGCCTTGCCGACAGAACGGATTCCTTCCTCCAGTTTATCCGTTTTAGGCATCGTCAAACCCATAATGACGAGATCAGGCTTCGTCACCCTGAGTAGCTCCAGTAGCTCCGGCTCATTTGACGCTTCCCCGCAAATTTCAATTTCGGGGCACGCGTGAAGGAAACCGCAAAGTCCGCGCCTTAAGACTGGAAGCTCATCTGCGATCAGAACTCGATATGACTTTCTAAACAAAGCTTCTGTGTGCGTCGCTGTTTCCACATTCGTCCTTTCGGAGGTTGAGTTTTGGGAGACCCGGCGACGCTGTTAGCTGAATATATACAGGCAATAATGTTGGAGGGACAGTACCTACAGGGGTAACTACTTGTCTGTGCAGTAGAATACCTTAGGACCGATTTTTATCGAACGCGGCGACCAAGTGATCGAATTCACTGCTACCGGTGTAGTAGCATTCGCAGGCTTGTTTCACGACTCCGGCGTGATCGAGGATGGTGATGTGGCCACGCGAGTAGTCAATTAGCCCAGATTTCCTCAGTCTATTCGCCACGATCGTTACACCCCCACGTCTCACTCCTAGCATCATAGCCAGGAACTCCTGAGTGAGCGGAAAGGCATTCGATCTCATACGATCGTGTGTCATTAGCAGCCAACGGCAACACCTCTGCTCCAAAGAATGAAATATATTGCAGGCAGCCGTCTGGGCAACCTGGTTAAAGAATGCGTGAGCGTAACGTAGCATCGCCCTTTGCAAAGAAAGACTGTCCTGCATCTCTTGTCGGAACGAGTTCGCTTTCATCTTGAAGCCCGCACCAGCCACCTGCATATAAACACTGTGGGGCGCTTGGCGGTCGCCGAATACAACGGGCAGCCCAATCATGCCCTCGTTGCCGATGGTGCCGACTTCGGCTGCGTCGCCATTCCGCATTGTGTTAACGAGCGATGCGACACCTGTTTCGACGAAGAAGACATGATCGATAGGGCTATTCGCCTCGTAAAGGGAGTACTTGTATGGCAGCTTAAGAGCCGTGAGATGCCGCCCCAGCCGCCCGCAGTCGTGCCGGGACAGCGACGCTAATAATCGATTGTGGCGGGGGGGTGTGGTGAGTTGGGAGCTTGTCGTCGACGTATGGGCCAAGACCATGAAGGTGCTCCTCGGCCGTCATACTAATCTACACGGCAACAGTAGTACATGGGTAAATGTGACGACGTACTTGGATATCCGTATTAATACGGACGAGCTTACCGCGGGCGTTTCACGACTAGGTCCCGGTTAGTCGGATTACCGGACAGATGGTGGGCTAGTACTCTAAATGCCGGTCAGGGGATGACGTGATTCGGGGGCGCAATTGGGAGGATGGCGCGAACCGTGGTTCCTTGACCCGCGACGCTGTCAATCTCGAACACTCCATTGAGTTGTTTGACGCGCTCGCGCATGCCAGCAATGCCGACGCCCAGGCGAGACTGCTGTCCCTGCGCGATTGGCGGAAGGCCGCATCCCTGGTCCTGAATCTCGACACAGAGTTCGTCTTCCCTCTGTCTTAAACGGACGGTAGCTGTGCGACACCCGGCGTAGCGATGGATGTTGATGAGCGCTTCCTGCACAATTCGAAAAACGGTTGTCTCAACCTGTTGCGGCAAACGTTCGATCCTTTCGTCCACTTCCAGGGTTGTCGCAATGCCGCTGCGTTCGGAGAATCCTCTGGCATACCAGCGAATCGTCGGCCCCAGACCGACCTCGTCGAGCATCGGCGGATGCATCAGGTATGAAACTACGCGGATTTCGCGGATAGCATCGTCCGCGAGCCCCCGTACAGCCTGAAGATGGTCCCAGGCTTCTTCGGTGTGCTCGCGCACGGCGTCTTCGAGGTTTGCCAGTACCATCTTCAACGCCGCGAGCGTCTGGCCCGCCGATTCGTGAAGTTCGCGGGCAATTTGGCGTCGCTCGGTGTCCTGGGCTTGTATCAGATCTTGCGACAAGCGCCGGAGCAAGGTTTCGCTTTTTGCGGTCTTCTCTTCGGCAAGCTTGCGCTCGGTGATGTCCTGGGTAGTTCCCACAATCCGTACAGCTTCTCCGGACTCGGAAACGAAGGGCTCGAACCGCGTGAGATGTGTGCGGATGAGCCCATCCTTGGTTCTGCTGCTGTACTCATGTTCCATGGACCGGCGAGAACTAATCGCCTGCGCCACGAGATTCCCTGCACGCTCACGATCATCAGGACCAAGCATCTGGAGGCATAATTCCACGCTCGGGACGACTTCGCCCGGCGCGAATCCGTGCACCCGGTACATGTTGTCGGACCAAGTCATAGAGCCCGTTTTCAGATCTGATTCCCAGCTACCCAGATTGGCCAATTGTTCGGCTTGGTCTAGCAAGGTTTTGCTTTTTTTGATCTTCTCTTCGGCAAGCTTGCGCTCGGTGATGTCCTGGGTGGTTCCCACAATCCGAAGCACTTTCCCGGACTTGGAAACAACTGCTGAAAAGCGCGCTTGGAACCCCCGAATGCTGCCATCCTTTATCGCGCTGCGAAATTCATGTTGACCAGACTGGCCGGATGCGATTGCCTGGGCAAGAAGCTCTTTCCCACGCTCCCTGTCAGCGGGATGCAACAATCCCGTGCAGAATTCTTGGGTGAGTGCAACTTCCCGCGGTGCGAATCCGCGGAGCCTATACATGTTATCGGACCAGACGATCGCGCCTGTTTCCAGATCCCATTCCCAGCTTCCCAGATTGGCGAGCTGTTCTGCCTGAGCCAGCAAGTCTTCGCTCTTGTGAATCTTCTCCCCATTGAGCTTACGATTCGTAATTTGCCGGGCACTTCCAACCAGGCGTGCGGGCATAGGCACTGCGGAACTAATAGCACTCCCCTTGCGACTCTTGGGGGGCGGTTTCCGTGAGCCTTTTCTTGAGGTTGACATCATTACTTCCCTTGAGACTACGGAAGTGTCTTTTCTGCGGCGCAAAATGTTGCAGATCGCACTACCAGATAGCACAGTGTCGATAAGGAAGGAAAGGGGTAGCCAACTCCTGGTTAGTCGGCTTACCGGACAAATACCGGGCTAGTACTCGACAAGCGGTGGCAGGCGCATTCAGGCGGACGCACTTCGCCCACCGCCAAGCCGCACCACTAGAAGCCAAGGCCCGCACGCCGCAATCACGCTCCCGGGCAATTCTGTTTCACGATCTTCGTTGCACCGTTCCCACCTTATCGAAGCCACACTGGCTGCTTATGTTGTTTTGCGCAGACAGAGTGGCCGAAAGGCAAACGGAGATATGGAAAAAATCAGCGCTCAATCTCTAATTCAAGCTCACGCGAGCTAAAAGCCCGGGAACTGTGCGCAGGTTTTTCCACCAAATCAGCAAGTTCCAGTCTTAGGTTTCCGGGATTTGTCGCAAAGCGTAGCCCCGTCTCGAGATCGATAACGCCATCCCTAATGAGCTTTTCAATTTCACCGTCGAAATACTGCATCCCCTCCGTAGCCCCGTCCCGCATAGCATCCAGCAGCGTCTTACCTTCATTTTCTCCATGCAAGACGTACTGTTGTGTTCGGAGGGTGGATTTCAAGATTTCGATGACGGCGACGCGCCCGTTGGCATTTTTTCCCGGAATTAGACGCTGAGAGACAATGTATCGAAAAGACTTTGCAAACCGAGTGCGAATGGTTTGCTGATCTCCTAATGGAAAGACTCCAATCAACCGCTCCACGGTCGAAGCGGCATCGTTCGTATGAAGCGTTGAGAATACTAAATGGCCTGTTTCTGCCGCCTCCAAGACGAGCTCGACGCTCTCTTTATCCCGCATTTCCCCAACCAAAATTACGTCGGGGGATTCTCGCAAAGCCGCCCGAAGCGCCAAGTCAAACCGTGGCATGTCGCTATGCAGTTCTCTTTGATGGATCAGCGCCTTCTTGTGATTGTGGGAAAACTCGATAGGATCTTCGATCGTAATAATGTGACAGGCCTTGGTTTCATTGATTCGATTCAGAATTGCCGCTAAGGTTGAAGACTTACCTGACCCAGTCGCGCCAGTTACTAATACCACTCCTGTCTTTAGGTCTGCGATGTCGGCGAGCTGGGGAGGCAATTTAAGTAAAGCGAGATCGGGCATTTTCGTAGGAATCGGCCGCATCACGATGGCGAAGGTTCCTCTCTGCCTGAAGACATTCACGCGCAGCCTGGCTAACTGTGGAATGGAGTAAGTAATGTCGCAAGATCCGTCTTCTTGCAGTTTTCGCGCTGCTAGCTGATTTTCGCCAATGATGTCGCACGCAATACGTGCGGTGTGTTTAGGAGTCAGTATTTCAAGTCCCGGAATCTCTACTGCCATAAGTTGCCCATTCAATCTCAAGTGGGGCGGTTGATAGGGGGACAGAAATAGATCGCTCGCGTTTCTGGAGCTCAACAACATGTGAGAAACGAGAGACTGGGTCGCTATCACTTGAGCGGTTTTCTCACTAGTGGAGTCGATCACGCCAAATTCTCCGATGCCGCAAGCAAACGGGAAAGTCGGGGCATTATCGGGTGCAGCTTTCCGCACTCAACTGCCGCGCCCACTGCATGGCCTCCCAGTAATGGCCAGCCACGTCGCTCTCGCTCAGATGAAGCTGTTCAGCCAGTGTCTTGATTTGTTGCCATTCCCCAGCTTCCAGTGCCAACGTCAGCAGATACAGGGGACGCAAGGGGCTGGCCTCGCCTAGGAGCGCTGCCTTGACCTCCTGAGTCACAGGAACGCTTCCCAGTACACGGGCCATGGGAATTTCGAGGATAGAATCCATCACGGAAAGCAGGCCCACGAAGAATAGATCGGAACCGCCCCATTGAATTGTTGGGGCCATCAACTCACAAAATCGGGCTCGCACCAAACCCGAGAGCAGGAGGTCGCTGCACTTCCCATCGCTAGCGCCAAACGTGGCCACCATGCGTACCCAGCGCCTGAACTCCTTTTCTCCCAGCATGAAAATTGCATGCCGCACGGAATGGATCTCGTTCGAGAAACCGAAGCTGGCGGAGTTTAGGTAACGCAGCAAGCGATAGCAAAACGACGCGTCGCTTTTGACAGCTTTCTCAATCGCGGATGCGTCGAAGTCCGGATTCGAAGCGACCTCCAATAGACGCAGGTAGCTGATGCGATTGGCGGCCATTGTGCCCGTCGACCGCATCTCTGGCTTGCGAAAGAAATAGCCCTGGAAATAATGGAAGCCGACCTTCTGGGCCGCGACAAACTCGTCGTACGTTTCGACTTTCTTGGCCAACATACGACAGCTGCCGTGTGCGTAACGTTTCATCAAAGCGGCGCTTTGTTGGGCAGAAGTGACTTTTACATTGACCTTGAAGATGTCGGCCAGCTCGATGAGAGATTCGCGTGGATCATTCTTTTCGAAATCGTCCAATGCGATCAGGTACCCGGCGGTCTTGAGGCGTTGGCAGGCGGCGACGACACGGTCATCCGGTTTGCCTACCTCCAGAACCTCAACCACGGTCTGAGCCGGGGGTAGTAGAGTAATGTAACCTCTTAGCAAATCATCGCGGGTGCAGTTTATGAAAGCAAGCTGACCATCGCAAAGAAGATCCAGGCCCATCAGCGTGGCGATGTCGAAGACATTACGCGACGCGCCCGTAATATCATCCGTACCGACGTAATCCTTCAGTCCGTCGCGAAATAGCAGTTCGTAGCCGAAAATTTTCTGATCGCTAGTGAGAATGGGTTGGCGGGCGACGAACCGGGGACAAGGTTTGGGAACCGCCCCCTGCTCGACAGATGCGCGAGCATGCAGATCCACTGGCATACCTATGTTATCGGCAAAACCGCGGAAAACTTGACTCATCCCACCCATAATCCAGCTTCTGTAGAGGGCTTTGAGCCGGTTGATCACCCGCGTGAGATCCTGGGTGACGGCCAGGTAGCTGCGGGCTCGTTCTTTTAAGGCCCGCACGCCGTTCTCTCCGTGGTACACCGCGGAGAGCCACGAGCGCTTGGGTGACACGGGGCCTGAGCAGGTCGTGCAGCAGCGCGGTGGGTGACGCGCTGTTCCGGGAACTGCAGCATGGGAACTAAGAACGCTGCAGGAGCGTGGCTTTTAATCGTGGGGGTACCACGCGGCGTCATTCAATTAGGAGAATTCATGGCCTCAATACAGGATTCGCCCTATATCAAACAGAGGGACAAATCGAGGATTCTTGTCACAATTCACAACGCTACCACTTAATTTCGGAGCTGGTTTGCAAAGCCGTAATCAAACCGATCCCCTTCGCGCCGATCCTTTCTATTTGTTCGTTGAAAGTGTCCAGGATTATGCGATTTTTCTGCTCGACGTCGAGGGCAAAGTTAAAACTTGGAATGCCGGCGCGGAGCGCATCAAGGGATACAAGAGTTCCGAGATTATCGGACGTCATTTCTCCTGCTTTTATACAGATGAAGATATTACCCGTGGCATACCTCAACAACTTCTTAACGAAGCTGCGTCCAAAGGGAAAATCGAGTACGAGGGCTGGAGAGTTCGCAAGGACGGTTCTAGATTCTGGGCGAACGTCGTGTTGACTGCCATTCGAGATGACGAAGGGAAGCTAATCGGATTCGGCAAGGTCACGCGTGATTTGACCGAACGGATGCTCGCGCAAAAAGCATTGGAGACGTCCAAGGAAAAACTTGAAGAATCAGAACGGTCTCTCCGGGAGCTGTCATTGCACCTACTGCGTGTTCAAGATGAAGAGCGGCGACTCATTGGCCGGGAAATGCATGACAGTTTGGGGCAGATTTTGTCCGTGCTGAAAATTCAGATCGAATCCCTAACGGCTGGGGAGAGCAATGCGTCGAAGCAGCACCAGCTTTCTCAATGTGCGAACTTAATTAAGCAGTGCGTGAATGAAGTACGCACGGTTTCGTATTTGTTGTACCCACCCATGCTCGAAGAAATGGGACTAGGATCAGCAATTCCTTGGTATCTCGAAGGATTCTCGAAACGAAGTGGCATTACCGTAATTCATGAGATTCCGAAGGATTTTGGGCGCGTCCCGCGTGATATTGAGCTGGCGCTGTTCCGGGTTGTACAGGAGGGTCTGACCAACGTTCATAAGCATTCAGGTAGCCAAACGGCGATGATCCGTCTTACGCGATCAAAAGATAGAGTTGTATTGGAGCTGACGGATCAGGGGAAAGGCTTTCCATGGCAGATCCGAAGATCGGAAGGCGATTTGAAGACCTCGCAAGGTATAGGGCTGAGAGGGATGGATGAACGACTCCGCCAATTAAGCGGAGAGTTAGAGGTGATTTCGGGCCAGAGCGGAACACAATTACGGGCGACGGTCCCCCTAGGGAATAATGCTGATAGGAACAGACACTGGACTGATTCACAATTCAATACGGCCTAATTCCTCGCGAATGATTAAGCCAAACAGGAAAGGGTGAGGCGTACTATGAATGCGATCCACACGGCTCGAATCCTCCTAGTCGATGATCACGAAGTTCTTCGCGAGGGACTAAAATTCCTGATTTCTAATGCGCGCCCCGGATGGGAAATTGTGGGCGAAGCGACTAACGGCCTCGAAGCTATTGAAAAGACTCAGCAGCTAAAGCCCGACATCATTCTTTTAGACATTTCGATGCCTGAGATGAGCGGGCTGGAAGCAGCAACGCGATTGAGAAAACTGGGCGTGAATTGCCCAATTCTGATTTTCACAACCCATGAATCTGCGCAATTAAGCGATGATGCGCGGCAAGTAGGTGCGCAAGGGGTTGTTCTAAAAGGACAGGCGTTTCGCGATCTCGTTCGCGCAATCGAAAGACTGTTGCTCGGTGGCACGTTTTTCGACGCTCCAAACAACGACGAAACGCCAGAGGAAAAGCGAAAACCTGGCCCGATTTATTATATTGGTTTGTCGCCTGTGGGAGCGACTGCCTAAGAGGCTAAGACTCAGAAGGAAATATACCCGCCTAGTAGTGACGCCATCCGCCCTAAACGGGCCAACTGTCGGCTCCCCCAGGGTGAAGTCAGCGCGAGGAGTGAGTGCGTGAAGCTCCCTGACCTCACCGGCACTGGTTGGTGCGGTTTTTTGAGTATGCAACAGCCTCGAGGGTACTTTCCTTTTGTTGGTCTTTGTAAGCAGTTCACCCGATGTGCCAATTTTGCACCAGATGAAAGACTAAAAGGGAGCGAAGAGTGTCGATAGCGCCTCTCGGTTGCGTGACGCCGAGAGCGACTCATCGCCGCTGTGCCATTACCAATTCTCTGCTTCTCCGGCAGATTCTGAGGTCATCTGCATGGCCGAGCATCCAACTAAAGCTCCACCGAAAGCGGCGTCCTCGCGGCAGTCCCAGACACATGAAAAAAGCGTCCACTGACGATTGGAATATTCGAGGCCTGACGGTCGATGCCTATACTGTTCCTACCGATTTCCCAGAATCCGACGGTACGCTCGCTTGGGACCGAACAACATTGGTCGTGGTCCACGCAAGAGGCGCCGACAAAATCGGGCTTGGCTACACCTACGCGGATGTCCCCACTGCCAACCTGATAAAAGACATGCTCGTTCCTTTGATCCAAGGGAAAAGCGCTATGGACGTCGCCGCCCGCTGGGCGGAAATGCGGCATGCGATCCGGAACCTCGGACGACCGGGCCTCTGCTCGATGGCCATCGCTGCCGTTGATTCTGCGATTTGGGATTTAAAAGCGGCACTGCTGGATCTTCCGCTGATTTCACTCTTAGGGGCGGCGCAACCGAGCGTAGAGATATATGGCAGCGGGGGATTCACCTCGTACCCGATAGAAAAGCTGCAGGAACAACTCGGCGGATGGGTGGATCAGGGCATCAGCGCCGTGAAGATGAAGATCGGCCGCGATCCAGCCGCGGATTTCGCCCGCGTGAAAGCGGCGCGTGAATCTATCGGCAGCGAGGCTTCGCTATACGTTGACGCTAACGGCGCGTATTCGCGAAAGCAAGCGCTGGAGATGGCGCAAAGGTTCTCGGATCTTGGCGTGACATGGTTCGAAGAACCGGTAACGTCGGACGACCTCGAAGGTCTCCGGCTCATCCGCGACCGCGCGCCCGTGGGTATGGATATTGCGGCCGGCGAATATGGCTATGACCTCGTCTATTTCAAGCGAATGCTGGACGCGGGCGCCGTCGACGTGCAACAAGCGGACGCGTCGCGCTGCGCGGGAATCAGCGAGTTTATGAGGGTCGGAGCGCTCTGCGACGCGGCAAATGTTCCCATGTCCGCCCACACCTCGCCCTCATTGCATTTACATCCGTGTTGCGCGATTTCGCGTTTGCGAAATGTTGAGTATTTCCACGACCACGTTCGCATCGAGAAGATGTTCTTCGACGGGGTAATCGAACCCCAAAATGGCCGGCTGCAGCCCGACCTTTCGCGGCCCGGTTTGGGCCTGGAGTTCAAGAAGGCCGATGCGGAGCGCTATGCCGCGTAGCGGAAAGGAGTCTCTCGTCGACTCAGAGCGACAGTCGCGGAATCATCAGGCGCTGGTCGAAGCGAATTGGGACGCGGTGGTGTGCGCGCTTCCCTCGAACGTGCTGCTGTTGACAGGCTACTGGCCGGTGATTGGCGCCAGCGTGGCCCTGTGTTTCCGCGATGGCCCCACAATTTTGCTGATTCCCGAAGATGAGAAGGAACTGGCCGAGGAAGCGTTCGCTGACTCGATCGTGACCTTCACCGCGGAAACTCTCGAAGAGATGCGAAGTATAACGGACGCTATCAAGCCTCTTTTGACGGCGGCGCTTCAGCAACGTCTTCACAGCGGCCGGGGCTCGATCGGAGTCGAGTCGGGAGGCAGTTCGCAGGCGGCCTCTTACCTTGCGGTTCATCTTTTCGGGAACAATCTTGCCGACGTCGTTCGCGAAGCGCTTCCGCACGCGACGCTGACGCCGTCGGAGGGGTGGATTCGAGATTTGAAATCCGTGAAAACCCGACCCGAAATCGAGAAGATCCGCACCGCCTGCGGGATCGCCAGGAATGCATTTGAAACAGGCGCATCTCGATTACAGGCGGGAATGGACGAGCCCGCGGCGGCCGAACTGTTTAGAGCTCCACTTCACGGGGCAACGCCTGCGCCGCGCCACTACTTTCGAAGCGATGGATTCGCGTTCTGCATGTCCGGCCCCAACGCCGCGAAAGCGTCCGCCGCTTACGCCCGCACCCGCGACCGGAAACTGGAGCGGGGCGACACGGTGATGATTCACTGCAATTCCTACGTGGACGGTTTTTGGACCGACATCACACGCACGTACACGCTCCAGCCTCCCGATGAACGCCAGCACAGAATGCGGGTTGCGGTACTGGCCGCGCGCAACGCGGCGCTCGAATGCATCCACCCAGGTGCTCGCGCCGCGGATGTGGACGCTGCCTCCCGACAAACCATCATGAACGACGGGTTAGCAGAATATCTCAGGCACGGAACGGGCCACGGTGTCGGCTTTTCACCGATGAGCGCCTACAGCATTCCCCGGCTCCACGGGAAATCGCCGGATGTACTGCGGGAAGGCATGGTTTTCAACGTCGAGCCAGCTGTTTACGTCGACGGGTACGGTGGCGTTCGCCACTGCGACATGGTGGCGGTGACGGCCACCGGTTATGAGCTGCTCACGGATTTTCAATCGGAGTCTGCAAGCCTCACGCTGCAGCACGTTGATAGCAGGAAAAGGCAGTGGATTCCAATGGGCGCGAAATCGTGAGCGATCTTTCAGGGAGAACTTCATGGCGAAAAATGTTTCCGACATATTGGTGGAACGCTTAATCGATTGGGGGGTGGATACGATTTTTGGGTTCCCGGGCGACGGCGTAAACGGCATCTTCGAGGCCCTGCGCACGCACCGGGAAAAAATCAGATTCATTCAGGTCAGGCACGAGGAGGCCGCCGCGTTCGCCGCGGTCGGCTACGCAAAATATTCGGGGCGGCTGGGGGTCTGCATCGCCACGTCTGGGCCCGGCGGCGTGCACTTGTTGAATGGCCTCTATGACGCCAAATGCGACGGCCAGCCGGTGCTGGCCATCACGGGGCACACTTTCCACGATTTGATCGGCACCCATTACCAGCAGGATGTGGACCTCGACAAGCTCTACATGGACGTTGCCGAGTTCAACCAGCGCATCATGGGCCCGGGCCACGTCAACAATATCGTGGATGAGGCCATCAAGACTTCGTTGACCCGCCGCGGCGTGAGCCACATCACTATCCCGAAAGACATACAGGACTGGACCTCCCGCGATGAGGAACGGTCGAAGGCCAACGTGCCCAAGCACAGTGCGGATGTTTATGCGGCCTCCCGCCCCGTGCCGCACGAAGAATTACTGCAGGCCGCCGCGGACTTGATCAACCGCGGAAGCAAGGTCGCGATCCTGGCCGGAGCGGGATGCCTGAAAGCCCGCGCTGAGATTTTACGGCTTGCGGAATTAACTGCTGCTCCCATCGTGAAACCGTTGCTTGGAAAAGCCGTGGTCCCCGACAACAGCCCGTACACGACCGGCGGCATCGGATTGCTCGGCACGGCTCCTTCTCAGGAAGCCTTGCAGGAATGCGAGACGCTGGTCATTGCCGGAAGCGGATTTCCCTACATGGAGTTTTATCCCAAGCCGGGGCAGGCCAGGACCGTACAGATCGACATCGATCCGGCTCGCATCGGCTTGCGCCATCCGGTGGATGTCGGATTAGCGGGCGAATGCAGATCGGTACTACGCGCTCTTTTGCCTCTCATCCAGGAGAAGCAAGACCGAAGCTTCCTGGAAAAGGCGCAAAAAAACATGAAGAGCTGGAACCAACTGATGGAAGTTCGCGGCACGCGCAAAGAAACGCCGATGAAGCCGCAGGTGGTGACGTGGAATCTGAATAAATTACTCGACGACGACGCGATCGTTTCCTCCGACAGCGGCACGATCGCCACCTGGAGTGCACGATACATCGAGATGCGCGGCGATATGAAATTCTCGCTTTCCGGCTCGCTCGCGACTATGGCGAATGGCTTGCCTTACAGCATCGGCGCGGCCGTGGCATTCCCTGGAAGGCAAGTGGTGTGCATTGTGGGTGATGGCGGAGTGACCATGCTGATGGGCGAAATCGCGACGCTCGTCAAATACAAGCTTCCGGTGAAGGTGATCGTCATCAAGAACAACGTGCTGGGGCAGATCAAATGGGAACAGATGGTCATGGAAGGAAATCCCGAATATGGCGTCGAGCTCGAACCCATCGATTTTGCGGGAGTCGCGAAAGCTTGTGGGGCCGCCGGGTACACCATCGAAGATCCGGCGCAGGCGGCTTCGATATTGCGCGAGGCGCTCGCGCACGATGGGCCGGCGGTGGTGCAAGCCGTTGTTGACCCCAACGAACCTCCCGCCCCGGGCAACATCACCTCGGAGCAGGCCTTCAAATTTGCGGAGTCGCTCGTTCGCGGCGAAAACAATGGCTGGAAAATATTCAAGTCGGTTTTGAGCGACAAAGTCCGGGAAGTGATCTAGTGCGTTCTCAGGAAGCGAATGTCCGGACGTGCGCCTCATGAGTTCTTTGATGACCAAGGCGGAAGACGTAGTGAAGCCAGCGCAGGGCGTTCGGGAAGGCGAACAGGCAATTCATATTGTCGCCCATCACATTCGCGAAGGACGGTTCCAGCGCAGCCTGGCACTGGTTGCTGGCCTCTCGAGCGCGGTTGCCGGGCTGGAGGTAACTTACGAGCACTATCGCGGAAGCTACGGCCAGCGCATCATGTATACGCCGGTGGTATGCAGTGGCGCTCTTTTGCTCGCCGGGATCTCTGGCGCCTTCAGCCGGAAAGCCGCCCGCACTCTGCTTCCCGCAGTTTCAGCAATCACTCTCGCCGATGGCATGATCGGATTCATCTTCCATATTCGCGGAATTCAACGAAAACCCGGTGGATGGCGGCTTCCGGTTTTCAACATCGTGATGGGGCCGCCGCTGTTCGCCCCGCTTTTGTTCGGCACGAGCGCGTATCTGGGTCTTGTGGCGTCGTTCCTGCGGCGCGAGGAATCCTCATCGCAGCAGGCGGGGACGATTCCAGGCTGGGCGCCCTGGAAAAAGCTGCTGCCGCGGAAACTGCGCCGCGAGGAACTCACGCTGGCGCAAGAGGTGCGGGAAGGAAAGTTTCAAAGGCACCTCGCGGCAGCGACGGTCGCCTCTGCCTTCTTCAGCGGAATCGAAGCCCTTTACTCGCACTACAAAAACAATTTCAAATACAAAGCGCAATGGAGCCCTATCGTGATCGCCGGACTGCTGATCGGCGCAGGGCTGGGCTCAATTGGGAGCCCGAAAGCGGCAAAAAAGCTGTTGCCGGCCGCGTCGGCGCTGGCAATCGCGGATGGCATGGTGGGATTTTTCTACCACGCGCGAGGTGTCCGGCGACGCCCCGGCGGCCTTAAGACTCCGCTCTACAACGTGATGTATGGGCCCCCGATTTTTGCTCCGCTCCTGTTCGCCGCCTGCGGATTTCTGGGTCTTCTCGCCAGTATGTTTCGAAGGGAATGGTAAAATGCCCGACTCCAGCAAGTCCCCCCTACCGATCGACCCGCACACGGGCGAAACTCTTGAACCTAAAAGCCATCCCGGATACTACCCGGGCTTCCACACCATGAGCCAAAAGGCATTTTGGGACGAAGCGACCCGCAGAGTCATCGTCGCACGGGTGGAGGCCGTCCCGCCGATCCGCTTTTTTTCCCCGGGAGAAGCGGAGCTGATGAAGGCGGTCTGCGATCGGATCCTCCCGCAAGACGACCGCCACGAGAGCTGCAAAATCCCCATCGTCAATGCAATCGATGAACGCCTGCACGACAATCGCCTCGATGGCTATCGCTACGAAGACATGCCCCCTGACCAGGAAGCGCTTCGGCTGGGCTTACAGGGAATTGCAGCCATCGCTCAGCACATGTTCGGAAAGCCATTTCTCGACCTCAGCGCCGGTGAGCAGGAATCCGTTCTGGAAACTTTGCATGATGGCAATCCTCCCGCGGCACACGACATCTGGAAGCAAATGGATGTGGAACGCTTCTGGCTTTTACTGGTGCAAGATGTGGTGGGCGCTTATTACGCGCACCCTTACGCGTGGGATGAAATCGGCTTTGGCGGCCCCGCCTATCCGCGGGGATATATGCGCCTGGAGGGCGGCGAACCCGAGCCGTGGGAGGTCGATGAGCGGCGTTATGATTGGGCTCCCCCTGCAGGTTCGCCTTCCGCAAAATTTACCAAAGTCGGAGGCGCGGAAGAACATAAGGCCAGTCCAGGCCAAGGGGGCACGCATTGAAAGCGCCCTTCTCTGGTCCCTTCAAGACCCCGGCCAATCCCGTCCACATGCTCGGCGCCATGCAGCGGATGGAATTTCCCATGCGGAGATACCGCAATAACGAGGCCGTTGATTATTGCATTGTCGGCGTCGGCTCGGCTGGCGGCGTTTTGCTGCAGCGGTTGGCCCGCGCCGGATTCAGCGTGGTGGGACTGGAAGCGGGTCCCTTCTGGGATACCGAACGCGACTGGGTCAGCGACGAAGCGGGTTCCCACAAACTGTACTGGAACGAATTGCGCATCACCGGTGGTGAAGAACCGCTGGCACTGGGAGCAAACAACAGCGGCCGCGGCGTGGGCGGCGGATCGGTTCACTGGGCTGGCTTCACGCCGCGGCTGCACCCTTCCGATTTTCGTGTTCACACCGAAGATGGAGTCGGCATTGACTGGCCCATTTCTTATGAAGATCTGAAGCCTTACTACGAACTTCTCGAAAAAGAGATTCCCGTTTCCGGGCCCGCGTATTTTCCGTGGGGCCATCCGCATGGGTACCCTTACGGCCCTCATCCCATGGGCGGATGCGGCGACATCCTGGTGAAAGGATGCACGAAGCTCGGCATTCGCGTGAGTATCGGCGGCCCGGTGGCGATCCTTGCGGGTTCGCACGGAGACCGCCCGCACTGCATTTACCGCGGTTTCTGTATTCAGGGCTGCAAGGTCGGAGCGAAGCAGAGCACTCTGATTTCTCACGTTCCGGACGCGATCCAGCACAAAGCGGAAATTCGCGCCCACTGCATGGGGTCCCGAATCAATCTTGGGGAAAACGGGCGGGTGCAGGGAGTCACCTACTTCGACCCTGATGGACAAGAGACCATACAGAAGGCCAAGGCCGTCATCGTGTGTGGTTATGCCATCGAAACACCCCGGTTGCTTTTGAATTCGGCGTGCCCAGGGCACGAAAACGGCCTGGCCAATTCGAGCGGCACGCTGGGCCGCTATCTGATGGCGCAAGGCGGAAACGTAGTCCTCGGGCGATTCAAGGAGCTGGTCCGAATGTACAAAGCGCCTCCCGCGCACGCAATGACCGAGGAGTTCTACGAAACGGATCCAAAACGTGGATTTGCCCGCGGCTTTGCCATTCAAACCGTGGGTCCGCTGCCCATCGCTTTCGCTCGCCAGATGATGGTGGCAAAAGGCGCGTGGGGATGGGGCATGCGCCAAATCATGATGGATTACAACCACTGGGGCGCCATCGCCCTGCTGAGCGAGATTCTTCCCTGGGAGGATAACCGGGTTGAGATCGCCGAGGAAAAAGACCGTCATGGAATCCCGGTCGCCAAGGTGACCTTCAACCTTCACGACAACGACAAGAAAGTCATCGCCTTCGGGAAGAATAAAGTGATGGAGGTCATGGAAGCCGCGGGTGCTGAAGAGGTCGTACAAGAGGCCCGGTACGCACACTTGGTCGGCGGCGCGCGCATGGGAAACGACCCGGGAACTTCGGTCACGGACAAATTCGGGCGGACGCACGACGTGCCGAATCTTTTCGTGTGCGATGGAAGCTTGCTGCCGACACAGGGTTCGGCGAATCCCGGTTTGACGATTCAGGCTCTCGCGGCGCGCACGGCGGACTATCTGATTACTCAGGGCGCGGCCATTTTTACGAGTTCGGCGCGAAACCTGGAAACTCCGACGATTCGCTACGATCTCTCGCCGCCGGATACCTGGGGCAAAGGCGTGCCGCGACTGGCGTGAGACTCACAGCGCGATCGCTTAACCCGATTCCCGTGGGATTGCACGATTGGCGTACGCATACAAAGCTTTTGTCACAAGAACGAAAAGAGAGAGGAGGGGTTTCATATGTCATCAAACAATGGCAATAAAAGCGGAGTAGTCGTTATCACCGGCGCGTCGGCGGGAGTCGGGCGCGCGACAGCACGGGCATTCGCAAAACGCGGGGCGCGGATCGGGCTGATCGCCCGGGGAAAAGACGGACTGGAGGGCGCAAGGGGCGATGTTGAAAACGACGGCGCGGAAGCGCTCGCCATCCCAACCGATGTGGCAAGGAGCGAAGAGGTCGAGGCCGCGGCGGAGGAGATCGAGAGGCAGTTTGGCCCAATCGATATCTGGGTAAACAACGCTATGACCACGGTTTTTTCGCCCTTCCGGGAAATCACCGCGGACGAATTCAAGCGTGCGACCGAAGTCACCTATCTCGGAACCGTATACGGCACGATGGCCGCCATAAAGCGTATGTATCCGCGGAACCGCGGGACTATCGTTCAAGTCGGCTCGGCTTTGGCGTACCGGTCCATCCCGCTCCAAGCGCCTTACTGCGGCGCGAAACATGCGATCGCGGGATTCACCGACTCGCTGCGATCGGAACTCATTCATGACCGCAGCGAAATCCATATCACTATGGTGCAGATGCCCGCACTCAATACGCCACAGTTCAGCTGGTGTAAGACGAAGCTGCCACGTCACCCCCAGCCCGTGCCGCCGATCTTCCAGCCCGAGGTGGCTGCGGAAGCGATTGTCTGGGCCGCTCACCACCGCCGCCGGGAAGTTTTCGTTGGGGGCCCCACGGTGCAAGCCATCGAAGGAAACAAGGTGGCTCCGGGAATGCTCGATACCTATCTCGCGAAGACTTGCTACGACGGCCAGCAAACCGACGAGCCCGTCAGCCCCAATCGGCCCAACAACCTTTTCGAACCCGTTCCTGGCGATCACGGTGCGCACGGCATCTTCGACGACCGGGCGCACACTAACAGCATGCAGCTCTGGCAGACAACGCACCGGACGTCCTGGATACCGACAGCTCTGGGAATCGCCGCGCTTGGATGCGGATTGTTCCTGCGGAGCCGGCAATGAAGCTCATCCAGCGCAGCGAGGATCAAGCAAGAGAATTGGGGTTGCGTCTCCGTCATAGTTCGCGTGCGGACATGCGCCGTCGCCGGGGCATCTTCGGGCTGTTTCTGACCGCCGCCGCTGCTATGGGCGTGATTGCGCTTTATCAGATCGGAATTCTCGATCATGTCCCGGAACCGCGCCTGCCGCACCTGCATTCGGACGCGGTGACCAGTTCGGCCAAAGGATACGCACTGCTTGAAACGCCGGACTCCGTGCTGGCGATGGGGAGCTATGCCGCCACAATGGCGCTCGCGGCAATGGGTTCACCCAAGCGCGCCAAGACTCAGCCTCTGCTTCCACTCTTACTCGTGGCGAAGGTTGGATTCGACGCGACAGTGGCAGCCAGATACACGGTCGATGAATGGAGGCGACACCGGGCCCTCTGTTTCTGGTGCGTCATTGCTTCCGTTGCGACGTTCGCGTCGGTGCCGCTCGTGCTTCCGGAAGCGCGCCGGGCTTTGCGAACCTTGCTGTAGCTGTGCTGCAAGTTAGGATAGCCGAACCGATGCCGACATTTTCCTGTGATTTATCGCGGCCTGCGAAACCCTTTACTCACTTCTGGGAGCATACGGTCGGTAGCGGGCACGCCCCGCTCGCCTTGCGCGCGGACTGGCAAACGCAGCTGCGGCGTTGCCACAACGAACTGGGGTTTCAGCACGTGCGCTTTCACGCTCTTCTTTCCGATGAAATGGGCACGCTCGTGTGCGAGATGAACAAAAACCTCTACTCGTTTTTCAATGCGGACCAGGTGATGGATTTTCTGGTTTCGATCGGAATGCGGCCCTTCGTGGAGCTGAGCTTCATGCCCGAAACGCTCGCTTCAGGTTCCACCCGGGTCTTCAGTTACCACGCGAACGTAACTCCGCCGAAGAACTATCGCCAGTGGGGAGAGTTGATTCACAAGCTGGCGTCGCACTGGGCGGAACGCTACGGCTTAAGTGAAATTCGTGAGTGGTTTTTCGAGGTGTGGAATGAGCCGAACCTCAAGGCTTTCTGGACCGGCACCCAGAAGGACTATTTCAAGCTGTACCAGATCACCGCGAAAGCGCTAAAGCGGGTCGATCCCTTGCTGAAAGTAGGGGGGCCCGCGACCGCTAAAAACGCCTGGGTTCCCGAATTTCTGGAGTTCTGCAAAAACCGCAAAGTCCCAGTGGATTTTGTAAGCACTCATCATTACCCGACCGATGCCTTCGGGAAGGCCGGCGCGGACACGCTTTCTCAACTGCAGCACGCGCCACCTCACGTGATGCGTGACGATGTAAGGGCGGTTCGCCACCAGGCGAAAGGCTTGCCGGTCTATTACACCGAGTGGAATATCTCGTCGAACCCGCGCGATGCGCTTCACGATGAGGCATTCGCAGCAACCTATGCGGTCAAGATCATTCTCGAAGCGCGCGGGCTGTTAGAAGGCTACAGCTTCTGGACTTTCAGCGACATCTTCAATGAGAACTACTTTCCCTCCATTCCTTTTCAGGGAGGCTTCGGGTTGCTGAGCCTTCATGGAATCGCAAAACCGGTCTACCGGGCCTTCGAACTCCTTCATCGGCTGGGCACGGACATGTTTGACGTGGAAGGCCAACACGAAACGGTCGATGCCTGGTTCGTACGCAAGCAAACGGCGGCTACGATGCTTCTCACCAACCATGCCATGCCTCATCATTCCATCCGCAACCAGCGGATAAATATCCAGTTCAAGGGCGCTCGGCGGCCACGCCGCGTCTATGTGGAGAGAATCGATGAACGGCATGCAAATCCCCGGAAACTCTGGGAGTCGATGGGGCGACCCGACTATCTGAGCGCCGCGCAGGTCGAGAAACTGAAGGCAGCTTCGCAGCTAGTGAAAGAAGAGCAGCGATGGCAGTATGAGGACGGAAATCTGAGCTGCGCCGTTACGATGCCCCCGCACGCGATCGCAGCGATAACATTTGAGTTCGCCTTAACAGAAGCGTGACAAAATCAAACATGTGGAGCAGCGGCCAGCGCGAAGAGGCAATGCTGCATCGATTGCAGCGTGAGTCGTTTGAATACTTCGTAAAGGAATCCAACCCGGCCAACGGTCTGGTAAAAGACAAGTCCCAGCAAGGATCACCCGCGAGCATCGCCGCAGTAGGCCTGGCGTTGACCGCGTATCCGGTTGGCGTCGAAAGATCTTTCATCTCGCGCGCTCACGCCGTCAAGAGAACGCTCGCGACCCTTCAATTCTTCTGGAACAGCACCCAGGGAACCGGGATGGAGGCGACCGGTTACCACGGCTTCTACTACCACTTCCTGAGTCTGCGGACCGGGAGGCGCGTCTGGAAATGCGAGCTTTCCACGATCGATACCGCGTTGCTGCTGGCGGGAGCGCTCGTGGCCGCGAGCTACTTCGATCGGAACACCAGTGAGGAACGCGAGATCCGGGATCTCGCCGACGGATTGTATCTGCGTGCCGATTGGCAATGGGCCCAGGCTGGAGCAGTGGCCGTCAATCATGGATGGAAACCTGGCAGCGGACACGGATTTTTAAAGTATCGTTGGAAGGGCTACAACGAGGCGCTGCTGCTGTATATCCTGGGCCTCGGTTCGCCAACGCACCCTTTGCCCGAAGAAAGCTACGCAGCCTGGGCCTCCGGTTTTCATTGGGAAGATCACTTTGGACACAAATATCTTTACGCTGGCCCGCTTTTTATTCATCAGCTTCCCCAGATCTGGCTCGATCTTCGCGGAATTCAGGACCGTTATATGCGGGAGAACAGCACCGATTACTTCGAGAACAGCCGTAAAGCGACGCTCGTGCAGCAGCAGTATGCGATTGAAAATCCTCACAAGTTCGCCAAGTATTCTGAGCATTGCTGGGGAATTACGGCGAGCGACGGGCCTGGCAACGCAACGCGGCCAATCGATGGACTGCAGCGCAGGTTTTTCGGCTACCGGGCGCGCGGAGTTCCCTTTGGACCCGATGACGGCACCATCGCCCCCTGGGCGGCCGTGACGTCGCTGCCTTTCGCACCAGAGATTGTTTTGCCCACGATGTGCTACTTCGACCATCTGCACCTGCGCGAGAATATGCCTTATGGCTTCAAAGCCTCTTTCAATCCGACTTGGCACATTGAGGGGAACGCGAACGGCTGGGAAAGTCCCTGGCATTACGGACTCAACCAGGGCCCGGTGGTGCTGATGATCGAAAATTACCGGACGGGTCTTATCTGGAATTTGATGCAACGCTGTCCTTACATTGTTGACGGCTTGCGTCGGGCCGATTTCCGGCCTCGAAACGAAGCGCAGCTGGCAGGATAGCACCGAGCGTGCTTTCTAGTGGCGGCGTTCTTTGTAATTCTCTCGGGCTCGGGGTAACTTCCGGGACTGAAGCAGATAGATGATGGCACTGACTGCCATGAATACCAATAGTCCCAAAATCTCAACGCGGGAAGCCAATGCGATTAGGATCAGCATACCGCTAATACCTAGCAGCATAGCTGCAGTCAACCAGCGGAAATTCAGTGGCGCCCCAGCCATTGCCACTTCTTGGCGTGCAAGCTTCCAGGCCGCTGCGCAGGCACCGATGTACAGAGCCGCGCTCCCGAGCGTTGCGAGCACGGCGAGTTCGACAAACGTCCCAGTCAACGCAAGCCCGATCGCCAGTGCGGCGTAGTAGGCGATCGCGATATGCGGCGTATGGGCCGTCGGATGCACACGCCCCAGCGCGCGCGGAAGCATCCCGTCACGGGCGAAAGCGAACACCATGCGGGGAGTTCCGAGAATGTCACTGCTGATCCAGCCGAACATCGACAATGCCGCGCCGATCAAAAGCAGCAGACGCAGCGCGGGACTGATCCGCCCCATCGCGTCGGCAAGCGGAGTCGTCGAGCGCGCCAGCACGGGCCCCAGAATTCCCTGAGCGATCACCTGAACGGCTATGAAGAGGAGTGTTACGAACGCTATGGACATTGCCAGTGCTCGCGGAGTGGTACGAGCCGGCTGAATCACTTCACCGCTCGCCGCCAGAGGGGTTTCCATTCCCGTAAAAACGAACAATGCCAGAAGCAATGCACGGCCGAGACCGGCGGAGCCTGGTCGGAACGTCTGCACGAAGTTCGCGCGGGTGGATCGTGGCCGCGCCCTCGATCACAAAGACCGCGAGCGGAATCAATTTCAGCATCGTCGCGGCGTCCACGAGTCGTGCGCCGCGCGCAACGCCGCCCATGTTGACAGACGCAATGCCGCCGATGACACCGATGATCACGATCGCGTGGGCCGGAACAGTGAACGGGGGCGGAACCACGCTCACAGCCACATCAGCCAAGGCTGCGGAGACGCCGCCGCAGGCCAGAGCATCGCCAAACCAAAAGAGCGTCCCGGCGATGTAGCCAGGGAGCGGTCCAAAAGCGGCTGCGATGTAGCCATACGCTCCGCCGCTGGTCGGGATTCGGCTGCCACCTTCAGCGAAGCAGATGGCGACCGCTCCGATCACGATCCCGCAGACAATAAACGCCAAGGGGGCGTACGATCCCATGTTGGCGGCGAGGGCTCCGGGAACGGCGAAAATACCGGCGCCGACAACAATATTAATAATGCTCGCCGTCAAACCCCACACCCAAACTGCCCGGACGAGCCCGGCATCTCGTTGATTATTTGCCACGCAATACCGTAGCACGAGTCTCCGCCGTACTGGCGGAGCTGTGAATCCAAGCCCCAGAGTAACGCCCTACCCGTCCATATACGGCCCAGTACCAGCTGGATCGGCACGTTTTACAGAAGAGCCGCTGTTCGCGGAAGGCAGCAAATCTTGAAACTCCACTCCTTCGACTATGAGCTTTCGACGTTGGGCATCGACTGAGCGCCTGGCGGATCGCGGAAAGGATCCATCGGAATCGGCGCGTACTCGACGTCGATGATCTCGAGATAGTCCGTCTTCACTGGCGCGCGCACGATCACGCGGTCGCCGGGGCTAGCCTTCATGAGCGCATTGGCAAGAGGCGAGCGCCAGCTGATGTAACCGCGGTCGAGGTCCACCTCGTCAATGCCGACGATCGAGACGACCTGTTTGAGGCCGACCGCGTTCTTGTAGGTCACGGTTGCGCCGAAGAAGACTCGCGTAGCGGCTGATCCCGGCCGCCGAGCGGTGGGATCGACGACAACGGCCGCGTTAATGCGCTTCGTGAGAAAGAGAATCCGCGAATCGATCTGTCGTAGCCGGCGTTTGCCGTAGAGGTAGTCGGCGTTTTCACTGCGGTCCCCGTTACTGGCAGCCCATGTAACGACCTTCACCACCGCGGGCCGCTCGCGATTCAGTAGAAATCGATGTTCGTCTTTCAGCCGCTGCAATCCGGCAGGGGTGATGTAGTTCTTGAGGCTCGATGCCGCTTCCTCACGCACAGGTTCCCGGAGCGGCCGCTTTGTTCGCATTTAGCAATCTCCCATAGGAGCTCACGTTCGTCACCGCGCGAACTCGCGATAATTGAACAGATGATTTCAGGCGCCTGCAACAGCGGAAAACACCGACCCCCAAGTCCCGATTAACGCTGGAGTGTCCGGTATCCGATCCAAGTGTCCTAGCGTCAGAGAATGCGGCTGGTCAAATGGAGACGTCGATCGATCAAAAGTTTCGCAGGAATTCCAGGTATGCCCCGCTTCTGTACGTTGTCCACGGTTCGAAACCCTTCTCGGTATAGAGCTGGTAGGCGAAGTCAATATTCGCTTTACAGTCCAGCAGATCATGAAGATTTACTCCCACGCGCTTCAAGTGGACAGTGTTGATCTGGAAATAACCCCAATCGAGCGTCCCGTCAGAATTGTAATGATAAATCTCGCAGTCACCCCGCGGGTTTTCAGCCCGTTGGACTGCCAGCGCAATGCGGCACGCCGAACCGAATTTATTGCAAGCGTATTGCTGATACGCTGTCAGTCGGTGGCCGAATTGGTCGGACTGAGCCTGAGTTGTCTCCCCAGAGCTCCTGGCCGCCATCACCACTGGCCACTGGAGCCGAACGCGTAACGGTGATCGGAAGCTGACTGTATATTCAGCCCCCACTATGAATACAGCCATACCGAGAATCGCCGAGAGTAGGAGAAGCAATCCAAAGGATCTCGATAAAGCCCGGACTGAATTCGACCGCCTGACTCGACGTCGCCTGGGCGCTTTGCTTCTTTGCGCCGCGGCACTCAGAGGCACGCGGTCACTCTCTCCGCTTCAAAGAGATTTTTCATGCGTTATTCCGTCCTCGGCTACCGTAGTCCTCGTTTTAGCCAGTGACTTTCTAGCTCCTGCGGCGAGTTGCAAAGTCCAGAACTCCGGGTTCTCAAAGTATCTGGGGAATACCTATCCACATACCAGGTTTAATGCCGGCGCAGCGGCGGCATCGCCACCGCCACTTTGTACACCCTAGCGCCAGCCCCCACTCCATTCTCACATGTGTTCGGCGGCGCGGTGCATGCTGACCTCGATGCGGGGCATCCAGCCGCCCAGAACATGTAGCCGAGCATTCCTTTGCTCGTTCCAGCGCCGTGCGGTTTCACTGTCTTAACAAATTCGCCAGTCGCCTTCTGTAAGGATTTGGTGAAATCGGTGCATTCGGCTGAGACACCTCCGCGAGTTGCGATGAACAGGCTGCCAGTGAGTTTGGACGGGGCTAGGGGAGAAATCCCAGCCTTGCCTTCGATATGTTCCCGCCAGCCATCTTCCAGCATTGAAGCGCCTGTCTGTTCGGAAGAAACCATCGCGTTGGCATAGTCGAGGACCGGGCGCTCGGTCGTGAGCCAATTTGCGGTAGCGTACTGCGTCAGCGCCACGAGGTAGTCGTCGTCCATGGCCAGGTCAATCGTCAGTCGGGCTGCAGGATTCTTGGCTGCTGCGTCGTACGGGAAGACGGACCTGTAGGAAGTGATGAACTCCTGCAAACCGCTCAGATTGGGGCTGCGGTCATTCTCATAATCAATCTCGATGCCCACCCCGAGTCGCTCTGCGGCCTGAGCGGCATTGATCCCCAATTGTTTCGGGTTCGTTGCAAGCGCCTGGTCCCAGTCCTTGGCATAGGTGTATCCGCCAATTGAAATCATCACGCGGATTTTGTGGCTGGTGAAGTAGGTCACGATCTTTGGCGTTATGCCAATCGGGATGCCGTCGTTGTTATGAGCATCGTTTGTCAGGTTCAGCAACCTCAGCGGGTCCACAAAACTGAGAACCACCAAATTCACAGACGGTTTGCCATCACCGCGGTCGATGAGCCGATGATTCTTGATGTCGAAATCGTTCATCTCGGGCACGTTGTCCCACCCGCATAGATCGCTCCCGCAATGCCACACCCCATAGATCTGGATCGGCTTGGCTGAAACGGGGATTGACGCCGCCAGCGACAAAGCGACCGCGATAAAGGAAAGACCTCGTAGCGCTCTTTTCATATCGGCATCAACTATTTCGCCACAACTCGCAGCCCTGGGGCAATCTACGGAGCACGAGAGCGGGCGAATCTTGCGACCGAGCAGGACCATCCGTAGCACACGATTTCCTGCGATGCCGACCACTGGTCGCAGAAGATTCAACTCTAGACCCTGTGTGGCAGCACTGCCATCAAGGCCTCGCTCGATCTCAATCCCGGCGGCTGCCTAAAGAAACCGTGAAACCTGCTCAGTGAATGAGCCGTCTCTCCGGGTGCTCCAGGGGAGCAGGTGGGTCCAGAAGTCAAATAAAAATCCGGGGGATACTCATGTCGACAGACGCGCCCAACTATGGGCACAGCCGCCGTTTCCTTTTTCTCGTTCCGTTGGTC
The DNA here is from genome assembly GCA_963709105.1 of uncultured Acidobacteriota bacterium. GTDB lineage: Bacteria > Acidobacteriota > Terriglobia > Acidiferrales > UBA7541 > Palsa-295. Next base: position 67,077 of record CAVPVC010000010.1, read on the forward strand.
ACTTTATTGTTATTCGCTCCCTCCGTCTTCAGCCAAACGGCTGCAACCGGTGCCTTGACCGGAACGGTGAAGGATTCTTCAGGCGCTATCGTGCCGGATGCAACTGTTACGGCCACCAGTGTCGGCACCGGTCAAGTGCGTACCGCCAGGACTGATTCAGACGGTACCTACAAGTTTGGGTTGCTCGCCCCTGGCGATTACAAACTGAAGTTTGAAGCGTCTGGGTTCAACACATCGGAGGTGCCGTCGGTGACGGTCGTAGTCACAGAGACGGCTGTCCTCGATCAAACCTTGCAGGTTGGCGCTCAGACCCAGCAGGTCGAGGTTCGTGGCGAAACCGAAGCCGTTCAGACCGCGACTTCCGCCCTGGGGACGGTGATAGCCTCTCAAGCTGTTACCGCCACACCTCTGACCACCCGTAATTATACGAACCTCCTCGGTCTTTCCGCAGGCGCCAACGTCGGCGTGTTCGATGCCGCCACCCTGGGAAAAGGGACACAGGACATCGTCGTCAACGGTGGCTCAACCTACCAAAACAATTATCAGATGGACGGAGCCTCTATCGTTTCTATTGCGGGCCACGGAAACGGCGCCGATTCCGGCTCGGATTCGGGAATTGGGATTGCCAATCCCGATGCAATCCAGGAGTTCAAGATTCAGACTTCGCTCTACGATGCGGGCTACGGGCGCAATCCGGGCGCTAACGTAAATGTCGTAACAAAGTCCGGCACGAACGCCTTCCACGGAACCGCATTCGAGTTCTTCCGCAACACAGACCTCAACGCCAACGATTTCTTCCGCAAGATTACGCCTCCCGTGAACGGGCTCCCAAACGACGGGCGCCAGGTGCTCAATCAGAATCAATTTGGCGGCGTGTTCGGCGGTCCTGTTAAAAAAGATAAGCTGTTCTTCTTTGCATCGTATCAAGAGACCCGGCAGATAAACGGCATTGCATCGGGCGGTTACTCTGCCCCAGTCCTGGCCCCGATTCCCGCTGGTGATCGATCAAATACGGCTGCCTTCCAGGCTGCTTTGGGAGCCGTCTTCTGTCAAACGGGCACGGCTGGAGGAAAGACCACCAACGCGGGAACTCAGGTCGCCTGCAACGGATCGAATATCAATCCCGTGGCCATCAGTATTTTGCAGCTTAAGAATCCGGACGGCAGCTACTACGTGCCTGGCTCGAGCAACGGGAAATATCAGAATGCTACATTCAGTATTCCGGCCCGATTCACCGAGCATCAGGCCATTGGAAACGCAGATTATGTCATCAACGGCAGCAACACGCTGTCATGGCGGTGGTTCTATAACGACGATCCGACGGCCTATAGCTTCTGGTGCGGCGCCAGCACAGCCGGTGGAACCATACCCGGCACTTGTCTGCCTGACACGGGTTCGGCCGCCGAAACTGGAAATCGCGATTATGTTGTTAAGCTCACGTCGGTTTTGACCAACAATCTCGTAAATGAAGCCCGTGTTTCGATTCAGCGCGCCGTCGCCGATTTGAACCAAACGGTGCCCTTCACCGATACCCAGGTTGGCATCGCCCCGGTAATTCCGGCAAACAATTACCTCGACGAGGTAATCGTGAGCGGATCCGCCTCATTCACGATCGGAGCAAACTTCGCGAATGAAAGCACCAAAGAAACAACTGCGTGGGAAGCCGCGGACCAGCTTTCCTGGTCTCACGGAAAACATACAATTCGCACCGGTTTTGAATTCGAACGCGACCGCACCAATTGGAATTTCGCTGGCCTCGCAACCGGTTATCTAACCTTCCAAAGCTTTCAAGACTTTCTGCTGGCCTTGCCGGGCTGCGCCCCGGGTCTTTCAGCTTCGGCTTGCTCCATGAGCCAGGCGAGCAGCACCAGCGCGGTCCTTCCGGGGCAAACCAATGGGACTTCGACCAGTAACGTCTCCAATACAGGGAACGCCACCTCCGTCACTCCGCCCAACGGGCTGATACATGCCTTCCGTTGGGGAGCTGCCAACGCCTTCGTTCAAGATGACATCAAGGTCGATACGCGGCTGACGGTGAACCTTGGCTTGCGGTGGGAATACGATGATCTCGCATACGACAAGTACGGCAACGCTACCAATATCTGGCCCAGCCTGATCGACACGGTCAATACCCCGGCCCTGCTGGGAACCTCGGCTGCCACCGGTTCGCTGGCCGGATTTGTAGTGCCTTCGAATTACAACCCTGCGATCAATCCCGCCCCGCCAGTCGGAGGACTCTTCCAGAACAGCCGGAAGATTGGAACCCAGAACGATCCGCCGATTGACAATTTTGCTCCGCGCATCGGAGTCGCATGGAGGCCGCTCGCCACCGATCGATGGGTCTTTCGCGGGGGCTTCGGTTACTTCTACGATCGCGTGGGCCTGATAACCTTCACCAGCGGAGCACTGCAAGGTCTTCCCTATGCCCCCACGATCTTTCAATCGGGATCGGCGAATTATTTCTCTACCTTTGCACTTCCTTATGGCCATCCCTCGCTCGGATGGGCGCCTCGCTGGGTGAACATCAACCCTGCCACGCAGACTGGAACCAGTTCAAACTTGTCAGTCACGTTAGCCCAGCAAAACATGCCGACTCCGTTGACAGATGAATGGAACCTGAACACACAATACGAATTTCTCCGAGGCTGGGTGCTCGAACTCGGTTACGTGGGTTCGCACGGCATCCATCAGACCACCGGCACCCATGAGATCAACGAGGCTCAACTCGCGAGCGCCACGAACCCGATCAACGGACTCACCACAAACACAGTCGCCAATGCTTCTCTCCGCGTTCCCTATCTCGGTTTTGCCCCAGGGGGCCTGAACGCTCAACTGTTTACTGGGGACTTCAAGTACAACAGTCTCCAGGCAACGGTGCGCAAGCAGCTTTCTCACGGCCTCACGTTTCAGGCTGCTTATACCTGGAGCCGTGATTTGAGCGATCTCATGGGCACCACCACGGGCCTCGATAGCAACGACCCCAATAACTCGAGGCAACAATACGGACCGAGTCCGCTCTACCGGCCGCAGCGCCTCGCAGTAAATTACAGTTGGGACCTTCCCTTCGGAAACCGGGACGGACTCAAAGGCAAACTGGTGAATGGCTGGAACCTCTCCGGAGTGACCATCGTCCAGGACGGCACACCTATGACAATTACCGACACGCGCGGGGGTACGATCTATGGCTTTGGCCCAGGCGCTCAGGTGACTTCCCGCGCTCAATTCTGTCCCGGAATGGGTCCTGCAAATGTGCCCACCCCGGGCGGTATCGAGGCTCGTCTCGGTGGGAGCGTGCTCGGCGGCCCGGGGTATTTCAACGCGTCGGCATTTTGCACGACCCCGGTAATCGGCAACGGAACAGGTTACGGAAACAGCGGCGTCGGCATAATTCTTGGCCCAGGGCAATTCAACTGGGATATGGCGCTGCTCAAGACAACCAAAGTCGGTGGTCTAAGCGAAGATGCAACTCTGCAATTCCGCACGGAGTTCTTCAACGCTTTCAATCACCCGCAATTTAACAACCCGGCGGTGGTGGATGTGTCGAAGACCACTACTTTCGGACAAATCACAACGACATCAGTGAATCCGCGGCTCATCCAGTTCGCGCTAAAGTATGTGTTCTGAGAATGACGACGAAACGTGCTTTGGTCAGGGCGAATTTCCTAAAGAGAGGAGAGTTGTCTTGGTGAGAGTAACTCTGGGAACTTTAGCCACGCTGGCGTCCTTGGCAATGTTTCACGTCCTGCCTGTGACGGGTGGCAGTGGCACGCGTCCTTATGGGCATGGGATGGTCCAGCAGGAAATGGCAAGCTCGGTTTCGGTCGGCCCCACGGATATTGGGGGCGTCGTCACCAGCCCCAACGGTCCTGAAGCCCGCGTCTGGGTCATAGCGGAGACTACCGAATTGCCCACCAGGTTTCGAAAGATCGTCGTCACCGATGACCGGGGTCGATATCTCATTCCCGATCTTCCGAAGGCCCACTACAAAGTCTGGGTAAGAGGGTACGGGCTAGTCGACTCGCAGCACGTTGACGCAGATCGCGGCAAAACGCTGGCGCTTCAGGCGGTAATCGCCCCCGATGCGCAAGCCGCAGCACAGTATTATCCGGCAAGCTATTGGTACTCGCTGATGCAGGTGCCACCGCGGAGCGCCTTCCCGATCAGGACCGATGGCGCGTTACATACCAATCAGGGTGTGCCTGTTGCCAGCGAAGGCGTTGCACAAGCACAGGCAGATTGGATCGAAGGCCTCCACTCCGGCTGCGAGATGTGTCACCAGATGGGGGATAAGGCGACGCGGGAGCTATCGCCCAATCTGGCGCACTTCGATACGACCACTCACGCCTGGGATCGCCGAATCATGTCCGGTCAATTTGGTTCCTTCATGGTTGCAGACCTCAATGGCGCATTCGGTCATGACCGCGGGATTGCGATGTTTGCGGATTGGACCGACCGGATCGCTCGTGGCGAGGTGCCCCCAGCTCCGCCGCGACCTCAGGGAATTGAACGCAACGTCGTCCTCACTTTGTGGGATATCGGCACTGACAAAGCTTTCCTGCACGGCATCGTGGCAAGCAATGACAGAAATCCGATGCAAAACGCATACGGCCATGTCTACAGCACGGATTGGGAAGCGGGAACGATGATCGTTATGGATCCCAGCGAGAACACCGTATCGACAATCAAAGTTCCGCTGCGGAATGAGGATGAGAGAGAAACGATGCCTCATGTGGTCCCCTACAAAAACTACATGCCCTCTCCCTACTGGGGGGACGACATCGTATGGCCGGAAGACGCTGTAAACCCCAAGAATCCTCAGATGGACAGCAAGGGACGCATTTGGATCGGCATGCAGAATCACAAGGACAACCCCGGGTTCTGCAAATCAAACTCAGGTAATGTATTTTCAAGAAACTGGCAGCCTCCCTATGAAGCGGGCTGGGGCGTCGATATTTACGACCCCAAAACGGGCAAGTTCGATGCCGTGGATCTTTGTTTCGGCATTCACCATCTGATGATCGCAAACGACAAGGATGAGACCGTATATTTCGCGCTCAAGATCGCTCAGATCGGCGGCGTTGGTTGGGTCAATTCGCGCGTGTGGGATACGACGCATGATGCCGAAAAGGCTCAGGGCTGGTGTCCGCCGATTATCGATTACAACGGAGACGGGAAAATCGGAGCTTATACAAGAGCCCCGCAACCGCCTGATCCAAACCTTGACCGATTTGTTGACGGAACAAGAGGATATGGAATAGGCGTCAACCCAGTGGATCAGAGTGTTTGGGTCGCGATCACCAAGCCGATGCCCGGCAAGCTGCTCCGATTCGTTCCCGGCAATAACCCTCCCTCCACATGCATGACGGAGATTTACGAGCCGCCCTTCACAACCGCTCAGGGACCTAATCCCAGTGGAAAGCTGGGCTATGTGCCACGAGCTGCCGATTTCGATTCAAAAGGCCTGGTCTGGACTAATCTTGGTGGCAGCGGCCAACTTGCCAGCTTCGACCGCAGCAAGTGCAAAGTGCTGAACGGACCAACTGCAACCGGACAGCATTGCCCGGAGGGCTGGACGTTGTACCCGGTACCGGGGCCAACCTTCAAGGGCGAGAGTGAAGCAAAAGCAGATTGGTTGTATTTCAACTGGGTGGACCGGTTCAACGCTCTCGGCCTCGGCAAGGATGCCGTCGTAGTTACGGGATCGGGCTCAGATTCCCTGCTGGTCTTTCAACCGGCGACAAAAACCTGGACGGTCATGCGTGTGCCCTATCCGATGGGATTCTATTCCCGGATGGTAGACGGCCGCATCGACGACTCAAAGGGTGGATGGAAAGGACGGGGAGTTTGGGCCGACAACGATACCCGCACCACGTGGCACGTGGAAGGAGGAAAAGGTACCCCAAGCGAACTCATCCACTTCCAAATACGTCCGGATCCGCTAGCTAATTAATTGAGACAGATCCCCCGCGCCGAACGGCAAATCGAGAAAGTGCGTCTCCAGAACAGAAGAGGAAATTGACAGGGCCGTGGGTGTGACCAAGCGTCCTCCCTAGTTTGGATCTCGTGGAACCGTCGCTGAAAAATAACGGCCGAGAAGCACTCGTCTTGAAGTCTCATCTTTGAAATTCTCCAGATGATCAGCAGCTGTGCTCACCACTCGCAACGGAAGCGGACCCAATAGCCGGTTCATTCCAAGGATTCCCTCCTGCGCCTCCAGCTTTTCCGCTGATTTTTCAGAACTTGCAGAAACCGTGTCTTCGTCCTCAATTTGGGGCGGGGGTGAACAAACATTCGCAGTTTCTCAACGACAGCGTCAACGGCGAACGGCAAGACAATCGGAGGCTGAACGCGGGAATGTCTTCAACTTCGGCAACGATTGACCGAAGCGATTACCGGAAATGTGAAGCTCTACCAACTCGTCGGGAATACGGCGATTTCGGTTTGCAGGTATGCCGCCCACTCGCGATAAATCCCTCGTCGTGCGTAAGGCTTGTTCGTTGCGGCGGCGTAGCGCGGCACAAACAAGACCCACCAATTCCAGTGTTGCGGCCCGACGGAGACGCATGGTGATCGCTGGATACTCCGCGAAAGAGTTGTACTTCTGATGATTCCAGGGCGGGTCATCCGGAGCTGCCAACGGAGTTTCGGGCACAACCAGCGTTCCGGCCACGCGATCGCCGAAGCGTTGCATAAATGGGACTGCTGAGTACGGAAATCCCTCCAACCAAGTACGCTAGCGGCAGAGCGTCCACCACGCGCATCAGGTTTCGTTCCCATGCTAGTTCGATCCGCAGCGGAAGGCCCGACTCGTCAATTACGCGCAGATGGAACAGGCGTTTTCCGATCGTCTGCCGGTTCCAAAAACCTCCCAGCAGTACAAAGAAGAGCCCCGTCAGGCAGGCAAGCGCCGCAGCTCCGGCCCACGCCTGCCGAAGCCTGCGTCCCAGCGGCGGGGCGGGTGCGAGCGGATGCGTTATCCTGCGCAGGCAAGGAGGACAGGCAAGCTCGTCGTTCTCGTCCGCCACACATTCACGGGAGAACGCTTCGCCACAGCGTGTGATTGAGTCTGGCATGCCATCAGGTACACCCATCGAGCTGAGGCGATTCACCGTCCGCAAATCTTCAATAGATGGGCTCGTGTTATGCTTTTGGCGTCACATCCAGGTGCACTGTCGCGGATGAAAGTGTGACAATCCCTGACTCAAACGCCAAGCTCCCTACAGTTGGTTCTGTGCAACGTCGTCAGTTAAGGCGGCAGATGCCGCCGCCGACGAGCGCATTCTTGCGGAATCTGGCGCGATCCTGGGCCGGCCGGTATGGCATGGCGTCGCTTTTTGTGGCCCTGGCGCTTGGGTTGGAGAAGCTTCTACAAGGCTTTTTCCCCTACCCGTTTTTGTTTGTGTTCTTCGCCGCAGTGATGGCGAGTGCATGGTTCGCTGGAACGGGTCCAGGCCTGTTCGCGGTTCTCCTCTCAACAATCGCTGTCGATTACTTCTTTGTCCGCCCGTTCTATTCGCTGGCGATCAACGCGACGGATGGCAGCTATTTCGCCGCGTTCATTCTCTGCGCCCTGGTGGCAAGCTGGATCAGTTCTTCCAAGCGGAAGGGCGAGGAGGCGCTGCGGGAAGCACGCGATCAACTCGAAGTTCGTGTCGCCGAGCGTACCGCAGAGCTTCAGAAGTCGAATGCGGAGTTGCAGAAGACTGTGGGAGAGCATGAGCGAGCGCAACAGGCTCTCATGAAAACGCAGGCTGAGCTTGCCGAGTTGTCGCGGTTCTTAACCATGGCTGAACTCACCGCTTCGATTGCGCACGAGGTAAACCAGCCGCTTACCGCCGTTGCGGTGTACGGAAGGGCCTGTCTGGAATGGCTATCGGCGAGTCCGCCAAATTTGCCCGAGGCCCGGAGGGCCGCTGAAATTGTCATCCAGGACGGCACCAGGGCCGGTACCATTATCAATCGCATCCGCGCCTTATTTAAGAGGCAGCCCGTCGCTCAGGATTGGCTCAATCTGAACGAGATCATCGCCGAATCGGTCGGTTTTATGAGGGAAGAAGCAAGCAGGCATCGAATCACAATACGGACGGAACTAGCTCGCGATCTGCCCGAAATCAAGGGCGATCGGGTGCAGTTGGAACAGGTCGTTCTTAACCTGGTCATCAACGCCATCGATGCTTTGCGCGAGGCAAAAGAAACGAGAGAAGTCCTCATCACCTCTCGCCTCGAGGGCTCTGCCGAGGTGCTGGTGTCCGTGGAGGATAACGGAATGGGGGTTAGCGCAGAAATTGCCGGCAGGATCTTCGATCCATTTTTCACTACAAAATCTCATGGCATTGGCATGGGCTTGTCGATCAGCCGCTCCATCGTCGAATCTCACGGTGGCCGGTTGTGGGCCGAGTCGCGCCCGCTCAACGGCGCGATATTCCGGTTTACAATTCGGGTTGGCTCGTAGGAGGCCCCACCAATGATGGCGCGCGATCTTAGCCCCGCAGTTTTCGTTGTCGACGACGATGCTTCCGTGCGTGACGGCATTCGTACTTTGCTGCGATCGGTAGGGCTGCAGGCAGAGGTGTTTTCGTCGGCGGAAGAGTTCCTGAAGGCAGCGCGGCCGGAATCCCCGAGTTGCCTGGTGCTGGACGTAAGGCTTCCGGGAGTGAATGGACTGGATCTGCAGGACCAGCTCAACAATGCTGGAATAGAAATGCCCATCATATTTATTACCGCGCATGGCGATGTCCCCTCCAGCTTGCGGGCATTGAAAAAAGGCGCGATCGAGTTCCTCTCCAAACCATTTCAGACCCAGGAGCTGATAACAGCCGTGTATCAAGCCCTGGAAGGCGACCGCAGAAGGCGCGAAGAACAAACGGAATTCTCCGCTCTGCGATCGAGGATCGAAAAGCTTACGTCACGCGAGCGGGAAGTCACCGTCGATATCGCCTTGCTAAATAGAATGGCCAATCGATTGTCGGCGGCCGACCCATTGCATCAGGTCTTGAACGAGGTCGTCGAATTTATCGCGGCGGTGGTGGAATGCGACTCCTGCATGATCTATGTACTGGAAAACGAGGAATTGGTATTGCGGGCGTCCAAGAACCCTCATCCCGAGCAGACGGGCCGGTTGAGAATGAGCATCGGAGAGGGAATTACGGGTTGGGTGGCGGAGCACCTCGACACCGTTGTGGTGGCGCAGAGTGCCCACGAAGACCCGCGTTTCAAACTGTTCAACGAATTGCCGGAGGATCGCTACGAGGCTTTCCTATCCGTGCCCCTGGTAAGCGGCGGCAAGCTTGTGGGCGTAATCAATCTGCAGAACCGCGCGCCTCATCAATACACCAAGCATGAGACGGGCCTGGTAGCGACGATCGGTTTCCTGGTTGGCGCAGAGGTGGAAAGAGCGCGTCTGCAGACCCAGAACCTCGAGCTTTCAGACAAACTCGAGAGCCGCAAGCTGATGGATCGGGCAAAGGGCATCCTGCAAAGCGATTTGAAAATCAGCGAAGAAGAGGCGTATCGAACGATTCAGCGGGAGAGCCAGAAACGAAGGAAGTCCATGAAGGAAATCGCGGAATCGATCATTTTGAACGACGACTTGAAACGAGGCGTGTAGGCGGCGATGCAAAAGCGAAGCCGCATTCGCGCAGAATTCAAATCGCGGCAATCTAAAGTTTGAATTTGACTCTATCCTCGAAATGCCGCACCCTGCACGCGGAGTTGACGAAGGTCTAAAGTCACTCTGACCCCCTCTTTCGACGGCGAAACGAGGGCCTGCATCGGACACAACGCCGTGTCCAAATCAATCGATTCATAAAGCTCGACGCAGAGCTGCTACACCAAAGCACCCATAAGGCTGCCTCGAAAGCCTTACTGCGTGCCCTTCAATCTTGTGGTGTAACTGCCGCGCTTTGTTTGCGCGTGTGAGCGCCGCTTTTCATGTGGCTGGCCGCTCCGATGCCGTTTGTGTGCTCCGGAGGTTCTGGAGGAGAGCAATGCCGTCAGGTGAAATGGTAAGCGCGAATTCCAGACGGTCCATCGAGCGGCGCCACGTCACACTGGCTCGTTCGACTGGAGGCGGGAATGAATCGCGAGCACGAGTCGAGAGATACGCGCGGGCTCTCGCTCCCAAGCAGGGAAACACAACCGCGGCTACACATTCCCACTCTATCGGCGGCCAAGGGTTGGCCGTGGAGGCATGGGACCTCAATGTACAGGACGGCGCGTCTCTTCGCAGCCGGCTGAAAATTCCGGCCCGTGCTGGAAAAGATGCGCGGGAGGGAAAGATGGTGAGGCATTTATCCGAGCTGGGCAATTTTGTCCGGGGCCTGAGTGTGATGGCTCGATTCGGCGAACTGTCGCGAGCGCGATTGTCCTTGCTGCGGGTGCAGCTGTGCGGCGAATACGCAGAATGCGATTGGATCGCGCGCCCACCGGATCGCTGGGACGCAGGCTTACCACCCATCGTCGGCAAGCGGAACGCGTCGACTCAGGCTCTGATGGACGCCATCAAGGTGCGGGCGCTCCTCTTTCGCGTATTGCCCGGACTGCAGAAAGCCGAGTTGCGAGCCTACCGGTACTCACCGGAGGAGTCTCTCGAACTCATCGTCTCGGGGACGGTGAGCCGGGAAGTTCGGGCGCAGGCGAGCGTTCGTTCACTGGCGATGCGAGCGAAGCTGTTTGGCCTGAATTTTTGGCTCGACGAAGGAGTGCTCGAGGATTTGCAGCCGCGGGAATGCGCCGTGAACTCATGAAAGAATTCGCGGCATTCGGGAGAAAACAAAAGTTTCGCGTTCAGAGGTTGAGGGCGCGGGAGCGGCTGCCGCGCCATTGCGGCAGGTTTTCCTCAACGGCTGGGCGCAGGTCGGCGCAAGTCGAAGGCCCCGTTTGGCGGGTCGCGAGAGACAGCACAGTTCGGCAAGGATGATTCTCATTTCTACAAGGAGAGACAGAATGGCTGGAACAATAAGAAGAAAACAGAGGTTGTCTTTTTCTGAAAAGGTCTCGCGGCTGACGGTTCGTCTGCGCGACCCGGAATGGCGCCGATACGGGAAGCTTCTGGTTCTCGGCAAGGCCGGGGGAATCGCCCTGCTTCTGGCGATTATCGGGCTGTTGTCCTGGACCGTTTTCGCCAAAGTCTACGCCGCCGACCCCGTGGTAAAGGCGGCGGACATCGTGAATCCCGTCAACACCGCATGGACGCTGGTCGCGGCGTTCCTCGTGTTCGGGATGCAAGTCGGTTTCACGATGCTCGAAGCCGGTTTCTGCCGCTCTCGCGAGACCGTCAACGTGCTGGTCGAATGCGTGGTGGACACCTGCCTGTGCGGCATTTTGTTTTATGCCGTGGGTTTTGCGTTCATGTTCAGCCACGGCAACGGGTTCATCGGCTACCACTGGTTCTTCCTGCAGAACGCCCCGGATACCTATGAGACCACGGGCGTGGCGTTTCTGGCCGTCTGGATTTTCCAGTTCGCCTTTGCCGACACCTGCTCCACGATTACTTCCGGAGCAATGATCGGCCGCACCGATTTCGTGGGCGATCTTCTCTACAGTCTCTGCGTCACCGGTTTCATTTACCCGGTGATCGGCCACTGGGCCTGGGGTCCAGATGGCTGGCTGGCCAACATGGGCAGCGCCGGGAACATGTTCCCGTCCTTGGGGATGCCGTTCCACGATTTCGCCGGGTCTACTGTCGTACACACGATCGGTGGATTCATCGCACTGGCTGGCGCCATCGTTCTGGGGCCACGCCTCGGCCGCAAGTTCAAACGCGATGGCGGCGCGCCAATGCTCCCGCATGACTTGACTATCGCCGTGAGCGGAGGACTCATCCTCTGGTTCGGCTGGTATGGGTTCAATCCCGGCAGCACGCTCTCGGCCATGGACTTTGTCGGCATCGGGCGCGTCGCGACGAACACAACCCTCGCCGCCTGCGCGGCCGGGCTCAGTTCCATTCTTTACGGCTTCATGATGACCAAAAAGTGGGACGCAGGCTTCACGACCAACGGCTTCCTGGCAGGCTTGGTCGCGATTACTTGCCCCTGCTACTGGGTCAGCCCGACGGGTGCGGTTCTCCTCGGCGCAATTGCCGGCGTGATCGTAATCCTCGGCATCGACCTCCTCGAGTGGCTGCGAATCGACGATCCCATCGGCGCGGTTCCCGTGCACGGCATCTGCGGCATCTGGGGAACGCTCTCGCTGGGCTTGTTTGCCTGCGGGAAATATGGTGCTACGGGGCCACTTTCTCCCGATAACAGCGCTCCGCTCAAGGGCCTCTTCTACGGAGGCGGCACGCAGGTGCTCGTGGCGCAAGCCATCGGCAGCGCGTGCATCACCCTGGCGACGTTCGCGGTGGCGATGGCCGTGATGTTGGCCATTAACGCGTTTGGAATGCTTCGCCTGTCCGAGGAAGCCGAGCTTTACGGCATGGACCTGCACGAGCACGGCATCTCGGCCTACCCCGAGTACGTGCTCTCCTCCCTTGGAGCTCCGGGTGGCATGTCCAAGGAAACCGTTTTGCCCGCTCCCAGTGCCGTCATGAGCCGTCAGGCTCTCTCGCACTCGGATTAACCAAGCTCCGGTGAACCGTTCCAGCTTCCCGTCGTCTCGGCCACGCCGGGAAGCTGGGCCGGAGAATTTTCCGGTTCAGTATGGAAGCGTTCGCGCTCAGGCCAAAACAACTCGCAGCGACTTATAGAAGGAAAGAGGAGAGGAAATGACAAAACTGGAAGCGATTGTACAGCCCGGGCGATTCGAGTCGGTAAAGAAAGCCCTTATCGATGCCGGAGTTGACGGCATGACCGTTTCAGAAGTGCGCGGCCACGGGCGGCAGAAAGGCCACACCGAGACGTATCACGGACACGAGTACAGCGTCGACCTTCTGCCGAAAATCAAACTCGAAATCGTGGTGGATGATAAACAGGTGGAAGCGGTGGTCGATGCCATCATCAAGAATGCCGCCACCGGCAAAATCGGGGATGGAAAAATTTTCATCTCCAAGGTGGAGGAAGCCATTCGCATCCGCAACCAGGAACGGGGCGTAGCAGCGCTTTAGCCTTTTGATCTGGGTGCCCTCGAACTTGGACTCGATTCCCTGAAGGAGTTCTTGCGGCACCCATTTCGATGTGTGATCGATTTAATGAACGCTGCGACCGGCGTGATCGTGGAGATGCAATGGCCGCAGCGGTTGGCTGACACCGGATGGCATCCAAACCCGTCGCATTGCCCCTAACCAGCGGCTCCGCCCGGCCCGTCGCGAAGTTTCTCGTCGCGACCACCACGACCATGCTCGCCTTTATTTCCTACTGGCGTACTGATTTTCCAAAACCTTCAGAAACCGAGAAGCGGCCACGGTCATAGAGACAGAAGGGAGATTCCCAGCGGCCCGTTGGAAATAGGAGCGGGGAGCACGTAAGGTTTATGGCTTCGCCGTTAAGTCGCTCGTCTGTTCCGGCAATTCCAAGGGAATCCGGGCGTCGCCCGCGGAAGCCTTGCCGGCCTGCACCCAGGCAAAGCGTGTCACTACCGATCCTGCCACCGCGGAGATGGCCGCTGCCTTTCGCAGCGTCCTGCGCCTCTTTCCCTTTGCCACGAGGGACAGCAATCTCAGCGCTAGAGGTAAAGGGCCGGCGAACAGGCCACCGATCCGCGTGAGCCATCCGCTCCATCCCGTCTTCAGCGGCTTCAGGGCGCGATCCTTGCGCAGTTCGAGCGACGCGCCCACCAGCGTCTCGGTGAGCGCCGATGCCATCCCGAGCGCGTGAAGCGCTGGCGTATCGTGGCCCTTCAGCTCCAGGATCGAAACGGCGCTGCCCATCCCGGAAGCGCCAAAGTGAATCGGAAGCATCGCCACGTTGCTGTTCCATACAGGTATCGCCGTCGCGCCGATAAGCACCCCGGTATACGTGGAAAGCACCGCCCCCGAGAGCACAGAAACAAATTCCGCAGCATTCCCGACGATATCGACCGCGCGCGGCAGGCGCGACAGCCCATCGCGCCTGCTAAGACCGTTGCGCCGCTTCACCGCATCCAGAAACGTCAGCCCGGCCGCGCTGCTGGAAAAAACCATCAACGTCCACGACCCTACCGACATCGGGCTCTGAACCTTGAAGACGCGCAGCATGTGCAGAAAACGCGAAGGCATTCCCAGGTCCGCAATGAGGAGCGCTGGAGAAACGATTCCCCCTATTGCTGCCAAGGCGCGCGCGTCCCGCACCAGCTCCGGGTCCGCCCCGGTCATTCGCGATACGCTTCCCACAATCGCCGCCGCACCCGCCACGCCGCCCACAAAGAAATAAAGCGGTACTTCCAACGTCCACCTAGGCGATTTGAGCAAGGGAACGCCGTAATAGCCGGTTTCGGCAGAAGCGCTGGGCAATTGCGGAAACGGCGCGCCCCGGGGACGAATCCCCGCCCGATCCACTCGCCCATTTAGTTCAGCATCGCGCCGCAACCGCTCCAGCCCGCTTTCGCGAAGGTCCGCTGGTCGCGTCCTTTCCCGACGGTCGCTCATCGGGATCGGCCTCCCAGGAATGCCAGCAGCGCCCCGCCCACCATCAATCCGGCCGCAATCGCCGCTCCTGTCCACCCCTTGCGCAGATAAATCGTAGGCACCTCGGGGTTCGGAGGAAGGTTGTACGTCTTGGGATCGCCGCGCACGATGAAGAGCGCATGGATTCCCCCTACGCTTGTGTGAATCGGATCGTACAGTTGCGCGTCGTCGATCCCCTTCTCCTGCAGCGTCTCCACGCGGTCATGCGCCTCGCTGCGAAGCTCGTCGAGGTCGCCGAATTTGATCGATTCGGTTGGGCACGCCGTTGCGCACGCCGGCTTGAGTCCATCGATCTGGCGGTCGTAGCAGAAAGTGCATTTAAACGCGCGTCCGTCGTCCTGGTTGCGCTCCACCACGCCGAATGGGCATGCGACCACACAGTAGGCGCAGCCGTTGCAAACATCCGGCTGGATGTAGACACCGCCAAACTCCGTCCGCACGATGGCGCCAGTTGGGCAAGCCTCAAGGCACCCTGCATTTTCGCAGTGCTTGCATACGTCGGAAGAAAACTCCCAGGACAGTTCGCCCGGCGCGTTCCCTCCCCGTCCGGGAACGATCTCGCCTTCCACGAATTTCACGTGGCGCCAGGTCGAATGTCCAAGCGCGCCAGTGTTGTCGTAAGAGTGGCCCAGCCAGTTGAACCCGTCTTCTGTGATGCCGTTCCATTCCTTGCAGGCAACTTCACACGCCTTGCACCCGATGCACAGCGTCGAATCGGTCAGAAACGCGGTCGTGGTCATGCTCCCTCCGATCGGCTCTTCGGCGCGTCGCCCATGAAATGGCGCCACTCATCCATGGCGGCCCTTCCGAGCCTGCGCCGCCCCGGCAGCACATTGCACAACAACGCTTTCGTTTCCATGATGCGTACGTTCGGCTCCTGAGACAGCGCCACGAGGTCGTTCACCACGTCGCCCTTGACCAGCCCTTTGTAACCCCAGTGATACGGAAGGCCCACCTGATGCACCACGCGCCCATCGATCATGACGGGCTTGACGCGATCGGTCACCATCGCCCGTGCCTCGATCAATCCACGCGCCGTGACCACCTTCACCCACCCTCCATGCTCGATGCCCAACTCCTCAGCCAGCGCGGGCGACAACTCGCAGAAAAGCTCCGGCTGAAGCTCCGCCAGGTGCGTGAGGTACCGCGACATGCCGCCGGCCGTGTGATGCTCGGTCAGCCGGTACGTAGTCAAAACGTAGGGAAATCTCGCGTCCGGCGATCCGGCATAGCGATTTTCCGAGCTCTCAAGCTTCTTGGCCGCCGGATCGGTAAGCCGCGCCGGATAAATCTGATTCGGCACCGCGGATTCCAGCGGTTCGTAGTGCGCGGGAAGCGGCCCGTCCTTCAATCCGCTGGCCACCCAGATCCATCCGAACCCATCCGGATGCATCGTGAATGGCTTGTCTCCCGGAATGGCGGCATCGCCGCGAGCCTCCGCGGGCGGGTTGTAATCGGGCGGCTTGTGCACGTCAAAATCGGGCACGTCCAGGCCCGTCCAACTTTTCTTCTCCTCATCCCACCAGACGAGCTTCTTCCGGTCGCTCCACGGCTTGCCATCCGGCCTCGCCGACGCGCGGTTATACAAAATGCGCCGGTCGGCCGGCCACGCGAATCCCCACCCATGGCCGTAGAAATCCCTCGGCTCGCGCTTCCTCGCAACGTTCTCGCCTTCGTTCGGAAAAATTCCGGAATAAATCCAACAGCCGCAAGCAGTGGAGCCGTCCGCTTTAAGATCGGTAAATGATTTCACCTGCTTCCGGTCGGCCACCGTCCAGCCGTTGATTTCCTTCAGCACTTCTTCCACATCCGGCTCGTCGACCGCGCCCTCTACCGGGTACGCCCAAGTGAGAGCCCGCAGCCCGTCGTTTCTCTTCCGCGCATCCCGCGCCGCTTTCTGTTTCAGCCGTCGCCCCAGATGAACCATGAACCACGTCTCGCTTCGCGCGTCCCCGGGCGGATCGACAGCCTTCTCCCGAAACTGGTTTAACCTCTGCGTGTTCGTGAAGCAGCCCTCTTTTTCAGCGTGCCCCGCGGCTGGAAACAGAAACACTTCTGTGTCGATGTCCTCGGGCCGAAGCTCCCCCTGTTCCACCTCCGGCGAGTCAAGCCAAAACGAAGCCGTTTCGATTTCCACCATATCCCGCACCACAAGCCATTTGAGCTTCGCCAGCGCCGTCCGCTCCAGCCGCGAATTCGGCGCTCCGACGCCGGGGTTCTGGCCCATGACGAAAAGCCCCTCGATGTTTCCTTTGGCCATCTCCAGCCAGTAGCCGATATGCGAATGGTCGCCGCTGACGCGCGGCAGCCAGTCGAAGCCGTAATTGTTTTCCCGAGTCGCGTATTCGCCGTAATATGCCTTTAGTAAGCTGACGATGTACTTGTCAAAATTATTCCACCAGCCCGTTTTTGCCTTGTGCTTCTCGATGTACGCGTCGAGCGTCTTCGCGTCGCTTTCAAAAAACGGCATGGGCAGGTAGCCGGGCAGGATGTCGTACAGCGTGGGAATGTCCGTGGACCCTTGAATAGACGCGTGCCCCCGCAGCGCCAGAATTCCCCCTCCGGGCCGCCCGATATTTCCGAGCAGCAACTGCAGAATCGCGGCCGCCCGGATGACCTGCACGCCGCTCGAGTGCTGCGTCCAGCCAACCGCGTAGCAGATCGCTGCGGTTTTCTCCGGTCCGGACGCGGAGCAGAACGCCTCCGCCACATCGAGAAAAAGTTTCTCGGGAACGCCGCAAACCTCTTCCACCATTCGCGGCGTATAGCGCGAAAAATGTCGTTTCAGCACCTGGTAGACGCAGCGCGGATTCTGCAGCGTGAGGTCCTGCTCGTAACTTGCTTCGTCACTCTGTTCGCCGCCCCGGTCTTTGGCATGCCCGCCTCCGGCAGAACCGCCGGTGGATCCTTTTTCGGGGGCACCTGCGTACGCCCAGGTATCCATCTTGTATTCCTTCTTTTGCTCGTCCCAGCCGGAGAACAGGCCGCCCAGGTCCTCGGTATCCTTGAAATCGTCCCGCAGGATCACCGATGCATTCGTATAGGTCAGGACGTATTCCCGAAAATCCCTCTTGTTCTCGATCACATAGCGGATCAACCCGCCCAGGAACGCGATATCGCTACCGGCGCGCAGCGGAACCCAAGTGTCCGCCATGGCCGATGTGCGCGTGAACCGCGGGTCCACGTGAATCACTTTGGCGCCGCGCTCGCGCGCCTCCACCACCCACTGGAATCCCACCGGGTGGTTCTCCGCCATGGACGAGCCCATGATGAGGATCGCGTCTGAATTGATCAGGTCCTGCTGCGCAGTCGTGGCGCCGCCGCGCCCGAAGGAAGTGCCCAGACCGGGCACCGTGGAGCTATGTCATATGCGGGCCTGGTTGCTGACGCACACCATTCCCAGGCCGGCCGTGAAGAGTTTCTTGATGAGGTAGTTTTCTTCGTTGTCGAGCGTCGCGCCGCCCAGATGAGCAATGGCGGTCGTCTGCATAACCACGTCGCCGTCTTTTTCTTCTACGAAGGTTCGCGCGCGCGACTCCCACACTCGGTCGGCCACCATGTCCATGGCCGTTTCCAGGTCGAGTTCCTCCCACTGCGTCGATCGCGGGCGCCGGTATCTCACTTTGGTCACCCGGTTCGGGTGCGTGAGTAGCTCGAAGCTCGCCGCACCTTTAGGGCAAAGGTGCCCGCGCGAAATCGGGGACGCCGGGTCGCCCTCAATCGATACGAGCTTTCCCTTACGGTGGAACACCAGTTGCCCGCAGCCCACCGCGCAATACGGGCAAACCGACCGCGCCACATTGGTCCCCCGGTTTTTCATATGGAGGTGCTGCGTCTTCGGAGACATCGCTTCCGGGCCGGTGCCATCACCGCCACCGGTTATCTGCCTTATCAAAGGCCAGCGCATCAGGATGCTTTTCATCACTATGTACTCCACACGCGCCCCACATTGTAGGACCGGCGGTTAGGGAAACGTATACAGTGTCGCTCTGATTTCGGATCCCGTCACTTATGTAGATGCTGAGCCGTGCATGACGCAGGGTTCTCGATCGCGCCTCTCTTTAAACAAAACTCAAAATGAGGCAATAGCGCGACTATATTTGCCCCTGAAACGTCGAAAGCATTCTTTAAGAATCGAATCTCACGCGCAGTTCTAGGTTGCTACAGCCGACGCATTCATGAAGATACCCGACTCATTGTATTTATGACGTGCTAGGCCGTGCTTATTATCATTACCGCGCGCAGGAGCAGGCGTATGCCACTCATCGGGGAGGCCTTATGTCCCGTCCATTTGCAGTCGTCACGGGAGCATCGAGCGGAATTGGTCTGGCGCTGGCACAGGAATTAGCGGGCCGGGGCTACGATTTAGCGATTTGTTCGGCTGGCAAACGATTACACGGTGCGGCGGAAACCCTCCGATCGAATGGAACTGAGGTCCTTGATGTCCAGGCGAATCTAGCGACACGGGAGGGGGTCAAGCAGTTTTGGGACGAAATTGCTTCCCTGGGCCGGGACATCGACATCGCCTGCATCAATGCCGGAGTCGGGGTGGGAGGGCTTTTCGCGGAGACCGATCTCGACGAAGAATTGAACATGGTGAATCTGAATTGTGCGGGGACTGTTCAGCTCGCAAAATACGTGGTGCGGCACATGATATCCCGAAACCGCGGAAAAATACTGTTTACCGCGTCAATTGCCGGTGAAATGGTTGCTCCGCGGGAAGCCGTCTACGCCGCGACCAAGGCATTCGACCTGTCCCTTGCTCACAGCATTCGGTATGAGCTCCGGGACACCAATGTGACCGTGACCGCGCTCCAGCCCGGACCTACCGATACAGATTTCTTCCATCGTGCGGGGATGGACGACACGCAAGTTGGTTCGGAAGGTAAAAAAGAGAGCGCGCCTGAGGATGTGGCGAAACAGGGCATCGAAGCACTCTTGGCGGGCAAGGATCATGTCTACGCCGCATCCGTGAAGACCAAGATAGAAGGCATGCTAGCCAGTGCCGTACCGGGAACAGTCAAAGGTGCAATGCACGAGAAAATGGCGAAACCCAAGACTGCCGGCTCTTAGAGCATCGCACTAGCAACATCCAAATTGCCGAGGTGAAATATGTCTGACGTATTCCAAGAAAAACCACACACCGAAGATCTCCCCTTATCCTCAAGCACGGCCGTTGTCATTGAGGGCCGTTATATCCCTCCACCACAAGACAAGGACGCAAAGATTCGGGTCCGAACCACAGCTTTGGTTCACGCCGAGCCCGATCGTCTCTACGCGCTTTGGCGCGAAGTCGAGAATGCGCCACTTTGGCAGGAACAAATCGCTTCGGTGACAGGTACCGGGGATCGGACATCTCACTGGGTCATGCGTTCGGGCGACAAAACGGTCGAATGGGATGCCGAGATATTGGTGGATCAGCCCCCGCGGCGTATAGCGTGGCGCTCGATCGGCGGTGATTCCGATAACGCCGGCGAGGTCATCTTCGACGTCGCACCGGGCGAGCGTGGCACGCTTGTGATTGTGTTGCAGGAGTTCCGTATGGGTAAGTTAACGAGCATGTGGGAAACATTAGTCGGTCGCAACCCGAAGCAATCCGTCATCGAAAACCTTCGTCATTTTAAAGCTCTCGCAGAAACAGGAGAGGTTCCCAGAACCGCAGGGCAACCGCACGGCCCCCGCGGCGCAGTCGCTAATATGAAAAGATCGTTGTATGGCGAAAAGGTTGCCGTTCCTCCCGGAGCGAACCGCGCCGCAGTAAAAGCTGGAGGCCAACAATGAAAGCGCTTTGCTGGATGGGCACGGGCAAAGTGGAGGTTCACAGCGTTGCCGATCCCATGATTCTCAATCCGCACGATGCCATCATTAAGGTTACGCGCACAGCGATCTGCGGGTCGGATCTGCATTTGTTCGATGGCTTCATTCCAACCATGGAAGAAGGTGACATCCTCGGACACGAGTTCATGGGTATTGTCGAGGAGACGGGAAAAGAAGTCACGAACCTCCGGCGCGGCGACCGGGTCGTTGTGCCCTTTACGATTGCCTGTGGCAACTGCGAATTCTGCCGAAAGAAGTTGTGGTCCGCTTGTGACAACACCAATCCCAACGCCTACTTGATGGAAGCGGCATACGGGTATTCTGGCTCGGGCCTATTCGGGTATTCCCACATGATGGGCGGATATGCGGGGGGCCAGGCCCAATATGTTCGGGTGCCGTTTGCGAACGTGGGGCCTCTCAAGATAGAAAGCGATCTCCCGGACGAAAAGGTGCTTTTCCTGTCCGACATCCTTCCGACAGGGTACATGGCGGCCGAAAATGCGCAGATCCAGGAAAACGATATCGTTGCGGTCTGGGGTTGCGGCCCGGTGGGCCAATTCGCCATTGCGAGCGCGTTTCTGTTGGGTGCAGCGCGTGTGATCGCTGTCGACCGATTCCCGGAGCGGCTCGATCTCGCCCGATCCATCGGCGCGATCACCGTGGACTATTCGGAAGAGGATGTCAGCGTGCTCACCGCAATGAAGGAGCTGACGGGTGGCATCGGCCCCGACGCCTGCATCGATGCAGTCGGATTAGAAGCTCATTCGACCGAGCTGCAGGGAATTTATGACGTAGTCAAAACGAAGCTGCTGCTCGAGCAGGACCGGCCCAGTGTGCTCCGGCAAGCGATTCAAGCTGTGCGCAAAGGCGGGACCGTTTCGATTCCGGGAGTCTACGGCGGGCTTTTGGACAAAGTCCCTTTTGGTGCGGCCTTCGGCAAAGGCGTCACCATGAAGATGGGACAAACCAATATGCATAACTACATGAAGCCACTGCTAGCGCGAATCGAGAAAGGAGAGATCGATCCAACCTACATCATCTCGCATCGCATCGGTCTCGACAGGGCGCCCGATCTCTACAAAATCTGGCGAGACAAAAAGGACAATGTCACGAAGATTGTAATTGATCCGTGGGCGGCCTAACGCAAAAGCGGCTTAGGGGGGAATACCCCCCTATGTTTCAGGCTGATCTCTGTTCAACTGCAGTCCTGGCACGAGCGGCCATACATCTGTAGCGTGGCGCATGCAAAAGGAATTGTGACCAGTTTCGCCGCTTTGCTTATTGGCTAGATCAATCAATCCCCTTTCGTGCCAGGCGCGTTGCGAGTGTGTGCCGAAAATCGTAGGGCTTCACCTTTCTCTACCTCTGCGCGAGTTGGCGAGCAATGAAAACCCTACGAGGGAAGAAGAGAAGTATGCCGAAGTCTTGATGACCTTGATCGAAGCATACGAGGAAGAGCATCATTCCATTCCTGACGCTTCCCCGGTGGACGTTCTTCGCATATTGATGGATGCCAATAATCTCCGCCAGAAAGATCTGGTCTCCGTCTTTGGGCCTGAAAGCATCGTGTCCGAAGTCCTGCACAAGAAACGTGACCTCAACAAAACCCACATACAGAAATTGAGCAACCGATTCCACGTTTCTCCGGCCGTGTTTTTCTAAAATCGCGTCACGACATTGTATTGCTCCCCGCTAAAACTGGACACCTCAGTTAGGTAAGATCAGGGCCTCCCAAAAGGAGGCAACATGGGCAGAAGACCACGCATAGATCGAACCCCCGAAGAGAAGTGGCAGATCGTGCAGGAAGCAATCAAGAGCGGGAACGTCTCCGAGACGTGCCGGCGACATGGCATTTCACCGTCCCTGTTATATCGATGGAGGGACGAAGCGGAGGCCGGGGCAAAGGCAGCGCTTGGGGGGAAGAGCGCTGCGGCGGGCGAAACCGAGAAGGACCAACGCATCCGGCAGTTGGAACGGACGCTCGGACGAAAGTCTCTCGAGATTGAAATCCTAAAAAACGTCGTGGGGGAGTGAGCTGCGGTGAGGTTCACTCCCAGGCACGAGAGATGGTGACGCAGGGCTACCAGGCCACGCTGGTGGCGGCGACCTTGGACATCAGCCGGTCGAGTTTGTACTACCAGAAGCGCCCGCGAGGCAGTCGAGCTGACCGCACCTACGATGAGCAGATCGTGACGGCGTGCGGGGAGAAGTTGGCATACGGCTATCGGCGAGTCGCGTGGTGGCTTCAACGAAAGAAAGGGCTGCGGGTGAATCGCAAGCGGGTGTTACGGGTAATGCGAGAACGAGGATTACTGGTGCGCTCTCGTCGTCTGCGTGCGCGACGGAAGAAGGAGTGGGGTCGGGTGGAAGCTGCTGAGCCGAATCAGATCTGGCAGTCGGACATGACGAAGATCTGGGCCGGGCCCGCAGTGGGCTGGGCGTACCTGGTGTGCGTGATCGACTGCTGCACGCGGGAGATCGTGGGATGGAATCTCTCGCATCGCTGCCGAACCGAGGACGCACTCGCGGCAGTGGAGCAAGCCGTCCTGGAACGGCTGCCCTCGGGCAGCCGCGCCGCCAACGTGACGCTGACAACCGACAACGGGACGCAGTTCACTTCTTCGCGGTTCCTGGAAACGCTTGGGCGCCTTGGCATCACACACCGGCGTACGGCGTATCATCACCCGGAAGGCAACAGCTACATCGAACGGTTTCATCGCAGCTTGAAAGAAGAGGAAGTCTGGACAGCGGAGTATCGGAGCTTACAAGAAGCGCGAGACGGCATCGCCCGCTGGATCGAGGAGTACAATCACGACCGGCCTCACCACGGAGTCCACAATCGCACTCCGCACGAGGCCTTCTTGGCTTTCGCAGCTGTACTAAAAAACGAGGCCCTGACTGTCTAAATTAGCGGGGAGCAATACAACATCCTCCACAATCGTCTTATTCATCAACCCTCACTTTTGAGATGCGCTTGGGCGAATGAGCCGCCGTTCCCTTCCGTCGAAGCGGACCAAAAGCGGACCACGCAACCGGTTCGTGCCAATGTGACATCGATTTTGAAGCGGTTAGTTCCAGAAGATAAAGGTCTGCAAAACCTTTACCGAGGGTTCGATTCCCTCCCGCGCCTCCAGCTCTTCCACGAATTTCGATGACTAAGTGGCCAGCACATTCCACTAACCTGCCGCTTCGTAGATGGGCTGTTACGTCACTGTTTCCGGGCTCCGATATCATCGAAGAAGTCTCGCGCGTGCAGCCGGATTGATCGGCACGGAACAGGATATTGATGCTGCCCGCCACGCCCATCTTTCCTTCCATCGTCAAACCCGCGTCTTCGGCGACCCTGCTGCGGACTCCGTCCGCTCCTAGCAGATATTTGGCCCGGATTTGGTAGACGACCCCCGACGCGCGGTCTTTCACGTCGGCGGTAACACCCTCAGCGTCCTGCTGACAGGAAAGGTATTCGTTGTCGAAGCGGACTTTTGTGCCGCGGGCCGCAGCCGCCCCCAGCAGAATCGGCTCCAGCAGATTCTGTGGCATGTCGCAAATCGCCGAAGGGCTGGCCAGCATATAGTCCGCCCGGCGCCGGGGATCGGTTCCCCAGGCGCGCAGCCGACCCAGCTCTTCGCCCGCCAGACTGGTGCAGAAAACCGTATTGCCCATGAGGTCCTGCGGGCTGGCCTCGGCGGTTACTTCCGCCTCGACGCCCAAGTCTCGCAGGATTTCCATGGTTCGCTGATTGGTAATGTGTGCGCGTGGCGTGTCAGCCAGCCAGCTGTATTTCGTGACGATTATGTTGGGTACGCCATAGGTGCTGAGCATGAGAGCCGCCGAAGACCCGGCTGGCCCACTGCCCACGATCAATACGTCGGTTTCGATCACTGCGGTGCTATTCTCCTTTGTTCGTCGAACCGGCGCGCCATCTTAACCCGTTCGACAGTCTCGGCCGAAACCATTTCTCGTGCGAGTGACTGGCCGCGGTGGCTAAAGGACATTGCGATGACGATAGGTGACGAAGGCTTTATCTATAACGGTTTGCCAACCCGCGTAGTCTTCGGTTTCGGTACGCGTGCCCGCGTCGGAGAAGAAACTCGCCGCCTTGGTGTCACGCACCCGCTGGTTCTCTCGACACCCGAACAGAAGCAAGAAGCGCAGATCCTTGCAACGCAACTCGGGATGGAGACTGTGGGTATCTTTTCTGAAGCAACGATGCACACCCCTGCTGCTGTGACGGAGAAGGCGCTTGCTTTTGCAATGGAGACTGAGGTGGATGGATTGATTGCCCTTGGGGGCGGCTCCACGACGGGATTGGGAAAAGCGATTGCATTGCGCACCGATCTGCCCCAAATCGTGCTTCCCACAACCTACGCTGGATCGGAGATGACCAACATCCTCGGTGAAACCAGCGAGGGCAAGAAGACAACCTTGCGCTCGCCGAAGGTTCAACCCGAGCTCGTCATCTATGACGTGGAACTCACCCTCACGTTACCCAAGGGCCTATCAGCGACGAGTGGAATGAATGCCATCGCCCATTCGGTCGAGGCGCTTTACGCGCAGGATCGTAACCCGCTTGTGTCGCTCATGGCCCTCGAAGGAATCCGCGCACTAGCGGAAGGATTGTCCGTGATCGCAGACCGCCCGCACGATCATGAGGCGAGGGCCAAGGCACTCTACGGCGCCTGGCTATGCGGCGCGGCGCTAGGCTCGGTTGGAATGGCTTTGCATCATAAGCTCTGTCACGTCCTCGGCGGTTCGTTTGGCTTGCCGCACGCGGAGACCCACGCGATTGTCCTGCCCCACGTGGTGAGCTTCAATGCAAGTGTCGTGAGTGAGAAATTGGCGCCCATCGCAGAAATATTGCACAGTGCAGGGCCTGGACAGGGATTGTTTGATTTGGCTAAGCGTATCGGCGCCCCCACCGCTTTGAAAGACATTGGCATGCCTGTCGACGGACTCGACAAGGCTGCCGATCTCTCGACACAGAGCCCATACTACAATCCCCGCCAGCCCACTCGGCAGCAGATCCGCGTGCTCCTCGAAGACGCTTTCATCGGTCGCCGGCCCGATTTATAGTTCCTCAATTGAAATCCCGAGATTGCGAGGCCGTGTTCGTAGCTTTGTCGACGAAATGGTGCGATGTTCGTCGGGTGGCTCTACATGTTTAGCTTGACTAACTTAAACGCATATCTGTACGTTCATGCACTGACTTCTTCACTCACCAGCCAGCGGAGCGCAGAGCGCATGCGTCGACGATCTCGATTCGCCTTCTTCTCAATCACTTTGATCATAACGGTAGTTTTCAATGGCCGTCTCGCTCACGCCCAGTTCATAGAACCGTCACCGACCCGTGGCCTGATTACACAGCCAATTGATGAAGGCAATCGCCTTATGCTCGCCGGCAACACACGGCCTGAAGCAAACGCGGCAAATGACCGGGGTCCCGTCCCAGTGGGTTTTCGACTGGAGCATATGCAGCTTCAGTTGAAGCTTCCTGCGGAGAATGAACAGGATCTTGAGCAATTAAATATCGATCTGGTAAACCCCCTCTCTCCCAGCTACCACAGATGGCTCACGCCGGATCAGTTTAGACAGCGATTTGCCCCGGCGCCGGCAGACGTTGATGTCATAACGTTGTGGCTGCAGTCTAACGGCTTCACCGTCAACGTGGTGTATCCAAGGTCGATCGATTTCTCCGGGACCGCGGAACAAGTTCGCAAGGCCTTTCAAACCGAAATTCATAACCTTGAGGTCGGTGGCATAAGGCATTTCGCCAACATGAGCGATCCGCAACTTCCCGCCGCGCTGGCGCCCGCGGTAGTGGGCGTTGTGTCGATGAACGATTTCATGCCCCATGCGATGAACCATCCGCGGGTGAATTACACAATCGGAGGCGGTTACTACACTGTAGTCCCTGCGGATTTAGCCACCATCTATAACTTTAATCCTCTATTCGCCAGGGGAGTGTCGGGACAAAAACAGGCGGTTGTGGTGGTTGAGGATTCCGACGTTTACAGCACAGCGGACTGGACCACGTTTCGCAGCGTTCTTGGTCTGTCTGTTTACTCGTCGGGGTCATTCACGCAGGTTCACCCAGCACCACCAAACGGGATCAATAACTGTAGCGATCCAGGTATTAACGGGAATGATGCGGAAGCGATTCTAGACGCGGAATGGGCGAGCGCCGCAGCGCCGAGTGCTGCTATCGTTCTGGCGTCTTGCACCGATACCACTAATTTCGGCGGTTTCATTGCGCTCCAGAATCTGCTCAATACCAACCCCCCGGCGGTCGTAAGCATCAGCTATGGCGAATCCGAGGCAGAGCTCGGAACAGCCGCCAATGCATACATCAATGCACTTTATCAACAGGCGGCAGCAGAGGGAGCTTCCATATTTGTTTCCTCAGGGGATGAAGGAGCGGCCAGTTCCGATGCCGGCCTTTCTTATGCGAGCCATGGCATCGCCGTCAGCGGATTCACCTCTACGCCCTATAACGTCTCGGTAGGTGGAACCGATTTCGGCGACACGGTCACCGGAAGCAATAATATTTATTGGGCCACATCGAATACGTCCACCTATGGTTCGGCAGAATCCTATGTTCCCGAAATTCCATGGAATAACTCCTGCGCAAGCCAGCTGCTTGCGACCTATTTCAGGTTTTCGGTCACCTATGGATCGGCTGGCTTTTGCAACAGTTCGACCGGCTCCTCTTACTTTCTAACCACGGTGGCTGGCAGTGGGGGCCCGAGCGGCTGTGTTACCGGAGTGCCAGCTACCAGCGGGGTGGTTGGTGGAACCTGCGCCGGATATGCGAAGCCTAGCTGGCAATCGGTGTTCGGCAATCCGGGAGACGGCGTTCGTGATATTCCTGACGTCGCACTCTTCGCCGCAAACGGAGTCTGGGGACACTACTACGTGGTCTGTTACTCCGATACCGGCTCGGGTCGCGGCGGGAGTCCCTGCACCGGCGCTCCGAAT
Source organism: uncultured Acidobacteriota bacterium (assembly GCA_963709105.1). GTDB lineage: Bacteria > Acidobacteriota > Terriglobia > Acidiferrales > UBA7541 > Palsa-295. The sequence goes on from CAVPVC010000010.1 coordinate 94,411, forward strand.
ACATGGTCTGGGTTCGGTGGCACCTCCGTATCGTCCCCCATAATGGCGGCGACGCAGGCGCTTATAAATCAGGCGAGCGGAAGCAGTACGGGAAACCCCAATCCCACCTATTACTCGCTGGCGAATGGCGAATATGGCGCCAGTGGCAATTCAGCATGCAATTCCAGCTTGGGGAACGAAGCAGAGAGCACGTGCATTTTCTACGACGTTACCGAAGGCGACATGGACATCAGCTGTAAGGCGGGGCTCATTGTTCCGGCACCAGATTGCTACCTGCCATCGGGCACCTATGGCGTGCTGTCCCAATCCAGTTCGCAATACCAACACGCTTATGGCGCCAGCACTGGCTGGGACTTTGCTACCGGGATCGGCTCGATCAATGCCAATAATTTAGTGAACAGCTGGCCGAAACCCCCTTCGATTACCAGTGCGAACAGTTCGACATTTATCGCCGGGACACAGGGAATGTTCACAGTGACCGTTACGGGGACTCCCGCACCGGCGTTGACTGAATCAGGTGCCTTACCCAGTGGCGTAACGTTCAATACAACAACGGGAGTGTTGGGTGGAACACCGGCTCACGGCACCGGCGGCGTCTACAACATTAGCTTCCAGGCAAGCAATGGTGTGGGAGCCAATGCCACCCAGAACTTCACTCTGACCGTTGATCAGGTGCCGGCGATCACCAGTGGGGCGAGCACGACGTTCACGGTGGGAACGCCGGGAACTTTCGGGGTGACGGCGACGGGCTATCCCGTGCCCGCTGTGAGCGAGGCCGGGACCTTGCCAAACGGGGTGACGTTCAACGCAGGACAGCTAAGCGGGACACCCGCAGCTGGGACGGCAGGAACCTACCCGATCATGTTCACGGCAAGCAACGGGGTGAGTCCCAATGCGACGCAGAACTTCACGCTGACAGTGAATCAGTCCACGGGGACCGGATCGGGAGCGAGTTTCCTAGGCACGGACACGACGACGAAGGGAAACTGGAAGGCGCTCTACGGGGCCGATGGGAACGTCATAGCCAACTACGGCCAGAGCGTGCCCAGCTATGCCACCTTCGGCGTCCAGGCAAACACGCCCACCTACACGTGGGCCACTAACACCGCCGATCCGAGAGCATTGCAGACAACGACAGGAAGCATTGCATCGTGCTGGTACAGCAGTCCGACGACGTTCTATCTTGATGTGAACATCACCGACGGGAACACCCACGAGGTAGCGCTGTATGCGGTGGACTGGGACAATTACCAGGGCGGCCGCTCAGAAACGGTCCAGGTGACTGACGTAAACGGGAATGCGCTGGACACACTACGGACGCTCTCGAACTTCACGGGGGGCACGTATTTGGTGTGGAACATCAGCGGACATGTGCGAATTAACGTCACGTTGACGGGTGGAGGGAATGCGGTCGTTAGTGGCGTATTCTTCGGCGGTGGCGCCGCTCCGACGGCTCCCGGGATCACCAGCGTAAGCAGTACGGCGTTCACGGTGGGGACGCCGGGAACTTTCGGCGTGACGGCGACGGGCTATCCCGTACCTGTTGTAAGCGAGGCGGGGACCTTGCCAAATGGCGTGACGTTCAACGCAGGACAGCTCAGCGGGACACCCGCAGCTGGGACGGCAGGAACCTACCCGATCATGTTCACGGCAAGCAACGGGGTGAGTCCCAATGCGACGCAGAACTTCACGCTGACAGTGAATCAGTCCACGGGGACCGGATCGGGAGCGAGTTTCCTAGGCACGGACACGACGACGAAGGGAAACTGGAAGGCGCTCTACGGGGCCGATGGGAACGTCATAGCCAACTACGGCCAGAGCGTGCCCAGCTATGCCACCTTCGGCGTCCAGGCAAACACGCCCACCTACACGTGGGCCACTAACACCGCCGATCCGAGAGCATTGCAGACAACGACAGGAAGCATTGCATCGTGCTGGTACAGCAGTCCGACGACGTTCTATCTTGATGTGAACATCACCGACGGGAACACCCACGAGGTAGCGCTGTATGCGGTGGACTGGGACAATTACCAGGGCGGCCGCTCAGAAACGGTCCAGGTGACTGACGTAAACGGGAATGCGCTGGACACACTACGGACGCTCTCGAACTTCACGGGGGGCACGTATTTAGTGTGGAACATCAGCGGGCATGTGCGAATTAACGTCACGTTGACGGGTGGAGGGAATGCGGTCGTCAGTGGGGTATTCTTCGGCGGTGGCGCCGCTCCGACGGCTCCCGGAATCACCAGCGCAAGCAGTACGGCGTTCACGGTGGGAACGCCGGGAACTTTCGGCGTGACGGCGACGGGCTATCCCATACCTGTTGTAAGCGAGGCGGGGACCTTGCCAAATGGCGTGTCGTTCAACGCGGGACAGCTCAGCGGGACACCCGCAGCTGGGACGGCAGGAACCTACCCGATCATGTTCACGGCAAGCAACGGGGTGAGCCCCAATGCGACGCAGAACTTCACGCTGACAGTGAATCAGCCCACGGGGACCGGATCGGGAGCGAGTTTCCTAGGCACGGACACGACGACGAAGGGAAACTGGAAGGCGCTCTACGGGGCCGATGGGAACGTCATAGCCAACTACGGCCAGAGCGTGCCCAGCTATGCCACCTTCGGCGTCCAGGCAAACACGCCCACCTACACGTGGGCCACTAACACCGCCGATCCGAGAGCATTGCAGACAACGACAGGAAGCATTGCATCGTGCTGGTACAGCAGTCCGACGACGTTCTATCTTGATGTGAACATCACCGACGGGAACACCCACGAGGTAGCGCTGTATGCGGTGGACTGGGACAATTACCAGGGCGGCCGCTCAGAAACGGTCCAGGTGACTGACGTAAACGGGAATGCGCTGGACACACTACGGACGCTCTCGAACTTCACGGGGGGCACGTATTTAGTGTGGAACATCAGCGGGCATGTGCGAATTAACGTCACGTTGACGGGTGGAGGAAACGCGGTCGTGAGCGGCGTGTTCTTTGGCGGTAGCGCCCAATAGACAGGCCCGACCGCAAGTAGAAACAAGCTGCACTGGAACAAACGCAGGCGCTGCGTTGCCCGGCCTCCCCGTATGCCAGCCAACCTCAGAACTTTATTATCCACCTGCTGACTTGTGAAGGGCGAAAACCGGCACACCTACGGCGATGTTATCTACTTTCGCAGCCAACTGACGACACCGAGAGCAATCCAATAACACGTGCTCGCCGCAAGACTGTGAGGAAACGGCGCGCAACGCTTCCAGAGCACCATGATCACTCCGCCGGATCAGCCGTTCCCTCGTCTGGGTGTCTGGTGAAGTTCAAGGATGAATTACAGCTAGCCCCAAAACATTTTCGAAATGATTGTCACGATCTCGGTGTAACAATGAATGCCGGTGGCGGAGGCAAAACCTGGCAATCAAACAATCGATGGTTTTGCCGACCGTACGTCCCCGGTGACGCAGACTCCGAAAATTTCGCGCGGCCTCAATAGCCAAGTCCTTTACCGCCGGTCTCAAATATCTCAAACTTACGAAGTTCACCCAAGACTCCCACGAACGCCTTTTCGTCTCCGATGCCTTGAAGGGTCTCGCAGAGAATCAGATCGGTCAGCCCGAAGCGTTGCCGACCGAGCTCGCGATCAAAGTACTCTGTCTCCTTGTTCCGCAGACCGCGCAGATAGTCGATCCACACCGTGGTATCAATGATCACCATCGGTCTCTACTCTCCGGATCGCCCAAGACGAGACTTGCGAAGGTCGCCTCTCCAACGGATCTTGCCTCGAAGCCGGCGTATGGTGGCCTGCGCACGAGTCTGAATCAGCAGGCGCAATCCTTCCTCGACTGCCGCTCGTTTGGTCCGTGATCGACTGCTCCTCATGGCCTGCCGCATCAAGCGGTCATCGATATCGATGTTGGTACGCATCTCTCTTCACCTCCCATGTGTAAGGACATCACATTCTTGTGTATCCCGGACTCGTGTCCGAGGATCGATGAAGCACGCAAAAGAAAAGCAACCGGGTTCCCCTACAACAGCTCAATCGTTACACGGCGCCCAAGCATCGCGGCCTCTCGTTGCAGGCTGCCGAGCGTAATATCGTTTTTCGGATCAAGGACGCCCACCACCGAGCCCGTGCTCCTCAAAGTATGGGTCAACCGTGTCGTGCTGCGCCCAGCAAACTCCAATTTAAGTCCAGGTGACTAAAGACACCTTTATTGTGCATTCTGAATGTCACTGTTGAAGCCGTGACCCACAACGAATTGCCGGCAGCACCCACGCTTTTCATCCCCCAATTTCCGAATTCTCCTATCTCAGAGCGGAAAGATTAGAGTAGTATTCCGCTGCCAAGCTTCCGCATATGCAGTCAATTAAAGACTGAAATTCCCGGGCCGCTCGTCGTTGGCTGTGCCGCAGGGGGAGAAGAAACAATGCCCAGATGTTTCCGTTCGTTTCTCGCGATTGTTTTGATTTCTTGTATGGCGGGGATTATTCCCGCGGCCTACTCGCAGTCGGGCGCGAAGGATGGCGAGTGGCGCACCTACGGGGGAGACCTCGGGCACGCGCGATACGCGCCGCTCGATCAGATCGACACTTCCAACTTTAACCGGCTGGAAGTTGCGTGGCGGGTCAAGACCGACATCTTCGGCCCGCGGCCGGAATATCAATATGAAGGCACGCCGCTGGATGAGCTACGCGGAAGATATCGACAAGCATTTTGGAGAAGCGTTTCGTCCCAAGCCGGTAAGCCTGGCCGAGATATTGCCGGGCCGCAAACTCCACTCCTTCGAGGGTGAGGATAATGAAAAATCTTCCTAGCGTGGACGTGGTGATTATCGGCGGAGGCTGGAGCGGCCTCCTGATGGCCAAAGAACTTGGCGCGCGTACGGCACTCTCCGTGGTTGTTCTGGAGCGCGGCCATAAGGCGCGGACACTGGCTGAATTGGCCGAGGGTATGGACGAGCTCGACTATTTCTCGCGCACGCGCGCGCAACAAGATTGTTCGCAGGAAACAGTAACCTTTCGTCATGCACCTGGCGACAACGCTTTGCCGATTCGCCAGCTTGTAAATTTTCTCCCGGGCACTGGCATCGGTGGTAGTGGCGAACATTGGGGAGCGGGCTACCCTCGGCTGCAGCCTGACATTTTCGAACTCCACTCCAAGACAGTCGAGAGGTATGGCGTCAAGAAACTCCCAGAGAACCATGCCATTCAGGATTGGGGCATCACGTGGGCCGAGATCGAACCCTGCTACGCACGCATGGAAAAGATCATGGGGATTTCCGGCAAAGCAGGGAATCTCGCAGGCAAGAAGATAGAGGGGGGCGATCCTTTCGAAGGACCTCGTAGCACCGAGTATCCGATGCCTCCAGGCAAGACATCCTACATTTGTACGTTGTTTCAGGATGCCGCAAGCAAGCTCGGCTACCATCCATTTCCCCATGCTTCCGCTATCAATACAGCTACATTCAAGAACCCCGATGGCGTGGTGCGACCTGCCTGCTTTTATTGCGGTTTTTGCGGTGTTTACGGCTGCATGGTGGGCGCCAAGGCTCAGCCGTCGAACCTCCTCATACCAATCATTCGTAAGCAAAAGAACGTGACGATACGAACGGGTTCGACGGTTCGCCGCATCCTTCGCGATGCTTCCGCAAAGAATGGCAGAGTGCGCGGGGTCACCTACATCGACGGGGCTGGCGAGGAAGTTTTCCAGCCTGCGGATCTCGTTTTCTTGGCGTCATGGACCTTCAACAACACTCGTTTGCTGCTTCTTTCCGGTCTGGGGGATCCTTACGATCCAGCTACGGGAACAGGCACTCTGGGACGGAACCTTACTCACCAGGTTCAGACCGGCGCTCGGGCTTTTTTTGAGAAGCCTCTGAACAGGTTTATGGGGGGCGGGACAGCCGGGGTTCGTATCAGCGACTTCGAAGGCGATGTTTTCGACCACCGTGACCTGCCGTTCCTGCGAGGAGGAGCGATCTCAACGTCCGCCGGCGGTGCTCAACCGATCACAGCGTTTGGAGAGGTCCCGTCCTCCATTAAGAAGCGCTGGGGATCGGAATGGAAGAAGGCTGCGATTCAATATTATGACCGGGTAGCGAGCGTCGGCTTTGCGGGCGAGCACATTGCGTACAGAACGAACTTCATGGATCTCGACCCAGTTTACAAAGATCGCTTCGGCGACCCACTGCTGCGTCTCACGATTGACTGGAATGATAACGAGCGCAAGATGGTTGGCTTCATGACTCCAAAGCTAGTGGAACTGGCTCGAGCTATGGGGGCGACGGAAGTCGTTCCGCCTCAGCCGTTTGGCCATTACACCACGACGCGCTATCAGACCACGCACGTGCAAGGTGGCACGATCATGGCGGCATCTCCCGATAAAGGAGCGCTGAATCCCTACTCACAGCATTGGCAATATCACAATCTTTTTGTGTTGGGAGGCTCCGCATTTCCCCAGCAAGGTTCCGCGAACCCTACCCCGACGATTCTTGCCCTCACCTCACGAACCGCCGACGCGGTAGTGGATCGGTATCTGAAGCGCCCGGAATTGCTAGTTTGAGCTTCTTTCGACTATGCGAGTCTTTAACTGGGATTTGAGAGCCTAAATTAAATAAAAGGAGAAACCTTGATTATGATTGATGGAAAAGCAAAATTGGCATCGTTCCTGGCTGTTGCGATCATGGGGATGACGAGCACCGTTTGTGGCCAAGGATCCAGTGGCGTCCCCAACACTTCCGGAGACGAGACAGCCGTAATTTCGTCGGCGCCTGTTCATTACTATACGAAGCAGCAAGTAGATGCGAGCTTCCAGAAGACCAGTGGAGGCGATTTGCTATACGACGGTGATAAAGGCGCACGGAACTTTACTCTCATGACGAGTGTCCGTACCAATCTCGGTCCCGGCAATGTCGAAGTACACACGAAAATTACAGATGTGATCTACATTGTGAAAGGCTCGGCAACGATCGTAACCGGCGGAAAACTGTCCGGCGTTATTGAAGATCCTAAAAATCCCGTTAATGGCAAACCTTACCCAAAAGACGAAATCCGCGCCCACGATATTATCGGCGGTGAATCGCATCACCTTGCCGCAGGCGATGTGATCGTAATTCCCAACGGAGTGCCGCACTTGTTCTCGAATATCGAGGAGCCATTCTGGTATTACCTGGTGAAGATTCATCAGCCATGAAGACAGGGCTGAGACGCCTCGCCGATTTCCCGCAGCGCAGACGCCCAAGCGGCTGACCTTTTCTAGCGGATTCCCTACAGCCTATTGAATTCCCAGGCTGATGCCAAAAGCGATTCTTTACGTCTGTTCATAACCTTCACTTTTGAGATGCATTGGTTTCTTCGCTGATCGTCACCGGCGTGAGCGTGCTTCGGGCTATTCCGCTTCGCACTCTTGGATTTCGGCTTTGAGATGCCCTTCCGGACGGTCGATACGCCAACCCGGTGTATTATCTTGTTGCTTACGAAGCTTAAAAGGATTCGGGCGGATACGGTGGGAATCGAACCTCGTGTAGATAACGGAGAGAGATGACATGACTCTGGAGAATTCGAGTTCCAGGAGAGGACAACGCATGATGCGGCATGTACTGATAGCTGGCGCTGTGTTCGTTGGTTTGATCGCTTCGGGAACGGCAATGGCTCAAGGGAACCCATTTGCCGGTACGTGGAAACTGAACACCGCAAAGTCGCATTTCGATCCAGGTCCGGCGCCGACAAGCCAAACCCGGACGTGGGGCGCCGATGGAAAAGTCTTCGTCAAGGGAACCAACGCCGCAGGAAAACCCACCACGCACACGTTTACGGTCAGGCCTGACGGCAAGGCTTATCCCTCCATCGGGGCAAAAGACGAGGGAGAAACCGTCTCTACTAAACGCATCGACGCCCGCACCGTGGAAGCCACTTTCACGAGGGACGGCAAGGCGCTCGAGACGGCCCGCTATTCGGTTTCCGAGGATGGGAAAGTCCTGACGCTCGTGGCAACGGGCACCGCCGCGAATCCGCGGTCATTCCATAACATCGAGGTGTCGGAGAAGCAGTAGGACCGGCTGAGATGAGTAAAATGATCGCGGAGGCTACAGGTCGCGCGGGCCGGGGCTTAGGTGGACGGCGGGCGGCGCTTCGTTGAACAGATCGCGGAGGTCGAGACGGCGAGTGAACATCGCTAGTTTTCCGTCTGGCGTGCGCGGCCACTGCTCTTTGGGGCGATCCCAGTATAATTCGACGCCGTTGCCTTCCGGGTCGCGCAGATAGATCGATTCGCTTACGCCGTGGTCGGCCGCGCCTTCGAGAGGAATCTCGGCTACGAGCACCCTGCGAAATGCCTCCGCGAGCGCGGCGCGCGTGGGGTACACGATCGCCGTGTGGTAAAGACCGGTGGTTCCGCGCGGCGAGGGCGAGCCTCCGAGACTTTCCCAGGTGTTCAGCGCAATGTGGTGATGATAGCCGCCTGCGGAGAGAAAAACGGCACCGTCGCCTAACCGCTGGGTGATCTGAAGTCCGAGGATGTCGGAGTAGAACTTCAGCGCGCGGTCGAGATCGGCGACTTTCAGGTGTATGTGGCCGATGCGCACGTTCGGGTCAACCACGAAGCCCTTGTCCCCGCCTTGATTCATGCTGTCGTTCGGGCTTTGATTCGAGCCTCGATCTGTTTCGTGAGAAGCCATCTTTCTGTGCGAGGTGCGTGTCGCGCGCGTCCCCAGGGTCCGAGAATATCACCTTTGGGATAGAATCCTTGCGTCACGGGCAGGGGCAGACTTCCCACCCCAGGGAGGGCGAGGTTCCATGGGCTACATCGAGAAGAATCTGATCTCCGGGGAAGAGATTCTCTACCGGACCCGGCTGCACTCGGTGGCGGTGCTGTTTCCGCTGCTGGTGGGCCTCGTTGTGGCGCTGGGAGGATTTTATTGCCTCTACGCGTCGATGGCACAGCGGCAAAACGCCACGGAGGATGCGAAGCTCTGGGCCGGGGCGGGGCTGGCGCTCATCGTTCTGGGCGCGATGACGGTGCTGGTGGCTGTGCTGAAGCGCAATGCGACCGAGATGGCGGTGACGAACCGGCGCATCCTGATCAAGACCGGGATCATGTCTCGCCGTACGATCGAGCTGCTGCTTTCGCGCGTGGAAAGCATTGTGATTACCGAGCCGTTTCTGGGGAGGATGCTGGGGTATGGGACGGTGATCGTCCGCGGCACGGGCGGGACGCCGGAGCCGTTTACGCTGATCGCCAATCCGACGGAGTTTCGTCGGCACGTGCAGGAGCAGATCGAGGCGGGACAGGCGTCGATGCGGCCTGGGGGGACGGGGCCGGCGTGAGTTGCCGTTGCGGCGCGGGGAAAAAGCCTAAGGCAAAACCGCCAATTGGGAGATGGGCGTTCCCGGGGGCCGACGCTCTGGCGCGCCGAAGGTTTGACAGGCGGGAATGCCTGACAGCGAAAGAAGAAGCAGGTCCCTCACCCACCCCGCTTCGCGCGTATGGACTCAGGATGACAACAAAAGCAAAAGCAGTGGCAAGGAGAGCAGAAGACCGACCCTTCGCACCGAAGAGTCGCGCACCCGCAAAAGAAGCAACAAAGTCTGCAGCCTCTCAAAATGACTTACTGGAGCAACAGCGAGGCTCGACTTGACACGACGTATCCCGATGATCCCGCAAAACCAAGGCAGACAAAAATTCCAATTGCGATTATGGCGTTCGTGAGGCGGTGTAGGCGGCGATGGACACCATATCGCTTACCGTGAGCTTGGCTACTACCGGCTTCATCAGCGCGCTCCAGCGGCCGTTGCGCGTGCCGTTCTGGAAATCGACCAACTGGCGAACGACGTAACTTGGAGAGCGCCCCGCAATCGGCGGCACCGGCCCAAGTCCGCGCAAATCCTGGCCGTGGCAGACGCCGCAGGCGGTGGTCTTTCCGGCGGCTCCCGTGGTTACGAGAGCCGCGCCTTTGTCGACGCTGCCGACCGGCGCATATGCGATGAAACCGGAGGCGGCGTCGCGGAGCTCCGTGCGGTCGAGGTTCTCCGGCGTTTCGATGATGCGGTCGCCGATGGGCTCGGTACCACCTGTGGCGTCGGGAACGAGCATGCTGCCGGCCACGTGCGTCTTGGGGACGGTCTCGGTCTCGACGACGCGAATCCACGATTTCAGATGCAGGCTGGAAAAATAGGCGGCGGCCACGCTTACGTCAGGATCGGGCACGGCTTTCGCGATAGCGACCATGGCCACCGGAGGCCCCATTTTCGGCTCGGAGCTGATGCGCGCGCCGCTTCTGAAGTCAGCGATCTGCTGCGCGATGTAGTCGGCGGGAAGGCCAGCGATGGTGGCGTTTTCCGGACGGCCGAAACCGTTTGGGAGATGGCAATAACCGCAGGCGCGAACCTCGGGTTTGCGTCCATGGGCCACAACCTCGGGCATGGGGGGATGCCCGTCCGGGTGCCAGTCGGGGACGTTGTAGCCGTCGCGCGTTTGATCAACCGTTAGCGCGACGCTGCTGCCGGGCACGTGCTTCGGGCTGGAGTCGGTGTTCTTCGCAGGGGCCGCGGGCGGATTCACCGGAAAGGCCCAGGGCGGAGGGGTTGTCATGGTAGCGGCAAAAATGGCGCCGGCGGCCGTCGCCGCCAAGCCGAGCAGCACCAATCCACGCACGTTGTTCATGAATCCCCCTTCGTTTCGTCGATAACCGGCGCGGGAAAGCGCCATTGCAACGGGGCGAGTATATTTCTTCGCCGATGAACGGTCAATAATTTGACCGAGGGAGTGTGCGGCATCTTCCGTCCGATAGCCCGCGTCGTGCAGGATGGCACTTTATTGCTGCATGAGGTTTTGGAGGCGTTTGGGCTCTTCGCCGAGCCAGTCGGGATGTTCGGCGGTGCTATCGAAGATCGAACTGATCTTGAAGGGTTCGAATTGGCCGTCCGCTGCCGCTTTCGCGGTCTTGGCGAGGATCCTGGACAACTCGGCATCGCTTAACGGGTGGAAGGTACGCGCGGCTTCGAAGGCCTGGTCGAGAATCTTCATGCTGTCGATACCGGTGATCACGACTGAGGTCGGCAGGTTCAGCGCGTAGTGCAGGCACTCGATCGGCGTGGCGGTTTTGGACTTGAGAATGATGCCGTTGGCCATGGGCTTCATGCCCAGGACGCCGATTTTTTCCTTCACCAGCTCCGGCACAACCAGTTTGGCAAAGCTGCGGAAGTGCGCGTCCATCACGTTGAGGGGCATCTGCGCCGTGTCGAAGTGGAAGCCGTTTTCGCGGGCGACCTCCAGCATCTGAAGATGGACGTGCGGGTCTTTGTGGCCGGTAAAACCAATGCAGCGGATTTTGCCCGCTTTTTTCGCCTTGAGCAGAGCGGCATTCGCGCCCTCTTTATCGAAGATGCGATAGGGATCTTCGTAGCGCAGAATTTCGTGGTGCTGGACGAGGTCGATGTGGTCGGTCTTGAGGCGTTTGAGCGATTGATCGAGCTGCTTCGTGGCTTCCTTGGCGGAGCGTCCATCGATCTTGGTCATCAAAAAAACCTTTTCGCGATAACCGTCGCGCAGGGCTTTGCCCATGCGGATTTCGCTGGCGCCTTCGTTGTAGTCCCACGAGTTGTCCATGAAATTGATGCCGCGATCGATGGCGGAGCGGACGATCCTGATCGACAGCTTTTCGCTGACGCGCTTCAATCCGATGTGCCAGCCCCCCAGGCCGATCGCGGAGACGTTTTCGCCGGTGATTCCGAGGGCACGGTAGGGCATTTCGGAGCTGCTTTGGTGAGTGGCCATGAATTCCTCGCGGTTGGTGTGGAGTAGCTGGGGTTATTGTGCGCGCGGCGAGCCCTGCGTTTCAATATCCTATCGGAGCCATTGGCTTGAATACCCGGAAGCATGGATGAGCGGGCGGCAGGAGGCAGTATTGCGACTGCCGCGTAGCAACGGATTCCAGTTTCGCTGTCGGCTAGCGCCTCGCGGTGCAGTATGATTTGAACTCGTGGACCTGATCCTCAGCGATATCGAAGCACGCGTTCTGGGCGCGCTCGTCGAAAAAGGCGTGACGACGCCGGACTATTATCCACTTTCCCTGAACGCCCTCGTGAATGCCTGCAACCAGAAATCGAATCGCGACCCGGTGATGAATCTGGACGAAGAGAGCGTTCGCCAGGCTATACGCGGGCTCGGGAAACATGCTTTGGCCGGCCCCGCGGACAGCTTCGATGGGCGCGTCACGAAATACGAGCATCGCCTTCAGGAGGCTTACAATTTCGACAGGCGCGAGGCGGCTGTGCTTTGCGTATTGCTGTTGCGAGGCCCGCAGACTCCCGGCGAGTTGCGCTCCCGGTCCGAGCGCATGCATTCGTTTGACGACCTGAGTGAAGTCGAATCCACGTTGCAGCGGCTGATGAAGCGCGAGCCTCCACTGGTGAAAATCCTTCCGCGGCAACCCGGAACCAAGGAGGCCCGCTACGCGCATTTGTTTTCAGGAGATGTGGAAGTTGCGCAGAGCAACGAAAGTGAAGAAACACCGGCTAAAGACGGCGGAAGCCCGGAGCGGATTGCGAGCCTCGAACAGAAAGTCTCTCAGCTTCAGAATGAAATCGCTGATCTGAAGAAGGAGTTCAGCGCGTTCCAGAAACAGTTCGAGCCCTGAAAGCCGGCGGCGACCTTACCTCATAAGCTTTTGCAGCAGGGACTTCCCCTCCGATTCGGTGAGCACTCCCTTTTGGAGCAAAAGGAGGATGAGTTCGTTGACGACGTAGAGCGGCTGGCTTTCTCCCACCTTGGCATTTTCCCGGTTTTCGGAGGCTGCGCTGGTGGAGGCAGTGGCGCCAGGCTTGGCGATGGGTTCGCCGCTTAATTCGGCAATCCAGTGATCGAGGATCGACTGCTGATCGGGTTCGGACTCCGTGAAGGCGAGTCCCATTCCCATGCCGGGCTGCGCAAAGGCTACCTTCGCGGACATCTTAAGGGTCTGGCTCTCCCTGTTGATACGCACGACGAGGCTGGTTCCTTTGGGAAAGGGGCCGATAGTGTCGATATAGCATCCACCCCGGCCGAGATCGGAGGTTCGGCCGATGATCTTGGCGCCCGATTTGGGCTCGGTGGCGTCGCATGTGGCCGTAAACGGGTAGCGTGGGCTGGTACGCCTCTCTTTGCCGAGGCGGCGGCCCGGAACATAACGAGTTTGCAGATCTTGGGGCATGAGCCTAGATGTATGAAAGCTACCGTGTTAGCCCTAATTGTTTCGGGATTCAGCGTCCAGCGCAATAGCGCGTTGGACCGATGTGCCGGAACGGCAATTATTGCGACCAGTCAGTTACAGGTTAGTAACTCCAGGGATCACCTGATCTCAGGGGCGCCTTCACGGCAGGATTTGCCATCTTGAAAGTACTGGGGGCTCAAGGAGGGTTTCGGCGCAAATACCTCGAAAATGAGTGATATGCGGAGACCTGGAGTGAGCTTCGAGGGCCGCAGGGCTGGTCCAGTTTTCATAGAAAACGAAGGATGACGGATCGTCCGTCGATTGGTGCAAATCGTAGTCGATGCATCCCTCTTCCAGACGCGTGGGGATTACGAGTGCCATGTAGCATCTCGCGTGCCTGCGCTTCTTTGCCCGGCTTAGCTCGGACATGAGCAATTACCGTCAACATTTCACTCACCGCTGACTGCCTCCTCTTTCGGGTCTTCATTCTGCTCCCCACCGAGAGCCCTTCAGCATTTGTGGAGGGATTCGAAAGCGTCCCATGATACGGAACGTGCCGCGCCACGGCAACCGAAGGTCATCATAAGCTCCTCATGCCAGCAGGGACCTTGGACCGCTTACAAATGGATTGCCGTGTTCGAAGAAGCGGAGGGGGCGGTGCGCCTCGCGGGAAAGGCCGATTCTGGTGGTAATGCCAACGCGGCCGGTAGGCTGAACCGCGCTTCCCAGCCAGAGCGGGCTATCCGGGGAGCACAGATCAAGCCCGTCCTGCGCTTTGTCGATTCGCATCGCCTGGGCCAGCCGTCCGGGTCCGCGGGTAAGATCCGTCAGGCACGACACACCGCGATTACGTTCCATGATGTCGACCCCTTCGATCGGATCGAGTGCGCGGATGAGAACTCCGGCACCTACCCCAGCAGCTTCACTGGAGATATTCATCATCCAGCTAGAGCCGTAGCTAAAGTAAACATACGCGTGCCCGCGTGCCAGAAAGAGCGAGCCGTTTCGGGGCGTCCGGCCTCGAAAGGCGTGCGCCGCGGCGTCCCCGACGGGATATGCTTCGGTCTCGACGATCCGCCCGCTCACGCTGCCTTCCGGGAGATCGTGGACCAGCGTTTTACCGACCAGGTAGCGGGAGAGTTTGACGGTGTCGACGGGGAGTTCGCTCCGGAGAAGCCGCCGCGCCGACTTCCGCGAACGAAGAGAGGGGAGGGGCGCGGAGTCAGGCATCAGGCGCAGAGAATTGCGGATAGGCACTGGGCACGATTTGTTTTAGCATAACGTGGGGGGAATTCGAAAATGGCGAACACCTGCACGCACGTCAGTCAAATCCGCAACGTAAAACCGAAGACAACGGGCTGCGAAGAATGCCTGAAGATGGGCGATACCTGGGTCCACCTGCGGCTGTGCCTGATATGCGGGCACGTGGGCTGCTGCGACAGTTCGAAGAACAAGCATGCCACCAAGCACTACCGGGCCACGCACCATCCGATTATGCAGTCCTTCGAGCCTGGCGAGGACTGGAAGTGGTGCTACGTGGATGAAATGGAGATTGATTCCCCTTCTTGATGACCGAGCAGCGCACGGCCCTGTAACAAGTTGAGTTGCGATTCTTACTTCTCCGACCGAGGCGCGATGGCAAGCAACCTGACAACTCCGAGAAGCGAATCCTGGCCCGCTCTTCCCCTGGCGGAATGGAAAGACACCTGCGACACGCTGCACATGTGGCTCCAGGTTGCGGGCAAGGTCCGCCTGGAACTGAGCCCGCACATCAATCATTGGTGGGAGGTGCCGCTCTACGTGAGCGCGCGCGGCTTGACCACCTCTCCCATTCCCTACGACCGGGGCATTTTCGAGATCAATTTCGATTTCATCGATCACAAGGCCGATATCGTGACGAGCACCAATCAATCGAAGACGCTTCGGCTCTATACGCGCACGGTCGCCGGATTCTACCGGGAGTTTATCGATTCCCTGCGAGCCCTGGGGATCGAGGCGAAGGTCTGGCCCATGCCCGTGGAGGTGCCGGATCCGATTCGCTTCGATCAGGACGTGACGCATTCGCGCTACGATCCCGAATACGCGCACCGCTTCTGGCGGCTCCTGGTGACCCTGGACACGATTTTCAAGGAATTCCGCGCGCGGTTCATCGGAAAGGTGAGCCCGGTTCATTTCTTCTGGGGAAGCTTCGATCTGGCGGTAACGCGGTTCTCCGGCAGGCCCGCGCCCGAGCGCCCCGGCGCGGACAAGGTGACCAAGGATGCCTACTCCCACGAAGAGATCAGCGCGGGTTGGTGGCCGGGCGGCGGGTCTGTCGTAGATGCAGCCTTTTATGCGTATGCAGCTCCCGAGCCTGGGGGCTTTCGAGAAGCCAAGGTGCAACCCTTCGCGGCCTATTACAACACGCAACTTGGTGAGTTCATTCTGCCCTACGAAGACGTACGCAACGCGGCCGACCCCAAAGCTGCATTGATACAATTCCTCGAAACCACCTACAACGCGGGGGCCGATCTCGGAGGCTGGGACCGCCTCGCGCTGGAGAAGCGAATTTAGGATAGGAAGGACCATCTCCAGCCGGCGGCAGGCAGCTACGAAGCAGCTTTTCCGAGAATGGACTAACGGGATCTTCGAGACTGCGTTTCATACATTTCGGAAATAGAGGGTTCGGAAACCATCTCTGCCGGCAGCAGCGAACGAACGGCGGTCTCCAACTCGGAAGCAGTCGCGGCATGCTGCGGATAGTTGAAGATTTTCACTTCGTGCGTGAACCGGTCGACGGCGCCGGAAACGTCGTTCAAGCTGTCAGTCAAGCGGGCGGCCGCGATGCGGGCGTTCTGCACGCTTACACCGGGCAGCATCACTCCAAAAACGCCTTCCGCGAAATGGTACAGAGAATCTTCCCGCCGCAGCTTGCGGGTGATGGCTTTTACCGCATCTCCCAGCGCCGCGACGATTTCTCCGGACTTGACCATGTTGGGATTCGGAATCAGCTGGATGACCATTACCGAAAGAGTGTCGCGAAGGTTGACGGCCCTGCGGAATTCCATCGAAAGCCGGTCCTGAAAGGGGTTCATTCCGGCGAGCGTCTGGATCAGGTCCTGGCCGACCTGGCGGTGAAGCGTGCTGTAGCGGGCTTCCGCCTGGCGAATCTCGCGACGGAGACGCTGCACCACGATTTGGCGGTCGACGAGGTAGACCAACAAAAGCAACGACAGGGCGCAAAACCCGAAGAACGATATCTTCAGCGTTCGTGCGCTGAACATGACCGGGTGGCTTTCGATCGTGGGGTACATCAGGATGGCGACGCCCGCCACCAGGACGGTGATGACGGACAGCGAAAACATGGCCAGCTGAAATTCCCGCTTTTCAATACTGGCTGGGTCCACGCGATCGAAAAGCCGCATGTTATGGGCGCCTCTTTTTTCGGCGACACCCCACCACCACGCAGGGCGCGCAATTCACTCTAATGAATCGGCTGGGAACAGACCGTCCGTAGTTCTACCTACGACGTATGTGAATTATCAGACCTTCGCCCACGTTTTTCATTTGGGAACAGGAGCTGCTCAGTAGAGAAAGCAGCCAGACGGGTCGCATTCCAGCCGTCAGCTCGGTCAAATGCGCTGATTACGAACGATTTGTAACGCAGCAGATGCGTGGGACGCGATCGAAGGCGACAGGTTGTTTACCCATACGAACAAAATACAAAATCGGGGCCCTAAAACCGAGTTCTAGTGTGTGGGGGCAGGCAGCAACGCACGTTCGGCAAATAGATGCCCCCACACAGCGCGGTGCTTTTCCAGGAAATGGAGCTGCGCGCGCTTTCCCCAGGATCGAACGAAGTAGTAGTTGAGAGCTGCAGCGGCGCCCGCGCCCACCAGAGGAATCACACGCCCAGCCCACTTCTCCGCCACTTCCGCGCCGACTTTCACGGCCATGGCATCGACGAGTCTGGGCACGAGATGTTCAATGGCGCGCTTCTCCACGAATTCACGCGTGAAATCCAATCCCGCGGCTGTGGCGGCTGCCAGCCAGAGGGCAGCCATTTCGTCCGAGGTTGAATACTCGAAACCGTGAATCAAGCTGAGCTTTTGCAGCATGCGAATGGTGATCGCGGCCAGGATACCCATGTCGGGCAGCAGGGTCGCCATGCCGCCTATGCCAAGGCCCATCCCTTCGAGTGCCGCCATTCTCGCGGAGGACCCGATAATTTTTTCGGCGGCGGGGATAATGGCTTCCTCATCGAGGCTGTGCATATCGGACCATGATTCGATGGGTAGATTGTAGGCCCGCCGCGCATGGTGCAGAAACTTCTCGGCGTCCACCTGCACACGCGGATAAGCTCGGCGGAATCCTAACCGCAAAGCACCACGGACGGCCTTGGAGAACACCGTTGGATCGTCAACGCCCGTCATAGCCATATCGGATAGGAATCTCCTCATGTCGAGAGCTTCTGGCTTTTAGACGCAACAACCGGCTGGGGCGATTGCCCCGAATCGTTAGGAACATAACCGCTGGCCCCCGCATTGGCCGGGAGGACGACGGGTTGAGACTGCCCTGCCTGCCCTTTTGTCCAATGCTCGACAGACGCCGGGGAGCCGTCCTGGAGCTTGGCGGCATAGACCATCTTCCACGATCCGGACGCAAATGCGATATAGATCATTTCCTTGTTCTCCGAGTTTTCCTTAGGCTTCCCCTCCCCGTTGCCGCCAGAGTCGTTACGGGTCTTGGGGTCGGTTCCTGCCGGGCGCCGGCCAGCGCTTTTGAACGTGAGAGTGCCTCCTTCGATCGACATCTCGTCCGCATGTAGATAAATCGAATCGCCTGATGGCCCATGGTCGCCGTCGCCCTCGCGATTGAGCAGAACGCACCAATAGTAGCTTCCGTATTCGATCGCTGACATTCGCCCTCCTTGTTGCGACAGTCTAGTTGAGGGCCGGAAGGTTCGTCTATAAAGGAAGATACTCGGAATGCGTGAGGAAAGAGACTAGCACCGCCGCAACCCCAAACAAATCAGTCTCTTCTGTGTGAGGCCCTCCGTTCAACTTTGAGCAATCTCGCAGGGATTGCGCTTGTGGGGAGTCCGCCCGGGTAGAGACAATAGAGTCAACAAGTAGGCCTGCCCGCCGATTGCATACTGTGCGGGAAAATACTTGCCAAAGACAGGTGGCAAAAGAATGTACGACCATGACGAAAAATTGAAGGCTGCGACATCGGCCAGCCATGCGGAACGGCGCGGGTCAAACCGGCACCCGTTTATAGCCGCGGCAGACGTGGTGGAACTGGGCACAGGTGCGCTGTTTTCCACTCGCACCACGGACCTCGGGCCCGGCGGTTGTTTCGTGGATACACTGGTTCCTTTCGACGCCGGCTCCAATGTTCGCGTGACGATCCGCGAGGGCAATCACCGCTTTGAAGCCACCGGAATCGTGGTGTATTCACAATCCGGGCTTGGAATGGGCATCGCGTTCGACGACATGAAACCGGAACAGCGCAAGACACTGGCCATCTGGCTCGGAGAAGAGGTAAGCCAGCGCGAGGAACAGCCTGTGGCGGCGGCACCGGCTGCGAAGCCGAAGCCGATGTTGCCTCACGGTTCCGATCGGGAAGCTCTCGTGCGGCTGGTGAGGCTGATGATCAAGAAAGGAATGCTGACGGAACCGGAAGGAACCGCGATTTTCGGAAACCCTATGCCGTTCTGACGGTCTCGTGTTTTTGCGAGACCGCGCCTGTTGACCCGATTCGTTTTTGAAGACTGGATTCCCGACCATGAAGCGAAAAAAGCTCGGCGAAGTTCTGCGCGACCGAGGACAAATCTCTTCCGCCGACCTCACCAAGGCGATTGAGGATCAGGAAGGAAAGCTCGTTCATCTGGGCGAACTCATGCTGGAGCGCGGCTTCGTATCCAAGCCCGATTTAGCCTCCGCCTTAACGGAAGTCACGCGTGTTCCTTACCTCGATTGCGAAAAGGTCCGCATCGACCCAGGCGTGCTTGCATTGGTGCCGCAGGCGCTCGCCAAAAGATGCTGCGCTCTCCCCATCGAAACGCAGGGCACGACGAATCTCGCGATGGTGATGGCCGAACCCCAGAATTTGCGGCTCATCGATGAGCTGCGCTTCTCGACGGGAATGGAAATCGTGGCGCGGCTGGCGTTTCGCGACGAGATCGAAAAGGCCATTGAGAAGTGGTATCGCAAGGTGCCCGCTGAAGCGGGACCTGCGGATGCGGCCGCAAACACAGGCGGCCCGCGCGTGGAGTTCATCTCTTCGAGTTCGCTGCGGCGGAATGTGGAAGCGATTCACGGGATGCAGGCGGAACTTCTGCAGAAATCGACGCCGGCGGTAAGACTGGCGGCTTCCATCATCACGGCAGCGGCGGACAAACAGGCGACCGACATTCATATCGAGCCGCAAGCCTCCGACTCGGTGGTGCGTTTTCGTGTGGATGGCTTGCTGCGCGATTATCAACGCATTCCCCAATCGCTGCAGAGCTCGGTGGTGTCTCGCATCAAGATTCTGTGCGATATGGATATTGCCGAGCGCCGCGCTCCCAAAATGGGACGCTTTCTTGTGAAGATCGCGAATCGCCGATTGGACATCCGCGTTTCTACGCTATCCACGCAATATGGGGAGAAGGTCGTCCTGCGGCTGTTGGACGCCGAAGCGCCGCAGCAGGACTTTTCCGCACTAGGCTTCCCCGAGGAGATCGCGGAGGCATTCCAG
This sequence comes from uncultured Acidobacteriota bacterium, assembly GCA_963709105.1. Classification (GTDB taxonomy): domain Bacteria; phylum Acidobacteriota; class Terriglobia; order Acidiferrales; family UBA7541; genus Palsa-295. Next base: position 114,307 of record CAVPVC010000010.1, read on the forward strand.
CAGATGCTAGGCCTGCCTCAAGGGATGATCCTGGTCACGGGGCCTACGTGCTCAGGCAGGAGCACGACGATTTACTCCGCGCTGAACTTCGTGCGGAAGCCCTCCCTCGATATCGTCACGGTGGAAGATCCGATCGAATATGCATTGACGGGGTTGAACCGGGTCGAGGTGAACAGCAAGGCCGGGCATACGTATGCCGCGTGCGTGCGCTCCGCGCTGCGCCAGGCACCTAACGTGCTCATGATTGGCGAAATTCGGGACCACGAGACGGCGGAGATTGCGATGAAGGCCGCGCAGACCGGCCAGCTTGTGCTTTCCACGCTGCACACCAATGACAGCGTTTCGGCAATCACGCGGTTAGCCGATCTGGGGCTGCCTGCGGTTCAAATCGCATCCTCCCTTACGGGCGTGATTGCGCAGCGGCTGATCCGCCGGCTGTGCGAATGTCATAAGGTCGTTGGCGCGAGCCCCGAATTCGTTTCGCGGCTCAAGGGCGCCGGCGTGGCCAAGCCGCCGGAGATGGAAAGCGTTCCGGTGGGATGTGAACTGTGCGACCTGACCGGATACAAAGGGCGCATCGGCATCTTCGAGTTGTTGGCATTCAACGATCCCATCCGCTCGGCAATACGTTCCGGAGGGCGCAACGAGAAAATCCGCGAGCTGGCCTGGCAGAATGGCATGAAACTGATGCAGGAATACGCGCTGGAACGCGTGCGCGAAGGCGTGACGACGATGGAGGAAGTCCTGCGGGTGATTCCCGTCGAACCGATCGCTTCGTGCTGCTGCGAGAGGTGTGGAGCGGACATTTCCTCTTCCTTCCTGTTTTGTCCGTTTTGCGGCGCGAAGGCGCCTAACCCGATAACGGCAAAACCCCGAAAACGTTCCATTGCCGGACAAGGAGCCGTCCGAGAATGAGTTCCGAGATACCGCCCAACCAATCGCGGCTGGTGAACCGATTTTCCAGCCTGCGCGACCTCTCGGTTAGCTACGAAGGTCATAGTGAGGAGGTCGCTACACGCCCACCGGACATCAGCACGCGCGGGATGTTCATCAATACCACGAAGAATTTCCCCGTAGGCGCTGTGCTGACTGTGAGTTTCAAACTGGCCCATTCCGGCGTCGAAGTGACTACCCGGGCCGAGGTGCGGTACTGCCTCGCCGGAGTGGGAATCGGGGTCGAGTTCATGGAAATTTCCCCTGAGTACGTCCGAGCGATCGAAGCCGAAATCAGCCATCCGCCCCAGTCAGAGGCGCGAACTACGGGCAAGGCCGTGACACCTGGCAAGCCAGCTAAGTCCTAGCACTCTGCATTAAATTCCTGCATCGGGAATTTTTTCCCGGTCTTTTCCATTCCGGGCGCCTTGCTTCGGCTCTAACCCACATGAAATCAACTGGACTTACCTTTGTAGTGGTGGCCTTGACCGTGCAGCGCTGATAGGGCCACTGGGGGGCTTATATGGGAGAGCGCAGGAAAGCACGGCGGTACGAGGTTTACTTACCTTTGCAGGTGTGCCTCTCGCGGCACCGCCCTACGGAATTCCACACCGCCCAAATGCGGGACATTTCGCGTTCCGGACTGTACTTTCACTCCACCACCCCGTTCAAGTCAGGCGCTGGCATGGAGCTTACTTTCGCACTGCCAACGGAACGGGAACGAGGCAAATCGGTGTTGGTGCGCGCGAGCGCTAAAGTGCTGCGGGTCTCCCAAATCGAGGGCGATCTGGGCCCCCTCTACGGAGTAGCGGCGAGCATTGATCGGCTCGACTTTGTCCGGCCGGTGGCAACGGCCGCAGCCTAGCTGCCGTATCTGCCCGACGCCTATCCACCCCGGATTCGCCAGTGTGTTCTCTGGCGTGTCTCTTCCTCTTCTTCTACAATCCCCGAATGCCTCAAAGTTACTCCGGCGAAGAGTTGCGTGAGGCGGAGCGTGCTATTTTACGGGCGCTTTGCCAACCGTCGACCACACAAGACCTGCGCGAGCGTATCGTCCAGGAATTAGCTTCTTATCGATGGCGGGTGCAGGATCACCGGGTGATCTTCTATGCGCTTGAGCGAAGCCGGAGCGCCAAGGCTTCCCCTTGCAGGAACAATTGCGGGCGCACGCGACGCGGATGGGATTTCCCGATATTGACTGGGCTGGCTTCCTCGCGCCGGGCGAGGAAAGTCAGGAAATCGAGAAGTGGGTGTGTCGCTTGAAAGCAGCTGCCACGTCCAGCTGAGGCGACTGCTACTTCGCGGGGGCGGCGAGTTCGAAGTCGATGAGCTGCCGCAGCGCGTTGGGGTCTCCGCCCGCTACCGGGCGCCCATTGACGAATACCGTGGGAGTTCCGCTGACGTTGAGCGCCGCGCCATCCTGCTGATTCGCCTCGACGGCCTTTGCGGCCTCGGGTGATGCGAGGCAAGCTTTGAAGGCGTCCCCGTTCAGTCCGAATTGCACAGCAAACTCATTCAGCTTGTCCCATACGTTTTCGGGTGTGATGGCATCCTGGTTCGTGTAAATCGCGTCGTGCAACTTCCAGAAAGCGTCGGGTGACTGCAGGAAGGCGCAGCGCCCGCCGATCGCCGCCGTTTTGGCCCACGGGTGCACCTGATCGAGCGGAAAATCCTTGAAGACGAGGCGCAGCTTGGATTTGTACTGATCGAAGAAATCCTTGAGAACCGGCTCCAGCTGGCGGCAATTCGGGCACTCGAAGTCGCCAAACTCGACGAGCGTTACACGCGCATCCGCAGGGCCCTTTACCGGGTTCCCTGCGATATGCATCTTAGCGCGAGCGGATGCGTAGGGGTCGGTAGCCATATCGAACATGTCGCCACGGAACAGCGTTTTGCCGTCTTTGCTGACGTAGACTTCGCCCGTGTCGCTGTGGTCGTTGAGAGTGACCTCGATGGGAACCAGATAGTAGTCGGACGCGGTCGATTGGGTCAGCGGGCCGAGCTTTACTTTGAAATCCGCTCCCCAGGCAAACAGGTTGCGCACGAAGGCTTCGGTCGTCTTGAGAATCTGCGCCTGGTCGGCGGTCGGCGGTGGCGCCGCGACTGCGCCCTTGGAACCTTGCGCGAAGGATGGAAATGCGCCGACCAGCATTGCGGCCATGCTGAGAACCAGTTTTCTTGCGAACATTTGAGGCGGTCTCCCTTGGTTTGTCTCTTGTTGCGGAATCGAGCGTGCCATCCGCGTTTCCCCGGTTGTGATGCCGCCTACATGAAACGCGTTTGAACCTCATTGCGTCTATACGGCAAATTTCTGCGCCAGCGGGAAACGCCGTCCCACGCTAAAAGCTTTCGACGTCACCTTCAGGCCCGGGGGCGCCTGCTTGCGCTTGTACTCGTTGCGATCCACCTGGAGAGCAACGCCACGCACCAGATCCAGCGAGAAACCGTAGTGCTGGGCGATCTCTTCCGGGCTGCGAAGATCCTCGACATAGGCCTTGAGAATCCGATCGAGAACATCGTAGGGAGGAAGGCTGTCCTGGTCCGTTTGATTCGGGCGAAGCTCGGCGGAGGGAGGCTTCGTCAGGCTCGCTTCGGGGATGCGCTGCCTGGCGCGGTTGGCGACCCGCGCAAGCTCGTACACCATCGTCTTCGGCACATCGGAAATCACGGCGAGGCCGCCCGCCATGTCGCCATACAGCGTGCAATAGCCTACGGCCATTTCGGATTTATTGCCCGTGCTCAGCACCAGAGAGCCGAATTTATTCGAGAGCGCCATCAGGAGATTGCCGCGGATGCGCGCCTGAATATTTTCTTCGGCGACGCCGACCTCGAGACCCGCGAAAGTGTCCTTCAGCGTGGCCCGGTAACTGTTGAACGTCTCGCCGATCGGGAGAGTCACGAGCTCGATGCCCAAATTTGCGGCCAGTCTTCGCGCATCCAGGATGCTGCCCTCCGAGGAGTACGGGCCGGGCATGCTGACGCCAATCACGTTTGCAGCGCCGAGTGCGTCCGTGGCGATGGCCGCCACCAGAGCCGAGTCGATTCCTCCGCTTAGCCCGATCACGACCTTGCGGAAACCGCATTTGCGAACGTAATCGCGAGTGCCCAGCACGAGCGCGCGGTAGGCGGCGTCAAGCTCGTCATCGATCTGCGAATGGATGTCTCCCACCCCGGTGGCGGTGTCGAAAAAGACGAGATCCTCTTCAAACGATTTGGCTAGCGCGGCAACGCGGCCGTCCGGCAGAAAGGCGACGCTCGAGCCGTCAAAGATCAGGCTATCGTTGCCGCCCACTTGATTGACGTACACGACCGGAACCTCATGGCGCTTGGCCATCGCTTTCAGCATGTCGTGACGAACCCCGCGCTTATCGATCGTGTACGGAGAGGACGAAATATTCAAAACGACCGAGCTTCCCTTTCCGATCAGCTCGCTGACGGGATCGCGTTCATAGAGACGCTGCGCCCAGAAATTCTTGTCGTTCCAGATGTCCTCGCAGATGGTGATCCCCAGGGTTTCGGCGCCGAGAAAAAAGGCGTGCTGGGAAGGGGCGGGCTGGAAATACCGGGACTCGTCGAAGACATCGTAGGTGGGCAGCAGCATCTTTCGCTGCTCGAACAGGATTTTCCCGTGCCCTATCACGGCCGCGCAGTTCGCGACGGGCTTGCCGGTATCGTCCTGCGCCTTGCCAACATACCCGACCACGGAGGGAATCGGGACAAACTCAGCCAGGCGCGCGAGCGCTTCGTGGTTCCGCTGGACGAAGGCGGGCCGCTCGATGAGGTCCTGCGGAGGATAGCCGCAGAGGCAAAGCTCGGAGAACACCGCGACCTCCGCCCCACCCGCCAGCGCCGTGCGAGCCAGTTCCAGGACGCGCGCCGAATTGCCTTCGAAATCACCGACCGTGGGATTGAACTGGGCTAGCGCGATCTTCATTAGAGGCACTAGCATACGGACCGCGCCGAGGCTTTTCAACCTCGAGAGCGAGGCGGATTGCGTTGCGGGTTTTCCTAATGCGAGATTCCGAAGATCGTAGAACCGCCGACTGGAGTTTCAGAAAACTGTATATCGGCACGCGACATCGCGACACCGTGATTCGTCAGACCTGATGTAAGTCTCGCGGTGACAGCATTGGATCATTCAAGCGTCGCAGCAGGCGATTGGCAGCGGATTTGCTCCTCAATTCTGCAATGCGCTCTTGTTCTGGGATGGGCTGGTTTTGCCGCGTACGCGCCTGGACTGGAATCCTGGGGTGGGGGTGAGAGGGAGACCTGCGGGTCTCCCTCATTTGTTAACTGCAGGACGCCGAAAAAATTAAAAGATGGGTTAGAACTTGCGGGACCACGCCTTGGGCCAGCGCTCGACCACGATTTTCTTGTCCGTGTAAAACTCGATCGCATCCCGCCCCTGGCCGTGAAGGACGCCCAGGAAACTGTCGCGCCATCCGCTGAACGGGAAATACGCCATGGGCGCCGCCACGCCGATGTTGATCCCCACATTTCCGGCAGGAACTTCGTAGCGAAACTTACGCGCGGAAGCGCCGCTGCTCGTGAAAATCGAAGCCATATTGCCGTAAGGACTGCGCGAGAGAATCTCAATTCCCTCTTCGAGCGTCTTCGCGGGCACTAGGCTCAGCACCGGGCCGAAGATTTCGGTGGTGGAAAGCGAGCTCGAAGCCGGCACGTCGTCGAGAATTGTCGGCTTGAGGAAGTTTCCTTTGCCGTTTCCCGTTCCGTTGCCGGAACGGCCGTCCAGGAGCGGCTGTGCGCCTTCGCTTGCGCCTTTGGCGATCAGGCTTTCGATGCGGGCCTTGCTCTCGGGTGTGATGACCGGCCCCATTTGCACGGACTCATCGAGTCCGTTGCCCACATGAATGGCGCTGGCTGCGTTGACGATAGACTCCTTGAATTTCTTCTGGGCTTCACCGACTACCACGGCCACCGATACCGCTAGACAGCGCTGGCCCGCGCAGCCAAAGGCGCTGTCGCTGATGATGCGCGTGGATGTCTCAAGGTCCGCGTCATCCAGGACAAGCACATGATTTTTCGCGCCTCCCTGGCACTGGACGCGCTTTCCATGCACGGCGCCCTGCGCGTAGACGTATTTCGCCACCGGCGTGGACCCTACGAAGCTGATCGCCCGCACGTCGGGATGCGCGAGCAGCGCGTCGACGACTGGTTTGCCGCCGTGGACCATGTTCACCACGCCCGGCGGAAGCTTCAGCTTTTCCATCAATTCGAAGACCTTCTGCGAGGTGAGCGGCACTCGCTCCGAAGGCTTCAGGATGAACGTGTTTCCGCAGGCAATCGCGTACGGCAGGAACCAGAAAGGAATCATCACCGGGAAGTTGAAGGGTGCGATGGCCGCGGTGACTCCCAGCGGCTGGCGGATCATCATCTCGTCAATCCCGCTGGCGACGTCTTCCAGGTTGTAGCCCTGCATGAGCGTGGGAATGCCGCAGGCGACTTCGACGTTTTCGATGGCCCGGCGCAATTCGGCGCGGGACTCCGTGAGGGTTTTGCCGTTTTCCGTGGTGCAGATTCGCGCGATTTCTTCGACGTTGTCTTCGAGCAACTGCTTCAGCTTGAAGAGATACTGAATGCGATCCTGCGGAGGGGTGCGGCGCCATTCCGGATAAGCCGCAGCCGCGGCCCGAACCGCCGCGTCAACGTCGCCAGGCGCGCCGAGCGGCACGCGCGCGAGCAACTCCGACGTCGCCGGGTTCATGACACCGAGAGATTCGCCGCTCGTCGACGCCTTCCATTCGCCGCCGAAGTGATTCCGCAATGCAACGGTGTTCGTCATAGGGCCCTTGTCAGCTCGTTGTCGGCCAGTGTCACGTCAGGGAGGGTGCGGTTTCGGTCGGCTTCTTCGTTATTTGCGACGGGTCGGCGCCGACGCGTCCCGAACCTTCGCCCTTTCCTGCCGCAGCCAGCTGAAAATCATATTTAATGCTGGGCAAATGCGGCAGAGGAGACGCGGGATCGGATTCGTTAACCCTCACGATCAGGGAATCCGTCACGCCGAAAACAGTATCGGAATCGATGTGCGGATCATTGTGGATGTAGAGAGCGGTTACGACCTCTCGATAGCCCGGCGCGCCAATCAGGAAGTGAATGTGCGACGGGCGAAACCCGTGGCGTTTCTGTGCGCGGATCATCTCACCGACCGGGCCGTCCATCGGAATCGAATAGCCGGCGGGAACCTCGGTGCGGAAATAGTAGCGGCCTTCGGCGTCGGCGTGGAGAGTGCCGCGAAGGTCCATGTCGGTGGCGGCGTTGGGACGCTGCAAATCGTAGTCGCCCTTCTCATCGGTCTGCCAGACCTGGACGGACGCTCCGGGAATTCCCTTTCCACTCGAATCCGTGACACGGCCATACATCACGATCTCGGTACCCCTGATTTCCTTGACGATCGAATCCCCGAGCTTGAATTCTGGCGAATTCATGCGATAGAAGGGGCCGAGCAGGCTTGCGTCGGTGTGCATTCCGGGGGTGCGGGCGTCGCTCATCAGGCCGACTAGGGAGCTTAGGCCAAGTGTATCCGAAAGCAGGATAAACTCCTGGCGGTACGGAGTGCATTTCTGCCCCACTTCGGTGAAAAAGCGGATGCCTTCAAGCCATTCCTCGGGCGTCAAATTCACTTCGCGTGCAAACGCATGAAGATGCCTGACGGCCGCATTCATGATTTCCTTGAATCGAGGGTTCGGCGTGGACGCCATCTGCGCCACGACGGCTTCGACCACCGTGTTCTCATTGAGTTGTTGCATTCGGTTTCCCCTTTCAGCTGCGCGAATCACGCGTTTCGGCCACGCTCCTGGAACGTTCGATCATACCCCGCAATTCCTTTGCTGTCGCTCTTCCCGCTGCGGGCCGAGCATAATCTACACCGGGCGGAACGGGCGCGCAATCGCAGGGAGCCGACGGGTGAAGGCAAGGAGAGCGAAAGATAAAATGAAAAAGGGCCGGATAGACTTTCGTTTCCGGCCCTCTTCCCGGTGGCATTGTGATCTTCTTGTCTATCGATCCGGACGATAGAAGTTAGGTGTTCCGGGGGTCAATAGCCCGGAGCAGACTTTTGTACCCATCCTGCAAATACTGCGAATGCTGTAGGAAAGGCCAGCTATCGGGAGCTCTTGCCTCCACCGGGATGCAGCGTAACGCGCTGCACACGCCAGTTGAGGACCTCGCCCACATACAGTTCGTTCTCGCTCTGGCAATCCATCGCGTGAACCGTGCCGAACTGCTTCGGACCCTTGCCAGCGGAGCCGAATTTTCCAACCACGGTGCCATCGAGTTCCAGCTTATAGATTTCTCCGTTGTCAAAGTTATTTGCATCATTGGAGTTTGACGCATATAGATATTGATGCGGCCCCGGCGTGATGCACATCGCCATGGGAGAGCCGATGCCCGTATATTGCGTCTTGAAATTGCCGTCGTTATCGAACACCTGGATGCGCTTGTTGCCGCGATCGGCCACGTAGACGTTGCCTTTGGCATCCACCGCGATCGCGTGGGGAGTATTGAACTGGCCTTCGCCGCTTCCATAGGATCCCCACGTCTTGACGAAACGGCCATCCTTATCAAACTTCGCGATGCGAGCATTGCCTGCCGAGCCGTGGCCGTCGGCCACGAAGATATTTCCGGCAGCGTCCCACGCAACATCCGCCGGCGCGCCGAAGTTATCTCCCAGGACGCCGGCTCCGGGGCCGCGTCCGCCGAAAGCGTTCGCCGCAGGCGTGGGCCTCGATTCCGGGGGCATGGATGGGACCGTGACCGATTCGGGCTTTCTCCCGAAGGTCATCACGATGCGGCCTTGCGGATCGAACTTGATGATCATGTTCGAGCCGGAATCGACGGCCCAGATATTGTCCTGCGGATCGACGCGGACATTTTCCGCCCATACAAAACCGTAAATTTCCTGGCCCATCTCGCGGACGTAGTTCCCGTTCTGGTCAAACTCGAACAGGCGTGTGCCGCCGCGGGCGAAGGTGCGCGAGGTTCCCGTGCTCACGTTCACCGAACCGGTGCGCGTGAACACGAAAATGTGGCCCTTGGAATTGTGCGCCACGCCGGCCGGTTCGCCCATGTAGATGTGCTCCGGCCACTTCAGGAAGCCGGAGTTGGTGTCGTAGGAAAGCTTCGACTGCGCGTAGACCGCGCCGCTGCACAGCAGCGCCAGCATCAAAATCGAAATCCTTAAGCGAAGATTCATGCGCGATCTCCCGGAATCCTTTTCTCAATTCGTTTCAGTGGAAACCTACTTCGAAGCGCGGGCCGAAGCCGAGCCAGGATGCAGAATGATCTTCTGCACACGCCAGCTGGTGATTTCCCCAATCAGCAGCTCGTTTTCGTGGCGGCAGTCGATCCAGTGCGTGGTGCTGAATTCGCCCAACTGCTTGCCGGGCGTTCCGAACTTGCCAAGGACGGTGCCATCCAGCTCCATCTTGTAGATTTCGCCCGACACCGGGAAAAAGCGGGAATCGCTGCTATCGGGATTCGAGTTGGAGGCGTACAGATACTGGTGCGGCCCCGGGGTGATGCAGATGGCCCAGGGAGCGCCGACGTTATCGATGATTTTCTTCAGGTTCAAATCGTTGTCGAGAACCTGGATACGGCGGTTGCCGCGATCGCCCACGTAGATATTGCCCTGCGCATCGGCCGCGATCGTGTGCGGGGTGTCAAACTGCAGAGGCTCTTTGCCCTTCGTGCCTACCGCCTTCACGAATACGCCGTTCTTGTCATACTTCACGATCCGCGAATTCCCGTAGCCATCCGCGACGAAAATATTGCCGGCCGGATCCCAGGCAAGATCGGTCGGGCGGTTGAAGACGTAAGGTTGAGCCGGCGGTGGCGGCGTGCCGTTGGCGGGCGTCGCGGGGATTCGTCCTCCTCCCGCTTCCGGCTTGCGTCCCAGGACCATGATCACGCGACCCTGCGGGTTGAACTCCACGATCATGTTGGAACCTTCGTCTACCACCCAGATGTTGTCCTGCGAATCGACGCGCACTCCGTGAGCCATTTCGAAAGCGTACAGCCCGTCGCCGACTTCCCGGACGAATTCACCGGTGCGGTCAAATTCGAACAGGCGCGTGCGTCCGCTGCGCGTGAACACGAAGAAGTGCCCCTTTGAGTTGGACGCGACGCCAATTCCCTCCCCCAAATATAAGCCCGTGGGGAGCTTGATGAAGTTGGGCACCGAGGTAAACGGGATGTCGGGCGCCGTGGCGTACGCCGAAGGGCGCGGAGGTACCTGGTTCTGCCCGAAGGCTGCGCAACTGAAGGCCACTAGGCCGATCAGAGAGTTCAAAAGTTTCAGATTCCGTTTCACCGAAAACCTCCTGCAAAAATTTCGATCCGGGGCACTTGATGACAAGAAAATAGCCGATGAACGTCTATTTCCACTTGAAATTGTGCGGTAGCCCTCCGGCCAGCGCGGATCATATAACAGCATCTTTTACAATACAACCTGCCGTCGCCGCGTGTGTCGTTAGCACACGATATGTCACTTCTTTTGGACGCCTCGAGCGGGTGGGAAGGTCGATCTGGAACGGCCGACGCAAGTGGGACGGGCCTTGAAGGAACTGGGGATTCGGATGATACGGGCCTACGCTCCCCAAGCACGAGGACGGTCGGAGCGCTGCTTTGGAACCTGACAAGGGCGCTTGCCTCAGGAATTGCGTTTGCGGGGAATCCGCACGATGGAGCAAGCCAATGATTTTTTGGAGAAAGAGTACGAGGCCGAGTTCAATCAGTAATTCCAGGTGCCGGCTTTGCAGGAAGGAAGCGCGTTTCTGCGATGTCAGGGTAAGGACCTGGATGTGCTGTTTTCCGTGCAGCAGGAGCGAGTGGTGAGTCGGGACAACACGGGGTGGTCGGAGGAAGGACGGCGATTTACGCAGGCCAGCGGTGCAAAAATATTTGCTGATCTGTTCAGCTAATTGCCTCCTCAAAAACAGCGCCAGTTGCTCACGTTTCTAGCGGACGCGGGAGCGGAGCGTGAAAAACAGCCCGACCACCATGGGAAAAGGTCGATTAGTGCGCCTGAGTAACGCGGAAAACGGAAGCTTGGCGTACTAGGCCGGTTCGTTCCAACCTATTTAGATTTGTCTGAGGGCTTGACGCCATGGGGGTATTGGGGGCAGGAACCGCACAGACGGCGCCTTCGGCCGATGAAGGCCGGCCGCTTACCTGGCGAGCGCTTGCTCTGAGGGGAAAAAGGCTTCGAGAGTCTCCGGAGTTAGATTTTCGAGATCGAGCAGCATGCCGGACGGCAGGCTCGTTCTATCAGTGGCGGCAAAGGTTGAATGGCCTTCGCCGGCCCAAGACTCACTCGCGGACCTGCTGTTCGAGTGGGCGGCTTGCCCAAAGCTGAAGATCGACAGGTCGGTTACGCAGCTCATCGGTGGTCCTCCGTTGCAGAATCAGATCTGGATTCGGGACTTCCAGGCACCTACAGAATGCGGGTGGGGAGGGCAGGCGTCGATAGTACGGTTGTCTCATTCTGTTGGAACTTTCGGGACTCCGCCTCGGAGCATTGCGTGGTTACCATACTGTAAAAGCTGTAGCGATAACTGCGGCATATACTTAGCCGCCGCTTTTGCGACAGAAACGTCCTCTGTTTCCACAGTTTTTTAACAGCGCAGTTCCCCCGCTCGAAGAGGTGATCTTTACCGAGGAAGATTGTCCGCACGGAGAGCATCCGTACCTGAATCTCTTTTGCTTTCTCAACCATTCTGTTGATGGCTGCGGGGGGATCGCTGAGGCTAACCTGCGGCGGGTTCGCACCGGATCAATACAATCATCAACCCAAGGATCACAAGGGAGGATCGACACCATGGAGCAGAATCAACTCAAGGAACTGTATGTGGAGGAACTGCGGGACATTTATAACGCGGAGAATCAGCTGATCAAGGCGCTGCCGAAGATGGCCAAAGCGTCCACTTCAGACGAACTGCGCGCGGGTTTCGAGGAGCACCTGGAACAGACCAAAGGCCACGCGCAACGTCTCGAACAAATCTTCAGCGCACTTGGAGAGAAGCCCTCGGGCAAGAAGTGCAAGGGCATGGAAGGGCTGATCGAAGAGGGCAAGGAAATGATGGAAGAGGACCTCGACGGCGAGGCACTGGACGCGGGGCTTATCTCGGCGGCTCAGCGGGTGGAGCACTACGAGATCGCGGCGTATGGCTGCGTGCGCACGTACGCGAAGATTCTCGGGGAAGAGGAGGCGGCTTCCCTGCTGGAGCAGACGCTGGAGGAGGAGAAGGAAACCGATCAGAAGCTCACCGAGCTGGCCGAGAACATCAATGTGGAAGCGGCGGGTTCCGGGGGCGAGGAGAACGATGAAGAGCAGAGGCGAAGCCCGGCTCGTCGAGGGAAGGCTGCGCGGGCGTAGCTGACTGATAGCGGCGTGTGTGGATTCGGGAGGGAGGGCGACGTGGAGTCGCCTTGCCTCCCCATTCTTTTTTGGGGCGTTCGCGGGCATAGGGTTACTGCTGCAACGGGGTGCTTGTGGCGCGAAACAGGGAGGGATCCTTCGTCGCTGCGCTCCTCAGGTTGACAGCGGAAAAGCAGGAGCAGATCCCTCACTTCGTTCGCTGCGCTCCTCAAGGATGACAACGAAAAACCATGGCACGTACTCGGCGCTACTGCAGGTAGGCGGCGAGCGTTTTGATTTTGGATTTGTCGGGGTAGAGGACGCCCAGGGACATGGTTTTGGAGTCGCCGCCGCGCGTCGTGTACCAGATGGAGTCTTCTTTGGAGACGCTGATCTTGGGCATGTCAGTGCGCTGCACCGCCGGGAAATAGGTGAACTTCTTCAGGCGCGTATCGAACTTGTAGAGGCCGCCGCCCTGGCCGGAGTCGGCGATCCAGAGGTTATTTTCGCTGTCTTCCTGGATGTCGTAGGGGAAGCCGAAGGCCGCGGGCTCGTCGTACTCGACCATTTTGCCGGTGGCGGGATTGAGCATGCCGATCTTGCCGCGGCTGTCGATGGCGTACCAGACCATGCCGGCGTGGTCGACGAAGACGCGGCGGATGTTGCATGGCTTGGTGGGCGGCGTGAATTCGGTGAAGGTATTCGCGCTGGTGTCGAAGCGGGCGATCTTGCAGGCGAACCATTCGGCGATCCAGAGATTGTCGCTCTTATCGATGACCATGCCGTAGGGCGCGGAGTACGGGCTGGGGACGGTGAAGCGCGTCACTTCGCCGGTCTGGCGGTCCCACTTGGCGATTTCGTCGGTCCACATGAGGGTGGTCCAGATATTTTGCTTGGAGTCGATGATGGGCGTGTTGCCGTGGTCGGGGCGCTCGCCGTTGGGATGATACGGATAGATTTTCATGGCGCCGGTCTTGCTGTCTACGCGAACAAAGGCGGTGTGGCCGGAGACCCAGATGTCGCCGTTAGCGTCCTGAACCAGGCCGTGGCCGCGATATTTCGCGTCGGGAAGCGGGTAGTCGGTCCAAGAGGCGGTGCGCGGGTCCATTTTGCCGATCTGGAGGCCGTTGGCGTCGGTGTACCAGACGTCGCCGTTGGCGCTGAGGTGCTCGTCGTGGAAGCGGCGGTCGTGGCCGTTGGCCAGCGGCGGGACCTGATACTCGATGAACTCGGCTTTCGCGAGGGCTTTTTCGTCGAGCGGGGCTTCAGGGACGGCGAGGCCGCGGCGGGTGCTGTCCGGGCCGAAATTTTTTACGAGATAATCGACGAGCGTCTGGCGCTCCTGCGGGCTGATTCCCTCGGGAACACTGGACCGGCTGATGCGACCCGGCGGATTGGAGTTCAGATCGGTGGACTGCATCAGGTCGATCGCGGCGTTCCACTGGTCGGCGTCCCACTGATGATTGGGGAGGAAATCGGCGCCGTGGCAGCGGATGCAGGTGCGCTCGATGATCTGGCGTCCGGGGCCAGGGGGATAGAGCTCGTCATATGCCAGGAGGGGTTCGCCCTTGGGGATGGCGGTGCGCGCCTGCTGCGGCGGGCGGTAGGTACCTTCCTGGAGAGTGAGGTCGGCGGTAGCGGTCCCGCCCGGGGCGAGCGTGATTTTTTGGACGTCTTCGCTGCTGAAGCCGTTCTTGGTGACGGTTACTTCATAATTTCCGGGAAAGAGGTCGACGGCGGTATAGCGACCGGCGTCGGTGAAGACCATGTAGGTGACGTTCTTGTCGATGTTGTGCGCGAAAACCTTGGCGGCTTTGAAATCCTTGGGTGCGCGGACGGAGCCGGAGATCGAGCCGAGTCCGGCGATCTGGCTGGCTCCGGCTACGGCGCTTTTGTCGGCCTTGGATTGGCCGTGGAGGGAGGACTGGGCCGCCAGGAAAATGGTTGCTGCGGCTGCTGCTGCGAGAGCGGCTGATTGCCAGGAGTTGAGCTTCATCTTGAGTCCTCTCCCCGTTTTGTGGGGCGCGCGGGAGTACGGTTCTGGTCGAACGACCGGAATATACACCCGGGGTTGCGGGGCTGCAACAGCGGTGACTTCGGCGTTTGGGCAAAGTGCGGATACAATAATCATCGTCAGCAATCCTTCCAATCAGCATCCAGCGAGGTGGAACAAGGTGGAAATCAAACGAAGCGGTTCGCAGGTTTCCGGCAAGGGGCCGGCTGAGTGGTTTACCGGCACGGTACGAATGGATCCGCTGAACAATGCGCCGGCTCCGGCGCGCGTGATTGCCACCAGTGTTACGTTCGAGCCGGAGGCGCGCACGGCTTGGCACACGCACCCGCTGGGGCAGACGCTGGTTGTGATCGCGGGATGCGGCCGGGCACAGCGGTGGGGCGGCGCGATCGAGGAAATTCGGCCGGGTGACGTGGTCTGGATTCCGCCTGGCGAGAAGCATTGGCACGGCGCCGCGCCGACAACCGCTATGACTCATATCGCCATTCAGGAACAGCTCGACGGCAAGGCTGTCGAGTGGATGGAACACGTGAGTGACGAGCAGTACCGCGCGTGATGACCTAACAGCTGCGCCGTGCCCCGATGCTTTCACGGGTTGACTGATTATGTCGGTGTACCGGCGGCCGTTGCAATCGGCTCCAGCAGCCTGGTTCTTCCCTTATGCTCCAGACGCGCGAGCCTCTTCTCGAATCGCTCCTTTTTTTGGCGGTAGGCGGGAGCTGCGATCGTTCCCAGGCGATTGGCGCGACGCAGCGCGGCTAGGGCGTTCCGCGCTAGCTCGGCAGCGCGATAAGGCTCGCGCGTTTGCCGCTCGTAGTGAATTGCTAGCTGCTCGTAGGCCTCGAACCCTTCGCGGGTGTCGCCTAGCATCTTCTCCCACAGCTGCGAGGCGAGCGCGTGATCGCCCTCGCGCTTGGCCAGGCGCGCGAGTGACCGGTGGGCGGCGCGCTCGGTTTCTGCGGGCAACTCCGCCGCAATCGACCGCTCGTAGAGGACGCGCGCGCGCGCGGATTCGCCACGGCGTTCGCAGATTCTGGACACGCCGAACAGCTCGAGCGCGTCCTGGCCATGCAGCTCCGGATCGCCCAGCACCGCTAGCACGCGGCTCGCTAGCCCGGCGAGACCGCGCAGGTCCATCTGGTTGTGGTGAAAGATGGGGACGAGCGGATCGGGCGAACCTCCGCGCAGGTAATCGAAATAGATCTGCGGGATGAACTCGGACATTATGTCCGGGCCGCGATTCCATCCCAGCACGTGCTTCTCGAGTTGCGGCAGGCGGGCCGACCCAAGCCGCAGGCGCCACAGGTTGCGGGCGGGATGCAGAAAATCCAGGTGGGCTCTGGGCGATGGCACGCGGATCTTGCGGGTCATGTGGAAGCGCGTCTCGAGCAGCGGCCAATCGAACGACTTGCCATTGAACGTTACCAGCACACGCCGCTCCGCCATGCGTTCGGCCAGCGCTATCAGCACCGACAGCTCTTCGCTGTGCTCGCGCATAAAAAACTGTTCTACTTCGAGGCCGCCCGCGTCCCACCAGGCGATGCCGATCAGAAACGGGTATGTGCCGGTGCCGCCGGCGAGGCCGGTGGTTTCGGTGTCGAGGAAAAGCCATTGCTCGGGATCGCACACGCTGTCGGGCTCATTTGGCGCGAGCAGCCGCAGGGCTGTCGCATTCACGGGTGCGCTGGGAGGTTCACAGCCGATCGACTCCGAAAACCATCGCCGGAGCGCGAGGTGTTCGCCGTACTTATTGGCGCGCGGGGTTGCGCCCAGCAGGTACGCCAGCCGCTCGGCGCCGGCGGGGATATCGGGGCGCATGCCGCGGTTGGCATCGTCCTCGGCCAGCGACAATAGCCTGCGAATCTGCGCTGGGGCGGACGGGGCAGTTCCCGGCGCGGCGCCGCCGTCGGGACGCCTCAGCGCCTTCAGCCTCGCGAATTTATCTGTTTCCACTGGGATCTATCGCCCTCTCAGTGCTGCCATGGTTCCGACGCTGTATTTGCCTTTCGTTCCGCCTTTTTCTTTCGTTGATGGCAACGCAAAGTCAAGGACGGGATGGTGGCGGCGCGTCGCCACCGACCCTCGTAAACCCGACGAGGGTTCGGCACCCGGAAAACCGGCCCGGATTGGCATGCCGGGATGACGGCGAAGGGCAGAGACGGAGATGCGCCTGGGCTTGCGTTCTTTTGGGGTCACGCGCACAGCCGATCGAGAATCGCTAGGGCTGCTTCCTTGGTGCGCTCGCTCTTCTCTCCTGCTGGGCCTACGCAGGACGGGCATCCTTGGTCGCACGGGCACGCCGCGATCAATTCTTGCGTTCGGCGCAACAGCAGCTTGTGTACGCGGTAGAGGGGCTCGCTGAATCCTATGCCTCCCGGATAGGCGTCGTAGATGTACAGATTTGGCTCGAAGAATTCTTTCATCTGTGAGGGATCGCTTGCCGCGCTGGAAAATTCCTGCCACTCCGTCTCGATCCCCGGACTCGCTGGCCGTTCCCCTACCGCCGTGCCCAGGTCGCGCCGGTCGCACATCAGCAGCAGTGACGCCATCGACTCGAGCGCGTACAGCAGGCCGAAAATTCCGGTTTGCCGGTCGGACAGAGCGAACGGTAACTCTTCGAGCAGCTTTCGTTCCAGCGTTATCCAGAACGCTGTCGTGTGGGTTTCGTTTTCGGGTAGTTCCAGCTTTCCATCGCCGATATTCTCGTTGGTGAAAAATTTAATCTTCTTGAATCCCACTACCTGCGACCTTACCAGCACGTCTCCATGCGCCCGCGCCGCCGGTCCGGCGATGCTTTCTTCTTCGGCGATTTCCAGCACGCGCACCTGCGTGTAGCGGATCGCGTCGGTGTAGTAGTCCACGTTCACGGGCTTCACGTAGGCCTTGCGCTGGTCGAAATCCAGTTTGTCGACGTGATATTGCTGCCCCTGGTGGATGTAGATTGCCTTCGGGTGCACGGTCGTGAGCGCGGACGTAAAATCCACCTCGCCAATCACCTCCGGCTTGCCAGCCTCCTCGCCGGTCGTGTCGATGATGATGAAGTTGTCCGACGTTACCGCGCGCAGGCTCACCGTGTCGGCCGGATACGCCTGCTGCACCCAGTGCCAGTTTCCGCCGCTGCGATGCAGATAGCCCGCTTCGCCCAGCCGCTCGCATAACGTCGCCACATCCACGCTGCCGAACGTGTCTTCGGGCGACAACGGCAGCTCGAATGCGGCGCATTTCAAATGGTTCACGAGAATTTCGAGGTTGTCCGGCTGCACGTAGGCGTGCTCGGGCGAGCGCTCGAAAAAATAATCGGGATGCTGCAC
This sequence comes from uncultured Acidobacteriota bacterium, assembly GCA_963709105.1. GTDB lineage: Bacteria > Acidobacteriota > Terriglobia > Acidiferrales > UBA7541 > Palsa-295. The sequence continues at coordinate 131,939 of CAVPVC010000010.1, forward strand.
GATGAATTGATCGAGTGGGGCGGATGACGCGACCAACACAGCGCAGGACGTCCCGCTGCGCCTTCCCGCGCGCCCCGCGCGCTGCCAGGTGGACGCGATCGACCCGGCATATCCCGCCATCACACACGCATCGAGCGAGCCGATATCGATGCCGAGTTCCAGCGCGTTCGTCGCCACCACGCCGCGAATCCTTCCCTCGCGCAGCCCGCGCTCGATCTCGCGCCGCTCGCTGGGCAGATAGCCGCCGCGATACCCGCGAATCGGCTCGGCCTGCCCGGGCTGAGGCCGGTTGGCCTGCTGCAAATACGTGAGGAGCACCTCCGTGTGCAGCCGGCTGTTCGCAAACACGATCGTCTGCAGCTTGCGCGCGAGCAGTTCCTTGGCCACGCGCGTGGTCTCGTTCAGATAGCTGCGGCGAATCCCCAGGTTCCGGTTCACCATCGGCGGGTTGTAAAACACGAAGAGCTTTTCGGCGGCCGGCGCGCCGTTTTCCTCGATGACCTCGGCTTTCTTTTCGATCAGCTGCCCCGCCAGCTCGCCCGGATTGGCAATCGTCGCCGAGCAGCAGATGAACTGCGGGTCCGAGCCGTAGAATCGCGCCACCCGCCGCAACCGCCGCAGCACATTGGTCAGGTGGCTCCCGAAGACCCCGCGATACGTGTGCAGCTCGTCGAGCACGATGTAGCGCAGGTTCTCGAACAGGCGCACCCATTTCGTGTGGTGCGGCAGAATCCCGGTATGCAGCATGTCCGGATTCGAGAGGATCACGTGCCCGCGATCGCGGATCGCCTTGCGCGCGTCGCTGGGCGTATCGCCGTCGTAGGTGAACACGCCAAAGCAGTCGTCGAGGCGCGTCGCCAGATCGTGCAACTCCGCAAGCTGGTCCTGCGCGAGCGCCTTGGTGGGAAACAGGTAGAGAGCGCGCGTGTCGCGATTCTCGAGGACCGCATTCAGCACGGGCAGGTTGTAGCAGAGAGTTTTGCCGGAGGCGGTGGGCGTCACCACCACGAAGTTTTTCCCGGCGTGAGCGAGTTCGGCCGCGGCGGCCTGGTGCGAATACAGCTGCTCGATGCCCTTCGCAGCGTAAGCGGCAGCAAGTTCGAGGCGCACCCACTCCGGCATCGGCCGAAACTGCGCCGCGCGGGCGGGAATATGCCGCACGGCGGTGAGCACTTCGTCCGCGCGATAGCGCGCCGCGAGCGAGCTGAGCACCTCCTGCACGGTGTCGAGCGTGCTGCCGGTGCCCGCGCCTCGCCGGAGGGCAAGTTGCGCCTCCAGTGGGAGTATCGACTCTTGCTCTGACCGCCGTTGCCGCGCCGCTTCCTGGCCCGCTGCTAGCATGAAACGCTCCTTCAGACGCAGCACGGCCCCGGATCGCAGTACGCGCTGCTTCGCCTTTTGTTCGCTCACCGTAGCACGCAGCCCGCCGCGATGCAAGAGCGGAAATTCCAGTTTTTATCGATTCTTGCGCGAAGGGTTATTTTTTCGCGGCTGTTTTGCCCGAGCGGTAGAGGATCACGCGCACTTTTTCCAGCGTCACCAGGCCGCCGCCGATCATTTCATCGAGGCGCGGCAGAATGCTCTCGATCCGCTCCGCGGCTTCCACGCACTCGATCACCACCGGCAGGTCCTGCGAGAGCCGCAGCACTTTCTCCGTATGGTAAATGCTCGATGACCCGAAGCCGCCGACGCCGCGCAGCACGGTGGCCCCGCTGAATTTCTCGCGCCGCAGCAGTTCGACGATGGCCTCGTACAGGGCCTGGCCATGCCAGCGGTCCGATTCGCCGATATGAATCCGCATCAGCGTTCGCTCGCCCTCAAACCGCTCGTGTTTTGCCTGCTCCATAGCGCCTCCTTCGGAAGTCGTCATATGCGGTCCGCGATGCGCATCCCGCCAAATACGGCGACCAGCCCCCCGATCACGCTCGAGAGCACGTACACCGCACCGCGCATCCAGTCGCCGTCGTTCAGCATGCGCGCCGTTTCATAGCTGAAGCTCGAAAACGTGGTGAACGCCCCGAAGAACCCCACGGTGATGCCGATGCGCCAGTCGGGCGGGATCGTCAGGTGGGTGAGCGCGTATTCGCCGATGATGCCCAGCAGAAAGCACCCGATCAGGTTCACCACCAGCGTGCCCATGGGGAAGGTCGAGCCGGTTCGCTCCTGCACGACCCCCTGCAATCCGTAGCGCGCCAGTGTCCCCGCGATGCCAAACACGATCAGCAGAGCAATTCGCACAGTGCCTTCCTTCCTTTATGCCGGCCTTCGCCCTAAAAGCAAAAAACTCCTGGGCGCGGGCGGCGGCCAGGAGTCATCAGTCCTTCACGGACGGTTCAGGCGAACTCCATCGCCTCAAAATTGTCGCCAGCATCTTAGCACGCCAGCCGCCTCGCTTCGCGCCGCTTTCTTCGGCGGGCTGAAGCGACGAGAGATTTCTCGTATGCTTGTGTGCCAATCGCAAGCTGCGGATCGCATCAAACTTGACACAACGGCTTTGCGCCGATATAGAAGATGCATGGCTCAATCTATCCTGATCTTTGATTTTGGAACGAATGAAGAGGCGGCGCAGCACGGGCGTCACAAGGTAGACGCTTGGCAGCAGGGTTTTCGCCTCGGCAAGAAAATCCTGCTGAAGTTCGACCGCAAGGAATCGAACGGCAGCGCTGGCGACGCGAATGAACAGGCCGCAGCAAAAGGCAAGACGGGGAAAAAGGGTTCTGCGAAAGCGAAGAGTGCTGTGGGATGCGATGGCAAAGCCGCCTCGGGCGTTCGGCTCCTGATCCGTCTTGATTTTTCGGATCATGAGAAGCTCACGCTGCAGCGCTGGCTCGACCGCATCCCCTCCGAAGAGCCTTTCAAGTCCGCCAGGGGCGAGACCATTCGCCACAGTGACGCCGCCTTCGCCGCTGCCGCCAAGCTCTTCGACTCGCTCGACTGATGGACTTGCCGATTTAATCGGTGTAAAAAGTGCGAGGTTCGCGGCGCCGGCGATCGCCTTCTTTGTGGACTCGCCTCGCATTTGGATATAATGAAGTGAAGGGAATCTGCCGGGCGGCCTTTCGCATTCGGATCGGAGGCAACTCTCTTGGCCTCTCACGTGAAACTCAAGACAGATCGTCTCGACGCGTCCAAGTATCGTGGCTTGACGCGCGAGACCTTGATCCGCATCTACCGCACGATGTTTCTCTCCCGCCAGATTGACGACCGCGAAATCCAGCTCAAGCGCCAGAACAAAATTTTCTTCCAGATCAGCGGCGCAGGGCACGAGGCTGTTCAAGTGGCAGCTGGGCTGGTGCTGAAATCCGGCTACGACTGGTTTTTTCCCTACTATCGCGACCGCGCCCTGGCCCTGATGGTCGGCGAAACGCCCTACGAAATGCTCCTGCAGGGCGTCGGCGCGAAGGACGATCCCGCCTCCGGTGGACGCCAGATGCCCTCGCACTGGGGCAATCCGAAATTTCATCTGGTCACCGGCTCGTCTCCGACCGGAAGCCGCTGGCTCCACGCCGTGGGCGCCGCGGAAGCGTCTCTCTATTACGAAAAGTTTCCCAAGGCTCTCGAACAGGCGCGCAAGGCCCCGGGCGGCGCTACGGTCGATTTCCACGCCGACGATGTGGCCTACGTTTCCGGCGGCGAGGGCGCCACGAGCGAAGGCGAATTTTTCGAGGCGCTCAACGCCGCCAGCCTGCAAAAGCTCCCGGTGATGTTCCTGGTCGAGGACAACGGCTACGCCATCTCCGTCCCGGTGGAGTACCAGACGGCCGGGGGCAACATCTCGCACCTCGTCCGGAACTTCCCGCATTTCCACATCGAGGAATGCGACGGCACCGATCCGCTCGAAAGCTTCGAAGCGCTGAGCCGGGCTGTGGCTCACTGCCGCGACCGGAAGGGGCCGGCGCTGGTCCACGCGCACGTCACGCGCCCGTATTCGCACTCGCTTTCCGACGACGAGAAGCTTTACAAGACTCCCGCGGAGCGCGAGGAGGAATCCCGGCGCGACCCTCTGCCGAAATTCGCGCTCTTCCTGGTGCGCGAAGGCATCCTCGACGAAGCGGAGCTCGAAGCCCTGGAAGCGGAAGTCGTCCGCGAGGTCACCGAAGCCATCGATCGCGCCTTGGCTTCCGAGTCACCCGCCACGGATTCGGTCTATGTGAACGTTTATTCGCCCGACGTGGACCCCACCTCCAGCCAGTTTGAAACGCAACCACATCTAAATGGCCACCCGAAGACGATGGTCGAAATCGTCTCCGCCACCCTGCTGGATGAAATGGCGCGCGACGAGCGCATCGTCGTATTTGGCGAGGATGTGGCCGATTGCAGCCGCGTCGAGAATCTTGCTTCCGTGAAAGGAAAGGGCGGCGTCTTCAAGGCTACTGCGGGATTGCAGCGCAAATACGGATCGAGCCGCGTCTTCAACTCGCCCATCGCCGAAGCCGCGATTGTGGGGCGGGCTGTGGGCATGGCCATTCGCGGACTCAAGCCCGTGGCCGAAATTCAGTTCTTCGACTACATCTGGCCAGCGATGATGCAGCTTCGCAGCGAGATGGCCACGCAGCGCTGGCGCTCCGCCGGCCATTTCAAGTGCCCGGCTGTGATTCGCGTGCCCATCGGCGGCTATCTCACGGGCGGTTCGATCTATCACAGCCAGTGCGGAGAAGTCGTGTTCACGCACATTCCCGGCCTGCGCGTCGTGATGCCTTCCACCGCGCTCGATGTCTGCGGCTTGTTGCGGACGGCCATTCGCTCCGACGATCCTGTGCTCTTTCTTGAGCACAAGCACCTCTATCGACAGCCTTACAATCGCACGCCCTATCCCGGGCCCGATTTCACGATTCCTTTTGGCAAGGCGCGTGTCGTTCGCCAGGGCACGCAGGTCAGCATCATCACCTATGGGGCGGTCGTACATCGCGCGGAGGTCGCTGCGGCGTCGCTGGATCGCGAAGGAATCTCGGTGGAGATTGTCGATCTGCGCACGCTCAGCCCCTACGATTGGGATGCCGTTGCCGCCAGCGTGCGCAAAACCAACCGCGTGATCGTCGCCTACGAGGACTCGCGTTCCTGGGGCTACGGCGCGGAAATCGCCGCGCGCATCGCCGATGAGTTGTTTGGCGAGCTCGACGGCCCGGTTCGCCGCGTCGCCGCCACCGACACGTTCTGCGCCTACAACCCGCGCCTGGAGGACGAAATCCTGCCCCAGACCGAAGACATCGTGCGCGCCGTCCGCGACTTGCTCTCGTATTAAACCCGGAGTATGTTGATTTTAAACGCGGTGGAAAAGGCTCGATGCTGCTTTTTGCCGCCCTGGAAGGAGACCCTGCCATGACTTGCAAGCATTGCCAGCGGGAAGTTCCCGATCAATCGAATTTCTGCAATTTCTGCGGCGGGATGCAGCAGACTTCTGTTTCGCGCGGCTACAAGCGGCTGATGCGGTCTGCGACGGATCGCAAGATCGCCGGAGTGTGCGGCGGCATCGCGGAGTATTTCGACATCGACTCGACTGTGGTGCGTTTGGTCTGGCTGGTGCTGCTTTTTATTCCGGTGCCGATCGTTCCGTCGATTGTCGCTTACATCGTGGCGTGGCTCGTGATGCCCCAGGCGCCGATTCCGGTGGTGGCCACTGTGCCGCCGGTGGTGCCGCATACGACGCAGGTCGCTTAGAAGGGCAAAAGACCGACCCTTGACACCGAAGGTCGGGCACCCGCAACGGCAAAGGCATCAGCCCTTCACTTTACGGGAGGATCTTCCTCCGCCGCGAAAGAATGCCGCATCGCAGGACACCGATCCGGCGCCGAATGTTGCCAGCGCGAATACGCCGACGGCGCACGCTAGCGGGAATTCATAACGCCATACGCCGGCTGGGTGCGTGAACAGTTCATGCCCCATCCAGAGAACCATTCCCAGCTCGATGGTCAATAGCAAGGCTGCGAAGCGTGTGAAAATGCCGACCGCCAGCATTGCCCCGCCCACCGTTTCCACTAGTCCAGCTATGCGCTCCACGTAACCGGGCAGGCCGCCTCGGGCGCTCATGTCGAACATGAATTCGTGCGAGTGCCCGAGCAGCTTCGGGTACCCGTGATAGATGAAAACGGCGCCGAGGCCCAGGCGCAGCAACAGAAGCGCCAGCGGACGCAGCTTTTCCATGCCGTGCACGCGAATGGCTCCTTGAAAAAATCCGCCACAACTCTAGCACACGCGCTCCGCAACGTTTCGACACATCGCCCGCGTTTTTCCCGTCCAGTTAACGCGCCGCATGGATCATTCCCCGGATCATTCGTGTAGAATCTGTTTAGCTCTGGAGGAACTCAGCAGCGATTCATGCGGAAGATTCTGATTGGCTTCGTTGTGGTGGCGGTGATTGCGGCCGCCGCCTATTCCCACCTCCATCGCCCCAAGTCGGCCGTCGAAGCGGCCTATGCGGCCAATCGCGAAGTCACCGTCTGGAGCACCACGGCCCAGGTGCGATCGCCCGTGGCGACCGCAAACTTTGGCGAACCCCTCGGAATCATGAGCCGTTATGGCGATCAGGTGCAGGTCCGCACGGCCACTGGGATCGTTGGATGGGTAAGCGAGCATGACCTGCTTTCCGCTGAATTCTGGCAGAAGGCCAAGGATCTCGACTCCACCACATCGGCCCTTCCCGTCGAGGCGCACGGCCACACCCGCGTCCTGAGTAATTTGCATCTCGAACCCGGCCGCGACGCCGCGCGAATCCGCCAGGTGAACAAGGGCGTTCCGATCGAGTTATTCGAACGCCGCGTCGAAGTCGTTCCTCCTCCAGCGGCTTCGCCAACATCGCCGCCCGCGTCGCCGTCCGCTTCGTCTTCCGCGTCATCGACCGCGTCTGCGCCTGCCACGCAGGAAGCGTCCGCCGCCGCGACCGCTGCTGCCGCGCCGAACGCCAAAAAAGAAGACTGGTGGCTTGTCCGCGCCCATCTGCCCGATCAGACCACCATGTCCGGGTGGATCATCGGCCGCTTCATCGATCTGGACGTTCCCGCGCCGCTTCCCGATTACGCCAGTTCGGCGGGAATGCGCATCGTCGCATGGTTCGAGCTGAACCGCGTTTCCGACGACGCGGGCGACGCGAAGCCGCAGTATCTGGTTGTCGGCGACCGCGGCGCGGAAGGCCAGCCCTGCGATTTCACCCTGATGCGCGTCTTTACCTGGAGCACGCAGCGGGAACGCTACGAGACCGCCTTCGTCGAAAGCGATCTTTGCGGAAAATTGCCCGTGAAGCTCACGGCGGGGACCACACCCGGCGGCGATGCCTCCTTTACGTTTGAAGACCTCAGCGGAGGCGCTCCCGATCAGCGCCTCTATCGCATGCACCAGACCATCGTCCGCCGCATACGCCAGGGCGGCGCGCTCGGCGGAAAGCCTGCAAGCCACAAAAAGCGGTTGACGCCCGCGTCACACGGCCACCCAACTTCGGCTGGCGGCGCGAAGCATAAATGAATAGATTGGTACGTATGCCTCGCCGCATCGTACTCCTGGCAATTCTTTTGGCGTTGCTCGGCGTGCTCCTGGTGGGCGTCCGCACGAAAACGGAAACTCGCGCCCAGTCTGCCCAATCGGACAAGACCTCCGCGGCTGCTGCCGGGCTCCAGTATCTGGGCAGCTGGGGAATGAAGGGCAGTGAGCCCGGGCCATCTCGCTCAGCCCACCTGCATCGCCACCGACGCGCTCGGCGATATTTTCATCCCTGATGCGGGCAGCCGCTTCATCCACAAGTTTGATTTCCAGGGAACGCCGCTGCTTTCGTTCCAGGATGACTGGGTCAAATCCCCGCAGTCCATCGCCATCGACCGTGGCGGCGCCATCTATATCGCCGACGCGAGCCGGGGCGGCTTCTCCGTTTTTCTGCCCAGCGGCGATCGCTACCGGGACCTCAAGCTGAAAACCCGCCCGAACGCGGAGGATATTCTCGGCGTCACCGTGGCCGACGATGGCCTCATCTTCGTCCTCGACCGCAACGCCAATCAGGTTCTCGTCTATACGCCGGTGTTTCGTCTCACGCAGACCTGGCGCCCCTTTGCCAACTCCGCGGACCGGGCGAGCGCCATCGCCTATGGCCCCGATGGCTATGTCTACGTGCTCGATGGAGAAGATAACCGCATCGGCCGGTTTACCGAGAGCGGCCACGTGGTTTCTGAAATCAACGCGCGAAGGCAGGGCGCCAACCGCAGGCTGGGCAATCAGTTTGCGGTTGCAAACGGCTCCGTGTTCCTGATGGATGGCGACGGCCTCACGCTTCACGTTTTCGCTTCCGACGGAACGCCCAAGTTCGATTTCGATCTCGCTCCGCAGCTCGGCCGCGAGCACCGCTTCGTTCCCGCCCTGGCCGTGAGCCCTCGCCGCGAACTTCTCGTGCTGGACGCGCCGGACTCCCGCGTCCTTCGCTATCGCATCAATTTCTGATATGTCTTGAAAGCATGCCGATATTCTGGCGATATTCTTTGCGAGTGAATGTCGCGCCGCGGAGGAACTTCGTATGCCCTTGTTACTGACGGAAGCGGATGTAAAGGCTCTTTTGACCATGCCGCTCGCCCTCGAAGCGGTGGAGACCTCCTTCCAGCGCCTTGCTGACGGACAAGCCGTGCTTCAGTATCGCCAGCGGCTGCACGTCCCGGGGAAGGGTGTGTTGAACCACATGGCCGCGGCGGATCTCGTCACCGGCTACATGGGCCTGAAGATTTATTCCATTTCGCGCACCGGCGCGCGTTTTGTGGTGACGCTCTTCAGCGCTGAGTCGGGCGACCTGGTGGCTCTGATCGAAGCCGATACTCTTGGCCAGATGCGCACCGCGGCCGCCAGCGGCGTGGCTACACGTCTGATGGCTCGCGAGGACGCCCGCGTCGCCGCAATCATTGGCACGGGGTTGCAGGCGCGCACGCAAATCGAAGCCCTTGCCGCCGTTCGCAAACTGGATAGCATTCGCGCCTTCGGACGCGACGCCGGCAGGAAAGAAACGTTCGCCCGGGAAATGTCCGCGCGCCTGGGCGTCCCGGTCACGCCGGTTTCCTCCGCCGAAGAAGCCGTTCGCGGCGCGCAGATCGTAACCACCTGCACGACTTCCAAGGTTCCGGTGCTCGAAGGCCGCTGGCTTGAGCCGGGAATGCACCTCAACGCCGTCGGCGTAAACCAGGCGCAGAAGCGCGAACTCGATACCGACGCGGTTCTCCGCTGCGGCCTGATCGCCGCCGATTCGCGCGAGCAGTCCAAAATCGAATCGGGCGACCTGATCCAGGCTTTCGCCGGCGACGCGTCGCGGTGGGGATCCGTTCGCGAATTTGCTGAAATCGTCTCGCGGAAGATTCCTGGCCGCGCTAGCGCGGATCAGATTACCCTTTTCAAATCGAATGGCGTCGCCACCGAGGACGTCATGGTGGCAGGCAAAATCTATGAAATGGCGCTTGAGCGAGGCATGGGAAAGATGGTGCCGATGTGGGAGGAAAAAGCGCGTTCGGTGGCCGAGCGGGGGGTTTAGGATTTTCGGGGTCCCTACAAAAACCGCCAATCGGGAGATTGGCGTTCCCGGGGGGCTAAGCCTGTACGCGTCTCATGCGCTTTTCGAGGGCTACGTGCAATCGCTGGCGGGTATCGGCGGGGAGAGGAACTGGCTCGGAGTTGCAAAAAATTTCGATGGTCTTTTTCGTGGTGTTTACCACTACCCGGCAGTTCTTGCACTTGGCGAGGTGCTCTTCGATTTCCATGCGAAGCGCCGGATCGAGCATCTCATCGAGATAATCTGCCAGCTCCGACAGCAGTCCTTTGCACTTCACGAGTTTTCTCCTCGCCGAAAATATCGATTGAGCTTCTGCCGCAATTTGAGCCGGGCCCGCAGCAGGCGCGATTTGACAGCCGGAACCGAAAGCCCCAGCGCCTCTGCCGTCTCTTCTGTGGACAATTCTTCGATGTCGCGCAGCTGGAAAACGATTCGGAAACCGGGCTCGAGTTCCCCCACCACGGTCGATAGAATCTGCGCGAGTTCGGTCTGTTCGTAGCGCTCTTCGGGAGACGGTCCCCAGTCCTCGACCTCGCGGGGTACCATATCCTCGCCCGTGTCCACCTGTTCATCGAGGGATACCTGGTTCGGGCGCCGTTTCCGCAGCTTCATCAGCGCCTGATTCACGGCAATGCGAACCAGCCAGGTATAGAACCGCGAATTCCCCTGGAACTCGCCCAGGTGCTCGTACGCCTTCAGGAACGCCTCCTGCATGGCGTCCTCGGCATCTTCGCGATTCTGGGTGATGTTCTGGGTGAGGCGGAAGATTTTGTGCTCGTAGCGGCCCACCAGCGTCTCAAACGCCGATATATCCCCGGATTTCGCCGCGGCGACGAGCAACGGCTCATCGTCTTTCACCACCTGCGAAGGCAGGGGGCGCGGCGGCACCGGCGGATTCACTTTGGACGAGCTCATCGAATGTTTTTCCATAGGAGAGGGTAGCACAGGTACCGGAACCTCAGAATCGAAGTCTCCCTGCGCGTGGGCCATTGGATGCGGCTGCGGGCGAAACGATGTAACTTTCGCACCGAAATCGCACCCGCCCGGGAATCGCGGGACTCCCTGTAGTATCATACCCCCGGGCGGTAAAACGCTCCGGCATCCATGTTCCTCAATCAGAGGCAGTTGCTGCAACTGGCCCTTATTCGCTCTGGAGAATCACCCGAAAGGCAAGTCCTGCTGTCTGGATAAGCGAAACGCGATTCGATGCGAACACTTCCTGACTATCTCCGCAAGGGTATGAAGATGATCCTGGTCGGCCCCAACCCGGGCGACCGGTCCGCCCGCGTCGGGCACTACTATGCCGGCCGCACCAACCTCTTCTGGCCCATCCTTTACGAGTCGGGCGTTATCCCCGAGCCCCTCAGCTATGAAGACGACCGCCGCATGCTCGAGTTCGGCATCGGCATGACCGACCTCGTCAAGCGCCCTACCCGGACCGTCGAAGAAATCGAGCGCCAGGAGTTCGCCGAAGGCCGCGTCCTGCTGGCGCAGAAGCTCGAAGAGCACAAGCCCCGGGTGATCGCCTTCAACGGCAAGATCGTCTATGAGAAATTTGCGGGCCGGCCGTGCAAGCTGGGCCTGCAAAAGGATACCCTCTACGGCGCCCAGGTGTTCGTTCTGCCCTCCACCTCGGAGGCTAACGGCGGCGTCACCATGCGCTATTTCAAGAAACTGGCCGAGCTCCTGAAGAGTTTGAAAGACTGACGACGAAGGAATTTTTAGCCGCCATGAGCGCTACCCAACAGCGGGCTTCATCCTCCACCGTGCTGGAGGAGCGCTCCGGCGGCGTGATGACCATCCGCCTTAACCGCCCGGAAAAGCTCAACGCCCTCGATGTCGAGACCTGCCGCTCCCTCGTCCATTCCCTGCTCCACGCCGCCGAAGATAAGTCCGTGCGGGTCATTGTCCTCACGGGCGCCGGGCGCGGCTTTTGTGCCGGGGGCGACCTTGACCGCATTCGCGACGCGCGCAATCGCCGCGCCGTGGGTGAACTTCAGGCTATGCTCGTCGCCGGCAAGGAAATCTGCCTTGCCATCGCCACCATGCCCAAGCTGGTGGTGGCCGCCGTGAACGGTCCGGCAGCCGGGGCGGGCATGAGCATTGCACTCGCGTGCGATCTGCGGATTGCCTCTGAGCAGGCTACCTTCTCGCAGTCCTTCGCGCAGGTGGGCCTTTACCCGGATTTTGGCGCCACGTTCTTTCTGCCGCGCCTGGTGGGCTTGTCGCGCGCCTCGGAACTTTTCTACACTGCCGAGCGCCTCTCCGCGCAGGAGGCCCTGCGCATCGGCATTCTGTACGGCATCTTTCCCTCGGACCAGTTCGAAGAAGAAGCCGCCAAGCTGGGCCAGAGCCTCGCCGCCGGCCCGCCGATCGTCTATCGCGACGTGAAGCGCACGATGATCGGCGAGCACCATAAGGAACTCGAAGACGCCCTCGACGAAGAGATTCGCCTCCAGACCCATTGCTTTCTCACCGACGATTGCGCCGAAGGCCTGGCCGCCTTCTTTGAAAAGCGAAAGCCAAATTTCCGCGGTCACTAACAGCCGAGCAGCGCGTGTGGCTTTATCCGTTCCTGGGATACGCCAATCTCCCGATTGGCGCGGTTTTCTTGAGTTTTAAGCAGCCCCCGCAGCATTCATCACCCTGTTAATCGCATAATCCCACTCCTGTGATATTCTCCGATGCGCTCAATATGACAGATCAGGAATCCAACATCGAAATCACCCCGGGCGAAGTGAAGGCCCTGCTTGCACAAGGCCGCAAGTTTGCTTTCGTGGATGTTCGCGAGCAATGGGAATACGACGCCGCCCACATCGACGGCTCCACGCTGATCCCTCTGCGACAGATCCCGGCGAGCTTGCCCCAATTACAGGCAGCCGGTGAAATCGTGTTCTTCTGCCACCACGGTATGCGCAGCCTGGACGCTGCCGCATGGCTGCGCTCGCAAGGTGTCGACGGAGCGCGCTCCATGTCCGGCGGAATCGATCGCTGGTCGGCCGAGATAGACCCCAACGTACCCCGCTACTGAGGAGAACGGATCATGACCACGAAGCCGACAGCCGCCGCTGCCAAATCCGCCAGGAAATCGGGCAAGAAAGTGCAGTTTCTGCACAAGCCGAACTGCACCACCTGCCGCAAGGCGCGAAAGTTTCTCGAAAGGCGCGGCTACCAGCTCTACTTCCGCGATCTCGCCAAAGAGCGCCTCAGCTCCGCCGAATTGGAAAAGCTGATCGGCAACCGCGATCACACGGATTTCCTCAACACGCGCAATGAAACTTATCGCGAAGAGAACATGAAGGAAGATCCGCCGTCGCGGAAAGAAGCCATCAAGTGGATGTCCAGGGAGCCCAACCTGATCCGCCGCCCTGTAGTGGTCGCGGGCGGCCGGGTAGTCCTCGGCTTCGACGAAAAGGGCCTCGCGCGCCTCTAACGCCGGCGCATTACCACACTTGGCACCGAGCCACCGCGTGTTTCGTAACAGAACAGAAGCAGATCCCTCACTTCGTTCGGGACGACACTTGGTGCGCTTAGTGCGGTCGTGTTCGGACGACTGGAACGGCAGCGGGTATCGCAACGTTGCAGCTGGTTCCTTTGCTTCTTGCGGGACCTAGAGTCTTTGAAAGAACTTCGCCAATCGGGAGATTGGCGTACCCGGGGGAGGTGCCGGAACTGCGGTTCCGACCTCCGGGATTTCTGATGCCACCTCGCCTTCTACTCCACCCAATCCGCAATGAACACATTCGTCTCATGCGGCGCGCGGCCGTTGCGGTTCGACGACCACACCAGCCTCTTGCCATCCGAAGAAAACATGGGAAACGCATCGAAGCCGGGGTAGTAGGTGACGCGTTCCATACCGGTGCCGTCTTCGTTGATCACGTACAGGTCGAATCCGCTTGGGTCCTTGGTATCCCCCACATTCGAGGCAAAAATGATTCGCTTTCCGTCCGGCAGCCAGTAAGGACCGAAATTCGCAGCGCCGTTGTGCGTCACCTGCCGCTTGTCCGACCCGTCCGCGTTCATCACCCACAATTCCAGGTTCCCGGGACGTATCAGCCCGCGCGCCAGTAAATCTTTGTAGTCCTGGATCTGCTCCTCCGTCTTGGGATGTTCCGCGCGATACACGATTTTCTTCCCGTCGTAGGACCAGAAAGGCCCGCCGTCGTATCCCAGCTCGTGAGTCAGTTGCTTCACGTGCGACCCGTCCGCATCCATCGTGTAGATGTCGATGTCGCCGTTCCGCGTGGACGTAAACACGATGTGCTTTCCGTCGCGCGAAATCGTCGACTCCGCGTTATACCCGGGAGCTTTCGAGAGCGGCTGGATATCGCTGCCATCGCGCTTGGCGGTGTAGATCGAGTACGTGTCGTAGATGGGCCATACGTATCCATGCGAGTAATCCGGAGGCGGTGGGCACGCATCGCCCGCCGCAAACGTGGACGAGTAAAGCATCCGGTCGCCGGAAGGGAAAAAGTAGCTGCACGTCGTGCGTCCCTTCCCGTTGCTTACCATCTTCATCTCTCCCAATTCGCCGCCAGCGGCGCTGGGACGGGCATCGTATAAATTTGATCGCAGGGAATTGCCGGACCCACATTCGCGTGCGTCGCCGGATCGTAGAACTGTCCCTGGTGCTGGAACGTCAGAAACTTGTCGTCCGCCGAAAAGTAAGCCTCCGCGTTGGTGCCGCCGAACGTCAGTTGCCGCACGTTTGCCAGATGCTTTTCCCCGGGAAACACCAGCGGCGCATTGCCGTCATTGGAAGATGCTGCGGCGGCCGTCGCTCCGCCTTTGTTCCATCCCGGCACGAAAAACGGCGCAAAGCACACCGCGATCGCCAGAAACGAAACCGAGGGATAAAACAAAAAGTGTCTTCGCATTCTCTGCCTTTTACTTACTTGGCCTGGCCTAGCGCCTCTGCTCTAATGTCACCGATGCCTTCACCGGTTTTCCATCGCGCTGTACGGTCACTTCCACCACATCCCCGACCTTGCTGGCTCGAAGCGCGTCGGTAAAATCGTACAGATTCGTGATCGCCTTCTCACCGAATTTCACCAGCACGTCGCCGCCCTTTAATCCCGCCTTGGCCGCGGGCGACCCTGGCTGCACGTCGCTGAATCGGACGCCTTTTTCAACCTGTCCAAAATCCGGAATCGAGCCAAAGTAAGGCCCGTAACCGCCGCCCCCGCCGCTGCTGGCCACGCCTTCATGCGGATTCTCGTGCTCGACCACCGCGACGAACTGCGGCTTCTCCGTCGACTCATCGATCCCCAGCAGCACCCGCGCCACCATGTCGAGCAGGCGCGCCGCATCCGGCGCGTTGATCTTGTCCCACGTGTCCGACGGCCGGTGGTAATCCGAATGCAGCCCCGAGAAAAAGAACAGCACCGGGATCTGCTTGGCCACGAACGACGTGTGGTCGCTCGACGCGTATCCCCCGGCCGAATTCTCCACATGAAACGGAAAACCGCTCTCCGCCTTCGTGAGCGTCGCCGCAAACGTCGATCCGGTTCCCACGCCGCCGATGTAGACCTTCTCGTCGCGGATGCGCCCGATCATGTCCATGTTCAGCATCGCCACAGCCTTGCCTAGCGGACGCGTCGGCTCCTTCACCCAATCGGCCGACCCCAGCAGTCCGAGCTCCTCGCCCGCAAAAGATGCGAATAAAATTCCGCGCGGCAGCTGACCCTTCAGCGGCGCAAACAATCGCGCCAGTTCCAGCACTCCCGCCGTGCCCGACGCATTGTCGTCCGCTCCCGGATGAATCTGCCCGATCTGCGCCGGCGCCAGCGAATCGTAATGCCCATACCCCAGATGATCGTAGTGCGCGCCGATGATCACGTATTCGTCCGATTTGCCGGGCAGATACGCCAGCACGTTGTTCACGGTCGCTCGCTCGGTCTCGATATGCACGTCGAGCGTCAGACGCACGCTGTCGGGAAAGGCAAAGGATTCCGGCTTGGTCGACGCGTTGATCCCGTCCTGCACGCCGCGAAGCGTTTTCCCCGCCGCCGCAAACCATTCCTGCGCCACGGCATTTTTCACCTGCACCAGCATGATCCCGGTATCTTCGGGCCCGCTGACGCTTCCAAACCGCGTCAGCAAATCCTCGGCGCCGCTCCCGGTTTTCCCCTCGGGCGCGCCATTCACGATCACCACCGCCGCCGCGCCATGGTTCCGCGCATTGATGGCCTTGGTAACCAGGGTCGCATACCGCGTCAGCCCCTGGCCGCCGCTCTTCGTCGCGAATCCCGCAGGCTCGTAGCGCAGCAGCACCACGATCTTGCCTTTCACGTCAATCCCGCTGTAATCGTCGTAGTGGAACTCGTCTGCGGACGCCCCATACCCCGCAAACACCACCGGCGCGCTCACCTCCCCGGACGAAGAAAAGCTGAACGGCACGAAATCCTCGTTCAGCTTCAGCTCCTTCTTGTCTGCGCCCCCCTGCTCCACCACGCGATTATTCCCGGCCAGTTTCGCGCCGGTAATCACGCTGAACGGCTGCAAGTAACCCTTGGTTCCCGCCGGCTCCAGTCCGAGGCTCTTGTAGCGCTGCTGTAGCAAATCCGCGGCGCGCATGATTCCTTTCGTGTCATCGCCGCGCCCCTCCATCGCGGGGACGGTAAGCGCCTTGATCGTGTCGAGGTAGCGCGAAGCATCCGCCGCGCCCACGGCAGGCGTCTGCGCGGGTGCACCTGCCACAAGCGCAAGCCCAAGCACCGCCGCAGCCATGCCTTTGCCAAAGTGCAGCAAGAATCGCCGCATCGCGTAATTCGCCCGTAAATCAATCCGCGTGGTTAGTCGCATGGGGGAGCAAGAATCGTATGTTGCCGCGAAACCCCTGTCAAATCGACCGCCGAGCGACGATCTAGGGCGGCGACTGGCGAGAGGAAAGCATATCCCTCGTCGAAAACCCACCCTTCTAAACCGCAAGGGTGGGGCACCCGCAACAACAGGGCGAATTCGGGAATACTGCTTGATGGCGCGAAACAGGGAGGGATCCTTCGTCGCTACGCTCCTCAGGATGACGGCGATAAAAGAAAGAAGGACCCACGTGCTGTCGAGGTCACTGTAGGCACGCGCACTTTCGAGAGGCGGCAATCGATTGCGATTCAGGTTTTCGCGGGGCGCTCGATGCCTATGTGGGTGGCGCGATGCGTGAATACTCGGGCGTGCTGGATGGGAGAGGCGTCGAGCAACGCTTTCAATTCGGCTGGCGTGTAGGCGGCGTGGACCGAATGTTTGTAGAGCTTGTACATGGCGCCGGTGTAATGGCGTCCGTGCCAGCGCACGTGGAGCGGAAAGGCGAGGCGGGTGGGGCGGCGGAGATCGCGAAGCAGGATCGCGGCAGAGGGCTTTGCGACGCGGGCCATCTCGGCGAGGAGATTTCGCGGCTCGGCGAGATGGTGCAGTACGGAATTGCACATCACGAGATCGAAAGATGCGGCCGGGAAAGCGAGGCGGTTGCCGTCGGCGGTGTGGAAGTTGACGCGGCCGGCGGCCTCTGTTGTGCCCGCGAGATTTTCTTCGGCTTGGGCCATCATGTTCGCCGAGCGGTCGATCCCCACGAACTTCCAGAGCTTGAGACGCCGGGCCAGCTTCAGGGCGATTTGCCCGGGGCCGGTGCCGATATCGAGGGCGCGGCCGCGCTCCTTGCCGGCGACGAGGCGGAGGGCGTGTTCGACGAAGGTGTCGTCAATTTTATCGAGGTGAGCCTGGGCGGCTGCGGAGGAATAGGCTTCGACCTCGGCGGAATCCTCCATCACTTCGGCTTCCGGGATGCGGGGGAGATCGAATAGGCTCATCGGGAGTTGGCTGCCAGAGTGCTGTTGTTACGAGGCCAGACTATCGAGAAAAGCGAACCAGAGCAACGGATGTCGGGTTACGGGGCGGGCGCCAGACTGGCGGCGTGTAGCTCAGGAAACGCCGCAAGCTGCGCTATGGATTCCTTGCTTGCAGGCGGAGTGGTGGAACCGGGGGCGGGCATCCAGCCCAGCGCAGAGTTGATTTTGTCGAAGAGATCGCGAGTGGCTCCTTCGACCGTGAGGCACTGCGTGCTCACGCAGCGGAGAAACACGCCGCTGCCGTTGGCCTGGAACTGGAAGAAATTGGGACGCCGCACGAGCCGGGTGCGCGTGGGGTACTTCTTTTCGAGGGCTTCGCTGTACTGGCCGCTGAAACGGGCGGCATCTTCGACGTTGTCCAGATCGACCAGGAAGACGAGGAGAATTTCCTTGGTTTTTTGATTTTCGAAGGAGGCGTAGCGGTCTCCGCGCCAGGCGGCCGCTAGCTTATCGCCGCGGGGCTGATCGAGAAACTGCTTCAGGACTTCGTCCAGATTGAACTCGCCCATGATGTTTTCTTCGAGGAACTTCCAGTCCGCGGGAATCAGGCCTCTCCATTCTGGCAGGGTGACCTTTTCGGGCTTCACACCGGCGAGATAGAGGTCCGGGTGCATGATCTGCTGCGTAGATACAGGCGGATTGGCGAAAAGGATATTCAAGTCCGCCCAGCCGGAATGGGCCTTGAGGAACTGCTGCGAAAAGGTGGTGCCCGCGAGATAGGGGAAAAGAAGATCGTCCCGTATATAGGGCGGAGCCTTCGAAAGGTGCGGATCCTTGCTCATTTCGTCGACCGCGCCGGAGCGGAGAAGAAGGGTGACATCCGGGAGATCGCGCACGCCGATCTTCTGTTCGCGGAGCGAATAGTCGACCATGGCGGCCATGGCGCTGCCTTCGCTGACGGATTCGCGGGCCAACTCGGCATCGTCGTTGGGGCGCGCGGATTTGATCCACGGATCGATGTGGTAGGACTGATCCTCGAGCGCATGCGTCAATTCGTGGGCCATTACGGAGCGCTGCTCATCGGGAGGAATCCAGTCCGCGATATAGAATTCCTTGGCTTTGGGGTCGTAGAGGCCGGCGATTTGGTCAGTGAGCACGTCGAGCATGAAGGAATCGAGCGGAAAACCTTTCGGGATGAGACCGAAGGCCTCGATGGTTTTGGCATCGGCATCGCGCTTGTCTTCGTCCTTGTCTTCTTTTTCTTCCTGGACGAGGTAATCGCGGATCTGCTGCTTGGAGCGGAGGCTCTTCTTTAGGGGCTCTTTAATCGGAAGGTCAAGCAGCTGGCTCATCTGCGCGAGAACTTCGTCCGCCGCGCGGAGGAACTCCGGGCTGGAACCGGTGGGTGCCTGGGACGAAGGCGAAGAGGGCGTGGACGGAGCGATCGCTTTGCTGGGCGGGCTCGATTGCCGAGCTCCCAAACTGAATCCCAGCAAGATGAGTACAAGCAGGCTGCCCAATCGCTTCACCCGAACCTCCCAAGACTTGGATGACATGGTCAGGATAGCAGGTTTCCCGGGGCTTTCCCTTTGACGCGGAAGTGTTCGCCCGCCGACGGCCGGTCAGCATAGAAGCGGGCAGACCTATCGCTTTGCAGGGACCGGAGTTTCGTCCGCAAGAACCTTTTGAATGGAATTCCAGAAATCCTGGACGGCGAAGGGCTTGGCCAACAGCGGGCAACCGAATTTGCCGGGGAGCCCGGCTACTTCGGGATCGCCAAGGCTCGATGTGGTGAAGACGACGCGCGCGGCGAGGTCCGGGCGATGCTGCTCCATCCAGCCATAGAGGGCTTCGGTGGAGGTGTCGCCGGGAATTTTCGCGTCGAGAACGGCGACGTCGAACGATTCGTCCTTCAGGAGATCCATCGCTTCCCAGGCGCTTCTGGCGGTCCGGACGCAAAGGCCATGCTCCTGCAGGATTTCCTCCTCCAGCTGCAGGACCGCTTCTTCGCCATCGAGCACCAGCACCTTGCCGGCGACGCTTTCTCCCGATAATGCGGGTTGCTCTGGGCGCGGCGATGAGGTGGCAGCGACCAAGGGCAGCAGGATAGTGAACGCGGCGCCGCGAGGCGAATTGCGGGCCTCAATCTCGCCTCCGTGCTCTTTGATGATGCCGTAGCAAATGCTCAGGCCCAGGCCAGTTCCCTTCCCCACGGGCTTGGTCGTGTAGAACGGATCGAAGACCCGCTGAGGGTTCTTTATCGGAGGGCCGTTATTGGTGAACTCGACGCAGAGGCGATCGCCGACCCGCTCGGTGCGAATCCATATCTCTCCGCCGCCGGGGTTTTCAGAGACCGCATCTACCGCGTTGTTCAGGATATTCAGGAACACCTGCTGGAGTTGGTGGAAGTCCGCGCCGGTGGCGGGCAGGCGGGGATCGAATTGCCGGTGAAGCGTGATATTGGCGGACTTCATGTCGTAACCGCGCAGGATCAGCGTGTCTTCGAGGATCTGGTTGAGGTCCACAGGAGCGCGTTCCGGGCGATGCTGGCGGGCGAAGCTCAGCAGGCTCTGGACGATGTGATGGGTGCGCTGGGCTTGCTTGTAGAGCTTTTCGAGATAGTCCGCGCCGCGAGGGCTGGTGAACTCCTGCGACTGAAGAAGCTGACTGTAACCGAGAACCGCGGTGAGCGGGTTGTTGAGTTCGTGGGCGACTCCGGCGACGAGTTGGCCGACGGCGGCCATCTTTTCGCTTTGCAACAACTGCTCTTGCGTCTGGCGCAGGGTTTCGTAGGCTTCGCGCGTTTCTTCGAGCAAGAGGGATTTGTCGATGGTGGTGGCGAACTGGTTTCCGATGGCTCCCAGCAAGTTGAGCTCGGCCGGCGAAAATTCCCGCGGCTGCCTGCAGCCAAGAAACAGAAGGCCCATGATGCGGTCTTTGGCCCACAACACGGAAATTTGCGAGGCGGCGATGCCTTCGTGGGCCTGCAGCGTCCTGAAATCCTCTGGAAGCTCCGAGGCGGTTCCGGGAAGAAGGGTGGCATGAGACTCGCGTATTTGCCTGAGCAACGCGCCGGCGGACGGGATAGAGGCGAAGCTGCGGGATTCGGCGAATTTGCAGCCCACGGCTCCGGATAGCCGCAGGACATCTTCGGGTTCGTCAAGGCGATACACGGCGCCGGCGTCAGCGCTGAAAAGTTCCGCGACCTTGGCAAGGGCTTGCGCGAGACCCTCGTCGAGCGTCGAGTATTGCCGGAGCAGGTCGCCAATGGCATTGAGGGCGAGCAACTCTTCGTTGCGGCGGCGGATTTCCGTTTCCGCCTGCTTGCGTTCGGTGATGTCGAGAAGAAAACCCTGATACGCGAGGGAGGAGCCTGCAGCGTCCTGAGTGCAAAAGGCGGAAAGGTGAGCCGTGCGAATCTCGCCGTCGCGACGGCGGAACTGAAATTCAAAATCCCGGACTTCGCCGCATTCATCGAGCCGGGCAATCCAGCGGCGGCGGTCCGCGATATTCAGATAAAAGTTTTCGGGGGCGTAGGTCCGAATCAGTTCGGCGCGATCTTCGTAGCCGAACAAGCGTGTCAGAGCATCGTTACAATCCAACAGGCGGCCCTGGGGACTGACTATGAAAACGCCTTCCTGCGCCTTCTCGAAGAGATTGCGGAACTTGTTTTCGGCGAGGCGCCTGCTCGTGAAATCCTTCAGGACGTGGATGGTGCCGAGGCGGCCGTCTTCGGTGCCGTGGAGGGTGGAGTTCGTCGCCAGAAAATATCCGCCGAAGGTGGGATCGATCTCCTCGGCTTTCCCGGCGACGCCCTCGCAATAGGGGCAGCGGATCCAATGGGCCGCGCCCCGGGTCAGCACTTCGCGAACATACTTGCCGACGGCGGCCACAGGCTCGATATCGACGCTGGCGGCGAAGGCGCGATTGGTCCTCAATATCCGGCCTTCGTTGGAATGGACGAAGATCAAGTCGTCGATCGAATCAAAGGTGTCGCGCCATTGTGTCCGGGAGACCGCGGCGATTTCGAAAAGCGCGATGTTCTGGACCGTCAAGCCGAGGAGGTTGGATACGTTGACGAGAAAGTCTTTCTCGTCGTGGTCAAACTTGCGCGGAATTCTCGATCCGATCGCCAGCAAGCCAAGCGGCGCGTCCTTGCCGGGCACGGGCACGAGAATCCCGGCGACGAGCTTTTCCGGGCCAAGGCAATCGAGCAGTCCGGGATTTTCGCGGACGCTTCCGGAAGCGAACTGCGAGGAGCCGCGAAACATATCGCGAACCCAGGGTTCGTAGGGCGAAACGCGCGCATATTGTTCGCGGTATTCCTCGCTGAAGCCCACCGACGCGGCAATTTCGAGAGCCGGAGCGTCGGAGGAATCGTCGAGCAGAAAGACGATGCCGTGGCTGGCATTCAGGCTTTCGACCAGATGGCGCAGGATTCCATCGAGCGCTTTTTCAACGCGGAACGATTGAGTGGCTTGCGCGGTGATCAGAGCCAGGCGCCGCAGCCTCTCGTGGAGATCGTCATTGCGCGCCCGGTCGGCCTCCAGGACGAGGACGGCCATGGCAATGCCCGCCGTCAGCGTGAGGACCCCTTGCAGCGCCACCCGGAACAGGAAAAGAGACTGCCCAAACCAAATGGGCCGGTCGAGACCATGGAGTCCGCAAAGCAGCAGCGCACACGCCAGGAGTTTCCAGCCAAAACCTCGATGCCGGGATTGCGAGCGCCATAGAATCAACCCGGACGCCAGGAAAAGACCGGACTCTGCGAGGGCCTTTCCCCACAGCAGGAGCGTGGACTGTTTCGCAAGCGCGAGCGCGACAAATCCGCCCAAGAGCGCGGCGCCGGAATATAAGAGGTACTTGAGGTGCTTGCCCCATCCGGCGCAATCAAAGGCCGCTGCTAAGAAGAAAGCTCCGCAGGCGATCGCCCAGGGATACACGGTTGGGCTGTTGACGGGCACCCCGTAGACACGCGAAAGGATCTTGGAGATTTGGAGAATGAAGAAGAAGGACCATCCGGTGATCCAGTAGCGGAAGAATCGCGTGGGGAGCGCGGTGGTGAGTAAGGAATAAATGACCAGCAAAATCAGCGTGGCGGCGCCTTCGAAAAAAGCCGTGGCTAAAAGAACCGTGTTGGTATCGTATGCCATCGGAGCAGCAGTTCGTATTACCGACGAAACTCTTTAGGCACAGCTACTTCCGAGACATCCACTGGCCAGTTAATGGACTGAAAGCCCGCTTGGAAACACTATAGCGTACGTGTCAGATAGAACAACGAAGCGCTTGCTGCGCATGTGTCCTCCCGAATAATGGTTGGATAATAGGGTCATGGTGGACGCAGAAAAAATACTCGTCGTAGACGATGAAGAGGCGATTCGGGAAGTCATTTCGACGCTTCTCGAAGCGCAGGGCTATCGTTGCACGGTGTGCTCGAACGGGCGATTGGCTCTGGATGCGTTCCGCAAGGATTCCTTCGATCTCGTTCTAAGCGACATCGTGATGCCGGAGATGGATGGGCTCAAGCTTCTGGCCGAACTGCGCATGGACGACCCCGACGTGCCGGTGATCATGGTCACGGCGATGCACGACATCTCGATCGCACTGGAAGCCATCCGGGCAGGCGCCTACGACTACATCCTAAAACCGTTTGAAAAGGATCAGCTTCATTTGAGCGTGCGCCGGGCGCTGGAGCACCGGCAGTTGGTGATCGAGAATCGCACCTACCAGAGCGACCTCGAACATCTCGTGGCGGAACGAACGCAACAGCTTTCGATCGCCCTGCAGGATCTCGAGCAATCCTACGACTACACGCTGGAAGCCCTGGGCGGGGCCCTCGACGCGAAGGACGCGGAAACCGAAGGCCACTGCCAGCGCGTGACCGCCTTCACGATTACGATCGCGCGGGCCATGGACGTGGATAAGGGCCTTCTCCGGCACATTGCGCGCGGCGCTTTTCTGCATGACATCGGCAAGATGGGCATTCCCGACCAGATTCTGCGCAAGCCCGGACCGTTGACGGCCGAGGAACGCGAGATCATGCGGCGCCATTGCGAGATTGGATTCGCGGTGCTCGAGCGGATTCCGTTTCTGAAGGAGGCGGCGGAAATCGTGCTGTCGCACCAGGAATTCTATGACGGGTCGGGCTATCCGCGCGGCCTCAAGGGAGAACAAATTCCTCTCGGTGCGCGGATTTTCGCGGTGGCGGATACACTGGACGCGATGATCTCCGACCGGCCGTACAGGAAAGCGCTCCCTATTTCGGCGGCGCGCGAAGAGATAGCGCGATATTCGGGAAAGCAGTTTGACCCGCGCGTCGTAAAGGTGTTTCTCGCACAGCCGGAGCAGCTCTGGAGAGAGCTGCACGAGAAGGTGGGCGATCCGTTCCGCCTGGCGCAGCTTGAGCACGTCTAGACTGCTCTTTTCGAACTCCTAAAAAAGCCCCCGCAGTACCGCATTTACTCGAAAACGCTGGAACGTTTTTGCCTCGAAGGCGGAATTACGCTTTGAGGGGCAGACGCATCACATATCCATGAACATTAGAATCCATCATTTCCCTCGCGACTTGCGGGGCTGCGGTGTCTGTGTGCGTGGCGGCTCTGTGCTGCCTGGTGCTCGCGCCGGAGAGGCCGGTGTTAAGCCAGACGCAGCAGAAACCGGACATCTCGGTGGATGTGAAGCTGGTGAACGTGCTGGCGACGGTGCGGAACAAGAAGGGCGAGATCGTCCGCAACCTGACCAAGGACGATTTCACGCTCGAAGAGGATGGCCGCCCGCAAACGATCCAGTATTTCTCGCAGGAATCCGACCTTCCGCTGACGCTGGGGCTGCTGGTGGACACCAGCATGAGCCAGCGATCCGTCCTGGGGCAGGAGCGCACGGCGAGCTACAGCTTTTTCGATCACATCCTGCGCGAGGATAAGGACAAGGCGTTTTTGATTCATTTTGACCACGAGGTGGAGCTTCTGGAGGACCTGACGTCCTCGCGCCAGAAACTGGAATCCGCTCTTGAGTTGATCGAGAACCCCGAGCGGGACTCGAGCGGCGGCGGATACGGCGGGGGCCAGGGCGGAGGCGGCGGCCGGGGACACGGGCGCGGAGGCGGGGGCGGCACGCTGCTCTACGATGCGGTTTACCTGGCTTCCAACGAAATAATGAAGAAGCAACAGGGTCGGAAGGCGCTGATTGTGCTGACCGACGGTGTCGATCACGGGAGCAAGGAATCGCTGGACACGGCGATCGAATCCGCGCAACGCGCCGACACGCTGGTGTATTCGATCCTGTTCTCGGGCGAGGAACGCGGGAGCGGAGGTGGCGGATTCGGAGGGCCGCGCATGGGCGGCGGGTGGCCTGGCGGAGGCGGCGGAGGTGGAGGCTGGCCCGGCGGTGGCGGAGGCCGTCATGGAGGCGGGGGACCGCGCGGAGAAACTGTTGACGGCAAGAAGGTGCTCCAGCGGCTCTCCCACGAGACGGGCGCGCAGATGTATGAGGTTTCGAAGAAAGAGTCGATTGAGGAGATTTACGCGCGCATCGAAGAGGAACTGCGGCACCAGTACAGCATCGGGTACACGCCGGACCACGGTAACGCCGGCGCGGGGTATCACAAGATTCATCTTGCGGCGAAGCAGAAGGATTTGATCGTGCAGGCGCGGGATGGGTACTACTCGGATAGATAGGAGCTGTCCTTCCCTGCCGTGAATTCGGATCGTGCGGTCCCTCCGGGGCTTCACCGTGCTTTAATACCCGTTTCCCACCGCTGCCGCGGTGGGCTACGCTATTCCGCCCCTGACGGGGCTCGATAAAGAAAGAGAGAGACCCACCCGCTGCGCTCAGAATGACTGCAAAAAAAATTCAAGCCAAGCCAACCACTCGCACTCCGACAATTTTTGCGAAGATGATCCTCCGACTGCCGGACAAAGCGCCATTCAGGAGAATGGCGTTCCCGGGTTGAACTCCATCCACCCCGAACCGGGATGACAAAGGCGGTGCCTCTATCCTGAGGGGCTTGCGTCTTGTGTTAATATCTGCGGGCCTAGGAAGCGTTTATCCCACCGACGAGCAGGTTGGAGGAATTTCGAATGAGGGATTTCAGGAAGATTTCGGCACTTTTGAGCGTGCTGGCAGGCGTGTGCTTGCTGTGTTGGCCGGCGCGCGGGCAGTCGGAAATCAATTTGAAGGGCGCCATCGATTTCCGGGCGCACACCTCTCCCGGACAGCATGGAGCGGTCGATCGACGCGGACGACCTGGCTCGGCTGGCCAAGGAAAGCGGCATGCGGGGGCTGGTGCTGAAGAACCATTGGGAGTCCACAGCCGCAGTGGCGTACCTGGTACGGAAGGAAGTGCCGGGGCTCGAGGTCTTCGGCGGGATCGTGCTGGATAAGTCGGTGGGCGGGATCAACCTGGAAGCCGTGAAGCGCATGACGATGATGAAGGGCGGTTACGGTCGGGTGGTGTGGCTCCCCACGATCGATGCGGAGGCGTTTGTAAACTATCTCCACATCGACGGGCCGACGGTGCCGGTATCGAAGGACGGGCATCTGCTTCCCTCCGTGCTGGAGGTGATCGATTTCATCGCCAAAAATCCCCAGCTGATTCTGGAAACAGGGCACATTTCCGGGCCTGAAACGATGATGGTAATTCACGAGGCGCACGAGCGCGGCGTGGCGCACATCGTGGCCACCAATCCGATGGGCATCTTCACGCACCTGACCATCCCGCAAATGCAGGAGGCGACCCGCGAGGGCGCGTTCATCGAGTGGACTTACAACACGGTGCTTCCGCCGAAGCCGCAGCTTTCCATGGAAGAGTACGCCAAGGGAATCCGCGGGGTAGGGCCGAAGTATTCCGTACTGGGCACCGATTATGGCGGGGCGGGCCACAAGGAGTTTCATCCGCAGGGATTGCTCAATTTCATGCTGGCGCTGCAGAAGCAGGGATTCTCCGTGGATGAGATCAACATGATGGCGAAGACGAATCCGGCGATGATACTTGGGCTGCAGCCTTAGATTCAGACCGTAATGCGAGACGGAACGGGGATGAAAATGACTGAAAACAAAACAGGTGCAAGCAACGCGGGACAGACGAGCCGCCGTCGGCCGGATTCCTGCGCGATTGTGGCGCTGCTCCTGCTGGTTGGGTTGGGAGCGCTGTCGTCGAAAGGCAAGGCGCAATCGGAGACGCAAGCGGCGGCCAACAGCCCCGACTGGCCCACGTACGGCGCCGACCTCGCGAGCACGCGATACAAGGCCTTCGACCAGATCGACGCTTCCAATTTCAACAAGCTGGAGGTGGCGTGGCGTTTCAAGACCGACAGCTACGGGCCCCGGCCGGAGTACAAGCTGGAAGGGACGCCGCTCGAAGTCGGCGGGGTGCTGTACGCGACCGCGGGAACGCGCCGCGCCGTGGTGGCGCTCGATGCGGCCACCGGTGAACTGCTCTGGATGCACAGCGAGAATGAAGGCGAGCGCGGAGAAGAAGCGCCGCGAAAGCTTTCGGGACGCGGGTTGGCGTACTGGGGCGGCGGCAGCGAGTCTCGCGTGCTCTACATCACGCCGGGCTACCGGCTGATCGCGCTCGACGCCAAGACGGGCGTCCCGGTGAAAGGCTTCGGCGAGAACGGTGTCGTGGACCTGAAACAGGGCGTGGTGTATGGCATCGGAACGCAGATCGACCTGGTGAAGGGCGAAATCGGGCTGCATGCGACGCCGATTGTGGCGAAAGACGAAGTGCTGGTGGGGTCGTCCTTCAAGGAAGGCTCGATTCCGGTGACACACAACAATTCGAAAGGCCTGGTGCGAGCGTTCGATGTGCGAACCGGCAAGCTGATCTGGACATTCCGTACGATTCCGAGACCCGGAGAATTTGGGAACGACACGTGGCTCAATGGCTCGTGGGCCACGAATGGGAATACCGGCGTGTGGACGCAGATGTCGGTGGACGAGGATCTGGGGATCGCGTATCTGCCCGTCGAGGAACCGACCGGCGACTACTACGCAGGACACCGGCCTGGAAACGGATTGTTTGGGGAGACGCTGGTGGCCGTCGACCTGAAGACCGGGCAGCGGAAGTGGCATTACCAGCTGGTCCATCACGGAATGTGGGACATGGATATTTCTTCCGCGCCCGTGCTGACCGATATCACCGTGAATGGCAAGATGATCAAGGCGGTGGCGCAGCCGACCAAACAGGGAATTCTGTATGTCTTCGACCGGGTGACGGGAAAGCCGGTGTGGCCGATCGAGGAAAAGCCGGTGGCGAAAGGCGACGTGCCGGGGGAGTGGTATTCGCCCACGCAGCCCATACCGACCAAGCCGCAGGCGTACGCGCGGAATGGCGTTGGCGTGGATGACTTGATCGATTTCACTCCCGACCTTCGGGAACAGGCGCTGCAGTTGGCCGAGCAATTCAAGATCGGGCCGGCGTTTACTCCACCGGTGGTGCATACGGACACTCTGCGCGGCACGCTTACCCTGGGAACCACGGCGGGAGGTACCAACTGGCCGGGAGGATCGTACGACCCCGAGACGCACATCTTCTACGTGGAGGCGTGCAACGCCTGCCTCATGGTGATGAGCCTCTTCAAACCCAAGCCGGAAGCGTCGGATATGAATTATGTGGAAGGGCACGTTGGTCAGGAGGAGCTCTATGTGAAAGGAATGCCCCTGATCAAGCCGCCCTATGGGACGATTACCGCGATCAATCTGGATACCGGTGACTTCGTGTGGCAGGTACCGCACGGGGAAACGCCGGACGTGGTGCGCGACAACCCGGCGCTCAAGGGACTCACGATCCCGAAAACCGGGCAGCCGTTTCACGCAGGAACGCTTGTGACCAAGTCGCTCGTGATTTCGGGCGATCCGCTGGTGACCACGGTTCCCGGAAAAGGCCGCGGCGCGATCCTGCACGCCTACGACAAGATGACCGGCAAGGAAGTGGGTGGCATCTACATGCCCGCGCCGCAGAGCGGCTCGCCGATGACATATATGCTGAACGGGAGACAGTACATCGTGCTGGCCATCAGTGGCGGCACGTACACCGGGGAGTATGTGGCTTACCGGCTGCCAAAGGAATAAAAGCGCGCTGGAAGGGAGCTCGCAATAAAACGGAGCTCCCTTCGATAGAAGTTAGTCTCCAGGGAAAGCCGATCTCCCGATTGGCGGGGTCTTCTTCCTGAAAGAAATCTTCGCCAGACGAGGCCTACTGGACGAGAGTTATTTGTAGAATACCGCGGTGCAGCCTCGGCATTGGTAGCGGCAGAGAAAAAACACGCCAAGCAAGTGGTCCTTGATCCCTTGCCTTTTCAATTGCCGGGCATCCCTGGTTCGGCAGTGCGGGCACCATTTGTCTCGTATCATTTCGCCTCGGATTCCTCGGACTTCGCTGAGAATTGCTGACGCAAAGCCAGATTAATTTCTGTCGCGCGCGAAATGAATGCTGAAAAATCCGTAGATGCCTGCCCGTATTATTGTATTTTGAATAACTCCCGGGCCCTGGCGCGCGGATTTTTATTGCGACGCCGCTGCAAAAAATTCGTTTCAAAATTGCTTTCGCATGCGAGTTTCGATAAAGTTGTGGGACGCCAATTCTCTAAAAAATTGGGAGGTCGTACAATTGGCAGTACATCAGATTCTGGATCTGATTATCCTGGTTCGAGTCCAGGCCTCCCAGCCACTTCTATAGACCGGTTTAACTCTCCACGATGGCGCTGATGGCACGCGCGTGCTCGGATTGATTCCATGGGACTTACTCGATCCGGGAGACCCCGGTTCGGACCCTGGCCACACCGCGACGGGGCGATTATAACAGGCGCCCGCTCGACGACATCTCTTAGGCGGTTGGTAAAAGTACAACGCCACCCGATTCGTCAAATATCATTCCGATTATCAGGAGGTACGGCTATGACTTGCCTAGCTAGGAGGCTGATTAAAGGAGATTTACGAGGCACCAAAATTCGTTACTCATAGTACTCGATTTTAGAATTGACTGTAATGGTGGCCACCCCTAAACTCCATTCCACCTGAGGGTACGGATTTAAATCTTGGGAGAGGTGACACCCAATGGGTAAGACAAGAAATATTATGACGAAGCTTTTGGCCGTAGCGGTTTTGGCCGGCCTAGGGATGGTCCACGCAGCCAAGGCGGACAGCTACATGGAGACCTCGACGTTCTACTACGCGGGGCCGGACACCGCAGACGACCCCACCCTCGGGATAACCAATGCGATTGGCAATACGGATAGCACTTTCAACCTTACGAGCGCCGGCTCGACCGGCACTTTGTCGATTAATACGGGCACCGACCCTGCGATTTCCCTGACCGGCTCTCAGTTTACAGTCACGCTCTATGGGGTGCCCAACGGACTGCTGAACGGCAGCGGCCAATTAAACACGGGTGTCTATAACTTCAGCAACGCTTCTGACTATTTCGGTATCGAGTCAGCCGGAAACGGAGCGGTCACTGGCTTCTACGGCAGCCCCGCCGTCGCCTGCAATGCTGGCCAGATCTGCAATGGCGGAGCTAATCCGATCGATCAGGTGACCCTGAATGTTGCGGCAAACGGGGTTGTCACTCTCCAGTCCAGTTCACTCGAGCTTGTTACCAAGGTTTCATCGGTTACAACGGGTGTTCCTGAGATCAATCCGTCCAGCGCGCTGTCTCCCCTGGCCCTGCTGGGTTGCGCGGTGATGATCTTCCGAGGACGCCGTCGCCTGGCGTAGGCCTTTCCTTTGGCCACCGAGGCGTCCCCGACGGGCTGCTTGGGATCAGGAGCTTTAACGAGCGCTACCCAAGTAGTCCGGGCTGTAGATGACGGCAAGCTCTCGAAGTTGAGTGCCCAGTTGTCGTCGCGCAGCAGGTTCATCCAGCGATTCTTCCTTCTGTCTCTCCTTCTTGGCGTGGAACTGACGGTTCTGTCAGTGTGGCTGTTTCACACTACGCAGGTCGTTGCCACCAAGCACGACTGGGCAGCGTTCATTCTCCGGTGTATTGCCGGCTTCGCAGCGATCTTTATCCCTTGCGGCTACTTGAAAAACAAGGATTCCCTCGGGGGAATTTCAGGCGAGACCGAGAAGACTCCCATCCGCTGGAGCCTTTTGGCCGCTCACTGCTGCGCGATGCTTGCCGCCGTGAAGCTTTCGTCCCTCATTTACTCAGGGGGCGGGTTGCGACAGCCGGACTTGCTGACCGCGAGTTGGTTCGTCAGCTCGATTTCGGCGATCGCCTTTGCTGCGTTTGCGTTTTTGCCCGGTTCGGTGTGGGTGCAGCTGATCCGCAGAACCGGTTACCTGTGGGCGTATGCATCGGTAGCCGTGGTGTCTCCCCTTGCCGCGGCACACCTTCTGCGCAGGCTGTGGCTGCCGACGGTTCACCTGACATTCGATCTCACCAAGAGCATTCTCGGTCTCTTCGTCCCGGACGCTTTTGCCAATCCCGCCACCATGGTGATTGGCACGCCCGACTTCAGCGTGCAGATTTTGTCCGGGTGCTCGGGGATCGAAGGCATCGGCATGATCCTGGCGTTTGCAGTCGCTGTGGCTGCTCGTGTTCAGGAAAGAATGCCGCTTTCCGCAGGCTTTGGCGCTTCTTCCTCTGGGAGTTATCGTCATATTCCTGTTTAACAGCTTGCGCATCGCGGCTCTGGTCCTGATCGGGGACGCTGGAGCGCCGGAAATCGCCAAAAACGGCTTCCATTCCCAGGCTGGCTGGATCAGCTTTAGCGCGGTCAGCGTAGGCTTCTGCTACGCGATAACACGGGTGCCGTGGTTCGCGAAAAGACCGCAGCCGGCTTCGGGGAATACGCTCACCCGGCGATTGCCGCGGGGCACGCGGAAACCGTCAGAAGGGGCAGCGATAAAAAATCCTGCAGCTGCTTTTTTGCTTCCATTTGTAATGATCCTTGCCGCCGGGATGATCGCGGCCGCCGCCACCGGCGCGGATAAGTTCGAGTGGCTCTATCCTCTGCAATTTTTGGCTGCCGCAGGGACGCTGTGGATATTCCGCTGGCGCTACGCCGCCATGAACTGGGGCTTCGACTGGCTGGCTCCGGCAACCGGCGCGCTTGTTTTTGCGATTTGGATTGCGCTGGACCGCGCTCACGGCGCCAGCGCCGATAGCGGGCTGATGGCCCCTTTAATGGATGCCCCGGTTTTTAACAAAGTCGCATGGCTCACGATCCGCGTGCTGGCCGCGGTGATAACCGTCCCGCTGGCGGAAGAGTTGGCCTTCCGCGGCTTTCTCATGCGGCGGCTGATTTCGCCGGACTTCGAGTCGATTTCTCTGCGGCACTTGAGCTGGTTCGCGCTGTTAGCCTCCTCGATCATTTTTGGCATACTTCACGGTGGATTCTGGCTCCCCGGTATTATTGCGGGGATCCTCTTTGGCCTGGTGACGATCCGGCGCGGTCGCATCGGAGACGCGGTCGTAGCACATGCCTCGGCCAATGCCCTGCTGGCCGCTTACGTCCTCACCTTTCACAAGTGGCACCTCTGGTAGGCTAGTCCAGCTAGTCAGGAGTCTGTTTTGGGTATGGCGCCTTTGCGCACCGCTGCCAGGCCGTATGCGTCTTCCATGTGCTGGTCGGGCTTTCTTTCAAGTATTTCGCGAAGAAGGCTATGCCGTCGGGGTCTTCCAGAATGTCCACCAGGACGCCCTTTTGGCGAAGCATTCCTTCGTTGCCGACGAAATTTGTGATGTCACCGACGACCAGGCGATTAAATTGACGCCTGTAGATAAGCGCGGCACAGATGTCGCAGGGGCTGAGCGTGGTGAACATCGTCGTCTGGCTGAAATCCAGGCGGCCGGCGTCGCGCGCGGCGGACGTTTCTCCATGATTGTAGGGGTGATTCTCCTGGACCAGCGTGTTGTGTCCTTTGCCGAGGATCTGGCGGGTTTCGTTGTCGATGATTACGCCGCCGATGGGCGAGCCGTCCTCTTCGTAACCTTTTTTTGCCAGAGGCACGCCGATGCGCATGAAGTCCCGGTCCGTGAGCTTCCTGAAGAAGGCGTCTTCGACAATCTTCGGGAGAGCCTTTGTCGGGAGGTAGGCGATGAGGTTCAGGACTTCGTCTGTGACGGGAGTGTCTTTGCTGATGAAGGGCTTCATGCGATCTCCTTTCCTGGAGTTGGGACGCCCATTTTCCGGGAATCGCCGCGAAAAGAAAAGAGGGGGGAACGGAGACTTGGAGACCGAGGAGGAAGGCTCGCGGTAAAGGCACGGCGAGCGGGAGGCGCTGCGCGCCGTGGTTCCTTCTAGTGGCTGGTGGCGCCGCTGCTTGTGTTGACCATGAGGCTTGAGACGTTCACCGGCTCGAAGTCGGACAGGGTCAGGCTGGAAAGGCACATTAGGTCGTTGTCGTTCCAGCGGGAGTCGGGAGTGCCGATTAGGCCGCCGGACATTCCGTTGTCGGCCACGATGATGCCGTAGTTTCTGAAACCGGTGATGATGATCGCGGACTGCGGGCTCGTGCTGGCGCAGGAGGGATTGGCTACCGAGGCCTTCAACCGGTAAATCTCGCCGGCCGGCGAATTGAAAGTGCATGTGGCGGGAGGGGGGGATTGCGAAATCATGGACTCGACAGGGATCGCGCCGCCCGAGTTGGTGCAGGAGCCTACTCCGGCTGTTTGCGTGGCGGGCCACACCCAGTAGTTGAGAATGTGGTTGAGTGTGAAGCGAACGGGATGCTGCACTGTGCCATTGGGCGCTGTGGGCGTACCGGTGCCGATCACTTCGTCCGCGTTGAGTAGCAGGGGCGCGACGGGAAGGCCGGCGGCATCGCTGGTGCCGTTGCCCTGCGGCGTGAGGGCGTTCGACGAGACGTTGGGCCAGAGGGCGTTGGAAGAATCCGTCCAGGGACCGCCTTCGTAGATTCCCTGCCACATTTCGTACAGGGCGGGATTGTTGCCGCCACCTGCCTCCAGATAAACCAGAACGTGCCGGTCGCCGTTCGAGTTGCTCGTGCCTTCCACCGGAGCATTTGCCGGGATGGGTGCCGAGGTGAAATAAGACTGATACAGCGTCGTTGAAACCGAGACGTCCGCCTGATTGTACGGGACCTCTATGGCCGGGATTCCATTCGGAAAGGGCGCGCCGGAATTGTTTCCGAAGAACGGGCGGATTATTTCGGGCTGATAACCGTTGTAAATGGGCGCGGCCGGGGACGTGTCCACGGGCAGGCCGGTGGAGGCTGCGTCCACTCGATGATGAAAAATTGAGCTCGATGGAAAGATGGTGGAGAGAAATGAATTGTTGCCGGCAATCGCGAAGCTGATGGACTGCGTGGCCTGATTGTTCGCGGAGTCGGTTACCACGAATTCGGGAGTGTAGGTGCCTTGACCGCCGATCAGCGAGCTGCTGACGACGCCGGTGGCGGCGCTGAGAGACATTCCTTCGGGCAGCGGCGGATAGTTGGGACTCGTGCTTACCGAGAAAGTGTAAGGCGGAGAGCCGCCGGTGGCTGAAATTGTGCAGCCTGCGTAAGCAGCGCCCTGGGTTCCGCCCGGGCAGGAGGTGGTTGTTAGTCTCAGTGCGCCTTGCGAAGAGGTTATGGTAACGACCGCCGTCGCTGTCGTGGAACCCGCGGCGTTGGTGGCGGTCAATTTGTAGGTGGTGGTGGCGACCGGACTCACGCTCGTGGAACCGCTTGCCGACGTGGAGGTGAACGTTCCGGGAGCGATCGCAATGCCGGTTGCGCCGGTGGTCACCCAGCTGAGGGTGCTGCTCGAACCGGAGGCGATGCTTGCGGGGCTGGCGGTGAACGATGTGATTGTTGGCGCGCCTGATGCGCTTACGGTGACTGTGGCCGTAGACGTCGCGGAACCCGAGGCGTTGGTCGCTGTCAGCGTGTAGGTGGTGGTGGCCGTTGGGCTCACCGTGGTTGAGCCACTGGCCGACGACGAGCTGAAGCTGCCAGGAGAAACCGAAATTGTGGTCGCGCCGCTGGTGACCCAGCTGAGGCTGGCGCTCGCACCTGAGTTTACACTCGTCGGGTTCGCAGCGAAGTAAATGACCGAAGGCACGGAGCCCGAGTTCGATGGGGAGTTCGGCGCGGTCGTGGTGCTGCCGCAACCCGCCAGACCTGCGCAGACGAACAAAAGGAGCACGGGCGCACAGAGATAAAGCCGCGAAGATAGGCACCCACCAGAGCGCATGCTATTGCTGGGAAGCAAGTTAGGGGAATTGTGCGATCCGTTAGTCGTCATCCGCCAAACGATTCTACTCATCGCCTATGGAGGGGGATACTGGCCTCAAGGACAGAATTGGATCGGGCGAAGAGACGGATGCTCTTTGGATCATCGCTGGTCAGGGACAGCCGGTAGCGATAGAATCGTGGTCTACAGCACAACGAAGGGGGCGGAAACCCCTCAAAATTTCTGTCGTGGTACGAAAGAGGAAAAGGAGATTTATGGCTGAGAAGAAACCGATCATGACGACGGACGCCGGGCGTCCGGTAGGCGACAACCAGAACTCGCTGACCGTAGGACCGCGCGGGCCGGTTGTCTTCGAGGATTTTCTGCTGTTTGAAAAAATGGCGCATTTCAACCGCGAACGGATTCCCGAACGCGTGGTGCACGCGAAAGGCTCCGGAGCGTACGGCTATTTCGTGTGCAACAGCGCGGAGATTACGAAGTACACCACGGCAAAATTGTTTTCCGCCGTGGGCAAGAAGACTCCGACGTTCCTGCGCTTCTCCACGGTGGGCGGAGAAAAAGGCTCGGCGGACACGGAACGCGATCCGCGCGGCTTCGCGCTGAAGTTCTACACCGAAGAGGGCAACTGGGATATGACCGGAAACAACACCCCGGTCTTTTTTATCCGCGACCCTCTCAAGTTCGGCGATTTCATTCACACGCAGAAGAGAGATCCGCAGACGAACCTGAAATCGCCCACGATGATGTGGGACTTCTGGTCGCTCTCGCCGGAATCACTGCACCAGGTGACGATTCTGTTCTCCGACCGCGGAACGCCCGACGGCTACCGGCACATGGACGGGTTCAGCAGCCACACGTTCAGCCTAATCAACAGCAAGAACGAGCTGTTCTACGTGAAATGGCATTTCAAGACCAAGCAGGGCATCAAGAATTTCACGGGGGAGCGCGCGAGCGAGATGCGCGGGGTCGATCCGGATTACGCGCAGCGCGATCTGTTCGATCACATTGCCAAGGGCGATTTTCCGAAGTGGCGCGTGGCCGTGCAGATTATGCCGGAAAAAGAGGCCGAGACTTACCACATCAACCCGTTCGACCTGACGAAGGTGTGGCCGCACAAGGATTACCCGCTGCATGAAGTAGGTGAACTCGTGCTTGACCGGAACCCGGACAACTACTTCGCCGAAGTCGAACAGGCGGCTTTCGAACCGCGCAACGTGGTGCCGGGCATGGGATTTTCGCCGGACAAAATGCTGCAGGCGCGGCTGATTTCCTATCCCGACGCGCATCGCTACCGGCTGGGCGTCAATTACGACAGCCTGCCAGTGAACAAGCCGCAGTGCCCGTACCACACCTATAACAAGGATGGCGCGATGCGCTTCGACGGCAACGAGGGCGGCGCGGTGAATTACGAGCCGAACAGCTTCGGCGGTCCGACGCAGGATCCGGCCTACCGCGAGCGGCCGAAGTTTGTGTCGGGAACTGTCGATCGGCACGATCACCGGTCCGACAGCGACTACTACACGCAGCCGGGGAATCTGTTCCGCCTGATGACACCGGATGCGCGCGAGCGGCTGATCGGGAATATCGTCGGGAGCATGAAGGGCATTCCGGAACGGATCCAAACGCTCCAGATCCAGCACTTCTACAAGGCCGATCCCGCTTACGGGACTGGCGTGGCGAAGGGGTTGGGATTGGATATCGCTCAGATCGTCAAGGACCTTCCGACGCTTACTGCCGCCGATTAGGACTTTGGCGGCTGTTGAATACACTACAACAGCAGACAACATGGTGAGTCGGGCTCGGGATTATCCTCCCGAGCCTGACTGACATTTCTTCCTTAGTTCCCTGCCCTGACTCCCGCAAAAAATAGAAGAGAAGAAATGCGGGGCGTGATATAGCTACGTGCCGGCATGTCGTTCGGCTCGTTTGCAACGACGAATTCTGGGCCATAAAATCATGACGGTGATTTCCAGCGAGGTCGGCATTAGGACAGAGACGGCGACGGCGGCAGCGCCTTCCGCGCTGCGCTCGTTCCAGTTGTCCATTGCGCAGGCTTTTGCGCTGCCCTTTTTGTTTACGGCGGGCCTGCTGGCGTTCGCGCTTCTTGAACGCGTGCGGGACAATCAGCGGCTGTGGTGGTCGTTTGTGGGAGCTGCGGCGGCGCTGCTGGTCTGGAACGCAATCCTCATTGCTTGGGCGCAACGCACGCATCGTACTTTCACTGTCGAGGTGAGTCTGCGGGCGCAGCACTACTTGCAGGCGTGCGCGCACACTTCGATATTTCTGTACTGGGGATGGTACTGGCGGCCGGTGTACGCCTCCTACTATCTCATCATCGCGCAGGTGATCTTCGCTTATGCGTTCGACATCCTGCTGTCGTGGTCGCGGCGGGACAGCTATACGCTGGGCTTCGGTCCGTTTCCCGTTGTCTTCAGCATGAACTTGTTTCTCTGGTTCCGGCCGGACTGGTTTTACCTGCAGTTCCTGATGATCGCGCTGGGCTTCGCAGCCAAAGAGCTGATCCGATGGGACAAGGACCGGCGGCGCGTCCACATCTTCAATCCTTCGTCGTTTGCACTGATGGCGTTTTCGATCGGGCTGCTGCTTACGGGCACGACCGACATCACCTGGGGCAAGGACATCGCCGTCACGCAGTTTTATCCGCCGCACATGTACCTGTTTCTTTTCCTGGTCGGACTGCCCGGGCAATACCTCTTCGGCGTGACTACGATGACGATGTCGGCGGTGATCACCACGTATTTGTGGAGCGCTGCGTACTTTGCAGCGACGGGAGTGTACTTTTTCGGGGATTCGTACATCCCGATTGCGGTATTCCTGGGGATGCACCTACTGTTCACCGACCCTTCTACTTCGCCGCGCAGCGAACTGGGGCGCATCTTCTTCGGCGTGCTCTACGGCGCGGGCGTGATTGCGCTCTACGAAGCGCTGGGGCGCGCCGGCCTGCCGCCCTTTTACGACAAGCTGCTGCCGGTGCCCATTCTGAATGTGGCGATCCAATTCATCGACCGCGCGGCGCGGTCGAAGTTGTTGCGGTGGATCGACCCAGCGAATCTCGGCCGCTCGCTGGTGGGGAGGCAGCGTAACCTCGCCTACATCTGCGTGTGGGCGATGGTTTTTTCTTTGATGAGCGCGGCGCACGGGCTGGGGGATGAGCAGCCGGGTCAGTGGATACCCTTCTGGCAGCAGGCCTGTGCGAAAAACCGGTCATATTCTTGTAAGTATCTCACCAACCTGGAAGCGAACTATTGTGCCGAGGGATCGGGCTGGGCTTGCAATGCGTTCGGGATCCAGGAGGCAACGCGCGCTAAGGATCGCCAGGGAGCGGTGATTAGGCTTGAGCGCGGCTGCGTGCTTGGTTTTCCGCCAGCTTGCCACAACGCCCGCCAGGCCATCGCGGGCATCGGAAAATTTCAGACGGCGCCTCCGGCGCTCGACGACTACCCGGTCATCCTGCGCGGGAGTAAAGGGCCGGTCACGGAGCGAGACCCGGCGAAGCTCTACGCTCGCGCTTGCCGTGAGGGCTGGGTTGATGCGTGTCAGCGCGGAGTTGCGGCAACCGGTAAGTGAAATTTACTTCGCGTTCAGGGAATTCTCCACGGACCTTTAGAAGCTCCGACGCCTAAGAAGCCATGGCAGAAATGGGCGCGTTGCGCATCCGGGCAGCGGGGCCAACCATTTGCCGTGAAGACCGACCCTTGAAACCGAAGGGTCGGGCACCCGCAAATGCTACAGCAAGACCCCGCCTTGCTGAGAAGCACTCCCTTTTTTAGAAACCGAGGTTGCCACACAGGCTTTTTAGGGTTCGCCTTCCAGCTTTCGGATGCGGACTTCGATCCCTGGTGTGTCCTTGACGGCGGCGGCAAACTCCTCGGGCTTGGAGCCGCGATAGTGGTAGGGGTACACAATTTTGGGCTTGAACACCTTCGCGCACTCCGCCACTTCCACAGGCGACGAGACTCTGCTTTCGCTCATGGCGAGGAAAGCGACGGTGATGT
Source organism: uncultured Acidobacteriota bacterium (assembly GCA_963709105.1). Classification (GTDB taxonomy): domain Bacteria; phylum Acidobacteriota; class Terriglobia; order Acidiferrales; family UBA7541; genus Palsa-295. Next base: position 170,387 of record CAVPVC010000010.1, read on the forward strand.
TCTTCAAGGCCTTCATTTCCGGCGTGCATTCCGAATCGCCCGAAAAATAAACGCGGGTATCGCCAAAATTCAAAATGTAACCGCTGCCGACGCCCCTGTGATGAAACGGCTTCCCGGGCGCGGAGCCCTTCACAATGTTGTACATCGGGACGCCTTCGATCTCGATGCCCATCACGGTGCGCTTCTCCGAATCGCTGATGGCTTCCACCTGGCCGCAGGCCGGGGCGCAGTTCAGCGTGTCAATCACGGCCGGCGGCCCGACGATGATCGTCCCGGGCTTTTTCAGTTTGTCCATCATGTCGCGGTCGAGATGATCGCGGTGGGTGTGGGTCGAGATGATCAGATCCGCGGGCGGGAGGCCGGTGTAATCTCCCTGGCTCCAGGGATCGACGTGAATCACGTTGCCCCCGAATTCGAGCATCACGCTTCCGTGATAGATGGGCATGATGCGGAGTTCGCCGCGGGAGGTCTGGAGCACGTCGGTCTGCCTGTTAGATGTTGCGGCCTGCACAAACACAGACAAAGCGAAGAGCGAAACAGCGCAGACAGCGAAGTTCAGTAAATGGCGGAGCTTTTTTTGCATGGCGTGAATCTCCTTGGGTGCCAATATTGACTGTTGCATTGCCGGGACGCGGCGAATCGTTATCTTCCCGCACCCGCTTTCTGTTCTTGTTGCGTGTTGCCGCTGCTGAGTTCCCGATAGACTGCTTCGATGAACATGCCGGTGGTCCACGGACCGGTCGCGGAGCCGTACAGGCCGTCGTAGTCGAGCGTTGGCTTGGCTGCCTTTATCGCGTCCAGCGACATTCCCTGCTTTAGATAGTATTGGATGCGCGCGCGAATGATGGTCACCATGTCGCGATACTCCACAATATCGTGGCGGTCGCAGATGGGGCCGTGCCCCGGAATTACGTAGGTGCCGCCTTCTTCGTTGGCCTTCGGTTCCAGTAGCTCAATGATTTGGTTGAGCGCGTCGATCAGGCCATTGACGCTGCCACCTTGGTCGGCCTTGATGACCGGGTAGCTCGCCAAAGAAAAAATATCGCCGGTGCTTACTACGTCCGACCGGCGGAAGAACACGTAGCTATCGCCGTCGGTGTGCGCGTGAGATGGGTGGTAGATATAGACGCCCTCGCCGTTGTAAAACCTCCAGTACCTGTTGTCGTAGATGTCGGTGGGCCAGAGGGCCTCGGGGAACAAGGGAACCTTGCCGGTGGGCGCGCTCATGCGATTGAGCACGTTGATGTGGGCGATAATCGACGCACCCGTCTGCACGTGGAATTTCTCTTCGTCGGTCACCACCGGATTGCGGCTTGTGTTGGGCAATGCCCACCCTGCCTGCGAGATATTTCCGTTGCCGCCGACGTGATCCTCATCGGCGCTGGTATCAATGACGTAGAGGATGTGCCTGTCCGTTACACTGCGGATCGCGGCGAGGACTTCCTGGCTCTTCTCCGGCAGACCGGCGTCGACCACGATTGCAAACTCCTCGCCCACCTGGACAGTAATGTTCGCGCCTGCGCCGGCGATCATGTACACGTCTCCCTGCACGTGCAGCAGTTCGACTTTGCCTGGCTGCGGATCGGTGGGGCCAGAGCCCGGATTCCGGCCGGCGGAAGCGCGCGGGACCGACACGAGTACCAAGGCCACAATTGCGAACAGCGGCGCAACAGCGCGGTTGCGAGTTCGCACGGCGCCCGCAGACTCCATTCCTGCCACCTTTCGAGTAAGCTTCGTGGACGTTTTATTACCACTTTTGTCTTCCGGCGTCACCTGCAAAATTGGATTCCTCAGTTGATATTGGATAGTATTGCAGCGAATCGAGCGATCCATATAACACTGCGCAGATCAGGAGGAGCGATGCCCAGGGCCCGACTGCGAGACATTCAGCTAATCATTCTATTCGCCGGCACCATGGTCATGGCTGTGCCAGTTTGCGCTCAAGTGGACCTCTCCGGGCAATGGGGACAGAGAATGCATGAGGATGAGCCCGAGCGCGGACCCGGGCCCGAAATCGGGGATTACGGCGGCATGCCGATCAACGAGGCGGCGCGCATGAAAGCCGACACCTGGGACTCACAAAAGTGGGAGATGGTGGAGCACGAATGCGACCCGCATCCGGTGGACGACGCGCCGCGGGGACCGGCGGACATGCGAATCTGGTCCGATAAGCACCCCTTCACGCAGGACATCGTGGCGTGGCACTTGACGCTGCGGTACAAGCTCACGGAACGCACGATCTACATGGACGGGCGGCCACATCCCTCTGCGAATGCGCCGAAGTTGTGGCAGGGGTTCTCCACGGGAGAATGGGAAGGAGACATGCTCAAGGTGACGACCACGCACCTGAAAGGAGGGTGGGTGCGGCGCAACGGGCTTCCCCGCAGCGAACGGGCTACGCTGACGGAATACATCATCCGGCACGGCGATTTCCTGACGCTCGTTTCCGACGTGGAGGATCCGGTTTATCTGACCGAACCCTTGGTCCGCACTTTGAATTGGATTCTCGACCTGGGGGGCCGATTGCCTCCCGATTTCGGCTGCATTCCCGGGGCGGAAGTCGACCATCCGGAAGGGTATGTGGCCTACCATCTGCCGGGGAAGAATACGTCTCTGACCGAGTTTGCCTCTCGCTGGGGAATTCCTGTGGAGGCCGTGCGCGGCGGAGCGGAGACGATGTATCCGGAGTACCAGGAGAAGCTGGCGAAAATGCCCGCGCCGCCCAAGCTTCCGCAGAGCAACGAAGCGAAGCAATAAGATTGCGAGCGATTTGTTGACACAACTTTCCACGCGAGTGCCATGGGCGATTGTCGCAATCCTCTTCGTCCTGCTCGGCGCCTCCATTCTGTCTGCGCCTTCGCTCTTCAGCCAATCGCCCTCCAGCGGCGCGCGGACGGGAATCCAATTATTCGAACAGCACTGCGCGATGTGCCACGTCAGCAACAGCGGGGGGCAACGCGCGCCCGACCTATCCGTCTTGAGGAAGCTTCCACCGGAAGAAATCGTGAACGCTCTCACAATCGGCTCCATGAGCGGGCAAGCGCAGGGCTTGTCGGAAGCCGAAAAGCGCATGATCGCGGAGGCTATCAGCACGCAGCCAGCGGGCACGGGGGCGAGCGGCGACGCAAAATCGATGTCGAACCAGTGCCCTTCCAATCCTCCGCTAGCCGATCCATCTTCTGGTGCCGCGTGGAATGGCTGGGGAGTGGACGCCGCAAACACGCGCTTCCAGAAAGCGAGGGACGCCGGAATATCGGCAGGTCAAGTGCCGCGATTGAGATTAAAGTGGGCGTTCGGCATTCCCAACGGGATCGCCTACAGCCAACCGACAATCGCGTCCGGACGCGTGTTTTTCGGAAGCAACAACGGATACGTTTATTCGCTGGACGCGGCTAGCGGCTGCGCTTACTGGTCATTTCATGCCGGGCCGGGCGTTCACACGGCGATCAGCATTGGTTCCGTAAAGGGCGCCCGCCCTCGGAAATTCGCGATTTACTTTGGCGATATGAGGGCGAACGTCTACGCACTCGAGGCTGGCACCGGGACGCTCTTGTGGAAGGTTCGCGTGGACGACCATCCGCTCGCGCACATCACCGGGGCTCCGCAGCTCTACAGGAACTTTCTCTATGTTCCGGTTTCTTCTTCCGAGGAAGGGCGATCCGCAGATGTGCACTATTCCTGCTGCACTTTTCGCGGCAGCGTCGTGGCCCTGGATGCCGCGACCGGCCGGCAGGTGTGGAAGACGTACACGATTTCCGAGCCGCCAAAACCGGCGCGAAAAAATTCGGCGGGGACGCAACTGTGGGCGCCCGCCGGCGCGGCCGTCTGGAACTCGCCGACAATCGATGCGAAGCGCCATGCCCTGTACGTGGGAACGGGGAATGGTTACACGGAGCCTGCCTCCGAGCGGTCCGATTCGATTCTGGCGCTGGACTTGAAGAGGGGGAGAACTCTCTGGTCTGCGCAAGGCACGCAGGGCGACACGTGGATCAGGGGCTGTGAGACTTCTGCATCGGAGAACTGTCCCAAGCGTCTGGGGCCCGATCATGATTTTGGGAGCTCGCCTATTCTGCGGACGTTGCCAAACGGCCGCCGGATCCTGATGACGGCGCAGAAGAGCGGAAATGTTTTCGCGTACGATCCGGACCGTCGAGGAACTCTGCTATGGAAGACCAGCCTGGCGGAGGGCGGCCTCTTCGAAGAGGGGCTTATTGTCTTTGGCGGGGCGGCGGATGAGGAAAACGGCTACTTCCCTTTGACGACCGGCGGCGCGGCGGCCCTTGAGCTAGGGACGGGCGAGCGTAAATGGGCAACACGCTTCGAAATGCCGGGGGCAGACTCAGCAGGTAATTCTCGCCCTTACGGCGAGACAGCCGCAGGCTCTGCCATCGCAGGAGTTTTCTTTACGGGTGGCTGGGACGGAGCTCTGCGGGCTCTTTCGACCAGCGATGGCAAAGCGATCTGGCAATACGACACGGTTCGAAAATTCGAAACGGTAAACGGCGTCGCGGGAACGGGAGGATCGATGGGCGCTCCCGGACCCACGATTGCGGGGGGAATGCTCTTCGTCGGCTCTGGGTATCTTTCGAACCCGGGGCCGGGCAAGGCATATCCTGGAAACGTGCTGTTAGCCTTCGGGGTCGAGTGAAAATGCTCGACCCCTCGCTAGTTTTCTCTGCTGGTGCTCCTTAACTTCCCGCTTCCCGGCTAGAACGCGTACTTCAGCGCGAATTGGATCAGGCGCGGATTCACGGACGCGCTGTTGATCTGCCCGAAGTTGGTGGCGGAATCAGACACCACCGGAGGGCTGAACTGTGGATGATTGAACGCGTTGAAGAACTCGGTGCGGAACGTCAGAGTAGCATCCTCTCTCAGGCCGCCAACTACGGTCGTTTTCACCAGCGACATATCCCAGTTGAATTGCCCCGGCCCAAGAATGAAGCCGATGCCGGTGTTGCCGTAACCGAGCGCGGGAGATGAGGGAGTTCCTCCGAGCACGGGCTCGCCAGCCACGCAGAATGCTGCCTTGTTGAAGTAGCCGCCGGTTGAAGCGGAACTCAAGCCATTTAACACTTTACTGTAAAGGTCGCCCGAGGCTGCAGCATTTGCATTTCCCATTCCAGAGCAGAACTCAGCCCTCGAGGGTGCCGCGGTTCCGAAAACCGAGCCTCCTTTGCCATCGGTAATCGTCAAGGGAAGGCCGTCCTGGAGAATGGTCACACCCGACAGGTTCCAGCCATGAACCAATTTGCCCTTGAGGCCCTCGGGATTACCGAGCGGCAGATCCCAGCTATAGTTGAACACCAAGCGCTGCGGACGATAGCCACCGCTGCCACTCGAGCTAACGGCGTTGAGTCCGTAGAAGGAGGCGGAATTGTTAGGATCGTTGGTGAAGTTGGCGGTCGTGAACGCTCGAATCCATGTATAGGCGCCCTGCAGTTGCAGTCCATGGGACATCTGTTTCCGCACGGTCACCTGAAGGTCGTTTGACTTAAAATTTCCTTCAGTGCCCTGCGCCTGTAAACCAGTGGTACCGATGCCCAGGTACGGCACGCGATAATTCGCGTTCGCAATCGTGTTGGTTGTGAGGCCGTTCACGGGGTTCGTCGGACTGGCCAACAGCGCCTCGTTCATATTGCGCGGCGATCCCGCCCCATAGGGCTGGTGAATACCGGTCTCCCCTACATAACCCAGTTCCAGCACCCAATTCCGCGCGAATTCATATTGCGTGTTCAGATTCCATTGATATACCAATGGCGTTACAAAGTTCGGCGTAAGATACGGCACGGTGATGAGTGAGCCGGACAACGTTGCCGGGTTCGCCCAGAGAGGGGTCCATCCCAGTGGGTTGCTGTTGTACGGCTGAGCGAGCGTCGAGAAATAGGTGGAAGTTCCGGAAGCGGAAACGGTAGCCGAGTACGGAGGCCCCTGCTCCCCAGCGCCGATGATGTAGGTTCCGGCGACGCGGTCATAGAAATAGCCGAACCCGCCGCGGACGACGAATCGGTCGGTTTTGAGCGGTTGCGCGGCAAAGCCAATCCGCGGCGCAAAGTTATCCAGCGGCGGGTTGTTCTCTGACTGGATGGTATGGTTTTCCCTGAAAACGCCCTGCGGCAGAGGCTGCTGGTAATAGTTCGACGCTACCACGTATCCCACAAGGGTCCCCGTGGCTGGGGTGGTCCCCGGAGTGACGGTGGAGGCAAGACTCGGCCAGAAGTCGCTTAGTTCGCCGTATTTATCTTTTATCAAGCCGTCGTATTCCCAACGCAAGCCGAGGTTCACGGTCAACCGCTTGTTGAACTTGATATCGTCCTGAACGAAGGCGTTCCCGTCGGGTTCACGCCAACCGTGAATGAGGCCATTCGGCCCTACGCGGGCGATGGCGCCGCCCGTGTTCGCAATATTGCTGAATGCCGTTCCATTTGTGTTACCCGGGGTGGTAGGAGTGCAGCTGAGATTGCTGGGATTGCACCCGGGCAGCCCCAGCAGGAAATCAGAGAAACTGTTGAAGGTCAGCGATCCGATGGAGACGCCCGGGAATATCCAGTTCCACAGGTCGCGCTCGACCTCGCCGCCAAACCGAAACGTCTGTTTCCCATGCGTCCAGGAAAGCTGGTCGGCCACCTGCCATTGTGTGATGTTCACTTTCGAGTCGAAAGCGCCTCCGCTGGGACCGGCGGCAAACAATCCGGTGACGGTGAGGCGATCCAGATTGGGGACGCTCGGCGATGCCGAGGTGATCCCGACCTGCGTATTCGTGAACGGAGTTGTCACCGAGGCGTTTACGATGTTGCGCTGAATCGAAGCGCGCGCTTCGTTCACCAGACTGTTGGTCACGATCGAGGTGAGCTTGAATACCATGTCCTGATTGAGAAAGTTGGTATGCGCGCCGCTGTCCGGAACGCAACCGCCGCCTGCGGTGGTACACACGAAAGCGAAGGTCGTCGGGTAGGTGGCGTAGAAATAACGGGTCGATATCGTGTTCTTGCTGTTGAGCACGTAATCGAAGTTACCCATGATCTGATACTCGTGAAAAATAGCCGGGATACTGTAGGTGGTCGGCTGGAAGCCTCCGTTGGTCGAACTGGGAATGTAATAAGTGCCGTCGGGATTTTTGAGCTGCAGGATGTTGATGGCCACTGGATTGATGTTCGATCCATCGCACGCAACCTGCACGCTATTCAGGCTCGGGCTGCCAGCGGTGGCGGCCTGATAGATTTTGACGCCCGGGTGGTTCTGCGGGCAGATCGCCGCGCCCAGCGCCGCCTGGAAAGCGGCGGTGTTCTCGCGGGGACCGGTTGGAATCGGAGGCAAAGTCACGCCCGTGGAAAAGCCCTTCGGATCGAGTCCATTTTTCTGCGCGGTGTCTTGAAAAGAACCGAAGAAGAAGAATTTGTCCTTGATGATCGGGCCGCCTATTACGCCGCCCCACTGGTTCTGATTCAACACTCCGCGCGGGGTTCCGGAATACTTCGCGAAGAAGTCTTCCGCGTTGAGGACGGTGTTGCGGAAGAATTCGAAGGCGGTGCCGTGGATGGCGTTGGTTCCGGACTTGGTGACCACGTTTACGTTGGCACCCGCGCCGCGCCCGTAGCCGGCGTCATACTGCGACGTCTGGATCTTGAACTCCTGAAGCGCATCCGGATTGGGGATGCCGAAACCCACAAAGCCGTTTGTATCGCCTGCGTTCCCCGGGGCCTGGGAATTGACGATGCTCGCGCCATCCATCTGGAAATTGTTCGAGGTGGCGGGCGCGCCGTTGACGGCCACGTCCTGCAAGCCCTTTCCAAGCGCGGTAGCGTTAAAGACGCTGCTGTTGGCCCCGGCAGACAAGCCAATCAAGTTTGTGTAATTGCGAGTGGTCAGGGGAAGACCGCTGACGGTCTGCGAGCTCATTACGGTGCCCAGGGTCGCGTTGGAGGTCTGGATCGTCTCGGTTTGGCCTTCTACGGTCACTTGTTCCGTCTGAGTGCCTACCTCCAGGTGCTGATCCAAAACTCCTGTTTCCGTCACTACTACAGTGACCGAGGGAACCTCTGACGCCTTAAACCCGGCGGCTTCAAACTTGACGCGATAGGTGCCTGGAGGCAGCAAGGCAAACTTGTAGGAACCATCCGCCGAGGTGGAACCGGTGCGCACTTGCCCGGTGTCTGTATTGGTAGCCGTGACCGTAACGTTGGGCACGACGGCGCCTGAGGCGTCGGTCACGGTTCCTGCTAACGCACCCGTGGAAGCCGACTGCGCCCAGAGCGAAGGAGATTGCACAAGAAGAAGACACGCCAGCGCAAACAGAGTTACACGAAACGCCCAACGACGAGACTCGGTCATAGCCATCTCCCATTTCCTGGAAGTTACTGGTTCCAGGCGTGAACCGATTGCTTGGCCCCACATATGGAACTACTGGCGAACCTTTAATTGGGTCCCGATCTGCACTTGATATGTTGGCGTCTCGTGTATTGCTGGGAGGATTTAGCTCTTTCGCCGCATCTTGTCAAGACCAATCTGCTATTTTGGCCGCCGACGCGGGATGGTTCGCTGGGGCGACCGAAGCGGTTGTAAACGGAATGCAATTATTTGCGGTGCTAACCTCCGGCGTTCATTGACGCTTTTGGCGGGGAGGAAGCAGAGGGGACTGCCCTTCTTTTAGCTGCTGGTCGAAGGCGATCAGCTCGGCCGCGGCTGCCGAGTAATTCGTCATTAACTCAACCAAGTCGACAGTGCCGCGACGGCCGAACAGACGCAGGACCTTCGCGAACGTTTCGGAGGATACGCGGTTGCGGCCAAACATTTCGCGGCCGAGCGCAATGATGGCGGCTTCCTTTTCACCGAGTCCGACAACGGGCTTGTCGTATTTGATTGTGTCGATAACAGCGGGGTCGAGGTGGTGTGGATTGCGCGGATCGCGCGCATGCGGCTCGTTCTGCGTCCATTCAAACTGGGAGTCCACCTCGCGTGCCGTCACCAGGATGGCGACCTCGACGACCGGATCCGGCAAGCCTGTTTCGAAGTTGAGGTATCGATCGGCTTCTTCGAGAGATTTGGCCACGGGGCTGTAGAGACGGATGGAATGCACGCTGGCGGGCAACTGCGTTCCCGTCGGCAATGCGTCCACAACTTTCTTGCCGTAGTCGTCCATATCGTCGCGCTTCGGCAAAGGCAGTCGGTCGCGCGAATCCGGATAGACGTCGTGAGGAAGCTGCGCTGTGCTTGAGTCCGCAGATATTCTGGCATTGCCACTCGCGAGCGCGACCCCAACACATGCGAGAAGAAGAACCGCCACGTTTCTGCACACAATCATTGCGTGCCTCCTTGCGAGCACATGCGAGCGGAGCAATCTGCGAAGCGATTTTAACGAGACGGTTTTTCGGTGGTGCATCGAGTGGGATGCCACTTCGAGTTGTCGGGCTCGCGCAGGAACTGCTCGCTGGTGATGAAATCTTCCCGGAGATATTTTGGATCGTGCACCACGGTGAGAACGATCAGATAGGACCGGTTGCCCTCGCCGGGTCCCGCGCCTGTACCCATGTCAACGCGGTTGAAATACTCGGTCAAAATCGCATCCTGGCTGTAAGGCACTCCGTTCTTGCGATAGTAGCCCGGGCGCATGTGCATGGTCACAACGTGCAAAGTGCCGCCTTTCCCCGGCACAGGCCCGCCCGAACGCGGCCCGTATCCATTGCCGATGCTTTGCTTCTCCCAGACAGCGATCGAATCTCCCTGCCAGGTTGGTTCTCCGCCCTTCCACTTGGGGCCATCGAAGTGCAACAGGCGGCTCTGCGTGCCGGCATCGGCGTCGATTTGCAGGGTGTTATCGTCCTTCCAGGTGACATGCAGCCTGGTGGGCAAGCGCATGAGGGCGGCTGCGCCGTAAGGGCGGCATTGATTTCCTTCCGCCTCATCCTTCGCCAAGTCCCAAGTATCGGCTACCTTCTTGCCTTCGGCGTTGAGCGGAACGCTGGCGTAGTCGCCTTTCGCGGGCGTGACCATGCGCCAGCGCCAGTCTTCGTCAACAATGGACACCCAGTAGCCGGTGAGGTCAATCACGGCGGAGTCCTTGCCTGATTGAGGGGCGGCCGAAGCAAGGCCTTGACGACTAAGGAGGACCGGCGTAACTCCGATGGTCCCCAACAAGAGTGCGGCGGCGGTGATTCTCTTCATCTTCGTCATTTAGGATGCTTGTCCCGCGTGAGGTTGCGATACACGGCTTCTATGAACTGATCGGTGGTCCAAGGGCCACTCTGGGCGCCGTAAAGCCCATCGAAACCGAATGTTGGTTTCGCGGCTTTCACTTCGTCCAGGGTTTTGCCTTTGCTGACTAAACTGGCGATGCGCCCGCGCACAATTGTCAGCATGTCGCGGTAGTTGGACACGTCGGTGCGATCGCAGAGCCTTCCCTGCCCCGGAATCACGTACGTGCCGCCCTCTTCGTTCTCCCTGGGAACCAGAACATCGTCGATCATGGTGCTCAACGCATCGATGATTCCGTCGATGGTGCCGCCCTGCTGCTCGTCAATGACTGGATAGCGCGAGGGCACGAAAAGCTCGCCGGTGCTGACCACATCCGACCTGCGGAAGAAAACGAAGCTGTCGCCGTCGGTATGCGCCGACGGGGCGTGATAGATGACTATTGGCTCGTCGTTAAAGATCTTCCAGTTGCCGGTGTCGTAGGTGTCGGTCGGCCAACTGGACTCCGGGAATTTCATGCGGCTCCCCCCAGCCTCCGTCATGCGATTGAGGACGGCGATGTAGGCGACAATCGACGCGCCCTCGCGCGTCTGGCCCAGAATGTCGCCGGTCCTGTCACCGGCCGCCCCAGCCAACTCTTTGCTGCCGGCCTTGGCGAGGACGGAGTTGCCTCCCAGGTGATCCTGGTCGATCGAGGTGTCGATAATGAAGGCCACGGGATTCGGGGACAGCGTCCGGATGGCGGCAAGAACCTTCTCCGCCATCTCCGGGGTTCCGGTGTCGACCACGGTGACGGCATTGTCGCCGACCTGCACAGTGACGTTTCCGCCCGCCCCCGAAATCATGTAGACGCGGCCTTGCACGTGTTGGATATGCAATTCGCCGGGGCTTTTTTTCTCCTGGGCCCGCAGGCCGGAGGCCAACAACAGAACGATAACCGGAAGGAAAAGCACGGAGCGCGTGGCCCGGAACACGGCCGACGACTTCATGATCATTGTTTGTCCCGGTCTGTTGTCTTCTTCGGGGGAACCGGCAGTCGCTTCAGTTTTTCGAGGTACTCCGGATACATCGTCTCGGCGCCACCGCGGACGGCCTCTTCCGGGATTCCATACGTTTGCGAATATTCGTCGAGGAAAGGATTTTCTCCGGGCAGGTGAAACGCGACCCAGCCCTTGGGATGCTCGATCTCGACAGACGGAATGCAGGTGGAAGGCTTGGTTTTGTAGCCGACGTCCTCGAGCCAATCGGAGGTGCGAATGAAGGGTTCGGTGAGGTACACCGGGTCGTTCACGATGGTGATCACCGTCAGATAATTGCCGTGGCGGATGAAATACTCTATCAGCGTGGCTTTATCGCTGCGCGGAATTCCGTTGCGACGAATCCATCCCTCTTTCAGATGCGTCGTGGTCACCTTCAACATGTCCTGTACCCATTCGCCTGTTGAAAAGCCCTGCCAGGTATGGACGGCATCGTCGGCTGGGTGCGGGCGATGATCCATATAGATTGTGCGCAGGGGCTGCATCCACATCATCTGGGTGTGCCAGGCTGTGACTTCCAGCGTGACGGGATTGGCATCCGCCCAGATCCTCATGCTGCCGCCGCCGCGCGCGCCGTAATCCGCGGGGTGAGGCTCGCATTCGTGCTCCGGCTGCGTCCATTTCTCCGCGTCCCAGCTATCGGCTCTGGATCGCGCCTCGGCGTTGAGAGGGATGCCCGTGTAATCACCGATCTCCGGACCCATTCCGCGCTCGGGACCATCCTCGTGCCGGATGGTATCCCATCCTCCCGAAAGATCGACCTGAGCAAAAGTCGAAGACGGAAGAAAAATTAAAAGGGCGAGAAAAAAGATAGCCCATGGATGCACCGCAAACCGAAATCGAATCGACATAACCAGACCTTGCCTCGTCGGACCTATCTTAGTACGTAGGCTTCAACATACTCTTCAACGTTCGCTTCAACGTGCCCTTCCACGAAGCGCCTCACTTGGCCAGCGGATCCGGGCGCAGCTGGAAGTGCACCATTTGCGGCGTTTGTCCTTTGCCGCCCTCTGCGTGCCAGATGACCCGCGTCTCGGTGGAGGCCCAAAGCCCGCGCCCTTTCCAGCCGGTCTTCGGATCGTCGATGCGGCCGTCCATATCGCGCGTGTAAAAGCCCATCGGGTACGGGACGCGGAACGTGAGCCACTCTTTTGTGTCCGGCTTGAAAACCTTCAAAGAGTCGGAGTCCGTGCCGAGCACAACCGAAACGTTGTTGCCGAGGCCCAGCGTGTTGTAACGGTCGACCCAATTGAGATAATGCCAATCGGTACGGATATCGGTTCCCTTGAACACCGGCCCGGGGATCGGATAGATCGTCCAACCTTCCGTGCAATGCTGGCCGGTAGCCGTGGGCCCGTTCAGCACCTTACATTTGCGGCGGTCAAAGCTGGCAAGTTCGCTGCTGCCAGCCAGCGCCGTCCACACTACACCGTTGGTATCGATGTCGATTCCGTGCGATGCGTAATGCATTTCGCCCGGAAACTTTGGATTGTTGAAGGGAGGTTCGTAGACTTCCGTGGCGCAGGTGGCAGGCGGATTGGGACCCGTGACGGCGCGAACGATTCTGCCCGGCAAAGGAAACGGTCCCGCATACCAGACGCTCCCGTCCGCCGGACTTACGGAGATGCCGTAGCCGTCGGGCGTGCCGATGCGATCGAGCTTTGGATCGGGAGGCTGATTGAGCATGGTGAACGGCCCGGTTTTGCCGTCGCCGTTGTAGTCAATTACGGGAGCGCACCAGCCTTGGGCCTTGGCGGCATCGTGCGTTTCGTCCCACACGCGTGTCTTGAACCAGCCAAGGCCGCCGCGGCGCAGGGAGAAATAAACGGTTTCGTCCTTGTCATTGGCGACGGCAGCGTGGCTCTGGCCGAAGCAAAGGTCCACGGCTGTAATTTTTTCCGTCTTGGGATCGTAGATGTCCACGCCCCAGCCGGGAGGATTCTCCCAGGGCTTCAGGACGCGGCCCGCGCTCTGGCGCAGGTCTAGATCGATGCGCTCCACATCCGCGTTTTTGGTATTTCCTTCTTCCCAGGTTTTCGCGAACACGTTTCCGGAACTCGACTTGCAGAAATCGGGCGCTTCGGGCTTGCGATTCTGCATGTTGATCCAGAGGCGGCCTTTGCTATCCATCTGGGTGTTGGCCGGATTCACGACATCTTCCTTCCACACCAAATCGTTACCCCAATACGGAGAGGGGGCGGTGATCTTCTGCTCCGACCACGGCGGCATGGATTTTCTGTCGGCTTCGTTGCGCAGCGGGAGCCGGATGGTGCTGGCGGAGTTTTCCTGCGGGTCGACAAAAACCAGGTTGCCCCTTTCCCAATCGGCCTCGAAAGCCGGGCCGTTCGCGTTCACGCGGGGATTCCATTTATAGGTGGTGACCAGGCCATGAAAGAAGGATTCCGGCGCGCCCAAATCCCAGAGAGTGAGGACCACGTTGCGTTCGAGCCCCTGCGGCCGCGGAGGCATGGGCGGAACTTCGCCCGCAGTGATGCGGGACGTCCAGTCCGCAAACATCGCGATGCCACGGTCATAACCGAACTGGCTCATGGTGCCGACCATCCCACTGCCGATTTGCCCGGAGCGAATACGGCGGTCCCAGGCAGCGGTGACGGAGGGAAACGTGCCGAGGTTCTTCGGCATCTCCCGCGTGATCTTGGTCCCCATCTGGTGGCAGGCCTGGCAGCCCGACTTCACCAAATCGATGTAATGCGCCTGCGTGGGGATTTCATTGTGTGTGCCGTAATTCACGCTGTTGGCGCCGGGAGCCGGCATGGGAAAAGCGTCCTTCGGAGGAATTTTGAGCAGAGAGAGCCAGTAGTTCGGCGGGTAGTATTGAGCGGCGTCAACGGGAGTGGGAGCGATCACGGCGTGGAGGGCCAAAGTCCTTCCCGGCGCCGACTCGACAGGAGCGGAATCCACGAGGCCATAGCCGCGCACCCATACTTTATAATTCGCCTTGGGTAGTTCGGGCAGGAGGAATCTGCCCTGGTCGTCGGTGACCACGATCTTGCGCAGCTTGGTTTGAAAATCCTTTGTTTCCGCAATCACCCAGACACCCGCCTCGGGGCCATGGGAACTGGTAACCACGCCCCCGATGTCGTCAGAGCCTACCGCTACATCGACGGCTGCTGCGGGGAGAGTCTTTCCCAGGGGCATGGCTTCGAGCCGAACAACTGCGGTGCGGCCGAAGGCGGCGCAGATCAGAAAAAACAGAATCAGAAACCGAAAGACAACGCGTTTTTCCATTCGGACTTTCCTCTCATCAGCGTCCGTTTTGACCAGATTCAATCGACGACATCGTTTCATCTACGCGATACGCGGGATCACTTCGCGAGTGGGTTGGGCCGCAACTGGAACTTCACGACGTTGCCTTTTGTCCCTTTGCCGCCCTCGGTGTGCCATATGGCGTTCGGGCCGTAATCGGCATACATCCCGCGTCCCTTCCATCCGGCGTTGGGATCGTCGATGCGACCGTCCATTCCCCGCTGGTAAAATCCCATCGGGTAGGGCACCCGGAGCACGACCCACTTCCCCGTGCTGGGTATTAGCGCGAGCAGAGAGTCGGAGCCAGTTCCATCGGCTACCGGGATATCGTTCCCCAGGCCCAGCGTATTGAATTTATCCACCCAGTTATAATAATGATGATCCACAGCGATGTTGTCGGTGACCCCGCTCTTGAATCGCGGCCCCGGCGAAGGATACAACGTCCATCCCTCCGGGCAATGCTGCCCATCGGTTGCCGCCTCTCCCGTCAGCACGGCGCACTTGCTGCGATCGAAACTCGCCATGTGACCGCTGCCGAGCGCGGACCAGACGATGCCCTTGCTGTCGATGTCGATCCCGCGCGGCGAGAAGGCCATGACTTTTGGATATTTCGGGTTCTGGAAGGGTGGTTCGTAGACTTCCGTTGCGCAGGTCTTCGGATCGATGCGGAACATCTGGCCGGGAACGCCTGCACGCGCACCCCACACGCTGCCATCCACGGGATTGGGGGCCACGCTGTAAACTCCGCGCATGTTGATCTTCTTGTCGATGCCCTCGTCGAATTTGCCGTTGCCGTTGATATCGAAGTATCCGCCGCACCAACCCTGCGCGGCCTGCTCGTCTCCGGTCTCATCCAGGACGCGCGTTTTCACCCAGCCGATCGTGCCGGTGCGGATGCCGTCGACATACACGGTCTCATCTTTATCGTCCGCGAACACCACGTGATGCGCTTCAAAACAGGTGTTCACGAGCTTGAACGTTTTCGCCTTGGGATCGTATACGGCCAACTGCCGGAAGCTGACGTTGAGCGGAAGATTTTTCGCGTACGGATTATCGGATCCTTCCTTGCAATACGCCGGCTGGCTGTCGTCCTTGCGGCTTCTCGCCGAAATCCAAACGCGGCCCTTGCTGTCCATGGCCATGGCGGCCGGGTCCGCGGGATCGTACCAGTAGAGTTGATCGCCCCAGTAGGGCGACGGCTGCTGCATGCTCTGCGGCGTGCTCGACGGGAGGCTGGGGTCGGCCACAGGAACTCGGGTCTCCGACGCAGAGTTCTTGACCGGATCGACCATCAAGAAACCATCATTGCCCCAGTCTGCGCCATAGATCGGGCCGTTGGCGTTGGCAGTGGGATGCCGCCAGTCGGTGGAGAGTTCGTCATGGACGAAGCTTGCCGGCCCACCCCACTCCCACAGGGTAAGCACCACGTTGCGCTCGACTCCTTGTGGCCGCGGCGGCGCCGGCGGCAACTCGCCAGCGGCGATCCGGTTGGTCCAATCGGCGTACATCGCGAGGGCGCGGTCACGGCCGAAATTATTCATCGTGGTACTCATGCTGGCGCCGTTTTGCCCGACCTGAACACGATGGTCCCACGCAAGCGCTGGTGAGTCGAATTGCCCGAGGGACGGCTCCAGTTCGCGCGTCGCCTTGTCGCCTAGCTGATGACACACCTCACAGCCGGTCTTCATCTGCTGGAGCCAGTCCGCTTGCGTCTTCATGGTGACGGCGATGCCATTTCCCTGCGGGCCCGTGCCAGGAAAGTTTTCTTTCGAGGGCACGTTGACCAGCGAATACCAATAATCGGCGGGATAATACTGCGCCGCCGCTTTCGCGTTGGGCGCGATTACCGCGGTCAACGCCAAACGCTTGCCCGGAGTGCTTTCCACCGGCTTCGAATCCACCAAGCCGTATCCTCTTACCCATACCTTGTAATTCGCCATCGGCAAATCGGGGAGCAGGTAGCGGCCGCGTTCGTCGGTTACTACAATCTTGCGGAACTTGGTCGGCGTGTCGGTGGTTTCCGCAATCACCCAGACGCCGGCTTCCGGCCCCTTTGAACTGGTGACGACTCCGCCGATATTGTCGGCATCCACCTTCACAAGATTGGCGGCGGCTTGCGCGGCGGCAATACCAGCTTCCGAGCGAGCGTCCGACCGAGTTTCGGGCCGGGCGTCTGCCCCGGCAATTGCCAGGGCCAGGACAAAGCTCACGCCTGCCAGAGCAACCAGCGAAACGATGACTGATTTTTTGTACAGCATGGGTCCCCCTTCACACGAATCCTCTTCCGAGAAGACCTGTTAGTCCCTCGGGCAACGTGTTGTCAAGCGCAAACTGCGCGCAAACAGTTGCGCGTACCGACTACTATCCCTACCGCGCGAGTGGATCCGGGCGAAGCTGGAAGTGCACCATCTGAGGCGTCTGCCCCTTGCCCCCTTCCACATGCCAGATGACGCGAGTCTCCGTAGCGGCCCATAGCCCGCGGCCTTTCCATCCTGCTTTCGGATCGTCGATGCGGCCGTCGATATCGCGGGTGTAGAGGCCCATCGGGTAGGGCACGCGTATGGTGAACCACTGCTTCGTATCCGGCTTGTAGATCTGCAACGAATCGGAGCAGGTGCCGAGAACCACGGAAATGTCCGGGCCAAGACCCAGGGTATTGTAGCGATCCACCCAATTGACGTAGTGCCAGTCCACGCGGGCGTCGGTTCCTTTGAACATGGGGCCGGGCACCGGATAGATCGTCCAACCTTCGGGGCAGTGCTGGCCGGTGGCCGTCGGACCGTTCAGCACCTTGCACTTGCTGCGGTCGAAGCTGGCGAGTTCGCCGCTGCCGGCGAGGGCCGTCCAAACGAGGCCGTGGCTATCGACGTCAATGCCGCGCGGGCCGTAGTGCATTTCGCCCGGCAACTTCGGATTGTTGAACGGGGGTTCGTAGACTTCCGTCGTGCAGGTGGCAGGGGGATTGGAACCGATCGTTGCGCGAACAATTTTTGCCGGCAAATCCTCTACGGGCGACGTATACCAGACGCTGCCATCGACGGGACTGACCGAGATTCCGTAACCGCCATTCGAGCCGATGTGGTCAAGCTTGGGATCGACCGGCTGATTGTACATGGTGAACGTGGGACCGGTTTTTCCGTCGGCGTTGGTGTCGAGAATCGGGGCGCACCAGCCCTGGGCTTTTGCCGCGTCGTGCGTTTCGTCCCAGACGCGCGTCTTGAGCCAGCCGAGGCCGCTGCGGCGCAAGGAAAAGTAGATGGTGCGGTCAGGGTCATTCGCGAAAGCGGCGTGGCTTAACGCGTAGCAGATGTCTACAGCCTCAAATTTGCCGGTCTTGGGATCGTAGATATCGACGCCCAATCCGGGTGGCGTCTCCCACGGCTTCAGCGCGCGCCCTCCGCCCTGCTCGGCGTCGATGCTCATCCTGGGGACGGAGGCGTACGACGGATTCCCGGATTCCCACGCCTGCGCATATTTGTTTCCGGAACTCGCTTTGCAGAAATCAGGCGCTTCCGGCTTGCGATTTTCCATGCTGATCCACAGCCGGCCGCTGTGATCCATCAGGGTGTTCTTGGGATTTACGACGTCGTCTTTCCAGACGATCTGATTTCCCCAATACGGAGAAGGCGCCACTACATGCTGCGGCGACCAGGTGGGCATGAACTTTCTGTCGGCCTCATTGCGCAACGGAAGTTTGATGGTGCTGGCGGAATTCTCCTCCGGGTCCACCAGAACGAGCGTGCCTCCGGACCAATCGCCGTTATAGACCGGGCCGTTCGCGTTCACCTGGGGATTCCATTTATCGGTGGCGACCTCTCCGTGCAGAAACGTGGCGGGTCCGCCGAAATCCCAAATCGTGAGCACGATGTTCCGTTCAATGCCCTGCGGCCGCGGCGGGGCCGGCGGAACTTCACCCGCGGTGATGCGCTGGGTCCAATCGGCGAACATGGCGATGCCGCGGTCGTAGCCGAAGTGGCCCATGTTGATCTTCATTTCCTCGCCGAGCTGGCCCGAAATAATTCGGCGCTTCCACGCTTCTGTCGCGTTGGGAAACGTGCCGAGGTTCCGCGGCATCTCGCGGGTGATTTTGTTGCCCATCTGGTGACAGACCTGGCAATCGTCCTTCACGGCGTGGATCCAATCGGCCTGGGTGGGGATGACTTTTCCGCTGGCATCCTCGGGCTGCATCGGGAAGGCGCTCTTGGGCGGGATCTTCAGCATGGAGAGCCAGTAGTTGGGCGGATAATACTGCGCGGCGGCGACGGCGTTGGGAGCGATCACCGCGTGGAGGGCCAAACTCTTGCCGGGCGCTGTCTCGATGGGCGGCGAATCCACAAGCCCATAGCCGCGGACCCACACTTTGTAATTGGCTTTGGGCAATTCCGGGAGGAGGTATCGGCCGCGATCGTCGGTGACCACGATTTTGCGCAGCTTGGTCTGGAAATCCCTGGTCTCGGCAATCACCCATACGCCCGCTTCGGGGCCTTTCGAGCTGGTGACCACGCCTGCGATATTATCGGAGGCGACGCTAGCGGCCTGAGGCTGTGCGGGCTGCGGCAGCGCTTCGGTTCGGATGATTGCCGAAGCCCCGAGTAAACTGCTTAGCAGCAGTCCCCATCCCATCGCGCGTCTCAGGCGGCTTCTTCGCATCAGCTTCTCCTATTCCATGCAAAACACGACTCAAAATTTCCGTTCTGCCTGATTCCGCTCCGCGCGGTACGTGCCCCGCCGTCCGAAGACACTATAGACCTGTTACCTGGCGAGCGGGTCCGGCCTGAGCTGGAAGTGAACCATCTGCGGGACCTGGCCCTTGCCTCCTTCGGCATGCCAGATCACCCGGGTCTCCGTTGACGCCCACAGGCCGCGGCCCTTCCAGCCAGTTTTCGGATCGTCGATGCGGCCATCGAGATCGCGCGTATAGAAACCCATCGGATACGGCACGCGGAAGGTAAACCACTCCTTCGTGGCGGGATTGAAGATTCGCAACGAATCCGAACTTGTACCCAGCACCATCGACACATTATTTCCCAGGCCCAGAGTGTTGTAGCGGTCAACCCAATTCAGATAGTGCCAGTCGGTGTGCGCGTCGGTTCCCTTGAACATGGGACCCGGAACGGGATAGATCGTCCAGCCTTCGGGACACTGTTGCCCGGTTGCCGTGGGTCCGTTGAGGACCTTACATTTGCGGCGGTCAAAGCTGGCGAGTTCGCCGCTGCCTGCCAGCGCGGTCCAGACGATCCCGTTGGTATCCACGTCGATTCCGTGCGGCCCGTAGTGAAGCTCGCCGGGAAGCTTGGGATTGTTGAACGGTGGCTCGTAGACTTCCGTGGCGCAAGTGGACGGCGGATTCGGGCCAGGTATGGCGCGCACGATCCTGCCGGGCGGAGGAAAAGGACCCGCATACCACACACTGCCGTCGACTGGATTGATGGAAATTCCGTAGCCGTCCGGGGTGCCGATGCGATCGAGTTTTGGATACGGCGGCACGTTGAGCATGGTGAAAGGGCCGGTCTTGCCGTCGCCGTTATAGTCGACTACCGGGGCGCACCAGCCCTGGGCTTTTGCCGCATCATGCGTTTCGTCCCAGACGCGCGTCTTGAGCCAGCCGAGGCCTCCTCGCCGCAAAGAAAAGTAGATGGTCTCGTCCTTGTCGTTGGCAATTGCGGCGTGGCTTTGGCCGAAACAGAGATCCACAGCTTCGATCTTGAGAGTTTTGGGGTCGTAAATGTCCACTCCCCAGCCCGGCGGATTTTCCCAGGGTTTCAGGGTGCGGCCCGCGCTTTGGCGAAGGTCGAGATCGATCCGCTGGATGGCCTGGTTCATCGGATTGCCCGATTCCCAGGTTTTGGCAAACACGTTTCCGGAGCTGGCCTTGCAGTAATCCGGGGCTTCGGGCTTGCGATTCTGCATGTTGATCCAGAGGCGGCCCTTGCTATCCATCTGCGTGTTCGCGGGGTTTACGGCGTCATCTTTCCAGACGATTTCGTTGCCCCAGTAGGGAGATGGCGCGGTGACGGTCTGCGGAGACCACGTCGGCATGAATTTTCTGTCGGCTTCGTTGCGGAGCGGGAGTTTGATCGTGCTGGCGGAATTTTCCTGGGGATCGACGAGTGTCAGCGTGCCGCCTTCCCAATCCGCCTCGTAGGCTGGCCCATTTTCGTTGACGCGAGGATTCCATTTGTTGGTGGAAACCATGCCGTGAAAGAACGATATCGGTCCGCCGAGATCCCACAGGGTGAGTACCACGTTGCGTTCAATACCCTGCGGACGCGGAGGAGCGGGTGGAACCTCTCCCGCGGTAATGCGCGCGGTCCAATCCGCAAACATCGCTATGCCGCGATCATCCCCGAATTGCTGCATGGTATTGGCCATCTCACCGCCCACCTGGCCCGACCTAACCCTGCGCTTCCAAGCCTCTGTGACGGATGGGAACGCGCCAAGGTTCCTGGGCATTTCCCGGGTGATTTTGGTTCCCATCTGGTGGCATGGCTGGCAGCCCGACTTCACCAAATCGATCCAGTGCGCCTGCGTGGGAATTACGCCGTTGATGCCATAGAGCACACTGTTCGTGCCGGGCGCCGCCATGGGAAACGCGCTTTTGGGCGGTATCTTCAACAGGGACATCCAATAGTTGGGCGGGTATATCTGGGCGGCGGCCTGGGGAGTCGGCGCCAGTTTCGCTCTCAGCGCGAGAGTCTTGCCGGGTGCTGCCTGCACCGGAACGGAGTCCACCAGGCCGTAGCCTCGCACCCAGACCTTGTAGCTGGCCTTGGGCAGTTCCGGTAAAAGGAATCTGCCAAGATCGTCGGTGACCACGATCTTGCGCAACTTGGTTTGGAAGTCGGTGGATTCCGCGATCACCCATACGCCGGCCTCCGGTCCCTTCGAACTGGCGACCACGCCACCAATGTTGTCGGGACCCACGACAACGCCACTCGCCGTGGCTTGGGAAGACTGAGGTCTGGCCGCGGTTCGGGCAACTGCGAATACTGCGAGCAAACTGCTCAGGACCATCGCCGGCCCGATCAAACGTCGCATCCATTTCGCTGCGATCACAGTTCCCCTTTGCACGCACTCATCGCCGCGAACCTTGTACGTCTGTTCTGTACTTATTGTCAACGGCAATAACTTTAGATAGATGCTAACGCCTTGCTCCCGCATTAAGTTGTCATCGGATTTGGATAAATGTGCTATATAGCGCTGAAAAATGAGGGTTAAGTTTGTGAAGATTGCCGCTCAAAAAAGGCTGCCCGGAAGGGCGGACGACAACGTCCATCCAGGAGTCGCTGAAAGGAAAGGTCGGATATGAAATTAGGCTGCCTTGTCATATGCATCGCGGCTTCCGTTTTGTGGATACCTCGCGCTTCGGCGCAAGGGCTCCCGACCGAGAAAGTGCTGACCATCGATGTAGCGTTGACGATGGCTCAGGAGGCCATGCTCCAGTGCCGCGCGAAGGGCTACAAAGTCACGGTCACCGTGGTCGACCGGGGCAATGAACTCAAAGCGCTGATACGGGACGATGGGGCCGGGCTTGGGAGCGTTCAGATCGGCCGGATGAAGACCAACAGCGTGATGCATTTCGGATATCCGTCGGGCCCTCCGGCGGCGAATCCGCCGCCCGGAACCGCTACGCCGACGCCGATGAGCGATTCGGTATTCGCGAAGGGCGGCATCCCCATCAAAGTAGGTGATGACCTGCTCGGGGCGATCTCTGTCAGCGGAGCGCACAACGGCGAACAGGATGCCGATTGCGCGAAGGCGGGTTTGGCCAAAGTTGCCGATCGGCTGAGGTGACCGCTCGCGGGACCGGCCAGAGCCTGGGTGGCAACTGACTGAATCGTCTCTCGGCCCTCCTCGACCCGTCCGCTGGAAAAAGCGTATATTGTCGGTCCATGCGGATTTTTCTTTGGATCGTGTTGAGTGCCGTGTTGAGGATCGGACGGGCGTCCGCCGCGTGCGCGCCTTCGTGAATCCCGTGCGTGGCTGGCGCAGGCTTCTTGTGTCGCTTCCGCTGATCGTGGTGGTGGCTCTCGGCGCGCGCGCGGGATTCGCATGGCACGAAGGGCGCCACGTTCCCGCAAACCTTCTGGGCACCGTCCCATTCCTGGGGGAGACCGGGAACATCGCGCGGTCGCTCGTATTGAGCAACGGCTTCAGCGACGCCTTTCGCCAAGGCACCGGCGCAACCGCCTGGCTCACGCCGGTGTATCCTCTGCTCCTTGCAGCCATCTTCCGCATCTTCGGAATCTATACCCTGGCGTCGTTTATCGCGGCGGTGGTGCTGAATATCGCCCTCTCTGCCGCAGCGTGCGTGCCGATCTTTTATGCCGGGCGGAAGATTGCGGGCGCTGGAGTGGGGGCGGCAGCGGCGTGGTTCTGGGCGCTTTTTCCCAATGCCATCATGATTCCCTACGAGTGGATCTGGGATACCTGCCTGACGACGCTGCTGGCGACGTTCATTCTTTGGTTCACGCTGGAGCTCGCCGAATCGAGGCGCGCGATCGATTGGTGCCTGTACGGACTTTTGTGGGGATTTGCGCTGCTGACGAACCCCGCGCTCGGCACGCTGCTTCCGTTTCTTCTGGGATGGGCCGCATACCGCGCGAAAGCGTCCGGAACGCGGAGTCTGGGCCTCGGCGCGCTCGCGGTCTTGACGCTGGCGCTCTGCTGCACGCCCTGGACGGTGCGGAACTATATCGCCTTCCATCACTTTGTGCCGCTGCGGACAACGTTTCCCTTCGCGCTTTGGCTCGGACACAACCGCGTCTTCGACCCGCAATCGCCCCCGACGACGCGGGTGACTCCTTACGAGGAGGGCCGCGAATACAAACGGCTCGGGGAAGATGCGTTCATGCGAACGAAGTGGATCGAGGCCGTGCATTTTATCCGAACCCATCCCGCACTCGAGGCAAGCCTGTTCGAGCAGAGGTTTGTGGCGTTCTGGTGCGGGCTTGATTCGCCGCTGAAGCGATTCATCGAGGCAGACTCGCTGGGCGATCGCATCCTGCTGCTGGCGAATTTCTTCGCCACGGCGGGCACGGTCGGCGGGCTGGTGGCGATATGGATGAGGTATCGGCGCTACGCGTTTCTGTTGTCGGCGTTTCCAATCATATTTCCCGTGATGTACTACGTGACCTTGCCGTACTTGCGCTATCGCCAGCCCATTGAGCCGGTACTGATGTTGCTGGCGGCGCTGGCGCTCCACGGGCTATTGCGCCGGAAGACCTCGCACGCAACAGGTTGCGACGACCAGACGGGCTATGTTAGGACCTAGCTGAAATCGTTTCCGTAAAGGAGATCGATATGGACATCTCGAAAAGTGCCGGAGTGATTTTTCTAGCAGCTGTCGTGGTTCTCGCGTTGGGCGGGAGGATGCACGCAGGAAGCGCCGTGGGCAGCGCAGACTCAGCGGCAGCCCCGCTACCGAAGGACATCTATCCCGAAACCGGGAACCGCCTTCCTCCGCCGAAACGGGAAGACATGGACGATTACGGCAAGAAGGTTTTCGATGAGTTGACCGGGCCGAGGATATCGTGGACCAAGCAGGTACCGCTGCGGCTGTATAGTCCGCGGCTCGCCAAACCGATGAGCGATGCCCATTATTACCTGAAGTTTCAAACCGGACTGGGAGACCGATTAACCGAGATAGCGGTTCTGGTGACAGCGCGCGAGATGGACAACCAGTTCGAATGGACGCAATGGGAAATCCACGGGCGAATGGACGGCCCCGGGCACGTGGAACCCGGCATCATCGACATCATCAAGTACAACAAGCCGGTGACGGGCCTCGGCGAGAAGGAAACGGTGATTATTGAGTTCGGGCGCGAGCTGTTGGGGCAGAAAAAAGTCTCATCCGAGACGTTCGCTCACGCTCTGCGTTTATTCGGTCCCCGCGGCATGGTGGATTTGACCAACCTGATGGCCCTCTATTGGGCCACCGGACTGGAGTTGACGGCTTTCGACCAACAGTTGCTGCCGGGACAAACACCCATGCTTCCCGCCCGCTAGGCGCAACGCGAGCGACGACGACTCGTTACTGATTTTCCGCACTCTGCTTGAACTTGGGGGGCGGGGGCAGCTTCGCCAGCTTCGGCAAATATTCCGGATACATCGTTTCCGCGCCGCCGCGCGCGGCTTCGACCGGTATGCCGTAGTTCGAAGGATACTCCCCCAGCCACGGATTCTCTCCGGGCAAGTGATGGGCGACGTAGCCTCGCGGATGCGGCACTTCGTCGCTCGGGATGCAGTTCATCGGCTTAAACTCGACGCTCTCCGAGAGAATCCAGTTCGAAGTTCGAATCAGAGGTTCGGTCAGATAAACCGGGTCATCCACAAACGTGGCCACCGTGAAGTAACTCCCGTGACGGATGTAGAATTCCTCCATGGTTGCCTTATCGCTCCGGGGAAGGCCATTCCGGCGGAGCCACCCTTCCTTCATATGGGTCGTGGTCACTTTCAGCATGTCCGCCACCCACTCGCCGGTCGAAAAGCCCTGCCACGTGTGAGCGGCGTATTCAGAAGGATGAGGGCGGCCATCCATATAAATCGTGCGCTGGGGCAGCATCCACAAAAGCTGGGTGTGCCAGGCCATCACTTTCTGGTCCAGCTGCCGGATATCCGCATAGATCTTCATGCTTCCCGGGCCGCGGACGGCATAGTCGGAAGGGATGCGGCTCGCACTCGTGCTCGATCATCTCCCACTTCTGGGCGTCCCAGGTGTCGGCCCGGCTGCGCGCTTCGTCGTTGATCGGCAAGCCGGTGTAATCGCCGATTTCGGGACCGTGCAGCCGCTCGGCGAAATCCTCATGCAGTTTCTGCGCCCACCCGCCCGACAAATCCATTTGAGCGGCTGCGGGGCGAGCTAGCAATCCGGTAGTGAGCAACAGCAGTGCCGCCAGCAGATTCGCCCTATGAAGTGCCGTCATCTTTTCCCTCCCCCGTTGCAAAACCTGTGCCTGCCGGATTAATTGCCTTTGGCGGCGTGCGCGTCGCCGCCAGCAGCATGCGTCAGATAAAAGTAACCTACTTTGTTGTTCGCAGGGACTTCCGTACCACATCCTCCCCTGCGCATCGAGGAAGAATTCGCGAATCGTATTCTCCGAATGCGGAAAGGGATATTCGACCACGCTTCCGGTTCGCGGATCGAAGCGCCCCAGCACATCCTGATTGTACGACGAGTACCAGATGTAATTTTCGGCATCGAGTCCGAGGCCGTAGGGCGTCGCCTCCGGCCCCGGCAACGGATACTCCTTGAATGTCTCGGTGGCAGGGTCGAATCGCTCGAGATAACCTGCATTGAACTCGCCGAACCACACGATCCCGTCGGAATCGACCAGCAGCCGCCGGGGATAACTGCGGATACTTCCATCTTTATTCGGCTGAACTCCGAACAAGGGAACATTGTGATTGGGAGGCGTGTACAGGGTTATCTGCAGCGTCTTCCAGTTCACCTTGCCGATTTGTGAAGTGTCGTGCTTCGTGAACCAGAAATTTCCGTTCTTGTCCAGGGCGAGGGAATACAAGTGGGGGATCTGCTCGAAGCGCGTGAATTTCCGCGTTTCAGGATCGAAGCGACTCAGCGGGCTGCCGGTGGCCCACACGTTCCCTTCGGGGTCGAGGCGGACGGTGTGCTTCTCGCCGGCCTCCACGTGGCCATCCTTATCGGGGAGATATCCATCCTGGTACTCGGTGATTTTTTGCGTGGCGGGGTCCCAATGCCCCACCTTATCGGGCCCCTGCTCGGCCAGCCACACGGAACCGTCGGGAGCCGGAAAAGCGGAATGGACCGACGCAGTACCCACGTTGGGCACGGGGAAATCCTGCATCGCGCCGGTGTCCGGATCGAGGCGGGTAATCTTATTCGCCACTCCGAAATTGGGGATCCAAACGCTGCCATCTTTGGCGGGCGCGGCGCTGAAGGGCATGCGGCTCGGCCCCGGCATGTCGTACTCGACGTAGACAATATTGGTGGCGGTCGCGGGGGGCGTGCGAAGCGTTTCTTTGTATTCCGGCATGTCCGCCGGCGATTTCGGCAAACTCGACTCCGGGCCGAACAGGCTGGTCAGGTACGAGGCCACGTCCGATTCGTTCTGGTCGGTGAAGCGCGTCAATGCGTCGCTCATGGCGGTGCGCATGTACTCGACGCGGTCTCTCCAGCCGTCTTCGTCGCGCGTAACCGAGGCCATGCGCGTTTGAAATCCGTGGCAGATAAAACAATTCCGGAACAGGATGTTCTTTCCGGCTGCCGCGGGGAGAAGCTTCCCGGCTTGATAGATCGACAGGTCGTTCCAGCGCACCGCGCTTTTCTGCAACGCAAAATCGAGCGGAGCATTTCGACTGTCGGTCAAATGCACGCCGGTTTGCGGGTCAGCGCGATAGCCCATCGCCCGGATTTGCACCCGATAGTCCCCCGCCTGCAAGCCCTCGGCGCGATAACGCCCCTGGCTGTCCGATACGGCGATGGTTGTGATTCTGGTCCTGGTGTTTTGAGCCTGGACGAACGCGCCCGCGAACGGCTGGCCATCCGGGCTTTTGACGGTGCCGGTTACCGTAGCGCCGTAACACAGGGAACCCGCGGAAAGAATCACGCCCAGGACCGCAGGAAGCCTGCATGCGAGATTCATAAAAGCTCCTTGCTTCGGTTCGTTGGCAAGATCGTCACTGTATATCACTTTACGCGATGGAAGGAAACGGCGGCAAGCCATCGATTTCCGGCGGCGTGACCGCTTTGGAACGAATTGCATATGAACTGCGTCAAGTGTAGATTACCAGCCGATGCGACGCGGTTGCCGGCGAAAGGAGATCGTTCCCGTGAAAAACGCGGAAGGGATTCTTGGCGGCTGGACGCGACGATGCGTTCTTCTCCTGTTCCTATTGGGCTCCAGTGCAGGCGCCGTGCGCGCGCAATATCCGGAGCACCCTCAGATTGCCAAAGACGGAACCGCCGTGCTGCTCGAGGATTATGCAAGCCTGCCGCTCTCAAGCGGCACCCTTCCGGGCGCGAAAAAAGGCGTGATCGATTTCAAGGGCCAGCTGGGCCGCGCGACCTCCCTGCGATCGGAACCCGCCGGCGCCCCGCTGGCGGCGTCGCGCTTTTTCGTCGACGACCAAAGCGGAACGCTGTACATCCTGGACAAGAAATCGAAAGAGTTCACACCCTACCTTCATTTCGACCACATCTTTCCGAATTTCGCCTCCGGCTCGGGAGGGCCCTCGGGAATCATCTCTTTTGCCTTCGACCCCAACTATGCAAAAAACGGCAAGTTTTATACGGTGCATTCCGAAAGACCCGGCAAGGGTCCCGGAACGCCGACGAACGGCGAAATCCCCGCTTTGGATCTGAGCGGTTACGCGCTCACGCCATCGGTGAACCGTCTGGGGGCGCCCGCGCGGCTGGAATGCGTCCTGATCGAATGGACGGATACGAACATCGGCAACGCGACGTTTGAGGGAAGGGCGCGCGAACTCCTGCGCGTGGGCTTTTACCGGGGCGGCCACATTATGGGGGATTTGATTTTCGATCCGCTGGCGCGCCCCGGCGACCAGGATTACGAAAACCTCTACATTTCCGAAGGCGACGACTTTACGGGAGAAACGCCGGGGCCCGGGCAGACGTCTCCCCAGCAACTCAATTCCCTGATGGGAAAGATCCTGCGGATTACCCCCGACCTGACTCTGCACCCGCGGGACATGCTGAGCGAAAACGGGCGCTACCGGATTCCCTCGACGGGCGCGGACCCTAATCCGTTTGTGTCGGTCCCCGGCGCCCGAGGCGAGATTTATGCGTACGGCTTGCGGCATCCGCATCGCATGACCTGGGACATTCCTTCGAAGACCTTTCTGGTGAACGATATCGGCGTCAACTCCTGGGAAGAAATCAACATCGTCACCAAAGGCGGCAATTACGGGTACCCGGAGCGGGAAGGCAACGAGCAGTTTTTTCCGCTTCCTTACGACGCAGGAAAGACCGGAAGCCTCATGGATCCGCCGGTGCCATTCCCCGCGACCGATCGCCTTACGGTGGAAGGGCTGCCCGAACCGGTGACGCCGATTTATGCCGCGGCGGTCTACAGCCACCGGGATGGCGACGCGATCGGCAGCGGTTTCGTGTACCGGGGCAAGCTGATGCCGCAGCTTCGCGGGAAGTATATTTTCAACGACATGACCACGGGCCGAATCTTCTACGCCGATCTGGCCGAAATGATTGCGACGCAGGGAGAGCGCAACAAGCAGGCCGCCATTCACGAACTCCAGATCATGTACAAGAGCCCCTATGACACCGCTCACCAACAAGCCGTGAAACGCCGGATGTTCGACATCGTGGCGGAGACGTGGTCGCACAAGGGCGGCATCCCTCTCCAGGACCGCGTGCTGCCTGGCACGGGCCACGATACGACTCCGCCCGCGGCGGATCCCGAGGGCGTCGAGTATGGCGGAGGGCGCGCCGATCCGCGCATCGCCGTGGGCGATGACGACGAGATCTACGTTCTGACGAAATCCGACGGCATGATCCGAAAGATGACGGTACTCGTGACGCCGCCTCCCGCGGTAAAGAAGTGAGGGCGGCGGCATTTCAAAACGCTGGATGCAGGAGGAATGGATGATGAAGACGAAGGCGGCGTTTTTCTCGCGCGCGTTTCTTTTAGCACTGACAGTGATGACTGTCTCAGCGGAGGCCCGGCCACAGGCACCGCCTGACTACAGCAAGGTCGAAATCAAGACCACGAAGATCACGGACCACTTCTACACGCTGGAGGGTCAGGGCGGCACCATCGGCGTTCTCGTGGGTTCCGACGGGGTTTTCATGGTGGATTCCGAATTCGCTCCCTTGAGCGATAAGATCGTCGCCGCCGTGAAGCAGATTACCGACGCTCCCATTCGCTTTCTGGTAGACACGCACTTTCACGGCGACCACACCGGAGGCAACGAAAACTTCGCCAAAATGGGCGTGACGATTATCGCGCGCGACGAGTTGCGCAAGCGCCTGGCGGATGGGGCTCCCGCCGTCAACGGGGCAGCTGCGCGTCCCCCGGCCCCGCCTGCCGCGCTGCCCATGATCACCTACGAAGGCAAGATGACGATTCACATGGACGACGAAACCGTGGAACTCACCCCGATCCCCCGCGCGCATACCGACGGCGACACCATGGTGGGATTCCCGGAGAACAACGTGATCATGACCGGAGATTTTTACCGCTCCGCCGGCTATCCCAATATCGACCGCGCCAACGGCGGCACGCTGAACGGAATGATCGATGGGCTCGCTTACCTCGTCTATCATTCGGGGCCGGACACGAAGATTATTCCGGGCCATGGCCCGATCGTGGCCAAGGAGAGAGTCCGGCTCACCCGGGAGATGATCCTGGCGTTGCGGGATAAGGTCGCCGCGCTGATCCAGCAGGGAAAATCGGAGCAGGAGGTGCTCGCGGCCCATCCCACGGCGGACTACGACGCCAAGGTGCCCCAGGGCGCGGAAACCGCCGATCGTTTTGTGAGCCAGTTATACCAGGAGCTAAAGTCAGGCGCCGGCAGCGGCGGCGGGCATTAAGAAAATGGATCGATCATAGCTTCAGCCCAAGCCCATCTAGCCAACGGACGAATCGGGAGGATTACATGATCGCAGGGCAGATGAAATCGTGGCCGCTTGTAGCCATCGCGGCGTTTGTCTTCGGTAGCGCGGCCGGCGCGGGAATGGCCTGGGCCAGGCTGGGCCGGGATGCGCGCGCAGGATCTCCGGGCGGTACGTCCACAAGCTCCAAGCTGCCGCCGGTAAAGTATTTCTCGAAGGAGCAGGTCGAGAAGGAATTCAACGACCAAACGGACTTCGGCACGCTCTACGACAGCGATTACGGCGACGAAAATTTCAAAGTGAAGGTAACCAGCCGCACGAAAGTTCCGGCCGCCGAAGTACACAAGGATTTCACCGACGTGCTCTACATCGTAAAGGGATCGGCAACGCTCGTGACGGGCGGGAAGTTGGTGGACGACATCACCCCGCGCACATGGCCAGACGGCCGTCCATTCACGGAAACGAAGCTGGCGCGCAGCATGGAGGGCGGAGAATCCAGGCACGTGTCCGCGGGGGATGTGATCGTGGTTCCCAACGGCGTGACGCACTGGTTCAAGGAAATCGACGGCACATTCTGGTTCTTCAACGTCAAATGCCGATAGCGGGGGGACAGGATCACGGCGGCGAAGAGGCCTGGATGACGCCGCCTACTGCTTCACGTACTTCGTTACCATTTTGCGGTTGACCTCCGCTCCATACACGTTGCCGTCCGCATCCGCCGCCACGCCTTCGGGACCCTGGCCGCCGTGGGCCGGGTCCTGGGGAGGGGGAGGAATCAGCGCGGTGAGCTTTCCGTCGCTAGCGTTGCCGATCATGATTCCATCCTGGATGCGCGCCACGTAAATCAAGCCCTTCTTATCGACATAAATGCCGCTCGGGCGCCCGAACTGCGTCCACTGATCGATGAAATTGCCATCCTGATCGAATATCTGAATTCGCTTGTTGCCGCGGTCCGCGACATAGAGGCGGCCTTTGGAATCGATAGCAATCGCGTGAAGTTCGCCGAATTCACCCGGGCCGGTTCCCTTCTTTCCCCAGGACTTGATGAACTTGCCATCCTTCGAGAATTTGACGATACGCGCGTTCGAATCTCCGCCGTGCCCATCGGCCACGAAGATGCTGCCGTCCTGCGCGACGACCACTCCCGATGGACGATTGAAGGTATCCGGGCCATCGCCCGCCACACCGGCCTTGCCGAGCGTCAGCAGAATTTTTCCCTGCGGACTGAACTCAATCACCTGCTGGCCCTTACCGTCCTGCCCAGTGGCATCGCTCACCCAGATGTTGTCGTCTTTGTCCACAAAGAGGGAATGCGGAAAGATGAACATCCCGGCGCCGAAACTGGTCAGCAGGCGGCCCGACGGATCGAACTCGAGAATAGGAGATTCGTCGCTACCCGCACAACTGTTGGCGGAGCACCGCTCGAATATCCAGATATCTCCCTTACTGTCCACCGAAATCCCGGCCGCCGATCCCCAGACTCTTCCCTCCGGCAGCTTTGCCCAGCGCTCAATCGTTTTCGTGTAGGGATCGGGCAAGGAGTCAGGCGCGGTTTGCGCCGCGGCCCTGCCGAGAAAGGCGAGCGAGAGAAGCAGGATCGCGATTCGTAAGTCTGTAGCAGCTCTATTCGGCACGAAATCTCCCCTGACAGCTTATGGCCCTACTTACCGGCCATTCCAGAAAAGTGGCGGAAGCGGAGGTCAACCTTCCCGAATTTCAGGGAGCCGCGTTGGCCCGGCACGGCGTGGGATTCCATTTGGCAGCGTTGGGCTCGAGCTTGTACTGCTCGCTGGTGATGAACTCATCGCTCAGATATTTCGGGTCGTCCACAACCGTCGTGAGGATCAGGTAGGAAGCGCCGTCGTGTTCGACGCGGTCGAAGTACTCGATGAGCACGGCATCGCCGCTATAGGGAACGCCGTTCTTGCGGAGGTAACCAGGGCGCATGTGCGTGGTGACGACGTGGAGAGTCCCCCCCTTGCCAGGCACGAGGCCTCCAAACTGCCGGCCGTATCCGGCGTTCTGCACCTGCTTTCCCCACTCGGCCACGGAGTCGCCCTGCCACTGAGGTTCGCCGCCCTGCCACTTGGAGCCGTCAAAGTGGAGAAGGCGCTTTTGCATGCCCGCGTCGGTGTCGATTTCCAGCGTGTTGTCATCCGCCCAGGTAATGTGCAGCCGCTCCGGAACCCTCATGATCCCGGCCGCTCCATAGGCTTTGCACTGATTCCCATCCGCCTCGTCTTTCGCTGGATCCCAGGTATTGCCCACTTTCCGCCCTTCGGGATTGAGGGGGACGCTCGCGAAGTCGCCCTTCGCCGGGGTCATCATCCGCCAGCGCCAATCTTCGTCTACGATGGCCACCCAGTAGCCCGTTATATCAATCACAGCCTCCGCCTTGCCGGTGATGGGAGGCTTGGTCTGCGCGGCCGGGCCTTGTGCGGCAACTTTTCCAGCCAGTATGAAACCGGCAAGCAGCAGGGCGGTGCTCGCCGCCAGCAACCACGCCGTGCGCGTCTGGAGTCCTCGTTCACTCATTCCCTTTTCCTCCCACATGCTCGCCATACCTCATCGTCTCTCATCGGGCTTCATTGCCCCTGCTTAGTCTTGCCCTTGCTTAGATCGCGGTAGATGGTTTCCACGAAGTTCTGTGTTGCGGGCGACTTGTCTCCGTCGCCATACAGGGTATCGAAGCCAAGCGCCGGCTTCGCCGCCTTCACTTGCTCCAGAGTCATGCCCTTGTTCAGGAGGTCTTGGATGCGGTCGCGTATGATGGTCACCATATCCCGGTAGTTCACAATGTCGGTCCGGTCGCAAAGCCGGCCGTGGCCCGGAATCACATAGGTGCCGGCCTCTTCGCCGAACTTCGTGATCAGCAGATCGTCCACGATGTGATTCAAAGCATCGATCGTCCCGTTGATGCTGCCGCCCCGGGCCAGGTCGATGATCGGGAAACGCTCCGGATCGAAAATAGCTCCCGTGCTTACCACATCCGATCTGCGAAAAAAGACGATACTGTCGCCGTCGGTATGCGCCGCGGGCATGTGCTCGATGATCACTCCTTCATTGTTGAACAGTCTCCAGTCGGGAGTGTCATACGTGTCGCTCGGCCAGAGTTCTTCCGATATGACAGGGGTTTTCCCGGAAGGCACGCTCATGCGTTTCAGCACGTCGATGTACGCCATCACCGAGGCTCCGGTTCTCTCCCCCGAAGTGCCCGCTTGCACGTAAGGAGCGAATGAACCCCCTTCTCCCACGTCGTGATTGCCGCCGATAACATCTTCATCGCCGCTGGTGTCGACGATGTAGGAAACGGGCTTGTCCGATATGGTTCGAATGGCCGCGAGGACCTCTTTGCCCCTGCCAGTCGCCCCGGTGTTCACGACCAGAAGAGCTTCCTCGCCCACCTGGACGGTGATGTTGGCGCCCGCGCCGACGATCATGTAGACGTTGCCTTGAACTGGAAATGCCTCGATCTTTCCGTCCTTAGCCTTCGCCGAGTTCTTTTGCGCATGGCTGCGGGTTGGCGATCCCAGGAGGGCAACGGCGGTCAAAATGAGTAGCGACAATATCCTCAAACGAGTGGGTATCTTCGTCATTAGTTCTCCGCGCTCTCTACGAACTTAGGTGGCGGGGGCATCTTCGCCATCTTCAATATATATTCGGGATACATGGTCTCCGCGCCGCCGCGCGCCGCTTCTACCGGTATTCCGTACTTCGAAGGGTACTGCGCCAGCCACTGGTTCGTTCCGGGCAAGTGGTGGGCGACATAGCCTCGCGGATGCGGCACCTCCTGGCTCGGTATGCAGTTCATGGGAGCGAAGGAAACGGCAGGGTTGGCGATCCAGTTCGACGTGAGAATGTGCGGCTCGGTCAGATAAATCGGGTCGTCTACGATCGTGGCAATCGTGAAGTAGCTCCCGTGACGGATGAAGAATTCCGTCATGGTGGCCCTATCGCTCCGCGGAAGGCCATTCCTGCGAATCCATCCTTCTTTCATGTGGGTCGTGGTCACCTTCAGCATGTCCGCCACCCACTCCCCGGTCGAGAAGCCCTGCCAGGTGTGCGGGGCGTACTCAGACGGATGAGCACGGCCGTCCATGTAAATCGTGCGCTGGGGCAGCATCCACAAAAGCTGCGTGTGCCAGGCCATCACTTTCTGGTCTAACTGCCGGATATCCGCATAGATCCGCATGCTTCCGGGTCCGCGAACGGCATAGTCGGAAGGATGCGGCTCGCACTCGTGTTCGATCATCTCCCACTTCTGGGCGTCCCAGGCGTCGGCTCGGCTGCGCGCCTCATCGTTAATCGGCTCGCCGGTGTAATCGCCGATCTCGGGGCCGGGTCCTCGCTCCAGAGCATCCTCGTGCGTTTTCTGAGCCCATCCGCCCGACAAGTCCTCTTGAGCGACTGCGGGGCGAACCAGCAGTCCTCCAGCGAGCAACAGCAACGCCGCCAGCAGAGTCACTCGATGAATATTGGCCATCGGATATTCTCCTCCATCTCCGAAATCAGTTCGCGAGTGGGTTGGGGCGCAACTGGAACTTCACCAAGTTGCCCTTTGTCCCCTTGCCGCCTTCCGAGTGCCATATCGCATTCGGGCCGTAATCGGCGTACATGGCTCGCCCTTTCCATCCGGCGTTCGGATCGTCGATCCGCCCGTCCATTCCCCGCTGGTAGAAGCCCATCGGATAGGGCACCCGCAGCACCACCCACTTCCCTGTGCTGGGTATCAGCGCGAGCAAGGAGTCTGAGCCCGTTCCATCGGCTACCGGTATATCGTTGCCCAGGCCCAGCGTATTGAACTTGTCCACCCAGTTATAATAATGATGGTCCACGGCGATGTTGTCGGTGACTCCGCTCTTAAACCGCGGCCCTGGCGAGGGATAGAACGTCCAACCTTCGGGGCAATGCTGCCCATCGGTTGCCGCCTCTCCGGTCAGCACGGCGCACTTGCTGCGGTCGAAACTGGCCATGTGACCGCTGCCCAGGGCGGACCAGACGATTCCCTTGCTGTCCACGTCGATCCCGCGCGGCGAAAAAGCCACGACTCCGGCCGGCGCCTTCGGGTTCTGGAAGGGTGGTTCGTAAACCTCAGTGGCGCAGGTCTTCGGATCGATCCGGAACATCTGGCCCGGAACGCCCGCCCGCGCGCCCCACACGCTGCCGTCAACAGGATTGGGGGCCACGCTGTAGACTCCCCGCATGTTGATCTTCTTGTCGATTCCCTCGTCGTATTTGCCATTCCCATTGATGTCGAAATAGCCGCCGCACCAGCCCTGCGCGGCCTGTTCGTCCCCGGTCTCATCGAGCACGCGGGTTTTGACCCAGCCGATCGTGCCGCTGCCGATGCCGTCGACATAGACAGTCTCATCTTTGTCATCCGCGAACACCACGTGATGCGCTTCAAAGCAAGTGTTCACGAGCTTGAACGTTTTTGTCTTCGGATCGTAGACGGCCAATTCCCGCCGGTTCTCGCTGATCGGATAATTTTTCGCGTAAGGGTTGTCGGAGCCTTCCTTGCAATAGGCCGGCTGGTTTTCGTTTCGCCGGCTTCTGGCCGAAATCCAGACGCGGCCCTTCTTGTCCATCGCCATGGCTGCCGGATCCGCAGGATCGTTCCAGTACAGCTCTTTGCCCCAGTACGGCGATGGCTGCGGCATGGTCTGATCCTTATTGGGCGGTACGCTCGGATCGGCCAGAGGTATCCTGGTCTCCGATGCCGTGTTCTTTACCGGATCGATAATAAGAAACCCATCGTTGCCCCAATCGGCCCCGTAGATGGGGCCGTACGCATTGGCAGTGGGATGCCGCCAGTCGGTGGAAACCTCGTCATGGACAAAGCTTGCCGGGCCGCCCCACTCCCACAGGGTCAGCACTACGTTGCGCTCGACTCCTTGCGGACGCGGCGGCGCCTGCGGCACCTCACCTGCGGCGATCCGATTCGTCCAGTCCGCATACATGGCCAGGGCGCGGTCGCGGCCAAAAGTATTCATCGTGGCGGTCATGCCCGCGCCGTCCTGCCCGACTTGAACGCGGTGATCCCACGCCAAAGAGGGTGAATCGAATTGTCCCAGGGACGGCTCAAGCTCCCGCGTTGCTTTGTCTCCGAGCTGATGACATACCTCGCAGCCCGTCTTCATCTGCTGGAGCCATTGCGCCTGCGTCTTCATGGTGACGGCGATGCCATTTCCCTGCGGACCGGTGCCCGGGAAATTTTCTTTCGAGGGGACATTGATGAGCGAATACCAATAATCGGCCGGGTAATATTGCGCCGCCGCCCGCGCATTGGGCGCGATCACCGCAGTCAACGCCACCCGCTTTTCGGGCGTGCTTTCCACCGGCTTCGAATCCACCAAGCCATACCCTCTTACCCATATCTTGTAATTCGCCATCGGCAAATCGGGGAGCAGATAGCGGCCTCGCTCGTCGGTCACCACGATCTTGCGGAACTTGGTCGGTGTATCGGTGGTTTCCGCGATCACCCACACGCCGGCTTCGGGCCCCTTCGAGCTGGTGACCACACCGCCGATATTGTCCGCGCCTACCTTCACGCGATTTGCCGCGGTCTGCGCGGCCGTCTCAGCGGCCCCGGCGCGAGCCTCTGTTCGCACAATTGCGAAAGCCCATACCACACTCGCAGCTACCAGAGCTGTCACCGGAACTAGAATCGACTGCCTCTTCGACATGGCTCCCCCTCGCACCAGCGAATCCCCCTGCCGGCAGGTCATGAGCGGATATTCGATTACTGCACGCGCCTACTGCACAACTCCCTGCCACTTCCAACCGTCCGACGGACGCGTGATGCTCTTGATGCGCATCCGATGCTCGGAAGGATCGCGAGCCGGGTTGCCCGTGACGATCACATGATCGCCAATCCTGAGCTGGTCCTTGGTCACGTGATCCTGACTCAACTGCGCGGCGCCTCCCCACTCGAGCGCCCAGGTCTGCACCTGACCCTTCGGGTCGGTAGCTTCGATCTTCACGAAGGAGTGCGGATTGCGATACAGAAACTCCACCATGGTTCCCTCTACAGTCGCTGTTTGTTCGACAATGTAGGTCGCCGCAAAAGAATGGTGCGCGTACGCCCGGCCACCCAACACCAACATGGAAATCGCCACGGCGAGACCAACCACCTTGTATTTCATATTCAGCTCCTAAATGGATTCCACGCTGTTAGCTCAGACGAGCGCGACAAGTTTTCAGTTACATCTCACTTCTAAAATTGATACTTCAGCGCGAATTGGACCAACCTCGGGTTCACCGACGTGCTCGAAAGCACCCCGAAGGTGGATGTCTTCGAAACGTCGATGTTTCCCAGACCAGCGGTTACCTGGGCCGGCACGTTGAACTGCGCGTGGTTGAAGGCATTGAAAAACTCCGCGCGGAACTGCAGCGTGGCATTTTCCCGAAGGCCTCCCACGGTAGTTGTTTTTACCAGAGACATATCCCAGTTGAACTGGCCGGGGCCCAGAATAATGCCCACGCCGCTATCGCCGTAGCCGGTGCCGGTTCCGATCACTGGCGTGGTTGTAAAGGCGGCCGCGTTCAGATAGCCCGGACCACCTGTTATACCGCCGAGCCGCGCCTCCAACCCACCTGGCGTGGCGACATTTGCATTCCCCATTCCCGCGGCGAATTGGGCCCTGGAGATTTGAGTGGTCCCTGAACCGAACCCGTAAGCGGAGCCCCCTCTGGTGTCGACAACTGTAAGAGGCAAGCCGTCCTGAACTGTGGTTACCCCCGATACCGCCCAGCCATTCGCAAGTTTGCCCAGCAATCCCTCCGGGTGGCCAAGTGGCAATTCCCAGTTGTAGTTCACGGTGAGGCGCTGCGGGCGGTAGCCGGGATTGAGCCCATATTGCTGCCCAGTGTTGTTGGGATCATTGCTGGTCGTTATCTGGTCAATCGACTTCGCCCAGGTGTAGTTCGCCTGAAACGTTAGCCCGTGAGAAAGTTGCTTTCGCAAGGCTACCTGGAGACTGTTGTACAGAGAGTCTCCGAAGTTGCCTACCTCGGGAAGACCCGATGCCTGATACCCCAGGTAGGGAACCCGCAGAGAGGCGTTGGAAGGGGTATTGGTGGTGACGCAGGTGGTAGTGCCATTCTGCGTTCCGCATATGGGATTGGCTGCGCTCACGAGTTGCGCTTCGTTTAAGTTCCGCGTCGAAAGCAAATGAATACCGTGGGATCCGACGTAACCCACTTCCACAACCCAACTGGGTGCAATTTCATACTGGGTGTTCAGATTCCACTCGTAGACGAGAGGGGAATTGAACTGCGGATCGAAGATGCTGGGAGTCGTGCGATTGGAGCTCGTCCCAGCCGCGAAGTTGACCCAGCGGATAGAGCTCTGCCATCCCAACTGGGCGGGAGCATAGGGCTGTGCCTCGGTCGAGTAATAATTCGCCGCGCCGGAATTGAACACGTTCACCGCGTAGGGCGCCGACTGCACCGTTGAGGACGAGTAAACGTTGACCGGCAACCGGGTATAGAAATACCCAAAACCGCTGCGCACGACGAACCTGTCGGTGGACAGAGGCTGCCAGGCAAGCCCGACGCGCGGGGCGAAGTTGTCGATCGGCGCGTTTTGCTGGGCGGGGCTCAGATGGTTGTTCTGGAAAACGCCCGAAACAGTGGGAGCGGGAAACCGGGTTGGGCTGAAATTGGAAGGCACTACCCACCCGGCGAGCGAGCCGGTGGCGTTGGAGGTTCCCAGCAAAGCGGGCGTGTTGACGGTGCTGACCAGGCTGGTCCAGACGGTATCGTTCTGCCCGTACTTGTCCCAGAAGTAGCCGTTGTATTCCCATCGTACACCCAGGTTGACGGTCAGCCGCTTGTTGAGCTTTATGTCGTCCTGAAGAAAGGCATTCGCATTGGGTTGCCGGAACGCATGCACAACGCCGTTGGGCGAAACGACGGCGGGAATTGTGCCGGTTTGAGAAATATTGCTCGCGGCCGTGCCATTTGTCTGGCCCGCAAGTTGGCTGGCAAGGCAGTTGCCCGTTGCCGGAGCCGTCGTCGTAGCGGTGGCTCCCCCAATGCCGGGGGTACAGCCGGGCAATCCCAGCAGGAAGTCCGGAAAACTCTGGAAGACTTCCGCGCCCACGAGGAAGCCCACGAATGCCCAGTTTTCCTGGTCCTTCTCATATTCCCCGCCGGCCCTGATCGTGTGCATGCCATGGTTCCAGGAAACCTGGTCGGCTACTTCGAAAGCGCCCGTCCATTTTTTGTTCGGAATATTGGGGATGGCGCCGAATTGAAAGAACCCGGTGACGGTGATCTGGTCGAGAGTGGTCAGCGTGGGAAGGATCGGCGCGATGCCCACCTGGGTATTCGTGAATGGAATATTGTGCGCCAGGAACGAATCGATACGCTGGTAGGAGACCCGGGCTTCGTTCACCAGGTTGTTGTTGACGATCGACGTGAGCTTCAGGAGTGAGGTCACGGTGGTGAATCGGGTGGTCATGCCGGTGTCCGGCAGGCAGGCGCAGATGGTGGTGCCGGCATAGCCCTGATTGAAAGAGATGGCCGTGGGGTCGCTGGTGTAGAAGTAGCGGCCCGACAGCGTGTTCTTGTCGTTGATCGTGTAATCGAAGTTCCCTACTGCCTGGTGCTCCTTATACTGGGCGGGAATGCTGTAAGTTTGGCCGGAGAGGTAACCTCCGGTTGAGGAGCTGGGCGAAACGCCCGAACTCGGAATCAGATAGCTGCCGTCGGGATTCTTGAGTTGAAGCAGGTTAATCGCGACCGGGTTGATATTCGATCCATCGCAAGCGACCTGCGTGCCACCGAGCTGTGTGGAGTCATTCTTCACACTCGGATGGCCCGATTGACAAACCGCCGCCCCTAGCGCCGCCTGGAAGGCAGCTGTGTTCGAGCGATCGCCGGTGGGAATCGGAGGCAAAACCACGCCGGCGGAGTAGCCCTGAGATCCCGCCCCGTTCTTCTGCCGAGTCTCCTGGTAGGACGTAAAAAAGAAAATCTTATCCTTCTTGACCGGGCCGCCAAACGTTCCGCCAAACTGGTTCTGGTTCAGCACCTGGCGAGTATTGTTGGGCACGGCCGCGCCGCTGGCTGTGATCACAGGGGGCGTCAGCTTCCGGAAGAAATCATTGGCATCCAGAGCGGTGTTGCGGAAGAACTCGAAAGCGGAACCGTGGAACTGGTTGGTGCCGGACTTGGTGACCACGTTCACATTGGCGCCGGGTTCGCGTCCGTAGCCTGCATCGTACTGCGAGGTCTGGATCTTGAACTCCTGGATGGCATCCGGATTCACGATTCCAACCCCGGCGTTGGTGGTCGCGTCGTTGGCGACTCCGCCGGAAGAAAAGTTCACGATGGAGACTCCGTCCATCAGGAAATTATTCTGGATGTTGCTCTGCCCGTTCACGAAGATGTCGGTGGTGCCTTTTCCCATTGTGGTG
This sequence comes from uncultured Acidobacteriota bacterium, assembly GCA_963709105.1. Lineage (GTDB taxonomy): Bacteria > Acidobacteriota > Terriglobia > Acidiferrales > UBA7541 > Palsa-295. Next base: position 210,868 of record CAVPVC010000010.1, read on the forward strand.
GCGTTGTAGACCGAGGCATTCGCTCCCACCGAAAGACCCAGAAGATTCGAATAGTTGCGCGTCGTCAGAGGAAGTCCGCTCACGGTCTGGGAGCTCATCACCGTTCCCACCGCGGCGTTGGAGGTCTGAACCGCCTCGGTTTCGCCGGTCACCGTCACTTCCTGGGATTGCGTGCCCACTTCCAGCTGGTAATTCACGACGGGAGTTTCCGTCACGTTGATGTTCACGGAAGGAATCTCGACCGTCTTGAACCCGGCGGCCGCAAACCTCACGCGGTAATCGCCCGGCGGAAGCAAACCAATATTGTAGGCGCCGTTCGCTCCGGTCGTCGCGGTGCGCGACTGGCCGGTGCCGGTATTCGTGGCTATAACCGTCACTCCCGCCACCACGGCGCCCGTCGCATCGGTAACTACGCCTGACAGCGCTCCGGTGGCGGCGGTTTGTGCCATGGCAAAGGGACAGGCAATCATGCACAGCACGAGAACTACGAGACAAAACGAGCGAAGACTCGAGTCATTGAACATACGTCACCCCTTTGTGAGCAGCTACATGGCCGGTTGCTGCACTCCTGACGCGGACGGGGCCCCAATTCTTGCTTCTATTGAGAAATAATCTGCTTCTTCGGCGTTTGGTCTTTTCAATATCCAACGGAACTGCGGAGGAGGACGTCGCGAAAAAGGGGGGAGAAACTACGAAAAATAAACCGGCGCGGCGTGGAACTGACGATAACCGCAAACCACAATGCCCACCATTGAGGTCCTTCATCGATCCCCGCCACCCCCGGAATCTCCGATCCCAGCCACGGCTCGCGAATATTCCGCCGAACTATTCACCCGAGCTCATCCGGGCACCCCTCCCGGCTGCTGACTCAACCAGCCCGTTTATGCCTTTGTTGACAGCAGCTAATAGTCTTTCCGCAGCGTGTTTGTCAAGGACAATTTATTTCTTCGCTCGAAAGTGGGCGGAGTCGCAGTCTTGAAATAGTGCTCAGTTGGAGAAGAAGGAGAATTTGAGAGGGATTAAAGCGATCGGCTTCTGTAATGCACCGCGAGCGATGTCACCATCATCGAACCACCGTCGCTCATTTGCCTTTTTCCGCTGAATTACTTTCCGGCTTGGGCGCTACCGTCATGGTCGCCAGCTTCTTCTGATACTCCGGATACATCGTTTCGGCTCCGCCGCGTATCGCTTCGTACGGTATACCCGCTTTGTCCGAATACTCATGCAGCCATGGATTGTGCCCAGGCAGGTGGTAAGCGACCCAACCCTTCGGATGAGTGATCTCCACCGTGGAGATGCAAAAGTTCGGAGAAAGTTGCTTGCCTACGTCGCGCACCCAATCCGTGCTTAGAACAAAGGGCTCGGTCAAATAGACCGGATCGTTGATGATCGCCACGTCCGTCAGATTGTTTTCGTCCATGAAGAAATACTCGGTGATGGTGGCCTTCTCGCTGCGCGCAAGACCGTTGCGCCGGAAGTAACCCTCTTTCAAGTGGGTGGTCGTCACCTTCAGCATGTCCCCCACCCACTCGCCGGTGGAGAATCCCTGCCAGGTGTGAGCCGCCCATTCGGGCGGATGGGGGCGCCCATCCATGTAGATGGTCCGCTGGGGAAGCATGTAACTGAGGATCGTGTGCCAGGCTGTAACACCTTGCGTCATCGGATCGATGTCGGACCATATGCGCATCTGCGACGGTCCGCGCGGGGCGTAGTCGATCGGGTGCGCGTGGCACAAGTGTTCCACCATCGTCCATTGCTCCGCATCCCAGGCGTCCGCCCTCATGCGCGTGGCGTCGTTGATCGGCAGACTCACGTAATCCCCGATCGCCGCATCCCCGCGCTCGGCGATATCTTCCTGGAACTTTTGCCCCCAGGTGCCCGCGAAGTCGACCTGCGCGCGAACTGGCGCGCCGGCCAGCAAAGCGGTGAACGCCAACGACAGAAACAAACACGCGCTCCTATCCACACGATTTCTGTTGGTCCTTACTTCTGTCCGTCCCATTGCAATCTCCCTAAACTTCCCTTCGAAACCCAACCAGAAACAAATGAATACCCGAACGCTCCGCTTCACTTAGCGAGCGGGTCGGGACGAAGCTGGAAGTGCGCGACATAACTCGTGGCGCCTTTGCCGCCTTCGTTGTGGAAGCTGACCCGGGTGTCGTCGGACGACCACAGCCCCCGCCCTTTCCAACCCGCTTTCGGATCATCGATCCGGCCATCCACAAATCGCGAGTAGAATCCGAGCGGATACGGCACGCGCAGGGTGGCGAGCTTTTTGGTTTTGGGATCGAAGACGATCAATGAATCCGAAAACGTGCCAGTGATCACCGGCACATTGTCGCCAAGGCCGAAGGTGTTAAAGCGATCGACCCAGTTGTAATAAAAGAAGTCCGCCGGTACGGTGCCTCCCTTAAAGGTGGGACCGGGCACGGGATAAAGCGTCCAGCCTTCCGGGCAGTGCTGGCCCGCTGCGGCGGGCCCGTTAAATACTTTGCATTTGCGCCGGTCGAAGCTGGCGAGCTGGTTTGTGCCGGCCAGCGCAGTCCACACCACGCCATCGGTATCGACATCGATTCCCTCGGGCGAAAAAGCCACCACACCGGGAACCTTGGGGTTGTTAAAGGGAGGCTCGTAAGCTTCCGTAAGGCATGTGGCCGGAGGATTCGAACCGAGCGTGATGCGAACGATTCTTCCCGGCACGGGATCCTGCGCCGCATACCACACGCTGTGGTCCACCGGATTAACGCTGATGCCATACCCGCCGCCGGGAACGCGGCGATCCAATTTCGGATCGAGCGGTTCGTTCGGTTTTGTGAAGGCGCCCGTTTTTCCGTCGCCGTTGTAATCGATGACCGCCGGGCACCAACCCTGCGATTTTTCTCCGTCGTGCGTCTCGTCCCAGACCCTGATCTTCACCCAGCCAATTCCGAAGCGCGACGTGGGGCCGCCGTTATCGCCGGCGGTCACATACAAGGTTTCGTCCTTGTCATTGTCGATCACCTCGTGCGAGCCGCCGAAGCATGTGTCGACCAGGCCAAAATTACCCGACTTGGGATCGAAGTAGGCGATCTGGCGCCCGTTCGCCCCGATTGGGAAATTCTTGCCGAAGGGATTGCTCGATACGCCGTTGCAATAGGGAGGAATCGCTTCGCGGTGATCTTCCAGGATGAACCAAACGCGGCCCTTGCTGTCGAGCTGCCCAGCCTCCTCCTCGAGCGTGTCGTCAAATACCACCTCGCGCCCCCAATAGGGAGAAGGCTTCAAAAAAGTTTGCGGATGCGTGCGCCGGAATTCCGCGGCAACCTCCGGCACGGGAACGGGAATCGCGAACTTGGTGTCCTCGACGGGATCGATTCCCTCCAGCATGCCGGACGACCATTCGGTTGCGTACACCTTCCCGTAGGCGTTGGCAGTCGGATGATGCTTGTCGGTGCTCATCGCGTCATGCACGAAGGATTTCGGCGTGCCTACATCCCACAGCGTGATCACGACATTGCGCTCGATCCCCTGCGGACGCGCCGGGGCCGGAGGCAGTTCACCTGCGGCGACGCGGTCCGTCCAATCGGAAAACATCGCGATGGCGTTGTCGTAACCAAGCTGTGAAACGCCACCTACCATCGAAGCGCCAATTTGTCCGGACTCAATCCGACGCTGCCAGGCCTGAGCGCCGGTGTCGAAGTGCCCCAGCGCCGGGGGAATTTCGCGGGTGGCTTTGTCTCCCATCTGGTGACAGGACCCGCAACCTCGCTTCAATCTGTAGATCCATGCAGCCTCCGATAAAGTGCTGGGGCGTTTGGGTGCGGCGGTGGGTGAATCGTCATCGGACGCCGCCGGGCCGATGGTCATCGGAAAAGCGCTCTTCGGGGGCAACTGCATGAGCGAATACCAATAATCGGCGGGATAATATTGAGCGGCAGCTTTCGCATCGGGGGCGACCACCGCTTGCAGGTTCAGGGCCGTGCCCGGCATGGCTTGCACAGGCTGTGAGTCAACGAGACCGTACCCTCGCACCCATACCTTGTAATTCTTTTTCGGCAACTGGGGCAGCACGTAGCGGCCCTGATCGTCCGTCACTACAATCTTGCGGAACTGGGTGGGGAGTTCGTTTGTTTCGGCAATGACCCAAACGCCGGCCTCCGGGCCGTTCGAGCTGGTCACCACTCCCGAGATCACGTCGGCGTCGACCGCCGCCGGCCGCGCTTGTGCCGCGCCGCGCGGCTGGGGATAAGCGTCCGTGCGGACGATGGCGACCGCAGCGATCAATCCCAACGCGGCTGAAATTCCGATCGATTTCCAGATGTTCATGCGCATCGCGGCTTCTCCTTACCTGCAAAATTGCAATCTATTGACTCTCGGCACTCCGCGCATTCCGGCCCAATATCTCGTGCAGCGTAAGAGGCCATAACGGGCGACACGGAGTGGGGTCCCACTTGGAGCCGTCCAGCTCTCGTTTGAACTGGCTGCTCAGAGCGAAGGTGTCCACCAAATAGGTGGGATCCTGAATCACGGACGTCAGAATCAGATACGTCGGGCGCGCCATTCACATCGAGTACCCGGAAGTGCTCGTTCAGCACCGCGTTACCGCTGTAAGGAATTCCGTTCTTCTCGATATATCCAGGGCGCATGTGCGTGGTAATCACATGCAGGTTGCCGCCCTTCCCCGGTTCAGGACCACCGAACGGCGCGCCGTTCGATCGCCTTTGGATTTGCTTCTCCCAGACGGCCACGGAATCGCCCTGCCACTGAGGATCGCCGCCGCGCCATTTCGATCCGTCAAAATGGAACAGGCGCTTCTGCATTCCCGCGTCGATGTCCATCTCGAGAGTGTTATCGTCTACCCAGGTGATATGGAGCCGCTCGGGTATCCGCATGATTCCGCCCGCCCCGTAGGCCCTGCATTGGTTCCCTTCCGCTTCGTCCTTCGCGGGATCCCAGGCGTTCGTCACCTTCTTGCCTTCCGCATTCAGCGGAACACTCGTAAAGTCGCCCTTGGCAGGAGTCATCATGCGCCATACCCAATCTTCGTCAACGATGGAAACCCAGTAGCCCGTCAGATCGATCACGGCTCTCGCTTTCGCGGACGCCGGAGCAGGTGGGGTGGCGCACTTTGAGGCTGCCGAGGCGCCAGTTGCGGGAATAAAAAATAAAACGAGCAGCAAGACAAGCAAAGCGGCTGCGCAGGCGGCTTTACGATCTTTAAAAATCCGATACCTCGTTATCATTAATTATTGTCCCTGTTCCGGCTATTTCGGCCCTGGCTTCTTAGTGAGTTCGCGATAGACGATCTCGGTGAATTTCCGGCCCTCCGTCGGCTCCGTAGATGCCGTCGAAATCCAGAGTCGGCTTGGCCGCCTGTACCTGCTCGAGCGTCATACCGTTTTTCACCATATCCTGCACCCGGCCCTGAATCATGGTCACCATATCGCGATAATTCACGACATCGGCGCGATCCGACAAGTGCCCGTGCCCCGGTATCACGTACGTGCCGCCCTCCTCGCCGTACTTCGGGACGAGTATTTCGATCAGGTCATTGATGGCATCCAGAAATCCGCTGACGGTGCCGCCGTTCGACGTCTCGATCACCGGGTAGCTCACCGTCGTGAAAATGTCTCCCACGCTGACCACGTCCGACGAGCGAAAAAGCACGATCGAGTCCCCATCGGTGTGGGCCTTGGGCATATGATAGAAAACCACCGGCTCATTGTTGTAAAGCTTGAAACCCTCGCTCTCAAAGCCGATCGCAGTGGTCTTCCCAGCCTCTTCCTCGGTGCGGTTCACCGTGTTGAGACTCGCGACGATCGTGGCGCCCGGGAACAGTTTTAATCGGGTGGTATCCTTTTCGTCTTCGCGCGAGAAGCCCATCGTGGCATTCGGCAACGCTCCCCCCGCCGGAACGAGCTTGGCGTTCCCTCCGGTGTGGTCCGCGTCGGAACTTGTATTTCCGAGAAACATGATCGGCAGGCTGGATAATTTCCGGATTGTCGCAATCACTTCATCGGAAAACTGGGGAAGCCCGGCGTCCACGACGACCACAAACGCTTCTCCAACCTGTACCGTAATATTGCAGCCCGCGCCCACCAACATGTAAACGTTCCCGCGCACATTCAGGACATGGATGTCCCTGGTGTCCGCGCTCGAATCATCGACTCCGGGTTGCCGAGCCTCAACCGGAATCGCTATGGCACAAAAAATCGCAACAGCCAATGCCAGAACCGCCCGCCGACTACCTGTCCTCATCCCTGACTCCAGTACCTCGATCGCGCCTCAAAACCAAAATCTGTACCTTTATTTATTATTTATGCTGCTCCGGGCAAGTTCGGTGTTTATCCGTTCCGAGTGATATATACGTATAATTTGCTGCGATGTCCACAAATTACGGGTACCCGAAAGACGTCCTAGCCGGCGGGCGCGTTTCATTGGCTTATGCGGCTGGATGGCTCGATTAGCGTACCGTGGTACGCTTCGTGAGGCAGGGGAATCGTGCGATGGGCGAAATCCGAATCGGAAGGGGCGGCCCAATTGTCCGCGAACCGCGCTGGCCCGCGTTCGTGGCGATGCTGGCGGCCGCATGCATGTACTGGGCACTGCCGGAACACCTCTCCGTAGGGCCAGGCTGGCTTTTACTGGCGGTGGTCTTGGCTCTGCTGATACCGATTACCGTCTCTCACCGCCGCGGCCATTACAACGTGACCCGGATCCTCACGTTCTGCGTCAACGGGGCGATCACGTTCGCCATGATCGCTTCGTTGGTTTTTCTGATCCAGGGAATCCCGGGACATCGCGATTCGCCGAAGATCCTGCTGCGTTCGGCGACGGCGCTTTGGGTCACCAACGTTCTGGTGTTCGCGCTCTGGTATTGGAAGCTCGATGCGGGAGGCCCGGTGCAGCGGGACCACGCGCGCTGCCGCCTGGATAGTTCGTTTCTTTTTCCCCAGATGCTGGTCGAGGACGGCCTCGATTCGTGGTCGCCCCAATTCATGGACTATCTCTTTCTCGCGTTCAACACCAGCACGGCTTTCTCTCCCACCGACACAGCGGTGCTGTCCCGCTGGGCAAAGGCCGGCACCATGCTGCAGGCCCTGATTTCACTGACGATAGTCGTTCTGCTGGCGGCGCGAGCCGTAAACGTTCTGTGAGTTTGCGGCAAAAACCTTCTCAGCATCCGTCCTGAAGAATCCGTTAGGGCGTTCCCTCGCGACGCCGGATGCGTGTCGCGTTTACTGCTATGAACGATTCGATTCCAGATCACTTCTTGTATCTTCATCGTCCGCTCCAGGGCGGCCATCGGGTGGCTTCTCCTGGCATGCATCTTCTCCGCTGGCCGCTTCTTAAAAAGCGGACATATCGTGTGTTAATCAGACCGGACATATCGTGTACTAACGACATTCTACCGTACGTGAATTGACTGCTTTTGTTGCCGGTGTTACCGTTCCTCGCGGAAATTATTGAATAGCCCACGAGATCGTAGCCGAAGAGCGGGAAGGCAGCCGCCTAGAGATTGTTTCGTGTTCGGAAGGGAACGGGGAGATGAGGCTTTCCATATGAAAATCCGCCGGGAATTCTTACTTCGCGCGCTGGTCTTGGTAGCGATCTTCATCGCGGTTGAATTATTCGGAGGAATGTCTGCCGCCCGGCGCGCACCGGCGCCCGACAGCGTTTCGATCACACTCCTCGGCACTACCGATCTGCACGGCCGGATCGAGCCCTGGGATTATTACGCGGGCAAACCTATCGACCTCGGACTCGAGAAAATCGCCACGCTCGTGAAACAGGCGCGCGCGGAGGCTCCTGACGCGCTGTTATTCGATTCGGGGGACATGGTTCAGGACCCGGAATCGCTGCTCACGAATTATTTTCTGAATAAGAAGCCCGAGAGCCTGAACCCCATGATTGCGGCCATGAACCAGCTTCACTATGACGCCATGGCGGTCGGCAATCACGAGTTCAATTTCGCGCCGCAGCCGATGTGGAAGATCAAGGGAGAATCGCAGTTTCCCTGGCTGTGCGCCAACATCAAACAGACCTACACGGAGGGCGCTCCCTACTTCCCTCCGTACATCATCAAGGACGTGCGGGGTGTGCGCGTAGGAATCGTCGGGTTTGTGACCACGGTGGCGCCGCCGAGCAAAGGCTATGAGTTCGAGCCCATTCTGCAGGCAGCCAAGCGGGTGATTCCCGAGCTGCGTCCGAAGGTGGACCTCCTCGTGGTGCTGCTGCATTCGGGTTTTGCCAGCAATCCGTCGGGCGGGCAGTCCGCGAGAATCCAGGAGGAAAGCGAGAATCTGGCTCCCGATGTTGCCGAGCAGATACCGGGCATCGATGTGATTTTCTTCGGCCACACGCACAGCGAGTTGCCGGAGAAATTTATCGGCGGCGCGCTGCTGACGGAGGCGAAATACTGGGGGATGTCGCTCGCGCGAGCGGACGTGGTGATGACGAAAGCCGCCAACGGACGTTGGGAAGTCGCTTCCAAGCATTCCCACACCATTCCGGTGACGGCAGACGTGCCTCCCGATCCTGAGACCGCCGCGGTGGTGAAGCCCTACCGCCAGCAGCTCGAACAGTATCTCGACACGCCCGTGGCCAGCACCCCGAAAGACGTCTCGGGAAAACATGCGCGCTACGAAGACACTCCACTTCTCGACGTGATCCAGGAAACCGAACTCGATGCGGGGCATGCCGATGTGTCCATGGCGAACCTGTTGAACGAAGGGGTGAAAATTTCCGCGGGAGCTGTAACCGTCCGCCAGGTCGGCGCACTCTATCCCGAAGCCGGGGGCGGCGTCGTTCTCGAGATGACCGGGGCGCAACTCAAGGAGGCGCTCGAGCACACCGCAAGCTTCTTTCCGCAGTGGCCTCCGCCTCCCGGCAGCGCGATCCAGGCCCCTTCGTTCACGCCGGATCAAGCCGGAGGCGTCTCCTACGAGATCGACCTGGCCAGACCCGCGGGAGACCGGATCCGCGATCTGCAATTTCATGGCAAGCCGCTCAATCCCGCGCAGAAGCTGCGGGTGGCGGTGTCCTCTTCGCGGCGCATGGGGGAGGGCGGATACACGGTCTATAAAGGAGTGCCGGTGGCGGGTCGCACCGGGGACATGCAAGAGCTGGTGATCGACTACGTGACGCGCACGAAGAAGATTCCCGCCGAAGCGGCGGGAAACTGGAAGATCGTGCCGGCCGAGGCCGTCGCTGCTATGGAGAAGGTGGCCGGTGCGGGCTGGACGTCAAAAACAGACTAACCGGCTGCCTATTTGGTATTGGCTGTCTTTTTGAGGAGGGCTATGTTTTCACGACGGGAGATTCTGGCAGGGGCCATCGGCGCGGCCGGAGCGGCGGTGCTGGCTCGTCCATTCGGAACTGTTCTGGCGAGCGCCCCGGAGCCGCGCACTCCGGTAAATTTTAAAGTCCCCGCGGGCGCGTGCGATTGCCACACGCATATTTTTGACCCCGGGGAATTTCCTTACGCGGCGTCGCGCCCTTACACGCCGGAGACCGCCTCGATTGCGGACGTGCGCGCGTTGCACCGGGCGCTGCACATCGACCGCGTGGTTATCTCGCAACCGACCGTCTACGGCACGGATCACACCTGTACGCTGAACGCGATCAAGCAGCTTGGCCGCAACGCGCGGGGCGTCGCCGCGTTTGCTCCGGACACTTCCAGCGAGGAACTCGACCGGCTTCATCGCGGAGGAATGCGCGGGCTGGTGGTCCACAAGATGAGCGATTTCAAGGACGCCGCGGCCCAGATTGGCGATCGCCCATGGAACATCGAGACGTACGTGCGTTTGCCGCAGATGGAAGCCTTCCGGGATCAAGTGATGGCTTCGAAGGTGGCTGTTAAGCTAACGCTTTTCGGCGGGGCTCAGAATGCTGGGGATGTTCATCAGCGGGGCTTCGGCATACTGCTGGATATGCTTCGCAGCGGCCGGGTCTATGTGGAACTTTCGACGCCGTCACACATCTCGAGCCAGGCTCCCGACTATCCGGATGCCGCGCCCATCCCCAAGGCTCTCATTGCGGCCAATCCGCACAGGATCACCTGGGGCAGCGATTGGCCGCATGCGGCCACGGTTCCCGGGCGCCAGATGACGGGAGTGGTGCCGTTCGAACAGATTGACGATGCCGTGAGCCTCAATTCGCTCGCCACCTGGGTTTCCGGCACCGACCAGTTGAAACTTATCCTGGTGGAAAATGCCGCTCGGCTTTACGGTTTCTGAGGGAGCCCAAGCAAAGATACGATGATTCTCAAAGACGCTGAAGCACTTGCCCGCCGGTTATTGTCCGCTCACGGACTTTCTCATTGGCACTTTGAGTTCGACCGGGCGGTTCGCCGGTTCGGTATCTGCAAATATCGCGCTCGCAAGATCGCGCTGAGCAGGAAATTTACGCTGTTGAATTCCGAGCCGGACGTCAGAAACACGATCCTCCACGAGATTGCGCATGCGCTGGTGGGTCCGAATCACGCGCATGACCAGGTGTGGCGAGCCAAAGCGAGCGAGCTGGGCTGCAGCGGCTCTCGGTGCTGCGAGCGGTCGGTGGTCGCTCCGTCATCGAAGTGGATAGCGGAATGCCCTGGCTGCAGGCGTGTGGTCACAAGGCACCGGCGGCGGATTGCTTCCTGCGGGCGGTGTAGCGGCGGCTCGTTCAATCCTCTATACCAGTTGCACTGGAAGATGATCGAAGAGAGCCGTTCGACGGTCGGGCACGGGTCAGCAGTGCCCTGAACCCTGCATCTGAGGCAGCAGTCAATTGGCGACTCTATCGCTTAGTCTCGGTGAAACGCTGACAAGGCGCTTGGTTCCCGTTCGCTCCGCACGTTTTGCCAGAATCACCATCCACTCCAAGTCTGTCGGGCGAGTGGGAGATGGAATTACCTCAAACAGTCCGGCACTTCGGGCGGCATGGTACTCCTCCGGGTCGATCACGCACGACATCAAGACAACTCGCGCGTTGCCTGCCGTTGAGTTGCACGCGGCTGCATGCAACACATCCGTGAAGCTGCCGTCGCTAAGACGACGATCGCAGAAGATGAGTCCAACCTTGGACTGAGCCAAAAGTTCCCGGCATTGGGCTACGCTTGAGACACCGATACAAGCAACTCCCAACCTGTCAAGTACCTGAATAATTCGCTGCCGAGTTTCGGGGGCTGAGGATGCAACAACGATTTGAGAGCGAGGGGGCACGGCAACCTCCAACCAATGTGAGGGCCCGGACGAATGGCGAAACATCGCAGACAAAGACGGCACGCTGCAATAGGGTGAATCCTGTATTCAATGGCTAAGCTGCATCCTTCGCTCGATGTCAATCGTCTGCAAAGCTGAGGAACACGCCCCCGGTTGTCCACCTTAGCTACTCTGTGACTCCGGTCACATTTTCCACTCCAAATCTTGGCCTGTTCGCCCGTCGCAGTGCGGGGAAATCGCGAGCCGCAAGCGCCGCGAAGCAGTTTTGTGTCTGCGCTCACACGAAGGGGTGATCTTCAATACAGCCAGTTGGGGGTGGCTCGCAGTATTTTCTCGGCGCCAGTGCGCTCGAACTTGGATCAAGTTTGTGAAGTGAGTTTCAGGGTTTCTGTCGCGGCGCTGCTTGAACAAATAGCGAAACATCACCAAGGAGGATTGCGATGTCCGGCAAAGACAATGCTCAGACGGCCGTTTTGGACGGAGCGACGCGAACGCAGCCATTCACTTCCCAGGAATACATCGAGAGCCTGCGGGATGGCCGCGAGATATGGATTTACGGGGAGCGCGTAAAGGATGTGACGACGCACCCTGCGTTCCGAAACACGGTACGCATGCTGGCTCGCTTATATGATGCGTTGCACGATCAGCGGAAGAGCATACTGTGTTGTCCAACGGACACCGGCAGCGGCGGGTACACGCAGAAATTCTTCAAGGCGCCACGCAATGCCGAAGAGTTGATCGGTTCGCGGGACGCCATCGCGGAGTGGGCCCGCGTTACGTACGGCTGGATGGGCCGCAGTCCGGATTACAAGGCATCCTTTCTCGCGACCCTTGGGGCGAACCCCGAATTTTACACGCCGTTTCAGGACAACGCCCGGCGCTGGTACAAGAAGGTGCAGGAGGAGGTCACCTTCGTAAACCACGCGATCGTGAATCCGCCGGTTGACCGCAACAAGGAGCTCGCGGACGTGCGGGATGTCTACATGCACGTGGAAAAGGAAACGGACGGCGGCTTGATTGTGAGCGGCGCGAAGGTGGTGGCAACCACGTCGACGCTGACGCATTACAATTTCATAGCCAATAACGGCGCGCTGCCGATCAAGACGAAGGATTTCGCCTTCGTTTGCATCGTGCCCAACACGGCTCCGGGCCTGAAACTGTTCTGCCGTCCGTCCTATGAGATGACGGCGGCGGTGATGGGCAGTCCCTTCGATTATCCTTTGTCGAGTCGGCTCGATGAGAATGACTCGATCATCGTGTTCGACAAGGTTTTCATCCCCTGGGAAAATGTGTTCGCCTACGGCGACATCGACAAGGTGAATCACTTCTTCCCTCGGTCAGGATTCCTCCCCCGGTTCATGTTCCACGGCTGCACGCGGCTGGCGGTCAAGCTCGACTTCATCGCCGGTTTGTTATTGAAAGGCGTGGATTCCACCGGCGCGAAGGATTTTCGCGGCGTGCAGGTGCAAGTGGGCGAGGTGATCGCGTGGCGGAACCTGTTCTGGGCGCTCACGGACGCCATGGCGCGGACCACCACGCCGTGGACTCCGGGATACGTACTGCCGAATCTCGATTACGGGCTGGCGTATCGCGTTATGTCGAATATCGCTTACTCCCGGCTGAAGGAAATCATCGAGAATGTGCTGGCGAGCGCGCTCATTTATCTGCCCTCCCATGCAACCGACTTCAAACAGCCGGAAATCCGAAAGTATCTGGATCAGTACGTCCGTGGATCGAACGGTTACGACGCAGTGGACCGCGTGAAGCTGATGAAGTTGATGTGGGACGCGGTAGGCACGGAGTTTGGCTGCCGGCACGAACTCTACGAGCGCAACTACTTCGGCAACAACGAGAACATTCGAGTGGAGGCGCTGATGGTGGCGGAAACGCTCGGGCAGGCCGCAAAATACCGGGGCTTCGCCGAGCAATGCATGAGCGAATACAATTTGGACGGCTGGACGGCGCCTGACCTCATCAACCCCGATGACGTCAGCGCCGTAATGAAGAACGGGAACCGGAAGTGAAGTAAAGGTTCGCGGATTTGCGGCCGGAGGATATTGAATGCGCCTCCGGCCGTGAACCTATGTTGCATCCCCACGGGCCGTAAATCGCGCCAGCGGCATCGCCGGTAACTGAAACCTTCCAATTATTGTCTGACTTGCCTGCCTGGTCTGGATTTCGCTTCGAGGTGTACACTATCCGCCGTCAAGCCGATGCAAACGGACAGACCGCAAAAGGGGAACGCAATGAGAATTCGCGAAGTGGTTGGAATCGGAGTGCTATGTATCGGGTGTTTGTGGGGCGGCAACGGGGCGCGGGCGCAGCAGTCACCCACAGCGAGGCCAACCTCCGGATCGCCGGAGCCCGCTACGATTAAGTCCGTGCTGGACGCGCAGCTTTTATCCGAAGAGCGCGAGATCGCCGGCGCGGCGGATGCCATGCCGGAAGATAAGTACTCCTTCGCGCCCACCAACGGAGAGTTCAAGGGCGTGCGCACGTTCGCTCAGGAGGTGAAACACATTGCGACCGTGAACAACCGGTTCTTCGGCGCGATCCTGGACCAGCCGGCTGAAACGCGAGACTCGGAATTCGAGCGCGAAAACGGCCCGGATGCGATTCGGACCAAGGCGCAGATCATGCAGTATTTGCGCGATTCGTTCGCCCTCGGACACAAAGCTATCGCCACAATGGATGCGGAGACCACTTTCTCATCGCTCAAGAGGCCGCCGACGCCTTTCCTGAAGACGCCTGCCGCGGTCGTAATTTTCGATTGCGCTCACTCGATGGATCACTATGGCCAGATGGTCGAATACCTGCGCGACAACGGAATCGTGCCACCCGCAAGCCGCCAGAGACCGCCCGCAAATCCACCGGCGAAATGAAGTTTTTGGGGCTTGCGTGGGAGGCTAAAAGCGCCCACCACGCGATTCCATCGCATGGCGTGTGCCGAGTTACTTTTCAGATGTCTGCCGTGCCGGCATAATTTCGCTCGCCTCAAATACGCGAGAAAATAGTCTGTGGCTTCCCCGTCCAAGCTTGGCGCTGCGGTTCTGATCGCCTTCGGCTTGCCGTTTTTAGGCGCAGGTCTTCTGTTCGCAGCCAGGTCTGTGCAAGCGACAAATCAGCCCGCCGCTGCCCGGATTGGCGGCGCCATGTTCGGCTCCGTATTTGCGATTATTGGCGCGGGCCTGATTCTCGGCGCCTTGTTCGGTTATGCCCGATTGAAAGAGCAGGCGGAAAGGGCACTGGCCAATCCCGGATCTCCCTGGCTCTGGCGAAAAGACTGGGCCGCGAGTCGCGTCGAAACACAAAACAAATCCCGAGCCATCGGGTGGTGGGTAGCGGCAGCGCTGGTAAACATGCTGTCGCTGCCGGTCTCGCTAGGGGCCTATTCTCAGCTTTCGCAAACGCAGGATCCCAAATACCTGGTTCCGGCCGCATTTGAACTGGTTGGCTTGATCGTCCTTTTCGGCGCGATCCGCGCCACCATCCGACTGGAGCGTTTTGGCAAATCGTATTTCGAGATGAATTCGCTGCCGTACACTCCCGGCGGCCATGTTGCCGGCGCCATTCACGTGCAGATTCGCGGCGATGCGCCCCACGGTATCGACCTCCAGCTCACCTGTTTTCGGCGCGTTTCAACCGGTTCGGGCAACAATCGCTCCACTCAACAGGTGCCGCTCTGGGAGGATTCGAAAAACATCCATTCTACCTCACTGAGCCGGGGGCCGCTGGACACGGTCATCCCGGTTGATTTCGCCCTTCCTCCAGACGCTTTCGAGACAGACCGCGACAACCCGAACGATCAGGTCTACTGGTTGCTGAGCGCGAAGGCGGACGTCCCGGGCGTCGATTACGCGGACCAGTTCGAACTGCCAGTCTATCGCACCTCGCAAGCGGCGCCGCGCGCGGCCTCTTTTGCCTCGGCGGATTCCGATAGCCGCGTTCGATCCGGGCGCTTCTCGCCGACAACCACCACCTGCAGCGAGGCCGCTTCCGACGTTGCCGAACCCGCCCAACATCGCGTGATCCTCCGCGAGTCGCCCGACGGTCTGGAATTTTATTTCCGCGCGGGACGCAACCCCGGCCGCGCGGCACTCGTGGTGGCTCTCACCGCTGCCTGCGGGGCGCTTTTTGCCGCCATGCTGCAAGTGGACCGGCGGCCTCCTATATTTGCCTTCGCGATTGTTGGATTGCTGTGCTTCTTTCTGGGCTTGGCGACTATCCACACGGCTCTCTCTTCGACACGGCTGGTGGTGGGGAACGGGACGATCTCCTGGCGACGCTCTGTATTCGGCATCGGCTCCACTCACCAGGTGCAGGTCTCCGACGTAGACTCTATCCTGCCCGTCACTGCGATTTCGCAGGCTAGCTCCAGCGGTTCCACGCTGTATTCGCTGCGCCTTCGGAAGAAAGACGGGAAGGCGCACACCCTGATCGACGATATCGAAAGCCGGCAGGAAGCGCGCTGGATTGTCTCGCAGATTGAAAAGCGCGCCGGACTTTCGCTGAATACGCAGGTCGAAGTCGGCAACTCGCTCTATGGGCCGCCGCCTCAGCCGGGAACCGCGGCCGGAGGGGCTTTTACTTTTGCGGGAGCTCGCGCCGGGTCCGCAGGCACCGTCACGAAAAATTGGCCGCAGGCAATCGGGCTAATCTTCTTTGCCGGGTGGGTGGCCTTTATCGGGTTCATGATGCTGCGCACCACCGCTTTCCGCAAGGCGAAGTCGCGCCACGCCGGATCTGCCGTAATGGCGGCCCCCTCGGTGCGCACCGAAAGCATGAAGCGGGCCAGCCTGGAAAATCTTCGCGCCTTTCCGGCTCAGCAGCAGGCCGAAGAACTCCTGGCTCGTTCCGTCGCGGGCGACCATGCGGCGCTGCAACTGTTAACGCAAAGCAGCCCCGGTTGGGCCGGGCATCTCCAAAGGACCGGCAATCTCGGGCAATGGGAGGATCGCGCGCGTTACTCCCGCGACCTGCGAGTCCGCCGCGCGGAGGCCGATGTGGAGCTGGCCGCCGACGGCTGGACAAAAACACCCCAAGCCGTCGCTATCTTGATGGACCAGGCGCGCTCGGATCCATCCTATCGCGGAGCTGCACTTTACTACCTAGGGGTTCTCGCCGGAGACGGTATCGAATCCGAACGCAGCCACCAATTCGTTCTCGACTACGCGCGCAACAATTCCGATCCAGCCGTGCGGCAGTGGGCCACCGAAGGGCTGCGGTTCATAGGCACCGACCAGGCCCTAGACGAGCTGTTCGATATCTTTACTCACGATGCTTCTTTTTCCGTCCGCGACCGCGCCGGATGCAATATTTCCGATTGCGGCATTTTTTCGCGCAAGCAGCGCTTCCGCATGGTGCCCCGACTCATCGACCTTGTTTCGTCTCCGCATCTCGATCCGCGGATGAGCAACTGGTGCTTTATGGCTTTGCGGGAAATTACGGGTGAAAATCTTCCGGGAGACGCCGCGGCTTGGCGCAGCTGGTACGCAGCCAACGGTTCCCTGAAGCGTGCGCAGTTCGAGGCCCTCGACTGGTGGCGGGTACCGGGCGACAACTAGGTTAAGCGGTGGTTCTTTCTTCCGCGGCAGCCTTTTGGCCGAGCGGGCCGCTGCTTGGTTCCGAGGAGATCGCCTGGTGAGAGATTCGAGACGATGGTTAGTTCCCGAGATACATTTTCAGCGCGTCCGCGGTGTGCTGTAGCGCGTCTGCATAATCCTTCGCATTGTAGTTGTTGCCGCCCTTGCTGAAATCGTGGTTGGCGTCCGGGTAGACGGTCAGATCGAACGGTTTGCCTGCTGATTTGGCCGCCTGCTGGAGCGTCGAGTCCTTGTCCGCCGTGCAGCAGTTGTCGCGAAAGTGATCTTTCCCTCCCGCGAACACAACCAGCGGCACCTGCAAACGGTTCACAAATCCCGGCACGTCTTTGATGAAGGCATTTGCGGGGAACCAGACCACGATTCCCGCCACGTCATCGGCCAGCTGTGTGCCGTAGTAAAGGTCCATGCCGCCGCCGAGCGAGAAGCCGACTAGGGCGACCTTGCCGGGCAGCGCGTGCAGCATGGTGCGCGCTTTGTCGATGTCGCGCTTGACGCCTTTGCCCTCGGTGTGTTCCTCTCCGTTGCCGTCGAAGAGCACTACGTCATAGCCGAGTTTAGCGATGTCGGCGGAAACTTCCTTGTACTGGCCCGGTCCGGATAGCCCGGAGGCCACCACAACGAGTCGCCCCATGCCTTGCGGCGGAGGAAACTCCTGCTGCGCCCGGATTGCGGGCACCGTGAAAAGGAAAGCGGTGGCGGCGATTGCCGCGACTCGACGGAAAATAGTCATGGCTGGCAGGCTCCTTTCGACGCCAAGAATAACATTCCGCATCGAATTTCCAGGTGGATTCTCCCGATCGGGCAAATCGTGATTTGCCTTATGCGCTCACCGACAGGGCTTCCTTCGCCGAGGCAGTTCGGGCGCTTCCTAATCGTGCGTCCACAGAAAGCGGACCCGGCCCCTGCGCGAACATAAATAACAGACCACCGGTGATCGCGAAGTCCAGAAAAAAGTGCTCCACCTCCGAAGGGTTGCCGAAGTCCGAATGGAACAGTGACGGCGCGATGATGCAAAAGCCCGCGAGAGCCAGCGCACCGTAGCGCGTCTTGTAGCCGAACAACACCAGCAGGGGAGGGACGATCTGCGTCACAATCGCCAGATAGACGAGATTCGTCGGCACGTGCGCGTTATGCCTCACCATGTAGGCTTTGATTTCCGGCGTGTGCAAAATCTTGGAAACGCCGAAAAAGAAGAAAACAAAAACCGTCAGCATGCGCCCTCCGAGCAGCAGCGGCCCCATCACCACGCTGTTGTTGGCGATGCCAGCTGGCTTGTCGTGGCCTTGAAGCCGGTCAACCGAGAGCGGCCCGGGTCCGTATGCGAACATGAACAGGAAGCCGCCCGTTATCGCCAGCACCTTCTCGGCAATGGTCACAAGAAAATTGTGGAACCCTAATTCCCCGCGAAAAAATAGGAGCGTCGCGAGAATACACGCGGCGAGGAGGATCGCCGCGAATCGTGTCTTATAACCAAGCGCCACGAGGGCGATCCCGAGCACCTGTGCCGCAATGGCGACGTAGAGTAAAGGTCCGAGCGGATGGATTTTGGCCAGCTCGTTGAGGATATAAAACACAAAGGTACCAGTCGTCAGCAGGCGCGCTACCAGCAGCAAGGGGCCCATGAGCGCATCGCTGGTCAAAATAGGTGCGAACAAATCCGGCTGGGAGCTATCGTTCATGTTGTTTTCCTCCAATTACAGTTTCAGGAAACGATGTCCATATCCCTGAGGACGGGCTGCTAGCGCGGCACTCTATCGAACCACGAGGCGGAAGACAAGCATTCGATTGCCGGGCAGCCGTGCTTGAAGGTGTCGCTCTTTCAGTGATGGGCGATAACGCATCTTGCATGCGCTTGCGGGCCGGTATATCTTTCCCGGCAGTTTGCGCGACGAAACAAAATGTGATCGCAGACGAACGCGCGTCCCGGAGGACCGATGTTATCGCGACGAAATGTTCTTAAGACTGCGGGTGTTGCCGGAGTGGCGGCGCTCGCTGGGCCGATCAAGACCGCTTTTGCCACCGCGGCTCAGCCGGCCACTCCAGTAAATTTCAGTGTTCCTGCCGGGGCGTGCGACTCCCATGCGTGCGTGATCGGAGATCCGGCGCGGTTTCCGTTTGCAGTCGACCGCGGTTACACCCCTGAAACCGCTTCGCTTGAGGAGTTGCGCTCAGTCTATCGTGCCCTGCACATCGACCGCGTGGTCTTCGTGCAACCGAGCTTCTACGGCACCGATAATTCCTGCATTCTGGACGCCGTTAAGCGGATCGGACGCCAGGCCCGTGCCGTGGTCATAGCAAGAGATGACATTTCCGCTGCCGAACTCGAGCAGATGCGCGGCAGCGGGGTTTGCGGAATCATCAGTGCTGCGGTGGAGGGCCAGGCGGACGCGGAATCGGCGCGGCACCGCTTCAAAATCGCGGTCGAAAGGGCGAACCGTTACGGGTGGCACGTCGAATTTCACGGGCACTTGTCGGAGATCGAGGCCATCCAGGAGCAGGTGATGGCCTCTCCCGTTCCCGTCATATTTGACCACTTCGGGGGAGCGCAGCCGGAGCGCGGCCTCAGCCAGCCGGGTTTTGACACGCTTCTAAAACTCGTACGGGGTGGCAAAGCCTATGTGGATGTCTCGGCGCCCTATCGCATCTCGAAACAGTCGCCGGATTATCCGGACGTGGTGCCGCTCGCCAAAGCAATCATCGCGGCGAATCCGGAGAGAATTACGTGGGGCACAGGTTGGCCGCACCCTGAGAGGGCGCCTGGGCACGCGCTTACGGAAATCTCGCCGCTGTACCAGATCGACGACGGCCGCAATCTCAATTTACTGGCAACGTGGACTTCGGGGCCTGCGCAGCTCAAACTCGCTTTGGTAGAAAATCCGGCCCGGCTCTACGGTTTTTAACGATGCGAGAGGCTCTACGTTGCCTTGTTTCGTCCGCGTCGAGGCCTTGACGCAGTTTTTCGTGCCAGCGCGGCTCGAGTTTTCCTGGGCAGCTTGGCGAAGACAAGGGCGTGCGCCCGAGTGAGGAGTTGCTGCAGTTCGGCCCGCGGAAGCGTGTCCTCGGATTCGAGGGCGATCCAATGTGCGCGCGCGAGGTAGGGAGCTGGGAAAATTCCTGGCCGCTCCACCAGTTCGACAAATTCCTCAACGCTGCACTTCAAAGAGAGCCAGTGCTCGCCGGGTTCCAGACGGGCGACGGCGTACATTTTCCCTCCCACCTTGAAAACGAGGGCATCTTCCCATTGCACCTGTTCGGTCGTGTGCGGAAGAGAAAGGCAGAAGCGTCGCAGCCAGTCAATGCTCATAGCCACAGAGTAGCGCGGTTGAGCCTGCACGGTGAACATGCGCAGAGAATGAGCGCGAAGCCCCACGCCGCTCTCGTGCGGAAATATTATGGCAATTTCATGTAACGGGTATGGCAGCCATCGCAGGAAAGATTGATCAGATGGCCCGCGTCCAGGAGCGCGCCGGCGTTTTTTGTCTCAGCCGCTTTCGCCGCCATGGCCCCGGCTTCGATGAGCGCCCTGGACTGCTGCGTCCACACGCCCCCGTCGCGGGCGCGCCCTGGCATCAGCAGCAGATTTCCGCTCTCCATCAGCGTGACGGCGCTGTTGCGGACCTGTTCCCACTGCGCGTCCGTCTCCGGCTTTCGTTCGTGCGTGCCCTTGCTGTCGACGTCAATCTCCACGGCCCCGAACACGACATCCGAGGAAGGTCCGACCGTCGCTTTCATGATCTGCGAGACCTCGGCAACCGGCTCGAACGGCGGCGCGGGCCGCAGATACAGAGTGAGCGCCGAACCAGCGGCCGCTGCCGCAATCACCGAGACGATCCAAAGAAAAATTCGCATGGGCCGACCAATATACGCCTGTTTTAGCCAATGGGTCGACCCAACGGTTGCGCGTTAGGCGCAGCGGAGGAGGCCGCGAGCTGGTGCTCCATGCCCACCGTGAGAGTTTTGTGGTGTTCAATCCGCGCGTATGGCGGGCAGGTGCTGTATTGGCTTGGCCATGGCGAAACGGAAGTGGGTGCCGCCGGACAATCATCCGTGGCGCGAGGCGGCCCACCGCGCAGCGCAGCAGAAGGCTCGAAGAAAGGCGGCCGCGCGACCGTCGTTGGCCTGGCCCTCCGCTCCGCCCTAGGCGCTCCCCCTTCGGCTGCGCAGGGCTGCGCTCCAGGCCAAGCCAACGACAAGAAATAAACTCAAAAGGGGACATCAGGAGAAAGGGGACATTTCTAACGAGGTTTGACAGTGCTCCGCGTGCGCGATTGACTTGCTTTGAGGTTGCCGGTAACATCCCGCTCGCTTGCGGCTTTTTTTTCGCTGGCATGAGCGACGCGCTAGTTGAGGGCTTGCTGGCGTGGGACGCAAATCCTTATGGGGATTCATTGAAGAACGCATTCGGATAGCGGATGGGGGACGCGTGGGATCGGGCGCAGGGCCTTTCTTAAGGGGGCTGGGCTTGCGGGCGTGGCGGCTGTCATTCCTGCGCGGGTTACTGGCGCGCAAGAGAGGGTTCCGAACACTTCGGGGACTGAACGCGCCGAAGCTTAAGGCGCCGCCGCTGGCTTGCGATTGTCACCAGCATATCTTTGATCCGGTGCGGTTCCCGTTTCTGCGGCCCGGCACGGAATCGGACGCTACCGTTGCGGATTACCGGTTGCTGCAGAGGCGGCTGGGGACTACGCGGAACGTGATTGCTACGCCCAAGGAGTATGTTAACGACAATCGGGTGACGCTCGATGCGATCGCTCAATTTGCTCCTAATGCGCGGGGGCTGGCTTCCGTCGATCCTTCGATTACCGATGCCGAGCTGGAAAGCCTTAAAAAAGGCGGGATGAACGGGGTGCGGTTCCTGCTGCTGGGCGGCGATGCGGCGGGGACGATCAACAAGATTCAGACTCTGGCTAGCCGCGTGAATGAAATGGGCTGGCACATCGACTTCGGCATCAGCGCGGATCAGATCATCGCGACCGAGGATCTGCTGATGAAATTCCCCGCTGTGATCGCGATCGATCACATGGCGCGGATTCCGGAACCGGCTGGCGTGAACCATCCGGCGTACGCGATCGTGCGCAGGCTTATCGATAAAGGGCGGACCTGGGTGAAACTGTCGCTGGCGGGCGGGGACAGCAAGGTGGGGCCGCCTGCTTACACCGACGTAGTGAAGCTGGCGCAGGCTTACGTGCAGGCCGCGCCGGAACGAATGGTGTGGGGGACGAACTGGCCGCATCCGAACGAGACTACGAAGCCGGACGACGCTATGATTTTCGATCTGCTTTCGGAGTATGCGCCCGATGAGGCTACGCGGCATCGGATCCTCGTGGAGAATCCCGCGGTGCTTTACGGATTCGCGAAATCGTAATAGCTGAGGCTGCAAAAAATTTCGGTGGAGGATGGTCGAGTGAGCGAAAACACGATGGATCGCCGGGGATTTATCAAGAGTGCAGGAGTTGCGACTCTTGCTGCGGTGTGCGCCGGATCCGCGGGGATCGGCGAAGCGCAGGAGGCGGTTCCTAATACGTCCGGCACTGAGCGGCCCAAGCTGAAGGCGCCGCCGCTGGCTACCGATTGCCATCAGCACATCTACGATCCGATGCGCTTTCCGCCCGCGAAGCCCGGCTCGGAACCGAATGCGACGGTGGCGGATTACCGGCTGTTCCAGAAGCGGCTCGGGCTGGGGCGAAACGTGATTGCCACGCCGCGGCCCTACCTGACGGACAATCGCGTGACCATGGATGCCATCGCGCAGTTTGCGCCGAATGCGCGCGGCGCGGCCACCGTCGACCCGGCCATCACGGACGCGGAACTGGAAGTGCTGCACAAGGGCGGAATTCGCGCGGCGCGCTTTGGATTGGGGGCGGACGCCGTCGCGATGGTGACCGCGCTTCAGCCGCTGGCAAAGCGCGTGAACGACATGGGATGGCACATCGATTTCGGGGCCAGCGGCACTCAACTGGTGGCGCTGCAGGACCTGTTGCTGAATTTCCCGTCCGTGCTGGTGTTCGATCACATGGGGCGCATCGAGCAGCCGATGGGCGTGAACCATCCGGGGTTCGCAGTGATGCTGAAGCTGCTGGATAAGGGCCGGACGTATGTGAAGCTATCGATGGCGGCCGGCGACAGCAAGGACGGGCCGCCTACGTTTGCGGACGTGACCAAGGTGGCGCAGGCTTACGTGAAGGCGGCTCCCGAACGAATGATCTGGGGTAGCAACTGGCCGCATCCCGGCGAGGCGACTAAGCCGGACGATGCGGTGGTGTTCGATCTTCTGTCGCAATGGGCGCCCGATGAGGCTACGCGGCATCGCATCCTGGTGGAGAATCCTGAGACGCTTTACGGATTTTCGAAAAGCTGACGGAAGGGGCGGTGGGTGCTGTCGTCTCGACTCGAGGGACGATGGGTCGCCGAATTGCTGCGGGCAGCTGCGCTCGCATGGGGGATTTTCTGAATGAGTGAACATAGGATTGGACGCCGGGCGTTTATCAAAGGAGCTGGGGCGGGGCTTGCGGGGCTGGGGGCTGCGGGGATCGTCCCGGGGGAATTTCTTGAGGCTGCTCAGCAGGCTACGCCCAATTCCGCGGGCACGGAACTTCCCAAGCTGAAGGCGCCGCCGCACGCTTGCGACTGCCATCAGCACATCTACGATGCGGCGCGGTTTCCTCCAGCGCAGGCGGGCGTCGAGCCGAATTCGACGGTGGCGGATTACCGGTTGCTGCAGAAGCGGATCGGCACCACGCGGAACATTGTTACCACGCCGCGGCCATACCTGACCGACAACCACGTGACGCTGGACGCGATTTCTCAGTTTGGCGCGAATGCGCGCGGCATTGCGGTGGTGACTCCGTCGGTGACGGACGAGGAATTGAAGGCGCTGGACCGAGGGGGGATCCGGGGGCTGCGGTTTTCGCTGTCGGGCAATCCTGCTACGGCGGCGGCGGTGACGGTCGACATGGTGGAGCCGCTATCGAAGCGCATCAACGATATGGGCTGGCATGTGAAGATCAGCGCGTCGGCGGATATTATCGTGGCGCACGAGGAGATTTGGAACCGGCTGCCTTCGCGGATCGTGTTCGATCACATGGGGCGGATACCGCCACCCGCGGGCGCGAATCATCCGGCTTTTGCGATTATTCGCAGGCTTATCGACAAGGGCCGCACTTGGACGCTGCTCTCGGTGGGATTCGACAACAGCAAGGAAGGGACTGCGGCTTATCCTTATCTGGTGGAAGTGGGGCAGGCTTACCTGAAAGCTGCGCCCGAGCGCGTGATATGGGGGAGCAACTGGCCGCATCCGAATGAGACTACCAAGCCGGATGATGCCGTGCTGTTTGATTTGCTCACGCAGTGGGCTCCTAAGAAGGAGACTCGCGAGCGGATTCTGGTGACGAATCCTGAGGAGCTTTACGGGTTTCCGAAAGCGTAGCAGGCGCGAGCGCTTCAAAACCACGTTTTGCGGCGATATTCCCTGATACTGTTCGCCGAAATTTTCTTCGAGGACGCGCGCTTCCCTTCTGGCGCGGGCGATCTGCATCGGAATTACCGGGACCACTAGCAGCAGCGCGATGGGATGGCCGAGTGCGAGCGCTAGTCCGGCGATCCAGGTCGCGCTGAAGACGTAGATGGGATTGCGGATCTTCGAGTAGAGGCCGCGGGTTACGAGGGCCGTGGCTTTGGGCGCGATCGAGAAGGACCTGCCGAGCTGAATTCGCGCCGTCATCCAGAGGGCGAACGAGACCGCCGTGAGAAGCAAGCCGAATATTCGAAGGAACGTTGGCGGTTGCTGCAGGCAATATCCTACGAGATAGGCGGTGCCCGCTCCCGCTGCGACGATCTGGGCCGTTGCGATCGATTTCCAATTCAGGGCTATGGTTCTCCTCCGAGTCGAATAGCAAGTCTCTCATCGTATCCGCTGAGTGGCGCGGGGAATTCACTGGTAGACTGACAATCTGCGGGCACCGGACCTCATGGCTAGCTTTCCAGCGCAATTACCGGATTTGAACAGGCGGACTCGTATCGCGCCTTTGTGGCACACGGTTGTGTTTTTGATCGTGGTGATTGGCCTGGCGATTGTGCAGGGACATCAGCAGCGCGGCCTCGAAAACGCGCACCTTTCTTCGCGACTGCCGCTTTACGGGGCGATGATCGCGTTCGAGCTGGCGCTGTTCCTGTATGTGTGGCTGGGGTTGAGGCTTGCGGGCACTCGGGTGCGGGAGGTCATCGGCGGCAAATGGGCGGCCGTGGGGGATGTTGCGCGGGACATCGGCACCGCGGTTCTCTTCTGGCTGATCGTGGCGGGAGTTCTGTTGACCCTGGAGAAATTTCTGGGTGAGAACACGACGGGCTTGGGTGCGGTGAAGGCTTTGCTGCCGCAAGGGCCGGCGGAGATTGCGGTGTGGATTGTGCTGTGCACGACGGCTGGATTCTGCGAGGAGTTTATTTTTCGCGGATACTTGCAGAAGCAATCGCTGGCGTTGACCGGACGAGTGGATCTGGCGATTGTGTTTCAGGCGATCGTGTTTGGGTTGGCGCATATGTATCAGGGATTCAAGGGCGTGATTACGATCAGCGTTTACGGCGCGATGTTTGGCGTGCTGGCGGCTGTGAGGAAAAGCTTGCGGCCAGGAATGATGCAGCACGCTGGACAGGATATTTTTTCGGGGATTGTCGGGGGGATGCTTGCGCGGCGGCACTACTTTTAGATGTTTCATTAAGCGAGAAAGACCCACCCTTGAACACCGCAAGGGCTGATTGGATAAGAAAGAAGGCTCCGATACGATTGGAGTGTTTGGGTTGGAGGACTAAGACTCAGAAGGAAACGAGCCTTCGATAGTGCTTATTGGAGTCGATTTTCACCCCAGTTCGCAACAGGGTTGTTGGGTCGATATGGATACGGGAGAAACGGGGGAATACAAACTGATGCACTCGCCGGGAGAAGTTCGGGGTGCGCCCGAAAAAGAAGAGAACCACTACGAACTCGCCGGTGGTCTCCTGCTTTAATTCAGGCGAGGCCGGTGAGGCGGGCGTAATCGTCGAGGCGCGCGAGGTCGTCGAGGGATCCGCGGAAGCCCAGGTAGCCGTCGGGGCGGATCACGAGGATGCGATTCTCGCTTCCGAAGAGGGCAGCGATCTCGGGCGTCAGCAATCCGACCGGGGAGGGGGCGACCGGGGGGATTACTCTGGGAGCCGCTGATCGTGCGGTTGCGGCCGTCGCGGCGAGGGATGCCGCCGATGCCGCAACGGCGGCAGGAAATTCGGTAGACACGGACTCATAGCCCGTGGAATCGCCCGCCGCATTTGGTGGGGCTTCCATCTCGGTGCCGAGGATGGCTTCGGCGCCGCGCAGCGCCATTACCGTCGCACGCGGCAGGCGTGCGCGAATTCTTCGCATATCCGCCATGCCGATACCCAGCGCGAGGGGTCGCCCAGTCTTCAGCGGGTCGAGCAGTCGGACTGACTGGCCGCCGGCCAGCTCCACGTCCGGATTGGGAACGCGGTCGCCCGCGCGCAGCGATCCCGCTCCGCCGTAATCCGCGACAATCGACGAGCCGCGGTACTCGATGGCCGTCTCGGAGACAAAGCCGGCGGCCGCGTCCTGAACCACATCCAGCCCCACAAGCCCAGGCGCGACGAGATCGCGCAGGCGTTCGAAGACCGCGTTGGTGCTGGTGACGACGGAAAGTCCCCGCGACGTGGTTTTCAGCAGCGCGTCGCCGACCGCGCGGCGCTCTTCGCCATAGGTGTCGAGAAGGTCGGTCCCCGCGCCGTCGGCGACCGCGGCGAGCTTCCATGCGAGGTTGGCGGCGTCCTGGATTCCGGTGTTCATTCCCTGCCCCGCCACAGGCGAATGGATATGCGCGGCATCTCCGGCAAGAAACGCGCTGTCGATGCGATACGCGCCGGCCTTGCGCTCGTTGATGTTGAAAGGCGTAATCCAGACGGAAGACTTCACCGTGATTTTGGCTCCGGTGCGGTCGAGCGCGGACTGGAAGTCGGCGAGCGTGGGCTGGCGATCCCCGGGCGGGGCGCCTTCCTCGCGGTGCATCACGACGATTACGCGGAGAAGTTTGTCACTGAGGCGGCCGATGAACACGACATCCCCGTGATGGATGTGGAGGCGGAGTTCGTCGCCGGGAACGTCGGGGCCGGCGAGTTCGAAATCGCCCAGAAAAAAGTCGAGCGGCACGGACTCGCCCTCGAAGGGAATTTTCAGCTGGCTCCGCACGACGCTGTGCGCTCCATCGCAGCCGATGAGCCATCGCGCGGGGATCGATTGCGTAAGGCCCGAGTTCGGGCCGGAATTTTGGCGGAGCTGCGCGGTGACGCCTTCGGGCGAATTCTCGAACGAAAGCAGCTCCGTGCCGCGTTCGATCTGGACGCCGAGCGAGCGCAGGTGTTCCGTGAGCAGGCGCTCGGTCTCGCTCTGCGGCAGAAACAGAACGTAGGGATAGCGGCCAGGAATGCGGCTTAGGTCTATCGTAGCGAGCGTCTTGCCTTCGCTCATCGCCGTGGCGCGCAGCAGCTTGCGCCCGCGCGAGACGGCTTCGTCGGCGATGCCGTAGCGCTCGAATTGCTCGAGCGTCCGCGCCTGGACCACCAGCGCCTGCGAATGCTGCGCGGGGTGTTCGGCTTTGTCGATGAGGCGTACGGGAAGGCCCATGCGCGTGAGCTCGATGGCCATGGCCAAGCCGGTCGGGCCGGCGCCCGCGATCAGAATGCTGTCGTCTTGCCTCATGGGCACCCCACAGGGAGAGTATAGTCGCGCCAACCGGAAGAAAGAACCGTTGCAACGCTGTGAGCGCGATGGAATCTGTCCTGCGGGAATGTCACCGGTAGACCGGATGGCCTAACGAGGCAACTTGCCACCTTTACCGCGCAGTACCATTGAAAACCATGGGGCAGGGCTGTACGATGGACCAGTTATGTCTGAACGCAAGAAAACCCGGTCTGAAATTGTCTCCGAGATGAGCGATATCATCTGCAGCCACCTCGAGAAAATGCCTGCCGCAGAGCGGAAAAGCCGCATCAAGGCGTTCGGAGAAGCGATCAATCGTGGCGGGAAGCGCTCCAGTGCTCGTCCCAAAGCTGCATCAGTCTCTCGTACTCGGCGGAAGTCTCAGCGTATCCCAGCTTAGCAATTTCGGCTTTGAATTTTGGCAGATCGCGGTCGTTGAGCGCCTTTGTGACAATTCTGCGAACCTCCTTTCGTTCCTCCTCTGACAATTTCGCCAGCGTGCCGCGCGCAATTTTGGAGGATCCGTACCGGGAATCTTATCTTTGGCCATCCGGTGGGATGCTCTCAACTAAATGTTCGGGGTTCAAGAAAGAAATATGGCCGTGGGCATCGGCGGTGCAGAATCGCGGTAAGATAGCCGATTCGAATTTGGGGAGGGATGGCATGTGGCGGATTAGGGGCAGGATTTTGATTGCGCTGGCGGCTGCGGGAATCTGCATGTTTCCTACGCAGCGCACGCTGGCTCGGGCGGCGGGAGCACCTGCGGTTGCGCTTGCCGGAACGGTCAGTTCCGGCGAGGAAGGCACGATGGAAGGCGTGTTGGTTAGCGCGCGGCGCGATGGCGCGACGATCACCGTGACCGTCGATAGCGATGAGCACGGGCGCTACACCTTTCCGCGCAACCGGCTCGAGCCGGGGCATTATTCGCTGCGCATCCGCGCGGTGGGATACGAGCTTGATGGCGCGGCGTCCGCGGACATCGCCGCCGACAAGCCGGCGACCGTCGACCTGAAGCTGCGCAAAGCGAAGGACCTTGCCGCGCAGCTCACCAACACCGAGTGGCTGATGAGCATGCCCGGCACCGACGAACAGAAGTTCATGATGGGCAATTGCGGCAATTGCCACACGTACGAGCGCATCGTGCGCTCGCAGTACAACTCCGACGACTTTATCGGGATCCTCCAGTTGATGGCGACGTTCGCGCAGGGCGCCACGCCCACGCATCCGAAGAAGCGCGGCCTCGAGCAACTGACCGACACGGGGATGATGGGCACGCCCAAAACGGCGGAGTTCCTGAGCACGATCAACCTGAGCGACGGACGGGACCAGTGGCCGTACGCGCTCAAAACGCTTCCGCGCCCAAAGGGCAAGGCCACGCACGTGATCATCACCGAGTACGATCTCGCGCGGCGCGACGCCCTGCCCCACGATGTGGTCCTCGCGCCCGACGGCCTGGTGTGGTATCGCGATTTTGCCACCGAGATCTTCGGCAGCCTCGATCCGAAGACGGGCAAAGTCGTCGATTACCCGATGCCGGGCGCGAAGCCGGGCTTTCAGCAGGGCGAGCCGGACATGGAAATCGACAAGTACGGCAATCTGTGGACGGCGCTGCAATCGGGAACGATTCTGAAGTTCGACACCAAAACGCACGAATTCGCTTCTTGGAGCGTGAACGAGAACGCGAACTTCCAGATGATCGCGCCGGTCTACGACGGGGGCAACAAGGTGAAGGTGTGGGTCTCCGGATCGCAGCTTCCGGGGCTGCACCGCTTCGATCTCACCACCGGAAAATACGAAAAGCTCGATCCCAAGTCGCTTTATGGCGTGGACGCGGACTCGAAGGGAAACGGCTACGGCCTCGAGATATCCAACCAGAACATCGTAAAGGTGAACGCGGTCACCGGCGAAGTCACGCGCTACTCGACTCCCACCAAGAACTCGGGGCCCCGCCGCGGACGCTTCGACGCGCAGGACCGCCTGTGGTTCGGCGAATTCCGGGGCAACAAGATCGGCATGCTGGACACGCGGACCGGCACGTTCCAGGAATGGCCGGTGCCCACGCCGTGGACCGGTCCCTACGATGCGACGCTCGATAAAAATGGCGACGCGTGGACCGATGGGATGTTCAGTGACCGCGTCGTGCGCGTGAACACCGCCACGGGCGAGGCTGTCGAATATTTGCTGCCGCGAGAGACCAACATGCGCCGCGTGTTCGTCGACAACTCGACGACGCCGGTGACGTTCTGGGTGGGCAATAACCACGGCGCGTCGATCGTCAAGGTTGAGCCACAGGAATAAGACTGCTGCGTTACCATCCGTCGGCCAAATTGGTGCGTCGATTTCGCTGATGGGAGCATCTTTAGCAATAGGACTGTGGCGTTCTGGAGGCTCGACGATGTGGAATCCGTTTCGCGGGTGGCGCGCTGGACTGTTCCGTCTGCTGCGGGTGCTGGCGCCGGAGGGATCGAACCTCGACGCGGTTTTCGGGTCCTACGACGATTGGAAGAAGTTTCGGCCTAAGGGATTGGACTCGAAGGCGGAGTCCGTTGCCGCGACGAAGGCCAAGTGAACGTAGAAAACCCATAAACGAAAAAGTGAAGAGGGATCCTTCGTCGCTGCGCTCCTCACGATGACTGCGAAAGGCAAATCAGAAGCACAAACAAAACAAGAAACACAATGAAAGAAAGACCCACCATTAAAACCGAAGGGTGGGGCACCCGAAAAATCGAAACCGTGCAGCAGAGGCGCACAGGCAGGAGTGCCCGTGCTCCCCGGGGTCAGGATTGCTTTTGTTCCAGCTCGGCCCAGCGGGCGTAGAGAGCTTCTACTGTGCGGTGGAGTTCGTCTATGCGCAGGGTGGCGGCGCGCAAGAGAGTGGCGTCGCTGGCTACGGTTGCGTCGCTTAGCGAGGCTGCCTGGGATTCCAGCTCTTTTTCGGCGTCGGCTATGCGCTGCTGGATGGTTTCGAATTCGCGGACTTCGTTGAAGGAAAGGCGCTTTTTTGCGGCGGCGGGTTTTGCCGGCGTCGCGCTTCGCGCTGCGCCCGAGTTTGGTGTTGAACCCTTCGATCCAGCGTTAGGAGTGCTGGCCGAATTCCCGTTGGAGCTTTTTCCTGCACTTTCGCCAGCACTTTTCCCTGAACTCTTTGCTGAACCTTTTCCCGTACCGGTTGCCACGGAACCTGCTTCGGCTTGGTGGCTCGACGCTGCGGCGCTGCTTTCCTGCGCGCGGGCGGCTGCGGCTTTCGCGGCGGCGTTGCGAGCTTTCTGCTGCTGGGATTGCCACGCGTCCCATTGCGAATAGCTGGCGAAGCGGCCGGCGCCGCCGTAGCCGTCCAGGCCGAGCACTACGCTGGAGACGCGATCGAGCATGTAGCGGTCGTGAGTGACGAGCACGAGCGCGCCGCGAAATTCTAGCAGGCTTTCTTCCAGGATTTCGAGCGTGGGGATGTCGAGGTCGTTGGTCGGCTCATCGAGCAGCAGCAGGTCGGCGGGCTGCAGCATCAGTTGAGCGATCAGCACGCGGGCGCGCTCGCCTCCCGAGAGGCGGTTCACCGGGCGGTTCAAATCTTCGGCGGTGAAGAGGAACCGCGCGGCCCAGCCGCCCACGTGGATGACGCGGTCCTGGTAAATCACCGAGTCGCTATCGGGCGCGAGCGCACGCCGCAGTGTGAGGCCGGGGTCGAGGACGCGGTTCTGGTCGAAGTAGACGATGCGCAGTCCCTCCGCCTTGCGGATTTCCCCGGCGCCCAATTCGAGATCGCCGCGCAGCAGCCGCAGCAGCGTGGTCTTGCCGCTGCCGTTCGGCCCGACGAGGCCCACGCGCATGCCCGCCGTCAGCGTGAAATTCAAATCCGCGAACAGCGTGTGCTCGCCGATGGCCGGCGCCATGATCGAGTAACCGACGCCTTCGAGCTGCAC
Source organism: uncultured Acidobacteriota bacterium (assembly GCA_963709105.1). Classification (GTDB taxonomy): domain Bacteria; phylum Acidobacteriota; class Terriglobia; order Acidiferrales; family UBA7541; genus Palsa-295. The sequence continues at coordinate 242,309 of CAVPVC010000010.1, forward strand.
GAGCTGCTTGGTCTGGCGTCCGCTGGCGGAAAAGTCGATTGCGGCGGACGCGGTGCGCGTGCGCGCGTTCATATCAGCGAGCTCGCCGATCATTTCGTTGGCCGTGTCGATGCGGGCCTTCGATTTGGTGGTGCGCGCCTTGGGACCGCGGCGCAGCCATTCGATTTCCGTGCGCACGCGATTCTCAAGCGCGTCCTGATGCTTCTGCTGCGCGTGAAGATACTGCTCCTTCGCTTCGAGGAACGCACTGTAGTTGCCGCTGACGCGCAGGTACCCGTCGGCATACGCGCGGCTCAGCTCGACGGTTTCGTTCGCGACATTTTCCAGAAAATAGCGGTCGTGGCTGACGATCACGCATGCGAAAGGCGCGTTGCGCAGCAGCCCTTCCACCCACTTGATCCCGGCCAGGTCGAGGTGGTTGGTGGGCTCGTCGAGCAGCAGGATGTCCGGGTGCTGCACGAGGGCCTCGGCGATGGCGAGGCGCTTGCGCCAGCCGCCGGAAAGCTCGTCGGTGCGCATGCCGAAATCGTTGAGCCCGGCGCGGCCGAGGGTTTCCGCGACGATGGCGGCGTGGTCGCCATGGTGGACGCCGATGCGGTCAAGTGCCGCGTCGATCACGGAGCGGACCGTGGAGCCCGGAGCGAACTCCGACACCTGCGCCACGCAACTCAGCCGCGTGCCCTTGCGTACGGCGACCTCGCCCGAGTCGGGCTTGACGCGCCCGTCGAGGATGGCCAGCAGCGTCGATTTGCCCGAGCCGTTGGGGCCGATCAGGCCGATGCGGTCGCCTTCGGAAACCGTAAAGGAAATATTCTGGAACAGGGGAGCGACGCTGTATCGCTTGGAAAGTCCTTGTGCGCTGATGATGGGGGCCAAATTTGCGGGTTCGTCTCCTGTGGTACTTGCGGCGTTGGGTTGCGGTGTTCAGTTTACACGGAAAGGCCCAGGCTCGCAGGGCGTTGATCGTGAGTGGATGGAGGGTGGGGCGACAGGGACAAGATGCCAAACCAAAGAGCCGGGCATACAGGATTACCCTGAGTAACTCTATTGTAACTGGCTTAGATTCAACGGACGTTATTTCCCACAATGAGCCGGGTAACCGCTACCAATCATATACGTAATCCTTATGTATTTGGATATTCGACACGGCATCACACCCGATTCTGCAACTCCTGCCCCTCGGTGGGGTTTATTCAAGTAATCTGACTGCATGTCGTTCACCGAGAGGCTTTTTTTTGATCTCTCGGGAACTTTTTCGCGAAAAACCGGAATAGTACGAAGGTGTCTTGCGCAGAGTGAGGCTTGGAGAGTAGCCGGAACAGGCGAGGTCATTAGAAGGAATCATGTCTTATTCGGATGCACTCCGGGACGAGGCAAAGCGAGGAAAGGGATTGACCGTCTGGTTTACGGGCTTGAGTTCGGCGGGAAAGACCACCATCAGCCGGTCGGTCTATGAGACTTTGCGCTCCCGGGGGCACCGCGTCGAATGGCTGGATGGCGATGTTGTACGACGCCGCCTGAGCAAAGGCCTCGGCTACAGCAAGGAAGACCGCGACGAGAACATCCGCAGGATCGGCTTCGTGGCGGAATTGCTGACGCGCAACGGGGTGATCGTGCTGGTTTCCGCGATCTCTCCATACCGCGCCGTTCGGGATGAGATGCGCTCCGTTATCGGAAACTTTCTCGAAGTGTATGTGAATGCTCCCCTGGAAGTCTGCCAGCAGCGCGACGTCAACGGCGTCTACCTGCGCGCGCGCGCGGGCCAGATTCGGCAGGTCACCGGGATCGATGACCCGTACGAGCCGCCGCTGGCGCCGGAAGTGGTGTGCGCCACGGACCGTGAAACACCGCCCGAGAGCGCCGCGAAGGTGCTTGGAGCGGTGGACAATTACCGGAATTCCCTCGACTATGCAGCGAATTGTTCCAACTCCTTATTGGACGCTGCATCGTGAGGTATACCTCGAGGCTCAATTAGGGCTCCGTGTATTGCCACGCCTACATCACCTCCCCTCTTTATTCAGGCTCCACGATTCTGTCGATGGCGCTCAACATGCATCCGTCGGTGAGCACGATCGGAGAATTCTACAATTGCTATCCCCTGGACTCGGTTGACACCCCGCACGGGTATCAATGCTCGTGCGGGGCGGCTTTGAAGGACTGTGCGTACTGGCAGGCGACGCACCGCAAGATCCAGGAAAAAACCGGGGTCGCCGTGGATTTTTTTAACTTTCCCCTTCGGCCGCGCTTGGCGAGGAGCGCCGTAGTCAATCGCGCGTACGTTCAGCTTCAGAGGAACCCCCTCATTGACCGTGCAAACCGCTGGATTTTTCCGTTTTTGCCCGGGCGTCAGGAGAAACTTCGCGGGTACCGCTCTCGGCACAGTATCTACTTCCCCGCCGTGTTCGAGGCCACGGAATCCACCTGCTTCGTGGATTCGTCGAAATCCCTGGCTTACCTTCGGCTGCTGCCGGAACTCCACGCGGATAACGCCGGGATCCTGGCCATTAAGGTGATCCGGCTGACGCGGAGCATCCAGGGAACCGTTTCCTCCGATAAAAGCAGGAAGCCGGAGTTCGACCGGAGGGACCTCCGGCGCTCCGCCCTCCGATGGGTGGAGGCCCAGGACCTGACGACCAGGGTTCTAGCCGACTTTCCTTCCGACTCCGTACTTATGGTCGATTACGACACCTTCTGCACCCGTCCGGAGCAGGAGCTGCAGCGAATCTTCCGTTTCCTGAACCTCCCCGATGTGCCCGTGAATCTGAACCTGAAGTCGAAATCGCACCACGTCGTGGGCAACACGGCCCGCTTCCTGAAAAACTTCACCGGCATCCGGAAGGATGACGAGTGGCGTCAACTGCTGACTCCCGAGGAGATCAAGTTCCTCGAAATCTTTCGCTAGCGTCGTTTTTTGATTTCACGCGCGGGGCTGGACGAACCGACAAGCGGAGCCAGTTGACATCCGGCAACGGTTTGCTGTCCAATCCGCGGTGCGACGGACACTGGATGCCGCCGCACGACGATAATTGACCACAGAAGTAAAACCAGCAAGCGGAGGGATGGCGACTATGTGGAACATTCGACGGACCGTTTTGGCAGGTTTGGCCGTTCTTGCAATCGGCGCGTTCTGGCCGGCGAAAACCATGGCACAGGAAAAGCCCGGGGTTGTGACCGTTTTCGATCACGAGAAACTGGACGCATCTTTCGACAAGGCGCTCGACAACGGCGGCACGAATCTTTTGTGGAACCACACTTCCAACGGCACGATTTACAAAGTGGATACGCACAGCCGGGAATCGGTGAAGGCTGCGTGCAAGCCCGAGGGTTGCAGCCATACGGGCTATACCGCCGTGGTGTACGTGGTGAGCGGCGCCGCGACGCTGGTGATCGGCGGCACGACGAAAGCAGCCGGACCGGACAAGTTTGGCGGCGATTCCGTTGGCGGCGGCGAGTCGCATCGCATCAGCAGAGGAGACGTGTACATCGTTCCTCCCAACACGCTACATTGGTACAAGAACGTGGAGCCGCCGTTCCGCTACGTCGAGGTGCCAATCAAGTAGGACCTTCGCTTTAATTGGCCACCTAACGAACCGGCTACTGCAGGGATTCACGCTGCCTATTCAGGTGGCCGCTTGGAAGCTTCCGCATCCTTCTGGATGCGGATTTTGCATATCTTCCAGTGGTCGATTTTGCAATCCGCGCTGTGCTCGCAATCACAGAACACCAGTTCTTCCAGCACGGTTTGCTCCCCATCTCTCTGGATTCTTTGGAATTGCTCCTCACGCAGTTTCAGGAATTCATTGGTGGCCTTTTTCAGATCGTCGACTAGGCGGTTGCGGAGTTCGGGGTCGGCATTCTCTTGGAAGTAAGCGGCCAGAGCACGATCCATCTTCTCTTCGGCGGCCTTGAGAGTTTCAGGCGCCCTGTCGTCGCTGTCGTTTCCCGCCATGGCGCTATTGTCCTTGACGTGGGTTACATCCACGCGGGTAACCAATACCGCCAAACGGCGCCTCCTGACGGTGACCGTAATCACCGCGTCTTGTGATTGAGGGCATATCGACTCTTCTGGGGCGGATGCGTTGCGCGGCAAAGCGGAGCGGAGGTACGATGCGTGAGCCGGAGCAAACTGGAAACGCGGAGGACCATAGATGAGGGCACGAACAATCAACATCGCTGCGGTTGTGGGCGCTGCAATCGGGCTGCTCGCGAGCGCGGGCTGGGCGCGATCGGATAGCGCGAAGAACTCCGAGGATTCCGCGGCACGCGCGACGTTGCCCGTGATCTATTTCCCCAAGCAGGCCGTGGACGCGAACTTCGCGAAGGCCAGCCCAGTGCATCAATCGCCGGTACTCTACGACGGCGACAACGGCTTGCGGAGCTACAAGATCGCGACCAGCCGCCGCTACAAGCCCAGCAACGTCGAAATGCACATGAAAGACACCGACATCATGTACGTGCTGGAGGGTTCGGCGACGATCATCACAGGCGTCAAGCTGGCGGGCATCACCACGGGAGATAAACTCCCCAACGGCAGCCCAGCCCCGAAGGACGAAATCCGCGCCAGCGGGATTGTCGGCGGCGACGCGCGACAGCTTTCCGCCGGCGACGTGATCATCATTCCCAATGGAGTGGGTCATCAGTTTACGAAGGTGGACGGCCCGTTCCGGTATATCGTCGTGAAGTGCCGTTAGCGGCCCATTCCACTCTGTGACACGAATGCTTTGAAAGGAAGCTTATGCCATTTTCCCGCCGTGGATTCATGAAGTGGGCTGCGTCACTGTCGGCATTTGCGGCTACGTCGCGCGCTCGCGCGGACGTGATTCCCTTCTTCATGGCAAGCGCGGAAACCGAATTTCGGCCTGCTCTGCTGCCGTCGCAGAAAGAGGTATGGGAACACGTGCAGTGGATGGCCGGTCTCGGGCCGAAATTCACGGGGAACAAGGCGCACACGGAGTTCGTCGAGTTTCTCGCCACGCAATTGCAGTCGCTGGGGTTGGAAGTCGCGCGCGATCGTTACACGTTTCCGCGCTGGGAGGCGAAGCGCTGGGGCATCAGCATCCAGCCCGCGTCCGGGCAGCCCTTCGATGTTCCGGTAACCTCCTACTGGCCCTACTCCGGGCAGACACCGGCCGACGGCTTAACGGGTGAGCTGGTCCATGGCGGGACGCATCCTGCGTATCAGCTTTCCGGTGTGGAAGGGAAAATCGTATTCGTCGAAATCGCCAATGAACCCGGCGCGTGGGGCGAGATGTATCAGCCGTGGGGCGTGCTGCCGCCCGGCACTTCCCTGCCCGCGACGCACTCGATGCTTCGCTCGCCGGTGAACAAACTTGCGCCGTTTCAAAAAGCGGGCGCCGCAGCGGTGATTCTGGGATGGACCAACGTTTCCGACGCCAACGCGGCCGACCAGTACGCTCCCTTTGGAAGCGCTCTGCAGAATATCCCCGCGCTGTACGTGGGGCGGGAGAGCGGCGCCCGATTGAAAGCGATGGCCGGCAGCGGCGCCAAAGCAACCGTGGTTCTCGAGGCGGACACTTTCCCCGATGCGCCAACGGAGACGATTATCGCCACGCTTCCGGGCAGCTCGACCAACGAAGTGATCATCGTGAACACGCATACGGACGGAAGCAACGCCTTGCAGGAAAACGGCGGCATCGGGATCGTCGCGCTGGCGAAATATTTCTCGCAGATTCCTAGAGCCGAGCGGCGGCGGACCATGGTGTTCGTGCTCTCGACCGGCCATTTCGCGAACAGCTACGTGCCGTCGATTCGCGGAGTGATCAGCAAACATCCCGAGCTGATTCAAAAGGCCGTGGCCGCGCTGACCGTGGAGCACCTCGGCTCCCGCGAATGGGTCGATGACGCGGCGCTGAAGAATTACAAGCCGACGGGGCGCGACGAGTGGGTGCTGGCGCTCACGCGGCTTAAGTCCACCGGGGACGTGATGCTCGATGCTTTTCAGGGCCTGGGCGACCGGCGCATCGCGGTGATCAATCCGGTGAAGGGCGGATTCTTCGGCGAAGGCAACGCACTCGCAGCGGCGGGCGTTCCCACCGCGGCGTTTATGGCAGCGCCCGACTACCTTTGCGCCGCGTCGCCGAATGGCTGCATCGATAAGCTGAGCCCGGAGTTGATACATGTGCAGCTTCAGGCGCTGGCCAAAGCGCTTCACCGCATGGATGCGATGTCCGCCGCCGAATTGAAAGGCCAGAATGGATGATCGGCGGTGGCACGAACGCCGATGGCGCTTGCCGATCGCGCTTGACGACCCTGGACGATTGTCCGTGACGATGATCCTTGACAATGATTGGTTCGTGTAGGACCGTTACTCGCGCGTGCTGAAAGAAGTTCGCTTCCCGAAACATCTGAACTCTCGGCCCTATCTCTCACTGGAGGATTCACCGATGCGCTTCATGCTGTTTCTCTTCTCGCTCCTGGTTCTGCAAGCGGCCCCGGCACTCGCGCAGGAGCACCACTCTTTGCCTGAATGCAAGAATGGCCATGTCGCCATCGTGCGCGTCTCGGAAATCAAGCCGGGCGCAATGGATGCCTTCCTGGCGGCGGTGAAGGCTCACAAGGCCTGGTATCGCAACAACGGCGTGACGACCGACGACTTTTTTATTTCCCGGGTGATCGTCAAGGACCCGAAGACCGGCGAATGGGGATACTCGGATTCCGAAGTCATCACCTACCACCTCAATCCTCCCGAGGATAACGAGAAGCTCCCCCGAAACGACGACGCGTGGAAGGCCTACGTGAAAATGTACAACGACAGCTCGACGGTGAAGTCGATCACGCTGTCGTGCATGCCGACGGCCGAGATGAAGTAGCCGCCAGCGCGCGATTTTGATTGTGCTTTTCCGGGTGCCCGACCCTTTGCCGTGTAAGGGTCGGCCTTTTCTTATGACGTTTCTCTGTATCTCGCGCCGTAACGATACGTAGCGAAAAACCCTACCCTCGAACACGGAGGGTCGGGCACCGGGCGGTATTTAATAAGCTCCAATTGCAGCCTACGGCTTTTTTCGACAAGTGAATTCGATGACGTTTCTGCCCTTCATATCTTGCAATTCAGCACGAAACTGATCTGGTATATCCTTCAACAGGCCGTCCGGACTTGCAGGAACCTGCGTGATGCCACTGATCCGAAAGTTTTTTTGACAATCGAACCAGATAATTTCCTCACCTCCGGTAATAAGGTAGTTCACGTAAGCCTGCCACGGTTTCAGCAGAACCCTCTGATCGTGGGCCTGCCACACCTTTACGTCAACGTGACCTTTGCCGCGATAATCTACCGTGATTGACGCTTGGTATTCCTTCACTGTCGGCGGAATGGGTAACCCTGACGAATCTGGCCTGACAGGAAAGGGATGACACGAAGAATCCGGATTCAGGGTTGCGTTTGAAATCGCTATGTTCGCTGAATAATAGCCCGTTGGGCTCTCATATAGAACTCCGATGGCCGTGACGGCACAGCCACGCAGTGTTTCTGCTTTTCTCCAGTCTTCATTCTTGGAGAACACCAGCTGAACTTCGCTTTCCTCGCACGCCGGCCGGTCGAGCTTGATTCCGATCCACTCGCGAAGCTCGTCGTGAAGCAACAGCCTCCCGTGCAAAGTCGAAGGCGCGGATGCGTCGCCCTCACTTGTCGGACACGTCTGGGCGTTTATTGTTAAGGACGTCAGGAGTGCAGCGGCCAGTACAATCAGAGCGCGCATTTACTTCTCCGGAGCCGATTTTGCGCTGGCTTTCGGAACGAGCTGGTCGATGAAGCGCGCCTCGTCCTCGACGATGCAGAACGCTTCGCCGATTTCCCACTTGGGCTTCAGATTGTAGTGATAGCGGATGATCCAGGTGGCGGTGTAGGACTTCGGGTCGTCGATCCTGAATTCGATCTCCAGGCGGTCGTGCTGGGGGCGGTGGAATATCTCGGTCAGCTTCATGTCCTCGCTGTGGGGATGGCCCTGCCCGTCGATCCACGTCTTGTCGTTGAAGTGCGCGGTTTCGACCACCAGGTCGTCGCCGTCCCAATGGCCAATGGAGTAGCCCATCCATAGCGGGTCGGACTCCTTGGGCATCTCGCGTCCATCCATCCAGATTTCCCGCCACAGGTGCGCGGACTCGTAGAACATGAAAATCCGCTGCGGCGTCTGCACGATTTCAAACGGATAGCCGCCGTTGGTGTAGGCGTCCGGCACGCCCGGCGGGTGGCAGCGATACACGGGATTGATGGTGATGGGGTGATCGTCGGTGAGCTCGCGCCGGTTGGAATCGAACTGAGCCTGCGCCGCGGGCGTCATGGGAGGAGCCGGATTGTGCTGCGGTTGCCCCGGCACGATGGTGCGCTGCCCGATGGGAGCATCCCAAACGCCTGCCAGGTCGTGCGCCATTCCCGTCCAGGTCTTTGGCGTGGATTGAGCTGCTGCGCGCGACGAGAGCGCCGCGGCAAGCGCGAGGCAGATGATGATGCCGCGGCATGCAATGGATTTGAAGGCGGCGCGCTTCCTGTTGGCACAATTCGGCATGGTCACCTCGTTGGGGTTCCCGTTGCGCCCCACACCATATCAAAATTTTCGCCAAAACGAATCAGGGGAACCAGGCCATGCTCAAAATGAAAAGGATCGATATCGTGGAAGTCGAGCGCGCGGCGCAGTCGAAGCGGTGGAGATCGTTCCAGCTTGAGGGAGGGCAGGCTCTGGTACAGGGGACCGTCCGAACCTGCCCACGCTGACAATGGTTGAAGAAAGTCTAGCACTTCACCGTTTCTCGGTTTGTTAAGTCTATGTAAAGAGTGCGGCGGAAAACCCCGACACCACACGCGCCTTGCGGCACGGGGCTTGTGTGCTTCAGGAATGAACCCTGCTCGCAAATTCGCGAATCTGGCGAGCATTCGCTTATAATGAGGGTGTATATCGGCTGCTTGCCGAGAAGGAGGTGATCCCTGAGGTTCTCGAAAAATTAGATGTAGACTAGGGGGGCGGCTGTGAACGATCCAGCGCCCCTCTTTTTATTTACAGCGATTCCCCGCTCTTCCCTGCTCCGCGAAGTATGCAAGAAAGACCCACCCTTACACTTCAAAGGGTCGGGCACCCGCAAATTCAAATGCGCGGCATCGACAACTCCTACTCGTGCGCCTTGATCGCGTGCGTGCCGTGCGTGACGGCCCCTCCGGCACGAAGCGCGGCGGCCACGAACACCGCTTCGGAGATTTCCTGGTCGGTGACGCCAGCTTGGCGAGCTTTGTTCGAGTGAATCTCGATGCAATAGGGGCACTGCGTCGTGAAGGCCACGGCGAGCGCCATCAGCTCCTTATATTTCACTGGGATGGCGCCGGCGGCCATGGCGGCCTTGTCGAAAGCGACGAAAGCCTTCATTGCCTCGGACGCGTTAGCTTCAATTGTCTTCATCTTGGCGAGATTCTTCATGTCGTACATGGCATGCCTCCGGATCGGCGGAACAGCTCGCGTTCCGCAACGCAGAATGTGAAGCGTGAATTATAGCTTGCGCCGCAGAGTTTCCATATTTGATCGCGCACTGAGGGACCCAGGACCGAGCCTTACACTTCAAAAGATCGGGCACCCGGTCTCATCCCAGGCTTCCCTCAATCGAGCGCGAATACCGCTCGCACGGTTGCCTGCCGCTCGACTTTTACAGGAAACAGTTGCAGCGAGAAAGCGGGTGTTGGAAAGCCGCTTCCCTCACCGTTGAGTGAAGCAGAAGTTGTCTGGACGGTCCTGTTCCCTGTTAGCAGACCCAGTATGCCGTTGACCATATTGCTGCCGTAGAGCAGGTCGCCCACCTTGCCGCCTTCACCTTTTGCCATTTCCGCGGCGGTCGCGCGGGCCTTTTCCAAAGCCGCGACCCGCGCTCGAGATTCGAGCGCTTCAGCGTCGGCTACGTCCCAGGAGACATCCTCCACCCCGTTCGCTCCGGCCTGAACCGCGATGTCGATCAGCCTTTGGGCATCCGATACTCCCACGCGCAGGTGCCAGCTTTGATGGGCTTTGAATTGGCGCATTTTTCGAACGGATGCCGATGGGTCGGAAAGGTCACTCCGGTTGCTCTCGCTCAAGTCAATCGAACTGCTTTCTATTTGATCCTTTGACACGCCCGCACCAAGCAATGCCTTTATCACCTTGTCGGGCACGGCTAAGTTTGCCTGATACGCCTGATCGTGGGTCTGACCGTACTCGATGCAACCCATCGTGATGTTGGCTATTTCCGGGTCGACCCGAACCGTTTCGGTAACGATGACCTCTATGGTGCGATTTTGGCGATTCACTTCAACCGATTGCGAAAACCCCGATGGTGCAATCAGTAAAAACACAACCAGGCTGACGCCGGCCGCAACGCGCATATTCCCTCCGGGCAGGTAAGATTCTTATAGTTTACGAGATCGCTAATTCTAACCGAAATAAAATGCCTCGTGCTGGACCGTAAAAGTCTATGGGAGCAGCTAGGTGAGGAACTGGATGGCTTTGGACGCGAGCCGGTCGAAGGCGCGGACGGCGAGTTCGAGGTGCTCTTCGCGGGTGTCTTCGATTTTGTTGTGACTGATGCCTCCGAGCGACTGCACGAACATCATAACCGTGGGAATTCCGGCGCGGGAGACTTCAGCGGCGTCGTGCAACGGACCGGAGGGCATGCGGTGCGCCTTCGCGGCGCCGGTTACTTCGCGGATGGCTTCGCCGCATAGATCGAGCATCTTCGCGTCGAAGGCGATGGGCTCGATCTGCCAGATGCGCGACCATTCCACCGTGCACCGCTCTTCGCGGGCGAAGCGTTCGCTCGCTTCGCGGGCCTCGCGAAACATCGTCGCCAGCACCTGCGCGTCGAGGTCGCGCTGGTCGAGCGTGGCTTCGCAGCGGCCTACAACCGCCGTGACGATTCCAGGGAACGTCTTGACGCTGCCCATGGTGCACACCGCATCGGGATGCTTGCCGGCGATGGCGCGAATTTCGAGCGCGAGTTTGGCGCAGGCGGCCAGCGCGTCGCGGCGGCCGTTCATCGGAGTCGAGCCGGAGTGCGCTTCCTGTCCATGGAATGTGATGGCGTGGCGCTCGACTCCCTTGGTACCCAGCACGACGGCCAGCGGGAGGTCCATGCGCTCAAGCACCGGGCCCTGCTCAATGTGCAGCTCGATATAGGCCGCGGCGTTTTTCTGCTCGCGCGTGGCTTCCGGGAAACGATCCATCTCGACGCCGCAGCGGCGAAGGGCTTCGTCCATACGGACGCCGTCGCGATCGGTGCGAAGCCGGTCGGCGGCAACCGTCGCTGTTCCCGCGAAAGCGGAGGAACCCAGCAGGCTGCGTCCGAAGCGCGCGCCTTCTTCGTCCGCCCAATCGACGAGGCGGATGGTTACGGGCGGCCGTCCGTGAAATTCTTCGTTGATGCGGCGAAGGATTTCGAGCGCCGCAAGCACGTTGAGCGCGCCATCGAGCCAGCCCCCATTCGGCACGGAATCCAGATGCCCGCCAATCAGCAGCGCCTTTTCGCTCTCGCCGGGGAGAGTCGTCCAGTTGTTGCCGGCCGCGTCGTAGTGATGCTCTACCGGCAGTTCCGCGAGCTTGCCGACGAACCACTCGCGCGCCTTGAGCCACGTATCGGTCCAGGCGACGCGCTGCGCTCCGTTGGTGTCGCCGGTAAGCGCGCGCAATTCTTTTAGCTCGGCGATGGTGCGTTTGGGATCGAGAGGCATGTCGGCCCGGCTCCTCCGGAAAGGAAGTAGCGTAGCACGGTCGCTGAGCGTGGTGGAGCGGCGCAACGCGGCTCGAAGAGCTTTTCCGGTGCCCGACCCTCCGGTGTCGGGGGTCGGACGGCTACCGCGTCGTTCCCAGCCGATTAGTTGACATGCGCGAAGACCGGCCCTTACACGACAAAGGGTCGGGCACCCGAAAAAGCCCTACGCCGTTGGCTTCCGCGACACGCGTGCGGCGCCAATAATTGCCCGCATTGGATCGGCCCGGTAACGTTGAATGATACATGGATACAAGGAACGATATTGGCGGGACAGGGCTGCCGAGGATGATTTTCGGCGCGATTGCGCTTTGCGCGGCAGTGCAGGCGGCTCTTGCCTTCCCCCAACTGCCGGAGCGCATGGCCTCGCATTTCGGTCCATCGGGAACGCCCAACGGGTGGATGCCAAAGCAATCGTTCTTCGTTGTGTACGCGGCTGTCATCGGAGTGGCGGCGCTCGTGGGGTATCTGGTGCCACGATCGATTGCGAAGAAGCCGCTGGATCGCATCAATCTCCCGAACAAGGAATACTGGCTGGCCCCAGAGCGGCGCGCCGAAACGCTGGCGTTCTTCGAGCGCTATTTTGCCTGGTACAGCTGCGTACTACTGCTGATACTCGTGCTGGCAATGGGCCTGGCAATTCAGGCGAACCTCGCTTCGCCTCCCCGGATGGCGACCGGGCCGATCGTGTCCGTGATCGCGGGGTTTGTTGTGTTCAACGTGGCCTGGGTGGTTTGGATGATGCGCCACTTCTCAAATCCACGCTAGACGCTTTTGGCGAGTGACTTGTGGCGCAAAAGTTTTGGCCGCACCACTCGCGCCCACCACATCCACAGGCCCGTGATTACCAGCGCAATGGGGGCGAGACCGAAGAGCGTCCAGATGAGCTTGGTGGACATGCCGCCGAACCTGCCAAAGTGGAGTCTGGCCAGCCAGCTGAGGGACTGCTCGGCGATCGTCGCTTTTCGGCTGGCCTGGGCGGGCGGATCGAGGAAAGCCACGGCGGTCTCGAACGGCTCAGGAACCGCGAGGTAGATGCCGGAAAAGCCCCATAAGAAAATGAACGCCAGGGACCAGATGCCCACCGCGCGGTGGAGTCCCCAGTTGAAGGTGCGGGCGTCCGATTTCCAGCTAACCGTCAGGGCGCGGCGCCACCTGCCCGTTCCCGGCCACCAGATCACGGCGCCGGTGACGCACAGCAGAATTGTGGCCGCGCCGCCGATGCCGTTGACGATCCGCCCGACGGGCTCGTCGAGCAGGTTGTCGTGGAGGTCGGTGAGCCACTCGATGAAGCGGAACGTGCGGGAAACGGAATCGCCGAGATCGGCGCCGGAATAGGGATCGAACAGGCGCACCAGTTGTTTTTCTCCGCGCTGCAAGGATATCTCCACGGGCTGATCCGCCTTGCGCGGCGGGGCGACGGACAGGATTTGATATCCAGGATGGTCTTGCTCGGCGAATCGCGTGAGCTGCTCTGTCGAAAGGCGCTGCCGTCCAGCTGCAGAAATCACCAGCGGGCGCACCGACGCCTTGGAAATTTCCACGCGGTAGATCAGGATCGTCCCGGAGACGCTCATCAGCAAGACGTAGAGGCTCAGGACGATCCCTGCCCAGAGATGAATCTGGTAACCGAGCCTACGCATCCAGTTCTTCTGGGGATGCTTCCACCAGCTGCTCCAGAATCCGAGGGAATGCGGAGATTCCGGAACAGGCGCTGCTGTTGTGGCCGCCGGGGTCATCGTCAAATCACGATAGCACCAAATCCAGCGGCCATGGACGCCGAAGCTTGCTGCCCAATAATGGAAGGGCTGGTTCGAAAGTTTTACGCCGCGAGTTGATTGACGTGGCTGGGCGCGGCAAATACTTCTACGATGGCGCGCTCGCGAAAGTCATAGACAAGGTAGTGGTCAAAAGAAACCGACTGCAGAGCAGCCACCAGCTGACGCGCATCGTCGAGACCCGCAACGCGATTCACCCACAGAAGCCGGTCTTCCGGAAGCCGCTTATAGATATCGTATCTGGAGTGCATGTGCCGTCCTTCCCTAGTGGATTATTTCGGGGCTGTGAATTGTAAAAGGAGAATCATGCCGAACACTGCGATGTAGCCCAGCAACGAAAACAGAACGAGCTTCACCGGCTCGGTGAATTTGCTCCGCTGAATGGTTCCACGCCGAGCCATCTGGACCTCGTTTGCCGCGGTTGAATTCGACCGGCCTACAGCCGGCCGTTAAAATATTCACCATTGATACGCGAGGTGGGGCGCAACCGCCATCCCAGCGAACCCCTAGAAGCGCTCACCATTTTTCCCTATAAGAGAAGTGAACAAAAAGGAAGGACTTACGCTCTGTTACACCGCTCGTAACAGAGGCAAAAAAAGACCGGCGAACTTGCGTCCGCCGGTATTTAATCCTCGTCGATCACACAACCATTCTGCCTTTACCGATTAAACGCAGGTCCCGAATACACGAAAGCGTGGCCATAGGCGCGTCCGGGATAGAACCAAGCCATCAATTCGGGCGGCTTATTTCCAGACTGTTCCGCCAGCGTGGCGCGCGCCTTCGAGAGGCCGTGCGTGCGAAACGCGGGCTGAGTGAGCAGGGTCGCTTCAGGTTCGGTACGGTCCGCGTTGTAGATCACGACTACGTTGTTCGCGTCCGTGGGAGTCTGGACGGTCTGGAACCAATACGTGCCAGCCGGCAGAACTTCCCCCGGGACCTGAACGGGCTGGCTAAATGTAAACTTGGTCGCCTGATTCCATTCGCTGGCTCGCGTGGCCGGGACTACGAGGGCCAGCATCATCGACACTCCTAAAATAAGTCCTGCGATTTTTGTGGTGTTCACGATTTTTCTCCTTCTCTTGGATGCCGGATGATTTATTCGTATCCATACTCTGTTAGATGAGAACCTATTGCTTTTCGTAAGCTGAAAATTGCCGCAGAAGGCCTCGGGGGAATAGCGTATGGGTCGGTACAGCAATCCTTAGAGATGGCCCGAAGCAGGCGCCTGAATCCCCGGTCATGCACACGGCTGCCGGGTCACACGCTGGCGTGACGTACCTCACGCAGTTTTCGGCACCCCGTGCCGAAGTAGAGATTAGGAGGTGAAAGTGGACCAGATGGATTAGGCACGAGGTCGATCGGGAGGTGGCCCATGTTCGTGAACCCGATAGCTTCCACAACTCAAGTCAGCTTCCAGGAGGCCGCGGCAAATGCGCAACCCCCTCCGAATCCGGCGCAGAACGGCTCCGCAAAACTCGAAGACACCTTGACGCTCAGCCCGGCCGCCCAGGCGCTGCAGAACGAACAGCAGATTCTCGCAGCCGCCGCGCAAAACACGCTGAGTCCCGCTGCGCAGGCCCAACAAGCGGAACAACAAATTCTGGCAAACGCCGCACAGAATCGGCTGAGCCCCGCCGGTGAGTCCGCCGCGGCATTGTGGAGGTCGGCCTTGGCAGCAATCAACGAATGAGAAAGCCGGATTGCCCGCGCCCTGCACCCGCGTATGAGGCTATTCCAGGGGATTGGCGGGCTTCCCCGCGGCTGCCCTGGTGCGGTCGTACTCGGCTCGCGTGAACGCCTCGAGAGTCGTCGAGCCATCCGCGCCGGGCCGCTCGGTGATAAGAATCGCGTTGCCGGGCAGCAGCCAAAGCTCCCGGTGCGCGACGTATTCCACACCGTAGGCGTTTTTCGCGGGCTCGGTCGTCTCGCTGGTGGGCGGGCCGTAAGCTTGCTTCACTCCGGCGAAGATATCGGCGAACTTTTGGCCGCGATAATTCACTTCCGCATTGGGAGCGGAGTAGACCAGCTCGACCTTCACCAGCCGTCCGCCGTCGAAAGTGAACGTGTCTGTGCGCATCTCCGTAAGATCACCGCCGCCCTTGTAATCGTAGCGCTTGCCGCCCGCAGCCTGCCGGCGCGAATCGTCCAAACCCGCGCAGTATTTCTTAAGCTCGCGCCTGCTGGACTTTTCCACGCTCTTGAAATCCCCGCTCGCGCACGCGTCAAGCATCTGTTTCTCGTAGCCTTCGGCGAAGAACTGCGCGGCTGTCTCCCCGAGCTGGTGGCCGCCCTTCACCTTCATGAGCTGATCCTGCGCCAGCGCGCCGGGAAGGAAAAGAACGGTGTAATAAAGCAGGAGTGCCACTGGCGCTCTATGCAAAAAAAAGTTCGTTGGCATGACTCCCACCTGAGAGTTCTCGCATCATCCTATAACGAATGCTCGCTCCGCCGAATCGTCGATGGATGGCCGCGTTCCATCCGCCTGTCGCGGATTCCACGACAAAAGTAGGAGAAAATCCAATGGTCTTTCACCGATCAAAATCGAAGTTCTCGGAGATATTGCCAGTATGTCGGGGTTATAGGGTTATTTATTTCTGGCGGAGTTTTCCGGCAGATTGGTGAGCGTTTCTCGGCAGAACGTACCGCTCACCGGCGGCAGAAGTAGCAGCCTCGGTCGCAACGCACATCCCCCCGTAACCTTCACACAGGGCTCCCTTATGCCCTCGCTGCAAACAAATCACACCATGGAGGATAGAAATGGCATCGCCAGCTCCCGCTCCAGCCAAGTTTCGTATCGATGTGGATATTCACGATCTGCTGATGAACTCCAAGTCCGGCGGCCCGCAGCCGTTGCCACAGCGAGGCGAGAAGCTGCCCGAACCTGTTTTCCCGCAGCATCCCGAATTGCTGAATCAACTGGGCCCTGAAACGCCTCCGGAAAAGCGCGATTGGACGTACGAACAGGTCTGGCGAAAAGTCCGCGGCTGGCTGATTCCCTACATCCGCTCCCGGGTGATGCCCGGCGATTTTCATCCCATCACGGCTTACCTTTTCCTCGATTATAAATGCAACCTCGATTGCTGGTACTGCTGGGCGTTCAACAACAAAGTAAAGGGCATGACGGAGGAGACCGCCAAGCGCGCTATCGACTGGCTGCACGACAACGGCTGCCGCGTGCTCGCGCTGATGGGCGGCGAGCCGCTGCTGCGCCCGGAGGTGGCGCACAAGGTAGTGTATTACGCCGCGAAAAAGGGCTTCTGGATCTACGTGGGCACCAACGGCCGCCTGCTGCGCCCCGAAGTGGCCGATCGCCTGGGAGACGCGGGCGTCGCCGTGTTCAATTTCGCGCTCGATGCCTGGGACGAAAAGCCCAGCCTGCCGAAGGCCTTCGTTCCCGGACAGAAGAACCTCGAATACCTGATTCGCAAGCAGTATGTCTATGGATACATGGTGTTCTTCAACATCAACATCTGCCGCAACAATCACGAGGACGTCCGCAAGCTTACCGAGTACGCCCACGCCCATCGCCTGGCCACCGACTACCACATCAACGAAACGCCCATGCTCGAGCAGGACGAGCACTTCAAGCATCTCAACGACAATCCCACCTACATCCGCCCCGAGGATTGGCGTTCGCTCGACTCGTTGATCGACTGGATCATCGAGAAGAACAAGGCCGGCTACCAGATGGTGAACTCCGTGCAGCGCCTGCAGGAAATCAAGGCCTTCGTGCGGATGTCGTCCGGCCTCGACCTGCGGCAATACGGGTGGTACGGAGACGGAACCGGGACCAACGGGGACGTCGACAAGATGCTCGCCTCCACGCCGGGCATCGTGCGCGACTCCGAGGGTGGCCTGCGCTTCACCGATTGGAACTGCCGCGCCGGCCAGAACAACGTGATCATACGCACCGACGGCACAGTGGCCCCATGCTTCCCGATGTATCCATCCACCTTCGACTGGGGAAACGTGGAGCGCGCTAAGTTCGATTCCCAGCAGCTCGGCCAAATGAAAAAGACCTGCGAGCGCCACTGCTTTTCGACGCTCAACCATAATCTCGGCTATTGCTACAACGACGCGCGCGTGATCAAGTGGGTGTGGAAGCAGGTGGTCACCAACAAGCTAAAGGGCGGAGCAAAGAGCTTCGAGGACTAACAGCCGGTGGGTGAAGGGTGCTCACTGCGAAAGCTCATCCCAGGCCCCTCGTGACTTCCTCGATGCGGCGCTGGAGAAAGCGGCGTTCCCCGTCGTTGCTGGTCAGCGCGATGGCTCGCTTGTAGTTTGCAGCAGCTTCCTTTAGTAGACCGGCCCGGCGCTGGAGGTCGGCCCGCGCCGCGTAGAGCAAGTGGTAATCGTCGAGATCTCCTCTTGCCGATAGCTCTTTTATCCGCGCCAATCCGCTTTGGGGACCCTTCGCCATTGCGATTGCTACAGCGTGATTGAGTGAGACGATCGGAGACGGCTGCACGGCCTGCAGCACTTCATAGAGCCGAGCAATCTGGGGCCAGTCTGTCGATTCAGGACCTTGCGCCTGGCAATGCAGCGCGGAAATAGCGGCTTGCAGCGTAAAGGGTGCGGGTCCGCCTCGCAGTGCCTGTTCGACCAACGGCAGAGCTTCGTCAATTTGCGCTCGATCCCAAAGACTCCGATCCTGCTCTTCGAGAACCACCAGGTCGCCGGCGGCATCGAGCCGCGCGGTGCGGCGGGAATCGTGAAGCAGCATCAGCGCGAGCAGAGCCGTCAATTCCGCGGGCACGGCAGGCTCCATCAAACTCTTCACCACGCGTGCCAACCGAATCGCCTCCACGCAGAGTTCGTGGCGCATCAGGGAATCGCCCTGTGTGGCGGTGTGGCCTTCATTGAAGACGAGATAGATCACGCGGAGGACGGCTTCCAGGCGCTCCGGCAGCTCTTCTACGCCTGGAACGTCATACGGGATATGAGCCTCGCGAATCTTGCGCTTCACGCGAACCAGCCTCTGCGCCATCGTCGGGGGCGTCACCAGAAATGCCCGGGCAATTTCCTCGGTCGTCAGCCCGCAGAGCTCCCGGAGTGTGAGCGCCACCTGGCCTTCCTGCGAGATTGCCGGGTGGCAACAGGTAAAAATCAGCCGGAGACGGTCGTCCGGAATTTCCGAGCCGGCTTCTATCTCCTCATAATTGGGCTGCTCGGAAAATGGCTGCAGAGAGGCGTACGCCTCCCGCTTCCCTTCGAAATTCGCGCGGCGGCGCATACGGTCAATTGCTTTGTTTTGCGCCGTGCGAATAATCCAGGCGCGCGGAAATTCCGGGATGCCGGAGGCCGCCCATTGTTCCACCGCTGCGGAAAGGGCTTCCTGCGCGGCGTCTTCCGCCAGATCGAAGTCGCCCAGCATGCGGATAAGTGCGGCGACGATGCGGCCCCACTCTTCGCGAAGCAGCCGGGTGATTGCGTCGGAAGTTTCGCGATTCAAATGTATTCTATCTTCCATCGACTCAAGATATTAGCAGGCGGTGTCGATTTCGAGCCTGCCCATTCGATAGACCTACGAAAGCGCAAGGCCAAACGAGGCCGCGCCACTTCAGGAGGAAGTCATGAAATACCTATTGATGATCTATGCAGACGAAAAGATTTGGGAGAATTACAACGAAGCCGAGCGCGGGAAAGTCTTCGGCGAGTACATGACATTCACGCAAGGAATCAAAGACAACGGCAAGCACGTCGGCGGCAATCCGCTCAAGCCGACCTCAACCGCCACCACTGTGCGCGTGCGCGACGGAAAACAACTGGTCACCGACGGCCCTTTCGCGGAAACCAAGGAACAGCTGGGGGGCTATTACCTGGTGGAAGCCGCCGACCTCGATGATGCCATCAAAATCGCCGCGAAAATTCCCGGCGCGCGGTATGGTTCGATTGAAGTCCGGCCGATCATGACCTATTAAAGACGCGGGCAACAAGGCGGGCAGTTTGTCGCGCCGCACCCGCCTTTGTTGCCCACCGCGAAGGCACGCGAGGAGAGAAAACAATGAAGATGCGGTTGGCGATTGCGTTGGCTGCGGCTTTCCTATTCCCGGCTTGTGTGGTGGCGGCCACTCTGGCAAAACCGGCGCTGGAAGTGGTCATCCTCGGTTCGGGCGGTCCACGCGCGTTCGGGCGGGCCGGATCAAGTGCCATCGTACTGGTGGCGGGCGTGCCCCGGATTCTGGTCGATGCGGGGCCGGGCGCGTTCCTGCGGATCGGTGAATTGGGCGTCGATCTCGACAAGGTCGATACAGTTCTGCTGACCCACCTGCACATCGACCACAGTGGAGACCTCGCGGCTTTCTTCAACGACCGCGCGCTCACCAGCGACGGCCCCATCACCTACCGGATTTTCGGCCCGGACGGCGCGGGACTCTTCCCCAAAACCTCGCGCTTCGTGGATTTGCTGGTGGGGAAAGACGGCGCGTTTGCGTATCAGAAGACGTTTGGCGTGCGCGAATCGTTTATGGTGCGCGATCTGGCGATTCGGCTCGATTCCGCGCGCACGAAGATTGTGGACGAGGATGGGTTGGTCGTAGAGGAGATTGCCACGCACCACGGAGACTGTCCGTCGGTGGCTTACCGGATTTCCTATAAAGGCGTGTCGGTGGTTTTCTCGGGGGACATGGATGCGTCGGCGCTGCCCAATCTCGTGCAGTTAGCGAAGAGCGCGGATTTGCTGGTCTTCAATTGCGCCGTGCTGGACCCTCCGGCCTCCCCGTCGCAGCTCTACGACCTGCACACGCCTCCGCGGAAGATCGGCGAAGCCGCGCACGCAAGCGGAGTAAAGAGCCTGCTGCTCAGCCATCTCGCTCCCGACGTGGAATCGCAGGAAGCCGCGGTGCGGACATCCATTCGCGCGTCCTATACAGGGCCGGTCGCGTTCGCAAGCGACAAGCTGCGCGTCCCCGTGGGGAAATAAGCGCCATTTCATTTCACAGCGCCACGGAGCGCTCACCGCGGCGCTCAATGGGTCTAAGTGGGACACCCCAGCGGGGGAAAACGGGATGACAGCAGAATTTAACGAATGTGACGCACGTCACGGCCAGCCGGTCGGAATGTCCCCCAAAATCTTACCCGCAGCAGAGTTCGTCGCGAAACAGGGCCATGTACAACGTCTTGCGCACGTTGGAAAACGGGGAACTTCGGCTGGTGCGTTCCTGCGCTGATTTGGAAGAAGCGAAGCGGCTAGCCGCTTTTTTAAACGAATGCTGGCCCGGCGAGTATTGCGTCGGGAAGACTGGAGCCGAAGATGATACCGTGGATTAGTCCCCGGCCGGCAATCGCGGGGCGGATGCCTGTTTCCCGCTCACTCCACAACTACGATCACGTGTGCTCGCCCGCGTACCACGGAGCGCTCACCGTGAAGATGCGTTCGTTGCCGCGCGCGAGCAGCATCCATTCGAGCAGCCGTCCGCGCTGATTGTGCAGGAAGTATTCGTACCACCTGTCTTCCACCAGCTCGGGTATCACCACGATAATGCTGCGCTCGGGATTCTTCCTCGAGAGATCGAGAATGAACTGCACGATGGGAATGATCACGAACCGGTAGGGCGAATCCAGCACATCGAGTTTCGGCGGCTCCTTGCCCGCGGCGCGGAAGGGCGCGTCGACATAGCGCTCCCAATCGTCCTGGAGCGGCTCGGGGTGCGCATTGGGGTCGACGTGCAGGGCGATCACATCCGGCGAAAGCCGCGCCGCGAACTCAATTCCCCGCCGGGAAATATTGCTCCAACGGTCGATGGCGATCACGGCGATGGGCGGCTTGGCGATGCTCGCGGTGTCGACGGCGCACCTGCAGCTGGTGAGCATCTTCACGTGATGGTAATGGCGGCGCACGGCGACGAAAAGAAAAATCGCCCCCGGGATAAACAGCAGCGTGATCCAGGCGCCGTCCAGGAATTTCGCCACCAGCACTACCACCGTGGTCACGCCGGTAACAAAGGCGCCCAGCCCATTGACCATCGCGCTCTTCAGCCAGCCCGCCTCGCGATTCTTCAGCCAGTGCATCACCATGCCGGCCTGCGAGAGCGTGAACGCCAAGAACGCCCCCACGGCATAGAGCGGGATCAGCCGGTCGGTGACGCCGCCAAAAAGAATCAGCAGCCCGCCGCACAGCACCGCCAGCACGGCGATGCCGTAGGTGTAGACCAGTCGCCTCCCGCGGTACCCGAAGACGTGCGGCAAGTAGTTGTTCTGGGCGATGGCCTTGCAGAGCCGCGGGAAATCGGCGAAAGCCGTGTTGGCGGAGAGCGAAAGCACCAGCAGAATGGAGCCGACCGTCACGTAGTAGAAAATGCCTTTGCCGAACACAGCGGCGACCAGCATCGACAGCACGCTCTGGTAGCCCGGCCGGCCCGGATCGGTGGCGGCGATGCCGTAGATCCTCACGAGATAGGAAATGCCCGCCAGCATCACCGCCAGCAGAAAAATAATCACGGTGAGCGTCGTGCGGGCGTTTTTCACGGCGGGTTCGCGGAAGGCCTTCACGCCGTTGCTCACGGCCTCCACTCCGGTCAACGCCGTGCAGCCGCTGGCGAAAACCTTCAGCAGCAGCCAGAAGCTGACGGCTGCCACCATCGGCGGCGGAGGCGGCAGCGGCGCCGCGGGCGTGGGATGTCCGCCGCTGAGCGCCACCCGCAGAATGCCTCCCCCGATGGTGATCAGAAGCGTGCCCACGAAGAGATACGTGGGAAGCGCGAAGACCAGGCCCGCGTCGCGCACGCCGCGCAGGTTGAGGATGGTGATCACGATCAAAATTCCTACGCACAGGCTAACCGTATGCGGCAGCAGCGACGGAACCGCAGACACCAGCGCGCCCACGCCCGCGGAAATCCCCACGGCGGCCGTGAGGATGTAGTCGGCAAGCAACGCGGCCGCAGCAAGCAACCCGGCCTGCGCGCCGAGGTTGAAACGCGCCACGGTATAAGAGCCGCCCCCCGAGGGATAAGCGGCGATAGTCTGCCGATACGAGAAGTACACGATCACGAGCAGCGTGATGATGGCCGCGCTGATCGGCACGATATACCGCACGCCAAGAAGCCCGAGCGGAATCAGCAGGCTGAGCGCCGCCTCCGGCCCGTACGCGGCGGAGCTGAGCCCGTCGAGTCCGAAGATAGGTATGCCCTGCAGCGGGCCGATCTGCTCCGCGCGTTCGTCGCTCGTTGCAATGGGCTTGCCGACAAGAACGTCGAGTATGTTCATGCGCGATTGGGCTCCGTGTACCGGCCGCTCAGACATACGCCGTGCTGATCAAGCGGGAGTGGGGGCTCACAATAATTCGAACGGACAATCATAAGGGAAACCCGCCCTACCCTGGTGAGCTGTAACCTGAAATTCATATTCGGGGGACTTGGGGGCGCGGCCAGCAGCGGCTAATCGCCGTCTTTCAGCATGGTGTCGATCACGCGGAACTCCAGCTCTTTACCCGACCGAAGAACGTACGCCGAATCCTTCTCGACACGGAATTGAATCGTGTCCCCCACGGCCAGGCTCGATGGGTCCTTGGCCTCGAATTCGTAAATCTTCAGGTCTGTCTCCACGCGAAAAACCGGCGTGCCATGAGCGGAGGGCTTCTGCGAAGCCGCGTGCGCCAGCACCTTGCCCTGCTCGGGGTAGGTATCGGAAGTCTTATCCTGCGCCCGTGCGGCCGGCCCCGCTGCCAGGCAAAGAAGAAAACAAAGAATTGCCGCCACGCGCCGGAAGGAATTGTCGGGCATTCGTATTGTCCTTGAAAAAATACCGTCCAATAGTAACTCGCGCGGCCCGAAGACTCCACTTGCGACGCTGGATTTTTGCTTGCAGCGGGGATAACGAACGGAAGGAATTCCAAAGCCTGCGCGAACCGGGGGCGGATTTTCCGTAGCGCAGTCCTACTTGAAGTCGTATTCCACAGTGGCGTTGGCGATGATTTCCAATTCATCGCTTTTAGGCGAGTACCAGCGATACTTCAAACCCACCAACGGTCCCTGGCCTGAGCGCGGCATCACGTTGCCGCCGAGGTAGCCGGACTGTACATTCCTCAGCCCCGCGATCTGGATTCCCATGCTGGTAGCAAGGCTCTGGGCCGCCTCGCGCGCGCGGGTGGCCGCCACCTGCAGAGCCTGGTCTTCATATTTCGCCGGGTCTTTGATGGTGTAGATGATCAGCGCTCCTGCCGCACCCGGAGGAACGGGACCAAACTGCGGGCCGGCGTTGGCGGGGACCGCGCCCGCTTTGCGCAGCGCCTCGATCACTCCGGCTGACTTCTGCGTCAACTGCGCTACGTCGCCCAGTTCGGCGGTTTCAAAAAACACATAAATGTATTGCGTCGCGGTGAATGCAGTTACGTCCGGCTGGCCCGGATAACGAAGCCCCCCGCCGCCCTGTCCGAATGTCACCGACGAAATCTGATAATTGGCGGGGGTAAATCCAAACCCGGCCAGAGCGGATTGAGCGGCCTTGGCTTTATCGGCGTTCGCCGACACAGCCTCGTCGGCAATCGCCGAGGTTGACTGGATGCTCATGAGCAAAATCCCCAGATCGGGTTTGGCATACGCCTCGCCGCTCCTGCTCACCGTGATCACATGCCCCTGGACGCCCTGCGAATCCTGAGTCTGCGCCCGAGAGCCTGGTGGTGGGCCGGCAACTTGCCCATCAATGGAGGGAATCGCAAACACGGAAAGCGCCACGAGCGCTGCCAGCAAAGCCAGCTTCATAGGTCACCTCGACGGAACGTGCCGAGAACGATAACACACAACCTCCGCCTTCGGCCACCGCCCCGCGCTTTTCACAACACGCGAGCTATGAAGTTCGCTTTTCCGGGGGCCCGACGCAGTGTAAGGGTCGAGCGCCCGCTGTTCCGTCGACCAGGCTGTAAACAATCTAGTCCGCGGATTTTTTCTCCGGCGCGGCCGGTGCCGCCAGCGCGGACCAGTCCGCGCACGGCTTGGGATTCTCTTCCCGGCGCTCCTCGATCGCCTTCTTCAGCGGCGCATAACACGCGGCTTCGCTCTTGCTCATGGCGGCGTCGTCACGGTCGTACTGCGCGATCTGCTCGCGGGAGATGTAGTCCCGGATGAGCGGGGAAGAGGAGTTGAGCGCCTCGTCGAGCACGTCGAACTCGGATTTCCGCAACCGGTTGTCGATGAACTTCTGCTCGTACACCTGATGAAGCACGCTCGTCATAGACTTCTCCGGCTCCGTCTTGGCTGCCGCGTTCAGCGGATCGAAGATGGCCTTCATCCCTTGCTCCGTGGTGGAGACATCCGTTTCGATCGCCTCGAGAGTCTGCAGCGCAGCCTTCGAATACGCTTCGCTCAACGGACCTCCCGCCGGCCGAGTAGAAATAACTGCCGCGACAAAAAATATTAGAACAACAACCAGGGCACGTTTCATTTCTGCACCTCCGCAATGGGCAATATAAACACCTCAAAACCGCATACTACCGAGGGTCCAATGCGAAGAGCAAGCCCCTGCAGCCGCATTTCCGGGGCGCCGGCCGGGATCGTTTACCCTTTCGTTATCGCGACACCGCGTTCCCACGGCTGTTCAGGCAAATCCAGCGTAGAGTTGCAGTTAGCGTCTCATCCCGCCCCAAGCGGACTATGAATAAACCACGAGTGGTTGTTTCGCTGCCGAACGCCAACGCGTACCTGCACGCGCAGGCCATCCTCGCAAAATCCGTGGGCGAAAAACTGGGCTTTGAAATGGAAGTGATCCATGCGGGAGACGACGCGATCACCCAGAGCCAGCAACTGCTCAACATCATCCATTCTCCCGGCAGTGCGCGGCCATGCGCATTTATCGTGGAACCGCTCACCGGAGCCGGACTCCGCCGCGTGGCCCAGGCCGCCGTCGCGCAGGGGATCGCGTGGGTGATCAGCAACTGCGACGTGGATTACATCCAGGAGCTGCGGCAAACGCCGGAGCCTCCCGTGTTCGCGGTAACGCAGGGGCAGACGGAAATTGGCCACATCCAGGGGCGCCAGATAGCGGTGCTCGTGCCGCCGGACGCCTCCATTCTCTACATCCACGGCCCGGGCATGAGCCCGGTAGCCAAGTACCGCCGCCAGGGCATGGAAGCAACCAAGCCCGCACAGGCACGCGTGACCACCATCCGCTGCCAATGGAATGAAGAGGACGCCTGCCGCGCCGTAGGCGCCTGGCTGCGGCTGGCCACCTCCCGCGCCGAAAAGTTCGACCTCGTAGCCGGCCAGACGCACGAACTAGCACTAGGCGCGCGAAAAGCCTTTCAAAACACGGAACAGATGCAGCAGAACAAGTGGCTCGACCTGCCATTTATAGGAGTAGGAATCGCCGAGCACGTGGAGCCGCTAGTAAAAAAGCGCATCCTCGCCGCCGGAGTAGTAACGTCACTAACCATGGAGCTAGCCCTTCAAACCCTAGCCAACGCGCTCAAGACGAAAACTCAGCCCCCGGACTGCACCCCAGTGAACGCCTACTCATTTCCCGCACTCGACAAACTGCGGCCGTCCCGCCGCGAACCCAGCGGAGCCTTCGCCGAACCAAAACTAGTACCCTAAGCCAGCGATTAGCAAATGCTCGTCCCCATTGCCTTCGCCCTCGTTTTTCGTAGTCATACTGAACTCAAACCCGCAAGCGCGGATGGGTGCGGGACCCGCTTCTTCTTTCGCTATCAGGCATCCTAGCAAACTTTCGGCGCGCCAGGGCGTCGCCCCCGGGAACGCCAATCTCCCGATTGGCGTTGTGTCTCACCTTTGGTCGCTGCCATCCCGAGCGAGCGAAGCGCCGAAGGATCCTCTTCAGCAGCACATCTCAAAGAAAAATGGCCGGAGGCGCCCCACCCGCACGGGTGACGCGCCTCCGGCCACCGCATTCTGCGCACAGGCGCAAACGCAAGCCGCAGTTCCGGCCGCCGCAAACTTCTAGTGCTTGAACTTACCCACGTAGCTGCTCTTCCCGATCACATGCCCATCGATCGCCTTGAGAATATCCGCTCGAGGCGCCCCCGCGGGCAGATCGATCTTCGTATCCAGCGCAAACAGTTCGATCACGTAGTGATGCGCCGGACCACCCTTGGGCGGGCACGGTGGCTGGTAACCATTCACGCCGCGCACGTTTTTCCCCTGGATGCCGTCGCCTGCCACGGGACCGCCTGGCTGCACACCCTCCGGAAGCGAGGTCGCGGTGCCGGGAATGTTGTAGACCGTCCAGTGGGTCGTATCCATGGCGGTCTTCATCGGCGCACCGTCGGTGTCATGCATGATGAGAACGAAGCTCACCGTGCCGCGAGGCGTGTTCGTCCACGATAGCGCCGGCGTGACGACCGGCGGAGCCACGTCGCAGCCATACTTCGGCGGGATGGTGCCACCGTCGGTGTAGGCATCGGTGGTGAGGACGAGTGCCGGACCCGCCGGAGGCGGCGGTGCCTGCGCCGCAGCGCCTGCTGCGCTCGCGGCCACCAGAAGAATTGAAGCTGCGGATGACGCCAGTGCCCTTCTCAGCATTTGGATGTTCCCTCCCCTTTTCGTTTGGACAAAGCGCGGCTCGGCGCATGTAGTCGGCATTTCCGGCCGCAGCGAGTCTAACCCGACTCGCGCAAACCGGGCAAGCCAGCCCCAAAAACTGCTATTTTTTCTTCGCGCGCGTCATCAGGTAAGTCTGCTGCACGGCGTTGTCATGGAAATATTCCGCGATGGATGCGTCGTATTCAGCGCGAAACACGGCCAGTTTCCCAGGGTCGCTGGTTCCAAGCATCTCGACCAGCTTGATCAGCGGGCCCACCGACTGTTCGGTAGCGGTGCGGAAGTGCTGCGGACTCAGCGCTGGGCTCAGCATCAATCCATTCTCGAAAGTGAGGTCGCTAACCGCTTCGCCGAGCCGCTCGCGGATAATCGCCCGATCGCCCCATTGCACTGGCGGCGCAACTCCCGGCGGCGGAGGCGGCATGTGGCGCGCCGTCAGCGAAAACATGCGGCCCATGAAGAGGTCCGGCGGCCAGGTGGAGAACGCAATCGTGCCGCCAGGTTTCAGCACCCGCAGCATCTCCGCGATCGCCACGGACGGCTGGGGTGCGAACATGTGCCCGAACTGGCTGAGGACCACGTCGAATTCGCCATCGGCGAAGGGCATCTTCTCGACGTCGCCCTCCCGCCAGTCCACCTCCAGCTCGGCGAGCTTCGAATTGTGGCGCGCCCGTTCCAGCAACTCAGGCGTCAGATCGATTCCGCTCACTTTCGCGCCAAGCCGAGCCGCAGTGATCGCCACCACGCCCGTGCCACAGCCCACGTCGAGCACTCGCCGCCCTGCCGCCACCCCGGCAAACTTCACCAGCCGCGCGGCCGGGAACATCGTAATCATCTCCATCGGCGCAAAGCGCGACCAACTCTGCTTCTGCTGATTCTTAAACGCCTCGAACGCGTCCATGCCTTCTCCGGTGGCCAAGCTTTTTGGTGGGATCGCAAATGCGGTGGCGACACAACTTCAGAACCCAGGCGGCGAGCCTATTTCAGCGCCGCCGCCCAGGACACATCCATCAGTTCAATTCGATACAGTCCGCTACATCCGCCCTGCTGCGTTTATCTTTAGGGGACCTTCGGCGCCCCTCCGAGTTTCCCCGGATTGCGCACCTTTACCACGAGATACCAGAACGGGGGCTGCACCTCGGTAAACATATGCGGCTGGCCGCTGGGAATCACCACGAAGTCGCCCGCGTTGAGCTTGGCGGATGTCCCTCCGATGATGGTTTTCCCGTGGATCTGGCCCGGCGGGAGTGAATTCCCGTTGACCATCGTGGTCTGCGGGTCGGTCATTTTTCCGCCATAAACGAGCGTGGACGAGCCCTTCACCACGTAGAAGACATCCGTTTCGTCCTCGTGGAGTTCGGCTTCGCCATCCTTCAGGCGGCGGCTCGTCTCGACGAAAAACTGCCCGTTGTGGCCCGGTTCGAGGATCAGCTTGTTGTTCTCAAACTGTCCATCCACTACGGACTTCGGGTAGATCTTCACCGGCGAGGCGCCGGCCTGATCCTTCGCGACCCTGTCCGCCATCGATTGCGGCGCCGCGTGCACTCGCCCCGTGCTCGCGATCCCAAATCCCGCAAAAGCGATCGCCGACATCATTCCTACGCTCAAGATCGTTCTGAGCTTCCCTGTTGCCATTCTCATGTCTCCTCTCGTATCAATGTTTGACCTGTGTTTGATCTGCCTTAGGCGGGAGGATCGTACGCCCTTTCCGCTCGCGACTCAACACAATGTGTCAGAGTCTGAGTGGCAACGTCGGTAGAAAAAAGGGGTACGTCCAATTTCTCGTGCATCTCAGCAAGCAAGGTTTTGCTCTATCCTTTGCGGGTGCCCGACCCTTCGGGTTTAAGGGTCGGTCTTCACGGTAAGTTGTAATACGCGAGCTGCCGCATCGATGCCGCGCGGAGAAAGGTGCGAGGGGTATTTGCGGAGAGTTCGAGCCGCAGCGAAAAATCAATCCGGCAGCGGCCGCCGAGTATACCGCTGCCGGAGAACAAACCAGACGCAGAAACCGAACAAGTGGGGGAGCAGGGCTGGTCCGATAGCCCCGCAGTTCAGTTCCCTACTGCCTGGGTGCCTGACTCGACTGGCCCGCCGGAGGCGGCGGAGCCGATCCCGCTCCCGAGTTGCCCCGCGCACCGCCTGGGCGGTTACCGCCGCGGGGACCTCGCTGGCCTCCACCTTCGCCGCCCGCACCGCCGCGTTCTCGATCGCGGCGCTGCATCATCCACTGCCGAAGCTTCTCGCGCTGTGCGGGAGTAAGGGCCTCGCGCATATCGAGCTGGTGCCCCACTGCGGCCTTCTTCCATCGCGAGCTGTGAGGTGCTGATATCCTGGAGTTTGCTGTCGATGGCGGCGCGGTCCGGCTTGTCTGCCGAAAGCAGATCGCGCAGATCGATCCGCTTGACTTGCAGGTCCGCCCGGTTGCGGATTTCCGTCTTGCGGAAGTCCGACTCCTGCTGCCGAATCTTAGCCGCCTGGTCGGCGCTGACGCCAATCTGCTGGCGAACTTCCGGGTTATTCAGCAACCCAGCCAGGCCAAATTCTCCTGGTCCGCCCCGGCCCCGCATACCCATTCCCATGCCCAACCGGCCGCCGCGGCCGCCACCATCGCCATCGCGGCCCCATCGACCTCCTCCGCCCCAGCGGCCTTCACCGCCGCCCCGTCCCTCGCGCCCGTCAGGACCGTCGTCACCCGGCCCCATATGCATGCCCATCCGCATTCTGCCGCCCGGTCCACCAGGACCGTCGGGCCTGCCCCCCTGATCCCCCGGGGGATCGGGCGGCGGCCCCTGCTGCGCCGCGTGCGCGGTCGCCAGCAAAGAACCCATTACCAGTGCCAAAGTCGCAAAGCTTGCCTTCCATTTTAGGCGCATGTGATTCCTCTCTCGTCCAGATGCTCCGACTGTGTGTCTCCAACTCCTGTTGATCTAAATTGCCCCGCACCGGCAAAAAAGTTCCCACTCTTCGGGGGAATTCTTATTCGGGCGTGCTTCACCATGCCCCGCCAAGCTGTGTTCTGAATCGAATGCCTGCGCAGCAGTATCGTTTTCGCTTGTAATCCGACCGGATGTATACTCTCCATCGGGGAAGTAGGGCCGGACCACCTCGAATGGCAAAGGAGCTCCCATGAGTTCTAAATTATCTGCTCGACGACGATTCTTGAAGGACAGCGCCGCTCTGGTCGCTCTGTCCGCGGGAGTCATACCTGCCGCTGCTGGCCAGATGTCGCATTCTGCGGCGCCCGCCACAACTGGGAACTCCAAAGGCGCAGCCTCCAAAGACACCGCGTGCAAAGATCCCAACGACTTGATCGCCTATGGCGAGCGATCCCCTTACGTGAAATCGGTCCGCGTCCCCGTGTCGGACAGAAAGTCTCCCGACATGTTCGGGATGACCTTTCACGTAGCGGCGCCGCTGCAGGATTCCGTGGGAATGATCACGGCCTCGTCGCTCCATTATGTGTCCACCCATCGCGGCTCCTATCTTCCGGACATCAATCCAGCGGAGCATCGCCTGATGATTCACGGCATGGTGGACCGGCCGCTGATTTTTACGGTGGACGAAATAAAGCGTTTTCCGTTTGTGACCCGGCCTCATTTCCTGGAGTGCAGCGGAAATCATGCCAAAGCCACGGATAAAACCGTGCAGCAAAGCCACGGGCTGACCAGTTGCGCCGAATGGACCGGCGTGCCTCTTTCTCTGTTACTCAAAGAAGCCGGCGTCCAGAATGGTGCCTCCTTTTTCATTGCGGAAGGGGCGGAGACCGTAAAAGGCGCGGTCAGCCTGCCCGTCGCAAAAGCCATGGACGATTGTCTGGTGTGCTACGCGCAAAACGGCGAGCCCGTGCGTCCCCAGCAGGGTTTTCCGCTCCGATTGATCGTACCGGGTTTCGAAGGGATGGTTAACGTCAAGTGGTTGCGGCGAATCAAACTGGTCGAAAAAAATTACATGACCTACAACGATTACGGACATCTTGCGTCCGATCCAAAAGTCGCTGCATTGAATCACCAGATTGGGCCGAAATCGATCATTACTTTCCCTTCCGGTGAACAAAAGCTGCCCGGCCCCGGATTCTATGAAATCACGGGCTTGGCGTGGTCGGGCGGGGGTGCGGTTCGAACCGTGGACGTCTCCGTCGACGGTGGGCAGACCTGGAAACCCGCGGAGCTTCGAACCCCGGCATATCCGATGGCGCATACCCGCTTTGCCTTCCCCTGGAAATGGGACGGGACGGAGACCGTGATTACGTCACGCTGCACGGACGAATTGGGAACTGTGCAACCCACTCGAGCCGAGATTGCGAAATACTGGAATGTGCCGAATGACGCGCAGCTCCAGATAAAGGGCCTGGACAATAGTATTTTCCCCTGGAGAGTGGCCAGCGATGGGACCGTTCACAATGGGCTCGCGTAAGCCGTTCCTGCTGCTGTTCGTGCTGTTGATGATTCTGGGCTTGAGCCAGATCAGTAAGGCCCAATCGCCCACTTATGGTGTAGGCAGAGCTCCCACTCCCGAGGAAGTCAGCAAGTGGGACATTACCATCGGCCCCGATGGACAGGCCCTCCCACCGGGACACGGCACCGCAGCGGAAGGCGCCGGAGTCTTTGTTCGCAGGGCTTGCTTTGGGTGTCACGGAGAAACAGGTTCAGGGGGCCCGGCTCCTACTTTGATTCGGAGTGACGGGAACACCAAGTCCCAGAATCCCTGCCTGGCACCTTGCGTGAACGATGCGAACTTGATGGCTTTCCACTCCCCGTACGCCACCACGATTTGGGATTACATCAACCGCGCCATGCCACTCACGAAGCAGGGCATACT
This sequence comes from uncultured Acidobacteriota bacterium, assembly GCA_963709105.1. Lineage (GTDB taxonomy): Bacteria > Acidobacteriota > Terriglobia > Acidiferrales > UBA7541 > Palsa-295. Next base: position 274,125 of record CAVPVC010000010.1, read on the forward strand.
AAAACCCAACGAGGTCTACGCCCTCACCGCCTTTATCCTCTACAAGAATGGCATCATCAAAGAGGATGAGGTCATGGACGAACACACTCTCCCGAAAGTGCGAATGCCGAACCGCGATCATTTCGCCTTGGCCCCGGAATGGAAGCATGGAGCGCCGAGGCTTGAGGGTTACCCCTGATCGTTACCTCTGATCCCTGCTCAAGTACGAATGCCGCGACACCATTCGTCATCACACGGGACTGAGAAGCGCGTGCAACAACTTCGCACTCTCTCTTCCAGACTCATCCCATCCGGTTAGCCGGATAACCGTAAACTGACCCACAGCCCGCCATTGTCTCTGCTTGCCTGAATCCCAGGCTCGTGAGAGGCTCAGCGCATGCAGGAGTTCGAGCGTAGGACTATCGCAATCGAGAGCGCGCTCGTGAAGCTCGAGCGCCAGCATGAACTCCTGAAGCGGCTCCCTCGGCGGCGAAAACCTCTCTAGGAATCGAGCGGAATCCCGTGCGATCGGGCGAACGAGAGTTTGTCCCAGTAGCCGCGCTGAAAAGCGATTTTATCGTTGCGCACCTGAAAAAATCCGCAGCCGCGCAGCCCCTTCGGATCCCGCCATTCCAGAATCGCCCATCCGCCGTCCTGGAAGAGATTTTCAACGATGCACACCATCTCCGCCGCCGCGAAAGCATTCCGGAACATTTCGCGGATAGCGCTCGCGGCCCTTCACCGGGCTTTCCGCCACCTGATGATTGATGGCGTCCTCTTCGTAGAGCGACGCCAGCGCATCGGCATCTTTTCGGTTGAAGGCTTCGACGAACTTCAGGGCAATCTCTTTGGGTTCCATCGGCTAAGGCTAGCCGATGTCTCGCACCGGTTCAACTCTCCCACGCGCGCGGCATTGGTTCAGTTTCAACCTCTTGCCATCGACTACACCTATTTAGGCCCGCTGCCGCTCTCTCGCCCTCTCGTCTTTTCCGGTGCCCTTCCTGACCAAAGCAAACCGTAGAAGAGGAAAAACAGGCCTGCCAACAAGAACGCACCAGTCGCATAACGAACCTGACGCAGAGTATCGAACTGCACATATTCGTGGTGAAACATATTCGTTCAGAGAAAGCGCAACTAGCAAAATTCCGAAAAGTGCGAATGCGATGTTCAGGCTGAGCGGGAAGTCTGGCATGTACGGAATCAATCTTTGAGTACTAGCCCGGTATTTGTCCGATTAGCCGACTTATCAGGACCCTCCCTATTTGCGGCAAATGTACTTAGAAAGCAGTATTGCAGAGAGAGGGGGGCCCTGCTCGATGCACGATTCAGTACAGATTGCATTACAGGCCAAGGCAGCTGGTGCCGATGGATGTTTAGTTAAAAGCGCCCCGGCGGACGAACTGCTTAAATCTATAGCAACGATTTTGGACGGACACCAAAAGCATTAGGCGTAAACCCTCAGAAGCAGCGGTGGCGTTAGGCGCACTCCGCGCGACGCACAAATCGGACAAGTGGAGTTTCCGGTACGTCCGGTGATCGGGCTTGAGATTAGGCTGTCGCTCGGAGGCAAATAGCGGATGTAGCACTACTCTGTGACGGCTTTCTTGAAGATGTGTCTGCGCTGAATGTCGTCTGATACCAAGCGTCTTGACAAGCAGCCGAACAAAATCCGACGGTCTTCGCGGTCAAGTCTTGGCTTAACAGCGTCGAGAGTAAAGGAACCGTCTTGCCGCAACTACTACAGGAGAACATGTAGTTCACCTCTGGCAAGAACCTTACAACCTTATTTGTGTCAATACTGTCCCAAAAGGAACACCTGTGGAAACGTGGGGGGGGGGAGGCCAGGCCGACGAGGTTTATCCCAGGCTGCGGCTGAGTAACGACTGGGACGTACCGATTCTTAGTCGTGCAAAACGACACTCAGGAGGGAAGCGTTGATGTGGATGTCGCCGTTGTACTTGATGAAGCCCAGTCTCCTGAATTTGTTCATAAACAAGTTGACCCGACCTCGAGTTGAGCCAATCATCTCCGCCAGCATTTCTTGGGACACTTTCGGAATAACCTTCTCAGGCTTGTTTTCTTTGCCGTATCGAGCGAGCAGTAGCAGAGTGCGAGCCAATCGTTTCTCCGTGGAATTAAAGAGTTGGTCTACTAAGTTCGCCTCGACTCGAATGTTCCTGGAAAGAACGTAAGAAATGAAACGATCAGAAAACTCGGTTTCCTCATGGAGCACGCGATTCATCTCGTCTTTCCCAATGACGAGTATCGTGGCCGGCACAATCGCGATGGCGGTCGCCATACAGACGGACTGGCCCGCAAGGCAGCCTTCCCCGGCAAAATCACCGGCCCCCAGAATCGCCACAACGGCTTCTTTCCCGGTCTCATTAACCACCGTGAGCTTCACGCTGCCTTCCTGAATGTACAGGACTTGATTGGCGGAATCGCCCTGCGTGAAGATCGTCTCTTTTTCTCGAAACGTCTTAATCTTTCTTCCCAGACCGGCTGAATCGAGAAACAATTTCACGTCGAAAACAGGGCCTTTTGAAATCGTTCCTTGAGGACGACGACGAACCTTGGTGGACACACGTCGTGGTGCGGAAGGCATGGGATGCCAGACTATCATCAATTCTTGAAGCGTTCACTATTGAACATGGCATTACGCTTTGTGTAGGCAGTCCCCTCTGACGCAAGCGCCCGAGTAACGCGGAAACCGGACATGTACCGGCCCAGTACCTCACCTTCGGTTTACGATTGTGCGCGACCACTTGGTTTTGTGCACATTCGGCCTACAATCGGGACAGATGAAATCGACTGCATGCAGTCTTGCCGTAGTCGTTCTGATTTCCCTCTATCCGTCGCTATGCTCGGCTCAAAAGGATAGGGTCATTGTTGTCAACCGCCCCACCGCTCTCCGTATCCGGCAAGTGGGTCTGGAAACAAGTCATATGCAACCAGCTCTTGTGTTATTTGTCGCAAATTTAGCAGAAAGTCGAAAAGCTGCAATTCGGAGGAACTCACTTGAGAAAGAAAACCGTGTCGCTTGTTGCTGCCTTAGCCATAGCTAGTGTGGCGCTATTGGGTGCCGGTTCGCCGAAACTGGCGTTCAGCTGGAAAAATGCGAATTACACCGGCGGGACCTTCAAGAATATTCTGGTACTCGCCCTAAATGGGAAGGCGGAGAACCGCGCGGAATTCGAGGATCAGTTGGTCGCGGCAATTACCCGACCAGGAGAAACCGTTCAGCCAAGTTATGCGTTCATGCCGCGGCCCGACCTGACTCCCATCAACATGAATGACTTGAGGGGCCTGGTGCGAGAACAGAAATTTGATGCGATCGTGGTCGCGCGCTTGACAAAGAGGGTTAGCAAAACGACCTATGTTCCCGGCCAAGTCTATACTCCATATCCCTACTACCGAACTTTGTACGGCTATTACGGTGCGGTGTACCCCGTTGTCTATTCCCCCGGCTATATGAGCACCGAGAAAGTTGCACAAGTCGAGGTGAATATCTATTCCACCGCAAAGGCCGACGGCGAACTGGTCTGGACCGGAACCACCGATGCGTTTGACGCCAGTTCCGCGATGAATGCGATTAAAGGGCTCGTCAAGATCGTAGCCAAGCAGGCTGAAAAGGAAAATATCATCGACCGGGAATCCGGCTAGACTTGTTTTCGGAGAGCTGATCTCGCATAGCAATCTCGGTTCTCGTCTCAAGTCCTGACTAACGCGGTAACCGTCCATGTAGCGGCCCAGTACCAGCTGGATCGACTCGTTTTACGGCACTGCTGGGCTATGAGCTTTCGGCCTTGGGCATCGACTGAGCGCCTGGCGGATCGCGGAAAGGATCCATCGGAATCGGCGCGTACTCGACATCGATGATCTCGATATGGTCTGTCTTCGCCGGCGCGCGCACGACCACGCGGTCCCCGGGGCTAGCCTTCATGAGTGCATTGGCAAGAGGCGAGCGCCAGCTGATGTAACCGCGGTCGAGATCCACCTCGTCAATGCCGACGATCGAGACGACACGTTTGAGGCCGGCGGCGCTCTTGTAGGTCACGGTTGCGCCGAAGAAGACTCGCACAGCGGCTGATCCTGGCCGCCGAGTGGCGGGATCGACAACAACGGCCGCGTTAATGCGCTTCGTGAGAAAGAGAATCCGCGAATCGATCTGTCGTAGCCGTCGTTTGCCGTAGAGGTAGTCGGCGTTTTCACTGCGGTCCCCGTTGCTGGCAGCCCATGTGACGACCTTCACCACCGCGGGCCGCTCGCGATGCAGTAAAAATCGATGCTCGTCTTTCAGCCGCTGCAATCCGGCGGGCGTGATGTAGTTCTTGAGGCTCGGCGCCGCTTCCTCACGCACCGGTTCCCGGAGCGGCCGTTTTGTTCGCATTTGGCAATCTCCCAGGGGAGCTCACGTTCCTCACCGCGCGAACTCGCGACCCATTGAACAGATGATTTCAGGCGACTGCAACAGCGGAAAACCCCGACCCTCAAGTCCCGATTAACGCAGCGGTAACGGGACATGTGGAGATCCAGCATGCCAAGCCTTCGGTAAGCCGACCAACCGCCCCAGTGGGATGCGGTCCACGCGATTTGGAAGTTTCTTAGGGGTTCGGAGCGTTCAGCTCCGACAAAAACTGGCGCGCAGCGCCCTGCCGCTCGCGGTGAACTTCCCGCGAGCTTTCGTCCCATCCCCGGCCATGCGCGCAATTCAAGAACTCATCGTCGCCCCCGTCTTACTAAACTGCAGGGCTCCTAGGCGCATTCCCGCCCTCGGCTTTATCGGCCCGCGGAGAATTCAAGGGAAACCTTGAGCGTGGAAGCGGCGTGTTAATGCGAAAAAATTTTCAGGTGCTGGGCAATTGCGATAATCAGTAGAACGAAGATAGACACGAGCAACACTTTCTCCGAAAAATCGCGGCGTCTTACTATTCGATGCATTTCGCTCCCTCGATCGTGTCTGGCGCAAGGAGAGCTGGGGAAACTTCCTGCGAAGCCAAGACTAGCAAGGGGAGACTACCGCACACCGGTCGAGAAGTAAAATTAAAATTCAAAGAACGCGCGTTCGAGCGGGCCAGCTACTACGAGTCTCGCAAATTCGCACGCTGGAAAATCATCCGCCCGGGTTTTCTCCGGTTTGGCAATAGCCGGGCAGCGGATTTTCAGTCGAGATCTCCGCCTTGTTTCGCCCGCGCGAATTTCCGGCAATCCATTGCGCCGCGGAGCGTGGTGAGCGTAGGATTCGCAGACGAGAGTAGCCGCGCGGACCGGCCCCTCTCGAAGGGAATAAAACCGGTCGCGGGCCATGCAGTGAATCCCAATAATTTTTAGGTGATTCGCAAATAAACCAGGAGATTTCAAATGATTACACGCAGACGCAAGTGGGCCACCCGGGCATTCATCGCCGCGATGGTCCTGTGGGGCTTCGCGGGCGCGGCGGGGGCGCAGAGTGGCCCTGCTGCGGCAGGAACGCAGACGGACGCAGCCACCAAGGCGGGAAGCGATGCCGCCGCGGGCGCCGCGTCCTCCGTCCGCTACTACTCCAAGGAACAGGTGGAGGCGAGCTTCGAACAGACCGGCGGGGGCGACACGCTCTATGACGGGGAGAACGGCACGCGAAACTACAAAATCGCCACCAGCGTCCGCCGAAAGCCCGGCGTCGCCGAAGTGCACATGAACCTGACCGACGTCTGCTACATCCTGAAAGGTTCGGCCACGCTTCTCTACGGTGGGAAAATGACCGACCTGATCGATTCCCACTTCCCCGACGGCCGCCCCTATCCCAAAGACGAACTCCGCGGCCACAACATCGTCGGCGGCGAAACGCGCCACCTCGCTGCAGGCGACGTAATCATTATCCCCAACGGCGTCCCGCATCAGTTTTCCCAGGTAGATCCGCCGTTCTGGTATTACGTAGTGAAAGTTCACAACCCCTGAGGATAAGCGTGTGAGCGATGGGTTGGATTCCCCAACCGACTCGGACGATATATCAAAAGCGTTGTTTGGCAATCGGTATGGTTGGCAGCATAGTTACCGGGTTGCGGGGACGATAATTATGATGGAAACATGGAAGAAGCATCGCCTGGCCTTTTCGGTAAGTCTGAGCGCTTGCTTCTTCATGAGTGATGTCCTGCCACACTGGAGAACGCATCCCCATCAGGGTGGCCCGGCTCTCCTGGCCATTTTGGAATGGACTTTGGCTGATACAGCGGCATTTGTGATGTTTCAGCTCTGCCTGTTTTTTGTTGTCGGCAAGATATTTGCGTGGGGCAAGACAGTGTGGAATGGGAAACGTCAAGGCGAGTTCTGAGCTGACGGAGTTCGCTCCGGGTAGCGGCGAAAACTGGCGTACTCGCTGAAGAAGTCAAACCCCGAATCTCCTGGACGATTCGGGGTTTCCTTTTTCCGATTGAGTAAATCAAGGCGTGATCTTCAGCGTTTTGCCCGCAATGATATCGACGCGCTCCTGATAGAACGTGTGGCCGTCGGGGCTGCGCAGTTCGATGTTGTGCGTTCCGGGATGCAGCTTGAACGTTTTCAGCTGACCCACGGTGCCGGCGAATCCTCCGTCAACGAACACGGAAGTTACCTTCAGCGTGTGCTCGAACTTCAGGCTCCCATACGGCGCGACCGGCGCGTAGCCGTAACCATACGGCCGCCAGACGGGGCCGTACGATCCGTACGCCGGCCCATAATATGCTGGACCCACGTATCCCCGCACGAACACCTGGGGACGCGCCGATGCGATCGGCGCAATCGCGGCCATGGCCAGCGCGCCGGTAACCAGGATCTTCGAGATTCGCTTTGAGATTCGCGACATGGTGTTGTTCCTCCTATGAAGAACGTCGTGATGTATGTTGCCGCTCACGCCGAGGATAATTGCAGGGGGAGTGCCAAACTCCGGGCGTCCAGCGCCTTCCTGCAAGCGGCTGTTTTCCTGCCACTTACCGCCGCGAGAGCGCGCGGCAGCGCTTGGCCATAACTTGGCCTCCTGGTCGCTTTCGAGCGCGGCTGGTGGTTTTCAGCCAGCTTCCGCGAATGACGACAGCCGGCCGTTCAATCGCGCAAATGCTCCAAAATACACTGTGTTATAGTTGGTTGGCGCGTTGGCCGCGGGCGGCCGCGCCATTAAGTTTTCGAGACTACAATCTGGCTAAGGAGTCCCAATGTTCCCTGAAGAAATGGTGAAGTCCATGCGCGAGGAATTGACCGGCATCGGCTTTAGCGAATTGCGCACGCCGCAGGACGTGGATAACACCCTGAAGAACGAGAAGCGCACCGTGCTCGTGGTGGTGAACTCCGTTTGCGGCTGCGCGGCGGGCAAGGCGCGTCCGGCGGTAGCCAGGGCGCTTGCGAATCCGGCGCGTCCCGAAGTGCTGACGACCGTATTCGCCGGCCAGGACCGCGAAGCCACAGAGCGCGCGCGCACTTATTTCACCGGCTACCCGCCGTCATCCCCATCCGTCGCGTTACTGCGCGATGGCAAAATTGTGTTCATGCTCCAGCGGCACGAAATCGAGGGCCGCGACCCGCGCTCTATCACTGAAGATCTGACCAAGGCATTCGACCGCTTCTGCACGCCCACAACCTCCGGCACCGCTGCACTGTAAGCGGGACCCATAAGTGGCGGCAAGTAAAAGACTTGTCGCCACATCAGCGATCACTTCCAGATAGTACTACCCCGCTAGTCCCACGCCTGACCAAACCAACCGTACGGCTCGATTGAACCTATCGCCTTATCGCCACCGTCGGCGCTGGGACGCATTATGGTCCTGTCAGCAAGGAGAGCGGCGAAGATGATGACTCAAGCCATCCAGCGCAGAGACAGCGACCGGGCCCCGGTTACCTCCATCGTACGGGTTCGGCGGCCGGAAATTCAGCTGGCGGGCGCCCAGAGGATTTGCACCACGTCGAATTCCTCGCGCAACGGAGTCTACTTCGTCGCCGAAAGCCTTGCGCTGCTGAGCAAAGTGCAGCTTTTTCTTAGCTTTCCCCATCATGCGGATCCATCTTCCCTCTCTCGGGAATATCTGGCAGAAGTGGTGCGCGTCGATTCCCTCCCCGGCGGGCGTTCGGGAATCGCCGCGCGGCTTCTGCACAATATTCAGCTGCGGTTGCGCGATGGACTGATCGTTCCGGAGACGGGATTCTGGATGAACTGGCCGCACGAGACGCCGCAACTCGTCAATCTCTACGCATAATCCTCCGCGTAACTCTACGCATACACGTACGCAGAAACGCTGAACGAAAGAGTCTTTCTGCGCAGCTCTACGGATCGTCCGGCTCCGCTCAATTGCTTATAAATAATCCGCTTGCCCGTATTCATACCTCGGTATAACTTGCAATTAGCGCGGGTTAGCAGCGTATTTCCGCGTACGGTCTTTAACCCATGCCTGACGATTTCAGTCTGGAAATGCCGCCCGAACGGCGCCTGGAAGAGGCCGGCTTCCGGCTAACGAGGCTCGAGGACGATCCTTCGATCGTCTACATGCTGGAACCCGACCTGCGCATCGTCTACTGCAACAAGGCGTGGGACGATTTCGCCGCTCGAAACGGCGCAGTGGGACTCGACCGCGAGGTGGTCCGCGGCGTGCCGGTGATGGAAGTGGTCGCCATGCCGCTGCGGCCGTTCTATTCTCGCGCATTCGCGAGGGCGCAACGGGAATCGCGGACGTGGGAGCACGATTTTGAATGTTCGTCTCCCGAGTTATACCGGCTCTTCCGTATGCGCGTGCTTCCCCTGGCTGATTCATACCTGATGGTGGAGAATTCTCTCCGCGTGGAACGGCCGCACGGTCCCGAGCATCCCGGAATGCCCTCGTATCCTGAGTCGTATGTGAGTGGACACGGAATCGTCACCATGTGCTGCCACTGCCGTCGCACGCAGCGACTCAATACGGGCGCGGCGTCGATATGGGACTGGGTGCCGGGCTTCGTCGAGAAATCGCCGCGGCGCGTGTCGCACGGATTGTGTCCCAACTGCGCGGCGTATTTTTATGCTTCGAGCGGCGCGCTTCGCTGACCTCCCGGCGCAGGGTCCCGCGTGAGTCACTGCTGTTCGGCGAGAAAATGGACTCGCAACTGATTTGATTTTGCAATATGGGGATCTTTCGCGGCAGGACCGATGGGAAATTCGGCCTGCACCGAGTACGTCCGCCCCGGCTGCCATCCCCTTTTCAATTGCTGCCCGTCTTTCACGGCGAGAAGGTCGCTCACGGTGAATCGCGATAAGTTCTTGTAGCAATCCAGATTGATCGGTATCGAAAACGATGCACTGGGAGCAAGGGTTTCTCGCCATAGGGAGGACGAGGGCAGTGCGGTACAAGGGCCCAGAGAAGACTCTGGTCCAATGTCGGTCAAACGTTGGGATTTCCCCTGGTCGTCGGTGAGAACGAGCGTAATCATGTTCGGTTCGGGCTTCCCTGCGCCGCAACCCGACCCTAGCGTAAGTCCAATCGCCGACGATCCAACATTTCGCAATCCAACCCGGAGTTGAGGCTTCGTTCCAGTTTGTTGCGGATCGAAAAACAGGGATAACTCAAGACCGTTAACCGCGTCGCCCCAGACCGTGGCCCCGGGGGCACCGGGCTCGGTCGCAGTCTGAGCCAACAATCGGGAACAGCCGGTAATAAGAATCAGCAGAAGAAGCCATCGAGCAGCGTTGGGGACCTTCATTGGTTTGCTTCTTTGTTCAACATCGCCGACCAGGAAGACCCGCAGACCTATAAGAAATAGACACCGGAAATACGGTTTTGTGCCCGTTAAAACAGGGCCTTCACTCGGCCTCAGCGGTACAAGTCCTAAGCGCGGATTACGGGACAAATCAAGTAAGGAGTATATTATCGCCTAAGGGTCTCCGCGGAAAATGGGAAGCTGAGGCCGAGCTGAGGCTGGCGTACCGCAACTTCCCAAGGGCTTTCTTGAGCAAATCTTAAGTTGCGTTTGGTACCCACTTGCGCGAGGTGAAGCGATGCGGCTTCAAACGTTGATTCTCGCTCTGGCGTTCTTGACTGGGGTCGGCAATGCAAGAGGGCAAACAGCAAGCATTACATTATGGGACGCTGTCCTGCACCTTGGAATCTCGCAGGATGACCTAAGAGCGGAACTAGCTAAACACTCTCTCTTTCGCCACGCTAACGGCATGATATCAAATCGACCCGAGGGCGAAGGCGAAGGCGACATCAAGGGACTCTACATGTACGGGGGAACCATGTTTTCCAAAGAAGGAAAGCTGATTCGCGTCGTCAAACATTTGCGCCCATCGCCCGACAGTCCCGATGCCGCAGTTGCTATCGCATCTGCTATTTATGAAACTTTACAATCAATAACAGGGGCCTCGGAAACTCCCTGCAGGGTGCATACTTCTGCATCGCCTGCTGCCTTTTACGATATAGAGCCACCTATTGTGCCTCCCCTGGATCGCAAAGAAACCGCCATCGAATGCGACACTTCTGAGGCAACAAGAGGGTTGCATATTATTGTCGGGCCTCTCTTCCTCACGAGCGAACACGGCGTCGTTCGGCAGCCGAATGTAGAGATCATGGAAACGTTCGACGCTCGTTACCCGGTTTTAGCTGACTAGAAGTGAAGCGAGGCTTTCAATGGTAGGTAGGCCGACTGCACGGGGGCTACGAACTGGCGCATTGACCTTGAGGGCGGCGGTTTGCTAATTCAGTATCTTACATGAGGCTGAAAATATGACCGGTTGCAGGAAGTGTCTTTTCTTATGGTCAACGATCCTGCTGTTCGGTTGCCTTTCCTTCGGTCAATCTCAAAACCCATCCAAAAGCGAAACCATCGCTTACGAGCACGGGTTGGGGGAGCCTCATAACATATTCTTGGATCTCGATATTTATACGATGAATGCTGACGGGACTAACGTAAAAGCTCTCACTCATGATTCCCACAACAATCGCCAGCTGAATTGGTCGCCAGACGGACGACGGATCGTTTTCATTCATGGCGTCGATCTATTCATCATGGACCGGGACGGGGGAAATCTGCGTCAACTGCGCTTAGACTCACCGGTCATCAGCACTGTTCTGGACAGCGAAACTCCGATTCGACCGGGAATGAACCTCCGCGGGGCAGCTTTTGCCGGCTGGTCACCCGATGGAAAGGTTGCGGTGACTCTTGGTAATCCTTTCCCAACGTTCCTTTTGTCACCCGATGGTCAGGATGAGCCGCATTTTGTTTTTTCGGGAAATGGCGCCCCTGCCTGATCTTCCGACGGGCGAAGCATCGTATTTAACAGGAATGTTGGCACAACTCCTCCACCCCCGCCACTTCCCGCGCGGATTTTGCAAAGCCATCCGGAACTGGGGAAGATCGGGGGTACACCTCTCTTTGCCATCTTCACTGCGAACGCCGATGGTTCAATGCCGTCCCGGATTACTCCGCCCAGCATGACGGCGTTTACTCCCGCGTGGTCGCCCGATGGAAAACAAATCGCGTTTTACGGATCGTCAAGTCAGGCCATAGGGCAGGAGCAGATTTTCGTCGTGAATCGGGATGGTTCCGGTCTTCGCCAACTCACAAACGACCCCAATTGGGAATCGTGCTTTCATCCTTCCTGGTCACCGGACGGAGGGCGAATCGCATTCGCCTGTCGTGCAGTTGGCTCGTGCCCGGGTTTCGTGGCCGGTGTTGGTCAAGTAGGGCCATGGGTTTGCATCAGGCGAATCTTTGTCATTTCAGTGCAGAATCCACCCGAGAAGTTGATCCCCGTAAGCGATCAAGATGGAGTGGACCCCTCCTTTGCACCTGTAAACTAAGCAATTCTTTCTTGGCCGCGGTGGCTGGCGTATGATGCCCGCTTCAAAACGGAGGGTGCGGCGATGAGGCGGACGTTTGTTCTGGCGATGCTGATGGTGCTTTCGCACGGGGTTGTTTGCGGCGCGGCGGATTCCAAGGCAGAGCGCGAGATACAGGCGCTCGATGAGCAGCGCGTCGCCGCGATTCTGGCGAAAGATGTATTGGCGCTGGACCGGCTTATGGCTGACGACTTTACCTACACGCATCAGGGGGGCGTTACGGAGTCCAAGGCGGATTTTCTCGGTGAGATGAAGTCCGGGAAGGGGGCGTTCACTTCATTGAAAATGAGCGGCGTGAAGGTTTGGGTTTCCGGGAATGCGGCGGTGCTCACCGGGCGCTGCGACCTGACGGCCGTGCGAGAGGGAAGGAACCTGGTGATCCCGGAGCATTTTACCGAGGTATACACGCGGGTCAATGGACGCTGGCGATGGCTGCTCTGGCAATCCACGCGGCTGGCGGCGTAGACCGGAGGCAGAGGAGGTCGAGGAGGCAAAGGAAGTAGAGGAGGAAGGCTCGCGGTAACGTCACCGCGAGCGGTGGGCGCTTCGCGCCGTTCGATTATTTCGTGGCCGGAAGGCTGCGATCAAACGCGCCGGGCCTGTTGCGTCATCTCCACAAGAACGTCTCTCGCCTCTGCCGGAGTGCCCACTTCCCTCAGGAAAGCGATGCGGGCTCCGCTCGCACCATCCTGGGTTTTCAGGCGCACGTGAAAGCCCAGGCGGTCGACTGAAGTCATCGCCGCTTCTTCGGCCGCAATTCCAGCGAATGTTTTGGCGAGGAGGACGAGCGCGTCGGCGTGATCGGCGTTCATGTGCTGGATGATGCCCATGGCGGAGTCAGCCAGCGGGTCGGCTTGCGCACTGTAATAATCCGATGCAGCGACCCAGCCCATCACCCCGAAGCCGCCGACGTAATAAACGTCCACCACGTTCATCCGATAAAAGGAGAAGTCCTGGAAGTCCACCCAGTATTTGCTGTCGGCGTGACGCGCGAGATACAGTTTTCTTGCTTCAGCCACATCCGCTTCAGGCGCCGGTAGCACATTTCCCAGCAACGTGACCCGTGACGCCCCCAGGGGATCGCCGCCCGCGTCAGGCTGGGTGACAAGCAGGCTGGAATGCGGGTCCGCCAGCAGATTTTGCGTGTGCATAGCCATCGTGCTGATGAGGAAGATGGGATTCGCATGGCCGTCCAACGCATAGGGCATTACCGACCCGAATGGGAATCCGGGCTGTTTACGCGAATGGGTTGAGAGACTGCCGACGCGACCCAGATATACGAGGGTTCGCGCTCGCTCGGCGAATGAGGGTTCCGGGATCGAAGGTCGCGCCGCGCCCGAGCTTGCGTGTTTTCCAGCCACCGATGAGGACATCGCGTTTGCTCCCGCCTTGATCAAGCTTGCTCAAACCAAACTACCACGGTATCCGTCTCCTCTGGGGGAATGCCGCCGAATATTCCCATTCAGCAGGAAATCGTTAGCGGGGGCAGAGGAGGTTGAGGAGGCAAAGGAGGTAGAGGAGGAAGACTCGCGGTAACGGCGCCGCGAGAGGTGGGCGCTGAGCGCCATTCGATTATGCCGGGGCTCGGAAGCTGCGGCCCTCTAAAAGGCTTGGCGCGTTGGAGTGATGTTGCTCGCATTGGCTCAGGAAGAACGATTCATCGCTCGAAAAGCAAGCGATGGAGAATCGTGCTTCGTCGCTGCGCTCCAAGATGACGGGCAAACGACGGAAAAGGAAAAAAGAAGAAGCAGGTCCCTCACCCATCCGCTCTTCGCGCGCATGGGCTCAGGATGACAGTAAAAGACAACTGCGGAAGCAAACGCAAAGGCAGCAGACCGACCCTTAAAACCGAAGGGTCGGGCACCCGCAAAGTCTAGAGGAAAACCCCGCGTGCTGAGAAGCACAGGATGTGGGGTGCCGCTTTGCAGTGATGTTGCTCGAATTGGCGTAGGAAGATGCACAAAGAATTTATCAACCGGTATCCTATTCAAGTCCCGATTAGCGCCGCGGCGGTGGGCTAGCGGGTTTTTACGTTGAAGAACCAGAAGGGGCCGTCTATATCCTTGAACCAGTGGGGGACGTTGTTGGGAATTACGATTACGTCGCCCAGGGAGACGCGGCGCGATTGGCCGCCTACTATGCTGCGGGCCATTTTGGATTCGTTGAAGGGGGTGCCGTCGGGGAAGGTGCGGGGAGTGATGTCGTCCTTGAGCTGGCCGCCGGTTACCAGGGTCGCCGAGCCTTTCACTACGTAGATGACGTCGGTCCACTGGGTGTGGACTTCGGCGGCGATGGTTTTGGTGCGCTTGCTGGTCTTGACTTTAAAATTGTGCGAGCCGTAGTCGGGGACGTAGATGCTGTCGTCCATGGCCTTGGGATGCTCGAAGTTGGCGTCGACTTCGGCTTTGGAGAAGTAGGCTACCGCGGGCAGTTTGGAGCTTGCTGCGGAATCGGACTGCGTGCTTTTGGCAGCGCTGGCGCTTGCGGCTGATTGGCCTGAGGCCACGTTGCTCGCGAGGACCAACACCGCTGCCGCCGCTATGAACGCCGACTTCCCCATCTTTTCGATCACTTCGCCCCCCTTGGTCTTGTGGATGAATTTTTCGCGCCCGGGGCATCCTACTTTTCTTCGGGGCTGGCGCGCAACTAGACTTTGGATTTTCTTCCCGGCTTCAGGCGGGCACATGTGCTTGCGCTCTTCATCCGCCCCGACAAAGCCCTTCACCGATGCGCTCTTTTCATCTAGGCTATGAAACCGTCCATGGGATTTCAACTCGATACGCGCGAGATCGGACCTGTCGCCGTGGTGGAGGCGGTGGGGAGGTTTACGCTGGCTGACGGCCAGACGAAACTGCGCGACCTGATTCACGTCTTCTCCGGTAATGGAGCGCGGAAATTCATACTCACTCTTGCGCGCGTCGAAGTTATCGACAGTTACGGCGTGGGTGAGCTGGTGCGGTCCTATTCCGTCGTGCGGCAGATGGGAGGAGAGATAAAACTGGCCGGCGTGAGCCAGAAAGTGCTGGATGTGCTCAAGATTTGCCGGCTGGACAGGTTTTTCGAAATATACCCAGGAGAAGACGCGGCTCTTCAGGCATTCGGGCAAGGGGTTCGATAGACTTCAGGGCATGCGCATGCCGTGGCGTCCGACGGTCTCGAAAATCGAGAGTAGATTGGAGATTGCCAGGAGGTCGCGGATTTGTTTGTTCAGGTTCATCAGCTCGAAATCGCAGCTTTTGCTTCTGGCGGAAAGATACAACGCTACGACGGCGCCCAGTCCTGAACTGTCCATGCGGGTGACTTCGCCGAGATCGAAGACCATTCGCCCGTTATCGGGCATTCTGCTTTTCACTTTCCGCTTCACAAAATCGGAGTTCTCGAATGTCAGGCTGCCGCGGCAGTTCACGACGACGGCGTGTGCGTGCGTGGCGATATGCAGATTGAGGCCAGGCGTCGAGATGATTTCGGGATCCGGCATGAAATTTCCCTCGTGAAAAGGCGCGGAACTAGGATTGCTGCCACTTGAGTTCGGCGACATTCTACACCAGGCGGAGTCGAACGTTCAGTCGAGGGTGGGGAGAATTCGGGCGGTGGCGTCGCCGTCGTTTTCGCCATTCGCGGTGCGTAGCTGGGCTTGGTGGATGTGGGAGGCTAGTCCTAGCAGCTGGAAAAGTTCGATCGTGTACCAGTTGAGGTCGATTTGATACCACTTGAGGCCGTGCCGGGCCGAGACCGGGTGGGCGTGATGGTTGTTATGCCAGCCATCGCCGAAACTTAGCAGCGCCACCCACCAGTTGTTGGTGGACGCATCGCGGGTGGCGAAGGGGCGCGCGCCCCAAATATGCGAGACGGAATTGACTAGCCACGTTACGTGGAGTCCCACGACGGTGCGCAGGAAAACGCCCCACAATACGAAGCGAAATCCGCCGATCGCGTACAAGGCGACTGCGAGGATAAGCGATGGCAGAAGATGGTACTTGGTGAGCCAGACGTGAAACTTGTCCTTGGCGAGATCGGGGACGTAGCGTTTGAGAGTTGAAACGTCCTGGCGCAAAGCGTTGCCAACCAGGATCCAGCCGACATGCGCCCACCACTTGCCGTCGCGCGGGGAGTGCGGGTCGCCTTCCTCGTCCGCGAACTGGTGATGCTTGCGATGCGTGGATACCCACAGGAGCGGGCCCCCTTCCAAAGCCGCCACGCCGCAAACGGTGAGAAAGTACTCAAACCACTTGGGTGTCGCGAAGGAGCGATGGGTGAGCAGGCGGTGATAACAGATGCCGAGCCCGAGACTCACCGTCATCCAGTATAAAAAGATCGCGACGAACAGCGCGTGCCAGCTGAAGAAGAAGGGCGCCGCCAGAGCGCCGACGTGGAACAACAGCAGGACAGGCGTGATTGCCCAGTTCAAACGATTCTTTTCGATAGCTCCTCGTTTCCCGGGCAAGAAAACATCCGCCAGCTATTCGCAACATTATAGGCTCCCTCATCGACTTCGTCTGTCTTGTTCGGGACACTTTTTGAGAATTCGACTCCACGGCGATGTGGACAGGTCTGCCGCACTTACGTTCGCCGCACGAACAGGCTTGGTTCACGAATCCTGGGTCTGCGGGGCTGGAACCTGCGTTCGCGGGTGCTAGCGAGCTTTGCGGATGATGGGCACGGAGGGGACTAACTTGCGCGCGCGGGCGTCGTTCGTTTGTGACACGGGCACGTGGGGTGCGGGTTCGGGCGTAGCGCTGCGGCTTATGCGGCCGCAGAGATATTCGAGCGTGCGATAGAGGGCTTCGGCATCTTTCGAGCGATGTTCGCGTGGCCGCCATCCAGGTCAGCTACTACCTCGGCGCAAAGATCTATTGCGCGCCGGATGCGGCCGGTGGCCATCTCGGAAAGCAATTCGGAGTCATCGTGGCCGTGCGACTGGGTGTCGCGCAGGCTTTGAACGCCAGAAGCGATCTTGCGGATGCACTCGGCGGCCTCGCGATATTCCTTCAGCAGGCGGGCGTCGGTGTCATCGAATTGCAGGGCTTTTTCCAGATTATGCAATTCAAAGCTGGCCTTCTCGATCTGCAAATCGACTCCCCAGAAGGCTTCGCTGGGGGCGATCAACTCGACGACGATGCCGTTGGCGACGCCTTCGCGGGCGTGCGGCGTGGCGAGCACTCGCGCTTCGGCCGTCTCCGCGGTGGCGAAATTTGCCAGGGTCACGCGGGCGCCTGAGTCAGGATATACCTCCATCTTCAGGTAGCCGCCGTTGGCGTTGACCTGCCGGGCAACGGCGTCTTCTTTGATGGCGCTGCCGTCGGGTCCGCGCCAGCTGACCTCGACGGGAACCGCCACGTTAAAGCGGCGGCTCTTGCGCCGCTCGAGTCTGGTGCCATCCGCGCTTAAAGGGCGCTTTTTGATCGTCACGGTTTCTCGGAAGCCTCTTGTGAAATTCTCTTGCGGCGTTTCACGTGCCCAAATTGGAAGAGAGTGTCCCTGAACAGACTAAAACACTGGATCGCCAAAAGGAACTGATCTGAAGGACAGTTTCTACAACGCTAGCCTTATCTGGTGGTTAAAGGTCCGGCGTTTCGGTTTTGGGTTTGCTTTCTAACGGCCTGCGTTTCCGCGAAAGACATAGTATTCCCAACTATCGCCGTGGATATACAGGTGTATCGTTAGCCATGCATCAATGGGATGCCTACGGGGAATGCCTACGGTGCGAGACGCTCCTCGAAGAATACAGAGAGGCTAACCGGAGGTTATCGGCATCGAGCAGGCGCGTGGCGGAAACAGCTAAAAGATGGGAATTCGAGATTTTTCATCAGGTGTGGCTGGAAGCGTAGGCCCTGCACGCGGAATGCACCCGGCTGCGCAAGGAATTCCTGGAGCACATCGAAAATCATCAGCGGTGAGCCGGGTCACACACCCTTCCTTCCGTGAGCGGCACCGGAAATTCGGGATTCCCGACATATTTCTGTTGTCCTTGGGCGCGTATCCGCGTGAAATTGTATGTCAGGGAAACCAAGGAGCGGGCTGCATGGCTAAGGCGAAGGAATTTACGGTAACGATCGAGGACAAGCCCGGCGCGTTGGGGAAGTTCTTTCTCGCGCTGGCGCAGGCGCGCGTGAACGTCCTGGGCTTTCAGTCGTACGTGGAAGAGGGCGAAAGCCTGGCGCGAATCATGGTGGACGATCAGGCCGCCGCGAAGTCCGTGCTGGGGGGCCTGCGCATGATTTTCGAGGAGACCGACGTCGCCGTTGTCCGACTGCCGCACCGGCCAGGTTCGCTGGCGCGCGCAGCCGCGCGACTGGGGGAAAAGGGCGTCAATATCGACTACTCGTACTGCGGGCTGGAACCGGGATCGGATAAAGCGCTGCTGGTGTTTGGCGTCGACAACCTTAGCAAGGCTTCCGCTGCGCTGGACGAGCTTGCCGCGGAGAAAGCTTAAAGCTGGCAGGCTGTTCGTTGTCGATTCGATTTTTTCCGCAATCTAATAATATTCAGGTTTTTCACCGAACCTCTACGTTTGCCGTTTTCACTGCGCTGCAACTTTCTAGCGATGTCGTCCCGCGGCGATTCGATCGGCGTCGGGAATTTACACGGCGCCTTCCGACCCTCTACACCGGAGGGTCGGGCACCCGGAAAGGCACACCCTTGCTCCGGGCTGCGCTGGGTTGTATTCAGAGCGGGAGAACGATAGGATGCGCGGGGCACACTGGAAACTACATGTGGCGCGGCGGCGAGTTGTGGGCCGGCGCGGCTGCCAGGAGAATCGGATGAGCGGAATATTGGGAATTGCGGGCGGGCGGTGCTTGCGGCTACTGCGGTGGGCTTGGCTTGGTTTGTTTCTGCTGGCGACGGCTGGGGTGCCGGCGCATGGGCAGTCGGAAGTGAACCTGAAGGGCGCGATTGATTTTCGCGTGCACAGTGGGCCGGACTCCGACGAACGCACCGCCGATGCGGATGATGTGGCGCGCGTCGGCAAGGAAATGGGCATGCGCGCGCTGGTGCTGACGAACCACTACGAGTCGACGGCGGCGCTGGCTTACATGGTCCGCAAGGAAGTTCCGGGCATCGACGTGTTTGGCGGGATCGTGCTGAACTTGCCTGTGGGCGGGATCAATCTGGAAGCCGTGAAGCGCATGACCATGATGAAGGGAGGCTACGGGCGCATCGTTTTTCTGCCGGATTTCGATTCGGAGAATTTTCGGCGGACGCTGAAGCAGACTGGGGCAACGGTCCCCATCTCGAAAGACGGCCACCTGCTGCCCGGCGTGCTGGATTTGTTCGACTTCATGGCGCAGCACCACGACATGGTGCTCGAAACCGGAGACATCGCGCCGGAAGAGGCGTTGATGGCCGTGCATGAAGCGCGCGCGCGGGGCGTAACCCACATCATCGTCAAGAACGCGATGGGCATGTTCACGCACATGACGATTCCGCAGATGCAGGAGGCGGCTCGCGACGGAGCTTATCTCGAGTTCGCGTACAACGCGGTGTATGGATCGAAGCCGCAGCGTCCGATTGCCGTATATGCCGACGGGATGCGCCAGGTGGGGCCGGAGCACTGCATCCTCAGCACGGATTTCGGATCGCCGCACAAGCCTCCCCCGCCCCTGCATCCGCAGGCGCTGCTGGAATTCATGCAGTTGCTGCAGAAGCAGGGATTTTCGGTGGAGGAGATCAATCTGATGGCGAAGACCAATCCGGCGCGCATTCTTGGGCTGGAGCCGTAGCGATTCGCGCTCGAGCATGGTGCACGATTGCCGGGCGCCACGCTTTTGCTGCTGCGCTTGTGCGCTGCGGCGGCTGGGGCCGGCTAGGCTTTGGCGGCGTACTTTTTACGGACTGCCGCGAGACCGTGCCAGTCTTCTAGGTTCTGATCGGGCTTCTCCTCGGCGTACTTTGTGTAGAAGGCTACGCCGACGGGATCTTCTATGACATCCACCTGGACGCCCTTTTTGCGGAGCATGTCTTCGTTTCCAGAGCCGTTGGTGGCGTCGCCTATCACCAGGCGCTGAAATTGCAGGGTGTGGATTAGGGCGGCACAGATGTCGCAGGGGCTTAGCGTGGTGAACATCGTCGTCTGGCTGAAATCCAGGCGGCCGGCGTCGCGGGCGGCGGAGGTTTCGCCGTGGTTGTAGGGATGGCTCTCCTGCACTAGCGTGTTGTGGCCTTTGCCGACGATGCGGCGGGTGGCGTTGTCGATGATTACGCCGCCGATCGGCGAGCCGCCTTCTTCGTAACCCTTCATGGCCAGCAGTACGCCTATGCGCATGAAGTCCTTGTCGGTGAGCTTCTGGAAGAAGGCGTCTTCGACTAGCTTCGGGAGGCTTTTGGTCGGCAGATACGCGATGGCGTTGAGCACTTCTTCGGTGACCGGGGTGTCTTTGGTGATGTAGGGCTTCATGTTGGCTCCTTTTGTTATTCGAAACGAGTTCATTCAATCACGGTGCGCGCCCTTTTTGCTAGGCGTCGCCGGAAACCTCTTCGCTCGCAGCGGACCTGGCGGGCGGCCTGAATGCAAACCACAAAAGTACCGCGGCCATGTACGCGAGATAAATATAAGGCAGCTTGCCGTAGGGACCTTCCGGCATGGGATACAGGTTCGCGACGGTCGCCAGCAGCATCGCTATGAAGCCCAGCACAGGGATGGTTCTGGCCGCCAGGTTGACGACGCCGTGATGGTCGCGGAGGTAGCGCGGGAGCGCGATGCAGACGAGTCCATAGGTGACCATGAAGCCGTAGGTGGCTAGCGAGCCCATCCAGCCGTAGACGTCGAGACCGCTGTTGCCGCGGGCCGCCAGAGTGGCTACCGGGATGAACGCCGCGAGGCCGCTGACGAAGATCGCTACGCCGGGAGTTTCGTTGCGCGAATGCGTGGCGCGAAGGCCGCTGTGCGCCAGGCCGTTGTGGGCCATCAGCAGCAGGACGCGGGCGGCGGCACTGATGCAGGCCAGTACTCCGGCGAACAGGCTCACGAGCACGCCGATATCGATCAGCAGCCCCAGCGCCGGCAGGCCGCCGACGCTGGCGAGCACGTGGAGCGGCGCGTCGGCGGTGGCAAGGTTCTGGCCGGCCATGCTGACACCCAGCACCTCCGCGTAGGCGCAGATCGTGAAGAAAGCGCCGCCGAGAATCGCGCTTTGGATCACGGCTCGGGGAATGGTGCGGAGCGGGTCGCGCGCTTCCGCGCCCATGGTGGTGGCGCTCTCGAATCCCGTGAAGCTGAAGACCGCTAGCACGAGTCCCAAGCGGAAGCCGCTGCCGTTGACGCCGCGCAGATGGAGCTGCGCCGGATCGGGATGGAGCCCGTGGCGCACGAGCACTAGCGCGATGACGGCGACGATGAGCGCGACCGATGCCGCCTCGAAGGAGAGCATCAGGCGGGCGGAGATTTTCACGTCGCGCCAGGCAAACCACATAGGGACGATGGCGATCAGCGCCGCGAGAAATACGTTGAAGGCAAAGTGATTGGTGGCGTCGCGCAGCATCACCGCGGCGAAGTGGTAGAAGCCGCCCATGCAGCAGGCGCCGCCGCAGACGTAGGCGAGCAGGAGGCTCCAGGCGGCCGTGGCGCCGAGCCAGGGCGGGAGGATCATCGTCGCGTAGGAATAGAGCGAGCCGGGCGAGGAGGAATAGCGCGCGAAGCGTCCTACGCACCAGGCGACCAGGAGGACGGCGGCGGTCGCCAGCACATATGCGAGCCAAGTGCCGTTACCCGCGAGGGCGCAAACCAGGGGGATTGTGGCGACGGGAGAGGTGGTGGGCGCGATCGTGGAGATCGACTGCGCCAGCGTTTCCATCGGCGAAAGGACGGCTCGCCGCAGGCCGTAGCCGGCGGCGTTTGCGTCGCCACCGAGTGGCGCTGCTATCGCGCCGGTAGAAGCGGTGTCACCAGACTGCGCTGGTGTTGCCATGACGAAACATACAGGTTCCGGGCGGTGGGGGCAAGATGGTAGTCGTGCCGTGCGTCAATTCGATGATCCGGCTGGCTGCGGCTAGGGAACGATGTTCAGGGTCAGAGTGTTGGAGAAGACTGATGTCTTGGTGTTTTCATCGTAGCGACAAGCCCCAAGGTGTACACACCGGGTTCGGTGATCTCGTAGAGCCGCGTGAGATCGATTGAGAGAGTGAAGGATTTACCTGGTGGAATAGGAGACACCGTCGCATTCCCCAACTCTACATCGGCAGGGTCATCCCGCCTTTGTGTCCCCGTGATTTTCCGGTGGAAGGCCGTCGTTTCCACTTTCCGGCCTTCTTTTTTAAGCAAGATATTCAACGCCCGGTATGCAGTGTCGGGGCTTTCGGCCATCCAATAGATCTCCTTGCCGCTGACGTTGGTCACGGTGACGGAAACGTTGACGGGCACTCCTAACTTGATAGGGCCAGCTGGAGGAGTAACTACAATCGAGAATTCGGGCTTCAGGGTGGCTGACTTATCGTTTACTGCGTTCGGAGGCGTTTGTGCAAAGCAGCACGGTCCAAAAAGAAAGATTGCCATTGTGAATGAGTTGATCCATTTCATTCCAATTTCCTCCAACAGCTCTCACGCGACGGCCAATTTCAGCTTATATTACGGCATTATCGCGTTCTACCGTGCCGTTCATAGTCACCGATCATTCCGAACGAGAACCGATGGGGTCGCCGGAAACTCGACACGGTCGGTGGACTTCGTGCTCGATCGCCGGCCGAAAAAAATGGCGCTGAACGCTTACAAGGACATTCTCGAACGCTGACATTTTCGCTGAGGACCTTCGCGGCGCAGATTGTCCCCTCCTTCCTCTGATTTCCCTGTGATTCGCGTCACTTTCCGAGGTGACTGCGGCGACTGATCAACCTGACTATGCGGCGAATCATGAAATTGTGAGAGGAATGGGGAAAGGAGCACACGGTGTTCGAGACAGGAGAAGCAATGGCTCTGGCGGCCAGAGCCCGTGGCGCGAGTAAGCAGAGCCGGGGGCCGTACGGCTTTGAAATCGGCGAAAGCTGCGAGACATGCAAGCTCAACAGAAACGGATTCTATTGCGACCTTCCAACAGCCGCGTTTAAGGACTTCAGTGCAATCCAGTCGATCGCTGTGTATCCCCAAGGCGCGCTGTTGTTCATGGAGAAGGAACCGTCACATGGGATTTATATGCTCTGCCAGGGCCGGGTGAAGCTCTCTTTCAGCACGTGCGAGACCAAGACGCTGACGCTGCGGATCGCCAAGCCCGGGGAGGTGCTCGGACTGACGGCAGTGCTTACCAGGAGCCATTACGACGCGACGGCGGAGACCTGCCGCCCCTGCCAGATCGCCTACGTGGGCCGGGAGAATTTCCTGCAATTTGTCACCCGCCATCCGGAGGCATATCCCGGCATCGTGAAACAGCTTGCCGCGCGTTATGACAAGGCCTGCGACCAATTGCGGACGATTGCATCGCCAAAATCCGCACACAAACGGCTAGGCAAGCTCCTGCTCGAATGGGCGGAGGAGACCAGGCTAGGAAATACCGTCTCCATGCACCTCGCACATGAAGAGATCGGAGAACTCATTGGAGTGTCCCGCGAAGCGGTGACGCGGGCGTTCGGGCGGCTGCGGGATCAGCAGCTCGTTGTGGGACGGGGCTCCAGACTCATGATTCCGGACCGAAGCGCCCTGGAGAACTTTCTCGCAGAGTAGCGCGGCGAAAGACCTCAGTTCGCGGCCGATTTCGAGTGCGCGGCGTAGGTCTTGCTGAACTGGTTGCGCTCGTTGGTGACCGTGAAGGTGCCGTCCGGCTGGGCGGAGACCTTGATCCAATACGCTTTCCCGCTGTGGACCGGCGCTCCGGGCGCTCCTTGCGGCGGGGCGGCCAGCGGCGCTACGGGCATCGCGGCGATGGGATCGTCAATCGTGTTGGCGATGAACATTCCCGGCTGGGTGTATTCCTGTCCGCTGAGCAACGAGAAATGCAGCTGCCATAAATCTTCCAGGCCCGGGGATGTGTGCAGCACTTTCATTACGTCGGGTTCCCCGCCCTTCCGTGTGCCGTTATTCATGATGGCGATGCGCGGGTGAAGCGCGTGTACTAGCGCCGCTGAATTCGACGTCGCCTGGCCGTGATGCAGACCCAGCAGCACGTCGACTGAACCTAGCCGGTTCACGGGGCACATCAGCGCGAATTCCCTGCTCTTCACCAGGTCGCCGAGATGGACGGCGCGAAACTTGCCGAAGGTGAAGAAGAGGCCCACCGATTGGGCGTCTTCCGCAAAAAGGACCGGTGATGCGCTGTCCGCGGTTGCATCGGCGCAGTAAGGATTCGGTTGTCCGGCTCCGGGCAGCGGCTTGTCGATCACTTTGCCCGCGGACGTGACGACGCGCACGTCGAGGCCGGCCATGGGGATTCTGTCTCCCGGCTTCACCACGGTGTGTTTGGCCTTGGCGTACAACTCGGGGTAGACGTCCCGCAGGAAAGCGGCGGTGCTGGCGTTTGCGGCGGACTGGGCGGGTTCGGAATCGGGGAGGCCGTGGTCGATGAACTCGCGGACCGGGATGCGCGATGCGAGTTCCGCGAGACCGCCGAAATGGTCGCCGTGCCAATGCGTGGTGACCAGGTGGTCGATCTGCTGGAGGCCGGCGTCATGGACCGCGTCCATGATGCGGCCTGCGTCGCGCGAGGCGGCGGGCGGGGGATAGCCCGTGTCGATGAGCAGGGATTCGCGGCTGGGCGTCACGATGAGGGTGGAGTTGCCGCCTTCCACGTCGATCACATAAATATCGAGTGTCGTGGCCCGCGTATTGGACGGCGTGTTGGACGCCGGCGCGGAGTTCTGCGCCAGAGAAAGCAGCGGCGCGCAGACAACAGCGGCGAGAGCCAGTAAAGAAATGCCCCTTGGACGCATCGAAACCTCCGGGACCGCCCCGCGCGGCCTTCCGAGCGCCCACACTATATCACCCGCCGATCCTTTGTCTCGCTCCTGGGGAAATCCCGCGTTGTTACTGCTATCCTGCGGGACATGGCGAAGGACGGCAGAGGCTTACCGGCCGAGGCTCGCTGGAAGACGCTGCTCGCTTTCGGCGTGATCTATTTTGTGTGGGGCTCCACATATCTCTCCATCCGCGTGGGAGTGCGCGAGGTTCCGCCGTTTCTTCTGGCAGCGATGCGCTTCGCCATTGCGGGACTCATTCTCTACTGCTGGATGACGGCGCGAGGGGAAAGCTCGCCGAGTCGGCGCGAATGGGGATCCATAAGCGTCCTCGCGACTCTGTTCTTCGTGCTCGATTACGGGCTGCTGTTCTGGGCCGAGCAGCGCGTGCCTTCCGGGATCGCGGCGGTGATGATGGCTACCATTCCGGTATTCATGGCGCTGCTGGAAATTATCTTTCTAAGGACGCAACAGCTCACATGGCGCCTGGCATTGGCGCTTTTGATCGGGATTGGCGGAGTGGCTACGTTGATGGGCGCTTCGCTGAAAACTGGTGCAGGGTCACTCGATTTGGCGGGCCCGGCGGCGCTGCTGGTTGCGTCGATGAGCTGGGCGGTGTCGTCGGTGCTGGCACGCAAGCTGCCGCTGCCCTCTTCCAAGATGATGAGCTCGGGAGCGCAGATGCTGGCGGGGGGAGTGTTTCTGGCGCTCACGTCGGCGGGGCTGGGGGAATTTCGCGATTTTCATCCTGGCGCGGTCTCGCGGGAGGCGTGGCTTGCGCTGATTTACCTGATCGTCGCCGGTTCGATTGTCGCTTTCACGGCTTACTTGTGGCTGATCGACCATGAATCGCCGACGCGCGTGGGCACCTACGCTTACGTGAATCCGGTGGTGGCTGTGCTGGTGGGATATTTCCTGGGCGGCGAAAGGCTT
Organism: uncultured Acidobacteriota bacterium; assembly: GCA_963709105.1. Classification (GTDB taxonomy): domain Bacteria; phylum Acidobacteriota; class Terriglobia; order Acidiferrales; family UBA7541; genus Palsa-295. The sequence goes on from CAVPVC010000010.1 coordinate 299,723, forward strand.
GGGGAACGAACCATCCTGGGGACACTGCTCATTCTCGTGAGCGTGGCCGTGATCACTACCATGCGGCGCCCGGCGGCGGTGACGGCGCCGAAAAAAAAGGGAAGCTGACTCGGGCGAGTCAGCTTCCCTTTGAAACGGAACTGCGAGGAAAACTAGCTGGCGAAGTTGCCGGCAACTTCGCGGCGGCCGATCAGGAACAGGCCAACCAGTCCGATGCCGAGCATCGCAAGCGTTCCAGGCTCAGGGGTGTTGATGTCTCCGTAGTAATCCAAGCCGTAGGAGACATTGTTTTCCTGATACACCTGGAAAGATAGCGTGTTGACGCCGGTGGTGAAGAGGCCGACGTAAGGAGTCAGGTCGATAGTGGCTTCCGTGCTGGTCAAGCAGCCGATGGGCTGGCTCGAGCAGGTAGGATAGGAACCACCGAGGTTCGCAGCGTAAATTGTGGTGCCGTTCAAAATGACGGACGTGGTGTCGTCGGCCAGCACGCTCAGAAAGCCGTTTTCAACCGGTGCGCCAAGAGTGAACGTCTGCGTGAAAATCGCCGCGGTGCCGTTGGGAACAACGGTGTAGCCCGGCGCAGACGGATCTCCGGTGACAGCATACGACACCCAGTTCGAACCGGGCAGGGCCGGAGCCCATTGCGGATTCGGAGCAATATTCTGAGTGGCGAAACCGGAATTGTTCGTCGTGTTGGTCGCCGAACTTGAGACGATGGTGTCGGCCTTCGCCGTCAGCATGAAGCTGCTCGCGAGTGCCAGTAGTGCCAATTTCTTAAACATCTTTTCCCTCCAGAGATTCGCAGTTGCAGCAACACTGCTACCTGCCTAGTAGCAGCTTTGATTCCAATGTGGTTTGCTGAATTATAAGGACTTATGCCTTCCTCGGTTTCGCCCAACGTGAAATCAACTTGACGGAAGGGAAGTTCAAAGGACTGTCGCGATGGGACCTACGCAGAATGTTCACGAAAAGAGACAAGGCGGGGCGTTGAAGAGCCGTTTCCTGTCGTTGACGAGATGATCGTGGTGGTTACTTACTACCAAAGGGGGATCGTTTCAGTCTCCGGCGTCAGTGCGGGTTTCACGGCGCGAATGAAGGCACCCATGAACTTGCCGTCTACTTCAGGGGCGATGGCGTCGGCGTTGATGCCCGCGGCGGCGAGAAATTCCCGCGCGTCGGCCGCGTGGTAAATGCGCGTGGGCTCCACGCTCACCTGCTCGAAACCGCTTGCAGCAAGCTTGCCTTTGTAGACTTCTTCGTCGAGCGCGCCGGCGACGCATCCTACCCACAGCAGCACGTTCTTGCGGATCTCGGGAAGGATTGCGCCGCGCGTCACCACGTCGGACACGGCGAAGCGGCCTCCGGGTTTCAGGACGCGGAAGGCTTCCCGCAGCACCTGATCTTTGTCGCCTGAAAGATTGATCACGCAATTGGAGATGATCACGTCGACCGAGTTATCGGGAAGCGGGATATGTTCGATCTCGCCCCTGAGGAACTCCACGTTTTCGGCTCCGGCTTTGCGCTTGTTTTCGTTGGCCAAGGAGAGCATTTCATCGGTCATGTCGAGGCCGTAGGCTTTGCCCGCGGGGCCCACACGCCTGGCGGACAGCAGCACGTCGATGCCGCCGCCGGAGCCAAGGTCGAGCACCGTTTCGCCCGGATTTAGCTTCGCCAGCGCAGTCGGATTGCCGCAGCCGAGCGAAGCGAGCAACGCTTCTTCGGGAATCTGGCCGGCCTGTTGCGCGTCGTACAGGTTGGACGTAATCGGATCGCCGCAACCAGAAGCCGAGGATGGTGCGGCGCCGCAGCAGGAACTTCCGCCCGAGTGCACGCGGAGGGCGGCCTGGCCGTATTTCTCTTTCACCACTTCCTGGATGGTCTGGTCACTCATGGTAGGGCTTCTCCTATTTGCAGACTCGGACGATTTCCGCGGGTCTCAGGGCCTTATTCCGCGTGCAGCATTCGGCGTAGAGGAACCGCAGGATTTCCTGGAGCGCTTCGGTGTTCGCCGTGTAACGAAGAAACGTGCTCTCCCGCTGGACGTTCACCAGCCCTTCATTTTTCAATTTGTCGAGGTGGTGCGAGAGCGTAGAGTTGGGAACGTCGAGTTCCTGCTGAATATCGCCGACGACGAGGCCTTCGGGATGCGCGGACAGCAACAACTGCATGATGCGCAGGCGCGGTTCGGTTCCCATGGCCGAGAACATGTCGGCGTATCGGGCGACCTGATCTGCGCTGGCGGTTTCGGGGGCGCGGCGGCTCATATTTCGATAATACTGGAAATATGGAGGGATGTCAATCCGATGGCAGCCCCGGGCACTTCGACTACGTTCGCGGCGGGAATCTTGTACCGGGAAGACGAGGAGCGTACGATGCGGGATCAAGCTTGGCGTCAAGATAAACTGGCGGAGGTGGGCTATGAAGTGGACATTCGCTGTCGCTACGATCCTACTGCTTGCGCAATCCGCTGCTTATGGCGCGCCCAGCTCCAAGGACGAGCAGGAGATCCGCAGGCTCGATGCGCAACGCAGCGAGGCGATTCTGAAAGGAGATATTCCCATGCTCGAGCAGCTCATGACCGACGATTTTACCTACACGCACTCGTCGGGAAACGTTCAGACCAAGGCGGAGTTTCTGGGCGACATGAAGAACGGCACGTGGGCTTACAAATCGCTGGATTTGTCCGGCGTGAACCTGCGCATTTTCGGGGACACCGCGGTGCTCACCGGGCGCTGCGATATGACCGGCGTGATGAAGGGCAAGAACATCAAGCTCTGGATGCACTTCACTGAGGTCTACACGCGCAGCAATGGGCGCTGGCACTGGCTGCTGTGGCAATCCACGCGCCTGCCGGAACAGCCTCCGGCGTAAAACAATGTGGCGGGGATTTCAGTCCGGGGAAACTCGCAAGGATCAGCCAACGCGACCGCAATGAATCGGAATGCGATAATATTGGAGTGCTTGCGACGCTAAGCGGAGGGGGAATCGATGGGTGACTCGGCACCCGAGAGCCTGATTCTCGATCTGCTGGAGTGGGTGGCGAGCGGCGAGCGAAGCTACGAAGAGGTGATGGACGCGTGGCGCACTTCGTGCCCGCGGCTCCCTGTTTGGGAGGACGCCAACGACCGCGGCCTGGTCACGCAGGAACGCGTGAATGGCCGCAGCAGGGTCAGGATTACAACCGCGGGCCTGGACCTTCTCGATCAGCGCCGGCCTGACACCAAGTCATCGGCGCGAGCATCAACAAAGAGTGGATTGTCTGCGCAGTCCCACAATGCACCCGCATAGCGGCTTGGGCGGAATGCTTCACCAACCTACAGGGGAAGCGAGTCTATGAATCGGCGCGAATTTCTTCGATCGGCTGGGGTCGTATCGGCGGGCATGGCGCTTCCGGGGGCGGCGAGGCTGTTCGCGAGCGCCGACGCGCCCGCAGCGTGGCGCACTTTTCAGGTGACCACGCGGGTGGAGGTGCTGAATCCGTCCGGCACGACGCGCATCTGGCTGCCTGCGGCGCTGACCCGCCCCACTGCATTTCAGCGGACGCTTTCGAATTCGTTCGACGCCGCGGGCGGCACGGCGAAGATCATCGGAAGCAAGCAGGACTCGCTGGGAATCCTCGCCGCCGAGTTCCCTTCCGGCGCGAAACCGGAGCTCACGCTGGTGAGCAGAATCGCGACGAGGGATTGCGCCGTAGATTTTTCTTCCGCGGCGCGCGGCAACGGGCACAAGGTGAGTCGCGTGGAGCTTGAACATTTTCTGCGCCCCACGAAGTTACTGCCGACCGACGGCATCGTGAAGGAAACCGCCGCGGAGATCACCAGCGGCGCGCATTCCGATGTGGAGAAGGCGCGGGCGATTTACGAGTGGATCGTCGACAACACGTTTCGCGATCCCAAGACGCGGGGCTGCGGCACCGGCGATATCCGCTTCATGCTCGAATCGCGGGACCTCGGCGGCAAGTGCGCCGACCTCAACTCGCTCTACGTGGGGCTCGCGCGCGCCGCGGGACTCCCGGCGCGCGACGTGTTCGGCATCCGCGTCGCCAAGTCTCAGCTGGGATACAAGAGCCTAGGCGCTTCGTCAGAGAACGTTACGAAATCGCAGCACTGCCGCGCGGAGGTTTACCTCCCCGATTACGGCTGGGTTCCCGTGGATCCGGCCGATGTGCGCAAGGTGGTGCTGGAAGAGCCTCCCGGCAATCGTTCGCTTGACGATGACATGGTGAAGAAGGCGCGGGCGCGGCTATTCGGCTCGTGGGAAATGAACTGGATGGCGTACAACTTCGCGCACGACGTGGCGCTGCCGGGATCGAGCGGCGCGCCTGTGGGATTCCTGATGTATCCGCAGGGGGAAACGGCCGACCGGCGCCTCGACAGCCTCGATCCCGATACTTTCCACTACGAGATCACCGCGCAGGAAACCTAGACCCGCAGCGCACAGCTGCAGCTGCGGCACAGTTACAAGCGCGACGCGGGACCGACGCTTGAAGGCGAAGGGTCGGGCACCCGCAAAGGCAACTCCACCCGCAACGGCACAGCAGATATCTCGCCTCTGCGCTCCTCAGGATGACAATGGAGAACAGAGGCGAGGGATGGAGCTGAGGGCATCTTGCACTACGGCTGCTTGCAGACCAGAAGCAGCTGCTATTCGGTGGGGGAGGCTTTCCTGAAGTGCCGCTGGATGCGTCCCAGAAACGTGTTTGGGCCGCCATAGAGAAACTCCAGCGCTTCGTCTTGCCCGAACTGACCCATGAGGTTGTGCACGCCCATATGAAAACCAAGATTGGGGCCGTCGTGGCCGGGGATCCAGCTGTTGGCTGCCAGCATGGGGCCGACCAAGGGCGAGAAGGACAGCGCAGGAGAAAACGCGTAATGGCCGTCGGCGCCGCGGCGCGAGGCCACGGTGGCGATTGCGGCATGCAGGAAGCGCGGGAAAAAGCCCTTGCAGGTGCAGCGGTAATACGCGGTGTCCTCGTGAAAGGCTTCGGCCAGCGAGTATTGTGCAGTGGCAGTTACCAAGCTGATCCCCAGATTGCTGGCGACGCGCGCGCCGTAGGCGTCGAAACCCTGTCCCCAGGCGTGCGGGAAGTTAAATGCCTGATCGATCGCCCCTGCGAAAGAGGATCCTGCGAAGGCTACCGGGCCGAGCGCGTTCCACGTGTAGTTGCGGAATCTTTGCGCCTGCGTGGGGGAAACATATCCGCGCGTTGCAACGGGGGGCACCGCAGAATCGAGGCTTGAAGAAGACGCCTCGGGGAATGGAGACGGCAACGCCGCCGCGAATACACTGGAAGACTCAGCGGGAGCGTTTCCCCCAGGGGCTATCTGGGTTTCGTCCGGATAGGGTGAGGCCGACTGAGCGCCTGCCGTACCGGAGAAGAGGAAAACACTTGCCAAGAACAAGAAACCGATTCGAACGAAAAGGATAACTATACTCCCTACTACGACCTGAAACCCCACCACAGGGCCCGCTGACGCGGTTGATGCGCGACACGATACACTGGACTTACATTCAGAAGCAATGCAATTCGGCATCGGAACGCCCTTTTCTCAAGGAAAATCCACCCGCTCTTGCCGATGATGTATTGCACTGGGATGGCCAATCCGCAGCCCAGCACCCCCCGACCGCGTCTAGCCAGTGTGGACCGGGTTGCGGATAGGGACGATAGAACGCCCGGCCACAAAGATATGTGACGCGCGTCACAGAGGGTGATCATTCGCAGTAAGTATTATTCTGGTTATGAAGCGGGGTTACATTGTCTACAGAGAGTTAGAAACCGGAGAGGTGCTGTGCATCGCTTCGCGCAACACCCAACGAGAGGCGCGGGCCTTGGCGAAAGCACTCGAAGGGCACTGGCCGGGCACGTATCTGGTTCGAAAATCTACGGACGACACCGCGGAGAAGAAACCCTCGCATCCAGGCGGCGGAGATCGGATGCATACCACGTACGCGGGCGCGGAGTTGGCCGAGCGCTAACCGGTCCCTGAGAATCGAATTGGCAAAATCGGACGGGCTGTGGCAAGCTGTCGCGCATGGGAAACAAAGACGCACGTGGCCGCGAAAAGAAGAAACCGAAGCAGAAGAAACTGAAGCCGCAACCATTTGTTCAATCCCCTTCCCGCATTGAACGGGCGCCAGCGCCGGCCCCGACTCCCGCGCCGAAGCCTTCGTAGTCATCCTTGATTTCTCGCGATACCGGTGCGTCCGGACGCGAGTCGATTCCACCGATGAGGTTCTTCCACGCAACAAAATCGGAGGCCTACTAATATGCGACAGTTGGATGACAGAGGTTTCCCTGCCAGCGGCTTCGCGCGGAACAGCCTGCGGCAAACCCAAAAGCGCGTGGGAATCGCTGTTTGGGTAGCGACGTTGTTCGCTGCCATTGTCACGGGGACGCCTGTGGCCATTGCTTCGGCGAGCGATCCGGTGATTGTGACCGAAAGCGGGCGCCTGCAAGGGACCGTCGGAACGCAGATGATCCAGTATCTCGGCATTCCCTACGCCGCACCGCCGGAGGGTTCGCTGCGCTGGACTCCGCCGCAGCCTTTCGGCAAATGGACCGGAATTTTTCAGGCCATCAAGGCCGGTAGCGACTGTCCGCAGATCGACCCTACCGACAACTCCTATGTGGGCGATGAAAATTGTCTTTTCATCAACGTGTATACGCCCCTCGGCACGAAGACGGTGAAACCCCACGGGCGCGCGGTAATGGTCTGGATTCACGGCGGCGGCCTTACGAAAGGCGCTGGCATCGACTACAACCCCGCGCCGCTGGTGGAACAAGGCGACATCATCGTCGTGACCTTCAACTATCGACTCGGCACGCTGGGCTTCCTCGCCGACCCGGGACTCGACGCCGAAGGCCACCTCGCCGGCAATTACGGCCTGATGGACCAGCAATTCGCGCTCGCCTGGGTGCAGAAGAACATCGCGGCCTTTGGAGGCGACCCCACCCGCGTGACGGTCGCCGGCGAATCCGCGGGAGGGCTCAGCGTCTACAGCCAACTGGCCTCGCCGCTCGCGGCGGGCCTGTTTCAGCGGGCCATCGCCCAGAGCGGGGCGTATGTGGGTTTCTCGCCGGATTATCGCGCCGAGATAGTGAGTCTGGCCACGGCCGAGACGACAGGCTACCCTCCCTTCGTGCTTTCGGGGGCTGCGGTGGCCACTGCGGTCGGCTGCGTCAGCGGGGACACCACTTGTTTGCGGGCGGCAGCGGCGGAGTCGTTTGTCGCTGGTGAGGGCCAGCACGCGATCGTCCCGATCATCGACGGCACGCTTCTGACCCAGACGCCGGGTGATGCCTTCAATAGCGGCGACTTCAACCGCGTGCCGGTGATCACCGGGAACAATCACGATGAATACCGCTATTTCGTCGCGACCGACTACACGCAGCCGGTGGCGGACTCCTCTTACAGCGCCTTGTTCGGCATGGTATTCCAAGGACTGGCGTCCAGCGTGGAGACGCAATATCCGCCGAGCAGCCTAGTGCCTCCTCCGGTTGACGATACCGAACTCAAGCTCTCCTCCGCCGGAACCGACGGCATTTTCGTCTGCCCGACGCGCCGCGCCACCAAAGGCCTCGCGCAATACGTGACCGTCTGGGCTTATGAATTCAACGACGAGAATGCTCCTCCGCTGGTCATCAAGAATCTGAACTTCCCGCTGGGTGCTTACCACAGCGCCGATGTGCAATACCTTTTCCTGCGAGCGAGCCCGCCGGTCCCCTTCACGGGAGACCAGCAGAAGCTCTCGGCAACCATGATCAGTTACTGGACGCACTTCGCGAAAACCGGCAATCCCAATACAACTACGGAGCCGCATTGGGCGCCGTACGTGCCGGCGATCGACGAACACCTATCTCTGATACCGCCAACTCCCATGGTCGAGTCGGGCGCAACATTTGACTCGTCTCACATGTGCTCGGCGTATTGGGACGGTCTCTAGGAAAACGCCGCGGCTTCTTCCTGCGAGTGACCGGCCCAGGGCTGCCTTTGCGGTTCTGTTCTTGGTTATGGTTATTCCTGTCCTCCGTTTCTGTCCACCGCCGGGGCGGCAGCCAGAGAACTGCATCGCCAGCAACAATTTTTCCGAAACTGCGCCGGGAAAGGCCTCCTGCCGAATGCGCAAAACTGCGGGGTTAAATCGCCCCCGTCCGCCGTCTAAACTGCTGGTACTCGCCTATCGCTGCCCTCACAAACTAAAGCTCTTAGCCGCTTCTATTTAGTACTTTCGTCCCGAAACTACTCTCGTCCCGAGTACTACCGAAATGTACCTATCCCTCTAATGCCCCTGCCGGGCCCGGTTGTTATCTTCTGTGTGTGGGACACGGACCAGACAAACAGGAGCCCCGAGCAATGAGTCATTCTTCAGAGTTTTCAGCCACCGGCAAAAAGTCACCAAAAGGCGCGAAGGCAGGCGAGCCGGCAGCCGAAGCTATCGCGCAAACACCAGAAACTCTCATTCCGGCGGACATGCTGCCGCCAGCCTACGACGCTCTCAAAGCGCTGTTCGAGTCTCCCAAGCCGAGCGAGCCTGTCCATCGGGCCGCCGAAATAATCGATATCGAGCACATGAGCCTGGAAGAACTCGAGGCGTTCTTTCCATCTGAGAATCCGGAGCCGGTGGCGCCTCCCGTGACACCTGCCGTCGCGCCTCCGGCCGTTGCCGCAAGCCCCGCTGTTGAGGGCCCGGCAAAATCGGCCGAGCCGGCCGCCCCCGTGACGCCGGCGAACGAGCGCCGCGAAAAGCGCCGCGCGCGGATCTCCGCGCCGGTGCGTGTTCGCAGCACCGACATCACGAACCACGACCTGGACGATGCCACCACCACGATGAACGTGTCGCGCATCGGCATCCTGCTCGCGAGCAAGAATCCTGCGTACTATCGCAGCATGGACGTGATGGTCACCTTCCCCTATAGCAAGGCCCCCAAGTCCATGCAGGCCGAGCAGCCTGGCCGCGTCGTCCGCATCAGCGAACTTCCCGACGGCCGCCGGTCAATTGCCATCGCCCTAGGTGTGAAGCACCGCGAGGACGCGGAATTCATCTCGGCCAGCGGCGAAAAGCTCCATGCCGAACCCGCCAGCGCGAAAATCACGGTCGAGCGCGATCCGAACTCCTTGCGGCCTCTGGTGCTGGCTCTCGACGCCGAAGCCGCCACCCGCGACTCGCTCAAAAGCTACCTCGCCGGCGAAGGCTACGACGTGATCACCGTGACCAACGCCCAGGAAGCCCGCGACGTCCTCAGCCAGTGCACTCCTTCCCTGCTGATCGCCGAGATCGAAGGCGAGGGAATGCCCGGCTACGACATCTGCGCGCACTGCAAATCGACGCCGCGGCTCCAGAGCGTCCCGGTGATGCTCACCACGAGTTCGGCTTACCCCAGCGACTACGCCAGCGCGCACTCCCTGGGCGCCGTTGTTTGCATGGCGAAGCCATACCGCCAGGAACGCCTGGGACACGTGGTGAAGCTTCTCGCTCCCCCCGCGAATGCTAACGAAACAGTGGAACCGCCCCGGCCGGCCGATCCGTCGCGACGCCACCTGGGCAGCAGCAACAGCAAGGCAGAGAAAGCGTCAGGCTCCAGCACTGGCTCCACAGTAAATCGCCGCTTCCGCTTCGGAGGAAAATCGTGAAAAAGCAGAATGGTGGATTGGTCGTGGAAGACGTGTTCGAAGCAGCGCGGCAGGCGTTTTTCTCGGGAGCAAACGGGGATGCGGCGGCGTCCTCTCGCGAAACCTTTACGCAGGTAAAGTCCTACGACGGTCCGGTCGTCAACCGCGCAGCACACAAAGCGCCGGCCCTCGCCAATTCGTCGGAACTAGTGGCGGCCCGGTAACGCCAGCGCCGTCACAGAGCAACTGTTCCGCACGTGTTGTCGAAGTCGCCGCATACAGCCCGGGTAACGATAGGGGCTGCGGCGCTTCGCAGTAAAATCACACCATGCTCTGCCCCAAGTGCGGCCACGAGGCCCGCGATGTCGCGCGGTTCTGCCGGCGGTGCCACGCCACGCTCCGCTATGAGTGCCCGTCTTGCAAGCACGAGCAGCGCCACGGCGGGATCTGCGAGAAGTGCGGCGTGGACTTCCTGAAGTACATCACGGCGGTGGTCACTGCGAAGAAAGCGGAGACCGATCGCGAGCACGAGCGCATCGAGCAGCGTTCGAGCCTGATGCGAAATCTCCTGCTGATTCCCTTCAACCTCGGCATTCCGCTGCTGCGCGACCTCATCCTCGGCCGCAAAAACCCCAACGCCTGAACGCCGCCTCCCGTTCCGAAACCGGCGGCCCGGCTTGATGACCTAGAAGTGGCTGAACAGTCCGACCAGAATGATGATAGGAATCGGCACGCCCAGCAGCAAAAGCAGGATCGATCGCATGATCAATTTCCTTTCGTTTGCGGATTCGCTTCAGGCGGCTGCGGATGTGTATGGCAGCAGATTGTCCCGCTGCCTGCCGCCAATCGTCGCTGCATAGCTTGCGCAGAAAGCCCCGATCAGCAGAGCCAGAAACATCCAGTACAGGAAATGGGCCGTTACCCGGCGGGCGTCATCCGCCGCCTGACGGGCCTGATTGAGCACTTCTGAGACGCGACGTTGCGCTTCGGCTTGGTCCATTCCTGTTCGCGCCGTTACGAGCTGCGCAAGGTAACCCGTGTCCGCTGACGGCACATACCCTTCGCGCAAGCCTCGGGCAAGAATCAGTCCCACTTCCGCGTGGAGCGCGGCGTCGGCACCCAAATCGGCAACAGGCCGGTCGCTGCGAAATAATGAATCCACAAAATAGCCGTACGGGTCTGGTCGTGCCTCCCCCGCAGCCGTGGCGCCGGCAACATTGCGAGCCGCGTTTCCCGAAACCATAGATGTAGCCGCAGAGGCGAGAAAGGCCGTCGTGAGTACCAGGCTTACCGACCACACGAGAAAACCGTGCGCCGTATCGCGGAAATACACTTCATGGGTGTGCACGCTCACCCACTTGGTACGCAGCCTGCCGGCGAGATAGCCTCCCATGGCCGCCGCCACAATTTGAGTGAGGATAAGCCAGACGATAGCGCCTTTAGTGACCGTTGAGGCGGACACTCCGGCGCTCGACCACGGCGACAAAGAAGACAGCCCGACCCCCGTGCCGAGCGCCAAAAGAATCAGTGACAGCGCGGAGGTCGCGAATGCCCCGGCAAAAACCGCCGCCCAGGAAACTGCGGAGGAGGATGCCTCGTTCCTGCCGGAATATTCGGTAAAATCGGATTGAATCGGAACACGAGCCGCTGCGGCCTGCGCCATAATAATCGCCTCCTTGTGCCATCGTGCACACTACATGGACGCTTCGCTCGATCAAATACCCTTAAATGAGTAGCTTCCGCTGCGGCTTGCTGTAGGCGGAAGGTCGGGTTACTGAATTTTTCAAAATTGTTTCATAACGAGTATTCACATTCTGGCAACTTGGCGACTAAAAGTACGCGTTTAGCGTCCGTTCCCATTTATCATTCCTGAGTACGGTTTACTACAGTAGACATTTGCCATCTTATAAGGGGCCTCGTGACTACAGACATATCCTCGGCGCATTCGCTGGCAGCTTCCGCCGAAGAACAGCGGCGGCGCAAGGCTCGCCTCGAAGCGATCCTTGAAAACGGCCTTCCGCCGTTCCAGCACACGGTGGTGCAACTGATGTCCGTGCTCAACGACCCGTCCGCGGACGTAAAAAAGGCGGCGGGGCCAATCAGTACCGATCCCACCTTGAGTGCGCAGATCCTTCGCATGTGTAACTCGCCGCTTTTCAGCAGGCGCAGCCGCGTGATCAGCATCGAGCAGGCCGTCGGCATGCTTGGCACAGACCGTCTCCGATCCCTCGCAATGACCAGTTCCCTGGCGGGTTTTGCGGGGCAGGGCTTGCCGAAGGACCAGGTGGCTTCCTTCTGGCAGCACAGCTTTCTTGCCGCGCTCCTGAGCAAATATCTCGCGGAATACAATGGCTATGCCGAGAAAGAGCAGGCCTACATCGCCGGCCTTCTCCACGATATCGGGCAAGTGCCGGAGTGGATGCTGGCGGCAGAGGAAGTCGCGCGCACCAAGTCCGCGATTGTGCAGGGCTGGCTCGACAACCCTGGAGTCGAAGGAAGCTATTTTGGCATCGATCACTGCGACCTTGGCGGGCTCATGGCGGCGAGCTGGGGTCTGCTGCCTTCCTTTGTCGACGTGATACACAATCATCACGAGCCCAGCGAAGCTGAACACGATCCTTATCTAGTGGAGATCGTTGCGGCCGTTGAACATTTCCTGCTGGCGAAAGAGGAACTTGCTGCCGCTTCGGATGATGCGGTTGTGTCGTCCGGCGATGCTCCCGTGCCGGAGATTCCGGCGATCACCGAAAGAAGCCATTCGCCCTACGACGAGGAAACCTGGAAGAACATCTCGGAAAACCTCTACAACGAGTACAACCGGGTGCTCCCGCTGGTCAAAGAAAGCCTCACGAGCATGATCGGCAGCGCACGCTAGCGAATCGCCGCGTCGCTGACGCTCTTCATTTCAAGCCTCCGAACTTCCGCCTTTGTCGCGGCAGTCACTTGCGCCCGTGATCGCAGTCACAGCCTCCGCCCTAAAGCCTTCGGTAGTTTAAATCGATGAGTATCCTGAAGAGAAAGGCGAGCTTGCATCTGCCTGTTTCAAAAGTTGCGTTTTTTTCAATCGTCGCGGGGGTGATTCTGTTCGTGTCGCCGTGCCCGGCGCAAAATGACGCGGCGGGCATTTTCAAGACAATCTGCTCCGATTGCCACGGTCCGGACGGGCGCGGCAACACGCCAAAGGGTAAAGCAGGAAAAATACACGACATGCATTCTGCGGACGTGCAGAGTCAAACCGACGCCCAGCTAACGGAGATCATCACCAACGGGCAACGCTCCAGCCGCGGACTTAATTACTCCATGCCGTCAAACAAAGGCAAGCTTACCGACGGCCAAATAAAGGAGCTCGTCAGTTACATCCGCGGCCTCGCTCACCAGTAAACGTCACACTCGCTTGATTGCGCGAGTGATGGCCACCAGAATCACCGCTCCGATAAATGCCACGACGATCGACGCAATAAGTCCGCCGCCCTGCCATCCCACCATCCCGAACAACCATCCTCCGAGAATACCGCCGAGGATCCCCAGGATCATGTCGACCAGAACGCCGTAGCCTCCGCCTTTCATTACCTTTCCAGCAAGCCACCCCGCGATCAGGCCGACCACGAGAAACTCGATGATGTGCATAGCAGGTGCCTCCCTTTGTCCCAGACGGATATGCCGCGTGCCGGGCCTCCCTTGTAGCGCCCTTGGATTGGGAAGTCAATGCGTGGGTGCAAGCTGCGTTAACACACGATATGTCCGCTTTTTAAGAAGCGTCCAGGGGAGAAGATGCGACCAGCCGGATCTATTACGCGCAGTTGGAGGAGGATTCGACGAGGACCGTGTTGGCGGCTTTGCGCAAGGTGATCGAGCAGGAAGGTGTTTTCTGCGCCGTGTACAGCGACCGTGCCAGTCAATTCTTTTGAACGCCTCGAGCGGGCGGGAAGGTCGATCTGGAACGGTCGACGCAAGTGGCGGTGCTTACTCAACCTCAAACCGGACATATCGTGTGCTCTAAAAAGCGGACATTTTAACTTGCTGCGGACACCTGCCTTCGCCGCCTGCTTTCAGGCTGAAAAACATAAGCCGCCGCGTCAAGTTGACTTTTTTGTATCGCGAACTTAAGCTGCCCGCCGAGGAGTCACGATATCACCGATGCGATCCAAAATTGCCACGCGTCCCACACCTCTTTTATTACTGGCGAGCGTCCTTTCCGTTTTCGTTTCGGTGAACGCGCCGATCCGCGCGCAGGAAGCTTCGGAAGGTCTGGTTGGAACGGTTGCCTCGGTGGAAGAGGGGGCGATGGAAGGCGTGGTGGTGAGCGCCAGGAAGGATGGTTCCACGATCACGGTGAGCGTGGACAGCGACAAGCAGGGGCATTTCGGCTTCCCTGCCGATCGCGTGGAGCCTGGCCATTACACGTTGGCGATCCGCGCGGTTGGATACGACCTCGATGGTCCCCCGGAGGCGAACGTTACCGCGCATAAGACTGCGACCATCGACCTGAAACTTCGCAAAACCAAGAATCTCGCACAACAGCTTACCAGCGCGGAATGGCTGATGAGCATGTCCGGCACGGATCAGCAGAAAACCTCCCTGATGAACTGCGTGAACTGCCACACACTCCAGCGTCCGCTTACTTCCACGCATACCGCCGATGAATTCACCCAGGTGATCTATCGAATGATGGGCTACGCCTCGGGCAGCCAGCCGATCCGGCCGCAAAGGCGCGTGAACGCGGACGCGGTGGCCGGGAATCCGGAAAACTACCGCGTGCTGGCCGGTTATCTGGCATCGGTGAACCTCAGCTCCGGACCAGCCTGGGGATACCCGCTCAAGACACTGCCCCGGCCGATGGGCCGGTCGACGCACGTCATCATCACCGAATACCGCCTGCCGCGGCCGACCATCATGCCTCACGACGTGATGCTCGACGAGCACGGCACCGTGTGGTTCTCGGATTTTGGCGAGCAATTTTTCGGCAAGCTCGATCCGAAGACGGGCAAGAGTTACCGAATGGCCCGTTCCTTCGCCCAAGCCTGGCTATCCCGAAGGAATGCTCGAACTCAAGGAAGATACCGACGGGCAATTCTGGCTGGGGATGATGTTTCAGGGGGCCATCGCACGATTCAATCCCAAGACGGAAAAATTCAAGATCTACAGCGGGCCGCCGGAAATCAACGACGAAGGGTTCCAGGTGAACATGCTGGCGCAACATGTCGCGGTGGACGGGAAAGTCTGGACGTCGGGAAAGCAGGATGAGATTTACCGCGTGGATGTGAACACCGGGAAATACGAGAAATTTCTGCCGCTCAAACAATTGCCCGGGCCGGGGCCTTACGGAATTTACGGGCTCACCACTGACTCGCACAATAATCTCTACTTCGCGGAAATCGGCGACAGCCACATCGGGCGCATCGACGCCAAAACGGGCGAAGTAAAATTCTATGCGACACCCACACGGCATTCGCGCCCGCGCCGCATCCAGGCGGATTCGCAGGACCGGCTCTGGTTCGGCGAATACACGGGGAATCGCATCGGGATGTTCGACCCGAAAACGGAGAAATTCACCGAATGGGAGCTGCCGAATCCGTGGAGCGGCCCCTACGACGCCACTTGCGACAAGAATGGAGAACTGTGGACCGGCGGCATGACCAACGACCGCGTCTCGCGAATTAATCCCAAAACGGGCGAAACCGTTGAGTATCTCCTGCCGAAGAGCACGAACATTCGCAACGTGTTCGTCGATAACTCGACGACTCCCGTTACGTTTTGGACCGGCAGCAACCACGGCGGCGCGATTCTGAAGGTTGAGCCGCTCGACTAAACGGCAGTATTTCAGCACTCCCTCCGTACATCCCGGCACGCACACCGATCCGGTTCGGAACACGCCGACCGGCGAAACGCTCTCATGAAAAAGTTCTAACCCCGTCGCCTTCGAAAAAGCCCCCGATGGCCAGGCTATTGCTCGATTGCAGATTCCTGCTGCGCATCTGCGATACGAAATGCTTTACGGGCAGAAGACATGCTGACCATGGAGAAACATCAACAGGGCCTCCGCTGTTATCAGCAGGGCCGCTTCGACGAGGCCGTCCGCCTGTTCGGCGAAGCGTTGGAAGAGGAGCAGACGGGCGAAATCTGGAATGACTGGGCCGCGGCGCAACTCGCCCGGGGCAGTCTCGTGGAGGCGGAGGACGGATTTCGACTCGCCCTGAAATGCGATCCGGAGGACGCTCAGGCGGCCGCCAACCTCGGCGTCGTTCTGGCCAAGCGCGGCGAGCCGCTGGCCGCGATCGAAATGCTGGAGGAGGCCCTCCGCAAAAGCCATATCGACAGTTCGCTGCGCGCAATCATTGAGCAGGCGCTCAGCGAGTGCCGCGCGAACCGTTTGCGCGCAGAAGTAAACAAGATCCAGTGGTGGCACTCCATCGATCTGGGCCACGGCGTCGTGACGCCCGGCTCCTACGATACGCGCACGCTGCTCAACCGCATCGGCATGCCTGCCGACCTCCGCGGAATGTCGGTGCTCGATATCGGCGCGTGGGACGGCTACATGTCCTTCGAAGCCGAACGCCGCGGCGCGAGCCGCGTGCTGGCCACCGACAGCTACGTCTGGCGAAACAACGTCCTGAATAACACCGTATCCGGCAAAGCGGGATTTGATTTCGCGCGCACCGCGCTGGGCTCCAAGGTGGAAGACATGGAGATCGATGTGATGGAGCTCGCGCCCGAACGGGTCGGGACGTTTGACCTGGTCCTGTTCCTGGGAGTGCTCTATCACCTGCGGCATCCCCTGCTGGCGCTCGAACGCGTGCGCAGCGTGACCAGGAAGTCCGTGATTATGGAAACGCACATCGACCTGCCTCAGATCCAGCGGCCCGCGATGGCGTTCTATCCCGGATCGGAGGCGAACAACGACCCGACCAACTGGTGGGGACCGAACGAAGCCTGCTGCGTCGAGATGCTCAAGAACGCCGGTTTCCGAAACGTCCGGCTGGCGGGGCGACTGGCCACCGTGCCTGCTTCGTCGCCGGAGCGGATCAGCTACGGAAGAGTCGCATTCCACGCAGATGTCTGAGAAGGCGCGTCCTCCATTCCGTGTGCGTTCGGGATTCCCTCCCGCTGATTGCGAGATGCCTCGTGCGTGACACGCCCGCAGTGCTCGCGCCCCAATCCCAGGCGCAACAATCTTGTTCCCAGGCCTGCTCGCCCGCGAATGTGGTTTTTCGCGCGTCGATCTACGATGGCAGCGGCTACGCGGACGAGGCGCGTGGCATCATCTTCGGCCTCTTCCGCGCGGGGTTTCCCGTGCGGGTGGAACCTTTTGGATTGCAGTATGACGCTCAGAACCTTCTGAACGCCGAAGAACAGGAGATTCTGGAGTCACTCAAGCATCAGCGAGTCGACTTGGCGTGTGGCATCCATTTTCAGCATTACCCCGCCAACGATTTCAATCTCGCGATGCGAGGGCGGTATCGCGTGGGCCGGACGATGTATGAGACCGACTCCATTCCCGACGGCTGGCGCGACTGTTGCGAAGGTATGGACGAGGTCTGGGTGCCGGGCAGCTTTAACTGCGAGACATTTGCGACCGGCGGCGTCTCGCGAAAGCGGTTACGCGCGCTTCCCGGAGGCATCAACACGGCGCTTTTCCGTCCCGGGGCGGAACCGTTTCCCATACCCAAGCGGCGCGGATTTAATTTTCTTTCCGTTTTCGAATGGATCGAGCGCAAGGGCGCTGACGTCCTGCTGCGGGCCTATCTGACGGAATTCAAGCCGGAGGAAGACGTCACGCTTATGCTGAAGACCTACGACCGTCCGGACGCGAACGCAGACATGCTTCCGCGGCTCGCCTATTTCGTGGAACGGCACATGGGAATGCGTCTGCAGGATGCGCCCCCTATCCTGCTGCTATCGCCGGACTTTCTGCCCGCAGCGGAACTTCCGCGACTCTACGCATCCGCCGACGCATTCGTGCTCCCTACGCGCGGGGAGGGCTGGGGACGCCCTTACATGGAAGCGCTCGCTTGCGAATGTCCGGCGATCGCGACGCGCTGGAGCGGCCAGATGGAATTCCTCCACGACGACATTTGCGATTTGATCGACTACACCCTCGTGCCGGTGCCCTGGAACAACGATGTGGAACTCAGCGCCGGGCATCGCTGGGCGGAGCCAAACGTCGAGCACCTTCGACGATTGATGCGCCACATCTTTGAGCACCGCGAAGAAGCGAGGCAGAAAGCCGCCCGGGGCCGCGCCGAGATGGTTGCCAAGTGGGACTGGGAGCATGTGATTCGCGAGCGCTGGGTACCCGAATTCGAACGGCTGCTCAACTCTTAGCGGCTGCTGGCCAGCATCGCACTGTTTGGAAGCCATCCGCAGATTCGAGGGTCGATTGGCCGTTTACAGCGTGGCGCCAAAAACGGGCAGGGTGAAAGCGGCCGGCGAGGTGAGCCCGCGCGTGATGATCCTTACTGACGCGGCCCGTGTGGAATCCGTACCGGCATCGGTGCGCTCCGCCGGCGATTTGATTTCTACCGAGGATTCCGGCCTTTTCCAGGAAAAACCGGCCGACGCCAATGCCAACGCCAGCGGCTTCCTTACATGGCTCGAAGGCGACGAACTCCTGCAGGGCTCTAGCGAAGATATCCGCGGCGTATTTTTATCGCAAGCCCCCGTGACCCACCTTGTTCCGGTGCATCTCCCCTGCCTTGCCGAGGCCGACTTGATCGCGCCTGCAGCCGCGAATGATCGCGGCCGGTGCGAACAAAGAAGCCGTTAACCAGTCATGCCGCATCCGCAGTGCGATGACGACCTCCGCGCTCGCGCGCGCTTCCTGGGAAAAGAACGCGAAGCCATGGGCAAAGCTTCACGCGGCGCTGCTGTGCGAAAAAACGCCGGGCGCCGGAATCGAGCCACTGAAGCAGCTGTGGCAATCCGCGGCGCTTCCTCCGTTATTCGCGAGCATGCTCCTTCGCAATCTGGCGCTCGCGCTGATGAGGAAGGAACAGCCGGAAAAGGCCGAGGAACTATTGACGCTCGGACTCAAAGCCTATCCGGGATACGCCGATCTGGAGTACCTTTCAGCGATTCTCTGGCTGTACCGTCAGAAGACCTCGAAGGCCTTCGCGCATCTCGATCGCGCGTTGAAAATAACGGAAAATGCCTACGTCGGAAGCGGCGGAGAGAATTCGTACCGCGCTTCCTGGCTGCTCGGAACCATTTACGAGGATATGGGCGAAGAGCAGCGAGCCGTCGCCTGCTTTATGCCTGGCATTCTGCGGCGACCGGCTTTCCCCGCGTCCGTCGCAGCGATCCTACGCCAAAGATTCTCACGCTTTCGCGCCGGGCAGCTGTCCAGTCCACTCTGCGAAATGGTGCGCCGCGAGCCCTGCTATCTTGATCCGGTCTTCGACTTCTTTCTGCGGCATCGCGCGTTCGATTCGCCGCGCCGCTTGCTGCGCACACTGCCCCTTTCTTGCGAGGTTCGCGAAGCACTGCAAGCGCGGCTCTCCGCCGCGGAAGCTCCGTCGCGATCGGCGTCGATCGCGACTAATCACAAGCCTGGACTCATCGTGGAGGGCCCTTTTCTCACCGTTTCGGGGCATGCGCGAATCAATCGCGCGCTGGGCATGCTTCTTGCTCGATTCACCGGAGCTCGACGCCGCGCTCGAACCCTCCGAACCCGGGACTGGGGCGGCGCGAGTGCTGCCGGAACGCGCGCGAATCGTCGAGGGACTCGGCCGGCGCCCGGCGCGGATGGATCTCACGATCCGTCATTTCTGGCCGCCCGATTTTCGTCCGCCCGCTGCCGGTTTGCTCGCCTCAATGCTCCCCTGGGAACATCGCGCCGTCCCGCGCGCATGGGTGCGCGAAATCGAGCGCTGGGTAGACGAGCTTGTGGGTGCCTTCGCGTTTCGTCGCGGAGGCTTTTATCGAGAGCGGCGTGAGCCGGGATCGTGTCGAAGTAATTCCGCACGGCTTCGATCCCAAAGTTTTCCATCCGCAGGTGAAGCCGTGGCGGCCGGCCGGATGCCGGGGCTGTATGTTTCTTGTTCGTGGGCGGAACGATTCGCCGCAAGGGAGCCGATCTGCTCGTGCAGGCGTACGCCGACACGTTCTCGGCCAGCGACGACGTGACGCTCGTGCTGAAAGATACCGGCGCGTCCTCCTTCTACCAGCACAACAACCTTCTGCCGGAAATTCGCAACATGCGCCGCAGGGCGAAGGCTCCGCACATCCTGCTCCTCACCGAAGAACTCGACGATGCGAAGCTTGCATCGCTCTATCGCGGCTGCGACGCGCTCGCTCTTCCCTATCGAGGGGAGGGCTTCGGCATGCCGCTCATCGAGGCCATGGCCTGCGGCAAGCCGGTGGTGACCACGGCCGCAGGACCGGCGCTCGAATTCTGCCCCCCGGATGCCTCGTATCTCGTTCCCGCCACGGAAACGCCCGTAGCCGATCCTCCGCCGCCGTTTGGCGAATTCTCGCGCGAGTGGACCTGGTTCGAACCTGACCTGGTGGAGCTAGCGGCTACGCTGCGGGCAATTTATGAAGATCGCGACGAGGCAAAGCGCCGCGGCGCGTTGGCGGGAGAACGTGTCCTGAAAACACACGCGTGGCGCCGCATCATGCCCCTCTATACCGCGCGGATACGGCGCTTGGTCGCGTCCACTCCGGACGCAGAATTCGCCAGCGCTTCGTCGGGCCGATCAAAATCGTAGCAATTTGCCGACTCACCGCAATTCTCTGCGCCGATTCCGCGTGGGATCGATTCCCGGCTCACCAAGGAGGGATTCATCGCTCGAAGAGCGAGCGATGGAGAGCTCCGCTGCGCTCAGACTGTGCAGAGCGACGCGGACCGCAGCGCAGAGGAGGTGAGACAAAACGCCAATCGGGAGAGTGGCGTGCCCGGGGGCGACACCGAAAGGCCTTGCGTGCCGCGACTATGAGCTATAAGTTATCGGTCGACTGAATCGCTGATTCGGATCGGTAAGCTCCACAAGGGAGACAGCATATGCCGGCATCGAAGACCCTCGCACTCGTTTTTCTCGCAGGCTTTCTGGGACTATTGCTGGGTGGAAGGATGCACGCGCAGAATCCGGCGGACGAAGGAAGCACCACCGCGACTGCTCGCCCGCTACCCAAGGACGTCTATCCCGATTCCGGGAACCGCCTGCCGTTGCTGAAGCGCGACGATTTGGATGATTACGGCAAGTCGGTTTACGATGAGCTTGCCGCGCTCGGGGGAAATCCCGCCCCGATCCGTATCTACAGCCCCAAGCTCGCCAAGCCCATGGCGGAAGCACATCGCTACCTGAAGTATGACTCCGGCCTGGGAGACCGGCTGACCGAGATCGCGGTGCTGACAACCGCGCGCGAGATGGAAAACCAGTTCGAATACACGCAGTGGGAATCGCATGGGCGCAGGCCGGGCTCGAGCCACATCGACGACAACATCATCGACATCATCAAGTACGAAAAGCCGGTGGCCGGGCTCGACGAGAAGGATGCCGCCGTGATCACCTACGGACGCGAACTGATCGGCCAGAAGAAGGTGTCGTCGGAAACCTTCGCCCACATCCTGCATCTATTCGGCCCCCGCGGCACCGTGGACTTGTCGGAACTGATGGCCCTCTACGTCGCCACCGGCGTCGAGCTGAATGCTTTCGACATGCAGCTGCGGCCGGGGCAAAAGCCGCTGCTGCCGCCTCAAGCCGCCACGGCGAACTGCGTGAATCGCTAAAAGGGAGAACGCATCGATGGCGCTGTCGAAAAGAGCTGGATTTGTAGCGTTTGTTGGCCTGGCGGGCATACTGCTCGGCGCGCGGATGCATGCGCAGAATCCACCGAACGCTGCGGACTCATCGGCAGACACGCTTCCCAAGGACGTTTATCCCGAATCCAGAAACCGCCTGCCGTTGCCCAAGCGCGACGAGATGGACGACGAGGGCAAGAAGGCTTTCGACGAATGGGCCAATGGCCTGCAGATGGCGTCAATCAATCGCCCTCCACTGCGCCTCTACAGCCCCAAACTCGCCCAGCCGCTCGATGCGGCGCATCACTACGTGAAATACGAAACCGCGCTGGGTGTGCGGCTGACCGAAGTTGCCGTTCTGGTGGCGTCGCGCGAGACCGACTGCCAGTTTGAATGGACCAACTGGGAAGTACACGGGCACAACCCAGGCGATCCGCGCTATATCGAGCCGACGATCGTGGAGATCGTCAAGTACGACAAACCGGTGACGGGGCTTGGCGAGAAGGAAGCCTTCGTCATCAATTTCGGACGCGAACTCTTCGACCAAAGGAAGGTCTCCTCGGAAACCTTCGCGCATGCCCTGCGCCTGTTCGGCCCTCGTGGCGTGGTGGACCTGACGGAACTGATGGCGCTCTACACCCAAACCGCGGCGGAGTTGAACGCGTTCGATATGCATTTGCAGCCGGGGCAAAAACCACTCCTCCCTCCGCGCCCCTATAGCGCGAAGTGCCCTGCAACGCAGAACCCGACACTCGCCTCGGGAGACGCTCCGCTGCCAAAAGATGTCTACGCGGACTCGCGGAACCGCCTGCCCCTGCCCAAGCGCGAGGACATGGACGATTACGGCAAGCAGGTCTATGACAAGCTCTCGAAGGGCCCCGGCTTCACTCCCCCTCTGCGTTTCTACAGCCCGAAACTCGCCGAATCGATGAGCGCCACGCACTACTATCTGAAGTTCGGAACGGGCTTGTCTGACCGCCTGGTCGAGATTGCGGTGCTGGTGACGGCCCGAGAGATGGCCAATCAGTACGAGTGGACGCAGTGGGAAAGTTTCGGAAGAAAACAGGGCGATCCGCGGTCTGTCGAGCCTGCGATCATCGACGTGATCAAGTATGACAAGCCGGCGGTGGGCCTGGGCGAGAAGGAAACCGTGGTAATCGAATACGGACGCGAACTTTTTGGCCAGAGAAAGGTTTCCTCCGAGACGTTCGCGCACGTTCTCCGGCTGTTTGGCCGCCGCGGCACCGTCGATCTGACGGAACTGATGGCGATGTATTCCGCGACGGGGGTAGAACTGGACGCCTTTGACCAACAACTGCTCGTAGGGCAGAAGCCGCTGCTTCCCGCCAATGCTGTCCCCGGCTACTGCCTCCAGCCGTAGAGCGACCTACCAACTCAACTGAAGCAGAGACACGGCCTCTTTCGGAAGGCGAATATCGACCGTCGTAGGCTGGCCGGCATCAAACCATCTCGGCGATTCGAGTTCCTGCAGCTGGCCGGCGGCCTGCAGCGCCGCGTACTGTTCAGGCGTCGGCTGCTGAGGCGATCCCATTTTCCTCCAAGCCGTATACGAATTGCTGTGCGTATCGTCGATGCGATAGTGGTGCAGCAGAACACGTTTCGCCGCGGCGGGAATTCCCGCGATCTGGAATTTCACCTCGGCATCGGGGCCGGGCGTCTTATCGTCGTGATAATTCCAGACCAGGATCGAAAGGTCGCGGTCGGAACGAACGGCAAGCGCATCGATATCGGGCTTGCCGCGAACGCCTTCTGTCTCGATCGTAGCTAACGGAACCCTGCCGCTGCTTTCGGCCGCCACGCGGTTGCCGCGCATCAGGCCCGCCATGCGGAACACGTTGAGCACCGGCTTGTCGATGCCATTGGTTGCCAGCGTGCGGTAGCCCTCAAAGTACGGCGCGTTTTCGAATTCGAACGCCCACGTGACCATCCCGGCGATATTGGCTTTCTCGCGATCCGCGAGCTCGAACATGTTTTTCATCATGGCCGCTTCATAGGAAGCATAGAGCGGGTCGTTGCGGTAATCGTTTGCCGGATAGAAGGTGGCGGAGCAGGCGGCGCAGCCGTCCGGGTCGGACTCGCTGATCACGATGGGCAGGCTGCGAAATTTCGGATAGGAACTCACCATCGCGAAGCCTTGCGCGGCGTCGCCGGCGTTCTTCGAGATGCGCATCTGCACGTGGCCGTCGACCACGGCCGTGCGGCCCTTGGCGTGGAATGTTACGAAATCGAGAGGCGCGCCCGCGGCGCCGGTAACGGCATTCTTGCCGTTCGCGCAGTGCTCGAGAAACTGCCGGAGAAAGGCCGAGCCGTGGTCGACCGTCGGGCCGGTGGTTGCAGGCCCTCCAATCCGTGCCGTGGGAAGGGCGCGCTTCAACCCATCGGCGGCATAGTCGTACAACCGGTCATACTCCTCCGGTGTACCGTGCCAATAGCTGATATCGGGCTCATTCCACACTTCCCAATACCACTTCTCCACTTCGGCGCGGCCGTATTTCTCCACCGCGTGCTTCACCCACTGGTGCACCAGCTCGCCCCACTTCGCATAATCGTTGGGCGGATACGACCAACCGATAGCGTACTCGGCGCCGGTTCCTCCCGGCTTCCACACGGGAGTGTAGGGCTCCGGATGCGAGGAGAGAGCCTTCGGCATGAATCCGATCTCGACGAAGGGCTTTGCACCAGCCTGCAGATAGGTATCCATGATCCGGTCCGTGATGGTCCAATCGTAGACCGGCTTGCCGGAGGAGTCTTCGGTGTAGGCGTTGGTGGATCCCCACTTCAGGCTCGGAGCCCCGTCTCCCGTTGCCAGCATGAAGTGCGTGCGGACATACACCGACGAACTCCCGACGCTGGCAAGTTCGCCGATCAGCTTGCGGCCGTAATTCGAATAGGTGAAATTGGGCTCGTCGTAGCCGAAAAAGCCAGTGATGGACTTGTAGGGACCCACGGTTTCGGCGGCGTTCACGCGGATGGTGATGCCGTCCTGCGCGAAACCGCAGGCCGCGGCGAGCAAGAAAAGTGCAATGAAGCATGCGATGGCTTTTAACATCGCACGTATCCTACACCCGGAATTTCCGTCTTCTTAAAGGAAAATTCCGCCCGACACTTCGATTCGTTGCCCGTTGATCCACTGATTGTCGTCGGAAAGCAGCGCCGCGACGGCGCCTCCGATGTCGTCTGGCAGGCCCACACGGCCAAGCGCCGTTTGCGCGGCAATGCTTTTATTGATTGCCGCATTATCGCGCACGGCGCCCCCGCCAAAATCGGTTTCAATGGCGCCGGGGGCGAGAACGTTCACCGTGATCTTGCGGTCCCCGAGTTCCTTGGCCATGAACCGCGAGAGCACTTCGACTCCGCCTTTCATCGCGGCATAGGCGGAATATCCGGGAAACGAGAAGCGGGCGAGGCCGCTGGAAATATTCACGATGCGCCCGCCATCCTTCATCAGGGGCAGGAGCTTCTGCGTGAGGAAAAAGGGAGCCTTGAGATGGGCATTCATCAGCTCATCGAACTGCGCCTCGGTGGTTTCCATGAAGGGCGCATAAAAGCCCATTCCCGCGTTGTTAATCAGAAAATCGAAATCGCGCCGCTGCCAGTTCGCCTGGAGAATACCGCGCACGCTTTCGGCAAACGCACCGAATGTCTTGTGATCGACCACGTCCAGTGGAAGAGCCACGGCTTTCCGTCCACTTTTTGCGATCTCCGCGCAAACGGCCTCCGCTTCGGCTTTCTTGCTGTGGTACGTGAGAATAACGTTGTGCCCCTTCGTCGCCAGATGCAGCGACATGCTTTTTCCCAGGCCGCGGCTGCCGCCCGTTACGATTGCAATTTTCATTTGCGAATCCCCCGTTTTCATTTGCAAGGCTGAATTGAGCGCTACGCCCCAATTTTGTTGCGCTTGAATAGATGATCGAGGTCGACTGCCCGATTCCAGCTATATCCGTGCGTGACTCGTCCGGCGGGGGCGGCGCATTCTTCCAGCGTACGTGGATTTCGAGGGAGATTGGTATTTGTCGCGGGGAGTTCAGACTAACGTTGAAACGCTCGACAGTCTATTGCCGTTCCGGCTTCCCTTCGTCGCTGATGGCGGACTCGACGGGAACTTCTCCGGACATTTTCGCTCGCCCAATCCATCCGGAGCATGCGGGAAGGTCTTGCGGCAAACGCTGGCGCAGGGATTTCTGCAGCTGAGCGAAGCAGGCGTTCTCGCGCTGCCGGATGGTCGCCTGGCTGTCTGACAACTCGGCGATGGCCTCGTCCTTTTTTCTCTTAACCGGCGCCTGGTCGGAGCCATCGTCGGCGCTTTCGATCTCGATCAGCTTTTGGTAAGCATGGAGAAGATCGTTGTCCTGCAGCTTCAGTCGGAAAATCTGCCGGAGCGTCCTGGTTATGGACACTTCCTGATCCGTGGACGCTTCTATATCGGCGGCATCGATCGTTCGCAGCGTGGCGCTCGCCTGATCCCCATCGCCGTTCTTATCCTGATTCTTGTCCTGGGAAACGGAGTCGTCGTTTTGGATAGCGGCGAGGGAAGCCAGAGCGGCCTTGGCATAGGGTACGGTAAATTTCGTCGGTTCCGACTGTACCTGCGCCTGCACTTGCGAGCCTGTCAGGAAAACAGCTGCAATCAGGAACGCCAGAGTGCCCATCTGCTTTCCTGACATTTTGTTTTGATGATTCGCCATGGATGAAGCTTAAGCGGCCATCCCCGCGGCAACAATGATGCGAAGGATAGCTTCGGCATGGCTCCGAAGTTGACGTTCGAAGAGTACGGCTGGTTTAGTACTCAAAAACTGCCCGGAAAGAACGCGACATTAAGTCCCTTGCAATAAGTAGTTTACGTGGACGCCACAGTTCCGAACACGGCATTTGCCCAGTTCGAGCGCCTTCCTCCCTCGCCGCCTTCGACATGGCCCTGAACCTGTAATCCGTTGTATCGACTGCGCGAAGCGGGTACGATGCCCGCTCAGCAAGGAAAATTGGTTTCCTGGTAACGCGGCATTTTTAAGCGGGAGACGCCAATGTCAGAGAAACGGGAGGGCCCCTCGGCCTCGCTCACGCGGCGGAAGATGCTGGTTCATGCTGCACAAGGTGCGGCGATCGCGTCCATGTCCCCGGCGCTCAGCGTTGCGGCTGCGCCTGTGCCCGCCGCAGAGCCCATCGAGATCGATACTGATCATTTTAGCGTCACGGTAGATCCTGCCAATTGCCGCTGGTCCGCACGCGTGAAGGCAAGCATGATGGCTTTGAACCACGTGCATTTCCTTCCCAATGACGATCCGTCCGGTTGGACGGTCGCTAGTTCCGTCAACAAGGACGACCACAACAAATTCGGATCATTCGTCACGGTGGCGCTGCGCGGCAGCAAGCCCGGCGAACTCGATTTCGAATATCGGATTTCGGTCGCGAAAGCGGGGACCGATATTCTCGTCAGCCTGGGCCGCACGAACAAAACGGGTAAACCCGTCGACCTCCACGACATGGATTATTTCGTCTGCAGCGACGCGCGTCTCGGCGGAACCACCGACAAATGGATCAGCCTGGGAACGCATTCGCGCAACCGCGACTATTACGAACTCCTCGCGGTGCAGGAAATGGCCACGCCCAAAATGTACGAGGTGAATCACGTCATTCGGGACGCCGACACGGGCAACGCCCTGCTGATGGGCCACGCGACCGCGCTGAAGGGCGCGTCGCGGTTCGAGGTGTGGCAGGGCTGGCAAGGGACCGCCAACGACCGGATGAAAGTCCGCGGCTATTGCAGCTACAAAGTCACCATGCCGGCGGGCGCAAGCTTTGACGGCGAACAACTCCTCATCAACTTCAGCGATGACGCGCTGCGCGCCATGGAGCATCAGGCGGACCTGATCTCGATCGGCCACGATGTGCGCCTGAAACAGCGGCGGCCGATCGATCCGGACGACGAGGATCTGGTCGCCAACACCTACAGCCGTTTTCACGGCTGGATGTCCGGCGGCAGCAAGGACACCGCGAAGAAATTCTTCGACGGGCACGGCCTGGGAGCATTCTGGCTGGGCGGCGTTTCCAACAGCGGCCCGCGCCAGGCGAGCTTCGGATTGTATGGCTGCGGCGGAGCCGTGCGGGCGAGGCCCAGCCGCGTGAATTATGCCCCGGAATGCTATCTGCCGGTGCGCACGCCGAAATATAACGGCGAAAGGGTGATCGACTTCTCGAATCCTCTCACCGTCAGGCTCGAGCGCGAGCGCGCGGAGCAATGGGCGGCGGACGATCCCGCACCATACCGGCGCGGCCGAGATGGACTTCGCCGATTACTGGGACAAGTGGCCGGGCCAGTTCGATCCGTACATGAGTTCGCTCGAAACCTACCGCGCGTGCGGACTCATCTGGCGCGACGCGATCGATAAGACGGCGCCGCGCCGAACCATCCGCTCCAACATGAACGCGGTCGATCACTCCTACGGCATCGTGGACATCTGCCGCATTTCCGAAGACGCGGACCGCGGCTACGAGGCGCTGCCCTCTTCCCTGCTCCCGCCCACCCAGCCGTGCCTCTTCAGCGAGACGGTGCTCGGCTCGGCCAACCGCTTTTTCTACAATGGACGCGTCTTCTGGAACGATGGCGACGGCTTCCATGTCTACAAGTACGTCGAGCCGGACGGGAAGCACTTCGACGAGCGCCAGGCCAAGGTCGTCGCGAACTTCCGCGCCATCGCCAACAACACTATTCTCGTCTCGGAAGCCTTCGACGTGCCGTATCCGGAAGACCGCATCGAGCTGCTGAAACGCGTCAGCCCGCCGACGATGGACGTCTCCTATCCGGTGGACTTGTTCGTCCGCCAGCCGGCACAGGTGTGGAATCTGCCTGTCGAGCGTCCCTTCGGAAAATGGAACGTGGTGGCGGTTTTCAACTACACCCGGCAGCTGAAGATTCTCAGCCTGGGCAATTCGCTGATCCTGCGGCAGGATGGCGGGGACGATGCGCCTTTTACGACAGCCCTCGACGCCGCGAAAGATTTGCGTCTCGATCCGGACAAGGAATACGTGGTCTATGAATTCTGGTCGAAGGCTTACCTGGGAACTTTTCGCGGCTCCTTCACCACGCGCCCGGTGAAACCGTATGACTGCGACGTGTACTGCATCGTCGAGAAAACGAATCATCCCACGCTGATCTCAACCAGCCGCCACGTGCGCCAGATGGCCTTCGACATCAAGCATGTCGGCTACGACGGCTCGGGCCGCGCGCTGAAAGGCACATCCCGCGCTGTTCCCGGGGATCCGTACGAGTTGCGCATCTACGTTCCGGACGGTTTTGATGCAAAGCGCGTGGAACTCGCCAGCGGGCTCAGCGCCGAAATGAAAGGCCGAAGGCAAACCTTCTCACGGTAAGTTTCACATCGTCGAATGCCAACGATGTGAACTGGGAGCGTCTTCTTCTGAAAAAACGCAATCGCCTCATTTTGCTTACCGCCAGGGTTGAATGTGCGTCCTGGCGCGCCAGACGAGGGTTGTGCGTCGCGCGGCGGCCCTATACTATCTAGCGGCTCGGGGGAAACAGCTGGAACGTCACAAGGAGACGCGATTGGTATCCAAGAGGAAGGCCGCTCCATTAGCCATCGCCGTTTTGATCGTGGGCGCGTTCGCTGCAGGCGGCGAGGCTCAAGCGCCGCAAACGCAGACACAGCCAGCGGTCAAAGCCGTGCAGCTCACGGGCCTAGCGGGCGTCAGTAAAAATACCAAGGGGAACCTGACAGTTGAGAGCGGGGCTCTCCGCTTCGCTCATTCCGGGAACTCCTCTGAGCTGGCCGCAAGTTCCATGCGCGACGTGGTCACCGGAGACGACAGCCAGCGGGTAATCCGCGGAACCCTCGGCACGCTGAGCATGTTTGGCCCTTACGGGTCAGGCCGTTTCCTGAGCCTGTTTCGTTCCAAGCTGGACACGCTGACCATTCAATACCGCGATTCGGACGAAGGGCTTCACGGCGTAATTTTTACGACGCCGGTGGGAACGGCGGAAGGGATCAAGGCGAAACTCGTCGCTGCAGGGGCGCCTACAAGCGTCCCGCTGCAAGGCAGCCCCGCCGCGAATCCTGCGGTTCCCTCCGCCCCTGCACCGGACATGCAACCCGAAGCGACAGCTTCCTCGAAAAAGATGGATGGATCCGCCATCGAGATCATGATGATCGAATCCGGCGAGATCCCGCTGCCCGCGGAGTTCCAGATTTCGCTGTATGAGAATCTGGTTGAGCAGATGCGGAAGAAGGGCGGCTTCCAGCGCGTCTATCGTGACGGCGAGCGGGATTCCGCCACCGCTCCCGATCTGGTGATTCTGCGCAGCACGGTTCGCGGCTTCAAGAAAGGCAGCGAAATGGCTCGCCAGGTAACCACCGTCTCCGGCGCGACGGCCATAACCGTCCACTGCGCCTTCACCGATAAGGACGGGCGGCTGCTGCTGGTCCGCGACATCAAGGGAAACGTCCGCTTCTTCGGAGGAAACCTCCGAGCCACGTATGACTTTGCCAAGAAAGCGGCAAAGGCCGCGCATGAGAATGTCTCTCGGCCGGCCGGAGCCTGACGGAAACGCACAAGTCCTACGTTTCCAAGGCGCTCGCTTCCCTCTTTCACAGCGATCTGGAGCTAGCTGGAGCCACCTTCAATGTTGCGTTTGAAATCCATGCGGTCAATTCGTAGGATTGTGTTCTCTGTTTAGCAAGCCGGACCAAATGACCACCGAATGCGCCAGCGCCCAATGGGACATCATCCATAGACTGCGTAAATTCCCAAACGCAAAGACCTACATTCGAACGCAAGCTAGCTGCGAGCGTGGAGCTATGCGTTCTTATCAGGCTCTTTATCTCCTTCGTTGAACCTTCGAAGCCGAACCTCCCGGCGTTCAGCTCCCTGCTGTCCACCTGCACGCACAGGTACAAATACACTTGGTGAAAACCCAAATCTGACAGAAGGTTCGCTTGCCGGACTCCATTCTGAGAATCGGAAAGTTTATTTGGCTGGCCCGTTCGGAGTGACTTCGCTGAAACCTTGATTCGCTTCACCTGAATCGCGGTCGCTAACTCGGGTTTTCCCACGGGAAAGCGCAACACATCAATGTCACCTGTACCACCGGATGGCGGAACACCCTTCAAATCGACACAGCAAAAATCGTTAGCTTCGCGCGGCATTCCCTCGATGTGAAAGAGCCTGTGGCGCCAGTATGGGTCGCCCAGAAACATTTCTACGAAGCGCGTCTCTTCGACGTTTGCGATTGATTCGTTTTCGAAGTTGCCGGTCAAGAATGCCCCTACCGCAGTATAAATCGAGATGGAACCGACGCAATTTATTTTGAAAGAAGCAACACGGGGCGCGACGGAAAAGCCGGCAGAACTTTCAATTGGAACATCCGATCCAATTGAAACAGCTGAGGAAACTCAAACCCTTTCAAGTAACGAGTTGGCGGAAGCGTGTGGGAGTCGAATCGCGTCGTAGTGATTCCAAACCCCGTGCGCTGAGGACGTTGCCCTCCCACCGCTAAAGCCAACTGGAACAAACGGAACACCGATGCCGCTGCTTTTCAATAGTTCACTTTTCAGTTAGCATTGTCTCGATCAAATGGCCGGAACTTTACAGTACACTGACGCGCAAACTATGGCGGCG
Source organism: uncultured Acidobacteriota bacterium (assembly GCA_963709105.1). Lineage (GTDB taxonomy): Bacteria > Acidobacteriota > Terriglobia > Acidiferrales > UBA7541 > Palsa-295. The sequence continues at coordinate 330,725 of CAVPVC010000010.1, forward strand.
GCCATTTTCAATCGTGCTGCTGCCGCGAAACTGAAGGAGCTTCTCGAAAACAAGCATCTTTATCAAAAGGTTTCATTCGATGTTTCTAAAGAGATTCTGGAGCTTATTCCCAAGCTCCAAGCTGGCCATCTCCAGCACTTCGATCCATGGATGCGTTCCATTTTTGTCAGTCCGCTCCCGGCAGGGACACATCAGCAATTCGATCGTGCGGTTTCCGGGGGAGTGGTCAGAGAGCTTCCAATGCTGCTGCTACAAAACGTTAAGCTGTATTGCTCACAATGTGACCGCCGTGAAGCATTCCTACCTCTGTGGCACACGGAAGCCATTGGCCCAATCCGTCAAGCCGATCCTGAACACATTATTCAGGGTTCCACTCCATCTGATTTGCAGCTTTTTATGGTTGTCTACCAATGCCAAAGCTGTAAGGGCATACCCGAAGCATTTCTAATCCGTCGCACAGGATGGGAATTGCAATTGCACGGACGCTCACCGATGGAAGGGCTAGAGGTACCGAAGTACATCCCTAAGCCTGAGTACAATTTGTTCCGTGATTCTGTGATCGCGTTTAATTCAGGGAAAGTTCTCGCTGCGCTGTTCTATCTACGATCCTTCATCGAACAATTTGCACGGCGAGTCACCGGCTTAACGGGGAAAATAACGGGCGACAAAATTATGGATACCTACAACGAAACGATCCCTCTCAAATTTAGGGATTCCATGCCGTCGCTTCGTGAGTACTATGACAGCCTGAGTGTCCCTATTCACCAAGCTAAGGACGATGCCGAAGTGTTTGAAGCGCAACGGCAGGCAATAGAAAAGCATTTTGAAATTAGAAAGGTGTTCGACATTCACGAAGGTCCAATGGCGACTGCGGGTGTCGGGAAAACTGCGGATTCCAAGCAAGAAACTGCATCCTAAGCTAATCGTTTTCACTACGCGGCTAATTCCATACCAACGCTTATTCAGTCTGGAGAGTGTGTCGTTCTAACCCTCACAATGCCGCGTTCAGTCGTGATGGAATCAGTTTCCTCAGTGATAATCCAGCGAAATCTGTCATATTTCCTGCCAAGTAATTCTAAGATGTGCTTGCCAAAGCTGATCATTCCATCGTCTTTGAGACCCGACGGTCGCTTGCCCTCGAAATATATTTTTGTACCTTTCAGCTTATTTCCGTAAGCATTGTTCCTCGCTATGACGTACTCAGCGGTTTTGGCCTTCCGCTTCGCTATCGTTCTTTTTGACATGTCGAACCCAGTTTACCTAATACTTAGAAGGGGAATCCAACTAGTAAACAGGCGGTTCACAACGCACTTCCTTCTGGCGACTTGAGAACCTTCCACTGGGATAGCAATGTTTATATTGACACCAATGATGGACGTGCTACCATCGCTCCTCGTCAATAAGTGGACGGAGGCGTTATGACAAAGCGGCCCTTTTTGGCTCCCCTAGCAGTTTCGGTGGCGGCGTTGATCGGCGGAACTGCCCTGCCAGCGCACCCAGCAATCGCTTCCGAGAATTCAGTGAGTATTACAAATCCCGCGTCACCGATAGCGACGTCCAACCAATTCGTTCTTGTCCGAAGTGACGGTGCTCTACTTGGGCAAACCGATCATTCGTCTCACGCGTCCCACGAGTCTCATTCCAGCCATTCGAGTCATTCGTCTCACGCTTCCGGTAGCTGATTACCTCTATCAGGTCTTTTGGGGTTAAGCCGTGCCTCGAACCCTCGTATTCTCAGCTCTCGTCTACGATATCGCGGCTGTCAAAAAGGCCGCATATCGGTTTTCGGACGTGCTTTCTGTTGAGATCACGCCTCGTTCCGACGAAATCGAATGCGTGCTTCACTTTGTTCCACACCTGAAAGAAGAAGGCCAGCAAGATCAGATCGTGGCCGCTTTCAGAAATGAGGTCCTTGATCAGGACCTGCGATCCATCGTCGCAAAAGAGACTGAAGCAATCCGCAACGCGATCCTCGCCCACGCGCTTTCCAAGACAGGCCTGCAAGAAGGTGAGTAACTTTCAGCAGCGGTCGGTTTACCAACAACCGCTCGCCGATGGCTACAAGCTTTTGCCCTTCCGATTTACATTGCTCAGCGATAGTGAGTATGTTTTAAGCAATCAGGTAGGCGAATTCATCGTCCTTCCGCGTCCAGTGTTGCACGCACTGATACGCCATCAGCTTCCTCCTACAGACGATGCCTACGATGATCTAAAAGCCAAACATTTCATTTTCGACGGCGATTCTTCAGTGGTGATGGATTTACTTCCGCTCAAGCTGCGAACGAAGTTAAAACGACTCGCTGACTTCACAGGGTTACACATATTTGTGATTTCTCTCAGGTGTGAGCATTCCTGCCCATATTGCCAAGTATCCCGGCAGAGCGATGACAAGCGGGCATTCGATATGTCGATTGAAACAGCCGAGAAAGCACTCGCGCTTGTATTTCGGTCCCCCTCTCCGGCGATTAAGATTGAGTTCCAAGGTGGTGAGCCACTCCTCAACTTTCCGCTTATTAAACACATTGTCGAGCGAGCAGAGAGTATAAACGTCGCTGAGCGCCGTGATCTCCAATTTGTCATCGCAACAAATCTAGCCCTGATCAACGATGACATTTTGGATTTTTGCAGAAATCACGATGTCCTAATTTCTACTTCCCTTGACGGCCCATCAGACTTACATAATGCGAACCGACCCCGTCCGGGCAACGATAGCCATGCCCGTGCGACAGAAGGCATTTCGCGTGTTCGTAGTGCCTTGGGGCGCGACCGAGTTAGTGCGCTAATGACGACTACCAAGCGAAGCCTCGGACGAGTACGCGACATCATAGACGAGTACGTCGCACAGGGGTTTCGAGGGATTTTCCTCCGTCCGATGTCGCCTTACGGGTTCGCGGTCAAGACCAAGTGGTTTCGGGCGTACAGTGCAGACGAATGGATAGAGTTTTACCATGCTGGCCTTGACTACATCCTCGAATTGAATCGATCTGGCTACGACTTCACCGAATTCTACGCAGCAACGATACTCGCCAAAATGCTCACACCGTTTGAGCCGGGCTATGTTGATCTGCGAAGCCCCGCAGGGATTGGGATTGCCGCCATCGTTTACAACTATGACGGAGAAGTCTACGCCTCGGACGAGAGTCGTATGCTCGCAGAGATGGGCGACAAGACTTTTCGGATTGGCAATGTCCATGCCGACTCTTATCAGGAAATCATGCTATCGGATGCGCTGTTGGGTCCAATCGAGGCGTCTTTTGCAGCATCTGTACCTATGTGCTCCGACTGTGCCTTCGAGCCTTTTTGCGGAGCGGACCCCGTATTCCATCACGCAACACAGGGAGACTTCGTGGGGCGAAAGCCCCTGTCGTCGTTTTGCGAGCGGAACATGGCCATCTTTCGACGACTTATTGGCCTAATGCGCAGCGACGATGAAGTCCGGCGACTTTTTGTAAGATGGGCAAACTTGCGATGCTGACACTTTCTAGCCGAAGGGTTGAAAGTCGCAATTTCTCTGACAATCCATCGAGAATAGTCGTGCGCCTGACTAGCCAAAGGAATCGCCCGCATGCCTTGCGTTCCCGTGAGGCTTTCCTCGTTTCCAATGACAACTTACCTGATGGATTTGGCATCTACCTTGCCCTGCAAATCAATTCCTCGACCCTGAGCCATCTTCCACCCGAAACCAAGGTAATCATCCTGCCCGATGAGTTTCATTTCCTAGGCGATGGCGATGTTCTACGGTTATCGCCAAGAAGCGGTGAAATTCGTGTGCTTTACCGACGCAACTCGCACCACAACCATATTCTTCTCACTGAGCGTTGCAATCACTATTGCTTGATGTGTTCACAACCTCCAAAGGCAATCGACGATAGTTGGATTGTTGACGATGTATTAGCCGCGATCCCGCTCATTGATCCTTCGACACAAGAAATTGGGTTCACTGGTGGTGAGCCGACGCTCTTGGGCGACAGCTTCTTTCGCATCTTGCAGTCGATGAAGAGCTACCTACCGGACACCGCAATCCACGTCCTCTCTAATGGCCGACTGTTTGCAGAGGAGAACTTCGCCAAACGCTATGCCGATATCCGCCACAGGGACGCGATGGTAGGTATTCCTATATATTCTGATGTCTCGACAACTCATGATTACGTTGTCCAGTCGGATGGGGCCTTTGATGAGACGATTCGCGGAATCCTCAATCTAAAACGGTATGGGCAAAAGGTTGAAATCCGAGTCGTAATTCACCGGCAAACGTACGCCCGCTTGCCACAACTTGCTGAGTTCCTGGTGCGGAATCTGACTTTCGTTGACCATGTCGCTTTAATGGGGCTTGAAATCACTGGTTTCACTAGGACAAATCTCGACAGCCTTTGGATTGACCCTTCGGACTATCAGTCACAATTGTATCGAGCTGTGAGCTTCCTGTCAGACAGCCGAATGCGAGTCTCAATTTACAATCACCAGCTTTGCGTGCTGGACAAACGACTCTGGCCGTTCGCTCGCAAATCCATCAGCGATTGGAAGAACGAGTACATGCCCGAGTGCGACGGTTGCCGCGAAAGGGAGAACTGCGGCGGGTTCTTTGCATCCGCGAAAATCCGATATAGTGACCATATCCAGCCGATCTAGATGGCGTTGAAAACCGCACACCTGCCGATTTCTCCATCGAAAACTCTACTCAGGTTCGCCGATCGCATTGCACTCCTTGGGAGAGGTCTTGTTCTCGACGCGCCCTGCGGATACGGGCGCAATGCGGTAGCGTTGGCATCGCTGGGTTGCAGCGTAATCGCCATTGATAACAATCCCCAAAGGCTTCGCGCTTTGGAGCACTCAAAAGCTTCCTACATTTCGAGAGAGTCTCGGAAGTCTGGGCAGATAGCGACCATTTGCGGCGACCTGAGGTCCGACCGATGGATTTTTGCACCATCATCTTTCTCGGCAATCATCTGCGTTCATTTTGAAATGATTGACATACTTCTATGCTTTATTTCATCGCTTCAAAAAGGGGGGTACATTTACGTAGAGAGCTTCGGCGGACACGGGCACAACTTTCGAGCCTTGCCAAAGACCGGAGAAGTACGCAATCTGCTTGACCGTAATACGACGCTTCACTATTACAAAGAACGTCGGGTCGGTCCTCCAGAATTCAACAGTGTCTGCGTTACGCTATTTGGCCAGAAGTGTTAGGGACTTGTGCAGAACGGGAGTGAGTTGCCGAAGATTAACTGGATTGTGGCCGAGGTTTATTTCTCCTGTGCTTTCGTCGCAGCAGTCGCAGCCGCATTCCAGCCTCTTATTTTCTCGTTAATTCTTATATCGATCTCAGAAACGACTTCCTTCAATAGCACATCCAGCGATGCTGCAGTTTGGAGGTCTGACGAGAGATTAATGTCAAAGTTGAATTTGTTGCCAGCGAGCGGAATGGAGCATGGTCGTGACGCGAAATACGACAGCGTATAGCCGATTGTGTCCGAGGAATCCTTGAGCTTGTCTCTTAAAGCCAAAACATGGATTGTTGCGTCAGCGTCACTCTCAGAAAAGACGATCCGAATATCGGGAATGGCACGTAGTTGCTGACGCAACCCACTCGCAATATCAGCATCTGTGTCATCAGGGTTGTCGAGATAAAGCTTTACGGTCGAAAGGTCTGGAGTTTTCGTTTGGGGGCCGCAGGTTGGAAAGACCGAATCAGCGCCGATCTTATAGCCGTTCCCGAAGCCGTCACCCCAGATGGCGCTCGTCACGTTAGTGATTTCGTCACGGTTCAAACGCGATAGGTGGTTCGCAATAAAAAGATCTTCCGTTAATCCGACCTTGCCAAGCTTGCTATCCCATGTCGAACGAGCAATTTCTGCCGCAGTGTGAGTCGCTGGCCGTGGCGACGGCGCTTTAGCTTGCTGGGCAAGGAGGGAGGACGACAAGCATATCCCTGAGAGAAGCCCCAACAAATAGTGACGGTACATATAGGTCTCCTTTCTGGGTAAAGAAGCAGCATTATATTATCTGTTGAGATATCCAAGAAATGTTGTAAACCAATATGGCCTTGTACACATAGCTCTCTCGCAATGCCGCCGGGCAGGTTTGCTTTTCAAAAAACTGGTGATTTCCGAAAGCTACAAAGCGCGAGTGCTGGGCGCTAAGAATCAATCAGTTGCGGGAGCTGTTTTGGCAGGGATTTTTGAAAGCTTGCTGGCTGCCTGATAAACGGTGCCCACGCTCACACCCAATTCCGCCGCGATCTGCGGCCATGAGCGCCCTGATGCGCGTAAAGTGGCAATCCTCGCAGCATCCACGCTAACCCGTGGGCGCCCGAGTCGCTTTCCCCTTGACCTAGCGGCCGCAATACCGGATTTGACCCGATCCCGGATCAGCTCTCGCTCAAACTCCGCGATGCTGGCAAAAATGCCGAACACGAGGCGGCCATTTGGTGTGCTGGTGTCCACTCCCTCATGCAGCGAGATAAACTCAATCCCAAGCGAGCGAAACTCTTCGAGCGCATTCACAAGCTGGCGGAGGCTCCGAGCAAAACGGTCATAGCGATAGACGACAACGGCATCCACGCGCCTCTTTCGGCACGCAGCGATAAGAGCATCCAACTGCGGCCTATGTTCCTTCGAGCCGCTAATCCCGGCATCCACGTATTCGCCCGTGATCTCCCAGCCCCGGCGCTTGCAATATTCCCTCAGCTCCCGTGTCTGCATGTGCGGGTCTTGGCCGTTGTGCGTTGAAACTCTGGCATAGATAGCAGCTCTCATTTTGACGGCTCCCTGTGAAGCTGTGCTCGGCTTCGACCCTTTTTGAGGTGGGATATGCCACCTGTAATCGGGTCCCTCATATCGAAAGCAACTCCGTCTCAAGACACATCAGCGCATCGCGGATGTTGTTCACAGATTCCTTCACGATGCGGGCGAAATTGGGTGCCGATGCGCCGTTTGCTTCCCTCTGCCAGATGGATTCGAGCAGTCGTGCTGCTTCGGACGCCATCCCGTAGCTTGAAAACTCAATCTGGCGAGTGCGAGAGAGGAATCGAGCCTCAAGGCCATCGGTTGCGTTGCATGTGAAAACGAAAATGGTCTGAGGCGGAAAGGCGGTGGCATCGAGCTTGGAGAGAAAGTGCAGCTGTGCAGCGTTCGACATTTTGTCGGCTTCATCAACCAGCACGAGATGGAATCCGCCGGACGCTGGCACATACCAGCATTGCCGAATAACATCCTCGACGTTAGCGACGTGGCATTGCTGCGAAGGGATGTGATGGACTTCGGCTTTGAGCGTTTCGGCCAGCGCGAGAGCCATCGTGGTTTTGCCTGTTCCGGGTGGACCGATGAAAATCCATGCGGATTGATAGGGATTGGCTGCAAATTTGGCGAGAATCCGCTTCGGTTTGTCGAGGCCAACAAAATCCGCGATGGAGTGTGGGCGATATTTCTCCGCTAGCGGCATCGGAAACGGGAGCATCGCGCTCATTGGCGCTCGCCCCCTTCCGCCTGAGTCTTGCCAAGAATGTAATCGGCTGCTTTTTGTGCGTGGGATGCAGCGGAAATAATCAGCCGAGAGTCAGATTTGAGCCGCTTGATCCACGATTGCAGATAGCTGGCGGAGTTGCTGAGAGTTAATTGCGAGATGCCAGCCATTCCTGAAAGCATCGCTGCGCCCATCTCAGCGATTAGCTCTTCCTTGCTGTAGGACTCAGAGCCGAATTGGTGATCGGTGGAGTTTTCCTCGAAGCGATTCAGGCGGGATTTGTGGCCGGTGCTGTGAGTGAGTTCATGGAAGAGCGTGCTGTAGTAGCCCTCTGGCGATTCAAAGCAACTCCGGGATGGAATCCCAACCATATCTGCCGATGGCCGGTAAAACGCTTGGGAGTGCTGCTCGATTCGAGGGGGATTCGGCATCCCATTCGCAATGGATTCGCACTCTGCTAGCGGCTGGACCGGCTTGTGCTCATCGCCGCAGAGTGCTTTCAGCCCCTCGCATTGCTCGATGTTGAAAACGCGGTAATACCGCAGCAACACGGAAGTCTTGTTCTCTGTCTCGCCTGTATCGTGGTTCTCTTTGGCGTATTCACTCGACTTCCAAAACGAAACGAGAGTGCTCTTCTCTCCCTTGCGGACATGTGCGCCGAGCTGCCTTGCTTGGTTGAATGTGAGCCAGTAAGGCGAGCCATATCCCTGCGTTGCCAGCAAGAAAACATTCAGCCCACGATAAGGCTTCTTCGAGATGAGATTGCGAGGGATTGACGTGGCCCACGGTTTCCGCCACGGTGCAACGCCTTGTTCTAGCTGCTTCAAAACGCTTTCGGTGATGATCTCTGGAACGGTTGGCATCGGATTCGCCTCCTACCGTTTCAGAAAAAGTCGCTGACGTACTGGACGAGGGGATCGGGGCGCCGAAGATCGCTATGGTTTTAGGGAATTTAGAATTTCCGCGGGAGTTGGGGCTTCCGCATCGAAGGGAATTTCATTTGCATGGGAGGCGGTCGGACAGATTTTGAAAATCAGAAAGTAGGGTGGCTGCGAGGGCTGTCTATGTGGGACCCATTCGGAGATGGGGCTTAAATCAGTGCTTGGTTATCACAGGGAGGCCGACAGTGGTAGCGGCAAGAGGGCCCGGTAGCGGGTACTAGCCCGGTACATGTCCGGTAAGCCGACTACTCAGGAGTTGCGGATTTCCAGCTACCGAGCAAAAACTACTGCGTATGAAGAAGCGAAAGCACCGCTCCGGTCCGCCTGTCGAGTTGGACAATTAGCTCGCCGCCATTTTCACCGCCATGCAAATGAGGATTTCCGATCACTGTCCAGACGCTTCCTTTGAGACCCGCTCTGAGCGGCAGTTCGGATGTGACCGTATTTTTCCCCCAAATCGGTATCGCGACAGCCAACGCGATTGACTTTGCAGTCTCCGCATCCGGGACAACCCCTGCTGCGGGGAACACAGTTTTGTGGTTTTCGGCAAGCCGACGGTCGTATTCGATCATATCCCCGTCGCTGGCGACCGATTGAGTTATGGGGCTACCCAGCATAACGGCAACAAGAAGGCACGCAACCAAAATGTTTCTGTACATGGCTTAACTCCTGTCCTATTGCGGTGGCCCCATATCGAATCATGCGGAAATTAGCAGCAATCTCCTGTCGGTCCGACTTATCAGTTGAGGCAAGCAAGTGCTGCTCAATACGCTTCGGGAATGATCTTTTTCGCAGATTCAATGCAGGCGGACTGCATATGTCCTTCCTTTTCTGCTTCTAAAGGACAAACTTCAAAATCACCAAAAATCGTTGTTTTCTGCAAGTCATATTTGCTCAGATTAGCGGGCAACTCAGGGTGTTCATTATCTAGTTCATCTGCCTTTTCAGCGCCCGGTCCGCTGTAGATACCTAAAACACGGTGTGTTCCTATCTTCCAAAGTCGATAAGAAGGATTTCCGTTGGCAGCAAGGAGCCTGCCGTGGGTCCAGTAGCACGTCTTTGTGTTCTCTGCTGTTTTGCAAGCGACCTTACGCTTCTCGCTATCTTGCGGAGGACCTGCTGTTGCGGAGGTTACGAAAACCAAAGCGATTGAAACTAGGATGCGTTTCATGACCGGAATTTAGCAGGCGATGCAGCCGAACACAAGACGTGCCTGGTAAACGCGCAAACCGTACATGTGGAGTACTAAACCACCATTTCTTCGGTTTTCCCGACTAATCTGGACTTACGAAGCGAATGTGTTATAAATCGGGGTCGGAATGGTCACGAAACTCTTCCGCCCCGTCGCCAAAGTGCTATCGTGGCGCTGATGCCAAGCCGGATCGCACGGTGGCTGCTGGTGGCGGCAGGTGGGGATTCCGGCGAAGATAATCAGAGTTCCGGGCTGATCGTGATCAGCATTCCGGGATCGATGTGATCAGTCGTCGGAGCGAAGCGACGCTGGCCGGAGGATTTTGCAGAAAGTGATCACGATCGTCAAGGGAAAGGTGTGGTCGTCGCCGTAGCTGTGGGAAAGTGGGAATCGCGGAGCGATTTCCAAGGGCGTTTTTAGCCCGGCTTTTCCACAGTTTTTCACCCGCCGACGATTTGTCACTTTTCTCCCTTCTCTCCCCGATGTTTCCGCATCGACTCGCCGCGCATCTCGATCCGATGAGCATTGTGAACCAGCCGGTCGAGGATGCCGTCGGCCAGCGTGGGATCTCCGATCTGCTCGTGCCAGCGTGATACCGGCAGTTGCGAAGTCAGGATCATCGAACGCGTCTGGTAGCGATCTTCAGCGATTTCCCAGAAGTCTCTGCGCTCGGGTTCTAACATCGGAGCCATGGCCCAGTCATCGATAACCAGCACGTCGATTCGGTTCAGGCGTTTCAGCAGTTGCCGAAGACTGCCATCGGCCCGTGCCAGGTTCAGATCGCGGAACAACGCCGTTGCCCCGGAGTAGTAGACGGCATAACCATCTCGGCAGGCTTTCTGCGCCAGTGCCGAAGCGACGAAGCTTTTCCCACACCCGTGGGACCGAGCACGAAGATGTGTTCGTGGTTCTTCACCCAGACGGACTCTTGGGTGAGTGCACGAATCACACTCCTGTTCAGTCCACGTTCGGCGCGATAGTCGATGTCCTCCACGCAGGCAGCTCCCCGCAAGCGCGAGGCTTTTACCCGCCGGGTCAAACCTGGTTCTCTCGCCAGTTCCATTGATGGTCAATGAGCAGTGCGAGGCGATCAAGGAAGCTCAACTCCCGCGCCGCCTCATCCTGCTCCTGCCGCTCGATGGCTTCGATCATCCCCTGAAGTCTAAGGGCGTACAGTTTTTCTTTCATCGGTTGTTGGAGCATCGCTCAGGCCTCCTCACTGAAGTACCCGGCGCCTCGGATGTTGTCATGGGGCGGAGGGGGAGGAAGAGTCGGCGGTTCAGCCAGCGGTTGCTGGTCGAGCGAGTTCTTCAGGATCGATTTCACGCTCTGGTATCGGCAGGCGCCGGTCCGCAACGCTCGATCCGCTGCGGCTTCCATCCTTGCGGCCGAGTACTGTTCCGCGAGCCGGATGATCCCCAGACATGATCGATAGCCCATCTCCGGATGTGGCTTCTCGGCCAGGATGCGCTCGAACAGATGTGCCGTGTGCGGCCCGGTCTGCTCGGCCCACTTCACCATGCGCGAGGGCGTCCACTCCAGATGCGCTTGGTGACTCTTGGGCCGGTGCTGGTTCTCGGTGATGGCGTGGCCGCGGGTGCGACTGCGGAGATGCGAAGCCACGCGCTGCCCTTTATGAAAAATCTCCACGGTTGCCGGCGTGGCGCGGACTTCCACCCGTTCCTGGACCAGCGTGTACGGCACGCTGTAGAAGTTACCCTCGAAGGCGATGTGGTAGTCGATGTTCACCCGCGCTCGCGACCATTGGCTCATGTCAAACCGTTCGGCGGGCAACGGCCGCAGGGCGCTGCGTTCCAGCGCAGCGAACACGCTGGCACGCGATCCCTCGCGCTTGCGGAAAGGCCGCTGGTTCAAGCGCTCCAGCAGCTCCCGGACCGCGTGGTTTACCTCCTCCAAACGGAAAAACGTCCGATGACGCAGGGCCGCGATGATCCAGCGTTCGACAACTTGCACGCCGACTTCAACCTTGGCCTTATCCCTGGGCCGATAGGGACGTGCCGGCACCACGCCCACGCCATAATGCATGGCCAGCTCTTGGTAGGTGGGGTTGAGATCGGGATCGTAACGGCACGCACGGCTTACTCCGGTGCGCGGGTTATCCGGCACCAGCAACCGCGGAACGCCGCCAAAGTACTCGAAGGCGTGCATGTGGGAGCTGAGCCAGGTGGTCAACTGCTGGTCGCGCGTGGCTTCGGCGTAGGTGTAGGAACTCGCGCCCAGCACCATCACGAACAGCGACGCGGGCCAGACCTCGCCGGTCACCGCATCGTGCACCGGAATCGTCGCGCCTGCCCAGTCGATGAAACCCTTCTCCCCAGGCGGGTGCTCCTGGCGCAACACCACATCCTGCTTGCCACGCCAGCGCTGATACAGCTCGCAGAAGCGGCTGTAGCCGTATCCTTCCGGATGCGCCTGCCGGTACTCTTCCCAGAGCCAACTGCCGCGTGAGATGACGATGCTGCTGCAACTGCTGATGCAGAACGGCAAAGTCGGGAAGGGTACGTTCGCGGTATCGTTCGATGGGGTGCTGGTCGCCGAACAGTGCTTGTTCAACGCGCGGCTCGTCCCAGCCTTCCGGCAACGGCCAGCAAACCCCTGCCACCGCTGCTTTCTTCAGGTAGCTATGCACCGCTCCCTGACTGATCGAACAAGCTCGGGCGATCTCCCGTTGCCCCAGCCCCAGCTCGAACCGGAGGCGGAGTACTTCCTTGATCTTGCGCATGGACAATCTCCTGGTTGGCACGCTGTCTCTCCCTAAGTTGCTTCGGAGAACAGCTTGCCTTCTGTGATGTCCAGCGCTATCTCGCCCCTGTGGAAAACATTCCGGGATCATCGTAATCACCGTTCCGAAAATCGCGATCAACTGATCACGATCACCCCGGAATCAGTGATCACGATCGCCCGGAATTCTGATCACGATCGCTCCGGAATCGCGATCACGATCGCCCGGAACCGCCGATCACCATCCCCCGGAATCCCCAGGCAGGTGTAGGATTCTGGCTGGCAGCGGTTATAACATTTACCCAAGATCCTCAGAGCCGTTTGCACCGCGTCCCCAAAAACCCCAAAGCACTCGTCGAATTAATTGTGGCGATAGTGTTTTTTTTGTTCGTCACTAGGCTCAGTAAATCGAAAGATCAGATATCCGCCGAGAGCATAAAGATTATCGATTCCGATAAACCTCAACCTTGACCGGTGCTTGCGCCTGAGTAACGCGCAAACCGGACACATACCGGCCCAGTACTCCGAATCCACAGTTTTCCGGGCGCTGGACTGATCGAGGCTATTGCTGGATTCGCCGCATCGCGTTGCCCCGGCCTCTATGGAAGGAACATCCTGAGAAATACATCGGGGAGGCGATAATTGAACTCGACGGCGGCAACAATCTTGTTAGGTCTTGTTCTCGGAAGTTTGGGGTCGGGTGCTTGGACCTGTTATTTTGGGTTCACGCGTCCCTATAGGAGAGTTGGGAATCGGTTGGTGATCCGTCTAGGGTACCTAGTCATCGGAGTTTCCAGCTTGGGGACGATTTGGCTAATGACAGAAATTTACGAGAAAATGGGTTTTGGCAGCAAATCTCAAAGCGACGTTGCGCTGTGCGCGTATACGGTCGGCTTCGCCTTCATAGGGTTGCTAAACCTAGTAAGCGAGATGAAATGGCGTAAGGCAATCGGTTTACGTGGCAAAACACTCGTCCCGACTCGTGACAAGAAATGTTGAGTTCATTAGTTCGCTCTACTTCCCCAGAAGGTTGGCTTCTTTGGGCTGCGACCACTGCTGAAAAATGGCCGATCAACCTAGAGCGGAAAGGTTAGGTCCTGGTAAACGCGCTTACCGGACAAATCCCGTCCTCGGTGCATTATCGAGACTGAACTACGAATCGGAGAGATAATCGGAGGGCGGGAAATGGGTCATGCCAACCTCGAAAGAGCCAAATACGAAGCAACGCTTTCAGATTCTCGGCGGAAGCATTATGTTCGTAGCCTTTTTGCCTCAACGTGGGGAACCTGCATGGCAATTTCACCCTAAAATGTTTCGTCTAGGTGCGTTGATTTGTGCTTCAACCTTTCTCACATGGAAGCGAAAAAAGAACGACGATGAGGACGATCTAGGTTCGGGTTCCGGCGTATAAAATTCCGTGAACTGGATAAGTCCTGAGTAACGCGCAAACCGGACATCTGAAGTTCTAGTACAACGGATTTGTCAAAGCAATGTCTCTATGGTCGGCGGTCGATTGCTCAAGACCTCGATAACGTCGTTTTCGGTGGAGATCAAATAGTGCTGTGATTCAGCATTAAGAACCGCCAAAAGTGGTTCGTGGTCGAATTCTCGAATCCAGGGAGAATCATCGACAAAAAGCGTCCAGCCTTTCGCATCCGAATTGACAGCGTCAGCGCGTCTTTTCCAGAGATTCAAGCGATATTCTTCCAGAATATTTCGATAGGCTGGGTAGTTCTGAAATGTGATTTTGTAGCGCGAGATGGGTTTGTTATTCATATAGTCGCCTACTTCGATTTGCAGGAGCCCATCTTTATCGGTAAGAGAATCCATAAAGAGGTGCTTCGCGTCAGACATAGGTGTTTCCCATTTCCGCAGATGCCATTCCTCGTACATTGAATCTCGTCCTCGCTTCAGAGAGCGACAGTGATCTTAAATGCTTGGGGTATTGCCCGCAAAGTCCTGATTAACGCGCTAACCGGAGAAATAAAGTTTCACTTTAAATTGACGTAGATTGCGCCCAGCCGTTCGTGAGCAAAATGGGGGTGGTAAAGAGCTTGTAACCGTTTACGCGATTTTTGCAATTTCGGTCTGCACATGGCCGAACACATCGAGACTGCGCAATACGCCCGCAATGGCGAGGTTATCCTTTGCCTCACACACCAAGGTCATCGGGTACGAAGGGGAAGCTGGCTGAAAATGTGTGAGTGTGCACTTATTTGCGGTGACGGCTTCGAGCGCGAGTTGACGTGGATTCTTGACCCTGAGCAGCGTATGGCCACGACGTCGGGCGGGATGGACTCGGATAAGGTATATTGCCATGGTCCTGATCCTCGCCCGATAGCCTATTCCCTCCTTCAGTTATTTCAATTCGTATGAATACGAGTAATGGAACTGTGGTTGCTACGCAGAGGCAATTCACACGTGTACTGAACGCTGCTGGGCCGAGAGGCGAACCAGCACTCAGGCGAGCATGATTGAGCCTAGTTCTTGACGTTCATCGCCTCCGAATCCACTGCCGTCTTTCCCGTTACGCCTTCCAGTCCGGTCAGAATGCCTCGATAATCATTCTTGTCACACTGTATCGCTAGACCGCCCTTGGTATCACCATCGGCCCACGTGAGTCCGACGTAGTGTTTCTTGGATTTGGTAAGAGCCATCAGAGCGCCGACACCGAACGAGACTATTGCAAGTCCGATAGCGGCACCGACTCGCCGATGGACATCTTGGCCATAACTGATTTCAGTGACGGAGGACGAAGGGATAACAAGGACCTGATCGTTGCCCTTGAAGAACTCGATCTGCTTCCCTTCCATTCTAAGCTTAAGGCCCACGCCCGTTTTCACATTTGAAACGGAGCCACCATCGTAAGTGACTTTATAACCGTCGCTACCGGCGAACGTGGAACAGGGCAACAGAATGCCGAGAGCGACACTAAGCAAAGACGCCAGCAGCTTCTTCATTGATCCTCACATTGAGAGTGAATGGGATTGCTACCGACAGAATCTCGGGCACATTCAAGGTGAGGCAATAGAACTTGCTTAAAGTGCCATTATTGTTAATAGAACGTAAATTACGCCATCTCGCACGTTAGGTCGGTACGCCCAGAATTTCCTTTATCCGTTTCTTCCTAGCTTTATCCGCTGGACTCCCACCGTTTCGTTCAAGCCATTTGGTGAACTCCGCGATCCTCACCATATGCTCCACCTGCACGTTTTTGACGCAGACGGTCACAGTGTTAAGGGCACCGGCTATGCCCTCAACCCAATCGTTTCCCCGGATGTGCTTTAGGCCAAGAGCCACGGCCTCATAGAGCGTGGCTGCGGTCACCTCGACCGTGTGCGAGACGCCTTCCATGTCAGCAATCGTGACGCGACAGGATTTCAGTTCCACGAGGGGGAGGCTACCATATTCGCTTTTTGTTCGCCATTGTGTTTTGCCGATAGCCTAAGGCCGCGTCATGGATGCATGAGACCGTCGTTCCAGCCAGGAATTCTGAACTTTGATAGGGCCAGCTGCTTAAGTCGTTGAGCTGTGCGTGCTCATTTCCCGCAAGTTATTGAAATTAAAGCCCGAGGGGGGCTTCCGCCAGCGTCCAAGAATGGATTCCGTATAGACCATGCCAAAAGAGGCTATCTCATTAAAAAAAAAGGCTATAGGGTGGCTATTTTGAGCATTGAGGCGAGACTTAAGCTACTGATTTTATAGCCATTACAGTTCCGCAATCTAAATAACTGCAAACGCTAGACTTAGCCCCCATAGACGCTCACACCAGCAAGAATGCCCCCGTTTCCGATTCTATTGGTACATGGTGTTGGCAGGGATTGGAGCGGCCCGGGCAATGAAGTTTCTAAACGCTCTGGAGAGGCTATGGTGATCTCTGCCGACTGGTCGGGCTTCGAGTCTGGCCGCTGGGGGACCCATTAACAGGTGGGATTGGATTCCACCTTCGACGGCTACTTGTGCCCTACCAGTTTCAGCTTCGCTTTCCCGAAAATCCTTTCCCGGTATTCCTTTTGAAGCCGCTTGGTGCGCTCCCGATGCTTCTTTCGCCATTCCGGGGTGTGGTAGTGGTGCCACTGGCATTTCTTCTTAGCATTGGGGCAAAAGAGCTGATGCTTGAAGCGTGCATAGAACCATGTTTTGCAGTGGTGACACTGTCTAACCCGCTTTATCCGTCTGTTGGCGTAGAGCACCAAGAAGGAATGTGCTGCCCTGCCTTCTGGCGTTATCGGGTAAAACATAAAGCCACTCGCTTGCATGTCGAATGCCCAACTGCACTGACGCATGGCGGCCAGTACGGCACGGTGCGCATAATCGTCTAGAGCTTCCACACGATTTGTCCGTGCCTTCTGAAGCAATCGCAGCATTTTCAAAACAGGCTTCAGTTTAGTTGGGGAAGCTGAAAGAGAATTTAAGTACGTTGCCAGATGCTGGCCCTCATTCTCGCAGGGATAGCGACGTGAGGTTGTTTCTTTCAGCTTCAACCCAAATTTGACGAAATGGATAACCCGTCTGTGATCTCGTTGTACCTGTCTAGTTTTATTAGCCATGTCTCTCTTTTATTACGGACTCTGTTTGGCATCAAGAGGAAAATTTAGCTGTTCGGAGAAGTACAAATTCCGTAAAGAAAAGCGAGGAAGCAATGAACCAACAGCATTCAGAAATAGCTCTTGCAAGACCAGTAATCGAAGTTGCGAGCCATAGGCGGTCGTTCGGCACTCGATTAGTGGAGACTCTGGGGGCCGTGCTGGGGCTTGGAGACGACGCGGTCTCTGTTGTCGCAGGACAGTCAGCGAATGAAACGGTTCGGTCTCTCGCCAGAGGCTCTGCCCGCTCGAACAGCTTCGTCAACCTCGACCAGTTGGAGGAACTCTGCAAGGAACAACCGGGGGAATATCTTATTGAGGGGCTGCTTCCTGTTGATGATGTCCATATTGCTGTCGGCGACTCCGGGTTGGGCAAGACTCCTTGGGCGTATCAGCTGGGGCTTTGTGTGGCGTCAGGAAAACCGTTTCTCGACCGCACGGTTAAACAAGGCCGCGTTCTCTATTTCGATCTTGAGAATGGCCGGGAAGCAATACTTGGGCTTGCCCGCTCGATCTGTGGACACCTTGGGATTCCTGAATTTCCCCCAGAGTTTTTTATCCTACAAGACAACGGTAATGCACCGTCACTGGCCGAGGCAGCCGAGACATTCAAACCTTCTCTCGTGATTGTAGATACTCTCCGGGCGTTCCAACCTGCCGCTGAAAAGAACGATGAGATAGCCAAGTTTCTGCAAGACGGCCGAAAAGTAGCACGTTCGGTCAACTGCGCGGTCCTGCTCCTGCATCACGTCCGAAAGCCCGGAGAGGATGGTGCTCCCCCGCTCGAAGATACTCCTATTTTGGAATGGCTCACGGAGGCTTCCGGCGCTCGCGCTCTCATAAATCAGACGAACACCAGAATAGCTTTCGACACAGCGAGAAGGGTTGGTGCCAACGACGCCGCATTCGTAATGAAGTCTTTCGTGAAGGTAAAGGGCGAGAGCGGCCCCTTCTATCTAGAGCGTGTCTGCAATGACGAGGGCGACCCGATTGGATACCGGTCCATGGCCGGGGTTCACCTGCTTGGAAACCTAATTCAGGAAGCCGCCTTCAACCAGTTGCCACGGCAGTTTGCGTTCAAAGACGCCAAACGCATCTACGGCAGGTCAGACGATCCCACAAGAAAGTGGCTCATCAAGTGTCAGGCGGCCAATCTACTGAGGCAGATCGGCAGGGGTACCTACGAACTTGTCGGCTGAAAACGGCAAAAATGATAGAGCAGCGACTAAAGTCTTTAGTTTCTATATATTACTGCTCTGGTAGGGGGTAGAGAAGCGGTAGAGAACGAGAGGACTGATAGAGAAAGTCTCAGGCTAACGATCAAATTCGCTAGCCCGCTCTACTCAAAAATCTCGTTCTCTATCAGCGAACAGAGCGGTAACACCATGAAAATAAAGGTCTATCTATCTTCTCTATCGAATTTGGGCACCCGACTTGTGACGGCTGTGAGCAACAGTCGCTCTGGCCCACCTAAAAAGGGTCCGACCATGGGCGCATTTTAGCGCCTGAAACAGCAACAGGCTAAGCGTATAGCAGGATTTTCCAACCGCAGTTTTTTGAACTTAGACGGGGTGTGCCCGTCAGAGAGTGATTTCAAGGAGAGGTACGCACCGAAATGGACTGTGCTAGCATTTCAATCGCAACGTCGTCAGCCACGGCGAAAAGAGGAGTAGTGGCTAAACGACGGTTTCAACGGGGACGATTTGAATTGCGAGACAACGGTGCCATGTGTTCGCTGTTCTACGAGGATGTGGAGGGACCGGACGGGTCTCCAAAATCTAGGCGAGTACGGCACTTCATTGGCAACCTTAACAGCATGTCTGAGCGTGCCGGACGCCGCGAGCACGACCGGATCATGCACGAAGTTAACGAGAAACGCGGAAGCATTGCTCCTGCCGTCAAAGGTAGGACGTTTGATGACTGCGTTTCCTCATGGCGTTCTGCTGTAGCTCCTCACCTGTCACCTAGCACGGTTCGTCAGCGTGAGAGTTACCTCCGGGCGCATATCCTGCCGCGATTCAAAGATGAGGCTCCGCACGCGCTTGACCTATCAACACTCCAGCAATTCGCTACCGATCTGCGGAAAACGCTTTCAAGAAAGACAACCGTTAACATCTTGAGCGCGGCTTTCGTGATCTTAGATTACGCCAGAAAGTGCGGCACGCTTGTTGCAAATGTCTCGCTAGGAGATCTTGAGCTAGGCGAGACAACGAGTCCACCTGAACCGGCTTACTTCACGCGAGACCAAGCCACCCGGATCATCGCGGAATCTGCCGAACCGTATCACACGATGTTTGCTGTCGCATGGTCAACGGGCTTACGCGCTGGGGAACTTCTGGCGCTAGGCGTGGATGATATCGACTTCAGGCGGCGAACAATCCGTGTCCACAAGTCAGCCGACGATGCAACCCGGCTGATCCATCAAACCAAAACCAAGAAATCCACAGCAACGCTTCCGATGCCGTCCGCTTTGGAAGGGATACTGCGGAACTACCTAGCGAATCACTGGACGCCTAACCCTTCCGGTTTGCTTTTCCCAAACCGAAAAGGAACCAGACCGCGCCTTAGGGATAACGTCGTGAGATACGGACTCAAACCAGTTCTGAAGAAACTGGGCATCCCTATCGAACACGTTGGCCTTCACGCCTTCAGGCATGGTTTGGCGACGGAACTAGTGGAAAACTGTGTGCCAATGACGGTTTTACAGCAGCAGATGCGACACGCAGACGTGCGAACAACGCTCGCTATCTACTCCCACGCCATCCCAGAGACCCAACGGGACGCGATGGAAAAGCTAGCGGAACTTCCAATTGGAACATTCGTTCCAATTGGAACAGCTAAAGAAACTCAAGCCGTTTCAAAGTAACGAGTTGGCGGAAGCGTGTGGGAGTCGAACCCACCACCCTGGCCGCAAAGGACAGGATCAATGGCTTTGAAGGCCACGAAGGTCACCGGACCCCTTTCGCCTCCGCGGTCATAATCGCACAAAAATCGGCGCGCGGGCCGCGCTTCCTGCGCTCCACCCAGCGCTACGCCTACGCGCGCGGGACCCGCTTGCCGCCGAGAACGGTTCCACTGGGGAAAAGCCTCTGGCTGCCGGTGATTTTGTTGTTGAAGTTGTCGAGGATATTCGAAATTTCCCTCGCGCAACTCGAGCAGCGCCACGTCGGCGGGCGCGCCCACGTTGAGCGTGCCGCGGTCGTTGAACACCGGGAAAATGCGCGCCGCATTCACGGTGGCGCGCGCGATGGCCTCGTCAACCGTCATGCCGTAGCCAAACAGCTTCGACATGCAGTTGGGCAGATCGATCACCCCGGTCTCATGGGCGTTCGTGTTCCAGTCCGTGGAGAACGTATCGGGCCAGAAACCGGTTTTCATGATGGCCGCAACGTTGTCCCACCGCATATGGCCGGTCTGCCCGTTGCCGACATCGAACCACACCCCGCGGCGCCGCGCCGCCAGCACTTCGGGCAGGATGTGGCCGCTGTCGTCGACGATGCTGTTGGGCGGCGGCGCGAACAGGTGGGTGACAATGTCGCCGCGCTTCAGCAGCGCGATGAGCTTGGGCAGCGGCGAGATCGTCTGCCCCATGTGGATCATCAGCGGCAGACTGAAGGAAGAAGCCACCTCCTGCGCGCGACGCAGCACCTCGTAATCGTTGGGGCCGGCCACGTCCCGCGAAAGCCTGGCCTTCACGCCCGCGATGTAGTCGCGGTTCTTCGCGATCGCCGCGCGCGCCGCGCTCACGTCCGCGCGCTTGAGGTCCATCGTGTCCCCTTCGGTCAGCAGGCCGGCGCGCCCGATATTGATCAGCACGCGGGCCGGCTGCGGAGACGATCGCGCTATGGCGATGGTCGCCTGGATGTGGTCGGCCCCCTGCGTTCCCGCGTCGATCCAGCCCGTGACGCCATCCCGCAGCACCATGCCGGGACCGTCCGCGGAGCGCGCGGTATGAGTGTGGATATCGAGCAGGCCGGGGACGACCAGCTTTCCGCGCGCGTCGATGGTCTCGGCCGCTTCGTCCGCGATGGTGGTTTCGACGGCGGCGATGCGGCTTCCCGAGATCGCTACGTCGCGGACCGCATCGAGCCGGAGGGAAGGGTCGATCACGCGCCCTCCCCGGATGATGAGGTCGTATCTCGCCGCTGCGTATGCCCGCGGACCGCGGGCCAACGTCGCCGCACCTACGGCCGCGGCTGAGAGAAACTCGCGCCGGCTCAACATGGAAACCTCCTGAGTTCAGGCCTACCGGTGGAAACGGCCTACCATCACCGCCTTCGCAAGGATGTGCCCATCGATCGCTTTGAGCAGATCGGCGCGCGTCGCATCCGGGCCCAGATCGAGCTTGGTATCGAGCGCGTAGATCTCAAAGGTGTAGTGGTGGTAAGGCCCTGGAGGCGCCCCGGGGCCGAAGAAGCCGACCCATCCGCGGATAATTTTCAGCTGCACCGTGCCGTCGGGAAGCTTAGGACTCGAGGGCACGCCTTCGGGGAGTCCGCGCAAGGTGCCGGGAATGTTGAAGGCGAGCCAATGCGTCGCATCCTCGAGGCCTTTCTGGATTGCCACGTCGAGGTCATGGACGATCAGCGCAAAGCTGACCGTGCCCTCCGGAACGTTGCTCCATTCCAGCGCGGGCGACACGGGATTCTGCACCGCGTGCGTGTACTTCGCGGGGATCACGCCCCCGTCGTCGAATGCCGTGGTCGTCAAAGTAAATCCCGGCTTCGATGGCGGCCCGCCCGCCGCGCCCTGCCCCGCCTGCCGCGCGCTCGTATACAGCGCAAGCCCCGCGGTTGCCATTGCACAAATCAAAAGAATTCGAACCGTCTTCATCATGATTGTCCCTCTTTGGATTTTCGCAGATAAGAACACAAGACGCCTGCCGAGCAGCTGGTCGGCCCTCTCGCCGACCCGATCAATTAAAACGTTATCGCAACATTATCGAAACGTTATCGATGGAAACGTCCGACGAGCGCCGCCTTGCCCAGAATATGCCCGTCCATCGCCTTCAGCACATCGGCGCGCGTGGCATCCGGCCCCAGATCGAGCTTCGTGTCGAGAGCGTAGAGTTCAAACGTGTAGTGATGATACGGCCCCGCCGCGCCTGCGCCCGGTCCCCGATACCCAACCGCACCGCGAGTGTTCTTCGCCTGGATGGTTCCATCCGGCAATTGAGGAGTGGACGGCAACCCCTCGGGCAGCCCGCGAGCCGTCCCGGGAATATTGAAAACCATCCAATGCAGAACATCGGCGACCTTTTTCTCGGGCGCACCGTCCGGATCGCGCACCGTCAAAGTAAAGCTCACCGTATTCGCCGGCACGTTAGTCCATTTCAGCTCCGGCGAAATCGGATTGGCAACCGACTGCGTGAATTTGCCCGGAATGACCGACCCATCGTCAAACGCCGGCGTACTCAGCGACAGCCCGGGCGGAGGCGGAGCTGCCTGCTGCGACTTCCTTCCAAACGAGCATCCACTCCCTAGTACCGCCAGAACCGCAAAAAATGTGATGAACCGCATAGCTCCCATTTCTATTTTCCTCTCCATGTTTCGGTGCTTTTGATCCAGCCGTTCAGTAATCTACACTGGACTCCTTCCAACCGGCAACGCCGTCTGCGGAGTCGACAGCTAGTTCATTATTCATGCCATGTTTCCGGCAACCACCGGCGACGCCCACGCGGCTCTCAAGCGTTATGACTACGCGACTCGAAGCGGCTTCGTTTGACCGCGCGTGCCGCAGGTGGTATAAAAACGAGAATCAATAATTGCTCGCGGTGGGGCCGTGGCGCAGTTGGGAGCGCGCCTCGATGGCATCGAGGAGGCCGTGGGTTCGAATCCCATCGGCTCCACCAATTTCCAAAATTCCGGTTGCTTTGGCTGCCCTCGCTCGCGAGTCATTCCGCTATCTGTATCCCCCGACACCCGCAGTTTGCGGAAAGATAGCGTCGCATCTCGATAATCCGGCGCGACCAAAATCGTTGTATCGGCACGCCCGAGAAGCGTAGGATACGCGAGCTGAAAGTCACAATCGGCTGCCCGGTCCGACGGACTGTCCGGCACGAGCACGGAATCCTGCGATTCCGATTCACCGTCCTGTGGCGCAGCCGGCCCCCATCTCAAACGCACAGGAGGAGGAATCGTATGGCTAAATATCTGTGGCAAGTCTCTTACACGGCTGAGGGCGCCAGAGGACTGTTGAAAGACGGTGGCTCCAAGCGCCGCAAGCGGACCGAGGACATACTGAAAGCCGCGGGAGGACGACTCGAAGCGTTCTACTTTGCGTTCGGCGAACACGACGCTTACATGATTGCGGACATTCCCGACACTTCCAGCGTGGCTGCGATCTGTTTGGCGGTTAACGCCAGTGGCGCCGCCATGCTGACGACGACCGTTCTGCTGACTGCCGAGGAACTCGATAAAGCGGCGGAAGCGAGCTTCACCTACACGCCGCCTGGCCGGTAGCGCCTCGATACGGATTTGCTCTGTGACCGGCCGTCTCATGGAACGGAACTGACGGCCGGCGTCGGACTTCCGCGCCTGGATTTTGCCTCCGGCACAGCGCACGGTTCGGCGCACGCTATAAGCACTTGGTTGCTTAAGTTTGAATGCCCTTCTTTTCGCCCAGATGTCTCGTTAACACGACATTCACAATTCAAATCTAGACTAACCCGTCTTGTTCAAGGGCGGCCGATTCGAATGACGTGGTGCCCACGTTTGAGCTCCGCGTGAAATCCGGAGCGGCCATCCGTCCGAACTGCATACCATTTTCTACCTGGCAGCGCGACTATGCATCCGGGCTTGGGAAATTGAATTGTGCGCGGGTCGTACTTGATTTGCGAATGGAGGGACCAATTCCATATAATCTCGGGTCGAATCAACCAGCTGAAATCTTACCGGCTAGAGGTTCTTATCGACGATGAGATGGCCATCCCTGCTTCTTTTCGGGATCCTCGCGGCTGGCTCCTTGTCTGCCCATGCCGCTCCACAGGGCGATTCTTCCCCGCAAACGGTTCACGTGGGCGGGGACATCAAGCCTCCGCTGAAGACCAAGAATGTGCCGCCAGTCTATCCTTCGTTCGCCGCTCAAGCCCATATTCAGGGCGTGGTGATTCTCGAAGCGACGATCGGCACCAACGGAAAAGTGAAGGACATCAAGGTTCTTCGTTCCATTAAGGAACTCGACGACGCGGCGATCAAAGCGGTGCGTGCGTGGGAATACAAGCCGACTCTGGTCAACGGACAGGCAGTTCAGGTGATCCTGACGGTTCCCGTCAATTTCAACCTGGATAACTAACCTTTGCGGCGCGTTGGTCTTTGGGGAGCAGGTCTGTTCCGCGTACTTACAGGTCGTGTCAGTAATCGGAGAGAACGAAATGCTGAATAAGCTCACCATCAAGGCCCGCTTGGTTTTTCTGATCGGGCTGATGAGCCTCGTGGGGCTCGCCGTGGGTGTGGTCGGTCTGATCCAATCTTCGAGCGGCGAGCGCGCCTTCGACCGGATTTTCACGGATCGCGTGCTCTCGATCGGCTACCTCAAGAACGTGGAACTGGCCTACACGGTACAGATCATCGGCGCGGCCAACAAGTATTCGGACGGCGTGTTGAGCGCTCAGGACGCGCTGGATGCGGTGAAGGCGGCAACCAGCCAGATCGAGAAGACGTGGCCGCGTTTTGTGAGCCTTCAGCGAGGGGACGCCGACAAGCAGATGGCGGGCGAGACCGAAACACTGATGAAGAGCGCGGACGCGGAAGTAGCCACTCTGACGGCGATGCTCCAGCGCGGCGACAAGGCGGGCATCCGGAAATTCATCGCCAGCAATTGGTATGCGGTATCCGATCCGTTGAGCGATCAGCTCAACCTGCTCTACCAGACCCTGCAGAGCGAGGCGCGGAACGATTTTCAGGATCTGACGGCGAGCTATGGACGAGGGCGAACCATCCAGCTGGCGATTCTCATCATAGGCCTGGCCGCTTCTATTTTCATCGGGTGGACTGTTTTGCGCACCGTCACGCATTCGCTGGGCAATGTGCGCCGGCAACTCCATGAAATTGCCGAAGGCGAGGGGGACTTGACCAAGCGGCTGGCCACGAGCGACGACGAGGTTGGAATGATCGCCGCCGAAGTAAATGCGCTCATGGAAAAACTGCTGCTGTTGATCAAGCGCGTGCAGGAATCCGGAATCCAGGTGACGTCTTCTGCCACGCAGCTCACCGCTTCTTCGAAGGAACTTGAAGCGACGCTTACGCAGCAGGTGGCGTCCACCAACGAAGTTGTTTCGTCCGCGAAGGAGATTGCCGCCACCACCCAAACGCTCGTCGGCACCATGGCGGACGTATCGGTTCTCTCCCAGCAAGCGGCCACTTCGGCTGGAAGCGGGCAAACAGGCCTGCAGAGGATGGGCGCGACGATGGAGAAGATGGCTACGGCATCGACGGCCATCGCCGAAAAGCTGGCGGACATCAATGCGAAGGTCACCAACATTACGAGCGTGGTAACGACCATCAATAAGGTAGCCGACCAGACGAACCTGTTGTCGCTCAACGCCGCCATCGAGGCCGCGAAGGCCGGAGAGTTCGGCCAGGGCTTCGCGGTGGTGGCCCGGGAAATCCGGCGGCTTGCCGATCAGACGGCCATCGCGACGCTCGACATCGAGCAGATGGTGAAGGAAATGCAATCCTCGGTTTCATCGGGCGTGATGGGGATGGAGAAGTTCGCCCAGGAGGTACAGAGCGCCGTGCGCGAGGTCAACGACATCAGCGGGCAGATTGCGCGCATCATCGAACAGGTGCAGGGGCTTGGCCCGCGCTTCGAATCGGTGAATGAGGGCATGGAGTCGCAGTCGGTGGGCGCGCGCCAAATCACCGAGGCGATGATCCAGCTGAGCGAGGCCACGCGCAACACGGCGGAAACGCAGCGGGATGCTGTACGCGCGATCGAGTTGCTCGACCAGGCCGCGCGCGTGCTGCACCGGGAAGTCTCCAGGTTCAATGTGAATACCCCGACCTCGTCGTCTTCCATGCCGCAGGATCTCATCGGAGAGCTGGCCGCAGTGGGATAAGAGGTCCAATGGTAGCGCTGCTTTTCGAAGTGGGCGGCCGGCGATACGGCCTCGACATTGCGCAGGTAATCAAAGTATTGCCCTACGTGCGCCTCCACCCGCTGCCTCATGTTCCCGCATATGTTGCCGGCGTGTTCCGGTACCGTGACGCGATGGTTCCTGTCATCGATCTGAGCAAACTCATTTGCGGAACGCCCGTGAAAGCGTTACTGAGCACTCGGATCATTCTCGTTCAGCATCCGGGGCCGACAGGGATAGGTCGCGTCCTTGGACTTCTCGCGGAACGGGCGACCGACAGCCTCGACGACGCCGGCACCGAGCCTGAGTCGTCGGGCGTGGCAGTGCCGGAAGCGCCCTATCTTGGAGGGCTGAGCGTTAGCGGCGGCAGCGTGATTCAGTATGTGAAGGTGGAAAACCTGCTGCCTGACGAAGTGCGGGAACGTCTGTTCGCGGAGAATCCGACGTGAATCTCACTGACGTCGAGAATCTCCTCGCCGAACGGCTGGGATTCGATATACATAGCATTGGCCAAAAGGCGGTCGAGGCGGTTGTGCGGCGGTCGATGCAGGAATCTGGCTTCTCCGATCCTGCCGCGTACGCCCGGATGCTTGCGGGTAATTCCGATGCCTGGAATGCGTTCGTCGATCGGGTAGTGATTCCCGAGACATGGTTTTTCAGAGATATCGCGCCGTTTGAGCTGGCAGCCGATCTGGCTCACGCCCGCGCGCAGAAACCTTCCGGGAAAGTCCTGCGTATTCTGAGTTGCCCGTGCTCGACGGGCGAAGAACCTTACTCGCTGGTGATGGCGCTGCTGCACGCGGGTGCTCCGCCCGAGTCGTTCAGCGTGGACGCGGTGGACGTGAGTTCCCGCGCCCTACAATCCGCGCAAGCCGGGGTCTTCAGCAAGCGATCGTTCCGCAATCACGATCCGTGGTATCGCCCGCCCTATTTCGATGAGGCCGAAAGTGAGGATGGCTGGCGTCTGAGCAGGTCCGTGGTAACGCAGGTCAGATTCCGGCGAGGGAATCTCATCGCGCCCGGCTTTCTGAACGATTTTCTCGACGATGCTGCGCCCTACGACGCGGTCTTCTGCCGCAACCTGCTGATCTATCTTCATCCGGAGGCGCGACTCCGGGCCATGAGTGCTTTGCGCCAACTGGTCGCCGAGCATGGCGTTCTCGTGGTGGGGCATGCCGAGACGGCTTTCGCCCGCGAACACGGGTTCAAGCAGACAGGACCCGCGGGAGCGTTCGCCTTCGCCAAGCAAGCGACAAAAGTCGCGCCGAAGGCGCCGGCAGCGACACATCGCAGCGCGCCACCAGGCGTTACGCCGCGCTCGCACGCCAGCGCGGCGGTCTCTCCCCCGGCCCTTCCCGACGCTCCCGACGGCGCACAGGAGTCGGACCTATCCTTGTTGGTCATCGCCCGCCAGATGGGGGATGCCGGCCAGCTGCACGATGCGCTCAGGCTCTGCCGCGAACACTTGCACCGTGTCCCCGGTTCGGCGGAGGGACATTTCTTGTTGGGCGTGCTGCACGATGCTCTGGGTCACGACGA
Organism: uncultured Acidobacteriota bacterium; assembly: GCA_963709105.1. GTDB lineage: Bacteria > Acidobacteriota > Terriglobia > Acidiferrales > UBA7541 > Palsa-295. The sequence continues at coordinate 358,262 of CAVPVC010000010.1, forward strand.
TCTTGCGGCGCGATCCTTTCGTAAGGTGCTGTACCTGAATCCGGCTCATCGCGATGCCCTGCTGCACCTCGCGTTGAAACAGGAAGCGCGTGGGGACGGATCGGGCGCCGCACTGCTTCGCGAACGCGCACGACGAGTGCCCGAGGATTTGACAACCGAGTAACACATGAGCGAATCCGCCCTGAACACGCCCGTCGCAGGCAACAGCTGCTGGACCCAGATTGGGGTTTGGGGCAATGGCTCCTGCGCCGAACTTTCGCGCGTCGCCCATTGCCGCAACTGCGAGGTGTACGCCGCCAGCGGGCGACGTCTGCTCGACCGACCAGCTCCGGCGGACTACGTCGAATCGTGGACGTCCATCCTGGCGGAGGAAAAAGTCGCCACCGAAACGGCGACCGCGCCTTACCTGGTGTTTCGCGTGGGCCAGGCGTGGCTGGCGTTTTCCGCGAGCAGTCTTCGCGAGATCACCGAGCCAAGGGTGGTCCGGAGCGTGCCGCACCGTCCCCGCAAAATCCTGCTCGGTCTGGTGAATGTGCGGGGTGAGCTTCATCCCTGCGTATCCCTTCATACTTTGTTCGGAGAAGAACTGGCCGCGCACCGTTCCCGGACAGCGCGATTTCTGGTAGCGCGTTGGGAGGGAGAAGATTGGGTGTTCCCCGTCGATCAGGTTGACGGCATGCACGACGTCACGGTCAAGGACATCGAGCCGCTGCCCGTAACCCTCACCAACGTGGCCGTCGTTTACACGCAGGGGCTTTTTCGCTCCGACGGAAAAACGGTTGCGATCATTGACGAGAGCCTCCTGTTTGGCGCGGTGGCGGAGAAGATCGCATGAGTAATCTCGGCGCATTCTCGATGTGGGACCTCTTCCGCGGAGAGGTCGAATCGCAAATGCGCGTCTTCACCGCCGGATTGCTCGCGCTGGAAGGCGGCGGTTCCGCGAAAGAGCACCTTGCCGCCACGATGCGCGCCGCGCATTCGATCAAGGGGGCCGCGCGGATTGTGCGCCTTGACGTGGCCGTGCAGCTCGCGCATTCGATGGAGGATTGCCTGGTCGCGGCCCAGGAAGGCGTCCTCACGCTGGAGCCTGCAGCCATCGACGTGCTACTCCATGCCGGCGACGTGCTGGCGCGGCTCGGCACGCTCGAGGAATCGGCCGTTCCGGCCTGGGTGGAGGAGCAGGGCGCCTCCGTCGAGCAGATCCTGAGTCAGTTGGCCGATGTGCGCGCCGGTAAGTTTGTGGCTCCTGCCCCTGCCCTAGCCCCGCCACCCGCCGCCGCTGCGCCCGCGAATGCCACGCCGGCTCAGGCCGAAACTCCGAGTGCTGATGCCCCCGTTTCGGCGCCGGCCGCTCCGGCACAAGCCGCGGCACCTGTGGCATCCGCTCCGCCGCCTCCCCGTGCCGTCCGCGGCGCCGGGGGCACGGACCGTTCAATCAAAGTAACTGCTCAGACTCTCAACCGCCTGATGGGCCTGGCGGGAGAGTCGCTGGTGCAAAGCCGCTGGTTCGAGCCGTTCTCCGAATCGCTGCTTAACTTGAAGCACCGCTACAGCGAGATCAACCGGCTGCTCGAATCATTGCAGTCTTCAGTCCCAAGCTCTTCGGAAGCGGGCGTCATGCTGGCGGAGGCGCGGCAAAAGCTACAGGAAACGCGGCGGTGGACTGCGGAACGCCATGCGCAGCTGGATGGTTTCGGAATCCGTTCGGCAGGGCTCTCGGATCGTCTTTACCGCGAGGTCGTGGCGAGCCGGATGCGGCCGTTCGGGGACGGGGTCGAGGGTTTTCCGCGTCTGGTTCGCGACCTTGCGCGGCAGCTGGGAAAGCAAGCGCAGCTGGAGATCCTGGGCACGAACACCGAGGTCGACCGGGAAATCCTCGACCGGCTTGAAGCCCCTCTAAATCATGCAATCCGCAACAGCCTGGACCACGGCATCGAGCGCCCCGAGGTGCGGATCGCGGCGGGAAAGCCTCCGTCCGGCACGATCCGGCTCGAGGCCCGCCACCGCGCCGGGCTCTTCGTATTGACGGTGTCAGATGATGGCCGAGGAGTCGACATCGAAGTCCTGCGCGCTACCGTGATCGCCAAGGGGCTCGCGGCGGCCGAAATGGCGTCGAGTTTTTCTGAGGCCGAACTCCTGGAATTTCTGTTCCTGCCCGGTTTCTCCACCGCCGAATCTGTCACGGACATCTCAGGACGCGGCGTCGGGCTCGATGCCGTGCAGGAAATGGCGAAGTCGGTGGGCGGCCTGGCCTCGATTTCGACGCGCCCGGGCCAGGGGCTAGCAATTCAACTCGAGCTGCCTCTCACCCTTTCGGTGCTGCGAACGTTCGTTGCCGAAATCAGCGGAGAGCCTTTCGCGTTTCCGCTGACGCGCATTGCCAGCGTCGTCAAGGTGAATCGGTCGGACCTCTCCACGCTCGAGGGTCAGCAGTATTTTTCGCTCGATGGCGAGCGGATCGGCGTGGTGTCCGCTCTCGAAGTGCTCGACATTCCGGGCAAGCCGAACTGGGGCGAACAAATTTCCGTAGTGCTTCTGGGCGATCGCGCTACGCGTTACGGGCTGGCTGTTGACCGGTTCGTCGGCGAATACGAAATGGTGGTTCGGCCTCTCGATGCACGGCTGGGAAAAGTCCCCTCCATCAGCGCGGCGGCCCTGATGGACGACGGCTCGCCCGTGCTGATTGTGGACGTCGATGACTTGGCGCGATCGGTTGAGACTCTGCTACACGGAGGGCGCCTCCGCGGGCTCGGCCGCAGCGAGATCGCTCAACTGAAACACAAGCGCATCCTTGTGGTGGACGACTCCGTCACCGTTCGAGAAGTGCAGCGCTCTCTTCTGCAGAACCGCGGATACGTCGTGGAGGTCGCCGTGGACGGAATCGACGGCTGGAACGCCCTGCGTGCCGGTGCCTACAGCCTCACCATCACCGACGTGGACATGCCTCGCATGACCGGCATCGAGTTGGTCTCGAAGATCAAGGCGGACCCGAAACTTCACACACTACCGGTCATCATCGTGTCCTACAAGGACCGCGAAGAAGATCGCATGCGCGGCCTCGATGCGGGCGCCGACCGCTACCTCACAAAAAGCAGCTTCCACGATGAAACGCTCCTGTCCGCTGTCGCAGAGTTGATCGGGCTCCCCGGCGAATGAGAATCGCCATCGTCAACGACGTTCCGATGGCTGTCGAGGCTTTGCGCCGCGTGGTCACCAGCGTGCCGGAATACCACATAGCCTGGATCGCTACCGACGGCGAACAGGCGGTCCGGCAATGCGCGGCGGATGTGCCGGATCTCGTCCTGATGGATCTGATGATGCCGCGGATGGACGGCGCCGAGGCCTCGCGGATCATCATGCGCGACTCGCCCTGCGCGATCCTGATCGTCACGGCCACCGTCGGAGGGCATTCCTCGAAGGTGTTCGAAGCGATGGGGTGGGGCGCGCTTGACGCCGTCAACACGCCCGCCCTCGATAAAGCAGGGGAAGCCGCTCCCTCTTCCCCTTTGCTCGCGAAGATCGCCATGCTCCGTAAGTTTATTGGCAAACCTTCCGGGCAACCCTCGATTCCGCAAATGCCCGCTGCTGCGGGCGTTACTCCTCAGCCCGGCTTTCCGCTGATTGTCATCGGCGCCTCCACCGGCGGACCGGCGGCGTTATTGCAGGTGCTCTCCAGCCTGCCGCCCTCGCTTCCCGCCGCGATCACCATCGTGCAGCACGTGGACAAAGTGTTTGCGCCGGGGCTGGCAACGTGGCTAGGGCGCGAATCCTCGCGGGACGTGCGACCGATCTCGAGTGGCGACCGCCCGGAAGCCGGTATCGTACAGATCGCATCCACCAACGACCATCTCTTGCTGACGCCCGAACTGGCTTTTGCTTACTCGAAGGAGCCGGCGGACTATTCCTATCGCCCTTCGGTCGACGTCTTCTTCCACACGGTAGTGGCCTGGTGGCCGGTTACCGCCGTCGGCGTCCTCCTGACTGGTATGGGGGCGGACGGAGCAAAAGGGCTGCTTGCCATGCGGCGTGCCGGCTGGCATACCGTCGCCCAGGACCAAGCCACCAGCATCGTGTATGGCATGCCGAAAGCCGCGGCCAAAATCGATGCGGCCGTCGAGATTCTTCCTCTGGAACGGATCGCCGAAGCGATCAATCGCGCCGCAGGCGTTTCGCGCCCGCGACAAAAGGCCCGCAAAAGGAGTTCTCCATGACCGATCAAACGCAGGCTACCGCCACTAAACGCGTCGCTGCAGAACAGCCGCGCCGCGTCCGCGTGCTTCTCGTGGACGACCAGCCCATGATTGGCGAAGCCGTGCGCCGCATGCTTGCACCGGAAACGGATGTCGATTTCGCTTACTGCGCCGACCCCACGAAAGCGATGGAAGCTGCCGCGGAATTTCATCCCACGGTCATTCTTCAGGATCTCGTCATGCCGGAGATCGACGGCCTGACGATGCTGCGCTTTTATCGGGCGAATCCCGCGACCAGAGAAATTCCCACCATCGTTCTCTCCACCAAGGAGGAGCCCAAAGTGAAAGCGGAAGCTTTCATGCTCGGAGCGAACGACTACCTCGTCAAACTGCCGGATCCGATCGAGCTGACCGCCCGCATCCGGCATCACTCGCGCGGTTACATCGCACTCATCGAGCGCAACGAGGCCTACGCCGCGCTCAAAAAGAGCGAGGAGCGGCTCGCCGAAGATCTGGCGCAGGCGGCGAAATACGTGATTTCACTGTTTCCCGAACGGTTGAGCGGCGAAATCACCACGGACTGGCTGTTCATCCCATCGGTAGCATTGGGAGGGGATGCCTTCGGATATCACTGGATCGATCCCGATCACCTGGCGATGTATCTGCTCGACGTATGCGGGCACGGCGTGCAGGCGGCGCTGCTATCCATCTCGGCAATCAACGTCCTGCGCAACCAGACATTGCCCGCCACCGACTTTCGCTCGCCGACCCAGGTGCTGACGGCGCTCAACAAGGTGTTTCAGATGGATCGGCACAACGACATGTATTTCACGATGTGGTATGGCGTCTACGACAAGCAAAAGCGCCGCCTCAACTACGCGAACGGCGGCCATCCGCCCGCGATCCTGATGGCGGGAGCTACCCGCGAGGCCGCCAAACCCATCGAATTATCGCAACGCGGCGCCATTATCGGCGCTTTCCCGGAGATGAACTTCGCAGAAGGCTCGCAGGATTTACCCGCGTTCAGCCGTCTCTACATTTTCAGCGATGGCATCTACGAAATCACCAGGCCCGACGACACCATTCTCACCTACGAAGAGTTCCTTGAGATCCTCGTCGATTCCAAGCGGAGCTCCGAAACGCCGCTGCAGCACACGATTGCAGCCATCCGCGCGGCGCGTGGAAGCGATCAATTCGAAGACGATGTTTCGATCATCGAGCTCGCATTTTGAGAGCGCAGGCAGGCGCATATTCCGGGGTCAGGCGGCGAATTTGCGGACTCCACCTGAGGCGAGAGCCTGTAACATTCCTGTAACCTCCGCCCGGTATGGTCATCGGGCAAACTGCCTGGTGTTCCAACGGTGACATACATTCTGCCGGCCATAATACGTACCAGCAGATCGGGAGATAAAAAGACATGGCTATGTCAACAGAAGAGTTGGCGGGAGGAGTCATGAGGGTGATCCTCGATGGCAAGCTCGACATCGAGGGAGCCGCCGCCATCGATTTGAAGATGAACATCATTGCAGGCAGCCGGAAGGCTGTCCTCGTGGACATGCGGAACGTTTCGTTTCTGGGATCGATGGGATTGCGGGCGCTCGTGGCTCCGGCGAGGGCTATCAAGGGCCGCGGCGGCAAGATCGTTTTGTTTGCTCCTAATGAGATGGTCGAAAAAGTTTTGAAGACCAGTGGAACCGACACGCTGATTCCCGTTCATCACGAGCTTCAAAGCGCATTGGACGCCCTGCAACTCACGTAGCGCGCGGGATGCCTCATGGACCAGCCCTCTCTATGACTGGAAACGGCACCGGCCAGATGCAGGATCAACTGGCTCTGCGGAGCCGCCTTTCCGACATGACGCAGCTTTCTCCCTGGATCGAAAGCCTGGCCACGCGCCACGCAATTCCTGGCAACGTCCAATTCGCCATCGAACTGTGTTTGGAGGAAGTGGTCTCGAATGTGATCCGTCATGGATATGCGGGCGCGGAGGATTGTCCCGTACTCGTAAGTTTTACGATGCCGCGCGACAGCTATTTCGAATTTGTCGTCGATGACGAAGCGCCGCGAATTCAATCCGCTGGATGCGCCGGAACTGGGCGCGCTGAGTCCCGATGAGGAGACTCGCGTGGGCGGCCAGGGCATTCGCCTCGTTCGCCAATTCGCGGATGCCGTCGAATACCAGCCAAAAGCGAGCGGCAATCGCCTGCGCATGGGCTTCTCAGCCGCCAAGTAGCTTGCAATTGGCGATACAACTCCCCGCTCCTTTGCCCTTCGACACCTCTTAGACTCTTCCGGTTGCAGCTCGTGTCGCTGTGATCCCTCGCTTTCGCACATCGCCATAAGCGATCTCACCGAATCGTCACAAGGCCTTCACACACGCGAAACACTTACCGTGCGAAATTGCCGCATGAAAAAACAACTGGTGGTGTCCATCTGCGGGTTCTTTTTCTTCGCCTCCCTTCTGTTCGGTCAATTTGAAACATCGGAAGTTCTTGGCACCGTTACGGATCCTTCTGGCGGAGCGGTCTCCAAGGCAACGGTTACCCTGACGAATCAGGGCACTGGCATCCAAATGCAGGCCGCGACCGATGAAAACGGGAACTACGATTTCCTGAACGTGAAAGTGGGCCGATATAACCTGACGGTGGAGCAGTCCGGCTTCTCGAAGTTTACGACCGACGTCCGCGTGGACGTGGGCGCGCGCCAGCGCGTGGACGCCAAAATGGAAGTTGGCGTTATTACCGAGTCGGTGGTGGTGTCCTCTGCGGCCGCCATGATCCAGACTGACTCGAGCGAGCTCGGTCAGGTGATCGGCACGCAACGGTGGCCGAGCTTCCGCTGAACGGTCGCAACTATGCTGACCTCGCCCTCTTATCTGCGAATGCCGTGAAGTCTCCCATCGCCGTCTCCTTCGGGCCGACCGGCACGCCGCGCGAAGGCTCGTTCAACGTGAACGGCATGCGCAGCACCTACAACAATTTCCTGCTCGACGGACTGGACAACAATGCTTACGGCACCAGCAACCAGGGCTATTCGGCCCAACTGGTGCAGCCCTCTCCCGACGCGCTCTCCGAATTCAAAGTCATCACCAGCAACTACAGCGCGGAATATGGGCGCGTCGGCGGCGCGGTGGTGAACGCCTCCATGAAGTCCGGCACCAACGAGTTCCACGGAGACGCCTACGAGTTTTTCCGGAATACGGACCTGAACGCCACAGGATATCTGTTTGCTCCCGCGGCCAAGCCCCCGCTCAACCGCAACCAATTCGGCGGCACTTTCGGGGGCCCGATCATCAAGAATAAGATATTTTTCTTCACCGACTACGAGGGTTACGGCAACTTCTCCATTACAATAATTTCGATACCATCCCGACGATACTGATCGCGCCGGAATCCTGCCGGTTACCGTTGTGGACCCGCTGACAGGCGTGCTCTATAAAGCGGGCGCGCAAATTCCGATTGCCGCGCTGAATCCGTTTGCAGCGGCGGTGCTGACTGCCTGCCGGCGGTAACTCCTCGGTGCGTTCAAACGACTACCTGCAGGATCTGCTGGTTCGCGACTACACCGACAAATATGACGTCAAGCTCGACGGCCAGATCAATAGCCATATGACCGCCTTTCTCCGATTCAGCCAGCGCAACGACCATCAGTATTTTCCAGCCGGATATTCCGGGAGTGGCCGGCGGTAACGGCACTGGGAACCTTCACGTCTTCGATCAGAATGCCTCGGCGGGCTACACGTGGACATTTCGTCAAATTCGCTGCTCGAAGCGCGCTTCGGTTTCTCGCGCATAAAAGGGAGGAAAGACACCTCCCAACCTGGGTCTTGCAACTTCGATTCCGGGTTTTCCCTTCCCTGGTTTGCCAACAACACCGAGCCTTCAGGGCGGCATCAATTCGCAGAACATCAGCGGATTCAGCCAGCTTGGGCGGCAAACGAGCAATCCGCAGTTCCAGAATCCCACCTCGTTCGATCCGAAAGTGAATTATTCGCTGATCCGCGGGCGGCACTCGATCAAGATGGGATACGAATTCCTGGTGATTCGCACCGAAGTGCTCGATGTGAATCCGATCTACGGCGAAGATCAATTCACCGGCGGATTCAGCAAGCCCACTTGCACTCAATTAGGGCTTGCCTCCGGCTGCACCATTCCCAGCGATTCTGCAAGCTACAACCTCGCGGACTTTATTTTCGGCACCCCCAGCATCATCAACCTCGGTACCAATCTCGTGGTCAACCTCCGCCAACACGTTCATTCGCTTTACGTCCAGGACGATTATCGCGTGACATCCAAACTCACTGTGAACGCCGGGTTGCGCTGGGACTTTGCGACGCCTCTCTATACGCGGGACAACAATTGGTCAGATTTCAATCCCGCCACAGACACAATGATTCCCAGCAACCAGCGGAAGCTTGTACAACCGCAGTCTCGTCAATCCCAACTACCATGACTTCGGTCCTCGTCTCGGATTGGCCTACAGCATCGACACGAAAACAGTGGTCCGCAGTGGTTATGGAATCAGCTACACATTTTTTAATCGCCCGGGCAGCTCCGAGGAGGGCATCAACGCCCCGAATGCTCTTTTTGGCGTCATTAACCAGTCCATTCCGCCGGGGGGGCCTGTGCCGGCAGGCTTCCTCACGACAGCGAACAGTTTTACGACGAACATCGCCAGTCCGGCGGCTTTCAATCCCGTCAATTCTAACGTGGACTACATTCCGGCGAACAGCCCCTGGCCCTACGTCCAAAACTGGTTCCTGTCGGTGCAGCGCGAACTGCCGAAGAACACCGTCATCGAGGTCGCCTACAACGGCAACCACAGCCTGAATCTGCCCATCCTCGGCGACTACAACCAGGCGAACCCCAACGCCCCCGGTGGAACGCTCGGCGTTCAGGGGCGGCGGCCAATCCCTTCGTTTCGGGCCCATCACCTGGGTCGACCCTGTGGGCAATAACAACTACAATGGACTTTCGGTACGACTCGAGCATCGCTTCGGTAACGGACTGTATTTCCTGAACTCCTTCACCACCGGCAACGCCCTGGGCGACTCCGAGCAGGCCCTCGAATATTACGCGGGCGGCTATGCGGCCAATCCGCAAAACATTCACAACCTGAAAGCGGAGCACGGGCCCCCGAGCTTTAACGTCAGGTACAGCAACGTTACCAGCGTCGTGTACCAGCTGCCCTTCGGCAAGGGCCGCAAATGGGCCTCCAGCGTGAACGGCTGGGAAGACGCCGCCATCGGCGGATGGGAAATCAACACCATCAACACGGCCCACACCGGCACGCCCCTCAACGTCTTCTACGTTCCGTCCACCGCGAATGACGTTACCGGCCTTTCCAACGATTATCGCGGACAGGCATTCGAGAGGCCCAATGTGACCGGTGGTCCCGTCGCCCAGAGCACCCTGGGAATGATCAACAACTACTTCGCCGGTTACACGTTCACGACTGCCCCCGGCGAGCGCCCCCTTCGGGAATCTGGGACGCAACGCCTTCAGCACTCCCGGCTTCGAGCAGTGGGACTTCGCCGTGGACAAGACCTTTCAAATTCACGAGGACGTCCGTATGCAGTTCCGGTCGGAGTTCTTCAATTTCCTGAATCAGACAAATTTTGGGGTTCCCGACATGAGAACGACTGACTCGAACTTCGGAACCATTCGCACCACCTATCCCGCACGGCAGATTCAGTTCGCGCTGAAGCTGCTGTTCTAGTGAAGCGACCGCTCGCAGGAAGCACGGCGCGCGTTGCTGAGAGGCGTAGAATCCGAAGCATGAAGCATCGAGCCTTTGCGGCGGCGCTGCTGGCGTGTCTGTTGGCCGCAGGCCCGTCGCGGGCGGGCTCCGTTCTAATGATCTCGGTCGACGGGCTAAGCCCGGAGTACGTGCTGAAGGCAGACGCGCACGGGCTGAAAATCCCGACGCTGCGGCGATTTCTCACCGAAGGCACCTACGCCGATGGCGTCATCGGCGTTGTTCCCAGCGTAACCTATCCCAGCCACACGACGCTGATAACGGGCGTATGGCCCAGCGAACATGGCATCGACGCGAACGTGGCGTTTGAGCCCTTCGTCACCGTGGAAACGTGGAACTGGTACGCGCAGGATATCAAGGTCCCCACGCTGTGGGACGCAGCCGCGAAGGCCGGCGTCTCGACGGCAAGCGTCAGCTGGCCCGTCAGCGTGGGCGCAGATTCGGTGAAATATCTGATCCCCGAATATTGGCGCACGCGAACCGAGAACGACCATAAGCTGATGGAAGCCATTTCCCGCCCGCTCGGTCTGCTTGAGGAACTCGAGAATAAGCTGGGTAGCTACAACGAATCGAGCGACCAGGGCGTTCCGGGAGACCTCGTTCGCGCCAGATTTTCCCGGGAGATTCTTGCCCGCGAAAAGCCGGGATTCATGACCATTCATCTGGCCTCGCTCGATCACATCGAGCACGGCACCGGGCCTTTCAGCAAGGAAAGCAACGAAGCGGTGGAGGCAGCGGATCGGATGCTGGGCGAACTGATTCAGACCGCGCTCGCCAGCGATCCAGACACCACGGTCGCAATAGTGTCCGACCACGGATTCATCCCCGTCGACCACCACGTCAATCTGATGGTGCCGTTTATTAAGGAAGGGTTGATTACGCTAAAACCCGCCAACGGGACGGCCCCGCCCACGATTTCTTCCTGGGACGCGGCTTTCTGGCCCGCCGGCGGTTCAGCTGGCGTGATGCTGCGCGATCCCAGCGATCAAGCCCTGAAAGAACGCGTAAAAGGTTTGTTGATGAAGATGAAGGATGATCCCACCTGCTCCATCGCCCGTGTGATCGAGCAGCCGGATCTCGCCAAAATGGGCGGCTTTCCCAACGCGTCGTTTCTGGTCGAGATGCAGCCCGGGTCCGATGTTGGATATGCCCTTGCGGGTCCTATTGACCAGCCCGCACCCGGTACCGGAACGCATGGCTACCTGCCCAACCGTCCCGAAATGCGCGCCTCCTTCTTTATTATGGGAAAAAGTATCGCCGCAGGCCGCGACCTCGGCGTAATCGACATGCGCCAGGTTGCGCCCACCATCGCGGGCATCTTGGGCGTAACGCTCTCCCACGCCAAATCCACCTCTCTCCAGGTCTCCCGCTGAAAACAAGCAGGCATGCCCTTTCTGAAACGCCAAGTGCGTCCCGCCCGTCTACTTCCATGCGCTGGAAAACGCTTCTGAGCTAAATGTAAGTGTGATATACGTTGCTGATTTTGGTTTCGGCTTGCGGCCGGGAAAGAAACCCTGATGAGACCTACGGAAGAGAACGTGTTGAGAGGAAACGAACGTATGCATGGCACGAAAAGCAAAGGGATGTCGAAGCTTCTCGCTGTGGGCCTGGCGCTCGCAGTTGCGCTCTTGTGTTATTCGCCGCGGTCCAGCGCAGACGACGTCAAGCGCGGAACCATCACCGGCACGGTGACCGCCGATCAGGGCAAGGTGATTGGTTTCCGCGTGCAGGCGCACAACGTGGACCTTCAGCTCTGGTACACGGTATTCACAAACAAAGGCCATTACACGGTGCCGCAGGCACTCCCCGGCGATTATGAAATGTTCGTGGACATGGCAGGTTATGACTCGCCGCGAGCGACCCTGCAACTCGGTCCCGGCGACAGTAAGACCGCTGACTTCGCCATCAAGCACAAGGATATTCCCCAACCGGGCAGCGGCGAAGAAGGCAGCGGGCCGAAGAAGGATTGGAAGATCGAGTATGTCGCCAGCATGGAGGACATGTATCCTCCCGGCCCCGCGCTCGACCTGCTGAAGGCCAACTGCATCGGCTGTCACGCCGAGCTGTTCAGCAATTTCGGCGCGTATCACTACGACAAGGCCGGGTTCCTCAAGGGCATCGAGCGGATGACCGAAACCGGTCCGGGGTACAACGCCTTCGTTCTGGCGCTCGGCCGCACGCAATTCACCAAGCAGCAGAAGGACATGATGGCCGACTACCTGGCCAAGAACTTCGGCCCGGGAACCACCGAGAAGAGGCTTCGAGTCGATCCAGTGCAGCTTGACGAAGAGGCGGCTTCCAAGGCGATTTACGTTTCTTACGACATTCCTAAGGACCTCCCGATTTCGGCAGGCGGCGATAAGCTGGGCGCTCCGATGATCAACGGCGTGATCGAGCAGCTTCCCTATCCCAAAGAGGGCCGCACGCATCACATGGGCTCTTCGTTCATTTCGCCCGTGGATGGCAACATCTGGTTCAGCTCCCGTACTTCCAGCTCGATGCTCCGGCTTGACCCCAAGCAGCGCAGCGCCGACCGCTGGAAGAACTATCCGATCAAGGGCGACGTGTATGTTCACCCGGACGGCATTGGCGTAGACAAGCGCGGCCACGTTTTCTGGGCGGAGCTAAAGACCGGCAGGCTGGGCGAGTTGGATCCCGCCACCGGAAAGCAGATCCGTTATTCCCTCCCTGAGCAGGCCGGGGCTCTGCATGAAGCGGTCGTCGATAAGGACGGCAATGTCGGCTTCGACCTGATCTACGGCGCGCTGTTCGGCAAGTTGAATGTGAGCACAGGCGTGATCCACATGTATCCTACGCCGACGCCGGATAACGGCCTCTACGGCATGGTGATCGACCAGAAGGGCAATATGTGGGCGGCCGGCTGGCAGAAGGGCACCATCAACAAGTGGGACGCGGAGACCGAAGCGGTGAAGGAATATCCCGTGCCGCACTCGTGGGGACAGATTCGCCGCATCGGCGTGGACTCGAAAGGCATCATCTGGGCCTCGGAGTACACCAGCGGTTTGCTCGCCAGGCTCGATCCTGAAACAGGCGAGCTCAGCGAATACAAAATCCCCTATAACGGCGCTCAGCCCTACGACGCGTGGCCCGATAAGGACGATAACGTCTGGATGGGCGATGCGGCACACAATATGGTCGTCAAGTTCGATCAGAAAACACGGAAGTTCAGCTACGTCCCGATGCCGCAGCCGGGACAGAGCATCAACAAGTTCCGCGTAGCTGACGACAACACGATCTGGTTTGGGAGCCGCGCCGTAAGGATCGTCACCGGCGTCCACTTCTATCCGAATGGCTATACGGCCGACGCTCCGCCGATGCCATAAGCAACGTTCCCAACCACAGCAACGCACAGAAGCACCCTCGCGCGATTATGCCGGCGAGGGTGCTTCTGTTTTGGGGTCTTCTTTCTCTAAGAAGATTCACAATATGAATCCGGCTAAGCGGAATAATGCATCGGCCGCCGGGACTATCCGCTCCTAATTCCGTGGTACATTCGGGCGGCTAGCGGCCGCGAGCCGAAGCGATTCTCGCCGCATAGCCTCGCGATTGACGATGATCGACGATCCTATTCTGCTGCACGATTGGCACGCTGTGGCCTGGGGCACTCAGGTCACCGGCGCCGCCCCTCTCGCGGTTCGCTTGCTCGATCATGACGTCGTTCTGTGGCGCAATGCAGAAGGGGTTCACGCCTGGCAGGACCTTTGCGTCCACCGCGGCGCGAAGCTTTCCGGCGGGCGGATCGCAGGCGATTGCCTGGCCTGCCCTTACCACGGCTGGCAGTACGATTCCTCGGGCCGCTGCGCTCGCATTCCCGCGCATCCCGACCGGCCTCCGCCGCTGCGCGCGCGCGCCATGGTGTATCCGGTGCAGGAAAAATACGGGCTCGTGTGGATGTCGCTCGGCAAGCCCGCCAAGGACGTTCCCGCGTTCCCCGAATGGGACGATTCGTCTTTCAGAAAGATACCTGCCGGCCCTTATCTCTACCGGGCAATGGGTCCTCGCGTCGTCGAGAATTTTCTGGACGTGGGCCACTTTCCCTTCGTCCATGCGGGGTTTCTGGGCGACGCGGCGCGCGCGGAAATCGGCGACTACGAAGTCGACGTGTATCCGGATTGTCTGGTCGCCCGGGACATTCCCGTCTGGCAGCCCGATCCCGACGGCACCGGGCGCTCGGCGGAGGTGCATTACACGTTCCATGTGCAGCGTCCGCTGACCGCGTCGTTCATGAAGGCCAACGGCGAAAATCGCTTTGCGATGTTTTCGACGATCACGCCCGTGGCGGAGTGCGAGAGCCGCATCTGGCTGATCATGGCCCTGAACTACGGGCATGACGTTCCCGCCGAAGAGCTTCGCCGTTTTCAGGACGTCGTCACCGCACAGGACGTGCCGATAGTCGAGTCGCAACGGCCGGAGCTTCTGCCTCTCGATTTGCAGGCGGAGCTGCATTTGACCTCCGACCGCGCCGCCATCGCTTACCGGCAGTGGCTGAAAAAGATTGGGTTGCGGTACGGGACGGCTTGAGCGCACATCATGGCCGAGGCGCTCGCCGTCCCGAAAACTTCCCCGCCATGGTTCGTGCCGGGAGACTGGGATGGATGTTTCGCGCTTTTCTTCAGCGGACTCCCCGATCTGCTGCTGATCGCCGGTCTGGCTCCTCTTTGCGGATTCCCCGCCAGCATGGTTACCACGCGGATTTTGCCGGGCGTCGCGCTTTCCATCTTCGCGGGGAATATTTTCTATGCCTGGCAAGCCCACAGGCTGGCCTTGCGCACCGGGCGCGTTGACGTCACCGCGATTCCCTTCGGCGTAAACGCCCCCACCATTTTCGCCTATATTTTCCTGATCATGCTTCCGGTGTACGAGCGCACGCACAACGCGACGCTCGCGTGGCAGGCCGGCGTGTTCGCGTCTTTCCTAAGCGGTATCGTGCAAACGGCGGGCGCGTTCTGCACGGACTGGCTGCGCCGCCACACGCCGCGGGCAGCGCTGCTTTGTCCGCTGGCGGGTATCGCGATGGCGTTTCTCTGCCTGGGCTTCGTCCTGAGGATTTTTCAGACGCCGGAACTCGCGCTGCTTCCCGCGATTATCGTGCTCGCGGTTTTCTCCGCGCGGATACGGCTTCCCTTTCGCATACCCGGTGGCCTCGTGTGCATCGTCACCGGGGCGATTCTTACGGCGCTGCTGAAGTGGGCGCACCTCTACCACCTGCCGGTTCTGCAAGCATCTATATCGCCGGGGATTTATCTGCCGCATCCGGTGAATCTGTTCACATTTCTGCAGCAGTCGGAGGGATGGAAGTTTCTATCGATCATTCTGCCGATGAGCACGCTCGATACGATCGTTTCCCTGCAGGTGCTCGAGAGCGTTCAGGTCGCCGGAGACGATTACCCCACGATGCCGTCCCTGCTCGTCAACGGCCTGGCGACAGCGGCGGCAGCGCTGTTCGGCAGCCCATTCCCGACCTCGCTCTATTTCGGGCACATGGCGCACAAATCGCTGGGGGCGCGAGCGGGCTATTCGATCCTAAGCGGCGCGGCCACCATGCTCCTGTGTCTTTCCGGGATGGTAGTTCCCTTCCTGCGCGTGGTGCCGATGGAAGTGGTGGCGATGATCGTCGTGTGGTTTGGGCTGGTAATGGTCGCGCAGGCGTTCACGGAAGTGCCCAAATCCCATGCGATCGCCGTCGCTTTCGGATTGGTCCCGCTGCTCGCGTCCTGGGCGGTGGGGCTGATCGATCTGGCACTGCGCACGGCTGGCTCGAATTTTCTCCAGGGCGCGCCTCTCTTCGGTGAGCAACTGCCCATTTACGGCCTGATCGCGCTCAGCCAGGGCGCCCTGCTTGTCTCGATGATCTGGGCCGCGGCAATCGCGCTGATGCTGGACCGCCGGTTCCTCCCGGCCGCGGCCTGGCTGCTCGCGGCAGCCGGGCTTTCCTGCGTGGGGCTGATCCATGCCTTCCGGATCACGGAGCGCGGGATCGAAACCGTGATTAGCTTTTTCGCCGCTCCTGCTTTCGCCTTGAGCTACCTCGCCGGAGCGGCCTTTCTGCTCGGGTTCCATTTCTATGCGGCTCGACCGGAAACCGTGGTGGCCCCTGGAGACGTCTTCTAGCGGACCTTCACCCCAAAATCAGTGGAACTATCCCGTTTGGCGCCCGGAATATGTAACGGGAAGCAGGGTTGGCCGTCCAAAGGGTGAGATGACCGGCACCACTGAACTCACAGATGACGGTCTAGTGCGGCGTCTGTTGGCCGGAGACGAAGAAGCCTTTGGTCTCCTCTATAAGCGCCGGCACCCTTCTATCTACCGCTTTGCCCTGCATATGAGCGGAAATGCGGCAGTTGCGGAGGACGTGACCCAAGAGGTCTTCATGACGCTGATTCGCGACGTCAGCCGGTACGATCCGGCGCGCGGCTCCGTGGCAGGCTTCCTCTTCGGGGTGGCGCGCAACCATCTGCGCAAACGCTGGGAGCAGGATCGTCGGCTCGTCCCTCTCGTCGGGGATGCGGATGACTTCGGGCCTCTGGCGTCTGGGAACGGTCACCATACCAATAGCCGCAACGGTAACGGAAACGGGAATGGCCATTATGCGGTGCCCACGAGCCGGGACGAATTTTCCTCGATGGAAGCCGTGAGCCGCGTAAGAAAGGCCATCAACACGCTGCCGGAGAATTACCGCGAGGTCGTGGTGCTTTGCGAGCTCGAGGAGATGAGCTACGAGGAAACGGCGGCGGCGCTCGGATGCCCGGTAGGGACGGTCCGTTCCCGGCTGCACCGGGCCAGGGCCATATTGCTTGAAAAGCTTCGCGACGCGCAGCCTGCGCGTCGCGCATCGGCGGTGGGCGAATGAACGAAAACGAAGAGGTAACCTCGATGGACTGCTCGCAGTTTGAAGAGGTTCTGCACGATCTCGACCGGCCCGGTACCCGCGGCCTGGCGCTCCGGGAGGTGGCCCTCGTCCATGCGGAATCGTGCAGCCGTTGCGCGCAGTTGATGACCGACGCCGAGTCGCTCGATTTTTCGCTCCAGACCATCGCTTTGCGCGAGGCTCATCTGGAGGCTCCGCCGCGCATCGAAGCGCATCTGCTCAAGGAATTCAGGCTGCACAATGCCGCAGCCTCCCGGCGCAGAATGCAGGGGCGGCTTGCGGCGCTGGGTATCGCTGCGGCGATTCTCCTGGCCTTGGGCGTGTCCCTGCGTCACGGTTCGGCATTCCATGGGAAATCCACGCCGGTAACCAGTGCGAATGGAGCTGCGGCTCTCGTGTCGCCGGTCGAAGTTGCCGATAACCGGCTGCCGGACTCCCCGGATGAAACAGCTTTCGTTTCGCTGCCCTACGCCGCCGATCCCGCAACGCTCGAAAATGGCGCGGTGGTGCGAGTAGTTCTGTCGCGTTCGGCGCTCGCTTCTCTGGGGCTTCCGGTGGCTGATGTAAGCGCGACCGAGCAGGTTCCGGCGGACATCGTGCTCAGCGAGGATGGCGCGCCGCAGGCTATCCGGCTGGTTGCGCAGGCAAATTTGGATCAGTAGTTGAATTAATCAGACGTTGGATCAATCAGAGAGGCACATGGAAATGACAGTGAGAGGCAAGCTTGGATTCGCCGGATGCTCGGCGGTAATGCTGTTGGCGCTCGCGACCGGCGCCACGGCATGGGCCCAATCCGCGCCAGCCGGGCCTCCGCCGATTGGGCCAGGTCCGGGCCGTTTTTCTCCGGACGATGCCATGGGATTTGTCGGTTTTGAAGCAGGCCTGGGAGGCGGGAAGACCGTCACCGGCGCTCCTTTCACGGCGGCCTTCTCGCAGGTCACTACGCAAGTATTCCCGGACGGCAACCATATCCAGCGGACGACCAACGGAACGCTTGCTCGCGATAGCAATGGCCGCACGCGCCGGGACATGACGCTCCCAGCCATTGGAGATTGGGCGACTTCGGGTAAGACTCCTCCTCATGTGGTCCTGATCAAGGATCCGGTCGCGGCCGCGAATTATATTCTGCAGCCGGACCAGAAAATAGCGCGCAAGCTTCCGTTGCGCGCGGGCCGGTTCGGCAAGGAAGGCGGCGGACCGCCTCCCGGATTCGGCCAGAACGAGGCAGCGACTACATCGCTCGGCACTCAGATGGTGAATGGTATCTCCGCGCAAGGCACGCTCACTACCCGGACGATTCCGGCGGGGGCCATTGGCAACGAAAAGCCGATTGTCATCACGGTGGAGCGCTGGTATTCGCCGGACCTGCAGATGAACGTGTTGATCAAGCGCAGCGATCCGCGGACCGGCGACAACGTGTTTCAGCTTACCAATGTTGTTCGAACCGAGCCGGACGCGTCCCTGTTCCAGGTTCCATCGGATTACACGTTGAAAGCGGGCGGCAAAATGGGATTCCACGGCAAGGGTCAAGGCCCTCCTTCGCCGCCACAAAATTGAGATTGATCCCGTAGTACGCAGTACTCGCGGGCGGACACCCCCACCACGCTCCGCCCGCGAGCCCCCCTTTTCCGCTCAGCAGGAAGTTCCGTTCGGGCGTTCCGCTGCTATAATCGCCCTGATATAAACGCAGATATGAACACCAAGCTCAGCGAAAAGGATTATCTCAAGCAGCTCGCGGCGGAAGGCTTCTCGCATATGTTCGTCTGGCAGGATGGCCCGAACGCCTTCTATACCGACCACACGCACGCAGGGCTGACCGCGCACATCATTCTGGATGGCGAGATGGCGCTCACGATGAATGGCCAGTCGCAGACGTACCGCATAGGCGAGCGCTGCGACGTTCCCGCGGGCGCCGTCCACTCCGCACAGATGGGCGCGAACGGCTGCCGCTACCTCGTCGGTGAGAAATAGAGCTAGGCCGCAGAGATCGAGCGGTCCAGAAGCTCAACGACGTGGAGAACTTCCTGATCCGTTGCGTGGATGCTGACGCCGGCGCGGAGTTGCAGGATGCAGCCGGGATTCGCGGTGACGATGGCCCGCGCCTGGGTCTGCTTAACGCAGTCCATCTTCCTGGCGAGCAATTCGAGGGACGCCTCAGTCTCCGTAACGTTGTAAACGCCTGCCGAACCGCAGCATTGATCGGCCAGCGGCATTTCCACTAATTCCACCCCGGGAACGGCGCGAATCAGCTTCCGCGGGGCTTCGCGGATTTTCTGCCCGTGGGCCAGATGGCAGGAATCCTGATAGGTAACGCGCAGCGGCACGGGCCGCAGCGGCGCAGTGAGCCCGAGTTCCGCGAGAAATTCGGTAACGTCGCGCATCTTTTGTGTGAACTTCGCGGCTTGCGCGTACGCGGGATCTTCCGGCGCAAAAAGATGCGCGTATTCCTTGAGCGTTGAGCCGCACCCAGCGGCGTTCGTGACGATCGCGTCGAACTCGTCCACCGGAAATGACGCCGAAGTTCTTGCGCGCAAGGTCCCGCGCCACGTCGCGGACTCCCGCGTGATTGGGCAGCGCTCCGCAGCAGACCTGCCCCTCCGGCACCACGACTTCGCAGCCATTCGCCTGTAATACACGGATCGTCGCGCGATTGAGCTCGCTGAACGTCACCTGCGCGACGCAGCCGGCAAACAGCGCCACACGTGCGCGCCGCGTACCTTGGGCAGGAAACGTCTTGCCCAGCTCCGTGAAGAAAAACTCTGAATCGATGCGCGGCAGCAGCCGTTCGCGATCCTGTAATCCCAGCAGTTGTAGGGCGCCCGTCGCGCGAGCCAGCGCCGCCAATCCCGAGCGCTGATAGAATTTCAGGAATCGCGCCGCTGTTGCGATCCGCGAGGGATATGGCAGGAGCCGCCGGTAAACAAAATCGCGCGCCAGCCGTGAAGCCAACGGGCGCTTGTAGTGCTGCTCGATTTGCGCGCGCGCCGTTTCGATCAGGCGCCCGTACTCGACGCCCGACGGGCACGCCGTTTCGCACGCGCGGCAATCCAGGCAGCGGTCGATGTGCTCGACGAACGAATCGCCCAGCTCCAGCTTCCCCTGGTCCACCAACTCTATCTGCCGAATACGCCCGCGCGGCGAATCGGCTTCCTGCCCCCACAAGCGGTACGTAGGGCAATGATTGAGGCAAAGCCCGCAATGGACGCAGTGTGAGTAGACGGAATATTCGGGCTTGTCGGCACCTGAAAACCCGCTCGGGCCCGCCGCGACATCAACAGGCGCGTCTTCGTGCGAAGCAGGCGCCATCGGAAGCAGAGCCATCGCCTACAAGCCTCCCACGAAGCGGCCCGGGCTGAGGGTTCCAGAAGGATCGAAGAGCGTTTTCAATTTGCGCATCAGATCGATGTCGCCTCGTTCGATCCCCCACACCTTCAGCGAGCTCTTCCATTCCGCCGGACTCCACGGAATCGTCGCGTTGCCTCCAAGTCCCGCGCATTCGAAAAGAATCTGATCGGTAGCCTGGATCACCCGAAGGCGCGCTTCTTCACTGCGGTCGTTCGGAAGAAGCGCGAAGTAGATGACGCCCACCCCTCGCGCAATAGCGGCCCACGGCAGAGAATTCGTTTCGGCCGCTCTCGCGGCGCTCGCCAGCATTTCGTTCATGCGCGTGGGCAGCACACCCATTTTCACAATCGTGGCCGCCGGCGAGGATGCCAGCGCAAGCGGTATAAACTCGCGCTTGCGCGAGACCGCGGGAAGCATCTGACCGGGCGCCAGCACGACGAAACTCTCGCAGCCGCATTTTTCGGCCATCTCGCGCAGATCGCGCTCGCAACGATCCAGAACCTTTTCGTTTCCCGAGAAATCGGCAGCCAAAGCCCACCGCGCCGTGGAAAACACGTCGCTGCCAAATGGCCCTGGCGCAATCCTCGCCGCGGCATCCCCGCAAAGAGTTCTGGCAGCGCCCGGGCTGAGAATTTCAACCGCCTGCGGCCGAAGCGGAGAATGCGCAATGGCATGTCGCAGTTCCAGTGCCCGCTCGGCGCTCGCAAAGCTGGCCACGAATGCGTGCGTGTCAACGGGCAGCGGAAACGTGCGGAAGTTGATCTTCGTCATCACGCCCAGCGTTCCCAGCGCGCCGATCATCAATTTGTGCATGTCGTAGCCGGTCACATTTTTCACCACGCGGCCGCCGCTTTTCGCCGTGACGCCCTGCCCGGTCACGAATTCCATTCCAAGGACATAATCGCGAGCCGTGCCATACATCTGCCGCAGCGGAGTATCCACGCCGGACGCGATCGTGCCGCCAACCGTTGTGCGTTCCATATAAGGGACAGCGAGCGGGAGCCATTGCTTGTGCTCGGCCAGCACCGCCGCCAGTTTTTGCAATGGGATGCCGGGCTCAACGCCCAGCGTCAGATCGGCCGGATCGTAGGTAACCACGCGGTCGAGCCGCGTCATGTCCAGGGCGACGTCATACTGACGTGGAGCCAGACCCATCGAGAGCTTCGTCCGCGCGCCACTTGGCACGACCGCCAGCTTTTCCGTCGCGGCAAATTTCACGATCTCGGCAACTTCCTCACTCGATCCGGGGCGCACTACCGCAGCCGGCCTTTTTCCACATATTTCATATGCGCCGAGTTCGGGCGACTCGCTGACGACGTGGGAAGGTCCGCTAATGCTCGCCAAACGCGAGGGTGCGGTCATGCTGGCGATGCTCATGCGGGAGTGGCGCTCGTTTCAGCCGCGGGACGCGCATAGATCTCGCCGCAAGCCTTGGCGGTCGGGAAGATTTTCCCCGGATTGAGCAAGCCGGATGGATTAAATGCGTCGCGGACGCCGCGCATCAGCGCAAGGTCGGCTGCGCTGAAGAGATACGGCATCAGATGATCCTTCTCCATCCCGACGCCGTGCTCGCCGGTAATCGCGCCGCCCATCTCGATGCAGCAGCGAATAATTTCGGTGCCAGCGGCAATCGCGCGGCGGAATTCATCGCGGTCGCGGCCATTGAAAGGAATCAGTGGGTGCAGATTGCCATCGCCCGCATGAAAAATGTTGCCGATCTCGAAGCCGTACTTCGCGCCGATCTCGGCCAGCCGCCGCAGCGTGGCGGCCAGCTTCGTGCGCGGAATAACACCGTCCATGGCGTAATAGGTCGGCGAAATCCGGCCCACCGCTCCGAACGCGTTCTTGCGCCCTTTCCACAGAAGGTCGCGCTCGGCTGCGTCGCGAGCGACCCGCACCTCCGGCGCATGATGCAGGCGGCAGATGTCGGCCACCTCCTCCGCCTCGGATTCCACCGCTTCGCGCAGTCCATCGACATCGATCAGCAACACGGCCGCGGCGCCCACCGGGTAGCCTGCATGCACGTAATCCTCAACAGCGCGGATCGTCCAGCTATCGAACATCTCGCAGGCCGCGGGAGTGATTCCCCGCCGCGTAATTTCAGCCACCGTTTCCGTGGCGTCGTCCACGGTGTCAAACACCGCAAGCAGCGTCTTCACCGCTTCCGGCAGGCGCGTGAGCTTCACCGTAATCTCGGTAACGAGCGCAAGCGTTCCTTCGGAGCCGACAAAAAGGCCGGTCAAGTCATACCCCGGCGAATCGAGCACCGCGCTGCCGAGCCGAACGAGTTCGCCCGTTGGCAGCACGACCGTCATGCCCAGCACATGGTTCGTAGTGACGCCGTAGGCCAGCGTGTGCGGGCCGCCCGAATTCTCGGATACATTCCCGCCGATGGTGCAAGCCTTCTGGCTGGATGGATCGGGCGCGAAATGAAGTCCGGTGTGCGCCACCGCGACACTCAAATCGAGATTCACGACCCCCGGCTGAACCGTCGCCCGTTGGTTCTCCACATCCACTTCGAGCACGCGGTTCATTCGCGAAAACACGACCACGATTCCCCCCTGTCGCGCCAGCGCCCCTCCGGAAAGTCCTGTCCCCGCGCCGCGCCCGACGAGAGGAGTTTCGTAGCGATTCGCCAGCTTCACGATCTCAACCACGTCTTCGGTATTGCGCGGGAATACGACGCAGGCCGGCTTCGCCACTTCCACTGAACCATCGTATTCGTACAAGAGCAGGTCTTCAGGCTCGTGGAGAACGCCCTCAGAGCCGACCAGTTTCTTCAGTTCATGCACGAGTCGCGAGTCCATTGGGCGCGGTTGTTGAGTTTGTTGCGCTTTACTTGCCAACTATATCTGCCGCCCCGAGGCGCGTCAACGAACCTGGCGCGGATCAAATAATGATGAATAATCAAGTGGCTCGCGCCTCTCGGTCTTTTTGCCGGATCAAGAAGTCCACGCTCGCTGCAATTGACATTTCCGGCAGCCGGTGCCATTGTTCCCGTCTAATTCCTCGGAGGGCTCCGATGCGGCCGTCGAGGCAACCCTGTTTATTGGCATTTCTCCTGCTGGCGTCTTCCCTGCTGGCCGCGGCGACGCGCGCCGAATCCCTTACCATCACGACGTCTCCTACGGGCGCAACGGTTGAAATCAATGGAGCCGTCGCCGGCACAACGCCGTACCGCGTTGAGTATCCCGGCAGCTACTTCCACAAACCCCACACGGTTTTCAGCGCGCGACTCGAACACGCCTTCACCGTACGCATCTCCAAGGAGGGATATCTGGCGCAGCAGATCACTTTGACCAATGGCCCCTTCGAATGGGTCGCTGTGACAGGCCGCCACCGCGGAAACTACTTCCTGCTGAAGGCCGATCACTTTGAAATCAAGCTCGAGGCGATTTCCTCCGGCAATGGCTCGTCCAAGCGAAACATACGGAAACGCTGGCCCGATGCGTCCGCCTGCCGTCACCACGGAAGCGCTTCGCCCAAGCGAGCAGAAAGAGCAACTCCGAGGGCGGGAGCGTGGCGATCACTTCGGAACCGCCTGACGCCGATATTTACATCGACGGCAAATTCGTGGGCCAGACTCCATCGACCATCCGGCTCACGGCGGGTTCGCATCATGTGGAGGTGCGCGTCCAAGGCAGGCAAACCTGGGAGCGTGACTTGGAAGTTCTGAAGGACAGCCAGCTGAGCCTGCACGCAGCTCTTCGCGAATAGCTACTTCCGCTGTTCACCAACGCACAGCCGCCAGAATCCCGGTTGACATCCCCGCGAGTAACTCTTGTAATGAATTGATTCCCTGCCTATGCGGAATGAAAGCGCCACTGTGCTCGAGGAAAGTTCCGGGAAGAGGAAAGCGCAACACGGCGCGTCCAAGCGCCATGCATTTCTCGTAGCCGCGGGAATATTCTTGAGCCGTATCGCCGGGCTGGTCCGGCAGCGGATTTTCGCGCACTACTTCGGCAATTCCGACGCCGCCGACGCCTTCAATGCCGCGTTCCGCATCCCCAATTTCCTTCAGAATATGTTTGGCGAGGGAGTGCTTTCGGCTTCGTTCATTCCCGTCTACGCCGGCCTGCTCGCTCGCGAGGACGACGAAGAGGCCCGGCGAACCGCCGGCGCGGTTGCGGCTCTACTGGCGCTGACGACTTCGATTCTCGTGCTGATCGGCCTGGTGGCAACGCCGTATCTGATCGACGCGATTGCCCCGGGATTCCACGGCGAGAAACGCCAGCTGACGATTCGGCTGGTGCGAATTCTCTTCCCCGGCGCGGGGCTGCTGGTCCTTTCGGCCTGGTGCCTCGGCATCCTCAACAGCCACCGGCGCTTTTTTCTCTCCTACACCGCCCCGGTGATCTGGAACGCCGCGATGATCGCGACTCTCTGGGGATTCGGCGGGCGCTACGCGCAATACCCTCTCGCTGCCATCGTGGCCTGGGGATCGGTCGTGGGCAGCGCCCTTCAGGTCGCCGTGCAGCTGCCTGTGGTACTGCGGCTCCTCGGCGGCCTGAAACTTTCCCTCAACTATCAGACGGGCAACGTCAAGACCGTCGTCCGCAACTTCGGTCCCGTATTCATGGGCCGCGGCGTCGTTCAGATCAGCGGATACGTGGACGCGTGGCTGGCAAGCTGGCTCGGCACCGGCGCGCTCTCCGCGTTCTCTTACGCCCAGATCCTTTTCACCCTGCCTGTGAGCCTCTTCGGCATGTCGGTTTCCGCCGCCGAGCTTCCTCACATGTCCGGCGCCCTCGGCGATGACCGGGAAGTGGCGGAGGCCCTTCGTGCGCGCCTCGATCCCGGCCTGCGCCAGATCGCATTTTTCGTGCTGCCCTCGGTAGTCGCTTTTCTGGTTCTGGGAGACGTCATCGTCGGAGCCATCTATCAGACCGGGCGCTTCACCCACAGCGATGCGCTGTACGTCTGGGCGATTCTCGCCGGGGCTACGGTCGGCCTGCTTTCCTCGACGCTCGGACGCCTTTATTCGTCCGCGTATTATGCCCTGCGCGATACAAAGACACCGCTGCGCTTCGCCGTCGTGCGCGTCGTGCTCACAACCATTCTTGGCTATCTCGGCGCGATTCCGCTGCCCCGCCTGCTTGGAATTGACGCGCGCTGGGGCGTCGTCGGACTCACCGTCTCCGCGGGAATTGCGTCGTGGGTGGAATTTACGCTGCTGCGCCACACACTGAATCGCCGCATCGGGCGCACGGGAATCCCGGCCGCTTACTTGGCGAAGCTCTGGCTCGCGGCGGCCTCAGCCGCCGGGATCGGCTGGCTGATCCATCATTTCCTCCGCGCGCATTCGCCGGTTCTTGTAGGAATTGTCGTTCTCATCCCGTACGGAATGATTTATCTCGCGGCTGCGTTATTGCTTCAGGTCGGAGAAGCCCAGGCATTGCTGGGACGCTTCGGTGCGCCGCTGAGAGCTTAGGAAACTTCCGCTTTGACCTTCTGCGTTCGCGCACTCTGCGGAGAGGATACGACCGGCTCCAATGCTTCGCGCGCGGGACTGCCGTCGGGGGCGGCCCGCAGGTATTGCACAGGCCAGGAGGCCGGAATTCCCAGGTTGCGCGCCTCATCGAGCGGCCAGTACGGGCGGCGCAAAAATTCGCGCGCGAAAATCACGACGTCGGCTTTTTCAGTTCGCAGGGCTTCGCTCGCCATCTCGGGCACTTGAATCATGCCGACCGCGCCGGTGAGGATACCCGCCTTGTCGCGGATTTGCTGTGCGAAAGGCACCTGGTAGCCAGCCTTCACCGGAATTGTTGGCGCGGATCGAGGCCGCCCGACGAGCAGTCGATCAAATCCACTCCGAGCGGCGCGATCTTCTGGGCTGCATAAATCGACTGGTCTACATCCCAGCCTCCATCGACCCAATCCGTAGCCGAGATGCGAACAAACAGCGGCAGACTTGCGGGCCAAACCTTTCGCACCGCCGTAACCACCTCGGCCAGAAATCGAATCCGGTTGTCGAGCGAGCCTCCATAGGAGTCCGTGCGCTGGTTGGAAAGCGGCGAGAGAAATTCATGAATCAGGTAGCCGTGCGCGGCGTGCAGTTCAATCACCTCAAACCCCGCCCGCAAGGCCCGACGCGCCGCTTCGGCAAACGCGCCCACGATTTCGCGGATGCCGGCTTCGTCGAGGGCCCTCGGCTGCGGGTATTTCGAATTGTAAGGAAGAGCGCTGGGCGCCACGGGGATCCAACCGCCTTCCGATTCCGCAACCCCGCTCGAGCCCTCCCACGGCCTCTGCGTGCTCCCTTTACGGCCCGCGTGGGCCAGCTGCATGCCTGGAACCGCGCCCTGCTCGCGGATGAAGCGCGCGATGCGCGCCAGCATGTCAATGTGTTCGTCCTTCCAGATGCCCAGATCCCATGCGCTGATCCGCCCTTCCGGCGTCACCGCCGATGCCTCGGTGAGCACGAGTCCGGCGCCGCCAACGGCGCGGCTCCCCAAATGCACCAGGTGCCAGTCCGTAGCGAATCCGTCGGGGGACGAATACTGGCACATCGGAGAAACCACGATGCGATTCCGCAGGGTCACATTGCGAATCTTCAATTCGTCGAACAGGTCCATGGGAAAGCTCCCGGGAAGTTCTTCTACCTTCGGGCATTTGATGTCGTGGAACAATCCAGAGTTGCGGGCAAATCTACTTCGGAGGTTGCGCGGGTTCGGGGCCGGAGGTCCAGCCCGGAGCGTCGCTCGCGGGAAAAGACTCCTGGGAAGCCTCTTCGACAATATCGAGCTTCTCTGGAGGATCGTTGTCCTCTGTGCGGCTTTTCTTTTTGCTTTTTGGATTCGCGTGCGGTGTGTTATCCATTCGATGGGCTCCTGTTTCTCCGCAGCAAGCGACAGCGTGGGCGACGCCGCCCAAAATTCACCCTAGCACTGAAAATTACGTGAGTCTATCGGGTAGGATGCTGAATCTACATTCAAGAGCGTATGCCGACCCCGCGATATTTCCCCGACGCAAATCCCAGCAAAGCATGGTACGAAGATAAAGAGCGGCGCGGATCGAGCCGGCGAGGCTCGATGCCGGATACGCTGCCTGCATTTCGAGTACGGGTTCGATAGATGAGCAGCGCGGCCGGCACTCTCACAAACCAGAACCAAGCGGAAGCCTTCGACGCCGCCCCGACCGGCGCCATGATCTGGGTGATCGCGGTCGCGGTAATGCTCGCGACCTTCATGGAAGTTCTGGATACCTCCATCGCCGCCGTATCCCTTCCCTACATCGCCGGCAGCCTTTCCGCCACCAATGACGAAGCCACCTGGGTCCTCACGAGTTACCTGGTATCGAACGCGGTGGTGCTTCCGGCCAGCGGATGGTTTTCGCTGCGGTTCGGCCGCAAGCGTTTTCTAATCACCTGCATCATTATTTTCACGGTTTCCTCCTTCCTGTGCGGCTCGGCCACAAGTCTTGCCATGATCCTGATCGCGCGGGCGATTCAGGGCGCCGGGGGCGGCGCCCTGCAGCCGATGTCGCAGGCGATCCTGCTTGAGACCTTCCCACCCGAGAAGCGCGGGATCGCCATGGCCGCATTCGGACTGGGTGTCGTGGTGGCGCCCGTGCTGGGGCCGACCCTGGGAGGATGGATCACCGAAACCTACACGTGGCGCTGGGCTTTCTACATCAACGTTCCCATAGGCATCCTCGCGGTGATTCTCATATCGCGTTTTGTCCACGACCCTCCTTACATTCGCAACGCGAAGCCAGGCCGCCTCGACGCGATCGGGCTGGGATTGCTGACCGTCTGGCTGGGTGCGCTGCAGATCATTCTCGACAAGGGCCAGGAGGACGATTGGTTCGGCGCCACCTGGATCCGTTGGGCGGTCGTGATCCTGATCACGGCATTCATTGCCTTCCTTGCGTGGGAGCTCACGCGCGAGAAGCCGCTGGTCGACCTGAAGATATTCAAGAACCGCAACTTTGCCGTTGGCTGCCTGTTGATTGCGCTGTTCGGCGTGGTGATCTATGGAATTGTCACGCTCCTGCCGCTATTTTTTCAGACGCTCCTCGGGTACACCGCTCTCGCGGCAGGATGGGCAGTCAGCCCTCGCGGTATTGGGGCCATCTTCGCGATGCCTCTGGTAGGCCTGCTAACCGAGCGGCTCGACAATCGCTGGCTGATCGCCACGGGGTTTGCCGGTGTGGGCGCCTGCACGCTCTGGCTGGGCAACGCGGATACCCAGATAGGCGAGTTTTCGATGTTCTGGGCGATCATCCTGAGCGGATTCTTCATCGGGTTCGTCTTCGTGCCGCTCGTAACCGTGGCCATGGGAAAACTCGAAAAAGAACAGGTGGGAAATGCGGCGGGCCTCTACAATCTGCTGCGCAACGTGGGCGGGAGCATCGGAATCTCCGTGGTAAACACGCTGCTGGTGCGGCGCGCGCAGGTGCACCAATCGGAAATCGTTCATTCAGTTTCGGCCGGATCGCCCGCTCTACAACGCGCGCTGCAATCCACCACGCGGCTGATGGAAGCCCATGCCGACCCGGTCACAGCCGTGAACCGCGCGCGCAAGCTGATCGAGCTGACGATGTCGCAACAGGCGCAACTGTGGGCGTACGTGGACGACTTCCGCTACCTGGCGCTCTTATGTTTTGCCTGTATTCCGATTGCGTTCACGCTGCAGCGGGTGCGTCGCCGGCCGGGACACGTCTCCATAGAATGACGGAGCTAAATTGGGGTCGATGTGGCTTTCTCAGCCGTGCTTCTAAAATTCGAAAACGATTCCGGCGGATACCTTGGGACTGTACTGCGTGGTGCTGTACAAGCGGCTTCCGATCATGTCTACTTCGCCTCGGTACATGAAGCGCCGCCAGTGGGATGGAATATCGACGCCGCCCCCGAGTTCGTAGCTAAGCCCGTCGGTCGTAAGATGTGAAAATTGAGGGCTGAAGTGGCTGTCTCCCACAAGCCCGTGCCCCCAGATTTGAAGCCCTCTCCATGCGGACCAGCGGACGCGGGGCCCTCCCCCTACAAAGGCAAAATCAGACGTCTCCGCGCCGATCGAGCCAAAGGTGCCGGTGACGGCTCCTTCCACTCCGAATAATCCCTTCCGGAAAAAATACGACATCGAAACATCCACACCATTCCGGTTTGCCGCTAAGTTCGGAAAGGCGTAAAAACGCACAAACGTGTAACCGCCATAGGCTTGAAAACTGTAGGTGCGGAAGACATTCAGAACCTTGGTCTGGGTCTGCGGCGCCGAAGCGCTATTCGAAGCGGAAGCGGCCGCCCCCGCAGTCGAGCCCGGTAAAGTCTCAGAAGGAACCAGCGCGACGGAGTCAAATCGACTGGGAGTTTCTGACGCGACGCCGTTGTCGACCGCCGCTGCGGAAGTGGAAGACGCAGTCTGAGCCTCTTGAGCGTTCGCCGCGAACGGAGAAAGAAGAACGAATAGCAACAAATAAACTGCTTCCTTCATCGCCTATCCCCCAGGCCCCAAGCATTCCCAAGCGTTGCAATATCTAATTTGACCGACAAAGGCGAGATGTGTCCACTCCAAATTAGGCAAGTGATCCTCGATGGATAACGCATTCGCGATCACAGACCCTCAAGGGTCAGACGGCGCCGGAATCCTGGCAGCGAAGCTCCTGGCACCTCCGCAATGTTGTAACTCGGCGGGTTGTCCCTTCGCCTTGCCCGTGCTTGCCCGGCGGTCTATCATGAAGCAGTTGCCATTGCGCGGGATCGTCGCAAGACACACGCCCGAAAGGACTTCGATTTCATGCCGCCAGGAATGCCTGGGCCGGGGCAAGCCCCCGCCAAAGCGTCGCCCATCGAGGGAGTAAAGAATCTGATTGCCGTAGCCAGCGGCAAGGGGGGCGTCGGGAAGACGACCGTCGCGGTGAATCTCGCCATCGCGCTCAAGAACATGGGCGCGTCGGTGGGCCTGCTCGATGCGGACGTTTACGGCCCGAACGTCCCGGTGATGCTGGGCACCAACGAACAACCGCGCGCGCTGGACGAACGCACCATCATCCCCGTGCAGGCTTACGGCGTGAAAATGATTTCGATGGGACTGCTCAATCCCGGCGATAAGCCGCTG
Organism: uncultured Acidobacteriota bacterium; assembly: GCA_963709105.1. Classification (GTDB taxonomy): domain Bacteria; phylum Acidobacteriota; class Terriglobia; order Acidiferrales; family UBA7541; genus Palsa-295. The sequence continues at coordinate 388,498 of CAVPVC010000010.1, forward strand.
GTGTGGCGCGGCCCCATGCTCCACAGCGTGATGCAGCAGTTTCTGCGCAGCGTGCGCTGGGGCCAGCTCGATTATCTCGTGGTCGATTTGCCGCCGGGCACCGGCGACGTGCAGCTTTCGCTCATCCAGACCGTTTCGGTTACCGGCGCGGTTGTGGTGACCACGCCTTCGATCGTCGCGCTGGCCGACGTGCGCCGCGCCATCGAAATGTTCCGGCAGGTGAACGTCGAAATCCTCGGCGTGGTCGAAAACATGAGCTACTTTTCGTGCCCGCACTGTGCCGGCCGCATCGACGTGTTTGGCCACGGCGAGGGCGAGAAAATGGCCAAGAGCTTCGGGCTTTCCTTTCTGGGCGAGATCGAAATCGACCCGCAGATACGCATCGGCGGCGATACGGGCAAGCCCGTCGCCTCCCTCGGCGAGGATGCCCCGGGCGGAAAAAGCATCTATGCGATGGCTCGCAACGTCGTCGCGCGCCTGGAAGCCGTGAACGCGGCCGGTGGCGCCCCTGTTGTACAGATCCTGTGAGGGTCGGCAGAGCGATCGTCAGGAGTGGCTGTGCTCCAAGAGCAATTCGCCGGCTGCGTTCCGCAGGCGAGTTCGCTGAATCGTCGTTTTTTCGGTAAACTGAACGGCCCCTCCAATATGCAAGGAGAACAGCTTTGATTCGGAACTATCGCGGATTTGTGCCGCAAATCGCGGCAACCGCTTACGTGGACCCGCAGGCGGTCGTCATCGGCGACGTCGTGATCGGCGAGCACACCAGCATCTGGCCCTGCGCGGTGATCCGCGGCGACGTGGATTCGATTCGCATCGGCGCGCGCTGCAGCATCCAGGACGGCACCGTCGTCCACGTGCAGAGCGATGAGTACGAGGTGCACGTGGGCGACGACGTCACCGTCGGCCACCGCGTGATCCTGCACGGCTGCACGGTCGGGTCGCGCTGCCTCATCGGCATGGGCAGCATCCTCCTCAACGGCGCGAAGATCGGCGATGGCTGCATCATCGCCGCCGGCGCGCTAATCCCCGAGCGAATGGAAGTGCCGCCCGGAAGCCTCGTGATGGGCCAGCCGGGCAAAGTCCGAAGGCAGGTCACGCCCGAGGATGTGGAAAAGATGAAGGAAGGCGTGCAGGGCTACGTCGACTTGCTGAAGATTTACAAGGCCGAATCTGGCAAATGAGCGAGCAAAAGCAATTTCGGGCGATTCGAGGAACTCGCGACATTCTGCCCCCGGATTCGGCTCTGTGGAACTGGTTCGAAGCCTTTGCGCGTACGACATTCGAAGCATTTAACTTCCGGGAAATTCGCACTCCAATTTTGGAACAGACGGATTTGTTCGCTCGCGCCGTGGGCACGGACACTGACATCGTCGGCAAGGAAATGTTTACATTCCCCGAACGACGGGAAGAGAGACGGGAATCGATCGATCAGGCAAAGAGTGCTGTGGATTCCGGCTCACAGGACCTTGTCACCTTACGGCCGGAGGCGACGGCCTCGGTGGTGCGGGCATACATCGAGCATGGGATGCACGCGCTGCCCGGGAACCAGAAGCTCTACTACGTGGGGCCGATGTTTCGCCGCGAGCGGCCGCAGAAAGGGCGCTACCGGCAGTTCTACCAGATCGGCGCGGAGGTGCTTGGGCCCTCCGATGCGCCGGGCATCGACGCCGAAGTGATCGAGATGCTGCTGGTGCTGTTCAACCGCGTGGGGCTGACGCGCACAACGCTTTACGTCAATTCGATTGGCTGCAAGGAGTGCCGGCCGAAATATGTGGAGCTTCTGCGCGAAGAACTGCGCAAGGTGAAAGACCGGCTGGGCGCCGACAGCCAGCGGCGCATCGAAACGAATCCGCTGCGCGTGCTGGACTCGAAGCTGCCGGAGGAGCAGGAGATCATCGCGACGCTGCCGCGAATCTCCGACCATCTTTGCGATGCCTGCCGCGAGCACTTTGCGAAATTGAAAGACGAACTGAACCTGCGCGGCATCGCCTACCAGGAAAACTGGCGGCTCGTCCGCGGACTCGACTATTACACGCGCACCACCTTCGAAGTGACCGCCGAAGGGCTGGGCTCGCAGAACGCCGTCTGCGGCGGCGGGCGCTACGATGGCCTCGTCGAGCTTCTCGGCGGCCCGCCGACGAAAGGGATCGGATTCGCCATCGGCACCGACCGCGCCATCCTTTCGATTCAGGAAGGCGGCAATCTGCCGAAGCTGCCGGGGCTGGACGTGTTTGTCGCCCGGATGGGCGTAACCTCCTATCCGACGGCTGTAAAGATCGCACGCAAGCTGCGCGACGCAGGTTTTGCCGTGGAGCTGCCGGCCGAGGAAATGAAATTCAAGAAATCGCTCGGCCTGGCGGATAAACTGGGTGCGCGGTACGCGCTGATCATCGGCGAGGATGAAGTGGCCTCGGGCACGTTTCACGCTGAAGCGGCTGGCCGACTCGGACCAGAAGAAATTGACAGAAAGCGAATTGCTGATCCACCTCGAATCGGAACGAAAGGGCGAAACACTTGGCCGATATGCTTGACACTCTTGGAAATTTGAAGCGGACACAATACTGCGGCTCGTTGCGAGCGGCCGACGCCGATAAAGAAGTAGTGCTGATGGGCTGGGTGCACCGGCGGCGCGATCTCGGGCAGCTGATCTTCATCGATCTGCGCGACCGCGCGGGAATCGCTGCAGGTGGTCTTCAACAAGGAGCAGTTTCCCGAGGCGCATGCGAAGGCCGAAGAGCTGCGCTCGGAATTCGTGGTGGCGGTCGAAGGCCGCGTGCTGCGGCGCGGGAAATCGAACCCGGAAATTGCCACGGGCGAGGTCGAAGTGCTGGCCGCGCGGCTGCACATCCTGAACAACTCGAAAACGCCGCCCTTCCAGATCGAGGACGAAGTGACCGCGAGCGAAGAGACGCGGCTGCGTTACCGCTACCTCGACCTGCGGCGTCCGCGCCCGCACGCGAACATCGAGCTGCGCCACCGCGTGATTTTCGAAATCCGCAAGGCGCTCGACGAAATGGGCTTCTTCGAGATCGAAACGCCGATGCTCACGCGCTCGACGCCCGAGGGCGCGCGCGATTACCTGGTGCCCAGCCGCGTCCATCACGGGCAATTCTACGCGCTGCCGCAATCGCCGCAAATCTTCAAGCAGATCCTGATGATCTCCGGCATGGACCGCTATTTCCAGATCGTGCGCTGCTTCCGCGACGAGGACCTGCGCGCCGACCGCCAGCCGGAATTCACGCAGCTCGACCTGGAAATGTCGTTCCCGCGCCAGCAGGATATTTTCGAGGCCATCGAGCGGGTGATGGAACGCGCCTGCGCGGTGGTCGGCGTTCAGGCGAAAGGCCCGTTCCGCCACCTGGATTATAAAGAGGCGCTGCGGCGCTACGGCTCGGACAAACCCGATCTGCGCTTCGGCATGGAATTGCAGGACGTGACTTCGTTCTTCGAGCCGGTGCGCGAGACGCTGCGCCTCGAAGGAAACGTGCAGGCGCTGGTGGCGCCGGGCGCGGCTTCGTGGTCGCGCAAGCAACTCGACGAGCTTGCCGAAGTGGCGAAAGCGGCGGGCGCGCGCGGCGTCTACACGGTGAAGGTGACGGCGGAAGGAATTACTTCGCCGCTCGAGAAAAATCTTGGCGCGGACGCGCTGAAAGCGATGGCAGAGAAGGTCGGCGCAAAGCCCGGCGATTTGATCGTCGCCGCCGCAGCCAGAGAGCAGATTCAGCACAACGACACTTCCCTTGGTGTTGCCGGGCAGATTCGCCTCTACCTCGGCGACAAGCTCAATCTGATCGACCGCAGTAAATGGGAATTTCTGTGGATCACGGGCTTCGCGCTCTTCGAATGGAGCGAAAACGAGAAGCGCTGGGTGAGCGCGCAGCATCCGTTCACGGGAATCGTCGAGGAAGATCTCGACAAGCTGGAAACCGCGCCGTGGGAGTGCCGCTCGAAGGGCTACGACCTGGTGCTGAACGGCGTGGAGCTTGGCTCGGGGAGCATCCGGATCCATCGCCAGGATGTGCAGGCGCGCATGTTCAAGGCGCTCGGCCTGAGCGACGAGCAGGCGCGGCAGCGCTTCGGATTCTTCCTCGATGCGCTCACCTACGGCACGCCACCGCACGGAGGAATCGCGCTGGGACTCGACCGCGTAGTCGGATTGCTCGCCGGCGAAAAATCCATTCGCGAAGTGATCGCGTTCCCGAAGACCACCGCCGCGCAGGACCTGATGGCGGATTCGCCGTCCGAGGTAGACACTTCGCAGCTCGACGATCTCGGCATCGCCATCAAGGACTCAAAGAAGGAGCCCGGCAAGCAGGCCTAACATATCGCACTGAATGTCAAAGATACGCATACTCGCGGAGAACGTTGCGAACCGCATTGCGGCGGGCGAGGTGGTGGAGCGCCCGGCTTCGGTGGTGAAGGAACTGCTGGAGAACGCGCTGGACGCGGGGGCGCGGTCGATTCGCGTGGAGGTGGAGTCGGGCGGCAAGCAGATGATCCGCGTGATCGACGATGGCAGCGGCATGAACCACGACGACGCACTGCTGGCCTTCGAGCGCCACGCCACATCCAAGCTTCGCACCGCCGACGATCTGCTCTCAATCGGAACGCTTGGGTTTCGCGGCGAGGCGCTGCCCTCGATTGCCTCGATTTCGCGCCTGCTGCTGGAAACGCGCACGGCGGACGAGGAGCAAGGGACGCGCGTGGAATTCGCGGGCGGAAAGCTTGTGGGCGTAAAACCGGCCGGCGTGCCGCCGGGGACTTCGATCAGCGTTGCGGATATTTTTTACTGCGTGCCGGCGCGGCGCAAGTTTCTGAAAACCGAGACGACCGAACTTGGGCACATCGCGTCGCTCGTAACGCACTACGCGCTCGCGCATCCCGACCGGCAATTTCTGCTCAAGACGCCCACGCAGGAAATCCTCAATTGCGCGCCCGTGGAAAAATTATCGGAGCGCGTGTACCAGGTGTTCGGGCGCCAGGCGCTCGACGAGCTTACCGAGATACCGCCCAACGAGGCGCCGATGCGCTCGGCGATCACCGAGCCGCAGATCGAAGCGGACGAAGCGGCGGCCACTATCCGCGTGACCGGCTTCACTTCGCGGCCCGAGGTGCAGCGGCCGAACCGCAACGGCATCTACATTTTTGTGAACCGGCGACTGGTGCGCGACCGGCTGCTGCTGCATGCGATCGGCGAAGCCTACCGCAACATCGTGCCACCGGGCGTGTTCCCGGTGGTGCTGCTGTTTCTGGAGCTGCCCTATCAGGAAGTCGACGTGAATGTGCATCCGGCGAAGATCGAGGTGCGCTTCCGGCATCCGCAGTTTGTTCACGATTTTACGCGCGATGCCCTGCGGCACGCGCTTTCGCTGGCGCGGCCGATTCCCGGATTCCCTGCTGCCGCGCGCGCCGCGGCTGTGTCCATGGGCGTGCCGCCATCGGCCAACGGCGATGCGGCTTCTGCCGCCGGTCCGCTTGGTCCCGAATCCTTTTCGACGCCGGGCGCGCTGCCGGGTCCGCCGCGCGCGGTGATTCCCACGTCGTTTGGATCGGCAACCGCTGCGGGAGTTGCTGCGGATACTGGCGAGGGATTCGAATTATCCGGCGCACCCGATCAGCCCATTCCCCAACGCCTGGTTTTTGAACCGGGCACGGAGATGAACTTCCCGTTGCCAACCCCCGGAGCAGGCGCGCCGTCTGCCTCCTGGTTCGCGGCCCCTGCCGGGGCGTGCGCCCCGGTTCCGGCTGCAGCCGAATCGGCGGGTTCCCTTCCCGGGCCCGGTGAGATTCTCGATCTGAAGCCGCTCGGGCAGGTGAGCAGCAGCTTCATCGTCGCGGTAAATGGCGAGGGCCTGTGGATCATCGACCAGCACGTGGCTCACGAACGCGTGCTTTTCGAGCAGCATCTGCGCGCGCGCCGCGCGGGCGAAGTGGGCGGCCAGCGCATGCTGATGCCGCTGATCGTTGAACTCAATCCGCGCCAGCTGGCGACCTTCGAGCAGATCGGCGAGGAACTGCGCGCGAACGGATTTGAAGCCGAGTTGATGGGCGCGCGCAGCGTCGCGATACAGGCCGCGCCGGCAGGAATCGCCAGCGCCGACGCCGAAAAGCTGCTTTGTGAAATTCTCGACGGGATCGCGCGCGAGAACCAGGCAATTTCGATCGATTCGCTGCAATCGAAGATCGCCGCGTCCACCGCCTGCCACGCCGCCATCAAAGTGAACACCCCGCTCGACGGCACGAAAATGGAATGGCTGCTGGGCGAGCTTGCCAAAACGGAATACCCGATGAGCTGCCCGCACGGACGCCCGGTCGTCCTGCGCTATTCCGTCCGCGAAATCGAGCGCGCCTTCAAACGGATCTAGAAAATCTGACGGGGAACCCTTTGCGAAAGCTGATTATTGCGATTGACGGGCCGGTGGGCTCGGGAAAAAGCACGGTAGCGCGGCGGGTCGCGCAACTGCTCGGGTACATCTACGTGGACACCGGCGCGATGTACCGCGCGATTGCGCTGAAAGCGAGCCGCCGCGGGCTCTCGCTCGATGCGAGCGACGATCTGGTGACCCTGGCGGGCGACACCAAGATCGATCTGCGCGCGCAGGACGGCACGCAACAAGTGCTGCTCGATGGCGAAGACGTCACCACCGGCGATCCGCAACGCCGAGGTTTCACAAGGCGCGTCGAAAGTGGCCACCGTGCCGGGCGTGCGCCACGTGCTGGTAACCGAACAGCGCCGCGCGGGACACAAAGGCGGCGTGGTGATGGAGGGCCGCGACATCGGCACCGTGGTTTTCCCGGACGCCGAGCTGAAGATTTTTCTTACCGCGTCGCCGGAGATCCGCGCCGAGCGGCGCTGGCGCGAGCATCAGCAGAAAGGCGATGCCATCGACCTCGCCCGCACGCTCCAGGAGATTCACGAACGCGACAAACGTGACCGCGAGCGCAAGACTTCGCCGCTGGTTCAGGCGCGCGACGCGATTGTCGTGGACAGCACCGCGATGGATCCCGAGGAAGTGGCGCGGCTCATCGTGATGCTGGCAAACCGCCAAACCGAGCCCGCCGCCGGTTAGCGGCTCACAGGGCCGGCGCTTCGTCCGGCTGCTGCCCCGTCAGGATTCCCTTGGCCCAATCCACGGCCTGAATGAACATTCCCGGAATCGCTTCCTCCTCGATCCCCAGGCGAACGGTTTCCCGGTCGAGGCGGTCCCACGATCCCGTTTCATACAGCATGGCCACGTCAAAAATCTGCCGCAGGGAGCCTTTGACTCCGAGCAGCGCGTCCCGTATTTCCTTGTGGATGGCGATTTCCTTCAGCACATCCTCCATGGTCATATCGAGAATGGCGTCGATCGAAGAGAGCAAGCCGACCAGGAACAGGTCATTCGCCGATTCCTTCACGCGGGCCAGGGTAGCCAGGAGTTCGCAGAATCTTGCGCGGATCAGCGGCAGTACGATCAGTTCCTGCGGCTTGTCGTCGCCCATGCAGGCGATCGCCACCAGCGAAATCCACTTGCGAATGCCGCGCTCGCCCAACATCGTGAGCGCGTGGGGAATCGACCGCACCTCGCCGCGAAGAAAGAACGCCGGCGAATTCAAATAGCGCAGAAGCCGATAGCTCAGCGAGGCTTCTTCCTTGATGCGCTGCGCCACTTCGTCCTGATCGATGTCTTTCCGGTTGGCCGCCTGCAGCACGCGCAGGTAATTCAGCTTGTGCGCGGGGATGTCGTGACGGGAGAGAATTTGCGGCCGGCTGAAAAAATAGCCTTGAAAATAGGTGTAGCCCATGTCCATCGTGCGCCCGAAGACTTCGTAGGTTTCCACCTTTTCGGCCAGCAGCCGCGTGCCCGTGCGAAAGAAATTTCTTCGCCAGCCGCTTCTGCTCTTCCGGCGGCGTTGCCAGCACATCCACCTTAATGACATCCGCCAGAGAGGTCAGGGAGCGCCAGTCGGGCGAATCGTGAAAATCGTCGAGCGCGATCCGGTAGCCCTCGTTCTTGAGGCGGCGGCATGCCGCGATGACCTCGTCGTCCGGCCGGATCGTCTCGAGAATTTCGAGCACCACGCGGTCTTTCGGCAAAAGCGTGCCGTAGTCGCGCACGAGAAAATCGCGGGTGCAGTTGATGAAGGCCAGGCGACCCTGCGTGAGATGCTCCGCGCCAAAGAGGAAGAAATTGTCGGCCGTGGAAGCCGCGGCAAAATCCAGCTGGGTGTTGGAGAAGAAATTTTCCAGGCCTGAACGGAAAAGCAACTCGTAGCCGTAGACGATTCGTTGGGAGTTGAAAATAGGCTGGCGCGCCAGGTATTTTTCCAAGGCTCGGTTTCTCCTTCCCTGAGGGCAGGGATGCTTCTACGGGAGGGGAGATCACTTATTGGACAGAATCCGCGCCTAGGCCGGGCTCGACATGGAAGCCAGGAATTCCGCGTTGGTCTTGGTCTTCGACAGGCGCCCGAGCAGCAGTTCCATGGCTTCCACCGTCGAGAGCGGGCTCAGAACTTTTCGCAGCACCCAGATGCGGTTGAGCTCGTCGGGCGGCAGCAGGAGCTCGTCCTTACGCGTCCCGGAGCGGTTGATATCGATGGTGGGGAAAACGCGCTTGTCGACCAGGCGCCGGTCAAGGTTAATTTCCATGTTGCCGGTGCCCTTGAACTCCTCGAAAATCACGTCGTCCATGCGGCTTCCGGTGTCGATCAGGGCCGTGGCCATGATGGTTAGCGACCCGCCCTCTTCGATGTTTCGCGCGGCGGCGAAGAACCGGCGCGGACGCTGCAACGCGTTCGCGTCGATACCGCCGGAGAGCACTTTGCCCGAAGGCGGCGTAACGGCGTTATAGGCACGCCCCAGGCGCGTGAGCGAATCGAGCAGGATCACCACATCGCGCTTGTGCTCCACCAGGCGCTTGGCCTTCTCGAGGACCATTTCGGCCACCTGGATGTGGCGTTGCGGCGGCTCATCGAAGGTCGAGCTGATCACTTCGCCCTTCACGGTGCGCTGCATGTCCGTCACTTCTTCAGGGCGCTCGTCGATCAGCAGCACGATCAGGGAAACTTCCGGGTGATTGGCCGTGACAGAATTGGCGATCGATTGCAGCATCATGGTTTTGCCGGTGCGCGGCGGAGCGACGATCAATCCCCGCTGGCCTTTGCCGACCGGACACAGCATGTCCAGCACGCGACCCGTGAGATTTTCCTTGGTGGTCTCGAGGCGAATGCGCTCCTGCGGATAGAGTGGCGTCAGATTGTCGAAGAAAATTTTGTTGCGGGTGACTTCGGGATCCTCGAAATTGACCGCTTCGACCTTGATCAGCGCGAAGTAGCGCTCGCCGTCCTTGGGCGGACGAACCTGCCCCGAGACCGTGTCTCCCGTGCGCAGATCGAACTTGCGGATTTGCGACGGCGATACGTAGATATCGTCCGGCCCCGGAAGATAGTTGTACTCCGGCGCCCGCAGGAATCCGAAGCCGTCGGGCAGGCATTCCAGCACGCCCTCGGAAAAGATGAGGCCGTTTTTCTCGGTCTGCGCGCGGAGGATCTGGAAGATCAACTCTTGCTTGCGCATTCCGGACGACCCCGGGATGTTCAGTTCCTTGGCGATCTTCGCCAGGTCGGTAATATTCTTGTCTTTCAGTTCTGCAAGACTAACGCTCATCGATTTCTTTCCTTCTCAAGCCTGATTCCCAGGCGCGATTTTTCAATTGTGATTATTCCCAGGCAGGGGCGCGCTGCGAACAGCTGCTCTGTCCCAGAGTTCGAATGGGGCGAATCCGTTTCTAGCGAGCGGGTCTTACTCTCCCCCGGCTAAAAGGCAAGCATTTACTGAAGCACGCATATGTCATGCGATGACGCAGCAAGTTGAAACGGACTAGCCTACAGAAAACGTTGCCAGCTTCGGTCGCCGGGCCGGACCTGCCAAGCAGGATATGGAAGGGACCGAAGGTTTTAGTTGGTTAACTCGTTGTCCTGTGCGACGTCCGCGCCAAACTTCGGCTCCACTTCGGGTACCGGCGGATGACCTGGGATGGGAAGCGGATGCTCGAGCGCGAGTTGCAGGACTTCGTCCATCGACTCCACAAAATGGATGGACATCTGGGCCTTGATTTCCGGCGGGATGTCCGCCAGATCTTTTTCGTTGTCCTTGGGCAGAATCACGGTGTGCAGCCCGAGACGGTGAGCCGCCAGCAGCTTTTCCTTCACCCCGCCGATCGGCAGCACCTTGCCGCGCAGCGTGATTTCACCGGTCATCGCCATGTCGCAGCGCACCGGAATGCGCGTGAGCGCGCTCACGATCGACGTGCACAGCGTGATGCCCGCCGAAGGGCCGTCCTTGGGGATGGCGCCTTCCGGAACGTGAATGTGAATGTCGATATGCCGGTAGAAATCCTTGGGAAGGCCGAACAGGTGGCTGCGCGAGCGTACGTAGCTCATGCCCGCCTGCGCCGATTCCTGCATCACGTCGCCCAGCTTGCCGGTGAGGGTCAGCCGGCCTTTTCCCTGCATCAGGGTCGCTTCGGTCGAGAGAACCTGCCCGCCCATTTCGGTCCACGCCAGGCCGGTGGTCAGGCCGATCTCGTTTTTCTTTTCGGCAAAGAAGTCGCGGTACTTGATGATCCCGAGGTAATCGTTCACATTCGCCACGTTCAGCTCGGCGGTGAAGCCCTTCCCTTCCGCGACGACCTTGCGAGTCACCTTGCGGCAGACGTTGGCGATCTCGCGGTCCAGGCTGCGAACGCCGGCTTCATGAGTGTAATGGCGGATGATGTGCGTGAGGCCTTCGTCGGTAAACTTCAAATTTTCCGCTGCCAGGCCCGTGGCTTCAATCTGCCGCGGAACCAGGTAGCGCGTCGCGATCTGGTGCTTTTCCTGTTCCGTGTAGCCCGGGATGCGCAGCACTTCCATGCGGTCCTGCAAGGGCTGCGGAATCGTGTGCAGCACATTCGCGGTGCAAATGAACATCACCTTCGAAAGGTCGTATTCGACGTCGAGATAATGATCGGTGAACGAATGGTTGAGTTCCGGATCGAGCACTTCCATCAGCGCCGCGGAAGGATCGCCGCGGAAGTCCATCGACATCTTGTCGACTTCGTCGAGAACGAAAACCGGATTGATCGTGCCGGCCTTGCGCATCATCTGGATGATCTGGCCCGGAAGCGCGCCAATATAGGTGCGGCGGTGGCCGCGGATTTCCGCTTCGTCGCGCACGCCGCCCAGCGACACGCGCACGAACTTGCGTCCCGTGGCGCGGCCAATCGAGGTCGCGAGCGACGTCTTGCCGACTCCCGGAGGCCCGAGGAAACAGAGAATCGAACCTTTCGGGTTCTTGACGAGCTGGCGCACGGCAAGATATTCGAGAATGCGCTCTTTGATTTTTTCGAGCCCGTAATGATCTTCGGAGAGGATCTGCTCGGCGCGGGTGATGTCGCGCAACTCCTTCGAGCGCTTCTTCCAGGGAACCGCCAGCAGCCAGTCCAGGTAATTCCGCGACACGGTGGACTCAGCCGACATCGGCGGCATCATTTCCAGCCGCTTGAGCTCCTGCAGGGCCTTTTCCATCGGGCCTTCGGGCATGCCCGAGGCTTCAATCTTTTTCTTGAGCTGTTCGATTTCGTTCGCTTCGCCGCGCCCCAGTTCTTTCTGGATGGCCTTGAGCTTCTCGTTGAGGTAATACTCCTTCTGGGCGCGTTCCATCTGCCGCTTCACGCGGGTGTTGATGGAGCGGTCGACGTTGAGCTTCTCGATTTCGACTTCGAGAATATCGGCGATGCGGTTCAATCGCTCGAGCGGCTCGAAAATTTCGAGCAATTCCTGCTTCTCTTCGACGGGAATCTGCAGATTGGCGGCGATGGCATCGGACAGCTTTCCGGGGTCTTCGACGCGCACCGCGGCGATCATCGTGTCGTAATTCAGGGTTTGCGAAAGCTTGACGTACTGCTCGAAGAGGTTGGTGACGCGGCTCGACGCCTGCTCCACCTGCGGTGAAGGCTCCGTCTTCACCGGAACAAGCTTCACGGAGGCGCGGAAGAACCCTTCGTCGCTGGTGATCTGGACGATCTTGGCGCGCTCGGTGCCTTCGACCAGCACCTTGATATTGCCGTCGGGCAGCTTGACGCTCTGCACAATATTGGCGAGCGTGCCGACCTGATAAATTTCCTCGGGCTTGGGATCGTCGATGGAGGCATCGTGCTGCGTGACCAGAAAAATCTTCTTGTCGCCAGCGAGCGCTTCTTCCAGGGCGCGCACCGAGGCTTCGCGGCCCACAATGAAGGGATGCATCATCTCCGGGAAGATGACCATGTCCCGCACCGGCATCATCGGGACGCGCTTCATTTCGAGTTTTTCCCGCGTAAAGATGGATTCTTTGGGTGCCAAGGTTTTCCTAGCCGGCCTTTTCGAGCAGGCTCCAATTGATTTCGTGACCCTTTACCATGTCCGCGGTGACCACAAAGTCCCGGAGTTTCCGCTGCGCTGGCAGGTGATACATCATTTCAAGCATGAGATCTTCGAGAATCATGCGCAGTCCGCGGGCACCCACTTTTCGCTGCAGGGCGAGGTCGGCGACGGTCTCCAGCGCGTCGTCGGTGAAGCGGAGGCGAACGTTCTCAAATTCGAAGAGTCTTTGATATTGACGCACCAGCGCGTTCTTGGGTTCCGTCAGAATGCGAACCAGGGCGCTCTTGTCGAGGTCGCTCAATACGCCCAGCACTGGCAACCGGCCCACAAATTCCGGGATCAGCCCATAGCGAATCAGATCGGTCGGCTGGGCCTGCTCAAGCACCTCGATATTGCGCCGCGTCGCTGTGGATGGTTGAGCATCGGCATGAAAGCCCAGCGATTTTTGCCCCACGCGCCGCTCGATGGTCTTCTCCAGCCCTACGAAAGCGCCGCCGCAGATAAACAGGATGTTGGTGGTGTCCACCGGCGTGAATTCCTGGTGCGGGTGCTTGCGTCCGCCCTGGGGCGGAACGTTGGCGACGGTGCCTTCTAGAATCTTCAGCAGGGCCTGCTGCACTCCCTCGCCGGAAACGTCGCGGGTGATCGAGGGATTCTCGTCCTTCTTGGAAATCTTGTCGATCTCGTCGATGTATATGATGCCCTGCTGGGCCTTTTGGACGTCACCGTCCGCGGCTTGCAGGAGCTTCAGAATAATGTTTTCGACGTCCTCGCCTACATAACCCGCTTCGGTAAGCGTGGTCGCATCCACGATGGCGAACGGCACTTCGAGCATTCGCGAAAGGGTCTGCGCCAGCAGCGTCTTGCCTGTGCCGGTGGGTCCAATCAGCAAGATGTTCGACTTCGTGAGCTCCACGTCGCCCGGCTGGCGGTTCAGAAAAATGCGCTTGTAGTGGTTGTAGACCGCAACGGCAAGCTTTTTCTTGGTCTTATCCTGGCCGATGACGTAGCCATCGAGAAAAGCCTTGATCTCCGGGGGACGCGGCAAGCGCCGGTTGGCCGGGCTCGACTGCTCCTTCTTTTCATCTTCCAGAATCTGCTGGCACACGCCGACGCACTCGTTGCAAATATAAGAACGCGGGTATTCCGATGGAGAACTGATGAGCTTCTCCACCTGTTCCTGCGTCTTATGGCAGAACGAGCAACGCAAAGGCTCTTCTGGAGTGAACCTTTTCACTGAGGGCCCCTGTTCTCACTGAAAACTACACCCGCTGCGGAACTATACCCTATTGTAAGACGGAAGCAGGCCCGGGGGTAAAAAATCATTGCCGCCAACGCTAACCTTTACGAACCCTAGCGGTGCTTGGTGATGATCTCATCCACCAACCCGTACGCCTTGGCTTGTTCCGCCGTCATGATGAAATCGCGTTCCACGTCGCGCTCGATCTTTTCCACAGACTGGCCCGTGTGGTCGGCCAAAAGCTTATTGAGAGCGGCGCGTGTGCGGATGATCTCTTTTGCGTGGATATCGATATCGGTCGCCTGACCGGAAAGCCCCGACATCCATGGTTGATGGATCAGTACCCGCGAATTAGGCAGCGCATAGCGCTTCTTCGGCGTGCCGGCAGCCAGCAGTACCGCGGCGATCGATGCGGACTGGCCGATACAGTACGTCACCACATCGGGACGCACGAACTGCATCGTGTCGTAAATGGCCATCCCCGCCGAAATGGATCCGCCCGGCGAGTTGATATAAATGGAAATGTCTTTTTCGGGGTCTTCCGACTCGAGAAAGAGCAGCTGGGCCGTCACCAGGTTGGCCACGTGGTCGTCGATCGGCGTGCCGAGGAAGATGATGTGATCCTTCAGCAGCCGGGAATAAATATCATAGGCTCGTTCGCCGCGGTTGGTCTGCTCGACCACCATGGGAACCAGCGTCGTTGCACGCGGTGTCGCGTCGTCTGTTTGTCTCATTCGGAATATTTTCGCGCGCTGAGGAACCCGTTCCGGCGACTAAACTTCATTTTTTGCTGTCGTCTCGATCCGGGAGGTGCGGTAGAGCCACTCGATTACTTTATCGCTGCGCAGCTTCGATTTCATCCTATCGAGCGCCCCTTGCTTTGTCAAGCGAGCGCGCAGGGCTGTAACCGATTCGCCACTACGTTCGGCGAGCATCGCAAACTCTTTGTCGACATCTTCATCGGTCGCCTCGATGTTTTCGGCGGTGGCGATGCGATCGAGCAGCAATTCCGCTTTCACGTCGTTGATGGCATTGTCCCGCTGCTTCCGACGCAGGGAGACCCAGTCCACATTCACCGCGCGCGGATCGACGCCTTGGGCCGCGAGCGAGCGCACCACGCGCTCGAGACGCACGTCCATCTGCCCCTCGATCAGGGCCTCCGGGACGGGGAAATCGTGCTGTTTCACCAGCTGTTCGAGAATCTTCTCGCGGGCCTGGGACGTCTGCTCCTGCTCGCGCGCCGCATCCAGGTTCTCGCGAATCTTCTTGCGAAGTTCCTCGAGGGTCGTTACGCCACCCTGCTCGCCCGCGGCGTCCTTGGCAAATTCGTCATTGAGCTCAGGAAGCTTCTTTTCCTTGATGCCCTGCACGTCCACCGAATAGTTGTAGGTCTTGCCCGCGAGCTTCTGATCGGGATAATCGTCCGGGTAGCGCGATTCGAACTGCTTGGTCTCGCCAGCATTCGCGCCGCGAAGATTTTCGGTAAAGCTTTCCAGCGTTTCCTCACCTCCGAGGTGGCAGAGAATATTGTCCGCCTGGATGGGCTCCCCTCCCCCCGCCGGAGTCCCCATCAGCTTGAGAAGAACGTAATCTCCATCCTTCGCAGGGCGTCCTTCGACGGGCACGTAGGAAGCGCCGCGTTCGCGCATTTCTTCCAGGGTCTTTTCGACCTGCTCGTCGCCAATCTTGATCTCGTCAATCGAAACCTGCAGGTTCTTGTAATCCCCCAATTCGAAATCGGGCAGCACCTCGAAGACGGCGCGAAACTTCAGCGGCTCGCCTTCCTTGAACTGAACCTGATCCACTTCCGGCCGCGTGACCGGAGTCATTTTCTTTTCGTCGAGCGCCTTCTCGAGATATTCCGGCACCAGCGACTGCACCACTTCGCCCTGAATATCCTCGGCGAACCGCCGGCGGATCAAAGTAATAGGAGCCTTGCCGGGACGGAATCCCGGAACGCGGGCGACGCGCGCAATATCCCGCGCCACTTTTTCCGTGGCCTTCTGCACATTCTCCGCTGGAATTTCCAGCTCGACTTCCCGCTTGCAAGTGGCTTCAGTCATAGGATGGCCTTCGCAGCGCACAGCCTGGCATCGCCGGTTCGAATCCGCCTTTCACCTGTTCGGAATCCGGGAATTGAGAGGGCAGGAGACTGCCAGCAAACGCTGCTACCGGACGTGAGTATAGGGAATTGCATTCCTCTCGTCAACCGAAGCAGCGCGTGGTGACCCGCTTTTTTCGGCGCGCATTGAATGCTACAGTGGCAATCGAGCGGTCGTGGCGGAATTGGCAGACGCGCCAGCCTTAGGAGCTGGTGGGTGAAAGCCCGTGGTGGTTCGAGTCCACTCGGCCGCATGTTTTTTTCGTAAGGGCGGTTTCCCCGGACCAGCGGCGTTTTCCTTTGCTGATCCGCCCGGGATTTGCTAGTCTTCGCGCTTTGGATGCAGCCGGAGGTGGATTATGGCTCACTGTACGAAATGCGGCGCGGCGGTGGCAGATAACGCGGCGTTTTGCGGGTCCTGCGGAGCTCCGCAAGCAGTCGTGACTTCCAGCGGCACCCCCGGCCCACTTCCCGCAACGGTGAATCCCGCCGCGCAGTCGCAGATGTCCGAGAATCTCGCAGCCACTCTGTCCTACGCGCTCGGCTGGCTGACCGGGCTTATCTTTTTCCTCATCGACAAACGCCCTTACGTGCGATTCCACGCTGCACAGTCGATCGTAGTCTTTGGCGGCATCCATATCCTCACACTGATCCTCGGCGCCTTTTTTGGACTCAGCATGATCACGGGAGGCTGGGCCGGCTTTTCCTTCGGACTGGCGCTCTATCGTATTCTGGACATTCTCGCACTGGTCCTCTGGGTAGTGCTGATGATTAAAGCTCACCAGGGAGAACGGTTTCGAGTCCCCATGGCGGCTGATCTCTCCGAGCGCATCTTCGGCAAGTCCTGACCGGGAAATTCGGTTCTGTCGCTGCCTTTCTTACCCTGACGCGAAAGGCGACTCTACGCCATCTTATCCTCGACCCATTCGACCGGGAATTTTTGCCGAACCGTTCACTTCGCCAATCGACATCCAGTGCGTTTTGAAACATGATAAGGAGGATGAAATTCGCGCTGGCGGTGCTGTTACTGGCTTCCGCAAAGGTCGCAGTCGCTCAAGACATCTCCCCCGCTGGTCTGCCGGCGGAATCCATAACCAAAGGCGCATGGGATTTCGGCCTCCTCGGTGGTGGCGGCACAGGCCTGGGTTACGCAAAGCAGGTCCAGTTCGTCTACGCGGGCGGCCGGATTGGACGAATTCTCACCAAAGATCACGGCACAGGATTGCGCCGCGGAAATTTCGAGTGGGCCGTTGAAATGCTTCCCGTCTACACGGTTCTGATGCCCACGGGCAATGTCTATGGCGGCAGCTTCAAACCCGCCGTGTGGAGGTGGAACTTCACCAGCGGCAAGACGGTCGCGCCCTACGCGTCCATCGCGGGAGGCATCCTCTTCAGCACCAGCAATCTGCCCGCCGCCAACACGTCCTGGGTAAATTTCACGCCACAGGCGGCGCTGGGAGCCAATATTTTTCTGCAGCGCCGGAAAGCACTGCTGATTGAAGCCGCCTACGTGCACCACTCCAACGCGGGACTCAGCACCTACAACCCCGGATACAACGCCTCCCTCTTCTTCACCGTCGGCTTCTCCTGGTTTAAACCGAAAGAGTAGCCGCGCGCTGCGCTAGTCGTGCGGATCGGTTTTATCCTTGACCTTCTGCGCGCCCTCCTCCGTTTTCTCGGCGGCTTTATTGGTTCCCTTCTTGACGGCGTGTCCCGTCTTTTTGGCGGCATGCTTGGTGGCTCTTCCCGTATCTTTCGCCGCGTCCTTGGTATCGTGGCCCGCATCCTTCAAATCCTGCTTTGTGGATTCCTGGGCCCGCGATATGCACGGTTGCCCCAGGAACAGTGACCCCAAAATAAAAGCGCTCAGCGCAGCCGTTCGGTGGGCGATCATTTTGCATTTCTCCTCTCGGTTACTTTGACAGAGTGGTCCGGCCCGTTCGACGAGGCCATCGCCGACAATCCGCAGAAACGTCCGTGAAAACATGTACTGCAGCGAAAAACACTAGTAACGGTCTAAGACCTTTTCTCGCCAACTAAGCGGCCATCCCCGTATGGAGCGAGGGAGGCGAAAAGGATATTTTGAGGACGGAGGCGCAAATGATAAACGAAATAGTTGATCCTTCCTCGAAACTCGGCCCAGCCGGAAAATTATCCGTTTGCGAGTTCGAAACCTACCTGCGCGAAACCCAGGAAACAGTCGCGTTGCTGGCTCACTATTACTGGCTCATGCGCGGTTGCCCCGAAGGCTCTCCTGAGGTCGACTGGTATCGCGCCGAGGAAACCATCGAGCAGGAGTTTCTCGAACAGCTCAACCTGGGAATCCCCTGCTGAGGGTCCGGCGCTTGCCTGCGGCCCGAAAACGACGCGTGTATCTTTAGCGGCGCTGTGACCGTCTCCCCGGCCGTGAACTTTCGCAAGAAAAAACAGCACTCGCTTCCCTACCAGTCCGGACGATCTTTGTAAAATCTAATTCGAATCGCGCGCACCGTTTCCTTTTCCCAGCCGTGCGTGGGGCACTCCAGGCGTCGCGGAAACGTCTTAGCGCCCGGCACGGGCCCTAGGACGAGCGCCTCCCCGCATTTTCCGCAACGCTGTTGCGGCTGCGTACCGGAACTCACACCCATGCGGTCGTCTTGCAGGCCCTTCCCCCGCGTCCATGGTAGTACGAGAATCCGGTGGACGCGAGACACGGCAATCCCTCCTCCGGATTTAAGGCGCTCAGCGCAGAACAATAAGCAAGGCTCCGCCACACCCCGCCGCCCGCCTTGATGATTCCGCATTGCCAAAGAAGGATTGGAGACACAATTCGCAGCGGGATAGTTTACAATTCAAAAAGCCGAACGAGCGCCGCCGTCCCCGGGAACGCCAATCTCCCGATTGGCGGTGGGAAATGTTCGCAGGAAATTTTCAGTACATGCATTATAGGTGCCGCTGTAAGAGTGCCGAGGTAGCTCAGTTGGTAGAGCAGCCGATTCGTAATCGGCAGGTCCCCGGTTCAAGTCCGGGCCTCGGCTCCATTCTTAACCGCTACGATGGCAGCGTCATTTTTGGCCATAACTCGGCAGGCCATCTTTCCCCTTGACCATACATAGCCCACAGGCTATATTCCTTTGATGGAATGGGCGATCGAATTCACCGACGAGTTCAACGTCTGGTGGGAAGGTCTTTCGGAGGCCGAGCAGGACAGTGTCGCTGTGAAGATCGGGCTTTTGCGAGCCCATGGCCCAAATCTCGGCCGGCCCACGGTCGACACCGTTCGCGGGTCTCGGCACGCCAACATGAAAGAACTCCGCGTCCAGCATGCGGGCGAACCCTATCGGGTCCTGTTTTGCTTTGATCCCCGGCGTGCGGCCATTCTTCTTGCCGGCGGCAACAAGACCGGGAATGATCGCTGGTACGAAGAGTTTGTCCCGTTCGCGGATCGCATTTACGACGAATATCTGGAAGAGATCAGAACGAAAGGATTGATCCCATGAGCCATCGAAACTTCCGTGAATTGGAAAACAAGATGTCGCCCGAGCGAAGAAAGCGGATCAAAGAGGCGGTCGATCGCGAGACAAAAGAGCTGGCCCTCAACGAACTGCGGGAGGCACGGCACATCACGCAGGAAACCCTGGCCAAGGCGCTTCGCATTTCCCAGGCCTCCGTATCGAAGATGGAGCGACGCGCGGATATGTACATCAGCAGCCTGGAGGGGATCGTGCGCGCGATGGGCGGACGCCTCGAAATTCGCGCTACTTTCCCGGACGGCAGTGTCGTCGCGATCAATCAATTCAGGGAATTAGAGAAGTAACCACGGAACTGACATTTCTACCCCTTCTCACCCGGTCCTTCTCGCACTGCGCGGCATTTCAGGACTTGATGCATCATAACCTATATGTTATAGTCCAAGGCGTGGAATAATGTTCGCCTTCGATCCGCGGCAGTCGGGGATTCTTCTAATCGGCGGCATCAAGAGCGGAAAGGGCTGGACTGCCAAGATGGTCGCCGCAGCCGACAAGATATATTCGCAGTATCTTCGGGAATTAAAGAAAGAGGGGTTGATCAAGGATGCATAAGAAATTCAGCGATCTCATGGCCGAAACAATGTCGCCGGAAGCGCAACTCCGGGCGCACGTAATGGCGAAAAACGAACTTCAGAAAATGGAACTGGCACAACTGCGCGAAGCGCTCCAGGTAAGCCAGTCCCTCATGGCCCGCAAACTCAAGGTAACGCAAGTGGCGATCTCCAGGCTCGAGCGGCGTCCTAACCTTAAAGTCGGAAGCCTTATGAACTATCTGAATGCGCTCGGTGGAAGACTGGAACTGCGCGCAGTGCTTCCCGATCGCACCATTGAGCTGACCCACTTACTCGCCCCCAACCGCGCTACCGCGAAAAAGGTCCGGAGGAATGCCCCTGTCCGCATTGCCCGCAAGAAGGCTCGCCGGAAAAAGTAACTCGCTGAATAGCATTCACCTCTTCGACCGCGGCGTGATGGGCATTGGGCAGTGCGGCTAATTCTCTGCAACCCCGCAACAGACTATCCGTCAGGTCGCTCGTTTATCTCCTTTTAGACGTATCCACAAACCGATATGCCCGTCTCTGCGTTTTCCGATCCAATTTGGTTCCCTTCCAATTTGTATCCCCGCCATTTTGGTCGCCAACCATTATGGGCCTTGTTGGTTTGACGCCGCGAATTCAGGATGAACTTACCGGACACTCGCGGGGAGAACACGTGAACGACGATGGAGATGCTTCTCGCTCCCGGCTTGAGAAGGCGCCACATGGTCGTGCTGAGCCTGACGACGAGAAAAACGTTGCGTGGGATATTGCCGGACAATTCCGGATTCGGCATCGCACGCCCGCGGAACGGGCGGGGCCGGGAGCCGAAGGCAAAAGCGAAGAGGAGGCGGCTGGACATCCTCCTCGGGCTGGTCAGCCTGGTGCTTCTCGCGTCGCAGACGAGCCCGGCGCAGCAGATGAGCAAGGTGACGGCGGTCAGGATGGAGGACGATCCCTACCATCAGATGGTCGGTGTAACCTGCCGCGTCAATGGTAGCCGGCGCCGCTACGTATGCGTGATCGACAGCGGCGCTACCAACACGATCGTCTCAGACCGGGTGCTGAAAGCCGAGGGGCCCTTGATTGAGATGACCACCGGGAACGGAGTCGTGCGCGTCCATCAGCGGGAAGTTTCGTTAACGATTGCCGACGGCCTCGAGCTGAAGGCGAAGGCGCTGGTGCAGTCCATGATGCTGCAAGGGGTGGATATTCTCGTCGGGCAGGACCTGCTGCGGCAGTTCCGTTTCGTGATTTTCGATTACGAGGCCCGACAGGTCGAATTTCAATGGTAGCGGAAGCCGCCAAAGAACCTTCCAAGTCTGCGTGGCGATGGCGGCTTTTCGTCAGGGCACGGATTTATCCGTGCCGCAAATGCCAGAAAATAGATGCGGCTTCACAGGCCGCGGAAAAGCCTGGGTTTTAGGGGGTCGGAGCTTCAGCTCCGACATAAAGTCCAAGCATTCAATAGGGCTTTAGCCCCTGAGGAACAGATTTTGGCATTTTTCCACAGCCTGTTCAGGCGCTGCCACAAAGACTCTTCCGCTAGCCACGCACTTCGGCAAATTGCCGAAGCGCGCGCTTAGGGCATCATCGCCGCGACGTTGCGCTTCGGAACGAAGCCCACCGGAATGAGCGCAACCTCTTTCATCGACGCGATATCGATGGCCGAGACGGTGTTGCTCATCGAGTTGGAGACGTACGCCGTCTTGCTGTCCGGCGAGAGCGTCATCCACGCGGCGCCCTTGCCGCTAAGATCTGTCGTCCCCAGCAGCTTCAGGTCCGGAAGAGAATAAAAATACACCGCGGAGTTTACCCGGCTGCTGACCACCAGAGTGTTTCGATCGCTGGTGATCGCCATGCCGTGGGAAACCTCGCCGCCTCCGGGAACGCCTTTCCTCCCGGGCTCCAGCGGAGGAAGCGTAATGCGGTTGATTTCCTTGCGTGCCTCGAAATCGATCACCGAGAATCCGTTGAAGTTGGTCAGCTGGATGATCAGCCACTTGGACGAGCCGTCCGGATTGGTGTACATCACCATCGGGCGCACTCCCAGATCCATGGGCATGGCCCAGAGGATTTCATCGGTCGCGGCGTCGATGACAGTAAATTTCTTGTCCATGTGCGAGCCGGCGATCACGTACTTGCCGTCCGGCGTCACGTAGGCATTGTGCGTGAAGGTGCCCGTTGGGATCGTCTTCACATCTTTCTGCGAGGCGGTGTCGATCACGTCCACTCCGCCCTTCCCGTTGATGATCGTGACGTACACCTTCTTCCCGTCGCGGCTGATCCCGATGTTGTTCGGGTGGCCGCTGAGGGGGATCCGGTTGATCACCTTGCGCGTTTTCCATTCCACGATATCGAGCGTATTATCCGCCTCGGAGCTTACATAGACGCGCGAGCCGTCCGGAGCCACGGCCACGCCATGGTTCACTTCGATGTCGGGAATGCTGCCCACCACCTTGTTCGTGACAGGGTCGATGATGGTGATGTTGTCCCCCGCAAAATTCGTCTGAAGGATGCGCGGCTTGTTCGCGGCCGCGGTCCACGCCGCCATGCTGAGGACGGCAACCCCGGCAGCCATTGCCCGTCGCAGAAATGCACTCGTGTGAAGCATATTCGTCATCCTCCCGCCCTGGAATGAATTCGTATCGAGTCCGACTGGACTTCTCAGCCCTTCGCGCCGAATACCCACGCCTTCAGGATGAGCCATTCGGGATCCTGCTGCGAGTTAAAGTGCTTGCCGCCGCTGTGGAAGCCGTCCCCGCCCGCTTCTTCCGCAAGAGGATGGCGCAGGAGCGGGCTCTTCAGGCTGCCCGGGATCACCACGCGGCTGTACTCCTGGAAATTCTTGCGCGAGGCTTCCTCGTCCCACATGGTAGCCCCCGGCGGCAGCGTCGCCAGGTGAGGATGCAGGCGGTCGTCGGCCATGTGGCAGGAAATGCAACGCGCGTGCCCCGGCCGCTTGGCCAGAAAAATCGGCTGCACCTTCGTGCGGAAGTATTCAAAGTCGAGAACAGGCTTGGCGGAGTCCGCGGACGCTGCGGCGGACGGTTGGGATGAGCCCTCCGTCTGAGCGGTCGCGGGCTGCCCCATCAAGCCAATCAATGCTAGAACCCAACATGCAACTGCGTGCATGGATATAGTCTCCTGGTGACGGCGATTAAGAGTTACGCACCATTACTCGCAAGCAAACGTTCGAGAGAATACTCCCGCAGGTTGTGTTAGTCAATCGGAGTACTATGTCGAGTTTCTTCTCATCTGCTTCACTGCCTCATTTCCTTCCGTACCTCAAGCGGAGGCGGCGGAGGCATCTTCGCCATCTTCTCCTGGTACTCCGGATACATCGTCTCCGCGCCTCCGCGGACCGCGTCCACAGGTATTCCCCACCGGGACGCAAACTCCGTCAGAAAGCGATTTTCGCCGAGCGCGTGATAGGCGACATAGCCTTCCGGATGCGGGATATCCACGGCCGGAATGCAGGAGGTATCCCGGAGATGCCGCCCCAGGGCGAGGATCCAGTTGGAGGTGCGGATGAACGGCTCCGTCATATAAATGGGGTCTTCCACGTCGGTGACGATAGTGAAGAAATCGCCGTGGCGGATGAAATACTCGATCATCGTGGCCCGGTCGCTGCGCGGGACTCCGTTCCGGCGAATCTGTCCTTCCTTCAGGTGCGTGGTGATCACCTTGAGCATATCCGCTTCCCACTCGCCGGTCGAGAAGCCCTGCCACGTGTGGGGCGCGTTCTCCGACGGGTGGGGACGCCCGTCCATGTAGATCGTTCGTTCCGCGAGCCGGTACCTCGTGGTCATGCGCCAGTCGAGCACGCCCTGCGTGAACGGATCAACGTCCGGCCAGATCCTGATATCGCCGCCTCCTCGCACCGCGTAATCGGGCGGGTGCGGGTCGCACTCGTGCTCCACCATTTCCAGTTTTTGCGCGTCCCACGAATCCGCCTTCATGCGCGCTGCGTCGTTGATCGGCATGGAGGTGTAGTCGCCGATTTCGGGCCCCGGAATGCGCTCGGGTTCATCCTCGTAAAACTTGCCGTCCCAGTAGCCCGACAAATCGACTTGCGCGGATGCGGGCCGGCTGAAAATCCCTCCGAGAAGTCCGCAGAACAGCAGAAGAAAGAAAGTGGAAGTCCTGAAAAAAATGGCCTTAGGCATCGTCATGATCTCTATGTGGCGGGAAAACTCTTTCAACTTCAATAGTCCTTTTTCAGCCGCTGCCCGGGACATAGTATCCGCGCCCGCCCGATTCTGCCAGCAAACTTTTGGGCGCGCGGCGCGAAACAGGAAGTTGAAAACGGCAGGCATTCGCATATACTCCGCCGGTGACCAACAGAAACCCATCAGCATTTTCACCGACGGCGAGCTTCGGAAAGTGCGTGAGCGCCGCCTGCGTAGTCGTCGCAATAATTGCCTTCCTGCTTTCGTCCAGCGGAAGCGCCGCGAAGCCCGGCGCGAAGGACTACTTTGTCTATGTCGGTACCTATACGGCCACAACCAGCAAGGGAATCTACGGATATCGCTTCTCGCCGGCCACCGGCCAAGCGACCCCGCTGGGCCTCGTCGCGGAGACCGTGAATCCCTCGTGGCTGGTCGTAACCCCTGACCAGCGTTATCTTTACTCGACCAACGAGCACCCGGGCGGTACGGACCCCGGCAACACAGTCAGCGCCTACGCCATCGACCGCAAAACCGGCAAGCTGAAGTTTCTAAACAAAGTTTCGTCCAAAGGCATTGGTCCGTGCCACTTAGCGCTCGACCGGACGGGGCGAATACTGATCGTGGCGAATTTCGGCAGCGGGAGCATCGCAACGTTTCTCATTGGGCACGATGGGCGCCTCGGAGAAGCGGCGGGGTTCATGCAGGATCATGGATCGAGCATCGATCCGGTGCGGCAGGGCGGGCCGCACGCCCATGGCACAGTCGCTTCCCCCGATAATCGCTACGTGTTGGTGGCCGATCTGGGTGCCGACCGCATCTTCGCCTACCCTTTGAATCATTCGACGGGCAAGCTGGAGCCAAACGATACGCCGGCGGCGGTCTTCCCGCCCGGGCGAGCGCCACGGCACATGTTTTTTCATCCCAATGGCAGGTTTATGTACATGGTTAGCGACAAAGGGGTGACTACCTTCACATACGACGCCGCGCAAGCGACGCTCAAGGAACTACAAACGCTCCCATTGCCGGAAGGATCCGAAGGGCAGAGCACCTATTCAGAGGTGCAGGTGAATCGCACGGGAAGATTTGCTTATGACGCCAACCGGAAAGACGCCAGCGTTGGCGTGTTCGCCGTCGACGCGAACACCGGCATGCTAACGACGATTCAGCGCATCCCGACAGGGGAAAAACTCCGCGCAGCTTCTCGCTCGACCCCTCCGGCGCGTTTCTATTCTCGGCTAACGAAGGTTCCGGCACCGTGACGGTCTTTCGCGTGGACGCGGCAACGGGCATGTTAACTCCTCTGAGCCAGAGTCTCACGGATGTGCCCGACGCGACATGCGTGGCGTTTGCGGCGGCCAAGGACTAACTGGCACAGCCTGCTCTCGAAAGTGTCAAAGCAACAAAGCCGATTATTTGGCTAGCGGGTCGGGGCGAACCTGGAAGTGCACGATCTGGCTGGTGGTTCCCTTCCCGCCTTCTATGTGCCAGACCACGCGCTCGTTGTTCCCCGCCCAGACTCCGCGGCCTTTCCATCCGGCCTTGGGGTCGTCGATACGGCCGTCCATCGAGCGGGTGTAGAGGCCCATCGGGTATGGGACGCGCAGGGTTACAAATTTTTTCTGGTCGGGAAGAAACGCTATCAGGGAATCGGAATCGGTGCCGTCGATGATCGGGATGTCGCGGCCCAGGCCCAGGGTATTTTCGCGGTCCACCCAGCCTAGATAGAAATAATCCGCTCTTACATCGGTGCCTTTGAATAGCGGGCCGGGCACTGGATAGAGAGTCCAGCCTTCCGGGCAGTGCTGGCCTGTGGCGGTCGGTCCGTTGAGCACTTTGCACTTGCTGCGATCGAAGCGGCCGAGCTGGGCGCTGCCTCCCAGCGCCACCCACACGATGCCCTTGCTATCGACCTCTACGCCCTGCGTGTTGAAGCCTTCCACGCCGGGCGCCTTGGGATTGTTGAATGGCGGCTCATAGACTTCCGTAGTGCATGTGGCGGGAGGATTCGCACCCATCGCGTAGCGGATAATTTTGCCGGGCACCGAAGCCTTCGGACCTCCGTTGACGCCGCCTACCGCCCAGAAGCTTCCGTCAACCGGGTTCACACCCACGCCGTAGCTTTGACCTCCGCTGATCATCCGATCGAGGTTCGGATCGGCGGGCTGGTCGGGCGTGGTGTACGGGCCGGTTTTCCCATCGCCGTTGTAATCGATCACGCCGGGGCACCAGCCCAGGGCTTTCTGCACATCGTGAGTCTCATCCCATACGCGCGTGTTGAACCAACTGAAGCCGCCGCTCGATAATCCGAGGCCCATGTAGAGGGTTTCGTCCTTGTCTCCGGCAAAGGCAGAGTGCCCTCCGCCGCAGGTGTCGATGGCGGTCTGCTGGCCTGTTTTTGGGTCGTACACGACCAGGCCCCTGCCTTCGACGCCATTCTTGAACGCGAAATTCTTTGCATAGGGATTGTCGGCGCCGGCGCGGCAGAATTCGGGGACGTCCGCGCGCGTGGTTGCGTGATACCAGACGCGGCCCTTGCCGTCCATCTTGGGCTCGCTCGCGGTCTTGATGTCGTGCCAGACGGCCTCGTCACCCCAATAGGGAGACGGGGCGTCGTTTTGCGGCCATGACCACGGGCGCAGCCGCGGGGTATCTTCCGGATGGGTCATGGGAGCGGGCATATTTCCCTTCCGGAACTCCGCGGGGACGAGATACTCGAGCCTGTCCTGGGAATAGTCCGCGCCGTAGATGGGGCCGTAGGCGTTCACAGTGGGGTCCCATTGATACGAGGCGACGATGTCGTGAACGAAGGCTCTGTCGGACGCGTAGTCCCAGATCGAGAGCACCACATTGCGCTCGATACCCTGAGGGCGCGGCGGAGCGGGCGGCAGTTCGCCGGCGGCGATCCGGTCCGTCCAGCTCGCGAACATGGCCAGTCCCTGATAGTGGCCCATGCGTGCGTCGATTGCGGCGAGCATCCGGCCGCCCGTCTGGCCGGATTTGACGCGGCGCTCCCAGGCCAGCGAGCTGGAATCGAAATTCCCGAGATTGGCGGGCATCTCGCGCGTGGCCTTGTCGCCCATCTGGTGGCAATCCTCGCAGACCCTTTTCACGTTGTAGACAAACTCGGCGCGATTGGAGACTTCCTGGCCGTTCTGGACTTCCTCCTGAGTGAGCCCGGGAATGGTTTCCCTTCCGGCGCGCTCTCCGCAGCCCTGCGCTCCCTGGCGGCAATCGGCATAGAGGTTCGCATGATCGGCAGCAGGAGGAGGGGCGATTTTCATCGGGAACGCACTCTTGGGCGGAAGCTGCAGAAGCGAATACCAGTAGTTGGCGGGGTAATACTGCGCCGCGGCACCGGCGTTCGGCGCGACGACCGCCTTGAGCGCGAGCGTCTTCCCCGGCGTGGCATCCACGGGTGGCGAATCCACCAGTCCGTAGCCGCGCACCCAGACTTTGTAATTTGCTTTGGGCAATTCCGGCAGGAGGTAGCGGCCGGCGGCGTCTGTTACCACGATTTTGCGGAACTTCACCTGAAAGTCGCTGGTCTCCGCAATGACCCACACGCCAGCTTCATGACCCTCCGAGCTGGTCACCACACCGCCGATGTCGCCGGCACTCACCGGCACGTTGCTCGCTTCCGCCTGCGCCGCAGCCGTGGCCGCTGCCGATGCGGCCTCGATGTGGGCGATCGCGGCGAAGAGAATCAATCCAGCGATCAAGTATCCAACGATGAGTTTCATGGCAGTCACCCCTTGTCGCTACGCAGGCTGGAACCATAATGCCGGTCGTGGAAAAGAACAAGCGCAAAGGTGATTGGGTCCATCGAGCGAGCCGTTACGAAAAGGCTCTAATCGCACCTGGAAGGCGTTTCGGGTCAAGGAATGGATTCACGCGGGCCACGGTCTTCGAGCGATTCCGTGCTGGACCCGTCTCTCACACTCCAATGATTTTGATTTCCGGAAGACGAAGCAGATGGAAAATACAGCCTATCGCTCTAATCCTCGATTCTCACGATCTGGCCCGGTTGAATGGATTCGATCTGCACGAGGCAAGCGGGCACGTACGGCAAGAGGTCTCTTAAGCGGTTCGATTTCGCCCGGAAGATGATGATTGCGATATTTCGCCCAGTTAAATTTTGCTGATATTCGAATGCCTTGATCTGCTGTGAGGAAAACGTCAAATCGCGCGGTCTCCGCCGCGGTAAGAAGCTCGCCGTTACTCAGTCCCGCCAATCCCGCGTAACGGGCCGTCTGGCAGTCATGGCCGGGCAAATAATTCCGGAATCGCTCATCGATACATTCGTCGATCAGAATGCGCATCATTGCGCATCTAGGAACGGGCGAGCAGAAGACCCTTCGCTTCTTCGAGCGCGGCGACCGCCGATTTACGCGTCACGGTGGGAAAGCCCTGCAGGAAGTCTTCGAGTGTTTCGCCGCCCTCCAGGTGGTCGAATAGAGTTTGGATCGGCACTCGCGTCCCGCGAAAGACAGGAGTCCCCCCGAGGATGTCTTTGTTCTTGACGATCACATTCACGTTTTCATTATACCACGAGCCCAAACGGGAGTTTGGTCGCACACCAACAGGCACTAGATTCCCTTGCAAACAGGTTTGCTCATGGTATCGTACCCCCGGAAAAATAATAGACGGGGACCACATGACGCAAAGCAATCGAAATAGGCGGAATCTGATAAGGGTGGGGAGAGCTGACGGCAGACGGAACCGAGAGATCGATTTCTGCGCGGCGGCGGGAATCCTGCTGCTTGCAGTTCTTGCGGCCGTCACGCCCGAAATCAACGCGCAGTCGAGCGGCAATACTTCCGAATGGCCGACTTACGGGGCCGACCTTGCCAACACGCGCTACAAGCCTTTTGACCAGATCAACGCCTCCAACTTCAACAACCTGGAAGTCGCCTGGCTATTCAAGACCGATAATCTCGGCCCCAAGCCGGAGTACAAGCTGGAGGGAACTCCGCTGATGATTGGCGGCGTGCTCTACGCCACCGCCGGAACGCGGCGCGCCGTCGTGGCTCTCGATGCAGCCACCGGCGAGTTGCTCTGGATGCACAGCGAGAATGAAGGCGAGCGGGCGCAAGTGGCGGCGCGAAAGCTCTCCGGGCGCGGCTTGGCTTACTGGAGCAATGGCACCGACTCTCGCGTCATTTACGTGACCACCGGATACCGGCTGATCTCCCTGAACGCGAAAACGGGCATTCCCGATCCCAGCTTTGGCGAGAATGGAGCTGTGGACCTCAAGGTTGGCGTCCAGGTGGGTACGGGCCAGCAGATCGATCTGGTAAAGGGAGAGATCGGGCTGCATGCCACACCGATCGTGGCGAAGGACGAGGTGATCGTGGGATCGGCCTTCAGCGAAGGCTTCGCGCCCAAGACGCATAACAACTCGAAGGGCCTGGTGCGCGCCTTCGACGTGCGAACCGGCAAACTGATCTGGACTTTCCGGACCATCCCCAAACCGGGCGAATTTGGCAACGACTCCTGGCTGGACGGCTCCTGGGCCACCAACGGAAACACGGGCGTGTGGGCGCAGATTTCCGTGGATGAAGATCTCGGCATCGCGTACCTGCCCGTGGAGTTGCCTACGGCAGACCACTACGGCGGCCATCGTCCCGGAAACGGGCTGTTCGGAGAGTCGCTCGTTGCCGTCGACCTCAAGACCGGGCAGCGGAAATGGCACTACCAGCTGGTGCATCACGGATTGTGGGACATGGACATCCCCGCGGCGCCCATACTGGCCGATATCAATGTGGACGGGCGGACGGTCAAGGCGGTCGCACAGCCCACCAAACAAGGGATTCTCTATGTCTTCGACCGTGTGACCGGCAAGCCCGTGTGGCCGATCGAAGAAAAGCCCGTGGAAAAAGGCACTGTGCCCGGCGAGTGGTATTCGCCGACGCAGCCGATGCCCACCAAGCCCAAGCCCTACGTACGCAACGGCGTGACCGCGGATGAATTCATCGATTTCACGCCCGAGCTTCATAGCCAGGCTCTGCAGACTGCCGAGCACTACAAGATGGGACCCATCTTCACTCCGCCGGTGGTCTCGACTCCGCAGCAAATCGGCACGCTCACGCTGGCCACCAACGCCGGGGGGACTGTGTGGGCGGGCGGATCGTACGATCCCGAGACGCACGTTTTTTACATTCAGGCCTGCGATGCCTGCCTGGGTGTAGCGGGCCTGGTGCAGCCCAAGCCGGAGGTTTCGGACAATAACTACGTCTTGCACGAAGGAGGCGGCGGGGTGTCGGTGCAGGGATTGCCGATGATCAAGCCTCCTTATGGGACGATCAGCGCGATCAATCTGGACACCGGCGAATACCTGTGGCAGGTGGCGCACGGCGAAACGCCGGACGCGGTGCGCAACAATCCGGCGCTCAAGGGACTCACGATTCCGCGCACCGGCCAGGCCCGCAGCGTGGGCACGCTGGTGACGAAAACGCTCGTGATCTCCGGCGATCCTCTGTTCACTACGACTCCCGCGCACGGGCTCGGCGCGACACTTCACGCCTACGACAAGGTAACCGGCAAGGAAGTCGGCGCCGTCTATATACCTGCACCGCAGAGCGGATCTCCGATGACGTACATGCTCAACGGGAAACAGTACATCGTGCTGGCAATCGGGGGCGGAACGTTTCCGGGCGCCTATATTGCGTTCCGGCTTCCGAACAACTGAGCCGGTGCGAGAGCGTGTGCGCGGCAGGCGTGACGAAAGCATCTTCAGGTATCATCGACAACCATCATCGATATCAATTGACATCTATCGACCAGAACGAGGAATGAATGACTGAAAACCGGAATCGGCACCTTGTTGCAAAGCAGGCCGGCAGTGCGTGCGCGAAGGATGCGCGGGCCGCTGTCGAGTTGTGTGCCGTGGCAGCGCTGTTTCTTCTCGTGGCTCTCGCCGCGTTGGCGCCGAAAATCAAGGCGCAATCCACGAACGGGGCGGTCAACAAGGATTTCGAGTGGCCTACTTACAGCGCGGATCTGGCCGGCACGCGTTACCGCCCACTTGATCAGATCGATGCGTCGAACTTCAACAAGCTGGAGGTTGCCTGGACGTTCAAGACCGACAACCTTGGGCCGATACCGGAGTTCCGACTCGAGGGAACACCGCTCATGGTGGGCGGAGTTGTGTACGCCACGGCGGGCACGCGGAAGGCTGTCGTTGCGCTGGACGCCACCACCGGCGAGTTGCTGTGGATGCACAGCATCAATGAAGGCGAGCGGGCGGCCGTCGCGCCGCGGCGCCTTTCGGGACGCGGACTGGCCTACTGGAGTAACGGCAAAGAAGCGCGCGTACTGTATGTGACGATCGGCTACCGGTTGGTCTCGCTCGACGCAAAGACGGGAATTCCCGATCCGGCCTTCGGCGAAAACGGGATCGTGGACCTGAAGGTGGGCGTCGAATACGGCGCGGGCCAGCAGATCGACCTGGAAAAAGGCGAGATCGCTCTACATGCGGCGCCCGTGGTGGTGAAAGACGAAATCCTGGTGGGGTCGGCGTTTGAAGGCGGCAACCATCCCAAGACCCATACCAACACCAAGGGCCTCGCCCGCGCTTTCGATGTGCGAACCGGCAAGATGCTCTGGGCTTTTCGTACGATTCCCAAGCCCGGAGAGTTCGGCAACGATACGTGGCTCGATGGATCCTGGGACAAGAACGGGAACACCGGCATCTGGGCGCAGATATCCGTGGATGAGGATCTCAATCTGGCGTACCTGCCCGTAGAAATGCCTACGGGAGATCACTATGGAGGGCACCGGCCCGGAAACGGATTATTCGGCGACTCGCTGGTGGCCGTCGATCTGAAGACGGGCGAGCGCAAGTGGTACTACCAGCTGATTCATCACGGACTGTGGGACATGGATATCCCGGCCGCGCCGGTACTGGCCGATATCACGGTAGAGGGCCGCAAGATCAAAGCCCTCGCGCAGCCAACCAAACAGGGAATCCTGTACGTATTTGACCGCACCAACGGCAAACCGGTGTGGCCCTTCGAGGAGAAACCCGTCGAGAAAGGTACGGTGCCGGGTGAGTGGTATTCGCCCACCCAGCCTATACCCACCAAGCCGAAGCAGTATGCGCGCAATGGTGTGATGGTCGATGACCTGATCGACTTCACGCCCGAACTGCGCGCGCAGGCCCTGCAAATCAGCGAACACTACAAGTTCGGGCCGGTATTCACGCCTCCGGAGGTGAACAACGGCGACCAGCTCGGAACGCTCACGCTCGGCACCAGCCACGGCGGCACCGACTGGCCCGGAGGATCTTACGATCCCGAGACCCACATCTTCTACGTGCAGGCGTGTAACGCGTGCTTGAGGGTGAAGGGACTCATTCCTCCCAAGCCCGGCACATCGGACATGAACTACGTGGTGGACATGGGCCGCATCAACGCCATCAGCAGACTGCCGGTGCAGGGCTTGCCGTTGATCAAGCCGCCTTACGGGACGATCACGGCGATCAATCTGGATACGGGCGAATTCGTTTGGCAGATTCCGCACGGTACAACTCCGGATGAGATCCGTAATAGCCCTGTGCTTAAGGGGCTCGATATTCCGCCCACCGGCCAGGCAGATATCGCCGGCACGCTGGTGACGAAAACACTGGTGATCTGCGGCGATCCCAACGAGGTGACGATCCCTTCGCACGGGAAAGGCGCGATGCTGCACGCTTACGACAAGGCGACCGGCAAGGAAGTGGGCGCTGTGTTCATGCCCGCGCCGCAGGTGGGATCGCCGATGACCTACATGGCCAATGGGCGGCAGTACATCGTCATCGGGATCAGCGGCGACACTGCGAGCGAGTACATCGCTTACCGGCTACCGAAGGAATGAAGCTGAGTTTTCGTGATTGAACCGCGGACCTGTTGCGACACCTGACATCACTCGCATTTACGATGTGCGGGTTGGCTGCGGCCCGGTGCCGGGGAGATCGCTGCCTCGGCCTTCTTTGAGTTCCCCGCAGATTTTGGTCAGAACGTCAGAAACGGACTCGGCATACTCGCTGGCTATGGCCTGGAGGTTCGCGAGGTTTTGCGGGTCCACGTCGTCCATCTCGTTCGAAGCGTCCTGCAAGTGGGGAATCTGGAGGCGGTAGTAGACGCATCCCGGCAACGCCGCCAGTTCGTAATCAACCGCCTCCGAAACACTGTCCATTAGAACCGGCACGATCTGCTTCGCCCATCCCAGCAAGCCCCAGCCTTTCGCCTGCGCATATGTAATTTGATCCTGCCGGTCGCCTGTGCCGACCGAAAGCACCACGATACGCTGCGCTTCGGGATACAAGTATCTCGCCTCGGCGTAAGCGGCCATCGAGGGATTGTTGACAAATACTCCGCCGTCCACCAGGGCGTACTCCTGATTGCCGCTGATCAAATGCAGAGGCGGGAAGAACGTGGGCGCGGCGGACGTGGCCCGAGCGACATCGGCTACCTTCCAGTTGTAAGAGGCATCTCCGGCGATCCGGTGGCTCTTGAAGAAAAAAGGCAGCTGGCTTTGCAAATCATAGCTCGAAATGAGCAGGGGCGTCAGAGCGGACTGAAACTCGGTATCCTGAAAAAACCGGGCGAGGGTTGCTTCCAAAGCATCGGGTGAATACTTAGGGCCGATGACCTGCAGTTCCGTCGTCAGGGGGTTTTTCTTGAAAATCGCCGGGCCATTCTCCACATACATATCGACGAGATCGGAGGGAGAATAAGGGCTGCTGTCTTTGCAGCGCGTGCCGATCCCCAGCGCGATGATCCCGCCGGTGGAAGTGCCCGCGATCAGGTCGAATGCGGTATAGAGAGGAGCGGCCAGCCGGCTTTGCAATTCACCGAGGATTACCGCAGGGATAATCCCGCGTATGCCGCCGCCATCGATGGCGAGGACTTTGATGCTTTTCACGTCGCGATCCTCCGTGTGCGGCGCCGGGAATGGCGCGCTACCGTCAGGCAGTGGCGGGCGGATGCGCCTGGCGAATGAAGGCGAGCGTGTTGCGCACGCATTCGTCCGCATTCGCTACGGCGATGTGGTAGGCGTCGCTGGTGAGCACGAGCAATCGTGAATTGGGAATTTTCGGCTGGTAGCGAAGCACGGTTTCGACCGATTGCAGGACGCTGCGGTCGCTGGTCATCACCAGCGTGGGCGCTTTGATGTTTGGCAGAACATTGTCCAGATCGATCTTCGCCAGCACTTTCTGGATATTGACCTTGGTGTCCTTGCTTACGGCCGCCGTCAAATTGTTAAAGTATTCGATCTCCTCGGGGGTAGCGGCGGAACCGAGGCGCTGGCTCTGCGGCGCGTGTTCGAATTTGGGATCCACCGGCGCGAACGGACCGCTCGCGAGCACCAGCGAGCGTGTCTTTTGCGGATAGGACGCTGCAAACTGCATCGCGATGACGCCTCCGGTTTTCGCGCCGACGATATGCGCGGACGGAACCCCCACCTTGTCCATGAAATTTGCGAGTACCGTGGCTAGATTTTCGAGCGTCCAGTCGAAGTCAGCCGGCGCAGTGGACTTGCCGAATCCCGGAAGGTCCGGGCGGAAGACGCGATAGTGCCGCGCCATTCCCGGCACCCAGCCGAACCAGACTTCCCCGGACTCGAGATTTCCGTGAATGAGAAGCGCCGCTTCGGGGTTCACCCATGGGGCACCCAGCCAGTCTTCCCTGTAATGCAATTGCAGGCCGGGGCTCAACGCAACAGTGGGCGCAGCGCTTTGCTCGCGACTGTCGGAATCGGAGGCGGGCCGAGCGTCCTGTGCGCTCGCCAGGCCGGAAATGCCCAAAGCGGCGGCCGTGCGATAGCTGAGCTGCAGCAATCCTCTGCGTGAAATTGGTCCGGCCATTGCTGTTCCTCCTGGAATCTTTCTTCCTGGACCATTCAGCGAGCAATTTCTGCGAACAATTCGGCGAAAGCCCGCGGCGTTCTCCAGGTGTGCCGAGGCCACGCGCAACCCACGATTCCGCGTAGGGCACCTTTTCGGCGCCCATCGTCGCACACTCCGCGCACGAATTTCAAAAGAATCCACGGCAACTTTGCCGCGGTTACTTTCGGTGAGAGAACGCGTGTGTTAGACTCCGCGAAGCAGTCCTGCAAGAAAACTTTTTGCCGCGCGACTGCCGATCGGTGGAACTTC
Organism: uncultured Acidobacteriota bacterium; assembly: GCA_963709105.1. GTDB lineage: Bacteria > Acidobacteriota > Terriglobia > Acidiferrales > UBA7541 > Palsa-295. Next base: position 423,574 of record CAVPVC010000010.1, read on the forward strand.
GGGCTCTGTGCAACGATTCCCCGCGAACCCCGCCAGGCCCGGAAGGGAGCAACGGTAACGGGTCAGTCTCGTGTGCCGCGGAGTACCCGAAGTTCCTCTTATCGTCTGCGCGGCACTTACAACGAAAAACAAATGCGAAAACAGAAGCAGAAAACGACGAGCGCGAACGGAATCAGAGGCGGGCGCGTTTCGATGCGGACCATTTCCCGATGAGCTATAAGGTGATCGCGCGGAAGTACCGGCCGCAGACGTTTGCCGATCTGGTCGGGCAGCAGCACGTGACCAAAACGCTGGCGAACGCGATCAACTCGAATCGCGTGGCGCACGCGTACATTTTTTCCGGCGTTCGCGGCGTGGGCAAGACCACGACGGCGAGAATTCTCGCCAAGGCGCTCAACTGCGTGAAGGGACCAACCGCCGAGCCGGACAATACCTGCGACGCGTGCCGGGAAATCGCGGCGGGAACTTCGCTCGACGTCCTCGAGATCGATGCGGCATCGAATCGCGGCATCGACCAGATCCGCGAATTGCGCGAGATGGTGCGCTACGCGCCCGCGTCGAGCCGCTACAAAGTGGTGATTCTCGACGAGGCGCACCAACTGACCGATGAAGCCTCGAACGCTCTGCTGAAAACCCTCGAAGAGCCGCCCGAGCGGGTCGTCTTCATTCTGGCCACGACGCGTTCGGAAGACCTGGTGGAGACGATCAAATCGCGTGCGCAGCTTTTTCAGTTTCGCGCGCTGACGTTCCAGGAGATTGCGGGCGAGATCGAGCGCGTGTCGAAGGCGGAAAATCTGCCGATCGATTCCGGCGCGGTCGCGGTGCTGGCCCGCGCGGCAGAAGGCAGCCTCCGTGACGGACTCTCGCTGCTCGAACAAGCGATCGCCTACAGCGGCGACGCGATCACCGATACGCAGGTGCGGGAACTTCTGGGAGTGGTCGCCGAAAGCGTGCTGGATGAACTGGTCGACGCGATTGCGGCGCAATCGGCGGAGCGGGCGCTCGCGCTCGTACACCGGCTGATTGCCGACGGCCAAAACCTGCAGCACTTCTGCCGCGAGGCGATCCGCCACTTCCGGAATTTGCTGGTGACGCGCGTGTGCGGGGCGAGTTCGAATCTGATTGCGGCGCCCGAAGAGGAGCGCCCCAGGCTGGCCGAACAAGCCGCGCAATTCGGCGAGGAAGACCTGACACGGTTCTTCAATATTCTGATGGCGACCGACGACGAACTGCGCCGGAAGCCCGATCCGCGGCTGCATCTGGAACTTGGCCTGCTGAAGCTCATCAACGCGCAGAGGCTTGCGCCGCTCGAGGAAATCGTCGCGGAGATGCGCGGCGGCGTCAGCGAGGCAACGCGAGCCGTGAAGCCGGCTGTGCCGCCGACGCGCGCGGTTCCTGCGACACAATCCGTGACATCCGCCACCGCGCCTTCTGTATCGCCATTTGGCGGCCCGCGCTCGAGCTTCACTTCATCCGTCGCGGAGACGTCCGGCAGCGGCGCGGCTGTGCGCATGGCGCCGGAGCCAAACGCGTCTGTTGGGCCGCCGACTGCCGAACCGCCGGTCGTCGCAACCCCGATTACACCCAAGCAATCGCTCAGCGGTTCGGCAAATGATCCCGCGGCAGCTGCGGCAACTCCGATGCGGGAAGTTTCCGCGCCGATATCCTCCGTGCCGGTGCCCGCTTCCCCGCCGCGGGTGGTGGCGCGCATGGCGGAGGAATCGACGAACGGATTATTGGCCGTGCAGGTGGATGCGATCAAAGCGGCGCTGCAGGGGCAAAAATTTCTTTGGTCGATGGTGGAGCACGCGACCCGATGGGAAATCGAAGGCGGCGAGCTGCATCTTTTTTTTCCGACCGAGAGCCGCGCGCTCGCGGAAATGCTGCAGGCGCGCGACCCGATGGAGCGTTTGCGCACAGTTTTGAATCAAGTGGTGGGCCAGCCGCTGCGCGTATGTGTTAAACTTGACGCGAATAGCAAACCGGTTGGAATGGGACGGAATTCGGAGTTGCGTTTGCAGTTCGAGGAAGATCCGATCGTTAGGACCATGCTTGAGAAATTTGGCGGACAAATTTCACGGGTGAAGCGTCCGGGCGAGGAATAAGACTATGGAAGTCAAAGCGCTGCAGCAGATGCTTTCGCAGTTCCGGCAAGTGCAGGAGAAGCTGGAAAAGCAGATCGGCGAGATCTCGGTGGAAGCTTCGGCCGGCGGCGGAATGGTATCGGTGAAGATGAACGGCCAAAAGCAACTGGTCAGCGTGCGCATCGAGCCGGAAGTCTTCAAGAGCAAGGACCAGGAAATGGTGCAGGAACTCGTGCTGGCGGCAGTGAACGAAGCGACGCGCCGCGTCGACGAGGAAATGTCGAAACAGGTGAAGGACCTCACGGGCGGAATTCCCGGCCTCATGGGAAAGATTCCCGGACTCTTCTAGACCGGTGCAAGAATCCGGAATTCTTCGCAGACGCCGGACGTTTCCAGTCGGTTTTCCTTCCAGTAACAATCCATCTTTGTTGCACATACTCTTTTGCGGTTTGACATCGCCAGCGGGAGTGCCATTCCATGCCTGATTTTGCGCCGTCGGTAACGCGGTTGATCGATGAATTGAAGCGCCTGCCGGGAATCGGGCAGAAGACGGCGCAGCGGCTCGCCTTCTACCTGCTGCGCGTCGACCGCGACCAGGCTCTCGCGCTTTCCGATGCCATTCGCGAAGCCAAGGAAAAAGTCCGCGAGTGCTCGATCTGCAACAACATTACAGATAGCGATCCGTGCCACTTCTGCGCGAGTTCCACGCGCAACCGCACGATGATCTGCGTTGTGGAAGAGGCCACCAACATTCAGGCGGTGGAGAAGACGCGCCAATTCAGCGGACTCTACCACGTGCTGGGCGGAGCGCTATCGCCGCTGCAGGGAGTCGGGCCCGACCAGCTGAAGATCAAGAGCCTGGTCGAGCGGCTGAAAGGCGGCACGGTGGAGGAAATTATTATCGCGACCAATCCCACGGCGGAGGGCGAGGCGACGGCAGTGTATCTGTCGAAGCTGCTCAAGCCGCTTGGGGTGCGCGTCACGCGGATTGCGATGGGCATTCCGGTGGGCTCGGATCTCGAATATGCTGACGAAGTCACGATGTCGAAGGCGATGGAAGGCCGGCGCGACCTTTAAATCCCTTAAGACTTTGCTTTCTTCGAGGATTTCGACTTGGCGGAAGTGTTGAGGGCGGCCGCCTGGCGAACGAGCGCCTTGAAGGCGGACTCGTCCACTTCTTCTCCTTCGTGGATGTCGATCGCGCGGCGGACGTTTCCGTCGAGGCTCGAGTTGAAGAGGCGACCCGGATCCTTCAGAGCCGCCCCTCTGGCGAAGGTCAGCTTCACGACAGCCTTGTAGGATTCGCCGGTGCAGATGATGCCGTCGTGCGACCAAACCGGAACGCCCCTCCACTTCCACTCCTCGACAACGTCCGGCACCGCTTCCTTGATGAGCTTGCGCATCCGGCCAAGGGTTTCCCCGCGCCAATCCGCGAGTTCGGCGACTCTTTTCGAGATGAGCTTCGATGCCGGCTGGCTCTGGCCCGCGCCCGACTTTTTCATGTACTCATTCTAGGAGTTCCGGATATATTTCACAGCGGAATTTTCGCTCGACCATAAGGAGGGCTCGACATGAAACTGAAAGTGGCTGCTTTGGCGTTGGGAATGGCTCTATCGATTTTGGGTGCGAACACCGCCTCGGCTCAGTACGTGGAAAAGAAGACGGTAAGCCTGGCGCTGGCTAAGAAAATGGCCGCAGCGGCCGAAGCGGAAGCCACGAAGAACAACTGGACGATGGTCTTCGTGGTCGTCGACGATGGCGGAAATCTGGTGTACCTCGGGCGCATGGACGGCACACAGATCGGCAGCATCGAAGTGGCGCAAGGCAAGGCGCAGACGGCGCTGAGGTTCAAGCGACCGACCAAAGTGCTGCAGGATATGATCGATAACAACCAGCCACACTTCGTCACGCTGGACCACATCACCGGGGTGCAAGGCGGCCTGCCGATTTTGCTCGACGGCAAAGTGATTGGCGCGATCGGCGCGAGCGGGGGCACCAGCGCGCAGGACGAACAGTGCGCTCAGGCAGGTCTTAACGCGTTGACGGATAAATAATCTTCGCTCTGGCGATCATTCGCGAGCGCTTCGAGCGGAAGTTTTGTCGTCGGGGCGCGTGTTCGCCTGGTCCTTGTCGCCAACTTTGTTGGCCTTGTCGCGAAAATCCAGGCCGAATGCGGGATGGTCTTTCGTTCCGGTAATTTTTATGGGGAGGACGGTGCCGGCCTTTTCACCGTTCTTCCCCTTGAAGAACGGATCGACCGCTTTCAGGAAAAATGACTTCACGCCGGTGACGGTCTGCGACAGCTTGGCCTGCAGCAGCAACTTGCCGCGAAAATCCAAGGCGCCCGAATCCACCCCGTAGCTGCCCGCGAGGTCGATGGCCGCCCCAGGGACCGAGAAGCTCAGGCGCGAAAAGTCGATTTCGCCGCCGCCCATCCTGAAGGCACCCTGCAGCTCGGAGGCGGCGGTGAGGTCGGTGTCCTTCGGCCTTCCCTGCCCGCGGCGGCTGAGGGCGTTGATCTTCCCCTGCACCGATTCGCTCGCGAATTGCGCTTCGGCGACTCCGAACTGGCCGTCGATTTTCATCCGCTCGATCAAGTCCTCGTCGCCTTCGGGGATCAGAATTTTCGCCTGGAGGCTGGCTTTGCCCGTCATAACGGGCGGGTTCGATTTCACGGCCAGGAACAGCAAGTCCTCGATGCGGGCGGATTTCGAGAAGGTGTTCATCACAATCGTGCGGCCCTTCACGTTGGGATACTCGTCGACGACTTCGCCCTTGGTCACCAGCGTCGTGTGCAGGAATTTTGCTGTCACAATGTTCAGGTAGGTGTTGCCGTTGGTGCCGTCGACGACGGCGGAGAAATCCGTGTGCAGCGCCATGGGGTGATCGCTCGTACGCAGCGCGAAATCGGGGATGTCGGTCTTCCCTTCCACGTTCAGGTAGTCGAGCGGGCCTGAAAAATTCCCCACCGACGATAAGATGCCCTTCAAGCCCTTCAGCGTGCCCATATCGGCGTCATTGAATGTGTAGTTTGCGCTCACCGGCGTCTGGCTCGGATCGTCGGCCTGCCAGGGACCGAACCGGCCATCGCAATGAATTTCACCCCGGGGCACGGGGTTGGTGAGGAGAGCGTGAAAGGAGGCGGGATTATTGAAATCGAAATTATCCATTTCAAGTTGGTGGATTTCGAACTCGTGAGGGGGTTTCGTGTCGCGGCGAAGGATTACGAGGCGCGCATCATCCGCGGTGATCGTTGCGATGGTGACTGGAAATTTCGAGGAGAGGTCCGCCTGAGTCCCGTGGATCATGGGCTTGCCGCCGGGCTGGCGCGGCGGGGTGTTTATGCGCAGGCCAATCAGCAGGACGTGCGAGATCACCGGGCGCGCGGCGAAGAGACTGGCGAAATTGGCGTCGATCATAATCGTGCCGATTTGAATCAGCGGCAGGATGTCCGTCCTGCCCTCGTGGCGCATGATGAGGCCGTCAATCACAACATGGATCCGCGGATAAACGGATACGTGAAAATCCGCGAATTCGACACTGCTTTTGAACCGCGCCCGCAGGTAATCTTCGGTGCGTGTCCGGGCGATGCGGTGAAGCGTCGGGGCCAAGGCGTAGAAGCCGACGATAGCTCCCGCGGCGAGCAGCAGGCCGGCGACAACGACCGACGTGACGATCCATTTCCGGACGGCGGAGTAGTTGATTCGCATAGCTGTGAGGTTACTCGGGTCGCAAACCGCTTGCGACGGGTGGGAGTTTAGTATAGCACCGGGGAACCGATCACCAAGGGGTGCTGCAAGCAGCCCTACAGGCAAACATTTCGAATTTGCAAATGGGCCTCAGGGGAGTAGAGTGCTCTCGGTTTGAATTGGGGTGAAGAAAGATGCCATCCGCTATACATCACCGTGAAATCAGGACCGCACGCGTCGCTGAAAGGCCCCTGCCATGAGAACTTTTGCGATTCGCCCGCTGATCGGGTTGCTGGCAATAGTGGCGCTCGGGGCTTCCTTCGGCGGGATACGGCAGACGACCGCCCGTGTATCCCCGGGCCGCGTGGCGCTCTATGCCAGCGTGGGCGAGCAACTGACTCAATATGGCGTGGATATCGCCTCCGCCACGCTGGTGCCGCAGAGCTCCGTGACTCTCCCCGCCTACGTGCAGGAGGGCTGGCTTCATCCTTCCGGGCGCTACCTCTATATAGCCTGGAGCAATCGCGGCACTGCTGAAGCAAAAGCCAGCGGCGAAAAAAGCGGCGTCACGGCGTTTACTGTCGATGCAACCGGGGCACTCCATCAGCACGGCGCGGATATCCCGCTCATCTCCCGCCCCATCTTTATAACCGGCGATATCACCGGCACGCACATCCTGGTGGGCTATAACATTCCGAGCAGGATCGCCGTCTATTCGATCGCGCCGGACGGAACACTCTCGACGGAAGTGAAGCCGGAGGGGGCGCTCGACACGGGAGTCTATGGGCATCAGGTGCGCGTGATGCCTTCCAATAAGGGCGTAATATTCGTAACCCGGGGCAACAAGCCGGCCAACGGGAAACCGGAGGATCCCGGCGCGCTGAAGATCATGGGCTATCGCGACGGAGTACTTAGCATGAGGGCGTCCGTCGCGCCCGGAGGGGGCTTCGGGTTTCAGCCGAGGCATCTGGATTTCCATCCATCGAAGCCGTGGGTTTTCCTTTCGCTCGAGGCGCAGAACAAGCTGGAGGTCTACCAGCTATTGAACGGCGACTCGCTGGGCCCGAATCCCTTGTTTGTGAAGGACACCGTCGCCGATCCGGGGAATATTCATTCGACGCAGGCGGCGAGCACCGTTCACGTGCATCCGAACGGCCGGTTCGTGTACGTCGGGAACCGCGCGGAAGACACCGAGGATTTTCAAGGCACGCCCGTCTTCAGCGGCGGCGAAAACACTATTGCCGTCTTTCAAATCGATCCGGCCACCGGTGAGCCAACGCTGATTCAGAATGCTCCGACGCAAGGATTTCATCCGCGAACGTTTTCGATCGATCCATCCGGGCGCCTGCTGGTCGTGGGAAATCAGGACTCCCTTCACGTGCGCGATGGAAATACCGTTCGAACGGTTCTGCCGGGCCTTACCGTTTTCCGTGTGCAGGACGATGGCAAGCTGGCCTTCGTCTCGAAGAGCGACGTGGATACCAAGGGGAAGCTTTTGTACTGGGTGATGTTCGTAAAGCTGCGCTGACGCGTAGACAATCGGGCGGACGAAGTATTGAGAAAAAGGGAGAAACGACAAATGCGCTTTTTAACCAAGGGAACATTTTTGACGACAGCGGCACTGTTCAGCGCCGGCGCAATTTCTTTTGGAAGCGGAGTCCCAGCGGCGGTTCATTATATCGACCACGATAAAGTCGCAGCCGTCATGGCGAAGGGCGGCTCCATCGTGAGCGATCCAGGCCTCGTTGTGCTGGCCCAGCGCAGGAAAGCGGGCCAGGTGGAATATCACGAACGCACCAACCACGTTTTCATTATCGTCGAAGGCGAGGCAACTCTGGTCGTGGGAGGAACGATGGTGAACGTCCAGCAGACCGCCGCCGATCAAAAGCGGGCCGACTCCGTGGAAGGCGGAGTAACCTACCACTTGAGCAAAGGCGACGTGATTACGATTCCGGCGAAAACTCCGCACTGGTTCAAGGAACTCGCGACGCCAACAATTGCCTACTATGCCGTAAACATCGAGAGCGACTAACGAAGGCGCGATGCCCGGCACAAAAGCCGCGTCAGTGTTTCATTTTGAGTCGAATTGTCTGAAACGTGTAGCCAACCGCCACGGTGTATTCCGGCACAAACGAACTCCCGAAGTCCGAGTAATCGTTGATCCAGCGAATATCCACTTGTGGCCGCACGAAGATGCCCTTCCAGATGGAAATTCGCACCCCGCCGGAGAAGTGCAGCTGAAGACGGTTTTGCGTTTCGATTTCCGCATTGGTAGACCGGCATCCCTGGGGCGCGATCACACAAAACTGCGGTGTATCGTAGAAGGTTAAGTCGCTCCGGCCCACGCCGCCTTGAATCTCCGGCGTGAAACGGCGGCCGACATTGGTGAGGGGATAATAGACGGCGTTAACGTCATAGAACGCCTGACGGTATTGGAGGCCGGCGTAGGCCCCTCGGTCCTTGCGAAAAGAGTACTCGGCGCCCACTCCGAGCCGGTGGTGGTAGAAGATCAGGTCTCCTCCGACCGTGCCAAAGAGACCGCCCATGCTCGGCGTGTTAAAAGTCACCCCTGCGCCAAGAGTATTCAGCGGACCCGTGGAGGAATCGGTAGCGGTGCCAGCCGCCAGATAGCCACTGGCGCTCTGGGCCCGGGCCATGCAGGCAAAAGCAAGAAGCGATAAAACGGACAGCGCCACTTTTCGGGCCATGTGATTCAAGGCTAAGTAACCTCGCTTGTGATGTTTACCCCACGCATGAGACGTTGAAGGGGCCGACTTGGTTGTCCGTGGATGGCCCCGCGATAATCGCAGGGGCGAACATCGGCCACCGAGTGGGTTAACAATGTACCCTTTAGCACAAGCCTGAAGCAACGCCCGCTCGACCATCGGGAGCCACGGTGCTACGCTTTAGTTTCACCTGGGTGGAGGAGTCAGTTGAACGAGTCTACTTTGCCATCGAGCGATCCCGGCACACAGAAGCGCCGCAGCACGCGGATCGTACAAGCGGTTCCCATCACGGTATCGGGTGTCGACGCGCTCGGCCAGCCGTTCAAAGAACGCACGACCACGGTCATGGTGAACTGCCACGGCTGCAAGTACCAGTCGAAGCATTACGTTCCGAAGAATTCCATCGTCACGCTGGAAATTCCGCGCATGGAGCCGGGCGTTCCTCCGCGCATCGTGCCGGGGCATGTAGTCTGGGTGCAAAGACCGCGTACCGTGCGTGAACTGTTTCAAATCGGGCTCGAATTCGAAGCAGCAGGCAACGTATGGGGCATCGCCTTCCCGCCAGAGGATTGGGTCCCCAGTGCCGAAGATGAAGCAGTTGCAAACGCAGCGGCCTCCGAAATTGAAGTAATCGTGGAGACAAAACCGGCCGCGGCCGCGCCGAGCGCTGGGGCCTCTATCGACGTGAAGCCTGAGAAGCCAACGGTTGCGCCCGGACCGATTCCTCCGCCGCCGGCGATGCGGACTGCGCCGCCCCAGCACCTGGTGCGCCATCGACCACTCCGGCGACCACTCCAGCGGCTGGCACTACGGTGCCCACTGCACCGCCGAAACCAGCAGCGCCGCCAGGTCCTGTGGCTCCTGCTGCCGCGGTTCCCCCTGCCGGGACGGCCGCCGACGCGAAGATTCACGTGATGCCTTCGCCGGCCGCCGCGGGTCAGGACGCGCAGATCGTGATCGCGCGCCAAATGGCGAAAATCGTGGCCGAGGCGAAGGACACTCTGGACAAAACGCTGCGCCGGGGCGCGCAGACCGCCATCAACGAAGAAATGACCATCGTGCGGCAGCAGCTTGACGCGCAAATGCACGAAACCGTGGAGCATGCGATCAAGTCTTCGATAGAGCGCGTCTCGGAAGCAGAGGTCAAGAAGGTTGTACTGCAGGCGGCGAACAAGACCGCGGCCATCGTCGAAGAAGCGCGCTTAGCGAGCCAGGCAAACGTCGAGCAGATCGACGCCAAAGTTCGCGAGGCCGTGCAGGAAGCCGTGAGCCAGGCGACGTCGCAAGCAGCCGCCCAGACAGCTGCCATCGCGGAAGAGGCGCGCAAAGCTGCGCAGGAAGCGGCGAGCCAAGCCGCAGAACAGGCGGCCCAACGCGCGACCGCCATCGTCGAAGAGACGCGGCGAGCGAATCAGGCGAGCGCGCAACTCATCGAGGAACACGTTCGCCAGTCGGCCCACGAAGCCGCTACTCAGGCGGCGAAAGAAGTAGTGCAGCAAACCGTCGCGCAGGATCTGAGGCAGAGCGTCGAAGAGTTGGTGGGGCGCGCGATTGCGGAGCGCGAGGCCAACGTTCCGTCGCTCCAGGTGCTCACTTCGCCGGAAGCAGCCCAGCAGCATCTCGACGAATGGAAGAGGAATCTGGAAGAGGCCGCTCACGGCGTTCACAGCCAGATGGTGGCGCAGACCGAAGCCGAAGCGGAAGCCGCCAGCCGGCGCTGGCATCAGGAACTCGAAGCGATGCTGGCAGGGACGTCACAGAAACTGGGCGAAAGGCTCAGCGAAGTGTCGCAGGCGGCGCTTGCGGATGGCGAAAAACAAATTGCCGAGCGCGGCTCCAGCCTTCGCGGGCTGATCGACGAGGTGGTCTCGGGGGCTGAGGCGGCCGTTCTGTCCCTGGGTACCGACCTCGCCCAACAACTCACGCAACAACGTGCTCAGGCGGAAGAAACGAAAGCGGAACTCGAGGAAGCGGCGAAGGCGGCAGTCGAGCAAACTCGCCGGCAAATGGACGAGATGGTGGCGGCGCAGCACGATGCGATAGCGCAGCGCGCCGATCAAGTGATTGCGGAACGCATCCAGCATATCGACCCAATTCTTCAGAACTCCGCGCAAAAAACGCTGGAGCATTTTTCCAGCGAGCTTGACCAGAGGGTGGCCCCCAAAGTTGAGGAAATTCGGCGCGCCGCCTCGGAACTAACCACCGCCCAGCAGCAAGCCGAAGGGTTTCAGGACAATCTCCGCAGGGAAATCCAGCAAGCGGCGGAACAAGCCCAGCAGATTCAGGAGTCGATCCGCGGCCGCATCGAGGCGGCATCCGACACGGCCGTGAAAAATGCCGTGGCGGAGCTGGCCTTCGCCGGACAAGAAGCCGTTCGCCTGCAGAACAGCGTTCGCGATGAAATCCGGCAGGCCTCCGAGCAAGTGAGCCATCTGGGCAACAGCACCGTGGAACGATTGCTGGCCGCTTCTTCGGAGGCCGCGCAGCGGGTGACATCGGAGGTCGAGAACGCCAGACAACTGGCCGCCCAGCTTCAAAAGAACCTCCGCGACCAGGCGCAGCAGGCTTCCGAACACGCCGCCGAGCTTCAGATGCTCGCGCGGGAACGCGTGCAGCAAGCGTCCGAAGAGGCCGTGCAGGAAGCGCTCGGGCGCATGAAGCAGGAAACGGCAAAGTTCCCCGCAGAAATCGAGCAAACCTGCCGCGCCACGGTCAAAAAGCTCGAGGAGGAACTCGACCAGAAGAGTTCGGAGATGCAGCACGCTTCCCACGAAGCCCTTCTGAAGACTTCGGAGTGGTATCAGAAGAAGGCGCAGACGACGATGCATTCGACGATGGAGCGGCTGGTGGAGCAATCGGCGAATGCAATGCACGCGAAGGCCGGGGAAGTCTCCAGCATGGTCGCCTCCGAGCTCGATCACTACCGGCGCAGCTACGTGGAACACAGCCGGGCGGAGATCGAGGAAGCAAGCAACGAAGTGATGGAGCGCGAAAGGCTCAAGCTCAACGAAACCGCCGAGATTGCCAACGCCACGTTTTCCGACCGCGTGCAGCGAGTTACCCACGAATCGCTCCAGCGCTTTCAGGATTCGTCCCGCGAGGCTCTCGAAAAATCCCGCTCGGACATGGAATTTAATCGCGAGTGTTCCCTTGCGGAATTCCAGAAGGTGCTGGACGAGAAAATGACGCATGGCGTCGAGCAGGCGAGCACTTATCTGCAGTCACAGCTCATCCCGCTGCTCGAATCCTGGGAAGCCAAGCGCGAGGCGGAAAAGAAGGAATGGATGGCCCAGGTGAAGCAATCCTCCGAAGAATCTCTCGAAGCGTATAAGGCCCGGCTGGAGAATGCCACTAACGCATGGCTGCTCGCGTCGGCGGCAACCCTGGGGCAGAATTCGCAGGCCGTCCTCGATAATCTCGCCAAGACTGCCGAGAAACGAATGCGCGATACCTGCTCGCAGGTGCTGTCCGGAATGGGCGACCTTCTAAGGAACCGGATGATGGGCATCTCCACCGACTTCTCCGAAGAAGACGAGTCCGGCAAAAAGTAACCCTCTCCTGGCGAAACGTTCGTCCTGGCGTGACCTCGGTCGCGCAATTTGCGATAACCTCGATGTCGTAACCTCGATCCAACGAGCATCGGTTTTGGCCCCTCCCCGCTGGAATCCCGTGGCATTTTCGTCGCGAGGCGGCATCCCGGTATAATGCAGCCTATGGCGAATCGGGCGTATCTCAGCGTGTGGTGCAGGAATTTTGCCGAAGAGCGCGTGCTCGAGGATTTCGCGAAGTTTCTCGAGACGGTCCCCTTTTCGGCCGCCAAGCCCGGCTTCGAGTATCTGATCGTCCGCGCGGTAGATGCCCGCGAGTCTCCGATGCTCGAACAGAATCTGCGGGCCCTCCCTCTCGACGGGTCAGGAATTATCGAGCTGGCCAAAGACTACCTGTACCCCGATTCCGCCTACGAGGTGCATTGCAACTGGGATTTGTGGTTATTTGACACGGAAGGCCGGTCGAAACTCGAGCCGCAACCTCTTGAAATTTTCTGCCATGGCGAGGAGTACGACGACGGCTTCTTCCGGGAAAGCGGGCACATCCAAGTGGACCTGGGATTCGAGCATTTCTTTACCGGGCATGCCGGTTTGCTGGGCATGCGTCGTGGCGAGCGAACGCCGGCGCAAAGCCCCGAAGAAGCGCGGTTCCTGGAGTTGATGGCGTGGCCGGAAAATCTGCAGAGGTACCAGGAAAAGACGAGAGAGAATATCCGTCAGCTTCTCGATTGGATACGGAAGATCGAAAAAGCCGTGCCGGTGGAGCGGGTGCGCTTGTGGTCCGAGGGCGAGGAGAATTTCGAGGCTCGCGTCGAAGAAATTCTCGTGGCCCATTGACCAAATATTGACCAATGCCAATATTCAGAGGATCGAAAGCGGGGAACCAGGCTTCCGTCCACCCGGATGACGCGCTAGAATCACGGTTACGCATCCAATTGAGCGAGTTGGGGACTTTCCCGCGCCGCGGTTGGCAGCTGCAAAGCCAGCGCGGATTCGCTGGAATAACGCTCGGGGCGCACGCAACTTCGCACGCAACTTAGCACGCAGCTTATTGATGAGCGCTATAGCACAATCCGTGGCCGGAACCACCCGCGAAAACGACAAGCCGAAACCACCCTCCGGCTGGGAACAGCTGAAGCACCTCATTCCCTACATGACTCGTTACAAAGGGATGGTTGCCCTCGGCCTGCTGTCGCTTACTTTGATGGGAATCGTGGGGGCGCTCCCGCAACTGATTATCGGTTCCGTCGTCGATTTACTGAAAGGCTCCCCCCAGCCGCTGGCGACCCTTTCCGGCGTATCGCGGTCGATGCTGCATCCCTTATTCGCGCTGTACGCCCCATTGAACCGACACGCCCTGGGGCTTTATTGCTCGATTCTCCTGGGTGCGATGCTCCTCAAAGGGTTTCTGTCGTTCTGGAGCCGCTGGATTCTCATCGGAATCTCACGCGAGATCGAATACGACCTGCGCAACGATCTGCTGGCCCGTCTTGTGAGGCTTGAACCCGAATTCTACGTAAGGAACCGCACCGGGGACCTGATGTCCCGCGTGACCAACGACCTGAATGCCGTGCGGATGGTGCTCGGCCCGGGGATCATGTACAGCGCGACTACCTTTGCCACGATGGTGCTGGCCATTTACTTCATGGCCAAACTTTCGCTGGCGCTCACGCTTTGGGTGCTCATCCCTGTGCCGGTCGTAGTAATCGCCGTCCGCTATTTCGGTCAGATCATTCACCGCCTCTCCGAAGAGATCCAGGCATCCCTGGGCGTGCTTTCCACGCGCGCGCAGGAGAATCTCACCGGGATCCGCGTGATACGCGCGTACGTGCAGGAGAAACCCCAGATCGCATCGTTCGACGAAGCGAACCGGGATTACGTGAACCAGAACATCAAGCTGATCGGCTCCTGGAGTTTGTTCTTCCCTGCCCTTTCCTCGCTGATCGGGATCACGGTGGTGATTCTGCTGGGGGCCGGCGGTATGGAGGTAATCGACCGCCGGGTGAGCCTCGGAACCTTTTCGGCCTTTTATGCGTTTCTGATCCAGCTGATTTTCCCGATGATTGCCATCGGCTGGGTGACGAACATTTTTCAGCGCGGCGCGGCATCCATGGGCCGGCTGCGCTACATTCTGACCGCCGAGCCAAACATCAGCGACGCGAACGTCGCGCTGGCGGCACATCAAGCCGTGGCTGGCGGAAATGGCGCTTCGCCCACGAGTGCGCACGGGGCTCCGGCGCCCACGGACGAGGAATCACCGATCCGCGGAGAGATCGAATTCCGCCATTTGACCTTCGCCTACCCTACTTCCGGAAATGGCTCGGGCGATATCGAAGTGCTGCATGACATCAACCTTCACGTGCCGGCCGGATCGACGCTGGCCATCGTCGGCCCCACCGGGAGCGGCAAGTCCACGATTGCCGCGCTGATCGCACGCTTGTGGGAGGCGCCGCCGGGAACATTGCTGATCGACGGAAGACCGATCCGCGAATATCCGCTGGCCGAACTCCGGCGCGCCATCGGGTACGTGCCGCAGGACACTTTTCTCTTCAGCGAAACGCTGCGGGAGAACATCGCCTTTGGAGTATCGGAAGCGGCCGACGAACACATCCTCGAGGCGGCCGAACTCGCCAGCATTTCGGGCGAGATTCAAAGCTTCCCGCAGAGGCTCGACACCATGGTGGGCGAGCGCGGCGTCACGCTGTCGGGCGGACAGAAGCAAAGGACTGCGCTCGCGCGCGCCATTCTTCGCCAGCCGAAGATTCTGATCCTGGACGATTCGCTTTCGAGCGTGGACACCGACACCGAAGAGCGCATCCTGCGCGGGCTTCGCGACGTGATGAAGCAGCGGACGACGGTGCTGGTGTCTCATCGTATTTCCACCGTAAAAAGCGCGGATCAGATCGTGGTGATGCGCGACGGGCGGATCGTCGAGCGGGGAAGCCACGACGAATTGCTGGCGCTGGACGGGTATTACGCCGATCTGCACCGCAAGCAATTGCTCGAAGAGGAACTGGCGGCGCGCGAATGAGCGATTTTCGCGAAGAAGAAAAGCTCGGGAAAGTCTACGACGCGCAGCTCACGCGGCGCCTGCTGAAATACCTGCGTCCCTATCGCTGGTGGGTAGCTCTAGCCGTTTCGATGGCCCTCGGAGTCACGGCGACCGAACTTGTAGGCCCTTACCTCTTTCACGTCGGAATCGACTGGTACATCGTGCCAGGATTTTCCGGAAGCATTCCGCGGCTGAAGGCCTCCGCGGGGCTTTTGTGGGTCGTCATCGTGTTCATGGGCTCGATCGCGGCCAGTTTTGGACTGCAATACGCGCAGGTCCGCATCATGCAGTGGGTGGGCCAGGAGACGATGTACGACCTGCGCAAGGAAATCTTCGAACACCTGCAGCGGTTGCCCATGAGCTTTTTCGACCGCAGCCCCGTCGGGAGGCTGGTCACGCGCGCTACCACCGACGTGGACGCGCTGAACGACCTTTTCGCGTCCGGCGTCGCCGCGATGCTCAACGATTTCGTGATGCTTTTCGGGCTGGCCGGCTGGCTCTTTTATCTGAACCATCGGCTTGCGCTGGCCGCGCTGTCTCCCCTTCCGTTCATGATCGTGCTCACCTATTTCTTCCGCACGTTCGTGCGCGACGCCAACCGGCGCATCCGCACGGCCATCGCGAGAATCAACGCGTTCCTGCAGGAGCACATCAGCGGGATGGCGATCGTGCAGCTCTTCAACCGCGAGGAAAAGTCCCGCCGGCAGTTTGCGGAGCTGAATCGCATCCACATGCTCGCTTACAAGGACGCCATCGACGCCTTTTCGTTTTTCTTCCCCGCCGTCGAAGTGCTGAGCATGGGCGGCATTGCGCTGCTCTATTGGGTGGGCGGCGTGCGCGTGATCGGCGGGACGGTGGAAATCGGGTTTCTGTTCACGTTCATGGTGTACGCACAACGCTTCTTCCGTCCGATTCAGGACCTCAGCGAAAAATTCAATATCCTGCAAACGGCCATGGCCGCCTCCGAGCGCATCTTCCGGCTGCTGGATGAGCCGATAACCATTTTTTCGGCGGAGAAAACTCGTTCGCTGCCGGCTCCGCGCGGCGAGATCGAATTCCGCAACGTGTGGTTCGCGTATCGCGGCGGCGCAACTCCCAGCGAAGAGGACTGGGTGCTGCGCGACGTTTCCTTCCGCGTGGAACCGGGCCAGACGCTGGCGATCGTCGGCCACACGGGCGCGGGCAAGACCACCATCATTCAGCTGTTGCTGCGCTTCTACGATATCCAGCGCGGCCAGATCCTGCTTGACGGAATCGATATCCGCGAAATGGAAATTCACGATCTGCGCCGGTTGTTCGGAATCGTGCTGCAGGACCCGTTTCTTTTCACCGGGACGCTCGAATCGAACGTCAAGCTGGGCACCGAGACGATCGATCGTGCCGCCACAGAGCAAGCGCTCCGCGAAGTGGGCCTGGGGCCATTCGTAACTTCGCTGCCTCAGGGGGTCGAGACTGCTGTGACCGAGCGCGGCGCGACACTTTCGGTCGGCCAGCGGCAGTTGGTAAGCTTCGCGCGGGCGCTGGCGCACAGCCCGAAATTTCTGATTCTCGACGAGGCGACGTCGAGCGTGGACACCAAGACGGAGCTGATGATTCGCGAGGCGCTCGACCGGCTCATCGAGGGGCGCACCGCGGTGGTGATTGCGCACCGCCTGAGCACCATCCAGCACGCGCATCGCATTCTGGTGTTTCACAAGGGACGCTTGCGCGAGCAGGGATCGCATCAGGAGCTTCTCGCCCTGCGCGGCATTTATTACCGGCTGTACCAGCTCCAGTACAAGGAACAGGAACTGGCCTTTCCCGTACCCGGCGGCGCCGGCGGATTCCCTCAGCCGCTTCCGGCCGATGACTGAAGCGTTGCCGCAGGCCGTTCTGACCCCCTCGGCTTCGGCCTCCTTTGTCTCTGTCTTCCCCGTCGATTTGCCGTCCTCCTCATGAGCCCGCCGAAGATTCTGATCTCGGCGGGAGAAGCCTCGAGCGATATGTATGCCGCACGGCTCGCTGTAGCGCTGAGGGAACGGACTGGTGCGCAGCTTTTCGGAATGGGCGGACCGCGGATGGCGGAGGCGGGCGTCGAGGTGATCCTGGACTACCACGAGGTGGCCGTCGTAGGAATCACGGAAGTGCTGCACAAAATTCCTACCGTCGTCCGCGTGCAGAACCGCCTGGCCCGCGAAGCAGCCGAACGAGGTGCGTCGCTGGCCATTCTCGTGGATTCCCCGGGGACGCACTTGGGCGTGGCGAGGCGGCTCAAGCAGCGCGGGATACCGGTCGGCTATTTCATCGGACCGCAGGTTTGGGCGTGGCGCGCGGGCCGGGTGCGCATCGTAAAGCGGCTGGTAAATCGAATGGTGGTGATCTTCCCGTTCGAAGAGAAAATCTACCGGGACGCGGGGGTGCCCGTAAATTTCGTGGGGCATCCGCTGGTGGATGTCGTGCGGCCCACCATGACGCGGACCGAATTTGCGGCCCGCTATGGGCTGGATGCCGCCCGGCCAATCGTCACCCTGCTGCCTGGAAGCCGCCGCAGCGAAATTGAGCAAAATTATCCCGCCGTAATCGAGGCGTGCGAGCGATTGCGACACGGCGAAGGCGCAGCGGCGGGCGTTCAATTCGTTCATGCCGCGGCTCCGAATCTCAAAGCCGAGTTATTCGCGGCCTATTCGCGGCCGGGGCTTAACCTAACTCGCGTGGAAGGCGCCACCTACGACGCACTGGCGGCGGCCGATTGCGCCATCGTGGCGAGCGGGACGGCCACCGTCGAAGCTGCGCTGCTCGGCACGCCGATGGTGGTGGTCTACCGGGTAAACCGCGTCACGGCGGCCATCGTGCGGCGAATGATCCGTACTCCCTTCATCGGCATGGTCAACCTGATTGCCGGCAGGCGCGTGGTGCCGGAGCTGATCCAGGACGCGTTTACCCCGGAGGCCGTCGAGGCAGAGGTTCGGAAGCTGCTCGAATCGGAGTCCGCTCGCGCAGAGGCCAAGGCCGGCCTCGCGGAAGTCCGCGCCAAACTGGGACCCGGCGGCGCCATCGAGCGTGCTGCGGACGTTTTTGCGGCGATGCTGTAATCGTCCGGTCAATCCTTGGCCTTGTTTCTGGTCCGGGCAACTGGGCGGGCTTCTCTGGTATCCTAGTATTCTAGTTAACGTTCTTCTTCGAGAGGGGTTTCCTCTTGCTCAGGGTCAACCGGCTCTTCGCGACGCTGTTACTCACACTGATCGCGGCGTCTTCCGCGCTCGCGCAAGGCGCGCACCGGTTTCCTTTCCGCGCGACGAATTACGACGTCGAGGTGATTCTCCACCCGGATAATCAGACCATCTCAGCACAAGCCAAAGTGGAATTCGTCGCGAGCGAAGTGGCGAAGACCCTGCTGGTCGAGCTGCACCCCGATCTTCACGTGAACTCGGTGAAATCCGGGAACCAGACGCTTACCTTCGGGCGCGACAATAATTCGCCCCTGTTTCTCAGCGTAGGGCTTTCGGGAGCGTCCACTCCGGGCACCAAGATAACGCTTACCTTCGACTACAGCGGGCCGATATCAAGCGAGGAGGACAGTCCAACAAGAGGCGTGCGATTTGCTTCCGTGGATAAGACCTCCGCGTATCTCCTGCTGCCCGCGCGATGGTTCCCGCTCACCAACTATCCCTCCAACCGCTATACCGGTACCTTCAAGATTATCGTGCCGGACTCTTTCGCCGTTGCCGGCACGGGCAAAGCAGACGCTCCCACCATGATGCCCGCGGTGGGAGGAATGCCCGGCCAGGCCGCGTACGTGTTTCACTGCACGCGTCCGGCGGCAAACGGATCGTTCGTCGCCGGGAGCCTGCAGCTCTCGCCCGTGCAAGCCGAGGGGTACGACATTTCGGTCTATACGGCGAAGGCGCAAGCAGCCACCGCCGCTCCCTACGCGAATTCTCTGGCGCGCATCCTGAGCTACTTTTCCGAAACATTTGGGCAGCTCGAAAATGCCACCACGATGACGATCGCTCAGCTGCCCAACGGCTCGCTCAATGGATTCTCCGCCCCGGGGCTGTTGCTGATCAGCGAGCGCCAATGGACCACGAAACCGAATGATCCGCTGCTCTCACAACTCGCCGCGGGGCAATGGTGGGGAGACCACGTGCTGCCGGCAACTTTTGCGGATGCCTGGCTCACCGAGGGCATGTCGCGCTACGCCGAGGCGATGTACGCCGAGCAGTCCGACGGATCGGCGGGGCTCCACAAGGCTCTGGAGGACAATGCCGTGGGCGCGCTCATGTACGAGGCCGGGACGCCCATCGCGCAGGCGCAGCGCCTCGGCCCCTATTCCGCCTCTTACGAATCCATCGTCGCGGACAAAGGCGCGATGGTGTTTCACATGCTGCGCACCGAAATCGGTGACGAGGCTTTCACTTCGCTCCTGCGGGACTTCTATAAGCAGCACGACGGCAAGCTTGCCACCATCGAAGAATTCGAGAAGTTGACCGCCGAGAAGGTTCCGCCTTCCTCTCCGGACCAGCCGGGGTTCAATCTTCTCTCCTTTTACGCGCAGTGGCTGAACTCCACGGGCGTGCCGGAATTTACGATCGATTACATCGTCTACCGCACCCCCAAAGGCTTCAAGGTGGTGGGCAAGGTCCATCAGGACCTCGACACATTCCGGATGCCGGTGGAAGTAAAGGTGGAGACGGAAGGCAATCCGGAAACGAAGAAAATTCTGGTGACCGGCACCACGTCCTCATTCCTGATCGACACCTTCGGGAGACCCAAACCGAATGGAATCGCGGTCGATCCGAACAATAATCTTCTGAAGTCGAGCCCGCGCTTGCGCGTGCGCGCTTCGGTGGCGCGCGGAGAGGCTTTCGCGCAAGTGGGGAAATACTACGAAGCAATTCAGGAGTATCAGAAAGCGCTCGACGTGCAGCCGACCTACGCGCTTCCCCATTTCCGGATGGGCGAGGCGATGTTCTATCAGAAGAACTATCAGGCGGCCGCCAACGCTTTCCGGGCCGCGCTTGGCGGAGATGGCGACCCGAAGTGGACGGAAGTGTGGGGCCACATCTACATCGGCAAGATTTATGATTTGTTGGGACAACGCGAGCGCGCCGTCAACGAATACAGCCTCGCGCAGCACACCAACGACGACACAGCCGGGGCACAGCAGGAAGCGGGACGCTACCTGCAGAAGCCTTTTAATGGCGATATAACCCCGCTGGCAGCGTCAAACCAGGTGCCCGCCCCGACGAAATCCGCCACAGCAAACACCGATACAGGATCGGACAATCGGCCCGTCCTGAAAAAGCGCGCCGACAACTAGCCGGAATCGGTCCGCTGTTCCGCGTCGTCCGGCGTCCTATCGCGAAGGCCCCCGGTCTTCCCATCCTGCCAGATGAAAACTGACCTTCAGGATCAAGTCGCACTTCGTAGGCCGGCCATCGAGCATGGTGGGCTGAAAACGCTCCCGATATAGATCATCGATTGTGGCCGAAGCGAGCATTACCGGGCCGCTCACCAGATGCGCTTCGGTAACCTTGCCGCTCTCGTCGATAACCGCCGCGATCACCACTTTTCCGAAGACGTGCGCCACCTTGGCAATCTCGGGATATTCAAACGAAACCCGCTCGATCAATCGCGACGGGCGGATATCGCCGCCGGCCCGAAAAACTTGAGCATCCCGCGGAATATCGATCGGCAGAGCAGGAATGACGGGCCGCGCTTCCTCGTTCACGATGCCTCCGAGCACGGCGCCAAGAGCCTCTGTCATCTTTAGCGGGCGTGAATTCAGGGTTACTTCGGGCGGCGCCATCGCAGCATGAGAAAGTGAGAGCCTTTTCACCGGAGCTACCAGTTTCATCGGCAGGAACGGGTTTCCCGATGCGGCAGGCCCGAACGAGAGCGCCGCACGCGGAGACGTTACAGGAGACGAGAGCGGCAGGGTGACTACCACCCGGCTCATCGCAAATACATACGGCCGTTGAAGAAACGCGACCGGCCAGAACCACACGATGGCCATGAGGACGGCCAAGTGTGCCGCGACCGAAAGCACCGAATGCAGCGCTCGCCGCTCGGTGTATCCCGGTGCTTCCACTACGATCGCGCGGGAGAATGTCCCGAGGTCGCTTGACGCGGGGCCTGTGGGTGACGAAGCGCAGAGTAAATCAACTGCCGGTTGCAGATCTTCTTTCCGGACGGAGTTTTCCTGGAGCATAGTCTGTTTGTTTGGTCCTTTCCCAGGGTGCGGCGCTATTCCCCGGAAAACCGGCCCAATGGCATTTCTTCCAAAGCAGACCTTTTGAAAACGGGTATGAACTGGGGCCTAAATGGAACGAACCAAGGATGCAGGCATTCTGGGGAAGCGAGTGGAGATTACGAGCGTGAGGACCCGACCTTGTTGCGCTTGCGGTCGGAGTTGCGCCGGACCCGAGGGTCTCACTCATGTTTCAGGGTAGCTGGTATAAAACAATCGATGCAAATTCAATCTCGTTGTGGAAAACATAGATTATTGAAATGTGGATTGGCATAACAGTTCTGTAAATGAGCCTGTGCCAAGTTGGAACGAGATAATCAGGGATCTGCGCCGCCCGGCATTTGGATACGAATCGGCCTATCGGCCCCATCACTAAATCCTCGTCAGGAACCGCCCTGTTTGTGTCACTCTGGATATCGTGCTGATTCGCTTGGGATACGACATCGTTTTCGAAACGAATTTTCCGGTGCCGATGGTGGCGCTTCTGAACGTTCACCCGTCGCGCGTGGCGGATCTGCGCAGCCGCGACGAATTGTTCATCCAGCCAAGCACGCCGGTCGAATGCTACCTCGATAGCTTCGGAAACCGCTGCTGCCGCTTTCTGACGCCGGCAGGAAACGTGCGGCTCAGCGGCTCCGCTCTCATATATGACTGCGGCCAGCCGGATGTGGTGAATCCCTATGCCCGCGAGGTCCCCGTGCAGAACCTGCCCCACGACGTGCTGCGCTACCTGCTCAATAGCCGCTACTGCGAAGTGGATAAGCTGTCCAACATTGCCGCGGAATTGTTCGGCGGAGTAACCACGGGTTGGGCGCGCGTGCAAGCGGTCTGCGACTGGGTTCACAACAGAGTGCGCTTCGGATACGAGTTTGCCAACGCCACCAAGACGGCTCTCGACGTGTTTACCGAGCGATGCGGTGTGTGCCGGGACTTTCAGCATTTGGCCGTCACGATCTGCCGGGCCCTGAACATTCCCGCGCGTTACGCAACCGGCTATCTCGGCGACATCGGGGTGCCCGTTTCTCCCGCCCCCATGGATTTCAGCGCATGGTTTGAAGTCTACTTGGAGGACCGCTGGTGGACCTTCGACGCGCGGCACAACACGCCCCGCATCGGCCGCGTGCTGATGGCCGTCGGACGCGATGCCTCGGATGTGGCGATCACCACGTCATTTGGAATGGCCAACCTGAAGAAGTTCACCGTGGTCACAGAGGAAGTGCAGGAAGAAGCGGCGTTCGCGTAAAAGGCGGAACGACGGCGCAACGACGCGAAAGTTTCAATCCCCCGGTAGGACGCTCAATGCTTGGGCGGCACGTAACTATCGGGGAGTTTCGCTCCCTCGCCAAAGAAGAACTGTTCCATCTGATCCTGCATGATCTTCAGTGAGTTCGGATCGAGCGGATTGAGCCGGTATTCGTTCATCAGCATCTTGGAATGCTCCACCCACATGCGCCACGCCTCTTTCGAAACGTTGTCGTAGACGCGCTGGCCGATCTCGCCTTTCCAGGGGACGCGGTCGAGTCCGGGCATTTCGCGGCCGAACTTCACGCATTTCACCATGCGCACTTCCTGCTGCGGTGAAGTGGCTGCCCCGCCGGCTTCCCGCCCTTTGTCATCGGCCATTCGAACGCCTCCCGGAAAGTGCCTGCTAGAATTCAAGATACTTGAAGCATGGGCGATTTTCCAGTCTCGCCAGCGGACGCACCCCCAAGGCTTGGGCGAACTCGCGGAGATCCATGAACCCAATTTGTGTAACAAAGCATCCACATGGATTGTGGTAGCCTTCTGTTGCTCTCCGGGCGGTCATACGGCGCGGTCGTAACACTAAGGCAGCCAATTGCCGATGTCCGTAGCGAGTGCAGGCTAGCTGTACGAAGAGTCGCCAGCAATCTTCACGGTCAACGATTTCCGCCGTTCCATTTCACCGGCTTTCACAGGAGAAAAGAAGATGAGCACCCAGACGATCGACGCCGCCAGTTCCACTCAGATGGACGCCTATTATTGCGAGATCCCCAACGACCCGTGCGCCATCGTCCTGTTTGGCGCTTCGGGCGACCTTACCCGCCGCAAGCTGCTTCCCGCTCTTTTCGATCTCGCCTGGCATTCCTGCCTGGCTCCGCGTTTCCGCTTGCTCGGATTCGCGCGCACGAAAATGACCGATGACGATTTCCGCAAGGAGGCAGGAGAAGCTCTATCCAAGACCGACGGCGGGCAGCAGCACAAAGACAAGCTGCAGGAATTCCAGCAACAGCTCCTCTACTTCAGCGGCAACTACGACGACCCGGAATCCTTCCGCCAGCTGGCGAAGCGCCTCGAAGAGATCGACCATGAGGGCCAGTTGTGCGGCAACCGCCTCTTTTACCTGGCCACTCCCCCGGACGTGTATCCGAAAATCATCAAGCACCTCGGCGAAGCGGGCTTGGCCAAGCCCAGCCACGGATAAATGCTGGACGCGCATCATCATCGAAAAGCCCTTCGGGCATGACCTCGCGTCGGCCAAAGAATTGAACCAGAACGTGCTCGACGTGTTCAACGAATCGCAGGTCTACCGGATCGACCATTACCTCGGAAAGCAGACGGTGCAGAACCTGCTGGTCTTCCGCTTCGGCAACGGAATCTTCGAGCCCCTGTGGAACCGCAATTACATCGACCACGTGCAGATTACCGCCGCGGAGCCGCTGGGAGTCGAGCAGCGGGCCTCCTTTTACGAAAACACCGGAGCCTTGCGCGACATGCTGCAGAGCCACATGCTGCAGCTCACCTCGCTCGTATCGCTCGAAGCGCCGGCCAACTTCGATGCCACCGCCGTGCGCAACGAAAAAATAAAGGTGCTGCAATCGATCCGCCCGTTCACGCAGGAAACCGTTTCCCAATTCGTGGTGCGCGGCCAGTACGGGCCGGGAACGGTGAAAGGCGCCCCGGTGCCCGGATACCGCCAGGAAAAGGGCGTCAAACCCGATTCCGCCACCGACACCTACGTGGCCCTGAAGCTTCTGGTCGACAACTGGCGCTGGAGCGGTGTTCCCTTCTACCTCCGGACCGGGAAACGACTGCCGAAGTCGCGCACCGAGGTCGCCATTCGATTCAAGGAAGCCCCGCACATGGTTTTCCGCGGAGAAAATCTGCAGCCCAATTCGCTGGTGCTGAACATTCAGCCGGACGAGGGAATTTCGCTGTCCTTCGGCGCCAAGGCCCCGGGCGGACAAATGCACATCAGCCCGGTAACCATGGACTTCCGCTACAGTGACGCGTTCGGGAAAGCTACCCGGGACGCCTACGCCACCCTCATCAACGATTGCATTCGCGGAGATGCCACCCTCTTCGATCGCGCGGACAGCGTGGAAGCCGCCTGGTCGCTCGTCGATCCCATCCTCGATGCATGGAAGAGCGGTCCGGCTCCGCAAGTTCCCGGATTACGCCGCCGGAAGCCACGGACCCAAGGAGGCAGATGACCTGATCGCGTCGGAAGGCCGCCAGTGGCGTCCCCTCTAGCGCGGAGCAACGCGGGCGCGTCGATGAAGCCTGCGCCAGCCGTGCTTGCCGCACTCACGCCAGCGCCTGGGAGATCCCGATGATTCTGGCGGGGGACATCGGCGGCACGAAATCGAATATCGGCTTGTTCGACGTGCGCGACGGCCAGCTCGTCCGCATCGCGCACCATCGCTATTCCAGCCACGAACGCCCCGGCCTGCAGGACATCGTGAAGGAGTTTTTGCAGGAGAATCCCGCCAAGATTACCGCGGCGTCCTTCGGCGTTGCGGGGCCGGTGGTGAACAACCGGGTTCGCGGCACAAACATGCCGTGGACCGTCGACGGCGAGGCGATGGCCGCGCTTTTCGGCCTCAGCCGCGTAAGAATTCTCAACGACCTCGAAGCCACCGCGTTTGGTGTGCGCGTGCTGCCGCCCTCCGATCTGGAAGTGATCTACGAGGGCGTGCCGGTGAAGGACGCGACGTGCGTGGTGATCGCCGCCGGCACCGGCCTCGGCGAGGCCATCCTGTTCTGGGACGGGAAGCAGCACCTCGCCATGGGCACCGAAGGCGGCCACGCGGACTTCGCGCCGCACACCCCGCAGCAGGCGGATCTCTGGAAATATCTCCGCAACCGTTACGACTACGCCAGCGCGGAGATTCTCTTGTCGGGGCGCGGATTCCAGAACGTGCACGAATTTCTCGATCCCTCGCTGAAGCATCCCGGCTTCGACGATCCCGCAAAAGATCCCGCCCCGCTGATCACGCAGCAAGGCCTTTCCGGCCAATGCCCCGTATGCGCCGCGACGCTCGATCTGTGGACGGAGATTTACGGCGCGGAAGCGGGCAACTTCGCGGTTCGAACGCTCGCTCGCGGCGGCGTCTACGTGGCGGGAGGAATCGCCGTCAAGGTGCTGCCCAAGCTGAAAGACGGCCGCTTCGCCGCAGCCGCCAGAGACAAAGAAAAAATGAAAGACTTCCTGGCCACAGTCCCGATCTACGTAGTCCTCAACGAAGAGTGCCCGTTAATGGGCGCCGCCTACGTAGCATGGAAGGGCCTATAGAGTCTGTGTGGCAAGGTCGGGTTTTCTTCAGGACACGCATTTATCCTTGCCGCAAATGCCGAAAATGAATGCGGCTTCACAGGGCGTGGAAAACAATCGCGCACTCCTGTAGATCGCACTCTTCGAAACCCCTTTGCGTCATTTCACCTCCTGTCCGGGCAGCAAAGATTGCGTTCGGGCGCAAGGTTTTTAGGGGGTCGGAGCTTCAGCTCCGACATAACTGGGCCGCGCGCAGCGCCTTCCGCTCGCGGTGCCTTTACCGCGAGTCCTTCCTGATCTGCGTTGCCTTTGCAGCATATCATTGCGTTGCTTTCAGCCGCCGTTGCGGGTGCCCCACCCTTCGATTTAAGGGTAGGTCTTTCTTTCGATTTTGCCTGCGCCGTTGTTATTTCGTTGTCATCCCGCAGCGAGCGAAGCGACAAGCAGCGGATGCTCTCTTAGGTTCGCACGATCCAGATGCTCCCGCCTGCCAACGAGAGCCCCGCACCCGTCTACAAATGCGTCCCGCCGTCGACCACAATCGTGGTGCCCGTCGCCGCCTTCAGATGAGTCACGCACGCAAGAACCGCCGACGCGATATCCGCCGGCTCGACCACTCGCTTCAGCGGCGTTTTCTGCGCCAGCGCCTCGTGCGCGGCGCGATCCCGCCCCGGCACAAACTCCGTGGCCACCGGACCCGGCGCCACGCCCAGCACGCGGATTTGCGGCCCGAGAGCGCGCGCCAGCGAAACGGTCACCGTGTCCAGCGCACCCTTCGAAGCGCAGTAGGCGATGCTGCTGCCTGCTCCCGTAAACGCGGCGATCGACGAGACGTTCACGATCACGCCCGCGCCGCTCTCGCGCAGCAGCGGCGCCAGCGAGCGAATCACGGAGAACGTCCCGCGCACATTCGCGATCAGAATCGCATCGAAAATTTCATCCGTGAGGGCTTCGAGATCGCCATGCGGCACCACGCGGGTGAATCCCGCCGAGTTCACCAGGATATCCGCGCGTCCATAGGCTTCGCGCACCGCGGCGGCGGCGCGCCGAATCGTCTCCGAATCCTCGAGAACGATGGGAAGCGCGCGATGGCCGCTCCCCGGCAATTCCTTCAGCAGGCGTTCGGCGCGATCCGCGCCTTTGTGGTACCCCACCACCACCTTCGCGCCCTTGTCCGCCAGGGCCCGCGCCGTGGCTGCGCCAATGCCGCTGCTGCCTCCGGTCACCACGGCCACCTTCCCAATCAGCGCTGAACTTCTTGGCTCTGTCACAGTGCCTCCGATGGGCTCGATCGCGCCCGGGGAAATGGCATTCTATACCCTTGGAAGTTTGTTCGGAGTGTCAGGGAAAATGCTGCGAAGAGGGCCGATGGAAGATAAGAAAAGATGGTGCGGTCGAGTGGATTCGAACCACCACGGTATTGCTACCGCCAGCCCCTCAAGCTGGTGCGTCTGCCAGTTCCGCCACGACCGCGCGTCTCAATCCTAATCGCCCGCGATTTGATTTGTCAAACACACTTCGGTTCTTGCAGTCATCAGTGATCGCGCCCTAAACGCCCTACAGGATTCGTCTGCTGGGCAGCAAGCTGATTACCGCATCAAGATGCAATCGGTCCGGGACTGTACAGCCCGAAATTCTCAGTTTTCCAACGCCGAAACAGAATGCGAAAAAGACTCGACCGTTGTGCTCCATGCCATCCAACCAGCCGCATCCGAGGCATGGACTCATCAGACTAACCCTGCACCAAAAGCTAAAACGAGTTCAGCCATTGGTTCAGGAGTGGTTTCAGACGGCACAAGTATCTACAAGCGCTGCTTCTTCAATACGGGTACGTACCCCTGCGGTTTCAATGATTATCTGAATGATGGGCAAATTATAGCAACCTTACGTAAAGGCGACCGAGTTCAAGTGTTGTCGGAAAAAATTCGCTCATCTGGTGGCAGCGAGATATATGAGGTTCAGTTCCGACAATGGACTGGGTGGGTAGAGGCTGCGGAAATAAGTCT
Organism: uncultured Acidobacteriota bacterium; assembly: GCA_963709105.1. Classification (GTDB taxonomy): domain Bacteria; phylum Acidobacteriota; class Terriglobia; order Acidiferrales; family UBA7541; genus Palsa-295. Next base: position 451,421 of record CAVPVC010000010.1, read on the forward strand.
CGATTAAAGGAAAGCGGTGTGGCAGACTACCACGCCTAGAATCCGCCCGGCATCTTACGTTTTCAGCGCATGATACAATTTTGAGAACTATAGGAGGGGAGTGGATCAATGGCACGAATAGGTTGCTCGGCAGCGGCGTTGCGTGACCCAGCCGATTCCGCAGAGACTATCGTTGGTTTTGAAAAAGCAGTTTTCTGCGATGGCTCCGAATGCGGAGCCACGATGTTCTCCGACGATGGAGAGTTAGAGTTGTTGCGCCCTCATTCGCACCTCATAGAGAAGGGCCGGTCGCCCGAGGCGGGACCGCGCCGTTATCCCGTTTGGAGATGAAGCCCCGGCGCGCGGCGTAAATGCCCGGTGTCGCTTCGCCACCACCGAACTGCCCCCCCCATCGCAGCTTTGCTTGTGTGTGATGATTGCAGATGCACTCGCGTTCGCAGGAGTGGAGGCATCCCGGTGGTCAGAAATGGCGGAAAGTCGAAGCAGAATCGGATTCGCAATAGGGCTTGGCCTGTTTGCGAGCATCTTCCTCGTGAGCGGCTTTCTGCACTTCTTCTACCCCGCTCCCTACGTGCGCATCATGCCTCCGATGCTGCCCGGCCGCTGACGCTTGTGCGCATCAGCGGTGCGGCTGAGATTCTGGGAGGCGCTGGCTTGTTTTTGCGAAGGTTCCGGCGGGCGGCGGCTTATGGATTGACGCTTCTGCTGGTCGCCGTGTTTCCAGCCAACGTTTACATGGCTGTCGCGCACGTCGCGTTCCCGGGATTGATGGGAAAAGCCTGGGTGCAGTGGGCGCGGCTGCCGTTGCAGATTCCGCTGATCGCCTGGGCAATTTATTACGCGAGATCGCCCAAAGCAAATCAAGCGGCTGCTGCGTAGCGGTTCAGCTTTACCTGCGCTTCCGTACAGGTGGTACTAGTTCCCGCCCCTTTCTGTCCTCCCGGTCAATTGCACAAATTTCGCCGCATGCTAGCCTTCCGCGAGGGAACTGAAAAATGGGAAGAGCGCAAAGATCGCAACTCGAGGCCCGGCAAGGCTTCTGCGAACACGCGCGACTCGCATACCTCCTCCGCCTCTCGGTCCCGGACCAAACTTGCAGCACAGGAAGCACAGCAGAACCCGAAGAAAGATCCGCTGCCGCTGTGCTCGCTCCGGCCGGCAACGAACTGCAAACCATGGCCGCGGGGCACTCAACCGGGCCCGAAATCCCGCCTTCTCACTCGACACACATTGTCGAACGGAACACATCGCAAGTGCTTGAAAACAATCGGAGACGCTATGCGCCACTCGACACTCTTATGAAGGGTGCGCGCAGCGCTTTTCAGTGGCACCGGCACTCTTGCCGGTGCTCCCGCAAGCCGCGCCAGGCGCGCAATGCAAGAATTCACCTTCGCCAGCCGGATCGTCGAACGGAACCACTGCCCGGTGCCGATCCCATGGATGAGAGTGCTATGAGAATGCTATTTCTTGGCTGGTGGCTGAGCCGGGGCCGGAGCCGGAGCGGACTGCTGAGCTGGCGCAGACGGCGCCTGCGCGGGAGCCGGTGTCGCTGGCTTCGCGGGCGACGGCGCGGCGCTCTTTGCCGGGGTCGAGGATTGCGTCTGTTCGAGGATGGAACCGGTGCTGAACGAGCCCGTGGGGGCGCGCTTCACGGAAAGCGTGAGCGAGGTCATCATGAACACGATGGCGCACCACGTGGTCGCGCGGGAAAGGAACGTGGCCGCGCCGCGCGGACCGAAAGCCGTCTGGCTGCCCGCGCCGCCGAAGGCGCCGGCCAGGTCCGCGGCGTTTCCGCTTTGCAGCATGATGACGACCACCAGCACAAAGCACACCATCACGTGCAGCGTCATCAGGATCGCGCGTGTAGCGCCAGCCGATGGAAATCAGTCCGATCGCAACCAGCAGAGACAAAGCCCATTTTGCCGTAGATGGCATTTCCGAAAACTCCCTGTCGCCCTCTGGCGAACATTTCCCCGGTCATTTCCCGGGCATTCCCCCGGACATTTTCCGGGGATTCAGCAGCCCTACACCGGCCATCCTGCGGCCGGGCGCATCGCAAACTTAAGCCGGATAATTCACAATTGCCGCAAACGATTTCGGGTCCAGGCTCGCCCCGCCCACCAGCGCCCCGTCGATATCCGGCTGGAGCATCAATCCCTTGATGTTGTCGGGCTTGACGCTGCCTCCGTAGAGGATTCGAAGCCCGGCCGCCAGCTCAGGCGTAAACCGATCCGCCGCAAGCTCGCGAATATGCTTGTGAGCTTCCTCAGCGATTTCCGGCGTCGCGGTGCGGCCGGTGCCTATGGCCCAGACTGGCTCGTAAGCCAACAGAATACGCGAGAAGTCCTGCGGGGTCAACGAAGCGAGCCCGCCTTCAAATTGCTGCTGCAGCAGGGATTTCGTGAGGCTTCCCTCGCGCTCGGCCAGCGTCTCGCCCACGCAGACGATGGGCGTAAGCCCGGCGTAGAGCGCCGCGCGAAGCTTGCGATTCACCGAATCGTCGGTCTCGCCGAAGTACTGCCGCCGCTCGGAATGGCCGACGATCACGGCCTGGCAGCCCGCTTCGACGAGCATGGGAGCCGAAACTTCGCCGGTAAACGGCCCCTCGCGCTCCCAGTGGTTATTCTGGCCGGCGATGCCGACGGCGGTCCCGCGAGTGGCCTCCACGGCCACACCCAGCGCGGTGAATGGCGGAGCGACGATGATGTCGCAATGCCGGGAGGCGGCCACCATGGGCAGAAACGCCTGAAAAAATGTGCGCGTCTCCGCCTGGGTCTTATACATTTTCCAGTTGCCGGCAATCACCGGTCTGCGCAAGGCATGCCTCCTGGGAATGTGAATGTGCAGAAGAAACCTGTAGATATCGAGGGGTCGGCGTCAGGCATTCAGATGTGGCTAGCTTTTCATCGAATCGGAGACAGCCGGGTCGCCCATCTGCGAGGGTTCGCCGGCAGCGGGCGCGGCGGACATGGACGCGGTGGAAACAGGCGCGGTGGAAATCGGCGCGGCACCGGCGCTCACATTGCCGCCAGACCCGGAAGCTGCGGCCGCAGCCGCGCGGACGAGCGGAACCGGCAGCGGGGCGGCCAGCTGCGCGAGGAGAGCGTCCTTCGAGCCCCCGAAGAATTTATCCACCACGTGCCCCAAAGCCTGGGTGCGAGCTTCCTCGGCAGTCAAATTGGCGCGATAGACATACGCGCGGCCGGTCTTCTTCCGCTCGACGATTCCCTTGCGGGCAAGGCGATCCATGATCGTCATGATCGTGGTATAGGCCCGCGGAAGGCGCGCGGCCAGCCGGTCGCGGATTTCGCGCACGGTGCCCTCGCCCATGGGCCAAAGCGTGTTCAGGCAGTCGAGTTCGAGCGGCGCAAGATCGAGCAGCGCACGCCGCGGAGGCCGGCTTTTTTCGGCGGGAAGCGCCGCCGGTTTGTCATTGAGTTCATTCATGGAAGAGCCCCCGGGTATCCTTTTGCGAAGATTCCTTTTCGGCCAATTTGGGAGCAGCCGCGGCTGCGGGCGCGCCATTCGGTCCCGGTCGCTGATTTTCGCCGGGAACCTGATCGATGCCGAGGAATTTATCGGGGCGTAGCAGGGCGCGGCGCAGGGACGGGTTGCGTTCCGTCCAGACGGAACTGCCGGGCGCGCCGGAAGCAAGCTCGAGGGTCGCGCGCATGGCGCCCATTTTTGAATCCATATCGTCCAGAAAGTGCAGGGCTACCGCTTCCCGCGTTTGCGGAAGAGAAGGCGAGCCGAACTCGTGGCTCCCGTGATGGCTCACAATCAGATGCTCCAGCAGCACCGCCAGCTGAGGCGGGAAGCCGGGTATCGCTTTGATCTTTTCGTGCACCAGCGACACTCCAATCATGATATGGCCCAGAAGCCGCCCTTCGGTCGAATAATCGATGCCCCGAGCGTACCTTAGTTCGTCGATCTTGCCAATATCGTGAAGTATCACGCCTGCCACCAGCAGATCGGCATCCAGCTCCGTGTAATGAGCGCTCACCCCGGCGGCAAGTCCCAAGAGACTTACCACGTGTTCGAGCAAACCACCCAGAAATGCGTGATGCATGGTCATGGCCGCGGGAGCGCGCTTCAGCCGCGGCACGATCGACGGATCCTCGACCACATCGTTGAGCAGCCGCTTCAGCCAGGGGTTTTTCACCCCTGCGACGGCCGCGCGCAGCTCGGCGTACATTTTCTCGACGTCGTGTTTCGTATGGGGAAGAAAATCGCTGAGGTCGTAGTCGCGCTCGAGGACGGGGATGATCTGTTCGAGCGTCAATTCCTTCTGCCCGTTAAACAGCTTCACGCGGCCGCGAATCTGCACCACGTCGTCCCGGTCAAAGGTCGGCACAAGCGCCGTGAAGTTATCCCACATCTTCCCGGAAATGGCGCCGGTGCGGTCGACAAGCTCCAGCTGCAGCCAGGAAGAACCCGTGCGGACCGACGTGCGCACCTCTTTCTCGCGCACGAGGAAATGCGAAACCACGATCTGGCCGTCCGAGAGGTCGACAACAAAATGGGACTTCATAGGCCTCAAACTTTCGGCGCCGGCAGTTTCTTCTTCTTTTTAGGTGAGTCTGGCGTGGGCGCCACTTCCTGGATCACGGTCCCCCCGGCCACGGCGGCGGAGTCCGTAAAGCCCGGCTTCACCAGCACGTAACTTTCTTCGCGCAGTTCGGCGAGATAGGTGCGGAGAGCCGGCTCCATCTTTTGCGAATAGAGCCGGTTGGTGATTTCGCCTTCGACCTTATCGAGAGGCTGCAGACCCGCGTCGAAATGGTTCAGCACTTTGAGGATTTCAAAGCCGGTTTTCGTCTGGATCACATCGGTGATGCCGTTCTTGTCCATCTTGAAAACGGCATCCTCAAGCTGCGGCGCCAGCTGGCCGCGCTCGAACCGCCCAAGGTCTCCGCCGTCTCGCGCCGTGGTGCCTTCGGAGTAGCGTTTGGCGATTTCGACGAAGTTCTCGCCCTTCGCCACGCGGTTGTGGAGGTCGTCAGCCTTGGTGCGGACCGCGGCGATCTCCTCGGGGGTCTTCCCTTCGGTGCTCAGGAATATCTCACCGAGTTCCACCTGCTCCGGGCGGGTGAACTGGTCCTTGTGATCTTCGTAATATTTCTTCACTTCATCGGAGCCGATGTCCATGCGGCCGCCCACCTGCTGGCGAATCACTTCCTGGGTGAGCAGGCCGTTGCGGAGCTGCGTCTTGTAGTCCTCCCAGGCGATTCCCTGCGACTCGACGGCCTTCTCGAGGTCGTCCATCGTGGCCAGGCCATTCTGCTTGCGGACCTCGTCCAGCCGCTTGATCAGATCGGTCTCGACGCTGAGACTCATATCCTTGGCGCGTTCGACCAGAAGCTGCTGGTCGATCAGATCGCGGAGCAGGTCCTTCTGCTTGTCCTTGTATTCGCTGGCGATTTTGTCCGCGGGGCAGTTCTGGCAGTCGTGGGCGAGTTCCTCGCGCAGCGACGAGATCAGCCTTCTGCAAGATCGCTCCGCGTGATGATTTGATTGTTTACGCGCGCCACGATCTCTTCGACAACGGTTCCCTTCTCCTGCGCGAGCGCGGGTGCCGTTGCGAATAGAAACACCGGGATACTTGCCAGAAGGACTGTAACGAAGGAGGTCAAAATTCGGTTCATGGATGTTCTCATTCTCGATGGAATCTTAGCTCTACGATTGTAGCTGTAGCAACACGTTTCTGACGGCCCCCATGGGCCCGCCTCTTTTCCGCCTTCCACCCCAGCCACAGCACTCCGCTGGGGTCGAGGCGCATGTCGCGGCGCTTGCGAATCAACTTCACGAGCCGCTCCGGACCAAGCGGCGTGTCATCGTAAAACTTGATGGCCACCTGGTCGCCGCGGCGGTCCACGGACGCGACGAACAGCTTCTCCGCCAGCGCCTTCAGCATGGCGTAATCGAGCAGGTTCGCGACGGCTGGAGGAGGCGGCCCGAAGCGATCCTGCAGCTCCCGCTGCACCTCCACGCGCTCTTCTTCCGACGACACGCTGGAAATCCGCTTGTAGATTCGCAGGCGCAGATTCTCGCTCTCGATGTACTCAGGTGGGATGCGGATTTCCTGCCCCAGGTTGAGCGTCGTGTGGCGTTCCGGCGCCACCGCTTCGCCTTTCCGCTCGGCGACAGCGCGCTCCATCATCTGGCAGTACATGTCGAATCCAACCGCTTCAATGTGGCCGTGCTGTTCCCTTCCCAGGATGTTCCCCGCCCCGCGCAATTCCAGATCCAGCGCAGCAATGCGGAAACCCGCGCCCAGATCGCTGAATTCCTTGAGGGCGGCCAGGCGCTGGCGGGCAATCGATGTGAGCGACCCTTCCGCCGGAACCAGCAGGTAGGCGTAGGCCCGCTGGTTCGAGCGGCCCACGCGGCCGCGAAGCTGGTACAGCTCCGAAAGCCCCATGCGGTCCGCACGATTGATGATGATCGTGTTGGCGCGCGGGATATCGAGGCCATTTTCGATAATGGTGGTCGAGACCAGCACGTCCGCCTCGTTGCGGACAAACTTCAGCATCACCTTTTCGAGCTCCGCCTCGCGCATCTGCCCGTGACCCACTACAACGCGCGCGTGCGGCACCAGGCGCTTTACCAAGCGACGCGATCGAGGCAATCGATTCCACCCGGTTGTGAACCACGAACGCCTGCCCGCCCCGCTCCAACTCTTCCTCGATCACCCGCTGTACCAGCGTCTCGCTGAACGATGCGACGGTCGTTTGAATCGCGAGGCGGTCCTTCGGCGGCGTTTCGATCAGGCTCATATCCCGCAGGCCCACCAGCGACATGTGCAGCGTCCGCGGGATCGGCGTGGCAGACATGGTCAGCACCGCGACGTTCTTGCGAATCTCCTTAAGGCGCTCTTTGTGGGTCACGCCAAACCGCTGCTCTTCGTCGACGACAAGCAAGCCAAGGTCCTGAAACTTGACGTCCTTCGAAAGGAGCCGGTGCGTCCCGATCACGATATCCACTTTCCCGGCTTCCAGTTCTTCGAGCGTCTTCTTCTGCTCCTGCTCGGAGCGGAACCGGCTCAGCATTTCGACGCGCACAGGAAAAGCCGAAAAACGCCGGCGGAAGGTCTGGTGATGCTGAAAGGCGAGCACCGTAGTAGGCGCCAGAACCGCGACCTGCTTGGAATCGGCAATGGCTTTGAAAGCGGCGCGCATGGCAACTTCGGTCTTGCCGTAGCCGACGTCGCCGCAAAGCAGGCGATCCATCGGCGTCGTGGACTCCATATCCCGCTTCACGTCGTCGATGGCCTTCAGCTGATCGACCGTTTCCTGGAATTCGAAGGCGTCTTCAAACTCGCGCTGCCAGTTCGAGTCCGGAGGAAACGCGTGCCCCACGGCTGTTTTGCGCTCGGCGTATAGCGCCAGAAGCTTATCCGCCATGTCGTCGACCGACTTCCGCACGCGCGTTTTGCGCGATTCCCAGATCGTCGTGCCCAGCCGGTCCAGAGTCGGCTTCACGCCGCCAAGAGATTGATACTTTTGAATCAGATCGAGGCGGGCGAGAGGAACGTAGAGCCGGGCATCGTCCGCATAAACCAGGAGCATGAACTCGCCGGTGGCGCCGTCCGTGCCGACTTGCCGGAGCCCTTCAAACTGGCCAATCCCGTGATCGACGTGGACGACATAGTCGCCGGGCTTCAGGTCCGAAAGGTCGCTGAAAAAGCTGGCCGTCCTGGGCCGCGCGCGCGCCCGCTGCGCCGCCGGCGCGAGAGTCTCGAATAAATCCGAGTTGCCGAAAAGAACGAGCCGGGCATCCGCAAACACAACGCCCTCGCTCAGCGGCGCCTTCACCAGAACCATTGCTGGGGTCGTTCCGCCGCTGCCCTCCTCCGCAAGCCGTGTGACCGTCACATTCTCTTCGAGCTCGCCCAGCCGGTAAGGAAGCTCGTATTCGTGGCAGATATCCGCATAGCGTTCGAGTTCACCCGTGCTCGCCGCTGAAACCATTACCTGCTCGCCCGCGGTTACACGTCCCTTCACTTCGGCCATGAACGCGGCGACGTTTCCGTGATAGCGCGTAGTCGGCTGCGTTCGCAGCGCGCGATTCACAGTCTCTCCCTCACGCGACAATTCCAGCTGCTCCAACGCAAGCCGCGGGAAAAGCTGCAGTGCGAGCGACCACTCGTCCTCGCCAAAGATGTACCGTTCGGCCGGCTCGGCGAGGGGGTCTTCCACATCCTCGTACGCTTGCGTGAGGCGCGTTCGATACTTCGCAACCTCGGACGCCAGCGCCGCAGGCTCGTCCAGTACGAGAACCGGATCCGCGGACAGGTCGAACAGCACCGACTTTCGGTCCTCCCGGAGTATTTCGCGGAATTCCCATCCCGGATAAAAACCACGTTCGCTCAGCTCCTCGTCGCGTCCGGATGCAGACCGAGCCCCCGAGTGCTGCAGCACTTCGGTGGGATACGGAAACTCAGTAAGCGGAAGAAGCGTGGTGCGCTCCATCGGATTCGTGGAGCGCTGCGTGCCCGGGTCGAAAGCCCGAATGGACTCAATCGTGTCGCCGAACAGCTCGATGCGCACCGGCTGCGGAGCCTCCGGCGAAAACACATCGATGATCCCGCCGCGAACCGCGAATTGCCCCGGCATCTCGCACGTGACGTGCTTTTCGTAGCCCGCGCCTGCAAGAAAACTCAGCAGTTCCGCATGGGGGATATCCTGGTCTCGCTCGATCGTGCGGGCCAGCCTGCGATAGAAATCCGGCTCCCGCATCCGCCACAGGGCCGCGTGGATGGGAGCGATCAGCAGGTCGGCTTCGCCGGTTGCAAAACGCCAGAGCGAGACCGCGCGAGCTTCGGAAATTTCCGCATGGGGCGAGCGCTTTTCATAAGGCAGGATTTCCTGCGCGGGGAAATACACCACGCGATTTCCGGGCTTGCCGGTAACCGCGCGGTAGAACCAGCGTACCGGCTCCAGCAGCGCCTCCGCGCGCGTGTTCGATTCCACCAGAAAGATCGCGGGGCGGCCGAGCCCGGCCAGCGCCATCGGGACCACAAGGGCCTTGGCTGAATCGGTGAGGCCCGCCAGATGAACTTCATTGCCGCTGCGGCGAAGAGTATCGAGAGCTTCTTCGACGACAGATTGCCGCGCGACCTTCGACAGGAGCTCTGAGACGACGGGGAGAATCATGCGCCTGGTTGTTGTTGAATACGTTCGATCAATCGCGATGTGGAGTAGCCGGGTTCCAGCAGGATTCTGACAAGCCTGAGGTTCAGCGTGTCTGCCGAACGCACCGCCGCGTCTTTTTCCGGCTTCACCGGAGCGGCCGCACCCTCTACGACGATATCGGGTCCGAGGCTCTCGATCAGCCGCTCGGGGGAGGGATCGTCAAATTCAACCACGTAGTCTACAGCTGCCAGGGCCGCTAGGATTTCTGCGCGTTCGGCGCCGGGAGTAATCGGGCGCGAAGCCCGCTTCGAAGGCAACCATCCTGTGCCGGCTACACCGGCATGAGCGTTACGAACGCTTGCGTCCGATTGCACCCCGACGATCAAAATGTCGCCGTGAGAGCGAGCCTGTTCGAGCAGGCGAATGTGCCCGGGATGCAGCAAGTCGAAGCAGCCGCTGGCGAAGACAACGCATTGTCCGTTGTCTTTCCATTTGCGCCGTTGGAGAATCAAGCTCTCTTGCGAGACCACCTGAGCCAATTCGCTGCTCCTCTTACCGTTCGCGCAACTCGTGAAAAATCGATTCTATCATGCGCCCCGTCACGGCCGGCGAGCCCTCGATGAAGTCCTGGGAAAAGATTCTCGCAGTTGCGGGCATTTGTACGCTTGCGATCGGCGCCGTCTTCATCCACCGGGCTTCTTTGCCGAAGCGAGACGTGGTGGTCGTCGCGGGCGGCTGCCATACGCCCGTCACGATCCTTGAGCCACCGGCAAGCGTGAGCGCCTCGGGCTCCGTCATCGTGCTGCATGGATTGGGAGCCAACCGGCGTACGATGACGTATCTGGGCACCGATTTCGCCGGCCACGGCTTCCGCGCCTATCTGCTCGACTTGCCCGGCCACGGCGATAACACAGATGCGTTCTCCTTCGCGGAAGCGCAGGAATGCGCCGATTTGACCGTTGAATCTCTCGTTCGAGACGGAACGGTCGATCCGCGGAAAACGATCCTGCTGGGACATTCCATGGGAGGCGCAATTGCGGTGCGCATGGCCGACGTGGTGCCTCTCGCGGCGACCATCGCCCTTTCCCCCGCGCCGATGGCCGCGCCCCGACGAATGCCTTCGAATCTGCTCGTGTTCAGCGGGCAATACGATCTGGGGATTCTGCAGAGGCAGGCAGCGGCGCTTGCCGCAGCCGCAGGCGGCGAGCGAATCGCCCCGCAGGATTTTGCAGAGCAGCGAGCGTTCAGTCTGCAGGTCCTGCCCCACGCGACGCACACCACTCCACTGATCGATCGGGGAGTGGCGCACCGGTCGGAGGAATGGGCGATGCAGGCTCTCTTCCCGGCGGTTGACGCCACGACAATTGTGCTGAATCTCGATCTGGCCACATACGACACATTCAGCCGCGGGCGACTTCGTCTCGCCGGGGCGGTGTTGGGCCTTCTGGGTCTGTTCTTATTGTTCCCCTCCTGCGCGATGATCGCCGGCCTCGCCACAGGGCCGCCGTTACCGGAAATATCTGCAGCAGCGCCTTCACCCGTTCTCGCGATCGTCGAGCAAGCGGTATGCGCCCTCGCCTCCGTGCTCGTGCTCGCGGTTTTCGTTCCGCTGAAATTTATTCGTCTGTATAACGGCGACTATCTCGCATCTCTGCTGTTGATTTCGGGCGGCCTTATGCTGGTGCTGAATTGGAAATTTGCGAAGTCCAGCTCCGCGCCAGATGGGATGAGGCTCCTCGCGGCTTCCGTCCTGGCTATTGCTGTCGTTCTGGCAGCGGGAGCGTGGTTTAACTGGCAGCTCGGCGACCTTTGGCTCAGCGGATCCCGCTGGCTGCGTTTCGCTGCGATCCTGCCCGCTGCATACATTTTTTGCTTCGCGGAAGAAGTCACGCTCGGGCGTGTCTCCAACGGCAAGCACCGGGCAATGCGCTTTTTGCTCTCTCTCGTAATGCGGCTGGAATTGTGGCTCGCGTGCGTCCTGGCGTATTACACCCTCAACAACGGACAAGTTCTTATCGGTGTGCTGGTTGCAGGCCTGACAGCGTTTTCGGTCCTGCAGCGGCTCGCAACCGATGCTCTCCGTATGCGGACCGGCTCCGCGACGGCTGCAGCTGCTTTTGATGCTATACTCGGCGCCTGGTTTATAGCGGCGGTTTTCCCGCTCCGGTGACCACGCCCTGCGGTAGGCCCGCCACAAGGGTCCATGAAAGAGATCTCGATTGTCGGGGGAGGGCCTGCGGGAGCGCTCTGCGGTGAGCGCCTCGCAAACGCGGGCTTTCACGTAACGATTTTCGACGAACGCCTCGCCTGGGAGAAGCCCTGCGGCGGCGGCCTCACCCACAAAGCAATCGAAGCGTATCCCTTCCTGCTCGAAGCAAATCAGCCCAAAAAAATCGTTCGCACCGCCGAATTGATTTCCAGCCGCGGGCATCGCGCGCGCTTCGAGATGAGCAAACCCATCGTGATCTACGCCCGCAAGGTGCTGAACGGGCTTCTCCTCGACCGCGCCGAAGCTGCGGGATGCAAGACGGTCTGTTCGCGGGTCACCGGCGTAGACACCAGCGGCGATAAAGTGCGCTTCATTTCCGGTGGCGAGGACCAATTGTCGGACTTCGTCGTGCTCGCCGGAGGGGCGCGCAACAGCCTCCTGCCGGAAACCACCGCGCTGGGTGCGTCCGACCTGGAGATTACCCTCGGCTACTTTGTGCCCACCGAAGAAGACATCATCAAGGTGAAGTTCCTGAAGCAGTTCGAAGGCTACCTGTGGTCTTTTCCGCGCGCCGACCACCTCTCGGTGGGTATCTGCGGAAAAATGGGACAGAGTTCCAGTCAGCAGCTCCGGCGACATCTGGAAGATTTTGTAAGCGAAGAAAAGATTCCCCTGAAGGACGCGAAATTCTACAGCCACGTGCTGCCGTCGCCGCAGGCGCAGACGATTCGCCGCCGGCGCATCGTTGGGAAAAATTGGGCCATGGCAGGAGATGCCGCCGCCTGCGTCGACCCCGTCACGGGCGAAGGGCTTTATTATGCTCTCCGCTCCGGAGACTTGTTGGCTCAAGCGCTCATCGAGAACCAGCCACAGGCCTATCCCGAGCGCTTGCGCGGGGCATTTTCCGAGGATTTGGAGTTCGCGGCCACACTGGCGAGGAAGCTTTTTCTCGGCACGTTTCTGGGCAGCGCCATCACCACGCGAATGGTGCAAATCCTGAACTATTCACCGGCGTTTCGCGACCTGATTCGCGACGTTTTCAGCGGCTCGCAGGACTACCGCACCCTGAAGCAGCGCGTCTGGAACCAGTTCGGAATCACCGCCTCCGAAATCGCGCGCGGCTTTCTCAACCCGCGTTCTATCGGGCGGATGTCGGCCCGCGCGAGCGGGCGCGACATACCCCGCTGACCCCAGGGGTTGCAGCTCAGCCGTCAGCAAGTTGCCGGATGCTTTTCCCTCGGCGATAATCTCTCCCGCAAAGCATGGAATCCTTCAACTATTTCAATTACTACACCGAGATCGAAGAGCACTTCTGGAAGAAAAGAGGCGCGCACCTGCTGGTGTCTCCGCTTGACTGGGCCATCGTCGAAACCTGGCAGAAGGCCGGCATTCCTCTCGGTGTGGTGCTCAAGGGAATCGACCGCGCATTCGAAAGCTGGACCCGCTCCAAGCGAGCGGCGGGCGGGCGTCAACTGAAAACTCTCGCTTACTGCGTGGATTCCGTTCTCGACGCCGCCGCGGAGGCCCAGGAAGCCGCCGCCGGAACCGGCCCCGAACTCAAGCGCACAGGCCCCGCGCCCGAACCTTTCTCGCGCACCGAGCTGCGAAAATATCTCGAACGCAACGCGTCCCGGTTGCGGGCCGCGTCGGAAAAGCAGAAAGGCAGCCACGCCGCGCTCGGTGACCGGCTGGAAGAGACAGCCAAAAAACTGGAGGAGTTGATCCCGCTAGTCGATTCACCCGACGCTCTCGATCTAGAAGACCTCGAACGCCGCGTGACCGTTCTCGAAGACAAACTCTCAGCAACTCTCTCCGCTGACGTGGACGAGGAAGCGATGCTCGCGATCCGCCGCGAAATGGATCGCTCCCTCGCCCCGTACAGGCGTAAGATGTCTGCGGAGCAATTGGCGCAGCTCGAGCGCCAATACACTCAAAAAAGACTGTTCGAGCATTTCGGCGTGCCCCGGCTCAGCTTTTTTTATCTAACGTAGTGTGTAGTACTGTCATCTGAGCGCAATCTGTCCGCGCCCGGAGAACTAAACCCTTCATGATCGTAACCATCGAAAAATTGATTTATGGCGGCGAAGGCCTCGCGCACCACGAAGGCTCCACGGTATTCGTGCCGTTCGTGCTGCCCGGCGAGCAGGCCGACGCCGCGCCCGTTGAGCAGAAAAAGAAATTCGTGCGCACGCGGCTCAACAAGGTGCTGACCGTTTCGCCGGAGCGCGTCACTCCGCCCTGCCCGCATTTTGGAATCTGCGGGGGCTGCGACTATCAGCACGCGCCTTATGATGCGCAGCTCAAATTCAAAACTGAAATTCTTCGTGAGACACTGCGGCGCCTGGGCCGCATCGATTGGCCGGGGGAGATCGCAGCGCACGCGTCACCGCCCTGGGCCTATCGCAACCGCGCCCAGTGGAAAGTGCGCCCTGTCAAAAGCGCAGACGCGGACAAGTCTGAGAACGCGAAGAGCGCAGCGGAATCGAACGGCGCCGCAAAGGGCGAAGCAAAGCTCGAAATCGGCTATTTCCAGGCAAACTCGACGGCACTTTGCGCCGTTACAGATTGCTCCATCGTCTCTCCCTTGCTCCTGAAGACGCTTCTCTCGCTGCGCGAGGCCCTTGCTGCGGGAGTTTTTCCGCGCACGCTTCGCGAGGTGGAAGCGTTTTCAAACGCAGACGATACAAAACTGCTTCTGACCCTGACTTTCGCGGGTTTTCCTTCGCGCGCTGCTGAACTCGCCGAAAAAGTTAGGGGCGTCGTCCCGGAGATCGAAAGCCTTCTATTTTTCGATCCGACCCGAGAGCGCATGGAGTTGTTCGGCCCCGGATTCCTCGAATATGAAGCGGAAGGTTCGAAGTATCGCGTCGGGCACTTCTCTTTCTTCCAGGTGAACCGTTTTCTCGTGAACGATCTCGCGCGCGAAGTGTGCGAGCGCGCAGAAACCGGACGCCTGGCTCTCGATCTCTTCGCAGGCGTGGGGCTCTTCTCGATTCCCCTGGCACGACGATTCGAGCGCGTCGTGGCCGTTGAGTCCAATCCGGCGGCCACGCGCGATCTCGAAGCAAACGTCCGTTCGGGGGGCTCGATCGAAGTTCGCACCGCCGATGTCGACCGCTTTCTCGAGCGCTACAAAGAGAAGCCGGATTTGATCGTTCTCGACCCTCCGCGCGCAGGACTGGAGCCGGATACGGTGAGAAGGCTCGCCCGAATCGCACCGCCGCGAATTACCTACGTCTCCTGCGAGCCTCCGACGTTGGCCCGCGACCTCATGGGATTCCGTGAAGCCGGTTACGATATTTCCGAACTGCACCTTTTCGATTTGTTTCCACAGACTTTTCACATGGAGGCGGTGGTCCGGCTCAAGCGCCGCACATGAAGATTCCAGCGGTATGGATGGCGGCGGCCTTCGCAGCCGGAATCGCGCTGGCCGGCCACACTCACCTGCCGCTGAGAATGTGGATCGCTGCGACTGTTGTAGCGATCGCCGCAGGCGCCACCCTAGCATTTCGCGACCACACAATTCCTGGCGCCACCTTCGCCCTCCTCGCGTGGTTCGCGCTGGGAGGCGCCGCGCTGAGCATCGAGCGTGTGTCAGTTCCGGCAAATCACATCTCGCGATTGATCGCCGCCGGTCAGCTGGACACCGACGAGCCCCTGCGGTGGAGCGGTCGCCTGCGCGAGAATCCCATCGCTCTCCCCTGGGGAACGCGCTACGAAATCGACCTTGAAGAAGTGGAAGCCTCAGGCACCTCGCTCCCCGTGAGAGGAGGTCTGCGCGCGAATCTCTATAGTGGCCCACGAACAACCGCAGCGCCCGATGATCTGCGAGCCGGGGATCGCGTCGAGGCTCTCCTGCGCGCGCGCCCTCCGCGCAATTTCCTCGATCCCGGCGCATTCGACCTTCACGGCTATCTGGCGCTGCAATCGATTGACGTGACCGGCTCGCTGCGAAGCGGCGAACTCCTACGCCTGATCGATCGACCTCCCCTAACCCTTTCGCAGCATCTGGCCCGGCTCCGGAGCAATCTTCTCACGCGTCTCGATGCGCTCTTCCCGGCGCAACCTCAGCGCGCCGCCGTGCTTAGAGCCATGCTTCTCGGTGACCGCAGCTTCGTTGAATCGGACACCGTCACCGCATTTCAGAAGATCGCGGCCTATCACGTGCTGGTCGTTGCCGGGCTGCACGTCGGCGCATTGGTGGTCTTCTTGTTCTGGCTGTGCCGCCGCTTGCACCTTTCAATCGCCCTCACTAGCCTGCTGACTTTAGCCGTGCTGGCATCCTATGTAGGCGTGGTTCAGGATCGTCCCCCCATCGTGCGCGCCGCATTGATGGCCGCATTTTACCTGTGTGCCCGTCCCCTCTTTCGCCGCATTGACCTGCTCAACATCGTCGCGCTCGCCGCGCTTGGCATGCTCCTCTGGAAGCCATCGACGCTGAGCGATTCAAGTTTCCAGCTTTCCTTCCTGGCCGCCGGAGTGATCGCAGCCATCGCGCTGCCTTGGATGGAGCGCACCAGCGCGCCTTACAGGGCCGGCCTTCGCCACCTTTCAGACGCTACTCGCGACGGCGTGCATCCGCCCAAGATCGCGCAATTCCGGATCGAATTGCGCGCGGCCATCCAGTGGCTTGCACAGCGATTGCCACAGAGGCTGGCCCCTCGCGCAAATCTTGCGCTCAAAGCTCCTTTACGCCTCGGCTTGCGCCTTTGGGAAATCGTTCTGCTTTCCCTGGTAATCCAGTGGGGCATGGTCCCGTTGCTGGCCCGCGATTTTCATCGCGTCAGCCTGATTGGGCCAGTCAGCAACATTCCGGCCGTCGTGCTAACCGGGGTCATCGTCCCTCTGGGATTCATTACACTTGCCGCAACCTTCGTATGGGCCAGGCTCGCGATGTTTCTCGCAAGGACCCTGGGATATTGTGCAGGGCTACTGCTGGCGACCGCGGAATGGTTCAGCGGCATTCCGCAAGCTTCTTACCGCATTCCCGGACCGCCTCTGTGGCTCACGGTTTGTTTCTTTATCGCAGTAATTACGGTGGCCGCCGCATCTCGCGCTATCGCTGCCCAGCGTGTAAGCCGCGCTGGACGCAAACGGCCTTCGCATCCCATCGCCGCGTCCGAGTGGATTCCCGCGGCCGTGCTCGCCGCACTCACGTTTCTTGTCGCGACCCATCCCTTCGCTCCAGATCTCGCGAGCGAGAAGCTGGAAGTAAGCGTGCTTGACGTTGGTCAAGGCGATTCGATCTTCGTGGCCTTTCCGGATGGCCGCACGATGCTGATCGATGGCGGCGGCCTTGCCGGGTCGGAGCGAGTTGGCGGATATCGCTCCGGGTCAGATGTAGGCGAAGAGGTCGTGTCTCCCTATCTATGGTCGCGGGGGCTCCAACAAATCGATGTGGTCGCCCTCACCCACGCGCATCACGATCACCTGGATGGCCTGTACAGCGTCCTCGATAATTTCCGCGTCCGCGAATTGTGGATCGGCCGGGACGAGGAAACGCCGGCTTTCAAGGCGTTGCTCGCGGAAGCGGAAAAGCGCGGCGTAAAAATTGCGCACAAGACCTCGGGATCAAACTTCGACTGGAGCGGCGTCAGCGGCGAGTTCCTGTGGCCCCGGGACGTGGGCCCTGTAAACGAGGCTTCCAATGACGATTCCCTCGTCCTGCGCATCGGCGATGGCCGTCTGCACTTTCTGCTGCCGGGGGACGCCCAGCAGCGCTCCGAGGACGAACTCGTCGGCAGCCACGCCACCCTCGCGGCGGATTTCCTCAAGGTGCCCCACCACGGAAGCAAAACTTCCTCGACGGAGGCCTTCTTAGCCGCCGTCGCGCCAAGCGTGGCCGTTGTTTCGGTAGGCGAAGCAAACCCGTTTGGACAGCCGGCGGAAAATATCGTCGAGCGCTACGCGAAGGCGGGGGTGCGGTTGTTGCGAACCGATCGCGACGGAGCCGTCACCGCGCTCACCGACGGCCAAAAACTTTCCGTCAGCACCTTCACCGAAGAAAATTCCAGGTAGTCACTTCCGGCTTCCGAAGCAATGAAAACCGAAGAAAGCTATTCCCCGGCAGTGGCAGGTTTTGAATAGCTCGAAAGGATGCGTCGGGCATCTTCCGCCTGCGATTCAGGCACCCAGACTTCCGCATCGTGCGAGCCCTCCGGAGGCTCATTCATCGGAAACGGCTCGGCCCCCTGGAAATCGGGCGCGGAAATGCCGGCGCTCTGCAGCAAGCCTCGAACCACCATCGCCTCCGAGGAGGTAGCCGCTTCAAAAACCTTCACCAGATAATTGTCGGAATTCTTTTCCGTCATCGAACCACACTCCTATCGGCGGTCGCTCGCCGCCTGTTTCGCAGTATATTTCGCACTCCGCACTTGGAGTTCATCATAGTCGAACCACCAGACAGAGGCCAATCACGAGTGACCCGAAAAGAGCTCGGGAGCTTCGGTTTCCGAATTTAGTGTCCGAGACGCGCCCGGATCCACATCCTCACCCAAAGAATTCCCAGACCTGCCAGCGCTCCGATGAGCGCCTGGTATTCCCGATTTTTCCGGTACTGCGCCCAGGAGAATTTCGCCGGTGCCGCCGTAGAAGCATGAGGTGAATCTCCCGGCACCGCCGTTATCCGCGGAAAGAACAAGGGCACGCGCGCGGCGTACTCTGCAAATAACTCGCCGTAACGCGCCCGCAGATCGTTTTCTTCGTTCCGCATCACCGCATAGTAGAAAATTGCGAAGTAGGCCCCGACGATCCCCCCCGCCCACCAGGAACGCCCCGCAATGCTGAAACCCGCGGCAAGAAATGCGCTGCCAAGATAGAGCGGGTTCCGCGTATGAGCGTAAGGCCCGTCCGTCACGAGTTGCTCGTACTTCCGCAAATGCCCTGAGGCAGCCCCACGAATGATCAAGCCCACAGCCGCACCGACTCCTCCCCAAAAAATAAAGCGGGGCGTGGGAGCGGCGAGCAGCCAATAGACAATGGCTACCGGGTAGCCTACCCGCACCCGCCAGCGCATCCAGAAGTTCCGCTGCTGCCTCACGAACACCGCTCCAGACGGCGCAGAACCGCGTCAAACACCTGCTCGACGGTGATCGAAAGCATCGAGGACGCATAGGCCTTGCCCCGGCGGTAGGTCGTCTCGCATCCCCGAGGATTGCGAATCCAAATATCCTGCGGCGAGTAAGGCCCATTGCGCGACGGATCGGTGGGTCCGAAGAGTCCCACAACTGGCGTTCCCAGCGCAGAGGCGAGGTGCAGGGGCCCGGTGTCGGCCGAAACAACGAATCTTGTCCGCCCCAAAAGCGACATGAGCGGCCCCAGACCAAGCGATATTGCAACGGGCGGTGAATTCCCTGCCGCTTCCATCACTCGCTGCGCCAAAATCTGCTCGCCGGGACCAAAGCTGACCACCCCGCGCAGGCCCAAACGCGCGGCCAGCTTCCGGTGCAACTCGCCATAACGCTCCGCAGGCCAACATTTCGATCGCCATCCGCCCCCGGGGTTCAGCACGAAATATTCCTGTAATTTGTGCGCCGCCAATTCGCAATCGACGCGTTCCTCGTCCTCGGGACGAATCGCCAGCGGAAAGCGCGCCACAGACTTTCTCGCGCCAACGTACTCGACCAGCGTGAGGTTATGATCCACCTTATGCGGCCCGCGAGGGTTCAGCCGATCCGTGTAGAAAAGCACCGCCAGCCCTTCGCGTGCATAGCTGCTTTGAAATCCTACGCGGCGCGCCGCCCCGGACGCATACGCAAGAATTGCCGATTTATAAAGCGCCTGAAAATCGATCGCGCAGGTGTATTTCGCCGAGCGCAGCCTGCGGACAGTACCGGCAATTCCACCGGCGCTCCTGCGATCCACGGAAATGACTTCGCTGATGTCCGGATTCCCTTCCAGAAGCCTCGTCCACCGCGGCTCAACCGCCCAATCGATCCGGGCCGCGGGAAACACGTCGCGCAGAGCCGCAGCCGCAGGAAGCGCGTGAATGATGTCCCCGAGCGAACCAAGCCGGATCAGCAGAAAGCGCGGATCAGCCATCGCTGCGCTGCCGCAGGCGCGCAAGGAGATCTCGAGTGGAATGTTGTTTGGGATCGCCGACGATCGCCACGCGAATTCCCAGCAGAGCGGCGAGCTCGCGCTCTGGAACCGTCTCCGCGGTGTAATCGGTCCCCTTCGCGTGAACGTCCGGCTGAAATTCGCGCAGCAGCGAGTTGACGTCCAGTTCGTCGAAGATAATCACGTAATCCACATCGGCGAGCGCGGCCACCAGCGCCCCGCGCGCCCGTTCCGTGAGAATGGGCCGCCCTTCGCCCTTCAGCTTTCGCGCGCTGGCGTCGGAGTTGATGCCGACGATGAGGATATCACCTTCCGCGCGCGCCGCTTTCAGGTAGCGTACGTGGCCGACATGGAGCAAATCGAAGATTCCGTTCGCAAAGACAATTTTGCGGCCCGCCCGGCGATGCTCTTCCAGCACTTCGTGCAATCCGTCTCGGGAGAGAATTTTTGCGCGCGTGTCCATGCGATTCCGCGGCTTCCTACCGGACGGCCGTAGCTTCGCGCCGCAGCACAGCTTCCAGCTCCGCGGCCGTCACGGTGGCCGTTCGCCGTTTCATCACTACGATGCCTCCCGCATAGTTAGCCAGATGAGCCGCTTCCAGATAGGAAGCGCCGGCCGCCAAGGCCAGAGTGAAGACAGCGATCACCGTGTCGCCCGCGCCGGTAACGTCGACCGGCGTGTCGGAACCGTAGATGGAAATGTAGCTGGCACCGGCCTTTTTGTCGTCATTTTGCGCGCCGCGCTCGAACACCACGATGCCGTCTTTGCCTCGCGTCACCGCGAGCGCCTGAAGTCCGAGGTCGCGCACCAGACGGTCCCCGAGACTTTCCAGCTTTTCGATATTCGTTCCCACCTGCTCGTGGTAGGCCGCCTCGAGCTCCGGCTCATTAGGCGTTGCCGCGGTAATGCCCGCGCCCGCATATTTGAGCAGGCGATAGCGGGAATCGAGCGTGATGCGCTTTGCCTTCAGCTTTCGCGCGAGGGCGGGCGTGGCTGCTCCGAAACCGTAATCCGAAAGGATCACCGCATCTGCCTTGCGCGCGACCTGCCGGGCCTTCCTCTCGATCGCTCCCTGCACGCTTTCGGATAATTGCGAGCTCGGCTCGCGATCGACGCGCAGCACCTGCTGCTCGGTGGTGTGGCTCCATCCTGCGAGATAGCGCGTCTTCGTGCTCGTCACCCACTCGCGCGTACGCAGTATTCCGCTGGTCTTGACGCCTCTCTGCCGGAACTGTTCGAGCAGTTTCTTGCCGCCTTCGTCTTCGCCCACTACGCCAACCGGAAGGACACGCGCTCCCAGCGCCGCGAGGTTATTCACGGCATTCGCCGCGCCTCCGGGATAGGCCTCGGTCTGGCGATGCCGCAGGATCAAAACAGGCGCTTCGCGGGAAACGCGCGAAATCTCGCCCGACACAAACTCGTCCAGCACGAAATCTCCCACCACGCCAATCGTCTGGTGCGAAAATGCGCCGACGATATCGAGCAGGCGCGTAAGATCGACGCTCGCCCCGGCAGTCTTTGCGGCGGCTTTTTTGCCTGCACGCTGGTTCAGTTTCTTTCGATCCGCGCTCAATCCGATTCCTCGTGAAGCGAAGTTTGCGAAAAATGGTCGCGACGCAAAATAGCACAGCAGATTGCAAGCGGCAAACCGCAGCGTTATGGCTTATTCGAAAGGCCGCTGCCGGATTTCGATTTTGCGATGATGGTACGCCAGAATTCTTCTTCGCCGGCGATACCCAGCGAAATCCGGCAATACAGCGCTGGCAGTTCGTTCCAACGAACGCCGTCCAGATTGAATGCATCTTTCTCCGTGCAAATCAGCGCCTCGGCACCAAGCCTCCGCGCTTCCCCCTCAATCGCAGCGGCGTCCTGCTGCGTATACCGGTGATGGTCGCGAAAGAAAGCGTGGCCCACCACTTGGAAATCCCCAATCGCGCAAATCCGTCAGAAAAGCGGAAGGATTGCCGATGCCGCAGAAAGCGAAAAGTTTCTTCTTCTGCACGTCGGGGAGTGACTCCGCTTCAGCGCCGAACTCGTTCACGGCCTGTATCGAATCAAGATGGGGCTTGGCATAGAAGATCGGAGCTGCCGAGTCCTGGCTCACAGCCGCTTCGATCGCGGGCGCATGGTCGCTGCGTGTGATGACGATGATATCCGCCCGCTCCAGCGCCGAACGTGGTTCGCGCAAGCGGCCCGCCGGGAGCAGATGCTTGCCCCCGAAAGGATTCGTGGCGTCGATGAGAACAATATCCACGTCACGGGCCAGCTGCCGGTGCTGAAATCCATCATCCAGAACGAACCATTGCACGCCGCCGCGAACCAACTGGCGTCCCTTCGCGAAGCGATCGGCGCCCACGCCAAACGCAACACCTTCCCCTAGGCGCGCCCTCAGCAGTCGAACCTCGTCGCTGCCGCTCTCGGAGTTTGCTCCGGTTTTCTGTCCCTCCGCAGCCGGCGCAACTTCGCCCCGATAGCCGCGCGTCAATATTCCGACTTTCTTTCCTTCCGCAAGCAGGCGTTGCGCGATCCACAGCACCATCGGCGTCTTGCCTGTGCCGCCCACGGTCAGGTTGCCGACGCTGATCACCACGCCGTCGATTCGCTTGGGCCGAAAAACGCCGCGTCGGTAGGCCTGTGCCCGCGCGCGGACAACCAGCCCATACGGCAGCGTCAACGGCCACAGAAGCGAATCGCGAAGACTCATTCCCCGCTTCCCTCGCGGTCAAGCAATGCAGTAATGCGACCGATGGCCCGGTCGGTTGCCCCGCGGTTCCGCTCGGAAAGCTGGCGCGCGGCCTTCCCCATGCGTTCGCGCAGAGGGTTATCTTCGATCAGTTGCACCCACACCTTTCCAAGCTGCTGCCCGCTCGTCACCTGCACGCCGGCCTTCGCCGCCAGAAACTGATTTGCCATGTCTCGAAAATTTTCCATGGACGCGCCAAATACGGGCGGCTTCGAAAACCATGCCGGCTCGAGAATGTTGTGTCCGCCCGACGGCACAAGCGAGCCGCCAACAAAAACCGCATCTCCAAAAAGGTAAAGCCCCGCCAATTCGCCGATGGAATCGAGCACCAGCACGTCGGCATTTTCATCAAGGGGTGCCTCGATACTTACCTGGCTCCGCCGGATCACCGTCCAGCCGCCCTCAGCGGCGATATCGGCGGCAGCACCGAATCGATCCGGCTTGCGCGGCGCAAGCACCAGCAGCGTCCTTCGCCACTGCCGCTGCACGATATCGTAGGCGGCCATCACTGCCGCCTCCTCCTCCGCAACCACGCTCCCGGCAATCAACACCGGCCAGCGTTCCTGCCGCTGAATCTGCTCTTCGAACCACATGCCGAACGGAGTGATCTTCGGCGGATCGCTGTCGTACTTCAGGTTCCCGATCACTTCCACGCGGCCTTCGGAAGCGCCCATTTCGCGAAGCCGCTCCGCGTCCTGCGGAGTCTGCGCAAGGAAAAGCTCCACATCCTGCAGAACCCGCCGGTAAAACTCGCCTACCAGAAATTTCCACTGCTCGAAGCGCCCGAACGACCGCTCCGAAATCCGCGCGTTCACAAAAACAACCGGAATTCCGGCTCGCCCCGCCTCGCGCAGAAAGTTCGGCCATATCTCCGTTTCCATGATAATCACGATGGCCGGATGAATCGCACGGAGGGCGCGGCGCACCGGCACCACCCAGTCGAGCGGAAAATAGAAAATCCCGTCGGCCGATTGCAGCCGCTCGCGCGCCAGGCGCCGGCCCGTTTCGGTGGTGGTGGACACAAACACGGAACGCCCCCCGCTAGCCTTCAGCCGCTCCACCAGCGGCTGCGCGGCGAGCACTTCCCCCACCGAAACCGCGTGAATCCAGACTGCCCCCGGGGCCGCCTTTGCGCGTTCGGCAATCTCCTCAGGAACACCGCCGAAACGTTCCGTCAGCGTGCTGGCAGGCTCTCCCCTCCGCCACCCGCGCCAAGCGTAGTAGGGCCCAATCAAGAGCATCCCGATTGCTGTGAGAATCCGATAAAGGAAGTACATGCGAAGGCAGCGCGCGCCTGACGAACCTCTTTGCCGCGCGCGGACCGGGTATTATAGTGTCAGCCGCGTAAAAGACGCACAACTTCCCGCACCATTGCGGCATCGGAACTCAAAAAGATGCGAAAGATCTGGCTTCTTCCGATCGCACTTCTGGCCTGCGCCTCCGCCTTCGCGCGAGGCGGCGGACAGTCAAGCGCCCCCTCCACCGCCCCGTCCGGCGCCGAGGAGTCCCTCTCGCACGATCGGCACGATGGCCTCAATATCTCAGCCGATCCCTATATCGACACCGAGCGCGCCAAAAAGAAATTCGGCAAAGCCAATCCCATTCCCGCTGGCATTCTCCCGGTCGAGGTCTTTCTGCGCAACGAAACCAGCCAGCCGATTCGCATTGATCTAAGCACAATTCAGCTGGAGGTCCGGCCCCCCGAAGGCAAACACCAGGATGTCGATTCGCTCTCTCCCGTGGAAGTGGCCAACCAGATCGTGCATCCCGAAGGTTCAAGGACGCCTTCGACTCGGCGTTTCCCGCCCATCGCGCTTCCCTCCGAGAGCAAAGACAAGAAGGTAGCTGGCATGCTCGATATCTTGCGGCCACTCTCGCTCGACGGCGATGTCGTTCCCCCCATGGCCATGATTCACGGTTTCGTGTTTTTTGATGTGAATCACCAGATGTCGCTGGTGGATCACTCAAGTTTGTATGTACCGGATGTGATGCAGGTGCCGTCTAACAAACCGATGATGTTTTTTGAAGTTGCCTTAGGTGCGACCCGCGAACGGTGACCGGCGGGCAAGAGGCCCTCTTCAGATGCGTCCTAACGCCATAACAGCGAAGGAATTAGGTAAGTTTGCTTCGCGCGTTTCAGCCTTGTATCATAGGATTTCCATGCCCTCGGCGATCCGGAAGCTGTGCCTGGCGGTGCTGGCTTTGTTGCTGGTCACTCCCGGTCTGCCGGTGCGAGCAGCGGACGATCCCCCCACTTTTCCTCTCAGTGACGTAAAGCCTGGAATGAAGGGTGTCGTGTACACAATCTTCGAAGGCGACCAGGTCGAGAAGGTGGACCTGGAGGTCATCGGCATTCTGAATAACGCCCTGGGGCCGAAGCAGGACGTGATCCTCGTAAAACTTCTGGGCGATAAGGCGGACAAGACAGGCGTCGCCGCCGGGATGAGCGGAAGCCCCGTTTACTTTGACGGCAAACTCGCCGGCGCACTCTCGTTGAAAATCGGCAACTTCTCAAAAGACGCGATTGGCGGCGTCACGCCCATCCAGAATATGTTTGACGTAGAGAAATCCTCGATCGCCCTGCCTGTGCCCAAAACCTCGGCTGCGATAGCCGGTTCCGCAAGCACGGACGCTACTCGCGCACCTATACCCGCTGAGTTCGCGCAGCCCACCGCAGCTGGCGCCCAACAGTTCCTGATACCGATTGAGACGCCCCTGATCACCGCCGGCCTTTATCCCCAAACGCTCGCCCAGTTCGGCAGTCAGCTGGCGGCTTTCGGAATATCGGCAATGGCTGGCGGCAACGCTCCTGCCTCGCCCACCGATTCGCAGATTAAACCCGGCGACATGGTGGGCATGGACTTGGTTCGCGGCGATCTCTCCTTGAGCGCCGGCTGCACGGTCACGAGCGTTGAAGGCAATCGATTCTTCGCCTGCGGACACCCCTTGTTCAGTTTCGGCTCCGTTGCAATTCCCATTTCACGCGCGCACGTGGTAATGACGCTCGCCTCCTCCCAGGCCTCCACAAAAATCATCACCACCGGCGGGACCATCGGCACGCTGACGCAGGACCGTCAGACGGCCGTGATGGGCACCTTAGGCGCTGGCCCCTCGATGATTCCGCTCGATCTGACGCTCACGACTCCCATCACCGAGAAGAAATTCCACTTCGAAGTAGTGCAGAACGCGCAATTGACGCCGGTGCTGGTGGCGCTGGCATCTTTCAATGGGATCGTCGGTAATCCCGCCTATGGCGAAGGCTCGACACTCCAGCTCGATGGCATGATCGATATCAACGGTCACTCGCCCGTCCACATAGATGACCTCTTCGCGCCCATCGACGCGCCCATCCCCACCGGCTTCTTTGCCGCCACGGCCGTGCAGGGAGTGTTCACACGCATTTACTCGAATCCTTACGAAGTCCCGCAGATCGGCCACATCGATCTGCACGTGACCATGCTGACCGAGCGACGCTCGGCCATGATCGACGGCGCGTGGCTTGAAAAGAGCGAAGTACACCCGGGAGAGACCGTTGCCGTGAAGGTTCTGCTTCGCCCTTATCGGGGCGCCGCCTTTACCCAGGACATCCCGGTCACGATTCCGGCGCAAACTTCCCGCGGCACCCTGCAGCTGATGGTCAGCGACGCGGAATTCCTGAACCGCAACGTGCAGTCGCTCACCTCCAGCTCACAGGGCCAGTTGCCCGGCCTGGAAGAGCTGATCAAGCTCGTCAACCGCGAGCGAAATAACGACCGCCTGTACGCGACCCTTCTTCAGTCGACGCCCACTATGCTGGTCGAAGACAAGGAAATGCCCAACGTTCCCGCCTCGGAAATCAACATCCTGAACCAGCGTCAGAATCCCGGCGGCGCGCGGCTGCTCCGGGAATCCACCGCGGGCGAATGGTCGGTGGACATGCACCAGGTAATTGCCGGCCAGCACATGCTTACAATCACCGTGAAGTAAATGGCAGCATCCAAAGGAGATTTTCGTCCATGATGCGGCGACTCAATCTCGTTTTCTGGCTGGTGTGCTTGCCCGCCACCGCGCTCCTGCTTCCCTTCGTCTCCCGAGCGGAGCACACCCGCCAATGGCGCCAGACGGATTTCTCCGATTTCCAAAGGGGCACCGCAAAAGGCATTGCCATTCGCAGCGACGGAAAGCTCCTGCCCGCCCCTAAATTCGACGCCTTTGCCGATCCAAATCTCGCCTACCTCTGGGAGCTGCGGCTGGATTCCCTGGGGCATCTGTTTGCCGCCGGCGGCTCCGACGCCAAGGTCCTGCGCTTTGACGACGCGGGCAAGACAACCACCGTGTTTGAATCCTCCGAACTCGCCGCCCAGGCGATTGCCTTCGATTCGAAAGACAACCTGTACGTGGGCACCTCGCCGGACGGCAAAGTCTATAAAGTCACGCCCGGCGGGCAAAAAAGCGTTTTCTTCGATCCCAAAACAAAATACATCTGGGCCCTCGCCGTGGACTCCCAGGGTTCCTTGTTTGTGGCGACGGGCGACAAAGGGCAGGTTTTTGTCGTTACTCCCGACGGCAAGGGCCAGGCCTTCTACCAGAGCGACGAGCGCCACGCCCGTTCCCTGGCTTTCGATTCGAAGGGAAACTTATTGATTGGCACCGAGCCCAGCGGGCTCATTCTGCGCGTTGAAGTCCAGCGAAAGACCGCTGGCGCTGCACCCGTGGCCGGCGCGTCGTTTGTGATCTACGAGACCAACAAATCGGAAGTGACTTCGCTCGTCACCGATTCCAGCGGAAATCTCTACGCCGCGTCTGTGGGCGAAAAGATCGCGATCCAGGGAGCGCCCCGCGTGCTTCCCGCCGCTCCGGTGCAAAGCTCCGCACCCATCGGGAACGCACAGGGTTTGATCGTCGTTCAGGACCAGCCGGTCATAAGCCAGCAGCCCGCTCTGTATCCCTTTCCAACGGTCAGCGGGGGAGCGGAAGTCGTAAAGATCGCTCCCGATGGATCCCCGGAAACCCTGTGGACCTCCCGGGACGACCTCGTATATGCGCTCGGCCTCACGCCCGCCGGCAAGCTTCTCCTGGGCACGGGAGATAAGGGAACCATCATCGAGCTCGAAGGCGACCAGATTTATTCGAGCGTCGCAAAAACAGCCTCGGCGGAAGTAACGAGCTTCGTGTCCGGCCCGGGAGGTAAGATTTTTGCGGCTACCGCCAATGCCGGAAAGGTTTTCTCGCTTGGGTCCCGGCTACGAATCCAACGGAAGTTTCGAATCCAACACCTTCGACGCCAAGATCTTTTCCCGCTGGGGACGCCTTACATGGTGGGGAGAAAACGGCGCGATGCAAGGCAAAGTCGCGTTCTACGCGCGTTCCGGCAATACCTCGAATCCCGATAACAACTGGAGCGCGTGGGCTGGCCCGTACAAGACCTCCGACGCGGACGGGATAAGCTGCCCGCCGGCTCGCTTCGTGCAGTGGAAAGCCGTGTTTCTCGATACGAATGACGCCAAACCGCCCACCGTCTCCTGGGTCGGCCTCGCCTATCAGCCAAAGAACGTCGCTCCCGTGATCGACGATGTCGCCGTGCAGGACCCCGGAGTCCGCGTGGTCGGTTATTCTGCGCAGCCCGGCGGCCCGGGAACTTCCCAGCCAGTTCAGCTTCGCAACCCTCACGGGCCGGGCGCGAATCCTTCCTCATCGCCGGCTGGCGCCGACTCGGCTTCCCGAACTCCTAAAGTCGAAGTCCCGCCGCAAGGATATGAAGAGAAGGGCTACCAGGCCGTCCTCTGGAGCGCGCACGACGACAACGACGACGATCTCTTATATTCGGTCTATTACCGCGGCGAAGGCGAAACAGACTGGCATTTGCTGAAAGACAAGCTCGCGCAGAAGTTCTATTCCTGGGATACCACCTCCATGCCGGATGGCGCCTATTACCTGAAAATCGCCGTCACCGATTCCCCTTCGAATCCCCCGGATCAAGCGCTCTCCACCGAGCGCCAGAGCGACCGCTTTGAAATCGCCAACACGCCTCCTCGTATCGAGGACCTTCGTGCGGACGTGGGCAGCCCGGCGGCGGTAAGAGTATCTTTTGCGGGCATCAGCTCGGCTGGCGCCATCGCCCAAGCGCAATACAGCGTCGATGCCGGAGACTGGCAGATTGTGCCGCCCGTTGGACAGCTTTCCGACGCGCCGAAGGAAAGCTACCGTTTCGAAGTCTCCGGGCTCGCTACGGGAGAGCACGTGGTCGCGGTGCAAGTGACCGATGGCTTCAACAACACCACCGCGGCCAAGGTAACTTTCACACTCCCAGCCCGCCCTGCGAAGTGACCGTATCCACTTCTTTAATTGCCCCAATCGCGCGCGGAAGACATCGGCTCGAAGCGTTCTACGGCCGCGCCCACGCCAACCAGACCTTGCCGGTCGGCTTGCGGTTCCACATGTACCACCCTGGCACTGCATCGCACCTGCTCCGCGCCGCGACCGGTCAGCTCGCGGGGGATCGTAAAATACATTTCGAGCGGCTCGCCCACGTCCACTCGCTGGCGCGACCTGAAGTAAATGCCGCGTTCCGAAAGGTTCACCGATTCGCCCTCGATGGTTCCAAAGGGCGTTCTGGCAGACGCACCTGTTACTCCGGCGAAGGGATCCGCACCCTTGGTGACTCGAAATCGAAGCGGCACTATGCATTCCTTCCGGGGCGCAATACGCCGTTCCTTGTTTCCCATGGCTCCTCCTGAATTTCCTGGTTCCTGAATATTTTGGGAGACTTACTTCCGGAAGGGTTTCGGCAGAATCGCACCGGGCCGGTACTCAGTCAAGAATTTTAATGTAGTTTTCCCGCGTAAGACGGGCCAATCGGGACCGCTAGGAGGAAAGATTATGAGTCGGCGTCTTCCGGACTCCAATTGGCCGGGGGAAAAGCGATTCGCCAGAAGTCGGAATCCGAAGAGTCGAATTCGATGGCCGTATGAAAGCCCTCTGCGGTCTCTCGCGGAGGACGAACCACCCTGCAGGACATCCGCTCCTTGGTGCCGTCGTGCTCCAAAACCAGCCTGGTATCGGTCGGAAGGCTCTTCTGCACTGCGATCAGCGCGCCGTGTGAATTCACGCTCAGCGTTGTGACGTCAAAAGTTGTCGGTGTCCCATCCAAGGCGACATGCACTTTCGCGCGCACGCGGAGCAGAACGCGCTGGCTGCGCCGGCGCTCTTCACCCATCGGCCCTTTGGAAGACGACTCACCGCTTGCGGGTCCTGGCGTGCGCAAGGGAGTTGCCGGTGTCCGCGCGATCGCGGGCAGGATCTTCGATGCCACCGCTTTCAAAGGTTCCATGGTTAGAATTCCACTCCCCAAAAATCAATTTCGGATTGAACCAGTTTCACGCCCAGGTCCCAGCCGTCCGGCCTCTGGGTGCCTTTCCAGACCACTTCGGCCTCCACCTCCCGGCGCGTGCTCAAGTTTGTGACCCGAAGCCTCTGCTGCACGTCGATTTCCTTTGGGCTTACCAGCAGGCAGCCGTAGTTGTTGACGACACGCGTAAAGCCGGCCTCAAAGTGCCTCACCCCTGGCTGGTCACCTCTCCAGGCGATCGTCACCGGCACGCGGCAGTTCATTCGGGGGCCGCGTCGCTTGGAGGCAGGCCGAAGATCGGAAGGATAGTCTTGAGACCACATCATTTCCAGCTTCGTAATCCATTCAGACCGAGCATGATACAGGGGCAATCTGCGTCTTTTCTGAAGGCCATAACACAGCGGGGCTAGACTAGCGGCTAGTCCCAGAAAGGGTCAATGGTACAGAAGGACAGGTAGCAATCCAGCTGCCGGACGGCGGAAAGAGGAAGTTACCCAAGTAATTCCAGCAAAACGCGACTGTTGCTTTCGTCCCGTCCCCGTTAATTACGAAACCTTTCCCGAAACGGTCCCGTCACCCTTCCACCCGCTTCCCGGCGCCGCTATCATGGCGAGGTCTACCTATGGCAGATCAAGAACAGAAGATCGTGGTATTCACGATTGGCCACTCCACCCGGCCGATAGAGGAATTCATCGGGCTTCTTAAGTCAAACGGGATCCGCCAACTCATCGACATCCGCACCATCCCCAAATCGCGCCGCAACCCGCAGTTCAGCGCCGATAACTTGGCGGCTTCGCTGCACGCCGCCCGCATCGGCTACGTCCACCTGAAAGCGCTCGGCGGACTCCGCCACCCGCGCAAGGATTCCGTGAACACCGGCTGGCGCAATGCAAGTTTCCGCGGTTATGCCGATTATATGCAGACGAACGAATTCGCAGGGGCGCTCGACCGCTCAATAGCTCTCGCTCAGCAGGAACCCACGGCTCTCATGTGCGCCGAGGCTGTACCCTGGCGCTGCCATCGCTCCCTGGTCTCCGACGCGCTGGTCGCCCGCGGCATCGAAGTCCGCGAAATCGTGAATGAATCCGCTCCCCACCAGCACAAGCTCACTCCATTCGCGCGCGTCGAGGGCACGCGAATCACCTATCCGAAGACTGGCGGCGACAGTCAGATGACGCTTATGAATGAACTCCCGGAATAACGTGGCGTGGCGTCTCGCCTGTGGCAAGGCCTTAGTGCATCGGCGGAGCCGCGGAGTGGGCCGGCGGCCGCTTCATGAGAAAGGTCAGCGGGATGAGACACGCAATCAGCACCGCCATGGCTGAAACGGCGTCCTTGTAGGCAAGCGACGCGGCCTGCTGCTGCATCATCATTGCCACTCGCGCATACGCTTGATGCAGCGCCTGTCCGGGATCCAAGCCATGGTTGCGGAGTGTGCTGCTCATTCCGTTTACCATCTGCTCGAATTTCGGATTCGTGTCGCGCATGTTGGCCGAAAGATAATTTTGCCTCACCTGCGTGGTGCGCGTGATGAACGTGCTCACGAGCGCGATCCCCACGCTTCCGCCGATGTTGCGCACGAAATTCACCATGCTCGATACCTGGTTGTTGTTTTCGCGCCGGATGTTCACGTACGAAAGCACATTCGTGGGTATGAAAATGAACGCCAACCCCATCGTCTGATAGACGCGGAGCATCGCGATGGTCCGAAAATCCATGTCCAGCGTGAGATGCTTGGCCATGTAATAGAGCGCGACAGACGTCACCGCGAACCCGAACGACATGAGCCGCCTCGGGTCCACCCGGGACACCAGCGTGCCGCAAAGCGGCATCATCAGCATCATGATAAAGCCGCCTCCCGCCAGCGCCTCGCCCGCCGTAACCGCGGGATATCCCATGAGCAGCTGCAAAAACTGCGGGATGAGCACCGTGGTGCCATAAAGCACAAATCCCAGAATGAACATGAAGAAAACAGCCGTAGCCAGATTTCGATTCTTCAGCAGCTTCAGCTCGACAATCGGATTCGGGTGCCTCCATTCCCAGAAGACCCAGCCGACGAACACCGTCACCGCTACGCAGCCCCCGGCTATAATCCAATTCGAGCCGAACCAGTCGAGTTCCTGCCCTTTATCCAGCACCATCTGCAGGCTGCCAACCGCCAGCGCGATCAGCCCCAGCCCCGCGTAATCGATGCGAATTCCCTTTCGCTTTTCTTTTTCCTCACGAAGGTACGGAGGATCCTCGACCAACTTGTGCGTCAGGTAGAGCGAGAGCAGGCTGATGGGCACGTTGATATAAAAAATCCAGCGCCAGCTGTAATTATCCGTAATCCAGCCGCCCAGCGTGGGGCCGATTGCGGGTGCCACCACCACCGCCATCCCATAAATGGAGAACGCCATCCCGCGCTTCGCCGGTGGAAACGTATCGGCGAGAATCGCCTGCTCGCTCGGCTGCAAGCCCCCGCCGCCTGCTCCTTGCAGGATGCGAAAGAACACCAGCAGCCCCAAACTCGGCGCCAATCCGCACAAAAAGCTGCTGGTAGCAAAAAGCGCCACGCAGGACATGTAGAAGCGCTTGCGTCCAAGTCTTGTGGCGAGCCACGCACTAATGGGCAGCACAATTCCGTTCGACACCAGGTAGCTCGTGAGCACCCAGGTGGACTCGTCGGAACTCGCCCCGAAGCTTCCGGCAATGTGCGGCAGCGCGATATTCGCAATGGAAGTGTCG
Organism: uncultured Acidobacteriota bacterium; assembly: GCA_963709105.1. Lineage (GTDB taxonomy): Bacteria > Acidobacteriota > Terriglobia > Acidiferrales > UBA7541 > Palsa-295. Next base: position 483,620 of record CAVPVC010000010.1, read on the forward strand.
AGCACCTCCATGAACGTCGCCAGCGTCACCGTAAGCGCGATCAGCCATGGGTTATAGCGAGGGTGCCAGTGCGACGCGTCGGCGGTAGCGGTTATGGTAGCGGCCACAAATTTCCCTGGTGCACTGCGATCGTCTCAATATAATATACATGCGTGTATGTATGAAGTAAATGCCGACAAGCCAGCGCAGTAAACAGACGAAACCAGCGGGTCTACGGCGTGCAACTGCGGCGCTCCCGCCGCCAGGCGCGTCCAGACAGCAGATTCGCACCGCAGCCACGCGCACGAAGCTTCTGGACTCCGCCGAGCTCCTTTTCGCTCGCGACGGTTTCGAAGCGGCGCGTCTGGAAGACATTGCGTCAATGGCGGGATATACGCGGGGGGCCTTCTACGCCAATTTCGAAAGCAAAGAGGACATCTTCTTCGCCCTGCTGGAACGCTGGATCGGGGGCCGCATCGAGGAGGTCACTTCCCTGCTCCGCCGCCACCATACTCCGGCAAGCCGCCTCCGCGCCCTTCGCGGGCACTATGCCCAGCTTGCCAAGGATCGCCGCCTCGCCCTGCTCTCTCTCGAATTCAAACTCTTCGCCATTCGCCATCCCAGGGCGCATGCCCGCCTTCGCGCGCGCCAGCAAAGGCTTCGTTCCTGCGGCGGAGAAATCCTCTCGCGCATCGTGAACGAACTTGGCAGGTCGCTTCCCATTTCAGGAGTTGCCGCTGCTGCCGGCTTGGGAGCGCTCTCCAATGCGCTTCTGCTCGAGCACCTGGTGGACCCGAAGGCTCTTCCGGACAACGAAACCCGGCATTTACTCGGCGTCTTCTTCGATGGGGTGGTTCAAGGCCGAAGTCCGAAATAGAGGAATCACGCAATCATTCCGCGATTCGCGTGATCTGCATACCTTCCCCAGCGGGTATAGTGTGGAAATCGGGCTTGGGCTCCGCGGCGGAATCGACAAGCGTCCGCAGTTCATTCACGGCCTCTTCCTCCGCATCGTCCGCCAGGTGAAAAGTCCCAAAGTGGATCCCAACACTTTTTTCCGCCCCTAGGTCTTCGTGAGCGCGAATCGCATCCGACGGCGACATATGCGCCGCCTGCATGAACCATCGCGGCTGAAACGAACCGATAGGCAGAAACGCCAAGCCGATGGAAGAGAACCGCCTTTTGATATCCAGAAAGTGCGGCCCGTACGCCGTATCTCCCGCAAAGAAGACCGTGCCCGAGGGCCCCTCAATCACATAGCCGCACCACAACGTTCTGTTGCGATCGAAAGGACCCCGGCCCGAGGAATGTCGCGCCGGAACACCCGTAATTCTTATCTCCGAGGTCACCGCCACCAGCTGCCACCAGTCCAGTTCGGTAGCTTCCGCGCCTCCCTCCACCCCATCGGCGACCAACCGCGAGCGCACCCCGAGCGGAACGATAAAGTCCGGATGCCACGCCGCAGCAATCCGCCGCAGCGTGGGAGCATCCATATGGTCGTAGTGATCGTGGCTCAGAAGCACCACGTGGATGGGGGGCAAATCCTCAAATCGCACTCCGGGGATTCGATGCCGCCGCGGGCCGATTCGCGCAAACGGGCTTGCGCGATCCGACCAGTGCGGATCGCACAGGATATTCATCTCATCCATTTGGATGAGCACGGTCGAGTGGCCGACAAAGGTCACGCGAAGTTCCCCGCGAGGAACGCTCTGGGGAGGAGGAGGCCCGTACGCGGCGTCGATCCATGGCCGCCACGGGCCCGGTTTTCGCGTGGTAAGCCATAGAAGCAAATCCACCGGGCGAATACCCGGTCCCATTTCTACCGGGTTATAAAAATGCCAGCCGTCAAAATGATTGGAAATGGGGCCGCGGTAGCGTTTCATCAGGGCCGGGCCAGCTCACTTTTCCGCGGAACGTGCTCGTGCCAGCCCCGAGTCAGGCGCCGCGCCTAAATCAGGATACGCCCTGCCAGGAGACCATGGACGCAGCGCCGTCCCGCCCGAAATCCACGATTGCAGCATCGGCTCAAAGAATCCGTAGGGTGCGCCCGGCACCATGGCGCTGGCGTCATCGAGACTCTTGCGAAGCTCAGCCGGTATGGAGAACTCGATGGCTCCCAGATTATCTTCCAGTTGCGCGACCTTGGTAGCGCCCAGGATGGGCGAAGTGATCCCCGGCTGTGTCGCCACCCAATTGAGCGCCACCTGCGCGCGCGTCTTACCCAGCTTCTTCGCCACATCGCTCACGGCGTCCAGAACGCCCCACTGCTTTTCGTTGAACTTGCGGAGCATCGGGCTTCCCGCCTTGCGAAGCTGATCGAACCGCCCTTCGCCGTGGGCGTCGCTCCCCTCGCGCCGGTACTTGCCGCTCAGGAAGCCGGCCGCCAGCGCTGCCCAAGGGCAAATCCCGAGACCAAGTTCCTGCGCCGCCGGCACGTGTTCGCGCTCGATGCTTCGCTCGATCAGGGAATATTCCAATTGCAGCGCGATGAGCCCCTCTTTGCCGTCTTTCTCCGCCAATGTTTTTGCCCGCGCCACGTACCAGGCCGGCGTGTCCGAAAACGCGTAGTAGCGGATCTTGCCTGCGCGAATAAGATCGCTCAGCGTCGCGACCACTTCCTCCGCCGGCGTTACACGGTCCCACGCATGAAGGTAATACAGGTCCACGTAGTCGGTCTTGAGCCGCCGCAGCGACCCTTCGAGCGCGCGATAAATATTTTTCCGGCCGTTGCCCCCGGCGTTGGGATTTCCCGCCTGCGCGTTGAACGTGAACTTGGTGGCGATCGCCACGCGGTCGCGCAGGTTTCCATCCGCCACGAACTTCCCGACCATTTCCTCGCTGTGTCCCGCCGTATAACCATCGGCGGTATCGATAAAATTTCCGCCCGCGCCGATGTAACGGTCAAAGATTTCCTTCGACGCCTTCTCCTCCACGCCAAAGCCCCACTCCGTGCCAAACGTCATCGTCCCCAGGCACAAAGGGCTCACGCGCAGGCCCGACCGCCCCAGCGTCGTGTATTCGCTCAAATTCATGCCATCCTCCGTCGAATGCCCGCCGTCCTCATCTTAGTACAATAGAGCGAGAGTTCAAGAACAGCCCGCCATCGCATAACCCGGCGGCGTGACAGCGTCTTCCGCTCGGGGTGCCTTTACGGCGAGGCTTACTCCTCGACCTCCTCTGCCTCCAGAGGTTCTATCGGCTAGAACTGGATGGAAAGAACGCCGGTCAGGACAAAGCCCTTGTCCATATCGAAAAGCAGAGCGTTATTGGTGCCGGTCAGATAATAGACCAGGTCGTAGGTAACGATGGGATCGGTCCCAGTGAGCATCAGCGTTCCCCTGCCGTTGGAGGCGGGGGCATTGATGGGGCTCGCGGGCAAGGTTGTAACCACGCCGTTGGTCGTCGTGCTTACCGTGCCGATGTTGAGCACATCGGACGCAAACACCTGGTTAAAATTATTGATATCGAGGTTGCCGCCGGTGGCGGCCGAGGCGTTGAACACCACCTGTCCTGTGACGTCCTCCTGATAAGAAGCCAGGGCATTGTGGAATATGCCCTTCCCAGCCAGACTCACCGCAAAATTCCCGGTGGGCGTGGTACCGCCGGCTTGCTGCTGGAAGGCAATCCCGGTAGCCACGGCGGTCGGATCGAATTCAAGCAACACCGCCGAACTGTTGTTGGTCACGTAAGCGGCGAACTCGCTGGTGCCGGCGCCGCACAGCTTCAGATCGATCCGGCCTGTCGCGGGATCGACGGTATAAGCGCACGAGCTGAGCGTCGCATTCGATTGAACCGTTCCCGCGTTGTTCCCGTCGAATACGCCTCCCGTCATGTTGCCGTTGCCGTCGGAGCTAAAAATTCCTCCGGCGGCGTAGGCGCCCGTGCTCGAATTTCCGCCCGCAGTAAAGGCATAGTTGCCGCTCGCGAGATTCGCCGCGGTAAAGGAACTCCCCGTGGGAGCGCTGAAAGCTCGTCCCGCCAAAAACGCATTATGGTCGATCTCCACAAAATGAATCAGGGTGGAGTCGGTGACGTAGAACGCGTAGCTTCGCGACCCCATGGCGCTCGTCAGGTTGAGCACGCCGCGCCCGGTACCCGGAAACGTGGTGTCGAACGCGTAGGAACCGTTCAGCGTCGTGTCCGCCTTGGTGACCGTGCCACCGTCGTTCACATCCACAATCGTGTTCGTAGCCGGAATATTCCCCGCGCCGTCGGCGGTGAACCTCCCCGCGATTGCGAGCGGATTGAACGCCACGTCGGCGCCCAGCCCACTGAAGACGTACGGCCCGGACAGCACCGAATTTGCATTCGTGGTCGACAGAGCATTCCCGGTTTGCTGATCGATTGTGCCGGCTCCGGTGTTGTCTTGATCGGATCGAATGATCAGGCCGTGTTGGTTTGTCGTCAGCACGAAACGCCAGGTCGTGCCGTTGCTGAAATTAGCGGTGCCCCTGCCGTCGGAAGCCACAACATAATTTCCACTGATCGGCACCTGCTTGGACACGCCGCCTTGAAAACTGTCGGTGTCTTCGAGACCGCTCTCAATATTGCCATTCCCGTCCGACACAAAACTGCCGGCCACAGCCGAGAAACCAAGTTGATTGTCGCCTGAATACGAAAACGCATAGGGACCGCTGAGCGAGTGGTCGGAAAACCCGATGGTAAAAGTGTCGCTCATGGAATTCGTGCCATCTGTCCCCGTCACGGTTATCGAGTTGCCTGGGGGAGGCGACAAAGGCGCGGTGTAAAACCCGGTGGATGAGCCAATCGTTCCCGGATTCCCTCCGTTGGCCGATGTAACTGTCCACACCGTTCTTCCATCCGCTACGCCATTAAGAACCGACGCAAACTGTACAGTACCCCCCGCCCCAACGATCGATATCGAGGGGGTGATGGAGTACCCCAGCGTGGCACCAATCGTAACCACAGCTGTGTTTGAGGTGACCGTCCCGGCGGTAGTGCTGGTGCTCGTCGTCGTCGTAGTGGTGGTCGTGTTGGTCTGCTGCGCCACCGCCGTAATATTCACCTGTCCATTGTTCACCGAGGGCACGACCGCCGGAGCCGTATAAATTCCCACTTGATTATCCGTCGTCGACGAAACGATCGTCCCGATGCTCGCACTTCCTCCCACAATTCCGTTCACTTCCCAGGTCACCGCCGTGCTCGTCGAACTGGTCGTGGTGGTGTTGGAAAGATTGACGGTCGCGGTGAAATCGGTCTGAGCCCCGGGATTGACGGTCGCTGACGGTGGGCGTGATCGAAACGGAAGTCACCGTAACGGTGCCGCTGCCGCCTCCGCATCCCGAGAGAATTCCGGCTGCAACAATAAGGACCGCAAGAGCCGCGATCGCACGGGTTCGCATGACCATCAGCGACGCCCCCTGGAGGCGCCTGCGCACAACCACGCTGAAACTGGACTTCGCCGAAAGCTTCCTGCTGGACATTCAACGCCAAGGGATGAAGCGGGCAGCTCTGAGGACAAATGAGTCCCGTGGTCACACCGAACCGGCTGGGCATCGTGGCCTTATCTCCATAAGTTGCATTCAGGGATACCTGCTTATTGCTTACCTGCAACAAAAAAGTTCCATAAGTCCTGCAACGCCCGCATTCCCGGAGCCCGTCGAAGCAAATGAACAGATGCGGAGAAGCCCTCTTTGCGTTGTTCCTCGCGAATTCGAAAGCCGGAGGCCTCTGCCCGGTACGCCGGACATCGAGCGTATATGTTACGCCTGGAAATGGAGAGAGCAAGCGGGAATCGCCGAAAAAAATGCGCCGCCGCCCACACCCTATCGAAATCTGGCATTTCCGGTTTGAAGCCGATACGATTATGCAGAGAACGCCCGAATAAGATACCCAATTAGAGAGGCAAACGATGCTCAAAATCGCGACACAACGGACGACGTTGGAGGTAGCCGACGGCACCTCCATGAATGCCTACACCGCCCGGCCCGCGGAAGAGGGTAAGTTTCCGGGCATGCTTGTCTTCCAGGAAGCATTCGGCGTAAACGCCCATATTCGCGACATTACCGAGCGCGTCGCCCGGGAAGGTTACGTCGCCATCGCGCCGGAGTTTTTCCATCGCACGGCGCCCGGCTTCGAGGGCAGTTATACGGATTTCGCCTCCGCAATGCCCCACATGCAGGCGATGAAGGAAGAAAACCAGATCAAGGACATTGCCGCCGCTTACGACTGGCTGAAAACCCATCCACAGGCAGTATCCGACCGCATCGCCGGCATCGGCTTCTGCATGGGCGGCCGTATGTCGTTTCTCGCGGCCTCCACGGTTCCGCTTCGCGCCGCGATCTCCTTCTACGGAGGCGGCATCGCGCCCGCCCTGCTTCCCCGCGCGGCGAATCTCTCGGCGCCCATGCTCTTCTTCTGGGGCGGACTCGATAAGCACATCCCGCCAGAACAGATCCGCACCGTTTTGGACGAACTCAAGCGCGTCGGCAAGACGTATGTGAACGTGGAAATCTCCGACGCCGATCACGGCTTCTTCTGCGATGCTCGCGCAAGCTACAACCCCATCGCCGCTGACCTCGCATGGACACTTTCGCTGAAATTCCTGGATACCCACGTGCAGGGTGACGGCCAGAAAGCCCAGGTAGCCTGAGACAGCCGTTGTGAGGAATCCCGCTGTTGATGTGGCCCCTTGGTTTCGGCGGGCCGAGCGGGTCTGCTGCGTGTTAAAAAGCGTCCTGCGCCCTGTCCATCAGCATCTTCGATACGGCGCTGCGAACCAGCTCGACGGCAGGTCGGCGGTAGTCCCAGCGCGAATCCGCATCGGGCGGGATCACCACCATCGTCGCGTTCGCTTCGAACAGAAGAATCTCGCCCTTCTCGTTCAATCCAAAATCGACTCCCGCCATAATCCAGGCCCAGCGTTTTCTGAATCCCATCCAGCGCAGCCACGGCGCGGGGGCCGAGCACTCCGCTCATGTTCGACAGGAACTCGGCATCCTCGGCGCGGTGCGCTGGATTCTCGGCCATCTCCGCGCTGAAATAATGGATTTTCCAATCGCTTGAAATTGCAACATGCAAGGGGTAAAGCTGCCCGTCGATCATCATCACCCGGTATTTGCGCGCTTTCCCGTCACGCCCGCGTGCATCGAGATATTCGATCACCGTCAGATCGCGGCCCGGCAGCTGCGCCAGCGCGGCCGGCAGCTCATCCAGACTCTCCACCCTCAGGAAGTGCTCTCCGATATGATAGCCGGGCGTTCGCACCAGAAGAGGAAACTCAAAGCCATGAAGGGTCAAGTTCGCACCGGCGTCCGGTGCTGCAAGCGCTTCCCGCGGCAGTGTTACCATCCGGGGCGTCACCACCCCAGGCATCCTGGAAAGGCGTCGCGCCACATCGCACCGCCCAGTCCCCTGTATTGCTGCGGGCGCATTGATCACCCGCGCCGTAGTGTGCGCCAGCAGGTGCTCCGCCCCAGCCAGCGCCGCGGCGGCCACATCGGCATCGCCAATGCCATTCACAACAAGCCGGTGCGCCGGCAGCGGCGTTTTCTCATCGTAGAAGTCGGTGACCGCCACATAGGTCTGGAAGACACGGTCATCGAGGAATTTCTCAAGCGGCGCGTTTCCCCCCACCGAGGATGCCATCAGCAGCACAGGAATCGCCGGCGATTTCCCCTTGTAGAGAGTCGGTATCACCCTTTGCTGCTCGAAACACTTCCGGTGATGAAACTCGGCGGCCTCTGGCTCACCCATCCGCGTCAATGCGTAATACATTCCCCCATGTGCCTGGGGATACTCGGGATTGATCCGCAGCGCCGCTTCGTAATGGGCGCGGGCACCCGCTGCATCGCCCTCCTCCAGCATCAGCGCGCCCAGGCTCACCCGGATCACGAGGTCCTCGGGGTGATGCTTCACGGCCTCGGCGTAGACCGTCCGGGCAGCCTTGCGCCGCCCCGTCGCAGCCAGCAGACATCCAAGGCCTATGAGGTTCAGCCGGTTTGTGGGATCGAGCTCGGCCACTTTGAGATAGTCGGCCCTGGCTTCCAGGCTGCGCCCCATCTGGGCAAGCAACGTAGCCCGCTTCACCCGCAGACCGACTTCCAACTCTCTTTGCTGGCCCCTCAGAGCGCTGAGCTGGGTTTCCAGCCGCTTCGCCGTCGCGTCCTCCTGGGACAGCGGTTGAAACAGCCGCACGCCTGCCTCAATCTGCTCCAGCTTGTCGGTCAGCGCCTGAATCTGCTCGTCCAGCCGGCGGACGATGGCGTCTTTCTGCTCCCACGACAGCAATTCGCCCGCCGTGTAAGTCGGACAAGGTTCAGGAGTTGAACAAAAGGAGCCAGCATCCAGTGCCGGGGCCGCTTCGAAGGCGCAATTGTCGTCTGGCGAAGGCATTGGGAGGCCTATCGAGCCATCCCTGCAATCGGATGACCGGCCAGATTTGAAATCCGGCAACAAAAAGTTAGCCTGTTCTTATAGTCAACCGGTTATCCCCGTGGCCAGTTCCGAGGCCCCTGCTCCAGCCCAGTCTCGAATCAGCCAGGGGAATCCTTGGGAGGGCGACTCGGGTGAGAGCTCTCCCCCGAGACCAGCGGCAGCCCAATCAGGCGAAAAACTGCCCCATACTGCGAAATTTCTGATAGCGCCGCTCGACGAGTTGGTCGGCGGAAAGCAACGAAAGTTCGTCGAGAGTGCGCGATAGCACCGGATCAAGTAGTTTGGCTGCGGCGGCATGGTCGATATGAGCCCCGCCCTCGGGCTCCGGAACAATTTCGTCGATCAGTTTCAGCTCGAGCAGATCGGGCGCGCTAATCTTGAGCGCTTCGGCGGCCGCCCTCGTTTTCGTCGCATCCCGCCACATGATCGAAGCGCAGCCCTCCGGCGAAATCACGGAAAAAATCGAATTCTCCAGCATGAACAAGCGGTCGCCGACGGCGGTCGCCAGTGCCCCGCCGGACCCTCCCTCGCCCGTGATCGTCACGATGATCGGCACCGGCAGCCGCGTCATTTCCCGCAGGTTGTGCGCAATCGCTTCGGCCTGTCCGCGCTCCTCGGCATCCACCCCGGGATACGCGCCGGGCGTATCGATGAACACAAAAATCGGCCGGCGATATTTTGCCGCCAGTCGCATCGCGCGCAGCGCCTTCCGATAGCCCTCCGGCTTCGCCTGTCCGAAGTTGCGAGCCACGCGCTGCTTCGTGTCGCGGCCCTTCTGGCTGCCGACGACCATCACCGGCTTGCCGTGAAACCATGCCATGCCGGTAATCAGCGCGGGATCGTCCGCAAACCCGCGGTCGCCATGGATCTCGCTGAAGTTTTCAAACAGCAGGCGGATAAAGTCATCGGTGTAGGGACGCTGCGGGTGCCGCGCGAGAAGCACATGCTGCCAGGATTCAAGATGCTCGTAAAAATCGTGCTTCAGCTCTTCGACTTCCCGCCGGATGCGCTCGATGTCCGCGGTCGTGCTCTCGGACGGGTCGGTGAGGCGGCTCAGCTCGGCGATGTTTCGCTCCAGCGCGTCAATTTCACTCTGACGCTGCTTCTCGCGATCCTCGGAAGTGCCGCGCGCGTCCTTGCGCCGCCTCTCTACAAAAGGAGTCGCCGTACTCGAGGGGGCGGCAGACTGCTTTCCACCCGCTGCGGAACCCCGCGCCTTCTCTTCGAGCGCCTTGCGCTGCCTGGCAAGCTCGCGCATCCTGCGAAGCCGCCGCCGCGCCAGCCTGCGCCTGTCCTTTTTCTTGTCTTCCGCCTTTTCGTCCCCCGCCACAGGCCCTCTTTACCGCTACTCTTACTGCTCCTTTTTACTGCTCCACGGCCACCGAATCGCTGCCGCAAATTTCCCGCACGCGCTCCACCAATTCCTTGTCCGCGCGCACGGCGCTCGAAGCCTCCAGCGTTGCCTCCGTACCGTCGTCCTTGACGAGATCGAACGCCACGCGGCACCGCCCGGGCCGGCTCGAAAAAAGTTCGTGGAGGCGCGTCAGCGCCCCGGTGTCCACGACGCTTAAATTCACTCGCACGCGAAGCAGGCTCGGCGGACGGTCAGCCACCTGATCCAGCAACCGCGCATCCGAAACGATCAACCGCGTTCCGACATCCTCCACCGCAACGCGTCCCTTCACGAGCAGCGGCGTGGCCGCCTTGAGGATCGGCTCGAGCTTCTGAAACGCCTCCGGGAACACCAGCGCTTCGATCACGCCGGTGCGGTCCTGCAAGGTCAGGATTGTCCACCGGGAACCGCGCCGGGAACGCATCGGCCGCGCCTGTACGATGATGCCAGCGACAACGATGTCCTCATTGTTGCGCTTTCCCTCCATCGAGGAAAGCTCGGTCGCCTTCAGGTCCGCCAGTCGACCTGCATACTTATCGAGAGGATGCCCCGAGATGTAGAAGCCGAGCGTCGCATATTCCGCCGTCAGTATTTCGTGCTCCGGCCACTCCTCGATCTCCGGCAGAAGTTCCACGGGAGGAGCGACGGTCTGCGAAGAGCCGCCCCCGAACAATCCGTGCTGCCCGCTTTCGCGCGCGCGTTGCAGCTTCTGCGCGCGCTCGACCGCGCGGTCGGTCACCGCAAACATCTGCGCGCGGTGCGATCCCAGCCCGTCCATCGCTCCCGCCCGGATCAAGCTTTCCAGCACGCGCTTGTTGAGTTGCCGCGCCTCCACCGATTCGACGAATTCATAAAAGCTGCTGAAGCGGCCCAGCGACTCCCGCGCGACCAGAATTCCCTTCACCGTGTTCTCGCCGACGTTCTTGATCGCGCGCAGACCGAACCGTATCTGATCGGCCACCGGAGTAAAATCCACATCGCTCGAATTCACATCGGGCGGCAGCACGGTAATGCTCATGCTGCGCGCTTCATTGATGTACTTCACCACCTTTTCAATGTTCCCCGTTTCCGAGGTCAGCATCGCCGCCATGAATTCCACTGGATAGTGCGTCTTCAGCCACGCCGTGTGATAGGCAAGCAGCGCGTACGCGCAGGAGTGCGACTTGTTGAAGCCATACCCCGCGAATTCCGCCATCAGGTCGAAAATCTTCTCGGCCTTCTTCGCCGGCACTTTGCGCGCCGCGCAGCCGGTGAGGAACTTCTCCCGCTGCGCCGCCATCTCCTCCACTTTTTTCTTCCCCATCGCGCGGCGGAGAAGATCGGCGTCTCCCAGCGAAAACCCCGCGAGTCGGTTGGCAATCTGCATCACCTGTTCCTGATACAGAATCACGCCCCACGTCTCGGACAATATCTCTTCGAGCGCCGGAAGATCGTAGGCCACCTTCTTCTTGCCGTGTTTGCGGGCGATGAAATCGTCGATCATGCCGCCCTGGATCGGCCCCGGCCGGTAGAGAGCGTTCAGCGCGGTCAGGTCTTCCAGCCGCGTCGGCTGGTAGCGCCGCAGAATGTCCCGCATCCCGTGCGACTCAAACTGGAAGATCCCGGTCGTATCGCCCCGCGTGAACAGCGCGTACGTGGCCTTGTCGTCGAGCGCGAGTGTCGCGAGTTCCACGTCGATTCCGCGATTCTGCTTGATCAGCCGGACGGCGTCGTCGAGCACGGTAAGCGTCGTCAGCCCGAGAAAGTCCATCTTCAGCAGACCAATGCGCTCGAGCGCGTTCATGTCGTACTGCGTAGTGATTTCATCCTTGCTCGACTTGTAGAGCGGAACGATCTCGGTGAGCGGCCGCGGAGAAATCACCACGCCCGCCGCGTGCGTCGACGCGTGCCGCGCCAGCCCCTCCAGCCGCAGCGCCACTTCCACCACTTCCTTGACGCGCTCGTCCTTCTCCCGCATCGACTCGAGCTGCGGCGATTGTTTCAACGCCTCTTCCAGCGTGATGTTCAGCTGGTTGGGCACCAGCTTCGCGAGCCGGTCCACGTCGCCGTACGCCATATCGAGCGCGCGGCCCGTGTCCTTCAGCGCCGCCTTCGCCGCCATCGTGCCGAACGTGATGATCTGCGCCACGCTCTTTTCGCCGTACGTCTTCCGCACGTACTCGATCACTTCGCCGCGCCGCCGCATGCAGAAATCGATATCGATATCGGGCATGGAGATGCGCTCGGGATTCAGGAAGCGCTCGAACAGCAGGTCGTACTGCAGCGGGTCCACATCGGTAATGCGCAGCGCATAACTCACCAGGCTGCCGGCGGCCGATCCGCGCCCCGGCCCCACCGGCACGCCCTGCGAGCGCGCGTAATGGATGAAATCCCACACGATCAGGAAGTAGCCCGCAAAGCGCATCTTCTTGATCATTTCGATTTCAGCAGTCAGGCGGCTCTCGTATTCCGGGATCGCGTGGCGAAGATAGTTTTCCTTCGCCAGCCGCTCCAGCTGGATCGCTCGCGACGCAAATCCCTCGCGCACCACCTTCTCGAAATACGAATCGGTCGTGTAGCCTTCGGGAACCTTGAACTCCGGAAACGGGTTGCTCACCCGCTGGATTTTCACGTTGCAGCGGTCGGCAATCGCCACGGTGCGCGAAACCGCATCCGGCAATTCGCGGAATACGTGCGCCATTTCCTCGGCCGTCTTGAAGTAAAACTGGTCGGTGGCAAACTTCATCCGCTGCGCGTCGCTCATCGTCTTGCCGGTCTGGATGCACATCAGTACTTCCTGCGCGTGCGCATCGGACTGCGTGAGGTAATGTGTGTCGTTGGTCGCGACCAGCGGTATCCCGGTCTCTTTCGAGAGCTGTACGAGATCGCGGTTGATCCGCGTCTCCACTTCGAGGCCCTGATCCTGCACCTCGAGAAAGAAGTTCCCTTTGCCGAAAATGTCTCGCAGCCGGTACGCATTGGTGCGCGCCTGATCGTATTTCTCGGACAGCAGCGCGTCCGCCACTTCTCCGCGCAGGCACGCCGACAGGGCGATCAATCCCTTGCTGTGCTTCGCGAGCAGTTCGTGATCGATGCGCGGCTTGTAGTAAAAGCCCTCCAGAAAGCCGGTGGACACCAGCTGAATCAGATTCCGGTAGCCTTCATCGTTTTCGCAAAGCAGCACCAGATGGTTCGAGCGCTCCGCATCCGCTCCCCGGTTCTTGTGGTTGTCGGGCGCCACGTACACTTCGCAGCCGATGATCGGCTTCACACCGTGCGCGGTCGCCTTGTGATAAAAATTCGCCGCCGCGAACAGGTTTCCGTGGTCCGTTACGGCCACCGCGGGCATACCCCGCCGCGCAGCCTCGGCGGTCAGTTCGCCGATCTCACACGCGCCGTCAAGCAGGGAGTAATCCGTATGGAGATGCAGATGTACGAAATTCGGAGTTGCCATGTGCGGCTATTTTAAACCAGGTTCGAGGAATCAGATACGTGCATTACGCAAGTCTGAGGAAAACGGACTGAGTGTCCGCAATTTCGCCGCTCGCGTACCACTGAGCTTCCAGCAACGTTATCTCTATTACCTGCGAGCGGCCTTCTTCGCTCTCTTTCCCTTCGCTTTTGCGGTCGCGGACTTGTGCTTCTGCTCCACATCCGCTGCGGCGTGTTTCGCCTGCGCCTTCGCGCCAATCGCGGCTGCTGCGGATTTGGAGTTCTGCGCGTTGCCTCCAGGCTGTTTGGACGGCTCAGCCTTTGCCCCGCCCTCTGCCGCAGGGGCCGCGGCCGCGGGTTTCTCCCCGCGCTTCTTTTTTTCCTTCTCGGGCTTCTTCTTCGGTTCGTCCTTAATCCCGGCGAGCTGACGCAAGGCCTTCGTGCGATCCTCCGGCGTACGAGCCCGGCCGCGCAGCTGCATCTCAAATATCTGATCCAGAATCTTGTCGAACTTCGGTCCGCGCGGCACGCCCAGCGCGTCCAGTTCCGCCGCAGGAAGCCCCATCCGCAACGGCCGCCATTTCTGAATAAAATTATGCAGCTTTGAAACCACCGGCGGGCTCGGGAACTCCACCTCGATAAACGCCAGCATCTCGCCGGGCAGCGACGCAATATAGAAATAAGCGTCCTTCGGCGTACCCGTTTTGCGGCCCTTGAGCATCTGGACGATCTTCTGCGCCTCCGGCACCAGTTCGTTCAGATTCTCGATCTCCGCCGACCGGAACTCCATGGTCCGCAAGGCCGCGGCAGCATCCCGCGGTTTCAGCCGGCCCAGCGCGTAGTACATCACCGGGCGCGAAAGCCGCGGCCGTATCCCCGCCGAATACAGGTTGATGCGCACCTTCGCCAGCTTGTTCAGGCTGTCATAATCGGGCTTCCGCTTCTGCAGCTGTGGATGAATCGCTTCGAGCAAATCATGCGACTCCCACACCTTGAGCGTCGCCACGGGAGTGTCTTCGCGCGTCAACGCCCGGAATTCCTCGCCCACATCGGGGGCGGATAGATTCTCATGCAGCTTGCGCTCCACGGCGAGATCGAACCATTCCTGCGTCCGCGACTCAATCTTGAAGCCCATGCGCGCCGCATACCGCAGGATGCGCAGCAACCGGATCGGCTGGTTGGTGAACGCATGAATCGAAAGCGCGCGGACCTCCTGCCGCTCCAGGTCGGCAAGCCCATTCATCGGATCGAGCAGCAACCCCCGCGACTGTGTGTTCAGCGAAATCGCAATCGCATTCACAGAAAAATCCCGCCGCCGCAAATCTTCCATGATTCCCGAGAAACGATAATCCGGCTTCACGCCCGGCCGTTCGTAGACATCGTCCCGAGCCGCCGCAATCGAGCCGTCCACATCACCCGCAAAGATCATTTCGTAATGGCGCGCCCGCTCGTTCTCGGCAAGCACCCGCGCTCCGCCCTTTTCAAGCTCGCGCACCATCCGCACCGGATTCCCCTCCACGGTGAAGTCGAGGTCGCGAATGGGCTGTCCCGAGATGAGGTCCCGGACAGCGCCTCCCGTCAAATAGATATTCAGCTCCTGCGATCGCGCCAGTTCCTGCACGCGCTCCAGCACCGCCCGTTGTTCAGGGGACAGCCGGCTTTCCAATAAAAACATGTAGTCGGGCATGAGGGTTTCTGTCTCCTCCGTTTCGCGTCTAAATCCTCTTCCAACGAGCCGGCTCCGGCTCGCTGCACTTCAAGCCCCGCATCGAGCACGAGCCTTCAGGCCCGCGGGTGATGCGCCTTGTAAACCTGTTTCAACCGCTCTTCCACCACGTGCGTGTAAATTTGCGTCGTCGAAATGTCCGAATGCCCCAGCATCATCTGCACCGACCGCAGGTCGGCGCCACGATCCAGCAGGTGCGTTGCGAAACTGTGGCGCAGCATGTGCGGCGTAAGCGACTTTCGAAGCCCGGCCTTGCGTCCGTATTCGCCAAGAATCTTCCAAAAGGCGATCCGGTTCAGCTTATGCCCCTTCTGATTCAAGAACAGGTACGGAGAGGCGACGCCCCGCGCGAGCGCCTGCCGGGCCCCGCGAAGGTAAGTCTGCACTGCCTCCAGGGCCCGTTTCCCAACCGGAACCAGCCGCTCCTTGTTTCCCTTGCCGATGCAGCGAAGGCATCCCGGCTCCATCTGCAAATCGGAAACGCGCAGCCCGCATAGTTCCGACACCCGAAGGCCCGTCGAATACATCAGTTCGATCATGGCCCGGTCACGGATCCCGACCACGTCGTTTTTGTCCGGCTGCCGCAGCAGCCGGTCCACCTCGTCGACGCTCAGAAACTCCGGCAGGCTCTGCCGGAACTTGGGCGACTCGATATTCGCCGCCGGATCGCTCTCGATCGCGCCTTCCAGCAGAAGGAAACGGAAGAAGTGGCGGATCGTAACCAGGTGCCGCGCCACCGAACGGCTGTCGAGGTTCCGGCGATAAAGGGTTCCCAGAAAATCCACCACGTGCTCGCGCCGCAGCTCCGTCACTCCCACCTTGCGTTCGCCCGCAAACGCAGCGAACTTCGCCATATCCCGGCGATAGGCCTGGATGGTGTTATCCGACAGGCCCTTTTCGACCCGCAGATAGTTCAGAAATGTCCGAACCTGCGCTTCCACTTCTCCGCTCTCCCGAAATTCTTGCTACAGTTTTAACTCGGCGGCCGCGGCCGGATCGGCGCGCCTCACCAGCAGCAGAAACTCAAAAAGCTCCTCGCATCGCAAAAGCCAAGCCAGCCCCAGATACACCGCGACAGATGCGGCGATCGTTCCGGCCAACATCGCGGCCTGCGCCAGCACGTGCCGAGCCCCCTCGAAATTGACGGCGTGCAGAGCGGCGTAGGTGATCGCTGCCATCGCCACCGCGCAAAGCCCCATCTTGCCCAGGGAAGCCGCAACGCCCCGAAAACCCAGCGAGCCGTAGCGCTTCCGAAAAAAGAAAAACAGCAGAGCGAAATCGAAATAGGCCGCGAGCGAACTTGCCAGCGCCGGGCTCCCGTTGGAGAGATACCGGAACGCGAACAGCAGAAACGCCGCGTTCAACACCACGTTCACTCCCAGCGCGTAGGCCCCCACACGCGCGGGCGTCGCCGTATCCTGCGCCGAATAGTACATCGGCGTGATCAGCTTGATCGCCGCAAAGGCCGGCAGCCCGAGCGAATAATAAAGCAGCGCGTTCGCCGTGAGCGCCGTCGACTCCGCCACGAAGCGCCCGTGCTGGAACAGCACCAGAATGATCGGGCTCCGCAGCAGCACCAGCCCCACGGCCGCCGGAATCGTAATGAACGAAACGATGCGCAGCGCAAAGCCGAAGGTATGCTTCATCTCGTCCAGCTTGCCCGCCGCCAGCTGGTGCGACATGGTCGGCAGGATCGCGGTCGACATTGCGATCGCATAGCTCCCCAGCACCAGTTGCATCACGCGATCGGCCACGTACAGCGACATGATGCTGCCCGTGGGCATCCGCGACGATGTCGCGAACAGCGTGTCCACGAACAAGTTGATCTGGTACACGCCCATCCCGAAGAAGCTCGGCCCCATCAGGCGTCCGAACTGCTTCACTCCCGGATCGCTCAAGGAAACGGAAACCGGAAATTTCATCCCGCGCTTCACCAGCGACGGAATCTGAACCCCCAGTTGCAGCGCCGTGCCGATCAGAATTCCGATCCCCAGCGCCATCGCCGGCGTCTGCAGGTTGCCGGAAACGAAACGCAGCACCGGCCGGTAGAGGAACGGAAACGAAAACGCGATAAAGCTCAAATTAAAAAAAATCGACGTCGCCGCCGGAATCGCAAACACGTGAAAGCTGTTCAGAATCGCCGACGCAACTGCCGCGAGCCCCAGAAAAAAAATCGACGGGAAAATCACGCGGTTGAGCGCCGCCGCCAAATCCCAGTGCCCCGGATTTCCGCTGAAGATCGTGAACACCCCGATGATCTGGCGGGAGAACACCACCCCCAGCACCACAAGAACCCCCAGCACCACGGCCATGTCCCAGAAAATCTTCTGCGCGAAATCCCACGCATCCTCGCGCGTCCGGTTCCGCAGGTACCCCGTGAAAATCGGGATGAACGATGCCGCCAGCGAGCCTTCCGCCGTCATCCGGCGGATCAGAGCGGGAACACGAAATGCCAGGACGAAGGAATCGGCGGCAGGCGACGTGCCCAGCAGAATTGCGACGCGTTGGTCTCGTAAGTATCCGCAAATCCGGCTGATAAGGGTGACAAGGGCTATTACGGAAGCCGATCGGAGGATCTGTCCTTTGATGGTCAATCGGCGGTGGCTCCGATGCTAACCCTTTAAACACCAACAAGTTGACAAAACCATCGGGAAAGATAACATAATGCCGGGGCGTATAGCAACAATACACCACTGGTACCCCCTAAAAGGCTTCACCTCGTTGAAAAATCAGGCTTCCTCTACGCATAAGAAGGTCGTTGTCCTCTTCGTGGATCGCACCTCCCTGAAGGGCTATTTGAATCCTGCGACCCTCGGCCGCTCGGAGTCCGTAGAACTGTTGACCCCCTCCGGCGAGCGCCGCCCTATCGAATTGGCCGACATCAAAAGCGTCTATTTCGTCCGTGAATTTACGGATGCCTTTGAGCCCGAGCGCAAGATGTTTCTCAGCCGCCCCAAGCTCGACGGCCTGTGGGTCCGCCTGCGGTTTCGCGACGCGGAGGTGATGGAAGGCATCGTCGGAAACAATCTTCTCGACCTGCTCGACGCAGGCGTGCAGATCACGCCGCCCGATCTCCACGGCAACACCTTGCGCATCTTCGTCCCGCGCACTGCCCTCGTTGAACTGAAGGTCCTGGGCGTAGTGGGCGTCGCACGCAGACCTGCACGTGAGCGCCCGGGCGCCGCCAAACCTGCCCCTGCTCAGTCGAAGCTTTTCGCGGAGTAGTCCAGCAGGATTCGGCGGCCGACTTTACAACGGCCGCAACCCCGCTTACGCTCAACTGCCTGGACTACGCGCGTAACAAAACCACGAGGGAGATTCCGTCATGAACCTGGGAGAGCTCGCCAAGAAACTCGCTTGCACACTCGAAGGCGACGCCGGCCTTGAAATCACGGGCGTCGCCGGCATCGAAGAAGCGAAGCCGGGCGAGCTGACGTTCCTGGTGAACCGCAAGTATCGCCCATCCCTCGAAACAACCCACGCCTCCGCCATCCTTGTCGCGAAAGAACCCGTTCCGGCGCGCCTCGCAGTATTGCGTTCTGCAAATCCCTACCTGGATTTCGCCCGGGCCATCGACTTATTCCACCCGTCGCCCAAGTACGCCCCAGGCGTGCATCCGACCGCCGTAATCGCCCAATCCGCCCAAATAGGCGAGGGCGCTCACATCGGCCCCTACTGCTTCGTGGACGAAGGCGTCCGCATCGGGAAAAACGCCGTACTCCACAGCTTCGTCACGATTTATCGCCACGCCAGGATCGGCGACGACTTCTTCGCCCACGCCCACGCCACCGTCCGCGAGGACTGCCGGATCGGCAATCGCGTGCTCCTGCAGAACGGCGTGGTGGTAGGAAGCGACGGCTTCGGCTTCGCCCGCCAGCCGAACGGCAGCTGGTTCAAGATGCGCCAGTCCGGAACCGCCATCATCGAAGACGACGTGGAAATCCAGGCCAACGCCGCCATCGATCGCGCAACCGTAGGCGAAACCCACATCGGCCGCGGCACCAAGATCGACAATCTCGTCCAGGTAGGGCACGCATGCAAGATCGGAGAAGATACCCTGCTTTGTGGACAAGTCGGACTTGCGGGAACCACCAACGTGGGCAACCGCTGCATCCTGGCGGGCCAGGTAGGCGCCGCCGGCCACCTCACCATTGGAGACGGCGCGATCCTCACAGCCCAGAGCGGCGTCCCGGGGGACGTCCCGCCCGGCGCCATCTATTCCGGTTATCCCGCGATGGAAAATCTTGCCTGGCGGAAATCGGTCGCGATTTTCAATCGCCTGCCGGAATTGCAGCGCGAACTCCGCGAATTGCGGAAGGAAGTCGCCAGACTAGCCGGCCATTCCGCCGCGCCCGCGGAATCCAACCCGAAAGAACCGCGCTAACTGAATCGCTAACTAAATCTTAGATCAGCGCGGAAGACGCCACGCCGGTCGCAAGCTTGCGGGCGCGGACGCGAAGCACCTTGCGCTGGTTCGCCTCGATCACCTCAAATCGCAGGCCGTCGAATTCCACCACCTCGCCCGTATGCCGGCACGTGCCCCGCAATCCCGTTCAGCAGCCCTGCAATCGTGGTCGCGTTGGAATGCTGCGAGGCTTCATCGAGTTCCACGCCAAACAGCTCGCCGATCTTGTCCACCGGGACGCTCCCGCGCAGCAACATCGTGCCGCCTGCCTCTCGAATCACATCCGGAGCGGGACGGCGGTCTTCCTCGCCGATGTCCCCAATGATTTCTTCCACCAGGTCCTCGATGGTCACGATTCCCGCCATCAGTCCGTACTCATCGATCACGATGGCCATCTGCTGATTCTTGTTCTGCATTTCCTTCAGCAGCTCGGAGCCAAACTTCATCTCCGGCACAAACAGCGCCGGCCGCATCAGCTCGCGCACGGTGCGATGCGCGGCCTCGGTGTCGGGAACTTCGAGCATGTCCCGCCCCATCGCAATGCCCACAATGTCGTCGAGCGATTTGTCGTAGACGGGTATGCGCGAAAACTTCGTCTTCACCACCAGGCTGTTCAGCTCTTCGAGCGACGCCGACGCCTGGATCGCGATCACATCCGGCCGCGGCGTCATCACGTCGCGCACGCGCTTGTCTCCGAATTCCACCACCTGCTCGATCAGCCGAGCCTCATCCTGCTCGATGATCCCTTCTTCGGTCGCCGCGTCCACAAGCGCTTCAATCGCCTGCTGGTCGTCCTCTTGAGCCACCGGCTCTTCCTCGGATACGTGCAGCACGGACACCAGAAGTTCGAGCACAAATTGAATCGGCCAGATCACCCAGACGAACACCCGCACGATCGGAACAAAAGGCGCAATCCAGTCTCCGGGCAGCGCCGCCAGAACCACCGAGGGCCAGAACTGCATGGCGATCACCACCTCGGCGCTCAGGAAGAACACCATTTCAATGGCCGCTTCCCACGTGCCGGGCACGAAGAAGATCACGCCGCGCGCCGTCACCGCCGCCACCAGCACCAGCCACAGCCGCGCCAGCAGGCTGAAAATCATTGCTGCGCGCCGCCGCTCCATCTTGAAGCGCGGCTCGATCTCCGCCTCGAAAGTATCGAGGTGCAGGTGAATGCGGCCGGTGGTCACATGCCCGAACTCGCGGTATACGCGGTCCAGATAAGAAAAAACAGCGAGGCCGATCGTCAAAGCGAGGACGCCAATCGTGTAGAGGAAAATCGGCATGGCTAAGCTAACCCCAGTGCGCGACGAAGCCGGCGTTCGCGCCGCTCCATCTGCCCGGTATCGGTTTCGTGATCGTAACCCATCAGGTGAAGAATGCCGTGGAGGATGAGAATACGCATCTCGTCTTCGAGCGTGCGCCCGAAGCGAAGCGCATTCGCGCGCGCCACCGCCGGAGCGATGGCAATATCTCCGAGATATTTCGCCGCCGCAGGGGCGGCCTGCGCCCCGTTCTTGCTTGCGCCAGCCTTTTTTCGAACGCCGCTTTCGTCGCTTGCAAAGGACAACACATCGGTCGGGCGGTCTTTCCCGCGGTAGGTGCGGTTCCAGCGCGCCATCGTGCCGTCGGTGACAAAGCAAACTGTCAAGGAGTCAGAGGGGAGGCGGAGCAGAGCCATTGCTTCCCTGGTGAAGCGCTCCAGACTTCGGGCCGGAACACGAATGCGCCGCTGCCGGTTCACGATCATGGTGAGGCGGACACTTTGAGTTTGCAGGCGGCGGGCTTATTTCGCGTTTCCCGAACGCCCGTGCCGCTTCGGCTGGCCGCCGCCGTATTCGTCATACGCCTTGATGATGCGCTGGACGAGGTTATGCCTCACGACGTCCCGTTCATCGAAATAAACCAGCGCGATGCCCTCGATTTTACCCACCACCTCAATCGCTTCCACTAGCCCTGACCGCCGGTCGTTCGGCAGATCGATCTGCGTCACGTCCCCGGTGATCACCGCCTTCGAGTTGAATCCCAGGCGCGTCAGGAACATTTTCATCTGCTCGCTGGTCGTGTTCTGCGCTTCGTCGAGGATCACGAAAGAATCGTTCAAAGTTCGCCCGCGCATGAACGCAAGCGGCGCCACTTCGATAATTCCCTTCTCGAGAAAGCTCTCGAGCTTATCCGCTTCCAGCAGGTCGTGCAGCCCATCGTAGAGCGGCCGCATGTAAGGGTCGACCTTCTCCTGAAGCGTCCCCGGCAGAAAACCCAGCCGCTCGCCTGCTTCCACCGCCGGCCGCGCCAGAATTATCCGGTTCACCTGCTTCGAAAGCAGCGCGGATACCGCCATCGCAACGGCCAGGTACGTCTTCCCCGTGCCGCCCGGCCCGATGGCAAACACCATATCGTGGCTTTCAAGCGCCTCAATATAGAGCTTCTGATTCGCGCTCTTGGGCGCCACGCTCTTCTTGCCCAGCACGCGCGTGCGCGTAGGGGAAAACGCTCCGTGGAGCGTCGCCACGGGCTCTTCCGCCGCCACGTGCAGCAGCGCCTTCACTTCCTGGCTGTTGGGAATGCGCCCTTCGAGCACGCGCTGGTTGTAGGCATCCACAATCCGCGCCGCGCGCTCCACCTGCTTCGCTTCGCCTTCGATTTCGAGGTTGTGGTCCTTCAGGTGCGTGCGGACCTTGAGAGTCGACTCAAAATATTTCAGGTTTTCATCGAGGGTGCCGAAGAACTCGTTAATTCCCCCGGCAATTCGGACGGTTTGCTTCATCAAGTTCGGCGGTGCCCGCTCCCGTGACTCAAGCAAGCGTAACCCGCCCGACTAGCTCGGTCAAGCCACTGGCGCTTCAGACTCTCGCCGACCCTAGGATAGGTCAATTCCCCAGGGATTCTTTCCCGGCTGCAACGCGTACACGCCCGCCTGCCCCGCCTCAGGCGTCCCCGGATGCCCCACCCACAGCACGCGGTACCGCGCCGACTGCCAGCGCCGCTTCACTTCAATCGTCTCGCCCGGCCGAGTCACATACCCGATTCCATCCAGCCGCGCGCCATGCCGGCTCACATCCACTGCCTGCGCGCTCTGCGTAAACGCGTTCCCCTCCGGATCCACTCCTCGAACGCGGATGGGAATGCTCGCCGCAACCCTCTTCTCCCGGCGCGTGACTCTCCAAAAGTTCGGAATGGGCCCGGCAAAAGCAATGGCCGCCTGAGGCTTCCCTTCCTGATCCTTCCCGCGATAAACCACCCGGCATTCCTGGCTGCGCTTGGTCGTCTTGTTTACGACCAGGACGGTGTCGCCGATATTCACGCCAGACGCCAGCGGCATCAGTCCACCGGTCGCGTTCACCAGCAGCGTCGTGGTCTCTTCCTGAAAAGCCGTTCTGTCCCGGCACACTCCATGCACCATCAGTGGAACCTGGAGGCAAATCCGCGGGCTCGATCGTTGCCGTGTAATTGTTGAAGTTTGTCCCATAGAATCCTCTAGTCATACTTAGACTACAGGCTGCCCGCACCCCACGGCCAGTGCTCTGCCAGAGCTATGTATCAGAAAAGTACATCCTCCTGCTAGCCACCCGTAAGCCCTGCCGATTTAACGTGGAGCCTCGACTGCAAAGCGAAGAACGGCCAACGAAGCCAGTACCGCCGTCTCCGTCCTCAGTATGTTCTCGCCTAACGAAGCCTCCACAAACCCGGCCGCCCGCGCCGCCGCGATTTCCTCGTCCGTCCAACCTCCCTCGGGCCCGATTGCAAGTGCCGCCGTTCGGACTCCGGCGGCAGAAGCAAGCGCCTCGCGCAAAGGCGGTGCATCCTGCCGTTCGCTGAGTACGATCTTGCAGGCTGCTTCGCATCCGTCGAATGCCGCAGCGGGATCGGCCACGTACGCCATCACCGGAGGGCGCAGACGCCGGGCTTGCTGCGCCGATTCGACCAGGATTCGCTCCCATCGCGCGCGCCGCTTTTCCGCCGCGACAAGCAGAGACTTGTCCGTACGCGCCGCCGCCAGCGGCGCAATCAAAGCGGCGCCCAATTCCGTAGCCTTCTCCAGGCACCACTCGAAACGGTCGAATTTCACGAGCGAAATAAGCAGCTGAATCTCAAGCGAGGGTTCCCGCGCCGCGATCGGCTCCACCAGCGCAAATTCGACGCGGCTATCGCCCCGTTTCGAGAGCGCAACGCGCTCGATCCGCCCCAGCCACACACTCTGCCCGTCGCTCAGTTCATAGAGCTGTCCCGGTTCCGCGCGCAGGACGCGGCCGAGGTGTTCGGCGGTATCGCCACAAAGCGTGGCTGAACCCGCGTCAAATTTTTCCAGGAAGAAACGGCGGCGCATCGCTGCATTCTATCCTGCCGGTGCGACACCGCGCCAATGCCGAGACAATGGGGGAGCGAAACGAAGTTACCCGAAGATGTCTTTCACTTTGTCGAAGAAGCTCGAAGAGCGCTCGGCAGGCTGATTCTCCACCTTCAGCAGCGGCGCAAGCTGCTCGAGCATCTTCCGCTGTTCCCGCGATACTTTCGACGGCGTCACGATCCGCACGCTGACGTACAGATCGCCCTTTCCGCCATGCGGGTTCGGCAGCCCTTTTCCCTTTTGACGGAAAATCTGTCCCGATTGCGTGCCTTCCGGTATCTCGAAAGCTTCCTCGCCCTTGAGCGTCGGCATCTGGATCGTGGCCCCGAGCGCCGCCTGCGGAAAGCTCACGGGAATCGTGCAATAAAGATCGGAGCCGCGCCGCTCAAAGAACGGATGCTCTTTCACGTCCAGAAAAATATAGAGATCGCCCGCCGGACCGCCATTCGTGCCTGGCTCGCCCTGCCCGGGCATGCGCAGGCGCGTTCCGGCATCCACTCCCGCTGGCACACCCACTTCGAGAACGCGTTCGCGCTCGACGCGACCCAGCCCTCGGCACGATAGGCAAGCTTCCTTGATCACTTGCCCGGTTCCCTGGCAAGCCGGGCACGTTCGCGTGATCGAGAAAAATCCCTGCTGGTAGGCCATTTGGCCGCGGCCGCCGCACGTCCTGCATGTTGACATCCCGCTGCCAGGCTTCGCGCCGATTCCGTGGCAAGTCTCGCAATTTTCGCGGCGGGTCAGGCGAACTTTCGTCGTCACGCCCGTCGCCGCATCCTCAAAGCTCAGCGCCATGTCGTAGCGCAGATCGGCCCCGCGTTGTCCGCGGGCCCCTCGTTTCCCCGCGCCGCGCCGCGCTCCGCCGAAAAACGCGTCATCCACTCCAAAAAGGTCGCCGAGAATGTCCTGAAACTCTTCAAAGACGGTCGAGTTGAACCCCGTCGATTCAAATCCCCGGCTCCCCAGCCCGGCGTGCCCGAAGCGGTCGTATACCGAGCGCTTTTGCGCATCGGATAACACGCTGTAAGACTCCGAAGCCCGGCGGAAATTCTCCTCCGCCTCGTGCTTATTGTCCGGATTCCGGTCCGGATGCCATTTCAAGGCCGCTTTCCGGTAGGCCGACTTGATCTGGTCGCCCGACGCATCGCGGGCGACGCCGAGAAACTCGTAGTAATCGAACTCCGTGCTCGATGCCATGATTCCCTTTCAACGATTCGCTTCTTAATTCTCGCGAGAGGCGGACGCGGGCTTCGCCTCGGGCTGGCTGGCCACGCGGACCATCGCCGGCCGCAGCACGCGGTCGTGAAACACATAGCCGGGCTGCATCTCGCCGATCACCACGCCGTCCGGGTGCTGATGCGTCTCCACCCGCTCGATCGCGTGATGGAAGTGCGGATTGAATTCCTTGCCCACCGCTTCGATGCGCTTGAGCCCCTGCCTGGCGAGCGCGTCGGATAGCTGGCGGCGGATCATCTCGAATCCCTTCAGATATTCCGCGGAAGCCGAATCGTCGGCGGTTTCGAGCGCCCGGTCGAATGCATCGAGCACCGGGAGAATGCCTTCGATCAGCGCCTCGAGGGCGCGGTGCCGGTCCTGGCTGCGCTCCTTTTCCACCCGCTTCCGGTAATTCTCAAAGTCCGCCTGGCGGCGCACCAGCGTGTTCATCAACTCCTGCTTCTCGTTCTGCAGCTTTTGAACCTGCTCGCCCAACGATCCCGCCGCTTCGGAGCCTTGATTGCAGTTGCCCACGCCCGCCGGATCGGCGTCTTCGGCGGCAACCGGCGACGCCGGCCCCCCGGAAAAAGTTACTTTCGCTTCTTCCCTGTCTTGACCCTTTTCTTTATGGTGTGAAGACACAGTCTCAACTCCCTCGTTCGTCATTCTCGGAAAAAAACTGAGCCATAAAAGCGACCGCCGTTATCACCCGCTCGTAGTGCATCCGCATCGGCGCAAGAATTCCGAGTGTTCCCTGCACCTGATCGTTGGATGAATAGGCAGCCGAAACCAGCGCCAGATGCTTGCCGGCCGTCGACATTTTCTCCAGCCCCAGTTCCACGTGCACCGGCTCCGGCGCTTCGATGCACCCGCTCAGCAGCGCGATCAGCTTGTCCTTTTCTTCGATCGCTTCCAGAAGCTCGCGCAGCTGGTCCTGGCTGGTAAATTCAATCGTGGAGGCGATCTTCGCTGCCCCTTCCACGTACACTTTCCGTTCGCTGCTGTCGCCCAGCACCGCCGGATCGCACAGGATCAGCGCGTCCCCGGCGAGGCGTCCGTACTGCTCGCGGTCGCGCTCCACCTGCGCGCGAAGATCGGCGCGCATGGCATCGAGCGTCCAGCCCACGTAGTGCCGGTTCAAGTAGTCCGCCGTGCGATCGAGGTCGGTTTGCAGGAAAGCCCGCTCCGGCCGCACCAATTTGTCGCGGGTTTGTCCCCCGCCCGTTATCAGCACCACCAGCACGCGGTTATCGGGCAGTAGCAGGAATCGCACGTGCTCCACCACCGCACGCGCCAGCGGCGGAGATATAAAAATTCCCAGCCCGCGCGATACCGCCGAAAGCACGTGGCTCGCCCGCTCCATCACCGCCTCGGGCGTCTGCGCCGAGTCGAGCTCCCGGCGGATCCACTGCCGATCCTCGGGACTTGCCGTCGCCTGCGCCGCTACCTGCTCCACAAAAAATCGGTAGGCCGCGGCCGTCGGCACGCGCCCCGCAGACGTATGTGGTTGAAAGAGAAAGCCGCCCTCTTCCAGGTCAGCCATCACGTTCCGCACCGTCGCGGGGCTCAGCGGCTCCAGATGACGCCGCGAAATGCTCCGCGACGACACCGGCTCGCCGGTCTCGATGTAGTGGCGCACCACATCCGTGAGAATCTGCTGGTGCCGCTTTTGTTGCAGAACCGTGGGAGTCATAGGCTCGGAGTTAGAAACATCCATCGGGACCGCGACCAGGTCGCGCCCCGCAAGAGCTATCCATCCTACTCCTTTTCAAAAGTTTAAACGGCGGGAAGAAAGGCGTCAACTTCACTCAAAATAGCCCGCATCAAGCCGTACACACGTGCGCTGAATCCCATTGAAGCCTCAGGGGCCGTGTGGCAACCCCGGTTTCTCGTCAGGGCACGGATTCATCCATGTGCAAGCCCGAAAATCAAAATGGCAGCCGCTGAGGGACAGTTTAACCAGTGGCCACGCAAGCTCCCCAACTCGCCGCAGCCCCAGCCGCCCGAAACGAACTTCAGCTTTGATCCCACCGTTGCGCCCGTGAGAGTACCGGCCAGGTAGCGGATGGCAACCAAGCTTTGTACGTTGCGGCTTTCATCAGCCGCGACAAAAAAGTCGGCGCGACAGCGCCTTCCTCTCGCGGTGCCTTTACCGCGAGCTTCAGTTTCCTTTGCCTCCTTTGCCTCCTCTGCCTCTCCCCTACCAGATCCGGCAGCGCACTCCCTCCGCCCGCACCATCGGCGAACCCGCGCTGCAGCCAAACGCCTTGGCGAAGGCCGGCATGTTCGAGACCGCCCCGTTGGTGCGGAATTGCCCCAGCGGATGCGGGTCCGTCTTGATGAGCAGTTGCGCGAACTCTGGCCGGTAATTCCACGCCCAGTCTTGCGCGAATCCGAGAAAAAACCTCTGTTCGGGCGTAAAGCCGTCGATCAGCCCGGGAGTCGGCTTTCCCTGGAGCGTCTTCTCGAAAGCCGCATAGGAAATAGTGAGCCCGCCCAGGTCAGCGATACTCTCGCCCTCCACCAGCTTGCCGTTTTCGTGCAGGCCGGAATCCTCAAACGCTCCGAACTGCTGCGCGATGCAGTCTCCGCGCGCCTTGAAATTTTTCAGGTCCTCGGGCGTCCACCAGTTCTTCAGGTTCCCCTGCGCGTCAAACTTCGCCCCCTGATCGTCGAAGCCATGCGTCATCTCGTGGCCCATTACGGATCCAATACCTCCGTAATTGATGGCCGGATCGCCGTTGGGATCGAAGAACGGCGGCTGCAGAATACCCGCCGGAAAAACAATCTCGTTCTTCTGCAGGCTGTAGTACGCGTTTACCGTGGGTGGGGTCATCTCCCATTCGGTCCGGTCCACAGGCTTCCCGATCTTGGCCAGGTCATGCTCAAAATCGAATGTCCTGCCCCGCATTCTGTTCCCGACAAAGGAAACGCGGTCGACCTGGAACGCCGAGTAGTCCCGCCACTTGTCCGGATACCCGATTTTCAGGGTAATGGCTTGCAGCTTCTTGATCGCCTCCACGCGCGTCGCCGGGCTCATCCAATCGAGCGTCGTGAGGTCCGCGTGCAAGGTATCGAGCAGGTTATTCACCATGACGATGGCCTTGGCTTTCGCCTCGGGCGGGAAGTTGCGCTCTACGTAATATTGGCCAAGGGCCTCACCCAGCACGCCGTCCGTCGATTCCACGCATCTCCGCCATCGCGGAAGCATTTCTTTGGCGCCAGTCAGCGTGCGCCCGTAAAAATTAAAATTCTCTTCGACGAATTTTGCCGGAAGCGCCGGAGCCACCGAATGGATCAGGTGCCAGCGCAGGTACGTCTTCCAATCCTCCAGCGGGATCAACGACAGCGCGGCGTCCACCGCCTTGAAAAAGTCCGGCTGCTCGATATTGATCGATGACACCGGCGGCGCGCCCACGGCCTCGAAATAAGTTTCCCAGGAAACATGCGGAGTGAGTTCGCCCAGCTGCGCCACAGCCATCGTGTGATAGATCTTCTCGGGATCGCGCCGGTCAACCCGGTCCATCGAAGCGTTCGCCAGCGCAGTCTCCACGGACAGCACTGTTTTCGCCTCGGCCGCTGCCTTCGAGTCATCGTCGCCCATCAGCTTGAACATGTTGGTGACGTGCGCGGAATATTGGTACCGCATCTTTGTCGATCGGTCGTCGGTGTCGCGATAATATTGCCGGTCCGGCAGACCGAGTCCGCCCTGCTCGGCGTCGGCAATCGCGCGGGAGCTGTCTTTGAAATCCGGCGTGGACCCGAAATCGAAGACCGCGGCCACCCCTTCGCGCTGCAGCCTCGCAATTTCCGCTTGCAGCGTCGCGCTGTCTTTAATCTCCGCGATGCGCTGAAGCTCCGAATCGAGCGGCTTCAATCCGGCCTCTTCGATCTGCGCCTCGTCCATGCAGGTTGCATAGTAGTCGCCGATCTTCTGCCAGTTCGAGCCAGGCGCAGCAGACTTGTCCTTGGAGGCCTCTTCCAGGATTTGCCGTAGAACGTCCTCGTTCTTGTCGTGCAGCTTGTTGAACGTGGCCCATGAAGAATGGTCGGCCGGCAGCGGATTGTTCTTCGCCCAGCCGCCATCCGCAAATTGGTAGAAGTCGCTGCAGGGAGTCACGGACCGGTCAAGGTTCGAGACATTGAAACCATTTCCCGCGGACTGAGGCAGGGCGTCTCCGGTGCCGCCGCCAACGGCCGCGGAAAACATAGCGCAGCCGCCTGCCATCTCAGACGCCGCAACGGTAACGTTTTTCGACGCGGCGCTCTGCGAGGAAAGCTCCGCGGGAATCAGCAGCAGCGCCGCGAGAATCATGAGTGCAACGCAACAGAGACGCCGGATCATGGAAAGCACCTCACTCGATTACAGATTAGACGCGGCTAGATGATGTTTGGATTAACGGAAATCCCGGTTTGCGAGCCACGAACGCTCCACAAGCCTCACTCCACAACCCATTCTCAGCGCCTCGCGACAATGATGTCAACGTCGCCACCGCTTTGCCGCACTACCTACCAGGCATCGCTGAAGATAAATCTGTCCGCAGGAGTAAACTGTCAGCGCCGTTCCGAGGACACCTGTGCTTGATCCCCGCGCCGAATACAACCGCCGCATCGGCATCCACCAGCATGTAATTTCGCGCAACGAAGTCGCGCACCGCAAAATCGGCAACGCCAAGTTCGCCGCCGTGATTGCCGCTATCGCGATTGCCACCCTGGCCATCTCGAAGCATTCCTTTTCCGCCTACTGGCTGTTCGCTCCGGTCGCGGTATACGCGGCGCTCGCAATCCTCCACGAACGCGTCCTCGGCGCCAAGTCGCGCGCGGAACTCGCGGCGGCCTTCTACCGCAAGGGACTCGCCCGGATGGACGACAAATGGTCCGGCACCGGCGAAACCGGCGACCGCTTCCGCGACCCGAAACACACCTATGCGGACGACCTCGACCTTTTCGGCCGCGGCTGCCTGTTCGAACTCCTCTCCACCGCGCGGCTTCCCATGGGCGAAAATTTCCTGGCACAGTGGCTCTGCGTCCCCTCTCCGCCGGCAGCGGTAGTCGAACGCCAGACGCTGGTGGCGGCCCTGCGCGAGAGTCTGGATCTCCGCGAGAGCCTAGCCGTAATGGGGGCTGAACTTCGCGTCAGGCTGAATCCGGAATCGCTCATCAGTTGGGCAGAGGCAAAACCAGTTCTGCCGGGCGCCCCCTTCCGCGCAGTCTGCGTTTTGCTGGCGCTGCTTGCCGCCGCAACCCTCGCCCTCTTCCTGCTTACCTCCGCGTACGGGACGCTACTGCTCGTCCTGATCCTCGAGCTGCTGATCTATTCCTTCTTTCACAAGCGAGCGAAGGCCATGATCGCCGAAGTTTCCAGCAACGCCGAAGGTTTGATCCTCTTTTCGCAGATTCTCGAACGGATCGAACAGGAACCGTTCGCGTCGAGCCGCCTCCGGGAGTTCGTGGCAGCGCTAAAAAGCCAGTCAAAACCGGCATCCCGCTCCGTACGCAAGCTCGCAAGCATCGTCTATTGGATCGACGGCAGCGACAGCCTCCTCGGCCGATTCCTCGACTTGCCCCTGCTCTACACCATACAAACGGCCCTTGCAGCGGAATCGTGGAGAAAGCGCTGCGGCTCGCAGGTCCGGGCGTGGGTAGCCATCGTCGGTGAAACAGAGGCGCTGTTTTCCCTCGCCGGATATTCGTTCGAGCATCCCGGCGACCCGTTTCCCGAATTCGCTGCGGGCGAGGATTCACATCCGCTGTTTGAGGGAGAAGATCTCGGCCACCCGCTGCTTCCCGCGGCTCAATGTGTGCGCAATTCCGTGCGCCTCGACGACGACACGCGCCTACTCCTGATCAGCGGCTCGAACATGTCCGGCAAAAGCACTTTCCTGCGCACCGTGGGCATCAACGCCGTTCTCGCCAACGCAGGCGCGCCCGTTCGCGCAAAATCGCTCCGATTGTCACCTCTTCTGCTCGGCACGCGGATTCGCACCACCGATTCGCTCCAGGAAGGCCGCTCGAATTTCTACACCGAGATTCTGCGCATCCGTCAGGTGTTCGAGCAGACCAGCGAGCAAAAGCCCCTCCTGTTCCTTTTCGACGAATTGCTCGAGGGAACAAATTCCAAGGATCGCCGCATCGGCGCCGAAGGCCTCCTGCGCGCGCTTCTCACGCTCCGCTCCATCGGAATCGTGACCACGCACGATCTCGCCCTCACCGAAATAGCGGAATCGATGGGCGACAACGTACGCAACGCTCATTTCCAGGATTTTGTCGAGCAGGGGGAAATGCGCTTCGATTACAAACTCCGCGAGGGCGTCGTAGCGCGAAGCAATGCCCTCGAACTCATGCGCCTCATCGGCCTGAACGTATAGCCGCGCTTCGCATTGTCTTTTGTTGTCATCCCGACAGAGCGCAGCGACGAGGGTCTCTCTTTGTTTCACGACCAAAGGGAGCGGCCGAACCGGCGCACGCCTCACCCGATTGTGTTGTCGATCTGCGCCCGCTGCAGCCGGTCAGAATAATCGATGTAAAGCGTCTTCCAGTCGGAATAAAAATCAAGGGCCGCGACGCCCGACTCGCGATGCCCGTTCCCGGTATTCTTGATCCCGCCAAACGGCAAATGCGTCTCCGCCCCAATCGTCGGCGCATTCACGTACACGATACCGGTCTGTATCTCTCGCTGCGCCACAAACGCATTGTTCACATTGCGCGTGTAAATCGACGCCGACAGCCCGTACTTCACGCCGTTGGCAATGGCCAGCGCTTCGTCAAGCGTGCTGAACGAGCGGATCAACGCCACCACCGGCCCAAAGATTTCTTCCTGGCAAATCCGCATCGCTGGATCGCAATCGACGAACACCGTGGGCTCGTGAAACCACCCGTTAGCATACGGGCCCTTGTCGAGTCGGTGGCCGCCCGTGGCCAGCTTCGCTCCCTCTTCTTTCCCGATCTGCACGTACTTCATCACTGTGTTGAGCTGCTGCTCGTTGATGCACGGCCCCATATCGGTGGAGGTTTCCAGCCCGTCGCCCACTTTCAAATTCTTCGCGCGAGCTACAAACTTCTCGCTGAACTCCCGGTAGACGTTCTTGTGCACCGCAAGCCGGCTCGCCGCGGTGCATCGCTGGCCGGTAGTGCCGAACCCTCCCCAGATCGCGCCATCCACGGCAAGATCGAGGTTGGCATCGTCCATTACGATGATGATGTTCTTCCCGCCCATTTCGAGATGGCACTTCTTAAAGGCCGGCGCACAAGCCTTGCTGACAATTCGCCCCACCTCGGTCGACCCGGTAAAGCTCACAAGGCTCACATCGGGATTCTCGAGAATCGGCGCGCCCGCCGCGGGCCCTTCGCCGAACACGACGTTGAGCACCCCGGGAGGCAGCCCCGCCTCCTCCAGCACGTGGACGAGATTGTAGGTAGAAAGCGGAGTATCCTCGGCCGGCTTGAGCACCACGGTATTGCCGCAAATCAGCGCGGGCATCGCTTTCCACGAAGGAATCGCCATCGGGAAATTCCACGGCGTGATCAGCCCGGCCACGCCCACTGGCGCCCGCACGGACATGGCAAATTTGTTGGGAAGCTCCGAAGGAGTGGTCTCGCCGAACATCCGCCGCCCTTCGCCCGCCATCAGATACGTCATGTCGATGGCTTCCTGCACGTCGCCGCGCGTTTCTGCGAGCACCTTGCCCATCTCGCGGGTCATCTGAATGGCGTATTCTTCCTTGCGCTCGATCAGAATTTCCGCCGCGTGGAAAAGAATCTCGCCCCGCTTCGGCGCAGGCATCAGCCGCCACTTGTCATAAGCCGCCTTTGCCGCGTCCACCGCGTCCGCGACATCCTTCTCCGAGGACGCCGGAAACAGTCCCACCAGCTCGCTCGTGTCCGCGGGATTGCGGTTCTCAATCACATTGCCGCTGCGGGACTCCACCCACTCGCCATTGATGTAATTCTTGAAAATCGCGGGAGCAATCGAGGTCGCCATGGGTCCTCCGTGGGGCTGGGTGCAAACGAGCGCCACGCCTGAAGTCTGGTCCTTGCGCGGCGCGCCGCCTGGCCCACACAGAATAACAAAGTTCGGGCCAGCCGGAGCGCGAGGTCGCAATGGAGTTGTGGATATTCAGAGCCTGTGCGCAACAGGACTGGTTCATCGACAGAGTGCTTCGTTCTTTGCCTTTTGCTTTTGTCTTTCGCAGTCATTCTGAGCGCAGCGAAGAATCCCTCTTCGTTCGAAGGAACGCAAAAGAATCCCTACATGCAGTTCACCCACGGAATAACGATCCTTAATGGCTGGTGGTGTCGCTTTGGGAAACGGAGGGAACGCTCGATGGCGAGGCATTTGCCGCAGCTGAGACGGGTTGCTTTGGAGCTTCGGTGGAGGCTATCGGCGGCCCGCTAGGCGCCGCGCTAGGCCGCGGAGCCATCGACGGCGAGGGCGACATCGAACAGCAACTGTGCGGCGTAATTCCCTTGGGCGACGACACGCCTGCGATGTCCGATCCCAAGCCCAGCTTCTGCAGGGTCAGCGCATCTAGTTTGCCGGTGGTGTCCAGCCCATTCGCCGATTGGAATCGCTGCACCGCATCGATGGTATCCGCGTCCATCTTGCCGTTGGGATCGCCCTTGTAATAGCCGCCTCGCGCCAGCGCCGACTGGATATCGTTGATCCGGTCCGGCGTAGGCGCCATTTGGCTCGGCGTGCGATGATGCGCCGTGGTGTGCTTCTTCTTACGCAACTTCTTCTTGCTCGACGCTGAGCCCGTGGATGAGCCCGACTGCGGCGTGTCACCTTCCGCAGGGCTGAACTTTGCCGTACGCAGGGATGCCTGCGGCCCTCTCGCCTGCCGGGATGCAAACCTCGAATGCGTCGCGCGGCTTGTTTTCAACGCATGCGATGCTTTCTTGTGGTGAGGAGAAGTCGCGCCCCACATAGGAACGGCTGCGAAAACGATCGACGCGGCGATGGGCAGCAATCTCATAGCAATCGGCGATTCTTCATTCCCCTGGGCATTCGATTACGGACAGCCGGATGCAACCGAGTCAATCCCACTTGCGCATTATGTTCAATTCCAACGCTTCCGGGAAGCCGCTCGCTCCACGCGCGAGCGTATCAGGTACTCCACCGGCGTCGCCGGAGGGGGCGACACCGTCGCGGGACAACATCCAACTGTCACTTCGTCGAAGGAACCGACCCTGCCAGGAACAGCATCAGCACGCGGTCGTTTTCCCCGTGGCGCGCCACCCTGAACAGCACGTCGTCGCCAGGCTTCAGCTTCGCAACCTGGGCGCGATAATCGGCCATCGAACCGATGGGCGCGTGATTCATTTCGGTGATCACGTCGCCGCGCGCGAAATCGATATCCTCGCCGAAGCTGGCGGGTTCCACTTGTGTCACCACCACGCCAGTCACCTTCGACATGCCCAGCTTGCGGGCGATGTCAGGAGTGAAATCCTCCACGTGCAGCCCGAAGGGCGAGGGTTCTTCGCTCTGCCCCGGTTGCTCGTCGGTGGCTGTCGCCGCGCCCGGGAACAGGGCGGAGCGGTCGGCAACCGTGAGGGTGATATCCTTCGTCTGCTTGTCGCGGACGTAGCGCACCTGCACGGATTGTCCAATGGCCGTCTGCGCGATCGGATTCACCAGATCGGCGCCCGTGTGGACTGGCTGATTGTTCACGGTGGTGATCACGTCGCCCGCCTGCAACCCCGCCTTCTGCGCGGGACTTCCCGGCTCAACCGCCTCAATCACGATGCCGTAGGGCGCTCCCAATTCCTTCATCAGCACGGCATTGTTGCTGCGATCTTCCTGGAACGTGATGCCGATCGAACCGCGCGTCACTTTGCCGGCGGTCACAAGCTGGTTGTAGACGTTGATCGCGGTGTTCGAAGGCAGCGCGAACCCAACGCCTTCAAACCCGCGGCTGCCCGTATAGATCGCGGTATTGATGCCGATCACGTCACCCGCCATATTTACGAGCGGTCCGCCCGAGTTGCCCGGATTGATGGCCGCATCGGTCTGGACGAAGCGCTGGAACTGGTGGCCAACATTCGAGCGGTCGCGAGCGCTCACGATTCCCGCCGTGACCGTGGAATTCAATCCGAAGGGGCTGCCGAACGCGAGAACCCAGTCGCCCACCTGCACGCCGTCGGAATTACCCAGCCGCGCCGTGGGCAGCACGTGATCGGCTTCGATCTTGATGACCGCGAGGTCGGTGTCCTTGTCCGTGCCTACCAAGTGCGCCGTGTAGTGCTCGGAGTCGCCGTCCATCGTCACCTGAATCTTGGACGCCTGGTCGATTACGTGGTCGTTCGTGAGTATGAAACCCTTGCCGTCGACAATGACGCCGGAACCCAGGCTACGCTCCGCGTCCGGTGCGTCGCTCGGCGAATCGAAGAAGCGGTCGAAGAAATCGTGAAAGGGATCGTCCAGGCTGCCGTGCGGCGTCTTGCCCTTGGGCTTCTCGACCAGTTGCGTGGTGGAGATATTCACCACCGCAGGTTCAACCTTTTTGGAAATTCCCGCGAAGGCGCTGGAAAGAGCCACCGGATCAGGAATCGCCAGCAACGAAGCGCCGCTCGACGATTGATCGCGCGTCGCCAGCGCTCGCCCCGATATCAGCGTTCCGATGATGATTCCGATGGCCAGGGTGAACGCAACGAGGAGGAACGCGGAAATCTTGCGATGCCTGATAAAAGCGGCTAACTCCCGGAACTCGATCCCCATCCTCGTGGCTCCTTACAGGAACGAAAGGCGATTGGTAATTATAGCATTCATTTCTACGGCGGAACCCGGCTTGGACCTTCCCCTTGTCTTCGATGCCACCGCCGCAGCAGGATGCCACACGCAGTCTATTCCCGCGGAAGGCGAGACAAGTTCCCGAAATGCGGTCAGACTAGGCGGGAATACTGCCGGCTGGCGGCTTCTCCCGGGAATAGCTCGGGATGAAGGATGTGCGCGAGGATCGCGATTCCGTCGGCGAGTCGCGGGCCGGGGCGCGAAAAATAGCTGTTCGCATCGACCGCGAAAATGGCGCCGTTGCGGACGGCGGGCGAATCTTTCCAGGCCTCCGGGACTTGCATCTGCCGGAATTCCGCGGCCGTACGCGCGACATCGTAGCCGCATGGCATCACGACGATCACCTCAGGTCTGGCAGCCACGATTTCCTCCGTAGTCACGCGGTAAGAGGGCTGGCGCTCGCGCCCCAACACGTCCTGTCCTCCTGCTTTCGCAACCATTTCGGGTACCCAGTGGCCGCCCACATAATACGGGTCGAGCCACTCCAGGCACAGGACCCGCGGGCGTGACGGAGCGCGTCGCGCGCTTGCCTCGATCGCCGCAACTCTTCGGTCGAGCGAGTCCGCAAGAGCTTCGGCCTCTCGCTGGCGGCCAGTTGCTTCGCCCAAGCTGCGAACATTGGCCCATACCTCTGCGAGAGAGCGCGGAGTCAGCGAAAGCACCCGAGGACGCTTCTCGAAGCGCGTCAGGGCGGAGGCCAGATCGTCGGGCGAGGCCGCGCAGACGTGGCAGAGGTCCTGCGTCACGATCAGGTCCGGCGAAAGCGAGGCCAGCAGCTCCGCATCGACGGTGTAAATGCTCTCGCCGCGCGCGATGATTTCCGCCACGAGGCGGTCGGTCTCCGCAGGCGACGCTTTCGGATCGACGCGCGGCCGGACCAGGAAAGGCTTGCGGGCGGCTTCGGGCGGGAAATCGCATTCGTGCGTCAGTCCCACCACGCAGTCGCCGAGGCCCAGCGCGTACAGAATCTCCGTCGCCGAAGGCAGCAGCGAACAAATCCGCATCGGCTTAACAGCAGCGGCGGTACTCATGCGGATTCCCGCCGGCTTGCGGCGGCCACCGAAGCCGCGGGCAGAAGATCGGCGAACACGAACGAATCGCGCTCAACGACCTCGCCCACCTCCACTGGAATCTTTTCGCGAAACATCGGCCCCGCATTCGCAAACGTGTGGAACTCTCCGTTTTCCCCGCATGGATCGACGCCGCGCGGCAGGTCATCCAGCAGACGAACGTCAAAGCGCCGCCCCGCGAAACTCCGGTCGAGCTTTCTCGGGTCAACACAAGTGAGATACGCGGAAAGCCCTCCAGCGAGCATGTCGTGCGCAAGCCTTCGCGTTTCGATCCCCCACACAGGAAACACGGGAGTCATGCCGCAGTCCGCAAGCTGCTTCTCCCGGTAAGCGCGAATGTCCTCAAGGAAAAGGTCGCCAAAAACCACGTGCCGCACGCCCTCCGCCCGCGCCTGTACCATTGCCTCGCTCATAGCCTGCTCGTACACGGCATTCGGGCATGGCGAAGGAATGCCTACCTTCACCAGCGGCAATCCCGCAGCCGCGGCCTGCATTTCGAGCAGGCTCTCGCGCACAGCATGCATCGCCACCCGCTCGTAAGTGCGATTCACGGTAGTAAGCAGCGCCACAATCTCAAAGTCACCGCTCTGCCGCATAGTGTGCAACGCCCAAGCACTATCCTTCCCGCTACTCCATGCAAGCCACGCCTTCGGCCTGTCCCCATTGCATGAACTCGCGCTGTTGCCCATCCGGCACCTCATCGATCCAACAACCGGAGCTTAGTACAAAAGATACTTCTCGCGCATTTGCCGGAAGCGATCAAGCTCGCTCGACCACCCCGCCTCAATCTGCGCGGGATCGTCCCCGCGGGACATCCGCTCGACCGTCTCCTGCGAACCCAGCAGCGCAATCATTTTCCCCAGCTGGAACTCCCGCGGATACAGCCGACGCAGCGCATCCGCGATCTCCAGACCCATCCGCATCGGCCTCAACAAGCCCGCATCACCCAAATGAATCGTGACGCCCTCGCACTCCTGGTCCTTATAAGGCGCCTCGTGCGGCGTAAACCGCGCCGGAGCAAAACTCACGCCCGCGATCTTGCGAGCGTTCAGAGCATCGGCGAGTTCCCCCACACGAATCCACGGCGCACCCAAAATTTCAAACGTCCTCTCGGTCCCCCGCCCCACCGAGACGCCCGCCGCCTGCAGAATCTCAATCCCGGGATACAGAAACGCGGCCTCGGGCGTGCGCAGGTTCGGCGACGGCGCGATCCAGGCAATGCCCGTCTCACCGAAAGCCTCGCCACGCCGCCAGCCCTTCATCGACACTACGCGCAAATCCGCGCCAATTTTATTTTCCGCGTTGAACATCCGCGCCAGCTCTCCCAGCGTCATCGCGTAGCGCACCGGCATCGGAAAATAGCCAGTGAAAGAAGTGCGCTCCGGATCGAGCATCGGCCCCTCGATCGCTTCTCCTCCGAGCGGATCGGGCCGGTCCAGCACAACAAACGAAATGTGGGCCTTCTCCGCCGCCTCCATGCAATACGCCATCGTGGTGATGTAGGTATAGAAACGCACGCCCGCATCCTGCACGTCGAACACTAGCACATCGATGTCCTTCAGCATTTCCGGTGTGGGTCGGCGCGCATCGCCGAAAAGGCTGTACACGGGAAGCCGTGTCGCAGCATCGGTCGAATCCGCCACAGGCGCATCAACAGCGCCCGCAATCCCATGCTCGGGGCTGAACAGCGCCACAAGCTCCACTCCCGGAGCGTGCGCCATAACATCGACCGTGCGCCGCCCCGCCCAATCGACGCCCGTCTGATTGGTAATCAATCCGACCCGCTTGCCCCGCAGCGGCGCGAAGTTTTCCGCTTCGAGCACGTCGATACCCGTCTGCACCCGGGCGCCCGCAGTGTAAGATAGTCGCTCCTGCTCGCCTGATCGAGCGGCGCCCGACAGCCGGCCCGCGCTATGCGAAACGCCCGGAACCGCCAGAATCGCGGCCAGCAGCAAAATGGAATGAGAACGGTAACGAAACATGTCTAACGGCGCTCGATTGTGCCGCATGAGACCCCGTGCTATATACAAATCAGGGATGCACGCCTCTCGATGGAAAGCCCGGCGCGATGCGTAGCGCGGCTCTCTCGTCGCTCGCGCTGCTCCTGGCCACAACGCTCCTTCTCATGACACCTTCGTCCCGCGCACAAAAAAAACTAAGTCCCAAAAGCGCGCCACGCGTAGCCCAGCAGCCGTGGGTCGAGCAAACGCTCAAGAAGATGAGCTTGCGCGAAAAGCTCGGCCAGATGCTGATGGTCTACTACTTCGGCGTCTTCACGTCCACCGAGAGCGCAGAATATAAGGAACTGCTCCACCAAGTCGACGAAAACCACATCGGCGGCATGATCGTCGGCACCTCTCGCGGCCCGCTAGGCATCGAGCGCAGCCAGGTGTACGCCACCGCCGTCATCACCAACGAGCTTCAGCGCCGCTCGAAAATTCCGCTACTCATCGGCGCCGACTTTGAGTCCGGCACCGGCATGCGTCTCGACGAGGGCACCTCATTCCCTTCCGCAATGGCCATCGCCGCTACCGGAGACCCAAAACTTGCCTACACCGTCGGCAGGACCATCGCCCTCGAAGCCCGCGCCTCCGGAGTGCACTGGATCTTCGCGCCCGACGCGGACCTGAACAACAATCCCGATAATCCCATCATCAACGTCCGTTCGTTCGGCGAAGAACCCCAAAACGTTTCCGTGTACGTCACGCAATTTATTCGCGGAGTGCAGGAAAACGACGCGATCGCCACCGCCAAGCACTTTCCCGGCCATGGCAATGTAAGCGTCGATTCGCATCTCGCCCTGGCCTCGGTTCCCGGCAGCCGGGAGCAGCTCAATGGCGCCGAGCTCGTCCCCTTCCGCGCCGCGATCGCCGCAGGTGTGGACTCGATCATGCCGGGGCACCTCGCCGTTCCCGCCTTCGAGCCCGACAAAAATGTCCCGGCAACGCTCTCCCACAATATCCTGACGGGGCTTCTTCGCGGCGAAATGAAATTTCGCGGACTCATCGTCACCGATGCGATGGATATGGGCGGCGTCACATCGCTCTACGCGCCCGGCGAAGCCGCCGTAAGGTCTGTAGAAGCAGGTGCCGACGTACTGCTGATGCCTCCGCTTCCGGACGCGGCCATGGCCGGCCTGGAAAGCGCCGTTTCCTCCGGCCGCCTCCCCGTCTCGCGCATCGACGAATCCGTTCGCCGCATCCTCGCCGCCAAGGCGCGCATCGGTCTCGACAAGCAGCGCCTTGTCGACATTCCGCACTTGAACGAAAAATTCGGCCTGCCCGCCTTCGATCAGGACGCGCAGCGCATCGCCGATCGCGGCGTCACGCTTCTGCGCGACACCCCGAAGCTGCTGCCTCTCGATTCCACGCGCCCGCTGCGCGTCCTGCTCGTGGCGCTCTCGGCCGATCCCGACCCATTCCCCGCCGAAACGCTCGAGCCTGAGATTCGCCCGCGCGTCGATTCGCTCACCGTGCTGCGCGCGGACACGCAATTCACCAACGTCACAACGCTGAAGCTCCCCAATCCCGATACCTACGACGTCGCCATCGCCGCCCTCTTCGTGCGCGTGGCCGACCGCAAGGGCAACGTGGGCTTCCCCGACGATCAGCGCGCCTTCATCGATCAGCTTCTTGCCGCGGGAAAACCCACGGCGGTGGCGGGTTTCGGCAGCCCTTATCTCATCGAGCGCTTTCCGAACGCACCTACCTGGCTCGCCGAATTCTCGACCAACGATGTCTCCCAGCGAGCGGCCGGCCGCGCGCTTTTTGGCCAGATCGCCATCGGAGGACAGATTCCGGTCAACGTTCCCGGCACCGTGAAGCTCGGCGATGGAATGCACCTCGCGGCGAAGTCCATGACGCTGCAACCCGCCTCCCCCGCAATGTCCGCACAGCTCAAGCCCGCATACGACGTGCTCGACCACGCCGTCGCCGACGGAGCCTTCCCGGGCGGAGTGCTCGCCGTCGGCTGGAACAACGAACTCGCGGTGCATCCCTTTGGCAGACTGTCCAGCGATCCGAAATCTCCCGCCGTTCGCGCAGACACCATCTACGATGTCGCTTCGCTGACCAAGCCTATCGTCACCACCACGGCCATCATGAGCCTCGTCCAGCGCGGCGATCTCGAGTTGGATGCTCCCGTGGTGCGCTTCCTGCCGGAGTGGGCCAAGGCCGCCAAATCCGATCCCAATCCGGCCTGGCGCGCGAAAGTCACCGTGCGCATGTTGCTGCTGCACGACTCAGGACTCCCTGCGCATCGGGACTTCTTCAAAGACGCCAAGGGACGCGAAGCCGTTCTCGCGCAGGTGATGGCCGAACCGCTCGTCCACGAACCCGGCACACAGGTCGATTACTCCGATATCGGTTTCATCCTCCTGGGCCAAATTATCGAACGCCTCACCGGGGAACCCCTCGATGAAACCGCGCGCGATATTTTTGCGCCTCTGCGCATGACCGATTCCCTCTTCAATCCGCCGAAGAGTCTGCGCTCGCGCATCGCGCCCACCGAAAACGATAAGATTTACCGCAAGCGCCTCCTGCAAGGCGAAGTCGACGACGAGAATGCCTGGGCTATGGGCGGCGTGGCAGGCCATGCGGGGCTTTTTTCCACTGCTAGTGACATAGCGGCATTCTCGCAGATGCTCCTCAATGGCGGCATTTACGGGCACTATCGCATGCTCCGCCGCTCCACCATTCAGCAGTTTTCGTTCCGCCACACGATTGGCGGTTCCGCTCGCGCCCTCGGTTGGGACGTTGCCGTGCAGCCCTCGTCCTCCGGCGAATATTTCTCCGGGAAAAGCTTCGGCCATCTCGGCTTCACCGGCACCTCGCTCTGGATCGACCCGGAGCGCAATCTCTTCGTAATTTTGCTCACCAACCGCGTGAACCCGACTCGCGCCAACGAAAAAATCCGCCAGGTGCGCCCAGCCCTCCACGACGCCGTGTTCCAGGCGCTGGGGCTCGCGCGCGAGCCTGTCGCCGCCCGATAACTTCCGCAGCACACTTCGCGCAAGAATGCGTTTCGCCGCGCGGCCTCCCTCGGCGCTCCCGTTATAATTAAATGAGCCCGTGCCCTCTTCGAAACCACTCAAGACCGAGCAGCGCAATCCGCGTTCCCGCGGACTGGACAAGAAGTCCACAATAGAAGTTCTGCGGCTGTTGAATCGCGAAGACGCCCGAGTAGCCGCGGCGGTTCGCCGCGAACTTCCCAAAATCGCCCAGGCAGACGATGCCATCGTGAAGGCATTCGGAGCGGGCGGGCGCCTCTTCTACGTCGGCGCGGGAACCAGCGGCCGCCTCGCCGTACTGGACGCCGCGGAGTGCCCGCCCACGTTCGGCACCAAACCCCGCATGGTCCAGGCGATCATGGCGGGCGGAGGCAAAGCCCTTCGCCGCTCCGTGGAAGGCGCGGAAGATTCCGCCGCGGCGGGCGCGCGCGATTTATCAAGCGCCGGATTATCAAAGCGAGACGTAATGGTGGGAATTGCAGCCAGCGGCACCACGCCCTACGTGCTCGGCGCGCTGAAGCTTGCCAAGCAGCGCGGCGCGATAACGGTGGGCGTAACGTCGAATCCCGATTCGCCTCTCGCCCGCCAGTCGCAAATCGCCATCGTGCCGGACACCGGCGCCGAAATCGTTGCCGGCTCGACGCGCCTTAAGGCCGGAACCGCGCAAAAAATGGTACTGAATCTGCTCTCTACCGCAGCAATGGTCCGCAGGGGCAGAGTCTACGACGGCTGGATGGTCCACGTAGCGCTGGCCAACAGCAAGTTGCGCAGCCGCGGCGTACAGATACTACAGGAAGCGGCGGGAGTAAGCGCGAGCATCGCGAAGCGCGCATTGAAGCAGGCAAACTACGATTTGGCTGTCGCGCTGGTCGCGCTCAAATCGGGCGCGACGTCGAGCCAAGCACGCCGCGCGCTCGCAGCCGCCGATGGAAACCTGCGCAAAGCGTTCGAATCACTGAGCAATCCGCGCCCGAATCGTTAGACCACAGGCTTCCGAACCTCTGAACGGGACTCCCGTCCTGATTCCGCCGGCACGGATCGCAGCGCCTCAAGGGACCGGCAAGCTCCCCCTTGGCTCCAGTCCTCTCGGATGCGCTCCCGCTCCTCTTCCGTCAGATCGAACCACGCCTCGGCAATATCGCGCACGCGTTCGAGCGCTGCCTGCATCTCGGCCTGCTTCACCTTCAACAATTCGCTGTCCGCATCCGTGGGCACGCGAATAGGAGGCGCCACGATCGTGACGGCCCGCGAAAACGGGTAGGGCAGCTGAAATAGGTCCCAGGCCTTTTTGAAGACGTACTTCCGTTCGAGCCCAATGTGAAAAACTGAAATGGGTTTCCCGGTCCGGCGCGCGAGAATCACGGGGCCCGGTTTCGCGACGTAGCGGGGGCCGCGCGGGCCGTCAATCGTAAACGCCACGTGGCGCCCTTCTTCGAGACGCTGCGCCATCACAGTAAGTCCCTCGATGCCGCCGCGCGTCGAACTGCCCTGGGCCGTACCAAAGCCCAGGCGCTCGATCACCCGGCGGGTCCACTGCCCGTCGAAATTCACGGTGTTCAGTACCACGATTCCGCGGTTGCGCCACATCCACACCGCCGGAAAAATGCAGCGGTGCCAGAACGCGCCGATGCCGGGTTCGCCCTTGTCGCGGATCTGCACGGCGTTGTGTACACCGACGATTTCAAAGCGCAGCGTCGGCCCGATCAGCCGCACAAACCCGTAAACCACCCACGCGATAACGGGTATCTGCATGCGCCGCCAGCGGGAAAGCTGGGGCGCGCTCAATTGAGCGAGGCTGGCTGGTCGTGGAACCCGTGGCGGGCTGGCTGTGCTGTTGTCCACTGCCGTATAGTATAGGCGACCCCATGAATTCGCCGATTCAATTCGCACCTTCCCTTTGTCGGCGGAACGCGAAGGCGGCCCCGCCCCATTGCCTGCGGAGATGGCCGTGCCTTCTACTGGGTATAGCAGCGCTTCTACTTTCTGCGGCATCGGTCCGCGCGCAAGATACTCCGCTAAGCGTAGTGGGCCGCATCGAAGGCAACGATGTTTCCGTGCAAGGGCCGTCCACTCCCGGAAACGACAACGAGACGAAGACACCGAGCATAATGGTGGGCAACGGAAGCGTAGTGACCGTCCACGCTGGCGACGCGCGGCTCACGCTCGTGAGCGGCGGCGAAGTGGATATCTGTGGACCGGCGAAATTCACGCTTCTGCAATCCGGCGCAGCCATCACGCTCGCCCTCGATTTCGGCCGCGTGCGCGTGCAACTGCCGGCCAGCGTCTCGCTCAGGTTGTTTACCCCGACTATCGTCGCCACGCCCATCGACATCAGCGGCGGCACGCGCGATATCACCGTCGGCCTGGATCTCGACGATTCTCTCTGCGTGCTAGCGGCCAGCGGCGCGCTGCAGCTCGAACATCAATTTTCCGGCGAGAAGCTGATCGTCCCCGAAGCGGGCGAATTCTTTTTGAACGCGGGCAAGCTGCTCCCCGTAGCGGGAAAGCCCGGGAGTTGCCAGTGCTCCGCGATGCAAACCCGCCCGCGCCCATCGTTCTCCGAACCGCAGGAGTACGCAAAGATGGTGCAGCCGCTGACGGCGCCAGCGGTGACGCCAAGCGAGCCCGTCGCACCGTCCATCGCCGCCACCAACGCACCCCCTCCCGCCCCGGAAACGCCCCCGAATGTCGAGTTCAGCATCCCCGCGCACGCGAACGAAGAGCATCCCCTAGCGCCTCCGCAGCGAGCCGCTGCTCCCGCCGCCCCCGCCGCGACAATGCCCGTCTACACGGTAGTCGCGCCGCTCTCTTTCACCGCCGGCACACCCCTCCCTCCGCCCGACGACCCGCCCATCGACACAGTCCTGCTAGTGCGCGAAACGCAAGTCCAGCCAACATGGGAATTCCAGGGCCACGTCGACGCGCCCAATTTCGCCGCAGCCATGCAGCACGCCCTCGGCGAAAGCGGCAACCCAGACAAGCCACCCGCCGAGCCGCAAAAAAAGCACCA
Organism: uncultured Acidobacteriota bacterium; assembly: GCA_963709105.1. Lineage (GTDB taxonomy): Bacteria > Acidobacteriota > Terriglobia > Acidiferrales > UBA7541 > Palsa-295. The sequence continues at coordinate 528,371 of CAVPVC010000010.1, forward strand.
CGGCTTCTGGGGCGCTCTCCGCCGAATCTTCGAAGGCACCGGCGCGCAAGATTAGAAGCTCGCGGTAAAGTCAGCCGTAGCCCTTGCCGTTGGCGCTGCCTTTCGAAGTCATCCTGAGGAGCGAAGGGACGAAGGATCTCTCTTTGTTTCCCACCACAAGCAAAACGCCCGCAGCAGCGTGCGCGTTATGTGCCTCTTCGCTGTTGCTCTACCAACCGCCAATAAGATAGCTTCTTACCCTATGTTTTCTCTCAAAGACAAAATCGCTCTCGTTACCGGTGCGTCGCAAGGAATCGGGCGCGCCACGTCCCTGCTCCTGGCCGAAGCCGGCGCAAAAATCGCCGTAGCCGCCCGCACCGCCGAAAAACTTTCTTCGCTCGTAGCCGAAATCGAAGCCGCAGGCGGCGCGGCGCTCGCCGTGCCGATGGATGTCGCCGACGCCGCCCAGGTAAAAGCCGGCTTCCAGCAATTGCTAGCCAAATTCGGCCGCCTCGACATTCTCGTCAACAACGCCGCCATCACCCGCGACACCCTCGCCCTCCGCATGAAGCTCGAAGACTGGGACGCAGTTCTCCGCACCAACCTCACCGGCGCGCACCTCTGCATCCAGCAAGCCCTCGGCGCGATGCTCAAGCAGCGCTCCGGCCGCATCATCAACATCACCTCGGTGGTAGCTGAGACGGGCAACGCCGGCCAATCGAACTACGTCGCCTCTAAGGCCGGACTCATCGGCCTCACCCGCGCCATCGCCGTCGAAGTCGCCTCGCGCAGCATCACCGTCAACGCCATCGCGCCCGGCTTCATCGAAACGCCCATGACCGACGTGCTCTCGCAGGAGTTGAAGGACAAGATGAAGTCGCTCATCCCGCTCGGCCGCTTTGGCACCGACCGCGAAATTGCCGCCGCCATCGCGTTCCTCGCCAGCGACGAAGCGGCCTACATCACCGGCCAGGTCCTCGACGTGAATGGCGGGATGCACATGGGTTAGCGCCTTTAAGGAGACGCCACTCGACGAGCCGCCAGCGCCCTGCGTGCGCGCAAGATGCGCGTAAAGGTTGACCCAGCCTTGCCTCCCGCATAGAATGGGCAGGTTAATTTCACAGTGCCACCCCCGCCTCTTACTGCCAGGGGGTCCAGACAGCCGATACCGGAGGAACTATCAGAATGGCCAGCGTCGAAGAACGCGTTAAGCAGATTATTGTCGAGCAGCTCGGTGTGGATGAAGGCGAAGTCACTTCAACCGCTTCATTCGTGGACGATCTGGGTGCCGATTCGCTCGATACCGTCGAGCTGGTTATGGCCTTCGAAGAGGCTTTTGGCATCGAGATTCCGGACGAGGATGCCGAAAAGATCGCCACGGTGAAGGACGCCATCGAGTACATTGAGAAGCACGCCAAGGCAGCGAAGTAGTTCACCGATCTTCCCCGTCCCATACAGGAGAGCTTTCCCTTGAGCCGCCGAGTTGTAGTGACCGGTGTTGGGCTGGTCTGCGGATGCGGTATCGGCACCGAAGAGGTCTGGACCAGCCTCCAGGCCGGCCAGAGCGGTATCGGCCCCGTTACCCATTTCGACGTCAGTGCGTTTGACTGCCGCATCGCCGGTGAAGTGAAAAATTTCGATCCCCTGCACTGGGTCGAGAAAAAAGAACTCAAGAAGATGGCCCGGTTCATTCAGCTGGCCATCGCCGCCTCCGATTTCGGCGTGCGCATGGCCGGGCTGAACGTCACTCCGGAGACCGCAAACGCGACCGGCGTCTACATCGCATCGGGCATCGGCGGATTCGACGTCATCGAGCGCGAGCACTCGAAGTTCCTCGCCGGCGGCCCGGGCAAGATTTCCCCGTTTTTCATTCCCGCGGCGATCATCAATCTCGCCTCGGGACACGTCTCCATCCGTTACGGCGCCAAAGGCCCCAACTCCGCCACGGCCACCGCCTGCTCCGCCTCCGCGCACGCCATCGGCGACGCGTACAAAATCATCCAGCGCTGCGATGCGGAAGTGATGATCGCCGGCGGCTCGGAAGCCGCCGTCACTCCCATGGGCATCGGCGGATTTGCCGCCATGCGCGCGCTTTCCACCCGCAATGACGAACCCGAGCGCGCCAGCCGCCCCTTCGACGCCAATCGCGACGGTTTCGTCGTCGGCGAGGGCGCCGGCGTGCTGATCCTCGAATCGCTCGATTTTGCCCAGCGCCGCAACGCCAACATCCTCGCCGAAATTGTCGGCTACGGAATGTCCGGCGACGCCTACCACATCACCCAGCCCGCCGAGCAGGGCGACGGCGGCTACCGAGTGTCGATGGCCGCCTTGCGCGACGCCAAGCTCTCTCCCGACGACATCGGCTACGTAAACGCTCACGGCACCTCGACTCCCATCGGCGACGCGATCGAAACCACCGCGCTCAAGCACGTCTTCGGCGAGCGCGCTAAAAAAGTCCCCATCAGCTCCACGAAATCCATGACCGGCCATCTCCTCGGAGGCGCAGGCGGCCTGGAAGCAGGCATCAGCGTGCTCGCGCTCCGCGACCAGATTCTGCCGCCAACGATCAATTACGAAACTCCCGATCCCTGTTGCGATCTCGACTACATCCCCAATCACGCGCGCAAGGCCGAAGTGCACTATGTCCTCTCGAATTCTTTCGGCTTCGGCGGCACCAACGCATCCCTGGTCTTCAAGCGCTGGGAAGGCAAGTAATCCCGTGGCACAGGCACTCTTGCCTGTGTGCTTTTGTGGACACGGCATTCCAGGAGTTCCGTCTTGAAAATCGGCGTCTGCGTCAAACAGGTTCCCGCGAAAGGATGCTCCTCTCTCCATCGCCGAAGGGCGGCGCCTGGATCCGCGAAACGGATATAGGCTTTGAAACCAACGAGCCCGACACCTACGCCCTCGAAGAAGCCCTCCGCCTCAAGGAAAAGCACAACGGCGAAGTGGTAGCCATTTCCATGGGCCCCGATCGCGTCAAGCAAACCATCAAGGAAGCCCTGGCCAAAGGCGCCGATCGCGGCATCCACATCTCCGACGCGGAATTCTTCAAGCTCGACCCGCTGGCCTCTGCCCGTTCCATGGCCGCGGCCCTCCAGCCGGAAAATTTCGACCTGATCCTCACCGGCCTTCAAAGCGACGACCAGGGCTTCGGCCAGACGGGCGTTCTCCTCGCCGAACTCCTGGGCCGCCCGCACGCCACCATCATCATGGCCATCGAGGTCATCGCGTCCGGCCTCAAACTCAAGCGCGAACTCGAAGCCGGCTGGTTCCAGTGGGTTGAACTCCCGCTCCCCGCCGTGCTCACCATCCAATCCGGCATCAACAAGCCCCGCTACGCCACGCTCAAGGGCATCATGGCCGCAAAGAAAAAAGAAATCGCCACGGTTGACCGCAAGTCGCTAGGGGTTCCGGATACACCGACGCAGCACATCGAGCGCATCTACGTCCCGCAAAAAACCAAGAAAACCGAATTCATCACCGGCCAGCCGAAGGAAATCGCCGCCAAGCTCATCGAAAAGCTCAAAGCCCACGAGGCGCCCGCGTCCTCTTGCGCATCGAAGATTCATCCAATGAAAATCCTCATCACCGAACAGCGCGAAGGCAAATGGAATACCGTCAGCTTCGAGACGCTCGCCGCCGCCCAGCAAATCGTCCAGCAGACCAGCGGCACACTCGCCGCCATCGTAATCGGCAAAGGCGTCGCGCCACTCGCCGATGATCTCGCCGGCTTCCAGCTCGACGAAGTGCTGCTCGCCGAACACGATCTGCTCGAAAAGTACACGCCGGACGGTTTCTCGCTCGCCCTGCGCCAGGTAATCGAAGCCGCCAAGCCCGAACTCGTTCTCCTGCCGCACACCTACCAGGTGCGCGACTTCGCTCCCAAACTCGCGGCTTCCATGCAAAAAGGAATGATTGGCGATTGCATCGGCTACCGCTACGAAAACGGCAAACTGATTTTCGTCCGCCAGATGTTCCAGGGCCGCACCGCGGCGGATGTCGTCTTCACCGGCGACGCCCCGTGGATCGCCTCCTTCCAGGCCGGCGCTTTCCGCGCCGATCTCGCCGGCGAAGCGCGCCGGAGGCAAAGCTCCTGTAAACGAAATAGCGGTGGAACTCAAACCCGAGCAGATTCGCACCAAGCCGCTGGAGCTTTTCCGCGAAGCCAAACAAGCCGTCGACCTCACCCAGGCGCCCATCCTCGTCTCGGTCGGCCGCGGCATCAAAGCGCCCGAAAACATCGCCCTCGCCGAAAAACTCGCCAAGCTCATGGGCGGCGAGGTCTCCGCATCGCGCCCCATCTGCGACGAGGGCTGGCTTCCCATGGATCGCCAGATCGGCAGCTCCGGGCAAACCGTCGCGCCCAAGCTCTATCTCGCCCTGGGCATCAGCGGCGCCATCCAGCACGTGGTAGGCATGAAGGCCTCCCGCACCATCGCCGCCATCAACAAGGACGCGAACGCCCCCATCTTCGAAGTCGCCGATTACGGCGTCGTCGGCGACCTCTTCGAAATCGTTCCCGCCCTCATCGAGCAGCTCGAAAAGTCTCAATAATTCCTCCGCACCCGAGGCCAGCCGGCCCCGGCGCCCTTGCTGCTTCTGAAACATTCACGAAACCTCATTCTCAAAGCTGTATTAAACGAAGGTATAAACTAAATTCCCGGCTCGAATGCGTTCAGAGGACCTCGGCTGTTCTTTCGCGATCCATGGATTGGGACAAACTACTTTTCTGGCGTTGGAGATTCTTCGAACGCAGCGCGAAGCGCTCGCGCGCGAAGCTCATCATCGAGAAACGCCATTGCGAACGCGTGCCGGCAGCGATGCCCGTCTTCATCTATGGGCGCGTGCGCGGCGAGACCTTCTCGGAGTACGCCGAAACCAGCGACATCAGCGCGCAAGGCGGAGCGGTCATCCTCTCCGCCGAAATCGAGCGCTCCCAGCCCATCCTCGTCACCAATCTGCGGACCAATGAAGACCTCGCCTGCCGCGTTGCGCGCCTGGCCATAACGCAAAAAGGATCGATCCTCGTCGGTTTTGAATTCCTGCGCCCCTCGCCCCGCTTCTGGTCCATCGATTTCAGTTCCGGCGATTTGCTCTCCGGTCCGCTCCGTTAGTCCCGTTCACCTGCTATGCTGTAGTTTTGTATGGCAACGGAGCGCGAACAACTCGAAGCGGATGTGCTCATCATCGGGGGCGGTCCCGCCGGCCTGTGCTGCGCCTTCCACCTCGCCAATCTGATTGAGCAGCACACCAAAGCCGGCAAAGCACCCGCGCTCTCCGCCGAAAATGTTTACGTCCTCGAAAAGGCCCGCGAAATCGGCGCCCACCAGCTTTCCGGCGCCATCATGGACCCGCGCGCCCTGCGCGAATTAGTCCCCGACTTTGAAAAAACAGCGCCGCTCGATACGCCCGTCACCGGTGACGCCGCCTATTTTTTCACCGAAGCAAATTCGTGGAAGCTCCCCATCACGCCGCCGCCTCTTCAGAATCACGGCAACTACGTAGTGTCGCTCAACAAGCTCGTAAAATGGCTGGGCGGCCTGGTGGAACAAAAGGGCGTGAACGTATTCACGCAATTCGCGGGGCAGGAACTGCTCTACGACAAGAACGGCATCGCCGGCGTATTCACGGGCGATAAAGGCGTCGATAAAAACGGCAAGCCGAAGGACAACTTCACTCCCGGCTACGAACTCCGCGCCAAAGTCACCGTGCTGGCCGAAGGCCCGCGCGGCTCGCTCACAAAGGATCTCGTCAGCCGCCTGAAGCTCGATGGCTTGAACCCGCAGATTTACGGCCTGGGAATCAAGGAACTCTGGGACGTTCAACCCGGCCGTATCGACACCGGCTACGTAGCGCACACGCTCGGCTGGCCGCTCAGCACCGAGATTTACGGCGGCGGCTGGATCTACGGCCTGCGCGACAATCGCGTCTCGCTCGGCATGGTAGTGGCGCTCGAATACCGCAATCCGCTCTTCGACCCACACGAGGCGTTTCAGAAATTCAAGACGCATCCGTTCGTCCGGCGCATCCTCGAAGGCGGCAAGCTCGTCCGCTACGGCGCGAAGACGGTACCCTACGGCGGCTGGTATTCGATGCCGCGCAGCTACGTGGACGGCGGCCTGATCGTCGGCGACTCGGCCAGCCTCCTCAATTCGCAGCGGCTCAAGGGCATCCACACCGCCATCAAGAGCGGCATGCTCGCCGCCGAAACCATCTACGAATCGCTCTGCGCGGGCGACACGTCCGCCAAAACGCTCGCCGCGTATCCGGAGAAAATAGAAAAAAGCTGGCTGAAGCAGGAATTGTGGGCCGTCCGCAATTTCCACCAGGCTTTTCACGGCGGACTCTGGAAAGGCCTGGTCCACGCGGGATTCCAATTCGTCACCGGCGGCCGCGGCCTGATCGACCCGATGCTTTCGAAGCCCGGCTACCAGGAATACGCCCAGTTAAATCGCGAACGCGTGCCCGTCGATCAGAGCACGCGTTTCAAGGGCGACGGCAAGCTCACCTTCGACCGTCTCACCGACGTCTATCACTCCGGCACGCGCCACGACGAAGACCAGCCCTGCCATCTCCACGTCCTGGATCCCAGCGTCTGCAGCGACCGCTGCGTTCGCGAATACGGCAACCCCTGCCAGTATTTCTGCCCCGCCGCAGTCTACGAAATCGTCACCGAAAGAGACGCGCCAAGGCTGAAAATCAATTTCACAAATTGCGTCCACTGCAAAACCTGCGACATAGCCGACCCCTACCAGATCATCAACTGGGTCCCCCCCGAAGGCGGCGGAGGCCCCAACTACGAAGGCATGTGAAATCGCAGCATTCGTGCCATGCTTCGTCTTGCCGTTGCCCTTGCCCTTGGCCTTAGGCAGTCATCCTTGAGCGCAGCGAAGGATCCCTCTTATTTCTGCTTATCCAGATCAGAGTCCAACGAGGGGGATCGCGGAAAGAAATATTCCGACAGATCCCGCCATGCAGGATTCACGGCCTCGATCAGCGCAATTTTGCGCGAGCGGTGGCCGGGCTTAGTCCAGGTCGAAATCGCGCAGCGGTTTTTCTATTGGGGCGTCCTTGGCTTTCTTCAGGCCTTCGGCGAATTTGCGCGACAGGACGTCTTCTTTGGTTCTTTCGGCCTCGATGGAGGCGCGGAACTTTGCTTCGACGGATTCGTCGTGCTCGCGAAGAAGGCGGGCCGTGTCGTCCAGATCGATCGAGGGGGGCCTTACGGGCGCTACGTGCGACAAGACTACGCCCAGCTCCCGATCCATGGTTAGGTTGGCGCGGCAGCAGGGGCACTCGGTTGTGAACGTCTCCGGGAGTTTCTTCGCCATGGGCTTATTCTACGCCAAATTTGTTCTCGGGGAGTACCACACGGAGAGATGGCCGCACCGCCAAAAAAGGGCGCTTCTTGCGAAGCGCCCTTACATTTCTTTACGCTAACCCAGCTGCGTCAATCAGGCCGGGGCAGGCTTTTCGCCCTTGGCCATGCCGGGAATCGGCCGGGGCTCGGGACGCAGAGTCAGTTGCGGCTCCTTCGCCGGCACTGGAGGCGCGGCGGGAGGCGGAGGTGGAATCTTCTCCGGGAGCGGCTTGTCTTCGATCAGGAGCTTTAATTCAACAGCGTCCAGAACTTCGCGATCGAGAAGCCCACGGGCCACGCGCTCGAGGGCATCGCGGTACGTCTCGAGGATGTTCCGCGCGCGGGTGTAGCCGGTATTGATGATGCTGCGGACTTCGCCATCGATCTTGATCGCCGTATCTTCGGAATAATCGCGATGCTGTGCGATCTCGCGGCCCAGGAATATCTGCTCTTCCTTCTTGCCGAAGGTGAGCGGTCCGAGCGGGCTCATGCCCCATTCGCAGACCATCTGGCGCGCGATTTCGGTGGCGCGTTCGATGTCGTTTCCAGCGCCGGTGGTGATGTGGTTGAGGAAAATCTCCTCGGCGGCGCGGCCACCCATCAGAACGGCGAGCTGCGACTCGAGGAATTCCTTGGTGTAGGTGTGCTTGTCGTCGATGGGCAACTGCATGGTGACGCCCAGGGCCATGCCGCGCGGAATGATCGTAACCTTGTGCAGAGGGTCCGCGCCAGGGGTCATCGCCGCAACCAGGGCGTGGCCGGCCTCGTGGTAAGCGGTATTCTTCTTTTCCTCGTCGGACAGGATCATGGAACGGCGCTCGACGCCCATGAGGACTTTGTCCTTGGACATCTCGAAATCCGCCATCATTACAACCTTGCGGTTCTGGCGAGCGGCCCACAGCGCGGCCTCGTTCACTAGATTGGCGACGTCCGCGCCGGAAAAGCCGGGAGTGCCGCGCGCGATCACCGAGAGATCGACGTCGTCGGAAACGGGAACCTTGCGCGTGTGGACGCGAAGGATTTCCTCGCGGCCTCGCACATCAGGACGCGGCACAACCACGCGCCGGTCAAAACGGCCGGGACGCAGAAGCGCCGGATCGAGAACGTCCGGCCGGTTGGTGGCCGCAATCAGGATCACGCCTTCGTTGGACTCGAAGCCGTCCATTTCGACGAGCAAGGCGTTCAAGGTCTGTTCGCGCTCGTCGTGACCGCCGCCCAGGCCCGCGCCACGGTGGCGGCCCACGGCGTCAATTTCGTCGATGAAGATGATGCAGGGGGCGTTCTTCTTGCCCTGCTCGAAAAGGTCGCGGACGCGGCTGGCGCCCACACCGACGAACATTTCGACGAAATCCGAACCGGAAATGGAGAAAAACGGCACGTTCGCTTCGCCGGCAATCGCGCGAGCCAGCAGGGTCTTGCCCGTTCCTGGAGGCCCGACGAGCAGCACGCCCTTGGGAATGCGTCCGCCGAGCTTCTGGAACTTCTGGGGATCCTTCAGGAAGTCGATGATTTCGTATAGCTCTTCCTTGGCTTCGTCGATCCCGGCAACGTCCTTAAACGTGGCCTTCTTCTGCTGCGCGGTTAGCAGACGCGCGCGGGATTTTCCGAAGCTGAGGGCTTTGTTGCCGCCCGCCTGCATCTGCTTCATCATGAAAATCCAGAAGAAAACGAGCAGGATGAGCGGACCGAAATTGAAGAGCAGGCTGACCCAGTTAGCGTCCTTCACTTCCTTATAGTTGTAGAGAACGTGCTGGTCCTGAAAAGCCTTGGTGACGTCGGGAATGGCGGTGTTGGCCAAGGTGACGCCGCGGAACTTGCTGCCGTCGCGGTATTCGCCCTGGAGCTCGGCGCTGTTGGGCGAGAGATAAATCGTCACATCCTTGACGTTCCCGCTCTGCACCTTGGCGAGGAAATTGGTGTAGCTGGGCTCATCTTCGTGAGCCGTGGGGCCGCCCGTCGAGGCCATCTTCCACAGGACGACGGCCAGCAGGATCATCAAAAGCCAAAATAGCACTGTGCGTACGGTAGAGTTCACGTCTTACCTCACCCCTGAATAGATGCAACCCAGCCCGGCAACGATATGTCGACGATATTCCTTAGATGCAATCGGGACGCTAGCGTATTCAGATTTTTCCCGGCATCCCATCGAGGAGCCCTTTTGCAAACCTTACGGGCGCCCGTCTTCTATTTCGATTCGGAGGCCCGTCTTCGTCCGGTCACCCGCGCAGAAATCGTCTGCTAAAGGCATGTCGCGCGACCAGACAATTCTTCCGCCGCATTCGATCACCGGCCAATGCGAGCGCTCATCCCTGGGAACACGCCGCGCCAGAAACAGTTGCTTCAGCTTTCGCGCCTGGCGGTGCCCCCGAGGCCTGTACGCGTCCCCGGGCTGCCAGTTCCGTAAGGTCAACGTGCTCTTGAGCAGGTCAGCGTCTAGGGTCTCTTCCAGGTTAGTGTCGCGCTCCGTGGAAGACCAGTCAATCATTTTCAGGAGGAACCGGGCGCCCAGTTCCGGGACGGAAATAGCGGCCATCCCTTCGCTCGGAAGGCTTACAACATAGTTATACGCTAGCGGGAACCTGGCGGTTTCGGCGCGGCTCGTGCCACGCGCTGCGCGGGGTGGCTTCGAAAAGACGAGTTCGCCGAAGATTCGCTCGGCTACCACACCGCCTGGCAATTCGATCCTGCTTCCGCTGATGCAATCGCTGGCGAGATGGATCACCTGATCCACGTGTTCGGCGGTCAGGTCCTTGCAATTGCCGCGCACTCCTTCATATAGACGGCGAATCAGGCGCTCGGTAAGCGCGCGGAAAGGGGCGCCGAATGGCCCTGGCGGGTTGGCAGGGCTGCTTACCACGGAAGCCAGCGGGGAAATCAGATCGCAGGCTTGAATGACGAAACGGCCACTCTCTTTGCGGACTAGTTTGCCGAAGCGGTCTTCGACCAGCGCGCTCCAGAAATGCAGCTCTTCACGGGACAGCCGCGCTAGATCGCCCAAATGATCGACGATCCTGGGCGAGAAATCGCGTTGAAGCACCGGCAGGAGCTGCGCGCGGATATGCGCTCGCTGGCGGCTCAGGTCGAAATTGGTGAGGTCTTCGCGCCAGGGCTGGCTGATGCGGCGTAGGTATTCGCGAAGGTCTTCGCGACGAACGGCTAGAAGCGGCCGGATGATCGGTCCCAGTACGGGATGGATCCCGGCGAGCCCGGCTGGACCGGTCCCGCGGAACAATCGCGCCAGCACCGTCTCGGCCTGATCGTCCGCGGTGTGAGCCACGGCTACGCGCGTGGCCAGGCCCTGTTCGACCATGCGATTAAAGAATGCGTAACGCAGGCGTCTCGCGGCGTCTTCGAGGTTCAGATGCTGCCGTTCGGCCTCGGCGGCAACATCCTCCCGCTCGCAGACATATTCGAGGCAGAGCTCCCGCGCCAGGTCGGCTACAAATTGCGCGTCGGCTTCGGAGTCGGCCCCGCGCAACGCGTGGTTGAAATGGGCGACTAGCAGCGTGACGCCAAGCGCATCGTGAAGACCGTCAAGAAGCCGCAGAAGCGCAACCGAATCCGCCCCGCCCGAGACAGCCACGGCAATACGATCTCCGGGAACCGCCATCCGTGACTGGCGGATCGCTTTGAGAACCTGCAGTTCGAGCGGTGATTTCGTGGTCTTCATGTGCCGCACGTGTTCCAGCGAATGAGTCTATCGTAGCAGCCGGATTGGTGCGGGGTCGAGCGCCCTCGCCCGAACTGAGTGCAAGTTGAGACAAAAATTTGACACCGAGGAAACCGCTAAGCTAGCCTCTGCGCCGGATTACACCGAATCCGTGCGGAAATGGAGAAAATCATGCGCCTCAAATTTGCCGGTGCCGGCATCGTCTTACTGTCATCCATCGCCCTCGCCCAGACGCCCACCGCTCCGGAGCTGCATCTTCGCGGCGGCCGCTTCAGGCCGCTGACCTACACGGAACTCACGCCCCAGCAGAAGGCCATGGTCGACGACATGCTGAACGGCGAACGGAAGGGCGTGATGAACGGGCCTTTCAATGTGCTGCTGCGCAGTCCGGAGATGGGCGACGCGGCGCAAAAGTTCGGCGCGCAAGTGCGCTTCCACTCGACGCTGCCGAAACGCTTGAACGAAATGGCGATTCTGATGACCGCGCGCTTCTGGAATTCGCAGTACGACTGGTGGTCGCACCACCAGATGGCGCTGGATGCCGGACTCAGCCCGGCGATGATCGACGCAATTTCCCTGGGCAAACGGCCGGCTCCCATGCAGGCGGACGAGGCGGCCATCTACAACTTCGGCGACGAGCTTCTGAAGACGCGGGAGGTGAGCGACGCGTCCTTCAAGGCCGTGGTGGACAAGTTCGGGGAGCGCGGCGCCGTCGACCTGACGTCGGTGATGGGTTATTACTGCTTCGTTTCCATGGTGCTGAACGTCGACCGCTACCCCCTGCCGGACGGGCAGCAGCCGGAACTGAAACCGCTACGGTAAGGCCACCGGAGGGGAGATTTTCGAGGCTGGCCAGGTTTTCCACAGCGCTGGTTATTATCGCTTGAATATCTATATCATTTTCGATAATATGCTGGCCTCCGACCGACCAGGGCCCCGTCTCGATGCCCCCTACTACCCCACCGAGACGGGGCCCACCTTCACGCCATTGCCGGCTTCCGATCCGGCCCCCGAGGCTTGCCGGATGGGTGGGCGATGATGTTTTCATCCAAAGTTGCTAGAATCTGCCGGGCCTCGTGCTGAAGAGAGGAGATCCGGCGCAATTCCCTTCTCAAATGACTCCCTCCTAAAGTGGAACGGATAACTCCAGACATCCCCGTGGCAGTCGTGACCGTATTGCTGGTTGCCGCCATCTGCGTGCCGCAGGCCGGCGGGCGCTTTTTCGGGGCCGTCGAAAGCTTCGGCTCCCGCGTGGCGAGGAGGAAAGCTCTCGCGATTGTCTGGGTAACCGCCGCGGGGATTTTTCTGCGCGTTGCGATGCTGCCTCAGATTCCTGTTCCGATCCCCGAGTTCCACGACGAATTCAGCTACCTGCTGGCGGCCGATACTTTCGCCCATGGCCGCCTGACCTACCCGCCGCATCCCATGCGGATTTACTTCGATACCATGCACGTGAACCAACTCCCCACGTATATGTCGAAATATCCGCCGGCCCAGGGCGCGGCGCTCGCCCTGGGCCAGGTTCTTGGCCACCCGTGGATCGGCGTTTTGCTGAGCGTTGCCGCCATGGTTGCGGCTGTGGTGTGGGCATTGCAGGGATGGCTGCCGCCATCGTGGGCGCTGCTGGGGGGCGTGCTGCTGGTTCTGCGCGTGGGCATTTTCGGTTATTGGATCAACAGCTATTGGGGCGGTGCGGTGGCGGCTCTCGGCGGAGCGTTGGTAATCGGCGCTTTGCCGCGGATCATGCGCGCGCGGCGCCCGCGCGATGCGGTGATTCTGGGCCTGGGCGTGGCGATTCTTGCCAATAGCCGGCCGTTCGAGGGCTTGATTTTCTCCGCGCCGGTAGTCGCCGTACTGCTTTTTTGGCTATTCCGGAAGCACAGCCCGTCCTGGCGACAGACGCTGCCCCGCGTCGTCGCGCCCTTTTGCGTGGTGATTCTCTCGTGCGGCGCGTTTATGGCCTACTACAACTGGCGCGGCACGGGAAATCTGGTGCTTTTCCCCTACACGGCTAACGAGCGCGTCTACGAAAGCAGCGCCCCCGCATTGCTGTGGCAAAAGGCGACCGCTCCTGTCCATTACGCTAATGCGCAATTCGACGCTTTCTATAACGGCGTGAATCACGACACCTGGCAACAGGGCAGGGCCGACAGCATCGGCAAAGCGATTCGTCTGCTGGTTCGGGATGCCGGCAGATTCGTGCGGTTCCTTCTTTGGCCTGAACTGTGCGTGCCGTTTCTTCTGTTGCCCTGGATCGTGCGGGATCGCCGGGTGCGTTTTCTCGTGGCGCAGACGGCGATTTGCTTTTGCGGCTTCGTTCTGGTGGCGTGGTTTTTTCCCGCATTACGCGGCGCCGCTGGTCGCGACGGTCTTTGCGCTCACGATGCAGGGATTTCGCCATCTCCGGAGGGTAACCTGGCGAGGCCGGCCTGTCGGCGTTGGTGTTTCGCGCGCGGTGGTGATTGCCGCAGTCCTCCTCGCGCCCTTTCACACGATGGACTACCCGAAGGCCGGCGTGGCCAAACGGGCGCGCATCGCGAAGGAATTGGAAAAGATGCCGGGCAAGCAACTCGTGATCGTGCGCTATTCTCCGAAACACGATGCGAATGCGGAATGGGTTTACAACCGCGCGGATATCGACGATTCAAAGGTCGTGTGGGCGCGGGACATACCGGGCGTCGACCTTGCTCCGCTGCTGGATTATTACCGTGACCGCAGCTCGTGGATCGTCGAGCCGGACAGCATCTCGCCGGAGCCCTGCCCCTACGCGGCGCCGCTGAAACAGTGAGTCGCCGTTCGAAAATTGCCGGGCTAGTTGAGCACTTCCTGCTTGGCTGGCGCGGGAAGACGGATCAGCCGCGCGTCGGTGACCGAAGGAACAGCCAGGATCTTCTGAACTACGGACGTGTCGATGTCGCCGTCCAGCCCAAGGAGGGCAAGAGCTTCCGCGCCATGGACGGGCGCGCGGCGGCCGAGGGCGAAGGTGGCGATGTTCACGCCGAGGTCGCCGAGAGCCGTGCCCATTTTTCCGATTACGCCGGGTACATCCTTGTTGCGGATCAGCAGCAGCGTTCCTTCGAGGGCCGCTTCGAGGCCGATTCCATCGAGGGCGAGAATGCGCGGGGAACCGTCCTGCCCCACCGTGCCCTCCACCGTGAGTTCGCGCTTGCCGTCGCTGGCAACCACTTCCACCGTGTTGGGAAATCCCCGCTCGCGGCGGCGCGTCGTCTCTTCCACCACGAGGCCGCGGGTGGCGGCGGCCTCCGAGGCGTTCACGAGATTCACTTTCTCATCGAGGATGGGATTCAGGATGCCGATCAGGACGGCGCTGCGAATCAGGTGCGAGCCAATTTCGGAAGGCTCGCCCGCGTAGCGAATCCGGATGTGGTTAAAGCTCGGCGAAGGCGCGGCCTGGGCGACGAGCATACCGATGCGCTCGCCGAGTTCGAGATACGGACGCAAGCGCCGGTACTGCTCGGCGGAAACGGCGGGCATGTTGACGGCGTTGCGGATCAATCCATCGGCCAGATAATCGCGGATCTGCTGCGCGACGGCCGTGCCTACTTCTTCCTGGGCCTCGCGCGTGGAGCCGGCGATGTGCGGCGTGGCGATCAGGTTCGGCAGTCCCACCAGCGGAGAGTCCTTGGGAGGCTCCTTGGCGAAGGTATCCACGCCGGCGCCGGCGAGTTTGCCGGAACGCAGCGCCTCCGCGAGGGCGGCTTCGTCGATCAATTCACCGCGCGCGCAATTGACGAGAATCGCGCCCTTCTTCATGTGCGAGATCGCCTCGGCGTTGATTATTTTTTCCGTGGATGGGCTCAAGGCCGTGTGCAACGAGACCACGTCGGACCTTTCCAGCAATTCGTTCAGCGTAACGAGATCGACGTCCACTTCCCGCGCGACAGCGGGAGCCACGTACGGATCGTACGCAAAGACCTTCATTCCAAAAGCGTGAGCGCGGCGCGCGACTTCGGTGCCAATCCGGCCCAGCCCGACAAGCCCGAGAGTTTTCCCGCGGAGTTCCGTCCCCGAGAAAGCCGACTTTTCCCATTTGCCCGCCTGGATGGAGGCGTTGGCCTGGGGCACGGAACGCGCGACGGCAAGCATCAGCGCAAACGTGTGCTCGGCAACGCTGACCGAGTTTCCGCCCGGCGTATTCATCACGAGGACGCCGTGATGGGTGGCCGCGTCCATGTCCACGTTGTCCACGCCCACGCCGGCGCGGCCCACGACGCGAAGCTTGGCGGCCTGCTTGAGCAGCGCGGGCGTCACTTTCGTGGCACTGCGAACCACCAGGCCGTCGGCATCGATGATCTGGGCGGGAACATCGGCGGCCGCCGGAGTGAGAATTTCCCAGCCCGTTTCACGAAGCAGCGCAATTCCACGTTCACTTATTTTGTCGGCGACAATAATTTTCATAGGAACTCAAGGTTAACGATAGCCCGCACTCGTGTCAAATCCGGACACGAAGTTTTTGGGTAGCGGGTCAGTTTCCGGTAATCCGGACTTCTCGGGAGTTAACCTGACGAACAGCAAATGTCATTTCCATAAATGAGACTCCATGCTTTGCGATAATTGCTAAGCGCCGCTCGCGGCATATCGGGAGCGACCAAGGTGCCGGAATGCGCTTGATTCTGCCGCTTGTGCTTCTTGTAATCGTTCTGGCGTTCTGCGGGGCGGTTTACGCGGCTTGTTTGGCCTGGCCAAAGATGCGACCGGGAAAACGTGTTTTGGGTTCACTGCTCCTCATCCCTCATTTCCTCCTCCTTCTCTGTATCCCGTTCTCACTTCTTGGTGGGAGCGCCCCGATGGGGTCGTCGGCTTGGAATGCTGCGTTTTCCGCGGATGTTCTAGTGATCTTCATCCTCCCGCTACCGGCTTTGGCCGGGACGATGGCGGCACTCGTTATCTTCAGAAACGCGCGAATTGATTGAAAAGGCCCGGACGGAGTTCTAAGTCGAGGAATTCCAAAGGCTAAAGAATCATCCGCGATCCAAGAGCAAAGAAAAGGCGTCCTGTTCAGGTAAAAGCGAACTGCAACCCCAAAGCTCGGTCCACTTGAAACGTATTGCCAAATCAAATGTGCTGCTTTTTCGGGCCAAGTGGACCCCACCCGGGGGATGCAAGTCCGTATTCGCTATTCTCTCAAGAAATTTTCGGGTCCTGATTCCGGCGACATCCGCAGAGAGCTAAACTGCCACTCGGAACTCGGTTCCGGTCTGAATTGATGTCATACACCAGGAGGACTCACCGGAGTCGATATTAATCAGATAACGTCGTCAGCTCCCTTTAAGCGACATGGTGCCAGTGTGGCGTGGTACTAATCGCTAAGGGGGGAACCGAGGGATTACCGCGATGGAAAATCCTCCTAATTCGACATCCGCTTCGATTTGCTCGTACAGCGTTCAACGAACAGTACCGCGCTACTCCGTCCTCGCCATCGCAGAACTCGTCGAAACCGCTGGCGCCATGTGCATCGTGGGAAGAATGGCAGAGATTAGCCGTAAGGGTTGCTACGTGAACACCGCGAGCACCGTTGCGGTGAACACTGTTCTTAAGATTGTCATCTCGCGCGACGGGGAAACCTTTATGACGAATGGCAAGGTGATCTACGTGCACGACCGAATCGGCATGGGTATCGTATTCGCCGATCCGACCGAAGATCAGCTGGAGATACTCCAGGCCTGGCTCGCTGATGCGTCCCTCTGGAAATGGTAGACCCGGGCGAGAACGCCAGCTACTGGATCAGACAACGAAGCGATAGCCGACGCCTCGCACCGTCAACAGATGGCGCGGCTTCGAGGGATCTTCCTCGATGTACCGGCGGAGGCGCACGATGAAGTTATCGATGGCCCGGGTATCGGTGTCTTCGCGCAGGCCCCACACATCTTCGAGTATGGACTTGCGCGTGACGGTGCGGCCATGGCTCTGCACCAGGTGACGCAGGAGCTTGGCTTCCATGAGGGTCAGTTGGATCGTAGAGGCGCCGGTTTGCAGCTCGAGCGCTTCGAAATTGATGGTCTTTCCGTCGAAGGAGAAGACCTGCTGCTGTGGAGGCGGCGGTTCCGCGACATTCCGGGCGCCGTTTTCCGGGCTCCTCGCTTCCTCCGTTCCGCCGCTACCGCCGCGAAGCCATTCGCTGCGGCGGAGCAAGCCCTGTAATCGCGCGAGAAAAATCGGCAGTTCGAACGGCTTGGGCAGGTAATCGTCGGCTCCGGCCGCAAAGCCCTGGAGGACATCTTCGGGGCGGCCCCGCGCGGTGAGCATGAGCACCGGCACGTAGTTCTTGGCTTTGCGCAGCTCGGTGGCAACCTCAAACCCGTTCGCGCCGGGCAGCATGACGTCCAATACGACGGCGTCAAACTTCTTGCCGGACCGGAGCAGGCTTTCGATGGCCGATTCGCCGTCGCCCACGACGTCCACCGAATGTCCTTCGGCTTCCAGATTGAATCGCAGGCCGTCGGCCAGATGCGCTTCGTCCTCGACTACCAGCAGATGGCTCACGCATTGCTCCTGGGCAATTCAAAGGTGATGGTGGTGCCGCGCGTCCAACCGGCGCTTTCGGCGAATACCCGGCCTCCATGCGCGCGGGCGATGGCGCGCACGATGAACAGTCCCAGGCCTGTCCCCTTCACCTGCGACGACGATCGCCCCGGGACGCGGTAGAAGCGCTTGAACACGCGCTTCAGGGCGTGGGCGGGGATGCCCACGCCGCGATCGCGGACCCGCAGCACCACACGCTTCTCGTCGGGCGTTTCCACGCGGACGGAAATATCTACCTTGTCTCCCGAATACTTGATGGCGTTGTCGAGGATATTCGACACCGCCGTGCGCAGTTCCGCGGGGTCAGCCTCCACAGTGGCTCCCGATCCATTGAGCGGTCCCTGGTACTGCAGAGCGGAGGGATCGAGGTGATGCCGCGTGCGGGCGAGTTCCATGCACTCGCGAACGAGGCTGCCGAAGTCCGTCTCGGCGCGGTGCAGAGTGCCGCGCTTGTATCCCACTTCCCCGGCCTTGAGCACCTGCTCGACGGTGCCGAGGAGGCGATCGGCATCTTCGAGCATCAACTGGTAGAACTGCTGCCGCTGGCGTTCATCGACTTCGCGGCGCTGCAGCGTTTCAAGGTACAGGCGGATCGAGGCGATGGGCGTCTTGAGTTCGTGGGTGACGGAATTGATGAAGCTGTCATGCTGCTCGTTGCGGCGGATCTCGCGCACCAGGAAACCCGTGTTGAGGATCATGCCGAGAATGATCGCCGCAAAGAAAATGACGCCGAGAACGAGAAGAACATCTTTGCGCCAGTTCAGAATGATCCAGCTGATGTTCAGCGTGAGCGCCAAAGCGACCAGGCAGACGCCCAGAACGATAAAGAAAGCGATCTTCTTCCGCCGGCTCGTGATGCGCATGGCTATTTAGGACAATTGTACAGCGGACGCCGGACCTATGGCTCTGAACGTTTAGCTGGCCTGGAGGCAGGTGCTTGCGTGGAAGAGGGTCTTGCGGGCGCACTCCCAACTAACAACTCACGCGCCCGCTGCTACACAACTGACTATGCTGAGACCAAATCAGTGGTGGATTCCGGCGCGGCGATCGAAGCAGTATCCTCTTCCGGCGCCGGTTGTGGTTTCAAGCTGGCGAGCTTCACGGTGTAGACCTGCTTCGCCAGTCCGAGCTTTTGCAGCACCCAGATCCCGTACCAGTTCAGATCGATCTCATACCACGCCAACCCGTGGCGCGAAGACGTCGGGTGCGCGTGATGATTGTTGTGCCAGCCTTCGCCCCAGGTGAACATTGCTACCCACCAGCTGTTTGTCGAGAGGTCGCGAGTGGCAAAACGCCGCGAGCCCCACGAATGCGTGGCCGAGTTGACGAGCCAGGTGGAATGCAGGCCCAGGACCGTCCGGAAGAAAATTCCCCACAACACATACTGAATGCCGCCAAACGCGAGAAGGATGAGGCCGACCACAATCATCGGAACGTAGTGGAATTTGGTAATCCAGACGTGAAACTTGTCTTTGGCGAGATCGGGCACGTAGCGCGAGAGCGTCGAGGTATCGTGGTGCATCGACTTGCCCATCAGAATCCAGCCCATGTGGGCCCACCACTTTCCGTCGATGGGAGAGTGCGGGTCGCCCTCTTTGTCGGAAAACTGGTGATGAATGCGGTGGGTGGCCACCCAGAATATGGGGCCGCCTTCGAGTGCCAGGGTGGCGCAGAAGGTCAAGAAGTACTCCACCCATTTGGGCGTCTTGTAGCCGCGGTGAGTGAGCAAGCGGTGGTATCCCATGCCGATCCCGAGGCTTCCGGCTACCCAGTACAGGAAGAGGCCCAGCAGAAACGGTTTCCAGCTGAAAAAGAAGAGCGCGGCCAGCGCTCCTGCGTGGAACGCAAACATGGCAATGGCGGTGACCCAATTAATCTGATTCTCGCCCGCAGGCTTCTTCCCTAAATCGTCAATCTGCATTGACATGTCGCCTCTCGAAAGGGATTGGATACCCGATTAGTTGTGCGATTTGCTTACAGGATACTAGCAGTCTTCAGGCGGGGTTTTTGTAATAGTTGTGTAATACCAAAGCTATTGCTCTGTATGAGTTAGCAGATGTCGCCAGCGTGTCGCAGGACACAAAACGGCACTTCAACGCTGGATTTGAACGAGTTCCGCTTCCTGAGCCGGGACGGAGGTGGCAGCGGCGTCCTGATCCCAGCGCGGGGGAGTCGTGGATCTGGCCCGGAGGCGGTTCATCAGCCTCCCGACACGGATAGAGCCGCGGACCAGGTGGCCAACCTCGAGCGGGCCGGCAAGATTGATGCCCTTGATCCAATGCAAGCCGCTGCTGATGGCACAGCCGCACTGGGAGCAATCGGGCTTCCCGCCGAAGACGCAGGGTTCGACGCGGGTGCTCAGGTCCGCTGAATAATTCGCCGACATCTTCGAGAAGACGCATTCGTCCGGGCTGTTTGGTGGCGCGACGATAGCTCCGGCGATGCCCTTATTCATCAATAGCTTGGGATATTTCGATGCCAGCTGTGGCAATTCCTCGGCGAGCTTCACGCGGTCGGCGGCTGTGAGTGTTTCGGGGCTTGACTCCCCTACCTGGGGCGTGTAGACGCTCACCCAGATGCGGTTCACTTCCGGGCGCTCGTTCCAGAACGACACGTACTCTTCGAAATAGCCGTGGCGCTGCAGCATCGGGCGCGTGATTACCCAGTGGATGTTTACCTCGCGCCCCTCGATGTTCTTGAGGATTCGCACGTACGTCGCAGGCTTTCGCCGGATGTCGTGGTCTTCGGGAAGCCCGTCTACAGAGATGGCTATCCGGACTCGCGACAGGCTCATCCATTCCATCGGGACAGGAATTACGCCGCTCGTGACTACCAGAGTAAAAATGCCCGAGGCGCTCAGCACGGGAAGGATCTGGCTCAATTCCCGGTGGCGCACCATCGGCTCGCCCCCGACGAGCGAGACGTGGAGCGGCTTATGTTTTTCAACGATGTCGAGAATTCCGCGGACGAGCGCATCTCCGCGGAAATCGCTCAGCTCACGCAGAGTGGCGCCTCCGCCCAGATGGTCGGAGCCATAGGCGTAGCATCCCGGGCAACTCAGCGGGCATTCGCGCGTAATCTCAATCGAAAGGAAGGGGACATTGCCGCGCAGAATGCTGCCCCAACCCGCAACAATTTCTCTGGTGGTCAGACTGGCCGCCGGGGCGACATCTGGCCGGGAGTTTTGAACCTTCTTCGGCATGCAGTATTTTGGATGCAGAGGGGTGATAAGGGGCTGCATAGATTCTGAGGGGTGTTCGTTTCAATCAACAGCGGAGGTATGCGGACTATGGAGAATCAAAACGAACGGGACTATTTCAAGTATCTTTTCAAAAAGGCGACGCTTCGAGCCCAGGCGTCAGCTGCGGCGTCGGGCTGGTAGTTTTGGGGGTCGGCGGGGTTCTCAAATCCGTGTTTCGCGCCATCGTATATTTTCAAGTCGACCCGCCGGGAGAGATTCTTCATTGTTTTTTCAAACGACTGCACATCACTGGGAAGGACGCCGTGGTCCAGCGCGGCAAAATTTCCCAGAACGGGCGCGAAAATCACCTGAATGTCGTTGGGATCGGTGGGGAGCGCGCCGTAATTCACCACGCAAGCGCCGAGGCGCGGCTGGGTCATCGCCAGCTTCAGGGCGTAGGCGCCACCCATGTCCCAGCCGATCACACCGATGTGGTCCCGGTCGACGTCGTTGCGGGTCATCAGGTAATCGTATGCCGCCTGCACGTCCCGGACGGCGATATCCTCTTTGAGCGCCATCCTCAGCTCGAGCGCCCCGGAGGTATCGGTGGCCACATGGCCTCCGTATAGATCCACAGCGAGGGTGAGAAAGCCTTCCTGGGCGAGTTTCTGCGATTGATCCTTGATCCAATCGTTCAGCCCCCACCAGGCGTGGAGCACGATCACGGCGGGGTGGCGCGCCGTTCCCGACGGCTTCGTAAGCAGGGCCCCGACGGTGTCCTTCGTGTCCTTGCCTGCGGGAAACTGCACCGACTCCGTCTTGAGGGCATCGTCCGCCTTCACCTGCGCGGCGAAGGCGAGCCCCAGCAAACACACAGCAAGGATTGAAAAGAAAGCTTTCCGATGAAACTTCATCTCTGCGATTCTCCTGCCATTGTTGAGATGGCGCCGCACTATTCTATGATGCCCGCTCCACCTGCACGGCTGTGCCGTAGGCAATCACTTCGGTAACGCCCTGCATCACTTCGGTGGCATCGTATCGCATGCCGATCACGGCGTTGGCGCCGCGAGCCGCCGCATGCTCCAGCATCAGATCGAGGGCCTGCTCGCGCGTCTTCTCGCACATGCTTTCAAAGAGCGTGATGTTGCCGCCAACGATTGTTTCCAGGGACGCGCCGAGAGTCCCGAGAATACTGCGCGAACGCACCGTGACTCCGCGCACCAGCCCGAGATTCTTCGAAATGCGGTAGCCCGACAGTTCGAAGGCCGTGGTCACCATTTCTGTGTTCACCCTGACGTTCATCCATACTCCCGGCTACACGTGTAACCCGAGCTTCCATCCTGCGATGCGATTTTCGGTTGCCCTGCTGCCCCCGCAGCAGAGTTGCCGGGCAGCATACCACACAAGCGGACGCTGCCAGTGCGGGCAAGAAGAAGTCAATCGGGGGCACGCTCAGCCGTCGAATTCGACCGGCGACTTCAGGCGGCCCAGCGCCCAGCTTGCGTGCTCTGCGAGGGTAGCATCTTCGCTGGCGGCGAGATTTTCCAGCGTTCGCAGCACGCGCACATATTCTTCGGAGTCGCGGGCGATGTGCGAATTTCCCAGCGCGACACAGGCGTTGCGCACCAGGCCGCGCCACTTCGCTCGCTTCACCGCGCTCTTGCGGAACGTTGCGCTGAATTCCTGCTGGGTGAGCGAGGCCAGCCATTCGAGTGCGGGCGCGAAAAGCGAAGGCTCGGGACCCTCTTCTGGCTCGGTTGCTCTGGAGGTTTCTGTTGCGAGCAGACGAGGCTGAAATGCGGGCATATGTGTCACCGGGGCCTTGCGGTTCCACGGGCAAACGTCCTGGCAGATATCGCAACCGATCACAGCGTTACCCATGCCGGCACGCAGTTCTTCGGGGATAGCCCCGCGAAGCTCGATGGTCAGATAGGAGATGCAGCGGCGGGCATCCAACACATACGGTTCGGGGAACGCGTGGGTCGGACACGCGTCCAGACAGCGCGTGCAGCTGCCGCAGAGATCGAGCGGAGGAGCGGCGCTGGCGGCGAGCGTCGGCTCAAGAGCGAGGGTTGTAATTATGACGCCGAGAAACAGCCAGGAGCCGAACTGCCGATTGATGAGGCAGGTGTTTTTTGCCAGCCAGCCTAGGCCAGCGTATTTCGCCGCCACGCGTTCGATGATCGGGCCGGTATCGACGTAGACGCGCGCGTCAAAAGGCTCGCTGAATTTCTGCCGCATCTCCGCCGCCAGCGCATCCAACTTCTCCTTGAGCACTTCGTGGTAGTCGTCTCCCCACGCGTAGCGGGAAATCCACCCACGCGCGGGTTCGTTTTCCGTACCGGCCGGAATCTTCGTAGAGTACGGCGGCGGCGAATTGTAGTTGAGCGCGACGACGATCAGGCTCTGCGCGCCTTCGAGGACGAGGCGAGGATCCCCGCGCCGTTCGTCACGCAAATAATTCATTCCACCCGCATATCCACGCGCAAGCCATTCAGGGAAATGCCCGAGATCTTCGAGTCCTTCCACGGGCGCGACGCCGCACAGATCGAAGCCCATCTCGCGGGCTCGCTCGCAGACCCAATGCGTTCGTTCCCTGGCGTGCATCTCTCGCGCCATCTCCCGTGTCATTTCTGGTCCCTTAGGCCAAGCTCGTATCATGCCCCACTAGCCAACAATTTAGCGAAGCGGGACGGCGTGACACGTATTCGCCCGGGACTTCATTTGGACTTCTAAGGCCTTGGCAGCGGGTCGGTTTGCCGAGGACCATGCGGCGTTAGCTCAGCTTCAGAAAGCGCAAAGAAGTTGATGCGGGTTAAGCGCCCATCGGTATCAGGAGCAGCGTTCACCAGGACTTACTTCAGAATCCAGGCCAGTCAGTACCTCTCTGATTGCGAGCAATCACAGGCTTCGAGAAACCACGGCTACATAACTCCCTAGGGACCGTTCTCCCGGTAGACGACAAACCAAAAACCTTACCGGTTCCGTATTTGCTCTGGAGCAACAGAAGTGTCTTCCTTCCCGTGCAATTATTTTTGTTCAGCAGAAAAGAGGAAATCCCGGCCCCGCCTTTGCCCGGGGCAAGGTAGGTTCTCGGACGGTGGTGAATCAAAAGGCATTCTTCCTTGCATTTGGGGAGCACGAGTTCCGCAGGTTGCGAAGAAAGCATGGCTACTCGCAAGAGGATATGATTTCTTTTTAGTTTTTCAGCGCGTCACTGGCAACAAATCGAAGCTGGCCGTCCGATAACAGTTTCGACCCTGCTCCGCATCTGTGAAGTATTCAAGACTTCTGCCGAGCGTCTAGTTCGCGGACTAGATAGAGGGATCTATACAGACTAGCTTCGCGTTTTCTTTTCGCTAGCTGTCCACCTTGAACCTGTCCCCGCTAATCTGCACGTTGTCTATTTTTAAAAATGGGCCGATAAAAGGCAGGCTCGCGCATTAACAACGGTGGTTACAGGGAAAACCAGTGGACTATGTGGAATTAAAACCTAGTTTGGGAATTCGAACCTAGTTGGCCTACCACCTCGAGTACGATTCTACCAACCGCGTTCTGCTGGGCACGTGTGCGGGGCGAATTACCGACGAAGATGCAACAGCTTTCTACCGGATGACCGGAGAGTATGCAGCATTGCTGGACCCCCGCGCCGGTATTACGAATCTTTCGGCGATCGCTTCCCTCGAGGTCACTGCTCAGAAAATCCGCCAGCTGGCAAAGACTGTACCAGTCATGGCGGAACCTAGCCGCCCTTGTGTCATCGTTGCGGCCTCTCCTCACATTTTCGGAATGGCGCGGATGTTTGATTTGAGGGACAGAGCACACGTCCCAATTTGCACGTGGTTCGAACATTAGGGGAAGCATGGGCGATCATCGGGATCCACAACCCTAAATTCGAGCCAATTCGGCTGTAACTCCTCACTCTGGTGCCATCTCCCGTATCATTTCCAGAGAAGCGGTTGTAGCTCCGATTCAATGAGCATTTGTATATTCAGAACCCGATAACCTTTGCTTTCCAGGTCCCGCTCGGGTGGGTATCGAAGTGACCATCAACGCACGGTGAGTTCGAGAGGATTCTCGATCGCTACCACCACGAACTGTGGATAGGAGACGCTGCGGAAATTCGTGCCCAGAATTGTGTCCACCCCCGGACCAGCTCAAGGAAGCAGGAAGGGCGTGGAGTTTGCTTAACGGTCTTGTAGGTGTGCGCGGCGCAAAGAGAGTTGTTTCACTTACAGACGTTTAGTTGAAAATCGCCTCAGGCCGAATCCGATGGCGAGGGACAGGCTGCCAAGCAAGGCATGTAGTGGCATTGGGCTTCCTGTCCTTGGCAATACTTTGGCAGCCGCAACAGGTTCTGCCTACTTGGCAGGGGCTGGTGTCGTCTGAAATGCTTTTTCAATCGGCACTTCCTTTTGCTCGGGAGTGACTGCGACCACCGGAACCGTGTTCAGCGTATTTGGAGTTGGTTCGACGGTTTCTGCTGGAACATCCTCATTATTCGCCTGAGCTATCCGAAGCGCTTCCTGTTTTGGATAGACGAACTCGACGCCATAATTGTCATTAGGATAGAACCACGCTTTCAGTGCCTGCGGTGACCCTGTTGGGCGTTCATGAAACTCGATAAACGTCTCCCGCGCGGGCTTGAGCCGATAATTCGTAATCGCGAGAACCGTGGTGATCGGATTCGATTTATCTTCGTTCCAAATCTGAACAACAGTTCGGCCGCCAATCGACCCGCTCTGAGTGAACGTGTAACTCCCGGCTGGCAGAACCTGCCCCGGGATCTCTACAGGCGTGACTGAACTTAATTTTGGTCTGCTTATTGAAGTCTTGGGCCTGAACATACGGCACCACTGTTCCGGCGAACAAAGCGAGTCCGAGAACGAAGGGCATTCCTTTTCTAGAGATCATCGTTTCCCCTTCTTTACATCGAATGTGGATTCAATCTGCGTGTGTTTTGCTTTCAATTGGCGATTCGCAACTATGACCAGGGACCCTGAACTTGTGGCCGTCTTTCAGGTTAGCGTTGGTTTGCTGCGAGGGGGACTGTCAAAAGTTATAGTCTGCGCGGATGGGTGAAGTGGAATAGCGGAAGTCGTTGGTTGAACATCACCCTGCTGGCTCGGTTAGATCGAGAAAGCGAAGAATTAAGCCAAACTGCCTTGTGCCTTTAATCCTGACAAATTCGTGGTCAACTACCGATTAGTCGTCGATGCAACACCCTCCAAGCAATTGATTGGACTATGCTTCCGGCAAGAGAACCGCTCTGCCGTGTTTGTATTCCATTAGACCTATGCAGGATAGTGCTCTTGTTTGACTTAACGCTCGCCAATGACTTTAGCTTTTCTAGGCTCCCGCAAGTGAACTTCGCGCTAGTGTTGCTCGACCCATTGAGACCGCCCGGAAAACCCGAAACTGACCCACTACCAGCCTTTACTTGTTTGGCCTACGGGGGGAACCGCTGCTACGATGCTGTGCCATGGCAGATTGGCGGCAGATACAAGCGCGCATCCGCAAGGCGAAAAACAGCCCGGACGCGATGACGGGAAGCTTTCCGGACCTCTGCAGCGGACGCACGACGCGATGGTCGCGTGGGAACTCGGATTGATCGGAGAAAAGACGGCGCAGAACGATGAGGGGGGCCGTGAAGTGGTACACGATTTCAGCCGAACGTTTTCGGCGGCCGGAATGGAAGAAGAAGGCGGAAGAGGCGCTCTCACGCTTAGGGGTTGCGGCCATCCCGGCCCAGCGCAGGTGAAACCGAAATTATCGAAGAGAACACACGAATCGTTTTTCACATACCGGGCAAACCGCAGCGGGGAAATGCCGCTGGCCCTGGGCGAAATTGCGAGGAAACCGCCGAAGAAAGCACGAAAGAAACGACTGAGCCATTGGAATCGACTCCGCCAGATCAGCTCCGCGGCCACCAGTGTAACACCGTCCCGCACGAGACGGCGGGAGGGGACAACGAGCGGCGAGGAAGAAGCGCCGCCGCGAGCGGCGCGGAGGCCGGGGGCGGCGCCGCAAGGACGGCACCACATCGCCCACATAGCCGACGCAAGCCGATGCGGAATCCGGCGAATCCCAGCCCCCAATGCCGGAGCGCCCAAGCCGTGGCCGAACCGCCAGCGCAATCGCGTGCGGCGAGCAGGACGTCCGCCCGCGAAGAGCGGCACGTTCCGAAACCGGTTCGCAGTGTTCCGGCGGAACCCGAACGCCGCGCATGCCTTCGAACCGCACCGCGCAGGGACGCGCCGGCGATCCGGCACTGGCTTCGCGCATGGCACAACTGGAGTCCATGCTGCGCCGGCTGGTCTCGAGGCCGCTGCACCGCTCGACCAGGCGGATCAGGCCCCCGCGGGTCCGGGCGTCTTCTGCTGTCCGATTCCGATCAGATATCCTCGTATTACATGGGGCCTGCCAGACGCCCGCGTCGGGCTGGGAATCTGGCCCGAGGCTCCCGGGGCAGCAAGAATCCTCGCCAGCCGGGGATACTCCGAAGCGGGCCTCAAGGCGAAGCTCGCCGAGCATCTGGCATTCACGAGTCGAAGGTCTCTCAATATATGAAGGACCATTGCGTCGTCCGCTGGATTCAACTGGACGACGATGCTGAGCACCTTGCGCATTTCGCCATCGGGGTTTTACGCACGCCTCTCAATCTGGATTGACCGGTCGCGGCGGGCGTAAAACTCGAGTACGAAAGGCATGGCCGTAGTATTGGCCGCTGTTCCGCCCGGGGCGCGGCCAGGTACCTGTCGTTCCCATTTGGTGCCGGTAATCGCCATTCAGCCCCTCAATTCCGCCATTCAAGCGACACCCATGGACGTAATTTGGAAACCAGCCCAAAATCCGTAGTTGTAACAGGTTACGGGCCCAGTACCATCGTAGGTCGTGCGTTTCCGGGGATCCCCAGCGCCAAAGTTCGAAGTGGCATTTATCCAAGTGAAGTTTTCGAGGAAAGGAACAGATGCCCAATACAGTAAGCACCAAGCTCTGGAAGACCTTCGACTGGTCCCTTTGCAAAGCGGCCGGTGTGACGTTCAACACCATCCAGTTCTTCAACAAGCACAATCCGAATCCGTCCTTCACGCCGAAATGGTCCGACAAGCCGTTGCTGAAATCCTGGGAGAAGTCCAAGCCCACGCTCGGCTGGCCGCGCACGACGGATTCGCTGTGCCCCGACTGCGTCAAAGAAGCGCGCGACGCTATCATGAACGGCAAGAAGGATTGGACCGACCTCGTCCACGAGAAAGTCGGCGAGATCAAGGCGCAGATCATCGAGCGCGACGGCCAGGTCTGGATGGTGAAGGAATGCCCCATCCACGGCAAGTACGAAGACCTGATGGCCGTGGACGCAAAGTTCCTCCAGTGGATCGAGCAGAACTTCCCCGGCCGCGACATCCCGGCGCACAACGACGAAGATCTGCACAAGCACGGATCGAGCACGGTTCGCCACGGCCGCGGCGCGGTGCTGACCGTCGACCTGACCAACCGCTGCAACATGATGTGCGATCCCTGCTTCATGGACGCCAACCAGGTCGGCTACGTCCACGAGCTGAACTGGGAAGAAATTCAGGAAATTCTCGACAACGCCCTGAAGATCAAGCCGCGCCGCCAGATGTCCGTGCAGTTCTCGGGCGGCGAGCCCACGATGCATCCGCGCTTTACGGATGCGGTCCGTTACGCGCGCAAGATCGGCTACAACAGCGTGCAGGCGGCCACCAACGGCATCGAGTTCGCCAAGAGCAAGGAATTCTGCAGGGAGGCCTTCGAAGCGGGCATGCGCTATGCGTATCTGCAGTTCGACGGCATCGGCAACGACGCGAACAGCCACCGCCAGGTGGGCAACCTGTTCGACGTGAAGCTCCGCGCCATCGAGAACATGCACGAAGCGGGCATCGAAATCGTGCTGGTGACCACGATCGTCAACAACGTGAACAACGACCAGGTGGGCCCCATCGTGAAGTTCGCGATGGAAAATCCCAAGAAAATCGCGTTCCTCTCGTTCCAGCCGGTTTCCTTCACCGGACGCGACGAGGACATCACTCCGGAGCGCCGCTTGCGCCAGCGCTACACGCTGTCGCATCTGGCGAAGGACGTCAGCAATCAGGTGGGCAAAGTGGAGCCGACTCGCGACTGGTTCCCGCTGTCGTTCATTTCTCCTTTCGCGGGCTTCGCGGATCTCGTCCACGGTCCCGACGCGCAGTGGGGCGCGCTCTCCTGCGGTTGCCATCCGAACTGCGGCGTGGGCACGGCGATGATGATCCACAAGGAAACCAAGGAATGGGCGCCCATTTCGCGCTTCCTGAACGCGCCGCAGCTGGTGAAGGACGTTTCGTCCATCACCGACGCGGCCCGCGGCAAGAAGTTTTCCGCCTTCATGATGATGCTGGCGCTGCTGAGGAACTACAGCTCGTTCCAAGCTCCTCCCAGCCTGCGCTTGAAGGACATCTGGAAGAAGTTCGACAAGACCTGGGCCGTCTCGAAGGACTCCGACAAGAAGTACGGCCGTACGAATCCGGAGCGCACCTTCGAAGACGCCATGAAGCGCCGCCAGGAAGATCCCTGGAACATGCTCTTCATCGCCGGCATGTGGTTCCAGGATCTTTTCAACTACGACTTCCGCCGCACCGAAATGTGCATCATCCCCTACGCCACGCAGCAGGGCGAAATTTCCTTCTGCGCTTACAACACCGGCGTGGGCTGGCGGAAAATCATCGAGAACATGCACAAGAACGCCACGGTCGCGCAGTGGTACAAGACGCACGGCAAGCATGAGATTTACGCCAAGGGCAAGAGCGTGACCTCAACGAGTACGAGCACTCGCTGAAGATCAACGCGGAAGATGCCGCCCGCGTGCGTCACCTCGAGCACGATATTCCGCTGACGGCGGCCGAGGAAGACCGCATCCGCCGCAAGAAGGCGCTGGAGGAAGCGGCCAAGGTCCGCAAGATTTACGAAGAACTGGTCCTGAAGAAGCCCAAGGAGACCGTCGTGCAGATCGGCAGCATGGACCAGATCCGCATGGCCGTCCCCGGCGCAACCGTGCCGGTGCAGATTGCTCCGGCGAACGGAAACGGCAATGGCAACGGTGCTGCGGCCGAGAAGCCCCAGGCCGAGGCCGTCGCGGGCGACTAAGCCTTCTCTCATGAGTCATCTTTTTCCAACAGCCCCGGCTCCGGCCGGGGCTGTTGCTTTTTAAGGGCAGAAAACCGAACTTCCCGAGGCGTACTCAGAATAGAACGACGGAATTGCCACGCGAATTGAATGGCTTGCGCCCGGGGAAAACCGCTGTAGACTAGTGCGCTTTTACACCCAGCGATTCGGTATCAGCACCGAGTTGTATGCGTAGTATTCCGAGGGTAAATCTTGGCTCGATGGTTCATCTTTTTCGCGGATTCGCCGCTGTGGGCATGCTCCTCGCTTGCGGACTGCAGGCGCGGGCGCAGGAGGAGCCTCCGTCCACGGCACAACCCCCTGAAGCTACGTTGCCCACGCAGGAACAGGGTCAGGAAAATCCGCAAGAGCCGTGCGTACAACCCGCACCGATGGTTCGCTGGCAGGATTACCAGGGCCCGTTTGCGAAGGTGGTGGGGGTTTTCGGGCAAAGGCTGGACCGCACTTCGGTTCACCCGCCCCACTATAAGCCAGGCGCACTGCTGTGTTCCCTGACGACGAAGGGCAAGTTCGTTTTGTTCGTCGAGAACAGCGTGGACCCGGTGACTTTCCTCGGAGCCGCATTCGATGCGGGAATCGATCAAGCCGAGGATTCGGATCACAGCTTTGGACAGGGCGCGGCTGGATACGGAAAGCGGTTTGGGGCGGAACTAGCGGACAACGCATCAGGCCTATTTTTCAAGGAGTTTCTCTATCCCACGATCTTTTCGGAAGACCCTCGCTACTACCGACTGGCCCACGGGAGCACGAGTAGGCGATTGTTGCACGCAGTCGAACACGTCGTGGTGGCGCACCAGGAAAATGGCGGGCACATGTTCAATTTTTCCGAGTGGCTCGGAGCGGCAAGCACGGCGGCGCTATCGGACACGTATCATCCAGACAACCGGCCCGGAGTCGGTCCGGCCGCGCGAGCGGCTAGTTACGGAATCCTGCAGGACGCGGGATTCGATGTGCTGCGGGAATTCTGGCCGGAGATCGCGCGAAAATTGAAACTGCCATTCCGGGGAGAGAACGAGCCCTAAGAAGCCCGGTGTCGTAAGGGGAAACCTCGGCGCGCGATCAGGATTTGCGGTCGTCGTCTTCGCTGGGGTGGAACTTGTGGCCCGGCAACACCTGGGTCAGGCTCATCGGCTTGGGCCGGAATTCCTCGCCAAAGTGCTTGTCGACGTCGGCCGCCCAGCTCATCTGGGGTCCCGGAAAACCGATCAGCTGCCATCCGACCATATCGATGTTCCCGCCATGGATCGGGTCGGAGAACATGCCTTCCAGGGTGTTTTTGCGCAACATGCTGAAAAAGCGGGTTTCTTCTATCTGCTTGAGCTTCTGGTCCTGTTCGGCCGGGGTGAGCTGGTCAAAACCTGCGAGGCCTTTCAATCCCTCGCGATAGGTCTCGGCGAGAGTCGCTTGGCCCTGGTAGCCGACTTCGGGCGGGGCGCCTTCTTCCACAAAGGGGCCTTGCGTGTAGCGGTGAGCATCGCGTCCGCGAGGGCCTGCGAGCTGGCGATCGATATAAATCACGACCCCGGCTTCGTTTGCACCGGGACCGGATTCGTCGCTCGGGAAAATTCGCGAGGCCGCGGCGGCGACGACGAGCGCCTCTGCCTGCGTAAAAAAGCGAAGCGGGATGCGAATCGATTGCGCGGCTGGCGCCGCCTGCGCGGAGACGCGCATCATTTGGCGGTCGAGGGTGTATACGAGAACTCCGCCTACGCTCGCGGCGGAAAGAACCAGGAATTCGCGGCGTTGCATCGGGCGCGAGTATAAAACGGCGGTTTGACAAGCGCAACCGCAGGATCGATCACCACGCGATGAGCCTGCCCCAGGCAACGCGCCGTTCGTTCACGGTTGTTTGGGTGCCTTTTCTCGGCACGTTCGCCGCTGCCGGTGTGGGAGTTATCGGAAGCAGGCTCGCGCGAATGTAAGACTCCACCTGATTCCAGACGGTCGGGTCGCATTCGATTTCCGGATGAGGCCGGGCGAAGTAGCGATCCCACCAGGGGTAGTGAGGGCAATTTACGTGGCGCTTGCGGTAATCGAATTGGAAGTTTCCGATGATCTGAGTTCGCGAGGGGTCGGCGGCGCGGATAGCACTTCGGCCATGAATAAGGCCGTGCGGCTGATAAAAATTGACCG
This sequence comes from uncultured Acidobacteriota bacterium, assembly GCA_963709105.1. Classification (GTDB taxonomy): domain Bacteria; phylum Acidobacteriota; class Terriglobia; order Acidiferrales; family UBA7541; genus Palsa-295. The sequence continues at coordinate 560,420 of CAVPVC010000010.1, forward strand.
CCTGCAAAACGTTGGGAGGGATGACGGCGTCATTCTGGCCATGCCTCTTGACGCTATCCACCTGCACGGTCAACAGCACCGGAATCCCCTCCCGATCCAGAGCGCGCGCGGCCTGCACGCTTTCCGAGGCTCCCCAGCTGTGCCCGTAGAAGATAATCCTCGCCTGCTGCTTTTCGGCGGTGGAAAGCGACCCGTCGTGGTCCACATCGAGCAGCTGACGGATTTTTCGAAGGGCCTGCCCGCCGCGATGGTTCTCGAAAGCCTCCACGTAGACGCCAGAAGGGTACTCCTCGCGGAGGTGCTCTGCGAGCTGCACCTCCTCATGAACCGCGTTGGTGTGCTTCACGTAACCGCCCACAAACCCGATGACGATGGCGGGCGAAACGGCGGCCGTGTCGACGGATTTCGATAGCGCCGCGACCGCGCCCGGGGTCCGACCCAAGGCAACGAGGCCGGCAAGACCCGTCAGACATAAGGAGAAAAACAAGAGGTGAATTCGGCGCATTTTTTTGTGTACGAAAAAAAGAGCGGGAGGAGCCCACTTACGCGGGAGTTCCCCGACTGGAGGCGCTCGTTGCAGGCGAGGCGAGGTTCATCGGCGGCTTTCTTTCGAGTGGCGCTCGATCATGCGCTTGGTGAGGATAACGAGGCCAAAGATTTGGGTCCACTCGGAAACAACGTTGCCCACCACCTGTCCCCATTTCGCGGTGGGGTCCATCCGGATGAACGCTACGACCCACGCAATTCCCGTGATTAACAGAAAGATGCTCAACGAGTGATCTCGCAACCACTCGATTGCCGGTGAAAAGCCTTCGTTTTTGGGGCAAGGCCGGCTTTCAGCGGAATCTTTTTCGTAAAGATATTTGGTTGCCAGCACGGTGACCACGACCCCGGACCAATCGGCAATCGCATTTCCGAAGAACGAACCCCAATGGGTGCTGGGATTCGAGAAAATGTAGAAACCGATCCAGACACAGAGGATCGAGATCGACGCGATGCTCAAGGAATGCTCGTAAAGAAAACCGCGTTTGCGGCGGCGCTTCGGCGCCGGTGCCGCCTGGAGAGTTTGCGTCAATTCAGTCATTTGGGCTCCGTCTCTGGTATATGCCGCCAACCGTAGTCGATTGTAAATTGGCGGCGTCGGAGGAAATAGATTGTTCAGCGAGCCGCGAAGATTTTACACGTCTGCGGGGCCGAATCCCCGGCTAGGTAACCGCCAACTAGCTGATTTGTAGACACCTGCGCGCGACGGTGGATTGGCGATCAACATGCCGATGTGATGATGTGCGCCGCTTGATAGGCGCGGGGGATGGTGATGGAAATGGAACCCATGTTCGACATTTTTGCCACGCTCCCGGATGGAAGTCCCTTATGGCTGGAAGCCGTGGAAGGGCTGGATGAGGCCCGGCAGCGCCTGAGTGGGCTGGCACAGGCGCGGCCTGGCATTTACTTTATTTACTCGGAGAAGACCGGAGGAGTCGTCGAGAGGACTTCGGACGACCCCGATGCTTCGCCCACTCCTCAAACGCGCCGCAACTAGAAGCGATCCCGCCGCGGATCATATTTTCGGCAGCACAATTCCCTGCTGCGATTGATACTTGCCCTTTTTGTCCTTGTACGACACTTCGCAGATTTCGTCGGCCTCGAAGAAAATCACCTGGCACAGCCCTTCGTTGGCGTAAATCTTTGCGGGTAGCGGCGTGGTGTTGCTGATTTCCAGCGTGACGAAGCCTTCCCACTCCGGCTCAAACGGCGTGACGTTGACAATGATCCCGCAGCGGGCATAGGTGGATTTGCCCACGCAAATCGTAAGCACCGTGCGGGGAATACGGAAATATTCCACCGAGCGCGCCAGCGCGAAGGAGTTCGGCGGGACAATGCAGACCGGCCCTTTGAATTCGACGAACGACTTGTCGTCGAAGCGCTTGGGGTCGACGATGGTGGAATTCACGTTGGTGAAAATGCGAAACTCGTCGGCGACGCGCATATCGTAGCCGTAAGAAGAAACACCGTAGCTGATGACGCCTTCGCGAACCTGGCGGTCTTCGTAGGGCTCGATCATCTTGTGCTCGGCCGCCATCCTGCGAATCCACTTGTCACACTTTACCGACATTCATCCTCCTGGAATGGAAACCCGCAATAGTAAACCATCGCGGAAGGATTGAGTAGCGAAAGTCGAACGCGCGCATTTTCCGTACCGACTCGCGTGCCGGGTTCCTGTCCGGCGGCGGGGACATTTCATGAATCAATTGACGAGTCAATTCATGAATCCTTGACCTTGCATTCCTCATCCAACCAGCGGTCGTCCGCGGCAGACTAGGAACCGTTATAGAACGGGAGCGACACCGATGTGCCGGAATATCAAGACGCTGTTTAATTTCGATCCGCCCGTTACCCCGGAGGAAGTCCACAACGCTTCCCTTCAGTTTGTGCGAAAGATCAGCGGGTTCAGCAAACCGTCGAAGGCCAACGAAGCCGCGTTCCTCGCCGCCGTGGACGAGATCGCCGGAATTTCCAGCCGCCTGCTTCGCTCGCTTGAAACCAGCGCGCCACCGAAGAATCGGGAAGAAGAGAGTGCGAAGTTGAAAGCGCGGTCCGCGGCGCGCTCCAGCGCCTGACTTCGTTGCCACGACGCCGGACCGTCAAAATTCTATGCCGACGCTATTTTTCGTCAGGAGCCGACCATGCCTACCGAACTCAGTCCCGATCAAGCGAAGGCTTTTGTTAAGGAGCACTTCGAGGATTTCGTCAACAAACGGAATGCCGCGGTGATCCGTAAGAACATGACGCCCGACTTCTACGACCATGACGGCCCGGGAGGAAAGCCTACGGGCGTCGAGGGCGACGAGCAGATGATGGTGGCGATGTACAAGGCCATGCCCGATCTGCGCGTGACCGTCGAAGACATGATTGCCGAGGGCGACAAGGTGATGTACCGCAACGTCTGGCGCTGGACCGATCCGGCGACAGGCAGCAAGATGCAGTTTCGCGGATTTGTGTTGTGGCGATTCGAGGGAAGCAAGATCGCCGAGCGCTGGGCAACGGTTACGCCTCCCGCGAAAGACATCTAGCAGACCGGCTTGCGGCGTGGCCGTGAAATGAAGTAGGTTCCGCTAGTGGAAGGGTGCCGGCGGAGGTCTGCGGATGTGCTCACGACGCCGGAATCGAAAGAGGCGAAAATGAATCCGTCGAAATTCGAAATCGGGATGCGCTGGTTTGCAGGGCTGATCGCGTTTCTGGCGTTCACAGCGGCGCCGGTTCCAGCGCAGTCTCAGCAAATGACGGCGCAGGAGCAGGCGAACCTGAAACTGGTGATGGACTGGTGGCGCGAGGTGGTTTTCGCTCACCATGTCGATCTGGCGCAGAAGTACATGGCCGGGGATTTTGTCCAGCACGACCCGAACTTCCCGAACGGGCTGGCGGCTTTTGTGGAGACTTTCGGGAAGCGGCCGGCGCAGGCGATTCCCGCGGCGCTGCCGAATCCGCCGGTGAAAGCGTTCGCCAAGGGCAGTTACGTGGCGCTGGTATGGGAGCGCGAAGCCCCCGACCCTGCCGATCCCGCGAAGACCTACAAATTCAACACGTTCGACGTGGTGCGCGTCCAGGATGGCAAGATTCAGGAGCATTGGGATGGCTCGATGAAGAATCCGGGCGCCGCCACGGTCGCCCCCGCTTCCGCGCCGCCGATCGCACAGGACCTGAAGCTCACGCCGGAAGAGCAGAAGAACCAGGCGATCGCGTTCGTGGAGTTTCACGACATGCTGCAATACGGGCATCTGGAACTGGCGGAGCAATATATTGCGCCGGGATATATCCAGCACAACCCCAACGTTCCCACGGGGCGCGACGGGTTCGTGCAGTATATGAGCCGCGTGCGGAAGCCCGAACCGATCCAGACAGACTGGAAAACCAAACCCAGCCTGGTGATCACGAGCGGCGACCTCGTGCTGATGATGTTCGACCGCTCCGCGCCCGATCCGGACGACCCGAGCCGGAAGTACTCCTACAACAATTTCGACATGGTGCGCGTGGAGAACGGGCAGGTTCAGGAGCATTGGGACGGGGCGAAGAAAAATCCTCCCGCGCCCCCGAAGCAGTAAATCCGGTTTTCAGGGAATCAGAACGAGCCTGTTGGGAGTTCCGTCGCGCGGGCGAGCATGACCGGCAGGTTCGTTTTCACGGCGGCAGCTTTTCTTCCGAGCTGGCTTTCGACCTGCCTGCGAATGGATTTTACAGTCTCTACTTCATTCCCCGAGCTTTCCACCATCAGCCCCTCGGCACGCAGAAAGCACGCGTAGACCAATTCATCGGGCAGGCCGTGGCGCCGCAGAAACTGGCCGTAATTGAACCAGTCAAAAGATGCGCCACCGGGATCTTCGGCCTTCTCATCGAGCGCGAGACCACGCTGATACGAACCGGCGGCGGATTTCAGGTCGCCGGATTTCTCCTGCAGGTCAGCATAGTGAACGAGCGCCAGACTTTCGAGCTTCGCGTCAGAGGCGCGTTGCGCTAGCGCAATCGCTTTTGAATAGGAACCTGACGCGGCGGCGGCGTTGCCCAGACGCGCCTCGTCGTCGGCTAGTTGAATCCGCGCGGAAATCTGCTGTGCCGCCCCGGCGGTTGGATCGTCGGGATGCGCGCCGGCAAAACGGAGAAACGCCTCCCAGTGGAGAGCGGCCCGGGCCACATCGCCCTTCTGGTCGAGCGCTTGGGCGAGATACAGGTGAGGATTCGGCTGGTCCGGTTCCACCTGCTGGGCTTTTTCCCAGGAGTCGATGGCGATTTCGGGATGGCCGAGGCGGGCGGCCAGCAATCCATAGTTGACGAGGGCGTTGGCATCGCGCGGAAAAATGACGAGCATCTTCGCGTAGCGATCATAGGCTTGGGGGTAGAGGCCGTTCTGGATAAAGGCTCGGGCGAGCGCATGCTGTAGCCCGGCGTTGTAGGGATTCACTTCGACCGCGCGGGCGAGCGCAGCGAGCGCCTCGGGTTTGCGGCCCTCCTTCGCCTCCGCTTGGGCGATGCGCGCCTGGAGCATGCTGTCGTAGGGATCGAGGAGCGCCGCCTGGCGGAGGGCGGGAAGATTTCCTTCGTCCGTGCCGAGCGCGAAATGGACCTGGTCCATTCCTCCCCACAGGAAGAGAAGCGCCAGCAGTGAAACGCGAAGCGCGGCGGGCGAGAGAAATCTGCTTCCGAGCCATCGCGCGCTTGCCGCCGGCGTCGTAGAAGTGCGACCGCCCTCCTTGCTGTTCGATTGCGCTGTCGCGCTGTTGGCGCGGTCGATCAACATGGCCGAAATGCGTGAATCGCGCAGCTTCCAGATTTGGCCGTCGAGAATGAAATGATGGATGTTCACGATGGCGGTGAAGATGAGGAAGCTGGTGGTGAAGTCGAAATGAAACAGGCGGCTTACCAGCCACGGCCCGGGAATGAACAGCGCGATTCCTCCGGCGACGAGCGTGAGGAAATAGGTCGCCATGCGCCAGCGCGGCTGGCCGGCGGCGCGCGCCTCGCGCTGCTGGTAGTAGCTGGTGATCCACAGGTATTGCGCGGAATGGAGTACCGCCAGGATGCCGCTGCTGTAGCGCGTTTGCGGGATTTGATAGGCGGCGTGCAATTCGAGCAGCGTCGGCAGAACGAACCAGAGAAATTGCGTAAGGGCGAGGGTGAGCGGCGCCGCCATCGCCGCCCAACTGCTGCGCGAGATTAACCGGCGGAAGCCAATGAAGGTGGCGACGGCGAACACAGCCCCCAGAGCCAGCCGCGCGGGCAGCGTGAACTTCGCGGGGATGCCGAGCGACAGAACGAGCGGATCGGCCGAACCGCCGGTTTCAAAACTGGCGAGCAGCATCACGTAGGCCGCTATGAACGCGATGCGAATCGAGCGGCGCTCAGTCGGCGTCATGCTCGCGCCGCCGCGCCGCACGAACATCATCAGCAAGCCGTAGTTCTGGCCGGTGTAGTGCCAGGGGCTCCAGCAAATATAGAGCGTGAAAACCCACGGAAGCAGCCAGTGGGAGGTGTGCAGCAGCGCGCCCGTCAGGACCATCAGCAGAGTGACGTGCAGGGTGACCAGCTTGTATTTCTCGAATTCCGCGCGGGTGTGGTAGGCGCGATAGATCGTCGCCATGAAGTGCGGGTAGTTGAAGAGAATGGCGAGGAAGTAGAAAGCCACGGTCCAGGAGTGCGTGTGCGAGGGCGTCATCCAAGTGGCGATGGCGAGCAGAGGCGCCGACCACGCGCCGCATCCCACGAGAAAATCGAGCCACGGGCCGTAGATCCACTGCCCGTTTGGGGGAGACACAGGAATCGAATCGGCTCGAGCGCTCAAACGCGACACTCCGTAGTTTGCAAGTTGTCTCTTAAGACGGCCGGCTGCCGGCCGCGGGAAATTCTGATGGCCAGTCTACATCGGGTGGCGGGGCGGGATTCTGCTTGGTGCCAGAGGTATGCCGAAGTTGTAACTGCGGATGAACTGCAGCGCGGAGCAACGAAGCTTCGAAACGTTTACGAGTGTTCTGCGGGAGCTGCGGGCGTCGGCGGCGTTGGCGTCACGGAGGCTGCGGAGGATTTGCGGCGATGCAAATCCTGCAAGGCGTTTACTTCGGCGCCATGGCCGGCCATGGCGCGAATGCCGAGCGCGGCGGCGCTCGCCGCGGACAGCGTGGTAATGCACGGAATGTTGTAGCGAATGGCGGCGCGGCGGATGGATTTTTCGTCGTAGAAGGATTCGCGGCCGAGCGGCGTGTTGATGAGCAGATTGACCTTGCCGGTTTTGATGAGGTCGACGATATTCGGGCGCCCTTCGTTTACTTTGTAGACCGCTTCGACTTCGATGCCCGCGCTGCCTGAGCGCGGCGGCGGTGCCGCGCGTGGCGATGATTTTCAACCCGGCGGCAACGAGATCCTTCGCGACCGGGGCGACGTTGCTTCTTGTCGCGGTCGCTGACGCTCATGAAAACGATGCCCTTCTGCGGCAAGCGCTGGCCGGCGGCAAGCTGCGCCTTGGCAAAAGCCAATCCAAAGCTGGAGGAAACGCCCATCACTTCGCCGGTGGAGCGCATTTCCGGGCCGAGAATCGGGATCGACGCCGCGGAACTTGTTGAACGGGAACACCGGCGACTTCACGGCGTAGAAATCGTGGACGGCGCAGTTCCTTGACGCCGTTCGTTTCGATGAAGGGCAGATTCAGGTCGCGAAGTTTGCGGCCGGTCATCAGGCGCGCGGCCACTTTCGCGAGCGGCACGCCGGTGGCTTTGCTGACGTAGGGAATGGTGCGCGAGGCGCGCGGGTTCACTTCGAGCACGTAGACCGTGTCGTGCTGAATGGCGTACTGCACGTTCATCAGTCCGACGACATGCAGCGCCTTGGCGAGGCGCGCGGTGTAATCGCGGATGCGCTCCAGAACGGATGGCCTTCAGAGAGACCGCGGGAAGCACGCAGGAAGAATCGCCGGAGTGAATGCCGGCTTCTTCGATGTGCTCCATGATGCCGGCGATCACGAACGTCTTCGCCGTCGGCGAGGGCGTCCACGTCCACTTCGGTGGCGTCTTCGAGAAACTGGTCGATCAGGATGGGGCGCTTGGGATCGGAGGCCGTGCCGATCTGCGCGGCCTGCACCACATATTCGTGCACGGTCTTCAGATCGTAGGCGATCACCATCGAGCGGCCGCCGAGCACGTAACTCGGACGCACCAGAACCGGCAGGCCGATTTCGGTGGCCGCTTGCACGGCTTCTTCGGGGGCAAGGGCGGTGGCGTTTTTCGGCTGCGGAATCTCCAGCTCGTTGAGAAGCTGGCCGAAGCGGCGGCGATCTTCGGCGAGGTCAATCGACTCGGGATCGGTGCCGACGATTTTCGCGCCGTTGCGCTTGAGCTCGAGGGCCAGATTGAGCGGAGTCTGCCCGCCGAACTGCACGATCACGCCTTGCGGCTTCTCGCGTTCGAGAACGGCGAGAACGTCTTCGAGCGTGAGCGGCTCGAAGTAGAGGCGGTCGGAGGTGTCGTAATCGGTGGAAACCGTTTCCGGGTTGCAGTTCACCATCACGGTCTCGTAGCCGTCTTCTTTCAGCGCGAACGAGGCATGGCAGCAGCAATAATCGAACTCAATTCCCTGCCCGATGCGGTTGGGGCCGCTGCCGAGAATCACGATCTTAGGGCGGTCGACGGCGCCCGATTCGTCTTCGTCCTCGTAGGTGGAATACAGGTAAGGCGTGAAGGATTCGAATTCGGCGGCGCAGGTGTCCACGCGCTTGAAAACGGGCGTAACGCCGAGTTCGTGGCGGCGCGAGCGCACGGAGGACGATTTCACGTTCCAGAGCTTGGCGATTTCTTCGTCGCTCGCGCCGGAACGCTTGGATTCCAGCAGCAACTCTGGCGTGCAATGGCGCAGGGTGGTGGCGGCGACGCGCTTATCGACGGCGAGCATTCCTTCGAGGTGCGCGATGAACCACGGGATCGATTTTCGTGAGTTCGCACACTTCGTCGCGGCCCATGCCGCGTTCGAGCGCTTCAAAAAGCCAGTGAAGGCGGTCCGGGCCGGGGACGTGGAGCTTTTCGCGCAACAGCGCGGTGGTGACTTCGGCGGGCGGGCGCCACGCCGTGCTCGGCTCGAGCGCGCGAATCGCTTTGCAGAGCGCCTCCTGGAAGGTGCGGCCGATGGCCATCACTTCGCCGACGGACTTCATCTGCGTGGTGAGCGTGGTGTCGCTGCCGGGAAATTTCTCGAATTGAAACTTGGGAATTTTCGCGACCACGTAATCGATGGACGGCTCGAAGGAGCAGGGCGTCTTGCGGGTGATGTCGTTGGGGATTTCGTCGAGGGTCATGCCCAGCGCGAGCTTCGCGGCGATTTTGGCGATCGGGAAACCGGTGGCCTTGCTGGCGAGCGCGGAACTGCGCGAAACGCGCGGATTCATCTCGATCACGGTCATGCGGCCGGTTTCCGGATCGACGGCGAACTGGATGTTCGAGCCGCCCGTTTCGACGCCGACCGCGCGAATGATGGCGGCGGCCGCGTCGCGCATGCGCTGGTATTCCTTGTCGGTGAGCGTTTGCGCGGGGGCGACGGTGATCGAGTCGCCGGTGTGAATGCCCATGGGATCGAAATTTTCGATCGCGCAGATGACGACGAAGTTGTCGCGGCAGTCGCGCATCACTTCGAGCTCGTATTCCTTCCAGCCGATCACGGATTCCTCGATGAGCGCCTGGCGCACGGGGCTGGCGTCCAGAGCGCGAGCGATCGCGTCGACAAATTCCTCGTGGTTGTAGGCGATCGAGCCGCCGGTGCCGCCCAGCGTGAAGGAAGGGCGGATCACGACCGGGTAGCCGAGCTGGTCGGCAAACTTGATGGCGTTCGGGAATGTCGGTGACCACGGCGGACGCCGGAACTTCGAGGCCGATCTTGCGGCAGACGTCCTTGAAGAGCAGGCGATCTTCGGCGATGTTGATGGCGTCGAGCTGCGCGCCAATCAATTTCACGCCGTATTTATCGAGAATGCCGGTTTCGGCGAGCTCGACGGCGAGGTTCAGGCCGGTCTGGCCGCCGACGGTGGGAAGCACGGCGTCGGGGCGTTCGGCGGCGATGATGGCTTCGAGATATTCCTTCGATAGCGGCTCGATGTAGGTGCGGTTGGCGATTTCGGGATCGGTCATGATCGTCGCGGGATTGGAATTGACGAGGACGACTTCGTATCCCTCGCTGCGCAGGGCCTTGCAGGCTTGCGTGCCGGAATAATCGAATTCGCAGGCCTGGCCGATGATGATGGGGCCGGAGCCGATGATCATGATTTTCTTGATGTCCGTGCGTTTCGGCATTAGGTATCTTTTTCGTCTCTTCGCCTTGAGTTGTCGTCCCGAGCGGAGCGAGGGATCTGCATTTCTTTAAAACAAAAATCAAACCCAACGAACGACTTGCCGAAAAGGGCGCCGCGTACAAGCGGCGCGGGGCGCACGATATTATGCACGGTTGTGCGTGGCCATCAAATTAAGGAATTGGTCGAAGAGGTAGCGGGCGTCGTGGGGGCCGGGCGAGGCTTCCGGATGATACTGGACGCTGAAAAGCGGCAGCGAGCGGTGGCGCATGCCTTCGTTGGTGTGATCGTTCAGATTGACGTGCGTGATTTCCACATCGCTCGACGGGAGCGAATCGGGATCGACGCAGAAGCCGTGATTCTGCGAGGTGATTTCGATTTTCTGCGTGAGCAGATTCTTTACCGGATGATTCGCCCCGTGGTGTCCGAATTTCAGTTTGAAGGTCCGGCCGCCGAGAGCCAGTCCGCAGAGCTGGTGCCCGAGGCAAATGCCAAAGATCGGCGCGCGTCCCAGCAGCTTGCGAATATTCGCGACGGCATAGCTGATCGGCTCGGGATCGCCCGGGACCATTCGAGAGAAACACGCCATCGGGCTTGAGCGCCAGCACATCTGTCGGCGGAAGTTTTCGCCGGGACGACGGTAACGTCGCAGCCGTGATCGACGAGCAGGCGCAGAATATTCTGCTTGATGCCAAAATCGTAGGCGACGACGCGATAGCGCTTCGCGGATTCGCCGTTGCCGCGTTGTGCGATGAGTGTGGGCGTCCGCCGCCGTTGTTCGCGGCAGACCGCTGCCGCAGCGGCTGCGCGGCGATGGGAGCGGCCAGATCGATCGAACCGCGCGTCCATTCATATGATTTTCGCGAGCGTGACGCGGCTGGCCAGCTCCTGGCCGGCCATCGTGGGAAGCGCGCGCGCCTCGGCGATCAGCTCTTGTTCGGAAGCGCCGTCGGTGGAAACGATGCCGCGCAGGGCGCCGACGTCCCGCAGATGGCGCACCAGCGCGCGCGTATCGACATCCCAGATCACCGGAACGCCGTGGCGTTCCAGAAACTGCTGCGCGGATTCGCTGGAGCGCCAGTTGGAGGAGAGCGCGGAAAATTCGCGAACGACCAGACCTTCGATGTAGGGCTTCGCGCGACTCTTCGTCGTCGAAATTGGCGCCCACATTGCCGATGTGAGGATAGGTGAGGCACACGATCTGGCCGGTGTAGCTCGGATCGGTGAAAACTTCCTGGTAGCCGGTCAGGCTGGTGTTGAAAACCACTTCGCCGCCACGGCGCGTGCGAGCGCCGGCCGCGCGGCCTTTAAAGACTCGCCCATCCTCGAGCGCGAGTATCGCGCGACCTGCGGGGTCCAGCGTCAGTGTGTCCTCCAGAGGAGTTCATTTCGATGCGGCGTTCACCGTTGAAGACGAAGCGAGCGAGCCAAAATGTTCCACGGGCCAGTAGGCGAAAACGGCCTTGCCGTAGATGAAGTCGCGCGGGACGGTGCCGAACATGCGCGAATCATTCGAACTGTCGCGATGGTCGCCCATCACGAAAAATTCATCCGCCGGAATGCGCCGCGCCGGGTAGCTTCCTCCGTCCAGATAGGAGGCCGGCACGTAGGGCTCCTGCAGTTCCTTGCCGTCCACGTACAGATGGCCGGTGCGAATTTCGACGGTTTCGCCGGGAAGCCCGATCACGCGCTTGATGAACGACTTGGAACGATCCAGAGGATACCAGAAAACAACCACATCCCCGCGATCGATCGGCTCGAAGCGATACACAAACTTGTTGATGAAAATCCGCTCCTGATCGCTCAGCAGCGGGGCCATGCTCGTTCCTTCCACTTTCACCGGCTGATACAGAAAAATGATGATCACCAACGCAAGCCCGAGCGCCACCGCCAAGTCCCGCGTCCAACTGCGCAGTTCTCGCCGCAATTGGGGAACGGGCGGAGAATCGGAAGGATTCGACGGGCCGGATTGGGCGCTATCCAGCATTCTGCTCTCCTATTTATATCACGCCGCGGCGATCTCCACCAGAACGCCGGCGAGACGCGGCGCAAAATTCGCGATTCTTCCAAATGATTAGACGCGCGCGGAACCGCGATTCGTTATCTGCTGGCTGCCGGAAATTGCACCTTGGGCACCTCGCGCGAGGCCTCGGAAGCGGCGAAGTACGCGTCGTTGCGCTTGAATCCGGACATGCCGGCGACGATGTTGTTCGGGAAAAGAGCGATATAGGTGTTGTAGGCCTGAATCGCATCGTCGTAGCGCTTGCGCTCGACGGAGATGCGATTTTCCGTGCCGGCCAGCTCGTCCTGAAGGCGCAGGAAGTTCTCATTGGACTTGAGCTGCGGATAGTTCTCGACGATCACCAGAAGGCGGCCGAGCGCGCCATCGAGCTGGCCGTTCGCGGCAATCTTGTCGCTGGGAGTCTGGGCGCCTAGGAGCGCGGAACGGGCTTTGGCGATATCGCCATAGACCGTTTCCTCATGGGCGGCGAAGCCTTTCACGGTTTCGACGAGATTGGGGATGAGATCGGCGCGGCGCTGGAGAACCACGTCGACCTGCGCCCAGTCGGATTTCACGGCTTCGTTCAGCGTGACCATTTGATTGCGGCGGGAGACATACATGCCGCCGAAGATCAGGCCGCCAGACCAGCAGAAGGCCCAGCAACACAACGATTACGCTACGCTTGCTTCATGAAATCCTCCGCGATGGCGAATCACATGCGATTCTAAACTAGTTCGGGATCGCGGGCACGCACTTCGAACGCGAGCTTCGCGAGACCGCGAACAGCGAGACTTCAAATCGTTCATGGTAGGACTTCCGCGGACGCTCAGGGGGCCGAGATGGCGGCGGCGAAAGAGATTGACGGTCTTTACCGTCATCACAATCTCGCGATTCTGATTCAGCACTTCGACAAACACGCGGACGACCCCCAAATCCGGCTTCGATTTGGAACGGCGCGAATCGAGCGCCGTGACGCGGATCCACAGAGAATCGCCCGGGACGCACGGGTTTGATCCATCGCAGTTCGTCGATGCCCGGAGAGGCGAGCGGAAGCAACGCTCGAGAGGTAGTTATCGGCGTAGAGGCGCATCATCAGGCTGGAGGTGTGCCAGCCGCTGGCGATGAGGCCGCCAAACGGGCCGCGAGCGGCCTTTTCCGGATCGGTGTGAATGTACTGGGGATCGAACTTCTTCGCGAAATCGATGATCTCGGCTTCGCTCACCGCAATGGGGCCGTATTCGAAGACCGGACCCGGGACGTAATCCTCGAAATATCGCTCGTCGATGGGGACGCTGAATTCCGCGGCGCTCATCCAGATCTCCCGACTGCCCTCGGTGTGGAGTTCTCCGCGACGCATGCGCCGAAATTCCACGGAAAGTTACTATACTTCCAGCCAAGGTCGAGGCTTGGAAAAGCCAATCGATATTATTATGCTGAGCCGTGAAAAATCCGCCAGTGCCGATTGGAATCATTTCCGACACTCATGGACTTCTGCGCCCGGAGGCTCTCGACGCTTTGCGCGGGTCCCAAACTGATTATCCATGCGGGAGACATTGGCGGACAGGAAATCCTCGATGCGCTGCAAGATCTGGCGCCAGTGGTCGCCGTGAGGGGCAATACGGATCATGGGAGCTGGGCGGATGCGCTGCCTGAAACGGCAGTGGCGGAAGCCGGCGCCAGCGCTGATCTATGTGCTCCATGATATCCACGCGCTGGATCTTGATGCTGCGGCGGCGGGCTTCCGAATGGTGGTGAGCGGCCATTCCCACAAGCCGGAGCGAACGGAACGGTATGGAGTTGTTTACCTCAATCCCGGCAGCGCGGGGCCTCGGCGGTTCCAGTTGCCCATCACGCTGGCGCGGGTTGAAGTGCGGGATGCATCCTGGGACATTGAATTCATTGATCTTTCAAGCCATTCGACCAAGTGACGAACGCGCGGATCGCTTCACCGTACTAGCGGGGGTCTTGAGCAGGCGTTGGGAAGCGAGAGCGGATGGAAAATTTATTGCGTGCTCGTAAAGACCATTTCCAATCTCGCGCGTCCAAGAGGCCATTCAGCGAAGGGTGCATTTCAGTCGAGAGGAAACAAAACGCTGGGTCGGCCCATAAAGTGCTTGACTGTTGGTGCGCATCATTATATACACGAAATCAACCTTCGAGGTCTCTTGACGCGCGTGGGGTGATGTTTTGCGCGGGAGCCCCGAAATCTCGGCGCGTTGGGCTCCACTTCGACCTCTCTGCACCTGCTCGAGCTAAAGCAGGCGCTCGCATTTGAAACGACAGGTTAGTCAGTTTTGAAAGATGGTGGCTATGAGTCTGTGGCGTTGGGCGGTATTACTGGGTGCGCTGGGACCGCTCGTCTATTACGTGCTCGCGATTTTCTGCGGGTGGGACTATTTTCGCAAAGCGCGCCGGATGTGTGCCCCCGATCTCTCATTCCACCCGCCCGTGAGCATCCTCAAACCGGTTCGTGGCGTCGACCGCGAGGCCTACGAGAACTTTGCCAGCTTCTGCAGGCTCGACTATCCGGATTACGAAATCCTGTTTGCCGTCAGCGATGCGGACGATAGCGTGATCCCGGTCATCGAAAGGCTGCAGCGTTCGTTCCCGGATAGACAGATTCGATTGCTGACCGGCGCAGCACAGGTGGGGGCCAACAGCAAGGTGAACAAGCTTTGCCGCCTGGTGAAAGAAGCTCGCCACGATGTGCTGGCGATCAGCGACAGTGACGCCCGCGTGGACCCCGACTATCTGCGCGAAATGGTGGCTCCTCTTGCGAAAGCCGGACGTGGGCATGGTGACGGCGCTGTTTCGCGGGTTGACCGGCGGCGGCTTTTTCTCCGAGCTCGACGCGTTGGGCGTTCCCGCCGAGTCTGCCCCCAGCGCTTTCGTGGCGCGAAAACTCGAAGGCAACATGAAGTTTGCGTTTGGCTGGTCCATGGCGACCACCAAGCGGCATCTGGCGGAAATCGGCGGCTTCGAGGGCTTCGCCGATTATCACTCGGACGATTTCGAGCTGGGCAACCGCATCGCCTCGAAGGGATACCGGGTCGAACTGATGAGGAAGTGGATCTGGATGGTATTCCCTCGAGAAACCCTGCACGATTTCCTGCAGCACGAACTGCGCTGGTCGATCGGATTGCGGAACGTACGAAAAGCCGGGTATCTCGGCCTGGCATTGACCTATGGGCTGCCCTGGACCGTATTAGCCGCCATTGCCGCTCCCACCGGAAAGGTGGCCCTCGCGTACGTGATGGCCTACTTTGTTTTGCGGCTTACGATGGCGTGGACGGTGGGCGTGTGGGGCCTGGGCGATCCGGTGACGCGCCGCAGGATATGGCTCGTGCCGGTGCGCGACCTGGTCAATTTCGCGGTCTGGCTGGCCGGATTTTTCTCCAACACGGTTCACTGGCGCGGACTTGTATTTCGCGTCAAGCAGGGGCTGCTGATTCCTTTGCCTGCGGTAAAGGATGTCGGCGCCGGCGATTAGGATCGCGTTCCCTCACTTTCCCCGTTCTACCTCACTCGCGCACGTTTTCTGGCTCGCAGTGCATTGCTGCGTTCTTTTGACCTGCAAGAGGAGCTTGCGCCGCGAATCGCGCGCGAGGCGTGGCTACGTCGGCATGACGGCAGCGGATGTCACCGCAGGAATTTCGAGGTGGATTTGAGTTCCCTCGCCCGCCTGGCTGCGGATATCCATCTTGAACTGGTCGCCGTAGAGAAGGCGCAGGCGCTCGTGGACGTTGCTGATTCCAATGCCGCCCCCGTACACCTCGACGAGCCGCTCCGGCGCGAATGCCCATGCCGTTGTCTTCTATGTCGATGAGCAAGCGCCCGTCACGCCGGTGCGTGCGCAGATGAATCTGCCCGCCTTCCAGTCGCGGAGCCAGGCCATGCTTGATGGCGTTCTCGACGATCGGCTGCAGAAGCATGCTCGGAATGAACTCCTCCAGGGTTTCGTCGTCCACTTCCTTGAAGATTTGCAGCTTGTCGCGGCCGAAGCGGATCACCTCGATATCGAGGTAGTCGTCGATAAAAGCGAGCTCCTCGCGCAGCGGCACGAACGTCTCGTGCTTGCGCAGCAGGCGCCGCAGGATGTTGGATAGCTTCAGCACCACGCCGCGGGCCATATCCGGATCGAAACGGATCAACGAAGAAACGGTGTTGAGCGTGTTGAAAAGGAAATGCGGGTTGATCTGACTGGTGAGCGCGTCCATGCGCGCTTTCAGGAGCAATTGCTGATTCTGCTCGAGGTTCATTTCGATGCGCGTGTTGTTCCAGATTTTGATCGCCATGGCCACGCACATCACCGAGGAAAGCACCACCAGCGCCATGTAGCCCCAGTTGGCGGGCTGGATCGGGAAAAGCCAGTGTGGCGGAACGACATCGGCCAGCTCGATCCAGGCCACCTCGAACGCGGCGCAGGTAAACAGAGGCAACATGGCCCAATTGCCTTCGCGGTCGCGCAAGAGACTCCAGATCCATTGCGGAATGTTCAGGAACAGGAAGGGACCAAAGTGCCAGACATCTTCCTTTTCTGGAATGACCTCGCGCACCACGCCCGCAAGCAAGCCCACGAGGGCCGCCATCGGGCTCGAGAGCCATTCATGATTGCCAAACGCGGGAAGGCTGATCAGCGATCCACCCAGCAGGCCTACTATCTGCCCGCCGATCAGGCCCATCAGGAACGATCCTTCCAGCATGAGGTCGAAGAAGCGGTAGCCGCCAAAGATGCGCAGCATCACGCCAATGGCCAGCGGCGGAACGAGGAAAAGAAGGAGCTTCACTTTCTGGTCGGAATCGCGCGTTTCGATGAACAGCAATTTGCGGAAGGACCGGAAGCGCACGAGCAACGCGGCCAGGGCGGCGGCCCAGCCCACCTTGAGCACGAGTGTAAACAGCAGCTCTCTTCCGCCGGAAAGTGGTTCCATGGAACTCGCAGGCTTATGGATGGCAGCCTTGGGTTACGTTAGCCAATGAGCAAGGCGTTGTAAAGCGATGTAGTTCCACACAGGTGCGTGACGAAATTCTCCAGCGCGAAACCCGAGCGCAAACCGAAGCCAACGTGACACGCGTCACACAATCGCGTAGCTCCGGGCACATTTATCTCCCGGAGAGCGATCTAGGATAAAAAGTGTGGAGAACGAAATGGTCAACGTGAGCAACAAAGTCGTCTACTGGCACCGCGAATTGCCTCCACTGGATGCGGAGGTTGTCGGCGAGCACACGCTGGAAGCAACGAGCATGCACGTGCCGGGAACGCTCGCCCACCGGGATGAGCTCTGGGATCAGTGCTACGCGAGCCTGATGGCAAACGTCTTGAAGAGGCTGGAAGAGGAAGTTAATCGTCTTGGAGGGCACTATGCGCATGTGCTGACCGAGTCGGTCGATAGCAAACGCAACGATGTGACCAATGAAGCGTGGCTCCATGGCAGCTTCGGCTACGTGGTATGCCAGCAGACGGCGAAAAGCTGAGATGGAAAGCTTGCCCATGCAGGGCCGTTCAGCGAAGGCTGCTATAATCTTGTTCACATGGCACAGCGCAAAAAGAATGCCCGGGCGCAGGTTGTAGCGCGCGCGCAATTACCTACCAGCTTCGGGCAGTTCAAGATTTTTGGCATTGAAGGCGCCCCCGGCGAGGAAGCTGTGGCGATCCAGCACGGCCGAATTTCCGGCAAAGCGCCGCTCGTACGCGTCCACTCGCAATGCCTCACGGGAGACGTGTTCACGTCCCAGCGGTGCGATTGCCGGGCGCAGCTGGAATTCTCCCTGCGCAAAATTGCGAAGGAGCCTTCCGGAATCGTGCTCTACCTCCCGCAAGAAGGCCGCGGCATCGGCTTAATCAACAAACTGAAGGCCTACGAACTGCAGGACCAGGGGCTCGATACCGTCGAAGCCAACCGGCAACTCGGATTTGAGGCGGATTCGCGCGATTACGAATTCGCGGCGGAGGCGCTCAAGGCCCTGGGCGTAAAGTCGGTCCGGCTTCTCTCCAACAATCCGGACAAAGTCCAGCAGCTCGAGGAATCGGGCATCCGCGTCGTCGAGCGGGTTCCCTGCCGCCCGCGAACCAGCCGGCATTCGCGCAAATACCTGCGCACCAAAAAGAACAAGCTCGGGCATATTCTCGCCAACCTGTAGCGTCCCTTTGCCGGAATTTTCTTCTTGACAGAAATTCCGTTTCGCCCAATACTAAACCATATGGTTAACTATTCACCGGGCGCGCTGGACAGCACTTTCGCGGCGCTTTCCGATGCGACGCGCCGGGGCATCCTCTCCCAGCTCGCCCTCGGCGAAAGCTCCGTGAGCGATCTGGCCGCTCCCTACAAAATGTCCCTTCCCGCGGTCTCCAAACATCTCCGTGTTCTGCAGTCGGCGGGCCTGATCGCCCGGCACAAGGACGGGCGCGTTCACCGCTGCCGGCTGACCCCGGAACCGATGAAAAGCGCCGCGGAATGGATCGAGCACTACAAAAAGTTCTGGGAACAGCAATTCGATGCGCTGGCTGCTTATCTGGAAGAACAAAACGAAAAGGAGAAAGAACAATGGCAAGCCCCACAGCAAGTCCGGAAACAACCCTCGAAGTCCGGCGCATGTTCACGGCGCCGAGGGAAAAAGTCTTCGCCGCGTGGACCGAACGGCGGCACCTAGAACGCTGGATGGCCAATCCCGAGGGGAAGAACGTGACGAAGTATCTGGAGTTCGATCTGCGGGAAGGCGGCGGCTACGTGCTCGAACTGCTGCTGCCCGATGGCAAGAAATATCTCAACAAGGGAACCTACAAACTCGTGCAGCCTCCCGAGAAGCTGGTGTTCTCCTGGGCCTGGGAGAAATTCGACTCGGCCGGCAATAAGTTTTCTGAATTGAAGGATACGTGGGTTACCGTGGAATTCCTCGCGCGCGGGCAGTGGACCGAAGTTGTGCTAAAACATGACTTCCTGCCCGACACAGCCATGGTGGAAGCCCATCAGAAGGGTTGGATCGGGTGCCTCGAAGTCCTCGGAGGCTATCTGGAAGCGCAGAAGTAAAGACGAATCCGATCTCGCGAGGCAGGGCGGCCAAAAGGTGGCCGCCCTGTTCGTGTTTGGGAACAGAGGCCGCTATCCGCCACCGACGAAGTGGACTATTTCAAACGTATCGCTGGGCTGTACTTGTGTTTCTTTCCACTGGCTGCGCGGAAGGATATCCAGGTTTCGTTCGAGGGCGACGCGATCGAGCGGCATGCCCGAGGTGCTCGATCAGATCCGCAACGTTCAGACCATCCGGAATTTCGGCGCGCTCTCCGTTAATCACCACCGTCATGAAGCGGCACCTGCCGGAGGGCGCTTTTGGCTTCGAGCGCATCGCGAAGCGGATCTCGTCTTTGCCGGAGCCTCCGCAAGCCTGGATCACCAGCGTCAAATCGCCCTTTCCCAACGGGGGCAGCGGAAACTCGATGGTGGCGCGTCCCTGGCCGTCGCTCGTTCCCGTGTGCGGCTTATCTTGCGCGCCTTCGATGGACGCTTCCACCTGCGCGCCATCTTCCGGCTGACGATCGGCGCGGCGCAGAATCGCCAAATCGAGCGAGACTTTGCCGCCCATCAGCCAGGACCTGGGATTCAGCAATTGGACTTCGATTCCCGAGGCGCGCGCAGCCTCCTCCGTGGCGGCCGCGATTTCCGCATCGAATTCGCCGGAGCGAAGATCCTCGATTACACAGCGATGCTGCTCTTCTACTCTCTCGCGCAAGTCCTCCGCACTGAATTCAGGCGATTTAGCAAAGTGTTCGTAATCGGCTGGAGCGGCGGAGCAGTACCCTTCCACTCCGGTACACCGCCGTATCGATCACATAAGGGTTCGGGCCGCGATCTTCCGTCTGGACGTGAAACAACTGCTCGCCGACCTGAACATCCGTGTTGAACCCCGAACTCATTGGCTTTCGTTCGCCCACATTCCCGCGACCGGAGAAGTCGCCTGCCTCATAAATTATTGGAAGTTCATTTGACCGACGTGCGATCGGACGCTATTATAGCAGCGCATCGATCATGGACAGCGCCTACCTCGACAGCTACGGTGGACTTTTGCTCATGTTTATACTGGCCGCGGGGCTGGCCGGTGTCCTCGTGGTTGCATCCACCATTGTCGGCAAGCACTCCCATTCCAAGGCCAAAGATCAAGCGTATGAATGCGGAATGGCGCCCATCGGCGACGCGCGGCAGCCTTTCTCCGTCCACTTCTACATGGTGGCCCTGGTCTTTATCCTCTTCGACATCGAGGCCATCTTCCTGTATCCCTGGGCGCTCATTTACCACGACCTGAAGGTGTTCGGTTTTGTGGAGATGCTGCTCTACATTATAATTCTGTTGGTCGGTTACATTTTCCTCTGGAAGAAGGGCGCGCTCGATTGGGACTGAGCGGCCATCCGGAATCGGACTCATAGTGCCACAGGAAATCGACAAAATATCCCCCGTGCGCAAGCTCCAGGAGTGGGAC
The DNA here is from genome assembly GCA_963709105.1 of uncultured Acidobacteriota bacterium. Lineage (GTDB taxonomy): Bacteria > Acidobacteriota > Terriglobia > Acidiferrales > UBA7541 > Palsa-295. The sequence continues at coordinate 580,705 of CAVPVC010000010.1, forward strand.
GCGCCCTCCGTTGCGGAAGTGATTGAATCCAGGGGAGAAACTACAGTCGTAATCGGCCGTGACGCCCTCCTGAAGGTGGCCGGATACCTTGCCACGGAGCCTTCGCTGAAGTTTTCGTTTCTGTCGGATATTGCCACCGTGGACCGCTTCCCCATGGAACCCCGGTTCGAGGTGAATTATCAGCTTCTTTCGATGGACCTGCCGGCGCGGCTGCGGCTGAAAGTGAAGCTTTCGGGCAGCGATCCCGTGATTCCCTCGGTATTCGGAATCTGGCCCACCGCGGACTGGCACGAGCGCGAGAATTTCGACCTTTTCGGCATCCGTTTCGAAGGGCACCCCAATCTGCGGCGCATCGTGATGCCCGATGAGTGGGAAGGCCACCCGCTGCGCAAGGATTATCCGACGGAGGGGTATCGCTGATATGTCGCAAGCCCCGGGAGTGACCATCGAGACGACCACCGGCCCGTCCCCGTCGATGGTGCTGAACATGGGGCCGCAGCACCCGTCGACGCACGGCGTGCTGCGCGTGGTTCTCGAACTGGACGGCGAAATCGTGATGAAGGCCGATCCGGTGATCGGCTATCTGCACACCGGCATCGAAAAGTCCTGCGAATCGAAGACTTATACCCAGGCCATCACGCTCACCGACCGCATCGACTACCTGGCACCGCTCTCGAATAACCTGGGCTACTGCCTCGCCGCCGAAAAGCTGATCGGGCTGGAGGTTCCCAAGCGCGCGCAATACATTCGCGTGCTGCTGACGGAACTGACGCGCATCACTTCGCACCTCGTCTGGCTGGGAACGCACGCGATCGATCTTGGCGCGATGTCGGTGTTCCTCTACAGCTTCCGCGAGCGCGAAGAAATCATGAAGATTTACGAGTTCGTCTCCGGCCAGCGGATGATGACGAGCTACTTCCGCATCGGCGGCCTGGCGCTCGAACCGCCGACGGGCTGGCTCGACAAGGTGCAGCGCGTGATGGATTCGCTGCCGGCGCACATCGACGAATACGAAGACCTGCTCACCGGCAACCGCATCTGGATGGCGCGCACCAAGGGCGTGGGCATGATGACCGCGGCCCAGGCGATTGCGCTGGGCGCTTCGGGGCCTCTGCTGCGCGCGAGCGGCGTCCCGTACGACATTCGCAAAGTGTTTCCGTATTCGAGCTACGATGAATTCGATTTCAACGTGCAAACGCAGACGGCGGGCGACTGCTTCGCGCGGTACCAGGTGCGCGTAGCCGAAATCCGCGAGAGCATCAAGATCGTCAAGCAGGCGATGGAGAAGATTCCGTCCGAAGGGCCGTTCCGCGCGGAGATGCCGGGCATCATTCCCCCGTCGCGCGAAGAGATGAAGACCTCGATCGAAGGGCTCATCTACCACTTCAAGATCTGGACCGAGGGATTCGCGCCGCCTGCGGGCGAGGTGTATCAGGCGATCGAATCGCCGCGCGGGGAATTGGGCGTCTTCATGGCGAGCGACGGTTCGCCTAAGCCCTACCGCGTGCACTTCCGCACGCCGTCTTTCGTGAATTTGCAGACCCTGCGCACACTTTGTGAGGGGAGCTTGATCGCCGATGTGGTAGCTTGCATCGGCACCACCGACATCGTTCTGGGAGAAGTGGACCGCTAACCCAATCATGCAACTTCCGCCGGCACTCGAAGAAAAATTCAAGGACCTTGCGGGCCGCTATCCGATCAAGCGTTCGGCGCTGATCCCGATGATGATGTACGCGCAGGATCAGTTCGGCTTCCTGAGCGACGAACTGCTCGAGGAAATCGCCAAGCGGCTCGACCTGAACTTCCTTCAGGTGACCGAAACGCTCGCGTATTACTCCATGCTGCGCCGCAAGCCCGCCGGGAAATATCACCTCCAGGTGTGCACGAATATTTCGTGCATGGTCCGCGGCGGCAACGAGCTTCTCGAACACGTAAAAACGCGCCTGGGCATCGGGCACAAGGAAGTTTCCCCCTCCGGCACGTTCTCGCTGGAGGAAGTGGAATGCATGGGCGCATGCACCGGCGCGCCGTGCATGCAGGTGAATTACGATTTCCACGAAAATCTCGATCCCGATAAGGTGGACGCGCTCCTGGAACAGCTGCAGGAAGGCAAGAAACCGGCGCCGGTTGCGGTGACCTCCGGCTCGGTGCACGAGCGGCTGCCTGCGGAAGTTCCGGTGATCAGCAAGCGGTTCGGCCTCCGCAATTCGAGAAAGATCGAGACGTATCTGCAGACCGACGGCTATAAGGCCCTCGAAAAAGCCCTCAAGCAGATGACGCCGGACCAGATCATCGACGAAGTAAAGAAGTCGAGTCTGCGAGGCCGCGGCGGCGCAGGCTTCCCCGCCGGGATGAAGTGGAGCTTCGTCCCCAAAGAAACGGGCGGCAAGCCGAAATACATTCTCGCCAATGGCGATGAGAGCGAACCGGGCACCTGCAAAGACCGGCCGCTGCTCGAAATGGACCCGCACCAGCTGATCGAGGGCATGGTCATCGCGGGCAAGGCGGTGGACGCGCATCGCGGGTTTATCTACATTCGCGGCGAATATCGCTACGTGATCGACATCATGGACGTGGCGATCGCCGAGGCCTACGCCAAGGGCTATCTCGGCAAGAACATTCTCGGCAGCGGCTTCGATTTCGATTTAATCACTCACACCGGCGCGGGCGCCTACGAGTGCGGCGAAGAATCCGCGCTGATGGAATCGCTCGAAGGCAAGCGCGGCTACCCGCGCATCCGGCCGCCCTTCCCTGCCGTCGTCGGTCTGTATGGCTGCCCCACGGTAATCAACAACGTCGAGACGCTGAGCACGATTCCCGCGATTATCAACGGCGGCGGCGAATGGTACGCGGGCCTCGGCACGCCGAAAAACGGCGGCACGCGGCTCTACTCCATCTCCGGCCACGTGAATCGCCCTGGAATTTACGAATTGCCGCTCGGTTTCCCGCTGCGGCGTTTAATCGAAGAAGTCGCCGGCGGCGTGAAGGACGGCAAGAAGCTGAAAGCGGTGATCCCCGGCGGAAGTTCCTGCCCATTGCTGAGCGCGGACGAAATCGACGTCGCCATGGACTACGACTCGGTGGCCAAAATCGGCTCGATGCTCGGTTCCGGCGGCACGGTGATCTTCGACGAAGACACCTGCATGGTCGACCTGGCGCGCCGCATCATGCACTTCTACGCGCACGAATCCTGCGGCTGGTGCATCCCCTGCCGCGAAGGCACCGCCTGGCTGCGCAAGATGCTCGACCGCTTCCACGAAGGCGGCGGCACCGCGGAAGATATTCCGCTGATCGCCGAGCTTTCGCAGAACATGCTCGGGCCGCACCTTCTGCCCGCTGGGAGACGCGGCGGCGCTGCCGACCATCAGCATCGTGAAGAAATGGCGCAATGAGTTCGAGGATCACCTCAACGGAAAATGTGCGTATCAGCACGCTGATTTCATTGCGGCGGCGCACTAACTGTTTTATCGTGTGAAGTCTTCGCACGCGGAATTCTTGATCAGAAGGCGCGGGTAGCGCCGGGTCGCCTTAGGAGCTTCAGGGACAGTCATGGCTGAACAGAAGCCCATCACATTCACGCTCGACGGACGGCAGATCACAACGCCGCCCGGGACGCTCGTGATCGAAGCGGCCAAAACGCAGGGTATCGAAGTGCCCTCCTTCTGCTATTACCCCGGGCTGACTCTGCAGGCGGCCTGCCGCATGTGCCTCGTCGAAGTGGAAAAAATGCCGAAGCTGCAAACGGCCTGCACGCTGGTGGCGACCGAAGGCATGGTCGTCAAGACGGACACCCAGCAGGTCCACGGCGCCCGCAAGAACATGATCGAGTTCCTGCTCTCGAACCATCCGCTCGATTGCCCGGTTTGCGACAAGGGCGGCGAATGCGAACTGCAGGACATGACCTTCCGCTACGGGCTCGACAAGACGCGCTTCACCGAAGAAAAGCTTCATCACCCCGAAGAGAAGTGGTCGCCGCTGGTCTATTACGATGCCCCGCGCTGCATTCTGTGCTTCCGCTGCGTGCGCATATGCGACGAGGGCATGGACGTGAAGGCCCTCGGAGTCGGCGCGCGCGGCGTGCAGTCGGTGATTCTGCCGAACAATTCCGGCGAACTCGCTTGCGAAGAATGCGGCATGTGCATCGATATCTGCCCCGTCGGCGCGCTCACCAGCGGCACCTACCGCTACCAGACGCGCCCGTGGGAGATGACTTACGTCGCCAACCCCTGCACGCACTGCTCGAACGGCTGCAAAACCACGCTGAGCGTGCGCAACAACGAAATCCTGCGCGCGAATAACCGCGATCATTCGGGCTTCAACGGCGAATTTCTTTGCGGGAAGGGCCGCTTCGGGTACGACTTCACCAGCAACCCCGAGCGCGTTCGCGGACCGCTGGTGCGCCGCAACGGCAAACTCGAGCCCGCCAGCTGGGAAGACGCGCTGGAAGAAGTGGCACGCCGCCTGAAACAGGTGCACTCGGCGCACGGCGGAAACGCCATCGGCGTGATCGGCTCCAATCACACCACCAACGAAGAAAATTATCTGCTCAACCGCTTTGCGCGCGTCACGCTGGGCACGAATAACCTCGATCATCACCGCACCGCCGATTACGCCGGCCTGGCCGCGGCTCTCGGGCCGAACGCCAAGAATTCGCTCGCGACCATGGCCGATGTCTACAACGCCAACGCGATTTTCCTGATCGGCAACGACGTCACCAACCAGAATCCGCTGGTGGCCTGGCAGATTCGCACCGCCGTGCGCCACCACAACGCCAAGCTGTACGTCGATCAACGGGCGACCGAGCAAAATCCACCGCCAGGCCGCTGTCGCGGTGCAGGTGCCGGAAGGCCAAGAGGCGCAGGCGATTCGCTGGCTCGCGTCCGAACACGGCCAGTTCGATCCGAAGACCACCGAGGGTCTGGTCCAGCTGAAAGCGGCGCTCGAAGCGTCGTCGAACGTGGTGGTTCTTTTCGGCGCGAACATTCAGGGCGCGGCCATTCGCGACCTCGTTTCGCTTGCGGCGCGCTTCGGCGGCCAGACCCGCTTCATGGCGCTCGGAGATTATGCGAATTCACGCGGCGCGTCCGACATGGGAGTTCTGCCGGACCGCCTGCCGGGCTATGCGCCGCTATCGGACGCGGCCGAACGGGCGCGCTTCGGCAAGATCTGGGGCGCCGAGCCATCCTCAACGCCGGGGCTTACCGCGCGCGCGATGATGGAAGCCGCCGTAGCCGGTAAGCTGAAGGCCCTCTACGTGGTCGGCGCAAATCCTTTGAAAACCTTTGCGATTTCAGCTCCGGACCGCCTCGCCGGCCTCGAATTGCTCGTCGTGCAGGACATGTTCCTCACCGAGACCGCGCAGCGCGCCGACGTGGTGCTGCCCGCCGCGTCAACCTACGAAAAGGACGGCACGCTGACGAACACCGCGGGCGAAGTGCAGCTGACGCATCGCTCGATCGACCCGCAAGGCCCGCGCAGCGATTTCGATCTGATCCGCATCCTCTCGCACCAATTGGGAATGCTCGGGCTCGGGCTCGCCGATCAAACTGCGCACTCCGGAAGCGGCATTCGACGAAATTCGGCAAAACGTGGCGGGCTACAGCCTTTCGCACGCGAATCTGCTGGCGGGCGGCTCGGAAATCGCCACCGCAAGCGCCAGAAACGCGGAGCCTTCTTACGACGTGCCCGCGGGCGCGGTTTTTTCTTCCAACGATTATTTGTTTACGAGCGGCACACTGGGCCGTTACTGTTCCAAGCTCACTTCGACCAACGAGGCTAAAGACAAGCCGTGGAGTTCGTCAGACAGTTCATCAGCCAGCACCCAGTCCTGGTGGTATCGCTAGTCAAGATTGCCGTCCTGCTTGTTTGTCGTGATGACGGCTTTGGCGTACCTCACCTGGTTTGAACGGAAAGTCGTCGCGCGCATCCAGTCGCGATGGGGGCCGTACTATGTAGGCGCCCACGGACTGCTGCAACCGCTTGCGGACGGCGTGAAGTTCCTGTTCAAAGAGGATATGACGCCTCCGACGGCGGACAAGTTCACCTACACCATCGCGCCTTTTCTCGCTCTGATGCTGGCGCTCACCGCCATCGCGCTGATTCCGTTCGGGTCGCCCGCTATACAAGTGCTCGGCCAGCCGGTCTTCATGGTCTCGAACCTGGATATCGGGCTGCTCTTCCTTTTTGCGATCACATCGATCGGCGTTTACGGCGTGGCGCTCGCGGGTTGGTCTTCCAACAGCAAGTATCCGCTGCTCGGCGGCCTGCGCAGCTCGGCGCAGATGGTCAGCTACGAAGTTTCGCTCACGCTTTCGGTGGTCGGCGTGCTGCTGATCGCCGGGACGCTCAATTTCAACAGCATCATCAGCGGCCAGTCGGGATATTACCTGCACTTCATCCCCCGCTGGCACGTGATTCCGCAACTCGTCGGCTTCCTGTGCTACATCACCGCCGCGATTGCGGAAACCAACCGCATCCCCTTTGACTTGCCCGAAGCCGAAACCGAGCTGGTGGCCGGGTTTCACACCGAATATTCGAGCTTCAAGTTCGCCATGTTCTTCATGGCCGAGTACGCGAACATGATTACGGTCTCCTGCCTCGCGACGATTCTTTTCTTCGGCGGCTGGCTCTCGCCTTTTCCGGACAGCTGGGCGTGGCAACTGTTCATTCCAGGCGCAGGCCTCGTGCTGCTGGGGATGTATTGCGCGTGGGACACGGTCGTAAACATGCGCGGCATCGCCCAGCTTCAATTCGCCGTGGTCACCATGATATGCCTCGTCGGCGGGGCGATCTGCCTGATGCCCGGGGTGCGGGAAGTGATTCAGGGGCCGTTCTGGTTCACCACGAAGGTGATCGTGTTTCTCTTCTTCTACGTCTGGACGCGCGGCACGCTTCCCCGCTTCCGCTATGACCAGCTCATGGACTTCGGATGGAAGCTGCTGCTTCCCGTGTCTCTCGCCAATCTGGTGGTCACCAGTTTCGTGATGATCGTTCCGTATCTGAGGCACGGATGAGCGTACCGTTCATCGTATTTTTCGCGTGCGCTTTTCTGGCCGTGCTGGGAGCGGTGTTGCTGATTTTCTCGTGGGAGCCGATCCACAGCGCGCTGTCGCTCGTGCTGGTAATGATGTCTCTCGCCGTGCTCTATCTTCTGCTCGGCGCGGAATTCATCGCCGCCGTGCAGATCATCGTGTATGCGGGCGCCATCATGGTGCTGTTCGTCTTTGTGATCATGCTGCTCAACGCGGGCACCGAAGAACGCACCGACTGCGAGCAAGCTCGCCAAGGTCGCTGGGCGTCCCGATGGCTTTCTTTCTGCTGCTCCTGATTGCGCGCTGGCTTTGGACCTCGGTGGTCGGCGCGACCATCGCCAACGGCTTGGGCGCGCGCTCGAACGCGGGAGTATCCACCCGCGAGCTCTCCATGGTCCTTTTCCAGCAATACCTGTTCCCTTTTGAAGCAACTTCCATCCTGATCCTGGTCGCGCTACTCGGTGCGTGGATCCTGGCGAGGAAAAACGATTGAGCGTCATCCCGATTTCCTACTACCTGGTGCTTAGCGCCATTCTGTTTGGCCTGGGCGCGGTGGGTGTTGTGTTCAAGCGCAACATCATCACCATTTTGATGTCCATCGAGCTGATGCTCAACGCCGTGAATCTCGCCTTCGTGGCTTTCGCGCGCGCCCATGGCCAGATCGACGGGCTCGTGTTCGTCTTCTTCGTCATCGTGGTGGCGGCGGCGGAAGTCGGCCGTCGGGCTCGCCATCGTGATCATGCTCACGCAGAACCGCCAGTCGCTCAACGTCGAGCGGATCAACCTGCTCAAGTTCTAATGCCAATACTCGACCATCTCTGGATCATCATGGCTCTGCCGCTGCTGGGCGCGGCGGTGAACGGCTTGCTGGGCAAGAACTGGCCCAAATCCGTCGTCAACTCCATCGCGATCGGCTCTGTGTCGCTTTCGTTCCTCGCTGTCCTCGAACTGATCCGCGAATTCGCACAGCTTCCCGCCGAGCAAATCCCGTGGGTGAAGGATTATTTCACGTGGATGACCGCGGGGACCTTCCATGTCGCCTTCTCGCTGCAGGTCGACCAGCTGACCATAGTCATGCTCCTGGTGGTCACCTTCGTCAGCACGCTGGTCCACATCTATTCCACCGGCTACATGGCGCACGAAGGCGGATACTACCGCTTCTTCTGCTACCTGAATCTCTTCGTGTTCTTCATGCTGACGCTGGTGCTGGCAGCGAACCTCATCGTGATGTTCGTCGGATGGGAAGGCGTGGGCTTGTGCAGCTACCTGCTGATCGGCTTCTGGTTCCTGAAGCAGTCGGCCATCTCCGCCGGCAAGAAAGCGTTCATCACCACGCGGTTGGGCGACACGGCCTTTACCATCGGCATCCTGCTCGCGTTCTGGACGTTCAGCTCGCTGAATTTCGGCGACATGTTCAAGAGCATCGTCCAGATGCCTTCCGACACGATCGCCCATGCCGGGGTGCTGACGATCATCGCCATCCTGCTGTTCATCGGCGCGATCGGCAAGTCCGCGCAGATTCCGCTGTACGTGTGGTTGCCGGACGCGATGGAAGGCCCCACGCCGGTCAGCGCGCTGATCCACGCCGCGACGATGGTCACCGCGGGCGTCTACATGGTGGCGCGGATGAACCCGCTGTTCTCGCGCGCGCCGATTGCCATGCTGGTGGTCGCGATTGTGGGCGCCGCCACGGCCTTCTATGCCGCCACGATCGGCCTGGTGCAGACCGACATCAAGAAAGTTCTGGCCTACTCGACGGTCTCGCAGCTCGGCTACATGTTCCTGGGCTGCGGCGTCGGCGCTTACGCGGCGGGCATTTTTCACCTGATGACGCACGCGTTCTTCAAGGGCCTGCTGTTCCTGGCGGCCGGCAGCGTGATCCACGCCATGGGCGGCGAGCAGGACATGCGCCACATGGGCGGCCTGCGCAAGCAAATCCCCATCACCTACTGGACGATGCTGATCGGCACCATCGCCATCGCGGGCATCCCCGGCTTCTCCGGCTTTTTCAGCAAGGATGAAATCCTCGATGCCGCCGGTTCCGGACCGCACAAGAACACGGTCCTGTGGCTCCTCGGCCTGATCGGCGCGGGGCTGACCTCGTTCTATATGTTCCGCCTGGTGTTCCTCACGTTCTTCGGCGAGGAGCGCTTCGACCACCACAAAGTCCACGTGCACGAGTCGCCCGAAGAGCATGACGATTCCGCTGATTCTGCTCGCGATTCTTTCACTCGGCGGCGGATGGGTGGCGGCTCCGCATCTGATGGGCGGCACCGACCATTTCGAAGCGTTCCTGCACCCCGTTTTTGCGGCGTATGCCCCGCAGGAAGCGGGCGTGGAACAAGGGGCTTCGCTCGCCGGTGCCGCCGGAGCGGCGGGAGAGATCAGCGGGAACCCGACTATGGAATTGGTGCACGCAATCACCGGGCCGCCCGTGATCGTTGCGGTCCTTGGCCTGCTCCTGGCGTGGTGGTTCTACATCCGCAAGCCGGAACTGCCGGAGAAGCTCGCCAAAAGCCTCCACGCCCCCTACGTGCTGCTCTACAACAAGTATTATGTCGACGAAATTTACAACGCGCTGTTCGTCGCGCCGCTGCTGTTCATCTCGAAGTACATCCTGTGGCACGTCATCGACGAAGGCATCATCGACGGCGTCGTGAACGGCACGGCCAGCGCCGCCCGCGGATCCGGCGGCAAGCTTCGCGAGCTGCAATCGGGCAACGCCCGCAGCTACGCCACGTGGGTGGTGCTGGGCGCGGTGGGCTTTGCGGTGCTTCTGCTCGCCCTGCTGAGGGTGAGCCACTAACATGCCGACACAACCTCTATTGCTGACGGTCATCACGTTCCTGCCGCTGCTGAGCGTGCTCGCGCTGCTGCTGCTTCGCTCGGACGATCATGTGTGGATCCGCCGCATCGCGCTGGCTGCCTCTCTCGCCGAATTCGTGATTTCGCTGTTCCTGCTGCGCGGCTTCGATATGGCGGAACCGCACTACCAGTTCGAGGAAATTCATAACTGGATCGGCCAGGCCATCCACTACCACCTCGGCGTGGACGGCATCAGCCTGTTTCTGGTCCTGCTCACCACGTTCCTGACGCCCCTCGCCATCCTCTGCTCCTGGCAATCGATCCACGAGAACGTAAAGGGCTTCTTCCTCTCGATCCTGGTGATCGAGACGGCCATGATCGGCGTATTCGTATCGCTCGACCTGTTCCTGTTCTTCGTCTTCTGGGAGCTCACGCTGATCCCGATGTACTTCATGATCGGCATGTGGGGACACGAACGCCGCATTTACGCGGCCGTGAAATTCATTTTGTACACAATGTTCGGCTCGATCCTGATGCTGGTGGCGATTTTGTGGCTCTACAACCTGTCCGGCACGTTCGACCTGCAGGAAATCGAGGCCAAGCTGCAAGCGGGCGTTCTCGCGTTCCCGCCCGCATACGGAGCTTCTGCTGTTCGGCGCGTTCTTCCTGGCGTTTGCGATTAAGGTTCCCTTGTTCCCGCTGCACACCTGGCTGCCCGACGCGCACACCGAAGCGCCCACGGCGGGTTCGGTGATCCTGGCGGGCGTGATGCTGAAGCTCGGTACCTACGGCATCCTGCGCTTCTGCCTGCCGCTCTTCCCCGGCGCCGCCCATCGCATGGCGCCGCTGATTGGCGTCCTCGCGATCATCGGCATCGTTTACGGCGCGCTGGTTGCCACCGTACAGCATGATTTAAAGCGTCTGGTCGCCTACACGTCGGTGAGCCACCTCGGTTTCGTCGTCCTGGGGCTGTTCGCGTTCAGCACGATCTCGATCCAGGGCGCGATCTATCAGATGCTGAACCACGGCGTCTCCACCGGCGCGCTGTTCCTTGGCGTGGGGATGCTCTACGACCGCCGGCACACGCACGAAATCTCGGAATTCGGCGGGCTGGCCAATCCCATGCCGGTGCTGATGGCGTTCTTTCTGTTTATCAGCCTTTCTTCGCTGGCGCTGCCGCCGCTGAACGGCTTCATCGGAGAATTTCTCATTTTGATCGGCACCTTCGAACACCATCATCAGTGGGCTTCGTGGGCCGCGAGCGGCGCGGTGCTTTCCGCGATTTATTTGCTGTGGGCTTACCAGCGCGTCGCGCTCGGGGAAGTAACCGTCGAGAAAAATCGCACCCTGCCCGACGCCAACGGCCGCGAGCGCCTCATTCTCGTCACCATGTCCGTCATGATCATTTTCATGGGTATCGCTTCCCCGCTCTTCACGCGGCGGATGGAAGTCTCGACGAATAATCTGCTGCACCTGATGGACAGGCCGCAGAACGCATCAAATCGCCCGGTTGGGTTGGGCGTCGTCTTGCCCGCCGGCAAACGCGCCGCACTCACGCCGCAGCCCCCGACGCCGTATGAGCGCCCGCTGGCCGCCATTGCCGAAAGGCAGGTGCGTCCGTGATTTCGTTCCCTGCCGAACAAATCTCGAATTTCCACCGACTGCTGCCAGAGGTGGTTCTTTGCTTCTTCGGCATCGTGGTTATGTTCGCCGATCCCTTCGTCGCTGCCGCAAACAAGCGCGTTCTGGCGTGGGTAGCGCTGATTGGTGCGGTCCTGGCCCTGATTTCCGTTCGGGTCGTCGCGAATGACCCCGGCCCGGCCTACAGCAACCTGATCAGCTCCGACCAGTTCAGCATTTTCCTGCACGTTACGGTGATTGCCGCCGCAGTGCTCGCCATCCTCGGCTCGGTCAATTACCTCGACGAAGAACATTTGCAGCGCGGCGAATTCTACGCGCTCGTGCTTTTTGCGACGGCGGGCATGGGCATCCTCGCCGGCGCAAACGAACTCGTCACCGGCTTCGTGGGCCTGGAGATGAGTTCCATCTCCACCTACATTCTCGCGGGCTTCCGGCGGCATTCCCTAAAGTCGAACGAAGCCTCGCTTAAGTATTTCGTCCTGGGCTCGTTCGCCACGGCCTTCTTTCTCTACGGCGTGGCAATGGTGTATGGCGCCACAGGCACCACCAGGGTTGACGGCATCCAGGCCTACCTGGCGGCCCAATCGTCCACACCCGCGCTCGCGATGCTCGGCCTCGGGCTGATCTTCGTCGGGCTGGGATTCAAGGTCGTCGCCGCGCCATTCCAGATTTACGGCCCGGACGTCTACGAAGGCGCGCCGACGCCTGTCACGGCGCTGCTGGCCTCCGGCCCCAAGGCCGCTACGTTTGCCATCATGCTGCGCATCTTCGTGGTCGCGTTTGGCGCCTCGGCGAACATCTGGTTCTGGGCGATTGCGATATCCGCCGTGCTCACGATGTTCATCGGCAACCTCGCGGCCATCGTGCAGACCAACGTGAAGCGCATGCTGGCCTATTCGTCGATCGCGCACGCGGGCTACATCCTCGTCGCCTTCGCTGCTTCCACGGCCGTCGGCGTCGCGGCGGTGCTCTTCTACCTCGGGGCGTACGTGCTGATGAAGGTTGGGGCGTTCCTGGTGGTCACGCACCTGGGGCAGCAGGGCGAAAAGCGCCTGGAAATCCGCGACTACGCCGGCCTCGGCTCGAAGCAACCGGTGCTGGCCGCGTGCTTCTCGCTGTTCCTGTTCTCGCTTCTGGGATTGCCGGCAACCGGCGGCTTCCTGGGGAAATTCTTCGCCTTCCAGGCGGCGCTCGATCTGCGCGACCCGCGCTTCGTCTGGCTGGTGGTGATCGCCGCGATCAACAGCGTCATCGGCGCGTACTACTACCTGCGCGTTATCATCGTGATGTACTTCTCGGAGCCGTCGAAGGACTACACGCCCACATCCGTGGCGCCGGCGCTCGGTCTTGCGCTGGCCCTCGCTGCCATCGGCACTGTCTACCTCGGCGTTCTCCCAGGCAGGGTACTGGCGCTGGCAAAGTCCGCCGCAGATTCGCTCTCCATCCACTAACAGGCACTCCTTCGAACTTCTCTTCCGCAGTCCCGCTATCGACTCGCCGTCCGGGCTTCTACGCAGTAGGAGCCGCGCTCATCCGCGATCGAAGAACCCCGATGGCAATCCCCGCGGCGACTAATGCGACGGTCGTCCAAACGATGACTCGCGTATGTTGCGAAAAATATCCGATGATCTGCCTTCCGTAGACGGCGCCGAGAATTCCGAGAATCGTATAGCGCACGGCGCGGCCAAGGACCAAGGCAGCGAGGAACTTTTGCAGAGAGTATTGCGCGGCCCCGGCGGCGACGAGAAAAGGGACCATGGGGAGTGGCGGCGGCAAAACCGCCGGGACCGAAATCGACCAAAAACCCCATTTCTTAAAAACGGAGCGAACTTTGTCCATTTGGGAGCGTTTTAGCCGGCTCGCCAGCCTTCCCTTCCCTTCGCCACGCGCCAGGCGGTACGTGAGATAGCCTCCCAGCAACGAACCAGCGGTCGCCATAAACGCGTAGTAGGGCCAGCGCTCCGGCTGGTCCGCGGACAGGACTATTACGAAGATATCCATGCCGCCAGGAAGAGGGATGGCCGAATTGTCCAGCAAGCCGAGCAGAATGAGTCCTGGGCCACCCAAGTGCCGCAGCCATCGCAAAAAACCACTTACAGCGGCGGGTTTTGCAATTGCAAGGAGCGCAGGCAGAATCAAGAGGACCTCGCTAGCCGGACGGCGACTCAATGATTGAGTTACGAAAATAGTCTAGCTTCGGCCCGCACAACCGGGAAATACCCGGAACTCCCCATACGGTCGTACTCGAAGCTTAGGAGGCCACGGACGCTAAGAGGAAAATAAGCTCACGGCAGGACCAGAATTACATTTGGCTGCTGGTTTTGCCGCTTCGTATACCAGCAGGGATCGTAGCCCAGGTGGGGGAAGAGGGAGTGCACGCACGTCTGTGTCTCGGGATCGCCGAAATCGAGCTCCGCTTTTCCGTCTTTGCGCGGCACGGCGTACAGGGTCCGCACCTGCGTCGTTTCCAGGGGATCGGTCTTCGTCCTGCACGCCATGCGGCGATAAACCGAAAAATCGTCGGCGATGTATGCGACGGCAACGCAGGCGGCGGCCGCTATAAGGATCCAACCGAAAACGCTCCAAACTCGCTTCAATGACACCCTCCTGGGCCCGCTCGCTGCAATTATCGCCGTTTCCAGGGTTCACTTCGAGCGGGAACGAACGGCCCCCAAAACATTCCAGGAAGGATTTTACAGGCTGCTATTGCGAGCCCATTCCGCTGAGCTGCACCGTTTCCGGTTTATCGTCTTCGTTGTTGGTAATCGAAACCTGGCCTTCGCTCTTGCCCGGTTGAAGCGGGGAGAAGGTAACCACGATCTTGCAGCTGGCGTTCACGGGGAGGCCTTCATTCATGGCTTCGCACGTGGAATTGGGCATGATCGTAAAGTCGCCCTTGATTCCGATATTGGTGAGCATAACGGTGCGCGTGCCCATATTGGACACGGTAATTTCCTGGGGAGCGCTGGCAATACCAAGTTTCTGTTCCGCGAAACTCAGCGAGGAAGGAGACATCGCGATTTCCGGACCGCTAAGCATGCCGGTTCCGGTGAGTCGCACAGTCAGAGGGCTTCCCGCTGCGTCGTGAGCGATGGTGAGCGTCCCGGAAAAGGTCTGCGTCGCCGATGGCTTAAATGCGATTTGCAGCTCGCAGACATCGTTGGGCGCAAGAGAATTCGGCGCGCTGGGGCAATTGTTCGTCTGGGCAAAATCACCGTTCACGGAAATGCTTGTGACGTGAACCGGAGACGCACCGGTGTTGAAAACCGTGACCGTCTGCGGCGGTGTGACTTTGCCGGACTGCATGTCTCCGAATGCAACGGAGTAGGAAGAAAGAATGAGCGGCGAACGATAGCTTTGCCCCCAGGCGCCCCCCGATCCGCATGCAAAAAGCACAACCAACACGGCCGGCAGCACGAAGCAGCCGGGGCGGCAAAACCACGCAAAGTCTGAACTCCTCGGAGACGAATACACCTTTGTGGTGATCAATTTTTCTCGAATCCTGTCCGGGCCGGGAAGCCCCGGTCGAACCTCATCGATAATTCCCGCTTCTTTATGACGCGACCTCCGGCAAAAGGTTGCAGGAAACCCCTAACGCGTTCGAATCTCGCGGAGAATGTTCATGAATTCCGCCTTGGCGTCGGCGTCCACCCCGAGCCTGGCATAGGCGATGTGAAGAATGGTCGCGTCCTTGCGGCTGGAATCGGCAACGAATGGGAAGGGGCTCGTACAGGCGATGGCCCAGAAGAAATCGGGCTGGCCGCCCTGCGAATTCGCCGGCAGGTGAAAGCGCCTGGCGGCATCGCTGCTCACCGAGTTCATTCCCTGGGCTTCGAACACGAAGAAGGTAATTCCAGAGGACTCGAACTGCTCCATCGGGGCGACGTAAAAGTCGCCGATGGGCGCCAGCACGCGCGTGCCGTTATCTGTGTGCTGGAAGGTGATGCCCGCGCTGATCTGCGTGGAGTAGAAATCCGAAAGAGTGTCGGAGAGCGGGCAGGAATAATAGACCTGCAAGTAGCCTGGCGAGTCGGAGTCGTCGGGTGAGACGCGGCTGGCCGGCGCGTAGGTGGTAAGCACCTGATGCATGCACGCGTCCGAGGGCGGGAAGAAATAATAGAAAAAGAAATCGAGCAGGCTCATGCCGGAGCCGGTGGGCGAGTGCATCTGCGTGTCGAGCCAATAGGCATCGTGGCCGATGAATGGATTATCGGAACTGGCGAATTGAAGAATGCCGCCGCGCTGCCGGTTTTCAAGCACGAGATTCCCCGACAAGTGAAACGGCGGGGCATACGGACTCAAAGGTGCCGGTGGCGGAATTTCACTCTTGGTGTTCGCGGCCCAGTCTAACGGAAGCGTGACGGAATAGGCATTCGTCAATGAATACGACAGGCTGACCGGTTCGGAGTTCGTCTCCTCCTTTTCGGCGGCATCAGGAGCCTCTTTCTTAGGAGACTGCTGGGCGGCGGGCTTGCCCCCACCCCCAGAGTCATCCTTAAGCTGGCCGCCTTTCGGCTCGCCGTCTTTAGGCTGACCCTGATCAGCGGGAGGAGCGCTTTGGGAAGAAGGTTCGGCCGGAGTTTGCGCCGCAGGCGTTCCGTCCGCGTTCTGACGCGCGAATACGTGCAGCGGAAGAGCCAGCAGCAGAAACAGCCGAAGAAAATGGAGCCATCTCAGACGTTCTTTCTTGCCCATTGCGGCGACGCTCTCTCCTGCCAGGTTCTGAGACGGCGGGCAAGTTCAGTTTAACACCGCGACCGGCTCCGCCACGCGGCAAAGACACAAAGTTGCTTTTCCAAGCATGTGCCGGCGAGCCGTTGCGCTTCGGACTCGTGTCCGCCTCGTGGTACACTCGGCGAGTTTGAAAACGCAAAAAAAAGAAGCGCATTAGAAAGCGAAGGCGGCTGGAACGATGTGGAGGAGCCGCTCGTGTTATCGCCTCTGAGGCATAAGGAGAATTCACTTTGAATACAAATAAATCGCGCATCGGGATTCGCATTTCTATCGTCTGGGCGCTTGGCGTATTTCTGCTGGCGGCCATCCCCGCATCCCACGCGCAGGTCGACTTGACCGGTGTGATCGACATCCACGCGCATTCGGATCCCGACAGCATGCCGCGTGCGATCGACGCAATAGATCTGGCGAAGCTGGCGAAGGCCCGCGGAATGCGGGGCCTCGTGCTGAAAAATCACTATGAATCGACGGCCGCGCTAGCCTACGTGGTGCGCAAAGAGGTTCCCGGCCTGGACGTTTTTGGTGGCATCGATCTCAACCTTACGGTGGGAGGGCTGAATCCCGCTGCCGTCGAGCGTATGGCCATGCTGAAGGGCGGTTACGGCAAGGTCGTGTGGTTCCCCACCTTCGACAATGAACAGGCGGTGAAGGTGGACAAGACCAATCGCCCGTTCATCACAATTTCGAAGGACGGAAAACTGGTCCCCGAAGCGGTCGCGGTGATCGCCATGATCGCAAAATATCAGCTGGTGCTTGAAACCGGGCACTCTTCGGCCACGGACGGTCTCCTGATCGTTCACGAAGGACGCAAACAGGGCGTGCAGCACATCGTGGTGACGCACGCGATGGCCACGCCCGTTCAAATGACGATCCCGCAGATGAAGGAAGCGGTCGCCGACGGGGCGTACATCGAGTTTGTAAACAATGCGACAAGAGTCGCCAACTCCGTCGTAAGCTACGCCGATTACGCGAAAGCGATCAAGGCCATCGGTCCGCAATACTGCATTCTTGCGTCGGACTCGGGCGGCCTGGGCGGCGCTCCCCTTCATCCCGACGCGATGGTCAACATTATGGGAGCCATGCTGAAAGCGGGCTTCACCCAGGCGGAAGTCAACACGATGGCCAAGACGAACCCGGCGCACATCCTGGGCTTGCAGTAACGCTGCATTCGTTCGAACAGCCTGACGAGTTTGCCGGGCGACAGGAGACATTTCACCTGTCGCCCGGCTTCTTGTCTTGACCTGATCGCGACGCCCGACCGGGGGCTGACGCCCCAATTAGCCGCTGGCAGACTGGCTCATTGCCACGGCCATGCGCTTTTCTATCTCTTCCGCTGAAACGTCCTCAATGTGTGTGGCAATCGACCACAGATGGCCAAACGGATCGACCACCGAGCCGCTGCGGTCTCCGTAGAACTGGTCTTTCACCGGGCGATGGAGCTGTGCGCCTTCCGCGAGCGCCTTCTGCACCACAGAATCCACATTCTCAACATAGACGTGGAGGCTCGTCGCGCTGCCACCGAGCGTATGAGGGCCCTTCGTTCCCCACTGCGGATTCTCGTCGCTCAGCATGATGACGGAGTTTCCGATCTTGAGCTCGGCGTGGCCGACAAGCCCGCCGGGAGCGGGCAAGTGCATGATCTCCTGCGCGCCGAAAACCTTCTTGTAATACTCGATGGCGGCGGCAGCGCCTTTGATGAATAGATACGGCGTAACAGTAGAATATCCGTCGGGAATCGGTTTCACGTTGGCCATTTTGCTTCTCCTCGCTGAGATTGGATTCGCGGACCCCGCGTGCTCCGTGGGCAGCGCATGCCGCCGATTCTACACCCGGTTTGTGTCTGGAGTGTTATACACCAATGAAAGCGATCCGCCCCCGCTCTTTCAATCCAATCCGTGATACTTGAAGTTGCGGAACACTACATCCCCTGTGCCGGCGGCATACAGAGAGAGACGCCGCCCGTCCGTTACCCGCGAAGCGTTTTCAAACTGCGTCCAGTTCTTTCCATCCTGGCTGTAGAAGGCGGAGATATCGTAGTTCATGTCGCGCAGGCGCAGAAACAGATGCGTGTCCTTGGACTCGACCGACGATTTGTGATCGCCGTTGCGGAACAGCTCCCCTTTTCGCAGCCCGACCGAGGCCCACGTCCCCGTTTCGCCGCGTCCAGACGAGAGCAACAACCCTCCCTCCGCGGTCTCCGGGATGGTAACTTCCACCTCGGCTTCATAGGAGTGATTGAGGGCCATGACGCCCAGCATCGTCGCGTGCGACGGGAACTGCATGCGGGAATCGGCCGCATCCGCCACCCTGCCGGTCGGGTTTCCCTGAGCCTTCATTACCAGCTCGCCCTCCCCGACCTTGAAAGATTCTTCCGGTTTCACGGACGGGTCGTAGAGCCACTGAATCCCCAGCGTCGCATTTGAAAAATCGTCGGACAAGGGCATGCCGTGGCCAACATTTTCTCCCGCCGGTTTGCTCAGGACGTCCGCCGCAGAAACACCGAAGGGAACGCGCGGCCAGCCGTCAGCTGTCCATTCGAGCGGGAGCAGCAGGCTCTGCTTGCCGTAAAGCTCATAGCCATTTTCAAAGCCGGTATACATGAACCACCATTTGCCGGCTTCGTCCTCGACGAAGGTGCCGTGCCCCTGGCGCCACCACTTATCGGCGGAGCTCCCGGTGTGTACGAGCGGATTGTAGGGCGAATTCTCCCACGGCCCATCCACCGCTTTAGAGCGGGCTACAACCGACATATGGGCAATGCTTGGCCCGTCGGTGCCTCCTTCCGCGGAAGTCATATAGTAGTAGCCGTTGTGGAACATCAGCTTGGGCGCCTCCAGGCATTTGCAGGACACCAGCCAGCTTTTCGGGTAATCCCAGCCGTCATACACCTTTCGGAGCTCTCCCACCGCGCTGAGGCCATCGGGCGAGAGGCGAACGATCATGCCCTTATTAAAGTAAAGATAGCGATTGCCCTGCTGGTCCACGACGTGCCCCGGATCGAAAAGGCCGTAAACGCCGATGTCGATGGGGTCGCTCCACGGGCCTTCAACGTGGTCGGCCCACATCACGATGTTCTTCCAGGCCTTGTCGCCCTGCTCCCTGACGGGAACCGTCAGCGAGCCATGATGTCCCACATTGCCGCGGGAAGCGTCCATCTGCGTCGTGTAAATGTAATACTTGCCCTTGTAATAGGTGAGGTCGGATGCCCACGCGCCGCCGTCAAATTTGCGGAGCGTGCGCACGACGGGCGCCCAGTTGACCAAATCCCGGGAATGCCAGATCAACTGATCCGGCCATCCGCCGCCGGCCATCATGTAATAGTCGCTTCCCACCTTCAGGAGCGTGTTGTCGCTGCCAGGCCCCAGAACCGGGTTGCGATAAAAACCGCCGCCCAAATCAGCGTGGGGAATGCCCTCCGCCCACGCCTCTTCCGCGCGGGGGTTATTCTTCTGGGGAGCCTGCCCGCCGCCGGCAGAAATTTTCAGCGCAACAACAGAAACCATAACAGCGGCTGCGATCAGCGTCTTCGGCGCGAGGAACTTCATAGTGCCTCCATGCTTGGCGAGGATTTCTCTTTTTGGTCCGTGGGCCTGAAATAAGCAGAACGGCTGCTCGACGACTGTTACTTCTTCTCCGGCGCCGGGTCCGAGCTGATTGCGATCGGTAACGGAGTGCCGGGCTTGTATTGCGAAACGTCGGGCGGAATGAAACCGTCGCGATTCGGCATTTTCACTTTGGGAAGAGACTGCGCGTCCAGGACGTCGGTTTCCTGGATGATGCCATTCTTATAGAGCAGGAACGCCGTGAGGCCGTAGACTTCGTCCGGCTTCAGTGTACCCGCCCGCTGCAGGGGCATGGCGCGATGGATGAAATCCCACAGCGTCGTCGCGAACGGCGAGAACGTCACGATGGTCTTTCTCGGGGTGCGAGGAAGGCGAAGCCGGGTCTTTCGTTTGCACCAGGTGCGGCGCGAGGCCTCCCGTCCCGTCGGGTCCATGGCAAATCACGCAGCCCTTGCGGACGTAGAGCTTTGCGCCTTCGACCGCCGTACCGCTGCCTGCCGGGAGCCCTTTCCCGTCGGGAGTGATGGAGATGTCCCACGCGCGAATCTCGTCGTCGGTCGGCGTCTTCCCCAGATTGTAGTCCGGGCGCCTGCGCGGACGCTGCGGCACACGTCGCCAGGATCACCGCGGAAACCAGAAGTGCGCTACGCCAGGCCATTTTGAACGTTGCCATCGCGATCGATCTTCCAGGGAAGGATGTAGTTGTTATGTCCGTTGGGGGTGTTCTGTTTGTTGAAAAGATATTCGGTGGTCTGATTGAAAAAGCGGGCGAAATCGGCCGCCGTCGGCTGAGACTGATTGAGTTCATCGGTGCAGCGGGACATAATCGTGCACTCTTCCCCGTTCCAGACCCAATCCATGCCGAACCGCGTGTGCGCCATGCGATGCACGGTGGACTGAATGTCGGCATCTTTCCACGTGCGGCCGCCATCGGTGGAAATTTCAACCCTACGAATGGCGCCCCCGCCCGACCACGCCAATCCCGTGATCTGATAATGGCCGCGCTCGGGCAATTTCTGGCCGCCGGAGGGAAAAGTGATGGCCGATTTCGGGCCTTGCTCGAAAGGGATCGGCTTGACGGTTCTTGGATCGACGGAGGTATAGCGGTCCATTTCGTTGTAGGTGCCGTAGAACTCATCCACAACTTTGATTCGCCTCAGCCACTTCACATTGCAGAGGCCTTCGAAACCAGGGACCAGCAGCCGCAAGGGAAAGCCGTTTTGCGGGCGAACCGGCTCGCCGTTCTGGCCGTAGGCGACGAGCATGTCGTCCATGGCCTTCGACAACGGGAGCGTCATCGAGCCTTTGTTGTCTTCGACGCCTTCCGCCACGATCCATTTCGCGCCGTTGTGCACGCCGGCCTGTTTCAGCAACAGAGACAGCGGGACGCCCGTCCACTCGCTGCAACTGGTGAGGCCGCACGCGCGCTGCACGGTCTTGTGGTCCGGCCTGGCCTTGTTTCCGTTGCACTCGAGATAATGAACCCGGGAGACCGGCGGGAAGCGCTTCAAATCGTCCATGGTGAAAATCAGCGGGCGATCCACCATGCCGTGAATCATCAGGCGGTGCTGCGCCGGGTTGATATCCGGAACGTAGAAGCCCTTGTGGGCCATCGTGTAATGCAGCGAGGCGGGAGTGATGATTCCCACCGAATCCTGAAGCGGCGTGAAAAGATGGCTGGTGAGACCGAAGGGATCGGGGCCGAAAGGCGGCGGGAAAATGCGCACCGAAGTTACATAGTGCGAGCGCTCGCCGTACGCTTCGAGGTCCTTCGCGGGTTCCGTCGCCGAGTCGGCCGTTTGACCTTTTGCCAGCCCCGCTCCGCCCGCCGCGGCCCAGCCCGCGAGAGCGACGCTCTTCTTGATGAATCCTCTTCGGCCGGCTTCTCTCTTGTCCACGGGGAGCCTCCTATTCAAAGCAGGGTAATAGTAACAATTTTTCCATCAGTTGGCTCTTCACCCCACCAGGGACATGTTGCCCTTTTCGACCGTCAGACTGGGCTTTCCCGCCGCACTGGCGCGTGCCAGGCGCGCGTCCACGGAAAACGGTCCCGGGCCATACGCGAACATGAACAAGAGCCCGCCGGCGATCGCGAAATCGAGCAGGAATTGCTCCACTTCGGCGTGATTGCCAAATTCGGCATGAAACAGGCACGTCGCAATGATGCAGAATCCGGAGAGCGCCAGAGCGCCGTAGCGCGTCTTGTAACCGAGCAACACCAGCGCGGGCGGAACGATCTGCGTGAGTATCGCCAGGTAGATAAGGTTCGTGGGCACGTGGGAATTGTGCTTCACCATGTAAGCCTGCATCTGCGGGGTGTGCATGATTTTGAACGTGCCGTAGTAGAGGAACAGCACGGCGGAAAATATTCGCCCCACGAACAGCAGAAACCCCATAAAAATACCGTTGCTGGAGATTCCGCTTTGCTTGCCACCGGCCGAAAGCCTATCGAGCGATAGAGGACCCGGGCCGTACGCAAACATGAACAAGAAACCGCTCGCCACGGCGAGATCCTTCAGCATGTGGGTCATGAAAAGGCCGGCCCATTCCTTGCTGCCGTTAAAAAGAACCGCGGTCAGAATACAGTAGGCAGCCAGCATGAGAGCCGCTGCGCGCGTTTTGTAACCGAGCGCCACCAGTGCAATGCCAACGAACTGGATAGCCATAGCCGCGTAGATGAGAAGGCTGGTGCGCCCGGAGTGAAGTTCATCAAGGATATAGAAAACGAAGACGCCCGTAGTGAACAGGCGCGCCGTCAGGAGGAAACGGTCCCATCAGGAAATCGCTGCTCAGAATAGGTGAAAATAAATCGCGCGGAGCATTCTCTCCCATGGCTGGGTCTCCTGTTGTCCGGTGCAAAAGCCCGTTAACCTCTTACAGCGCGTTCTGAACGTACATCATCTATCACTCGCGCGAAGTGGATGTCAACCTTGCTGGCCTCGCTGGCCTGAGGGGGCGAGCGCAGTTCGTGGCGCTGGCGACTCGGCGAACAGATGGACAGGCTCAGCTATTCCACAGTGACGATGTGGAGTTCTTCATGGCGCACTTTGTCGCCGTCCTGGTATTCAAATTCGAATCCATGCGTGGTGCGGCGCGCGGGATATAACCCCGGCTGCAGCCACGCATGGTGCTGAAAAGGACGTTTTTGGCGCAGTGGCAGCTTGATCGAAAGCCGATACGTCTTGCCTCCGATTTCCGCCTTCACCAGGTGCGTCGTGGAGGTCTCGCCGGTTCCGTTCGTCAGATCCTGCTGCTGCTGCGTCTCAACAGAAACGATATTTGCCTGTAGCGGAAAATTCTTTGAAACGGGCAGCTGAGGCTGCTGCGCGAATGCCGACAACGTCGGAAGAAAACACCAAAATCGAGGCTAGCCACCACTTCACAGTTAATCTCCCTATTACGAACTATTACCAAGGCGGTTTTCGCCCTTCCCTCACCATTATTTATTTCGCAACTCCGGCCGTCCGCGCCAGCGTTTCAAAGACAATCGCGAAATCCCTCTTCCCAAAGCCAAGAGCGCGGGAAGCCGTCATGTACTCGTTCGCCACGGAACTGGTCGGCAGTGGGACCAGAAGTTGCCGGCCCATTTCGAGAGCCAGCAGCAAATCCTTTTGCATCATCTCGACATCGAACCACGCCTCTTCGGGCATCTTCAGAACGAAGGGGCCGCGGTATTGAACCATGGGCGACGCGATCGCGCTATGAGTAAGCACGTCAACCGCAGTTTCGCGCGCGATTCCGCTCTTCTCGGCAAGCAGAACGCCTTCGGAAAACGCGATCATCTGCACCGCCAGACTAAGGTTCATGGCGATTTTCATCGAGACCGCCAGGCCAACCTCGCCAACCCAGGTAACTTTGGAGCCGATATCTTCGAGCAGCGGCTTCACGCGATCGAAGGTCTCGCGGTGCCCTCCCACCATGATGGAAACCTTGCCCTCCTTCAGCATCCCTGGACTTCCCGAAACCGGGGCATCGACCATGTCCGCGCCTTTTTCGCGAACTTTCGCGGCAAGTTCCCGGCACTTGGCCGGACTGCCGGTGGTCATATCGATCAGGATTTTTCCGTGGCCGAGCCCGGCAAGGAATCCGTCGGGGCCGCTAGCGAGCGATTCGAGGGCAGAAGCATTGGTAACCATGCTGAAGATCACATCGGCGCCTTGCGCCAGCGCTCGCGGGGAATCCGCCCAGCGCATGCCGCGGGCAATCAAGGGCTCCGCTTTGGCGCGGGTGCGGTTGTAACCGGTTACGGTGTGCCCCTTCTCGATCAGCCGATTCACCATGCTGCTGCCCATCATTCCCAATCCGATATAGCCCAGATTTGCCATGCTGAGATTGCTCCCACTCTGCACCATCGAGGTGCGTTTGCTGTTTGCCGGACAACAACTATATCCAAATCGGAGTGAGGGCGTCAGCGAATTTCTGGAAGGAGCGAAAACTTGCGGCGGGGAACGAACGGCGAGGAATTAAACAGCTAGCCCGCGAAAGGAGTGTCGCTTATTTAGGCAGCGCCGCGGACTGAAGACGTAAACGCGTCAGCTTCGCCCGCAAGCGATCGACATCCATGCCCGCGGATTGGCAGACGGCCGGAAAATCGGAGTCGTCCCTGAACAGGTAATCTTCGGCCTGGCGCTTGAGGCGCAACGGTCCGGATATCCACTCCTCGATGGTGCTTACGATTACGGCCTGCCAGAGACGCGATTCGGCCAAGCGCGCTCGGGCTGGTTTGTTACCGAATAACTTCTCCACGCCATCGTTTTCTCCTGAATCCCCGGGGCTAGGGCAGCGGAGCGATGCTATCTCCGACGCAACAATCGGGCCACCGCGAATGCTAAGCGAACAGCTGCGTTGAGGATGTGCCGCTTTAGTGAATGGCAAGGAGAAGCAAAACGCGGGAGTTATCTTAGGCCCAACAATTGCCTTGGGGTTTCCAATCCGCTTCTTGCAGGTTGACAAGAAGTGCCTACGGAAAATCTTCTCGAACTATACAGTTTCTTCCCTGCGGCAAGCAGTGGAGAAACTGCAGAACGTCCGTGCCGTGAGTTGTCACGTCATGCTGCTGTAAGTGTATGTGGCAGGCGATCGGGCGGGCAAGCTGAGCTGGTCATCCAGATCAGGGTTGCACGCCGGAAAGGGAGACAGCTGTGAGGAATAGTCGCTTCAGCCCGAGTTCGCGGCCGGACGGATCGTACCATTCGCCGAGCGTATGCGAACCGCCTCCTATTCCGCCCGACCCGATTGCCACCGCCGGAATCCCGAGCGACAGCGGAATGTTGGCGTCGGTGGAGCTTCGTTCAAGGCGCGAGCGATTGCCAAGAAAGCGGTCGACATCGCGAATGGTCTGCAGCAAAGGCGAATTATCGGGAAGCGTTCCGGCAGGGCGGGTGCCCAGCGAACGAAAACTCACCTGGATGGAATCCTTCGAGGAACGCGCGCCATACGCTTCGTCTTTCGCCCCGGCCTGCATGGCGTCGCGCAGGGCATTTTCCATGCGCGTGAGCTGTTTCTCGTCCTCGGAGCGCAGGTCCACTTTCGCCACGGCCCTAGCGGGAATGGAGTTGACGGACTGGCCGCCCTCGATTACCCCAAAATTGTATGAAGTTCGCGGTATTTCCGGAAGCCGGATCGCCGAGAAGCGCACAATCCCGCGGGAAAGCGCCGTGATCGGGTTGGGAACGCCAAAATCCGACCAGCTGTGCCCGCCAGGTCCGGTAATCGTCACTTCAATGCGTCGCGAAGCAATGCCCTGAGTCGTAATGTGTTCAGCCGAGGGACCGTCAACCGCTATAACCGCAGCAAGGCGCGGCCCATAGTGTTCGACGAGCGCGCGCATTCCCCGCAGATTCCCTTCCCCTTCTTCGCCCACGTCGCCAGCCAACACAATTGTCTTGTCCGTGCGAACGCCGGATTCCGAAAAGGCCCGGGCGATGCCAACCAATGCTGCAAGTCCGGCTCCGTTATCCGAAATTCCAGGCCCCAGCAGGCGATCGCCGGAACGCTTAACGCGCACATCGGTATCGCCGGGGAAAACAGTATCCAAATGCGCGGCGAGCAGGACGACATTCTTCGGATCGGCTCCCGGCCGCTCCGCGATCACATTTCCCGTTTCGTCGACGCGAACGTGAAGTCCTTCCGCTTCAAACAGTTGCTTGAGAAACTGACCGCGCTCGGCCTCGTGGAACTCAGGAGCGGGTATTTCCGTGAGACGAACCTGCTGCTCGGTCACCCAACTCGCATTCTTGCCAAGCCAATCGAGGGCGCGGCCGGTGGCCGGGTCCTGGGCGACCCGGGCGGACGAGTCTTCGGCTGCGCGAACTGAAAGCGTTGCCATCCAGAATAAGATACAGCAGATAAGGGCGAGTTTCACGCGATTCGTTGGCGTCGGCGCCAGCCATCAAGAACGTCAACAACATCTCGATTGTAGCCTGACGAAGCGTTGCCCGTCTCTCCCAGCCCCGGTATCCATGTGCGGCAGTGAATTATCACCCGGACAGTATATCGACCCACTTTTTATTCACCCAGCCAAACTTACAGGTACATACCGCGCGAACATCAATTCCACTAGTGGACTCCACGCCGCAGGGGCTATCGGAGGAACCGTAGAATACTTTGTACCACTCGTTGTGTTCATCACAGGTGTATACCGCTCTTCCCGCTTTAAGACGATCAATCATCGAAAACCGCTCCCCGGGACCTGATCGCACAGACAGATAACTCCCGGCTTTAAGGTGATCCACTTTTGCGAAGTTGCACAAATATGGCGCTCTCGCTATTTGTCCCGTACCCTGCGGCATTGCGCTTAAGGCGGTGCTGCTAAAACCCCAATCAACATATCTCCTCCATCCGGCTATTTTGCTCGCGTTGTTGGAAACCGACAGATGTGCCCGTAGTAGTCGCGCCTATTGCCCGCGACCGGCGAAAACTGCCCGTCAGATCCGGTCTCGGCGGAAGATAAGCCTTCGCGCTCCTCGCCGTAATGTGAGCGCGGAAAAGCGGCGGCGCCAACTGCGTGCGAAAAGAAGCTCGACGAAGAGATCGGCGGCGAAGGCCAGCTCTGACGTGTAGCCGAACCACCAGGCCTTGGCGGCGTACGGCAACCTGTCGACATCCACGTATTTCGTGTGAACCATTTCGAGGAGTCCGAACCGCGAGTGCGCCCGCCCCCAGCCGCTGGCCCCGCGGCCCCCGTGAGGGGCTTCGGAGATACCGTAATAGCTCGCGACGTCGTTGACCATCACGGAACCTGCACGCAGGCGCGACGCAAGTTCCCTGCCGCGGCGGGCGTCGGCCGTCCAAATGCTGCCGCTCAGCGCAAAGGGCGAATCGTTGGCGAGAGCGATCGCTTCGTCCGCGGAACCGACCGCTTGAATTGCCAGTACCGGCCCGAATGTCTCTTCGCGCATGATTTTCATTGAGTGATCGACACTGGCGACGACGGCGGGTTCGAGGAAGTTCGGGCCAAGCTCCGGGCGCCGATGGCCTCCGAAGAGGATTTTGGCGCCCCGCGATACCGCGTCGCGCAGATGCTCCTCTACTTTTTCCAACTGGCGAAGCCGGATCATTGGGCCAACTTCGGCATCGGCATCCGAGGGTGCCCCCAGACGAAGCTTCGCCGTCTTTTGCACGCACAGCGCGCTGAAGCGTTCGGCGACCGCGCGCTCAACATAAATGCGCTCGACCGAGAGACACGCCTGGCCGCAATTGGTGAAGCTACCCCAGACGGCTGCGCTCGATGCGATGTCGAGATCGGCATCGCCTAGGACGATCATCGCGTCCTTGCCGCCAAGTTCCACGACACTGGGGATCAACTTTCTGCCGCATGCTTCCGCGATGCGCTGCCCCGTCGCCACGCTGCCGGTAAAGAACACTTTGTCCGGTGAAACGTCGATGAGTGCGGCGCCAATATCTCCTGCGCCCTGCAGGACCTGCACCAAGTTCGGAGGGAATTTCAATGCATCAGTCAACTTACCGACCAGGTCCCCAATTAGCGCCCCGGTCGAGGGCGTCAACTCCGAGGGCTTCAGCAGCACGGCATTGCCGGCCAAGAGCGCTGGAATGATCTGCGCCATCGGAATCGCGAAGGGATAATTCCAGGGCGAGATGATCGCGACCACGCCCAGCGGCTCAAATTCGAGCCAGCCGGACTTCGCCTTGAGCAGCGAAATTGTGGTGCGGAACGCGTTCGGGCCGAAGCCAGCGCGGCGCGCGGCGTGCGAGGAAGTCGGCGGTATCGAGGGCGAGAACGATCTCAGCAAAAATCGCCTCGACGTGGGGCTTGCCTGTTTCCCGCGTGATCATAATGGCGATTTCCTCGCGCGAGTCGAAGATCGCATCGCGAAGACGCTGCACCATCGCGCAGCGTTCCTGAAGTGGCCGCACCGCCCATTCCTTCTGCGCGATTCGAGCGCGCTCAAAAATCGCGGGAATATCCGCCCGATTCGTGGCGGCGAAACGCGCATGCACCACGCCGGAAGCGGGATCGATGGATTCCACCACACCCGAAACGTGAGCGGTTGCTGCGGCGAATGGCTCCGGCGGAACGGCCATTTGCTAGACGCTCGAAACGCTGGAAACTTTCGATCCGAGGCGGGATGGAAGAGACGCAAGCGAATCGGCCGGATCGGGATATTCCAGCGCCACGAGGTAAAGGCCTTCTGGTGGCACGGTAGGACCGGAACGCGAGCGATCGCGCGCCTCAAACACCTGCGGGATGTCCCCCGGAAGCAGCCTCCCCTTCCCCACTTCCAGCAAGGTTCCCACGATTTTGCGCACCATGTAGCGCAAGAAAGATTTTCCCCGAATCACAAAAGCAATTTCGTCGCGCTCGTGTTCGCGGATGATTTCGGAGCTGTAGATCACACGCAGCATGTCGCGATCGCGGTCGTCTTCCTCCGATCCAGAGGACGCCGCAAACGACGTGAAATCGTGCTCGCCCTCGAATTCCCGCGCGGCAGCGGACATGGCGTTTTCGTCGAGCGGCCAGGGATAGTGCAGCACCCGGCCATAATCGAAGGGCGGCAGCACCTTCCCACGGTATATCCGGTAGCGATAAGTCTTGCCCTGGGATTGCCAGCG
Organism: uncultured Acidobacteriota bacterium; assembly: GCA_963709105.1. Lineage (GTDB taxonomy): Bacteria > Acidobacteriota > Terriglobia > Acidiferrales > UBA7541 > Palsa-295. Next base: position 609,551 of record CAVPVC010000010.1, read on the forward strand.
CGAGTGAAAATCGTGGCCCACTTCTTCGGCGGACACGATCCGAATCGCCGGCGGCAAGAGCGCGTTGAGCGCGCGCTGCAACTCCGTCGCAGACAGCGGCGAGCGCGTCTTGAAATGAGCAACCTGGCCCAAGGCGTGGACGCCGGTATCGGTGCGGCTCGCGCCATGTACGACGATCTTTTCCTGCGTGATCTTGCGCCCCGCGTCATGGATTGCGCCCTGAATCGTTGCAACGCCGGGCTGGGATTGCCAGCCGTGGAATTGGGTGCCCTCGTACGCGATGGTGATCTTGATATTTTTCATCGGGCTGTAAGCCGCATTATCGCATGACGGACCGCGGCTGGCCCAACAACGCCGGCGCGCAAGCAGCCTAGGGGTGCTGCGCGCGGGTCATGCGCGAACCGGGGCGCGTAGTGGCGCCGCCGGCACGGCATAGCGGGCAATCGTCCGGCTCGTAGCTGGGGACTTCCATTTCAAGCAGGGCGCGCGCCGGAACGTTCCATTCGACGGCGCCACCGGTGCGATCGATCAGCGCGCCGGCGGCAACCACCAGTCCTTCCTCTTGCTCCACGACGCCGATGGTTTCGCGCGTAGAACCACCGGTGGTCCAGACATCTTCGATCACCAGAACGCGCTCACCGGGTTTGAGTTCCCAACCGCGACGCAGAGCCATTTGACCAGACCGGTCGCGCTCCACCCAAAGCGAGCGAACGGCAAGCGCCCGCGCCACTTCGTAACCGATGGTGATGCCGCCCATCGCGGGAGCGACCACGCAGGCCACCTGAAGATTCGCAAAAAGCTCGGAAAGGGCCCGGCCTAGAGTCTCGGCGTGATTGGGATACTGAAGAACGAGGGCACACTGGATGTAGGTGCTGCTGTGAAGGCCGCTCGAAAGCTCGAAGTGGCCTTTGCGGACAGCGCCAGCCTGCTCAAAAATCTTTTGCACGTCTTCGCGTTTCATCGCGGGCCTCCTCGGCGACGCTCCCTGGGATCTGAAAAGTGCTGACCTGGCAGCTCGCGGCGCTAGCCTAAAGGCGACGGACCGAAGTGTCAATGTAAACTCGCTGTTCCGTGAACTCGGATTCCAGCCCCACGTCCGCGGAACTCGAAGCAATTATTGGAAATCGATCTGGCGGTAAGCGATCCTGCCGTTGAGGACTGTCATCTGGGGAATTAGCCAATCTTCCACGGCAATGGAATCGCCCGAATCGTCTTTCACCATCAGCGCTTGCTTCTTCACCCGGCGGAAAATCGCGACATCCGCGAATGCCCCTGGCGCGAGCGTGCCCAATTTACCTCGCATTCCGATCTGCCGGGCCGGAACGGAAGTGGCTGCCGCAACGACTCTTTCGACGGGCATGCCCAGCTTGAGAAACTTCATCATCGTCAACGGCAAGCTGAAAACAAAATCGGAGAAGAGCGTCTTTTTAGTGAGATCGCTGCTGATGATGTCGGGCGGAAATCCTTCGGCAAGCGCCGCTTGGGCAACGCGAAAGGAAAAATTCTTTCTACCATTGGCCGAGTCGAAGATGACGCCTCGCCGCCTCGCCTCGTAAAGCCCCGCGCGTACCTTCCCATCGGAGCCGAGGATCGTGTCGCCTATTCCCTGATACATGTGGCAGTACGCATCGCCCGGGCGCAGCATCCCCGCGATTTCGTCGGGAGGGATCGGGGGATTCGTCGTGTGAACAGTGACCGAACAGCCCAGCCGCTCCGCAATTTGCAGTGTGTGTTCAAGTGGTTTGCTGCCCAGGCTGCCAACGATTTCCTTCGAGAGCCGAATTTTCAATCCGAGGCACTGCCCACGGTAGCGGTGGAAGAGTTCCGCGATCCTCGGCTCGTCGTAATACTGCGGATCCAGCTGTTCCGCATAGCGGGTACAGATGAGCCCGCCTGGCGAGATGTTGATAAAGCTGAAAATGCGCACCTGGCTGGCGGCCACGGTCGTCCGGACAAAGCTTTCGTAGTTCGCCGAGCCGCAGCTGCCCGCGTCAACAGCCGTGGTAACGCCCATCGGTAGTAGTGCGCTATCCGCGGGCACGCCGGATTCGGTGCCGCCGGCATAGAGATGGGCGTGGAAATCGATCAAGCCGGGAAGAACGAGACAACCCCGCGCGTCGATGGTAGTCGCAGCCTCGGTTGCTTCTTCCGCTGCGGCTTCTACGACCGTATTTCCACGGATCAGAACATCTCCCTGCGCGTTTATACCGCGCTCGGGATCGATGATCGTTCCACCGGCAATCTTCAAATCCGTCTTCATGCCGCGATGGCCTTCGCTACGTAGCCGGGTTAAAGCTATCCAGGAGTTCGGGTTGCAGATCCTCGGGAAGCCCGATCTCGAAAGCGACCAGCGTCATCGATACAAAAGAGTAGTACCCAAGCACGCCAATAAGCTCCACCATCTGCTGGTCGCCGAGTTCGGAGATGGCTTGGCGATAAAGGACATCGGAAATACTTCGAGTTTCAAGCATTTGGGTCGCGATCTCATAGACCACGCGATCGGCGTTGTTTTTGAACGACGGGCGGCGACGCGCTGCCATGTCCGCAGCTACATCCGGGCTTACGCCCGCTTCCAGGGCGATCTTTTTGTGTACGCTCCATTCGTGGTGGGCCGACCAATGGCGGGCGACAACTAGAATGGCCAGCTCTCGGAGGCGGGACGGCAAACTCATCTCAAAGCGGATGAATTCGCCCAACCTTTGCGCGCGGCGCGCCAACTCAGGATTCTTGAGCCACGCTGTCATGGGGGCGGGGGCATGGCCGCGCAATCCCGCGGCGGCTTCTTCGTAGGCGCGCTTCTCCTCGGGCGACATGGCACTTGGTGCTGGCAATTTGATACGAGCCAAAGGAACCTCGATTCAATAACCTGGCGTTGGATGCGCCGCACCGGGATCTACGGCCTGGCCGCCGAGATACCGCCGTCCACAATCAACTCCGTGCCCGTGATGTAACGCGCTTCATCCGACACGAGGAAGAGCGCTGCGTTCGCTACATCCCAGGCGTCGCCCATGCGACCCATCGGTATGCCCGCGTTCCGTTGCGCGATGAGCTTTTCAACGTCACCGCCGGCCGTCTGATGAACGACGCGGGCCTCCACGAGCGGGGTATGCATCGTGCCGACCACCAGAGTATTGCAGCGGATGCCCTTTTTCACATAGGCCATCGCGGTGGCCTTGCCGAAGGCGATCAGTCCCGCCTTGGCGGAGCTGTAGGCTACGTAGGTGCGTCCCGCGACGTGGTGACGAAGTGCAGCAATGGAGGCGATATTCAGAATCGCGCCGGAACCCTGCTGTTCCATGACCGGAAGCACGTACTTGCAGCCAAGGAACGCCGTCTTGAGGTTGAAGTCGATCTGGCCATCCCACACTTCTTCGCTCATCGACACGGGATCGCCCGGCGCCGACCCCCCAACGTTATTGACCAGAATATCGATGCGCCCGAAGCGCTCGACGCACGCATCGACAGACCCGCGCACTTCCTCCGCGACCAGAATATTGCAGTGATGGGCGACGAATGTGCCGCCTTCCTTCTGAATGATTTCGGCCGTGACCAATGCAGCGTCACTATTTACGTCAATTCCAAAAACCTTGGCGCCCCGGCGCGCTAACAACACCGACATGGCCTTGCCGTTCCCCCAGCCGGGCCCGACGGAGCCGGCTCCCGTGACTATCGCAATTTTCCCGGTTAGATCGAGCACGGTGTTCCGCTTTCCATGCAAGCTGCATTTACGAGCAACAGCAAATATGAACTGCGATGCTTTCTATCCGCGGCAGGATACTACAAGGCGCGACAACGGGAATTACTGGGACGCCGATGAGCTTGGCAGTTTCTGGCCGCTGGCCCAGGCGGCCATGGCCTGCCAGTCGGGGTCATCTTTCGATTCAAATTGCCGGCCACCTCCGTGGACATCTCCACCGGCCATCGGCGACAGGGGATGGTTCAGGAAGCGGCTGTTCATCGGGTCGGAATGATCGATGAGCCGGGATACGTTCTGGAAGATTTTGCGGGATTGCTCTTCGTTCCAGGAAGTGGCTCCGGGCGAAAGCTTTACCAGGTATTGCGGGCCGGTATTGGACGCATGGCAGGCGTAGCAGCGCGCGTGCGTCGGCCGCCGTTTCAGGAAAATGGGTTCCACGCGGGCTTTGAAGAATTCATAGTCAAGAGTCACGGACTTGGAAGCGTCCTGCCTCGCGGGGGCACCGCCGGACGGAACCGCGGCGAAGGCCGACGCCCCGACCACCAGGAGTGCCAGAATCCCTTGATAGAAGTTTCCCGACATCGTATCGCCTCCAAGAAGCTACTTCGTGCAATCTGTAAACGACACCACGCGTCAACGCCCCGATGGGTTCTCGCAAATTCCTTAGGGCAGCACTAAGGTGTTCATCCGCCCGGGCGCTTCGCCTACCTGGACGCGAGCGATCGCCTTCAGCGACTTCATATCGATCGCCGACACCGACCGATCGCCGGCGTTGGCGATGTAAGCCATCTTGCTGTCCGGCGTGAAAGCGATCCACTCCGGGCCGCCGCTGATGGGCTCGCGTCCCGGGGCCATAATCTGGGGCAAATGAACGCGCCCCACCAATTTCAGGTCAGGGAGCGAGTAGACAAAAACGGAGTCGTAGGTCGCGCTGTTGACCCACAGCGTCTTGCCGTCAGGCGCGACGCTGATGCCGTGGCTCGGAGGACTTCCGGCGCGCGTAAGGCTCGGTTCGTCGTCGGGAAACTTGATCCTGGTGACTTCTTTGTGCGTGGCGAAATCCACGACCGTGAATCCATCGGATTCGGCAAGCTGCACGAAGATGCGGCGAGGCGAGCCGTCCGGACCGCTCTCGATAGCCGGCACCAGCGTTCCCTGATCGAACTTGACTTCCCATGCCTGCTGCTGGCTCTGGAGGTCGAAGACCCTCACAAATTTTCCGTTCGGGCGAAGTGGTCACCGCAAACCTGCTGTCGGGCGATATAACGACGTCGTGCAGCCGCGTTTCCGCAGGGATCGTCTTTACGTTCTCGAGTGAAGTTGTGTCGATCAGGTCGAGGCCGCCGGGAACCTGGCCGATGCAGACCACGACCCATTTCCCATCCCGGGTGACCGCCAGATCGTTGGCATGGCCGCTCAGCGGTATCTTCTTGATTTCCTTGCCGGTCTTGCGATCGATAACGGTGACTACGTTATCGGGGCCTTGCGTGATGTAGAGCCGGCTTCCGTCGGGAGAGAAGTCGACCGCTTCGGGGACCTCGATGTCCTTGATCTCACCGACCACTTTATTGCCTTTGGGGTCGATAATCGAAATAGTGGTCCCGGCATGGTTGGTGATATAGATGCGCGCCGTGGCCGCAGCCAGCGGCATCGCCAGCAATATCCAGACCCCACCCAGTTGCCCGAGCCTGCGGAAAGATACTTTCATCGAGTTGACCTCATCGGAGCGAAGCGCTACTTCCTATCCGGTGGCAGAGAGTACTGAAGGCGCGAAACCAAGTCAAGTTCTGCCCGGCCGGAACAAACTCAATCGCATGTTCGGTTTTGACGGGATGGCCTCGACCAAACCGTTGGAAAACACGGCTTGGCCGAGGGCCCGGAAGGGAAGATTTTCGTTATTTACTTTGCAGCCTGCTTTGCAATCACCAGGCTGGCGATTTTGTTATACGTTGCCTGCGGGATGATTTTCTTCTTTACCAGGTCTGTCTTGGCCTTGTACGGGCGCCCGTCGATTATTTTCTGGGAATAGACGGCACCAATGCCCGGAAGGGCCGACAAATCCGCTTTGGAGGCGGAGTTCAGGTCCACCAGGCTTCCGGCGGACGAGGCGGCAGCCGTTTTGCTGGCGGGCGCCGATTGCCCATGGCTGGGCGACAGGAAAACCACACAAATCAAAACCATCAACACAGCAGTCGATACGATTCGTTTTCTGGTCACGCTCAGTCTCCTTTAATTAGCTCTTTTTCTCGTTCTTTGCGGCGTGGTACCCGGCCTTGATGGCGTCCGCTTCAGACATATACTTCCCGCTTTTGGTTTTGCCGTAATACCGGCTGCTCTGATAGTGGTAAACGCCGGTCTCCAAGTTCACCCAGACCATCCCTGCCCCAGGCGAGCCTTGCGACGCAGTCGCCGCAGGCGCTGGCTTGCTTGGCGTTGCGGGAGGAGGAGGCTGGCTGGGAGCAGCCGCGGCCGGAGCAGGTTGCGAAACCGGAGCAGAAGCCTTGGCGGTCGATTTCGGAGCCGCAGCGGGAGCGGGAGCCGCTGCCGCCGCGCCGCTCACGGTTACCAGGGAAGAAATCTTGCCGATGGTGCGAGCGGGGACTCCTGCTTTTGACAGGCCATCCACCGAAGAATAGGGCCGGCCGGCAATAATCTTCTTTGCCGTCGCGGGGCCTACTCCGGGAAGATCCTCCAAGTCCTTTTCACTCGCAGTGTTCAAATCTACTTTGGCCCCCGAAGCTGCCGCTTTGCTGCCCGCCTGACGGGCAGAAACGGTTAAAGGAGCGCTTCCGCAAATCAGCGCCCCAACTACCAACAGGAAGAAAAATCCACTTCGAACTGTTCTCATCTGTTCCCCTTTTTTGAAATAACTATTCCGATCTCCGACCGAAATTCCATTTCAAGACTCAGCCGTTTATGCTTATTTCTGACGTTCCGAAACCTTTGCCAATACAACCGTGAGAGCCGCACCACCCAGCGTCTTCACCAGGGTGCTGTGTTGTGCGTAAAAGCTTCCCAGGGAATCGACAATCGATGGATCCGCTTTCTCGGCATGCGCGGCCAATTGCTGCACAATTTCGGGAGTGAGCTGCTGCGCCTGGTCCGGGGTCAACTGCGCGCCCGATCCTGCGCCTTCCAAAAGTGAACCAAGCCCGGCGCCCGAGAGGATCTGCGTCAAGGCGGCGGGGTTCACCGAAGAAATCAGCTGGTTCAGCATGCCAGCCTTTTGGTCTGCGTTGGAGTTGGTGAACAGCGTCGACAACATCTGTCCAAAAGCCGGCGTCTGGCTTGAGCGGAAAGCCGCGGCCAGACCTTCGGCGATAGCGCTGCTGGGCGCCGCTTGCGCCACCTGGTCGAAATGCTCGTGAACGTCCGGTGCAGGCGCGGCTGCGGCGGCAGCTCCCCCCGAGTACTGCTGCAACAAATTTCCTACTTCATTGAGCCAGCTCATCGTTTATCTCCTTGTGATGCGAATAATTCCCGCATGAATGGCCGCTTATCTGAACCGGTTTACAACGGGCCGGGGATACATCGCCAAAAGGAGCACATTTTGGCCGTTCTTCGCTTGCGCTACTTGGCCGGCGCGAACTTGCCCGGAGGCGTTCCCAATTCCCTCTCGAAGTAACTTGCCTCATCCTCGGGGACGCAGTAATCCTCCTGGATTTCCCACTTCTTCAAATCGAAGTCGGTTTGCCAACCCCAGGGGGCGGTGTAAATCTTCGGGTCGTCGATCGTGAAGGAAACCTTCATATGATCGTGGTCCACGCGGTGGAAGCGCTCGGTCAGCTTAAAAGCGTCGCTGTGAGGGTGCCCGGCGGCATCGATCCAGGTCTTGTCGTTGAAGTCCGCCGTTTCGACCACGAGATCGTCCCCGTCCCAGTGCCCGATGGAATAGCCCATCCACAAAGAATCGGAATCCTTGGGCATCTCCCGGCCGTCCATCCAGACGGTGCGCCACACATGATAGCCTTCGTGGAAAATAAAAATTCTCTGGGGCGTCTGCACGATCTCGAACGGATGAGTGCTGTTGAAGTAAGCGTGCGGCAAGCCGGGAGGATGGCAGGTATAGGTGGGATCGATCGTGATGGGGCGGCCTTCCTTCGTTTCATGCGTGTTGAAATCGAATTGAGCCTGGCCGACCGGCGTGAATGGGGCGGTTTGCTTCGGGGGTGCGATGTTTCTGGGATTCCAGACACCCGACATGTCATGGGCCATGCCGGTTCCCGATTTGTCGGGAGCCGGCGATTGTGCCAGCACGCACGGAACAAACGCAAGGATTGCCGCCAACAGACTTCCAGACACACTCGCCAGACGAATTCTCATCTTTTGACCTGACTTTTATTCAAATATTAGTTTGAAGCGACCTGCCTGGAACCCGCTCCCGTATCGAGGTAGCCGATTCGGCCCACCCAATATTCCGTAAACCAGATCCTCCCGTCGGCATCGACATCGATAAACCGCGGCGTGGAAGGGCGCGTCGGCAGCGGATACTCGACGAATTTTTCCGTCTTGGGATCGAATTGGGTGATGTTGTCGCCGCTCTGGTCCGCGTACCAGATCAGGCCGGTTTTCTTGTCCTCGATGATCCCATAGGGAGTCGCCCCCGCGGTCGGAGGCTGATACAGACGGAACGTTCCGGTCTTGGCGTCGAGCTTTCCGATCTTGTGATCGTAGTAGGCGCTGAACCAGACGTTATCGTGCTGGTCCACTGCAATTCCGCGGGACATGTGAATCGGCGGGAAAAACTCCTTCACTTCGCCCGTCGCCGGATCCAGCCGCACAAGCATGCCCAAATCGGAAATGCTGGCCCAGATCGCGCCCTTCGAGTCTTGCGCCAGATGATAAACGGTCCCGGCCGGCGCGGAAGCGGGGTCGGCTGGAACATCCTTCCAGGGCCCCAGCGCATTTTCCGGATATTTCGCGGGGACGGGGAATTTGTAGGACTTAAACTTCGACGTCTCGACGTCAAAGTGCAAAATCTCTCCGGCGCCGCCGGAAAGCCAGACGTTTCCCGCGCGATCGATCATCGGAGTATGCAGGCGCTCGCCATCCGGGTCCTTGAAGTAATTGATCTGATTCGTGGCGGGATCGATCACCGCAAGATTGGGAGACGTTTTGTTGCGCATTCCCTCGGCATACCAGACGCGGCCATCCTTGCCGACGGCTCCGGTGTGCGGATGCGGAGCGGGAAATTCGAGGAACGTCTCGGTCTTGATATCGAAACGGCCGATGTGATTGTGGCCGCAATTCGCATCCGGGGGATTGGGCGTGCTGGGCGTGAAGCGGCCGCACACGGCGGGATCGAGACCGCGATTCCCTACCTCGCTGAACCAGGCAATACCGCGCTGCGAGTCCACCGCAATGCTGTGCGGAAAGCCGTCGCCGCCGGACGGGGCGGTCCACTCGACCACGGTTGCCTTCAAAACCGCGTCCGAAAGCTCGGCATGGTGAACGTCGGATTGCGCCGGAGGCGGCGAATCCGGGCCGAAGAAGCGGGAATCGGGGCCAAAGTATTTCCCCAGGGCCATGCTGAGGGCGTCGAGCTTCGCCGGCGTGAATACCGGCTGGTCGCGCCGGCCGTTGGTCATCGTGGGAAGGAAGCTCTTCCACTCATCGACGCTCTGGCCCGAACGGTGAAGAACAACGGCAAAATCGTGGCATTCCACGCAGGTGGATCTCAAGAGCCTTCCGTCGGCATCATCGGGAATGAAGCGGTCGATTTCCGCGCCCGAGAGGCGGGTGGCATCCCACTTGGGCGTGAGGGTGAAATTCGTGTCCCCAGGCTGCGCGGTGTCTTTGGTTTGCCGCTTCACCACAAAGCCGAAGGCGCTGGCCGAAACCTCGTAAGTGCCGGGCGCGACAGCGATTTCATAGCGGCCGTCCGCCTGCGTAAACCGGGAGATCGCCTTGATGCCTGATCGCGCCCGGATCACGGCTCCACGAACGGGCTTGCCACCGGCATCGGTCACCACTCCCTGGAGCGAAGCGCCCGCCGCGCCGAATGAAACCGTCGCGCACGCCGCGGCGACGAAGAACAACAGCATTCTGGCAGCTCGCATACTAGTCCTCCTTGGGGAAGGCTTTCGCTGCGTAAGGGGCCGAAAGGAACTCTGTGGAGTTGGATTGAAAGCACCCATCGCAAACTGCCGCTAACCTAGAATAGGCACAAATACATGTCAAGGTCTTTTACTTCCAACGCACGGTCTTCTAGAATTTCACCGGCGACTTTCGCCTCAAGCGCACATTGGGATTTCGGGTTGGCCTGAAGAGCCGGGCCGCTGCGTTTGTGCGCGGCGGTATTTTGCGTCTTGGCAGGCATTCAGGAGCGTGGCGAGTTGGAAATCGGGGCGGTAGAGAAATCGTGGAAAAATTATGCGGCCTGGGTGCTTTTGGCGGCCGCGGCGATTTACCTGACCGGCATAATTTCGCCTCCGTCTCTGATGGACGATGTGGATGCGGTGCAGGCGCAGATCGCCCGCAACATGCTCACCTCCGGGGACTGGGTTACGGCGCGGCTCGATGGCGTGGTCTATTTCGAGAAATCGCCGCTGATCTATTGGCTGATCGCCTTCGCCTACAAGCTTTTCGGCGTGCACGACTGGGCCGCGCGCATCCCCATCGCGCTCTCCGCGATCGGGCTGGCGTGGCTGACGGCGAGCTTTGGGAACTGGGCTTTCGGCAGAAGAGCGGGCTTCTATGCCGGGCTGGTGATGGCCACCTGCGTGGGGCTCTGGCTATTCACACGCATTTTGATACCGGATGTGATGCTCACATTCACGATTGCGCTCGCCATGTGGGCATTTCTGCGCGTATTTGATGACGATGAAAAGCATCCCCGGGCGTGGGCCTGCTTGCTGGCCGCGAGCCTGGGGATCGGCTTGCTGCTGAAAAGCCTGGTCGCTCTCGTGTTTCCGGTTGCGGCTGGGTTGTTGTTTTTGTTTTTTACGGGGCGGCTGTTTTCATGGAGGGAATGGAAGCGGCTGCATCCCGTGGCCGGAGTTTTTATCATCCTGGCGATCGCTGCGCCCTGGCACATTCTGGCAGCGATCCGCAATCCGCCTGTCTTCGCCTGGACGCTCACCAGCCTGCCCGGGCATTACCACGGATTTCTGTGGTTTTACTTCATCAACGAGCAACTGCTGCGCTTCCTCAATTTGCGTTATCCGCGCGATTACAACACGGTGCCGCGCGTCTGGTTCTGGCTGTTTCATCTGATATGGCTGTTTCCCTGGAGCGTGTATCTTCCCGCCGTCGCCAGGCTTCCGTTCAAGCCGGTCGATCGCGCGGGCCGCACACGCCTGCTGGCGCTCTGCTGGACAGGCTTTATCCTGATCTTCTTCACTTTTTCCACCACGCAGGAGTATTACTCGATGCCGTGCTACCCGGCGCTCGCGCTGCTGCTCGGCTCGGCAATGGCGGAGGGCGGCGACTGGATTCGCCGCGGGACGCGCGCACTCAGCGTGATTTCCGGAGTGGCCTTCCTGGCCGCGGTCGCAATTCTGATCGCGGTGCGTCACGTGCCGCGTCCGGGCGATATATCGGCGGCGCTGAGCAGCCATCCGCAGGTCTATTCCCTCTCGATGGGACACATGGAAGACCTCACGCTGAACTCGTTCGCGTACCTGCGCGCACCCCTCGCGATTGCGGCATGTGCGTTTCTGGTCGGGAGCGCTGGGCACGACGAGAGCGAAAGCAGCCGGCGGATTCCTGGCCGCGGCGCTCATGATGATCGTCTTCTTTCAAGGGGCGCGGCTCGCGCTGATCAGGTTCGATCCGCTGCTGTCTTCGCGTGATATGGCGGAGCTCATTGCGCGCAGCGCTCCCGGCCGAATCATCGTGGATCACCACTACTACACGTTTTCTTCCATCGCCTTCTACACGGGGCAGCCTGAGCTGCTGCTGAACGGCCGCTGGAACAATTTCGAGTATGGCTCGAACGCACCGGGCGTGCCGGACGTTTTTATCGACGACAGCAAGTTGCGCGCGCTGTGGCCGGGACCGGAGCGCTTTTACCTCGTCGCGAAAACGGATCAGCTGCCGCGATTTGAAAAGCTGCTTGGAAGCGGCCACTTTCAGATCATGGACACGAGCGGCGGCAAAGTCCTGCTGGCGAACAGTTCTTCGCCGCAGCCCTGAAGGACATATTATTATTTGCGGCCTTCGCGCCGCTGGGCGATCACGACTCCGCGCGGCGTCGACAGAAAGACGGCGGAAATCAGACCTTCTGCTTCAAGCCGCAGGGCCGCTTCCCGCACAATCTTGAAGTGTGAACTGGCGTCATGGATCACCAGGAGACCGCGCGGATCGAGGCTTGGCAGCAACCGGCGAATTTCCGCCTCGCGATTGGCCAGGTGACTATCGCTATAGAGAAGGCCGATCGTGCCTTCGATGTTGGTTTCCAGGCTCGACTCCAGGCGCGACTCGATCCACGGAGCTAATCCGGAAGCCTTGAAACGCTCCTCGGCCCTCGCGCGAATGGCCGGATCGAACTCGATTGTAATCACCTTGCCGAATCCATTTTCCTTCACGCCTTCCGCGAGCTTTACCGTGCCATGGCCAAGAAACGTGCCGGTCTCGACGACCAGCCTGGGCTTCAGCGTGGTCACGAGCGTCTTGAGGAATTCGAGCACTTCCACTTCGGTCGTTTGCGAATCGAGCATTTTCCAGAGCTGCGGTTGCGGGCATTCGGGAGTGGGCGGCGTGTACTCGGGCTGGGCGAACTGTTCGTCTCCTGCCACGCGCTCCAGAATTCGCAATCCCTCGTACTTTTTCATGAACGGAGGAACGACCACCGCAATCAGCACGCCTCCGGCAATCAGCAAGGCAAGAGCGAAGACGTCCGCGCGGACCGTCACAGATTGATCTGCATGAAGAAAGACCGTGGCGACCAACGCGATTGCCAAACCCGCAAAAATGAGGCCTTCGGCAAACAGCAATCCCGCCGGTCTCTGGAACTGAATCTGTCTACTTCCTTCGGTCCAGATCATCGGCAAAAAAACGAGGCAGAGAAACAGGCCAAGCACGTTAGGCGAGCGCAACGGAAGCACGCCTTCCGATACGGCTCGCGGGTATAGGCTTGCAGCCAGGGCCACGGCAAATCCCGCCGTGAAGGCTGGAGCCAGAAGATCGAGCATCGAGAGCGCGGGCAGCCGGACCACATCGGCTGGGCCAAGACGCCGACGGCGAAGATCGATGAAAAACATGGCAAAGAACGCGGCGCCGCCCAGAACAACAGCCGCAGCGGAGTGTGAAAGACCCATGAGCGCGCAGTATATCTTCAACGCCGACAGCCTAACAAGGCGACGGGCGCAAATAGCATAAAGGCCAGGCGGAGGCCTGCGGAATCGCAGAGAGGAGCAAAAACGTGACTTGCCGTTGACACAATTGCGCGGGAAAGCTAGGCTCTCGGGCGGCTAGCAGACCGAGGAGCCGGTGACATAAGGCCGGCGCCGTTTGCTTCTTTTCATATAGGAGACACCAAAATGGACCAGGATATTTCGCGCCGCGAAATGATGGGGACCGTTGCAGGAGCAGGATTGGCAGCCGCCGGGATAACATCCGCCGCTTCCCTGCCCCAAACTTCCGCCACGCACGCGGCCTCCGATCGCGTGTTCGACATTCATGCGCATTTCGATCCGCCCTCGGAAAACTTTGCCGACTTCGGCTCGCCCGACGAAGTGATCGCCAAAGACTACGCTCAGCGCGTCAAATATCTGGACCACTATGGTATCGAGCAGTCCGTCCTGACCACGGGGTTCACCTACAGGAGAACCGAGGGCATCGCCAGCACCAGGAAGATGAACGATCTGGTCGCCAACTACATCGCCAAGCACTCCGATCGCTTTCCAGTGGGATTCGGAACCGTGCAGTTGTCCGATGGCGAGGCCTCCCTGGTGGAACTGGAACGCATGGCCAAGGACCTGAAGTTTCGAGCCGTGATCTGGCACCACGGATACACCGGCTTTAACATCGATCACCCCTTTATGCGTCCCCTGTTGCGGCAGGCGCGCGACCTGAAGCTGATTCCATTTATCCATTGCCGCCAGCCGGAACACGAAGCGCTCTGGAGGCTGGAGATTCTGGCGGAGGAGTTTCCGGACATGACGTTTGTGGCTTTGGACACCTTCACGACCGGAGAGGACCGCGAGCACGCGGCGCAAATATTGCAGCGGCGAAAAAACATCCTCTGCGACACCGGGGCGTGCGTCTATAACGGCGAGCGAACCATTGAAACCTTTGTGAAGCGATTCGGGGCGGAGCGGTTGCTGGTGGGGTCGGATGGAAATCCCAGTCTGAATCTGCAAATCGTGCGGAACGCGCAGCTCTCGCCGCAGGAAAAGCAGTTGGTCCTTTCCGGGAACGCGAAGAAGTTGCTGAATCTGTAGGAGTCCGCGCCACATCGCAGCGATTCAAAGGGGAGAACGGATATGAAAGTTCCGAAGAAAATAGGAGCGGCCCTTCTTGCAGGCACCGCGGCGACGTTGTTGGTCGGGACCATCCACGGTAAGAATCCGGCGCGAAGCGCGGACCCGACTGCAGAGACCCTGCCCAAGGATATTTATCCCGATTCCAGAAATCGCCTGCCGCTGCCGAAACGCGAAGATATGTCTCCCGAAGATCAGAAGATTTTCGACGAGCTCACCCGCAAGTCCGAGTTGCCTGTGGGGATCGAGCAGCCGGGCGTGCGCTTGTGGGACCCAAAACTCGCGAAGGACACCAACGACGTCGGCCATTATCTCAAGTACGAAACCGGTTTGCCGGACCCGCTCCTTGAGATTGCCGTGCTCGTCGCCGCGCGCGAGCTCGATTGCCAGTATGAATGGACGCAATGGGAAACTCATGGCCGCGATCCAAAGGATCCCCGCCATATTGACCCCACCATCATCGATATCATCAAGTACGAAAAGCCTGTGACCGGCCTCGGCGAAAAGGAAGCCGCCATCATCACCTTCGGCCGCGAGACGTTCGGCGCCAGAATGGTCTCTTCCGAAACCTTTGCCAATGTAATGCGTCTGTTCGGCCGCAAGGGCACTATCGACCTGCTCTGGCTGATGGCCAATTATTCCGCGGCCGCCGCCGAACTCACCGCTTTCGACAATCATCTGCGAGCCGATCAGAAACCGCTGCTGCCTCCCATCGCCCATCCGCGAAATCCCGCCCGTTTCGCCGCCGCCGCCGCCAATCCTCTCCCGCCCGACATCTATCCCGACTCCCGCAACCGCCTGCCTTTGCCAAATCGTGAGCAAATGGACGCCGAGGGCCAGAAGATTTTCGACGAGCTCAATCGGAAATCGGAGCTGCCGGTCGGAATCGAGCAGCCCGAGGTGCGCGTCTGGGATCCGAAACTGGCTAAGCCCTCTGGCCGCGACGAGCCACTATCTCAAGTACGAAACGGGGCTGCCGAACCGGCTGCTTGAAATCGCCGTACTTGTGACGGCGCGCGAGCTCGATTGCCAGTACGAATGGACGCAATGGGAAACGCACGGCCGGGATCCGAAGGACCCGCGCCACATCGAACCGGAGTTGATCGACATCATCAAGTACGGGAAGCCCGCCGTGGGCCTGGGCGAGAAGGAAACCGCCATCATCAAATTCGGGCGCGAAACCTTTGGCCAGAGGAAAGTTTCTTCCGAGACTTTCGCGCAGGTCCTCAGCCTGTTCGGCCGCAAGGGCACGGTCGATTTGCTCTGGGTGATGGCCAATTACTCGGCAGCCGCGGCGGAACTCATCGCTTTCGACAACCAGCTGAGGGCCGATCAGAAGCCGCTGCTTCCCGCGCGATAGCCTTCCGGGCGATAGCTTTTCGGACCTGGGAAATCTCTTTTCGCCAGTATCCGCTGGATTGTTGGCATCCCCTCCTTTATCCAGGTCATGTTTGCGTTCGCGTTGGCATAATCGTAGTAAGTCATAAACGAAGTGCCGACAGTTGCGGCAGAGACTTAGCTTTAATGGACGTACTCCTTAAAGGAGTACGTCTTGACCTAGGCTGAAATTCCTGTACTCTTTAAATGTGTACAGGATGAAAGGAAGCAACCATGCCCCGAGTAGCCGTTAACGACAACAAGCGGATGCAGCTTCGCGTCCGCCCGGAGCAAAAGGCGACGCTCATGCGGGCGGCCGCGCTGCGGAACACAGACCTGACGGATTTCATCGTTCAGCTCGCCATGCGCGAGGCCAAAACCGTGATCGAGGAAGCGGAGCGGATTCGGTTGTCGGAAAGAGACAGCCTGCTGGTGCTGAGCCTGCTGGAAAACCCGCCGAAGCCGAATGCCAGGCTGCGCGCGGCCATTGCCGCGATGCCCAAGCCCAGATGAAGCTTCCGGCTTGGCACGAAGAGCCGGTCTCCAAAAAGCACGACCGCAAGGCATTCGATTGCGGCGATGCGGAACTAAACGATTTTCTGCAACGCTACGCACGTCAAAGCCATGATCTCGGCGGCGCGAAAACCATCCTCGCTATCGACAACGCCGATAACAAAACAATCTTAGGCTTCTACAGCCTGGCGCCGGGCGCGGTCGCCTATGCCCAAACGCCGGGGATTTTGCGGCGCGGCCTTGCGCAGCACGATGTGCCGGGGTTCCGGCTCGCGCGCATTGCGACGCATGTCCGCGGGCAAGGACAGGGCCTCGGCGGTCAGCTTGCTAGCCGCGGCCGCGCGGCGTTGCCTGCGCGCCGCGGCCGAGGCAGGCGGCGTTCTGCTTATCATCGATGCGAAGAATGAGCGCGCGGCCAAATGGTATGCGTCGTACGGCGCGGTGCCGCTGAACAACAGGCCGCTGACGCTCGTGATGTCGCTGGCAACCTTCGCCGCTGAACTGAAAGCGGTGGGTCAGCTTAGTTTCACGCGCTTTTCTGTCGCAGTGGCAGCCTGCGACCGTATCAGTTAAATTCTCGTTCGTGCCAGGTTAAAAGTAGCGCAGGTTCTACTGGGCCGGGAGTCCTTGGATCCAGTTCACCATTACCGTGATGGGCGACAAGTAAGTGCTCTGGTCCTCGACATTGATCAGGAATCTTTGCCCGTCGGGGCTGACCACGTAGTGATTGCGGGTGCTCGAGGTATTGACGGGCGCTCGAAACAGCGGGGTGGGCTGTCCGATGCGCGGCGTGTCGCTGGGATCGAACGGGACCGAGACAATCGAATAATCCGGCGAAAGATAGAATAGCTCCTTCCCGTCCCTTCTCCACATCGGTTCGACACCGCCTCCAATGGAGACAATCCGCTTATCGCCGAGCGACGGGAACCGCTGCACGTACACTTCCTGTGTTCCGGATTCGTCTGAAACGTACGACGATCCACCGGCCGTTCGGCGAAATTCGCCCTTCCGATTCATTGAACGGCGTGTGCAAAAGCGGAATGGGCTTCCTGTCGCCCGACATCGGCAGAATCACCAAATCGAGCTTGGTGTTGGCATTCAGAGTCGCATAAACAAGATAATCACCCGCCGGCGACCAATCGCTCAAAATCTTCCGCTCGTTGTCATTCACGAGAACTTGATCCGGCATGGCGCTGCCTATGCTACGCACGTACACGGTGAGGCTGTTGTAAGACTCGAAGGCGATGCGGCTGCCATCGGGCGACCACAGCGGGTACATCCCTTGCCCCAAACGAGTGCCGGCGTTGCGCTCCAAATCCACCATCCACAGTCCCGGACCCAGGTCCATGGCAACCAACTGTTTCTGGTCCCCGGAGATCATCGGACTGCGCAGCGCCTTCCCTCCCGGAATGGAAGCCCCGTGCCGGCCATCGCGGTCAAACCACGCGAGTTCCTGCGTTTTCGCGCCGAGACGGAAAGTCAGCAAGCTTGCCGATGCCGAGATCATCTCCCCGTCCGCGTCATTGGGCGCGGACACATCCCGGGCCACCTCTACCGGCTTTCCGGTGACCTGGAGCCGTGATGCATCAAATCGCTGGGCCATGAGGATCTGATTCTGAACGTACAAAAGATAACCGGGGGCCGCGTACGTTGCCGCCGAATTGGATTGCGGCAATACGCGGACTCGTTCGGGAGAATCGAGGGAGCCAACGTAACTCCCGGTCTGATCCGGGTTCGAACTCAGAAGGTAGAAGAGGAAGTGCCGCCCATCGGGCAGGAACTGCGGCAGATTCTGCACAATCTCACCGGCCGATCGGGCGACCGTCGAGACTCGCGCCACGCGGCCAGTCGGCGGGGTCCACTCGATACAAGACCGGTTTGCCAGTCTGAGAAAAGGATCGTTCCGCTGGCACTCCACGTTCCGCCTCCGGCACTCACGGGAACGGCAGCAATCGCTTTCGGAAGATCTCCTTGAAGGTTCATCACCTTGAGCTGGCCGTCGGCAAAAAAGCCGATCATCTCGCTCGTAGGCGACCAGAACGGATGGGAAGCGCCTTCGGTGCCAGCGAGGGACCGAAGGTCGGGGGAATCCATCTGTTTCAGATACAAACGCGCCTGGGCGGATTTGGGATCGTGCGCCACGAACACCATGTAACGGCTGTCGGGCGAGAGAATCCCGCCGGAGGCAAGAATTGCGCCTTCCGGAGCCGGTTGAGTCAGAAGGATCGCCGCACCGGCAGGGCGTTTGGGAGGAGCTAGAAAGGGCCACGCAATCACGCCAGCGGCACCTGCAACCGCCACCGCGATCGCCGCCAGCATCCAGGGATTCAGCCACCGCCATTGCGCTCGCGGCGCGGGCGGAATAATCGGCGCCGAATCCGCTTCCACAGTCGCGGCCGACGCAGACGCAACAGCGGCAGCCGCGATAGGATCGTCGAAAGGCTCAAGAATCGTCCTCACCGGCCCATTTAATCGATAGCCCCTGCGGGGGACGGTGATGATCAGTCGCGGGTGTGTCGAATCGTCACCTAGCGCACGCCTCAGCGCGGACATGCTGTGGACGAGGCTATCCTCGGAAACGGAAACGTCTTTCCACACGGCGCTGATCAGGTCGTCTTTGGTGACGGTGCGGTCAGGGCGGGCGGCCAAGTAAATCAGGGCATCGAATGCCTTGGCGGGGACGACGACAATGTCACCATCGCGCCAGATTTGGCGAGACGCCACTTCGACAACAATTGGCCCAAAAGCGTAGCCCGATACAGCAGCGTCTTGAGTAACAGACGCGTCAGCTTTCATCACAACTTCCCCAGATTCGGCAACTTTTAGCCGTTTTCCTCAGGACTTTCCCCAAAACATACCCTATCTTTTGCCACACTGGCAAGGCTGAGTTCGCTGCCTTGGGGGGACGAGGTTCCGCGGCGGGGGGGGCGCGGCAATCGCGCGAGAGATGCTGCGGAGGCCTGGGTCAGGTGTTTCCGCCTCCTCCAGATTAAATTAAAACGCGCAGGGAGCCATTCGATGAATCGCCGGGTCCAGGTATCCATTCAGTTTCTTGTTTTGGGTTTTGTTTTGGCGGGAGTTGCGGCAGCAGTGACGGCGGGCCTCCAAGCGCGTTCCGCTGAGGCTCAAGCGGAAGCCAGCCAAGTGCCGGTGGATGCCGACGACATCGGCGGCGTCGTAACCGGAATCAAAGGCGCGG
Source organism: uncultured Acidobacteriota bacterium (assembly GCA_963709105.1). GTDB lineage: Bacteria > Acidobacteriota > Terriglobia > Acidiferrales > UBA7541 > Palsa-295. The sequence continues at coordinate 628,761 of CAVPVC010000010.1, forward strand.
AGTCCGGCGTATGGGTGATTGCGGAGACCTCCGACTTCCCCACCAAGCTTCGAAAAATAGTAGTCACGGACGACCGTGGCAGGTTTCTTCTGCCGGATTTGCCGAAAGCCAATTACCGGGTCTGGGTGCGCGGCTACGGATTGGTGGATTCCCAGCCCGTCGAGTCCGCTCCCGGGAAAACTCTGGCGCTCGCGGCGGTGCAAGCTCCGGACGCCAAATCGGCGGCGCAATATTATCCCGCGAACTATTGGTATTCCCTGCTGCACGTCCCGCCCAAGCAGGCTTTCCCCATGAAAGTCGACGTTCCGGCGCCGGTGGGCGGAGGCCCCGCCGTGGGATCGATGACGATCGCCACCCAGGAACAATGGATCAGCCAGCTGAAGGGCTGCGTCATCTGCCATCAGATGGGAGACAAGGCTACGCGGGAAATTCCGCCGGGCCTGGGAAAATACACCTCCACCTTTGAAGCCTGGGAGCAGGTTTTAAGGATCGGCGGTAACGCGGGCGGAGCGAATCTTGTAAATCAGATGGGCCACGAGCAGATGGTGGGCTTCTACGCCGACTGGACCGATCGAATCGCAGCGGGCGAAGTTCCCGAGGCGCCACCCCGGCCTTCCGGAATCGAAAAAAACCTCGTGCTCACAGTGTGGGACGCCGGAGCGCCCACCACGTTCATGCACGACGTGATCAGTACGGACAAGCGCAACCCCACGCTGAACAGCAACGGCAAGATCTACGGGATCGATTACCACAACGGAACGCTGGTGATCATGGACCCGGTGAAGAACACGAATGAAACCATCCCGCTTCCGACCATCGACAATAAAAAGAATATGCGTGCCAATGAGATAGGGCGAGTGGAGCCGCCCAATCCCGTTCCGTCGCCTTATTGGACGCCCAAAGAATTCAATCCCATAGACGATCCATCGAATCCGAATTCGCTCACGATGGACGAACTCGGGCGCATCTGGATGAGTTCGGGTGTGCGCGCCCCGCAGACGCAGGCGGTTTGCAGAAAGGGATCGTCCAACAAATTCGCCCAGGCATTTCCAATCGACTATACCGACAGGCATCTGTCTGTCTACGATCCCAGAACGAAAACCTTTAAGCTGATCCCCACCTGCTTCCGCACGCATCACGTGAACTTTGGTTATGACAAAGATCGCACCGTCTATGCGGACGGCGGTTCACCGAGCGGCGTCAATGGCGTCGTCGGATGGGTCAACACGCGGATGTATGACGAGACGGGGGACGCGATGGCCTCCCAGGGATGGTGCGCCCCTTACATCGACCTGAATGAGAACGGCAGGTTCGATCCCGAGGTGGACCTCCGCGTTACGGGCAATCCGTACAGCGTGCAGCCCAGCCCGCTCGATGGCAGCGTGTGGGTGGCCTACGCCAGCTATCCGGGAAAGATCCTGCGAATGACGAGGGGAGATAATCCTCCGGCAACGTGCAAATTTGAAGTGTACGAACCCCCGTTCGACAACCCGGCGAGGCCCGGCGTGCGGGCGTTCTTCCCCCGCGGCATCGATGTGGACTCGAACGGCGTGGTGTGGACGGCGCTCGCCGGAAGCAGCCAGTACGCGAGCTTCGACCGCACCAAGTGCCGGGTGATCAGCGGTCCCACGGCCACGGGACAGCACTGCCCCGAAGGCTGGACGCTCTATCCGATCCCGGGACCCAATTTCCAGGGCGTCGACATACAGACCTCCACCGAGTGGGCCTATTACAACTGGGTCGACAAGTACAACACGTTCGGCATGGGCGACAACATCCCCATCGCCAACGGCACCAACTCGGATTCGCTGATGGTGCTGAATCCGAAAACCGGCAAGTGGACGATTCTGCGCGTCCCGTATCCGATTTCGTTCTATCAACGCGGGCTGGACGGCCGGATTGACGATCCGAATGCGGGCTGGAAGGGCCGCGGCCTGTGGGCTGGAAACGGCACAAGGACGCCCTGGCACCAGGAAACCGGAAAAGGGCAAGTAAGCACAATCGTCCGGTTCCAGTTGCGGCCCGATCCGCTCGCGAAATAGCCCGTTGGAGTCCCCTGGCTTCGGCAGAAATGAGGTAATCACTTGAAAAGCTTACTCGCGGTGGTTGCGGGAATTGTGCTTGGCGCAGCCTTGACTCTCGGGTTCGTGATGCCCAGGGTCGAGGCTCGTGCGGGCGAGAATGCACCTCGATTCCCGGAATTCAAGATGGAGCAGTTGAACGATCAGCAGCGCCCTCTGGGGGAAAAGATCCTCAAAGTGTCGAGCACCGGCACTCTCAGCGGGCCAAACAACTTGATGCTGCGCAGCCCCGAGATGGGCGACCGGCTCTTCATGCTGATCGACTATCTGCGCTTCCACACCTCCATTTCGCATCGCCTGAATGAATTTGCCATTTTGATTCAGGCGCGGCTGTGGACGTCCCAGGTGGAATGGAGGGCGCACTATTCACTGGCGCTAAAAGCGGGGCTGGCGCAATCGGTTGCCGATGACCTTGCCGAAGGTAAGCGCCCGGCATCGATGCAGCCCGACGAAGCGGTTGTCTACGACATGTGCATGGAGCTTTCGAACAGGCGCGAGTTGAGCGACGCCACGTTCCAGAGAGCGCGCGCGATTTTCACCGATCAGCAGCTCGTCGATTTGACGACTGTCACCGGCACGTATGAACTACTTGCCATGATGCTCAAAACTGCCGCGGACGACGGTGTGCCTGACGGGAAGACCGCGCTCCTCAAGCCGCTTCCTGCGAGGTGAGCCCGCAGCACACCGCCCTTTTTTACGGTAGCCCGGAAACCCGCGAATGAATCTCGCGCCGATTGACATCTGCTGGCACGTTAGCTACCTTGGCGAACCTCAGAGAGATTGAAAGATCATCTGGGATGGCCCTGTACAATTGCGTTTAGACGCCTCTCGATATTTTGTGGGCAGTAGGCAACGCAAAAGCCAGCACCCCAAGTAGAAGGTAGATCGAAGTCCTCATATCAGAGATATGCCTGATGTTATCGAACGTCGCTCGACCCGAAACAGCAAACCACAGAAGGAAGCTAGCCGAGAAGAATTCTTAACCTTTGTCATGCGCGACGCCCCCATCTGAGTGCAGATTAGCGATGTAACATCAAGGCGTCGCGCACTCTAGAGATTCGTCGTAATAGACATGGGACACGGTGAATATGCACGTCAGCCCATCGCGGGAAGCTTCGGCCCCTTGCTGGTGGCGAAGGGCGTGTCGTCTCGTGGCAGTCGAAGTCGATGCTCGACTTGCAAGCGAAGAATGACAAACCGGGACGGGAAGCCCGCTCCCGCAGTCTGCCCGGAAGCGTATTCTCGCGAAGGTCCAGCTTTCAAACGTTCCATTGCGACTCGGGGAAGGTGTCAAACACGACGAGACGCGGGCTTGTCAGGTCAACTGGCGGCCTGCTGACCGGCCCGACGCATCAAAAGCCCGCGAAGCCCCAGCAGCACCAGCCGCGGCTGGCTCAAACAGAGACGCCACACGATTTTCCACGCCTCGTCGCGGGAATAGGCGCCCAGCGATTCCTTTGCAGGCTCATTCAGCAGATCGACCAGCCGGCTGTAATCGGATTGCTGAAAGTCGTGAAGCGTCCGGCGGAGAAAAAGGTGCAGATCGAGCTCCCTGCGCAGCGTCCGCAATTCGCGGCTTGCTCCGCCGTCCAGAATCGCTTGCACCACGCCCAAAGCGCCGCGCAAGCCCGTGACGATTCCCCCCACCGTCGAAACCTTCACCTGGCCCGCGGCGTCCCCGACAAGGTAGACGGAGCCCTCGCCAACCGCGCGCCTCACAGGCACCCAGCGGGAATACACGGGGATGCGCGCCCCCTGAAACTCAATTGGCTCGAATTTTCGTTTTTCGAGAAACGCTTCGAGGCAGCGCCGCGTGTTCGCGCCGGATTCCCCGATGACGCCGAGAGCGCCGCGAGTCGGCGACTCAGGTATCAGCCAATAAAAATACGGCGTGTCCTGCGGGACAAACCACACCCGCCCGGTGTCTGGCGACATGTCTTTGGGCAGCGGCACAATCGCCTGCACCAGCGGGACGGTTTCCAGCGGCGCCCAGCCTGCCGCGCGGGCCACACGGCTAGTCGCGCCGTCGCCCCCGATGATCGTGCCGGTGCGAACCTCCTCGCGCGTTCCGTCGACGCACCGCTCCACTTCCAGCAGAATTTCCTTGCCGTCCGGGCGCAACGAGTGAAACCGGCGCCCCAGCTCAATCTTCGCTCCGGCGCGCTGCGCCTCGTCCGCAAGCCTCTGGATCAGGGAGCGCCGCTCGATTATCAAATCGGGATGCTTCAGATCGATCGTAGCCGCGCGGCCGTCGGTGAAAAGCTCGAAGCGCCGGACTTCGTTGACGATGCTGCTCTCGGCCGCGGTTCCGAGAATCTGCCGCATTCGTTGCGTCACGATGAGCGTTCTCGCGCCATGCTCCAGCGCTTCGATCCGTTCAAAAACGCGGACCGGAACCCCTTGCCGCGCGAGCATGAGCGACGCAAACAAGCCGGCGGCCGAACCACCGACCACCGCCACCGTCTGGCTGCGCGAATGAGAGTTGCGTCTCGAACCGTCCTCCGCTTCGCAATCTCGAAACACCCTCATCGTCTTGAAGGCCCGCCCTCATAAACAAGTTCTATTCCGGAAACCGTGCTGCTGGACGCCCAGTTTGGCCGGAGTCGTTCCCACGGCGGGAATCTCCAGCAATAACCTTTGGGAAGATTATTTCGCAGCAAGTATAACGTACGCTGCTGGTTCCACCAACGAAGCTCGTCAAGATCCCGATTCGGGTTGCGGCTCCGATTTCTTAATCTTCGCCTGACGCTCGTAGGGCACCGATTCCAGAAAAAAAACCGCTCCCAGGCCGCCCGCCACAAGTATCCCAGCCAGCGCACAAGCTGGCACCGGCGGGAGATGCGGGACAAGCAAAGCAAGCGCCCCGTAAAGAGCACCGAGGCAGTAGAGCACCAGCACTCCGCCTCGATGACCCAGACCAAGATTCGAAAGTCGATGCGCCGTGTGATCCTTCCCCGGAGAAGTGAAAGGGATGAGCCCTCGCCGTGCGCGGGAAATCGAAACCAGCGATGTGTCAAAAATGGGAACGCCCAGAATCAGGATAGGCACGAGCCAGCTCGCCGGAAAAGCCGCTCCCTCGGGACGAATCTTCAGCCCCAGCGTAGCCATGAGAAATCCCAGCAGCATCGCCCCGCCATCGCCCATAAAGATTTTGGCGGGATTGAAATTCCATCTCAAAAATCCCAGCGCGGCCCCCAGCACGGCCGCTCCCAGCGTTCGGACCATCGTCTGCCCGTTCATCACAGCTGCGAGCGTAAAAAACGCCGCCGCCACAGCTGCGATTCCCGCGCAAAGCCCGTCCATGTGATCGAGAATGCTGAATGCCGCGGTGATGCCGACGACCCAGAAGATCGTGAAGCCGACGTCGAGAATCACGCCGGCGGGTCCGCCAATAAATCGCGAAAACAATTGCGCGCGAATTCCCGACGCAATCAAGATCAGCGCCGCCACCGGCATGCCCACGAAAAGTTTCACCTGATGATGGAGCAGGCCGCGGTCGTCAAGAAAGCCGACCGTCGCCACCAGCGTTGCGCCTACCACGATGCTGGCGATCTGCTGCCGGGATTCGTTGTGCAGAGTCACCAGGATCGCCAGAACGAAACCAAGATAAATCGCGATACCGCCCAGCAGCGGAATGGGTTTCAGGTGAACCTTGCGCGGCCCCGGCTGATCCACCAAGCCATAGTGGAGTGCAAGGCTTCGCACCGGAATCGTGATGCCGAGCGTCGCCACCAGCGCGATCGCGAACGTAAGCACATCCGTGTGGATAAGCGCCATTCGTTGGCTTCCCTGTCTAGCGCGCCGTCAGCATCTTCTCGAGCACATCGCATACTTCTTCCCTTTGTTTTGTGGCGAAATACCACTCCATCGTTTTCTTGAGCCCGTCGCGGAAAGCGGTCTTTGGCTCCCATCCAAGAAGCTGCTTTGCCAGGGCATTCTTATTTTTCCAGATGGCGTCCTCCATTTTTTCCTTGAACGGCATCTTCCATAATTCCCGCAAACCGTTCCAGTTCATTCACTCTAGCATAGCGATTAGCCGCTTCCCGGGCGCGGCGCCCCATAGTCAACAGCGTTGCAGGGTCTGCCCGAAGCCGCCGAATCGCGTCCGCCACGGCCGCGGGATCGTCAGGATCCGCGGCCACGCCGCAGCCCGCTTCCACGACGATCCGCGCCGCGTCGCTTTCCTTCGCGGCAACGGCCAGCACGGGACGCCCCGCGGCCAGCGTCGAATAAAGCTTGCTCGGCACAACCACTCCTTCGAGACCCCGCCGCACGGTGATCACGTGCAAATCCCCCGCCATCATAACGTGCGGCACCTGGACTCGGCCGGGCGAAACGGCAGAAATCGAATGTTCGGAATGCTGCTGGCCGCGGCGCTGATCGATGCGCGGTTTGCCCCGTCCCCTATAAACACGAACCCGGCATCCTCATTGCGCAGTATCTCGGCGGCTCGCAACAGAGTGTCCCACGCCCCGTAGAAACCAAGATTCCCCGCGTGCATCACCACGAACGGAAATCCCGAGCGTATCTCCTGAACGATAGGGTCGGTCTGCTCCGGCATGGCGGCCGGAAACGAAGTGCCATCCCGCACCACCACCACTTTTTCCGGCGCGACTCCCTTCGACACGATGCGCTCGCGCATATCGTCGCCCAACACGATCACACGGGCCGCCTGGTTCAAGGCGCTGCGGTGCATTTGCTCCCAGCGCTCCACCCATTTCGCGGGCCGCACGATATCGCCTCCGATAGCCATATCCGGGTACAGATCGCGAATGTTGTAAACGAAGGGCCGCCCCGCCATTCGCGCCACGAACGCGCCGGCGATTCCCGCAATCGGTGGGTCCGTCATGGCCAGAACCACATCGGCCCGCAGAGCCAGCGCCCGCGGAACCGCCAGCGCAAGATACGAAAGATAGTTCGACACGCGCCGCCGCATCCGGTACCGAGGATACGCCGTGGATCCCACGCATTCCACAGTGACGTTGTTGCGTTTTTTGCGCCGCAGAAATGCGAACGGGTAAAACTCATCGGGATCGTACGAGGGTCGCCCTGCAACCACAGTCACTTCGTGCCGCCGCGCGAGAGTCTCGGCAACCTGCGCGGCCATTTTCGCCGTGGCAGAAGTGTCGGGAGGATAGTATTCATTCAGCAGCAGAATGTGCATGATTGCGCGCCAGCCGCCTTTTCCACCCGTAAGATTTTCTAAAGTGTGCCCTTCACAACCTTTTCTTCGATTCCGTCGGCTGCAACAGCCCCCGATTTTTTCTCCAGGACAAAATTGCCGATGGCCAGCACATCCATCTGGGTGCGCTCGAAGCAATGGAGAGCTTCCTCGGGCCTGCAGACGATCGGTTCGTTGTCGTTGAAAGACGTGTTGAGCACGACTGGCACCCCGGTGAGATCGCCCATGGTGCGCAGGAGCTTCCAATAAAGCGGGTTCGAGGCGCGGCTCACCGTCTGCAGCCGCGCCGTGCCGTCCACGTGCGTGGGCGCCGGTATGATCGCGCGCTTTTCGGGACGGACCGCATATGCAAAGGTCATAAAGGGCGAAGGGTGACTCTGCTCAAAAAATTCGCCCGCCGCTTCTTCCGTGATGGAAGGAGCGAACGGGCGGAAAATCTCGCGGTGTTTGATACGGCGGTTCAGGATTTCTTTCATCTCCGGCCGCCGCGGGTCGGCGAGAATGCTGCGATTGCCAAGGGCGCGAGGCCCCCATTCGGTAGCGCCCTGGAACCATCCCACGATTTTTCCTGCTGCGATGTGGCGCGCGGTTGCCTCCAGCAGCGCCTGTTCTTCAACTTTTTGGATACCAACGCCATCTTCGGCCGAACCAAACTGGTCGACGGCTTGGCGAATCTCTTCTCGAGAAAACTCCGGTCCCCAATAAGCGTGCTCCATCGTGAATTCGCGAGCCCTGCCCAGAACATCGTGGTTGACGGCAAACGCGGCTCCCACCGAAAGTCCACCATCGCCCGCCGCCGGCTGTACAAAAACGCGCTCAAACAGCGTGTTGTCAAATATCTTCCCGTTCGCGACGCAATTGAACGCCGTGCCCCCAGCGAGACATAGCGCCTTTTGCTTCGTCTGCCGGAAGAGCGCGTTCCACTGCGCGATCAACACCTCCTCCAGAGCGGCCTGCATGCTGGCGGCAAGATTGTGGTGGCGTTGCTCCAGAGGCTCGTTCGCCTTGCGCGCCGGTCCGAGCCTCTCCTCGAGATAGTCTGAAAATAATCGCCCCTGCACCGGCGTGCGGTCCGCCTCTCGCCAGCTCATTTCCGGCCCCTGGCTCTGGTGGATGAAATATTCAAGGCCCAGCCGGAATGACACGGAGCCGTCGCTTCGCACTCGAACCATCCGCCGAAACTCTTCCAGAAACTCCGGCTCGCCGTAAGCGGCCAGGCCCATCACTTTGTATTCGTCGCCGAACTTCCAGAAGCCGAGGTATTGCGTCAGCGCCGTGTAATAAATTCCCAGCGAATGCGGGAATCGGACGTCTCCCAGCGTTTGCATACGCGGCCCCTCGCCGAGAGCCCACATGGCGCTTGCGAAATCGCCAAGTCCATCGGCCGAGAGCACTGCTGCCTGATCGAACGGCGAAACGTAATACGCACTGGCCATGTGCGCCCGGTGATGTTCGATCGAGTGAAGGCGGGCGCGAATGCTCTCGACCGGTACATCGAAAGCGGTCGCAAGTTCCTGGTTCATCCCTGCAAACCGTTTCATCACTCGCAGACGTTCGAGGGCAAACCGCGGCATCCGCATCGCGTAGCGAAGCTTGGTACCCAAACGCGCGCGCGGATCCCGCGGAATCGCAATATGGTCGACTTCCGACAGCTTGGCCCCCGCGCGGTCGAGACAAAATTGAATCGCGCGCACCGGCAATCCAGCCGCGTATTTCACGCGGTTGAGGCGTTCCTCCTCCACGGCCGCCACCAGCCGTCCATCGACCACCACTGCCGCCGAGGAGTTCGCGTGATACGCGTTGATTCCAAGAATGATCATTTAATTGTCGAAAGCCTTCAATGCCTGTCCCGCTGGAGCGAACGCAGACCTCAAATCGCCGGCAGAATCCGCGACTCCCGCGACTGTCGAACCATTCGTATCGCCCGCACTCAGATGCCGCTTCGCCCATTCGTTCAGCACATACAAGCTCCAAGGCCGCGACCACGACGTTCGCCCGCCCAGAAAATCCTTCCAGGTGTCAGCCGCAAATTGTTTTTCGAGGTGCGGCTCGAGCGCCAGCGACCAATCGGCCAATCCCCCGGCGACGCGCTCCCTCAAAAGACCGCGCAGCCAATTATTCCACGGAAAAGTAAACGTGCGTTTTTGCTGCGCGACGATTTCCTCAGGCAGCACATCCCCCAGCGCTTCGATGAGTAAAGCCTTCGAACGCCCGCGCCCGCTTTTGCTCGCCTGCGGAAGCGAAAGCAAGTACTCCACCAGCGGCAGATCGAGAAACGGCACCCGCACCTCCAGTGAATGATGCATGCTCATCGCGTCGGTATCGCGCAAAAGCGTATTCACCAGGTACGACCGCGACTCCAGCCAGGAAATTCGCGTAAAAGAATCCATCGAACGCGATTCCCCCTCCGCCGCGGAAAGCCACTTCCACCAAGCCGAACACTGCCAGTCGCCAAAACTCTCATCCATGGCGCCAGCCACCCGACCGGGAGTAAACAGCGTTCGCGTAAAAAAGTAGTCCCCCGGAAGCGACGAAGGATCGATCCACGCCGCCAACGCTTTTCGCGATGCATCGGGACTAGCGCCGAACGCCTTCGAACCCTCCAGCGCACCCGCCACCCAGCAGCGAATCGGCCGCGGGAAAAAGCGCGCAAGCGCAGCCAGTTTCGCGATGCCAGCTACTGTCTTGAATAAGGCGTAGCCGCCGAACAGCTCGTCGCTTCCCAAACCCGAAAGCGCCACCTTCAAACCCGCCTGCCTCGCCGCCCACGATACGAAATACGTGTTGATGCCGTCCATGCTCGGCTGGTCAAACGCCGCGATCGCCTCATCGAGCCGCTCTAGCATTTCCTGGCCTGTCAGATTCAACTCGCTGTGTCGCGTGCCCAGGCGGTCGGCGGTGCGCCGCGCCTCCCCGGCCTCGCTGAATTCGAGGTCAGGAAAAGCAACCGTAAACGTATGAATCCCATCTCTCTGGCGGCTGGCCAGCGCGGCAATCGCCGTCGAATCCAGGCCGCTGCTCAGAAACACTCCGACCGGCACATCCGCAATCAAATGGCCCTCCACGGCGCTTTCCAGCAGCGCACGAACCCGCACCGCTGGCGACGCCTTCGCCCCAGGTGCCTGGCGCTCGGCCGCCTCCGGGCGAATTTCAGGGCCGGCTTTCCAGTAAGATTTTGGCTCGGGATTGTCGTTAGGTCTATTCGCAGAAATACTCATAAAATGGCCCGGAGGCAGTGAAAATACGCCCTCCACCAGGGTCATCGGTTCGCAGACGGAGCCAAATAGCAGGTAGGAGCGCAGCGCCTCGGCCGACAAAGCCGGCGGAACAACCCGGCTCGCCAGGATAGCCCGCACTTCCGACGCAAAAACGAACGAGCCCCCGTCGGTCGAGTAATAAAGCGGCTTGATGCCAAGCGGGTCCCGCGCGAGAAAAACCCTCGCGGCCTCCCCATCCGCGCCCTGGGGGATTTCGACCACCGCGAAGGCGAACATCCCATGAAACCGCTCCACGCAGCCTTCGCCCCACGCTTCGTAGGCGTGCACGATCACTTCGGTATCCGAGCGCGATTGAAAGCGATGCCCGGCGCGCTCCAGTTCCTCGCGCAGCTCGCGGAAATTATAAATTTCGCCGTTGTAGACCACCGCCAGCGTCCGGTCCTCGTTCCAGACCGGCTGGCTCCCGCCTTGAAGATCGATGATGCTCAGCCGGCGCATCCCCACAGCCACCGGCGGGGCGCACAAAAAGCCTTCCTGGTCGGGTCCCCGGCGCACGATAGCGTCCATCATGCGTCGCACGATGCCTTCCGCGCGGCCTTCCAAACCGGGTCCGATCACGCCGCAGATTCCACACATATTCGAATGCACGCCTGTATTTGAAACGAACCGCTCGAACGGATGACTTGCGGAGTATAACCCACGAATTCGAGTCCTCGTTCTTCACTCGGTTTCATCAGATCCCAGGAATGAATCACTGATTCAATCACTCGAGCCATGGCGCCACCACGCCCGCTCCCTGATGGCCGCGCACCGAGTCTTGATAGTGCCTTTCCATCTGCTCGGTCAACGTTCCCCAATTCAGCTGAGCGGCAACGCGCCTGCACCCTTCTTTCAGCCGTGCGTAGAGAGCTTCCTCGCGGATCAGACTGGAAAGCGCTTCCGTCAACGCCTCCTGCTCGCGAGGGATCACCAAGCCCGCTATGTCATCAACAAGCGGGCTGATGCCGCATGCGTCCGTCACGATCACCGGGGCCCCGCAAGCCATCGCCTCCGCCGCCACATTGGCAAAATTTTCATAGCGCGACGGCAGCGCGAAAATATCGGCATCCCGCAAAGCGGCCTTCTTGTCCTCATCGTAAAGAGGACCGCAGAAAAGTATCCGGTCCCCGACGCCAGATTCCCGGGCGAGCTTTTCCAGGCAAGCAAGATAACCGCGTTCTCCCTCCGGTCCGGCAATCACCAGGCGGCCGGTTTCCGCGCACGCCTTGGCAAACGCATCGATCAGAAGATCCACTCCCTTCCGTGGAATGATCCGGCTGAGAAACAGAACGAGCGGCTCGGACTGCGGAAGCCCCCACTTCGTTCGAAAAGTGCCGCGGCTCGGCAGCCCCGGAAGCAGGGCGGCATCGATTCCGTTGTAGCGGACCACCACCTGCGTTTGCGGAAACCCCGCATCCAAAAGCTCTCTTTCCTCAAGTTCGGACGTAGCGATGATTTTGGAAGCGCCACGCAGAAACCCTTTGCCGAGAGTGCCATGCCAGAGCCGTTTCAGCCGGATACTCCTATCGATCGGACGGTACATACCCATCGGCTCCACAATGTACGAAATCCCTTTGCTGCGGCAAAAGTAGCCCACTGCCGGACCTAGAAAATCATATAGCCCGTAGCAGTGAACCACATCGAACTGGGGCAGCAGCGTCCTGCAGAATCCCAGCACGGAAAGGTTCAAAGTGAGGGCGCGATACTGCGTCACGGTCGAAAGATAAATAATTTCAACTCCCTCGCGTTCCAGCCGCCAGCCAAACGCATGCTTTCGGAGTTGCGGCTGGATTTCTCCATATTTCTCCAGCCCAAGGTCCGGCGTCACCACGGTCACTTCATGTCCTCGCCGAACGAGGCCCGCGGCCAGTGCACCCACTTTGAAGACAGGGCCGCCGCGTTCCTGGAACGGATAGTAGGCCGGTGCGACGTGCAGGATTTTCATAAGCGATTTGAAACTGCATCGGAGAGAATTCGCTCCAGCGCCCCGCGGAACGCGTCGAACTGGTATTCGCGGCGCACCATCGCCGCGCCGCACTCGCCCATCTTTCTTTGGAGTGCTTCGTCCCCGAGCAACCGGCTCAAGCCTCGCGCCAGCGCGTCTGGGTCATTCGGAGGGATCAGCAGCCCGTTGCTTCCGTCGCGGATCAAATCCGTGATTCCCCCCGCCTCGGCTCCGACCACCGGTTTGCCGAAAGCCATTGCCTCCAGAAAAACCAGGCCGAATCCCTCGCCGGTGCTAGGCAGCGCGAAAACGTCAGCAGCCGCATAGCAGGAGGCTAATTCTTCCTTCGACAACCCTTCCCGGAAATGAACTCGATCCGCGACCTGTTGTTTGGCCGCAATGCTTCGCAGGCGCGGCAGGTCGTCGCCGCTTCCAACGGCAACCAGTTGCACGTCCGGGATCGTGCCGTGAAGGCGCGCGACCGCCAGGATTAAAGCGTCCACCCCTTTATAACGCTCGCGGGCAGCCCACCGGCCCACTGTGAGAATAATTCGGCCCCGCGGGAAGTTCGGTGGCAGAGGAAGCTCGCCCGGATGCCCGGCAAGCTTGATAAAATCCGGGCTGAGCGGCCAAGACAAGCGCCTGATTTTCGACTCCGGAATATTCTGCTCTCGAGCCATCTTCCGCGCGGTGTAACTGCTGGGAGCAGTCAGCAGGCTCGCTTTTTGCAAAGCACGCAGCCGCGGCGAAGCGAGGGGTTCCCACACCTCGATTCCATGCGACATCACCACCGTTTTGAAATCCGGGCGAACCCTCTGAATCCAGGCAGCAGGAAGCGCGAGATGCGGATGGGCCGCCAGAATGATCGGCGTGCCTTCGCGCGGCGTACGACGAGCCTTCCCGATTGCAGAAAGCACGAATCGTGCTTTGGCCCGCCCAAAACCGGAAAACGCAGTCTCAGAATCGCCCCATCGAACGTGCTGTTCCCCGCGAGGATCGTTCAAGCTGAGGATGTCCACCGGCCGCCCGCTGGCACGCCCCATCTCCCAAAGCGCGGCCGCCGTCATCCGCCCGGCCTCTTGCACACCGCCGATACCGAGCAATTCGGTAAAGAGCCCGAGAACCTTCTGAGGCCGACGGAGGCGATCCGGCTCGCTCATTTCAGGAATGAAAAACGCCGCGGCTGAGTTTTTCGAGCGATCGTCACGAGGTCGGCCCCTGCGCGAGCTTCTGCGCCGCGGGCGGTTCCTTCCTTTGCAGGATTTCTTCGAAAAGCGCGCTCAGCTGGTGGCCATTCCTCTCCCAGGTATAGTTCTGCGCGGTTAGCGCCGCATTTTCGGCGAGCTTAGTGCGGAAGACCTCGTCGTTCGCGAGATGCCGAATCATCGCCGCCAATCCAGCAGCATCCGCAGGATCGCCAAGAATTAAGCCGTTCACGCCGTTCGTGATGATCTCCGATGTTCCATTTGCCGATGAAACGATCACCGGCAGCCCGCACGCCATCGCCTCCGCCGGAGGAAGCGCGAATGTGTCTTCGAGGGACGGCCCGGCATACGCATCAGCCGCCGCGTAGTAAAATTCCACGTCTTTCCGCGGCGGGAGGAAATGTACGCGGCCCTCCACGCCAAGACTCGACGCCATGGCCCGCGCCGGCGCGGAATCCTCGCGGCTCACAACGAGCAGCTCGATCTTTGCGTCAGGCAGCAGCGCCAGCGCCTTCAGCAACACCGGGACGCCCTTATTCAGCCAGTCGTTTCCCACGAGCACGACCGCGAACGAATCCTCCGCAAGGCCGATTTGCGCCCTCGCCCCCCTGCGCATCCGTTGTCGCCTCTGCGGCTCGAATCGCTCCGGATCGAGTCCCGTATAAAGCACCGGACACCCGTAGCTGCGCGCATAAAAGCGCCAGAGCTCCTTCAGCGTTTTTCGGGCGATCAGGATCAGGGTAATCTCGCGATGGGTGTAAATGCGCTGCTCCAGGAAAATAAGCAACCGGTAGTAAAGCCTGCGATGGAGCAGCCGCGGCCAGTCTCGCAGGGGGTGACGCGAAAAACTGTTCGCCTCCTTATTCTTTCCCGCGTACTCGGCAAAAACAATGTGTACCGAGATGACGTCGGCATCCAGGCAGTTGATGCCGGGGCTGAAAACCAGGTCGTAGCGGATGCCGCGGAAATAGTGGTCAAATGCCCGCCATAAGTGATTCACGCAAAACCACCAGATATAGTTCAGCAGGTGAGGCCCGGGCAGCTTCGGGATGCGATGCCAGTGGCTTTTCTTCAGATCGACGTCTTCGACCCTTTGGCTGTAAATGTGTATTTCAAACGAATCCAGAAGAAAGGTGATCCATTCCACTACGTGCAGCTCGGTTCCGTGATTTTTGTCGAGAAACGGCGTGACGACGGCCAGCCGCGGCTTGCGTCTCTCGGTTGTCACACCGCCTCCGTCCTTTTCTTAACTGGCACCCAAAAGGATTTCTTCGCCTAGCCCTGACGGTTTCCGGCTCCAGCGAGTTCCTTGTAAACACCCAGATGGTTCTCCACCATGCGCTCCAGCGTAAAAGCTTCCTGCGCGCGCTGCTGAGCCCTTTTCCTTACGTCTGCTGCGAACTCCGGTTCTTCAGCCGCCCTCCGCATACAGCCGGCCAGTGCCCGCGCGTTCCCGGGGGGAAACTTCAGTCCCACGCCGTCCACGATCTCACCGAGCCCTCCGATATCGGAAACAATCGCGAGGCGCCCATGCATCAACTGCTCGTAAGCCACCAGCGGAGCCACTTCCTCCCAAATCGACGGAATAATCACCGCTATCGCCCCGCGAAGCAAGCGAGGGACCTGTTCCACAGGGATAGCCCCGGGAAACTCAATCTGCAATCCCAGCCCCAGCTCGGCCGTCAGTGCTTCGAGATGCCCACGCTCAGGGCCATCGCCCACGATCTTCAGATGAAAAGGCAACCCTTGTTCGGCAAGGATCGTGCATGCGCGAAGCAGCACGGGCAGCCCTTTCTCGCTTACCAGCCGCCCGACAAAGGCAAAATACGGTTCCTCCGCACCATCCGGCGAAGCGGCGCCATTGTCACTCGAAGAATAGCGGGGCACGCCGTGCGAAATCACGCGTGTGCTGGGCAAGGCCAGACGCACGCCGATGTGCTGGGTCGGAGCAATATTGACGTCCACTCTTTTTGCGAGCCAGCGGCGCGGAAACGTCAGCACAAGGCTCCGCACACTCTTCCACCAGCCGATTTCCGTCGCGTTGCATTCCACGCATTTCGCATAACTCCCTGCCAGATAGTAGCCGGGGCAAACATTGCCATCGGGTCCGAACAAAAGCAGCCCGTTCGGGCAAGCGGCCTGATACCCGCTGTGCTCCACCACCACCCTCTTTCGCAACAACCATCCCAGCGCCAGCGGAACCAGCGCAGGATTCGCGATATGAACCACGTCGGCCTCGCGAATCAAAGAAAGCAATTGCCGGATACTCGGCTGCCGGACCACTCGAAAGGGCACCTCGGAATCGTTCATTTTGCCCGCCGGAGTCTGCGTCACCAGCGTCGCCTCGATCGCCTCGCCCCCATGCGTTCGGCTCCAATCGGTAAGGCCGGCGGCCAAGTCGCGCGTGATGATCTGCACTCCACCGACCAGCGGAGCCCAGGCGTGCGTGTAGATCAGTATCTTCAAATCATCGCCCTCATTCAGGTTCCTTCACGCCCAGGGCAGTCACAAACCGGTCGGCAATCGAATCCCATGAAAAATACTTCTCGTGCGCCTCGACGCTGCGAAGATGCAAATCGCGCCAGCGTTCGGCGTCTGTGAGAATGCCGCCCAGCGACCTGCTCAGCGCCGCCACATCTCGATAGGGCACCAGTTCGACTCCTGCTTCCGCGAGTGGCGTTCCTTCCGCCGCGCCCGCGTAGGCGACGATCGGCAGTCCGCACGTGATTCCCGCCAGTGCGCTTCCCCGCCGGGGAAACAGCCGCCCGCGCACGCAAAGCATCGCGTCGGCCTCCCCGAGAATCCGGCTCACTTCGTCGGCGCGCCGAATTCCCAGGTTCAACACCTCGACGGGAATTCCGCGAAAGGCTTCCTCGATGTCCGTTTTTGACTCGGGCGTTCCTCTCCCCAGGAACACGATCCTGATTTTCAACCCGTTCCCAGCCAGCGGCGCGACGGACCGCGAAATATCCTCCAGCTCGAAAGCCCGGTAGGGCAGTTCGCTCACGCAGTAGATGGCGACCACTTTGGCAGCGCCATTCCGTGAACCCAGACCCTCCGTTCGCCGCGGCGGCGCGGGAAGATTGCCGCCGATAGGAATCGACACGGCCTTCGCGGATTGCGCAGGCAGCCATGGAATCGTTTCCAGAGGATCGGCGAAAACCGGCCTCTCCGCCGCGTTATAAAGGCCGCGCAAAACCCACAGCTGGCAAGCCCGTCGCACGCGGTCGATGGGCCGCCGCCCCTCAAAAGCCGCCGACTCGTGGTACACCACTCCGGCGCGAGCCCCGCGGCTGCGAACGATCAGCAGAGCGGCCAGCGCCGCAAACGGAAACCCCCGCCGCGACCAGGCCAGCGAAGTGAATTGCAACAGAACCCATTGGCCCCGCCACTTCCCCGCTTCCCGCCAAAGCTGACAAAGCGCGCGAGTCCAACCCTTCTCGGCACAATCCACGCGAATCTTTTGCAGCTGGACTCCGCGCCTGGAAAAAGCCTCTCCCAGAAAAGTGCAATAATCCTCTAGGCCATCGGTTGGCGCGTCCCGTCGTCCGAGCAATGCGATCAAGGGCTGCACTTGATTCCCAGAAACATCGAATCGCGCGCGTGCCCGATCAGGCTGCTTGCGAGCGTGTGCCCGTGAAGTTTCCGCAGCTCGAATCCGCTCGCGCGCAAGTCGCGGATCACATTCGCCTCATACATGCGGTGCGGGTGTCCCTTCACCATCACCTCATTCTTGTGTATGTGCTTGGTCCACGAATGCCACTTCACCAGCCCCAGTGCGGAAAACGTGTCCACTTCGAAGAAGAACGCGCCCCCGGGCTTGAGCACGCGATGAATCTCCCGGAGAATCGCCATCGGACGCGACGCATGGTCGAGAACGTTGCTGCAAATCACCAGGTCCATACTCGCGCTCTGGATCGGAACTTCCTCCCCGCGCGCCACCAGATATTGGACTCCGGCAGCTTCCTGCCGCATGTAAGCGCGTAACTTCTCGCTCGACGTCGCCGGAAGCTCGCCGGAAACCCTCGACAGGGCAGGAGAAAGCGGGTCCAGCGCAAAGCGAAACGGAATCTCCGGCAAGAATCCGCTGATCCCAAGGCCCAGCGGTCCCACCCCTACTTCGAGGCTCGTTTGCGGCGTGTGTTTCAGGCACTTTCTGATCTGCGGAGCGATCTTTGCATTGTCGGCCAGCACGCGCAGGATCGCGTGGTCTTCCTGGACGATCCCGTCCCAGAAAGCCTCCGCTGTCTCCAGCGCTTCCTGCCACTTTGGATGCTCGTCGCCGTTATTCCCCATCGCCTTCCAAAAGGTGCCTCTCCTCCATCCGCGGTCAGGCCGGTGCCTACTCCCGTGCGCTCGATCTCGATGACGCCACGCTGGCGACGCGAGGGACATTGCCGGACGGCACCGCCCACAAGTAAAGCTGCCGGTAGTCGGCGTAATGCTCGTGAACGGGATTCCATCGCTCCGCTTCGTAGCCGAACCCGCGCAGATAATTCTGAATCGCATCCATCTGCGCGGGATCGTGAACTTCGCAAAGCAGCTTGGGCTTGATCTCGCTCAACAATCGCGACGCCCCCTGCAAAGCGTCCCATTCCGCACTTTCCACATCCATTTTTATCAGCCGTGGCGCAGGATATCCCTGCCCGAAAACAAGTTCATCCAGCTGCACCGTCTTCACGGGAATGCGTTCAAGCCGCGGATTTGGCTCGCTCAGAATCCGCCCCTGCGTGCGATTCGATTCCCCCAGCGCGCGCTCAAAAGTGACTTCTCCCGCCGAAGACCACACCGCCGCTTCCACCACAGCCACCTGCCCGATTCCGTTCTTGGCAATGTTGGCTTTCAAATTGGCCAAGTTGTCAGGATCAGGCTCAAACGCCACGATTTTTCCGTGTGCCCCCACAAACCGCGATGCAATCAGCACGAAAAACCCGGTATGCGCGCCCACCTCGTAATAACAATCTCCCGCCCGCAGCTCGGTTTTCAGCAGGTTCTGTATCCACGGTTCATAATCCCCGTTGACGTAGCCAAGATCGAATCGCGGGTCCACATACATCGATAATCCCGCGCCCAGCCCCCCAGGAATTCGTATCCACAACCGCGCGCCGGGGGGCAACGCGGTTCGCACAAGCTTCTGCACCAAGCTCCCGATGCCCGGAATTTCTCGCAATCTTGCATAAGCATCGCGCGCAAAGTCTGAACGTGTGACGCGATGCAAAATTCGGTCATTCGATGTCACGCGCCCTCTCTTCTCTTCCCGCCCTATCCCAGTCGCAACATTTCTAACCCGCGTTCGCGCGCCCGCCTCGCGAAACCAGCCGAGCCACCTTGCGCCCCGCCCTTCGGCTCAGCAACCATCCATTCTCGATCGCCGCCCCGAGCCGTTCCCTTCTCCAGGTTTCCGAATTTTGCAGTCCCAAATCCGCCGGCAGAAATTGACGGGCAACCGCCGCATACGTCGTATCGGCGTGGCGCACATAGGCCGGCGTCAAACGCCGCGAGTGAAACCCAGCGGTGTTCTTTTCGCCCGCCTCCCACCAGCAATGGCTCCACAGGTGCATGCTGAAAATGCCATCCAGATCGCGCACGCGGCGCGTGAACATGTTTCCGACGTCCGCCCGGTCGTAACCAAAATAAAAAAACGATCGCGGCGGCTCAATGTGAATCCAATCGGGAAATTGCTGGCTCACCCGATAGCCAAGAATCGTCGAGTGGTTGCTCCAGCTGCCGTCAAAGCTTTCGTAAGTCTGCCGCAGCAGCTCCCGCACAAACGGCGCGTTCGGTTCCCCCATCATCCAGGCATTGCAGAGCGCTCCTCCCGCTCGCGTGGCGGCCGCGCTCCACTGCTCCGGCTCGCGCCCCATGATGAAAGAGCGCTCGAAGAACGCCGCGGGCAGAGGAGCCACGAACAGCGTATCCATGTCGGCATAAATACCGCCGTGATCGGCCAGCACCTGCAGCCGCGCCACATCCGCCAGATGCGCATACCGCAAACGCTCGACTTCAGGATCGCTGTAACGGAACGATGCCACAAAAGGATCCGGCCGAATCGGAATCACCGTCAGGTGGGTTCGGATGCGGTCCCAATGTTCGCCCCACGGCTCGTGCTGGCAGTGAAACAGCACCTGCTTCGGTTGATTCACGCCAATGCAGGAAGCAAGGCAGAGATAGTGCATCAAGTGAAAGGGCTCGGTCTGCGGTTTCATGCCAAAGACGAAGTGAAAGATGTTCGGAACGCGTGTCGCGGCGTCTGGCCTGGGCGGTTCCGCAATGGAAACCTTTGGGTGGCTCATATCCAGCTCACCGGCACGCGCGGGCCGCGGTTGATCAGCCCGCCAAGGGCCAGCGCTTTCGAGAGTTCACCCACTCCCACAACCACGCCTCCCCAGCACTGTTGCGCGAACGCGTGCCCAAACGAGCGCGCCGCGGTGCGCAGTGACTGGCTGATCATCGGCCCCAGGCCCCGCGAATCGAAATTCGCGCATTCCCTCACCCACCAGCCACCCTCACTCCCGCGCGACCACGCCGTCTTCAGCAAGCGCTTCAATTGAATTTCCTCGGGAGCCTTGTAATGCCAGACGAGCGCCTCCGGCACGAACGTGACGCAGACTCCCGCCCGGCGCATCCAGTCAATTTCTTCCACGGGCGGCCGGATCGTTTCTTCGAACCTGGCATTTTCAAACACGCCTCGCGGCGCGGCCATATTCCCCAGCACCGGCACGACCTCTCCGCCCAAGCCACGCGGCGCGGACAGGAATTCCGAATAGTAGCCGCTCACCTCTTCGCGATGCTTCCCCAAAAGCGGCCCTTCCACCGTCAGACGCATCGGCCCCGTAACCACCGAGCCGCCATCGGCAAGGCCTTTAAGCAGCTTTCGCAGCCATCCTTCGGTTACCAAAACGTCGTCATCGATGAACACGATGATCGCCCCGCGCGCAATACTCAAACCGTCGTTACGTGCCGCATTGGCTCCCAACGGCGAGCGCTGCCTTCGATAAATCACGTGCCAGCCGCTCGCGCGAGAAAAATCTGTAACGACTTCTCGCGTGGCATCCGCGGAACAATCATCCACCACAATCACTTCCGGCGGCTCCGACCCTTGCACTCCGTCCGGAAGCGCCGCAAGGCACCGCCCGAGTATCTTCGACCGGTTCCGCGTCGCAATAATAATGGATACCGAATCGCTCACGCACGCCGCCCCTGGAAAACCAGCGCTACTTTTTCCCGGGGAATCGCCAGATAATTCCGCGGTTCAGGATAGCCATCCCTTTCCTGGTGCTCGGAAAGCCGTCCGTCCGCGTTAAAGTCGAACCATTCGTACCCGCGCTCCTTGAGGAATGCTATTTTATTTCGCGCCGCGTAGCCCCAGGCTTCCGTCACCCAGTCCAGCACCTCGCAGACGATCACCGGGCGGATCGCCTGCAGGACGTGCTCGGCGCCGCGGAAAGATTCGAGTTCGCCGCCCTCCACGTCAATCTTGATCAGATCGATGCGAGGGATATCGTTTTTGCTCACATAGTCGTCGAGCGAGACAGCCTCCACGATGTTTTCATGCACCGCTTCTTCGACCCGCGGCTTCTTCAGACTGTTCATCATCGTATAGTCCGAGTCGACGCTATAGAACCTCAAAGGTTCGGTCGCGGAACTCACCGCGTACGGCTCCAGGCATACGCCTTCAACGCCATTCCACTTCATATGGAGCTCAAACCGCTTTCGTTCGCGCATCGACGGCTCGAATGCCACAACCCGCCCGTGCTGCGACACGCGCTTCGCCGCTAGCAGCGAATAAAATCCGTGGTGCGCTCCGATATCGAAGAACACCATTCCCGGTTTCAGAAACTCCCAGACAAAACGCACTTCCTCCACGTCGTCTCCCCAATAATCCAAAAGGGACCGGTCCGCATGAAAAGACATCGGAACGTACGACCACCAATAGTGAATCGTATCGGCCGGAGACATCGCGACCCGGGCGCGTACCGGAAGAAAGGGAACCTTCGCGATCGCTTTGTGGGTAAGGAAGCGAAGAGTTGTGCGCTTCTCTTCCACCGGCTTGCTTACAAAACGCGCGATTCGTTCCAGCAACATGTGCCCTACTTTTCGCCCGGCGAGAATTCACCTGCGGCCATCGCCTGGGCTACTTGCAGTTCCGCGGGAATATTCAGAATCCCCGCCCAGCGGTCCTGGGAATGTGCCAGCGGCGGTGTATTCACCACAAGCTGCGGAACGGCGTGCCACTTTTCCACTAGCTCACCGCCCGTCAAATTATTGCCGCCATTGAACAGGGAGCACATCACGCTGTAAGTGCCGGGACGCAGCGGCAGCGTGGGCATTCGAAGCACCAGTTCATGAGTTCCGGCGCCCAATTCCATGTTGTCGAAGCCCCAGCCGATTATGATCACATTCTCGTTGTCCACGATCATGGCCCCGAAGTGGCCCTGCCAGATGGGCTTCGATATTTGTAAATGAAAATGCAGGCTCACTTCGCCACGTCCATCGCGTAGCACGTTGTTCTCGCCGCACACCGACCACTGGAGAAAATGTGCCTGTCGCCGGTCCCCGGCCAGGTCAGGCCGCAGAGTCGCCGTCTCGTACGCCGCAATCGTTTCACCGGCGGGTCCGGACTCCCGAATTTGCCCCGCGTCGATCCAGATCACCCGCTCGCAGAGCCGCCGAATCTGGTTCATCTGGTGGCTCACGAACACAATCGTCCGGCCGCTGCTGGAGACTTCCTGCATTTTGCCAAGGCACTTCTTCTGGAATTCGATGTCCCCCACCGCCAGCACCTCGTCCACCAGCAGAATCTCGGGTTCCAGGTGCGCGGCCACCGCGAAGGCGAGCCGCATCTGCATTCCCGTGCTGAAATGCTTCAGCGGCGTGTCGAGAAAGCGCTCCACCTCGGAGAACGCCACGATCGCGTCGAATCTCGAGTTGATCTCGCTTTTCTTCATTCCCAGCACGGCGCCGCTCAGATAAATATTCTCGCGCCCCGTCAATTCAGGATGAAACCCGGTGCCCACCTCCAGCAAGCTCCCGACGCGCCCCCGAATGTCCGCAAATCCGGCGGTCGGCCGCGTAATGCGCGAGAGAAGCTTCAGCAGCGTGGTTTTCCCGGACCCGTTGCGCCCGATCAGCCCCACCACCTCGCCCTGGCGAATATCGAACGACACATCCCGCAGCGCCCACAGAAAATCCGATCCGACCCGGCGTCCGCCCCAGCGGAACGGAGCCGTCGCCACGCGCGCGAGAATGTCGCGCAAAGCGACGTAGCGCTCGCGCTCGCCCACGCGATAGCGCTTTCCCAGCCCCTCGGCGTGAATTACGGCGTCGGCCATTTCTAAAATGACTCGCTCATCGGCATTCGTTCACACCACGTCCGCCACGGTCGTCTCCATGTGCTGAAAATAGGCCAGCCCGCCCAGCAGAATCAGGACGACCACCGCCGCGGAGACGGCCATCATGCCGCCCGGCGCGCTGCCGTGCCCCGCAAGCGACCACCGGAACCCCTCAATCACGCCCGCCATCGGATTCAGCCCGTAGATCCAGCGCCATTTCTCCGGCACAAGCGAACTCGGGTACGCCACCGGCGAAGCGAACATCCAGAATTGAATGACGAACGGCATCACGTAGCGCACATCCCGGTAAATAGCGTTCAGCGCCGAGAGCCACAGTCCCACTCCCAGAGCCGTCAGCACCGCCAGCAGCAGAAACGCCGGAAACCAGATCACCGCCGCAGTCAAATGAATGCCGTAATAGATCATCAGCGCCACGAACATCAAAAAAGAAATGCCAAAATCCACCAGGCTCGCCAGCACGGCCGCCAGAGGCAGCGCCACCCGCGGAAAATAAACCTTCGTAATCACGCGCTGGTTTTCCACGATGGCGTTCGTGGCGTTCTGCAGCGCCGCGGCGAAATACATCCACGGCAGCAGCGCGCTGTAATAAAAAATCGGGTAAGGCATTCCTTCGGAGGGAACGTGCGCCAGCTTGCCGAAGAACAAACTGAAAACCAGCATGGTGAGAAAGGGCTGCAGCACGGCCCACGCCGCGCCGATGGCCGTCTGTTTGTAGCGGATCTTGATGTCGCGCCACACGATGAAGTAAAGAAGCTCGCGATAATCCCACAATTCCGAAAAAGGCAGTTCCCACCAGCCCTGCGAGGGAGCGATGCGCAGAACCGCAAGCTTCGAATGCGTCGCTTTGTCCGCGATGGCTACACTCATTGTTCCCGTGCCCGTTCCTGCCCGGCCTTCAGTTCGTTCACATCCTGCTCTTCGATCCGATTCATCAGCGCGCTCCGCCCGGTCAAATAGCCTTTCACAATGCCTTCCGCTTGCACCGGCACCACGGCGACCTGGTTATAAGCGGCAGTTCGCCAGGAAATCGGCCCGCGCGCGGGAATCAGATGCGTCCCCCATTGAAAGATCAGCCCCAGATTCCAAATCACTAGAGTTGCCGTCGCCACGGACGCAAAGACGCGCGAAGGAGCCGCCTGCCATGCGCGCGCGAGCGAGTCGAAGAAAACCGTCAATCCAATTACAAACAGCGCCGTCAGCGAAACAAAAAAACGGTTGCCAAACGAAGAAATCCCGTCCCAATCCTGATAGCAGCCAACCAGATAAAGGTAGCCGATGAAAACCGCTCCCGAGCAGATCGCAAGCTGCCGGTCATATTTATAAAGGAATGCCATCCCCGCGACGGCCAGCAGCACGATGGGCGTCCAGCTGAAGAGCCCGTGGTCCGCCGAAACGCACACGCGGAGCAGCGCGGGAGAATTCCAGGCCCAGCTCTCGCGATATCCAAAATTTAAAAAGCTTCCGTAGATTATTTTCTTCGCCAGTAAGGTCGGCGCAAAAGCGATCAGAGCGCTCGCCGAGAATAGTGCATTCTTTCCCAGCAATGCCTTCAAATCTCCCTCGCGCGAAATCTGGGCGGCAGTCGCTCCAACGCCAAGCGATTCGAGTAGGGGCAGCGCGAGCAGCACAACATTCAGGTAATAAACGTCCATCGCCAGCCCGAAGAGTATCCCAAGCAGCGCCCATTGCGGCCATGTGCGCGCGGCTCGCGTGCGCAACCAGTACCAGAAAAAAAGCGCCACGGTAAACGCCGACGGAGCATGAGACCACGAAGGGTTCAAAGTCATGTAAACGGGAAGCGAGGTCCCCAGCCAGGTGCCGAGGGTAGCCAGGAAGGCCCAGTGATCGGGAACGTATGCCCGCGCCATCCGAAAGCCAATCAACAGCGCGAGAAATCCGTACAACGCAGTTTCGACCGCCATCGCGATTCGATAAGGCGCGGAGTAACCATCTGCGGGGATTTTTCCTCCCGCGCGGTCGTACAGAAGCACTCCCCAATGCGCCACAATCAGAAGCGGCGCCCACAGGATCGCCGGGCCAATCGAGAAATGATTGTCCAGCTTTCCCGTCGCCGTCCTCTCTTCAGACCGTATGCGGCCCTCCGCATCCACTCGGCCCATCCGGAAGCTGGCATTCGCCCGCAGCCAGTCCTGCGTGAAATCCAGCCGGTGTTCGATCAGAAGAGATCGCGCAAACGCGTAATATCCCACTCCGTCCCCGCGGACCCACGGATTGATCAGCGGCAGCGTCAGCACGAATAATAAAATGAGAATTTTGTCGTATTTCGTGAACCATGGCACGGCGCCGTCTCGCGGCTGCCTCACGGCTTCACTTGGGCGGCCGCCGGAATCCCGCCTGCCGCGGCCTCCGCGGGCTGATTCGTTTCCTTGCGCAGAATAGCGATCAGTGAAAGCGGCGGCAGCGGGAGCACGGGTTCGAGCAGCCGGAACACAGGCGTCAGGAAATTGAGCATCCGGATTTGCCCCAGGTCGAAGGTCTTCTTCCGCAGCACGCGTCCGTTCAGCCACCAGCCCAGCACGCCGGCCTTGTTGAATTTCAGCACGCGCTCCACGTGAAATCCGGACTGCTCCGCCGCGGTCACCAGCCCCGGTTCCGTGTAGCGCCGCATATGGCCGAGAACGGCGTCCAGCGTCCCGTAAAGTTTCGGCCCGCACGGCACGAGAATGATGGCCCGGCCGCCATCTTCAAGACTTTGCAGGATGTTTTGCAGAGCCAGCACGTCCTCTTCGATGTGCTCCACCACGTTCAGGCATACCACCGTGTCGAAGGATTGTCCCTTGGGGAACGATTCCGGCTCCGTGGCATTTGTGTACGCCACGCGCATGTACGGCCGCGCCGCCCGCAGCGTAACCAGATAATTCAAATAATTCGGATTCACATCGGTCGCCCAATAGATCGCCCGAGGCATCAGGTGTACCGACATATTTCCGGTCCCCGCCCCGATCTCCAGGACGCGATCGCCTATAAAAGGGCGGATCACATCCGCCATCCAGCCCGTAAACCGCGGCGCGCGGTTCAATCGTCCGAGAATTTCCCCGCCGAATTCGTCTTCGTTATAAATACGGTCGGATACCGCATAGCGCGCGATGGCCCATAACGCGCGCGCTCCATCCTTCCAGCCGATCTTCTTGCCTTCCAGGTAGGTTCGTCCCGAATAGCTGATCGGCACCTCGAAGATGCGGCTTCCTCTTTTGGCGAGCTTGATGGCCAGTTCAGGTTCCACGTCAAACGTGGAACTTTCCAGAGGAATGCTTTTCAGCAGGTCCGCGCGAACCATTTTGTAACACGTTTCCATGTCCGTCAGATTCAGGTCGCAGACAAGGTCGCAAAGAAACGTCAGCAGCTTGTTTCCCATCGCGTGCCGGAAGAACAGCGTGCGTTTGTAACCTCCCGACATAAAGCGAGAGCCGAAAACCGCATCGGCATCCTCGAACAGAAATACCTCCACCATTTTCGGAAGGTCGGCGGGGTGATATTCGAGATCGGCATCGTGGATTACCACCAACTCCGTATCCACGTGCCCTAATCCCGTGCGGATCGCCGCGCCCTTTCCGCTGTTCTTTTCATGGCGCAGCCAAACCCATGACATTTTCGCGTCGGGCTGCCCCGCTTCCACGGATCTCCGGAACCGCTCGATGGCAACAGGAGTTCCGTCCGCCGAACCATCATCCACAACGATCACCTTGATCGTATGCAGCAGCGGGCACTCCCCGAGAACGCGCAGCCTCTCCAGGCTCGCCTCGATC
Organism: uncultured Acidobacteriota bacterium; assembly: GCA_963709105.1. GTDB lineage: Bacteria > Acidobacteriota > Terriglobia > Acidiferrales > UBA7541 > Palsa-295. The sequence continues at coordinate 655,551 of CAVPVC010000010.1, forward strand.
AAATACTGCTCGTTGTACGCCGGCACGATTACGGAGAGCGTTGTTGCCATCCGTTTCTTCCGGGGGTTGTCAAAATCCAGGCGAGCGGTCTCCGCAACGTCTTGCGCGGACCGAATCTTGCCTATGGAACGGCCTGTTGGTGTGGTGCTCATGCTCTGTCCAGAAAATCTCTCAATCCAGTTAGTACTCGACGACTGCGTTCGGCAATATCGCCCGGTCCTTCAGCTCAACTCTGGCCAGCAGTGCTGCTGCTCCGATCCCCGCCAGCGCCGCGAGCAGCGGATCGATAAACGGCATCCGGTACCGCGTATTCATATTAAACGGCAGGTGCATCGCCGTTACCAGCGTTACATACAGCAAAAAAATCTGTGCCACCTGCGCGTTTCGGCCGCGCAACTGGAACCACCCAAAAACCGCCATCCCCAGCAGGGCCCAGTAGATGACCACTCCCGCGGACCGCGCGATGCGGTCTCGCAAAGGAAACGATCCGGTCCAGAGCAGCTGGTCAGTGCTCAGCCAGAAATAAGAGAGCTTCTTCATTTCAATCGGAATAAGCCCCCAGCCCATTCTGCGCCAAACCCTCTTCGTGGCTGCCCAGCACTCCCGATCCAGCACCGGTTCCGCAGCCAGTGCGAGCCGGCTCGGGTCATTCGTCTCAATGTTGACGGGTGGCACCCAGCCCACCTCCGCGCGCAACTTCTCCGCATCTCCCGGCAAAGCCCGCGCTTGCGGCACCACCACCCCTTGCAGCGCGTCCATTCCGGAGTGCGTCGAAAATAAAGCAGCACCGTGGAACACCGTAAAATTACGGATCACCCACGGTGAAACTACGATCAGTGGAACGACAATCGCGACCAGTGCGCTTCGCCATCTGGGCAATCCGCTTCTCGCGAGAAATACTACGCAAAGGACCACCACGCCGAGCAGCGCCATGTTGAACCGCGTCAGCGCTCCCAGTCCGACGACACATCCCAGGCCGAGCAATACATTCCACCGAGGCTGCAGGACATACTCGACGATCAGGCAGAGGAAAATCGCCGCAAATAATGTGGCGGGCGCTTCCGTCAGAATCTCGCCGTTCATATCCGCGAGCGTGGGCGCGAATAGGCCGATCAAAAGCGCGAACTTCCCTGCCGTCTCGCCAAAAAGCCGCCTGGCCAGAAACGCGCAAAGAAACACCACCGCCAAGCCTTCCAGAAACTGCAGCCAGCGCACCGCCATTAGGGCGTGAACGCCGAAAACTTTCAGAAAAGAAGCGAGCAGGAGGGGGTACATTGGCGCTCGCAGCGCCGTCGGCATTCCCGCGTATGCGTACCCTTTCCCTTCGATAAGATTGTGAGCCAGCAACAGATACGTAGCCGTGTCACCGCCGCCCCCCCAGGGAGTTCTGGCGGCATTGCCCGGCAGGGCAGCCACCAGCACGCGCAACAGAAGTCCGGCGGACACCGCCCCTGCGAAAAAATAGGAATGCTCTGCGGCAGTTCGATTTTTGGCGCGAGGAATTCCTATAAGAGGAGCTTGGCTTTCGCCGGGCGGGCCTTGCATAGTTCGCTGTTCGGTAGACGTCTTTGCCTCTAGAGAGCGGGCTTCAGTGGCTCATCTTCCGCCGCAGCGGGCGGCGCTGCGGGCACTGCCGGAAACTTCGCGTGCTTGCCGGAGTCCTCGCCGTATCCGTATCCATACGCATACGGATAGTACCGATACGAATAGTAATAATCCGGAGCGCTCGAATCCACCGCGTTCAGCACGACGCCGAGAAGGCGGCACTTCACCGCCGCGAGAAGGTTGCGCGTCCGGGTAAAAGCTTCCTTGGGCGTCGCGCCGCTGCGGACCACCAGCAGCACTCCATCGGTGAGAGCGGACAGAATCACCGCATCGGTAGCCGCCATCACAGGCGGCGAGTCAATCACGATAAACTTGAAGCGGCGCCGCAGTTCCGCGATGGCCTCGCGCATCCGGTGCGAAGAGAGCAAATCGGCGGGGCTCGGCGGCACGGGTCCCGTCGTGAGGGCGGAAAGATTATTGATCGTCGGGTGGGGCGCGATGGCTTCGTCGAGGGTCGCAACGCCCGCAAGATAGGAACTCAGGCCGCCTGCTTCTTTTCCGCCAGTCAGGTTCAACGCGCGGCGGACGCCGGGTTTTCGCAGGTCGGAATCCACCAATAGCGTACGGTCGCCCAACTGCGCCAAGGTCACGCTCAGGTTCACCGCCGCCGTCGTTTTTCCTTCCCGCGGCAGAGCGCTGGTCACCAAAATCACCTGGGGAGGGTGATCGGCCTGCGAAAGCAGCAGCGAGGTGCGCAACGCCCGAAAGGCCTCCGAAATCTGCGACTTCGGCTGGATGTAGGACAGCATCTCCACGCGCGGACCGGCGGGACTCGGAGCCTCCGGTTGCCGCCCCAGCCTCGCGAGCCTTCCCTGGTAGCCGTTCAACCCTGGCTGCGAGGGCACTACCGCCAGCGATGGCAAGCCGGTCAGCGCCTCCACGTCATCCGGAGACTTGATCGTGTTGTCCAGATACTCGCGGAATATCGCAAGGCCTATGCCGCCCACGATACCCAGCAGAAATCCAAGAAAGATGTTGCGGGATTTCTGCGGACGCGACGGGGTTGTGGGCGCAAGCGCCGGGTCGACCACTCGAATGTTGCTCGATCGCAATCCCGCAGTGATCCCCGCCTCTTTCAGCTTTTGCAGCAGCCCGTCATAGAGCTGTTTGTTCGCGTCGGCATCATGCTGAAGGATGTGGTATTGCACCAGCTTCTCTGCCTGGCCGTTGGCCTCGGCTTTTTGTTTGTCGAGGGCCTCTTGCAGCAGTTGCACATGGCTCTGGGCCGTGGCGTAATCCTGCCGGATGCTGTCCAGCATCGTCTTGCGGCTGGCAGCGAGGCTCGCTTCCACTTCCTTCTGTTGGGCCGCCAGCCGCTGCACCTTCGGAAAGTTAGGACCATACTGATTCTCGGCGTCGGCATACTGCGCGTCCAGGTCGGACTTCCGGCGCAGAATATCCTGAATCACCGGATTCTCGCGGACGGCCGGAAGCGCATCGACGTTCCCGGAAGCCGCCATCCGGTAGAGGGCCTCTTTCTCCGACAGCGCCGTCTGGGCATCGGTCACCGCCCTGCTTAAATCGGCCAATTTCTGCGTGGTGATGTCCTGCTTTTCGTCGATCTGCCAGATCTGATTCTCGCGCTCGTAGGCGATGCGCGCGTCCTCCGAGTTTTGCACCTTCACGCGCAACTCTTCTAGCTCGGACGAAAGCCACGTGGACGCCTGGGTGGTAGCGTCGTACTTGCTTCTGAAATTCTGCTCGATGTAATTCTGCAGGTGCGCATTCACAATCTGCGCGGTCAGCTTGGGATCGGCCCCTTCAAAAGTCACTTCCACCAGCTGGCTGTTCGGCACGCGCCGCACTCGAAGCCTTCCGAGAAAAGCGCTCAGGATCGCCGGCCGCGGGCTCGCGGATTCTCCGGGAGCGGCCGCAATCTTTGCATCGGGCGCGCCGCCGAATTCAGGGTACCTGCCCAGATCGAGCGACTTGATAGTCTGAAACGCCAGCGTCTCGCTCTGGAGAATCTCCACCTGGGTGGCGATGTAATTCTCCATGTCCATGTATTCGTCGTAGGAATTCCCGCCCTGGAAGGGCAGGTTATTCTGCGATTCCCGGTCCACTTCCACGCGCGCCGAGGCTTCGTAGACTGGCTTCATCTTGAACGACGCGATGGTCACCGCGGTCACAACCGTGAGCAGAAACGTGAGAATCAGCCACTGGTGCTTCCGGAGAATGAGGATGTAATCGAGCAGGTGCGCTTCGTGCGGCACCTGATCCCACGGAAGCACGGAGGGCGCGGGCAATACGGCAAGAGGCTCCGCCGGCTTGCGATCGCGAATCGCTAATCTCGATACATCTTCCATCAGGTCACGATCCTCAAGATACCCAATTCGTTTATTGGAGCAAGCCGGGAGTTCCTAATTCGATCGGTACACCGCAACGCCCGTTCCGATTCCGATGGCCGCCTCGCCCGTCCGCGCGAGAACCTTTCTGCTGGCGCTGTCCGGCACGTACAGAATATCGTTGGCCCTCATCGCCACATCGCTCGCTTTGCGATTCTCGATCTGTTTGATATGTACCGGGATACTGTCCCGTTGCCCGGTCGCAGGGTTATTCCTCATAATCACGGCGTCGTTCGCTTTGGCAAAACCCGTCAGTCCGTGGGCCAGCGCAATCGCCTTGAGCACCGTGATCTGCTCGCCATGAGCCTGCAGTACGTATCCCCCCGGTTGCGCTATGCCTGCTCCCATCACATAGACGACTCCGGCCTGCGGCACGCTCACCACATCCCCGCCATATACCTGGATGTTGAACGCCGGATTGCCGGACTCGAGCAAGTCCTGCAATCGGATCGTAATAGTTTGTTCGTTCGACGCCGGCGCCACATCAGTGGCACTGGCGGGTTTTACCGCGGGCGATTCGGATTCAGGCCGTGCCTTCCGTGTGACCAAAATCACGCTGCCCGCATTGTCGGCCACGCCCCCGGCCTGAGCCAGCAATTCGAGCAAGGTGGTCGGGCGGAGCACCTGGTAAACAATGGGATGCCCCACCGCGCCCACCACGGAAATCGGCTGACTGTTCTGCTCCCGCACGAACACCGACACCTGCGGATGGGCGACCAGGCCATTCGTGACCAAAAGCTGTTGAAACTTCTCTTCCAGTTGGAATGGCGTTAGACCCGCGACCGCAATCTTCCCGGGCAGCAGCGGGTAGCCGATATCGCCGGTATCGCTAACCCGAACGTCGCGCGAAAGTTCCGGCACGTCGAACACGTCGATGTGGATTAAATCCCCTACTCCAATCGGTGTGTCGACAGGCTTGGCTCGCGCAAAAGCCGCCAGTTCCTGAATTTTCTGATTCGTCTGCTGGGAGGTTTGAGTTGCCTGCTGCGCCGATGTGGAAAGACAACAATACGCAACGAGAAGAAGAACAAGGTTCGGCTTTTTCCAGTCCCAATTCACGCGGACCGTCAAATGCATCAATAGCATAACCCCACGCAACTATCGCGCAGCGCAAGGGGCGCTGTCAATCGCATGATTTCGGAGTGACTTAAGTATTATCTCGGTGTTTTTGGCAATGTGCGATCTAAGTAGTTGATACGAATATCTCGGATTCAAATCCGTGAAACTACGCACGGTAAAGTACGCACGTCTTAGATTGACGAAACGGCCGATTGCGGCCCGGATCATTCACCGCTACACTCAACACCTTTGTGACCCGCTAATTCCATGGCTCTTAACGAACAAGTCCAGCCCAGAAGCGCGCTCCTGCCCGTCTTGTTCTCTTCACCAGCCTTCATCGCCGCCTTCGCTTTTGGAGTCCATCTTTTGACGCTCTATTTCATCTGGCATCATGAATCCGTGGCCGGACCATACGGGTACGAGGCCGGTCGCATCGCCGAATCCATCGCCTCGGGCCGCGGATTCAGATCTCCTCTGGGGTCCGTGCAGACCGGCGCTACGGCGTGGCTCTGCCCGATATTTCCGTACCTGATGGCGGCGGTCTTCCGGGTTTGCGGAATCTTCACGCTCAAATCGTTGCTAGTGATTCAAATCTTGAATTGCGCGTTCGTTTCGTTCACGGTTTTCCCGATCCACGCCATCGCCAGAAGGTCCTTCGGAGCCCTCCACGAGAGCCTCGACCAGAGCAATGTCGCGTTGTTTGCTCCCTGGCTATGGGTTGTCCTTCCCTCCGCCATACACACACCGGTGGCAGACATCTGGGATACCTCCCTGACCGGCCTTCTCTTCGCCCTGATTTTCTGGGCCACGCTAGAGATGCGCGAGCAGCAGAGCGCGCTCAGATGGGCGTCCTACGGAGCTCTTTGGGCCGTCGGAGTGCTGACGAATGCCTCGATGCTCTCGGTCTTTCCGTTTTTTATTGGCTGGCTCGTTTTCAGCAGACCGGAAACTTCTGCCGACAGGCTAGGGCGCGCCGCTTTATCTATATTTGTGCTGGCTCTGCTTTTGATGCCGTGGACGATTCGGAACCATCGCGCCCTCGGCGAGTGGCTTCCGTTGCGCTCGAACTTTGGCGTGGAGTTGTGGCTGGGAAACAACCCGGCGGGAAACGACGTGAATTCTTTCGCGCTTCATCCGTTTCAGAACCCGCTGGAAGCGTCCCGATTCGAGAGCCTCGGCGAAATCGAATATATGAAGCAAAAGGAACACGAGGCCATCGCCTTCATGCGCGCCAATCCCGGAGCCACCCTGCATCTGGTCGCCCGCCGCGTAGCGCTGTACTGGTTTGCCGTCAGCGACCGCCCGCGGTTCGACTGGAGCACCGTGCCGTTCTACGTAAAAGTCCTGGTCTTCGCGAACCTGCTGATGCTCCTATTTGCCTGGTTTGGAGCGGCTACGGCCCTTCGCAGGAGCCGTCCAGGAGCGATGCTTTTCGTCTTAGCCCTGCTCGTATTTCCCATCCCCTATTACATCACGCACGCCCTCGTTCGTTATCGTTTCCCGCTCGATCCAATCCTCGCAATCCTCGGCGTTTACGGCGTCCTATCCGCCCTACCGTGGACACAACGCTGGGGCGCATTCCGGCGCGCCGCTTGACACCCTGCCGACTCAGCCCTTAGCATCAACGATTGTGTCCACGCCGGCGTAGCTCAGTGGTAGAGCGAGGGTCTCATAATCCCTAGGCCGTGGGTTCGATTCCCCCCGCCGGCACCATTCACCTGTCCCGCGCGGTGGGCATTCGGCATCTTTGGAATACGCACACAACCGCACCGGGCATATTGACGCCAGCAGGTTTGTGCGCCGATAATTCCTTCGTGACCTCGCGTAAAGCCATCTGCCTGTTGGTCTTGATCTTCATTCCGATTGCAGCGCTGGGGCTTGTGCCCTTCGGACACGGGCCGTCTTCGGTGGTCGACGGTCCACGAACCGCGTTTCGGGCGTACCGGGCGTCGCTGGAATTGAAGTGCGCGGTGGGCTCCACGGTAGTCATCTCGTTGATGGCATTCGCCCTCGCATCCTTTCAGCTTAGCCGTTCGGCTTTCGATTCTGACGCTCCCCTGACCGGCGTCCGTGCGTCCTCCCTGCTTCCCACGCTGCGCTGCTGATCGTTACCCGTTTCTTCCCAGAACAGTCGAGATGTTTATCGGTCTTACCGTGTGGTGTGCTACCCGCTCAGCCCGCCGCCGATCGTTCATTTGAATCCAGCGGGATCGATAACGATGTCACGACTCGGAGGAGTCCATGAAGACACTAAGCGCCAATGCAAAGATAGCGATCCTTCTTTTCAGTGCTGTCATTTTCTTCGCCGGGTGCCATAAGCGAGTGGCAAGCGCCCCAGCCGCCCCGGCTCCCGTGCCTCCCGCGCCGGCGGCTCCCACGGTCACGCTCCAGGCATCGCCCGCGGATATCACCAAGGGTGGAAGCGCAACACTCACGTGGTCATCCACAAACGCAACGCAATTAACAGTCAGCCCCGGTCTCGGATCGGTGAATGCGCAAGGGTCGCGGCAGGTCGATCCGGGCCAGTCCACCACCTACACGATCACGGCAACCGGCAACGGCGGGCGGGCCGAGGCAAGCGCTCGCGTCACCGTGTCGATTCCACCGGTGGCGGCGGCAGCCCCTGCGGATATGGACGAGCTCTTCAAAGAGGCCGTTAGGGATGCGTATTTCGACTACAACAAATCGGACATTCGTCCGGATGCGAAGGAATCGTTGCTGAAGAATTCCGAATTCCTCAATCTCCATCGCGACATTCACTTTGCGATCGAGGGCCACTGTGACGAGCGCGGAAGCGAAGAATACAACCTGGGTCTGGGCGACCGCCGCGCCACTGCCGCGAAGAAATACATGGTGAGCCTCGGAATCGCCGAGGACCGCATACAAACGACAAGCTATGGCAAAGAACGCCCCTTCTGCACCGAACACAACGAGGCGTGCTGGCAACAGAACCGCCGGGCCCACTTTGTAATGGTTCGGTGAGCCGGAAGTAAAGCCGGGAAAATAAATCTGCGCGGGCTTTGCCGAAGCTCAAGTCGCTTTAGCGAGGCTTGAGAACGGCAGCCCGCGCCGGATGCCGCTTGGGTGTTGCAAGGTCGCTACGGCAACCTGGTGGCTGTAATTTCCATTTCGAGACAAAGGCCGTTGGGGCGTGCGACACAGGAGTACTCGCCGGGATTGAATCGGGCTTCGCGTAAAATTGTCCGCAGGCTTTCGCGGGAAAACATCGTGTAGTGGAAGTTGCCTGGGTAGTCCTGCCCGCCGTAGGTGACCGTTCGCAGATTCTCGAAAGGATAGGTTCCCTGGCTGAAGGCGTGGATCATGCCTTCGGCGTCGGGTACGACAATGAGGAGAGTGCCGGATGGCTTCAGAAGACGATGCCACGCGGGCAGGAGCGTGGACTTGAGATAGGCTTCGGTGAAATGCTCCGTAAGGTGTGCGGCGTAAATCTCCGTCAGCGTTTCCGGCTGGAAAGGGAGAGAGCGAACGTCGGCGATCAGATCGACGCCGGGGAGTTCCCGCTCATCCACATTCAGGTATTCGGGAATAGGTATGAGGCCGCAGCCCAGGTTCACGCGGAGATTGGCGCCCATCGACAACAGCTTCTCCGGGGAAAGCAGGCGCGGAACAATCGTGGGAGCTGTGGTAGCGGTGGCATCCTGCGCGGCGCCGGGAGCTTGTCTAGTGTGGAGCAACTCGGCGCGGGTCAGCTCGATGACTCGGGCAACGCCGCAGCTCAGATTTCGGTTCTGGAGTTGCAACGCTTCCATATCTCGCTTGAGCGAGGCGACTTCGTCGCGCAACTGAAGGACGTGGTCGGTTAAGCGGCGATGGACTTGCGTGTGCAATAGCGCGTTTTGCCCGACCGCCTGGCGAAGCTCCTCGTCAGCAACTGGCTGGCGGAGGGTTTGCTGGCGAGCAGCTTGTTGGCGATAAAGGGGCTCGCCTGGGGCATCCTGCAACATTCCAGGGGCGTCGATTTCGGTCACAACTTCGTTCATTCCAACCTCCCTGCCGATACCAGCAGTTGCCGCACGATCATTCGCGCTCGAGCCGCGGCCGAAAGGTGTGCACATCCTGCGCCAAAGGATGTGCTTCGACTGCGGGAATAGCTAACCCAGCAATCCTAAAAGAGATGGCACACATGCGGCGCAAATTTCACGACAACTTGGCGTTCATCGTGAGCGCCCGCATGAGCGGTCCCCGTTCCTTCGTGCTAACCCCGGCATAATGCACGATGATGGGGTCAAAAACCTCTCCCGAGTGGCCCACCTCATTCATGCGCCCGAGGCACGGAAGCGAATTCCATTCGAGGGGAAGCCAGTCGACCTTTTCAAGTATCTGCGCTTCGGGCTTGTTGTCAGCCATGTTCCCGGTCAGCTCGAAACGATAGCCAAGCAAATCCAGCACAGCGGCGTTTTCCCACCAGGGGTGGCTTATATATTTGGTCAGCTGCCAGACGGTGTTTAGAAACTTCTGCGACCATTCCGATCTCCGGATCAGAAAGACACCCGTGTTGGGCCGCTCGACGTACGTCACGACGCCAGGGCTGGGCCGCGCCTTCGGAAGCTGGTGCGACACCAAGTAGAAATCCTTTCCATCCTTTACGGCGTCGGCAATATTGCGGTCGGTGCGAACAAAACACGCATCGGCATCCACCCAGAGCAGGAAATCCGCAGGGGAGTTCGCAAACTGATTGGCGATGATGGCGATTTTTCCCCAGGCGGGGGGCCGGTCGAGGGCAGGCATTGGCAGGATCTCAAAATCAAGCTCGTTCGCCGCGGCGTAAATCGCGATGGACTTGGCGGCAATATCGCCTACGCTTGCAAACTGCCTGTCGTAGGCGGTAACGACTTTAATCCTGGTCACCAGCTCTTCTCCGCGGTTTGCACTATGCCGGCGACGCCTTCCCATGAATTCGGAAGATTCCCAGGGTTTCACTCTGGCTGATGAATTCCGCCGTGCCGGCTATGCTCTCGATGACCTGTTTGTTGGCATCGTTCAGATCGTGGACGACCAGGATTCCATCGGGCGAAAGCTTGCGCAGTATGGTGGGCAGGTTCTTGCGAACCTCCACCGGTTCATGCATGACGTCGGCAAACACGAGATCGAATTCCCCCGGCAGATTCCTGAAATCGCCCGATTCAAACGTCACATATTGCGACAGACGATGTTTCCGGATCTGATACTCCGCGTATTCCGTGGTCGAAAAGCCGAGTTCAAAGGCTTCCTTGAACTGCTCGCCGACGGGTACGTCGTCGATGCCATGAATCTCCCCGAATATCTTCTTCGCTTCTTCTTCGGAGCGAAGATCGAGATCGATGGTGATGAAATCCACGCACGTGCCGAGGCTCTTGATGGCGGTGCAGATGGTTGCCGTGCTCCGGCCGTAAAACGTGCCAATCTCCAGGATTCTCCGGGGACGCATCAATTTGATGGCCGTGTAGAGGTGAAGCGCATCCGCTCGCGAAAACCATCCGGTGATATCGGGGAACCAGAATCCGCTTCCGGGCTCCTCGGCGGCGGGCGAAGCAGGCCGCTCCAGTTTGTTTCGAACATCCCGAAAGACTGCTTTTGTCTCGCGCAGGGTGATCGCCGCTGCCTGGATGCGGCAATGGTTCAGCACCTGCATCACCTGCGCGCGCTGGCTGGTCTCAACACGGGCAGCGAATTCTTCAAGAAGGGGTATCGCTTCCTCGGGACGTCTTCGGCTCGCCAGCAGGATGCCCAAGTTCGTCGCGGCCTCGACGTTGTCGGCGTCGAGCGCGAGGGCTTGCGTGAAACCGCTTTTGGCATTGGCAGCGTGGCCGCGGGCTAACTCAGCAACCGCCCAATCGTTTGCCAAATCCGATGAAGGACGTTCGTCCAGCAGCTCTTTGAGGATCGGCGAAGCTTCTGCGGCCCGCCCGGAAGCAAGAAGTCGGACTCCAAGGGCGTGCTTTTCTTCTCTGGACAGATTCTTCATCTCTGTTGCGGCTAAGGGAGTCATAGATATAGATCCTGATCCAAGACACACGCTCCGCTACCCCATGACGCTCACGAAAGGGTGTACAGCCTGTGTAGTGCAAGTCGTCTGCCACGTAAACAGCTTCTAACGAGTATTGACCGCGGGAATTTCCGTTTCTCGTTTTGTGTGCGTTTGGCAGCAATCCGTCGAAAGAAGAGCGAGAGCGGCGCAGATCCGACAGTCCCCAGCCGCGACCTCCTTGCGTTTCAGGAACGCCGTGTTTCCTCTCCACCGAGCTTTCTTGTTTTTGGCGACGGATTTGCTCCGCGCCCCAGGGGAACTTTCCCAAGGGTCATCCAGGGCGCTTTTTTCTTCGTGGAATGTCGCAGGCGTTAGAGCAGCTTAAAAGGACGCTGAGCGCCGCTGTAGGTGATCCGCTAATTAGGATTCTCTAATTCTATTGGCACGTCTAATTTCGCTCAGCAGGAGCGCGTAGGAATATGCCGGAACTGGCAACGCAACCGACAGCCACCGTCCGCCCGCAGAATCCCGCACCTTGGCGTCACACGGCCCAGCAATCCTGTGTGGACCGGGGAGTTCTCTTCCGGGGGATCGTGTATGGCGGCACGGGCTATGCGGAAGAGGCCTGGGTGGCCGCCGCAGCGCTGGCCGAGTCCGGAATCCCCGTGCAGCTCGATCCGATCGGGGCGCAGTCCGATTTTGAGAGGCTGTTGCCGTCATACGCGCGGCAGACCCTCGAACGCCTCTCGAAGCAGAGCGTGGATATGCAGCGCAGCGTGATCTATCAGCACGCGATGACTCCTCTTTGGAATATGGGCATCTACGGCTCGGTTCGCGTGGGCCGCACGATGTTCGAGACGGACCGGATTCCTGATGGCTGGCTGGAGCGTTGCAATGCCCTGGACGAAGTCTGGGTGCCCACGGAATTCAACCGCGAAACATTTGCGGGCGCTGGAGTGAAGGCCAGCAAATTGCGCGTCGTGGGCGCCGGCGTGGACACCGAACTCTTCAGCCCGGGTGCCCAGCCGCTGAACATCCCGCACCTGCGATCGTTCAATTTTCTATCGGTTTTCGATATACAGCCGCGCAAGGGCAGCGACCTTCTTTTGAAGGCTTTTCTAAGCGAGTTCAAGCCCGACGAGGATGTGGCTCTGATCCTCAAGCTCTCCCGCCACAGCGACCGTTCCATAAATCCCGAAGAGCAACTGAGCTATTTCATCGAGAGAGAAGTGGGCGTGAAACTAGAGGACTGCCCGCCCGTCATCGTGCTGGATGGCTTTCTTCCCCAGCAGGACATCGCCCGCCTGTACGCCTGCGCCCAGGCCTTTGTGCTCCCGACCCACGGCGAAGGGTATGGACGGCCCTTGATGGAAGCGCTCTCGAGCCAATTGCCAGTGATCGCCACGCGCTGGAGCGGTCAACTCTCTTTTCTGCGGGACGAAAACAGCTACCTGATCGATATCGAAGGCCTGGTGCCCGCATCGGTCGAGGAAGAAATCTTCGGCGGGCACTTGTGGGCGCAGCCCAGCGTGGAGCACCTCCGCCAGTTGATGCGGGAAGTTTTCTCGCATCCCGGCGAAGCTAAGAAGCGCGCGCAACAGGGTCGTCAAGACATGGTCGAGCATTGGGATTGGGGCGTCCGCGCGGCCCTGTGGGTGGATGAATTCCGAAGAATTGTCGAGTGAGACCGGGAGAACGGTATGCCGCTCTATAGCGTCGACAACCTGGGCAGATCGCAAACGACGCGCTATGAGCGCAGTCCCGCGATCGTGCTGCAAACGGATGCGGACGCGCCGGAAGGGGTGCCTCCGGGCGTCCTCGCCGCTGGGGACTCGGTAACCTGGGAGTCTCTGGACGCGCTGCGCACCGGCAAGGTTCCGCGCGGCGCCGACGCGGTAATCTCCTGGTTCTCGGGAAACCTCCTGCGAGAAGGATCGGCGGCAGCGATCCGGCAAGAACTTCGCACCGCGGGGCGGCGTTGCTTCGTGCCGCTCCATCTACCGTGCCTCCCCGAGTTGGATTTGCTGTGTGTTGCGCCGCTCTGGCTAAGCGCGGGATCTCCGCAGGACTATTGGAGTTCGGCGGCCAGGGTCAACGGTTCGGTCCCGACCTCGGCGCTCGCCACTGCCGCGTTGCAGGCGATCGACGCGCCCTGGGCGCAGCTCATGCGCATGCTCTTGGCGGAAGGAACAAAACCCGGTTCTTCCATCGAAGCCCTCGCCCGATTTGCAAACGATGCGAAGAACCCGCAGCAACTCGCCGCGCTGGCGCTTCGCAATCTGATCGTTTCGCTTCTCCGCCTCAAAGAGTTCGCGAAGGCCGAGCAGGTGCTCGACGCCGCCATGAGCGTCTACCCGGGCTATGCCGAGCTTTTCTACGTCGGCGCGCTTCTGTGCATTGACCAGAAGAAGATTCCGAAAGCGCTAAACCTTTTGGAGCGCGCGCGAACCCTTCCCGCGAACTTCGTCGGCAGCGGAGGCGAGAATTCCTATCGTGCCGCGTGGCTGCAGGGCCGATTCGCCGCGCAAGTGGGCAATCAGGAAGTGGCTTTCGAGCAGTTCTTTCTGGGTCTGCTGAGCCGGCCGGTGTTCGCTCCCGCCGTGGACGAGCTGCTCGACCTTCGACTCTCGCCCGCGTTGGTGGAGAAGCATCAATTCGACTTTTGCCGGCTGGTGCGAAGGGAACCGCGCTTCCTGACACCGGTCTTCGAATACCTTTTGCTCCATCGAGCCTTTCCCGCCGCGCAACGGATCGCGGAGACCACGCCTCTCAGCAAAGCCACGAAGGAATTGCTGCGAGACAAGCTCCAGGCGGCGGCCCGGCCCTTTTCGCCCAGTTACCGCGGCGCAGGCAAGCCCGGTGTCCTGATGACCGGTCCGTTCTTCGAGCACTCCAGCTTCGCGCGCATCAACCGCGAAATCGCGACCTCCCTGCTGTCAGCGACGGAACTCGATTCCTGCCTGGAGCCTTGCTGCCACCCCCGTCTGCCGATTCGCATGACTCCCGGTGGAGAACTCGTGGCCAGGGGGCTTCTGCGGCATCCCGGCCGCCTGGATCTTACGATTCGCCACCATTGGCCTCCCGATTTCCGCCGGCCGCCGCGCGGGAAACTCGCCGTCATCGTGCCGTGGGAATACGGCGCCATACCGCAAACGTGGGTGCGCGAGATTGAGGAAAACGTAGATGAGTTGTGGGTGCCCTCCCGGTTTGTCCGGGACGTTTTCGTCCGCGCGGGCGTCAGCAACGATCGCATCGTGGTGCTACCGAATGGTATCGACCCCAAGATATTTCGCCCGGAAGGAAACACGTCACGGCCGCTGGGATGCCGCAGATTCATGTTTCTGTTCGTCGGAGGCGCGATCCGGCGCAAAGGAATCGATGTGCTCCTCCAAGCCTACCGGCAAGCCTTCGAATCGGGGGAAGAGGTCACCTTAGCCATATGCAGCGGTTCCAACCGGGCGTATGCGCACAACTCCATGCAGGCGAAGCTCCATGAATTCATGAACGACGCCCGGGCCCCGCACGTCCTGTTTGTGGAAGAACAGCTCGACGACGCGAACCTGGCGAACCTGTACCGCGGCTGTGACGCTTTTGTGCTGCCTTACCGCGGCGAGGGATTTGGAATGCCGATCGCCGAAGCGATGGCCTGCGGCAAGCCGGTCGTGGTGACCAAGGCAGGCCCTGCGCCCGAGTTCTGCCCGTCCGATTGCGGCTACTTCGTGCCGGCCAGCGAGACCGAAGTTCCGGAGCCGCCCCCGCCGCTGGGCAAGCTTTGCGGCGAATGGACCTGGTTTGAACCGGACGTCGCCGCACTGGCGAACACGATGCGGCGCATTTACGAAGACCGCGAGGATGCCGTCCAACGCGGGCGGCGTGCCGCTGCCGCCATTCGGAGGACGCACGCCTGGGAGAAAATTTTGCCCGCGTATATGGAGAGAATCGCAGGATTGACGCGAGAACAGCCCGTCGAGGATGTGGTATTGGAGCCGATGGCTGAGAACAGGGCGGAACTACTTGAGAGCCAAAGGCCTGTGAATTGCCTTTAGCAACTGCGCGGGCTCACGCGACCGGCTGTGCAGTGACGACACATTGAGCTTAGAGCGGAGGGAACAGATGGCTTTGTCTCTTGCAACCACGGAATTGGCAGCGCCGCGCGACGAGCAACCTGTAGTCGACCCGTTGGCCCGCGACGTCGCGGCCCTCAAGGATCAGATGTCCAAGGTGGCGGTGGTCCTGACGCAGCTTTCGCAAGCCAGCCAGGAACAACGCAAGCAACCTGCGGCATCCGAGACGCAGCTTTCCCAGATCAATCAGCTGCTGCAAACCATGAAGGTCCACGTGGATTCGTTTCCCCACGCGCTGCGTGAGGCGCGGCGATCGGATGTCGCCACGCAGAAGGCCGTAGAAGCACTCGCCGCACGATTGCGAGGGGTCGAATCGCGACTGGGCATTCCGGCTGCGTCGTCCAAGCCTTAGTGCGCGGCGCACCCCGATAGTGAAGTGCTCATTGTGCCGTTCTTAAAGAAAAGAGGAGCTTCTGAGTGAATACCGAACAACTCTCCCAGAAGGTTTTTAGCCGGCCCTGGTTTCACCGCATCGACCTGGGCGGCGGAATCGTCACCCCAGGCGTCGACAATTCCCCATCGAAGTTGCAGTACATGCACCTGCCCGAGGATCTCACCGGCAAGTCGGTGCTCGATATCGGCGCTTACGACGGCTTTTTCTCGTTCGAAGCGGAGCGGAGGGGAGCCCGGCGAGTTGTGGCAACGGATCAGTACTGCTGGAAATCCACGGGGATGGGAGACGGAGAAGGTTTTAAGATCGCCCACGACGCTCTCGGCTCCCGTGTGGAAGCGAAAGTCATCCCCGTCGAAGAGATATCGCCGGAGACCGTGGGAGTGTTCGATGTGGTTTTGTTCCTCGGGGTGCTCTACCACGCGCCGGACCCGCTTCGCTACCTGCGCGCCGTGAGGTCCGTTTGCAGCGAGATGGCGATTCTGGAGACGCATCTCGACGCCATGGATTACGGGCGCCCGGCGATGGTTTTCTACCCCGGGACAACGCTGAACAATGATCCCTCCAATTTCTGGGGGCCAAACATGCTTTGTGTGGCGGAAATGCTCAAGGAGGTCGGCTTCAATCGGCTCAAGTTCTTCCCTCCGTGGCATCCGAATCGGGTCGTGGTTCATGCCTTCGTCTAACCGCGGATCAAGCGGCGGGAATGCAACGGCGATGCCCGTGCGCGATCTGACAGTGTCGGTCGTCATCAACACCTACAACCGGGCCGCCAGCCTCGATGCAACCTTGCGTTCGCTTCGCAGGCTCAACTATCCGAGCTTCGAAGTGATTGTCGTGAACGGACCATCGACCGACAACACCATGGAAGTGCTGCGCTCTCATGCCGCCTCCATCCGAGTGGGCACGTGCTCCGACCGCAACCTGTCCGTCTCCAGAAACGTGGGCATCGACATGGCTCGCGGCGATCTCGTTGCCTTTCTCGACGACGATGCCGTGCCGGACGAAAACTGGCTGAACGACGCGGTGGATGCTTGCGATAGCGAGGAAGTGGGAGGCGTCGGCGGATTTGTTTACGACCATACGGGCTACAACCTGCAATATCGTTACTCCGTTTCAAACCGCCTGGGTACGGCGACCTGGGATGTCGCGGAGCCGAAAACGGAATTCTGCTATCCAGGCTGCCTCGAATTTCCCTACCTGCAAGGCACCAACGCTATTTTCCGGCGCAGCGCTTTGCTCGAAATCGGAGGCTTCGACGAGGAGTTCAATTATTACCTCGATGAAACCGACGTCTGCCTGCGTCTGGTGGATGCCGGGTATCTCCTGAAGCAGCTGTCGAATGCTTTCGTCTATCACCGCTTTCTCCCGAGCCATATTCGCAGCGAGAACCGCGTGGTGACGAGCTGGCACCCCATCATCAAGAACAAGGTCTACTTCTCGCTCGTGAATGCTCCCTCCGAAATCCCAGCGCGAGACCTGCTGAGGGATTGGGACCATTTCTGTGCCGAAGCCGAGGCCGGTCTGAAGTTCCATCTCGGGCGCGGCGCCGCCACCCAGCAGAACGTGGATGAGTTCTACATCGATATGAATTCGGCCCTTCGCGAAGGCATGCGGGCGGGGCACGCGAACCCGAGGCGGTTCCTGTACTCGGAGAGGGCCCGCGAGTCACGCGGGAGCGTAAACACAGACGTGCTGAACGAAGGACATGCCGGGCGAGGGCAATTCAAGCCGTATCCCACGGTGATGCCGCAGTCCGAAAAGCTCACCATCTGCCTGCTGAGCCAGGAATATCCGCCGGCGATCGTGGGCGGCATCGGCCGGCTGACCTATGAGTTGGCCCGCGGGCTCACGGAGCGCGGGCACAGCGTCCACGTGCTGACAAAAAGTCTCAGCGGTCACAATACCGTCGATTTCGAAGAGGACGTTTGGGTCCATCGTTTGGTGGAAGACCGCGAAGAGCCGCCCGCTCCGCAGGGAGTGAATTTCCCGGAGCCGCTGTGGAGAAGGTCGGCGCGCCTTCTTCGCGAGATTCGCCGGATAAACGAGACCCATCCCGTCGATATCGTCGAAGGCCCCATCTGGGATGCGGAAGGGCTGGCCACTGTTCTCGACGGCTCGTTCGTCAGCGTCACCAGCCTCGAAACGCCTCTGAAAATGGCGCTGGAAACAAATCCGGGATGGGTAGACGGCTCGGCGGCGCAGCGGCAGGTCTATGACGCCATCATTGCCGGAGAGAAGGCGGTGATGGAGCGCGCCACCGCGATCCGCGCCATCAGCGGAGCTATCGTCGAAACCATGCGCAGCCTCTACAATATGGAGTTTGCGCCCGACCGGTTGTCCGTCACGCCCATAGGCATGCACGACCGCTCAACGGGAAAGAGTTTCAAGACCAATGGCCGCTATATAGACGTTCTGTTTACCGGCCGCTTTGAAGACCGCAAGGGGATCGACGTCCTGCTGCAGGTGATTCCCTCTCTGTGCCAAGAGTTCAAACGCGCCCGGTTCATCCTGGTCGGCGAAGACCGGCCCCGTGCGGATGGCAGCACTCTTTCGAGCCGTTTCTGCGCCCGCCACGCGCGCGCGCCGTTTCGTGACCGGGTGATTTTCCCGGGAAAAGTCTCCGACTCCGAGATCGAGCGATATCTCGCTCAGTGCGAAATTTTTGTAGGGCCCTCGCGTTACGAGTCCTTCGGGTTGGTGTTCGTGGAAGCCATGATGTTTGGCAAGCCGGTGGTGGGTTGCCGGGTAGGCGGGATGAAGGAAGTGATCGCGGAAGGCGTCACGGGCCTGCTGGCGGAACCCGGCGATCCTGAAAGCCTCCGAGCGGCTCTGGCCTGCCTGCTGGCCGATTCGGCGAAGCGGGAAACGTTTGGGAAGGCCGGCAGGGCGAGGTTCCTAGAGCACTACACGCGAGAGAAACTGGCGGACCGGACTCTGGCTTTCTACCACAACGTGCTGGCTAGCCAATCATCTGATCAATTACCTGATCAAGTCGAATCAGAGCTGGTAACGCTTGAGGGCCACTGATGGGCCTTGTCGCCATCGTTGGGCAGCGTGCCGGAAAAGCCCACATATTTTCGGGTTCTTGAGGAGCAGGCCGGAATGAGCGAAATTTCCACGCAGATCGATGCCAGAAAAATTCTGTGCGAGATGCCGGGACAGGCCGAGCGCAAGCAAGCAGTCGATGAGGAACTCCGGCAAGCCGTCGGCCAGAACGCGCTTTTGCACACAGAGATACATCGCCGCCTGACCGATCACGTTCTTCGGCTGCGAGACGAGGTCGGCTCGCTACGGCGCGACATGGAATCGCTGCGGCGCCAAGAACCCTTATCAAATACCGGTATTCCGGCGCGCGATGAAGTCAAACAGCCGCCCGCCCAGGCGCTTGCACAGGCTTCCGCGCAGGAGCCGAAAGCGGACGTTCCGCCCGACCAGATCTACGCGGGATACAAGCCGGAAGAACTCGCGATTATCAGAAAGCATTTTCGTGCTACTCCCCCGCCGGCCGCGGGATTTATTACCGATTCGCTGGGCGTGAAGACGCGCGGAACTTCTCTGTGGGACCAGGTGCAATTTCTCGTAGGCACGGTAATTCCGCCGCCGATCCCGAACGACTTCCACGCCGAGGCCATCGAATGGATTGGATTGCTCAAGAGTGTCGATAGCGCCCGCGGCAAGTTCACCGCGATGGAGCTCGGCGCAGGGTGGGGGCCTTGGGTGGTCGCGGGTGCGGTCGCCGCGAGAAACGCCGGGATACGCGATATTTCGTTGCTCGCCGTGGAAGGAGACCCGGGCCACTTTGCCTTCCTGCGACAGCATTTCCTTGACAATGGCCTGCATCCCGACCAGCACCTTCTGTTCCAGGCGGCTGTCGGCGTCCAGCCGGGGCGTGCGCGCTGGCCGCGCGTCGACCCACGCAATAGTTACGGCACCCGACCGATCACGGGAGTCGCTGCGGCCCTATCGGATGCTCTGGACGTGGAAGTTCTTGGAATCGCGAATCTCCTTGGCGCTCAAAAACGATGGGACCTAGTACACGTCGATGTGCAGGGAAGCGAAGTCCCGATCTGTGAGGCCGCTTTGGCACTGCTGAACGAACGCGCGCATTGGCTGATTATCGGAACACATTCGCGGCTCATCGATGGCCAGCTCGTATCGATGTTCGTTCGCGCCGGCTGGGTGCTCGAAAACGAAAAACCCGCCATTTTTGCATTCCAGCCGGGCGCCGCTTCACTGGAAGCAATGACGCGCATTGACGGCACGCAGGTGTGGCGCAACCCGCGTCTCGATTAAGCTTGCGTTGAGTTTCTGATTTCTCTGTCGGACGCGGTTTTCACGCCGCGCCTTACGATGCAAATGAGAAGTTCACCGTGATCGTCATCCGGATCGGATACGGCACGCCGTTCAGGTACGTCGGCTCGTACTTCCACAGCATAACCGTGCGCATCGCTTCCGGCACAAGCAACGCGGGACCCTCCACCACCTTCGCGTTCACGATGTTCCCTTGCTCGTCGATCACCGCATCGATCAGCACCGTGCCCTGAACATGCGCCGCCTTCGCCAGCGCCGGGTACACCGGCGGCGGGGCGTATATTTTCTGCGGCAGCTTCACGTCGCCACCGGGACGCAGAATTTCTTTCGCCTTCTTCTCCTGAACGGGCGCCGCGACCGGCGGCGGCATCGGCGTTCCACCGATAATCCCGCCCAGAACTCCACCGCTCTCCCCGCCCGGGATGCCGCCAATTACGCCACCGTTCACGTCAGGCGCTGCCGGCGGCTCGTGCAGCATGGCGATCTGACGCGGAATCACGGACGGCGCCACAAGCCTAGAAGGCACTAACGGGGCTGCCTTCCGCGGCACCAATTTCTGCACCGCTGCCGCGACTGGCGGCGGGGACGGCGGCGCCGGCGGAGACGGCGCTACAAGATACGTCAGCTCCAGATTGTGTACATCGATCACCTGCGTGAAGAACAGCGGAGCCACAATCAAAGCCGCCAGCACCCCGGCGTGTACGAGAAGCGAAACCAGCCAATCCAAAGGGTTCCGGTGCTCTTCGCGCAGAGACGTCTCAAGCAATGCATGGAGGACGGTGTCCTGCGCTTCCGTGCGCGTGGGCACGCGAATAGCACTACCGCTTCCCTGCCAAGCCACTCCGCCGAACAAATCCATCTTTGCGCTTAGCATGGCGTCACCTCCCTGCCACGTTCCGCCGTCGCACAAAAATTATGGCTTCGAGCTCCGGGCAAATCTGTAGCGGGTGTCACGCGGTGGCGTGATGGGCATCACCAGAGTGGAATTTCAGCGAAAGCAACTGACTTGAAGCGGGTTGCAGCTACTTCAGGGTGACAAAAAGCTGACTGTCGGAGGAGAGCGGCGGCACGGCTTCGCCTTTGGCGGACTTCTTGTTTCGCAATTCGATCTTCAGCGTCTTGCGCTTTTTCGCCTTGAACTCCGTGCTCACGATGTTCGAGGCAACCTCCGCGCCGTCGCTTCGCCCAGTCACGCGAAACTCCTGCACGCCCGGCGGCACAAATAAATTCTGATACTCGGACTTGTTTCCCGCGCCGCTCCACTCGTAATACTTCTTGCCGTTCATCTCCACCGTGAATTGAACGGTATCCGGGACGCGGGGTGGATCGATTTTGAGCTTCGCATTCGCGCTGGTGTCGAGCGATTTGGGATCGAAGTCCACAGCCTTCACCGCGCGCTCCGCGGCGGGAGTCGCTGCGGCATTTGCGGAGGCTTTCGCCGGGTTCGGCTGCGCGGCTGACTCGGGCGACGTCTTCGGCGCTGTGGGCGCCGCCGGCTTAGCCGACGTACTTGGCGCCGCTGACACGGGCGCAGGCGTCGCCGGTTGTGCCCCGTTCGGCGCGACGGGCGAGATTGGCGCGGTCGGCGGAGTGGAAGCTGTCGACGGCTCGTTTGCTGCCTGGTGACGTCCGCGCACGAAGTACCAGCCGCCTGCGATCAGCGCGATCGCTGCAAGCGCCACAAGCGCGGCCCGATTCGGCGCCTTCGCGGGAGTTCCCGGTGTCGCGGTCTGCTGCGCGGGCAGCACTACCGTACCCACGGCCGTGCTGCGTGCCGCGCTGTACGGAGCAGCCCCCGCGTGCGAGTCCATGGTCGCGTCCGTCTCGCCAGGCAGCGGCAGACGCATCGCGATTCGCTGCAAGGAGGCCGAGTTCGTTCCGCCCCGCAAAGCACCCAGATCCCGCGCCAGCTCTTCGCCGGTCTGGTATCTCGCCGCGGGAGCTTTTGCCAAGCATTTCAGGATGACCGCCTCCAGCGCCGGCGGCACCGAAGGATTCATCCTCGAAGGAGGAACTGGCTCGGTGTGCACCACTTTGTAAGAAACCGCGGTGAGCGATTCGCCCGGGAACGGCTGCTCCCCCGTAGCCAGCCAGTACAGAACCACGCCAAGCGAAAAAATGTCGGCCCGCCCATCCACGGCCGTGCCCGTGAATTGCTCGGGAGGCATGAACGCGGGTGTTCCCAGCATCTGCCCGGACATGGTCGTCGAACCCGCCGCCAGCTTGGCGACGCCGAAATCGGTGATCTTCGGCCGTTCGATCCCGTATTTCGCAACGGAAGTAAGCAGAATGTTGGCGGGCTTGATGTCGCGGTGCACCACGCCGTTGCGGTGCGCGTAGCCCAGCGCCTCGGCGGTCTGCTGCCCGATTTCGCAGACGCGTTCGAGGGTGAGCCGCTCGCCCGATTTGGCCGCGTCGTCAAGCGTGCGCCCGTCGATGAATTCCATCACCAGAAACGGCAGGCCTTCGTGCTCGCCCACGTCGAACACCGGAACAATTCCCGGGTGAGCCAGCTTTCCCGCCGCCCTCGCTTCGCGATAGAAGCGTTCCCGGAACTCGGTTCCCTGCTGGCTGGAAAGCGCCACGGCAATGATCGTCTTCAGCGCGACCACGCGATCCATGGCCGGATCCTTCGCGCGATATACGGTCCCCATCGCGCCATGACCCAGCTCTTCGATAATCTCGTAACGTCCAATGCTTTTCGGGGTGGCCATTGCCGGGAGCCTACTTTAACACAGCGTTTAAGCGTCCGGCGCGGCTGGCGGCGCGTCCTGTTCTAAACCGGAATAGTGATTCGGGGCCGTGCCGATGGACGCCTTCGCCGCCGGAGTCTAAAATGGTGACCGCGACACCGGGTCTATCGGAACCGATAATGGCCGTCAAGCTGCCCGTCTATTTCGACAATCACGCCACCACGCCGGTCGATCCGCGCGTGCTGGAGGCGATGCTTCCCTACTTCACCGAGAAGTTCGGGAACGCCGCGAGCCGCAACCACGAATTCGGCTGGCGCGCCGAGGAAGCGGTGGAAAACGCGCGCGCGCAAATCGCGCGGCTGATCAACGCCCACCCCAAAGAAATCGTTTTCACCAGCGGCGCCACGGAATCGGACAACCTCGCGGTCAAGGGCGTCGCGGAAACGCACCGGCCCAAGGGCAATCACATCGTCACGCAGGTCACCGAGCACAAAGCTGTGCTCGACTCCTGCAAGCGCCTGGAAAGTTCCGGCTACGAAATCACCTACCTCCCGGTGGATCGCGATGGTTTGATCGATCCCGACGATCTCGCGAAAGCCATCAAGCCGAAAACGATCCTCATCTCCATCATGTACGCCAACAACGAAATCGGCGTCATCCAGCCCATCGCGCAAATCGGGAAGATCGCAAAAAAGCATAACGTGCTCTTCCACGTCGACGCGGTGCAGGCCATCGGAAAAATTCCCGTGGACGTCCAAAAGGACGGCATCGACCTCCTCTCGATTTCCGCCCACAAGCTCTACGGTCCCAAGGGCGTCGGCGCGCTCTACGTCAGGCGCAAGAACCCTCGCGTGCAGCTCGCCCCGATGATCGATGGCGGCGGCCACGAACGCGGCGTACGCTCCGGCACCCTCAACGTTCCTGGAATCGTCGGCCTTGGCAAGGCCTGCGAGTTGTGCCAGAAAGAAATGGCGGCGGAAGCGGTACGGCTAGGGAAAATGCGCGACAAGCTGAAAAACGTCCTCGAAAGCAGCCTCGACAACACCGCGATCAACGGTTCGCTCACGCATCGCCTCCCGAACAATCTGAATATCAGCTTTGCTTACGTTGAAGGCGAATCGCTACTGATGGGAATCAACGACGTGGCCGTCTCCAGCGGATCCGCCTGCACATCGGCGGCGATCGAGCCAAGCTACGTGCTCCGCGCCCTGGGCGTCAGCGACGACCTGGCGCACAGCTCCATCCGCTTCGGCCTCGGCCGCTTCAACACCGAGGAAGAAGTCGACTATGTCGCCGCCCGTGTGATCGAAACAGTCAAACGCCTGCGCGAACTTTCGCCGCTCTACGAAACCGCGAAAGCGACTGCCCCGTTCTCCAAGGAAGCAGAACCGGGCAGCTGAATTCCAGAGAAATTCCTGCGGAGAGGTGAATCATGGAAGCCGACCTGCGCTATCCCATCGGGCGCTTCAAGCGTCCCGAACGTTTAACCGAAGAGGAGCGCGCGGCACATATCGAAGCGATTGCCGAAGCCCCGGCCCACCTCAGCGCCGCCGTGGCCGGTCTGAACGCCGCGCAACTGGATACTCCCTATCGTCCGGGCGGCTGGACCGTCCGGCAACTCGTGCATCACCTGCCGGACAGCCACATGAATTCTTATATGCGCTGCCGCCTCGCCCTCACCGAAGAAGAACCCACCATCAAGCCCTATGACGAAGCGCGCTGGGCCGAACTCGCGGATGCGAAGAGTTCGCCCATCGAGCCTTCCCTCGCGCTCCTCGACAATCTGCACAAGCGCTGGGTTCTGCTTCTCCGTTCCCTCGGGCCTTCGGACTGGGAGCGCACCTTCCGCCATCCCGAACTCGGCCTGATGCGGCTCGATCAGAACCTCGCGCTCTATGGATGGCACGGTCGCCACCACGTCGCCCATATCACCGCGTTGCGCGAACGCCAGGGCTGGCATTAAGCGACGCCTGCTCTTCGTTGTCATCGACGAGCGACCGAAGCGACAAAGGGACCGTCGCTTTTGCTGTATCTGGTGTAATCCCAGGAACGCCAACCTCCCGATTGGCGCAGTACAAACGCTCAGCCCCGCGTCATCCCCGGACGCTACTCCCCGCTCTGCTCGATCAACTTCGCCACAAGCGCCGTCCACCCGGTCTGATGGCTCGCGCCCAGCCCCGCACCCGTCTCCCCGTGGAAATACTCATAGAACAAAACAAGATCGCGCCAGTGCGGATCATCCTGAAACAAGGCCGTGTCGCCGTACACTGGCCGTTTCCCGTCGCGCCGCAGAAAAATATGGCTCAGCCGGCGCGATATTTCCCGCGCCGCTTCCCACAACGTCAGTTGCTTTCCCGACCCCACCGGGCATTCCACCTTGAAGTCATCCCCATAGTAGTGATGAATCCTCTGCAAGGACTCAATCAACAGAATATTCATTGGGAACCACACCGGCCCGCGCCAGTTGGAGTTCCCGCCGAACAAATCGCTGGTGGATTCGCCCGGCTCGTAATCCACCGAGTGCGTTTGCCCGTCCACGTGCAGCATGAACGGATTCGCCGCATGGAATTTCGAGAGCGCCCGCACTCCGTGCGGCGACAGAAATTCGCTTTCATCGAGCAAGTAGCGGTAGATCCGCTCGAGTTTTTTGCGGTTCGCGATGGTCAGTAACAGGCGCGCTCCGTGTTCCGATTTCCGGCTCATATCGACGTGGTTGGGCACGTCCGGGTTGTGATCGAGGAACCATTGCATGCGCTTGCGGAATCCGGTGAGATTTCCGTAATCTTCCGGTTCGAACGACTCCGCGGCAAACAGGGGAATCAGCCCGACCATCGAGCGCACCCGCATGGGAATATGCTGCGCGTCGGAAGTGTGCAGCACGTCGTAGTAAAAGCCGTCCTTTTCGCTCCACAGCCCTAGCCCCTCGCCGCCCATGTCGTTCATCGCCCGGGAAATGTTGACGAAATGCTCGAAGAACTTGCTGGCCACGTCTTCATAAGCGCTATCTTCTTTCGATAGTTCGATGGCGATAGAGAGCATGTCGAGACAATACATTGCCATCCAGCTTGTGCCATCGGACTGCTCGATGAAATTGCCGGGACTCAGCGGAGTCGAGCGGTCAAACACGCCGATATTGTCGAGCCCCAGAAAGCCGCCCTGGAAGACGTTCTTGCCCTCGACGTCCTTCCGGTTCACCCACCACGTAAAGTTGATCAGCAGTTTGTGGAAGACGCGCACGAGGAACTTACGATCCTCCTGGCCGGTAATCCGCGCCGCGATCTTATAAACGCGCCAAGCCGCCCACGCGTGCACCGGCGGATTCACATCCGAAAAATTCCACTCATAGGCTGGCAATTCCCCGTTCGAATGCATGTACCACTCGCGTAAAAAGAGAACTAGCTGCTCCTTTGCGTACTCGGGATCGATGAGCGCCATCGCCACGCAGTGGAACGCGAGATCCCAGGCGGCGTACCACGGGTATTCCCATTTGTCCGGCATGGAGATCACGTCGGAGTTATACAGGCTGTTCCAGTCGTGATTTCGCCCGAACTTCCTGTTCGGATCGGGTTTCGGCTGCGTCGAATCGCCATCGAGCCAGCGCTGCACGTCGTAGTGATAGCTCTGTTTGCCCCAGAGGAGCCCCGCGAACGCCTGCCTCTGCACCAGGCGCGCATCCTCTGTAACTCCCTCGCCGGCGCGCTCGCCGTAAAATTCGTCGGCTTCCTGCAGACGCTTCGCGAAGACGTCTTCGAAATCCGCGCCGAAAAATGTCTTCGCCGAAGCCTGCTTATTGTCCGCGGGATTTTGATCCGTGAACCTGCAGCGCAGCGTCCAACTCTGCCCGGGAGCCACTTGCGCCACATAGTGCGCCGCGGCCTTGGTCCCTTGGAGCGCCGGATTCACCGCCTCGCGCTCGCCGTTCACAATGTAGCGATGAAACGAATCCTTTACGTACGGTGCGGGGTTCGGCGTCCCATAGAGGCGCTCGGCATTCGTCTTATTCTCGGTGAAAAGCAGTTCCGGCGATCCTTCAAACAGCAGCCAGCGCTTCCCGTACCGATAATCGGTCGCCCCCAGCACCGCCGTTCCCGCCGGGCCTTCGATGCGGAAGACTTGCGGCATGTCGTAGGGATCGCCCCAGTCCCAGCGGTTGCGAAACCACAGCGTCGGCAGCAGGTGCAGCGTTGCCGGCTCGGGGCCGCGGTTCCACGCCGTGATGCGAATGGCGATGTCTTCGCAGTCGAACTTCGCGTATTCCACAAACACATCGAAATACCGGTTTTCGGTGAAAACTCCGGTATCAATCAACTCGTATTCAGGATCGAGACGCGTGCGCCTCTTGTTCTCGTCGACGAGTTGGGAGTAGGGAAACGCCGCGTGCGGATACTTGTAGAGGAATTTCAGGTACGAACTCGTCGGCGTCGCGTCGAGGTAGTAGTAATACTCCTTCACGTCCTCGCCATGATTTCCCTCGGGATTCGTAAGGCCGAACAGGCGCTCCTTCAGTATCGTGTCTTTGCCGTTCCACAGCGCCAGGGCGAAGCAGATGTGCTGGTGGCGGTCGCAGATTCCGCCGATGCCATCTTCGCCCCAGCGGTACGCGCGCGAGCGCGCGTGGTCGTGCGGAAAGTAATTCCACACGTCGCCGTTGGCGCTGTAGTCCTCGCGCACCGTGCCCCACTGGCGCTCGGAAAGATAGGGTCCCCAGCGCTTCCAATGGACCTCGCGTTCCGCGCTGGCCTTGAGTCTCTGATCCTCGATCGTCATCCTGAGGCCTTTCTAATCCGCCCACCGCCGCCATAGGGGCGGCACAAACCCGCCTGATTCAACATTCGACTCGCCGACCAAGCACTTTAGCGGCAAACCTCTGTAAGTGACAAGGCACCATCAATATATTCATCAGAATGTCCCGTCGCATTCATCCGGCCTTCTTAATGCGAAGTATCCAGCGCACCGCTAGCGCCCCAGGGGCGCCCACTAGCGGATTGACCGCGGCATTCTGTATCCTTATCCATGCCCTCGCCGATGGAAGCCCTGCCTTGACAGTTCCCGCGGAAGCTCCGCCGGATACGCCAGCACCAGCGACGCGTGCGCCATTCTCGTGGGCTGTCACTCTGCTGTTCGTCGCGCTGGCCGCATCCGCCGTCGTTACTCCCTTGGTGGTGATCAGCAACGCCTCGGGCCACGATATCCAGTTTCATCTTGCCTCCTGGATGGACGTTGCCGGGCAGTGGCGCGAAGGAATCCTCTTCCCGCGTTGGGCGGAATGGGCCAATTGGGGCTTCGGCGAACCTCGCTTCATCTTCTATCCTCCCGCGTCGTGGCTCACCGGCGCCGCGCTCGGCTCCGTGCTGCCATGGCCTGCCGTTCCGGGCGCCTACATCTGGCTCGCGCTGGTGGTCGCGGGAATGTCGATGTGGAAGCTTGCCCACGAATGGCTGCCGGGCCCGCAGGCGGCTGCCGCCGCGGTGCTGTTTGCCGTCAATCCCTACAATCTGGCGATTGTTTATTACCGCAGCGATTTTGCGGAGCTTCTGGCCGCCGCGCTTCTTCCCCTGCTGCTGTGGTCCGCGCTCGGAATCGTCCACGGAGAGCGCGGTCGCTTCGCTTCCCTCGCAATCGTGTTCGCGGCCATCTGGCTGTGCAATGCTCCTGAAGCCGTGATCGCCACGTACTCGCTGGCGTTTCTTCTCCTCGTCCTTTCCGCAGCAAAGCGCAACCCCCGGCCTTTGATTGCAGGCGGCGCGGCGATGGCTGCAGGCTTCGGTCTCGCCGCCTTCTACATCCTTCCCGCGATCCGGGAGCAACACTGGGTGCAGATTTCCCAGGCGCTCACAGAAAATCTTCGCCCCGAGCGCAATTTCATTTTCACCAACTCCAACGACCCCGAATTTCTCGTTTTCAACTGGAAGATCTCCGGCGTAGCGCTCGGGATGATGCTCTTCATCGGCGAGGCCTCCGTCTTTGTGGCGCGGCGCCGCCGCGAACTCGCCGAAGCCTGGTGGACGCTGATCTCCCTCGCGCTTGTTTCATCCTTTCTGATGTTCCGGCCGAGCGCGCCGCTGTGGCGTTATCTGCCCAAGCTCGCGTTCATACAATTTCCGTGGAGGTGGCTCGAGCCGCTGGCCGTGGTGTTCGCATTTTTTATCGCTGCGGCGATTGGCCTGTTGCGTGAGCGTTGGGTAGCGGCGCTCGCGCTCACCGTGGTTTTGGCCGCGATCGCCGCCACCGGCTGCTTGATCGCCAAAGATACCTGGTGGGACGATGGCGACGTTCCCCTTCTCGCAGGCGAAATCGCCGCAGGCCATGGTTACGAAGGCACCGACGAGTACGCGCCCGTCGGCAGCGATCGCTATCAACTGCCGGAAGCCACTCCGAACGCCGATGAGATCCCCGACGTGCCGCCCACGCCGCCCGTCTCTGAAATGGATCCGTCGACTGGCAAAATCGCCGCTGCGGCCAACGCACACATCGCCATCCAGCAATGGACCGGCCAGCGCAAACGATTCTCCGAATCCGCCGCGAAGCCGGTCACCCTGGCGCTGCGGCTCGTGAATTATCCAGCGTGGGAAATCACGGTGGACGGCAGGAAAGTGCAGCCGGAATCGGCGCCCATGACTGCCGAGATGCTTCTAGCCCTGCCCTCGGGAAGCCATCAGGTGGATGTTCGTTTTCGCCGCACGTGGGACCGCACGGCCGGCGACGCCATCTCGGTTCTCTCAGCGATCGGCTTGATTGGATATGCGATGGGGCACGCGGGGTATTCCCGAAAGCGTGCGAGCGGCGCGGCATTCGCTTCGCCCGCGTCGCAACACTCGTAACGCAAAGCGTCCGCGTTACGCGATCGGCTTGTGGGTGAACTTCTTCTCGCCCTTCACGTATTCCGCAACGGTGTGGCCGTTGCCAAAGAGCTTGAACTTGTAGCTCGTCAATCCTTCAAGCCCCATGGGGCCGCGCGCGTGCAGCTTGCTGTTGCTTACTCCCAGCTCCGCGCCAAAGCCATAACGGTAGCCATCCGCAAAGCGCGTGGACGCGTTCTGATACACACCCGCCGCATCCACTTCATTCATGAACTTCGCTGCCGCGCCGGCATCTTCGGTAAGAATCGCCTCGGTGTGCCGGGAGCCGTATCGGTTGATGTGATCGATGGCTTCGTCAAGGCTCGCGACGATCTTGATCGAAAGAATCAGGTCCGAATACTCCGTCGACCAATCCTGCTCGGTGGCGGGAATGATTCCTTCCCCATGCAGCAGAGCCATCGTCTTCGCGCAGCCGCGGATTTCCACGCCCGCCTTCTTCAGCCTGCTCACAATCTGCGGCAGAAATTCCCGTGCGATTCCCTCGTGCACCAGCAGCGTTTCCGCCGCGTTGCAAATGGCAGGTCCCTGCACCTTCGCGTCGTAGGTGACGTCGAGCGCTTTTTTCATGTCCGCAGCGCGGTCCACGTACACGTGGCAGATCCCTTCGCCATGCCCGAGAACGGGAATGCGGCTGTTCCGGCCGACAAACTCCACCAACGAACGCGAGCCTCGCGGAATGATCAGGTCCACATCGTGATCGAGCGCGAGCAGTTCCAGCACATCCGCGCGCGTCTGCAGAAGATTCACGGCGTCCACCGGCACGGCGGGAAATTCCGCCAGGCAATCGCGCCAGATTTCCACCAGCGCTTCATTCGAGTGCAGCGCTTCCGACCCGCCCTTCAGAATCAAAGCATTCCCGGATTTCAGGGCAAGCGAAGCCACCTGCGGCACCACCTCGGGACGCGCCTCGAACACGATGCCGATCACGCCCAGCGGGCAAGTCTCTTTGTAGAGCTGCAAGCCGTCGTCAAGTTCGATCGCCGAGAGCCGGCGCCCGAGCGGATCGGGAAGTCCCGCCACCTCGCGCACCTGCTTGGCCATCTGTGCCACGCCGCGTTCGCTCGTGCGCAAGCGCGCAAACATTGCGGACGACATCGAGCCCGCCGCCACATCCGCTTCGGCGGCGCGGCAATCGATTTCGTTGGCGGCAAGAATCCGGGCGGAGTTGTCCTCAATGGCCTTCGCCGCCGCAAGAAGCACTTCGTTGCGGACATCCGAGGAAAGCCTGGCGAGCGCGCGAGCCGCCGCCCTGGCACGCTGGGCAACCTGCGCGACGCTGCCTTCCGAAATCGCGTGAGCCGTCTGCGTCATGCCTGCTCCAGGAGCACGATGTTATCGCGCGTCACAAGGACGCGTGACGCCGCCGTGCCCTTCCCGCCCTCTTGCGAAGATTTCTTACCGGAAAAACGTTCCGCGTCCCCGCTCGCGCAGTTTGCAATGCCGCGCGCAAACTCCCGCCCCTCCGCATCCACGATGCTCACCACATCCATCGGCGAAAAATGGCTTTCCACGCGCACAATTCCCGAAGAAAGCAGGCTCGCCTTCCCTTGTGTAATCGCGCGATGCGCCCCGGCGTCCACGACGACCCGGCCCCGCACATCCGCCGCGTAGGCGATCCAGCGCCTCTTCCCCCGCATGCGCTTCGACGGCAGAAACGCCGTGCCCACATCTTCTCCCGCGAAAATCCGATCGATACTGTTCCCGCCGCCGTTCGCGATCACCGCCGTGCCGCCGCAGTTCATCGCGATTTCGGCCGCTTCGAGCTTCGTGCGCATCCCGCCGCGCCCGCTCGCCGAGGGCCCTGCCGCCAGCGCCTTCAGTTCCGGCGTTACTTCTTCCACCAGCGAAATGACCTGTTGCGCGTGACCGTTCGTCGAACGCGCCGCCTCAGGCCTCGCCATCTCACGCGGCAACTCCCGCAGCAGGCCGTCCACGTTGGTCAAAAGCACCAGCGCATCCGCTTCCAACCCGCTCATCACCAGCGCGGCCAGCCGGTCGTTGTCGCTGAACACTGGCGTCCGCGCGCCCTTGCTCACCGGCTCGAGTTCCGCCGTGGACACCGTGTCGTTTTCGTTCACGATCGGCAGCACGCCGAAGCCCAGCAGCTTTTCCATCGTGCGCCGCAGGTTCGAATAGCGATGCCAGTTCGTAAAGTCCTCTTCAGTGAGCAGCACCTGCGCGATTTTGATCTTCGACGTGGAAAACAGATCGCGATACGCGTCCATCAGCAGACTCTGCCCCACGGCAGCGCACGCCTGCATGGTCACCATGTCGTTCAGGCGCGACGGATGCAGCCCGAGCCAGCCCCGGCCCAACCCGACCGCGCCGGACGAGACCAGCACCACTTGCCGGCCTTCCTGCATCAACTTCGCGATCGATTGCACGATCGGGCCCACGCGTTCCGCGCACACTTCGCCGTCCGCTCCGGTGACGGTGCTCGTGCCCACCTTGATCACCAGCCGCCGCGCCGACTTCAGCCGCTTTTCGCGCTCCGATTCCATGACCTCTCGTGCCCTCTCGCCCGCCGCGCCAATCTCACAGGGCAGCCCAAAGCCACCTCGTGCTATCCGCTCTGTTATCAGTTGGCTTGATCTACGATTGTACCATTGCAGGGAAACGGTCTGTCGATTGTGGCGGGAAGCAGTCGCTAAACCTGGGGCACCAGAAGCGCAAAGGGTAATTCGGAGAAAATGTCGCCGAGAGGGAGCCTTTTCTTTCGGGCGCCGGAACCCGATACAGCCGCTCCCGTAAAAATATTCTTCCAGCGCGCGGGTGCCCCGGTAGACAGCACCACTGCGCTAGTGCCCCACGCCGATTCCCCGAGCGGGAATCCGGGGGCCATGGCGAGCCTCGTCGCCAAACGCGGCACCACAGTCAAAAGCCAGCTGTTCCCAAGCTTCCTCGCGTACGCGCACACCGACTCCCGGCGCTCGCCCTCCGCCTCCAGCGCAAGGTAGTCGCCTTTCTGGAATAAATCGCGATTCGCGTGGCGGAACCGCAGCGCCCCCCGGGTCAGGAGCATTTTCAATGAGCCATCGCGCCAATTCTCCAACAGCTTGGACGGGGCCGCGGAAGCATCCAGTGTCTCCGAAACCTTTCGGCGCTTCTCGAAGTCGACATCAACTCTATTGTCAGGGTCGGTCAACCGGAAATTCCAAAGCTCGTTGCCCTGAAAAAAATCCGGCACACCGGGAGAAGTGATCTTCAGCAGCACCTGCGCCAGGGCGTTGCATGCCCCGTACGGTGCGATTCTTTCGCCAAATTCCAGGAAGTCGCGAAGAAACTCGTTCTCTGCGGAGCAGTCGCAAACGGCCGCGATGAAGCTCCGCAAAGCGCTCTCGTGCGCCTCGTTCGGCGACACCCAGCTTGAATGCGTCTTCGCCTCCCGTGCCGCCTTCAGCATGAAAGTTTCGATTCTTTCCCGCAGCTGCGAACGCTCTTCTTCGGACCGCAGCGCCTCGAGCGGCCATATCCCCAGCATCGACTGGTAGAGCAGCACCTCTTCGTTGGGGCTGGGAACCAGGCGCCCGTCCACCATCGTTCGCTTCGATTGGTTCAACTCGCTCCAACGCGCCAGCCGCGCTTTCCATTCCCCGGGTATTTCCGAAAGCACATTGATCCGCGCGCGAACGTCTTCGCTCCATTTTGTGTCGTGCGTCGAAGTCGCGTTCAGAGTAAACGGGTGCTCGAGAAACGTTTTCTTGTTGTGCTGATGAAAAGCCGCCACGCCGAAGCGAATTTCCTTGCGCAGCGGATTGCAGCCCACCTCGTTCAGCGAGATCAGGCCGTGATGCACGAAAAACGCCGTGTCTTCGAGGCCCTTAGCCATCACCGCACCGGTAAACTGCTGCCACCGCAGCAGGAAATCGAGCCACTGCTCCTTATGTTTTTCCAATCCGGCCGGCGGCGCCAGCAGGAACGCCCGCCTCAGGAATTCAAAACCCTCATCGGAGACCACGGCTGCCGGCGCGCGATCGCGGGCAATCAGGAAAGCGCGCACCAGGTACGCCCGATCCGCCTGCGACAGAGCCAGATCGCGGCAATACGTCCGGTAAATCGGCAGGCAAGCGGTAATCTCCTTCAGCCCCCGCACGAGTTCCCTCATCGGGACGTCGCGCCCCAGCCTGTCGAGCACCGCCAGTCGCGCCAGCCGCCACGAAAGCATCCGAACGTCGGAGGCGAACAAATCCTCCATCACCAGCTTCTTCCGCACATACCAGGTTTCGGTAAACGACGAACGAATCCCGGTGAACTCGCGATAAATCGTCTCGAGTTCGCGCGACCCGGCTGCGTCGATGAACAATGTATTCACCGCATTCAGGTAGTCGTAGCCGGTCGTGCCGGCCGTAGGCCACTCCGGCGGAAGGGTTTCGCTGCCCGACGTAATCTTCTCGACGATCGTGTAGATGTTCAGCGCACCGTCATCGTCACGACCCACAGGCGTCCCGATCCGCTGGAGCCGTTGCAAATATTCCAACGGATCGCGCAGCCCGTCAATGTGATCAACGCGCAATCCATCCAACTTCCCCTGCTGCACCCATTCGATGGTCCGGGCGTGCCGCGCCGTAAACACTTCCGGATCCTCGATCCGCACCGCCACCAGTTCGGTCAGCCCGAAGAACCGGCGGTAGTTGACCTCTTCGCCCGCATTGCGCCAGTACGCCAGCCGGTACGCCTGCGCCGAAAGCAGCCCATCCAGCCGGTCAAAAGACGCCGCGTCGCCTTTCGTGCCATTCAACGTCCGAAGTGTCTCGTCGATTGCTTCTCGAATCGGCGCGTCCGATTCGTAAGCCCTCCACAGATCACCTTTCCCGCGTCCAACGCTCTCGCGGTAATCGCCCGCCGCTGCCTCACCCCGATCAAAAGCCCCGAGCAGTTCCCGCATCTGTGGTTCCGCTTCCCTGGCTCCTGCCAGCCGCTCCAGGCAAGGATCGAGAATGGCTCGGTACGTCGCTGGGTTAATCGGATACCGGCTACCCTTCTCCTCTGCGTAAAATCCCTTCTCGTCCAATTTGAGAACGATCCCCTGGTTCGCCAGCACCTTCTCGTAGAAATCGGTGAGGTTGGGAATCACCACCTTACCGCTCTGCAACTCCGGAGACTTCGCACCAGCCGCTCCCCAATCGATATCGAAGAACGACGCGTACGCCGATTCCAGCCCGAACTCCAGAACATCCATCCACCAGGGATTTTCCGGGCTTGCCGCCATATGGTTCGGGACGATATCGAGCAGCAAGCCCATCCCCCGCTTCCGAAGCTCGCCGGCGATCCGGTCAAATTCCTCCTCGGTTCCGATTTCCGGGTTGACGTGCGTGGGATCGGCCACGTCATATCCGTGCATGCTCCCCGAGCGCGCCTGATACTGCGGCGACGAGTACAAATGCGAGATCCCCAGCTGCTGAAGATACGGGAGCAGATTCCGGGCGTCCGCAAGCCGGAAGTTCCGATTGAACTGTATCCGGTATGTCGCCGATGGAATTTTCACGGGTTTACCTGCGACGTCGCACACAACGCCCAATGCCGAAAGAAATTGAGCGCATGGCCCAACTGGATTGCTCAACGCGGGAAGAATCACTCAACCGAGGAAACGAGGTCAAAAACTAAAAAGGAGAAGAAGAGAGAATCGGCCCAGCCCTCGCGCTTGGTTTTCTCCCAAGTCACCCGCCTCCGCTTCTTCTCCTATTCGTTGCGGATATTGCCGTTCCGCGCACAGATTATGCGCAAGCCCGGGGTTTCCGCGAAATACGTCAAATCACGTACAAGGCCTCGGGGATTTGCTGTACGAATCGCCGCGCAATCCGTCCGCCACGGTCACGGCTCGATGATCTGATTCCGCACCGCGTAGCGCACCAGCTCGCTCACGGAATGGATCTCCAGCTTCCGCATGATGTTCGCGCGGTGCGTCTCCGCCGTCTTTACGCTGATGCTGAGCACCGACGCCACTTCCTTGCTGCTCTTCCCTTCGGAAAGCAACTGCACGATCTCCCGCTCGCGCGAGGTCAGCCGGTCGCCGATGGGCCCGGATATATCCGGCCCGCTTCCAGCCGGGCTGTTGAAGTTTGTGAGGATGAGTTCCGTGGCGCGTGGAGTGAAAAACGGCTTGTGATTGGAAAGCGCCTCCACCGCGACGATCAGGTCCCGGTCGGAATCGGACTTCACGATGTATCCGCGCACGCCCGCATCCAGAATGTCGCGGATCAGCTGGTCGGAATAGTGGACCGACAGCACCAGAATCTCGGTATTGGGCGACGCCTTCAGAATCCGCCGCGCGGCCTCCACTCCGTTCAGCTCCGGCATGGTGATATCCAACACCACGATGTCAGGCTTCAGCTCCTCGGCTTTCGTCACCGCTTCTCGTCCAGTGTGAGCCTCGGCGCACACCGTCCACCCAGGACGCGACTCCAGGAGCGCCTTCAGGCCCCTACGCAGAAGGTCATGGTCGTCGGCGATCAAAATCCGTAGCGTCTTCATTACTGCCTCCCGTGTTTTGTCGCGACAACCGTGAGCCGCCTTACACCTGCGACAGACTCCATCAATGCAGTTTCATAACCACATTCAAGCGCACCATTAGCCCGAATATCAAGTGCATTATAAGAGATGCACTTAGAGGCGCAGTGGAATCTTCGCAACCGCGCGATCCGGAGCTTTCTCCAACGGTAGAAACGAAAGACTTTGGAAACTTTGTCAGGATTCCGGCTCACGAGAAAAGCGGAGACGGGGTCTCACCGTCCAGGCTCGCACCCCGTCCCCACGCACGCCGTCATCAGAATCGGATGACCGGCCCGAACGACAACCGCAGGTTGTTGTGGCCTCCATTGTTGAAGTAGACCTCATCGCCTATATCAAAACGCAGGCCGATAGGCCCGAAGAACGCTTCCACGCCCCCTCCCGGATAAAACACGCCATAAACGTTGCTGCCGCGAAGCCCCTCGAAGTTATTGCCCACCGTCCCGAAAGTCACCGGCCCATTGTTGATGTTGAAGTTTACGAATCCGCCCTTAGCGGTCACAAATAATCGCACGGGTCCCTTGTTGGTCATGAGCTTCGGCCCGAACAGGCCATCGAGCGCCCGCACATCGGTTCTGCCGATGGAAACGCTGCCCGTCCCGTTGTTGGTGAATCCTTGCGTAAACGCCTGGTCGAAGTCATAAGCCGATTCCGCTTCGAGTTGGACGACCGGCAACACGTTGAACGATACACGCGCCCCCACGCCCGCCAGATTCAAGCCCCCGTCGTTCAGCCGGACGTAGTTCCCGAATACGCCCACGTTGACATGGTCTGGCGTCTCTTGCGCAAAAGCCCCGGAAGCCGGCAACAATGCCAGCGCGATCAAACATGCCGATAGGTGTGCAAAACGCTTCATCTCTTTGGTCTCCTTATTAACTGAAATGGTTCGGTAAAACGGTTTTGAATCATCTTGCCTTGCGGGTATAGCTGACACCCGCCCCGTTTATGATGGTGGACTTCCAACGGGAACAGCGGAGCGGGTGCCGGATGAACTGGAAGATGAACGAGTTTACGAACGATCAATCTGCTCCCTCGGTGCTGCCAGCACCGTACGTCACCCCTTCACGGCGGTCTATCCAAGGCATTCTGTAGGTTCCCCGGTAGCTTGCTGTACTCCTTCGATTCCGTCCTTTTTGTCCCTAACGTTCGGAATTCAGGCGGGATGCGCGCGGACGCATCCCTTGGCTTCCTGCTAGGTGCCCCTTCCCCGGAAAATACGCGGGACTATGTATTGTTCAGCGGAACTCGATGGCGCAGACTGCGGCCATCGAAACGGCCGGTGTCAGGCGATTTCGAAGGAGGGCTTTCCAATGCTTCGATGGGCGCTTGCTTTTTTCGTCATCGCGATTATCGCCGCGGTCTTCGGATTCGGTGGCATTGCAGTCGCCGCCGCAGGAATCGCGAAACTTCTGTTCTTCGTTTTTCTGGTTCTGTTCCTGGTGGCCCTCTTGGGTGGGCTGGTCAGGCGCGCCTAGGGCGCGCCCGGGAACGAACACCTGATTTCCTCGTAACGGCCCCGAAAAATCCGCCCGTATCCCCCTGGTAATATCCTCGAAACAGGGGAGAAGATGCACAACATCCTCTCCCCATCCTTCCTTCCCGCATTTACTCTTATCTGCTGGATGCAGGAACGCGAGCTAAATCACGCTTGAGGTTCGAGGCTTTTGTAGGCGGCGTCGAGAACGCCGTTGAGGAACGCGGAAGCGTCTTCAGACGAAAACTTCTTGGCGAGTTCGAGCGCCTCGTCGATCACCACTTTCGCCGGCGCGGTACCCGAGCGAAGTTCGTAAATCGCCAGACGCAGAATATTCCGGTCTACGGCCGCCAGCCGGTCGAGCCGCCAGTTTTCCGACAGCTTGCCCACCAGTTGGTCGTTCGCATCGGATTGCGCCACGGCCCCCTCGAACAACTGGTTGGCGAATCTTCGAGTTTCCTCGGCCGCATGCGCGGACTTCCAGAAGAATTCCTCCACCCGGGAGGTCGCCTGGCGCGTCATGTCCCATTCGAACAGCATCTGCAGCGCAAACTCGCGCGATTTCCGCCGGAGTGTCATCGCCGCCGGGTCTTTCGCGCCGCGCTGCCCGGTTTCGCGGCCAGCTTCTTCGAGAGCTGCGCCATCTCCACGGCGCCCATGCCCGCTTCGAAACCCTTATTCCCGCCCTTGAGCCCAGCGCGGTCGATGGCCTGTTCGAGGGTGTCGCAGGTGAGCACGCAGAACATCATCGGCACGCCCGAATCGAGCTGCGCCAGCTGAATCCCCCGCGAGGTTTCCCCGGCCACGTAATCGTAATGCGACGTTTCCCCGCGCAGCACGCAGCCGATGCAAATGATCGAATCGCACCGCCCCGTGCCCGCCAGTTTCTTCGCCGCAATGGGTATTTCCAGCGACCCGGGCACGCGGATAATTTCGATTTGCTTGTCTTCCGCACCGGCTCGCGACAAGGCGTCGAGCGCCCCCGCCAGCAGCCGGTCGGTGATGAAGCTGTTGAATTCGCTCACCACAATTCCAAAATGCAATCCCGCCGCATTCCATCCGCCCCGCGCCGTGGCAGGCTTTCCGATCTCTGGCATCCGTTATCGCCCCTGAAACTTCGCCGGCCGCTTTTCCAGAAACGCGCGCGTTCCCTCGCGCATGTCCTCGGTCGCGCAGCACAGCCCGAAAAGCGTCGCTTCCAGAAACAGCCCCTCTTCCTGCGGCATCTCCATCCCTTTTTGGATCGCCTCCATCGAGTATTTCACGGCCAGCGGCGCGTTGGCGATGATCTTCCGCGCGATGGATTCGGCCGTCGCCAGCAGGTCCGCCGCCTCGGTCACGTGATTCACCAGCCCGATGCGCAAGGCCTCCTCCGCGCTGATCATATCCCCGGTCAGAATCAATTCCTGCGCGATTCCCTTCCCGCACAATCGCGCCAGCCGCTGCGAGCCTCCGTACCCGGGGAGAACCCCCAACTTCACCTCCGGCTGGCCCAGCTTCGCATTGCGGCTCGCGATCCTCATGGTACACGCCAGCGCCAATTCGCATCCTCCGCCCAGCGCGAATCCATTGATCGCCGCAATCGACGGCTTGCCAAGCGTCTCCAACCGCCCGAAAACGCCCTGCCCGCGCAGCGCCGTGTCTTTTCCTTCGAGCGGCGTCTGCCGCGCCAGTTCGTTGATGTCCGCCCCCGCCACAAACGCCTTTTCGCCCCCGCCCGTGAGGATCAGCACGCGGATCGCATCGTCGCGCCGCACGCTTTCCAGGCAATCGGCCAGCTCGTCGAGCGTCCGGAGGTTCAGCGCGTTCAGAACGTTCGGCCGGTTGAACGTGATGCGCGCAATCTGGTCCTTTACATCGAACAGCAGATTCTCGTATCCCATCGCCCCCCTCGTCACGGCGTTGCCAGCGCCATCACCACGTTTCCGCCCTGCTGTCGCGCCTCTTCCAGCCCGAACTCCGCGCGGTTGATCCACTCGGTCACGCGATCTTCGTTATCGTCCCCCTGCCGCGAAGAGGACTGCGCCACCACCGCGCTGATCGTCAATTCCGGCGCTCCCCACGGCGGCTGGATTTTCGCGGCGATCTGCCTCAGCTTTTCGCTCAGCATCCGCGCGTTCTCCACCGGCGTATCCGGCAGAATAAACACGAGTGACCACGCCGTGTACTTCACCGCCACATCCGTCTGCCGGATCGACGAACAAAGCGCCCGCGCCAGTTCCTCCATATACGAATCCACTGCGGTATCGCCGTGCAGTCGCACAAGCTCGGCCCCGTTATCCACCTCGAGAATAATCAGCGACAGCGGAGAATTATGCGCCCGCGCCCGGTTGGTCTCCGATACCAGGCAGTCGATGTAGGCGCCCCGGCTGAGCAATCCGGTTTTCTCGTCCGCCACCGCCAGCGTGCGCACCAGGGACCGCAGTCGCGTGTGGCTCACCGCCAGCACCAACTGGTCGCCCACCGCCTGCAGAAAGAAGCTGTCGTTCGGCCTCCACCTTCTCGGCAATGCGTCGCCCACCAGCAGTGCGCCGCTCGAAACCTGCGCGTCCTTATCTGTGAGCACCACTCCCAGCGCCGATTCCAACCCCAGCTCTCGAATCCCCGGAACCGCCGCCGCATCCAGCGGCACCGCGCCCATCGCATCGGGAGCAGCCTGCGCAACGAGCCCCACAATCGACGAAATCTTCGGCGGTCTCCGCTGCCGCCACGCCCGGAGCGAAATATTCCGCCACCAGTTGCGCGGCTTCGGCCGTACCGCCCACAGCCACCAGGCAACGCGTCACCCCGAGATGCTTGCCGATCTGAGCCGCTGTCGTCGCCAGCACCTCGCGCGGCGTCGCCTGCCGGTGCATCAGCCGGTTGATTTCCGCGATGGCCGCCAGATCGCGATTCGTCTCTTCCGCCGTGGGACCAGCCGCAACGGGAGCAACAGGGGGAGCCGGAGGCGTATCTTCAATATGTGGCGCCGCAACGGGACTCGGCGCAGCCGGCGCAGGCGCCGCTTTCACAGGCGCGCCCTTCGGCCACCAGTTGGCGCGTTCA
Source organism: uncultured Acidobacteriota bacterium (assembly GCA_963709105.1). GTDB lineage: Bacteria > Acidobacteriota > Terriglobia > Acidiferrales > UBA7541 > Palsa-295. The sequence goes on from CAVPVC010000010.1 coordinate 695,936, forward strand.
TAGAGCGCCCGCAGCCGCTCGTTTCGTTCCTCTTCGCCGGGAAAAAGGTGCGCCAGCCGTTCGAGGCGTTCGAGCGCTTTGGCCTGCAGCGAATATTGCAGGAAAATCTCCACCTGCACGATCAGGTCTTCGAGCGCCTGCTGCGCTCGCGACTCTTCGGTCGCCGGCGCGGCAGCCTCGCCCGATCCCGCCCCGGAAAAACCATCCGTCCGCGTGGACACCGTGGCAGCCTTCGCCGCGCGCGCCAAAATGTTCTGCAGGAAAGATGGGTCCACCTTTCCTTCGAGCTTCGAGATGCGCTCCTGGTTCCGGTAATCGTACGGGTCGATATCCACCAGCCGGTCGAGCGCGGTGCAGGCCTCCTTCATTTGCTCCGCCGCAAGGTACAGGTCGAAGAGCCGCATCAGCGCGTCAAAATACTTCGCTTCGCGGTTCAATTCCTCGTAGATGCTCGCCACAGTCTCGGCCAGCGGAATCGACGCGGGATAAGCGGCGGCCAGCTTGTCCATCTGCACGGACAGCTCCCCTTCTTTTCGCGCCGCCCGCATCAGGTCTTTCAGATGCCGCAGCAGCGCCACCGCTTTTTGATCTTCCCCGCCCTTGATGTAGCCGCCCGCGACCTCGAAGAGCTTCCCGAAGCCATCGGGCTTCTTCTTGTAATAGGCCTCGAAAATCTCCTGTGCCCGGTCGAGCCGCTCCGTCCGCAGAAGCGCTTCCCCGAAAAGGGCCAGGAATGCCATGTCGCCTTCGCCCGGCGGAAGAGGTTCGAGCAGCGCGACGGCTCCCTCCGCGTCGCCCTTGCGCAGCTTGGCTTCCGCGAAGAGCAGCGCGCAACTCCGGTCCTCCGGCGATATCTTGTGGGCGCGCCCGAAATATTCGAGCGCCAGGTCGAGTCCTCCGGAGGCGAGGGTAAGCTGCCCGGCGCGCAGGAAACTGCGCGTGGCCAGGTCGGCGTGGCGCAACTCTTCGGCGAGTTCGCCCAGCGTGGCGTGCCGGTCGGGATTCTCGGGATCGAGAAACGCGATGCTCTCGCAGCAGGCCAGCGCTTCGATATCCCGCCGGTGCTGGTGAAACAGATCGACCGCCGCCCCGAACTGCTCGATGGCCTCCGAGATGCGATTCTGCTTTTGCAGCAGCGTTGCGTAGCGCATCAGCCGGTCGGGAGGCTGCGGAAAAGGGCGCAGAAAACGCAGAAAAATCGCGGACGCCTTCGCGGCGTCTCCCGCCTCGATCAACCGGTCGAACTGCGCGCCGTAATATTGCGCGGCCATGGCCGGCTCGTTCAGGCGAGTGTAGATATCCGCGAGCGCCTGCAGCGCTTCCGGGTGCGCAGGCACTTCTTCGAGCGCGGCCTGATACTCGGAAACCGCCTCGCGCAACTTATTCTTCTCCAGACTTCGTCGCGCCCGCTCGAGGTGTTTGTTGACGTCCTGGGACATGGAATTCGACTTGCCCTTAGCGCTACAGACAGCTTTGCAAAAACGTCCGCCAGCCCGCTGCTACAGCCCAAACCTACACTATATACCGGCGACTTTCCCGCCCTCAAAAGCAAATCAACGGAGGTTTCAAAATGGTAGGCTTGTCTTCAAAACCGCGAGCGAAACGGTGCGCCAATCAGGTCTGCATCGCGGACTTCTGCGGCCGCCCCGGCGCGCGGCCCACTTTTTCGCGCATCGACCGCATCGAAAGCCCGCTCCTCACCAGCGCCGCAAAGCCCAGAAACACGAACGGGAACGTCAGCGCCAGAAACGCAAAAATAGAAAACGCCGTCGCCGTGGTTTTTTCCACCTCGAACACGCTCAGTCCCAGCACGCAGAAAAACTGGTAGGAACCCACATTCGCCGGCGCGTTCGGCAGCGAAACCCCCAGGTTAATCACCAGCAGCACCACCAGCGCCGCCAGAAACGGAAGTTGCAGGCCAAACGAATGCATCATCGCCCAAAGTCCCAGCACCTGGCAGAAAGGCATCAGCAGTGACGTAAGCAATGCCGGATAAAAGCTCGGCGCCGTCCCGATCGCGTGCAGCACCGACAGCGCCCCCATCACCTTAGCCCCAAATCCCTTGGGCGCCTGATCCGGCGGCGGCTCGTCGCCCAGCTTCATCTCGATATAAAAAATCATCGCCACGATAACCGCCAGCACCACCAGCGTCACTACTCCCAGAATGTCGGCGATGCGGTTGAAGCGCCTCGGCAGGTCCACAAACAGCGAAGCGATCGCCAGCGACGCCGTCGCGATCACCAGGTCGATCAGCCTTTCGACCCCCAGCGACCCCAGCACCCGCCCCAGCGAAATGTTCTCCGACGTCGAAAGCAGGTAGCTGCGCAGGAACTCGCCCGGCCTCAGCGGAAACACCAGGTTCGCGAACAGCCCCGCAAACACCGCCCGGATCGTACGCGTCAGCCGCACTTTCCCGAACGGCCTCAGCAGGCATTCCCAGCGCAGCGCCTGCACCCCATAGCTCAGCACGTCGAAGCACATGCCCAGCAGCACCCATTTCCAGTCCACGTTCGATATCTGGTGCATCGCCTGCACCACGTGGAAATCGCGCAGCACCCATACCAGGCAGACGAACGCCAACCCATAGCCGAGAATCCGCGGGATTCTCGATTCGGGCTGTTCTCCGGTTGGGAAAAGGGTGTTCAACGCTGCGCTTTCAGCAGGCCAATCGTTCCGCGCCGCAATCTTTGGGACGCCATCGTTTGCGACACCCAAGACCACATCTCGGATCGCATTTCATTCCCTTCTCTTCGGAACGGACCTGCGCTCGATAGGGGCTGTGCACCCTGCGGGGTGCCGCCTCGGGGAAACGGGCTACCAAACCCGCTACAGCCTACGATATCACCTCTCGCCTAGCAATGCTGAAACGCGGCTCCCGCCCCGGGCCGGAAGACCCTCCAGACCAGCTCTCAGGCGGATCATCCACCCGTATGCTCGACGCGCTTTTTGGCGTATATTCGACGCGCTCAATCCAGCTCGAAATAGCAATCGATAGCGATTCGTGGAGGCGATTATGGCGGTGATGAAGAACGTATGTGCGTTGGCGGTGGCCCTGCTGCTCTGTAGTTCCCTCTCGGCTGGTCCAGCACCTAAGCCAGCGGCAAAACCAGCAGCGCGCGTCGAAGAACCTCACCATTTATTGGATCGATATGGAAGGTGGCGCCTCCACGCTGATCGTGGCGCCGTCCGGCGAATCCTTGCTCGTCGACACCGGTATTCCCGTGCAGGAGGAAGTCCAGCGCATCTACGACATGGCGACCAAAGTCGCCCACCTCAAGAAGCTCGATTACGTCCTCATCACGCATTACCACGGCGATCACGTTGGCGGACTCCCGGCCCTCGCGAAAATGATCCAGATCGACCACTTTCTGGACCACGGCGACCTCACCTTCGAGACCGAAAAGCCCAATATGATGAAGGGTTGGAACGCCTATAAGGCCGCCGCCGATGACCACCGCACCACCATGCATCCCGGCGATAACCTTCCGCTCAAAGGCGTCAACATCACCGTCGTTTCCGCGGCAGGTGAAACCATCACCAAGCCCATCAATGGCGGCGGTCCCAACGAAGCCCTCTGCAAGGACGCCCCTCTAAAGCCCGCCGACCGCGACCCCGAAAACAGCGCGAGCGTAGGCATTCTGCTGAAGTACGGCAAGTTCCGCTTCGTCGATCTGGGCGATTTTCCCTGGTACCAGGAACAATTGCTGGCCTGCCCCACAAACATGCTCGGCCACGTGGACGTCTACCAGACCACCCACCACGGCACAGACCGTTCCGGCTCTCCGCAGCTCGTCTATGCGCTCCACCCGACGGTCGCCGTAATGAACAACGGCCCCACCCGCGGCGATCAATCCACCTTCGAGATCGTTAAGAAATCTCCCGGCCTCGAAGACCTCTGGCAGGGACACCTAGCCCTCAAGGTCGACAAGAGCTACCAGGCCGACGAAAAGTTCATAGCCAGCCTCGACGACACCGAGCACTGCAAAGGCGACTGGATTCAGCTAACAGTAAAGCCCGACGGCCACTACACCGTAACCAACACCCGAAACAACTTCAGCAAGACGTACATGTCGAAGTAGCTTCATCCAGACTAAGGGTGGGTTTGCACAGCGCCGGCCCTCATCGCCGCGCTTCCGATTCACCCACCCATCTCCGCTTCGCCCCCAACACCCGCGTCATCCTGAAACGAAGTGAAGGATCTGCTTTTGTTCTCACTCGCCCACTCCGCCATCCGACCACCGTCACCCATCGAGTAGGACGAAACCCGAGAAGTCACATTCTCCCCGCCGCAACAAATGTCGTGATAAATTGAGTTTCGCTCGACTGAGAAAGCATAGCCCGGCAAATGTCTGACAACTCGAGAAAGCCTCACAAACTGGCGCCGTTTTGGAGGGCGATGATCGAGGTCGGCTTCATCATCTTTCTCTTCTATTCCAATCTCCTGATGGGTGAGTTCACCCGCGCAAATCGCGACGGCAAAACCTTCCTTTTCGCCATCAAAGACATTTTTACCTCCACCAATTTAGATGTCGCCGTCGTTTCCGGACTGATCGGCTACGTAGTCGTCGAATACCTCCGGAAGAAAATCTAGCCCTCCTAGCAATAACCGCCCCGCCGCTCCCCCACGCCAACTCGCACCGGGTGGTTATTCGGCGTATATTAATGTTGTTCATGAACGCATTCCCTCGACCGACCTCCCGGCCAAGCTCCCCACTCGGATGAAGACTTCGCAGCCTTTGGATCGGCGCGAGCGCGTCTTGTTGGTAGGCGTGAGCCTGAAAAAGCATTCCCGTGGACAGAACCCCGAGCCTCCCGTCGCCGCCCGTGAGTCGCTCGCGGAGCTGGAAGAATTAGCCTACAGCGCGGGCGCCGCCATCGGCGGCACGCTCCTGCAGGTGCGCGACGCGCTCGATCCCGCCACTCTGGTCGGCCGCGGCAAGCTCGAAGAAATCCGCGCCGAGGCGCATGCGCGAAAAGTGCCCCTCGTGATCGTCGACCACGACCTCACTCCCGTCCAGCTTCGCAACATGGAAAAAGGAACCGACTGCCGCGTGATCGACCGCACCCAGCTCATCCTCGATATTTTCGCCACCCACGCGCGCACGCGAGAAGGCCAGCTCCAGGTAGAGCTCGCGCAGTTGAATTACCTGCTGCCCCGGCTCACCGGCCGCGGACAAGAGCTCTCCCGCCTCGGCGGCGGTATCGGCACCCGCGGACCCGGCGAGCAGAAACTCGAAACCGATCGCCGGCGCATCCGCGATCGCGTGCGCAAAATCCAGCAGGCCATCGAGACGGTGCGCCGCCAGCGCACCACCCGTCGCCGCGCGCGCCAGGCCGTCCCGCTGGGTATGGTGGCACTCGTGGGCTACACCAACGCCGGAAAGTCCACGCTCTTCAACGCGCTCACCCACGCCGCCGTTCTCACGTCCTCCAAAATGTTCGCCACGCTCGACCCCACCATCCGCGCCATCCGCCTGCCGTCGCGCCGCCGCGTGCTGCTTTCAGACACCGTAGGATTCGTGCGCGATCTGCCGCCCGATTTGATTGCCGCCTTCCGCGCCACTCTCGAAGAAGTGCAGGAAGCCGCACTCATCCTTCAGGTCGCGGACATCTCCAGCCCCTTTCACGCCGAGCAGGACGCCGAAGTCCTCAAGGTGCTGAAAGACCTGGGCGTGGCGGATCGCCCGCGCCTGCACGTCCTCAACAAGACAGACCGTCTCAGCGAAGAAGATCTCGCCATCCTGAAAAAATCCAACCGCGGCCACCAGCAGGCCGTCTTCACTTCGGCGGTCACCGGCGCAGGCTTGGACGAGTTGCTGGACAAGATCGACGCCGCGGTGCCCATCGACCCGATCACGCGCCTCCAATTGCGCCTGCCCCTCTCCGACGGACGCAACCTGTCCCTGCTCCACGCCGGCGGACGCGTCCTGCACTCCGCCATCTCGGACGGCCACGTCCTCCTCGACGCCGAAATTCCCGAATCCCTCGCCCGACGCCTGGAAGCCTTCATCTGGCGCGACGCCGCCTCCGCCGAACCCAACCTCGACGCCGGCGCCTAAGCTACTCCGCTCGCTACGTCATCCTTGCACCAGACTGTCCCCCAAGCTCAGAGTTCGCTGGCCCCAACCCGGCATCCGGATCGGTTAATCCCTCCCAATCTGCTTCGTCTGGGCTTTATTCCATTCCGCAACAAAGCTCAAAACCCCTTTTATCCGCGAAATCTCGATTTCGAATTGCGATTGCAGCTCAGCCTCGCGAACCACGAACGGACCACACGCAACCTGCAGGAATTTCTCGTAAGCCTTCGATATTCCCGGCGAGTCAGTCATGGCCGGCAACAGCGCCTCTTCGACGGCGTTGTGAGCCGCCTCCTCCGCAATTCGAAGAAGATCGACGGCGGGCTTGAGTGCCTCCACGACTGTCCTCGCGATCGCTTCCGCTTCCGTCATACAATCCTCCCGAAAAAGTCACAGCATTACGGCGGCATTATACCAACAAATCGCACTTGACAATACTAATGTAATATGACAATAATGCGCGCAGGTTTACGGACGCTCTTCTAGCTTCCGAGCCATCACATGCCGCCTCTTCCAAGAGGCCAATTCTTAGGTTGGATTGGGAGGTATGTCATGACAAACCTTGTTTTCCGCAGGAACCTTCTTTCACGACCGTTTAAGGATCCCACGCCGCATCCTTCAGCGATCCACTTTCATCACTTCTAATTAGAGGAGGAAATATGATTCTGACAACAAAGCAATTTCTGGTTGGAGCTGCAGTTCTGCTCTTCACACTTACCGCTTGGGCTGCTTCGGACACGCCTCGCATCGATTCAGCTCAGTGGTCCACTTCCAAAAGCGTCAGTATCGGCACCACTCAGGTCCAGCCCGGCAACTATAAGTTCGAAGCGCCGGAAAACGGAGCATCTCTATTCGTGGAACGCGACGGGCTGCTGCTATCGAATGTACCGGCCTATTGGGTGAAACTGCCCCAAAAGGCTGAACAGCTCAAGGTCGTCACCGACAAAGACCGAGTCGTTCGGATCGAGTTTCCGGACAGGCCGTACGCACTCGAAATTCTCTAGCTACTGCCCGAGGGCGGGCCCAGGTCCGCCCTCCATTACCCGTGAATCTATCTCCTCAATGAATAGCCCGGCTTATGCAAGGGAGCGGAATGACGAGAATGTCAGGTAGATCCCAATCGCCAGTGTGACGCTCATGTACGCGTAGAAGAATTGTCCGTAGCGAAGAGCTTCGAAATAACCAAGCACGCTTGCAGGAGGCAGAAACAGCAGGATCACGCCCTTGATCAGTGAAATCCAGCCCACCAGCGTGACTACCACCGGGAGCGCTCCGCCCGACCACACGTTATGCCCCAGAACGATCGCCAGCCCGGCGGTCATCGCCACGATCGAAGCTAACAACAGGACCGGCGCATCGTGCATAAGCGCGATTATCGTTTCCACGGTCGCCTGCTTGTGCGAGATCATAGCCAGGGCCAGGAGAACACAATAGAGGCCGATCAGCCTCCCGAGGTAAATCGTACGAGGGGACACGTTTCCTCCTGCCGATTTCCGATTTGTCGATCGGCTTGCTCTGCTGAGCTCGTCGTGGCTCGTCCTTCAGCGCTGGGCGGAAATCTTCATGTCGTCGGTTTCCAGCACGCCGATTCTGCCGTTGGTAAAGTCGGTGAACCAGATCCGGCCCATCGGGTCCTCCCCGAAGAAGCGGATCATCTGCGTGCGTGACGGGAACGGATATTCGACGAATTTTCCCGTGGCTGGATCGAACCGGTCGACATTCGATCCTTCGTAATCGGCAACCCAGATCAATCCCGTTTTCTTGTCGATCACCAGCCCGTAAATGCCCAGATCGGGCGTCGGAGCGCGGTAGTAGGTGATCTTCTCGGTTTTCGTGTCGAACTTGCCCAGCCTGTGGTTGGTCACGTCTCCAAACCAGATGTTCTCGTGCGTATCCGCTTCAATTCCCCGCACGAACTTCATATCGGCAACCGGATACACCTTGATCTCGCCGGTCTTCCCGTCAATCCGGAAAAGCCCCGGGTTCGCACCCATCCCGCCGCCGCCCCAGGCATTGTCGTGAGCATCCACCGCGACGTCGTAGGTATACGGGCTTTCATAGACAGTGAATTTCTGGGTCCGCGGATCGAATTTCGTCACTTTGCCGGATGTCCAGATGTTCCCCTGCGAATCCTCTCGGAGCGTATGCGTGCCGGCCCCTTGAGGCGGCGTGTATTCCGTAATCTTGCCGGTCTCCGGATCCAGAGCCGCAAGCTTGTGAGCTGCTGCCTCTGTAACCCAGACCATCCCATCCCGCGCCACCCAGGGATTGTGCGGTCCCGATCGCGGAGTGGGCATTTCGTATTCCTGGAACTTTTCGGTGGCGTAATCGAACGACGCGATTTTGTTCGCGTAGTTATCGTGTTCGGTGAACCAAACCCGGCCGTTCGGAGCCACATACAGGCTGTGAGCGATATTGGTCGTGGGGGGCGTATACATGCGGAACGTCGCGTGCAACGCTTCGTCGCTGATGTCCACATGGCGCACCTGGTCCCGGGTGGGAACCGGCGAGTCTGGGCCAAAATACTTCTCCAGCACGGGCGTGATTTCGTTCAACTGCGCCGTCGAAAGATTCGGCGTGACGAATTTATCTCCCATCCGCGGAATGAAGCTGTTCCACTCATCGGCGGTCATTCCCTTGCGCCTCATGATCCACGAGAAATTGTGGCAGTTGGTGCAGGTGCCCTCCAGCTTGCGCATATCTTTATCGCCGCCAAACGCCGACACATACTCGGCCGTCGAAATCTGCGCGGGGTTCCAGTTGGCTTTCAAGGCAAAGCCCAGGTCCGCGGTTCCGGAAAGCTCCTTATCGACGATCTTCGTTGAGTATCCCCAGGCCGTAGCGGTCACCCGGTACGTGCCGGGCTTCAGTCCTGTGATTTCGTAGTTCCCATTCGCATCCGTGTAACGCGAGACGCTCACGGTCCCCATTTTTGCCGTGATGGGTGCGCCACGCAGAGGCTTGCCCGCGTCATCGGTAACGATCCCCCGGATGCTCGCATCCGCACCCGCCGCTGCCGCGCGAGTTTGGCAGAAGGACAAGGGAACCGAAGCACACGACCATAAGCAATGGAACCCAAAGACCAAGTCCGTTCCTTTTCATTGTGCATCTCCATTTTTTCGAGATGACCGCCCCAGGGGTGAGCGAGGTCTCAGTCGCGCTTTTCGCTCTGGACCGCCGCCTTTACAGCAAGCTCTATACCTACCGAAGCCTGCCGTCAAGACGCAGTCGGCTAATAACGCGCCCCACCAATCCTCTCGGGCCAGTGGGACGAAGGGTAGCGAGCCTGCTTACGCGCCGGCTAAGCGTTTGCTCCGCTTTTTGCCTGCTGGATGATGTGGTCGGCTGCGCGGAAAGCGAGAGCCTGGATCGTCATGGTGGGATGATTGCGGCCGCCCGTGACGAAACTGCTGCCGTCCACGACGTAGAGATTCGGCACGTCGTGCGCCCGGTGGTATTTATCCACCACCGACGTCTTCGGATCGTTCCCCATCCGGCAGGTGCCGCGGCTATGCGGGCCCCCTCGGGAATCGTGGACGCCATCGGCCCACACCTTCGTCGCTCCGGCTGCCTGTAATATCTCCACCGACTTGGCCGTGAAGAACTCCATGTTTTTGATGTCGTCCGGGTGGCTCGTCGTGGTGATCCGCATTGCCGGGAGGCCCCATTCGTCCTTCACATCCGGATCGAGATCCACCCGGTTGGTCTCGACCGGCAGTTGCGTAATAAAACTGCTGATAATCATCTTGCGGTTGGCTTCGTCCCGGAGAGCCTTTTTGTATCCCGCGCCCCAGCGCGGTCCATCGTGCGGGCCGCCGAGGGCGAACTCGATCGGCGTCTGCTGGCCGCGGGAGGTCAGTCTCCCTCCGCCGTAGAATCCCCGCTTCGGATCGCTCGCGACCCAATCCACGATTCCGGCGCCGCTGATGATGCCTTTGTATTCATTGAGCGGGTGCTCAAAGATCGCGCTTGCGCCGGCATTGTTCCCCGACATTAGATACTTTCCGACGACGCCGCTCGAATTCGCGAGACCATCGGGGAATTGTGCTGACTTCGAAAGCAGCAGCAGCCGCGAGGATTCGGTGCCGTTCGCCGATAGCACTACCGCCTTGGCCTTTTGAAAGATTTCGCGTTTCTGGGCGTCGAAATAAATGGCGCCGGTCACCCGTCCCTGCTTATCCACCGAGATTTCGCGCACGTAGCTGTTGGGCCGAATCTCGCACCGCCCGGTTTGTTCGGCAATCGGGAACATCGCCACCGCTGAACTCGATCGCGCTTTTACCTGGCAACTGAAGCCCGAACACATCCCGCAGCTGATGCAGCCTGAGCGGCCTCGATAGGCCTCGGAGATAATCGCCATAGGGCTTGGGATTACCGTCAATCCGAGCTTCGCAGCCGCCACTTGGAACAACGCGCCGGAACTCTTGATCGGCAGCGGCGGCAGCGGATAGGGCTTCGACATCGGCGCAAACAGCGGAGAGTCGACGCGCACCCCCGAAATCCCCATCTCCCATTCGGCCTTCGTGTAGTAAGGCTCCAGCTCTTCGTACGTGATGGGCCAGTCCGCCAGGCCGCTGCCGGCAATCGTGCCCACGTGACTCGCTTCCTGGAACTCCCACGGCAGATGCCGCCAACTGCTGCCGCCGTAAACCACCGTGCCGCCTCCCACCACCATTCCGTAGGAGTGGTTGCCCGGCGCAGCTTTCTCGTCCTGATTCCGGCGGAAGGTGTTCCGCTGCCGCTTGGGATCGCTCATCAAGCGGTCCGCGTCGGTGGGGAAGCGGTTCTGCAGTTCGTCCTTGTTCGAATCCTGTTCGTGACCGTAAACTCCCCAGCCACCCTGCTCCAGGACCACCACCGAAAAGCCCGCGACCGAAAGTTCCTTGGCCATGATCCCGCCGGCGGCTCCCGCACCAATCACGACGAAATCCACTTCCGTTGTCGGCTCATACTGCTTCATGGGCGTCTCCTTCAGTGCTGAGACTATCCGCGCGGGTTGCTGGCGGCGTCGTAGTAGCCAAACGGGGCTTTGAAATTCATGGTGTCTTCGAATCCGATAAGCTTCCAGCCGATTTCGTCCTGATTGCCGCCGTGCTTCGGGCTGGCAAACATTCCGATGATCGTGTGATTGCGGACCGCCGTGAAGAAGGGGGTTTTCTCGATAGCCGTGAGCGCCTGTACCTGTTGCGCGGAGCTCAGCTCCGAGAACTTGCCGGCGCCGGGGAACAGCTCCTGCGTCTTTGCCTGCAGGTCTTTGATCCCCTGCGTGTAGAGCGCATGACTATCATGGAGAAAAGTGGTCAGCCCGCTGTCGATGAAGTAGATGCAGCCGGCTTCGCGTGCGCCCGGCGTGTCGTCGGTGGGAATGATCGCCGACGCCATCGCGGCAACCTCGGCTGCCTGTTCCGGAGTGAAGAATGCGAACTGCGTGGGGAAGTTCTGCGCAGCCATCTGCTGCGCGTGTTCTTGCGCGGCCAGGATGCCGGCCCAATTCGAGGCCAGCCAGGCGGCGCCGAGCCCCGAAACGGAATTCTTGAGAAACGTCCGTCTGGATCGGTCGCTCATAGCCAACCTCCTGCAAGCGTCTCGACAGCGCCGCAAATATATCACATCGGATTATGCAAAATCATATAATCCGTGTCCTGGCTGGCACTGTTCCTTCCGCGGCGCGCGCAGTCACAGAATCAGGCTGCGTTAGGCCCCGATGTGGATTCGGGAGAGAGAATGCATCAGCCCAAAAATATTCATGAGCCACAACACCACGGCGATAACCACCACGGCGTTCAGGATCGATTTGATCGAGCCCGCCATCGGTATAAAGCTGTTCACCAGCCACAGCAGCACGCCTACCACCACTAACACCATCAATACCTGGAGCAAAGGCATGACCTGTTTGCCTCCTTTTCGGGGCGACGGGAAGCGTCGCTTTTTAGACGAATCGACGACGTCATCATAGAAGAGGGCCCCGCCCATATCTGTCCCATTGTGGACATATCCTTTTATTTGCATATTCAGGCGGCAGTGTTAGGCTTCTGGCAGTGACTACAACCCCACGTCGCGTCAAAGCGGGGAAGAAGGTTCCGTTCGACGCCCAGGTCTTCCTCGATTCCGTCGGAGCAGCTCGCAAGATCGTCGAGTTTCCGAAGAAGGCCACCATCTATGCGCAGGGGGATCCCGCCGGGACCGTGATGTACATTCGGGAGGGCGGCGTTAGGTTATCTGTCGTCAATGGAGCTGGCAAAGAAGCGGTGGTTGCGATTTTGAAAGCCGGCGATTTTTTTGGAGAAGGTTGTTTAGCCTCTCAGCCCATCCGCATCGGCGCGGCGACTTCCATTGCACCGACGAGTGTGCTGGTGATTGAGAGGGACGAGATGATTCGCGTTCTGCACACCGAACACGAATTCTCGGATCGCTTTATCTCTTACATGCTTACCCGCAACATCCGCATCGAAGCGGACCTCGTCGATCAACTGTTCAATTCCACGGAAAAGCGGCTGGCCCGCGCTCTTCTACTGCTGGCCCGCTATGGAAAAGACGATCAGCCTCAAAGGGTTCTTCCCAAGATCTCCCAGGAAATGCTGGCCGATACCATCGGTACCACGCGCTCGCGAGTAAATCTCTTCATGAACAAGTTCAAGAAGATGGGTTTCATCAAGTACAACGGTGGACTTCAAGTCAACAGCTCGCTCCTGAGCGTCGTTCTCCACGAATAACCGAGCGAGGAACTCCGAGGCGCGGCAAAGCCCCGGCCTGCAAACTCCAAGCCGGGGCTGTTCAACTACCTCTGGCACCTCAACCACCTCTGCTACCTCTGCCGCGACCTACCTCCGCCGCGACCAGCGCACTATTGCCGAAACGTCATGGGCAGTTGCTCAGACGCGCTCGGAACGACTCCCACCGCCGTGCCGATCACATCGCCCGATACGATCATTTCCACGCGGCGATTCTGCTGTCTTCCTTCCGCCGTGTCGTTCGAGGCGATTGGCTGCGTCTTGCCGAATCCTTGCGACGTCATCGACGCCGCCGGAATGTTTTCCTTCGCCAGATAATCCATCACCGAACCGGCTCGTCTTTCCGAGAGGGTCTGGTTCATGGCATCGCTGCCGACGCTGTCCGTGTTGCCCTCGATCGCCAGCCTCAGGTCCGGGTAGGCCAGAACGATTCCGGATATTTTGGCCAGCTTCTCGCGTGCCAGCGGGCGCAGCGTGTACTTGCCGGAGTCAAACAGCACGTCCGAAAGGTTCACAACCAGGCCGCGGGCCGTATCGCGAGTCTCTAGGATGGCGTTGAATTGTTGCAGCAATTTGGCGCGGAGTTCTTCACGGTCACGCACGGCTTGCTGGAGTTGCTGGTCTGAGTTGGCCGCAGCGGCCTTGTTTCGTTCCGACTCCGCCTCGGCGTCGCGTTGCGCTTGCTGAGCATTCGCCGTGGCCTGGTTCGCATCGGCTGTTGCCGCCCGGTTCCGGTCAGATTCCGCCTGCGCGTCAAGTTGCTGCTGTTTCGCAGCCGCGGCATCTCTGTCCGCTTCTGTGCGCCGTCGATCCGCATCGGCGGTGGCCGCTTCCGCATTCATGCGAGCCATCATCGCTTGTTGCGACTTTGCATCCGCGTCCGCCACCTGTTGTGCCGCGGCGTTCTTCTCCGCTTCTACGCGATCGGCATCGATTCGCTTCACCGAGATTTCGCGGGAGTCATCCGCCGTTTGCACCACTTCGCGCGAAGAGGAAATCAGCGTCTTCTTGTCGATATGGCGCGAAGTTGCCATCGCGTCCACGTTTTTCATCTGCATGACGGCCTTCTCGTAGCTGGGGCCCGCATTCTCTTCGGCTCCAGCCGATTTCGCGATACGCACGGCGTTGCGCGCTTCGAAGAATTCGAGCGGCAACTTGGAGTTCAACACGACGGGGTCAAACTTGTAGCCCGTGGGAATGTAGCCGCCGCGGTCGATAAGCTCGTACTTCGCGTCCACCGCTTCGCTGGTTCCGACGGTGTCCGGCCGGATCTCATTTTCGAGGATCACGACGTTGCTCGGACGCCTCACGGCGTAATACGGCTCGGCCGTCACGATCAGCGCAAAGGATTGCAGGTCCGTCGTAACGTCAAGCTTGCTGCGGTGGTTGCCGCCGACCAGCACTTCGCCCAGATTCACCGAGCGGCCTTCCGGCGAAATCGCCCACAGAACGTACGTAAGATACTCGTTGCCAAAAGCGGTCGGCCTGTCGAGTCCGCTGAATTCCGCATCGATCTTCACGGCGCCGCGCTTGCTCTCGACTTTCGCTTCGCCCGCCGCAGCTGCCATCAGATCGGTGCCTCGGAATCCGATACGTGTCGAGCCATTGCGGTGCTCGTATTTGACTGCCCGGGTCGTCCGGCTGACGACGCTTTCGCGATACGTGGAAGTCTGAGCGGTTTCGGTGGAAGGTGCGATTTGAGCCTGAGCGAACGTCAGTGCGCTCAAACCTGCGAGTACTACCAAAATCACTGCTGAAATCTTCACGGTGAGTCTCCTTGTATATCTGCGAGACCCACTATCGGCGCATCGGATTCCCGATACTGTCCGTTAAAGCACCTTTTACCAGCTATTAGAAGTTCGGGTTACCAGGGCTTTTGTTCTAAAACATCCTGGCTAGGGGGCAATCTGCAGCTGCGCCGAGTCGGCCTTGCCGGCGGCGTTAGCCTCGGACTGCCCAATCTCCTGCAACTGCTTCCTCATCTGATCCGCGAATCGTCCGTGAGGGAATTCTTTGAGGTAAGCCCGCATCTGCGCCGCCGCATCCGGGTAGTCCTGCTTCTGCAAAAGGATGGACGCATGCAAGGCATGTAAATCCGACATGTTCTGGTGCGGTCCCTTTTCGGCCTTCTGCGCGCTGATCTCCGCGGCATCCAGCCGGTTCAATTTCAAATTCCCTATGGCCTGGATGAAATTGGCTTCGCCGACGCTCGCATCCAGCGCCAGGGCTTTTCCCGCGGTTTCCACCGCCATCTCGAACTTCTGCTCCTGAAGTTCCAGTTGGGCGAGGCCCATATAGGGGGGAATGTAATACGGGTCGGCGGCGATGGCCTTTTCAAAAGCCTGTTGGGACTTTTCATTCTCCTTGGCGTTGGCGTAGAGGCTCCCCAATTCGTTCCAGGCAGCCGCATATTTGTCGTATTCGGCGGTGGCTTTCACCAGATGTTGTGTCGCCGAATCGAGATGGTTGCTGCGGAGGTCCTTGTCGCCCTTCTCGAATTCCTTGCGCGCGCCATTGGGCACCTGCAGGGATGTGACGCTGATCGAAGACCCCGCCGCCCCGGCCACCCGCGTGAGGTGCAGCGTCCCCATATCGATTCCGCCAATGTCGGCGCGTTCGGTGATGGTCCTGCTTAGCGGCATGTAGCCCGGAACGCTGACTCGCACGTCGCAACCGATCAGCATATTCTGGGGATCGGCACCCGACTGGCCACCGGACGGCCCCCCCGACTGACCGTTCACCGATGGCATGCCGCTCATAGTCGCCGACGCCGAGCTATCGTTGCTGGCGCTGAAGTCCATATTGCTCTGAGCGCCCGCTCCCAATGTGAACTGGAAATATCCCTTCAAATCCGTGTGGATCACCTGCAACGCCTTTATCCCGCATCCCAGCGCCACAGAGACAGGTTCCGGAACAGGCTGGCCGCTATCCATCAGGATTCGCCCGTTCACGAACACAGGAGTTTCAAATTGCGGCTGACCTGGATTGCCGGGCTGTTGTCCGGTTACGCCGGGACCTGTTCCCGTAGGCGCCGTGGTCGATCCCGATGACCCAGATGATCCCGATCCGGACGACCCCGACCCGCCCTTCTGCCCCGCCGACGGCCATACCACCAACAGACCCAGGAATACCAACAGGCAAAAACGAGAAGACAATCGGTTCATAATTGGCCTCCCAGGAAAAGCGTGTGCTGTTGGTGCGAGCATACGCCAATAAAGGGCTGCAGGACATGGAATCTCAATTCTCCGGCTATTGCCATCCCGGCGCTCAAACAAGCTTCCCAATTCGTCTACAGACGACTGGCCATTCGCGATAGCTGGTTACTGGTTTCTGAACGAACCACGCCACAGCCTTACTTGGTCTTGACGGCAAGACCAAAGCTGGTAAGGCTGCTCAGGATGGCCGCGTTGGCGACTCCGCTCTGCCCCGTGATACCGATCGGGACGAATATAATCCGCATCAACTTCAATTGCATTTTCTGAAGCGAAAACTTGTACGCGCTCGGTTTCGGCTCACCCGTGCCTCGCGGAATGGAATCGGGCGCGCCAGTTCCGTCTTTTCGAAACGTGATAGTTCGACGACCGAGAACATCACCCTGCTCGTGCCCATCGCGTCGAGCGCGCAGCGCAGCGAGATGTCGGAACATACTCCCGAGGTCGTAATGGCGATGTTGCGCTTGATGTAGAAGGATGGCGGCTCCGGAAGCGTCATTGAGCCTCGATGCGAAATGGGCCACCGGCTGTCGAAGCGCCACAGGTTGAGAGGCAGGGTTTCTCCCATGTGGCCGAGGATTAGGGTTGCTCCGGGATAGCGTTCAAAAACTCCGGAGAAGACCAGCCGCAACGCGTGAGTCGCCGTCTCGAATGCCCAGCTGCACACAGGTCCCCAGAGCTCCGGATGATCCGCGTACATCGCCGGATGGTCAACAGGGTTCCCGGGATGAAGATAAATGGGCACCTGAAGTGCGGCAACGCGCTCCCAGAAGACGGAGTACTTATCCCGGTCAAGATACTCTCCGTTGGTCTGGCCGTTGATCATGGCTCCCTGAAACCCGAAATCATGGATGCAGCGCTCCAGTTCGGAGGCAGCTTCGGCGGGATTCTGCATAGGCAGGTGCGCAAATCCGCCGTAGCGCGTGGGTCGCTTTTGTATTTGCCCGGCGAGGAAATCGTTCGCCGCTTTAGCCCGCTTAACGGCAACGCCCGGGTCTCGTTCCACCTGAACGCCGGGTCCCGCGATCGATAGAACCTGGAAGTCGATCCCATTTTCGTCCATGATCGCGACTCGCTTATCTCCGAGATCCTGCAGAGCCTCTGGGGCGAACTTCGCAATTTCAGGGCTGATGTTCTGGTAGGTTTCAGCGAAGTAGTCAGCGAATTCGGGAACCAGGAAGTGTTCCTCCAGGGCGATCTTCATCAGGCGATCCGCTGGGGCGCTTTTCGAAACCGGATTCGATGCGAGTGGAGCGGCAAGCGCCGCGGTTGCCTGTGCCGCTACCGCCAGGGTCACACCCTTCAGCAGATCTCTCCGTGTTGTCACTTGTTCCTCCGATTCCGATCTTTCATGGGCAGCGTCCAAAACATTTATCTGCTGTCTTGCGCTCCGTTATCTCACATCCATTGAATGGTGCGCTAGCGCCCGATTATGCGACGCCTCGCGATCAGGACAAGTTGGGGACTGACGAGCCGAGCTTTCAAGTCCGCTAGCGTTTTATGTTTGTATACAGAGTAGTAATATTGGAATGGCGCTAGAATTTTGTCCTGTGCGTCGGCACTTAGGAGGAAAACATGCAAACTCGCTGGCCCCATCTGCGAATCGTCTGTTGCCTGGCTCTTTGTACAGCGGCTAATCAGCTTCTTTGCCCGGTGGTGGCGGCGGCACCGGCGAAACTCTCAGACCTGGCGCAGGCCGCCTTCGTTGAGTTGAAGCTCGGCGAGACCCCCTCACAATGGAAAGCTTCGCATCCGACTGACGAGATCGAAGCTGCCGGGTTCAGCGGTGATTATGAGCCGCAGGGAGGTTGGTGTGTGCGCTTTCTTCATCATTTCCAATTGAACGACGGAGTACCGGCTGCGCGCTATGCGCTTTTTTATCCACCCAGCGTTCCGAGCGGCGCTGTTCCTTCGTTGCCGAATCGCGAAGACAAAGACCTAGTCGCCCGGAGTTGCACTCTAGGGGCCATATGGATCGAGATTGATGTTCGCGACGTTCGTGATGCGGATGGCGAGGTTTTGAAAGCCATGAATGCCGCCGCACGAGACGAGCTGAGCCGGAAATGGGGTCAGCCGAATCCCGTACTCGAATTTCCGCATTTGACAGGTGACTATCCAAAGGACTGGCATTTGAGCAGTTGGGAAGCCTCTTCAATTTGGACGCGCGATTCCAAGACAGTAGTTATGGCCTTTGCTCCCGGCTATTTGAATCCTCCAGAAACCAGCTTTACCTATGTTCCGGAACGTGCGATTGCATATGTATTCCGGGGTAATGGACTCGCCGCTGCCCCCTGGGTGAAATACGTTTCCCCCTCGGACTCACAGTCGAACTCACGGTCGGGAACACCTTCAACGATCGCCGCTGCGGCCGCTCTCGCGCATCTGGATGCCGGCCTCACACAAACGATCCTTTCAGATGCAAGCGTTCGATGACAGCCGGAATTTCGATACCGTCGTTCCAGTCCTAAAGCAGTGGATAGCCAAATCCCAAGGGCTTCCAAAGCGGGCTCGGGCCGCCGCCTTGCTCATCGCCGACCGCGTCTTAGCCGCGAACTCGGGGCAACTCATTTGGGAAGATGCATCCTCGGACCAAAATAGACGCGCCGTCCAATTGCTCGGGGCCAAATTCGTCAATTTCAAAGATGGGCCAGGCTACTCCGAGAACTGGCTGGATGAGGCGAAAGCTCTCGATCCGCGAGGACCAGTTGCGGAATTGGTTGACCTGACAGAACTACTGGAAAAGTGTAGTCCGCAAGATTTTGTCGTTGATGCCGCGGCCTCCCGCCTCATCTGTCGATGAACTCACGCGCAACATTGCGCTGGGAGAGGAGATTTTGAGGGAGTTTCCCCAAGACCAGTGGACAGCTTCGGTCGAATTCATCGTAGCCGATACCGCGGTAAGCCAATTGGCACTCAGCTATCCCAATCCAGCTGAAGGTTACGATCCTTACAATTCGGATCCGACTGCGAGCCCCAATAGTCCCAAGTCTCGACAATTGCGCGCGCTGGCAATTAGCCGCTACCGCGCCGCCCTGAAATTGGAATCTGACACTGCGCGCGCCCGGGCCGCGTGGGACGAAGCTTGGCGTCTCTTGGCAGGATTGCCGCCCAGTGCGCAGGAGCTAGAAGACGACTGTGAAGTAGAGTAGATGGTCCGACCGCTGCTGGTCGTACTGTTTTGTGCGGCGCTGATCCTGTTCCGAAAACAAGGGCTTTGGCTGCTGCTTGCAGCTCCCGTGAATTTATTCTATCCGCTTCTCTACATCCTCCTCGCTGTAGCCTGCTGTCTGTCAAGAGACGGCTGCCTGTAGCCACGCTCCCGGGCTTCGTTTTCTGTGGAAATCCTTGTGGAAAAGGCCAGCCGCCCAAATCGAGCCGCAGAATTTTTTCAGCGATTTTCCTCAGAAATACGCCATTAATATTTATAACCTATTTATATTCAATGCATTGCGGGGTTCCTGCGCGCTGTTCACGCCCCGTGGACCTTCAACCAGTTCTTTCAATTCGGTCCAGCGATTTGCACAGACGTGGGGCAGCGGTGGCTCCTAAGCGATACTAGCAAAAAGATTTGTCTTTCCCCTGCAACTACATACGTCCGCTCGCCCCGCGTCATTTCCGGCGCTCCCCCGGCGATTCATTGACTCCGGTAACGGCGGAAGACTATAGTGAACCGAGCGGTGCGTGAGATTATCGCCATCCGCGAGAGCCCTTCCCCGGGAACCAAATGAACCTGCCGAACAGTCTCACGATCCTACGGATCTTTTTCGTTCCGCTGCTGGTCGTGGTTCTGTTGACGCGCCAGCCCAACTGGGACTTCTGGGGCCTGCCGATTCACTTCGAAGTGTGGGGCGTGCTCATCCTGATCGTGGCCGCCTCCACCGACGCCATGGATGGCTACATCGCGCGCAAGCGCGGTGAGGTCACCACCCTCGGCATCCTTCTCGATCCCATCGCCGACAAGCTGCTGATCTCCGCGGCGTTCATTTCTCTGGTCCAGATGGGGCTCGTTCCGGCCTGGATGGTCGTGATTATTATCGGCCGCGAGTTCATGGTCGTGGGCCTGCGGGAAATCGCCTCGGTCGAAGGGCTCATCATTCCGGCCTCCGCTCTCGGCAAGACGAAAATGATTTTGCAGGTCGTGGCCGGCTGCGCCGTGATTCTCACCGCGAAACACGCCGCCCTGAAATCGCTCGGCACCACCCTCATGTGGCTCGTGGTCCTGAGCGCCGTAATCTCGGCCGTCCACTATTTCCAGATGTTCTGGGGCCAGATCAATTTCCGGGTGCAGCAGCGCCGCCGCACGATGGTACTCGCGGATCCGAAAGAAAAGCCGCAGGATGTCCTCACTCGCTGATCGCGAGAAAACGCTTCTCCTCGAGGTGGCCCGGCGCTCGCTCGCGCTGGCTGCCCAAAACGGCGAACCTCTCCCGGAAAACTCTCTTCCGTCCGATGAGGTTTTCTGGCAGCCCGGCGGCGCTTTCGTCACCCTCCGGATTCGCGGCCGTCTCCGCGGCTGCATCGGCCAGCTCGCTTCCGGCATACCCCTGGTTCGCGTCGTTGCCTACTGCGCGCGAGCTTCCGCGCTCGAAGACCCCCGTTTCGAGCCCGTTCGCCCCGAGGAAGTCCCGCAAATCGATATCGAGCTCTCGATACTTTCCGAACCGGTCGACATTGCCCCCGATCTGGTCGAACCGGGACGCCACGGCCTGATCGTCAGCCGCGGCCCGCAACGAGGCCTCTTGCTGCCTCAGGTGGCGTCGGAATTTGGCTGGAGCGCCCACCGTTTTCTCGAAGAAACCTGCGCAAAAGCTGGAATGGAGCCCTCTGCCTGGAAAGATCCCGCGACGAAAGTGCAGGTTTTTACAGCGGAGGTTTTCAGCGAATCGGGGCTGCCGGCCGTAAAATCGAACGCGATGTAATCGGAAACAAACGCTTCGGCAGTAATGGAAGCTATCTCATAAATCGAACTCGTCAGGGCAAGTCATCAAGCCGCTGAGGGACGTCCCGTCGAGGCAGAAAAAATTTTGTCCGGGGCAGGGTGTTTAGGGGGTCGGAGCTTCAGCTCCGACATAACCAGGCGGCGCGCAGCGCCTTCCTCTCGCGGTGCCTTTACCGCGAGCCTTTCTCCTCTACCTCCTTTGCCTCACAACCTCCTCTACCTCCAGCCTCCGCGATTTTCCTCTACTCGATTTCTACGTAATTTCCCGCGAAGATTTCTTTCGCACTGAAAGTGATCAGCACCGTCGAAGAGTTAGGCGCAGTCCGCAGCACGACTCCCTCGCCCACAATCTCCCGCGGAACGTTGGACCAGTTGAATTTCTTCGAGACGCCCCCATACCCTAAGCTCGGCCCCAGGTCGCCGTCCATATTGAAGGCGTAGTCTCGCGTCTGGAAAGCCGTTTCATTCTGCGTGCCGGTATAGCGGAAAATGCGGAAGTAGTCGCCCACCTTCACTCCCTGGCCATTTCCCAGGTTCACGTAAACGATGTCGTTCTTTCCGGCTGCGGGCGAGAATTTCTGCACCGTAATCACCATCGCCAGGGCCTTGCCGTCCGCGGGAGCGAAACGGTCGAAATTCGTCACCGCCTTAATCGGCGGCTCGGGGCGCTCGACGAAGGGAAGCACGATATCTCCGCGCTGCACATAGCCACATCCCCGTACCACTCGCGCGATCGAAACATCCGGCCGCGCGTCGACGACTTTCACGCGCGCCTCGTCCTCCCACATCGTTCCCATCTTGCGCAGGATCGCGGATTGCCACTTGGTCCAGTCCACCTTGATAGTGTCGTCGACGGGTCGGATCACCGAAAATTCGTCTCCCACCTTCACGCCCTTCGACGTGCCCTTGCTGATAAATATGGAATCGTGATCACTGAAGACCACCTGGTATTCCGAGTCCTGCCCGCTGATCACCACCGTGTCGCGCGGCACTGCTTCCGTGGTTACCACGCCGGTGCAGTACACATCGTTCGGGTATGTCCGATTCTCCTGCGCCGAAGCGGAAATTCCGCACAGACCAAGCACCAGACCCGCAACGATCGTTTTCCCACGCATGATTCCGCTCCTTGTACTCAACTACGACGTAAACCCAGGCGCTGCAAAGGTATCCAACTCAATCGACCGTAACAAACGGGTCTGGGAGCGTCAAGACAATGGTCCCGGGCACTTTACATATTGGGTACCTACGTGATAGAAGCTTTATTTCCAATATCTTCGGTGAGTTTTCCCACCGATTCGATCCAGCCGGAACCCGAATGCCAGAAACAGGCAAAATCTGCGCCGTGGTAGCCTCCCCGCACGCCAAGGGCATGCGTCGCCAACTCCGCACCGCCCTGAAAAGCGCCAAGTTTGTGGAAATTCGACTGGATTGGCTGGTCGAAGACGATGCAATTGAGGGTTTTTTGAAGTGGTTAGGCGGCCAAAAGCACCCCAAAACGACCGTAATTGCCACATGCCGGCGGCGCGAAGGCGGCGGAAAGTACGCAGGGAGCGTCGCAAAACAGCTGGGTCATCTATGGAATGCACTCCGTGCGGGGTGCAACTGGTACGACCTGGAGGTGGAAACTACGCAGAAATGTCCTGCTGAGCTTCTGGAGGTGATGCTGGGCGAAGGGCGCCAGCTGCGGTCGGCGCACTTTTTCAAGCACATTCCACGCGACTTAAAACGCGTGGCCGCGCAACTCCGCCTAGGGAAGCCCGACGCGATCAAAATTGCGGCGCAATGCGGCTCGCTTGCAGAGAGCCTGAGATTGTTGAAGTTTGCAGCATCTCAGGAGGATATTGTCGCGATTCCCATGGGGGAAATTGCGGCTCCCGTCCGTATTCTTTCGGTGCGCATGGGTACTCTGTTGACCTATGCGCCGGTGGAGAATGCCACGGCGCCCGGCCAGACGTCGCTCGACGAGGCTCAAAAGCTCTATCGCGCGGACCGGATCGACCGGCGCACCACCGTCTTCGGTGTGATTGGGGATCCCATCGGGCATTCGCTTTCGCCGCTTCTGCAGAACGCCGGGTTTGCGGCGCGGCGGATGAACGCCGTCTATTTGCCGTTCCTGGTACACGACTTAAAGGATTTTCTGGGCGCGATCGGGCCGCTGGGGATCAAGGGATTCAGCATCACGATTCCGCACAAGGAGCGCATCCTGCGGCATCTCGACGGCTGCGATCCGCTGGCCGAAAAGATCGGCGCGGTGAATACCGTAGTTGTACGCGGAAATGGCAAGCTCTACGGTTACAATACGGATTACGTGGGCGTGCTGCGCACTCTTCAAACGCGCATCCCTCTGCAAAACAGCCGGGTGCTGATACTGGGAGCGGGCGGGGCTGCGCGCGCGGTGGCATTCGCGCTGGCGGAGGCGGGGGCTTCGGTGTGCGTGTCCGCGCGGCGTATCGAAAAGGCCAAGTCGCTGGCGCGAGCGGCGGGCGGCGAAGCGATCGCGCGAAAACAATTGCGCGGCGAGTTTTTCGACGCGATCGTGAACGCGACCCCGGTAGGGATGCATCCCAACGTGCGGCAATCGCCGCTCGATGCAAACGAATTGAATTGCCGGCTCGTATTTGACACGATTTACCGCCCGCGCGAGACGCGCCTGCTGCAACTGGCAGAGCGGCGCGGCATCCAGACGGTTTCAGGACTCGACATGTTCGTGGCGCAGGGAACGGCGCAGTGGGAAATCTGGACGGGCGAACGGGCGCCTTACGACACGATGCGCCGCGCGGTGCTGCGCGCGCTGGAACAGGAAGAGAAAAGCGGCACGAAGCGATGAAGCGGGCAGTGAAACTGGCGAGCGGGCGCACAACCGAAAAGTCCAGGGACAACGTGACGGGCGAGAGAATGATCCGACCCACCTTCGAGGAATTCAAGCGGCTGGCGAAACACGGCAACCTCGTGCCGGTGTATGAAACCTACACGGCCGATCTGCTGACGCCGGTGGGCGCGCATTTGCGTCTCGCGCGCGACGCGAAATATTCGTTTCTTCTGGAAAGCGTCGAGGGCGGCGAGAATATTGCGCGTTATACGTTCACGGGCGCCAATCCCTCCGAGGTATTCCGGGCGCGGGGCCGCAAGTGCACGCTGGAGAGCGGGGGCAAGCGCGTTGAGTTTGAAGCGAATCCGGTAGAAAAGCTGCGGCAGCTTACCCAGCGCTATCACTCCGTGCGCGTTCCGGGGCTTCCGCCGCTGGTGGCCGGGGCCATCGGCTATTTCGCCTACGACATGGTGCGCCTGATCGAACGCATCCCGGAAACGGGCCGAGACGACATGGGCCTGGACGATTGCGTGATGATGTTCTATCTCGGGCTCGTGGTGTTCGATCACGTACGGCATCGCGTGTGGATCGTCCGCAACGTGTTCACCGAGGGGAAAGGAAGCCTGCGCGAAAAATACGACGCGGCCGTCCGCGAAATCCGCCGCACGCGCAAGACGCTAGAACAGCCCCTGCCGCCGCAGCGGCGCGCGCGCAAAGCGGGGCCTCTGCACATCGAAGCGAACATGACGAAAGAGGAGTTCACCGCGGCGGTGCGCAAGGCGAAGAGCTACATCCGCGCGGGGGACATTTTCCAGGTGGTCGGCAGCATGCGTTTTTCGGCGAAGACTTCGGCCGACCCGTTTGAAATCTACCGCGCGCTGCGGGTGGTGAATCCGTCGCCCTACCTTTACTTCCTGCATCTAAATGATGTGTCGGTGGTGGGCAGCTCGCCGGAAATGCTGGTGAAGGTGCAGGGGCGCGATGCGACCTATCGCCCGCTGGCCGGGACGATGCCGCGCGGGGCGAACGAAAAGGAAGATATCGAGCTCGAAGCGAAGCTGCTGGCTGATCCCAAGGAACGCGCCGAGCACGTGATGCTGGTCGACCTGGGGCGCAACGATCTGGGGCGCGTGTGCGAATACGGGTCGGTGAAGGTGGAGCGGTTGATGTTCGTCGAGCGGTATTCGCACGTGATGCATATCGCCTCCAGCCTGCGCGGAAAGTTGCGCGCGGGGGCGGACTGCTTCGATGCGCTGATGGCCTGCTTTCCTGCGGGGACGCTCTCGGGCGCGCCAAAAGTTCGCGCCATGGAGATCATTGACGAACTCGAGCCTACGCGGCGGGGCATCTACGGCGGAGCGATCCTTTATCTCGATTTCTCGGGGAACCTCGATTCGTGCATTGGGCTGCGTACGCTCGTGGCCAAGGGAGGCCGGGCGTACGTGCAGGCGGGCGCGGGGTTGGTGGCTGATTCGGTGCCCGAGCGCGAGTACCAGGAGTCGGGGCGTAAGGCGCGCGCGGTGATTAAGGCGCTCGAAATCGCGCACGGCGGCGGGAGTCGTGGCGAATAGCGCTCTACGCTATTCTGGCTCGCTGATCCACGGCTTGCGGAAGAAAAAGAAAAAGCAGATCCTTCGCTGCGCTCAGGATGACAATTGTGGAGGGGAGCGACAGTTGTAGAGCGGAGGGGTTACGGCGGCACAGGCAGGAGTGCCTGTGCCACTAGAAACGGGCGCGGCGGCGCACACAAAGTAAACGAAGATGATTCTGCTTCTCGACAACTACGATTCGTTCACCTATAACCTGGCGCAGTACCTTGGCCAGATGGGGCAGGAGCTCGAGGTGCGCCGCAACGATCAGATCACGCTCGAAGAGATCGAGCAGCGGCGACCGGAGCGCATCCTGATATCGCCGGGGCCATGCACGCCACACGAGGCGGGCATCAGCATTTCGCTGATTCAGCGTTTTGCGGGCGAGATACCCATCCTGGGGGTTTGCCTGGGTCACCAGGCGATCGGCGCGGCTTTCGGCGGCAAAGTGATCCGCGCGCCCGAAATCATGCACGGCAAGACGAGCCACATTCACCACGACTCGAAGACCATCTTCCGGGACCTGCCGCAGGATTTCGAGGCCACCCGGTACCACTCGCTCATCGTGGAACGGAAATCGCTGCCGGAATCGCTGGAAATTTCCGCCGAGACCGCCGACGGCATCATCATGGGCCTGCGGCATCGCAAACTGCGCGTCGAAGGCGTGCAATTCCATCCCGAATCGGTGCTCACGGGCGCCGGATTCAAACTGCTCGAAAACTTCCTCAGTATTTAGTTTCGTCGGCGTGAGGATACTAGACGGGTATCTGTCCGGTAATCCGTGCCGGTTCAGACGGTCGACGCAGCACCCGCTGGTCATTTGATCTGGCGATACGTTTCAAGTGGACCGAGCTTTGGGGTTGCAGTTCGCCTTTACCTAAACAGGAGGCCTTTTCTTTGCTTTTGGTTAGCGGATGGTTCTTAGCCTTTGGAATTCCTCGACTTATAACTCCGTCTTGATGTTGCAACGACCCATTGAGACCGCCCGACTAATCGTCCAAGTGGAATTTATTGGGGAATAATGCAGAAATGCCACGGCGCATTTTGCGGCGCTGGAAGCGATTCGGACTTCCGATGTCTCGGCCAGTATTCCATAGGCGCCTATAGCTGCTGTAAAATCCTCTTCCATTTTTGCGCTCAAATAGAAAGGACAAGCCTTTCATGTGCGAATGTTCAAGCTCATCTGCGATACCACGCCCGAAAACACATTCGGACGCATATCTGTCCCGCAGAACCTCGCTCTATCTAGGACTCGGTTTTTTGCTTTTGTGCTTCGGTTGCGGCGGTGGTTCCAGTAGTTCGGGGAGCGGGGGAACTACGACTCCCGCGCCTGCCGCAAGCCTTTCTCCCGGCACCCTGACGTTTCCCACGCAGAATATAGACAGCACCAGCGGCACCATGCCGGCGACCCTTTCCAATACCGGCACAGCCAGCCTCTCGATCACGAGCATCGGTGCTTCGGGCGATTTCGCGGAGACTAACAATTGTCCAGCCAGCCTTCCCGCGGCAGGCATTTGCACGATTCAAGTGACGTTTAAGCCCACGGCTGCGGGGGCGCGCACAGGCACTCTTACGGTGAATGACAATTCGTCCACGACCTCACAGACCGTGGCTCTGAGCGGAGGGGGTGGTACCAATGCAGCGTTCTATGTAGACCCGCAAAATGGCAACGATTCCTGGAGCGGCACGCTTGCCGCCGCCAATGCCGCGAGCACGGATGGCCCATTCAAGACTTTCGACAAGGCGCGTTTGACCGTGCAAGGCTTGAATAAGACGGGATTGAACCAGATCGTTGTCCAGTTGCGGGCCGGAACATATTTTCTACCGACGACGGAGAGTTTCACGGCGGCCGACTCGGGCACGGTCTCCATGCCGATCATCTACGAGAACTATCCGGGCGAAACACCGGTGATCAGCGGCGGCGTGCGGGTGGTGAATTGGACGAACACAAGCGGCAATATCTGGACCACCACACTGCCCGCTTCCACGCAATATTTCGAGAACTTGTTTTACAACGGAGGGCGGCGGCTGCGGCCGCGCGTGAGCGGCCCGTTGGGGGGAACTCCATACCTGCGAGTGTTTAGCACTGTTTACCTAGCGGCGTCCCAAACCAATTGTCCCGTGCAGGATACGACCAAGCTGCCAGGGAATTCGTGGGAATGCTTCGACCGCTTTCAGTATGCGACGGGCGATCCGATTTCGAGCGCCTGGAAGGATCTGGCAGCACCCGCCAATCCGGTCAATCCCAATTGCGACCCGGCCAACGGCAGCAAAGCGCCGCCAGGCGATGTCGAATTGCTGATCTTTGAACAGTTCAGCACGTCCAAGCTGCGCATCAGTTGCGTGGACACCACAAACCGAATTGTCTATCTGACCGGACCAACGGGAATTTCGCAAACTAACGCGAGCGAGGAAGGGTTCATTCCCACCAATCGGTATATTGTAGAGAATGTGGAGGACAATTTAACGCAGCCTGGGCAGTGGTTTCTGGATCGCTCCGTCTCGCCCATGAAGCTGACGTATCTGGCCAACAGCGGCGAAAACCCCAACACCGACCAGGTCATCATTCCGCAACTGGCGCAGGTCTTAGTGGCTTCGAATCTGCAGTATGTCGCGTTCCGGGGCTTGACGTTTGAGCACGACAATTACACAGTACCCGCATCGGGCCATGTTTCCTCGGAATTGGAACCGGATATCGGCGCGGCGGTGTCGTTTCAGAATTCGCAATTCATTACGTTCGATTCCGATACGGTGACGCACACTTCCGGAACGGGACTGGAATTTATTCCCTGCATCAACGGCAGTTCGCCTTCCTACTGCGTGGCGACGAATATCAATGCTGCGGTCACCAACAACCTGATTGAAAACAGCGCGTTCTACGACCTAGGAGTGATAGGAATTCGCATCGGCAATCAGTTTCAGCCTGCGGACACCGATGCCAACGTTCCGCAAAAAATCACCGTGCAAAACAACGTCGTAGAGGGCTATGGGCGCACCATTCCGGCGGCCTTCGGTATCGGCCAGGGTATGGGACACGATAATCTTTATACTCACAACGATGTCTATGACGGCTACCATTGCGCCATCTCCACTTCCCAAAGTATCGCCGAAATGACCATGCCTGCCGGCATCGGCAACGCCAACAACGTGATCTCCTTCAATCACGTTTACAACCTGCTACAGGGAATCATGAACGACGGCGGGTCCATTCGCATTGACGGGGGAAACGAGGTGTTCACGGCGGCGGGCAACAAAGTATTGAACAACAAGATTCACGACGTGACCGACGCTTCGATCATGGATCAGAACGGCTATGGCGGTAACGGAGTTTATTTGGATGACTCGACGGGGCTGGTAGACGTGGAGAATAATCTGATCTATCGCGTATCGGGATTCCCGATTTACACTCCGCACGGTCCTGCCGCGCTCAATGAAGCGAATACGATCAAGAACAATATTTTGGCTTACGGGCGTTCGGCGATGGTGGCCGTAAACAGCCCCTATAAGAATCCTCCGTTCACCACAATACCGCAGTCCTTCGTCGTCACGAACAATCTGTTTTATTTCGACCGATCCGTCGCCTCCACGCCGAATTTCTATGTGCAGGGGGGGTGTACCTACACCCAAGGATCCGCCTTCACCCAATACCAGATGTGGAACAACAATATGTACTGGCGCACCGACGGGAAATTCACCACCGCGCCGAATGCGTTCCACGTGCAGCCGAACGCCAGCACGGGCCAGGCGGAGTCGCCTTGCGACGGGTTGCCCGCCGACTGGACGTTCTATACTTTTGCGAGCTGGCAGACTACGGTGAACGAGGATGTGCAGAGCGTTGTGCAGGATCCCGGTTTCAAGAACCCGGTTTATCCGGGTGACGATTACACGCTGCCGGCCGGATCGCCGGGCGTTGGATTCGTGGTATTTGATCCGAGCCTGGACGGCCGCTCAAATCCAGTGATCAATCCGCCGTCGATACCAGCCACGTTTGTGATCGAAAGTTATGATCCTACGACGAATTTGGCGAATTTCTGACAGACCAACGTAGAAAACAGCGATCTGCCTTCCGCGGAGAATCTGCGCAGCAATTCCGCCATCACTTCTTTGTTTCCTCTGGTCGCGTTGAAAAGGTCCCCAACGCCTGTGTAACGCGGCGGTCTCAATGGGTCGTCGCAACACCAGGACGGAGTTCTAAGTCGAGGAATTCCAAAGGCTAAGAACCATCCGCGAACCAAAAGCAAAGAAAAGGCGTCCTGTTTAGGTAAAAGCGAACTGCAACCCCAAAGCTCGGTCCACTTGAAACGTATTGCCAGATCATAATGACCAGCGGGTGTCGCAGCGACCGTCTGAACCGTCAGCGCTAACCGGAGAAATAAAGTTTCACTTTAAATGGACGGTAATCCGACTAACCGCCCAAGTGGAATTTGTGGGAGAAAATACACATACGCCACAGAAAGAAACCCTGCGGCGCGTGTGCGTTCAATACTGGAAAGCGTTGTGTGCCTGGCGGTGTTCTTTTTGTTTTAGGCTGCGATACGTTCACATGGCCCGTCGGAGTGACCGGGCAAGACATCTGTTGTCCGTTTCAGGGGGTCGGCAACGTGCGGCGTCCACGAATTATCATCACGGCGCACGCCAAGAGCACTATCGCTGAGGTGCCGGATGATGGATTCAGTTCTGGTACGGCTGCCGACGTGATATTCGCGAAAATTTCTCCCGACGGGATGTCACATGAGGTTGCACCATTTAAGCATGGCCAGGGATCTTCGACATTTGATGCTATCCAAACATACTGGCCGACCCCGGCAGATTCCAACAGACTGTCTACGAGGAATAACTGGTTTCCTGCGACGTAGAAATCACTCATGCCGCTTCCAACAGGTCCCAACATCTTCATGCCGAGATCTGTATCAATTGGATCTACTACATCGGTGGTTAGATCATTAAAATCAAGCGAGGAAAATGTGGGGATGTCACCGGTGGATGTGAATGTGACGTTATATAACTGCCCGTTGAGGGTGATGTTGTCGATGGCGGTTACGTACCCCCCGGCGGTGACAGTCGTGCTCCCGTCTGCGTTTAAGATGTCGTCGGCTTTGGCAGCCGTACTTCCCAAGACAGTGATGACCACTACGGCTACCATCCACAAAGACTTTCGCATCTATCGGACTCCTGCATCTCAAATTGAGAAAGTGAGTGTGCTAGGTGTTGGGTCGTTGAGTCAATCCAATTCTTCACTAATTTTGTTTAAATTCGATGACGGGCTCTCCGTACCAAACCCACCTAAAGGGAGTCTGACGGTTGCGCCAACTCAGAATTACCTCGTGTATCGTAAAGCGTTCCGCTGATTCGCCGCAAAGCTTGATCACAAATTGAAGCCGTGACGCGTAACTCCTTCCATGAGAAGGCCGGTCACAGTCAAGGTGGTTTTGGTTTTACCTACAGGAGTCTTTGCCTTTAAGCTGAGCCGCCTCTGACGCCATCCTTCCATCCGCACTCTTTTGCGGTTATCGTACAGATGGAGTACTGGAACCGTTATTGACGCTACCTTAGTAATTTTATGTTGTGTTTCCTGGTGATCCTGAGATACCTTTCTCACTTCGAGTGGGCTCCAAGCGAGACCAGCAATGCAAGCGCCGATTGCGTGTTTGGCTCCCACCAGATAACGAAAGGTGCGTGGCACGATGAGAAAGACTCTTAAAGCCGCCGCAACTCTGCTGCTCTGCTTCGGCGTCAGTTCTATCGCGAAAGCCGACTCTTTTACCGGAACCATTGCGGGCAGCAATGTGACATTCGCTGGCGTCGACGTTTACGACGTAAACTCCAGTGCTTCTTCAAACCCGTTCGGGATAACGCGGATCACATGTCCCGGTGGCGCTCCGTGCGGCTCCAATCTGGGTGGTGGTTTTGAAATAGCCACTATTATTTTCACTTCGACTGGCGGCTTCATCATCAACCCATCCAGCAAAGCGAGCAATGGGAATAGCGAAGGTGCGTGGGAAAATACCACACCCGCCGCCACAAGCATCTTCAGCGTGAGCGGCAGCACCCTAACGGTAGGTACGGGGAGCCAGTCCAACAACGCCTCCAGCTTCGGTTCTGTGCCTTCTTGCCCCAGCGGTGGTACAGGATGGTGTTTCAACGGCAATGACCAAAACGGGGGATCGATTCTCACCTATCTGGGCAATGGAGTGTTCACGGCTTCGGACAATTCCGAAGAAGTGGCGTTCAGTTTAAATGCCCCTGAGCCGTCCAGCCTGATGATGCTTGGCTTCGGATTGCTTGGTTTGATGGGATTGGGCTTGCGTCGCAAAAGTGTTGTGTAGGCCACTGTTGTAGGGAAACTCTGCACCTCTCAGGGCCGGATGGGTTCCCCGCCAACCGGCCCGTTCTTTCTGTTGCTGGTTTGCTGAGACACTTGTCGTATAGTCGTATCCCGCAGAATGAGTTTTTTTTGGAGTTGTCTAACTCCCGAGTGATGCCGTTACCGTCCCCTGCGAACATGCCTGCGGCATCGCAAACTGCGCGTCGAAGGCGTGCAATTCCATCCGCAATCGGTGCTGACGGGCGCCGGATTCAAACTCCTCGAAAACTTCCTTAGTATTTAGTCCGCGTAGGGTACTAGCCAAGTCTGGAACCCATATAGATTTAGCACTTCCCGGCTCACGGTTCCTCGCCTCACGCCCCTTTCACAGCTCAACAAGCTCCACATGGCGCAGACGCAGCGCGTTGGTGATCACCGAGACCGAGCTGAACGTCATGGCCGCGCTCGCCAGGATGGGGCTGAGCAGCAGCCCGAAGAACGGATAGAGAACGCCCGCCGCAATCGGGATGCCCACCGAGTTATAGACAAACGCAAAAAACAGGTTCTGGCGGATGTTGCGCATGGTGGCGCGGCTTAGCGTTCGCGCGCGCGCGATGCCGCGCAGATCGCCTTGCAGCAATGTGATGCCCGCGCTCTCCATCGCTACGTCCGTACCGGTTCCCATCGCGATGCCCACATTGGCTTGGGTGAGCGCCGGAGCGTCGTTTACGCCGTCGCCCGCCATGGCGACCACGCGCCCTTCGTTCTGCAGCCGCTTGACGATTTCGCTTTTCTGGTCCGGCAGCACGCCGGCGTGGACTTCGTCGATGCCCAGCTTCCGCGCGACGGCCTCTGCGGTGGCGCGGCTGTCGCCGGTCAGCATCACGATGCGAATCTTCTGCCGGTGCAGCTGCTCGATCGCCTCGGGCGTGGTGGCTTTCACCGTATCGGCGACGGCGATCAACCCGGCCGGCTTGCCTCCGATGGCCACGAACATCACCGTCTGCCCATCGCTTTCAAGAGCCCTGGCTCGCTCGTCCAGACGCTCCCAGCGGAATCGACAGGGTGGCGAATAGAGCGCGATTGCCCAGGGCAGCTTTCGATCCGTCCACGGTGCCGGTGATTCCCTGCCCCGTCCGGGAGTGGAAATCGGTCAAGTCGCCCGGCGACGATATTGCGTTCTTTCGCCGACGCCAGGATCGCGGCGGCGAGGGGATGTTCGCTCGCGCGCTCGAGCGTGGCGGCGACGCGCAGCACGTCTGAGTCGCTCGATCCGGACTCCGCGAACATCTGCGTCACGCGCGGGCGGCCCTCGGTGAGCGTGCCGGTCTTATCCACCACGAGCGTGTCAACCTTCTCGAGAATCTCAAGCGCCTCGGCATTTTTCACGAGCACGCCCGCCAGCGCGCCGCGCCCGGTGCCCACCATGATCGACATGGGCGTGGCCAGCCCCAGCGCGCAGGGGCACGCGATGATCAGCACCGCCACCGCGTTGAGCAGGGCGTGCGCCATCCGCGGCTCGGGCCCCCACATGGCCCAGGCCACAAAGGCGAGCACCGCCGCGAGCACCACAGCGGGAACAAAATACGACGCGACGCGGTCCGCCAGTCGCTGCACGGGAGCGCGGCTGCGCTGCGCCTCGCTCACCATGCGCACGATTTGCGCCAGCATCGTCTCCGCGCCCACGCGTTCGGCGCGCATCACGAAGCTTCCGGTACCGTTCAAGGTTCCGCCGATGACGCGGCTGCCCGCGGTTTTTTCCACGGGAATCGATTCGCCGGTAACCAGCGATTCATCGACGGAACTCGATCCATCCAGCACGACTCCATCGACGGGGATTTTCTCTCCGGGGCGCACCCGCAAAGTATCGCCGCGCGCGATGTGCTCGATGGGAACGTCGAGCTCCGTGCCGTCGGCGCGAACCAGCCGGGCGGTTCTGCGGCGAAAGCTTCAGCAGCGCTCGAATCGCAGAAGAGGTGTGGCTGCGCGCGCGCAATTCGAGCACCTGCCCGAGAAGCACAAGCGCCGTGATCGTGGCCGCCGCTTCAAAATACACCGGCACCTGCCCCATCGCCCTGAAGGAGTCCGGGAAAATGCCGGGGAACAAAACCGCGATCACGCTGTAAACATAGGCCGTGCCGGTGCCGAGCGCGATCAGCGTGAACATGTTGAGGCTGCGGTTTACGAGCGAGGCCCAGCCGCGTTCGAAGAACGGCCAGCCGCCCCAGAGAACCACGGGTGTTGCCAGCGCGAGCTCGATCCAACCGATGGCGCGCATCGAGAAAATCCGCTGCACCGGCTGCCCGGGGATTACGTCGGACATCCCGAGGAACAGCACCGGAATCGCGAGCGCGACGCTTACCCAGAAGCGGCGCGTCATCGAAACCAGCTCGGGGTTTTCTTCCTCGACAACCGCCGTGCGCGGTTCCAACGCCATCCCGCAAATGGGGCATGAGCCCGGTTCGGCGCGAATAATTTCGGGGTGCATCGGGCAGGTGTACTCGGTCCGGGTCGCGAGAGTCGCCGGCACATCCGGTTCCAATGCCATTCCACATTTCGGGCAGAGGCCCGGATGGTCCTGGCGGACTTCGGGATCCATCGGGCAGGTGTAAATCGCCGCTGGCGCCGGTGCTTTTTCCGCGCCGTGGCGATGCCTGCGCGGATTCTTGCGAAGTTTTCTCCGCACTGGAGCGCGACGCGGCCGACGCGATGGTGGCAACCATCGCTTGCGGCGCGGGCTGCATCTCGCCGAGTTGCACGAATGGCCCGGAACCAGCCGAACCGTGCATGGGCTCCGGCGTCCTCGCGTTCAAATATTTTTCAGGATCGGCCCGGAATTTCTCGCCGCATCGAGCGCAGCAGAAGTAATGGGTGGTCCCGTCGTGATCGCTCTTTGCAGGAGCCCCCTCGGGGTCGACCGTCATCCCGCAGACAGGATCACGAGTCATGGCTGGCTCTTGAGGATGCGGAGAAAAGAAGAAAGCGATTTGACACCGCGCGGGGGCGGCCTTTCTGCGAAGTCACGGCTTGCAGCGCGATGCGATAAGAGTGTCGAGTCGGCAGTACCACCGATGAATGTTTGCAATGACTTACGTGTGATTCCCTTCGTCTGAGTGTGTCGAGTGAGCAAGCGCATTTTTGGGACGAAATCCGGGTGAGAGGAGTACTGAAAAACACGGGAGTTTTGGTCTCCCTCTTGTCGAATTCGCCCCGAATTTTCGTTCGCCCTTCCATGAACGCATTCGCTCCGCGTTCAGGCTAGCACGCCGCAACGGCAATTCAAGGGTGCACTTCGCGTGGTAAGAAACAAGGAGAACGGATGTTGAGGAAGCAGAGGAAGAGGCGGTTTGTGCGACTTTTACGCTTCTCGGCACCTGGCGGAACGGGAAGACTTAACAGCGAGCCGCTGTAACTCCTTGCGCATCGCCGTCGCCTGTGCGCGGGGCAAAGTGCCAAGATGGTCCAGAAGTATCTCCGCCGTTCGTCCGGCAGACCTATCCAGCTTGTTTTTTTTCTTGGGCATTGCAGTCATACAATTTCCCGCTCTCCCAAAGTTTCGGCGCACCAGGGCGTCACCCCTGGGAACGCCAATCTCCCGATTGGCGTTGTGCCTCGACTCGCGGCCTCGGTCCGCCTCACCTTGCGGAGTCATTCCGAAATTCAACTCCTCTAAAATCCGGCATCATTTCGGAGCAGCGGCGGCCTTTTGCTTCGCCAGCTCTTCGTGGAAGGCTTTCTCTTTTTCCGCGATGTACATCTTGTAGCCTTCGGGGTCGATGAACGGGTTCGCGGCGCCTTCTTTCATGCGAGGATACTTCTCCTCCAGGCCGAAGTAATTGCCGTGGGCTCCGAGGAAAATGTCGCAGGGGAGGGATTTCAGGACGCGCCACATGCGCTCGTAGTCCTCGGCGATGTTCGGGTAAGCGGGGTTGTTAACGAGTTGGTAGCCCTTATTGACGTTGGGGCTGCCGACGATCACCACGTTATACGTTTTCCCGCCGTCGTTTACCTTCATTGTCCAGGTGGTGCAGCCCTTGGTGTGGCCCGGCGTGAGGTGCGCCACCAGCACCGTGCCGCCCAGTTTCACTGTGTCGCGATCGTGCAGCACGCGGTCGACTTTCACCGGCGTATAGGAGGCGGCGGGGCGCACGCCATATACCGGGTCGATCTTTCCTCCGGATTCGACCGACGGCACGTCGCCCTCCATCACCATATAGGTGGCGCCGGTAGCTTCCTTGACCATCGCGCTGCCGGCGTCGTGGTCGCCGTGGGCGTGGCTGATCAAAAGGATTTTCGTGTCGCTGAACTTGAAACCGAGCTTTTCGATGCTCGTCTTGATCATGGGAACGTTGGCTTCGAAGCTGCTGTTGATGAGGATGTTGCCCTGCGGCGTGGTCACCAGGTAACTGGCGAGGCCCTTGCTGCCGACGTAATAGAGATTGCCCGCGATGCGAAAGGGTGGAAACGGTTCGGTCATTTCGGGATCGCGTTGCGCTAGGGCGCCGCCCGCGAGCGTAAGCGCCAGCAACACCATCGTTGAAAACAAAATCGTTCGCCGCCACATAT
This sequence comes from uncultured Acidobacteriota bacterium, assembly GCA_963709105.1. GTDB lineage: Bacteria > Acidobacteriota > Terriglobia > Acidiferrales > UBA7541 > Palsa-295. Next base: position 732,163 of record CAVPVC010000010.1, read on the forward strand.
TTTCTCTCCTCAAGCCGCACACCCTTTCCAGGCCCGCACGCTTTCCGTCCCGCAAGCACGACGCAGTCATTCAGAACGCCGGTCTCGCGCGAAGAATCCCTCTGAGGGATTTCTCCGCGTGGCCGCCGCAGAGTATACGGCGATGCGGGCCAAGCAGGTTAAGAGAAAAGAGCGGCGGGCAATCGCCTCTGCCTCCTCGGCCTCCTCCACCTCCTTTACCTCCTTTACGTCCATCACCTCCTTCACTTCTGCTTTATTTCGCCTTTTATTCGCTGTGGCCGATAGAGCACGCGGAAACAGCGGTATTGTTTCGCTTCCTGAGAACCCTGTAATATCGCCATTCTCTGGAGGACGCGATGCCTGCATCCACGTGGAAGGGCTTTCTCTCGTTCGGGCTGATCTCGATACCGATCCGGCTTTCGCCCGCGGCGCGCACCGAGCGCATCAGTTTCAACCAGCTGCACAAGGTTTGCCACACGCGCCTCAAGCAGCCACTCTTCTGCCCCACCTGCAATCGTATGGTGGAGCGCAACGAAGTCGAGAAGGGCTACGAGTACGAGAAGGACCAGTATCTTCTGTTCACCGAGGATGAGCTGGAGAAGATCGAGCCCGAGTCCGCCCGCACCATGGAGATCCTCGAATTCGTGAAGATCGACGAGATCGATCCGCTGTATTTCGACGCGTCCTATTATGCGGCCCCGGAAGAGGCCGGCGCGCGCGCCTACCACCTGCTGCTCGAAGCGATGAAAAAGTCAGGCTACGCCGGAATCGCCAAGGTAACCATGCACAGCCGCGAAAATATCGTGATTATCCGCGCTGGCACCAACGGCCTCACGCTGCACACCATGTTCTACTCGAACGAAATTCGCCCGGCCGCCGAATACGGGAACACCGACAAGACCGAACTAAAAGAACAGGAGCGCACCATGGCGGTGCAGCTCATCGAGAATCTGGCCGCGCCGTTTCGCCCGGAAAAGTACCACGATACCTACCAGGAAGGCCTGCGGACGCTGATCGCGGCCAAGGCCGAAGGGCAGGACGTGGTCGCGCCGCCGCACATCAGCCAGCCTCCCGCAATCGATCTGATGGCCGCGCTCAAGCGCAGCCTCAGCGAAACGAAGAAGCCCGCCGAGGAGAAAAAGTCCCTTTTGCGCGTGGTGCCCAAGACCGGCGAAAAGGCGGGCGAGGCGGTTGCCAAGAAAGAAGACACCGCCAAGAAGCCGCGCCGCAAAGTGGGATAGCAGAACTTCGAGCCCCAATCATCCCCGCTCATCGAGGCCGTGCCAGAACGGGGCGCCACGCCGGGACGCCAGCGCCTGCCCGTATGTCCGATGCTTGCTGCCTACCGTGAAGGATCCGAAACACACTCCTAAATCCGATTCCCGCTCTCCCGCGTACTTCTGGCAGAGTGCTTAAAAGCAGCTAGGAGAGAGCATGGACACGCGGATGGTGGGCGCGTTTGACCTCGAACGCTACCTGCGCAACTCGAAAAAAGTGGACATCAGCGACATCGACCTTTCGCAGGCGCCGCAGCACCCGCTCACCGAAGACGAAATCCATTGCCTCACCTACATGATGGACATCGAGTCGCACACCATCGTCTACCTGCGCAGCATTCTCTCCACCTGCGCGATCGAGGACCCCGACACCACCGCCTTTCTCAGCTGCTGGGCCTACGAGGAGCATTTCCACGGCAGAGCCATTGGCGCATTCCTGGACGCATGCGGGATTAAATTCGGCAGCGACCGCCTCGCCGAGGTTCAGCGCGGCACAGCTTTCACGGAGTGGCTCAAGGACATGGGCGCGTCGCTGGTCTGCCAGTTTTCGCGGCACTTCCACGGCGCGTACCTGACGTATGGCGCAATCTCCGAGCTTTCCACGCTCGAAGGGTACGGCGTGCTGGCCGCCCGGACGCAAAACCCGATTCTAGCCGACCTCCTGCGCAGGCTCGCGAAGGACGAGCGCCGCCACTTCTCGTTTTACTACAACAAAGCCAAGCTCGAGCTTCAGGAGCGCAACGCGCAGCGGCTCACCACCTTCATCATCAAGCATTTCTGGCTGCCCGTGGGCGGAGGCGTGAAGGCCGACGCGGAAGTGAATTGGATCCTCAGCTACATTCTGCGCGGGTCGGATGGCGAGAAGGTCGCGCGGCGCATCGACGAAACGATTGCCAAGCTTCCAGGACTCGGCTGGTTCAACCGGCTTTCACTGAGCCGCGCGGAGAGCCTGCGACGCATGAGCGACGAAGAAGCCCCCGCCGGAGCGGTGGCGCTTCCCTCCAGCTAAATTACCTGAGATAGATCTGGCGAAGAAGAAGCTCACTCCGCAGTCAGGCCCGCGCAGGTCAGTTCAGCTCTGAAACGCCGAGGCTACCAGTTGCCTGATCTCTTCGGCCTCGGCGTCCAGTTCGAAGGTGAAGCGCGCGACGTCCAGCTCGGCCAGATGCGGAACCGCTTTCTGCAGCAGGTTCCACGCAGGCGCCTGGTGGAAATCGACTTCGCAGAGTTCGTCGTAGCCGTAGCCTATCCCGCGCAGCCGGCAGAGAAAATCGCTAAGGTTCACGACGGCCACCACCGCGGCCGATTCGGTCGCCTGCTCGGGCGTGTGATGAAACTCGATCACGTTGCGAATATCGGCGGGCAGGCGCCAGTGCTCCGCCAGCAGTTTGCCGGAATCGCAATGCGTGAAGCCAAGCGATTGCTTCTCGGCATCGTAGAGCGAAATGCTTTCGAGCACCGCGCGTTCCGCGACAGCCTTGAATTCCGCCGGCATGAGCATGCTGTTCACCAGCTCGCCAAGATCGTGCAGCAGCCCGCACAAGTAGATTTTTTCGGGATCCGGAAGCGCGATCTTTTTCGCGAGCTGCTGGCTCACCAGCGCGCATCCGAAGGAGTGTTCCCAGAACGCGGTGGGATTCAGGGGCCAGTTGCTTTTCGGGGCCATGCGCACCAGAAACGAAGACCACAGAATATCGCGCAGCCGCAGAGCGCCGAGGGTGACCACCGCCCCGCGGATGGTCTGCACCGTAGCGCGCGAGAACAGCGCCGAATTGGCCATGCGCAGGCACTGCGCCGCGATCGACTTGTCCCGCGCGATCAACTCGGTGATTTTCTCGATCTCGATCTGCTCGGGCGGGAGGTCGAGGCACTCGAGCAGCGGCCCCAGAATCGCCGGCATGGCCGGCATCGCGTCCAGATTCTTGACGCGCAAGCGCAGCGCTTCGTCAACGGGGGCGCTCATCGGCCACCTCCTCGCGGAGCAGCGGGCGATAGTAGGCGGTGGCGCCGGGAAAATGCACCAGGCGAAACTCCTCGCTCACTCCGTACAGCGATTCCGAAGTTCCCACGAAAAAATAGCCCCCCGGCATGAGCCCGTTATAAAAATGATGCACGGTGCGCCGCTTGGACGTTCCGTCGAAATAAATCAGCACGTTCGCGCAGAAGATCACGTCATAGCCCTTCATGAACAGCATCTTGCTCTCGTCGTGGAGGTTCAGGCGGGTGAACGTCACCCGGCTTTTCACCTCCGGCACCAGCGCGAAGTTCTGCCCGTCCGCCCGGAAATACTTCTGCAGATAATAGGGTTCGGTGTTGCGCACCGCGTAGCTCGGGTAGACGCCTTCTTTGCACTTGGCCAGCGAGTGGTCGTTGAGGTCGGTGGCGTTGATCTCCCATTTCCAGTCCTTCAGCATCGTGGCCGAGTCTTCGAGCAGCATCATTGCTAGCGTGTAGGGCTCTTCGCCCGTGGAGCTGCCCGCGCTCCAGATTTTCAGGCGCGTGAATGACAGCTTTTTCTTCGCCTCCATGATTTTCGGCAGGATGATCTTGCGCAGCGCGCTCAGCTGCTGCGGGTTGCGGAAGAAACAGGTCTCGCCGACGGTGATTTCATTCAGCAGATTGCGGATTTCGGCTTCGCGGTCGGCGCCTAAGGTCAGCGCGTCGTAGTAAGTGCGCAGCGAATCCATCTTGAGCGCCTTCACGCGCCGGTCGCAGCGGTCGTTCAGGAAATAGAATTTGTTGTCCGGCATATAAATGCCGCAGACCTTGTAGACGAGGTCGCGGACGCGGATCAGCGTGGGATCGGTGCGTTCCGCGGCGCGCTCGGATTGCTGGTCGGCAACTGTGGGGGGGCCGGGCATCCAGATCGTCCTTATGAATCAGCCAGCGTTCCGCACAAGTGAGATGTTGTGTTGCGTTCCGATGACGAGGTGTTGAATGCCACGTTTTGAAATCGGCATTGGGACGCAGAGTCTTTAATTTTCTATTTGCTCCAATGTGAAACTCACCTGCCGCAAGAAATCACGGAAATGAAGAAGAGCTTTGCCCTCGGCTAATGGGCAGGCGCCGAGGGCGCATCGGACGGCAGGGGAGCGCTCGAATCCGCATTCGACGCAAGGATCACGAGATCCACGCGACGGTTCGTAGCTCGCCCCTGGGGCGTATCGTTCGAAGCGACGGGATAATACTCGCCGTATCCGGAAGCGGAGAGCCGCCGGGGCGCCATCGAATATTTCGTGATGAAGAGCTTGGTGATTTCCGTGGCGCGCGCCGTCGAGAGCTCCCAGTTGGAGTCAAATCGCGCATTGTGAATCGGAACTTTGTCCGTGTGGCCCTCGATGCGGATGCGCGCCTGCAGCGGGCCCGCTACCTTCACAAAGTTTCCCAAAGTGGATAGGGCATCGGGCTGCAGCGCCGTGGAACCGCTGTCGAAGAAGCCGAGTTCGCGCAGGCTCACCACGATTCCTTCACGGGTGGCCGTCACGGAAACGGTGCGCGCGCCGATCTCCCTCGCAAGGGACGCTTGCAGATCCTTCTGAATCTGTTGCATGTCGGGAGCGCTGGCGGGCTGCACGCCTTCGAGGGTTTCAAACGCGTGCCCCTCCTGGATCGCCCGGAAATTCGAAAACGACGGGTCCTCGGGCTTCAGCACCTGCGGCCTGGTGGCGGTGCTATCGAAAGCCCCCATCTGGGCGAAAGCTGTCTGAATCGCCTTCGCCAGCTTGCCCGCTTTTCTCTGGTCCACCTGGGCCGAAGAGTAGAGCACCACGAAGAAGGCAAACAGCAGCGTGATGAAATCCGCGTACGACACCAGCCAGCGTTCATGATTGGAATGCTCGGGTCGCTTCTTTCTGCTCACTTTTCCCCGCCTTTTGCTCCGCTTTTTGTTGTCTCTCGGAAATAAAGCTCAGCAGCTTGGTTTCAAGCATGCGGGGATTCATCCCTTCGAGGATCGAAACCACGCCTTCCAGAATAATCTCGTGGCGCAGCTGCTCCTCGCGATAGCGCAGCTTGAGTTTGCCGGAGGCGGGCAGGAAGAAAAGGTTCGCCGCGCCTACGCCGTAAATGGTGGCTACGAACGCCACCGCGATCCCGCGGCCCACTTCGCCGATATTGTCGAGATGCTGCATCACCTGGATCAGGCCCAGCACCGCGCCGATGATGCCGATCGTCGGCGAGAACCCGCCCGCGGACTCGAACACCTTGGGGATGTTGTCGTCGTGGTCGGCGCGATTGTCCAATTCCAGCTGCATGATCGAACGCAGCTCGGCAGGCTCGGTTCCGTCCACCGCCAGCATCAGCGTCTTTTTCAGAAAGGGCTCCTCGATCTCCTCCAGATCGTCATCGAGAGATACGATTCCGGACTTCCGCGCTTTTTGCGCGTACCCGATCATCTCTTTCAGCACCAGCCGGGGGTCCTCGCCCGTTTCAAAGAACACCCGCGCCAGGCTGCCGAAAGCCTCGAGCACGATCGGGAGGGGAAACTGAAGCATCACCGCGCCAAGCGTGCCGCCGAAGACGATCAGCGCCGCCGTCGGCTGTAGAATCTGCCCGATTTTGCCGCCCTCGAGCACCAGGCCGAGCAGGATCCCGCCGAGTGCCACGAAGACGCCGCCGAAGCTGCTCTTGTCCACGCCTTCGCTCCCCGTCAGGATTTCTTGTTTTCTGCCCGCGACAATTCCCGAACGGCTTCCGCGCCGGATTCGCTCGGCGACAAGGAGGTGTCGAAAACGATTCCGGGACCTGCGCGCCGGTAAAAGCGCTCGTGAAACTCACCAATCCGCTGCAGCACCTCGTCGGCGGTCTCGCGCACAATCAGCTTTTCGCCGGTGAGCAGAGTGATCACGGTATCCGGCGCATTCTCAATAAATTTGATCAGGTCCGCGTTGACCAGGAGCGGCTGATTGTTCAGTCGAGTCAGGTGGATCATCGTTGTTTCCGCTCGCGGCTCGCCATTTCAGGGTGGCAAGAGCGCACCCCCGGCAGTCATAGGCTTGATCGGCCGTTAAAGTGGAGGGATCAATGGCATGTTTCACTTCGGTGCAAGGAATATCGGGGCACTCTCTCAAGAGATATCAGCGAGACCTTCGGCAATCGATTTGCTCGTCCCTATGCACGACAAAATGTTTCCCCAGAACTGGAAGCCCCCATTGCCGATGGAAGAAGAAAGCACTGAAAGAGAAAAGGCCACCGCATCCGGCGTGCAGGATCGAGGCAGGAGAACGGAACGATGCCAACACTCGCGTTGTCGATGATCGTAAAGAATGGCGAGCGGGATTTGCCCGATTGCCTCGCCAGCGTGCGCGGCGTGGTGGATGAAATCGTCGTCGCCGACACGGGATCGAGCGATGCCTCGACCGAGATCGCGCGCGCGGCCGGGGCAAAAGTAATCTCGATCCCCTGGGAAGACGATTTCGCGAAGGCGCGCAACCTCTCGCTCGCCGAGGTAACCTCCGACTGGGTACTGATGCTCGATGCCGACGAGCGGCTCGATCCCGGAGCCACCGCGCTGCTGCCGTCGCTGCTCTCGCATCGTTCCGTGCCGGGCTATCAGGTAACCATCCGCAACTATGTCTCAACCTTGAACCACAAGATCTGGGACCGCCCCGCCAAACCCAACGATTCGAGCTACGGCCCCGCGCGAAGCTATCCCGCCTACGTGGATCATGAAAACGTCCGCCTCTTCCAGCGCGACCCGGATATCTACTTCAGGGGCCGCGTTCACGAGACTGTCGGCTGGCAGATCCTCGCCTCCAAACGCCTCGTCGCCTCCTCGAATCTGCTGATCCACCATATGGGCATGGTTCACGACGACGAGGAGCGCGCCCGAAAGATTCTCTTCTACCTCGAGTTAGGGCGTAAAAAAGTGGCGGACATGCCCGGCAACAGCCAGGCGCATTTCGAGCTCGGCGTGTCGGAAATGGAGAACCTCGGGAACGTGCAGGAAGCCCTCAAATCCTTCGAGCGTTCCTGCGAGCTGAACCCACAGTCGGGCGTAGCCTGGTTCTTCACCGGCATTTGCCGCTTCCGGCTCGGCGAACCCGCCAAGGCCCTGGAATGCTTTCGCCGCGCGGAAGTTGCCGGACACTCCACCCCGTGGCTCGCGGAAATTTCCGGCGATTCGCACTACAACCTGGCGCGCTATGAAGCCGCACGGGATTGCTATTTGCGCGGATTGAAGCGCGCTCCTTCCAACGCTTCTCTGGAAAGCAAACTGGGCCTGGCCGAAGCCAGATGCGGAAAACCATCCTCTGGCTTGCGGAGGCTCCGCCGGGCCATCGAACGTGAACCCGCGAACCCGGAACTGCACGACCGCCTGGTGATGGCCGAGCTTTGGATGAACCACGTTTCCCAGGGCGCCCAGGCCGCCGAAGAGAAGCTCGCCGCCGCCAAGTGTCAACCCGAGGACTTCGTCCGTGCCGCGAGCATCCGCGCAAAGCTGGAGGACTTTCCACGCGCGGTGCTATTGCTGCGACGGGGACTCGATCTTTTTCCTACTTCAGATTTGCTGAGAGCCCATTTGCGCCGGTTTGAAACAACCAGCGAAGCCCCCGACACTCCCGTTGCTGAAAAGATACACCCCTAGAGACAGAACGCCCCGAAAAATTAAAGCCTTCTGATTAGCAGCCGATTCGCTAAGTGAACGACAATTCAGCCCGTTCAGTGGATCGAAACAGCCTTCGGCTTGCGGGAATGTCCAGCCGGTGAGAAAGGCTCCGAGCCGAGAACGGAATTGTAGTAGCAGCAAGGACATTCACATGGCACTCAGCGTTTTAAATAACATTCCATCCATCGTTGCCGAAAACCAGTTAACCATTACCCAGAACAACCTTCAAAACACCCTCACCCAACTGTCATCGGGTTCGCGCATCAACACCGGTGCGGATGACGCAGCCGGCCTGGCCATCGCCAACGGGTTGCAGGCCAACGTTACCGGCTTAACACAGTCGGTGGCGAACGCCAACGACGGCGTCGGCGCCCTGCAGGTTGCCGACGGCGCTCTCGGACAGGTGACTACACTGCTCAACCGCGCTGTAACCCTGGCCACCGAAGCATCCACGGGCACGGTCTCAAGCAGCCAGCGCACCGCGCTGGATGCCGAATATCAGCAGATCCTGCAGCAGGTCGATAGCATCGGTTCCAACACCACGTTCAACGGCACCACCATCTTCGCGGCAAGCGGCACCACCACCACATCTATCTTCCTCAGCGATTCGAGCACCGCCGGCACTACCACAATCGGGGTCAACGTCAGCGCCTTGTCGACAACAGCGCTGTCGCTGCACGGCACGTCTCTCACCGGTACGCCAGGTTCCACGGGCGCAACGGACCCGGAGGCCACCCTGGCTTTGATCAACACGGCCATCGCAACGGTGGCGAGCGACCGCGGCACCATCGGTGCGGGCGTTAACCGGCTGCAGTCGGCCAGCGACGTTGAGAACAATGAAATTCAAAACCTCACGTCGGCGGAAAACCAGATCACCGCGGCGGATATACCTACCGTCGTGGCAAATCTTTCCAAGTATTCCATTTTGGAAAGAACCGGTATTTCCGCGCTGGCGCAAGCCAACACGGCACAGCAGCAAGTGCTGAATTTGCTGCAGTAATCGCATAGCAAGCAGAAGAGGGCGGGCTCTTTTCCGGGCCCGCCTTCACTTTCGTTCAGGCAAAAGCAACGCGGCTTCTGGTTCGACGGGTTGAGAAAAGACACAAGGCAGCGCTCGTGGAAGGCCTCAGTTAAGAGAGAATCTTATGAGCACTACAAGCATCGGCACATCGATCCTCAACGGATCGCAATCAAGTTCCACGAGCGGAGGGCTGGGCGCTGGGATTGACGTAAGCGCGCTGGTCCAAGCCTCGCTGGCTCCCCAGCAGGCCGAATTGGCTGTTCTTCAGGGCGATCAGACCACGATCACCAATCAGCAAACGGCCCTGAACAGCTTTAACAACGATATTCAAACTCTACAAAATGCCGTTTTCGCGCTCACCGATCCCGCCGGACAGCTGACCAACGTGTCCGCCACTTCGTCGAACTCCGCGGTGCTCACGGCGAGCGCCACGGCAGGAACGCCGTCCGGGTCGCACACGATCACGGTCACCTCGTTGGCATCCACGTCTTCGGCCTACTCCAACGCGGTGGCGACCAGTTCCACGCCCCTTGCGACGGGAACACTGTCGATTCAGGTGGGAACAAATACCGCCGTCCCGATCACCATTGACAACACCAATAACACGCTCGATGGATTGGCACAGACCATCAACAACACCGCCAACATCGGCGTCACTGCCAGCGTGATCACTGACGCCAATGGCGCGCGCCTCGCACTGGTGAGCAATACCATCGGCGCGCCCGGCAATCTCACGATCACTCCCTCCGCCGGAGTGCTGGGCTTCAACACCGGCGTCACCGGCGCAAATGCCGCGCTCAACGTCGACGGAATCCCCATCTCCAGCACCACCAACACCGTGTCTTCCGCCATCCCCGGCGTCACTCTGAGCCTTACCGGAACCACGGGAGCCGTGCCGGTATCGGTGACCACCGGTCCGGACGTCACGCAGCAGGAGGACGCGGTCAACAGTTTTGTAAGCGCGTATAACACCGTGATTGGCGACATCAACACGCAGTCCACCATCGGCACGAACGGGCAACCCGGCCCACTCGGTTCCGACAGCACGGTCGCCCTCACGCAAGGCGAGCTGCTTTCGGCTGTAGCTTTTTCCACCACCGGCAACGGCAACGTCAACAGCATCTCCGATCTCGGCATCAGCGTGAACAACGACGGCACTCTTGCCGTCAACTCCGGCACGCTCGCGACCGCCTTGCAAAGCAATCCCGCGGCGATCCAATCCTTCTTCCAGGCCACGACCAGCGGAAGCTTTGGCGCGAATCTCACTACGGCTCTCAACAATGTGGCCAATCCCATCACCGGCGCTGTGGCCACAGATATCACTGGCCTCTCGCAGTCGCAAACCTCCATCACACAACAGATCTCCGACTTCCAGGCCCAGATTGCCACCCAAACGACACAGCTCACTCAGGAGTACGTGCAGGTGGACACCACCCTGCAGGAACTCCCCGAGCTCCTTGACCAAATCAATCAGCAGCTCAGTTCCCTGGGGTAACCATGAATAATCCAGCACGGACCTATCGTGAAAATGCCGTTCGAGCAGCGAGCCCCGTCGGCTTGATTGTGATTCTCTACGAGGAAGTGGTGCGCTCGCTGCGCCGGGCACAGCGCGGCATCCAGCAGGGGAACATCGAACAGCGGACTTTGGGCCTCACGCACGCCGTCCGCGTGATTGGCCACCTGCAATCGGTGCTCAATTTCGAACAAGGCGGAGACGTGGCCCGCAACCTCTCCTCCTTTTACAATGCGGCTCGCACCGAAATCCTCCGCGTGGGCAACACCTCCCAGGATGAAGCCATCGGAACGCTCGCCGCCGGCTTCTCCACCCTCGCCGAAACCTGGAAGCAGGTGGACCGCAAAGTCGGCGACGCGTCCATCCCCAACGACGGCGCGAAAGTGAATCCGGCCATCTATTCCGCGCAACACGACGACGCGACCGTATACGTACGAGGCTAAATTCCCATGAACGAACCCCTGGAAGTAGTCCGCGAGATTCACCAAAATCTTCGCGAGTGGCTCGAGAGCGTACGCAAATTCCCCGACCCTGCCGGCCAGCCCCCCGGAACGCTCGAGAATATTTCGCGGCAGCTCAAGCAGGTGGACCAGGCCATCTGCGACGCCGACGCCCGGCTCGTCGCCACCCCGGCCTGGCGAGACGAACTCTCCGCCTACACCGAGACCCTCGCCAAAGTCCGCGCCCGGCTCGCCAATTTCGAAATCATGCTGCAGATCCGCCGCGTGCAATCGGCCAATGCCCGCACGCGCATCGGCGCCATCAGCTCGTGGGCAGACCTGGCCAAGCATATCGGTTGAAGATCGCAAGGCCGCGCCCGCGGTCGCCGCAACATCCCGCGTCAACAAAAAGGCTGCGCCGGCAACCGGCCCGCACTCCATCGTCCATGATGTAAGAGTCCCCAAGCGCCAAAAGAATAACCAGCCCGAAAACCCCGGTTAGTGATATTTCTGTATGGCACTCGGAAGCATTCGATGGAGGGTGGGAAATGAAAGGACGTATTTTTACAGGCGCTGCCATCGCCGCGCTGGCAATGGCCTTCACAGCGGTGTTCGCATTATCCCAGACGGTGGCGCCGCGCCAGCACCGCGTCCAGGGCCCAGGCGAGGATTGCAACCTCAGCAAGTTTTGCGGCGTGCCGTATGTGTACGTGCCGCCGGCCGGAGCCGCCGTCGCCCACCCTCACCGGCGAGGCGCGCCTGCGCGGCAGCGGGGCCAAATTCATCAACGGCGTGGCCATCCAATATGGGGGCCAGATCGGCTGGGGCACGGTCTGCTACGGCTCGCCAAACTGCGCCTGGGGAGTCGATCGCGGATTCGTCAATCACGTCGAGCACAAGCCCGACATGGGCTTCACCTACGCCTACCCGTTGAAGTTTCCCGAGAACACCACCGGTGGCGTCGCGGCCGTCACCATAAATTCCAAGGGCCACATCTATGCCGTGGTGCGCAACGATCCCGGAAAGCCGATGCTCTTTGAGTGGGACGAAAACTACAAGCTCGTCAATTCCTTCGGCGCAGACATCGCCGGCAAGCCGCACGGCCTTTCGGTCGACGCGGACGACAACGTCTGGCTCTGCGACCAGTTTGGCGACACGGTGCTGAAGTTCAGTCCCGACGGAAAGCTGCTGATGACCCTCGGCGTGAAGGGCCAGCGCGGCGACTGGAACGAAGCCAAGGGCCAGAGGCTGCTCTGGCAGCCCACGTCGCTCGCCTTCGCGCCGAATGGCGACATCTACATCGCCATGGGGCACGGAAACGAGAGCCCCAATGATGGCGCCTCGCGCATCCTGCATCTCGACAAGGACGGCAAATTCGTCAACCAGTGGTTCGGCAACGCCGCCGGACCCGGAAAATTCGGCATGGCCCACGGCATCGCCATCAATCCCAACAACGGCGACGTCTACATCGGCGACCGCGAGGAATATCGCATCGTCGTCTATGACGCCAACGGCAAGTTCGTCAAAACGATCCAGTCGCCCAATCTCACCTGCGAATTCTTCGTGGACCGCCACAAGCAGCTATGGATGGCCACCGGCATGGACGGCCAGATCGTGAAGATGGATTGGGATGGCAACATCCTCGGCGCGGCCGGGGAAGGGCCGGGCAGAGGGACGGGCCAGTTCGTCGAAACCAACGCCATGGCCGAGGACGTTCACGGCAACATTTTCGTCAGCGACACGACGCTGACGCGCGTCACCGAATTAGTCGCGCCCAAAAGGTGAGAGCAGCTTTCGCGTTACCTCGCCAGGCTCATGTGCAGCAGAACAAACAGGAGCGCGAGTCCCATTGCAGTAAACGCGGTCCACAGAAATTCCCAGAAATGCGCATGCCGCTCGTGCTGGTGAATCGTTTCCATGTGAACGGTGTGCATAAATCCCTCCGTCCAACTGTCGTCCCGTTCTTCATCTGCATGTTAAGCGGCATTGCGGAACAATGCGGGGGCGTAAGTCACGGTGCGGAGTGACGCAAATCACAAGCGACGCTAGTCGTCGTGCGCCGCGGCGTCAGGCAAAAGGACCTGTCCCTGCTCCATCTCATGGCCTGATTTCCTGCCCCTCTTCCTGATCCAGGTGCTGCTCGATTCGCTCGTACATCACCCGCTGCATCACCGCCCCGATCTTCGGCAGCTCCAGCGTGAACCACAGCGCCCCGGCGATGCAGCAGCCGCCCGTGAACATCACGGTATGCGGCGCCCCGATCCGGTGCGCCAGCCCTCCCGCCAGCAGGCTGCCAAACGGCGCCGCCCCGAAAAACGCCATGGTGTAATAGCTCATCACCCGGGCGCGCTTGTCTTCGGTCACCAGCGACTGCACGATCGTATTGCTCACCGACGCGCACTGCATCAGCCCGAATCCGGTAAACGCCATCAGCAGCAGCGACACCCACATCGTGTGCGACAAGCCGAAGAGAAACAGCGAGCCTCCCAGGATCGCGACAGAAATCTGCAGCATGCGCGTCAGCCCTTCGGACGACTTGCGCATCGCCAGCGAAAATCCCGACACCACCGCGCCAATCCCCGAAGCTCCCGCCAGCCAGCCCAGCGTAGCCGCTCCCCCGTGCAGCACCTGGCTGGCGAACACCGGAAGCAGAACGGAGTAGGGGTAGCCCATTAAATTGATCACCGCGAAAAGCAGCAGGATCGTGCGGATGGGCCGGAAGGTGCGCACGTAGTCCCAGCCTTCGCGCATCTGTTCGAGCATGCTAGCGCCGTTGCGGCGGATGTCCAGAGGCTTGATGTGCATCACCACCAAAGACGCGATCACGGCAAAGTAGCTGATGCCGTCAATCAGGAAGCACCAACCCTCCCCGGCTACGCCGATCACCACTCCGGCGATAGCCGGGCCAATCAGCCGCGCGCCGTTGGCCATCGAGGAGTTGATCGCTATGGCGTTCCCCAGGTCGTTGCGGTCGTCGACCATCTGCACGAGGAAGGATTGCCGCGCCGGCATGTCGAAGGCATTGATCAATCCCTGGACAGCGGTGAGCGCGATAATTTCCCACAGGTTGATCGAGTGCGCCAGCGTCAGCGCGGCCAGCGCGAGCGACTGCGCGGCAGCCGCGGCCTGCGTCCACACCAGCAACTGTCGCCGGTTCATGCGCTCGACCCACACGCCCGCAAACGGCCCCAGCACGAATGAAATGATCTGCCCCGCGAATCCGACAAATCCCAGCAGCAGCGCGGAATGGGTGAGACGGTAGACCAGCCAGCTCGTGGCGATCCGCGTCATCCACGTGCCGATCATCGAGATGGTCTGCCCGAAAAAGAAAAGCCGGAAGTTGCGGTGACGCAGCGCTCGCCACGCGTGCGACACCGAACCCAGCAGGACAGAACCCGCGCCGCTCTCCTTGGTCTTCAGCACGGGGACGGTTATGGCCGGCTTGCGGTGCCGGGTGCCTCCTGCAAGAATTTCAGCACGTTGTCGGTGGTGTCGGTCTCGCCCATGCGCGGAAAAATCCTTTCGAGGCTGTTGCGGTGCGCGTCGGCGTCGCGATCGGTCATCGCGTCCACCACAAACGTCACGTGGTAGCCCAGATCGAACGCGCTGCGCGCCGTAGATTCCACGCCGATGCTCGTGGCGATGCCGGTCAGCACGATCTGCGTCACCCCGCGCTGCCGCAGGTACTCGTCCAGATTGGTGCCCAGGAACGCGCCCCAGGTTTTCTTGGCGATGACGCAGTCGCCGGGCTGCTGGTCAAGTTCGGGAACGAACTCTGCCCAATCCGCCGGAGGAGTAAACTTCGGAAACGCGGCCTCAGAGCGGCGCGGAATCATGCCCGTCACGTGCACCAGAACCACCGGCATTCCCTTCTCGCGAAAAGCCCGCGCCAGCCGCGCGGAATTGCCAATGATCTCGCCCGCAGGATGAACCGTCGGCATGCCGACGATGCCCTTTTGCAGATCGATCACGACGAGAGCGCTGGTGCTGTCGAGTTTTGTCAGCGGCATTTGTTTTCCCCTCAATACGACGGTCTATTGGTCAAGTTTACCTTCTATTTTGTTCGATCGGCAGCCCAATGCCGCACCTATTCTTCCAAGGAACATCATTGACGCGGCGGGGGCAGAACGAGACTACTGAAGGAAGCTGAGGATATTGGGCAGGTTCAGGATTTTGGTTTCGCCTTCGAGCAGCGACGTGTACGCGATCTGCGCCTGGCTGAACTGCGTGGCCACCTGGGGGATGTTGGCGCCGTCGATGTTGCTTTCCTGCGTGGAGAGTTGCAGCTGCTCGTTGGTGAGGAGGGTGCCGGTGGTCTGCAATTCGTTGAGCGCGGTGCCGTAGGAAAGCCGCTGCGTGTCGAACTCGTTCGACGCCTGGCCGAGGGCCGTCACGGCGGCGCTGATTCCGGAATTGTTCTGCACCGCGGTGATCAGCTGGTTGATCGAGCCCAGCACGCTTCCCGAGGGGTTTAAGAACAACTGGTCGCCCGGCACGTTAACGTTCACGCTCTGCCCGTTGGCGATCTGCACGGACGTTACCGCAGAATTCCCGTTGTACGTTACGCCCGCCGCGGCAGCCGAATTCACGGTGAATGGCGCCGTTTCCACCTGTGTGCCGCCGAACAGGTACGTGCCGCCCGCCGTCGTGTTGCCGATCGCCACCAACTGCTGCTGGATTCCCGAAAGCTGCTGCGCGATGGCTTGCCGGTCTCCATCCGACAGCGTGCCGTTGCCCGCTTCCACTCCCAGTGAGATGGCCTGGTTGATCGCGGTCACGCCGGAGTTCAGCGAGGAATCCGCAATTTGCAGTTTCGACTGCAAATCGCTCACGTTCTGCTGGTAGCTGTCGGTCTGGCTCTGCGCCGCGTGGTTGAGGATCAGGGCGCCCGTGCCGGCCGGGTTGTCGGACGGCTCGTTGATGGAGCGGCCCGAGGCAAGCTCCAGGTCCGCTTGGTTGAGCTGCTGGGTGGCCAGGTTCAAGCCGGCCAGCAGATCGGGAAGAATATTCGGATTGACCCGGATGGACATGGATAGTGTGTAGGCTAGGTTGCCGTCGGCAGCATGTCGATGGCTACCTGAAACAGATTCGAGATCACGCCGGCCACGTGGGCCGCCGCGTTGTAAGCGTTCTGGTAGAGGATCAGATTGGCGCCCTCTTCGTCGAGCGAAACTCCGGAAACCGAGCCCACCTGGTCCTGCAACTGCTGCACCAGCGCATTTTCTCCGGAAAGTTGGCTCGAGGCGGTGGCGGCGGAATTGGCGATCTGGAATACCAGACCGGAGTAAGCGACGATGGGATTCTGCCCGCCGACGATCGGGGCATTTTGCAGGTTAGCGAGCGCGGTCGCGTTGGCGTTGTTGCCCGACGTGCCGTCGCCGCTCGCCGCCACTTTGTTCGGATCGGTGATCGCCACGGAGAGATTCAGCGCCGATCCCGCGACAGCGGTGGGTGGAGTAAAAATATTTCCGCCGGGATTCCCGTTCAAATCGAAGCCCGCGGCATTTTGCGTGTTCACGGAAGTGGCGATGCCGTTCGCCAGCGTGTCGAGATTGGAAAGAATCGAAGGAATTTGCTGGTCGCGGAGCTGCAGGTCTCCCGCCAGGTTTCCCGATTGAATCGTGGAAGTGATGTCGGCGCCCTGCGAATAGACGTCCTGCAGGCCGGTGGTGGCGTTGGTCTGCGTCGTGAGATCGAAGCTCTGGTTGCCCACCACGAGTTCGGCGCCACCGCTGGTGGTGAGCGTGAGGTTGCTGCCATCGGCGGTGATCGACTGCACATCGACGAGCTGCGAAAGCTGGTTGATCAATTGCGCGCGCTGGTCCTGGAACGAATTGGTGTTCAGGCCCGCGCCCGAGGTGGTCGAAATCTGGCCGTTCAGCTGCGCGATTTGCGTGGTGAGCTGGTTGATCTGCTGCACCGTCTGCACCACGCCCTGGTCGGCGTCCTGCTGCTGCGTCACCAGCGCCGAGGCGGACTGGTTGAACCCCGCGGCGAGGCTTTGCGCGGCGCTGATCACGGCCTGGCGGAGGCCGGAATTCGTGGGATCGGCGGAAAGCTGCTGGAAGCTGCCGAAAAACTGGCTGAGCAGGCTTTGCAGCCCGGAGCCCGCGGGCTCGTTGAATAGCGTCTGGATCTGGTTCAAGCCGTCCGAAAGCGTGTTGAGCTTCCCCTGGCTCTGCGTTTCCTGGTTGAGGGCGCAACTGCAGCACGTTGTCGCGAACGCTTTGGATGCTCGCGATCGTCACGCCTGTGCCGTATTGCTGATTCGCGTAATCGACCGGCGGAGTTTCCTCCAGATTCGCAACCTCGCGCGTGTAGCCGGGCGTGTTCACATTCGCGATGTTGTTGCTGACGACGGCCATCGCGCCCTGGTCGGCGAGCATCCCCTGCACCGCGATGGAAAGGCTGGATGTGAGGCTCACAGCGACGGCCTTGCCGGTGCGGAGAAACGGCCGCGCGGACGGGCGGCTGTACGTCGGTGAAAAGGTTGTGAGCGCGTTCGCCATCATGCGCAGGGTTCTTCGCCAGCCTTCGACCAGGATCGTCTGCGCGCAGTTCAGCTCGCGGATTTCGCGTTGAACCGCGGCCAGCTCCGCAAGAAGTTCGCGCGCCCGCGCGTCATTCCGTGCGCCTGGTTCGTGGCGCCTTGCGCCACTTCTCCGCCGCCCGGCGCTGCCGGAGGCTCATCGCCGGGGCGCATAGCCTCGGAGTTATTCTGCAGCTGGAGGCACAGAACGGCCTGCGCGCCAATGTGCCGGTAAATCGCGTCGAGGTCCCCGCCGCATAGGCGGCGCGGCTTTCCGCGATTTCCATCTTCAGTTTTCGGGAAAGATCGAGCTGCGTTTCGAGCGCTGCGAGTGAATTGTGATTTTCCTGGGCCATATTGAGCCACTGTCACGTTTCCAAAATGTCGCGCCGGTTTTTCACGCCAGCGTATCGAGCTGATGCTTCTCCGAATCGTCCAACTCGTCCGGCGCGGATCGTTCGCTCGAAGCTCCCACGGCTTTCGCCTTGAGCCGCCGCTTTTCGCTGCGCGCAAGCGGAGGCGCTTCGCCCTGCGGCTCGCGATCCGCGGAGGCCGCCCCTACGCCCGATTCGATGCGCGGCTTCGATGGTAGGTTCGATGCGCGCCACGACGATCGAAGACGTTTCCGACATTTCCGCTTCCTCTCCCCTGTTTACCCGCTACCCGCGCGACGCGGCGATCACGCTTGCGCCGCCGTATTCGTTGACCGGAAATCGCGCACCAGCGCCTGCGCGATCTGCTGATTGCTGGGCGCATACGCCCCGCTTTGCACCGACTGCGCGAGCGGCGCCACGCGCTCCTGCCGGATCGTCGGCACGTTCGCCAGCGCCCCGCTCAGATTCGAAAGCTGCAGCGCATCGGGTGACAAGTTCGCCTGGTCGCTTGAATTTTGAACCGTGGATTGCAGCGGCCGCGCCGCCTGCGAAGAATTCGCATTCGTAACATTACTGACCGACTCCGTAGCTTGCCCCGGGATCACTCCCGAATTTGGCTCGATTCTCATGAGAAATCTCCCACTCTATGAATCACTTACAGCGCCCACAATGAATGAATCGGTTGGCCATGAGAAAACATTAATTGCGCGCTCCGTTTAACTAATCAGTTTCAGCACTCATAGAGGCAATCGGCGATCCCCGCGCAAACTTGATGAGTTTTTTCACAGCTGCGCGTATGGCGGCGGCTCGACTAACTTGCTTAGATACCACCACTTGTCACTTCACTGCGATTTTGTTGTCACCTGCGGATGAGAGAGCAAATCACGAACCAACATCGCGCCGATGCCGATGCCCCCCTGCGCCAGCTACCGCCGTGGAAAGCGCTTGCATCCCCAACTGATCGAGCGTGTCGTGCCCCGGGTCTGTTTCATCCAGGCCGCCGAGGCCGCTTTCGCGCATGGAAGACCACCACTTAGAGAGCAGCATGGACTCGAATTCGCCCGCCGCCTTCCGCAATTTCACCTCCGCGCTGGGGGGTGCGTATTTTGACGGAGACGCGGACATCGGGTGTATGCAATTTGAAGTATTCGAAAGCTTGCAATTGAAAGTATTCATCAGATCACCTGAAGCTCCGCCTGGAGGGCCCCGGCGGCCTTTACCGCCTGCAGAATGGCCACGATATCCCGCGAAGTGGCCCCAATGGCCTGGAGCCCGCGGACTAAGTCTTCCACCGTGGCGCCTTCTTTCAACTGCACCGCCTGCGCCGGGGTCTGCTGCGTCTGGACGGTTGTCTGCGGCACCACCTCGGTGGTGCCCGTCTTCGAAAGCGGAGAGGGCTGCGAAACTTCCAGGATGGTGGCGATATTCACGGTAAGACTGCCCTGCAGGATCGAGCACGCGCCGAGACTGACGTCGCGGCCCAGGACTACGGTGCCGGTGCGCTCGTTGACCACTACCTTTGCGACCTGCGGGATGCGGACCGAGAGATCGCCGAGGCGCGCCAGAAGCGCGGGCATGCCGTCGCGGACTATGCCGGTGGTGTTCACCTCGACGAGGCTGCCGTCGATGGCATGGGCTACGCCCAGGCCCAAATCCTTGTCGATGGCTTGCGCGGCATCCTGGGCTACGCTGAAATTGGGTTCGCGCAGGAGAAGCGAGACGCGCGAGAGATGGGAGAGATCGACGGAGATGTCGCGCTCGACGATGGCGCCGTTAGAAATCATTCCCACGGTCGGCTGATTCACGGTGGTGGTGTTGCCATGCGCTCCGGCGGTGTATCCGGCGATGGTGAGCGCGCCCTGGGCTTCGGCGTAGACCTGGCCGTCGCTGGCATGAAGCGGGGTGAGCAGGAGAAGGCCGCCCTCGATGCTTTTCGCGTCGCCGATCGAGGAGACGGTGATGTCGATGCGCGTGCCGGGGCGCGCAAACGGCGGAAGCGTGGCGGTGACGAAGGCCGCGGCGACGTTGCGAATCTGCACCGAAGCTACCGGAATCTGCAAGCCCATGCGCTGGAGGACGTTGGCGAGAGTCTGCGTGGAAAATTGCGTCTGCTGGCTGTCGCCGGTGCGCTTCAGGCCTACTACCAGGCCGTAGCCGATCAGCAGATTGTCGCGCACACCTTCCACGGTGGAGATATCGCGCAAGCGCACGAGCCTTTGCTCGCGGCTTCGGTTCAGCGGTTTCACGAGCGACCGTACTCGCGGGCAACAGAAGCAGCATTCCAGCCGAGATAAGGGATCGAACACCCATTTTAGAAACCCACCACGCGAAGCAAAATGCGCACGATGCCGCTGGGCGGGTGCGTGCCCTCGGTGATGACGCCCTTGCCGGTGAGATTTACTTCCATGTGGCTGATGGCCGTGGAGGAAACGACGTTGGCCGGGGAAATGTCCTGCGGGCGAACGATGCCGCGCAGCACCATGGTCTGGCGCTGGTCGGTGACGTCCACGTCGCGCGAGGCTTCGATGACGAGCTGCCCGTTGGGCAGAACCTCGACGACGTTGGCGGCAAGCGTGGTGGTCAAGGATGTGGAAAGCGCGGTCTGTCCTTTGCCGTTCAATACCTGGGACGAATTGGGCGAGAACATATTTCCCAGCGGCGAGGTGGAGACGGGCAAACCGAAAAAGGCCGAGAGTCCCGACGATGCCGCGTAGGTGCGCTGCGTCTGAACGCTTCCCTGCTGGGCGGAGGTGGTGGATTCAGCCAGCTGGATCTGCACGACGTCGCCGCGATAGCGGGCTTTGGCGTCGGTGGCGAGATCGCTCAATCTTCCGTCGGGGTTCCACAGGCTTCCCGCCGGGGATTTGAACGGAGTGGACCAGTCGCGGGCGTGGTCGAGGTAGGAATTGAGCGCGTCCGGCTGGGGCTGGGAGTGAAATTTCAGCTTCTTTAGAAGCTGCGCGTGGAGCGGCGCTGAAAAGAGCAAAATAGACGCCGACAGACAGCCGATTAAGAGCCGGTTCGAAATTTCAATTCGCATCTGTTGCCCTCATCGGTAGTCGACTTTCACCGTTTGCGGGGCTACCACCATTCCCAGGAGGATCCTCCCGGACAGGGTGGTGCGCACGCGAATGCGCTCGCCTTCCCGCCCCGGCGTTAGCGGAATGGCCGTGGTGGAGATTCGCATTCCCGCGCCTTCCAGGAACAACTGAACAGGCTCACCCGCTTTGACGAGAATCGGCGGCGCATTTTCGCGCGCGCGCGGCCGGCGCGGGGCGCGGGACGGCTGTCGCGGGTTCGAAATCGCGGACGGCGACTGTGTCAGGTCAATGCGATTCTGTGCGCGCAACACGGCTGACGGGACGACCGACAAAAGAAGGAAGGCCAGGGCGAAACGAACTATCGCGCCGGGCATCGTCATGTTCATTGCTATCGCAAATCGCGGAACTTTCGTGGGTTGCATGTTCAACACCGCCTAGGTGGTCAACTGATTCAGCGTCTGGAACATTTCATCGGCGGCGCGGACGACGCGGGAATTCGCTTCGTAGGAGCGCTGCGCGAGGATGAGGTTGACGAATTCCTCGACGACGTTGACGTTCGATTCTTCGAGCGTGCCCTGCTGGATCGTGCCCAATCCTTCGGCGCCGCCGGGCGAGCCGACGATGGGATCACCCGACGCGCCCGTGGTGGCGAAAAGATTCTGGCCCAGGCTGTTGAGGCCGCCGGGATTCTGAAACGTAGCGAGCTGAATTGTGCCCACCTGCGCGGGCTGCTGCTGGCCGGGTTCGGTGACGCTGACAGTGCCATCGTTGCCGACGGTGATCGTGAGCGCGTCGGGCGGGATCGTGATCGCGGGCTGAAGCGGGTTGCCGTCGGAGGTGACAAGGTTGCCGACGTTGTCGACCGTGAAATTTCCGGCGCGCGTGTAGGCAATTTCACCGCTCGGAAGGAGGATCTGAAAAAAACCGGCTCCCTGGATAGCGAGATCAAGAGGGTTACCGGTGGCGTCGAAGTTTCCCTGCTGCTGGATCACTTCGGTGGCCGCCGACCGCGAGCCAAGACCCACTTGAAGTCCCGCCGGGATAATCGTCTGTTGGGTGCTGGGGGCGCCGGGGGTGATGACGTTCTGATAAAGCAGATCCTCGAACTGGAGACGGCGGCGGCGAAAGCCGGAGGTGTTGGCGTTGGAGAGGTTGTTGGCGATGTTGTCGAGGCTGAGTTCCTGGGCTTCCATGCCGCTGGCGGCGGTGTAGAGAGATCGAAACATTTTTGGGGTCCTCTTTGCTCCTGGGAGATTGCCGAACTCTAAAATCCGTTTCGTGCAGGCGGCTTCATGTGGCGACGCTGCTGCCTCGTGCTTGACGGGAAGAGAGGTCCCTCGTCGCTTCGCTCTGTCGGGATGACAACGAAAAACAACGGCGCAAGAAACATCGAAAGAAAGACCCACCCTTAAAATCGAAGGGTGGGGCACCCGGAACTGCAACTGCTACGGCGACGCGGTTAGTCACGGGCGAGGTCCTGTACGGCGGTGCGATTGAAATCGTCCAGAAAGATGGAGAGGGCTTTTTCGAGCAGCTCGGTGTGGCGCTGCAGGACCATCAGGGTTACCGTTTCCTTCACGGCGCTTAGGTTGGAGGCTTCCAGCATCCCGGAAGACATTGTGGAGTCGGTGGCGGGCTTCTCGGCGCCGGCGGGGGCTATGAAATTCGTGTTTCCTTCGGGGGTGAGATCGGTGCCGGGGTCGAAGGAGGCCAGGCGGATCTGTCCGCTGACGGCGCTTGCGACCGAGACCGTTCCGTCCGAGGCGACATCAATGCTCCCCTGCGGCACCTGGATCGGGCCGCCGGCGTCCGAGAACGGGGTCTCCATCCTGCGTGACGATCTGGCCCGCGGCGCTCACGTGGAACGAGCCGTTTCGCGTGTAGCGCACGCCGCGGGAGGTTTGCACGGCGAAGAAGGCGGCGCCTTGAATGCCGAGGTCGAGGGTGTTGCCCGTGGGCTGCAGGCTCCCCTGCTGCAGATCCATGTTCGCCCCGCCCAGTACGCCGTAATTGTTGATGGCGACGTTCAGAGGGCTCAGGTAAGGTGTGCCGGCGTTGGCGGTGACGGCCTCGTAGAATTCGTGCTGCCCGCGGAAGCCGGTGGTGCTGACGTTGGCAAGATTGTTTGCGACCACGTCGAGCGCGTCCATGCGCGCGATTAAACCCGTGAAGGCTGCGTAGTATCCGCTGTCCATGAGCCGTTCTCCAAAGAGACGGATTGCACGGGTTTCGCCAAACACGGAGGAATGAGAGAAGCGATGGCGGGCGTTGAAACGGAACGGATTGCGATGGGGACATGCGGCGAACGAAGATGCTGAGATGCGAAGTTCGCGCAAACGTTGCACGGCAAGGAATGGACACGTGGCAATCGTTGCCATGCAGGTTGTGCGGGATTGGAACAGCAAATAGCGCAACGCTGACTTAGGGCAAAGGAACGGAGAGATTCTTCGCGCGGCGACCGGCGTTCAGAATGACACCGCGACCTCTTGCGTGAACTGGTCAGTTGCTGATTTCGAGGGTTAGCCAGACTGGCTTGCCGTCGTAGGTTAGGGTTACTTCCACGCGCTCCTGGCCGGTGGAGTAGACGTTGAAGTCGCCGCCCATCACGACCGTGGGCACCGAGAGCATGCAACCGTCGGAGAGACCGGAGATTTTGCCTTTGAAGTTGCCCGCGACCATGTTGCAGATTTCGCCCATGGCGTCGCAGACCTGGCTGGCGTCGCCCTGGCCGCCAAGCATTTTCGTGGCGATACTCCCGGCCACATCCTGGGGACACCGGATGCGGAAAACGGCACAGAGCGCTCCCGCGAGGCCCACCATGGCGGAAACCTCGCCCATCTGAGGCTCGGGCGGGAAATCCCCCGGCTGCACTTCGGTGCCCACCATCATTTGAAACACCTCGTGCGCGGCGGCATGAATCAGCGTGGGCCAGGTTGCATCCGGACGGAAACGCGCCGTCGATTTTTCAGAGAGAGCTGGGTTCATCGCACACCTTCCAGGAGCGGCGTAACGCGCTCCTTGACCTGATCGGGAGTGAACGGCTTGCGGATATATCCGCGGGCGCCCGCGGACAAGGCTTCCACCACGCGGGATTCGCTGCCTTCGGTGGTGATCATTACGACGGGCGTGTTCTTAGCGTTGTCCAGGCAGCGCAGGCCCTGGAGAAATTCGAGTCCATCCATCGCGGGCATATTGATGTCGCTCAGGATCAAATCGACGCCGGTCTGCTGGAGGGCGGCGAGGCCTTCCACGCCGTTGCCGGCCTCGAGCACTTCCAGTATCTCGATGCCCGCCTGGCGAAGGCTTCTCTCGACGATCTTCCGCATCACCGCGGAATCGTCCACGATGAGTACGCGTATGGCTTTCATTCGGAGTCCCTCCCGCTGGAGCCGCTGACGGCCGCGGAGACCGGTCTGTGCTGCCTGCGAAAAGCAGGCTCGATCTGCGGAATGAACGAGACGATGTCCCGGACGAGCATATCTGTGAGTTCGAAGAATTCGGCTTCCTGAAACCGAGGAGGAACGCCGAGAGACCGGCGCTGCGGCGCGGCGCCTGAAGCGAGGCCGAGCGATTCCAGGAAATTCGCAAGGCAGGACATCTCCGTGTGCGAGGCCGCATGCCCGCGGTTGCCCTTTCTGGATGGCTTTGCCGAGGCGGATTTCGATGCGATGGGATCGCACGGATTGTCCGCAACTGGCCGCTGGCGGAGGAGAGACCAGAGATAGACCAGGACACGGAGGCGGTCCGTCCCGACCACGACCACCGCTTCCTCGATGGTGGTTCCCACGGTATCGGGAGAAAACGAAAGATAGCAGGCGAGCCGCATGACCAGGGCCTGCAGATCCGGATGGGCCCTCATTTCCTCGCTTACGCGGCAGAGATCTACGGGCGCTGCGTTGAGCAAGACCGTTAACAAGGCTGCGGGGTCGGGGGATGCCGGATCGGAAGGCGCTGGATCGGAGGACGACGATTGGCTGGCGCGGCGGGGGGGGTGTTGCACGCGCTTCTGGGCCGCGCGCCCTTGCACAGGATTCGAGAAAACGGAGCTGCCGATATCTCGCTGCATTGTGTCCGCCAGGATGTTGCCTTGACCTTGCATGGGAAACCTCGCTGGTCTTATCGGCTTTGGGGAGGGGGGCTTTAGACGGAACTTTGGGGCCGTGACAGGAATTTCGGGGCGAGGAGATGCCACGCTCTCGTGGCGGAACATCGGGCTGACCACTTGACGAGCTAGCGGGACATGGCGGCGCGCTCGGCGATTTTGCCGGCCGGAAGGCGGAATAAAAGGTCCCAGGAACGCCCGGAGGCGCGGAGACGCACCCAGAGAAAACGCCGCGGACGGGCCAGGATGAGTTCGTCGGCATTGAGCTTCACGGCGTAATCGCGGATGGTGCGGGCCATTTCGGGAGCGTCCCAGAGAGTCTCGAAGACAATCTCCGCGGGGCGCGAGACGGTGCGGATTTCTTCCAGGGCCCGCTCCATGGCGGATTCGCTGACGATGCACGGCTCCGTGTGGCCGCCGATGAGCCTTTCGACAGCGTAAAGCGCGGTGTGGTCGATATCCTCGGAGAACGCGACGAAGAGCAGCTGGCTCGAAGGCAGATAGTGAACCGGGATCATCTGCGAGGCTTCGAGAAGAGCGAACGGCAGCATCTGGGAACATTCACGGTAATGCTGGTCGCGCTCGATGGGAAAAACGGCGCAACCCCACTGCGCGGCGAGGGCGGCGGAAACATCCTGCGCGGAGGCGACGCCCAGACGAACGAGCCACTTGCCGAGACGTTCCGTGCCGCCTTCGCGCTGGGCCTGGAGAGCGGATTTAAGCTGCGAATCGGTGATCACTCCGCGGCCGAGAAGAAGCAGACCCAGGGGCACGCGATGAAGATGAGGCAGAGGCTCGTCGGGCAGGCACAGGAGACCGTTGAAGACGCCGGTTATGGCGTCCTCGAAGCAGTCGAGGCAGCAGTACCAGCGGCCCTGGAGCAAGACGCCTTCGCTATTGCGCCGCCGGAGCACCCTTCGCAACGGATTGCGAAAGGGACATTGGGGATTCTCGCACTGCACCTTTTTTCTCCTTGGGCTTTCTGTGCTTCTCGCGCGCCCGCTGCGAGGCGCGCTCTCTGCGAAACCGGCGCGGGCTACATCTACGTCTGCAAAGATTTCAGGCGCTGCTCGGGCTGGGCGATGTCGGTGATACGGAGCCCGTAGCTGCCGTCGATGATGACCACGTCTCCGCGGGCGATCACGCGGCCAGCCACGAGAAGCTCCGCGGGCTCCTGAATCTGGCGGTTTAATTCCACGACCGAGCCGGGGCGAAGCTCGAGAATTTCGCGCAGCACCATCTCGCACTGGCCGAAGCGGAGGCTGGCATCGAGTTCAATGTCGAGCAGCAGGTCGAGATTCGAGGGCGACGCGGCGGATGCAGAGGCGACGGCAGGGACTGGCGGCGGAGTCGCGGGCGGTGCGGGCAGGGCTTTCGATTCGGCGGTTGCGGCTAGGGCCGCGTCCGGCGGAGAAGCCGGTGCGGGTGTGCCAAAGTTGGGCCGCCCGGCGGGGACCGTTTGCGCCGGTCTGGCTTCGCGGGCCGCGTCGAGCACGCCGATGACGGCGTAAAGCTCGCGGCTGATGGAGAGCAGCCATTGGATGGGCGGCACCTGGGGCGCGGCAAAAATTCCCAGGACGCTCGAGGCGGGCGTCCAGTCGGGGCGAGCGAAACCTTCTTCCAGCTGAAACTGCACTTCCCCTTCGTATTTGGATTTGCACGAGGTGGCGGCGAGCCCGGCAAACTGGCGGAAGATTTCGTTTACTGCGTCGGCGTGGGTGTCGGCGAAAGCGACCGAGGCGTCCATGGGCTCGGACATGAGGAGTTGCGCGAGACGGACGGCGTCGGACTTGGCGATTTGAAAGGCGTGTTCGCCTTCGAGGCGGCCGGTGACCTTGAAGCGCAGCCACAGGGACTGGTCTTCGGGCGGCAAGCCGGGGTCCGAATCCTCCCGCTTGGCGGTGCCGGTTACGGGCGCGCCTTGCAGGGATTCGAGTACGCGCGCGGTGCAGTCGCACCAGACGCTGGCGTATTCGACGTCGGCGCTGGATGCTGGAGGAAGCGGCTCGGGGCTCACCGGTGGTCCTCTCCATCCATTTCGGCAGCGGGGAGCACATCCTTAATCAGGCCGCCGCGCCTTGCGCCGCAGCTCACCGGGACACCGCGGAAAGCGGCGCATCCGTTTACGGCGATGGACATGGGGACGTTCAGGAGATGGCGCAGAGCTCAGGACGCCGCCGAGTTTCAGGTCGACGATGTCGCCGATGCGAATGGGGACGTGCGGCAAGTCGAGCTGCAGCGTGAATTCGGCGTCGAGGAGGCGCTCGCGGAGGCGCGCGGCTTCGTCGGCGGAAGGGCGGCGCTGGCGGACCATGCCCTGCTGGGCGAGTTTGCGCAGGAGCATGTTCGAGACGACGCCGGGGAAAATTACGTTGAGGTTGCCGCGCACGTCGGTGAGGCGGATCTCGAAGCTCAGGTTCAGGACGCGCTCGGCCGGCCCCATCAGGCTCATGATCTGCGCTTTTTTGAGGCGTTCGCCGACTTTGAATTCGAGGGGAAGAACCGTTTGCCAGGTGGATTGAAGCTCGCGGCAGAGAATTGCGACGATACTTTCGAGGATCTGCTCTTCGATTTCGGTGAGGTCGCGCGTTTCGGCGAGGCTCTGGCCGGTGCCGCCGAGGAGCAGATCGATGATCGGGAAGACGAGCGGGAGATCGAGCTGGATCGAGGCCCACTCTTCGAGAGGAGAGAGCAGCACCGTGGCGAAGTAGGTTTGCTCGGGCAAGCGGCCGAGGAAATCGGTGTAGGCAAGCTGCTCGACGGAGGCGAGGCTTGTCTGGAAGGCGACGCGCAGGTAGGCGCCGAGGGAATTGGCGAGGTTGGGGGCGAAATTTTCGTGCAGCAATGTGACTTGCTGCACCTGGTCTTTGCCAAGCTGGCCGGCCTGGCGAAAATCGCATTCGAGGACGGCGCGTTTTTTTGCCGGCTGCGCTTTGACGGCGGCGCCGCGAGCGGCACGAAAGAGCTGGTCGATTTCCTCCTGGTTCAGAATCTTTTCCACGGGACCTCCATGGACGCTCTCGCGGCGGCTTCTCGATTGGGAACGCGAGGTGCGGCGGGTTGGGCGGCGGTTTTGGAACCATTCCCGATCAGTTCGCGGAGGCGCGCGCGCAGGCGGATCACCGCCGCGGTATGAATCTGGGAAACGCGCGATTCGCCGATGCCCAGCACCGCGCCCACTTCTTTCATCGTGAGTTCTTCGAAGTGGTAGAGAGCGAGCACCTGGCGCTCGCGCGCGGGAAGTTCGCCGATGGCCTTTTCGAGCAGGCCGCTCATTTCCGCGCGCAGCGTCAGATGGTAAGGATCCTCCTGGTCCGCCGCGGGACGATTCTGCGCGGCCAATTCGTCGCCGTTGGGATCGTTGGCGTCCGCCTGAAGGCTTCCGATATCCAGGCCGCGCAGATCGCCGAGCAGGTGATGCAGGCTCTCGAGCGAGATCTGAAGCTCCGCCGCGATTTCCGGCTCGGTAGGGTCGCGACCGAGGCGGGCTTTGCAATCGAGAACGGCCTGCTCGAGGCGTCGCGCCTGGCGACGCAGCGCGCGCGGGCTCCAATCCACCTGGCGAAGGCTATCGAGAATGGCGCCGCGTATGCGGAATTCCGCGTAGTGCTTGAGCTGCACGTTCTTGCTGGGATCGTATTTGCGCACGGCGTCCATCAAGCCCAGGATTCCGGCGTGGACGAGATCTTCGAGCAGCACTTGCGGCGGCAGGCGATCGTGGATGCGCCGCGCGATGTATTGCACCTGCGGAAGGTGATCGAGAAGGAGCTGTTCGCGCTGAGGGCCGGTGAGTTCCACGACGGCCTGAGCTGGCCTCTCCGTGATCTCGGTCACTTTCTTTCTCCTGGAGTTCTCGTTTTCGTTATCCGTGCTGCTGTCCCTTGCCGCGTCATTGCACGACCCCGAGCGATTGCACCGATACGACCGGTGGTATTTCCGCCGGAGAGAGGACTACTACGCGCGGCACGAAAGGTTCGAGCAGCCGCCTCAGATGAAAGCGCGCCGGGCTCCCGCAGAGCAGCACCGGCGAAGCCACGGCAAACTGGTCGCCCGCGATGCGGCGCAGGCCTTCGAGCACGCGGCGGAGAAACGTGGTTTGAATCGCGGAGGATCGCCCCGCGGGGGCGGGAGTTTCAAAGGCCCGGGCAATTTCATCTTCGAGGGCGGGATCGAGAGCGAGAACCTTGAGCTTGCCGTCCTCCTGGAGGAGCGGCTGAACGAGGGCGCGGCTGAGCGTCTGGCGCACGGCTTCGACCAGGGCCACGAGGTTACGGTTGGTGGCGGACGCGTCGATCAGCGTTTCGAGAATGGTGGCCAGATCGCGGATGGAGACCTGCTCGCGAAGAAGCTGCTGCAGAATTTTTTCCGTTTCGCCCAGGCTGAGAACGCGCGGGACGAGTTCCTCGACGAGCTTCGGGTGGGACTCGGAGAGCGAGTCGAGCAGGCGCTTGGTTTCCTGCCGCGTGAGCACTTCGTGCGCGTGGCGCCGGATAATTTCGGCCAGGTGCGTGGCAATCACGGAGGTCTGCTCGACGACGGCGTATCCTGCACCGATAGCGACATCGCGCAGCTTCGCGGGAATCCAGCGCGCGGGCACGCCGAAGGCAGGTTCGCGCGTTTCGACGCCTTCGAGCGGCGGAGGCGAGGCGTCCGAGCTGATGGCGAGCAGCCAGTCCTGGTAGGTTTCGCCGCGCGCGAGTTCGACGCCGCGCAAGCGCAGCACGTATTCGCGAGGCTTGAGGCGCATGTTGTCGGTGATGTGAATGGCCGGCACGATGAAGCCGAGTTCGGTGGCGAGGTGGCGGCGGAGCGCGCGAATGCGGGGAAGCATCTGGCCGCCCTGCTTCTGGTCGACAAGCGGGATGAGGCCAAAGCCCACTTCGACGCTGATTTCGTCAAGTTTGAGCAAACCCTCGAGCTGTTCCTGCGCGCCCGGCTTGCGCTCGACCTCCGGCTCCTTCCCGGGAGCAATCGCGGTTTCCTTGGTGCGGTAACCCAGAAAGGCCGCGCCGGCGGCCAGAAGAAGAAAAGAAAACTTCGGAAGGCCGGGTATCAGCGTCAGCGTGAGCATCACACCCGAAGCGATGAACAAGGGGCGGCGCCTGGAGAGCAGTTGCTTTTGAAGTTCGGCGCCGAGGGGCTCATCGGAGGTGGTGCGGGTGACCACGATGCCGCCCGATACCGAAACGAGCAGCGAAGGGATCAGCGTGACCAGGCCGTCGCCCACCGTGAGAATGGTGAAGGTGGTGAGCGCCTCTTGAAGCGGCATACCCAGCTGAAAGACGCCGATCAGAAAGCCGGCGACGATGTTGATCGCGGTGATCAGGATGGTAGCGAGCGCGTCGCGCTGGCTGAAGCGCGCGGCGCCATCCATGGCGCCGTAGAATTCCGCTTCGCGCGTGATTTGTTCGCGGCGGGCGCGCGCGGCGCGCTCGTCGATCTGGCCGGAGTTGAGGTCCGCGTCGATGGCCATCTGCTTGCCGGGGAGCGCGTCCAGGGTAAAGCGCGCGGAGACTTCCGCGGTGCGGACCGCGCCGTGATTGATGACCAGGTATTGAATGGCGATCAGCGCGAGGAAAAGCACGAAGCCGACAACGTAATTCCCTCCCACAACGAATTGCCCGAACGATTCGATCACCTTGCCGGCGGCCGCCGTGCCTTCGTTGCCGTGAAGCAGAATCCTCCGCGTGCTCGCCAGGTTTAAAGACAGGCGGAAAAGCGTGAGAAGCAGCAGCATGGACGGGAAAACGGAGAATTCCACGGGGCGGAGAATTTGCAGCGCGCCGAGCAGGACAAGAACCGACAAGGTGATGCTGGTCGCGAGCAGCAAATCGAGAAGGAACGCCGGCACCGGGACCACCATGACGAACACGATGGCCACCGCCGCAATCGGCATGAACCATTCCCGGCTGGCTTTTAGCGCCGAGGCTACCGGCGCAGGTGCGGGCGCGGATGCTGAGGCCATGATGTGTCGCTATCTCCGTGTGCCGCTGGGCCGGGATTTTCTCCGGGCGGATTCGGAGCAGTGCTTCCCTGCCCTTCCGGCCGGGCTTTCGCCTGCGCCTCGGCACGAGCCTTGGCTTGCGCGCGGTAGATGAACGCGAGGACTTCGGCCACCGCCGTATAGAGCTTGGCGGGAATCGTTCCGCCCACTTCGACCGTGCGATAGAGCGCCTGCGCGAGCGGCTTGTTCTCGATGATGGGGACTTCGTACCAGCGCGCCTCGCGCTTGATCTTCTGCGCGAGTTCGCCGCGGCCCTTGGCAAGGACCAGCGGCGCGGCCATTTTTGCCGGAACGTATTCGAGCGCGACGGCGAATTCGTCCGGGTTGGTGATCACGACGGTGGCGCGGGCGACCTGCCGCATCATTTTTCTGCGGCGCATTTCGCGGAAGCGGCGCTTGATCCTTCCCTTGGTGGCCGGGCTTCCTTCAAGGTCGCGATGCTCGTCGCGAATCTCCTGCTTGCTCATGCGCATGGAGCGCTCGTAATTCGCTTTTTGCAGCGCGTAATCGACGCCCGCCCAGACGAGCAGCACCATGCCGCCCTTCCAGGCAAATTCGTAGAGCACCTGCGCGAGCCAGGACAAGGCGGCGGAAAGTCCCATCTGCGAGGTGTGGGTTACCTGCAACCAGTCGCGCGAAAGAATGCCTACGGCGAGATACAGCAGCACGCCGACAGGCACGAGCGATTTCAGCAGCGTGCTCAGCGAGCCGAGCGAAAAGATCCGCGAGATGTTGTTCACCGGATTGAGGCGGTCCCACTTCGGCTGTAAGGCCAGCGGCGTGACCACGAAACCGCCCTGGGTGATCAACCCCATCACCGACACTCCCCAGGCCAGCCCCAGAGGAGGAAGCACCCAGCGAGCGATTCCCCACGCCGTCCAATCGAGGATGGAAGCCATGCTGGCCAAATCCGTGCGCGAGCCCGTTGCGAGCAGATGCCTGAGAAGACCGCTCCACGCAGGCAGGAAGCCGCCATTGGCCCAGCGCAGAAGCGCGGCCACGGCGAGCAGCGTGAGCGCGGACGGCAATTCGCGGCTGCGCACCAACTGGCCGCGCTCGCGCGCTTTCTCCCGGCGGCGCGGAGTGGCGCGTTCTGTTCGCTGCTCATCCGCCATGGGCCGTCCATTTCACTTTGAGTGAGCGGTTCATGAATGGAACGCGAGCAGGGATTCGAGGTTCGTGAGCGCGTGATAGAAATACCGCTCCAGCAGATGGGGCCAGAAGGCCACCGATCCATAGAGCACCGCGATCCCCAGCAGAAATTTGAGGGAGATGCCAAAGAACAGCGCGGGAAACTGCGGCGAGGCTTTGGCCACGAAACCGATGGTGAGATCGGTGAGCATGGTCGCCAGCACGATCGGGAAAGCGATCTCCGCACCGATGAGCCACATCGCGCCGGACATTTTGATCAGTCCGGCGGCGGGAAAGTGCGCCGTGGCCAGGCTTCCCGGAGGGATCACGCGGAAGCTCATCGCCGTTGCGCGCAGCAGCCAGCGGTGCACACCGAGCTGCAGGAAGATGAGGATGGCGATCAGGTCGTGAAGGGTCGAGAGCACCGTCACCTCGACCTGGGAATTCGGGTCGATCACATTCACGAGCGAGAAGCCGAATTGAAAGCTGGCGATCTGGCCGGCGAGTTCCATGCCTTCGAACACGAATTGCGTCGCGAAGCCGATGACCATGCCGAGCGCTATTTCGCTCAAGGCCATCATCAGCCAGCCGGTGATGCCGGAGGGCACGCCGCGGACACACCGGGGGCAGCGGAAGCGCCGGAAGATGACGCATAGACCGGAAGCAGCAGCGCGGTGAGAACCAGCGTGAGGCCGGCCTTCACCGGGGCCGGAAGTGCGGCGTTGGCGAAAAAAGGCGCGAAGGTCATCAGACCGCCGACGCGCATCGCCACCAGCACTCCCTGGCTGAGAAACTGCTCGATCACTTTTCACCTTCGTACCTCACTGCGCGAAATGCCGGAAATCATGAAAAAGAAACACAGTGAACATCACGAGCCGGCGCATCATCCAGGGCGTGAGCCAGAAAGCGAACGCGCCCACCGCGGCGATTCGCGGCACCGTGGAAAGCGTGGGGTCCTGCATCGACGTGAGCACCTGGGCAAGGCTGATGAGCGCGCTGACGGCCATGGCCGCCGCAAGAATCGGCGTGCTGACGACGAACGCGGCCTCGAGCGTGCGGCGCGTGAGGTCGATGGCTTCGGTCATGGGCATGCGGGCACGTCCTCGGGCATGATTGGCCTCACGAGAAACTCTTTAGTAGCGAGCCGACGACAAGGTTCCAGCCGTCCGCCACGACAAAGAGCAGAATTTTCAGCGGCGTCGAGATGATCACCGGAGGCAGCTGGAGCATGCCCACCGACGTGGTGACCGCGGCGACCACCATGTCCACCACCATGAAGGGCAGGTAGAGGACGGCGCCGATCTGAAAGCCGACTTTCATTTCCGAGAGGATGTAGGCGGGAATCACGACGCGCATGGGAAGCTCGGATGGCTGCTGCGGGCGGTTCAACTGGGCGATCTCGGTGAGCAGCGCGAGATCTTTTTCGCGGGCGAACTTCAGCATGAAATCGCGCAGCGGATCGGAAGCGAGTTCGAGCGCCTGCAGGGCGGTGACACGGTGATGCTCGAGGGGATCGACGGCGACGCGGTCAATCTGCACACCGACCGGCTGCATGATGAAATAGGTGAGAAACAGGGCCAGGCCCATGAGCGTCTGGTTGCTGGGCGTGTTCTGCGTGCCGAGCGCCTGGCGCAGAAAATGGAACACGATCAGGATCCTCACGAAGGGCGTCATCGAAAGAACGAGCGCGGGAAGCACTGTGAGCAGCGTGAGGACGACGACGATCGTCCAGGTGGTGGTGTCCGAGGGAGCCGGCAATTTCAGCGGGATGCCGGGCAGGGTTTGCTGCGGAGCGGCGGCGCAGACCGGGGCGGCGGCTAGCAGGGCCAGCGCGCAGAAGCGTTTTGCGATCGCGGCAATTCTCATGGAGCGCATCGGGGAGGAAGGGGTTGCAATCATTCGCGAACCTGGGGCTTTTCGCCGCTGTTCGGTGCGTTTGCGGCCTTCGGCTCGCTCGAGGGCGGGCTGGAAAGCTCTGCGAGCAAGGCGACGGAACTGCCGGTGCCGCCCACGAGGAACTGCTGGTCGCGATAACGCACTACGGCCACGTATCCGCGATTGCCCAGCGAGAGCGTCTCGCATAGACGCAGGCGTTTGGGCTCGCGCGCGCGCATCATGCGGCGGGAAATTGCTGCGAGCTTTTCGAACAGGCTTCGCGCGAAGGTCGAAAAGCCCGCGTCGGTGGCCGGCAACGTTTCCGATTGCATGGCATGTTTCCTTTTTTGCGGGCGGCGATTGCGCTCGCGCCCGTTATCAGCCGAGTTATCAGGCCAGCTCCGCCACACGGACGGCCAGGTGTTCGCCAATTACCTGAAATTCGCCCCAGGCGAGCAGGCGGCCTCCCACGCGGAGCGGCACATTCGCGCCGGTGAGCTGGCCGGTGCTCACAATCGAACCTTTCTCGAGGCGAAACAGATCGCCTACAGTCAAAGCGACTACCGGTACTTCCACCCGCAGGCTCACCGGAACATGAAGAAAGCCGGCGAGCGCGTCTGCCGATCCGCGGAGCCGTGCGAGTTGCGTGCCGGCGGCTGCCGCGTTTGCCGCGTCTCCCCCGGCTGGCGAGTTGGATTGCGGCAGCGCGGGAGCCGCGTTCGGCGCGGAGTTGAGAGCCATGTTCGGGGTCATTGTCGGAGCCATGGGTCAAGGTCGTCGCCGGAGCCGGGGCCCGGGGTCAGTGCTGCACCAGAAACTCCGTGAAATAGACTTCCTTGCACTGAATTTCCGGGACGCTGTCGTTGATGGACTTCAGAATGTCCTGCTTCAATTTCGTTTTTCCTTCGGGCGTGAGGAGATCGTCGATGGTGCGCGTTCCCAGCACCGTAAGGATCGCGTCGCTAAGGCGGCCGACCGGGGACGCTTCTTTCTCGTCTTCCTTCGGGGCCGCCGCGAGGCCCAGATCGATTCCAATGCGGAGATAGCCGTTGTCCGAGGCGCCCTGGAGGTTGACGACGAAACTTTCCAGGTGCATCACGGATTTCACTTCGGTTTTCTTGGGGGCTTCGGATTGCTCTGCGTCGGTGGTCTGTGCCTTTGCGGAACGGCTATGCCAGAACCAGCCGCCTGCTCCCAGGGCAATCACCACAACCACCGCGACGATAATCAGCGGCAGCTTGCTTCCGCCTTTCTTCGCGGCGGCCGGTGCGGGGGCGTGGGCGGCTTCTGTCATGGTGAGCTGGTTGGAGCGCTCTCGACGGCAGTAAAGCAATTGAGCAGCCGAAAATAATTGCGGGCGCGCGACGGACTGCTTCGCGCGTGCTGCGGCAAGTGGCTTTATTTCGCGATGTTGGCGGGGGCTCGGGGAACGAACGATTGGCGGATGCTGGTGATAGCGGCGTGAGCGCGGCGGAATGGGAAAGTCTTAATGAGAGGGTCTCTCGCGAAGAACGGGAAGCAGCGAGAGCGCCCGCGTGAAACCGGCTGCAAACGGTGCGATAATCCGCGTTCGGCTGCGTGCCGGGAAGATTCGAGAACGAGTGCGGCAGGAGGAGAATTCCATGGAGAGGCGAGAGTTTGTCGCGTCGGCGCTGGTGGGTTCGGCGTTCGCTGCCGTTGCAACGGGCGCGGGCGTGCAGGCTGCACAGGAAGCAGGCGACGCGAACAAACGGGAATTCTATCTGCTGCGCCGTTATCTCCTCTCGGCCGGTCCGCAGCGCTCGCTCACCGATGCTTACTTCCGTGACGCGCTGGTGCCGGCGCTGAACCGGCTGGAATTCAGCCCCATCGGCGTCTTCAACGAAACGATCGGCGCGGAGATGCCGGTGATGTACGTGCTGATTCCGAGTTTTTCCGTCGAGAAGCTGGTGACCGTGGACGAGCGGCTCAAGCAGGACGATGCGTACGTCAAGGCGGCCGCGCCGTTTTTGAACGCGCCGGAGAAGGAGCCGGCTTTCAAGCGGATGGAAAGCTCGCTGATGCAGGCGTTCGAGAAAATGCCGCGGCTGATGCTGCCGCCGGCGAGCGTGGCGCGGAGCCCGCGCGTTTTTGAGCTGCGTACCTATGAGGGCGCGAGCGAGCTCGACCACCAGCGAAAAATCGAGCAGATGAGCAGCGGCGAAGTGGACATCTTCAACAAGGCGGGCATCCCGCAGGTGTTCTACGGCGATACGCTGGTGGGCGACCGGATGCCGAATCTTACGTACATGGTGATGTTTGGCAGCCTGGCCGAGCGGGACCAGAAATGGAGTGCGTTTTTTTCGTCGGAGGAGTGGAAGACGCTATCGAATAATCCGCGATTTAATTTCGAGAGTATCGTCTCGAACACCAGCAACCCGATGCTCGCGCCGACGCCGTACTCGCAGATTTAGCTAGTTTTTGGAAGCGCCCACCGGTTGGGGTTCGACCGTGGGGGGCGGAACCACGGCAGGCAGCGCCTCGGGTTGCGGAACTTCCCCTTCCCAATCGCAATTCTCGCGAATGCAGGCGCGGAAATTTCCGAGTTTGGTGCGCTTCTCGACGATAAAGGGCGCGCCGCACTTGGGGCACGGCTCGGCGATAGGCTCGTGCGGCGTGGTGAAGTCGCAATCGGGATAGCGGCTGCAACCGTAGAAGATGCGGCCCTTGCCGCGTCCTTTCGATGAGCCGCGGCGAACGAATTCGCCGTCGTTGCATTTCGGGCACTTGATTCCCAGCGTGATCGGCCGGGTGTATTTGCACTTGGGATATTTTTCGCAGCCGATGAAATCGCCGTAGCGGCCGGCGCGGCGGAGAAGTTCGCCCTGGCACGTGGGGCATTTTTCGCCGATGGGAACATCGGGCGCCTTCGGCTTGCTGGTGCCGCTCACCAGGCGGCGGGTCGTCTTGCAATCGGGATAGCCTGTGCAGGCGAGGAATGTGCCGAACTGGCCTCGCTTGATGATCATTTCCTTGCCGCAGTTGTCGCAATACTGCGTGGCGTTGGCTTCTTCGTCGGTGGGCTCGCTGCCGGTGTCGGCCAGATCGCGGGTGAAATCGCAATCGGGATAGCGGTTGCAGCCGAGGAAGAATCCGTGGCGGCTGATGCGCTCCAGCAACTGGCCCTCGCCGCACTTTTCGCATTTTTCGCCCGTCGGCACGCCGATTTTGTAGGATTCGAGCGTCTTTCCGGCTTTGCCCAGGTCCTTTACGAAGCGCGTCCAGAATTCCTTGACCGCGTCCTTCCAGGGGAGCTTGCCTTCTTCGATCTCGTCGAGCTCGTCTTCTAGGCGCGCGGTAAAGCCTACGTCGAAGACGTCTTCGAAGCCTTTCACGAGCAGGTCGGCCACCTTTTCACCCAGCAGCGTGGTGGTGAAGCGGCCCTGATCCTTATTCACGTAGGCGCGTTCGACAATCGTCGAAATAATCGTCGCGTAGGTGGACGGCCGGCCGATGCCCTTCTCTTCCAGTTCCTTGACGAGCGTGGCTTCGGTGTAGCGCGGCGGAGGCTCGGTAAAGTGCTGGTCGGGACGAATCGTCTCAAGGCGCAGTTTCTCGCCTTCGGACAAGCGCGGAAGCGTGCGGCTGTCGGTATCGCCCGCGTCTTCCTTTTCTTCTTCTTCCTTCACCACCTGGTACACGGCAAGGTAGCCGTCGAATTTCACCACCGAACCGCTGGCGCGGAAGATGTAATCGTTCGCTGAGATATCCACGCTGGTCTGGTCGAAAACAGCCGGGACCATCTGGGATGCCACGAAGCGCTGCCAGATCATCTGGTAGAGGCGGAACATGTCGTCGGGCAGAAAGGAGCGGACGCTCTCCGGCGTGCGCGCCACATCGGTGGGCCGAATGGCTTCGTGGGCTTCCTGCGCGTCTTTCTTGGACTTGAAAAAGTTGGGCTTCTCCGGCCGGTATTTTTCGCCGTAGCTTGAGCCGATGTGTTCGCGAACCTGGGCCAGCGCGTCGTTGGACACGTGAACCGAATCGGTTCGCATGTAAGTGATCAGCGCAACGGAGCCTTCGGCGCCGAGTTCGACGCCTTCATATAAGCGCTGCGCCAGCATCATGGTGCGCTTGGCGGTATAGCGCAGGCGGTTGTACCCGGCCTGCTGCAGCTTGGAGGTGGTGAACGGCGGCGGGGCGTAGCGGCGCTTCTCTTTTTGCGTGACGCTGGCGACGACCCAATTGGCGCGCTCGATCTCGGCGAGAATTCCGCGAGCGTCGGCCTCGTTCGACACTTCAATATCTTCGCCCTTGTGCTTCACCAGCTTGGCTTCAAATACGGGAGGCTCGCCCCCTTCGAGCAGGGCGTGGATGGTCCAATACTCCTTGGGAATGAAAGCGCGGATTTCGCGCTCGCGCTCGACGATCAGCCGCAGCGCAACGGTCTGCACGCGCCCGGCGGAGAGGCCGCGGCGAACCTTGTCCCACAGCACAGGCGAAACTTTATAGCCGACGAGACGGTCGAGAACGCGGCGGGCCTGTTGCGCGTCCACCAGGTGCGCGTCGATGGCTCCTGGCTTTTCGAAGGCGGCGCGGATAGCCTTCTGGGTAATTTCGTTGAACATCACGCGATAGAACTTCCCGCGGTCGGACTTCTTCTTCGAAAGCGCTTCCAAAAGGTGCGCGGAGATGGCTTCTCCCTCGCGGTCCGGGTCGGTTGCCAGGTAGACGTTTTCGGCGCCCTCGGCGGCCTTGCGAAGCTCGCCGATCACCTTCATTTTCCCGGGGATCACTTCATAGGTGGGCTCGAATTCTTCTTCGGGCGTGTTGGCGATAGTCTGGATGACCTTCTTCGCAGGCTTGCCTTCTTCTCCGGCTTTGGCCTTCTTCTTCCGCTTGCTCTTGGGCTTCTCAGCGGCGGGCTGCGCGGGCAAAAGGATGCCGATGGTCTTCTTGGGCAGGTCCATCACGTGGCCGTAGGAGGCCTTGACGGTGTAGTTGCGCCCGAGATATTTGTTGATGGTCTTCGCCTTGGCCGGCGATTCGACGATTACAAGTGATCTTGCCATGCTATTCGATCGATCCTCGCGGGGCCTTCCCCGCTATTGAACTGACTATCAGATGCGTTCCCCACCCTCGCGGGAAGCTACCACATCCTAACCTGCTGTCGTGTCAATGATTACAACAGGACTTTTAAGAATTGCTTACCAGGCAACTGGCGTATCACGCCCTTCATCTCCAGCGTCAGAAGCGTAGGAAGCACTTCGGAGGAGTTAAGCCCCGAAACTTCAACGAGTTCGTCCACGTGCCGGGCCTTATCGACGTTCAACAGATCATACAACTGCCGCTCTCGCGGCGACAGGCTCGCCTGCACAAGCGAAGCGCGTTCTTCTATTGACGACGTTTCCACGGGCATCAATTCCGCGCGAACGTCGGTCGGGAGCTCCTCCACCACGTCCTCCCAGCCGGTGGCCATCTTGGCTCCCTGCTTGATGAGCTGATGCGGCCCGAAGCTCATAGGCTGCGTGGCATTCCCGGGGACGCCGTAAACCTCCCGGCCAAATTCCATTGCCAGGCGCGCGGTTATCAAGGATCCAGAATACTGCGCCGCCTCCACCACCACAACTCCCAGGGCCATTCCGGCGATGATCCGGTTGCGAATGGGGAAATTCTGGGGGGCCGGAAACGTGCCCATGGGGAATTCGCTGATCAGCACCCCGTGCTGCTCGATCTCGGCGAATAGCTTCTTGTTTTCCTTCGGGATAGATCACGTCAATCCCGCAGCCGAGCACCGCCACCGTAGACCCAGAGGCCGACGCGCATACCGAACTGAGCGCTCCTTTGTGGGCGCATGCGTCAATGCCCCGAGCCATCCCACTGGCTATGACGAGGCCTCTATCGGCCAAATCCCGCCCCAGCTTTTCAGCCATTTGATTCCCGTAAGGGCTGGGGCGTCGCGTGCCCACGATGGAAATGATGTGGCGCTTCAGAAGCGCAATGTTACCGCGGACATAGAGAAGGGGCGGCGGGTCGTAGATCTCGCGCAGCCTCGCCGGATACTCGGTCTCGTCCCAGGTGAGCAGGCGGCAACCGGCCGCCTGGGCTTGCGCCAGTTCCTTGGCCGCCGCGCTCATCGGCTGGCGCGAATGGATCGCCTGCGCCACCGCCGCCGGAAGCCGCTGCGCTTCGAGCGCGGTGAGCGAGGCATTGAACACCGCCTCCGGCGTTCCAAACTCGGTCAGCAGCTTTCCGGCGAGCCGCGGCCCGAGGCCGGGAGTCAGAGCCAGCGCCACCCAGCCCAGATACTGATCAGAGTCCATCGAGAGGGTGCCCCGGCGCAGCCTACGCACCCTCGCAAGTTTCCACAAGCTAGGGAAAGTACGCACGGCGCGAACCCGGTCTCCGTGGTTTACCGCAGGCTCTGTCGGTATAACCCGCAACGCCCGGCGCGCAGACCTTTCTCTCACTCTTTGCGCATCAGGGCCGAGGCGGTGGGCGCCGCGCCCGTGTGCTATATTTTCTTTCTGGACAGAACGAAGGGGGAATGTGGGGAAGCTGCGTGTTTCGGTCGTCGAATTCCTGAATACGGCTCCGCTTGTCTGGGGCTTCACCGAGGGACCTCTCGCCGGTAAATACGAGCTTTCGTTCACCGTGCCCTCGCAATGCGCCGAAGCGCTGCGGCGAGGCGAGGCCGATGTGGCCATCATCCCTTCCATCGAATACCAGCGGACCGACAACCTGGTGATCGCTGCCGGATATGGCGGTGGCGGCGGCGGGTGAAATTCGAAGCCTTGCTCGTGGTTGCGAAAAAGCCCATCGAGCGGGCCAAGCGCATCGCGCTGGACACGAGTTCCCGCGCTACGGCAGCGCTTGTCCGCATGCTCGCGGCGGGCTTCTGGAACATCTCGCCCGAGTTCGTGGAGGCCGCTCCGAATCCCTCCGAGATGCTGCAGGAGGCGGATGCCGCGCTGATCATCGGCGATCCGGCTCTGCGCATCGCGGTCAAGATGGACACGCTCAGCGGCAAGGTGCCGAGCGGCGAGCAATGCTGCCAGGGCGATCCGGACGAACTCCCGGTGCCGGGATTCGAAATGCTGTT
Organism: uncultured Acidobacteriota bacterium; assembly: GCA_963709105.1. Lineage (GTDB taxonomy): Bacteria > Acidobacteriota > Terriglobia > Acidiferrales > UBA7541 > Palsa-295. Next base: position 773,137 of record CAVPVC010000010.1, read on the forward strand.
TGTTTACGATGTGGCCCAGCAGTGGCAGGAAATGACGGGAAAGCCGTGCGTGCTGGCGATCTGGGCCGCCAGGCCGGAGGCAGTCACGCCCGAATTGCTCGCGGATTTCAAGGCGTCGAAGGAATATGGCGTCCGCCGCATTCGGGAAATTGCCGAGGCGGCGTCGGTGAAGCTGGACCTGCCGATTTCGGCGCTGGAGCGCTACCTCACCGAGAACATCGACTTCAACCTCGGTGAAGAGAACATTGCCGGGCTTCGACTTTACTTCGAAAAGGCCGCGGAACTGGGCCTGATCCCGCGTAACAAGCCGCTTGAATTCGCGGCGGCTCCTGCGGAACCTATCCCGCAAACCCGCGGTTCGCGCTGAATCAGGTGTGCGGCGAAACCGGGCCGGGATGGTAGAATCTACGTGGCTCTAATCATATGGGACTGACGACACAGGAAGCGCTCGATCTGTTCAACTCCGACGATCTGCTCGGCATCGGGATGGCCGCGAACGAAGTGCGCCGCCAGAAGACCGACCCGCGCATCGCGACGTACCAGATCGACCGCAACATCAATTACACGAATTTCTGCACGGAATACTGCTCGTTCTGCGCGTTTTATCGTCCCCTGGGCGCCAAGGACGGCTATATCCTGCCGCTCGAAACCATCTACGAAAAGATTCAGGAGATGGTCGAGATGGGCGGCACGGGCGTGCTGCTGCAGGGAGGGTTGCATCCCGACCTGCGGATCGAGTTCTACGAGAACATGCTGCGGTCGATCCACGAGCGGTTTCCGCAAGTGCATCTGCACTGCTTTTCGGCGCCGGAGATCACCTGCATCGCGGAAGTTTCAGGATTGTCGCTGCGCGATACGATCGCGCGGCTGCGCGACGCGGGGCTTGGTTTCGATTCCCGGCGGCGGCGCTGAGATTCTGGACGATGAAGTCCGGGCGCGCATCTCGCGGCTGAAATGCGGGTCCGACGAATGGGAGGCCGTGCATCGCACGGCGCACGCGCTCGGCATGCGCACCACCGCTACGATGATGTTCGGCTGCGGCGAGGAAATGCGCCATCGCGTGAATCACCTCGAGCGCCTGCGGCGGATTCAGGAAGATACGGGCGGGTTCACCGCGTTCATCCCGTGGATCTTCGCGCCGGAAAATACTCCGCTGGGCAAGAAAATCCCGGAAGCGACTGCGTTCGATTACCTGAAAACGCTGGCGATCAGCCGGATTTATCTCGACAACATCGACCATATCCAGTCGAGCTGGCTTACGCCGGGAATCAAAATTTGCCAGGTGGGATTGCAGTTTGGGGCGGACGACGTCGGCAGCATACTGATCGAGGAAAACGTGGTCTACGCGGCGGGCGTTCGCAATCGCACGAATGAAGAAGAACTGCGGCGCATCATCACCGATGCGGGCTACATCCCGGCGCAGCGCGATACGCTCTACCGGTCCTACATCCTCAAGAATTAAGCCTGCAAATCGAAGGCTACCGCCGGAATTACCATTTCCCCGTGGAACGCATCAGCAGCGCCAGAATCCCGATCAGAGCGCCCATCGCCAGCACAGGAAGCATTATGATGAGTGCATCGCCGGGTTCTTCCTGCCGCTTGCCGTCTTTTATCCGCACGAAAACCTCCTGAAGAAGTTGGGTGAAGAACAGCCAGTATAAGGGGTGAAGCGCGCTGCGCGAAGCATATCTTTTGGGGCGCGGCGCGCTCGTAAGCAGAGCCTTAGTGCTCCGGGCGCGGAATCAGCAGGTCCACTTCCACGGTCGCTCCTTCCGGGAGATCGAGCGGCTCGGCGGGAACCAGCACACCCCGCACGAATCGGGCCCGAACGCTTACGCGCGAGAACGATCTGGGTGCCGGGCTGGAAGCGGCGCGGGCGGGCTCAGCAGCGGGTGGGGCGACAGGAGCGCGAGATGGAACTGGATCGGGGCGGTCGATCGTTGCGGCAGGCAAGGCGACGGGACCACTCGCGGCTCGCGGGGCGGCCGGCGGCGCCGCGGACGTAGCGTTCGACACGTTGCCGGAATCCAGCGCGACGTTGGCTAGCGCGTCGGCATCGCGATTTAATTCGCGCCTGACGTGCTCAATCGCGAAATAGCCTATCTGCCGGGCGAGTTTCGAGGCGCGCTCGTGCAGCGGCTTGAGTTCGGGGCTCTTCACTTTGTAGCGGCCCTGCATCTGGCGCACGAGAAGCTCGGAATCGCTGCGGATGCGAAGCGCGCTGATGCCCTGGTTCACGGCGTAATCGAGAGCGGCGAGCAGCGCGTAGTATTCCGCGACGTTGTTGGTCTCGCGACCGATTTTCTTTGCGAGTTCGAGGACGATCTTGCCTTCGGCGTCACGCAGGACCACCGCATACGCAGCAGGGCCGGGATTTCCGCGCGAGGCTCCGTCGATATTCGCGATGTGGACGCCTGCGGGCGGGCCGCCAGCTTGCGCGTCGGAGAAAAGGCGTGCGCTGCCGGGCGGCGGAATTCTAGATTTCATTGGGGCGCTTCATTGGGGAACGTCGCCGGGTTGGCCTGCGGACGCGGAGGCGCGGAAAGTCGGTTCGATGTAATAGAGGATGCGCGTGCAGGTCTCGCAGTGGAACATTTCGTCGCTGCCGAGGCGGCGCATTTCCTGAAAGACGTGAGGGCGCACGCGCATGCCGCACGCGCCGCATTTTTCGTCGCGAACTTCGGCGAGGGCCACGCCGTTGTGTTTGCGGGCGATGCGCTCGTAGTGATCGAGCAGGTTTTCGGGGATTTCCGCCACCACGGCGGCTCTTTCGGCGGTAAATTCCGCGAGCGACTTTTCGGCGGCCGCCTTGTTCTCTTCGATAGTCGCGCGCTGCACACGAACCTCGGCTTCCACGTCCTTCAGCGCGGCTTCGGCCTTCTTGATGCGGCGGTCGTACTCCTCGCCGGCCACCATTTGTTCGAGCAGGCGATCTTCCGCTTTGGCGATCTCGTCTTCCGCCATTTGCACTTCGTGCTGGAGGGCCTTGTAGGCTTCGTTCGTTTTTACCTGGGAAGTCTGGTCGCGATACTTGCGGACGCGGTCTTTCCAGCGCTTCGACGTCGAGCTCGTATTTTTTGCGGTCTTTGAAGGAGGCGAGCTGGGCGGCTTTGCTCTGCTCCAGCTCCGCTTTGGCGGAGGCGGCGCGCGCGTCGGCATCGGCGAGTTTTTTGGGGAACTTGGCGAGCTGCGCTCGTACTTCGTTCAGCCGGACATCCACGCTCTGCAGTTCGAGCAGCTTCTGAAGGACGGTGAGCACCGAGGCATTCTAGCACATGGTTCCGGCGCTTATTTCATGGGCTGAAAGCGGAGGCGAGCGCCGCAAGGCATCGGGCTTATAATGGTGTGCGAGGGCTCACGAGTGAGAATTCTTCTATTCAGCGGGAAGGGCGGAGTGGGCAAGACGAGCCTGGCCGCCGCGACCGGCGTGAAGCTGGCGGAACTGGGCTACCGCACGCTGGTGATGAGCATCGATCCGGCGCACAGCCTGGGCGATTCGTTCGACTTGAACGACGAGCTGTTCCACGCGCACACCTCCGATCCGCTGGCCATCAACGACACGCTCTCGATTCTTGAACTCAATATTCAGAAGGAGATCAAGCGGCACTGGCAGGAGATTTCGTCCTACGTGAGCTCGGTGCTGCGCACGACGGGGATCAGCGGCGTGGAAGCGGAGGAGCTGGCGATCCTGCCGGGCATGGAAGAGCTGAGCGCGATGATGTACATCAACCAATACCGGCGCGAGCAAACCTACGACGTGATCGTGCTGGACGCGGCGCCAACGGCCGAGTCGATGCGCTTCATCAGCATGCCTACGACGCTCGACTGGTACATGAAGCACATTTTTCCTTTTCAGAGGAACCTGCTCAAGGCGGTGAGGCCGATCGCCAACCGCGTGGCGCCGTTCGAATTGCCCACCGACAGCTACTTCGTGAACATCCGCAGCCTTTTCGAGAAGCTCGAAGGGGTGGATGACATCATGGAAGATCCGAATACGACGAGCGTGCGGCTGGTCACCAATCCCGAAAAGATGGTGCTGCGCGAAACGCAGCGCGCGTTCGTGTATTTTTCGCTGCACGGGTTGACGGTGGACGCGGTGATCGTCAACCGCGTGCTGCCGGCCGATGTGAAGGACGCGTGGTTCAGCGAGTGGCATGCGTCGCAGGAGAAGGTGCTGCATGAGATCGAAGAGTATTTCGCGCCCGTGCCGGTGAAGCGCGTGCCTCTTTTCGCGCACGAAGTGCTGGGGAAGAAGCGTTTACAGGAACTTGCCGAGCTGCTGTATCCTGGCGGCGAAGATCCTTCGGCGGTGACGCGAACCGAGAAACCTTATACTTTTGGTAAAGTAAACGGGATTTACGAGATTCGCGTTCTCCTGCCGTTCGCGACCAAGGGCGAAGTGGGGCTGTTCAAGAAGGGCGATGAACTCGTGGTGGAGGTTGGGACGCTTCGGCGCCACATCGGGCTGCCGCGGTCGATGGCGATGCTACAGCCGGGGCGGGCGAGGCTCGAGAATCAGGTTCTTACGGTTGAGATGAAGGAGGCACAATGAACGAGCAACAGGAGACTCAACAGGCGGGCGGAGAGCGTGCGGCGCAGGGTCGCTGCCTTTGCTACGACGTGCTGGATCATCTGCGCGAGACACTCGGCGTTTCGCCCGCGGTGAAGCAGCACCTGGCGAACTCGCGGATCGAATTCCTGAAGGCCATCCGCGGAGTGATCGACGACCGCATCGAGAAGCTGTCGGCGAAAGGTCAGCACGGTACGAAAATCGCCGTTGAATAGATGAGTTGGTTGGGTTGGGCTGGGCTGGGCCGGGCGGATTCGGGGATCTGTGGAGGACTCCGAAGGCTGCTGGGCCAAGCCCGTTTGATTTCGCGCGATTCGTGGGGTGGAGTAGAATCGAACTTCGTTTGAGCCGGGCCGAAGAATGCCTCTTCCGCTAACTTTTAACTGAAAATTCGTGTGCGAGGATGAAACAACCGATGAAGCGCCTCATTGCGTGTGCCGCGTTATTGACGATTGCGGGATTTGCTCGTACACGTTCGCCCGGCCCGAATCCACGTGGGCCGTGCAGCCGCTCGCGTCACCTGCCGGCGCTAATAGCACCGAGCCGCAGGTGACCATTCAAGGCGACCGGGTGATCCTTAGCTCACTCAAGACTGCCCAGCAATACGGTTTTTTTTTTTTTTTCCTGCTTGCTTCGTTCAGTTTTCGTATTGCTGCGAGCCGGCGCTGGGGGCATGGTTGAGTTACAGATGGGCAGTGCTCAACGACAACCTGCCGAGTTCGTCGTGATGACCGATCCGCGCGGCGGGCCCATCGCCGGCAGCAGCAACTGGATCGCCGGCTACATGCCGGCGAAGTACCAGGGCACGCTGTTTCGCGGCCAGGGCAGCCCCTTGCTCGACCTGGCCAGCCCGCCGGGAGTGAGCGACAAAACACAGCGAGAAAGCCTCGATCTGCTGGCGACGCTCAACCGCGAGCACCTGAAGGACCCAGGCGAGAGCGAACTGGCGGCGCCACATCGGGTCCTACGAACTGGCGTTTCGCATGCAGACCGCCGCCACCGATGCGGTGAACCTGGCGAAAGAAAGCAAGAAGACGCGAGCCCTGTACGGCCTGGACGAGCAGCGGACGGCGGACTTTGGGCGAAAGTGTCTGATCACGCGGCGGCTGCTGGAGCGCGGGGTGCGATTCGTGCAGTTGTACAGCGGCGGCGGGCACATCGAGGACACCTGGGACGGGCACAATGATTGCGTCGCCAACCACACGCTGCACGCGGGGGAAACGGATCAGCCCATCGCAGCGCTGATGGCCGACCTGAAGCGAACGGGGTTGTGGAAGGACACGCTGCTGGTGTGGGGCGGCGAGTTTGGCCGGACGCCGACCAGCGAGGGCGTGGGCGAGCGCGGGCGGGACCACAATCCATTCGGCTTCTGCATGTGGCTGGCCGGCGCGGGCGTGAAGGGCGGCCAGGCGCTGGGCGCAGACCGACGAACTGGGGTTCCGGGCCGTCCAGGGTCGCCGCCACACGTCGGACCTGCATGCGACGATCCTGCACCTGATGGGGCTGGACCACGAGAAACTGACGTATTTCCACCAGGGGGCCGACCAGCGGCTGACCGGCGTGCGCGGGCAGGTGATCGAGGACGTCTTGCATAGCAGGACCAGAAAAGCTCGCCCGCAACTTGTGCATCCCCGGAGCTTCGTAGATGCGCAACGCAACGACCTTCAATACAGAGGTGTTTTCCATGCAAACCCAAAGTTGACCAGCTTCACCTGATCATTGTACGCCAATCCAGCGTGCAAATTCACGGAGCAGAAAGATGCTGCTTGCGTCGAGCAGCCGCGTCACACCGCGAAGTCCTGATCGGTGGTTGTGCTTGCTCTTGGCATCGCCGCGGAATCGTTGGTTGATCAGGGAACTCGATTGCCGCTGAAAATAAAACAAATTCCAGGTTTATTACACCGGCAAGTAAGTTGCTCAATGATAGATTCGGCGAATGCGATGTTTCCCCGGCGACGGTGAGAAAAAAAACCTCTGGCGGTCCGCCGTCTGTATGGGGGCCTTTTTGGAGTGCGCACGGCCTGGCCCCGGCGGAGCACCGACGGCCGACCGCCATAGACTTTTTTCTGGCCCTCGGCTCTTTCGCGTGTGGCGTGGTCGGTCAGTGAGTAACTTACTTGCCGGCGTAATACAGCAGCACGAAAAGGCAACACCAGTTGACCCAGGTTATTGCTTCAACTACGACTTGATGACGGTCAGGATGAACTTCTGGCCAGCGTCCGAATCTGGCGCTGACCGTGGCCACCCACCACTCGTACGTTTGTCCCGGCGTGAGCGCCGTCGTCATCTGCCAGGAAGTGCTGCTGGTGCTGAGATTGGTCTGACGCACCACCTGAGCCTGCCCGGTCGTCACGTCATTGACCCAGACATCGTAACTGGCGGCGTAGGCGACGCTGTTCCAGGTGAACGTCGGCTCGTAGGAGTTGGTGCTGACCGCGATGGTGCCGCTCGGCCCGATTTGCGTCGGCGGCGGCAGCGGTGCAAGCGTGAACGTCTGGCCGGCATCCAGAAATGGGTGCCGTTGGCGCTGACCGTGGCCACCCACCACTCGTACGTTTGTCCCGGCGTGAGCGCCGTCGTCGTCTGGAAGGAAGTGCTGCTGGCGCTGAGATTGGTCTGACGCACCACCTGAGCCTGCCCGGTCGTCACGTCATTGACCCACACATCGTAACTGGCGGCGTAGGCAACGCTGTTCCAGGTGAACGTCGGCTCGTCGTAGTTGGCGCTGACGGCGATGGTGCCGCTCGGCCCGGTTTGCGTTGGCGCCGGCAGCGGTGCAAGCGTGAACGTCTGGCCGGCGATCGCAGAAATGGGTGCCGTTGGCGCTGACCGTGGCCACCCACCACTCGTACGTTTGTCCCGGCGTGAGCGCCGTCGTTGTCTGGAAGGAAGTGCTGCTGGCGCTGAGATTGGTCTGACGCACCACCTGAGCCTGCCCGGTCGTCACGTCATTGACCCACACGTCGTAACTGGCGGCGTAGGCGACGCTGTTCCAGGTGAACGTTGGTTCGTCGTAGTTGGCACCGACCGCGATGGCGCCGCTCGGCCCGGTTTGCGTCGGCGCCGGATTGGCGAGCGTGAACATCTGGCCGGCGCTCCAGAAATGGGTGCCGTTGGCGCTGACCGAGGCCACCCACCACTCGTACGTTTGTCCCGGCGTGAGCGCCGTCGTTGTCTGGAAGGAAGTGCTGCTGGCGCTGAGATTGGCCTGACGCACCACCTGAGCCTGCCCGGTCGTCACATCATTGACCCACACATCGTAACTGGCGGCGTAGGCGACACTGTTCCAGGTGAACGTTGGTTCGTCGTAGTTGGCGCTGACGGCGATGGTGCCGCTCGGCCCGGTTTGCGTCGGCGCCGGCAGCGGTGCAAGCGTGAACGTCTGGCCGGCGTTCCAGAAATGGGTGCCGTTGGCGCTGACCGTGGCCACCCACCACTCGTACGTTTGTCCCGGCGTGAGCGCCGTCGTTGTCTGGAAGGAAGTGCTGCTGGGGCTGAGATTGGTCTGACGCACGACCTGAGCCTGCCCGGTCGTCACGTCATTGACCCATACATCGTAACTGGCGGCGTAGGCGACGCTGTTCCAGGTGAACGTCGGCTCCTCGTAGCTGGCGCTGACGGCGATGATGCCGCTCGGCCCGGTTTGCGTCGGCGCCGGCAGCGGTGCAAGCGTGAACGTCTGGCCGGCACTCCAGAAATGGGTGCCGTTGGCGCTGACCGTGGCCACCCACCACTCGTACGTTTGTCCCGGCGTGAGCGCCGTCGTCGTCTGGAAGGAAGTGCTGCTGGCGCTGAGATTGGTCTGGCGTACCACCTGAGCCTGCCCGGTCGTCACGTCATTGACCCACACATCGTAGCTGGCAGCGGCAGGAACGCTGTTCCAGGTGAACGTCGGCTCGTTATAGTTGGCGCTGACCGCGATGACGCCACTCGGCCCGGTTTGTATCGGCGCCGGCAGGGATGCAAGCATGAAGAAGGTCTGGCCGGTACTCCAGTATTCGGCGCCGTTTGCGCTGACCGTGGCCACCCACCACTGGTACGTGTCACCCGGCGTCAGGTTCATGGTCGCTTGCCAAGAGGTGTTGCTGGCGCTGATCTTGCTGTTCCGCAACACCATGCTCTGCCCGGTCGTCACATCATTGACCCAGACATCGTAGCTGGCAGCGTAGGCAACGCTGGTCCAGGTGAACGTCGGCTCGTCATAGTTGGCGCTGACCGGGATGGTGCCCTTCGGTCCGATTGGGGACGGTGCCGGATTGGCAAGCGTGAACGTCTGGCCGGCGCTGCAGAAATGCGTGCCGTTGGCGCTGACCGCGGCCACCCACCACTCGTATGTTTGCTCCGGCGTGAGCGCCATTGTCGTTTGCAAGGAAGTGGTGCTGGCGCTGAGATTGGTCTGACGCACGACCTGAGTCCTGCCCGGTCGTCACGTCATTGACCCAAACATCGTAACTGGCAGCGGCAGGAACGCTGTTCCAGGTGAACGTCGGCTCCTCGTAGTTGGCGCTGACGGCGATGGTGCCGCTCGGCCCGATTTGCGTCGGCGCCGGCAGCGGTGCAAGCGTGAACGTCTGGCCGACGCTCCAGAAATGGGTGCCGTTGGCGCTGACCGAGGCCACCCACCACTCGTACGTTTGTCCCGGCGTGAGCGTCGTCGTTGTCTGGAAGGAAGTGCTGTTGGGGCTGAGATTGGTCTGACGCACCACCTGAGCCTGCCCGGTCGTCACGTCATTAACCCACACATCGTAGCCGGCGGCGTCGGGAACAGTGGTCCAGGTAAAAGTCGGCTCGTCATAGCCGACGGCGGCCTGGATGGTCCCGCTCGGGCCGGTTTGCGTCGGCGGAGCCAGGGCGGCGAGGGTGAAGGTCTGGCTGGCGCTCCAGAGACGGGTTCCGCTGGCGTTGACCGTGGCCACAAACCACTCGTACGTCTGCCCGGGCGTGAGCGCCGTCGTCGATTGCCAGGAAGTGCTGCTGGAACTGATGTCGCTGTTGCGCACCACCTGACTCTGCCCGGTGGTCACATCGTTGACCCACACATCGTACTGGGCGGCGCCGAGCACGCCGTCCCAGCTAAACGTCGGCAGGTCGTAGCCGGTGCCCACGGGGATGGCGCCGCTCGGTCCAAGCTGAACCGGAGCAGCAAGTGGGACAACGGAGATGGAGTAGTTCTCCGTCGTCTTGACGCCGAGTGCGTCGGTAGCAGTGACGGTAAACGTCTCCGTGCCGGTCGCCGTCGGCGTTCCCGTGATGGCCAGGTTGCCCGTTCCACTGCTGGGAACCGTCAGACCGGGAATGGCGTTCTTGACGACGCCGACAGTAAGAGTGACGTTGCCGGTGCCGCCGCTGGCTGTGATGCTCTGGTTGTAAGCCGACGTTGATGGTGTCGGTCGGTAGGGTGCTGGTCCTGAGAGAGACGGCCGGGATTGACCGTGATAAAGTAATTGGTCGTGGTCGCGGCCCCCAGGCTGTCGGTGGCGGTGACGGTGAAGGTCTCCGTGCCCGTCGCCGTTGGCGTGCCCGCTGATGGCCAGACTGCCGGCGCCGCTGCTGGGGATGGTCAGGCCGGCGATCGCGTTCTGGATGTTGCTGACCACCAGGGTGATGCCGCCCGTGCCGCCGCTGGCGCGTGATGGTCTGGTTGTAGCCGACGTCGATCGTGTCCGCCGGCAGGGTGCCGGGCTGAGGGTGACGGCGCGCGTTGACCGTGATGGAATAAATGGTGGTGGTCGTGCCGCCCACGCTGTCGGTGGCGGTGACGGTGAACGTCTCCGTACCGCTCGCTGTTGGCGTCCCGCTGATGGCCAGGCTGCTGCCGCTGCTGGGCACGATCAGGCCGGCAATGGCGTTCTGGATGTTGCTGACGGCCAGCGTGACGGCGCCCGTGCCGCCGCTGGCGGTGATCGTCTGGTTGTAAGCGACGTTGATCGTGTCCGCCGGCAGGGTCGCCGGGCTGAGGGTGATGGCCGGGTTGACGGTGATGGAGTAGTTGGTCGTCGTCGTGTCGCCGGCGGCGTCGGTGGCCGTGACGGTGAAGGTCTCGGTGCCCGCTCGCCGTTGGCGTGCCCGCTGATGGCCAGGCTGCCGGTGCCGCTGCTGGGGACGGTCAGGCCGGCGATGGCGTTCTGGATGTTGCTGACCGCCAGGCGTGACGGCGCCCGTGCCGCCGCTGGCGGTGATCGTCTGGTTGTAGGCGACGTCGATCGTGTCCGCCGGCAGGGTCGTCGGGCTGAGGGTGACGGCCGTATTGACCGTGGTCTGAACGTTGGACGTGTCGTTCCCCATGGTGAGGCCGGAAATGGCGCTGGCGCTGGGTAACGCGGTGAAGCCGGTAAGGGGAGTAGCGGTATGATTCGTCAGGTTGATTACGTCCAACAGGCCGGTGCTGGTGCCGGCGTAGAGGTTCCCGTCCGGGCCGAAGCTCAGGCTGCCGAAGGAAGTCGTCCCCGCCGAAAACACGGTCGTCGCCACTCCCGTGCTCAGGTTGAGCGAAACCAGATTGTAGGGGGAGGTGGTGCCTCCTTCGATGCCGTAGAGCGTGCTGTTGGCTGCGTCGTACGCGATGCCCGAGATGGGACCGTTGATTCCCGTTGCGCCGATCAGGGTCGCTGTCCCAGTGGCTGGATTGAGAGTGAACAGGCTGGACGGCGAGTCGCCCCCAGTCGCGGGTGTGCCGGCGGCATAAAGGGAATTGCCGACAAACGTCATCTCTCGGTTCGCGTAAGACACTGTTGAGGAAAAATGAATTTGTTTCCTCACTCATTCCCCCAAAGAGACAGTTAATGGGCAAGGTTCTGATACAAAGAAGAAGGCAGGCCGAGGATATCGAGAATGCGAAGGAAGAGAGGCGGCAAGGACGGTAGATACCACCCCTGGTAACTGGGCGTGGAAATATGCGTGAGGGTGAGTTCCGACTTGCTAAGTGCCCGCAAGAGCATTGCCGCTGTCGGGTTGGCTGTCACTCGTTTCGGCTGTCCGTCGTACAATCCTACCAACTGCTCTTGCTGCTTTTGCAGTTCCTCGCGTACTCGAATCTCCAGCCACGTCAAGACCCGCAGCCCGATCGTCAGCAACCGCGTCAGGCCCAGGATCTGCTCGTCCGTTTGCACATACAATGGACTTATTCCCAGCGGCCTGTCCTTTACCAAATGGAAATCGCGTTCCAGGCTCCACCCCTCCCGATAGGTCTGTAGACATTCCAACATCGACAAGTGCTTCGCCGCTACGTTGGTCACTTGCACGCGCCAGCCCAGCCTTTCTTTCCGCGCCTCGATCTCCTGTGGTTTTCGCTGCACTACAGTGACCTCGTAACGCACCTTCACCTCCTGCGTTTGGTTCCGCTTTGGCCCCCCACGCCCAGGCCCCACATAACGCTGCCGCACCTCTCTGCGTTCTTGCCATTGCACGTCCAGCAATCCTACAACATCCTCCGCTTGAAGCACTTGCGTCACCGCAGCCTGTAGCGGCGCTTCCTCTTGGTACACCCGTCGCCCCTTCCCCGGTGCTGGCGTCAGAGCTTTCACTTTCGCTTCGGCACGACTCAGGCGGGCTTCCAGGTTCTCCTGCTCGGTCTTCAGCACGCTACCAATGCGGAGGAGTTGAACGCGCTCCTGCCACCGTACCGTTTTCTGGCCCACCATAGCCTGGCAACTTCGCTTCCCTTCATACCCTTCTCCCACTTCCTCCACTTTGTCATAACGTTGGCAACGCAACGGCACGAGCTTCTGGCGATTGGTCAGCGCCATCTCGATCCATGCTGGCAACCGCTTCTTGGTCTCTCCGGTCCGAGGCAAAATCGTCAGGTAATAATCCCCAGCAGCAACCAGTTCCGCACGTGTTGCCAAAGCAGCCATCTTGCAGTTGGATATCGGCATGCAAAAGGGACCCACCCTCCGAGCCGGGATCGGCAAGTAAAATGGACCCACCCCAGCGTCATCCGTTCCAATAGGCCTCTTCGCCATGAGGCCTATTGGAACGGAGGCAAGGATGCTGAAGGTGGACGACTACGCCAAGATACGCCTGGCGCACCGCGACGGCATGAGCATTCGGGAAATCGCCCGGGTGTTTCACCACTCGCGGAAGAAGGTGCGCGAGATTCTTGCCCAGCCTCTCCCAATTCCCTACACGCGCAGCAAGCCGCCGCCGGCACCGGTGCTGGGTGACTTTCACAAGACGATCGCCGACATTCTGGCAGCCGACGAGGAAGCGCCGCCGAAGCAACGGCACACGGCGATGCAGATTTACAAGCGGCTGTGCCGGGAGCATGGCTACGAGGGCGGCTATGACCAGGTGCGCCGCTACGTGAGCCGGCATCGACGCAATCACCGGGAGACGTTCATCCCGCTGTCGCACGATCCCGGGAAACGGCTGGAGGCGGACTTCGGCCACATCTACGTGGATTTCCCCGAGGGGCGGCGGCAAGTGCCGGTGCTGATCAACGCCTGGGCGTATTCGCATTACGGCTTCGCGTTGGCGCTGCCGAGCGAGCGGACGGAAGCGATCCTCGCCGGGATGGTGGAGGCGTTCACGTTTTTCGGCTGCGTGCCGCACGAGGTGTGGTGGGACAACCCGAAGACGGTGGTGCGCGAGATCTTCAAGGGGCGGGAGCGGACGCCGAACGACTACTACCAGGCGTTGGCGAGCCACTACCGGTTCGAGGCGTTGTTCTGCATGCCGGCGCATGGCAACGAGAAGCCGCACGCGGAAACGCGGGTGCGGGTGTTGCAGCGGCAGTGGGCGACGCCGGTGCCGCGGGCGGCGGACCTGGCCAGCTTGAACACGCACTTGCAGCAATGCGCGGAGGCGGAAAGGCATCGGACGGTGCAGGGATACGAGGAGTCGATCGGCGCAGCGTTTCGCCCGCGATCAAGCGCCGATGCGCTGGCGCTGCCGGCCCATCGGTTTGATCCATGCCTGCAGCAGCCGGCGCAGGTGGACAAGTACCAGACGGTGCAGTTCGACAGCAACCGCTACAGCGTGCCGCGGGCGTGCGCCTACCGGAGTGTGACGGTAAAGGGCTACGTCGATCGCGTGGAGGTGGTGGATGGTGCGACGGTGGTGGCGCGGCACCAGCGCAGTTACGGGCGAAACGAGCAGATCCTCGAACCGCTGCACTACCTGGCGACGTTGGGTCGGCGGCCGGCGGCGCTGGATCACGCGCCGGTGCTGCGCGACTGGCGTCTGCCCGAGTCGTTTCTGCAGTTGCGGCAACGCCTGGAGCAGCGGCACGGCCGAACAGCAGGTGCGCGGCAGTACGTTCGCGTGCTTCAGTTGCTGGCCGAACACCCGCTGAGTCGGGTGCAGCAAGCGGTGCAAGCGTGCAAGAGTCCGGAGGAAACCCACGCCGAGCGGATCGCGGCGATGGTGCAGCGGTTGGCCGAGAAGGATGCGGGTGCGCCCGTCTGCCTGGGGACCGCCATGGAAGAAATCCAGGTGCCACGGCCTGACCTGGGACGGTACGACGACTTGTTCACGGAAGGAGAAGAAGCAGATGGCAAATGACAAGCATGTGTTGCTGCGCGCCAACCTGAAGCAACTGCGGCTGCCGACGATGGCGGCGGAGTTCGAGAAACTGGCGCGGGAAGCGGCGGCGGCGAACGAGTCGTTCGAGCAGTACCTGCTGCGGCTGAGCGAACTGGAGGTGGCGGCCGGTGCAGCAAGGCGATGCAGACGCGCATCCGCCAGGCGGGCTTTCCTGTGGCCAAGGACTTCGACACGTTCGACTTCACGTGCGTGCCGCACGTCAGCAAGCCGAAGGTGCTGGAACTGGCGCGCGGCGAGTGGATCGAGCAAAAGATGAACGTGTGCCTGGTGGGCAGTCCGGGGACGGGCAAGACGCACCTGGCGACAGCGATCGGCCTGGCGGCGTGCCGGGCGGGCAAGCGGGTGCGTTTCTTCACGGCGGCAAAGCTGGTGACGCAACTCGAGCAGGCGCAGAAGCAGTATCAGTTGGACCGGCTGCTGAGTCAACTGGACAAGACGGATCTGTTGATTTGCGACGAACTGGGCTACCTGTCGTTCAGCAAGTCGGGGGCGGAACTGCTCTTCCAGGTGTTCGCTGAACGCTACGAGCGGCGGAGCTTACTGCTGACGAGCAACCTGGCGTTCAGCGAGTGGGGCCAGGTGTTCCAGGGGGAACGCATGACCGCGGCCTTGCTGGATCGCTTGACGCATCGATGCCAGCATTTTCGAGATGAATGGTGAAAGCTATCGCTTCCGCGAGTCGATGAAGAACAGGAAGAAGAAGACCGGCGAGTGAACACTCGGCCGTCGCGGCAGCGGCCCTGCC
>CAVPVC010000011.1:0-13147 GCA_963709105.1 uncultured Acidobacteriota bacterium
GATGGCGACTGGCGAAGGGCAAATGCAAAACCTGAAAGCAGAAGCAGGGATGGCCCGGGAACGTCAATCTCCCTGTCGGCGGGCTCAAAGGCGCCATTCAGGAGAATGGCGATCCCAGGGACGACGGCGAAAAGCGAACGGCAACGGCTCGCGGGAACGGCGCCGCGAGCGGTAGGCGCTGCGCGCTCCGGCTTTGTCGGGGCTGGAAGCCCCGACCCCCTACAAGGCGTGGCGGGTTGCGTTGATGTTGCCGAGTTGGCACGCGAAGAGGGATTCATCGCGAGCGATGGAGAACCGTTCTTCGTCGCTGCGCTTCTCAAGGATGACAACGAAAGAAGGGGCAATGCAAAACCTAAAGACGGAAGCAGGGATGGCCCGGGAACTTCAATCTCGCGGTTGGCGGGTTTAAAAGCGCCATTCAGGAGAATGGCGATACCAGGGACGACAGCGGAAAGCGAGCGGCAATGGCTCGCGGGAACGGCGCCGCGAGCGGAGGGCGCTCCGCGCTCGGCTTTTTGTCGGGGCTGGAAGCCCCGACTCCTGGAAGGAGTGGCGGGTTGCGATGGTGGTTGCTGAAATTACAGCACGGGGAGAGATCCATCGCGCGAAAGCCGCGCGATAGAAAACCGTACTTCGTCGCTGCGCTCCTCGGGATGACAGCGAAAGGCGAAGACGACGAAGGGCAAAGGCGAGGTAATTGTTGCCACGCAGCCCGGAAGCTCCGCATCCCGCGCCGCGGGGGAAAGCGGCGGGGGGGGGGGGAAGGCGATTTCAACGGACAAGAATTGCGTGGAACGTTGTGATGTAGACTACTCGACCAACCGCATCGCAAATGCCGGTCCGGTCGCGGAGGTCCGCAATGAGCACCCGGTCTCCTATCGAACAATCGCCGCTCACGGCGCACCACCCGCACTGGGGACTTCCCAAGCGCCTCGCATTCCGTTTCTTCTTCGCGTATCTGGGGCTGTACTGCCTCACGACGCAGATCCTTGCAGGACTCCACCTGCCGACATTTTCCAAGCATGGCGTTCCAATCCTCGGGACGCTATGGCCGCTCCGGCCGATCACGTTCTGGACGGCCGCGCACATCTTCCGGCATCAACCATCCGCTGGTTTACATGAGCGACACCGGGGACAAAACCTTCGATTGGGTTCAGGCGTTCTGTCTATTCGTTGTTGCCGCGGCAGCAACGGTTGTGTGGTCTCTGCTCGATAAACGCGGGAATTACGTTTTTCTGGATGGGTGGTTCCGGCTCTTCCTTCGCCTGGCCCTGGCTTCCCAGATGTTCCTTTATGGCCTCGCTAAAATCATTCCGAACCAGATGCCTTTCCCCTTTCTCACGAGATGGGTCGAGCCTTTTGGTAACTTCACTCCAATGGGGGTGCTGTGGAATTCCATCGGTGCGTCTCCGGCCTATGAGATCTTCACTGGATGCGCCGAAACGGTGGGTGGAATCCTTTTGCTGATTCCGCGGACCACGTTGCTCGGCGCGCTCATTTGCCTGGCGGACCTGGTAGAGATCTTCGCAATCAATATGGCCTACGATATTTCTCGAAAACTTTTGTCTTTCCATTTGATTCTAATGGCTCTATTTCTGCTGGCTCCCGAGCTTCCGCGTCTAGCTGACTTCTTCTTGAATCGAGAGGTTGGTCCTTCCCATCAACCCGAATCATTCCGTTCCGGCAGGACCAGGCGGATCTTGGCAGATGTGCAGATCATCGCGTGTGTCTATCTGCTGGGAATCTATGCTTATGGCAACGCAACCGCTTGGTATGCTTACGGGGGCGGAAGAGAGAAATCGCCGTTCTACGGCATCTGGACTGTGAACGAGCTCTCCATCGACGGACAGCTGCGCCCGCCACTCCTCACCGATCATGACCGATGGCGGCGAGTGATCTTTGACTTTCCTACCAGCGTCACTTTTCAAGACATGGATGATTCTTTCGCGGGCTATGGCGCGACAATCCGCTCGCAGGGCAAAACGATCACGCTGACGAAGGAGAGCGACAAGAACTGGAAAGCGAATTTCGTTTACGACCAGACTGCTCCGGGTCTATTGACTCTCGATGGCACGATGGACGCTCACACCATCCACATGAAACTCGAGCGAATGGAAACTAACAAGTTGCCGCTGGCCAACCGCAAGTTCCATTGGATTGCGGATTACCCTTTCGACGGCCAGGAAGTCCGCCGCTAAGAGACTCAGCACATCTTGCGAGCCAATGACCTTGGGCAGGGGGACGCCTACTGAGAGGATTCCTTTGTGCGCAGCGTCTTAGCTGTCTGAAGCCCTGGGTGGTCGAGCGACGGACCAGATGCCAGCGTGGCTCCCGATGCACGCCGGAACGGGAGCAGCAGCAATCGAGCGGCGTTCGCTTCGCTTCCGTCGGTCAAATCTGCCAGACCGTAACGAACGGAGGCCGACGGATGCCCGGCGCGATAGGTTCCGAACATTCTGTCCCAGAAGGAAAACACGGTGCCGAAGTTGGCGTTCTGCTCGGCCACGGCGTCGGAATGATGGAAGCGATGCATGGACGGGGTAATGATCAGCCTGCGGAGGATGCCATCGGCTCGATCGGGAATGCGAAAATTCCCATGCTCAAAGAAGTCCAGCACAATAATCGCTAGCCCGGAGAAACCCACCGCGGCGGGCGGCGTTCCCAGCAGCGCGACCCCGGCCAGCGCCAGGCTTTCCGCAAACAACGTCTCCAGCGGATGGAAGCGAAACCCGGTGGTCAAATCGAGATCGGTTTCCGAGTGATGCACCTGGTGCATGCGCCACATCGGGCCGATGGCGTGCTGCAAGCGGTGCGACACGTAGGCGACAAAGTCAAGCGCCGCAAACCCAATCGCAAACTTTGCCCAGTAAGGCAGGGCCACGCGGTTCAACACACCGTGAGATTGCCCCCGCATCGTGAACGCCAGCGAGATGCCGCTGAGTCGGTAGACGCAAATCAGCGCCACGTTGGATGCGACGATCAGCACTGTGTTGGCAAACCATCGACGCGCGGTGGAAGTCGGCAAGGAGCGAAAAGGCAGGAAAGTCTCGGCCAGCGCGGTCACCGCAAAGGCCAGCACCAGGACGACCCACCAGAGGACTCCCCAGTTGACCGTCATCGCCCCACCTTCGCTGAGGATCTCGCGTGAGTCACCAAAGGAGACTCCGGGCAAAACTGCGGGGTGGCGAACCAATTCTTGGAACTCAGGATCGATACCAGCGCGGAACAGAGGTTCATGGATTAAGACTAGCCCCCGACCAAGCAGCACCAGACAGGCTACGTCAACAGCTTATTCCTTGCGGCGTCCTCGAATCACCAGCACCGCACCTGCTACCAGCGCCAGCGCAGCCGCTCCGCCCGCAGCATCAATCTCCGGAACAGCGGGAGTGCACACGGGCGGGATGCCCGCCATCGCCACCGCCGCAAATCCCAGAACAAATGGCACGACCATCAAAAACTTGCGCATCGAACTCCTCCTGGGCTAACAGCCTACGCCTTGCGGCGTCCTCGAATGATCAGCACCGCTCCTGCCACTAATGCCAATGCAGCCGCCCCGCTTGTGGGATCGATCTCGGGAACTTTTGGACCACCGCCAGCCATGGCAACCGCGGCGGTACCTAGAATCAAGGGCAGGATCACGGCAATCTTTCGCATCTCATCCTCCGATACTTCGGATCTTTCAGCTCATCCGCGCTAACAACAGCGAAAAGTTATGCGCACTGGGCGGTCAACTCGCGGCCGTTTGTTACTCAGTGAGCAGCGAGTTTGCCATGCGAAAATAGTTTGCGTCAACGCGAAAAACACTGAAAAATACGTACTGTACGTACTGAGCCCAGAATTTCAACGGCGCGCTAAACAAGGTAAAACCGGGCCTCGCGGAAGAGACTCTGCGAGCGGCATGACAAAGTGCTTGTCTTGAAAGCGACTTCTTTGCTTTGGCGGAAGTGGCGGAAGCTTGTGACGGTCGGGAGTAAAGCAAAAGCAGATCCTTCACTTCGTTCCGGATGACACCGCGGCAGGAGGGGCGTGATCCTGGAGAGAACGGAAGGCTCGCGGGAAGGCACCGCGAGAGGTGGGCGCTGCCGCCAAGGTCTTTTTGTCGCGGCTGAAAGCCGCGACCTACAAGGCAAGGCTTGCGGGAGGCGAGATTACTTCGGGGCTACTTTTTTTCGGGCTTGTCGGAGGCGTGGACTTTCAGGACTTCGATCTGGGTTTCGATCATTGTTTTTTGGTTGGCGGTTACGTCTTCGCTTTTTAGCAGGTCTTCGAGGGGCGGGATGGCGTCGGGGTCGCCGCGCTCGCCTACGGCGAAGAGTCCCCAGAAGCTTACGTCGAAGTAGGGCTCATGGAGGTAGCCGACGAGAGCTTTGGTGATGTCCTTGTTTTTTTTGTCGAGGCGGCCTACCGCCATCATGGCTACCTGGCGGGTGCGCTGGTCTTTACCTGGCGACGACCAGTCGAGCAGGAGCGGGACGGCGCGGTCGTCGCCCAGGTGGCCGAGGCCGGTGATTGCGGCGTCGCGGATGATGTTGTCGGGCGAGTCGGTGTTGGCGGCGGCTACTAAGGTGTCGTAGGCGCCGGGGGATTTCAGGTCGGCTAGCGAACTTAGCGCGGCGGCGCGCACGCGGTAGGCTTTGTCGTTTGCGGCTATGGCCGTTAGCTTCGAGGGTAGCGTGGCGTCTTCCTTGAAATTTCCTAGCTGCTGAACGGCGGCTTCGCGGACCCAGGGCTTGTCGTTGTTTAAATCATCATTCAGCGCGTGGAAGACGGATTGTTCGGCTTCGGCGCCGCCGATTTTTCCCAGCGACCGAAGCGATTCGATGCGGACGCCCCAGAAGGGATCGTGCCGCGCGGCGTCGCCGAGGGCCTGGACTACCGCGGAATTGTCCTTTACGTTGCCCAGGGCTACGGCGGCGTCGGCGCGATCGGCTACGCTTTCGGCTTTCGCCAGCTGATAGATCAGCTCTACGGGCGTTTTTTTGAAGTCGAGCTGCTTTAGGATTTTGTCGCCCTTGTCGAAGAGGACCATGCGCGGGGCGGTGTCGGCGGGGAACGTGAAACTCTGGGTGGCCTGGCTTACTTCGATGGGGAACGTCTTGCGCTGCGTGGCGGTGGTGATTTCGACGTCGATGGGCACGTCGAAGAGGCCTACCAGGCCTTCTACTTTCTGCGTCTGGCTCACGTCTAGCTTTAGCTGGTGCGCGGCGTCATCGTAGGAATAGTTGACCTGGAATTGCGGGGCGCCGGCGCGATAAATCCACTGGTGCATGAACTTGTCGGTGTTGATGGAGGTGGCCTGCTCGATGGATTTTTCCAGGTCGGCGGTGACGACGTTCTGGCCGCGGTTGGTTTGCAGGTAGTAATGCAGGCCGCTGAAGAAATCGGCGTCGCCCAGCTGCTCGCGGAGCATTTTGAGCACCCAGCCGGCTTTCGTGTAGATGTTGCCGGCGTATTCGTCGGAATCCTTGAAATTGTGATCGACGATGGGGACGGGGTAGAGGCGCTTCTCGCGGAACCACTGATTCTGCTCGCGCCAGAATTCGTAGGTGGCGTCATCGACGCCGTTGTGGTGCTCGGTCCAGAAATGCTCGAAGTAGGTGGCGAAGCCTTCGTTGAGCCAGAGGTCGGCCCAGTCCTTGCAGGTGACGAGATCGCCGAACCACTGGTGGGCCAGCTCGTGGGACTCGACGAAATCGGCGCCGCGGCGATTCTCGGATTCGAGGGCGGGATTGACCAGCTCGCGCACGGTTAGGGTGGTGGCGCTGGTGTTTTCCATGCCGCCTTCGACGAAATCGTCTACGAAGGTTTGCGCGTATTGCGCCCAGGGGTAGGGGACGTCGAGCTTGGAGGAAAAGAGATCGAGCATTTCCTTGGTGTCGGAGAAGGAGGCGTCGATTTTGTATTCCTGGCCGCGCGGGACTACGTAGCGCAACGGGAGGCCGCGCCACTGGTCATTTTTTTCGACGAAGTCGCCGGCGATGGCGGAGATCAAGTAGCTCGAGAGCGGCTCGGACTGCTTCCAGTCCCAGGTTTTGGTGCCGTCGGGCTCGTCCTTCACGCTGACTGAGCTTGCCGTTGGAGATGGTGAGCCAGCTGCCGGGGACGGTGAGGATCATCTCGGAGGTCATGCGGTCGTTGGGATAATCGTAGATCGGGATGTAATTGCGGGTGTCCTCGGCTTCGCCCTGGGTCCAGATTTCCTGGGGCTGGCGGGGATAGTTGGCGTCGGGGAGGATGAAATAGAGGCCCTTTTTGGGGCGGCCTTCGTAACGGATGAAAATTTCGTGGCGCTCGCCGCGCGGGGCGGGGTGATCGAGCGAGACCAGGAGCTGATCGGCGGTGGTGGAGAATTTGGCGGGCTTGCCGTCTACGGTGACGGCTTCGATGGTTAGGCCTACGGAATCGAGCTTGATTTGGGCTACGTCGTCGCGAGAGGTGGCGATGCTTTCGTCGGCTTCGCCGCGGATTTTGCGCTGGGCGAGATCAAACCAGAGATGGGTGCGGATATTCTGTAAATCGTAGTCTTTGCTGCGCGCGTAGGGCTCGTCGGCGCGGGCCGCGGCGCCAGCGAGCAGCAGCGCCAGGAGGCCGAGGCAGACAGCAGAGACTGCAGTAGCTCGCGCACATCGCCGATTCATCACTTCCCCCAAAGTCCGACAGAACCGCCGATGGCGGTCATCCATTATAGTCTGCCAGAAATGAGGGCAGCTATGGGGTTAGATGGGGGAAGGGGGCGGAAGGTTAGCGGACTGGGCCAGGGTGACCCCGCGCATGCGGCGGGCTGGAACTTGGAGCAACGGTTCACTTGTCGGGTTACTGCGTTAATCAGGAGTTACGAAGATGAGGGGGACCATAGGCGCACGCAAGCCGAATTATTCGCCTGGGAACGTAGCTCCTTTGATCCGCGATCTCGCGTAATCCTTGCCTACCACAACCTTATCGACTCAGCGATGCTCAACAGTTTCTCGCTCGCGAAATTGAGCTCCGTCTGCGTCGCCGCCACATCCGCGGTGATGGACGGTACGCATGTGGACGGGACGTGCTCAACGGGATTGCCTGTAATCTCGAGCATATTGCAATTCCTCAGGCCCGAAGCGTAGAGAACATCATTGTCATAAATCTCCAAGAAATTCATCGGGGCGTCGCTATAGTCGAAGTTCCCGCCAACGTTGCTGTCGTCAAAAGTAGTAGAGCCGCATCCATAGGTACCCGAATCCGTTGTATAGGGGCAAAACAAGGGTGCGACAGGCGTACCGGGAAAAAAGCTGATGCTCAACACGTTTTGGAGCCCTTCGCCCGGAGTGAGATTGTTGCAAGTGGGGGGCGTAAGATTGCCGGGCCCGTAATCCGGGCAGCCTTCTGCCAGGATGTCAGAACGATTTGAAAATGTATGGGAAAACTGCAATCCGCCGAGCATCCGGGACATAGGGAAAGGAGTGCCCGGCAGCGGCGCCCGGCCTCTTGCCGTCGTCGCAGTCAGCCACTTGATGCCATTGGTCCCAAGGTCAATCCCATCGCGAGCCGCGGTCATTCCCGCCTCAAAGGTCAGTTTTACGTTGGCGCCTCCGACAAATGGATTCGTGAAATGAGTCAGGACCTGCGTGACGGCAGCGCACGCCATCGCGTGGCTCGCGTCGTAATTCAGCGGGTTCGTCAGGGGGTCGTTGCCGCAATCCGACACAAAACCAGGCGCCGGAATTAAGAGCGAAGGATCGGCATCTGGGAAGGAAGGGAGCCCGTCCGTGGTGGTAACAAGGGCCAAAGTTGTGCCATTAAAAATCCAGCTATATTCATCGATGGCCGCGTCCCACTGCTCGATAAATGGGAGATCAGTATTCTGGTAATTCGGATCCGGGCCATAGAAATTTGCGAACAGCAAGTTCCATGCAGTGGGCACATCAAATTCCGGCAACGCGGGAGGGCAAAAGGGGTTTCCGTTGTTATTGAATTTCTCTTCCAGATACAGGCCTCCACCAGGGCAAGTGTAAGGTCTCTGGTCGGTCGAGTTGGGCAGAATCATTTCCGCCGAAGACGCCGTCGGTCCTGCCATAGTGATGGAGACAAAAGCGTTGCTCGCTGGTTCCTGCTGGACGCGCCGGTTGAGCGCAATCAGATAACTCCGGAAGGCGCTCTTATAGACGGAATTCCACGGCAGCGGGAACTGAAGTTGAGAGTTGGGGGTACCTTCCGACTTAAAGAACAGAGTGGTGTATCCGCACTCATGCGACACCGGCACCTCTCGTGAGCTCATGAACAACCCGTCGCAAGAACCTGCGCCCGTGCAGTCTTTGCCTCCCTCGCACACGCTGGCGTCGATCGTATTGAAGATCCAGAGGGGAGAGTTAAAACCGGCCGAGGGGATAAGCTGGATGGTTTTTGGCGCGAGCCAGGGGTGAGCG
This sequence comes from uncultured Acidobacteriota bacterium, assembly GCA_963709105.1. Classification (GTDB taxonomy): domain Bacteria; phylum Acidobacteriota; class Terriglobia; order Acidiferrales; family UBA7541; genus Palsa-295. The sequence continues at coordinate 8,400 of CAVPVC010000011.1, forward strand.
CGATTCCATTGATCTGTTGCGATGAAAACGTCGTCGAGCGGGCTCCAAGTATAGGCGTTCGCCGCCGGGTAGAAGGGGTCAAGGCCGGGATCGTTTGGATTGAGAAGGCTCCACGGTATCTGGGGGGCGAGCCCGGAGATCGCGGGATTATCCAGAAGCGTGGTGAAGTATTTCATGAGAATTGCGTCCGCAGCCGGGTTGGGATAGGCGGGCAGACCACCGGGATACGCCGCTGTCTCCGCCTGATTGACCGCACCATCGAGGAGAAAGTTGGCGTAAATGCCCTTGGGCACGCGCGGGCCGGGTCCGATCTGGGCCGAGAGTGAAGTGGCCCACAAACCACTCAGCACGAAAAGGCAGACTGCAACCAGCCAATTGGTTTTCATATTGCGGCTCCTATCCGGCGGATCTTGTGCACGGCTCAGTCTGGCGTTCGAATTTGCATGCGCGGCTCGATCGAGAATTGTCGTCGGATTCTACAATAACCCTGAACATCTACGCAGAAACATTACGCAAATCTTCAACGCAATGCTCTCAGTACTCCCATAACCGCACGACTTTCCGGCGGCTAAAAACCGTTCGCTCGCTCCGCAAGATTTCTGCATTTTTCCCCAGCAAATTTCACTTGGACGTATAGTCGGGAATCCGGACAGATGGTGGCCCCGTACTGCACTTGTCCGGTTTGCGCTGCCGGTTCAGACGGTCGATGCAACACCCCGCTGGTCATTTGATCTGGCAATACGTTTCAAGTGGACCGAGCTTTGGGGTTGCAGTTCGCTTTTACCTAAACAGGACGCCTTTTCTTTGCTTTTGGCTCGCGGATGGTTCTTAGCCTTTGGAATTCCTCGACTTAGAACTCCGTCCTGGTGTTGCGACGACCCATTGAGACCGCCGCGTTACTCGGGAGTTGCGAACTTTTGGGTGCGCATGTCAATTTCCGAGAATCCCTAATCCTAGCGTTTAGTCCCGACAGCGATGAAAGTGGACCCGCTGTTATACTCATTGAGCGTGATTTCACCGAGAGCTCCACGGATACTTCGCAGCACATCTTTCTCGTAATTCCAGTTTGTTGTGTATTTGAAGATTGGCCCCGCAATTGGATTGAACACCCGTGCTAAGCCCGTGAACATTTTTGCATCTAAGATGACAAACCTGGCGCCGGGTTTCAGGCCTACGGCTGCGCGCCCTAGCGCGGCAACTTCGCCGGGCATCGCACTCAGACCAAACGTACACAGTGCTCCGTCGAATGACGCCGCAGGCAGATCGATGTGTGCGGCATCCTCCTGACGGAACTCGACGTTGGACCATCCCTTTACAGTTGCAGTCGCTCGGGCGGTAGCGAGCATCCCGCCGCTGTAATCCACGGCGACGATTTTCCCCGAAGGGCCGACTTTATCGAACAGGTACGGCAAATTGACACCCGCACCACACGCCAGATCCAGAACCGAATCGCCCTGTTTCAGCGCCAGGGCGGCGACCGCTCGCTCCTGTAGATACTCCTCCCGACCAAAGCAAACACTCCACCGAATACCCCGATAAACGCGCTTGTGCAAGCCGAGCCAGTCGTAAACCCGTTTTCCGTGTGAGAGATCGAGGACCATTTCAGAATGCTAGCAAAGACGATTCATCTGCGGGAGCCGAAAACTTGGAGAGTCTCAAAAACGCGCGGCATTTCAGGTGTTACTTTATTGCTCCGATTTACGGCGTTGGAACGGATTGCATTGCTTAGGCCAGACAGCGAGCGGCTTTGGGGCAAGATGAATCCAGCGCAGATGCTGGCGCATTGCTCCCTGGCGATGGAGTGGGCTGTAGGAGATAGGATTCCACCGCGGATGTTTTGGGGGAGGATCATTGGGCGAATGGTGAAGCCGATGGCGCTTGGGAACGACGAACCGATGCGCCGGGATTCGCCCACGGCGAACGATCTTGTGGTGCAGGATGAACGGGACCTGGACAGAGCACGGGAGCGGTTGTGCGGATTGATTGACCGCTTCGCTGCGGCCGGTCCAAAGGAGCATCGGATTTGTAGGCAAGCTCAGCTCCCGACGCAGCGCATGCCCAGCTTATTGCCACGGTGGCCTGGCTCGACAGTGTCACGGTGCGAGGCGCGCAAGGACTTTGCAACGGTACCCCACGAACCGCCTTTCGGCTCTTTGAGATCGCCGCTCGCGGGCCCGGATGGATCGCTCTGGGGGGCGGAGGTGTACTTCCCATACCAGTCCGCGACCCATTGCCACGTGTTCCCCAGCATATCGTACAACCCGAAGGCATTTGCCAGTTTCTGCCCCACTTCGTGTGATGCGCCTCCGCTGTTTCCCTTATACCAGGCAATCTCGTCCAGGTTGCCGTAGCGGGCGACGGTGGAACCGGCCCGCGCCGCATATTCATACTCCGCTTCGGTTGGCAGCCGCCCTCCGATCGCCGCGCAGTACGCCTGGGCTTCGTCCCAATCCACCTCCTCAACGGGAAGATTAGGCCCCTTGTGGTTGGCTGGGTTCTTTCCTGTCACCCGCTCATAGGCCTGCTGGGTGACAGCCGTCTGCCCCAGCCAAAAGCCTTTGGTGATGGTGACCTCGTGGACCGGCTTCTCGTCGTCGCCGCACTCTGCGTCGCCCGGAGAACAACCCATCTGAAACTTCCCCGGTGGAACCCAGACGTAGGTTAGTCCATCCTTCGAGTTCACCTTCTTCGTGCCCGCCACGACGGTGGCCGTCGTTTGTTGGGCCGAAAGCAGCCCCGCAGCCGCGCACGTTACCAGCAACCCAGCCATGCTTCGCATCAGTTCCTCCCGAATGAAAGTAATAGCCACACTCATTCCCCGCCGTAAGAATTCTCGGCGTTCCTCGAGCACTGTTACTTTCTTACGTTTCATGGAACCATCGCTTGTGAAAGGCTCCGGCAGTGCCGCATAAGATCAACGATAGCAAAAGAGAGCCAAATAGCAGTGTCGGCCTAGCGCGAGCCGCAGGGATCGACAACTGGATCGCTGCTGACACAAGCAGGAACGTTCCGGCCCAACCTCCATAGGCCCAGGCAGGTATCAATGCCGAATTAGCGTGAGGCCCCGATATCCACTGCGCCTCTATAGTAGCCGCCGTCTTCGATCATCATCCGTGCGGTGGTCACATCTCCGACGATAGATCCTTTGGGAGTGATCTTCACGCGCTCACGTGCGCGCAAGTTTCCAGCGAGCCCCCCATGTACAATCAGTTCGGGAACGACAACATCGCCCCTTACTAAACCTTTTTCGGTGATTGTGAGAACTCCTCGTTCGAGGCTGATCGGGCCGTCAATTTGTCCGTCCACGACTAGATTTTCCTCTCCGCGCACTTGCCCTTTGATGTGCAGTCCCTTCAATATTCGGCTGCCACTTCGGAACTGTTCGGCACTTCCCGGATCGTCAAAAATCTCGCTCATCATCTCCTCTGTCACTGCTGCAGTCCTAAACGCCTTCCGCATCCACGATTATGATACTAGTATTCCCGTACGGCTAACCGCCCATTTGAAGTGAAACTTTATTTCTCCGGTTAGCGCGTTAATCAGGCCCTTGCTGACCGGGGCCAGAACCGCCATAGCAGTAGCGAGCCCCCTCCCGACGCCAACACGGCACCGACAGAAGCTCCGCACAGGTAGGCTTGCATATGATCAGGGTCTGTTGCCGGTGGGCCAAAGTGTTCCCAGCAGAGATTTCCCAAGATAAAGCCTCCAAAGCCCAGAAGCCCCCCGATGATCAGGGAAAAGAGAATCGTTGATGCACGTCTTCGCACGAGATTACTCATATTTTTGCGTCTCTCGTCTGAAGTATCGCTTTTACCGTAAAGTCCTTCAAGTTTCCGGTGAGCGCGTTTATCAGGCGTTGACGCAGCACTATTGTGAGGTAGTGGGCCAGCTTAAAACTCTCTCGGCTTAACATTCCTCGAAAAGCAAATAGTCAGGAGCCAATAGATGACGCTTGCGTAAAGGAATAAATCGATTGTCATGGCGAATACGAAATAAAGTTCCGCGTGGTCGGAATGTATTCCCTCTGGGAATGGAATAGCAGCCAGCAACATACCTGGAAGCCAAAGGCCAGGAATCCAAGGCAGCGCAACTCCTAAGAGGGCCGAAAGAGCTAATCTCCAAGGGCGATTCATGTGAAAAGCTCCATTCCGACCTTGCTTGGCGGAAGAGTATGCACGAATCATCCAGCTGGTCAAAGAGGCTTTGAGGGCATGTCGTTCGGTCAACTCCCGATCACCGTCGTTGGCACGAAGACCTAAATGCAGCGGCGGCGCGAAGCATAATCTGAGATTAACTCATGGCCCACGTAAACGAGGAACGAATAGAAAATGAAGGCCGCCAGTGACATAAGCCACACCGGAGGGTACGTATTATTTGTGAGAAGCGCCGCGACAAAAATCCAGGTAGCCCAAGCAAGATGCTAAGCAAATCAATGAAAGGAACTGACTGTAAGGCAGTCTGATACCGGAGGTAAATTGGAATCCATGCCGCAAAGACCGATCCAGACAGAAGTGAGATAATCACTCGGTCACTTCGCCACACCATAATTCGCTCCGACCAGTGTCCTGAGTCAGTTCAAGTATACACGCCGTTCCCGCTGTCCGTGGCCATTTCATTCATGTTTGAACGCGATCATTCGAGAGAGGCTGACGCGGTTCATAGCCAGCATTGTAAGGCTACGTAGGCTGCTCGGATTCTGAGGCTTGAAGTGTTGTTACACACAGCAATTCGAGCCAACTCCCGAGTAG
>CAVPVC010000012.1:0-5319 GCA_963709105.1 uncultured Acidobacteriota bacterium
GGAGTCAAGTGTGTGGGCAACTCTCGCTTGGTCAGATTCCACCCGGGACAGCTGCGGGGCTGGCGTTCCACATGTACGGTTGCCGCGTTGAGTATTCCGTAAAGCAAACCGTCTCTTTTGGGTCGCCCTTCGCGGGGCCAGTGGAGGAAATATCCGCTGCGCCGCTCACAATGCCGCCCCTGCGGCGAGTCGAGGATTTAGTCCCCTGTTTCAGGAATACTTAAAATCCACGGGCCCGTAGGTGTGGCCTGCCGCTGCGGTGGGAGTGAAGGGCGTGGTGGCGTCGGTGTAGACGGCCGATGTTACGCTGGCGGCGGTCGTAGTCTGAATCGTTGTGTCGTTATCGTAGAAGAAGTCACCGCCGGCGATCTCGGAACTTACCACGTAATAGGCGGCGTTGGCGTTCAGAGTTATCGGAGCCGCCAGCGCGGCATACACGAATGCATTCAGCGTTCCGCCGGCCATGTTGACGGAGACGGAGCCGCCCGAAACATCCTGCCCGTTTGTAGTATCGACAATTTTGACGGTGTGGCTGCTCGCATTTCCCATGGCGAACAGTCGCCCGAGGGCATATACCGTAAGAGAGGTTGGCCCCACCGTGATGGCCATTCCCGCGAAGCCGGTAAAATCCTGTTTCAGCGTACCGGGCGTGGCGTTCACCACAAAAGGAGTCATGACGGGAGTTATTGCCATCGGGGTCGCCGAGGCCTGGTTCGAAGGATCGCTGTTTTGGTCGCCGTCTGCCAGCGCGATGACTACGTAATAGTAGGTGGTGCCGTTCGTGAGAGGAGTGTCGAGATAAGTTGTTTGTGTTCCCGGGACGGTTAAGGAAGTGTCATAAGGGCCGCCGTCGGTGGTTCCGCGCTGGAGGGTGTAGCTATCGGCGCCGGAAGAAGGGTCCCAGGACAGAGTAATTTCGCCATTCCCGGCGACCGCGGTCAGATTGGCGGGTGGGCCAAGCTTCGGGGTTACGCCGTACACGAACTGGCATCCGACGAATGCAAAGAGAGCAACGACCGCGAGACACAGAATGGGCGCGAGAAACAGGAATCCGTCAATCATCGAGATGCTCCTTGTCGGCGTGGCGGCTCCCACGGATTGCTGTGATATGCATGCCTTTTCCACCGCTCATGCAGAGATCACCGTTTCGGACCAACCGCATGGTCCCACAACTTGATTTCATCACTTGGACCGCTGGACCGCGGAATAGCCGTGTTGGATCGCGCGAACCAGGCCGAGCGAGTCGAGGTAGACGGTTGTCGGCCAGATGCGCAGGCCATAAGTGGCCGAGATCTCGCGTTTGGGATCGGGAACGAGGGCAGCGGAAAAGCCGTTCGCTGCGGCGATGTTTGCGGCCAAGTCTGCCGGTTCGCCGTCGTTGATGGCGAGTATCACCGGGCCTTGCGCGGCGCCGCCTTTCGCCGCCTTTAGCAAATCAAGCACAGCGTCGATGCTCGGCTGCGACGAGCTTCTCCAGAAAACCAGGGCCACGTCGCTGCCGGTGAGCTTGCGAAGCGTGAGTTCGCGGCCCGGTGCGAACTCAAATGCGAAATTCGGCGAAGGACGGCCGATCTGGAGATTCGTTCGGAAGACGCCGAGCTGCAGTGTGGCTCCGGCAACGAGAAATTTTTGCAGAGACGCCGCGAGGGCGGCCGGATCGATGTCCCCGTTCTGCTGCCAGAGAATTTGACCCTTCGGACTGACGATCAGGGTCGCAGGCCTCTGTGCGGATTTGACGCCAAATGCCTGGCCCCAAGCACCGTTTTGGTCGTCGCCGTAAATGATTCCTTCCGTGTAAGGAGCTTTCGACAGTTGCGCTGGCGTTAAGATCGCCAGAACGGCGGTCGCGGTGTCCTGGCGCTTGCTTTGCTGCAGTGCTTGCGTGAGCGATGCCAGACGATTGAACGTGTTATCGCCGGCGAAATGCACGAGGAGATTGGGCAAATTCTTGCCGGTGAGATCCATTCCCGCCAGTGCGCTGCCCGTGACCTGCAATTGCCCGCCGGGACCTGATTGCGCCAGCGCTATCGTTGCCGCCACCCCGTTGAGACCCGCGGCCTGTACCGGCCCGACGATCGGATGCCAGGTGACTCCGCACGCGGTCGCGCTCACCGGCTGCGCGCTCACGGGTCCCGAGGCGGTGAGCCGCGAACCTCGAACGGTCAGACAGAGAGGCGCGTACGCGGGGATCGATACTGCAGCGGCAATGCCCGTCGTCGCTCCCAGAGGGGGATGGATGTATACGAATTTGTTTTCATCCGTGAGAAATGGCTGCGGCTGGCCCTGCGTGCTCCAGTCAAAGCGTTGAATCGTGCCGCCGGGTATCCAACTGAGCAGCGCCGAGTAGTCGGGCCCGGGGGAAACCCCGCCAACGATGATTCCGCCCGGACCCGTGGCCGCGCTTGTGGGAATTCTTTCGTACTCCACATCCACGGCAGGCCAGTCGGTGACCGCCAGAGTGCCGTGGAGAACGATCCCGGAAGGCTGAATATTCGCGGAGGTGTAGGCCAGGGTGAAACCGCGGCGATTGAATATCGTGCTTCGCCCTGTGGTGTTCAGCAAAGAGCCGAGAAAGCCTCCTAGAATCGAGTCGGCATTGAGCATTCTGCTGACGGTGGCCGCTACGCCGCTCTGGGCCAGGGCCTGGTCGCGCATGCTCTCCATCCCCGAGGTCGCCGCGCTCTTAAACAAATTCACGACCCAGCTCGACGTGTCGAGGGACATGTCGCCCACAACCAGATCGACTGTGTCGCCGTCGGGCTTCAAGGTGAAATCCTGCTGCACGGTGAAATCGAAATCCGGCAGCAGGGAGCTTGGGGTGTGCGCGTGGCCTTTGATGGTGAGGACGATTTCCCCGTCCTGCAGGTCGAGCGTCACGGCGCTCAGAGTTATCGAATAATGGATGTGGAACGTGTGGAAAAATGTGTCGTAGCTGATGGTGATCGGAGCGATGGGCGTACTCAGGATGCTTGTGACCACCGGCTGAAAAGCCGACAGGATGAAGTCCTTGCCAACGCCCAGGGCGAAATCGTCCGTGGCGCCGAGAAAAAGGTTGTTGAAGCTGGCCGGATTGCCTCGCGGCCCCTGCATGTCGAGCAGTACGGCGATGGCCGCGGGAGGCCCCGGCAGCGTCTTGAATCGCACGTACTCAATCGCAGCCGGTAAGGTGGTATTGGACGGGAGCAAGCTCGTCTTCAGCGCGTTGCGGATCACCAGGTTCACCGCGGCGATATCGGCGGCGCTCAAAGACTGGCTCGAGAAGGACGGAGTGAAGTTGATGCCGAGCGTGTCGGCGTGCACGTCGATATCCAGGACGTTGGCCGCCTGCGAAGTGACCTGGTTTACGGCGGCGGTGATTTGAAGCTGCCCGTGAATGAATTCGGCGAGCGGCGCTGTGCCAGGATCGGGAAAATAGCGCGACCTGATATCGAGTTCCACGGTGACGTTGGTTCCCGAGCGATCGTTAACCGCGAGCGCGGGCGGCGAGAGCTGCAACTGCGCCGAACCTTGCAGGTTGCTGGGAACCACCCGCACCGGCCCGAGGACGCCGCCCAGCAGGTTCGCGTTCACCACAGGGTCGAGCACGGAATATCCGAAGTTCGTGGCCGCCGCCGGCCCAGACAGGGGCACGGGCTTCCCGATGCGGGTCTGATCGACCGTCGCGTCGCCGAACGTGTTCACACTGCCCACAGCCACCGGCCCCAATACGGTCGATCCTGCAGGAGGGAGGTCGTCCACTCGAAAGGTCAAGGAGTGAGGAAATCTGCCGTTCCTGTGCATGGACGCGAGGACACGGTTGGCCGCGGGAATCGCAAATTCCGCCGCCACATCGAAATCGCCGGTGAGATCGTTAGCCATTCAAACTCCTGTTCCGCAACTCCAAAGAGATTCTCGTGCCTGCTACTGGGGCCATCGAATGACGAGTAACACAGCGCCTGAGATAACCGTCAGAAGCGCAGCAGCGGTTCCCACGGAGATTTTGCCGGCAGAAGGCTCGGGCTCGCGCCAGGCTTCCAGCGCAAACCTTCCTGCGCTGTAAAGAAGGGCGACTGACAGGAACAACGCGCCAGGAAAAGGCAGGCGGCCCACCAGCGCGCACGCGGCGCCGAGCACAATCGCCGCCCACGCCGCTTCCAGGCACTGCACCGGAATTCTCTTCTCACGCACCCCCCTCGCATTGGGAAGCGTGAAAGCAAACGAACTCCGCGAGGGCCGCCCGGCGCAGCAGCCATTGAGCAGACAGCCGATTTTCGTGATGGCGATGCCGGTGAGGATCGTGAAGGATGCGGCGTCCCAGAAGGCGCCGAATCCCAGGCCGAGAGCCGCGAGCACCGGGACCGAAAGCAGCAGCATTACGGGCATGGCGCCGTACATCGCCAGGCCGCCCTCGCTGCGCTTCCAGACGCGCCCGGGCGCTTCCTTGTAATCCTTCCAATGCGAGGCAACGTAGAGCAGGCGAGCCCCGGCGAGCGCCGGCGGAAGAAACAGGAAGGTTGCGGCAAACACGCGGAAGGCGTCCGCGCCGGTGGCGTGCGCCGCGCGATTTCCCGCCACCACTCCCGCAACCAAACCGATATACAGCATGGCGGGATAGCTCCACACCGTGACGTTTTTCCAGCGGAAGAGTATGCGGCGCATCGAAGTTTCCCTGTCCTGGTTTCCTTCGCTAGCCGAGGAAGGCGGCGGCCAGCCCTGCAACGATCGCTACGTCGGCGAGGTTGAAAACGGGCCACCAGCCGAGATCGATGAAGTCCACCACGTAATGCCATCGAAAAATATCCCGAAGGTTTCCGGCGGCGCCGCCAAACGCCGCTCCCAGCCCCCACAGAGCTACGGGACTTTGAAACCGTGCGCCCAGGCGATGCAGCAGAATCGCGGAGGCTAAAGCAACCAGCCAGGCCGCCGCGAGGAAACCCCGGAATTTCCCGCTTCTGTAGAGCGCGCTGGTGTGGGCCACGCGGCGAATCCGCAGCATCGGCCCAACGGCGATCCCGCCATGGGCAGCGAGCCCGCTAACAGCTTGTTTGCTCCGCCAGTCCAGAAGAAAGAGCAATCCAGCACCGAGAATCGTTTCAGGCATTCCTAATCCAAAGACACCTCTTGCGGGAAAAGGCTCTAACCAATTGGCTCGTACAAGGTTCCGGGGGCAGCGGTCGAGAAACGGCTCAGGGTAGATACATTAAATGTAAATTTCCGTCAAGCAGTTAAATTCATAATCAACGATGGCCAGGGCACTGAGTGGCCACGGCTTATTTCACGGCTTCGAACTCCGGACTGACAGTGTCCCCCAAGGACTAAGAGCCCTACCTGGAACGTTAG
>CAVPVC010000013.1:0-900517 GCA_963709105.1 uncultured Acidobacteriota bacterium
GGTTCGGGGTTCGTGGAAATCGTTGGTCGAAGGGGAACGAAGAGAAGGCGCGATAACAATGGTGCTCGCTGGCTGGGCCAGGATGGCATGCCCTCCCAGACACTCGCCCGACTTGGGACATTCCACACATCCCCCGGAAGGCAGTGATTCTGGGTTCAAGCGCGGCTCGGCACCCAGCCAGTAAAGCCCGTTGGCCATGACGCAAAAGCCGGTGGCGGCGAACCACACCATGGCTCCTCCCACGAATAGCGTGAACAGCGTCACCCAGGGGCTGAGAAACAAGACTAGTAAGGACGCGGTAGAAATGTTGATGCCAACGAAAAGATAGATGCGGCGCTCGAGGTACCACTTGTCGATCTGCATGAAGTAGAGTTTCGAGCGGGTGGAGGCCTTCGCTCCGAGCATGGGAGGGAAGCCCAGAAAGCGCAACACAGTGCCGATGGGGCAAAAGCCGGTCAAGGCCACGTTAATGGAAACAAGCCCGGTGGCGGTTACCCCCAGGATCCACAGGCGATTCACCAGCAATGCCATGGCGGTGCTGGCCAACAGCACCACTCCGGCGATTAACCAGACAGTCCGTTCGATGTACCACTCGTTGGTGGGAACAATGTAAACACCCGAACGCATGGCCATAATTTGGTGCCTCCTCAGGCGATTCGTGTACTGTCCGTGCGATATGCTATGCGAACTCCCGGGGCGAGACTGTTCAAAACAGCACACTTTTCGCGGGCATAGCTGAAAGGGGCAATGGCGCGCCTAAATCCGTCCCTGGATTTATTGTTGGCCCGGCCCTCTTTTGCGAGCAAGTCTCTATATGTCGTTATCTGAGAGAAAGCGGCCGTGGTCGTTGGATTCTAGCCAGTGGTAGAGGTGAACCTGATACAAATACGAACCCACGAGTTCTTCTCCTAACTCGTGCGTCTCGCTGCAAACGAAAGGCACCTGCAGCCCCGCAAGTGCGGCGACCAGGAACTGGGTGGTCCGATTGGGATCGACGCTCGCGTGCGCAAAAGGAGATTTCACCTGACTCAGCGTGCTGGTCACCACCAGCAAGCGATGCGGGTACCGAGCCATGAGCCGGAGCCGGTCGATGAAGGCCTTCCGATCGACCGTGGACGAGTGGACTAAGTCCGAGAGATCTTTTCGTTCCACCACGCAGATATCTTCCAGCCCGGCGACGGAATAGTCTCCCAGCGGAAGCGCTTTCTTTTCGATTCCTGCAAACCATCCCTTGAAGCGCGAGAAATTGAATGGATTCTGCTCGCGCGAATCGACGAGGAGTGTCGGGCGGGGCGTCTGCAGCTGCGTGCCGCCGCGTTCGGCAAGCGCGGGAATCGGCGGATGCGGCACCGGTGCAGCGGTCATCTGCCATTCGAGGGGAGAAGTAATCAGGGTGCGGCGCCTTCTCGTGAATCTGTCTCTCACGCCGCGATCCTTTCCCAGTGCACAGTTGGAATTCTTCAGTACCACAATTGTACCTAAAAGCGAAGACTTCCGATGCGGCCAGCCCCTATAAAAATGTTTGCGATAGCCCGTTGCGGGGTTGGATTTGAACCGATGACCTCCGGACTGAGCGCGGCAGCACTCAGAAGAAAGATGACAGCCTGTCGGGCTCATGGAATTGGCAAACGGAGGAACGAAGAGGAATGGTTGCGGGGGTTGGATTTGAACCAACGACCTCCGGGTTATGAGCCCGACGAGCTACCAGGCTGCTCCACCCCGCGAAATGAATACTACGCGACTTGTCGTTTTTCCGCAACCGCGACGCAAAACTTCCGCGAGATTTTTGCTGGAATTTACCAGGAGCTGTACGGCGTGTTTTCGAACGGCGAGATGTCGCTCGATGTGGAGTGCACGTCGGTGATGCCTACCGTGGTCTGATCGGGGCTGGCCAGCAGGTCTTCGCTGGAGGTGGCCCATTCCTTCTGCTTGGTGATCGGATCGCGCGGAATTTCCCGCAGGTAGCCGGAGCTTACCAGGTCGTCGAGGGAGTTGGGGCCGGCTTCCTTGTCGAGGGTGTATTGCTGGATGGCGTTGCGCATCACGAAGAGGTCCTGCTTAAGGGCGGCTTCGTGGGAGCGGATGATGGATTGTTCGAAGCGGCCTGCGCCGATGGTGGCGAGGATCAGGATGATCGCCATCACGATCATCAGCTCGAGCAGCGTGAAGCCGGGGGAATCGCCGACTGCACCCCGCAACGTTTCTCGCGGCGTTTTTCGTAACATCTTTCGTACAGTAGTCTCTTTGTTCACAAGCTGCTCTTTACCAATACTGCCCGCTCGCCGCCGCGCTTTACCACTCGGAGTATTTTGAGCCGTCGAGCGCCGTGCCCTGGCTTTTGCTGAACACGTCAAACACATCCTGGCCGCCCCAGCTGTCGGAGTCGGCGTCGTCCTGCACGGAGCGGAGCCCCCAGTCCTTGTTGCCGGTCATGGGATCGACGGGAATTTCGCGCAGGAAGCGCACCTGCCGGTCTTTGTCCTGCTGCGCGGACGTGAGCTTGACGCCCTTGGCCAGCGTGTCGAGGTCAGGCGGATAGCCTTCGGTGCCCGCGGCGACCTTGATCAGATTCTTGTCCGACGCGTCTTTGTAGCGGTCGATCGCGTCGCGCATTTGCCGCAGGTCGTAGCGCAAATCCGCCTCTTTGTGCCGCCGGATGCTCACCCGCGCCAGGGGAATCGAAACCGTCGCGAGAACCAGCAGGATGGAGCAGGCCACGATGAGTTCCAGCAGCGTCATCCCCGCCTCGGCAGCGCGGGTCCGCTCGATTGGCGCCGCGCCGGTGCACCTCCCGCGAATGCGAAGCGCCGATGCGGATCGAGTTACCAGACTGTAAAGGGAGACGTTCATCGCTTACTGCACCCGGATGGTCGCCGCTCCGGAAACGACGGGAATGCTTTGCTGCTGCGAGTTGCGCGCGTTGACCTGAAGAACCTGAATGTCGGAGTTGCCGGGAGCCACGGCGCGAATTTTGAATCCCAGCAGCGTGCCAGAGCCGTTGACGCCCGGGGTGTTCGGCTGGCGCGTAGCCGAGACGACTACTTCGCCGCGCTGCTCGTCGATTCGCTGGACGATGGCGATCTGCTGCGATCCGCCGGACAGGAATCCTCCGTCGCTTACTTCCTCCACCTGCACGACGGCCGGGTTGTAGTGAATCAGCAGTGGAATGGAGTAAAGATCGTTAACGTTCGTGACGGAAAGTCCGAGGGTGGCGTGGTCGCCGGGCTTCATGGTGGCAGTGGCCGGATCAAAACGCAGTTGCGGGGCCGCGGTAGCGCCTCGCGGCATCTGCGGGCTCGGCTGGCTTGCGGGCGGCCCGGCCGGCGCAGGCTTGGGCGGCTGCGGCAGCGCAGCCTGGGGCTCTGTATCGTCTCGATAGACGCGGACGTTGGTGTCGGTTCCCGCGGCCAGGGTGCGCAGATCCTCCGCTGAAATCGAGGGGAAGCGAATAATGTGCGGCGTCAGGACGATCAGGATTTCCTGGTCCACCACTTCCTTGCTGATGTCCGAGGACAAGTACTGCAAAAAGGGAACCTGGGAAATGCCGGGTATCCCATTCAAGTTCTTCGTGGTGTCGCGCTCGATCAGGCCGCCGAGCACGCTGACCTCGCCGTCCTTGAGGCGAATATCGTGTTCGATCTTGCGCTGGCTGATGATGGGCTGCTGGATGCCGCCGATGGTGCTCTGGCCGGCAATGGAGGAAACGTCCACGGTGAGCTTCATGCTGACGTCGCCGTCCGGGTGCACGCGCGGGGTTACGTCGATATTGACACCCACATCGATGTACTGAAACTGCGTGTTCACGAGGGGGTTCACGACCCCGGCGCCGCCGCCGACTCCCACGCCGACTCCGGCCTGGAAGCTGCCGGTCGCCACGGGAACGCGCTGCCCGATCTTGAGCGAGGCCTTCTGGCCGTCGCTGACGCGCACCTGCGGGTCCTGGATGATCTGCGTGTTGTTGTCGGTGAGGATGGCCGTTGCCGTCGCGCCCGGCAAAGTGAGGCTGTAATCGGCCGTCGAGAGATTTTTCAAGTTGTTCAGCGTGATTTCCGGGATGGTGGTGGAAGTCGAGGTGCTGGTACTGGTCCCGCCGGTCGTCGTCGTGGTTGATGTCCCGGGCTGCAACGCCGTGCGCGGATTGAACGTCAGCGTGGCGCTCTGCCCGGGAAGAATTCCCAGATTGCGCAGGCGGTCGCGGTTGGCCGAGAGCACCTGCACGTGAATCAGCACTTCGGGCTTGGCCTTGTCGATATCGCGGATGATTTTCGACGCGAGCAACAGCTTGTCGGGCGTGTCGCGGATCACGATGGCGTTCTGCGCGTTCACCTGCTGGAGGCGGCGCAGGTCGAGCAGCTGGCGCAGGCCGGTGACGATTTCGGTGAGGTCCTGGGGCGTCAGCGTGTTCGAGAGATAAAAGGTGCGCACTTCCTCGTCTTCAATGTCCCGCCGCTTTTGCGGATTGTCCGGGGCCACAAAAATCACGCTGGCCGTGAGCGGCTTCCAGAAGGCCTTGCTTTCGAGAGACACGGCGTCGAGGCCCTGCTCGAGAGTGATGTTGGGAAGCTCCACGGAAATGCGCCGCGAGGTGAAATCGGGGTCGAAAATCACGCTCAGGCCGGCGAGTTTCGCGATCGTCTCGTAGACGACGCGCGCGTCGTTGGTCATTTTCAGATTAATCGGTTCGAGCGAAATCGGCTTCAGCGCGGGAGGGCCGGAAAGCAGGTCGCCGTCGTCGTTGGGATTGGGATTTACCCGGGTGGATGCGTCCGCGGCGCTTTTGGCCGCGATCATCGACATCGTTTTCTTGATTTGCTGATCGGCGGCGGCATTGGAAGGATCGATGGCCTCGGCTTTTTCAAATTCCGCGAGAGCCAGCTGCAGATCGCCCTTGTTCAGCGCTTTTTCGCCGGATTCGACGTGAAATTGCCCGGCCTCCATGCGCATCTTGGTGGCGCTGAGTTTGTATTCGACGTTGGTGGGCTCGGCGTGCAGGGCCTTCTCGTAATGCACGAGCGCGGTGTCGTAATCCTGCACGGCTTCGGCCTTGCGACCTTCCTGGAAGTCCTGATTGTCTTTGGGGCAGCCGGCCAGCAGGATGACGGCGCATGCCAGGATGGGCAGATAAACTTTACGGTCCAGAAGCATTATCCTCCGCCCGAAATGGGTCGAAACGCTTCGAAGTCTAGCACCCGCGCTATGATGCGGCAACAATCCTCGGCGTTGCCGTTGACGATTAGTTATCACAAAGAGAATGTGCTCGCATTACTGGCAGGTGAAAGGGCTGGGAGGGGAGCCGGTTCCACGCCGCGCCTTGCGGCATGTTGCGAACGAACGCTATGATAGCACCAGCGTGAAATCCAATTCGAAAAAAGGGGACTGGGAAGGCGTAAAAATTGTCGCCCAGAACCGCGCGGCTTCCTACAATTACACTTTGCTGGACAAGCTGGAGGCTGGGCTGATCCTCGTCGGCACCGAGGTGAAGAGCCTGCGCGAAGGCAAGGGAACGCTTCGCGAAGCCTACGCGGAAATTCGCCTGGGCGAAGGCTGGCTGATAAACTGCCACATCCCGGAGTATCTGCCGGGAGGATTGCGCAATCATGACCCGCTCCGGAAACGGAAATTGCTTCTCAACCGCCGCGAGCTCGACCGTCTGACCATCCAGACGCAGCAGAAAGGCCTGACCGTCGTCCCTTTGAAGATTTATTTCCGGGACGGCATTGCGAAATGCGAACTTGCGGTTGCCAAGGGCAAGAAATTCCACGATCGCCGCGAATCCGAACGCCAAAAAGAAGCCAAACGCGAGGCCGATGAAGCGATGTACCGCTCGCGGCGCCGATAACCGCTCCAAAACGAAAGGAAGACATGCAGATTCAACTGGAGTCCCAGCCGTACGCCTCGATTGAGACCGACGCGCTCGTTACCTACGTGTTCGATCGCGAGGACAAGTTCGACGGAGTTCTCGCCGATATCAACGTCGCCATGAGCGGGCGCCTCAGCGCGCTCGCGGCCAGCGGCGAGCTTACCGGCAAATCGCTCGAGATGACCCTGATTCACTTCCCGCAAGGGCTCGCCGCGCAACGGCTGTTGCTCGTGGGAGCAGGGAAGCCGGGCAAATTTGCCGTCTCCGACTTGCGCAAGATTGCCGGAGCCGCCCTGCGCTATCTGAAACCCCGGGGCGTGAAGAAAGTTGTGTTCCTGGCGCGCGAGGGAGAGCGAAGTCCCGAGGCGGCGCAGGCCGTCGTGGAAGGGTTCGAAGCGGCGAACTTTGAGTCCGACACGTATCGTACGGAAAAGAAGAAACGCGAAATTCAGTCTGTCTCGCTCGCAGGGTTTGAGGGCGGACTTGGCGACAGCCTCCAGACCGCCGTCGAACATGGCTGCGTAATCGGCGAATCGCAGAATTTCGCCCGCCAGCTGATCAACGAGCCTTCGAACATCCTGACGCCTCGCGTTCTCGCGCAGCGCGCGGAGGCGATGGCCAGGGAAGTCGGCCTGGGCGTCGATGTGCTGGACGAGCGCAGGATCGCCGAGCTGAAAATGGGCGCGCTGATTGGCGTGGCCCAGGGAAGCGCCGAGCCGCCGCGCGTGATCGTGGTGCGCTACGAGCCGCTGACGCCGCGCCCCGAGGCGCCGGTGCTGGGGCTGGTAGGAAAAGGCGTCACGTTCGATACGGGCGGCATCTCGATCAAGCCGGCGAACAACATGGAGAAGATGAAGTACGACATGGGCGGCGCCGGCACGATGCTGGGCGCGATGCGGGCGCTGGCGTTCCTGAGGCCGTCGATTCCGGTGATGGCGGTGATTCCGTCGGTGGAGAACATGCCGGGAGGCCGCGCGCAGAAGCCCGGAGACGTGCAGGCCGCCATGTCCGGGAAGACCATCGAGGTGATCAACACGGACGCCGAGGGCCGGCTGATCCTGGCCGATGCCGTCACCTACGCGAAGAAGCTGGGCTGCACGCATCTGATCGACGCCGCCACGCTGACGGGCGCGATCGAAGTGGCGCTCTCGAACGTCCATGTGGGCGCGTTCGGCACGCCGCGCGAGTTTCTGGACAAGTTCCTCGAGAGCGCCAAGGCCGCGGGCGAAAAGATGTGGCCCATGCCGATGGACGACGAATACCAGGAGATGATCAAGAGCAACATCGCCGACATTCGCAACACCGGCAGCGGCAAGGGCGGCGGCGCGAGCACAGGCGCGTGGTTCATCAAGGAGTTTGCCGAAGACACGCCGTGGATTCATCTCGACATCGCGTCCACGTGCTGGGTGGACGAGGGGCGTCCGTGGCTGGCGAAAGGGCCAACCGGCGTTGCGATTCGCTCGATCGTCGATGCTTCGCGATGAAGCTTCAGTGCAGCCGCGCCGTGCGTGCCGCTACATTTTTTCGGGGGCGGTGATTCCCAGCAGCGCGAGCGTGGTGACTAGCTGCTCGCGCACGAGCTGCGTTAGGCGCACGAGGAACGCGCGCTTTTCGGGGTCTTCTTCCGAGAGAATGTGGTGCTTGTGGTAGAAGACGTTGAAGGCTTGCGCGAGTTCGAAGGCGAAGCGCGCGAGGAATGCGGGCTCCTGCATGGCGACGGCGGCGTCCATGCGCGCGTCGAGCGAGCCTGCCAGCAGAATCAGCTCCCACAGATCGTCGCCCGCGGGTGACGCCAGGAATTTCGCGACGTCGATCTCGCCGCGCTCGATCCGCTGCAAATTTTCCGCATCCACCGCTTCGAATTCCGGATGCTTGGCCGCTCCCTTGCGCAGAATTCCATTTACCCGGACCACCGCGTATTGCACGTAGGGGCCGGTCTCGCCTTCAAAGCTCAGCGCATCCTTGAAATCGAAGGCAATTACCGTGGAGCGCGTGAAGCGCAGCAGAAAATAGCGCAGCGCGCCGATGGCGATGGCGTGCGCGATGGCGGCGCGTTCGGCTTCGGGCGAATCGGCGTGGCGCGCGTCCACTTCCTTGCGGGCGCTGGCTTCGAGCTGGTCGAGCAGGTCGTCCGCTTTCACGCCCTGGCCCTTGCGTCCGCTCACTTCGATGTAGGGGCGCTTGGCGTCCTCGGGAGGAATGTCGTAGCCCATCTCGAGCGCGCAGCGCGGCGTGAGCGCGACCACGTTGTAAGCGAAGTGTTTCAGGTTGTCGGCTTCGGCGGTGTAGCCGAGGGCGCGCAATGCTTCGACGACTACCTGCTGCGGGTAGGCCTGGCGCGAGTCGATCACATTGAAGACTTCGTGGGCGTGGCCGAATTCGGGATGCGAGACGTTTTCGCGCGGCTCGCTCGTGGTGGACCATACTTCGTGGCCGTCCGGATGCGTGTAGAACGGCTCGTAGTAGAAATCGCGCGGGAGCAGGCCGAATTTCCAGAGGTGGTTGGCGATGTCCTTTCCCACGTAGGTGACGGTGCCGTTCGAGCGAACGATGATCTTCGCCTCGGCCTCCTCGGCCGGCTCTTCCTTTTCCTCTGCTTCCTCTGCCTCATTTGCTTCCCTTGCTTCCTTTTCTTCTTTCGGCAGCTCCATCACCCAGCAGCCCTTGTTCTTGCCTTCGGTCGCAAACTGGATGGCGTTGCGCTCCTTGAGCATCTCGAAAGCGGCGTCCCAGAATTTCAGGTGCAGGATTTCGCTTTCGCGGGTGAGCAGGTCGTAGTCGATGCCGAGGCGGTCGAGGGTGCGCAGGTGGCAGTGGACGATGGCGGTGGCGACGACTTCGGCCATTTGCGCGGCTTCGCCGTGGCCTTCTTCGATTTCCTGCAGCGTTTTGCCGCGGAGTTCGAGGCGGGACTTGTCCTCGGCGAGAAATTGCGTGACGCGGGTGTAAAGGTCCCAGCAGAGGTAATCGAAGCGCGGCGCGGCGGCGAGCTGGCGCACCTCGTCGAGCGATTTCGGCTCCAGGTGGATGAATCCGAGGACGACGTCGGCGACCTGCACGCCGGTGTTGTCGATGTAATTCTGCACCTCGACGCGGCGCCCGTCGTAGCGGAGCACGCGCGCGAACGTGTCTCCCAGGACGGCGTTGCGCAGGTGGCCGATGTGCGCGGCCTTGTTGGGATTGATGCTGGTGTGCTCGACGACGACCTTGGGCGCATCGGCCTTGGGCTGCGTCGCCCCTTGCGCGGAGCCTTTTCCGGCTTCGGCGGCCGCGCCGCGAAAGAATTCCGCGCGGTCGAAGAACGCGTTGAGGTATCCGCCTCCGGCCACTTCCACGCGCGCCACGCCGGGGATGGGCTTGAGCGAATTGGCAATCTCCTGCGCAAGAGCGCGCGGCGGTTTTTTGAGGCGCTTGGCGAGTTCGAAGCAGAGCGGGGAGGCCACTTCGCCCATGGCGAGCTTGGGAGGGCGCTCCGTCACGATAGGCACGTCGGTCTTGTACCGCTCGTGGATGTGGTGGCGCAGCGCTTTGCGAATCCGGTCCTCGACCGCTTTATACACGTGGCTCCTTGGGTTGGCGCAGAAATGGACGATGGAGAAGGCGTCGCGCGATTATAGGAAAAGCGCCGGAGAAGGTCAAAACGCGGCCCTCAGTGCGTCCTGTAACCGCGGATGCTCCTCGGCTTGCGAGAGAAGCAGATCCCTCGTCGCTGCGCTCCTCAGGATGACAACGTACTGCGTAGAACCACGGAGGGAGTTTCGTCGCTGAATGTGCGTGCGAAACTGCGTGCAGCGCACCTTCATAAGAGTGTCGAGTGAGCGTGACACCGATCGTTTGTTTTGAATCACTTGGATGCGATTCCGTTCGTTCGAGTGTGTCGAGTGAGATGCGCGGGAAAAAGCTGCTATTTTCGGCTGGAAGAAGGGAAGCGGCCGACGCTGGAGTGCGTAGTTGTGCGGATCGCTCCGTAGTTTTCTTGATTCGCTGCATCCGCCCTGTATTTAACTTTTGCTCGTCTCTCATGCCGTGGCCAGCGTAGCAAGTTCGAGCGGGATTACAAGGATGTGCTTCGCGTGGTGTTTTGTAGGTTCAGTCTCTGAGGATGTATCATCAAGCTTAAAAGGTTGACTAAGTGACTGAAAACTCTAAGAACATCTTGGAGACTCCTCCTAACCCTGCCGGGGATATGAGGTCTGGCGCGACGCCGGTACAGGCCTCGCAGTACCTCCTATTCCTATTATCTGAACTTGCCGGCGAGAATGGTCATCACAAGTTTGAACAGATTTGTTTTCAACTGGCAAGAAGGCGCATCTATTCGAACGTAATCCCCTCAACCGGTCCCGTTTCTGCGGGTGGTGACCAGGGTGCGGATTTCGAAACTTACCGAACAGGGAAGGTACTTCCTTTCGGACCGAGGTCTCCGTTCTTTGCACGCGTGACGGAGGAAAAGGTCGTTTTTGCGTGTTCGATTGAGAAGAACGTTTCGAAAAAAATTAAGGAGGACCTGGTTGCGGCTACGGTGTTTCCGGAAAAGGTCGAGCGGGTCGTTTTTATGTCCTGCTGGAATGTTCCTGTGGGCAAGAGGCATAAGTTGAAGGAATACGCGTTGAAAACGCACGGACTGCCGCTCGAAATTTTTGATGCACGCGCGATTTCCGAACTGCTCGTGGACCCTGAGTTGTTCTGGGTCGCACAACATTATCTGAGCGTGCCGAGTGAATTTACCTTGGCGGTCCCGAAGTCCGGCCACGAGTGGTACGAGAAGATTTTAAAGCTGAGCGTCGATCCGGGATGCCTGGTTATGAGCGATTTCTTTAGACTCAAACAGGCTGTACGATTCGCAACACGAAACTCCGGTTACAAGTCCGACCTTCCAAGCCTGCTGATGAAGATCAGGGACTTTCGTGGGTATCCGTCCGAGGAAATTCAACGGAGAGCATTTTATGAGGATTTTGTAGCATCCTTGCGGGGCCTCGAGATGGTCCGGGGATTTGGGGAGCGTCTGGAGGAGTATATTGCTGCCGTTGTTATGAGTGACGATGCTGGCGAGATGGAGGATGCTTCGATCCTTGTCGGGTATTCCGCTGGGGCGGTCGCAGGCGGCTTGTTGGATGTGGACATGACAACCGTTGCGAAATGGCAGCGCCTCATTCTGGAACGTGTTCGAACGCTGATGAAGTGTGTCGGCATCTCACTGGGCCGGAAGTGCTCGCTTCTTTATACAGAGGGTTATCTCTTGCTGTTCGACTGGACCGCCGCTATCCCTGCCGAATTCAATCCAGCAGAGTCAATTGCCGTCTGGCGAAGGATGATCAAGGACGTTAAGGATGCTCCGATGTTCCCCCTGGAGGCTTTCGGGAAGCTGCTGGCGCAGCTCGCACCAGAGGTCGAGGGCAACAAAGATTTTCTGCGGCTGATGACCCAGACTGACAGGTTGCTGTCCCAGCGGTGTGGAAAGCAGAAGGTTGCTGAGCAAGCATTCGAGCGGGCGAAAAGCTACTACGGTCGGGGGAGGATTCTCGACGCCATTGACGAACTGCACCGGGCACACATTGGCTCATTTACCGAGGAGACGGTAACGGACGCAGTGAGATTCTGCATCTTCCTTGCGAAAATGTACTCCGAAGTGGGCCTCCATTTCGCTGCGAAGTGTTATGCGCTGGGTGCTGCATTCGCAGCGCTGAAGCTTGACGACGATTCGCTGAAGGGGACGGCCTATCGAGGCCTGACTGAAGCGGCTTCTAGTGATCACGCCAGCGGCGCGTCGATGGAGTTTTTCTTAACCGCGAAGGCGTTCTTCCTCGTGTCCCACCATTTCTCTATGAGCGGTAGCGAGAAGGTCAAGCAGTTTGAGTGGGCTAGGATCGACTTCTACTCTCTTGTTCTCACGCGCGCGTGCTCCTACTTCGATAAGCCCTTGCACGCCTACCTCAAGGAAACCGTCCTGCGAACCTTTGGCTCGGACGAAATTTACGATGAGTCTCCGTCTCGGCTAGACGATTTTTTCGAGAATAGGGGATTCGAAGGAGCCGTCGCAAAGGCGATCGAGGAGGGCGTAATGCCTCTGTTTAGCGATGCCGGCCCTCGACGTCGGGTCGGCTGGGAGCAGTTGGGGGTCCGGTGGTTCTTAGATTGGCCAAATGACTACGATACTGCACAGAGCGCAGAGAGCTTGTGTGCAGCTTTGCAGATTTTGCTGGCTGACTTACGCAAAGAAGAGCTGTCGCTGTTGCCTTCAGACGTCCACCTGCGTGTTGAGATGCATGATGGAGAATTTAACATCCGGGAAGTTCCAGACAACGAGAAGGTTGCATTGGTCGTTCGTTTGCCTTCGAAGTCGTCGGGCATTTGGGATCCTTCGGCAATCGCCGTCGGTGTGGCTGCGGCTACTCTAAGAATGGTGTCGGCTTTGCCCGACGACAAATTTCTGGCGACTTGCGAGAGTAGATTTAGGGCAGGTCTCGGAGCAAAGCTCTCTCCGTATGCTGAATACTACCGTTTATTCCGGGAATTTTATTCGAGGGAGGAGTTCGAAAATCATTACGAACACTCCCGTAAGATTTCGTTGACGATTCCCCAAGCCGCAATGAAAACGAGTTCCGGTCTGTCTGGTCCGACGGGGCTCCATCCCGAATACAGCGCCGCGGAGTCAAAGAGGCTGATCCGGAAGCGATATAGTTCATGTTCCGGACAACTAAGATACACCCTGCCTCGACTGATAATAGAACCATCCTTTCGAATGTTGGTGAGACAGCTAAGACAAGAGGGCTGGAAAGATTGGCACATTTTATCTGCCGCTGCGTCGGTAAGACTGAACTATGTGATTAGCCAGACACTGCCGCGCAACTGTGCTGTCGAGGACATGAGGAAAGCTTCCCGAATTCTTTTCGAAAGAGATGAAAACGAAAGTGACCCCTCTGTTCCGCTAGAGCTATTCAGCTTTGAAAACCTTAAGCAGGCGCTTGCTATATCGCAACTAAGCACTCTGCAAGGTTTGGGGTTTGGGTCTTCGCGGAGAACTCCGATTTTCAAGGGTGTGAACCAGCTCCTTGAGCGATTCAACTATTGGACCGACGACGCAGAACACCCTGAAATATTCCCGGTCTAGGTCCCATAAGCGCCGCAGCGCAGCCGAACCGCTAAGCTCCGATTCGGCATGCGCTACATCCGGCCAGCGCCTACTCGGGGACGAAGGTGTTGGTGCACTCGTCATAATAGGGCTTGTGGTAGATGCCTTCGGTGGGTGCGGTGGGCTTGTACTGTTTGTGGCAGCCCTCGCAGACGGTGACGAGGTTGTCGCCCACTTTGCTTAAGGCGTCGTGGTTCTTGGCTTCGACGGCGTGGCGGGCGGCGACGGCCGTGTCCCGCAACTTCAGCACGTTGGCCTGGAAGCCGGGTGACGAGGTCCAGTAGGCGTCGGACTTGCCGGTGCCGCCGAGCGAGATCAGGGTGGCGGCGGCCTCGAGCTGATAGGTGTGGGCTTCGAGCACCTGCCATTGTCCGTCGGTGAGCTTCTTCTGCGTGTTTCCGCCTTCCCAGATGGTGTGGGCGGCATCGTCCACTACGGCAACCATCACCTGATTGATGCTCATGTCGAGGGGCACCGCAGGCCGCTGGTGTGCGACCTTTTGCTCGGCCCTGGCGCTCCAGCCGATCACGATCAGGGCGGTTAGAACGGTGATCGAGAATGCCGCCGCCATTTTTCTTCCCGAGGGGAGTGAGATTTTCATGCGCAGTCCTCTTTCGTGGATCGATTTGGATTCGCGAACCGGTGTCATTGTTTGCGCGTACGGGATGCGGCGCAGTGCGGGGAGTCACTTGGCACGGTGTCGGGCGTCACAGGCGCTCAGGATGGCTGCGCGAGGCGAACGGCCGCGCAAAGGCTGAGACAAAAACGCCAATCGGGAGATTGGCGTTCCCAGGGTGCTGCGCTACGGCGAAGACAAACGCTACCGCGAGCGCGATGTTGATGCGGCTAGTGCGCGGGCGGCGAAGCGGATTCGCGGGCGCGAGCTAGGATGAAGGATTCGATTTGGCGGGCTTGGGCTGGCGTTATGTCGGCGGCGAAGGAGGGCATGCCGTTGGTGCGGCGCATGCCGCCGCGGACTATGTCTTCGAACATGGCGTGGGTGGTGGCGTCCAGGTAGCGCAGGTCCGGAGTTTCGCCGCCGCTGACTACGTTGCCGCCGTGGCAGCGGGCGCAGTAGGAGCCGTATAGGACGCGGCCGCGCTCTACGTCCTCGGGCGACGCGGTTAGCTGAAACGTGGGCGTGGGAACGGGCGTGACTTCGCGCTGGTAGGGCGGGATGGTGGCTGTGCCGCCCAGCTTGAAGGTTAGCAGCCTGCCCGAGCCTACGTTGCCTTTGCCGTTGGGGCGATTGTTGAGCACCATGGGGCCGCCCCAGCCGGACATTACGGCGATGTACTGCGTTCCGTCGACCGAGTACGTCATGGGCGGCGCGGCGATTCCCACTCCGGCGTTGAATTCCCACAACAATGCGCCATCGGTGGCACGATAGGCGCTGAACTTGCCGTCGCCGCGTCCTTCAAAAACCAGATTGCCGGCGGTGGTTAGCGTGCCGCCGCCTTTCGGGACGGGCAGGTCTACGTGCCACTTTTCCTGCTGCGCTACCGGATCCCAGGCTACGAGGCGGCCGGTGGGCGGCAGCTTGCGCCATTGATCGGCTACCGGGCCGTTGTAGGCGCGGTAGGTGCCGGTGTTCTGGTCGCGGGTCTGATTCTGGCGGGCTAGGGACCAATCGGGATCCACGGCGTGAACGGAACTGTCGTTGAGGACGGCGAGATACACGAGGCCCGTTGACGGATTGTAGGAGATGGGATGCCAGTTGTGGCCGCCTTCGCTGGCGGGCGCGACGATGGTGGCTTCGGCGAGTTTGCGGGCTACGGGATTCTCGATGGGGCGGCCGTTGGCGTCGATGCCGGTGGCCCAGTTCATGTTGGCGAAGGGGCGCGCGGAGATCAGCTTGCCGGTTTGGCGGTCGAGGACGTAGAAGAAGCCGTTCTTGTTGGCCTGCATGATGACGCGGCGCATCTGGCCGTCGATGGTGAGGGTGGCGAGCATCAGCGGCTGGGTGGCGTCGTAGTCCCAGTTGTCGCCGGGGGTGGTCTGGTAGTGCCAGGCCATTTCGCCGGTGTCGGCTTTGAGCGCGATGATCGAGGCGATGTAGAGGTTGTCGCCTTTGCTGCGGAAGCGGTCGTACCAGGGCGCGCCGTTGCCGGTGCCGGCGAATACGAGATCGGTTTCGGGATCGTAGACGATGGTGTCCCACGGGCTGCCACCGCCGCCGGCTTTCCACCATTCGCCGGACCAGGTGGCTGCGGCGGCGCGCATGGCGTCGGACTCGAAGGGCTTCGCGGGATCGCCGGGGACGGTGTAGGCGCGCCAGTCGAGCCGGCCGGTTTCGGCGTCGTAGGCCGAGACGTAGCCGCGCACGGCGTACTCCGAGCCGGCGTTGCCGATGATCACGCGGCCTTTGGCGATGCGCGGCGCGCCGGTGATGGCGTAGGGCGAGTCCGCGGGGGCGGTGGGGACGGCCCAGACGACCTCGCCGGTTTTGGCGTCGAGCGCGATGAGGCGGCCGTCGAGCGCGCCGAGGTAGAGGCGGCCCTTGTACATGGCGACGCCGCGGTTGACTACGTCGCAGCAGACGAACTTGGCGTGGTCCTTGGCGACGTGCGGGTCGTACTTCCAGAGGAGGCTGCCGGTGCGGGCGTCGAGAGCGTAGACGATGCTCCAGGCGCTGGTGGTGTAGAGGACGCCGTCCTTGACGAGGGGAGTGGCTTCGAGGCCGCGGCGGGTGCCGAAGTCGTAGGACCAGGCGAGGCCGAGGTGGGCGATGCTGTGCTCGTCGATCTGGTGGAGATGGCTGAAGCGCTGCTCGGAGTAGGTGCGGCCGTAGGTGATCCAGTTGGCGGAGTCGGCGTCGGCGGCGCGGAGCGCGGCGTCGTCAACCTGCTGCGGAGTGCTGCGGGCGCAACCGCAAAGGGCGAGGATGGCGGCGGCCGTGATCAGTGCGGCGTTCCGTGCCAGATTGTGGACAGACTTTAGGCCCATCCTCTCCGAATCTCCCGCGGAAACTCCCGCTGTGAAAAAATTAAGGTAGCGTGAACTGATACACTCCCGGCCGGGAGCGTGTCAAGTTTGCCGCCAAGCTGCGTGTGTGAATGCGCGGGAATTCGCGGGTTCGGCGGTATAATCGGTTACGCTGGAGACGTGTGCAGCTTTTGACACATCCATTGGCATGACACATCAACTGGGCTATCTGAGCCTGCTTTTCTACGTGGCGAGCTTTGCCTGCTACGTGCGGATCCTTTATGTGCCGAACGCGTGGCTGGGGCGCATCGCTTCGGTGCTGCTGGCGGGCGGGATCGTCTTTCAATATTACGACCTGCTGGAGCGGTCGCGGTTCACTCACTCGGTTCCTTACGACGATCTTTACGGCTCGATGTCGCTTTTTGCGTGGCTTTTTGCGATTACCTACCTGGTGCTTGAAATATTTCACCGGCAGCACACCGTGGGCGCGTTTGTGACGCTGCTGCTGATTGCGTGGGTGGGCGGGCTGAGGCTGCTCGTGCCGATGCAGCCGCAGGCGCCGCCTCCGGCGCGCGGGGCATTGTTCGCGCTGCACGTCACGCTGATCACTTGGGGCTACGCGGCGTTTGCGCTTTCCTTTGTGCTGAGCCTGGTGTATCTGGTGCAGGACCGCTTGCTGCGTTCGCGGCGGCTCAACAGCGCTTTCTGGCGGTTCCCGGCGCTCGATGTGCTGGACCAGATGGCGCGCAGCAGCGTGTACCTGGGGCTGGTGCTGGTGGCGCTGGGCGTGCCGATGGGGCTGGTGTGGGCGCATCGGTTGAGCGGCGGCTACGCGTGGGGCGATCCGAAGGTGGTGGTTACGGGGCTGATCCTGGTGGTGTATGTGGCTTACCTGCGGCTTTCGCGGAGCGCGCAATGGAGAGGGTCGCGCGCGGCGCTGCTGTGCGCGTTGAATTTCGTGATCGTGCTGTTCAGCTATACGTTCGTGAATCTGTATCTGACGCGCTTTCACCGGTTCTTCTGATGACATGACGATCGTTTCCAATCCGGCACGCATCGTTCCCGGGCGCATTCAGCTGGCGCTGATCGGGTGCAACCATCGCACCGCGTCGGTGGAACTGCGCGAGCGGGTGTCGTTCACGCAAAAGCAGGCGCTCGATGCGGCTGACGAGCTGAGGCGGCAGGGAATCCTCGAAGAAGCCGTGGTGCTCTCGACGTGCAATCGCAGCGAGCTGTATGGCGTGGCGGGCGAAGGAGGCTCGGCGCTCACGGAGGCGATGGAGGAGTTTTTTACGTCGTTTCACGGAATCGCGCGTTCGGAGGTGACCGGGAAGTTCTATCGCTGGGCGGGGCGCGACGCGATTTATCACCTCTATCGCGTGGCGGCGGGACTTGATTCGATGATGCTGGGCGAGGCGGAAATTCTGGGGCAGCTGCGCACGGCGTACGGGCAGGCGCTCGATCATGGGGCGACCGGGCCGGTGCTGAATCGCGTGTTTCAGGGCGCGCTCGAAGTGGGGAAGCGCGTGCGGTCGGAGACTGAAGTGGGCACGCGGCCGATGTCCGTGGCGCTCGCGGGAGTGAAGCTGGCGGAGCGGGTGTTCGGGAACCTGAAGGGGCGCGCGGCTTTGATCATTGGCGCGGGAGCTGTGGCCGAGCAGGTGGTGGAGCAACTGCGGAACCGGTCGATCGGCAGCCTGCTGGTGGTGAACCGGTCTTTCGATCGCGCCGCCGATCTTGCCGGGCGCATGGGCGGACGCGCCGCGGCGTGGGAAGCGCTCGAAGCGGAGATGAGCCAGCCGGATATTCTCGTCACGTCGGCGGGCGGAACGGGCGCGGTGCTGACGCGCAAGATGCTGGAACGCGCGATTGCTTCGCGCGGCGGGCGGCCGATTTTCGTGGTGGACCTGGGCGTGCCGCGGAACGTGGATGCGGCCGCGGCGGGGCTCTACAATCTGTACCTCTACAATATCGACGACCTGGGCGAGATCGTCGAGCAGAACAAGAAGGCGCGGGAGGCGGAAGTGCCGCGCGTCGAGGCGATCATTGTCGAGCACATCGCGAAATTCGAGGCGTGGCGCGCGGCGCTTGAAGCCGGGTCCATCGTGGACGATCTGCGCGGGCGGTTCCATCAGCAACGCCTTCTGCTGCTCGAAGAGCGGCTGAAGGAAATGCCGGATGTTTCGCCCGAGGAGCGCCACCGGATCGCGCGCATCACGGAAGAATTGATCGAGCGCGTGCTCGATGAGCCCGCCGAACGGCTTCGCAGCGGACGCGGAATGCGCGGGCGGCTGGGCGCCGTCGAAGCGCTGCGGCACATTTTTGGCCTGGACGACGGGAAACTGTGAAGGGGCGCGCGTGAAGAAAATTCGGATCGGGACGCGCGGGAGCGCGCTCGCCCTCTGGCAGGCCAATCACATCAAGGACCGATTGAAGGAACTGCACGGCGTGGAGGCGGAGCTGGTGCGCATACGCACCTCCGGCGACCGTTTTCAGACGGCCTCGGTGGCGCAGATTGGCGCGGAGATGGGAACCAAGGGCGTGTTCATCAAGGAACTGGAAGACGCGCTGCTGGCAGGCACGGTGGATCTTGCCGTCCACAGCATGAAGGACGTTCCCACCGAAACGCCCGCCGGGCTGGCGTTTCCCGCGCTGACGAAGAGGGAAGACCCGCGCGATTGCCTGATCTCGCGGAATGGGCATACCCTGCGAGGGCTGCCTTCCGGGGCGCTGATTGGGACGAGCAGCCTCCGTCGGCAGGCGCAACTGCGGCACTATCGCGCAGACCTGGAGGTGGTCGATCTTCGCGGGAACGTCGATACGCGGATGAAGAAAGTGGCCGCGGGCGAGTTTGACGCGATTATTCTGGCGACGGCGGGGGTCACGCGGCTGGGCGCGTGCGATAGGATCACCGAGATTATTCCGGCGGAGGTGATGCTGCCGGCGGTTGGGCAGGGCGCGCTGGGGATTGAAACGCGCGAGGACGACGAAGAAACGTCTGCGCTGGTTGCGGCGCTCAACGACGCGGAAACGAATGCCTGCGTGACGGCGGAACGCGCGCTGCTGCACGAACTCGAAGGCGGGTGCCAGGTGCCGCTGGGGGCTTGGGCGCGCTTGCAAAATGGCGGATTGAAAATCGAGGCTTGTCTGCTTTCGCCCGACGGGAAAGAATATCTGCGGGGCGAAGAAACGGGCGACGCGTCGGATGCGGAGCGCATCGGCAAGCGGCTCGGGGAAGCTTTGAGGGAAGGGGGCGCGGAGAGAATCCTGCGCCTGGCGGGAAGGTCGGTTGGATAACTTGATAGAAGGTTCGGCACGGATATGAGCACAGACGAACGTCCGCTGGCGGGGAAAAGTATCGTGATTACGCGCGCGCCGGAGCAGGCCGCCGAGCTGATCGGCTCGCTCGAGCGGTTGGGCGCGGAGGTTGTGCTTTTGCCCATGGTGCGATTCGCTGTGCCGGAAGATCTTGCCAGTCTCGACGGAGCCATCGGACGGCTGGCGGAATTCGATTGGATTCTTTTCACCAGCCAGAACGCCGTGCGCTTCTTTGCCGTGCGGCAGGCCGAGCTTGGAATTGCGCCCGATTCTCCCTCTTTCGGCAAGCATCGGATCGCGGTGGTGGGACCGGCCACGCAACTTGCGGCCGAGGCGGAAGATTTTCGCGTGGATTACGTCGCCAGGAATCATACCGGGGAAGCCCTCGCGCGCGAGCTGGCGGAATCGATCGGCAATTGCAACGTGCTGCTGCCGCGAAGCGACCGCGCCGACGACCGCCTGCCCGATGCGCTGCGCGAGGCGGGCGCGCGGGTGACCGACGTGATCGCGTATCGCACCGCGGCGCCGCAGAAAGTGGACTCGACCAATCTTTGCCGGCTGCAGCGGGCCGAGGCGGACGCGGTTGTGTTTGCGAGCCCTTCGGCGTTTCACAATCTCCGGCATTTCATTCCCGCCGCGGACCTGGCGAGCCTCTCGGAACGGGTGCATTTTGCGGCGATTGGGCCTACGACGGCGCGGGCGTTGCGGGAAGCCGGGGTGCGCGTGGAGATCGAAGCGAACGAGTCTTCGTCCGCCGCGCTCGCAGATGCCATCGCGAAGCACTACCAGCGCCAGGCGTCCTCTGCGAGGGGCGCGTGACGTTTCCCATCCAGCGGCCTCGACGCTTGCGCCGGAGCGAAGCCCTGCGGGGATTCGTCCGCGAGACGAATCTAACGACGAGCGGGCTTGTGTATCCGATGTTCGCTTGCCCCGGGGCGAAGGTGCGGACGGAAGTGAGCTCGATGCCCGGCGTTTTTCAGCAATCACCGGACCAGATCGCCGAGGAATGCCGCGAGGTTGCCGATCTGGGAGTGCCGGGCGTGATTTTATTCGGGC
Organism: uncultured Acidobacteriota bacterium; assembly: GCA_963709105.1. GTDB lineage: Bacteria > Acidobacteriota > Terriglobia > Acidiferrales > UBA7541 > Palsa-295. Next base: position 20,289 of record CAVPVC010000013.1, read on the forward strand.
TGCCGGAGCACAAGGACGCGACGGGTTCGGAGGCGGCTTCGGCGCAGGGCGCGGTGCAGCGTTCGATCGAAGCTATCCGCAAGGCGAAGCTCGATCTGCTGGTGATCACCGACGTGTGCTTGTGCGAATACACGAGCCACGGGCACTGCGGGGTTATCAAAGACGGCGACGTGCTGAACGATCCCACGCTGGATCTGCTGGCGGAGGCCGCGCTTTCGCACGCGCGGGCGGGCGCGGATATGGTGGCGCCTTCGGACATGATGGACGGGCGCGTGGGCGCGATTCGCCGCAAGCTCGATGCGAACGGCTTTGCCGATATCGCGATTTTTTCGTACGCGGCGAAATACTGCTCAGCGTTCTATGGGCCGTTTCGCGAGGCGGCGCAGTCGGCGCCGCAGTCCGGCGACCGCCGCAGCTACCAGATGGACCCGGCCAATGCGCGCGAGGCGCTGCGAGAAGTGGCGCTCGATATCGAAGAGGGCGCGGACATGATCATGGTGAAGCCTGCGCTCGCGTATCTCGACATTATTCAGCGCGTCCGCGAACGATTCGACGTGCCGGTCGGCGCGTACAACGTGAGCGGCGAATACGCCATGGTGAAGGCGGCGGCGCGCAATGGCTGGATCGACGAAAAGCGCATCGTGCTGGAGATCATGACCGGCATTCAGCGGGCGGGCGCCTCGATCGTACTGACGTACCATGCGAAGGATGTGGCTCGCTGGCTGAAGCACTGCTAGCGCCCGATTAGGGTCGATTAGCGGCTCGCTCGCGATCCCGAAACGCCTTCACGACGCTTCGACTCCCTCGAAACACCTTCCACGCGCTAAGATCATTGTCCGGCCATTGTGTGGCGATTGCTTGGCCGCCGATCCGCAGTTCCAGGGAAATCCCGGACGATCTTGCCGATAACAGACTCCATCGCAGAAGGACTACCAAGGAGCCGTCCCGCAGCCGCGAGTTCGGCTGATTCCGGCGCCGCGCGGCGCCATTGGCTTGCCTTTGCGGGCTGCCTTCTGCTGGCGGTTTTGTTCACGCTTCCGGGTTCGCTTTCACCCGCTTCCGCGCTGCTGGGTTATTCCGGCGATAACTTTCAGCACGCCTGGTTTTTGTGGCACTTCGCGCGCGCGGTGGCGAGATTCCAGAATCCCTTTTATACGAACCAGATGTATTACCCGAACACGGTGAACCTGACGTGGAGCACCACCGATCCGCTGGCTGGAGTTGCTGGCGCTGCCTGCCAGTTGGCTGCTCGGGCCCGCGGCTGCCTACAACCTTTCGCTGATTCTTCAACTGGCGCTGGCAGCGTTCTTCGGCAGGCTTCTTTGCCTGCGCGTTTGCCGCAACGAGATGGCGGCTTTCATTGGGGGGATCTGCTTCGGGTTCAGTCCGTTTCTCACTGGCGCACGCGCTGGGGCATTTGAGCCTGGTGACGGCGTTTCCCGTGCCGCTGTATTTTCTGGCTCTGGCGCGCGTGCTGGAGGGGCGCGGGGAGCCTTGGAAAGACGGCGTGCTGCTTGGCCTGGCGCTGCTGCTGACGGCGCTCGCGCATTTCAATTACACGGTAATTTGTCTGCTGGCCACGCTGGCGGCGATCGGAGTGGACGCGATTCAAATGGGGGCGCGGTCGCTCGCGAAAATCTGGAAGGCGCTTGCATGGGGAGCGGTTACGTTCCTGGTCACGTTCTCGCCGCTGCTGGCGATGCTGATCGGAAATTCCGCTGACCGGCCCCAGCCGCGGCCGTTCGAGCACCTCAAGGAATTCTCGGCGGACGCCTTGGGATTCCTCATCCCCAGCTGGAACCACTTGCTGCTGGGGAATTTCGCGCGGGGGCTCGATCCGAATATTTTTGTCGCCGGATATGAAGGGACCGTGTACGTGGGGCCGGTGATTCTGGCGCTGGCGCTGCTGGGATTCTGGAAAGGGCGGGAATTCCAACGGCGCTGGGCGGTGCAGGCGGCGTCGCTGGCAGTGATTTTCTATTGGCTCTCGCTCGGGCCGGCGCTGCGTTTTTACGGCAGGCAAACTGCGATTCCCGGGCCAGCTGCGCTGGTGTATCGCATTCCGTGGCTGAGGTTCGTGTCCGCGCCGGCGCGTTTTCAGGTGATCGTGGCGTTGTGTCTGGCGGTTCTGGCTTCGCTGGGGGTGGCGTTCCTGCTGGAACGGATGCGGACGCACGCGGCAGCGCTATTCGCTCGCGGCGGGCGTCCTCGCGCTGTTGCTGCTGGACCTGCTGACGATTCCGTTTCCGGTCGTCGTCGATTGTTGACCCGGCGTGGGACAAGGATTCGGGCGTTCCTCCGCGCGCGTGCGTGATACCGGCAGCGTTGCAGAAGGGAACTGTGGTCACGTTTCCGCTGATTATCAAGCCGTACAGCATGAAGAGCATGTGGATGCAGGTGAGCGATCGCGGGCGATACGCGCTGGTGGACGGGTACCTGTCGTACAGCGCGGACCGCGTGTGGAGCGATTACTATCGCAATCCCGTGCTGCGTTCGCTGCTCTCGCTGCAGGGCGTGTTTCACACGCCGGTGGATGCGCAGGCGGACAAGGCCGCGGCGCCTGCTGCGTTCCGCGATTTGAACGCGAGCGCGATTGTGGTGTTCGATTCGCCGGAGCAGGACGCGGCGACGCGGTATTTGGAAGCGGTGATTGGCCGGGAGGCGCAATCGGGTGGAAGCTGTTCCGTGTTCGATGTTTCGGGCATTCGCTGAGGTAGAGGAGGTTGAGGAGGCAAAGGAGGTGGAGGAGGAAGGCTTGCGGAACGGCAGCGCGAGCGGTAGGCGCTCCGTCCCCTGACGAAAAACCGAAGACGGCCTAACCGATTCATCCGGGCTGAACTTGAAATCGAAGCGGTTTTGGTGGAGGCTAGTGCGCGGCATCGGTCACAAATCAGCAAGGGGAGACTCGTCCGGCGGTTTGCGGCGAGAAGGAGCGGTCTGAATGAAGCGAATTACTTGGAGCACGTTGGCGCTGGGGTGTTTGTTTCTGGCTGGCGGGGTGCGCGATAGCTCGCGCTGCGGAGGGTGGTTACCATCTGCTGAAAAAATACGCGATGCCCTCGGCCGAGGGGAGCACTGGCGAATATTTCGATTACATTTATGTCGATTCGGGCGCGCGCCGCGTCTACCTGTCGCACGGGACCGAGGTGAAGGTGGTGAACGCGGACGACGGCGCGGTGGTGGGAAACATTCCCGGCTTCAAGCGCAACCACGGAATCGCGATCGCCACAGAGTTTGGCCGCGGGTTCGTCACCGACGGGGCCGACGGCAACGTCGCGATTTTTGACTTGAAGACGCTGAAGGTGACCGGGGGCGTGAAAACGGCTCCCGATGCGGATGGCGTGATTTACGATCCGGCGACCAAGCACGTGTTCGTGATGAGCGGCGAAGCGAAGGCGGCGACGGTGATCGACGCGAAAGCCGGCACGGTAATAAAGACGGTCGACCTGGGCGGCGGACCTGAGTTTGTGGTGTCGGACGGCAAGGGAATGGTTTACATCAACCTCGAAGACAAGGCCGAGACGGTAGCTCTGGACGCGCGCACGTTCGAGATTAAATCGCGCTATCCGGTGGCGCCGGCCAGCGGCCCCACCGCGATTGCCATGGACCGCGAGCACCGTCGGCTGTTTGTCGCCGGGCGAAATCCGCAAATGATGGTGGTGCTGGATGCGGACACCGGCAAAATGATCCAGTCGTTCCCGATCACGGCGGGCGCCGATGCCGATGCCTACGATCCCGGCACGGGCATGATTTTCGTCTCGACGCGCGAAGGGATGCTCCACATATTCCATGAAGATTCGCCCGATCAGTTCAGCGTGGTGGAGGCCGTGAAAACGGAATATGGCGCCAAGACTCTTGGCCTCGATACGAAGACGCACCACGTATTCGTCGATACGGCGGATTTCGGGCCGCCCCCGGCGCCGACGCCTCAGCGGCCGCATCCTCAACCCGCCCCGGTATTCGGAACTTTCCGGCTCCTGGAGTACGGCAAGTAGGGCGGCAGCGGGCCCGCGATTAAGTTGCACTCTAGAGTAGGGAGTTGGCAGTATGGACAGAATTTCATGCAGGGGAGTACTCTATGGGCATGGCTGACAACGACAACGCTTCCGGTTTTGGCGCGCTTTTGGCGGGGTTGGGGGTAGGCTTGGTGCTTGGCTTCCTGTTTGCGCCGCAGTCGGGCGAGGAAACTCGCGAGATCATTGTGGAGCGTACAAAAGAGGGGATGGCGGTTGCCGCCGATGCGATGGAAGAACTCAAATCGCAGGCGGAGCTGGCCGTGGTAAACGCGGCAGAAGCAGTCCAATGCCTGAAACAGCGGGCGGAGCAGGCTGTCGCGGAAGCGCAGGAAAAGATTCAGGAAGCTGTGCGCGAGGGGCAGGACGCTTACCGCAACGAGTTTCGCGAGCGGCAAGCGCAGGCGGACGCCCGTCCTCTGCATTCCGTAAGGAATTCTTCGTAACGCATCGGTATTTACCCTTCCGTGTTTTCACCCATTTATGCTCCTGCGAACTGTTACAATCGCGCAGTCGTTCGTCCCGCCGGATAGAAGTTGCTGGCAATCCGCAAAAAACACTTGGCCTGATAGCCTCTGCCTCGCTTAAGTAGCAGATACGAGGGTGGTTAGTTCTGGTACTCGGCGTGCATGCTCCTGGTGCGTGTGTGCGAAGGGCGAATTCATAGGAAACAGGAGCGAGGTCAGTGAATACCGCAATCGTAGAAGAGGGTCAGGAAGCAAGTCCCAAGGCCGCCGCGCTGAGCCCGAAGTGGCGCGAGCGGCTGCAGGCACTCCGCAATAACAGTCCGCTGCTTTTCAGGATGGTATGGGAATCCGCGCCGGGGGTGGTTGTTGGCAGCCTGAGCGCACGGGTGATCGCGTCGCTGATCCCGCTGGGGATGTTGGCGGTGACCGGCACGATTATCGAAGGTATTCACGCTTACACCTCTCATCAGAAGGCGCTGCCGCATTATTTCTGGTGGCTGGTTGCCGCGGAGTTCGTGCTGGCGGCACTTTCGACCGTTCTCGTAAGGGTGCTGGACTTCTTCGATGCCGTTCTGGCCGACAAGTTCACGCGGCACATCAGTACGCGGATTGTGGAGCACGCCGCGAAGCTCGATCTGACGTCGTATGAAGATCCCGTTTTTCACGACAAGATGGAACGCGCCCGCGTTCAGGGCACCGACCGCCTGATCATGATTCAGACTGCCGGGCGCTTCTTCCAGCAGGGGATTACGGCGGCCAGCCTGGCGGCCAGCATTTTCCTGTTTTCGCCGTGGTTGCTTCTGGCGCTCATCGCGTGCGTGGTGCCGGCGTTTCTTGGGGAGACGCATTTCGCTTTCATGGGCTATTCGCTGAACTTTCAGCAGACCACCGCGCGCCGTCAGATGGAGTATTTGCGATTTCTGGGCGGCAGCAGGGAAAACGCCAAAGAGCTGAAGCTTTTCGGGCTGGCGCCGTTCGTGATCAACCGTTACACGGAGCTTTCCGAACAGCTGCACCAGCAGAATCTGGGCCTGGAAAAGAAAAAGCTGTTTTTCGGGGCGCTTTTGACGATGCTCGGGACAGTCGGCTACTACGGAACCTATGCTTTCGTAATCTACAGGACGGTGGCCGGAGCGCTGACTCTGGGAATGATGACCGTGCTGGTGGGAGCGATTGCCGGAGCTAGCACCAACATACAGTCGTTCTTCTCGAGCTTCTCGATCATCGCGGACCAGGCGCTCTTTATGGGCGACCTGCTGGAATTCTTCTCGGTGCAGCCGAAGATTTTCTCGAAACCCAACGCGCTGCCGGCGCCGCGTCCGATCCGGCAAGGATTCGAATTCAAGAATGTGTCGTTCCATTATCCCGGCAATCCCCGGCTGGTTCTGAACAACGTGAGTTTCAAGCTTGAGCCTTCCGCGCGCATCGCGCTGGTGGGCGAGAACGGGCAGGGAAAGACGACCATCGTGAAGCTGCTGACCCGGTTGTACGACCCGACCGCGGGGCAGATCCTGCTCGATGGCGTGGACCTTCGCGACTACGATCTGGACGATCTGCGGAAGGAAATCGGCGTGATCTTCCAGGACTTCACGCGCTATGAAATGACGGCCTCGGAGAACATCGCCGTGGGCCAGATCGAAGAGCGCAACAACCAGTTCCGCATTCGTTCCGCGGCCAACAAGAGCCTGGCGGAAAAGGCCATCCGCAAGCTGCCGAAGGGCTACGAGCAGACTCTGGGAAGCCGCTTCGAAGGCGCGGTCGACCTCTCCGGCGGCGAGTGGCAGAAGATGGCCCTGGCTCGCGCTTACCTGCGCGATGCGCAGGTGCTGATCCTCGACGAGCCTACTGCGGCGCTTGACGCGCGCTCCGAGCATGAGGTGTTCGAGCGCTTTGCGGAATTGACCAAGGGCAAAATGTCGCTGCTGATCTCGCACCGCTTCTCGACGGTGCGCATGGCGGACCGCATTCTGGTGCTGGAAGGCGGAAAGATTGCGGAACAGGGCAAGCACGACGATCTGGTTCGCGAGAGCGGGCGCTACGCGCAGATGTTCGAGCTGCAGGCCGCCAACTACCGTTAATCAATCGACGGGAGAAACGGAAACGCTCGCCAAGGTTAAAGCCCTGGCGAGCGTTTTTGGTAATCGGTTCCCGCTAGTGTCAGATTCCCACTAACCCATCACTACGAGAATTTCGTGTTCTGCGGCGTCGTTCACCAGGTTGATGGCGGCTTTGCCGGGTATGAGCTTGCCATCGACGCGAGTGAGCGCGATTCCGTGGGTAACGTTGGAGGGGTTCTCGACTCTTATCTTGTAGATGGAGGAGTGGTAGCGGAAGGTGATCGAGAAATTCGACCAGTTGCGCGGCACGCAGGGATCGATGCTGAGGGACATGCCCTGGAGGCGGAATCCCAGGATGGATTCGAGCCCCACGCGATAGAGCCAGCCGGCGGAGCCGGAATACCACGTCCAGCCGCCGCGGGCCACGTGGGGCGGTTCGGAGTAGACATCGCCTGCGACGACGTAGGGCTCGACCTTGTAGCGCTGCACGTCCGCGCGGGAGCGCGCGTGATTGATGGGATTCAGCATGCGGAATATTTCGCCGGCGCGCTCGCCGTCGCCGAGAGTGGCAAAGGCGAGAGCCGCCCACGTGGCCGCGTGGGTGTACTGGCCGCCGTTTTCGCGAATTCCCGGGAGATAGCCGCGGATGTAACCCGGATTGGGCTCGGCGTGATCGAAGGGCGGTTCGAGCAAAAGGATCAGAGCCGTCGCGGCGGCGCACCAGATGCTGGTCGACTGCGGCCATGGCGCGCTGACCGCGTCCTGGTTCGGCCGCGCCGCTGATGACGCCCCAGGTTTGCGCGATCGAATCGATCTTGCATTCTTCGTTCTGCGCGGAGCCCAGGGGCGTGCCGTCGTCGAAGTACGCGCGGCGATACCAATCGCCATCCCAGGCTTCGCGTTCGAGGGCCGCTTTGAGCGCGGTACCGTGCAGGCGCCAGGTTTCCGCCCGCGCACTTTCGCCGCGCGCATCGGCAATCGGGGCGAAGTCGGAGAGCACCAGATGCAGGAACCAGGCGAGCCAGACGCTTTCGCCTTTGCCCTGCTGGCCGACGAGATTCATGCCGTCGTTCCAATCGCCGGTACCCATCAACGGCAGGCCGTGCGCGCCCTACGCCTAGGCTGCGATCGAGTGCGCGGGCGCAGTGCTCGAACAAAGTGGCCTTCGTTTCGGAGATGCGCGGCTGGAAGTAGGACGATTCCTGGCCCTCGGCCAGCGTGTCGCCTTCCAGAAACGCTACAGACTCATCGAGGACGGGCCTATCGCCGGTGACTTCGATGAAACGGCTTACGGCGTAAGGCAGCCACAGCAGGTCATCGGAGATGCGCGTGCGCACGCCTCGTCCCGAGGGCGGATGCCACCAGTGCTGGACGTCGCCTTCGACAAACTGCCGCGACGCGGCTCTCAGCAGGTGTTCGCGGGCGACCTCGCGTTTGGCGATGCACAAGGCGAGAACGTCCTGCAGCTGATCGCGGAATCCGTAAGCGCCGCTTACCTGGTAGAAAGCGGCGCGTCCCCAGATGCGGCATGACAGAGTTTGGTAGAGGAGCCAGCGGTTAAGCATTACGTCCATGGCCGGCTCGGGAGTGGTGACGTGGACGGCGCCGAGCACGTCGTCCCAGGCCGCGATCACTTGCCTGAGAATTTCGTCCAGGCTGGCCGCGCGATAACGTTCGATCAACTCCTGCGCTTTTTCGCGGTTTTCCGCCTGGCCGAGAAAGAAAACAATTTCAGCGCGGCCGCCGGGACGCAGCTCGACGGAAGTCAGCAGCGCTGCGCACGGATCTAGCCCCGCGCCCACTTTCCCGGAAAGGCGCTCGCCCCGGGCCAGCGCCGCGGGATGCGCCAGCGTTCCGTTGCGTCCGATAAATTCCTTGCGGTCGCAGGTAAAAGAGGCTTGTTTTCCGGCAAGGTCGGCGAAAGCGATTCGCCCGCCGAATTCGCCTTCCCATGCGTTTCTCGCGAAGATCGCGCCGGTCTTGGGGTCCGCTTCGGTGACGATATAGGGAGCCGTCGCGCTTCGCGAACTCCCCAGCACCCATTCGGCATAGGCGGCAATGGAAAGGTATCGCGTGCGAGTGGATGTGTTCTGCAGCCGGAGACGCGAAATCTTGACGGGGTCGTTGAGCGGAACGAATTGCGTCAATTCGTGCCGGATTCCGTGCGAGGAGTGCTCGAAGCGCGTGTAGCCCTGGCCGTGGCGGCATACATAGGTGTCGGCCTCCTGGCGGATGGGCAGCGGCGTGGGACTCCATAGTTCGCCCGTGGCCTGATCGCGAATATAGATTGCTTCGCCGGGCGGATCGCTGACGGGATCGTTGGACCAAGGCGTGAGCTGGTTCTCGTGGCTGTTGACCGACCACGTGTAACCTGAGCCGGATTCGGACGCGAGAAAGCCGAAGGAGGGATTGGCGATTACGTTGATCCAGGGCTGGGGCGTGCGGACGCCCTCGCCGAGCACGACTACGTACTCGCGCCCGTTGTCGTCGAAGCCGCCCAGCCCGTTTGCGAAAGCGAAGTCTTCGAACGAAACCGTCACGCCGGCTGTTTTTTCGCGTGCGGCGGGCGATGGCTGGGGTGCTGCGGGAACCACGGCGGGCGCCGAACGCTGCGAGCGGTTCACCTGTTCGGATAATGTGCCGCGGCGGCTGAAGATCACGGCCCGCGCTACCCCTTGCAGAATGGCGCGCAACTGCGGAGAGATCAAATCCGCTTTCAGCAGATAGATCTTGCCGAGGGCGTCTCCGCTTTCCGGCGAAACGCGCAGCTGGCTGCCTCGAACAAGAGCTTCGAGAGCGCCCTGCAGCTCTTGTGCGTAAGAGTGCGCCTTTTCGTTCACGATCACGAGGTCCGCGGGGAGATTCTTCATTCGCCAGTAGTCGTGGGCGCGCAGGAGCTGGCGGATGATTTCGATGTCGTCGCTTTCGTCGATGAATGCAAGCACGATGGGCCGGTCGCCGGAGATGCCCTGCGACCACAGAGCGCCCAGGTCGAGCGAACCGCGGCTCAGCGCGTCGGAAGAGGGACGGAGAGCCGTGTCGGTGTAGAGAATGGCGTTGGCCAGCCGCTGAAAAAGATTGGCCTCGTCCGGTTCGATTCCCAGGTGCCGAAGTTGTACCTGCGCCTGTGTCCACGCAAGAGTGAGGGTGCGCTCGAAAGTGCTGGCGTCGCGATGCTTGTCGGCCAGCTCGAGAGCGTGCTCGCGAGTGGCGGCGACGATGGTCGAGAAAATAACGCGCGCCGTGGTGCCTGGCGCAATGCGCAGGGTGCGCCGCAGGCTCACGATGGGGTCGAGGACGGGACCGGTGTTCTTGCCAAGCGGGGTGTTGTCGACAATCGATACGGGATTGCGGGTTTCGCGGTTGCGGCCGATAAATTGCGAGCGATCGGTCTCATACTCGATGTCGCCCACGGTTTCGCCCTCGACGGCGGTTACGTGAGCCAGCCACAGGGGTGCGTCCTCGCCGGACTGGCTGCGCCGGGTGGCCAGCAGGGCGCCGGTTTCCGCGTCGAATTCCGTTTCCACGAACAGGTTGGAAAAGGCCGGATGCGCGGCATCGGTTGCCTGCGACGTGAGGCAGATTTCCGCGTAGGACGTGATCTGGATTTCACGCGTGCGCAGGCTTTGGTTGGTGATCGAGACGCGGCGCAGTTCCGCGTCGTCGTCCGATGAGACGATGATTTCGAGCAGGGTGTGAAGCGAACGGTCGCGGCGCTGGAATTCTGCGCGATCCTCGAAAAAGCAGGCCTCGTAGGTTTCGGGCTCAACGCCCGCGGGCTGGTAGCCGGCCGACCACACCTGGCCGGTTTGGGAATCGCGAAGATAGATGTAGCTGCCCCAGGAGTCGCGCGTGGCGTCTTCACGCCAGCGAGTGACGGCGATATCCCGCCAGCGGCTGTAACCCGAACCCGCGGAAGTAAGCATTACGGCGTAGCGCCCGTTGGAGAGCAGTTGCGTGCGAGGAGACGGATCGTGCGGGGTAACGAAGCGCCGCAAAGCCGGCGGAACAAGGTCGCGCACGCGCGCGGCCAACACTTCCTCGGCGCGGGGCCGTGCGACCAGAACGTCGCGGGGAGTCTTTTCCTGCAGAAGCAGTTCGACCGCTCTGACGATGGGTTCCTCGTGGAAGCGGGCGCGCATCCGGCTGCCGGTCAGCACGTTGGCGAGCGAGATGAGAGTCATCCCCTGGTGGTGGGAGAAGTAGGCCTGGATCACTGCCACCTTCTGACCTTCGGGGACGCGGCTGGCCGTGTAATCGAGCGCTTCGTAAAGGCCGTAGACACCCTTGGCTCCGGCCTCTATGAGCTTCGTTATGTTGTGCGCAGCGGCCACCGGATCAACCATGGCCGCGAGCGCGGTGGCGTACGGGGCGATGACCACATCTTCGCTGAGGCCGCGCTTCAAGCCCAGACCGGGAACGCCGAAGGCGGAGTATTGATAGCGGAGGTCGGTGTCCCGCGCATTGAAGGCCGATTCGGAGACGCCCCAGGGGACGCCGCGCTCCGCGCCATATTCGATCTGCCTGCGGACCACGAGGCGCGCCGTTTCGCTCAGCACGCTCTCTTCGGGCGCGCGCATCACCAAGGCTGGCATCAGGTACTCGAACATCGAGCCGGACCAGGAAATGAGCGCCGAACCCCGATCGACCGGCGTCAGGGTGCGACCCAGGCGGAACCAGTGGGAGGATTCGGCGTCTCCCTTAGCAATGGCGATATAACTCGCTAGCCGCGCCTCGGAGGCCAGCAGGTCATAGCAGGCCTCGTCCATCGTGCCGTCCGAGACGCGGTACCCGATGGAGAAAAGCTTGCGCGTGCGGTCGAACAGAAAGGTGAAGTCCATCGCGTGAAACATGTTCTCGGCGGTCTGGGCGATGACCTTCAGGCGGCTGGCGAGCGACTCGGCGTCCGCGGCGGCCTTTCGCACGGCTTCGGCCAGCAGATCGATGTGCCCCAGAACGGCGAGATTGTCGGGCGAGTCGCGAACAACGCGGTCGCGCAGGGTTGCCAGATCGACGAGGACGCCCGCGAGATAGGCCGGAGCCTCGGCGAGTTTGGGAAGTTTCTGAAGAAAGGGTTCGACAACCAGCCAGTCGCTGCCGCCTTTGGAAATGGCGGCGATATCTTTGGCGCCGAGCCGGGTCCACGGGGCAAAAATCTGAGCATCGCGCCAGTGGCTTTCCATGCATTCGCGGGCGGCGTCGGCCCAGGCGTGGAGTTCGGTTTCCGCGCCGTCGCTGCGGCCCTGCGCGAAGGCTTGGGCGATGTCGGCCAGCGTGTGAGTCTGGGTCCGAAGGTCCGCGAGGCGCGCGGCCAGCGCGGCCGAATTGGCAGGCAACGGCTGCAAAGAGGCCGCCAGCGCTTCCACGGCATTGCCGAGTTGCTTGCGCGTGACGATATTGGTGCGCCGGGTATCGGTGAGTCCGGTGAGGGGCTCGCGCAAAAGGGCGATGCAATCCTGCAGCCCGTCGATCAGTTGCGCGCCCCCGAGCGGCTTCTCCAGGAGTTCGCGGCAGCCGTTGGACAATGCGAGCAAATGGCCGGCGAGATTTCCGCTGTCGACCGACGAAATGTAGCGCGGTTCCAGCGGGCGGAGATCGCTGGTGTCGTACCAGTTGTAGAAGTGTCCCCGGAAAAGTTCCAGGCGGCTCATCGTGGCGAGCGTCGCTTCTAGGCGTTCGACCGTTTCGGTGGTTCCAATGCAGCCGAGGTCGTTCGCAGACAGGGTAGAAAGCAGATACAAGCCGATGTTGGTGGGCGAGGTGCGGTGCGCGACGACGGGCTTGGGGTCTTCCTGGAAATTGTCGGGCGGCAGCGCGTGATCCGCCTCGGTGACGAATGTGGAGAAGAAGCGCCAGGTCTTGCGCGACGTGATGCGAAGGATTCGCTCTTCCGCGTCACTGAGCGGCACGGTCTCCTTCGATTTGGGGGCCACGCTGATCCACTGCGCTATGGCGGGAGCAAGCGCCCAGGCAACTAGAAACGGCCCGGCAGCGACAAAGGCCGCATGGCGGCCCAGCGCGAGAATCACGGCAGCCGTAGCGGCGAACGCGATTCCCCCGGCCATTCGGCGATACATGTTCACGAGATTGAAGTCGACCGCGTACTTCGACTGCGCCGCCGTCACCCATTCGAGCATATTTTTGTGGGTGAGATAGAGCCGGGCGAGCGTGCGCGTGATGGCATCGAGCATCAGCCATGCCTGATATGCCAGGAACGTGAGCGCCAGGCCGGCCTGCGAGAGGCCAATTACAAAATCGCTCCAGAGCGCGCGCAGATGGCTGCGCTTGGAAACACCGGCAAAGCGCGGATCGAGGCCAATCAGGAAGGGAAGCAGGGGCGGAATCGCGAGAGTGAGCACCAGGAATCGCGTCCACACCCATGGGGACGCGGGTGGAACCAACCAGCCCGCCAGGAGCAGCAGAAACGAAGCGGGGGCCGAAAGGCTGCGCCGGAGGTTGTCGAGCATCTTCCATCGGCCAACCGCCGGAACGCTCACGGGATTGCGCCGGGCCACGCTCCTCGGACCACGGCCGAAAATCCAAGGGAGCAATTGCCAGTCGCCGCGAACCCATCGATGCGCCCTGGCCGCAGCCGTCTCGTAGTGCATCGGGAATTCTTCGAACAGCTCGATATCGGTGACCAATCCTGTTCGAGCGAAAATGCCTTCGAAAAGATCGTGGCTCAGCAGCGCGTTTTCAGGAACCTTTCCGGCGAGCGCGGCCTGAAAGGCGTCGATTTCGTAGATGCCCTTGCCGGTGAACGATCCCTCGCGGAACAAATCGTGGTAGACGTCGGAAACGGCGGTGGCATAGGCGTCCATCCCGCTGGGCCCGGAGAATATCTCCTGGAAGAGAGAGCCGCCATGGCCGGTGGGGAGGGTCGGCATGGTGCGCGGCTGCATGATCCCGTAACCTTCGATCACCCGGCCCGCCGACGGAGAGAATATCGGTCGGTTTAACGGGTGCGCCATGGTTCCCACGAGCCGGTAGGTGACGCCGGGAGGCAGCCGCGTGTCGGCATCGAGCGTGATGACGTAGCGCGTGGCCAGCAGCCAATTCGGGGCGCGCTCGTCCATTCCGACAAACGTGGTGTTCGTGGCGCCTCGCAGGAACTGGTTCAGCTCATGCAGCTTTCCCCGTTTGCGTTCCCAGCCCATCCATTTGCGTTCTTCCTTGTTCCACATACGGCGGCGGTGGAAAAGCAGAAAACGCTCTCCGCCTCCGGGAGCGGGACCGTAGTGGGCGTTCAATGCGGCGATGCCCTCCGTTGCAGCGGCGAGGAGTTCCTCGTCGCCCGGGAGAGTCTCGGTGGGGGCGTCAACCCAATCGGAGAGCAAGGCGAAGTGCAGATTACCCTCGGAGTTGGCGAGATAGTGGATCTCCAGGCGCGACACTAATTCTTCCACTTCGTGGCGCCGCGTGAGCAGGACGGGCATCACGACGATGGTCCGCAAGTGTTCCGGCACGCCTTTGCGGAGATCGAGACGGGGCAGGGAACGCGGGCCGAGCCAGTCCGTGACCGCGCGGTTGATCAGGGCGATGGCCAGATCGGAGGCAGGGAACAGAGCCAGCAGGCCCAGAACAAAGAGGGCCGCTCCGGGCACGCCGGCCTCGCGATCATGCAGCAGCGGGAGCGCCATGATCGCGGCAGTTATCAGGGCAATCGTACCCAGATAGCCCGGCAGCGCGGTCTCCATGTAGGAACGCAGTGCGCGGCGCCTCCAGGAAAGCCGATAGCCGAGCTCGCGTTCGAACTCGGGGCGCCCTTGCGAGACCAGGTAATAGCCCGGATCGGCTCTCTCCTGCGCGGGGGATGGCTGGTTGGAAGTGTCGATCCTGGCTCGCTTGACGTGCTGCACCACCCGCTGGGCGATCTCGACTTCCGTGTGGCGCGAGCCGCGGGACAAACTCTCAATGGAGTGGCGATAAGAATCGCGAGTGACGAAATCGAGCTCCGCGAAATTGGTGTCTTGGGCGAGGACTGAGTCCACCAGGCTGACGTCCTCGAAGAAATCAGGCCACTCGAACGCGGACATCAGGCGCATGCTGGTGATGATGTTTCGCACCGTGACGTTCATGGCCGCTTGCAGCTGATGTTCCTGGCGGACAATATCGTCCGCGGTAGTCTTTTGCTCGGCCAGCCGCTCATCGAGCCATTCGAGCACCGGGCGTACGTTGGGGTTCACATCGCGCAGACGTTGGAGCAGTTGCACGCCGAACGCGGCGGAGAGCGGGCGGCCTGCGAATTTCTTGAGCAGGTCCGCAGGCGGCAGGGCGGGGAGTCCGTTGGTGCCGAGCAGGCTGTCGGCGAGCGTGTCCGCTTCCTGCCGGGCGGCGCGGCTGCGCACGATCCTTTCGGCGATCCGGCGCAGATTTTCCACCAGCACGATGCGCAGCGTGATGGCTACGGCCCAAAGTTCGCCGATGGTGAGCGGCTGGACACGCTGATAGGCCTTCACGAAGCGGGCCAGCACATCCGGATCGAAGCGGCTATCGGTATGGGCTACGAAGGCCCACGCTACGCCAAATACCCGCGGATAACCCTCGAGATGTCCGGAAGAAAGCTTGGGAAGCTTGCGGTAAAAACCGGGAGGCAAGTCCTCGCGGATTTCCCGAAGCTGCTCGTCGACGATGTGAAAATTATCGACGAGCCATTCCGCGGCGGGGGTGATCGTATGCTCCTGCTGGATGGCCTGGGCGAGGGCCCGGTAGGCTTCGAGCAGCATGCGGCCATTTTCGAAAACGCGCGGCGTGAGGGGGCGCCCGCGAGTGAGTTCGGCTTCCACCGTTTGCGCGGCCGCCAGAGTCTCGGCATGCTGTTCGAGCCGCTCGACGCTGAACAGCTCAGCGCGAATCGGCTGTTCCTCGTCAGGTAAAAACGTGGTGATGGGGGATGCACTGCTCATGGGTGCGCCGAAGCGGAAAAGGTTCCTTTCACACCTTGTACATCCGAGAATCGATCATACAGAGTTACACGACGGGAAGCGGAGCGTATTAAGAAAATAAGCCAGAATTAACAAATCGAGAAGACTGGAACGAAGAAGGCGGCTGATATGAAATCGGCATGCGAAGTTGCGGCCAGGAAAGAACGCGCCCCTCAATCCACGTGCTGTGTCTTGCGGCGAATAAACGGGAGAATACTCGTGGCGACTGCCAGAGCCAGAAGAATGTGAATATAGCCATGCAAAGTGGATGGCGTGCTGATCCCCACGAGCCACAGACTGAGCAGAATCACCGAAATCGTCCAAAGCATAATTCACTCCTTCGTTGTGTTGCGGGCTGAGTCGATACACCTCGACTCGCGTCGCAAAATACTAAAACGTTCAACTGTGCTCGTTAACCAGGTAGCTGCGTTTAACGCGTAGAAGCCTGGGTGGGGGAGGCTTCTAAATGGTGTTGCAACAACAAATCACAGCCAAAGTAAAATTAAGCGAAGGGCAAAAAATCGTCTATCCCAGCGTTGCTGTAGCGTGGCTAGGAAGATTAGTGTAGCACCGTTCCGCCGGGGAAACTCAGGCAAAAACGGCCCTAAATCGGCCCAATACGAGGGCCTATCGATGCCCGTCGAGGGAGCTGCGCCACAAGCGAGCGTCGCCGCAGTCGAGGCTTTACAGATCAATGATTTGGTTGCGGACCGCGTAGCGCACGATTTGGCCGACGGAATGGAATTCCATCTTGCGCATGATATGCGCCCGATGCGTTTCGGCCGTTTTGGCGCTGATGTTGAGGACCGCGGCCACTTCCTTGCTCGTTTTGCCTTCGGCGAGCAGTTGGACGATTTCGCGCTCCCGGGCCGTTAGCCTCTGGGCCATCGAGGCATCCGGATTTTCCGCAGGGGTTTCGCCCGCGTAGCCGCTCAATAACATCTCCGTAGCGTGAGCCGTAAAGAACGGTTTGTGATGAGAGAGGGATTCGACGGCAGCTACCAAGTCGCGGTCCGAATCGGACTTTACGAGATATCCCCGGGCGCCGGCGTCGATCACCTCGCGGATCAAATGATCCGAGTGATGCACGGACAGGATAAGAACTTCCGTGCGCGACGATGCCTTGCGGATTTGTCGTGTGGCCTCGATCCCGTTCAACTCCGGCATGCAGACATCCAGAACCACGACATCGGGGCGCAACTGAGCCGCTTTCGTCACGGCTTCACGGCCGGTGTGCGCCTCGGCACAGACTTCCCAGCCAGGCTTCGATTCCAGGATCGCTTTCAGGCCCCGGCGCATCAGGGAGTGATCGTCCGCCAGAAGGATTCGAAGATTCTTCATCGCTAAGTCTCCCCCATGTCTTTGGTTTTCGTGCTCCTTCTTCCATCTCGGCAGAAAAAGAATTCGTGCGTTAGTTCTCGCCAAAAACTGCGTCGGGTGCAATACAGTTTTGTACCTAGTGCTGAGGTAAAATTCAGATAGTGGCCTTCGTCGAAAGCCAGGTACCGAGCCTCAGTGACTGCGACTCAGGAAGCGGTTCCTGTCGCTGCCTGGCGGAGCGGGGCTACGACGGGGTCCGCGGCCCGCGAATGGGCGCGGTCGTCGCGTTTGGCCTGGATGACCATCCACTCGACGTCCGTGGGACGGCAGGGAACGGAGATTACGTCGAAAGCACCCAGCCGCATGGCCTCGAGATATTCGTCCCAGTCCGCCTGGTGCGAGGTGACGACCACACGCACCCTCGTTTTGAGCCCGCGGGCGGCAGTCAGCAAATCCCGATAGGTGCCATCAGGCAGACTCTTGTCGCAAAAGACGAGGCCCACGGGCTCTTTTCGCAAGGTCTCAACAGCCTCCCGCAAAGTAGAACAGCAGAGCGGCTCGACCTGCTGCGACGCAAGGATGTGTGTCAGCGACCGACGGTCTTCGAATTGAGCGGAGAGAACCATAACTTCCCATGGAACTGTCATAAGAGACTCCTCCGGTCCCCTAGGGGACCGAACAGGCTGGGTGAGGCTCGCATGCCTGAGGACGATACTAGAGGGAACAGCCATGTGGCGCAATCCGTCTCAGTCCTGATAGGTATCAGGGAAAATACTGTAGGCCTGTGGATAATTCCTTTCCCGTCTGCAATTCCGCGCTCCGGAGACAGCAGATAGAAACTGCGTTTGTCGTTGGATGGGGGCCGTCTCTGCCGAAAATGGCAATGCCAGGCGGCATGATACGATCAATTCGTAACTCTTCACTCGGCTCTTCCAGGAGGGGCCGCTCCTTTGCACATCGTTTGGGTGGTGCTACTCGGTGCGGTCGCTCTTTTGTGGGTCTTCGAAGCAGTCGCCATTGGACGGGGCGTTCTTTCCATGCCTTCTCTGGATGACGTTCAACCCCTTCCGGATGACCTGTGCCCGCCGGTTTCGGTGCTGGTCGCGGCTCGCGACGAAGCGGAAAAGCTGCCTGCGGCTCTCGATACGTTCCTGGCCATCGATTGCCCCTCGTACGAGGTTGTGGCGGTTGACGATCGTTCGGTGGATGCCACGGGAGAAATTTTCAAGTCCGTGGCCAGGAGCCACCCGCGGTTGAAGCTGCTGCGCATCGATTCGCTTCCTTCGGGATGGCTGGGCAAGCCTCACGCGCTGCAGCAGGCCTACGCGAATCGTCGGGGGAGTGGCTGGTGTTCACCGATGCGGATGTGCACTTTCGTCCGGACCTGGTGCGGCGCTCTCTGGCGCTCGCGCTGGAAAAAGGCTGGGACCATCTGACGTTGCTGGGGCGCGCCAAAATGTTCAACCCGGGGGAAAAGATCGCGATGGCATTTTTCTCGCTGGGGTTCCTGATGGGCGTCCGTCCGTGGAAGGTCAGCGATTCACGGTCTACGGTTTACGCGGGGGTGGGCGCGTTCCAGCTGATCCGGCGCGGCGCGTACGAGAAGATCGGGACGCACCGGCGGCTGGCGATGGAAGTTGTGGACGACATGAAGCTGGGGAAGCTGGTGAAGGAGGCCGGGATTTCCTCCGGGCTCGCTACGGCGGGGAATGCCGTGAGCGTTCACTGGCATGCGGGAATCGGCAACATGATTCTGGGGACTACGAAGAATTTCTTCGCGACCACGGGGTTTCGCGTATGGGTCGCCGCGCTGCAGATTCTGGGGCTGCTGGTGGCGTTTATTTTTCCTGTGGCGGCCCTGCCTTTTGCGCATGGGGTGGGGCGGTGGTTCGATCTGGTGGCGATTGCGGTGCCGGTGATCGCGATGGGCGGCGTGTGCCGGGAGTTTGGGATTTCGCTGCTCTACGCGCTGACGTTCCCGGTGGGCGCGTTGATATTTATATGCATGCTGGCGCGTTCGACTATCGTGACGCTGTGGAAGGGCGGGATCGACTGGCGCGGGACGTTTTACCCGCTGGAGGAACTGAAACGCGGGGCGGTGTGAGCCGAGAGCAAAGGCGACACGGGCCGCAGCGCGGAAGGCTAGGAGCTAGCGGCGCTGGCGCGGTTTGGATGCGGGCGCTGATGCGGCGATTTTTTCCGGGTTTGCTGCGGGGGTGGGCGGTTGCGGCTGCTGATTTCCGGCTGGCAACTCGGTCGTGAGGATTACGCCTAAGTCGCGCTGCTTGAGGGAGCGGATTTTGTCGCGCAGGGTGGCGGCGCGCTCGAATTCGAAATTTTTGGCGGCTTCGCGCATTTGCGATTCGAGCTGGGCGATCGCCTGCAACAACTGCTCTTCGTTGCCGATGTCGCCGATGTGCGGTATCGTCCGCGGGAACCGTGACGTAATCGGCTTCGACTATGGCGGCCAGCTGCATGTCCACCGACTTGCGGATCGATTGCGGCGTGATGTTGTTGGCGATGTTGTAGGCTTCCTGCTTGGCGCGGCGGCGACTGGTTTCACCCATGGCCTGGCGCATGGAATCGGTGATGCGGTCGGCGTAGAGGATGGCGCGGCCTTCCAGGTGGCGGGCGCAGCGGCCCATCGACTGAATCAGGGAGGTGGTGCTGCGGAGGAAGCCTTCCTTATCCGCGTCAAGGATGGCTACCAGCGATACTTCCGGCAGGTCGAGCCCTTCGCGCAACAGGTTGATGCCGATCAGCACGTCGAACTCGCCGCGGCGCAGATCGCGCAGGATGCGCACGCGCTCAAGAGTCTCGATTTCCGAGTGCAGATAGCGGCAGCGCACTCCCACTTCGGCGAAATATTCGGCGAGGTCCTCGGACATGCGCTTGGTGAGCGTGGTTACCAGGACGCGTTCGTTGCGTTCTGCCCGCACGCGGATTTCTTCCAGTAAATCGTCGACCTGGCCCTTTACCGGGCGCACCTCCACCTGCGGATCGACCAGGCCCGTCGGGCGAATCACTTGCTCGATTACCGTGCCGCCGGATTTCGTGAGTTCATAAGGGCCGGGCGTGGCCGAAACGTAGACCACCTGGTTCATGCGGTGCTCGAATTCCTCGAAGGTGAGCGGGCGGTTGTCGAGGGCCGAAGGCATGCGGAAGCCGTAGTCGACCAGCGTTTCTTTGCGGGAGCGGTCGCCCGCGTACATGCCGCGAAGCTGCGGGACCGTCTGGTGCGACTCGTCGACGAAAAGCAGGAAATCGGCGGGCACGTAATCGAGCAAAGTGGGCGGCGCTTCGCCCGGCAGGCGGCCGGAAAGATGGCGCGAATAATTTTCGATCCCGTGGCAGAAGCCGATGGTGCGCATCATTTCGATATCGAACAGCGTGCGCTGCACCACGCGCTGCGCTTCGACGATCTTTCCTTTGCGCTCGAGTTCGCTCTTCCACCAGTCGAGCTCTTCGTAGATGGTCTGAATGGCGCGCTCTTTTTGCTCGGCGGGCAGCACGTAGTGCGTTTTCGGGTAAATGGCCAGGCGGTCGACGTCGCTATTGCGCGAACGAATTTCGCCGGTGAGCGGGTCGATCTTGCGGATGGCTTCGATCTGACTGCCCCACATTTCCACACGGACGGCGAAATCGTCGTAGGGGGGATAGATCTCGATCATGTCGCCGCGGACGCGGAATGTGCCGCGGCGCAGGTCCTCGGCACGATCGTACTGAATCTCGACGAGCTTGCGCAGCATGGCTTCGCGCGCGATGGACTGCCCCTTTTCGAGCATCAGCATCATGCCGTAATAGGCTTCCGGCGAGCCGATACCGTAAATGCAGGATACCGATGCCACGATGATCACGTCGCGCCGCTCGAAGAGGGAGCGGGTGGCGCTCATGCGGAGCTTGTCGAGCTCGTCGTTGATCGTGGATTCTTTCTCGATAAAGGTGTCGCTGGCCGGGACGTAGGCCTCCGGCTGGTAGTAATCGTAGTAGCTGACGAAGTATTCCACGGCGTTCTGCGGGAAGAACGATTTGAACTCGTGGAAAAGCTGCGCGGCGAGGGTCTTGTTGTGCGCGAGGACTATTGCCGGGCGGTTGATTTGCTCGATCACCTTGGCCATGGTGAAAGTCTTGCCCGAGCCGGTGACGCCCAGCAGCACCTGGTGGCGGTCACCGTCGGTGACGCCGCGGACGAGCTGGGAGATGGCTTCGGGCTGGTCGCCGCGGGGCTCGTAGTCACTGGCTAGCTTGAAGTTCATGGCGCGAGTGCCTCAGTACGGAAAATAGCGATCACGGAAACTTCCTATTATACCGCATCCCGCAAGCGCGCGTTTCGGAGAGGCCCCCGGGCCCGTCGACGCTATTGGATGCTGCCGGTCGGGCCGGAAACGAGGCGGATCTCCGACTGGCTCTGCACCTGGCCGACGTGATGGATGCGCGAACCCGAGCTGGCGCTGGTGATCTGGTAATCCATGTTCTGGGTGCTGGTTTGTGTGGCGCTTTCGAGCAGGCCGGTGGCGAGCGAAATGGTGTTGAGGCTTTCGCCGGAGCCGGTCCAAGTGCCGGAGGTGCGGAGGCCGTTGCGGCGGTAATCGTCGGGAGTGGCATCGGCTTGGGCTGAGCCGCGATGAACGATCTCGAAGCGGGTCAACAGGACGGCGCAGGACGCTGGAGGGCCTTTAGATTCCGGCTGCTCGCCGAGGATCGCGCCCGATGGGGCGCCGGCCGGAGCGCAAACGTCGTCCCGGAGATACGTGGATTCGGTGCGCCACCAGAGCCCCGTGAGGGGCCAGCCCTCGAGCGAGCGTTCGTCGCTCCATTTCTGGCCCAGGGCGATGCCGTTGCCGGGAATACTGTTGCCGGTAGAAAGTGCCGATATCCAGGAAAGGATGGGATCGGTCTGGGAGCGGTTGGGAAAGAGGTCTTCGAGCCCGGTGATATTGGCCAGATGGCCGTCCGGCATCAAGGTGAACTCGATGGAGCCCCCCTCGAGCTTTGCATATTGGTCTTCGAGGGAAGGGGCGTCAGGGTTGAGCGCGTCGCTTTCCGACTGCGCGCGGGACTCTTCATAGGTGGCGCGAAGGCGCGATTGCCCGGAAGCGAGAGTCCCCTGGTTGGCGGCGCCAATGACATCCAGTCGAACGAGAAGGCTGATGGTTTGGCTTACCTTTGTTTCGCCCTCAGGGTTTGCGATGGGGGTGGTGGTGTTGCCGGTGGAAACCGTCCGCATGTCGATCTGGTAGCGAAGCGACTCGCCTTCCACGAATTTCGGGGCAAAGTGAATGCGCTGGCTGGGCGCGGCGGAAAGTACCGCGCAGACCACAGCGGAGAACGAGAGGCACCGTAAGAAGGATTGTCCAGCGAAGGGGATTCCGGTGTCTTCCGAAGTACGGAATTTGCCACATCGAGAAAACGCTAGCATAGCGCATGAACTGTGGCAAACAGTGGAGATTGAAGTGGCGAAGAATCTTGGCGAGTCCGAGGGGTAGCGCGAGCGAATGTGCCGATCAGTTAAAGAAAACGCCGTTGATGACGGCGCTCGTGCCATTGGTGGCTGTATTGATGAGCTTCACTTTCACGTGGCCGGTAATGCTCCACTTGTAGTAAACGCCGCCCGTGAAGTTGGTAAACGGCCCGGAGTCGTAGAGAACGGCATCTGTGTTTCCATCGAGTACCTGAAGCTCCTCGCTTCTCAGCAGAGAACCCCCGTTTTGATCGTCGACCACATAGACTTCGAAATTGTGGGTGCTGTTCCCGAAACTGAATTCCAGGTAATACGACGTGATACCCGAGCACGTGTACCAGTTACTGATCTCTCGTGTGTCGCTTGTGGGCCGCCACGCCACCATTAGAGCCCACGGAGCCGCCGCATTGGAGAACGTGTAATTGCATTGAAAAAAGTCGGTATTGGAGGAGTTTTGAGGCTCTGCGCCCATCACTCCCGACGCACCCTGCACCAATTCGACATAGGCGTGCGTGCTGTAGGGTTTGCTGCCTATGTTCCCGGGGGTCGAAGAGTTCACGCATTGAGGTCCGAACGAAACGTAGCTGGGAAAGGGATTGCACGCCTGATCGCAGCTTTCGGTATCGGGGAGTATGTCGCCGTCCTTCCCGTAGACGAGAGAGCTGCTGGCCGGAGGGGCATTGAAATTGCCCGCGCCTTTCCAGGCTCCCTGGGTTGTTGTGTCGATCCCGCTAAAGGAGACCGCATTGATCGTGGCAGGGCAATTCTGGTTGGAACTTGATCCGGAACTTCCCGACCCTGGGCTCGATGCGATCGATGTGCCGCCGTTGCCGAAGAAAACGCCGCTGATCACGCCGTTGGGGCCTGCGGAATTGGTGATGTTGATTTGGACCTGGCCGGCGATCGACCAGATGAGGTAATCGCCGTTGGAGAAGTTCGACAGCACCTGCGTGTTCAAAAGATTGTTTGTAGAAGGATCTACGATCTGAATTGTTTCCACTCTTCCGGCATGGTCCCAGTCCAAGGCGTACAGGGCCACGAGGTGAGTGTTTCCATCGTTGAAGCTGATATTCAGAGTGAACGACGAGTTGTACCACGTGGCAGCGATGGCGCCGCCTCCGGGAACCGAGAGGGCCCGCGCGTCACTGGTATTGGCCGCCCACGTGTATACGCTGGCGTTCGATTGGCTGAAGCTCGCGTAGCTTGGCAGGTTCTGGGTGGAACCTGCCAGCGAATAACCGTCCGAGCCGTAGGCGCTCGACCAATTTCCTTGTGTCGCCAGGTCATCCTTCACAAACTGCGCGCTGTTTCCCGGAGTACTTGACGAACTGGATGAGGACCCTGAGGAGCCGGATGATCCTGAGCTCGAGGATCCCGACGAACCGGATGTTGAGCCCGATCCTGACGAGCTGGACGATGATCCTGAAGAGGAACCCGAAGACGATCCTGAACCTGTTGAGCCTGAAGATCCGGTTGTGGAGGCAGAGCCAGAGGTCGAGCCAGAACCCGATGAGGATGACGATCCTGATGATCCGGATCCCGACGAACCGGACGTGCCGGACGACGAACCAGAACCTGAGGAGCCTGACGAGGAACTCGATCCGGACGATCCCGACGAAGAGTTTGAATTGGCGCTCGATGCGGAAACACTCTTCCCGACCTGGCCGCAGGCGCCCAATAGCAATACGCTCGCTGAAAGTGCCGCCAAAAAGATCGGTTTCGATCGAGCCGTCAAAGGTCGCAGTCCAGTCAGACAGTTTTGTGGGCAGGTTCGTGAGTTGTTTGCGTGCCCCGTTTCGGTTCATTGTGAGTGGGTGGCAAGCAGGAGACTACTGTACGGCGGGACAAAGTTAGGGCAGCCGGAGTTAACCTGTACGAATCGGAGGGGATACGGACTCAGCTCAGCCCATCAGCGGACGGCTCTGCTCCGGCGAATCGAATTCATCCCCGAGAGAAGTATCAGCGGGCGCGATGCGGCGAGGATGAAATACGCGTGAGCTGAGGCGAGGAAAGAGGACCGGTAAGCTCGTAGGAGACTCCGCCCGGGGTGGGCGCGGGTGCGTCGTCCTGTGTGGCAACCGGCGGCGCCGACAAGGCGGAATCGCGCACCAGGCTGAGCCGAAAATCGAGGATGCGGCTGAAATCGACGCTGCCGGCGCCGTCGATTTCTTCGGCCGGGTCGATCAGGGCGAAGTCGTGGAACTGGATTTTCCCGTTCGCGCAGGTAAAGGCCGCGGAAGCGTCATGGAAGAGGCTGGTTCCCGGGCGGATGGCGACATCGCGGAGCGAGTCCGCCAGAGCCATGCTTTGCAGGCGCGGCGCATCCACGTCCGCCGAGCCCCGGCACTGCAGCGACGAGACAATGTCCGAACGCGAAGCGCCGTGAGCCATGAAAAAGATTTGTCCGGTGGCTGTGCCGTCGAACAGATCGGCGGTGCTTGGGGAAGCGGCGGACAACGCGGATAAATCCACTTTTGCGAAGTCGGCGTTCACCTGATACGAAGGGACTGCCTTCATATCCGTGATGAACATTCCGCTTACCGTGCCGCCATAGAACTGCCCGCTTGCGCCGGTGAATTCGAAATGGCGTCCATCGAGAGCGGCGTCCCCCTGCAGGTGCCGCACGGTTACCGGTGCCAGGGTGAGTTGATCGATGCTGAGATGCCCGCTGGCCCGCAGGTTTTCGGGGACGGCATCCGCCGCGGCGCGCGTGTTCAAAAATGGCAACATGCGATCGATAAAACTTTCACGCCAGCGGGGATTGAGCCAGCGGTCCACGTCCGACGTGGCGAGGCGGTCGGCTGAAAGAACGAATTGCCAGCGGTCGTCGGTTTCGCGGCGGTCGAATGAGCCGCTCCAGCGAGCGCCGAAGGCCTGCGCCGAGGAAAGAGCGACGTGGCGCACACCAGGCTTCCAATCGGCGCGAACCTTGAGCTGCTCGATCGGGCGGTTCAGGAAGGCCGAGCGGAGGGACGCGCCGTCTGTTCCGTCCGCCCCACCCAACTCGACGGTGCCCGCCGAAGGTATGCTCCACGGCAACTGGGGCTCCTGCCAGCGAACATCGCATTGAAATGGCCCGGCCAGATCCCAGCCTCGCGAAAGGTTCCATCCGAGCGATCCTGCAGCGGCGATCAGGTCGCGCACCTGCTCCATGCTTCCCACCAGGCGCCACGCGGCTGTTCTCGACCGCGTCTTAGTGGATTTGTCGAGCCGGAAAGCGCCCGAAACGGGGTCTGCCGGTGGACCGAAAGAAATCTTCAGCGGCGACAGCGAGACCTTTTCCGAGGCGTAATCGATTTCGGCGTTTGCCAGATGCACGGGGACGCGCAGGCCGGGAGCCTTCAGATCGGCGCCATCGGTGAGGACGGTTGCGGAGTCAATCCGCGGGGGCCAGCCGACTATCACGGCGCTCGCACTTGCCTCGCCTTTCATCGCAACCGTATCCGCGACGCCGGGGTGGAAGGCGCGGACCCAGGCGAGAACGTCGTCTGCATCGACGTTGAGATCGGAAAGCTTCAGCGTCAGTGGGGAGGGAGCGCTTTTCGGCGAACGTTCTACATCGTTCCAAAGGATTTGGCCGGAGGCATGGGCGTTCGAACGAGGGGCTTCCAGCCTCGCTTCGGTCAATTCAAGCTGCGAGGCGTTCGCGCCGACTTTCATCTTTGCGATCAGGTTCAGGGCGGGGTTGTCAGGGCGCAGCGAAAGATCCCAGCGGTGCAGTTGGCGCATTTCGGCGCGGGTTTGCAGGTTCCAGCCATCGTCGCCGGCGCGCGCGGCAAGCACTACGGCGAGGGCTCCGCGCACGCCGTAATCGTCTCCCCCGATGAGACGCAGCGCGTCCGAGATAGAAGCGTCGGTCCAGGAGAAATCGAGGACGGCAGGGAGCAGGCGGGAAGATGTGCCGCCAACATGGCCCGCCACGTAGATCGATCCGGCCTGTTGCGTGACGATCGAGGCGCGCCAGGGAGCGGCGGAAATGTTCATCTGCCAGCGCCCCGGACCATCGGCATGCACCGTTCCTCTCACGTCGACAAACGCGAAGGGGAGCTTTTCGTCGGCGCGTTTGAAGTTTATGCGGCCGCCTTCAATGTCGATGCGCTCAAAACGCAATGTCGATGCAGGCAGCGGCCGGACTCGCGGCGCCTCGCGAAGCAGGGCGGGGAAGCCACTCCGCAAGGTTCCAGTCGCCCTCTGTGTTGCGGACGATATTCAGGCTGGGCTGCGTGAGCAAAAGGCCGCCCAACTCGAGATGCCCTCGCAGAAGGCTTCGCCAGCGCGGGCGAACGCGAAGCGATTCGGCTCGCAAGAAATACTCCTGGCCGAAACGGGGGTCTTCGCTGACGGTGACCGATTGCGCTTCCAGGGTTGGCCCGGTCCAGATGCTGACTTCATAGCGGCCGACTTCGACGGGCCTGCCGAATGCCGCCGAGAGCCGGGCCGTCAGCTTCTCTTGAAGAGCGGTATGGTGAATTAAGCAGGGAGATCCCCGCGTCGGCGGCCCACAGCGCAATGACAAGCAGCAGCAGCCACTGGATCGAGCGCTGCCAACGGCCGCGTTTGGAGGGCGGTCGGCGGCCGCGTCAGCCGAGGCGATCGCTGCGGGGCCTTCGTCGACGATCAGCGGCAAGGGTGGTTCAGCCAATTCAAATGTCTCCCAGCGTGTAAGCGTATGCGCGATGTGTATCTGCTGCAAGATGAAAGGAGAAGCGCCGGCTTGCGGGCGGAGACCGGAGTTCCCCTCGCTGAAGAATCGAATTAATGGACCTCGCGAAGCATGCGGTGCCAGCGCGTGCGGCTGGGCAGGTGAGCGACCGTGCCTTCAATGCCGTGGACGGTGCCGGAAACGCTGCGGTCGCCGTAGTCTCCGGAAGTGGCGTCCACCGACCAGTAAATCAACATGGGGCGCCCGATGACGGCGTTGCGGTCCACGAAGCCCCAGTAGCGGCTGTCCCAGCTGCGGTCGCGATTATCTCCCATCACAAAGTAGTGCTCGGGTGGGACGATCAGTTCGTCGCGCTGGACGTAGTTCATGATTTGCCCGGCCCACTCGGGGCGCAGCCCGTATTGCATGAAACGGCGGTCGGTCGGCGGATAATTCGCGACCACGGGATCCTCGGCCGTAGGGTCGTGAACCACGTAAGGCTCCGGCACGCGGGAGCCGTTTACGTACACTCGGTCGCTCACGATGCGGATGTGGTCGCCGGGCAGGCCGATGACGCGCTTCACGTAGTGCGGATGATCGTCGAAAGGAAATTTGAAGACGACGATATCGCCGTGGCGGATCGGCCGGTAGGGCAGCAGATGCTCGTACCAGGCGCCGCTGCCTTCGAAGACAAACTTGTTCACAAGAAGGTGATCGCCGACCAGAAGCGTCGGCTCCATCGATTCGGAAGGAATCTTGAACGCCTGGACGATGAACGTGGTGCCGAACAAGGCGAGCAGAACGGTGACGAGCAGGGAATCGATGAAGTCGACAATTCCGCCTACCGAGGACTCCGCTCTCGGCATCGAGGGGAGTGCGACGGCCTCCTGTACGATTTCCGGCGTGGACGCGCCCGCTTCCAGTGGTGTCATCAGACGGGGCCGCGCGAAGATGGGAGAGGGGATTCGAGAGCCGATTCGAGAACCCGCAAGGCCTGCTCCGCGGCAGCCTGCTCCGCTGCTTTCTTGCTCGAACCCTCCGAGGACGAAAGCCTGCGGCCGCCGTGCCACACTTCCACTTCGAAGAGCTTTTGATGATCCGGGCCGGACTCTTTGCGGATGCGGTACTCGGCCATCCCCAGGGCGCGCTGCTGGAGCCATTCCTGGAGCGCCGATTTGTAGTCCGAGCGCTCCAATGCGAAGGACTCGCCGAGGAGCGCCGGATCGATCAGGGTGCGCCTTAGAAAAGCAGCGGCAGCGGGAAGGCCCGCATCGAGATAGATCGCGCCGACGATCGCCTCGTAGGCATCCGCGAGGAGCTTTTTCTTCTCGCGGCCGCCCGTCTTTTCTTCGCCGGGACCAAGGCGAAGATGGCTCCCCAGATTGAGGCGCCGCGCCGCCACGTGAATCGATGAAGTGTTCACGATGCGCGCCAGGCCCTTCGAGAGCTGGCCCGCATCCCAGTCCGGGAAGGAGTGAAACAGGTGCTCGCTGGCGACCAGGCCCAGAACGCGGTCGCCGAGAAATTCCAGGCGCTCGTTATCGACGTCCGCCAGGTTCTGGCGGTGGGAGCGATGCGTGAGCGCCCGTTCCAGCCTGTCGGAATGCTCGAAACGGTGGCCCAGCGCGGCTTCGAGTTGTCCGCGTTCATCCACCGTCATGGGAGCGGGTCCCCCATATTACTTCGCGCTCTTCGCCGTGGCCGCCGATTGTTTGCAGCGATCCTGCAGGGGGCCGGGAATCTGCGAGCACTTGGTGAAGGCGTTGGCGGCTTCCGGATTCTTGTTCGATTGCTGCAGGCTCACGCCCAGCACATAGAGATCGGTCGCGTCCGGCATGGGATTATCGTTGGTGGCCAGCTGGAGTTCTTTAGTGGCGTTGTCGAAATCCTGCTGCCGGAAATAGACCAGGCCCAGGCCGCTGTGCGCTTCGATCAGCTTCTGCGACCTGGCTTCCGCGAATTGCTGGTCGGTAAGATTGGCGGGCTTTTGAATGGTGGCAAGAAGTTCGATGGCGTGCTTCTCGTAGCCCTCGGCCTTGCTGAGTTTTTTGTCCTTGTCCGGGTCGTCCGCGTTATAGAGGTGCGGGATCACCCAGCCGACGACGGTCAGCGCGTCCACGTCATCGGGATCCTTCTCGATGACTCTGCCGGACACAGCATAAAAGCTGTTCCAGTCCTGCGTGGTGTAATAGGCGTCGACCAGCTGGTTTTCGACCGCCTCTTCGTAGCGGGTGCCGGGATAATTCTGCAGAAACTGCTGGCCCAACTGGATCTTCTTGGAGGCGTCGGAAGGCGACACGGCCGCGAAGGTCTTGTAATCGGCTTCTTCCTTGGGATTCAACTTGGGAGGCTGTGCCGGGGCGGCCTTGTCTTGCCCACCTGAGGGCGCCAGGTTGCGCGGCGGGCGCCGGAGCTTGCTGCCCGGGAGCGGCCTGCACAACGGAAGCCGGCGGCGCGAAGACGAGAGAAGCGGCGGCGAGAAATATCGCCGGATTGCGAGTCGAAAAGAACTTCATGTTTTTCCCCTTCCAGATTTTAGAACTGGTCGTCCTCTTCAGGGCGACTTATGGCTTTTGTGTTGCGGCACCCGCAGGTGCCGGTTGCGCGCTATAGGCCGCATCCATTCCCCGCTGAGCGGCAAGCCGCGCCGACTCCGGAGCACCATCTACCCCAAGTGCCGCTTTGTACTCGCCCAGGGCTGAGCTGCGGTCTCCTTCGAGATCGTGTATCCGCCCGAGATAAATGTGCGACCACGATAGCAGAGTGGGATCCACGGGGCTGCTGGAAGCGTCCGGGCCTGCAGGAGGCGGTGACGATACCAGCTTCTCGAACAGATCTTTGGCTCGCGGGGCGTCTCCGGTGAGCACCGACGCGATCGCCAGGCCGTAGATCGCCCTCGGCTGATCGGGACTCTCTTCCAGGACCTTCTCGAATGTCGCGCGGGCGGCCGTAGCATTCTGGACAGCGATCTCGCGGTCTCCCTGGTCCAGCATGCGGTCGATATCGGACTTCTGATCGGATTTGCCGCCGGCAGCGGACGCTTTCTCCTGGTTCGGAGCGGTCGTCGATGGCGCTGCGGCAAAAGTGATTCCGTGCAAGCGCTTTTGCTCGGCGGCCACATCGACCCCGCCGATGAGGTCCCCGAAGTAGTAGGACATGGACGGATCGGATTTCTCGAACACTTTCAATTGCGCGACGAGCGGGCGAACCAGGATATATCCGGCCAGATCGTCCTCGACGAGCGCCGCTTCGAGCTGATCCGGAGAGAGGCGGCGCAGGCGCAACTCGACGGCTTTGATGAAGCACTCGTCGGCGAGCGCCACAAAGTCATCGCGGTATTCCGGGGGCAGATTCGGGGCCCGCGCGGCGATATTGAGAAGCACTCCTTTCGTTTCGATTGCCTGGCGGTTGCGGAGAGCGATGGGGTCCAGCAGAAAGTGCAGATAGGCGTGCTGAATGTCGACGGCCGGGACCTCCGACGTGCTTCCCGCCACGATGGCGTAGCGGTCGCCGGTGTTGCTGGCGATGGTGCGGTTGCCGACGAGCGGCTCCACGAACACCGAAAAAGTAAGCGCACCGGAGGGCCTGACCACTTCCCGAAGATAGCCGTTCGAAACCGACACGATCCGCGCGACGACCGCCTGATACCGGGACATCACGGCCTGGTGTTCCGGGTTCAGCTGGCGCCAGCGGGCGGCGAGATTGGCTTCCCGGTAGAAATCGGCGAGCACGTCCTCAAAGCCGTCGATGGAAAGCACGGCAGGGGGCAGCAGGTCGCGGTCCACCACGAAACCGAACTTGGGCGGGGGACCGGCGACCACGGCAAAGGCGATGTAGCGCGAAAGATTTTCGCCGGAATCGGCGAGCGCGTGGCTGCGATAGAACTCCCGCAGCGCGACCGTGGCGGGCCCCTTCAATTTCAGCAGGTCCGCGCGCAGCGCCAGGCGTCCGGGCATCTCGCCGAGCGTGCTTTCGTCAGCGTCAAATCCCGCGGCATCGAGCGCGCACATGGTGTCGAAAATCTGCTCGTTCGGCTCGACGCTCACGCCGGAATAACTGGCAGATCCGGGAGACTGAGCCGGCGGAATCTGGCCGAAAGCAAGCGGCGAACCGAGCGCCGCGAAGGCAGCCAGCGTCAGCACCAAAGCACGCATTCGAGAAGCTTTTTGTATGGCGAGTCCCTTAATCCTCAAAAGTTTTCTGGGAGTTCACTGCCGGGCGCGGCATATAAGCAGACTTTAACGGGACGTTCGAGCGGAGTCAAGAATCGCACCAGAGAACGCGAGCGGGCAGGAGCCGGATTGTGGCGGGTCGCGGGCAATCTTATCCGAAGCTTATCCGTGGACGTGAACTTCACTGAAGCTCAGAAAGACGTGGCCGCCAGCCATGGGCAGTCCGAAGCTCAGTTCCGGCCGGAACTTGGAAAACAGCAGCACTTGGTCGATCTGGTGCTGAACGGCGGAATTGTTAGGCCCCGAGAGAATTTTATAGAACACCACCTGCCCTTGCGCATTCACCGTCGCTTCGAGCAGCAGCGGGCCGGAATCGGGATGGCCTTCCGCGGAAACGATGCCGGGCATGGGGAACGGAGCGAGACTCTCCAGCTTGGCCGGCTGCACCAGGTCGAGCGGCAAATCGTTGGGGACCACTCCGCTGGTTGGAACGCCGACGAGGATGTTCTGAACCACGAGCACAAAAACCGCCAGAGCCGTGAGGAATCCGCCGGTGGCGGGTACGGCCAGAGGCTCGAGGATATTCTTGAAGGTCAGCCGGGCGCTGGAAGCGAGGCGGCCCAGGCTCAGCCATGCGGAATCGATGTGCGACGCCTGAACTCGTATACGCACGGCCAGGTCGGCGGGAGGAATCGCCGGATCGACCGTAGCCATGCAGTTGCTCATCAGCCGGTAGCTTTCCAGTTCGCTCCGGCAATCGGCGCAAGACGACAAATGCTCCCGAAGCGGCGCGTGCTTGCGCGCCGGGATTGCGCCATCCAGATAGCCCGGTAAATATCGTGCCGCTTCATCGCATTTCATTTATTCAACTCCCTGCAGTTTCGGAAAGGCAGTCCGAACTGGCTGAGGCACGGGCAAATCGGATAGGCCCGAGCCCCGTCGAGGGGATTGTGCCGGTTGTGCATGAAGGATCGGGCCGAGAATTTCGCGGAGCATTCGCCGGCCGCGGAGAATCCGCGATTTCACGGTTCCCACGGAAACTTCCAGGACTTCGGCGACCTCTTCGTACGCCAGCCCCTCGAGATCTCGCAGGATCACGGCGCTGCGGAACGCGGTGGGAACTCCGGCGAGGGCGCGGCGGACGGTGGCCTGCATTTCGTGCGTGGCGCACTGCTCGAAGGGCGTCGCTTCCAGGTCCTGCAAGTGCAGGGTCTCGTGGCACGCGGACTCTTCAGAGTCGATCGAAACTTGATTTCGATGATGCCGCCAGAACCAGCGGCGGTGGTTGAGCGCCTGGCGCACGGAGATGCGGTAGAGCCACGTCTTCAGCGAACTTCCGCGGCGGAATCCGCGGATGCCGCGGAAAGCGTGAATGAATACTTCCTGCGTCACGTCGGCGGCGTCAGATGGGTCGGATAAGATTCCGTAAACCAGGTTATAGACGTTGGCGTGATAGTAGGTGACGAGCCATTCGAAAGCTGCGTCCGAGCCTTCCTGGAGTCTGGTAACCAGCTCGGATTCGTCTTGTCCCCAAGAAAGGCTTTGTGCCAGTTCAGACATTCCGCGCAACTCCCGAAAGGGCCTGTTCCTTACCGTGTTTAGACACCGGGTCGCCCGAATTGTTACAAGGATACCAGAAATGTGCGCAAGCCGTATCGGTCGGGAAATAGAGGCGGGTGCGGGCGTTCAGAGGTGCCGATGTACTGTAAATAAGCGTGCTACGGGTTCGGAACGTCTAATGGAAAGGCAAGATCCCAGGAAGGAAGGGCAACGAGCGACTCTCCACACGGGTGAGTCCTGGCGCAGGCTGCGATCTGCACCACATGTGTTCGGAGTTAAGCGGAGCTTCACAAATGCTTGCGTGAAGTAATACGCGAATTAATGCTTGACGCACAAATACTCCGGGCATATGTTACGCGGCGATTGGGGTAAAGCCCGATTCGGGACTGGGGCGAACAGTCCGACGCGGGTTTTTGGGGTGGTTTTTCTAGACGGCCAAGGGGATTGTGCGCGAGCACGAGGAATTCCTGCGGTTTCTTGCCTGAAACATCCGCCCATCGGCCACGTACTGACAAATCCGAAAATACACGGGGGAGGATCTTCATGTTGACAGATATCTCCAAGCGCTCAGACGCGCGTCTGGTTGCGGCAGCCTGCGTGATTCTATTTTTGGTCTCCATGATGGCCAGCCCGTCCCTCTTCGGACAGTCGGCGGCGACCGGCGCTTTGACCGGAACCGTGAAAGATTCCTCCGGGGCGGTTGTGCCGAATGCAACCGTAACGGCGACCAGCCTGGGCACGGACCAGTCGCGCGCCACCACCACGGACGCGGGCGGCGTATACAAGTTCGGCTTTCTGCCGCCGGACAACTACAAGCTGAAGTTTGAGGCCTCCGGCTTCACTACGGCGGAGGTGCCGTCGGTTACGGTCACCGTGACAGAGACCGCCGTTTTCGATCAGGCGCTGCAGGTGGGCACGCAGACGCAGCAGGTAGAGGTACGCGGCGAAGTGGAAGCGGTGCAGACGGCGAGTTCGACCGTGGGCACGGTCATCAACTCCAACACGGTGACGGCCATGCCTCTGACGACCCGCAACTACACCAACCTGCTGGGTCTGGCTGCCGGGGCGAACGTCGGCGTGTTCGACGCGGCGAACCTGGGACGCGGTTCGCAGGACATCCTGGTGAATGGCTCCAGCACGGTGCAGAACAACTATCAGCAGGACGGCGCGACGATCATCGATATCGGCGGCCGCGGAAACGGCGCCGATTCGGGCAACAACGGATCGGGAATCGGGATCGTGAATCCGGACGCCATTCAGGAATTCAAGATTCAGACGTCGTTGTTCGATGCGGGTTATGGACGCAATCCGGGCGCCAGCGTGAACGTGGTCACCCGGTCGGGAACGAATCAGTTCCATGGCACGGCATTTGAGTTCTTCCGCAACACCATACTCAATGCCAATGATTTTTTCCGGAAGATCAGCGCGCCCGTCGGGGGCGTGCCGAATAACGGGCGGCAGGTATTGAACCAGAACCAATACGGCGGAACGTTCGGCGGCCCGGTGAAGAAGGACAAGCTTTTCTTTTTCGTCGCGGTCCAGGAGACGAAACAGCGCAACGGAATTTCGCCGGCGGGCTTTTCCGCTCCCACGCTTTTGGGTATCCCGTCAGGCGACCGCACCACTCCCGCTTTCCAGGCCGCTCTGGGCGCGGCATTCTGCCCGAATGGAAGTGCGGCGGGAACGGTGAAAGCGACCTCCGTGGTTCAGGTGTCGTGCACCGGCTCGAACATCAATCCCGTGGCCCTCAACATTCTTCGACTGAAGCTTCCCAACGGGAACTATTACATTCCCAGCTCTTCCACGGGAGTCAATCAGAACACCACGTTCAGCATTCCAGCAGTCTTTTCAGAACCCCAGGCGCTGGGGAATTTCGACTACGTTCTCAACAGCAAGAACACCGTATCGGGACGCTGGTTCTACGGCCCGGATACAACGACCGCGCCCATGGCGTGCGGCACGGGGGGCTCGTCCATCACGTTATGCCTTCCGGGCGGACCCGCGCTCCTCTATTACTCCACCCAGTATGTGGTGCTGAAGCTCACTTCGATCCTCTCGCCGAATCTGGTGAACGAAGCGAGGTTCTCGGGGCAGCGCGCGGTGGCCACTTCGGCCAGCGGGAGTCCCTTCACCGATACCGGGGTCGGAATCACGCCGATCGTTCCCACCAACAACGCTTTCAATAAGATTGTGGTCAACGGACTGTTTCAGATTCAGGGGGTTGGCATCAGCGACTCGTGGACGGACTCGGTGGAATGGGCGGACCAGCTTTCATGGTCCCACGGAAAGCACACCATTCGCACCGGCGCTGAATTCGAGAAAGACGCGCAAAACCGCTTCTTCCCGGGGCTTTCCATCGGCAGCGAGACGTTCACCACGTTTCAGGACTTTTTGCTGGGTTTGCCCGGCTGCGCGCCCACGCAGAGCCCGACGCAGTGTTCGAACAGCGCGACGGCGGGGCTTACCAACGGCAGCGCCACCAGCAATATCTCATCTTCCGGCACATCCGCCGCCGCTACGGAACCGGGCGGCGAATTCAGCCACTTCAGGGCTCCGAGCTTTTCCGCCTTTGTTCAGGATGATTTCAAAGTGACCAGCAATCTGACGCTGAACATGGGCCTGCGCTGGGAGTACAACGGATTAATCAATGACACTGCCGGGCAACTGACTAACGTCTGGCCCGGGTTGATCAATACGGTCAATATTCCCATAACACAGGGAGGGTCGTTGGGGACTTCGGCCGCAACGGGCTCGCTGGCCGGGTTCGTGGTGCCCTCCAACTACAACCCGTCGCTCAACCCGCCGCCAACCGTAGGCGGAATCTTCCAGAACAACCGAAAAACTCCCACTCAAAACAAGCCGCCGATTACGGCGTTTGCGCCGCGTCTTGGCTTTGCGTGGAAGCCTCTGGCGACCGACCGCTTCGTGGTGCGCGGCGGAGCGGGATATTTTTACGACAAGCCGGGACTTTCCGCCTTCGACAATACGTTTATTCAGGCGTACCCATATACAGCGCCGGCCTTCCAGACCGGCGCCGCAAACTATTTCGCCACCGACGCCATGCCCTACGCTCCTGCTTCAATCGGATGGGCGCCGCGCTGGGTGAACATCACGGGTCAGACCGGAACGAGTTCTAATCTCAACGTCGATTTGATGGGGCCCATCTACCTTGTCCCGACGACGTATCAATGGAACCTGAATACGCAATATGAATTCCTGCCCCAGTGGGTGTTGGAAGTGGGCTACGTGGGGAGCCGCGCGATCCACCAAGTTCCCGACTTTATTCCTGGCGGCGGATTTGCTTTCCACCAGCTCAACGAAGCGCAACTGGCGAGTCCAACGACTCCCATCAACGGAATTACCACGAACACCGTCGCGAACGCAGCGGTTCGCGTGCCGTACCTGGGATTTTCAGCGGCGGGTCTGGCGAACGATCCCACCATCGGAGACAGCAAATTCAACAGCTTGCAGGTGACCGTGCGCAAGCAGATGTCCCACGGCCTGCAGATGCAGGCGGCGTACACGTTCAGCCGCTCGTTCACCAACACTGCTTACGATGTGTACAACGATCCCAACATCAAGCGATATGGGCCGTACGCCTACTATCGCCCGCATCGCCTGGCCATTACCTACGCTTGGGATCTCCCTTTCGGCAAGCATGAAGGTCTGCTCGACAAAGTCGCGGGCGGGTGGAATGTGTCCGGTGTGACCATCGTGCAGGACGGTACGCCGCTGACCCTCACCGATACTCGCGGCGGATCGGTCTACGGATACGGCCCGGGAGCCACGCAAACCTCCACTGCGGAGTTCGCTCCGGGAATGGGCAATGCGAACGTGCCCTCTCCGGGAGGGGTCCTGCAGAGGCTGGGAGGCGCACTGGGCGGGCCGGGTTTCTTCAACAAGGCGGCGTTTCTATCCAGCGGGCCTCCGATAGTCGGAAGCGACACAAAAGCGACCGCCTACGGAAACGCGGGATATGGAATTATTCTCGGCCCCGGCCAGTTCAACTTCGACGCGGCGATTCAGAAGACGACCAAGGTAGGAGGCATACACGAGGACGCGAATTTGGTCTTCCGCACGGAGTTCTTCAACGCGTTCAATCACCCGCAGTTCAACGCTCCGACCGGATCGCAGCTCGATGCCTCGAACTCTCAGTTTGGGCAGATCACCAGCGAGTCGGTGAAC
Source organism: uncultured Acidobacteriota bacterium (assembly GCA_963709105.1). Classification (GTDB taxonomy): domain Bacteria; phylum Acidobacteriota; class Terriglobia; order Acidiferrales; family UBA7541; genus Palsa-295. Next base: position 57,090 of record CAVPVC010000013.1, read on the forward strand.
CCGCGGCTGATTCAGTTCGCGCTGAAGTACGTGTTCTGATCGGTGGCGTAGAACAGAGAACGCAACTGCGCCGACCGGTGCCCGTGGGGTCGAGACTTATTTTCGGTTCGATGGAGCGGGCGATGGGAATCGAACCCACGTCCGAAGCTTGGGAAGCTTCTATACTGCCATTGTACGACGCCCGCTCATCTGCAGCGCGGCGATTATACCGCAACTGATCCGCTGCGCGAATACCCTCGCACCAATTTGACAAATGGGCGAGTGCGGCCCGGTTTTTGTGGCGCAGGCACTCCTGCCTGCGCGGCGTTTTCCGACAGCAAAGATACTTCTGCGTGCGCAGTGTTTGCCGTGAGCACACCGCCAGGAGTGGCGGTGCCACCGGATTTGGTTGCGCGAGTCGCCGCGGACGGTTACATTCAGTTTCTGATTTCATCATTCATAACGGTGAGGACTTATATGCTGGATGAAGGCGTCTGGGCGGAAATCAAGGTGGCCGGCGAGCACCTGCGGCTTTTTTCGGAGCACAACGCGCAGGGGGTGCAGACGTCGGTCTACGACGTAAACGCGAAGAAATGGATTGCGCCTTCCGAACCGGTGGAGGACATCGAGGAAGGGAAAGAGAAGGCTACCGAATACGCCAAGATTTACTTGCAACGGGCCAATCTTCCGCTCCCACCCTTGGTCTGGAAGAAGGCCCGCTCGGTATAGTTCGCTTTTTGGATTTTTGACTCTGCCCGTAAACCGGAGCGTCAGGTTGCAAAGGATTCGATGGTGGGTTTCGCCGCTGGCCGCAATACTCCTGTGCTCGGTGGCAATCCGGGCTTTTGCTCACCCACGCAATGCGCAGCGGGACGATGAGCCGCCTCCTCCCTCCACGAGCTACACCCGCACGCTCGGTCCCTTTTCCATCGACGGCGCGAATTTCACCGTGAAGCTCAGCGTGATCTGCTACAAGACGGCGCGCCATCCGGGAGAATGCAACGAGGACGACGAGGAGACCGTGAAGTCCCTGCGGATCGACGACGCTGCCGGGAAGTCCTGCTTCCATACATCGTTCCCGGTGGCCTTCGCGCATCAGGTCGAGCGGCACGTTGTCGAGGTGACGCGCCTGGAAGGTCCCGAACATCAGGCTCTCGAACTCCAGTACGAGCAATTGCCTTCCCATGTGAATACCGGCGTGTCGATTCAGGTGTTTGGGTTGCGCGATGGGAGACTGCAAGCGTTCGACGACGAGCCGTTTGAATTTTACGGCGGGCTCGGAGCGCTGCCCGAAGGAACGTCGAAGGATTCCCGGCGGCTGCTGGCCGGCGATACGCTGCCCATTTATCTGTTGACGAATTATTTCTACATCGTGCAGCCGGTGCGCTTGAACTGGGCGCAACTTCGCCTGGAGCCGCAGGAGAAGGGCGAATTCGAAGTTGCGCAGGAGCCACCATTCAGCCGGAAGCCCGAGGTTCAGGCGGATGGTTACGTCCACCTATACGCTTCGCCCGACGAAAAAGCGGCTTCGACCGGCGTAGCGGTAACGCCGCAATCGAGCGTGCAAGTTCTGCGCGCGATCTTCCGTTCGACCCCTTCTGAGACGCACTCTCTCCGCCAGTACCACCTGGCTCAAGATTTCAGTCGATGGCAAGATCGGCTGGATCCTCGGCGTGGACGACTACACGGCCATCGGCCTCAGTTCCGCCCACTAGCTTTCTCGTAATTTTCCGGCAAAGGTCTGGCAAGCAAGATGCTTTAGCAGCCGTGGAAACCTGTGCGCCTGCTGGCTCACTGATTCATTCCGGTGCAGGTGGGCAGCGGGAACGCCCTTGCTGTAAGGATGGTCCATGGCTGAGCGGACGACAATCGTAACCGGCTCCAAAGGCGGCGTAGGAACGACCACTGTCGCCTTAAATCTAGCGGTGCAATTGGCCTTACAGACGAAGAAGCGTACCGCGCTGATCGATCTGGCGCGCCCATTTGGACAAGTATCTCTGATGCTGGATTTCGAGCCCCGCTTCACGGTACTGGATGCGCTGGAGCGAATCGAACGAATCGATGAGAGCGTTCTCACGAGCCTGGCTACGCGGCACAAATCCGGCGTCGAAATCCTGGCGGGGCCGTTGCAGGCGCCCATGAAGCCCGAGCAGCGCCAGAGCGTCACGATCCAGTCGATCGCGCGGCTCATCGCACTCGCCGGGCAGGCCTACGACTTCGTGGTGGTCGATATCGGCGTGGTAAATGCCGCCGATTGGGCGCTGGTGTTGCAGCAGGCGCGGACCATTCTTCTCGTCTCCGAGCCCGGCGCCCTCTCGCTGGGAATGATCGAGCGGCACATGGCGGCAGCTGCGCGAGCCGGCGTGGAATGCGGCCGGATTCATCTCATCATGAATCGCTGCCGGCAAAGCGACGACGATACCGTCGCGGCCTTCGAAAAGAATTCCGGCCGCGCGATTCTGGCCCGGCTTCCCAACGATTACCGGCAACTCACCGAAGCCGTGCAGCTGGCCATGCCGCTGATGGGCAGCGGCAACAATCCGCTGATCGCGCGTTACCGCGACCTGGCGGCGCGTCTCTCTCTCGATTCGAGCGATCCCTCCGCTCCGGAAACAACCGTCGCCAAGAGCGGATTCTGACCCGCAGCCTCCCGAGCCAGTGTGGCAACTGGATCGTCCCTCGGCAGCTGAAGTCGCATCGATTTTCGGGCATGGGCGGCACGGATGAATCCGTGCCCTGACGAAGCCCGGCTTCTCACGCGGGCTCTTCCCGCTATCGCAAATAATCGCCGAGGCGAACGAGCTTGTCCGCCATGGGCTGCGTGCGGCTCTCATGGTAGAGTGGGCGATCAAGTTCGCGCGCGCGTGATCCTGCCAGGGAGGCCCAGTGGCTTATCGAGATTTGCACGATTTTGTGCGTACGTTAGAGAAGAAGGGAGAATTGAAGCGCATTTCGGCAGAGGTCGATCCCGTTCTCGAAATCACCGAAATCACCGACCGTACCGTGAAGGCAGGAGGCCCCGCGCTTTTGTTCGAGCGTCCGAAGGGCTCGCGGATTCCCGTAGTGACGAACCTGGTGGGCACCGAACGCCGCATGAATCTCGCTTTGGAAGTGGATTCACTCAATGAAATCGCCGCGCGCATTTCCTCCTTTCTCGAAATGCAGTCGCCCCAGGGAATTCTAGAAAAAGTGAAGATGCTGCCGAAGCTTGCCGAAATCGGCTCGTTTTTCCCCAAGGTCGTCCGCAGTGGCGAATGCCAGGAAGTGGTTCACACGGACCGGCTTTCGCTCGCCAATCTGCCCATTCTGCAGTGCTGGCCCCAGGACGGCGGACGCTACATCACCTGGCCGATGGTGATCACGAAAAATCCGGAGACCGGCAAGCGCAACACCGGCTGCTACCGCATGCAGGTATTCGACGAGCGCACCACCGGCATGCACTGGCAGACTCAGAAACACGGCGCCGAGCATTTTCGCAGCGCGCGCGCGAAGAACAGGGAAGGGAAGATCGACGTGGCGGTCGCGATCGGCGCCGATCCGGCAACGTGCTTCGCGGGCATCCTCCCCGTGCCCCCGGATATGGATGAGTTTCTGTTTTCAGGTTTTTTGCGCCGCGATCCCGTCGAGCTGGTGAAGTGCAAGACCGTCGATCTGGAAGTGCCGGCCAACGCCGAGATCGTGCTCGAAGGCTATGTAAATCTCGGGGAGATGCGCACCGAGGGCCCTTTCGGGGACCACACCGGTTTTTATTCTCTCGAAGGCGAATACCCTGTCTTCCATCTCACCTGCATCACCCATCGAAAAGACCCGCTCTACCTCACCACCATCGTGGGGCCGCCGCCGCAGGAGGATTATTTCATCGGCCACGCAATCGAGCGCGTCTTCCTTCCCGTGATGAAGATGCAGCATCCCGAGATCGTGGACGTGGCGATGCCCGCCGAAGGAATTTTCCAGAATCTGATGATCGTCGCCATCAAGAAGAGCTATCCCGGGCATGCCCGCAAGACGATGAACGCGATCTGGTCGCTGGGGCAGGCCATGTTCACCAAGGTAATCGTGGTCGTCGATCACGACGTGGACGTGCAGAATTCGGGCGAAGTGGTCTGGAAGGCGCTATGCGCGATCGACCCCGAGCGCGACATCCAGTTCGTGATGGGCCCGGTGGACACGCTCGACCATGCCGCTCGCCGGCAGGATTTCGGCTCGAAAATGGGGATCGACGCCACACGAAAATGGCCTGAAGAGGGCTTTGCCGGACGCTGGCCGGACGAGATCAAAATGGACGAGCAAACAAAAAAGCGCATGGACGTGCTTTGGCAGCAACTCGGCCTGGGTAATGAGGAGAAAAGGTAAAGCGTTGTAGTCCCCAGCCCTGGGCGGCGCCACCACGCTTCCCACCCTCATAACAAAGGCCTTTTCAGCGCTTCATGCGCGCCAACCTGTACCTTACCTGTTCCTGTAAGCCCAATGTCCGTCTAGGCCGGGTTATATCAATAGCACACGCCTTCGGTACGTTTTCTTGACACGGTTTGTCGCAGATGCAATAAACAGTTCAAGCAGTTCCAGTACCGGGATTCATAGTACTACGTGAGTTCGGGCGTTTCGGGGCCCCGCTTTTCCGGGGGAAGTAATCGGTTGAATAAGAAGCAGGTTTCGATAGGGCAGCGGACTACTGCAATTCTGTGTACAGGGGCGGTAACGCAGTAAGGAGTGAGAGGCTGCACGATGTTTAACCTGGGTAAAACCAAATCGCTGGTCGGGTTGGATATAGGCTCAAGCTCGGTGAAGGCTGTTGAGCTGAAGAAAGCGAAGGGGGGATACGAACTGGTCAGTTTCGGTCTCGAACCCCTGGCGCAGGACACTGTAGTAGACGGCGCGATCATGGATGCGCCCTCGGTAGCCGAAAAGATCGTTTCCATCTTCGATAATCAAAAGATCAAGTCCAAAGACGTAGCCACCTCCGTCTCGGGCCATTCAGTCATCGTGAAGCGGGTCAGCATGCCCCTGATGGCGGAAGAAGAGCTCTACGACCGCGTTCAGGCCGAGGCCAGCCAGCACATCCCCTTCGATATTGCCGACGTGAACCTGAGCTACCAGCTCTTGGAAGCCACCGAGAATCAGATGGACGTGCTGCTGGTGGCCGTTAAAAAAGACAAAATTCTCAACCACACGAACGTGCTGGCGCAGGCAGGGAAAACGCCGGTAGTCGTCGATATCGATGCTTTCGCCCTGCAGAACAGTTTTGAGCTCAACTACGAGCCCGATGCCTCGCAGGTGGTGGCACTGCTGAACGTCGGCGCCAGCGTGATGAACATCAACATCATCCGCGGCTGGACGCCTCTTTTCACGCGCGACGTTTCCGTGGGAGGCAATCAGTACACCGACGCGCTGCAAAAAGAACTTGATCTTAGCTTTGAGGACGCCGAAAAATTGAAGATGGGCGGGTCCCTCCCGGGCGTCAACGAAGAGCAACGCACCGCGATTCTCCGCTCCGTTTCCGACATTCTGATCCTCGAAATACAGAAGACCTTCGACTTCTTCCGCGCCACCGCCAGCGGCGAAAATATCCGCCGCATCTACGTAGCCGGCGGCACGGCGCGGGTTCCGGGACTTCTCGACCTTCTAAAAGAAGAATTCGCCATGCCGGTCGAGGAGCTTTACCCGTTCCGCAAGGTTTCCATTGTTCCCGGGCGCCATGACGAAAACCAGCTTCGCGAGTTGGCGCCGCGCCTGGCAATTGCCGTGGGCCTGGCGCTTAGGAGTTTTGACACGCCATGATCCGGATCAATCTATTAGGTCAAACGCGTCCCAAAGCCGCCAAGAGTGCGGTGCCGCTCGAAGCGACCATGCAGATTGTCTTCGCGCTGGTCGCGATCGGCGTCGCCCTCACGGTTCTGGGCGTCACCTACTACCAGCAGAAAAGCGAACTCGACCGCACCAACGCCCGTATCGCCTCGTTGCGCGCAGAGCGGGCCAGCCTGGAACAGATCAAGCAGGATGTGGACCGCTTCGAAAGCCAGAAGAACGTCCTCCAGCAGCGCATCGACGTGATCGAAACCCTGCAGAAGAACCGCACGGGCGGCCAGGACCTGTTGCAGATGGTGGCCAACACCGTCGTGCACGTCGACAACGTGTGGCTCACGTCGCTCAACCGCACCGGCAATTCCATCGATATGCAGGGCGAGGCGGCGTCGATCAACTCCGTGGCGAACTTCATCACCCAGCTTAAGAGATCGGGCTACTTCGATAACGTGGAGATCAAGCAAGCCACCGAAGACGACATCGTGCCGACGGTTGCGACCTACGGCTTCTCCATGACCGCGGCCATCAGTCCCCAAACGGCCGCCAAGACGCAACCGACCGGAGCATCGCAGCCTCCGCCGCAGCCGGCGAAAGCGGGGAGGAGCTAATCATGGGAACCAGTTTTCGAGATTGGCCCTGGCCGTTGCAGGCGTTGTTCTACATCGGGCTCGCGGTGGCTCTCATTCTGGTGGGCTTCTACGTTCCCGGCCTGCCGCTCAGCAACGTTCGCACGCAGCTTCAGAGCGCCCAGGCAGAGATGAAGCCGCTCGAGGCCGACGTTCAGAATTTGCGCGTGTACAAGCAGCGCCGCGCAGAACTCCAGTCCGAGATGGACGCTCTGCAGAAGCAGCTCGCCACCCTGCAGACGATCGTTCCCGAAGAGAAGCAGACCGACCAGTTCATCTTGATGATCCAGAGCGCGGCGGTCAGCTCCGGCGTCTCGGTCAGGAAGTTGACGGCGAAAGCGATTGCCAACAAGCCCTACTATTTCGAGATGCCTTTCGATATCGACGCGGACGGCCCCTACTACTCGGTGCTCGATTTCTTCGCCCGGCTCGGCCGCCTTTCGCGAATCATCAACGTGGGCGATGTGAAACTCAGCGCCGTGGCCAAGGGCAATGGCGGCAAGTTCCGCATGAATCCGGGGACGTCGGTAAACGGCACTTTCACCATAACGACGTTCTATACGCAAGCGGCTCCGACTCAGGCGACTCCGGTTTCCGCGCCGGGGACGGCGAAGCATTAGGGCGATCACGATGAAACTTGCAAACACATTCGCGAAGCTGGCAACAACCGTGGCGATCTTCTTCTGCCTGGCCGCCGCCGTTTCAGCGCAGAGTAGTCCGGCGAAGCCGGCCCACAAGGCGAGAGCCAAAAAACCTGCGCCCAGTGCGCCCGCCGCCGCGGCTCCCGCTGCTGATGCAGCTCCCGCCGCTACTGACGCCGAGAAGCCGGCAGGGCCCAGGCGCGATCCGTTTCTGCCATTGGTAACCGACAAGAAGGAAGGCGGCAGCATGGAACACTTGCCGCCAGGCAAGGCTGGACTTGTCATCACTTCGGTGCGGGTCGATGGCACTGTGCGCTCTCAGGAAGGCATGATCGCTGTGCTGTCCAATGCCGACCAGCATGTCTATTTCGTTCGCGAGGGCGACCAGTTGTATGACGGCAATGTGGACAAGATTGGTTTGGACGGGGTCACGTTTCGACAAAACTCCAAAGACGCGTTCGGGAAGCCAGTCGAGCGGGTCGTGACGAAGCGAATCTACGCGAGTGCAGGAGAGCAGCAATGAGGATGATTTGGCGAGCATGGGGGCTGGGAGCATTGGTCGTGCTCGGCCTGATATTGTCGAACGGGACGGTGTCGGCAGACGGCAGCGCGGCATTGCGCGTGAAGGCGCAGACCAGCGACGGCGCGGTCCGGCTGGATCTGCAGGCCGATGCGCCATTCCAGTACACCACCTACCGCCCCAGCGAGAGCCTTTACGTAATCGACCTGACCGGCGTGTCCGCCGCGGATGCCGCGGGCGTTCGCGTGATTCCCTCCAACCTCATCAAGAGCTATCGTCTGTCGAACTATACGTCGGCCGGCAAGCCCGCGGTGCGCCTGGAGCTATTGCTTGATTCCGGCGTGGAACCCAAGCTCGACCGCACCGATGCGCAAGATTTGAGCATCTCTGCTTCGCGGCCAGGCAGCGCCGCAATCGTTCCGGCGCGCGTTGTCACGGCGACGGAACAGCCCGTCGTGATTCCAGCCTCGGCCAAGCCTGCGAGCGACAAGGCTTCCGCCGTAGGCGCAGGAGCGATTCAACAGGTGAATCTGGCGCAGAATGGCGATCAGACCAACGTGAATGTCCTTGGCTCCGGTCCGCTCAACTATCACGCCATTCATCTTCAGAATCCCGACCGGATTGTGCTCGACTTCACAGGCTCGCCCCTGAAGACGTCGGTGAGGCATATCGCCAGCAATCTGGACCCTGTCCGTGAAATCCGGGTCGCACAGTTCACACCGGAGGTCTCGCGGGTGGTGATCGATCTGCGCCAGCCCTCCGAATACAACATCAACGCCAGCGACAACACCGTGACCGTAGCGTTTGCTCCGAAGGCCTCGGGCGGAGTGGTTGTGAGTCCCGCAGCGCCTGCGGAAACTGCAAATTTGACGACCACGAAAGCGCGACTTCAGCCGCGCGCCGCGCAAGAGCATGCTTCGCTAAAGACGACTTCCGCGATTCCTTCGCCGGCCGCCGTTCTCCCGGCAACCATGGCAGGGAATTCCTCGTCGCTGGCTGCGCCGGTTCCGGCTGTCGCGCAGTCCGCGATGCAGCCCGCTGCCGTGGCTTCCACCCTGGCAAAAGCAGCGCCGCCCGCGGAACAGCCTGCAATGGCTGCCCCGCCTGCCGCTCCAGTTGCTTCGCCCGTGGCCGCTCCCGAACGCGCAAGCTATGCTCCCCAGCAGGCGCCGGTTCCCGCTCCTGCGGCGAACGGCAAGTATTCGGGCGAACCGATTTCGGTGAACTTGAAGGACGTCGATCTGCGCGACTTCTTCCGCCTCATTCACGAAATCAGCGGGCTCAACGTCGTGGTGGACCCCAGCGTCAAGGGAACTCTCACCATCGTTCTGGACGATGTGCCGTGGGATCAGGCGCTCGATATCGTGCTCCACAACAACGATCTCGATAAGCAGCTCGAAGGAAACGTTCTGCGCATCGCCACACGAGACACCATCCGCAAGGAAGCCGAGGAGAGCCGGGATCTGGCCCGCGCGCAGGCCGAAGCCGCGGATATCGTAACCACGACGCGGCGGCTCAGCTACGCCAAAGCGACCACCATCGCCCTGGTCATGAAGAAATTCCTGTCGTCGCGCGGCGATATCCTGGCCGATGACCGCTCGAACACCCTGATCATCCGGGATATCCCGACCACCTTCCCGGTGCTCGATAATCTGCTGCGCCAGCTCGACCGCAAATCGCAACAGGTGGAAATTGAGGCGCGCGTCGTCGCGGCGAACCGTTCCTTTTCGCGCGAACTCGGCACCGAGCTCGGTATTTCGAGCCGGATTGGCAATAGCGCCGTTGCCGGAGACAACGCCGTGGGATCGAGTCCGACCACCTTTACCCCCGCGCCGCCTGTGATCACCGGAACGGGAGGAGCGGGCGTAACCTCCGGCCAGATACCTCTTCTGACCAGCCTGGCGACCTCTGTCCCCACCAGCGGCATCCAGTATCTGTTTGCGTCGTCCAACTTCGCGCTGGATTTCGTAATTGACGCCGCCGAAACAAGGGGCGTCGGCAAGCTGCTCTCGAAGCCGAAGGTGATCACGCAGAACAACGAAAAGGCCACCGTCAAACAGGGAACCAAGATTCCCGTGCAGACGGTCGTGAACAACACCGTTTCCGTCCAGTTCGTCGACGCAGTGCTGGAGCTCGATGTGACGCCCCAGATCACGGCCGAGGGCACGGTCTACATGGATGTGACTGTCGAGAACGACCAGATCGACCAGGCCATCCCCCGTGTTCAGGGAATTCCCGCGATCGATACGCAATCGGCGGAAACCAAGGTCACCGTCACCGACGGAGCCACCGTGGTGATCGGCGGAATCATCGTCACCCAGCAGCAGACCTCCATATCGCAGGTGCCCATTGTCGGGAGCGTCCCGGTGCTGGGGAACCTCTTCAAGCACACGACGGTCAGCTCCACGTCGCAGGAATTGCTCTTCTTCCTTACTCCCAGAATCCTTCCGATGTAACATAGCGGGTCGTGGGATCGGACAACCAAAATCTACGCCGGAGCCGGATCGATCGGCTCCGGCTTCGTTTTTCTGAGCTCCGCGCCGATGCCATGCTCGTTTCGCAACCCGCGAACATCCGCTACCTGTGCGGATTTTCCGGCAGCGCAGGCGTGCTGCTGGTCGCAACTTCAGAAAGCATCCTTTTCACGGACAGCCGCTATACATTTCAGGCACAGGAAGAGGTTTCCGGTGCTCGGGTCCATATCGCGAAAAAAGGGCTGTTGCGCGAAGCCGCCGCGATCCTGAAATCACGGAAGGGCCGCGTTTCGGTAGCGTATTCCAGCAGCCATCTGACGGTAGCTCAAATGGAGGCGCTCCAGGTTGCAACCGGCGCCCGGGTGCGCTGGGTGAATGACGCGAGCGCGGTCGAAACGCTCCGCGCCGTCAAAGACGATGCCGAAGTGGCCGCCATGCGCGAGGCCGCCGTCCTGATCAGCCGGGTCTTCGAGACCGCTTTGCCGGCCATCAAGCCGGGAATCAGCGAGCTGGATCTGGCGGGCAGGCTCGAACTCAGCATGAAGCGGCGCGGCGCCTCGGGTCCGTCCTTTGAGACCATCGTAGCCTCCGGAGCGCGCTCTGCCTGGGCTCACGCGCGGCCGCAGACCAGATTATTGGGAAAGGGCGAACTGGTCGTCATCGATCAGGGTGCTATACTTCACGGTTACTGCAGCGATTTGACCCGTACCGTATTTCTCGGACGGGCCTCCCAGAAGGTGCGCCGCCTCTACCGCGCCGTCCTGGAGGCGCAGGAAGCGGCCAAGAAGGCAATCCGGCCGGGGGTAACGGCGGGGGCCGTCGACAAAGCCGCCCGCAGCACCTTAAAGCAGCACGGCCTTGACCGGTACTTTACCCACAGCACGGGCCATGGTCTTGGCCTCGAAGTTCACGAGGTGCCCCGGATCGGCCGGGGCGAAAAGTTCGTCATCCAGAAGGGCATGGTGTTAACAGTTGAACCCGGCGTGTATCTGGAAGGTTTAGGCGGGATACGCATTGAGGATGACGTCGTAGTGACGGAGAATGGGTCGATGGACTTGACGACCGCCCCAAGGGAATTTCTCGAACTCTGATGCCAAAGAAACCCAGAAGATCAGAAGACCGAAACCCCTCCCCTCCGTGGGCGGCGTGGACCTGGCGGAAGTCGAGCGATTGCTCAGCTTCATGGAGAAGCACCATCTCGAGCAGTTTGAATACGAACGCGACGGCGTGCGCATTCTTCTGAAGAAAGCGTCCGCCTCCGTGCGGGAAAGGACCCGGCCCGCGCCGGTGGCGGAAGTTTCCGTGACGACGGAGCCGGCGCTCGCACCCGCTCCTTCATCGAAATCAGCGGCATCGCCCGTACCTGCCATAGCCACGGACGCGGAAGCCGCGAAAGCGGAGGACCTGCACGTGATCAAGTCTCCGATCGTGGGCACGTTCTACGCAGCGGCCAGTCCCGAAGCCGAGCCGTTCGTCTCCCTCGGGGACAGCGTCGGTAAGGGCGAGGTTCTTTGCATCATCGAAGCCATGAAGCTGATGAATGAAATTGAGTCGGATGTGGCCGGGGAAGTGGCCAAAATTTTTGCAAAGAACGGCAGCCCGGTCGAATATGGCGAGCCGTTGTTCGGCATCCGTCCAGGCGGTAAGGCGTAGCTCCCGGCAGGCAGACTCCGGATCGAATGTTTCGAAAAATCCTGATCGCGAATCGCGGCGAAATCGCACTCCGCATCCTGAGCGCCTGCAAGGAGCTGGGGATTCAAACGGTCGCGGTTTATTCCGAGGCCGACCGCCACTCCCTGCACGTGCGCTTTGCCGACGAGGCCATTTGCATCGGCCCGCCGCGCAGCAGCGAAAGCTACCTGAATATTCCCCAGGTGATCAGCGCGGCGGAGATCGCCAACGTCGACGCGATCCATCCCGGCTACGGCTTTCTCTCTGAAAACGCCAATTTTGCGGAGGTGTGCGAGGCCTCCCACATTGCCTTCATCGGGCCGTCGCCCAACGTGATCCGCATGATGGGCGAAAAGGACCGGGCTCGCACGGAAATGGCGGCGGCCGGGCTGCCGATCATCCCGGGAAGCCCCGGCGTCGTCGCCGACGAGCAGGCCGCGAAACAAATTGCCGACGAAATCGGCCTGCCGGTGATGATCAAAGCCGCCGAGGGCGGTGGCGGACGCGGAATGCGACTGGTGCGCAAGAAGAGCGAACTCGTCGCCGCCTTTCAGACCGCGCGCACCGAAGCGGAACAGGCTTTCGGCAGCCCCAACGTGTATATCGAAAAGTTGATCGAGAACCCTCGCCATATCGAATTTCAGGTGCTGGGCGATAAATATGGCCACGTCATCCATCTCGGCGAGCGCGACTGCTCCATTCAGCGGCGGCACCAGAAAGTGCTGGAGGAATCGCCTTCGCCGGCCCTCGACGCGCAGACCCGCAAGAAAATTGGCGACCAGGTGGTGGAAGGCCCTCGAGCGCGTCGGCTACTCGAGCGCCGGCACGGTGGAATTTCTTCGCGATGCTTCCGGGAAGCTCTATTTCATCGAGATGAACGCCCGCATCCAGGTGGAGCATCCGGTGACGGAGATGGTCACCGGCGTCGACCTCGTGAAATCGCAGATACGCCTCGCGGCTGGCGAAAAGCTTGCCGATGTCGTCGGCCCCGTGGAATTCCGTGGCCATGCCATCGAATGCCGGATCAACGCCGAAGACCCCGAAACCTTCGTGCCGAGCCCGGGACACATCACCACGTTCCGCGTGCCGGGCGGCCCGGGAATTCGCGTCGACACCGCGGCGCACGCCGATGCGGTGATACCCCCTTACTACGACTCGCTGATCGCGAAGCTGATTGCGCACGGTCACGACCGCGCCGAAGCCATCGCGCGCATGCGCGGAGCGCTCGATGGCTTCATTGTGGAAGGGATCAAGACCACGATCCCGCTGCACAAGCGCATCGTCGTCTCGCCCGACTTCGCGGCGGGCAAATTCGACACGCATTTTCTCGAACGCTCGCTGGCTGTGGGAGCGAAATAGCGGAACCCTTAGCGGAGACATGTAGCGGAGACAAGGATTGTTCCCAGCCCTCTACGCGATTCTCGATCCCAGCCTGACGCCAGAACCGGTCGCATTCGCCCGCCAACTCGCCGAGGCGGGCGTGCAGCTCATTCAGCTTCGCGACAAACGCGGCTCCTCGCGAAAGATTCACGAGCAGGCGCGGGAATTAATGAGCCTCCAGTCGAGCGGCGTGCGCATCATCGTTAACGACCGCCCCGACATCGCGGCCATCGCAGGCGCGGCAGGCGTGCATGTTGGGCAGGATGACCTTCCCGTCGAGGATGTCCGCAAGATCTGCCAGCCGCCGCTCTGGGTGGGCGTTTCGACACATAACCTCAATCAATTAAGGGAAGCCGACGCCACTTCGGCGGATTATATTGCGGTAGGGCCTATCTTCCCGACCAGCACCAAGGAGAACCCCGACCCGGTAGTCGGGTTGGATCTGTTGCGAGCGGCACGCCAGTTGACCCGCAAGCCGCTGGTGGCGATTGGCGGCATTACCGTCGAGTCAGCGGCAGACGTCTTTGCGGCTGGAGCCGACTCGGTCGCTGTGATTAAGGACCTGGCGCTCGCCGGCGACGATCTTCGCGACCGCCTACGGAGATACGTGGCGGCTGCACAGGACGCTCGCAAACTGCGCTCCTGAGGGGCGTGTTCCACAATGGCACAGCAGGCTCAGACGATCGGAGTCGCTGCCCCCACCTCCCACCCGGGACTCGTCAAGAGCCTCGGCCTGTTTGACTCCACCATGCTCGTAGCCGGATCGATGATCGGCTCCGGCATCTTCATCGTCTCCGCCGATATCGCCCACCAGGTGCAAAGTCCCGGCCTCCTGCTAGTCGTATGGGCTGCCGCGGGGCTGATGACTGTAATTGGCGCACTCAGCTACGGGGAACTCGCCGCGGCCATGCCCCACGCGGGCGGGCAATACGTCTACCTGCGCGAGTCGCTCGGCCCGATCTGGGGATTTCTCTATGGTTGGACGATGCTGCTGGTCATTCAAACCGCCACCATTGCAGCGGTCGCCATCGCCTTCGCCAAATTCACAGCAGTAATCGTTCCGTGGTTCTCCGCCTCCGCCTGGATCTGGAAAATCGGGACCTTCGGTCCGTGGCAGCTGTGGTTTGGATCGCTCGGCCCCTACAACGTCGGTCTCAACCGCCAGAATCTTCTCGCCATTCTTTCCATCGTGTTTCTCACGTGGGTCAACACGCAGGGCCTGGGATTCGGAAAAATTGTCCAGAACGTTTTTACGGTCGCCAAGGCGCTCTCCCTGGCCGCGCTCGTCGTCCTCGGTTTCTGGTTCTCCACCTCCGCTGCTCGAACGGCAAACTTCACCCACTTTTGGCGAAACGCCTCGCTCTCCGCGATGCATCCTTATCCACCGGATCACGCCACGTGGATGATCGGCACGCTCACGCTGATCGGCGTCGCCATGGTTGGCTCTCTTTTTTCGATGGACGCCTGGAACAACATCACCTTCACCGCCGGGGAGGTGAAAAATCCCGGCCGCGACCTTCCGCTCTCCTTAATCTTCGGAACCTGTCTGGTGATCGGTCTCTACCTTCTCGCGAATCTCGCGTACATGAGGGTGCTGCCCGTTTCCGGCGATCCAAACGGCGTAACGCCCCTCGCGCGCGGAATCGAGTTCGCCCCGGACAGTCGCGTGGCAACGGCAGTGCTGGCGGCAATCTTTGGACCCGCCGGAGCGGTGCTGATGGCCGTGGCGATCCTGGTTTCCACATTCGGATGCAACAACGGCTTGATTCTTTCCGGCGCCCGCATTTACTACGCGATGGCGAAAGACCGCCTGTTTTTCGCAGTCGGCCGGCAACGTGAACCGTCACCACGCGCCGGGAACGGCGTTGATCGTACAGTGCGTGTGGGCCGCGGTTCTTTGCCTCTCCGGCACCTACGGGCAGCTGCTCGATTTTCTGATCTTCGCGGTGCTCATTTTCTATATCCTGACGCTGGTCGGTCTCTTCATGCTGCGCTGGAACCGCCCGGAAATGCACCGTCCTTATCGCGCTTTGGGTTATCCTGTGCTGCCGGCCCTCTACATCGTGCTGGCAACGTTCGTCGAGATTCAGTTGTTGCGCTACAAGCCGCAGTACACCTGGCCGGGCCTCATCATCGTTCTGCTGGGGATACCTGTTTACGTTCTCTGGAAGTGGGCGCAGAGACCGGGCGGCGCTCCAGACGCGGCGTCATAGTGTAAGCTGGCAGTTTCTTACTTGGGAGAGTGTGCCCGCATGGGCAATCCATTATTTGCCAAGAAGCCGATGGAGTGGCTCCTGCATGAGGCCCATGATTCCGGAGAGCACACGCTCAAGCGGACTCTTGGTCCCGGCTCGCTGACGGCTCTCGGCATCGGCGCGATTATCGGCGCGGGAATTTTCGTACTGTCGGGACTGGGCGCGCACTATGCCGGTCCGGCCTTGATGCTCTCGTTCGTCCTATCCGGGTTAGGCTGCGCGTTCGCGGGCCTCTGCTACGCGGAATTTGCGGCACTTATTCCGCTCGCGGGCAGCGCGTACACCTACGCTTATGCCGCGCTCGGCGAAATTTTCGCCTGGATCATCGGCTGGGACCTCACGCTGGAATACGCCATGGGCGCCAGCACCGTATCTTCCGGCTGGTCCAACCATTTCATCGAGTTTCTCAATATTTTCCATCTGCGCATGCCGTTCTGGCTCGCCTACGACCACTGGACCGCCCTGCGCGAAGCGGAAAACGTCGTCGCCCGGCAAATGGTCCACGCCTCGTCCCCGGGATTGGTGGAGGGATCGCAATCCTTTCTCTCGCGCGTCGGTGAAGTGGTCAGCGCCCAGTCGCCCGAACTCATTCAGCGCGGCCACGATCTGGTCAACGCGCCGCATCTTTTCGGCGTGGAGATAGGGTTTAACCTTCCCGCCTTTTGCATTGCGCTGATCATCACTGCGATTCTGGTAATCGGGATCCAGGAAAGCGCCACATTCAATTCCGCGATCGTGATGGTGAAAGTCGCCGTCGTCCTCTTCGTGATTCTTCTGGGCATCCGCTACGTAAGCACGGCCAATTGGGGACACGATTGGCACACCTTCGCGCCGATGGGCTTTTCCGGCGTAGGGGCCGGAGCGGCCTACATATTTTTCGCCTACATCGGCTTTGACGCGGTTTCCACCACCGCGCAGGAGGCCAAGAACCCGCAGCGCGACTTGCCGATCGGCATCATCGCCTCGCTGCTTGTCTGCACCATCCTCTACATTCTCGTAGCCGGCGTGCTGACGGGAATGGTGCCCTGGACGTCCATCAACATCGAGGCGCCCCTTGCCGTCGCCTTTCTCGATCGCGGCCTCACCAAAGCTTCCTATCTGATCACCGCGGGCGCCTTAGCCGGGCTCACCAGCGTGATGCTCGTGATGCTGCTCGGTCAGACGCGCGTGCTGTACTCCATGGCCAACGACGGTCTTCTGCCGCGTAAGTTTTTCGCGGCCGTTCATCCCCGGTTTCGCACCCCGTACAAAAACACGATTCTGGTGGGTTTGCTGGCGGCGATCGTCGGCAGCGTTACCCCGATCGACGACATCGGGAAGATGGTCAACATCGGAACGCTGCTCGCCTTCGTGATCGTTTGCATCGCGGTGCTCGTCCTTCGCAAGACCAACCCGGGCCAGCCTCGCCCCTTCCGCACCCCTTGGGTACCCTTCGTGCCGGTGATGGGAATTCTCTTCAACGGATATATGATGTACAAGCTTGGCTGGATCAATTGGGCGCGTCTGATCATCTGGCTGGTGATCGGAATGGTGATCTACTTCACCTACAGCCGCCACCACAGCCGGGTAGGGAAGAACGACCGCTCGGCGCTGTAGCCCCGGCGTTCTGCGAAGCTGCCGGGCGAATTTCCAAATTTCGTGACGCAACTCTCTCCACGGCGCTCTTTCGTCGTCCTGCGGCGAATCCCACCCCGCGATCGCATCGCGTTAGCTTTTATCTCCGCTTACGTCATTTTGCGCGCAGGTGTCGTCCGCCATCCCTTTCCACTTTCCGGATTTCTCGGATTTCTGGGCGTTGTGGCACTCGCCTACCTCTGCTTTCGCCTGTTCTTCTGGGTGCGCAGAAAGCTTCTGTGGCGGCTGCGCAACAGGCTCATCGTCGCCTACATTTTCATCGCCGTCGTGCCCGTGGTCCTGCTCCTCACGATGATGGCCATCGGCATGTACCTGCTCTATCCCCAGATTGGCGCTCACCTGCTTCAGGATGGCCTGCAGGACCGCATCGGCATCATCGCCGCCGATGCTGGGGAAATCGCTGAGGCAGTCACGGAGGAAGTCCATCCGGGCGAGTCTCCCACCGACCCCGCGCTGCTGTCGCGCCCGAGCGTCGCAAACTTGATTGCTGCCTTCACGGCGGAGTGGCCGGGGCTGCGCGTGTCCCTGCACAACGATCGAGTCGTGAACCTTTCCAGCGGGGACCGCTTCGCAGGTTTGACGGAGCTTCGCGGGCAATTGTCGTTTGCAGCCGAGCAGCGAGTGCAGACTCCCGCCGGACCGTTGGTGGTGCTCGTAAGTGCGCACATGACACCGGCGCTGCTCGATGGCCTCACCTCGGAACTAGGCCCAATTCAATTCACGCTGATGGACCCGGCCGACGAGAGTTCCAAAGGAATTCGATTTGCCGTCAATGGCCGCCTCTACGTGGTGGGTGAACGCGTCGTAAGCAATAATCGCAGCCTGCCTCCGCCCGCGAGCTGGTACGACGTTCCGGTGGGAGGAGCGGCAACCCTGCAAGCCTATCGAATCGATACCGATCCTGGGCCGCATCCAGTCAGGCGGTCCGTTGCCGTGCCGGTCCTGACGACCTTTTCCCTGCGCCCGTCCACTCTGAATAGAACTCTTTTCTCTTCGGTCGGAGCCGTCGGCCCGATTCTTCTCGATATCGTGATTGCATGCGCGATTGTGTTTCTGCTCCTGGAGGCCGCGGCACTCATCACCGGAACGATACTCACGCGCACGATCACCCGCTCGGTCGCGGACTTGTACGACGGCACGCTCCACGTAGCCCGCGGAGATTTCACCCACAGGGTCCGCGTGCGCACCCGCGATCAGTTGGGCGCCTTGGGCGATTCCTTCAATGAAATGACCGGTTCCATCGCGAATCTGGTCGAGGAGCAGCGCCAGAAGCAGCGCCTTGAGCATGAGGTCGCGATCGCCAGCGAAGTGCAGCGGCAGCTTTTCCCGAAATGCCTCCCGGTGCTTCCAGGTCTTCATCTCGCCGCTCTGTGCCGGCCCGCGCGGGTAGTGAGCGGAGACTACTATGATTTCGTGCGCCTGGGACCGACGAGTGTCGGCATCGCCGTGGCCGATATCAGCGGCAAAGGAATTTTCGCCGCGCTTCTGATGGCCAGCTTGCAGGCGGCTCTGCGCAGCCGCGCGGCGCTCGACGGGAATGGCCAGACCTCCAAGCTGGTGGCTCAGCTGAACGATCACCTCTTCAAGAACACGTCCGACGACCGCTACGCCACGTTTTTCTACGCCACCTACGACTCGGAAACCCGCATGCTGACGTACACGAATGCCGGCCACCTCGCCCCGTTCCTAATCGCGAACGGGCATGTCCAGCATCTGGAGCAAGGCGGCACTGTGATCGGTTTGCTGGAGAATCCCCCGTTCACCCAGGTTACACTCCCGGTTTCACCGGGTACGATTCTGGTGGCCTTCAGTGATGGCATCACCGAAACCGTAAATGCCTACGGAGAAGAGTTTGGCACGCAGCGACTGGAGGAAGAGATTCTCCTGCACCGGGACCTCGATGCCGATTCCCTGATGCAAGCGGTGCTGAAAGCCGTCGAACGCTGGGCCGGCCAAAACGAGCAAGCCGACGACGTAACCATCGTAGTCGCTCGCATGGATTGACTCGGTGTCGGAACCTCGACCGCCCACCCCTGCGTAGTGTCATCCCGAACGAAGTGAGGGATCTGCATTTGCTATGATCAGCATTCTTTTGCTGTTCCGTCAGTCTTGGTCGCAAGTCTGGAGAAACCGTGACCTTTTGCGATAGTTGTGGCGCGCCCGCCGATGACCGGCATGTCAGAGAGAGAATTGAACGCCTGGAGCTCGCGACGCGCCTTCGCCCCGTGCACATCCAGGTTCTGCTGCTCGATGCTACGCCTCCCGCGCGCCCCGAAGATTATTTTTATCGCATCGCCAAAGACCGTTCGGTTCGTTCCGCGGACGCGCGAAACTATTTCGATGGACTCATCGCCTGCTCCGGAACGAACGCCGCCGGTGAAATCGGTGAAGAAGCTGCGCTCGAAGCCTTCCAGCGTCGAGGGCTTTTCCTCGCATATGCGGTGGAATGCCCGGTTAGCGACGATGCCACCCTCGCGGGCGCTATGGAAAGGGTCGCTCCCACTCTCCTGAAACGCCTCCAGATTTCCTACCGTCCCAAGTATGTGGCCCTTCTATCGGAGTCGCTGCATGGGATCATTCCCGTCCTGCGGGATGCCGGATGGGCTGACCGTCTGATCCTTGATGAGGGCAAGGATGGCGGCAAGCCCTTCGCGAGTCCATTTCAGAGCCTCGGCGCGGGGCTAAAGAAGGCCCTCCAGCCGGTTCAGCAGCCATGAAGCGACTGTGCTAAAATCACGGGTTGTCCGGGGACATCGTCTAACAGGAGTGCGCGTATGAAGGCACGCACCAAATTTTTGGTCGGCTCTGGCATTATTGTGGCCACGCTGTGCATGCTCGCCTACGTCGGTTTCACGCAGAGCAAGACGTATTACCACACAATTTCCGAGCTCCCCACACTGCAGGGCGCGTCGCTGCACCAGCGCATGCGCGTCTCCGGGAACGTCCGCGCGGGTTCGATTGCCCATCGCTCGGGAGAAGTGGATTTCGTGCTGGAAGAACAGAATAAGACTTTGCCCGTCAGCTACATCGGCCACGATCCGCTTCCCGACACATTTAAAGACGGTGCACAGGCCCTGGTGGAAGGGAAGATCAATCCCGACGGCAGCTTTGTCGCCGAGCAGGTGCAGGCCAAATGCGCATCCAAGTATCAAGCCAGCCCCACAGGTTCGCCGGCCGCGGCACAACCAGGGCAGACGATGAATGGCGCCGGTGGCTCGGGCCTTCCGAACAAAAGTTGAAAAGCGGGCGGAGGTAATCGGTGGATATTTTCGGTTCATTTGCACTTCTGCTCGCGCTGTTGGCCGCCGTCTATGCCTTTGTCGCCGGAATCGTAGGCATTGTCACCCGCCGTACCGTTCTCACCAAGAGCGCGCGCAATGCAGGCATGGCCGTCTTCGGCCTGGTGACCCTCGCCGTAGCGTCGCTGGAATATTTTTTCTTCACTGATAATTTCACGATGGCGTACGTTGCCGAGCACAGCAACCGCGCCCTGCCGCTGTTCTACAAGTTCGCCGCCCTCTGGTCTGGGCAGGAAGGCTCGCTGCTCTTTTGGAGCTGGCTGCTTTCGATTTACGCCTTCTCCGCGCTCTTCCTGAACCGCAAGAAGCATCCCGAGTTGATGCCCTACGTGGGCGTAGTGCTTGCAGGCGTGCAGACGTTCTTTCTCACCCTCAACAATTTCGTGGCCACGCCCTTCAACGTCCTTGCGAGCGCCAATTCATCGGGCGTGTTTCACCTGGCCCGGGTGACCGAAGGTAACGGCCTGAATCCGCTGCTCCAGTATCCCGAGATGGTGATTCATCCCCCGATGCTCTATCTCGGCTACACCGGATTCACGATTCCGTTCGCGTTTGCGCTGGCCGCTTTGCTCGGCCGCTATCCCGGCGAAAAGTGGATTCACATCACGCGCCGCTGGACGATGGTGGCCTGGTGTTTCCAGAGCATCGGAATCCTGCTGGGCGCCCACTGGGCGTACGCCGTGCTCGGTTGGGGCGGCTACTGGTCCTGGGACCCGGTGGAGAATGCCTCGCTCCTGCCCTGGATCACCGGCACGGCTTTCCTGCACTCGGTGATGATGCAGGAAAAGCGCGGCATGATGAAGGTGTGGAACGTGTGGCTGGTCTTCACCACCTTCATGCTTTCCATTCTGGGAACCCTGCTCACGCGCTCCGGTGTGATCAGTTCGGTCCACGCCTTCGCGCAATCGGGCATCGGCAATTGGTTCGTCTCGTTTCTAGCGATTGTTCTCGCGGTGTGTTTCTGGGCGTGGTGGATGAACCGCGATTATTTGCGCAGCGACAATCAGCTGGATTCGCTCGTCTCCCGCGAATCGAGCTTCCTGTTTAACAATCTCGTGCTGCTGGCCGCCTGCTTCGCCGTTCTCTGGGGAACCCTTTTCCCGGTGCTCTCCGAATGGTTCACCCGCAGCAAGATCAGCGTTGGCCCGCCCTTCTTTAACAAGGTGAATGTGCCGATAGCGCTGTTCCTGTTGCTGCTCACGGGCGTAGGCCCGCTCCTGGCGTGGCGGAAAACTTCTTTTGACGCCCTGCGACGCAATTTTGCGTGGCCTCTCGCGGGAGGCGTGGTCGCCGGCGTGATCGCGTTTATTTTCGGCTTTCGCGAGATCTACGCGCTCATTTGCCTGATTCTTTCGGTGTTCGTCACCCTCACCATCTTTGCCGAGTTCTATCGCGGCGCGCGCGTCATCGCCAATCGCGACCACACGAACATCCTCAGCGCGGTCGGCGACCTCACCATGCGCAACACCCGCCGCTATGGCGGCTACGTGGTGCACTTCGGGATGGTGCTCGTATTCATCGGCATCGCCGGCTCCGCCTTCAACAAAGATATCCAAATGGATATGTCGCCGGGCCAGTCCCTGGCCATCGGCCCGTACACGATTCTCTGCCAGAATTTCGACCAGGTAGCGAACGACAACTACCAATCCGAACGCGCCACGCTCGAGGTCTTCCGCAACGGCCACTCGGAGATGATGCTATACCCGCAGCGTCGTCTCTACCTGGCAAGCCAGGTGACTGAAACCATGGTCGCAGTGCAAAGCTCCGCACTTCGTGACCTTTACGTTGTCTACGCGGGGCGCAACCCCGACACCGGCAAGCCCGTGATCCACGCCTATCTCAATCCGCTGGTGAAATGGATCTGGTTTGGTGGCGTGGTGGTGGTGCTGGGAACCGGACTAGCGATGCTGCCGAACCGCCGCGCGGCAATCGTCCTCAAGCCAGTGCAGGAAAAATCCTGGGGCGACGCCTTGCCCGCAACTTCTCCCGCCCCAGCGCGCCGGCCTGAATCGCATGACTAGAAGCTTTCACCTTTTCGGGCGAACCTCGCTCTCGGTTGGCGTGAGAGTTCTCCTCGTGCTCGCCATGGCCGGGCTTTTCCTGGTCGGTTCGGCTGGCGCGCAAGAGACCCCGCGCGCCAAAGCCCTCGGGCAGAAACTGATGTGCGTGTGCGGCTGTAACCAGATCCTTACCGCCTGCAACCACGTCGGCTGCCAGTATTCGCACAAGATGCTTCAGGAATTGGACCAGTTGGTAGCGCGCAACGATTCGGACGACCTGATCCTGCAAGCCTTCGTGCAGGAGTACGGCCCCACCGTGTTGGCCGAGCCTCCGACGAAGGGCTTCAACTGGGCCGCGTGGATCGTTCCGGTCGTCGTACCACTCATAGCGATTTTTCTAGTGTGGCAAGTGGTGCGCCGCTGGCGCCTTCGCGCGCAACTAGCGCCCGCGGGGCCCGGCGTTTCGCCCGAACTCCTCGCCCGGGCGCAGCACGAGTCGGACAAGGACTCCGATGATTAGCGTGGGAATTTACATCGGCGCGGCGTGCGTGTTGCTGGCCGCCGGCACGCTGCTGTTCGTCTTCAACGTGCACCTCGACGCCTCCGACTACGTGCCGCATCGCACCAAGCTCGACCAGCTCCTCGAGCGCCGCGACGCCATTTACGACAACCTGCGCGATCTTCGCTTCGAATTTCGCGCCGGCAAGTATTCCGAGAAGGATTACGAAGAAATCAAGCAGTCCCTTGAAATCGAAGCGGCCCGCGTGCTCGCCGAAATGGATACGCTCACAGGGAGCGTTCCCACACCCGCTACGCGCCAGGCGGCCGCGGAACGGGCAAGAAATTCATGACATTCCGTTTTCGCAAATTACAATCGCCGGCCTTGGCGGCCGCTCTTCTGGCGCTAATTCTCGCCAGCGCCGCGGCATCATTTGGAGGCACGGTCACCGGCACCGTCCGCAACGGCACCACCAACAAGCCCGCGCCGAACGTGGAGATGATTCTCATCCAGCTGCAAGGCGGCATGCAGCCGGTGGCCAACACGAAGACCGATGCCGACGGCCACTTCAAGTTTGACAACCCGATGCTGGGCACCGCCCCCATGCTGCTTCGCGCCATCTATCGCGGCGTCACGTATCACGAGCCCGTGCCTCCCGGCAAATCCACCGCCGACGTGCAGGTCTTCGAGCCCACCGACAAGCCCAGCGCCGTCAGCGTCACTGCGCACGCCATCATTCTGCAGCCCGACGGTTCCGACCTCGACGTCGGCGAAGAGTACAGCATCACCAACAAGACGCAGCCTCCCCTAGCGTTTTACAAGGCGGACGGTTCCTTCGTTTATTCGCTTCCAGCAGGCGCGGCGCAGAACCAGGTGTCCGCGGTAAGCCCGGCCGGCATGCCCGTGATCCAGACGCCCATCGACAAGGGCAAGAACAGGGAAGCGATTGCCTTCCCATTCCGCCCCGGCGACAGCGGCGTGCGCATGTCGTACAAAATTCCCTACGCCAACAATCAAACCAAGCTCACCTTCGTTTCGCCATACGCCGCGGATCGCCTCGGAATCTTCGTCCCTCCCACCGTGCAGGTCAGCGGCGACGGCCTCACGCCTGCCGGCCAGGAGCAGGGATTGAACGTCTACATGCGCCAGTCCGTGGCCGCGAACACGCCGTTTACGATATCCGTTTCCGGCACGGCACCGCCGCCCCCACAGGAAGGCGCAGGTGGCGGCGATCCCTCGCAAGACCCATCCGTCAACTCCCGCGCTGAATCCGGTGGAGGGGCTCCCACCGCAACGGCTACCACGCTTCCCGCGCGCCTCGATAGCCTAAAATGGACCATCGCCGCTGGTTTCGTGGCCATCTTTGCGCTCGGCCTCGCGTTCCTCTGGCGGCGTCCCGAAATGTCTCTCGATCCCGCCGGGGAGTCAGCAGCCGTAGCAGGCCCCAGGCAGAAGCAGAAGAGTGCTCGTTCCAAAGCGGCTGCCGCGGAAATTGAGGCGGAAGTCGAGCTCAGCCAGAAAGTCAAGGGCAGCCTCGACGAGTTAAAGGAAACCCTGTTCCGCCTCGAGCTGCGCCGCCAGGCCGGCACCATCGGCGAAGAAGATTACGAGCGCGAACACGCCCGCGTCCAGAAGCACCTCCGCGATCTGGTAAAAGGCTAGCGACCCGCCTTGTCCGCGACCGGAACGACTCCCGCTCCAGCATCCATCCGGCAATGCGGCATACGCTTCAACAAGGTCGAAAAGCGCTTCGGTTCGCTGATCGCCCTGCGCGCCGTTTCGCTCGATATTCTGCCCGGAGAATTTGTCGCCCTGCTCGGCCACAACGGGGCAGGGAAGACCACCCTGCTGCGCATCTCGGCGCTGCTGATGAACCCCACCAATGGCCAGGTCTCTTTCACCGGCACCGGCACCGGAGGCGAGAGCAACTCGGACCTCGAATCGAACAAGCGCCTCATCGGCATGGTCGGGCACAGCACCCTGCTCTACGACGAACTCACCGCCGCGGAAAATCTCACCCTCTTCGGACAGCTCTACGGGCTCGACAGCCTGCCCGAATCGCGTAGCGAACTGCTCTGGCAGCCTGCGGACTAGCGTCACGCGCGGGCAGCCTGGTGCGCACCTTCTCGCGCGGCATGCGCCAGCGCCTGGCGATTGCGCGCGCCCTGCTCCATGGCCCCCGACTGCTTCTGCTCGACGAGCCTGCGGCAGGCCTCGACCGCCAGGGCATATCGTGGTTCGGCGAGACGCTCGCCCGCCTGCGCGACGAAGGCGTCACCGTTCTGATGAGCACGCACGCCCGCAACGAATCGCTCGATCTCGCCACCCGCGCGATATCCCTGCGAGGCGGACGCATCGAGCAGGATAGCGGCCCGGGAGGCGACCCGCGCCCCCTGCTCGCAGCTTTACGAGCGGAAGCCTGATGGAGAGCGTCACGGACATTCCGATGGCCAGCCCCGCGCACGCGCCGGGTATGCTCTCCACACCCCGCGCTGCCGCCATCCTGCTCACCAAGGAACTCCGCCTCGAATTCCGCTCGCGCGAAATCCTGACGGCCACGGTAGTCTTCTCGCTTGTGGTGATCACTTTCTTCAGCTACGTCTTTGAGCCCACCGCAACCGAATCGCGCCG
Source organism: uncultured Acidobacteriota bacterium (assembly GCA_963709105.1). Classification (GTDB taxonomy): domain Bacteria; phylum Acidobacteriota; class Terriglobia; order Acidiferrales; family UBA7541; genus Palsa-295. The sequence goes on from CAVPVC010000013.1 coordinate 82,502, forward strand.
CTACGGCCCCGGCCTGCTCTGGATCGCCTTTCTCTTCGCCGGGTCCCTGATGCTGCATCCGTCGTTTGCGCGCGAGCAGAACAACGACACGCTGGACGCGCTGCGCATGGCGCCCATCTCCCCTTTTGCCATTCTCCTGGGCAAGCTCCTCGCGAATTTCATTTTCATGTCGCTCACCGAGCTGGTGCTCGTGCCGGTGTTTGCCGTTTTCTACAACCTCTCGCTCGCAGGCGTCGCAGGCCGCCTGACGCTCGTTCTGATGCTCGGCACGCTGGGTCTCGTCACCACGGGCACGGTTTTCTCTGCTATCTCGGCGCACGCCCGGATGCGCGAGCTTCTGCTCCCGCTGCTCCTGCTCCCGATCCTCGCGCCCCTGCTGATCGCCGCCGTCGAAGCCACGGCTTCTTTGTTCGCCGAGCAGCCCGCGCTCGACCGCACCTGGGTCGCTTTTCTCGCTGGATTTGATATTGTGTTCTTCAGTGCTTCCTGGCTGCTGTGCAATTTTCTGGTCGAGGAATGAACGCCGCCGTGAACGCGCAATGAACGCCAAAAGGAAAGGAGGCCAGCCGTGAAACTCCGGATCGCAGGGACAGTGCTCGTCGCGGCCCTCGTCTCCTTTGCCGGTTACGCCGCCCTGTTCATCGCGCCGGACGAGTCCACCATGCACGAAGTCCAGCGCATCTTCTATTTCCATCTTCCGGCATGGATGACGTCTTTCACCGCCTTTGCCATCGTTTTCGTTTCGAATATCGCCTACCTCACGACGCGCCGCCTGAAATGGGATTGCCTGGGCGTTGCCGCAGCGGAAGTAGGCGTCGCCTGCTGCTCCATAGGCCTCATCACCGGCCCGCTCTGGGCCCGCCCCGTATGGGGCATCTGGTGGACCTGGGACGCGCGCCTCACCACCACCTTTATTCTGTGGCTGCTCTACATCTCGTACCTGCTGCTTCGCGGCTTGCTGGAAGACCCGCAGAAGCGCGCTTCGCTCTCGGCCATTTTCGGGATTTTTGCCTTCCTCGACGTGCCGCTTGTATATGTTTCCAACCGCCTCTGGCGTACCCAGCATCCGCAGCCGGTTCTGGCGGGTGGCGAAGGCTCCGGGCTCGATCCGACCATGGCGAAAGTCTTGTTACTGTGCGTCATTTCCATGTTTGCGGTGATGATCCCGGTGCTGATCGACCGGTACCGCCTGGAAAAGTTGCGTCACGAATACGACGAACTGCGGCTCGAAGTTGAAAATCGCGCCACCGATCCGCATCTAGTTCCCTCGAAGGGGCACGCATGAAAAATTTCCAATTCCTGTTCGCTGCCTGGATGGCGGTTTGGGCTGTGTTTCTCGGCTATGAGCTGTCCGTCGCCCGCCGCCTGAACCAGCTGCGAGAAGATGTCGAGCGCTTGAAAAATCAGCTGCGGGAAGGGTAGACTCCGTAATCCATGCGGCGTGGGTAGCGCCGTTTGTCTGGATTCGGCCTCGTTGGGGGCTTTTTTTAGGACTTTACTTACTCCCTCAGAAGCGCGATTCTAGGGACCGGAACGCATTATGTCGTCGCACAAAAAATTTGCGGTTGTCATGTTCCAGCTGGGCGGGCCAGACTCTCAGGCAGCGGTCGAGCCTTTCCTCTATAACTTGTTCTGCGACCCGGACATTATCAATTTCCCGGGCTCCTTTCTGGCGCGCAAGCCGCTCGCCAAGCTGATTTCCACCACGCGCTCGAAGATTGCCCGCAAGCATTACGCCGAAATCGGGGGTGGTTCGCCCATCCGCCGCCTGACGGAGCGCCAGGCGAAAGCCGTGGAAGCAGCCCTGCGTGGCCATATTTCCGCTCGTACGATCGTGGCCATGCGTTACTGGAATCCAGACACGCAGGAAGCCATCGCGTCTCTCGAAAGCGCGCCTTTTGACGAGCTGATCCTGCTTCCGCTGTACCCGCACTATTCCTTTGCCACCACCGGCAGCAGCCTGAAGGAATGGAACCGTCTCTATAAGCCGCGGGTTCCCGTGCACGTGATCGAACAGTTCTTCGACCATCCCGATTACATCGGCGGCATCGTCGAGCGCATCAACGGCGTCTTGAATCAGCTGCCCAATCCTGAAGAAGTGACGCTCGTCTTCAGCGCGCATGGGCTCCCGATGACCCTCGTTGAAAAAGGCGATCCCTATCCCCAGCACATTCAGCAGACCGTGCGGATGGTCTGTGAACTGGGCGCCTGGGAGAATCCCTACGTGCTCTGTTTCCAGAGCAAGGTAGGGCCGCAGAAGTGGCTGCAGCCTTCCCTGACCGGCACCATCGAAAAAATGGCACAGGACGGCATCAAGCGCATGCTGGTAATCCCGATTTCCTTCCTCACCGAGCACATCGAAACCCTGCACGAGATCAATATCGAAGCCCGCGAACACGCCGAAGCGCTCGGCGTAACCGACTTCCACATGATGCCCGCGCTCAACGATTCGCCGCTCCTGATTCGCGCCCTGGCGGACCTGGTCCTCCGCGCCGTTGGCATGCGCGCCGGCGTAGCCTCCGTCGTTTCCTGAAACGAACTGCTTCACCTCCCGCACTCGAAATTTCCACCCGTCCCTTCCCGGATACACCGCCTTTGTGCCGCGAATCGCTATGGTATAAATGAAAGGCTGCCCAGAAGGCGCGCTTCTCCCGTGAGGCTTTGTGGAATTCTCCCTGACCGACGAGCAGCAGCAGCTTCGTAACACCGTCCGCAAGTTTGCTGAAAGCGAAATCGCCCCCCACGTAATGGAATGGGACGAAGCCTCCACGTTCCCCTCCGAACTCATTCCCAAACTCGCGGAACTAGGCCTTTTGGGTGTCATCTTTCCCGAGCAATATGGCGGCGCCGGAATGGGCTATCAGGAATACGCCATCATCATCGAGGAGCTTTCCCGCGTCGATGGCTCGATCGGCATCATCGTGGCCGCCCACAATTCCCTCTGCACCAACCATATCTACAAGTTCGGCAACGAAGACCAGAAGAAGAAATTCGTCGTGCTCCTGGCGCAGGGCGAAAAGCTGGGCTGCTGGTCCCTCACCGAGCCCGAAGCCGGTTCCGACGCTGGCGGCACTCGCACCACGGCAAAAAAAGTCGGCGGCGAATGGGTGATCGACGGCGCAAAGACGTTCACCACCAACGGCCACTACGCCGATGTTTGCGTCGCCATGGCCGTCACCGACCCCGGCAAAAAGCACCACGGAATCTCCGCTTTCATCGTCGAGAAGGGAACTCCCGGCTTCCGTCCTGGCAAAAAGGAAAACAAGCTCGGCCTGCGCGCCAGCGACACGAGCGAAGTTGTTTTCACCGATTGCCGCATCCCGGCGCGAAAACCTGCTCGGCAAGGAAGGCGAAGGTTTCGTCAACAGCCTCCAGATTCTCGACGGCGGCCGCATCTCGATTGCGTCTCTCGCCCTGGGAATGGCGCAGGGAGCCTACGAAAGCGCGCTGCGTTACGCAAAGCAGCGCAAGCAGTTCGGAAAGCCCATCGCCGAATTCGAAGCGATTCAGTTCAAGCTCGCCGACATGGCCACTGAGATCGAGGCCGCGCGCCTGCTCACCTACCAGGCGGCCTGGCTTGCCGACCGCGCGAAAGCTTCCGGCGACCACGCCGTCCGTTTCACGCGCGAGTCCAGCATGGCCAAGCTTTACGCGGGCGAGGTCGCCGTGCGCGTGGCGAACGAAGCGGTGCAGATCCACGGCGGCTACGGCTTCATCAAGGACTATCCCGCCGAGAAGTATTATCGCGACGTGAAGCTCTGCACCATCGGCGAAGGCACCAGCGAAATTCAGCGGCTCGTGATCGCCCGCCAGCTTCTCGGGAAGCTCTAGGTGACGCCGGCCATCGAAAAGTGGGCCGCGCAGATTCGCGCCGGCGACGTTCGGGCCCTTTCGCGGGCCGTGTCCTCGATCGAAAATCGTTCGCCCGAGGCCGAAGAGCTCCTGAAGCAGCTTTTTGCCCACACCGGACGCGCCTATCGCATCGGAATCACCGGCGCGCCGGGCACCGGCAAGAGCACGCTGGTGGACCGCCTGGCGTCCCACTATCGTACCGAGAAAAAAACGGTCGGCATCATCGCCGTCGACCCCTCAAGCCCGTTCACCGGCGGTGCGATCCTGGGCGATCGCATCCGCATGCAAAGCCATGCCGGCGACTCCGGCATCTTCATCCGCTCGATGGCCACCCGCGGATATCTGGGCGGCCTAGCGCAATCAACAGGTGACGCCGCGCTCCTGCTCGACGCCGCCGGCAAGGAAATCATCCTGCTCGAAACAGTCGGCGTGGGACAGGGCGAAATCGAAATCGTTCGCTTCGCCGATTGCACCGTGGTGGTCGTAACACCCGGCATGGGCGACGATATCCAGAACCTCAAAGCGGGACTCATGGAGATCGCCGACATATTCGTCCTCAACAAATACGACCGCGAAGGCGCGCAGCGCTTCGAGCAGCAATTGACTGCCATGCTCGAGCTTGTCCCCGAGCGCGGCGGCTGGAAGCCTCCCATCGTCCGCACCGTGGCCACCGAAGGCAAGGGCGTAGCCGATTTCGCCCGGCAGATCGCCGCATTCCGGGAGCATTTCAACAAGCCCGAGCGCCGGCGCGCCCGCGAGCTTTGTTATTGGAAGGAGTGGCTCCTCCGCCTGCTCCAGACGAGTCTGCTGGAACAGGTAGGCCATCGCCTCACCGACGCGCAATTGGAAACGCTGGCGGCCGAGGTTTCCGCACGAAAGAAAGATCCATACACGGCTGTAAGGGAAATCCTCGCGGAGTCTGGCTTCGCCGCAGCGGAAAGCCAAACGGGAGCGAAATCGTGAAACTCGGGCGACCTCGAATTCCACATTCTATCGGACGGCCACGTCCTGCTCGATGGCGGCGCCATGTTCGGCGTGATCCCCAAGCCGATGTGGGAGAAGAAAATGCCGGCCGATGCCCGCAACCGCATCACCCTCTCGATGAACTGCCTTCTCATCTCCGCAGGCGGCAAGCGAATCCTCGTCGAGACGGGCGCCGGCGACAAGCTCAACGCCAAGCTGCGCGATATCTACGGCCTCGATGGCCCGCGCCTCACCGATCGCCTGCGCGACTACGCTCTCAAGCCCGAAGATATCGACATCGTGATCGATACGCATCTCCACTTCGATCATTGCGGCGGCAACACGCGCGTAGAAAATGGCAAAGTGACGCCCGCCTTTCCCAACGCGCAGTATTTCGTCCAGAAGGGCGAATACGACCATGCCCTCGCGCCCACCGAACGCGATCGCGCCAGTTACTTCCCCGAGAACTACGTGCCCATTGCCGATGCGGGCAGACTCACGCTGCTGGAAACCGACAAGGTCATCGCGCCCGGCGTCGAAGTGATCCGCGTCCCCGGCCACACCGCCAACATGCAATGCGTCAAGCTCACCGGAGGCGGCAAGACCGCGTTCCTGTTTGCAGATCTCGTTCCCACCACGGCCCACCTATCGCTGCCGTGGATTATGGGTTACGATCTCTACCCCATGACGACGCTGGAAAACAAAAAAAAGTGGATTCCCGAGGTCCTTCGCGAGGGATGGCTCGCCCTTTTTGCGCATGACGCAAACGTGCCCGCGGCCTGGCTCTGCGAGCGTGAAGGCCGCTGGGAAGCCGAACCCGCAGAGGTGGATTGAGAATGCCGAAGTCCACGAAATCAAGCCCCAAGAAAGAACAGGTCCGGATCGGAATTATCGGTGGCAGCGGCCTGTATCACATGAAAGGCCTCACGCAGACCCGCGAGGTTCGCGTGAAGACGCCGTTCGGCGCCCCCTCCGACGCCATCGTTATCGGGACGCTGGAAGGGCAGCGCGTAGCCTTCCTCGCCCGTCACGGTCGCGGCCACGTGATCTCGCCCAGCGAAATAAATTTCCGCGCCAATATCTGCGCGATGAAGCTGCTCGGAGTCGAACGCATCATTTCGGTAAGCGCGGTAGGCTCGCTGCGCGAAGATCTCCCGCCGCTCGATTTTCTGATTCCGGACCAGTTCTTTGACCGCACCCAAGGGCGCGTCTCCACCTTCTTTGGCGGAGGCGTCGTGGCCCACGTCGGCTTCGACAAGCCCACCTGCGCGGAACTCTCCTCTCACCTGGCCGATGCCTGCGACGCCGTCGGCGTAAAGGCCCATCGCGGCGGCACCTACGTCTGCATGGAAGGCCCGCAGTTTTCCACCCTAGCGGAATCGCACACCTACCGCCAGCTCCGCTTCGACATCATCGGCATGACCAATCTCACCGAGGCCAAGCTCGCCCGCGAAGCCGAAATCTGCTACGCCAGCTTCGCCATGATCACCGACTACGATTGCTGGCACCCGCAGCACAGCTCGGTCACCCTCGAGGAGATCATCTCCAACCTGAACCGCAACACCGAAAACGTGCAGCGCGCCATCCATCAGGTGGTTCGCCAGTTTGGAAACTCCGCGCGCAATTGCAAGTGCGGCAAGGCACTGGCCCACGCTATCCTGACGGATCGCAAGGCCATTCCGGCAGCCGCCAAGAAGCGCCTGGCGCCGATCATTGGCAAGTACATCGGTAAATAATCAGCGAATAAATTTCCTGGCCATTCCCTAACGGAGGATTTGAGACTCATGTCACTCTTGGTAGTCGGTTCGATGGCGTTTGACGCGATTGAGACACCCTTCGGAAAAGTGAACAAAACGCTGGGCGGCGCGGCCAGCTACTTTGCGCTCGCCGCGAGCCAGTTCACGCCAGTACGCGTCGTCGCCATCGTTGGCGAGGATTTCACCGAAAAGGAACGCGCCGTTTTCAAAGGCCGGAAAATCGATCTTTCCGGCGTCGAGCACGCGGAAGGGAAGAGCTTCTTCTGGGCCGGCCGCTACAGCCAGAACATGAACGAGCGCACCACGCTCGCCACCGAGCTGAACGTCTTCGCCAATTTCAAGCCGACGCTCCCCGACTCCTATCTCGATTCCTCGAGCATTTTCCTCGGCAATATCGACCCATCCCTGCAGCGTTCCGTCCTCAAGCAGGTAAAAGGCAAGCCGAAAGTGGTCGGGCTCGACACCATGAATTACTGGATCGAGGGCACGCCCGCCGAGCTCCGCGAAACCCTGAAGCACACCCAAATCCTAATGATCAACGACGACGAAACGCGCCAGCTAACCGGCGAGCACAACCTTCTGCGCGCCGCGAAGAAAGTCTTCAAGCTCGGCCCTCGCACGCTGGTCATCAAGCGCGGCGAGCACGGCGCGCTCATGGTCCACGACAAGTTCATGTTCTCGGTCCCGGCGTTCCCGCTTGAAGAAGTTCACGACCCCACCGGCGCGGGCGACAGCTTCGCCGGCGGCTTCATGGGCTATCTCGCCAGCGTCGGCCGTGTGAACGAGGAAGCCCTCCGCCGCGCCATGGTCTACGGCTCCGTGATGGGCAGCTTCGCGGTGGAAAAGTTCGGTGTCGCGCGGCTCACAACTGTGAAGCGTAGCGAGATCACCGCCCGCGCGCGACGTTTCTCGCGCCTCACTTCCTTCAAGCTCTGATCGGCAGCTCCGAACGGGAGCTTTGACCGGGCTCATGCCGATTGAGCGCATCCGATGCTCGCATTTGTGCCCGCGCGTAGTAGAATCCGCCGGAACTCAGGCGGAAAGGTTCTATGCTGCATGATTTGAACAGCTATATCGTCGCGCGCCTGCTCCTCGCCGCGCTCCTGGGCGGAATCGTGGGCCTCGAGCGCGAGCTCAGCCACAAGCCCGCCGGCATTCGCACCAACATGTTGATCTGCCTGGGCTCCGCTCTCTTCACGATTATCTCTTATGAAATGGCCGGCAACGTGGGCGGCGACCACACCCGCATCGCCGCGCAGATCATTCCGGGCATCGGCTTCATCGGCGCCGGGGTGGTGATCCGCGAGCGCGGCACGATCATCGGAATCACCAGCGCGGCCACCATCTTCGTCGTGGCCAGCATGGGCATGACTGTTGGCGCGGGCCTCTACGTCACCGGTATTTTCACCATGTTGCTGCTGCTGGGATCGCTGGTGATCATCGGCAACGTGGAACAGCGGCTCGGTCTGCACACCAGGATCATGAATTTCAGGATCACCGCGCCGTCCGAGGGAGATCCATTGTCGCGCGTCCACACGATCGTGGAAGAAATCGGCCTCCACGCGCGGCGCTGGCATTCGTACAAGCTCGACGAGGGCCTGCTCGTTGAATTCGACGCCGAAATGACCATCCCGCAGGAACGCGACTTGATGACCCGCCTCGCCCCCCTCAAAGCGCGCCTGGAGGCCCATCCAGTGCCACCAGTCACGCCGCTGTGACTGACTCGCCGTCCCAAACGCAGCCAACCCTTTGCGTTTCTGCCGAATCCGAGTTGACGTGCAACTCCGCGGGTGCTATCACTTTGCAGTGGGATTTGGCGACGGTGTTCGGTTCCCCTCGTTCCTTCCCGGCTGCTGCGAGTGAGCGGCCTCGGGATCCCCAAAAGTTCACGGGAGGTTGGGATTGATTCGTTTGCGCTCGGCGGCGCTGGTGTCGGTTGCGGTGATGCTTGTGCTGCTCGTGGGCTGCGGAAGCGATAATTCGCCCTACAACGATACACCGGCGATCACCAGCCTTTTCCCGTCCAGCGCAACCGCGGGCGGCCCGGGCTTCACGTTGAATATCTCCGGAACCGGTTTCATCTCCACGTCGGTCGTCTACTGGAACAACGCTGCGCAAACCACTTCGTTCAACACCACTTCGACGCAGCTTTCCATCTCCGTCACCGCGCAGCAAATCGCCACTGCCGGCACCGCGCAGGTCGTCGTCGTAAGCCCGTTGCCCGGTGGAGGCGCTTCCACGGCCGTCAATTTCACGATTACCGCCGCACAGAATCCGCTGCCAACGATCACTTCGCTCTCTCCCGCAAGCACGTCGGTAGGAGTCTTGCCGTCTGGAAATGTGCTCACGGTAAACGGCACGAATTTCATTTCCACCTCATCCGTCTCGTTCAACGGCATTCAGCGCACCACCAACTTTGTAAGCGCCACGCAGCTAACCGTACCGATGACTGCCTCCGACGTAGCCTCGAACGCAACGATCAATGTAACGGTCTCGAATCCGGCTCCGGGAGGCGGCGTCTCCGGCTCCGTCCCATTCAAGGTGGGCACAGGCGGCTCGGTCCGGCTAAAGGCCAGCATAGCGACAGGTACGCCGTTTCCTGAAGTTGTGTCCGTGAGCGCCGCAGGAGGCGTCTCAAACGGTGGGAGCTCAGCCCCGGCCGTCAGCTCCGATGGCCGCTTCGTAGCTTTCTATTCCACGGCGACAAATCTGGTGCCCCAGGGCGTCTCCGGAAGCATCTTCGTGCGCGACACTTGCCTGGGCGCCTCAACCTGTTCGCCCGAGACCTTCGCCGTTGATCTTGCGCCCGACGGCAGCGCACCGAACGCCGCAGCCGAAAGCCAGGTCGCTATCAGTGCCGATGGCCGGTTCGTAGCCTTTGCATCCAGCGCGACCAACCTGCTCGCCGGCGTTCCGCCATCCAATCCGCCGCAGTCGAACATCTACGTGCGCGATCTTTGCCTGGGCATCGACGCTCCGGCAAGCTGCGTGCCCCGCACGGATATCGTTTCCGTTGCCGTAACCGGCGATTCGGCGGTCGGGGTCAGCACGTCTCCATCGCTCAGTGCGGATGGCCGCTTCGTGGCCTTCCTCTCCACGGCGCCCAACCAGGTCGCTGGAGCAGTCGCCGCGAACGCCGTCTATGTGCGGGATACGTGCGCGGGCGCTACAAGCGCACCCGCCTGTGTGCCGCAGACGTATGCCGCATCGGCAAGCCTTGAAAGCCAGCCATTCGCGCAAGAATTAGCTGATCCGGTCATTTCCGCCAGCGGGCGTTACGTCGCATTCGACGCCTCTGTAGCAAGCGCGGGGGAACAATCCGCGTCTCAGGTTTTTCTTGCCGATACATGCCTCGGTCTCGATGCCCCAATGACGTGCGTCGCCTCTACGCTGCCGAATTTCCGTCTCGGCTGACGGATCTCCCCTCGCAGGGCTGAATAGCGCGCCCACTATCAGCGCCGATGGCCGTTTCGTAGCCTTCGAATCGGTATCTTCAGGCGACAGCGCCGAATGTGTTTCCTGCGGGACACTTGCCTGGGCGTCACAGGTTCGAACTTGCGTCCCATCAACCACCCTTCTGATCCAGGACGCGACCGCCCCCTACGTGAGCGCGAACGGGCGTTACGTCAGCGCCATCGCGGCACCCTCCAGCGGTTCGGGCTCCTTGCTTGTGTACGACACCTGTTTTGCCGCCGCGTCCCCGTGCAGCCCCCAGCCATATCCAGTCGCGGCCTCGGCTTTAGCTTCCGGCCCGTCGCCGCTGACTCCGGATGGCAGTTTCCTGGCGTTCGTCACTTCCGCTTCAACTTCCGGCGTCCCAGTCAGCAACTCCGGAGACGTATTGCTGACGGTCACTCCCTTTTAGCCTCGCCGCAACGAAGGATATTGCTCCGGCCTTTGCGGGTGCCCGACCCTTCGGTTTTAAGGGTCGGTCTTCACGCCAAATGGCAGCCCCCGCTGCCGCGTGGATGCTGGCGGCCCCTTCACTTACAATGCTCCCAGGAGGACCCAGTCATGAAACGATCTGTGAGCACGAAATCGGTGAGTACCGTTGCGGCGAGCAGCATGGCCGCCTCCGTCGGCGCGATGGCGATAGGTGCGTTTGCCGTTGGGGCCTTCGCCATCGGCACCCTGGCCGTAGGCCGCCTGGTAATCGCGAAACTCCTGGTCAAACGCGGCAAGCTGAAATCCCTGGAGATCGGAGAGCTCACCGTCACGCGCCTTCGCGTCTCCGAACTCACGGTAAGCGACGCGCTGACTCTTCCCCCCGAGTCCTAGCGGTCCTTGACCTCCGTGCCCGCCTTCAATAACGTATGGACGCCGCACTGCTTGGCCGATCAGAGATCGTGTAAGCCTTTCTCTAATCTTCGGCGCTACGTCTGCCTGGAGGAGTGAACGAGATGCAGGAATTCGATCCGCACGTTCTGGACGAAAAGGCCATCCCGCCGCCGCAGGAGTTCAGCGAGAACGCGCATGTGAAGTCGCTCGATGAATACCGCAGAATGCACGAGCGCGCCCTCCGGGATCCCGAAGAATTCTGGGGCGAGCAGGCTAAGATGCTCGACTGGTTCGAAGAGCCCACCAGTACGCTCGAATGGAATCTGCCTCACGCCAAATGGTTCAGCGGGTGGCAAGCTCAACGTCTCCCATAACTGCCTCGACCGCCATCTCGAGAAAAACGGCAATAAACCCGCGCTCCTATGGGAGGCCGAAGACGGCTCCAGGTTCCAATTCACCTACGCCGAACTCCACCAGCGCGTCTGCAAATTCGCCAACGCCCTCAAATCCATCGGCGTGAACCCTGGCGATTGCGTCACCATCTACCTCCCGATGATCCCCGAGCTCCCCATCGCCATGCTGGCGTGCGCGAGAATCGGCGCGATGCACTCGGTGATCTTCGGCGGTTTCAGCGCGCAGTCCCTGATTGACCGCATCGGCGACGCCAGGTCCAAGTTGCTCATCACCGCCGATGGCGGGTATCGCCGGGGCAAGATCGTGCCGCTCAAGGAAACCGCGGATGCTGCTTTGAAAGATTGCCCTACCATCGAGAAAGCTATCGTCGTCCGCCGCACCGGAGAAAACGTCGCGTGGCAGGAGGGCCGCGACCTCTGGTGGCACGATCTCGAAACAGCGGCTCGCAAGGATTGCCCCGCCGATCCGCTCGACTCCGAGCACCCCCTCTTCATCCTGTACACCAGCGGCACCACCGGCAAGCCCAAAGGCGTCCTGCATACCTCCGCCGGCTATCTGCTGCAGACCATGTGGACGTCTCGCCTCGTCTTCGACTTGCAGGACGACGATGTCTACTGGTGTACCGCCGATATCGGCTGGGTGACCGGCCATAGCTATATCGTCTACGGGCCGCTCGCCAACGGAGCCACCATCGTGATGTATGAGGGCGCGCCCGACCAGCCGCGCAAAGACCGCTTCTGGGAGATCATCGACCGCTACAAGGTCACGATTTTCTACACCTCGCCCACCGCCATTCGCGCCTTCATGGCCTGGGGAAACGATTGGGTAGCGCCGCACAGCTTGAGCAGCCTGCGCCTGCTAGGCTCGGTAGGCGAGCCCATCAACCCAGCCGCCTGGAAGTGGTATTTCGATATCATCGGCAAAAATCGCTGCCCGATCGTCGACACATGGTGGCAGACCGAAACCGGCGCGATCATGATCGCTCCGCTGCCCGGCGCCACGCCCACAAAACCCGGCTCCGCCACGCTTCCACTTCCCGGCATCGACGTAAAGATCGTGAATCTGCAAGGCCAGCCGGTAGGCCCCGGTGAGACGGGCTACCTCACCATCCAGAAGCCCTGGCCCTCCATGCTCCGCACCATCTATGGCGACGACGAGCGCTTCAAGCGCGAATACTGGAGCCGCATCCCGGGCGTCTACTTCGCCGGCGACGCCGCGCAATGCGATAAAGACGGCTACATCTGGGTCCTCGGGCGCGTCGACGACGTGATCAAAGTCTCCGGCCACCGCCTAAGCTCGATGGAAATAGAAAGCGTGCTGGTAAGCCATCCCGCCGTAGCCGAAGCGGCCGTAGTAGCCCGCCCCGATGACGTAAAAGGCGAAGCCATCGTCTGCTTCGTAACCTTGCGATCCGGCCAGCAGCCCAGCCCGGAGCTGCGCTCCGCGCTAATGGATTACGTCTCCACCAAAATCGGCACCATAGCCCGCCCCGCCGACGTTCGCTTCGCCGACCTGCTCCCCAAAACCCGCAGCGGAAAAATCATGCGCCGCCTCCTTCGCGAGCTAGCCCACAAAGGCGGCATCTCCGGCGACACCACCACGCTGGAAGACCTGGGCGTAATCGAACGCCTATCCAAATCGCAAGTCCCCGACGAGGAATAGCAGAAGGGAAGCAGCCGCTCTAGCTCGACGCAGTTGCCTTTCGCAGTCATTCTGAGCGCAGCGAAGAATCTCTCTTTGTTTCGACCAAACAGCGAAGGTGGACACAATCGAAGTGCGGATCTAACGGGGCAAAACCGAAGCCGAAAAAGCCTATCAGCGAAGTCGCGAACCCCCATCATCGGGGTTCGCGAATTGAATTAAAGCAGTCTCAAAATTTGCAAACTAGCCGTTCGCAGCCCGCGACAACCGCTCCTGCTGCCGAAGCAGCTTCCCACGGTCATGCGCCCGCGAAACCCGCGTTCGAGGCTTTCCTTCAATCTGGATCACTTCGCTTGCGCGATAGGGCATTTCTCTCTCGCAAGCCCGGCAGCGCAAGCTGAACACGCGGTCACCCTGCGTTTCGGCTGCATCGACACTCATACGGACTATGATGGCGGGAAGCGGAATCGGTTGCCGGCAGCACGAACACAGCACACCACTGTAATTCTGTTGAAGCTCCTGAATCATCTCGTAGCTCTCCTCAAATTGGGTGGGGCTTGAATGAGCCACATCCTACACGCGCGCCTCCCCCACGTCTACAGGTGCTTGTGGATGGTACTAGGACCCGGCCATCACTACTTAGATACACCCTCTCGTGTTCCCTCGTGCAACTCGTTCTGGTTTAGCGGATTTTAGTAACCATTAACCGGAACTCAGAGGCCGGTTAATTACACAAACAAAGCGAACTTGCGGGCATTTCGGGTTCTTCCCGTCGAAATGCCGCGCGGAAATGAGGCCAATGGATATCAGTTCAAACGTTCGGATCGGGCCGTTTGAAGTTTTCTTTCCCCTGAACTCAAACGCCCCCGCTGTCAAGGAAAGTGGCAATGACGAGTACCCCGGCCGCCTCTTCATCGTCGAAGGCATCGACGGGTCAGGAAAATCCACCCAGCTGAGCCTTCTCCACAAATGGCTCGAGTCGAAGGGCTACGGAGTCGTTTTCAGCGAGTGGAACTCCTCTCCGCTGGTAAAGGACACCACCAAGCTCGGCAAGAAGAAGAAAATGCTCACGCCCGCGACCTTCTCTCTGATCCACGCCACCGATTTCGCCGATCGCACCGAAAAAAGCATCCTTCCACTTCTCAAAGCGGGCGCTGTGGTCCTGTGCGACCGCTATGTCTACACCGCCTTCGCGCGCGACGTTGCCCGCGGCATGGACCGCAAGTGGGTCCGCAATCTCTACGATTTCGCCGTAAAGCCCAGCGTCGCTTTTTATTTCCGAGTCCCGCTGGATACCGCCATCGGACGCATCACCGCCTCCCGCGATTGCCTGAAGTTCTACGAAGCCGGCATGGATCTGGACCTGAGCGACGACCCGCACGAAAGCTTCCGCATGTTCCAGGGCCGAATCCTGAACGAATACGAGCGCATGATCCACGAATTCGGCCTCACCGTAATCGACGCCACGCTTCCGGTGGAAGTCCAACAGGCGCAAGTGCGCCGCATCGCCAAAGCTCGCCTCGACGCAGCCAGAGAATTGAGGGTACGACCATGAGACAGACCTACGGAACGCTCCTGCCGGGCATGAAGCTCTGCGACCTGGCGGGCAAGTTGATCGTGATCGAAGGAACCGACGGCGCGGGCCGCACCACGCAGATCAATCTGCTGAGGCCGTGGCTCGAAGAACTCGGCCACGCCGTTCTCGATACGGGGATGACCCGTTCGGCGCTTGCCGGCGATGGCATCCGCCGCGCCAAGGAAGGCAACAACCTCGGCCGCGTCACCCAAAGCCTTTTCTACGCCACCGATTTCGTCGACCGCCTCGAAAATGAAATCGTCCCGGCCCTTCGCGCTGGTTTCGTGGTCCTCACCGACCGCTACATCTACTCGCTCATCGCGCGAGCCATGGTGCGCGGCGTGGACCCGGCGTGGATCCGCAGCCTGTACTCCACCGCCCTCAAGCCCGACGCGGTGTTCTATCTGCGGCTGGGCATGGACGAACTGATCCCCCGGGTGATCTTTTCCCGCGGATTCGACTACTGGGAGTCTGGTATGGATTTCTACCCCGGCCACGACATGTTCGAGAGCTTCTGCAATTACCAGAGGGCTCTACTGGCCGAATTTGACCGCCTGAGCATCGAGTACAACTTCGAAACCGTGGACGCCTCGCCGGACGCCAGGATCGTCTTTTCCTTGCTCAAGTCGCGGATATCGGAGGTTCTCGCCACCGATTCCCACCGCCCGTCGATCCCCATACTGGAGAGCGCAGCGGAAAAATTCGCCACAAGCCGCGAAGTATCTGCGGCCAGCGTCTTCGGGGATCACGGAACCAGGGAAGTAGAACTGCTGCTGCGGCCATTCACCGCCGCGACAAACGGTAACAGTAATAACCACAGCCACGTGGCAGGGGATTGATGTCTATCGAGTGCTCGGCCGCATCATCTTGGCGGCCATCTTGGCGATGAACCGCCGCGGCGCAAGCCGTTCCGATTCAATCATCAGCCGGTTTTTTCCGCCGGAAATGACCAGTGTCTTGCCCGCCGCAAGACCCTCCAGCCCCACCCGCGCGACCTTCTCCGCAGTTTCCGCCATGCGGAACATACGGTCAGGCTGTCCGGCAACCTGCTGAAACTCCGTATTAGTGGAACCGGGGCAAAGGGCGCATACGTAAATCCCGAAGGGGCGCAGTTCCTCCGCGATCCCCTCGGCGAAAATCAGGTCGAACGCCTTCGTCGCCGCATAGGCGGCAATGAACGGCACCGCCTGGAATGCCGCCGTGGACGCTACGATCATCACATCGCCGGACTTACGCGCGACCATCGGCGGCACGAACAACCGCGTCAAGTGAACCACCGCCGAACAGTTCACCTGGACCATCTCCGTCAGCCGCGCCGGTGGAACCTCGTGGTTGTTTCCAAACGATCCGAACCCGGCATTGTTGATCAGTAGTTCTACGTCGATATTTTTACCCTGCGTGAACGCGAAAATCTGCTCGGGCGCCTCCGGCAGGGTGAGGTCGGCGCCGAATATCTCCACTTTGACGCCATTTTTCGCCGATAAGTCGGCGGCAATCTGCTGCAGCCGGTCGGTCCGGCGGGCGGTAAGCACGAGGTTTGATCCCGCAGCGGCCAGCTGCTCGGCCAGCGCCAGGCCGATCCCGGCGCTCGCTCCCGTAATCAGCGACCACTTTCCGGCCCACCGCTTGGCCCATTTCGGGGAATGATTGCTTGATCCACGCGAATTTTCCGGCACGGGTGCCCTCCGTAGCTGCTCCAACGGCATCAGACCACACTTAGGATCGCTTCGGAAGAGTCAAATCAAGAGAGTCAGGTCAGGGGAATCAAATCAAGGGCTGCGAGACGCTACAGCTGGGATTGAAGCAGGCGGACCAGGTGAGGAAGGTAACGCTCAGGCAGCGCGATTCTGCTCGTTGAACACCGTCTGTCGAATGCGCACACCCTGTGCCTTCAGCCGGTCAAGCAGCTGCCGCGCCCACACGAACTCAGCTGCCAGAACGCCGAGCGCCAAGAGGATCGTCAACAGCCCTGGCCCCGGTGTGAGAATCATCACGACACCAATCACCAGAAGCGTAAATCCGATGAGGATCTTGAAGAAGCGCTTCGCCTGATGAAGTGTCTTGACGATCAATCGACTTCTCGTTCCCTCGGTGTCTTGCTACCAGATTTCAATGCTGCCGCCGAGAGCCAGCTTCATGAATTTCTGAGCACGTCGATTTCCATTGACACATGTGCTTTTCTATTTATGCTTCATGCGCATTGTGGGCGTTTTTGAATGCTTTTTTCCGGAGCCGCAATCGCCCGCCGCTCATGTATTCCAAATGTGGGAACTTTTTACCGTCCGGAGATAAAAAATGGAAATCCTGTCTGTCCCGCTGGGCATTCCTGAGAACGCCAATCTCATCCTGGGCCAGTCCCATTTCATCAAGACCGCTGAGGACCTCTACGAAGTCGTCGTCAACACCGTGCCGGGAGCCAAATTCGCAATCGCTTTCAACGAAGCCTCCGGCCCCTGCCTGATCCGCGTCGAATCGAATGACGAGGAACTTCGCGAGGCCGCCGTCGCCAACGCCCATGCCATCGGGGCGGGCCATGTTTTCGTTCTGCTAATCCGGCAGGCCTACCCGATCAACCTCCTGAGCCGCGTCCGCGATTGCTTCGAGGTCTGCAACATCTTCTGCGCTACCGCGAATCCTGTAGAGGTCATCGTGGCCCAGAGCGGGCAAGGCCGCGGCGTCTTAGGCGTAATCGATGGCAGCTCGCCCCAAGGCGTAGAAGGCCCCGAGGACGCCAAGCGCCGCCGGGAATTCGTCCGCCAGATCGGCTACAAACTCTGAGAAGGCGCTCCGTCTGCGGGAAGGCCGCGAGGCCTGGGCCTGTCCTGAACGGGTGTTAGACAGCGAGCAGTTCCACGCCAGCGGTGGCTGCCGTCCGGCGGAGGGCGCCGTCAGTCGTTGCCAGCGGAAGCTTGGAGCGGACAGCGAGGGCCAGATAGGCCGCGTCATAATTCGTGGGGCCGTGGGCTTGGGCAAATGCGGGCAGTTCGAGTATATCGGACGGTGTCTGCTGCGCGGAATCGATTGGAAGGCCCTTCAATCGCGTCAGGAAACCCTCCATCTGATCCGCGTTGATTCGCTTGCGGCGCCAGGCCATAACGAGGCCGTTGCCCACTTCATGGAACCACAGGAGAGGTACCATGGCGCGCTTTTCAGAGGGGACTGCTAAGCTATATTTCCGGTCCGCTTCGTCTTCCAGAAACCACTGGAGCGCGATAGAAGCGTCCAGCACGAAATCGCTCAAAGCCGGTGGCCCTCGTGAATCAACTCCTTAACCGAAATGCCTTCCAGTCGCACGCGGCTCTCCTCAACAAAAGCCAGCATTTCGCGAACGGCTTCGCGCTGCGCTCCTTTAGGCGCGCTGGCAGTTGAAGATTGCTCCTTCCCGCGCAGAACCTGCAAAGCCTCGCCGATCACCTCCTCAACGCTTCGGAAGTGGCCGGACTCCAACTCGTCCTGGACGATCTTTTCCTGCTCAGGCGTAAGTCGTATGTCCATCTCTTGATACTCCATTGCCTCCATGATAGCAGCCTAGCAGTGACCAGATGAGGGGTTTTGCAAAAGGGTCGCTCTTCCCGTGTAGCCGGTTTCTCCGCAGATAACTCTGACTTACGTCAAGTTGTGCGTCGCCCTTGCTCGCGCTTGGAGTCGCGTGCTATAAGTATTACTTCGCTGCGAGTTTCCCCGTGGGCGGGATTCGTATAGTGGTAGTACGCGACCTTGCCAAGGTCGAGGCGAGGGTTCGATTCCCTTATCCCGCTCCAAATTTTCCGCTTTTTTCCACAGGTGATGCGGTAGTCAACAGTGCCTCCGCGTGCTACTCTGCCGTTCCCAGCTTATGCTCGCTTACCTCTCAGGCCCTATCGAATTCGCCGAAGGCGGCGGCAGGTTGTGGCGGCGTAAGCTGGCGCCCTTCCTGCAGGATCAGCTGGGCCATCGCGTCTACGATCCCGCCGAGGACGAAAAAAAGAACCTCAGCCAGGATGAAGTCGCCAATTTCCGCCGCTGGAAAATGACCGACCTGGACCGCTTTCGCCGAGTGATCCGCAAAATCATCGCCTTCGACCTGGAACTCATCGAGCGCAAAGCCGATTACATGATTTGCTTCTGGGATTCCGAGGCGATGCAGGGTGGCGGCACGGCCGCGGAGCTCACGGCGGCCCACCGCAAGGGCATTCCCGTCTATCTGATCGCTTCCGTGCCGGTTGAAGAGATCAGCGGCTGGGCCCTAGGTTGCTCCGACCAGGTATTTTCTTCCGTAGAAGGCCTCAAGTCTTTCCTCGCCATGCGTTTTTCCCGCGAGCGCCAGACCCAGCTCTGGAAAGAGTAGCGCGCTCCAAACCCTGCTTCTCGCCACCTTTCCCGCCCGCTTCTCGACAGTCTGCTTCTCAAACAATTGACGAACGCTCCGCGCCGCCATACCCTCGCGGAAGGGGATGTTTCGCCCCGGATGCACAGGGAGCCACGAATGACGACCGCACGAGTCAGCCGCCAGACCGTCGACCTCTCCAGCTACCCTGATCTCGTGGTGATCTACCTCGGGATGCGGGTCAACCGTCTGGCCGGTTTGGGGCGCCTGTTTGCCTTAGGCCCTCAGATACAGAAGTCGGTGGCCGAAAAGCCCGACGGCCTGCTCCTCCACGAGAACATGTTGTTCTCGCTGTTCCCGCTGCATGTCGGGATGCGCCAATACTGGCGGGATTTCTCTTCACTTGAGGCGTGGACCCGCTCCGGCTTTCACCGTGGCTGGTGGAAGGAATTTCTGCGCAACTCCGGCGGGACCGGTTTCTGGCACGAGACCTACTTCATGCGCGGCGGCATGGAAGCCATCTACGACGACGTGCCGTCCCCTCTGGGCTTCCTCGCCTTCGCCCCGGCGGAGGACGCCAAGGGAAGCATGTTCTCCTCGCGCCAGCGCCTGGGCCTGCAAGGCGAGCCCCCGCCCGCGATCGTCGCCGAGAAGGAACTCTGAGTTTGACCGGCGCCGATTCCTCCAGCTTGAACCGTAATACTACGCAGACGTTGGTAGTCGCCGTAGGCAGCACCCGCCGCCCGAAGCTCGACGCTGTCCGCGAAGTTTGCTCCCTGATCCGCCCTCGCTTTTCCCCGGACGTAGCTATGGAAGTGCGCGGCTTCGATGTGCCCAGCGGCGTGCGGCACACCCCGCTCACTCGCGACGACACCGTGTCCGGCGCCCGACAGCGCGCCGAAGCCCTCGTTGCCCTCGCCCGCCAGAACAACGAGTCCTGGAGCTACTTTGTCGGCCTAGAGGGTGGACTCGACGTGGTCAGCATCGGCGGCCAGCGCCATGTCTTCCTCCAGAATTGGGCTTACGTAACCGATGGTGGCGGCAGGGGCTCGTTCGGCCAATCCGGCGGAATCGTGCTGCCGGAAGTCCTCGCCGCAAAGGTGGTTGACCAGGGCGTCGAGCTGTCCGAAGCAATCGACGCCTTCGCCGGAGCGCGCGGCATCCGCGACGGCCAAGGCGCCTGGGGTGTGCTAACAGGGGGCTTGATCACACGCCAGCAGGCCTTCCGCACCGCCCTGATAGCCGCCTTCGCCCCGTTTCTCCCGCAACCGGGTCCTTGAGCAAGCGAGCCATTGGGTAGGGGGGATTGACCCGGCACGGGCCGCACTTTGCCTCTCGCCCTTCTCGGGGGCCCCACGCTTCGATGTCAAGGGTGGGGCTTTCCCGCGACTTCTGTTCTTGACCACGACAAACAGGTCCTTGCATCCCCGATCCGTTGTGCTAGCGTAATCGGGGAACATGGCGAATCGAGCGTCACAATTCGGAGAAATTCCCACGGGGAACAGGCCGCTTCCTGTGTCTCGCCCCGCCCGTTTTTCACTCCTTTTTGGTCCACGCTCACTCGACACACATGGACGAACGGAATCACACGCAAGTCGTTGGAAACAAACAATCGGTGTACCGCTCACTCGACACTATAAAGAAGCCAGTCTCGGCGATTTTTCCGTGCGCCCACACGGTCCCGAGGTCCCATGCCGCGGATGATTCTCGATGGCATTTTCACCGCCCTGACCACACCTTTTGGTCCTGACGGCAGCCTCTATCTGGAGGGTCTTCGCCGGAATATCGCCCGCTACAACCGGACCGCCCTATCCGGCTATGTGGTCAACGGCTCTACCGGGGAGTCCGTATTACTACGGTGGGATGAGGTCGAGCGAGTCTGGGAAGCGGCAAAAGAAGCTGCAGCCCCTGGCAAGCTCCTGATTGCCGGAACCGGCGCCGAATCCACCGCCGAAACCATCGAGCATACCAACCGGGCCGCTGCGCTCGGCTATGATGCGGCGCTGGTCCGTACGCCGCACTATTTCAAGCCGCAGATGACCGCCGACGCTCTCTCCGAGTACTACCTGCGCGTTGCGGACGCCGCCCGCATCCCCATCCTGCTCTATTCCGTGCCGATTTTTACGCAGCTGACCCTTAAGGCCGAGGTTGTGGCGCGGGTGGCCGCCCATCCAAACATAATCGGCATGAAAGACAGCTCGGGAGACCTCGCAGGTATCGCCGAGATCATCGGAGCCGCCCCCAGGGATTTCCAATTACTGGTCGGAGCGGTCTCCATACTGCATGAATCCCTGCAAAAGGGCGCCACGGGCGCCGTGCTCGCCGTTGCCTGCGCTTTCCCCGACCTGTGCGTCGAAACGTATGAAGCATCGCTGGCGGGGAATTCGCCGCGCGCGCAATGGGCCCAGCGGAAGCTTGTCTCCGCGGCAAACCTGTTCGGCCCGCGCCACGGCATTGCCGGCCTGAAGTATGCGATGGATTCGGTGGGATTCTACGGCGGTCCGGCGAGGCCTCCACTGCTTCCGCTGAACGCATCCGCCAAAGCTGAAATTGACGAAATGCTGGCCGCCGTCGCGCCCGGAATCGCTCAAGAAACTGTCGCGGCAGCAAACACCAGCCCGGTGAAAGCATGAAGCGGCCGTGTTGCCGCATGTTTGAGCCGCGTGTATCATGACTTCCTCGATGGAGTCCCACTGTCTTTCATTTCGCGACATCCCTGACACGACCAAGCTTTTTTCCTCCTTTCTCGAAGATTTCAAGCAGGTAGCTTCTTATTATTCCCATCCGCCGACCGAGGCTGGAATCGACGCTGCGGCTCGCGAGATTCGTCTGGACGCATCAGCGCGCAGCCTTCTTGTCGAGGTACTGCGCGATCAGAATCGGCTCTTTGGCGCGGATGCTGCGACCGGGAAGAATATCGATCGGCTCGCTGCGGGTGCCGTCGCCATCGTCACGGGCCAGCAGGTCGGACTTTTCACCGGGCCCGCCTACACGCTCTACAAAGCGATTTCGGCCATCGGCACCGCGGAACGGCTTACGCAGAGGGGAACCGATGCTGTGCCGGTGTTCTGGCTGGCCACCGAGGACCACGATCTCGCCGAAGTGAATCATTCGGTCTGGAACACGCGGAGCGGCCTGGCCGAATACGCCTTGCCGACACCAGCAGAGGACGTGGGAAAGCGCGTCGGCGAAGTCCGCTTTCCGCCGGAGATCGAAGCTCTCGTCACGGCGGCATCCCAGACGCTCGAAGGCGGCTTTGCCGACGAGATTACGCGCGTGCTTCGCGAATCCTGCGTTGCGGGTGAGACGTACGGTTTGGCGTTTGGCAAGTTGATGGCGCGGCTGCTGGCTGGTCGGGGAATTATTTTTATCGATCAGCTGGACGCGCGCCTGCACCGCCTGATGGCTCCCGTCTTTCGCAAAGCTCTCGATCAGGAAGAAACTCTGCGCAATTCGCTAATCGACCGGTCGAAAGAGCTGGAACAGCGCGACTTTCACGCGCAGGTAAAGGTCACGAGCGAGACCACGCTTCTTTTCTACACCGTGGAAGGGAGAAGGGAGCCGGTCCGCAGCCATAACGGGAATTTTTACGCCGGCAAATCCTCGTATTCGCGCGAAGAATTATCGTCGCTGATTGAGAAAACGCCCGAGGATTTCAGTCCCAACGCGCTTTTGCGCCCCGTCATCCAGGACACTCTTCTTCCCACTGCGGCGTATATCGGCGGCCCGGCGGAAATCGCATACATGGCGCAGGCGCAGGTTGTTTACAAACATATCCTTGGCCGCATGCCCGCAATTCTCCCGCGCGCCAGCTTCACGATCGTGCAGCCCGCCGTTGCGAACCTGCTCGAAAAATACGGCCTCGATCTGCGCGATTTTTTTCAGGGGCGCCAGCACCTACGAAAGAAGATGGAAGCAAAGTCGCTGCCCTCGGACCTCGCGCGCCGTTTCGATGCGGACGAAGAAGCGCTCCGCGGCCTGTTGAAAAATTACCAGGAACCCTTCAAGAAGCTCGATCCGTCGCTGCTCGGGATGCTCGAATCCTCTGAAAGCAAGATTCTGTACCAGTTCGCGAAGCTGAAAGGGAAGGCCGCCGAGGCTGAAAATTTCCGCACCGGCGTGCTCGACCGCCACGAGCGTATCCTTGTCGATTCGCTCTACCCGCATCGCGGACTTCAGGAGCGCACCTTGTGCGCGCTGCCGTTACTGGCGGAATATGGGCTGGAGTTTCTCGACGATCTCATGCGTGCAAGCCCCGCTCCCGGTTCCACGGAAGCGTCGTCCTGCGCCCAGCAGCATCATGTCGTCGTTTTGAAATGATCTACGGCGGTTGAGTAATTCCAATCGATAAATCGATTTGCCTCGCACTCGGGCAAGTGCTCCTTTTAATTTCCCATGTTAGAATTGGGCGCGAATAGCAGTTTCGCTCACACTCACGGAGGCTGTGACATCATGAAGGTATCGCCGGGCAAGCGAAAAGGAATGCAGGCCGTGTCGAACGCCAGCGGCGTGATTGCGGCCGCGGCAATGGATCAGCGGGGTTCGCTGAAGAACGCCATCGCCAAAGAGAAGGGCGTCGACAAAAAAGAAGTCACCGCGAAAATGCTCGAGGAGTTTAAGACCGCCGTCACGCGTGTCCTGACGCCTTACGCCAGCGCCATCCTGCTCGACCCGGAATTCGGCCTTCCCGCGTCCATGGAGCGGGCCAAGAACGCCGGTCTCCTGCTCGCCTACGAGAACAGCGGCTACGACAACACCAAGCCCGGCCGCCTGCCGGACCTGCTCGACATCTGGTCGGTGCGCCGCCTGGTCGCGGCGGGCGCCGATTGCATCAAAATCCTGCTCTATTACACGCCGTTCGACGCTCCGGAAATCAACGAGATCAAGCACGCCTGGGTGGAACGGATCGGCTCGGAATGCGCCGCCGTGGATGTCCCCTTCTTTCTGGAGTTCGTCGGTTACGAAGAGGGCGGCGACGAAAAGACCATCGGCTTCGCGCGCAAGAAGCCGGAGATCGTCACGCAAAGCATGGCGGAATTCTCCAAGCCGCAATACGGAGTGGATGTGTTGAAAGTGGAAGTGCCGGTGAACATGGCCTACGTCGCGGGAAGCAAGGCCTGCAAAGGCGATGCCGCCTACACGCGCGATCAGGCGAAAGAGTATTTCCGGCATTCCGCCGCCGCGGCGAAGAAGCCGTTTATTTATCTTTCGGCCGGCGTGAGCAACGACGTGTTTCTCGAGACGCTCGAACTCGCGTCGGAAACCGGCGCGAATTTCTCCGGCGTGCTGTGCGGCCGCGCCACCTGGAAGGACGCCATCCCGGTCTACGCGCAGCACGGCGAGAAGGCTCTCGAGGACTGGCTGGGCGACCAGGGCGTGAAGAACATTCAGAATGTGAATTCGCGCCTGAAGGAAGCCAAACCCTGGTTTGCTTTTTACGGCGCGAAATCGCCCGACGAGCTGGCCTGACCGGCTCACTTCGCGAATGAGCGCAAAAGTGGTCTCCGGTACGCACAGGCTGAAAATACGAACGTCGCGGCGCACCGAGCTGAAGAACGTCACAGAAGAAATCGAGAAGATTGTGAGTGCATCTGGGTGCGTCAGCGGCGTTTGCTACTTGTACGTTCCGCACACGACCGCTGGGGTGATGGTGAATGAGGGCTACGATGCCGACGTCGCCCGCGACATGGAAGCGGCGTTCGACCGCTTGATCCCGCACAAGGGCGACTACCGGCACGCCGAAGGCAATTCCGATTCGCACATCAAGACAGCATTCATCGGCACGTCGGAGACGATTTGGATCGAGGGAGGTCGGCTCGCTCTGGGGCGCTGGCAGGTGATCTTCTTCGCCGAATTCGACGGGCCGCGCTCACGCGAGCTGCACGTAAAAATCGTTGCCGATCCATCCGTCGGATTGACCTCACTGGCTGTGTAAATAGGTTGAAGGTGTGGGTTTTCCAGTCCTGATTGAAACGACTGAAAATCGCATGGATGATCCGGTCCACGCTTTGGACGTTGGTGAATACGACCATGGGCCGGGTGCGACCGCAGCCGCGTTCGCGGAATACGCAGTTGAATCACTCCTGGGTGATGTTCGTCGCGGAAGTTGACGGGCCCCGAGCGCGCGAACTGCACGTCAGGATCGTTCCGATCCATCCGTCGGATGGAAGCTGTTGTCAACTCGAACGGAAACGGATACCATTCGTCAAAGCGAAATGTGCTTGCCTTGGCCCGTTGAACGGTCCTCTGAATAGGCGCGGCTCTGTTTTCTGACCGTGGTGCCAAGGGTGGATGCTTTTTGTTATGGCTGTGCGATCCAAGATCGATGGGTTGCTGCCACCTCGCGGTGCAGAAGTTGTAAAACGCGCGGGCGCTTCGCCGCGCGTGAAGATGGAAGCCTCCCCCGGGAAAATGGCTCTGGCAGGCTCATGCCCGCACTGCGGCGGGAAAATCCTGGACCGGGAAGCCCGGCACAGTTTTTTTGACAAGATAATGCGAGTCGTCCACTTGCGACCCTTCCGCTGCCGCCGCTGCTACCATCGCTTCTACGGCCGAACCTGATCTCCTCTTGAGCCTCGCTGTTGCCTTTGCCTCTCGCTGTCATACTGCCTGCCCCGACGCTCTTCCGTTTCGCCTTATATTCGCCTCCGGCAAGTTCTGGTAAGATAGCTCCTCTGGAACCAACCAAATGAGCGCCCCTCCCAAATCGAAGGAAGCTTTCGGCCTCAACGAGGAACAGGGTGCCGCGGTCGAACACCGCGACGGCCCCTTGCTTGTCGTCGCGGGCGCCGGAACCGGCAAGACGCGCGTCATCACCGAGCGCATTCGCACGCTGCTCGAGTCTGATCCATCTCTCGCGGGTGAGAATATTCTCGGCCTCACCTTCACCGACAAATCCGCCGGCGAGATGAAGAATCGTGTCGTCAAAGCCATCGGCGAGCGCGCCGAAGGCGTGTGGCTCAGCACCTTCCATTCCTTCTGCCTGGAAAAGATTCTGCGCCCGGCGAACCCGGATATTCAGCCTCTCGACGACATTGATCATCGCATTCTTCTTCGCCGGAATATTGCCGAGCTTGCGCTGGTCCATTTCTGGCGCCTGGCGGAACCCGCCGAGTTCCTGCGCGACTTCGTCACATTTTTTTCGCGCTGCCAGGACGAGCTTGTAACCCCCACCGATTACCAGCGTTACGTCGAAGGCTTGCGGAGAAAGCACGACTCTCGCAAATCCTCGCTCGAGCCCGACGCGCTGCAAATCGCCGAGGAGGAAGTCGCCCGCCAGGAAGAACTCGCGCGAGTCTACCGCGTGAGCGAACGCCTGCTTCGCGATCGCAACCTGCACACGTTCGGCGCGCAGATTCTGCAGGCCGTGGAATTGCTCCGCAACGATGCGGACCTGCTCGAACAGATGCGACAGCAGTACCGCTACATCCTCGTCGACGAATTCCAGGACACCAACATCGCGCAACTCGAACTGCTCTGGATGCTGGCCGGAGGCCATCGCAATATCATGGTCGTCGGGGACCACCATCAGGCCATTTACCGCTTCCGCGGCGCCTCTTACGGAAGTTTCACCACTTTCCTGCAGCGCTTCTGCGGAGCTGCCGCGCACAAACCCGCGCAGCCCGGCGGAAAATTCCTCGTTTCGCTGGCGCAGAATTATCGCTCCACCAAGCGCATCCTGAACGTCGCCGATGCCGTGATTCGCAACAACGAGCAGTCGCCGCTCATCCCCCAAAATCCGCTGCGCACGGACAATCGCGACGGCGAAAAAATCCGCGTCGTCGAGTTTGGCGCTCCCGGAAGAGGAGGCCTGGTGGATCGCCTCCGAGATCGAACGCATGCACGCCGCGGGCGCCCCCTGGCGGAGCTTTGCCGTGCTCTATCGCCGTCACACCCACCGCAATCAACTTCTCGACGCGCTGCGCCGCAAGCGAATCCCGTTCGTCATTCGAAAGTTTTCCATCCTCTCCAGCACGATTGTTCGCGATCTCCTGGCGTATCTGCGCCTGATTGCCGTTCCCGCGGACAACGTAGCCTGCGCCCGCGTGCTCGCCGCGCCGTACTGGCGGGCCGAGCCTCGCGACCTCGTCCGCCTGGCGGAGCGCGCCGGCAAAAATCATCGCCGTCCGATTTGGGATGAACTCGAAAGCGCGTTGAGCGCGGATGCGAAGAACGGCGGCCCGGCCGATTGTTGGCATGAATCGACGCGTCTCGCGGCGCTCGTTCAGATGGTTCACAGGCTCCGCCACTCCGCGAGAAGAAAATCCGCCACGGAGTTGCTGGACGAATTGATCGAGCAGCTGGAACTCGCGCCTCTTCCGTCGGAGGCGGACCGCCAGTACCTCGAGCGCTTCGTCGCATTCGTTGCCGAGTGGGAGCGCAAGAGTGAAGGCAAGCAGCTTCGCGACTTTATCGAATATCTCGGCTACTTCAACGAGCTCGACGGCGACATTTGTCTCGACGAGGAACTGTCCGATGATGCCGTCCAGTTGATGACCGTGCATTCGGCCAAGGGTCTGGAATTTCCGCACGTCTTCATCCTGCGGCTCGCCAAGGGAGATTTCCCGTCGGGCTCCCGCAAGCCGGTCTTCGAATTTCCCGCCGAATTGATGAAAGAGGAGCGGCCCCAGGGCGATTTCCAGATTCAGGAAGAGCGCCGCCTGTTCTACGTCGCGCTCACGCGCGCCCGGCAGAATCTCACGCTCTCCACGGTGATCAATAAACGCAAGAAGCCTTCGCAGTTTCTCGACGACTTCTTAATGGAGCCCAAGGTCCAGAAGTTCGACGTTGCGCAGTCGTCGCCCACTGTGAGCGTGCCGCCGTCCGAGGAAGTCGCTGGGCCCGCGCCTGACTCCGCCGATCCCGCTCAGCTCTTCGGGCCGCGCCGCGAGAACACCCGCGCCTATTCGCGCGTGGCCCTATGGGCCAAGGCCTTTCATCCTCCGCGCCCGGAGCCTTTGCAACTGAGCCCCTCCGCCATCGACGCGTACGAACGCTGCCCCATGAAATTCATGTTCCAATACCTGTGGGGACTTCGCGGCGGACCGCACGCGCAGATGACCTTCGGCAACGTGATGCACGCCACTGTCCGCGAGCTCGTCGGCGAAATTCGAAAAGGACGCAAGGTCTCCTTCGAGGAAGTTGTCGCGACCTACGAGCGCGAATGGTCCGCCGCGGGATTCATCGACGAGTTTCACGAAAAGGAATACCACAAGGCCGGCCGCGAGCAGCTCGAAGCTTTCCATCGCAGCTATTCCGCCGCGTCCGCGGACGTGCTCTACCAGGAGAAGCCGTTCGAGCTGCCGCTCGAGCATGAAGTGATCGTCACGGGGCGAATCGACCAGATCAACCGCCTGCCGGATGGGGAAGTCGAGATCGTCGACTACAAAACCGGCCGGCCGCGCGACGAAAAAAAAGCGGCAACTGATCTTCAGCTGAGCGTCTACGCGCTGGCCGCCCAGGATGTGCTCGATCTCACTCCAGGGCGGCTCGTTTTCTACAATCTCGCAACCAACGAAGCGGTCGGCACCACGCGCGACAAGAAAACCCTCGCCGCCGTGAAGCAGAAAATCGCCGAGATTGCCGACCAGATTCGCGCCGGGGAATTTTCGCCCAAGCCCGGCTTTTCCTGCGGCTATTGCGATTTCAAACCGCTCTGCCCGGCCCACGAGCAGCTCATCAACATCCAGCCCGCCGCGCCGCCTGCATGAATTCAGCCCATCAATAAAAACGGGGCAACCGTGTGAACGATTGCCCCGCTTGTTTTTCTCGAAGGGCCCTCTTAAACCGGAAGCCCCCGGATCGGTTCCGCGCATGAACTACTGTGGAACTTCTCCCCGCGAGAGCGCGCCGGAAATTTAAATCGCGCTCGAATCGCTTGGTTCATCTATAAATGCCGCGGCGAATGAAGTCAAGAAGAAAAACTTTCGCGCCGGTCGCTCTCGCGAAAATTTTCAGCGTCCGAATCCGCTGTCGTAGTAACCCTCGCGAGTGAGAATGCTCAGGCCCGGCCGCCGCACGCGAACCTCGATCGGATGGAAGTCGTGGCTTGCCTCCACACCGGTGGGCTGGAACGTCAGCGTGTACTGATTGCGCGCCTCCTCGGTCACATCGGCGTACAGCCGCGAGAGTTCCTCATCCTTGGCGCCGTAAAAAGTGTCGCCGCCGGTTTGCGTCGCGTACTTCTGAAGTTCCGCGAGCCCGTGTTCCATCACGCTTTTCCCCACCGGAATGGGGACCGTATGGCTCACCGAAATCGAGTAGACGGAAATGTCGTCGTTGAGCAGCGTCCGCAGAGTTTCGTTGAATGTGTGCTTGTTCTGCCGCGAATTACTGCCGTCCGAGATCAGAAAAATAATTTTCCGCCGGTTGGCCTGGCTCTTCTTGAACATGTCCGCGGCCGCATAAAGAGCGTCGTCCATGTCCGTATACGTCTGATACCGGTCGGAACCGTGAATCGGAAGGCCCAGGCCGCTCGCGGGCGCGTTGGCCGGGTTCACGTTTCCGTTGATAATGGGTCCGCTGTTCGTTGGGCCGGCATTGACGGTCCGCGAATGCGACCCGAGTTCCAGGCGCTTCAGATGCGTAAAAAGTTCATCGTTATTCCCGGAGAATTCCGACACGGTGGTGGGAAACTCGCTGTAGGTGACGATCGCCGCCTCGTCGTTCGGGCCGAAGCCGGCCGAAATGGTCGCGAGGCTTTTCTGCACTTGTTCCGCCTGCTTTTGCGCCAGATCGTTATCGATCAGCACCACCGCGGAAAGGGGAGTGGGATCCGGCGTGAACCGCAAAATTTTCTGCTCGACTCCGTCGGCGAAGACCCTGAACTCGTCCTTTTGCAGATCGCCCACCAGGCCGCCCTGGCTGTTCTTCACGGTGACTGGAACGATCACCTGGTTGGTGACTACGACGATCGGACGCTGTGGCGGGGCCGCTGCCTGGCCCGTGCCCTGACCGCTACCTTGACCGGTAATCGGCGGTCGCGGCGTTTGCTGCCCGGGTGAAATTTGTCCGCGTGCGGAGGCGAGCATCCCGGCAAGGAGAACGATGCCAAGCGCCAGCAGTTTTTCCCTCATCAAGTTCTCCCGTTTATTGTCCAGGAATTGTCCGCAGACATTGCGCCCCCGCATTCTGCCATAATAGGCAAACATCCGGCGGCGCGCCGGGTGCATCGTACACCCGCAGCACCCTAGGAGGATTATACAATGCGCCTGACCAGCCTGGCGGCGGGCATTCTCACTTTCACTTTGGCGGGCTTTCCCGCGATCTCCGCGATCGCCACGCGAACCCTCGGCGCCGCGACTAAGCAGCCGAATTCACGCCCGCAGAACGGTACCCAGAACGGCAGCGACGACCAGCAAGTCCCCGATTCCTCTCAAACCCTGAAGGTTCAAACCAACCTCGTCAACGTCTTCGTGACCGCGCGCGACAAGAAGAACACCGTGCTCACCGACCTCAAGCAGGAAGACTTCAAGGTCTCTGAGGATGGCGTCGAGCAAAAAGTTGCCTTCTTTTCCAAAGACATGAATCTCCCCATCACCCTCGCAATTCTCATCGACACCAGCGGCAGCATGCAGAACATCCTCGGCGCCGAGCAGGACGCCGCCTCGCGCTTCATCAAGACCGTCATGCGCAAGAAGGACGAGGCCTTGGTCATCAGCTTCGATTTCGATGTGAATCTTCTCGCCGATTTCACCGAGGATCCCGACGTGCTCCAGCGCGGCATTCATCGCGCCACGATCAGCGCCGTTTCCAGCGGCGGCGTCGTCACTCCTGGCACCGTGCCGCAAGGCCAGAACGGCGGCACCGATCTTTACGATGCGGTGTATCTCGCCTGCCACGACGAACTGGCCACCGAAGCCGGACGCAAAGCCGTCGTCGTTTTATCCGACGCCGAGGACACAGGAAGCAAAGTATCGCTCAAGGAATCCATCGAGGCTGCCCAGCGCTCCGATGCCGTGATCCACTTCCTGCGCCTCTCGGACGAGCCTTTCTATTTCCAGATGGGCATGTCCTACAGCGGTTCAAGCGTCGCGAGACAAATGGCCGACGAAACCGGCGGACGCGAGATTGAAATCAAGAGCGAGAAGAACCTCGAAGCCGCCTTCGCCCTGATTTCCGAAGAACTGCGCTCGCAGTATGTAGTCGGCTACTATCCCTCGAACACCAAGCGTGACGGCACCTTCCGCAAGATCAAGGTAGAAGTGTCCAGGCCGGACACGAAGATTTTAGCTCGCAAGGGCTACTACGCCCCGGTAAGGTAGCCGCGCCGCGAATCGCGCGCGCGGTCAGCTTCGTTAGTTGACGGAAACTCCGAGGCCGGAAGGCACTGCGTAATAACCCTTACGTGTTCGCACGACCGCGCCTTTGCGGTTCGTCTGCACGTCGATCTTGCGATACTGCCCTCGGGAGAGGGGAATCGTAGGCGCGTAAGCGATGTAGTACTGGCTGCGCAGCTCATCTCCAATATCCACAAACGATTGCGCCAGATCGTCGATCTTGTAGGGAAAGAAGCACCGGCCGCCGGTTTGATCCGTAAATGTACGCAGCGCCGCGTCCCCCTGGCTGTAATGATACTTACTCGGGTGCGACGCATCGTCGATCGCGAGCCAGTCCGTATTTGTACTGATCGCATAAATCGCAATTTCCGAGCGGATCGCCGACTCCAGCGCCTCGCTCAGCGCGTGGTCGCTCAGGTTGTCGTCTCCGTCGCTGATCACCACGATCACGCGGCGCACTTCCGGGTCCGGTCCCACCGGCAGCGGGGGATTCGATAAAATCTCCGACGCCCGGTAGATGGCGTCATGCAGCGCCGTCCCGCCGCCCGCCCGCTGGTTGTGGATCGCGTCGGTCAGCAGCGCCAGGTCGCCCGTAAAGTTCTGCACCACCTCCGGCTCGTTGTCGAAGGTCATCAGGAACGCCATATCCTTATTGCGGCGGATCGTCCGGTTCAAAAAGTCGATGGCCGCTTCCTGCTCGAAGGTCAGCCGCTCGCGAATGCTGTTGGAGGTGTCGAGCAGCAGCCCGATGCGCAGCGGAAGATCGGTCTCCCGCCCGAAGAAGCGAATGTCCTGCGGGCTGCCGTTTTCGAGGACCTTGAAATCTCCCTGGTCCAGATCGGTGATGAAGCTCCGGTGCTTGTCCGTCACGGTGACCACCAGATGCACCAACCCTGACGTAATGCTGATCGGCGGCAGCTGATTCTGATTCGGCGATGGTTTGGAATTATCCGGCGCCTGCAAATGCGGAGCGTCCCCGGTCGCCTGGCCTGCGCGGCTGCCGATGATGCCGGCGCGGGGCTGCGCCTGCGAATGCAGAGACGTCACCAGCGCAACAAACACGCAGATCGGCGCGATAAGGAAACGTGCGGCTTTCATTAGGGCGATTATAGAAACTCTTTCAATCCCGCGTCTATGATATTCGCATCCACGTTTGCCGCGCGTCCCAGCGTTTTCAGATACGCGGTAAGTTCCGGGGGCAGCGGCGCGCGGACGTGAATTTCTTTCCCGGTTCTTGGATGCACAAAGGTTAGACGCGCGGCATGGAGAAAGTTTCGGTCCAGTTCCGGCAGTAGCTTCCCGTCCACGCGCTCCTGCCGTGGCGCGCCGTAGACCGTGTCTCCCACCACCGGACATCCCAGCGCGGAAAAGTGCACGCGAATCTGGTGTGTCCGGCCCGTGTGCAGATCGGCTTCGATCAAGGTAAACGCGCCGAGCCGCAACTTTACACGCCAGTCGGTGCGCGCCTCGCGTCCCTCGCGGCGCCGCGCGGTCATGCGCGATCTTCGATGCAGGTCGCGCGCCACCGGAAGCTCGATGGTGCCGCGTTCGCCCTTCATCTTGCCGTGCAGCAGCGCGACGTAGGTCTTTTGCACGGTCCGCTCGCGAAATTCCTCCACCAGCCCTTTGTGCGCCGTGTCGGTTCGCGCGATCACCACGGCCCCGGATGTCCCCTTGTCGAGCCGGTGGACGATCCCTGGCCGCAGCGGGCCGCCCACCGTGGACAATCCGGGCATCCCGCCAAAGCGGTGCAGCAGAGCGGCGACCATCGTGCCGGAGTCCGCGCCCGCTCCCGGATGAATGATCATGCCGGCCGGCTTGTTGATCACGGCGATATCTTCATCCTCGTACAGCACATCCAGCGGAATCGGCTCCGCGTCCACGCCCGCAGGAGCCGC
The DNA here is from genome assembly GCA_963709105.1 of uncultured Acidobacteriota bacterium. GTDB lineage: Bacteria > Acidobacteriota > Terriglobia > Acidiferrales > UBA7541 > Palsa-295. The sequence goes on from CAVPVC010000013.1 coordinate 115,465, forward strand.
CGCCGGAATTTCCACCGTGACGCTGTCCCCGGATTCGACGCGGTAGGAAGGCTTCATCGCCGAGCCGTCCACCTGCACAAATCCCCCTCCACCAGCGATTGAATCCGGCTCCGGCTCAAGTCCGCCATATGCGAGACAAGAAACCGGTCCAGCCGCTCTCCGGCTTCTTCGCGAGTAACGACAAGTTCGATGTGGTCGGAAGCGGCAGTCACAAGGGTCACAGGGCAGTCAACTCAGCAACGAAAGTAGCACACTTCACCAAGCAGCAACGCGCAGGTTCCCAGGGAACGCCAATCTCCCGATTGGCGGGGTTTCCTGCAACGCATCAGCAGCCAAGGGACTATTCAGCAGCACAAGCCGAGGAAGGGTTCGAGGTTGTAGCTATCCCTGCAGCTGACGCACTAACCCGCCGAAGCCCGCACCACCAAAGAAAACAGCCGCCGATCACAAGCCCAACGCTAACCACCTGCATAAGCGATACCGTACCGTGAAACATCAAGGTGCGCCCCGGATCGCCGCGAAAAAATTCGATCACGCCCCGTTCAGTCCCATAGAGAATGAAGTAAGTCCCCAGAATCTCCCCGCTGAATCGCTTCCTGCCGCCGAGCCATACCAGCAAAACAAAGTTCAAAAACTCAGCCGCCGCCTCGTAAAGCTGCGTAGGATGAAGCGGCACACCAAGCGGCGTACCAGCCAGCCGCGCGGCCTCCGGATCGGTAAACGTCACTCCCCAGGGAAGCGCAGTAGGTTTACCAAAGCAGCACCCCGCCGCAAAGCAGCCCAACCGGCCGATTGCGTGGGCCAGCGGCAGGGCCCCGGCCGAAATATCGAACACCGGCAGAAGCGGCCACCTCCGCGCCCGCGAATACACCAGAATCGCCAGCACCGCCCCCAGCACTCCTCCATAAAACGTGCCGCCCGATTGCAGCAGTGTAACGCTGAAAATTTCCGATCGATTCGCCGCGTAATAATCCCAGTTGGTAAAAACGAGCCACAGCTTGGAAAGGATCAACGCGCTGAAGATCATATAGATGCCGAGGTTCCACACCTCTCTCGGCGGAAGCCCCATCCGCGCCGCCTGCCGCCGCGCGTACAGCAATCCCAGCACAACGCCGGCCGCAACCAGAACGCCGTACGTGTAAACGGTGATTACGCCGGCTTGAAAGAGAATCGGATGCACGAATGTTTCCTAGAACCCGCGTAACAAGCGCCAGCCGGCGCGATATTTGCCAGGTCCCACAGAACTCCTCACGCCTCTTCCTGCGTGGCATGATGCCGCCGGTCGAAGAACAGCTCCAGCAGCACGAGCCCGGCGCCCAGCACAATCGCCGAATCGGCCAGGTTGAACGTATACCAATGGTGGCTTCCCACGTAGAAATCGATGAAGTCCGTCACGCTGCGCCGCAGCACGCGGTCCAGCACGTTTCCCGCCGCCCCGCCCAGGATCAGCGCCAGTCCCCATTGCCCCAGCGTTCCGCCGCCCCGTCCCGTCACGAGAAGCCAGCTCAGCAGCCCAATCACACCTACGGAGAAAAGAATCAGCACCGGCGCAAGCCACGCCGCAGGAGAATCCGCGAGCAGCCCGAAAGCAACGCCCGGATTGCTCGTGTGCACCAGGTTCAAAAATCCCGGCACCAATACGCGCGTCGAACCGACCGCCGTAAATTTCTCGACCAGGTACTTGGTCGCCTGATCCGCGGCCAGCACGGCGAATGCAAGCAGCGCCAGTCCCTGCCAGCCACCCCGCGCCGTCCCGCTCATCAGGACTTCACCGTCTCGGGAACAGGGCTCGGCCCGATCTCGCCAAGCGTCGCCACACAGCGTTCGCACAGCGTCGGGTAATCGACGCTCTCGCCCACGTGCGTGGAATAATTCCAGCACCGCTCGCATTTCTGGCCGCGAGCCTTGTCGACGCGAATCCGCAAACCCGCGATACCAGGCGCCTCGGCCCCGCCATCGATACTGGGGGCCCATTTGACCTGCGACACGATGAATAGTGCGGGTAGAATCGCACCGTACTCTTGCAGGAGAGTTCCCAGGTTGCCGTTCGCGCCCAGAGTGACTTGAGCCTCGAGCGGAGCCGAAATTTCCTTGGCGGCCCGTGATTGCTCCAGCGCCTTCAAAACTTCGCCACGCACCCCAAGGAGCCTCTCCCAATTTTTCGAACGCGTCTCGTCAAAAGCGCTCTCGAGCGCCGCTGCCTCCGGAAACATCGCCATGTGCACGCTCTCAGGCGCCGAAGCCTCGCGCGGCAGATATTTCCACACTTCCTCAGCCGTAAATACCAGCGTCGGCGCGATCAGCCTCACCAGCGCGCTCGCAATTCGATAAATCGCCGTCTGCGCCGAACGCCGCCCCACGCTTTTCGGCGCGAAAGTGTACAGCCGGTCTTTCAGCACGTCGAAATAGAAAGCGCTCAGGTCGACGGCGCAGAAATCGTGGATCGCATGGTAGGCGCGATGAAATTCGAAGTTTTCGTACCATTCGCGACACTCCCGAACTAGCGCCCCGGTGCGGCGAAGCATCCAGGCGTCCATCTCCCACAATTCGCCGTCGGAAACCGCGTCGCGCGCCGGATCGAAATCGAACAGATTCGATAGTGCGAAACGGAACGTATTGCGAATCTTCCGGTAAGCCTCGGCAAGCTGCGTCATTGTCGCCACCGACATCCGCATGTCGGTGGTGTAATCCTGCGACGCCACCCACACCCGCAGCAGATCGGCGCCCCACTTCTCGCAGATTTCGTTGGGATACATGGCGTTTCCAAGCGATTTCGACATCGGCGCGCCCTTCTCATCGAGCGTCCAGCCATGCGTCACCACCTGCCGGTAAGGCGCGCGCCCGCGAATGCCCACCGCCACCAGCAGCGAACTATGGAACCATCCGCGATACTGGTCGGGTCCTTCCAGGTACACATCCGCCGGCCACGTGCCCTCCTTTTCGCTCAGCACCGCAAGGTGCGTCGAGCCGGAATCGAACCACACATCGAGCACGTCGCTTTCCTTGCGCCATTTCGACGCCCCGCAGCCGCACTTCGTCCCGGCAGGCAGCAGCTCCTCGGCCGAATGCGTGTACCACGCGTCCGCGCCTTCGCGCTCGAACCACGGCAGCACATGCCGCAGAGCCGCATAGTCCCGCAGCTGCTTCCCGCACGCGTCGCAATAAAAAATAATCAGCGGCACGCCCCAGAATCTTTGCCGCGAGATGCACCAGTCGGGTCGCTCCGCGACCATGTCGTGGATGCGCTCCTCGCCCCACTCCGGCTTCCATTTCACTTTGGCGATTTCCGCCAGCGCGTTCTGCCGCAGGTTGTTGTGATCGAGCTGCACGAACCATTGCTCGGTGGCCCGGAAAATCACCGGATTGTGGCAGCGCCAGCAATGCGGATAGCTGTGCGAAAGCTTCCGCTCGCCCACGAGCATGCCGCGCTCTTTGAGTATCCCGATCACGATGGGATTCGCTTCAAACACGGTCTTGCCCTTGTACTCGGGCAAGCCCTCGACGAACCTTCCTTCGTCATCCTGCGGCGCGTAAGCCTCCAGCCCGTATTTTTGCCCCGTTCGAAAGTCATCCGCGCCGTGGCCCGGCGCCGTGTGTACGACGCCGCTGCCCTGATCGAGCGTCACGTAATCGGCGAGTACGCCCGGCACGCGCAGCTCGAGAAACGGATGCTGGAACTCGATCCCTTCGAGCTCCCGTCCTTTCCACGATCCGTGCGTTCCCGTAATTTCCAGCTTCAATTCTTCCGCCAGCGCGCCCACGCGCTCCTTCGCCATTAGCAATTTTCCCGCAGACGTATCGGCGATCGTATATTCGAAGTCCGGATGAAACGCGAGCGCGCGATTCGCGGGCAGCGTCCACGGAGTTGTCGTCCATATCAGCGCGTTCACATCCGAGCCCAGCGCGGCGGATTTCGCGCCCGTGACTACCGGGAACTTCACCCAGATCGACGGGCTGGTATGGTCCTCGTATTCCACTTCGGCCTCGGCCAGCGCCGTCCGGTCGTAAATGCACCAGTAGACCGGCTTCAGCCCGCGATAGACGTAGCCCTTCTCAAAAAAATCGATGAACGCTCCCGCGATGGTGGCCTCCTGGTGGAAGTCCATCGTGAGGTAGGGCTTCTCCCATTGCCCAAACACGCCCAGCCGTTTGAAATCGCGCTTGTGCGCCTCCACAAAGCGCCCGGCATACTCGCGGCACATCTGCCGGAACTCCGCGGCGGTCACTTTCGCGGTCTTTCCGCCCAGCTCCTTTTCCACTTTCGTCTCGATCGGCAGCCCATGGCAATCCCAGCCGGGAATATAGGGCGAGCGGAATCCCGCCATCGTCTTGGACTTGACGATCATGTCCTTCAGCACTTTGTTGAGTCCCGTGCCGAGGTGAATTTCACCCGTAGGGTAAGGAGGCCCGTCGTGAAGGACGAACAGCGGCGCTCCGGCGCGCGAATCGAGAATGCGGTGATAGAGCCGCATCTCCTCCCACGCCGCCAACTGTTGCGGCTCGCGCTCGGGCAGCTTCGCCTTCATCGGGAAATCGGTCTTGGGCAGGTTCAGAGTATTTTTCAGGTCCATCTCGCGGGTTATGAAGGCCTTTCTGCCAGGGAATCAGCTCGAAAACAAAGCAAAACTCAGCGCAGCGCGGCGTTATGGTAGATTCTGTCCAGGCTGTACGGTCTGGTCGGCAAGCGCGCTTGCTATACTCATCGTATGTTACAATGATTCTTGAAGCGTGTCAGCCGCCCTGGGCTGTACATCCTTTTCTGTGGCGTTGCGTCTAAGTATCTTGAGGTAGAGACGCCGCGGGGGACACGTAACGCATGTCAGACACGACCGTCAGACTCGACGATGCGGGCCGACCAATGACAGACCAAGCCGACCCCACACTCCAGCTCGGACGCTTCAAGTCGCCGTCCCAAGAGTCCAATCTCAAGAGCCTCGCTTCGAACCTGAAGGACTTCCTGACGGAACGCCCCGTAAGGATCAAGGGCGATGCGCCGGGCGCCCGTTTTTGCGATGAGCGGCTTCGGCGACGACATCGCCGATAATTTCAAGGAATTCTTCCGCCCTTCCGCGCGCGGTCCGGTGGACTCCACGCTGCTCGTAAACTGGGATCAGAGCGCCAGCCTCTGGCAGAACCTGCGGGACATGATCTCCCCGCCCAAGCTTCCGCCGCTCAACGTCACCAGCAAGCCGGTAGCGGTAAAGGAAATCTGGTCCAAGAACACGCAATTCACGCGCGTGCAATCGCTTTCCATCGCGTTCCACATTCTCGTTCTGGTGCTGATCATCGTTCCGCTTTTGCCGCAGTTGATGTCCCCGGGCACCACCAAGGCTAACTCGATCGTCAACATCATGCAGATCTCGCCGTATCTGCCCAAGCTCGCGCCTGCCGCCAAGAAGGCCGGTGGCGGAGGCGGACAGCGCAATCTCACGCCTGCGGTTCACGGTCAGGCCCCCAAGTTCAGTTGGACGCAATTCTCCAAACCCCTGGCCAAGCCTCCTGTCGATCCCAAACTGGCCATAACGCCCACGCTGGTGGGCAATCCGGATATCAAGGTGCCGAACATCACCGCCCAGAATTGGGGCGATCCGCTGTCGAAGGTTCTCGGCGGCGATTCGCTCGGGCAGGGAAGCGGCAACGGAATCGGCAACGGCCAGGGCAACGGTCTTGGCCCCGGCTATGGCTATAACACCGGCGGCGGATACCCCAACGCGGGAACCGGCGGATACGGCAGCCCAGCCTGCTTGTACTGCCCGCAGCCTCAATTTTCCGATGAAGCCGTAAAAGCAAAGTATCAGGGCACCGTGCTGCTAGTCGCCGTAATCACCGCTGACGGCCGCGCCACCGAAATTCGCGTAGCCAAGGGGCTGGGACTTGGCCTCGATGAAAAGGCCGTCGAAGCCGTACGCACCTGGCGCTTCCGCCCCGCCCTCGGACCCGACGGCAAGCCCGCATCCGTCCGCCAATCGATCGAAGTCACCTTCCACCTGTACTGAGTTCTTCGCTTCGATGCAGCGCAATGTTCCACCGAACGCGATCTTCGCCGCGGGTGGGATTCTCTCGGTTTACCAACTGGACCGCCGTACCCACGCGCGCGCTTCCAGCACCAGCGCTTCTGTTAGGATGGCCAGCATGAAACGCATCCTCTCGATTTTCTTCTCGGTTTTTTGTCTGGCGATCGCATTCATGGTGTTGCCTCGCCCCGCCTTCTCCCAGGCAGCGAACGGCACAGTGGATTTTGTCGCGCGCGCCACTCCGTCCGGCGGCCTCGACGAGCCCGTCCGCGGCTTCCCCTTTTATCTCCTGAGCAAGAGCTTCGACGAAATCAGCAAGGAAGCCGAAGCCACCTACCCGAAGCCGGATAAGAACGCCTTCATCGACAAACTCGACGTCTCGCCCGAGCTGAAAGCCTGGATGAAGAAGAATGAAATGATCCAGCTCTCCGGCGAGGATTTCATCCACAAGCTCAAAGTGCCTGACGTGATGGGCGTCCCCGAGTTCTACACAGCCTATCTGGACCGCAATTCCGGCGATCAGAGCGCCAGTTTCCCCAAGCCCAAATACAAGCCCTCGGACAAAACGAAGGATCCCGCCAAATACGAAAAGCTCAAGGCCGAATACACCGAGGCCGTCCGCCGCTACATGGAGCAGCTTCCCGAAAGCATCGACGGAATCGACCTGAGCCTCGTAAAGGTCGACCCCAGCGCCAAGTGGAATGACCTGGAAGCCAAGCGCAAGCCGCAAATCCAGCGCCGGGCGCTCGATCTGGCGCAGTCGAAATATCTCGTCGCGCGCGCCGACACCGATCTGCAGGGCGAAGCGGTTCTGCGCGGCGTCCCCCCGGGAAATTACTGGCTCAGCACGCTCGATGTCTCCGCGAACGTGGGCGACGCCCGCCCGCGCTGGGACACGTCGCTCACGGTGCGTCCCGGCCAGCAGGTGCGCATCCTGCTCTCCAATGTCAACGCGGTCGAAACGTCCGCCTCTAACACTCCCTGAAGCCCCTGTGCGCCAACGTCGGCTTTTCGTCTTTTGCTTTTCGTTGTCATTCCGAACGAGCGCAGCGAGGAGGAATCTCTCTTTGCGTACCAATTCCAGCAACCACAATCACAGCGCCTTCCTCTCGCGGTGTTTTTTCCGCGAGCATCCAGCCGCTGTTGTGACGAGCGAGAATCGCGATCGTGATCGATAATAGCGACCTGTCCAGTTCTATCCATGCCCTGAGCGATCCTGACGCCCCTGCACGCGAAACAGCCGCCGCAAAAATCTTCGCAAGCGGCTGCGAACTCGCCCGTCCTATCCTCGATCAATGGAACGCAGACGAAGAACTCGCAACAATTTTTGTGCGCGGAGCAGAGGGCATTCCGGAGCAAACGGTAGGAGTCGCCCTCGAGCCGGCCCATTTCGCCCGCACACGCAGCGCCTACGGATTCCCCCCTCTCGCGGACGTCCCTCCTGACCAGGACGCCCTCGAATTCGAAATCGACTACCCCACCGGCGTCCGCCTCGACATTCTCACGACGCGCGACCCCTCCGGATTAGGCGCCATCGCCGGGTTCCTGCGGAAATTCGGGGAGGGCATCCAGCAAATCGAAATTCTAGTCGCCAGCGTCGACAAATCCGCGCAAATCCTCCGAGCCCGCTTCGGAATCCAGCCGGTCTATCCATCCACGCGCGCCGGCGCCAACGCCACCCGCGTGAATTTCTTTCTCGTTCCGTCACCCGCCGGCGGCAAAGTGCTGATCGAACTGGTGGAAGCGAAAGCGCCGCCGCGCGGCCTGTGATAAACTGGACGGCGTTTTCATCGCAGTCGCTCGCGACCCTCCGACGCTAGCTAACAAGTTAGCTGTTCTGTGGCGCTATGGTGCAACGGTTAGCACGCGGCCCTTTCAAGGCTGAAATACGGGTTCGATTCCCGTTAGCGCTACCATTTCTCTCCGTCTGCTTCTAATCAGCTAGGTCGATTTGGGAGGTCCGGAAGGGCCTCCAATGCGTTATGTTGCGTCACATCCTCGCGCTAATGCGTCTCAAGCCGCGTGGCGATCGCGGCGATCCGGAGGCCACCGGGGGGGACATGCTCGCCGACCGCGTTACCCCCACTCCTGATTAACTTTGCCAGCTCAACCGGAGGCTGAACCGCTATCAAGTTTTGCTCTACGGTTGCAACGGCTGCCAGTTCTCATGCAGACTTTGTGACGCGCGCGGCGCTGTGAATGCAGCCGCTTCGCGCGCTCCTCCGAGAACAAATGGCGACTGTGCAAATCAACCGGCGTACCGCGGCCGCACGCCTCGACCGGCTGCCGATCACGGCGGTACACCGGCAGATGATGTGGATCGTCGCCATCGTTTTCTTTTTTGAGCTGGGCGACCTGAACGCGTTCGCCTTTGCCGCTCCCGCGGTGATGAAATTCTGGAGTCTTTCCGTATCGACCATCAGCCACATCGTTTCGTGGACCTTCTTCGGCATGTTTCTCGGCGCGGTTTCGGGCGGCTGGTTCTCCGACCGGCTTGGCAGAAAGAAAGCTTTGCTTCTCACTACCGCCTGGTATTCGGCGTTCTCGCTGCTGAATGCGGCTGTGCAGGGCACCTTCGGGCTTTCCGTCACGCGGCTGCTTACCGGCGCCGGACTTTCGGCCATGACCGTGATAGGGATGACCTACATCAGCGAAATGTTTCCGGCGAAGCAGCGCGGAGCGTATCAGGGCTGGGTGATGACGATAGGACTTATCGGCATCCCGGTTACGGCTTATGTGGCGCGCTTCACCATTCCGCTTGCCAGTTGGGGATGGCGGCTGGTGTTCGTGTGGGGATCGCTTGGCGTTCTCGTGCTTTTATTTGCGAATCGGCTGGAAGAGTCGCCGCGCTGGTATGAGAGTAAAGGCGATTTGGCGAAAGCCGATGCTGTGCTCGACCGGATCGAGGCTCGCGCTCGCGTCCAATTCGGAGAGCTGCCGCCTGTGTTGGAGGCCGCGGAACCTCCCCCACAACCTTCTCGGCAGCCTTCCCGGCAGCACGGGAAATATTCCGACTTGCTCGCGCCGGCATATCTGCCGCGCACCGTGATGATTGTCACGGTCTGGGTGGCGCAAACGCTGGGCTTCTACGGCTTCACGGCGTGGGTTCCCACGCTGCTGGTGGCTCACGGGTTTTCGCTGGTGCAATCGCTGGCGTGGTCCTCGGCGATGACCATCGGGGCGGTGCCGGGAGCGCTTCTATCGGCCGTGATTTCCGACCGCTGGGAGCGCAAATGGTCGATCGCCGTCGTTGCGCTGCTGATCGCCTGCTGCGGCATTCTGTACGGCGCCACGTTCCGGGTCGCGGCGATCGTCATTTTTGGATTTCTGGTGGCCATGTTCAGCCAGACATTCGCTCCGCTGCTCTACGCGTACACGCCGGAATGCTTTCCTACCCATATCCGGAACTCCGGGTCTGGTATAGGATATGGAATCGGCCGGCTGGCGAATGTTTTCGGTCCGCTGGTGGTCGCCTTCTTGTTCAATCACTACGGCTACAAAAGCGTTTTCGCTTACGTGGGGGCGATGTGGCTGCTGGTGGCGGCCATCGTCAGCGCCTTCGGCCCTCTGACCAGGGGTAGGACGCTCGCCTAGCTCGCGGTACGATCCCCAAGGAGGATGTGGACGATAGATGGACCCGTTTGACGTGATTGTTGTGGGCGGAGGCAACGCCGCCATTTCCGCCGCGTTCGCCGCGCGCCACATCGTGCCGCGCGTTCTGGTGCTGGAGCGCGCGCCCGAACACATGCGCGGAGGAAATTCGCGGCACACGCGCAATGTTCGCTGCGCGCACGCCTCGGCGGACCAGTTTTTCTCGGCTCCCTACTCCGAAGAAGAGCTTTTCGAGGATCTCGTCAGCGTTACCGGGGGGCCTGCGAACGTCGACCTGGCGAAATTCGCGGTTCGCCAGTCGAGCATGCTTCCGCGCTGGATGAGCGAACACGGTGCCTCGTGGCAGCAGCCGCTGGCCGGCACGCTGAGCCTGGGGCGCACCAACCGCTTTTTTCTTGGCGGCGGAAAAGCGTTGCTGAATGCTTACTACCGGACGGCCGAGAGCATGGGCATCGGTCTGCGGTACGACGCGTTTGTGGAAGACCTCCTCATCGAAAACGATAAATTCGAAGGCGTCGCGCTCCAGACGAATGGCGCACGCGAAGTGATTCGGGCGCGGGCGGTGGTGATTGCTACCGGCGGTTACGAAGCGAATGTCGAATGGCTCAAGCGCCACTGGGGTGCGGCCGCGGACAATTTCATCATTCGCGGAACTCCTTACAACGATGGGGCGATGCTCGCCAACCTCCTCAGCAAGAACGCGAAGGCCATGGGCGATCCCAAGGGGTTTCATGCGGTCGCCGTCGACGCGCGATCGCCCAAGTTCGATGGCGGGATCGTCACGCGCCTCGACGCAATTCCCTTCGGCATCGTGGTGAACAAGTTCGGACGCCGCTTCTACGACGAAGGCGAAGCCATCTGGCCCAAGCGCTACGCCATCTGGGGAGGATTGATTGCCGGGCAGCCCGATCAGATTGCGTACGTGGTGGTGGATTCAAAAACGATCGGGCGGTTCCTGCCACCCATGTTCAAGCCTTACCAGTCCGATACTCTTGCAGGCCTTGCCGCGGTGCTGAATCTGGACCCCGGCGCTTTCACCGCCACGCTTAGCGAATACAACCGAGCCACGTCGGGCAAGATCGAGCAGCGGCTGGAAACTCCGGATGGAAACGGGACGCAGGGGATTTCGCCGCCGAAGAGCAATTGGGCCATCCCCATCGATAAACCGCCCTTCTATGCTTTGCCGCTGCGGCCGGGGATTACGTTCACTTATATGGGCGTGGCGGTGGACGAAACAGGCCGCGTGCTCACGCAGAGCGGCGCTCCCTTCAAGAATGTCTATGCGGCGGGCGAAATCATGTCCGGCAATATTCTTACGAAGGGCTATCTCGCGGGGTTTGGCATGACGATTGGCGCGGTGTTCGGCGAACTTGCGGGAAGGATGGCGGCCACGAATGCCCGAGGTTAATCTGTTCGAGGAGGCCAACCGCCAGCTCGTCATCTGCAACGCGTGCCGCTACTGCGAAGGGCTCTGCCCGGTCTTCCGGGCCATCGAGACGCGCCGCGATTTCGAAAAGGGCGACGTCTTCTATCTGGCAAACCTCTGCCACGACTGCCGCGCCTGCTATTACGCCTGCATGTTCACGCCTCCGCACGAATTTGCCATCAATATTCCGCAGGTGTTGTCGGAGGCGCGGGTGGAAAGCTACAGGCAGTGGAGCTGGCCCGGCTTTCTTGGCCGCGCGTTCAAGCAGCAAGGGATCGCGCTGTCTCTCGTCGGCGCGGTTATCCTGCTGGTTGTGCTGCTCGGGTTGGCGCTGATCGGGCCGCCTCGATTGTTCGCCATGCACACGGGGCCCGGCGCGTTTTATGCGGTGGTTCCCTATCTGGCGATGGTGATCCCGGCGGTGGCGCTGTTTTTCTACGGCCTCGCGGTTTGGTTTCGCGGCACGGCTCGCGGGTGGTCGGAAACGGACGGCAAACCCGAACAGAAGGTCAGCGGCAAAGCACTGGCGGAGGCTGTTGGCGCTGCTATCGGCTTGCGCTATCTAAAAGGCGGCGGCCCCGGCTGCACGTATCCGGAGCAGCGTCCGTCGTCTTCGCGGCGCGTCTATCATTCCTTCGTTTTCTGGGGATTTCTTTCTGACTTTGTCTCCACCACGCTGGCGTTCATCTACCAGGATTTATTGCACGAACTGCCGCCCTATCCTGTCACCAGTGCCCCGGTGGTCTTCGGTGCTCTCGGTGGAGTGATGTTGATCGTCGGAACCGCCGGGTTGATCACGCTCAAATTTCAAAGCGATCGCGCCCCGGCAAACGCCCCCGCCTACGGCATGGATTACACTTTTCTGATCACTCTGGGACTTACCGCGCTCTCGGGAATGCTATTGCTCATATTTCGCTCGACTTCCGCAATGGGCAGCCTGCTTGTGCTGCATCTGGGTGTGATCGCCGCGCTATTCGCTACGGCGCCCTATGGAAAGTTCGTTCACGCCGTTTACCGGTCGATGGCGCTCGTGCGTTACTACGTGGAGCACGAACACTCGGCCAAGGGATAGAGCTGCATGGACACTCCTAAGCAAAGCGCCATCGGACACCGGAACCCGGGCATTCCGCTCGACCTCGCCTGGATCAAAGGCACGCGAGTCGATGTTCCGGCTGTCGAGAGCGCGGCGGAATCGTTCGCCGCACCGAGCGCCATCACAAAGGACTCGCGGCCATCTCTGTTGCGCGCGATCACTGTGATGGACCTGACCACTCTTGCCGACGACGACACCCACGAGCGGGTGCGCCGCCTCTGCGCCAAAGCGCGCGAGCCGCTGCCCTCTGGCGTTTTGAACCTTCTCGGCCTCGAGCCGGGCGATTTTCAGGTGGCCGCCGTGTGCATCTATCATCCCTTCATCAAGACGGCGCGCGAGGAACTTCACGGCACGGGCATCAAGGTCGCGACCGTCTCCGCGGATTTCCCCAAGGGACTCGCCCCGATGAAGGAGCGCATCGCGCAGATTCACAGCTCGGTGGAGGCTGGTGCCGACGAGATCGACGTGGTGATCAAACGCGAGCACGTCCTGCAAGGCAGCTGGCAAGCCCTCTATGACGAGGTCGCGGCGTTCCGCGCGGCCTGCGGGGACAAGCTGATGAAGGTGATCCTGGGCACCGGCGAGTTGCAGACGCTCGACAATATCGCGCGCGCCAGCCTGGTCGCCATGATGGCCGGTGCGGACTTTATCAAGACGTCCACCGGCAAGGAGACCGTCAACGCGACGCTCCCAGCCGCCATCGTAATGACGCGGGCGATTCGCGAGTACACCGAAAAGACCGGCCGAGCCATCGGATTCAAGCCCGCGGGCGGAATCCGCACAGCCGCGCAGGCGATCGAATATTTGTCTGTGGTGAAAGAGGAGTTGGGCTCGCGCTGGCTCGCGCCAAAGCTTTTTCGCATCGGCGCAAGCAGCATGCTCGACGATATCGAGCGCCACCTGCAACAATTGGCCAGTTAGCCGCGCGAAATTCAGCAGAACGGCCGGCCCGGCGATTACACCTGCCGCCGGAGCCCTCTGCAAAGCTCCTCGTGCAGCAGAACCGCCGAAGCGACTTCCTTCAACGATTTCCCGCTCTGACGGCTTTGCTTCTGCATGGCAAGGTTGGCTTCGTCTTCGTCGATGCGCAGCTGCTGTTGCAGAATTTGCGCGGCCTGCTCCACGAGCTTGCGGGCCCCGGACAAATCGGCGAACTTCAGCTTCTCCGCTTCCATCCTCGCCAGCTCGATCTCCGGACCCACCAGGAAGCCGATGGTCGAGATGAGCTGGACTTCCCCCTTGGCATGGATGTGCGGCTCGCGATGCTGCACGTTGATGACTCCCACGAGCTTGTCGCGGCACAGCACCGGCACCGACAAGAACGCCTCATAACGATCCTCCGGTAATTCAGTAAAAGATTGAAACCGGTGATCCTGAAACGCGTTGCTGGAGAGTACGACGGGCTTTTTGTTCTCGGCGACCCACCCCGTGATGCCCTGCCCGATCCGCAGCTTCAGCCGGTCAACCACTTCGGCGTGCGGGTTCTTCGAGGCACGGAGGGTGAGTTCGCCATCCTCAAGGACGTAGATGAAGCAGGAATCGCACATCACCACCGTCGAAACAAACTCAACCACCCGGGCTAATACCATGTGAAGCGGGTCGGCTGCGGCAATGCGCTGGCCTATTTCGTGGAGAAAAGCTATGTCGCGGTACTGGTACTGGTCCGTCTGCATGTTCATACTCCACTTTAGGAAGGGGCTGGCAGGGCAGGCAAATTAAAATTTGAAGTCAGTGTCATCAGCATTTGAAATACGCCTCGCAGCGCATTCAAATCACTGATTCGGTGAGACTTGCTGGCCTTTCCTATGCGTAACGGAAGAGCGCCTTGAAGCCGAAGTCCATGTGCTGCTGGATGTGGCAGTGAAAGAGGGTGAGCCCAGGCTGGTCGGCCGTAAAATCCACCGCCGTCCGCCCGAACAGCGGGACGATCACCGTATCCTTGATCACGCCCGCCATGGGTTTTCCGCGATGCTCGGAGATTTCAAACGAGTGCCTGTGGATGTGCAGCGGATGCGCGTCGTCGGTCCGGTTATGGAAGACCAGCCGGTAGCGCGCGCCCTGCTTAAGAACGAACTCCTGCTCGTGGGGATACGGTTTGCCGTTCACCAGCCATAAATCGAACTTCCCGGCACCGCTGGGAAGCTTCTCGAAGACCATGTCGATGACTTGGTCGGGCGCAGGCCCAGCCGGCGCTCCGGCGCGTCCGAAAACCGCGTAATCCCAGACGGGTTTCGCAGGAGCCACCCATTGCGGCTCGCGATGCTGGTTCGCATATTCGACGATGGTTCCGAGGCCGGCATTGCGCGCCATGTCGTCCGTGCCGCCGAGGATCCAAACGCCCGGCTGGTTCATCTCCACGATTGCATCCACGCGCTCGCCCGGACCTAACATTACTGCCTCCGCGAATTGCGGAGTGGGCACGGGATTGCCGTCCAGCGCCTGCACCTGGAAGCGATGCCCCGGCAGAGCGATGCGTTTGTTCTCGATCGCGCTGGCGTTCAACAAGTGCATCAGCACGCGCTCGCCCGGTTTTACGCGGATGGGCTCGCCAGCCCCCAGCACTTTGTCGTTGATCGAGTACATCATCGACGTTACTTCCAGCCCGTTCGGGCGCGTATCCATCACCGCCGGCTTTTCGGGCTTCGGCCCCTGGTCCTCCTGCTCGTCGGTGTCCATTGCCTCGCTGGAAAAGAAAGGCTCCCAGTCGCGCAGGGCGAGAAAGAGTTCCTGATCGTAGCGCCCCGGATCGTTTCCGGAGTCGATCATCAGGAATCCGAATTGGCCGGTATAGGTTCCCCGGTGCAGATCGGCGCCCGCCATGGCGTGCGAGTGATACCAGCGCGTGCCCACGGGCTTCGGCGTGAATTGATAGCGGCGCCGCCCGTTCGCCGGCACCGGCGGCGTGCCCTCTTCTTCGGCGCCGTCCACCTCTGCCGGAACGAAGAGCCCGTGCCAGTGGACGAATTCCGGCGAATCGGTGTCGTTGATTACGTCCACCGTCACCGGCACGCCCTCTTTCATGCGCAGCAGCGGGCCAGGACACGTGCCGTTATAACCGATGGTGCTGATGATGTGATTCGGCGCAAGCTCGAGCGCGACCGGCGCAATCTGAAGAGTAAAATCCGCCTTGGTCGTTTCCGCCGCTGGCGCCGAACTCCCCTGCATCGGCATGCCCGACTGCATTTGCGCGGGCAGGAGTTTGGCCGCGCCTGCTCCGACTGCGGCCGCTCCGCCCAGTTTGATGAAATCCCTTCGCCTCACATCATCCTCGCCAACCCACTCATCACAAGCGCAAATCCTCTCACGCTCCTCCGTGTCGTACAACCTCTTCGATGCAACAAGCCCCGGCGCTTCTGCATCTCTTCTGTTTTGGCGCGAAGAGCTTTCCGTCATCCCTACTGCTGGAGATGGGACCGGCGTTCTGATACTCTTCCCCGGTATTGAGGTATGAATGAGGCTCCTGCCCGGCATTCCGGTGGTGCTTCTCCTCGTAGTGAGTGGTATCGGTCTGTTCGCCCTCCAATCGCATGCTTTCCAATACGGGGAATGGGGCGGTTACGGCGTAAATCCCTACCAAGCCCACGAAAAAGCCGAATTTTCCTGGTCGCGCCTGCGCTACAACTCGCGAATGAGCCATTTCGGCGCCTTCTCCGGCTACGGTTACGGAAGCTGGTCGCGCGATTATCCCAAGGCCGATCGCCAGTTTCTTCTCGCCATGAATCGCCTCACGCGCATTCAGGGACGTTCCACCGAGCAGGTGGTCGATCTCGATAGCGACGATATTTTCAACTATCCCTGGGTGTACGCCGTGCAGGTGCAGACCTGGACGTTCAGCGACGCGGAAGCCAAGAAGCTGCGGGAATATCTGCTCAAGGGCGGCTTCCTGATGGTGGACGATTTTCACGGCACCGAGGACTGGGAACAGTTTATGGAAGGCATGCGCATGGTCTTTCCGGATCGCGCCGTCGAAGACCTCCAGAATAAGGACGAGCTGTTCCACACGCTCTACGATCTCGACAACCGCTTCCAGGTTCCCGGCGAGCAGTATGTGAACACCGGCCGGACCTACGAAAAGGATGGCTACGTGCCGAAGTGGCGAGCCATTCGCGACGACCGCGGCCGCGTGATGGTGGCCATCTGCCACAACATGCACTTGGGCGACGCCTGGGAATGGGCGGACGATCCGGCGTATCCCGAAAATTTTGCGTCGATGGCTTTCCGGATCGGGCTCGACTACATCATCTACGGAATGACGCACTGACCGCAGGCAGCATCCGGGACTCGGACCGCGCATGGCGAAACAGTTCTCGTCTGGGCATCCGAACTGAAGTGATTACGCGCATTTGAATTGGGGTCGCCAGGCGAGGATGGAACGGTCTGCGAATGTTTGAATTTCTCTTCAAGTATCCGGCGTCGATTTTTTCGAAGGGCGAGTTCGTCCTTCTCGGGGGCTGGCCGAAGTGGTTTCTGCTCCTGCTGGTGCTGGCGACGGCGGTCGGGCTGGCGGTTCTGATCCGCGCGCGGCTGCCGAAAGCCGCGGCGCCGATTCGCAACTGGCGTGCCGGCGTCATCTGGTTCCTGGAATTTTTCCTGGCGACGGTGGTGCTTGTGCTGCTGTGGCAGCCGGCCATTACCGTGGCCGAGTTGAAGCCGCAGCAGAACATTATCGCGGTGCTCGTCGACGATTCGCGCAGCATGGCTATCGCGGATCAGGGCGCGCCGCGCGAAGCGCAGGCCGCCAAGGCCCTTCAAGACGGCACGCTTGCCGAACTGCAGAAGAAATTCCAGACGCGGCTCTACCGCCTGGACACCCGTCTCGCGCGCATCGCCGATTCCGAAGGAATTGCAGGCCGCGCCTGCCGCGCCCGCGACGCGCATCAATGACGGTCTGAAGCAGCTGGCTTCGGAAACCGCCGACCTGCCCGTCGGCGCGGTGGTGCTCCTTAGCGACGGCTCGGACAATACCGGCGGCATCGACGCCGACACGATTTCCGCCCTGCGTAACCGGCGCATTCCGGTTCACACCGTAGGCTTCGGCCTGGAACAGACTCCCAACGACGTTGAGATCAACGAAGCTATCGTGGCCCCGCGGGCGCTTGCGGATTCGCGGCTTTCCGCGCGCGTCAGTTTCCATCAGCGCGGCTATGCGGGGCGCAAATCGACGCTGAGTGTCCGCGACGGGGACAAGGTTCTCGCTTCGCGCGAGGTAACGTTTGCGTCGGATGACAAGATCCAGACCGAAGACCTGTTGTTCAATGCAGGCTCCGCCGGCGCAAAGGCGCTGCAATTTTCCATCGAGCCTTTGCCGGGCGAACAGAATCGCGCCAACAATTCCGTGACGCGGCTGGTCAACGTGGACGCGGCCAAGCGCCGCATTCTCTACGTGGAAGGCGAGCCGCGGTGGGAGTACAAATTTATCCGCCGCGCCGAAGATGACGACCGCAACGTGCAGGTCGTCTCCATGCTGCGCACCACCGAGAATAAAATTTACCGCCAGGGCATCGACGATCCCAAAGAACTTGCCGAGGGCTTTCCTACCCGGGCCGAGGACCTCTTCGGCTACCAGGCGCTCATTTTCGGTTCGGTGGAGGCGGGTTACTTCACGCTGCCGCAGCAGGAGCTCATTCGCGAGTTCGTTGACCGGCGGGGAGGGGGCGTGCTGTTTCTCGGCGGACGATTTGCGCTGGCAGATGGAGGCTGGGCCGGCTCGAACATGGCCGATCTTCTGCCGGTCGCGCTTCCTACCGGAAAGAACACGTTCCATCGCGATCCCGCAACGGTGGAGCTAACGCAGGCGGGCGGCGACAGCATCGTTACTCGGTTGATCGATGACCCGGTGAAAAATATCGAGCGCTGGAAGAAACTGCCCTACCTGATGGACTATCAGGAGCCCGGCACTCCCAAGCCCGGCGCCGCGGTGCTGGCGGAAATGAAAGTCGGCGGGCGCAGGATGCCGTTTCTCATCACCGAGAATTACGGACGCGGCCGCACCGCCATCGTAGCCAGCGGCGGCGTGTGGCGCTGGCAGATGAGCCAGCCGCTGGGCGATACCACGCACGACATGTTCTGGAGGCAATTGCTGCGTTGGTTGGTTACCGATTCTCCGGGACAGGTGGCTGCCAGCGTTCCCGATCAGATGCTGTTTGACGATGGCCGCGTTCACCTTTCCGCTGACGTTCGCGACAAGTCGTTTCAGCCTGCGCCGGACGCGCGTGTGGAAGCGCACATCCTCGGTCCGAATGGCACCTCTGCTTCGGTGGAAATGTCGCCGGTGCCCGATGCGCCGGGGCAGTTCCAGGCGGACTGGAATGCCGAAAAACCGGGCTCGTACGTCACAGAAGTGGTGGCGCAGCGGGGCAACGAGGAGATCGGACGCGACGTGCTCAACTTTCAGCGCATGGATGGCGTAGCCGAAAATTTCCGTACTGGGCAGAATCGCGAACTCCTTGAAAAGCTCGCCGCGCAGACCGGTGGGCGCTACTGGCACCCGGATGAAATTTCGAAGCTGCCCGACGAAATTCCCTACTCGGATGCCGGAATCACCATGCGGCAAACCAAAGAGCTGTGGAACATGCCGGCCGTCTTTCTGCTGCTGATCCTGCTGCGATTCTCGGAATGGCTGCTGCGCCGCAAGTGGGGTGTGGTGTGAGACTGCGCGCTGCCATCTGGGTGTGTTTCGCGGCTCTTTTTCTCGCTGCGGTTCCCGCGCGCGCGGGAATCTACTACGTCACTGTCTCAGGGCTTGGGGGCGAACCCGACTATGAGCAGCGCTTCACTGCGATGGCCAGCGATCTCGATAAGCTGCTGAAAGCCTCCGGCACTGAGGCGCATGTCTTCACGCTCTCGGGCGCGCAGGCTACTCGCGGCCAAATGACGGAAACGCTGGGCCAGGTCGCCAAACAAGCCAGGCCCGAAGACGATTTCGTGCTGATTCTCATCGGGCACGGCTCATTCGATGGCGTCGAGTACAAATTCAATCTCGTGGGGCCGGATATTTCCGGGGCCGAGCTTGCCGCACTCTGCGACCACATCCCATCGCGGCGCCAGTTGATCGTCAACACCACCAGCGCGAGCGGCGGTTCTATCGGCGCGCTTGAAAAACCGGGGCGCGCCGTGATCGCCGCCACGAAAACGGGAACGGAGAAAAACGCCACCGTGTTCGCGCGCTACTGGGTGGAAGCCCTGCACGACCCGACCGCCGACCTCGATAAGAATGACGCCATCAGCGCGCTCGAAGCCTTCGAATATGCCGACCGCAAGACGGCGGCTTTTTACGATTCGCAGAAGCGCCTCGCCACCGAGCACGCCGTCTTCGAAGACACCGGGCAAGGGCCAGCCCGTCCGCGCCGCTGCAACGGACACGGGCGAGGGTCACCTGCTCGCGACCTTCACCGTGCTGCGCATCGGCGCTGCCCAGCTCGCCGCCAACGATCCCGCCAAGCGGGACCTGCTCGCGAAGAAAGAGGAGCTCGAGCAGAAGATCGACACGCTGAAGTACCAGAAAGCGGCCATGGAGCAGGAAGATTACAAAAAGCAGCTCACCGAGGCGCTGCTCGAACTCGCGCGCGTGCAGGGAGAGCTCGACAAATGACCCTCTTTGCCCGCCTCGCGGCCGCTTCCGCGCTTCTGATCGCAAGCGCGGGCCTCGCGTCCGCCGCCACGCCCGACGATTGCCACCTGCTGCGCAAGCACGGCCATCGCGCCGAAGCGCAATCGTGCTATCAATCGCTGACGCAGGCGCGCGATCCCTACACCCGCGCCGAAGGCTACTGGGGCCTCGCGAAATACGACGACGCCAACAACGAATTTCGCGCCGCCGTCGCGCAATCCGACCGCAACGCCCTGTATCGCGTCCGCTGGGGGCGCCTGCTCCACGAGCGCTTTAATAACACCGACGCCGACGCCCTGTTCAAGGAAGCGCTCGACCGCGATCCCAAAAACGCGCAGGCCTATGTCGGCATGGCGCTCGTCAGCGCCGATGGCTTCGACGAAAAAGCCGTCGACCTGGGCCGCCCGCGCGATCCAGCTCGACCCCAAGCTGGTGGAAGCGCACGAGCTGATGGCCAATCTGGCGCTGGAAGATTCCGACACCAAGACGGCCGCCGCGGAAGCCGACACGGCGATCGGCCTTTCGCCCGATGCGCTGGACGCCATGGCCATCCACGCCGCCATCGAACTACTTGCCGACAAGCCGCCCGACGCATGGCTCGAGAAAATCCGCCAGGTGAATCCCACGTACGGCGAGGCGTATTCGCGCATCGGATTCCATCTCGTGTTCAACCGCCGCTACGATGACGGCGTCGCCTACTATCGCAAGGCCATCGCCCTCGATCCGCAGCTGTGGTCCGCGCGCTCCGAACTGGGCATCAATCTCATGCGCCTCGGCCAGGTGGACGAGCCGCGCCAGCAACTCGAGATGTGCTACAACAACGGCTACCGCGACGCGGCCACCGTCAACAGCCTGCGCCTGCTCGACAGCTACAAGAATTTCGTCGTTTTCAAGGACGACACTACCATCCTCAAGCTGCACAAAAGCGAAGCCGATCTTCTGCATCCCTACTTCGAGCAAGTGCTGAAAAGCGCGATTGCCACCTACGAGAAGAAATACAAAATGAAGCTCCCCGGCCCGGTGCAGGTGGAGGTGTATCCCGACCACGAGGACTTCGCCGTTCGCACGCTGGGCATGCCGGGCTTGGGAGCGCTGGGTGTCACTTTCGGCGAAGTGGTGGCGATGGACAGCCCCTCCGGCCGCAAGCCGGGGGATTTTCACTGGGCCGCCACGCTCTGGCACGAAATGAGCCACGTGTTCATTCTGACGGCCACCAATCATCGCGTGCCGCGCTGGTTCACCGAAGGCCTCGCGGTGCACGAAGAATCCGAAGCCAATTTCGAGTGGGGCGACCGCATCACGCCCGACATTCTCGTGGCGATCAACGACAGGAAAGCTTCTCCCGGTCGCCGATCTCGACCGCGGCTTCGTCCGCCCCGAGTATCCCGGGCAGGTGATCGTCTCCTACTACCAGGCCGGGCGCATCTGCGATTACATCCAGAGCCGCTGGGGCGCGGACAAGCTGCTCGATATGGTGCATTCGTTCGCGCAGATTCGCACCACGCCGGATGTGATTCAGGAGGATCTCGGCATATCCGCCGATGAGTTCGACAAACAATTCATGGATTGGCTCGTGGATGACGTCGGCAAAACCGTGAAGAATTTCGAACACTGGCGCGTCGGCATCGAGCATCTCGCAAAGCTGGACAAGGACAAGAACTACGACGAAGTCCTGAAAGACGGCCCGCAGGTGCTCAGCCTGTACCCGCAGTACATCTACGAGGCCAACGCCTACGAATTCATCGCCGACGCCGATCTCGCCAAGGACGACAAGAAAGCCGCCGCCGCGATCCTCACCGGTTACGAAAAAATGGGAGGGCGCAATCCGGGCGCGCTCAAGCAGCTCGCCTCGCTGGAAAAAGATTTAGGCGAACCCAAGGAAGCGGCCGCCACCCTCGATCGCATCAATTACATTTACCCGGTGAACGAAGACCTCCACCGCCAGCTCGGCGACCTGTGGTTCGCCCAGAACAATTACAAGGGCGCCATCCGCGAGTACGGAGCCGTGGTCGCCATGCATCCGCTCGACAAAGCCTCCGCGCAGTTCAGTCTCGCCCAGGCATATTTCGCGGACGGCCAGAAGGACCAGGCCGAAACCAACGTTCTCGCGGCGCTCGAAGCCGCTCCCGATTTCCGGCCCGCTCAGAAATTACTCCTGCAGATCGAAGACTCCGAGAAAGGGAAATGACCGATGGCTACTGCTGAAGTGAATCTCGACTCCGCGGAACTCAAGAAACGCATCGACCGCTTTCATGCCGTGCGCGACGGCATTCTCAGCCAGGTGCGCCAGGTCATCGTCGGCCAGGAGGAGGTCATCGACCAGATCCTCACCGCGCTGTTCGTCGGCGGCCACTGCCTGATCACCGGCCTGCCCGGCACCGCGAAGACGCTGATGGTGCGCACCATCGCGCAAACGCTGGGCCTCGAATTCAAGCGCATCCAGTTCACGCCGGACCTGATGCCCTCGGACATCACCGGCACCGACATCATCGAGGAAGATCCCACCACCGGGCATCGCCGCTGGACCTTCGTTCCCGGGCCCATTTTCGGCAACATTCTGCTGGCCGACGAAATCAACCGCACGCCGCCCAAGACGCAGTCCGCGCTGCTCGAAGCCATGCAGGAGCTTTCCTGCACGGTGCGCGGGCATCAGTACAAACTGCCATCGCCCTTCTTCGTGCTGGCGACGCAGAACCCCATCGAACTCGAAGGCACCTACCCGCTGCCCGAAGCGCAGCTGGACCGCTTCCTGTTCAATACCGTTCTGGATTACCTCAGCGCGGCCGACGAAGTAAAGGTGGTCGACCTCACCACCACCACGCGCGTGGCGCACGTGCAGGCCGTGACCAACGCCCAGGAGATTCTCGACTTCCAGCAATTGGTGCGCATGGTGCCCATCGCCGAGTCGCTCGCAAGTTACGTGGTGGAGATTGTCCGCGCCACACGCTTCAAGAACGCGAGCGCGCCGGACATCATCAAGAAGTACGTCAACTACGGCGGCAGCGTCCGTGCGGCGCAGTTCATCGTGCTGGCCGCCAAGGCGCGCGCTCTTTCGCGGGGCCGCTACCACGTCGCTTACGAAGACATCACGTCGCTGGTGATTCCGGTGCTGCGCCACCGCATCCTTTTGAATTTCCACGCGGAGTCGGACCGCATCGACTCGGATGAAATCCTGCGGCAGCTTCTCGCGCACATGCCGCCGCCCAAGGGGGCCTGATTGCAGCGCTTCCTCGATCCCGCGGTGTTGGCCGGAATCTCCGGCCTCGATCTGGTGGCGAAGACCGTCGTGGACGGTTTCGTGGCCGGTTTGCACCGTTCGCCCGACTTCGGCTTCAGCCAGGAGTTCGCCGAATATCGCGCCTACTCGCCGGGGGACGACCTGCGCCACGTCGATTGGAACGTCTTCGCCCGCACCGAGCGCGCCTATCTCAAGCGCTATCGCGGCGAGACCAACAGCCTGCTCACCGTGCTGCTCGACGCGAGCAATTCCATGAATTACAAATCCCACTCCGTCAATAAAATGGACTACTCACGCTACATTGCGGCCTCGCTCTTTTATCTCGCGATCAAGGATCAGCGCGACGCCGCCGGCCTGATCGTTTTCGACGACGAAGTCCGCAATTACATCCGCCCGTCCACGCGCCAGGGGCAACTGCAGCGGCTTCTGGCTGGCCTGGAGCTCGCCGAACCTCGCGCGCGCACCGATTTCACCAAGCCGCTCTTCCATTTTCAGGAATTCCTGCGCCGCCGCGGCCTGGTGGTGATGATTTCCGATTTCTACGAATCGCCCGAAAAAATCGTGCGCACCGTCGAACCGCTGCGGTTCCACGGAAACGAAGTGGTGCTTTTCCATGTGCTCGACCCGAAGGAACTTCAGCTCGACCTGAACGAGCCCGCCATTCTCGTCGATCTTGAAACGCAGGAACGCCTCGAAGTCACTCCCGAATACACGCAAGAACGAATACCGCCAGAAAATGGACGCGCACATCGCCGATCTTCGCGATCGCACCCGCGCCGCCGGAATGGATTACTACCTGCTGGTCACCGACCGCCCTCTCGACGGCGCCTTGCG
This sequence comes from uncultured Acidobacteriota bacterium, assembly GCA_963709105.1. GTDB lineage: Bacteria > Acidobacteriota > Terriglobia > Acidiferrales > UBA7541 > Palsa-295. Next base: position 139,291 of record CAVPVC010000013.1, read on the forward strand.
CGAATACCTGACCATCCGCCAGGGGAAGAACTAAATGGGCTTTTTGTCTCCCTGGTTCCTCGCGGGCGTCGCCGCGATCGGCGTCCCGCTTTATCTGCATCTGCTTCGCCGCCACACCACCAATCCGCACCCGGTCGGCTCGCTGATGTTTTTCGAGCAGCGCACGCAAAGCTCCATCAAGCATCGCCGCCTGCGCTATTTGCTGCTGCTCTCGCTGCGTCTGCTGCTGCTTCTTTTGCTCGTGCTCGCTTTCGCCAATCCCTTCCTGAACCGCCCGGCCGCCAGCGCTTCGGGCGACAAGCTCGACCTGCTTGTCATCGACAATTCCTTCAGCATGCGCGCCGGTTCGCGCCTGGCCGATGCGAAGCGCGATGCGCTTGCGGTTCTGAGCTCGCGCAGCCCCTCCGACCGCGGCCAGATCGCCGCGCTGGGATCGCAGCTCCACGTGCTCACGCAGCCGGTTCAGGATGCCGGCGCCTTGCGCGCGGCCGTCGAAAGCATCCAGCCCGGCGATTCGCGCGGAAGCTTCGGGGAACTTGCCCGCGCGGTGCGCTCGCTGTCTGAAACCGTCCGCACGCCCATCGAGCTGCATCTTTTCAGCGACATGCAGCGCGCGAATATGCCCGCGAATTTCTCCGAGCTGGCGCTTCCCGCGAATGTCACGCTGGTGCTGCATCCGGTGATCAAAGATCCCGTGCCGAATTGGGCGGTGGAAAGCGTGAACGCGCCCGGCCAGGTCTGGGATCCGAAGAAGGCCCACGTGCAGGCTGTTATCGCGGGCTACCAGACGCCTGCGGCAACGCGCAGCGTCTCCCTGGTGATCAACGGCAAGACCGTCGCGACGAACGCGATCCAGATTCCCGCCGGCGGGCGCGCCACCGTTACATTTCCATCGCTCGACGTGCCCTATGGCTTCAGCCGCTGCTCGGTGAAAATCGACTCGGCCGATGCGCTGCCCGCCGATGACGAAAGCCTCTTTGCCGTCGAGCGCTCCGATCCCGAGCGCGTGCTGTTCGTCCACGAGCCGGGCGACCGGCGCTCGCCTCTCTATTTCAACGCCGCGCTCGCGGCCGCCGCGCAATCCGCGTTCACCCTGCAGACGGTTGCGGTCGAGCAGCTCGGTGACATCGACCCGTCGAAATTCGCTTTCGTCGTAATCTCCGACGTGGTATCGCTCCCGTCGGCGTTCGAGAGCGATCTCGACCGCTACGTTCGCGGAGGCGGCAGCGTCCTGATCGCCGCCGGAAGCAACGCCGCGCATCGCCCGCGCGTTCCGGTCTTCGGCGACCGCATCCTCGATTCGCGCTACTACTCGCGCGATTCCGGGGGATACCTCACGGTCGGCGATTCCGACCCGTCGCACCCGTCCACGGCCAAATCCGCCCGCTGGGCGGGCGTAAAGTTTTATTACGCCACGGTGGTGGACGCCTCCAACTCGCGCGTCGTCGCGCGGCTGACCGATCAGACGCCCATTCTGCTCGACAAGAAAATCGGCGAAGGCCGCGTCCTGCTGCTCGCCTCGGGACTCGACAATCTCACCAACGACTTCCCTCTGAATCCCGTCTTCGTTCCTTTTGTCGAGCAGACGGCCCGGTATCTCTCGGGTACGGAGAGCCGCAGCGGCGCGCGCCTGGTCGATTCGTATCTCGAGCTGCGCAGCGCGAAGGAACAAGCCGTAGGCGTCGAGGTGATTGACCCGGCCGGCCGCCGCCCGCTCTCGTTAAAGGAAGCCACCACGGCACAGTCCTATCAGCTGACGCAAGCCGGTTTCTATCAGCTGCGTCTTGCCAACGGCCGCCAGGACGTGATCGGAGTCAATCCCGATCGCCACGAATCCAATCTCGACGTGATTCCTGACGAGACGCTGGCGCTCTGGCGAGGCAACACCAGCACCGCCGCGGAGCAATCGGCGTCCACCGCCGACGCCGAACAAAAAAGGCAACCCTTCGGTCTGTGGTGGTACCTTATGTTATTGGCCCTGGGAGCGGCGGTAGCCGAGTCCCTGCTCGCCAGCCGGTACCTGGCCACGCAAAGGGAGGAACCATGAGCACGCGCGATCAGCTCAACTCCTATCTCCAGGAACTCGAGCGCCGCCTGCGCTTGGGCGCCATCCTTCGGGGCGCAGCCATCCTCACCTCCGCCGCGCTTGTCACCACAATCGTTCTTGTTCTGATCGCGAACCTTTTCGCGTTTTCAAGCGGCAGCGTCATCAGCGCCCGCACGCTCCTGTTTCTGGTAGTTGCGGCTGCAGCCTGCGTGGGGATCATTCTGCCCCTGCGCCGGCTGAGTCGCCGGCAGGCGGCGCACACGGCTGAGAACGCGTTTCCGCAATTCGAGCAGCGCCTGGTTACCTTTGCCGAACGCGACGAAACGCGCCGCGATCCTTTTCTCGAACTGCTCGCCGCGGACACTCTGGTGGTTGCGCGAAAGGCCGAGGCGGAGCAATTGCTCCCGAAGAAGATTCTTCTGGTTTCGCTCGGCGTGGGGCTTGCTTCGCTTGCGGTGTTGCTCTGGATGATCCTCGCCGGCCCTGGCTACCTGGGCTACGGCTCGCACCTTTTGTGGGTGGGCCAGCGCACCGGCGTGGCGCCGCTGTACGAGCTGCGGGTGATCCCGGGCGACGCTTCCGTCCGCCGCAACTCCGACGAACTCGTCACCGCGCTTCCCATCGGCATCCAGACCGACAAGGCCCGCCTGTACGCCCGCTACCAGAGCGGGACGAAATGGGAACAGGTGCAGATGCAGCCGCAGTCGAATGGTTCCGGATTCCAATTCCTCTTCGCCGGCTTGCCCGAAAACGTGGAGTATTACGTCGAAGCGGGCGCGTTGCATTCGCGGCACTTCAATATCCGCGTCGTCGATCTTCCGGGCGTGAAGCAGATTCGTGTCACGTATCGCTATCCCAATTGGACCGGGCTGCAGAATGTGGTCGACGAGCACGGCGGCGATCTGCGCGCCGTCGAAGGCACCGACGCCGACCTTGAAATCGTGATGGATCGCCCGCTCGGCAATGGGATTCTCGCGCTCGATGACGACAAGCAGGTTCATCTGACGAGCGTCGAAGGCAATCTCTACAAGGGCACCATTCACATGGACAAGGACGGCGAATACCACGTCGCCGCCATCGATCAGGGACAGCCCGTGCGGCTCTCGGGCGATTTCTTTATCGAGGCCAGCAAGGCGAATCCGCCCCAAGTGGCCATCGACCGCCCCGGGCAGGACTATCGCGCGAGCCCCATCGAAGAAGTCACCGTGGCCGCTAAAGCCGCGGGAGATTTCGGCCTCAACGAGTTCGCGCTCCACTATTCGGTGAACGGCGGGCCCGAGAAGACCGTCGATCTGCTGAAGCAAAAAGGGGCCAAGCAAGCGGACGGTTCCACAGTTCTCTCCCTCGAGAATTTCAAGCTGGTTCCCGGCGATCTTGTGAGCGTCTACGCCACCGCGAAGGACAATAAATCCGAATCCCGCACGGACATGTTCTTCATCCAGGCCGATCCGTTCGAGCGGGAGTTCTCGCAGTCGCAGCAGATGGGCGGAGGAGGTGGCGGCGGGGGCGGCGGTATGGGCGGCAATCAGAACGATATCTCCCAGCGCGAAAAGGAAATCATCGCCGCCACCTGGAAGCAGCAGACCGACAAGACAGCCACGGAGCAGAAAGCGGCGGACCAGGCGAAGTTTCTCTCGCAGGTGCAATCCACTCTGCGCGACCAGGCCCTCTCGCTTGCCGGCCGCCTGAACTCGCGGGAGATCAACCAGCAGAACGAAGAGTTCAACAGCTTCGAAAATGACATGATCGCCGCGTCGCAGGCCATGGGTCCCGCGGCGGGCAAGCTGAAGCAGCAACAATGGCACGACGCCATCCAGCCGGAGCAGAAAGCTCTTCAATATTTGCTGCGAGCCGAAGCCACGTTCCGCCAGATACAGGTCGCCTTTGGAGCAACCGGGGGAGGTGGCGGCGGAGGGGGCAGCGCGGGCCGCGATCTGGCTAGCCTTTTCGATCTCGAACTCGACACCGAAAAAAATCAGTACGAAACGAATCAGACGGCGTCCTCCGCCGACCAGCGTGCCAAGGACATCAGCGACGCTCTCCAGAAACTGGATGAGCTGGCCCGCCGCCAGCAGGAACTGGCGCAACAGCGCAACAACAGCGCGCAGAGTTTGCAGGAGCGCTGGGAGCAGGAAATGCTGCGGCGCGATGCCGAACAGTTGCAGAAGCAGATGGAGCAGCTGGCGCAGCAAAACAATCAGAGCGGCCAGCAGGGTTCAAGCGGTCAATCGGGCCAGTCAGGGCAATCCGGGCAGTCAGGCCAGTCGGGGCAATCCGGTCAATCGGGGCAGTCTGGGCAAAGCGGGCAGTCCGGCCAAAGCGGCCAATCCGGACAACAGGGTTCCGGCGATCCGCGCGTCCAGCAGGCCCTCGAGCGCCTGAAGCAGGCCAATGACGACATGCGCCGCGCCGCGCCCGGCCAGCAGGGGGACGCGGAAGCGCGCCGGGCCGCCGACCGTCTCCGCGAAGCGACCAACCTGCTTGGCGGCGCGCAGCAGCAGCACGCCAGCGGCCGGCTCGACGAAATGTCCCGCGAAGCCGATCGCCTCGCCGAAGAGGAAAAATCGCAGCAGGAGAAGCTGAGCAAAATTCCCGGGCCGTCGGGCCTGGCGGGACGCTTCGGCCAGTCGTATTACGGCTATGGCTACGGCCAGCAGGGTGACTCCGCGGAAGCGCAGAAACTTTCCGGAGAGCGGCAGCAGCTCGCCGACGATCTGGCGAATCTCCAGAAGCAATTGCGCGACGCGCAGCGCGACCTGGCTTCCAACCAGCGCCCCGCCGCCAAAAAGCTCCGCGACGCGCTCGGCGACCTCGACTCGAACGACCTGGAGAATCGCATCCAGCGCAGCGCCGACTGGCTCCGCCGCGGCACCAATCCACTGAGTTCCGACGCCGAGCAGCAAATTGCTTCCGGCTTGCAGAAGCTGAGCGATCAGGTGCGCCAGGCGCAGCAGGCCCTGGGCGAAGGGCAGCCGCAAGGCGCCGACACCGCGCTTGACCGCATCGAGCGGCTCCGCAACCAGTTGCAGGCAATGAATCCGGGCGGCCGCAACGGCCAACCGGGACAGCGCGGTGGGCAGCCGGGACAAGGCAATCAGCCCGGGCAAGGCAACCAGTCCGGCCAAAGCGGGCAATCGGCGCAAGGACGGGCGAGGTGACAATCCGTCCGGCGGCATGGCGAACGGCTACAGCCCGAACGGCGGCTTCGGCACCACGTTCGGCGGAGGCGATCGAGGCGGCGCTCGTCTTTACGGCGACGTGGACACCGGCAATAACACTCCGCTGCCCCGCACCGCCGCGCCTGCCATAGGCGGAAATCCCGCGGACGTGCAGCGCGACATTCAGCAGAACGTCGAGGAATTAGGCCAGCTCCGGCAGCAGCTTCAGGACGATCCGGAGGCCGCCCGCCAGGTGGATAACCTCATCCATGAAATGCAGCAGCTCGATCCGAGCCGTTTCCGCGGCAATCCCGCGCTGGTCGAGCAACTCCACGGGCAAGTGCTCAACGACGTGGACAAACTCGAGCTGCAACTTCGACGCCAGGGCGAGGACAAGTCCGGCCAGATCCGCAGCACGGACTCCGCGCCCGTGCCTCCCGGCTACCAGGATTCCGTAGCCGACTATTTCCGCCGCCTCAGCAACACCCACTGACACCAGCCAAAGCCTCATCGCCCGCTGAACCGGGTGCCTCCGCGCCACGTCGGGCGATTGCCTGTTTGGGCAAACCGCCAGCTGAAAGAGGAACCCGGCTCGCGGAATACCGCCTATCATCGCCACGTCTCGTGATCTCTCTCTAGGCGACGATGACTCAAGACCGGCGGCTACATCCTCGGCTTATCCCCGACTCGGCTCTCCTGGTATCAGTGGACCGATTGCGCAGGGCATTTCTGTCCGATCTCTCCGAAGGCGGCATGGCGTTCGACGGGTTGGTTGTCGAGGGCGGCCCGAGCGTGATGTCGGTGGCGTTCAACCTGCCGGATGGAGGCGGTGCGATTGAGGCAATCGCCGAAGTCGTGTGGACGTGCGAGTCGCGGCACCGCACCGGCGTGCGCTTCCTGGAACTGGCCGAGGAGTGCCGGCAGCGATTGCGGGAATGGCTGTCGGCGCGCGTCGTGGCGCTGGAAAGCCCGCAGGGCGCGGCGGTCTGGGACTCGCTGAACGAGATAACCGGCGCTGCCCGCAACTGGATACTGCAGGAAATCGGCGAATCCACCGCGCCCGAGGAACCCGCTGAGCCTGCTTCGAGGGCGAGAGGACTACACCGAAGCCTGGGTATCGCAGAGCGCCTGGCATCTTACCGGAGTGCTGGCCTTGCGCTCGGCTTGGTCGCCGTGTGTTCGGCTTTCGTCACCATTGGCTACTATTTGCCTGCGCTGTCCCCTGCTCCGAAAACGGCCGGCCACATTTCGACGATCGAATCTCCCGCGCGGTTTGCGTCGAACGGTTCGATCACGAGCGTGAGTGAATCGACCGGAGCGGCTTCGGTACGTGCAATCGACTTGCCGGGCAAGTATGAAGGCTTCGTTCTGCAGGTGGCCGCCATGGCCCACCAGGAGAATGCGGAAGCCCTGGCGAAATCCTTGCAGCAGAAAAATTTCCCCGCGTTTGTGTTCGACCGCGGAGGGGACGGTTTGTACCGGGTGGACGTGGGCCCTTACCCCGATGCGAAATACGCTCACGATGTGAAGAACGAGCTGACCAGCGCGGGTTTCAGAAGCGTGCTGGAGCGGCAGCTGACCCGCTAAAATTCACCGCTGTCACGCCACGCATCTCCGCGCATCCGTCAGGCGGATTCCTTCAGCTTGAGACTGCTCTTGTTTTCCTCGAGGAAGCTGCGCAGGCCGTCCGCCGCGTCCAGCAAGCGAATCCACTGCTCGTAATACAGTGTGACGGGAAAGCGCCCTAGGCCATAGACGCTGACGCCTCCCTTGGCGCCGACTTTGAATTCCAGCGTGCCTCTTTTTCGGGATCCGGTCTGCTTTTCCAGCTCGGCGATGCGAGCCAGCAACTCTTCTTTGGTTGGTTCGGTCATATTTTCTCCGTTGAATTTTTCCGATCCGCTCGGCAGCTCGCTGGAGACATCCTAACAGTTCCGGCGGCCGCGCGCCTACGCCACGCCCACCGCGCGCGAAAGCTGCTCGGCTTCTTCGATCAGCGTTTCCAGGCTGGTTTTGATTCCATCGGCCCAGAAGGCTTCGCTCATGGGGTCCAGCCCGAACGGCGCGAGCAATTCCACTACGTTTTTGGTCGAGCCGGAGCGCAACAGGTCGAGGTAGAGCGGCTCGAATTTCGCTCCGAGGCGGGCGCGCTGCGCATAAAGGCTTTGCGTCAGAAGCTCGCCGAAAGCGTAGGCGTAGACGTAAAACGGGCTGTGGAAGTGCGAGATGTAGGCCCACAGGTGATCGGAATTCTCGTACGTAAAAACCTCACCCTCTTCTCCGTAAAGTTCCTGAGTGGTCTTCAGCCAGATGGCGCTCAGCTTTTCGGCCGATAATTTCGCGGGCGGCGACCAATCCGTATAAGCTACTGTCCATCCCGTGGAGGCGGCGCTCGAAGTTGGAAAAGCCGATCTGGCGCACGACCGTGTTGATGGCGCTATCGATCTTGGACATGACCAGCGCCAGCAGCGATTTGGTATCGCCAGTGCGGCTGAGGCGGTCCTTGAGAAAACTGAAGGTTGTCATTTCCCCGAACACGGAGGCCGTCTCGCAATAAGCGATCGGGGCGTGGAACATCAACGGTCCTTGCGCTTCACCGGCGAGGATGCCGTGGACGCCGTGGCCCAGCTCGTGGGCGAGCGTCATCACATCGCGGTTGCTTCCCAGATAATTAAGAAGCGTGAACGATACCGGGACGCCTCCGGGAAGGACGCGCGAAGAATTGAAGGCGCCGTGGCGCTTTTCCCTGGTGGCCGGGGCATCGATGCGGCGTTCGGCAAAAAAGCTCTTCACGATGCGGGCGAGGGCGGGACTGAAACCGCTGTAAGCGTCGGTTACGATTTCGGATGCTTCTTCGAAAGGTACGACCGTAGTATCCGCAAACGGCATGGGCGCGTTGCGGTCGCTCCAGCGCAGGCGCGGGAGGCCCAGATGCTTCGCCTTGAGCTTGTAATAGCGGCGTGTGAGCGGGCCGCCGATTGTGGTAACCGTTTTGTGGAGCACGTCCACGACGGAATCGGGGATGCGGCTGGCCTTGTTGCGAAAATCCATCGGGATGCCGGTAGCCGCGCTCCTTGTCCTCGACGGCTTTCGAGCCGGCCACCACGTAGAGCGTCTGCGCGGAATATTTGGCGAACGGGCCTTTCAGCCCGTCGTTGATGATTTTCAGCGCCTCGGCTCGTTCTTCGGAATCCTTGGATTCCGCGAGCACGTGCACCATTTCCGTGAGATTTTTGTCCGCGCCCTGGAAATGAAAGACGAGGTCGGCTTCGGCCTCGTCGAAGAATTCGCTCCACGCGCTGGAGTCAAACGGCGAGCGCTTCATGAGGGCGGATTCGACGGGCTCGGTGAGAAAGTGCCGCTTGAATACGCGGACGTGCTCGATCCAGGGACGGTGCTTGGCCACCACCGGATCGCTTTCGTAGAGCTCCTTGAGGCGGGCCTCGTCGAGACCGACAAGTTCCAGCTCGAAGAACGTGAGGTGCTCGCCGCGGATGGCGCTGAGTTCGCGCTGAAATTCGGCGCGTTTGGCCTTGACGGCCTCGTTGGCCAGGTCCGTACTTTCACGTAAGAAAATGTACGAACCGATCTTGCCTTCGAGCATTTCCATCTCGGAGTAGTGCGTGATGGCGGGGCCGAGCAATTCCGCGAGTTTGCCTTTGTAGGCGGCCGCGAAGGCTCGGGACTTCTCGGAGAGTTCGCGCAGGTCGGAATCGAGGCGGGGATCGGCGATGTCGGAGTAGAGGATGCTGAGGTCCCAGCGGACCTGGCTCGTGTTTTCAATGGCTGTTGGCATGGTGGCGGCTAGCGATCCGGGTGAGTGGATTTTTCTGCTACGGCTGAGGCGGTGATTGAAGGATGGTGCTTCGATTGGGAAACGAAGAGAGATCCCTCCTCGCTTCGCTCGTTCGGGATGACAACGAAAGGCAAAGGCGAGTTGCCGGTGCGACGGAGCGCGGCGATGGAGTTTTTTTGCGCGCGCTCTAGTGATAAGAGTGTCGAGTCAGCTTGAGCGCTTCTGTTTGTTTTCAGCGAGATAGGTGGGTTTCCGTTCGTCCTTGTGTGTCGAGTGAACTTTTGCGTTTTTGCCACTTTTTTTGGCACCGATTCTTCTCTTTTTTCGTCTTCCGAAAACTACTTTAGCATGGAGGAATCGAGTTGCAAGGATCAGGATCGCGTGGTGAAGGCGGCCGCCTTCGGATACAGAAAGCTGCACGGGCGGGAGTGCCTGCGCCACCCAAAAGACCGACCCTTAGAACCGAAGGGTTGGGCACCCGTAAAGGCTAGAGCAAGTCCACTGCGGCTAGCGGGTGGGGGGTGCGGTTTTGCATGGCGAGGGGTGCCATTTGGAGGCGTCTGGTTCGCGCTCGTATTGCTCGCTGGTTATGAAGCGGTCGGTTAGGTATTGCGGGTCGTCGACTACGCCGGTGCGGATCAGATAGCCGTCGCCTTCCAGGTTGAAGGTGTCGAAGTATTCCGTCATTACGGCGTTTCCGCTGTAGGGGATGCCGTTCTTGCGTAGATACCCGGGGCGCATATGCGTGGTTACCACCTTCAAGGCGCCGCCCTTGCCGGGTGTCGGGCCGCCGAACCTGAAGCCGAAGCCGCGGGACTGAAGCTGCTTTACCCAGGAGGCTTCGGAATCGCCCTGCCACTGGGCCTCGCCTGCGGGCGGCTTTGGATGCGCCGAAATGGAGCAGGCGGGTTTGCATACCGGCGTCCGTTTCGATCTTCAAGGTGCTGTCGTCCGCCCAGGTGATGTGGAGGCGGGTGGGTATGCGCATGATGCCGGCGGCGCCGTAGGCGCGGCAGGCGTTGCCGCTCTTTTCGTCCGCGGCTAGATCCCAGGTCAAGGCTACTTTGCGGCCTTCGGCGTTCAGCGGAATGCTGGAATAGTCGCCCTTGGGCGGCGTCATCATGCGCCAGCGCCAGTCCTCGTCGACGATGGCTACCCAATAGCCGGTGATGTCGATCAAGCGCGGCGGCCTTGGGAGTGAGAGGCGCGGCGTGAGCGGCGGGGGCGGCGTTGGCGCTCCCTCTTCCTGGGCGGCGCGCACTACGCGCAAACCGGAACACAGCGCGACTACTGCGAGGAGAGGCACGATCGATTGTCTCGCGATACGGCGGAAACCAGTCATTATTGGGCTCCCTGCGCGGGTTGGCCCGCGCTCTTGCTGAGTTCGCGATAGGCGGCTTCGATGAAGGTGTTGGTGGCCCAGGGGCCGGTGTCGGAGCCGTAGATCACGTCGTAATCGAAGGTGGGCTTGGCCGCCTTCACCTGTTCGAGGGTCATGCCCTTTTTGGCCATATCGAGAATGCGATCGCGGACGATGGTGACCATGTCGCGGTAATTGGCAACGTCGGTGATATCGCAGACCCGGCCGTGGCCAGGGATCACGTAGGTGCCGCCTTCTTCGTTGTCCTGCGGGACGATAATTTCGAGCATGCGGTTGAGGGCGTCAATCGTGCCGTTCAGGCTGCCGCCGTCCTGCGGGTTGACGACCGGATAATGATCGGGGGTGAAGATGTCGCCGGTGCTCAGCACGTCCGAGCGGCGGAAGAACACGAAGCTATCGCCATCGGTGTGCGCGGAGTGGGGATGCTCGATCATCACCGGCTCGCTGGTGAAGACGGCCCAGGTGTCGGTGTCGTAGGTGTCGGTCGGCCACAGGTTCTCGGCTACCGCGGGACGCTTTTCCGTGGAGACGCTCATGGTGGTCAGCGTGTTGACGTGCGCGATGATGGACGCTCCGCCGAAGTCCGGGTTGGCGGCGTTCTCGACCGGCACGAACCAGCCGGTTTTCGCGATGTTGTGATTGCCGCCGGTATGATCCGCGTCAGCGCTGGTGTCGATGATGAATTCGATGGGCCGCAGCGACAGCTTGCGGACCTGGGAAAGAACGGCGTCGCTCATATCGGGCGTGCCGGCATCGACCAGCAACACGGAATCGGGGCCTACCTGCACCGTGATGTTCGGGCCCGCGCCCACCAGCATGTATACGCTGCCCTGCACGGGAAGGACGTGGACCTTCGAATCGTCCGCCGCCGAAGAGGGTGCGGCAATCTGAGGCGGGGGCGTGGTGCGCCGTCCATTTTGGGCAACGGCTGCGCCCGCTGTTGCGAGAAAGCCCGCGGCTGCGAATAGCGCTGCCAGGATGGCCGAGCTGCGATTACGAGCCGAGTGAGGAATTTTGGTTCTCACGGTTTGTCCTTTTCCTTGGCAGTTTCCTTAGGGTTGACCGTATCGGTGTCCTTCACCTCATGAGAATCGCCGAACATATCGGTAAAGGTGCCGTGCGGCGATTTCGGACGGCGTTGCGTGGCAAGGGAGGCACCGGCATCGTGGCGAGCTTCCACTCATACTCGGGGTACATCGTCTTCGGCGCCGCCGCGCACGGCTTCTTCCGGCACGCCATGCGCTTCGGCAAACTCATGCAGAAATTTGTTGGTGCCGGGCAGGTGATGCGCCACCCAACCCTTGGGGTGTTCGATTTCGACGCTGGGAATGCAGTGGGAGGGCGTGAGCGCGTAGCCGGGATCGAGAATCCAGTTGGAACTGCGGATCAGCCGCTCGGTGAGATACGCGGGGTCTTTGGTGAGACTGACCAGCGTGAAGAAGTCGCCGTGGCGGATGTAATATTCGACCATCGTGGCGCGGTCGCTGCGGGGCAGACCGTTGCGGCGCACCCAGCCTTCTTTCAAGTGGGTGGTGACCACGCGCAACATGTCGCCTTCCCATTCGCCGGTCGAAAAGCCTTCCCAGGTGTGGACGGCATATTCGGGGGGATGAGGGCGGCCGTCCATGTAAATGGTGCGCTGGGGAAGCATCCACATCATCGTGGTGTGCCAGGCGACGATCTGCTCGGTGAGAGGGTCCAGATCGGGCCACACGCGCATGTTGGCAGGGCCGCGCGGGGCGTAATCCGCCGGATGCGGCTCGCATTCGTGCTCGATTTCAATCCACTTTTCGGAGTCCCAGGTATCGGCGCGCATGCGGGCCTGATCGTTGATGGGGACGCCGGTGTAATCGCCGATTTCAGGGCCGTGGCCGCGCTCGAAGGCGTCCTCGTGCAGCTTCTGGCCCCACTCGCCGGAGAGATCCACCTGGGCGCTTGCGGGACGAGCCAGCAACGCCGATGCGAACATCGCCGCGAAGATGACGGCGGGGAGAAGCGATTTCAACCGCGTAAACATGCCGCTCTGATAACACTTCCCCATAGCGGCGTCAACCCAAAACGAGAATTTCAATTTCAGATAGATAGCTTTTACGCGCGGGATCGAATAGGCCACAGGGAAAAAGCGGGAGCGACGGCGGACCGCCGAGGAATTCAACCGGCAGTGCCTGAGCCATATGCCCGGCACTGCCGGAGAAAAAGTTCTTCGCCGAGTAGCTTACTGAACGACGCCTTCCCACTTGAAGTTGTCGGACGGGCGCACGATGGACTTGATGCGCAGCCGGTGCTCGTCGGGGTCGCGTCCCGGATTGCCGGTGATGATCACGTGATCGCCGGGCTTGAGCGTGTCGCGCGTGACATGCGACTGGCTCAACTGCGCGCCGCCGCCCCATTCGATCGACCAGGTCTGCATGACGCCCTTGTCGTCGGGCGCGTCAATCTTGATGAAGGAGTGCGGATTGCGCCACAGAAACTCCTTCACCGTTCCTTCGATCTTGCCGGTCTGGTCGACAAAGTAGGTCGCCGCGAACGAGTGGTGGGCATAGGCGTTGCCGCCCCACGCCAGCGCCGTCCCAAGCGCCAAAAGAAAAGCCAGCTTTCTGGAATTCATCGTTACTCTCCTGTTTAAGAGGTCACCCTTGAAAAGGATTTTATCCCGCCCCGCGACGTGCGACTTTTACATAAATATACCCTACTTTGCAAGAAGTGCGCCGTTCCTTTCCCGCAAGTTTCGGGCGATTCGGTTCGTTACTGCTTGGACGTAGGTGGGATTCGGGCGGTTACGTCAGGAATACTCAAGCTGCTTCAATCGGTCGAGCAGTTTTTGATACTCGGCCTGTCGCTCGACGAGGGTGGTTTCGAGATCCTGGACGACTTTGGCTGGAGCTTTGCTGCGAAAGCTCTCATCGGCGAGGCGCTTGTTTTTCGATTCGATATCCTTTTCGAGGCGCTCGACTTCCTTCCGAATCCGCGCGATCTCCGCAGTGCGATCCACCTTCGCTTCGTAGATGACGCGAATATCCAAATCCGCGCTTACGGCGACCGCGGCGCCGCCGGAACCGGCCATCGGGCGCGGTGCCTCCCGCAATTCCGAGAGGGAAGCGAGGCGCATGATTGTGTCCCGGTTGTCTTCCACGAGCCTGCGTTCGTGCTCGTCGAGGATCAGCACTTCCGCGGGCACTTTTTCTTTTTGGGCGATCTTCAATTCCGCGCGCTGATTCCGCGCCGAGACGATCCCGGTTTGCAGGTAGGCCATGCTTTTCTCGGCGGCGCTGTCCGTCCATTCGGCTCGCGGCTCGGGGAAGGGCGCGAGCGCAATCGACCGAGCGCCGGGCTGCTGAGGCAGTCGGTGCCACAGTTCCTCGGTGAGGAAGGGCATCACCGGGTGCAACAGGCGCAGGGCGGCTTCCAGCGCCGCGAATATGTTGCGCCACGCAGGCAACGCGACGGCGCGGTCCGCCGACGTAATCTGCGGCTTCACCCACTCGATGTACCAGTCGCAGAAATCGCCCCAGAAGAAGTGGTAGATCAGCTGCGACGCTTCGTGAAAGCGGAAATTCTCGAGCGCGTCGTTCACTTGCGCGGACACACCCGCAAGCCGGGAGAAAATCCAGCGGTGGGCGAGCGCTCCCTCGCCGGGCACCGCGTAGGGCGCCTGCGCGCGAATTTCCGGCGCGGCGATTTCCTCGATTTCGAGCCCCTGCGACTCCACTTTTTCGAGGTTCACAAAAAGGAACCGCGCGGCGTTCCAGATTTTGTTGGCGAACGCGCGGGCGCCGAGAATGCGATCTTCGCTGAGGATAATGTCGGTGCCCGGCGCGGCCATGCTGGCGAGCATGTAGCGGAGCGCGTCGGTGCCGAACTTCTGCGTCAGCTCCAGCGGGTCGACGCCGGTGCCCTTGGTCTTGGACATTTTTGCGCCTTCGGCGGTGCGCACCAGCGAATGCAGGTAGAGCCGCCGGAAGGGAATCCGCTGCGATAGATTGGCGCCGCCGGTGAGATGCAGGCCCATCATGATCATGCGCGCGTCCCAGAAGAACAAAATGTCGTAGCCGCTGATGAGCAGGCTGGTGGGGTAGAACGTGCGCAGGTCTTGCGGTGTCGTCCGGCCAGCCGAGCGTCGAAAATGGCCACAGCCCCGAGCTGAACCAGGTGTCGAGCACGTCGGTATCCTGCGTGAGCTTTGCGCCGCCGCACTTCGGGCAAGTCGTTGGGACGCTGGCTGCGCGCGCGCGTCCGTCGATCACTTCTACCCGCGAATCGAGCGCCGGCACCATTTCCTTGCAACCGGCGCAATGCCAGACGGGAATGCGGTGGCCCCACCAGAGCTGCCGCGAGATGCACCAGTCGCGAATGTTGTCGAGCCAGTTCAGCAGGATGGTTCGCTGGTTGTCGGGCACGACCTCAATCAAGTCTTCGCGCACCACTTTTTTCGCGGGCTCCGCCAGAGGATTCATCTTGCAGAACCATTGCGTGGAAATGCGCGGCTCGACTTCGGATTTGCAGCGGTCGCAGACGCCCACGGCGTGCGTGATGTCCTCGATTTTTTCGAGCAGGCCCAGCTCCTGCAGATCTTCGACGATGCGCGCGCGCGCAACGAAGCGGTCAAGTCCGGCGTACTTGCCCGCGGCCTCGCTCATATGCGCGTCGTCGGTCATCACGTCGATTTCGGGCAGGTTGTGGCGCTTGCCGACTTCGAAGTCATTGGGATCGTGCGCGGGCGTGATCTTCACCACGCCGGTGCCGAATTCGCGGTCCACGTAGGTATCCGCGATCACGGGAATTTCGCGGTCCATGAGCGGAAGCAGTACGTTTTTGCCGACCAGCGCCTGATAGCGCTCGTCGTCCGGATGCACGGCCACGGCAGTATCGCCGAGCATCGTTTCCGGCCGCGTGGTGGCGACAACCAGATATCGAGCGCTGCCTGCGGGCGCGCCCACGATCGGATAGCGAATGTGCCAGAGCTTGCCGGGCCGCTCGATGTGCACCACTTCCAGGTCGCTGATGGCCGTCTGGCAGCGCGGGCACCAGTTGACCATGTAGCGGCCGCGATAGATCAGCCCCTCGCGGTAGAGCCGCAGAAACGCCTCGAGTACCGAGCGATAGAGCGCCGGTTCGAGTGTGAACTTCTCGCGTGTCCAATCGCAGGACGCGCCCAGCCGGATCATCTGCTCCTTGATGACGCCGCCGCTCTCCGCCTTCCATTGCCACACGCGCCGCTCGAATTCCTCGCGGCCGAGGTCCTGCCTGCGGATTTTTTCCTTCGCCAGCTGGCGCTCCACCACAAACTGCGTGGCGATGCCGGCATGGTCCATGCCGGGGAGCCAGAGCGTGTGGTGGCCGCGCATGCGGTGCCAGCGGACCAGCATGTCGATCTGCGTGTGCTCGAGCATGTGGCCGATGTGGATGGAGCCGGTGATATTGGGCGGCGGCAGTGCGATCGAAAACATCGGCCCGTCGCCCGAATTTTCGGCGCGAAACAGCTTCTCGTCGAACCAGGACTTGGCCCAGCGCTCTTCGATCTCCTGCGGCTCATACGCCTTGGGTATTTCTCGCGGCATTCTTCCCCTGTGTCGATTGAATTTCGTTGTGAGGCGGAACAATTAATATTAAGCGATATAAGCAATATAAGCGGCGACTGTGGGAGGCGTCAAATACCGAGCGCGTAGGGCTGCTGAGCCAGGCAAGCGCCAGAATCCGGGCGTTGGCGGGAGGGGCTAGCGGCCCTTCTTTTCGAGTTCGCTTTGCAGCATATTTTCGACCAGCGGTTTCAGCACGTTCTGCGACAGCAGTTCGCGGATCTGCGGCTCGAGCTTTTCGAGGACCTTCTGCACGATCGCATCGACCGTCGGGGAAGGCTCCGAGTCGCTGTCGTGGGTGCCGGAGGACTGATGAAAGTCCGGCGGGGGATTCAGGTATGGGATGTGCGCGAGTTGCTCGCGATGCGGCACCGCCGCTACAGGGGTTGGTTTGCCAAAGCTCGACGACGAGAATTCGAGTACACGATCTTCGTCGCCCTGCACCGGTTCTTCCGGCACGGCCGCGGATTCGGTAACTGGCTCGTCGGCAACTGCGGTAGGAGCGGGCGCCTTCGGCATCGCCGAAAGAAATGAGTATAACGGGGCGACTTCCTGTTCACGCGCGCCATAGCTCGAACGGCCGACGGGCAATTCGTCGACGAGCAAAGGTTCGGGTGTCACGTGCACGGCGGGAGGTTCGACGAGTGCAGGGTCCTTTGCCAGTGTCGGTTCATCGGAGGCTTCTGCGACGAGTTCGCCCGAGACCGCTGCGGCGGATCTATCGACGGTTCCCGAAATCCCAGCCGCGATTTCTTCCGCGGGGAATACGGGTTCGTCAAATACCGGCTCTTCAATGCTCTGCAGTTTTTGCGGCTGTTCTTTGGGTGCTTCTATCTGAACCTGTTTCCAGGCGTCTATCGGAACGGGCGGCGCTACTTCCGCTATAACGTCCGCAGGCGCGGTTGCCTGGGCTTCCGCCTGAACGTCTGCATGAACTTCGGGCGCGATTTCTGCTCGAATCTCCGGCTCTGACGCGACGGAGCGTTCTTCGTTTACAGCGGACGGAACGGCGAAGGCTGGTGCGCTCGTTTCCGGCTCATCGGCGAAGAAAGGTTCGTCGTCTTCGATAGTCTCCACCACGGTGGATTCTGCCGCCTGGGCTTCCACCACGTCGTGGGAGGGGATCGTTTCAGTAGCGGCATTCAGCTCCTGGCCGCGCGCTTCGGTGCGCGTCTCAACGCCAGGCTGAACGTTTGTCTCAACGGGCGCCTCAACTTGCACGTCGTTGCGGGCCTCGGGCTCGCTTGAGATTGACGGTTCCGCGCCGAAAACCGGAGTCTTCTCAAGCTGAGGTTCGCTGGAGGTTTGTTCCTGATCGGCGTTTTTGCGCGCACTGAATATGGAGGTGAACCAGTTGCCCTGCGGCTTCTCCGCCGGCGAGGCCATCAGATCCATCCAGTGGGCGGCCTTCGATGCAAAGCTTGGTTCGGGCTCTGTTTGTGCTTCTACCGCGGCAGCTTCCTGAATTTCCGTTTCGGGCGCTTGATGCAATGGCTGCGTCGGCGCGGCGTGGTTTTCCACCTCCGCTTCGGCTTTCGCGACGAGCGGCCAGGAAATAGACGGAACCGGTTCCGGAGCCTCCTGCGCTACCGCCTCGACCCGTTTCACCGGCTCGGGAATGGGCACATGATGCGGCGGCACATCCGCCTCGGAAGGGAAGCTCGATCCCATGTCTTCATCCGAAGAAAACGCGGGTCTCCGGGAAGTTTCCTCCGGTATCTCAAATTCCATCGCCGAGCGGCGCCAGTCTTTGGTGGTCGACGCGCCCTCGAATTCCTCCTCAACTTCCTGTCCACCTTCGGCTTTGGGTGCGAGAGGAGCGGCAGGCTCGCCCGCATCTTCCTCATCGAGCGCGCGGCGTCCGCTCCCGAAGCCGTAGGCGAGAGAGGCATCGTCAACGCTGGGTTCCGGAAACTCCGGGACGGGTGCGATCTCGACTTTCGCAGGTACAGGGACGGCTGCCACCGGCGCGGGCGGCGCGGGCGCCGGTTGCTTCACGGAGACGGTTTCGACGGGAAGCTTCGATTGCTTTTCAAGCGCTGCGGTTACCATCGCGATCAGCGGATCGGGAGGAATGAAGGGCTTCTTCAGGACGCCGTCCGCGCCCACGCGCCGCGCTTCTTTTTCATCGAGGGGATCGAAAGCCCCCACGAGCAGGATTACCGGAATATGCGCGAATTTCTCGTCTTTTTTTACCCATTCGCAGAGCTCGTAGCCATTGCGCACGGGCATGAAGATGTCCGCAAGGATCAGGTCCGGATTCAAGTCCGGCAAGCGGCGCACGGCCGCTTCACCGTTGCCTACGGCGGTGACATCGATGCCGCGATCGTGAAACGCCAGCGCGACCATCTTCTGGATATTGGTATTGTCGTCCGCGACGAGAATTCTAGGCACTTGGGTTCCCCGAGGGGGCGATTCGACACCCGTATACCGCGACCCGCCCCTTTTGCTATCGATACAGCTAAACATTCCGCGACGATAGCGTCAACCGGCCCAAGGTACCGGCGTGCCGGAGTTGTTAGCAGTGGGTAAACAATCGATCTAGAAAGGCATGACCTTATGTATGCCCTTCTTTTTCTTGCTGGTCGATTCGGTCTTGCTGTCGGCCTTGCCGGCTTTCTCGGACGCTGCTGTTACCGGCGCAATCGTTCCCCCGGTGCCAGTGGTTGCCTGCGTCAGGCCGGAAGCCTCCGGTGTCGAGGCAGCCGGCTCGGGGGTGGTGCCTGAGGGCGCGCTCGCCGCCGTTGTCGGCTGAAGGGTAATCGTGGGTGGGGCAGAGGGATCAGCCGCTGCCGGAGGGGCATAGGTTTCCGCGGCGGCGGGAGCCGAAGTTGCCGGGGCCGCGTCGCCGCCGGATCCGTTGGGGGCTTCGATAATTTGCACGCCCAGGTTGTTCCCGGGTGCGCCTGACGAGGAATCGGAGGCCACGGGTACGGCTTCCACCGGCGTCCCGGTATCGGTCGCTTCGGCACCCGCACCGGGGTTCGCCGAGGGCCGCATCGCCAGGGTAAACGACGGACCGGCAGCGCCCGGCTTCAGCACGTCCGTGGCGGAAACGGCATCGTCGGGCGGCGTCAGGTTGGGCTGGCCACTGTGGGCTGCCGCTGCCACGTCGGGCATTGATTTCAGCATTTCCATTGGCAATCGCACAAAGGCGTGCTGGGTGTGCTGCTTCTCGTACAGCTGCTCTTTCTTCATTTCCGCCACCGCACTCGGGTCGGGTGGCGGCACGGGCATGCCCATTGCCGTCAAGCGGGCTTTGGCGTCGGGCGCCAGCTTGGAAAGCGGGTAATTCGTCACGATGCGCCGGTAACAATCGCCCGCAAGGTCGGCCCAGTGATTCTTGTCGTCTTCATTCTTGGAGAATTGCTTGGCGCGCGAATACACGTCGCCCAGCATCCAGAGCGTGCTGTCGCTCTGGCTGAAGAGCGGATAGCGCTGGCTTAGGTCCACCAGGCGCGCGGCGGAAGCCGGAAAATCGTTCTTCAAATAGTAATAACGCGCCACGCGGTACTGGCTCTCGGCCAGAACCTCCTGCACTTCGCGCAGCCGCTGCTCGGCCTTCGGGACGAGTGGGCTCTGGGGATACTTCAGCAGGAACGTCTGGAAATCGTCCTCGGCATTGTCCGCCTCGGTGCGATCGCGGTCGGCCTTTTCCATCATCTTGTAATGCGCCATGGCGATCTGCATCTGCGCGTAGGCTGCTTCATCGAGAAAGGGGAAGAAGGTGATGAAGTCCTTGTATTCCGAAACGGCCTGGGTGGTGTTGGACGTGCCGCCCTCGCGATAATAGGAATCGGCTACGCCGAGCTTGGCCTTGGCAAGGTACTCGCTGTCCGGATAGGTGTTGATCAGGGTCTGAAGCGCCAGACGGCCTTCGATGAACCTGGACTTCTTCAGGTCCGCCATCGCCCGGTCGTAGAGCACTTTGTCCGGCTCAGCCGAGGGCTCGGCGGGCACGGCTTTGCCCTTGCCGGGAATCTTGTCTTTTTGCACGGTCTGCGGCTTCGGCGACGACTGTTTTGCGGGCGCCGGCGGGGGAGGCGGGGCCGCTCCGGATGATCCAGTCTGCGCGGAGGGAGTGGACGAGCCTTGGCCGTACGCGCTATAGCCTGATGCGCACAGCGAAAGAGCCACTGCTGCAAACAGGAACCGATTCTTGCTGAGTATTTTTGGCATGCGGTTTGGCTTAAACCCCGTCTTTAGACCTTTTGACTGATCGCGTTGCTTAACAGCCTGCGCATCTGGCGAGTCGCCTCCACAGGGTTGGATGTGTGGAAGATCGACGTTCCGGCGACAAAAGTATTGGCTCCCGCCTGCGCCAGTTCAGCGACGTTTTCCATATCCACGCCGCCATCCACTTCAATTCGGAAGGGCGCATTATACCTTGAGCGCCACTGGTCGAGCTGGCGGATTTTCTCGAAGGCATGGGGGATGAACTTCTGTCCCCCGAAGCCGGGATTCACGGACATCACCAGCACCGTATCGACCTTATCCAGGACGTCTGCGAGCATCGCCACGGGCGTCGCCGGATTAATGACCGCACCCGCCTCCGCGCCCGTCTCACGGATCATGGTGAGCGCCCGGTCCAGATGCGCGGTCGACTCCTCATGAACCAACACGCGGTTGGCGCCTGCGCGAACGAACTCGTCGATATACTCCTCCGGCGTGTCGATCATCAGATGCACGTCGAGGGGCAGCCGGGTTGCCTTGCGGAGGCACTCGACCACCGGAATCCCGATGGAAATGTTGGGGACAAAGTGGCCATCCATCACGTCGACGTGGATCACGTCCGCGCCGCCTTCTTCCACCGCGCGGACTTCCTCGCCCAGCCTGGCAAAGTCAGAAGCCAGGATAGACGGGGCGATCTCGATTCTTGCGTAGGCCATGAAGGCTAAATTCTAGCACAGGGGATTTGCGGGGTGGGGAAGGCTCTTGTGCTTGGGGCATCCGTCTCACGCAGGCAGGGTCATTGGCCGGTTGTTTGGCCAACTTGGAGCGTAATCATGGTGTTCGCATCCACGGGATGGCCCCGGCCCGGCGTTTCAGCGACAACGATGTTGCCGCTTCCCGATCCGGCCACAACTCCCGGTGTGGCACTGGGGGCGGAAGGCGGCGCGGCGGGGCTCGCGATCTTGGAGACCTTGAGTCCGGCGCCGTTCAGCTTCGACAAGGCTTCGTTCAGAGGCAGCCCCACAAGATCGGGCATCACATACGTGGCGGGGCGCGGCCCGAGCGAAACCAGAAAATTTTCGTGCGGCGTGGCCGCGTCGGTACTGCCCGGCGCGGGATCCTGCTGCAAAACGAGGTCTTCCGAAGTGTCCGGCAAATATACGCTCGAGACTTCGCCCACCTGCATTCCCGACTGCAACAGTTCTACCTTGGCGGCGCGCACGCTTCGGTCAGCGATCTGCGGGACAGTTTCCCGCTGCGGCCCAAGGCTCAGCACCACGTGCGCGAACTGGCCCTTCTTGACCGTTGTTTGGGGCGGTGGGCTTTGCCGCACCACCGAGTCCTTGGGCAGGGGATTGTAGATGCGGTCCTCGACCTTCATCCCGATGCCGCGCGCCAAGAGAGCATGCTGCGCCTCGCTCGAGCGCTTGCCAGTAACGTCCGGCACCTGCACTTCGCGGCCCTGCACGGCGTAACGCATGGCCGTAAGCGCGCTCAGAAACGCCACCGATGCGAGAATGAACAGCATCAGGGCCATTCGGAACACCCATTGCACGCGTTCGCGTATTGTCATTGTTGTTTCATACCTTTCGCCAACGAGCCTAGCACCTTTCTGGATCGGAACGCCGCAAGGTTCCAAGCCTGAAATCGCTTCGCTTATTTGCGTAGTTCACTGTCGCTCCAGAACGGCAGCAAAAAATCCATCCGTTGCCTGCGCGCCAGGAAGAGTTCGGAATTGGCCGGAAGCATCGACCAAATCCGCGGGCTGAATTCCGGGCGACGAGATATTTTTCGAGCGTTGCGCTTACTGTGGAACCTGCGACGCGCTTGATCGACCCGTTTTCCCGCAACGCCTCCGCGACCACTTCTTCATTCTCCTCGGGCTCCAGCGAACAAGTGGAATACACCAGCCTGCCGCCGGGGGCGAGGCCCTCCAGCGCTCTGCAAAGAATGGCCGCCTGCAACTGGTGCAGCTCAGGCAATTGTTCGGGCCGAAGCCGCCAGCGAATTTCCGGATGGCGCGCAAGCGTGCCGGTCCCGGAGCAAGGCGCGTCCACGAGAATCCGGTCGAAACCGCTGCGAAAGGGCAGCGACTTGGTGGCGTCCAGATTCACCAGAGTGACCTGCGCCAGGTTGATCCGCTTGAGTTGCTCGCGCATGGCCCGCAGGCGATGTGGATGCAGATCGGCCGCTACCACCGAGCCTTTGGCTCCCGCGGCGCGCGCGAGAGCCGCGGTCTTTCCGCCGGGTGCGGCGCAAAGATCGAGAACGCGATCGCCCTCGCGCACGCCGAGCAGGAGCGAAACCGCCTGCGACGCTTCATCCTGAATCGAGATTCGCCCCGCAAGAAATGCCGCGGTTCGCGCCGGACTCCCTCCGCTCACGGCGAACGCCGAGCGCAGAAACCGGCCTTCGTCCGTAGCCATACCGGCTTTCGTGAGTTCCGCCAGCACGAGTTCCCGGACGGAGGGATCGTGCAGGGCGCAGCTCAGGCGTGGCGCGCGATTATTCGCTTCGAGTAAGGCTGTTGTCCTTGCCTCGCCAAAGCGGGCCAGCCAGCGCTCGACCATCCATCGTGGATGCGAATGCAAAATGGCCAGGCGTTCGGCGGCGGGGAGGTCCGGCGGCAGGAATCGCGTGGCGGGCGCCTCGGCCTCGGCGGCCAACCTGCGCAGTACCGCGTTTACCAGAGAAGCGGCGGAAGCTTTTCTCGCGTGTTTGACGAGATCTACCGATTCATTCACCGCCGCACGCGCCGGGATTCGCTCGAGAAATCGCAGCTGATACAGGCCGATCCGCAACGCGATGGCTACCGCCAGATCGAGTCGTGCGACGGGTTTCTTCAGCTGACGTTCGAGCAGGAAATCGAGCAGGCCGCGCCAGCGCAGTACGCCCATCGTGAGTTCAGTGGCCAGCGCCGCGTCTTCGGGCTTGATACTTGGACCCAGTTCAGTGTGCAGCACTTCACTGGCGTAGGCGCCTTCGGCCTCCACGCGTCGCAGGGTTTCGAACGTTATTTTTCGCGCTGTGCTAATTGCCAAATTTATCGCCGGGGACGAGCCGCGCGCCGTTTGCGAATTCGCGCGCGGTGATCTTCTTGCGTCCTTCCAGTTGCACGGATTCCAATTGTAGTGACGTGTTGTTTCCCGCGGCGACCCGAACTTCACCGCTTTTGATCAACAACGTGCCGGGAGCGGCCGTTTCGGACGCTTCTCTCGCGGGCTTTCCCCACACCTGGCACGTCTTGCCGCGAAATGCTGTGAACGCGCCGGGCCAGGGCTGAAAGCCGCGCATGCGGTTGTAAATGTGCTGCGCGTCGAGCGACCAGTCGATGCGGCCGTCTTCTTTCTTCAGAGGCGGCGCGAACGTTTTTTGCGAGTCGTCCTGCGCGGTCGAGACAAGCGCGCCGCTGGCGATGCCTCGAAGCGTTTCCACCATCAAAGGTGCCCCGGCCGCCGCCAGCCGCACATATAGCTCCGGAGACGTCTCATCTGCTCCAATTTCCGTTTCGTATTTCAGCAGCATCGGGCCGGTGTCGAGGCCGGCGTCGATTTGCATCGTCGTGAGGCCGGTGCGCGTTTCTCCATTGGCGATGGCCCAGTGGATGGGAGCCGCGCCGCGGTATTTTGGCAGAAGGGAGCCGTGGAGGTTGATCCATCCCAGCCGGGGAATCGCAATGAGCCGCGCGGGGATGATCTGTCCGTAGGCGATAATCACCACGACGTCCGGCGCGATGCCGTTCAAATATTGCTGGGCGGCTTCCTCTTTGATCCGTTCCGGCTGATAGACGGGCAGGCTCGCTTCGAGCGCGACCTTCTTTACGGGGGAGACCGATATTTCGCCCCCGCGTCCCCGCGGCCGGTCCGGCTGCGTGATCACTCCGGCGATTTGGAAATCAGGCTGGGCGATCAGTTGACCCAGGGCAGGTACCGCAAAAGCGGGGGTGCCGCAGAAGACGATTCGCAGCGGCATGGCGATTTACCACTCGCCGGCTTTTTTCATCTTTTTGATCTTGCGCTTGATCATATCGCGCTTGAGCATGCTGAGATGGGTGATGAAAAGAACGCCCCGGAGATGATCGATTTCATGGCAGAACGCGCGGGCCAGCAGGCCTTCGCCGCGCATTTCAAATTCCTTGCCGGCCGCGTCCTGCGCGCGCACCGTCACATACTGGGGCCGCTCGACGTTGCCGCGAAATCCCGGAACCGAAAGGCAGCCTTCCTCTTCGCGCTGCGCCCCCTCCGAATGAATGATTTCCGGATTCGCGAGCACGAGCTTGGCCTCGGGATTTTTTCCGTTGCTTACGTCGATCACCGCAACCCGGACACCGATGCCGATCTGCGGCGCGGCAAGTCCTACGCCCTGCGCGGCGTACATGGACTCGAACATGTCCTCGACGAGCTTCTGGAGTTCCTCGTCGAATTTCTCCACCGTTTTGGCCGGTGTTTCGAGCACCGGGTCGCCGTATTTAACGATCGGATGAATCATCGCGTGCCTTGTTCCTGAGCTTCCGTCTTGAAATTACCGAACTTGCCGACTAAAAGTTATCGAGCTGCCGCTGATAGCCGTCAAAATTCCTGCGCGTCTCGCCCAGGGAATCGCCACCAAACTTTTCCAGGAACGCCGCCGCCAGTTCAAAGGCTACCATCGCCTCGCCGACCACGCCTCCGGCCGGCACCACGCAAACATCCGAGCGCTCGTAGGCCGCCTTCACCGCTTCCTTGGTGTTCATGTCCGCCGTGAGCAGGGCCCGCCGTAGCGTCGAGATCGGTTTCAGGTAGCCGCGGACAATCACGTCCTGCCCGTTAGTGATGCCGCCCTCCAGGCCCCCGGCGCGGTTAGAAGACCGGTCAAAACGCTTGCGCGTATCATCGTAGCGGATTTCATCCTGCACTTCGGAGCCGTAACTTCCGGCGTTGGCGACTCCTGAGCCGATTTCGACAGCCTTTACCGCCTGGATCGACATGACAGCGCGCGCGATGCGGGCGTCAAGCTTCTCGTCCCACTGCGCATGCGTGCCCAGGCCAACGGGCACGCCGCGCGCGACCACTTCAAAAATACCGCCCACCGAATCGCCAGCGCGCAGCACGTGATCGACTTCCGCTTTCATGCGCGCCTCGGTGTCCGGGTCGATGCAGCGCAGCGGCGATTCGAGGTTTTCGCAAACCGCGACGATCTCGTCCCATCGGGCGTCGCGTTCGAGACGCACATGGCCCACAGCCACGGTGTGGCTGAGCACCTCGATGCCGAATTCCCGCAGCAGGCACTTCGCCACCGCGCCTGCCGCCACCCGCGCCGCTGTTTCGCGGGCGGAGGCCCGCTCCAGCACGTAACGCGCGTCGTGAAAATCGAATTTCTGCGCACCCGGGAGATCGGCGTGGCCGGGGCGGGGCGCGGTCAGGTGGCGCTGGGCATCGTCGGCGCCATCGCTATCCTCGACCGGGAGAGCTTTCTCCCAATTTTTCCAGTCGCGATTCTCGAGGCGCATCGCGATAGGCGCCCCAATGGTCTTGCCATGCCGCACACCCGCAAGGAAGTCCGCCTGATCCTTCTCGATGCGCTGCCGGCCGCCGCGCCCGAAACCCAGCTGGCGGCGATGGAGTTCGCGCCCCACGAATTCGAGATCGACCGGGACGCCCGCCGGCAGACCGGAAAGCCAGGCCAGCAGGGCCTGCCCGTGGGATTCCCCGGCGGTGACAAATCGCAGCATGTTCAGTTGGGCCTCATCATGTAGGACAAACGAAAGATTCTACCGGACGCAGCGCCGGGCGTAAAGTCGAGCGGCCCTTTGTGTCTTAGCTCCATAATTCTGTCACCTCTTGTAGTCCTCATCTTGGGCACCCAGCAGCGATGGTCCCGCGGACACGGATAGACGGTCTCGATCGCCCGCGCCAGCCCAAGACAGCCGTCGGTGATCACCAGCTGCAAATCCTTCGTACAGCCCGCGCCGGAAAGATCGCGATGCAGCGCGGCAGAAACGACCGCCGCCGCGTTCGCGGAATGCGCAACGGAATCACGCCCAGCGAATTAACGCCACCCCATCCTGGTGTGATCGCTCTTCGGCGGCGGCACCTGTGGTAGCATTTTGATCACTATGCTGTCGCTCCTTCGACCCGAGGTCGAGCTAGCTCCATCTGCTAAGCGGAGTATTACGCGCCTATCGGTTTTTCATTATTCGCTCGTCGCCGTTACGAGCCTGCTTCTCTCAGCCGTGTTTTTCATGAATGCTCCACCGCATTGGGTGTTTACGACGATGGCGATTACAAGTGGCGTGGCCGCATATTTCTCAGGAAGAATTCGTTCGCTTCGGAACCCCCGGGCAGATATTGCCGCGATGAAAATCGTGTGAGCCTCGGCGTTTACATCCAGGTGCCGTTCTGCCAGACGAAGTGTACCTACTGCAATTTCCACACGGGTGTGGTTTCGCGCGACCGCTACGGCTCGTATGCGGATGCGGTGTGCCGCGAGATTGCGCTGGCAGCGGGAGAGAACGGCGGCGCTGGCGCTGCGGAGAATGCCGTCGATACGGTCTACCTTGGCGGCGGCACGCCTAGCCTGCTCGATCCCCGTGATCTGGCCAAGATGCTGGACAGTTTGCGCGCGCGTTTCCTGGTGGCCGGAACTGCGGCGTCCGGGCTTGCGGCGCAACCGGAAATTACCCTGGAAGCTGACCCGGAAACTATTACCGCGGCGAAGGCGGCGGCTTGGCTGGCTGCCGGTTTCAATCGCATCAGCCTGGGGGCTCAGTCGTTCGAGGACCGGGAGCTGAAAACATCCGGGCGGATGCATTGCCGCGCGGACATCTATCGCGCGGTTGAAACGCTTCGTTGCGCGGGCTTTCGGAATATCAGCGTCGATCTGATCGCGGGGCTTCCGCACCAGACGCCCGAATCCTGGGAAGGCTCGGTCAGTGAGCTTCTGGAGCTTCGCCCGGAGCACATCTCCATTTACATGCTGGAAATAGACGAGGGCAGCCGTCTGGGGAAAGAGTCGCTTGCTGGCGGAAGCCGCTACAGCGCGAGTGCCATTCCCAGCGACGATGCCATCGCCGAATCGTACGAATCTGCTTCCGCGCGGCTTGCCGCCAGCGGCTACGAGCACTACGAAATTTCGAACTGGGCGCTGCCGGGCTTCGGGTCGCAGCACAACCTGAAATACTGGCGCCGCGAGCCCTACATCGGCTTCGGTGCGGGCGCGCATTCCTTTGACGGCAACACCCGCTGGGCCAACCTTCACGACTCGGCGCGCTACGTGGCCTGCATCGAGCAGGGAATTTCGCCGCGCGAGCAAATCGAGGGAGTGACTGCGGGGCAGGCGTTCGAGGAAGAGTTCTTTCTTGGCTGAGACAGCTCGAGGGAATCGATCTGGCACGCATCGAACGCGATTACAATGTTGAACTGCCTGGCCGCATTGGAGATTTGCGCGGGCGGATTAGGAATTTGCAATCGCAGGGGTTGGTTGAGCTGGATGGAACGCGTCTCCGGTTGGCGCCGGATCGCCTCTCCGTTTCCAATGAAGTGTTGGTCGAACTGCTCGGCTAAGTTTCCACGCAGCAGCGAGCTCGGTAATCTCCGAAAAACCAGAACATAGTCATTCTGAGGGCGGTTACTGCGCGAAGAATCTCTCTTGCCTTATTCCGGAATCAAGGAGGGATCCTTCGCTGCGCTCAGGATGACTGCCGAAAGGCCTTCGTTCGAGGAGCGCTAATTCTCGAGGCCCAGGGCGCGGATTTTGTGCAGGAGGGTTTTGTAGGAGACGCCTAGCTTTTCGGCGGCGCGCGTTTTGTTCCACTTGGATTCGCGAAGGGCATTCTGTATTTTGAAGCGTTCCACGTGGGTTACGGCGCGCTGGGACACCTCTTCTAGCGGGCCCTCCCACAGAAACTGCTCTTCGAGCATTCCATCGGGCAGTTCTTCGGGGGCGGGCTTTGGGGCGGGCAATCGCAAGGCGAGGGTATCGATCTCCGAGCCGTTCCCCAGGATGGCGGCGCGCTCGATGGCATTTTGCAATTCGCGGACGTTTCCCGGCCAGGAATAGGTTCCCAGCCGCGCACGCGCGTCATCGGTGAGAGAGAGTTCGGGCTTGCGGAACTCGCGCTTGAAGCGGTCCAGAAAATGTTCCGCAAGAAGAATCACGTCGTCTCCGCGGTCGCGCAGGGGCGGAATGGTTATGGGCACCGCCGCGATGCGGAAATACAGGTCTTCGCGAAAGGTCTTGTCGGCGACAGCCGCGCGGAGGTCTTTGTTCGTGGCGGTCACTATTCGCACGCTCACTTCAATTTCCTGCGTTCCGCCGACGCGCTCGAAGCGCCTTTCTTCCAGCACGCGCAGCAGCTTGCTTTGAATCGCCAGCGGCAGCTCGCCGATTTCGTCGAGGAACAGCGTGCCGCGGTGGGCCAGTTCAAGTTTCCCGATCTTCCGGGCTCCGGCACCGGTGTAGGCGCCGCGCTCATGGCCAAAGAGTTCGTTTTCGACCAAGCCTTCGGGAATCGCCGCGCAGTTCAGCGCTACAAAGGGCTGAGCGGCTCGCGGGCTGAGGTGATGAATCGCGCGGGCGAAAAGCTCCTTGCCCGTGCCGCTTTCTCCGAGCAGCAGAACGGTGGAATCAGTAGCGGCTACCCGCTGGGTCATCTGGCTGGCTTCTTTCATCGACGGATGATCGCCGACAATGCGGGGGAAGCCGTAGCGCGCTGCATATTCTTCGCGGAGCAGCAGATTTTCGCGCAGCAATTCCTGCTGCTTCGCGGCGCGTTCGAGAAGGATCTTCAAGTGGTCAAGGTCCACCGGCTTCTGGATGAAATCGTAGGCGCCTTCCTTCATGGCGGTGACGGCTTCTTCCACGGAACCGTAGGCCGTGAGAATGATGAAGGGAAGCGTGGAATCGACGCGGCGGGCTTCGCGCAAAACGTCGATGCCGGAATTGCCGGGCAGCTTTAAATCGGAAAGAACCAGCAGGTAGCGGCGGCTGCGAACCTTGTCGATCGCGGAATTTCCATCGGGCGCTTCTTCCACAGTGTAGCCGGCGCGTTCGAGCGCCTTGCGGAGCATGGCCCGCAGTTCGGGCTTATCTTCGACAAGTAGGACCGGTTCCATTGCCGCGTGTTAGCGACCCCAGCCGGGATCGCCGCCGGATTTGCGGAGTTCGTCCTGGGCGTCGTCGATGGCCTGCTGATCGGCTTCGATCTGTTTTTTCTTGGCGTCGATATCGGCGGTTTTCTTGTTGATGTCGTCGCGGGAGAGTTGCTGCTGCATGGCCTTGACGGGATCGTTGTAATACTGCACGTCGAGCGTGCCAAGCTCGCGCTGCATCACGTCGAGATCCATCTTGTCCTGGTCGAGCTTGTGATTGAGCTTGGCAAAGCGGTCGCGCCAGGCCTTTTCGTCATTACTTGCACCGCTCGCGTTTCCAGCGCCGGCCGCCGACTTGTCGTCCGCCGCCGCGGAAGACGCCTCGCCCACCGAAGAAATCCCTCCGGAAGTGGGGATATTTTCGTTGGTGAAGACTTTGGGAGGCTTGGAAGATTCCTTTTTCTGCTCGCGAGCCTTGCGCGCGGCCGCGGCGATTGAGCCGGTCTGCGGAGCGGGCGTCGCGTCCGGAGAACCTTCCACCACGGTGATCGTCTTGCTTTGTCCCGTATCGGTGCCTGACGGGGGAACGGACTGCCCCCCTTGCGATCCGTGAACGGACTGCTTTTCCTGGTCTGGGTCGGTCTGCTGACACCAGCCCGTGGCCGGAAGAGCGATGACTACCATGAGAGCCGAAAGCTTAAGAAGTCGAAGCATTGTTGGGCCTCCTGAGAGGCAGTTACCTGGACGAATTGCCTCTGCTAGTTTAGATGCTGGCGGCTTGCGAGGGGAATAGAGAGGGCGAGGGCTCCTGCCGCAAAGGTAACCACAGGAGGAACTCGGCGCCTCCGCCCTGGCTGTTGCGGGCCTCGATGCTGCCCCCGTGCTGGAGGGCGACTTTCTGCACTACGGCGAGGCCCAGGCCGGTGCCTTCCGATTTGGTGGTGTAGAACGGCAGAAAGATCTTTGGCAGATCGCGCTCAGGGATTCCCGGGCCATTGTCCGCTATGCAGATCCGCTGCCATTTTCGGCCGCCGAGCTCTTCCAAAGTTCCGGAGATCAGGACGCGAGGGGATTGGCCAGCGTCGCGGCCTGCTTCTGCGGCGTTGCGGGCCAGGTTCAGCAGGGCTTGCCGTAGCAGAGCCTCGTCTCCCGGAAGATCGAGAAAAGCGCCTTCGCACTCGACCGTGCATTGCGGGAACGTCTCGTGGACGTCCTCGGCAATGCGTTCGACCAGCGGCTGCATCGAGACGGTTTCGTAGCAGATTTCGAGTGGTTTGGCGAAGCGCAGGAACTCGGTGACCACATGGGTGAGCGAGCGCGTCTGGTCGAGGATGCGTTCGGCCGATTCGTGGATGTCGCCGGGTTGCGCCTCGCTGCGGATCATCTGCGCGTAGCCTGAAATCGTGGCCAGGGCATTCTTGAATTCGTGGGCGATGCCGGCGGACATCTCGCCAAGCGCCGCGAGATTCTCTTTCCAGCGGATTTGCTTCTGGAGGGCGGTCAGCTCCGTAAGATCGCTCATCAGGCAGAGGGCGCCGCTGATCTTCATCTCGGGCGCGCCGGGAGAATCGGCCAGAGTGCCATGATTCACACGCACGCTGTTGCGCAAATGGCGGTAAATCGGTGAAATCGTGACGCCGAGGCGGCGAACTTCGCCGTCGCGGGTGAGATGCTCCACTTCGCCGCGATGGAATGTCTTTCCTTCGCTCAGGCACGCGGCGAGCATCTGCGTGAGGTCGGAGTCGACGCCGAGAATCTCCTTGTAGGAGCGGTACTGCAGCGGGCGCATGGCGAGCGCCTGCTCCGCCGCGGGATTCGCGGTGCCGATCGCCCCTGTGGCGTTTACGAGCAAAAGTCCGGTGGGCATGTTGCGGGTGACTTCTTCCGTGAGGCGTTCGGATTCCTGGGCGCGCTCCTGGGCGACGAGATGCAGGCGCGCCAATTCCTTTTCCTGCGCGCGCAGTTTTTCGATGACACCCTGCATCGAAGCGGCCATGAACGCGTCCGCGTTTCCGCTGGATCGACTTTGGCTTGGACCATTCGTCGCCTGACGTTGCAGCGCCACCCCGCAGGAATTTGCGGGCCAGCACGGCAAAGACGCCGATCACGGCGACGAGTGCGACGAACGTGACGATGACGTAGGTGATTCCCAGAGACGGTATCTGAGCGCCGCCGTGGACGATTGCGTGGGTGGGAAAGGATTGATTCATGGTTTATGCATGGGGTCAGCGCATCAGCAGCGTCGATTGGTACCAGTTTACGACTGGCGTTCCGAAAAAGACCACGACTAGCGCCGCTATACCGAGAAAGGTGCCGAACGGCAGTTCGTAGTCCGAGCCTTTACGCTTCGCGAGAATGAACGCAATCCCCAAGATGCTGCCGAGCAGGGAACCGGTGAAGATGGTGAGCAACGTTCGCTTCACTCCCAGAAACGCGCCGGCCATGAGCATCATTTTCACGTCACCCAGGCCCATCCCTTCACGGCCTCGCAAACGGAAGTACGCCTCGGAAACCAGCCACAAGAACGCGCTGCCGGCTGCGGCCCCTAAGAGTGAATCGGCAAGTGAAAGCACGGGCGGAGGCAGAGGCGCGGAAAATAGGTGACTCGTGAGCAAGCGGGCCGTGCCGTCGGCTGGCTTCGTGAAGAGGCTGAGCGCCACGGCCATTCCAAAGCCCGTGAAATTCACCGCATCGGGGAGGATTCGTTCGCGAAGATCGGTGAAGACGAGCACGATCATCAGCGACGAAAATACCGCCCATTTGAGGGCTTCCGCGGTGAGTCCAAACGCCAGATAGGATGCCAGGAAGAGCAGGGCGTTTAGCAGTTCCACGACGGGATACATCCATGAGATGGGCGCTTTGCAAAACCGGCATTTGCCGCCGAGGACCAGATAGCTGATCACCGGGATGTTGTCGTAGGGGCGAACTTCGGCGCCGCACTGGGTGCAGGCGGAGGCGGGCGAAACGATCGACTTCCGCTCCGGGATGCGCACGATGCAGACATTCAGGAAGCTGCCGATGACGAGGCCAAAGAGGAATACGAAGGCGCCGATCAGCAGCGGGGGAGTCACTGTTTGAATCTGCCACATCCCATCTGGGCGCTCAAGCGGGCTCGCGGCCGACGTGCCCGAATGCTAACGCAGGGTATCGACTAAGCTCCGTATCTTTAAAAGCTTAGGAGCATCCGGGCAATCTCGATAGGACGCTGAACGCTCCAGGTGCATTAGCAGCTGAAGAGAGATTCTTCGCGCAAACCCGGCGCTCAGAATGACTGCCTTGGTTTTGCTGCGCGGGCGGCACGGGAGCCGCGCGACCCAGAGCTGTTCCTTGCTACGCTCGCGACAAGCTCTCCCATGCCGGATTTTTGATTGCTGGCGCGGGGTCGGCTATAGTCGAAGTCTGCGATGAAGTCCTGGTTCGAACAAAAAGTCCGAAGATATGAGCACATGCGGTGGGCGCAGGAGCCCAACCGCCGGTTGCTGCCGTTTTCCTGGGGACTCGAGCACATCGGCGGCGATCCGAACGATCCCGATCCGGCGGGCTTCCTCAGCCGCTTTGTGGAAACCACCGTCGCGGCTAGCGACGAATGGTTTGCCGCGCCTCCCGCCGACGACTACAAACTCGAAGATAACGTGCTCACGTTTACGAGCGCGGTGGCGTCGCCGTGGAAGGAAAATAATCGCGTCTATGGGCAATTGTTTCCCGGGCGCCGCAAGGCGGCGGTGATCGTGCTGGCTCAATGGAACGCGCGGTGGGAGGAGCAGCAGGACATCTGCCGCTACCTCAACCGCCTCGGCCTCACCGCGATTAAGATGAGCCTGCCGTACCACGACCGGCGGGCGATTCCCGGCCATCCGCGCGCCGATCATTTGATCAGCGCGGATATCGGCCTGACGCTGCAGGCCAACCGCCAGGCTGTGGTGGACGCGCGGCGAACCGTCCGCTGGCTCGAATCGCAGGGATATTCTCCCGTGGGCATTCTGGGGACGAGCATCGGCTCGTCCATTGCGTTCATCACCATGTGCCACGAACCTGCTTTACAGGCTGGGGCGTTTCTGCACGTGGCGACATATTTTGGCGACGTGGTGGCGAACGGCTTGACGACGATGAACGTTTGGGAATCGCTGGGGGCGAAAATATCGCCCGAGGAGGCGCGCCACTACTGGTCGCCGATCAGTCCGTTTCCGTATCTCTCGAAGCTCGAAGGCGCCGGGAAGAAAATCTTTACCGTGAGCGGCAGCTACGATCCGACATTCTGGCCCGAGTTCACGAACTCTTTTCTGGATGCAGCGCGCGGGCGCGGTGTCGAGATTAAGAGCTTTCTGCTGCCTTGCGGTCATTATTCGCTCGGCACGGCACCTTTCAAATACATCGCCGGGTACCGTTTTGGGACATTCCTGGCGCGGTCGCTGGGTTAGCTTGTGACGAATCGCGATTTAGCGGCGGCCTAAAGTATCTTCTTCGCCTGCCGATCCACTGAATGGAGGTAGTTTAATGGCGAATCCAGTGAGTGGTGTGTCCAGCACGCAGCAAGCGGCGCAGGTTTCACAAACCTATCAGGCGCCGAAACAGAGTGGCGCGTAACAAAGCGCCGGGTGCGACGGAAGACACGGTAACGATCAGCAGCGCCGGCAGCGCAGCGAGCCAGGCGAAAGCCCCGGCACAGACGTCAAAGGGTGGCGACGCGGATCACGACGGCAAGTAGAGCCGATCGCGATTTGTTGCGGCAATTTGAAGGAAAAACGGCGGAGAAGTCCTCCGCCGTGTTTTTTTGAGGTCGATTTGGCAGCTTGCTTGAGCGGCTACTGGCTGGATTGTTCGGGATTCGAGATGCGCTCTTCTCGCGAGGCACCTTCCGCCGCTCCGTTCGACGCCGGAAAGAACTGGCGATATTTCTCCGGCAGGGATTTCGGCCGGCCCAGGCTGTCGCAAATCACGTGCAGGGTTTCGCCCGTGGCGATGAGCTCGCGGGTGGCTTGATTGAAAATTTCGTATCCAAAGCGCAGGGTGCGGCGCTGCGACTGCGTGACGCGGGTGCGGATTTCGAGAACATCGTCGAAGCGCGCGGGCCGCTTGTAGCGGCAGCGGGCCTCGGCGACGACGATGAAGCTGTCGTCCTCGGTTTCCATTTGCTTGTACTCGAAGCCGAGTTCGCGGCAGAGTTCGACGCGCCCGATCTCAAACCAGGTGAAATAATTTCCGTGGTGCACCACGCCCATCTGATCGGTTTC
Source organism: uncultured Acidobacteriota bacterium (assembly GCA_963709105.1). Classification (GTDB taxonomy): domain Bacteria; phylum Acidobacteriota; class Terriglobia; order Acidiferrales; family UBA7541; genus Palsa-295. The sequence continues at coordinate 173,721 of CAVPVC010000013.1, forward strand.
GGCGTAGCGCACGCGCGTGATCGCTTCGGAATAATCTTTCATTCGGATCGGTTACCGTTTACCGCCTACCGTCCCGGCCAGCGGGGCTCGCGTTTTTCTAGGAACGACGAAAGCCCTTCGCGAAAATCCGCGGTGGAACGAATGGCGGCGTTTTCGCGGATGGCCATTTCCAGTTCCGCTTTCAGGGCAGATTCTTCATATCCAAGGAGCAGGCGCTTCGTGCGGGTGATGCTCGTGGGGCTCGCCGCGAGCAATATACCAGCAAACTCCTGCGCGCGGGCGGATAGCGTATCCGAAGGGACGATTTCGGTGACCAGTCCGAAGCGGTGCGCCTCGGCCGCGTCGATGATTCTGCCGCTGATGAGCAGGTCGCGCGCGATTTTGTCTCCGGTCTGGCGGCGCAGGAACACGGAGACGATCGCCGGGATGAATCCAATCTTCACTTCGGTGTAGCCGAACTTCGCTTCCGGCACCGCGAGCGTGAAGTCGGCGACCGTGGCGATTCCGCAGCCGCCGGCGATGGCCGGGCCGTTGACGGCGGCGATGACCGGCTTGGGGAAGCTGTAAATGCGGTAGAGCAGATTCGCGAACAGGCGCGAGTCTGCGAGGCTCTGGTCGATCGATTGGCCGGCGAGGGAGCGAAGGGCTTCGAGATCCATTCCCGCGCAGAAGGCCTTGCCTGCTCCGGTGATGATGGCCACACGCGCGGAGCTGCTTTCGATTTCCTGGAGCGCCACCAGCAGGTCGTCAATCATTTGCGGGGAGATGGCGTTGCGCTTCTCCGGGCGATTGAGCGTGAGGGTGGCGACTTCGCCTTTGTGCTCGAGTTGGAGTGTTTCGTAGCTCATCTTGTGCGAAGGGGCCTTCCCGTGCGGCGGAAACGAGAGAAGAGAGATCCCTCGTCGCTTCGCTCGCTCGGGATGACAACGAAAAGCGAAACAAAAACAACGACAACAATAAAGATCAAGATCAAACCAGCAGCCCGCAGCCTCTCTAGTTAGGCTTGGCGGCTTCGGGTGCAGGCGCGTGGGCGTAGCGCTCGCGCAATTCGCCGGTCATCGCGCAGGCGATAGCGAGCGACTTCGTGTCGATTCCCGTTGCTACGCCGCGCGCGGCGAGCGTTGCCAGCACCGTTTCCGTCGGGACATTGCCTACGAGTTCATCGCCCGCGAAAGGGCAGCCGCCCAGGCCAGTGAGCGCGCCGTCGAACCGGCGGCAGCCTGCCTTGTACGCGGCGAGGATCTTTTCGGAGGCGCGGTCGGGGCGGCTGTGGAGGTGCACACCGATCTCGACGCCTGCCACGCACTTGCTGGCCGCGTCATATACGCGAGCTACGTCGTCCGGCGACGCCGTGCCCACCGTGTCGGCGAGAGAAACGAGCCGCACTCCGATATCCTTCAGCCAGATCATTGTGTCTTCGACGATTTCCGGGCCCCAGGGCTCTTCGTAAGGGTTGCCGAAAGCCATGGAAATGTAGATCACGAGCCGGCGCGACTTTGCTTTCGTTTCCTTCTGCAGCTTTTCTACCAGCGCGCGGGATTCGGCGCGCGACATGTTGGCGTTGGCCCGCCGAAAATATGCGGAGATCGAGTACGGGTAGCCGATGGTGGTCACGCCGGGAGTGGCGAGGGCGCGGTCGAGGCCCTGCTCGTTCACGACGATGCCGATGATGTCCGGCGACTCGCCCGAGGGCGATTTTACCTGGCTCAATTCGCGCATCACGGCTTCGCTGTCCGCCATCTGCGGCACGTGCTTGGGCGAGACGAAGCTGACCGCGTCAATGTGGCGAAAGCCGAGAGACACGAGGCTCTTCAGGTATTTTACTTTTTCTTCCGTCGGGATGATGTTCGCGAGGCCTTGCCAGGCGTCCCGCGGGCATTCGACTACCGTCACCTTTTCCAATGAGGCTCCGTTTCTGCAATTTCCGTTTCTATAATTAAAGGGCGGCGATCAGGTTTGCAAGACCCCGGTTTTGAATTCGGGTATGGCCGGGTTGAGCGCGGCGCATTCGAGCGCTTCGATCAGGGCTTCGCGCGTGCGCGCGGGATCGATGATGGCATCGACCCACAGGCGCGCGGCGGCGTAGCGCGGGTCGGTCTGATGCTCGTAGGTGGCGCGGACCGACTCGAACAATTCCTTTTTCTCCGCGTCGCTCAGCTTTTTGCCTTCGCGCTCGAGCTGCTTGATCTTGATTTCGACCAGCGTTCCGGCGGCGGACTCGCCGCTCATCACCGCGTACCGCGCCGTGGGCCACGCGAAAATAAAGCGGGGGTCGTAGGCTTTGCCGCACATGGCGTAATGCCCGGCGCCGAAGCTGCCTCCGCAGATCACGGTGATCTTCGGCACCACGCTGTTGGCTACGGCGTTCACCATTTTAGCGCCGGCGCGGATGATGCCGCTCCATTCCGCTTCCTTGCCGACCATGAAGCCGTTCACGTCGTGCAGAAAAACCAGCGGGATGAGGTTCTGGTTGCAGTCGAGGATGAAGCGCGCGGCTTTGTCCGCGGCTTCGGTGTAAATCACGCCGCCGAATTCGATGCGCTTGTCGCCGGTGCCGGGCGCGGCTACGGTGACGCTCTTCTTCTGGTTCGCGACGATCCCCACTGCCCAGCCGCCGATACGCGCATAGCCGCAGACGATCGTCTGGCCGTATTCGGCTTTGTACTCGTCGAAGCTGCTGCCGCCTGCATTTCTGTCAACGATGCGCGCGATGATGTCGCGCATATCGTACTGCTTCGAAGGCTCCGCGGAGAAAATGCCGTAGATCTCCTCGCCTGGATGGGCGGGCGGCTCGGCGGGCTTGTGGTCGAACGGGGCGGCAGCGGGATGGCCCATCTTCTCGACCAGCGAGCGGATACGGCTCAGGCACGAGGCGTCGTCCGGCTCGCGAAAGTCGATGGTGCCGCTGATCTGTGCGTGCATCTGCGCGCCGCCGAGTTCTTCCGCTGAGGTTTTCTGTCCGATGGCGGACTGCACCAGCGCGGGGCCGGCGAGAAAAAGGCCGCTGCCTTCGGTCATCAGGATGCTGTCGCACATCACGGGCAGATACGCGCCGCCTGCCACGCACATGCCCATGATCGCGGTGATCTGCGGGATGCGCATGGCGCTCATCACCGCATTGTTGCGGAACACGCGGCCGAAATCGTCCGTGTCGGGGAAAACGTCCTCCTGCAAGGGAAGAAAGATGCCGGAGGAATCGACCAGGTAGATCGTCGGGATGCGGTTCTCGATGGCGATGTTCTGGGCGCGAATCACTTTTTTCGCGGTCATCGGGAAAAAGGCGCCGGCTTTTACAGTGGCGTCATTCGCGATGATCATCACACGCCGCCCGGCAATACGCCCGAGGCCCGTGCTGGTTCCCGCCGCGGGCGCGCCGCCCCATTCCTCGTACATGCCATACGCCGCGTAGAGGCCCAGTTCGAAGAATTCGGATTGGGGATCGATCAGCCTGGCGATGCGCTCGCGCGCCGTGAGGCGCCCTTTTTTGTGCTGCACTTCGATGGCTTTCGGGCCACCGCCCTGGCGAATCTTTTCTTCTTCGTTCTTGATGGTGGCGAGCAGGTCGATCATCTGCCGCGTGTTCTTCTGAGCGGCCGGCGAGGGCGCGTCGAGGCTGCGTTCCTTGCGCGATTCTTTGATTGTGCCGCTCACTTCTCTGAAACTCCCTGCGAAGCAGCGGCCACGCGCTGGCGGATGAAATCGACGATGGCTTGGGTGGTGGTGCCCGGCAGAAAGACTTCCGCGATGCCCGCTTTTTTCAGCGCGGGGATGTCCGCCTCGGGAATGATGCCACCGATCAGCACGGTCACGTCCGTCATGCCGTTCTGGCGCAGCAGGTCCATCAAGCGCGGGCAGAGCGTGTTGTGTGCGCCGGAAAGGATGGAAAGGCCGATGACGTCCACATCCTCCTGAAGCGCGGCCGTGGCGATCATTTCAGGCGTCTGCCGCAGGCCGGTGTAGATCACTTCCATCCCGGCATCACGCAGCGCCCGGGCGATGATTTTTGCGCCGCGGTCGTGGCCGTCGAGACCCGGTTTCGCGATCAGCACGCGTATCTTTTTCTCTGCCATGCAGATACAGAATACTGAAAAGGCCTACCAAAAGGTAGCCGCGCAGCTTAGCGAGGGTGTTTCAACCATTGACTGGATGAATGCGGTTTGCAACGAGTGTCAGTCAAAGAGCATTCGGCGGTGTCTAATAGTATCGTGAGCCGTTTGCGCCTGTTTCGATACGTTGGCCACACCTTTCTCTTAGTACTCGCCGCGATAGCGGCCTTATTTGTTTGCGTTCACGTCCAGGAATACATCTTTCGAAATCGAGTTGAACGCCTTGCCGCAGACGTACGAGCTTTGAGAGTGCGTAAGTCCACATTCCCTAAGGCAACGGATGTCTTCAGTCGCTGGGGCGGTTCGGGCGATTACAGTGTCCCGTGTAGCCGCCAATACTGCGACTTCTCGATTCGTTTAAATGAACTGGGCGGCGTTCCAGGGCGATCTGAGGGGTGGTTTCGCTGGGCGGAGACGATCTATAGACTCGCCGGGGGGCGTATCTCACTGGCCCGAGCTTGGATATCGGTACGTGAGGGAATCGTTTGGCGCACTGAATTCGAATTGCTCCTTGACGTTCCGCCATTCAAGAATTCGAGCGGGGAGATCGAATCCTATACACTTGAAGGTCAAGTGTCCGCGATTCCCCGCCTCGTCCCATATTCTTTTCGCTCATCACAGCCTGAGTTTGAAATACACTGGCCGCATTGCGATAGCTGTGAACCAATCTGGGTGGACTATACGCCCTATGCGAGAGCGGCAGACCTGAATCGGATCGCACAGCTTAATTTTGACTGCATCGTGAGTTGGCGGCAGTGCCGGTCGAAAGCAGACCTCATGCCGGGGGCGATGGCTCAAAGAGCGGTTGAAGATAGGCTGTTAGGGAATGGTTTTCAGTTCGAATGCGGAGCAGAAACGATTCAGACGATTGCCAGAGACGCAGAGAATGCTGCGATTGTTGATATGGAAGCAAGCAGGCCTGACGATGAAGGAACGTTGATGAAAGTGCGCTTGCTCCAAACCTTAAAAGGCTCCACTTCCTGGGGGGTGGGTGAGGGTCTCAGTCTTGGTGTTGCCAATGGTACCGTACCAGCGAAATACATAGCGGGTTTCAAGACGGGCTCGCGCATCGTTATTCTTTTTGACCGCAATCCTCATCCTCGAGGCCCGGTTCCCATAGTCGCAGAACTGTGCGGTATCGTGCCATTCACTGAAAAGAACCTCAAACTCGTTAACGGTGGGATAAAGCAGGACGATGTAGTACACCTGCCGAGCAACCCCGCATCCGAGGTGCGTCCCACTTTTGAAACGCCACCCAAGTTCTCCGATCCGCCGGGTCCACCTAGGTAACGGAGACTTCGTTGTAGACGCCGAAGACTTCGCGCATCGCGTCCGTGATCTCGCCGAGCGTGGCGTAGGCTTTTACCGCGTCGTAAAGAAAGGGCATCAGGTTCTCGGTGCCTGAGGCTGCTTTGCGCAGCGCTTTCAGGCGCCGCTCGACTTCCTCATTTGAGCGTTCGGCTCGCAACGTCCGGAGTTGCTCGGCCTGCCGGTGCGCCACGGATTCATCGATCTGCAATATTTCGATGGGCTTTTCCTCGGAGACGAATTCGTTCACGCCGACGATGATCTTTTCCTTGCGATCGACCGCCAGCTGATATTGATACGCTGCGTCGGCAATTTCGCGCTGCGGATAGGCTTGTTCGATGGCGGAGACCATGCCGCCCAGCGCGTCGATCTTCTCGAAGTAAGCGAGCGCGCCGCGTTCGATCTCGTTCGTGAGGGCTTCGACGAAATAGGAGCCACCGAGCGGGTCGGCGGTGTTCGTCACGCCCGTTTCGTGGGCGATGATTTGCTGCGTACGCAGGGCGATAGTGGCGGCGGCTTCGGTGGGCAGCGCCCAGGCCTCGTCGAGAGAATTGGTGTGCAGCGACTGCGTGCCGCCCATCACCGCCGCCAGCGCCTGCACGGCCGTGCGCACGATGTTGTTTTGCGGCTGCTGCGCCGTCAGCGAGCAGCCGGCCGTTTGCGTGTGGAATCGCAGCGCCCAGGAACGCGGATTCTCAGCGCCGAAGCGGTCGCGCATCACCGTGTACCAGATGCGGCGGGCGGCGCGATACTTGGCGATCTCTTCGAAAAAGTCGTTGTGCGCGTTGAAGAAGAAGGAGAGGCGCGGGGCGAAGTCGTCGATGTGCAGACCGCGGCGCAGCGCCCACTCCACGTATTCGATTCCGTCGCGCAGCGTGAAGGCAAGCTCCTGAATGGCGGTCGAGCCGGCTTCGCGAATGTGGTAGCCGCTGATCGAGATGGGATTGAACTTCGGCGTGTGCTTCGCGCCGAATTCGAGCGTGTCGGTGACGAGGCGCATCGATGGCTCGGGCGGGAAGATGTATTCCTTCTGCGCGATGTATTCCTTGAGGATGTCGTTCTGCAGAGTGCCGGATAGGGTCGTCCAATCGGCGCCCTGTTTTTCCGCGACCGCGAGATACATCGCCCAGATCGCAGCGGCGGGGGAGTTGATGGTCATCGACGTGGTGACTTCGGCCAGCGGAATGCGGTCGAAGAGCGCTTCCATGTCGGCCAGCGAACTGATGGCCACGCCGCATTTGCCGACTTCGCCCTCCGCGAGGGGATGATCGGAGTCATAGCCCATGAGCGTCGGCAGATCGAAGGCCACCGAGAGGCCCGTTTGACCCTGCGAGAGAAGGTAGCGGAAGCGCGCGTTCGTGTCGCGCGCCGAACCGAAGCCGGCGAACTGGCGCATCGTCCACAGACGCGAGCGATACATCGCCGGATGGATGCCGCGCGTGTAGGGAGGTTCGCCGGGAACGCCCGAATCGCGCTGTGCGTTCCAATCGGCTAGATCGGCATGGAGTGTAGAGTCGCCGGATCGGATAGCCGGAAACGGTGGTGAACTGCTTGCTGCGCTCGGGTGATTTCGCGAGCGTGGGAGCGAGCGTGTTCTCCTGCCACTCGCGCTCTGCGGCGCTGGGATGGCGTTCCGGCACGGCCTGCGCCGATCCTGAGCTGGAGGAAGGCTTCGGATTCATCGCCGCGACCCGCTTGCCGCCGAAATTGTCGCTGTGGGCTGCGCGGTGGTTGCTGCTGCGCCTCGGCGGAATCTCCAAATCGTGCACCAATCGTCCTTCGCGACGATCTCGGCTGCGGGTTGCGAGGAAACTGCCTCGGCGTGCAGGGGATTCACGTAGGCAATGTAGAGCGGTATCTGGGTGTGGAGTTGAGACGCTGCATGACGCCTCGCGTGATTCGCTCGCTAAAGGGATTGTACAGGAAGACGACCAGGGGCCCGGGCGGGAAATCGAAGTCGCGCACATCGCCGTGCATCACTGTGATGCGCTGCGACTCCACGATGGCGGCGTTGCGGGAGGCGATCTTCACCAGGCGCTTTGCGAAGTCCACGCCTACGATTTTCTTGAATTCGTACTCTTCGGCGAGCAGCAGTGCGCGGCCCTTCCCGCACCCGAGATCGACGAACGTGAAACGGGAAAGGTCTTCGCCGGGCCGGCTGGCGATATGCGTCATCGTGGCCCGAAAAACGTCGGGATCAACCGCCTGGTAATCGGTGGCTTCCGGTCCGAGGCGGCGCCGGTGGATCATGCCGGAGGTGTCGCATCCCATCAAAAGATCGTACGGGATGCTTCTCGGGATAGAACTCCTCGCGCAGCCGCCAGAGAATGTGCCGAAGGCTCATAGGCAGGCAAACAACGGGCGGCGCGGTTACCTCCCGCGAACACCGTCGGTGTCCATTGCTCCCGGAATGTTCGGCGTGCGAGCGATTTTCCCTGCGCGCGCGTCGGCGATAGTGATCTGATTCACGTCCAGGGTGCGGCCCATCGCCTGGTTGAAATTCACTTCCGCTTCGACGAGGTTGATCCGGTCGCGCAAAAGCGTGCCCTCGGCCGCCGTGAGGTCCCGCGTGCGCAGCACCACGTTATAGCTGGTCGAGGCGCCCAGCTGGTATTTCTTTTGTTCGTCGTCGAGAGTCTGCCGGGCGAACTTTTCCGATTCGATGGCGGCCGTAACCGCCGCGCGGCCCTGCACCAGTGCGATCAAAGCCTGGCGGACGTTGAGCACGATGGTGTTTTGCTCCCGGCGGTACTGGACTTCCTGCTGGCGCTGCGCGAGAGAGGCCTGGGCGTTGTCGGCCTGCGCCGCGCGGTTGCGGATCGGCAAGGTGAGATTGATGCCCGCTTCGTACGTGGGGTAATTGTTGTGGATCATGCTGCTCCACGCATCGGCGAGCCCGCCGCGCGCGGTTGTGGTGGCCGTGCTGAAGGTTTGCGCGCCTACAAAAACGGGCAGGGCTGGATTGCCGATGGTCGCCTGCGTGCCGTTGGCAAAGAGCACGGGCTCAGTGGGCACAGCCGCGAAGCCGGTGGCAGTCGAGGTGGTGGAGGTGGACGATCCCGCCAGCCCGATCTGCTCGTAGAGGCCGAACACGTTCACCGACGGCAGCAGGGCATTCGAGGTCGCCTTTACCTCGATCCCCGCGTTTTTCAGATTAAGCGCGGCCTGCTGGAGTTCCGGGCGCTTCTGCCAGGCCTCCTGCACGGCCGTTTGCAGCGGAATGGTCTCAATAACGTCCGGCGTGGGGATCGGAGAGGTGGGAACGATTTCGACGCCGGAGAGAGACATCGCGAGCGGATCTTTGGTGATCGCGACCAGCAGCGTGGTCTCGTCCTGCAGTTGCGTGGTTTGCGCCTGCACCAGAGCTTGCTGGTCGGAGGCGAGCTGCGATTCGGCGGTGATCACATCGAGTGGCGCCATGGTGCCGATGGCGAGCTGCTTCTTGTTGTTGTCATAGAGCGTCTGGTCCACCAGCACCGTGGCCTGCTCCACTTTTACGTTCTCACGCGCGTAGACGAGTTCCCAGTAGTCGTTCGCCACCTGCGTGACGCTGTTGATCACCTGCTGCGCGAATTGCGATTCGCCCACTTTTACGGTGTTGCGCGCTTCCAGAATGTAGCGGGTGTTCGCGAGGCGGCCGAAGCCGTTGAGCAGAGGCTGCGTTACCTGGACCGTCAGCGAGGATTGCACGTAGGGATTGAAGAGATCGCCCGGAAAATTGATGGAGGAGCGCGTGTTGTCGAAACTGACCTGAAGCTGCGTGCCGGTGGCGAACCCCTGCGTGTAATTGAAATTGGCGACGCCATTGTGGCTGATCAGATTCGGGGCTACTGGAGCCACAACCGTCGTAGTGGATGAAACAGAGGGCACGCCCGCAAGGAATGGATTGTTGATCGGCAGGGAGGCTTGGGAGATATAGCCTGTTCCCGTCAACACTGGATCGAAGACGAGTCTGCCGTTTACGCCGGATTTGGCGCGGAGCAGCGCGGTTTCGTCGAGCCAGGGCGTGAAGCGCTGCACGGCGATGTCCATGTTGTTTTCGAGTCCGAGGGAAATGGCGTCTTCCAGGCTCAGCATCAATTTGTCGCCCTGCTTCGGATCATGAACGATCAGCTGGTCGATCCGTGGCGAATTCGTGAGCGGCGGCTCGGGCAGGGTCAGCGGCCGGTACGGCAGGGTGAAATGCGGGAAGTAGGACTGACCGAAGGAGTAGTCGGGCGCGAGCGTCAGAGCCCGGGACGAACCCGCGGCAGCGCCTAAACCAGACATTGAACCGTCGGGCCGTGCCGGCGACGCCTGCGATGCACTGGGCGCGTCCGTCTGCTGAGAATAGGCAGGGTCGACAATCAGCGAACCCACCAAAGATGCAACGACCGACAAAGCCATTGCCACCCGCCTCGAATTTCGATTCATCTTTTCGGTCCTCTCCAAAGGCTGTTGCCCGCAGGCACACACGAAACATGTATTGGGAACGCTGCGCGGCGACGATTTATTTCAGAGCATTCTCCATTGTATAAGCACCTCCGGCGATGTCGAATTCATATCGATTGCGCTGCCATCACGGTTCGACACCGACCAGTGCTTGCGTGACTCCTCGTTTGACTCCCCGAGGTGAGGGTTCTAACATGAGCTGGAGACTCCCAGATTCGATGCCCCGAACCTTGTCGCCGCTTCAGGCTGCGCTAAATAAAAGCCGTAATTTCTTATTCACTTACAGCAAATCTTCGCGTGCCCTTTCGCCGCTGAAGACTTGCGCTTTGCTCGTCTTCATGCTGCTTGCGACGGCCAGCTCTGTTTGCGCAGGCGCAGGATCAGCTGAAGATCAGCGGCTACGTGAACGACTTCGCGAATGTTTTAAACGCGACAACGCGAGCGCGGCTTACGGAACTTTGCACCGAAGTGGATCAGAAGGCGCAGGCGCAAATTGTCGTGGTGACGGTCAAAACGCTCGCAGGACGTCCGATCGAGGACTATTCGATCGATCTCGCCACGCGCCTCGGAATCGGACCCAAGCAGACCAATCGCGGCGCGCTGATCCTGCTCGCCGTGGACGATCACCGGTATCGCATTGAAGTAGGGTACGGACTGGAAGAAATCCTGCCGGACGGCAAAGTCGGAGGCATCGGCCGCGATGCTGTCCCGTACTTGCGCCAGAATAATTACGACGCCGCCGTGACGCTGATGACCAGCGAAGTGGCGACCGTGATTGCGGCGGACCGCGGCGTCACGCTCACCGGCGTCGTCACGTCGCCCCGCCGGCAGAACAACGCCCCATCGGGCATAAGCGAGATCTTCCTGCTCCTGTTCCTGATCTTCATCATCTTTTCGATCTTTCGCCGCGCGGGAGGCCCCGGCTCGCGAATGGGGCCCGGAGGCTGGGTCGGGCCGATGATGGGCGGCATGGGCGGAGGGATGATGGGTGGCGGCTGGGGCGGGGGATTCGGCGGAGGCGGTGGGGGCGGCGGAGGATTTGGCGGGTTCGGCGGCGGCTCGTTTGGCGGGGGCGGCGCAAGCGGCAGCTGGTAGGAAGTGTGTTCGATTGCTGAGAGGCTAGGCAGACATGGAAGCGAAGCTCACAGAACTGGTGCAGCGATTAAAAGCCGCTTCGGGCGCGAATTTGCGGGCGGTGGTTCTCTATGGATCGGCTGTTACCGGGGAGTTCCTCGCCGAGCATTCCGATTTGAATGTTCTCTGCATCGTCGAGAGCGCCGGATCGCGCGAACTCGAGCAGCTTCATGCAACGGCGGAATGGTGGACGCGCCAGGGGAATCCGTCTCCGCTCATATTCACACTCGATGAACTGCGGCGCTCGGCGGACGTGTTCGCTATCGAACTGCTGGATATGAAGGACAGGCACCGGATGCTTTTCGGGTCCGATTTTCTTCAGGGCTTCGAGGTTTCCATGCGGCTGCACCGGCTGCAGGTGGAACGGGAAATGCGCACAAACTGGCTCCGCCTCCGGCAGGCGATTCTGGCCGCGCCCGCGAAGCCCAAGGCGCATCTGGGGATCATGGTGGCCTCCAACTCAGCGTTTTGCACGTTGTTTCGCCATGCGCTGATTGCCTTGGGGCAGCCCAAGCCCGCCAGCAAACGGGAGGCCGTCGCGGCTGTTGCATCGCTTACCGGAGCTGATCCCTCGGCATTTGAGGCGATTTTGAATTTGCGCGAGGGCCGTGTGAAAGAAAAGGCACTTGATATTGAGGCGACGCTGCAAACCTATCTGGAGTTTGTGGAGCTGGTGACTAACGAAGTCTGCGCAAAAATGGCCTCGTAGCCCGGTCGTTTGGGAATTTTCAGCCCGCTTGTCAGTCTAAGTATTTATCCCAGTAATTCCCCCGCCATATCTACATAGAACGCTGTAGTGCGCCTGAAATCTCATCCGTGATATTCACGATACACGAACGCGTTTTACAGGAATATCCGAATTGCTACAGCTATTGCTGTCCATTGAAATTTCCTCGGATTCCCGGAACGTCCGCGCCCACTTGGGAGATATTTGATGAAAACACCCGAAATGACCGCGCCTGTGGAGGCCAAGCCTGAAAAGCCCAAGTCGGCCGGGAAAGCAACGGCCACGCGAACGGGCAGAGCCGCACCGATGTGTCCTCCGCCGATCTGGCGGTGATCCTGGCCAGCCTGCAGACCATGCGCGACGGCGACTTTTCGGTGCGACTGCCGGGCGCCTGGGTGGGATTGGCGGGCAAAATCGCCGACACCTTCAACGACATCGTGGCGGCCAACCAGCAGATGGCCCAGGAGCTCAAGCGCATCGGGCACGTCGTCGGGAAGCAGGGCCGCACTCGGGAACGCACCCGGTTCCGCGACTCGCGGGGGGCCTGGGGCGAGATGGAAGTCTCGGTGAATACGCTGGTCGAAGATCTTCTGCGCCCAACGACGGAGGTCACGCGTGCCATCGCGGCCGTTGCGCAAGGAAACCTTACCCAGACGGTAAGGCTGGATGTGGACGGACGGCCCCTCGAAGGTGAGTTCCTTCGTTCGGCCAATATCGCCAACACGATGATTCAGCAGTTGGGCGTCTTTACCGCCGAAGTCACCCGCGTGGCGCGCGAGGTCGGCACCGACGGCAAACTGGGCGGACAGGCCGTGGTTCCGGGAGTGGCCGGCACGTGGAAAGACCTCACCGACTCGGTGAATTCGATGGCCAGCAACCTCACCGGCCAGGTGCGCAACATCGCCGAGGTGACCACCGCGGTGGCCAGCGGAGACCTTTCCCGCAAAATCACCGTGGACGTTCGCGGCGAAATTCTCCAGCTCAAAGAAGCCATCAACACGATGGTGGACCAACTGCGTTCCTTCGCGTCGGAAGTCACCCGCGTGGCGCGCGAAGTGGGCACCGAAGGGCGGTTGGGCGGACAGGCCGTGGTGCCGGGCGTGGCGGGCACGTGGAAAGACCTCACCGACTCGGTCAACGCGATGGCCGGCAACCTCACGGCTCAGGTGCGTAACATCGCCGAAGTCACCACCGCGGTGGCTCGCGGCGACTTGTCCCGCAAGATCACCGTAGACGTGAAGGGCGAAATTCTCGAGCTGAAAGACACCATCAACACGATGGTGGACCAGCTCAACGCGTTCGCTGGAGAAGTCACACGCGTGGCGCGCGAAGTGGGCACGGAAGGCAAGCTGGGAGGCCAGGCGCAGGTGCCCGGTGTGGCGGGCACGTGGAAAGACCTCACTGACAACGTGAACTTCATGGCCAGCAACCTAACGGGCCAGGTGCGCAACATCGCCGAAGTAGCGACCGCGATCGCCAGCGGCGACTTGTCGCGCAAGATTACCGTGGACGTGCGCGGCGAAATTCTGCAGCTGAAAGAAACGCTCAACACGATGGTGGACCAGCTTAACCGGTTCGCCGGTGAAGTCACCCGCGTGGCCCGCGAGGTAGGAACCGAAGGGCGGCTGGGAGGGCAGGCCAACGTTCCGGGCGTGGCGGGCACGTGGAAAGACCTTACCGACTCGGTCAACTCCATGGCCGGCAACCTGACTGCTCAGGTCCGAAACATCGCCGAGGTCACCACGGCTGTGGCCCGCGGCGACTTGTCGCGCAAGATCACCGTGGACGTGAAGGGCGAAATTCTCGAGCTGAAGAACACGATCAACACGATGGTGGACCAGCTCAACGCGTTTGCCGGAGAAGTCACGCGCGTGGCCCGCGAGGTGGGAACGGAAGGCAAGCTCGGAGGCCAGGCGCAGGTGCCGGGCGCGGGCACCTGGAAAGACCTCACCGACAACGTGAACTTCATGGCCAGCAACCTCACCGGCCAGGTGCGAAACATCGCCGAAGTGGCCACGGCCGTGGCCCGAGGCGACTTGTCGCGCAAGATCACCGTGGACGTGAAGGGCGAAATTCTCGAGCTGAAAGACACCATCAACACGATGGTGGACCAGCTGCGGTCGTTCGCCTCCGAAGTCACGCGCGTCGCGCGCGAGGTCGGCAGCGAAGGCCGCCTGGGTGGACAGGCCGTGGTGCCCGGCGTCGCCGGCACGTGGAAGGACCTCACCGACTCGGTGAATTCGATGGCCAGCAACCTGACCGGTCAGGTCCGAAACATCGCGGAAGTCTCCACCGCCATCGCCAGCGGCAACCTGTCCAAGAAGATCACCGTGAACGTCAGCGGCGAAATTCTGCTCCTGAAAGAAACCATCAACACGATGGTGGACCAGCTCAACGCGTTCGCGGGAGAAGTCACGCGCGTGGCCCGCGAGGTTGGCAGCGAAGGCCGGCTCGGCGGCCAGGCCAACGTGCCCGGCGTGGCCGGCACGTGGAAAGACCTCACCGACTCGGTTAACTCCATGGCCGGCAACCTCACCGCTCAGGTCCGCAACATCGCCGAAGTAACCACGGCCGTGGCCCGCGGCGACTTGTCGCGCAAGATCACCGTGGACGTGAAGGGCGAAATTCTCGAGCTCAAGAACACCATCAACACGATGCTCGATCAGCTCAATGCGTTCGCTGGAGAAGTCACGCGCGTGGCGCGCGAGGTGGGTACGGAAGGGAAGCTGGGCGGACAAGCGCAGGTCCCCGGCGTCGGCGGAACGTGGAAAGACCTCACCGACAACGTGAACTTCATGGCCAGCAACCTCACGGGCCAGGTGCGAAACATCGCGGAAGTGGCCACCGCTATCGCCAGCGGCGACTTGTCGCGCAAGATCACCGTGGACGTGCGCGGCGAAATTCTGCAGTTGAAAGAAACCCTGAACACGATGGTGGAGCAGTTGCGGTCTTTCGCCGCGGAAGTTACCCGAGTGGCGCGCGAGGTCGGCAGCGAAGGCCGGCTGGGCGGACAGGCCAACGTCCCCGGTGTGGCAGGTACCTGGAAAGACCTCACCGACTCGGTGAACGCGATGGCCGGCAACCTCACGGCTCAGGTGCGTAACATCGCCGAAGTAACTACGGCCGTGGCTCGCGGTGACCTCTCCCGCAAGATCACCGTGGACGTGAAGGGCGAAATCCTCGAGCTAAAGAACACGATCAACACCATGGTCGACCAGCTCAACGCTTTCGCCGCCGAAGTCACGCGCGTGGCGCGCGAAGTGGGTACCGAAGGCAAGCTCGGAGGCCAGGCGCAGGTCCCGGGTGTGGCGGGAACCTGGAAAGACCTGACCGACAATGTGAACGTGATGGCCGCCAACCTCACCGAGCAGGTCCGTGGAATTGTGAAGGTCGTTACGGCGGTGGCGAACGGAGCGCTCACGCAGAAGCTCACCGTAAACGCGAAAGGTGAAGTGGCCGCGCTCGCCGATACCATCAACAACATGACAGACACCCTCGCCACCTTCGCCGATCAGGTGACCACCGTGGCCCGCGAAGTCGGTGTGGAAGGCCGCCTCGGCGGCCAGGCGAACGTGCCTGGCGCCGCCGGCACGTGGAAGGACCTCACCGGAAATGTCAACCTGTTGGCCGACAACCTCACCAATCAGGTGCGCGCCATCGCGGAAGTCGCCACGGCCGTGACCAAGGGCGACCTGACCCGCTCGATTCAGGTGGAAGCGAGCGGCGAAGTCGCGGACCTCAAAGACAACATCAACACGATGATCGACAACCTCCGGCTCACCACCGACCGGAACAACGAGCAGGACTGGCTGAAGACCAACCTGGCCCGCGTCACCGGCATGTTGCAGGGCCAGCGCGACCTGGCCACCGTGGGACGCATGCTGCTTTCGGAACTGGCGCCGCTCGTGAACGCGCAGCAGGGCGTGATCTATCAGATGGAATCGGAAGAGCTGGGCGGACTTGTTTTGCTTTCCGCATTCGCCGACGACGGGCAGGACGGGCACCCTCAGCATCTGAAACTGGGCGAGGGTCTTGGCGGGCAGTGCGCGGCAGAGAAGCAGAGCATGCTGATCACCGAGCTTCCGCAGCACGCCGTGCCCATCCGCTCCGGATTGTTCCGCGCCGTGCCGCGGAACGTGATCGTGCTGCCGGTGCTGTTCGAAGATCGCGTGAAGGCGGTTATCGAACTGGCCTCGCTGGGCACCTTTACGGCGTCCCACCTGGCATTCCTTGAGCAGCTCACCGCCAGCATCGGCATCGTGCTGAACAGCATTGAAGCTACCATGCAGACCGAGGGCCTGCTGAAACAGTCGCAGCAATTGGCCACCGAGCTTCAGACGCAGCAGAAGGAACTGCAGCAGACCAACGAGCAGCTGGCGCAGAAAGCCCAGCAGCTCGCCGAGCAGAACGTCGAAGTGGAGCGCAAGAACCAGGAAATCGAGCAGGCCCGGCGCGCGCTGGAGGAGAAGGCCAAGGAACTCGCGCTGACCTCGAAGTACAAATCCGAATTCCTGGCCAACATGTCGCACGAGCTGCGCACGCCGCTCAACAGCATTCTCGTGCTGGGCCAGCAGCTCACGGACAATCCCGACGGAAACCTGACTCCCAAGCAGGTGGAATTTGCGCGGACGATCCACGGCGCGGGGACGGACTTGCTCAACCTCATCAGCGACATTCTGGACCTTTCGAAGATCGAATCCGGCACGGTGTCGGTGGAAGCCGAAGAGGTCTTCTTCGCCAGCCTGCTGGAAATGGTGGCGCGGCCGTTCCGCCATGAGGCGGAAAATCGCCGGGTCAGCTTCGAAATTCAAAGCGCGCCGCACCTTTCCCGCAGCCTCGTTACCGACTCCAAGCGCCTGCAACAGGTGCTGAAGAACCTGCTTTCCAACGCGTTCAAATTCACGGAACAGGGCAGCGTCCGGCTATCGGTATTCCCGGCGGAAAACGGCTGGAGCGAGGATCATCCGTTGCTCAGCGGGGCGGCATCGGTGATCGCGTTCGAGGTCGCCGACACGGGTATCGGCATTCCGGCCGAGAAACAGCGCATCATCTTCGAGGCCTTCCAGCAAGCCGACGCGGGCACCAGCCGCAAATACGGCGGCACGGGTCTCGGGCTCGCGATCAGCCGCGAATTGGCGAATTTGCTCGGGGGCGAGATCCAATTACGCAGCGCTCCCGGTAAGGGCAGTTCGTTCACGCTGTACCTGCCGCAGACGTATGTCGGTCCCTCAACCGGCCTCACGTTGGTCGATCGAAAAGCCTCCTCCACATCCCCCTTGCAGTTGTCGGCAAAGGCATCCGCGGAGCGTGCCGTCGAGCATATCCCCGATGATCGAGAAAATCTGCAGCCCGACGACGCCGTGCTGTTGATCGTTGAGGACGATCCGCACTATGCCCGCGTGCTGTGCGATCTGTCTCGCGACAAAGGGTTCAAGGTGCTGGTCGCCACGCGAGGCTCCGAGGCTCTTGCTCTGGCGCGGGAGTTCCACCCGACGGCGGTTTCGCTGGACGTTTTCCTGCCCGACATGCTGGGCTGGACGGTGCTCAACCACCTCAAGCAGGACTCAGCTACCCGTCATATTCCCGTCCAGGTTCTCACTCTCGATGAAGACCGCCATCACGGCCTGTCGCGCGGAGCATTTTCGTTCGTCACCAAACCGACCACGCCCGAGGGACTGGATTCGGCATTGGGACGCATCAAAGACTATTCGGCGCCGCGGCGGAAGCGTCTCCTGGTGGTGGAGGATAATCCCGGCGAGCAATTGAGCATTCGCGAATTGCTGGGCTACGACGACATCGACGTTTCCGTCGCGGCCACCGGCAGTGAAGCGCTCGAAGCGATCAACAGTGAACAGTTCGATTGCGTCGTGCTGGACTTGCGGTTGCCCGACATGTCCGGCTTCGAGATCCTCGAGCAGCTCCGCGATACCCCGGAGATCGGTGATGTGCCCGTGGTTGTCTTCACCGGCAAGGAACTCACTCCCGAAGAAGACGCCCGCCTGCACACGCTGGCGCGCAGCGTCGTGGTGAAGGGCGTGGAATCCCCGGAGCGTCTGCTCGACGAGACGGCCCTCTTCCTGCATCGCGTGGTTGCGGATCTTCCCGTCGAAAAGCAGAAGATGCTCGACCGGCTGCATCGCTCCGACGATGCCCTGGTGGGCAGGAAGGTGCTCGTGGTCGATGACGACGTGCGAAACATCTTCGCCCTCAGCAGCGTGCTGGAGCGGAGGGGAATGACGGTGCTGGCGGCGGGCACGGGCCGCGAAGCCATCAAAACCCTCGAATCGACTCCCGACATCGCGATTGTGCTGATGGACATCATGATGCCGGAGATGGACGGTTACGAGACGATGCAGGTGATCCGGCAGAACGCTTCGCTCCGCCGCCTGCCCATCATCGCGCTGACCGCCAAAGCCATGAAGGGCGACCGCGAGAAATGTCTGGAGGCCGGGGCATCGGAATATCTGGCCAAGCCGGTCAACACAGAACAGTTGCTATCCGCGCTGCGGATGTGGCTGCACCGGTGATCGTGCAGCTCTGTCTGAAAGGAATGCCATGAGCGTGCAGGATAAGGTCAACATCCTGATGGTGGACGATCAGCCTGCCAAATTGCTTACCTATGAAGCGATCCTCAAGGAACTGGGCGAGAATCTGATCAAGGCCAACTCCGCGAGGGAAGCCCTCGAGCACCTTCTGAAATCCGATATCGCGGTGGTGCTGATGGATGTAAGCATGCCGGAGATCGACGGCTTCGAACTCGCCGAGATGATCCGCCAGCATCCCCGGTTTCAGAGAACGGCGATTATTTTCATTTCAGCGGTGCACCTTACGGATTTGGACCGGCTCAAGGGCTATCAGCGGGGCGCGGTCGATTACATCTCGGTCCCCGTTGTTCCCGAGGTGCTGCGCGCGAAAGTCTCCGTTTTCGCCGAATTGCACCGCAAGACCCATCAGCTGGAAATGCTGAACCGCGAGTTGCGCCGCCTTTCGAATAGCCTGATCGTGACGCAGGACGAAGAGCGCCGGCGCATCGCGCGCGAGTTGCACGACGGGCTGGGTCAGGACCTGGTCGCTATCAAAATGATGCTCGAAGGAATGCTGGCGAAGCCCAACGGATCCCGGCCGCCGACAGACCTGGCAGCCGATGCTCGCGAGCTCATGGACCACGCGATTCAGCAGGTCCGCAGCATTTCGCATCTTCTGCATCCGCCGCTTCTGGACGAGGTGGGGTTGCAGTCCGCCTTGCAGTGGTACCTGGAGGGGCTCACGAAGCGCAGCGGGATCGAGACCTCCATCGACGTCCAGCCGGCCAATTTCCCGCGGCTCGCTCCGGAACTGGAGACTGCGGTGTTCAGGATCGTCCAGGAGGCCCTGACCAACGTTTTCCGCCATTCGCAGGCGCGCAAGGGCTGGGTCACGCTCCTGAAGAACGAGACGGAAGTGATCGTCAGCGTGCGGGACAATGGCAAGGGAATCCCCGAGGAGATTACCGAGCTGCGGCCCGAGAGCATTGGGATCGGCATCGGGGGAATGCGTCAAAGGGTGAAAGAGTTTGGCGGGGAACTGCGGCTGAGCAATGCGAGCCCCGGCACTCTGGTGGAAGTCATGATCCCGATCCGGCCCGCTACGGTCTCGCGCGAGGAAATCCCGGCGGTGGCGTCGTAACAGGCGAGCCGGCGTAGTAAGCGGTCGAATGAGCTCCTCGCGACGTAAGCCTAACGTAAACTTCAACTTCCCGATCACAGCTCAAATCCGAATCACTCGAATCAAAAGGTCCGATTGGACACTTCCGCCCGCCGTTGTTAGGCTGCCTGCATGTACCTGGTGATACCAACTTCGAGCGGCGAGGCGGTGCTGGATTCCTTATCGAGCCAGCGCACCCTCGGCGTCCGCATCGATGAACGGCTTGAGCAAGCCGCCCAGTCGTTTATGGCTCTGCTTAAGTGCAGCTCCTGCCTCGTCCATACCTCCGAGAGCCACGACGTGATCCTCGAAATCAGGCTTTCCCGCAACATCTGGGAAAACTGATTTTACAGTAACCGCTAGCGGCCATTACATCTCATAAATGGAACTCGTCAGCGCACGGGTTCAGCAATGCCAAAAACGTCTGTGAGACAAAAGGGTTTTTAACCCCTGAGATGAGCAGGGCAAATCCGTCGAAGCATTTACGACATGGGTTAGGTCCGCGACTTATGCCAGGAGTAGGCTGCGCTCGCGATTGCGGCCAGAAAAAAGAGCATCGCGCCATTCAGAAACGTACGGAAGGCAATGGGGTTGCCTCGAGTCATTATCTCGTAAAACGACACGCCGAGCATGTTGAGGACCCGCATCGCCACTGCCAGCACGGTACACAGGACGCCCAGCCAGTAGCTGATCGTTAGAATGCTCTTTTCCATACTGCCTCCTGGTCGATCGCGATCGGATTCCCCCAGGGCGATTCGCTTGGGGGAACATATGCCGGTCGGCCTATAAAGTCAATAAAGACATGGGGCCAAGGGCCCTTGGAGCCCAGGAACCAGGGCGGAGCCTGCGGGGGCTTCTTCCTGCTACAATCAAGTCTGGCGGGTGAGCCGGGTGATCGCTGGTTCGCTGCCCGCAAGGGCGGCGGACGGGAGGAAAGTCCGGACTCCATCGTCGTGAACTCGCAAGAGCCGTCGACGAAGGGCAACGCGCCTGGTAACGCCAGGGGGTTGCGGGTCAGGATGTCGCGAAAGCGGCTTTCTGAGCTGCGGCTACGGAAAGTGCCACAGAAAATTAAACCGCCGGTGTCGCTTGTACCGCGGCGGCAAGCCTTCGGAAAAACCGCGGGCTCGCCTCTTTGAGTCGGGCGCATTGGGCAAGGGTGAAAAGGTGGGGTAAGAGCCCACCGCCCGGGTGGCGACACCCGGGGCACGGAAAACCCCGCGTGGAGCAAGGCCAAATAGGAGGGGAGGGCCGGCCCGGCCCGTACGCGTTCGCTCGCAAGAGCGGCGCCGCGACCCTCGGGTAGGCTGCTTGAGTCCCGGAGCGATTCGGGACCTAGAGGAATGATCGCCGCGTCGCGCGCACCAGCGTCTTGATGCAAATCGAGCGCCGCGCGCGAAGCACAAAATCCGGCTTACAGGCTCACCCGCTTTTTTCTGTAAGTTGCGTGCTGTTCTCGAATCTGTGCCAGCAGTCCGACGCGGACAGCAAAACCCTTCATTTTGAGATCCAGAAAGATTCCCATTCGAAAAGAAAAAATGATGCGATTCAGCGGGGGCTATCGAACGCTCGTGCTCCTGGTTCTCTTAGCGCTATCTTCGGGCTTGGGAGCCGCGCACAGCTCTCCTTCTGCAGGTAACGTGCCTTCGCCGGGCAACGCGGGAGCGCAGCAGTTATCTTCGAGCGCCCGAGCTGCCCTGGAGGGTTATCTCGACGCCGGTCAACTTCCTGAACTTCAGTATCCCGACTTTCGCAACTATCGTACAGATGCCCAGCAATTCTATCGATCAGTTTATGGATCAGCAAGCGACAGCCTGCCATGGGTAGTTGGCCGCCGGCCTTCCGCTCAGGCCCGGGCCATCATTCGTCTTCTACAGCACGCTGACGATGAGGGGCTCAATCCAATCGATTATGACGGTCCCCGATGGGAAGGGCGCGTCACGGCACTTGATTCGGGTCGGGCCGCGGATTCCGAACTCGTGCAATTCGATCTTGCGCTAACGATATCGACGATGCGCTATGTTTCCGATTTACACCGGGGTCGTGTAAATCCTCGTACGTTTCACTTCGATCTGGATATCGAAAACAAGAAGATAGTTCTTTCCGAGTTTCTGCGTCAAAAACTGGTGAATGCCGGAGATGTGGACGCGGTGATGAGAACTGTCGAGCCGCCATTCCCCGGGTATCGCCGGACGATTGGCTCCTTGAAGACCTATATGAAACTTGCGGCCGAGGATGACGGCGAGCCCCTTCTCGTCCCGCCCAAGCCCGTGAAGCCCGGCGATTCGTATAGCGGCATAAACCGGCTCCAGGGCCTCCTCCGGCTTCTGGGAGACTTGCCCGAAAACGATGCAAATGCCACGCCCGCGGCGGCCTATAAGGGATCGCTCGTGACTGCCGTGAAGCATTTTCAGCTGCGTCACGGACTCGAACCGAACGGAATCATCGATGCTCACACCTTCCAGGAGCTCAATACTCCCTTGAGCCAGCGCGTCGAACAGATCAAGGTCACCCTGGAACGGTGGCGGTGGCTTCCCCATGAATTCGACCGGGCGCCCATCGTCGTGAACATCCCGGAATTCCGCCTGTACGCAGCGAACGAAAAATACGGCACAGCTTTTTCGATGAAGGTGGTTGTCGGGCGGTCGTATCAGCACCGGACGCCGGTATTTGCCGCCGAGCTGAAATCAGTAATCTTTCGTCCCTATTGGAACGTCCCGCTGGACATTCAGCGCAAGGAATTGCTTCGAGAGGTGAGAAAAGATCCCGGCTATCTCACGAGGCATTCGTATGAAATCGTCGATGCGAAGGGGAATGTTGTCAGCGACGGCAGCGTCAGCGAGGAAATGAGAAAACCGTTGTACTCCGGCAAGCTGGCCATTCGCCAAAAGCCGGGGACGGAGAATTCGCTGGGCCTCGTAAAATTCGATCTGCCCAATAAGTATGACGTCTATATGCACGGCACGCCCGCGACGCAGTTGTTCTCGCGATCCCGCCGCGATTTTAGTCACGGATGCATCCGCGTGGAAGACCCCGTCGAGCTGGCGGCGTGGGTTCTACGCGACAAGCCGGAGTGGACCCGGGACCGCATCCTCGCAGCGATGAACGGCGACAGCACACTGCGCGTGAGTCTTGCCGAATCCATTCCGGTCTTGATTCTCTACGGCACGGCGATTGTTACCGACAGCGGAGAAGTGCATTTCTTCGACGATATCTATGGATACGACGTTCCCCTGGAGCATGTCCTCGACCAGGGGTATCCCTATACAGCGCAGGAATAAGAAGGGAAGCGCGAAGCGGAATTACCAGCGCCGGACGGGTCCAAGATCGACGTGCACAAATTGAGATTGGGGATAGTAGCCAACCCCTCCGCGATGCAGACGCAGAGCGGCGTCGCGCAAGCGAGCCGTCGACACGCCCGGGATGCGAATGTCAATTGCTTCTCCTCGCATGTGCTGGCTGTGTTTTGCCACCCCGGCAGTTGTGCGGCGAAGGAATTCGTTGCTCCACGGCGTGCGATAGCCGCAGACAATATCGACCTCCGCGCCGGCGCGGCCCACCGCCGCGGTAAGATCGCTCAATAGATCGAAAAGACGGGGATCCAATGTCGTTACATCGCCCGTCCGATGATCGCGCAGAAAATGATCGAGTTGATCGACCGCATCGGGAAGATACTCATCCCCTCTCCGATAAACGATATTGATTCGCTCGTTTGTGTGCAGATGAAATAGGACCAATCGGTGTTCTTGCACTGGAAGGGTCGCAGCCGTCACTGTCCGGGAGGCACTAAATAGACCGCAACTCAGCAGCAAAACAGACAGAAGCAAGCGCAATGCACCTGGTGCTGCAATCATCCGTTTATTATACCACCGCGCCTGAGAGGGCGTGCGAGCGGCCGCGCTACCGACCGACACTTCAGCGACCCGATCCTTCCCCAGTGTCTGCATCCTTCCAGAAACTAAGGACTAATGCTCGCGTTGCTTCGGGGTGCATGACGAGACACCTCGCTCGCAAGATTGCGTTGCCGGAAGCGCATCCTGCGATATCTTGAAAGTACAGGCTTTGCATCCCCTAAAAAGTGGAGATCTAAAGTGCTCGCGAATGCGTGGAAATGGGCGATTGGCCTCGGACTGATGGCTTTGTCCCTTATGTCGTCGCCGCGACCGGCGTTCTCCCAGGAACCCAATCCGCAAGCACAAGCGGCCGCCCGGAAAGTTGCCGTCAAGGTACAGCCCCGGTATCCGGATCTCGCTCGCCGCAACCATATTTTCGGCAAGGTTCGAATTCAAGCTGTGGTGGCGCCGGATGGAACCGTCAAAGAAGCGCATGAGATTGGCGGCGGCCCGGTACTAGTCAAGGCGGCGCTGGACGCAGTACAGCAGTGGAAATTCGAGCCCGCCCCGAAGGAGACGACCGAGCTTATCGAGATCGCGTTCAACAGCGATGATGTCCTCAGGTAGAAGCCGGAGACGCGATAAAGCAATAAACATTCCGGCGTTTCGCGCAAGTCTTCTCTGAAGTTACTCAATCCCCGCTATCCTCAATCATCCTCAATCCAGCCTCGCATCCCCTTTTTCTATAGCATCGATTCGGATTCAGAGTTTGTGATTTTTGCCCCCAATCTGCAAACTAATGGAGGATATTTAGTGTAGTTAACGCATCTCGCTTTTCCACGTGGATCGAGATTTTCCACCGCAGTTATCCGGCGGTGGCGGCTTTGGGCTCAATTCAGGGTCTCTTCGAGATTCCCCGGATGCCCCGTGGCCGCAATGCTTCCAGTGAAAAAGGAGATGACAGATGTCGGCCCTGAATGAAGGTGTTTTTCAGCAAAGCGGTTCACCATCCAGCAGCAAATCCCAGGACTTCTTCGCCCCGGCCCCCAGCCCGGCGCCGCCAAACCAAAGCATCTTTTCGACTTCGATCATCGAGGAAGACTTTCAGTCCCGCGGGAGGCGCGCGGCGCAAACCGGCCTCGCGTTCGCCCTCCAGGCAGCCATCCTTGGCGCGCTGCTGGTGATTCCTCTCATTTTCACCGAGGGGATGGACCTCTACAAACTGAACTCGACTCTGCTGGTCGCACCGCCTCCTCCGGCGGCTCCTCCGTCCGCTCCGCCTCCGATGGCGCGCGCGGCGGTTGCGCCCAAGCCGTCCTTCATTAAAGCCCAACTCACAGCCCCGACTCTGATTCCCAAGAGAATTGTGGCCACAGCGCCAGATGTCGGCGCGATGGCGCCTGCGATCGGGGGTGTCACCGGTGGCATTCCGGGAGGAGTCGGGGACGTGCTTGCCGGAGCCATCGCCGGGCCTCCGCCGCCTCCGCCTGTAGCGGTCGCGGAGAAGCCCAAGGGACCGATTCGAATCTCCAGCGGCATGAAGGAGCCTCGGATCCTCTACGCGCCTCCGGTCGTCTATTCGCCGATTGCGAGGCAGGCACACGTCTCGGGTGTGGTGGTACTCGAGGCGATCATCGACGAGCACGGCAACGTGACCGGCGTGAAGGTTGTCAGCGGCCCAGCGCTGCTCTTTCCTTCCGCCATCAAGGCCGTCGAGGGCAGGAAGTATGAACCCACGATCCTCGATGACCAGCCTGTTGCGATTCGATTGGACATCAAGGTCGATTTCAAGTTGTCCTCCTGAACGAACGGCCGAGCAATTCATGGGAGAGCGGGGAACATGTTCCCGGTTCTCCCAGTTTTTCTTCTACACTGCTTCGGCCCAATACCGAGCCTTCCTCTTCCTTTCACCGCTGAGTCGGCGAAAACCGCTAGCCCCTTGTAGCTCTGCTTCCGGGTCATTATCATGTCGGTGGGGTAAACACTCCAGAAGCTCCCTTTAAATGGCTGTACGGGGAAAACTTGTCCAAGCCGTTGGTAGCTCCCGACTTTCAATCTCTCTTCGAGTCCGTGCCCGGACTCTACCTCGTGCTGACGCCCGACCTCAGCATTGTCGCCGTCAGCGACGCCTATCTTCGCGCCACCATGACCAAGCGGGACGACATTCTCGGCAAAGGGATCTTCGAAGTCTTCCCCGACAATCCCGACGATCTGGGAGCAACCGGGGTCCGCAATCTTCGGGCGTCCCTCCGGCGCGTGCTCACGGAAAAGTGCGCAGACACCATGGCGGTCCAGAAATATGACATTCGGAGGCCGGAGTCGGAGGGCGGCGGGTTCGAGGAACGCTACTGGAGCCCCGTAAATGCGCCGGTTCTCGCGCCGGACGGGGAAGTCACCTACATCATCCACCGCGTCGAGGATGTAACCGATTTCGTGCGCCTCAAACAGCAGGAATCGCAGCAGCTCAAGCAGACCGAAGAATTGCGGACGCGCGCCGAAGAGATGGAAAGCGAAATCCTTCTGCGCGTCAGGGAAATCCAGGAGGCCAACCAGAAGCTGAAGGCCACCAACCAGGATTTGGCTTGGAGCGAAGAACGATTTCGGCTGCTCGTCGCCGGGGTGAAGGACTACGCCATCTTCATGCTCGATCCCGCCGGGCGCGTTTCGACCTGGAATGAGGGCGCTCAGCGGATCAAGGGCTACGCTTCGGAAGAGATTATGGGACAGCACTTCTCGCGGTTCTACACGAGCGCAGACATCGAGAGCGGCAAGCCTGACCACGAATTGAAGATCGCCGCTGCGGAGGGGAAATCCGAAGACGAGGGCTGGCGCGTCCGCAAGGACGGTTCGCGGTTCTGGGCCAACGTGATGATCACCGCCCTTCGGAACAAGAATGGGGAGCTGCTCGGATTCTCGAAAGTGACGCGTGACTTCACCGAGCGTAAGAAAACCGAGGAGGCCCTGCGGGCCAGCGAGAATCGCTTTCGCTCGCTCTTCGAGTTCTCGCCCGATGCCATCGTTGCGACCGACTCGGACGGCAGGATCGCCGAGTTGAACGGCCAGGTTGCGAAATTTTTTGGCTACGACCGCGCCGAACTGATCGGCCAGCCGGTCGAGATGCTGATTCCCGAGCGCTTTCGCAACGCTCACCCTCGTCACCGCCAGGAGTACAGCAGCGAGCCACGAACCCGCCCTATGGGCATCGGCCTGGAACTGCAGGGGCGACGAAAAGACGGCACGGAGTTTCCGGTGGAAATCATGCTCAGCCCGGTCGAGACACCCGGTGGCCGGGTCGTGCTCAGCGTGATTCGCGACCTTTCCGAGAAGAAACAAGCCGAGGAAGAACTGGAGCGCCGCGCACGGGAGAATCGCTATCTCGAAGAAGAACTGAACACGGTACACAATTTCGCCGAGATCATCGGCGAGAGCCTCGGACTCAAGCGCGTGCTGAAACAGGTGGAAACCGTCGCGGCCACCGACGTCACCGTGCTGATTCTGGGCGAAACCGGCACGGGAAAAGACCTCATTGCCCGGGCGATACACAATCTGAGTTCCCGGCAGGGGCAGACCCTCGTCAAATTGAACTGCGCGGCGATTCCCACAGGCCTGCTCGAAAGCGAGCTTTTCGGACACGAGAAGGGAGCCTTCACCGGCGCCATTTCGCAGAAAGTCGGGAGGCTGGAACTCGCGCACCGCGGCACTCTGTTTCTCGACGAAGTCGGCGACCTGCCTCTGGAATTGCAGCCTAAGCTTCTGAGGGCTTTGCAGGAGAAGGAATTCGAGCGGCTTGGCGGCACGCGCACCATCCCGGTGGATGCGCGGCTGATCGCGGCCACCAATCGAAACCTTGAAAAGCTGGTCGCCGACCGCGAGTTTCGCAGCGATCTTTATTACCGTTTGCGCGTTTTCCCCATCACGATTCCGCCGCTGCGCGAGCGCCGCGAGGATATCCCGCTGCTCGTGCGCTACTTTGTCAGCAAGCACAGCCGCCGTCTGAACCGGCACATCGAAACCATCCCTCCCGACATTATGAAAGCGCTCACTCGCTGGGACTGGCCCGGGAACATTCGCGAACTCGAAAACTTCATCGAACGCGCGGTGATCCTCTCGAGCGGCCCGGCCCTTCGTGCTCCCTTGGCGGAGCTGGAGATGCCACCTTCCGCTCCACCGCCGGAGGACGCCACCCTGAAATCGACCGAACGTGAGCACATCCTGCGCGTGCTGCGCGAAACGAAGGGCGTGATTGCAGGAGCGTCGGGAGCCGCGGCGCGGCTCGGGTTGAAGCGCACCACACTGAATTCAAAGCTGAAAAAGCTCGACATCCATCGCGATGACTACATGTAGTCAGGTATGACGCTATTTCGCCAGTGATCGTCGTCACTCTGCCTCGTGATAATCCGTACCCCTCGCTGTGATATCTGTAAGTCCTTCCGTGTCATCGAGAAATTGTCATCTAGTGCTGCGCGTCACTTTGGCCGCCTGTGTGCCATAGCCATGGCGTAACAGAAAAACAGGGGGCATTTACGTTGAAGATCACCATCCACGACGAACCGGGCGCTCTGAATCTCAAACTGGAAGGATCGGTTGTGGGGCCCTGGGTCGGAGAGTTCGGCCGCACATGGCATGAATTGGAGCCTTCACTGAAGGCGAAAAAGCTGACGGTGGATCTTTGCGGCGTGCTGCACATGGATTTGGAAGGCCGCCGGCTGCTTGCCGAGATCTACCGGAAAACTCATGCAGCATTGCTGGCGAATACGCCCATGACCGAATATTTTGCCGAGGAAGCTCGGCGCCGAAGCGCAAATTCTTAAGGAGGGTGTGACCATGCGAGGACCTTACGGTTTTGAATTAAGCGAGAATTGCCAGTCATGCAAGCTCCGCAAGGACGCCTTTTTTTGCGAGCTCCAGGCGGGAGCCTTGAAGGATTTCGACGCCGTGAGGTCTTCTTCTGTTTATCCGGAAGGCGCCGTGCTCTTCATGGAGAAACAGGACCCTCGCGGGGTGTTCGTCCTCTGCGAAGGGCAGGTGAAGCTCTCCATCAGCTCGAGCGAAGGCAAGACGATGATCCTGCGGCTTGCCAAGCCGGGAGAAATACTTGGACTCACGGCCGTATTGGCGGGTACGCCCTACGAAGTGACCGCCGAGACGCTGCGTCCGTGCCAGGTCGCCTTCATCCGCCGCGACGACTTCCTGCGCTTCGTCGCGCAGCATCCGGAAACCTATCACGCCATGGTGAAGCAGCTGGCGATGTTCTACGACGACGCCTGCGAACAGCTCCGCACGGTGGGGCTCTCTTCCTCCGCCCCGGAAAGACTGGGTCGGCTGTTGCTCGACTGGTCGCAGGGCGCCGAGCAAACCAAGGTCGGAACCCGCCTCACCCTGCCCTTGACCCACGAAGAGATCGGCGAATTCATCGGAAGTTCGCGGGAAACCGTCACCCGAACCTTCAGCGATTTCAAGAGCCGCCATCTGATCGCGTTGAAGGGCTCAACTGTGACGATACCCAATCGCGCGGCGCTCGAGACATTCGTGAAGGCTTAGCAGTCTCGAACAAAAAATGCGAGGCGCGGGCTAAACTGCCCAGCGCCTCGCAAAGGTTCTACAACACCCTCGCTCGATCAACTTTCTTCTCCCTCGGCTTCTGGCGGGGCGGGAAGATCCCCATGAGTCACTCCGCGAAGCTCAGCGCGGATGATGTCGGAGGAGAATCCCGCGCGCAAAAGGCTTCGGTAGATCGACGCGATTTTGCGTTCCCCCAGGCTGCCTCGTATATGCGCAAGCTGCCGCTTAAGACGGGCACGGACCAGCGCAGCCTCGTCGGTTTCCGCAAACACGGCATCGAGCGCGGCCTCGATGTGGCGATCGGGGACGCCTCTGGTCGCGAAGTTCGCGTGCGATGCGGAAGCGGCCCTGGCGACGCGCTTTGGCATGCTGGCGCGCGTAGGCGAGCGCGTACTTCGCATCGTCGAGGTAGTTTTGTTCCCGCAGGCGCGCGATCACCGGGGAGACCATATCCGCATCTTCCGCCCGGCGTTCGAGATATTCGCGCATCTCGTGAATGGAATGCGCGCGCCGCGTCAATGCGCGCAGCGAGAGGGCGTACAGTTCCTGTCCGGTGGCTACTTTGCGAGGGGAATTGCGCACGGAAAAGAAGCATAGAAGGAAGCAGGCGAAAAGGGAAGCGCGACGGCCGCAAATGCGGGATTTGCGCGGCGGATTTAGCGGTGGCCGAGCCGTTCGAATTCGTTCATGGCCCGTTCCATTTCCTCGCGGGCGGAATCGGAGGAGGAACGGATGCCCTGGACGCGCAGGCGGAAGTCGTCGGGATTCGACGCGCGCAGCAACGCTTCTTCGAGCGTGATCAGGTTGCGGGAGAAAAGATCGAACAGCGACTGGTCGAAGGTCTGCATGCCGTACTGGCTGGTTCCGGCGGCAATGGCCTCGCGGATCAGGCGCGTCTTATCGGGATTGATGATGCAATCGCGGATGTAGTTGGTCGCCACCATCACTTCCACGGCCGGCACGCGGCCTTGCCCATCGCCGCGCCGCACCAGGCGCTGGCTGATCACGGCCTTCAATGTGGACGCAAGCTGCAGGCGAATCTGCTTCTGCTCGGGCGGCGGAAACACGGCAATGATGCGCTGGATCGTCTCGGTGGCATCGAGCGTGTGCAAGGTCGAGAGCACCAGGTGTCCGGTTTCGGCGGCGAGCAGGGCAGTCGAGATGGTTTCCAGGTCGCGCATTTCGCCGACGAGCACCACGTCAGGGTCCTGCCGGAGCGCGGCGCGCAAGGCGGTGGAGAAAGACGACGTATCCACCTCGACTTCGCGCTGGTTGATAAATCCCTTTTTATCGCGATGCAGGTATTCGATCGGGTCTTCGATGGTGATCACGTGCTCGGCGCGCAGGGAATTGATGCGATCGACCATGGCTGCCAGAGTGGTGGATTTGCCCGAGCCGGTGGTACCGGTGGTGAGCACCAGACCGCGCGTTTCCTCACAAATCTGCGTAAGGATGCGCGGGAGTTCCAGCTCTTCGATGGTGCGAATCTTGGTGGGGATGACGCGCAACACCATACCGACGTTGCCGCGCTGCTGGAACACGTTGACGCGGAAGCGCCCCAGACCGGCTACTCCGTAGGCCATGTCCAGCTCGGCGGTTTCCTTGAACTTCTGCTTCTGCCGGTTGGTCATCATGCTGAAGGCCATCGACAGCATTTCTTCCGGGGTCACGCGCGGGATATCGTTCAGCGCCAGCAGCGCACCATCGACGCGAAGATACGGGTGGTTGCCGACCTTCAGGTGCAGGTCGGAGGCTCGCTTGTCCACGGCCCGGCGTAGCAAATCGTCGATGTTGATGGCCATAAAGCTGAATCCCCGGAGTGAAGCTTCATGTCAACGTAGCATGCACTTTTGGGGGTCGCAACAACCGCAAACAGCAGGTTTCTAGGCTGGCAATGCTGTTTTGGGGACTGGAATGGGCCTTACGAGGTACCTAAATAGCGAGCGGATCGCGTGCAAACAGCCGGTCGAACAGCACGGCGCCGAGAAGCCCTCCGAAGAGCGGCCCTACCCAATAAACGCCGTGGTTGATCCAGTGATGCGCTGCCAGGGCAGGTCCAAACGTCCGCGCCGGGTTCAGGGAAGCGCCGGTGAACGGCTGGCTGAGAAGCACGGCTGCTGTAACGGTAAGGCCCACAGCCGCGGCTCCGAATTGCCGAAAGGCTCCCTCGGCATCGAAGACCGCCGAAAAGTACACCAATACAACGAAGAAGGTCGCCAGGCCCTCGAGCAGCATCCCGTGCATGCGGGTGAAATCGGAGGCGAGGTCGGTTGCGCCGAGCGAAACCGGGCGCCATGCGGCTTCCGGCAGAATCGCGACGAGCAGGTAGCCGGCTGCGGCAGCACCCGCCAGTTGCGCCACGCAATAAAAAAGCGCCGGGAGCGTGCCCAGCCGCTTCGTGACCCAGGAACCGATCGTGATGGCCGGGTTCAGATGCGCGCCTGAAACATGGCCGAGCGCGCTCACCACGCCTGCCGTCACAAGTCCGTATGCGAGTGCGTATCCCAGCAGACCGGGACTCGCCTGCCCAGCCGCGCGGAGATACTGGTCTGCGCAGATAACGCCGGCGGCGGTAAAAACGACGGCAAACGTTCCGGTAAATTCGGCGAAAAGCTTCTGAGGCAGGCTGTACAAAATCCCTCCGCCGCGAAATGCGGCCACACGAAAGCAGAACGAACTCCGGGAGTGTACTGGATTAGAAAAAGTGAGTCAAAACCCCGACGCTAGCGTTCGCTGGCAAAGGTCGCTGGCAAAGCTCAATAACAACGGCCAATGACCCACGCAGAAGCGGCCCGGTAGCCGGGCGAACTCGCCGCGTTATCGAAGGGCTGGGGCAGGCGCGGGAGCGCCAACCGGCGAGAGCCAGTTGTGCCGGTCCGGTTTTTTGCCGCTGGTGATGGCGAAGAACTCGTCCTGAATGCGCTTGGTGAGAGGCCCGCGAGCGCCTCCGCCCACCTTGATCCGATCGACGGTGCGAACAGGGGTAATCTCCGCCGCCGTTCCGCACATGAAGACCTCGTCGGCGATGTAGAGCATTTCGCGCGGGATCATCTGCTCGGCCACGGGAATCCCCAGGTCGTTACAAATTGTGGTGACCGATTGGCGCGTGATGCCGGGCAGAGCGGAGTTGGCCAGTGGCGGCGTGCTCAGCGAGCCATTCATCACCACGAAAACGTTCTCGCCCGAGCCTTCGCTCACGTAGCCGTTCACGTCGAGCGCGATACCTTCCGCATAGCCGTTAGCTTTGGCTTCCATGCGAATCAGTTGCGAACTCATGTAGTTCGCTGAGGCTTTCGCCATCTGAGGAAGAGTATTCGGAGCGGGCCGGTTCCAGGAACTGATACAGACGTCCACGCCGCCCGCCAACGCCTCGTGGCCCAGATACTTTCCCCATTCCCAGCAGGCCATGTAGATCTCGATCGGGCAGCCCATGGGGTCGACGCCCACATCGCCGTATCCGCGGAACACGATCGGGCGAATGTAACAGGCCCCCAGCTTGTTCGCCTGCACCAGATCAATGGCAGCCGCGCAGAGCTGGTCGACATCGAAAGAGGGATCCATGCGGTAGATGTGGGCGGAGTTGAGCAGGCGCTGCATGTGCTCGCGCAGGCGGAAGATCGCGGGCCCGGTTTCGGTCCCGTAGCAGCGAATCCCCTCGAATACTCCCGAGCCGTAGTGGATCACGTGCGACAGGACATGCACCTTTGCATCCTGCCACTCGATGAATTTGCCGTTGTGCCAGATTTTTTCCGTCTTCGCCACACTCATGCTGGTTCTCCACGCCTTATAAAAACGATTTACGCGCTACCGCAACAAAAATTATAGCATACGCGATTCCGGCGCACCGGCAAGCAATGCGAGTTTGTAAACAGCGGGCACATCCAAATTGGCTGGCCAGACGAACACAAGCCCTGCCGGGGAAGGGTTAGGCTCCGAGTACGCTGGCAGTGGAACGAATGGTACCAACTCCAGTCCAAGGAAGCGTCAAGTACTCAGCATCTTACCTTCTTGTAGTTTGGCCTAGTTGCGTGTTTAATAGTTCGACGGAGGTTTCATGAACATAGTTGAAGCATTGCACAAAGAAGCAGAGAACCTGAGCAGGCAACTGTCAGCAGTGAAAGGTGCTATCGAAGCTCTGAATGGCTCTTCCAAGTCTGCTGCGACACAAACCAAGAGCGTTGTCGGCCACTCCAATGGCCGGAGAACGATGTCTGCCGCCGTTCGCGCCAGAATTTCGCAGAAGGCCAAAGCGCGATGGGCGAAGATCCGGGCTGAGCAAAGCAAGAGCAAGGCAGCGAAGTAGCTACCCTCCGCTTGTAGGCAAATCCCTCTCATTCGTTCCTTGCGTGCTTTGCTGTGCAGGGAAACGCGAGCCCTGGTAGCCGGATATGCCGCGCCTGTCGTTGGAAGCGCGGTGTCTCCGCTACTGCGGCGGTTCGGGCGAAGTGTCGTCTATCGTCGGAGTCGGAATGCCGCTTGATGACCGGGCGGTCCGGGTCGTCGGTTCCTAGTCCGCTCTGTACGTCTGAGTTGGTGGCATCGTAGACGTACCGTATTACGATCGCCGGCCGCTTCCCGTGGTCGATATGCACGGTCTCGTAAAGCTTCCGCCCGTCGCCGGACAACTCGTATGTGCGGCTCATCTTTCCGCTCAGCGGGCTCTTTTCGTCGGATACCAGCTGGCTGCCGCTCCAGTGCGCGACGATCTCCGGGTGGTCCTCGTCGATCTTCTTCGGCAACTGCCTTCCGTCGGTGTAGATGATCAGCTTCTTGAAGTGGTCGTCGGTTACGTCTACTTCGGGATTCTTGATGTCGATATCCATGATGTCCGGCGGATGAATAAACGGCTGCATCTTGGGGTTGCCGGCAATGTCTTCACCGCCGCTACCTTGCCTGGGACCTCCGCCTCCTCCGGGGTATCCTCCCCAGGGTCCTCCTCCAGGGTATCCGCCAGGATACGGATAGCCGCCGCCAGGGTATCCCATCGGGGACGGCCCGCGTCCCGCGTTTGTATTTACGGTGGAACTCTCGGCCGAGCGAACCTTCTGGAGCGGATCGTCGCTGTCGTCATGATTGAACTTCCAGGATCCCGCAAGGGAGGTCCTGGGCGGGAGCTGAGGAGGCTTGGGCTTCGGAGCAGGTCTGGCAACAGGCGCAGCCTGCGTTTGGGATTGCACCTCAGGCGGGGGAGCCAGCGGCCCCGGGGCTGCCTGCGCCATCGTCCCGGCCGGAGTGGCCAATAACACGATGCCAAGAATTCCCGTGTAACCTGCGAAGCATGCCGTTCTCAAGGTTAGGTTATCTCCCCTTCTGGCCCCGATTAGCCCGCCGTAGTTGGACCAGGTAGAACTATCCCTTCTTCCGTTACATTTGTCGATGCCGCCCGCCATACCTTCGTTGCTTGGTACTCCCGCCCCCCGGGCTCTTCGATGGTCAAAGCTATCCACACAGGGACAAAGACTCCGCAATCCGGTCATGAATGAAGTGAAGGTCTTCCTCGGAGATAACATACGGCGGCAGCACGTAGATTACATTTCCGAGCGGCCGAAGCAGAACTCCCGCTTCGAGAAAGAACCGGTACAGCCTGGGTCGAAGCTTCGAAAAGTACCCCGCGTCGTCTGCCCGCAGCTCGACGGCTGCCATAACTCCGATTGACCGGACGTCGCCGACCGCAGGATGCGACTTTTAGCGCCTGCAAGGCGCTCCCGGTGAATCTGGTCGATTCTCTCGATCCTGGCGAACACGGGCTCCGCTTCAAAAATCTTCAGGCTCGCCACGGCCGCTGCCGCCGCCAGAGGGTTGCCGGTATAAGAATGCCCGTGGTAGAAGGTGCGCGTGCGGTCTTCGCTCACAAACGCTTCATGGATCCGCGACGTACACACCGTGGCGCCCATCGGCAGAACCCCGCCGGTCAATCCTTTCGAGAGGCACATCAGGTCGGGTAGTACGCCCGCCAAGTCGCACGCGAACATCTTTCCGGTTCGCCCGAAGCCCGTGAGGACTTCGTCCGCGATAAGCAGCACATCGTACTCGCTGCACAATCGGCGAACCCGCTGCAGGAATTCAACGGGATGGACGATCATTCCCCCCGCTCCCTGCAGCAACGGCTCTACGATCACTGCGGCTATCTCCTCGTGCTTTTCTTCGAGCAATCGAGCCAGCTGGTCGACGCAATCGATTTTGCAGGTATCGCGAGTCTTCCCGACAGGGCAGCGATAGCAGTAAGCCGAATGAACCCGCTGGACAGGGAAGAGCAAATTGCGAAAAGGATCGGTGAAGCCGGACGCCGCGCTCACCGACATCGCGCCAGCGGTATCCCCGTGATACGCATGTTCGAGTGCGACGATGGATCGCTTCTGCGGCCGGCCGATGTTGCTCCAATACTGCACCGCAATCTTGAGCGCCACTTCAACCGCCGTCGAGCCGTTATCGGAAAAGAAAATGTGATCGAGGCCTCGGGGCAAGACCTTGCGCAGGCGTACGCAAAGTTCTTCCACGGCGTCGTGAGTGAAACCAGCCAGCAGAACATGATCGAGCTTCGCCGCCTGTTCCGCGATGGCCGACACAATCGCCGGGTGGCCATGCCCGTGAATGTTCACCCACCAGGAAGAGATGCCGTCGATCAAGCGGCGCCCGTCGTCCGTGTAAAGATAGGCCCCCTGCGCGCGAGAGATGCGCAAGGGCGGCGGGTCGAGGGCCTCCTGCGTGAAGGGATGCCAGATGTTCAAGCCAGAGCTCATGCCGCGAAAACCTTGCGGTCAAAGTGCGCTTTGAAAACGCGCAGCAGCGCCGACCGGTCGAGCTTCTTGAGGGGCGGAATCCATCCCAGCACCGGCACGCCGCCGTAGAGTTCGATTGCGTTGCGATTTTCCCGGTTCTTGGCGCCCGCAAGGACCACGCCTCTCACGTCGAGCTTTGCAGACCGCAGCGCGGCCAGCGACAGCAGCGTGTGGTTGATCGTTCCCAATGCGGTGCGCGAGACGAGCAGCACCGGCAATCCGAGCTGTTTCATCACGTCTACCATCAGTTGTTCGCGATTGACCGGCACCAGCACGCCTCCCGCGCCTTCGACGATCAGATTCTCCACGCGCTCTATTCGCGGCAGCCGAATCTTCTGGAGGTCGATGCGAACGCCCGCACGCCTGCGCTGCGAGATGCGGCGACACCGGCGGCGCAAATCGATACGTCTCCGGCAGCGTCCTGCTCTGCGTGGAAGTCGCAGCCATGCGAATTACGGCATTCATGTCCGTGCCTTCGCGGGTCCCGGTCTGAATCGGTTTCCAGTACAGCGCGTCCAGGGCCGCGCAAAGCAGCGCGGAGGTCACGGTCTTGCCCACGCCCGTGTCCGTGCCGGTAATAAAAAAGCGGCTAGGCATGCACAGTCGTGGATTGCTTCGTCAGGGGAGAAGACTCACCGCGTGCGCCAATGCTCGCGGCAACAATAGCCACGATGCGGCGAACGTCTTCGGCGGTAATCTTGCACGTCAGTGAAATCCGGATGCGCGACGTGCCCGCAGGAACCGTCGGTGGCCGAATCGCCTTGGCCGCAAACCCGTTGGCCTGCAATTGGGCAGCAACACGGAGAGCATTCTCATTCGTCCCGAGAATAACCGGGACAATGTGCGTCGCGCTCGATCCAAAAGGCAGGCCGCAGCGCGCGCAATTCGGCGCGCAGGAGCGAGGCGATCTCGCGTAAGTGGGTGCGCTCCGCATCCGCCTGCCGCGCGAGTTCTAGCGCGGCGCCGATCTGCCCAGCCATGTAGGGTGGCATTGCCGTGCTGAAGATAAACGTCCGCGCCCGGTTCACCAGAAACTCCCTCAGCGCACTTCCGCCGCACACGAAAGCGCCGCTGCTTGCCAGAGCTTTCCCGCAGGTGTGAACGCTGGCGAGTACCTCGCGCTCGCATTTGCATTCTGCCGCCATGCCTCGCCCCTGCGGTCCGCAAACGCCGGTCGCGTGCGCCTCATCGACCACCAGTTCCGCTCCATAGGCGCGCGCCAAAGTCAAAAGCTCGCGCAGCGGCGCAATGTCTCCTTCCATGCTGAAAACGCTTTCGGTGACGATCACCTTCGCGCCCGGAGCGTCCTTCTGTTCGCGCAGCGACTTCTCGAGAGACGCAAGATCGAGGTGAGGATAAATAACCTTCGCCGCGCCGGAGAGCCGGATGCCGTCGATCAGGCTCGCGTGATTGAGCGCGTCGGAGAAAACTACGTCGCCGGGCTGCAGGATCGAGCTGAGCAGGCCGATATTCGCCGCATACCCGGACCCAAAATAAAGCGCCGCTTCCGTCCCGGCAAAGCGCGCGAATTCCGCTTCCAGGTCCTCCCATTCGACGGAGTTTCCTGAAAGGAGGCGAGATCCCGTGGACCCAACACGGACCGATCGCGCGACTGCATCCGCCACCCCTTGCTTCAGTCTTGGATGGCTGGCAAGCCCCAGATAGTCGTTCGAGCAAAGGCTGATGCCGGACGGATTTTTCAGCGAGCGGAATTGCGATTGCGCGCGCAGTTTCTCCAACACATCGCGCATCCGGGCTGCAATCGCACTGTGTTCGGGGTCAGGCACGCTGCATCGCCTTCATGCCCAGGTTCTCCAGCAGTCTCTGATCGTCGTCGGCGGCCGGATTCGGCGTCGTGAGGAGTTTTTCCCCGGTAAAAATGGAATTCGCGCCTGCCAGAAAGCACAACGCCACAGCCTCGGGCGACATCTGCCTCCGCCCCGCCGCGAGCCGCACTTTCGATGCCGGCATCAGTATTCGCGCCGTCGCAATCATCCGGACCATCGTGAACGAATCGATCTCCTCGGCACTCTCGAGTGGAGTCCCGGGAGCCCGCACCAGCATGTTGATGGGCACGCTCTCCGGATGCGGGTCGAGATTCGCCAGCTGTTGCAGCAGCCCGATGCGGTCTTCCTCGGATTCACCCATCCCCAGAATCCCGCCGCAGCACACCGTGATTCCGGCTTTGCGGACGTGTGCAATCGTCTCCAGCCGCTCTTGGTAAACGCGCGTAGTGATGATGCTGCCGTAGAATTCGGGAGACGTATCCAGATTGTGGTTGTACGCGGTCAACCCGGCCGCCTTGAGTTGCCGGGCCTGCTCCTCGGTAAGCATCCCGAGCGTGCAGCAGACCTCCAGGTCGAGCGCCGCCACGCCGCGCACCATTTCGAGCACGCTTTCGAATTCTTTGCCCTGCGGAGCCTGCCGCCACGCCGCGCCCATGCAGAAGCGCGTAGCGCCTTCCTCTTTCGCGCGCGCGGCGGCGTCCAGCGCTTCTCGCGGATCGATCAACGCCTGTCGCGAAACGCCCGTCTCGTAATGCGCGCTCTGCGGGCAATACGCGCAATCCTCGGGGCATCCGCCGGTCTTGATCGAAAGCAGCCGGCACAGCTGCACTTCGTCGGGCGGATGAATTTCGCGATGGACGCGCTGCGCCTGAAAAATCAGCTCGGGCAGAGGCAGGTTAAATACCTGCCGGATCTCGTCGCGCGTCCAATTGTGGCGAAGGTGCATAAACGAAAAGCCTCTCCGTCAGAACATCTCAAAGCTATATCTCAAGGCCAGATTTCAAGGTCACATCGAAAGGGCAGACGAAAGTTCACGCGCCGCTTCATAGCCGCAGGAAATCCTGCGGCCTCTCCCATTTTCCTGACTCCGCCGATCGAAACACCGCCTCAATCACGGCTATATTCCGGATCGAATCCTCGATCGGGACCGCCACCTCGCCATTCTCGCGGATGGCCTTCGAGAACAGATCGCCCTGAATCGTGAACTGGTCGACGTATTCGAAAGTCTCCGAAAGCACTGGCCCGCCGGCGACCTTGGCCTCGTCGATCAATATCTGCGAAGGCTGGTCGTTCGGCGGATTGATCGGATACTGAATCTCCATGCGCCCGAGCGTGCCCAGAAACTGCATGCGCTGGAAGTGTACAAGCTGGGTGCTGCAAGTAAAAGTGGATTGACCGGAAGGGAAGTCGAGAATGGCGGACGTGAGCCGGTCGGTCAGCGTCTCCGGGTCTCGCTCGATGTCGCCGAACACGCGAACCGGCTCTTCCCCGTAAATGAACCGCGACAGCGTAATCGGATAGCAGCCCATGTCGAGCAGCGCCCCTCCGCCCGACTCGCGAATGTTGCGGATGTTCGCCGGATCGCGATTGAAATAGCTGAACTGCCCGCTGATCGAGCGCAACTCGCCGATGCGTCCGCCCCGGATCAGTTCGCGAGCGCGAAGCCATCGCGGATGCGTCCGCACCATGAACGCCTCGCCGATCTTGACGCCCGTACGATCGCGTACCGCCAGAAGCTTTCGCGCCGCCGCCACTGTCGTGCTCAGCGGCTTCTCGCACAGCACATGCTTGCCTGCTTCGGCCGCCTCGATGGACCATGGCACATGCAAGTCGTTGGGAAGGGGATTATAGATAGCTTCGATATCAGGATCGGCGAGCAGCTCTTCGTAGGAACCGTACGCTTTCGGCACGCCCAGCTTCCGCGCCGCATCCTCGGCCTTGCGCAGATCGCGCGAAGCGATGGCGGCCACCTCGCTCCATTCGCCCTTCTGCATGCCGGGAATCGCTCGGCGCACGGCGATCGACGCCACGCCCAGCACTCCCCACCGCACTTTGTCCCGCGTCGCTGTCATTTTTCCTGACGGTCAGCACAATGATATAGCGGAGGCGGTGCGTCGCGCCTGCGGAAATAGAGTGAAGCGGAAAAAGGACGGTTGTCAGGGTTTCCAGCGGAGGATCGGCTTTCGCGCAGCGGCCACTTCGTCGAGCCGTCCGACGCGCGTTGAGTGCGGTGCCGTCTTCACCAGTTCCGGATTGGTCTCCGCCTCAATGGCAATGGAGCGCATCGCGTCGATAAACAGGTCGCACTCCTCTTTCGACTCCGATTCGGTCGGCTCGATCATCATTGCGCCCGGAACGATCAGCGGAAACGCCGTGGTGTAAGGATGAAAGCCGTAGTCGATGAGCCTCTTGGCGATGTCCATGGTGTTGACGCCCTGCTTTTTCTGCCGCGCATCGCTGAAAACGACCTCGTGCATGGACGGCAGGTTGTAGGGAAGATCGAAGCTCTCTTCTAGGTTCTTGCGGATGTAGTTGGCGTTGAGCACGGCGTCCTCGGTCGCTTGCCGGATGCCTGGACCGTACGCAAGCGTATACGCGAGCGCGCGCAGCAGCACGCCGAAGTTCCCGCAATAAGCCCGTACGCGGCCCACGGATTGCGGCCGGTTGCTGTCAAGTGCGTATCTCCCATTCTTTTCGACGACCACCGGCACCGGCAAAAAAGGCTCCAGGATTTTCTTGGCCAGCACCGGGCCGGCGCCCGGACCACCTCCCCCGTGCGGCGTAGAGAAAGTCTTGTGCAGGTTGAGGTGCATCACGTCGACGCCAAAATCCCCCGGCCGCGTGACGCCTGCCAGCGCGTTCATGTTCGCGCCATCCATATAGAGCAGCGCGCCGCGTTCGTGGAGGATCGCGGCGATTTCCGCGATGCGCTCCTCGAAAACGCCGATCGTGCTGGGGTTGGTAACCATCAGCGCAGCCACATCTTCGGTGGCAAACTCGCGCAGGTGATCCGTGTCAATCTGACCGCGGGCATTTGACTTGATGTTCTGTACTTCGTATCCCGCGATCACTACGGACGCAGGGTTGGTGCCATGCGCGGAATCCGGGATCAGAACCTTCTTGCGCGCGTTGCCCTGGCTCTGGAGATACGCCCGAATCATCAGCAGGCCGGTGAGCTCGCCCTGCGCTCCCGCGACGGGTTGCAGCGTGGCCGCATCCATGCCGGTGACCTCCAGCAGGCACTTCTGAAGGTCGTAGAGAATCCTCAGGCACCCTTGCGACACTTCCGCGGGCTGGGCGGGATGTTCGCTCGCGAGCCCGTCGAGGCGCGCCACGTGCTCGTTGACGCGCGGGTTGTACTTCATCGTGCAGGAGCCAAGCGGGTACATGCCCAGGTCGATGGCGTAGTTCCACGTGGAGATCCGCGTGAAGTGGCGGATCACTTCGATCTCACTCACCTCGGGAAAGCCTTCGATGGAGTCGCGCGAATTTCCGGCGCCAAGCGCCTCGGCCGGGTCGACGGAGGGAACATCGAGCGGCGGAAGCTCCATTCCGCGCTTCCCCGGAGCGGACTTCTCGAAAATCAGCCCCTCGTTCTGATTGACTTGCCGCCCCGCCTTCCGAATGCCGGGTGCGGCCGTTTCGACTTCGGTGAGTTTCGAATTCAAAACAGCAATCTCCTTACAGCGGCGTCTCGAGAATCTTCTTGATGGCGGCAGCCAGGCGCTCGATCTCCGCGCGCGGCATTGTCTCCGTCACGCACACAAGCCCGCGCTTGGTCAACTCCGGGTAGTGCAAGCCGAGCGGCAGCGGGCCGATGATCTTCTCGCGCAGCAGTTCCGCGTTGATCAGCTTCACGGAGCGCGGAAACTCCAGCACAAATTCGTTGAACACGCGGCCGGAAAAGACGCGCCGCACTCCGGGTATCTTTGTAAGCTCCGCCGCCGCGAACCGCGCCTTCGCCAGGTTCTGCAGGGCCAGTTCGCGCAGCCCTTCTTTTCCGATCAGGCACAGGTGAATCGTGGCTGCGAGCGCATAGAGCGCTTCATTCGTGCAGATGTTCGACGTGGCCTTCTCCCGGCGGATGTGCTGTTCGCGCGTAGCCAGCGTCAGCACAAAGCCCCGGCGCCCGGCGCCGTCAGTGGTCTGTCCGGCAAGGCGTCCAGGCATCTGCCGAACGAATTTTTCACGAGTGGCGATCACTCCCACGTACGGGCCGCCATAACTGGGAGGGATGCCAAAGGACTGACCCTCCATCGCCACGATATCGGCCTCCACCGGCGGCCGAACGATCCCCAGCGATGCGGCCTCGGCAATCGTGGTCACCAGCAGCGCTCCGGCCGCATGAGCCGCTTCAGCGAGCGCAGGCAACTCCTCGATCACGCCGAAGAAGTTCGGTGACTGCACCACGATCGCTGCGGCGTCGCCAAGGTGTGCCTTGGAAAGAGCCTCGCGTATCGAGTTGCCCCGATTTCGTATAGCCAATTTCTTCCACTTCCAGCCCGAGATTCTTCGCGTAAGTCGCCAGCACCTGCCGGTATTCCGGGTGCACCGACCGTGCAACGAGCACACGGTGCTTCCCGGTAAGCCGCTCGGCCATCAGCACGGCTTCGGTAAGCGCCGTCGAGCCGTCGTACATCGACGCATTGGCCACTTCCTGCCCGGTCAACTGGCACATAAGTGTCTGGAATTCGAAGATCGCCGTCAGCGTACCCTGGGAGATTTCCGCCTGGTAAGGCGTATACGAGGTCAGAAACTCCCCGCGCTGGATGATCGCGTCGGCCACCACGGAGCGAACATGCTGGTAAACGCCCGCGCCCAGAAACGAGGTGTAGCCGCGAGCGTTCTCGACGGCGCGCGCTTGAAAATACTGAATGATTTCCATCTCCGAGAGCGGCCCGGGCAGGTCCAGCGGCTTGCGAAGCCGGAATTTCTCCGGGATGGACTGGAAAAGCTCCTCGACCGAGTCCACGCCGATCGATTCGAGCATTTCCTCCCGTTCAGACGGGCTCTTGGGTAAGTAACGCATCAGTTCGGATGTTCCTTTGAATGCTTAATGTTCCTTCGCCTGGGCCGCGATGTAAGTCTCATAGGCCGCCGCGTCCATCAGCGCC
The DNA here is from genome assembly GCA_963709105.1 of uncultured Acidobacteriota bacterium. GTDB lineage: Bacteria > Acidobacteriota > Terriglobia > Acidiferrales > UBA7541 > Palsa-295. The sequence continues at coordinate 216,185 of CAVPVC010000013.1, forward strand.
GAAACTTCTTTCGGATCGCTCAACCGAATCTTTACCAGCCACGCCGAGCCGTGCGGATCCTTGTTGATGATTTCAGGCGTATCCACAAGCTTCGAATTGATCTCGGTAATCTCGCCCGATACAGGAGTAAATATCTCGCTGACCGCCTTCACGGATTCGATGGTTCCAAACGATTCGCCGGCCTTCATCGTCGCGCCAACCTTCGGAAGCTCGGCAAATACCACGTCCCCCAATTCACCCTGCGCGTAGTCGGTGATACCGATAGTGCCAACGGGGCCTTCCACCTTGATCCACTCGTGATCCTTCGTGTAGCGATAGTCCGCTGGGTACATGCCGCTCCTTCCAGAAGTGGATTAGTGTGGCCGCTTGTAAAAAGGCAGCGGGACAATGCGCGCCGCCGCCGCTTGGCCGCGGATGCCGATTTCGATGCTGGTCCCGGCAGCGCTCGATTCGGGCGGCACATACGCCATCCCGATATTCTTCTTGAGAAATGGCGCCGGTCCGCCGCTCGTGACGCATCCAACATCGCGTCCGGCGATCTGCACGGGATACCCGTCCCGTCCGATCCGCTTATCAATCATCTCGAAGCCCACGAGCTTGCGCTTGATGCCGGACTGTTTTTGCGCGGCCAGCACGTCGCAGCCCAGGAATCGCCCCTTTTCAAGCTTGCAGATCCAGCCGAGGCCGGCTTCCAGCGGCGTGGTCGTCTCGTCGATTTCATGGCCGTAGAGGCACATCGCCGCTTCCAGGCGCAGCGTATTGCGCGCGCCAAGGCCGCAGGGAATCATGCCAAAGGCTTCTCCCGCCTGCATGAGTTCGCCCCAGAGCTTTTCGGAGAATTGCGGATCGAAATAAATTTCAAAACCGTCTTCGCCCGTGTATCCAGTTCGCGCAATCAGGCAATCGACGCCGCTCACTTTTCCGAAAGTGAAGTGGTAATAGCGGATCGGATCGAGAACGACCGCTGTGAGCTTCTGCAGAATCTCTTTGGCGCGCGGCCCCTGCACGGCCAGCTGCGAGTAGCGCGGGCCCGCGTTCTCCACCTCGGCGCCTACTTCGTTCTTCGAGACAATGTGGTCGAAGTCGCGATCCTGGTTGCTGGCATTAACGCACAGCAGGTAATGTGTGTCAGAAATCTTGTGGACAAGCAGGTCGTCAACGAAGGTGCCGCGCTCGGTCATCAGCCCCGAATACTGCGCCTGCCCGACGATGAGCTTGGCAGCATTGTTGCAAGTCACCCACTGCACCAAGTCGAGCGCCGAGTGCCCGCGGACCTCGATTTCGCCCATATGGCTCACGTCGAACAGCCCCGCCCGTGTCCGCACTGCTTCGTGTTCGGAAAGGATGCCGGAGTACTCCACGGGCATGTCCCAGCCGCCAAAATTGACCATTTTGGCGCCCAGGCCGCGATGAATGGCATTGAGCGCCGTTTTTCGAAGCTCAGCGGTAGCGGGTGTGCTCACTAGTTGAGTCTCAGGATGAGGAATAAAAACCGTAGCATGCGCATTTTAGGGTGTCAAGAAAGGCCAGTGGATTCCACGGCAGAAATGTCCGATAAGTTGATTATCTCGAAGCTAGGGCTGCCGATTGTCACATTGCTGTAGTGTTCGCGGCACTTTCTTTGGATATACTGAGCCCTCGCGAAGCTGATCTCCGGGTACCGGCAGAGGGGAGATTTACCTGTGGGAACCATGGACAACGATGAGCGGCCCAAGCTAAGCACCAACCAGAAAGCCCTCAAAATCAACCTCGACCCCATGTTTTACGGCACGTTTGCCGAAATCGGCGCCGGTCAGGAAGTGGCGCGCTGGTTCTTCAAAGTGGGCGCTGCCGCCGGGACCATCTCCAAGTCCATGTCCGCCTATGATATGGCCGTCAGCGACGCCATCTATGGCCGCTGCAAGCGTTATGTCTCCCGTGAGCGCCTGCAGGGCATGCTCGACCACGAACACGGGCTCAACCTGGAGCGCCTGCAATCGACCCGCCGGGACAGCACGGCCTTCTTCGCTTTCGCCAACACCGTCGCGGCCCGCAACTACCTCGGCACCAACGAGTGCCACGGCTGGATGGGCGTCAAGTATCAGGCCCACCCGCGCGATCAGGATAGCCAGATCATCATCCACGTCCGGATGCTCGATCGCGAAAACGATCTGCAGCAGGAAACCCTCGGCATCGTGGGAGTGAACCTGCTCTACGGCGCGTTTTTCCTGCATCACAAGCCGGAGATGCTGCTCGAATCGCTGCTCGATAACCTCACCACCCAGCGCGTCGAGATCGACATGATCGAGTTCTCCGGCATCGAATTCCGCCACGTCGATAACCGCATCATGAGCCTCAAGCTCGTGCAGCTGGGTCTGAGCGGCGCGGCCATGTTCGGACCCTCCGGCGAGGTGCTTCAGCCATCGGAGGTGCTGCGGAAAAGGCCCATCCTGGTGGAGCGCGGGAGTTTCCGCCCGGTCACCAAAGTCAATATCGACATGATCAAGAGTGCCCACGAGCGCTTCGCGTCGGAGTTGGGCGCCGAGGGCGGGCAAATCGTCGAGTTGATGGAAATCACCATGCGCAACTTGCTGTCCGAGGGCAAAATCGATTTGACGGACTTCCTCGCCCGCGCGGACCTGCTGGCGGCGGTCGGCAAGACCGTTCTGATCTCGGATTACTTTGAATACTATCGCCTGGCGGCTTACCTGACGCGCTACACCAATCAGCCTATCGCCGTGACGATGGGCTTGGCGAGTCTCGAAGACCTCTTCAAGGAACAGTATTACGCTTCGCTCGAGGGCGGCATTCTCGAAGCCTTCGGAAAGCTGTTCACCAAAGACTTGCGCATTTACGTGTATCCGCTGAAAGATCCAGCTACCGGCCAGATCAGCACCGTAGAAAATGTGAAGATGCCGGGGGCCGTCCAGAGTCTTTATACCCACCTGGTGGAGCGCGGGCGCATCAAGCAGGTCGACAATTTCGATGAAAGCGTTCTGCACATCTTCTCGCGCGACGTGCTCCGTCGCATCAAGGACCAGGACGAGTCGTGGGAAACGATGGTCCCGCCGGAAATTGCCGACGTAATCAAGAAACGCCACTACTTCGGCTATCGCGAACAGGAAATGTCGGACGCGCCTTTGCCGAAGGTAACCAGTCCCGCCAGGTATTGACCTATTCGGACTGCGCAAGTTTGCCAAGGCGGGCCTGGCGCCCGATAAGAATCAGTAAGGCCGACAGGGCCGCAACCAGCGTCAGCCACATCACAGCCGACCACATCGACCAGCCATCGCGGAGCCTGTCCGATCCGTCGCAGCACAAACGGCAAAAAGTTGAATGTGGTGATATGCACGTAGTCCCAGGGATCCTCGGTCATCGCCTCGTTGTTCAATCCCCACGCATCCATCTTTCCCAGAAGAAATGCCGCGATATTCTTGAAACGCAGGCCGATGACGAAGGTCGGATGCCCCAGCGTCTCCATCTGGTAGATCTCCAGCGGGCACCAGAACATAACCGAAGCTATCTGAATCAGCACGCTCGCCGCTACCAGGGCGATCCCCGTCGTCCACAGAAGCCGCCCCATATCGGCGCGGTGACGCAGTAGCAGCGGCACGCTGATGAATGCGACAAGTTGCACCGCCGTAGCGGCGTAGCGGTCGCCCCAGGCAAAATCGCCGCTCCAGTCGAAGTAGGTGGCGTAAAAAACTATGTACAGGGCGATAAGAACGAATCCGGCCAGAAAATATGCCTGGATCTCCGGAGCGAGCCGCGGCCACAGAAACAACGCGAGCAGCAGTGCCAAAATCAGAAGCGGATCGAACAGGAAAATCGATTTTTCGGGGCTGATCAGTGGCCCGAGAATGCCCACGTGCAGCGGCGTCGTCCACGGAAACCTCAGATCCAGGCCAGGATTCAGCCTGTGCTGCTCAGCGGCGAACACAGACATATAGGTATTCCAGAACGAACCGAATCGCTCGTATTGATAGATTCGGTCAACCAGCACACCGACCGCGTAGCAGGGAACTACTACCTGCGCGTAATTCCACAACTTACCTGCCAGGTCGCGGCCTCGAACCTGTTGCATCCAAAGCAGCAAAAGCACGAACACGCCGGCGGCAACGATGTCGAGCACCGTGGTGACGCGAATCATCAGATTCGCGGCGAATGCCATCGAGCCAACGAACAGCGGCCGCCGGCGTCCCGTGCGCAGCCATTCGTACTGGAAACAGATCCCGGTCAGTGTCAACAGCAGGATCAGGTTGTTCTCCATCATGTTCTGCGTGTAATGCAGAAACGTAGTGCCGAAAAGAAGGGTCAGCGCGCCGGCCACCGCCTGGTTCACCGTGAATCCCAGTCGCAGCAGAAAACGGAAGCAGACGAGAATGCTCAGCACGCAGACGAGCCCGTTTGTCCCGTAGGTGACTACGATGTTTCGGACGGTCGGGTCCGTCTCAGCGCTGCGGTAATCCGCGAAGAAGGGAAGGCGCTCGGCGTACGTGCCGATCACGTCGAACGGAAGCAGCAGAATCGATTGTCCGATCCCATACCAGCCGTAGAGCTTTCCTCCCCGTCCGTGAATGCCGAATTCGGGGTACTCGTCCGGGAAAACCGCCGGTTCGGATGTCCAGAAAGAATGCGCGGCCTGAAGGCGGTGCTGCGAATCGCTCGATCCGATTTCCCCGGATTGCACCGCAAATGCCGTGAGCAGCGCCACAAGCCCGAGCAGCACGCCCGCGGAGGCTCTGCGTCGCACAAGAAGGGCTGGTGCTGCCGCTGCGGCTCGAGGCACCTACTTAAGGGGCGAGAAGTCGGTAGGGTCCATGAACGTGGATCGGGCCGGCCAAAGGTTCATCACAAATGTCTTCATGGCGCGGGATTGTAGCAAATGGTCTGGGAGCGGGCAATCGCCAGCGGCCCATCGTGCTTGCGCCCATTGAGGCCGAAGCAATGGCGCCGTAACGCACGATTCACGCGCCTGGGCTAACCTCACGGCCGCGCGGATACTTTGGCACGCGCCGAAGGCAGCCTTCACCCCCCATGGTGCGTCAGGCATATCGGGCGCGGAAGACACTTGTCGCGCGGAGGCCGCTGTCCTACTATGGGGATAGGCGAAACTAGTTCTCCGAAGGAAGGACAGCCGCAGTGACGAGCACCCTCTGCTCTCAATGTGACCAAACGGAGTCGAAGTGCCACTGTGAGAAGTACTGCTGTTTTTGCCAATCCCAGCAAGATGTCCGATTATGCGTGGACGGGCTGTACTACTGCCCCGATTGCCGCGAGGCTTGCGATATCCACCTCGCCGACCCCGATGACCACTGACCATTCCACCGAGCGCCCAAGGATCGAATCCTTCCTGCAGGATGACGCGCGCCTGTACGCAGGCGTCCGCGCCATCGTTTTTCACTCCGCCGAGCAGGCCGGCCTCGAAGAGCACACGAAAGAACAACTCGCCGGCGCCACGCTCGAGATCTGCCGCGGGGCTTTTGCGATCGCCAGGAACGACGGCCGCGGCGACTCCGCCATAAAACTGATCGTAGGCGGCGCCTCCGATCAGATCGAAATCACAATTGAATACCCGGGGCACATCCCCCGGAATTCCGTCGGCGACTCGCTAGCCAAAGCGTGCGCGGGGCAAAACGGGGCGGGTGGGGTAACGGGAATTGACCAAGTGCGTTGCGAGAACACGGATAGCGGCTCGCGCGTGATCCTGATCAAGCGTTGCAGTGCAATCAAAGCCGAATCCCGCGACTGACAGCTTCTTCTCTTCTGTAACGAAACGCACGCCTGAAAAAACATTACATCGACGTCGTAAACGCCCCGTTCCGAATCAAAGAGAGCAGTTGATCCTGGCTGATCGGCGCTTCTACTTTGAGGCGGTCTCCGCTAGGCACGATGCGAACCGAGTCAAGTGCGCCCGCCAGCGTCGGATTCGTAGAGGCTTCCTGATAGCGGCGGTACATCAAGCCGGCCTGCAAGGCAGCCGCGAGAAGATTGGCATCGTCGGGCGAAGAGCACACGGCTTGAAAATGGGCGTCCACGCCGCTATCGGCGTCGATGGTGATCGTCATCGCCTTGATGCGGTCCATGATGGCCGCAGCCTGCGGGAATTGGCTCGCCTGCGGCACCAGTTGCTGCATGGCCACATGTGAATAGTTCTGATCGAGCACAGCCCAGATCAACCCGTGGCCGTTCGATTCGTTGATCAGCGGGAAGAGCTTGTCGTTGGTGAGCATGCTCTCGGATACCCCCGCGCGTACGTCGATCAGCTTCTCCAAAGCGGAACGGGTGCCAAATGCGGCCGTGTTCGCGTCAATGAAGGTAAAGAGAATGTCCACTGAGCTTTTTCCGCCTGAGAAGGCGTAAAGATGGTAGCCGCGAACGTCTACAGGCGCGAGCTTCTGGCTCTTGAAGCGGGCCTCCGTGGATGACGGATCAAACTGCCCCAGCGCCACTCCGAGCACATCCTCTCCCCCGCCTTTGTCCATCGACCCCCAGGCAAGCTCTTCCACCTGCGTGTTCGGGTCGACGCCCGCGGACGCAAGGAATTTTTCGAAGTCGCGGAAGCGGCTTGGCAAAAGCTGTTCGCGCAATTGCGGGAACCAGGTTAGTTTGCGCGCTGTCTTCAGGTCAGCGTAGGCGATTTCTCCCACGTCCTTCGGGAACATTCCCACGACGGCCGTGCTGAGTGTTCCGCCACAGCTCGCCCGCGGCACGGCCAGCAGGGAAGCGAGCACTGTCGCGGCGATCAAAAGTGCGGTTGCGCGTAAACGGTACATTGGATATTTCAAAGCTTTGTCTCCCTCAGAGCCAAACTTGCTTCACAGCTTGTCCACACCGGCCGGCTGTTCCAGTATGCGGGATTTCAGCGAGTCGGCGTCGGCTTTCATTTTGCGGCTGAAATCTGGGTCTGCAACGGACCGCAAATGAGCGGCCACGCTCTCCAGCGCGCCTTGGGCTGCGGCCGCAGCCATAGACCGGCCCGCGCGGATGTCTCTAAACATAGACGGGGCTGCCAGCGCTTCCAGTTGTCCAAGCTTTTCGAATAGTTCGGCGGCGTTGCGCGCAGCCTTCATCGCAGCCCGCGCCGCGCTTTTCAATGTCTGCTGGAGAGGATCTTCTCGGCCCGCCGCTTCGTCGAGATGCTCGTGTGCCAGCGCGGGGACCGCCGGCGCCGATTCAAAGGCCGAGGTGTGGCGGCCAGCTCCTAAAGCCGCGGCCTCGAGCGCCGAGTCCATACGATTCTCTAACACCTGCGCGGCAGAGAAGTTTTCGAGTTGCAGATAGAACTCTGCGGTCAGTTCAATGGCGCGCCTCGGAACCAGCCCGATAATCTCGCTGCCTGTGATCGCGACGCCGTAGCGTTCCGCCTCTCGCTTCACCAGCTCGAACACGCGGTGAAGCGGCGTCTGCTCGAAGTCGGTCAGATTCGTCGATACCTGTGCGAGCCGGCGCGACTTCAGATCCACCCCGATCGCTTTCACGTAGCGCAGGCCGCCGCTGGAAAATCGGATGGCCTTCGCTATGCGCTTCGCAATCGCAACGTCAGGCGTATTGAGATGAATGTTGTATGCAATGAGGAATTTCCGTGCGCCCACCGCGGTTGCGCCCGCGGTTGGATGCAGCCGCGGATCGCCCACATCCGGCGATCGATCGGGATTATGCATCACCTCTTCCAGCAGGCCTTCGAATTGCCCGCTGCGGATGTCTTCCAGGTTCGCGCGTTCGGGCCGCTGAGCCGCCGCCTCGTAGAAATACGCAGGGATTCGGTAGCGCTTCCAGATCTCGCGTCCGACGTTCCTCGCGATCGCCACGCAATCCTCGATCGTGGTGCCCTCCAGGGGAATAAACGGAACTACGTCCGTCGCGCCCAGCCGGGGATGCTCGCCGCGGTGGCGCGTCAGATCGATCAATTCGGCGGCCTTGCCAACACCCCGCAGAGCCGCCTCCGCCACCGCGTCAGGTTCGCCCACCATAGTGATCACGCTGCGGTTGTGATCGGCATCGCTCTGCCGATCCAGGATGAAAGCGCCGGGCACCGCCCGCATGGCCGCGACAATGGCGTCCACTTTGGCGGGATCGCGGCCCTCAGAGAAGTTCGGAACGCATTCGATGAGTCGCTTCATGGGTTGCGTCGTCTCGCTTCAAACGCCGGCGCCCGCTCCCGAAGGGGAAACCACGATGCGCACTCTCAAATAATAGCGGAATTCCTCGGCCACCGGCGAGATCGAACGCCTATAGGCCAGCAAATTCGTCAACATCGTATCGCTCGCCGCAAAACAAACGAAGTACTAGGGAAGGACTCGAGCAGGCAGCTTGACGGCGACCGTGGTGCCGTTGGCGCCCGAGACGATATCGAACGTCCCGGACATGCTATTGATACGTTCCCGCATACCGGAAACGCCCACTCCGGGCAGTTGGCCGCTCTGGCGGAACTTCGACAAAATCTCAGGTGAAAACCCGCGCCCTTCATCGGAAACTTCAATCGCCAGGTGGTCGGTGCCGTTGATCAAGCGAATTCGCGCCACTTTGCTCCCGGAATGCCGGTGAATATTCGCAAGACTCTGCTGAACGATCCGGAATACGGCCGTCTCCACCTCGGGAGAGAAGCGCGGCGCGTTCCCGGGTATATCGAGAGTCACTTCAATCCCGCTGCGCTTTGAGAAGCCCTCCACATACCAGGATAGCGCGGAAGTCAGGCCCAATTCATCCAGCAGCGGCGGGTGCAACAGGTAAGAGAGAGTTCGAATTTCCGAAGTGCAACGTTCGACGAGGTCGATCGCGTCATCCAAACGCCCGCGAAGAGAGGGAGAACTGCCGGTCACTTCTTTCGCTATGGCGGAAAGATTCATTTGTATGGAGCAAAGGTATTGACCCGCGCTATCGTGCAACTCCCGAGCCACGCGGCGCCGCTCATCGTCTTGCGCCCGCAGAAGCCGCCCGGACAACACGCGCAATGTCTCATGCGCGCGCTGAAGCTGCACCGTGCGCTCCGCGACGCGGGATTCCAGTTCGTTCCGCACCTGCTTTTCGCGTTCGTTGGCGATCTCGATCGCCCGGCGAGCCAAAACCTTTTCGGTAACCTCCACCGTGTGGATCAGAAGGCCTTCCACCCGTCCATCCTCATCGCGAATGGGCTGATAGACGCAATCGACATAAGCTACCTCGGGGGCGCCTCCCGGACCCCGGTTAAAAGTTGCCTTGAGTTCCTTGCCGATGAAAGGAATGCCGGTGGTATAAACGCCGTCGAGAGCCGCGAAGAACGGCTGGCCCGCTAATTCTGGATAACTCTCGCGTACCGTCTTGCCAACAAAATCCTCCAGCTTCGTGCGTCCGGCCATGGTCGCGCGAGCCATATTCACGTAAACCCAGCGATGCAAGGGGCCAGCGGTGATGCCGATGGCCGAAGGCGCTCGCATGAGCAAATCGCGCATGCGGCGATTCAGCCAGGTTAAACCGGGAGCGTCTTGATCGTTCAGGCCGCCAACCAACGCGTCCGCAGCGGGCTCGTCGTGTTTAGCGGGGCCAATCGTCGGTGCGTTGCTCATGAGGCGATTTCCGAGGCTTCTCCGGCCGCCAGGTTCCGTCTTCTCTCTTAGCCGACAAGCATAGTACGGCGCGCTCAGCCGTTTCAATCACTCATTGTCCAGCGTCAAAAATGCCGGAACATTCTGCGATCTCATTTTACTGTTGCGTTGGATGGCTGAATCGAGACCATTTTCACGTTTTCGATAGCCGCGACGACAGCCTCCTTCACGTCGGACTCGTTCCGGCCATGATCCGTGATCGTATCGTAGTATTGCTGCGTCGCTGCGAAGCTCAGTTCCCGATCGAAATCGTGGGTGATGTCAGTGGCAGTCTGCTGCAGAGTCCGTGCAAGCTGGGCGTCCACATCGGTGCCGTTGATCCCGATTTGCCTGCCCACGTACGTCGCGGCGATCCGCTCGGCGAGTTTGTCGGCTCCCTGGTAATAATATTCCGAGATTTGGCGGTGCCCGTCCTCGTGTTCGACGACATGTTGGGTCGCGCCGCTGGGCACCCAGACGTTTATGCTCAGCGCCAAAATCATCTTGACCTTGGTGACGGTCACCGTGGCGTGAGTCGTATCCGTCTTCTGAGACTCGCCTCCCACAATGGCATTGGACGTCAAGTTGGAGTCGCAAACCGCTTCTTCTCCGTAAGCCAGAGCAGGCATACCGAGGGGACGCGAGTTTGGATCGAAGGTATGGGTTGCGAAAGTGACAGGGCGCTTCTCGATAGCGATGGCTGGCTGCTCGGATTGCTGGTGCCGCGACAGGGAATTACGCCAGAGCAGCCACCCCAAAATGGCGATTCCCAGGAATACGCAAAGCACGATGAAGCGACGGGAGCGCAAGGCAGGCCTCCGCACTCCATTTTCCCGGTAAAGCCACCCAGGAACCACGAGTTTGTGGAAGGGAATGACGCGAATATCACCTCTGCAAATCCACAACGCCGGCTAAAGACCGTCATCAGAGAGGTGAAGTATTATTCAAGGTTGGGCCGCAATCGGTACTCGTGTTGATCGCTCATCATCGGCTGGCTTCCGCAATTTCGGAGTCGGCTTTGGCCCGTGGCAAAGCGCGCAACGCTTCGGCGCGGATGCCCCGGACCCTCTCTTCTTCGCTGCCGCTAACACCCATATTCAGGTAAGCGTCGATGTCTTCCACGGCTGCGGAAAAGTTCCTTTCCTGGAAGTGGATTTGTGCCAGCAAGAGCCGCGCGCCCGCGAAATTCGGATTCGACGAGACCGCTTCCCGCGCGCTCTCCTCGGCCTCCTGTAGTCGCGCTGTGGAATAGAGCACCCACGCCAGGACAAAATGCCCGGTCACATCCGCCGGAGCCGTCGCGAGCCCGGTTCGCACCACCGCTTCCGCTTCGGCAAACTGCTTCGTCACCGTGGCCAGAATCAGGCCCAGGCCGAAGTTCGCCAGCGCATAGTGGCCGCCGCTCAACTCATTGGCCTTGCGAAACGCCGCTTCAGCATCGCCCCAACGCTCCAGGTCCAGTTCGGCGGCTCCGAGCTTCACGTACGCTTCGTAGTAGCCTGGGAAAGTTCTGATGGCCTTTTGAAATTCAGGAACGCTTCCGGCCGCGTCCTTCGCGGCGAAGCGCTGTGCCCCGCTTTCGCAAGCTTTGCGCGCCTTCTCGGGAATCTGAAGTTCGCGGACGGAGGTCACAGCGGAGGAGGGAGGCAGTTGCGCGGCAGTCCCTGTAGCGAAGGGATTTTTTGATTGCGCGGAGCTCGTCAGCGGCGGAATCAGCAGCACCAACAAACAAAAAGGAACCACGCGAGATCGGGTCATCCGCGTACCTCCATTCGCCTTCATTGCCACATCCGCGACATAAACTCTGCGTGGAAAACACGTCCGCAAAGTTTTCCAGCAGCCTGGCATCTGTTGGCAGCGCCAGAAATAATAGGCCCGAGTGTAATGTTAATGGAATGTTACTGCAAGATTAAAGCCACGTTACTGCCGGGATTTAGGGCGTCGAGTTCGATTGCGAGCTTCGGGTCATCCGGCGTGTAGCGGAGTTGGCATTCGGGCTGGAAGGGTTGCCAGCGAATCCAGCAATCACTCCTCATGGCCTCTGGCAAGAACACCCTTGAGCCCGCTCTGAACGAGGGGCAGGATGCGCACGTATTCTTCCTCCAGGGCTTCTTCTGCATAGGGCCATTCGATCTCGCCGAACAGCCTTTCTCCGAGCTTCTTGAGCGTTTGAGTCGGCGCGACCGGCTGGATATCCCCTCCCGGTACGTCTTCCGAAGGTTGCTGTTTCGCTAAAAGGAAGGCCTCGATGCTGCCCACCATCTGCACGAGAATCGAATCGTGTTTCGCGTTCTCGGGCGCGTGGTGATTGTTGAGCACGTCGACAAACGATGGCAGAAAGTCCCAGAAACCGGCCATGGTGCCGCCGAGTTCGCAGTGGTCGATTCCGAAGTACTCGCATTCGACGCGGGAGTTGTCCACCCATCCGGCAGGAGCCTCCGGCTGGGGTTTTCCGCGATCCTCGAGGACGAGCATCCACTGGGGTATTTGACCGATGTCGTGCAGCAATCCGGCGATGTATGCCTGGCCCTTCTCAAAATACTCGAGCCGCTTCGCCAGAAACTGCGAGAGCAGCGCCGCCATGAAACTGTGCTGCCAGAAAGCATTCATCTCCGCCTCGGGCAGGGCCTTGCTTGCGAAGTCCACCATCGAGCTTGTGACAGCGAGATTTCGAATGCGCTCCGCGCCCAGCAGCACGGCCCCTTGTTCGATGCTGATCACCCGGCTCCGCAGGCCAAACATCGGGGAATTGCACATACGCAGCACCTGCGCACTTAGCGTCGGGTCGGCGCTGATCAGCTTGCCAGCCTTTTGTACGTCTGGAGATGCTCCGAGAACCTTGGTGAGTTCCAGTGCGGTCTGCGGGAATGGGGGCAAGCCTTTGCGAACGATTCTTTTCAGTCGCTGTTTGGGCTCTTCTTTTTCGGACTTGAAGCTCGACTGCGCGGGTGGCTGAACGGTGGCGGCCATCGGATCTGTATACCCCTCGATAAACACACTTACGATAGAGAGCGAGTGTCTTCGCTCATTCGCATGTTGTATTGGGCTCCGCGACGACCAAGTTTGGCTGCTTGCAAAGCGAAGCAGCAGCTATTGGGCCAGCATACCAATCGGGCGGTGTGAATCCAGTGCTTGCTGGTAGCTGTGTCTACAACTCGTTACGGGTCTTTCTTTAAGAGCGACGTGAATATTTAGGCACCAGGGAGTATCTGCGTGGTATTGCAAGCACGCCTACCCTGGTCCTTACCCATAATGGTCGCTACCTGTCCGGATCGGCCGAGCGCGATCCCTTTGGAAGAAGTGCAGTCGATGTCTCGTTTTGCTCGAAAACGAAGGGCATATTCCAGTGAGTGACATGTGTACGTGTTAGTAATACACGAGTTCGTGTCCATGGGAACGATAACTCGGAAGCCGCACAGATACCGATTCAAAGCTTCCTCGGTTACTGCACGCAACCGTCGCCACCGGCATTAGATTCGCACTGGACGTTTCATTTGAACTATAATCCAGCGCCGTATGCCGGCGCTGGCGGCATTTTGGATTGATTCGATGCTCGAGCGGCCGAAGAGTGACGCCATTGTTTCACGGAGGAGAAAGTCATGAACCTGTCGAAAAGCGCCGGAGTTGTTTTGCTAGCAGGCCTCGCGGCCGTACTGCTGTGCGTGGGAATCCAAGCGCAGAATCAGGCGACCGGCCCACACTCAATGGAGGCCCCGATAATCGACCGGCCCGGCGACCCGCCCCTTTCACCGTCGCTGCCCCCGGACGTCTATCCCGACTCCCGGAACCGCCTCCCGTTGGCGAACGTCCCGTATCACTACACCGCGCGGTTGACTACCGGCATCGAGCAGCCCAATGTCAGCGACTGGGATCCCGACTTCGTAAAAGCCAGCCGTGGAGCCAGCCTCAAGTATTCCATCGGACTGCCCGACCCGCTGCTCGAGGTCGCAGTGCTGGCGGCGGCGCGCGAGATGGATGTTCAGTATGAATGGACGCAATGGGAATACTTTGGGCGCAACCCGGCCGACCCGCGCCATATCGAGCAGTCCACCATCGACCTAATCAAGTACGAAAAGCCGCTGGTGGGCCTGAGCGAGAAGGAAACCGCCATCATCAACTTCGCGCGCGAGACCTTCGGCCAGCGAAGGCTTTCCCCCGCGACTTTCGCGCAGGTTCTGAACCTGTTCGGTCGCCAGGGCACCGTCGAGTTGCTTTGGGTGATGGCTAGTTATTCCGAAGCCGCGGCGGAGCTGACGGCTTTCGACAATCACTTGCGAGCCGACCAAAAACCGCTGCTTCCTCCCCGGCCGCACCCGTTCGACGCGGATCGCAAAGCCAGCGTAGCCGCATCGATAGCCGCAGCCTCAGCGCCGCTACCCAAGGACATTCATCCCGATTCCGGGAACCGGCTACCCTTGCCGAAGCGCGAAGATATGGACGAGGCAGGCAAGAAGGCCTTCGACCAGGTGAACCGGCCGCAGCGATTCGCTATGAGCGCTCCCATGACGACGCGATCGGTCCGCCTCTACGCCGATCCCCGCTTCGCCGCCGGCACGGACGAAAAACAGCGCTACCTCACCTATGACACCGGCTTGTCCGACCGGTTGGTCGAGATCTGCGTCCTGGTGGCCGCCCGCGCGATGGACTCCCAGTATGAATGGACCGAATGGGAAAACTACGGGCGCGACTCCAAGGACCCGCGCCACATCGAACCGGCCATCATCGACATGATCAAATACGAGAAGCCGGTGACAGGCCTCGGCGAAAAGGAAACCGCCATCATCAACCTCGGACGCCAGATGTTCGGGCCAAGGAAGCAGTCCTTCGAAAATGTTTCCGCCGCGACCTTCGCCGAAGTCCTGCGCCTATTCGATCGCAAAGGCACGGTAGACGTGGTCCACCTAATGGCCCAATACGCCGCGGACGCCGCGGAGCTAACCGCCTTCGATCAGCATCTGGAGAAAGGCCAGAAACCGTTGCTGCCCGTGCGATAGCTTTTTTCTCACAGGGTCATCTATCAAGGAATCGAGCGGCGCGGCCCCGCGTCTCACCGTAGTGTCAACATTGGCCTTCAGGACACCCGGAGAGGCCCCGTTGAGAGTTGCCGGAAAGGCGACGCCGAGCAGCTAGCATTTCACGGGCAGAACCCTATCATTGTCGCCAATGAAAGCCCCACCCGCGGTCGCGGCCGCCCGTATTGGCAGTCAGCGCCACCGCCCACATCAGCGCGGCATTTGGGCAGCGCGCCTTCGAGCATTCCACCGGAAAAGATAAGGCCTCTTGCGCGCCCTAGAACACGTACTTCAAAGCAAATTGAACCAGCCGCGGATTCACCGACGCGGCGGTAATCTGCCCGAAGGTGGACTTGGATACATCCACAGTCCCGGGATTATTGAACTGCGCGTGGTTGAAGACGTTGAAGAACTCGGAGCGAAACACGAGAGTGCCATTCTCGTGGATGCCGCCCACCTGGGTCGTCTTCTGCAAAACCGCATCGAAGTTAAACTGGCCCGGGCCAAGGACTTCGGCCCGCCCGGCATTCCCGTAGCCCGTTCCGCCAGTTCCGGAAACACCCGCCGTGGCGCCAATTATGGGTATGGTGCCGAACGCGGACTTGTTGAACCAACCCGGACCACCGAGTGCGCCACCCAACCGCGCCTCGTCGCCCCCTGGAGTAGCGACGTTGCCATTCCCCATTCCCGTGGCAAATTGGGCCGTGGAGGTTACCGGGGCTCCCGAAACGCCAAACCCATAGATGGTCGCTCCCCGGCTATCGGTGACCGTAAGGGGCGTGCCGTCCTGCACAATGGTTACTCCGGAAATGTTCCAGCCGTTTGCAATCTTCCCGAGGATCCCCTCGTGCTTGCCTAAGGGCAGGTCATAACCATAATTAATCGCCAACCGCTGTGGACGATAAGCGGTACTCAATCCATATCGCCCGAAAACGTCGGGGTCACCGGTGTTGAAGTATTCCTGTGTATCGACCGCACGGCTGTAGGTGTATGCCGCCTGCAGCTGCAAACCGTTCGAAAAGAGCTTACGCACTGTGGTCTGCAAGCTGTTGAAATGGCTGTCGCCAAGTTGGTTCGCGCCCGTCAGGCCATTCGGCGAAAAGCCCAGGTAAGGAACCCGCACTGAGGCGTTGGCCGTCGTATTTTCGACAAGGCCGTAATACGGGTTAGTGGGACTCACGAGCTGGGCCTCATTGTATTGCAGATTCGTACCGCCGAGATGGAGACCACGCGACCCAACATAAGCCACTTCCAGTACCCAACGCGGCGCAAATTCATACTGGGTATCCAGATTCCACTCGTAAACCCTCGGGGTAGTCGAATTCGGGTTTAAAAACAGCGCAGCCAGATTGGAACTCGACCCCGTCTGTGTCGTGGGGTTGATGGACACAAAACGAGGAGTCCACGATGGAGCCGTATTGGGATAAGGCTGTTGCAAGGTCGAGAAATAGTTCGCCGTGCCCGATCGCCCCAGAGTGACGGTATAGGGAAGAGATTGTGCTATGGAGGCGATGTACGAAAGCCCACCGACGCGGTCGTAAAAATACCCTGCTCCGCTGCGCACCACAAACCGGTCGCTTGAGAATGGCCTCCACGCGACGCCAATGCGGGGAGCGAAGTTATCAAGAGGAGTGTGGTGGGCCGTCGTCACCTGCTGGTCGTTCTGATAGAGACCGGAGACGGGCGGAGCCGGGTTGAGGGCAGGGTTATAGTTCGAGGGCAGCACGAAACCAGCCAGAGTGCCGGTGGCGGCTGTGGCCCCGGGCAACGCCACTGTGTTGATCAGACTAGGCCAAAGGTTAACGGCTTGCCCTTGGTTGTCGTACGCCGTACTGTCATACTCCCACCGCAGACCAAGATTCACCGTCAGATTGCTGGACACCTTGAAGTCATCCTGCACAAAAGCATCTGCATCAGGGTTCCGGAAATGGTGAATCAGGCCGCCCGGATATGTGGCCGCAGTCGAAGTTCCGGAACTGGAAATATTGCTGACGAAAGTACCGTTGGTTTGCCCTGGCGAAGGTGGTCCGTTCGTGCTGCTCGCCGCAGAGGCCGTACAAGCTGCCGCGCTAACGGTGGGGGCGCATCCCGGCAAACCGAGCAGGAAGTCCTGAAAGCTTGAGAAGGTCAGATTCCCCAGCTCCACGGCCCCCAGGTTCCAGTTCACCCGGTCGCGCTCGAATTCGCCACCGAAGCGAATGGTGTGCCTCCCATGCGACCAGGAGAGCTGATCGGCCACTTCCCACGAGCTGGTGTGCTTGTGATTGGATAGCGAAGTGGTGCCGCCAAATTCAAACAGCCCGCCAATGTTCATGAAGGCGAGAGGCTCGTACCCGGGGGTGAAGAGATATCCGGGATATATCGACGCCATTCCTATCTGATAGTTTGAGAAGGGATTCGTGTTGGTCAGATCTCCGTAGGCTTGTTGGAACGAAGCCCGGGCCTCGTTCACCCAAGCATTGGAAAGGATCGTCGTCAGCTTCAACGTCGGATACTGGTTCTTGTATTGTATGGTCCCGGGGGTATCAGGCAGACATGGCATCACGGTCGTCCCAATCGTTCCTGAGACAGCGCAACCGAAAGCCACGTTCTCGGGAATCTGGTCATAGAACCACCGGAGCGATGCCGTGTTCTTACTGTTGATCAAGTAATCGAGATTGCCGACGGCCTGGTGTTCTTTGTAGAAGGCGGGGCTGCTGTATGACACGTTTTGATTCACTCCCGTGGTCGAACTGGGAACGAAATAGCTGCCATCGGGGTTCTTCAACTGGAGCAGTGCGATAGCGACGGGATTGATGTTGGAGCCGTTACAGGCAACTTTCGTGTATCCCGCAGGGGTTCCTGAAGGTACTGAAGGGCCATTCACACTGGAACCACCGCCAATTGTGGCGCTGCCTCCCGGGCAGAATGCAGTCCCTAGAGCCTGCTGGAAAGCAGCAGTGTTAGAGCGGTCCCCCTGAGGGATCCCCACCAACGTAGGATCGGAGGACCCCAAAATGCTAAACCCGTTTTTCTGCCAGGTCTCCTGATAGGCGGCGAAGAAGAAGAGCTTATCTCTCTTCACCGGGCCCCCCACGCTCCCCCCATATTGGTTCTGATCGAGCACCCCCCGCCCGTTAGTGGCGACGCCGTTGACGGGGGCATTCATCTTGCGGAAGAAGTCGTTGGCATTGAGCACGGTGTTGCGGAAGAACTCAAACGCACTTCCGTGAAATGTATTGGTGCCCGACTTGGTGACCACGTTCACGCTGGCGCCTGGATTGCGTCCATACCCCGCATCGAACAGAGAGGTCTGTATCTTGAACTCCTGGATGGCATCCGGATTCACGATCCCCATTCCCGTGGCGCCGCCTGAATCGGCCGTGGTCCCGCTTCCGCTGGGATTTACCACCGAGGCTCCGTCCATGTTGAAACCGTTCTGAGAGACGAGAGAGCCATTCACAGCAATCTCCTGCGTCCCTCTGCCTAGCGCGCCGGCGTTGGCCACGGAGCTAACCGCGCCCGCCGAAAGACCCAGCAGGATGGTGTAGTTCCGCACGGTCAGGGGCAGATTTGTGATGGTTTGGCCGGCGAGCACCGTGCCCTGTGTCGCGCTGGCGGTCTGCACCGTCTCCGCCTCGGCGCGGACCTCAACCTGCTGCGCCTGCGCGCCAACCTGTAGAGTTTGATCCAGCACGGCCGTCTCGGTCACAGTGACTGTGACCGCCGGCACCTCTGCCGTGCCAAACCCGGAGGCTTCAAACTTCACCTGGTAATCGCCCGGAGGCAGCAATGCAAACTTGTAAGTGCCGTCGGCGCCCGTCTTCGTTGTTCGCGCCTGAGCCGTGCCTACGCTCGTGGCGGTGACCGTCGCACTCGGCAGCACCGCACCCGAAGAATCCTTTAGTGTCCCCGCCAGTGCCCCGGTGGTAGCTGTCTGCCCCAGAAGTGCCGGAGTCAGAGCCGGTGAGAGAAAAGCAAGAGCACAACAGCTCATGGCAAATGCATACCTGCGGATTGTCCGCAACACTTTCCCTGTCATATGGGTTTTTCTCCCCCGGCGATTGTTGGCATCACAAATCCCTGTGCTGCCATAGTTCTGTGCATTGCACCTTCAAGGTCAAGATGGATTTTTCATGTTTGGCTGAAAACGATGACGCGGTATAGCTCACTAAGCAATATGTTGTCAATGTGAAATTGAGATGCCAGGAAATTACCGGATGACTAATTCGGTTAATTAGAAGGTCGGAGCTTCAGAGTCTGTGTGGCAACAACCACTTCGTCTCTCCCGGTCGTTATCGAACGAGTGCAGCGAGGAGTTATCCCTTCGGGTGTCACAACCCTGACAAAAAGACAGGGCGCGCCGCGCCTTCGGCTCGCGGTGAATTTCCCGCGAGCCTTCTGTTCTCGCCTTTCTTGGGATTAGGGTGAACTTTTGCGTCTGGGCCGCCGGCGCCTATTCAGGATGCGCCGGCAGTCTTGCCGAGATAAGCCGGGGCGAATACCTCGGAAGCGAATGTTTCGAGCGTGGTCGGAGTCGTGTTCTGCGGTGACCGCTGCTCCTGCGGATCGCACAGGCCCTTATTTTCGCCCTGAAACATCTCGATCATCAGCCCGGCAAATTTCTTGGGAACTCCCATTTGGACGAGCGCCCCTTCGAGCATCATCAGCGGCACCTGCATGTAGCCGAGGCCGGGCCTGCCGATCGCACTGCCAATAATCGTCGCGGCTTCGCGCATCGCGTAATCGCGGGGCCCAAGAAGTTCCTGCACCGAAGGTCCCGAGAAGTCACGCGCGGCCAATCTGCCGCCCGCGTAGGCGCCGATATCTTTCGCAGCGATCATCGGCCTGGCCACATCGGGAGAAGCGGGACCGGGAAGCGTGCCCATCGTACGCAGAGGCTGGATCATCTGGAGAAAATTCTCCATAAAGCCCGCGGGCCGCAGGTGCAGAACATTCAGCCCGGAAATGGCGTTGAGCTTCTGCTCCAGATTGTGAACGCCGACGATCGGCCCGGTTCCTTGCGGATGCTGCGCTCCAAGGCTGCTCAGCGTGACGGCGTAAGGTACCTTTGCCGACCTGACTGCCTTGGCGTACGCATCAGTCACTTTCTCCTGGTAGGCGCGATAGTCCTCGACTTGCATTGAGGGAGGAATCATCAGATAGACGGCATCGGCGCCTTGGCACGCCGCCGTCATCACTTCCGCATCATCCACATTGCCCGCAAAGATTTCCGCACCCCGTGCCGCGAACGGTTGAAGCTTGCCTTGTTCGCGACCAATCGCTCGAATCTTTTCGCCCTTGCCGAGCAGGAAATCCACCGCTGCTCGTCCCGTGTGCCCTGTGGCTCCTGTAATGGCGATCATGATTCCTCCTATTTATCTGTCTGTTTTATATGGCTGCTTATCTGACTCTTCATCTGGCTCTTCATCCGAAAGCGAAAGGGAACTGCCCGTGGTGCTGGCGGGCATCGGAATTGTGATTCCCGCTCCGCGCGCAAACTCCACAGCCTCAGAGTAACCCGCATTCGCGTCGCGCGCGACGCCGATGCCCGAATCGTTGGTAAGCAGGCGTGCGATGCGTTCCGCCATCTCCGGCGTCCCGTCGGCGACGACCACGTAGCTGGTCCCCAGCGAATACCGGACACCCTCGGCCGCGCCGTTGTCGATGTTGATCCCGGTCGCCCCGCTCGCCGCATTCAGTAACGCGTTCAGGAGTGGCCAGTCTGCGTCAGAGCCGCCGCGCATGTCTTTGCCTTCCCCGTAAGGCGAATCAAGGGAGCCGCGATCCTCGTGCCCGCGTCCTATCGCCATAGGGGCTTTGAGTTCGCCCCGAGCTACCAGTTCGTTGAGGGCGATGCCAAATGTGGCGAGCTCGCCATAGCCAAGCCGGCAGGCCCTTGCGGGCAAACCCTGAAAGCGCACCCGCTTTTGCGCCAGACGAATCCACCGCCCGAGCGATTCGTCCTCGGGAAACATTTCGAGAAGCAGCCGGTCGGTTCGATGGATATCCGCCGGTTCGCCTGAGAGTGCAAGTACGCACAATGGACGGCGTCCTTCACAGAGGAACGGCTCCGGGCATTCCCGCACGAAACCCGGAAATCCTTCGCTATTTTCCCCATCCCTCCCTTCCGTAAAAGCACCGATATTATTGTTTCCGTAGTTGAACACCACGGAGCCAAGCCTCCGTAGTTCCCGAATGCCGTCGGCGTGTCTCGAAATCGACTCGAGCGCGCGCGTGCGATATGCCTCCGGATCTTTTTCGCGAAGCTTCGCAGCTTCCATGGCACTGAGCCCTTGAGGGATATACCTGCCAGGATCTTGAGCGCCGGTCTGGTCGGTAAGCAGGTCTGGCACAATTCCGCGGCGCGCGAGTGCGGGAATTACGTCCGCACAATTACCTACGAGCCCCACCGACGTCGCCTCGCGCTTCCGCACCGCATTTTTGAGGATGCGAAGGGCTTCATCGAGGTCG
Organism: uncultured Acidobacteriota bacterium; assembly: GCA_963709105.1. Classification (GTDB taxonomy): domain Bacteria; phylum Acidobacteriota; class Terriglobia; order Acidiferrales; family UBA7541; genus Palsa-295. Next base: position 237,192 of record CAVPVC010000013.1, read on the forward strand.
TTCACCATTACGTCGCAATATCCGCTCTTCACCCGGCGCTTGATTTGTTCTGGGTTTGCGTCAATTCCGAGGAAGGCCGCGCCATTCAGCGTCGCAGCGAGCGGTTGGACACCTCCCATCGCACCCATTCCGCCGCTGACGACGAGTTTGCCCGCGAAATCGCCCTGAAAATGCTTGCGTCCAGCGGCGGCGAAGACTTCAAAGGCCTCCTGCAGGACTCCCTGGGCGCCGATGTGGAACCAGCTCCCCGCGTTCGCGGCTAATACTCTGGGTGCGTGCATATTTGTACGGAAGATACCGATGGGTTTCCCGGACTGCACGAGGAGGGTCTCGTCATTTCCAAGAGATCGGAGGGACGCAACGATGGCGTGAAAGCACTCCCAATTTCGGGCGGCTTTGACTCGGCCGCAGACGATCAGCTCCGCCGGGTTGTGGGCAACTTCCGGGTCGAGACTATTCATCAGCATCCGCAGGGCGGCTTCCTGCTGCCAGCTTTTGCAGGAGATGGCTATTCCGCGCGGGGCGCGTACAAGTTGATAGCCCACCGTTTCGCTCGTAGTGATTCGATCCATGGTCGATCCAAGCATCTTAGTACGGAAAGAGGGGAGTGCAAGCAAGGCAGCGTCAAATCGAGCCCCATGGATGGCTGATGCACGGCCGTTGCATGCCACCTCGCTATGCTATTCTCGCGATCTGTACCGGAGCAGGATGATGACGGAACGGCTTTACTACAACGATTCCTTCGTTCGCGAGTTTGACGCGCAGGTGCTCTCCTGCGAGCAGGATGGCGAGCGTTGGAGGGTGATCCTGGATCGCACGGCGTTTTACCCCTCTTCGGGCGGTCAGCCCCACGACCTGGGAGTGTTGGGAGGCGCGCCAGTAATCGAGGTGGCTGACGCGGAGGAGAAGGTCGTCCACTACACTTCGGCCCCCGTAAAACTGGGACCGGCTCACGGAGAGATCGATTGGGCGCGGCGGATCGACCACATGCAGCAGCACACCGGCCAGCATCTGCTGTCCGCGGCCTTCATCGAGCTGTTCAACTTCCAGACCGTGTCGTTCCACCTGGGCAGGGAAGTCTCGACGATCGACTTGGCGGCACCTTCCATCGTCCCACGCCATGTGGAGGAAGCCGAGCGCCGCACCAACGCGATTATTTTCGACGACCGGGTGGTCGCGGTGCGCTATGGCACCGCCGAGGAGTTGGCCGAAGCGGGCATTCGCAAGCAGGTTGACCGCGAGGGGATCCTGCGCGCCGTCGAAGTGGAAGGCTTCGACCGCCAGCCTTGCGGCGGCACGCACCTGGCACGCACCGGCCAGGCCGGAATGCTTCTCACGCGCAAGCTCGAACGCCGGAGGGATTCGTGGCGCCTCGAGTTCGTCTGCGGCCTCCGGGCCCTGGCCACCGCGCGCGCCGATTACGGCACCTTGACCCAGGCCGCGTCCCTCCTGAGCTGCGGCCTGATCGAGATCCCGCCGGTTCTAGCCAAAATGATCGAGGAGCGCCGCGCCCAGCACAGCGCGGTGAAACGCCTGGAGGAGCGTCTTGTCAAGCACGAAGCACGCTCGCTGCTGGAGGCGCATGCTCCTGCCCTTACGGACGCACCGCATGTGATTGTTACCGTCCTGGACGATGCCTCGCCCGAATATCTTCGCCTGCTGGCTGCGACGCTGGTCGCCGAAGGCAAGGTGATCGCGCTGCTGGCCAGCCGTTCAAGCGGCCACGTGGCCCTGGCGCAAGCAAAAGGCCTCGCTGCCGGCGACATGGGCGGCGTCCTGCGCGAAGCCCTCAAACAGTTCAAGGGCAAAGGCGGCGGCGCAGCCTATTTCGCCCAAGGGAGCCTCGCGGACGCCGGACAAGCGGACCAGTTCCTCTTGCGAACCCGGAATTTGCTGGCCATCTGAAGAATCCTATCCAATGTGATCCTCAATGTGATCCGCGCGACCGGCGTGGCACCTTCGAAACGGCGCCAATCGAAGTTTGGTGAGACCACTTCATCCGACGACTGAAAAAGAGCAGGGGCCGAGTCAGGTTCCCGCGAGCTTGACCGGCCCCCAACCGAGAGCAGCATGGGCGTGGGCGTTTTAGCCTCTACTTCTTGGCTTGCAGAACGGGAACTGTTTCCGTCTTGGTTGCTTCCTCGCTTCCGCGTCCGCTGGCATGAGCGCGGCCATAGATAAAGACCTTTCCCAGCTCGGCCACACGGAATGACTCAACCACCCAATGGTTTCCGTGGCTGGAAGTGAGCAGCGCGTCCTCACCGTTGGCACTGCCATCCGCGACTGGGGACGGCACCATCCCGACGGACTTCCCCGATGCAGCGTTTCGGATCAAAACGGTGGCCGGACCAACGCCAATCCCGTGATCCAACGTGATCACATAGTCTCCAGCCGGAAGGACCACACCGGCCCAGGTGGTTTCGTGTTGCAGCGTGAACTGGCCCCGAAACGACGCTTGAGCGTTGGCCGGGCTGGCGGATAAACCAGTTGCCAGCAGCACAGCCGCAAACATCACTGACTTCAGTGCATTTACTTGAAACTTGAGATTCATAGTCGTTCTCCTCTTTGTGATTGGCCGACGAGGCTGCCAACCTTGCGGAGCTCCGCGTCGTGCCTTCACCCAATAAAGCGAGAACCAGAGAAGAATCGGCTCACGAGAACGGAAGATTTTCCAACCTCCGGGTATTAGAGGGCTTTAAGATCGGGTTTCTTGCGAGCGGTCCTGTAGATAGGCAAATTGACATTGTTGGCGTCGGCTTGTACCTTCTGAGTAACTCCAAGTGACTCGGCGGCAGGAGTTAAAATTTGTCCCCAGGTTCATCCGCGCAGATAAGCCTTCTCCTGGCTGATTGGGGCCACGGCGACGAGGGCGCACGCGATGCGTTGATTCCCCTGATCTATAAGGAGTTGCGCCGCATCGCCCGGCGCCGTCTCTGGCGAGAACGCCCCGATCACACCCTGCAGAGTGCGGCACTGGTGAACGAGGCATATTTGCGTCTGGTCCGCCAGGAACCGCAGGAATGGCAGAACCGCGCCCACTTTTTCGGTGTTGCCGCGCAGATGATGCGACACATCCTGGTGGATCATGCGCGGAACCGTCTCGCTGCGAAACGCGGGGCGGGTGCTCCGCGGCTAAGTCTCGATCCCGATATCGGCGTGACGAAAAAGCCGGAGGTTGACCTTGTAGCATTGGATGACGCTCTCAACAGGCTCACGAGTCTAGATCTCCAGCAGGGCCGCGTAATTGAACTACGATTCTTCGGCGGGCTCTCGATTGAGGAAACCGCCGTAGTCATGGGCATCTCGCCAGCCACGGTAAAACGGGAATGGGCAACCGCGCGGGCCTGGCTTCAGCGCGAGTTGAAGAAGGACGCGAGCAAGTGACTCCGGAACGCTGGCGGGAAATGAAGAACGTGCTCGCAGGCGCGCTGGAGCGGACGCCAGCAGAGAGGCGGGCCTATCTAGACCGGGCTTGCGCCGACGTTTCGCTGCGCCGTGAAGTCGAGTCGCTCATCGCCGCCAACGAACAAGGTGACACCAGTTTCCTGGAGCAGCCTGCCATCGAGAGAGGTGCGTTGAAACCCGGCTCCAAGCTCGGGCCGTATGAGATTGTCTCCAGTATCGGCGCTGGAGGGATGGGCGAGGTCTACCGCGCTAAAGACACCCGCCTGGACCGCGTGGTTGCGATCAAGGTCCTGCCAGATCACCAAGCGGGTAAGCCCGAACTGCGAGAGCGATTTGAACGAGAAGCGCGGGCAATTTCGTCGCTGAACCATCCCCACATCTGCACCCTCTACGACGTCGGCCACCAGGGCGGCGTTGATTATCTGGTGATGGAATATATCGAGGGTGAGACTCTGGCGGCACGGCTGATAAAAGGACCGTTGCCGCTGGATCAGCTTTTCAAGTACGCAATGGAAATCGCGGACGCACTCGGCAAGGCGCACCGCCAAGGCATCACCCACCGCGATCTGAAGCCGGGCAACATCATGCTGACCAAGTCCGGTGCGAAGCTGCTCGACTTTGGATTGGCGAAGCTCAGGCTGCAAGCGTCTCCTTCCGTTCCACTCTCGCAGGTTTCCACCGCAGCCGGAGCTGTCACGGCGCCGGGAATGATCCTGGGCACGCTTCAATACATGGCTCCCGAACAGGTGGAAGGCAAAGCGGTGGATGCACGGGCCGATATCTTTTCGTTGGGTGCTGTGGTTTATGAAATGGCGACTGGAAAGAAAGCCTTCGAGGGCAAGAGCCAGGCCAGCTTGATCGCGGCGATTCTGGAGCGCGAGCCTGCGCCGATCTCGTCGCTCCAACCCTTAACGCCGCCAGCGCTCGATCGTGTAGTCAAGACCTGCCTGGCCAAGGATCCCGAGGATCGCTGGCAGAACGCTCAGGACTTGAAGCGGGAACTGGGATGGATTGCGGACGGTGTTTCAGGTGCCAGCGGGCCGGCCTCAAGGTCGGCCCGCCGGAATATTGCAGGGCCCACGGGCTGGATTGTAGCAACTATCGCGGTCGTTGTAGCTGTGGTACTTGGTGCAGTGTCGCTGCTAAAAAAGCCGAACCCCACGCCAAGGTTGCAGGTCTCGATGCTTCCTCCCAACGATACCTCTTATTCCATTAACTCCCGCTTTGCGATTTCGCCGGACGCAAGCAAGATTGCGTTCGCGGCTGACAATTCCGCTACGTCTCAGTCGTTGTGGATTCGTTCGCTCGATTCCACCGCCGCGCAGTCTCTGGCAGGAACGGAAGGCGCAACAAATCCGTTCTGGTCGCCGGACGGCAAGTTTGTCGGATTTTTCGCCGATGAAGAGCTAAAGACGATTGGTTCCGACGGGGGGCCGGTAACCACACTTGCAAAAGCTCTAGGGATAGGCGGGGGAACTTGGGGACCGGACGGTACGATCGTTTTCCAGTGGGGAGTTGACGGTGGCGGATTATTTTCGGTGTCTGCCAATGGCGGGCCGGTCTCCGAGGTGACGCGTGTTGATGCAAGTCGCAAAGAGAGTGCCCAGCGTTGGCCGTTTTTCCTCCCCGATGGACGCCACCTCCTGTTCCAGGTCAAGCTCACCACCCCCTCGCAGGATGGAAGCGTTAACGAAATCCGCGTGCTCGATCTTCTCACAAGAAAGCAGACCGTTTTGTTGAGGTCGGATTCGAACGCCGAGTATGCCAACGGATACTTGTTAAGAGTCCAGCGGGGCAGCTTGATGGCGCAGCCGTTCGATATTTCGACGCTTACGGCGTCAGGAGTACCAATTCCTTTGGCTGAACAGGTGAGCCTGACAGGTGTCGGCGTTGCCAGGTTCAGCGCCAGCCAGAGCGGATCGCTGACCTTCGAAAAGTACGACAACACAACAAAACTGGTTATGTACTCGCGGGAAGGAAAGGAGATTGGACAGGTCGCGAGCCCGAAGCAGTTCGGCGAGGTGTCGCTTTCGCCCGATGGGACCAGAGTTGCCACGATGTTCTCGGATCCGTATGGGAGAAACCGAGCGATCTGGGTTTTCGAATTGGCCCGTGGCACATCCTCGCGGGTGACGGCTGAAGGAGCAGGCGCCGACTATCCGATATGGAATGCAAGTGGATCAGAGCTGACCTACTTTGCCCCCGCGGGCGGAGGCGGCTTTTACGTCCAGTCCCCAGATGAGCTGGGCAGCTCCGTTCTGGTGGACTCGGTCCCGATGTCGCAGCCCGACAGCATTTCCCCAGACGGCAAGCTGCTCGCGTACGCGAAGTTTATTGCCGGAAAGGGCCCGCAAATATGGATTCATGACTTCGCGCCGGAGAAATCCGCCACGAAAGACTACCCGCTGCTGGGAACTGACTCCAATGAATTGCAGGCTCAATTCTCGGCCGATGGGCGCTGGCTGGCGTACAACTCGAATGAGACTGGCAGGGAGGAAGTTTACGTGGTTCCTTTTCCTGGCTCGTCGCACAGCGTTCAGATCTCTACATCGGGAGGGAGCCAGCCTCGCTGGCGCCGGGACGGCAGGGAAATTTATTACATTGCGCCAGACGGTAAGATGATGGCCGCAGCGATCCAGGCCGACGGGCGATCGCTTCGAGTTACCACTCCGAAGGCGCTCTTCCAAACGAGAATCGCGTCCATCACGCGTACCCCTCATGAGTACGACGTGACTGCCGATGGGCAAAAGTTCCTCATCAATAGCAGGCCAGAGCAGGCGACCCAGCCCATCACGCTGTACGTCAACTGGACCTCAGCTTTGAAGAAGTGACGTTAGCGTCTGGCAGCTAAATCGGATACTCGCCGCATGCGGTAACCGGAAACTGACCCATGACCTGAGTTGGCACTCGATTGCATCGATGGAAAGTCATGGCGTATCCCGACCATCCCCGAAAGCCAGCCGTGGCAACCTTTTCGCTTCGGATGCGTCTCACGAGTAGCGCGTAGAGGTGCGCGTTGCGCAACCTCACGGGCCGTGAGAATTGTAAGTCTGTGCGGCGGGTAGTAAGGTAATGAGGTGGGGTTAGCCTTGGTTCCGGACATTTGTGCGAATGACCGGGCCAGCTGAAAGCAATGGAATTATTCCTCAACTTTCTCTGGGTGCTGATTGCCGTCTTCGGACTCAGCGTCTGGCGTGTGTGCTGGGCGCCGGGGCGTTCCGGGCGGCGCGAACCGCTGCACGAGTGGACAGCCGCGGTGGCCGCGCTCGTGTTTCTGTTTTTTGCAGTTTCTCTTTCGGACGACCTGCACTCCGATCTCGTCCTGTTTGAAGAGGGCGCGAGCGGCAGGCGCCAAGCCGTCGTTTTGGCCAGCGCGCATTCCGCGCATCCCGGCGTAAAAGAAGCTTCGGCTTCTTCGCTTGCCGTGCTTCCACGCGTCGCCTGGGGGCATCAGCTTTACAGCGTTGGTTATCTCGCTCCTTTTCAGCAATCATCCCTTTCTCTTTCCCGGACCAAACTGAGCTTCGGACGCGCGCCCCCTTTTGCCTCGCTTTAAACCCCATTTCGTTGAGCCTTGCGGCCGCCCTCCGGTCTCTGTTTCGGTGACGGGCGCCGCGTAACGTCGCAGGTTTCGACCTCGCGGCCCCTGATTTTCAGTCCGGCGATTCCGAATCGATTGCTGAGATTGCTGAAGGCAAATGAGGAAGTGCGAATCATGAACCGCGCCATCTTACTTCTCGGGCTGATTGTGGCCGCAGCCGTCGCGGGCTGCGGCGATGCGAACAGTTCCGCACAAACCCAGCCCCCGGCGCCTGCGAATGACGGCGCCAGCGCTGAATATATCGCTCCCGACGCCAAAGGCGTCAAGACGATGACGGTAAGCAAAACCGCTATCCCCGAATATCTGGATCTTCCCGCGCACGTCGAAGCGGACCCAACCCGCGTGGTCCACGTGTTCGCTCCGGCGGGCGGCCGGATCACGGAGATGCGCGTGCGCCCGTGGGACCATGTTGCGCAGGGCCAGACCCTGGCCATGCTGGAGAGTAGCGATCTGGCGCGTGCCGTGGCGGATTACCACAAAGCCCTGGCCGACAACCAGGTGAAGCAGAAGGCGCTTTCCCGGTCGCAGGATCTCTTGGAGCACCACGCTGTCGCTGAAAAGGATTTCCAGCAGGCTCAGGGTGACGCGCAGATGTCCCAGGCCGAGGTGCAGGCCGCGCGAGAGCAGGTGCAGGTGTTTGGAATGGATCCTGACCGCGCGTCGACGCAGCTTCTGGTGAAGGCTCCGAGATCGGGTGTGGTGCTGGATGTGGGCGCGTCTTCGGGAGAATTTTCGCAGGCCCTTGCGGCGGCAGCCCCGCTTTGCACCATTGCCGACATCACCACGGTTTGGGCTGTCGGGGATATTTACGAGAAGGACCTGGCGATAGCGAAATCGGGGCAGTCGGCGCAGGTGACGCTCAATGCCTACCCTGACGAACATTGGTCGGGCCGCGTGGGCGTCGTTTCTTCGGCGGTCGATCCCACCACGCGGACTCTGCATGTGCGCGTCGTCCTGCCCAACACCGACCTGCGAATCAAGCCGGCGATGTTCGGCGCGATCCGGTTGCTGCGATCGTCCACCCAGGGAATTTTAGTTCCCTCTACCTCCGTTGTCCGCGAGGGCAACGATGCCTACGTGTATGTGTCGCGAGGGAATGGCCGCTTCGTCCGGCGAGACGTGAAACTCGGCCGTGCTGTGGACGGCACGCTGGAAATTCTATCCGGATTGAATGAGGGGGATGTGATCGTTTCGGAAGGAGCGCTTTTCCTGCGTGCCGCGGCGCAGAGCTAACCCACGATGCGCTCGCTGATCGCCTCGCTTCTCCGTTACCGCGTTCTGATGGTCGTAGCACTGTTCGCCTGGATAGCGGGCGGATTTTATATGTTCCTGCGCCTTGATATCGAGGCGTACCCGGACCCTTCCCCGCCGCTGGTCGAGGTGATCACGCAGAATCCTTCGTGGTCCGCGGAAGAAATGGAACGGCAGGTCACCGTACCCATCGAAACGGTGCTCTTCGGCATTCCGCGCCTGCAGTACGTGCGCTCGACCACGATTTTCGGCCTCAGCGACGTGAAGCTGTATTTCGGGTATGACAGCGATTACTACTGGGACCGGCAGGAAGTGCTGAACCGCCTGCAGTTGGTGTCGCTGCCTTCCAACCTGAGCCCGCAGCTTTCGCCCGAATCTCCCATCGGAGAGATTTACCGCTACCAGCTCTACGGCCCGGGCTATAGCCTGAACGAACTCAAGGCCACGCAGGACTGGTTCGTTACGCGCGAGATCAAGCAGGTAACCGGCATCATCGATGTGGCGGGATTCGGCGGCAGCACCCGGGCCTATATCGCTGAAATCGATCCGCGCAAGCTGCTGCAATACAAGCTTTCACTTCCGCAGGTCGTGTCTGCCGTGTCCTCGAGCAACGCGAATGCCGGCGGCAGCTATTTGACGATGGGCAGCCAGAGCGTAAACGTGCGCGGCGTCGGCTTGCTGCAGTCGATTCAGGACATGCAAAGCGTTCTGATCGCCGAACGCAATGGAGTTCCGGTCTACCTGCGCGACCTGGCGGACGTCCACGAAGGCTCCCAGCCGCGGCTCGGACAGGTGGGCGTGAACCACAACGATGACGCGATCGAAGGAATCGTACTGCTGCAGCGCGGCGAACAATCGATTCCGGCGCTGAAACAGCTGGAACAGAAAGTGAAAGACCTGAACAACGGTTTGCTTCCGCACGGCATGAAGTTGATCACGCTCTATAACCGCACGGATCTGATCAATCTGACCACCGCCACCGTGCGCCATATCGTGTTCGTGGGATTGGCGCTGGTGACTGCGATTCTCATCGTGTTTCTCGGGGACCTGCCGATTTCCTTCATTGCGGCGCTTACGATTCCTTGTTCGCTGCTGTTTGCGTTCTCGATGATGGTGTTCACCGGCAGCTCCGCCAATCTCATCTCGATTGGAGCAATCGACTTCGGAATCCTCGTGGATGCCGCCGTGATTGTGCTCGAGAACATCCATCGGCGTCTTCAAGCGGCTTCGGCGGAATCCTCCACCTTCGACTTGATCGCCGACGCGACGGCGGAGGCCGTGCGCCCGGTGGCTTTTTCGGTCCTGGTGATCATTGTCGCGCTGATTCCGCTGTTCACGATGCAGGGAGTGCCGGGGAAGGTTTTCGCGCCGATGTCTGAAACCTACGGCTTTGCGCTGACGGGCGCCTTCCTCTTCGCCATTTTGTTTGCCCCGGTGCTCGCGTCATGGATTCGCCCGGAAAAGGTGAGGGGACGCAACACCCGGCTGGTCGCCTGGCTTCACAATCGCTACGAGCGGGCTCTGCGGTGGACGCTGGTGCACAAGAAAACCGTCCTCGCGATTGCGGGGGCCTCCCTGGCGGTGACACTGGTTCTCGGAGGACTTTACCTTGGCGGCGAATTCATGCCGAAGCTCGAGGAAGGGAACTTGTGGGTGCGCGCCACGCTTCCGCAGGACGCGTCCTTTGAGACCGGCGCTCGAATGGCGCACGACATCCGCGAAATATTCCTGAGCTTCACCAATGTGACCCAGGTGGTGTCTCAGATGGGCCGCCCGGACGATGGAACCGACGTCACCACGTTCAACAACATCGAGTTTCTGGTCACGCTGAAAGATCCTTCTGAATGGGCGCACGGCTTGACCAAGGAAAAGATCGTGCAGGAACTCGACGAGCAACTCGAAAAATACCCGGGAATCAATTTCAACTTCTCGCAGAACATTCAGGACAACGTCGAGGAAGCCATGTCCGGCGTGAAGGGCGAGAACTCGATCAAGCTTTTTGGAGACGACATCGACGTTCTGGTGGCCCGCGCGGGCGATATCAGCGACGTGATGTCCAAGGTTCCGGGAATTGCCGACCTCGGCGTGTTTCAGGAAACCGGGCAGCCCGAGCTACTGGTTTCCATCAACCGGGGCGCGAGCGCCCGCTACGGCCTCATGGCGGCCGATGTCGACGCGGCCGTGCAGGCGGCCATCGGCGGCATGGCGCCCACGCAGATTCTGGAGGGCGACCGGCGCTTTGACTTCCTCATCCGCTACCGCCCCGAGTTTCGCACCACGCCGGAGGCGATCCGGAACATCCTGCTTCCTACTCCCGATGGGAACAACGTTCCGCTCGGCCAGGTGGCGGACGTTTCTCTTCACGAAGGCGCTTTCATGATCTACCGGGAAAACGGGCGCCGCTATATCCCCATCAAGTTCAGCGTGCGCGGACGGGACCTGGCGGGGACGATCAAGGATGCGCAGTCCCGGCTGGCGCAGAAGATTCATTTGCCCGAGGGCTATCACATCGAGTGGGCAGGCGAATACGACAGCTTGCAGAAAGAGCAGCGGCGCCTGGCGATCATTATCCCGATCAGCCTGGCCATCATCCTCGCGCTGCTTTTCACTGCCTTCAATTCGCTCCGGCGCGCCCTGCTGGTGCTGGCGATTCTGCCGTTTGGGTTGACCGGCGGCGTTCTGTCGCTCTTAATCACGCACACACCCTTCAGCATTTCGGCCGCTGTGGGATTTGCGTCGGTAATCGGTGTGTGCACGCTGGGCGGCGTCGTGTTCGTTTCCGGCATTCACCGCAAGGAAGCGGACGCGCCATCCATCCTCACGGCGATCGAGCGGGGCGGATTAGCGGAGATGCGACCCGTCCTGATGGCCTGTGCGGCGGCGGGTCTGGGACTTCTCCCGGCGGCAGTTTCCTCCGGGGTGGGTGTTCAGGCCCAGCAACCTCTCGCGCGAGTGGTGGTGGGTGGGATGGTTACCTCACCCTTCGCGATCCTGTTCCTGATCCCGGTTCTCGCAGTCTACTGGTTGCCCTCAAAGCCTACTGACACGCCGTAGTCGCTCGCAGGAACGGCCAGAAACTAGCTTTATAGCAACCGATGTTTTGCTGAGACGTTCGCCGTCTTCTACTGTTTTTCCCGGGAGCGAATGCATTCAGTACCTGATTGCGGGCGGGGATGCCCGCTCCTATGCTCGCTTTTAACCTGACGCATGGGAGCTGAATTGGGGATAGAAGAGTTGACATAGGGAGACCTGCCAGAGTCCCTCTCCTACGACTACTTCCCCCGAATCAACCGAGTTTCTTTCCCAACGAGGCTCCCAGCCCACCGCCGGCCGTTCTCAAGTCCCTACCAGTGCGTGAGAGAGCCGTCGGGCCGGTAGTACAGCCGCGTCGAGGAAGCCGGCGTCGTCACTTCGCTGATCATTTTCAACTTGGACATGTCGGCGGTGACTCCGAGTCCGGGTCGCTCGTTCGTGTAGAGCTTGCCGTTCTTAAAGTCGATGCACTCAGGCAGGTGCGGAATCGCCTGGTCGCCATAGTTGTATTCGAAGAGCACAGGTTTTGAATAAGTGGATAGCACGTTTACGAGCGAGGCGGTGGAGAGCGGCCCGGTGAAGTGCGGGATGATCCCGATGGCGTGCGTCTCGCAGAGCGCGAGGATCTTCACCATTTCCGTAATGCCGCCCACGTTGGGCAGGGTGACCCGGACGTAGTCGAGGTCGTGATTCTCGACGAGAGTGTTGAAGTCCCAGCGCTGTCCCCATTCCTCGCCCGCGGTGATCGGGACGCTGGTCATCTGGCGGAGCCGCGGGATGTCCTGATGGAACTGCTCGTCGCGGACGGGGTCTTCGACGAAGTAGGGCTCGTACTCTTCGATCATGCGGCAGCAGCGCACGGCGTCGGGATAGTCGAACTTCTGGTGCAGGTCGAGGCCGAAGTCGCCGTTGGGTCCGACGCCTTCGCGGATTTCCTTGCACGCGGCCACCACCTCATGCACGCGCTGGTGCGTGTTGTAGACATCGTTAACGATGGGGGCGCCGCCTGTGGGAGTGATGGATGCATCGACGCGGTAGCAGCGGTAGCCGTCCGCCATCGCTTTTGCCGCGCGGTCTTTCAGGCTGATGGTCTGGTCGGTGGGCCGCGGGCCGCTGGTCTGGTAGCACTCGCAGTAATTTCTTACCGTGCCGCCCAGGAGTTCGTGTACCGGCAGGCCGAGCGCCTTGCCCTTGATGTCCCATAGCGCGAGGTCGATGGCGCCCTGCGCGTGGATTTTTTCGCGGCCAGGCGGATAGAAGCGGTCGCTGTACATCTTCTGCCACAGCTTCTCGATCTGGAACGGATTCTCGCCGATGATGCTCGAAGCGCACTGCTCGAGCGTGTCCTTCACGCCGCCCTCGCCGATGCCGGTGAGCCCGGCGTCGGTCTCGATGGTGACGATCATGTCGCTCTGGTTGAAGGTCTGATTCAGGCGCGGCGGCAGGTAAATCCGCACGCGGGTAATCTTCGCCTTCGGCAGCGACGCTTGGGTCAGCCGCGGCCACGCAAACGCAGCCGTCAGAAGCAACAGCCAGCGACTTCAAAAACGCTCGTCGTTCCATGTGTCCCGTCCTCGCAAAAATGCCGTTATCGACCGCCAGGTGCGCGAATCGCGGAGACAGTACACCAAATCGGCCACGCGTGACAACCGATTGACGCGGCGAAATTTTTTGGTCAGCCCGTGGTTTGTTAGAATACACAGCGCGGTGGGCGGCTAGCTCAGTTGGGAGAGCATCGCGTTCGCAACGCGGGGGTCGGGGGTTCGAATCCCCTGCCGTCCACCATAAATCCAATCCCTTCAATTAAGCATTTCCCCGTTATGTCCGTAAATCTCTTTAAAACGGGGGCAAACCGCCAACGGAACCGCCGATACTTTTCTCGCTTTTGGAGGTCCTTTGCGTGGGATTGCCTAACGGTGTATAAGAGGCCCTTGTCTTGATCCGAAAGGGCTGAAAAATGGCGGAAGAAAACGCGCAGTTGTCTGGTGATGTGTCGAGAATCTTGGCGTCGCTGTTAGTCGCAGTCGCTTTGCTCTTGGGGATAACGGTACTGGTTGGAGTTCAGACCTTTAATCATCCATCGGAGGTCTGGTCTTACACTATCCTTGCCCCCAACGACGATAATCTCATCAAGGATTTGAATCGAGCAGGCGCATCAGGTTGGGAGGTTGTATCGGCGCGGCGAGCAACCAGCGGCGAAGGGGCAGCCGCTGCTGCGTCATATGAGCTGATCCTGAAACGGCGGGGATCATCAGCATTTACGCCGTAACTGCACGCCAGATGGTCCGAACGGACAACACAGCCTCACAACCCGTGCAGGAGAAATGGCAACCGTGGTTCGGGTTTACTTGTTACTAAAGGCTGAGAGAGGATCGTATTGTATGGCAGCAAAGGAGGATTGTAGTATTAAGCGACGCTATGCCTAGCACACTTGCCTTCGACGATTTCAAACCATACACACTAACCTGCGAGCTGCGTTACGACAATGCGTACTTGGTTTTTGATCGCACAGGCCAATTGGTGACGGACGTGCGAGACAGCTTTACCAACGTCTCCGTCGCTTCTGCCGTTCCCCAGCAGAGTGCGTTCTCTGCCGATGAAGGTAACTTTAACGTTGAGCTCAATGCGGCCAGATTCACTAGCGGGCGAGTTGACAGGACGGGAGAACTTTTCGCAAAGCATTGCTCGGTGCTTTTCGATGCGGTTGTCGAGCGTTTGGAAATCAACGTCTTCACGCGCATCGGGATTCGTTACATCTTGCGAAAGGATTTCGCAACTGATGCCGAAGCAAAAGAGGCACTTGCATCAATGATGCTGACAAGTCTGAAGCCTGTCAAACGCTTCAACGCGTCGGAGCATCCGACGGAAGTAGCATTTAGATGGGAAGATGACCAAGTTGGAGCATTTGTTCGGCTAAAAGCAGAAACAACTGACATAAAAGTGGTGGTACCGGTCGAAATGCAGGATACGATCCCAAAGTTTGAAAAAAAGGTAAATGGCTTGACACTTGACATTGATTACTATACTGTCGCGCGAGTTGAGCGCGAGCAATGGAGCTGCCGAGAGTGGTTGCCATCGAAGCTCCGCGTGATAAGAAAGGAAGTTGACAGCATTTTACGAGGCAATTGAGATGGGCGAGACTGAAATATCTAAATCGCGGCACGAGTCTCTGCGCATGCCATCTAGCGAACCTCTGCGCATGCCGTCTGCTCGAGTGACTCCAGCGGTTAAAGGCACCGAGTCTGCCTTACTGTCTGGTTTAGTACTGGAGACGCAGGGGGCTACTGCCAAGGTAATCAACATCGAAGCTCTGTGGGATGCTCCAGCAGATAATCCTTCGCAAGTACTTCGAGCGATCGATCTCCTTAAGCAGACGGCAGACCTTTTGGAGCGAGCGCTAAAGGTAACTGATGCCATCGAGGCTGATCGACTTGTTCAACAGGTGCAAGCAACTTTGCCGAAGCTATTTTCGTATCGCTCTGTCGGCGACGGTTTCGGGCTTATCATAAACTCAGTTCATTACGCTTTCGTGAATTTGAAAGGAACTCCGCTAAGTCAGCCGCAGATGAGAGTAATGTGGCGAGTGCTGCGCGAATTACGGTTGCGGCCAGCGATGTCTGCTGATCAGGGTATCGAGCGGGTGACTGAAATGGAGGAAACGGGACTGGCGGTCGATCCACCCGGTATAGGAGATTTTGTCGAACATTTTGAAGCAATGCAAGATGACTGACGCCTATCTGGAAACAACCGTCTTAGCGGATTTTCTCCTCAAACCAAAAACTCCAAAACAGCAAAAAGTCAAAGAGGCCCTTGGCCGGTACCAAAACACTCTGCTTCCAGTGTACTCTATCAAGGAATGGAAGGCGGGGCCACTTAACTATTTCGCATACCTTCACGATAAGCTCGTATCGACAAAGTCCCTTGCGAATACGTTTCAAGCCCTCTCCGTGCTGCCGCAGGGATATCGCAGATCAACGTCGATGGAAGCTCTGGCAGCCGCAGCACAGATGGTTAAAGATGCGAGGTTCAATATTGTCTTGGGCGGCACCGATGAAGAGCAGGCTGACAGTTATCGACTCGCCCTCTATTCGCTCATTATGCGGAGTTGGGCTAAGCGGCGAAAGTTCGCCACAAAGGTCGTTGACGAGCTGACTTGCTACACAGAGGCAGCACCTCGCGTTGGAAAAACCGGCTTGTTTGATTTCGACCCGAAGCAATGCGAAGACGACGACGAATGCTGTCTCGCCACAAGACTTAAGGCAGAGCCAGCGATCCTAGAAGCTCTTCGGAATGCCATTCCAGAAAAATCAGGAAGAAATGAATACGAGAAGAGGCGTCAAGCACTTAAGCAGTTAATAAAACATCCTAAAGAAAGAGTTAACCGAGAAACTTGTCGTCACTTGGGCGACGCAATATTTGCGTTTTTTTGCCCCGAGAACGCAGTCATCTTGACGACCAACCTCCGAGACCATGAGCCGCTCGCCAAGGCCGTCGGGAAAAAGGCCGAGAAGCCTTAATGGCACCGGGCAAGCATTACATAGCCCGTCCCCTGGGTTGCCATGTACACGCGCACGATCAGGCGGGTTCGAGGTCGGGTTCGGCTTTGACCGCTACATCCGGGGTCTTTTCGGGAGTGCTCTCGAGTTCGAAAGAGGGAATTCCCGATTGCGGCTCGAGCAGGTCCGCGAGCAGCAGCTTCAGGTTTCCGGGGTTGGTGGAGGCGGCCAATCCTGTTTCCATGTCGATCGTGCCGCTGCGAATGTACTTCTCGATTTCGCCGTCAAAGTACTGCATTCCTTCGTTGGAGCCGTCGCGCATGGCGTCGAGCAGGGACTTGCCTTCGCCTTCGCCCTTCTGAATGTACTCGCGCGTGCGCAGCGTGGACTTGAGAATCTCGAAGGCGGCCACGCGGCCAGCGCCTCCTGGGCGGCGTATGAGGCGCTGCGAAATCACGAATCGGAAGCTCTTGGCGAAGCGCATGCGGATGGCCTGCTGGTCGCTCAGCGGAAACACACCCACGATGCGCTCGATGGTCTTCGAGGCGTCGATGGTGTGCAGCGTCGAGTAAACCAGGTGGCCCGTTTCCGCCGCCTCCAGCGCCACTTCGATTGTCTCGCGGTCGCGCATTTCGCCCACCAGAATCAATTTGGGCGCCTGCCGCAGCGCCGCCCGCAGCGCCAGCGCAAACGACGGCGTGTCCGTGTGCAGTTCCCGCTGGTGAATCGTGGCGCGCTTGTGGCTGTGAAGAAACTCGATCGGATCCTCGATGGTGATGATGTGGCAGGCCTTGTCTTCGTTGATCTTGTTCACGAAGGCCGCCAGCGTCGACGATTTGCCGCTGCCCGTGGGGCCGGTGACGAGCACCATGCCGGGTCCGAGCTCGGCCGCTTCCGCGAGCTGCGGCGGCAGGTTGAGCGTGTTGAAGTCGGGAATGCTGTTGGCGATCACGCGCATCACGATGGCGCAGCTGCCGCGCTGCGTAAAAATGTTCACCCGGAAGCGCGCGAGCTGCGGAAGGCTGTAGGAAATATCGCAGGAGCCTTCCTGCTTCAATTTGTCGACGGCGTGCGTGTTTCGCCCGATGAGATCGGCCGCGATCCTGGCCGTATTTTCGGAGGTCAGCGCTCCTACGCCGGGGATTTTCAGCTGGACGAGCTGCCCGCTGCTCTCCGCCTGCGGCGGCCGGCCGGGCGAAAAGATAATGTCACTCGTATTCTTAACCGCGCGCAGGATGGAAGCGATGATGTCTGGAGTAGGCATGAAAGCGCCGGCTTCCGGTTGCTTCGGGGGCTGTTGCTGGCTGGCTTCCATATCCGCGTCTCCTCTGCCGGGCCTCGAAATCTCGTATTCACCACCAAGACAGGACTTCCATGGATCGCGAGTTGGCCGGCAAAGCATCGGTTGCGACGGGTGGGCCGGGAGCGGGGAGCTCAACTCGATCTCTAATAGTACTGGGTCGCCATCGGCGAGCGGGGCGGGGATTGGCCGGCGGTTGCCTGAGTAGCAACAGCAGCACCAGTGGGCATTGTGAAACATCCGCTCTTACGCTGTCGGCAAGAGAGGCCCACGATTTTACTCGACAGAACCTGAAACAGCGCTACTATGGTCTTCAGTACGGGTTTTCAGCCGCCATTCCCACCTTCCGGTGGCGTCGGAATTCTCGTATCGGCTCTGGTTTCGGGGGAGATGTGCGATGGTCCTGAACTGGAAGCAAGTCACGTTCCTCGCAGTCGCGTTTTCTTTCGCGGCCGGCCCTGTTCTCGCGCAGAGAAGCGGTGGAGGGATGCGCTCGGGTGGCGGCGCTCCATCCGGTGGTAACGCACCGATTCTTTCTGGGGCGCCTGAATTGGGCGTCCAGCCCATGTCGCAACCCGGAACGATGCAGCCACTCATCGGCGACAGTTCCATGCCCAGGGCTTCAATCGTCGAGGATGAGAATTGTCTCCCGTGGGCTCTCTCGTCGATTCGAGGAGCCACGGTGAGCGTCATGCGATTGCAGGTCCCCGACAAAGCCCGCAGCGAATACGACAAGGCGTGCAGCGATTTCCGGAAGAAAAAATTTGCCGAAGCCGAAGAACACATCCGCGGAGCCATTGAGAAATATTCCAACTACGTGGCGGCGTGGGTGATGATGGGCGAGGTCCTGGAAGCCGAGCAGCAGGTGGACAAAGCGCACGAGGCCTGCTCGCATGCCTCGGCGGCCGATCCCACCTATTTGCCTCCCTACATTTGTCTGGCGGAACTGGATGCCAGAAGCGGCCACTGGGATGAACTATTGAATGTTACGAATTCCGCGCTTGGACTGAATCCTGTCGGCGATATGTATGCCTACTTCTACCGCGCGACGGCTTTCTTCAACACGCACAAACTGGCCGAGGCCGAGCGTAACGCGCTGATGGCCGAGGGCATGGACCGCGATCACCATCAGCCGACCATCCACTACCTGTTAGCGCATATTTACGAGGCGAAAGGCGATATCGCGTCGGCCACCGCGGAAGCGAAGCAGTATCTGAAGTTCAATCAGGACAAGCTGAAGTCGGACGAGGCCAAGCAATACCTCGCCAAATTGCAAGCTCCCCCATCTCCAACATCTAAGTAGCTATCCTTAGGGAAGAGCAGAGCGGAGACGCGGGAGGACTCTGTCTGCACGAAGTTCTATCGAAGTGTTTGACTTCGCAGGTGCGGGTGCTCGATCCGATCTGCCTGATCGACCACTCGACTAAGGCCGCGCCCCATCCGATTGCCGTTGCGCCACCACTTTGCGCACGTTGGCGTAGAGCGCTTTCGCCTGGGGGATCATCTCGATGCCCTTGTCCAGCTGGGCATCGTTCTCGAGCGCCACTTTGTAACCTTCGTTGAGCCCGAAGATCGTGGTGAACACTTCGCGCTTGATTTCCCACTTCAGCCACGTGTCGTTCGCCTGCAGGTCCTGATCCGTATACTTGACGTGCTGCTGGTTCAGGAATTTGCGGAGTTGCGCGATCACGGAATCGTCTGGTGAAAACTCTTTGGTGATGACTGGCCGTGTGCCGAGATAATAGCGCGCGAAATCGCCCACGCCGGAAGGGAACGGATAGAACACGCCGTGCCTGCAGCAGCATTTCCTCGAACTCATTGGGCTTGGGCATGGCGATCGTTTGATCGGGCGTGATTCCGCCGCCGCCAAACACCTGGCGTCCGCCGTCGGTAAGCTTCACTTCGGGCTTTTGGGGTGGCTTCGGATTGTAGTGATAGTCGTAGAGCGTCACGTTCTTGTAGTCGCGCTGGATCAGGCGGCCGCTCGGCGTGTAGTACCGCGCGGTAGTCAGAAGAAGCGCGGTATCTTCGCTCAGCGGGAATTGCGTCTGCACCAAGCCTTTTCCGAAGCTGACCTCACCCACTATCAGCCCGCGGTCGTGGTCCTGAATCGCGCCGGAAACGATTTCCGATGCCGACGCGCTCTGCCCGTTCACCAGCACGATCAGCGGCACTTCGATTCCCTGATTGCCGCGCACCGCATAATACCGGCGCTCCGGGGACGACCGGCCCCGGTGGGAAACCACAATCTCGTTCTTGTCGAGGAACATGTCGGCCATGCCCACGGCCTGATTCAAAAGGCCGCCGCCGTTGTTCCGCAGGTCGATAATCAAACCGTCGAGCTTCGAGAAATTCAGCTGCTTGAGGGCTTCCGCCAGATCGCTGTCGGTGGTCTCGTTGAACGTCGAGACGCGGACGTATCCGATGCCGGGCTTGACCATCTCCGAAAATTCGACGCCGGGGCGGGGAATCTCGTCGCGCACGACGGTTACTTCGATGGGCTTCTCCCATCCCTCGCGGCCCAGCGAAATGTGGACCGTGGTTCCCTTGGCGCCCTTCAGCATATCGGCCACTTGCGTGGTGGTGAGGCCGGTGCAGTTCTTGCCGTCCACCTGCAGGATCGTATCGCCGGGGCGGATTCCCGCTTTGGCGGCGGGGGACGCCATGAACGGCGCCAGCACCACCGTCTGATTCTCGCGCGGCGCCACCGTCATGCCGACGCCGTAGTATTTTCCTTCCTGCTCTTCGCGGAACAGGGCGTACTGCTGCGGATCGAAAAAGTTCGAATGCGGATCGAGCACGTGAAGCATGCCGGGAATCGCGCCATCGTAGATGGACTTGTCCACATCGACGGGATCGGCGTAATTGCGCTCCACAACGGAAAGCACGCGGGTGAAGCTCTTGACGGAGTCTTGCAGATCATCGGAGCCGGCGGCCGTCGCTCGCACCGACGGCCCGTAGAGGCCGCCCAGCAGCGCCGAGGCTCCCAGCACCAGAACTAAGAGGAACAGTCCACGCCCCGAAGATTTCGATGCTTGCGATGATTCCATGCGACCTCGCTTTTCCTGGGCTTCGCCGGACTTTCGGAGTATAGCATAGTGCCCGTTTGACACGCTTCCAGCCCTCTTCTATGATGCAAAAACGGCACCGGAAAGCGTCGCCGTGGCTTCGACATGCTGAGTATCCCCCACCTAATCATCGTGTTTATCGTGGCTTTGGTTGTCTTCGGGCCGGAAAAGTTGCCCGAACTGGCGCGGAACCTCGGCAAAATCATGGGCGAGTTCAAGCGCGCCACCGGCGACCTGCGATCCACCTTCGAGGGACATCTTCGAGACCTCGAACGCGAGGCCGATCAGCGCCGGTTGCGCAACGAAGTAGCGAGCGCCGCGACTCCGGTGCCTCCCGCCGTGGCCGCACTGCCTCCGGAATTTGAGTCACCTGTCTCGCCGCTGCCGGGCAGCGTTCCTACCACGCCGCCGCATATCTCCAGTGTTGCCGCCGATGTTGCTGACAACGTGCTGGATCTTCCGCGGAAGCTGAAGCGCCTTCTCCTGTGACTGATTCCCCCGAGCATGCTGCTGCGACGGCGACGGACAATCATTCCGGGGAGAATCGGATCGGCGGGATGCCGGCAGAGCCGCAGCAGCAGGCCCCTTCACTCGAAACGGAACACAATCCCGAGACACTGACCGATGCCGGAATCCATCCAGCCTGAGCGCACCGAGCGCCAGGTCGCCGAGGAGGAAGCCGGCGGTCGCATGTCGTTTTTCGACCATCTGGTCGAACTCCGAAAGCGCATCGTTTCCGCGCTGATCGGCGTCGGCGCGGGCATCATCGTCGGACTGCTCGTCTCAAAGCGCTTCATCAGCCTGATCGTGGAACCGATGCAGGCCGCGCTTCGCGCCAATCATCTGGACGACAAGCTTTACTACACCAGCCCGGCCGGCTACATCAGCCTCGTCATTAACCTGGGCGTTTATCTCGGGATCGTGATTGCGATGCCGTGGGTGCTCTACCAGGTTTGGCTATTTGTGGCGCCGGGGCTGTACAAGCACGAGCGGCGAGCGGCGGCCGGGTTTATCGTGTCGTCGATGTTCCTCTTCCTGTGCGGCATTGCGTTTGCCTATTTCATTCTGCTGCCGCAAATGCTTCATTTCCTGATTGGCTTCGCCTACGACGGTCCGGTAAAGCCGCTCATCAGCATCAACGAATATTTCAGCCTGATCCTGATCGTGCTCATCGGGCTGGGCTTGATCTTCGAGCTGCCGGTGCTGATTTTTATCCTGTCGCTGTTCGGCATCGTGACGCCCAAGTTCCTGCTGAAAAATTTCCGCTACGCCATGCTGATCATTACAGTCGCGGCCGCGATCATCACTCCCACCCCGGACGCCACCACCATGCTGATCTTCATGGCGCCGATGATCGTGCTTTATTTTGTCGGCGTTTTCGTGTCCTATGCGGTGGTCCGAAAGAAGCGCGCCAGAGAGCTGGCGGAAGGCGGGGTCCACTAGCGTGCGGCTTGTTGCAAAACTGCGGCGTTTAACTTTCGCATGCGCCTGTGCAGCGATACTGATTTCCTGCGGGCACGGCGGAGCGACGGGAGCGAGTTCTGCGCCCGCGATCGCGGCTACCGCCAGTGCCGCCGCTGCGGACGCCGTGCCCCAGATTCCGGCGAGCGATAAGGCGCCGCCCGCGTCGCAGACGGGCGGCTTCGATGGCGCGCAGGCCTATGACTATGTAGCGAAGCTCGTCAGCTTCGGGCCGCGCCCTCCCGCGACCGACGCCATCCATCGCACGCAGGATTACATCCGCACCCAGCTGAAGAGCTTCGGCTGCCCCGTCGAGGAAGACGCGTTCCATTCTCAGACGCCCATCGGCGACGTGGAGATGCGCAACCTCGTCGTGAAGATTCCCGGCACGGGCCCGGGGATCATTCTGCTCCTCACGCACTACGACACGGCGCGCAATATCGATAATTTTGTGGGAGCCGACGACGCGGGCTCCTCCACCGGCGTGATGCTCGAAATCGCGCGACTCCTCTGCAAGGAAAAGCAAGGCTCCAATGCGGTGTGGATCGCCTTCCTCGATGGCGAAGAAGCGCAGGTCACCTGGAGCGCTTCCGATAGCGTCTATGGAAGCCGCGAACTCGCTGCGCGCATGGCCGTCGCGGGAGAGCTGAAGCGCGTCCGCGCGCTCATCCTCGCCGACATGGTGGGCCAGTACAACCTGCAGATTCCGCGCGAGTCGCAGTCCACGAAATGGCTCAACGACCTCATCTGGAACACCGCCGCGCGGCTGGGTTACGCGAACGTCTTTGTCGCCCAGGAAGAAGGGGTCGACGATGACCACGGGCCGTTCCTCAGCCGTGGCGTGCCCTCCGCCGACATCATCGAATACGGCGGCTACGTGAAATTGGGCTACTGGCACACCTCCAAGGACACGCTCGACAAAGTAAGCCCGCGCAGCATCGCCATCGTCGGCCACGTGATCCTCGCCTCCGTGGCCGAGCTGCAGCAGAAATTCCGCTGAGGCGGGTGCGGTTCGGTTCGGCGAGCTCGCAGTGGGCCATCTGGCGGAGAGCCTTCTTGAGAGTGGTGTTCTTCAAACCGCGAGTGGGAGCCATTGAAGGTGCATACCTCGGACTCTCCGGCGATCTTGTTCTGCTCCGCGAAGCTTCGCTCCCAGACCGGTGCATAGTGTGTGCGACTCCGGCTCACGGCAACACTTACCGTGCTGATTTCGAACCATATCGTCAGCCTGCTTGGCATATACCTACTTTCTATGACGTTCCGTACTGGATTTTCGGAACTCGATATATTGTGGACTTCCCGTTCTGCTCGATCTGCACCTCCGAGAATTTTGATATTCACGCCAAGCGGATCGACCGCAAGGCCGGATTCTTCATCGGTGTCAGCAACACGTTGTTGAAATTGCTTCCAACAATTCCGCAGGAGTTGGCGGCGGGACTGGAGGGCACACGGAGAGAAAAGTTGTTGCGGTTTCTTATGCGCTGAAACGATAGCGGATACCGCGGCTGAGCTGCAGTAGAAATTCCGATGAGTATGTGCTCCGCAGTATAGGTAATAGGGCTCTCCATGACTGAAAAGTTCTAGAGGTCGTTAGTGCCCATCGGCCCGAATGCTGCGAAGAATTGTGTTACATTTCTTCGCGACAAATGCCGACGATTCAAATTAAAAGTTCAGCCGGTCCGTACATCTTCTACTGCTCTCGCGGTGCAATTTCGCAAGCTCGAAACTAATTAAGCGACTGGGGGACGCGACGGGCGTTTTCGTTCTTTCCTCGCCGCGGGTGTGGCGCCACTGGGGCGGCGTGCTCGCCCGGACGCTTCCCGGCGCGAAGCAGCCGATTCTTTTCGACGATAAGGAGTCCGCAAAGCGCCTCGCCGCGGTGGAAGCAATCTCCCGTAATCTCATCCTCGCGGGCGCGGACCGCCACGCGGTGCTGGTCGCAATCGGGGGAGGCGTGGTTGGTGACGTCGCAGGCTTCGCCGCATCGAGTTATCTTCGCGGCGTGCGCCTCGTTCATATCCCGACGACCCTCGTGGCCCAGGTGGACAGCGCCATCGGCGGCAAAACGGGCGTGAATCTGCCGGAAGGGAAGAATCTGGTCGGCTCCTTCTATCCGCCGAAGCTCATCCTTGCCGATCCGGACATGCTGGATACGCTTCCTCACCGCGAATTTCGTTCGGGGCTCTACGAGGTGGTGAAATACGGCGTCATCGCGGACGCGGAACTCTTCCGGTTCCTCGAACGCCGCATGAACGCGGTGCTGCGGCGCGATTCCGCCGCGCTCGGCTGGATCATTCCCCGTTGCGCCGCCATCAAGGCTCGCGTTGTTACTAAAGACGAGCGCGAAGGCGGCTTGCGGCAAATCCTGAATTTCGGCCACACCATCGGCCACGCGCTCGAAGCGGTCACGGGTTATAAGCGCTTCCTGCACGGCGAAGCCATCGGCTGGGGGATGATTGCGGCAACCCTGATGGCCGTCGGCACCGGCAAATTGAGCGACGCGGACGCGATTCGCATCATTCGCCTGGTAGCAAGCATCGGCCCGCTGCCCAGCCTCGGGAAAATCAAGGCGTCGGAACTGCGGCCCATTCTGGCCGGGAGACAAAAAGGCCCGCGCGGGACGCGTCCGCTGGGTGCTGCCCCGCCGCATCGGCAAGACGGAATGGGGCATCGACGTTCCCTGGCAAATCGTCTCCCGCGCATTCGCCGAACTGCCGGTAATCGCCGCGGACGCCGGACTCTAGACCGCACTGAAAATTTTGATCCCGATGCCCGCGCCAAAGCTGGAACCAAAAATCGAGCCCCGCAGCGATCCGCGAGTCGAGAAGGTCCCCGGCACGCGCCCCGAGGGCGTCCGCGACGAGCGCGAAGCCGCCGCGCGCGTGCAGCAGATGTTCAGCCGCATCGCGCCGCGCTACGATTTTCTCAATCATTTACTTTCTTTCTCGCTTGACCACGTCTGGCGCTGGCGCACCGCGAAGCGTTTCCTCCCGATTCTGGGCCGCGCAGACGCGACGAATTCTCGACATCTGCTGCGGCACAGGCGATCTCGCGTTCGCGCTCGACCGCGCGCGCCGCTCCGCGCTCGGACGCGCCGCAAGCCGCGCAGCGGTCGCCCGTAATCGGCAGCGACTTCGTCGAGCCGATGCTCGAACGCGCCCGCGAAAAAGCGGCCAACGGGAGCAGAGCGGCGATTTTTGCCGCGGCCGACGCGTTGAATCTCCCGTTCCCGGACGCAAGCTTCGATCTCGTCACCACAGCCTTCGGCTTTCGCAACCTCGCCAATTACGAGCACGGCCTGCGGGAAATCGCGCGCGTGCTGAAGCAGGGCGGGGAAGTCGGCATCCTCGAATTCACCGAGCCGGGCAGCGGCCCGCTGGCCGGAATTTTCCGCTTCTACTTTCGCCACATCCTCCCGCGAATCGGCGGAGCCATCTCCGGCAACAGCGAAGCCTATGCGTACCTGCCCGGCTCGGTCGCGAAATTCCCGGCGCCCCGCGAGCTCGCCGCCCTGATGGAGAAAACAGGCTTCGCAGACGTCCGCATCTCCTCCTGGAATTTCGGCAGCGTAATCCTCCACACCGCCCGCCGGGCTGGCTGACAGCTGGCTGCGGCCTCGTCCCGCGATCTAAAGAATCTCTCCCAGCGCGCCGATAGGTTAGCGAGATGCATTCCGTCGTTGCTGGAAGTGCAGCGACCCGATTTTGTCAGGACATGAGCACCAATCATGAAAGCAGACGAGCGCCGTCTCGCGCCGCGGCACAACCTGAAGATTCCCCTACGGGTGCAACCAGTCGGCCTGCCCAGGGCTCCGGCACGGCTGGCGGAGTCCGCAAACGTTTCGTCTCGGGGCATCTACTTCTCCAGCGACCTGCCGTTCCAAGTCGGTACAGTTCTTGAGGTGACCTTCCGCATGCCCGAGGAAGTTACTGGGGAAGCGCCCCGGGAGTGGATTTGCAAGGGACGCGTGGTGCGCGCCGATACAGACTCCGACTCGCGCGGCAGGACGGGCATCGGCGTGGAGATTCAATCCTACAAGGTCTCAAAGCCTTGTGACAAACCCGCGACAGGAAGTGCCCCGCCCACATTGATAAAACATGGACAAAAAGAGTAAAAATCGCGCGCTCATCGTGGACGACGAAACCGAAGACTGCGGCATCATCCGCAGCGTCCTCAAGTGCCACGGCATGGAAGCGCTGATCCTGGCGCGCAGCGCCTCTGCCGCCGGCCACCTCTGGGCGGAAAAATTCAGCATCATCCTGCTGGACCTGCGCATGGCCTCTCCCGATGGGATCGAGCTGACCCGCCGCATCCGCGTTTCCGGGATTAACCAAAAAACGCCCATTGTCATTTTGAGCGACGATGAAGATCCCGCGGCCCTGTCGGAAGGTTTTGAGGCGGGCGCGAACTTCTTCCTGTACAAGCCCATCGATCAAGCGCGGCTAAGCAAACTGATTCTCGTCACGCAGGGAATCGTCGAGCACGAGAGGCGGCGCTTCCGGCGCGTTCCGCTTCGCTCCAAGGTCCGGCTTACCTCCGGCCACGATGATGTGGAGGGCGAAACGATCGATGTAAGCCTGAACGGCCTGTTGGTGAAGGCCGAGAGCCTCCTGCCGCCCGGCACACGCGCGCAGGTGAGCTTGTTCCTGACGCCCGGAGTCCGGCCGGTCGTGGGGTCGGGCTCGATCATGCGAACCGTCGGCAAGAATCAGATGGGCGTCCAGCTCGATAAGCTTGCAACGTCCGAGAGCGCCCGTCTGGAACAGTTTCTTCTGCCGATTGTGCGCCACGAATGGCCCGAAGCTGTCGCCTGCGAGTCCTGACGCGTCCTTATTTCGTACCTCGCGTTTGCGTCCGGTCAGTGTCCCGATCCGCGCTTCACGTCGAAGTGAAATCGCTTATACTGAATACGCCCCATGGGAATGTGCTGACCGCGTCCGACCGCGAAGCAGCGTTGCGTCCGCACCCAATCGAGAAGAGGAGAGTATGGTCACCGTGACTCGCATCATCGACAGCAAGACAGAAGATCTCCAGGCGCTGCGAAGCCGAATCCGCGCCGAGTACGAAGGCTTTCGGGCGCGCAAGCTCGCCCTGGACATGACCCGCGGCAAGCCTTCCCCCGAGCAGCTCGATCTCGCCAACGCACTTTTGTCGCTCCCCGGCGAGCGCGACTTTTTCAGCCAGGCCAAAGAAGACGTGCGCAACTACGGCGGGTTGCAGGGACTGGCCGAAGCGCGGGCGCTGTTCGCCCCGATGCTCGGCGCCGCGCCCGACCGCATCGTGATCGGCAACAACGCCAGCCTGGCCATGATGAACGACTGCATTGTGTGGGCGCTACTCAAAGGAGTCCCCGGTGGAACGGCCCCGTGGTCGAAAACGCCACAACCTGCGTTCCTGTGTCCCGTGCCGGGCTACGACCGCCATTTCATGATCACCGAGGAGTATGGCTTCCGGCTCATCCCCGTACCGCTGACCGGCAACGGGCCTGACATGAACAAGGTCGAGGAGTTCGCCGCCGACCCCGCCGTGAAAGGCATCTGGTGCATCCCGAAATACTCCAACCCGACCGGCGAAATCTATTCCCCGGAAACCTCGCAGCGCCTTGCCTCCATGCGAACCGGCGCTCCCGATTTCCGCATCTTCTGGGACAACGCCTACACCGTGCACCATCTCACCCCGCGACGTCATGAAGTCTCCAATATCATCGAGCTTTGCGAGAAGGCGAACAATCCTGACAGGGCATTTGTCTTTGCCTCCACGTCGAAAGTCACTTTTGCGGGCGCGGGGCTGGCTTTCTTTGCTTCTTCTGCCGCCAACGTGCGCTGGTATCTCGGCCTGGCGGGAAAGCGGACCATCGGTCCCGACAAGGTGAACCAGCTCCGGCACGTCCGCTTCCTCAAGAACGAAGAAGGGCTGCTGCGTCACATGGACGCGCATCGCGCCTTGATCGCGCCGAAATTCGACGCCACCATCGCCGCCCTCGAAGCACGCCTCGGCGGAACCGGCGTCGCCAAATGGACCAAGCCGGAGGGCGGCTACTTCATCAGCGTGGATGTCGTGGACGGCACGGCGCGGAGGGTTGTGGAGCTAGCGAAGGAAGCTGGCGTGGCGATCACTCCCGCCGGCGCCACGTGGCCTCATGGCCGCGATCCCTACGACCGCACCCTGCGCCTGGCCCCCACGTACCCGTCGCTCGGAGATGTGCGCGCGGCGTCCGAGGTGGTCGCGCTGTGCATCCTGCTCGCCGCCGTCGAAAAGGAATGCGAGTCGCAGGAGAAAAAGGCAGCGCATGAGTCGTAAGCTGGCGGCCGGCAATCGCTCGGATCCCGCAATGGCGGTGAGCCCGCGCCGGGAATACGTAGTTTTTTCTCTCCGGGACGCGGGATAAAATAGGCTCATGGCGTCCGATCCGTCCAACCTGCCCGTTGTCGATCTCCGCAGTGACACCGTCACGCGCCCCACTCCCGCCATGCGAAAAGCCATGGCCGAAGCCGAGGTAGGCGACGATGTGTACTGCGAAGATCCCACGATCAATCGCCTGCAGGAGCGCGCCGCGGAGATTTTCGAGCGCGAGGCGGCGCTGTTCGTGCCGTCGGGCTCGATGGGCAACCTGATCGCGATCAAGACCTGGACACGACCGGGCATGGAAGTGATCTGCGAACAGCGCGCCCACATCTATCAATATGAGATGGCAGCGATGTCCGCGATCGCTGGGTGCCTGCCGTGCTCCACGCCTGCGCCCGAAGGCATCCTCACGTGGGACCTGATCGAGCCGCTGATCCGCCCCAAAATCTACTACCGCTCGCAAACCGGCCTGATCGAACTCGAAAGCACTCACAACATGCACGGCGGCAGCGTCTACCCGCCCGAAGTTTCGGATGAAATCTGCGACCAGGCCCACGCCGCGGGGATTCCCGTCCACCTGGACGGCGCGCGCATTTTCAACGCCGCCACCGCGCTGGGCAAAAGCGTCGCCGAAATTACGCGCAAATTCGATTCGGTAATGTTCTGCCTCTCGAAAGGATTGTGCGCCCCGGTGGGTTCGATGCTGGTGGGCTCGCGCGATTTTATCGAGAAGGCGCGTATCGCGCGCAAGATGCTCGGCGGCGGCATGCGGCAGGCGGGCGTGCTCGCGGCGGCGGGCCTCGTGGCTCTCGAAGAAATGCCGAAGCTTCTAGCGTGCGACCACGCGAACGCGCGGCATCTCGCCGCGGGGCTGGCGCGCATCAAAGGAGTCGGGATCGATCCTCACAAGGTGGTCACCAACATTCTGATCTTTGACGTGCGCGACACAGGCCGCACCGCCGCCGATTTCTGCGCCGGGCTGGCCCAGCGCCAGATCCTTTGCAACCCTACTGCGAAATTCTCCGTGCGCATGGTGACGCATCATGACGTGAACCGCGAGGGAATCGACCGCGCCTTAGCAGCCGCGGCTGAGGTCTGCGCCGCATGAACGTAAAGACACTCCAGCGGATCCGTCGCGCAGATTCCTTCCGCCCGTCGCCACACCGGCGGAAGCCCGCGAGTTTGTGGAGGCCGCCGAGAACCGGCTTCTCGATCTGTGGACCAAGCTGCAACGCGCCCAATGGGTGCAGGAAACCTTCATCACTCCTGACACCGAGGAAATGGCGGCCGAAGCGGACGAAGCTGTGAAAGCCGCCACGTCGGCGCTCGCCGCCCAGGCGCACCGCTTCGAGGGCCTCAACAATCTTGGCGAAGACGTGGAACGCAAGCTCAAGCTGATCAAGCTCTCGGTGACTATCCCCGCGCCGCGCGATCCCGCTCTCGGCGCCGAGCTCTCTCAAATTGCCGCGTCGCTGCAGAGCGACTACGGCAGGGCCAAGTGGTGCCCGAACGGCGCTTCCGGCGAATGCCTATCGCTGAACGACATGGAGAACATCCTCGCCACGAGCCGCGATCCGCGCCAGTTGCTGGCCCTGTGGGAGGGTTGGCACGCGCTGGCCCGCCCGATGCGCGCTCGTTACGAGCGCATGGTCGAACTGGCCAACCAGGGCGCGCGCGAAGCCGGCTTCGCCGACGTCGGCGCCATGTGGCGCTCGAATTACGATATGCCCCCCGAGGCGTTCGCCGCGGAAGTGGACCGCTTGTGGCAGCAGGTGCGCCCGCTCTATGAATCACTGCACGCCTACATGCGGCGGAACCTTGCCGCCAAATACGGCCCGTCGATCGTGCGCGAGGATGCGCCGATTCCCGCGCATCTGCTGGGCAACATGTGGGCGCAGAGCTGGGGCAACGTGTACCCGCTCGCCGCTCCGAAGAACGCCGACCCGGGCTACGACCTTACCGAAATCCTCAAGACACGCAACATCGATCCGCTGGGCATGGTGCAGTACGGCGAGCGATTCTTCCTTTCTCTCGGATTCGCGCCGCTCCCGCAAACATTCTGGGAGCGCTCGATGTTTACGCGTCCGCGCGACCGCGAGGTGGTCTGCCACGCCAGCGCCTGGGACATCGATTACCTTGGCGACCTGCGCATCAAGATGTGCATCGAGCCCACCGCCGAGGATTTCTCCACGATCCATCACGAGCTGGGGCACAGTTTTTACCAGCGCGCTTACGACCACCTAACCCCGCTCTTCCGCAACAGCGCGAACGACGGTTTCCACGAAGCCATTGGCGACACCATCGCCCTCTCCGTCACGCCGGAATACCTGAATCAGATCGGATTGCTCGAGTCGGTGCCGCCGCCCGCCGCCGATATCGGGCTGCTGCTCATCCGCGCTCTCGATAAGGTGGCGTTTCTGCCGTTCGGGCTGCTGATCGACAAATGGCGCTGGGGAGTGTTCTCCGGCGCGATTTCTCCGGCGAACTACAACAGGGCGTGGTGGGACCTGCGGCGCGAATACCAGGGCGTCGAGGCACCTGTCGAGCGCACCGAAGCCGACTTCGATCCCGGCGCGAAATATCACGTGGCGGGGAACGTACCGTATGCCCGCTATTTTCTGGCGGCCGTGCTGCAATTTCAGTTTCACAGGGCGCTTGTGCCGCGCGGCCGGGTATCGCGGGACCGCTGCATCGCGGATCGATTTACAACAACAAGGCCGTCGGCGCGGAATTGAACCGGATGCTCGAAATGGGCCAGAGCCGCCCCTGGCCCGAAGCGCTCGAAGCGCTTACCGGAGAAACCGAGATGGACGCCACCGCGATGCTCGAATACTTTGCGCCGCTCAAGGCCTGGCTCGACGAGCAGAATGCGGGTCATCACGTGGGGTGGTAATGCCTGCCGGCGTTTCGCCGAAGAGGAAACTTTGCTGAAAAGACGTCTCGCCCTTGCAGTGGCGCTGGCCGCGTGCGCCGCGATGGTCGGTTGCGGCAAAGCCCAGCCCACTGAACCCGCCAGCTTTCACCAAAATGTAGCTCCAGGTGCCGCCGTCGATTCCACCACGGCAGGGGCAATCACCGGCTCCGCGTTCCTCGAAGGTGCGCTGCCCGCGTCGCAATCCATTGACATGAGCTCCGAACCGGCCTGCGCGAAGGCCAATTCTTCCCCGTCGCACTTGAGCGAAGTGGTCACAGGCGAGAGCGGCGCCCTCGCAAACGTCGTGGTCTTCGTGAAAAGCGGGCTGGAAAACTACCGCTTCGATACCCCGAAAGAGGCGGCCGTTCTCGACCAGAGGGGTTGCACGTACGAGCCTCGCATCGTCGCGCTGATGGCAAACCAGCCTCTCGAAATTCGCAATGACGACGCCACCATTCACAACATCCACGCCACACCGAAATCGAACAGCGAATGGAACAAGGCGCAGCGCGCGGGCAGCCCTCCGTTGCAGGTCTCGTTCCCCACGCCGGAACTGGCCATTCCGTTCATGTGCAACGTCCATCCGTGGATGCGCGCGTTCGTCTTCGTATTCGCGAATCCCTATTACGCTGTCACCGCAAGGGAAGGGAAGTTCGGATTGCGGAACCTGCCGCCCGGTACATACACGATCGAGGCGTGGCACGAGAAGTATGGCAGGCGGGATCAGACAGTGACCATCGGTGCGCGCGAATCGAAAACCATCTCCTTCCGATTCCAATAGGAAGCGCGATACAGGATAGCGGCCGGCCGGCAGCTTTATTTCACCTGGCAGGCACCGGGCAGCGCCATTCCCAGCGCCGGAGAGTCAATGAAGCGGGAATCTTCGTTCAGCACCGCGTAGAGAGGATACTTGCTCTCGTCAACCTTGGGAGTTGGACCCTGATATGTCCATGTTGCGTCGCCGTCGTCGTCGGGGAAAACGCGCCAATCGAAGGTAACCGTGCCGCACCCCTTCACCGGGATCGTGTAACTGACGTCCCGGCATCTAGTCGCACCGGCGTTCGAACACTCCACCTCGCGCCAGACGCCACGCGCATATTCCGGATAGAAAACAAAATGCTTCTTCACGATTTCCACGGGTTCCTTGGCGTGGTGCTCGTTGTAAATCACATACCCCCAACCGGCCGCCGCGATCACCAAACAAAAGATCAAACTCGCATTCTTAAATCGGTGCCAGAAAGTTCCTTGCATCAACGCTTCTCCCGATTTCCTTCGCCTGCCATCCAATCGCTACGCCGCAGTCGATACAGAACGTGCCGCCGAAGTGGATGGCCTTCCGGCAGGTTGGGATGCTCAAAATCGTCGCGTGGGTCATGGGTCATTCCTATCTTCTCCATCACACGTCGCGACTGCCGATTGCCGGGCACGGTAAAGGAAACCACTGCGTCCAGCTTCGATTCCCCGAATGCAAACCGTAACACTTCCCGCGCACCCTCGGTTGCAAGGCCTTGATCCCACTGGTCGGCTGCGATCCGCCATCCGATTTCAACGCAGGGAGTGAAGGCCGCCTCAAACGCCGGGACGGCCAGACCAATGTAGCCGATAAACTCACGAGTGGCCCGCAGTTCCGCCGCGAACAGTCCGAAGCCATGCTCTGCGAAGTGCGCCTCGATCCGGTCAGCCAATCCATCGCTCTCCACGCGAGATAGCGCAGCGGGAAAGAATTCCATGACCTGAGGGTCCGCATTCATCCGGGCGAATGGCTCGCGGTCGGAATCCCGCCAGCGTCTTAGGATCAGGCGTTCAGTGTCAAGATGGCTCATCTTATTATTGTGGAAGCGTGACCTGCTTTACGCCCGCCGCGCGGTCTCGCTCGATGAACGATAGCGATCCAGCCACTTTTTGCTTGCAGTAAAGGCGGGAGTCTCAGTACAGTATGCGTACTTGTAGTACGAGCACGGGTCTAACATACAAGATGTTGGCCCGGCTGTGATACAGGGAGCGAGAGGCAAGGGTTTGACCTGCGTCCTATCAGTTGCCAATCAAAAGGGCGGCGTCGGAAAGACTACGACATCCATCAACCTCGCAGCCGCTATCGCTCTGAAGAAAAAAAGAACCCTCCTGATTGATCTCGATCCGCAGTCGAACGCGTCGATCTCCTTTTTCAGCCCGGATCAGATCCAGACCGACACGATGTACGACATTTTCGCCGAGCATCCGGTCGCGATGGCTAAAATCATTCGCCCGACGAAGGACCCGCATCTTTTCGTCGCTCCCGCGCGGCTGGCACTGGCACGGCTCGAACAGCAGCTCTCCGGGCAATTCGACGCCCCCTTCAAGCTCAAGGACGCGCTGACTCCTATTCTGAAAGACTACGACTACATCGTCATGGACACGCCCCCGGCGCTGGGCATTCTTACGGTCAACGCGCTGGTGGCCTCCACGCACCTGCTGGTTCCCATTCAAGCCGCCTATTTCGCGATCGAGGGAACTGACGATCTGCTGGAAACCTACGGACGAATCCGCTCGCGCCCGAATCCGGACCTGAAGGTGCTCGGCGTCGTGATCACGCTCTTTGACAAGCGCACCAACATTTCGCGCGACACCCACGAACAGATCCGCTCTGTTTTCGGAGAAGCGCTTTTCAAGACGCGCATCAGCAAGAACGTTCGCCTGGAGGAGAGCCCCGCCTACAAGGAAACGATCTTTACGTTTGCGCCGAAGTCCACCGGCGCCGAAGAGTACAGGAAATTGGCCCAGGAGGTATTACAACGTGTCGAAGAGGATCGGGTTGCCCGTCACTCTCAAGATGCGGCATGACGCGCATTATGTGGAGACGCTGACCAGCTACAGCGGCGCGTCCATCGGGCGCATGATCCCGATCGAGAAGATCCGCCCCAACCCGGATCAGCCGCGCAAGTTTATTGGAGACGTTACCGAGCTGTCGAATTCCATCCGCGAAAAGGGCGTGCTCGAACCGCTGCTGGTACGCTACGTCCCGCGCGAAGAC
Source organism: uncultured Acidobacteriota bacterium (assembly GCA_963709105.1). Lineage (GTDB taxonomy): Bacteria > Acidobacteriota > Terriglobia > Acidiferrales > UBA7541 > Palsa-295. The sequence goes on from CAVPVC010000013.1 coordinate 271,076, forward strand.
ACTTTTTACATTATTTCAGGCGAGCGCCGCTATCACGCCTCGCAGGCGGCGGGCCTGCACGAACTGCCCTGCATAGAGAAGATTGCCGACGATGCCGAGACGCTCGAGATCGCTCTCATCGAGAACCTTCAGCGCAAAGACCTGACGCCCTTTGAAGAAGCCGACGGCCTGCAGCGCCTCGCCGACCATTTCGCCTACACGCACGACGACATCTCCAAGAAAATCGGCCGCGCGCGCTCGTCGGTTACCGAATCGATGTCGCTGCGCGTGATTCCCGAAGAAGTTCGCCGCGCGTGCGTCGAAAACGGAATCGTTTCGAAGTCCCTGCTCCTGCAGGTCGCCCGCCAGCCCAACGAAAAGAAGATGCACGAAATGGTGCACCGCATCGCCACCGGCGGCCTCACCCGCGACGAAGCACGCCGCGCCCGCAGGGAAGAGACCGAGCCCGCGCCGCGTCCGCAGCCCTTCCTCTTCGATTACAAATCGGACGACGAGGCTTTCCACCTGCGCGTTCAATTCCGCAAAAGCCACGTCAGCGACGACGAATTGGCCGCCGCGCTCCGCGAAGTCCTGCGCCAGATCGAATCCGGCCGCCGCTCCTCCTCCGCCGTGGCATAAATCAGCTCAGCAGGCGAGACCACCTGCCCCTGGGTGCATCACTCGGGTATTCGTCTTTTTCTTTCTTGTTTGCCGTTTCTTTTCGCGGTCATCCTAAGGCGCGGAGCGACGAAGGGTCCCTCTAGGCCGCCGCCTCAAGACGACGCGTCTTCACCAATTGAGGCGACGGAGCCCCGGCACGAGATCGAAGTGCGTGTCCCGGCTGAGGAGGGGCAGGGAATGCTGGCGGCACGCCGCGGCGATCCATAGATCGTTGGAGGGAATGGGCTTGCCCTTCTTTCTTAATTCCATACCGATGGCCGCGTAAGAGTGAGTGGTTTCCTCGTCGATGTCTAGCACGGCTACCGCGGAGATCCATTCGCGGAGCCAACTTTCATACAGCGCTCGGTGGCGGGACTGGGCAATTCCGAGCCGGTATTCGCCCAGGACAATCACCGGAACCGCCAGTCGGTTGGCGCGTCCAGCGAACTCCATAGCCGAAGCGTCGCCGTCGGCAATGGCGGATACCGCGTTGGTGTCCAGAATCAGCGCCAGATCTCCGGATCGATTTTCTCGCAATCCTCCTCGATCATGCGATTGATGCGGACCGTCTCCTTATGCAAACGCTTCAGTTTGCCCATAAGCTTCACCCAGGGCTTTTCGCCGGTGCCCGGCGCCAGCTTTTCTTTTACCGCTTCGGTGACAAATTCACGGAATGGAATCCCGCGCGCCGCCGCCGCCGACTTTGCCTTCCGAAAAACAGGGTCGGGAATTTCCAGCGTTGTCTTCATAAAATCCATGGTCCCATATTTATGGGAGAGCGTCAAACGAGTTGGCAAGAGCCGGTTTCAAAATAGTTCACGGTTTTCGCTGTTCAGCCGGGGCCCTGCGGCGACAAAGAAGACCCCGTCGCTTTTTGCCCAATGGGGCTAAGCTCCCGCCTTCGGATAAAAATCCAGAATCCGCACCTCAATCCCCGTACCCTCCAGCGCCTTCTTGAACACGCTCAGGTCCGAATTCCCGTAGTGATACGGAATCACCACCTTGGGATGAAACGCCTTCACCGCCACGGCCGCTTCCTCGGGGGTCATCGTGTAGGGCAGGTTCATGCACACGAACGCCACATCGATATTCCTGAGCGCTTCCATCTCAGGGGTGTCCTCCGTGTCGCCTGAAAGGTAGAAGCGCTTGCCGCCGTATGTGAGCACGTAGCCATTGCCACGTCCCTTGTCGTGAAACAGTTTCCCCTCCGACGGCCCGCGCTTCAGGTTGTACATGGGCACCGCTTCGATCTTCCATCCTTCCCACTCTTTGGTCTCGCCGTTGGAAAGCGGCATTGCGGTGGCCACCGTCTTCACCACCGCGGGCGGCGCGATAATCTGCGTGCCCGGCTTGCTGACCTTTGCGATCAGGTTCGGGTCCAGATGATCGCCGTGAATATCGGTCAGCAGGATCAAATCAGCGGCTGGCAGCCCCGAGACGTCCGCCGGCTTGGCCGGATCGACAATGATGTTCTTACCGCCCGCCTGAATCATCAGCGCAGCGTGATAAATCGGCGTGATCTTCACATCGCCCTTCGAGGTCTTAAACGTTTGCACCTCCCGGCCGCCCTGCCCATAGGCGGACATCCCCATTCCCGCGACAAGCGCCAACACCGCCAGTCCCAGACCAATTTTCATCGCCCATCCTCCATAACAAATTCCACGGTCAAACGGCTGCCATGCTAGCACACGCCCGGTTGTGCGAAAACGCCCTGCACCGGAGTTACCGGCTTTCCCGGATAGCGCCTGCCTCTGCCTCCGCACCTGCCCGCGTCACCACTTTTTTGACTCGGGACGTTGCGAACCTCTCCGGCTGATTTCCATTAAGATATTGAAAACAATCGCTCGCCGCCCCGTTCGTAAGGCGCTCCCGCGGTAGCGAGGATCGTGTTCTCGCAGTTCCTGCCTGAAACTTCCCGCGACTACTCCGCGAATTTTTAAAAAGACTTGGATTTTAAGGGCCAATGAATTATGTTGGCGGCAGAGTCATAAGGGTGTCGCCACCAGTGCTGACCTGGATCGCACGAACGTCCCAGTCCCAAGAAGCTGTCAGGCCAGCGCAAACGTAGAACACACTGGAGTACGCAAGGGAGCCGCACCGAGTCCCTTTCGCACTCTTCACAAAAGGTTTTAGCTTTTCTCCTGGGCCCGGCGGGGGAGACCAGAGATGAAACGTCCTCTTTGTATCCTGGTTTTGGCGGTTTTCGGGTATTCCTGCCTCGCGGTCTCTGCCTGGAGCGCTCCCCATCCTGCGGGTCAAGCTGCTGCTAAGGGAACTTCGGCGCCGCTGGCCTATCCTGCCACCGCTACCATTCCGGGTCCGCTGCGCTCTTTCCTGCGCATGGCAGCGATCAGCCAGAAAGTTTCCCCCGACGAAGTGCTGCCGCTGCTTGCGCGCAACGTTTCGGTCCAGGGCTACCAGGACGGCAAACCCACCGAATTCCTGGTCCTCATCAGGCGCTACATGGACCAGGCGCGCGAGCTTTCCGTGCTCGCCGGTTCCGAGGGTGTGATTCGAGTCTCCACCTGCACGGAAGGTAAGCCATTGCTCGCGATTTTGGGCTACCGCTTGCGCGAGACGTGCGGTCCCAAATCCTCCGTGGAAACCTCCGATCCGGACAGGGCTTTTCTCACGATCGACTCCGGGTTCCCCCTGGCCGACCTCGAAGAGACGATGCGCGGCGGCAAGGCCTTCACTTATCCTTTCGCATCCTCCCAGGTGCCGGTCCTCTTCGCTCCGGAGGATTGGGTCACCGATGACAAGTACGCGAAGGACGTCAAGAAGGTAGACAAAGACCGCATCGATCCCATCGATTCCATCCTCCGCGATCCCTCCGTCGCCCGTATCTACTGGGCGATGTCCCGAATGGATCCCGAGACGCTCGCCGCCTTGCGCCGCGACCCCGGCGTTCAAAAACTTACTCCCTTCGCGCCCGTGGTGGATTTCTACGGGAGCCAGATCTCCATCCGCTCAGGCCGCGTGGTCGTGCCCGGCGGCGATGCGTCGGAGAATGCGTGGAAGGATCTTGCGGGAGCACGGCCGGACTCACCGGCGAATTTCGTAATCAAGCTTCTCGGCAAAGATGAAGGCTGGCTGGCCATGTATTTCGATGTTCTTTCCCGGCTCAGCGCCACCCAGCAAGCCTACTTCGCCGATCCGCGCCGCCTGCGCCACTTCTATGAGGCCCTTCGCGGACAGGACCTCTCGCCCAGCCCCTCGCGGCCGGTGTTCCGCCCCGATCCCAGCTTGCTGCTTCTGGCCACTCGCCTTCAGTTCGAGCCCAACGGGCAGCCCCATCTTCCCGGCGGCGTCGAAGTGTGGAAGGGAATGATCGAGTCGCACAAGAAGGATGACTCGAAAATTGCCAAGGAGTGGGGCAAGCGCGCCGGGCACTTGAATAACCCGGAGCAGGTCGTGGAAGCCATGTTCGGCCTGTCGCGTGTGGTTGGCTCGAACGGCACGGTGCCGGTGTTCCTGGCGCTTAGCGAAATGGATCGCGCACGGGCGGCCGATCAACGCCTCACCGCCTCCACGGTGCAACTGCTGGCGAACAAATTCCCAAAGTACAGCCAGCAATATCCCGTGTTCACGGAATTTCCCAGCTTGACGAATAGCTCCATCGCGAGCTTTCTTTCCGCAGCCGATGCCATCGACAAGATCCCCGACCACACCCTCCGCTCGAACGCCATGGGCATCTTTCAGGCCAACGCGGGGCTGTGGCAGATTCTGGCGCGGCAGGGAGAAATCCCGCGCGAGCAGGAAAACGATTCCTGGCAGCACGTGATCGGCCCGTTTATGGGCATTCACAACACGGTTCAGCTGTATGACGCGGGCCGGACTTCCTTTCAGGAAATTGTGAAAGTCTCGGCAGGCAGAACGGATCTTTCTCAGGACGAATTCATCGCGGTTCTGGCCGGCCCCAGCCAGACCACTCCCGAGGGGCTTCAGGTGCGGCAGGAAATTGCCAACCGCATTCGTATCGCAATGGACGACCAGCGGCTTCTATCCCTCGATACGCTGTTCGGCCTGGCCGACGGTTTGAACCAGATGGCCCAGGGGAAACCCGCGCCGGATAACCTTCTCGCGAAGGCGCAGGAACTCCGCGAGTTCGAAATGCCCCGGCCGTTCTTCAGCACGACCGAGCGAAGCGAGTGGGCGGCGGGCCTCTATAACACCAGCCACGCCACGCTGCAGATGCGTACGGATTTGACGAAGATCATCAAGAATCCCGGTTCGCCCGCGGAACTCGGTGCGGCTCGTGGCGAACTGGCGCCGCTGCTCCGGGACACGCTGGTGGGTCTCAACTATGCCTACTACGAGCCGCCGGCCGCACAGGCCTTGCACAACAATCCGCTCCTGGTCCGCTCCCACGATTTTTCCGGAGAGATGACTCCCGGCTCGCAACAGGCCTGGCAGGTGCCGCGCGTCTTCGGGCGCGGCTGGACGGCCAGCGGCGGCGCGCACCTTACCGGATCGCTCGCCGATCTTCCCTACGTGTTAGCCCAGATGGAGCAGGACTTTACCGTTCCCGAAAATGTCCAGGCCCTGATCTGGGATGAACTCGTGCCCGACCTGGTCAGCAGCGCCGTCACGCCTCGCTGGTGGGGAGTCACGCGCAACGAAGTTCACGCCGCCGCCCTGTACCAGCACACCGGCGACGCGCTTCTCGATGCGGCTTCCAAGGACGAGAACCTGCGCCGTGAAGTGATGGGCATTCTTTCCGACCGTATGCTCTCCAATCAATTCGTCGAGGTGGAGGAAACTCTCCGGGCGGGCCGCACGAAGGAATTGCTCTCGGAGGTTACGCCCGCTGAAAAGTTCTACCTTGCGGCCGAATTCAGGCGCAAATTCCAGACCGAAAAAGCGCCGCAGGGAGCAGCCGGCGCGGAACTGGACTTCCTGTCGCGCACCTACCCTGCCGAAACCAGCGTCGAGCGGCTATCCGTGGATTTCGGCGTTCCGCACCCTGTACTGGAACAAAGCTATAGCCGCGAACTCCTCAATGTGAAGCCTTTCCCGGCGTTCATGGGGTATCCGAGCCGGCTCATGGCCGAAACTTGGGATTCCGACAACCTTTACTGGGCCAGCCTTGCCGACGAGATGGGCTATGCGCCGGAGGCGCTCAATACCCTGGTTCCGCAGCTGACGCATCGCATGGTCGAGAAGATTTTTGCGACCGACTTTGAAGATTGGCGCGCGGTCCAGCGGGCCATGAGTGAAACAGGCGAGGAGTTTCGGCGCGGCGGCTTGGCGTCGATTCCCAAGTTAGATGCGCCGCCGGGTCGCTAACGCTCTTTGTCTGCGGGCATTCGAGTTGCTGAACGTGTGAGAGTAAAGAGGGGACCAATGGGACGACGAACGGGAAAAAGAATAGGACAACGCTGCTTCCTCCCTCTGTTGTTGTTTTCGGTGGCCGTCGCCGGGTCATCCGCCTGGATGTCTGCCCAGGACGAGAAGCCGCCGAACTTCCACGTCGTCGTCGACCTGGTGCAGTTGAATGTGGCCGTGACGGACAACAAGGGCAATTACGTGACGGGTCTCAAGCCTTCCGACTTCGTACTCACCGAAGATGGAATCCGCCAGAAGATCGCCACGTTCGGAGAAGGGAACCAGGCTCCCCAGGCCTTGATCGATTTCGCCAAAGATCAAAGCGAGCCAAAGACTGTGGAGCCTCAGACCGAGTTGCACGAAGCCGCCCCGGTTGCGGAGGGCCAGAACGTTTCTCCGCTGGTGGGAGCCAATGTCTTCATTCTCTTTGACACCAGTAATTACATGTACCGCGGATTCGCCTTCGCCCAGGATGCCATCGCGGATTTCGTAAGGTCGCTCGACGGCCCGGACCGCATCGCCCTCTATGCCTACAGCCGCGACCTTTTCCGCGCGGCGCCGCTCACCCCAGACCGTTTCCAGGTCTTGCGGGGCGTGCGAGCCACTACCGCCGGCGACGACGCCGCGCTTTACAACGCCCTCCTTCTGACGTTGAAAGATGCCGGCCACTTTACCGGCCGCAAGGTGATCGTTGTGTTCTCAAACGGTCCGGATAACGACAGCCTGGTGCCCCCGGAGGACGTCGGTGAGTTGGCCCAGTCCGAGGGAGTCCCCATCTATATGATCAGCACTCGCGCGGCCAAGCTCGAACCCGTTTCCACGGCGGTTTTCGGGCGTATGGCGGAGGCAACCGGCGGGGAAGCCTATTTCGCGAAGAGCTGGAAAGATGAGCAGCAGGCTTTCGCCTCGATTCGCGACGACCTGGCCCACCTCTACGCTCTTAATTATTATCCGCAGCCGAATCCCAATCTCGGTTGGCGCGCGATCTCCGTAAAGCTGGTTGGCGAGCGCCTGAAGAAATACCATATCCGGACCCGCAGCGGCTACCGGCCTCTGCCCGCGCATGCGCTGGCAGACACGGCGGACGAGGCATTGAGCACCGTGCGCCCGTCGGTAGGCGTAGTCCCGGCGGCGGACTCGGTTGCTCCTAAAGAATAGTTCCCCTGCAGCGACTGGGGGGGAGTCCGGGCGTCTCGCTGGTTTACGGTGCGCTGAACGCGCTTGCTTTCCCCATGCCCTGGGTGCCCCAATAATTTTCTCCTTAAGCCCCGTTTAACTTCTGCTACCATTTGACTCTTGTACGTGGAGCTGTAAGTCGTTGCATCCAAACTGAGAGCTTTCGAGCAGCGTAGGGACCTTGGGAGAGAGTCCCCGATGGGCGCAAACTCGCCCGCCAGGCGAAACCTTTCCGGGTGCTTTTACGTCTCTTAGACTCGCATGGTGGGATGCACGAACGGACGGTTGGGCGGCATTCCAAGCCGCGGGACCATGGACCCAATTGAAAGGGACGATACTCAGCCAGCGCTGATTGAGGAATATGCCTGAACATATGATCGACGATTCCAGAACCGACGTAACCAGCGTGCCTCGCTCCGAAGGGCGCGGCCCCGATCCTGTTTTCAATGAACCCACCCAAAAGCGCGGTGGCTGGGTCTGGGCGCTGCTCCTGATCGCTCTTGTTGTCGGGGGACTGCTCTATTATCAGCACCGCTCAACTACCGATCCGTCCAAAGCGAAGGCCGCGCCGCCGCCCCGCGCCGTGCCCATCACCACCGCGCCCGCGAAAAAAGGCGACATCGGCATCTACGTCGAGGCGCTCGGAACCGTGACGCCCGTTTACACCGTCACCGTCACCAGCCGCGTGCAGGGCGAGATCATGCAGGTCTATTACAAAGAAGGCCAGATGGTTCACAAAGGCGAGCCTTTGCTGGACATCGATCCACGCCCCTATGAAGCCGCGCTGACCCAGGCGGAAGGGCAGTTGGCGCATGATCAGGCCCTGTTGAACGAAGCAGGTATTGACCTCGACCGTTACAAGTCGGCCTTCAGCCGCAACGCCATCGCTCAACAGCAGGTTTACGACCAGGAACAAGCGGTGCAGCAATATCAGGGAACCGTCAAGAACGACGAAGGCATGGTCGCGAATGCCAAGGTCAACCTGGTTTATACCCACATTACGTCTCCGATTGACGGGCGCGTCGGCCTGCGGCTGGTTGATCCGGGCAATATTGTCCAGGCAAACAGCGCCACTCCCCTCGTCGTGGTCACCCAACTCCAGCCCATTACGGTGATTTTCAGCGTAGCGGAAGACTACCTCCCGCAGATCCAGCAACAGCTGCGCCAGGGCCACACCATGGCTGTCGATGCGCTCGACCGTACGCAGGAAACCAAGATTGCGACCGGATCCCTGCTCACGCTGGACAATCAGATCGACACCACCACCGGCACAGTGAAGCTCAAAGCCATTTTCCCGAACAAGGATTCGTCCCTGTTCCCGAATCAGTTCGTGAACACGCGCCTGCTGGTGGAAACGCAGCACGACGCCACGCTCGTCCCCTCGGCTGCCATCCAACGCAACGCCCAGGGCTCCTTTGTTTACGTGGTGAAGCCGGACGACACCGCTCAGCTTCGCAACGTCAAACCGGGCGTCGCGGACGGCAACACGCAAGCCGTTCAGGGAGTCAAGCCGAACGAAGTGGTAGCGATCAGCGGCTTTGACCGATTGCAGGATGGAGCCAAGGTCGCGGTCAGAACCGGACGGCGAGGTGGCGGCGGTGGCAACGGCAACGGCGGCAATTCGAGTGGAGACGACGCGCCTTGAGTCCGTCTCGTCCATTCATCATCCGGCCGGTCGCTACGTCTTTGCTGATGGCAGCGATCCTGCTGGCCGGCTTCGTGGCGTTTCTGCAGCTGCCCGTATCCGCGCTGCCGGAAGTGGATTATCCCACCATCCAGGTGGTCACTTTCTATCCGGGATCGAGCCCCGATGTCGCGGCCTCGGCCGTCACTGCTCCCCTCGAGCGCCAGTTCGGCCAGATGCCGGGACTCAGCCAGATGACTTCCACGAGTTCCTCCGGGAGTTCCGTAATCGTCCTGCAATTCTCGCTGAGCCTGAATATCGACGTTGCTGAGCAGGAAGTTCAGGAAGCCATCAACGCGGCGCAGACGTATCTGCCGCCCGACCTCCCGGTGCCCCCGATCTACAGCAAGACCAACCCCGCCGACACGCCCATTCTCACTCTCGCTCTCTCGTCCGACTCGATTCCCCTGTCGCAGGTGGAGGACCTTGCGGACACGCGCCTCGCCCAGAAGATTTCCCAGTTGCCGGGCGTCGGACTCGTAAGCATCAGCGGCGGCCAGAAGCCTGCCGTGCGTGTGCAAGTGAACCCCACGGCGCTTTCGGCGCACGGCATCAACCTCGAGGATGTCCGCACAGCCTTGCAGCAGACCAGCCTCGACCTGGCCAAAGGAAACTTCGATGGCCCCCGCCAGGATTATCAGATCGACGCCAACGACCAGCTCCTGACCAGCAAGGATTTCAAGTCGATCGTCGTGGCCTACCACAACGGCGCCCCGGTGATGCTCTCCGATGTCGCCAACGTAATTGACGCCGCCGAAAACGTGAAGCAGGCGGCCTGGATGAACACCACGCCCGCCGTAATCGTGAATATTCAGCGCCAGCCCGGCGCCAACATCATCCAGGTGGTCGATAGCATCCAGAAGCTGCTGCCCTTGCTGCGCAGCACGCTGCCTGCCGCTGTCAAGGTGGACGTGCTCACCGACCGCACCACCACGATCCGCTCCTCGGTGAGCGATGTCGAATTCGAGTTGATGCTCACGGTCGGCCTCGTCGTGCTGGTCATCTTTCTCTTCCTGCGCAACATTTCCGCGACGATCATTCCCAGCGTGGCCGTGCCGCTGTCTTTGATCGGCACCTTCGGCGCCATGTACCTGGCCGGCTACAGCCTGAACAACCTCACGCTGATGGCCCTCACCATTTCCACCGGCTTCGTGGTTGACGACGCCATTGTCATGATCGAAAACATCGCCCGTTACATCGAAGCGGGCGAAGGGTCGATGGAGGCGGCCTTGAAGGGCGCCGAGCAGATCGGTTTCACGATCATGTCTCTGACCATCTCCCTCATCGCGGTGTTGATCCCGCTGCTGTTCATGAAGGATATCGTCGGCCGGCTGTTCCGGGAATTCGCCATCACCTTGAGCGCGACCATCCTGATCTCCGCGCTCGTCTCGCTCACCCTGACCCCGATGATGTGCTCGCGCATTCTCCGCCACACTCCCGAATCGCAGCAGACCTGGTTCTATCGCAAGTCGGAGCACGTGTTCAGCAGCATCATCGCGTTTTACGGCAGAACGCTTCAGTGGGTTTTGCAACGCCAGGGGGCGACCCTTCTGGTTGCGCTGGCCACGCTCGTGCTGACCTTCGTCCTCTACAGCATCGTGCCCAAGGGATTCTTCCCCGTGCAGGATACCGGCATCATCCAGGGCATCTCCGAAGCCCCGGAATCGATTTCCTTCCCGGCCATGTCCGAGCGCCAGCAGGAGCTTTCGAAGGCCATCCTCAAGGATCCGGCGGTGGAGAGCCTGTCATCCTTTATCGGAGTCGATGGCACCAACACCACCTTGAACAGCGGACGCATCCTGATCAATCTGAAGCCTCTCGAGGTTCGCCGAATCAACGCGTCGGAAGTGATCCGGCGTTTGCAGCCCGAAGTTGCGAACGTCGAAGGCATCACGCTCTTCATGCAGCCCGTGCAGGACTTGACAGTGGAAGACCGCGTCAGCCGCACTCAGTATCAGTACACGCTGGAAGATCCCGATGCCAATGAATTGAACCTGTGGACCGGGCGCTTTGTCGACAAACTCAAGCAGTTGCCCGAATTGCGCGACGTGGCCACCGACCAGCAAACCGGAGGGCTCGCTCAGAGGCTCGTGATCGACCGGCAAACGGCGTCCCGCATGGGGATTTCGCCGCAGATGATCGACGAGACGCTCTACGATAGCTTCGGCCAGCGGCAGATCTCCACCCTCTACACGCAGTTGAACCAGTACCACGTGATTCTTGAGACGATGCCGTCCTTCCAGCGGCATCCCGAGGACTTGCACGATATCTATGTCCGCTCGGGAATGGCCGCAACGTCGGGTACGTCGACCAATCCTTCGGGAATCTTGACGACTACCGCTTCGCCCACGGTCGGGCCAGCGGGTCCTTCCGCCACTTCTACATCCGGATCGGCGAACCCCGCGGCGGTCACGGCGGTGAACGGTGGGGCTGTCCCGCTGAGCGCCTTCACGCACATTCAATCGGAAAGCGCGCCGCTCTCCATCAACCATCAGGGCCAGTTTCCCGTCGTGACGATTTCCTTCAACCTCGCTCCCAACGCTTCGCTGGGCGATGCCACCAAGGCCATCGAAAAAATCCAGAACGAAATCGGCATGCCGCTCAGCATTCAGTCGGCCTTCCAGGGTACGGCGGCGTCCTTCCAGGCGTCGCTGAGCAACGAGCCGCTGCTGATTCTCGCCGCGGTGGTCACCGTCTACATCGTCCTCGGGCGTTTTGTACGAGAGCTATATTCACCCGCTGACGATTCTCTCCACCTGCCTTCGGCGGGCGTCGGGGCGCTGCTCTTCCTGCTGATCTTCCATCTGGAATTCAGCGTGGTGGCCTTGATAGGCATCATCCTGCTCATAGGAATTGTGGAAAAGAACGCCATCATGATGATCGACTTCGCTCTCGAAGCCGAACGCAAGGATGGCAAGGGTCCCGTGGAAGCTATTTATCAGGCCTGCCTGTTGCGCTTCCGGCCCATTCTGATGACCACTATGGCCGCCATGCTGGGCGGCCTGCCGCTCGCGCTCGGCCAGGGTATCGGGTCCGAATTGCGCAAGCCCCTCGGCATCACCATCGTCGGCGGCCTGCTGGTAAGCCAGGTTCTCACCCTGTATACGACGCCGGTGGTCTACATCTTCTTCGATAAGCTCGCTCGGCGTTTCCGGGGCACTCAGGCGAGCGAGCGGGGCCTTTCTCCTTCTCCGGCAGATTAAGCGATGAATCTCTCGACGCCTTTCATCCACCGGCCGGTGGCGACCACGCTGCTGATCGTGGCCATTGCGCTCGCCGGGATCGTGGCTTTCACCGTTCTGCCGGTCGCGGCGCTGCCTGAAATCGATTACCCCACCATTGCCATTTGGGCCAACCTGCCCGGGGCAAGTCCCGAGATCATGGCTTCCTCTGTGGCCACCCCGCTGGAGCGGCAATTCGGCCGCATCGCCGGCGTAACCGAAATGTCGTCGTCGAGCTATCTCGGCAGCACCAATATCGCGCTCCAGTTCGACTTGAACCGCAACATCGATGGCGCCGCCCGCGACGTGCAGGCCGCCATCAATGCCGCCCGCAGCTATCTTCCGGCGAACCTTCCCAGCAATCCCACCTACCAGAAGGTGAACCCGGCGGACCAGCCGATCTACGTGATGATTCTCACGTCCAAAATTTACGATCGCGGGAAGCTCTACGATGCCGCCTCCACGATCATGCAGCAGAAGCTCTCGCAGATTCCCGGAGTCGGGCAGGTCTCCGTCGGCGGCGGCGCGCTCCCGGCGGTTCGCGTCGATATCAATCCCACCCAGCTGAACAGCTACGGGCTCGGCATGCAGGACGTGAAGAATATGCTGAGCCAGCAGAATTCGAACCTGCCGAAGGGCCAGATCTGGGACGACCACACCACGGCGGACATCCTCGCCAACGACCAGCTCCTGAAGGCTGACTTCTACAAGCCGTTGATCGTGGGCTACCACAACGGAGCCGCCATCAAATTGTCCGATGTCGCCGATGTTCAGGATTCGGTCGAGAACATCCGCGCGGCGGGTTTCTTCAACGGGCAGCCGTGTATCACCATGCAGATGTTCCGGCAGCCCAACGCCAATATCATCGATACCGTTGCCCGCATTCGCAAGGCGCTTCCCTCGCTGGAGGCGTCGATTCCCGCGGGAATCCAGGTGGAGGTGATGTTTGACCGATCGAGGACGATCCTTCCCTCTGTCCGGGACGCCGAGCGTTCTCTCCTGCTTTCCATAGGCCTGGTGATTCTGGTGGTATTTGTCTTTCTCCGCAGTCCTCGCGCCACGCTGATCCCGAGCGTCGCCGTTCCCGTTTCGCTCCTGGGGACTTTCGGCGTGATGTATCTGTTCGGCTACAGCATCGACAACATTTCCCTGATGGCTCTCACCATCTGCACGGGATTCGTGGTGGATGACGCCATAGTGGTGATCGAGAACATTACCCGCCATTTCGAGCAGGGAATGGGACCCTTGCAGGCAGCCTTGCACGGCGCGCAGGAGATCGGCTTCACCGTCCTCTCCATGACCCTGTCGTTGATCGCCGTTTTCATTCCGATCCTGCTGATGTCCGGCATCGTGGGGCGCCTGTTTCGCGAGTTCGCCGTCACGCTGTCCGTCTCGATTCTGGTTTCTCTTCTGGTTTCTCTCACCATGACGCCGATGATGTGCGCCCGGCTGATCAGGCGGGAACAAGGAGAAGCGCACGGCCGCCTGTACCGGATCAATGAGCGAGCCTTCCAGGCGCTCTTGCGGGTCTACGATCGCGGCCTTCAGTGGGTTTTGCGGCACGAGGAGTTTACTCTCGGCATCCTGCTCATCACCGTGGCGGTAAACGTCTACCTCCTCGTGATCGTGCCCAAGGGATTTTTCCCCATGGGGGACAACGGCAATATGAAGGGCGGTATCCGCGCCTCGCAGGACATTTCCTTCCAGGCCATGCAGCAGATCACCTCCCGCTACGTCAACATCATCCGGTCGGACCCCGCGGTGGCTACGGCGGTGGCTTTTACCGGCGGATTCGGGCCGGTAAATACGGGGCAAGTGATCGTATCTTTGAAGCCTTACCAGCAGCGCAAGCTGAGCGCGAGCGAGGTGATTGACCGTCTCCGCCCGAAGCTGAACAGCATCCCCGGCGCGCGGGGTATATTGCAGGCCAATCAGAACCTGAGGATCGGCGCGAAATCGTCGAACGCGCTCTATCAATACACCCTGCAATCGGAGAATATCGACGATCTGGTGAAATGGGGCCCCACGGTCTTCGCTCAGATGAGAAAGCTTCGCCAGCTCACCGACGTGGACACCGATCAGCAGAACAGCGGGCTGCAGGCCCGGCTCGTCTACGATCGCCAGACGGCGGCCCGGTTGGGAATCACGCCCCAGCTGATGGATACCACCCTCTACAGCGCTTTCGGGCAGTCCCAGGTGTCCACGATGTACACCTCCCTCAACCAGTACCACGTGGTGATGGAGGTTGCTCCGAAGTTCTGGCAGGACCCGCAATCGCTCGACGACGTTTACATTCACTCCAGCAGCGGCAAGGTTGTTCCGCTGAGCGCGGTGGCCCATTTTGAAAAGAGAATCGCGCCCTTGGCCGTGAACCACGATGGGCAGTTCCCGGCGGTGACGATTTCCTTCAACCTTGCGCCGGGCGTTGCCTTGAGCGACGCGGTGGAGGCCATCACCGGGGCCGAGCAGAACATCGCTATGCCTTCGTCGATTCGTGGAATGTTTTCGGGAACGATGAAGGCCTTTCAGGCGTCTCTCGAAACACTCCCTATATTGATCGTTACGGCTCTGCTGGCGGTTTATATCGTGCTGGGAATGCTCTATGAAAGCTATATTCATCCGGTCACGATTCTTTCCACGCTGCCGTCCGCGGGCGTCGGCGCCGTGCTGGCCCTGATGATCTTTCACATGGATCTCGACGTGATCGCGGTAGTCGGAATCATCCTGCTCATCGGCCTGGTGAAAAAGAATGCGATTCTCATGATCGACTTTGCCCTGGCGGCGCAGCGCAACGAGCATCGCGACGCCAAGAGCGCCATCCACGAGGCGTGTCTCCTGCGGTTCCGGCCCATTCTCATGACCACCATGGCGGCATTGCTCGGAGCGCTGCCGCTGGCCATGGCCAAGGGAATCGGATCGGAAATGCGCGTCCCCCTCGGAATTACGATTATCGGCGGGCTCATTTTCAGCCAGATGCTCACGCTTTTTACGACCCCGGTCGTTTATCTGTACATGGACCGTTTTAGCGTTCGGTGGCAGCGGCGGACCCGTCCTGGCCATTTGCACGTAACCCCACAGGAAGCAGACTGACGCTTGAAAAACATGAGGAAGAATACACACATGGTTCGCACGCTACGGGCTTCATGCCTTTCCCTTTCTGGCATTGCGATTGGCCTTGCCGCTCTCGCGGGATGCTCGGTCGGTCCCAAGTATCGCACTCCCACCGCGCAGACTCCTGCCGCGTTCAAGGAGCTCACACCCGCGGACTTCAAGGATACCGACGGCTGGAAAGTGGCCCAGCCCGCCGACGCGGCTCTCCACAGTAACTGGTGGGAAGATTTTCATGATCCCGAGCTCAACCGCCTCGAGGAGCAGGTCAACGTTTCGAACCAGAACATCGCCGCAGCCACGGCGAATTTCTTTGCGGCCCGTGCCATTGTGAGAGAGGCGCGCTCCCAGTATTTTCCGACCGTCACTACGGCGCCAGGCATCACGTATTCGCGGCAGCCCTCCGTCAAGGGCAACACGCCAAGCACCCCCGGCGCCACGAACGCAAACACGGCTTTCCAGGGGCCCACCTACACGTTCCCCTTCGACGCCACGTGGGTTCCGGACCTTTTCGGGCGCGTGAAGAATACTGTGCGGGCGGACATTGCGGCGGCGCAGGTGAGCGCGGCCGATCTTGAAAACACTCGATTGACCGCCCATGCCGAAGTGGCGGTAGATTACTACGAGCTTCGAACCGAGGATTCCCTCAAGCAATTGCTGGATTCCACTGTCGTGGCGTACCGCGAGTCCCTTCGTTTGCAGCAGGTGTTGTTCGATACCGGCATCGCCAACGATGAAGCGGTCGCTCAGGCGGAAACCCAGCTGGAGACCACCGAGGCCCAGGATACCAACCTCGGCATCCTGAGAGCGCAGTACGAACATGCCATCGCTCTGCTGGTCGGCCAGCCGGCATCCAACTTTTCGATTCAGCCCGCGCCCTTGACGCCGGCGCCGGTGGCGGTTCCCTTTGGCGTTCCTTCGCAGCTTCTCGAGCGCCGTCCCGATATAGCGGCCTCCGAGCGCATGGTCGCCGAGGCCAACGCGCAGATTGGAGTCGCCAGGGCAGCCTATTTCCCCACAGTCACCTTATCCGCTTCGGCGGGCCTTCTCAGCGGTGCTTTCACGGATTGGTTTACGTGGCCGAGCCGCACTTTTTCCGTAGGCCCTGCTGTTGCGGAAACGATCTTTGAGGGCGGACTCCGCCGCGCGACCGTGCAGCAATATCGCGCACAGTATGATTCAACGGTGGCGAGCTACCGGCAGGCCGTCTTGACCGCTTTTCAGCAGGTGGAGGATAACCTTTCCGCGCTGCGCATCCTCTCCATCGAGATTCAGCAGCAGGACCGGGCCGTGAAATCGGCCGAGAGAGATCTTTCCGTGGCCAACGACCGCTACCGCCTGGGAATCGATCCTTACCTCAACGTAATTACCGCTCAAACGAGCCTGCTCACCAACCAGCAAACGGCCGTGAATCTTCGGATGCAGCAGATGACTTCGACCATTCAATTGATCGAGGCTCTCGGAGGAGGCTGGGACACTTCTCAGCTGCCTTCGGAACCCGCCGTCGTTTCGAATTCTTCCCAGGCGCCGAAACCAACTCCCTGATTCGTCTACCGAATCCCTCGGGTTGGTTCGGCCGCGTACGGGAATATCCTGATGCCGTCAGGAAAGAGTTTGTATCCGGCACTCTTCCCGCGCGCGGTCGAAGAAACCTGCGGATGAATGTGTATAATAACTTCCGTAAAGGGACTCGCGGACCCCTGCCTTGCCGGGAAGAGCCGATCCACGGCCTTCGTGTGGTTCTCACAATGGAGGCTCGCCTCTTGAACGCCCCGCCCACCGAACTCGCAGTCTCCACTTTGAAACGTGTGGCCATCGAAGGGGTAAAGCCTGAAATCGAAGGCGGCAGGTTTCCCATCAAGCGCATAGTGGGCGACCAAGTGTTCGTCGAGGCGGACATTTTTGCCGACGGGCACGACGTCCTGGCCGCCGCGCTACTCTATAGAACTTCCAGTCAGACCGCGTGGCAGGAAGCCCCGATGCAGTTTTTTGACAATGACCGGTGGCGGGGACAATTCGAAGTTGCGAAGCTCGAACCGTATTTCTACACAATCCAGGCCTGGGTGGATGCATTTCAAACCTGGGCGCGCGACTTCTTCAAGAAATACGACGCCGGGCAGGACGTCTCCGTAGATTTACTTACGGGCGCCGCCCTGATTCAAGCCGCCGTCACTCGCGCGACGGACATGGACGCGCGAAAGCTAAGTGGCTTCGCGGCGGAAATAAAGCGGTTGTCCTCCGCCAAGGACCGTCCGGTAGCGGCTCTTGTCCGCAGCGCGGAGCTCGCCGAGCTCATGGCGCGCTATCCCGACCGCAGTGCGGCAACTACGTATTCGCAGGAGCTGCGCGTTACCGTCGATCGCGAGAAGGCGCGTTTCAGCAGCTGGTACGAAATGTTTCCCCGCTCGTGCACGAACGATCCTTCGGGGCATGGCACGTTTCGCGATTGCGTAAACCGCCTCGACTATATCGCTGCCATGGGCTTCGACGTTCTTTATCTCCCGCCGATTCATCCCATTGGATTTACGGGCCGAAAGGGGAAGAACAATACGCTTCCACCCTCCGGGGACGATACGGGAAGTCCCTGGGCGATCGGGTCCGCCGAGGGCGGCCACAAGTCGATTCATCCCGCGCTGGGAACGCTGGAGGATTTTCAGTTCCTCCAATCGGAAGCAGCGGCGCGCGGCCTGGAACTGGCGCTCGACATTGCCTACCAATGCTCTCCAGATCATCCTTACGTGAAAGAACATGAAGAGTGGTTCCGCCACCGCCCGGACGGCTCGATCCAGTACGCAGAAAACCCTCCGAAAAAATACGAGGACATCTATCCGCTTTTCTTCGAAAACGAGCACGCCCGCGAGCTGCTGGAAGAGCTGAAAAGCGTGGTCACGTACTGGGCCGCGCAGGGAGTCAGGATTTTCCGCGTCGACAATCCGCACACCAAGCCCTTTGCTTTCTGGGAGTGGATGATCGAGGAGGTGCGCCGCGAGTATCCCGATGCGATTTTTCTGGCCGAAGCGTTCACGCGCCCGAAAATCATGTACCGGCTCGCGAAGCTGGGGTTCACGCAGTCGTATACATACTTTGCGTGGAAAAATACGAAGTGGGACCTTACGCAGTACTTTACGGAAATTACGCAGCCGCCGGTCCGCGAGTTTTTTCGCGGAAACCTGTGGCCCAACACGCCCGATATCCTCACGGAATTTCTACAGGATGGCGGGCCTCCCGCGTTCATGTCCCGCCTGATTCTGGCGGCCACGCTTGGTTCGAATTACGGAATCTACGGCCCCACCTACGAACTATGCGAAAATCGCGCCGTGCATCGCGGCAGCGAAGAATACTGGGACTCGGAGAAATACCAGGTCCGCGTTTGGCCGATCGACCACGCCTACAGCCTCCGCGGACTGATTACCCGAGTGAACCAGATTCGCCGCGACAATATAGCGCTGCAGAGCAATCACAGCCTTCGCTTTCATCCCGTGGATAACGATCAGCTTATCGCCTACAGCAAGGTAGCCGGCGACGGCTCGAACGTGATCGTCGCCATCGTCAATCTCGACTTTCACTACAAGCAGTCCGGCTGGGTGGAGCTACCTCTGCAGGATTTCGGGCTGGACCCCGGCCAGCCGTTTCAGGTGGAAGATCTTTTGACCGGCTCGCGTTTTGAGTGGCGGGGTCCGAAAAATTACGTAGAACTCGACCCGCACATGCCGGCACATATCCTGAAGATTCGGTAGAAAAACGGACCGCGATTATTGGAGATTGAGTTGAATGAGTACCCTGCAGCCCGCATCGAATACGCTGGCAAAGAGGGCACCGGTGGCTGACACCGAGTCGCTATGGTACAAAGATGCGGTTATCTACCAATTGCACGTCCGTACGTTTTGCGACAGCAACAACGACGGCATCGGTGATTTCCGCGGTCTGATGCAGAAGCTGGATTACCTGGAATACCTCGGCGTGGATGCGCTGTGGCTGATGCCGTTCTTTCCTTCGCCGCTGCGCGACGACGGCTACGACATTTCGGACTATTACTCCGTTCATCCCAACTACGGCGATCTCGACGATTTCAAAGCCTTCCTGAAGGTGGCCCACGAGCGGGGAATCAAAGTCATCATCGAGCTGGTGCTTAACCACACTTCAGACCAGCACGCGTGGTTTCAGGAATCCCGCAGTTCGCGCGACAACCCCAAACGGGACTGGTACGTGTGGAGCGATACGGACGACCGCTACAAGGACGCCCGCATCATTTTCCTCGACACGGAACTATCGAACTGGGCGTGGGACCCGGTTTCGAAGTCGTATTACTGGCACCGCTTTTTCAGCCATCAGCCTGACTTGAATTACGACAATCCGGCGGTGTTCGAGTCCATGTGGGGCGTGATGAAATTCTGGCTGGACATGGGCGTGGATGGCTTCCGCCTCGACGCAGTGCCGTACCTGGTGGAACGCGACGGAACCAACTGCGAGAATCTTCCGGAAACCCACGCGATCATTCGCGAGCTTCGCAAGCGCCTGGACGCGGAATATCCCGGCAAAATGCTGCTCGCCGAAGCGAACCAGTGGCCGGCGGACGTCTCGTCCTACTTCGGCAGCGGCGACGAATTCCACATGGCGTTCCATTTTCCGCTGATGCCGAGGATCTTCATGGCCGTGCAGCTGGAAGACCGCAAGCCCATCATCGAAATTCTGGAGCAGACGCCGCAGATTCCGGACACCGCCCAGTGGTGCATCTTTCTTCGCAACCACGACGAACTCACGCTCGAAATGGTCACCGACGTCGAACGCGACTACATGTACGACGTGTACGCCAAAGACAAAACGATGCGCCTGAATCTGGGCATCCGGCGGCGTCTCGCGCCGATGATGGACAACGACCGCCGCCGCATCGAACTGCTGAACGTGCTGCTGATGTCCATGCCCGGCACGCCCATTATTTATTACGGCGATGAGATCGGCATGGGCGACAACATTTACCTGGGCGACCGCAACGGCGTGCGCACGCCGATGCAGTGGAACGGCGGCTGGAACGCGGGGTTTTCGGGCGCCGATCCCGAGCGCCTGTATTCGCCGCTGATTTCCAATCCCGTCTACGGCTATCAGGCGATCAACGTGGAGGCGCAAAAGCGGGTGCCGCATTCGCTGCTCTCGTGGATGAAGAGGCTGATCGAAGTGCGCAAGTCCTCGCGCATCTTCGGGCGCGGATCGATCGAGTTTCTCCGGCCGTCCAATCACCGCGTGCTGGCGTACGTGCGCCAGCTGGACGATCAGAAGATCCTCATCGTGAACAATCTTTCCAGCTCGGCCCAGGCGGTCGAACTTGACCTGCGCGAATTCAAAGGCAGCATTCCGATTGAAATGTCCGGCAAGAATCTTTTCCCGCGTATAGGTGATTTGCCGTATTTGCTGACGCTGGGTGCTTATCAATCCTATTGGTTCCGATTGCGCCGCTTCTAACGCCGTCGGCGCCACACCCGCAACATTGCCGGGACAAATTGGCTGGACACATTAGCTGGAGACATCCTTGGCTGAGGAATCTTTTCTCACAGACGATCTGCTGAGCCAGCTGATCAGCGTCGGCGAAGTGGACCTTCTCGTCGGAATCCCGTCGCTCAACAACGCGGCGACCATTGCGAACGCGGTGGCCGCGGTGGAGGAAAGCTTCCAGCATGCCTTCCCGAGGGAACGAGCGGCGATCGTCAACGTGGACGGAGGATCGAACGACGGCACCACGGAAGCGTTTCTCGGCGCGGCCGTGCAGAAGAATTCGCAGGGCCGGGGGCTCACATCGCTTCGCACCCGGCACAGGGTGGTGGCCCATTGCAACACGCATGCGCAAGGCACCATCTTCCGGACGATTCTGGCGACCGCGGACCTGGTGCGCTCGAAGGCCTGTGCGATCGTATCTCCCGCATCTCCAGGGCTTACGGCCGATTGGGTGGGAAATCTCCTGCAGCCGGCCTATCGCCAGAATTTCGATTTTGTGGCCCCGCTCTACGCGCGACAGAGGTTTGACGGCCTGCTGGTCCGGCAACTGCTGTATCCGATGAGCCGCGCCATCTTTGGACGGCGTATCCGCGAAATTCTGGCGACGGAGCTGGGATTGTCGGGGCGCCTGGCCAGCAATTGCGCGAATCGCGACGCGTGGCATGAAGCCGCAATTCAGGAGTCGCCGCAGATATTGATCGCCGCGACCGCTGTCGGCTCGGATTATCGCTGCTGCCAGTCTTTCCTGGGGCCTAAGATGCGGCCCGCGGCGGGTCCTCCTGTCGATATTGTCAGCGCCGTTCGCCAGGCCGTGGGCGGGCTCTTCTGGTGTGCCGAGTCCCAGCAAACCTCCTGGATGAACCGAACCGGCTCGGAGGCTCTCACAACCTTTGGCGCCGACCACGAGTTAACCGACGATCAAGCGAATGTAAATCTGGAAAGGATCTTCGAACTCTTTCGCAGCGGCGTCGCCGAACTGTCCCCCATTCTCACGACGATTCTGAGCGCCGATACATATGCCGAAATACAGCGGCTTGCCGGATTGGACGAGCGGAATCTGTGCTTCGAAAACGCCCTGTGGGCCCGCACACTATATGACTTTGCGTCCGCCTATCACCATAACCTGCTCGACCGCGACCATCTGGTGCAGGCGCTCGTCCCGCTCTATCGCGGCCGGATTTATTCGTTCTTCCTGCAGCACGCGAATTCCTCGGCGGCGGAGATGGAAGCGGATTCGGAAAATCTTTGTCTGGAACTGGAGCGGCAGAAACCGTACTTGATCGAACGCTGGAAGAAGCCAAGTGAGGTGGCGGCATGAGAGACACCATTCTCCGGGGTTTGGCGCAGGCCTATGAAAATCTCGTTCACATGATCGCGGACTTCCTTCCTCGATTCGTGGTCATGCTCACCATCATCCTTGCCGGGCTTCTGATCGCGTTTCTTCTGAAGAGCGTTCTGCGATCCATACTGCATCTCACCAAACTGGATCGCATTTCCGAGCAGGCGGGGGCGTCGCGTGTGCTGCGCAAGGCGGCGATGCCGTCGATGTCGGAGTTTTTGAGCCGGTCGCTGTTCTGGATCACGCTTCTGGGATTCATCCTGCTGGGGATCAGCGTGCTGCAGATTCCGGAGCTGCAGGAGCAGATTTCCCGAATTTTCCAGCTCCTGCCGCAGGTGTTCGTCGCGATCCTGATTCTTTTTGTGGGAATCCTCGCGGCTAACTTCGTGTCGCGCGCGGCGCTCTTGACGGCGGTAAACGCCGGGTATCGTTCTCCCCGGCTGTGGAGCGGCATGGTGCGATTCGTCATTTGGATTCTGACGATTTCGATGGCGCTCGAACAGGTCGGGTTGGCGCGGCAGACGGTGGTCGCGGCTTTCTCCATCGTTTTCGGGGCCGTGATGCTTGCGCTGGCGATTGCGTTTGGGCTCGGTGGACGCGACCTGGCCCGCCAGGCGCTGGAGCGATACGTGGGAGACAGGGAAAAGCTGCGGGAGAAGGAAGAAGAGCCATCTCCCCTGTGAAGTTGGCAGCGTGAAGGGGTTGGAGAAGCAAGGGCGAAGCTATGGGCATGTCTGGAGCGGAGAAGGGGATGTCACTTTACGAAGGGCTGCGGCGCGCGGTGGCGGAGCAGCTCGCTACCTATCTCCCGAAGCAGCGATGGTTCGGCGGCAAAGCGCGCCAGATTCGCTCCGCGGAACTCATCGACCTTGTGCCGGTGCAGGCGGCCCCAGCCGAAGCATTCGTGCTTTTGGCGAGAGTGGAATATGACAGCGGCCCAGGCGATACATACGTTCTCCCCCTGCTCCCTTTAAACGCTTCCACCGAGCAAGCCGCGGATCGCGATGCAGTCTTGATTATTCGCGAGCCTGCTAGCGCCGCCCTAAACGACGGGCTGAAAAACGAGCAGTTCCTGAGCGCTCTGCTTGATGCCATCGGCGCAAATCTGACGTTTACAGGACAGCGGGGCGAAATACGCGCTGCGTCGTCCAGCGTGTTCCGGACTATCCGTGTGGGCTCGGGCAACGCGTTGCGCCCGAGAGTGCTTAGAGGTGAGCAGAGCAACAGTTCGATCGCTTACGGCGACCGTTTCATTCTCAAGCTGTTCCGGCGCGTGGAAGAAGGGGTGAATCCGGATCTTGAAATTGGGCGATTCCTCACCGAAAAGACCCGGTTCGCAAATGTTGCCCCGGTTGCGGGTTCCCTGGAATATCGAGCGGAGGGCGGGGGCTCGATAACCCTGGGCATTCTTCAGCGCTTCGTTCCCAACGAAGGAGACGCGTGGCGGTTCACGCTGAAATCGCTGGAAGCATTTTGGGAAAAGGCCGCTAAACATTCCAGCCCACCGGAGGCAATCACGCAGTCCACAGCGAATCCGGTGGCGGCGTATGATTCAGCTCTCCCGCCGCTCGCATCGGAACTGATCGGCCCCTATCTCGAAAAAGTGGAACTGCTCGGAAAACGAACGGCGCAGCTGCATCTTGCCCTCGCTTCCGATCCGGCGGATCCGGCCTTCGCCCCGGAGGCATTCACGCCTTCCTTTCAACGCGAGGTCGCGAACGCCGCCCGTGAACTCGCGGTGCGAAATTTAGCGCTGCTGCGGCAGAAGGCGGGGGACTTGCCCTCGGGCGCCAGCGGCCTTGCGGCAGAGGTTCTTGGCCGAGAGACCGAGATTCTCGAAAAGTTCGATCCGCGCGCGACCGTCCCGGCGGGCGGGAAGCGCATCCGCATCCATGGCGATTATCATTTGGGACAGGTTCTCTACAGCGGCTCGGATTTCGTGATCATCGATTTCGAAGGCGAACCGGCGCGCCCGCTGGCGGAGCGCCGCGCCAAGCGTTCCGCTCTCCAGGATGTCGCCAGCATGGTGCGTTCCTTCCACTATGCGGCTTTCGCGCACCTGCTCGGCGCCGCCGGTGATTCGGCCACTTCCGCGGTAAACGCCGCGATGGCTGCGGATGGAGAATCCCACTGCGTGGGCCGAGAACTGGTACGCGTGGGCCGCTTCACGTTTCCTGGCTTCGTATTTCGACGCGGCGCAATCGGGTTCCTTTTTACCTCCCAGCCGCGAGGAAATATCCGCTGTATTGCAAATTCAGCTGCTCGAAAAAGCCGTCTACGAACTTGGCTACGAGCTGAATAATCGCCCGTCGTGGGCCGGCATTCCTCTGGCGGGAATTTCCCAATTGCTCGCTCGCTAGCCGGTGCTAGCGGGCCGCTGAAAGGCTGCTTTCCGGTGACATCTCCATTCGAGATACCCCTTGGTGCGCGCTGCCTTGCGGAGAATCGCTGCGGTTTTTTGGTGTGGGCGCCGAAGGCGGAGCGAGTGGATGTGCATCTTTTGAGCCCGGCAGACCGCGTGGTGCCCATGCAGCGCCTGGAGCGCGGATATTTTCACGTCGAAGTGGAAGGTGTCCGCCCCGGCGCGCTGTACCGCTATCGCCTGGATGGGGAGACCGAGCGACCTGATCCTGTCTCGCGGTTTCAGCCTCAGGGAGTGCACGGCCCGTCGCAAGTGGTCGACCATAGCTTTGACTGGAGCGATGCGAACTGGCGCGGCTTGCCGCTGCGCGATTACGTTCTGTACGAGCTGCACACCGGCACGTTTACGCCGGAAGGCACGTTCGGTGCGATCGTTCCGCACATTCAGGATTTGAAAGCGCTGGGCGTTACCGCGATTGAAATCATGCCGGTAGCTCAATTCCCGGGCAGCCGCAATTGGGGCTACGACGGGGTGTACCCGTATGCCGTGCAGGATTCCTACGGCGGCCCGGCGGGATTGAAGCGGCTCGTCAATGCGTGCCATGCGCAGGGAATCGCCGTTGTGCTGGACGTTGTCTACAACCACCTTGGCCCGGAAGGAAATTACGCCTCCGATTTTGGCTACTACTTCACCGACATGTACAAGACGCCCTGGGGCGCGGCGCTCAATTTCGAACAGGCTCACAGCGACGAAGTGCGCCGGTACTTCATCGACAACGCGGTGCAATGGATCGAGGAGTTTCACATCGACGGCCTGCGCCTGGACGCGATCCATGCGATTGTGGACCCTTCGGCACGGCCGTTCATCGAAGAACTGGCCGCCGCTTGCCAGGGCAAAGGGGAAGAGCTGCATCGCGAGGTCACTGTGATCGCGGAAAGCAATCGGAACGACCGCAGAATCGTGATCCCGCGCGAACAGGAAGGCTGGGGGCTCGATTCGCAGTGGAACGACGATTTTCATCATTCGCTGCGCGTCGCGTTTACCGGCGAGCAGGAAGGCTACTACGAGGATTTTTCCGGCGTGGCCGATCTGGCGCGGGCGTTCGCGGAGGGATTTGTCTACCAGGGTGAATATTCAGAATTCCGGAAACGGCGGCATGGGAATTCGTCCGACGGCCTCGCTGGCGAGAAATTTGTGGTGTTCGCGCAGAATCATGACCAGGTGGGGAACAGGAAGGCGGGGGACCGGCTCACTTCCGTCGCTTCGTTTGAGCAATTGAAAGTGGCTGCGGCGACGGTGCTGCTGTCGCCCTACGTGCCGCTGCTCTTTATGGGCGAGGAATATGGGGAGACTGCGCCGTTTCAGTACTTCGTCAGCCACAGTGATCCGGCGATTATCCACGCGGTGCGCAAGGGCCGAAGCGAGGAGTTTGCGGATTTCCGGTGGGCGGGCGAGCTGCCTGACCCGCAGGATGAGCATACATTTTTGCGGTCGAAGCTGCACTGGGACCTCAGGCAGGAAGGCGAACACCGCATTCTGCTGGACTTCTACAAGGAACTGCTGCGCTTGCGCCGCGAAATTCCGGCGCTGAGTCACCTGGGCAGGGATGCGCAAAGCCTTCGGGTGGAGTTGGACGATGAGGCAAAAGCGATTCTGGTGGTGCGGCATCACGAAAGCAGTGAAGTTTTCGCCGCGTTTAATTTTGGCGCGGAAGCCGCGCATCCTGGATGGGGAATTCCCATCGGGCATTGGACGAAGCGCCTGGATTCGGCAAGCTCGCAATGGGGTCGTCCGCAATCTGGCAAAGCGGCAAATGATGCGCCGGAAAGACTGCAATCGCGCGGTGAGTCGCAGCTTGTTCTTAGCCCATGGTCTGCTGTGATGTACGTGAAGTCCGGCGAATAGAGGGAAACTCGCTCATCGAGGAGAAGCGGCGGTGTTGCCGAGTCGAAAAGTTATTGCGACGTCTTCGATGCTTTCGACGGCGCGGCCATTCAGACTGGTCTGGCGATAGCGCCACGTGCGAACGGAATTGACTGCCGCTGCAGCGAGCAGAGGAGGCCCGCTTAGTAGGCGCACGCTTTCAACCGTTCCCACCTGACTCACATCTACGCGTAGAGTTACGGTGCCTTCCACGCGTTCACGCACGGCCTCGATCGGATAGCTTGGCTCGCGGAAGGAGATGAGCTGGCCGATCTGCAGCGAGTCTGTCGAGTGCAACTGCGCGCTCGGTAAGGATTGAAAATGGGAGCTTATGGCGACTGTACCGCTCGGTGCCGGCGCGAGATGGCTGAACGACGCAACGGGGCCAGGGGTGCCGGACGGCCTTTCTGTACGCGCTGAAACTGCCGCCGGATTCTCCGGATTCGGCGTGGCGACTTGCGGCGGCGATGAAGATGGCGTTTGGGTTACGGGCGGCGGCATCGCAGAACTTGTTCCAGAATGATCGAGCTGGAACTGGCGTACCTTCTCTTCTTTCTCTTGCGGCGTTTCGTAGGGTTGGTCTCCAATGGGCTTCGTTTCGCTGGATTGAGCTTCGGAGCTTTCTGGAGGTGCCAGTGTGCGAGATGGATCGGGGGTTTGTCCGCGCACCGTCTCCGTGTCGATCTCGGAAGTTAGGCCCTCTTGCGGGGCCTTTTCAGGCACGGTGGCGGCCGCAGCGCCGGAATCTGCCTCCGGAGATTGAGCTGCGGCATTCGAATGAAACTTCGGACGCGGTTTGGCGCTGTTCTTGTCCGTGGCGCCATAGGGTGGCGGAGGGCCTGGAACGGCCGCCTCGGTGGATGCCGGCGTGGGTGCGCGGTGAAACAAGAGAGCAGTCAGTTTCGCTGGGCCTACCGATACTACGACGCCCAGAATCAGCAGAGCGGCGAGCGCAGCAACTACCACGATCCATTCTTTTCCGGCGGGCTCTTCAAAAGCGGGAGGCTGATATCCGAATCCGGTGAAGGGAATTCCCCCGGCGCCCGGCGCGATGGATTTCAACTTCGCAGCAAGAGCTGTTCCCGAGATGCGGACCGCGCCCGAATCGTGAAGGCTCGCTGATTCGGGCTGCGCGGCCAATATTTCCTCGTAGAAGCTCGTCCCTTCCACGGAAGGAGCGGTCCGCGGACTCCCCCCAGGAGGGGGAGGCGGCTCCTCAGCGCGATCAGCAGCCGCAGTGAGAGCTGGTTGCGGAGACGCGTCTGTTGACTCCTGCCGTGGATTGGTGGGAGAAACGGAAGCTGCTTCTGGCGTACCGTTCAACTCGGGCGCGGCGGGGGCTGGCACGAGCTCGCGCTTCGAACGACGGGTCGCTGGCGGGAGCGAGCTTTCGCTGGGAAACATGGAGTCGAACTCAGCGAGCGAATCGCTGTTGAAAGAGCCCTGGGGTTCCTGGGTCGGTTCTTCGCTCTCCGGCAGCGTCCTGGACTGGTCCAACTCAGAGGGGAAGTCAGCATCGAGTGCGACGGAATCGATCCAGCTTTTGATTCGCTCGCGCGTGTCTTCGGTCAACGCAACAAACCGAATGCCTGCTTCCTTTCGCGATGGCCCCTGCCACGCGAGCTTGCCGGCGGCTTCGATCCACGTTTCGGATTGGGGGAGGCGAAAGCGCATCTTGGGGAAAAATATGTCCGTAATAATCCCCGCGGTTTGAACGGCGATGCCGCCTTCACAGATGTTGAGAATTAGTCCTCCATTGCCGCCGTCCAACGACAGGTAGGCGAGCGAGCGCAACGGCACGCGGGCGTGCATACGGCGGTCTGGAATATCGACGGCGCCATCGGAACGTCGCTTGTTTTCGAACATGAAAATCCGTTTCCGGGCTGGGGGGTTGCAATAATTATAGCGAGCCGTTGAAGCGGTTCAAGAGCAAGGTGCCGCAACAAATTCAGTGCGCGCCTCAGTAATTTTACCGATTGCGCTTTGGGCTTCAATCTGGAGGAGAAAGCAGCAGCTAGTATGCAACCCAGAGCGCGCGTTGGACCTAACCACTTAATTTAGCGAGAGATTTTGCCGCAGTCCGGGTTTGATGTATTGGATATGCCGCTTTTCATTTCGCTTTCTATACGCGGCGGACCTCTTATTATATAAATACAGCTCAAGCGGAGGCATCATCATGCGACGATTGCGGACGGTTCGAAGGTTTATCCTTATGTGTTCATTATGCTTAGCGCCGATCGCGGCGCTTGCGCCGGCTTCTTCCGCGCAGATCGCGGTAGGCATTTCGGTGCACGTGGGGCCGCCGGCATTGCCGGTGTACACCCAACCGCCTTGTCCTGGCGATGGGTACCTGTGGACGCCCGGCTACTGGGCTTATGGACCGGTGGGCTACTACTGGGTTCCGGGTGTCTGGGTGACGCCGCCGCGCGTGGGCGTGCTGTGGACGCCCGGCTATTGGGGATTCGCGGGAGGGCTCTACGGGTGGCATGCTGGCTACTGGGGGCCCCATGTGGGATTCTACGGAGGCATCAACTACGGATTTGGCTACGGCGGCGTCGGATTTTTCGGCGGCGAATGGCGCGGTGGGGCCTTCGCGTACAACACGGCGGTGATGAACGTCAACACGAGTGTGGTGCGCAACGTCTACGTGAACCGCACGGTGATCAACAACACGGTTGTGAATCGCGCGAGCTTCAACGGCGAGGGTGGTGTGGCAGCGCAACCGCGTCCCGAGGAGCAAGCGGCCATGCGCGAGCAGCATTTCCAGCCGACGTCGAATCAGGTGTCTCACGAGCAGGCCATGAGCCAGGACCGGAATCAGCTGGCTTCTTTCAACCATGGAACCCCCGGCACGGCGGCCATGGACTCGGTGAACGGGCGCCGCTACAACCAGCAGGGACGCATTGCCCAGGGGATTTCCTCGGGGCAGCTGACTCCCGGCGAAACCAAGAACCTGGAGAATCGGGAGGCCCGCCTGAACGGCGAGATCCACAACGATCGCGCCGCGAATGGCGGCACGCTCACGCCCCAGGAGCGCCAGCAGGTGAACGGCCAGCAGAATAATCTGAGCCGGTCCATCTACAACGACAAGCACAACGCCTCGACCGAACACTACGGCAACAATGAAGTGGGCGCCCGGCGCGACTTGCAGCAGCAGCGCATCGCCAATGGCGTTGCCAGCGGGCAGCTCTCGCCATCGGAGACGGCGCGCGCCGAGAATCATGAGCAGAACATCAACCGCCATATCGCCGCGGACCGCAGCGCCAATGGCGGCAAACTGACGCCGGAGGAACGCCACAACATCAACCAGCGGCAAAATAACGCCAGCCACCAGATCTACAACGAAAAGCACAACGGGAAGACTGCTCCGCGCTAACGCGGCCGCAGGAGTCTCGACCGTGACGCCGGGCTCCGCGAAAGCGGGGCCCTCGTTACGCACCCCATCCTGGATCAGCAAACAAGCCGCTTTCCTGCGCGAACCTCATCTCGACGAAGCGAAAAAAGACTTCGAAACGCCCGCTGGCGTCTGCTAGTCTCTTTTGGCGCTTCAGCCGGTTGAGTCTTTCGGACGCGCCTGTGGGGGCGCGTAATCTAAGGGCTTGATCTAAAATCCTTGCAGCGGTTTGGGAGTCATCGGATCAATGAACAATCTGCCTTCTTCGGGCGCCTGCGATTGCCACGTCCACATCGTCGGGCCGGCCTTGCGATATCCCCAGGTCGCTGATCGCTCTTATACCGCAGATCTGGCGCCGATAGACACCTTGCGCGGGCTGGGGCGGCCCATGGGTGTCACGCGCTTCGTGCTCGTCCAGCCCAGCTTCTATGGGATGGACAATACCTGCGTGCTGGACACGCTCGATGCGCTGGAAGGGAACGGCCGCGGCGTTGTGGTGGTCGATCCTCTCGCGTTCAGTTCCAAACAGATCGAAGAGTACAGCCGGCGGGGCGTCTGCGGGGTGCGCGTCAACTTTTACAGCAAGTTCAACCCGCTGGCGTCCGCGGGCGTCGGCGAAGTGCTGCGGCGATTCATGGCCATACTGCCTCGCGCAGGCTGGCACATCGAGATCATCGCGAATCTCGACACGGTGATCGACGCGGAAGCGGCGATTCGCAGCTCGACGCTTCCGATCATTCTCGATCACTACGGCGTGCCGGGCAGCGCCACTCCCGAAAGCGCCCTTGGACGCAAGCTGCTCGACCTGCTTCGCCTCCCGCACATGTGGATGAAGGTTTCGGCGCCCTACAGGGTAGGCGCCGCCGATCCGACCGCCACCGTCCCTCCCGCCGACTGGCTCGCGGCGCTCACCGCAGTCGCGCCGGACCGCTGCGTCTGGGGCAGCGACTGGCCGCATCCGCCTTCGCGCGGCGACCAGAAGGACAAGAACGCGACGCTTCCGTACCGGAATATCGATTATCGCCGCTTGCTGACCGACTTCCTGCAGGCGCTGCCCGATCCGGCGCTCGCGGAACGCATCCTGGTTGCAAATCCGGCTCGCTTGTACGGTTTCGGAGCCGCTCAAAGTCTCGCGGTCTAGAAGGGAATCGATGGGAATTCCGGCTTCACCGATCGCTCCGACGGGCGGTTCAACGGGCTCTTCAACTGGCTCTCCAACGGGCGCCGGCGCGGCGATTGCGGCTCCGTCCGAATTCGAACGCCGGACCTTCGCGAAAATCGCGTGGCGGCTGCTGCCTCTTCTGAGCGTCAGCTACGTGCTGAATTACATGGACCGCAACAACGTCGGCTTTGCGGCGCTGTCCATGAACCATGCCATCGGGCTGACGGCCGCGCAGTTTGGAACCGGGGCAGGCATCCTGTTCCTCGGGTATTGCCTGTTCGACGTTCCCAGCAACATCGCGCTGCACCACTACGGCACGCGCGCGTGGATTGCCCGCATCATGATTACCTGGGGCCTGATCTCCGCGGGGACGATCTTTGTCGCCGGACCGAAAAGCTGGTATCTGCTGCGCTTCCTGCTGGGCGTCGCGGAGGCGGGGTTCTATCCCGGCATCGTTTTCTATATCACCACGTGGTTCCCCGCGGCATACCGGACGCGGATGCTGGTTTGGCTTCTGCTGGCGATTCCAGTGTCGACGGTGGTCGGCGCGCCCATTTCCGGTCTGTTGCTCGGAATGGACGGCGTCGCAGGGCTTGCGGGCTGGAAATGGCTCTTCATCATCGAGGGGATCCCCGTGGTCCTTCTCGGATTCGCGGTGCTGTGGATGCTTTCGGACACGCCGGACCAGGCGCGGTGGCTCACGGACGAAGAGAAAGAAGTGGTGCGCCAACGCATCGCCAGCGAACGCCACGCGGGCGAAATCAAGCACTTGTGGCCGGCGCTGAAAGATACGCGCGTCCTGATGCTGGCCCTGGTCCAGTTCGGCTTCACGACGGGCTCTTACGGCGTGGGCATCTGGCTGCCGCAGATCATCAAGACGTCGCATATTTCCAATCGCGATGTCGGCTTCGTGACGGGCGTCTGCTACGCCATCGCGTGCGTCGGAATGATGATCTGGGCGGCCCATGTGGACCGCAGCGGAAAAAGAATCTTCAACCTGACGATCGGCTGCCTGTTGTCGACGGCGGGCCTGGTGTTTGCCATTCTATCCGCCAACTTCTGGGCTTCGCTCGCGTGGGTGACGGTGGCGCTCATCGGAATCAACGCCGCGAGGGCCATTTTCTGGACCATCCCAGGGCGGTTTCTTACAGGAATAGCTTCGGCGGGCGGCCTCGCGTTTATCAACTCGGTGGGGACCGTCGGGGGCTTCGTCGGGCCGGCCCTGGTGGGCTGGCTGAAGGACCGCACGAACTCTTTTTCCGCTGGGCTGCTCGCAATGGCCGGTTTTCTGCTGGTGTCTACCGCGCTTGCGTGGTCGATGAAGCTGATAGTCAAGCAGGAGTGATTTTCGGTAGCGTGCTTTCATGAACAGTTCTTGAGGAATTGTTGGGACTATCAGAGCGCAAGGCGATGGGAGTGGCAGCGTGATTTATCAGGAGAAGTACCCAGTGGGAACTTGGGTTAAGATTGCGTCCGCAGACAGGCTCCGAGCCTTCATGCGACCAGAATGGAAGTATCACCATCCCCTTTCAGAAGAGGAGATAAAATCTGCAGGAAAGAGCGACAGAGTGCGTTCTGTGGGCTTCTATCATGGAGGGGACGTTCTCTATCAGCTTTCGACCGCGGTAGGCACGTGGCACGAAGCGTGTTTAGACCCAGAGTGAATTTCACGACCGCCCACTGCCCAATTCTCGCATCCCGATCAGTGGCGGCAGGAACGATCGCCGCCACGGACCCGATACTCCCTGTGCTAAATCTCCCGCAGTGCGTTGAACTGCGCCACGTAGCCCGACCCATCGATCTTGGCCGCGATTACCGTGGTTCTTCCCGACTTCACTGCGGCACCGATTGCGTCTCCGAGGGACTTCTCGCTGTCGGCGACGACGCCGTCCGCGCCGAATCCCTGGGCCAGCTTCTCCCAATTCACTCCGCCGAGGCCTACGCCATAGGTGGGTATTCCTTTGAGCTCCTGCTTCACGCGAATGAGGCCGATTTCCTCGTCGTCGAACACAATCGTGATGAAGGGCAGGGACTCGCGGTGGGCCGTCTGGAGTTCCGCCAACGCCATGAAAAAGCCGCCATCGCCGGTGAAGGCGACCACCGTCCGCTTGGGATGCGCCAGGCGCGCGCCGAGGGCTCCGGGAATGGCGAAGCCCATGGAACCAAGACCGTTGGAAGTGAGGAACTCGCGCGGGCCGTAGGACTGCCACTTCTGCACCACGAGCAGGCGGCTGGCGCCCGCGTCGCAGGTGGCCACCGTATCGCGCGGGAGAACGGCTCTGGCTACTTCCAGCGCGCGCTGCGGAGAAAGCCCTTTGGCGGGCGTATTAAGGGCGTTGGTTACCTGGTCCCGAAACTCGCGTGCGGCGCGTTCGCCCCAGTTTTTTTCGGGCGTGAATTCGGCTAATCCGCCGAGCACCGCTTTGAGATCGCCGATCACCTCCGCCGTCGCGGGTACGAGCGCGTCAAGACTTGGCGTGGAGGCCAGCGACAACACCGGCAGCGTGTAGGGCCACGGCTTGGGCTGCAATTCGACGGCGTCCATGCCCACCGTGACGATCAGGTCGGACTGGTTCACGAGTTCGCGTTCGATCAGGCCGCCGATAATGCAGCCGGCGCGCAACGCGTGGTCTTCCGGGATCACGCCCTTGCACTTGGTGGTGGTGAGCACGGGCGCTCCGAGGCGCTCGGCAAGCTTCACAAATTCCGCCGATGCCTTGGACCACAGAACCCCGAGACCCACGAGCAAAATCGGCCGCTTGGCCGCTTCGAGCATCTGGAGCGGAACCTTGAGCCCGGCTTTATCGGGTATCACCGGAACGAGATTGGGCAGCAGCGTCGGCTCGGCCAGCAGAGTGGCGGCCTCTTTCGTCGTCTCGGCCGAGGGAAGGTCGAACTGCACGGGGCCGGGCGGATGGGCGGTGGCGATGCGCATGGCGCGCCGGATCTGCTGCCGCACCGTCTTGGCGCCGATGGTCGAATTCCATTTCGTGATGGGGGTGTAGAGCGCCAGGTGATTGGTGCGCTGCCGGAGGCCGGTCTCGTAGGTGTGCGGCGGATACTGGTCGGTGATCACGATGAGGGGGCAGCGGTCCATCCAGGCGTGCGCCACGCCATTGACCATGTTGGCGGCGCCGGGCCCGCGCGTTGAGAGGCAAACGCCCGGCGCGCCGGTGATTTCTCCCCAGGTGGACGCGAGCATGGCGCCCGCGGTCTCCTGCTTCATCAGGATGAAGCGCATCCCGCGCACGCGGGCGGCGTCCATCATTTCAACCGATTCGCCTCCAGGATGCCCCACGATAAAAGGAGTGCCCGCATCGCGGAACGCTTCGACCAACACCTCAACGGTAGTCGCCATTTTCTCCGATAGCCCCATAGTGGAATTAAAAAGCGTCAATCAAACTGTCCATGATAGCAGACGCGCATTCGGCTTGTCTCATGATGGATGGCAATGTGCTTTAAAAATATGCGCGCAGCATCGGCCAGGCTATCCGCGAAGGCATTCCGCATTGCGGGCGGCTATTATAGAATTAAGGGCATGTCCAACCTGCAGGTGGCGTTTTTAGATCGGTATCATCCCAATATTTGCGAGACCATTCGGCGGGGATTGCCGCCCGATTGGGCGCCCGTGTTTGCCGAGAGCAAGGAACTGAAGGACCAGATCGCCGCTGTGTCCGGCGCGGACCTGCTCTTTGTGATGGCCGCGCCGGTGACTCCGGAAATACTTTCGGCGGCCAAAAAGGTGCGGTTTATCCAGAAGCTGGGCGCGGGCGTCGACCGGATCGACCTGAAAGTTTGCGAGGAGCGGGGGATTGCCGTCGCGCGGCTGGCTGGCGGCAACGCGATTCCCGTGGCGGAGCATACGCTGCTGCTGATCCTGGCGACGCTTCGACGGCTGCCGTCGATCGACCGGCGCACTCGGGCTGGTGAGTGGCTCAAGGAAGAGTCGCGCGGCGTGAATCGTCAGCTGCATGGGAAGCGCGTGGGGCTTGTGGGATTGGGGGCGATCGGCAAGGCGCTGGCTAAGCTGCTCAAGGGCTTCGAGGTGGAGATCGTTTACTACGATCCGGTTCCGCCTTCGGCGGAAATCGAGCAGAAGCTGGGCGTGCGGCGCGTGTCGCTCGATGAGCTGCTGGAAACGTCGGATGTGGTGTCGCTGCATCTGCCGCTGATGCCGCAGACGGCCAACCTGATCAGCAAGGAAAAGATCGAGCGGATGAAGCCGGGCGCCGTGCTGGTGAATTGCGCTCGCGGGGGATTGGTCGACGAGGCGGCTCTCGCTGCCGCATTGACGAGCGGGCATCTCTTTGGCGCCGGGATCGACGCGTTCTCGAAAGAGCCGCCGGTTGGCAACCCATTGCTCGCGCTTGACCAGACGGTAGTGACGCCGCACTTCGCGGGCGCCACCATCGACAATTTCAGCTCGGTGATCGAGAGCGCCGTGCGCAATGCGCGCGAATATCTCGCCAGCGGAACGCTGCCGGCGAGCGATGTGGTGTTTGCTCCGCAGGCGCAGGGAACGACGAAGGCCGGCTAAGCGAGGTTCGATGGAAGCGAGCGGAACATTTTTGAAGAATGGTGTGAAGAAAGACGTGACGAAGGGTGTGGCGAACGGCGCCGCGGACAAGGCTCGGCCGTTCCTGATCAACAACGAGTGGGTGGAAGGGAGCGGCGAGCCGTTTGTCTCGACGAATCCGGCCGACGGAAGCGAGATTGCCCGAATCAGCGCGGCATCACCGGCGGATATCGACTCGGCTGTTGCGGCGGCTCGCGCGGCGCTATCCAACCCTGCCTGGCGCGATTTGAAGCCGCACGAGCGCGCGCGGCTGCTCTATCGCGTCGGGTGAGTTGATCGACGCGGACCTCGAACGGCTGGCCCGCGTGCAGATGCAGGACAACGGGAAGACGCTGAAGGAGTGCCGCCAGCAGGTCGCCAGCGCCGCCGGCACGTTCCGCTATTACGCGGGGGCCTGCGAGACGTTTGAGAGCGAAGTGACGCCGCCGCGGGGAAATTATTGGACGATGACGGTGCGGGAGCCGGTGGGCGTCGTGGGGGCTATCACCGCATGGAACTCGCCTGTCACGCTCGATGCGCACAAACTGGCGCCGATCCTGGCCGCGGGGAACGCTGCCATCCTGAAGGGCTCCGAGGTGACGCCGCTCATCAGCCTGGAGTATGCGGAGATCGTGCTGAAAGCGGGATTCCCGCCGGGCGTGGTGAACGTGATTGCCGGCGCCGGGGAGCCGGGCCGCTGGCTCGTGGAACATCCGGGCGTGGATATGATTTCGTTCACCGGCGGAACAAGAACCGGAAGCGCGATCGCTGCTACCACTGGGCGGTTGCTGAAACCGGTCGTGCTGGAGCTGGGAGGGAAGTCGCCGAACATCGTGTTCGCGGATGCGGATTTGAAGAAGGCGATTCGCGGCACGGGCGATGGAATTTTCTCGGGCGGCGGGCAGTCCTGCATTGCGGGCTCGCGCATCTTCGTTCAGAAGACGATCTTTAAGGAATTTCTGGAAGGCTTGCGCGATTTTGCCAAAGGCTATCGCGTGGGAGCGCCTGAATCCGCGGACACGGACCTGGGACCACTGGCCAGCTTTCCCCATCGCGAACACGTGGAGCGCTACGTCGAAATCGGCCGCAAGGAAGGCGCGACGGTAGTGGCCGGCGGCGCGCGGCCGACCGGCGGAATCTTCGATAAGGGCGCGTTCTATCCTGCCACCGTGCTCACCGACGTGGACAACAGCGCTCGAGTGTGCCGCGAAGAGATTTTCGGGCCGGTCGCCGTGGTGCTTCCTTTCGAGAATGAAGACGATCTGATGCGGCAGGCCAACGATACGGATTTCGGCCTCGCCTCCGGTATCTGGACCGGGGATTACCAGAAGGCCTGGCGGGTGGCGCGCGGCCTCCGCGCTGGGACCGTGTGGATCAATACTTACAAGCAGGCTTCGATATCGACTCCGTTTGGCGGGTTCAAGCAGAGCGGCATCGGCCGCGAGAAGGGTTTGCAGGGAATGCTCGCCTACACCGAGACGAAGGGCATTTTCTGGGGATTGGGATAGTTCCGCACGCCGCCCGATGTGCGCGGATTCGGTTCAGTCTGCGTTTTGGGGGGCCACCTGCAGATGGCCGGAACGCCTTTGCTGCCACCACACGCTGAAGCGATCCATGTAGAGATATACGACTGGCGTGGTGAAGAGCGTCAGCATCTGGCTGAAGATCAGGCCGCCGATAATCGTTACTCCCAGCGGCACCCGTAGCTCCGAACCGATGCCCCTTGCCAGAGCCAGCGGCAGCGCGCCCAGCAGGGCCGCCATCGTCGTCATCAAAATGGGGCGAAAACGCAGCAGGCACGCTTCATGAATCGCGCTCTTGGCGTCGCGATGCTCGTTGCGCTGCGCCGCGAGGGCAAAGTCGATCATGAGGATCGCGTTCTTTTTCACCAGGCCGATCAGCAATATGATTCCCACTAGGCCCAGCACATTCAGATCCATGTGGAAGATCATCAAAGCCGCCACCGCGCCTACGCCCGCCGAAGGCAACGTGGAAAGAATCGTGATCGGGTGGATATAGCTCTCATAGAGCATTCCCAGCACGATATAGACGGCCAGCAGCGCCGTGACGATCAGGAACGGTTCGGTGGAAAGAGAAGACTGGAAAGCCTGCATCGAGCCTGAGTACATCGTGCGGATGGAACTGGGCATGCCGACTTTCTGCTCGGCTTCGCCGATGGCCTGAACCGCGTCGCTCAAGGCCACGCCCGGCGCCAGGTTGAAGGAAATCGTCACGGCAGGGAATTGCCCGTCGTGGTTCACGGCCAGCGGAGCGATGCGCTTCTCGAAATGCGCGACCGCGCTGAGCGGAACTACTCCGCCATTGCTCGAATGAATATAAACGTAATTGAGACCCTGCGGGTCCTGCCAGAACTGCGGCGCCACTTCCATCACCACGTGATATTGGTTGAGCGTGGTGTACATGGTGGACACCTGGGATTGCCCGAAGGCGCTGTAAAGAGTGGTGTCCATCAATTGCGTCGTGATTCCCAGCCGCGCGGCGGTCTGGCGGTCGTACACCAGCCGGGCCTGCAGGCCGCTATTCTGCTGATCGGTATCCACATCGGTGAGGTCGCGTATTTTTCGCATCTGCGCAAACATGACCGGACCCCACCGCACCAGATCGTCCACGCTATCGGAGCGCAGCGTATATTGATACTGCGCGTTCGACGCTTTTCCGCCGATTTTGAGGTTCTGATTCGCCTGCAGCACCACGCGCGCTCCCGGGATGCCGTTGAGCTTGGGACGAAGGCGGTCGATCACCTGGCTGGCGGTCAGCTTGCGCTCCTCGAAGGGCTTCAACGACACGTGAACCTGCGCGGTGTTCACCGAGCCGTTTCCGCCCGTGGAAATCACCGCCATATCCACCGCGGGATCGGACTTGATGATGCCCACGAACCGGGACGTCATCTGCTGCATGGCCTGGAACGAAATGTCCTGGGAGGCGCGAATGCCGCCGCTCAGGTGCCCGTTGTCGCCCAGGGGGAAAAAGCCCTTGGGCACCACCGCGAATAAATACACGTTCACCGCAATCGTCACCATAAGGATTGCGAGCGTGAGAGCCTCGTGCCCGAACACCCAGATGAGGCCGCGGTCGTAGAGGCGCACCAGAAAAGCGAAGGCCTTTTCATTGGCGCGATAGAGTTTCCCGTGAGATTCGCGTGCCCGAGTCGTGCTTCAGGAGCCGGGCGCACATCATCGGCGTCATCGTAAGGGAAACCAGCAGCGAAACCAAAACCGCCACCGAAAGGGTGATCGCAAACTCGCGGAACAGCCGGCCCACGATGCCCGCCATCATCAGGATGGGAATGAACACGGCCACCAGCGACAGCGTCATGGAAAGAACCGTAAAGCCAATTTCCTGCGCCCCGTGCAAGGCGGCTTCCAGGGGACGCATGCCCAGCTCGACGTGCCGGGTGATGTTCTCGATCACGACAATCGCGTCGTCCACCACGAACCCCGTGCAGATCGTAAGCGCCATCAGCGAGAGATTGTCGATGCTGTAGTTGCACAGGTACATCACGCCGAACGTCCCAAGCAGCGAAACGGGAACCGCGACGCTGGGAATCAGCGTGGCGCGCGGACTTCGCAGAAACACGAACACCACCAGGATCACCAGGCCGATGGAAATCACCAGAGACCGCTCGACGTCGTGAACCGACGTAAGGATGGTTGCCGCCCGCGTCCCGGTAACCACCATGTCGATTCCCGCTGGGACGGAGGCCTTTAACGAGGGCAGGGCGTCTTGAATTCTGTCCGTGGTGGAAATGATGTTAGCGTTGGGCTGCCGGAAAATCTGCAGAGTGACGCAAGGCTTGCCGTCGAAAAATCCGGCCGCGCGAATGTCCTCCACGGAATCCTGGACGTTGGCAATGTCGGACAATTTGATGGCGGCGCCGTTGTGGTAGCCCACGATCAGGGGCCTGTAGTAATCGGCCTTCAGGAGCTGGTCGTTGGCGAGGATGTCCGCCGTGGTGCCGTCGTCCCAGATCTGGCCTTTCGGCACATTGGAGTTCTGCTGGGCCAGCATGTTCTTCACGTCCTGCAAGCCGAGCCCATAGCTGTTCAGCTGGGTGGGATTGATATCGACACGAACCGCCGGCAGCGAGCTTCCTCCCACGGATACCTGGCCGACGCCGGCAATCTGGGAAAGCTTTTGCTGCATGATCGTGGAGGCG
Organism: uncultured Acidobacteriota bacterium; assembly: GCA_963709105.1. GTDB lineage: Bacteria > Acidobacteriota > Terriglobia > Acidiferrales > UBA7541 > Palsa-295. The sequence goes on from CAVPVC010000013.1 coordinate 310,631, forward strand.
GCATCGTAGAGCCGCCCGCGGTCGTAAATCTTGGACGTCAGGGCGATCTGCACGATCGGCAAATCGGCCGGGTTCACTTTCTTGTAGGTGGGATTGGTCGGGAGGTTCGCCGGCAGATAACTCCGCGCGGCGTTGATCGCCGCCTGCACGTCCCGAGCGGCGCCGTCGATATTGCGATTCAATCGAACTGCAAAGTGATGGAGGTGCTGCCCAGGTAGCTCGATGAAGACATTTCCGTGATGCCGGCGATGCGCCCGAATTGCCGCTCCAGAGGCGTAGCCACCGAGGAGGCCATGATTTCCGGACTCGCGCCAGGCAAGGTCGCCGATATTGCGATCGTCGGGTAATCGATCTCCGGCAGCGCCGCGACGGGCAGCACCAGAAACCCGATGATCCCGGCGAGCGCTATGGCCACCGTAAGCAGAGTGGTCGCCACGGGCCGGTGAATGAAGGGCGTCGAGAGGTTCATTTCTTATTTTGACGGGGGATTTGGGAGGATGGGTACGATTCGCATTGCCGATACATAAGGGGCAAACGGGCGTCGAGAGGTCGCTTTCGGTGCAACCTCCGCCCCAGGCGCCTCACCGGTTGGATTCCTTACTTGTTGGCCGATTCCGCGCCATCGCCCTTGTTTGCCAAGTAGAAGTATCCCACTTTGTTGTTGGGATTCGTTCCATACCACATCCGCCCTTGCGCATCGCGGAAGAATTCCCGCATGGCGATTTCCGAGTGCGTTACCGGATATTCGATCACGTTCCCGGTCTTGGTATCGAAGCGCGCGAGCTCGTCCATATCGTGCGAGTTGTACCAGAGATAGCCATCCGCATCGAAGCCCATGCTGTAAGGAGTCGGCTCCGGGCCAGGCAGCGGGTATTCCGTGAACGTTTGCGTTTTGGGATCGAACCGGGCCATTTTCCCGGCGGTGAATTCGCCGATCCAGACGATTCCGTCCGAGGCTATTTCCATTCTTCGCGGAAAGCTTTTTGGCGTGGGCATCGTCCACAGACTGATCTTCAAAGTCTTCCCGTCCACTTTGCCGATTTTGTTCGCTCCCGACGCGGTAAACCAGACATCGCCGTTCTTGTCGGGCTTCACGTCGTAAGCGAAAGGGATGTCCTCGAAGTGGGTAAACTTCCGGGTTTCGGGATCGAATTTCGTGAGCGGGCCGCCGCTCGACCATGCGTTGCCACTGGGATCGATGCGAACGGTATGCTTCGAGCCTCCCTCGACCGTGCCTTCCTTGCCGGGAAGATAATAATCCTGATATTCGGTGATCTTCTGGGTGTTGGGATCCCATCGCCCCAGCTTGTTGGCATCGGTCTCAGTCAACCACACGGAACCGTCCGGGGCGGGAACGGCGGAGTGAATCGAGGCGGTGCCCACGTTAGGTACAGAGAAATCCTGCATCTCGCCGGTCTTCGGATCGAGCCGCGTGATTTTATTCGCGACTCCGAAATTGGGAATCCAGAGATAGCCGTTCTTGTCCGGCGCCGCGCTGAAGGGCATCCGGCCGGGGCCCGGCATGTCGTACTCGACGTACACGATGTTGGAAGAGTCGCTGCCGAAGGAACGTACAGTGTCCTTGAACGCGGGCATCTCCGCCGGCGATTTCGGCAGCACGGAGTCAGGCCCGAACAAAGTCGTCAGGTACGCGGCGATCTGATCGGCATCCTGATCGTTGACCTGGACATGCATCACCGTCTGCATGTACTGCACACGGTCTCGCCAACCGTCCGCGTCGCGCGTTACAGACGCCATGCGGGTCTGGAACAGGTGGCAAGTCGCGCAGTGCGAAACGTACAAATCCTTCCCCTTGGACGCGGGCCAGAGCTTCTTCGCCTGATAAAAGGAGATGTCGTTCCAGCGGACGACGGACTGTTGCAGCGCAAAGTCGTAGGAGGCCTTCTGATCGGCCGTGAGGCTGACTCCCGTGCGTGGATCGACGCGAAAACCGACGGCGCGTATCGTCAGGCGGTAATCTCCCGCGGGCAGGTTCGCGATGCGGTACTGTCCATGGCTGTCGGAAAGCACAATCGTGGTGATGTGCGACTTCGTGTTCTGCGCTTCGACAAACGCTCCCTGGAAGGGTGCGCCGTCCGCGCCTTTCACTGTTCCGCTAACGGTGGCTCCAAGGCACGCCGAACCGAGCAAACAAGCCAAACCAGCTAACGCTAAGAATCTAGTTTGCAAGCCCATGGCATCTCCATTAGGTCCGTATGAACTGTACGAACTCCGCGAAGCCTCTAGCTTTTCCTGTCGGGCAATTCCACGTACGCGCGGGTAATATCCGCCACCGTGCGCGTGCCGCAGTTGCCCATCACCAGCTTCAATTCGCCCTGCATAATTTCCAGCACGCGCTCGACTCCCGGCTGGCCGAACGCTCCCAATCCCCAGAGCATCGGGCGCCCGATTCCCACCGCTGAAGCGCCCAGCGCGAGCGCTTTGAAAACATCCGTGCCGCGGCGGAAGCCGCTATCGACAACCACCGGGACGCGGCCATTCACCGCCGCCACCACTTCCGGAAGCGCCTCGATGGTGGCCTGAAGGGTTTCCGTGACGCGCCCTCCGTGGTCGGACACGTGAATGCCGTCAATTCCATGCTCCACCGCGAGGCGCGCGTCCTCTCCCGTGGTCAGACCCTTGATCACAAATTTTCCCTTCCAGAATTTGCGCATTTTATCGACGTAGGCCCAATCCAACGGTTGCGGGACGCCACCCGCGGCATCCAGACCTTCGCGCATCGGGCGATTTCGCACCAGAATGTCCTCGCCCTTCACGTCGTGGCAGGCCGCACACTGCCGCAAATCTTTGGGTCGGGTGCGCAGGTACGTTTCGGCGTGGCCGCCAGGGCTGGTATCGACGGTGAGAGCGATCACCGTGCATCCCGCGGCGGCGACGCGGGTGAGGAGCTTTTGGCAAGCCTCCCACGTGCGCGGGGCATAAACCTGATACCACACCGGCCGCCCCAGGGCCGCGTTTACCTCCTCTACAGACGTGGACGTAGCCGTGGAGAGGTACTGAAGAGTTCCGTACGCCTTGTCCGCCCGCGCGACAGCCAATTCGCCGTCCGGGTGGAACGATTTCTGGCCGCCCGTGGGACACGTGAAGATTGGGCTGTTGTAGGTGGTGCCAAAGAGGTTGACGCGCATGTCCACTTTGGTGGCGTCGTGCAGCCGGCGGGGACGCAGCATGATGTGCTGGAACCCTTCGCGGTTGGCGGCGATGGTCGCGTCGTCGTCAACGCCGCTTCTCATGAAGGCCCAGTGCCCGGGCGCCACGTTGCGATGGGCGACCTCTTCGAAATCGAAAACATCCAGCGCTTCGGCGGGAGTCGCGATCAGGCTGGCTTTTTCCTGAGCGGTCTGCGCCAGCGTGCCTTGCCGAAGGAACGCGGCCACTCCGCCCAGGGAAGCCACATAGGGGCTTGCCGCTAGGAATTTCAGGAAATCGCGCCTCGCTGTTTGTTGGCTCATATCGGCGTGGATTTTATCGCTCCCGGGCACATTTGACCAGCGAGGATCCGGGCGAGGGTGCGTGCTGCGATGGCCTGGAATAGAGACGAAGCCCTCAGGGCCGGCCGGTGCCGATTAGCTTTGGGTTTTCAATTGCGGGAGCAGGGCCAGGGCATTGTTGCGGGAGACTGCCTGAAGCTCCTCGGCGTTGAACACGCCGCATTCCCGCAGGCCGCGGGCTTCGTCGGCAACCCGCGCGAAGGCATAATCCGTGCCGAACAATATGTGCGATATGGGGACAATCTGCTTCAGCGCGCTCATGGTTCCGGCGTTGTTCGAGCGGCCCGTGCCGTAATAAAACTCGCGCACTGCCTTTAGCAAGCCACTGTCTGCGTCTGCTCTCGCAGGGTTCGTCGGAGCCGTGCTTCGCCGCACCAGGAATGGCATCGTCCCACCGGCATCGCAGAAGATGAACTTAATCTCGAGGAAACGGGGAGAGAAGCCGGTAGCGGCGCCGGCGGAGTTCGGTTTCAGCAGGCTCAGAATCGTGCGGTGGACATCCCAGCCGAAAATTTCGTTTGGTTCCGCGGAAATTTTGCGGTGAACGTAAACGACCGCCTTCCGGCGGTTCAGCTCCTCGAAGACGGGCGCGAATGCGGGATCGCCCAGCAACTTCTCGCCGTATGTTTCGCTGTAGTGCGACAGCAGGCCGAACCCATCGGCCTTGAGGGTGTCGATCGCATACTCGATTTCGTGGAGGCTTCCCTCCACGTCCGGCAATGGCAGCGCGGCAAACAGTCCAAAGCGGCCGGGGAAATCGGCGACCATCTTTGCGCCGTAGTCGTTGCATTGCCGCGCGAGCTGGCGGGTGGCGTCCACCGAGGCCACGCCGTCGCCAAACCAAATACCCGGCGTTGTGAGCGACACAATCGAGGTGGCGATGCCTGCTGCGTCCATCTGCTCGATGGATTTCGCGGACGTCCAGCCCTTGAACGTGCTCAGGAAGCTGGTGTTCCCGAGCATGCCGCGTCCCCGATTGGCGGCGATGAAGTTTACCCAGTCGGGCGGCGCGTAATGGCTGTAAATGTCGATCCAGCCTGTTGGCGCGGCTGGGGCCTCAGCCCATGCACGGCCTTTGCAGAGCAACGCTGTCGCCGCAAGCGCGGTCAGCCCGCCAACATGTGAAATGAATTGGCGTCGCCGCAACTGTGGCTCGCGAGGCAGTTCGCTTACAGCGACGTCCGGCACTTCACAGGCTTTGCTGTTCAACTCGTCACTCCAGCTTTTGCCGCGGCTTCTCATCATTCACCGCGGCCCAAAGTGAAGGGTGTCTCTTCCTTCAAACTTACACCGCTTCCTTCGGCTTTCATCATTTGCGCTGCAAGATTCAGAATACGCTTTGCCGCATCCGCTGGAGATATACCACGGGCGTGAATATTGGAGATCAGGTTTCGGTCGGCGTCCGTGTGCAGCTTGTTGGGGCAATAGGCCATGTAGGCCGAGAGGCTTTCGGCCGTAGCGAGCCCGGGACGCTCGCCGATCAGCAGAACCGCCACGCGAGGCGCGAGGATTTCGCCGATTTCGTTCAGGATGCCCACGCGGCAATACCGGATCAAGAATGTGCGACCGAGGCGCCAGCCTCGCGCGTTCGCGCCCTCGCTGAGCAACGGCAGCAGCGCAGGGACCTGGATCGCGACTGCGGGAACCGAAAGGCCGTCACCAATCGCGATTTGGAGGTCGCAGGCGGCCGGGCACAGACTCTGAATCTCGCTTCGCGAGCGCTCATCGAAGCGCCGGCCGAGATCGGGGCGCAGAAGATACTCATCTTTGGAACGAGCTTGCGTGCGCGTTTCAAAGAGGCGCCATTCGTCGATGAAGGCGGTGCCGAGCGCTGCCGCCGGTTCGAGCTCCGCGCGCACGGCATCCCGGGCAGCCGCATGGGCCTCGCGTAGCTGCATCTGCGTCGGCGTGCGGTAGGAACTTCCCGCGCGGCCAGTCAAGAGGCGCGCGGGGGTGCGCTCCCGGATTTTGCGCACCAACTCCGTCAAGTCCGAGGAGACGATGGAATCGCTGGCGTCGTCTCTCACGATCAGAGAACCTCCGCCAGAGAAGATTCCAGCCCTCGCAGCAAATGCTTTCGTTTGGCCGCATCGAGCAGGGCAGGCTCGCCATCGCGATAGAACCCGGCTGCCGCGAGCCACTCCGCAAATTCGGGAGCCGGCTGCAGCTTGAACAGCCGGCGCATGGCGAGAGCATCGTGATAGCTGGTGGACTGGTAATTCAGCATCACGTCGTCGGAGCAGGGAACTCCCATGAAGTAGTTGCAACCCGCCGCCGATAGCAGCACCAGGAGATTGTCCGCCGAGTTCTGGTCCGCGTCGGCGTGATTGGTGTAGCAGACGTCGCAGCCCATCGGCAGGCCGAGCAGCTTGCCTATGAAATGGTCTTCGAGGCCCGCCCGGATGATCTGGCGCTCGTCGTAGAGATACTCGGGGCCGATGAAACCCACCACGCTGTTCACCAGAAAAGGATCGAAGCACCGGGCGAGTCCGTAGGCGCGGGCTTCGAGCGTGAGCTGGTCCAACGCCATGATGAGCCTCCGCCGAAAGCGCGCTGCCTTGCCCGGTCTCGAAATACATCACCTGCGTGCCTTTCCACGGAACGTCGCGCTTCCCGTGATGATCGAGAACCCGCTCGCGGCCTTCGCGCAGCATCGCAAGCGTGATACCGAAGCTGCGATTGGCCGCCTCCGTTCCCGCTACCGATTGAAAGAGCAGGTCGACGGGCGCGCCACGTTCGAGGGCTGCAAGCTGCGTGCTGATGTGCGCGAGGCAGCAGCTTTGCGTCGGGATTTTGTAGATATTCACCAACCGGTCGAGCGCGCAGAGGATGGATTTGGTGGTTTCCACCGAATCCGACGCCGGATTCACGCCGATCACGGCGTCTCCGCAGCCATAGAGCAGCCCCTCGAAGGCGGAAAGCAGGATGCCTCCGAGATCGTCCGCGGGATGGTTGGGCTGCACGCGGATGCCCAGCACGCCGGCCTCGCCCATCGTATTGCGGCAGCGCGTGACGTTGCGGATCTTCGCGGCGGCCATCACCAGATCCTTGTTGCTCATGATTTTGGCCGCTGCCGCCGCCATTTCGGGAAGGATGGCCCATTGAAGCTTCTTCAGATCGGCGCCGCTGGTGGCATCGTCGAGGATGTACTCGCGGAATTCGCCGACAGTGAGACTCTGGATTGGCCCGAAGGCTTCCTCGCGGAAGCTATCGAGGATGAGGCGGCTTACGTCGTCCTGATCGGGGTCGATCAAGGGCTGCTGGAGGATTTCGCGAAGGGTCAGATCGGCCAGCTTGCGCTTGGCGGCGACGCGCTCGCTTTCCGATGCGGCCGCGATGCCCGCCAGCTTGTCTCCGGATTTCTCTTCGTTCGCCTTCGCAAAAATCTCGCGGAGATCGGCGAAATGATAGTTATGGGGCATGGCGTGCGCGACCAGCCGGCTCCGGGTGTTACAAGCAATCTTCGCCTCGACTGGATACTACCTGCAATTGAAGGCAAAGGAAACGCTTCGCAGGAAGCGGAGACGGCCGTTCGCAGGATTGTCGCGCCAGATAATGAAGGGCCGCTACGACGATTTCTAGCTCGACGATTTTGCCGGCACCTTGGCGCCCTTTTTGCGCGCTTCGGAGAGTCCGATGGCGATGGCTTGCTTGCGGCTCTTGACCGTTCCACCCTTGCCGCCTTTGCCGGACTTCAGAGTTCCGCGCTTCTCCCGGCGCACCGCGCTCTCGACGCTTTTTCCGGCAGCCTTGCCATACTTTCTTCCCCTTGATTTCGTCGCCATCTGGACATCCTCCTTGTGCGCTCGTGTGCGTGGCTCCTGGGCGAGGCCACTGGTCGCGCACTCCTCGCCGATAATTGGGCAATGCGGGACGCAATTCCATACGCGGATCACAGTATTGGTCGTGGGGCGCGACTGTAAAAGCGAGGTTGTGGCCGTTCCAGGCAAGATGGTTCGGAAGGCGATCAGTCACGATACTGAAACTCGAGCTTCAGCCCGGCAACCTCGATTACGTCGCCATTCGACAGCTTCTGCGGCCTTTCGATGGGGAAGCCGTTCACGCTCGGCACTCTTCCGGCTGAGCCGATGTAGTAGAAATTGTCTTCGCGGCGGCTAATCTGCGCGGCGGCTCTGGGAGCAAACCAGCCCTTCAGCTCGATCGTGGCCATGCTGGACTTTCCGATCACCGTCAGCTTATCGGTGAGCGTGTATTCGTGCTGATCGGTGTTGCCTTTTCTCACGACAAGGGTCGGGATTTTAATCCTCGCGGGAGCGATCTGCGAGCTCTCGCCGGCGGACGCAACTTTCTGCATGAATTCGCGCCGCGCTTTGGTATCGAGCATCACCGTTTCGTTGATTTTGGGCGTGGCAGCTTTGGCCTGCTCGGGCGCCGCACCGCCGGCCGCGGCTCGTGAGTCGGCCACTAGAATGGTGTGCTTCCCGATGCCCACGGAATCGCCCGCCTTCAGCGTGACCATCTGCACCCGCTGCCCGTTGACGAACGTGCCATTCAAGCTGCCAAAATCCTCGAGCATGAGACGGTCTTCTTCCTTGAATACGCGCGCGTGATAGTGCGAGACGGCGGGGTTGTCGATAACGATCCCGTTGTCGGGCGAACGCCCGATGCTCACCTCCTGCGAATCCACAGGGCGTTCGGTCAAAACGGAATTTTCAAATTTCAGCACGAGTGTCGGCATGTCGTCGCCTCCCAAATAGAAGCAGTCACATAATGAATTGCCGGTTCAGCGCCTGTTTGGTTCCCGCTTCAGCGGCCCTTGAACCATTTGCCCAGCCTGCCGCCGATGCGCGCCATCGAGCTCGCCGGACGTGCGACTGGGCGAATCACCAGCGCCGTAATGTTGTCCCCGCCGCCGGCCCTCTTGGCGAGTTCGACGAGTTCATCGGCCGCTTCCCGCGATTCTTCCGCGTCGCTTAGAACCTCGGAGATTTGCGCATCGGACAGGTCGCGCGTCAGGCCGTCGGAACACAGCAGAATCGTATCGGTGTCCAGGATAAGCTCTTCGCTCACATCGACTTCCACTTCCGGCTCGATTCCCAGCGCGCGAACCAGCACGTTTTTCAGATGGCTCGCGTTCGCTTGCTCCTCGGTCATCCTCCCCATCCGTACCTGCTCGCCCACAAAGGAGTGATCGTGGGTGAGTTGCTCAAAACTTTTATCCCTCAGGCGGTAGATGCGGCTGTCGCCCACATGCGCGAAGCTCATCCGGTCCTTCGTGATCTGTACGGCGACGACCGTCGCTCCCATTCCTTGATTGGGCTGCGTGCGCGCCGCTTGCTCATAAATCGCGGCATTGGCAAGCCGGACCGCGCTGGCCAGCCGGTTGGACACATCCGAAACGCCGGGGATCGCCTCGCCAGTCAGCGGAAGCGATGGATTCGCGGCCGCCTCGCGGCAATGCGCCAGAATCGTATCGACGGCCATGCGGCTAGCCGTCTCGCCCGCTTCGAGCCCGCCCATGCCGTCTGAGAGGACGAACAGGTTCAGCTCCGGCGCGGAACCGAAAGCGTCCTCGTTATTCGCCCGGACGAGTCCGGTATCGGTGCGAGCTCCAAAATCCATCAGGGACTCTGTTTCTGATCGAGAATCAGGTTCTTGATCGGGTGAATGTTGGTGAAGCCGAGGCTCTCGAGCTGCCCCATGGCATCGGATGCCTGCTTCGCGCCGAAAGGTCCAGAGAGAACCACGAAAAACTCGCCGGTCGGGTTGCGCCGGGGGACCACCACCGACGGCAAACCGGCGTCTTCGATCTTCTTCGCGGAATCATGCGCGCGGTCTTCGCGCATGAACCTGCCGATCCACAGATACGTGATCCCAGTTCCATTCGCGGAAGCCCCGGCGCCATCCTGATTGGGCATTCTGCGGGGCCGCAGCGAATTAGCCGGGGACAAGGTGGCGGCGTCCGGCGATGCTTGAGCGGGCGCGGCGCTTGCAGGAGCACTCGTCCCCGATGTAGCGTCCGGCGGGGCAGCGACGGGTGCGGCGGATTCGGCTGCCGCCGGAGATGGCGAACTCGCCTGTGCCTCGGCAGCCGCGTTGGAAGCGACCTCGCGCGTCCTTCGCGACTGTGTTTGCTCGGCATTGCCTGCCGGCCTCTCGGTCTTATCGAGCGCGAATTCGGGCGGCGCCGGCGCAGCCAACGGAGCGGGCGCCGGGAGATTTTTTGCGGCTCGGGAGACGCCTGCCCAGTGAAGTCCGCTGCCCGCCGCGGCTGCGATGCAGCCTCCCAGCAGGATCCAGACAAGCGGGGATGTCGCCTTGGAAAGAGTGCGGGGCCGCGGTCCGGCAATCGTGGGAACGGACAGCCGCAGCCGGCTTCGCGACAGCCTCGCGATTCAGCAGTACGTTGGCCCCATCCGTTCCCGAAGCAAGAACAGCGCGAGTTCCGGACGAAGTAATCGCTCTTTCCAATTCGCTGATGGACTGAAACCGCTTCGCCGGTTCCTTTTCGAGGCACTTCAAAATGGCGCGCTCAATGGACACCGGAATCGTCGGCTCAATCTCGTGCGGCGGCACCGGCGTCCCTTGCACCTGCTTCAGCGCGACGGCCACGGGATTCTCCCCAACGAACGCCTGCTTCCCGGTGAACACCTCGTAGAGCACCAGGCCCAGCGAGTAGATATCCGTGCGGTAGTCCACGGGCTTGCCGGAAACCTGCTCCGGCGCCATGTAAGCGGGGGTGCCCATCATCGAGCCGGTGAGCCGCGTGGCGGACTCCATCGACCGGGCGATCCCGAAATCCATGATCTTTACGTTTCCCTGCGAATCGATCATCACATTTTCGGGCTTGAGATCGCGATGTACGATCCCCTGCGCGTGGGCCTCTTTGAGCCCCGAGCAGATTTGCAGCGTGAGATCGATGGCCTTGCGCAAGGGGATTCCGCCGAAACGGCTGAGCACCGAACGCAGGCTCTCGCCTTCCACGAACTCCATGGACGTATACGCCACGCCGCCGATGCGGTTGAAGTCGTACACGCGGCAAACGCTCTTGTGGGTAATCTTGCGGGCAAAAAGCAGCTCGTTCTTGAACCGCTCCATCATGGTCTGGTCGGAGGCAAATTCCGGTTTGACCAGCTTGAGCGCCACCACCTGCTGCGTTTCGCGGTCGCGCGCCTTGTAGACGCTGCCCATCGCTCCGTGCCCGGCTTCGGCGAGGATGTCGTAGCGTTGCCCGAGTGCGGCCAACGCCGCTGAGCCGAGGGCAGGGTCCATCAGGGGCGGTGCGGGGGTCGCTTCGCCTGTCAGCGCCGCGACGTCGGGAATATCGCTGAGCAGAACGGTCTGCCCGGACTTCGATCCCAAGTCAGGGCCCGTCCCCGAGGGGGCAGGGAAGTCCTTGTTCCGGTCCGTTAGGAGAGGGCATAGGGAGCCTATGTGCCAGGCCGAGTTTGGGGCCAAGATTAAGCCAAGATTAGGATAGACAGGAACCTTCGCCCGCGTCCCATTATCGGTAGCAGCGTGTGAAGTAAGAGTATCTGGTACTTTTTCGACCATTCCGTTACAGCCCGGCCGCACCGCGTTTCATACACATCAGCGCTCCGGCTTTTACCGGCTATCGTGGATGGCCGCGACATCGGAAAGCAGTGACGATGGCCTGCTGTGAACACCCGAGCGAAAAAGGCGGAAGAGCATGGCCCTCCGGAGCTTTCGCCGGTAACAAGAAGCGCATCGAAGAAAAACAGGTGCAGGAGCGCGTCGCAATTGGCGCTCACGTCGTCCACGAAACGATCCGCCGCGAGGGCGAAGAAGAGCTCAAGCGCTCCACCTCCGCGCTGGCATGGTCCGGGCTCGCCGCCGGCCTCTCCATGGGCTTCTCTCTCGTAGCGGAAGGGCTTCTGGCGGCCTATCTTCCGCATGCGGAGTGGGCGCCGCTGGTGTCGAAGGTTGGCTACAGCGTAGGCTTCCTGATGGTCGTTCTCGGCCGGCAGCAGCTTTACACCGAAACCACGCTGACCGTGATCCTTCCGCTTCTGTCGCGAAGAAACGTTGCGACTGCGCTGAGTGTGCTCCGTCTCTGGACGGTGGTGCTGCTGGCAAACCTCGTGGGCACGTATCTTTTTGCTCTCTGCGTGGGCCGCATTCCCATTTTCTCAACGCACATCCAGCAGGTTCTGATGGAGGTGAGCCAGGGCTCGCTGGCGGGTGGTTTCGGGGTGATCTTCATGCGGGCGGTTTTTGCAGGCTGGCTCATCGCACTGATGGTATGGCTGCTGCCGGGCGCGGAATCGGCGCGTGTGAGCATCATTATCATCCTCACGTATCTGATCGGCCTGGGCGGATTCAATCACGTAATTGCCGGATCGACGAAGGTGATGTTCCTCGTCATTTCGGGAGCGGAAACCTGGAGCAACTACGCATTGCGCTTCTTTTTGCCGACGCTGCTTGGCAACATCGTGGGCGGAGTGTCGCTGGTGGCATTTTTGGGACATGCTCAGGTAGTTGCCGGCCAGGATTCAGACTGAGGCACTCGGCCGAACGCATCGCGACACGGGTAAATCCGTGCCCTGACAAAACTGACCGTGCCGCATAGCACTTTCAAGATCAGCTATGCCAGCAAGTTAGCAATTGACGGGATCGTTGCCGTGCGAGATATTGGAGAGGAAGTTCCCGGGTAGTACCCCCTTCTGCTGGGAAATAATACAACTCAATCGATTTTGGGATGCTGTGTCTGCTTTGCCTTGCGCGCGCACGTGAGATTGCGCGGTGACACGCGGCGGCGGCCTTCCCAATCGATCGCGGGGTGCCACTTTGTCGCCGATGCTGCCATCCATCCCTCACCACTACGATCTGCGGCTGGTGGCGCTCTCGATCATCATCGCCATGGGTGCGGCCGACGCAGCCATCAACATGGCCGGGCGCACAGCTGTCGCTGAAAACCGCTCACGGTTCGCGTGGCTGGGAGGCGGAGCCCTGGCCATGGGAATCGGCATCTGGTCGATGCACTACATCGGGATGCTCGCCTACATCTTGCCCTTCCCGATCCTCTACGACCTGCCCACGGTATTGGCATCTTTAGCTGCGGCAATCTTCGCCTCCGCCGTGGCGCTCTATTGCGTCAGCCGGCACGACCTGGCGCCGGGATCGGTTGTTGCGGCAAGCCTGGCCATGGGAGGCGGGATCGCCTCCATGCATTACGTCGGGATGGCGGCCATGCGCGTTCCGGCCATGTGCCACTACAACCGCGCGATCTTAGCCGCGTCGATTGTGATTGCGGTCGTGGTATCGGCGGCGGCAATGATGCTGGCCTTCCGCTACCGGTCGGCGTCTCAGTTTGATCCGGCGAAGCTTTCGAGCGCGGTGGTGATGGGCTTCGCGGTGGCTTCGATGCATTACACTGGAATGGCCGCGGTGACGTGGACTCCGTCGCCGATGGAGGGAGATACGTCCCTCGCCGTACCGGTGTCTTCGGTGGGCATCGCAGGCATCGCGATCGTCACTCTGATTATTCTCGCGACGACGCTGCTCACATCCGCCATCGACCGGCGGTTCCAGAAGCAGCACCTGGAACTGGCCGCGAGCGAAGACCGCTACCGCCTTTTGTTCAAACGCTCGCTGTCGCCCATCTGCAAGGCGGGCCTCGACGGCACGATTCTGGACTGCAACGACGCGTGCGCAAGCGCCCTTGGCTATCCCTCGCGCCACGAATTGATCGACCGTCCCGCGAACATCATGTGTGCCGATCCTGCCGAGGGGGATGCCCTCTTTGAGGCGGTGGTTCGCCTCGGCCAGGTCACCGACCGGGAGGTCCGCCTGAAGAAAAAATCCGGCGAGCCCATCTGGACTTTGGGCAACGCCAACGTCATTGAAGATCCCAAGACCGGCATCGGCGCTGTTCAGATTACATTCCTCGACATCTCCGACCGCAAAACCGCCGAACTCGCGCTCAAGCAGGCGAAAGAAATGGCGGAGGCCGCCAACCTCGCCAAGAGCGAGTTCCTGGCGTCCATGAGCCACGAGATCCGGACGCCCATGAACGGGGTGCTGGGAATGGCCGGCCTGCTGCTGGATACCGAGCTCGCGCCCGAGCAGAAGGAATACGCCCTTACGCTGCGGCATTCCGCCGAGGCCCTGCTTTCGATCATCAACGACATCCTCGACTTCTCCAAGATCGAATCGGGAAAGCTGACCATCGAGCCGATCTCCTTCGATCTGTTCGTCGCCGTCGAAGAAACCACCGAACTCTTTCAGGCTAAATTGCAGGACAAGAACATCGAAATGATCGTTCGCTACGACCCCGCGCTGCCGCTGCGCTTCATCGGCGATCCGGGACGCATCCGGCAGGTCGTGGTGAATCTGATCGGGAACGCGCTTAAATTCACGTCCCAGGGGCATATCTACGTCAACGTCGAGTGCGTCAAGATAGCCGCCGGCACGGCGAATGTCCGCTTTACCATCGAGGATACCGGCATCGGAATCCCGCAGGATAAGCTCGACTCGATCTTTGAACGCTTCACCCAGGGGGATGCTTCGACGACTCGCAAGTACGGCGGCACCGGGCTGGGGCTTTCGATTTCCAAGCGACTCGTGCATTTGATGGGCGGCGAGATTCACGTGTGCAGCCAGGTCGGGGAAGGGTCCACATTCGCTTTCACTTTGCCGCTCGTGCTGGACGATGCGGCGCAGCCCTCGCAGGTCCGTGACGTTGCCATCGAGAATCTGAGGGTCTTGTACCTGGACGACAATTCCATCAATCGATTTGTCATCCGCGAACAGATGGACCACTGGAAGCTTCGCAGCGCCTGCTTTGCCTCGGGGCCCGAGGCGCTCGCAGCCATGCGTGCGGCGAGCCAGGCGGGCGATCCATTTCAGATTGTCATCGCCGATCACGAAATGCCCGGCATGGACGGATTGATGTTCGCCAAAGAGGTGAAGCAGGACACGGACCTCAAGGAGACGATTCTGGTGATGCTGTCGTCGAGGGGGCGACGCGGCGACGCTAAGCGCGCGAAGGAGTCCGGCTTTGCCGCTTACCTGGGCAAACCCACCCGGGCGCCGGCGCTTCTTGAAATCCTGCGCACGGTGTGGTCGAATGCTGAGAATCCGATGAACAACCTGCCGCTGGTCACTCGCTTTACTGTGGCCGAGGCCGCGGGCTCGTTTCAAGAGAAGCGAACGTTCTCGAAGGACGCCGTCAGGCCTCGCGTCCTGGTCGTCGACGACAATCCCGTGAATCAGCGGGTGGCCTCCAGCCTCCTGCAGCGTCTTGGATGCCGTGTGGACGTGGTTGCAAACGGGAAGGAAGCCGTGGACACCCTAGAACAGATTCCTTACGACATTATTTTCATGGATTGCCAGATGCCCGTGATGGATGGTTTCGAGGCCACCAAAGAGATCCGGCGCCGCGAGGGCGGGGAATTGCACTCTACCATCATCGCCATGACGGCCAACGCCATGAAAAGAGACCGCGAGATGTGCCTCGAGGCGGGCATGGACGACTACATCGCCAAGCCCATCGGCAAAGCCGCCCTGGCGGAACTCCTTAAGACCTACGTTCTAAATTTCGGTCGTCCGGAGACGATTCCAGGCCCCGCTCCCACAGTCAGCAGCCTGCCCGCGTGAAGCCTCTTCCTGTTCGAGTGCTAGACTTGTTGCGCGATGAAGCGCTCAGGATTTGCCGACCTGCCTCTCCACGGCGGACGCGTGCCGGCGTGGCTTGCTGAACGTATGACGAGACTCGGCACGGCCATTTCCGAAAACGTTCTCCTTCACTACGGCCCGTCGGAGCTTCTTTCCCGACTGAGCGACCCTTTCTGGTTTCAGGCTCTCGGCTGCGTGATGGGGATGGACTGGCATTCATCCGGCATCACGACCTCTGTGATGGGCGCTCTCAAGCGCGGGTTAAATCCCCGTGCGCACGAACTCGGCGTCTATATCTGCGGCGGCCGTGGAAAACATTCGCGGAAAACTCCCGACGAGCTGCGTTTCTTCGCAGATAAAGCAAGCCTGCAGGGAGAGACGCTGGTTCGCGCCAGCAGATTGACGGCCCGCGTCGACAACAATGCCATTGCCGACGGCTTCCAGCTCTATCTGCATACCTTCATTGTCAGCGGCGCCGGGGAATGGGCTGTCGTGCAGCAGGGAATGAACGGGCAGAGCGGCCTGGCGCGGCGTTATCACTGGCACTCCGCTTCGGTCCGCGATTTCACGGCCGAGCCGCACACGGGGATCGTGGGCGAGCACCAGGGAACCGTCATGAATCTCGTCGATGCGCGTGCGGCGGCCGCCCAGAGCGCATTGCTGGCGATCACGCGCGAAAATCCCGACGCGACGCTGCGCGAAGTTCCAAAGCTGTGCATGCCCAGGCATCACGACGTACGCCCTGTGAACGTCGACCTGAAGCGCTTGGGAGCCGTGCTGGCCGTGGCCCATGAACGCGACCTGCGGGATTTCGCCTCGTTGCTCCTGCTCGAAAATCTGGGGCCGCGAACACTGCAATCGCTGGCGTTGATCGCCGAGGTGGTCCACGGCGCGCCCAGCCGATTCTCGGACCCGGCGCGTTTCTCGTTTGCTCTCGGAGGCAAAGACCGCCATCCGTTTCCGGTGCCGCTCAAGACGTACGACGAATCGATCGCCGTCCTGCGCCGCGGACTCGACTCCGCCAAGGTGGACCGCAACGAAAAAGCAGGCGCCTTACAGCGGCTGGACCGTTTTGTTCGCGTCGTGGAAGAGCGATGCGTTCCCGAGGCGCAGTTCGCCTCGGTGATCGCCCACGAGGAAGAGATTTCGGCGTCGCTCGGAGGCCGAAGCGTATTCGACGATCGTAGACAGGGCCGCGTGCCGCGAAAGTCGGCGCAGCTAGACCTGTTTTGAGATTTTAACTTTGGAAGAGCGGAAATTCTGCAGGCCTGCCGCCGCTGCGGAAGCGGGGAACTATTCTCAGTCGTCTTCGCCTAGAAGAATGGCGGCGGCGAGCACGGTGGTCCACAGGCCGCGCTTGTCTCCGACGGCCGACTGCGTAATGTTCATGGTGCGGACGATCTTGTTGGAGATGCGGTAGACTTCTTTTTTTTCGTCCCAGGAAAGATCCGGATCGAATTCCACGTTCAGCGTCGTGGCCAGCATTTCCGCCGCGAGTTCCTCGGTGTATTCGCCGGCCACTTCTTCGGTTTCGCCGAACGAGTGATGCTCGGAAAGATATCCATACATCGATTTGTCACCGGGGAGCGCAAGGCCGACGCCCGCCGCGATCAACCGGTGCGGCTCGCGGGTCTGATTCTCGCTGATTACGGTGAACGCCACCTGGCCGGGCTTCAGGTGCTTGAGCCCTTCGGTGCGCGAGATGAGTTTGCAATGCGGGGGAAAAATCGACGATACACGGACGATGTTGCAAGCCGCAATTCCCGCATTTCGGAGCGCCAACTCGAAACTCGAGAGACGCTCGCGGTGTTTACCGACTCCCTTTGTGAGAAAAATCTGCTTCGCGACAAACGCCATGAGCCGGGTTGCGGTGCCTCCGCCGATTTAGTTAGGAAATTTTTGCGCGGTTTGAAAATTAACAAGCATGCCCAATGAAGTCAATCATTATTACGCTGGAATCATTACAGTTGCGTGAAAATTTCGCCTGATCGTGAGCTACGAGCCTCTGGTATCGTTCGGGAATGATTCGATCGCTGTCATTTCATAAGAGCTGCCGGATTGTCATCGGACGCCTTCTCGATCGCGGCGACCGCTTCCGGCGGAATCATCTTCCAGTTTCCAGCCGCCCTGGTGGGAATTGTTTTGGTGCGGGTCAGGTAGTCGATTACAAGTTCGCGAATCTCCTTGGTTGATCGATAGACCACCGGCAGACCCTTATAGACCGAATAGCCTCCTCCGCCCGTGTAGCGGTAATTGTTGGTGGCCACGCGCAGCGTCTGTGTCGGGTCGAGCGGTTTGCCATGAAACCGCAGATCGCGAATCCGGTCGCCCGCCGGACGGGTGAGGTCGATTTCGTAGGATATCCCCGCGGCCTGATCCGAGTTGTAAGACGGCAGCTTTTCGGCTTCCCCTTCGCGCAGCGGCCACTGCGAGAAAAAGCCGGCCGAGTGTTCAAGCGCCTCTTTGAGCTGCGCTCCGGTCATCTGCACCACATAAAGAGTGTTTTCGTAGATATAGAGCGCGGCGGCCTCCCGCACCGTTACAGGGCCGGGAGGCATCCGCACCCCCGCATAGAACATGGTGGCCATCGACACGTCCGCATGCCCTGCATCCATTTCCGCGTTCTGGACGACGTCCAGCAGGGGACTGTCCTCATAGCGGGCATGCTCGGCGGAGAGGTCCCTGGTTGAGATGGCGATGGGCGTATCGAGATATTTTTCGGTTTCTTCCTGGTAGGGCTCTGCAAGCTTCGTGACCTCTGGATCGGGAGCCACCTGCGCCGTCACGGGGATGATCCGCGAATGTTTCGAAGCAACTTCCCAGCGCCCTTGGGCGTTGTGAGCCATCTTCACGTCTGCCCGCGCTATGGCCATGGCCCAGTTTTTCGGCTGCGTCAGCAAGACGCCGTTGATAAACTTTCCCGGCAACTGGCTGTGCGTGTGGCCGAAGAAGATGATGTCGATCCCGGAAACCTCTTCGGCGAGATCGCTCACCGCATTCTCACCCTCGAACTGATCCGGCCACACCTCGCCGTTCACCGGATCGCGATAAAAACCCGAGTGCAGGATCACGATCAGCAGGTCCGCTTTCGCGCGCACTTCCGGAATCACCCGTTTTGCCGCCTGCACGATGGGCTCGAATTGATAACCCTTGTAATGATCGGGGATTTCCCAGTGTGGAATTCCCGGCGTCACAAAGCCCACGATGCCCACACGCACGCCTTTTACGTTCTTGATTACGTACGGCGGGATGTACGGAACGCCTTGCGTGTAGGTCTGCTTGATATTGGCAGCCAGCCAGGGGAACGTGGACTCGCCCTTCGCCTTCCACATCGCCTCTTCGCCGAAATTGAACTCGTGGTTTCCCACCGCCATCGCGTCATAGTGAAGCAGATTGAAGACGGCAATCATGGGATTCGGCTTCGATGGGTCCTTTTCCGCGAAATAATACGCGAGGGGAGTGCCCTGAATCGTGTCGCCGCAGTCGACCAGCAGCGCGTCCGGGTCCTCCACCCGTGCTTCCTTGATCAGCGTGGCAATCTTGGCCATCCCGAGATCTGCGGGTTTATTCGCGTAATAATCCCAGGGCTCGATGCGTCCATGCGTGTCTGTGGTGTCAAGAATCGTGAGGGAGACGTTCTCAGGCGGCAGCCGCCGTGCGGCGGATACTTCCAGGAAGGACGTGCTTGCAGCAATCAGGCCAGCGAAAAGAAGTATCTTTACGAAGAATCCTCGGGGCGTCTTCAATTCCTGATTCCTCGAGCCCTATTCTTTGGCGCAGAGCAGGAGGCAGGGGGCCAGCGCGTCGGAGATAGCTTTCAAATGCCGCAGCTGCAGGGGAGTGAAATCAGGCCCGGCCTCGAGCGGTCCCTTCCCCTTGCGGGATATCTGCAGCACCCCGAGTGCCTTGCTTCCGAGCATGATCGGCGAACTCATAATTTTCTGGATCGGCTCCGCGCGTTCGGCTTCGGCCACCGGCACTCCCTCGAACACCGAGGCATGCGGGACCACATGAAAATGGTTCACGATCTCGGGGCGCATTTCCCGCATCGTTCGCGCCGCGAGGGCGCTCCCGCTCGAGAGCGGAATTTGCCCGATGGCGCGCAAGGTTTCCGGCGCCAGGAACCGCAGCGAGCGACCGTCTGGGGTCAGCCCGAGAATCGCCACCTCGTGCAGCTTAACCTCAAACGTCTCGGCGATCAATTCGACAGCCCGATTCAGGCGTACCTCTTCCTCTTCGTTCCCCTTGCGGGCAAGCTCCGCCGCCCATTTTTTGAGCTCTGTCAGATGATCGGCAGCAGTAGGCAAGTTGGTTCTAAGCCTTCAAGTTATGATATGACGGTTGCAAGCAGCCAAGAACGCAACTGTGCCCTCGTGCACCACTCTGGTAACCTGTACTCGCCCCCAACATGAAATCAGGGCACTTGCAGCATGACCGGATGCCGGGGCATTCGGGTTCTGCCTGGGAATTTGGAGAGGACTTTCATTATTGCCTGATGTCGCCAACCCGCTAGCGCTCTCGCCCCGCGCGCGAAGCCTCCATTTCAGCTCGCTTGTTATCGACACCCACGTCGACACCACGCAGCGACTGCTCGACCCTCGCTTCGATCTTGCCCATCGCCATCCCGACGGCTCGGTGGATATTCCGCGCCTGCGCGAAGGCGGCGTAGGCGCCATTTTCTTCGCAGTCTGGACGCCCGGCACAGTTACCGGCCCCGCAGCCGTCCAGCGGGCGCTTGATCAAATCGAAGCCGTTCGCCGCCAGATCGATCTTCATCCGGATGACTTGGCCCTGGCCACCACGGCTCAAGATATTCGCGAAGCCCGCGCCCGCGGCCGTATTGCCATCCTGCTGGGCATCGAGGGCGGCCACCTGATCAACAGCGACTTGACCGTTCTGGCAAGGTTCCACTCGCTGGGCGCCCGCTATATGACCCTCACGCATATCCTCAACGTCGAATGGGCAGACTCCTCCACCGACAAGCCCGCGCACAACGGGCTCACCGATTTCGGCAGGCTGGTGATTCGCCAGATGAACCGCGCCGGCATGATGGTCGACATTTCCCACGTCTCCGACAAGACTTTCCAGGACGCCCTCGCCGTAAGCGCCGCTCCACTCATCGCCACGCACTCCTCCTGCCGCGCCCTCTGTAGCGCGCCGCGCAACCTGAGCGACGAAATGATCCGGCAGCTCGCAGCAAAAGGCGGCGTGGTCCAGATCAATTTTCACGCCGGCTTCCTCAGCGAAGCGTTCCGCCGCGCCATGAAAGCCGATCCGCGAATCGACGAGGAAATCGACCGCCGCATCGAAGAACTGTGCGGCGAAGATCATGCCTGCCGCCTGCTCGAGGCGGACAAAACGATCCGCGACCTCGTCGCACAGGGGAAGCTGCCGCGCGTCGAGTGGACGGAAATCCTTGACCATATCGACCATGCCGTTAAACTGGTAGGAGCGGATCACGTGGGATTGGGCTCGGATTTCGACGGCGCCGACATGCCCTACGGCATGGATGACGCATCGCACCTGCCGCGCATCACCGAAGCGCTGCTCGAAAAGGGTTATTCCGAGAGCGACATACAAAAAATTCTTGGTGGCAATCTGTTGCGCCTCATGCAAGATGTGGAGGCCATTGCCAGCAATTTGGAGGGAACGCCATGAGACGTTTCGCCCGGCTGTGTATTTTTACGCTTAGCTTTCTGCCCCTGGCCGCATTCGCGGGGCAAACACCATCCGCGGCTCCGAAGCCTGCCGCGGCACCCAAACCGAGGACAACCACACATATGACCGATCCAGCTTTGCTGCATCCCGCAACCCTTACGGCCAAGGCCCCCGATACCTACGACGTGAAACTTGTCACCACCAAGGGCGATGTCGTCATCCACGTGACGCGCTCCTGGGCACCCATCGGCGCCGACCGTTTCTACAATCTCGTGAAGCACGGCTTCTTCACTGACGCCGCTTTCTTCCGCATCGTCCCGAATTTCATCGTGCAGTTCGGCTTGAGCGGAGATCCGGCCGTCAACCGCGTCTGGAAGAATGCCAATCTCAAGGACGATCCCGTCACCCAGAGCAATCGTCCCGGCACCCTCACGTTTGCCACTGCCGGTCCCAACACGCGCACCACGCAGCTCTTCATCAACTTCGGCAACAACGCGTTTCTCGATGGCCAGGGCTTCTCTCCGTTCGGCGAGGTGACTTCCGGCATGGACGTCGTACAGAAGCTTTACGCCGGATATGGCGAGCGCCCGGATCAGGGCTCGATCACCAATGAGGGGAAGGCGTATCTCGATAAGAATTTCCCCAACATCGATCGCATCCAAACGGCGACCATCGTCACGCCCGCGGCAGCGAAACCGTAGCGCTCGCTATCCACCGAACACGATTCTCTTCGCGAGGGGCCGGATCACCAGGTCAGACCCCTCGTGAAACCTTTCTACTCGCAAATCAATCTATCCAATGTGCTTCAAGGCCCCAGATTCAAAGCGGGTGCCTGCGGGATTCCCGGTTACTTCGTGCGGCCGCATCCCGTACAAGTCCAATTTCAGAGCGATAGCTGCTTTCAGTGAGACTGTCCCCTCCCCTATGAGCGCGACAAAAGCCGTCGTATCGGAAGTTCAGGCACTCACTGCGGGGGTCTGGCGTGAAGCTGTCGCCGGATCGACGGCGCTTTTAGGCGGCCTCGCCGCCGCAAAGCTCCTGATCCAATTCGCGGGAATCAATCATTACGGCTTCTTTCGCGACGAGCTGTACTACATGGCCTGCGGTGAGCATCTTGGCGTGGGGCTATGTCGACCAGCCGCCTCTGATTGCCTTCGTTGCGTGGCTTGCCCGCCATCTCTTCGGCACATCGATGGTTTCCATGCGGCTTTTTCCCGTTCTTGCGGGGGCCGCGGTTGTCTGGCTCACGGGCATTCTCGCCCGCGATCTCGGTGGCGGACGCCTGGCGCAGTTTCTAGCGGCTGCGGCTATCCTGCTCGCGCCGGTCAATCTGGCTTTCGATAGTTTCCTCTCGATGAACGCCTTCGAGCCTCTTTTCTGGCTTCTGTGCGCGTGGATCGTGGTGCGCATCGTCAAAGGCGCGTCTCCCAGGCTCTGGCTCGTTTTTGGGCTGGTAGCCGGTATTGGCCTCGAAAACAAACACTCCATGCTCGTTTTTGGTTTTGCCCTCGCTCTGGGACTGCTTCTCTCCGGCGAATACCGCCTGTTTCGTTCGAAATGGATCTGGCTGGGCGCGGCGGTCGCGCTCTGCTTGTTTCTTCCGAATCTTGTGTGGGAAGCGCGCCACGGCTGGCCTCAGATCGAAGTCGTCCGCAACGCGCAGCGCTTTAAGAACGAGGCGATTTCGCCCCTCCGCTTTCTGTTCGAGCAGGTTTTGTTCCTTCACCCGGTGGAACTGCCGGTCTGGCTGGGCGGACTCGTCTGGTATTTCGGCAGCCGGGAAGGGAAGCGCTTTCGCTTTCTCGGCTGGAGCTACCTGATTGTTCTGGCGATATTCATGATCTTCAACGGCAAGACGTATTATCCGTTGCCGGTTTACCCTCTGCTGATGGCCGCGGGCGGCGTGGCCTTCGAAGCGTTTGTCACGCAGTCGCGCCGCCGCTGGCTGGCAATCTCCTATCCCGCCCTTGTGCTGGCCGCCGGCCTCGCAACAGTTCCGTTTGGGGTGGCGCTGCTCCCCGTCAACACGTTCCTGCAATATTCAAGCGGGCTCCCTTTTTTTCGCGTAAAGACCGAGCGCGACGCCCCCGTCCCTCTTCCGCAGCTCTACGCGGATATGTTTGGCTGGGACGATATGGCGGCGACGATTTCGGGCGTCTATCACAGCCTGCCGGTGTCTGAACAAGCCGGATGCGCCATCCTGGCAGGGAACTACGGGGAAGCCGGAGCCATCGATTATTACGGTCCGAAACTAGGCCTTCCGAAAGCGATCAGCGGCCACAACAGCTACTTTTATTGGGGGCCTCGCGGTTACTCCGGCGGCTGCGCCATTATTTTCGGCGAGCGCGCCACGGAGTTCACGAAGCTCTTCGCCGACGTGCAGCAAGTCGCCACCATCACGAATCCCCATGCCATGGTCGTTGAGCAGAACGTTCCCGTATACCTGTGCCACAAGCCAAGCGCCCCACTCTCCGCGCTGTGGCCTCATTTCAAAATGATCATTTAGTTGAAGTTGAATCGCGCTGCGAAGTTGAAACGGCGAACTACTCCTCCCGGCGGGCTCGTCGCGACGAGAGGGCATCGCGCTCCAATTCCGGCACCTTCATCCCGGTGGCGGCCAGCCTGCGGCTTATCTCGGTTTGGCGGCTTCGCACGATGCACAGCAGCACGCACTCGCTCGTCAGGATCGGCAGATTCCGGCCGCCCGCCGTGTCGCGAAAAGGCGCAATGGCTTCTGCCTGCTTGAGCGTCGCCGCAAGATCTTCCGAATGCTTAGGAGGAATTTCCGGCGCCGGCTCTTTCTGGAACTTTCGCAAAAACGGAAGGGAACTGAAGCGCTCTTCTCCGCCCCTCCGCTTCGTGTCGTAATACTGAATCCAGTAATTCCAGCGCTCCGGGCTGATGCGGCAGATTGTCCGCAGCAAATCTTCCACCCGCTCCTGATCTTCGTAGTCCCAATATTTCGAGAGCCGGTCCCAGTCGTAGAGATACATTCCCGCGACCAGATCCGCCACTTCGATCACCTGGGATGCCCGACTATGCGCCAGCATCGCGGCGAGAGTTTCCGCGCGTGAGAGATCAAGCGTTAGACGATGCGATTCGGCTTCCGCCCCGGAATCTTTTCGCGCCTGCGCCCGGTTCTGTCCGGAGCGATTTTGCCCTGAGGGACGATCCATTGCTGGTTGGCTGACCCCTGCAAAAATCTTACCAGATAGAACCGCGTGGATTGTGGCAGGTTCCGGCCACTGTGCAGAATCACTACATACGAATTAGCAATCTCGCAATGATTCCAAGCGCAACGCGGAGTCTGGCATTAAGCCTTGCCTTTCATTGTCATCCTGAGCCCATACGCGCGAAGCGCGGATGGGTGAGGGACCTGCTTCTTCTTTCCCTGTCAGGCATTCCCGCCAATTAAAGGTTCCGCGCGCCAGAGCGTTGCCCCTGGGAACGCCAATCTCCCGATTGGCGTTGTGTCTCGCCTGCCGGTTCCAGAGGCAAGGAATTCCGCAAAGCAGCCTGCGCTCAGAAATGACGCCGTGACGACGCGACCTAAATTCCGAGAACGTTCACAAGCTCCCGCACCGAAGCCGACGACTTATCAAGCGCCGCCTTTTCCTCCGGCGTGAGCTTGATCTCGATGATTTTCTCGGCCCCGCCGCTCCCAAGCTTCACCGGCACGCCGACGAACAACCCCTTGATGCCGTATTCCCCTTCAAGGTAAACCGCGCAAGGTAGAATCTTCTTCTTGTCCTTCAAGATAGCCTCGACCATCTCCACGGCCGCGGCCGAAGGCGCGTAATACGCCGATCCCGTCTTCAGCAGATTCACAATCTCGGCTCCACCTTTGCGCGTCCTCGTAACGATCGCGTCCAGTTGGTCCTGCGGCAGCAATTCAGGGAGGGGAATTCCCGCCACTGTCGAATAGCGTGTCAGCGGCACCATGTCGTCGCCGTGCCCGCCCAGCACAAAGGAATGCACGTTTTCGACCGACACATTCAAAGCCTCCGCCACGAACGTGCTCATACGGGCGGAATCCAGCACGCCCGCCATTCCCAGCACGCGATTCTTCGGGAATCCGCTCACCTTGAACGCCGCCTGCGCCATGGCATCGAGCGGGTTCGTCACCACGATCAAAATCGCGTTCGGCGAAAGCTTCACCACCGCTTCCACCACTCCCTTGATCACGTCATAGTTGGCCTTCAGCAGGTCGTCGCGGCTCATTCCAGGCTTGCGCGGAAATCCCGCGGTGATCACGATCACGTCGCTGTTTTCAGTGCCCTTATAATCCCCGGACCCCGTGGAAATTCCCGTCGTCTTCGAATCGCTTCCCAGGATCGGCCCGGATTCCGCCATATCCAGCGCCTTGCCCGCCGGCACGCCGTCCAGAATATCGGTCAGAACCACGTCGGCGAGTCCCATGTCGTGGATCCTCTGCGCCGTCGTCGATCCGACAAACCCTCCGCCCACCACCGTTACCTTCTTCCGCATTCGCACATCTCCTTATGACGCCGGCGTCCGGCCGGCAGATTTGCAGCTGATCTTATTGGCTGTTCAGATGATACGAGAACTAAAAAAAAAGCGTCAGCGCCTTACCGATTACCGCACGAAGTTCCTATCTCGCTCCCACCGTCGCCTGCATATTTTCAATGATAGCGCCCGCGAACTCCGACGTTTTCAGCTTCGTCGCTCCCGGCATCAAACGTTCGAGATCATAGGTCACCCGCTTCTGCTGGATCGTCCGGGCGATGCCTTCCTCGATCAAGCGCGCGGCCTCCTTCCATTCCAGGAAGTCGAACATCATCATACCGGACAGCATCACCGAACTGGGATTGATCACGTCCTTGTCGGCGTATTTCGGCGCTGTGCCGTGGGTGGCCTCGAATACGCCGAAGCCATCTCCGATATTCGCACCCGGGGCGATTCCCAGCCCGCCTACTTGGGCGGCGCAGGCGTCGGACAAATAATCGCCGTTCAAATTGGGCGTCGCAAACACCTGGTATTCGTCCGCACGGATGAGCACCTGCTGGAAAACGGAATCGGCGATCCGGTCGTTCACGACGATCTTCTGCTTCCATTGTCCGCGGCCGTGGGTCCCATAGATCGCATCGAGCACCTGCTTCACCTCCGCGTAAATCTTCCCGCGGAATTCCTCGGTGGCCTGCTCCAGCCCCGGCTCAATCATGGCGGCGTTTTTCTCTACCGAGAGGTTGGCGTCCTTGTCCTTGTTGTCCAGAATCCAGCTCTCGCGCTCGGTCACCACTTGTGCCCGGAACTCCTGCGTGGCCAACTCGTAGCCCCAGTCGCGAAAGGCGCCCTCGGTGAACTTCATGATGTTGCCCTTATGAACCAGCGTGACCACCTTGCGGTTGTTGTCGATCGCATGCTGGATCGCGCGGCGAACCAGGCGCTTTGTCCCGGTCGGCGAAATCGGCTTGATTCCCACACCCGAGTCTTCCCGAACGCGCTTCGATGTGCCTTTCATCATCTCATTGTTCAAAAAGTCGATCAGCTTCTTCGCCTCGGGCGTCCCCGAGCGCCACTCGATCCCCGCGTACACGTCCTCCGTATTTTCACGGAAGATCACCACGTTCATCCGCTCCGGATGCTTGACAGGCGACGGAACACCCTCGAAGTACCGCACCGGACGCACGCAAGCGTACAAATCGAGCACCTGCCGCAGGGTAACGTTCAGCGACCGTATGCCCCCGCCCACCGGCGTCGTCAGCGGCCCCTTAATAGCCACCCGGAAATCGCGGATCGCGTCGATGGTATCCTGCGGAAGCCATTCCTTGAACTCGTTGAATGACTTCTCGCCCGCATAAACCTCCAGCCAAGCAACTTTCCTCTTCCCGCCATAAGCCTTCTCAACCGCGGCATCGAACACCCGTCGCGAAGCCTTCCAGATGTCGCGCCCCGTCCCATCACCCTCGATAAAAGGAATCACAGGCCGATCCGGCACCCGAAACACGCCGTCGCTGTAAACAATCGCCTTGCCATCGGAAGGCACAGCCACTCCGCTATAAGAACTTTTCATGGATTCAATTTCCCCCGGCAAAAGTGCCCGCTAACTCACTCGAAGCCACAAGTCCCAACAACCAAACCCGTTACCTTAGCACAACCAAACCTCAAGTTGTACCGCCAACCTGCACCTGGGGCGCTTGTCGGGCCTTCAGCCCGGCATAGAACCGGTGCCAAGCGCGCTTTCTTTCGCGATGAATTTTTCGCGATTTCCTGCCCACTAGCTAGCGCGAGCCGGATTTTGCGCGGTTTGACAGCGGATGGGTGCGAGAATACTATCGTCTATCGCGTGCCGGAACTGCCTTTCGTACAAGAAAACGTCTACTCGCATGAGAACGCAGAAAATCGCTTATTTCGACTGCTTTTCCGGCATCAGCGGGGACATGGTGCTGGGCGCGCTGGTCGATGCCGGCGCCGATTTGCGGCAGATAGAGCAGGAGTTACGCAAGCTGAAGCTTGACGGCTGGAGCGTCTCCGCGCAGAAGGTGCAGAAGCGCGCGATCTTTGCCACGTACTTAAAGGTTGAAGCAAATGAACATCATCACCACCGCGGGCTGTCCGTAATTCTACGCATGATCGACGAAGCCGGACTCGCGCCGCGGGCGGCGGAACGCGCGAAGAAGATCTTTACGCGCCTGGGCGAGGCCGAAGCGCACGTGCACCAGGTGCCCATCGAGAAAGTCCACTTTCACGAGGTTGGCGCCGTTGATTCGATTATAGATATCGTGGGCGCGGCGATTGGATTCGAGCTTGCTGGGGATCGACGAGTTTGCGTGCTCGGCGCTCGATGTAGGCGCCGGCCAGGTGAAAACAGCCCACGGATTGCTTCCCGTGCCCGCTCCAGCGACGGCGGAGCTTCTCCGCGGCGCGCCTACGTATTCGAGCGGCATTCTGCGCGAGCTGGTGACGCCGACCGGGGCCGCAATCGCCACCACCTTGTCAACGCGCTACGCGGAGATCCCCAGAATGACGCTGCGGGCCGTCGGCTATGGCGCCGGAACAGCTGATCTTACCGAGAAGCCGAACGTCCTGCGGCTGCTCGTCGGCGAAAACGCCGCGAGCGAACCCGGCGAGTATTGGGGCGGGGGGGTGACGGTGATCGAGACCAATTTGGACGACATGAGTCCTCAAATCTATGGATACTTTGCGGAGCGGGCGCTGGCGGCGGGGGCGCTCGACGTGTTTGCCACGCCGGCGCAGATGAAGAAGAACCGGCCGGGGCTCCTGGTGACGGTGCTGGCCGAGCCTGGCAACGTGTCGGCGATGATCGACCTGCTGTTCCGCGAGACCACCACCATCGGCGTACGCACCTACGAAGTGCAGCGGAAGGTACTCGAAAGGGAACTGGTGCCGGTGGAAACGGCGTTTGGCGAAGTGCGCGTGAAGCTTTCGCGGATGAACGGATCGCTGCTCAACGCGACGCCTGAATACGAAGACTGCCAGCGGCTGGCCGCCGAGCGCAGCGTGCCGCTCAAGGATGTGATCGCCGCGGCATCCTTCGAGTTCCAGAAGCGAAACGAGACGCGCAAATAGTCCATGGAAAAACTTCCCAAGTATTACCTCACGACGCCGATTTACTATGCCAATTCGCGCCCGCACGTGGGGTCCGCGTATACGACGATCGTCTGCGACGTGATCGCGCGCTACAAGCGGATGTGCGGCTACGAAGTCGCGTACCTCACCGGCACCGACGAGCACGGCGTAAACATCGAGCGCGCCGCCGAGAAGCTGGGCATTTCGCCGCAGGAGTTGGTGGATCGCAATCAGCAGATTTTTCGCGATCTGTGGAAGCTGCTGGGCATCCAGTACACCGATTTTATCCGCACCACATCGAAGGAACACGCCAAGGCCGTGCAGGCCCTGATCGTGCGCACGCTGGAGAAGTCTCCTAAAGCAATCGAGAAGCGCAAATACGAGGGCCGTTACTGCATCTACGACAATCTCTACGTGAGCGATTCGCCGGAGCCGGCCGATTGCCCGATCTGCGGGCGTCCGGCGGAGCTGATTTCCGAAGAGAATTATTTCTTCCGGCTTTCGGATTACCAGGAACGGCTGCTCGACCTCTACCGCCAGCAGCCCGATTTCGTGCAGCCGGATTTTCGCTTCAACGAAGTGAAAAGCTTCGTTGAGGCGGGACTGAAGGACGTTTCGATCAGCCGCAAGTCGATCAAGTGGGGAATTCCGTGGCCGGGCGATCCGGAGCACGTGTTCTACGTGTGGTACGACGCGCTGACGAGCTACATGAGCGGCATCGGCTATGCGAACGACGATCCGGCAGCGGCGCGCGAGGTTCGACCATTTCTGGCCCGCCGACGTTCACATGATCGGCAAGGAAATCATCCGCTTCCACGCGGTCTACTGGCCCGCGTTCCTGATGGCCGCCGAACTGCCGCTGCCGAAGCGCATCCACGCGCACGGCTGGTTGCTCTTCGAGCAGGAAAAGATGAGCAAGTCCAAGGGAAACGTGGCGTACCCGGAGCCCATCGTGAAGGTGCTCGGCAACGACGCGCTGCGGTACTACCTGTTGCGGGAAACGGTGTTCGGCCAGGACGGGAATTTCTCGCGAGAGGCGCTGATCACGCGCTATAACGCGGATTTGGCGAACGGCTTGGGAAACTTGGCAAGCCGCACGCTGACGATGATCAGCGACTACCTCGGAGGGACTTTTTCCGACGACGAGTGGAAAACAACGGTTCAACAATCAGGCTCACAACTCACGCGTATAGCTAACTCTGCTGCGGCTCAAGTTCACAAGCACTACGCTTCGTTCGATTTTGCAACTGCGCTGGAAGCGATCTGGTCGGTAATCAGTGAGGTCGATCAATTTCTGACGATTAACAAGCCATGGGCGGCCGCAAAAGATTCGTCAAAGCGGGCATTCGTTGCCTCGACTTTGTATGCTGCAGCCGAAACGTTGCGATTTGTGTGCGTCCTAGCGCATCCCGTCGCTCCCGAAGCGACCCAGACAATTTGGGCCGCCCTCGGGCAGTCCGAACCCGTGGATCAAGTTCGGATGGATAAGTTGGAGTGGGGCGAACTTAAGGCAGGGGCGCGGCTAACGAAACCTGCGGCGGTATTTCCTCGGGTAGACAAAACAGAGGCGATGGAAAGGATTGAAGCGATGGAACAAGAGATACGGAATCCGGGGAGTGCGCAGCCTGCGGCTGCGGCAACACCGGCAAGTGACGGGAGTGCGGCACCGACTTCGGCTCAAGCTGCCAGCGCTGCGGCCGCACCGGCGGAAGCGCCGGGGGTGGTGAAGATCGGCATCGAGGATTTTGCGAAGGTGGAGATGCGCGTTGGGCTGGTGAAGTCCGCCGAGAAAGTGGCGGGGGCCGACAAGCTGCTGAAGTTGATGGTGGATGTTGGCGATGAGGTGCGGCAGATTGTGGCGGGGATTGCGACGGCTTATCAGCCCGAGGAGTTGGTTGGGCGCAAAGTGGTGGTTGTCGCAAATCTGGCGCCTAGGAAGCTGCGGGGCGTGGAGTCGAACGGGATGCTGCTGGCGGCTTCGACTGCGGAGGGGAAGCCGGTGTTGTGTACGTTTGCCGAGGAAGTGCCGGTCGGGGCGCGGTTGAAGTAGGGCCGCGCTTGTGGCGCGATTTCAGGATGACGGTCGAGGGGAAGCGTTGGCGGGACGTTCGCATTGGGCTCGGTGGCGCGTGGATGGGGGAAACGGATCGTGTCGCCCCTCCGGGGCTTCGCACTACTTTCACCCCGGTTTCCCACCGCTGCCGCGGTGGGTACGTTGTTTCGCCCCTGCCGGGGCTGGACTGAGAATCCACGCGGAGCTGATTAAGAGATACAACTTGGACATCATCGATTCGCACGCGCACCTGGAATTTCCGCAGTTTGACGACGACCGCGAAGCGATGCTGGCGCGGGCGCAGGCCGCGGGCGTGCGGACGCTGCTGGCGATCGGCAGCGGGACGGGCACGGCGCGGCTGGACGCGGCGATCCCTTTTGCCGAGCAGCACGACTGGGTTTACGCTACCGTCGGCATCCATCCGCACGATGTGAACGATGTTACCGAAGAGACGCACGCGCAGCTTGATGTGCTGGCGCGGCATCCGCGCGTGATCGCTTGGGGCGAGATGGGGCTCGACTATCACTACGATCACGTCGCGCCCGATCTGCAGAAGCGTGTGTTTCGGCGGCAGCTGGCGCAGGCGCGCGAGGCGAAGCTGCCGATTATCATCCATTGCCGCGACGCCTGGCCCGATTGCCTGGAAATCATGGAGCAGGACTGGCGCCCTACCGGGCTCGGCGGCATTTTTCACTGCTTTACCGGGACGATCGAAGAGGCGCGGCGCGGCCTGGACATGGGCTTCCTGATTTCGTTCGCGGGGAACGTGACGTATCCGAAGGCCCAGCCGATCCGCGACGTGGCGCGCGAGGTGCCGCTCGACCGCATGCTCACGGAAACCGATTCGCCGTTCCTGCCGCCGCAGGGACGCCGCGGGAAGCGCAACGAGCCGGCCTACGTTGTGGAGGTAGCGCAAGCCTTGGGGAATGTGAGAAACTTACCCGCGGAAGAAATTGCCGCGACTACAGCGGCGAACTTTCGCCGATTCTTCCAGCTCGGCGCCCGGGAACGCTCCTGACGCCGCCTTTGCGCAGCAAAAGGGACCGGATGTCTTTCGCAGTCCAAACCATCAAAGGCATATTCGACCTGGTAAGGGACGACCTGTCGCTGGTCGAGCAGGAAATTGCGGCGCAAAACAGCGGCGCGATCGAGCCCGTGTCGGAAATTTCCGGCTATTTGTTCGCGGGCGGCGGAAAGCGGCTGCGCCCGGCCCTGCTGCTGCTGGCGGCGGGCGCCTCGGGATACCGCGGGGCGAGCGCGATCCGGCTTGGGCGCGGTGGTCGAGCTGATCCACAGCGCTACGCTGGTGCACGACGATGTGATCGACGGCGCGAACACGCGCCGCGGACGCCCCAGCACCAACGCGCGCTGGGGAAACCACATGAGCGTGCTGGCGGGCGACTGGCTGTACATGCAGTCCTTCGAGATGGCGCTGCGCGAGCGCAATTTCGAGATTCTCGACATCCTGATCGACCTCACGCAAAACATGGTGGAAGGCGAACTGCTGCAATTGACGCGGCTGGGCCGCATCGATCTGACGGAAACCGAGGCCACCGAGCTGGCGTTCCGCAAGACGGCGTGCCTTTTCAGCGGATGCGCGCGGCTGGGCGCGGTGCTGGGCAATCAGCCGAAGCATGTGTCGGATGCGCTGGCGGAATACGGGCGCAACGCGGGGCTGGCGTTTCAGCTGGTGGACGATCTGCTCGACTTTACGGCTTCGCCCGAGCAGCTGGGCAAGCCCGTGCTGAGCGATTTGAAGGAAGGCAAGGTGACGCTGCCGCTGATTTTCGCGCTGGAGGCGGGCGTTGCGCCTCATGGCGCCGATGGCGGCAACGGGCATTCGCACGCGGACGGCCGCGCGCTTGTGGCCAAAGTGCTTGAAGAGCGCGATTTCCGGAGCGTGCGTCCGGAAGAGATCGCAAAATTGGTGCAGCAGACGGGTGCGCTGGAGCGGGCGACGAAGCTTGCGCAGGAGTATGTGCGGCGCGCGAAAGAGTGCCTCGAAGAATTGCCCGATACCGATTACCGCCGGGCGCTGCTGGCGGTGCCCGACTTTATCCTCGAACGGCAGAATTAGCCTTCCCGAAGCTGACCAAAAATAACAGCGAAAGAAGAAGCGGCTCCGTCAACCATCCGCGCTTTGCGCGGATGGTTGAGATGACGGGTTACGGCCACGGTTAGTGGGGTAACCGCGTTGCGTTCGGTTGCGCGTGGATGGGGCGGAACGGATCGTGCCGCCCCTCCGGGGCTTGGCGCTTTAATGCCGCCCTCCCACCGCTGCCGCGGTGGGCTACGCTCTGCCGCCCCTGACGGGGCTCGATCAAGAGAATGAGAAGGCTCACCCTTTCACGACGAAGGGTCGGGCACCGACGACGGCGACTGCGAAAGCGAACGGCTACTGCGCAAGGCAAGAGGGATTCTTCACTGCGCTCAGAATGACTGTATTTGGGGGGTAGGCGCCCCAGCTGTTTGCGTTACGATCCTGGTGCTGCGGGGCTTGTTTTTGGCGCGGCTTTGGCGGTGGCGAGGGCTTTCGCTGCGTCATCGAGCAGGTCTGCGGGCTTCCACTCGTTTCCGCTGTACCACTTGTAGATGGTGCCGTCCGGGGAAATTACGCTGGTGCTTAGCGAATGCACTACCTCCGCTCCGCTGGGGTCGTAATATACGCCGAAAAACTGGGTCATCTTCTCGAGGTCCTTGGGCGGAGCCGTGGCGAACTGCCAGCGGTCTAGCGGACTGCCTCCGGTTATGGCGTTGAAGGTCGAGGCATATTGGCGGAGTACGGGCGGAGTGTCGTGCGTGGGGTCGAAGCTGACGCTTAGCAGGCGCACCTTGGAAGAGAGAGCCGGGTTGGCGCGCGTCGCGGCATACACCTGTGCGAAGTTCCTGGAAACTAGCGGGCAGTAATCCGCGAAGGGACAGCGGGTGTAGATGAACGTAACGAGGGTGACCTTACCCTTGAAGGAATCGAGATGGATGGTTTTGCCATCCTGATTCACCAGCGCGAAATCGGGAACTTTTTCGCCGGGCTGCGGATCGTGCAGATTTTCGACCGGCGGAGCGGCGGCGGCGCCGTCACCCTTCTTCGTGACGACGATATTTTCGAGATGGTATTTGCCGTCTCCGGTGATCACTACGTCGGCGGTGATCTGGTCTCCGGGGGTGAGGGCGGCGAGGGCCTTCTGGTCCGGGATGGGATAGGGCATCGCCATGGCGCTCATGAAGCCGGGAATCTCGTCCGCATCGACGTTGGCGGAGCCTTCTTCTTTGGCCACCGAAAGCACCTTGCCTGTGAGGTGATAGCGCTTGCCCGCGGGGACGGAACGGGAACCGCAAGCCGCGAGGAATATCGCGCAAAGCGCCAGGCAAATCAGCACCGCCAAGCCGATTGGCGGGCGTCGTCCATCGTTCGTACGCATTACAGACATTCTACACTTCCTTGAGATTCGAGCCGGGGAGCGGCGCCCCGAAGGGCGCCCCTCTCCAACCCTGCTTAATAGTGAAATTTGTAGCGGAATTCCACGTAGATTTCGCGCGGATCGTTGTAATGAAAGCCGCCGAAGGTGAGGCTGTTGTCGATCAGCAAGTGACGATTGGCCACATTCAGCGCATTGACGGCGAACGTGTACCGCTCGCGAAACTCTTTGCCGAGCGAAAGATCGATTTGCGCGTGCCCGGGCAAGTAAGCGTTGGGATACTGGTCGTTCGGCGAGCCATTGGAGAATCCCGAGCCGTAGTAGATGTTGATGCCTCCGAACGATTGCCAGGGAAGGCTGCCATTGACGCCGACGTTCAGCGTGTTGCGCTGGTCGTGATCGAGCGCGTAATAGCCTGGCGCCGCCGGCGGACCGACGATCAACCCCCCTGTGAATGCGCCATTGCCCTGAGCGATCTGGTTGGAGTAGGCCAGGTGCGCCTGGGCGCGATTCCAGAGGCGCGGAGAACGAATGGTGAGTTCGGTGCCGCGAATCCGCGATCCGGCCACGGTGACGGGAATAAAAATATCGGACTCGCCGATATTGTTGTGATCGAGAAAGTTGATTCCCTTGGTCTCGAAATTGTCGACGTCGAGAGCCCAGCCGCGAATGGGAATGGTCACACCGAACTGATGTTCCTCGTCGCGCTCGCCGCGCAGGGGCTCAAACGAAGTGGGAGTCGACTGGCTGGCGAAAGCGAGATAGCTGAGCAAGGGACCGGAAAGAGTGACCAGAGGAGGCGGCTGATAGTAGCGTCCCCAGAAAGCGCGGAAAACCCAGTTCAGATGCGGAATGCGGAGCGTGCCGCCGATGCGCGGGTAGGTGGTGTTCTCGGTGACGATCGATGAGAAGTGCGTGGCGCGGACTCCTCCGATGAGCGTGAGCCACGACGTGACGGAGAATTTGTCGCTGAGAAATATGGCTTCCTCGGAGCCGGGGACGATGTCGGTCTCGTGGATCGGAGGGTTTCCGCTGCCGTCGTTGGAAATCAGGCCGAAGAGTTCGTTGTCATTCGCGCGGAAGGCGTAGATTCCGGCTTGAACGTCGTTTTTCGGGAGGTGGAAGCTTACTACCGCCTGGCCGCCGCCATAGGTGGATGTGTGGTGGTCGGTGGTGGCCAGAGGTTCGTCGCTGGAAGGGCTGTTATAGCTGGCGTTGTTGTAATGATAGAAGGGCGAGACGGTGAGGACCGCCTTCTGGCTGAAGGTGTGAATCCAGGAAAATATCGCGTAGCCGTCGGTTTCCTTTTGGCCGTCGCGGAGGGCGTGAGTATCGAACTGCTGGTTTTCGAAGTCGTTCGGATCGGGATCGTAGGGGATTTGGTAGTAATCCTGGCGGAGCTGGCCGTCGAAGCGAAACTGATTTTTGGGGTCGAGGTTGTATAGCAGAGAGGTGAAGCCCCCGTAGCCGTTTTCGGCGTCGTGATACACCTGCGAGACCGGCGTTTCCAGGCCGAGATTGCTGCGGTTGCCGTTGACGCTGGCATAGTAGGCGAACTTCTCGGTGTGGCCTCCGAAGTTGACCTGCTCATTGGTCTGGTAGAAGTTTCCGAAGGTGGTGACGAGTTCGCCGTCGTTGTTCTTTTCGAAGCCGGAGCGGGGAAGCACGTTGAACTCGCCATAGGTGCGGTCGCCATAGGCGGCATCGTAGCTGCCGCGCAGAACTTCGACGTAGTCGATATCCTTGGGATCGATCTGCGGGGCGAGGTTGGTGGCGATGTTGGTGTTGGGAATGGGGACGCCGTCGATGAGCCAGGTGGTCTGGTGGCCGCCGCGCATGTGCAGCATGTCGTGGGTGAGGTAGGCGCCGGGGGTGAAGTCGGTGATCATTGCGAGGCTGTTGGTGCGGTCGGCGCCGGGAGTGCGGGCGATGTCCTGGCGGTCGACCAGAGTGGTGGGAGTCGAGGAGTCGACGTTGGCCACGTCGGCGAAGGCGGTGACGGTCTCGGTCTGGGTGACCGGGGCGATTTCGAGCAAAAAGTGGAGGACGGGAGACGAGTCGGCAATTACCGTGACGTTTTGCTTGGCGAGGGCGAAGCCGGACGTCTCCACGGTGATTACGTAATCGCCTACCGCGACTGGATTGAAGGCGAATTCGCCATTCTGGTCGCTTTTTGTCGCGAGAGAAAAATCGGAAGTTGCCGATTGCAGCTTTACATCGGCGCCGGCGATGGGCCGGTGCTGCGGGTCGTGAACAATCCGCGGACACTGCCAAAGATGGTCGCGCGCGCGGCTGGAACACACGCGAGCAGAGCAACTGCAAACCAATACACCACACACTTCCGCATTGGGAAGCCTCCATTTTTAAGTTTTTTTGTGCGCTGAGTGGAGGCTTAGCTTCGAGGGGGCTCGAACAGCGCGGAAACAAATCCGGAAACGGGAGATTGCTCGTACGGCGCCACCCATTCGCTGGATGCAAATAACGGCGCGAGTTGGGCGAGAGGGATCGGGGCGGTGGGCGCGATGGGGGCGATGAAGCCGTAGTCCAGCGCGTGATTGCCGCGATGCGTGCCGCACATGGGTGCGGCGTGCTTGCTTGCGCCGCACAGGTGCATGTTCTGCGCCGCGGCTTGCCGGGCGCACAGCGCCATGCAATCGCACTCCGACGGATTGCAGGCGATCCCGCGAGCCAGCAAGGCGAGCGGAGTCGCGAGAAGCGCGAGGATCACGAGATAGGCCGGGAACCGCAGCATCGGAGGAATGCTAGCACACCTCATCTGTGCGAGGTTAGTCGATTTCAGGCGCTCGCTTGCGAGTTGAGGCGGCGTTGCGTTCAGAAATGCTTCGCGGTACGCTCGAAAAACTGTGCTGCCATTCAAGCTGATTTACCACGAGCAAGTATGACCTGAACCTCGGTGCGCATGTTTTTCCGTCGCAAAAATACCGCATGATTCATGACCGGCTGCTGGCGGATGGAATCGCGGCGCCGGAGGATTTTCTGGCGCCCGAACCGGCGAGCGATGAGGACATCCTGCGCGTCCACTCACAGGATTACGTGTACAAGCTGAAGACCGGCACGCTCAGCCATAACGAGATTCTGCGCCTGGAGATTCCTTATTCTAAGGAACTGGTGGAGGCGGTGTGGCTGGCCGCGGGTGGCTCGATTCTGGCCGGCAAAAAGGCGCTGGCGGACGGCTGGGCGGCAAATATCGGCGGCG
Organism: uncultured Acidobacteriota bacterium; assembly: GCA_963709105.1. Taxonomy (GTDB): domain Bacteria; phylum Acidobacteriota; class Terriglobia; order Acidiferrales; family UBA7541; genus Palsa-295. Next base: position 347,636 of record CAVPVC010000013.1, read on the forward strand.
GTTTTCATCACGCTTGCCCTGACCATGGCGAGGGCTTCTGCGTCATTCATGATGTGGCGGTGGCGATTCGCCATCTTCAGTTTCACCGGGCGATCGAGAACGCCTTTGTCGTCGATACGGATGTGCACCAGGGGAACGGTACGGCGGAGATCTTCGGCGGAGACGGCACGGTGTACACGCTTTCGCTGCACCAGGAGCACAATTATCCTTACCCGAAATCCATTTCCACCGTGGACGTGAATCTGCCGGATGGAATGGGGGACGACGATTACCTGGCGATCCTGGAAAAGCATCTGCACCGGGCATTTCAGGATTTTTCGCCGCAGATGCTTTTCTATGTCGCCGGAGCGGACCCGTATCGAGAGGACCAGTTAGGCGGCCTGAAGCTTACGATGGAAGGGCTTGCGCGGCGGGACGCGCTGGTCTGCGATTATGCGCGAAGGCACCGCGTTCCCATGGTGATCACGCTTGCCGGGGGATACGCGCGGCACGTGGAGGACACTGTGCGCATCCACATCGGGACAATTCTTGCGGCGCGGGATGCTGCGCGGTTTGCCAGCGCCGCGTGATCGAGGCTCAATGCGCGGCGGCCAAGGCTCCGTCGATGGCTTTCGTCAACGATTCCGGAAATGCCTGCGGCGTGAACTCGTTGGTGCGGTAGATGATTTTGCCTTTCGCGTCGAGGACGAGAATCGTGGGAAGCGTCTGGACGTTCAGCAGCGCATCGAGACCGTCCGCGTAGGCAATCGGCACGTCCCACTTCTCGTGCGCGATGAAGGGCGGCACGAGCGCGCGGTCTTCGTCGGTGTTCACCGCGAGGAATTCAATTTTGGGATTGCCTGCGTAGCCCTTGGCCACTTGATTGAAGACCGGTTCGACCACCCTGCAGGGGCTGCACCAGGTGGCCCAGAAGCTCAGCGCGACCACTTTCCCTCTGGCCTGCGCGAGCGCCAGTGAGCCGCCGTCGGGGCGGCGAAGGACGAAGTCGAAAACATCCTTCGCGTCCTTGTTCCGGCCGAGCAGATCTTCTTGCGCACCCTCTTTCTGGGTTTCCTTCTCAGGATTCCGGGCGCGCGTTGAGACGGTCATACGTGGCGAGGATTTCCTGTCCCAGCCCCTTTTCGCTGCCGTGGACCTGGCGCCAGACGTTTCCCAGCTTCAGGCGCACTTCGTGGCGGTCCACGTTTCCGGCTTCCCCTTCTTCCGGCAGCACGAACGCCAGCAGGTATTCCGAGATGGCCGCGTTCGGGTCGCCTCTGGTTTCGGCGATCTCGCCCAGCATGATGGCGGCGACGCCATTCGGATGCAGCGAATAACTCAGCTTCAGGTCTTTCACGGCAGCGTCGTAGTTGTGCTGCGATTTCTCGACATTGGCGCGGAGCGCATAGAGGCCGGTGCGCATGCGCTCCTGGTGGCCGCGCCATTCGGCGATCGATTGCTGCGGGGGCTTGTCGGCCGGGCTGGCTTTTTCGATGCGGTCGACCACGCGGGTGACATAACCGGCGGCGCGGGTGAGGCTGGCGTCGTCGCCGCGCTGCTGGAGCATGGTGACGGCCAGCATCATCATGTCGGAATTGTCCGGTTGCACCGCAATCAGCCGCTCGGCGTACTCCAGCTCGCAGGCGGCATCGCGAAGCTGCTGGCAGGCCTCGACGAGCGCCTGATAGACATTGGCTTTGCGCGGCGCGTCGGGGAAGCGCTGCAGATAATCCTTCAGATTGCGGGCCAGCGCGGCGCGGTCGTTGCCGGCCTTGGTAATCGCTTTGTGGAGTTCCGCGTCCGCCTCGGCGTCCTTCGGATTGGCGGCCTGGGCGGCTGTGGCCGGCACGAGCGCGGTGGAATTCAGGATCGGCGCAGACATGCCGAGCGAAAGTGCCGCGCATAAGGCCAGGAGGAAAGAACGCATCAGGCTTTCAGTTTATCGCGAGAGCAGGAGTGCTGTGGCGGAACTTCTAAGAGAGATTTGCTTAAACCCGCCAATCGGGAGATTGGCGTTCCCAGGGACTGGCTCTGACGCTCACGATTCGGAGATTAGTCTTCGCTCCCGCCGTGCGTGGCTTATCGAGTCTTCAAGAGGGAATTGAGCGAGCCCTGGCGGTAGCCTTCCAGATCGAGGGTGACGAAGGCGAACCCTACGGCTTTGATCCGCGCGGCCATCTGTTGCGAAAGGGCGGGGTCGAAGCCGCGGGCCAGTTCGTCCTGCGCGAGCTCGATGCGCGCGAGTTCGCCATGCGCGCGGACGCGAAACTGGCGAAAGCCCAGATCGCGCAACACGGCTTCAGCGCGGTCGATCTTATCGAGGAGTTCGGGGGTTACGGCGATTCCGTAAGGAATGCGGGAGGAGAGGCAGGCCGAAGCCGGGCGGTCCCAGGTGGGGAGGCCGGCGCGGCGCGAAAGCTCACGGATTTCGTCCTTGTGCATGGCCGCGTCGAGCAGCGGAGCGAGCACGCGATGCTCGCGCGCGGCGCGGTGGCCGGGGCGGAAGTCGCGCGTGTCGTCCGCATTGATTCCGTAGGCGATCGCGCTGAAGTTGCTTTCCTTGGCGAGCAGAGCCATGCGGTCGAAAAGCTCATCCTTGCAGTGGTAACAGCGGTCGGCGTTGTTGGCCACGTACAGCGGATTCTGGAATTCGTGCGTTTCGATAAATTGATGGCGCACTCCCGACGAGCGGACAAACGCCTCCGCCTGCTCGCGGTCGTGTCGCGAAAAGCTTGCCGAGAGAGCCGTAACGGCAAGGGCGCGCTCGCCCAGCACCTGATGCGCTGCCCACGCGAGGTATGCGGAATCGGCGCCTCCCGAAAAAGCGACGAGAAGGGAATCGATGCCGCGAAGGGCCGCGAAAAGCCGCTCCTGCTTCTGGAGGGAAACGCTTTCGGCGGATGCGAGTTTTGCGCTGCTGGCCATGAACGGAACGCCTCGTTACGTCAGCAGCCAGTATAGCTCACTGCGTTTCATTGAAAGTCGAGAAGAACATCTACCTTGGCGCTCTGCGGATTTTCCTGCAGGAAGCGGCCGATTTTCTCATAGCGGAAGGGCGAGCCGACGAACGCGCGCTTGACGCCGGTATCGACGAAGTCCTCATACACGGTCTTGTCGAAAATGGCGCCGGCAGCGATGGTCCACGCAGCGCGGATGCGGCGCTCCCCGTCCATCGATAATCCGGTGAGGACGAGCTGTCCCATGTGATACTGCGGCCCTTCATCGACGGAAACTTTGTACGTGACGCGCTTGGCCGCCTCGTCGAAGAACGGGACGGCGTCGACTTTGGCGTCCAGGTATCCGCGGCGGCTGTAGATATCGCGAACGCCTTCCCAGGCGGCCTCGATTTTCATGCCGTCCGCAAGATCGCCGGTCTTGAGCTTCACGAAATCATCCAGGCTCTCCGCGGGTATCGAATAATTTCCTTTCCACGTGACGCCGCCCCAGGAATAGACCGGGCCGGGATCGATGGGCGCCTGCACGATCAGTTTGTTCGGAAGCGCGCTTTTGGGATCTCCGGCCAGGCGCGAACTCGGCGGACCGAAGCTGACGGCCAGGTACCCATGCGAGAGGTAGATCGGGCGAACCTGCTCCAGTTCGAAGATTTCGATGGCGCTGCGGGAGAACGGTTTGCCGAGAAGGTCGGTCACGCGGTCTTCGATCATGCGGTCGCCGCTCGCGAGGGGGTCGGAAAACTGTATGCCGGCGACGTTCAACGCATCCCCCTCGGCGCTGAAAAGCTGCACCTGGCGGCTGCCCGCGCCGCTGACAGACAGTGCATGGGAGACGCTCACGTGAACGCCCTTGGCCATCAGCAGTTTCTGGATGGCCGTGCAGATCTGGTCGAGGATGGCGCCCTGCGGGGGAACCGTACCGTCGAAGAGGGGAATCGCCGCCTTGATCCCGGCGATCAATTCGTCGTCGGAGAGCCAGGGGAAATTATCGAACACCGCGGGAATCGCGGGAGCGTCCGTCACCTGGTACTCGATCCTGATCCCCGCGCCGAGAGTGGAATAGCGGTATTGAACGGAAGCGAAAGGGCCCAGTTTCGCGAGGCGGTCGGCCCCGGCCTGAATGTCTTCCTTGGTGACGCTCGCTCCCGGCTGAAGTCCAGTGAAACCGGCAACCTGCTCAGATTTGAATCGGCTGGAGCCCGTCACCTGGACGGAGGCGAGCGGCGATGAGGGCGACTGCGCGCGCGCGGAAGAAATCGAAGCCGCGAACGCCGTGCAGAGAATAAGGAGGCAGATCCATGAAAAGGGCGGCGCCGTCCCTTGACGGAAAGTATACGTTTTCTTCATGCGCTGATTTTAGAACAGCCGGGCGCCCGGCGGCTACTCGACGGTGACCGACTTCGCCAGGTTGCGCGGCTGGTCGACATCGCACCCGCGGCGCACGGCGATGTGGTAGGCGAGCATTTGCAGCGGCACGATTTCGAGAATGGGTGCGAGCAGGTCGGGAGCGGTAGGAATTTCGATCACGTGGTCCGCGGTTTCGCGGGCCAGATGGTCCCCTTCGGTGACCACGGCGATCACGATGCCGTCGCGCGCCTTCACTTCCTGCAGGTTGGAAATGGTTTTTTCGTAGCGGAGCATGGAGGCGGGGTCCGATTCGTCCCGCGTGGCAATCAGCACCACCGGCAGGTTTTCATCGATCAGCGCGTTGGGGCCGTGCTTCATTTCGCCGGCCGGGATAGCCTTCCGCGTGAATGTAGGAGATTTCCTTCAGCTTGAGGGCGCCTTCGAGAGCGATGGGGTAATGAATGCCGCGCCCGAGATAGAGGAAATCCGTGTGGCGGAAGAACAGCCGCGCGAGATCCTCGATTTCGCCATCGCGCTGCAGGATGTTTTCGATCTTGTGCGGGATGCGCGTGACTTCCTGCATCAGGTGCTGCGACGCTGCGGATGTAAGCTTGCCGCGCACCTGGCCGAGATGCAGCGCCGTGAGCAGCAGCGCGCTGAGCTGCCCGGTGAAGGCTTTGGTGGATGCGACGCCGATTTCAGGCCCGGCGTGCGTGTAAATGGTGCCGCTGGCTTCGCGCGTGAGCATCGCTCCCACCACGTTGCAGATGGCGAGAACTTTGGCGCCCTTCTGGCGGGCTTCGCGCTCGGCGGCCAGCGTGTCCGCGGTTTCGCCGGACTGGCTGATGGCGATCACCAGGCTGTGCTTATCGACGATGGGGTCGCGGTAGCGATACTCGCTGCCGTAATCGACTTCCACCGGCATGTGCGCCAGGCGCTCGATCATGAATTTGCCGGCAAGGCCCGCATGCCAGCTGGTGCCGCAGGCGACGATCTTCACGTCGCGGAAATTCTTGAATTCCTGCTCGGAGATGTCCATTTCGTCGAGGAAGACCTTGCCGGTTTCCTGCGAAATGCGGCCCAGGAGGGTGTCGCGAACGGCGCGCGGCTGCTCGAAAATCTCCTTCTGCATGAAGTGCTTGAAGCCGCCCTTTTCGGCCATGATCGGGTCCCAGGTGATGTGCTGGGCGGGGCGGGTGATGGCGCGGCTTTCGAAATCGAACAGCTTCACGCCCTGCGGCGTCAGCACGGCCACTTCGCCGTCGCCGAGAAAGAAAACGCTGCGCGTGTGCGCGAGGATCGCCGGAATGTCGCTGGCGACGAAGAATTCATTCTCGCCCAGGCCGACGACGATGGGCGGCCCGAGGCGCGCGGCGACAATCTTGTTGGGGTCCTTGGTGGAGACGGCCACGAGCGCGTAGGCGCCGCCCATCACCTTGACGGCTTTGAGCACCGCTTCTTCGAGCGTGGAGTTCTTGGAAAACTTTTCGAGCAGATGGGCGATGATTTCCGTGTCGGTTTCGGTGAGGAACTTGTGGCCCTCGGCGATGAGCTGCTTCTTAAGCTCGATGTAGTTCTCGATGATGCCGTTGTGAACGACGACGATGTCGCCGGTGCAATCGCGGTGCGGATGGGCGTTTTCTTCCGTGGGGCGGCCATGGGTGGCCCAGCGGGTGTGGCCGATGCCGTAGATGCCGTCGAGCGGGGTGATGCGAATGGACTCCTCGAGATTGCGCAGCTTGCCGGGGGCGCGGCGAATCTCCATCTTGCCGTTGTCGCCGACGACGGCAATGCCGGCCGAATCGTATCCGCGATATTCCAGGCGGCGCAGGCCGTCGAGAATGAGTGGCACAACGCGTTTTGGCCCAATGTAGCCGACAATCCCGCACATAATCGTTGACTCCTCAGAAGCGCCTGGCGGCCGGAGGCGGCCGAGCGGCTGTCCAATCAGGTTAGCACACCCGCTGAAGGCGACAAGGAGCCCAAACCGGGCGTGTTGCGGCTTCGGCAAGGGTTGGACGTGCGGCGCCCGTTTGCGCCGTGTGGTGCCATGTTACAGGCTACTTTTGAGGGTTGACGTTGAGCAGCATACCCGGCATCTGGCCGCCGGCCTCAACCTGCGGCATCGAGCCGTTCCAGCGCGCGATCCAGCGGTCGGTAACCGCGAGCTTCTGCCACTCGATGATTTGCGGGCTGATGGAGGCGGCGCGCAGGCGGTTGGACTCGGCTTCTCCCTGGGCGATGGCGATTTGCGACTTGGCTTGGCCTTCGGCGGCGGCGACTTGCTTGGCGGCGTCCGCCTGGGATTGCAGCAATTCGTTTTGCTTCTGCTGCGCGATGTACTTGGCCTGCTGGGCGGCGTTGATGGCGGCGACCACGCTTTCGGGCGGGCGCGGCGATCCGATGAAGCCGAACTGCTCGATCACCACGCCGATGTCCTTGACCTCGGACTGGAGTTCTTCGCGCGAGCGCTGCTCCATCTCGGGCTTCTTCTCGCCCATGATTTCTTCCACCGTGTAGTTCGCGGCGACGCGGTTCATCGAGTCGCGCGCGACGTTGCGAAGGAAGCCATGGGTGAACTGATCGATGTCGTCGCTGCGGAACTTCACGTAAAAGGCGGGCACCTTGGCCGGATCGAGATGGTAGGACAATGAGATATCGCCGTAGACCGTCAATCCCTGGAGTGTGTTAAACGAAAGCTCTTCGTTGATGGGCCTTCCTTCGTTCAGATCGTGGGTCCATTTCGCCGTCTGCACGAAGGTAGGGTACTCGACGACCTTCGATCCCGCCGGATTGTAGAACACCCAGCCGGTGCGGATGGGCAGGTCTTCGACGCCGCGCTGCGACCCCGCCAGGTCAACCTTGATTCCGACGTTTCCAGGGCCAATGCGCGTCGCGCATCCGGCCGCGAAGATCGCCGCCAAGAGTATGGCCAAACTTGGTAATTTCGGTAGCCACGCTTTCCTCATGATTCTGCGCACCTCGTTCCTTTTCTTTGTCTTTCCGGTGTCGGAAGACTTGAAACCGGTAATACCAGAACGCGCCCACCAGAAACAGGAGTCCGAGACCGCCCCAGAAGAAAATATCGCTGGGCTCGTTCATGAAGCTGAAGGCGAAATCCATGGCCCAAATGGAGGCGGCGATTTCGATGAAAAGCAGCGCGGCGGCGATGAGTCTTTTCACGCGGCTGCCCTCGGGGAGCGCGGGTTCGCGCACCGGTATCCAGTTGCGATGTTCACTGTGGAGTTATGGTGCACGCTTATGAAAAGCGTGTCAATTCCCAGGACTGCCGGCTCGGGGCCGGAAGGGCGATCCCTTAGACTTTTCGCGACGGGATGAACGTAAAGCGTTCTTTGAGCCGTAAGAACGGCGACTCGAAGAAGCGGTAAGAGAGCGCGGCGAAGATAATGGTGATCGCGAGGGCCATGGGAAGTCGCACGACGAAGGGGGCTCCGCTGCCGGGTTGTGCCGAGCGCCAGCGGAAAACGAGCGCCTCGGACAGGCGAAGTCCGAGGAGGTGGTACGCGTACAAGCCGTAGGAAATCTTTCCAAGGTAGACGAGCGGCTTCGGGAACCAGTTCGCGGGCGCACCCAGGATTCCGGTCAAGAGAAGCGCGCAACCGAGCGCGACGGAGCCGTAGGCCATCATGAGTTGCCAGAGCGAAACGGCGTCGCGCGAGCCGAAAAGCTGGAGAGGGCCACCCGCCACGAGCCACAGGCTTACTCCGGCGAGCAGCATGAGAATCCGCAGCGCTGAATTCAGATTGGGGCTGCCGCTGCGAAACGCCAGGGCCAGCAGCCCGCCGATGCCGAAGAATTGAAACTGGACCAGGCTGTTCGTCCAGATGCCCTGTTCGAGGCTGGTGCCGGCGCGGTAGAGCACGTACATCCAGAAATAGGAGACGGGGATCACCAAAGAGGACACCAGCAACAGAGCGCGGATCCCTCGCTTCGCAACGGAGGGCCAGAGCAGGTAAAACTGTTCCTCCACGGAGATGCTCCACAAAGCGCCGGCGGGGTTCATGATCTGCCCATGCCGCGCGGTGTAGAAATTCCCCAGCAGGAACAGATAAGCGAAGAGGCGTCCCGTTCCCCAGGCGGCGTCCGGGCGAACGATTCCGAAAAAATAGCCGAACGCGAGCATGGCGAAGTACAGCGGCCAGATTCTGAGAATGCGGCGCGCATAAAAGGCGCGCAGGTGAACGGTGCCGGTCCGCGTGCGCTCGCGGAGCAGAAGTTCGGTGATGAGATACGAGCTAAGCAGGAAGAACAGGCAGAGCCCGAAGCCTCCCGATAGCGCGAGCACGGAATAGGGCTGCTTCGACGGCAAGCCGTGAGCCAGAAAAACGCAGAAGAACGCGAAGAAACGCAGGGCGTCGAGTTCCGGACGGTAAAACCGCTCTCGAACGGAAGGCTCGGCCTCTATCGCGTCGGCAACGGGCAATTCCTGTTACCTGGCGTTCTGGGTGCCAACGAGAGGATCGAGCTCGGTGCCATCGGGCAGAGTTACCTTCGTGAGCCGCAGGTTGGGCGACCCGTTTTTCGAGGCGTTGCCCATCACGGTGATCCGGTCGCCGGCTTTCAGCGAGTTGCGGCTCCATCCGCGCCGCACCAGGAAGTTGAGGCTGCCCGCTTCGCAGAGCCAGCTCACCGTGTGGCCGCTGTCGTCGGTGACGTCCAACCGAACTTCGGAGTGCGGGTTGATGAACTGGAAATCCGTGACGACGCCTTTCAGCGTGATTTGCTTGGTCACGTCGTAGGCGGAAACGCCATGATGCGCGAAAGCCGGGGCCTGAGGCAGCAGCAACAACAGCGAGGCGATCGCCATGGGAAACACGCGACTTGGTCTCATGCCAACCCCCGGTTGGATACCGCGGATACCGCATCGCGGCTCGTGCGCAGAAATACGTCCCGCTATTTCGTTTGCCCCTGCAGTTTCAGCACTTCGTCGAAATTCACGTAATCGGCGCAGGCGTGTTCGAGAATTTCCCAGTCCGGACGCAATTCGAAGGTTATCTGCGTGATCCACGGTTTGGTGAACGTCTTCGGATCTTCAATGGTGATGTCGTCAGCCAGGGTGTTCTGGCTGGTGCGGCGGAAGCGTTCGATTATGTGGAGCTGGTCGCTGTGGCGGCGGCCCTCGCGATCGAGCCACGTCTTGTCATTGAAGCCGACGGTGTCCACCACCAGCGTGTCCGCCTTCCCATTTGCCGATCGAATTCCCCATGTAGGTGGGATTCAAATCGGCGGGATGGCCGCGGCCGTCGACCCAGACCTCGCGCAAACTGTGATCGAACTCGAAGCGCATCAGCACGCGACCCGGGATTTGAATGATTTCCATGGGGAATATCTGGAGATAAATGCGCGGAACACCCGGGGGAAAACATCCCGGCGCGCCGAGCTTGGTCGGATACACGGGATCAGTCGAGTCAGGAACCGATCGCGGCCCCTGAGAAGGCCGCGTGGCCAGAAAGCGTTCCTCGCCCCACGGCGTCATGGGAGGAATCTCGCCGTGGAAGGTTGAGTCGATGGTCTGCAATCCGCCGGGTCCGCGGTGTTGCGCGTCCCACACGCCGGAAAGATCGACCGGCTGTCCCGCTCTGGCGTTTGCCGATGGAGCGGCCTTTTTTTCGGCATTCTGGCAAATCGCCGCATGCGAAAGAGAAAGCATCGCGGCCAGCAAGGAGGTGGAAAATGCCAGCGAGCTTGCCAAACGGCACTGCATCGAATTCTCCTGTGCTGGCTTCCCGGTATTCGTCGCCGCAAGGCGCTGGGAAGCGCGCAAACCGTAGGAAAGGTACTCTGGGAAACGCGGCTTGTAAACCCTGAGTTCGCCGCCTGCGATCACGAGGCAGTGCGCTTGTCTTATTTGCCCGCGGGCAGGGCTTTCAGGGAGGGGGACCACGCCAGGCACGCCGCCGGAATACTGGACGAGCGCGCCTTCAGCATCGCCTCCATCGCATCGAAGCAGGATTTTTCCTTTTCGTCCATGCTGATGAGTTCCGCGTCGGACTGCATGCGCTGCATGGCGGTCATTTCGCGGGAGCCCTCGTCTTCCAGGCCGGAATCGGACTCAAAGTCCATCTTCTTGGTGTTGCGCCGGTCGTTGTCGAGGAGCTTGTCGTTATAAATGGCGTTCAACGCGTCTGTCGTGGATTTTTCCGTCGCTTTTTGTGCCTTGGCTCCCGCCGCGTCGATGGCGGCAAGGGTAGTTTTGTCGCCCACGGGCTTGCCATTGTCGATATGCGGCACGGTGTCGTCCATTTCAATCGCCTTTAACGCGGCGAGCGCGGCCTGGGAATAAGCGGCGCTCAGCGCGGAGGCCTTCGACTCGGAGCTCTTGGGAGGTTTTGCCGATTGCGCGGCGGCCGCGATCGAGCATCCCAGCACAATCAGCAATGTAATGCCGCGAAGCGCGGGCGCGTTCATCATTGCGGCGCCTCTGCGGGCGCGGGGACAGGAGGTCTCTTCGTCAATTCGGTCCCCGCCACGATCGCGTTGCGTATCTGGCCGAACAGGTCGGTCAGGGTGTTCGGCGTGTGGGGAATCAGCACGGTGTTGGTGTGGTCGTTGGCGGCGATATCCTTCAGCGTGTCGAAATACTGCGTCATCAGGACCAGCTGCATGACGTCCTGCGGCGTGGACCCTTGCACGGCCTTGGCGAAATCCTCGACGGAATCCTTCAACCCCGAAATGATCGCCTTGCGCTGATTGGCGATGCCCTCGCCCTGCAGGCGCTTGGATTCCGCCTCGGCTTCGGCCTGCTTCACCAGCAGCAGCTTGTTCGTTTCCGCGCGGGAGACGGTGGCTTCGCGTTCGCGCTGCGCGGCGTTGATATCGTTCATCGCGGCTTTCACTTTGGGGTCCGGGACGATGTCGGAGATCAGGACCTTCACGATGGAGTAGCCGTATTCCTTCATCGAGGCGTCGAGGTTGTCGCGCAGATCGCTGGCGATGTCGGCCTGATTCAGGAACGTATCGTCGAGCTTCATTTTCGGCACATGCCCGAGGACGACGTTGTAGACCATCGATTCGATCTGCTTGACCGGATCGGACAGCTTGTAGAAGGCAGATTCGACAGCGTCGGGCATCACTTTGTACTGGATGGAGACGGGAATTTGGACGAACACGTTGTCCTGCGTTTTGGTTTCCACCTGCACGTCGAACTGCTGCACCTTCATGCTGATGCCGCTGTACCACGACTTCGATAAAAGGCGTCTTCCAATTCAATCCTGGGCCGGCAACGCGCGCGAATTTTCCCGAGCCGCTGGACGATCGCCACCTGCGAGGTTTCCACCGTGAAGAAAGATCCGAACACAGCGACGAGCCCTGCAATGAGCAGCGCAAATCCCAACAGCAGGAACAAGGTAGTGAGGACGTCCATGCGCAATCTCCTGACCGGATTCGCGGGGAAGCGGTTTGAGGGTGCATTCTGCCTGATCGCGTTATCGGAGACAAGGCCACGCGCCCTCAACGATCGTTCGAAAATCGATCTGCGGTTCGATACGCATGCGAGGCCAGCCTGGACCGCCAAACGCGGAACTAATCGGCGGGACTGGCCGTTACGCCGGCGGCTTTTTTCCGCTGCGGGATGCGGCGGTGAATATCCGGCCAGAATTCTTTCAGCTCATTTCCGAGGGCGTCTATCCCCATCTGCACTCCCCAATTGTTGGCGCTCGGGGAAAAGCCGCGATCCGCGTGAGGGTAATACAGGTTTGAAATGGCGATGGCCGTGGCATTGCCCGCAAACTCGGGGAAATTGAAAAGGCGGCCGCCCGAATCCCGGCGGGTGATGAAAATGCGGCTGAAGGCGTAGACAAAGCGATGCGCAAACCTCCCCTTGCCCAACTGGAAGTAGCGAGGGTCGGTTCGCAGGATGGTCGGGAATACCGCCCCCACCATCATATTTCCGTCGACCTGGTCCGCGAACGCCGTGCCGTAGCGTTTCCCGTAGCCTTCGAATCCCTGCCCGAAACCCGGGTAAGCGTTTTCGGCCTGGCGAATCCCTGAAAGAATCCCCACCACGGCGAACTCGTAAGGGTCGAACGCGCCCTTGGACGTGATGACGAATTTCTGTTTCCAGGAAATGGGCGCCACCTGGGATTCGTTTTCAACGGTCAGAAAATTGGGCATCACGAAAAACATCCGGTCGTTCTTGCCCTTCCCGGAATCCTTTTGCGATGAACTGTCCTGCCTGGAAGAAGAATCTGGCGCCGCGGGCTGGCTGCTTGACTGTGTTTGGAGAGCCGCCAGAAGAAGCGGAGCCGGTTCCTGCTGCTCTTGCGCTAGTGCGGGGAATGCACAAAAAAGGAGGGTTCCCGCCGTCAGGAGGCGGGCGAGGAACACACGCGTCCGTGGGCCTGGCGCAACGTTCATCGAATCATTATGCCTGTAGTTGGGGAGTTTGCGAATCAATTCGAGTGAGGGACGCGGAAAATTCTACGATCTCCCGCGTCCCCATCCACACAGCAAGTCCTTAAGCGGCCGCGTTTGATTCCGCCCGTTCCACAGAATCCGGCACAGTGGCTTCGCGGACGTCACCGAACAATGCCAGGTAGATTACCCCGCCCAGAGCTCCGCCGATGAGCGGCGCCAGCCAGAACAGCCAGAGCTGATGGATCGCCCATCCGCCCACGAGCAGCGCCGGTCCCGTGCTGCGGGCCGGATTCACCGAGAGATTCGTCACCGGGATGCCAATCAAGTGGATCAGCGTCAGGCCCAGGCCGATCGCAATGGCGGCAAAGCCCTGCGGCGCGCGCCGGTCGGTGGAACCCATGATGATCAGCAGGAAAAACAGGGTGAGGACGATTTCCGCCACGAGGCACGCGGTGAGCGAATAGCCTCCCGGAGAATGATCGGCATAGCCGTTCGAGGCGAACCCGCCGGCCAGAGAGAATCCGGCTTTGCCCGACGCGATGACGTACAGCACGCTTGATGCGGCGATCGCGCCCAGCACCTGGGCCATCCAGTAGGGCAGCACTTCCGACATCGGGAATCGCTTGCCTACGGCCAGGCCCAGCGAAACTGCGGGATTGAGATGGCAGCCCGAAATATGGCCGATGGCGAAGGCCATGGTTAGCACCGTAAGCCCGAACGCCAGAGCGACTCCCACAAATCCGATCCCCAGTCCCGGGAAGGCAGCATCGAGTACCGCCGCCCCGCACCCCCCGAACACGAGCCAGAAGGTGCCGAAAAATTCAGCTGTCGCGCGCTTGCCAAGTGACATTGTTTCGCCTCCCGAATTCTCAATTTGACCGCGCGGATTCCGGCAGGCTTCTCCGGAGGGCGCGGAGGGGCAGGATAGTAACACGGCTCGTGCGAATAACCGACCAAGAAGAAAGCCATAGAACGCACCTGCTGAAGGGCTGAAACCTCCTCGTCCGCAAGCTGTTTCCGCTGAAAAGTCGGCACTTATGGATCAAGCGCCTTACGAAAGATTTAGTGTCCGTTTATGCGCGCTTGACGCCCCCTTTCTAGACTTGGAAGCGTGGTGCAAGTGAACTCGCTGTTTCGGGAGGATTCACATGGTACCTATCGCTTTCAGCATTCTGAGCACGGGAGCCTGCACGTTTCTTCTGTACGTGCTGGCGCAATTCCGACGAGAGTTCGTGCAGTTGAGAAAAGGTTCCGCCGGGAAAACGGCGCTGACGCAGGCCGATTTGTGCCACATCGAGTCTGCCTTGAAGTCGTCGAGAAAAGCCTCCCGCGCGGGCGCGCAGCAGCGGACGAAGAATGAAGCAGTAATGCGAAAGGAGATACTCGCGAGCGCCGTCATAGGCCTGGCGGGACTCCTGGCGCCATTCATCTTCGTCCTGCTGCTGAAATCGCCCTGGTTGCGGTAGTTTCCGAACGGATACCCGTTTCCGGGTATTGATCGGCCCACCGCGCGCTCGTAGCATTTTCTTAGTCGAAGCAAACGAGCGCGAAGGGAGAGACCGAGATGCCAAAGACAGTTCCGCGATTGTACATGGGCGAGCAGTATGACAAAGAGGCTCAGGAGCATCTGAAGAAGACCATCGAGCTGGAAGAACTCGCTGTGCATACCACCGTTCCCGCCGACCGGGAGCGCTATGGCGAACAAGCCCGGCAGGAGCGCGATACGGCAATCGAATGCCTGCAACAGGCCAGGATTGCTTCCGGCCCCGAGATTCACGAGCTGCGAAACACGAGTTCGGAGTTTTAGAAGCGCCCTCGTTCCCCGATCGGCTTATTCGTCAACCACCGCACGCGCGGAGGCTTCGATTGCAGAGACCTTCGCACGGGCGTTCTTTCGCGATGCATTTGCGCGGCAACGCTCCTCTACGCTAGAGTTGCTGGGAAATGCCCGCTGAAAATCGTACCGTCCCAAAATGTTTTCTGGATGCGGTCGACCGCTACTGCGAATCCGCGCGCGCAGGTTTATCGAAGCGCGAATGGGTGGGAACCGATTGCCGCTGCGGAAATGCTGCGCCGAGTGGCTGGGCTTGTCGAAAGCGCTTTTTGAATTGGGCATCCGCCCCGGCGATCGCGTGGCCTTGTTTTCACCGAACTGCCCGGAATGGCACGTGGCGGATTTCGCGATTCAAGGGCTGGGGGGCGTCACCGTGCCCGTCTATTTCAACGAGTCGTCCGAGCGCCTCGTCTACATTCTGAACGATTCGGGCGCCGCGCGTGGTGGTCGCTGTGGGCGAGCCGCGCGCGCGGAAAATCGCCGAATGCCGCTCAAAGCTGAAGACGATCGAGCAAGCGATCGCCATCGATCCACCCGCCGACCTAAAGGCTTCGTTCCTGGATTACGCAGCTCTGATCGAATCAGCAGGTGACGCGGAGGTGTCCGAATACCGCCGGCGTGCGGCAGGGGTCGGCAGCGGCCAGCTTGCGACGATCATCTACACCTCGGGAACCACGGGCGAGCCCAAAGGGGTGATGCTGAGTCACTCCAACCTGTGCTCGAACGCGTTCGACGGCCTGGAAGGCTACGACTTCCATCGCGACGATCTGGCGCTCTCGTTTCTGCCGCTCGCGCATGTCTACGAGCGCACGCTCGATTACGGCTTTTTGTTTCGCGGAATTTCCGTGGCTTACCTGGAGAAGATGGAGACCGTGGCGGAGGCGTTGCTCGAAGCGCATCCGACGATCACCGCCGCCGTGCCGCGCTTCTTCGAGAAGATGTACGCGAATATTCTCGAGAAAGGCCATCGCGAGACGGGCGCCAAGCGCGCCATTTTTGACTGGGCGCTGCGCGTGGCCGCCAAGGCCGTCCCGTGGCGCGCTTACGGAAGGGAAGTGCCGGCGGCCGTGAAGCTCGAATGGCTCATTGCCGACAAGATCGTCTATTCGAAGATCCGCGAAGGCGTGGGCGGGCGTATTCGTAACTTCGTCTCCGGAGGCGCGCCGCTTGCGCCGGAGCTGGCTGAATTTTTCTGGTCGGTGAATCTGCCGGTGTTTCAAGGGTATGGATTGACGGAGACTTCGCCGATCGCCACCGCGAATCTGCCTCCCGCCAACAAGGTGGGAACGGTGGGCCGGCCCATTCCGCACGTGGAGTTGCGCATCGCAGACGACGGCGAAATTCTCGTGAAGGGGCCGTGCGTGATGCAGGGCTATTACAACAAGCCCGCGGAAACAGCTCAGGTGATCACGCCCGATGGATGGTTCTGCACCGGCGACATCGGCCGGCTCGACGCGGACGGCTACCTGATCATCACCGACCGCAAGAAAGAGCTGCTGAAGACGGCGGGCGGGAAGTTCGTGGCGCCCGCGCCCATCGAGAATCTGCTGAAGACCAGCCGCTTCATCATCGAACGCGATCGTGATCGGCGACCGGCGCAAGTTCGTTTCGGTGCTGATCGTCCCGAATGTGCCGGGGATCGAAGCGGAGGCGAAGAAAACCGGGCGCGAACTTCCCGCGCCCGCGCAGATTTCTTCCGATCCCTGGGTGCGGGAACTGCTCTCGGGCGAAATCGAGCGTCTTACGGCGGCGCTCGCGCAGTATGAGAAGCCGAAGCGCTTCGCGGTGCTCGATCAGGATTTCAGCTACGCGTCCGGCGAGCTGACCTATACGCTGAAGCTCAAGCGGCGCATGATCGAGCAGCATTACGAAGACGTGATCGCGCGGCTGTATGCGGACGTTGAGGAGCCGCGCCCGCAGCCCCTGGCGTAGTTTTTGCGGCGCTCTTCCGAAGCGCGCGCCGATGAAAAGCAGCGGAAGCGGAGTAGAATATGGGCTGGAGAGAATCATGAAAGATCAACTGGTAATCGCCGGGCGCGCATTCAATTCGCGCCTGATCGTGGGCACCGGAAAATATCGCAGCTTTCAGGAAATGGCGCGGGCGCATGCCGCGTCGGGCGCCGACATGGTGACGGTGGCCGTCCGCCGCGTGAACCTCACCGACCGCAGCAAGGAATCGCTGCTCGATTACATCGACCGCGCAAAAATATTCATCCTGCCCAATACCGCGGGATGCTACTCGGCGGACGAAGCGGTGCGCACGGCGCGCCTGGGCCGCGAGGTGGGATTGTCGGAGTGGGTGAAGCTCGAAGTGATCGGCGACGAGCAGACGCTGTTTCCCGGACACCGAAGAACTCGTGCGCGCCACGAAGACTCTCGTGAAAGAAGGCTTCATCGTGCTGCCGTACACCACCGACGATTTGATCGTGGCGCGAAAACTGATCGACGCGGGCGCTTCGGCGGTGATGCCGCTGGGCGCGCCGATCGGCTCGGGCATGGGCATCCAGAACCTGGCCAATTTGCGCATTCTGCGCGAGCGCATTACCGAAGTGCCGCTGATCGTCGACGCGGGCGTGGGCACGGCCTCCGATGCCGCGATCGCCATGGAACTGGGCGCCGACGGCGTGCTGATGAACACCGCGATTGCGGGCGCGCAGGACACCGTGCTGATGGCCGAGGCCATGCGCGCGGCGGTCGAGGCAGGGCGCAAGGCGTTTCTCGCCGGCCGGATCGAGAAGAAGCTGTACGCGACGGCGTCGAGTCCGCTGGCGGGAGTGGTGAAGTAGCGTAGCGCCCTGGAATTAGCGGAAGAGAACATGCCAGGTGATGTCGACCAGCCCGTGGACCAGCGCGCCGGGCAGCAGGGAACCCGTTCTCATCCACACGTGGCCGTAGAAGAGTCCGGCAATCGAGGCGAGCAGCACGTATTTCCAGTTCGGATACGGCGCGTGAAAGATGTGCGACAGCCCGAAGATCAGCGACGCCACGGCCAGCCCGGCCCACTTGATTCCCGAACGTCCGCGAAAATAAATTCTGCAGCAGCCCGCGAAAGAGAAACTCCTCCGGCCACGCCGTAAAGAACAAAATCCCCAGCGCGACGATTGGCAGCGACCGCACGCGCGCGAGGCTCGGGTCCCACGCGATGAAATGGATGCGCATGCCGAGCGGGATCGCGATGGCGGCAAACGCCAGGAAATGAAGCGCGACCTGCCAGCCGAAACCGCGGCCCCACGCGATGGCGTAGCCGGTGCCGTCCAGCCTGCGCAGCAGCACAAACGCCGCCACGCCCGTGCTGAGCGCCATCAGAACCGTGAGCGTATGCGTGAGTTGCGGCGGGTAGGGAAACAACCGATACAGCCACCGGAATTCCACCGGCAGCCAGAAGAGGATCGCCGCCGCGTAATCCTCCCACGTGCCGGGGGATTTTCCGGCGCTGCCCGCGACGAGAAGCGCCGGAACCACAGCATAGGCCGCGCCCGCCAGCATCGTTTTCCAACTGCCGGTAACTGCCGAACGCATACACCAGCACCGCGAACAGCGGGACGAGCGGAGCAATCGTGCCGCCGCGCGTGCGAAGAATTCTCTGCACGCGGGCCAGCACCGGCGGGGCCGCGAGGAACAGCTCGAAAGCAAACAGCGCGGCGGCCACCCCGAGCGCGATGACAAAACGCCGCCCGGCCAGGCCCATCCACACGCCCCAGAAAGCCGCCAGCGCGACAATCGCCGCCCACACGGCGCTCGCGCTGAAGAAGCTCAGCTGCCACGATCTGGAGTTTGCCGCCAAGAAAGGGATTTTACTTGAGCGCGCACAAAACTCCCGGAAAAACTTGCTTTGCGCGCGCGCCTCGTGGATTCTGTTTCGTCCCCATCTGATGAGCACATCGGAACAACAGCGCCTCGGCTACATCGACTGGCTGCGCGGGCTCGCCTGCCTGGTGATGTTCGAGGTCCATTGTTACGACTCCTGGCTGAGCCCCGCGGCGCGCCACTCGGCACTCTACGGCTGGTCGCGATTCAGCGGCCTGCTCCCGGGCCCGCTGTTCCTGTTTCTGGCGGGCGTTTCGGTGGCGCTGGTTACCGACAAGGCGCGCCGGAAGGGAGCGCCGCCGAATCAAATTGCCGCGAAGACGATCCGCCGCGGCGGCGAGATTTTCGCGCTGGCGCTGCTGTTTCGCCTGCAGGAATTCGCGCTGGGCTGGCCGTGGTCGCCCTGGACGGATCTGCTGCGCGTCGACATCCTCAACACGATCGGGCTGTCGATCGTGTTGATGGGCGTGGTGTGCTGGCTGGCGCGGCGCCGCGGCACGAATATGATCCTGGCGCTGGCCGCGTCGCTTGGGGTAGCGATGGCCACGCCGCCGCTCTGGACCACGCACCGCCCGCGCTGGCTGCCGTGGTATCTCGAGTCCTATATCAACGGCGTCCACATCTACAACAAGCCGCAATCGTGGCTATTTCCGCTTTTTCCCTGGGCGGCGTTCGCTTTCGCGGGGCTGGCGGTAGGTTTCGTGTTGTTCAGCGACTGGTCCGTCGAAAAATCCGGGGATCACGATCGCTATGCTCGGGGCGGCGGGCGTGGCGATCTATAAATTTCCATGTGGCTCGACGCGTCGCCCGTGCACCTCTACGCCGTGTACGACTACTGGCACACCGGACCCAATTACGTGTTGGCGCGGATCGCGATTCTGCTGGCGCTTACGTTTCTTGGCTACGCGTGGTGCCGCTGGGGCGCGGGCCAATGGGGCTTCAGCCCGCTGATCCAGATGGGCCAGACGTCGCTGCTGGTCTACTGGGTGCATATCGAGTTCGTCTACGGGCGATTCTCGATCCTGAAGAAAGGCGCGCAGAGCGTTCGGCTGCGTCTGTCGGCCTGCTCGTGATATTCGTGGCGATGGTGCTGCTGTCGATGGCGCGCACGCGCTGGAAGGGACAAGGCGCCGAGGTTCTGGCGTGGCTGCGGGGAACGCTACGTCCGCAAGCCGAAGTCCAGCGGAGTTAGATAGACCAAGCTGCGACTCCGCAAACAGCCCGTCAGGGCTTTTGCGACGGCTGGATCGCAGAGCTATTCGCAGTAGTGGCACTCCCGGATCGCGGCGCAATCTTGAAAATGTACTCTCCCGGCTTTGCCAGGCCCATCTCCTCGCGGGCGATGTGCTCGATCGCCGCCGGGTCGGACTTGAGGGACTGCACGTTCTCCTGCAGGCGGTGGTTTTCCTCGTCCAGCTGGTTGATTTCCTGCTGGACCCTTGCGCGCTTCCTGCTGCGAGCGGCGCATGGCGATCAGGCCGTGCGTGCCGAAGACATCCTGAAGCAGGAGCAACGCGAGCGCGCCGCCCAATATCCACGCCAGATTTTTCTGGACGAAACTCGCCGACATGGCCGGAGAAGCCGTCCGGGTGGTTCTTTACTGAGTGATCCAAGCGCGCGCCTCCTCGGCAAGTTTTTCGGACTCGGCGAGCGAACCCGCCTCGGTGTAAATGCGGATGACGGGTTCGGTGCCCGACGGGCGCATCAGAATCCACTCCCCGTTGTCAAAAATCAGCTTGAGTCCGTCTTTGCGATTCACGGCCGCCACGCGCCGGCCGGCAAATTCCTTGAAATCGCCCTTCAGCCGCTCGGGGACACGCGCCTGCACGTCGTCGGCGAGATGCAGGTTCACGCGGACCGGCCAGTATTCGCGCCCGACGCGGCGGAACAAGTCGCGCAGCTGGTCGCGCAAGGGATTTCTGGCGAGCCGCGATCATTTCGGCAACCAGCAGGCAGGCGAGGATCCCGTCTTTCTCGGAAACGTGGCCGCGAATGGTGAGGCCGGCGCTTTCCTCGCCGCCGATGGCGATTTTGTCTTCGCGCAGCAGCGGGCCAACGTATTTGAATCCCACCGGCGTTTCATAAAGCTCCACGCCGTGGAGCTCGCGCCACCGCGTCGAGCAAATGCGTGGTGGCGACGCTGCGGGAGGCGCCCAGTTTGTAGCCGCGCGTTTCGAGAAGATAGTCGAACAGAAGCCCGAGGATGTGGTTGGGCGAAATGAACGAGCCGTCGCGATCGAGGATGCCGAAGCGGTCGGCATCGCCGTCGGTGGCGAGGCCCGCCAGCGCGTTGCTGTCGAGCACCGCTTTCTTCAGCGGCGCGAGGTTTTCTTCGGACGGGTCGGGGCCGGTGCCGTCAAACAGCACGTCGCGGTTGGTGCGAATGCTGGTGGCGGCGATGCCGCTATCGGCCAGAATCTTGTCCAGCCATCCCGCGCCGCAGCCGTGCAGCGCGTCGAAGACGAAGCTGCCCTTGGCCTTTTTCAGCACGTCGAAGCGGACCATCTTGCGCAGCTGCTCGAAGTAGGGCGCGCGCGTATCGATCGTCTCAAAGTTATCTTCGATCTCGTGGTGCGCCTCGGGCTCATCCTTGATCGCAGCGGCGCGCTTCTCAATGTCTTTGGTAACTTCGGGCAAAGCCGGGCCGCCTTCGGGCCCCGAGAATTTCAGGCCGTTGTAGCTGGCCGGATTGTGGCTGGCGGTGATGTTCACGCCGCCATCGAGCTTGTTGTGAGATGATGGCGTGGGCGATCGCGGGCGTGGGCGTCGCTCCGTGGCAAAGCAGCACGCGGCACCCGTGCGAACGCAGCACGGAGGCGGAAGTGCGGGCAAACTCCTCGGAGAAGAAGCGCGTATCGTAGCCCACAAGCAACGTGGGGTTTTTCTTCTGCGCCAGCACGTGGCGCAGCGATGGCGGCGGAGGCGCGCCGCACGCCGCCGAACGTAAAATCGTCGGCGATGATTCCGCGCCAGCCGGAAGTCCCGAAATGGATGGTTTCGGTCGCCAGTGAAGCATTGTATCTTGTCGCGCGCGACGCCCTTAAGCAAGAATCGAATGCAATCGGTTGTTCCCAAGAGTAAATTTGAGCGACAACTGAGCGACAGCGGAGCCATTCCAAGAATGCCAACGGACAAATTGGTGGTGCTGGTCACATGCAATTCGGTCAAAGAGGGCAGGAAGATCGGCCGCGCGCTCGTGGAGGCGCGCCTGGCGGCCTGCGTCAACGTCCTGCGGACGCCCATCGAGTCGATTTACCGCTGGAAGGGAAGCGTGGACACCGCAAAGGAGTTCCTGTTAATCATCAAGACGTCGCGCGCCCGCCTGAAGGCACTGGAAGCCGCCGTGAAGCGCCTGCACAGCTACGACGTACCCGAAATCATCGCCCTGCCCATCGAAAAAGGCTCGCGCGATTACCTGGCATGGCTATCGGAATCGGTCCGTCCCACGAGGAAGTAGCGGCCTTCCCCTCTTGCCCTAGCGCGGTCCGCCAATGGATTTCCGCATGGTAAAGGCGTCTCGTTTGCCTGGATAGTAGTTTTTTCGGACGCCCTGCTTGCGATATCCGTGCCTCTGCCAGAAGGCAATTGCCGCGTCATTATCGGTGGCCGTTTCCAGCCATACTTCTGTTACGTTCCGGGCGGCGAGGCGCTCCTCCACGGATTCCAGAAGAGCCGAGGCAATTCCGTGCCGGCGGTATTCGGCTAGAACGTCCATGGTGATCACGTAGCCCAGGGTCTCTTCGCTCGCCGCCAGGCAGAATCCCACCAGTTTGCCTTCGGCTTCGGCAACCACGCATTCCAGTCCCGGAAAGCGCATGTACTGGCGCAGTTCGCGCCGTGAATAGGCGATCTCCGGCTCATAACACGCCTGGTCGATTTCGTAGAGAATCTCGAAATCGCCCGGGTCATAGGTGCGCAGCTTGAATATCACAGGAAGGAATTAGCGGAGGCGAACGCCGTGTTACCCGGCGTCACACTTCCAGAATGACCGGCAGGATCAACGGCCGCTTGGAGGTCTGCTTGTTAAGATAGCGCTTGAGCTCCACGCGGATTTTCTCTTTGATCACGCTCCAGTCCATTTTCTCCTCGGGAGTGGACTGCTCGATGGTTCGCAGAATCACCTCGCGCGCCTTGGCGAGAATCTGCTGGCCGTCTTCGCTGGGCAAAAAGCCGCGCGTGACGATTTCGGGGGGCGTTTCGATTAGCCCGGTGTGCTTGTCGATGGCCACGATGGGCACCACCACGCCGTCTTCGCTCAGATGGCGACGGTCCCGGATCACCACATCCTCGATTTCCTCGAGCGACCCTGAATCCACGCAAACGCGGCCGGCGGCCACGGGCTCACGGCGGTAGGCGCTGCCGTCCGCGGTGAATTCCACCGGATGACCGCTCTCCAGCAGGAAAATCTCGCCGGAAACGGCGCCCACCTGTTCGGCAAGGGCGGCATGGCGGAACAGATGGCGATACTCGCCGTGCAGCGGAACGAAATACTTGGGGCGCACCAGCTGCAGCAGGATTTTCATTTCCTCCTGGCTGGCGTGTCCCGAGACGTGGATCGGCGCCGAACGTCCGCCTTCGTAATACACGAGGACGCGCCGCCGGAAGAAGTGGTCGATCATGCGGAAGATAGCCTTCTCGTTTCCGGGAATCAGGCGCGAGGACAAAATGACGGTGTCGTTTTCCGCGATGCTCATCAGCCGATGGTTGTCGACCGAGACGCGCGAAAGCGCCGACATGGGCTCGGCTTGCGTCCCGCTCGCCAGCACGACGAGTTTCCGCCGGTCGAAGCCGCGGATATCCTGCGGGCGCACCATGCTGCCGTCTGGAATGCGCAGCTTGCCCAGGCCGTGCGCGATTTCGATATTATCGACCATGCTTCTGCCGACGACGCCGATCTTGCGCCCGACCACGCGCGCAACGTCGATCACCTGCTGGATGCGGTGAATCGAGCTGGAAAAGCACGAGACCACCACGCGTTCCGGTGCGGCGCGGAAGAGCTCTTCGAGCCGCACCACCACCGCTCTCTCGGAAGGCGTAAAACCGGGGCGCTCCACGTTCGTACTGTCGCTGAAAAGCGCCAGAACTCCTTCGGCTCCGTAGCGCGCGAAAGCGTGCAGGTCGAACGGCTTGCCGTCCACGGGGGTGGGGTCGATTTTGAAGTCCCCGGTGTGAATGATCACGCCCACGGGCGTTCGCACCGCCAGCGCGACGCAGTCGATGGTGCTGTGAGTGACCCGCAGATATTCGATCTGGAAGGGGCCAAGAGTGGTGGTGTCGCCGGGCGAGACTTCGTGCAGCTTGGCCGAATCGAGCAGCCCGTGCTCTTCGAGCTTCTTGCGAACCAGGGCCATCGTAAACTGCGTGCCGTAAATGGGCACGTTGAGGTCGCCTAGAATGTAGGGGATCGCGCCGATGTGATCCTCATGCGCGTGCGTGAGGACGATCGCGCGCACCATGCGCTTGTTCTGCTTCAGATAGGTAATGTCGGGGATCACGATATCCACGCCGAGCAACTCCTGCTCGGGGAACATCAGGCCCGCATCGATCACGATAATGTCGTCGCCCGTGCGGAGGGCGAGCATGTTCATTCCGAACTCGCCCAGTCCGCCGAGCGGAATGGCCCACAAAGAAGATGTGCTCAAATGTTTTTTCTCGGTTTCTCGCTGAGCCTGCGCAAAGAACGGTCGACGATTCTAACGAGGCCAGGGTAAAAAGGCACGTGCCGTGCGATGTGCCGTCGCGTCATGGTATCACACCTGACCGGTGCGCATTTGCGCGGAGGAACCTCTTGAGTGGTCCCGCCTCATGAATCGGCGCCGCTACAGCCAGGAGGCACCGCGCTATCAGGGAATCCCTGTATTGCCCTCCTCTGGCAATTAGGGTTTTCTGTGTGACTGACTCGGGCGTTTTTCAGTGATGCCGGATTAGAGCGGCCCCGCGAGGGCTCTCGGGCTGCGGGAATGCATAGAGTTGAAGTTTCGCGCTGGTTTTTAGCCGCATTGTCAGCATCCGGCGAAGCCGCCGGTGGAACGGAAAAACGGAATGGATACCCAACGGCAGTCCGAACCCCGAGGGTCTTTGGTTATGCGATCTACGGCAGCCGGCCGCGTGGCTGAGAGTACTTTGTTCCTCACTATCGCCTCGCGCGCAGAAAATGCCGCGAATCCAGCTCAGGATCCCGCTCCTGGCCGCGAGAGAACCCTCAGGGTCTTGATCGCGGACGATCACGAAGCGGTGCGGCGGGGCCTGCGTTCGGCTGTGTGGGGAGCCGGGTGGGAAGTCTGCGGCGAGGCCACCAACGGCAGGGAAGCCATCGACAAGGTGCAGGAATTGAAGCCCGACGTCGTCATTCTCGACGTCAGCATGCCGGTGATGGGCGGCCTGGAAGCCGCCCCTGAGATTCTGAAGACGTCCCCGAAAATCCGGATTGTAGCGTTCACCATGCACGAATCCCAGCAGATTCGCAACGAAATGGCCAAGATCGGGGTCCACGGGCTGGCCGTGAAATCGGCGCCGCTCGCGAACCTGCTCGACACCATCAAATCCGTGCTGCCGAAAGACGGAAAGGAATGAATTGACATGACTAACACACTGGATGCGCAATCCGATGTGCGGAATTCAAATCCCAGGAGGCCCGGAATGAGTGCGTTGCGGATTGTAGTGGCAGATGACCATGCTTTGATGCGCCGCGGCCTGAAGACCATGCTGGAGACGCATCCGGGATGGGAAATCTGCGGTGAAGCGCACACCGGAACCGAGGCGGTGGCCAAGGTTCGGGAGTTGCAGCCGCACGTCGCCATTCTCGATATCGGCATGCCCGAGATGGACGGCCTCGAAGCCGCCAGGCAGATTCGCCAAACTTCTCCCAAGACCGAGATTCTCGTCCTGTCGATGCACTATTCCGACCAGCTCATCCGCGAGATTCTCGAAGCCGGTATCCGAGGCTACGTGGTGAAAAGCGATTCGGACCGCGATCTGGTGCTCGCCGTGGAAGCGCTCGCCAACCACAAACCGTTCTTCACACCGCATGCCACCGAACTCATGCTCACCAACCTGGGCACGTCCCCCACCGCCTTCGCCGGCGGCGCCCAAACCCTGAAGGATCGCCTCACCACGCGCGAGCGCGAAATTATCCGCCTGATCTCCGAGGGCAACAGCAGCAAGGAAGTCGCCACTACCCTGGGAATCAGCGTGAAAACAGCGGACACCCACCGCGCCAACATCATGCGCAAACTGCAGGTGCACACGGTGAGCGACCTGGTGCGCTACGCCCTGCGCAACCAGATCATCCAACCCTAGCCGCCGGTAGTATCTGCTTCTTCAAAAAGCAGCCGGACGGAGCCAGACGACTCCGCCCGGCAATACCGCAGTTCGATCTTTTGCGGTTCGGCGCCATCGTGGGTAGCAGCTGCCTTCGTCGTTGTCTTAGCCGTTGCCTGAGCGGTTTCCTTTGCTTTGCTTTCGCTGTGGCTATCGCCTCAGCCGTTGCGCTTTTGACTTTGCTGTTTGCTGTCGCCTTTGGCGTGGTCTTTCAGCATTCATCCTGAGGAGAGTAGCGACGAAGGGTCCCTCTTTGTTTCACGCCAGGACCGGCGCGTAACAGCGATGCCTTCTTCGCATTTGCCGTTGTCGTCGCCGTTGCCTTTCGTTGTCATCCCGACAGAGGGAAGCGACGAGGGATCTCTCCCCGCGCCACAATTCCAGCAAGGTCATAGCAATCGGGCAACGCCTTTTAGGGGACGAATACGAAGCCAGCCGACTTCCTAAGCCTTAGGTGCCGAGCCGCCGTTCAGCAGCGAGCCAATCACTCTTTCCAGTTCGCTGAAATGCGCCGTCTTGGCGAGGTAGGCATCGGCGCCGGCCTGCACAGCCTCTTCCGCGATGCGCGGCGAGTCGTGCATGGAGAAGATCACAATCTTCGTAGCAGGGGCTTTCTTGCGGATTTCACGGGCAGCTTCAATTCCGTTCATCACCGGCATGCTGAGGTCCAGAACCACCATGTCCGGCTTCAGTTCCATCACTTTCTCTACAGCCTGCTTCCCGTTCTCCGCCTCGCCGCACACGACCCAGGGGTGATGCGCGTCGAGGAGGCTCTTCATGCCGCTGCGGACAATCTCGTGGTCGTCCGCCAAAAGAATTCTGGATGTCATCGACAGCTACCCATTGCGGAATATGAATGCATTGGCCTCAGTATATACCAGCCGCATGCGGGCGCTACTTGCTCTTCAGCAATAATCGCGCGACGTGCCCAAAATTGTATCGGGAGGCAAAGACCGAGTGCTGCGGCTCCTTATGGATTCCTAAGGTCTGCTGCCGGCGAACAGTCTCGCGATCGCCACGAGCAGCACCGCCCCCACCGTGGCCGCGGCGAGGCTCCCCCAGAACCCCATCGCCACAATTCCGAGGCGCGTGAAAATCCATCCGCCCACCACTGCGCCAATTAATCCGAGGATCACATCGACCACGCAGCCGAAGCCGCGGCCCCGCGTTAGATGGCCCGCGATCCAGCCCGCCAGCAGTCCGATCACGATCCAGGAAATAAATCCCGGCGTGCTGACGTGGACGTAAACGTCCCGCTCTTCCAGAACGGATAGTACAAAAGCTTGAGTCATCACCTATACCTCGTCGATTTTATTTCTGGCAGAAAATGTATCCCAGCGTCTTGTACACCAGCTTGGCGGCAAGAAAATCCGAAGCATGATCGCCCGGCTGCGGCAGCAGTTCCACGAAATCCATTCCCACGATTTTCTTGTGGGTCGCCACGGAGCGGATCAGCGACGTCACCTGGTACCAGTTGAGGCCGCCGGGTTCGGGCGTTCCCGTCGCGGGCACGATGGAGGGATCGAACCCGTCGAGGTCCACGGTCAGGTACACGTGATGGCTCAGATCGGCGAGCACCTTTGCAATCCATCCCTCGACGGGTGCGTGAACGATCTCCCTCGCCCAGTAGATTTTGGTCCTCAGCCTCGGAAGATCGTTGGCCTCTTCCACGGAAAGCGAGCGAATTCCCACCTGCACCGCCGGGCAAATCTCCACCACGCGGCGCATCGCGCAGGCGTGGCTGTTGGGGTTTCCCTGATAGGCCTCGCGCAAATCCGCATGCGCGTCGATCTGCAGCACGCTCAGGTCTTTGTATTTTTTCGCTACCGCCTTCACCAGCGGAGGCGTGAGCGAATGCTCGCCGCCCAGCGCCACCGGCAGCTTTCCATCGTCGATGAACCCGCATTGCGCGCTGAAAATTTCCGCGATCACCTCTTCGAGCGAGCCATCCATCGTGTCGATGGCCGGAACGGTCGCGATGCCCACTTCCTTGTAAATTTCCGCGTCGAGTTCGTCGTCGTAAAGCTCCATGTTCCGGCTGGCCGCCAGAATCGCCGCAGGGCCGTTGCTCGTTCCGTGTTCGTAGGACGTAGTGCGCTCGAGCGGCACCGGAAAAATCACGGCGCGGGCCTTCTCGTAGAGCGAGTCTTCCTCGGCAAGCCCGCCGAAATTATCGGGGGGCATGGGGGTGTATCGGGTCATGGTCGATTCATGCTTTCCGGGAAATTTGAAATACCGCTTTCGTTTCTGCGGCTTCTGTAATATCAATAGTTCGCACACGCGCAACACGTGTGTTGGCGCTGGCCGAGTGGATTACATTACCTGCGAGGACGCGGAATGGCAAAGAAGAAAAAGGGTGTGACCGGAAGAATCCTCCACGACCCGATTGAAGATCGCCTCACTCCGATTTTTCCGCTCGACCTTTCGCGTGTCCACACGATCGACGATCTGGTCCGCTCGATGGGCCAGACCGCCTTCACCGCCCGGCAGATCGGCGACGCCGCGGACGTGCTCGAAGCCATGGCCCGCGACAAAGACTGCCTCGTGGTGATGACCCTTTCCGGCGCGATGACCGTCGGCAAAATGGGCCTGGTTTTCTGCGACCTCGTCGAGGCCGGCATCGTGAAGGCCATCGTCTCCACCGGCGCGCTGATGGCCCACGGACTGGTGGAAGCCACCGGCCGCTCGCACTTCCGCTACAACGCCGCCATGGACGATCGCGAGCTCTTCGAGGCCGGTTACAACCGCGTCTACGATTCGCTCGAGCCGGAAGTGAACCTCGACGCCGTCGAAGAAGTGATGCAGCACATCCTGAGCGGCTGGGACGCGGAGGATGTCGTCTGCAGCTGGAAGATCAATCGCCGCATCGGCGAGTATTTGATCCGCCACGCCAAGGGCCGCGGAATTTTGAAAACGTGCGCCGAAAAAAATGTGCCGGTGTTCGTGCCCGCCTTCACCGATTCCGAGCTGGGCATCGATTTCGCCCTGCACAAGCGCCTGCGTAAGAAGCAGGGAAGGCCGCTTCTGCGGTTCGATCCTTACGAGGATTTCGAGCATTACGCCGCGACGATGCTCAACACCAATCGCATGGGAATTTTCACCATCGGCGGCGGCGTCCCGCGAAACTGGGCGCAGCAATTCGGCGTCTACGCCGAGCTCCTGGCCCGGCGCGGATACGAAAAGGTTCCGCTGAAGCGCTATAGCTACGGAGTGCGCATCTGCCCCGAGCCGGTGAACTGGGGCGGCCTCTCCGGCAGCACCTATACCGAAGCCGTATCGTGGGGCAAATTCATTCCGGAAGAGGAAGGCGGCCGCTTCGCCGAAGTTTTGGACGATGCCACGGTAGCGCTTCCGCTAGTGGTGGGCGCCGTTCTGGAGCGCCTGGGCCACTTCAAGAAGTCCGGTGCCGGGAAAACAAAAAAACGCTGAATGCCGCGTTCGCGGGCTTGGCCGCATATGAAGCAACACGGCTGATCTCATCGGTCTCGGCAACGGAAGCGTCGCCCGGCGTCCCATCCCAAGCCTCGGCCACTTTTCTGTGCTCTCGCAGCAGCGCGGCGGAAACGCGAATCTGCCCGCGTACAAATCGCTCGTGATTCTCCTCTAGCTCCGCGGGCACGTACCGGTAATTCACCGTCACGCCGAACGAAGCCTGCAGCCCATAGGGCCGCACGTTCCCGGCGGGAATGATCCGTTCCAGCCGTGCGCCGTTCGAGAGATGAAACGTGGCCACCGGATCGTAGAGCTTGCCGTCTTTGCGAGCCTTGGTGAGATAGGCAAGAGCCACGCGCTGCAGCGGCGCGGAAAGAATCTCGCGGTAGGACAAGGGCTTTTCCAGCAGAGAAAAGAATGCCTCCACGGGATCGCGGCGCTTGGCGGCTGCCGTAAGGTCCTGTGCGTATTCGGCCAGCAGGCGCGACAGGCGTTCGCGCGTGAAACCCTGCGGGCTCTCCGTATCGCGCAAAGCCTGCGAGAACCGCGGGAGCGGCGAAAGCGTACTGTATGTCTTGATATTCGGAAATTCGGCGGCCAGCTCCGCCACCACCTGCTTGATCAGGAAATTGCCGAATGGAACGTTCCGCAAGCCTTTCAGGCAGTTGTTGATGGAATAAAAAATGGCGGTGTCGGCTTTGTCGGAGTCGAGCACGGGCGCGTTGATATCGAGCAGCGGTTCGAGTTCGCCGGTGAGCCCCTGCGACAGCGCTACTTCCACGAAAATGATCGGCTCGTTGGCGAGAGCCGGATGGAAAAACGCGAAGCATCGCCGGTCCGCTTCGAGCCTGCCGGCGCAGGTCCGCCCAGCCGTTGATTTCATGCACCGATTCATAGCGGATGAGCTTCTCGAGGATCAGCGCCGAGGTCTGCCAGCTGATGCGCTCGAGGCGCAGGAAGCCGCGGTTGAACCAGGAACGGAACAGATGCCGCAGGTCCACGTCCAGCGCTTCGAAGTTTTTCCCGTTTCCGGACGCATCGAGCAGATGTTCGCGCATCGTGACGAGTGTTTCCGTGCCACCCGGCGCCGTATTGATGCGGCGGATGAGTTCCTGCCGCGGCGCTTCCACCGCGGCCGAAAGGGCCGCGAGAGTCTTTCGTCCCGGGATTCCGCTCGTACGCGGCGGCGGCGCGCAGCACAGTCGCTTCGTCCGGCGAAAATTCACGGCACAGCATTTCGAAGAAGCTCACGCGCTGCGCCGGGTTCATCTTCGTGTACGTATTGATGATTTCCTGCGCGAGGGCGGTTTGCGAGGCTTCGCCGCGTTCGGAAAGCAGGTGGCGGCACAGGTAACGCATGTCCGTGCCACGGCGGTCGCGCAGCGATTGCAGCAGGCTGGTCAGAAATCCCGGCATCGTGCTTCCATTATAACGCAGACATATTTACGGCCCATGAATGAGCCGTAAAAGAGTGCCCTGAAGGGTAAGGGCAAGGAGAAGCAAGGGACAAGGGGCGCAGCGAGGCCACCCTGGATGGGCTAAAAGCCTTTCCCGGGGAGCGCCATTCGAGAGAATGGCGCTCTTTGCTGGTCCCGGGAACGCCAATCTCCCGATTGGCGGGTTCGCATTGCTTTTGCGGCAGGAGCCTAAATACTAACGGCGGTCGCCGCCGTGGTCGTGATCACCGCCGTGATGTTCCTCCACCGGCCGGCGCCCTTCGCGTTCCGCGGATCGCTCACGCTCGGAGCGCTGCTCGAGTTCATGCCGCTCCGGCACTCTCTGCGCTGGTGCATAACGGTGAACATCCGGGTAGGGATGAACATACGACCCCCGGTTGTACCACGTGCGTCCCCACGGGCGATTATTGACGAAAACGACGTGCCGGCCCCAGTCAAATCGTCCGTAGCCCCAGCCCCAGGGCCGGAAGAATGCCCCGATCGTGACACCGAACCCGAATCGAATGCCGCCGCCCACGAAAAATCCGGGCCGCGGCGCAAAGAAAACAATTCCGGGATCGTAGTAAGGCACCACTACATACCCGGGATTCACCGGATCGATCGTGATATAGGGCCCGCCTCCGACAACGATCTGCGCATTGCTTCGCAGATACCCGAAATCCCGGGCCTTGCGACGCTCCCGTTGCACAGCATCCATCACGTCCTGCTGCTGCGCCAGGAACGCGTTGCCCAGATCGGTGGTCCATCTCATGTCGGCGCTCATCATCTCCAGCACCGACGGGAAGGGCAGCAGCGCCTGCACGCTGGGATCCCACGGAAGCTGGTCTCCCTGGATGGCGTCCGCCAGCGCCTGCCCAGTGAGGTAGTGATGCTGATCGGCCCAGCGGGCCGCGTCGGGAATCTGGTCCGGGAAAGTGGCGGCGGCCAGAACCTGCGACAGCAGGGAATCGGGGTACAGCGCGATGCGCGCTACCAGTTGGTCCAGTTGCTCCGGCGGGAAAGAAGGCGGGGGCGGCGGCGCCTGTCCCGGACCCTGGGCAAACATCGGAACAGCGATTAAAATTGCCAGCATCAACAACAAAACTCGACCTTTCATTTCAGTTCTCCTCACGATTGCAATTGAAGTGTCACTGCGAATTATTCCCGGCCCGGCAAGCAGGCCACGAGACATGATTTACCTTAGCACTCACTGATTTCCGAAGTCCATCCGCCTGATTCCCGCCCATGTACCTTCGGCATCCGGATACCGCTGCCGGCCTCTGTTATCCTGATCGCGCATGGATATCACTCCTCAGCAAGCGGCCCAGCTTCAACGGCTCATGACCCACGGCTTTCAAATCGTGGCGTTCCCCATGTATGAAAGCTATGTGGGCGTTCGAAAAGGGAACTGCGCCGCGCTGCTGGCTCCACAGGCCTCCGGCGGACTGGCACTCTTCGGACAGCCGGCGTATCTGGTCGCAGGCAACTTGGGCGTGAAGATGATCCAGCACGACGGCCACTATTTCGTATCGAAGAAAGAAAAGCTTCCCGCCACCCCGGAACGCGAAAAAGAACTCGAGGAATTCGCCGCCGAACTCTCCGACGCGCTCTTGCCCACGGCTTGACATCCGCTGCTTAATCTCGCTGCCTGCGCATCGTACTAGCCCATTTTTTTCTCGCTCGCAAATCCGTTGTACGCAGGCCGCGATTAGTCGTACTATGTGCCGGACCAAAAGCTCAAAACGGAGATGCCGCCGCAGGGCGGACCCCATGGAAAAGCTCCGCAATTTGCAATAAAGTATCTCTCCAAACCGTACACTGAATCGCGATTGAGGGAGGCGGGAAGTTATGTCCAAAAGAATTCTCTATGCAGGGTTGATGGTTGGGGCGATCGCGCTCTGTGCGGCGCTGCTGCCCCGGACGAGTTCCGGCCGCCGCGCCAGCGAAACCGTCACCGTCGACAAGGACAATATCGGAGGCGTGGTCACCAGCTTCAAAGGCCCCGAAGCGGGCGTGTGGGTCGTCGCCGAGACGAACGACCTGCCCACCAAGTACGCCAAGATCGTCGTAACCGACGATCAGGGCCGCTACCTGCTGCCCGAGCTGCCTGCGGCGAATTATCAGTTGTTTGTGCGCGGCTACGGACTCGTCGACTCACCGCGCGTAACGGCGAAGCCGGGCCAGCAGCTCGATCTCACCGCCGTAATCGCGCCTGACGGAAAGGCTGCCGCGCAATATTATCCCGCCAGCTACTGGCTGAGCCTCGCCAAGATTCCCGAGGGCCGTATTCCCGTGAACGACGTCGCGGGAAGAATCAAGATTTGCCTCGACTGCCACCAGATCGGCGACAAAGCGACGCGCGAAGTAACTGCCGTCACGCAAAAGTTCGGCCCCTTCAAGACCACCCTCGACGCCTGGGACCGCCGCACCGCCTCCGGCCCGATGGGCGCCAGCATGAACGCCCAATTCCTGGGCCTGGGCGACCAGCGCACCATGTTCGCCGATTGGACCGATCGCATCGCCAAGGGCGCCTACCCGGAAGCCCCTCCGCGCCCTGCTGGAATTGAGCGCAACGTCGTGCTCACCCTCTGGGACTGGGGAAAGCCGAGCGATTACATGCATGACGAGGCAGCCAGCGACCTTCGCAATCCGTCGATCAACGCCGACGGGCCCGTGTACGGCGTCGTGTCCCAGGGCAATGACGACATGGTCTGGCTCGATCCGCGCACCAACACAGCCTACTCCGCGAAGGTTCCGTCGCAGGCCGAGGCGACGATCACTATGAACATGCCCTCGCCTTACTGGGGCAACCAGAACATCTGGCTATCGTCTTCCAAGCCCCGCAGTTCGGCGATCGATTCGCTCGGCCGCGTGTGGTATTCGGCTCGCAATCGCGGCACTGCAACCGACGGAGGCAACCAGCCCGCCTATTGCAAAGCCGGCTCCAGCAATAAATTTGCCAAGTACTTTCCCATGCAGGACAGCATGAAACAGGTCGGCATGTACGACCCCGAGAAGAAGTCGTTCAGCGAGATCGATACCTGCTTCACCACCGACCACAACGAGTTTGGCCCCGACGGCAGCCTCTTCTTCGGCCAGCCCGGCTACATCGGCTGGGTGGATACCGCCGCCTGGGATCGCACGCACGATCCCGAAGCGTCCCAGGGTTGGCTACCTGCGGTTCTCGATACCAACGGCGACGGCAAGATCACCAAGCCCTGGACCGAGCCCAGCGAGCCGATCGACCCCAAGAAAGATCACCGCATCGATTTTGGCTGCTACGCCATCTCCGTGAGCCCGGTCGACGGCAGCGCGTGGTGCTCCGGCACGGGCCTGAACCGCAACGAGCTCGTGCGCATCGTGCGAGGATCCAATCCTCCCTACACGAGTTACGCCGAGGTCTACGCGCCGCCTAAGGGTCAGGATCCCCCGGTATTCAGTTCAGGAGGAGTTTCCGTCGATAGCGAAGGCGTGGCCTGGCAGAACTGGCGCGGCAGCGATCACATCACCTCGTTTGACCGTCGCAAGTGCAAGGTCCTGCGCGGTCCCACCGCCACCGGACAGCACTGCCCCGAGGGTTGGACGATCTATCGCAAGGCAGGCCCGACGTTCCAGGGCATCGCTATCAATACCAACCTGACCTATCTGATCTTCGCGGACCGCCACGGCATTCTAGGCCTGGGCAAAGATGTGCCGATGACGGGAGCCGTCAATTCCGATGCCATCCTCGCGCTGGTCCCGAAAACAGGCGAATTCGTCACCATCCGCATCCCGTACCCGATGGGCTATTTCGCCCGCTCGATGCAGGGTCGCATCGACAACGCAAAAGCCGGATGGAAAGGCCGCGCCTTCTGGACCAGCTACAATCCTTACACAGCATGGCACCTCGAAGGCGGCCAGGGAACCAAGGACAAGGTAGTCAAAGTCCAAATGCGCCCCGACCCGCTAGCAAGGTAACGGCAGGTAAAACTCGAATCGCAGGGCTTCGGCGAAGCCATTGTCGTGTGGCGCGCAGGACATCATTGCCGCTTCGCCTTTAGTTGTCATCCGGAGGCCATACGCGCGAAGCGCGGATGGGTGAGGGACCTGCTTCTTCTTTCGCCGTCAGGTACTGCTGTTTTCCTCAGCAATTATTTTGAGCGGATCAAAGAAGCCTTCTATCGTTCGCTCTTCGCCCTTCGAGCGGCCCCCGGGGAAGGCCAATCTCCCGATTGGCGCTGTGTCTCGCCTTTGCGCCGCCGTCCGCCTTGTCTTGAGCCGTCATTCTGAGCGCAGCGAAGATAAACGTTCTCCGCTTCGCTCAAGGAGGGACGACCCGTCCAAAGAGGCTTGCCCGGAGTTGCGGGCCAGCCGCTAACCGCTAGCGGCTGGCCCCTCATCTTAGAACAGCATCTTCAACCCAAACTGAATCACCCTCGGCCCCACGCTCGTGCTCGAAATGATTCCCGATGTCCCGTTAGAAACGTCCGGCAAAGACGGCTGAGGCCCGCAACACCCGCCCTGTCCGATGGAGTTGAACTGCGCATGGTTGAACAAATTAAACGCGTCCACGCGGAATTGAACGGTGAGCCGCTCGGTCGCCTTGGTGGTCTTCATCAGGGAGCTGTCAAAGTTGAATTGGCCGGGCCCCAGCAGTATGCCGATTCCGGAGTTGCCGAAAAGCGTGGCGCATGACGGGCACGCCGCCTGGGTTGTGACGGTCACACCGTCGGGCATAATCGCCGGCGCCGGGCAGAAGGCCTTCGTGTTGAAGAATCCCGGCCCCCCACTCGCTCCTCCCAGGCGCGCCTCGATTCCGCCCGGTGTCGCGATAGGCTGCCCATTCCCGCACAACTGCGCGCGCCCGTTATTGCCGGTGCCGTTCCCCTGGGTCCCGTAGACAGTGCCCGCGTTGCTGTCCACGAATGTGATCGGGTTCCCGTCCTGGATGGTTGTGACGCCGGAAAGGCTCCACCCATTGAGCAGCTTTTCCGCGGCCCCTGTGTGCTGACCGGAGGGAATATCCCACTCGTAATTGAGGATGAATCTCTGCGGGCGGTTAAAATAGGAGGGGCCATACTGCTGGGCTAAGTTCGTCGCGATATTGCTGTCCGATTTATCGGCAATCGAGTGCGACATCGCTTTGCTCCAGGTGTAAGCGCCCTGCAGGCTCAACCCATGTCCCATCTGTTTGCGGACCGTGACCTGCAAACTGTTGTAATTCGAGCTCCCATTAAAAGTCGTGATCTGCATTCCGGTCGGCGAGTAACCCAGATAGGGCACGCGGGCCGCCACGTTCCCCAGAGTCGTTGTGGTTACCCCGTTTACCGGATTGCCGGCGCTCGCGATGGCCGCCGTGTTCAAGTTCTGCGCATTGTCGGTAAGGTTGAGTCCCGCCGAACCCACATACGCCGTTTCCAGCACCCAGCCGGGAGCAAATTCATACTGCAGGTTCACGTTGTATTCCCGCACCAATGGCGTGTGGATGATGGGAGTCACGCCCACCGCCGTCAAAGCCGAGGAAGCTCCCGTAACAGGATTGAAATATCGCTGGGGGAATGTCCCAGGGGTATAAACCGGGAATGGGTTTTGAATTGTGAACGGGGCTGCGGCCGATCCGCTGTAGTCGAGCGTTCCGGCATACGGAAAGTTCTGCTCCACGCCCATGAAATAAGTGCCGGCGGGGATTCTGTCGTAGAAGAATCCAAATCCGGCGCGCGCCACCAGCTTATCGGACACCTAGCTGTTCGTCAGGAACGACATGATGGGTGCAAACGGTGTGCCCGGCACGATGGGCGTGATTCCCAGGTTCGCGGGCGAATAGCCTGCAGGAAGTCCGTCCACCTGGTTGGAATAAAGCCGCTGAAACGATATGCGGGCCTCGTTCACAAGATTGTTCGTAACGATCGTCGTCAGCTTCAGCACCGCGTTGCTGTTCGAAAACTGGCTGTTTTGCGGCGCTCCCGGAGGCGCCCCGCAGACTCCGCAGATGAACGCCTGCGTTCGCGGAGTGGTGTCGTAGAGAAAGCGCATCGCCACGGTGTTCTTGTCGTTCACCAGGTAGTCGCCATTGGCAATGTACTGTTTCTCGTTGAAGATCGCGGGAATCGCAAAACTGACCGTGCCTCCGGTCGGGTTTGTGGGGAAGTAATAGCTCCCATCCGCGTTGGTCAGTTGCAGCATTTTCAGAGCCACGGGGGCCACGGAGGTGGCCGAGCAGGACAACGGGGGCGTGGGACCGAAACCGAGGCTGTTGCAGTTCCCTGCGATCAGAGCGGAAACCCACGACTGCGTATTACGCGCGCCCGCCGGATTCACCGGATAGTTCGGGATCGTGGAAAAGCCGTCCGGATCCACTCCGTTCTTCTGGCCGGTTCCCTCATAGCTTCCGAAAACGAAAAGCTTGTCCTTCTTGATCGGTCCGCCGATCACGCCGCCATACTGGTTTTGCGTCAGCACCTGCTTGGGGCACGATTTCCCTTTAAACGTACTCCCGCAGGTGTCGCGGTTGTAAAAGAAGCTGTTCGCATCCAGTTGTCCGTTGCGCAGAAACTCGAACGCGGTGCCGTGCCAGGAGTTTGTCCCGGACTTGGAAACCACGTTCACGTTCGCGCCCGGATTGCGGCCGAAACTGGCGTCATAAGTGGACGTCTGGACCTTGAATTCCTGGATCGCGTCGGGGTTGATGATCGGGATCCCCACGAAAACGCCGTTATCGTCCGCCCGCCCTGACGTGCCCATGCTGCCGATAGCTACGCCGTCCATCTGAAAGTTGTTCTGCAGGTTCGAATTCCCGTTCACGTAGATATCGACGGTGGTTTTGCCGAAAGATGTCGCATTATTCACGCCGCTGTTGCCGCCGGCCGAAAGGCCGATAATCTGGCTGTAGTTGCGGTTAGCCAGCGGGAGCTCGGTCACCGTATTCGAGTTCACCACAGTTCCGAGCGTCGAACTGGCAGTTTGCAGCGTCTCGGAGGTGGCCTCGACGGTGACAGACTCGGTCTGTGCGCCAACATCGAGAGTGCGGTCGAGAGCCACAATCTCGGTCACCGACAACTCCACGTCCGAAACGTCGGCTGACTTGAAACCCTTGGCGGTAAATCGCACGCTGTACGTGCCCGGAGGCAGCAGGGAGAAGCGGTACGTTCCGTCGGTCCCAGTAACAGTCGTGCGCGACTGGTTCGTAGCCGCGCTCGTGAGAGTTACGGTAACGTTGGCCACCCGTCCGCCGGAGGAGTCGGTAATCGTCCCGGTGAGCGCGGCCGTTCCGGCAGACTGTGCCAAAAGATTCGCAGTCGTGCCCATCGACAGCGCAGCCAACACCGCAAACAAACACACCCTTAGCGCATTCCTCAGTTTCATACATCCCCCTTTTTGTGTGACCCGCGATTACCTCTGCCCGCCGGGCCTCCGCACGCTTTGAAATTTGCTCCGTGCTTCTTATCCACCACCACCGATTTGTAGATACTAACTATCGCTAGTATCGTTCGCTGTCATGTAGAATAACGAAATACCTTTTAAGTTAATATAGGAGTCTCAGCCTGAGACCTACTGTCGCGTCCTGCCGCTCGCGTCAGCACGTACATCGCGAAAAATCGAAACTTGAAGTTTCGGGCACATTTCTCTTTTGTCCGATTATTGCGGCGAGAGCGTGGCAGTTCTTGCAGACCAACCACGTCAACTGCACCCTTGCGCGAGCCAGGTTTCCTGGGAACGCCAATCTCCCGATTGGCGGTGGTCGCGAACTTCATATCTCCGGAAACGAACCACGACAACTACATCCTTGTGCCAGCCGCCCGTTGTGCTAGCGTGAAAGTCGGAGGATGGCGACATGCAGTGCGCGGCGGCAACGAATCGGTGGGCTCCGGGGTACTACGGAACGGTCCCACGGCACCAGAATCCGGGCGAAATTACGCGTAATTTTGCGCCAATTTCCAGCCGATTTGACTCGACACACTCGGACGAACGGAATCGCGGCCATCTTGCTGAAAACAAACAATCCGCATATCTGCCACTCGACACTATAAGCGACCTCCTCTGCAACGCCGGTTTTCGTGGCACTGGCACTCTTGCCTGTGTGCCTCAAGAAACACCAAGGGCGGCGATGCCACCACAAACGCCTCGCTGTCCAGAAGCAGCCCACCTTGAAATCTCGCATCCCTCATCGCAAACTAGCTCCATGACAAATCTCTATGACGTGATCTGCATCGGCGCCGGCCCCACCGGCCTGGCCTGCGCCATCGAGGCCAAGCGCGTGGGCATGAGCTCGCTGGTAATCGACAAGGGCTGCCTCTGTAACTCGCTCTACCACTATCCGACCAACATGAATTTCTTCACCACGCCCGAGCGGATGGAAATCGGCGATATTCCCATGACGATTTCCGGCGGCAAGCCCACCCGGGTCGAGGCTCTGAAGTATTACCGCCGCGCCGTCGAGCATTACGACATCGACCTTCGGCTCTACGAGCGCGTCGAGCGCATCGACGGAAAAGAGGGAGACTTCGTAGTTCACGCAAAAACCGATTCCGGCCATCGGCAATACCACGGAAAGAAAATCGTCATAGCTACGGGTTACTACGATCTGCCCAATCCCCTGGGAATTCCCGGCGAGGATCTCCCGAACGTCTCCCATTACTTCACGGACCCGCACCCGTATTGGAATCAGCAAGTGGTCGTCATCGGCGGGAGGAATTCCGCAGCCGAGGCGGCTCTAGAACTCTTCCGCGGCGGCGCTCATGTCACTCTGATTCATCGCGACTCCGCAATGGGCAAGACTCTGAAATACTGGGTCAAGCCGGACATCGAGAACCGCATCCGCGCGGGCGAAATCCGCGCCATGTTCAATAGCCACGTGACGCGAATCGAGCCTCATCAAGTCCTGGTGCAAAACTCGGATCACGAAACAGCCGTCCCCGCCGTTCAGGTCTTCGCTATGACCGGCTATCATCCCGATTTCCCGTTCCTCGAGCGCCAGGGAATCGACCTCGATCCCGAAACCCGGCGCCCCAAAGTGAACTCCGAAACTCTCGAAACCAACCGTCCGGGAATCTACGTAGCAGGCGTCGTAGTCGGCGGTAGAAATACCTCCGACATCTTCATCGAGAACGGACGTTTCCACGGCCGCCAGATCGCCGCCGCCATAGTCGGCAAAGGCCGGCTGCAGGAAGCGCCGCCGGTAGCGCCCCCCGGAGAATAAGCCGATGCGCGCACTCGATGTGTCGTCTCAGCATTCGCAGCAAAAACGCGAAAGCCCTTTGCCTGAGCTCGCTAACTTTGCTAAAGTGATCGCCGATGCCTTCAATCGTTAGGGAAGTCGGGGAAACCTTCGTCACACTGTTCAAAGGGTTTAGCGTGACGTTGCGGACGATGTTCGGCAAGACCACCACGGAAAGTTACCCGGACGTTCCGGCCAGCGTTCAGCCCCGCTATCGCGGCATCCACGTCCTTCAGCGCGACGAGCACGGCTTTGAAAAGTGCGTGGGCTGCTTCCTGTGCGCCGCCGCCTGCCCCGCGAACTGCATCTACATCGAAGCTGCGGAAAATACGGAAACGCAAAGAATCTCCGCCGGCGAACGCTACGCCAAGGTTTACAACATCGACTATTCGCGCTGCATCTTCTGCGGCTACTGCGTAGAAGCCTGCCCCACGGACGCAATCACACATGGCCACAGCATCGAACTCGGCCCCGTACGACATCAACGCCCTCATCTACCGCAAGGAGCAGCTACTGGAGTCCTGGCCGCCCCGTAGAACGTAAACGCATCTTCCTGAGTCGTCCCTCGTTAGCTGGTCCGTGCGGATAAAGTTTCCGCAATGTTAGGCCCCCCGACGACTCGCTGTCCTCATCATACTTACGCGCCAGTTCTCAGCCGCGAATCGCCATTTCGGCTGCGTGAATGAGCGTGGGATGTGACGGTTGTGGTAGCATTTCCACGGTTTGCAGTTTGCCCCCCGCGCAGCGCCTTCTTCGCGCAATTCGCCGCATTCCCCAAATTCTCCGCCGTGCAGCCCTCTAGGGAATCTCTGAATAAGTCCTCTGATTTTTCCTCTGATGCGGATAAGGTGCGGAGAGCAAGCGGAGGGATCACCTAATCATGAAGCAGAGGACCCTGGCGATGATGAACGGCTTCGAGCGGTACAGCAAGAAGACGCGGCGAGCGGCATTTCTGGAAGAGATGGAACAGGTGGTGCCGTGGGCGGAGTTGTGCGCGCAAATCGAGCCAGTGTATCCAAAGGCGGGGAACGGGCGGCAACCGGTGGGAGTGGAGCGAATGCTGCGGATTTATTTTTTACAGCAGTGGTTCAACCTATCGGACCCAGCGGTGGAGGAAGCGCTGTACGACTCGGCGGTGATGCGCCTGTTTGCGGGCATCGACCTGGGGAGCGAGCCCGTGCCCGACGAGACGACGGTGGGCAAGTTTCGACATCTGCTAGAGCAGCACGAGTTAGGGGAGCGGCTGTTCGAGCGGGTGGGCGAGCATTTGCAACAGAAGGGGCTACGCCTGAACACAGGGACGATCGTGGATGCGACGATCATCAACGCCCCGAGTTCGACCAAGAATGCGCGGCAGGAGCGGGACCCGGAGATGCATCAGACACGCAAGGGCAAGCAGTGGTATTTCGGGATGAAAGCGCACGTGGGGGTGGACAGCCAAACGAAGCTAATTCACTCGGTGATGACGACGGCAGCGAACGCGGCCGCTGGCACGATGCTGCCCCACCCCCTTCACGGCGCGGAGACACGAGTGTGGGGCGACCAGGCGTATCGCGGGCAGGCCGAGGTGCTGCGCGAACACGCGCCGCAGGCCCAGGACTTCACCCACCGGCGCTATCGCTATAAGGACCGTATCGACGAGGTGGAACGGGCGAAGAACCAAACCAAGTCCCGCGTGCGCTCGAAAGTGGAGCATGTGTTTGCCGCGCTGAAGCTCCCGTTCGGGTTCGTCAAGGTGCGCTATCGCGGGCTGGACAAGAACGCGAACCGCCTGTTTGTGGCCTGCTCTCTGGTGAATCTGTTTCTGGTCCGCAAACGACTGCTGTGTACGACGGCGGTGTAGTGCCGCAGAAGCTGCCGAACCGTCTTCCGGCGAGGGCAAAAGCAAACGGAATCCATGCTGGAGAGAAATCACCGGCCACCCAACTGTTTCTGTCCTTCGCTTCGATGCGGACACTACTTGTTCAGAGTTTCCCTAGGAGACGATTGCTAACCGAGGTGCAAGTATGCAAGCTGGCCGGTTTTGCCCTCAGCCTGCTCACCACCCGGCTCCCGGTGGTTCCGTCAGTCATTCTCGCCTCCGCCGACCGAGTAATCGAGTGAATACCAATTTCCCCAGGCCAGTCCGCATCGCAAACAAGAGCGGGTAATGGATAGGTTATGTTGGCGGACGGCTTCGGGGCGGGGGTTGTGGGTGCTGCTTGCGGTTATGGCTGCATTTGCGGAGGCGGACTGTGGATGGCTGGGCGCCAGTCGGCGACAAAACATTCAGCGCGCGCGTTTGCGAATGGCAGGGGAGGGCAGATGCTGATGGGAAGGCGTGGAAGCTCGGGGCGAGCGTTGGCGTCGGTTGCGAGCAGCAGGGCCCCACGCGGCCCGGCCTGCTACCGATTGCTTTGCTGCTCGCCGGTGATGTCGACCGCAGCGGTGGGGCGCGCGTCGCACAGTTGGCGGAAATGCGCTCCGGACGCGTGCTCTACCATGCTGCTTTCGGCGGCGGGCCGTCGCCGCGTGATTCGGGCAAGTGCTGCTGGTTGCGCGATACACAGGCCCTTCGCTATCGAGCGCGGGGTCTTCATCCGATAGCGCTCGCGCGTTGGATTGGATGCTTTGCGGATTCTCCGTGTCGTTCGATTGCGCGGGCGGCGCTAGAAATTTTTCCAGGAGGCGCAGGCTTGCGAAGGCGTCTTTTGAAGTCATAGGCGGAGTCATCGGCGAAGGCGTGAGCAAACTGATCGGAGAGGTCATTGAGGAAGTCAT
Source organism: uncultured Acidobacteriota bacterium (assembly GCA_963709105.1). GTDB lineage: Bacteria > Acidobacteriota > Terriglobia > Acidiferrales > UBA7541 > Palsa-295. The sequence continues at coordinate 390,074 of CAVPVC010000013.1, forward strand.
GGATGAAGTCGTGGGTGTATGAACATGCTGAGATGGAGAGAACATGCCAGGCACGGGAAATTCTGGCGGACATTTCCCGTTCTCGCTCCACGCCTGCGCCGGGATCTGCGGGTTGCGCGCGCCGGGAGGATTGGTCTGGGGAAGGAATGCCAGAGCGAGCTGGCCGATTCTTAGCGGCTTGCGCGGAGCCGCAGGCAGCGGGCTGGCATCGTCGTTCTGCGCGCGGCGGCACTCAAGGATCCAGCGCGAGACTCGCGCATCGACTTCGGTCTGCAGCCATTCGTCGAGGATGTCTCGCAGCTCCTTTCGTAAATTGGCCGAGCGATTCAGTTGGGCTAGCTCAAACGCTTCGAGTGATGCTTGCGACGCGGTCACAAGGTATTCCAGCGGCTGCTGGGGGGCGCGCATGCCGATTCCTCCGTTTTTTTCGCTCTTCCAAGATCCCGGCGGAAGGCGAGGCGGCAGGCTAACACTCGCAATTTTCTCGGCAATGGTACGCGGGTAGCAGTACCGGCTTCGAAAAATCGAGTTTATCGCCAGGGACCGCGGTGAAAAAGGCAGCCGCGCTGGTGAAGAGTCGGTAGAAACACGATCGTTTCGAGAACTCCGTGGGTGATTTTGCGATTGCAACGTTCTTATGACTTGGAGAGCTGCGACCGGCGCCGCGGCGACAACAGACGACAATGCAGTCCGCGCAAGCGAACTAAGCAGGCTATCGAGATCTCTTGACCAGGAGGAAGCGATGCCAGACCAGGCCGTTGTGCGAAATTCGCGTAACAGGTCCGCGGGGAAACGCTGTTGTGAAGCAGAGGTCGAGGACAAGCGGCGGCAGAATCGCGAGTATATGCGGCGGTGGCGGACTGATCCGTTCCATCTCGCGGCGGAGAAAGCGAAACGTCGCGAGCGATATTACGCGGTTCAAAAGCAGCGGAAGATCGAACGGGAGTCTTGCTCTTCCCGCGTTCGCGAACAAACAGCACGGCTTTGCGGCTTCTGCTTCAAGCGCGCGGCGGTGCGAAGAATCGTGCGTTTGCGTATCTCCGACAACGCACCCGATGGCTACGTGAAGGTTCGCATCCCGTATTGCGGGCATTGCTGACATGGCATCGGCACATCTACCCGTCCGAGAGGAACTTTCCGCGCACCAGCACGAACTTGTGAGGCAACCCGCACCTCCGGCGCCGGAAGGGCTTCAATGACCGGGCGAGCCGCCGCATGAGAGGCAAGGATTTCAGCACCGGCCTGCGGGGCGGCCTGTTCGAGCAGCGGCACTGCGCCAGCATGGGCGCTTCGATCTGGCTCTACGGTTGGCTCGTGCTGCGGCAGACCAGCCAGCACGACGGCGTGGGCTGGGTGTTGGGTGGGTCACCGATTACCTACCGGGAAATCGAAGAAGAGACCGGCTTCAATCCCCGCACGCTTGAGCGCTGGATGCGCGATCTGCGCCGGGGCGGTTATATCGAGACGCAGGCTGTGCCTTCCGGCATCGTGGTGCGGATCACGAAGGCAAAGAAATTTCCACAGCCTGCACAGGGGGAACGCAGAAATGAAGGGGGCCTACGCAGACTTGCGGAGGGCGCCGCGCGAAACTGCGTAGCAGATCGCAGCAAGCCTCTTTCGGAGCAACAAGTTACAGGAGGGATAGGTAGTTCATTTATAGAGAGAGCGATAGAAAAGAGAACAAAGAGCGAAATTCACAGAGATTTCCACAGACAACAAGAAAATCCACAATCCACCCAAAAACATACCGAAAAACCTTCCTGCAGAGATCAAAACCAAAACACCCAACTCGGCCCTTGGCGCCGCGAACGGGACTACCGGCAGCTTTTTATCGAGGCAATCCGTAAGAGGGAACTGCTAAGGGCCCAGCGGGACGAAGAGGTGCGGCGGGAGCTCGCCGTGGGGACGGGCCCGGAGGTCATACGTTCATGAAACTGCGCGCATGGAAATTGCTGCGGTTGAAGAAAGAAGTAAGCCATGGCGGGGTTGTCCCTCGGGGATGGCGGATGGCCTGGTATGAGCCGCGGAGGAGGGTGGGCGTGTATTATCCCGCGCCGCTCAACTGGCTGGCCCGAGCGCTGCGTGAGCTTCGCTACCGCGGGCGAATCGCGTTCGCATCGCCGAGGCTCGAAGTGGCGCAATTTTTCGCGATGCAGCGCGCGCACCGGCAAAAGCAATGCATGGCGGAAGAGTACGCGCGCGGGTACATGGTGGGCTGGCGCGAATGCTTCCAAACGTGCGTCGAGGCGATCGAGGACGAAATGTCGCGCGGGGAAGAGGTGTGGGAGATCGGGGCGCTACTCGCGGACGGAGGGAAACCTCCGCGCGGGGACAACTAAGGCGACCCAAGAAGCAGACGACGCAGAGGATGCACAGGACGCGGAGGATGCAGAAGAAATTCAGGAGAAGCGCATATGAAAGCTGTTGAGATATTTGACGTGTGCCACGGGCGGTACCGGAATCTGCGCGAGTGGTTGGAGGATACTTCGTCGTCGATACGTTCGGTGAATCTGAAGACGCCATCGCCGGGCTATCAATGGCGGCCGGACCGCGCGCGGGCTTGCGAATATCTGGCCGACTTCGAGCGCATCGGGCGGCACGCGCTGCGGCGTCCGGAGTGGAAGGGAAGGCTGAAGCTGTTCGAGATTTATTTTTTGGGCAGCTTTGAGTACAAGACGTCCATCCGGCTGGTAGGCGTCGCGCCGGGAACGTTCGATTACTGGTATCGCGAGGTGAAGCGCGCGCTGGGCGCGGAGTTTTCGCGCACGGGATTGTTCCCCCCCGCGCATTATTTTTCAGCGGTACGCGGCGAGCACCCCATCGCGCGCGGGAACGGGACCGGTCCCCCGTTTCAACCGTTGATCAACGACTAGACGGGTGAATGAAAGTCGGCGGTGCTTGCTGCCGGGGACTCCAGGGTCAACACCTTACACCGCTTAGCATCGGAGGCCGCGCCACCATAACCAATATGGCCCTTGCTCGCCTCGAATTCTGCTGTATGTTCCGGAACATGAAACAGAACCCGGTACGGAACTCCGCGACGGCAATCTTTAGTGGCGAGGGGAATTACGAGCAGTCTGCAACAAACACGACGTCGGAAGTATTTCTTGCACGGTCCGACGACGACATCCTTGATTGCTTTCCTCTTTTTGAGGTGTTGCGACCACAACTCGATCGCGAACGATTTGTCTCACAGGTTCGCCGTCAGGAAGGCCAGGGCTACCGTATCCTCGCGCTCCGGCATAACGGGACTGTGAAAAGCGCGGCTGGATTTCGGTTGGCCGAATTTCTGGCCTGGGGCGCCGTCCTCTATGTAGACGACCTTGTGACGCTACCGGAGGAAAAGAGGCACGGCTACGCTGGCCAGTTGCTCGACTGGCTCATTCAGCACGCGCGCGAGAACGCGTGCAGTGCGGTTCACCTGGACACTGGCTACACTCGTCACGACGCCCATCGCTTGTACTTGCGAAAGGGCTTTCATCTCGACTGCCACCATCTGGCGCTTGCGCTCGAACCCAATAATATAATGGGCGAACGACTCGCTAATTCGCAAATGCAGTCAAGCGCTTCTGTGCTAGTTCGGGACGCGTTTGAAGCAGATGCCGAAGCTGTCGCGAAGCTGCACGCCGAGAGCTGGCGCTCAGCATACCGTGGCGTACTTTCGGACGAATATCTCCAGAACGACGCTCACCGCGATAGGCTAGTGGTGTGGCGCGAAAGGTTCTCCCGAACATCTCGGAAGCCCATGTTCGTTATGGTTGCAGAGAGGGCTTCCGGATTAGCCGGTTTCGTTTGCGTGTTCCCTGAAGAAGATTCCACCTTTGGGGCTTTTCTCGACAATCTGCACGTCGCTCCAGGACTGACGAGGCAAGGCATCGGCAGGAGGCTTCTCTCAGAGGCTGCGAGCCGTGTCGCAGCGCGCGATTCACGCACTCGGATTTATCTGTGGGTGATCGAAGAAAACCAAACGGCACGTCGGTTTTACGAAAAGGCCGGGGCGCAGTTCGTCGGCTCCACCGTCCTCGCAATGCCTGACGGGCAGCGTGTCGCCGCTTTGCGTTGCTACTGGCCTGATCCCAAAGCGCTGGTGCTTTAAAATCCGCGAGAGTCGGGCACCTGCAAGAACAACGCCACACCAACTCCAACGCAGAAGGCGAGCTACTATTACCGTTTGTAAACCCGCCCGGATAAGACCCGGAGAGAGCCCAGCGCTTCGACTCTACAATGGTTGGCGGGACCCCTCATGCCGACCGACGCGCATCCGCCGCTACCATCGCCCCTGACGCTCGCGCAGTTGGCTCGCGAGCAACGCCTGCAATTGATCGTACGCAAAGGCCTGCCGCCTTTTCGCCAGACGGCGCTGGAACTCGCAAAAGTCCTCGGCGGCTCGTCGCCCGATCTGAAGAAGGCCGGCCAGCTCATTTCCGCGGACCCTACGCTCAGCTCCCAGGTGCTGCGCATGTGCAACTCGCCGCTTCTCGGGATGCACAGCCGCGTGATCAGCATCGACCATGCCGCCGCGCTGCTGGGCCCAGAGCGGCTGCGCAGCCTCGCCCTCACCACTTCGATGGCGGACTTTGCCGGCAAAGCCCTGCCCGAAGCGCAGATGAACGTTTTCTGGCAGCACAGTTTTCTCACCGCGACGCTCTCGCAATATCTCGCCGAGCGCTGGGAATATTTCGAGAAGCATCAGGCGTACATTGCCGGGCTGCTGCACGATATCGGGCAGATCCCCGAATGGATGCTTGTGAGCGAGGGCAGCGCGGGCAATGCGGAATCGGAAGCTCCGCCCGCCGATTGGGTCGACAACCCCGCCATCGAGCAGGAGTATTTCGGTACCGACCACTGCAAACTGGGAGACATCATGGCGCGCTCGTGGGGTCTGATGCCGTCGTTCCTCGACGTGCTGGAGAATCACCACACGCCCGAGCTCGCCCAGCGCGACTCGGTGCTTGTACGCATCGTGGCGACGGCGGATTCTTTCCTGCTCGCCAAGGAGCAATTGACAAGGGAAAGGCCAAGGAGCAGCCGCCCCCATCAAGAAAGAGCGGCAAGCAGTTGCCCCAGGAAATTCAGCGGTTCGTCGAACTCGGCCACGGACTCTTTGGCGAAACGCAGTGGCCGCAGCGTGCAAGAGGCGCTCGAACAGGAGTACGCTCGCGTATTGCCGATCGCCAAAGCCGGCATCCATGGCCTTCTCGGCGGCAGCAATGGCGATTCGGCGCCTGACTCGGACCATGCTTCGAAAGCTATCCGCCAGCCGGATCGCGGGGCTTTCTCGCGGAGGCAGTCGGAGGCTGTAGCGCCGCAACCTCAAACGCGCGTCCGCGCTGTCGCGCCTGCTTCGTTTTTCTCCCGGTGCAAGGGGTTCTTTCAGCAGCTCTTCTCCTGAAGTTCTTTCTTCTGAATAGTTGGCGCCAGTCCCAGGGGCGTTGCGGGTAACGGCGGAGCCTACCGCTATCGTTTTGGCAGAAATACATGAGCCACCGCATATACATTACCGCGGGCGAAGCGCAAGAATAAGCCCATGTCACAGACCAACACATCTCCGAAACCGACGGGAGGATGGCAGCAGTATAAGCTCGCAATCTGCGTCTTGTTGCTGTATCCGCTGTTGATCCTGGGCGGCGCGCTTGTGCTTCTGCCCTTTTTGGGGCACTCGAATCAGGCGAGAAGCAGCAAGTACGTGGTGCCGATCACCAGCCATGAGCCCTTTCATCTCTCGGTGACCGTACTGTCGCCTCTCCGCCCCGCGCCGAACCACGACTGATTCGCCGATCCTCTGGGCCCTTTATCGCCGGTGGCGCATTCTCCAGGAACTCGAAATCCCTGTGTCACAACGCAAGGTGCTTTACATCACGCACCGATAATCTTGCCGGGTGCCCGAGTCTTCGATTCCAAGGGTCGCTATTTGTCATGACCCTCGAAACTCATGAGGGTTGGGCACCCGGAAAATCAAGCCACGGCAAAGCCTTCGCAATTCGCCAACAGGCTGCATATCGCAACTGTGCGAAATGAGACTGCATAGCGTCCATCGCAAGATCATGATTGGTATATGAGCAAAACTAAAAAGCAGCTACAGGAACTCAAAAACGCCATACGCGCCAGCGTCCGGAAGGAAATGGAGAAGCCGCGCATCGCCAGGTCCGCGAGAATCGCGGAGCTGAATTTAGACACTGCGCGGATTCGAGAACACCCACGCGTCACCCTGCCGGGGGCCGTCAACAGAATCATCCCATCCCCCCGCCCGAGCCAGCCGGAAAAGGCACAGATTGCTGTGGATGGTGCTGACCATCGCTATCGAGATCTGCGTATTGAAAATACCTTGACCGACGAACATGGCGATGACGTGAGGCTCAGAAAGGGTGAGCACGTCGAGGTTACCGTCACGGCCGAACTCGAGACAACCGCCAGGATCAAAGAAAAGGGCTAACCGTTCCGCGTGAAACAGCTCGGCCGAATTTGGCGCCGCAATGCATCAAGACTTGTTCTGAGCGCGCCGAAGGGCAAGGTGCGGGGGGAAACGGCAATACGGCGGAAGGGAACTAATCGTACAGGACAACGCTTACCAGGGAATCGTTCACGTGGATCCCGCCGTCGTATCGGATGAAGCCCAGCTTCTTGAATTTGTTCATGAATAAATTCACCCGCGACCGCGTACTGCCAATCATCTCCGCCAGCATTTCCTGCGAGACCTTGGGAAGCACCTGTTGAGGCTTGCCTTCCGCGCCGTAACGCGCGAGCAGCAGCAGCGTGCGAGCCAGCCGCTTCTCGGTAGAGCTGAAGAGCTGATCGATCAGGTCCGCCTCAACCCGCAGGTTCCTCTCGATCATGTAAGCGATGAAGCGGTCGGAGAACTCATGTTCCTCGTGGAGCGCGCGAATCATCTCGTCTTTCTCGATGACGAGTATCGTGGCCGGCACAATCGCGATGGCAGTCGCCATACAGACGGACTGCCCGGCAAGGCAGCCTTCCCCGACAAAATCACCCGGTCCCAGAATCGCCACAACGGCTTCTTTTCCGGCCTCATTAACCACCGTGAGCTTCACGCTGCCTTCCTGAATGTACATGACTCGATTGGCGGGATCGCCCTGCGTGAAGATGGTCTCTTTTTCTCGAAACGTCTTAATCTTTCTTCCCAGGCCGGCTGAGTCGAGAAACAATTTCACGTCGAAAGCACGGCCTGTTGAAATCACCTTGGGGAGGGAACGACGGAGCCCGCGGGAGACACGCCGGGACGGGGAAGGCATGCCCGAGACTATCACAGTTCCCGTACGTGAGCGCTGAGCGCGCCTTTCGGGTATCCGGCCTTTAAATTGGAAGGATCGGTGTTTTTAGCTCCCCGCGTCACAACACAAGGTGTTTTGCATCACCGCACTGATGACCTATGCCGGTTAGGTTGAATTGTCTGCAGTTCCAAAATGGAAAGAGGCCTAAGGTGCAATCGGCCGGAGGGGGCGTGGCATGTCGCTCCATATAGACATGGAGGGAGTTTCCGATCAGCAAGCCAAGAAGGAAATTGAGAGTTCCATCAGAGAGTGCGTTGGGGAGCCGCCGAAGAATGAAGACTGGAACATTTCGATCAGCCGCTCGGACGGCCAAAGTTTAGTTGTGGTGAGGACGCCCCGGCTTGCCCTCCGGAAGCTGTTCTTTTCGAGCTTGTGGGGTTTGCCGGACGCGATTCCGGCATGGCTGCATCAGCACCCAGTCCACTGACGGCGCGCGAGTCATTGCGCCGGGCCGCGAAGAACCAATATGGTTCTCGCGGCCTCCGGTCCTTATACGGGCGGTTGATTCCGCACTCGATCCATTGACGAGATTTACGCTACTTGCCCATGCCGAAGTTATCGACTTGCAACTCCAGGTGATGATTGGAGCGGATGCCGTAGACGCCGTCGGTTTTGGCGGCGACGCCGGATTTGGGCGTGCTGCCGACCACCGTGCCATTGACGACGAAATCGATCTTGCTGGCCCCCACGCGGACTTCGAGGGCGTTGGTAGCTTTGCCGCTGGCGTCGGGCTGCTTGACGGCGGCGTTGGGCGTCTTATCAACGACCGTCTCGGTGGAGGGGCCGCTGCGATGCTTGACGAGCCACGTGCCGTCTTCCGCCACCACGAAATACAGGTAGCTTTGTGCCGCGCCCTCAAGACCGTTCCCGGCGAAGATGATGCCGTAATACTCGGCGTGGCCGGTGGGCTGCTGCAGCGTGAACGTGCCCTTCAGCGAATAATTTCCGCTGGCGGTATTCGCCGGATTCCAGAACACGGCCGCTTGCGGAGTGGTGACGTGAAAGCCCGAGCCCGTCGCGACCAGCTTGACGGCCCCCGCGGCGTCGGGATCCTCTGCTTCTGCGCTGCGGTCGGTGCGAACCTTCCAGCCCTTCGGCGCCTGCGCCAGCAGGGGTAGCGCAGCCAGCAGAGCAATCACGGCAAAAGAAATATTTCGCGTCATCGTATCTCGCGTCATCGTATTCCACTTCATCGTAGTGCCTCCTCAGAACAAACTCTCGCCCGCATCATACCCTCAATGCTCCCCTCCGTGGTAATACCCGCCGCGGGTGACATGGATCAGCCTCGCGCTTCCAGGCTGTTCGCTTTTCGTCGTCATCCCTGGGATCGCCATTCTCCTGAATCGCGCTTTTGAACTCGCCAATCGGGAGATTGGCGTTCCCGGTCGTCGATTCTCGTCTGAACGGGCGGTTCACACTGGCACACTCACCTCCCAGGAAATTACTTCCGCGAATGTTTGTCACCCGCGGCCGCTCGTTGTCGCCTATGATTGAAGCACGACATGAAGCGCATCGCAGTCACGGGAGCAACGGGCTATATCGGCGGGCGGCTCGTGCCGCGCCTGCTCGATGCCGGCTACGCGGTGCGATGCCTGGTGCGTTCGCCGCGCAAGCTGCAGGACCGCGCATGGTCCAGCCAATCGCAACGTGCAGGTGGCGCAGGCGGATTTCGCCGACGCGCAATCGCTCACGGAAAGCCTCACGGGCTGCGACGCCGCGTTTTTTCTGGTGCACTCGATGAACTCTGCAAGCGCCGAGTACGCCAAGCGCGATCTGCAGTTGGCAACGGCCTTCGCGCGCGCGTCAAAAAGGGCAGGGGTGCGGCGGATCATCTACCTCGGCGGCCTCGGCGAAACGGGTGCCGGGCCTAAGCGAGCATTTGACGTCGCGGCGACAGGTCGAAAAGGCGCTCGCGTCCACCGGCGTGCCGGTGACGGTGCTGCGCGCGGCGATGATCATCGGCTCCGGCTCAGCGTCCTTCGAGATTCTTCGCTATCTCGTCGAGCGCCTCCCGGTGATGGTCACGCCCAAGTGGGTGCGCACGCCGTGCCAGCCAATCGCCGTGCGCAACGTGATCGGCTATCTCGTGGGCGTGCTGTCGAGCCCGGAGACAGCCGGGCGCACATTCGACATCGGCGGCCCGGAGGTTCTGAGCTACCTGCAAATCATGCGCATCATGGCCGAGGAGCTTGGTCTGCGGCGGCGCCTCGTGGTTCCCGTGCCGGTGCTCACGCCGCGGCTCAGTTCCTACTGGATCCATCTGGTGACGCCGCTCGGCCACAGTATCGCCAAGCCGCTCGCCGAGGGACTCAGGAATCCCGTGGTGTGCCGCGAGGACCACATCACCCACATTATTCCTCAGAAGTTGCTCACCGTGCGCGAATCCGTCGCGGCGGCGCGCGGCAAAATTGCCGAAGACGCGGTGGAGACCAGTTGGACGATGGCCGGAGAGGTGGCCGGGACGATTCCCGGCGATCCAAAATGGGCGGGAGGCACCGTATTTCACGACATTCGCCGGGTCCACATCGCGGCGCCGCCGGCGGCGGTATTCAAAGCGGTCTGCCTGCTGGGCGGGGACCACGGCTGGTACTCCGCGGCCTGGCTCTGGAGAATCCGCGGCTGGATGGATGTTCTCGCGGGAGGTCCGGGACTCCGTCGCGGCCGACTGCATCCGGAGACGCTCGCCTATGGCGAACCACTCGACTTCTGGCGCGTAGTGGGCATTGAGCAGGACCGCTCGCTCACCTTGCGCGCCGAGATGAAGCTCCCGGGCGAAGCCTTGCTGGAATTCTGCGTCACGCCTGACGGAGACGGTGAATCCGAGCTGGAGCAGCGCGCCCTATTCAAGCCGCGCGGCCTGCTGGGGATTCTGTATTGGTACGGAGTACTCCCATTCCACGGATTCGTATTCAGCGGAATGCTCACAGGGATCATAACCAAGGCACTTGAAATTGCACGGGATTCCAGGAATATCTCGAATCAGTTGGTCGATACTAAATAGACAGAACTGTTTCCCGTCGCATGCGATTGAAGGAAAGCTGGCAGGTGTGGGCTTTGGCGAGGAAATCGCCGCGACTGGAGAACTCTTCCACGTCGAAGAACTCGTCTTCTTCGAGGCGATGGACGGTTTCGACGTCGCTTCCTTTGCCTCCTTTAGTTCATATGTCTCCTGTCTCCGCACCTCGCGATTTTGCGATACCACCCAAGCGCAGAGTGCCAACTTCCCGTGTGTTAGAATTCGACTGCAGCCATGAACAAGGCCTTCGACATCTCCGTGGACGCGCTTTCCAGCCCCCAGCCTGCCCCGAAGCCCCAGGTGCACGCGCGACATAGCTATGCCAAGCCCCGCGTGGAAGATTACAGCTCTCAAGGGGCACCGCCCACCGGCAAATCCTTCTTCATCGAAACCTTCGGCTGCCAGATGAACGACCACGACTCCGAAAAAGTATCGGGAGTCCTCATGGCCCGCGGCTACCGTCTAGTGGACACCCCCGCCCATGCCGACGTGGTCCTCTATAACACCTGCAGCATTCGCGAAAAGGCCGCCCACAAAGTCTTCTCGCGCCTGGGCGAATGGCGCACCGCCGCCCGCGAATCCGGCAAGATCATCGGCGTGCTAGGCTGCGTCGCCCAGCAGGAAGGCGAGCAGATTTTCGAGCGCGCCCCCTGGGTCAGTCTGGTATGCGGTTCCGCGAGCTACCAGAAACTCCCCGCCCTAATGGACGAGCTAGAAGCCGGAGGCCGCCGCGTAGCCGGCCTCGACCTCGATACCGACGAAACCTTCGAAACCGAAGTCACCCGGCGCGACAATCCCATTCGGGCCTACATCACCATCATCGAGGGCTGTGACTACGCCTGCTCCTACTGCGTGGTGCCGCACACGCGCGGCCCCGAACGCAGCCGTCCGAGCGACGCCGTTCTCGCCGAAGCCCGCCGCCTCGCCGATGCGGGCTACGCCGAAATTCAGTTGCTGGGGCAGACCGTCAATTCCTATCGCGACCCCTCGCCGCGCGGCTGGAATTTCGTCGAACTGCTGCGAGCGGTGGCGGAAGTGCCGGGAATTCGCCGCGTGCGTTTCACCACGTCGCATCCCAACGACTTCACCCGCGAGATCGTCGAAGCCGTCGACGCCGTTCCGGCGCTTTGCAACCATTTCCATCTTCCCGTGCAGTCGGGTTCCACGCGCATCCTGCGTGCTATGCTTCGCACCTACACGCGCGATGAGTATCTCGAAAAGATTTCATGGATTCGCGGCGCCCGGCGGCCCATCAGCCTCACCAGCGACGTGATCGTAGGTTTCCCCGGCGAAACGGAAGCCGATTTCGACGACACGCTCACCCTGCTCGACGCCGTAGGCTACGACTCCGTCTTCGCGTTCAAATATTCCCCCAGGCCGAATACCTCCGCGGCCGTCATGCCCGACGCAGTCCCCGAAGAAGAGAAGACCCGCCGCCTCGCGATTCTTCAGGATCGTCAGCGCATGATCCAGACGCAGCGCAACGAAACATTGGTGGGCAACACCTTCGAAATTCTGGTTGACGCGCACCACGCGGCGCGAAATCAGTGGGCGGGACGTTCCACAAGCAACCGTGTACTAAATTTCACTTCGCCGCATCATAATCTTTTGGGACAATACGTGCAGGTCAAAGTGCTGCGCGCTGGTCCCAACAGTCTCGTCGGCGAACAGGTCGTCTAAGGTGACAATCACGGGAGGCCACAATGGAACTCGAGGTTAAAATCCGAGGGCTGATGATGGATCCTGTGACCAATATGCCCGTAGTAGTTCTAAAAGAAGCCCAGGGCACCGGAATCCTGCCAATCTGGGTGGGAATCTACGAGGCCAACGCCATAGCGCTCGAAATCGAAAAGGTTCAGACGCCCCGCCCGATGACCCATGACCTTCTAAAGAACGTCCTGACCGGCCTCGACGTCCACGTGCAAAAAGTCGTGGTCTCCGACCTGAAAGACGACACCTTCTACGCCCTGATCTGGATGGAGCGCGAAGGCCAGACCATGTCGATGGACTCGCGCCCAAGCGACGCGTTAGCCCTGGCCCTCCGCCTCGACTGCCCGATCTTCGTAGAAGACGCCGTCCTGAAAAATTCCAAAATGGCCAGCGTAGTCTCCGAAAAAAGCTCCAACGAAGAACTCCGCAAGTGGCTGGAAAACCTGAACGACGAGGACCTGGGCCGCTACAAGATGTAGCTTCCGCCTTTCTCAAACCCTTGCAAAATGGGCCTGTTTATGGTAATTTTGCGTTGCGTTTGCCGCTCATGAATTGCTTCTGACCTAGTCCCAACAGGCTGCCGGGTGAATCCCAGCAGCTTTTTTTTTGCAAGGTGGCGCAATCCTGGCGGGAGACAGTTTTACCGGCTAACTGCCCGCATGCAAATAACTTAGGAGCTACAGAAGTGAGTAAAGAGCAAGGTACCGTGAAGTGGTTCAATGCCGCCAAGGGATATGGATTCATCCAGCGGCAGTCGGGTGAGGATGTGTTCGTGCATTTCTCGGCTATCGAGGCCGAGGGTTACAAGAGCCTGAACGAAGGTCAGGCGGTGGAGTTAGAAGTGAAGCAGGGGAAAAAGGGGATGAAGGAAGAGCAAGTAGTCGGTCTCTGAGCGGCTTAGAGGAATGCTTCAAAAGCCTGGGAACGCCAATCTCCCGATTGGCGCCGTGTCTCACCCGTCTAAGCGCAGCGAAGAATTTTCGTTTTGCTCTGGCCATTGCCTCTGCCTTTCGCCGTTGCCATGCGCAGTCATCCTGAGCGCAGCGAAGGATCTCTCTTGATTTGAAAGATCCGACATAAAGCCATAGGGCGCAGCGCGCTACCGCTCGAACCTCCGCGAGCTTTTGTCCTCTCCCGCCCGGGCTGCTTTCCGATTCAAGAATCCACCGTGGTGAGCTGGATCATCGAACTGCGCCTGCATGAGAGTTCAAACCCTTGCAAAATGGGCCTGTTTATGGTAATTTTGTGTTGCGTTTGCCGCTCATGAATTGCTTCTGACCTAGTCCCAACAGGCTGCCGGGTGACCCCCAGCAGCTTTTTTTTTGCAAGGTGGCGCAATCCTGGCGGGAGACAGCTTTACGGGCTAACTGCCTCGCATGCAAATAACTTAGGAGCTACAGAAGTGAGTAAAGAGCAAGGTACCGTGAAGTGGTTCAATGCCGCCAAGGGATATGGATTCATCCAGCGGCAGTCGGGTGAGGATGTCTTCGTGCATTTCTCGGCTATCGAGGCCGAGGGTTACAAGAGCCTGAACGAAGGTCAGGCGGTGGAGTTCGAAGTCAAGCAGGGGCCCAAGGGGCTGCAGGCCGAGCACGTCGTCGGTCTCTGAGCCGCTTCCAGGCCTGCTTCAAAAGCTTGGATGTTTTGGTAGCGATCCGGATGGGCGCTCCCCGGCGAAAGTCCCCGGCGGGCAGCACACCGGTGTCTTAATCCGTATCACTGATTTTCTTAAAGAAGTGCTTGCAACGTTCTAATCCGAAGGAGGAAATGTGCAAATACTGGTTGAAGGTCAGACAATTCGCCACACGCAGTACGGAGTTGGGATTGTTACCGAATCGAATACCGACCGCACCACGATCGATTTCGACGATCACGGCGTGAAGAAATTCGTCACCTCGATGTGGAGCGCCGAGCTCATCGGGGAGCCTCCCACCGAGAAGCCCACGCGCCGCCGCGGTCGCCGCAAGACCGTGAAGAAAGCGGAGAAGACGGAAAAAGTCGCCTAGATCGCAGCCGCTCGCAAGGGCGGCTGTCCTGTAGAAAAGTTGAAATCGAATCCGCGCCCGGGAACGAGTCCCGGGCGTTTTTTTTTGCGCGCGCGTGGGATGTCGGCGCATCCCCAACGCTTCTGTCGAAACCTACGGTTCCACCAGATTGTTGCGGACCGCGAAGCGCACCAGCTCGCTGAAGCTTTCGAACTGCATCTTTTCCATGATGTGGTTGCGGTGGCTCTCGACGGTCCGGGTCGATACCTTAATGATCCCGGCGATTTCCTTGTTGCTTTTTCCCGAACCAAGCAGTTGCAGTACTTCCACTTCGCGCGGCGTCAGGTTGGTGCCCGGGAGCATGCTTTCCGGGTTTCCCGGGCCCTGCACGAAGGTCTTGGACATGGTGATCGACAGTTGGCTGGTGAAGTACGGCTGGTGCTGGCGAATGTGGTCGACCGCCGTGAGCAGGTCCGTATCGGCGTCCGACTTCAGCACGTAGCCAAGCGCCCCGAACGAGAGGCATTCCCGCGCCAGTTCCTCGGAGAAATGCATGGTGAGCACCAGGATATCGGTGGAGGGGGATTCCTCGCGCACCGACCGCACCACCTCCAGGCCGTTCATCTCCGGCATGGTCAGGTCCAGAACCAGCAGGTCGGGCTTTTCTTTCTTGATGTAGTGCAGGGTCTGGTTGCCGTCGGAGGCTTCCGCGCAGATTTCGACGCTGGGCAGCGTCTCCAGCATGGCGCGGACGCCGCGGCGGACGACGACGTGATCGTCGGCGATCAGAACACGATAGGGTTTTTCGAGGTTCATGGTTTTTTGCAGAGGATGCGCGTTGCCGCCGGACTCCGCAGAGGGACGCGGGCCGGCGGCGCCGGATTCCTCATTCTCCTTTCAAAGATTCCGCTGCGTTGTTCTCCGTCAAAGAACGCGAGATCCCGCTTGCGGTTCCTGCGATCACGAACGGCAAAACCGCGCGAACGGTGGTGCCGTGGCCTGGCCTGCTCTCCATTTCAAAAACTCCGTTCAACTGCTTTACGCGCTCGCGCATTCCCGCGATGCCCACGCCCAGGCGGGTATTGCGCCCCGGAGCGATCGAGTGCAGGCCGCAACCTTGATCGCTCACTTCCACCAGCACCTGGCCATCCTGGCGGGTCACACGAATGGTCGACGGTCTGGCTGCCGGAATAGCGATGGACGTTGGTGAGCGCCTCCTGCACGATGCGAAACACGGTGGTCTCGATCTGCTGTGAGAAGCGCCCGAGATCGCGTTTGACCTCCACGGCTGCCTGGATGTTGCTGCGGTCGGAAAATCCGCGCGCATACCATCCCAGCGTGGGCGCCAGACCCGCTTCATCGAGCATGGGCGGATGCATCAGATAGGAAACCACGCGGATTTCGCGAATGGCGTCCTCGGCAAGGCCGCGGGCCTGTTGCAGGTGGGCGAGGGCGTTGCCATTCTCCGCGTGCGCGTGATCGAGGTTGGCGAGCGTCATTTTCAAGGCAGCGAGCGTCTGGCCGACGGATTCGTGCAGGTCGCGGGCGATCTGGCGGCGTTCGGCGTCCTGCGTGCGCATGAGTTCCTGCGACAGGCGGCGGAGTTCTTCCTCGGTGCGCATCTGGCCGGTGAGATCGTGTACCACGCCGCGCACTCGGAGAGTGGAACCCTCGGCTCCAGCCACCGGAATTCCCCGCGCGTGATAGATTCGCGCGGACCCGTCGGGCATGCGATAACGGGTGGTGTATTCGAAAGGGCTGCATTTCTCGATCGCGTCGAGGACATATTTGCGGACATAGCGGCGGTCGTCGCGCAGTACGTTATCCCAGTAGCGCTCCACGTCAAAGGTTTCGTTCGAACCGAAGCCGTACATCTTCTGGAGGTTCTTGGACAGGATGGTCTTGCGAGAGGAGACGTCGTAGTCCCAGCAGCCGAATCCCGCGATTTCTTCGGCTTGATCGAGCAGGGCTTCGCTGAGCCGCAGGCGATCGTCTTCCTTGCGGCGCTCGGTGACGTCCTGCGACATGCCGGAAAAGCGCACGATCCGGCCGGAAGCGTCGGTCACGGGAATACCCCTCGAGTGCAGCACTCGAATCTGCCCGTCCGCCCGGATGAAGCGGGCCTCGTATTGCAGAGGACGTCTTCCGGCGACGGCCTGGGCGACCACGGCGCGGTGCCTCTCGCGATCGGCGGGATGCACCATATTCCAGAAGGTTTCGACGGAGGGGCCGGGCATGCGCGGGTCCATGTCGGCCATGCGGTAGCGCTGGTCGGACCACGTGATTTCGTTGGTCTCCAGATCCCACTCCCAGCTTCCTAACTCCGCAAGTTGCTCGGCCTGCGCCAGCAGGGCTTCGCTTTTCCTGAGCTTTTCTTCGGCCAGCTTTCGGTCGGTGATGTCCTGCGGCTGTCCCTACAATTCGAACGACCTCGTCCGGATTCGGAGAACAATGGCAGCAAACCGGGCGTGGAAGACACGAATCCCTCCGTCTTTGCAAATGGCGCGATACACGTGTTCCATCGGACGGCGCGTGGCGATGGCTTTGGCGAGGAGCGTTTGGCTTCTGGCCGGTCGTCGGGATGAATCATTCGCTGGCATGCGGATTCGGTCCGTGGCGCATTTCGCCCGGAGCATATCCGCGCAGCCGGTACGCGTTGTCGGACCAGCTGATGGCTCCGGTTTTGACGTCCTACTTCCCAGCTTCCGAGGCTGGCGAGTTTCTCGGATTGCTCCAGCAGGGTCTTGTTCTTACGGAGGGCCTCTTCGGTTCTCTTGCGGCCGGTAATGTCCCGAGAGAAGAAGCACAGCATCTTCGACCGGGTCGCGTGATTCGCCACGGGGAATATACGCGCACAGAACCACCTTGTTCCTTCGGGAAAGTCTACGGGATATTCGAGATGCTGGACGCGGTTCGTCTTCCGGACGCGCTCCAGCAGCTTTCGGAGCGGCGCGTAATGCTTTCCGCACAGTACGGCGGAGATTCTTTCCCCTACCAGCACTCGCGCCGGGCGCTGAAGAGATGTTTCGTCGGCGGCCCAGATGGCGCGGATGGTTCCTCGATCATCGACCAGCAGCATGAGTTCGCCGAACAGTCTTGCGAGGGTCCCGCCGATACCGCCAGCTGACGCCTTGCGAGCGGAGACTGCGGACGGCGAAGAAGAGCGGTCAGTTTTCCTGGGTTTGCGAAGTGTTCGCGCGGCAGCTCGCCCGGACTTTGTCGGCGTCGAGATCAGTGCCTCCGTCTGAGGAACGGAAAGCGATTACCTGAAATCTCGCCCCGCTGGATTACACCACGAATGCTGCGACAGGCGAAATTAAATGGAAAATATGCTCAGATATAACATATGTCAATAACCAAATTAAAAAACCGCAGAACTCTATATCCAGCAAGCAATCGAATCCGTAGAAGCACGTAAGACGGACGCTGTTTTCGTCAGTAGAAACCGCAGAGCGCTCCGGGAAGTTGCGCTGTTGCTCTTGGCGGCATGCCGAAGTCTGCGGTGCGGGCAAGGCAGCAAATCCACGATGATTTTGGAGTGTGGCTTCCGCAAATACCGCAAATCAAAGGCAGTATTGTTCCGAATTGTAATGCGGCGCGCGCGCGTTTAAGTTGGCGGCCTAGCTGGAAGGGGAAGTTGTTTATAAATGCTTTACGAAGATTCTCGCCCGGCTCGATTCGGGGGATTGCGGAAAAACGACGGGAAGGGCAACACGGCACCGCAATCCTTCGACTTCTGGCCGGGCGGGGATCCCTCGTAACGGATGCAGATACTTCATGGTCCGGTGCGGTTGGCCGTGAAATGATCCGCAGGGCGCGGCGAAGAAACAGACTGCGCCGGAAGAGATAGAAATCATGCCTGTCATTGCGATGCGCACGCTTTTTGTCGGCAAAGCCGGCGCACAGGACGTTGCAATGCTCACGCGAATGGGCCGCCGCGGCTGGGGAGCCTACTCCGCCGACAACCTCAAAGAAGCACGAAGCCTGGTCGCGGGCGGCGGGTTCGATCTGGTGCTGGCATTACAGCACTTGCCGGATGGCAGCGGGTACGAACTGGAGGCGCCCGTGGAGAAGCAGAAGAGATCGCTTTTCGTGGAAATCGAACTGTTTTCCCAGAGGCTGTGGATACCGGTGGTGGAACATGGAGAAAATGTTTTTGGCGACCGGGCGGTTGGCGCGGGCGCGGCGGAAGCGGAATGGGAACAGTTGCTTCTTGAGGCGGCGATGGCGGAGGTTGCCGGGAAGGACGGCGGGCGGAGCGGCCCGCGTCCGGTGGCGATGCCTGCGATGGCGATGGGACATGCCCCGGTGCAGATTTCGCTGGGGCCGGTGTGCGGCGGCGAAGAATCGCCTCCGCCGAAGGAACGCCCGATTTCGGCGCTCGCCAGGTTTCAGCTGAGATGCGCGAGCCGGGGACTCCTCTACTCGGAGAAGAAGCGGCAGGATGAGGAGAATCTCAAAAGAAGGGTTTTGCCCATGGCCTCCGGTTGGCAGAGGGCCGACAGGAGATTCGGGCCGAGGCGATTATCGAAGGCCAGCCGCTACGGGAAACCGCAACAAAGTGAAGCAGGATAAGAGATTCCTCGCAGTCTTCCGCGCTGGAGATTGCAACCGACGGCGTTAGGCCGCGCTACCGACGGGCCGGGCGAGGGGACGCGCTGGGGCTGGTTCGGAGTCGCCACCAGAGCGCTGCGCCTGCGATCAGCGAGAGCAATCCGGCGGCCTGGGCGTTGGACATGCCCAGGAACGAGCGCGGGTTGATGCGGATAAATTCCACCAGGAAACGCGCGAGTCCCGTGAGAATCAGGTAGGCCGCGAAGATTCCGCCGCGCGGAATGCGGGACTGCGCGGCGCCGCCCGGCGAGGCCTTTTTTGCGGATGGCCCCGATGACGGCGGCGATGCGGATGCGGCCGCTGCGGACCGGCCTGCAATTTGGCGCGCTCCCAGCCGCCAGAGCCACCAGGCGATCACGCAGGCGGCGATCAATTCGTAGAGCGGCGTCGGGTGGACGCGCTCGGTGGTGGGAACCAGGCCGTTGGGGAAGCTCATGCCCCATGGCAGGGACGTCGGAATGCCGTAGTCGCCGTCCCCTGAAAGAAAGCAACCGATGCGGCCGATGCCATAGCCCAGCGCCGCGGCGGGCGAGCCGGCGTCGAACATTTCCAGCAGCGGGATGCGGCGCATCCAGGCGAGCCATGCGTAGGCGGCGAAGCCTGCCAGGAGTCCTCCAAACCAGGCAAAACCGTACTGGCTGAACATGTGCTGCAGGGGATGGGCGAAAAATTCGCCCGGCGACTGCAGCTCATGGTAGAGCTTCGCGCCGGCGATTCCCGCCAGGCAGGGGAAGGCGATGAACGTCTCGGCGGTGGCGGCCGCGGAGGCTTTGTCCGGGCGCGAGGCCGCGGCGGAAGATGTCGGCGCGCAGGACGAGGTACGCGCAGGCCATCGCCGTGGCAACCATCAAGCCGAATGTGGGGACGTTGAGACTGCCGAAATGCAGGAACGGAATCACGGGGAGAAGTATACAGGGAGTGCCGGGAGGCGAGCCGAAGAGAGAGAGCCCGCCGATTCGTTTGCCTGCGAATGACGACGAACGGCAAAGAGGCGTTTCGTTGCTAGCCGGAGTCGCGGGAAGTTCACCGCGAGAGGAAGGCTCTGCGCGCCCGTTCTTTTTTGTCGGAACTGAAGTTCCGACCCCCTAAAAGGCGTTGCCTTGCGGTGAGGCGGTTGCCGGGAATGGTGCACCAAGAGAGATTCATCGCTCGAAAAGCGAGCGATGGAGAACCGTACTTCGTCGCTGTGCTCCTCAGGATGACAGCCGAACTGCAGAGAACCAAAACAGAAGCAGGTCCCTCACCATCCGCGCTTCGCGCGTATGGGCTCAGGATGACACGAAAAGAAAAGAGCGAAGGCGAAGACCGACCCTTAACTCCGAAGGGTCGGGCACCCGTAAAGGCAACTGCAACGCAACCGCAAAAGCACCGGCAAAAGCAACTACAACGCGACAGCAGCGGCGACCGGCAACCGCAAGTGCAACGCCACTGCACCTCAATGGCAAAAGCAACTGCAACAGAAACTGCAACTGCACCGCGACAGCAATGACAACTGCACCCGCAACGGCCGACTGCAACTGCGAACTGCTGCAACTGTGACTGCGTGGATGCGGCGGCTCGACTGCAACCGCAACGGCTCACTGCTGGCTGCCAGGCGCCAGCTGCAATTCAGGCGGACTTGGCTTGCGCTTTTACGTCTACGAAGGTGTTGGTTCGCGGGTTGAAGACCAGGTAGTCGCCGGTGGAGTTTCCGGAGAGTGTTATTAGGCGCTTCCTGGCCTGGTCCAGACCTACCGCGGTTTCGACCCAGATGGGGTTGCCGGCTGCGTCTTTCTTGAAGATCTCAAACTCGGACTGCAGAAATTCCTGGTCGCCTTTCATTGGATCCATGGTGCCTCCTTGAGCCTTCGCAAAATGACGGGCGCAACTCGCACCACCCAAGCTTTCGTGTATGGATGATACGCGAGAAGGCGGCAGGTGGTTACAGGACTTCTATTACCCTGCTGTGGAAAGCCTGATTCCACGATATTAGCGGCTGGCGTGCTGCAACTTCGTTGTGCGGCGGGGCGTCCAATGTACTAGAATCACTGCGGATCGTATCGCGCAACCCTCGCGATTCTTGGCTGGTGGAAAGGAGGGTGACACATGGCGCGTTTTCGTTCCTCTTCGTTCAATTTTCTTGAAAACTTTGGTGAACCTCGCAGGTGTCGGCCGCGTTGGTGTGTGCGCCGGGATCGATTGCCTGGGCGCAGCATGGCGGAGGTCATGGCGGAGGCGGTGGGCATTTCGGCGGAGGCGGCGGGGGACATATGAGTTCGCCGCATGTTAGCGCGCCTCCGGCGATGCATTTTTCCGCGCCTGCCCATGCGCCCGGCCCGATCGGGGCGGGGACGCACAATTATGTCGGCGGCCCCAGCGCCGGCGGTGCATCTGTCTGCGCGACCCGGGGTGAACCAGCCTGTGATTGGGAATCGTATTGGGAATGGCCTGGTGGGTGGCGCGACGATCACGCCAGCGCAGCCGGTGGTGCTGGAGCCGCCGCAGCATGTGGTGATCGGATTTCCGCCAGCGGGAAACAGCGCGCGCGTTTTGCCGTTGGCAGGCGCTGGCCCGCTGAGTTTTTCTGGCGAGGGGCATGAAATCTGGCGTAATTCCGCGCCGGTGACGACTTCGCCCGAGTGGATGCATCCGCGGCGGCCGATTTACCCGGTCTATCCAGTCGGGGGGCCGGTGAGGGGGCGTCCGATTTTCGGCGCGCCCGTTTACGGTTATGGATACGGATTTGGCTACCCGTTCTTTGGATTTGGCTGGGGCGGAGGATTGGGTTGGGGAGCGGGATGGGGTCTTGGCGGCTGCGATCCTTATTGGACCGGGGGTGTCGGGTGCGGACTCTTTCCTTATTACGATTACGGCTACGGCGACTATGGGAACATGGGGCAATTACAGCGCGGGGAACGTCGAATCACAGATCGAGTCGCAGCAGGGGCCGGAACTTTACGGCAATGGCTCGGCGCCGATCGTCTACGGCGGGAATCAGCTTGTGCAACTGTATTTGAAAGATGGCACCGTGTATGACGTTACGGATTACTGGCTGGTGAACGACAACGATCTGCATTTTACGACCGTGGATGCGAGCGGGAACGCTACCGATCATGTGATCGGCTTCGATCAGCTGGACCTGCAGAAGACCATCGACGTGAATACGAACAACGGCTACCGTTTTGTCCTGCGTAACGAGCCAATGCGGGAGTATCTGCAAGGGACCGAGCAAAATACTGTGCCTGCGGGGCCGATGCAGCCTGGTGTGCCGCAGACTCCGCCATCGCCGCCGCAACCTGTTGCGTCGCCGACACCGCCGCAGTAACCGGAGGTTGACGATGGCCGGGCCGGAAGAGTGCCTTGGGCGATTTTTTACCACGACAACAACAAGTTGACAGCGAATTTGGAAAAGCGTAGAACTTTTTTTGTTAACCTCGAATTGTGTCGCTGGTTCGGTGTTGTTCCCGCCTTGTTGACCTAAGAAACGTTCCTCAGAAAGTGCCACCGTTTGCGGATATCGGAGCGGGGATGGGTTGGGGTGCCTTGCTTCGATTGGATGTGCCCAAGGATGCCGGTGCGGCTGCGGTTGCGCCGGTTGCCTTGGGCGATTTTTTACCACGACAACAACGAGTTGACAGCGAATTTGGAAAAGCGTACAAATCTTTTCGTTAACCTCGAATTGTGTGGATGGTTCCCCCTCCTGATTGGTGATTCAACCGAAGATTGAGAGAGATCCCTCGTCGCTTCGCTCTGTCGGGATGACAACGAAAGGCAAAGACAACAGCGAAAGAAAGACCGACCCTTGACACCGAAGGGTCGGGCACCCGCAAAGGCAAAGGCTAAGGCAAAGGCTAAGGCTAAGCTACGCACTATCGCAACAGAACTGCCACTGCACTACCTTCGCAGCACGCCCGCTACGAGAAGTAGGTACGAACTGGAAGAAAATTCTGGAGGGGATATGCCTAATTACAATACGCAGGTGCCGCCATACTCGATTTTTCCGGGGGATGTGGCGCTGGCTTTCAACAGCGAGGGGCCGTCGGCGGGGCAGGCTAGCCAGCAGTACGCGCTGCCTAGCTATGCGGGGATGCCGAATAACGGGCGGACCGTTACATGGCAGACGATTTACGGGAGCGCGCCTTCGGCGATCAGCGTGGCGTTGCAGACGGCTATGAACGATGTGGACGGGCAGTATGCGACCGTCGATACTTCGACGGCAACGGCGGGGGAGACTCGCGTGGTGACGAATGTTCGGGCGAATTTTATTCGCGCGAAGATTTCGTCGATTACCGGCGGGTCGGGGATTACGGTGCAAGTGCTGGGGTAGTCGGCTAGAATACGGCTGCGGGCGTGGCGGGTTTGGGCGTCCTCGGGCGGATTTGCGAGATGAGATGGGCTACGATGGTTGTTCTGGCGGCGGTCGCCGCGGCGATGGCTGTGGCCCTGGCGGGCTGCGGGCGGTCGTCTAAGGGAGTCGAGGCGGTTCAGGCGCAGGGTCCGCCGGCGCGGCCGCACGATCCTGCGAACATCCACACCATTACCGTGAAATTCGATTACGACTTTACGAAAACACCGGCTTGCTCGGCTCAGACTACTTCGAAGACTTGCGTCAAGGAGTTTGAGGTTTATGACGTTTCGGGCGGGCGGTATAAATTGTTTTCGATTCCGGTGCCTGACGGCGCTAAGGGATTTGTGAAGGGAATTACCGGGCAGAGTCCGGCGCGGACGTTCGAGCCGGGGACGCATTTTCTTTCGGTGACGGCGCTCAATGCGATGGGCATCGAATCGGATACGAATGCGGCTAAGATTACCGTCGAAGTGAAGCGGAAAGACCTGCCTGCGCCGGGTGGCGCTGCTCCTCTCAAACAGTAAAGAGCTTTTTTCCCTTGTATCGAGATGTTCCTGCTATGAAGTTACCTGTGAAATTATCTTGCGTGGGATTCGTTCGTGCGCGTGACCGCGCTCACGGATGGACGCCCTGCACGCGGGTGCGCCGAGCTGGGGATACGCTCTGCGACGCTCACCGGGATTCGCTGGACGGGGCGGTCCTGGGACTCTTCTACGCGATTGAGCCCTGCCATGACAAAAAAGAAAAAAGACGAGCCGGGGGCCGCAGCGCTGCGCGGCGGCGATACGTTTGCACGGCTGGCGAAATCCGCCGAGAAACCGCCGCGATTGGTACCGCGGGAGTTGCGCGCGGCCGGGCCGAAGCGGCGAACGCGAGGGACTCAGGATAAGAGCGAGGCCACGCCCGCGCCGGAGACCGCGGGAACGGAGAGCGAAGGTGGCGCCGGCGAAAGACTGTCGGGGAAGGAGAAGCAGGACGTTGGGCGGATGGAATCGCCGCCGGGATGTTTACGAAACGCTTCGCCTGCCGCTCTGCGAAATCGGCCACGTGTCGCTCTCCCAACCGTTCCGCTGCCCGTTTTTCCGGGCGTTCCGGCTGGCACTGTCGCGGCTTCGCCGGCTGCTCCGGCGATTCAGGGTACGCCGGTCAAGAAGGTGCGGCTTGCGGAGGCTTTGCGGTCGTCAGGACTTGATGAGCTGACTGTGGCGCAGAACTATGTGGTCGTGGTGGAGAAACTGCGGGGCGGAGCCGCGGGTGTGGACGGGACACAGAAAATGCTGGTGGACGTGCTCAAGGAATGCAGCCGAATTCTCGAACCGCCGAAGTCTCCTGGAGGAGGCGCGAGTGACGTGCCTGCCGTGGTGAACCTGTATCACAACGTTCCGCGGCCTGTGCGGGATTTGCAGAGAGATGCGCCGCAGCCTAGCGAGCAAGCCGATTAAGCGGAGGCACTCCAACGCCTTTGTGCGAGGGACTCCAAATGCTTAGCGGCTTTGTGATGCGTGATGGGTGCCGCGGTGGCCGTGGTGGTGGCGATGCCTGTGTTTTGCGCTGGCTGGTGACGCGAGAATGGAGAGCATTGCCAGGCCGAGGAAGAATGCGAAAAGCTTTGATTGCCAGGTAGTCATGTTGATTCTCCGTGAGTACGACCGAATGCTTACTGGCACATAGTAGCACCGTCAATTCCGGGCGGGCGTGAATTTACCGACGGCTTGGCCTGAGAGACAACGAGCTGGGGACCGGAGAGTCGCGAGTGACGCCGCCGTTCCAAAAAGCGACGGCGGCGCTCGATCAGGATACGAATTGCATTACAAGCTTGGCGTGGGGGCGGTGGCTGGAACTGGGAGCGCGGCCAAAATTCCGGAGTCGGCGGTGGCGGGCTCGATGGCTACGGGTTCCGGGACTGGTTGGGATACTTTGGCTACGCGAATCTGGCGGGCGAGGCCTAGCTTTTTCAGGGTCCAGATGCCGTACCAGTTGAAGTCGATTTCATACCATTTCAGGCCGTGGCGGGCGGAGACCGGGTGCGCGTGGTGATTGTTGTGCCAGCCTTCACCCCAGGTTAGCAGCGCTACCCACCAGCTGTTGGTGGATTGGTCGCGGGTGGCGAAGCGGCGCGAACCCCAAGAGTGCGTCGCGGAGTTTACTAGCCACGTGGCGTGGAGTCCAAAGACGGTGCGCAGGAAAATTCCCCACAGCAGGAAGGGAAGGCCGCCGATGGCCAGGACGATTACTCCCAGCGCGATCACCGGAACGTAATGATACTTGGTTAGCCAGACGTGAACTTTGTCGTTGTTCAGGTCGGGTACGTAACGCGAGAGGGTGGTGGTGTCGTGGTGCAGCGACTTGCCCATCAGTATCCAGCCCATGTGCGCCCACCATTTGCCGTCGACCGGGGAGTGCGGGTCGCCTTCGTGGTCGGAGAAGCGGTGATGGATGCGGTGCGTGGCTACCCAGAAGATCGGGCCGCCTTCGAGCGTCAGGGTGGCGCACACGGTGAGGAAATATTCCACCCACTTGGGCGTTTTGTAGCCGCGATGCGTCAGGAGGCGATGGTAGCCCATGCCGATTCCCAGGCTGCCGGAAATCCACCAGAGGAAAAGAGACAGGAAAAAGGCCTTCCAGGTGAAGAAAAACAGCGCTGCGATTGCGCCGATGTGAAACAGGATCATTACGGAGGCGGTGAGCCAGTTGATGCCGTCTGCACACGCCTGCTGTTTCTTGAAGCTCGTGGGTTGCATGATGGGTTGTCCTGATTGGATTTGACGCTACAACGTAGCAGAGGGTGGGCTGGGGCTTTGTAATTGTTGTGTAATGTTTGCGGTGGGGGTGCTGGGGAGGGTACTGGAGGCTGGAGGCTCGATGCTGGAGCTCCGGAATTCCCGTGGAGGCGATGGTGAGCGACTGCACGATCTGAACGAGGAAAGCAAAGGAGAAGCAGCCCCTTCGCTGCGCTCAGGATGACTGACGAAAAGCAAAGGCAAGAGCAACGGCGAAGACAGCGCAGATTGCGTCAGATGGGTAGGGCGTATTTTAGGGGGCGGTGGGCGCTTGTTCTCCAGAAATAGGCGAGGATGATTACGCTGGCGATTGCGGCGTAGGCGCACCAGAGGGACGTGAAGGCGTAGCGCTTGAATTCCATTACGGCTAGAAGGATTACGAGGTTGGCGGCGCCGAAGGCGATCATAGGCTTGATCTCGGAGACGAAGAGCGAACCGCAGGTGGCTATCACGTAGAGTACGGCGACCGTGGTGTTGTTGGTGGCCTGGTTGATGTAGACGATGCTGTTGCCCTTGATGTAGACCTCCAGCGGATAGGCGGTGAGCGCCCAGAGGATATAAAGGGCTGTGCCGGCGCCTAGCACCAGAAACGGCAGCATGCGGCGGCGGCCTTTGCCGTTGGGCTCAAAGAGAAAGACGCTGAGAGGCAAGAGGAACGGGAGCAGTCCCTGGGCGTAGAGCATGAAGGCGGCGGCCATGTCGTGGGTGACCTTGGGGGAGAGGGTGCCGTCGAGGCCTAGCCAGACGAAGCCTTCGGTGAACTGGTGGATGGCGAAGAGCGTCGGGAGCGAGGCGAAGAGGAGTTCGCGGCGGTGCTTTACTTTGGTCAGGGTGATTACGCCTACTGCGCCGAGGACTCCGCTGCCTGTGAAGTTTGCTGCCGCTGAAAAGCACATGGTGGTTTTCTCCGTTGTCCGCTGGCTTGCGCGAAACCGAAAGTTACACTGACACTTGCGGAACGCAAAATATTTTTTGTGGATTGGGTGGGAAAACCTTTCAGTCCGCTGATCGGGGGATCGTGTGTTCCCAAGACCATTCAAAAGCGCCAATCGGGAGATTGGCGTTCCCGGGGAACACTGTTCACGGAGCTTTCGTTAGCGGGTAGCCCATGCAGGATTTTATTTCGGCGGAGATTAGATGGAAGCCGTCGAACAGGCCGGTGGGGCGGGGCTGGATGTAGTTGTACAGATCGAAGACGGTGCGCTTTTCTTCGCGGCCTGGGGGCATGCCTACGGGGTGCGGCACCGCTTTGACTTTATCGGATTTGGCTTTGTCTTCTGGTTTGGCTTTGTCGCCGGTTGAGGGCGCCTGCGTGGTGAAGGCCATCACGGCGGGGTACTCGTTGGCGGTCCATTCCTGGCCGCGGGCGTCGCCCAGGACGTAGGTGATGGCCAGGGACGTTAGGCACCATGCGCTGCCGTTCTTGACGCGCATGGAGAGATCGTAGGTCATGGTGTCTTTGTTGGGGGAGACGCTGAAGTCGGAGATTAGGACTTTTTTCTGCTCGGCGTCTGGGAGGCGGACTACCTTTACGCCGAAGGGGATTTCGCCGGTGCAGACGCCTTTGGATGCGGCAGCGGAGGGCGCGGGCGGCTTTGACTGCGCGTTGGTGGGGGTGGGGGCGGCGCACAGTAGAAGAGCGAGTAGCGGCAGCGTTGCGGCGCAGGCGGCTCGTGCTGCGATTGTTTTTGGCAGCCGGATCATAGGTGCGAGTCCACATGATACACCGGGGAATGCAGTAAAAACTTTGTGAGGCGTTAAAGACAACAGGAGGAATTATGGCGGCTAACAAGAAGACGGTGGGGTATTTCGTACAGTTGGGCGGGGTGGCGGCGTTTGCGCTCGGGGGGATTTTGAGTTTGCACCACCTTGCGATTGGAGCGGCGTTCATTGGAGGCGTGGCCGCGTTTTACGTGGGGCAGAAGATTCAGGCTCTGGCGTAGGGTGCGGGGCGGAGCGAACTACTCAAGCTGAGAAGAAGCAGATCCCTCGCTGCGCTGGGGATGACAACGAAAGGCGAGGGCAAAAACACAGGCAACAGAAAATCCCAGAAACAGCGAAGACCGACCCTTAAAGACGAAGGGTCGGGCACCCGGAAAAGCAAAGTCAAGAGAGACCTTCGCTGCGCTCAGGGACGATTAAAAGCGAAAGCCAAAAGCCAAAGGCTAAAAGCGAGAAGCGAGAAGAAAAAAGCCAGGAGCGGCAAATGCGCTGCCCCACCCTTGAACGGCGCAAGGGGGGCAGCCGCCACGGCAAAAACCACGGCAAGAGCTGAGGCAGAAGCTGAAACAAAAGCTGAGACAAAAGCTCCGGCAAAGGCTGCGGCAAAAAGAACAGCTTGAATAGGGAATTGGCGGGTGCGGGGCGATTATGGGGGCTTGGGTTACATCGGGTGTGGAGCGGTGGGTGGCGGAGGAATCCGCGGGGTGTGTGACGCTTGCGCTGGGGTACGAGCCGTTTCCCAAGCAGAGGCTGTTTCATGGGTCGGGGGCTAAGTACCGACTGTTTGGCGGGGCGGCGGGGCCGGGGAAGTCGAAGGCGCTGCTGATGGAGGCGATTCTGCAGGCGCACGAGCATCCAGGGGCGAACACGCTGCTGCTGCGGCGGACGTTTCCGGAGCTTGAGCAATCCTTGCTGCTTTACTTCAAGCGGGATGTGCCGCGGGAACTGTATGAGAATTTTCAGGAGTCGAAGCATGTGGTTACCTGGCGGAACGGGTCGACTACCCGCTTCGGATACTGTGCGCGGGAGAGCGACGTTTATCAATACCAGGGCGCGGAGTTTCTTTTTATCGGGATCGATGAGCTGACGCTTTTTACTTTGCGTCAGTGGCAGTTTTTGACCAGCCGGAACCGGTGTCCTGCGGCGGGGGCGTTTCCGTGCATGGCTGGGGCGACGAATCCGGGGAACATCGGTCATGCTTGGGTGAAGGCGCTGTGGATCGATCGCGAGCCGGCGCCGGGGATGGAGCATCCCGAGGAGTATGACGCGGCGGACTACGATTTCATTCCGGCGCGCGTGGCGGACAATCCGATTTATGCGGGCGACGAGCAGTATCTGAAGACGCTGCGGGCTCTGCCTTCGCATTTGAAGCGGGCGTTTCTCGATGGCGACTGGGATGTGTTTGCCGGGCAGTATTTTGACCGCTTCAATTGCTCGCGGCATGTGGTGCGGGCGGAGGAGATCGACCGGAAGGCCTGGTGGCCGCGGTGGATTTCGGTGGACTGGGGATTCGAGCATCCGGCGGCGGTTTACTGGCATGCGCAGGGGGAGTGGGAGTCGGCGGGAGGAGGAGCGAACGAGCAGCACACGGGGGTGGTCACTTATCGCGAGTACTTGACGCGGCGGACGCCGCCGCGGGAATTGGCGCGGGAGATTGTGGCGCGGTGCATCGCCGAAAAGATTGACGCGATTTATCTTTCACCGGATGCGTTCGCTCGGCGGACCGATGAGGCGTCGATCGCGGAGCAGATGGGGGATGTGTTTGCGGCGAAGGGGTTGCCGCGTCCTGTGCCGGCCGATGACGATCGTGTGGGCGGGTGGATGCTGATGTATCAAATGCTCGACGCGGGGGAGTGGCTGCTGACGGAGAACTGCATCGAACTGATTCGCGGGATTCCGAACCTGGTGCGCGATCCGGTGCGGATCGAGGACGTCGAGAAGATGGATGGCGACGACGCGGCTGATGCGGCGCGGTATGGGCTGAAGTCGCGCTACGGCGTGGGGCGCGGACGACAGGGGAGGATGCCGCTCGAGCAGAGGCTGGCGGCGCGGGCGGTGTCGGCTGATCCCACGATTCGGGCGATTCAGGCGCGGAAGGCGCAGATCGAGGAGACGCGGCGGGTGCAGCCGGTTTCGTTTCGGCACCGGCGGCGCTATCCGTAAAGGCAAAGCAGATCGACGGCTCGCGGGAAAGGCACCGCGAGTGGAAGGCGCTTCGCGCCGTGTTTTTTTGTCGGAACTGAAGTTCCGACCCCCTAAACAGCTTGCCCTGAAAGTAGTCTGTGCTGTTTCGACGAGGAACCCTCAGCGGCTGAAGCGGGATTGATTTTTTGGGTATTTGCGGCTCGGATGAATCCGTGCCCTGACTAGAAACCAACGATGCGACGCATGATGTGGGAGCGCCGACCGCTAAACGGCGGGAGCGATTTCTTCGCCGGTGCAAAGGAGCAATGGTGAGAGTCGGAGAGATTTGGCAGAGGGTTACGGCGACTCGGTATACGCGGGGGTTGGAGGCGGAGGTGGGGCGTCTGCGGGCGGAGAATCGGGCGCTGCTGAATTCGATCCTTGGGATTGCGGGGGTGCCACCGATATTTGTGGATGTTGCGCCTGTTGCCGGGAGGAATACGGATGCCGCGGCTGCGACGAAAGCGGATGAGACTGGCGAGAGGGAGGCCTCGTCGCAGCGCTCGCTTGGGATGACAGCGAAAAGCGAAACGAGAGAAGGCCGGGCCCAGGCGGCGTCGCCGATGCGGAGACGGTCTTGGCAGCAGATTCATCGGGCGCTTGAGTTTGAGTCGGCGCGGAAGAAAGAAAAGCGAGGGGATATCGACGCCGGGGCGAACGGGTTGGGGATCGCGAGGGTTCGGGCGTAAGAACAAGGCAAGACCGACCCTTGCAAACCAAAGGGTCGGGCACCCGCAAAGGCTAAAGCAACGGCAGGAGTATCCTTCGTCGCTGCACTCCTCAGGATGACCATGAGAGACGAATTACGACGGCGAAGCGCGGGCGAGATCACTCGTCGCTGCCCTCGCTCGAGAATAAGAAAAGAAGGAACAACTCGAAGAGTAAGGGGGGATTCATGCCATTTATTCGAGGGCGGTACCACATCAATCCGGTGCTGGGCGAGGCGCTGGAGGCGGCTCGGGAGGCGGAGAGCGCGCTAATGGCTTTGGAACAGGAAGAGCAAAGCGGAAAGGATGCTTCGCGCGGGAAGGCTCCGGTTCATCGCGTGGAGATTGAGGCGGCGGAACTGGTGCCGTCGCATTCAGGGCGCGGGGGGCGGGGCTACGTGGCGCGGGTGCACCGGTCGGTCGAGAGGCCCCAAGATGCGGAGGGCGATTTTGCGGGCGCCGGTGGGAAAACGGCGAAAGGGATACAAGGGGCGACTTCGTCTTGCGGGGAGGGCGGGTCAAAGCCGGAAACGCATGTGTTTGCGAATCACGGCGATCTGGTTAATTTTTTGCACGACGAACTTGGGAACGACGCGGGGGAATAGCTGCGACTTAAGCGCACACGCAAGAGTGGTTATGCCAGTGGCGGCCAGAGAGCGGCTTTTGGGCACATCGGGGCGCGAACTTCGCGCTGGGGGCGGGTTTTTGATCTAAAATGGGCGCCGAGGACTCCCCGCCTTGCAAGCCTGGACGGAATGGACACCTAGCTCGCGCACGCGGCGCTGGAAACGGCGCAAGAAGAGCAATGCTGTGGCGCGCGCGTGGACGTGGGTGATCAGCCTGACGCTCGCGGCTGCGCTTATTGGCTTTGGCGTGTGGGAAATCCGGCAGAACCTGAATACTTCTGTCGCCAACGGAAATTCTGTTGGCGAGGCGGCGATGTCGATGCTTCGCGGGCAGGTGCTGGCTCCGTGGCAGCAGGACGTGATGGACTCGCTGGAGACTTCCGCTAGCCAGGTGGGTTCCGGGCAGGTGTCTGAGGCGGAAATTGCCGTGGACCGGGCGGCGGCGGTTCTGACGGCTGCGCGGATGAAATCACAGCACTCCGATAATTCGTTCTTCCAGATGGCTGTTACCGGGCTTGACCGCGTGTGGAGCCAGCGGCCAACCAATGACCGGCTCTTCGAGCATGTCACCAAAGCGCGGATCGAGCTGGCGATGCTGCGGGCGGCGCAGAACGTGGCGCCTGCTGATTCGCTGCACGCGGCGGTCGCTGCGGCGAGCGGCAGCGATCCGGATGCGATTCCTGCGGTACACGCGGACGGGGGAAGCGCGGCTTCGGCTTCGGCTGCTGCTGCTGCGCCGTCGGTGAAGAGTCCGGTGGCGCGGGGGCACGTTTCGATTGCCGGGCCGCGGGAGATGTCCGCGAACAGCTTGCTGAATCCCGGGGCGCTGGGCGGGGACTACCTGGATGCGACTAAGCTGGCGGCTACGGCGGATATTGTGGTGCCGCCGGCGCGGCGGTCGCTGGAAGACAACGTCGCGGTGGAGAAGCTGACGATTGCCGGGGCGTCACAGACGCTCGATGGGATTCGCTGGACCGACGTGACGTTTGTGGGGACGCGGGTGAAGTACGCGAAGGGACAGCTGGATATGGAGAACGTCCGCTTCGTGAATTGCACGTTTGACTTCCCAGCGGATGAGAGCGGGTCGCGGCTATCGAATGCGATTGCGCTGGGGCAGACCTCGTTTACGGCGGAGTAACGTACGTAGTTCCTTCCTTGTTTCAAAATAAAGCGACAAATATTCAGCCGGTGCAGGGCATGAATGCAGCAGCGTGGGCATTTTGGTTTGCCGTGAAGACCGACCCTTGAAACCGAAGGGTCGGGCACCCGCAAAGGCAAGACCCACCCTTGCTGAGATGCGCAAGGATGGGGCACCCGCAAAATCCCGAAAAACCCAAGTTCGAAAAAGCGAGGCCTGAAAAGCGATCCTCCGCAGGACATTTACCCCCAAACCATGAAGTAAATTTCCGCTAGTGAGAGACGAATGGCTAAAGACACGAAATTGGCGAAGGCTGATCCGGCGGTTGTGCCGGTTGAGGGGCCCGTGGGGCAGGATGCGGGAGAGACTGGCTCCACTAGCGCGAAGCATCGCAGAGCGGGTGCGGCGGGTGCCCGCGCTGGCGGCGCGGGATCGGTTTCGGCTTATGGCTTGAACAACGAGCTGCTGCCGGAGCGGTTGCAGGAGGCTTTGCGGCGGCTAGTGATGGAGTTTGGGACGGAGTCGGAGGTTTCGCGACGGCAGGAGATTCGGCGGATCAAGCAGGCGCACCAGTTCTGGCGGGGGTTGCAGTATTTGTGGTGGGACGAGCGGGATCAGAACTGGCACCTGCCCTTCGAGCAGAAGCTGGTGGACAACTCGTCGGTGGAGGATTTGCCGCGGTATGAGTTCGTCACGAACATCTACCAAGCGTTTGGGCTGTCGCTGATCGCGGTGCTTTCGCAGGATGTGCCGCGGGTGCGGTTCTTTCCTTCGTCGGCACAGGCGGAGGAGGACGTGGCGGCGGCCAAGGCGGCTACCGAGGTGTCGGCGCTGGTCGAGCGGAACAACCGGATTGGGAATTTGATTGTGGACGAGGCGTTCAACCTTTGGACGGATGGGAAGGTGGGCGCTTACGTGCGGTTTGTGGTGGATGGGCAGAGGTTCGGGTTTCATCCGGAGACGGAGATTGGGGCGCGGGAGGTGCGGGTGGGCGGGGATTGCTACGTCTGCCCCGAGTGCGGGGAGGAGACGGAAGGCAAAGAGAACACCGAAGAGGAAAAGCAGATCCTTCGCTCGGCTCAGGATGACAACACAAAGAAAAGACAACTGCACGAGACCGGTGCTACGGGCGACGCGAATGGCGAGGACGACGGCAACGGCGAAGAGAGGTCCCTCGTCGCTTCGCTCCCTCGGGATGACAACGAACAACAAGCGCAAAAGCAAAAAACGCTGTGTGCGCATTGCGGGGCGGTGCTTACCGAGGAGGATTTTGTTGCGGCGGAGGTGATTACTGTGCCGGCGGCGCAGACTCGGTTGCGCGTTCCCAATGGGCAGGAGGTGATTACCATTGTGGGCGGGTTGGAGTTGAAGACGCCACCTTGGGCAGGGGAGATGCATGAGTATCCCTACCTGCAATGGAATATGGAGGTGCATCAGGCGCGACTCCGGGCGGCGTATCCTCATGCGGCTGACAAGATCGGGCCGCCGGTGGCTTCGGGGACGCAGGAATACGAGCGGCTCGCCAGGCTCGCGCAGTCGCAGGGAGGTCCACTGACCGAGGGCGGGGATTTCAACATCAATTTGATTACGTTTCAGCGGACCTGGCTGCGTCCGTGGGCGTTTTTTGCGCTGGACGATAAGGCGCTGCGCGACGAATTGCTGCAGCTTTTTCCCGACGGGGCTTACGTGGCGTTTGCGGGCGATGCTTACTGCGAGTCGCGCAACGAGAATATGGACGACCACTGGCGGGTGCTCCATGCGCTGCCGGGGGATGGGTCGAGCGGGCGTCCTGCGCTGGGGGATTCGTTGATCAGCGTGCAGGAGCGCTTCAACACGCTTTCGAATTTGCAGATCGAGACTTACGAATACGGGATTCCGCCGATTTATGCCGATAGCGAGGTGCTGGATTTCGATTCGCTGCAGAGTCAGACGGCCGAGCCGGGGGCGCATTATCCGGCGCGCGCGAAGCCGGGGCAGTCGCTCGCGGCAGGATTCTTTCAGCCGGAGGCGGCGCAGGTTCCTCCGGATCTCGCGCAGCACGCGGCTAGCCTGATGGGTCCGGTGGCGCAATTTCTTACCGGGGCTTTTCCGGCGCTGTTTGGCGGGGCGATGTCGAACAACGACACGGCCGCGGGGTACTCGATGGCGCGGGACCAGGCGATGGGGCGCATCGGACTGGTGTGGCGGCGAATGAAGTTCTTTCACGCGGACATCATGCTGCTGGCGGTCGATTGCTTTCGCAGGAACCGCCCCAACGATGTGGAAGTGACGCTACTGGGGGCGGGGGCGGCGTTCGAGTCGCAATGGATACGGTTGGCGGATTTGAAAGGCAATTTGTTCAGCTATCCCGAGACTGACGAGCAGTATCCGACGCTGTGGTCGCAGCAGAGGGCGGTGCTGCTGCAACTGCTGGCGAATCCCGATCCACAATTGCAGGCGGTGCTGGCGCATCCGGAGAACATGGCGCTGATCAAGCGGCTGATCGGCCTGGAGGAGTTTGTGATTCCGGACGAGGAGTCGCGCACGAAGCAGTATCGCGAGATTGCGCAGATGGTGGGCGAGGCGCCGGTGGTACGGCGGGACGAGGGGAGCGGCGTCGAGCTGATGCTGCCGAGCGTGCTGCCGGATGAGTTTGCGGACAATCATGCTGTGGAACTGGAGATCTGCATGAGGTGGTTTTCGTCTGATGCGGGGCAGGTGGCGAAGATCGATGCGCCGGCGGGGTACGCGAATGTGCGGGCTCATGCGATGTTTCACCGGGAGTATTTGCTGAAGCAGCAGAGGGTGGCGCAGCAGGGGTTGGGTGGGGGGCAGGCGGCTCGTGGGTGAGGGGGACGTTGAGGAGAGCGTTTAGAAAGACCGACCCTTAGACGGCGAAGGGTCGGGCACCCGGAAAGGCGGACCCGGAAAACCTGGCGGCTGCGGGGCGGGATCGAGAGATCGCTATTCTCCTGAATTGGGCTTTCTCTTTTACCCCGCCAATCGGGAGATTGGCGCTCCCAGGGACGGCGCGCCCTCCGCACGGTAGTGGGAATGGGTTGGCTGTGGGGTTGGGTGTTTTGCTGGGCGCAAACACCCAAACCCTAGGGCTGGTCAGCCAAAACGATCCGCTTGAGAGAGCGGACTTTATATCATGAGACGCGAAAGACGAAGAGTATCCTTGTCCCTCTGCGGCTAGGCCGGGCGTTCTACCGGGTCGCCGGTGCGGGCGCCGTAGGCGGTTCGCAGGGCTGGGGGCGGCGCTACCAGGCGCACTACCTGTTGGAGGCGCTCCGGTTTGAATGGCTTGGCCATGCAGACGACCGCGCCGAGCTGGTGGCTGGTGGCGTAGTCGGCGGGCTGGGCGGCGCGCGTCATCAGGATGACCGGAACTTTTTGCAGGCGCTCGTTCTGCTTGATGATGACGCAGAGATCCTGGCCGGACATATCCTCGGCTTCCACTTCCGCGATGAAGACCGATGGCACGGTGGTGCGCAGAATTTCCAGCGCGGCCTGCGCCGAAGGGACCGCAATGACGGTGTAGCCATCCTGCTCGAGCAGGTTGCGCATGGCTTCCGCGCTGCGCGGGTCCGGCTCGATCGCGAGCACTACGGACTGGCGAGTGTTGGACGCCGCCTCCTGCGTAACCGGAGCTGCGGGCTTGGACGAGTAAGCCTTGCGCTCTCCCTTGGCGTCGGTCTTCGCGGCAACGAATTGAACGGCGACCCCGAACTTTCCCGTGCTCTGCGGATCGATGCGAACAACCTCGGCGGGCTGGCCCTGGTTCATGGCGCCGGCCATGGCCGAGTAGGGAAACGTGACTTCGAGGACCTGCCCCTTCCAGTAGCCGGAAAATTTCGAGGTGAAGAGCAGGCCGTCGCGCGAAACGTCCACGGTCATACAAACTTCTTCGAAGGGCTCGGGGGAGTTGACGGCGCGCACGTGCACCTGCGCAGAAATTTTCGCGCGGCGGCGCCGGCGGCGATCGATGCCGCTCTGCGATCCCTGTCCCGGCTGAGCGGACGCCTTCGCGCCGGGCACTGGCGGGATGCTCGTGGTTGTCCCCATGGAAACCCCTTGAATGCGTGCGCGGCGGCTGTGAGAGGTGCGGCTGGGTGGCCGAGCCTCCGCTGCAAGACGAGGTTCGCATGGGGCGAACACGCAGCAAATAGTACGCGCGTACTGTTTCGGTACAGGTGTATTGCACCTGTACGGAGGCGAAGTTGGAGCACTTGAACATTGCGAGGATGGAGAGGATCGAGATGATGCAGAGCACAGCAAGTCCGGTGGTTGAAACGGCGCTGTCGCGGAAACAAAACACGGTGCAACGTCCGGCGCCAGAGAGCGCCCACCAAAACGCGCTGCGAGATTCGCAGAGGAACGCGACCGATGACGAAATTCTTGGATTGATTGCCGGCGACGGCGGGGGTGCGGGCGCGGATGGTTTGAGTGGCGACGAGCGGGATGCGCGCTCGGAGCGCGAGTTTGAATCGCGCGATGGCGGCGCTGAGACCGGCGAACAAGGCGGGCGTCGTGAAGCCGCCGATGCGGAGAAGGCTGGAGTTGATGGCGATCCCGAGAAGCTGCGGGCGGCATTCGAGGCGAATCCTGAATTGCGGCAGGCCTGGGAGGACGCGAAGGCGTATCGCGAGACATTTGCTACGCCGGAGGAGGCTCGCAACGCTACGGCTCTGCTGGCGGACCTGAATCGCATGGACGCGCTGTTCTACTCGCGGCGTCCGGAGGATCATGCGGAGCTGGCGCGGTCGATTGCGGAGCTTGATCCAGGGGCATTTGCTTCGTTGGCGAAGGCAATTGGGGAACAGGCGGCTCGGCAGTCCAGCGCGGAACAGATACACGCAGAACAGAGGCGCGACGCGGCAACACCGGCTGCGCCAGTTGTTTCACGCCAGGCACAGGAGGCGGCAGCCGCTTCGGGGCTTTCGCCTGCGCAGGCGGAATTTTTTCAGGCGGCAAATGCCGCGGCTGTGCAGGGCGTGATGGGCGCGATTGAGACGCAGGTAGAGCGGTTGCTGCCGGAGGGGGCGTCGAAGAGCGCGCGGAATCGTGTGGTGGGGGAAATTTACCGCGAGCTGGATGCGACGCTGGGAGCGAGTCGGCAGCTTTCGCAGCAGGTGCGCGATGCGTTTCGTTCCGGAGGGCTGGACGCGAATCATCAGCGCGCGATTGTGTCGCTGATTACCGGGCGGGCGCGGCAGGCGCTGCCGGGAGTCGCGAAGCGGGTGATGAACGAGTGGACCTCGACGATTGTGGCGGCGAACCAGGACCGGCGGGCGCGGCAGCATGCGGCGGAGCGGCGGGTGGATATTGCGGGATCGGGCGGCGGGGGCGAAGGGCGGCGTTCGATGGGGCCGCGGGATATCGATTACGCGCGGATGTCCGATGGGGATATTTTGAATTTGTAGTTTGTTCGAGAGAGGCGGAAGACCGACCCTTGCACGGCGAAGGGTCGGGCACCCGGAAATGCCCGGCTCGCTCAGTTTTACTATGGCGACATTTTGTTTCTCCGATGCGGCTGGCGGCGCTGGAAGAGGGATCCTTCGCTGCGCTCAAGATGGCCACGAGTTTATCAACTACCGCGTTTTTTGAATCAGAAGCCCGTCCGTGAAGGACATCCCGCAGCAGATTGGCCGCGGTTTCGCGCGGCTACGAAATCCATTTCAAAGGGGAATCACACACCATGGCACAAATGCAAAATTCGCAATCGGTTGCGCTGCAACTGGAGAAGGTGCGGGACAAGCTGCCGCTGCTGTATGAGCGGAACGACATCCTGCTGACGATGATCCAGCAGCGTGGCGACGTGGAACGCGTCAGCTCGCGGAACATGCGGCTTCCGCTGCAGATCCGTCCGGGAGGCAAGGCCGGCCTGGCGAATATGG
Source organism: uncultured Acidobacteriota bacterium (assembly GCA_963709105.1). Taxonomy (GTDB): domain Bacteria; phylum Acidobacteriota; class Terriglobia; order Acidiferrales; family UBA7541; genus Palsa-295. The sequence continues at coordinate 428,051 of CAVPVC010000013.1, forward strand.
ACGGCGGAGACCTGGGGCGCGGGTCGGGGACCGTTTACGACGTGGCGCAGGTGACTCCGGTATTTTTCCGGCACGCCGTGGAAATCACGAAGCTGGTGGAGTACGCGTCGAATGCGCCGGAGAAGGCGATCGAGAACGCCGCCAAGCGCGAAGTGAAAAACGCAATGGCGCAATTTCGCTCCTTCCTCGACAAAGTGATGCAGACCAACGGCAACGGCGTGCTGGGGACGGTGAGTTCGATCACGACGAGCGGACTGCCCAGCGGCGTGGCGGCGCAGTTCGGGATGGCCAAGCCGCCCGGCGCGCAGCTTTTCTACTACAACCAGACGGTACAGGTGTACGACCCGACGCTTACGACCAATCGCGGGTCGGCGAATATCCTGCTTGTCGATCCGTTCAATTCGCTCATCCAGGTGGACAGCCTGCCGAGCGGAACGAGCGTGAACGACGTGGTCGTCCACGACGGGCTCACCGGGGCGCAACCGGTGTCACTGTTCGGCATTTTGTATCACCAGACGAACGCGACTACCGGAACGTGGCTCAACCTCAACCGCGCCACGTACCCGGTGGAACTGGCGACGCCCAACGTGAACGCGAGCAACTCGGCGCTTACGCCGGGGGCGGTGCGACTGGCGATCAACAAGGTGCGCAAGTCCCTCGGCACGAACCAGGTGAGCAAGCTCGTGGCTTACACCTCGCTCGAGCAGGAGCACCAGTGGGAGCAGTTGGGCGTCACCATCTCGCAGATCATCAAGGAGGGAGCGGGCGGGCGCGCGAGCGATCTCGACCTGCTCTTCACCGGCGAGAAAACGATGGCGGGCGTGCCGATCAAGGCGAGCATCAATGCGAATTCGTCGCGGGTGGATTTTCTGGACCTTTCGCACTGGGGACGCGCCGTGATGCAGGACATCGATTTCTATGATGTCGGCGGGCAAACCGTGTTCCCGATTTACGGGGCGAGCGGCGGGCTGGCGAGCGCTTACATCTTCTACTTCGTTACGGGGTTTCAGGTGTGGAACGAGTCGCCGCGGAGCGGGGCTTACATCAGCAACCTGGCGATTCCGACGGGGTACTAAACGAACAGAACGAAGAACAAAGATGAAAAGGGGCGACCTCATGGTCGCCCCTGAAATTCGAAACGTGTGCTGGACACGCCTGAGAAGCAATCCAGCTATCACTCCAAACTATCTAAGCCGGTGAATCCCCTTGATTCAGGTGACACGAGAGACGCATGAAGCGCCAGCGGCGATTTGCGAGCGGATTGCTCGCGCTGGGGGGCGCAACCGCTATGGCGAGCCGAACTTCCGCGTGGTTTGGGGAGGGTCGCGGCTGGCGTGGATTGGCGGTCGGTGGGTGGATCGCGATGCGCATGGCAACGTGATTCGCGAGGCGGTCGAATTGCGGCAGGAGCCGAAGTATATTCCGGCGGAGCGGTGGCATATTGAGCGGTGGATGCCGCCGGAGGCGTACGGCTCGCCGGAGGAATGGTTTGCGCGGACGGTGGAAATCGAGGATGGGATTCGGATTCCGGCGCTGGGGCCGTATCCGTCGCGCGGGGAGTACGAGCACTGCTTTACGCTGGAAGGTCCGCGCGGGGAATTTCTGCCGCTGAGCGCCGCGGCGTGCGACTGGATCGTGCGGGCGGTGGCGTGGTCTCGCCGGCAGACGCGGCGATGACGGGCGGCAGGCGATTGCGGCGCGCGAGGCGCGGCGGGAGCGATGACTGGGATCGCGACGCGGATGATCTGCTCGACGATGGGGTGCCTGCGTTTCATGGGCAGGCTTTTGTTACTTCGGTGTAATGCACACGGTCAGAGCAGCAAACAACAAGAGAGATCCCTCGTCGCTTCGCTCGCTCGGGATGACTACGAAAGACAAAGGCGCAATCGAAGTCAAAAAGAAAGACCAACACTTGAAAGTCAAAGGGTCGGGCATCCGCAAAGGCATGGCTGCGAAAAACAAAAGCACAAGCAGAGTCAAAAGAAAGACCCACCCTTAAAAACGAAGGGTGGGGCACCCGCAAAGGCAACAGCAAATGCAACTGCCCGAAAGGGGCACGCTGGGGTTTACACGAAAGGAAAATCACTTGAGCAATACGATGATGGCTATGGCAGAGCAGGGGAGCCCGCGAAACGCGGCGGGGTATGCGGGCGGGCGGCGCGATATGGTGGTGGACACGCAGCCGAAGGGCGACACGGCGGCTACAGTGGCGATCGCTTCGATTTCGGAGCAGGACTGGTATGTTTCGCGGACTCATGGCGTCTATCACATACCCGGCGTGCGCTAAGGGAGATGCGTTTGCGCTGCTTCTGCTGACCTCGCGCGGGGACGTGATCGACCTGGGCGACAACCGGCGGTTTCCGTTCACGATTACGGCGCGCGAGATCGCCGACGATCTGCTGCAGGACCTGCACGACCACGGGATTTTCGTTTGCGCGGGGGCGCGGCCTTCGGCGGAGGAACTGGCGTCGGCGGCGGCGCGGCGCGACGCTTACTACCATCGCCTGATCGGGGAGGGCGATACCATGTGGGCGCGCGGGCATTCGTATCGCGAGATTTCCGATCTGCACCGTCGCGCGGCTATTGCGCTGGGCGTGGAGCGCGAGTGGGCGTATGTGCCGCTCAGGATGAGCGAGTGTCCGGCGTGCGGCGAGAAGGTTAAAGCGGGAGTGGCCGTCTGCAAACATTGCCATGCGATTCTCGATGCAGAGAAAGCGGCGAAGCACGGTCTGGGGCCGGCCGCGCGAGAGAGCGTCGCGAAAGCGGCCGCGGATAGCGGTGGGGAAGGTGCCACCGCGAAGCAGGCTGACCGCAAGAAGTGACTCCGCGACGATGGTTTTGCGTTTATTCGCTGTGAGGACGTTGCTGCGAAAAGACCGGCCCTCGAAACCGGAGGGTCGGGCACCTGGAAAACCGGAAGAGTGTTCTTCGCGCAACATCGGCGCTCTGAATGACGAACTCATTGGTCATGGACAGAAGGGAATGGCGATGAACGCACAGGCGATACTTTGGAGGATTGGTGGGTTGCGGCGGCTGGCTGCGGGGCTCGCGGCTCGTCCGGCTTGCTTGGGTGCGGCAGGGCTGGCGGCGCTCGCGACTCGGGCGGCTCGCTGGGCTTGTGCTGGGGCGGCGGCGCTTGCCGCGATTTTTGCGGCACTGCTGATGCTTGCGCCCGCTTTGCATGCTCAGGGTTCGCGCAAAGATGACATTGTGTTCGGGCCGGGAGGACATCCGGTATCGGGCGCTAGTGTGCGGGTGTGCCAGCCTGCCGCTACCGGCACTCCGTGCACGCCGCTGGCTGCTATTTACACCGACGCTACGCTCGGTGTGGCGGCTGCCAATCCGTTTCAGACCGATGGGATCGGGAATTATCATTTTTATGCGCCGGCGGGGCGCTACCAGATCCAGATTTCCAGCCCGCAGATCAGCGGGACGATTACGCAGCCGGATGTGATTCTGCCGCCGGATTTTTCCGCCCCCACTAATATTTCCGCGTTTGGACTGAGCCTGGGAGGGAACTTGAGCGTGGCGGGGAACGCGAACATCAGCGGGACGCTCACCACTTCCAATTTCAGTCCCGGCAATTTTTCTCCTTCGTCGCTCAACGTGGCGGGCAATTCCACGGTGGCCGGGCCGCGGCCTTACATTGATGTGACCGCGCCGGTTTTCGGGGCCATCGCCGACGGGGGCGCGGAGCAGGCCAGCGGAACCATCGCCTCCGGCTCGAACCAGTTGACGATTGCGCCGGGGATCGGCACGTGGAAAGTTGGGATGGGGTTGCACGTGGATGGAGCGGGCGCGTCGGGTGACGTGTTGCTGGCACATATTACCGCGATCAACGGGAGCATTTTCACACTGGACCGCAACGCGGGCACGTCGGTGAGTAGCGCCAGCGTGCAGGATGACGATACGCTGGCGATCCAGGGCGCGCTGAACGCGTACTGCGCCGCACCGTCCAACTCGAACGGCGGCTCGATCTATTTTCCACCGGGGAATTACATTGTCTCGCAGAATCAGTCGGCGAACCCGAATGCGATGCCGTTCCTGATCGCGTGCTCGGGCCTGCATTTGCTAGGAGGGAACAGCGGGCAACACAACGGGACGCCGTTCGTCCAGCCGCCGTCGGTGTCGATTCTGGGCCACTGCGGATCGAGCCCCAACGCGCAGCCGATGTTCGGGACGTACTATCCGAACGGGAACATCACGTTTCAGAATCTGGTGATCACCGGATGCAACATCGCGGTGGCGGTGACCTCGAATGTGACGCGGTTCTGGAACACCTATCTGAGCGCGTCGGGCGGGCAGGCGAACGGGTCAACGCTGTGGCTGCAGGACACCTTCTGGGTGTACTTCGACTATGGAGGGCTCAACAGCAACTCCACGTCTGTGCCCACGCTTTTGATGACCGGATATCCGTGCAGCGGATGCTATGCGGGTGTGGGCGATGTTTACGTGCAAAACGCGCTGCTGGCGGGCGGTCCCATCTCTTACGTGCAGACGGGAAATCTGAGCGGAGAGCCGAGCGGGCACTGGGTCTTCCGCAACATCACGCAGGAGAGCGGGAACGGGGACCTCATCCAGATCACCGACCCCGGCGGCTACGTGACGGGAATCATGGGGCCGATCACGCTCGACGACGTGCAGCAATCGGACAATGCCAATGGGAATTCGGCGCTGATCAACTTCAATGTCGCCAGCGGCGGGCTGAGCGGGCTGTACATCAATAATTCGTTCTCCGGCGCGGGTGGCGTGAACGCTCCGGCCGTGAAGGTTACGGCGGGAAAGCTCGATCATTATTTCATCACCGGCTGCGATTCGGGATGCGTTAGCCAGGTATGGAATTCGTCGGGGAGTCCGTCGGGAAGCGGAATGATCGAGAGCACCGGGGGACTCGATATTTCGGACGACGTGACCAACGCGGAGCGCCTGGTGACGTCACCGCTTTCGTCGAACAACCAGGACGGAACCGGGCCGGCGGCGCGATTTTTCCAGTCCGGCAGCGGGTTCGCGTCTTACGGAATCGATCCGGCCAACGGGTGGATGTTCGGCAGCAATGCGCAGGCGGGATGGAACGCGCAGATTTACCAATCGACGGCGCCCAATATCGATATCGCGTTCGCCGCCAATTTTCCGCCGACGAACGTGTCCGGCACGGTAAGCACCACAGGCGGCGTGTTCACCACGGGGACTTATTACGTGTGGGTCGTCTCGACGACGGGAAGTTCGTGCGTGAGCCCCAGCACGATGTCCGCAGGATCGAACATCTTCGGACCGCTGACGGTGGGGGCTGGAGTGACGACGGCGAAATTCAACATTACGTGGACGGCGGCGGTGGCGGGCTCGACGCCGATACAGGGTTACTGCGTGTTCGTGAATAACACGAACCAGTACAACTACGCGTCGCAGTGCACCACGATGATTGCGGGAGCGAGCACGACGAGCGCGACGGTGACGACCACGTCGCTCGCACCAGGGAGCTATCCCATCACCTATCAGATGGTGCCGGCGCACCACCTTACGCCTTCGGGCGCTATCTTCAACGGGAACGCCACGCCCGCCGGGGGCAGCGCGCCGCCCTATCAGCCAGCCTGCCTGGCGGCGACGACGTGCGTCGGGATATCTCCCGCTGAGCCCATTCACCGCGGATTCATTCGCGCGACCCAACGCTTCAACCCTCGGGCCGAACTGGGCGATCAATTTTCAGGTCATGGCGATTGCGTCGAACGCCGCCGTGGCTGGAGCGGGTGACTACGCGGAGGAGTCCTGGATAGGGCAGAGCTTCATGGCCGACCAATGGTCGCGGGCAAAAGTCGCGAGCGTGGACAGCGCTGCCGGGGTGGGAGTGATGGTGCGGCTGGCCGCTGCCTCTACGGATACGGGCTACCTGTATTTCTGCAACACGACGGGGCGGTCGATCTCGAAAAGAATCGCGGGCGCCTCGACGACGCTGGCCACGGCTGGATCGGGATGCGCGGTGAACGATGTGATCGAGCTCGATGTGGTGGGGAGCAACCTGATCGCGCTGCGCAACGGCAGCGTGGATATGACGGTGAGCGATTCGGCCATCGCGTCGGGGGCACCGGGGATCGCGATTTATAATACGGGGACGCCGGCCAACGACTCGCTGGTCAACTGGATGGGCGGCGGCCTGACGCTCGGGAACGCGACCACGTCGCTATTCAACCAGCCGAATACCTGGGTGCAGCCTCAGACGTTCGCGAGTCCGATTACCTCGGCATCTCTCGCGGTTCCGAACAAAACGCGTACGTGCAACATTGTCCGCGGGGATCAAAGCGGAAGCGCGCTCACGACGGGCAACATTCAGCCGCAAGGCTCGCTTTGTTATGTGGACGCTGCGTCCACGGTCGCGCAGGTGATTGTGCTGGTGGATGCCGGGGCTTCCACGATGCAGTTGGGCTACCGTCATAACGGATCGACGACGGCGATTACTTCCACACTTACTCCCGCGAGCGTTTCCGGAATCACCGACCATGTAGCGTGCGCGAACGCCGGCGGGACGGCGATCACCGTCGAGGGAAACAGCGTGACTTGCTCTACGCTCACGAACACTTCTCTTACGGCTGGGGACTTCATCGAGACGATTGGCGGCGCGGCGGACGGAACGTCCAAGCGAATGTCGATCGCGATGACGTTTACGCCGAATTAGACTCATGGAAACGATGGAAGCAACGGATCTCTCTGCGAATGAAGCCTTTGGAGGGATGCAAAAACGACATGAGACCGGACATTCCTTCCTCAAGTCAATTTCCTAAGCGGAACGTAGCTTCTTGGTATGGGAGGTTCGAAGCAGTTTCGCTAACCTTGCCCCAGTACGAAGAAAGGGGGCAGAACATGGATCGAATAAACGATCAGGCAAGCGATCAAGCAACTGTGGAGTACGTCCACGTTTTGCTGTTTGAGTGCCCTCGATGCGGCGAGCCGGCGCTTTTCGCCCGGCTAACCGCGAGCCGGAATATCGAGGAAGTGGATGGGGAAACGGCATCCTATTCCTGCAAGTGCGGCCATTCCGGGGCGCTTCTGGGTCTTCATGCCCGCCAGCATTGGGTGGAGGAATGGTACCGGAATGGCCCAGGACACGCCGTTGAGGGCGGGACCGGGTTGACTTTTAGCTAAAAATACCAGGTCTTGCCTATGGTTTGGACGGGAAAGCCCCGATAGTCTCGGAGGGATGGCGCAGGCGAATCCCGGGAAACGAATGCGAATCCTGCTGGCGGACGATTTTGAAGTGGTGCGAACCGGCCTCAAGAACCTCTTGAGCGAGAATGCGGAGTGGGAAGTTTGCGGGGAAGCAGAAAACGGGCAAATCGCTGTGGAGAAGGCCGTGGAAATGTCGCCGGACGTGGTGGTGCTCGATATTACGATGCCGGTGATGAATGGATTTGAGGCTGCCCGGGAGATCCGCAAGCTCAGCCCAAAGACGAAGATCGTGATGTTTTCCATGCACGACTCGGCGCGTATGGCGCATGAAGCCAAGGAAGCCGGCGCTGACGCTTATATCGTGAAGAGCAGCGGAATTGACGCAATCGAGAAGACTCTCGACGAACTTGTGGCAAACCGCCGCGCGTCATAGCCAGCCGACGCGGCAGAAGAATCCTCCGAATCGCAAGTCCTGTTGAAAACACACTTCTTTTTCTGTCTACCCGTGCCGAAGATTCGTTCTGCTGGGGAGCCGTGTATGCATCTTTCGGAAAATGCTCATCTGTGGGCTCTGTTTGCGGCGGGGCACGGTTTGCACGTGCTCAAGCGCGCGAGCCTTTCGGCAGAGTCGAAGATTTCAGGTATCCGGAATAGGTTCGACTGGCTGCGAACGAATGCGCTGGCCCTGGCGATCCGGTTCTTCGTGAACGCCGCGGCATTTTCGTACTGGCTGGCGCATCCCACCGCGGCCACGCACGCGATGAGTGGCGTTGGGCTGCCGGTGGACCTCACCCTGGAGCCGGGCCACGCGACGGCGGCGTTGTTTGGCCTGTCGGGAGACAGCATGGTGGACTGGGCCGCCGCGAAGGTGCCGTTTCTGCAGAAGGAAATCCCCGCTGTGCAGCAGTGAAGCGCTTTCTTCGTCGTCGTTCTGAGCGGAGCTGAAGCTCACTCTGTTCCCGGTAAGAACCCAAGAGAGATTCTTCGCGCTCAAAGCGCGCTCATAATGACTGCGCTTCCTTATTACCGGAGGAGGATTCTATGCCTGTCGTTCCCACAACAGCGTATTCGCAAGCAGAAGATGCGCTGAACCTCGTGCGCGCGCTGGTGAACGATTCCGCGGGCGCGGTGTTCACGGACACGCTGCTGATGCCGTTCCTCAACTCGGCCTATCGCGGGCTGCAGCGCGAACTGGCCGAGAACGGCGTGAGCGTGCTCACCGAGCAACAGGATATCGAGATGGATGTCAATTCGGGCACCGGCGTCACCAACACGGAGCTGAGCGACGTCTCCAGTCCGCAGCTGCCCACCGATTGCCTGGCGCCGCACATGCTGTGGGAACGGGCGACGCCCAACACCGGCGACGTGTTCGTGCCGATGGAGAAGTTCATGAGCGGCGGCAGCATGCTGAATCTGCAGCCGAGCTCGTATTTACGGCTGTGGGAATGGCGCGAGGATAAGGTGAACCTGATCGGCGCCACGCAGTCGATAACCGTTCGCATCCGCTACGAAAAAGTGCTTCCGGAGCTTACGCTGGGCACCGACCCGATACAGATTCGCTCGGCGACCGACCCGCTAGCGTTCGCCACGGCGGCGCTGGCGGCGCGGTCTCGCGGGGCACGGGCGCTGGCGCAGGACCTGCTGGGGACGGCACAGATGGCCACGGAAAATCTTATCGAACGCTATGTGCGCCCGGAGCAGACGAAGGGAAGGCGGCGCATGCCTTACAGCTATCACCGCCGATTGATTTACTTGTAGCGTTTGCCGCGGACGAAAGCCGCGGTGCGGGTATCCGGTGATTATTCGGTGACGACGTTGAGTGTGACCGTCACCGCGCGGGATGTGTTTTGCGCCGTTCCGGCGATATTCATGTTGGTGGAACCCGAGGGAGTTGAGCCGAAGACGACTGTACTTTTCTTGCACCCGGCCAGGATTGCCAGCGCCAGGGCTAACAGCGCGAAAGCGGGTACGGCGCGGCGGATCCAGCGACGCGGGCGCGCCGCGGACTCAGAGGCGGACAGCGGCGAAAAGCGCTTCCGGGCGGCCCATGTGAAAACAGTCCAGGCGAACATCATCGCGAAAAGCGCGCCTAGCGCCACGGCTGCGAAACGCTGTGCTCCAGTCCAATCGGACGGGAAGCGCGGCAAGTTCAGCACGCGCGTGTTGATCGGATTGATGAGCCCAGTGGTCTGGAACGTGACTTGAAACGGCGCGGCCGTGCCGGGCGTGACGTTCACCGAGGGTGTGGAGAACGTGCAGGTGGTGTTGGTGGGCAGATTCGACGGGCACACGAGGGTGACCGTGCCGCTGAACACGTTGTCCGGGACGACCTGGAGATCCATGGTGATGGCTGCGCCGCCCTGTACGGAAACCGACATGAGCTGGCCGGTGGCCAACTGCAACTCGTAATCGTCTCCTGTGCCGCTGAGCACCGTGGAGGCGGAGTCTGCGGCGTTTGCGTCGGTGACGGTGAAAGTGGCGGAGCGCGCGCCGGTGGCGGTGGGTGAGAACGCGACGCCCAGTGCGCAGCTCGAATTTGCCGCGAGCGTTGCCGTGCAGTTATTGGTCAAGACGGTGAAGTCGGCAGGGGTCGTCGTTTTGGGAATGCTCAGGCCGTTGACAGCGGCGGACGTTGTGTTGGTGAGCGTGAACGTTTGCGACGCGCCGGTGCCGCCGGTGGCTACGTTGCCGAATGTGGCGGAATTAGGCGACAGCGAGATGCTGCCCTGGGACGTGCCGACCTGCGCGAAGGCGACGATGCGGTTGAGACGCTGCTCGGCTGCGTAAAGATTTCCGTTGGCGTCGAAGGCGAGCTCGCCGGGTTGGTTCAGGCCGCTGGCAACAGTAGTCGTCGCGGATGTTTGCGCGTCGACTCGAAGGATGCGCCCGCTGTTGGCGTCCGAGACGAAGAGATTGCCGGCGGCATCCACCGCGAGGCCTGCGGGGCAAATCTGACTGGCGCTTGATCCGGCCGCAGCCACACATGCCGACTGGCCGGACGCTGAAGGCGCAAAGCCGCTGACTGCGGCGATCGCGTGCGTTTGCGTGCTGATCGCGAAAACCGCTCCGTTATCGGGCGAGGCCACGAAGACCGTGCCGCCGTTGGGAGACACAGCGATGCTGGCCGGTCCGGCCACTTGCGCGAGCGTCTGGAGTTGTGCGCTTCCGGCAGCCATCACGTCGATGGCTCCGGCGCCGTGATCGGCGATGTAGAGGTTTCCCGCGCGATCGACCGCCAGGCCCAGCGGTTCCACCAGAGCGATGTTCTGCCGCGCGGCCCATCGGCCTGCTGCGCTGCGGATCACGCCGGGTTCGCTGCTCGCAGGGCCCGCAATGGCGCGAATGGTGGCGTTGCCGGTGTCGGCAACGTAGAGGGTGCCGTCGGGCGCAATGGCGATGCCGCTGCGCTCAAAGAGAGATGAAACGCTCAGGTCAAACTCCGCGGCGCTCGCGGCGCCGCCGTCTCCGAGAGATCCCGTAACGCCGGTTCCGGCTAGCGCTGCGATTCGCACGCTCGCGCTCGGAGTTGATGGGGTGGCGTTGCTGCCCAGGGTGAATATCTGGTCGGGCGCGGATGCGTTGGTGAGATCGAGGGAAGCGGGCGACCCGGAGGCGGCTACGGCCAGTGTTCGCGCGGCGATATTCGCGGCGAAAACGCTCACTTTATAGCTGGAAACAATGCCGGAGGAGCCGGACGGAGCGCCGCTCTGCCGCCCCGCCGCGAAGGCCCCGGAATTTTTACCGATTGCGACGAACGCCGCGAAGATCGTTACCGCCACCGCGCAAACAACAGCCAGTCGCCGCACTCAGTTCTCCTCAGAAATATCGATGATCGACGCGTTTGGATTCACTTGCAGGCGTTCGGGTTGTGCGTCGCAGAGCGCCAATCATAACAGCGCCCGCCGACTCGTGACCAGCACTTAGTAGCCCTAATTCGAACTTCAGGAGGAACCATGGCACTCGCATTCACGCTTGTGGACACGTGGGATGACGGACAGCGCATCCACGTGGCCGCCACCGTCACCGCTTCGGGGAACTACGCGACCAGTGGGGACACGCTCGATCTTTCGCAATCGCCCATCATTGCCGCCACGCAGGCGCCCGTGCAGGGCACGGCCTGGATGGACGGTCTTTCGGGTTACGACTATGTGTTCTATCCCGGGTCCGCGATGAACAACGGGAAGGTGAAAATCTTCCAGCAGGGCTCGGGCGCCGGCGCTTTTCCGGAGTTGGCGGCCGGGGCGTATCCGGGGGCGATTTCATCGGACACGATTACGTTCTACGGGATATTCAAGAAGCTGCTGTAAGCGCAGTCTGCGAGCCAGATCGATGTCCATCGAATCATTTTCGCCATTGCCGCTCAACGTGTTTGGCAGCTGGATCACACTGCTCGATCCGTCCGACGTACCGCCGGGCATGTCACCGAATCTTGCCGACGTGGATTTCTTCCCGGGCGGAGTGCGCACGCGCCCCGGGCTCGTGTCGCAATTTCCGGTGATCGGCGGGGCGCCGCAAATCAATGGGCTGAAGACCTACATCACGACGAACCGCGTGCTGCGGATGCTCGCGCTCGACTCGAACGGCAACCTCTATAGGGAAACCTCGACCGGCACGCTTGCGCTGATAACGCCCGGGGGCGTGACGCCGGGCCTCTACCTTGCCTCGACGACGCTGTTTGGCCGCGAGTACATGGGCTTCGGCGACGGCATCACCGGCCAGGACATGCCGCGCCAGTTCGACGATACCTATTTCGATCGCGTAAGCCAGATCGGGCCGGCCGAAAGCCCTGCGGTGGCCGATTCGACCGGCGCCGGAAATATTTCTCCCGGCGTGCATCAGTGCGCGGTGGTGTTTGTGACGCGGCAGGGCTACTGGACGGCGCCCTCGCCGACGATTTCGTGGACTGCGGCGGGCAGCCACCAGGTTGCGGTGACGAACATCCCCACGGGGCCATCGAACGTGGTGCAGCGCCTGCTGGTCTTCACGGCGTCGGGCGGCGCGGATTTCTATCATGTGCCGTCGACCATGGTGATCAACGACAACACCACTACGTCGCTCACGGTCGACTTCACCGACACGATCCTGCTTTCCGGCGCGAGCATGGATTACCTCTTCAGCCAGATCGAGTTACCCGAGCAGTTGGGCGTCGCCGCGTACGCCGAGCGGCTTTTCTGGTGGGGCGAGCGCGCCCAGATGGATAACTGGCGCAACCTCACGTTCGATGGCGGGTGGGACGCGTCGGGCGACGGCCGCCCGCTTGGCTGGGTGCAGGATTCCTCGTTCGGCGCAGGCGGGAGCAGGGAAGGGAGCGATGTGGTTTGGGGCGACGCGTACCGCATCACCGCGGACGGCGTCACTGCCGCGCGCGGAATGATCGAGCAGAATGCCATCACCGACGCCGACGGCGATCCGCTTTTTGCGAACAACACCGACTACTCCGTCCGCGCGCGGGTGAAGCGAAGCGCCGGATTGTCCGCCGGCACGCTGCGCATCAATGCCTACAGTCCTACGGCGGGCCAGCTCGCTGCGGGTTTGGCCGTGGGCTTCACGCAGGCGACCACCACGTATCAGGAGTTCACCGCGGACTTGCTGCCGCCGCAGACTTCGCTTCCGGCCGATCTTACGCTGCGCGTGTACGCGGACGGCGTGCCGGCGCCGAGCGGCGAATCGTTTCTCGTCGATAACATCGAGGTGTTTCTCACCAATGCGGCACAGAATGCGTCGCTCGTGCGCGGGTCGGGCACGGAAACGCCGGAGGCTTACGACGGCGTCACCGGAATCATGAGCATCGCCGAAAACAACGGGCAGGGAATCCGCGCCGCGTTTGTGCTGCGGAATAATCTCTACTTTGTGAAGGAGCGCAGCCTGTACGTAACCGCGACTGATGGCGTGAACGAGCCGGCGCTGTGGGCGGTGGAGGAGGCGTCGAACCAGGTGGGGACGCCCTCGGCGCATGGCGTGGGAGTCGGCGAGGAGTGGGTGGTGATTGCAGGGCGCTCGGGGCTTTATTTGTTCGACGGCGGCACGCCGGTGAAACTTTCGCAGGAGATTCAGCCCACGTGGGACGCGATCAACTGGCAGGCGGGGCAGAAACTGTGGGTGCAGGTGGACACGCAGCATAAGCGCATTCTCGTGGGCGTCCCGATGGGCTCGGCCACACAGCCCAATCAGATCCTGATGCTCGATTACACGGAGGGCTTTGGCGACCCGCTGGTGGCGATGCTCACGGCTCCCGAACGCTCGCGCAAATGGGCGCAGTGGATGATCCCAGCGAATTCCTGCGGGCTGATCGAACGCTCGACGGGCGTTGCGCAAGTTTTCTTCGGCACGAATAATTCCAGCGGGAAAATATACGCGCTCACTCCCGGACAGTTCTCCGACGATGGCGTGGCGATCAATTCGTATTACACGACGGCGTTTCTCGCCGCGACGGGCTTGAGCGGGCGAAACCTCTTCGGCTATCTCACGGGGTACGTGCAAGGGGCCGGGTCGCTGGCGCTGACGGCGCTCACACCCGGCAGCGCCGACATCGCTTTCGCTCGGCTCGTGGACGCTTGGCTCGCCGGCTTCGCGCGACATGGAGCAGTTTACCAACGTGCTGGCCGAGCGCGTGTCGTATCAATTTGGCACGAACGCGGCGGGATCGTGGTTCTCGTTGACCAAGCTTGTTCCATGGGCCAAGCCAGATCCGTTCGCGATCGTGCGCGGAACAAATTGACGATCCGATGAGCCTCGCCATCCCGAGCGGAGCATTGGCTCGCCGAGGGGTCCCTCGTCAGCTCTTGCCGGCTCGAATAGCTCACATTCCCAGCCCTGAAAAGGAAAGTACGATGCTTACCGTTCCCCAGATTGAGGCGCTGCGGCAGACCAATCCGCAGCTTTACGAATCGCTGAAGCGGCTGGCGGGCGCGTCGCTGGGCCCGAACCAGGGCTGGAGCCTCGACAACCAGATCACCGACGGCACCGACTACGCGCGCGTGGTCACCGGGGCGCTCACGGCAGGGAACGTGGACCCCTCGAAAGCGGGCGTGCTGATGAAGGGCAGCGTGCCGCCTACGTGGTCGGGGGCGTTCACTTATGCTTCGACCACATCGAGCATCACTTGGAGCTGGAGCGGACTCACGATCTATCGCGCCGACGGCACTACCACGGCGGTGCCGAACGGGTCGCTCGCCGTCACCGGGCTTACCCCTGGCAGTACCTATTATTTTTATCCTTACTGGAATGACGCTGCGTCCGCAATTGGCTGGGTGGCAGGAGGAACCGGGGCGCCCGCCAACGCGCAGACGGCCAAGACGAATCTTGCGGCGCAGCAGCAATCGCTCCAGGGATTCATCCCGCTGTCGCAGGGAGCTGTCGTCGCGGCAACCACTACTTCGGGCACCGGAGGCGGCTCGGGAGGCGGGAGCGGAAGTTGCTTGCGCGCCGGCACGATGGTGCTGACGAAGGAGCGCGGGACCGTCGCGATCGAGACGTGTCGAATGGGCGAGCATCTGCGATGTCCCTCGGCGGCCGCGGGCGAGTCGTGGACGCGCATCAAGCTGCTCGAAGCGCGCAGGGCGGACACGTTCGTCCGCCTGTACTTCTCGAACGCGGAATCGCTCGACGTGACGCCGCACCACATTTTCACTCTCGCCGACGGCTCGCCCATGCGCGCCGAGCGCCTGTGCTTGAGCGACATTCTCGTCGGCCGCTTTGGGCATCTCACACTGAAGCGCATCGAAGCCGTCGTCGAGGAGTCGCACAAAGTGACGGTGAGCTGCGAGCCGTCGCACCAGTTCTTCGCCGGCCGCCACGCCGCCACCGTGCTGACGCACAACTACACCTTCACGTCATAGCTTTCCTCCAAAAGAGAACCTCAGGTTCTCGCTCGGGATGACAACGAACGGCAACGGAACAAACAGGGAAATACTGATGACCGGAAAGCGCTACTACATCACTACGCTGGCGGCCTGGCGCACGCATGCGCCGCGCTTCGCGAATTCGCACTTTATTGTTCTCGATGCGCCGCAGGCTTCCGGCGCACCCGGGCCGACTGGCGGAGCAGGGAATTGCGCGGCAACTACGTTGGCGGCCGATGCGTCGCCTGACGCGACGCCGATTCTCGTGCTTGTGGAAGGCGATGAGGGCGCGCATCTCGCGCTGGAAGATGAACCTGCGTTCGAGGCTTTGCCGCATCCGCTGGCGCAGAAAGCGATTTCGCCTGCGGCACAGGCTGCACTGGCGGTGCATGGCGTTGCGCCTGGGGCTACCACTTTTGATGCCGCTGAGGCTGTTGCGCGGATTCATCCTCTGCTGCGGCACCGCGTTTTCTGATTGCGCGCCCTGTGGCAAATTCGCGAAACGCTCAAGAAAGACCGACCCTTACACACCAAAGGGTCGGGCACCCGGAAAGGCGGGCGTTGCCTGGCGATCGCGGCGAGGATGACTTCGACTTGCGGCTTAGCCCCACCATGGTTCGCCTTCCGCGCGATTGGCCTTCAGATAATCGTCATTCAGCAGGATGCCCAGGCCGGGCATTGAGTGACCTGCATTTGCCCGTCCTTCACCACCGGGATGTTTCCGGCCGCCTCCGGCGCTTCGTCGTACCAGGGCCGGCACTCGATGCGCGGGCAATTGAAGACGCTGGCCGCGAATTGCTGGGAAGCGAGATTGAGCGCGTAGCCGGCCACGTTGTGCAGCGCAGATCGGCATGCGATAAGACGCGGCCACGTCCGCAATGATTTTGGTTCCCGTGATTCCGCCGCCGTGGACCAGGTCGATCTGCAGGCAATCGACCGACTGATTCTGGATGAAAGGCATGGTGCCTTCGATCAGCGCCAGGCTTTCGCCGGTGATGATGGGCACGCTCGTGGCCGGCCGCAGGGCCAGCCCAGGATTCGGAGAACTCGGGGAACAGCGGATCTTCGAAGAACAGCGGCTTGATCCCCTCCACCGCCCGGCCCACTTTGATCGCGCTGGGGAGATCGAGTTCGTTGTGGCAGTGAACGTCGATGTCGTAGTCCGGTCCCAGCGCCTCGCGAGCGAGTTCGTACACCCGCCGGACCTTGTCGACTTCCCGCGGGCCGAGATCCGGCGTAAATTCCCCGTTGCGGGCGCCGAGCGAGGGGTGAATGTCGATCTTGAACGCCTTGAAGCCGCCTTTATACGATTTCAGCATCTGCGCCCGCTTCTGCCACGCGTCCTTATTGAGGTAATCGTTCTGCGCCTCGAGCGGCGTGAGCTTGCTGCTGCGGCGGCAGCAAATGGGAATAGGTATCGATCTCCGTCGCGGAAGTTGCCGCCCAGCAGCCTGGAAACGGGCTGGTTGAGAATCTTCCCGGCCAGGTCCCACAGCGCCATGTCGATCCCGCTGTAGGTGAAGATGTTCCGCGGCCTCTGGGCGTGCGAATAGAACATGTTATGGAAGTGAACGTGGATGGCCAGCGGGTCTTTGCCGATCAAGCCCATCGTCGCCTGCCCGGGCCGCTTCGAGCGTGGCGATGGCCACGCGCGTTTCCGGACCGCCCTCGCTTGGGCCGTAGCCGACCAGACCGCGAATCGGTCTCGATCTTGATCAGCCCCTGGGAACTTCCTGCTCTTGCCATTCAATCGCATCGCCTTGATGGCGGTGATTTTTACCTGGCCCTGCGCCGGGGCCGCGAGGGCCTCGTAGCTCGCCAGAGAGACGCCGACGGGCATCGCCAGCGCCGTCCTTAAAAAAGTTGCGCCTGGAAAGAACCATGAGCGATCACTCCTTCCGTGATACGAGCGCGAGAATCAGTGCGCTGTGTAGGTTTTTTTGAAGTTGTTGCGAGCGTTGGTTACGGTGAACTGGCCGCTTTTGGAGGCGGAAACCTCCAGGCCGAGTCCCTGGTCCGAGGGGCCTTCTTCCAAATTCGCGATCATGTCTTCCGAGGTGTTGTGAGCGGAGTCGCTTTGTACGGCGCGGTGAACCTGCCACATGCCCTCGATGCCGGGAATCTTCTCGATGATGTCGTAGGCGTTCGCGTCGAAGCCCTTGCGGGGGCCGTCGTTGACGATCACGACCTTCGGCTTGAGCGCCCACACGAAGGCGGGCGAGCCGGACTGGCCTCCCGAAAAGCCGTGATGCGAGGCCTGGAAGAGCGTCACCGTGCCGATTTTATTGACGGGGCAGGCGAGCATCATCTCGCGGTCCCAGGTGAGGTCGCCCAGATCGAGGAACTTGAACTTGCCGTATGTGAGCAGAAAACCGACGCTGCGGGAGTTCTCGGTTTTGTCCTCGGGCTTCTGCTGCGCGTCTTTGCAGTATTCGTTCGCGCCGCCCCCGTTGCTGACTGGGCTGCCGATCACTTCGCCGTTGGCGCTGACTACGGTGATGTCGACGCCCGCGAGCGGAATTTTGTCGCCGGGCTTGGCGATGTTGCGTTTGCTGCCTGCGGCGGCGACGTAATCGTTGAAGAACTCGGGGCCGTGCTTGGTGGCCATTTCGATGGACGGGCCGTGATCGTAAAACCTGTCGATGGGGATCAGCTTGGCGAGCGCCGGGACGCCGCCGACGTGGTCGGAATGATAATGGGTGACTACCAGGGCGTTAAGCTTGGTGAGTCCCGCGGCCTTCACGGCTGCGACGATGCGGTTGGTATCGCGGTCACCGGGGAATCCGGTGTCCACAAGCAGCGACTCGCCCGAGGGAGCGACAATCAGCGTGGCCGCGCCGCCCTCCACGTCGATCCAGTAGATTCGCAGGTCGCGAGACCGCGCCTGCAGCAGAGATGCGGCAGCGAGCACCGTCGCCAAAGTTGTCGCCAGGGCTATTGCCAGAAAAGGGAACCGCGTTATGCGACTCATAGCGGCGTGATCCTATCACAGCAATATCCCGCAGCAACCGGAAATTAGGGGAGCGGATGGGCTATGCCGATTCGGCGCGCTTCGTGATAGGATGCCCCGCGGGAGCGCCACTATGAAGAAAACTCTCGCAGCGCTTGTGATTTTGGCGGCCGGCTTTGCGGCCGCGGGACCGGTGGTCGCGCATCACGGCGTGTCGGGATACGCCGCGGGCAAGAAGGAATCGATCACCGGAATTGTGACCGACTTCCAGTTCATCAATCCCCACGCGATCATTTATATGGACGCGAAGGACGACAAGGGCAACGTCCTCCACTGGCAGGGGGAGCTCACCAGCCCGAACCATCTGGTCAGGGCGCCCATCCCCTGGAGCAAAGACACCTTGAAGCCCGGCGACAAGATCACCATCGTCGGGTTGGTGGCGAAGAACGGCTCGCCCTCGATGCGGGTCGACAAGGTCCTGCGCGCGGATGGCCAGGAGATTCAGCAGCAGGAGGATCAGTGAACGTGGAAGGGAAGCGCGCGGAGGGAGTTGCTGCGGTCCCCGCGTTCAAATTGACCCTTTCTCTCGCGGCGGCGCTGGCCCTCTTTGCGCCAAGCTGCTCGGTTGCGCTTCACGCTCAGACGGCGGCGCCTGCGACTGCCTCGGCTGCAGCACCAGGGGACGCGGACTCCAAGGGCATCTTCGGCATGTGGATGATCCACCTGCCGCCCGGTCCGAAGCGGCCGAACTACTCGAATACCGATCTTGCCCGCGGGCCGCTTTCGATGACACCCTACGGTGTCGAGAAATTCAGCGAGGTGAAATCGACGTTCGGCCCGCACGCCGTCTCGATCTCGGAATCGAACGAGCCGACGTTCAAGTGCTTTCCGCCCGGCGTCCCGGCGGTCTACACATTTCTTTATCCCGTCGAAATCGTGCAGGCCCCGAACGAAGTGATCATGCTGTATGAGTATGATCACCAGGTGCGGCATGTCTACACCGACGGCCGCCCGCATCCGACCGATGCCGAACCCACCTGGATGGGCCATTCCACCGGACACATGGACGGCGACGCGTTCGTGATCGACACGGTGAACTTCAACGACAAGTCCTGGCTCGATCGCTTCGGCCACCCGCACAGCGAGCAGTTGCACCTCACCGAGCGCCTTCAGCGCGTGGACAAGGATTTCCTGCGGATCGACTTCACTTTCGACGATCCCAAGACGTACACGCAGCCTTGGACGTCGCAGCTATACTTCCAGCACAAAACGGGATGGGAGATGCTCGAATACCTCTGCACCGACAATCTCAAGTTCCTCAACTTCGAGAAGGTGCTGAACCAGCCGGCCAGCAAGTAGCCGCTCCGACTAGCGCAGAAAAAAAAAAAAAAAAAAAAAAAAAAAAAAAAAAAAAAAAAAAAAAAAAAAAAAAAAAAAAAAAAAAAAAAAAAAAAAAAAAAAAAAAAAAAAAAAAAAAAAAAAAAAAAAAAAAAAAAAAAAAAAAAAAAAAAAAAAAAAAAAAAAAAAAAAAAAAAAAAAAAAAAAAAAAAAAAAAAAAAAAAAAAAAAAAAAAAAAAAAAAAAAAAAAAAAAAAAAAAAAAAAAAAAAAAAAAAAAAAAAAAAAAAAAAAAAAAAAAAAAAAAAAAAAAAAAAAAAAAAAAAAAAAAAAAAAAAAAAAAAAAAAAAAAAAAAAAAAAAAAAAAAAAAAAAAAAAAAAAAAAAAAAAAAAAAAAAAAAAAAAAAAAAAAAAAAAAAAAAAAAAAAAAAAAAAAAAAAAAAAAAAAAAAAAAAAAAAAAAAAAAAAAAAAAAAAAAAAAAAAAAAAAAAAAAAAAAAAAAAAAAAAGGTTAGGATCGCCTTTGATCGCTGCGCTTCCATCACTCGGGATCGACGGCGGCTTGCTTCAATCGCTGAACGAAGCTGTTATGCCTCACGAAGACGTAAACGTCTCCAGCGCCGGCGTGAAACTTGCTGGAAATGTCCGGGAGTTTACCGCAGACGTCCTCCTTCGCTATGCCGGATTCCAGGACGTCTTTGGCAACGTATCCTGTCCGGCTGTTGGAAGAGCATTCTTCCCACGAGTTATCCATTCCAGCGTGAATGTAGAGATAGGTGGGCTCAGGACCCGCCACATGAAAGGTGGCGACACCGTTGGAATCTGTCATCTGCTGCACGTAGCCCGAATGGGTGCGGTATGCGGCAACACCGGTCGTCCAGAGGCGCACGGGATTATTCGCAAGAGGCTGTCCGGACCGAGCATCGATCATATGCACTCGAATCGTCGAATCCGCCTGCGAGCAAAACGTCACCAGGCCAATCAGCATCAGCAGCGCCAGTAAGCGCAGAATCATTTCTGTTCTTTTCACTTGAAGTGCATCTCCTCGAAACCATTGTAACGTGCTTTTTCGGGTGCCCGACCCTTTGACTCTCAAGGGTCGGTCTTGGTTACGTCTCGATGTTGCTCTTAGGAAATGAGCGCAGAAAACCCTCCGATCCTCGAAACCCGCGAGGATCGGGAGGCCCCAAACTCAAGGCCGCGCCAAGGCGCGCGTGCTGCTTAGCCTCTGCGCATGGCGACGGAAACGAATCGGTAGCAGCGGCAGTTCTTGTTCTTGCACTTTCCCAGCCCGTGGTGTGACGCGAGCGGATCGCCGCAGGTGTCGCACTTGGTTGCGCGGTGCGCCTTGCGCTTGTCGCTGAGTTTCTTCTCGAGTTCGTTCATAGATGCCTCTCGTTTCGCAGGATAGGCAGACGGTCTGCCGCTTCAGGGTCCGGGAGTCAGTCATTTATATTGAAAGGCTTGGCTGGTTTGCAGCTTCTTGTGTTGCTGGTGACAGGTTCTAAGGGACGAGCTTACCGAGGCGCATCGACTTCCGAATTATCGATGATCCACTCCGCGCGTTTCCTGGCTTCCTCGATCGCGTTCTGCTCGGTCGTAAACACAACCGAGCGATCTCTGGGAGTCCACGCCAAGCTCTGATCCTTGCCGTTGATCCGGTAAAGCGGACGCCACACTTCATTCGGCGCCTCGTTGATCTGGCGCGCAGCCGTAATTACCGCGAATCCCTTGTAGTTGTAATCCACGCGCTAAGTCTAGCACGTTACGGAGTATGCGGTTGAGGGTACCCGGGAAGTGCGGGCCGGGGTTTGTCGGAAGATACGAAAGTTACGGTGAGCTATGTGTTTTTACTTACATTTTTCTCTCCTGTAACATCGCAGCCGTGAAACCTTCGGTGCTGCTCGGGCAGGCGCTTTCTCGCGACGGTACCGTGATGAAGTTGGTCCGCCGCGATGACGAATACATCATCCTCGCCGACGGCCGCAGCCTCATGACGAGCCAGATGCACGGCTCGGAGGAGGCGCTGGCCACCTTCGCCTGCCGCCGCGCGCGGACGCTCGATCGCCCCTGCGTGCTGATCGGCGGTCTCGGCATGGGTTTCACGCTGCGCGCAACGCTCGATCTGCTCCCGCGCGGCTCAACGGTTGTCGTCGCCGAAATTGTTCCCGCCGTCGTCGATTGGAATCGCGGCCCGCTCGCCCCGCTAGCCGGCGAACCTCTGAAAGACCTGCGCGTGCGCGTCGAGGTGGAGGACGTTGCCGTCGTGCTCGGTTCGCGCCCCCAGCAGTTCGATGCGATGCTTGCTTGACGTGGACAACGGTCCCGCCGCCTTCAGCGCGTCTCGAAACGACGGCCTCTACGACGATCGGGGAATCGCCGCGGCCTTCGCGGCCCTCAAGATGGGCGGCGTCCTCGCCGTCTGGTCGGCCCGCGAGGATCGCAAATTCGAGCAGCGCCTGCGCCACGGCAGATTCGAAGTGCAAGTCGAGCGCGTGCGTGGCCGCCTAAAAGCGGGCGGTCCGCGCCACACCATCTTTCTGGGCCACAAGTCCCCGCGCAGGTAGAAACGCCACGAGCTTTGCGTCACGCTCTCTCGGCAGTGCCTGCTGCCTGTTTAATCAAATGCTCATCCGCGAATATTCCAAATCCGATCTGGACGCGCTCCGCAGCATGCACGCGCGCCAGGGCTTCGATTACCCGTTCCCAGACCTCGCCGATCCCATCTTCGTCTCAAAGCTCGTGGTCGAAGACGAAAGCGGCCGACCGGCGATGGCCTCGCTCGCGCGCCTCACCTGCGAGATGTACCTCCTCGCCGAACCCGGAGAAGGGAAGCCGCGCGAGCGTTTTGACCGGCTGCTCGCCCTGCACGCGGCAGGCGAGCGCGACCTTCTCGCGCGCGGACTCGACGACGTCCACGCGTGGCTTCCGCCCCGGATCGCCGCGCGTTTCGGGCGCCGCCTGCAATCCCTCGGCTGGATTCGCGACGACGCCTGGACGCCCTACTGCCTCCGCCTAACCGATCGCTAAAAAGGGACAAGAACAGATGCAATCGCAAGCCCGTCGGCCGGCGCTGCACTCAATCTCAATCGCAATCGCCATCGCGATTATTCTGGCTATGACGCTCGCCGCGCCAGCCGCACGCGCCCAGCACAGCGTTACTCTGAACTGGACGGCAAGCACCGACGCAGCCGCCGATCCATCGCTCACCTATAACGTCTATCGCTCGCCCACCTGCAACGGCACGTTCGCCAAACGAAACGCGTCGCCCGTAGCCGCGACCTCGTATGTCGAGCGCGACGTACTGCCGGGCTCGTATTGCTATCAGGTGACATCCGTTTTGAGTGGATCGGAAGGAGCGCCTTCGAATCAAGCCGCCGTCCTGATATCCACGCCGACGCTCCCACAGCAGTCCGCGTGCGTTCACCGTGGAAGTCTAGCGGCGTGGCTGCGCTGTGTCGCATCGGTCCAGCACAGCCAGCCCAAAAGAGGGAAGCCAGCACCGTAAGAAATTCCACTCGCAGTCATTTTCAGAGAGTAGTTGCGGGTGCCCCACCCTTAGGGTTCTCAATGGTGGGGTCTCGGTTTCGCCGCGAAACCGAAAAACTCATGCTGCCCGCGCGCCCAAAGAAATGTTCCATCCGGGAGGCAGCCGTTCCCGGGAACGCCAATCTCCCGATTGGCGTTTTTGAATTTCAGCCGGCAATCCTTAATTTGCTTCTCAAATTACCATCGAATTGCAAGGAGGGAAGTCACATGTCTCGCGCCGCACAAAGCACCACTCGCAATCTCACCGACCAGCAACTCGCGCAGCAGAATCAGCTCATCTCGCAATCCAACCAGCAAGGCCAGCAGGACCGCTCGCTCCTCATGCCCACCATCACCAGCCTGCTCAACAGCCAGGGCTACACGCCCCAGCAGCAATCCGCCATCACGCAGCAGAGCCTCGGCGCCTCCAACACCGCCTTCGACGCGCTTCGCCAGCGCGCCGCCAACCGCGTTGCCGCCACCAACAACAGCGCGGGGTCCGGCGACCTCACCGCGCAGCTCGGCCGCGAGCAAGCGCAAACCGACGCGAGCCAGGCGCAGCAGAATCAAATCGCCTTCGCCAACCAGCAGCTGAAAGAACAGCTCGCCGGCCTGAATGCCCTCGGGCAAACCTACGGCGTCGACACCAACCTGCTCGGCAAAGCGATGGGCGTCCCCTCTGAATTGCTCAGCGTGCGCCAGCGCGCGTCGACAGGCTCGTCAACAGCCGGCCTCGGCAGCCTCTTCGGCCTCGGCTCCGGCATAGCCTCGCTCTTCGGCTGATCGATCTGCCTCTGCGTTGCATTGCTTCCGCCCTGTCTTTGCGGGTGGCGTGGTCTTGCCTCTGATTTTGCCTTTGGTTTTGTGGGTGCCCGACCCTTTGCTTTATAAGGGTCGGTGCTTTTCTTTTCTTTCTTTTGTTTTGCGGTTTTGTTTTTGTTTTGGGTTTGCCTTTCACAGTCATCCTGAGCGCAGCGAAGGATCCCTCTTAGGCTGTTGGCATGGCTGCGCCTCCCTGAGCGATAAATCTCCTTTCGCCATTCGCTCGAAGAACGATGCGCCACTCTCATCATGCCGCGGCTTTCAGCCTACAAGAGACCCACAGAGAGCAGGTCCCGACATGCGCTCCTTGCTGAATCCTTATTGGTGGACGTTTGGTCTCGCATCCATCGTGCAACTCGTACTATTCCTACGCTGGCTCTACCGTAGAATCCGCAACGAAGAACTCGTGCGTGCCTTCGTCAAGGACATGGCGACAAACCATTTGCCGCACATCTACAATCTCCTCGAGAAAATCTGCGACCAGCAGGGAATTGAGCGGCGTAAGGCCGCCCCTCCCATCCGCTGGGTAGACCTGAACCATCACCGCCGCCACCACTAAGTGCCCATTTCCCCGGGCCAAGTTATTTGCGCTGCTTTTGCGGGTGCCCGACCCTTCGCTTTGTAAGGGTCGGTGTTTTACCTATCGCAGTCATCCGCAGCGACCGAAACGACGAGGGATTCTTCTCAGCGGGCCAATTCCCGCGACGCCGTCCCTTAGGCGCAGCGATTGTTAGGGATCCGAGCTATCAGCTCGGACATAAACCCGTGGCGCGGAGCGCCTTCCTCTCGCGGTGCATTTACCGCGATGCCCGCTGTAACCTCTCCGTGTCATCCCGGGCAAGCGAAACTGCGCGCAACCGTTTTCCACGGCTCCCTTTTCGAGCCAGGCCGTCTCCTGGATCTTCGCCACACGAAAAAAATGCCACCCCCGTCCACACTCATCGCGTTAGCACGCGCCATCGCCTCCCAGCACGCCATCGATCCCGCGCTCGTCTGCGCGATCATCGAGCAGGAGTCTTCCTGGGACACCCACGCGATCCGCTACGAGCCCGCTTTTCGCTCGCGCTACGTAGCACCGCTCGGCCTACCGCCGACCGAGGAAATCGCCCGCTCCATCTCCTGGGGTCTCATGCAGGTGATGGGGCAGTCCGCCCGCGAACACGGCTTCGCCGCGAAATTTCTCAGCGCCCTGTGCGACCCGCCCGCCGGTATTTCTGCCGGCTGCTCCGTATTTACCGCAAAAATGTCGCAGGCATCCGCCGACATCCCGCGAGCCCTCGCGCTCTGGAACGGAGGCGCGAACCCCGCCTACGCCACCGAAGTCCTCGCCCGCCTCGCAAGTTACCGCTAGCGCGAAATTGCCGCCCAGGTTCTCAGATTCCTCTCAGTCAAGACGCAAAAAGGTGCGCAGTGCCTTACCGCTCGCGGCGCCGTTTCCACGAGCTTTCATCCCCACCAACGGCAAAAGATCAACGAAGGAGAAAACAAATGACACGCCGCACAGTTGAAATTGCCGCCTTCCTGGCCGCGGTGCTGGTCGCCGCTCTCGCATTCAACGCGTGGCTCGCCGCCCACGACGAGCAGCAGCGCCTCCAGTCCACGCTGGCCACTCAGAAGCACGTCATCGACGCCGCCGACGCCCGCGAACGCACCCGCGACGCCGCACTCAACCAGACCCTCGCTCAAATCGAAAGGCTCAAGCGCGCAAGCCAAACCCCGGAGCAAATCGTGCGTGACCTGCCCAACTATCTCCCGCTACCTCAGCCCATAACCTTGGTAGGGAACTCGCCAACCACTTCTCCAGATGAGCCGTCGCATGACTCCCGGCAGTCCCCGGCCAATCCCGGAAACACAATCGCGCCAGTTGACGCCGCCACCGCTTCCGGCACGTCGCCGGGTAGGCTGTCACTCCCCGGTGGCGCTGCGGGAGCCGACGTAAGGCTTGCTGATCATCCGCCATGCGAAAAAGCCTCCGAATCCCGTAGCGCCCAAACTATTTGTCAGGATAGTAAAGACACGGTGCCCGAGTTCCGGGACCTGGTGAGCCTGAGTCAGCCCTCGAGTCGCCGGCCAAGAAGTCCGTGGCCGACGAACCCAGCGCTCGGGTTTCCCGAGACGCAGCCGCAGCCGCAGCGCCGGCGAAACACTCCACCACCCCAAATGCGACACGAGCCGCAAGCACCAATTCGCCTTCACAGCCCCCAAGCCCGACACAGCCCTGTGCCGATGCCGCCGGTTGCACCGCCGAAATTCCCGCCGCGGACCTAAAGCCTCTGTACAACTACATCCAGGACTGCCGCGCGTGCCAAGCCAAACTAGCCTCAGCAAATCAAAACGCCGCCGACGACGCTAGGAAAATTGCCGCGCTCACGCAAGAACGCAACGCCGCCATCAAAGCCGCCAAAGGCGGCACCTTCTGGCGCCGCCTACAACGCAACGCCACCTGGCTCGCCGCAGGAGCCGTCCTAGGGTACGCAACCTCCCGCCGTCGATAAAAGCCAACGTCGAAGCCCACCGCCGCCCACAACTCACACTTGACGGCTGGTAATGGATATTATGTTGCTCGGCTGCGCCCAAAAAAGGGTTCCGTTCCGGCTGCGCTGGATTTACCCCTCCCACCCCACAGCAAAACCGTCTCCCCCCTTGCGCTTCTCGCTTAAAGATTTCAACCGCACCAGGGGTATACGACCCGGCTCTTCCACGCGATACGCGGTGTTGACGCGTTGTATGTTGCTGGGGTAAGGTCTGGTGTTTGTTTGGGCGACGCGGTGCACGCGTGCTTGTAGCGAGATGTTTTCTGCTGCGGGAGTGGTACTTCGCACGCCTTTCTTGATTGCGACGGAGCGCCGAGCAGCTCCGCTACGACCAAAACCCAGGGGGAACTTTATGGCCATCGCCACTACCAATCCGGCTACCGGGCAGGTTATCAAGACTTTCGAACCGCTTACCGACGCGCAAATCGACGAGAAGCTGCAGCGCGCGAAGGACGCTTTCGTCCGGTTTCGCAAGACCACCTTTGCCGAACGCGCCAAGGCCATGCTGAAAGCGGCTGAGATCCTCGAGGGCGAAAAAGAGCTGTACGCGAAGATGATGACGCTGGAGATGGGCAAGACGTTCCGGTCGGCCATCGACGAAGCCGTAAAATGCGCTTCGGCGTGCCGCTACTACGTGACGAATGCCGAGAAATTTCTGGCGGACGAAGTCGTCGAGACAGGGGCGAAGAGGAGCTTTGTGCGCTACCAGCCGCTGGGGCCGGTGCTTGCTGTGATGCCTTGGAATTTTCCGTTCTGGCAGGCGATCCGCGCGGCAGCGCCCGCGCTGATGGCGGGCAACACGATGCTTCTCAAGCATGCCTCGAATGTGCCGCAGTGCGCTTTGATGATCGAAGACCTCTACCGGCGGGCGGGCTTCCCCGAGGGTGTGTTTCAGACGCTGCTGATCGGCGCGGCCAAGGTGGATGGGATTCTGAACGATCCGCGCGTGGCCGCGGCGACGCTGACCGGCAGCGAGGGTGCCGGAATCGACGTGGGGATGGGCGCGGCCAAGCGCGTGAAGAAAGTGGTGCTGGAATTGGGCGGCAGCGATCCGTTTATCGTGATGCCCAGCGCGAATCTGGACGAAGCCGTCGTGAGCGCGGTGAAATCGCGCATCCTGAACAATGGCCAGTCCTGCATCAATGCCAAGCGGTTTATCATCGCCGAACCGATTGCCGAGGACTTCCAGAAGCGCTTCGTGGCGGCGATGGAGGCTCTTAAGATTGGCGATCCGTTCGATGAAAAGACCGATCTTGGACCGCTTTCCACCGAGAGCGGCTTGAGGGATATCGAGGACCAGGTGGCGCGGTCGGTGAAAGCGGGAACGCGCATCCTTACGGGCGGCAAGAAGCTCGACCGTCCCGGGTACTTCTACCTTCCCACGGTGATGACCAACATCGCGAAGGATACGCCGGCCTACGTCGAGGAGTTTTTCGGTCCTGTGGCCAACATGTTCACGGCGAAAAACATCGACGACGCGGTCCGCATCGCTAACGACAGCCGGTTCGGCCTCGGCGCGAGCGTGTGGACTACGGATGACTCGGAGCGGGAGCGCTTCATCAACGACATCGAATCCGGCATGGTGTTTGTGAACAAGATGGTGGCTTCCGACCCGCGGCTTCCCTTTGGCGGGATCAAGTGGTCGGGCTATGGGCGCGAGCTGGGCGTTCACGGGATCCGCGAGTTCACTGACATCAAGACGGTGTGGGTGCAGTAACACGCGTCGCACCGAGTTACGGTGTCTACCGCGAAGAACTTCAGAAACGGCGGCTTTTGGACGAGCGGAGATTTTGGGGCGAAACAGGGAGAGATCCTTCGTCGCTGCGCTCCTCAGGATAACTACCGAAAAACGAAAACGGGGAAAGCTCGCCGGTGTGATTGCGATCTCCTCAGGATGACCACGAAAGACAAAAGCGAGCGAAAAAGTCACGCTTGCTGTGAATGCAAGATCCTCGAATTGACAGCTAAAGACAACTGCAAAAAGCCCGGGCCGAAGAAACTTCGTAAGCTCGCTGCAGGAACCTTGCAGTGACGGGCGTTTGCTCAAGCGAGTTGCCTGCAAAAACCTCGTCGCGACTCGATTTTCCCAAAGTAAGCTGCCGACAAAGCCCCGCATGAACCTCGAATGAATTTGCAAAAGCGGGCTGGATGCAGCATGATGTCTTACTTTGTGCCATCCCGCGCGCGGCATTAAATAGCACGCGACCAATCCAAGCAGAGATCAGGGGGAACGGAATGCGCAGGCCCGTCAGTATTGCTCCGCCAAAAGGGAAACTGGGAGTGCTCACGCCAGGCATGGGGGCGGTAGCGACCACGGTGATGTCGGGCGTGGAGCTCGTGCGGCAGGGGCACTCGGTGCCGGTGGGCTCGCTCACTCAGATGGGAACTATTCGCCTCGGGCGGCGCACCGAAGGGCGCGTGCCGAAAATCAGCGAGTTCGTGAAGCTCGCGGGACTCAAGGACATCGTGTTCGGCGGATGGGATATCTATCCCGACAGCGCTTACATGGCCGCTGCCAAGGCAGGCGTGCTGGACGCGAAGGACCTCGCAAAAGCGCAGAAGTTCCTCAAAAGCATCAAGCCCATGAAGGCCGCGTTCGACCAGAACTACGTGAAAAATCTGAGCGGCACCAACGTCAAGAAGGGCAAAAACAAATTCGACCTGGCCGAGCAGATTCGCGACGACATACGCAGCTTCAAGAAGAAGAACAAGCTCGACCGGCTGGTGATGGTGTGGTGCGGGTCGACCGAAGTGTTCATGAAGGCGCAGGACGTACACAAGGACTTGCAGAGCTTCGAGAAGGCCATGAAGGCAAATCATGCGGCCATTGCGCCGTCGATGCTCTACGCCTATGCGGCGATCGCCGAAGAGGTTCCCTACGCGAACGGCGCGCCGAACCTGAGCGTGGACATCCCGGCACTCGAGGAATTCGCCAAGGCCAAGAGCGTGCCGATCGTGGGCAAGGATTTCAAGACCGGGCAGACGCTGATGAAAACGGTGCTGGCGCCGGCGTTCAAAGCCCGCATGCTGGGGCTGGACGGCTGGTTCTCGACCAACATTCTGGGCAACCGCGACGGCGAAGTGCTCGACGATCCGGGGTCGTTCAAGACGAAGGAAGAATCGAAGCTCGGCGCGCTCGAATATATTCTGCAGCCGAAGGTGTATCCCGAGCTGTACGGCCATTTCTGCCACAAGGTGCGCATCAACTACTACCCGCCGCGGGGCGACAACAAAGAGGGCTGGGACAACATCGACATCTTCGGGTGGCTGGGGTACCCGATGCAGATCAAGGTGGATTTCCTGTGCCGCGATTCGATTCTGGCGGCGCCTATCGTTCTGGACCTCGTTCTCTTCCTCGACCTGGCGAAGCGCGCAGGGATGCGCGGCATTCAGGAATGGCTGAGCTTCTACTTCAAATCTCCCATGTGCGCCCCGGAACTTTATCCGGAGCACGATTTGTTCATCCAGCTGATGAAGCTCAAGAACACGCTGCGCTGGATGATGGGCGAGGAACTGATCACGCACCTCGGCGCGGAGTATTACGACTAACGCAGCAGCCGTATTAGAATCGGGTTTATGTTTCCGGCGACGCGATTTACTAAGCTGCTGGGGGTTGAGTACCCGATTCTGCTGGCGCCGATGGCGGGCGCTTCTACCGCTGAGCTGACTGCCTCTGTTTCCCGTGCGGGAGGGCTGGGCGCGTTTGCTGCGGCGGTGCTTTCTCCCGAGGCGATCCACGCTGGGATTGCTCGCGTTCGCGAGCTTACTGACAAACCATTCAGCGTAAATCTATTCATCCTAGGGACCGCCAATCCCGAGCCGCAGCAGGTGGCGCGCGCTTTGGAACTGCTTGCTCCCATTCGCGAAGAGTTGGGGCTTCCGCCCGGCGAGCCGCTGGCAAAATACAGCGAAGATAATCGGGCGCAGTTTGAGGCGGTGCTGGAGGAGCGTCCCGCTCTGGCCAGCTTCACGTTTGGGATCCTGACGAAGGCGCAGGTGGAGGAGTTTCACTCGCGCGGGATTCTGGTGATGGGTACCGCGACCACTGTGGCCGAGGCGAAAGCTTGGGAGGCCGTGGGCGCGGACTTGATCTGCGCGCAGGGATCGGACGCGGGCGCGCATCGCGGGACATTTTTGGGCGATTTTGAGGAGTCGCTGGTGGGCACGATGTCGCTCGTGCCGCAGATGGCGGATGCGGTTCGCGTGCCGGTGATCGCGGCGGGGGGAATCATGGATGGCCGCGGGATTGCCGCGTCGCTGATGCTGGGTGCGGCTGGAGCGCAGATGGGGACCGCTTTTCTGAGCTGTACGGAATCGGGGATTCCGGAGGCTTGGCGAAACGCGCTGATGAACGCTCGCGACGATCAGACGCGCGTGAGCCGGATTTATTCCGGGAGGTATGCGCGCGGGATTGTGAACGAGTTTATGCGCAAGCTGACGCCGGTGGCTGGCGAGATTCCCCCTTATCCCATCCAGAACGCGCTGACGGGGCCGATCCGGCGCGCGGCGGGACAGGCTAACCGGGGGGAGTATCTGTCGCTGTGGGCTGGGCAAGCGGCGAGCATGAGCCGGGGGTTGCCGGCGGCGGAGCTTTTTGCCGCGCTGGTGCGGGAAACTTCGGCGGTGCTTCAGATGGCATCGGGCGGGGTAAACGCATCGTCCTCTGCTTCTACCGCTTCGTCTAGTCCTGGCTAGTTCCCTACTCGCATTGTGCTTGGTTGCGC
Source organism: uncultured Acidobacteriota bacterium (assembly GCA_963709105.1). GTDB lineage: Bacteria > Acidobacteriota > Terriglobia > Acidiferrales > UBA7541 > Palsa-295. Next base: position 458,943 of record CAVPVC010000013.1, read on the forward strand.
GTGGATGACGCGAAACGGATCGTGCCGCCCCTTCCGGGGCTTCCCGCTACTTTAATGCCGGCCTCCCACCGCTGTCGCGGTGGGCTACGTTGTTCCGCCCCTCTCGGGGCTGGATAAAGAGAAGGAAAAAGAACCACCCTTACACAAAGAAGGGTGGGCACCCGCAACGACAACAGCAACTGCGTAGGCAGCGGGCGCCCCAACGACGACAGCAACTGCGGAGGCAACGGCTACTGCGAAAGACAAGAGGGATTCATCGGTCGGAAGGCGACCGATGGAGAATCGTACTTCGCTGCGCTGAGAATGACGGCCAAAATCAACGACAATGGCTAAACTGCAGAAATCAACCGGGAAGGCAAAAGCAACGCGAAGGCAAAAGCGGCGGCAAAGGATAAAAGCAACGGCGGAGGTAAAAACGACGGCAAAGGCAAAAGCAACGGCAAAGGCAAAAGCAACGGCAAAGGCAAAAGCAACGGCAACTGCAAAATCAACCGCAAAGGCAAAAGCTACGGCAAAAGGAGCCATTCGGGAGAATGGCGGTCCCAGGGCAAGGCAAAACGATCTGCTTATTGGCCGTTGGTGCCCCCGTTGGCGGATTCTTCGCCTTCTTTGTAGAGGTAGCGGATGCAGTGTTTGTAGATCAGGAGGTTGGGGCTGCCGTAGCGGGTTAGCTTGATGCAGTCGCGATCGTACCATTCGACCGTGCCGCGCAGGACTTCGCCGTCGGTGAGAACCACCGCGACAGGTGTGCGCGATTGCATCTGCTTCACATAGTAAAAACTCTCGGCGTGAGTCTGTTCCGGAGGAGCAGGCTTCTTGCGGGGGCCCTGCTGCGGGGCTGCCTGGGGCTGGCGCGGGCTGAATTGCTCTTTCACATCGGGAAGAGCCGGCCGAAACAGCTTCCTGTTTACCATAACCGCTCCTTCAAAATATGGAGTCTTTCTGAGATGAAGCTACTTCGTATGACTGTAGAGACAGCTATTCGGTTGCAGAATCTTTGAGAAATCCGGAAAAAGCCGGAGCGCTTAGCGAATTGCCAGTGAAGCTAAAAGCGCGTCGAGACCAAGTTGGCGGCCAACGTTGCGTCGCAGACGACTTTCCAGGCTATCCAGGCCCTGAGTAGCGCGTGCCACCCAGTCCCAATGCACCTTCTGGCTGAGGATCTGCACCTCTCGATGCAAATCGGGGTTCCGAGGAAGGGTGCTGTTTGAACCTTGCGATGATTCAAGCAGGTCCGTGAAGAGACTATAAAACAACTCTAAAATATTTTCAAAGGATTCCTTCTCCTGCTTGGCGAGTTGCGCCGTCGCGGCGAACATTTCTCCATATTTTTCCCCGGTGACGGCTTGCTCGATGAGATGCAGGACGCTGCGGCGGAGGCGCGCGGACTCTTCGAGGTCAATCGAAAGTGCCATTCCGGGACTGCCGCAGGAGAGCTGCGCGGCCAGCTTTCGTTCCGCGGGCTTGGCATCGGTGCGTTGCTTGAGGAAGGCCTCCATCTGAGCGAGCGGGACCGGGGCGAAATGGAATTGCAGGCAGCGCGAGCGGATGGTTTGCAACAGCGAATCGGGAGTGGGCGCAAGCAGGATCAGCGTGGCCGATTCGGGCGGCTCTTCGAGGATCTTGAGAAAAAGGTCGGCGTCGTTCCAGCGCATGGTGTCGGCACCGTCGAGGATAAAGACGCGCCGGCGGCCCTGCGGCTGGAAGTAGGCGGCGCGCTGGACCGCGCGCAGCTGGCCGACGCGGATCATGGGGCGCGCGACTGGAGTGCGCAGGCGCACGGGATCGGGGACGAGCAGCCAGACGTCCGGGTGGGGCTCGAGAATCAGCGGCATACGCTCGACGGCGGCGGCGTCCGCGCTTTCGCCGCGCTCGGTGAGGCCGGCGTCGATCAACGGCTGGGGATCGGCAAACGGGGCCATGCGCAGGCAGGAGGGGCACTCGCCGCAGAAATCGTCCTTGAGACGCTCGCAATTGGCGGCCTGGGCGAACATGCGGGCCAGCGTGTACTTGCCGATGCCGCGCGGGCCGGTGAAAAGCAGCGCGCTGGGAACGCGGTCGCGGCGGAGCATTCCGCGCAGGGCGCTGACGATGCGTTCGTTGCCGAGGAAGGTGTCGAAGCCCATGGCGCTAGATTCGCCCCTGGAGCGCGGGGAGGGCGCGGGCTTCTACGGTAGCCAGGATTTCCTGGTGAATCGATTGCGGGGAGCGCAGGGTGCGGTTCGAGGCGTCCCAGCATTCGACTCTTGCCCAATTCGGTTGGCGCGAGAGATCGTCATACACCTGCGCGGCGGCTTCTAGGTGGGCGATGTCGGCTTCCTGGATGTCGCGGCGAAGGGTGGTGTATTCGCGGGGGCCCTTCTTCCCTACCAGGCGGTGAGCTTCGGCTACGGGCAGACGCAGATAGATTGCGAGGTCTTCTTGCGGCAGCGCGTAGATTTCGTACTCGAGGCGTTTCAGCCAGGTTAGGAAGGCCTCGCGCTTCGCTGACGGCACTCGCGATCCCTGGTGGGCTAGATTCGAGCCGATATAGCGGTCGGCGAGAACGGCCTTGCCTGCGGCGAGGGCAGATTCGATTACTGGCTTGGATTCTAGCCGGTCGCCGGCGTACAGAAGGGCTGAAAAATGGGGATCGACCGCTTCGAGCGGGCCGAAGTCGCCGTTCAGGAATTGCGCGACGAGCTTGCCGAAGAAACCTTCGTAGTTGGGAAAGGCGATCTGAGTAGAGGCGATTCCCTGCGATTGGAAGGCTTTGGCCAGCATGTCCAGCTGGGTGCGCTTTCCGGAACCGTCGATTCCCTCGAGTACGATGAATTTCCCGCGAGCAGGCATCGAAGTAGGGGCCAGTCTAGCACACACATTCGCGCGAAGCGGCTGTCGCGCGGGTCTCAGGCGGTCCTCAGGGCCGCGAGACTCCCGCGACCCACGGGATGCCGACTAGGCCGCCGGCGACTTTCACTTCGACGAGGTCACCGTCAGTGAAGCGGTCGAAATCGCCGCGGTCGACGGGAATGCGCTCGACGCGATGCCCTTCGCGCCAGGAGTCGACCACCAGGCGACGGCTTGGGGCAGGCCCGCGCATGGCGAATTTACCGACCACGCGAGCGACCTCTACCCGAGGGGGAGATGTGTCGAGCGCGCCGTTGCCCAGCAGCAGCGCGGCGAGAAGCCAGGGGAGCGGAATAAGCCCGTAATAGATGCGCTTCAGGGCTTCGACTTCGAGGTGGCGGAGGGCGCGGCGTTCCAGCCACATGGCCAGGCCAAGAGTGAGGAAGAAAAGGACTCCGATGAAGATGAGGATGCCGTCGAGCTCCAGGGCCGGATAGCGTTCACTGGCCACGACGAATGCAAGCGCTCCCAGAAGGAACAAGGCCGTGCGGTTGAGGAGCTTCTTGCGAAGGGAGAACTCCGCGGCCGAGGAGTTTAGGCCGCAGAAATCGCAAACGTCGGTGTCGCGGTCGGCTCCGCAGTTCAGGCAGCGCGTCATTTCTGTCGTCTGCTCGTTCGTCGGCGCGTTGATCGGCATGTTGACTGGCAGTCGGCCCAGAAGCACCCGATGCTACGCAGCGGACTCGGGCATGTCAATTTCCGCGAAACAGCAACCCACGGGATTAGACACCGGGTGGGAAGCGTTTGGCCGGTTACTTTTTGACTTCGCGGACGCTGCTGGGCTGGGTGTCGAGGCAGACCATGGTTTCGTCGCGGCCGTTGGAGAGCATCTGGCAGTCGATCTCCTCGGCGCTGCGAATGGCTACGCTTGAAGTTGCGCCTGCGGCTGCGGCGCAATGGGAACGGCCGCGGAAATCCATGCACACTTCGTACTGGGCGTTCGTTGCCTGGAGCGTGGAGTGGATCAGGATGCCGAAAAGAACGACCGCTCCGAGCGCGACGATCCACTTCACCTGGTTCGAATGCTTAGCCATTTGTCTCCCCACCCGCTTCACTCTTATACCAGAGGATCGATTTAACGCCCATCTTCTGTTTTCTCGACCCGCCGGCCTTTGAGTTCGTTTTCGATGTATCGCAGGGTATGAGGCGGGAGGTCTGAAAGGCCCGCGATTTCCTTCAAATCGTTCGGCGTGAGGTGCCGGAGAAACGCGAGTACAGCAGGGGCCGGCGTATGGGGATTACGCACGAGAGCCATGCGCACGTTGTACTGCGAGGCCCACTTGGGGTGCTGGGCGATGGCCGGGACGACGCGTTCCGGCACTCCCGTTTTCGCCAGGACCTTGAGCACCTGGCTTTCGGTTAGAAACGGGATTGTTCAGGGCGATTTTGATGGCTTGCGCATGGCCTTCCGCCAGGAGCACTCCAGCGACGCGCGAGGGGCCGCGGCGCGCCAGCGTCAATTTCTGGCCCACCGGAAGCTGGGGCACGCGGGCCACTATGATTTCTTCGGCGGCGCGCTTGATGTCGGCCGGGGCGGACGGTAGCAGGCTCAAGCGGACGAGGTCGAAAAGGTAGAGCTGCCGGACCACGGCGATGGCGATGCGCTTCGGTGTGCGCGGATGGGCGGCGATACGGAACCGCACACCTTCGCTGGCAATCCATTTATTCTGCGCGGCAATCGCGCTCAGCACATTTGCGGGCAAGTCCAACCGGTCGAGAAGAATCGTGACGTGAGGCTCTTCGCAGTGCGGATTTTCCAGGATGGCGAGCAGGACTTCTTCGCTGGTCTCGTGGGCGAGGGCTTTTAGCTCATCGCCGGAGGCCGCTCGGGCGCGTTCGACCTGCGCGGCGGGATCAGGCAGCATTACCCTTCGCACGGGAGGAACGGATCGCCATGCGCGCGGCGGCGTCTGCCGGGGACATCTCAAGGGATATGAGGCGGGCGAGCGGCGCCGCTTTCTTTAGCTCGGCTTCGATGGCTGCGTCCAGATACTTCGAGCGGCCGTGGACGCCGCCCACTTTCGCGATTCGCACTTCCCTTTCGCGCCAGCCCAGCTCCTTCACCACCCAGGTCCCCAGTTCGGCAAGCGATCCGGCCGCCTCGGCAAGAATGCCCTGGCAGACAGCGTCGCCTTTGTCCGCAAGCTGCGCCACGAGCGGAAAGGTCTGGGGGAAAACATCGTCGGGATTTTTCGTGATGCGCTCCAGGAGAGAATCCCAGCTTTGCGCCTGATGCCAGCGAAAGAGTCTTTGACACAGGGCGGTTTCGGGCGCGCGATGCTCTTCGGCGCGCGTGACTGCGGCAAAGGCGCGGCGGCCGATATCGAAGGCGCTGCCTTCATCGCTGAACCACGGGCCGCGTCCGCCTACCCGAGCCGTGCGGCCGTTGGCGTCGCGGCCAAACGCGGCGGAACCCGTGCCGGCCAGCAGGATGATCCCCTCACCGGCGCCGAAGGCGGCTTCCAGGGCGATTTCGAGATCCGTGGTTACACGAACCTGGGCGTTCGGGAAGCTACGGTCAAAAAATGTGGTGATGCGTTTGGCAACGCCGGGGCGGCCGGCCCCTCCCAACCCCGCGCATACGCCGCTGATGTCGCCCGCCTTGATTTTCTGGCGCGCCAGAACGGAGTCCGCCGCCTCGCTGAGCGAAAACCATGCGCGCATGTAGCCGGTCCGGAGAGGATTCGAGGGCCCAGCGGTGACCCGGACCAGTATCTCGCCTTCGGAGTTGGTAAGGACGCACTCCGTCTTGGTTCCACCCCCATCGAAGCCAAGGAAATAAGAGGTGTCAGGCCCGGACGCTTTTTCTGGCATTCGTTCTCACTTTGCTTGACAGTATTTGAAGCGGGCGGTTAGCATCGCGCGATTCGCCTTCGCGGCGCCATGCAGATCAGCCCCATCGACTTCGCCATCATCGCAGTCTATCTCGCAGGGATCACTGCGTTCGGCGCCCGCTTTCGCCGGGGACAAAAAACACTTCGCGACTATTTTCTCGGCGGACGCACGGCGCCATGGTGGGCGCTGGCATGCTCGATTGTGGCCACCGAAACCTCGACGCTGACGATCATCGGCACGCCGGCGATCGCCTTCGCCGGAAATCTTGGCTTCCTACAGCTTGTGCTGGGCTACCTGGCTGCGAGGGTGGTGCTGTGCGTAGTGCTCGTCCCGCAGTACTTCCAGGGCGAATTCTACACGGCTTACCAACTGTTGGGGAAGCGATTTGGCGGGCGCATGAAGTCGGCCGCGGCGGTGGTGTTTCTGGGGACGCGAACGCTGGCGGAGGGGGTGCGGATCTCGGCGGTCGGGAAGGTGGTGAACGTCGCTTTCGGGACGGGAGAGCGGGCATCGATTGCGATCGTGACCGCGCTGACGATGTTTTACACGTTTGAGGGCGGGATGCGCGCGGTGATCTGGACGGACGTGATCCAGTTCGCGCTGTATATGACGGGCGCGATTGCCGCTTTCTTTCTACTGCTGCACAAGATTCCCGGCGGCTGGGCGGAAGTGACAACGGCCGCTGCCGCGGCGGGCGGGAAGCTGCGGGTGTTCGACTTCGCTTTCAGCCTTACGCGCAGCTACACGTTCTGGTCCGGCTTGATCGGCGGGACGTTTTTGACGATGGCGAGCCACGGAACCGACCAGACGATGGTGCAGCGGCTGCTGGCAGCGCGCAACGAACTCGACAGCAAGAAGGCGCTACTGGCGAGCGGGGCGATCGTCTTCGTGCAGTTCGCGCTGTTCCTGGTGATTGGCGTGATGCTTTTCGTCTACGCGCAGCATGCCTTTCTTGCGGGAAGCGGCGGAGATGCCGACCGGATATTCCCTGAATTTATCGTGCACGCCATGCCTGCGGGATTGCGCGGAGTCGTGCTGGCGTCGATATTCGCGATTGCGATGTCGAACGCGAGTGGGTCGCTCAATTCGCTCGCGTCGTCGAGCGTGATGGATTTGTCGCGAAATTCGGTGTCACGCCCGGAGGCGCGCGAGGAGGGTTCGCTGCGGCGGTCGCGGCATATGACGCTCGGATGGGGACTCCTGCTCGGACTTCTGGGACTGGTCCGCTGGGGCCCGGTGCTCGTGGCCGGGCTGACCATTGCGTCGATTACCTACGGCGGGATGCTGGGCGTTTTTCTCCTGGGCACCTGGAACAGGCGCTCCAACGAAACGGGGGCGCTGATTGGATTCGCCACGGGGATTGCTACGATGATCGGGGTCACGTTTCTGACTCGGCTGGCTTTTACGTGGTACGTTCTCGTGGGAACTATTGTGACGTTCGCGGTTGGTTCGCTTGCAAGCCTTGTGAGCGGACCGGCGCCGGCCGGAAACACCCCGCACACAGCTGTTGAGGCAATCCTCTAGATGGCAACAAATCGAGTGGAGCCGCTCGACCTCACGGAGACGCAGCCGGGATTGGTGCGCGGGCTTGGGAGTTGGGCGGCGGCTGCGATCGTCGTTGGCACGATGATCGGCACGGGAATCTTTCTCAAGCCGAGCGAGATGGCGGCCGAGGGCCGCTCGACCTCCGTGGTGTTCGCGGCGTGGATTGCGGGCGGGTTGCTTTCGCTGTTTGGCGCGATCAGCTACGCCGAACTGGGAGCGGCCATGCCGGAGGCGGGCGGGGAGTACGCCTATTTGCGGCGGGCGTTCGGGCCGGTGTGGGGATTTTTATTTGGATGGATGCACTCGATCGTGGGACGGCCCGCTTCGACTGCGGCGATTGCGGCGGGGCTGCTGCGGTTCTGGTCATTTTTGACGCCTGCGATTGCGGCGCCGATTTACGTGTTTCACCTGCGGCTGCCCTTCTTTGCGCAGCAGCACTCGGAGTTTGCTTTTACGTGGGCGCAGCCGCTGGCGGTGGCGGCGTTGGTGCTGATGACGTTCATCAACTACCTCGGCGTGCGGTTCGGCGGAGGGGTGCAGGTGGCGCTGACGCTGCTGAAGGTGGCCTCAGTGCTGGCGATTATCGCAGCGGGATTCGCGCTGGCGCATGGGAGCGCTGCGAATTTTCATCCGCTCTGGCCCGGCTCGCTCGGATGGGGCACTTTCGGGGGATTTCTCGCGGCGCTGGCGGCATCGCTGTGGGCTTACGACGGATGGGAGGACCTCAATCTCGTGGGCTCGGAGGTCCGCGATCCGGCGCGCAACATCCCGCGGGCTCTTGTGGGGGGAGTGCTGTTCACAGCGGTGGTGTTCATGCTGTTCAACGCCGTGTGCTTCTATGCGCTTCCTTTTGGCGAGGTGGCGCGATCGCAGCACGTGGCATCCGACGCGGTGGAGAGTTTTGCCGGGCACGGAGCGGCGCTGTGGATCACGCTGGCGATGGTGGTTTCCGCGCTGGGGACGCTTAATTCGTCGATCCTGAGCGGGGCGCGGGTGGATTATGCGATGGCGCGCGACGGGCTTTTCTTCCGCCTGGCCGCCCGCGTTCATCCGAAATTCCGAACGCCCGGGAATGCGCTGATTTTTCAGTGCGCGCTGGCCAGCGTGATGGCGCTCTCGGGCACCTTCGAGGACCTCACGTCGCTGTTCGTGTTTGCGACGTGGATTTTCTACGGGCTGGCGGTGATCGCGCTGTTTCGCTTGCGACGGACGGAGCCCGATCTTGCGCGGCCCTATCGCGCGTTTGGCTATCCCCTGCTGCCGGGGCTATTCGTGGCGGGCGCGGTGGCGCTAACCACGAGCTTATGGTTGGCGCGGCCCGTGCGGTCGACAATCGGGCTGGCGCTGATTCTTCTCGGGCTGGTGTTCTTTCGCTACTGGCAGCGGCGCCCGAAAGCGCGCTAGGCGGGCTTGCGCGCGGCTATCCAGAGCGAATCGCTGGTGGGCAGGCAGTCGAGCAGCGGGCGCGGCAGCGGTTCGAGGCCGGCGCGGCGAAGCATCTTCGCTAAGGTGTCCGGCGTGAAATAGTTGCAGTGGGCGGGGATGTGATAGCCGCACCAGTCTTCGCCCATCACTTTGCGGTTCCAGCAGGCGTAATTCGGCGTCTTGAGCAGGGTGATGCCGCCGGGCTTGAGCACGCGATGCGCGGCGCGCAGTCCCGCGAGCGGCTGCCATTCGTGCTCGATATAGCCGAATTGGGTGACTACATCGAAGTGGTTTTCAGGCAGAGCGGTGCAGGCAAGCTCGGTTACGGGGCCTTCGAGGATTTTATCCGCGGGCACGTGGCGGCGCGATAGTTCCGCGAGCTTCGGGCTGATTTCGATGCCGAGCACATCGAAGGTGCCGTTTGCGCGGGCGAGAAACCTCCCGTCCCCACACCCGAAATCGACGAGCTTCCCTTCCCTTTTCCAGCGCCGCGTCTGGCGCAGCAGCCGGCCCTCGGTTTCCGGGCGGAGCCAGCGCGTGCGCCGCGACAGGAACAGAAGAAACGGATGGCGTTCCTTGCGGCGCTGCATTTCCCGGGGATAGTCATCGAGCCAATCGTGATTTTCGACTTGCGCCGTGTAGTCAAGCTCAGTGCCGATAAACACCATCCGGCATTGCGAGCATTCGACGATTTGCCAGAAGTCCCGCTCGAACACCGGCCTGCGCTCGGCCGAATTGCACAGCGGGCAAGGGCGCAAGACGCGGGAATCGGGGCGCGCAATGCCGGTGGACGCGGGGCGGACATCCACGGGTGACGTGAGGCCGGATTTCACAGCGCGATTCTAGCATGGAAGAAATCTGGCTCGGGGTATGATGGGGAAGCCCTCGCGTGCCTCCCGGCACCTGCGTATTCGTTTGTCCGCGTCATTCGCTCACGCTGAAAACAATCTCAAAGGAGAAAACACATGGCGGAAGCAAAGCAGGGCCATAAGGAAACAGGCATCACCCGGGATCGACTAGCTGAATTGCTGAACGAGGATTTGTCGCGCGAATACCAGGCGGTGATCGCTTATGTGGTGTATTCCCAGGTGCTGAAAGGCGCTGCGTACATGAATATCGCGGACCAGCTTCAATTGCACGCGAAGCAGGAACTCGACCATGCTCTGACGATTTCCCGCCAGATCGACTATCTGGGCAAAATGCCTACCGTGACGCCGAAGCCCGTGCAAACGTCGGAAGACCCCAAAGAGATGCTGCGCTTCGATCTGAATAACGAAAACGAAACGGTGCGCAACTACCGCGACCGGATCCGCCAGTGCGAAGAGCTAGGGGAGTTTGCGATGGCCGAACAAATCCGGCAAATCCTCATGCAGGAGCAGGATCACCAGATCGATCTTGCCACGGCACTCGGGGTAGAGGTGCCGGACATGAGCGCGACCAAGGCGCAAAGCGCGGGCTAATAAATCCGCGACCCGGCTCCCCACTCCCTCATCAGAGATTATGACGGCTGACACCGGACCGCCCGGGGCGACAACCGGCGCGATCGCGCTTGATCGCGCTGCTTAGGGCACGCTGGGACAGCCGATTCCCTGTTTGACCGGAGATAAGGCTTGAAGATCGCACTGTATGGTTCCACCGGCAGGATCGGCACGCGCATTTTGAACGAAGCACTGGCGCGTGGGCACCAGGTGACGGCCATTGTGCGGGATGCGGCGCACGTGGCGGACAAGCGCCCGAACCTGGAATTCAAGACCGGAGACGTCTTGAAGCCGGAAAGCGTAGCCATTGCGACGAAGGGCGCGGATGTGGTGATCAGCGCCTATGGTCCAGGGGCCGGAGACGCGGAGCAGATTGCGAAAGCGGCTGAGTCGCTGGTAGAGGGCGTCGGCGTCGGTGCAAACAAGCCGATGCGCTTGATCGTGGTGGGGGGCGCGGGAGCACTGGAGGTTGCGCCCGGCGTTCAGCTTGTCGATACGCCCAATTTCCCTCCTGCATACAAAAAGCTCGCGCTGGCTCACCGGGAGGCGCTGGATATTCTGCGGAAGGCTTCCATAGACTGGACCTACGCAGCCCCTTCAGCGGAAATCGACGAGGGCACACGGACCGGGCATTTCCGGATCGGCACGGATCAGCTTCTGGTGGATCAGAACGGGCGCAGCTGGATCTCCATGGAGGATTTTGCGGCGGCGATTCTTGATGAGGTCGAGAAGCCGCGCTTCAGGCAGAAGCGATTTACGGTGGGATATTAGCAGGCGCGGCGCTGGGGTGAGACAAAAGCGCCAATCGGGAGATTGGCGTCCCCGGGACGAGGCTGTGGCGCGCGTGGTGCTCAGGCGGGTGCTGCAGAACTGGCCGCTTGCCGGCCGCGGTTACAATCCTGCGCGGGACTTGCTACAATTTAGCTCTGCGGCGATCAAACAGCTCGGGATGAGTTTGCCCGGGAAATTCAGCGACGCGGGAACAATAGCGCATGGCACCTCGCACTCTTTACGAGAAAATCTGGGAGTCGCACGTTGTCCACGAAGAACCGGGACAGCCTGCGCTGCTCTATATCGACCGGCACCTGATCCACGAGGCCACTTCGCCGCAGGCGTTTGCCGGGCTGAAGGCGGCGGGGCGCAAGGTGCGCCGGCCGGAGCTGACATTCGCGGTGATGGATCACTCGGTTTCGACGAAAAACCGCTCGCTCTCTCTGCTTGACCCGGATGCCGCCGCGCAATTCGAGGCGCTCACGAAGAACTGCGAGGAGTTCGGCATCAACCTGTTCGACATGAACAGCCAGAACCAGGGGATCGTCCACGTGATCGGGCCGGAACTGGGGATTACGCAGCCCGGCTGCACAATCGTCTGCGGCGACAGCCACACTTCGACGCACGGCGCTCTGGGGGCGCTTGCGTTCGGCATCGGCACCAGCGAAGTGGAACACGTGCTGGCAACGCAGTGCCTGTCGCAAAGCAAATCGAAGACGATGAAAATCGAAGTGCGGGGAAAGCGTCCTCATGGAGTGACGGCGAAGGATATCGTCCTCGCGATCATCGGGAAGATCGGAATCGGCGGCGGCACCGGGCACGTGGTGGAGTTTACGGGCGAGGCCATTCGCGGGCTTTCGATGGAAGGCCGCATGACGGTGTGCAACATGTCGATTGAAGGCGGCGCGCGTGCGGGAATGGTGGCGCCGGACGACACGACGTTCGCCTACATGGAAGGACGCGCGTTCATGCCGCGAGGGAAGGATTTCCAGGAGGCCGTCGAATACTGGAAATCGCTTGCGACAGACGAGGGGGCGCGATACGACTCCACGGTGACGCTGCAGGCGGAAGACCTCGCGCCGATGGTCACCTGGGGCACCAATCCCGGCATGGTGACGCAGGTGACGAGCCGCGTGCCGGAGCCTTCGTCGTTCCAGAACCCTGTCGACCGCAAGGCCGCCGAGAGCGCGCTGCTGTACATGGACCTGAAGCCCGGCACGCCGATTGAAAATATCGCGCTGGATCGCGTGTTTATCGGATCGTGCACGAATTCGCGGCTGGAGGATTTGCGCGCCGCCGCCAAAGTGGTGACGGGCCGGCACGTGGCGAAATCGCTGAAGCAGGCGCTGGTGGTACCGGGGTCGCGCGTGGTGAAGGCCATGGCGGAGAAGGAAGGGCTGGACAAAATCTTCCGCGACGCGGGATTCGAATGGCGCGACGCGGGCTGCAGCATGTGCCTCGCGATGAATGACGATGTCCTGCCCAGCGGCGAGCGCTGCGCCAGCACGTCGAATCGCAATTTTGAAGGGCGGCAGGGCAAGGGCAGCCGCACGCATCTGGTTAGCCCGGCCATGGCCGCGGCGGCGGCCATCGAAGGCCACTTCGTGGATATCCGCAACTGGAAGAGCGCGAACGGAGCCGAGTAAATGAAGCCTTTCATCAAGCACACCGGCTTGGCGGCGCCGATGGACCGCGTGAACGTGGACACCGACCAGATGGTGCCGAAGCAGTTCATCAAATTGTGCACGCGCGAAGGCTTTGGCCGCGTGCTTTTCTACGACTGGCGCTATCTGCCCGGCGAGAAGCCCAATCCTGAGTTTATTTTGAATCAGCCGCGCTACAAGGGCGCCAGCGTTCTGGTTGCGCGCGCGAATTTTGGATGCGGATCGAGCCGCGAGCATGCGCCGTGGGCGATTCTCGACTACGGTTTCCGGGCGATTCTTGCGCCCAGCTACGCGGACATTTTCTACAACAACTGCTTCAAGAACGGCATTCTTCCGGTAACCCTGACGAACGAACAGATCGACGAAGTCTTCAAGCGCACGGAGAAAAACGAAGGCTACCGGTTGACCGTCGACCTCGAACAGCAGTTGGTTACGGACAGCGAGGGATTGCGCTACTCATTTGAGATCGATCCGTTCCGGAAGGAATGCCTGCTGAAGGGACTGGACGACATTGGGTTGAGTCTCGTGCACGAGGCGGAGATTTCCGCGTTCGAGAAGAAGCATATGCACGTGCCGGCGATGAATACGCCGCTCGATGTGAAGTTCCACCACAACTAGCCGGCGTCGCACTTGGTTACCTTCGATTCAGGGAAAAATAAGAGGGATTCTTCGCGGAAAATCGCCGCTCAGATTGCTTTAGACGTGAAAGACAGAGAAGCGCCCTCTCGGCACCCTCCGCGTCTCCCAGCCTACTTTTTCTCGGTTATGTCGACCGAAGCGCGCGTGGTTTCCCAGTCGAGGCGCATCGTGCAGCCGCCGGACGCCTTGTCGAAGGCGATCGTGAAGTTTTCGAGGGGCGCGGGCAGCTTCGAGACTTTCATCGGGATGCGCGCGAAATCAAATTCCTTGCCGGGATACGGGATGCCCCACTCGCCGGTCTGCTTGCTGATGATGAGCGTCCACTTGTCGGGCGTGGGAAGCGTGAAAAGCGTATAGCTGCCGGCGGGAACCAGCTTCTCCTGCACGAGCACGGGCGTGCTGACGATAAAGGTGGTGGCTTCGTTCGCGCCAGCGCGCCACTCTTCGCCATACGGGACGAGGTCGCCGAAAATCTTTCGCCCGCGCATCCGCGGGCTGGAGTAATCCACGCGAATGGTTTTCCCGTCGGGGAAAGTGCAACTCGCCTTGGCGGGCGGGCTGGGAAGCGCTTCCCCGCCCTGGCGCCCCAGACCAGGAGAAGCGAATACCGCGAGCAATAGAATTCCGCTGAAAATGGCTACCAGAGAGTTCCGCATATGCACCCCCGCCCGGTAGTCTGAAGGATTAAGGGCCGCGCCGCCAGACGATTTTTTCCGCTGCAGGGCGACGCCGCCTTGGACCGGCTATTCTTCCGATTCGTGCCGCGTGAAATCGGCGACCCCGTAGAAGGACACTTTTCCGCAGTGCGTGCAGTGAATGGGTCTGGTAGGGCGCAAACGGCCCCAGTAGTCAAAGACCTTCCGGCAGCGTTCGTTCTTGCAGCGGAGCAGCCACAGGCTGTCTTCGGATTTTATCGCTTCCACGGTCCCTCCGTTGCAGCGACGGTATCATCTTTGCGAGGTGAGAAAAGTTAACAGGCTATAAAATTCGCGCCGTGAAGCCAAAGCAGCAACACGGCTCCTGTCTGTCTGCGAGCAACACGACGGTTTCGTAGGGAATGAGACAACAAGGTTGCCGCGACTCGCAAGGTAGCCTAAGATAATCAGCGCGCCGGAGTGGCGGAATGGCAGACGCGGCGGACTCAAAATCCGTTGGTCGCAAGGCCGTGTGGGTTCGACTCCCTCCTCCGGCACCATCGTTTGATCGATCCTTCCCGTTGTTTTCTCCGCATGAGCCCTTTGACATTTCAAAGAACGATTCGGCTGGATTCTGCGGCGCGATATGGAACTTCACGTGCGGTAAGGCACGGACCGGCGACAAGCGCCTTGGCGCCCGTTCACCATTGGCAATAAAGCCAGTCCTATATGCCGATAGTGACGTCTGCGTATATGTTTCCCAGTACAATAATTTAGCTTGACATATCGAAATGGGCAGGAATAGACTCCGCGCCATTACAGCCACTGTGCGCCAAGAGTGGAGGCGCCGATGGCATGTCCGAGGTACGCATCTTAGCCACATTCAGCAATGGGCCCATCCTGAACAATCGATCCTGCGACACGTGAGAACTCGCGGGATAAGGGGAGCATTCCATGCGTAAATTGCTTTTCGTATTGGGGCTATGCCTGGCATCGGGACTGGCGGTACACGCGCAAACGGCCGCGACGATTACAGGCGAAGTGAAAGATTCCAGCGGCGCGGTGGTGCCCAATGCGACGATCACGGCCACCAACACGGGGACGAGCGCCGAACGCGTGACGGCAACCAGTACGGCCGGAATCTACACCATTCCCGACCTGGTTCCCGGAAACTATTCCGTTAAGGCGGTCGCGTCCGGTTTCAAAGTTGTGGAGCGCACCAATATTGAGTTGCAGGTGCAGCAGGTAGCCGGCGTGGATTTCACGCTGGAGGTCGGCCAAACGACGCAAACGGTGGAAGTGAGTGGATCGGCGGAGTTACTGACCACCGAGAGCACCGCGGTCGGCACGGTGATCCAGCTGCAGCAGGTTGTCGACCTGCCCTTGAATGGGCGCAATTACATCTATCTGGTGGCTCTGAGTCCCAATGTGACTGCTGGTTTCGATCCCCCTGGCCAGGCCACGGGCCGGGAAGGAGGACTTCGGGCCAACGTGGACATTTCCGTCTCCGGATACCGCAGTGTGTGGAATAACTACACGCTGGACGGCATTGCCAATACGGACCCCGATTTCAACCTGTACATCCAGTCGCCCTCCATCGATGCGCTTCAGGAATTCAAGGTACAGAGCGGAGTCTATCCCGCTGAATTCGGGTGGGAAGCGGCGCAGGTGAACGTATCGACCAAGTCGGGTACCAACTCGTATCACGGAACGGTTTATGATTTCGTCCGCAATGATTTCTTCGACGCCAAGCAATACGATTTCACCAGCGCCGAGCAGCCCAAGAGCCTTTATCAGCAGAATCAATATGGCTTCACTCTGGGCGGGCCGGTAGTTATTCCGAAGCTTTTTAACGGGCGAAACAAGCTGTTTTTCATGTCCAACTACGAGCGCCTGAAATACAACAACACCGTTAATGTTCTCTACACGATGCCGCCCGCGGCCTGGTTCACCGGCAATTTGTCCAGCGCGCTCACGGGATCCAAGCCAACTCAGCTCTATAATCCGGCGACTGGTGCGAAGTTTGTGGGGGACATCATTCCATCCAGCATGTTTGATCCAACCTCGGTCAAATACATGCCGTATTGGCCCGCGGCGAACCAGAACACGGCGACCGTGGCCAATAACTACCTGAATCCCCAGACGACCACGGAGCGCTTCCAACAGTTCAATCAGCGCATCGATTTCAATCAAAGCGCCAAGTCGCAATGGTTCGGCCGCTATAGCTGGACGGATGAGCACACGGTCATGCCCTCGCTGCCGCTCTCCGGGACGACCATTTTCACCAATTCCCACCAGTATATGTTCGCCAACACGTACGTGTTTTCGCCCACCAAAGTCAACGAGTTGCGGTTCGGGTTCACGACCTTCTACAACCTCCTCGGCCAGCAACTGGGCGGGGTAACCAATGTGAATGGGCTCATGGGCCTGCCCATCCCCATCACCAATCCGGCGGTGTGGGGCATTCCCAATCTGCAATCGCTGGCGGGAGGCTTGAGCGGCCCCGGAAATGGGACCAACGGACCTTACGCGATCAACGACAAAATCGGACAGATCGTGGACAATTTTTCGTGGGTTCACGGCAAGCATTCGATTCGTTTCGGAGGCGAAACGCGTTACACCATCTACAAGCAATACGGAAATGAATACGCGCGCGGCGCGTTTCAGTTTGGCGGCGTCTTCACGGACGGCCAAGCCTACAACTCGGGGCAAACGGCGTCGGCTGCCAGTTCCTTTGCCGATTTCCTTCTTGGGCAGCTATCCGGCGCGTCCGCCGCTGTGACGATCGCTAAAACCGACGACACCGCTCACGGCTTTGCGCTTTACATCGACGACACCTTCAAAGCCACATCCAAGCTCACCTTCACGCTGGGGTTCCGCTATGAAGTGATGCAGCCTTGGAAGGATATCTTCGGAAACACCGTCAACTACTATTTCCCGCTGGGGATACCCACGCAGTTTGAGGGACCGCTCCCGGCCGCGGACCAGGCGGTCCTGGTGCGCAACGGGACCGGCGGCAACTTCTACCAAAATGTAAACTTCGTTTATAACAACGTTCTCGTTTCCCGCAACGGCCTTCTGGGGAACCAACGGCTGGAACAGACCGCCTGGAATGACGTGGCGCCGCGTATCGGAATCGCCTGGGCCCCGACCAGCAAATGGTCGGTTCGCGCCGGCTGGGGCGTGTTCTACTCGCAGGAGAGCGGCAATTCCCGGTTCGATCTGGCGCGCAATCTCTCCGGTCGCTTAAACGATCTGGCCCCGAGTCCAACTCTAGGCGCTCCCAGCTCTCCAGTAACGTGGGATAACTTCTACAATCCGGCCACGCTTCCCGTGGCTATCAATGCCGGACTCACATGGGGCATGAATCCAAACATTCGCACCCCTTACTCGATGACCGATATGCTCAACGTGCAGAGAGAGTTGGGCGCGAACACTACGCTTGAGGTCGGGTATACCGGCATCAACAGCAGAAAGCTACAGAATCTGGTGAATGCCGACCCCGGAATTCCCTGCGGCACGTTCGGCAACGTCGTTCCGACTTGTGCAGCAGGTGGAACGTCCACACAGGCGGCGCTTCGCGCGCCCTTCCCGGCGGAAGCCAACGGCGGAATCCAATACCTGCAAGGCAATGGCGATGCCAACTACAATGCCCTGGGAGTCAAGCTTACCCAGCGTAATTTCCATGGCTTGACAACAATCGCCGCTTACACCTGGGGCAGAGCGCTCGATTTCGGGAGCGCCATTCGCGGCACCGACGGCGACCAGTTCGCGGAAAACCCGTATTGTATCAAGTGCGAATATGCGCCGTCGGCCTTCCAGTTGAACAATCGATTCGTGGCCTCGGTGCTGTATGAAATTCCCGTGGGCAGG
Source organism: uncultured Acidobacteriota bacterium (assembly GCA_963709105.1). GTDB lineage: Bacteria > Acidobacteriota > Terriglobia > Acidiferrales > UBA7541 > Palsa-295. The sequence goes on from CAVPVC010000013.1 coordinate 476,697, forward strand.
GGAAAGTCTGTCGATATCCATAGCGGATGGCTGAACGAAATCGTCGGGGGCTGGCAGGTAAATGGCATCCTCACCGACCAAAGCGGACAGCCGATGTCACCGCAGGGATGGGACGCGGCCGGCCAAATCGTGGTGCCCAACTCGAACCGCACGGATTACCTCTGCAACCCGAACCTGCCGAGCGGCCAGCGCAGCATCCATGCCTGGTTTAACGCATCCTGCTTCACGGAGCCTTTGCCTTCACCGACAGGGGCTTTTGGTACCTCCGGACGGAACTCCATCTATGGCCCCTCCTTCCAGAATCTGGATTTCTCGATGTTCAAGAATTTCCGGATCACGGAACGGCAAAGCCTGCAATTCCGGTGGGAGAACTTTAACTTCACCAATCATCCTCAATTTGGCCAGCCGAATGACATGTATTCGTCGGGAGCCAGTTACGTGACGACCCCGCAGTCGACGTTCAACACCATCACCACCATGGCGAACAACAACAACGCCACCATGCGGGAGATGCAGTTTGCCCTGAAGTATATTTTCTAGGCGGAATCGAGGCCTGCGACACCGGGGCGGTTTCCGGGCGAACTTGCCCGGGGCCGCCCTTCGTCTATGGCGAGCGCTTCCTCTTAGTAAGCACAGGCGCCAATCAAGAGATTGGCGTTCCCGGACGAAACCCGGCGCAAGACCTAGCCGGGCGCGGCGCCCTGGGTGCTGACGTAGAGCGCGTAGAGAGATGAGCTTGCGGCCATGAAGAGGCGATTGCGCTTGGGGCCGCCGAATGCGACGTTCGCGCAGGCCTCGGGCAGGCGGACGCGGCCGATCAGCTTCCCTTCCGGCGTCCAGACGGTCACTCCGCTATAGCCCAGATGAGGGCCGGCATTGCTGCCGCACCAGAGATTGCCATCGACATCGACGCGGAAACCATCGGTGGCGCATTTCACGCCGTCCACCATGAAATCGGCGAATAGCTTTTTGTTGGCGAGCCGGTTGTCGCTGCCGACATCGAACGCGGTGATCGCGCCCTGGCTCACGATGTACACCTTCTTGTAATCCGGCGAAAAAGCGATTCCGTTCGGCAGTGGCAGCTCGCTTTCGCTGACGACCATGTCGATTTTGCCGCTGGGATCGATGCGATAGACGTTTGCGGGAAGCTCGCGCTTCAGGCTGCCGATCTCGACGGGCTGCCCGAGGCGCTGCTTGATGTGCCCCGCTTCGTTGCCAAATCCGCCGGGAGCGTCCGGCACGCCTTCATACAAAGAATCTCCAAAAAACGGATCGGTGAACCACACGCTGCCGTCCGGATGCGGCGCCAGGTCGTTGGGCGAATTGAAATGTTTGCCGTTGAAATTGTCGGCGAGAATCGTTATCGAGCCATCGTGCTCGTAGCGCACCACGCGCCGGGTCAAATGCTCGCAGGTGATCTGGCGCCCCTGAAAATCGAAGCTGTTTCCGTTGCCGTTGTTGGAGGGCTGACGGAAGACGCTGATGCGGCCATCGTCCTGAAGCCAGCGCATCTGGCGATTGTTGGGGAGATCGCTCCATACCAGGTAGCGGCCTTGCCCGCTCCAGGCCGGGCCTTCCGACCAAAGACCGCCGGTCCACAAACGCTCGATGGAGGTGTTGAAGACGTGATATTTGCTGAAGAGCGGATCGACGACGAGCACGTCGGCATCGGGATAGGGTGCCGGCGGCGCGTTCGGGCCGAAATCGCGCGGCGGATTGGACAGAACGGTGGCGGCAGAGCCATTCGCGGCGGGCTGCGCGTTCTGGCCCATGTTATGTCCGAGAGCAAAGCCTGGCGTGATCGCCGCAATTCCTGCCGCGGTTCCCAGACGCTTGATCAAACCTCGCCGCGAAATCTCTTCACTGCTTTGTGGATCGTCTGGGCGTTGTTTCATCTCGGGATTCCCTCCAGAAGAATGGGCCGGCGCGATAACTTTCTCGGCGTGTCTTAGCTCGCGCATGGTACTCCTCTCGCCCCCCGCGAAGCAACGAATCCAGTGCCGAAGTGGCGGGATTCGGCTGGCTCACTCTTCCCTTTCTCACAGCGCCGCAAGCCCGCGCAATCAATAAAGTTGCGAGGGCGGGGCAATTCGCTACGGGCAAAAAAAACTTGCACCGTTTCAACTCAACAAGCATCTTTAAAGGATGTTGAATCCTGGAAAAATTGCACCGGCATCCGTCGCCGCCGTGTTGGCGTTCGTGATTTTTGCGGCTGCGGGGTGTCGCAATGCTTCGTCGCAGCCGCCTGCTCCCCCGCCGATGCGTGTCAAAACGGAGACGATCAATCTCGAGCCCGTGCCGCGGGTGGACGAGTACGTCGCTACTGTGAAATCGCGAAGGTCCGCGAGTATCCAGCCGCAGGTCGATGGCGCTCTGACGCGGATCGTTGTGAAGTCCGGCGACCACGTGAACGCGGGACAGCCGTTGATGACCATCGATCCACTGAAACAACAGTCCGTGGTCGAGCAGCAGCGCAGCACCGAGGCGCAGAAGAAAGCCACCTACGAATACAACCAGATTGAGGTGGAGCGTCAGCGCAAGCTTTACGAGGAAGGCGTCACCAGCAAGCAGAGTCTCGATCTGGCGGTGCAGGCTTTCGAGAATTCCAAAGGCGGATTGGGAGTCCGCGTCGGCTGCGCGCGCCGCGGAGCAGCGGCAGCTTGCCTATTACAACATCACGGCGCCCTTCTCCGGCGTCGTGGGCGATATTCCCGTACATGTGGGCGACTACGTTTCACCGCAGACTCTGCTGACCACCGTGGATGAGAATGCCGACCTCGAAGCCTATATCTATATCCCGACGGAGAAGGCGGCGGATATCCGCATGGGGCTTGCCGGTGCAGATCGTCACCAGCACGGGAGAGCTGATCGAGAACACGAAGATTTATTTCATTTCGCAGCAGGTGGACAACGCCACGCAGGGGATTCTGGTGAAGGCGCCCGTCCATGGATCGCTCGATAAGTTTCGCAACGCGCAGCTCGTGAAGGCGCGAGTGGTCTGGAGCACGGCGCCCACGCCGACCGTCCCGGTGCTGGCCATCACGCGCATCGGCGGCCAGGCGTTTGTTTATGTCGCCGAGCGGGGAGATAACGGGACAGTCGCCAAGCAGCGCGCGGTTACCCTCGGCGATACAGTCGGGAACGATTACGCCGTCACCAGCGGCCTGAAGCCGGGGGATCAGGTCGTCGTGTCCGGCACGCAATTCCTCATCGACGGTGTGCCCATCCAACCTACCAGTTAGCTTCACACGAAGGATTTCAACGCGGGCAGCGGCGGAGTAAGCGCACAGGACCGCCGCTAGAAAGAGGAAGTGCCGGTTTGGTTGATTTTTTCATCAAGAGGCCCGTTTTCGCCACGGTATGCGCCCTGCTGATCATTCTTGCGGGCGCTGTTTCCATTCCCGGATTGCCGATTTCGCTCTACCCCGACCTTGCGCCGCCGCAGGTGACCGTCAGCAGCAACTACGTGGGCGCGAACGCGCAGGTGGTCGAATCGGCCGTCACCATCCCGCTGGAGCAGCAGATCAACGGCGTCGAGGGTATGCACTACATCACCTCGACGAGTTCTAACGACGGCACGAGCAACATCAACGTCACCTTTCGCACGGGTTACGACCTGAACATCGCGGCGGTCGACGTGCAGAACCGCGTGGCCAGCGCGCAGGGCCGCCTGCCGCAGGAAATCAAGAACACCGGCGTCACCATCACCAAGGCCAATCCGAATTTCGTTTTCGCCGGCGGGTTCTATTCGCCAGACGGCAGCCTCTCGAACCAGTACATTTCCAACTATCTCGACGTGTACGTGAAAGACGCGCTGAAACGCATTCCCGGCGTGGGCGACGTGGTCATTTTCGGCGAGCGCAAATATGCGATGCGCATCTGGCTCGACCCGACAAAACTGGCGGCTCGGCAACTGACCGCGGCGGACGTGATCTCCGCGCTGCAGGAGCAGAACGTCGAAATCCCCGCCGGACAGCTGGGGCGTCCGCCTGCCGATCCCAAGCAGAACTTCCAGATCACGCTGCGCGTGGTGGGGCGCCTTTCGGAACCGAGGGAATTCGAGAATATTATTATCAAGAACACGCCGAATTCGATCGTGCAGCTGAAGGATGTGGGACGCGCGGAAATCGGCGCGGAGAGCTACGACACGAACCTGCTCTACAGCGGGCATGAAGCGATCGGCATCGGCGTGCAGCAACTCTCGAACGCTAACGCGCTGGACGTCGATAAAGCGGCGAAGGCAGCCCTGATCGAGCTGTCCAAATCGTTTCCGCCAGGAATGAAATACGTGATCGCTTTCGACACCACGACGGTGGTGGGCGACTCGGTGAAGGAAGTGGTGACCACGCTGGAAGAGGCGGTGCTGATCGTCATCGTGGTGATTTTCGTGTTCCTGCTGGACTGGCGCGCCACGATCATCCCGGCGGTTACGATTCCGGTGTCACTGATCGGGACTTTCGCGTTCATCAACCTTTTCAAGTTCTCGATCAATTCGCTGACACTGTTCGGCATCACCCTCGCGACCGGCCTGGTGGTGGATGACGCGATCGTGGTGATCGAAAACGCGCAGCGGCACATCAACGAGGACAAGACCGATCCTCATCAGGCCACGTCCGCCGCCATGGCGGAAGTGTCGAGTGCGGTGGTGGCGACGTCCCTGGTGCTGATTTCGGTGTTTGTGCCGGTTTCTTTCTTCCCGGGAACTACGGGCATTCTCTACAAGCAATTCGCGCTGACGATCGCATTTGCCATTGCGATCTCACTGTTCAACGCGCTGACGCTTTCGCCCGCGCTGGCGGCGATCCTGCTGCGCGGCGAGGAGCACAAATATTCCATCTTCGACTGGACGCACATCGGTTGGCTGTCGAATGGATATAAGAAGCTGGCGCACGGAATCGACACCTCAATCCACGGGCTGGGAACGGCTTACGGCAAAGCGATCTGCAAAGTCCTGGCCTACCGCTACGTGATGATCGTGTTATTTCTCGTGGGCCTGGGCGCCACCGGCTATATGTATCAGCAGGTGCCCACGGGACTGGTGCCGCAGGAGGATCAAAACTACTTTATCGTGGTGGTGCAGGCGCCGCCGGGCGCGTCTCTCAGCTACACGACCAACGTATCGAAGCAGGCGGAACAGATCTTGCGGGCCGATCCGGATATTTTCGGCACCTTCGCCGTGCCGGGCTTCTCGCTCTCCGGCGGAAGCTCCTCGAACTACGGGCTGATCTTCGCGCCGCTGAAACCAATTGCCGAGCGCGAAGGAAAGGGGCACGCCGCGAGCGACATCGTGGCGCGCGTCTCGCCGAAACTTTTCGGCGTTCCGGGGGCGATCGTAGTGGCCTTCGAGCCGCCCGCGATCAACGGCATCGGCAGCTTCGGCGGATTTCAGTTTGAACTGCAGGACCTCGGCCGCAACACGTTGCAGGACCTTGACGCGACCGCGCACAAAATCGTCGGAGCCAGCCGCCAGCGCCACGATCTGACGGGACTCTTCACCAGCTTCACCGCCAACGACCCTCAGCAACTCGTGCAGATCGACCGCGAAAAAGCCAAAGCCATCGGCGTGCCAATCGACCAGGTGACGCAGGCGCTGGGCGTCTACATGGGCTCGGAGTACGTGAACGATTTCGATTTCAACAATCGCTCGTACCGCGTCTACGTGCAGGCCGACGAACCCTTCCGCATGAACGCGCGCGACCTGCGGCAGTATTACGTGCGTTCCAATACGAACGGCCTCGTGCCGCTCGGGAATATCGTCTCGCTGACGGAGACCTCCGGCCCCCAGGTGATCAGCCATTACAATTTATTCCGCTCGGCGGAAATCGACGGCGCGGCGGCCCCGGGATTCAGCTCGAGCGAGGGCCTGCAGGCGATGGAAGACCTCGCCAAACAGAACATGCTGCAAGGCATGACCTACAGCTGGACGGGCCTGGCGCTGGAAGAAGTGGAAGCCAGCGGCAAGGCGATCATTATTTTCGGCCTTGGGCTGCTGGTGGTGTACCTGACGCTTTCGGCGCAATACGAAAGTTTCGCACTGCCCTTCATCATCCTGCTGGCGGTGCCGATGGCGGTGCTGGGCGCGCTGCTTTTTGTCTCCATGCGGGGGTTGGTGGACGATGTCTACGTGCAGATCGGCCTAGTGCTGCTGATCGGGCTCTCGGCGAAAAATTCGATTTTGATCGTGGAGTTTGCCGAGCAGCTGATCGAACGCGGCCGAACCATCACCAACGCGGCCATCGAGGCCGCGGAGTTGCGGCTGCGCCCTATACTGATGACCTCGTTTGCGTTCATCCTCGGCGTGCTGCCCCTTTATTTCGCGACGGGGGCGGGAAAACTGGGGCGGCACTCGGTGGGGACGGCCATCGTCGGGGGAATGCTGTTCTCGACCGTGCTCAATCTGTTCTTCATTCCCGTGCTGTACGTGATCCTGAAAACCGTGCTGGTGTCGTTTTCCTCGAAGAAGGCGGAAACACCGAACGCGCAGCCCGAACTTCCCCCTGCCTAGGCGCGGGCGGGCTTGAACGCCGCGCGCGTGCCCGGAACCAGTTGCGGGCCTTCGGACTGGCGAGCGTCCCGCCGCCGCTGAAACCACCCCGCCATCCGGCAGAAATGGCCCTTCCGAGCAGCGACCTCGATGAAGTTGAGAAGCAGCGCCAGAATCAGTAAATAGGGCCATAACTGCCGCCGCTCGCGCACGTAGCTTCCCTTCTCATCGAGCAAGCGAGCCAGGGTGGGCTCCATCTGGCCGCCGGTGACCCGGCTGACTTCGCTGAGCAACGGCACATTGATTTCGCGCGGCTTTAGTTCCTCTGTTTCGCGATAAAAACCCGCTTCGGGAAGCACGAGCTCGGAGCTGCCCGACACGATGCGATAGAGTCCTCGCTGGTCCGCGGGAACGCGCGCTTCGTAGTGGCCTGGCGCAGTCTCTTCCAGCGGCACCGCGTGCGGCGACTCACCCGGCGGCGTGACCATCACTTGCGGCGGACCCGCCGCGCCGCCGGCCGAAGTCATTTTCTTGCCAGCGTCGTCACCCAAAACATCGTAGTACACGATCGACTCCCCTTCGCGGTCTCCCTGGCGAACACCGGCGCGCACCGTGCGGTCCCGGTGCGAAACATCGCGCACCATCTGTGGCCATAGTGTTCCGTAGCCAGGCCAGCGAACCCAATCGGCGGACCAGCGCGCTCTCGCATCCGAGAGAAACGCCACCACGCGCCCCAATCCAAACTGCCAGCGCACGAGCAGAGGCTCGCCCGTATCGACGCGAAGGATCGTTTCCGATCCCTTCCTGGCTTTCTCTTTGGCGAATCCGAGCAGGCGCGGCGCGTGCGTGAAATCGACGCCATCGGCGAACTCGACCGGACGCACGCGGACCACGCGCACAGGACGCTCTTCCACCGTGGAGGCCTGCAGATCGCGCGTTTCCCCGCTGATGACCTCCGGAATCTTTTCGGGATCGTCGACAAAGTAGGATTTCCCGTGCGTTTCCCGGGCCATGTCTTCGAGCAGCTGCCTGTCCACATCGTTGCCCACGCCCACGACGGAGATGGGAATGTGTTCGGCGGCGGCGGTTTTCTCCAGCTGCGGCAGGCCGCCGGGAGGCGACACGCCGTCCGTCAACAGAATGATATGGCGGCGAGTCACGTGTTCGACCCGGATCGCGTCGTAGGCCATCTGCACGGCGGGATAGATTCTGGTGCCGCCATCCGCGTTGATGGAATTGATCAAGCCGCTGATGCGCGACACGTCGGCAGCTGGCCCGAGCGGGACCACCCAATCAGGCGTTTCGTCGAAAGCAATCACACCGATCTTATCGATGGGGCGCAGCGTGGTGAGGCTCGCGCGGGCGGCTTCCCGGACCATGGCGATCTTGGGACCGTCCATGCTGCGCGATTTATCCAGCACCAGCACGAGCGCGGTGGGCTCTTCCGGCGGCGGAGGCGGATCGCCCGCGACAGGCAGCAATTTCTCCAGCGGCGTGTGCGGGTCCACCGGAAGCTGCGCGTTGTTTTCACCGGCGATGAAAATGAGGCCGCCGCCGGTAAACACGTACTGCTGCAGCGCATTCTGCTCGACAGCATCCAGCGGGTGATCGGGATAGTTGTCGAGGACAACGGCGTCCCAATCCTGTTTGGTGGGATCGATGGGAAACACCGGGCGACTGCTCCACGTCCACGTCCGCGCGCTTGAGCGTATCGAGCAGCGGCGCGGCCGGCCCTTCCCCGCCTGCAATGTAAAGCACACGCGGATGGCGCACTGTGACGGCCTGGGAAAACAACGCCTGCTCGATGCCGGCCGCGGCGATGTGAACTTCCAGAAGGCTGACGCCGGGATCGGTGATGTGCGCCGCCAGATCCACGGCATTGCTCCCGGCCTTCAAATCGACGGGCGTCGAGGCGATCTCCTGACCCTGCGAGGTGATCCACACGCGACCCGAAAACGCACGAGAACTATCGAGCCCAAGCGACAGCGTGAACCGCTCGCCGGAAAAAACCTGCTGCGGCGAGGCCACGCTTTCGAGCTGCACCGGCAAACGCGCCGTTCCGCCGGAAGGCACCGTAAAGATTTCCACTCCGCGCTCGCGGGCGCGCAAAGCCTCAGTAAGCGCATGGCCTTGGGTCTCATTCCCATCGCTCACCAGTACTACGCGGCGCGCGCCACGCTCGGGAAAAGTGCTCAGAGCGAGCTGCAAGCCCCCTTCGATGTCGGTCGCCATACCGCCGTTGAGATCGACGCCTTGCGGAATCGTCACCTTGTCCGCCTGCGCGGCGACAGGCCGCTGGAGGGCGTGTTCGGAAAAGGTGATCAAACGCAGCTCCGCGTCCGATTTTTTGCGTACGAGCTCGCGAAGGATGGCCTGACCGCGTTCGAGAGATTCCCGAGGCATGCTCGCGGACGTGTCCATTACCACGGTGACGGCCAGCCTCTGCACCAGCAACTGAGCCCACGGATCCGCCAGCGCAATCGCCAGCGCCGCAAAGGCAAGGCATTTCAGCGCGAGGCACACGCGGGAAGCCCCGGGCGTCCTGCGAAGCAGCAGCCAAGGCAGCGGCAGCAGCAGGAGCAGCAGAAGAAAAATGGGCCGGTCAAACGTCATTCAGCCGCCTAGGTGATGAAATTCGGATCAAGCGCGTCTTCTTTCTCTGTGCCAGGTTTCTCTGTGCCGGGTTTCCGCGCACTCTGGGGCGGAGCAGGTGGCGGCGGGCTCACTTGCAATTCCGATTGCTGAATCGATACGGCCCGCTGGTTGACGCGCTGCGAGTAAAAGAGCCACCACTCCGCCCAGAGCGCCACCATCGCCAACAGCACGAGCCATTGCCACAAATAGGTTCCCTGATACGGGGCGGATTCGCCGGCTATTGGCGCCGATTCCGCATCCGTTGGAGTAATGCGCTGCGCCGGCAAAAGCGGTGGGGCGTTCACGGCGAACGTGGTGGAGCGATTCGGACCCAGGACGCGGTACAGGCCCGCATCAAGCGCGAGTAAATGCAGACTCGATCCGTTGCGCGCAAAAGGCACGTCGGCGCCCGACGGTGAAACGATTCGAGTGGCGGAGCCCGGCAGATCGAGTTCTCCGGCCGAGAGAGAATCGGAAACGTCCTCGATGGGATGCGTCAGCCATTCGACCGCACCAGCAATCAGCAAGGGAAACGCGGACTGCTGCGGAAAGTTCGAATCGTGCGGATCGAAGCCGACGAGCAGCACCTTGTGGCGGTTCTGCTCGCGCGCAACAATCAGCGGAATTTCGGGATGTCCCTCTCCGGAAGCGAGAACCGTGTCCGTGGGGCGCACGCTCAGGCTGGCAGCATTGCGCACGCTTACGTCCCGCGTGCGCACCCAACGAGTGGCGGCGTGCTGCGAATTCCAGTCGGTTACGCGAATGGGGTGAGCGCCCTTGCTCTGCGGCCCTCTTACGAAATAGATCGAGTTGAACGCAGCCTGCGTGGGTGCGCTTTCAACATCGTAAATGGCCATGTCCGGCGGCGGATTTACGGAAACTCCCGGACGCACGAACTGCAGCGCTCAGATACGGGTTGGTGGAAAGCACGGGACGCAAATCATTCTCGAACGAGGCGCGCGACGTGAACACCGCGATGTTCACCGGGCGGAAAGGCGGGATGTACACGACCGCGCGGTCGTCAGCCTTCAAATCGTCGCTCGGCGTGATTTCAGCGGTGAGAAGACCACCTTGCGCAGAGAGAAATTCGTCATTCAAGCCGCTCACCTGACCAGGTGCCATCGACACCGTGTGCTGCAACAGGGGCTGGCCGCCTACCGACAGCTTGAGAACAAAGTTGGAACGCGACGCGCTGTAGTTTTTCAGTTGGGTGAGCAGGTGCCAACGATCCGGCTGGGTCGCGTCGCGCTGCAAAGCCAAACGTGAAATTCCTCGATTCTCGATCGGCTGGCCTCCGCCGGCGATTCGCATCAGAAACTGGGGGCGATCCCCGCTGCCGTCGCCGGGCTCCCAGGATTGGCGCAACTGCGCCAACCGGGCGCTCTGCTGTTCATCCAATACTCCCGGCCCGATGTACACGAGAAGTCCCAGCCGGGAGCCCGCAAGAGCGGCTTTGCCCGCCTCCAAGGCCCGCGGGATGTCCGCGATGCTGCTTGACGAGCGCGTCTGCGCCACGGCCCGGAGCTGCTCGGAACGATCATGCGTAAATGGGAGGATCGGCAAAGCATCGGGTTCGGCGCGGAGGAGCAATACTTCATCAGTGAGCGGAAGCGTGTTCAGGAAGCGATAGGCGTCTCGCCGCACCGAGTCAATCCAAGGAGGTTCGCCGGGCCGCTGCACTTGCGACCAGATCGACGTGTCGAGGACGATGGCCACGCGGCGGCTCTCGGTGACGTGGCCCCAGCGCGGATTCGCCAGCGCCAAAATAAGGAACAACAGAAACAACACTTGCGCCGCAAAAGCCCACGGTTCGCGCAGCCAGCGGCGGCGCCTATAAACGCTCGGGGGCAGATCGGCCCAGAACCGCAGCGTGGACACTTTTCGCCGCGTGGGCCGCTGGTGCAGGTAGAGCCAGAGCGCCAGCGCGGAGCCGGCCAGCCACAGCGCGGCGACCTGAAGAGGGGTTAGTGCGAGCCAACTCATGACAGCACCCGACCGCCGCGCAGGCTCTGCAGCACAAATTCCTGATACGGGATGCTGGTAATGGCTCGCGCGTAGCGGCCGCCGTTGCGAAGGGCCAGCCGCTGGAGGCGGGTGGAGAACTCGAGGAACGCCCGCTCATAGAGCGCCGACTTTTCGCGGGAACACTCGATCGTGCGCAGCTCACCGGTCTCCGCTTCTTCCAAGAGAAGTTCGCCAAATGCCGAGGGGCGCTGCTCCTCGGCGCTGTGCACCTGCAACACGACGAAATCGTGGCCGGAAGAACGCAGCATCTCGAGGGCGCGGCGGCATCCCGCTTCGTCGAAGAAATCCGAAATGACGATGACAACTCCGCGGCTCGGGAAATTGTTGACGAATTCTTTCACCGAGCGGTAGATATCGGTGCCCCCGTGGCACGATTGCTGGCTGAGAAATTCGAGCACCGGCCAGAAGTTCTCGCGCCCGCCCGCCACCATGATCGGTTTGGCGAGCCGGTCGGCAAAAGGGATCACCGCCGTGGTATCCAGCCGCAATAGCGCGAGATAGGCAAACGTGGCGGCGAGCCGCTGCGCGTAGAGGAACTTCGATTCAGCGGCGCCTTCCTCGCAATCCATGGACTCGCTGGCATCGAGCAGGATGCGTACCGGAACGTGCCGCTCCGTCTCAAAAATCTTGAGGAACAGCTTGCCCAGCCGCAGATAGGCATTCCAATCGAGGAAGCGCGGGTCGTCTCCCGACGAATACACGCGATAATCCGCGAACTCCATTCCGGGGCCGTGCTTGCGGGAACGGTGATCGGCGCCGATCGGACCGGTCATGTCCTCCCGGCACAATAAGGTGAGCTCTTCGAGAGTCTTCAGGAATTCGCGGTCGAGTAACAGCGGTGCAGCCATTTTTCCAGGGTCGGAGAACGAGCCGCCGGCGCTCTAATGGAAAGGGAGCGGGAGCGCTCTTCGCCGAAAGGTGCCTTCAGTTCTTCTTCGTCACACTCATAATTTCGTCGAGCAGGTCATCGGCGGCCCGGCCATCGGCCTGGGCTTCGAAATTCAGGATGATCCGATGCCGCAAAGCCGGCTTCAGCAGGGCCTGAATATCATCCAGGCTCACGTTAAAACGCCCACTCAGCAAGGCGCGCACCTTGCCGCCCAGGATCAGAGCCTGCGCGCCGCGCGGCGAGCTGCCGTAACGGATGTATTTGTTGGCGAGGGCATTCGAACGGTCCTCGGAGTGCGTCGCCAGCACGAGTTTCACCACGTATTCCTGAACGTGGGGCGCCAGCGGAACCATGCGGACCACCTGCCTCATCTCCAGAATCTGCGGGCCGTTCAATACGTGGCGCACCTCCGGACCCGCGCCTCGCGTGGTGCGGTCCAGAATGTCGTGAAGTTCCTGGCGGCCTGGAAATGGGACGCGCAGCTTGAAAAGAAAACGGTCCAATTGCGCTTCGGGAAGAGGGTACGTGCCTTCCATCTCGAGGGGATTCTGCGTGGCCATCACGAAAAAGGGTTCGTCCAGCATATGGGTGGTGTGGCCCACCGTCACCTGCTTTTCCTGCATGGCTTCGAGGAGCGCGGATTGCGTTTTCGGCGTGGTCCTGTTGATTTCATCGGCCAGGAGCAGATTGGTGAAGATCGGGCCGGGCTGAAAATCGAGCACCTTCTTGCCGTCGCCGTCATCCTGCACCACCGACGTGCCGATCACATCGGCGGGCATCAGGTCGGGCGTGAACTGAATTCGCGAATACTTCAGCGAGACGGCCTGCGCTAGCGTGCGCACCAGCAGCGTCTTGCCGACGCCCGGCACGCCTTCGAGCAGCACGTGCGCGCCCGCCAACAGCGCAATCAGCACGCCTTCGACCACCTCGCTCTGGCCGACGATCGCCTTGGAGATCTCGGCGCGCAGATCCACCATTTTCCCGGAGAGCGATTCGATCTGCTGCTCAAGCGACTGGTCGCTTTTCTGGTCTTCCGTCAGCACTGTTGTCCGTCCTTCGCGCCTATTGCCGGCGGCTTCCTTTTACTGCTTACTGCGAGGCCTTGTCTGTATGTTCGAAATAACGCTGCACGTATAACCGGTAACGCACCGGGATGTTTTCCTGCTCCGAGCCCTTGATCGCCGCCACCGGTTGCGGCTTGATGTCCCGCAATGGAACTTGCGCCGTACCGGCCGCGGAAGTGGTGCGGACGCGTCCTTGTTGCCGGAAATTATTGGCTTCGAGGTTCACGCGGTCCTGTGGCAAGTTCTTGGGAGGCGAAGTCGTGTCCTTAGCCGCTTGCTTAGGGACCGGCGTGCTTCCGTTCCCTGCCCCGCCGCCGGGTTTCTGCGAACTCGAAGAGGAGCCGGTCTCTTTTTGTTCGTTGCCATCTTTGGGGCTGTCGTTCTTTGCTTCGCCCTGTCCCGAAGAACTTCCCGGCTGCTGCGAAGATCCTGCCGACGACGATTGCCCGTTCGAATCGCTCGGATTCGGCTGGCCGGTCATATTCTTCATCAGATTCTTGAGCGCCTGCATCACCGAACTTCCGGAGGACTGCTGGCCGCCGTTCTGAGGCTGCGCCGACGAACTATTTTCGCCATTTTGCCCGTTTTGCCCCGACTGCTGCTGATTGGGATCGGCCATCTGTGGATTTTGGGAAGCGTTTCCGGGCTGGTTTGCGTCCTGACCCTGAGCGTTGGGCTGGTTTCCCTGTTGCGGATCGCCGGTATCTCCTTCGGCGCCGGCAGTTGCTTGTGAATCGTCTTGCGAGTCTCCCGGCGAGGCGCCGTCTTTATCTCCGGGCTGCGAAGCGTCGTCCGCGGTCTTGGGATCGGCTAAGCCCGGCACCGTTTCGGCATCGGGCGAGGCTTCTTTCACCTGCGTCTCGTCGCGGTCCACGAGAGCGAGAAATTCTTTTTTCACCGCTCCTGCCAGCGGGGACAGCACCGTCTTTTCCACGTGCGAGGAAGCAACGCTGTTCAAAAGCGCCGCCAGCGGAGGGTTGTAATAAAGCCGATAGCCCAGAAGCGCAATCGCAAGCACGGCCAGCACTACAGTGCGATTCGCAAATTCCGGCAAGCCGATTGGAAATAGAGCGCGGGGGTCGACTCCATTCACGCGGCTGATCGCATCGCGCCGCTGATGAACAATCATGGCGTCGGGCATGGCATCCGGCATGCCGGGCTGGCTTTGCTTTGACGCGAAATAAAGGGCCGTCGATAGTCGATCGTAAAGGCCGGAAGCGCGATCCGTTTCACGCGCGCAGTAATACGCCGACGGACGCATCCACCACTCGCGCGCCAGCGAAAGTATCGCGCCAACGGCAGCAACGGCAGCGGCTGCGATCAGGCCATATTCCAACTTCCGGCTGAATGCTGCGGCGACGATCAGCGTAAGGAGAGACCAGTTGAGCCATATCATCGAGTCGAACACCAAGCGCCTTGCCAGCAGCCTCCGGCGCACGCGCTCGATCAGACCGGGAAGTCCGCGGAGTTCGCCTGAAGAATTGACGGGATTAGCAAAGTCTGGCTCGCCGGTGGAATCTTCCTGAGAAACGCGAAAATTCCCGATGAAGGCCGTTCGCCAGCCGGAGAGAGAGCCTAGTCCCCCCGCACGATCATCAGCAGCCTGCGGTCGCGTCATCTATCAGCTGTCTCCGAATCATCGACCCCGAACTTCAAGTCTACTCCAACCTCTTGGCTTTTCAATCCGACCTAGTACTGGCCGCCGATCTGCCGCCGTCCCTCTTCCCAGTTTCAGATCCGTCTCTCAAGAGTCGGTCCTTGCAAGCCTTTCACTATGAAACTTTTCGGCCCCCTAAGTATCATGAACGAGAGCATCACGTCCACTTGTCTCTGATGGCTGTAGCGTCGTCCACCTTGTGGTCCGATTCAGGGATAATGGACGGCGTTGCCCACACCGAGGTTCCATTCGGGAAAACTCTGGGTCGGAAGAACGGTCCTTTTTGCGGGTCAGAGGAACGGTTTTTTCTGAAGGTTCCTCGAAGCGGGCAACCGGTGAACAAGGCCGGAAAAGGCCGTTTTCGCGGGCATTTGCCGTTGAAACTCTTAAGCGTATCAGTTTGAGACAAGCTGGAATTAATGGATAATCGGCTTGCTTCTAATTGTAAGCAAGGTAGTACTATTTTCCGTAGCCCCTCCACGTGCTAGTATTGGGCGTCTCTTAGCTCGATCAAAGACTCCCACATTCTGGCTCTTTTGACAACAAACCCTCTCAAATCAGTTGATTCGAAATCCGGAAACCTTTAATGTCGCGCTACGCTCGTAACGGCGGAGTTCCAATAAGGTACAACTACTGATGGGGCAACAGATGCGTCCAGGCGATCAACTCAGGGAAATCCGCAATCGATTGGGTGTTACTACGCGCGAGGTGGAAGAGTTCAGCCGTACAATCGCGGAGGACCAGCAGAACGAGGAATTCTATATTTCCAACGCCTGGCTCACCCAGCTCGAAAACAAGACTTCTATTCCCAGCATTTACAAGCTTTACAGCCTCAGCGTAATCTACCGCACAAAATTCAACGATTTGCTGTTGGTATTTGGCATCGATCTCAACTCGAGTGCTCGCTACCAATTGGCTTTGCCGTTGCAAAACACCCATCTGACTTCGCTCGAGGCTCCCGATCCCGAGAGAGCGATCACCTTCCCCGTCCGCTTCGACAAGAGTTTCAGCCTCGAAAAAACGAGCTTGATATCACGGATGGTCGAGGTCTGGGGAGAAGTTCCCATCGCGCTGATTCAGAAGCTCGATGTCCGCCACTGCCAGTACGGGTACGTGGGAATCCAGGATTTCACGATGTATCCGCTGCTGCGGCCAGGCTCTTTCGTCCAGATCGAGGCCCGCGCCACGCGGTCGGACGCGTCGGATTGGCGCTCGGAGTTTGACCGGCCTATTTATTTCGTGGAACTACGGGACGGCTACGCCTGTTCCTGGTGCGAAGTGCGGGGAGCCGAGATAACCCTGGTACCCCATCCCTTGTCGGGTGCGCCGATTCGCCAGTTCGCCTACCCTGCGGAGGCGGAAATCATTGGGCAAGTGACTGGTGTAGCGATGCGTCTGGTGCCGCCTGCCGACGAGTATTCAGACGCGACTCCAAGATTGCCAAAGCGATCTTGAAGTTCGAGAAGAGGAACTCCGCGGTCAGCAGGTCCGTATCGACTGGGACCGCCACGCGGTAGGGTTCCAGCTTCTTCCACGCGGCCACGAAGTCAGCCGGACTGGTATTCGACGTCTCGATGTATTCGGCCATCTGACCCACCAGATTTTCCAAGGGCGACAGGAGAAGCTCCCGGAAGGCCTGCCGGTGGCAATCTGCGAGGGCTTCGCAAACCACTTCCTGCGAAAACCTTGAGGCCAGCCCATCGTGGTAGTAAAAGCCGGTGTTATAGTCGCGCGTGGAAGCGAGATAAATCAGCCTGTCGAGAGGGCGCTTGATGTGCGAGAGGGTACGGCGCCGCAGATCGTCGCCGGCCTCGACCACGTCCATTCTCTTGGAAACTGGCGTCATCGGTCGCTCACAACAACATCGGCGTTCGCTGCGGGTTCTCGCTCACCGAATCGAGTTCGGCCGCCTTGAGAAAGCTCATGGCATTCTCGGAAATGCTGCAAATCCGGGCGGAGGCCGCAACGGCGTATCCCACCACCCGGGGCGCCCCGTAAGCGCCCCGCATGAAAAACAACCCTCGCAGGACCCGGCACAGAAACAGAAGGCTCAGAAATTGAAGAGCCAGCTTGATTTCCGTGCGTACGCTCAAGCGCGCGTAAAATCGCGCGGAACCGAGATGGAACCGGCGCAGACTCAGAATCTGCTCCCGCAGCTCATGCACCCAGGAGAGCGCGATCTTCCGCCGCTCCTTGAGAAACAATTCCTGCACGGCCGGCGAGTTATCCTGGCTCACGTACTCATGGTCCGTCTTCGAGAATATCCGATCCAACATCTCCGGCGGGAGCAGTTCCCTCTGGAGAGCGTTCAGGGCGGCGCGGCCCTCTAGCAGCGATTCCGATCCTCCCGCAGGCTGCGGGCGGCGGCTGAGGAAATACAGGGCAACAAAAACTCCAACCACCACAAGAAACGTGAGGATGAGCTGGATCATCGGGGAGATCATGGGCGGGCCGCTCTTCCCATGTGCGAGCGCATGGCCCCCATCATGTTCCTGGTGGCGGCGGCAGCGGCACCATAATCCGCTTCCAGCCGATTGGGGACACTCGCGACCGGATTGGGTTCATAACTCCACAGGGCCGTCAGCCAGATAAACAACGAAAGCAGGTAGGAAAACGGCTGAACGACAATCCATATGGAATTGAAGGATGACCCAATGTAGGAGCGCAGCGTCAGCGTCATCAGGCTGGCACCCAGCCATACTCCATAACCGAAAATGATGCCCCTTATGTTCCTGCCGAGCGGGAGTCCGTAATAAAAAATTACGCCGATTATGCCCAGAAAAAAAATCGCCTGGACCGTGAGGAAGTCCTTCTCGATAGCTACCTTGATGGGCCGGACGCTGGCGTTGCCGGAGGAAACCGCCGGATACACGAGCGCAAATCCTAAGATGGCGGCAAAAACCGCCGTTCCGGCTACGCGCGCAAATTTTTCGGCGCCCGGGTAGTGCGAGAGTACATGGCGGAAGATCTCGAGGACGATCCCATACCCCAGCACGAGATTCAAGAACTCCATATCCCGGCTACCCGTGTGGTACAGCGCGGGCCTGAACTCGTAAGCGCAATAGAGCAGAACGTCGCAACAAAGAACGCTAAACAGGTATACGAAAAAGAAGGGGAACTTTCTGGCGATGCCGGTAGCGAGGGCCCGAAGGACCATCGCCAGTTCGAGAACTATCGCGGCCCACCAAATAATGAATGTCGCCATCGGCATCTTCGCTTAAGGATGAAGATGGTAACACAGGGAGCAAGAGAAGAAAGTAGTACTTTCTTCCTACTTCCTTCCCTCGCCACGTTCACGCACTAGGTAGGGCCGTTGGCCAGACAAAGGGTGCCTGGGCGTTGAGCCTACAGGTTCCACAGGTTCCCTACTACGCCGCCATCACATTCGGGTCAGGAGGGTGCCCGCCCTGTGCGACCGTCACGTTCGGATCGGGAGGATGCCCGCCCTGCGCCACCGTCACGTTCGGATCAGGCGGATGCCCGCCCTGCGCCACCGTCACGTTCGGGTCAGGCGGATGCCCGCCTTGCGCCACCATCACGTTCGGATCAGGCGGATGCCCACCCTGGGCGACCGTCACGTTCGGATCAGGCGGATGCCCGCCCTGCGCCACCGTCACGTTCGGATCGGGAGGATGCCCGCCCTGCGCCACCGTCACGTTCGGATCGGGAGGATGCCCGCCCTGCGCCATCATCACGTTCGGGTCGGGCGGATGGCCGCCCTGCGCCACCATCACGTTCGGGTCAGGCGGATGCCCGCCCTGCGCCATTGCCGCGGGGACCGTCAACCCCGCAAGAGCGATCGCCACTAGCCAGATGGATCTTTTGGATTCCATTCGTTTCTCCTTGTGTGAAATTAAAAAAGGGAAGCCCACGGCTGGGTGAAAGTAGGTCGTTCGACGCTTCGCCTGTCAGCCGATCTTTCCTGCTCATCCTACCGAGCATCGCGGTGCCTCAGGCGCTAAATTACGGCAGGAAGTGGGCTTATGATGGGCCGCCGAATGGCCTGGCCGAGGCTAGGAATGATGCCTCATGAAAGGACCTGGGGGGTCCGGGCATCGCCAAGCAAAAGGCCCGCGATAACCAGTTTGAAAACCAACGGGATTGTCGTGTGGAGTTATTCAGCCTGGTACGGTATCTGTGTACAAGGGGCTTTTGCGTTTTTCCCCGCGACCGAAAATGATGCTGGCAGCTTCCCGTACGGATAGCGATTCCATTAAGCCGCAGGCTGTTCGCGAGCACCTGCGCCGGCTGGACAACCGTCAATGGTGGCTCTGGTCTTCGACGGTGCTCGTGCTGGTGCTGCTGACGATTGCGGTCGCGTCTTTCGCCTTCCCTGCGATTCTCAGTAAAGAAGACTCCAACTATTCGTTTTACCTCGGCCAGGCCGTGCGCGCGCTAATCGGAGTGGTTCTGCTCTTCAGCGTCTACCTCGTGTACCAGCAGACGCTGCTCATCCGCATGCGCAATCAAATCGCCGACCAGATCACATCGCTGGCCAAGGTCGAAACGCTTACCGCCGAGGTGTACAAGCTTGCGGCGCTCGACCAATTGACGGGGCTCTATAACCGGCGCTCGGGCGAACAGCGGCTGGCCGAAGAGATCGGCCGAGCGTCGCGCTATGACCGCCCTCTCACACTCGTGATGCTCGATCTGGACGGGCTCAAGCAAATCAACGACGAATTGGGCCATCCTGCCGGAGACGCGGTTTTGAAGAGTTTCGCCGAGCGCTTGCAGCGGGCCATACGCGGATCGGATCTCGCTGTGCGTCTCGGCGGCGACGAATTCATGGTGCTGCTGCCGGAGTGCAAGCCGGAAGAAGTGAAGTACGTGCTGAGCCGCATCGCGGGGCTGGAAGTCCCCTACCAGGGTCGAAAAATTCCCTGCCACTTTTCCAGCGGATGGACCGATTACAAGCCCGGCGAAACCCAGCAGGAGTTGATCGGCCGGGCCGATCAGGCCCTGTACGCGAATAAGCGCGCAGGCAAGAATGCCGTGGACTGCGGGTCAAGCAATTCAACGACGAAACCTGCTGCGGTGCCTATCCCAGGAGTTTGAAGCTTACGGGGACCTCCGCATCCCCTTCCCCCCTGCCGGCCCCACCGACCCGCATTTTGTGTCTTATTAGTTATCTGTGACGCCAAATAAGGACTTGCGCCCCCTAGGGGTAACTCGTAGGATACCCCTGTTGTCGGGGATGATACGGTGCCAAAAGAAAAGCCAAAAGTGAATATCGGTGAAGTGATCCGGTCCTACCGGAGCGATCGCGGCCTCTCGCAGGGCGACATCGAGCGCCGGACGGGGCTTCTGCGCTGCTATCTGTCGCGGGTGGAGAATGGCCACACGGTTCCCTCGCTCGAGACGCTGGCAAAGATCGCCGAGGCCATGGAAATCAATCTGGCCGACTTTTTCCCCGGCACCGACACGGTCCAGGACCGCGAAACCCGCAAAATGCTGGGTGAGCTGTCCGAAGAAGAGATTCGCTTCCTGGCCGACATCAAGCGCTATTCCACTACGCTCTCCGAGGACGACAAGAAACTCGTCCTGGCGATGATTCGCAAGATGGCCACCGTTATTCCGCCCCCGCGGAACACGAAGCCCGCCGGGTTCCCGCTCTCCGGCGCGTGGAATACTGATCAAGTCCAAGATCCCGGAATTCATCGCAGGGAATCTTTAAGCTCGCACACTAAGTCGTTATCGCGTTCGGCGGCTTTCTGCTCACTGGCACACCCTCTTCCGATTCGTTACAATAATCCCACATGACGGAAAAACGGCATCAGACAGTCGGCGTGCAGGTCGGCAAGGTGCAGGTGGGTGGCGGCGCGCCCGTGGTTGTTCAGTCGATGACCAACACCGACACCGCCGACGTCGCCTCCACCACGCAGCAATGCCTGGAACTGGCGCAGGCGGGCTCGGAACTCGTCCGCATCACGGTAAACGTGCCGGAAGCGGCCGCGGCCGTGCCGGAAATCAAGAATCGCCTTCTCGACGCAGGCTGCGACGCCCCCATCATCGGCGATTTTCATTACAACGGCCACGTGCTGCTCACCAAGTATCCCGATTGCGCCCGCGCGCTCGATAAATACCGCATCAATCCCGGCAACGTCGGCCATGGGCAGCGCCGCGACGAGCAGTTCGCCACCATCTGCAAGGTGGCCCGCGATAACGGCAAGCCGGTCCGCATCGGAGTCAACGGCGGCTCGCTGAATCAGGAACTGGTCATGCAGAGGATGCAGGAGAATACCGACCGGGACCTGGGCAAGACCTCCGAAGAAATCATCAACGAGTGCATGGTGCTTTCCGGAATCCAGTCGACTGAACTCGCGCTGGAATCGGGGCTGCGCAAAAACCAGATCATCATTTCCTGCAAAGTTTCGCGCCCGCGCGATCTGATCGACATCTACCGCGACCTCGCCCGCAAGACCGATCAGCCATTGCACCTTGGCCTGACCGAAGCCGGCATGGGCGCGAAGGGGCTGGTGTGGTCGTCCGCGTCGATGGGAATCCTGCTGAATGAAGGCATCGGCGACACGATCCGCGTGTCGCTCACCCCGCGCCCGGGCGGCGACCGGCGGGACGAAGTCTACGCCGCGTGCGAGCTTCTGCAGTCTCTCGGGCTGCGCACTTTTGCTCCCAGCGTCACCGCGTGCCCCGGCTGTGGCCGCACCACGAGCACCACGTTCCAGGAGCTGGCCGAAAGCGTGCAGGGTTACATCCGGGACAAAATGCCGGAGTGGAAGCGCTATTACGAGGGCGTCGAAGAGCTCAAGCTCGCCGTGATGGGCTGTATTGTCAACGGCCCCGGCGAGTCGAAGGCATCCAACATCGGGATCAGCCTGCCGGGCACGGGCGAAGCGCCTCGCTGCCCTGTATACATCGACGGCCAGAAATTCACCACGCTCGAAGGCACGTACGAAGAGCTGTCGCTGGCGTTCCAAGCCCTGCTCAACGATTATGTCTCCACGAAATACACCAAGCGCGAGACTCCGCTGCCGGCCGTCGAAACTCCCGCGCGTGCAGCCGGACGCGTGGAACCGCCTACACTCCGCGTCCTCGCCTAAAAACTGCGCGGCAATGCGACCCTTGCAGTGCGGAGAAGGCCCTCTGTCGTCTTAAGCATTTGCCTTTCATTGTCATCCCTCACCCATACGCGCGGAGCGCGGATGGGTGAGGGACCTGCTTCTTCTTTTGCCGCCAAATCGCCTCTCGAAATAAAGTAGACTTCTCCGCGAGCCATCATGTTCGGCGTAAATATAGCGCGCACACTCGTAAATGCCTGACCACCCGCTCGCGGACACTCCGATCCAGGCGCGCCCGTGGACGCTGGGCTTCTGGAGCCTCATCGCCACCCAATTCCAGGGCGGCTTCAGCGACAACGCGCTCAAGTGGATCATCAGCTTTCTGATCCTTGGGCTTGGTCTGCCGCAACTGCAGCGCGACCGTCTCTTTGTCCTCGTGGTTCCCCTGCTGTTTTCCGTGCCGTTCATTTTGTTTTCGATGCTGGGCGGATACCTTGCGGACCGCTACAGCAAGCGCACCGTCGTCATCGGAACGAAATACTTCGAAATAGTGGTGGTGCTGGCTGCGCTGGCGGGTCTGTGGATGCACAGCCTGGTGATCCAGTGCACCGCCGGATTTCTGATGAGCTCGCAGGCCGCTGTCTTCGCGCCCTCGAAATACGGATTGCTGCCGGAGCTTCTGCCGGAAAAACGCCTGTCGTGGGGCAACGGCGTCCTCGAACTTGGGACGTTCATGGCCATCATCCTCGGAACCATCGCGGCGGGCATTTGCTCGGGGATCTTCCCCGGACGTGAATATGTGTCGGGGATTATTCTTCTGGGCCTGGCCCTGGTGGGACTCGCCACGAGCTTTGGAATCTCCCGGGTGCCCGCCGCCAAGCCGGACGCGCAATTCCGCTGGAACCCGCTGGGCGACCTCCTTTCGCAAATTGCCGAAATCCGGAAGGATCGCGTGCTCTCGCTCGCAGTCACCGGAAATGTTTACTTCTGGTTTTTGGGATCGCTGCTGCTGATCAACGTGGTGCTCTACGGCACCGATGTTCTGCACGTTTCGGAGTCGGCGGCGAGCCGCCTTCTGGTGGCGTCGTCGATGGGAATCGGATTGGGGAGCTTCCTGGCGGGCTACCTTTCCGGAGGAAAAATCGAATACGGGCTGATTCCGCTGGGCGCGATCGGAATCACCATCACGACGGCCCTTCTTTCGCGCACGGGATTGTCTTTCACCTCGGTGGCCGCGCATCTCGCCATCCTCGGATTTTTCGCGGGATTCTTCGCGGTGCCGATCAACGCGCTCATCCAGCACCGGCCGCCGCCGGACCGCAAGGGCGCGGTAATCGCGGCGGCGAACCTGCTCTCCTTCGTGGGGATCGCGCTGCAGCCCATCGTGCAGTACGCCATGATCTACCTGGGGCATCCGAACCCTGCGCGAGTGTTCCTGATCACCTCGCTCCTGACTCTCGGCGCTGCCGCTTACATCGTGATCCTGCTTCCCGATTCGCTCGTTCGCCTTGTGCTATGGATCGCGACGCACTCCGTCTACCGCATCCGTGTCGAAGGCCGCGACAACATTCCCGAAACCGGCGGCGCGCTTTTCGTGGCCAACCACATGTCGTTCGTCGACGCGCTCCTGCTGATCGCCTCGACCGACCGCGCCATTCGCTTCCTCATCTTCAAGGACATTTACGACCTGCCATTCGTCAAGCCGTTCGCAAAGCTCATCCGCGCAATTCCGATTTCGTCCGAACTCCGGCCGCGCGAGATGCTGGGCTCGATCCATCAGGCCAGCGACACGATTCGCTCCGGCGAAGTGGTTTGCATCTTTGCCGAAGGGCAGATTACTCGTATCGGCCAGCTGCTGCCCTTCCGCCGCGGCATGGAACGGATCATGAAGGGCGTCGATGCGCCCATCGTGCCCGTAAATCTCGACGGCGTGTGGGGCAGCATCTTCAGCTTCGAGCGCGGGCGGTTTCTGTGGAAGATGCCGCGCGCGATTCCCTACCCTGTCACCGTCAGTTTCGGCAAGCCGCTGCCGTCCACCGCCACGAGTTTCGAGGTCCGCGAAGCCGTGCAGCAATTGCAGACGGATGCCTGGATCCATCACAAGAGCGGTATGCGCACGCTGCATCGCAGCCTCATTCGCACGGCGCACCGTTCGCCCTACCGCTTTGCCATGGCGGACAAGCGCCGCCCGCGCACGAAGTGGGCTGGCGTGCTTCTCAGTGCGATCTTTCTCGCGCGGCGTCTGCGAGTCGCATGGTCCGGCCAGGAAATGGTGGGCATCTTGCTGCCGCCCTCGGTCCCGGCCGCACAGGTGAATTTTGCGGCGATGCTCGCGGGAAAAATTCCCGGTGAACCTGAACTATCTGGCATCGGAGGAATCGCTCGCCTCCTGCGCCGCGCAGTGCAGGCTGGAAACGGTGATCACGACCAAGGCTCTCCTCGACCACGTTCCGCTGAAGGTGCCGGGTACAACGATCCTGCTGGAAGAGGCCGCCGCCTCGCCCACGCTCCGCGAGAAAACCATCGCGCTGCTGCTGTGGTTTCTGCCAGGCAGGCTGCTGGAGCGGGCGCTCACGGGAGGCAAGAGAAAGTCCATCGACGACCTCGCCACCGTCATCTTCTCTAGCGGCAGTTCCGGCGACCCCAAGGGCGTGATGCTGACGCACTACAACATCGCGTCCAACATCGAGCAGGCCGGCCAGACGTTCCAATTCGACAAGAAAGACTGCATCCTGGGCGTACTGCCCTTCTTCCATTCCTTCGGCTTCACGGTGACTCTCTGGCTCCCGGCCGTGCTCGGGATCGGCGTGGTGTACCACCCCAGCCCGCTCGACCTGGGCGCCGTCGGGGATCTAATCCGCGACTACCGCGTGACGTTTCTTCTGGCGACACCTACATTTCTCCAGAAATATACGGCGCGGTGCAATCCTGAGGATTTCGGCAGCCTGCGCTTCGTCGTCGCGGGTGCCGAAAAATTGCCCGAACGTCTAGCGATCGCTTTCGAGGACCGCTTCGGCATCCGCCCGTTGGAGGGCTACGGCGCCACGGAATGTTCCCCGGTCGTTGCGGTGAACACGCGCGACTTTCGAGCGCCGGGATTCCATCAGGTGGGCGGCAAGCGCGGGCATATCGGGCGCCCTTTGCCGGGCGTCAGCGTACGCATCGTCGATCCCGAAACGCACGAGGCACTTCCCGTCGGCACGGCAGGGCTTCTCCTCGTGCGAGGTCCGAACGTCATGAAAGGCTACCTGGACAAACCGGAAAAAACTTCCGAAGTGTTGCGCGATGGCTGGTACATCACCGGCGATATCGCCTGCCAGGACGAAGACGGATTCCTTGCCATCACCGACCGCTTAAGCCGCTTCAGCAAGATCGGCGGCGAGATGGTGCCGCACATCAAAATCGAAGAACAACTGCACGAACTCGCGGGCGTCACCGAGCAATGCTTCGCCGTGACCGGGGTCCCGGACGGGAAAAAGGGCGAGCGTCTCGTGGTGCTGCATACCCTCGATCCCGAAGCGTTGCAAGCCACGCTGGAGAAGCTCTCGCAAGCGGGGCTGCCCAATCTTTGGGTGCCCCGTCCGAATCAATTCTTCCTCGTGGAAGAACTGCCGTTCCTCGGCACCGGAAAGCTCGATCTGCGCCGCATCCGCGAAATTGCGCTCGACCTGTCCTCTGTCCGGAGCGAATAAAGCCCAGGCGGCCCAGGTGGAGCGACGCGTTGATTCCGTTAGAATATCCCGAGCTTCACGTGCAGGAATTTTTTGGGGTTCTGGCGGAAATCGCTGACCATCAGCCGCATGTCACCCGCCAGCCCCGTGAAATTGTCGTAAAGCGCGGGATCGTTGAACATCTTTCCGAGCGTTCCCTGATTGGAATTCAGCTTCCCGGTGGCCTCCCGCACGTTGGCGGAGGCATCTTTCAAATTCGTGTAGAGCGCGTCGTCGTGGACCAGCTTGCCCAGAGTCCCCTTCCCTTCATTCACCCCCTCCAGAAGGGTGTTCCCCTTGTCCGTCAGGTTCTTGGCGCTGTTATAAAAGCCGGGGTCGTAGACCAGCTTGCCCATTGTTCCCTTTTGCTGCTCTACCGCGCCCAGCACGTTGTTCACGTGGTCGATCGCTGTGTCAGTTTTGTTGTAAATCTCATCGGACGCCACGAGCTTTCCCATCGTGCCCTTTCCATCGTGGATCGACGTAACCAGCGCGTCCATTTTTTCCGCGGTGGAATCCAGGTGGTTATACAGCGAAGGATCGTTCATGAATTTTCCGAGTGTGCCATGGCCCTTGTGGACGTCGTCCACGATCCCGCGCAGGTCGTCGGAGAGCGCCCCGAGGTTCTGCATCAGGTCGGCGCCGCGTTCGACCATCTGCTTCATCGCGGCCTCTTCCTTGCCCGGCACCACGCCGTTCGGCGGGATCACCGACCCGGTCAACCCGCGCGAAATCGTCACGTAGCGGTTGCCCAGCAACCCCTCGGTAATCAGGCTAGCGCTTGAATCCGTGCGGATGTCGTTCTGATACTTTTTATCGATACGCAACACGAGCGTGATGTCGTGTGCCTGATCCTGCGGGTGCGGCGTGAGCGCGATCGATTGCACGTTGCCGATGGCCACGCCATCGAGGCGCACCGGCGCGCCGGTTTCCAGTCCCTCGACCTCCGGCAAATAAGTCGTCAGCCGGTACTTCGGCCCGAGTATTCCGGCGCCGGTGACATAGAAAGTCCCCAGAGCCAGTATGAATAGCCCCGCCAGCACGAAGAGGCCCACCCGAAGCTCCGTCCAGCTCAATTGTTTGCGTTGCGCCATCGCCTTCCCTCCTCAGTTCAACTCTATTCCGCGGATGCCAAAAACTTTTTCAGGTATTCATCGGACGAATGCAGCATTTCGGCTGCATGGCCTTCGAAATAGACGCGGCCTTCCCGCAGCACCAGCACATTGGTGGGCGCAAGCGCCTGCAACGCCTGCGGAGTGGCCGGCCGTTTCGGCTCATCTGGCGCCGGGCTTTGTCCATCGAAATTCACTCGAACCAGGCGCCCGCTCGATGGCTCCAGACGAAAGGCCGCCAGACCGAAAGCGTCCTGCACGCGGTGGGTGGCGAGCAGAGAGGTCACGCCCTGCAGATCCCGCCCGCGCAGCACCAGCATAATAATCGTCTGCGATGTTACCGGATCGAGGCCGGCCGTGGGCGAATCGTAGAAGACAATCGGAGGCCGGTCGACCAGGGCCCGCGCAATGGATACGCGCCGCCGCATGCCGCCCGATAATTCCGCCGGGTATTGATCCACGGTCGCTTCCAACTCCACAAAGCGCAAGGCCTCGCGCACGCGAGTCTCAATCTCATCTTCCGCCACGTTTTCTTCGCGCAGGCGAAAAGCGACGTTCTCGGCGACCGTGAGTGAATCGAACAGCGCGCCTTCCTGAAATACGAATCCGACATGGCGGCGAAAATCGAGCAGGTCCTGTTCCTTCATGTCGCTGAGTTCGTGGCCCATCACCCAGATGCGTCCCGCGTCGGGACGGAGCAGGCCGGCCGCCATCTTCATGATCAGGGTCTTGCCCGAACCGCTTTCGCCCAGCAGCACTTTGGTTTCGCCCGGCCAGACTTCGAAGGAGATGCCTTGCAGCACGTCGCCTTCATCGAAGCCGATCCGCACGTCCTTGAATGCGATCAGCGGCTCGCCCGGAACGGTCTTGGGAGCTCCCTCTTCAGGCGCCGGGCGAGAGAGGTAGGTCATACGGAAGATTATAGAGGCATTTCCCCGCGATGCGGAGAAGCTTCGGTCAATTTTGCCTGCGGGAAACTCGAAAGAATCATCCGGCTTTTCCAAAGATGAAAAGAAGTACTTTCGCGAGGAAGAAATCGAAAACAAGCACCATCACCGACGAGATCACCACCGCCGAAGTGGTCGCGCGGCCCACGCCCTGCGTGCCACCCTTCACCCGCAGGCCCTGAAAGCAGGCGATGGTCGAAATCAGAAAGCCGAAAATCACGGGCTTGGCCATCCCCTGCACCAGGTCGCCCCCTTCCAGCGCATCCACGGCACGCGTCCAGAATTGCACGGCGCCCAGGCGCAGCGTGAAGTAGGCAACGACAAAACCGCCGACCAAACCGACGAAATCCGCGACAGCGACAAGCAGCGGGAGCATCGTCACCATGGCGATCATGCGGGGCGTCACTAGCTTGCGGATGGGATCGGTTCCCAGGGCGCGCATCGCGTCCACCTGCTCGGTGACCACCATCGACCCCAGCTCCGAGGCGATTCCCGAGGCGTTGCGACCGGCAACCAGCAGCGCTGTGATGGCAGGGCCCAGCTCGCGGACCAAGGAGAGCGAAACTGCGTCTCCCGTGAGCGCCGTTTCCCCGAAACGCTGGAACTGCCCGGCAGTCTGCAGCACCATGACTCCGCCAATGAAGAACGACGTGATCACCACAATGGGAAGCGATCCCACCCCGATCTGGTCCATCTGGGCGAGGGTATCGCCCCAATACTGCGGAGGAGTGAAAACGTCCGCCACGCACTGCAACACCAGCAGCGCATAGTCCTGCACGGCAAAGACTTGCCGTTTGAGGGTGTCCCCAAGCAGGGATGGGATGGATTCTACTTCGCCGGCCTCAGGCATCGTCAGGGGCTGCTGTGCCAACCTCGGCTTGGGTCTAGGTCCAACGCTAAGCTTAATGCGACCTTGCTTGTGGCGCGGCCTGGGCTTAGCTCCACAGAACTGAATTCAGCCTATCGTCCGCTCTCCGGCGCGTCAAGCGATCACAATCTATTTGTCCCACTGGATTTGCATTTACCTGCCCAAATGCAGCCAGAAGGACGCGGAACCGGGCAAATTGTTGGCGAAAGGCGGATACCGGCTTGGGAGTTTCCGTTGTATGCTCTTGTGCTATGGAAACGAATAAGCAAGAGTCGAACCGTCCCGTCACCTACTGGATCGGCGAAGGCGCCGGATGGCTGCTGCGGCACGTAGTGAGCGGGCTTGCCGCTACCGGCGTTACACCGAACATGTTCACGTTTTTTGGGCTGGCGGTGAATACGTGGGCCGCTACTCTTTTTGCGTACGGAAGATTCAGGCAGGCGGCGGCGGTGCTGTTTCTTGCGGGCTTTCTGGATATGGCGGACGGGCAGGTGGCGCGCCGCGTGGGGCGGGTCACGGCGTTCGGGGCGTTTCTCGATTCCACGCTGGATCGCTACTCCGACTTGGCGCTTTACATGGGGCTGGTGGTTTATTACACGCTGGCCGGGCGGCCGTTCTATATGACGCTTGCAGCGGTGGCGATGGCGAGTTCTTTCATGGTGAGCTACTCGCGGGCGCGGGCGGAGTCGCTGATTCCATCGTGCAAGGTGGGATTCATGGAGCGGCCGGAAAGGCTCGTACTGCTGATTCTTGGCGGGGCGTTCAACCGCATGGCGCAAGTGCTTTGGGTTATCGCCACCATTTCTACAATCACCGTTGTCCACCGCGTCGTTTATACGTGGCAGGAACTGCGCGCCGGACGTTCCCTTCCCGACGCGAGCATCTCTTAAATTAAGACTTCCGACGGTTTCAATTCTTGAGAGATTCTTCCACCGGCTGCGCGACGATATCCTGCACGCGCTGGCGCAGGGCGTCCACCTCGCTGCGTCCGACCTTGGATGTGTCAATCGTATCGTGCAGATAGACTTTGATTTTCCCGGGATAGAGCAGCCAGTTGCCGGTCTGAAAGAATTCGAACGATCCGACGATGCTGACCGGCACGATCGGCACTCCGAATTTCTGGGCCAGATTGAAGATCCCCTTCTTGAAGGGCTGTACGTGGCCCGTCCGGGTGCGTGAGCCCTCGGCAAAAGCAATCAGACTGATGTCGTTATCGAGCGCGGCCTTGGCGCGGCGAGTCATGATTTCCAGGCTTTCGCGGCTGGGCGCGTCGGGAACGGCGATGTTGCCGAAGCGGCCCATCATCCAGCCGTAGACGGGGATTTTGAAATGGGATTCGAGCTCGAAGCCGCGCAGGAATTGCGGGATGGCCGAATAGACTACGAAGGGATCGAAGATATTGATGTGGTTCGAGATGAAGATGCACGTGCGGGCGGGGTCAAAGCCCGGGGCACGATGGACCTCCAGGCGCGCTCCTGCGAGGCGAAGGATATTGCGGAAGAAGAGG
Organism: uncultured Acidobacteriota bacterium; assembly: GCA_963709105.1. Taxonomy (GTDB): domain Bacteria; phylum Acidobacteriota; class Terriglobia; order Acidiferrales; family UBA7541; genus Palsa-295. The sequence goes on from CAVPVC010000013.1 coordinate 506,610, forward strand.
CGCTGGGGCCAATCGTTTTGTCGCGGATCGACGAAGGCCGCAAGAACGATGAGGAAGAGGCAGACCACTGCGAAATGAATTCCACTGATCGTCCATAGCAGGATCGAACGGATCGCGAGCCACGCCTTCCTCATACGGCCACATCCAGGGCGCCTGGGAGGATTTCGAGCGACCTGGGCCACAGGCGCAGGATTTCGCCATCTACCATGGCGTTTACCGGCGCTTCGAGATCGATTTCCGCGCGGCGGGTTGCGGCGCGGCTGGCCAGGGGATGATCGATGTGGGTGCCGGTGAAGAGGCGCGGGAAAAGCGCGAGGAGCCTTAGGCGGCCCACGGGCGACCAGCGAACATATTCGATGAGTCCATCGGTGGCGTCGGCTTTGGGCGCGATCATCATTTTGCCGCCGGTGAATTTACTGTTGCTGAAGGTGAGGAAGAGGCAGGGGCGGCGGTCCCATTCGCTCGCGCTGTCGACGCGATGAGGGAAGGCCGCGTGCTTCATGCCGATGACGCGCGTGAAGACTCCGACGATGTAGCCTAGCTCGCCCCAGCGTTTGAAGCGGCGATTGGTGAGTTCGCCTACGTCGGCGGGAAAGCCCAGGCTTAGGAGGTTTAAAAAGTAAAGCTCGCCTTCCGCGTGGCGGAGGCGAATCACGTCGCAGGAGCGGCGGCGATTTTCCCTGAGGGCATCGATCGTGTGCTCGACGCCGCTGGAGGTGAAGTCGCGCAGAAATGAGTTTCCGGTTCCGAGGGGCAGGAAGGCCAGCGTGGGGCGGCCGCCGGTTTCGGCCTCCGGGAAGAGGCCGTTGATGATTTCGTAGGACGTGCCATCGCCGCCAACCGCGAGAAAATTACGGATTCCGCGCGAATAGGCGGCGCGGGCTAGCGTGGTTGCTTCGCCCGCGCTAGTGGTGTTGGCCACGTCGATATCGATGCCGGCTGCGCGCACGCGTTCCAGGGCTGCCGGGGCCAGCCGGCCGCAGCGTCCGCCTCCGGCGGCGGGATTCACGATGGCGAGAAAGCGCGGCTTCACCGGCGGGCGGTCCCTGGGCAGGAGTGCGGGATCAACATCACAGCGGCACCACGGCTTCGCGTCCTGTTGTCTGGCGAATCTGCTCGGCCAATTCGAGGCGCTTCACTTTCATCGACGCGGTGAGCGGGAAATCGCGCTCCCAAACGAGATAGCCGCTGATGCGCTTGTAATTCAGCAGGCGCTTGTTGCGGTCCGCTAAAGCCGCGGCTATTTCACCGTTCATTGGTTTTCCAGGTTCCGGGTGGACGACGATGATTAGCTGTTCCCCTACCATCGTGCGGGCGGGCCAGAGGTAATTGGCAGCGAACACGCAAAACTCCTTTACGGGGAGCCCTTCGAAAGCGGTTTCGATATCCTCGGGATAGATATTCTTCCCTTCTTCGGTGACGATCATGTTCTTTTTTCTGCCGAAGAGCTGCAGATGGCCCATCGCGTCGAGGCGGCCGAGGTCGCCGGTCATCAGCCATCCGTCGACAATGGTTTCGGCGGTCATTTCGGGGTCGTCGAGATAGTGGGACATCACCGTCTTGCCGCGCACGGCCACTTCGCCGATTCCTTCGGCATCCGGATTCGCGATGCGGACTTCGATGCCCGGCAGCGGCTTTCCGACAGTGTCCGGGCGGAACGGCTTGAAATCGTTTACGGTGATCACGGTGCCGGCTTCGGTGCAGCCGTAGCCATTGCCTACCAGGATGCCCATGTCGTAGAAGAACTGCAGGGTCTTGGGTTCGGTGAATGCGCCGCCGACGAACAGGGCGCGCAGTTCTCCGCCGAAACCTTCGTGAACCTGGCCTAAGAGCGCGCGGCTGATCTTCAGGCGCGGCTTGCGCCGCGTGAGCGCGCGATTGACGGCGATGGCGGCATGCAACACCTTGCGCTTCCCTTTCGGCAGCGCCTCGAATTTTTGGCGCAGACCTCGTTCCAGGCTTTTCAGCACCATGGGCACGAGGCTCATGTAGGTGATTTTGTAGCGAGTGAACGCGTCGCGAATGTATTCGGGACGTAGCGTGCGCAGGTGCACCACAGTTGCACCGCATGTGAACGGGCCGATGAATCCGACCATGAAATCGATTGCGTGATTCGTGGGCAGGATGCTCAGGTAGCTTACGCCCGGCCAGAAGGGATAAAGCGTGGTTAGCGCCGCGCATTGCTCGAGATAATTCTCGTGCGTGAGAACGCAGCCCTTGGGCCGGCCGCCCGTGCCGGAGGAGTAGACGATCGTCGCCATGTCTTTCCGGGCGCGCGGGACGAATGCCGGTTCGCCCGTGCCGCGAAATTCCTCCCAGCGCTTTGCTCCGGCGAGGTCGGCGTTGGCGGGGGCTTCGGTGACGAGCACGACGCGAGGCGCGAGGTCCTGGAAGCTTTGTTCTTTCGTTATCGCGCGCCAGAGATGGTGCTCCACGATCAGGAACTCCGCTTTCGAGTGCGCGAGCAGCTTCAGTTGCTCGGCTGCGGTGAGCTTGTAATCGAGCGGGACCAGAACGCCGCCGCCGAAGAAAATCGCGTAGGCGGAAATCAGCCATTTCGACTGATTGGTCATGATGATTGCGGCGCGGCTGCCGTTCTGAAGACCCGCGTCCTGCAATGCGCGCGCCAGGGGATGGGCGGCTTCCTTGAACTGGCGGTAGGTGAAGCGGGCTTTTTCCTTGTCGCGGTCGGATTCGATCAGGCAAATTTCACCGGGCCAGCGATCGAGCGCGTCGCGTAGCGCTTCCCCGAGACAGCTGTATTGGCGGAGGTCCAGCATCAGGAATTCAGCATCAGAGACGCGACTGGATGCGCTCGGCCAGCGTGCGGAAATCGCTGACGCCCTGAAGCTCGTAGTCGGGCAGTTCGATGTGGAAATGCTGCTCGATGCGCGTCAGCAGGTCGAGCGCTTGCAGGCTGTTGATTCCGAGCTTCTTGAAAAAATCGTCGTCGGGGGTGAGCTGTTCGCGCGGGACCTTGAAATGGATCGAGGCCAGCTGCAGGACTTCGTCGGTGGTATTTTGCAGGGTCATAGGGTGGTATCTTGCCATATTTTCTGGAAATTTCTAATCGCTGGCCTTCGGTGAGCTGGCCAGCTTGCGCGGGGAGCGGCTGGCTGAAATTCTAACGGCGCCAATCGGGAGATTGGCGTTCCCAGGGACTGCGCCCTCGACGCACCCTTGCTTGCGAGTTGACGCGCGGGATTCACAACACACGTGTTCAGGGTAGATACGGTAGCGCGTCCTTGCTTTCTACGAACTTGCGGAGGCCCGCCTCGACGGCTGGGCGGGTGAATAGCTCGCAGAAGATTTCGATTTCCTGCTGCAACTCCGCTTGCGGGATTGGCTTGATGAATCGCTTGGCGGCGATGGCCGTCTCGCGGTCAAATTTCGAAAGCTGTGCGGCTGTGGCGCGGGCTACGCGGAGGGCGTCGCCTTCGCCCGCGACCTGGCTTACGATGCCCACCGACTGCGCTTTCGTGGCGTTCATGCTGCGGCCGGTTAGCAGCAGATCGCGAACTACGGCGTTGCCTGCGTCTCGTTTCAGGCGCGGGATTCCGCCGAAGCCGGGAATCAGCCCTAGGCGCAACTCGGGAAAGCAGAATCGCGCCATTTTGTCGGCGACGATTAGATCGCACGTTAGAGCGAGTTCAAAGCCGCCTCCGAAAACTACGCCGTGGACGGCGGCGATGGTGGTTAACGGGGCGAAGTCGATCGTGTTCATCACGCGATGAATGCGCTGGAGGAAATCGCGCACGCCGGAGAGGCGGCTGGCTGCGCTCAAACCTTCCAGGCTGCGATAAAGCTCGCGCAGATCGGCACCGGCGCAGAAACCCTCCGGGCGCGCGCTGGCGATAATCAGGGCGTGCGCGTCCCGGTGCAGCGATTCGAGCTCGGAGATAAACTTCTCGAGGTCGGCTAGTGTTTCCGAACCGATCTCGTTGCACGGCGGGCGGTGGAGGGAAAGTTCGATGGCGCCCTCTCGCAATTGCCACGACAGCGTTTTACCCTGGAAAGTTTTCATGCCGGCTGCTTCTGATTTTGATAAAGATTTTCAATTTCCGCGGAGAAACGCGACGAGATGGCGTCGCGCTTCAGCTTTCCGTTGGCCGTCAGCAAGCTGTTTTCGATGCTGAAAGGCTCCGGCACAACGTGGAAGGCGCGGATTTTCTTGTAGTGCGGGAGATTGGCGTTCACGGCATCGATCGCGGACTGGATGCGCCCGGAGTGCAATCCGTTCGAACTCGCGGGGGCGGTGAGAAGCAGGGTGAGGAAACTTCGCTGGTTGCCCACGAGGACCACCTGCTGCGCCTCCGGCAACTGTCCCTGCAGCGCCTGCTCGATGGGCTCCGGGGCAATGTTGTGTCCGGAGTTGAGAATGATCAGATTCTTGAGGCGGCCGGTGATACGCCAGTTGCCGCTGGCGTCGACTTCTCCCTGGTCACCCGTGTGGAACCAGCCATCCGCGAGGGCCTTCGCCGTCTCGGCGGGGCGCTGCCAATATCCGGCGAAAACGTTCGGTCCGCGGACGAGAATCTCGCCGGTGTCGGCGACCTTCATTTCAACTCCGGGAATTGCCGGGCCCACTTTCCCCGGCTCGAAGTGCCGGGGATCGTCCATCGTGCAGATGGCGGTTGTCTCGGTGAGGCCGTAAACCTGGAGCACAGGAATGCCCAGCATCATAAAGAAGCGCTGCGTTTCCACCGCGAGCGGCGCGGAGCCGCAGATCAAGGCTTTCACGTTCGGGCCGATACTTTTGCGTATCTTCGGGAACATCATCTTGCTGGCAATGGACAGGCAAAGGCGATCCATTGACGAGGTTGACGAGCTTTCGCCATCCTGCCCGTTCAGGAATGCCTTTTGTGCGCGGCCGAAAATCGCGGCGGTGATTCCTCCGCGCTTTTGAATGCTCTCGGTTACTTTCGCGCGCACGCGTTCGAGGAGCGTCGGGACGTTCAGGAAATAATCCGGAGCGGCCAGCTTCAGTTCGTCCGATAGCTTGGCGAGATCGGTGGAGAGAGTGACCACGCTATCGCGGGAGAGGAATGTGAGGAGCGCTATCCAGGAAGCGGCGAAACAGAACGGCGTGTAATGAAACACGTTGTCGAATTCGGCGTGTCCGGCCATCAGCACATCCAGGCGGGCATTCGTGCATCCCAGCATATGGCTGACGTTTCCGGCGTTCAGCACGACCCCCTTCGGTTCGCCGGAGGTTCCCGACGTGTAGATGATGGTCACCGGGTCGCTATCGGCGTGCTGGAACGCCGCCGATTTGATCCCCGCAGGCCCCGCAAAAATGCGCTCCATGGATATGATCTCGGGCGCTGCGGGCCAGCGCGTTCGAAGCTCGGCAGAAAGAGCGTCATCCGAGCAGACAATTGCCGAAGGCGTGGCATCCTTCATCATGGCGGCAAGTTCGGCGGGCGCCTGGCGGGCGTACAAGGGCACCACGATCGCGCCCTCCGACATCAGCGCCAAATCGAGCGCTACCCAGCGAATGCTGTTGGGCGCTACCACAGCGACTCTATCGGCGGGCTTCAGGCCCAGCGTCGAGATGAACCGCCGCGCCTGGAAAACGAGGGCGAGGAGTTCGGCGCCGGTGACGGAAACGAATTTGCCGTCGCGTATCTCGCGTAGGAGGACGGCGTCGGCGTCCCGCTCGATGCGCGCGATGATGTGTTCGAGGAAGGTCACGAGACGAGAACTCCGCTGTGCGCTTCGAGCAGCTCATTCAGCAAGGGACTGAGCGGAGGCAAATATTGCTCCCAGCCAAGCACTCCGCGGCGCACGGGAAATTCGGGAAAGCGGCGGGCCACCTGTTCTTCGAGGTAGATGCCCATGCGCGCCATGGTTTGCAGGTTGCGCGCCACGGTCCTTTTCATGGCGTCGCGAACCTCCTCCTCTTGTTTATCGAGGGCACCCAGCGCCGAGACGATACGATCGGTCAAGTCGGGATCGTCGACGGAGGTGAAAAGGTGCTCGTGCCCGCGTTCGCGCATCAGGTTGCGGATGCGCTCGTCCATCGTCACTCCGGCTGACGGCACGCCGGCGGGCATCGAAGTGACTATCGCGTGGTAACGGGAGGACAACATGCGGTGGGACGCGCGCAGGATGCTCACAATTTCATACATGTTCAAGCGGTCGGAGGGAAAGATCGGGGCGCCGCCCATCTTGGCCGCCATGCGTTCGCACGCATCGCGATCGAGCATCTCCATCGCCACGAGCACCGGGAATACCTTGCGAGTCTGCGCGAACCTTTGAACACCGGCGGCCATCGCGGAGAGGTATTTATCGTAGGCCGCATCCACTTCGCGGCCCGAGCGGTGGAAATACATCGTGCGGTAATGGCTTTTCTTACAGGCACCCGCGACGGCATGGGCCGCCCATTTCGCGATCGACGGGCTCACCGGCCACCAAAACGGATTGATGGGGCAAACCGCCAGGACGGGCGTCACACCATCCCAGCCGGCGTCGCGCAGGGCCTTTCGTCCATAGTCGGGACTTAGAGGCTCGAACGTCCAGGCGGTATCGGTGCCGAGTTCGGTCGGGACACCCAGTTTTCCCAGGACTTCCTGGGACTCGACATTGCGCGTAATCACGAGAGAATCGCCGCAATACCGCTTGCACATGCTTTGCAGGAGCGGGTCCATGGCGCCCGCTTCGGCCCCATAGGCAACACTGAGTTTATTCTGCGCGGACGCTATTCCCAGCGCGCCGATGAACATCGTGGTGAGGGCATTGCTGAATTTGCTCTTGAACATCGAGCCTTCGCACGTGACCACGCCGTCGTTCTTCCTGATCTCGGAGTGCAGAAACGGCGGAAAGACATCGGGCAGATGGACCTGCCGCGCGTCGCCGAAATAACCGCGGGTCAGATCGAAATTCTGCGTCATCACGCTCAGATCGATGTTTTCGGCGCCCAGCACGCGCCGGACTTGCCGCAGCATTTCCTCTACGCGAACGTCGGAGCCGGTGTTGCGCGTGCCATTGTAACCGGCAAACAGAAGCTTCAGAGGGTGGCCCGGCTTCCAGGGCTGGCCCGCGCCGAGCATCCATTCAAACTTATTCAGCTCGATCAGGCCGCTTACCCAGGCCGCGAGGACAGAATCCATCATGGGCGTGTATCCGCGTGTGTATCCGGGTGCAAAACCGGCGCCGGCGCAGCACCGGCGGGCCAGCCGAGATACTTATATTCGAAATTGTTCTCGCGGGTAAAGCGCAAGAGAGGATAGCAATACTCCGAAAAAGGAACCGGGCGGCGTCCCATTTCGGCGACGGCGCGCGTGTTGTCGAAAACCGTGTTCCAGACGAGATACGGCAAGAACACTTTCAGCAGCCTGGCAAGGCCGCCGACCTTTCCGGCGCGCCCTGCCAGCGCATTCACCATTTTCGAGGAGGGCCCTTCGAGGCTCGGCACGTAGACCGGACCGCGCTTGCCTTGAGCTTTGGACAGCGCATCCGTCAGTTGGACGAACGTCTCCGAGCCGACGCCCGAGGAGAGGTGGTAGATCTCGTGCGCGGGGTTTTCTTTCTGGTGCAGCGTGGCCACCGCACTCGCGACGAAATCGACCGGCACGATATCGATGCGATCCGTGGGGCGAAAAGGAAGCGCCGGGAGACCGGCAAGAAACACGAAGGCGCGGACCATGTCGAACTGATTGGTCTCGGCGCGGCGGCTATCGCCCAGCACGATGCTGGGGCGAAAAATCGTGCGACGAACGTCGGGAAGCAACTGCCGCACCATGTGCTCACAGAACTTCTTGGTGCGGGCGTAGGGGTCGTAGTCGGAGCGGGTCCAGTCAACCGCCGAATCTTCCTCGACGACTTCGTTGGCGCGCTGCCCCGCCACAGCGACGGTGCTCACGTGGCTGAAGCGGCGGAGCCCGTGCTGATCGCGCGCGCGCATCGCCAGTTGCACCACTTCGAGCGTGCCGCGGAGATTGACGTTGAGGCAGCTTTTTTCCGATTTGCGATTGAGAGATGCCGCGCAGTGGATGATGGAATCCGTGGTGCCGACAAGATCGCGGTAGTTGCTCTCATCCAAACCAAAACGGGAATCCGTGAGGTCGCCCAGGAAGATGCGGATGCGCGAATTCAGGCGGGACTCGAACGAGGCGAAATCCATGTGCAACTGCAGGGAATGCCACAGGCGCGAGCGCGCTTCGTCCTGATCGTGCGCGCGGACCAATAGGTTGAGCGGATCGGGATGATCCGCCAATAAATTCGACGCGATGTGAGCGCCGATGTAGCCGGTGCTCCCGGTCAGGAAAATTGCCACAGTTCAGGTTTAGGGCGTCGACGCCGGAGAAACGCTTTCGGCTCCCGCGAGATTTCCGGCGGGGGCGTCCAGAGGAACGCTCCGCCGCGGTGAAGCTTCCGGCTGACGGCCTTCTATCAGAGGATAGCACCACTTCCGCAGCGCGGGAATGTGCACGTTAATCCAATAATCCCACCAATCGAGCGAGCGGGCGTCGTAACCAAACTGGGCGCGCTCCGCTGGCGGCAGGGCCTCGCTCAAGCGCTCGACGTTGGCCGCCTCGAAGACATGGTCGTTTTCAAGAATAAAAGGCTCGAACAGGGTGATGAGCTTGATCACGCGCTCTAGATCGCGTTCCTGGCGGGCCAGCGGCGGACGCACGAACGGAAGCGGCTCGACGGTACGATTGATGATCTGAACGATCAGGCGTTGTGCGGGCGCGGAAAGCTTTTCGTAGCGGGCCTTGGAAACGGGAATCGCGTCGAACTTCAGGCGCAGGCGGTGATTCAATCCGTTCTGCGCGCGGTAGAACTTGCGGTGGCCAAGGCCGGTCAGCTCGATCGAACGCCGCATGTCGCATGGATTGGCCACGGAGGTGGCCAGGTGATAGACGCGGTCGTGCCGGCGCGCCACGAGCGCCGCCGCGATCAGCGTCATGCCCCGGGAAACCAAATCGACGGGGATGAGATCGAGGCATTTGTTGGCGTTGCTGGGAAGCTGCCTGAAAAATGTGCCCAGCAGGTAGGAAAGCGACGCGGAGGTGTTGATCCCTTCATTCCAGCCGAGGAACGGCTTCTCGACCGACGACTCTACAATGGCGGGGCGCACGACTGCGATTGCGGCATTGGGCGATTCGTCTAGAAAATTGCGGATCAGCGATTCGGCTAGGCTCTTGGTCAGCGTGTAGGTATTGGGCCAGCCGAGCTCGTTGGCTCGCCGCATGCCGGCTTCGGTGAGCACCTGGCGCAGCCACCGGAAGCGGTTCTTGCGAATCTGATTCTCGAGCGCGGCGCCGTGCAGGTCCTTGGCGGCGTGCTCTTTCTCCTTGGCCATGCGGCGAATCTCTTCGGTGACTTCCGGGGACTCCGCGCGCTTTTCCGTTTCGTGAATCAGGGCTTCGAGGCGGGCGCACTCTTCCGCCGCGTCAAAACCCGGCGTGGCAATGGGCGTGTAGTTGCGCGGGAGCTCTTCGAAAACGCGGCCGTCGCGGCGGCCCACGACATAGCTGGTGGAAAGATGGAGGAGCGCGCCACGATCGCATTGGGTCAAAAAGTTCAAAACATGCTTCGTGGCGCGCACGTTCATGGCGAGGGCGTCGCGAAGGTCGGGATTGAAGTCGGTGAGGCCGGAACTGTTTACGATTAGATGAACGGAGCGCTTGATTTTTTGCGCCACGTCCGGCGCGAGACCGAGCTCGGGCTTGGTCACGTCTCCGTCAACGACTTCGACTTTTTCGCGCAGGAACGCGGCGAATTTGTCCCCGTGAAATCGGGCGAGCGGCTCGAAGACGGGCGATTCCTCGACCACACGCTGAAAGCGTGCAAGAGACGTGGTCGAGCGATTGCTACGAATCAGCAGATAAATCCGGCCGATCTCGGGAAGCTCCGCGAGCAGATTGGCGAGCCACACCTTGCCGATGAATCCGGTCGCGCCGATCAGAAGAATGTTTTTGCCTCGGAGGGAATCGCGCACGGACAGGGGGCCGGCTCCATTGTGCGAGTCAAAATGAACCACGGGCAGGGTTATCTTCGGATTAAAACGGGTGGCGGGGCGGATCGCTTCGTCGATTATTGCCGGACTTTTCGCGAAACCCAGATCGCGCACGAGCTGTTCGCGCGAGATTCGGCCGTCGGGAGTCTGAATCCTGAGCTTGGCAAAGGCGCCGCGCGGACGAATCACGGGATCGAGCAGGCGTCCCGGTGGCCATTCCGCTGCGGAAGTCCAGGCGATTACATAGAATCCGCTCGACGCCCAGATAATTGGCGAGCGGGCGCATGATGTGATCGAGGCCCTGGCTCACCAGCACGACGTCTCCGCCGGCGGCCATCACTTCCTTCAGCTTTTCGACTCCGGGCTGCTTGAGGCGGGGCTTCAGAAAATACTCGAAGAATTCGTCACCGAGAAGGTCCAGCCTGTCGCGGCTTTCGCCTCGCAACACCGTGTGGAGCACGCGCGTGGCGAAGACGCGGTTGGATGCAAAAAGCCCCCATCTGGCCAAGGCAAGCGCGCCCATCGCTCCGCGACGCGTCCAACGACCCAGGAAGCTCTGCGCGTTCCAGGTGAAGAATCCCACGGGCCGCACGGCGGTGAGGTTCAGGAGGCTTCCCTCGACGCGCCAGAAAATCGTGCGATCCGCCGGCACGTTACCGTTGCTGCTGCCGGTGCGGTTTGAGGTTGAGTGAGTAGCCAACGGGCACATAGTTTTTCGCGGTCAGGAGCAGCGCGCGCAGAACGAAAGGCGAAATTAGCACGCGGGCGCAGCGGGCAAGCAAGCCCTCGACGCGCTCAGCGGCTCAATGCTGGGTATCGTGAGGGTCCGCTTCTCTGATGAGCTTTTTCCCGCCCGGCATCTGTAATTCGTCCTGCAGCATACCGCCCGGCCAGGCGATGCGCACCACATCCACGAGACGCTGGGAGCCGAGACCCAGAAATACCTCGGGCGGGGCTTGTCCGAGATAGCCTGAGGCGCCCGGGACCTCCCATTTCTGCCTTCCGGCTCCGGCAAAAATCTCAACTTTCACGCCGATGCCGGTGTTGCTGTCGTCGCCCTTGAATGCCAACTGCAGCCATTCGTTCTTGCCGCCGACATTCTTCAGCAGCTTCGGCGGAAGATTATTCTGGGTGATCAATAAATCCACGGAGCCGTCGCCATCGAAATCACACGGGATCACGCTGCGCGGATTTCGCAGCTCGATTTTATCGAGGCCGGTGTCCTGCGTAACATCGCGGAAACCCTGGGGGCCCTCGTTGCGCAGGAGCGCTATACGTCCTTCACCGGAGAAATTCTCGCCGACTGCCACCAAATCGACCCAGCCATCGTTGTCGTAATCCAAGGGGGCGAGTCCCCAGCCTCGCATCCAGCCAGGATCGGGGATGCGCACAGGGTCAAAGGATTTTCCCGACGCGTTGCGCCACAGACTCAGCCCCGGGGGCGCCCAGTGGGTGAACGCGAGGTCCATCCAGCCGTCCCCGTCAAAATCGATGGCCGCGATGCCGGCGGCTGGCCCTGGCATGTTGGCCGTCCACGGAGACTGGGCACGGAAGTCGCCCTCGCGCTGATTGATCAAAAGCAGCGGAGCCTTTTGCCAACCCGAGACAACCAGATCCTCCGCGCCATCGTTGTTCACGTCACTGCCCATCGCGCCGATCGATGGGCCGGAGCCGGCGAGACCGGTCTCTTTCGTCCAATCCATGAATGTGCCGTTCCCTTTGTTGCGCAAGAGAATGTTCCCGGGTCCGCTGGTTGCCTGCGGGAAAGAAAACGGCTCGCCGGGATTCTTCAGGGGGAAATTCTCGAAGCGCGTGACGTAGAGATCGAGATCGCCGTCGTTGTCATAGTCTACAAACGTCACTCCCAGCACAAGCCCATCCACATGAAGGCCTGCGGCGTCCGTTACATTTTTGAAGGTGCCGTTGCGCTCATTGTGATAGAGAGCCACGCCATCGGCGGAACTCACGACGAGATCGAGATAGCCGTCGTTGTCGTAGTCGCCTGCGGCGCAACCGGTTCCCTGCCCGTGAAAGTCCAGCTTCGCGGCCTTCGTGGCGTTGACGAACTTCCCATCGCCGTTATTGCGAAACAGCATTGCGTTTCCGGCGCCATCGCCATTCACGAGGAAGATGTCGGGTTTGCCGTCGCCGTCATAATCGAAGACGCAGGCGCCGCTTCCCAGAAAGCCGGCGAGCGAAGAGGTGGTCTGATCCGAATCCACAAGGCCGACCGCCTTTTCGGCGCTAGCGCGGGCCGAATTCCTTTTCGCTCCTGACCGCGTCGCGTCGTAGGGTGCATCCGGAAGGCCGGACGCGGAGGTTACGTCAACGAACCTGATGGAAGCAGCTGGCGGGGCTTTCTCGATCTCCCTCGGTAGCTCCTCCGCGCGGGAATACTTGCCTTGCAAGCCATAGGCGACGCTGATGGGTTCGCTGAGGTTGTCGGAGGTGAGGTGGCGAAATCGATTCAAATGGGCTAAAGCGGCGTCGATGTCTCCCGCGTGCTGCGCCACATCGGCGAGACCAAGCTCGGCAGACGCGTGAAGCGGATTGAGCTTCAGAGCATTCGAATATGCGGCAGCCGCCTGCGAATACTGCTCATTCCTCGACAGGAGTTCGCCAATGAAATACTGCGTGTCGGAATCGTTCGGATCGAGGGCCGCGGCTTTCTGAAAATCCTGGAGCGCGTCCTTGTTTGCGCCCAGGGCCTTCTCGACCAAACCAAGATTGAACCAGGCGCGAGGATTTTTGGCATCCTTGCTCGCGGACTTCGCCAGCACGCGCCGCGCGTCGTCGTATTGACGCATGTACAGAAACGCGATGCCCATGTTCATGCAGCCGACATCGGAGGCCGTATCCATGATGCAGGCGCTCTGAAATTTGGGCAGGGCGGCGGTGAATTGCTGGCGTTCCATCAGGGCGAGACCGGTATTGTTGTCGCGGATGGCTTGCACACGCGGGCTGGAGGGAGCGGACTCGGCGCCAGAAGTCTCGCTCGCCGGTGCTTTCGCAGTGGCTGGATGCTTCCGCTGCTGGCCAGCGCCGGCGAAAGCACACGCGAGCACGCACACGGGAGCCGCGATTCGCGAAAAACGCTTCATAAAAGCTCCGACCCCCCAAAAGCCTCGACGGGTTGCAGCGATGTTGCTCGAATTGGGGCACGAAGAGGGATTCTTCCTCGCTACGCTCGTTCAGAGTGACAACGAAAGACAAGGACGAAGCCGTTGTTGCCACACAGGTTCATAAGCCTCCGCAACAGAAACCGCCCACGCTCCGCCCCACTCTAAAGTTGCCGGGATTCGTAAGATTGGGGGACGAGGGGCGGAGTTGGCCGCCTCAAAACTTCCACGCGGGGAAAATTCGCAAACCGTGCCTGGGCGGACACCTTCAGAATGCGGATGCGCCCTTGGGAACTGTGGCCTTCGCAAAGGCGAGCACTTCATCCAGCCTGGACATAGCACGCGCACCCACCTTCGTGCAGCAGAGCGCCGCGCAGGCGTTGGCAAAAATCCCGACGCGCTCGAGGTCCCAGCCCTGCAGCAGGCCGTAGGACAAGCCGCCCATGAATGCGTCGCCCGCGCCGGTGGTATCCACGACGTTCACGCGGAAGGCCGGAACCTGCACGCGCTTTTCCTTGGTGGCGATCAGGCAGCCGTCCTCGCCTTCGGTGATGGCCACGAGTTTGGGCCCGAGATTGAGTAACTGGTCCGCCATGCGGTTGTAGTCGGTGACTCCGGTCATCTCGCGGGCCGCGGCTTTGCACGGTTTCAGCACGTCGACGAGCTTGAGCGCGTCGCAGAGTTCTTCCTGCTTGCCGAGGTTCATCTGGGCAAAGAAGCGGGGCGTAACGTCCATATCGAAAAATATCCGGACGCCGGCGTCCTTGGCGATCTTCATCGCTTCCTTCAGCGGGACGATCGGCAATTGCGAGGCTTCGGTATGGAAATGCTTGGCGCTCTTGATGTGGCTGGCGAAGCGGTTCTTCACGTGCAGAACCGACAGCTTGCCGGTGACATTCGGGAACATGTAGATGCAGCGCTCGCCGCCGGGATTGACGGGGATCCAGGTGAGCGCGGAGCGCTCCCCGCGCACGACTTCCACGCCGCTCAGGTCCATGCCGTCTTCGGTGAAGGCTTTCTGGATGATGCGCCCGTTCTCATCGTCGCCGATGAGGCCGAGCCAGCCGGTGCTCGTGCCGAGCCGCGCTACCTGCGTGAGCATATTGGCCGTTACGCCGCCCGCGTGGATTTCCATTCTGGTCGCGTTGATTTTTTCTTCCGAGCCCAGCAGCCTGGGTACGATCGCGAAAAAATCTACGGCGCAACTCCCAATACCGACCACATCCACTTTCGGGGGCATAAGGTCCTCAAAGAGATTTCGTTAGCTCGTCTATATTACCTGTTCCCCGAAATTTCGCCACTAAGATCAACTTCTGGCGAACGCTTGGATAGCGGCTGCTTGCCACGCACCCTTCAAAGGCGCAAGGGTGCGGCACCCGGAAAACCCCATCTTCAATTGGTGTTGCCGTGAGGGACGGAACGCGTCATCAGGCCGATGAATTCGCGGTAGAACTTGGCTGAGTCGAGGTCTTCCTGGACATTCACGAGCGGTTCTGCCGTTGGCAGCTTTTGCCCGCTGGCCCAGGTGAGGGTGTCGCCGTAGGTGGCTCCATGATCGGTGGATACATCCATATAGAGGCTGGTTGAGCGAGTGACGATCATTGGGTCGAGCCACGCCAGGGCGGCTAGTTCGTCCCAGAGGTAGTCTTCCTGCGCGTACTTCGCTGCGTATTGCGCCGCGGGACTCGTCGATTGCGCTAGCTGGGCGATCACGCCCTTGGTCATGCGCGTCTTCACGGAAATATCGACTGTCGTAACCGTTATTCGAGGCCACGGGGCTCGCAGCACGCGGTGCGCGGCTTCGGGATCCATCCAGAAATTGAATTCGCGATGCGGAGCGGCTAGAAATTCAGGATCTTTCGTTTGGGGGTGGATGCTGCCGCCCATCACTACAAGTTCCCGGCTTAGCGCGGCGAACTGGGGGTCGATGGCCTGCGCCAACGCCAAATCCGTGAGCGGGCCGCCCGCGTAAATCGTGACCTGATGGGGATACCGGCGCACCATGCGGACCAGAAAGTGAGCGGCGTCTTCGGTGGCAGGTTTTGTCGTGGGCTTCCCTTCCGGCATCGCCGGAATCTCCCACGGGCCGTGGACGGGCTGGCCGTAATTCCACGCGCCCTGATAGGGCACTTTGCCGTAGCGCTTCTCCCAGTTCGCGGTGCCCTCTTTGGTGCGCGCGATCGGAAATACGGCGCCCGGCACCACGGGAATGCCAGTTCTGCCGATTATCTCGAGTAGGCGCAGCGTGTGCGCCACTTCTTCATCGCGCCACTGGTCCCCGGTTACTACCGTAATCCCGAGCACGTCGGTCAATGGCGAGTTTACGAGGAGCGTGATGGCCTGCATGGCTGTGCCGCCCGGGCCTGCGGCATCCTCATCGATAATCACCTTCCGCTTTTGCTGGCTGGACAGCGACCCAGCGGGTAGGAGCGTCAGCAGACAGAGCAGAGAGAGCCGGGCACGGATACTTTTCAAAAGCGAGGCCTTCCTTGGAACTTCGCTTTGACGAAGATTTCAGGACGCGACAATGCCTGTGGCGACAAGATCGGAGCCACGCCTCTCGATGACGATCTTCGGCAAGGGACGCGGCGGGGGTCCCGCCAGCACGGAACCATCGGCCACCGAAAACGCTCCGCCGTGGCACGGGCAGTTCAACCGATTCTCCTGCGCCTGGTAGAACACCGGGCACGATGCGTGGGTACACAGGCGGCTGTAGGCGACGTAATCCTCGGCCGCCGGGCGCAGCAAAATGCACGGTTCGACATCGGTGGGATAGGTGAAAATCTTCGACCCACCCACCGGGATCTCGCCGGCCTGCGCTATCACACGCGGCGGGAAATTGCCCGAGAGTCTCGCGCGAAGAAACAACAACGCGCCGCCGGCAAACGCGGCGAGGCCTGTGAACGTCAGGATTTTCGTGAACTGGCGGCGCGGAGGCTTCGGATCGGTTTCAACAGGAATGAACGTTTCCTTTCATATTTCTAGGCTCGGGTCGCTTCACGTATCCCGAACATTCAAGCACGGGGAGCCGGGGATACTTCGGAAATTTCGGATCCGAGGCCGAGCGCCCGCAAAGATAGAAAGCAGAGCCTTTCGCCGACTCGACGCGGCGCGCAAAGCTGCAAGTAAGGCACAAGCCCGGCGCAAAGCGAGCGGTTTTCGGATCGGGCTCCGGATTCACAGCGTAGGATACCGCAATCCCGCAACTCCCCAGGGTGTGTTTGTAGAGAAATCGTCCTTCCAGAGAGAAGCGACTCAGGCGAGGTGCCCTAGCTGTAAGCGGGTTTGCAGCATATGGATGATGGTCTCGCGCGCGATTACGCCGATGATGTGGCCGTCGGAGATTACCGGCATTTGAGTCACATTCTCGCTCTGCATGCGCTCGAGCAGACCGAGAACAGGTTCGTCGGGCGCGGCGGACTGGATTTTATCGATGGGGGTCATCGCGGCCTGGAGCGAGGTGTTGTTCCACTCGTCGCGCGGCACGGAGCGCGCCGCATGAATCGTGATCAGCCCGACGGGGTTACCCGCGCCGGTCACGATGTGGTATTGCTTCCCGGTTCGCAGCACTTCGTGGACATATTCCTCCAGCGACATATCGCGTGGAACGGTGGGTATATCGCGGCTCATGATGTCTTCGACGCGAACGCCGGTGAGCGTGCTGCGAATGGCCACCTGGGCGAAACTCTCCTGCGCAGCCGTCAGAAGGAACCATCCGATAAACGCGGTCCACAGCCCTCCGACCCAGTTGCCATGGAGCGCCTGCCACACGCCGAGGAAAATCATCAGATACGCCAGCAGACGGCCGGCATTCGAGGCGAGGCGGGTGGCCTTCGTAAAGTTCCCGGTGATGGCCCAGACAATTCCCCTGAAAATGCGCCCGCCATCGAGCGGAAAGCCCGGGAGAAGATTGAAAAGAGCCAGGAGCAGGTTGATTTCCCACAGCCACTTCGCTGCGGAGGCGACCATCTCTTCGCCATGGAAGTAATGCGCCACCAGAAAGAAACACGCGGCGAGGAACAGGCTGGAGAGCGGGCCGGCGATGGCGATGTTGAATTCCTGCTTCGCCTGTTCGGGTTCGCGCTGGATGCTCGCGAGTCCGCCAAACACAAAAAGCGTGATCGACTTCACCGGGATGCGATAACGCAGCGCGACTACGCTATGGCTGAGTTCGTGAAAAACCACCGAGGCGAAAAACAGGATGCTGGTTATGATTCCCAGCGCCCAATGCTGCGTGGGAGTCCAGCCCGGGTGCTGGGAGGTAAACTGCGTCCGCAGGGAAACCGTGATCAACAGAAAAATGACGAACCAGCTCGGATGCAGGTAGAGCGGGATGCCCAGGACTCGCCCGAGGGGTATGCCGGGAAGATGTTCAGGCTCTGCCATGATGGTCCACTCCGAACAAACGCAGCTTCCATCTCAGCAATTCGTGATGACCCGCGCGTGCCGCGCCCGTCGACCACTCCCCCATACTAGGAGCCCTCACCACTTCGCGCAATATCTGACTTCGGCGGCCGGTTGTTCGATCGCCAGTCAAAGACTACAGACTGTGGACCCAGGAATTCCGGCGAGGAATCGCGGGCTCGGCAAAGATCGGTTGCGATATGATGCCGCCATTAGGATGCCAAGGGGGATTGCAAAGACGTCCCGAGCGGACGAATTGCAAACGCCGCTTTAAACAGGAAGAATGAATTGTGACGTTCCGCACCAAACTTTTTCTGCTCTTTACGCTGGCGCTGCTGCTGTGCGTGGGATTGGTAGCCGCGGGTGTGACAGCGGTGACTCGCCGCACCTTCGAACAGCGAGACCATCAGTACGCCGATGGAGCGGTCGCGCAATTCAAGGAGGAATTCGGGCGGCGGGAGGTGGAAGTCGCGCACCAGGTGCAAGGAATCGCGGATGCGGAAAACATCGTGCGGATGGCGATCGACCTGAGTCGCCCGCAACCGGATGTTTCCCTTTACGCAAATGACGCGAGGGGCGTAGCGCAGTCCCGCCAGCTCGATTTTCTCGACTTTGTGGGCAGCGATGGCTCCATCATTTCCTCCGCGGAGTGGCCGGGGAGGTCAGGTAATAAGCTGAACTGGGTGACCGAGCCGGTGGATTGGCCGGCGCTGGGCGCTTTTCTAACCAGGATAGACACCCCGACGGGACCGTGGCTGGGGATCACGGCGGTCTCGCTGGTGCGGGTGGGCGATAAGAATCTATATGTAATGGGCGGGCAGCGTCTTGGCGGGGACTTCCTTGCATCGCTGGTTATGCCGTCCGGGATGCGCGCCCTGCTGTATCAGAGTTTCTCGCCGGACTTCGATCCCGCGAATCTGATCGACGAAACCGGACCCGTTTTGCAGGGGGAACGCTTCGCTCCTTTCCTCTCGATGGTGAAGCCGCAACCGGCCGAGCAACGCTTTCAGATCGCGTGGACAAAGAATGCGGCGACGGTCGAAGAGTTTCATACGCTTTCGCTCGCGGGGCGGAACAAGGAACTGGCCGGCGTGCTGCTGGTGGGAAGTTCGCGGGCCGAAGTGGTGACGCTCGAGCGGCGCATCCGCCTGCTTGCGCTTGGCGTTGGCGGGCTGGGTATATTTCTGGGCGTTCTGCTGAGCTGGTGGGGGGCGGCGGGCGTGACGCGGCCCGTGTTGAATCTGGTCGAAGGAACGCGGGAGATCTCCGCGGGCAAGTGGGACGCACGCGTGAGCGTTCGCGGCGGGAGTGAGATTGCGGAGCTGGCCCGGGCGTTCAATCAGATGACGCAGCACCTGACCGAGGAACGGCAGAGGATGATCCAAGTGGAGCGCGTGGCAGCCTGGCGCGAAATCGCGCGGCGGCTGGCGCAGGAACTTGGCGAAGCGCTGTCCCAGGCTTCAAAGAACGATCGAGGAACTGCAGCCCGCAGGCGGACTGCACGATCCGGCGGGAATGCTGCTTTCGGAAATTGATGCGATGAAAGAAATCGTGCGGCGCTATGGCGATTTCTCCAGAATGCCTCCGCCGGCATTCGCGCCGGTGAACTTGAACGACATCGTGAAAAGCGTGGTCAAGCTTTTTGCGCCGCAATTCAGCGCGGTGGGGCGGCCGCCGGTCAATCCCGAGGTTCATCTGGACGAGGAATTGCCTGTGATTCAGGCAGATGCAGGCCTGCTGCATCGCGCGCTGGAAAATCTTGTTTTGAATGCGATGGACGCCATGCCCGCGGGAGGGGTGCTGATGATTCGCACGAGTCAGCAGGACGGTAACGTGCAACTGGAGGTTTCCGACACCGGTTCCGGGCTCGGCGCGGAGGAGAGCGCGCGGCTTTTCACTTCGTCCTGCACGACGAAGCAGCACGGCACGGGGCTCGGCCTGGCGGTCGTGCAGTCGGTGGTAAGCGATCACGGTGGACGCATCGCGGTGGAAAGCGAAACGGGCGTCGGCACGTCATTTCATGTCACGCTGCCCGCTGAGCCGCCCACGCGGACCGCCGGGAAAGAATCAAGCGCTCTGCGGCCCGCCGAACAGCCTCTTCAAAACGAGATGCGTGGGCAGATACACCACGATGACCATGAATAGAAAGCTGATCGCCACATGGACGGCCGGCGGGCCCCAGGAGCGATGAAAGAAGGGGTCGGTGAATGCGAAATTCATATTCTTGGCAGGAGAGGTGCATCGCGAGGCAATAAAGGCGAGCAACGCGATCAATGACTGCAGAGCGAACCCTCGCCGATCGTAACCTGCGCGGTCCAGCGTCCATAAAAGCAGCGGCGGCATCACGATGTGAAAGAGAGAGAGGAGCCGTACCCACAACGGGTAGTGCGCATCGAAGAAGTATTCGGTCCCTCCGAGCAGGTGCCGCCCGAGAAGAAGCCGCCAGGAAGCGTCAAGGGTCCACACCAGATCGACGAGCAGAGAGGAAACTGCCTGGCTGGAAATCAGAAGGCGGCTGTTGGCACAGAAGCCGATACACGTGAGCACAACGGCGATGTCACAGAGTTGAAGAAAGTTGGAAACGCCCCAGGTGCGCCAGTAAGCGGGCACCCAAACGAGCAGCCAAGCGAGAGATGCCCATCGCAACAAGATAGGAAATTTGGCGGGGCCGGATCGAGGAGGCACGATTTTTCGCCGGAGGACCGGCGGCCATCGTATCAAACGCGGGGGACAAAGCCTAGGTAGCTACAGGTCTGGCGGCGGGGACGTTTATGCCCGGAGCCGTGACGCCCGATGAACGCGCTCCGCGCTTATTTTCGTAGAGGGCGCGGTCGGCGGCTTCGATCAATTCCTTGGAGGTCTGGCCAAGTTCGTATTCCTTCCATCCAGCCGAAAATTCCACGGGAACCATTTCGCCGGCTATTTCCGCCTTGAAGGTAACGAGGCGGTCCAGCACGTGCTGGAGCTGATGAGCGTCGCATTCGGGAAGAAGCAGCATGAATTCGTCGCCCCCGAGGCGCACCGCCAGATCGGAGCCCCGAATGGCTCTCGTGATGTGTTCGGCAAAGGCTCGCAGGACCGCATCGCCCGCGGGATGGCCGTGGCTGTCGTTGATTTGCTTGAAGCTGTCGAGGTCCAGGAGGAGCAGAGTGAGCGCGGTGCCCTTCCGCTGGCAGCGATTGACTTCCGCTTCGACGCGGGGCCCCGCGAAGCGGCGGTTGTAAAGGCCGGTGAGCGGGTCAAACATGGCCATGCGGTAGAGAGTTTCCGAGCTCGCCTGCTTCTGCTGGATTTCCGCGCAAAGGTCTTTGATCCGGAACTGCTGCCAGAGCGAGTAGACGTTGAAAAGAAGCACCAGGCCGACCAGGCCCCTGACGGCGAGGTTTACGTTGAACTGCAAGAACTCGTCCTCGCGAAGCAGTGTGGGAAGCGTGAAGGATACGATCGTGCCGGTCAGTAGCAGGACGACAACGACGGTATTGGACCACGACCACCAGTTGCGGGTTTGAATTTTCCGGAGATCGGATTGGATTGCTTCTGTGTAGGACTCGATCGATTCGGCGCGTTCCTGGCCGGGCCTCGACTTGGTTTCGTTCAACAATTCAGGTGCTCCCCCGCGCGACGGCGGGAACTGCAAGCGACGGCTGTCCCGGCTATCAGAAGCTTTCGCGATTTTCACGACGCGTTGCGGCGCGAACTCTGCATAAGGCACGTCCGAGAGAAGACGGCCGGTTTTCCGTCTCTTAAATGGCCCTGAAAAATAAAATAATGCCGCGCGCGGACGCCGTCCAGAACTGGCGACTGCCTGGTGTTCGAACCGTTACCTGTACGAACCTGTACGAACGGTTGAGCGCTGCGAGTGAAATCGGGCGGAGTTTTGCTGGCTGGTCAGAGGCGCGCGTGCGAAAATCCGTGGCTGATGAAATCAATACCTACTCTCGTTGCGGGCGGTGCCGTGGCAGCCGCAGCCGGAGTGTTCGCATGGGGCGCCGTAGCGCCATCGTCGCAGCTCTTCGGGCCGACGATCCGGCGCACGGGCGAAGCGTCCACTTTGGCGCTGACGTTCGACGATGGACCCAATCCAGCAATCACGCCCGCGCTGCTGGATTTGCTCGACCAGCACGCGGCCCGGGCTACCTTTTTCCAGATCGGCGAGCGGATTCGCGCATTTCCGGCGCTTTCAAGAGAAGTTGTCCGACGGGGCCACGCCTTGGGAAACCATACCGACACCCATCCGAGACTGACATTCCTTTCTCCGGGCCACATTCGGAATGAACTTGCACGCTGCAACGAAGCGCTGGCCTCCGCCACCGGCCGAAAAACACACTGGATGAGGCCGCCGTACGGATATCGTGGGCCGCAGCTCGAATCCGTCCTTCGGCACCAGGATGAAAAGGCGCAGGTTGTGATGTGGTCCAGGTCAGGACGCGATTGGAAACTGCGATCCTCTGAGAAAATGATTCGGCGCTTGCGCCATGTGCAGGGAGGGGATATCGTCCTGCTGCACGATGGCGATCATCGGACGCCGGAGGGCGATCGCCGCCACACGATTGCGGGGCTTGCATATTGGCTTCCTCGCTGGAAAGATGCTGGTATACGCTTGGTAAGCCTCGATGAAGTGGCGCAGGCCGGATTCGCCGGATAGGAACGAATGGACGAAAAAAGATTTTACGACGAAAAAGAAGAGACGAAGCAGATCCCGCTGACGTGCCCTCACTGCCGCCAGGAAGGAACGTTCCCTGTGCGATGGATCGTGAGGAACAAGAAGGCCCAGTTGCCGGGCGGCGCTAACGATCAGGACCGCCAGCAGTTTGCCAAGGCTCGCTCTTACATGGTGCGCGTCGACAATATGGTCGCCTGCCGCAACATTCGCTGCCGGAAGAGGTTTGATCTAACGGGGCAGACGGTGTTCCTGATTTAGGCATCCCGCCTCGCGGGCGAAGCATCCCTAGCACCCAGAAACGGGGGGATCCATGAAGATCAACCGGCTGCGTCGAAACGGCATCGGCATGCTGCTTCCCCTGGTTTGGTGCGTGCCGCTGCTGGCCCAGGACGCCGGACCGTTTCCCGCGACCCCTCCGGCTTCGTCCGAGCTCGATCCCCCTAAAGCCCCGCGTCCCGCTCCGCCTCCGGCTGCGCCTGCTGCGGTTCAGACGGTTACGGTTGAGACGAAGCCAGCGGCTAAAATCGAGGTGCCCACCGGCACGCACATTCCGCTCGTGCTGCATAACGGAATCTCGACGCGCAGCGCGCGGCCGGGCGATCCGGTTTATTTCGAGACACTGTTTCCCGTGATGGTCGATGGCCGCGTGGCCATTCCGGCTGGCACCTACATCAGCGGCGAGGTCACGGAGTCGAAGCGCCCGGGACGTGTGAAGGGCCGCGCGGAGTTGGGCGTGAAGTTTACAACCATGATTCTGCCCAACGCGTACATGGTGAATTTGAACGCTTCTCCCGGAGGAGCCGCCGGAACCGGCGGCGGTGAGACCATGGATAAGGAAGGGAAAATATCCGGGGACAGCGACAAGGCTTCCGATATAGGTACCATCGCAAAGACAACGGGCGCCGGTGCAGGTATCGGCGGCCTTGCCACGCAAAGCGCCAAGGGTGCGGGGATCGGAGCCGGCATTGGCGCGGCGGCTGGAATTGCGGCGGTTCTGATGTCTCGCGGACCGGAAGCGGAGTTGCCGCGCGGTTCGACGCTCGACGCCGTGATCAACCGCCCGATTTTTCTCGATTCCGACAAGGCGCAATTCACAAGTCCGGGCCAGGCCTCGACGCTCCCGGGCCCTCCGAACCGCGAACCGCAGCGCAACCGGATGCCGTTTTAGCCGGATCGCGTTACGCTAGCATCTTGCCGATTTACGTTCAGCGGATTCAAAACGGAACGGGGAGAAGGCGTGGGTATCGAGTGTCGTTCGCCCGTCGATGACCCATTCCTTGACGAGTTTCGCCGTGACCGGCGCGAGAAGGATGCCGTTGCGGTAGTGGCCTGTCGCGAGAATCAATCCCTCCATATTGGTCAAACCTAGAATCGGAAGATCGTCTGGCGTGCCGGGACGCAGTCCCGACCATGTTTCGAGAATTTCCGCTGAGCCCAGATCTGCGCACAGCTCCAAGCCAGCCTCGACGATCTTTCGTATCCCACCCGCCGTGACGCTCTTATGGAAACCGGCATCCTCCGAAGTGCTTCCGGCCACGATACGGCCGTCGGACCGCGGAACCAGATAGCCGCGCTCGGAACGAAGGACGTGGCGCAAGGCCAGATTGCTCTGCCGCAGGGCGAGCATTTGCCCGCGTACGGGACGCGTGGGAATCGAGGGGATGCGCTTCCCTGCCGACCCGGCGATCTCGCCTGAAAAGCACCCTGCCGCGATGATTACGTGCTTCGCCTGTATCTTTTCTCCATTGGCCGCAAGCGCACCCGCGCAGCGATCTCCTTCCTCGATAAGAGAAGCTACCGAGAAACCCGGGCGAATTTCCACCCCACGGTTCGCTGCGGCCACGAAGAGAGAATCCATCAGTAGACGAGGATCGACGCTCTCTTCTTCCGGGAGGTGAAGGACGGCGCTGATAGCTGGATTCAGCGCCGGTTCCGAGTTGTGCGCGTCCCCCAGAGAGATCGCTTCGGACGCTAAGCCGAGCTCACGGTGCTCGGCCAGCATGGCGTTTCGTTCCGCTTCGGCCGCGGCGCCTGTGAAAACTTGCAGCGTGCCCTTGCGCGTGTAATCGACTGGCTTGCCCGATGACTCTTCGATCGCACGTACGAATTCGGGATAGAGCCGCAGGCTTTCCTTGGAAAGGGGGACCAACAGATGGTCGCGCGGCGAATCGGGCGCAGGCGAGAGCATGCCGGCGGCGGCCCAGGAGGCTTCGCGGCCGGGTTGCTGCCGGTCGAGTACGACGATCTTCGGTTTTTCGGCGGCGAGTGCAAAAGCGATCGCGCAGCCGATGATGCCGCCGCCCACGATTGCCACGTCGAATTTTTCCACGCTCCGATGTTAGCAGCAAATCGAGAGCTGCACGACGACTGCACACGGCGACAACTAAGGGTGAGTACGAACGACAAGAAGGATCCTTCGCTACCCTCAGAATGACTGACAGGAAGAAAGAATGACCAACTAAAATGAATTGATGAGTTCGGTCGAGAGGAGGCGGGCCTTTTGGGCCAGGTTTTGGGCGCGGGCCCAATCGCCGCTCTTGCTGGCATCAAGCGATTGCGCGAGGAAGCTGCGAATCTTTTCGAGAAGATCCTGCTGGGCGGCGTTGAGCTGCTTGCCCTGGGCGGCTTGGAGATTTTTTCTTGCGGCGGAGACATCTTCGTTGGTCTTGCGTTCGTAACTGGCCTGATCGACCTGCGAAAGCTGCGGAGATATCTGCGGAGCGGGAGGCCGGGACGCTGTCTCCGTCGCCGTCTCCTGTACCGGAGGCTCGGCTGGCTTTCGCGGAGCTCGGGCGGGGGCAACGGGAGCGGGTGGAGGTGCGGAATCGTCCGCTACTACGGGAGGAGCTGCGATGTCCTCGACAGGGGGCACGGCGTCGGTGTCCGGCGCGATCGTCATGGGGCGCTCGGCTTCCGCAACCGCCGGAGCGGGCGGGGCCGGTACGGGAGCGGATGCGTGAACGGTCTTGTGAGCGCATCCTGCCGCGGCAAACGCGAGGCAGCAGGCCAACGCGAACCATCGCACCTTCAGGCGTGCATTCATCGGCACGTTCATTGGCGTGTTCATTGACGCATTGATGGGGTCGCGGCTGGCATCACCGTTTCTCTGTGGCGAACGGCTGGCTGAAGTCGCGGACCTTCGCCAACGGCAACGGTTGCGCGGATGACGCCGGCGATGCCGCTTCTGTCCGCGCCAAAGGCAGCTCGACGCGGAACGTGGTGCCAATGCCGCTCTCCGATTCGAATTCTATCCGGCCATTGTGCAACTGCACAAACCGGAACGTGTTGGCCAGCCCGATGCCGGTGCCGCCGGGCCGCGTGGTGAAGAAAAGCTGGAAAATCTTGCCGCGATCCTCCGGGGAGATGCCTTTGCCTGTGTCCGACACGGAGATGACGGCATAGTCGCCCTGGCGCTGCAGCTGGATCGTGACGCGGCCGCCCGGCGGAGTGAAGCTGCTCGCGTTCAAGAGCAGGTTCAACACACATTGATGGATGAGCTGGCGGTCCAGGAGCACGGGCGGAAAATTTTCGGGCAAATCAACAGATAATTCGAGACCCGCCTTAGCGATCGAGGGCCGCGCCGCATCCAGCACTTCGTCGATCAGCGCGCGTAGGTCGGTTTCTTCGAGGTTAATTTCCACGGGCTTCGTGAAATTGAGGAAGGTCTTGACGGCGCGGTCGAGGCGATCGATTTCGCTGTCGAGCATTTTCACGGCTTGCTGCGGCTCCGGATCGATGGGCATATTGGCTTTGAGAACTTCGAGCCATAGCCGCATCGAGTTCAGAGGATTCTTGACCTCGTGGGCCACCCCCGCCGTGACGCGGCCCAGGGCAGCGAGCCGCTCGGACATCTGGAGCTGGTTGCCGATGCGCTCGAGGGTTTCAATGTCGTGCAGCGTCACCAGGGTGCCCATGCGCTTGCCGTGCTCGCGGATGACCTGCGCGCTAACGCGGATTCGCAAGGGATGCGAACCCCGTTCCAAGGTGACTTCCGTGCTTTCCACCGATTCGATTTGCTCTCCCTCCACGCGCAGAATCCCGCGCAGCGGATGCCGCGCGGGAAAAATCTCGCTGGCGAGCCTGCCCCGCAGGTCTTCCACGCGCCCTCCCAGGAACTTTTCCACCGAAGGGCTGACGAGTACGGCGCGGCCTTCGGCGTTGAAAAGGAGCAGGCCGTCGCCGAGCCCCTGCATCACCTGGTCGAGATTTTCGCGCAAGGTGCTGAAAATCTCGCGCACGTCGTGCAATTGCTTGCCGATGCCGGTGATTTTGGTGCTGACGACGCCGAGTTCGTCGCCGCGCGCGACGGCGGGCTCGAAATCGAATTCACCGGCGGAAATGCGGTCGAGCTGCTTCGAAATTCGTTCGAGGGGAGCGAGCGTAATCCGGCTCACCAGAAGCGCGAGCAGTGTGGAAAGCAACACCGAGCCCAGCGCCCAGTAAAGGGCCGAATGCAGGCCCGGTGAAATCTCGTCGCGCAACAGCGTGGAGGAAAGGCCGATGCGGATATTCCCGAACGGTCCGGAACCCAGGCTGAACGGCAGCGAGTATTCGTATGTTTGCGGAGGCCCGTACAACGTGCGCAGCTGATTAATGAAGCCACCATGGACGAGCAGATCGACGCTGGGGCGTGCGGGCGCCATCTGGCCGCGTTTGGAGGCGTCACTCGAAACGAGAACGGCGCCATCGTCGCCGCTGATCGTGATCTCATAGATGGTCGGCGAATAACCCACGGCGGATTCGATTAGGGAGTTGAGGGGGCTGCTGTTGTCGAGGGTGGTGCGAACGTACTCGCGAATGTCTTCGGGCTTGGCTGAACGAGGAGCGCGGCCGGTTTCCGAGGCGTCGGCCAGGGCGTTCTGGCAGGCGAGAAAGACCTGTTGGGCGACGAAGCGCGCGCGGTCATCGGCCTGGTGCAGCACCTGGCTGGTGAGGCGTCCGAGATAAAGCGCCGAAACGACGGCGACGACTGCCAGGACGAGCAGCGAAGTCGCCAGCGTGAATTTAGTTTTCAGGCTGAGACGCATCTTTCCGCCCCGCCTCGTATTCCTTCAGCTTGTTATGCAGCGTTTTGAGACTGATCCCGAGAAGTTCGGCCGCGCGCGTCTTGTTCTGGCTGGTGGAGGCGAGGGTTTGAAAGATGAGCTCGCGCTCGACGTCGTCGACCGTGGTGCCGATCGGGAAACGAAGCCCGCCCAGTCCGGAGGAAGTCACTGCCGGTGCGTGGCCGAAATCGGACGGGAGATGCTGACGGTTGATCGTGCCACGATCCGAGGCGATCGCGGATCGTTCGAGCACATTGCGGAGTTCGCGCACGTTCCCCGGCCAGGGATAGGACTTGAACAAATCCATCACGTCGGCGCCGACGCCCGTAACTTTCTTGCCGTGCTTCTCCGAGATCTCCGCGAGCAGATGGTCCACGAGCAGCGGCAGGTCGCCTTTGTGCTCCCGGAGGGGCGGGAGATGAATGTGAAATACGTTCAGGCGGAAGTACAAATCCTGGCGGAGCTTTCCGTCAGCGACGGCCTGCTCAGGATTCTTGTTCGTGGCGGCGACCACGCGAACATCCACCGGCGTCTCCACTTTGCTGCCCAGGCGGCGCACCTTGCGGTCTTCTAACACGCGAAGGAGCTTGGCCTGCGTCTGCGGAGGCATCTCGCCGATTTCGTCCAGGAGCAGCGTGCCGCCGTGCGCCAGCTCGAAGCAGCCGATGCGGCGTTCCGCGGCGCCGGTGAACGCCCCCTTTTCATGGCCAAAAATTTCGCTCTCCATCAGGGACTCGGGGATCGCAGAGCAGTTGATGGCGACAAAGGGACGCGCGGCGCGTGGCGAGAGCATGTGAATCGAGCGAGCGACCATTTCCTTGCCGGAACCGGTTTCACCGGTGATCAAAACAGAGGCGGTTGAGGGGGCGGCTATTTCGACCTGGCGCATCACATCCTGCATGGCCCCGGAGGCCCCCACCAGAACGCCCAGTTTCCCGGCTTCGCGAAGCTCGCGCGTGAGGGCGGCAACCGCTTGCTTGTCCTGCACGCGCTCGAGCGCGCGCTTCAGCAGCGCCTGTAAAACGGGGAATTTCAGGGGCTTTTCGATGTACCAGTAAGCACCGGCTTCGATGGATTGCACGACGCGTTCGTCGCTGCCGCGGCCGGTAATAATAATCACGGGAATCTGCTTAATTTCCTCGGACAGATGGCCCAGCAATTCGAGCCCGTTCATGCCGGGCAGCTCCACGTCGGCAAGGATCACATGAGGGGCGAATTCAGGAAACCTGGCGAGGGCATCTTCGCCGCTAGCGACACCAAGAACTTCGTAATCGCACTTGCGGAGGAGTGCTTCATAGCCTTTGCGGGCGTTCTCTTCGTCCTCGACGATCAGGATGCGCTGCATGGAGTGATTATCAGAGGCCATTGCATCGAATCTACCAGCAGTGCCAGGGAATTCCAAGAAGCGGCGGAGCAGGCCGCTCCTTGCGAGAGGTCTTCTGCGATGACCTTAGCTGCGAAGAATCAGAAGGATAGAGTTGTCAGAACCGGTTCACGTAGAGGGGCCGGTCGAGAATGATCTCAAGCTTGGTGTCCTTGGCGAGCGTCAGCTCCTGGCCAAGTCCAGAGGCGGCCATAAATGCGGTGGCCGCACCCGCCGCAGCGCCCATGGCGGCATCTTTTCCATTGTGGGCGGCTGCGCCTCCGGCCGCTCCTACGAAAGCCCCCGCTGCCGCTGCCTCCGCTTCCTGCTGATGCTTGCTTGTCCGCGATTCGATTTCGCCCTCGCGATCGTAGTCCACCTTCACCGAGTGAACGCCCGGAATGTCAACCAGATCGGCAACCAGGGGGGACCAGCCGGCGGGGGTCCTAACCTGATCGAAAGTCAGCCAGATGCGGGCACGACCGGTCTTGCGAGCCGCTTCCACCTTATCGACGTGACCGCGGACTTCCATCCCCGGTGACAGAACGAATCCACTGGCCGTCGCAAGCGGTTCCAGCGTGCGGCCGTGAAAACGGTCGCCGCTCTTGGCGTTCGCTGTGGAGAGGTTATCTTGCAGTCCGATAATGAAACGGGTTCCCGCCGAGACGGAATTCGGCGTATTCCATGCCGTGGACCCGGCGTTCGAACGGTCCTGCCCGTGCGACCGGACCTCGCCGCCAACCAACAGAATCGCAAACACAGCAATGCAAGTGACGCGTTTCATCGCGTGCCTCCTGGACTTGGTTCTACCCCGCTGGTAATTGGCGTACTACGAGTTTCTAGGATGACGGGACATCCCCGGAGGGTGGCCTGGCAGGGTCAAGTCATTTACGGGCCATTACGGGAATAAGGCTTCCCGATCCCGCATCAGGAACAAAAGATTAGAGGGTATAGATATCCGTAGTAATACCAACTTGTTAAAAATCCCAATTAGGAACTACACTCCAGTCTTCGATGGCAGGCATCGGGAGTAAGGGCTTTCTGCACAGTCAGGGGAAGTGTTCCCAATTGGTTCTTGCGTTGCTCTGAATTGGAAATACGGAGTGTAAAAAGGGGAATGGACTTGGCGAGTGTCCCAAGAACTGCAGTCGCAATGGACCGTCCGACACCGATTACGGTGCTGATCGTGGACGACGAGGACGACGTTCGCAACCTTTGCCGCGACGTGGTGGCTGACTCTGGCCTTCGCACGCGGACAGCCTCCACGACCGAACAGGCCCTGGAGATACTCGACCAGTTCGCGGTCGATATCGTGATCACGGACCTCCGCGTGCCGCTGCTCGGCGGCTTTGAATTGCTGAAGCGCATCCGTGAGACGTACCCGCAGACGGCAGTGATCGTCCTGACGCAATACGGGACGATTGAGGGCGCGGTAGAAGCCACCCGGATGGGGGCTGTCGACTACCTGACCAAGCCGTTTCACGTGCCGGAGCTGCGTGGAAAGCTTGATCGCGTGGTGCGTTTGCTCGACATCGACGAGGAAAACCGGGTGCTGCGCGAGCAACTGCGCACGCGGCCGGGGTTCGGCGGCCTGATCGGCGTCTCGGCAAAAATGCAGCGGGTATACCGCTTGATCGAAAAGGTGAGCCAGCATAATTATCCGGTGCTGATTCTCGGCGAAAGCGGGACGGGGAAGGAATTGGTGGCGGGCTCGATTCATTTCTGCGGACCGCGCCGGAGCCGGCCTTTCGTTCCGGTGGATTGCACCGCGCTGGTCCCAACGCTGATCGAAGCCGAACTCTTCGGCTACGTGAAGGGAGCGTTCACGGGCGCCTCCCACAACAAGCAGGGTCTGCTGGAGGCGGCGGGAAACGGGACGCTGTTTCCTGGACGAAATCGGCGACCTGCCGTTCGATCTGCAAGCCAAACTGCTCCGGGCGCTGCAAGAGAAAGAGGTAAAACCGGTGGGGTCGACCGACCGCGTTCCCATTTCGACGAGGGTGATCGCGGCCACCAATCGCGACCTGGAGGCCTCGGTCCGGCAGGGAACGTTTCGGCAGGACCTTTACTTCCGGTTGAACGTCGTACAGATCAAGATTCCGCCTTTGCGGGAACGCAAGAGCGATATCCCTCTGTTGGTAAGCGCGTTCCTGGAGAAGTTCAGCGACCACGGCGGACCGACGCGAACCATCTCTGAAGACGCCATGGCCCGGCTGATTGCCTTCGATTGGCCTGGGAACGTAAGGGAGCTCGAAAACGCGATTGAGCGCGCGGTGGCGCTCGGCTCGGGACCCATTCTTCACGTGGGCGATTTGCCAACGAATCTGCAGTACGGAACAGGGGAAAGAATGCCGCAGAGCGATGAACTCCTGCCGCTTGACGAGCTGGAGCGCCGGGCGATTCTGCGGGCGCTGCGGGAGGCGTCCGGCGACAAACTCGCGGCGGCGCGCTTGCTCGGCATTGGGAAAACAACGCTGTATCGAAAGCTCAAGCAGTATGACGCGCAATCCCGCTCACAGGCGGGTTCCTGAAATTTTCGCAGCCCCTCGGGTTCATCGAACAAGGGATAGAATCCCGTAATTCCTAGACGCGGACGAATACGTATCGAAGTGGGAAGCCGTTCGCTCCATCGCAGAATTCCGATCGCTCCAAACGCTTGATCGTTCGGCACTTCGCTTTTATTTCGCTGCATGGCCCCACTGTTGCATTGATCCGTGGGACATGCGCGTAAATTCTCGCAGGCCCTATCAGTTTTATCAGCCGCCAACCGGCCCGTCGCGCAACCTTTCACCAGTACTCTCCCCGCGGCTTCCCCGGGGGCCTTCCCCCGGCGCTTCGCCGCACGCTGGAATACGGCGTCGCGATCGCCCTGGCGCTTCTGTGCAGCCGCTGGATCGTTGGAGGGGGTTGGTAGGAGTCCATGGCCGATCCGCGATGACCGATTCACGCCGAGGCGTGCGCACATCAACATCGAATCCAGCAGCCGGTGTCGATCGGCGGGTTTGATGAGGGATCGTTCGCCGCTGTTTTCGATACCAGTGGAGAGGCCCTGCTGATCATCGACGCGAGGGGCGTCATCCAGCGGGTGAATCGGCGCGCGCGTGAATTGCTGGGTGTGCCCGAGGGAGTTTCCCGGCAAAACGAACTAGCGGATTTTCTGCCGCAGAAAGGCAACGGCCGATTCGCTTTCCTGCCGGAAACCCATGCGGCAGGAATGCCTCATGGTATGGATGCGGCGCTGCGGAGCGGCTTGCCGGTGCGCGTCACGCTGCGCTCGATCCTTTCAGGATCCCTCCATTTACTGCTGTGCGTCGAAGAACGCGGTTTCCAAAAAGCCGCGGAAACGGAGCGGCATCAACTGAACGCGGCGTTGCGCTCTGCTCTCGATTCCATGCAGGCGGGCATCGCCCTGTTCGATTTGAGCGGCCGGGTGCGTTACTTAAGCCCCCAGTTCGGGGAACTTTTCGAGCTGGACGCTCCGCAGCTGGAAAAAATAAGCACGTTCGATGAACTCTCGGAAGAGGCCGGGGGACGGCTGCGATCGCCGGAAATCTTCTCCGCGCGATGGAAAGCATTCCGGGCAGGAAATTGCGAGCTGGCCAAGGAAGAAGTGGAGATCCTACTTCCGCGACGGCGCGTTCTGGAACGGATCTCAAGACCGGTACTTGATTCGAGGGAGCACCCGACGGGATGGCTGGAAATCTACACGGATGTTACCGATTACCGGCAGATCCAATCGAAGATGCTCCAGACGGAAAAGATGGCCGCGCTGGGGGAGATTGTTTCGGCGATCGCGCATGAGTTGAATAATCCCCTGACTTCGATCATGGGCTATGCGCAGTTGCTGCTGGGGCACGGGCTCGCAGGTCCCCAGCTGGCGGAGGCCCGCAACGTCTATCAGGAAGCGGACCGGGCTCGCCGGATCGTAAAGAATCTTCTGTATTTTGCGCGGGAGAACAAACCGGAACGCAGCGCCGTGGACCTGAACGAAATCGTGGAGCGCACGCTGGCCCTGCGCGGCTACGAACTCAAGGTGGAGAACGTCCGGGTGCAGTGCGATCTGGCCCCCGGCCTCCCCAAAACGATGGCCGACCCCTATCAACTGCAGCAGGTGGTGCTGAACCTAGTGGTGAACGCGGAGCAAGCGCTCATGGAAAAAGGACGGGAAGGCCATCTGCAAGTCCGCACGCATCACGTGAAAAACGAAACGGGAGACCGGATTTCGCTCGAGGTATCGGACGACGGGCCGGGCATATCTGTCGAGGCCGCCCCGCGAATCTTCGACCCCTTCTTCACGACCAAGGCACCGGGGGTCGGCACGGGGCTGGGCCTTTCCATCGTGTATGGGATCGTGCGGCAGCACGACGGCGAAGTCACGTTTGAGAGTCAGCCCGGCCGCGGGGCGAGGTTCCTCGTAGAGTTGCCGGTGATTCAGGCACCTGCGGAGGCACGAAATTCGGGGTCGTACTCATTTCGTGAGACAAGGAGGCCTGCGCCGGGGCGGATTCTGGTGGTCGAAGACGAGGCGACGGTTGCACAGCTGATCGTCGATATTCTGCAGGAAGAAGGGCACCGGGCCGAAGCGGTTCTGGATGGAGAGGAGGGTCTGGCGCGGATCTCGCGCGATCCTTACGATCTGGTGATCTGTGATTTCCGCATGTCCAACATCGACGGCCGGGCGTTTTTTGAAGCATTGGCGCAGTCCGGAAGCCCGATGCAGAACAAACTTGTCTTTGTAACCGGCGATACCGTTGCTCCGGGAACATTGGAATTTCTGGAGGCCAATCATCTGCCGTACCTGGCAAAGCCGTTTCGGGTTGAGGAGCTTACGTCCATCGTGAATCGTCAATTGGTTGCGGCTCACGAGAGCGTCTCGAAGTCACGGGAGATGCAGGCAGGCAGGATGCATTCGTAAGAACCGCATCGCGGGGAAAAGAGAGCGCGTGGTCTGTTCCGTCGTCTGTTGCGTTGTCTGTCGAATGTCTGTTCCGGGGAGACGAGCAAAATGAACTTCACAGGAAGCAAGGAATCGCAGATGGCCCCCGGTTCGCGCCAACTACAATCTCATGAGACGGTGCCCGCGGAGGTTCTGGCAGGTGCGCCACGCGCCGCAGTGCTGGGCACCGGTGACTCGGCCCTGGCACAGCGATTGTCGCGCGAACTCGGGATAACCGCTCCGAAGCAGACCATCCTCGTGGCCGGCACCTTGACTCAGCTGCGCGAGCTTTTGAAGACGTGCACCCCCGGGGTGATATTTGTCGACAGCGATTTGCTGGGTGGAGTGCCCCTCCCCGATGCGGTGCGGCGAATCGTGCCTGCCGGCCCTGTCCTGGTGCTGGCCCCGTTGAATGCCCAGGCGGATCTCGCCAAACTGGTTGCGGATGAAGGCGTGGATTTCATCGCGCGGATCGGAAATTTCGTACCGCTGGCCTGCGCGCTGATCACGCGTAGGCTGAAGCAGGCCGAACGACCGGCGTTGGATCCATGCCGGCCGGCAGAGCAAAAATCTGCGGGCATGGGGGAAATATTCCGGCATGAGATCAATAATCCCCTGACGGGAATTCTCGGAAACGCCGAATTGGTATTGGCGCACCGGGAGCATTTTTCCGGAGTTGAAATACAGCGGCTCCAAACCGTGGTGGATCTTGCGGTGCGGCTGAGGGAAAACATCCGCCGCATCAGCAATAGCTGGGACGCCAATCGCTCTTCAAAAGCGTTGTAGGTTCCGCCTTCTACTGCTCTTCCCTTCTCTCCTCCTACGTCGCGCAGCGGCCTCCTCCGGGATTCTTGAATACCGGTTCGAGTGGAATCAGATCAGCGGGGTTTACTTCGGGCCGCAGTTTCCATACGATGAGCGGGATTGCGGACCCGTGTTCGAAGGCGGTTCGCGTGCCGTTGAAGGGATCGGGAAGAAATGCCAGCGAGCAGCCGCCTAGTGGTAATCGAACCGAACGGACCGCGCCGGGAAGTGTCGCTGGAAGACTTTCCCTTCCGCATTGGGCGGCAGGCGGGCAACGAGCTTACGCTTCGCGACAGCCGGATCAGCCGCCAGCAGGCGCAGATCCAGCAGACCAACGGCGTCTTCGTTCTCGAGGATATGGGAAGCCGCCACGGTACGTTCGTGAACGGCCAGAAGATCATCCGCCATGAGCTGAAGGCCAATGACACGATCGAATTCGGAGTAGCCGACTCCTATCGCCTGATTTATGTCTCGGAAGGGGCGACGATCGAGGAATTGGTGGGGCGCGTGGAAGCGCCGGCGCCGGCCGGAGGCTCGCGCGAGCTTTATCACCTGGGAGTGCTGCTTGAAGTTGCCCGAGCCCTCGGCACAGGGCTTTCGCTCGAGGACATATTGACGGTGGTCGTCGACGCTGCAATTCAGGTGACGCGCACGGAACGAGGCGTACTTCTGATGGCCGGCCCGTCGGGCGAGTTGCAGACTCTGGTGGCGCGCAACGCCCAGAAGACGACTCTGCGCCCGGAGGACTTGCAGGTCTCGAAAAGCGTGGTCAAGCGCGTGGCGACCACACGCCGCGAGCTGATCGTGAGCGATACGGGCGACGACATTCCGATGAATCCGCAGGAAAGCATGGCGCGGCTCGCGCTGCGAACGGTGGTGGCGATCCCCATCGATAAACTGCCGGTGATCGAAGCGGTGGATGTGACGATCGCGACGCGCCAGGGCGAACTCCTGGGGGTTCTGTATCTCGATAGCCGCGCGCCCACGAGCGCGTTTTCCGCGCTCGACCGCGAGGTTTTGCGGACGCTGGCTCGCGAAGCCGCCACGGTGGTGGAGAACGCCCGCCTTTTTGCGTCGTCGCGCGAAAAGGCGCGGCTCGACCACGAAATACAGATCGCGAGTGAGATCCAGCAACGACTGCTGCCCAAATCGCTGCCCGATCTTCCCGACGTGGCGATAGCGGGCTTAACCCTGGCCTGTTACTCGGTGGGTGGAGATTGCTTCGACGTGATCGAGTTGGGCGGGGGACGGCGCGGATTTTTTGTGGGCGATGTTTCCGGCAAAGGAATATCGGCGGCCTTGCTGGCGACCCTGCTTCAGGGCGTGTTTTTCACCACCGCCGCAATGGACATTCCGATCCGCGACATTTTTTCCCGGGTCAATAAATACTTGTGCGACCGCACGATGGAAAGCCGCTATGCGACGGTCTTCTACGGGGTGCTCGACAAGGATGGGAACTTCGAGTACGTCAATGCCGGGCACGTACCGCCGCTGGTGCGCCGAAAATCCGGATCGCTCGAGCCGCTGGCGTCGGTGAATTTCCCCGTTGGGTTATTTGCGGAAGCGGAATATGAGAGCGCACGGGTGAAGCTGGAGCCGGGAGATTTCGTCGTGATCTACACCGATGGCGTGTCCGAGGCCGTCGACACGCGCAACGAGCAGTTTGAAGAAGTGCGGCTGAGAAAGATATTGCAGGAGTCCCCCGCGCGGACGGTGGAGGAAATGGCCGGCGCGATTCGCGACAGCGTGAGGGCCTTTACGCAGGGCGCCCCGCAGTCGGACGACATCACCGTGCTGGTGATTCAGTACAAACAAGGTTCAGCCTGAGCGGGCGGGCGACGATCATTCGCCGATTGCTTTGACGATCACGCGTCGCGGGCGCAGGCCATCGAGTTCGACAAACAGAACAAGTTGCCCGGAGTCAAGGTCGAGGCGGCTCTCGGTAAAAGGCACGGCAACCTGGTGATGCAGAAGCAGTCGTAACAGCTGAGACATCGCGCCGGCTTCGAATCTTCCCTCGTTTTTGTAGTCCACGCCCACGGGCGCCAGCTTCTCCAGCCAGGCCTCCAGATCCTCCAA
Source organism: uncultured Acidobacteriota bacterium (assembly GCA_963709105.1). Classification (GTDB taxonomy): domain Bacteria; phylum Acidobacteriota; class Terriglobia; order Acidiferrales; family UBA7541; genus Palsa-295. Next base: position 542,990 of record CAVPVC010000013.1, read on the forward strand.
CAAGCCGGGTCCGTCGTCGCTCACGATGACCGACGAGGTCGCGTGCAGCGACGAAACAATGATGATGCCATCGCGAAAGCCGCTCTTTTCCAGGGCGGCTTTTACCCGCGACGTAATGTTGAACACTTCGCGGGGCTTATTGGATTGCAGAGTGATTTGTTCATTGTGGATTTTCATCTCGCCTACGACTGAGAGCAATTTCAGCGCCGAATACGCCTGAATGTGCTTCCGCAGCGTCCAGCGGGGGGCGAATGAATACAACAGGTGAACACAACTGGCATCCTGACCCCAGGGCGTAGCATCCTTGTTTTATGAGGCTTGCAGCACATCGGCGCCTGTTCGCATAGGCAAGTCCCGAAGCGGTCTGTTACAATTTTGCGGTCTCAGGGGCTGGCTGGGCGCCCGACCGCGCCCGACATGGCGGAAAACATCAGACAAAAAAAAGTCATTCTGCTGGTGATAGCAGGCTTGGCCGTTTTGCTTGTGGGGGTCGTTGCGCTGCGCAGGAAGCCGCCTGAGGTGGCGATTACCAGCGTCGCGCAGGAAGATCTGAGCGAGACGATCACGAGCAACGGAAAAGTGGAGCCAATTGCTCCGGATACGGCCCATGCCGAGTTTCCGACGTTTGTGGCGAAGGTGTTTGCCAGCGAAGGGCAAGCGGTTCATCGCGGGGAGCAGATTCTGACTCTCGATGCGGGCGACGTGCAATCCCAACTCGCGCAGGCAAGAACCAGCCTGCTTGCGGCGCAAACCGATCTGCGCAACGCCCGCGCAGGCGGCTCGCTCGATGAAGTGGCGCAGGTGCGCGGAAGTCTCGAACAAGCGCACGTGGATGTGGAAAGCCTGCAACACACGGAGAAAGCACTCGAACAGCTGGTAACCCAGCACGCGGCGACCGAGGACGAGCTTTCCCAGAACCAGGCCGCGCTGGCGAAAGCCCGGTCGAGGGTTCAAGAGCTCGAGCAGAGGAAAGAGGCGCTGGCCCAGAAAGCCACATCGATGGCGGAGAACTCCGGCCTGGTTGCGAAGCAGGCACAGCAACAAGTTACGTCGTTGGAAGAAAAACTTCGCTCGGCCGACGTGATCGCTCAAACCGACGGCACGCTCTATTCGCTTCCCGTCCGCGCCGGGGATTACGTCAAAGTGGGAGATGTGCTCGCGGAAATGGCCGACTTGCACCACGTGCGGGTGCGGGCTTTTGTGGACGAACCCGATCTGGGCCGCCTTGCGCCGAATCAGGCCATTCAGGTTACCTGGGACGCCAAACCGGGCCGAACGTGGGCCGGACGGACGCAGCAGATTCCCAAACAGGTGGTGCCGCACGGAATGCGCAGCGTCGGCGAGGTTCTTTGTTCGGTGGAAAACGACAAACTCGAGCTGCTCCCGAACACCAATGTCGAGGTGAACATTTTAGTCGTCGAGCGCCACAACGTGCTCGTGGTGCCGCGCGCGGCGGTGCGGGAGGATGGCGGTAAGCGCTACGTGTTTGTGGTTCGTGGAGACAGGATTGAGCGCCGCGAAATCTCTGTGGGGATCGCCAGCGCATCCAAGTATGAGGTGCTGTCGGGCTTGCAACTGAATGACCGGATCGCGCTGCCAGGCGATCACAATTTGCGCGACGGCATGACCATTCGCATTGCAGAGGGCGCTTAGAATGCAGCGTTATCGGACGAAGACGGCGATCATCACCGGGGCGGGCCTCTTCCTCATCCTATTCGGACCACTCGTCCTGCCGGCAATTCGACCGGCTTTCGCCGCACCGCTTTCCAACGACGTTGGCGGGATACTTCAATCGGCGCAGCACGAGTTCGACCTGGGAAACTATGCAGCCGCGATCAAGACCCTGCAGTCCGCCTTGGCGCTGAATTCCGCAAGCGCCGAAGCGTATTACTGGCTGGGGCGCAGCTACTACGAAATCCGGGACTACGATAACGCCATCACCCAGGGCGAGAAGGCCGTGGCGCTGGACGCCAAGAATTCTCTCTATCATCAGTGGCTGGCCCGCTCGTATGGCGGCAAGGCGGACCGGGATCGAAGTTTCTTCCTGGCTAAGAAGGTAAAGAAGGAACTGGAAGAAGCGGTGCGTTTGAATCCTTCCAACATCGAGGCTCGTCTGGACCTGGAGGACTTCTGCATCAACGCTCCGTGGATCGTGGGCGGCAACAAAGATGAGGCGCGCGATCAGGTGGACGCGATCTCGGCTCTCGATGCCATCGACGGCCACGTGGCCCGCGCCAATTTCGATCTCCAGGGAATCAAGCGGCCCGATCTGGCTGAGAACGAGTACCGCCAGATCCTGAGCTCCAAGCCGGGCCGCCTAGAGCCCTACTTCGAAGCAATTACCTTCTTCCAAAAGCAGAACGACCTGCCGGGTATGCAGACGGCGGTCGACGCCGCGGCGCAGGTCAACGCAAAAGATCCCCGCGTGCTGTATTTTCAAGCTGTGGACTGGGTGCTTTCCGGAACCGAACACGTCCGTGCGGAGGAGTACCTGAAGTCCTACCTTGCGAGCACTCCCGAGCGAAGCGATTGGCCGCCGCACGCCGCCGCTCGTGAATGGCTGGGAAGACTTTACGAATCACAAGGCAAGCGCGCCGAAGCCGCGGAGCAGTACCGCGCGGCTCTGCAGCTGGAACCGGGAAGAAAAGAAGCGATGGCCCGGTTGCAGAAACTCGAGAAGGCCTCGCCATGAAACTCCCCTCTACCTGCGCCGCGCTAAAATTCTCCGCGCATGCGATCGTTGGCGCCGGACTGGCCGCCCTCGTTTTCGCCAGCCCGGCGCTCGCCCAGACCACCGAGAAAATGACGCTGCGGCAGGCCGTCACGCTGGCCCTGCAGAACAGCCGCGACCTTAAAATCGCGCGCCTGCAGTATACCGTGGCGCTCAACGAGGCCGGCCTGGACCGTGCCGCCTTCCGACCGAACCTCTACACCGGCGCCGGGTATGTCTACACCTACGGTTTCCCGGCGCTGCCGGGCGGCGGGCCGCCTTCCCTGTTCCAACTGGACTACACGCAGGAAATTTTTAACCCGTTGCTGAAGGGCCAGGAGAAGGCGGCCGAGGATCGCGCGAAGAATCAGAAGCTCGAAATCGACCGGATGCAGGACGACGTAATCGTCCGCGCGGCGACAGCATATCTGGAACTTGCCAAGGTGCGGCATTCGCTCGAACTGATTGAGAACGAACGGGCCAGTGCGGCCAAGATTCTGGAAGTGATGCGCGAGCGCGTGGCCGCCGATCAGGAACTTCCGATTGAAGTGACGCGCGCAGAGCTGACCATAGCCCGCACGCAGGAGCGCCTCGTAAGGTTACAGGACCGTGACGAAATCCTGACCGAGCAGATTCGTAACCTAACGGGAACTCCAGAAGGACAACCGGTCGAGGTGGAAACCGTTGCTCCGGGGTTTACGAACGACCAGGCGGAAAATGAAACGGTTAGTTTGGCGGTCCAGAACGACCGGGACATACAGGAAGCGGAAAACGAACGGGCCGCGCGCGAGCGTATCTTCCGCGGCGCCCATCTCAGCTACTGGCCGACCGTCGACCTGGTGGGCCAATACAGCGTGCTCAGCAAATTCAACAATTACGGGGAATTTTACAAGAAGTTCGAGCGAAATAACCTGAATGTGGGGGTCGTCCTCACGATTCCCCTTTTTGCATCAAAAACCGGCGCGACCGTCGCCCTGGCTAAGAGCCAGCTCGACGTGGCGGAGGCGACCGTCAGCAAGAAACGGCAGGAAGTGCGGCTGGATGTGGTGCAGAAGTCCCGCAGCGTTCGCGAACTCGATGCCGCGCGGGAGGTCGCCCGGCTGGACCTGAAACTGGCGCAGGAGACGGTGCAACTCGCGCAAGCACGGTTCGATCAGGGGCGGGTTACCCTGCAGGAAATCGAGCAGGACCGGCTGGACGAGAGCGACAAATGGATCGCCTTTCTGGATGCGGATTTCGCCCGCGAACAGGCGCAGCTCACGCTTCTGCAGGCTACCGGCCAGCTGGCGAAAGTACTTCAGTAGGAGTGAGATAAGGTATTGGGGGAACGCCGGAAATCAAGTAGACTGAAGGTTGTAAGCCGGGTTCTTCCAAAAATCCTGAGGGGGTTTGATGCCGTCCGTAATGAAAACGCTGTTGTTGAATCCTCCGAGCTTTGAAAAGTTCGACGGAGGCGCCGGCTCACGGTGGCCGGCGACGCGTGAAATCGAATCGTACTGGTATCCCGTGTGGCTGGCTTATCCCACCGGGATGCTCCCCGGCAGCCGGCTGCTCGACGGCCCCCCGCACCATATCAAACCGGCGGAAGTCGTTCAGATCGCCCAGGATTACGAGTTCGTGGTGCTCTTCACTTCCACGGTGGGCTTTCATAGCGACCTGAAGATGGCCCGCGCCATGAAGGAAAAGAAGCCCGATATCAAGATCGCCTTCGTCGGGCCGCAGGTGCAGATCAAGCCGGCGGAGAGCCTGCTCGCCAGCGCCGACCTCGACTTTGTAGTGCGCGGCGAGTTCGATCATGCCGTCGTGGAGTACGCCCAGGGAAAGCCGGTCTCCGAGATTCAGAACGCGAGTTACGTGAAGGATGGCAAGGTGGTACATAACCCTTCGCGCCCGCTGATGGAAACCAAAGAGCTGGACGAACTTCCCTTTGCCACCGATGTCTATCAGCAGAACCTGACCATTGAAAATTACAACGTTCCGTTCCTGCTGAATCCCTTCGTTTCTTTCTACACAACGCGCGGCTGCCCCGCTCTCTGCACCTTCTGCCTGTGGCCACAGACGTTGTCAGGCCATACGTGGCGCACGCGTTCGGTGGAGAACGTGGCGCGGGAGTTCCGGCAGGCCCACAAGATGTTCCCGCAGGCGAAGGAATTCTTCTTCGACGACGACACGTTCAACATCCGCAAAGACCGCGTGCTCGCCCTTTGCAAGGAATTCAAGCCGGTGGGATTCCGGTGGTCCTGCACGGCGCGCTCGCACTCCGACTATGAGACGCTCAAGGCCATGGCCGACGCGGGATGCCGCCTGCTGATCGTCGGCTTCGAATCGGGCGATCCGCAGATCCTGAAGAACATCAAGAAGGGCGCCACGGTCGAGATGGGCCGGACCTTCATGAAGAACTGCAAGAAAGTCGGCATCCATGTTCACGGCGACTTCATCATCGGGCTGCCCGGCGAGACGAAAGAAACCATCGAAAAGACCATCAACTACGCCAAGGAACTGGACTGCGAAACGATCCAGGTCTCCATGGCGCACGCCTATCCCGGAACCGAACTCTACGACCAGGGCATGAAAGAAGGCTTCCTCGCGGGCGAGGCCATCACCGACGCCGGCGGCCATCAGCTGCCCCACCTGCAATACCCCGGCCTCTCACGCGAGTACATGGTCGACTCTGTGAACCGCTTCTACGACAGCTATTATTTTCGGCCGCGCGTCGCATGGCGCATCGTGCGGGAAGCGCTGTGGGACGGCCACGAGAGAAAACGGCTCTATCACGAGGCGGTCGACTTCATGAAGCTGCGTGCTGACCGCAAGAAGGTGGCGCGGAAGGGCGTTGCGAAAAAGGCGATGGTGAACGTGCCGCACGTCGAATCGCGCGTCGAGGCAAGCGAGTCCCCCAGCGCATGATGCCGTCGGCGGGCCTGCGTTTTAAGACCTATCTGCTCATCTCTATGATGGTGGTGTTTGGTCCGCTGGGTGATGTGCTGCTCGGCAAGGGCATGAAGCATGTCGGCGCTTTGGCCGATTGGACTCCCACCGGCCTTTTCCGCTTTTTCGACACCGCCTTCGGCTCGACCACTATCTGGCTCGGCATCGGGTCTCTCTTCGCGTTTTTCATGGCCTACATTCTCGTGCTTTCCTGGGCCGACTATAGCTTCGTCCAGCCGGCTTCTTCGGTGGCCTACGGCGTGGTGGCGCTGCTGGGTTACCTGGTGCTGCGGGAGACCATCACACCGACGCGGTGGGCGGGGATTGCGATTATCTGCGCGGGCGTGTTTATCGTGGGACAGACACCGCCCCGCACAACGGAGTCCTGAGAATCGTGTTGCGAGAGACTGTTTTTTACCTGCTGATCGTCGTCGCCGGAACCAGCGGCGAGCTTTGCGTGACGCGGGCGATGAAGACGATCGGCGAGGTGACCGACTTCCGGCCGGCGTCTCTGCTGCGCGTGGTGTTCCGCGCGATGAAGGTCGGCTGGATGTGGATCGGGCTGGGGCAAATGACGCTGGCTTTCTTCGCGCTGCTCGGCATGCTCTCGCTGGAGAATGTGAGCATGGTCATTCCGGTGACTGCTATGAGCTATGCGTTCGGCGCGCTGGGAGGCAAGCTCTTCCTGGGCGAACGCGTGACACCGCAACGATGGGCGGGAGTGCTGCTGGTCTGCGTTGGTGTGACCCTGGTATTCATCGGCAAAGGCTAGGTGCGTGGGAGCGGGAGCCATCATTCGTGATGGGCTTTTAGTTCTGGCGCTCGCGCCCTTCGGCTACTATCTCTCGGCAATTGTCGCGGCCTTCCGGTTTTATCGCAATCGCACGGCCTACGCGGCCTTTTTCCCTCCTATAAGCATCCTGAAACCGATTCGCGGCCTTGACCGCGAGACTTACGAAAACTACGCGAGTTTCTGCGCGCAGGACTATCCGGAGTTCGAGATTATCTTCTGCGTTTCGGACGAGAGCGAACCTGCCATCCCTGTGATCGAAAAGATCGTCCGGGACTTCCCGAAGCGTTCGATCCGCCTTCTTGTCGGCTCCGAGCCTTTGGGAGTGAGCGACAAGGTCAATAAGATGTGCCGCATGGTTCGCGAGGCGCGGTACGACGTGCTGCTGGTGAGCGATAGCGACGTGCGCGTGGAACCGGGGTTTCTTCGCGACGTGGTGGCGCCATTTGCGAATCCCCAGGTGGGCGGCGTCACGTGCCTTTATAAAGGACTCACGGACGGGTCGCTGGCGGCGGATATCGAGGCGCTCGGCAACAGCGCCGATTTTGCGCCGGGCGTCCTGGTGGCGCGGCTGATGGGTGACCTCGATTTCATGCTGGGCGCAGTGATGGCCACGACGAAAAAGCGCCTGGCCGAAATCGGCGGGTTCGAGGGCCTGGTCGATCATCTCTCCGACGACTACGAGCTTGGCAATCGAATCGCCGCGAACGGGTATCGCGTGGAACTGAGCCGGCATCCTGTGTCGATTGTTTATCCGCACCAGAATCTCGGCGATACGTTTCGCCACCAGCTCCGCTGGAATCTCACCATCAGGTGTTCGCGCCCCGGCGGACACCTGGGCCTTCTCTTTACCCAGGGATTGCCATGGGCAATGCTGGCCGCGGCCACAACGCCCTCCGCGAAGATCGGCGTGGCATATCTGGCCGGCTACTTGATCCTGCGAACTGCGATGGCTTGGGAAGTGGGTGTTTCCGGAATGGGCGACGCCCTGCTGAGGCGCAAGTTGTGGCTGCTGCCGTTGCGCGATGCGTTCGCGTTCATTGTCTGGGTGCTCAGCTTTTTCCCTCAGCGAATCCACTGGCGGGGACAGGAATTTTACATTCGCGATAAGAAGCTGGTTCCCGCGTCGTCTCGCCATTCCTAGACCTGGAATGCCTGGTTTCGATGCTGCCATTCAGGGCACGCTTGCCGGAATTAGTCGCTGTGAGTGCTCGCCCCGCGTGACAAAATTGAAGTTGATGAGCGACTCAGGAATTCAGGTTGCGCCGGTCCGGCGCACGCAACGCGTCCAGATTTCCATGCCGGTATTGGTGCGAGGCAGGGCTTTCGAAGAATTCACCACGACGATCGCCGTCAACGCTCATGGATGTCTGGTGCTTCTGAAAACCGCGGTTTCGCGGGACGATCTGGTCTCTCTGGTGAATCCTAAGACCGCCGAGGAATTGCCCAGCAAGGTCGTCTCTCTCGGAAAACCGGAGGACGGGAAAATTCCCGTGGGGATTGAATTCAGCGAGGCCTCGCCGCTTTTCTGGCAGATCAGCTTCCCGCCTGACGACTGGCTCACTTCGGCCGAGCGCAAAAGACCGGGCGCCACCGCAAGCAGGAAATAATCGGCTGCACTTCGGCTGTTCCGTCCCCGCCCGCGCGTGTCGTTCTTACGAGATCAGGGTAACCAGATCAAGCGTTCGTCCATCCAAATAGTACGGTTTCCGCCCTCCGTGGGTCGCTACCAAAGTTTGGTTTCGGGTGGATGTGTGGTATAAAAAGCGCGAAAAGACGGTTCTGGAGCGTGCAGCGTGAAGAAAACGATTCTGATTCTGATCGGTTTGTTTCTGGCAGCGCCTTACGGCATTGGCCAGGCGACGAAGGATTCTGGGGTTGGCATCCGGCGGATTGTGATTACCAAGCGCCATCCTGCTTTCGGGGGCGCGTCCTTCGGGAGCGCCGGCCCTTACGAAATGCTCGTGGGCACCGCGTACGGCGAGCTCGATCCGAAGGCTCCCATGAACAGCGGAATCGTCAATCTTCAGTACGCTCCCGTGAATGACCGAGGCCACGTGGAATACAGCGTGGACATCACCATCCTGAAGCCGGTCGATATCAACAAGGGTAACGGGCGGCTGATCTACGACGTGCTCAATCGCGGACACGAAAAGGCGCTCTCCGATTTGAACCTGAGCAAATTCAGCTCGATCGGTCCTGACGAAGTGGCCGATCCGGCCACGGCGTACATCATGAAGCGCGGCTACACGGTGGCATGGAGCGGATGGGAAGCGGAGGATTCCGCCGAGACTTCCAGGCCGGGACTGCAGAAGGCAAAGTTTCCCATCGCCATGCGCGACGGCAAGCCCATCGTGGGCATGAGCCACGAAGAACTGATGAGCTTCCCTGCCGGACCTTCCTTCACGAAGAAATTGACGTACCCGGCGGCCAATCTGGACACTTCCGCCGCCACGCTGACCGTTCGCGAGCATGCGAATGACCCGCGCAAGACGATACCGCCCTCTGACTGGAGCTACGTCGACGCACAGCATGTGCGTATCAAGACCGTCCCTGGGATGGGCACCGAAGCCATTTACGAACTGTTTTATCCGGCCACGAACCCCGTAGTGGAAGGAATGGCTTTCGCGTCGGTGAGGGATTTTGTGCTGTTTGCGCGCAGCGCCGAGAAGGATTCCACCGGCCAGCCCAATCCGCTTCATCCCGCGACTCCGTATAAGGCGGTGCTTGCCGTTGGAATATCCGAGAGCGGGCGGTTCCTGCGGGATATGGTGTACCAGGATTTCAACGTCGACGATTCGGGACATATCGTGTTCGAGGGTATGCTGAGCGCGGTGACCGGTTCGCGCAAAACCAACGTGAACACCGAGTTTTCGCAGCCCGGCCGCTTCTCCCGCCAGCACGAGGACCATCTTTTCCCCGGCGATCAGTTCCCTTTCACGTACGCCACGACCAAAGATCCGATCAGCGGCAAGACGGATGGCATCCTGGCGAAGTGCACGGTGTCGAAGTCCTGCCCGAAGATTTTCCACATCGATACGAACACCGATGTGTGGCAGGGCCGCGCGTCGCTGGTGGTTACCGATCCTACCGGGAAATCCGTCGCCATTCCTGACAACGTCCGCGTTTACATCCCCACCGGGATTCCGCATGAATCCGACGCAGGCGACCCGACAAACGGGACACCCGAGGGCCTGGGGATCTGCAAATACCGCAAGAGCCCGCTGCAATATCGCTACTACGTCCGCGCGCTCTTTGCGGACCTCGACAGCTGGGTCACCGATGGAGTGGCGCCGCCGCCGAGCAAATATCCAAATGTGAAGAACGGCACGTTGATCACGGTGGCTCAGGAATCGAAACTGTGGCCGTCGATCCCCGGCTATCCCTTCGAGCCGGTGATCAACAGGCTGCGCCTCACCGACTACAGCAAGGTTCCTCCGGACGATTCGGGACCTGAATATCCCGTTTTTGTCGCGCGCACCAACGCCGATGGAAATCCGATCGGCGGGCTGGAGCCGCCGGAAGTAAGCGTCCCTCTCGGGACTTACTCCGGGCAGAACATCCGCGGCGAAGGATATGGCGAGGGCGACTTGTGCGGCCTGAATGGAAGCTACGTTCCGTTCGCAGCCACAAAGCAAGAGCGCCTGGCGACACACGATTCCCGGCTTTCCGTCGAGGAGCGCTATCCGAGCCAGGAGGAGTTTACGGCCAAGCGCAAAGCCGCCGCGGACCGGCTGGTGGAACAGCGCCTGCTTCTGCCCGAGGACGCCGCGAAAATATCCGCGGAGACTTTGCCGAGAGAAGCGGTGACGGCAGGGGGGAAATCCAAGTAAGCGTAAAGCGACAGACTTAATTGCAATTGCTTCAAAAGGGCCGCGTCGCGGCCCTTTTCTTTTTCCCGGAGAGTTTAACGAGGGCTACTTCGCCAGAGGGTTGGGACGGATGCGGAAATGGGCGAGTTGGCTCGGCATGTTCTTGCCGCCCTCGGTGAGTTGGGAGCCGGTGGTCTCATTGGCGGCCCATAGCCCGCGACCCTTCCATCCCGTTTTCGGATCGTCGATGCGAGCGTCGAAGAAGTGCGACGAAAAACCCATCGGATAGGGCACCTGCAGGCGAACCCACGTTTTCGTGTCCGGAATAAACGCGAGCAGCGAGTCGGAATCGGCCCCATCCACGATGGGAATATTCCTGCCCAGGCCGAGCGAGTTGAAGCGATCCAGCCACATCGAAAAGGGAAAATCCGCTTTCACATCGGGCTGATTCTTGAAGGCGGGGCCCGGAATCGGATAGAACGTCCAGCCCTCTTGGCAGCGGCGCCCCGTGGTGAGCGCTTCGCCGGTTGTCTGCCTTGCACTGGCGGCGGTCAAAGCGCGCAAGAACGCCCTCGCCGGCCAGAGGCGCCCATACCACTCCGTCCGTGCCGATATCGATTCCGCGCGGATGAGACCCACCCATTCCGGGGCCCTTCGGATCGTAGGGCAGTTCATACACTTCCGCATTGCAGCTGGAAGGTGGATTGGCGCCCTTCACCATGCGGATCAGTTTGCCGGGCCGCGGATTCAAAGCCGTATACCACACGCTTCCATCGACGGGATTGTAGGCCACGCCGTCGCCCCCGGGCGACGCGATCGCGCGATCGAGCTTGGGGTCGAGCGGTTCCGGGGCTGTGGTATAAGCGCCGATCTTGCCGTCGCGGTTGTAATCGATCACGGGGGGGCACCAGCCCTGCGACTTTTCCGAGTCGTGAGACTCATCCCAGACCCGCGTGTTAATCCAGGCGAGGCCTCCCTCCTTAATGGCCATGTACAGCGTCTGGTCTTTGTCATCGGCGAAGACAAGCCGCTCGGCTGTCACACACAGGTCGACGAATTCGAATTTATGCGTCTTCGGATCGTAGACGTCGACGCCCTTTCCGCCGGATTCTCGCGGCGAGTATTTCGCGTAAGGATTATTCGATCCCGGCTTGCAATAGCCAGGAAGATCGACGCGGTTCTGCACGTTGAGCCACACCCGGCCTTTGCCGTCCATCGCGAGCGAACCGGGATTGAGCGGGGCGTTCCAGACTAATTCGTCGCCAAAATACATCGACGGGTGGATCTGTGTTTGCGGCGCCCAGGAGGGGAGCCGCTGGCGGTCTTCCTCGTTGGGCAGCGGAATGCGAATCATCGACGCGGTATTCGCGACCGGGTCCACCGCCGCGAGGGCTCCGGCGAACCAATCGTCTCCGTAGACCGGGCCATTCGCGTTGACCGAGGGATTTCGCCTGTCCGTGCTGATCACGGCATGAAGAAACGAAGCGCGCACAGACCAGTCCCACACCGTGGCCACCACGTTCCGGTCGATTCCTTGCGGACGAGGCGGCGCGGGCGGCAGTTCTCCTGCAGCGATACGGTCGAGCCAATCGCCAAAGAGCGCCGGGCCTTGCTCGTGTCCCAGGGAATTCAGCAGACGGGTCATGTGCGACCCAAGCTGGCCGGAGGAAATCAATCGCTCCCAGGCTTCGCCGCTCGTCTTGAACGTGCCCAGGCTCGCCGGAATCTCGCGCGTCGGCTTGTTTCCCAGCTCATGGCAGCCCCAGCAATTCTTCACGGCATACAGCCAGTCAGCCTGCGTGGGGATCGCGGAAGAGGGAGAGCCGGAGAGCGTCATGGGAAACGCGCTCTTGGAAGGCGCGTTCAGCAGCGAAACCCAGTAACTCGCCGGATAGTATTCGGCCGCCGCGCGCGGCGTGCCGGCGACCACCGCGGCGAGCGCCAATTCCTGGCCGGGCGCCGCATTCACGGGCGTTGAATCCACCAGGCCGTAACCGCGCACCCAGACTTTGTAGTTCGCTTTCGGCAGATCGGGGAGAAGATATTGGCCGCGATCGTTCGTGATCACGATCTCGCGGAACTTCGTGCCGAGATCGGCTGTTTCCGCGATCACCCAGACTCCCGCTTCGGGTCCGTTCGAGCTGGTGACGACGCCACCGATGTCGTCCGCGTCGATCGCTACGTCACTCGATGCCGCGAACGAAACTCCGCCCGGACGGGGTCGCGCCTCCGACCGGCAAATTGCAATTCCCGCGAGAAGCACGAACGCAATCGATGCCATGCCGGCCCATCTGCGCGATCTGGTTTGCATCGGGGCTTTTCTCAATGAGGATGGCGCTACTTTTTCAGGCCGAAGGCGTAGACCCGGCCGTCCCACGTAGAAATGTAGACCCGGCCCCCGGCAACCACCGGCTCGCTGAAATGGGTCCAGCTATCGATGAGCTTTTCGCTGGAATAGAGCTGCTGGCCGGTTTCCGCATCGAGAGCATACAAAACCGCATTGGTGGCCGGCACGCTTCCCATTTTCCCGGCAGTGCGGGACTCCGTCGTGTTCTTCCCGGTCTGCAGCGCGTACACCACTCCGTTCGCTATCACGGGAGGATCGGGCGAATGCATGTCGCGCGAAATCCACGTTGGCACCAGCATGGGAGTGTTTTTGTCCGGATCGAGCCGGACTTCGAAGGCCATGATGCTGCCGCGGTTCGCGCTTCCATAACTGTGTATAAAGGGCGGCGCGCCCTTCGATGGCGGGCCCGCCATCGGAGACAACAACCATCGGCGGCCTTGCGCGTCCTGCCAGGTGGCCATTGAACCCCATACGCCGCGGTTGTCGTGAAAAGCGTCGTCATTGCCCCAGCGCGGCGACTGGTAAAGCGGCGTGTGATGATCGGCGCCTCCGAGGCTATCGGCGTCCAGCAGATAAATCACCGATTCCTTGCCTGCCGACGCCAGAATCGTCCATTTTTGAAACGGGAAAAGCACCGGGCCGGCAGAGCCGATGTCCAGGTCCTTCTCTTCGAGATACGGCCAGTTCGATGGCGTGTAGGAATCGAGCAGACGGAAATTCCGGAGCGACATTGCCATCACGGTGTGCGAGAGCTTGCCTGCGGCCGGATCGTACGGTCCGTCGGCGGTTTGCGCGTAAATGGCCTTAGGCCCGATCACCACGCCGCCGCGCCCCCACGCGCCCGCCGGTCTTCCGGAGCTGGTGTAATATTCCGTGACGTGCTGGGAGGGATCCTTCAGGTCGAACGCGATGAAGTGGGCCATCACTCCGCCGCAGCCGCGGCCTGTCGACGAATAGATCACTCCGTCGACGAGGTTCAGGCTCCAGTTGCGCGAGAAAGGATTGGTGAAGTCCACCGGCGCCATACGCTCTTCGCCATTCTCCAGGCTGAGCCCTCGCAGCTTGCCGTCGCTCGTAGACACATAAATCGTGCCGGACTCTTTGTCGATCACGGGCGTGGCGTTTTGCGTGTTGGAGCACTGATAATTGGTGGCCTGCTTGGGAGTCAGCGTATTCGGGAATTTCTTCTGCCAGGTCACTTCACCCGTTTCCGAATCGATGGCGTACACGGTGTTGTCGCTTCCGACGATGAACACGCGCGTCTTCGGCCCCTGCGGCCCGTTCACGGTGGCGACCAGCGGAGCGGTGAGGGTCGATAAAACCAGTTCACTGGGAGCGGTGGAAAGCTGGGATTTCCACTTCAACTCAAGATGCGAAACATTTTCTTTGGTGAGCGTGGTCTCGGACTGGTTCCAGCCGCTGCGCTGCTGATCGTAACCCCACGTCAGCCATTCGCTTTGAGACGCCGCAAACTGCGGAGCCACGAAGAACGACATACCGAGAGCGAAGCCGGCGGCTTTGCTCCATTTCGTCAGCGCTGGCCGGCTCATTTCGCCAGGGGGTCAGGCCGCATCTGAAAGTGCACCGCGTAAGGCCGTGTGCCCCAGCCTCCCTCGGTGTGCCACACGACGCGGCTCGCGACAGCCGACCACAATCCGCGGCCCTTCCAGCCGCCGTTGGGATCGTCGATTCGGCCATCCATGCTGCGCGTATAGAAACCCATCGGATACGGAACCCGCAGCACAACCCATTTCTTTGTCGCAGGCACGTAGGCGATGAGCGAGTCGGACCCTGTTCCGGAGACGAGAGGTACGTCTTTGCCAAGACCAAACGTGTTCTCGCGGTCGACCCAGTCGTTGTAGGAATAGTCCGCGCTCACGTCGGTGCCCTTAAAAGCTGGGCCGGGTATTGGATACAAGCTCCAGCCCTCGGGGCAATGCTGGCCGGTGGCTGTGGGGCCAACGAGCACCTTGCATTTCCGCCGGTCAAAGCTCGCCAGCTTTCCGCTGCCGGTGAGGCTCACCCAAACCACGCCCTTGGAATCCACGTCAATTCCCTGCGGACCATAAGCCAACTGGTCCTTCGCGGTGAAGGGCGGCTCGTAGACCTCCGCCTTGCAGGTCTGCGGCGGATTGGAACCGACCTCCATGCGAATGATTCTGCCGGGAATCAGATCAGTGGTGTGATACCAGACACTGTTGTCGACCGGGCTGACCGAGAGGATATACCCCGTCGCGACGGCTCCTGCGCTGGAAGCGGCATATGCGCCCGTCGGGCTCGCCAGCATGCGGTCCAGCTTGGGATTGGGTGGCTCCTCGTTTTCGGTGGTATATGCGCCGATCTTGCCGTCACCGTTGTAATCGAGAATGGCGGGGCACCAGCCTTGCGATTTTTCTGCGTCGTGCGTCTCATCCCAGACCCGGGTATTGATCCAGCCGATGCCGTTTACGCCGCGGGCGCTCATGAACAGCGTCTCGTCCTTGTCGTAGCCGAACGCCGTGTGCGATGCCCCAAAACACGTGTCGATCAGCGTAAAGCTGCTGGTTTTGGGGTCGTAATACGCCGCGCCGGCAGCCCGGTTGCGCATTCCTTTCAAAGGCACCGGATTCATCGGGAAAAACTTGGCGTACTTATTGTCGGAACCCTTCAGGCAGTAGGCGGGCACGTCCAGCCGGGTTTGGACGTTAAACCAGGTGCGCAGTTTGGTGTCCATCATTCCCGGGCCCGCGTTCACGATGTCGTTGCGAACGTTGGTCAATTCCTTTCCCCAGTAAGGAGACGGGTATTCGGGCTTCACCTGCGGCTCGAAAGCCGGCAGAATCTTCCGCCAATCTTCATTGCGGAGAGGCACTTTCGCTACCTGGGCTGTGTTCTCCGTGGGATCGACGATGCTGATGAGCCCCTCTCCCCAGTCGACGATGTAGAGATGCCCGTTGGGATTCAGAGTGGGCTTGCGCTTGTCGGTGCTGATCAGGTCATGCGGGAAGGCAGCGCGGTCGGCAAAGTCCCACAACGTAAGCACGAGGTTCCGCTCGATGCCTTGCGGCCGCGGCGGCGTGGGAGGGAGTTCGCCCTTGGCAATGCGGTCCGCCCAGTCGGTCCACAGCCCCATCGCGGTGGGATTGTTGATGCCCAAAGCCAGGGTTTGATGAAGCTGGCGGCCTCCCTGGCCTACTTCAAGCTTTCTTTCCCAGGCTGCTGCCGTCGTATCGAAATGCCCGATCTCCGGCTCGATTTCGCGGGTCGCCTTGTTGCCCATCTGATGGCACACCTGGCAGCCTCTTCGGAGTCCCCAGATCCAAGCCGCCTGCGTTTCGATCACGCGGCCGGTGCGCAAATAGCTGAGCGCGCCTTCGCCCGGAACCGTCAGAGGAAAAGCATCCTTGGGCGGAACCTTCAGCATGGAATACCAGTAATTGGCCGGATAGTATTGCGCCGCTTCCTTCGCGCTCGGGGCCACCACCGCGGTCAGCGCCAGGGCCTTGCCCGGAGCAGCAGTGACCGGCTCGGAATCCACCAGGCCATAGCCGCGGACCCAAATCTTATAATTGGCTTTGGGCAGATCGGGAATGAGATAGCGCCCACGATCGTCAGTGACTACGATCTTGCGAAACTTGGTCTGGAAATCCGTGGTTTCGGCGATCACCCACACGCCGGCCTCGGGGCCATTGGCGCTGGTGACCACGCCACCAATGTTGTCCGGATCGACCGCGACGCGGCTCGCATCCGCCTGCGCCTGCGCAGCGGCCAAGTTCGGTTGGGGACGAGCCTCCAGGCGAACACCCGCAATTCCTACTATCGGCTATAATTCCCGCCGCGGCGCCCCACGCGCCCCAGCATCCGTCCGATCGATCTCCACGTACCCGTTTTCATTACGGATTCTCCCCTGATAGCCCTTGATCACCCGCTGAGCGGCGATCGCAAAAGCTCGTCACCCCACCAGCTTTCGTGGCTCGTTATATCACACATCCACGTCAAACTAAATCTCGATGGCGCACATGCAACGGGCACGAGAAGGCAAGGGGAAAGGCGTTCAAATAAGGCCGGTAATAAGGATTTAGGAAACGTCTCAGGCGGAAATGCGGGCTTTCAATTTCACGCGGCCTTCCTGAATCGTTACGCTGTATTCCACCTCGCTGCCGCCCTTGTCTTTGAGTTCCTGGGTTTTCTTGCGGACGAACCTCTCGAAGGCTTGCAGGTTCGGAGCGGCGGCGCTTTCGCCGGATTCGTTGTGGGCTTCGATCAGCTTCTGGTAGAGCTGGACGATTTTTGTGCGCTCGCTCTCCGGGTTGGTGAAGGAAAGGGCAAACGACGCGGCCTCTTCGCGCTCCTGCGCCGCCTGAATCACGGAGCTCGCAGCCGCCTCGGCTGCACTTTTTCCGGCAGCGGAAGCGCCAGCAGGCTGCTCCCGCACGGCCGCTTCCCGGGCGCGCGCCGCTTCGATTGCCTTGGCTGCGGCTCCAAAATGATGCTGCGAGGCGCCGCCTTCCTTCTGCATCGTCTTCTTGCGCCACATGTCGACATACTTGGCGTAAGTTTGGGACAGGTTGTTGAACCGGAAGCGCTGCCCGAAACTCAACTCGGCGGTGCGCTCGTTATAGCGCCGCATCAAGCTTTCCAGGCGCCATTGCGTGTCGGCCGGAGGACGCGGGCGGCCCCCGCCGAAGAATTGCTCGTATTCGATCTTCAGCCGCCGGATATCCTTTTCGATTTGTCCGAGGTCTTCGTCGATGGTGGCCATTGGGAGCGACCTTACGCTGGTTTCAGCCTACGGGCGGTCGACGGCCCCGTCAATGTGCGCGTCGGGAGGCTTGTCGCAAAGGGAAAGCCTCGCATTTGCCGCGCGATAGCACCTGTGCTCAAATAGTTCGCAATGACTCCTCCGGCGGATTCTGCCACGGGCGGCTTACAAGACGTTTCCGCTCGTCTGCGAGCGCTCCCTTCCGTCGACGAACTACTCACCCAACCCGTCATCGTTGCGCTTGTCGAGAAGGCCGGACGCAGCGCCGTTACGCGGGCCGCGAGAGGCGTTCTCGATGAGCTGCGCGCGGAGCTGAAAGTCGCGCCTCCAAACGACATCGATGGCATTGCCTCTCGCGTCATCATTCGCATCACGGCTGCCGTGGAAGCGCAACTCGCTCCATCGCTGCGCCGCTTAATCAATGCCACCGGCGTGATTCTGCACACCAATCTTGCCCGCGCGCCTCTGGCGCCGGGTGCGATTGCCGCAATGGCGGAAACGGCTGCGCGCTATTCGAATCTGGAGTACAACCTGGACCGGGGCGAGCGCGGCAAGCGAGATGCTCACACAGCGGAACTCCTCGCGGAGCTGACGGGCGCGGAAGCCGCAATCGTAGTCAACAACAACGCTGCCGCCGTGTTTCTCGTGCTGAACACTCTCGCCAAAGGCAGCGAAGTAATCGTCTCTCGAGGGGAGCTAATCGAGATCGGCGACGGGTTCCGCATCCCGGATATCATGTCCGAAAGCGGCGCGGTGCTGCGCGAAGTGGGCA
This sequence comes from uncultured Acidobacteriota bacterium, assembly GCA_963709105.1. Lineage (GTDB taxonomy): Bacteria > Acidobacteriota > Terriglobia > Acidiferrales > UBA7541 > Palsa-295. The sequence continues at coordinate 561,090 of CAVPVC010000013.1, forward strand.
CGACGAACCGCACCCGCATCCGGGACTACGAAACTGCCATCGACGAGCGCACACGGCTCCTCCTGCGCGTGCATCCTTCGAACTTCCGCATCACCGGATTTACCGAACGTCCCGCGCTCGAACAACTCGTCGCGCTCGGACGGCGCAAACAGCTGCCGGTCTACGAAGATCTCGGCTCGGGCTGCCTCGCCGATCTTTCGGCAAGCGGCATCTCGGAGCCCGTTGTGCGGGCGAGCATCCAGGCGGGAGTTTCGGTGGTTTCCTTCAGCGGAGACAAATTGCTCGGCGGCCCGCAGGCGGGCATCATCGCGGGACAGAAGGAACTTGTCGAGCGTATCCGGCGAAATCCGCTGTTTCGCGCGTTGCGCGTCGACAAGCTCACGATTGCGGCGCTCGAAGTAACGCTCAAAGCCTACCTGCGCGGCGCGCTCGACGAAATTCCCGCGCTGCGTATGATCCGCATGTCCGCCGGCGAAATGGCCCGCCGCGCAGTTCCATTCGCCGAGCGGTTGCGTGCTTCCCTGCCGGGCGACACCACGGTCGAAGTGCAGGAGGGATTTTCTGTGATCGGAGGCGGCGCCACACCTGATCAGAAGCTGCCCACGCACGTGATTTCCATCGTAAGCCAGCGCGTTTCACCTGCGGCGCTCGAACAGCGGCTGCGCCAGCCAGAAAATGGAACGCCAGTGATCGCGCGCGTCGAGAACGATCAGGTGCTGCTCGATCTACGCACGGTATTCCCGGACGAAGAGGCCGCGCTCGCCGCAGCGCTGGCCTCCGCACTTCGCTAGGGGCGCTAAAGGCGATTGATGGCGCTCGCCACGCGCCCCGCGCCAAACCCGTTGTCGATATTCACCACGCTGACGTTGGAAGCGCAACTGTTCAGCATGGCGAGCAGCGCGGTAAGCCCGCCGAAGCTCGATCCGTAACCCGTGCTCGTAGGAACCGCAATCACCGGCGCCGACACCAGGCCGGCCACAACGCTCGGCAGCGCTCCCTCCATACCCGCCACGCATACGATCACGCGCGCTTCCGTCAGCCTCTGCCGATGTTCCAGCAGGCGGTGCAGACCGGCGACGCCGACATCGTAGATGGCTTCCGTCCGGTTGCCCATGGCTCGAGCCGTGACGAGCGCCTCTTCGGCCACGGGGATATCGCTCGTGCCCGCGCTGACGATCAGGATGAGCCCGTTGCCGTGAATGGCATCGCTGCGCTGAATCAGGATCGTGCGGGATAATTCGTTAAATTCGGCGGTCTTCGCCTTGGCGGCTTTTTTGCCGGTTCCGTTCTTGCCGCCGCCGGGGCTCGCCACCTGCTTCACCGCGGCAAACACCGCGCGGTCTGCCCGCGTGATCAAAATGTTGTGCGAGCCGTTCGCACGAAGCATCCCGCGAACAATTTCCGCCACTTGTTTCGGAGTTTTCCCGTGAGCGTACACGACCTCGGGAAATCCCTGGCGCAGCGAGCGGTGGTGATCGATTTTGGCAAAGCCAAGATCTTCGAACGGCAAATTCCGCAGCCGCTCCACGGCATGCTCGACCGTAAACTGGCCGCCCTTGAACTCATCCAGAAATTTCCGGATCTCGTGCTCGTCCATAAGCCCTTTCACTCCGCTGCTAGCCCTACCGATTCTAGCATTCGGACGAACGACCTTGCCGTCGTGTGGTGCAGAATATCGGGCATGCACCAACCTAGTCCTTATCTTTAGGGGGTTTGAACGGTACAAAGAGAGTGCGCCCCGGCAAAACACCAGGCCGCAATCACGGATCACAGATGGCGCATCCCAAAGAGGAGCCTGGGACGAAGGGAACGATGGGATTTCCGTACAGGTGATGCAAGATGCTCCAGCCTGTACGCAATAACCAGCCGATTCCGATCGGCGGGCTTCAGTGGTGTGGCGTAGCTAAGTGCGTCGGCTGGTCGACGCTCCGATGCTTTCACTTGCCGAACCTGCCGCCGGAAAGTAGTCTATCGCCTGATGACTCCTGATTTCCTCGCGCTGGGCCTTATCTGGTATATCGTTTTTCTTTTTTCGACCACGTGCCATGAAGGGGCGCATTCCCTGGTGGCGCACCTCGGCGGCGATCCCACCGCTTTTCAGGCGGGCCAGGTGTCGCTCAACCCGATTCCTCACATCCGGCGCGAGCCCATCGGGCTTCTGGTTGTCCCCATCATTTCCTACCTGGCGGCGCACTGGATGATCGGCTGGGCCAGCGCGCCTTTTAACCCCGCGTGGCAGCAGCGCTACCCGCGTCGCGCCGCCTGGATGGCGCTGGCCGGGCCGGGCGCAAATTTTGTTCTGGTGATTTTGTCGGCTGCGGCGATTCGCATCGGCATGGCGCTGGGATTTTTCCGCATGCCGGATTCGGTAGGGTTCACGCATATCACCGAGGCGGCCGCGCCCGGCATCGCCGGCTTTCTGGCAACTTTTCTGAGCATCCTCTTCGTGCTGAACCTGCTGCTCGGCACGTTCAACCTCTTGCCTGTGCCGCCGCTCGACGGAAACACGGCGATCACCGTATTCATGAGCGATCGGGCGGCTTTGCGATTCGTCTCCTGGACGCGCAGCCAGGGCTTCGGCATGGCCGGATTGCTGCTGGCCTGGGTGCTCTACGATCGAATCTTTGGCTCCATCTTTCGCGTAGCTCTGGCGGCACTCTATCCCGGCGCCCACTGGGGGTAATCTCGACGCCCTGCCGCATCGCACCGATCTGATCCAAATGCAAACAGATGTAGCGGATCCGATTCGATGGCGCCTCGAAAAAACTTTTGCCCGCGCCTAAGTTCTGACTTTTGAACGCCTGCGAATCGTGCGCCTTGGCATCTCCCATGCATTCCCACCCACGGAGGTAGCGATGGATTCGATCGACAAATTGCAGACCAGCTATCGTGTCGAGGTTTCGGGGTGGGACGCGTCGGAAGCGTTCTTCGTGGAGAAGACTACGCTCAATTGGCGCGGCGGGGACCAGAAGGAAATCAGCCTGCGTGCGGGCCTGCGCGAAGGATGCGTCCTGTTTGTGCGCCTGCTGCAACCGATCGCGCTCGTGAACAATATTCCGATCGCCTGTCAGGCGGCAAAGGTGATGAAAAGAGATGCCAAGGGCCGCACGCGCGTGAGCCTGGCTCAACTCCGCCCGAAGGACAGGGGCGCGGCAGCGGAGATCTGGCAAGGCGAAGCAATGCAAGAGACGGCCTGACCCGGGCTGAACCGTTCAGCTTTCTTCTCTCGAAGTAGCGACTCCGCATTCCGTACCGGTTTGGGACTTCGACACCACTCCGGCACTCCCGACCTGGCATTTAGGCGAGAACGAAGAGGTAAATCAATTCAAGCCTCGTCGCAGGCCCAGAACACCCGGGCGAATAATCGAAACAATTCAGAACATTTACCCACAATCGGCGTCTCAATCGATTGTCGAACCAATGCTTGAATGGCACACGTGTCCCCCGCAGGAACTGTGGCCCTGGCCGTGCCTTATGCCCCTGTACTATGGCTACTGCTCTTCAAGACACCGCAATCAACTTTGCTCGCAGGAATCTTCCCATCTGCGTCCTCGATGACGACCCGGACCAGGTGGAAATAACCTCCAGCCGGCTCGACAAGGACGGCTTCCCCGTCGTGGGGACCACCAATCCACAGGACGCGCTTCACAAAATTCGCCTCGGCGGCTGCCGCGCCGTGCTGGCCGATTTTCGAATGCCGTCCATGGACGGGCTCGTTTTTCTCAAGAAGACGCTGCAATACGATCCCGGAATTTACGTCATCCTGATGACGGGATTCTACGACGTCGAAACCGCGATCGAGGCCATCAAGGGCGGCGCCTACGATTTTCTCTGCAAGCCCCTCGACTATGCCCGGCTGGAGAGAACCCTCGACGATCTGGCTGCAATCTTCACGCAGCGATCCGAGGTCCGCGAGCTGGAAGAACGCCTGTTCAAGAACTCGCAGTTTCAGGGCATCGTCGGAAAAAGCCCGGCCATGCTGGAAGTGTTCGATCTGGCGAGAAAAGTGGCCCGCCATTTCACGAACGTGCTCATCAGCGGCCCCACCGGCTCGGGAAAAGAACTGGTGGCGCGCGCGCTGCACGAGTTAAGCCCCGTCTCGCAGGAGCGTTTTGCCGTCTGCAACTGTTCGGCGCTGGTGGACACGCTGCTCGAAAGCCAGCTCTTCGGGCATGTCCGCGGCTCGTTCACCGGAGCCACCGATACGCGCCCCGGCCTCTTTGAATACGCCAATGGCGGCACCGTGTTTCTCGACGAGATCGGCGAAACGTCGCCGCAGATGCAGGCCAAGCTTCTGCGCGTGGTCCAGAACCGCGAAATCCAGCGGATTGGCTCCCCCGAGCTAAGGAAAGTGGACGTTCGTGTGGTCGCGGCGACCAACCGCGATCTGCGCGCCGAGGTGCTGGCAGGCCGCTTCCGGGAAGATTTATTCTACCGGCTGAACAGCATCGAAATCCGCGTTCCCGCGCTGGTCGAGCACTCGCAGGACATTCCCATGCTCATCCAGCACTTCCTGAAAAAATACAGCGAAGCGTACGGAAAAACCTTCCGGGGGCTTTCGCGGCGCGCCCAGATCGTGCTCATGCAGCATGACTGGCCCGGGAACGTCCGCGAACTGGAAAACGTGATTTCGAGCGCGGCCATCACGGCGACCGCCGAGTTCATTGACGTATGCGATCTCCCCGAACACCTGCAAAAGCCGCGGCATCGCGTGTCGATCGCGGACCACGATTGGCGCGCCGTGCCGCTGGACGAGGTCCGCCGCGAACACATCGAGCGCGTTCTTGCGATGTGCAACGGTAACCGCGTGCGCGCCGCTCATACGCTCGGTATCGGACGCACCAGCCTCTACCGGTTTCTCAAACGCTCGCGAAAGCAATCGTCCGCAAGGGGCGCCGCTTAGCGCGGCAACCGCGATGTTTCAACTGCGCACTTCGTTCCATTTCGCAGCATCCCGCGATGGGACGAACCCGCGTAATCTCCCCCGCTTGAGGCGCTTACCCGAACGGCCAGTGGGCGTCTGAATGCACTGGAGAATGCTGGAGAGCGCGATGCAGAGAATGAAACTCGAGGGTGAAGACCCGAATTTATTTGGCCCGTCCAACCGCCGGCGTGAGCCGCGGCTGCCGCTCACGTTTCCCATCGAGGTTTCCGGGCTCGACCGGGCCGGGCATTTCTTCACCGAGCAAAGTTCCTGTTCGGATGTGGGCGAAGCCAGCTGCGCCTTCCGGCTTCATGCGGACCTGGAGGAAGACGCGGTGGTCGCGATTCGCTCGTTCCACTGGCAGAACCACAACGTTCTCGATTCAAGGCCGGTGCTCTTCCAGGTGGCGCGAATCGAGAAGGACGGCGAGGAATGGATTGTCGCAACAATTCGGCTGCAGCCGCGGCACTCCCTGACCAGCCAGGATATCTCGAATATCGAGCGAGCGGTTTCCTGAGTTCCCCCACAATCAGCCGACACAGCACGCGGCTCGGCCGAACGAGCCGTGCGCTGCCCTCCATCCGCCGAACGAAACATCTTTAAATAGGAGCGCGATCGGCGAACTACGATGCCGGCTAGTTTCCGCTGCCAGGCGTGTAAGAAGCGTTATGCAGCAAAGACGCCGGCAGCGACACGTTGGAGTCCATGCGCACGAGCATTCTCGTCTCCGCCGGAAGTTCCACGTCTTTGCCCTTCTTAGCGATCACGTAAGCAGAGCCGCCTACCAGTCCGATGATCGTGCCGCGCATGATGCGGCTGAAAATCGCTCCGGCCACCGAGCCGCCGGCGGTTCCGATGGCGATATCTTCCACGTCCGTCTTCACGTCATGGCGTTCCTGCACCACGACGCCTTCCACCGTGGAAATGTCCTTGCGCTGCTTGCCGGTGTCCATGCCCGCATCGTAGATCGAGAGAATGCTCATGCGCGCCGGAAAGATGCGGCTCTCGACTTCCACGGAATTGAATACCAGGTTCATCGACGCGCCGCCGCGGAACATCGAAATCCACTTGGGCCGCTGGACGCTGCTGACCGTGCCGTGAATCTTGGCGCCGGCGGGCAGGATGATCGTGTTGCCGCTGAAAACGGGTTCGGCGACCACGGCCGTGAAGGGATCGCCATTGTGGGCGACGGTGGTGGTGAGGCCGTTCGAAAGGGTGACCCGCACCTGGGTTCCTGGAATAACGTTCTGCGTGGCTTGGGCGTTGACCGAAGATGCCGCAAACAGCGCCAGCAGCGCCGCGGCGAAAATACTCGTGAAGCTCTTCATTTGAATCCTCCTGTGTCGTGAAGCGGGACGCTGTGCGTCCGCGAAAATTTTTGATGGAATGCCGATGAAAAAAGCCCGCGCGAAATTCGAGAACATATAACCTGCGGCGAAGATTCGCGAAGGTGTTAAGGGCAGGCTGCGGAATGCACACGAGCCCATGCCCCGTCCGCCCCCGTTTCGTGGGGGTTGCCGCTGGCGCAGCGGTAAGAGTGCGGAGGACGCACCCGGGCGTTACGTTACATCATGAACGGAAATCGCCGCAAAAAAAATTGCGCGATGGTTCGTAAGCGGCATACGGCGTTTCAGGGAGGTCAGTCGAAAAAGAGAGGCGCTGCGCCTGAGATGACGCAGCGTCTCTCCGCAAAAGTACGGAGTCGGGGGAAATAGCCGAGCCGTGGTTCCACCACTACGTAGAACTACTTACCGGCCGGGCGTCCCTTGGAAGCCGCAGCAGCAGCCATGGCTGCGGGCTTCTCGGGTTCAGCCGCCGGCTTGGCTTCCCCGTGATTTCCATTGAGGGAAACTAGTCCCAGCGCCTTGCGCAGCTCGTTCTCTATCTTCCCGCGGATATCCTCGTGCTCTTTGAGGAAGATACGGGCATTTTCGCGGCCCTGGCCGAGGCGTTCACCCTTGTAGGAGATCCATGTGCCGGACTTTTCGAGCACATTCTTCATAACGCCCAGGTCCAGCAGATCGCCTTCGCGGGAGACGCCTTCGCCGTAAATAATGTCAAATTCCGCTTCGCGGAAGGGCGCCGCCACCTTATTTTTGACAACTTTGGCGCGAGTGCGCGAGCCGACCACCCGGTCGCCTTCCTTAATAGCTTGAATCCGGCGGATATCGACGCGGATCGAGGCGTAAAACTTGAGCGCGCGTCCGCCCGTGGTGGTTTCCGGATTGCCGAACATCACGCCGATCTTTTCGCGGATCTGGTTGATGAAGATCAAGCAGGTCTTCGATTTAGAGACGATTCCGGTCAGTTTGCGCAGCGCCTGCGACATCAGGCGGGCCTGCAGGCCCATCTGCGGGTCGCCCATTTCGCCTTCGAGCTCGGCCTTGGGCACCAGGGCGGCTACCGAGTCCACCACAACCACATCGACGGCGTTCGAGCGAATCAGGGCTTCGGCGATCTCCAGGGCTTGCTCGCCGTTGTCCGGCTGCGACACCAGGAGGTTGTCGACGTCCACGCCAAGCTTGCGCGCGTAAACGGGATCAAGCGCGTGTTCCGCGTCGATGAAAGCGGCCTGCCCGCCGAGCTTCTGCGCCTCGGCGATCACGTGCAGGGTCAGGGTGGTCTTGCCGCCCGATTCCGGGCCATAGACTTCGATCACGCGGCCGCGCGGAAATCCGCCAATACCCAGGGCCGCGTCGATCGAAATGGAGCCGGTGGGAATCACGCTTACGGGGACGAGCACGTCCCTGTTGCCCAACCGGATGATCGAGCCTTTGCCATGCTGCTTTTCAATCTGCGATATCGCTAAATCCAGATTTTTAGACTTTTCGTCGTTCATCGATGCCACCTCGAAGGCTTTCGTTTAGGTCCCGCCTCGGCGGGCGGCCTGATTCTACCAGAGTGCAAATTGCCCGGCCTCGGCATTTCTGGAGGAGCATCCTAGCACAAGGCGAACATAAAGCGAAAGTGTTATTTCGAGTCGCAGACTGCCACCTCCCCGCCGGTTCCTGTCCCTAGCACGACTCCCGGCTCCAGCCGACATATTGACCGCAGCCCGATAGAAATAGGACCGGGAGGCGAGGGATGCTAGAATGCAATATGAGCAACGCCTACCGATTCGTTTTTGAATGCCCCAATGGTCACAACATTAACCTCCAACGGAAGTGCACCAAGGAATCGCTTTCCGAATCCGAAGCGCTAGAGCTTTTCGGCGAAATCGAAGTTTCCTGCGACAAACTCAAGTGCGGCTGGCACGGCAAGGCCTCGAACGCCAGGCTTCTCCGGATACTGCCTTTCAACTGGATTCTTTCGCCGGTTTCTTGACAATATCGAGAGTGCTCACGGACTCCCAGTCCTTCCCGATCAGGCCGACGTTGGTTTTCCCGGCAGCAGGCTGACTCTCTATGAAATCGATTGCAGTTCGAACGGGCCAGGAGCGCCAGAAGGGCCCCGGGAAATTCCACGAGATCGCGACCGTCGCGTGCGATAAGTGCGATGCGGAATACGTGATCAGCCATAAGCGGAAGCTGCGCGCCAGCCCCACGATTGCGGCCGGGCAGGCGGCGGAGTTGAAAGCGATTCTGGCCGAGGATCACAGCCCCAAGGACAGGCGCGAGCACCCGGACCTCGTCGAATTCGACTGACGGTTCGCTTGAGCTTCTATCCTATTCCACGATACCGTAAGCCGCGGCTGCACCGGCCCGTCGAACGCCATGTAATCATGATGTTCTGAGAGCCGTGGCAATCTGTACGGGCGCTCCGTGAATACAAACTCGTGCGGATGGCATCCAACCATTTACCGGCCAGAGCAAGCACATGACCCGTAAAACCACGCCCAAATCGGATCAGCCCTTCGCCGGCAGCCAACTGTCAGGGCCGGGTGGGCTCGATCTTTTCCATGCGCCGGTCCAAGACTGGTTTTCGGCGGTTTTTGAGAAGCCGACGCGTCCCCAGATTCTTGGCTGGCCCGCCATCGCCCGCGGCGATTCCACGTTGATTCTGGCTCCCACCGGCACCGGCAAGACGCTCGCAGCGTTTCTCTGGTGCATCGACCGGCTGATGTTCAGCCCTGCCCCGGCTGAAGCGGAGCGCTGCCGCGTGGTTTACGTTTCACCGATCAAGGCTCTGGCCGTGGATGTGGAACGCAACCTTCGCGCCCCGCTTGTGGGCATCGCGCAGGCGGCACAGCGACTCGGCGTGCCCTTCCATGAGCCCAGCATTTTCATCCGAACGGGAGACACGCCGCCCGGCGAGCGCGCCCGCTTTTTGCGGCATCCTTCGGACATTCTTATCACCACGCCCGAATCGCTCTACCTGATGCTGACTTCGCAGCCTCGCGAACTGCTGCGGTCGGTCGAAGCCGTCATCGTGGACGAAATCCATGCCATCGTGCCCACCAAGCGCGGATCGCATCTCGCGCTTTCGCTCGAGCGCCTGGAACATCTCGCCGGAAGGCGCCTACAGCGCATCGGGCTTTCGGCCACGCAACGGCCGCTGGAAGAGGTGGCCCGCTTCCTCGGCGGCGCGGACGCCTCCGCATCAGCGCAAAATGCGGCGGCGCCGGCTACCGCAGACTCGCCCCTCGCAGAATTCGAATCGCCCATCACCGCGCCCGTGTATCGCCCCGTCACCATCGTGGACGCGAGCGAGCCCAAACGCCTCGATTTGCGCGTGGAAGTTCCCGTCGAGGACATGACGCAGCTCGACAAAATCGAGCCGCTTCCGAGCGGCGCCGCTTCGCAGGGCCCCGCGCGGCCGTCCATCTGGAGCGCGATTCATCCCAAACTGCTGGAACTGGTTCGCGCGCACCGGTCCACGCTGATCTTTGTGAATAACCGCCGCCTCGCGGAGCGCATTTCCGGCGCGATCAACGAACTCGCGGGCGAAACCCTGGTGCGCGCTCATCACGGAAGCGTGGCCGTCGCGCAACGCAAGGAAATCGAGGATCGCCTGAAACTCGGCACGCTGCGCGGACTGGTGGCCACGTCGTCGCTCGAACTGGGAATCGATATGGGCGCGGTGGATCTGGTGGTGCAAGTGGAATCGCCGCCCTCCGTGGCGAGCGGCATGCAACGCGTCGGACGGGCGAGCCACCGCGTCGGCGCGGTGAGCAATGCCGTCATTTATCCGAAGTACCGCTCCGACCTGGTGGCCTGCGCCGCGATCACGCGCGCGATGTACGACGGGCAGGTGGAATCCGTCCACTATCCGCGCAATCCGCTGGATGTTCTGGCGCAGCAGATTGTGGCGACCGTGGCGTTCGATTCGTGGACGGTGGAGCACCTTTTCCGACTGGTGAGGTCCGCCGCTCCATATGCCTCGCTCACGCGCGCGGTTTTCGATAGCGTGCTGGACATGCTGGCGGGCCGCTATCCCAGCGACGAATTTGCCGAATTGCGCCCGCGCCTCACGTGGGACCGCGTGACCAACCGCCTGACGCCCCGGCAAAGCGCGCGCAACGTCGCCGTGATCAACGGTGGCACCATTCCCGATCGCGGACTGTATGGCGTCTTCCTCGCGGGCGCTACGAAGGGCGCACGCGTGGGCGAACTCGACGAAGAGATGGTCTTCGAGAGCCGCGCAGGCGACACCATCATCCTCGGCGCCACCACCTGGCGCATCGAGGAAATCTCGAACGATCGCGTCACCGTCTCGCCGGCTCCCGGCGAACCCGGCAAGATGCCTTTCTGGCACGGCGACACTGCGGGCCGCCCCGCTGAATTTGGCCGACGAATCGGCGAGATGACCCGCCAATTGCTTGCGATGCCCCGCCCCGCCGCCTTTACCACGCTGGTGGAAGCGCACAGCCTGGACGCGAGCGCCGCGACAAATCTGCTGCGCTATCTCGAAGACCAGTCGCTGGCCACCGACTCGGGTTCCCGAGCGACCAGGACATTGTGATCGAAACCTGCCGCGACGAACTCGGCGACCGGCGCGTCTGCGTGCTCACACCGTTTGGCAGCCGCGTGCATGCGCCGTGGTGCATGGCGGTGAGCGCCAAGCTGCGCGCGGAACGCGGGCTGGACGTGGAGTCCATGTGGTCGGACGACGGGTTCGTCCTGCGAATCCCAGACAGCGACGAAGAAATTCTTTCCGAGCACCTGCTTCCCGATCCGGCCGAGTTTCAACAGCTGGTGCTGCAGCAGCTTGGCTCAACTTCCCTCTTCGCCGCGAAATTTCGCGAGTCCGCCGCGCGTGCGCTGCTTCTTCCCAAGCGGCGCGCTGGAATGCGCGCTCCATTGTGGCAGCAGCGCAAACGCGCCGCGGACCTGCTGGCCGTGGCCGCACGCTTCTCGTCCTTTCCCATAATTCTCGAGACGTACCGCGAGTGCATTCGCGATGTGTTCGATCTTCCCGCGACGGTCAACCTGCTTTCCGAGATTCAACGGGGAGCGATCCGCGTTACGAGCGTGGCCTCCGACCGGCCCTCGCCGTTTGCATCCTCGTTGCTCTTTTCCTACGTGGCCAATTACATCTATGAAGGCGATGCACCGCTCGCGGAACGCCGGGCGCAGGCGCTTTCGATCGACCAATCGCAATTGCAGGAAATTCTCGGCGACACCGACCTTCGCGATTTGCTGGACCAGGCCGCGATCGACGAGGTGGAAAGCCGCCTGCAGTTTCTGGATGAGGAGTACCAGGCGCGCCACGCGGATGGCGTCCACGATCTGCTGCTTTCGTTGGGCGATCTGTCTGCGTCCGAAATCGCCTTGCGCTCGGCAAGCCCCGAGGCCGCTGCCACAATCGATGAGCTTGTGGACGCGCGGCGCGCGGTGCGCGTGCGAATTGCCGGAGAATTTCGCTTCGTGCCGGTGGAATACGCATCCCGTTACCGGGATGCGCTCGGCACGCCCCTGCCGCCCGGACTCCCCGAAATATTTCTCGCGGCAGGTGACGATCCGCTGCGGGAAATCGTGCGCCGCTACGCCCGCACGCATGCACCTTTCACGGCGCAGGAATTTGCCGAACGCTACGGATTGCAACCTTCCGCCGTGGATCCCGTGCTGCGCGCTCTCCACGCGCGGGGCAAGCTTCTGGAGGGGGAATTCCGGCCGCGCGGGATTCACCAGGAATGGTGCGATCCCGAAATTCTCCAGCAGATCCGGCGCAAGAGCCTGGCGCGGCTTCGCCGTGAAGTCGAACCGGTGGAGCAGCGCACGTTCGCGCGATTCGCGGCGCGGTGGCAGGGTGTCTCCACGCGGAGGCGCGGCGTGGATGCGTTGCTCGACGCCGTAGAGAATCTTCAGGGCGCGGCGCTGCTTGCGTCCGAAGTGGAGCGCGAGATTCTTCCCGCGCGCCTGGCCGACTACCGCTCGAGCGACCTCGACGCGGTGATGGCCGCCGGCGAGGTCGCGTGGGTCGGGCTGGAACAGGTGGGCGATCGCGATGGACGCGTGGCTTTGTATCTCACCGAATCGCTGCCCGCGCTTCTGCCGCCTGCGGAATTGCGGAAGGAGCAGGTTCCACTCTCCGAGAAAGCTCAAAAGATTCTGGACGCGCTGGCCAGGCTGGGCGCTTCGTTCTTTGGCAGCATCCACGCCGCGATAGGCGGCGGATTTCCCGGAGACACGCGCGATGCGCTCTGGGAACTGGTGTGGGCCGGGCGCGTGACCAACGATACGTTCTATCCGCTGCGCGATTTGCTGCGCCCTCACGACGCAAAGCGCGAGCGGCCATCCAGTGGGTGACGGGCCACCGGGCTCGCCTGAATTCCTCCGGCGGCTTCGTTCGCGAAAGGCCGCGGGCGGCCCCGCGCAAGGACGCTGGTCATTAGTGGCTGCTGAGCCTTTGCCCGTGACGCAATGGAGCGCCAACCTAGCGCAGCAACTTCTCACACGCCACGGAATCGTGATGCGCGAGACAGCCGCCGCCGAAGACATCCCGCGCGGCTACAGCATGGTTTATCCAGCGCTGAAAACGATGGAAGAAAGCGGATGGGTGCGCCGGGGAATGTTTGTGGCCGGGATGGGAGCGGCGCAATTCGCGGCGCCGTCCGCCGTCGATATGCTGCGGAGTCTGCGCAGCGAACCTGCGAACCCGGAAACGCTTTTCCTTGCGGCCAGCGATCCGGCCAATCCATATGGGGCGCTGCTCCCCTGGCCGCGCGGCGAAAACAGCGACGGTGAGGCCGCTCACCATGGCATGGCCCGCACCAGCGGCGCTGGAGTCGTGCTCGTCAACGGCGCCCTGGCGGGCTTTTTGCGGCGTCGCAATCCGGCGCTGCGAGTCTTTCTGCCCGAGAATGAGCCGGAACGAACGCTTGTGGCGCGTGAACTAGCCAGGAAACTGGCGGAACTCGCCGTGCGCAGGCAAGGGCGGCGCAGCGGTTTGTTCATCGGCGAAATCAACGATGCCCCGGCGCGCGAGCATTTCCTGGCGCGCTTTCTGGAGGAAGCCGGATTCGTGAATACAACCCTCGGATTCCAGATGCGCACGGCGATGCCGGTGGTGCCGCGGCGTGACGCCGAGGACGCCTCCGATGAAACGGAGCACGATCTTTCGGAGAGCGCGTAGTGCCGGAGGGCGACACAATATTCCGCGCCGCGCGGACGCTGCACCGGGCGCTGGCCGGACAGACCGTCACGGGATTCGAGAGCGTGCTGCCGAAACTCGAACGCGTGGAAGTGGATTCGCCGGTGACCGGCCGGCGCGTGGAAAAAGTGGAAGCCAGCGGAAAATGGCTGCTCATTCATTTTTCTGGCGGCCTGATTCTGCTCACGCACATGCTGATGAGCGGCAGCTGGCACATCTACCGTCCGGGCGAGAAGTGGAAGCGCCGCGCCGGCGATATGCGGATCGTCATTCGCACGGAAAAAATTCATGCCGTGGCGTTCACGGTGCCCGTCGCGGAATTTCACACGGCCGATTCGCTCCGGCGCCGCCACGGGTTCAATCAACTGGGTCCGTCCGTGCTGGCGGAGGAATACGATGCCGGCGAAATTCTTCGGCGCTTGCGCAGCCGTTCGGAAGCATCCGTGGGTGAAGTGCTGCTGACGCAATCGCTTCTGGCCGGCATCGGAAACGTTTTCAAATCGGAGATTTGTTTCGCCTGCGGAGTGAATCCCTTTCGCACGATCGCCTCGCTCAGTATCAGCGAGCTTTCGTGCCTCGCAACCACCGCGCGAAAGTTTCTGCAGGCCAATGTGACAGACACCTCAGGCGACCGGATCGTGACCTACACAGGCATTCGCCGCACCACCGGCCGCGCGGATCGCGAGGAAAATCTGTGGGTCTACAGGCGCCGGGGCGAACCGTGCCGGCGCTGCGGCACTCCCATCGAATCGCGCAAGCAGGGTGTCGACGCACGCACCACGTTCTGGTGCCCCGTTTGCCAACCCGAACACATTTCCCCCTGAAGAGTTTTCACATGGGCACGCTTCAGAGCCACTTCCCGTGATAATCGCTGCCGGAAAAAGTTGGAGAAAAACGGAAGAGAATGGTCGGGGCGAGTGGATTTGAACCACCGGCCTCCTGGTCCCGAACCAGGCGCGCTAGCCAGGCTGCGCTACGCCCCGAAATTAGCTAATTAGCTTCCAATCAGTTTACGCTGCATCATTGCGAACCGCAACCGGCCGAATGCTGATTTCTGACGCGACTCGAATAGCCAGCCCAAGAACGTTTGCAATTTATTTCACAGCGAAACCATCGGCCGATGTTAAGATTCGCGCGCTGAAAGTGCAACATAGCGACGAAGTTCCCTGCCCCGAACCAGGCTTGAGGACATGCGCGACACAAAAGGAGACGGACCGAGATGCGCTGCAATTCAGTTTCCCGAGTGATTCGAGTTTTGACTGCGACATGTGTGCTCGCCGCGCTCACAGGCTACGCGCACGCACAAAAGGTGGCCGAGTCCAGCGCGGAGACTCGCTTCCAGCTCGATCTGCACGTTCCCGACGCGGCGCTTGCATCCTTCCTGCCGCCGGGTTGGTCGTCGAGCGTGGCGACACAGGGTCCGGCGAAAGACGCGAATCTGCGCGCGGTTTTTATCGACCGCCTGACGATCAACGGGCCCGACGGCAAGCCCGTCGGAAGCACGGGATCGAATCGCCTCGCGTATCTGGTGGCTCCGGTAAAGAATCCTGCCGGCGAGAGCGTTCAACTCGCCATCGGAGGACTCACGGAAGATTCCTCGGACGCGCCCGGCCCTTTCGGCGTCTACCTGCCGGCAACCACTCACCGGATGCGGAGGACTGTGGAAAGCGGTACTGGCGGCGCCGTGCTTCAATCGCAGGATTGGGTATTCGTGGCGGCGAGCGGGGAGCGGCTGGAATTGCACATCCAATTCGAAAAGGGCACCGGGAATCGAGCCAATCCTGCCGATGTGAAATTCTACTCGGCGAAAAACCCGGGCTTTTATCAGATATCGCGGCAGGAACAGGTCGTCGATATCCTGCGCAACGTAACGACGACGCCTCCGGACCGCGTGAAGAAGTTCTCTTTCAAGGCCTCGGGCGGCAGCTATGCCAAGCTCTTCGATGGCACGCAGAGGGTACTCAGCTGGGACGATATCGTGTGGATCAACCGCTCCGTCCTTCTGCCGTGAGAATTCGCTCCACGGGTCTGCCGACAAATCTTGCTACGGCTGGGGCCTTGTGCTAAAAATCGCCCAAGTTAGCGGCCTTCGTCGACTATAGACCAAATCTAGACCACGGACGCAATCCGAGCAGGAGGGTGTAATGAAGCTGAATCCGGCATTTTCCAAGAGTATGGCGCTCGCCTGCATTTTCGCCGGAGTGGTTCTCTTCGCCGCGATGGTGAGGAGCGAGGCGACCCCGCGCACTCCTCTGCCCCGCGGCGCAAGCAGCCGCAAATAGTGTCGCGGTGGACTCGACGAGCATCGGTGGCGTGGTCACAAGCCCGAAAGGTCCGGAAGCGGGCGTGTGGGTGATCGCCGAGACCACCGACTTGCCCACGAAATTCAGAAAGATTGTCGTCACCGACGATGCCGGCCGCTACCTGCTGCCGGAGCTCCCGAAGGCCACCTACAAAATCTGGGTGCGAGGCTACGGCCTGGTGGATTCGAAAACCGTCACGGCCAAGCCGGGCGGCACGCTGGCATTGACGGCGGTGATCGCTCCCGATGCGCAAGATGCGGCGCAGTATTATCCCGCCAATTACTGGTACACGCTCTTGAAGGTGCCGCCCAAAACCGCCTTCCCCATGAAGAATCCGGGCATTCAATCGCAGGCCGAATTCGTATACGACCTCAAGCGCGGATGCAGCGTTTGCCATCAGACGGGCAACAAGGCCACGCGCGAGATCGAGCCCAGCCTCGGAAGCTTCGACTCCCCTTCCCTGGCCTGGGAACGGCGGCTCATGTCCGGACAAGTAGGTCCGCAGATGACCGATGCGCTCAACAAATTCGGGCATGACCGCGGCCTGGCGATCTTTGCGGACTGGAGCAACCGCATCGCCGCGGGTGAAGTGCCGGAGGCGCCGCCCCGGCCGCAAGGATCGAACGAAATGTCGTCGTAACATTGTGGGAAATCGACACCGACAAAGCGTTCATTCACGACGTGATCAGCACCAACGACGAGTGGAATCCCCGGGCCAATGCCTACGGCCCGGTCTACGCGCCCGATTTTGCTTCCGCCCAGATCTGGGCTTTGAATCCGAAGGACAACACGAAGTCAATGGTTCAGGTGCCGCTGCGCAAAGAAAGCGACCGCCCGCTCATGAAGCCGTTTACGCCGCGAGCGGTCGCCGCACCGTCTCCCTATTGGGGCAATGAAATGGTGTGGGACGATCCGAACTTCATCGCCATGCCGCACATGGACAGCGCCGGGCGCATCTGGTTCCACGCGCAGACCCGGCCCGACCTGCCCGATTATTGCCGAAAGGGTTCGGGGAACCCTTACGCGGAAGCCTTTCCGATGCCGGACGGCTGGGTTCCCCGGGGCATGGATAACTACGATCCCAAAACAGGCAAAATCGAGCTGATCGATCTCTGCTATTCCGCCGGCCACATGGCCTTCGGCAACGATAAGGACGAAACGCTCTATTACACCAGCACTCAGGCCGTAGCGCCCAGGATGGGCGGCATCGGCTGGGTGAAAACGCGTGTGTGGGATCAGACGCACGACGTACAGAAATCCATGGGATGGTGCGCCGCCGTTGTCGATTACAACGCCGACGGAAAAACCGGCGCTTACACAAAGCCCGGCGAACCCATCGATCCCAAGCTTGATCGCGCGGTCGACGGCGGCAACGGCTACGGATTCGCGTTCAATCCCGCGGATGGCAGCGTCTGGTACGCCGGGCTGAGCTATCCCGTGCCGGGAAGAATTGTCCGCATGGTCACCGGGGACAACCCGCCGGCCACGTGCAAGACGGAAGTCTACGAGCCGCCGTTCGATAATCCGAAGCGCCCCGGCGTGGAAGCTTACGGCACCCTGGGAATCGCGATTGATACCAACGGCTTGGTGTGGGTGGCGCTGACGGGGAGCGACGATCTGGCCAGCTTCGACCGCCGCAAATGCAAAGGACCGTTCAACGGCCCGAAGGCAATGGGACAACAGTGCCCCGAGGGCTGGACGCTCTATCCCGTGCCGGGCCCGAAATTCAAAGGAACCACCGTTCCGGCAGACCACTTCTACCACAACTGGGTGGACCGCTACGACACCCTGGGCCTGGGCAAAAACGTGCCTATCGTGAACGGGACCGGCTCGGATTCGCTGATCGCATTTTTGCCCGAGACAAAAAAATTCATCACCATGCGCGTACCGTATCCGCTCGATTTCTACACCCGCAACATGGATGGCCGCATCGACGATCCAAACGCCGGATGGAAAGGGCGCGGCATCTGGACCGGCAATGAAGAACGAGTGATCTGGCACCTCGAGGGAGGCAAGGGCAATACCACCTCCATCGCGCACTTCCAGATTCGCCCAGACCCGCTCGCCAAGTAGTCGGCGAAGCAGGTCGTGCGCGCGCGTTTTCAGAAAGATTTCGCGCCGAAAGCAACTGAATCGAACCGCCGATTTAGCGCTTCAGACAACGGCGTTTTCGCGCGCGCGTTTTGTATTCCGGCTTGTCCTCAAGCTCCGCCTACAGTAGAGTTTTCAGCCGGGCCATTAAAGACCAATGAAAGTACCCATCCTTGACCTCAAGACCGAGTATGCCGGGCTGCGCGACGAAATACTGGCCGCGCTGGATCGCGTCTGCCAAAAATCTGCTTTCATTCTTGGAGAAGAAGTCGACGCGTTCGAGCGGGAGTTTGCCGATTTTTGCGGCACGAAGCATTGCGTCGCGCTGGCAAACGGAACGGCAGCGCTGCACGTGGGGCTTCTCGCGCTAGGCGTTCAGGCGGACCACGAAGTCATCACCACGCCGAACACATTTCTCGCCACGGTGGAGGCCATCACGTACTGTGGCGCGCGTCCGGTGCTCGTCGATATCGACCCTGCCACCGCGAACATCGACCCAAAGCTCTTAGAGCGAGCCATAACGCCGCGCACGCGCGCCATCCTGCCCGTGCATCTCTACGGCCGCCCTGCGAACATGGATGCGATTCGCGAAGTTGCTGCGCGCCACAATCTGAAGATTCTGGAAGATGCCGCGCAGGCGCATGGCGCGCGCTACCGGGGACGCCGCGTCGGAAGCCTTGGCAACGCCGCGGCTTTTAGCTTCTACCCCACGAAGAACCTCGGCGCCTACGGAGAAGGCGGCGCTCTCACCACCGACGACGACCAGGTTGCAAAATTTGCCCGGGCCGCTCGCTCGCACGGCCAGACGGCGCGCTACGAGCACGAATTCGTCGGATACAACTGCCGCATGGATGGCTTTCAGGGCGCGATCCTGAGGATCAAGCTCCGCCACTTGTACGCCACAACAGCGAAGCGCCAGGAAATCGCGAGGGAATACCGCGCCAGGCTGGCGGGCGCACGCGTAGAAATTCCCGTGGACGACAGCCGGGACGAAAGCGTGTATCACCAGTTCGTGATCTACACGAACAATCGGAATGCCGTGATCGCGCAGCTTACCGCGCGCGAGATCGAAACCGTGGTCCATTACCCGCGGCCGGTCCACCTTCAGCCCGCGTATTCCTCGATCGGCTATCCCCCGGGCACATTTCCGCACGCCGAAAGAGCGTGCCAGAGAGTCTTGAGTCTTCCGGTATTTCCAGGGATGTCCGCGGGGCAAATTGCTTTCGTGGCGGATTCGGTGCGGGAACTGGCCGGAAGCAAATAAATAAGAAGGGGCGAAGCGAGATCAGCTCGCGTTTTCGCCGTCCCTTGCTGCGCCGCTATTTGTTGTATTTATTTATTGGGCCGGATTATCGCTGACTTCGCGGGCCGAAGACTGAGCGAATCCGGGAAATCCGCTGCTCCCACCGGACCTGCCCCGGATTGTTTCAGCAAGGCCCTCGAAAACCCGCGCGCACGAATCGCGCAGGGCCTGATCCGTTGACCTCAAGAGGGACTCAACGACGTTCTGTCCGTGCTCGTTGAGCCGGCGCACGGAAGAAACCAGCCACGCATCGCAGGCGTTCTGCAGTCGGTCCTGATGCTTTTCGGTGGCTTCCTCGCTGAGGCGGCTCAAACCCTGCGCCCATTCCTGTTCGCGGGCGGCACGCTCGCTGCCGAAGCGTTCCAGCATCGTGGACAACTCCGTCGCCAGCGCGTTGCGGCCTTCGGCAACAGACGTCTCCGTCTGGAAAGCCATCTGATGCCGGAAGCCTTCCAGAGCTGCTTCCCCGCTCGACGTCAGCCTGCCGAGAACTTCCTGGGCGGACCGCTCAAGATCCTGAGTGCGTTCCTGCAGAAGATTCCGGCTTGTATCGACGAAATGCTCAGCTTCGGTCCCTGCGATGGTGTGAAGTAACTGCCCGAACGAAGCGGCCGCGGCGCCCGCTGCCTCGTCTAGGCTCGACCGCGTGCGGCTCGCGACATCGCTCCCGGCATTTTCGAGCTGTTGCTGAATTTCACGGAGATGCACGGCGGCGCGATTTCCCGCCTCATCCGCAAACTTTTGCGCAGCCTCTGCATTGATGCCTTCGCAGTGAGTCTTCGCTGTCGCAAGGACCTGTTCCACCACAACCTGAAGCCTGGCGCGCGCGTCATTCTGAAACCACTCGGCACTCTGCCCGATGGATTCCGAAACGGCCTGCGAGGCGCGCGCGCCGATCGCGCCAATTTCCTCATTCCATTTCCCGGCGGCTTCTTTTCGCGCGCTTTCGAAATCGCCGCGAACTCCGGACAGCGCATCCGCCGCCTGCGCGGCCGCCTCGCGCTGATTGTTATCGGAAAGCTGCCGAAGCCTCTCGCGATGGAGGCGCAGGCTTTCTTCGGCCTGCATCTCGCGCGCGGAAAGGTCCCGGATCAGGCCCGGGACGCGATCGAGGTAGGGGCCCAGCCTGGACTCGGCTTCCGCCGTCGCGCGTTCGACCAATTGATTGCCGAGAGCCTCGAAGGAGGGGTTCAGCCGGTCCCACATGCCGGCCACGAGGCTCTCCGCGTGGCGATTCATCTCGCGGGTGTGGCCTTCGAGGATATTCTCGAGGCGCCGATGGAGCTCATTCAGGGTATCGTGGCTCGACGCCTCCAGCTGGCCCGAATAATCCTTCAGCCGCGCCGTCACGTGTTCGATTTCCGCCAGCGATTCGCGCGCCTGGGCCATCTCGCGCTCGATATCCGAACGCAAGCGATTCAGTCCATCGCGCGCCTCCGCGGACGCTTCCGCAAGAGGCTGCCGGAGTTCGGCAAAGCGATTCGCAAGCCTCTGCTCGGCGTTCCGGAGCACGTCCTGAGAGCGCTCGGACAACTGCAGCGCCAGCCGCTCGACGCCGCTATCGAGCGAAGATTGAAGCAATTCGTTCCACTGCGACTGCGCCACTCCTAACTCGAGGGTGAGGCGCTCGTTCCAGCGCTCCGCCGCGGACGCGGAGTCGTTCAAGTGTTCGCCGGCAGCCTGCGGCTGAACTGGCCGCGGAGACGCCAACCGCTCCACCTGGCCGGCCAATTCGCTTTCCGCTTCCCGCGCGATGCGCGTCTTCTGATCGAGTTCGACAAGCACCTGGCCCGCTTCGCTAAAACGCTGTTCGAATTGGGATCTAAGTTCCGTGAGGAATTCTTCCTGCTTCGCCGATAAGTGCGCCGAAAAGCCGGTGCGCGCGTCCTCTTGGGCCTGATGGAGATTTTCCTTCCAGCGCTGAAAAAACTCCTCCGCGGTGGACAAGTTCCGCTGCTCGCTCTCTTCCGCCGTCCGGCGAATGCCTTCCGCTGCCTGCGCCGCGGCGGATTCCATCGCCTGCTTCGCCTGCCGCTGCAGTTCGGCCGTCAAGTCGCGCAGGAGCGGACTGGGATCAGAAACGGGGGAATGCCCTTCGGAAGGAAATGCGGAATTTTCGGGTAACCCGGGATTTTCGCTGATGAGATCGCCTATCACATTCGCCTCGGTCGTGCCTATGATGACTGGGATGCGCTTCGCTTCGGATTGGCCGCCTGCCCGCCCTTCCTCCGAGAGAGAAGCCTGGTGCGAAAAAGCCTGCGCGCCGCCGGCCGCCCAATTTTCGGGCGGGAACTGAATTCCCCAAACGTTCCCCGGACTTTCCAGCTCGACGGCAACCTCGAACGCCTCACGGACAGACTGCGGGCGCTGCAGCCACGCTATGCGGGCCCGGACGTTGCGAAATTCCGAACCTTCCCGCAATCCCAGAGTAACCCATGAGTTTTTAGGTAAGTGGTGTTTCGATGAATAGATGCATCCGTGGAGATTCAGGTACAGCGTGGATGTTCGTTCCTCAAACGGCTGCCCCAGCAGGTCCAGGCCCCGTACGATGAGGGGAACCGACTCCGAAACGCGCTCGCTGCGTCGCCGCTCGCTCTTGACCTGGCTAAAATCCACTTCTCGCACCGCATTTCTCGAATCGCATGCGAGAGGATAGCACTCTCGCAACTTCGGGTCGAGAGCGAAAACGGCGCGATAAAAAAAATAAATGTGGAAAAAGTTTTGCAGTGCGGCTTCACTGCCCCGCGAAAAACAAAACCGCTCTCTTACTTTTTCTTCTTCTTCGCGCTGCTGTCGCTGCCAATTTGCGTCTGTACTCCTCCGCTGAGCTGCGCAATATTGTCGAGCGCGGCCTTCGCCTGCGGAGCATACGGCCCGTTCGGGTCGGCGTCGATGCACTTCTGGTACGACTCGGCGGTTCCCGGAGGAATGATATAGATGACCTTGTCGCCTTCCTGCTTGGTATCGATTGTGCCGGTATAAGCGCTCCCGAGCAGAAAAAAGGCTTGCGCGTCCTTCGGATTGGCCTGCGTGGCCTTCTGGAACGGGACGATCGCGTCTTTCAGGTCGCCCTTGTTGCTCAGTACGATGCCGACGTTCTTCCAGCAGGTATCGGCCGTCGTAGGATCGAGAGCGGACGCCTTGTCGCAAGCCGCGCCGGCGTCGGTGATTTTCTGCTGGTCGTTTTTGTCGGCGCCAGCCCGCGCGAGAGCCGTCCCCAGACTGACGTAGTAGTTTGGCTGCGGCTGCAGGTCAACCGCTTTCTGGTACGCGCCGGCCGCGTCGCTGGAATTTCCCTCCAGGTCGTACGCCTGTCCGAGGTTGGCCCAGATCAAAGCGTGGTTCTTCGGATCTTTGGGACTGGCGCCCTGCTCGGCCTGCTGGAATTCGGTCACTGCGGTCTGACCGTCTGCCTTGATCTTGTCCTGGAGCGCCGACTTTTGATCGGCCGAGGCGCTGGCAAGCTGCTGGCGGACCTGATTCGAATCGTTGATCGCCGCGATGCCCGCATCGAAGTGAGCCTTCATGTTCTTGAAGGCGTTGGCTTGCTCTTCGGCCTTCTTGGCGTCCTCGGCGCTGGCGTTCTTCTGCTGCGCGATGAGGTCTTTGAAGTTGAACGTGATGTTATTGGGGCTGCCCTCCATAATGGAGTGTCTTTCGGTGAAGTTGAGCTTCGCCGCGTCGTTGGTGAGCACGAATTCGTAGATCCCACCTTTAGGCACGAGCTGGCTGTAATGACCTGTGCGGTCCGTTTTCACCGTAAACACCTGGCTCGTGTCTACGTTCTTGATCTGCACATTTACGTCGGGCCAGGGATTGGCCTGAGGGTCCAGTACCTGCCCTTCTATTCGAGTCGACTGCGCACACACGATCGGGGCCAGCAGAAGAGCAAACAGCAGCGCTCCCAAGGCGGGAATCGTTCGTCTCATTAGCTATCTCCTCCAACTATAAAGTGCGTCACCTATTATCGCCCAAGTGGTACTCGACAGGCGATAGCGAACGCCAGCACCCGCGTGAATTGGCGGGCAATCATAACAAATTGGAGGCGCCCCCCTGCAAGCAAATTGGCGGCGCCACCCGGATATCTGAAGTAGTACTACGGCTTGTAGGTCGCCGCGGTTACATCCGATTCCCAAACCGTGATACTCGCGATTCCCGCGCCGTTGGCCGCCCGGGGGAGCTGCCTGGCCGTCTCATCGTAGATGTAACGGGCGATGTTCTCGGCCGAAGGATTCAACACGTCAAACGGAGGACGCTCGTTCAGGTATGTGTGGTCGAGGGAGCGAATCACATCCTGAATCGCCTTCTTCAGCTGGACGAAATCGTACAGCAGCCCCGTGGAATCGAGTTCCTGGCCCGCCAGCGTGATGCGCACCTTGTAGTTGTGCCCGTGCAGGTTCTCGCACTTGCCCCGGTAGTTGCGCAGGTTATGCGCCGCGGCAAACGTTTCGTCCACGCTGACTTCGTACATGCGATTCCTTAGAGTTCGGAGAGCCGGGCGCGCTCACTCCGCGCTGCCGCCCTACTCCGGGTGATTTTCCATGAAACGCGCCACTTCGGCGAGGTCCTGCGTGGTCTGGTAATCGGGCAGGGACTCGAGAAAAATTTTACCATACTGCATGCGCTGGATCCGGTTATCGAGGATAGCCAGAATGCCGCGATCCGTCTTGGTGCGGATGAGCCGCCCGAAGCCTTGCTTGAGCGCAAGGACGGCTTCCGGAATCTGGAATTCGGCGAACGGGTTGCGGCCGTCCTCCTGAAGCGCGCGGACGCGGGCCGCGACGATCGGATCGCTGGGCACGGCGAAGGGTAGCTTGTCGATGATCACGCAGGAGAGCTGCGAACCCGGGACGTCCACGCCCTGCCAGAAACTGGCCGTGGCGAACAGAACCGCGTTGGCGGTGGACCGGAACCGATCGAGCAGTATGGAGCGCGGCGCGGTGCCTTGCAGCAGCAGCGGAAAACGCACCTTGGACGAAACGCGCTCGTACACGTCCCGCATCTGCGCGTAGCTGGTGAACAGGCAAAACGCGCGGCCCTGGGAAATTTCGAGCAGTTGGGCGATTTCGTTGGCCGCGCTGGCCGAAAACGAAGGGTGCCGCACGTCCGGCATCGACCTGGGCATGTACAGCAGCGCCTGCTCGCGAAAATCGAACTCCGGCGGCAATACCACTTCTTTGGCGGGCAACACGCCGAGGCGCTGCTTCAGGTAGTCGAACCGCCCGGCGACGGCGACAGTCGCAGACGTGAGCACCACCGTATCGAAGCGCTCGAAAAGCTGTTCGCGCAGGATCTGGCTCACGTCGATGGGAGTGGCCGCGAGGAAAACTCCGCGTCCGCGACGTTCGTACCAATAGACGTAGCTTTTTTCGTCGCTCTCGAGAAGGAACGCCAGCTCGCGGCGCGATTCGGCGGCCCGGCGGGCCAGCGTGATCACTTCCTCGGGCTTGGGCGAGAGCGCCGACAGCTCGGCCTCCACGCGTTTGATCGCCGCGGCCAGTTCGTCGTAGGGTTCGCGATGGCTTTCCAGGAAGGCGTGGCGTTCGGCGGGGCCAAACGGAAAGCGCCCTTCGCGCTCGGGGAACGTTTCAAAGAAGGCGCGGCCGCGCTCGCGGACACGCGCCAGGTCGCGCCGGAGCGGCGCCGACTCGATCCGCAGCACGCGCAGCATGCTTTCGGTGTCGCGAGCAAGTTCATCGAAACGGTAGCTGGATATCTGCCGGCCGAAATAATCGCTGGCGACGTCTTCGATCTCGTGCGCTTCGTCGAAAACCACGGCGGAATATTCCGGGAGAATCGAACCGAAATCGTCCTGGCGAATGGCCAGATCGGCGAAAAAGAGGTGATGATTGACGACGATGAGATCGGCTTCCTGGGCGCGCTGGTGCATCGCCGTAATGAAGCAGCGCTGAAACTCGGGGCACTTCTGGCCGCTGCAAAGATCACGGCGCGCGTCGATGCGGTTCCAGAGCTCCGCATCGTCGGGGAGAAACGTCAGCTCGCTGCGGTCTCCCGTGTCGGTGAGCCTTCCCCAGTCGCGGATTTGGGAGAACCAATCGATTTCATCCATTCCCTTGAGGACCGGCTGCCCTTCCATCTGGTACACCTTCTGCCGGCAAAGGAAATTGGCGCGCCCTTTCATCAGGGCGACTTTCAGGTTCGGAGCGAAGTGCTTTTGCAGGAATGGCACATCCTTCTGAAATAGCTGCTCCTGCAAAGATTTGGTCGCGGTGGAGATCACCACACGCCGACCGCTGCGGATGGCGGGGATGAGGTAGGCAAGCGTCTTGCCGGTGCCAGTGCCCGCTTCGATCACGGCATGTTGGTGGCGCTGAAAGGCTTCTTCGACAATCCGCGCCATTTCCAGCTGCGAGGGGCGAAATTCGTAACCGGAATGGCGCGATTCGAGCAGGCCGCCGCGGCCAAAGATGCCATCGACGGTAAGTTCCTCAGGTTTTTCCGCGGTCGCTTTTTTCGGCATGAAGGGAGCGCTTGCGAGCCCGCAAGAGCCAGACGCTACCATAGCACAGGCCGGCATTCCGCCGAGGCTTCCCAAACGGGGGAATTTTTCTGTGCAGCGCACCTCTCTAAGAGTGTCGAGTGAGCGAGGACGCTTTTGTTTGTTTTCAATAACATAGATATGTTTCCGTTCGTCCGAGCGTGTCGAGTGAGCTATCGCGTTTTGCCATCTTTTTTCGCTCATTTTTTCGTGCTACGAGGCTACCGTAGCACCGGAAAGAGGGCTTGTCTGGTTGGGTTTCGCGTGGTGATTTAGTGGCTAGGGCGAAGAGTAGTGGCCAGATAACCCTACGACGGGCACTACGTTGATAAGTGTGTATCGGGTGTGTATAATTGAGCATGTCTAGCCGGGAGGTTATCAAGCAGTTGAAGGCGGACGGCTGGTATGAGGTAGCGCACGAAGGAAGTCACGTGCAGTTTCGGCATCCGACCAAACCGGGCCGGGTTACTGTGCCACACCCGAAGCGCGACATCCCTATTGGCACTTTGAGAAGCATCGAGAAGCAGGCCGGAATCAGGCTGAGGTGATCGTATGGAGTACATCGCGTACCTACACAAAGACCGGAAGTCCGATTTTGGAGTGAGCTTTCCGGACTTTCCCGGTTGCGTAACAGCGGGCCGGACGCTGGAAGAAGCGCGGCGAATGGCTATCGAAGCTTTGGCGTTTCACATAAAAGGTCTGCAGGAAGACGGGGCTACGATCCCCGAGCCCTCGACGATCGACGATATCGCGAGCGATTCAGCGGCGAGACACGCCGTGATGTTTCTGGTGCCCATCACCCTTGAGAGAACGGTGCGCGTGAACATTACCGCGCGCGAAAGCCAGATCAAACGCATCGATCAGTTGGCAGAAGCAGCTGGCTTAAACAGATCGGCTTATATGGTGCGTTCGGCCATGGGTGACGAAACAGAATAGGCCCATTCGAGAGGCCGGGGCTCGCTAGCGCCGGACGAGGTCTTCGAGGGCCTTGGCCCAGTGCGAGAGATGATTCAGGGACGGGGCGTGGGTGTGATCGAGCACGAGCGGCGTGATCGAGACGGCTCCGTCGCGGATGGCGGCATGATCCGTGTTGGCTTCGATGTCCTCGGTAAGCTCCTGCTCGTGCAGCCAGTAATAGCGGCGGCCGCGGGGATCGACTCCCGGCTGCAGCAGGTTGCGGGTGATCTTGGACGATTGCCGCGTGAAGCGCACTTCCCCGGTCCAGGGCTGCGGGACGTTGACATTCAGCAGCACGCCCTTCGGCAGGCCTTCTTTCAGAACCACGGGAACCAGCGTCCGCGTAAAGCTCGCGGCGGGCGCGAAATCGAAATTCTTGCCGCGGTAGGCGACTGAAACCGCCAGCGAAGGAGTGCGATTGATGGCCCCTTCCATCGCGGCGCCGATCGTCCCGGAGTAATAGACATTCTCGCCAAGATTTCCGCCAGGGTTGATCCCGGAAACGACGATATCGGGCTTGTCTTTGAGAATCGTGTTGAAGGCGAGGATCATGGCGTCGGCGGGCGTGCCGTCCACGGCGAATTCGCGTTCGGCAAGCTGCTCGCAATAAATCGGCTGGCGCAGGGTCAGCGATTGCGCCGCGGCGCTGCGCTCGTGGGCGGGCGCGACGACCGTGACGATGCCGATTTGGCCGAGATCCTTCGCCAGCGCGCGCAGTCCGGGGGCGTGAATCCCGTCATCGTTGGTGACCAGAATGTGGAGTGCCATGATGTTTCGCTGTGGGGCTGTGCCCGTCCTACGTAACTACTGTAGCAGGAGAACGGACCACTCGACAGCCCGTTGGGGCGAACCGCTAATGACTGATTGGACTCTCTCGTTCAGCTAAGGCAGATGGCGCGCCTTAGGAGATGATCTGCGAACTCTTGCACTCGGCCCTAACGCCTCAGGGGCCCCGCTGTCAGCAGGGCGTTATGCTGATGATTCTTGCAATGTGCCAGGCCAAGAGCCAAAATCTCCCGAAATGTTCGAACGAGCAAAGGAGTACCTCAAATTCGGAGCTGGCAGGCCGCCTGGAACCATTTGGGCGATGGAAAAAGCCTATTTCGAGTCCCGTCACAAATACCCAGGCAAAGAGGAATACGCCTATCTTCGCCTTGCGCTACAGAGTCGGTATCCCGACAAGCCCGAGACGGAGATACATGAACTAGTTTCGGAGTGCCGAAGCCTCGATGACGCCATTGTGGCTGCCATCGGAGTGGATTTCGGTCATCATGTCGCGCTCCGAATTCGAATGGATGTGCTCTGGAATCTTCCCGCTTGTTCTCGTTGTGGTAAGTACCGCGCACTGAGCACAACCGACAACCTGTGTTATGGATGCAGAAAATTCCCAGGATTCACCGCTTGCTCCCAGTGTCGTCTTTATTGGGACGATTATCCTCGGGCCTGCCGACAGTGCGGAGGTCCGGTCTGGCGCATCACCGATGGCCCAGGCGTCCCGATGATTCCCCTTAGTCAAGACGGTCAAGGTGTCATTCCGGGTTCTCTGCCAAGCGATGAAGTCATGCGTCAGGTGAAACAAGAAGGCTTGGACGAAGAGCGAAGGGATACTCTAGGGAATCTGAAGTCCCAGTTGGAAAATTTAGAAAAGCGTTGTGCAGCGGTTTGGGACGCTGATCTGCAGGAGAGGCGCGAGTACATAAAGTTACGCAGAGTAGATCCAAAGGGAGCGAGGGAAGCGCGTAGCAGCGCGTCTTCTGCAAAGGTAGACACTACCTTGGTTCAAGACCTCGACCGTTTCTTCGACGCGGTAACACGCTTGTACCTGCGCGCGGACTCCGAAGGCAGAGATAAAATTCGAACCCTGATGGGAGCGCATAAGCGCCTGCTCGGAAACATGCACGGTTATGCCGGCCGGAGCGCCAGCAAGCTTAAGCAATCGGGGAATTCAGAATGCCTGCTCGGAGGGCTTGTTGCTGTTTCGATTGACGACGGTCGCAGCTGCCAAGATTACGGCTCTGTGTTGGGCCATCTTTACAGGAGCGCGCTCGAATGCGGGTTGAAGCCGTCGGAGTTTTTCTCTGCCGTGGCGAACCTTTCAAATGGCGAATCCCGCGGCGTTCTCGGAAGCTTCGAGTCGTCCCACGATTTTGCGGTCTTCGTAGGCCCCTACCTCAAGAACAAGGCATAGCGTCTAACTACAATCTTCCGTGCCCACAACCGTTCGAGTGTACTTGCCGCGCTCAGAAGTTGCAGCGCCTAACACAACGAACACCTTGCCGATGGCGATGAAATTACAAGGCCCTTCTTTTGCACAAGCAATCAGATTCGCGTTGAACCACTTTCGCGTAAACGCACCGCTATTCATTAGCTGGTTGTAAGCCTTTTCGAATTCTTTTTCTGTAATGCCCTTTTCGTAGTGAGTTCCAGAGCCGGTCCTGCTCGGTATAGAGTAGATCAAGGCTGCTGCCCCGCGCCTCTTCCCCATACACTTGACCGTGTAGTTCGTTCCTGGAAGGACCGCGCCACTACTGATGGTGCTTTTGATCCTCTGAAATATCACTGCCTCTTCTTAGGGGCGGAGACCAGCATGCCAATCGGTTAAATGGTCGGGACGACTGGATTTGAACCAGCGACCTCACGCACCCCAAGCGTGCGCGCTACCAGGCTGCGCTACGTCCCGACCGTTTGCGACTGCCGTTCAGGGTATCACTCGCCTTTGAGAAGGGTCAAGACGGCGAGCAATTCTTCGTGCAGATCGAGGAGGAGCTTTTTGGTGATGCGATTGGCAGGTTCGGGCCGCGCGGCCGAATGAACCGCATGCGCGACCTGGGTTGAGTCGGCGGCCGCTTCCCTGCCGATGCTTCCATTGGCGCTGCCGTTTACGCTTCCGTTGCCGCTTCCCTGCTCCGCGAGATGTTTCCGGGCTCCCGCGATGGTAAAACCCTGCTCATAGAGGAGGCGCTTGATTTCGAGGACGGTCTCGATATCTTCGCGGCGGTAGAGGCGATGTCCGCTGGGGCTTTTCACTGGCTGGAGCGTGGGGAATTCGCTTTCCCAGAAGCGCAGGACGAACGCCTTGGTTTCCGTCAGACCGGCTGACTTCGCCGATGCGGAACAGGCTCTTTTCCGGAATTTCGCGCGCAGCTTGTGCAGCACTCGCCATGGCTTTTCTGTATCGTAGGCCGATTTCGCGCGGTGTCAACCCCACATCTGTGGATTGCCTAGTGCTTGATGGCATTGCTGGCGGGGACAAAAGACCACAGCGGATTCTTCACTGCGTTCAGGATGACGCTGGGCAAGGGAGGGCAAGGGCCAGACGATCAGCGGCGCTCGCGGGCTTCGCGCTTTTTCTCGGTGCCGCGGCCGTCGCGCTTCTTTAGGCGCTGCGTGAAGCGGATGGGCGTGCCGGCGAAGTCGAAGGCGTCGCGCAGGCGGTTTTCGAGGAAGCGCTGAAAGCTGAAGTGCAGCGGCTTGGTCTGATTGGTGAACAGCACGAACGTGGGCGGAGCTGCCGTCGCCTGCGTGATGTAGTAGATCTTTACGTGGCGGCTGGCGGGAGACGTTCCGCGATCGAGATCGACATTCGCGAGCCAGCGATTGAGTTCCCCGGTGGAAATGCGGCGGTTGCGCGCTTCCACCACGCGGTCGATCTGGGCGTACAGCTTGGTGACGCGATCGCCGGTGAGAGCGGAGAGGAATACCAGCGGCGCGTAGGAGAGAAACTTCAGCTTGCCGCGAACCATGGGCTCGTAATCCGCCAGCAGCTTGCTGGGATTTCCGCCGCCGCCCTTCCCTCCCACGCGCTTTTCTTTCTCGGCTTTCTCCTGCGCGGCCTTCAGGGCGAGATCCCACTTGTTCATCACGATGATCACGGAGCGGCCGGACTGCTCGGCATAGCTCGCGATGGTGGCGTCGTGGGAGGTGACGCCCACCGACGCATCGGCGACGAGGATGGCGACGTCCGCGCGCTCGAGATGCCTGCGCGCCATGATGACGCTCAGCTTTTCCGCGATGAGGTTCGTCTTGCCCTTGCGGCGGATGCCCGCCGTATCGAGGAAGCGGTATTTTTTGCCGTTGTGCTCGACCACCGTGTCGACGGCGTCTCGCGTGGTGCCCGGCTCGGGCGAGACGATCGACCGTTCCGCACCTACTAGCTGATTGAGCAGCGTGGACTTGCCCACGTTGGGGCGCCCGATAATCGCGATGCTCACATCGGGCTGCGCCTCCGTAACTTCCCCTACGGGAAAGTCCTGAGTGAGCGAATCGAGCAGGGTATCGATGCCAAATCCGTGCTCGGCGGAGATGGGGAAAATACGGTCCCCGAGTTCGTAGAACTGCGCAGCCAGCTCGGCTTGTTTGGGCGAGTCCACTTTATTCACGGCGAGCACCGGCGGCTTGCCGGCCCGGCGCAGGAGTTGCGCCAGCTCCTCATCGAGGGGGACGGGGCCGGTGCGGCCGTCGACCACCTGCACTACACATGAGGCGTTTTCAATGGCTACGCGCGCTTGCCGCAGAATTTCGCCGGGGATGCCCGCTTTGTCCTCGGGCACGATGCCGCCGGTATCGACCAGCTCGAACTCGCGGCCTTCCCACTCCGCTTTGCCGTAGATGCGGTCGCGGGTGATTCCGGGTTCGTTGGTGACGATCGAACGGCGCGTGCCGGTTAAGCGGTTAAAGAGCGTGGACTTGCCCACGTTGGGGCGTCCGACTATCACAATCGACGGCAGTTTTCGGGTCATCAGGTCTCTTCGTGTGGCGGTTTGAGACTTCTACACTATCACGTCACTGTCACGTCGCGGCGAAACGCAGCGTGCCGCGCCTTTCCCCGGAAATCCCCGCGATCCTCCGGCGAAGGCTGTATTCCGCCGCAGATGCTTTTAATTTAGGGTTTTAGGCGAGCGCTAACCCGGTGTTTCTACCGAGGAAAGAAAAATTCAAAATGCTGGGACTCCAAGCTCGCTCTGGTCTAAGCCCGTTCGCAAGCGGCGCAATTGATTGCGCTATCGTTTATCGCCCTGAGTCCGCGGGCTTTGGCGCAATCTACCAGCCAGCCGGACGGCTCCAGTCCGAGCGAACAAGGATCCACGCCGGGAAGCCCGGAGGACACCAGCAAGCCGAATCTCCCTTCCCTTCTGACGCCGCTTAAGCCGGTCACGCAGGAAGCACCCTACGCTCCCATTCGACCCCGGCAACGGCTGCGGTGGTTTATTACCGAAACCATCGGGTCTTCCCCATTTGGCCGGAGGGCTGTTTCACGGCGGGCTTTGGGACGGCTTTCGACCGTCCTAAGGAATATGGCCCGCACTGGGGAGGCTTTGCCGACCGGTACGGAATGCGCATGACCGGGATCGTGACAGGCAACGCGATGGAAGCGAGCATCGGCGCTCTGTGGGGAGAAGATCCGCGCTATTTTCGCGTGCCGGATCAAAGATTCAAGGGGCGGCTTGCCAACGTCGTCAAGCAGACTTTCGTGGCGAGGCGCGAAGATGGGAGTTTCCAGCCGGCTTATGCCCGGTATATCGCGTTTTCCGGGAACAATTTTCTCTCCAACCAGTGGCGCGTGGAGAGCGAGGCCAACAACCACGACGCGGTTCTGCGCACGGCGGAGGGATTTGCGGGGCGCATGGCCGCCAATGCGTTCGAGGAATTCTGGCCGGACGTCAAATTCCACGTACTGCACAGACACAGTTCAGGCGACGATTAGGTGCTGAAATTCCGCAACGCCGGGCGGCGCAGCAAAAAAAAACGCGCCGGCCGGGAATCCCTACCCCAGCCAGCGCGATTTTCAAATGCCGACTACTAACAATGAAGCGGCGTTATTCGTCTTTCTTCGCGGCGCCGGCCTTTGCTCCGAGGCTGCGGATATAGAGCACCAGCTGCCAGCGTTCGGTTTCCGAAAGCTGATCTTCCCAGCTGGGCATCGCACCACGGCCCTTGCTCATCTTCCAGAATAGAGAGCCATCGGTTTCCGGGAGCCATCAGCTTGGGATCGGTGAAGTTCGCCGGCTTGATGGTGAGGGTCTTGGCCGTGGGGCCGGTTCCATCGCCCTTGGGACCGTGACAAACTTCGCAATTTTCCCGGAAGGTTTCTGCACCCGCGGCGATCACATCCGGCGTCTTTTTCAAGGGGTTCTTTACCGCCTTCGCTTCGGGGGGAGCAACCCAAGGGACATAAGGCTTTGGAGGAGCCGTTTGCGCTTCTACCCGGGTGGAGAGCGAAGCGAAGGAAGCCAGCAGTAACAGCGCTGCAAAGGCTCCCGCGATCTGCCCGACCCGCAATGACACATTCATTCCTTTCATGCTGGCTTACCCCTTTAAAAACTGAGTTTTTTGTGTGCGCTTGATGCTACCAAAGTCTCAAATTTAGATTCAACTACAAAACGAATAAGTTGCTCTTGCAGGCACCGTAAATGCGCGTGATCCCCGTCACTTAGCGAGACTTTGCCGGTACAGCAAGCAATGGGAGAGAGTTACAGCCTTCCTCCGATGGCCGGGCTCCCGGCGCGTGCATACACTTCAAGAGAGTCGCACTTCGGTCATCAAATCGCAGCGCCCAGGAGGCGTCACTATGGCAGGAAAAAACACCGCGGTTTTTGGGATTTATCCGACCTACAGCTCCGTGGAGGGCGGCGTCGACGCGCTCAAAACGGCAGGGTTTCGCAACACCGATATTTCCGTTTTGTTCCCTGAGAATGTGGGCTCGAAGGATTTCGCTCATGAGAAGGGCACGAAAGCACCGGAGGGCGCGGCAACCGGCGCCGGAACCGGCGCGGTCGTGGGAGGCGTGCTGGGGTGGATTGTCGGAATTGGCGCCCTCGCGATTCCGGGAGTGGGGCCGTTCATCGCCGCGGGGCCTATTATGGCGGCACTGGCGGGAGTGGGAGTGGGCGGCGCGATCGGAGGGATTGCCGGGGCTCTGATCGGCCTGGGCATTCCGGAATACGAGGCCAAGCGCTACGAGGGCCGCGTACGCCAGGGCGGCATTCTGCTCTCAGTTCACTCGGACAGTTCCGAATGGACGAAGCGCGCAAAGATCATCCTGGAGCAAACCGGGGCACAGGATATTTCCTCGACCGGGGAGTCCAGCGCAGACTTCGCCAAGAGCGATAAGCCGCTGGCGCGGGAAGCTACCGGGGGAGAGCGGCCCTAAATAGTTGGGAGTCCTGAAAAAAGAGGCCGAGGAACAATCTTCCTCGGCCTCTTTTTTTGTAATGACTTTTTGCTGAGGCCCTACTTCGAGCCCCAGGACATCGAGACTGGGCCCACGCCATACACAAGAATAACGGTCGCGCCCTTGGCGTGTCCAAAATGGCTCAGTTGTGCCGGGAAGCGGATCACGTCCCCGGCATTCAGCGGCTGGAGCTTGCCGGCGTCATAGGTGTCTCCGTTCCCCACTTCATAAGTGCCCCGTAGAACGACCAGGTTGAGGTCTACCGATTGCGAGTGCGGGTCGATTTTTTGGTCCGCGGGCAACTTCATCAGCGCGGAGAACAGGCCGGGCTTGGTGAAATCGCCGGAAATCATCGACATCTGCACGGTGGACGGGAGGCCCATCGAATCCGGCGGCGTTACAAACTGCGTCTGATCGGGGTCGACGATCGTGCTGGGAGCAGATGCAGCCGCCGGGGGTGCGGCCGCGGGAGTCACCGGAGCAGCGGCCGCGGGCCCGTTCGGTCCATAATTCGCTGAGAGATAATTCACGACCGTCTTGGCTTCGTCATCGGTGACAGTGGCACCCTCTTCGACCATCAGGTCGATGACGGCCTGCCAGTCATCTTTGTCACGCCGCGAGGTGACAATTCTTTCCAGCGAGTGGCAGACCTGGCATTTTTCGACGATGATCTTCTTGCCTGCGCCGTCCGGCATCTGGGACGCCGCGTCCTTCGCCTGCGCTCGCGGGACGGCTGCGGCGGGA
The DNA here is from genome assembly GCA_963709105.1 of uncultured Acidobacteriota bacterium. Classification (GTDB taxonomy): domain Bacteria; phylum Acidobacteriota; class Terriglobia; order Acidiferrales; family UBA7541; genus Palsa-295. The sequence goes on from CAVPVC010000013.1 coordinate 595,614, forward strand.
GCTACCGAGCCCGCGGCAAGCGCCAACACAGCGGAGCAGGCTACCAGAATTCCCGGAACGATGATTGCGCTATTGAAACGCTTCAACTGCTGGCCTTTACGCGGCACGAGTCTCCTCCTCAATTTACTGTCGACATCTTATATTCATGCATGAAATGGCTGAAATTTCACCGAAGAATTCGAATTCGCGAGGCTTCCGATGCTAGGTCGCGCGTTTTTGACTGTCAAGCATTTTCGACCTTCGGTTCAAGCTCGGCGACCAAATTTCAGTGACGGGCATGGACGGCCGCGTCGACGATATTCAAACCCGCGCCACAATCATCAGCACTGCCGACGGCCACCGCGCCGTCATTCCGAATGCGGTGCTGTTCACCAATCCGGTGGTCGTCAGTACGATGCCTGGGCGGGGAGAAACTCGGGCGGCGCCATCGGCGACGCCACCGTCACAGCCGTCTTATGAGGCAGAACACACCCAGCGCTGACTGGCCTCCCGCCCGCGTCGGTGCGGATGCGCTTCGCACTGGCGCAGCCAGGTTCGGCGCCGCTACCGCAATGCGAAGGCAAAAAGCGAGTTTCCCGAGGCGATGGCGACGTACTGCTTGCCGTCCACTTGGTAGGTAATCGGGGCGGCAATCATCGGTCCCCCGAGATTTACCTTCCACAGCAGCGCGCCCGTCTTCGCGTTCAGCGCCTGGAAGTAGCCTTCCCTTCCCCCGGCGAACAGCAGGTCCGAAGCGGTCGTGAGAATGCCGCTGTTGGTGACGTCGTGCATCTCGAAAGACCATTTTTTCTCGCCCGTGTGAGGATCGATCGCGATCACGGCCCCATGCCCGACCTCTTCGGTGTAGGTGTTGACAGGCCCTGGGCTCTCGAAGGTGACGCCACCCGGAGAGGGTACGCCGCCGGTATAGCTCCGGCCCTCTTTGTACTGCATCGGAACCGGCTGAACGCGGCTCGCCGCATCTTCCCACGTGGAAACGTAGAAAAGACCGGTGCGAGGACTGTACGAAGGAGAATACCAGCTCGTGCCGCCGGGATTGGACGGATACGACGGCGCTCCCACAGGCTGCGGCGTCGGGATCGGCCGCCCCGTTGCCGGATCCAGGCCGCTGGCCCAGTTGACCTTCACGAACGGCTTGCCCAGGAGGAATTTGCCCGTGGTCCTGTCCAGCACATAAAAGAACCCATTGCGATTGGCCCAGAGCATCAGCTTGCGCGGCGTTCCGTTCCAACTGGTATCGACGAGAACGGGAACCTGCACCGCATCATAATCGTGCGCGTCGTTCGGCGAGAATTGAAAAAACCACTTCAGGGCGCCGGTATCCGCGTCCAGAGCGACCACAGCGCAGGAATAGAGGTTGTCTCCGGGACGCATGCCCGGATTCAGGCTGGGCGCCGGATTGCCCGTTCCCCAGTACGTAAGATTGAGATCGGGATCGTAGGAACCGGTCACCCAGATGGAAGCTCCTCCATGGAGCCAATCGTCGCCGCGCCAGGTCTCATGGCCCGGCTCGCCGGGACCCGGAATCGTGTAGAATCGCCAGGCCTCTTTTCCGGTCTTGGCGTCAAACGCGGCAATGAATCCGCGCACGCCCAAATCAGCGCCGGCCATCCCGACCACAACTTTGTCCTTGATCACCAGAGGCGCAAGCGTCATCGCGTAGCCCGAAGCGGCCTCTGCCACTTTGACATTCCATACCGGGTGTCCGTTCCTGGCGTCGATGGCCACCAGGTGCGCGTCAATCGTGGCCAGAAAGAGAGTGTCGCCGAGCATCGCCACCCCACGATTCACGCGCCCACAACACGGCCTGGCATCGGGAGCCGGATTGTAGTGGTACACCCAGAAGGCGCGGCCCGTCCTGGGATCGAGAGCTATCACGTCATCCGGTGCCTGCGTGACGTACATGACCCCGTCGACGACCAGTGGGGTCGCTTCGAACTTCTGCAGCGATTGCGCCTGGAACACCCATTTCAGCTCCAGTTCTTTCACGTTTGCCGGACCGATCTGCGCCAATAAACTATGCCGCTGGCTTGCGTAGCTGCCGGAGTAGGTAAGCCAGTTCTGCGGCTCACTCGAAGGATGAAGCAGCCGGTCGCTGGAAACCTGCGCAACCAGCGAACACGGAGTCAGCGAACAAAGAAACAGCAAAGACAGAAACAGCAGAAGCCCGTGCCATCGGGAAATCATTCGCAGCCTTTCGCGAAAACCAGGGGTGAACCGCCAGGTTCCATCATTTACGCAGAGCGAATGCAAAAAGCGAGTTGCCCGCGGCAATCAAGACGTATTGTTTGCCGTCCGCAAGGTAGCTCATCGGCCCCGAGTTCATATCCCCGCCGAGATTCACTTTCCACAGCAGCGCGCCGGAATTGGCGTCGAACGCCTGGAAGTAACCTTCCCGCCCGCCCGTGAACAACACGTCCGAGGCAGTAGTGAGTATCCCGCTGGTGTCGACGTCGAACATATCGAAGGACCATTTCTTCTGTCCCGTGTGCGGATCGATCGCGATCAGCGCTCCGCGCCCTGCCGCGTCGGTGTACACATTCACAGGCCCCCGGCGCGACACACCCGGCGCATTGGGAAACGGAGAATTCACGATCCCGCCGCCAAATCGCTGGCCTTCCTTGTATTCAATGGGAGGCCCTCCCTCAAAAATGTTGGCGTAGTCCTGCCAGGTGGAGAGATAAAAAAGACCGGTGCGCGGGCTATACGACGGCGAGTAAAAATTCGTGGCTCCCTGCACCCCGGGAAACGTCGGCGTGCCGGGAGGCTGAGGCGTGAGGATCGGCCTGCCCGTCTCTTCATCCAATCCACTGGCCCAGTTCACCTTTGCGAAGGGCTTTCCCAGAAGAAACTTGCCCGTGCTTCGATCCAGAACATAGAAGAAACCGTTGCGATTGGCCGAGAGCAAAAGCTTGCGCGGCGTTCCGCTCCAGTTGGTATCGATCAGGACGGGTACTTGCACCGCGTCGTAATCGTGCGGATCGTTCGGAGTAAATTGAAAATGCCACTTCAGAATCCCGGTATCGGGGTCGAGAGCGACGATCGAGTCGGAATAGAGGTTGTCGCCCTCCCGCTGCGCGTTGTTGAAGTCGGGCCCGGGATTGCCGATGCCCCAATACGTGAGGTTGAGTTCAGGATCGTAGGAGCCGGTGACCCACACGGATGCGCCTCCGTGCGCCCAGGAATCTCCGCTCCAGGTCTCGTGTCCCGGCTCGCCGGGCCCCGGAATCGTATAAAATTTCCAGGCCTGCGTGCCCGTTTTCGCCTCATACGCGGCAATGAACCCGCGAATGCCGTATTCGCCGCCTGCGACTCCCACCAGCACTTTGTCCTTGATTACGAGCGGTGCCAACGTCATCGCGTAGCCCGCCGCGGCGTCCGCCACTTTGACATTCCAGACCGGGTGCCCATTCTTGGCGTCGATGGCGATCAGGTGCGCGTCAATCGTCGCCATAAACAGCGTGTCGCCAAGAATCGCCACTCCGCGATTCACGCGTCCGCAGCACGGCTTGGCATCCGCCGAAGGGGCGTAGTGGTAGACCCAGAAGGCGCGGCCGGTCTTGGGATCGAGCGCTACAACGTCATCGGGCGCCTGCGTTGCGTACATCACCCCATCCGCGACGAGCGGCGTCGACTCGAATTTCTCCAGCGACTGCGCCTGGAAAACCCATTTCAGCTCCAGATCCTTAACGTTTGCGGGGCTGATCTGCTGCAGCGCGCTATAGCGATGGCTCGAATAATCGCCGGAATAAGTGAGCCAGCTCTGGGGCTCGCCCGAAGCGCGCAGCAAGCGATCGCTGGTCACCTGAGCGAGTAGCGAACACGGCATCAGCAACAACAGAAGCGGCAAAAACGCTCTGTGCCGTCGGCCGCTCATTTGGAGCCTTTCAAGGAAAAGAGATACGCCAGGACGTCCGCCCTTTCTTTCTCGCTGAACGTGTCCTTGTAAGAGGGCATGGACGAGACTTTGCTCACCGTATACTCGCGCAGGCTGGATTTCTCGAGCGACTACCAGGTTTTCGTGTTCATCGATCAGCTCGACAGTGTAGGTGTCTTCATTGAGCCGCCGCCCGGTGATCACCTTCCCGTCACGGGTAACCGCGCGCACGGAACGGTTCACGGGCAGCATCGCGGCAGTTGGGTCGAGCAGCGTTCTTTCGAGAAGGTCGGCGGTGCGCGTCGACCCCACATCGCTCAAATCCGGGGCCACGCGCGGGCCCTTCCCGTTCACACGATGGCAACTCGCGCAATTGCCCTTGCCTTCGAAAAGTTCCCGTCCGCGCCCGGCGTCTCCCATTGTCACGCCGCGGGCGTCAAACGTGCTCATATTGCGGAGATAGGCGATGATTTCCGTCAACTCTGCCGTGTCGAAATTAAACGATGGCATGGCTGTTCCGGCCACGCCCGTAGTAATGATCGTGCGCAGGTCGAAATCGGAAGTGACCGGTACGCGAAACTGTCCGGCCCGAAAATTCACGCCGGGAATCGAATCTCCCGTGGCGCCATGGCACGGTGTGCACTGTGTGGCGAATATCTGTGAACCGAATGCGATATCGGCTGGAGCGTATTGCCCGGTCGCCTGCGCGCGGGCCGAGGGCAGCCAAAGTGCCAGCGTGGCCAGCACAGCCAGACATGAAAGCAGACGGCGCTGAGTGATGGACGCACCACTACGCTTGGCCGCCAAGTGCGATTGCATCTGAAAACCTCCCCATCTTTCTCGGTTAGTTTGCAACGGGCAAACCTACTAGCGAATCGGTGCTTCTGTCTGTGACCACAATCACAGCTCCGCTGCGTTGCCAAATCACTTCAATAAACTTGGGTTCCCACTCGATTTCTGCGCAGAACAATACGTTCGCCGGAGGGATGTGTCAACAGCGCGAGCCTGGGCCGCGGCGGAGCCCAGGCACTGTGGGAGCATCGGAGGGGTGGGATGAGCGCGCTGAACCGCGCGCCCGGACTATTTCGGGACGATCGTCTTGGCGGGGTCGATTCGCACCACAAGATACGTCAGGTCCTCGGGCACGTCGGTAAACCAGTGCGGCATGCCTCTTGGAATAATGATCACGTCTCCCGTTTTGATCGTGCGAACGTCATTCGGTTTGGCCACTGTGCCGGTGAACCCCAGCCCGATTCCTTCGCCGTTGTCTTTATTGTCTGCGGGCCACGTGCCTGTGGTGACCATCATCCCGCCCGTGGCCATTTTCGCCGAGCCCGCGGTGACGATATACACTTCTGTGACGGTGCTGTGTACGAGAGGTCGGCCCGCCTGTCCTGCCGGCGCCTTCGGTCGATGCTGTATAGCCACGCCTACGTAGGCATTCCCCACGTCCACGATGCGAAACGCGATGTTCTTCGTCGCGGCCTGAATCTGCTCGTTCGTCACGTAAACGGCCGAATCGTTCGTTTGCGCCGCCGCCCCTGCGGACACTACCAACAGGGCCGCACAAATCTTCAGTATCGCTCGCGTCATTTTTTCTCCTGTCTCTTGCCGGGAATCGCGCTCGCTGCTTATTTCAGGCCGATGGACTTTTCCGGGTCGATCCGCACCACCAGATACGTGATATCCTCCGGCACTTCACTGAACCAGTGCGCCATGTTCTTCGGAATGATGACCACGTCGCCCGCCTTGATCTTGCGGACATCGTTGGGCTTGGCAACGGTGCCGTCGAATCCCGGCCCGGTTCCCTCTTCGCTGCCGGCCTTTCGCGGTTTCTGATCGGTCATCACGCCGCCGGTTGCCATCGTCGCCGAACCCGACAGCACGTAGTACACCTCGGTGACATTGGTGTGCAGGATGGGGCCGGGCACGCGCCCGCCCGGTGCGATTTTCAGCCGGTTCTGCAGGGCGACGCCAACGTAAGCGTTCCCCACATCCACGATGCGAAACGCGGTTCCCTTGGTGACAGCCGAGAGCTGCTTCGCCACGTCCTGGATCTGATCGCTGGTGACGTACACAGCGGAATCATTCGGCGAGGCATCCGCCGGAGCGCCCGCCGGAGCATTTGTCTGGCCCGCGGCACCGGCCGAAAACACCAGCAGCGCCGCAAAAACCTGCAACATCGCTTTCGCCATTCGTGCCTCCTGTTCAATTTTCAATTGCAAGATGACTCGGCCCGCCCCATGCAAAAAAGAGCTAAGGGCGGCGCCATCATACTGCAATTCAGGCGCCGCCGCTTCCGTCCGGAACGCGCTTCCCTCACACGGGTGAAGTTTGTTACTGCTGCTCCGCCAGGCTCATCTGCTTGCCGTTGAAGACGATCTTGCCGTCGCCATCCCGCACATACCCGGCGCCCGTGCCGTTCTTGGCCGGATGGAACGTGATCTCAATTTCATCCCCGGCCTTCAGGATGTTCCGGTTCCAGCCCGCGCGGCTCATGTACAAAGGGTTGTACATTTCCACGGACCAGTGCGTAACCACTCCCTTGTCGTCCTTGGTATCGAAATTCAGCACGCAGTGCGGATTCTCCCACTGCAGGCTGGTCACGGTCGCCTTCGTCGAGATGGTTTTCGTCAGATCGTACGACGAAGTCCCGTGATGCGCCCATGCGGACGACGAAACCGCCGCCAGCCCAATCACCGCCGCAAGCACCGCCACCAGTTTCGTGTTCACCACAAATTCCTCCTTGTTCTTTCCCCTGCAAGGCTGCGACGTTCGCCTTTTACTGCTTCTGCTTATCCGGCGTTACCTTTTCCGAGTTTTGCAGACTCTCGTGGAAGAATTGCGCCTGATCCTCCACCACGCAGAAGGCTTCGCCGATTTGCCAGGTCGGTTTCAAATCGAAATTATTCTTCATCTCCCACGTCCCCTTGTACATCTTGGGGTCGTCGATGATAAACGAAATTTCCATGTGATCGTGATCCGGGCGATGGTACCGCTCGGTCAGCTTCAGGGCGTCGCTGTGCGGATGCCCCCGGACGTCGAGCCAGGTCTTGTCGTTGAAGCTCCCGCTTTCCACCACCAGGTCGTTCCCATCCCAGTGCCCCACCGAATAGCCCATCCACAGCGGATCGGAGTCCTCGGGAATCTTGCGGCCGTCCATCCAGATTTCCCGCCACTGGTGAGTGTTTTCGTAGAAGATGAAAATCCGCTGCGGGGTTTGCACGAACTCGAAGGCATACGCCCCGCTGAAGTAGATGTGCGGTAGTCCCGGCCAGTGGCAAGTGTAGGCCGGGTCGATGGTGATCGGGCCGCCCTGTTTGAGTTCGTGCGTGTTGTAATCGAACTTCGCTTGCCCCTCGGGCGTCATCGGAGCGGTGGGCTCGGCGCGCCGCATCCCGTTCACTTGATCGCGAACCCTGGCCAGTCCCCACACTCCCGTCAGGTCATGCTCCATTCCGGTCCCGGGTTGTGCCGGCGGCGGCCCGGATTGAGCGGCCAGTCCTGGCGAGAGCGCCAAAGCCGTCAGCACCGAAACCGCAAGCGTTCGCATTACGCGCTGCCTCATTTGCGAGATCCCCTTGTCGCTGCTCATTGTTACTGCTCGTTGTCGTTGTTGCCGCTCCGCGCATCCCCCACAGCAAAGGTTTACGCGGGCAAACGTATTCGTTCCGCAGCACAGCCAACCGAACGAAAAACAATTGTGCTATTTAGATGGACCCCACCTCAGGGCGGTTACACGGGCGGCATTCTCTCATCAATACAAACTTTTGTGAAGTCGCTCGTCGCCGGCGAGTCGATGCGTCGAACGCCGGATTGCGCCGAGGCTGGTGCCGCTACTTTCCGCTCTTCAGAGACGCTTCGCGGATCGCCTTGAATTCCGCATCCGGCTTCCATTCGGGCATCTTTGGCGCGTCGGCCACGCGCAATCCCACCAAGAAGTAGAGCTGGCAGTCCTGCGCAGCTCCGCTCAGGTCCCAGTCCGGCTTGATCACGTCGCTGGGCTTGTGATAATCGTTCGCCGTGTATTCCTGGCGTTTCGCGATTCCCCACCCCGCGGGCTTGCCCACAAAATCGATTCCGGGATCGGGATCGAAGGCCGGGATGCCCACCTTCGCGAAGCTGAAGTGGTCGGAGCGATAATAGGAGCCCTTCTCCGGCTCAGGATCGGAGCGCACCGTTCGTCCCTGCTGCTCGGCGACGTCGGCCACGACTTCATCGAGGGTCGACTTCCCTTTCCCGATTTCGGTGATGTCGCGCGTTTTGCCCCACACGTTCATCGCGTCCATGTTGATATTGGCCGCCGTGCGGGATACGGGATATAACGGATGCTCTGCGTAGTATTCCGAGCCGAGCAACCCCTGTTCTTCGGCTGTTACGGAGAGAAACAGGATCGTTCTCTTCGGCGCGTTCTCCGGCTTCAGCTGCGCGTAGGCCCGCGCAATCTCGATCAGCGCCGCGGTTCCCGAGGCATTGTCGCGCGCGCCGTGATAAATCCGGTCGCCATTTACCTCCGGCCCGATGCCGAAATGGTCCCAGTGCGCGGAGTAGATCACGTATTGATTTTTCAGCACGGGATCGCTGCCGGTGCGCTTGGCGATCACGTTGTGCGATTGGATGGTGCGCAGCGTGTTGTGAATATCGAGCTGCGCCTTCATCCCCAGCGGGACCGGACGAAAATCGGCGCTCACCGCTTTTTTCTTCTCCGTCTCGTAATCGAGACCCGCCGCGCGGAACAATTCCTGCGCCCGCTCGTGGGTGATCCATCCCTCCACGGCCGCGCGGTGCATGTTCTTATCCGGCGCCACCAGATTGAAAGCCTCGCCGCTCCAGCTGTCGCGCACCACTTCCCACGGGTATCCCGCCGGATCGGTTTCGTGCACGATCAGGCAGCCCGCCGCGCCCAGCTCCGCCGCCTTCTCGTACTTGTACGTCCATCGCCCGTAGTACGTCATCGCCTTGCCGCCAAACATGCGCTCGTCCGGCACCGGTGGATCGTTGATCAGCACCACGATCACCTTGCCCCGCACGTCCACGCCCTTGAAGTCATCCCATTTGTATTCGGGAGCCTGCACGCCGTAGCCGGCGAAAATCATGTCCGCGTCCAGGTGCACCGAATCAACCATGCGCCGCGTCTGCGCTACAAAGTCCTTCTCGAACGCCAGCTTCATCGTCTTGCCGTGCCCGGCAAACGTAAGCGTCATGTTCGGATCGGGTCGCGTCCCCACCAACGGCACCGCCTGCAGATAGGTTCCGTCGGGATTGCCCGGCTCCAGCCCCGCATCCCGAAACTGCTTTTGGATGTAGGCGATCGACAACTCTTCACCCTTAGTCCCTGGTCCGCGCCCCTGAAACTCATCCGACGAAAGCGTGCGAATCTCGGCCATAAGGCGTTCCACAGAAAACACCGGGCTCGCAGCGAGACTCTGCCCGCGAAGAGCGAGACGCGGGACAACAATGGCGCAGGCCAATACTGCAAGGATTAGGAACAGCTTGAGGAAAGTTCGAGATGAAACGGTGGGTTTACGACGCATGACCGGCCCTCCAGATTGGAGGACCGATCATAGTGCTGTACCAATGCGCGTGCAAGAAGGCGAAACAAGTGGGCAGCCTAGCAGAGATCCCTCGCGGCAGCAAAGCGGAGGAGCTTCTCCTCTGCGTCCTCTGCTTCTGCCTCCTCTACTTCCTTTTCTTCTTGCCCTCGATTACCGCCTGCGCCGCCGCCAGCCGGGCTATGGGCACGCGGTAGGGCGATGCGCTCACGTAGTTCATGCCCACGTTGTGGCAGAACTTCACGCTCTCGGCGTCGCCGCCATGTTCGCCGCAGATGCCGATTTTGAGCTTCGGCCTCGTCTTTCGGCCCTTCTCGATGGCCCACTTGATCAGCATCCCCACGCCTTCGACGTCGATGGACTGGAACGGGTCATCCTTAAAGATGGCCGCCTTGCTCTGGTCGACATATTCCGGCAGGAAGCGGCCGGCGTCGTCGCGGGAGAGGCCCATGGTCGTCTGGGTCAGGTCGTTCGTTCCGAACGAGAAGAACTCCGCTACCTCGGCAATCTGATCCGCAAGCAAGGCAGCGCGTGGAAGCTCGATCATGGTACCCACAAGATATTCAAGTTTTACCTTAGAATCCTTGATTATTGCGTCGGCGACTTTTCTTGTCGCTGTATCTAGGATCTTCAACTCTTTTTTGTCGAGCGTCAGCGGAATCATGATCTCAGGTATAACTTTAATCTTCCTCTTCTGACAATCAATGGCCGCTTCGATGATCGCTCGCACCTGCATTTCGAGAATTTCCGGGTAGGTGATGGCGAGCCGGCATCCGCGATGCCCCAGCATCGGGTTGGCTTCGTGCAACTGCTCCACACGACGCGCCACGGCTTCCGGCGAAATCCCGATCTTTTCGCGCCAAGCTCGGCCTGCTTGGCCTCGTCGTGCGGGACAAACTCGTGCAGCGGCGGATCGATCAGGCGGATCGTCACCGGCAGCCCAGCCATCGCCTCGAAAATGCCGATGAAGTCGCGCCGCTGAAACGGCAGCAGTTTGTCGAGCGCCTTGCGCCGCGCCTCGGAATTATCCGCGAGGATCATTTCCTGGATGGCCAACTGGCGGTCGGCGCTCTTCTCGGGATGCTCGAAGTCCTTGAAGAACATGTGCTCGGTGCGGCAAAGCCCGATTCCCTCGGCGCCCATTTCGCGCGCCAGACGGGCATCGTGCGGGGTGTCGGCATTCGTGCGAACGCCGATTTTTCTGTGTTTATCGGCCCATTTCATCAATGTTGCGTAGGCCTTGGGCGGTTCCGGGCGCACCAGATCGAACTGCCCGCTGTAGACGGTGCCGTCCCCGCCGTCGAGCGTGATCCAGTCCCCTTCGCGCACGACGTGCCCGTCGACGCTCATCGTCTTGGCTTCCGCTTCGATGTCGATCTTCTCCGCTCCGACGATGCAGCACTTCCCCCACCCGCGCGCTACCACCGCCGCGTGGCTGGTCTTGCCGCCCGTCGCGGTGAGAATTCCCTGCGCCACATACATCCCGCCCACATCTTCTGGACTGGTCTCGCGCCGGACGAGAATCACTTTCTCGCCCTTGGCCGCCCAGTGCTCCGCATCCTCGGCGGTGAACACAGCCTTGCCCACAGCCGCTCCCGGCACCGCATTGATGCCGCTCGCCAGCTTCCTGCTGGCCAGCTCCGTCCGCGCGAGCTTGGCATCGAGCACAGGATAGAAGAGGCGCTCGACATCCTCTGCCTTGATTCTTTCAAGTGCTTCTTCAACTGTGATCAGCCCTTCATTGGCCATATCGACGGCAATCTGAAAGGCCGCTCCCGGCGAACGCTTGCCGTTGCGCGTCTGAAGCATATAAAGGGTACCGGTCTCGACGGTGAATTCCATGTCCTGCATGTCGCGGTAATGCTTCTCGAGTTTCTCGCGCACTCGCTCGAGCTGCTTATAGACCTTCGGCATCAGGTTCTTGAGTTCGCTCAAGTGCAGCGGCGTGCGAATGCCCGCGACCACGTCTTCGCCCTGCGCGTTCAGCAGGAAATCCCCAAAAAACTTCTTCTCGCCGGTCGACGGGTCGCGCGTAAAGCAAACGCCAGTCCCCGATTCCTCGCCGGTATTGCCAAACACCATTTGAACCACGTTCACCGCCGTACCCAGCAGCCCGGTAATTTTCTCGACGCGCCGGTAGGTAACGGCTTTCTCGCCCATCCAGGACTCGAACACCGCGCCAATCGCGCCCCACAGTTGCTCTTCCGGATCCTCGGGGAAATCCCGGCCGGTCTTTTCCTTGAAATAGGCCTTGTATTCACCCACCAGTTGGCGCCAGCCATCGGCCGTCACCTGCGTATCGTCGGTAACTTTCAGATATTTCTTCAAATTGCGCAGCCGGGTCTCCAGGTCTTCCTTGGGCAGGCCGATCACGACGCTCGAATACATCTGCACGAAGCGGCGGTAGGCGTCGTAGGCAAAACGCGGATTGCCGGTGGCCTTGGCCAGCCCTTCCACGGACTTATCGTTCAAGCCCAGATTTAGAATCGTCTCCATCATCCCGGGCATGGACTTCGCCGAGCCCGAGCGCACGCTCACCAGCAGCGGATCCTTCGCATCACCCAGCTTCTTGCCCGTCAGCTTCTCGAGGCGCGCGATGTTTTTCGACACCTCCGCGCGCAATTCCTTGGGATATTTCTTGCCGTGCGTCAGGTAGTAATCGCAGGTCTCGGTGGTGATGGTGAAGCCGGCCGGTACGGGCAATCCGATGCGGGTCATTTCCGCCAGGCCTGCGCCCTTGCCTCCCAGAAGATCTTTCATGTCGCCGTTTCCGTCCGCTTTACCAGCTCCAAAGAAATAAACGTATTTCATCTCTCTCCTCAAACTTTCACTTTAAATTTTTAATTCTAAATTTGTCGGCGCGCCCACAACTAAAGCATCGCCTCAATAAAAATGCGAGCGACACAAACCTAATTCTTGGCCTGAACTTCTTCTGCGCTTAGCTCGGAGAAGTCAGCGATGGTGGAGAACTCCTTCAACAATCCACCGAGCAGCGCGATACGGTTTCTGCGAACGTCCTCGTCTTCAACCATCACCATCACTTTGTCGAAGAAAAAATCCACCGCGGGGCGAAGCTCGGAAATTTCTTCGAGTGCCGCTCGATATTTCTTTTCCTTCTTCTTGCGCGACGCCTCCGCCCCAACTCTCTGCGCCACCATCTGCAACTGCTGCTCCGCCGGCTCCCGCAGCAACTCCTGATTCACGGCCCCCTGAACCTTATCGCCCTTCCCGGCCGACTTCTCCAATATGTTGCGGATGCGCTTGAACGAAGCGGCCAGGGGAGCGAAGTTCTTGCTGCCGCGAATCGTCTGCAGCGCAGCCACGCGGTCAACAGCATCCACCATGTCGTCGGACCCCGCCGCAAACGCCGCGTTGATCTCATCGGAGGCAAAGCCGCGGCGCTCTTTCAATATATATCGCGCCCGCTCCAGCAGGAATTCGAGCACCTGCTTCTGGGAGGCTTCGGACGCTTCTATGTTGGGGCGATGTTCCTTGAGGAATCTTGCCGCTGCGGACACTGCCGCCGAAAGTGAAAGCGGCAATTTACATTCAAGTATAATCTTAACTATTCCAATCGCAGCACGCCGCAAAGCGAATGGATCGCTTGAACCCGTAGGAATCGCGCCCACCGCGAAGCAGGCCACGACTGAATCGAGCTTGTCCGCCAGCGCGACGGCACACCCGGTGATGTTTCTGGGCAGCGGATCGTCCAAGCCAATCGGCTTGTACTGATCGTAGACCGCCCAGGCGATTTCCTCCGTTTCTCCCTGCGCGCGCGCGTACAGGCCCCCGACAACTCCCTGCAGCTCGGGAAACTCGCGCACCATTTCCGTTACCAGATCGCATTTGGCAAGCTCCGCTGCCCGGTCAGAACCAGCGACGTCCGCCTTGGCAACGCCGGCGCTGAACCACTGCTCGGCCAGCCAGCGCGCCAGGGAGCGCATGCGCTCGACTTTGTCGCCGTAGCTTCCGAGGCGCCGTTCGTAGGTTACCGTCGCCAGTTTCGGGAGGTATTCCCCCAGCTTGATCTTCTGATCGGCCGTCCAGAAGAATTGGGCATCGGCAAATCGCGCCCGGATCACGCGCTCATGCCCCGCCCGAATGAAGCCCTTGGGATCTCCGGGCAGGTTGATCACCGCCAGAAAATCGGGTACCAGTTCCCCTTCGCGGTTCTCCACCGCGAAATATTTCTGATGCCCGCGCATCACCGTGATCAGAATCTCCTCCGGCAGGTCCAGAAAGCCAGGGTCGAAATTGCCCATGATCACCGAGGGATATTCGTTTAGATAGGTCACCACATCGAGAAGGCCCGAATCCTCGTGCGCTCGCAGGTTCTTGCGCGAAGCGAGCGACCGCAGCTCCGTTTCGATTTTCTTGCGGCGCTCCTCCGGCCGGAACAACACAAAATTCTTCTTGAGCCGGGACTCGTAGTCTGCCGGACCCGTTACCGGAATGGCCTTCTTTCCCAGAAACCGGTGCCCCTCGGTGCGACTTCCCGAATGTACTTCCGCAAACGAAACGGGAATCACCTTGCCATCGAGCAGCGCCACGATCCAGCGTATCGGACGGATGAAGCGCGAGCCCTTGGCCCCTGTCCAGTACATCGAACGCGGCCAGGTAATTTCGCCGATCACCTGCGGCAGAATCGTCTCCAGCACCTGGGCGGCCGGCTGCCCGATCACCGTTTGCTTCACCGCCAGACATTCGCCCTTGGGAGTATTCACAACAGAAATTTGCGACAGCGGGACTCCCTGCTTTTCCGCGAAGCTGATCGCCGCCCTGGTCGGCTCGCCGACATTATCAAAGGCCACCGATTTCGGAGGACCGATCACTTCGCGCGTCACATCTTCCTGGCGCAAGCGCACACTGCGCGCAATCGCAACAAGGCGCCGAGGGGCGCCGAATGTTTCAATGGAAGTTTCAGGCGAAGTATTGCTTGAACTGCCGGCGATCAGACCTGCCGCAACCAGATGTTTCGCAAGTAATTCCTGAAGTTCATGGGATGCCTTCTCAATCATTCCTGCCGGAATTTCCTCGCAGCCGATCTCGAAGAGGAATTCGCCAAATGCTTTCCTGCCGCTCACCTTCGCTTGCGACGAACTCTTGCGCCCACTCTTCGCGGCCGCGCTGCGCTTGTTTTTTTTCGCAAGGCCGGGCGTCATGCGCTTACCTCAACTACTTCTTGAGATGCATGAGTCTGCTGGCTCAGCCACGCGCGGGCCACATGAGTAGCAAGCTTTCGCACCCGCCCGATCATCGCCGCGCGTTCCGTCACCGAAATTGCTCCGCGCGCATCCAGCAGGTTGAAGAGGTGGGAGCACTTGAGGCACAGATCGTAGATCTGCAGTACCGGAAATCGCTTCCCGGCCTTCCCTTTCAAGCTGTCGTATTCCGCCAACAGACGGCTGGCCTCGGCCTCGATCAGATCGAACTGCTTCCGCGTGGAAACCGCATCCGCGTAATCGAAGCTGTACGCCGAAAATTGCTGTTCCTCGGCAAGCCGCACCTGCCCATAGGTCATCGCGTCCGACCAGCGGACATCGTAGACGTTGTCCACTCCCTGCAGGTAGGCCGCGATGCGGTCGAGCCCATACGTCAGTTCGACGGAAATGGGATCGAGATCGATTCCGCCGCACTGCTGAAAATAAGTGAACTGGGTGATCTCCAAGCCGTCGAGCATCACCTGCCATCCGATTCCCCAGGCGCCGAGCGTGGGCGACTCCCAGTTGTCCTCTTCAAACTTAATGTCGTGTTCCTTCAGATTGATTCCCACAGCGCCCAAGCTCTCGAGATAGAGGTCCTGAATATCGACGGGAGAAGGCTTGAGTATCACTTGAAGCTGGGTGTGCTTGTAGAGTCGGTTGGGATTTTCGCCGTAGCGCCCGTCCGTAGGTCGGCGGCTCGGCTGCACGTAAACAACGCGATAAGGAGTCGGACCCAAGACGCGTAGAAATGTTTCCGGGTGCATTGTCCCGGCGCCGACTTCAATGTCATACGGCTGCTGGAGAATACATCCGCGGCGCATCCAGTATTCTTCAAGTCTTAGTATAAGGTCCTGAAAATTGAGTCCTTGCACTTTTGCGCTCGGCTTGGGCGACGATTGCGGAGCAGCTTTGTCTTTATGCTTTACTTTAGATTGCTGCATTCTCAAGCGGGCAACTCCAGTTGTCGTCTCGACGTAAGCTTTCGATCGATCTGCTGCTCGATCACATCCAGCATGATGTCGGTGATCTCTCGCGCGGCCACCGGTGAGACCGAATCCTCGGCAATCCGGTCCAAACGCTCGGCGAGCATTCTCTTCGCCCCCGCCAGGGCCGCAGGAGAAAGAGTCCGCAT
Organism: uncultured Acidobacteriota bacterium; assembly: GCA_963709105.1. Taxonomy (GTDB): domain Bacteria; phylum Acidobacteriota; class Terriglobia; order Acidiferrales; family UBA7541; genus Palsa-295. The sequence goes on from CAVPVC010000013.1 coordinate 611,379, forward strand.
TCCGGACCGGCGGCAGTTTGCGCAAAACGCTCCCAGCGCGCTCGCCGAAAAATAGATAGGCTCCCTGCCCGCCAGCACGCTGCCGCATTTCACGCAAACATCGAGCGCCGGGAGCCAGCCGCCGAGCTTCACCGTCCACAACACGAAGTAGGCCAGCGGAACTTCCGGCTTCTTGGTGGCCTTCACTCGCTGCGAACAAAGCAACAGGAGCCGGAAATTCGCGTCGGCGGCATCGCGCTCGGGCAGCACCGCTTCGGTGATTTCGCTGAAAAGCGCCAGCGCCACGCTGGATGCGTAATCGCCGAACGCATCCATGAACGACTCGATCATCTCGCACTGATTGATGCGCACCAGGTCGCGCGTTTCCTTCTCGTAATACCAGATGCGCACGTGCGAAAGGCTCTGCAGCGTCGAACCGAACCGGCTCTTGGTCCTGCGCGCTCCCGCCGCCACCCCGCGCACGCGTCCCATTGTGCGAGATAAAAAACTGACGAGCCGGTCAGCCTCGGCCAACGGATAGCTTCTTAAAACGATGGCCTCGGATTCATGGAGTGGCATAGCGTGTCGGCGCGCCGACCGCCCGACTGAACACATCAGTGCCGGAACGATTCAAACAGCCGCACGAGCCGCACGCATCGGAATGAAATTTTTTATCACAGCCATCGGTGCGGCGCAATTCTTAAACGCCGCACGACCCTCTTTTCTTTCTCGCCCCGTTGCGCGTCCGCAGAGCCTTCCGTTAAAGTGCTTCGGACAATGTCGAATCCATTCCATTCAGCACACTGCTCGCACAACAGGGGCGGAATCGATGTTATCGGCGTCGCCCGCATGAACGCAACCAGCCAAGAAAAATCCGTCTCAGGACTACTCGGAAATTTTCATTCTAATGAAACGCTTGAACTGGGGTCAGTGCCCTATCGGGACTGCACGAAACGTAAACATAAAGCTTCTCTTCAACATCTGAACGAGGATCTGAACGAGGCCAGCCCCCGACCTTCGAACCGGCCCGTTCTTGCCGCAGCATCCCGGAGGCGGCGTTGATTCCCCTGAAAGACATGACGCCGCGGCGAACGCTGCCCATCGTCACGATCCTGCTCATCGTCGCGAACGTGGCTGTCTTCATCCACCAGATATCGCTGTCGCCCGCGGCGGCCGAAGCCTTCGTGCGAACGTACGCCCTGACGCCGGCGAAAATTCAACTGGCGCTCGAAGGCCGCCACTACACCCTGATGCAGGCGCTGCTTCCCCTGTTCACCTGTATGTTCCTTCATGCCGGATTCCTTCACATCCTGGGTAACATGTGGTTCCTGTGGATCTTTGGCGGCAACGTGGAGGACCGCATGGGCCCGGTTCCCTATCTTTTCTTCTATCTGGTGTGCGGGCTTGGTTCCGGCATCGCCCAGGCCGCGTTCTCCTGGGGATCGAAGGTGCCCTCTCTCGGCGCGAGCGGCGCAATTTCGGGCGTGCTGGGAGCCTACATCGTTCTGTTTCCGGGTTCCCGGATTCTTACGCTAGTGCCGCTCTTCATTATCTGGTTTACCGCGCGCATACCGGCGGTCGTGTTCATCGGCCTATGGTTCCTCGCGCAATTCCTCAGCGGTATCGGTTCGCTGGGCGCGCCGGGCGAAGCCAGTACGGGAGGCGTCGCCTGGTGGGCCCACATCGGCGGATTTCTCCTGGGAGTGTTTCTCGCCCGTGGCGCAGGCGGCCGAAGAGCCGCGGCCAGCTACGGCTGACGCTTCCGCCCGCACCGGCGCAGCAGCCCAACTCCCTCAGGTAAGAGCCCTAGAGCGACGGATTTTTTGCCCGGGGCCGCCAAGAATCGCGTTTCTCCGCCCGCCGAAGGGCTTAGAATTGTGGTGCACTCTTTGGAGCGAAACTTCGTCGAGGGGAACAACTATGCGTATTACTGAAAAGGCCGGAGGGCTTTTTGTCTTTCTCGTGTTGGCACTGCTTCCCGGCGCATGGCACATGCGCGCTGCGGACAACAAAGTGATGGGGCAGGTCGATTTCGTGCCGTCCACCAAGGTCGAAAAGAGCGCCGGAGTCTGGATCGACGGCCAGTATGTGGGCCACATCAGCGAGCTCAAGGGCGACAAGAAAATCCTGCTGCTTCCGGGCGAACATGACATCGATGTGCGCCAGTCCGGCTATACCGACTCCGATCAGAAGGTCACCGTCGAACCCGGCAAAACCATCGATCTGATGATCCAGCTGACCAAAGACCCGCGGGTGGAATATTCCAAGGTGACTTCCGAAATCAAGCTGAAGGTCGAGCCGGACCGCGCCGCCGTGTTCCTCGATGGCAGCTTCGCGGGGTACGTCCACGAATTCGGAGGAATCGGACGCTCGATGCTCGTGAGCCCGGGCAAGCACCAGATCAAGATCGCGCTGCCGGGCTACCGGGACTTCACGACGGACGTAAACCTCCTCCCCAAGCAGAAATTCACGATCGAGACGAAACTGCTCCCGGGCAGTATCAGCCAAGCCGATCCGGCCGTTAAGAGCGAGTAGAAAAACGAGCAATCAAGAAAGGCCGAGAAATCGCCACCGGCCTTTTGCAGGACGGAGCCAGTCCGAATGGACCCGATCCTAAGTTCTGAAGTATTGGTTTAAACTTCAGGCTGTCGTCGACTTCGACTTCGGGGCGTGACGATGCGCCCATTCCGCGACAAGTCTTTTCTCAGCTTCGAGCCAGTCCTCCAATTCCCGGCCTTCCGAGCCTCCGCGCTCGAGGTAGAGCCCATAGGCCAAAAGAGCAATCTCATCGTGGTCGGGCCCTTGCGAATCCTGATTCCCCGAAGTTTCCGTTGAGGACGCCGACCCTTTGATATCCTTTTCTTCCTTGCTCCTGAAAATCGCCATTCGAACGATCCTCCTCTCTTACCGCTACCACAACTGATGCTCGCGCTCGGATGAAAGTTTTGTAAATACGCAATACTACGTATGAAGAATCGGTCGACACGCCGACAGCTTTAGCAAAGCCTTAAATATCCCTGGGTGAGTGCACGGTGCTTCTGGAAATTTAATGAGAAGGATTACGTTACTTTTATCGGCCAAGTTCAACAGACAGTTTCAATCAATCAAATGGAAGGAATCGCGTGGGGCATTGTCACGGAGCTTCTCCAGGTGTGTTGGCACTCTAGTCAACCTAGTACTATTGATCCAGGCAGTCGGGCGGGCGTAGCTTGGCCTTGTTGAATAGAATCCCGATGAATAGAAGAAACCAGCAATCTTAGGAGGCACCCATGGTTGAACGCCGCCGCTGCCCTCGTTTTCCGCTGACCATTCCTGTGAAGGTTTACGGCAGGACCCCCAAAAACCATCCTTTTCGCGACGTGACCGCGACAATGGCCGTAAGCCTGTACGGCGGGCTACTCGACATGACACCGCGTGTCAAACTGGGACAGAAGATCCTGGTGGTCAACAGCTTTACGGAAGAGGAACGCGAGTGCCGGGTGGTCTACGTCGACTCCAAGAAGAAGGGACGGAAGCAGGTAGCCGTCGAGTTCGCGAATTCGGACGGCGACTTCTGGCACGTCTACAGCCCCAAGGTGCCGCTCAAGACCGCCGCGCTGTCGGCAAAATAAGGAATTGCCGCTGAACCGAGGCCGACTCGGGACCCATAAAGCTTTACTTTAACTGTGTTGATCCCACCACCCTACTGAGGATTAGGACCTTCGGTCACCTGGACGAGGTCTCCCGGCCGCACCCACTTAGCGAAAGCCGCCATCACCTTGTCCGCCGTCAGATCGACGTAGTGATGGGCGGCGACGCTGGGCTCATCCAGCGGCAACCCGATCGTCGCGCGCGACATTAATCCGCCGGCTATGTGTTCCACACTCGATTCTCCCAGGGGAATCTGCCGCAGCAGCATGGCCTTCGCCTGCCGCAGTTCGTCGTCGCTCACGGGAGTGGTTTGCATGGCCTTCAGGTCACGTTCGATGACTCCGCGCGCCTTCGAGACATTCTGCGGGTCGCATGCGTAGTCCACGCGATAGGTGGAGCGGGTTTTACCGATGCCAAACGATGAATCCACGAAGTAGACCAGCCCCGCATTTTCCCGCAGATCCCGGTAAAGGCGCGTTGCGTAGAATCCGCCACCGAGTACGTGATTCCCGAGTTCGAGTGCGTAGTAATCCGGATTGAAGCGATTCAGCCCCAGCGTTTCGGCCAGGTGCGCGCTCACCTGCACGCGGCTTTTGTTGGGAACGGCGGTAACGCCGGGGGAATTCAGCGGCACCGGAGGCAGATCGGTCTGCGGCGCAGGCCCCGAGGCCTTCCAGTCGCCAAAATACTTCTCAGCGACTTCCCTGGCCTTCTCCGGCGTCACGTTGCCGATCACCACAATGGTCGTCAGGTCGGGGCGAAAGGCGCGCTGATAATACCCGCTCACATTCTGGAGGGTGAGTGACTTCACGGTGGCTGGCGTGGCCTCACGCTGCAAGGGATCGTTCTTGGGATAGAGCCCTGCGTCGAGGGCGCGGGACACCAGGTATTCGGGGCTCTGCAACTGACCCGCCACCGCGTCCGCCGTTTGCTGTTGCACCACCTTGAATGCGCTTTCCGGGAGCGCCGGGTGCAGCTCGTTATCCGCCAGCAATTCCATGCCGCGATCAAAATGATCGGTGAGTACGTTGAGCGCAAAATCGCCGCCGGCCGATTCGTCCGCGCCGATGTCATCGAGCGCCTTTTGAAAGGTGATGCGGTCGAGCTTCTGCGTGCCGTAGGGGAACAGATCGTTCAGGACCGTGCTGACACCTTCCTGGCCCGCAGGCGTCTCGAGATCGGCGTTGTTCTTGATATGCCCCAGGACGCTGACCGAATTGCTGATCGATTCGGGCTGCACGATCACCTTGATCCCGTTGGAAAGCGAAACCACGGTGGGATGAATCGTCAGGTCGGGGATGGTAAGCCGTGTGACCGCATCCTTCGCCCAGGAAGGAAGCTCCACTGGCCCGCTCGGGGCAGAGGCCAGCGATTCCGCTCCGCCAAACGACTTCGAGGAAACCGGCTTGCCCGAGGGCTGCGGGGAAAGCAGAGCGTCGATCTCATCGGACGGCGCCAGATACTTGCGCGCGACGCGATTCACATCCTCGACCGTCACTTTCTTGATCGCCTCGATGTCCTCGTCGGGCGATTGCCGCCCTTCCACCGCGAGCGCGTTCGACCATTCCATTGCCAACCCCGAGATGGAGTTCTTCTGGAACTCCTCGCTGGCCACTTCGTGGCGCTTCTCAGCTTCCACCAGGTCGGCGGGCACGCCGTTTTTCGCGTCGTCGGAGAGAATCCCCTGCAACTGCTTCAACAACGCTTCCCCGTTGCCGCCCTGTGGATACGCCGCCATGGCGTAGGCGACGCTCGCATTGGGCATGGCGCTCAACGAAAAGCCTGTATCGAGGGCCTTGCCTTCGGGCACCAGCGCGTAGAGAGTTCCCCGCTGGCTGCTCAGCACGTCCCCCAGGACGTTTACCGCCGCGAAATCCGGGCTGTCCGATCCCGGCCACCGCAGCGACACGACTGCCAGCCCGTAGGGCAGGTCGGTGTTCAGCTTCAGCGTCTGCGTGGCAACGCCTCCCAGCTTCACTTCGGGCCGCGCCGGAATCTTTTTCTCCGGAATGTCTCCGAACAGCTTCTTCACTTCTCCGAGAGTTTTCTGCGGGTCCACGTCGCCGACAATTACCATGATGGCGTTATTCGGCGCATACCAGGTGTCGTAGAACTGGTGCAGCATCGTGCCGGTGGTTTTATCGAACGAAGGGCGCGATCCCAGCGCGTCATTCTCGTAGGGAGTTCCGCGAAACATCGCCGCCAGCAGCTTGGTGTAGAAAACGTACTGCGGGATTCGAGAGGTCCTGCGCTACTTCCTGTTCGATGGCGCCGCGCTCCTGATCCCACAATTTGTCGGTGTCGAGGGCGCCGCGCATCCGCAGATCTTCGATGTGCATCGCGACGTCCAGGTCCTCCGACGGAACGGTGAAGAAGTACTGCGTCACGGTCTGCTGCGTGTCGGCGTCGAAGTTCCCGCCCATGGCCGCCGAGATGTTCGCCAGCTGCGCCGCGGAGAGGTCTGGGCTCCCGCGAAACATCATGTGTTCCTGCGCGTGGGCCATACCCGGAAAGCCCGCCGGCGCTTCGTTGGAACCCACGAGGTAATTCACCACCATGGTCGCCACCGGCGCCAGATTGTCCGGCACGATCACCACACGCAGCCCGTTTCCGAGCGTTTCGCGCAGCGTGGCCGCGCCAGGCGCCGCCGTGCCAACGGGAGATTCCACCGCGGCGGAGTGAGCCTGCAAGTGCCCGCTCCTTGCCGCGCCTCCAAGAATGAGAGCAGCTCCTACGATGATTACCAGAAAAATCAAAGACAAGCCTCGTCCAAACGCGCTCATGTCCACGACCCTCCGCAATCCATTCTACTCCACCCCCCCCCAAGGCTTTGGGCCAGCCTTTCGACGCTCTGAGTAGCAAAACGGGCTCAGCGGATGGCGGGATGCGTCCTGCCGCCGCTACATCGCCCAGCGCGCGCTTTATGAATCTTTTATGCGCCCTTTATGCCTGGTTTAGGCCCGCGTCGTAGCCTTCTTACGGAACCTGCATCAGGCACACAAGCCGGGAGGCCTCTATGATCGCCACCCTAAGTCCCAGCGACCAACTCGATCATTACCGCATCGACAGCCTGGTCTCGCGCAGCGGCATGGCCACCATCTTTCGCGCCACCGATCTGCGCGACGGACGCGTGGTGGCACTCAAGGTTCCCCATCCCGAACTGGAGTGCGATCCGCTTTTCTTCGATCGCTTCCATCGCGAGGCCGAAATCGGCCGCAAATTCGATCATCCCGGCGTGGTGAAGGTGCTGCCGCAGTTTGACCCCAGCCGCGTGTACATGACGATGGAATGGGTGGAAGGGCGCCTGCTGCGCGAGATTCTCGACGAAGAAAAGAAGCTCCCGCCCGAGCGCGCCGAGCGCATCGCCATCGGCATCTGCGAAGCGCTCGAATACATCCACAAGGGAGGAGTGATTCACCGCGACCTGAAGCCGGAAAACATCATGGTCGACAGCGAAGACCGCATCAAGCTGATCGACTTCGGCCTGGCTGGAGAAGTCGCGGGCCGCCGCCTCACCTTCGCGCACATCACCAAATCGATGGGCACGCCCGACTACATCTCGCCCGAGCAGGTGAAAGGCGCGCGCGGCGACGCCCGGAGCGACGTCTACTCGCTGGGCATCATTCTCTACGAAATGCTCACCGGGCAGGTTCCGTTTCGCGGCCCCAATCCACTGGTCGCCATGAACCAGCGCCTGGTGAACGATCCCGAGCCTCCGTCGCATTTCGAGCCTGCGGTGACGCGCCCGATGCAGGAAATCCTCTGGCGGGCCCTGGAGCGCGATCCGCGCAACCGCTACCCCAGCGCCCGCCAGTTCGCCTGGGACCTGAAACACCAGGACGAGATCGCCCTCCCCGACCGCCCGCAGTTCCGCGATTGGTACACCAGCCGCAGGCCCAAGCCTCTCAACGCGCGCCTGTTCATCATGATCGGCCTGATCCCGGTGGTAATCTTCGCCCTCCTGCTGCTCGCAGCTCACCACAAATAACCATAGTCTGCCGCGCGGTTGCCGTTGCGCCGCCAGCCCCGGCCATTGTCTTCTTGTTGTTGTCCGCAGTTCGTCCTTTCGCTGTTGCCAATAATTTCTACATTGTAGAACTGTATTACCACATTGTAGAATAAACCCATGCCCAAAGAGCCGCGCGCCGCCGAATTTGAGCAGCTGGTCCTTTTCGCTATTCTTCACCTGGGAGAAAACGCTTACGGAATGACCATCCGCCGCGAAATCGAAGACCGCACCGAGCGCCGTACCTCCCTTGGCGCCGTTTACACCACCCTCGACCGCCTCGAAAAGAAGGGGTACGTCGCCTCCTGGACAGGCTCCCCTGCCCCGCAGCGAGGCGGACGTTCCAAACGCCTCTTCAAAGTCCAGCCTCTCGGCAGGGCCGCTCTCAGAAATTCAGCCGCAATCCTCGCAGCCATGGCTGCAGGTCTCGTGGGCGACCTCGCTGACTTTTTCGCGAAGTCCCCTCGGCGCAATTCCCGCCTTCGCATAAGGCGACCTCGTTCGAAGCCTCGCGAGGTCGATCTGAGTTAGTTGCCGGGACTCACTTGCTCCGTCACGCGCTACTCGACGCTATTACGGCGCGCGCGCCGTTATTTCGCGCGCTCCGTGAGGTACACGCCTACCAGCACCAGCAGGCCTCCGGCGAGCAGATGCTGGGTGGGGTGCTCTCCGAGGAGCGGGATCGAGATGAGGATCACGACCATGGGCTGCACGTAATTAATCACCGCGACGCGCGACGGCTCCATGTACCGCAGCACCCAGCTGTAAATCGTGTAGGACGCAACCGTGGTTACCACGGCCATGTAAAGCATGGCCGCCCAGCCGATCCAGGTCACGCTTCCCCACTGAAGATGGATTGCCTGGCGCAATGCCACCGGCGCGGCCAGCAGGCCCGCGGCGCCCACCACGTAGGTGTTCATCGACACCGCGTCGTAGCGCATCGCGATCCTCTTTGCGAAAACGGTGTAAACCGCGAAGCCCGTGATGCTCAGGAAGGTATACAAATCGCCAAGGAGCAGCCCGGAATGGGCCAGGGCGGCGTGGCCGGTGCCAGGCGCGGTCGCAGGTCCGGCATCGAGAAGGATCACCCCGAGAAACGAAAGCAGCATCCCGGCAGACTTCGCCGGGGTGAGCATTTCCAGCGACAGCGCAACCGCCAGCGCCAGTACGAGCACCGGTCCGAGCGCCCGCACGATCACCGAATGCTCCGAGGTGGTCTCGGTGAGCCCCAGCACGAAACACCCCGAATTGATGATCACGCCGAAAAAGCCGAGCACCGCGAAGGCATAGATGTCGCGCCGGTCGAGGGGCGTCCGGCGCGGCTGCGCGAAATAGAGGGGGAGCATCAGCAGCGCCGCCAGCGGCATCCGGATCGACGCGAAAGAGATGACGTCCATGTGCCGCAGGCCGATTTTCGCCGCCACATAGTTAAAAGACCAGATGAGCATTACCGCGATCAGTCCGAGGGCAAGTAAGAAAGGTCTTGGCCGATGAGAGGGAGCGCTGGAAGCGTTACTTTCGATCAGAGAAGAGGCGTTCAAGTATTACTCAAGAACTTCGCGGCGATGGGTGATCGATTCGATGCGGTCGATGCGCGGCGTGTAGCCGATGCCCGGAGTCGTCGGGACGCGAATCGTGCCGTGCTTGGAGACTTCAACTTCCGGTTCAATTACGTCCTCGTCCCAATAGCGTCGGCTAGCCGACACATCACCTGGAAGATTAAAGTTTGCGAGCGACGACATGGCGATGTTATGCGCGCGCCCGATGCCCGATTCGAGCATTCCGCCGCACCACACCGGGATCGAGTTTGCCTGGCAGAGGTCGTGCATGCGCCGCGCCGCCGCATGGCCGCCCACGCGGCCGAGCTTGATATTAATGATGCGGCACGCCTTGGTCTCGATGGCGGCGCGGGCGTGGTCGAAGTCGTGAATGCACTCGTCGAGGCAGATGGGCGTATCGAGCTCGCGCTGCAGCTGCACGTGCGAAAAAATGTCGTCCCAGCCGAGCGGCTGCTCGATCATGATCAGGTAGAACGCATCGAGCGCCTTCAGCAGCGGCGTGTCTTTCAGCGTGTAGGCGGAATTGGCGTCCACCATCAGGCGGATGCGCGGGAAGCGCTCGCGGAGCGCGCTCACCAGGCCGATGTCCGCTCCGGGCTTGATCTTGATCTTGATGCGCTGGTATCCCGCGAGCAGCTCCTTCTCGACCTTCGCGAAGAGCTCCGGAAGCGTCGGCTGCAGGCCGATCGAGACGCCGCAGGGGATTTCTTCGAGCGTCCCGCCGAGAAGCTTCGCGAGGGGCAGGTTCTTCTGCTTCGCTTCGGCGTCCCAGAGCGCCGTTTCGACCGCCGCTTTGGCCATGTTGTAGCCGCGCACCGGGGCCAGCAGGTCCCCGATCTCGCTGGCGGAGGCGAATTCCCTGCCCTTCAGCATGGGCCAAAGGTAATCGCGGATGATCAGCCAGCTTGTTTCGGTGGTCTCGTAGGAATAGAACGGATTCTCGCCGGCAGTCGATTCGCCCCAGCCCGCGACGCCGTCCACGTCCGCCTCCACCAGCACGATGCGGCGAAGCTGAGTCTTGCCGAAGCTGGTCTCAAACGGCGAGAGAAGCCGCAGATGAATTTCGCGGAGCGTGATTTTTCGCAGGCGCATAGGTCTCGACACGCAACTTTAATGGCTAACTTTAACGCGTGACTTTAACACTTGACCTTAAAAAGATACGTGAGGCCCTGCGAAATGCAAGGGCCATCGGCCTCGCGAGCCTGTACTAGTTCAGTGCTGTTGCAGGGAGGGCAGATGCAGACCTGCGATACTGGCGGCATCCTGCAGGATGTAATCGACGCGCTCTCCGCGCGCCTGAATCGACGTGACGGCCTGCCCTTTCGCAAACGCCTGAATAAAATGCTCGCGAAGGCCGGTCTGAATCCTGGCCGTCGCCGCCGGATCCGTCGCTTTGATTTCGGCAAGATCCGCCGGAACGGGAAACCGTTCGGTAGCCGCGGTGTCCGCCAGCGGGCGCTCCTGAAGAATCGCTTGCACGCGCGGCGACTCGAGCCACCATTCGGCCACCAGACGGTCAGTCGGAATCCCCGCGTGCAAGGGGCTGTTCGTGATCCCGTAGCAGTTGGGCATGTAGCGCCGCACCACGGCTCCCAGCCGCACGAGATTGAAATGCGCGTTTTTCAATTCGAGCGGATCGAAGGTCCATTCCACCAGGCCGATGCCGCGCTGGATGGCATCGTCGCGCTGGAAGAGCTTGAGCCGGCGGCCGATGCCCTGATCGCGATAGCCGGGGAGCACTGCGGTCATGTGGGAGTGCAGAAAGGTGCGATCGCCGCGGTTCCCGCTGAGAGCCAGCGTGAACCCAATCATCTTCGGGCCGTCGAACGCTCCGAGCACCTGCCCGCCGGTGTGGCGCGCCACTACAAACACCGGCACCGGCACGGTGATGTCGTCGCCCCAGCCCCAGACTTCGTGCTCGAGCCGCAGGCATTCCTCGAACTCCGCGAGTTCTGTGCAATGGCGTACTTCAATTCCAGAGGCGGGCCGGGGCCTGGGTCATGCGTGTTCCTTCGACTCGTTCCATAACTCTTCCATGCGATTGCGCGGGAGATCGGCAAAGCTCTTCCCTTCCCTCATGGATGCCGATTCCATCCAGTTAAAGCGCTGCTTGAATTTTGCGTTGGCCTTTTTCAGGGCAATCTCAGGGTCCACTCCAAGAAACCGCGCTACGTTTACTGCCGTGAACAGGAGGTCGCCTACTTCTTCTTCAAGTTTTGGTGAAGCTTTTGGCTTCGACCTGCCGACCTGGGACACGTGTACCGGAACCGCGGCGCGAATCTCGTGTGTTTCTTCCGCTAGCTTCTCGAGGATGTCTTCGAGCCGTTCCCAGTCGAAGCCAACGTGGGAGGCTCGCCGGGTCAACTGGTACGCTTCGAGCACTCCGGGAAGCGATCGCGGGACGCCGCCGAGGACAGATTCCGGCTTTGCCTCGATGGTTCCCTGGCCATTTACGGCAGACGCCTCTTTCTCCGCGGCGCGCTCCTCGGCCTTGATCTGCTCCCAATTCTTGAGCACCGCAGCCGAGCTGGCGGCGGAGGCATCGCCAAAGACGTGGGGATGGCGCCGCACCATTTTCGAATGGATGGACTCGATTACGTCGGAAATGGTGAAGCGGCCGGCCTTTTCGGCCAGGATCGAGTGGAAAACCACCTGGAGGAGCAGGTCGCCCAGCTCTCCCGCGAACTTGCGCGGGTCGGAGGACTCCATCGCGTCGAGAACTTCGTACGTCTCTTCGATCAGGAATTTGCGGAGGGATTCGTGCGTCTGCTCGCGGTCCCAGGGGCAGCCGCCGGGTCCGTACAGACGGGCCTGCAGCGCCACAAGCTTCTCAAACCACTTCCCGGCCAGCCGGTCGCGAGGACCTACGGGAATCCGCGCGCGGGCGGAAGACCGCACCGCACGTGCCGATTTCGCCAGCGGCTTTCTCCGCGCTTTGCGGCGGGCTTTTGGTTTCGCGATGCGCTTAGACAAGTCGGACGGAGGCTCCCGTGGAAGAAACAACAATTTACGGCAGGCGCTCGAAAATCACAAGGCGATCGGCGCGGCGTGACTGCGGCACTGCTGCGGTGCTGATGCGGCTTGTGAGCGGAAGAATCGAATGTTAGACTTTTGCGTATAGATCATGAAGCATTTCGAGGAACTCTCACGTGGCTGATCCCAAGCAGGATGAAGGATTCAAGGTAGTAGACCGGCGCCTTTTCACCGAAGACGGAGAACTCCGCAAGGACGCCGCCGATCAGGACCGCCGCTGGGAAGAGGAATCCTCCAAGAAGGCAGCCGCTACCGCGCCGAAAGCGCCTCCGAAGCCCATCACAACGCCGGAGCCTGCGGGCGCCATCGCACCCGCCGAACCCGTCGAAGAGGCCGCGGCGGACGAAGACGCGATCCAGCCTTCGCGAAGCTTCCAGATGCTCGTGGATTTTCTCACGCGCAACGCGGCGGCGATGCTGGGCGGAATGGCCGATCCCCGCACCGGGCAGGCGTTTCTCGATCTCGAAGGCGCGCGCGAAGTGATCGACATGCTGGACGCGCTGCGCGACAAAACCCGCGGCAATCTCGCAAAGGTGGACGACGACCTGCTGATGGAAGTTCTGGGGAGCCTGAAGCTCACCTTTATGGAAATTTCCAAGGCGGCCGCCGAGCAGATGCAGAAAAAAGTGGGCGTAAAAAAATAGCGAACAGGATTTAAAGCAGGCCCCTTCCTCTCCATTCATGGCATCGCTTCAATTGACAGTCCTGGGGTCGGGCACATCGATGGGCGTGCCAACACTCGGGTGCCACTGTGCCGTCTGCGAATCCACCGATCCGCATGACAAGCGGATGCGCCCGTCTGTGTTGCTTTCCTATGCGGGGCGCAACGTCGTGATCGATACCACTCCCGACTTCCGCTCCCAGGCCCTGCGCGAACACATGGACCGGCTCGACGCGGTGATCTACACGCACGGCCACGCCGACCACATCCTCGGCTTGGACGATATTCGCCCGTTCAACATGAAGCAGCAGGGAGTGGTCCCGATCTATGCAGCCGCCGACACCATCGCGACGCTGCAGCGCCAATTCGCCTACATCTTCGACGACACCCCGAACGGCAACCTGCTCCCCGGCGTGAAGCTGCACGCCATCGACGGCCCCTTCGATTTGTTTGGCCTGACCATCGTGCCGGTGCCGGCCATGCACGGACCGCAGCCGGTGATGGGATTCCGGTTCGGCAAATGCGCCTACCTCACCGACTTCATCCGCGTGCCGGAGGAATCGAAAAAACTGCTGCGCGGGCTGGACGACTTCATCCTCGACGCGCTCCGTTACGTGCCGCACCCGATGCATTCCAACGTCGAACAGTCCCTCGCCCTGGTGGCGGAACTCCAGCCCAAGCGAGCGTGGTTCACGCACATCTGCCATGACCTTGGCCACGCGGAGACCAACGCGCGGCTGCCGGAGCATGTGCGGCTCTCGCATGACGGCCTGCGCATCGAGGTGGAGATTTAATGGCGATTGCCAGGCTCGCGTCCGCGGAAGGATGGGTGCAACACTTTGGAGAGAATCGCAAACGCTCCGTGGTGACCATCGGGAACTTCGACGGAATCCACCGCGGGCATCAGGAGATTCTTCGCAAGGTGAAGCAGGAAGCGCGCGAAAGGGATCAACTCGCCGCGGTGCTCACGCTGTTTCCCCATCCGCTGAAGGTGCTGCGCCCGGCCGAGGCCCCTTCCCTTCTGATGACCATCGACCAGCGGCTGGCGGCTTTCGACGCGGCGGGGATCGACGCTGCGTTGGTGCTTCCCTTCGACCTGGAGCTCTCCAAAATGCGGCCGGAGGATTTCGCGCGCCGCTATCTGGTGGAAACGATGCGTGCCAGCAAGGTGCTGGTCGGAGAAAACTTCCGTTTTGGGCATCGACAGGAAGGCACCGTCCAGTTGCTGGAAGGCTATGGCAGGGAGTGGGGATTCGAAGTGGAAAGCGTGAAGGCGCTGACGGTCGATGGAACGGTTGCGTCCAGCACCGCGGTTCGCGAGGCGCTGCGGAGCGGGCGTGTCGCCGATGCCCGGCGCCTGCTGGGACGCCCTTTTTCGCTGGCGGGAGAAATTCAGAGCGGCACGGGGCAGGGGCGGAAGCTGGTGGTCCCGACTTTGAATCTCAAGACAGAACAGGAAATGCTGCCGCAAAACGGAGTCTACGCCACCGAAACAGTTGTGAATGGAGAGTTCTATCGCTCCGTTACGAATGTCGGCGTGCGGCCCACGTTCAACGGATCAAGCGTAACCGTCGAAACGCACCTCTTCGATTTCAATGAGGACCTGGCCGGCGGGGAAATCGAGATTCGGTTTCTGGAGCGCCTGCGGGATGAACGCAAATTCGCAAGTGTCGACGAGTTGCGGGACCAGGTGCTCAAGGATATCCGAGGCGCGAAGGAATTTCTCCGAACGTAGCCACGTGGTCGAAAAACCCTTAGAAGCAGGTCCCTCTCTCGCTTCGCTCCGTTCGGGACGCTGCCCCTGGTCGGGTCAGCGCTTTCTGCAATCCCCGCATAACCCGCCGACCTCGGTGCGGGTGATGGTGATTTCCAGGTCGCAGTCGCGCGCGATCTGCTTCTTCAGGTCCTCGTACATCTCGCTTTCGAACTCGCGGACCTTTCCGCACCGGATGCAGGCCACGTGGATGTGATCGCGGGGGCCGTGGCTCTCGTAGAAATGGCGGTGTCCGCGCAGGTGGAGCAGGTCGAGCTCGTCGATCAAGCCGTGGTTCTTGAGGAGTTCGAGCGTGCGGTAGACCGTGACGCGAGTGATATCGGCATCGATCTTCTGCGCCAGCGCGAGGATTTCGCCGGCATCCAAGTGCTGCGGGGCGCCCTCCATCACCTGCAGGACGACGCGGCGCTGGCGCGTCAAACGGATGCGGCGCGCGCCGAGTTCCCGCTGCAAGCGGCCGGGCGGCTCGTGAACGTTGATACGTTCGCCGGTAGAGACGCGGTGTGGGGACGGGCGTGCCATAGCTTCAGTAGGGAGATTATAGCAAAAGATATCTGCTCGCCCCCCAAAAGCGGCGGGGCACTGCGCAAGGCGAGGCGGACTGCGACGCAAAGGTAAGACACAGCGCCAATCGGGAGATTGGCGTTCCCGGGGCCGACGCCCTGCGCGCCAAAGCTTGGACATGCGGGAATGTCCTACAGCGAAAGAAGAAGCAGGTCCCTCACCCATCGGGCTTTGCGAGGATGACAACAAAAGGCAAAGGCGGCTCTTCGGGATTGCGCAAACTCCGCCCGCTTAGTGGTGGCTTTGAATGAGTTTGAGGATGTCGCTGTACATTACGAAAGCGAAAATGCCGAGAAGGAAGACGAGGCCTACTTGGACGAAGCGCTCTTTTATGGAGACGCTCAAATCGCGACGCAGGATTCCTTCTACGGCCAGCATCAGAACGTGGCCGCCGTCCAGCACCGGAATCGGGAATAAATTTAGCAAGCCGAGGTTGAGGCTGATTACCGCCATTAGCCCGAGCAGCGTCATTGGGCCGCGCTGAGCGGCCTGTCCGGAGACGCGGGCGATGCCCACCACGCCCTGCAATTCACGAATCGAAACTTTGCCGCTGAAAAGCCCGCCGATCACCTGGACGATCTGGCGCATGTTCAGGTATGTCTCGATGGTGGCGTCCTTGGCGGCGGAGACGGGTCCTTCGCGCTCAAAGGCATCGACGGTTCTTGGCGAAACTCCAATTTGATAGACACTTTGGCCATCCGCTCCCATTCCTTGAATGGGAGTGATCGTGAGGGGCAAGTCTTTTCCGTCCCTGCGGACCACCAAATCAATGGAGTGGCCGTCGGACTGGCGCACCGCGTCCACTAGCTGATACCAGGTGGAGACAGGTTTCCCATCGATCGATACAACCAGATCGCCGCCCCTCAACCCGGCCTTCTCGGCGGGAAAGCCGATGGCGACATCATCGACTACTGGCGTCAGCTTCGGATAGCCGACCAGCGAATCAGCAGAAATCAGCTTGTTGGGAATCGGGATCGCGAAAGTCTGTTGCGAGCCGCCGCGTTCGACGGTGACAGAAAGAGTACTGCCCGGAGTGGCCTTGTTGACGCGTGAAAGCACCTTCTCCCAGGTCGGCGTTTTTTCGCCATTCACCGCGACGATGCGATCTCCCGCCTCGACTCCCGAGACAATCGGCGGGTTGGTGGGGACGGCGACCACGACGGCCGCTTGCCGGAGGTCCGGCTCGTACGGCACTCCTACGAGTCCGTAAATTCCCCAGAAGATCAGGAATGCCAGCAGAACGTTCATAGCCGGCCCCGCGATAGCGATCACTACCCGCTGCCAGCGCGGCTTGGAAAGATATTCGTAATCGGCGCCGGTGCGCTCTTCCACCACATTGTCGCCGGCCATGCGCACGTAGCCGCCAAAGGGGAGCGCGCTGAGGCGATAGTCGGTATCGCCGCGCTTCACGCCGAAAAGCCGCGGACCAAACCCAAAAGAGAATACGTCCACGCGCACGCCGAAAAGCTTGGCAGCGATGAAGTGTCCCCACTCATGAACGAAAATCATGATGCCGAGAACGATGGATACGGAGATGAGATCTCTGAGGAAACTCGACATGAAGCCCTCGACGCCTATTCTAGAAGAAAATCGGCATTTTTAAAAATTGTCAGATCCACGCGGCGGACCAAAGAGCAACTACAGTCGCTACCCATTGAGATGCGCGAAGGCAGGGCTATGATGCTAACCGCTTAGCCGCTTCCCCTGCCAATCGTCGCGCTTCGGCATCCGCCGCCAGCACATCGTCAATCGAATGCAGCGACGTTCGCGGCATCGCATCAAGAACCGCTTCGATTACGGCGGGAATTCCCGGGAACGGCAGCCTGCCTTCGAGGAAAGCGGCCACCGCGATCTCGTCGGCGGCATTCAACGCGCACGGCAGCAGGCCACCCTCGCGAAGCGCCGCCATCGCGAGCGCCAGGCACGGAAACTTGCCCGGCGGAACCTCTTCGAAATCGAGCTGGCGCAAGGCCGACCAATCCAGCGCGCAACTGTTAGACGCCACGCGCTCCGGATACGTTAGCGCGTATTGCAGAGGCATGCGCATGTCGGTGGGTCCCAGCTGCGCGAGAATCGAGCCATCCACGAATTCCACCATGGAATGAATGGTCGACTGCGGGTGAATCACCACATGTATCCTGTCGAGATCCATGCCGAAGAGCCAGCGCGCCTCGATCACTTCGAAGCCTTTGTTCGTGAGGGTGGCCGAGTCGATGGTGATGCGCTGACCCATTTTCCAATTCGGATGCGCCAGGGCCTGGTTGGGAGTCACGTTTGCCAACTGCGAGACCGGGGTAGAACGGAACGGGCCACCGGAGGCTGTCAGGACGAGGCGCCTCACTTCTTTGTACTCGCCGGCGCGCAAACACTGGTGCACGGCGTTGTGTTCACTGTCTACCGGGAGAAGCGCGACTCCGTACCGCAAGACGGCCGCCATGACGACTTCCCCCGCTGCCACCAGCACTTCTTTGTTGGCCAGCGCAATGTTCTTGCCATGCTCGATCGCTTTATAGGTTGCGGGCAATCCCACCACACCCACGGCGGCAGAGACCACCGTGTCCACGTCAGGATGAGTGGCGACGCGCTCGATGCCCTCGGGGCCAAAGAGGATTTCGATAGGTTCCGCGTGCCGCTGGCGATGAATCGCTGAGCAAAGTTCCCGCGCCGCTTCTTCGGTGGCGACGGAAACCACCTTCGGATGGTGCCGCGAAATCTGTTCGGCGACGAGCGCTACGTTGGCTCCGGCCGAAAGGGCCGTGACTTCGAATCGCCCCGGGAGAGAATCGACCACACTGAGACATTGCCGGCCGATCGAGCCGGTGGAACCCAGAATCGAGATTCTTTTCATGCGGGGATAATTTTATAGAGGTTCGCGGGAATTTGCGAATCGCCGAGGCGGCGGGACGTGATTTCGAGAAATTACCGCGGCGTCAAGAACCACTGGTATGCGGCCCACACCACCGGAGCGGCAAGAATCAGGCTGTCGATGCGGTCGTACATTCCTCCGTGGCCGGGCACGATGGAGCCCGAATCCTTCACCGAAGCCCCGCGCTTGAAAGCCGACTCGATCAAGTCGCCCATTTGCCCGGCGGCGTTGCCCAACGCCGCGACGATCATCATGTTGACGATGTCGATCTCCATCCATCGCGCAAACAGAACGCCCACCAGGAGCGATGCGAACAGGTTGCCGAGCGCGCCCTCCCAGGTTTTCTTCGGACTCAAAGCCGGAGCCATAGGCACGCGGCCTAAACCCTTCCCCACAAAATAGGCCAGCATATCCCCGGCCCAGATCAGACAAAGCGTGAAGAGAACGAGCTGGCGTCCGACGATGGGAATTTCATTGATGCGCACCAGATAGCTGAAGGGAAAAACAACAAATACCAGCGAGGCCGCGCTGACGGAAACCGAAGGCAGCACTTCCTGCAGCGAACCGGGCGTGGCCAGCCCCAGGAACACGCAGCCAAAGAGAAAGATCAGCAGCACCGCATCCAGGGGAAGGAGCCCGCCCGCCGCATTGCGAATGAGCGAGACGCCTTCGCTTACGGAGTGTGTCTCGACGCGGCCCAGCGAATACTGCGCGTAGAAGAAGAGGATCGAACACGCCAGAGTCCACTTGCGGTAAGGCCGCGCGCCCAGGCGCTCGCCGAGATCGAAGAATTCCACCAGGGCGAGTCCCCCGACCAGTGCCGCCGCCCCGGCAAGGACCAGCGGGGGCGCGAACCACACCAGGGCCACAACCACCGGAATCAGAAGTGCCGCTGTTACGATACGCAGGAGCATTGCGCCGGCCTAGGCCTTCCCCGCTGCGCTTCGTTCGCGCGGCGAGCCAAGGCCGCCGTAGCGGCGTTCGCGCTTCTGGTAGTCGACGAGCGCTTCGAGCAGGCGGGCGCGGGAAAAATCGGGCCACAGCACCTGCGTCACGTAAATTTCCGCGTAGGCAATCTGCCAGAGCAGAAAATTGCTGACGCGCACTTCGCCGCTGGTGCGAACGAGCAGGTCGGGATCGGGCAGCCCGGCGGTGTAGAGATGCTCGGAGATCGATTGCTCATCGGCCTTGAAATCGGAAAGGCCATTCGCGCGGGCCCGATCGAGCAGCGCATTGAACGCGTCCACCAGTTCCGCGCGTCCGCCGTAGTTGAGCGCCAGAATCAGGCGCATGCCGGTGTTGCCGGAGGTGAGCCGCACGCCCTTCGGCCATGTCGTCGCGCACCGATTGCGGGAGATGTTCGGAGCGCCCGATGAACATGAGGCGGATATTGTTCTTCTGCATGGTGGGGAGTTCGCGCTTCAGGTATTCGCGCAGAAGGCGCATCAGGAATTCCACCTCGGCCTGCGGGCGGCGCCAGTTTTCGAGAGAAAAGGCGTAAAGCGTGAGGCAGGGGATGTGCAGGCGCGAGCAGGTCTCGATGATCACCCGGGCGGTTTTCACACCGGTGCGGTGCCCGGCGACGCGCGGCAAATGGCGGCGCTGCGCCCAGCGCCCGTTGCCGTCCATGATGATGGCGAGGTGCTGCGGGAGCCGCTTGGGATCCAGTTTGTCGAGAAACTCCGCTTCCTCGCGGGTCGGGTCTTGGAGAAGCTCTGTCGTTTTCACCGGCAATGGCTCGAAGGAACCGCGAGGCAAGGCGACACCGGCGATGCCCCGCAAAGAAGAAAAAGCCTAACAGCGAACAGTTCGAACGGCAAGGAAGACTCCGCCAATTGGGGTGGAACACGGGTGCTACTCAGCCCAGGCCGGCGGAAGAAGGCTGGAAGATCGCGGCATATACAAGAATCACCGTGAGGACGATCATGATGATGCTCGCGGCCCACGCGACGATATTAAAAGCCAGCGTGTTGGTGTGCTCCCCCATCAGGTCGCGGCGGTTGATCAGCATCAGGATGAAAATCAGCACGACCGGCAGCCAGATCCCGTTAGCCACCTGCGAGAACACCAGTATCTTCAGGAGCGGGACGCGGGGAATCAAAATGATGCCCCCGCCGACCACGATGAGCCCCGTGTAGAGCGCGTAGAACGCGGGCGCTTCCGTCAATTTGTTGTCGAGGCCAGCTTCAAACCCGAGACCTTCGCAGATCACGTGGGCCGTCGAAAGCGGAAGAATCGAGGCGGCGAAAAGCGACGCGTTCAGCAAGCCGAATGCGAAAAGGCTTCCCGCCCATTTCCCGGCGAGCGGCTTGAGCGCCTGCGCGGCCTGCGCGGCGTCGGTGATATTGGTTAGGCCGTGGGCGTTCAGCGTGGCGGCGCAGCATACGATGACGAAAAACACGATGACCATGCACGAAATGCTGCCGACCAGCACGTCCATGCGCGCGTGCTTGTACTGGCGCGGGCCCACGCGCTTCTCGACGAATCCAGCCTGCAGGTAGAAAAATTGCCAGGGGGCGATGGTGGTGCCGATGAGGGCAGTCAGCATCAGCAGGTAGCCCGAGTTGAAATGGATGCTGGGCGCCACGGTTTCCTTCGCGGCGAGAAGCCAGTCGGGCTTGGCGAGCACGGCGGAAATGATGTAGGAGAGATAGAAGCCGCACGCGACCAGGAAAATCTTCTCCACCTGCCGGGCGCTCCCGCGCACGACCAGCACCCAGACCGCTATCGCTGCCAGCGGCACGGAAATGTACTTGCTGACGCCAAAAATCTCCATGGCCGCGGCCACGCCCGCGAATTCCGCGACGGTGTTGCCCAGATCCACGGCGAGGGCGGCCAGCATCACGAAGAAGGTCGAGCGGAAGCCGAATTCCTCGCGGATCAGATCGGAGAGGCCTTTGCCGGTCACTACGCCCATGCGGGCGCACATCTCTTCGCTGACGTAGAGGGCGATGGTCATGGGAATCAGCGACCACAGCATGGTGTAGCCGAACTGGGCGCCGGAAACGGTGTAGGTGGTGATTCCGCCCGCGTCGTTATCGACGTTGGAAGTGATAAGCCCCGGGCCCACGACCGCCAGAAACACGGCGAGGCGCCTGCGCAAAGGCCGCGAGCGCGCGTTGAGCTTTCTACCGTGGTCCATCCAGGCAGCCAGCGTGTCCGTCAATGTGATCCAGGTGTTCATGGCAATTCGATTCGGCTATTTCCGCACGGTCAGAGTTTTGCGTGCATGCGGCTCACCACGTCATCCACCGTGATGGCTCCGATGGGGCAGTTCTCGCGGTTTACGACGATCAGGCTGCGCAAGTTGTATTTGTCGAACAGCTCGAAAATGTCCTTGTCGTTTGTTTCCGTGGTCACCGAGAGGAGCGGCTCGAATGCAAGTTCAGCCATGCGCTGATCGGAGCTGGCCAGCACCAGGCGCGCGATCGGAACGGTGCCCGCCAGCTTGGCTTCGCGATTGATCAGGACGATGTTGTCGAGCTGATCGGGCGGAATCTCGTGGAAACGGACGTGGTCGATAACCTCTCCGCGCGTGGCATCCTCTCCCACGATCACCACTTCGGTGGTCATCATGCCGCCGGCCGTATCCGGGGCAAAATGGAGGAGAGACTCCACGTCCTGCGCCTCGCGCGTTTCCATCTCTTCGAGGACTTCCCGGGAAGTGTCCGGCGCGAGGTTCTGGATCAGGTCGGCGGCCGCGTCCGGGCTCATTTCCTCGATGATATCGGCGGCGCGCTCCGGGTCGAGCTTTTCGACGACCTGGGTCTGCAAGCGCTTGTCCAGTTCGGCGATGGTTTCGGCCGCGGTCTCCTCGTCGAGGGAACCGATGATCGATTGGCGCTCGTCGGGAGACAACTCTTCCATCAGCTCCGCCAGGTCGGCTGGATGGAGCCGGGCGAGATTCTCGCTGGAAAGCCGGAGCTTGACGCGCCGGAGCGGGTCGGACTCGACCAGGTTGACGAATTCCCAGAGGATCGTCCGCTGCGGCAGCTTTTCCTGGATCCGGCGAATCGCCATGGGCGGCACGACCCCCTGAAGCAGACGCCGAAATGCCCCCGGCAAGCCCACATCTACCTGGGTAACGCGAAGCTCGGTGTTGCCGTTGGTGCGCTGGTCCGCCAATTCCACGTCGTTTACGCGCACCACTTTGCGGCCGTGGGTATCGATGATCTGCTGGTCAAGCAGGTCCTTTTGCACCGCCAGCCAGGCTTCATTCGGCGAATAGAGTTCGAGGGCCGATTCATCGGTCGTGAGACGCACAATCCCCGGGGCCACGGACTCGATTTGGTCGTAGCGAGCCACGATGGAGCGGTATTTGCCGCGCGAAAGCAGCAGACGCGCCACCCGATTGGGCTGCTCGGCCGGGACGATAAACATTTCCTTCACCCGACCGACCAGGTTCCCGCCCGAATCGAATGCCTTGGCGCCAATGAGTTCTGTGGCGTGGACCATAGCTGACTCCTTGTCCTGACTCCCTGTCTTGACTGCCTGTCCTGATGAGCCGGACCGCGGACCGGTAGCAAGGCGATGGCCCCGCATCGCAAAAAAAAAGCCCGCGCCGACAGTGAATCCGGCCGCGGGCAGACAGAAGACTCCTGGGGACTATTTCAGCCCGGGCCTTGCTTCCCTGTCCGCTACCGCACGTGACTGGTGCTCGAGAACAAACGGCAGAACAGCCGACCCCAGCCGGGTGACGATTTCGGCGGGGCTGTTACTTCCGGGTTCCGAGTTCGGAGACGCTTCCATAAGGATGCGAATGTCCTCGACTTGACTAGTAAAGGCAGACGGAATTTTTGTCAAGCAAAGACTGCTGTCTAAGGTCTTTTTTACGTACGGAACACCATATTTTCGATTGCACGCCCGCGGCGCTTGCAATCGGCGACGTAGAGATCCCAATAGGTGGCGCGAAGATAGTCGCGCCGGGCATACCCGAGCGCGCGCGCAGTGCTTTCGATCGCCCGAGGCGCGCCTTCGAGTTCGAGGAAGCCGCCGACAGGTGTTTCATCGAGGTCCACATGGAGCCGGCCGACGCGCAGGCTGGTGCGGTATTTTTCGTAGCGAAAAGCGGGGCGGAAACCCAGGGTCTTCAGGATATGAGGCCAGCGATTCGGATGGCTGACGGCCAGTTCCCTTTCGAGGCGCTCTTTGTAGCGAGTGTTGTACCGAGACTCCGTCGCCCGCCTCTGCGGGCGGGGCGCGGGTGGGGGCGCTTTGGAGGTCACCACTGCGCTGGGTGCGCCCGGGGGGACGAGCGACGATCCAGCGGGCGTCTCGATCCGCAGCCGGAGCAGGCAGCCTGAGCGGCGCAGGTCAGCCTCGGGAGTGTCGTAAAGGGTGTTCTGCTCGAACACCCTGCCCAGATTCACGGCTCGCAAGCGCTGCAGACGCCCGATGAGCGCCGCCAGGTCTGCGAAGGGCAGCTTGATTTCAATTTCGCGGTTGGATCGTCGAAAGGGCACGGCGAAGTATAGCCCAGCACCAGTAGTAATAGGATGACGGCCGCCACTAAAAAGCCCAAGACCGATGACTTTTGCGATGTATACCAAGCGCGACGAAGAAAGTTGCCAACAAACCGCCGCCCCAGCATAATCACGTGCCGCCCTTGTCGTGAACTGATGACTGAACCGACTACCCCATTAATGCAACAGTACACCGGGCTGAAAAAGCAGCACCCGGCCGCGCTGCTGCTCTTCCGCCTCGGCGATTTCTACGAGCTTTTCTATGACGACGCGATTGTCGCGTCGCGCATTCTGCAGATCACCCTGACCGCGCGCAACAAGGAGAAGGGCCAGGCCGTGCCCATGTGCGGTGTGCCCTACCACGCGGCGGAAAACTATATCGCGCGCCTCATCCGGGCTGGGCACAAAGTGGCCATTTGCGAGCAAATGGAGCAGCCCGGCCCCGGGAAAAAGCTGGTCCGGCGCGAGGTGATCCGAGTCCTTACGCCGGGAACCGCGACGGGCAGCTCTCTGGTTGAGCCAAAGGAGAACAATTTCCTCGTGGCGGTCGCGCGGCGGACCGCGGTGGGTGCAACCGCCGGCGCCACAGGCCGGGGGGCCGGGCGGATGCCGGAGACGGCGATTGGCCTGGCGTTTGTGGACCTCTCGACCGGCGAGTTTCGAGCGACCGAGTTCGCGGGTGAGAAGGCCGAGGCGCGGTTACGCGATGAGCTGGGGATTCTGCGGCCACGCGAGATTCTGCTTCCGCGGCCAGCGACGCTCTTCCCGATGGCGGCGTCCGCCGATCTCAACGGCTTGGGCGCTGTGGAGACGCGGCTTGACGACTGGGTCTTTGAGAGCAGCTACGCCACCCGGATTTTGAAAGAGCAATTCCGCGTGGCCGGGCTCGACGGGTTTGGGCTGACCGAACACGCCCTGGCTACGGCAGCGGCAGGCGCCCTGGTGCATTACCTGCGCGACACATCCGCGATCGGCGCGCGCACGCCGGAAGACACGGCTGCCGTTCCGTCGATGCGTCCGGCCGGCGCGGGCCTCGAGCACCTCGACCGGATCTCCTATTACGAGCAGCAGGACGCGATGATCCTCGATCAGGTCACCGTCCGGAATCTGGAGCTGGTAGAGCCGGCCACCGGCGACGACGCCTCGGCCACGCTCCTGCGCGCCATCGACGAAACGGCCACCGGCATGGGAGCGCGGTTGCTGCGGGCCTGGGTACTGCGCCCTGAGATTTCGCTGGTCGAGATCGAAGCTCGCCTCGAGGCCGTAGCGGAGTTGAAGGCTCATACCGTGGCGCGGGAGGAGCTTCGCAAGGAACTCGAGGGCATTCTCGATCTGGAGCGCCTGACGAGCCGGGTGACGCTCGGAACCGTGACGCCGCGTGATTTGCTGGCCCTGCGCGGGTCGCTCGATAGGATTCCGCGATTGCATGAGTTGATCGGCAGCGTAAGAACAGCAGGAGCGGCGGCTTCCGCGATTGAAACCAGCAAAGCCGAGTTCATTGCCAGCAGCTCTCGGCGATTGGAGGCGCTGCGCGAGAGCCTCGACGAATTAGCAGACGTTCGGGAGCTGATTGCCCGCGCCATTGCCGACGATCCACCGGCCATGGCGAACGAACCCGGCGTGATCCGGCGCGGCTTCCACACCGAGCTGGACGAACTTCGCGACATCACCAAGCAGGGCCGCCAGATCATTGCTGCGATGGAAGAGCGCGAGCGCAAGCGGACCGGAATCGCGTCTCTCAAGATCCGCTACAACCAGGTTTTTGGCTACTATATCGAGATATCGAAGGCCAACCTTCATCTTGCTCCCGCAGATTATGAGCGCAAACAGACGCTCGTCAACGCAGAGCGCTTCACCTCGGGGGAGCTCAAAGAGCACGAGCGCAAGGTTCTGACTGCCGAGGAGCGCGTGATCGAAATCGAGCGGCAGCTCTATGGCGAAATCCGCGAAACCATCGCGCGCGAAGCCGCGCGATTGCGAAGGACGGCCACCGCGATCGCCCAGCTCGATGTGCTGGTGAATTTTGCCCGCATCGCAGCGACGCGAAATTACACCCGGCCCGCGTTTACTCAGGACGCCGTCGGCCGAGGCGGCCTCCACGGGCCGCGCGTCCAAAAATCAAAGTGATACCGGCATCGCGAACGCGCGGCATCCTGCTGATCGCAGGCGGCCGCCATCCCGTAATCGAAAAGCTGCTCGAAGAGCGGGGCGAGCGCTTCGTCCCCAACGATCTGTATCTGGACGACGAGTCGCAGTTCCTGCTGCTCATCACCGGCCCGAACATGGGCGGCAAATCGACGTACCTGCGCCAAACCGCGCTGATTTCGATCCTCGCGCAGATGGGATCGTTTGTGCCCGCCGCGCAAGCGAAACTTCCGCTGCTGGACCGCATTTTTACGCGCATTGGAGCGTCGGACAACCTCGCGCGCGGGCGATCCACGTTCCTGGTGGAAATGAGCGAAGTAGCCGCGATCCTCAACACCGCAACCGCCGCCAGCCTCGTGCTACTCGATGAAGTAGGCCGTGGCACGGCTACCTTCGACGGGCTTTCCATCGCCTGGGCGGTAGTCGAATCGCTGCACGGAGGCGCCCGGCCCCGGACGCTTTTTGCCACGCACTATCACGAGCTCACCGAACTCGAGCAGTTGCTGCCCGGCGTGAAGAACGTGCACGTATCGGTTCACGAGGCGGGCAACGAGATCGTGTTTCTGCGGCGCGTCGAGCCCGGCAGCGCGGACAAAAGTTACGGGATCGAAGTGGCGCGGCTCGCCGGACTGCCCCATGAGGTGATCGTGCGGGCGAGGGAGATTCTTCGCCGCCACGAACAGAGCGAAGAGAAACTCAGCGTGGAGCTTTCTCCCGGCGCCGCTCCGGCCGCGCAGCAGACAGAGCTTCACGGCCATCGACGAATCCGTGCTGGAAGCTTTGCGCAAAGCGGATTTGAACGAACTCACGCCACTCGAAGCGCTCAACCTGCTGGCGGCGCTGCAAAAGCAGCTCTCATGAAAACTCCTGCGAACGAAATGCTCGTGCTGGGAATGATGTCGGGAACATCCGCCGACGGCATCGACGCGGCCATCGTCCGCATCTCCGGCGCGCCGCCCGCGATCCAGTTAAAGTTCGAGGCGCATCATCATGTAGCGTTCAGTCCGCTGGTTCGCGAGTCCATTCTCCGCCTGGCCAATGGCGCGCCGACGACCACGGCCGAAATCAGCCGCCTCGACTTCGTTCTCGGCGAAGAATACGCCAGGGCTGCGATAGCGGCGTGCAGGGCTTCGGGCGTCCCGATGGAGAAAATCGACCTGATCGGCTCGCACGGGCAGACAGTGTTCCACCAAGGGGCCCCGGCCCGGCTGGTCGGCGCGTGGCGAGTCGCTTCCACGCTGCAAATCGGGGAAGCCAGCGTGATTGCGGAACGCACCGGCGTTCCCACCATCGCCAATTTTCGCACCGCCGATATTGCCGCCGGAGGCCACGGCGCACCGCTCGTGCCGTTTGTCGATTACCTGCGTTACCGGGACGAGCAACGCGGCCGCGTCGCGCTCAATATCGGAGGCATCGCCAATGTCACCGTGATTCCGGCGGGCGCGAGTCCGTCGGACGTGTTCGCCTTCGACACGGGCCCGGGAAACATGATCGTGGATGCCCTGGTCCAGGGGATCACGCATGGCCGGGCGAAGTACGACCGCGGCGCCCGGATCGCGCTAAGCGGGAGAACAATTCAGGACCTGCTTGCACGGATGATGCGGGAGCCCTACCTGCGAAAACGCCCGCCGAAGACGGCCGGGCGCGAGCAGTTTGGCAAAGCCTATGTGGAACAGTTGATGGTGTGGGGCAAAAAGCATCACGCCGTGCCGGCGGATTTGGTGCGCACGGCCACGGTATTCACTTCCCTATCGATTGCCGACGCATTCCGCCGGTTGATTCTGCCTCGCGCCAGCGTGGATGAACTGATCGTCGCCGGGGGCGGCGCCAACAATCCCCTGATGATGGCGCAGCTGGCCGCATCGGTTCCGGGGATCGAGATCATACCCTCGAGCCGCTTTGGCGTTCCGGCGGAGGCAAAAGAGGCATTCGACTTCGCGGTGCTGGCCTACGAGACGTTCCATGGACGTCCCAACAACCTGCCCTCAGCAACCGGAGCGCGACACCCGGCAGTTCTGGGCAAGCTGCACTATGGACGCGTGAAGTAGGGTCGGTTCGAGAATCAGGCTTCGAAGACGCTGTGGATCTCGATATCGGGCAGAGCGCCTTCGCGGACAATCGTCCATTCGTCGCCACTGATGCGCACGATGGTTGAGGCCAGCGTGCCGCCGGTATCTCCGGCATCGAGGACGAGCGCGAGGCTCTTCCCCAGCTGCTGAGTAATCTGCTCGGCGTTGGTGCAGGACGCGTGGCCGGATAAATTGGCGCTCGTGCCGGTGATCGGGCCTCCGACGGCTTCAATCAGCGCCGTAGCGATGCGCGAATCAGCCCAGCGGAGCGCTACGCGGCCGCTGTTCCCCGTAACCTTAAGTGGCAAGCGATGCGTCGCCTCGACGACCAGGGTCAGCGGACCCGGCCAGAACTTCGTCGCCAGGGTGAGAAAAGCGTCCGGGACGTCCCGCATCAGCGAGACTGCCTGCTCCACGGAATTGACCAGGATGGGAAGGGCTTTGTTCTCCGCGCGGCCCTTTACCTGGAATACTCGCTCGATGGCGGCCAGGTTGAAGGGATCGGTGGACAGGCCATAAAAGGTGTCTGTGGGAATGGCGATGACACGTCCGCGCTTGATGAAGTTTGCGGCGTAGTCAATTACGTTGCGCTCAGGCGCATCTGGTGAAACTTTAAGGACTTCTAGCGGCAATGTTCACTCACGGCGGGCTGCGCCTTGTCTACTTTGGCAAGCTACCACAGGCCGGGGCGCTGTGCAAGATGCAGCAACGAAAGGACGTAAGCGGGATGTAAACCCGCGCCGCCAGGCAAACACGCAAGAAGTCGCCTGTCCACAATTCGATCGGCGTTGTTTACGGCAGATAGGCGGTTTGTTACGCTTGCGGCATGGCCCAACGATTCGTCAAGCCTCGCGCGTATTCCCCTTCTTATGCTCGACCTGACTCAGGGCCTGGGTCGGTAGAGGATCAGCCGTCGAACCTGATTACCAGCAAAGACAACAAGTGGCTCAAATTGTTTCGGGCAGCCTTGCGTGGAACGGGGCCCTCCGGCGATGAACTGATTGGAGTGGAAGGACCCAAGCTCGTAGAAGAAGCCATTCGCTCGGGATTGGAGGCTCACGCCCTGCTCGTCAGCGTTACCGGTGAGCGGGAGATGGAGAAAATCCTTCGGGCGGCGGCCCAGAGCGAGGCCGGCATCTCCCGCGACCGTATCCTGAAGACGAGCGACAAGATGTTTGAGAGCGTGGCTGGGACGGAAGCTCCGCAGGGCGTGGCCGCGCTCTTCCGCCAGCCCGTCTGGGGGCTGGATGACGTGCTGCGAGGGGATACTCCGCTGGTAGTGGTGTTGACGGGAATTCAGGACCCCGGGAATCTCGGTACGATCCTGCGGTCGGCGGAGGCGTTCGGGGCATCCGGCGCGGTCACCACGCGGGGGACGGCCGATCCGTGGTCTCCCAAGGCCATCCGTGCGTCCGCTGGTTCGTGTTTGCGGCTTCCCATCGTGCGCGGAATCGCGGCGCCGATTTTGCTCGCCCAACTCAAGATGCATCAAATAAAGGTTGTCGCCGCGAGCTCGCAACCCGGCAAGGGCAGGGCAGGCGGCACGGATGATCTTCGCTCAGCGCTTCGCGGTGCCGCGGCGCTGTTCATAGGAGCGGAAGGCGCGGGGCTTCCGGCGGAAGTCCAGCATGCCGCGGATATGACGATCTCGATCCCGATGAGCGAGACGGTCGAATCGCTCAATGCCGCCGTGGCAGCATCGCTGCTTCTCTACGAAGCCGCGCGCCTGAGAAAAGAGAGCTAGTGGGACTGTTTCGCGCCATCGAGCCGGAAGAAGCGCCTCAGACGGGGCGTCCCCTTGCGGACCGCATGCGCCCGCAAACGCTCGATGAGTTTATCGGCCAGGAAGACCTGCTCGGGATCGGCAAACCGCTGCGCACCCAGATCGACCGGGACGATCTGAGTTCGATGCTCTTCTGGGGCCCTCCCGGATGCGGGAAAACCACCCTCGCCAGAATCATTGCCAAGCGAACGCGCTCGGAGTTCATTCCGTTCAGCGCGGTGCTCTCCGGAATCAAAGAGATCAAGGAAGTGATGGCCAAGGCCGAAGGCGCCAAGCGTTACGGCCTGCGCACCATCGTGTTCGTCGACGAGGTTCACCGTTTCAACCGCGCGCAGCAGGACGCCTTTCTGCCGCATGTCGAGGCGGGAAACATCCTGCTGATCGGCGCCACCACCGAAAACCCGTCCTTCGAGGTGATCGCCCCCCTGCTCTCACGCATGAAGGTGTACGTGCTGCACGCGCTCTCGACCGATCAGATCGTCCAGCTGCTGCGCAAGGCGCTGCAAGACACCGAGCGCGGGTTGGGAAAAGAGCATGTGGAGGCGAGCGACGAAATCATCGAGCGTATCGCGATCCTGGCCAATGGCGACGCGCGTTCGGCGTACAACACGCTCGAAGCGCTCGTGCTCGGCACCGAACCGGGCGCGGACGGCCGGCGCGTCGTCTCCGATGCGCGCCTTGCGGACGTGCTTCAAAAAAAGCTGCTGCCCTACGACAAAAGCGGCGAAGAGCACTACAATCTGATTTCCGCGCTGCACAAGTCGGTCCGCAATTCCGATCCCGATGCGGCGCTCTACTGGCTGGCGCGGATGCTCGAATCGGGCGAAGACCCGCTCTACATCGCGCGCCGGATGGTGCGCATGGCGAGCGAGGATATCGGCCTTGCGGAACCCGGCGCGCTGGCCGTCACACTGGCCGCGAAGGAGGCGTTCGACTTCCTGGGGCCGCCCGAAGGCAACCTCGCGCTCGCGCAGGCGGCTGTATATTTATCGCTCGCGCCAAAATCGAATGCGCTGTACACGGGTTATGGCAGCGTGCAGGAAGATTTGCAGAAAACCATCGCGGAGCCTGTCCCGCTGCATCTAAGAAACGCCGCCACGGGATTGATGGGCCACCTCGGCTACGGCAAGGGGTATCAGTATGCTCACGACGCGGAAGAAAAAGTCACGGACATGACCTGCCTGCCCGAAAGCCTCGCCGGACGCGAGTACTACAAGCCCACGGACCAGGGATTCGAGGCGCGCATCCGCCAGCGTCTGGCGGAAATCCGCCGCATCCAGAAAAAATCTCCGGAAGACAAGACAACGTGAACATCCCGCGTCCTCGACAGCTCTTCGTTACGGCGCTTCCCTTTGCATTGCTTGTGCTGGCAATGCTGGCACGTGCTCAGGAAAAGCCGCTCATGGAAATTGACCGGGACTGCGAATCGTTCGCGATTTCTTCGACGAACAGAATCGTGTGCTCGGTGCCGCGCCTGAAGCGGATGAAGAAAGTGATCATCCAGCGCGCCGACGTGTGGGTGGCCAACGAGGGAAAAGAAAAACTGATCGTCGAAGGCGAAAAATTCATGCCGGTACCGCCGCCGCAAAGCTTCCAGGTGGATTCCCTGGCTTGGTCGCCCGATGGCTCGCGCATCGCCATGAGCATCACGACCCAGAAGCCTTCCTCGGAGGATGAATCGCCCTCCGGTGGAAAAGCGATTGCATTGCTTGACGACGAAGGCCACGAAATCAAGGTCGAAGGCTCGAAGACGCGCTTCATCGAGGAGGCCTCGCACGGGACGTGGCTCGCCGATAACGTGAACGTCGCCTATTTGATCGGAGCCGGCCCTTACAAGATCGGGCGGGTGAGCGTGGTGAGCGGGCAATCCAGCACGCTTTTCGAAGGGCACACCTTCGATGCCATCGTGTGGGACGCGCCGCGGAATCAGGCGTACGCGCTCAGCCAGAATCTCAGCGTTTCGGGACGCCAGGCGCTCTTTCAGCTCGATCTCGTCCACGAGGGCATCCGGGAAGTCACGCGCATCGACGCATACCAGGGCGGATTGAATCTCTCTTCGTCAGGCACGAAGATTGCGTTTTTCATCGACGGCGACGCGGTGGAGGTGCTCGATCTCGCGCATGCCGCCAAACCCCTCAGCATTCGCGTGGGCATGGGAACATTTGCGTGGAGCCGCGACGAGCGTCGCATCCTGTTAAAGCGCGGTCCGCCTGAAAAATCAGGCGAGTTGATCTGGGTGGGCCTCTACGATGGCAGCTTTACGCCGGCCCTGCACGGGCTGGAATACCACGCCTTCGCGATTTCGCCGAACGGTGAAACGATCGCGGTCACCGAGCCGGGAAAAGAAATTCTGCGCGTCTACCCTTTACAGTAGGGCCGCTTCAGCAGGGCTTCTTCAATAAGACTACTCGACGGGGAGCCGGAAGCGCTTGATGTGTTCCTTCAGGATGCAGCAATTCATCACCACAAATAGTCCCGCGCGGCGCGCCCGCTCGGCGGCTTCCGGGTGTGCGACGCCCTCCTGCATCCACACCGACCGCGCGCCGATGCGAATCGCCGATTCCACGATCTCCGGCACGAATTCCGAGCGCCGGAAAATGTTCACGATGTCCACGGCTTCCGGGATGTCTTCCAGGCGCGCGTAACACTTTTCGCCGAGCACCTCGGTTTCAGAGGGGTTGACGGGAATGATCCGGTACCCCGCCGATTGCATATATTCGGAAACGCCGAAGCTCGGGCGGTGGCGGCGGCTCGATAACCCCACGACCGCGATGGTCCGGCTGTTCTTGAGAATCTGGCTGATGGAATCGCCCGCCGAGTGTGCCGATGCGCCGTTTGAATCGCTGCGAGACCCAAGTGAATTGTTCATGGAAACAGACCAAGCCTTTCGAGTGCGTTCAGGTTTCGCGGGCCGCTCGCGGCGCGCTAATGCGGTATTTTGGGCGTATGCCCTCGCCGCGCATGCCACCGGCTCACCAGGATAAAAAGCCCTGCAAAAATTGGCGGATAACGCGGACGTAGCTTGATCCGATTCCCCGTTCGATGCCGCGTATCATATCGCAACTGGGCTCAAATCCCAGTCCGAATTTGGTGGAAATTTATTCCCCAGGGGCTACTGCCGGGGCGAGGAGTGCGGTCGAAACTTCTTTGCGGCACCACGCTGCTTGTGCTTCGGGAACTGGCCGGACCTTGCAGACTTCGCGGATTTCGCGGACCTTGTCGGCCTGGTGAACTTCGTGGATTTCGCAAACTTGGCGAACTTGGCGAACTTCGCGAACTTTGGCGGCTTCGCCGGGCGCTTGGGCGGCCGGTCGGCTGCCACTGTCTCTTTGCCGTCGAGCAGTCGGATGAGAGTGGCTACCTCGGCGGCCGAAACCTCCCGGTGCCGGCCGGATTCAAGCCCCTCCAGCTTGAGGTTGCCCATGCCTACGCGGCGCATCTTGTCGACCGGATGCCCGGTCTGAAAAAGTTTATTCCGCAGCGCGTCCCGCCGTGCTTCGGAGAGCGTCACCTCGTACCATGGCATTTCCTTGCCCCGCAGACGCGTGATGTGCGCGCCGGTAGCGCGCGCGAGGCTTTCGATTTCGGCGAACGTGAGCAGCGTCTTGAGCTTCAATTGATAGGTCTGCCGCAGATCGTTCGACTGCAGGATGCGGTTGGCCAGGTCGCCGTCGTTGGTGAGCAATACCAAGCCGGTCGAGTGATACTCGAGGCGGCCGACGGGAAACACCCGCTCCGAAACTCCGTGCAGTAAATCGCGCAGCGATGGCCGGCCTTCGGGATCGCTCATCGTGGACACAACTTCGGGCGGCTTGTTCAAGATGAGATATACAAGATTCGAGGCCGAGGCCGGGCGCAGCAGCTTGCCCGACACTTTGATGTGATCGCGCGACGCGTCCGCCTTCGACCCCAGCTCGGTGACGGTCTGGCCATTCACGGTGACGAGGCCGGAGGTGATGAACTCTTCCGCGTGGCGACGCGAAGCAATCCCGGCGCGCGCGATTATTTTTTGCAGACGCTCAAGCATGGGTCATTTTTCCTGACTGGCTGTCCTTGGTCAACTTTCCTGGGCCGGCCCGGCGACGCAAGTCGCAAAGGGCCTGGAGCGTAAGTGTGGACTTCACGAAGGTTCTGAATTGCCGGCTGCGGCGGATGCAGCCTTCGAGCCATCAGGCGTTTCATCCGTTTCGGACCCGGCGTCGTCCGACTCGATTCCCTGCGCGTGAGTAATCGGCGTTTCCGCTTGCGCGAAAGCCTCTAACGGCACTTCCGAAACGTCTTCGCCGAGTTCCGCAAGATCATTGTCATCACCAGTGTCCCCGCTAGTGTCATCGTCGCTGCCGCTCACGGTTTGCGCCGCAATAGCTCCGTCTGGTTGCGCTTCCACCGGCGCCTCGCCCGGCTCGACAGGCGCAATGCCGGTATCGGAGCCGAGAGCCGCCTGCGCCAGTTGCTCGAATTCCTTGAGGCTCGGGAGTTCGTCGAGGTCGGAAAGCCCGAAGCGAATCATGAACTGCTTCGACGTGCGATAGAGAATCGGCCGGCCGATCACCTCTTTGCGTCCGGCGGTGGTGATCAGGCGCTTCTCCAGCAGCGTCTTGATCACCCCGCCGACATTGACGCCGCGAATCTCGTTGATCTCCGGCACCGTGACGGGCTGCTTGTAGGCGATCACGGCCAGCGTCTCGAGCGCAGGCATGGTGAGGCGCAGCGGCGGCTGCAGGCTCTTGATGAATTTGCGCACCACCTCGTGGTGCTGCGGCTTGGTGTAGAACTTCCAGCCGCCCGCCACTTTGCGCACTTCGATCCCGCGCTCGTCGATTTGATACGCCGCGGTCAGTAGATCGAGCGCCGCGCGCGCTTCCATCTTCTCCACGCCCAGCGCGTGGGCGATCTGTTCGAGGGTGGCCGGCTCGTCGGCAGCGTAGATGATCGCTTCGAGAGCCGCCTGAATGTCTTGTGGCGTCATAATTTCTCTTTCTTCGTATTTCCTGCTATTTGTTTCGCGCAGCCGCTACAGATACTGCTCCTCGATCTTCGACATGGCATCGGGCCCGGCAAACACGGCGTCGAACATCTTGTGCTTCCGCAGGCCGATGTCCGCAAAAAGCTCCATCTGCACCAGAATCACCGCCTGCATGCGGACCATTTCCAGCACGGCCAGCAGCGCGACGATCGTGGCGTTCCGCGTCTCGCAGGTATCGAAGAATTCGAGCAGCGAGATGGGTTCGTCCGAGGCGATCAGCCGCTGGCGGAGCCGGTCCATCATCTGCGCGATCGAAACGCTTTCGTGGCGCAGCTCGAATTTCGGCGTTTGCTTGCGGCGTTCGAGAATCTGCTGGAACGTCTTGACCAGGTCGACGAGCGAAACAGCCATCTCGCCCTCGATCGCGTCGCCGGTATACAGGCTGCGGTCCGGGTGCGACCAGACGTGATCCTCGATCTGCTGCTTCTGATAAAGAAGCTGCGCCGCATTCTTGAATTTCTCGTGTTCGAGCAGCCGGTGGACGAGCTCGCCGCGCGGGTCCTGCTCTTCCTCGGGCGTCAGAGGATCGGCCGGAAGCAGCATCTTCGACTTGATGTGGATCAGCGTGGCGGCCATGTAGATGAAGTCGGCGGAGACGTCGATATCGAGCTTTTCGATCTGGTGCAGGTAATCGAGGTACTGCTCGGTGACTTTGGCGATGGGAATATTGTGGATGTCCATCTCCTGCTTGCGAATCAAATCGAGCAGAAGATCGAGCGGCCCTTCGTACACCGGCAAATTGATGCGGTAAGGCGATGCCATCGTCAGCCTATGTTATCAGGCAATGTCACTCGCGTCGGCGTTCTTTTCGAAAAGAAAATGCAAATCCCGGGCGACGCTCGGTTCAAGTGGCACAGGCACTCCTGCCTGTGCGCTTTACGAGCACGCCAAGAATGGCTGTGCCCCCACAACCATCCTCTAACGTGCCTGCTTCCAGGCCACGATCCGCAGGCGGCGGTAATCCAATTCCCAGACGCCGTCCTTGAACAGCTCCGGTCGCGCCTGCCGCTCAACTTCGCGCAGGAACGCGTTCTGCTCCGCGGCGGGAAGGCGATCGAGAATCACCCGCCGGAACATGCGCAGCCATGCCTCCAGTCCCTTTTCGCCATCCTCAAGACGCGTGGGCCGATCGAAAAGCGCCGCCTGGCGAACCTCCAGCCCATGCTTCTCCAGAAGCCCGGAATACTCGCCAATGCTGGGGTAATACCACGCCTCGGTGGCGGCGCCGCTGTCGAGGCCAACCTCGCGGCAGGCACGGCGATCGCTTCCACCAGGCGACGAATGTTGCCCTTGCCGCCCATCTCCGCCACAAACCGGCCATTGGGTTTGAGCGCCCGGGCCACGCCCCGGATTACTTTTTCCGCCTCGGGAATCCAGTGCAGCGCGGCGTTGGAAAACACCGCGTCGAATTCGCCGGTGAAAGGAATCTCCCGCGCATCGCAGACTTCGAATCGCAGATCGGGAAACTGCCGGCGTGCCTGCGCGATCATATCGGCGGACTGGTCGATGCCCACGGTATGCGCACCGACGGCGGCAATTTCAGCGGTCAGGTGCCCGGTGCCGCAGCCAAGATCGAGGATGCGTTCGCCCGGCTGAGGCGCGAGCAGCTCGACAACCCCTTTGCCCTTCTCCCAAACGAAGGAGTGCTTATCGTCGTAAAGCTTAGCGTCCCACGCGGCGATCATTTAACGCCCTCCTTCCATCTTAAAAGTGCCACCCCGCTCAAACAGGATCCGCCTATCGTCTATAGGACTATGGGAGAGAGTGCATGAGCGATTTTGAATGATCGGCGACCTGCATGCCTCGCCTTTGCCTTTCGTTGTCATCCCGAGCGAGCGAAGCGACGAGGGATCTCTCTTTGTCTCCCGCAGGCAGCAACCCGTGATTTTAGCGAGCGGCCGTTGACTTTCGCGCCTCGTCCCATTTGAAGATGGCGTTGCGGACGCGCTTCATCGTGCGCCGCGCCTGGGCCTGCGCCTTCTTGTTGCCCGCGTCGAGCGTGTCCCACACCTGCTGCGGATTGGCCTCGAACTCTTTCCGCCGCGCCTGAATCGGTTCAATCCATTTCACGAGATTTTCCGCCATGGCCTTTTTGCAATCGACGCAGCCGATGCCAGCGGTGCGGCAACCCTGGTCAGCCCAGGAAATCGTCTCGGGCGGCGAAAACAATTTGTGCCACGCGAACACCGGACAAACCTCCGGGCGCCCCGGATCGGTGCGGCGCTGCCGCTGCGGGTCCGTCATCATGTTGCGCGCTTTAGTGCGAATTTCGTCCGGAGGATCGGAAAGCCAGATCGCATTGCCATAGCTCTTCGCCATCCGGCGGCCATCGGTGCCGGGCAGGCGCGGCGTTTCGGTGAGAAGATGCCCCGGCTCCGCCAGATACTTCTTCATCTTCACAAATTTTCTAAGCTTCGGATCGAGGCGATCGACAGCATTCTCGTACCCAATTTCAGCGATGCCGCGCCGAATGGCTCCTCGAAAAAAGTCGTCAATCTCGCTTTGCTGAACCCCGGGCCCCTTCGGCGGTTCCACCCTAACGGGCGGGAGTATCGAGAGAACCTTATTGAGTTCGAGCGTCTCCTTCACAAGCTCTTCCCCGACTTCAAGCCCAAAGTGTGCATTGAAACGACGCACCACTTCACGCGTGAGTTCAACGTGCGGAACCTGATCCTCTCCCACGGGAACGAGCAACTGGTGCTTTGGGTCGCCGTACATGACGATGTCTGAGGACTGCAGCAGCGGGTAGCCGAGAAAGCCGTACGTACCCAGGTCGCGGTCCTTGAGATTTTCGATTTGCTCTTTGTACGTGGGCACGCGCTCGAGCCAACTGAGCGGCGTGATCATGGAAAGCAGCAGATGCAGCTCGGCGTGCTCCAGAATGCTCGACTGGATGAAAATCGTCGATTTATTCGGGTCGAGGCCCACCGAGAGCCAGTCCATCGCAATCTGCAGCGTGTTCTCGGCAACCGATGAGGTGTCCTCGTAATGCGTCGTCAGGGCATGCCAGTCCGCCACGAAAAAGAAGCATTCGTATTCTTCCTGCAACTTGAGCCAGTTCGAGAGGGCGCCGAAATAATGGCCGAGGTGGAGGCGGCCGGTGGGCCGCATGCCGCTGAGGACTCGCTTGCGCTGTGTCACGCTCTAGAATGTCTCCGCAAATGCATATTTTAGGAAGTTCGATGCTAACACAGCCGCGCAGCATTCCGAGGCTGACTTCAGCCTTGTGACGGTGTAGACGGCGAAGGCAAAGCAGATCCCTCGCTGCACTCGGGATGACAGCGAGAGGCAAAAGATCGCCGCGTGTACCGACGATTCAGGCGGGAAAACCGGGGCTCTTCTGAATCTCGGCAATTCTGCTCGATGTGGCGAAGCGTGTGTTACAACGCACAAGCTCAGCGTTTGTGCGCGACCTTCCCTTCCATATTTTCCGTGGACGTGACGGCCGCGCCTTGCCGGACCAGAGCCACAAACGCTGAGGCCGAGCGCGGAAGCGTGCGGTCCCGGCGATACACAATCCCGAGCTCGCGATGCAATTCCACGTCGGAAATGGGGATCAGCTTGGCCTGCCCAGCCCGCACTTCGTCGCGAGCAAACGTCTCGCTGATGATCGAAACACCCAAGCCCGCAGCCACGAAACGCTTGATCATCCCCACGCTCGGCAGCTCCATCGTGACGCGCAACCGCGAGCGGTATGGGCGAAACTGCTTATCGAGCACCTGCCGCATGAAGCCCGTCTTGGGAAAGATCAACGGCTGTTCCGCGATATCGCTGGTGCGCACGCTCTTATAGGCGGCGAGCGGGTTGGCCGGATCGACCATCAGCATCAACCGGTCGCGAAAGATCGAATGAACCTTCAGACTTGGCGACTTCACCGGCATCGTGACGATGCCCACGTCCACCGTGCCGTCCTCGACCTTCTCCAGCACCTTGTGGCTGAAGTTCCGGTAGATGCTGATCTGCACGGAGGGAAAGCGGCGGTTGTATTCGGCGAAAATGTCGGGCAGCACGTAAAGACACGTAGCCTCATTCGCGCCCACGGCAAGCGTGCCGCGCGGTGTGCTGGCCTGGTCCGCGACGGCGCGCAGGGACTCATTGCGCAGCGTGAGCAGGCGCCCCGCATATTCGAGCAGAGTTTCGCCGGCCACCGTGAGCCGCACCGATTTGCCCACGCGATCGAAAAGCTTTTGCCCGTACTCCTGCTCCAGTTGGCGGATCTGCGCGCTCACGGCAGGCTGGGAGCGGTAGAGTTTTTGTCCGGCGCGCGAAAAGCTGCCCTGCTTGGCAATCTCGACGAAGGTGATCAGGTGATCGAAGTCCATAGTATGGGGACGGATTATAGCAAACGAAGGGACGAATAGGGCGCTCAGGAGCCTCTTTTGTGCGTAATTTAACCTCCCAACCCGTTACGAGCGGGTCGCACTCAACGATCTGCTGCGGCGCGGGTCAGGCCAGCACCTGGTCCACAAGACCTTCGACCACGGAGATGTTCTTCACCAGGTCGCCCGGAACATTGTGGCGATTCTGCAGGTACGCGGGATCGTTGAAACTGATCCATGCCTTGCCGCCGGCGTCTTCCCAGACAAGCACCTTGAGCGGCAGATCGATGGCAATCGTGGGCGCCGCGAGCATCACTGGCGTGCCGCCTTTGGGATTGCCAAAAATCAGCAGCTTGGTGGGCGGCATCTTCAGCCCGGCCTTCTCGGCCTCGCCGCTGTGGTCGACCAGCGCGAAGAGCGTAATTCCCTTGGCCTTTAGAAGGGCGGCGAAACGCTCTGTCGTCGCCACGACGGAATCCTTGCACGGCTTGGTGATCAGCCCGTTCGCTGTATCTGGCATACATCCTCCTTATTCGCGTCGGTTCTCGCACGCCGAGAGTTAGCCGCGTCCGCGCCTCTACGGTACGATATATTCCCTGCGTGAGAACACGGTTAAAAATCGCGGCCACTTCCCTTCTCCTGATTCTGCTCGTGGCGCTGGGAATACGCTTGGCATACGCCTGGCACGAGATCAATGTAATCCCACGCCAGGCGCTGCAGGCTGTGCCCTTTCTTTACGAGCCCGGCGATATCGCCTATTCGATTGCCGTCGGAAGGGGTTTCGGGTCGCCGTTTCGCGTCGACACTGGGCCCACCGCGTTCACCACGCCGGTATATCCGTTGCTCGTGGCCGGCGTGTTCGAGATTTTCGGCACGTTCAACTTCCACGCGTTCCTCGCAACGATCGGCCTCAACATTCTGTTCTCAACGCTCACGTGCGTGCCAATTTTTTACGCCGGCAAACGCGATCGCGGGCATCGCCGTGGGAGCGGGCGCGGCCTGGATGTGGGCCATTTTCCCGAACGCCGCCATCATCCCGTTCCAATGGGTCTGGGACACTTCCCTTTCAGGATTGCTGGCCGCGACGATCTTATGGGCGACACTTGCGGTCGCGGACTCAAAGCGCGCGCGCGATTGGTTCGCGTACGGAATCCTGTGGGGCGTCGCGCTGATGACCAATGCGACGCTGCTCGCCGGATTGCCCTTCCTGCTCGGCTGGATGGCATATCGCCAGTGGAAGCGCGGGACCGAACATCCGATTCCCAGACTGGCAGCCGCGGCGGCCGCCATCGTTCTTTGTTGCGCGCCCTGGACGATCCGCAATTACGCCGTCTTCCACAGCTTCATCCCGCTGCGCTCCGCCCTGGGGCTGCAAATGTGGCTTGGCAACAACGACCAGTACCGCGACAGCTTCCCGGGCGGGCTGCATCCCATCGACAATAGCGCCGAGCGCGCCAAATACGTGCGCATGGGCGAGGTTGCCTACATGCAGGAAAAGCAAACGCGAGGCAATTCGATGGATTGCCAGCCACCCCAGGCGGGAATTGACGCTTTTCAAAGACCGGTTTATAGCCACCTGGGCCGGCACGCCTCATCCCCTGAAGGATTTTCTGCGGACTCCGTCTTTCTTGATTCGCAGCGTCTTCGTCTGCAATGTTCTCGCCGCGATGGGCGCCCTCGTGGGAACCGTGATGTTTTTTGCAGAACGGAAGCTCAGGCTCTACGCCGTTCCCGTCACTGCGTTTCCTATCGTGTTTCCCTTCGCCTCCTATATGAGCCAAGCCCTGTTTCGCTATCGCTATCCCATCGATCCTATGGTGCTGCTGCTTTGCGCCGTCGCGGTGGCAGGCCTGGCAGCGCGAGCCCGCGCGCATCTGCCAACGCCAGATGGCAAGTAACCTTACCGGCGAAAAGTCCATCTATGCAGGTGTATAGTACCGGTCGGCCGGAGAGCCATCTTGGATACCTTGACGCTCAACTCGCTTGAAGCAGCCGCCTACACGCTCGGAGATCAACAGCGGATGAGCCACGCGAAAAACTACTTCGCTTGGCAGGCGCGTCTCGTAACTCGCGAAATCGGCCGGCGCGTCATAGAAGTGGGCTGCGGGGTGGGAAATTTCACCGGAGTGTTGCTGGATCGGGATGCCATCCTCGCGCTGGATAAGGAACCCGCGCTGCATCGAAGAACTCGCAGCGACGCTACGCCAGCCATCCGAACCTGCGCGCCCTGATATGCGACATCGACACACTGAACGGCGACACGCTGAA
The DNA here is from genome assembly GCA_963709105.1 of uncultured Acidobacteriota bacterium. Lineage (GTDB taxonomy): Bacteria > Acidobacteriota > Terriglobia > Acidiferrales > UBA7541 > Palsa-295. The sequence goes on from CAVPVC010000013.1 coordinate 652,523, forward strand.
TGAGCAGCGTTCGGAGTTGGCCGGCTTTGCCGCGGACTCCTGCGTGTGCCTCAACGTTCTTGAGCATATTGCGGACGATGCCAAAGCGTTGCGCGCCATGGCCTCGCTTCTGGTTCCGCGGGGCGTGATCGTGCTGCTCGTCCCCGCATTCCCCGCTTTGTACGGACCCATCGATAAAAACCTCGGCCACTACCGCCGCTACACGCTCGATTCCCTCACGCGCCTGGCGGCCGCAGACGGGGTTGCGCGTCCGCAAAGCGCACTACATGAATTGCGCCGGCTTTTTCGGCTGGTGGCTGAACTCCCGCATCCTGAAACGCGAAGCGCAGTCGGAAAAACAGATCGCGGCATTCGAAAGGCTCGTGCCGGCGCTCTCCTGGCTGGAAGGAATCGCGCATCCGCCCTTCGGGCAATCGCTGTTCGCCGTGCTCGAAACGCCATGCTGATCTCCATAATCATTCCCGTCTACAACGAATTCCGCACCTTCAATCAAGTGCTCGAACGCGTGCGCCAGGCGCCCCTGCCGGAGGGCTGCTCGAAGGAAATCGTCGTAGTGGACGATGGATCGACCGATGGAACCGCGCAGATTTTCAGCCAGCACGCCCGGGCGGGCATCATCGTGGGGCAGCATTCCGAGAGAAATTTAGGCAAAGGGACGCGCCCTTCGCGCCGGGATCGCCCTGGCACGCGGCGAAGTCATCGTTACTCAGGACGGCGACCTCGAATACGATCCCAACGATTACGCCCGGCTGCTCGATCCCATCGTAAAGGGCCATGCCGACGTCGTTTACGGCTCGCGCTTTCTAGGGAACGCCACCGGAATGGAATTGAAATACCGGCTGGCGAACCGCATCCTCACCAAAAGCGCGAACCTTCTCTTCGATGCGCGCCTCACCGACGAAGCCACCGCCTACAAGGCTTTCCGCGCGTCGGTGCTGCGCGAGCTGCGCCTCGAATGCGAACGCTTCGAATTCTGCCCCGAAGTCACGGCCAAGCTGCGCCGCCTCGATTACCCGATCCACGAAGTCCCGATCCGCTACAACCCCCGCGGCATCGCCGACGGCAAGAAGATTCGCTTCGCCGACGGCATCGAAGCCGTCTGGACGCTCCTGAAATACCGCGTCGCCCCACGCGAGAGCCTCGTCCGCGCCAGCCAATCCGAGCCAGCCGCAGTCCCCAGCCACTCTTACTAGCGAGTCGGGCACAATCTTACTTACGCGAAACAGGTACTTGCAATCCCGCTTGAGCTTGCTACCCTGGCCACGCAATGAGCGATGCGCTAAAAATAAATGCCGGTCAGAATCGGCGAGTCGCGGAAACCACGGCGGCGCCCGTACAACTACGTATTCCTGCGTCGCCCGATTCTCTTCTCCTAAAGATAAACTCCGGCTTCCCCGGCAAATCTCACTCGACACACATTGTCGAACGGAACCGCATCTAAATCGTTCAAAACACACAACCGGTGTCACGCCCACTCGACACTATAACGCGCATCGCTACGAACACTTTTTCACCGCCTTTGCCGCACGCCCATCACACGGTAGTTCTACTGAGTGCCACGCGCCATGGCTTACATCGGCAACCACGACAAAGAGGTTCTTGACATATAGTACGCGAATAATAGAGTTGGTGGCTGTAAGCGGAGTCGCAAGGCACAAAGGACCCGAGAAACAGTGGCTCAATCCTTCAGACACGAGAGCGCGACCGGCCAACTTAGTGTAGTAGGCCTTAGGGTAGTAGTAGGTGTACCCGCCTCGGTCTGGGGTTCAAGAGCCAGCTGAAACAAGGAAATCTGAAAGGCTCCTGAACCCACCGACCGAAACTGGTTAGGTGGGTTTTTTGATTTATGATCTCTTGACGGAGGAAATATGGGCGGCCAGAAGGCAGAGCAGAAGACACCCGCGCAGAAGGCAGCCGCGGACAAAACAACGATGACCGGCGCAAGGATCCTCTGGGAATGCCTCGAGCGCGAAGGCGTAAAGCAGGTGTTCGGCTATCCCGGCGGCGCGATCCTCCCGGTCTACGACGCGCTGCGCCACAGCTCCATCCACCATATCCTGGTGCGCCACGAGCAAGGCGCCACGCACATGGCAGACGGCTACGCGCGCGCCACGGGCGACGTGGGCGTGGCGATCGCCACTTCCGGCCCCGGCGCCACCAACATGGTCACCGGCATCGCCACGGCCATGCTCGACTCCGTGCCCATCGTCTGCATCACCGGACAGGTCGGCAGCAAGCTGCTCGGCTCGGACGCCTTTCAGGAAACCGACATCACCGGCGTCACGCTGCCCATCACCAAGCACAACTATCTGGTGACGCGCGCCGATGAGATCGCCCACACGGTTCGCGAGGCCTTCTACGTCGCCAAGTCCGGACGCCCGGGCCCGGTGCTGATCGACATCACCAAGGACGCGCAGCAAAGCTCCTGCGAATTCGATTGGGAAGCGGCGGCGCCCAAGATGCGCGGCTACCGCCCCGATCTCTCCCCCGCGAAGGAGTGCCTACGACAAGGCCCTGGAGCTGATTCACGCGGCCAAGCGCCCGATGATTCTCGCCGGACACGGAATTTCGGTCTCCGGCGCCGAGCACGAAGTGCAGTCGTTCGCCGAGCGCGGCTCGATTCCCGTGGCCATGACGCTGCTCGGCCTGGGGCACTTCCCTGCCACCCACGTGCTCAATCTCGGCATGATGGGCATGCACGGCGAGGCCTGGGTCAACACGGCGATTCAGGAAGCCGACCTGCTGATCGCGCTGGGCATGCGCTTTGACGATCGCGTCACCGGCAACCTGAAGACCTATGCGCCCAACGCCAAGAAGATCCACATCGATATCGACCCGTCGGAGATCAACAAAAACGTCAAGGTGGACGTGGCTCTGGTCGGCGACCTGCGCAAAGTCCTGCACGAATTGCAGCCGCGCCTGGAGATGAAAGACCGCCGCAAGTGGCTGGAGTTCGTCCGGCAATCTCAAGGGCGATTCGGCCGTGCGCGATATCCAGAACCTCCCGGACAACGGGCATCTCTACGCCGCGCACGTGATCAACGATCTGTGGCACGAAACGCGCGACAGCGAAACCATCGTCGTCACCGACGTCGGGCCAGCACCAGATGTGGGAGGCGCAGTATTACAAGCACGACCGCCCGCGTTCGCTGATCACCTCCGGCGGATTGGGCACCATGGGCTTCGCGCTGCCGGCGGCAATCGGCGCGAAGGTGGCCTGCCCCGCATCGGACGTCTGGGTGGTCGCCGGCGACGGCGGCTTCCAGATGACCATGGCGGAGCTTGCCACCATCGTGCAGGAAAATCTGAAGGTGAACATCGCCATCATCAACAACGGCTACCTGGGAATGGTGCGCCAGTGGCAGGAATTCTTCTACGAGCGGAATTACGAAGCCACTCCGCTGCTGAGCCCGGATTTCAAGAAGCTCGGCGAGGCCTACGGCATCCGCAGCATCATCTGCAACAAGCGTGGCGACGTGGTCCCGACGATTCGCGCGGCGCGGGAGCACAACGGCCCCGTGCTGATCGATTTCCAGGTCGAGCAGGAAGATACGGTCTACCCGATGGTGGCGGCGGGCGCGTCGCTGCACGAAATGATCCGCCGGCCCAGCCCGATCGTCGAAACCGCGGGAGACGAATAGGAAAAGCCATGCTCCATACATTTATCGTTTACGTGGAAAACAAGCCGGGCGTTCTGTCGCGCGTGGTGTCGCTGTTCCGGCGCCGTGCGTTCAACATCGACTCGCTCACCGTGGGGCGCACCGAAAAGCCCGAAGTCTCGCGGATGACCATCGTCGTGGACGCCGACGAGGACCAGGCGCGGCGGATCGTCGCCAACGTCTACAAGCTTGTGAACGTGCTGCTGGTGGACGATGTGACCGGCGCAGCCTGCGATTGTGCGCGATCTCGCGCTCATCAAAGTGGAAGCCACGCCCGAATCCAGATCGCACGTGCTGGAGCTCGCCAACGTGTTCCGCGCGCGCGTCATCGACGTCGCCCACGACTCGCTCACCATCGAAATCACCGGCACCGAGGACAAGATCGACAGCCTGCTCGAAGTGCTGCGCCCGCTGGGTTTGCTCGAGGTGGTGCGCACCGGCCAGGTGGCCATGCGCCGCGGCACAAAGGCGACCGTGCCGCGCGCCCAAGGAGAAGGCTGCCGCGGTCATTGACGACGAAAACGTTTCCTACTCCGTCTGATTGGCCTCGCGAAGCGGGAAGAACGAAGAAATCGCATGCACTATCTTTTGTTCTACGATTACGTGGAAGATTTCGTTGCGAAGCGCGCTCCGCTGCGTGCCGCGCATCTCGAAGCTGGCGCGAGAAATCGTATGACCGTGGCGAAATGGTCTTAGCCGGTGCCTACGCCGAGCCGGACCATGGCGCCATTCTGGTGTTCCGCTCGGAAGCAGGCGCCCAGGATTTCGCCAAATCCGATCCCTACGTGAACAACGGCGTGGTCACCAAATGGGAAGTCAAGAAGTGGATGACCGTAATAGGCGACGGCGCAGAAATGCCCAAGCTGTAAAATCCAGTGTCATCCCTCACAATTTCAGCAATCCGCGACGCATTCTCGCCAACGATCATTTTTCTCTCGGCGCTCGTTAGATTGATCTGTTCGAGAAACTCGAGCGGACGGTCGTAACCCATGTCGTAGCAGTAGTCGCTCCCGATCATCACGCGGTCGGCGCCGACCTCCTGGATCACAAACTCCATAATCGGCTTGGAGTGCGTCGACCGTGTCGTAGGTAAACCGCCGCAGATATTCGCTAGGCGGACGCGGCACATTCATTTTCTTGATTTCCGGACGCACCCGGTACCCCTGATCGATGCGGCCGATCAGAATCGGCAGCGCTCCGCCCGCCATGCGGGAGGTTGATCTGGAGCTTGGGGTGACGGTCGAGCACGCCGCCGAAAATCAGCTTGCAGGCGGCAATGGCGGTATCAAAAGGATTGCCCAAGCAGATTGGAAAGATAGTAGTCCTTCATGTGCGCGCCAGCCGAAATTCGGCAGCGGATGCAGAAAAACCGGCAGACCCAACGCTTCGATGCGGCTGTAGATAGGTTCAAAAAGCGGATCGTCGAGATCGTGCGTGTCGTCGATGTGCGTGCCGATATAGACGCCGCGCATTCCCGGCAGTTTGCTGGCGCGATTGAGTTCCTCGATCGCGCGGTCCGGATACAGCATGGGCAGCATCATCAGGGCGACGATGCGCGTGGGATATTGCAAATGCGCCGCGCTCGCTCCGTCGTTCCAGGCCACCGCCATGCTTGTGCGAAAAATCCTCGTCGCCCCAATAGACCATGGGGTTGCTCATCGAAACCGCCTGAATCGCGACGCCCTGCCGGTCCATATCCGCGATGCGCAGCTTCAAGTCCATGAATTTGGCTTCCAGCACGTTGCTACCCGCGGGCGTCTTAAACGAAAAGCCGGTGTCCGTTTTGTGGTACTCGGCGTCGAAGCGCTTGCCATCCGCCACGATTACATCAAAGAACGACTGCGGGTAATAGTGCGCGTGGATATCGATCGGGCGAACCGAAGAAGCCGCGAATATCTCTTTGCTTCTCGTCGTAGCCGCAACTGCCGCAACCGTTAACCCTGCTTTCAGCATCCCCCGGCGCGACATTGGACCGCAGCAATTGGAATGTCCCATGGTCAAAACCTCCGATTCTCCCAGGCCCATCTCTGGAACCGGTCAGCCGTGAAGCATAGCTCTCGTAAATTGCCTAAGGATAGTGACAAATTGCGTCGTCCCCTGGGCTATTTCTGCGCCGGCCACGAACAGCCGGTCAGTAACCGGCCCAGTGCCAATAGGTTAGGCTATAGCTCATTTTGGAACACCGCTTGCTGGGCCGATAGGGGGTCGTTTATATAATCCATATGAATTCGGGGCCCGAACCAATTTTGATGGCTGCACCAAGTCCAATCCAAACCCAACTGTTCCCGGCCAAGCGGGCTCCCACCTTGGCCGGGTATCGAAGCCTCGCCATCGCTCTGACCTTTGTCGTTCTCCTTTGCAGCCTAGTGGCGCGCGAATATCCGGAACTGCTCACGCTGACGGATTCCACTTGCAACGATTACACACTGCTGAGCGCTTCTTCCAGCTGCAAAGCTGCCGCGGTAAGCAAGGAAGCCGACCATCGCGCAGCGGCTGCCGCCGTCTACTATCGTGCCCCGGTTCGCTACGAAGAACGCGAGATTCAAACCGTCCTTCCTTCTCGTTCGGTCGGGTCAAACGCGCGGCTGCGTTTGATATGCATCCTCCGCACCTAGCCGCCTCTTCCGCAAAAAAAACTCCGTCTTGCATTCGCTTGAGATCGTTTTGCCGCGTCGCAGTACGCCAAAAAATCACTCATCATTTCCGGGAGATTCAAAATGAATCGGCAAGAAAAAGGATTCTCACTGATTGAGCTTCTCATCGTTGTAGCGATTATCCTGATCATCGCGGCCATCGCGATCCCCAATCTGCTGCGGTCGCGGATGGCGGCGAACGAAGCCTCGGCGGTCGGCTCCATCCGCACGGTGAACACGGCGGCGATCACGTATAACTCAACCTACGGAAATGGCTTTCCGCCCAGCCTCGCGGCGATCGGCACGTCCACAGGCGCCGTGAGCTGCACGAATGCCCAGCTGGTTGATAGCGTGCTCACCGGGGGAACCAAGAGCGGCTACACCTTTGCCCTCAACCACGGCGCCACCGTGCTGACCAGCGCCTCCAGCTCCTGCTCGGGCGGTTACGGCTACTCCGACGGTTACGTGGTCACGGCCGTTCCGATTACTGTCGGCACCACAGGCCAGCGCGGCTTCTGCTCGGATGCCACCGGGGTGATCCGTTACAATACGTCGGGTACTGCGGGATATACGGCTCCTTACTGCACCGCCGCCCAGAATCCCCTTCAGTAGAAATACGGATTCTACTAATCCCTCCCTGAACAAGAAAAAGGGGGCCGCAAAACGCGGCCCCCTTTTCCAATCAGTCGCCTTTCCAGTCAGGCGCGGATTAGAAAACGTACTTTAGTGCGAACTGAATCAACCGCGGATTGACCGCTGAGCTGGTAATTTGCCCGAAAGTAGACGCGGAAATGTCCGTGGATACGGGAGTGTTGAACTGGGCATGGTTGAAGGCATTGAAGAACTCCGCGCGAAACACGAGAGCTGCGTCCTCGTGGAGGCCCCCCACCTTAGTCGTCTTCTGGAGAGTCGCGTCGAAGTTGAACTGGCCCGGGCCAAGAATAGTGCCCACACCGCTGTTTCCCCAGCCAGTTCCGTTGCCGATCACCGGGGTCGTGCCAAACGCTGCTTTGTTGAACCACCCTGGGCCACCGTTCGTGCCGCCCAGCCGAGCTTCATCGCCCCCTGGGTTACCGACGTTGGCGGCCGTCATTCCCGCGGCGTACTCGGCCGTGGAAGTGTTCACCTTCCCGAAGATGGAACCGCCACGCGTATCGGTGACGGTCAAGGGCAGCCCGTCCTGGACCACGGTCACACCTGCCAGACTCCAACCATTGGTGACCTTGCCGACGAACCCATCATGCTTGCCGAAGGGCAGATCCCAACTGTAGTTGATCGTCAAACGCTGCGGACGATAATAGGACGATCGCCCGTAGGGAGTTGGAAGGTGAGGATCGTTATAACTGTAGTGATCCGCAGTCGACAGGTCCTGAGCCCACGTGTACGCCGCCTGCATCTCGAGACCGTGGGACATACGCTTGCGCACGGTAACCTGCATACTGTCGAACAGCGTCCTTCCAGCGTTTATGAACGTGTTCAGGCCGGTTGGAGAAAAACCGAGGTAAGGTACGCGCTCCGACGTGTTGGCGGTCGTGTTGGTGGTGATGCCGTTGACCGGACTGGCCGCCGAAGCAAGGAGCGGCTCGTTAATCTGAAGGCCTTGCGAGCCTCCACCGGTGAGGGCCACCCCTCCCTGGAAGATAGAGTGGCTGCCCACATAACCCACTTCCAGCACCCAGCTGGGCAGGAACTCATATTGAGTATTCAAGTTCCACTGATACGTCGTCGGGTACTTGAATAGGGGGTTCATCACGTTCACGGCCAAGTTAGAACTTGTTCCCGTGTTGGTCGTCGTATTGATAGTGACGTACCGCGCTCCCGATGCCCATCCTACAGATGTCGGTACGTTGAAATATGGATTACTTTCCGTGGACGGCAGGTTTGAGGCGCTCGATGCCTGAAACACCGGAACGGCGTACGGCCAAATCTGCACGGCGCTCGAGTTATAGGCGGCTATGCCCTGGCGGTCATAGAAAATGCCGGCTCCGCCGCGTACTACGAGGCGGTCACTGGATGTTGGCCTCCAGGCAAAACCGACACGCGGCGCAAACGCATCGATCGGGGGATTGTTCTGAGTGGGCACTTTATGGTTGCTCTGGAAGACTCCACCCACCGGCGGCGCGGGATAGAGCGAAGGGTTAAAGTTGGACGGCACCACAAACCCCGCCAATGATCCGGTGGCTTGGGTGGCTCCCAGTGTCCCTCCCTGCGATACGGGAACATTGACAGTGCTGATCAGGCTAGTCCAGGTGTTCGTAGTATTCCCAGCGGCATCGTAGAACAACCCGTTGTATTCCCAGCGGAGCCCGAGGTTTAAGGTCAGTCTGCTGGACACCTTGAAGTCATCCTGGATGAAGGCGTTGGCAGCGGGCGAACGGAAAAAGTGGTTATCGCCGCCCGGCTTTGTGAGCGACACGGAGTTGCCCGTGTTGTCGATGTTGCTGACGCCGCTGCCGTTATTGGTCCCCGCAAGTTGACTCGCAAGGCAAGAGCCCGTGGCAGGTGTCGTGGCGGTCGCGGCGGCCGACCCAGGGGTAGGCACGCAGCCGGCCTGCCCAAGCAGGAAATCCGAAAAAGTATCGAAAGTCTCGTTCGCATTGCCTCCGCCAGCCAGAGCCGGGAAATACCAGTTCAGGCGGTCGCGCTCGATTTCAAATCCCGAGCGAATGGTGTGCTTCCCGTGCGACCAGGAGACCTGATCAGACACTTCCCACGAGGTGTTCAGCTTGCGGGCAACGGCGACACCGGTGCCGAATACGAACAACCCTTTGATCGTGTACCGGTTGCTCACATCGTACGTCGGTTCGACAGGAGCCACGCCGAATTGAGTGTTGGTGACGAGAGATCCATTCGGATTGACGAACCCGGGATAGTCATATACCACGGTGCGCTGAACCGAACCCTTCAATTCGTTCACTACGTTGGTCGAGACGATTGTAGTGAGCTTCCCTGTCGTGTATTCCGTCGGGAACGTAAAACTGCCGGGCGCACCAGGCAAACCCTGGGTGATCGCCGAACCGGTGGCGCCGATTCCGATCGGGCCGATCGTGTGAACGGAACTATAGAAGAACCGTCCCGAAATGGTGTTGCGGCTGTTGAGCACATAATCCACGTTGCCCGTGCCCTGATTTTCAAAATAGTGGGCGGGATCGCTGAACGTGGTGGCCTGAGTTCCGGGGGCGGCCGCCGTTCCGGGAACGGCGCTTTCGCCCGCAACGTAATACGTGCCATCGGCGTTTTTGAAATTGAGGTAATTAAGAGCTACCGGATTGATGTTCGATCCGTTGCACGCAACCTTAACTCCGCCACCGAAGGGGGTCTGGCCGCAATAGGCCGCTCCCAGTGCCTGCACCCAGGGGGAACCAATCACGGCACTGCGGGCACCCGCTGGTATATATGTCAACACGGGATTTGAAAAGCCCGCTGCGGCTAGGCCATTCTTCTGCCAGGTGCGCTGAAACGAGGCAAAGAAGAACAGCTTGTCCTTCTTCACTGGGCCGCCGATCGTGCCGCCGAACTGGTTCTGGTTGAGCACCGGCCGTCCGTTTTGAGGAACGCCGTTTACCGGGGCACTTTCCTTACGGAAAAAGTCGTTGGCATTGAGCACCGCGTTGCGGAAGAACTCGAATCCGCTTCCGTGGAACTGGTTCGTGCCGGACTTCGTCACGACGTTCACGTTGGCGCCGGGGTTGCGTCCATAACCGGCGTCGTACGTCGAGGTCTGAATCTTGAATTCCTGGATGGCGTCCGGATTCACGATCCCGATTCCGCTGGTGGCGCCGCCGGAATCCGCGCCGGTTCCCGTTCCGGCGGTGTTGATGATGGAAGATCCATCCTGCTGGTAGTTGTTCTGAGCGGCGAGGGCGCCGTTCACCACGATGTCCTGCGTGCCCCGGCCCAACTGGGTCGCGTTATACACGGCGACGTTTGCGCCGGCCGCGAGCCCCAGAACGGTCGAATAGTTACGGGCCGTCAGGGGAATATCCGAGATGGTGTTTCCGCCAACGGTCGTGCCCAACGTGGACGTGGCCGTCTGCACCTGCTCCGTTTCAGCGCGGACTTCCACTTGCTGCGTCTGCGACCCCACTTGCAGCGTCTGATCGAAAACGTCGGTTTCCGTGACCACTACGTTGACCGAAGGCACCTCTACCGCGTTAAACCCGGAAGCCTCAAACTTCAGCGCATAAGGGCCCGGAGGGAGAAAACCAAACTTGTAAGTGCCGTTAGCATCGGTCGTACTGGTACGCACCTGTGCCGTCCCACCGCTGGTCAGCGTCACGGTCGCATTCGGCACCACCGACCCTGAGCTATCCTTCACCGTCCCGGTCAGGGCGCCCGTCGAAGACGACTGACCAAGAGCCACCGTGCTCAGCATCACCGACAAGGCGACGAGCAGGACAAGACTGGTGCCCAAGGCACACCTTGTCCACAATTCTACAATCCTATTTTTCATATCTAGTTTTCCCTCTCCTGGAATTACACAGCCCCACTAGCAAACATAAGTCTGCTGTTGCGGCGCACAATAACCCATCTATCGGGGAAAGTCCTGAGGAAAATACAAATTCTTGCCGAATTCGACGAAAATGTATCGATTTCGAAGTTCTCAACCCGTCCCGGCCTACTGTTTTTCATTTTTGGTCGGTCTGCATCTTGTTTTTGTGACGCCACGCACTCGTGAGCGTGCGACCCGTCACGGCAGCCTTGGCACTAGAGATAGAAACTCCCCGGCTGGGAGAGTTTGAAGGCTTCAGTGCGCCGACTGGCACACAGCGCAAATCTGGGTTAAGAGGGGAGTTGTGACGGATATGCTATCCTTCTGCCACTGGCTACAATCCACAGGCTGGGCGACTTGGGTGCGGGAATCAGACAATTTCTTCCCGGCACTCTACGTGGTGCACATATTCGGATTCATCCTGCTGGTAGCCTCCACTTCGATTCTTGATTTGCGGATGCTGGGCTGGTGGATGCGGGATAGATCGGTTTCCAACCTGGCGGCGCTCACTCTGCCATGGGCCAAGATCGGATTCGCGAGCAATTTCATCACTGGCGTGATCCTCTTCGGCGCCCACGCCACCGACATGTACACCAACACCGCCTTCCGCGTGAAGATGCTCATGGTTATCGGCGCTTGCCTGAATATTCTGCTGTTTGAGATAACCACGTACCGCAGTGTCGAGGAATGGGGACAGCGCGGGGCAACACCCTCTTCCGCAAAAGTGACCGCCGCGATTTCCCTGTTTCTGTGGTTCGGGATCGTAGCCATGTCGCGCGTGATCGGCTTCACCGGAGCTCAGCAGTAGGCCGCTTCCAGATACGAGAGGACTCCAATAATGCCCACCATACCTGCGATGTGCGCCTGGCTCGAAAATACCCGTCTCGGATTGGGGATATCCCAATCCATCTGGATCTTCCCGGCCATCGAGATGTTCCATATGTTCGGGATTGTCGTGCTGGTGGGCGCCACGACGATCCTTGACCTGCGCCTGCTCGGCTTGCTTCTGCGCAACGAGCCGGTCTCGAAGCTGGCTGAATCGGCTTTACGCTGGGCCTGGATCAGCTTCATCGTCATGGTTGTTACCGGCGGCCTGATGTTCGTCTCCGAAGCGACCAAGTGCTACAACAGCTCGGCCTTCCGCCTCAAAATGGTAATGATGGTGCTCGCAGGCGTGAACGCGCTGATCTTCCATTCCTTTGCATACCGCCGCGTGAATTGTTGGGAAGTCGGCGAGACGCCGTTTGCGGCGAAATTCGCGGGAGGGCTTTCGATTCTGTTCTGGTTCGGCATTGTCGGCGCGGGCCGCTGGATCGCCTTCGCCTGACCGGGCAGTGAACTCTTTTCAAGCAAAACAAAGGAGGCGTTCTCTCCAGCGAGAACGCCTCCGATTCCCTTCCTCACCTTCGAATTCAATCGATGTTAGTGGGCGAGAGGGTCTGGCCGCAGCTGAATGTGAGCGACGGAGCTCGAGGTGCCCTTGCCGCCCTCGATGTGCCAAACAACTCTGGTCTCGTTGGCCGTCCACAATCCTCGGCCCTTCCAGCCGGCCTTGGGATCATCGATGCGGCCATCCATGAGCCTGGTATAGAAGCTCATCGGGTACGGCACCCGGAACGTCACAAACTTCTTTGTCTCGGGGATAAAAGCAATCAGCGAGTCGGAGCCTGTGCCGGTGACGATGGGAATATCGTTGCCGAGCCCGAGGGTGTCGTAGCGGTCCACCCAGTTGTGATAGAACGAATCCGCCAGCACATTGCTTCCCTTGAATTTCGGGCCAGGAACCGGATAAAGCGTCCAGCCCTCGGGGCAATGCTGCCCTGTCGCTGTCGGACCATTCAGCGGGCCTTTGCATTTGCTGCGGTCGAAACTCGCAAGATCGTTGCTGCCGGCAAGCGCCGCCCAGACCAGCCCCTTGCTGTCGATCGCCAGGCCTAACGTGGAATAAGCCTCCACGCCCGGGCGCTTCGGATTATCGAACGGGGGCTCGTACACTTCGGTCTTACAGGTTTCCGGCGGGTTCGAACCGATTTCCATTCGGAAGATTCTACCCGGAACCGGATTGCCCAGGCCCGCATACCAAACGCTTCCGTCGATGGGATTCACGGCAACTCCGTAGCCATTCGACCATTTCACTTCGCGGTCGAGCTTCGGATTGGGCGGCTCATCCGCCTTGGTGAAGGCGCCGGTTTTCCCGTCTCCGTTGTAGTCGATGATCGCGAGGCACCAGCCGACGGACTTCTCCGAATCGTGCGTTTCATCCCACACCCGCGTCTTGATCCAGCCAATTCCGCCGCGGTGATCCGGGCCTACGCCGGGAGTGCTGGCGTAATACAGCGTCTCATCCTTGTCATCCGCAAACACCATGTGCCCGGAGGGCAGGCAGGTATCCACCGAACCGAATTTGCCGGTCTTCGGTTCGTAGAAGGTGCCGCCGCGCGCCACCGTGCCTTCCGGGATCGGAAAAATTTTGGCGTAGGGATTACTTCGAGCTGGCTTTGCACCAATCGGGCAGGTCGGCGCGCGTCTGCGAATGGAACCAGAACCGGCCCTTGCTGTCCAGGCGCGGCTGCGCGGAGGTGACGCGGTCGTTCCAGATCAACTCCTCGCCCCAATAGGGAGAAGGCGCGCCGATGGTCTGCGGAGTGAACGGCTTCAGGAGTTCGCGATCCTTCTCGTTGCGCAGCTTGATCGGAATCATTTCTTTGGTGCTCTTGTAGGGATCGAGCACGGCAAGCGCATTCCCGGAAAAGTCGGTGCCGTAAATCGGGCCGTAGGCATTCGCGGTGGGGTGGCGATCGTCGCTGCTGCCGACGTCGTGAAAGAATGACGTGGCGGTTCCAAACTCCCACAGCGAGATCACTGCGTTCCGCTCCACGCCCTGGGGACGCGGCGGCGCCGGGGGCACTTCGCCATTCGCGATCCGCGTGCTCCAATCGGCAAACATGGCCAGGCCGCGATCGTGACCGAAGCTATTCAGGGCGTTGGTCATCTGCGGGCCCACCTGGCCGGACATGAGCCGCCGCTCCCACGCTAGCGAGGGCGAATCGAAGGTTCCCAGGCTCGGCTCGATCTCGCGAGTAGCCTTTTCGCCCATCTGATGGCAAACCTCGCAGCCTCTCTTCAGCAGGAACGCATAATGGGCCTGGTTTTCAATCTCGGTGTCTTTCGTGGGCGCGAAGTTGCCCGGAGCATCCGGTTCTTCTCCGATGAGCTGGCCATCGCGCGACCGTATCTTCATTGGGAAAGGCGCTCTTGGGCGGCATATTGATCAGCGAGAACCAATAATCGCCGGGATAGTATTGCGCGGCGTCTCGCGGCGTGGGAGCGATGACGGCTTTGAGCGCCAGCGTCTTGCCGAGTGTCGTGCTCACAACCTGGGAGTCCACGAGTCCGTAGCCCCTGACCCACACTTTGTAGCTGGCCTTCGGCAGATCGGGAACCACGAAGCGTCCCGCGTCATCGGTGACGACAATTTTGCGGAATTTGGTCGGCAGATCGGAGGTTTCGGCAATCACCCACACGCCGGCTTCCGGCCCTTTCGAGCTGGTGACCACGCCGCCGATGTCATCGGCATCGATTACCACGCTACTCGCGTCCGCCCGCGCCGCCTTGCCGCGCGGGGCAGCCTGCTGTCCGGATGATGGCGGCCAAAACAACCACTCCAAACAGCAGCCAGATCATTGCCGCAAGGGCTTGCGATTTCGGATTTCCTTTTGTCATTACTATCCTCTTTAAAATTGTGCTTTAGCGACTCGATTTTGATCGTGCTTCAAATTCAAAGGGTTCACTTCGCAAGCGGGTCGGGCCGAATCTGGAAATGCGCCAGCTGGCTGGGCATCTCCTTGCCGCCCTCGGTCACCTGCGACCCCCTCGATTGGTTTCCCGCCCAGGCGCCGTGTCCCTTCCACCCGGCCTTCGGGTCGTCCACGCGAGCGTCCAGAAAGCGGGAGAAAAAGCCCCGCGGATAGGGCATGTTCAATCGCACCCATGTCTTCGTGTCCTGCTGAAAGACGATCAGCGAGTCGGAGTTGGCTCCATCCACGATCACCGCGTTCTTGCCAAGGCCGAGCGAATCGTAGCGATCGATGTACATGTAATAGTTGTAATCGGATTTCACCGTGGGATCGGACTTGAACGTTGGACCCGGGATTGGATAGAAACTCCATCCCTCGTAGCATTGCTTGCCGGTCGCGGCCGCCTCACCGGTCGGAGGAGTCTTGCACTTGCGCCGGTCAAAGCTGGCCAGATAGCCCTCGCCGGTCAGCGGCGTCCAAACAACTCCGTTGGTGTCGATGTCGATTCCGCGGTCGTGCGAGCCTCCCGGGCCATTGCCCTTGGGATCGTAAGGCACTTCGTACACTTCCGTGAGGCACGTCGAGGGAGGATTCGAACCGCGCACCATGCGAACCAGCCTTCCCGGCATTTCCTGAATATTCGAATACCACACGCTGCCGTCGATCGGGTTGATCGAAATGCCGTAAGCGCCCGGCTTGTAGATTTCGCGGTCGAGTTTCGGATTCGGGGGATCGGTCCACTTGGTGTACTCGCCGATTTTCCCGTCGCCGTTGTAGTCGATTACCGCCGGGCACCAGCCCTGCGATTTTTCTGCGTCGTGCGTTTCATCCCACAAGCGCGTGTTCAGCCAGCCGATTCCACCGTCGCGCTGGACCGTGAAGAACAACGTGTTGTCCTTGTCGTAGGCGAACGCGTTGCGCGTCGACTGGAAGCACAAATCCACAAATCCAAACTTCCCCGTTTCGGGATCGTAGACGTCCACGCCCTTCCCGCGTTCTTCGCGAGGGGAATGCATCGCGTAAATATTCGTTGAGCCTTTTTTGCAATAGTCGGCGTTGCCGATGCGGGTTTCCACGTTCAGCCACACGCGGCCCCGGCCATCCATGGCGATGGGGCCCGGGTTGATAGGGTCTTTCCAGACCAATTCGTCTCCGAAGTACATAGAAGGATAGAGCTGGCTCTGGGGAGAAAACAGAACCTGCTTGGAGCGCTGCGATTCGTCCGGCAGCGGGACCTGAACCAGCTTGGCCGTATTTTTCGCCGGGTCCACGATGGCCAAATCGCCTCCCGACCATTCGGCTCCGTATACCGGGCCGCCGCCGTTCACCGTGGGGTTCCGCTTATCGGTGCTGATGAGCGCATGGAGGAACGCCGAACGAACCGACCAGTCGTACACGGTTACCACCACGTTGCGTTCGAGTCCCTGCGGGCGCGGCGGCGCCACCGGCACTTCGCCCTTGGCGATTCGATCGCCCCAGTCGGCGTACATTCCAAAAGCCTGATCGTGCCCTAGTTTGTTCGCCTCCATCACCATCGACGCGCCCGCCTGGCTCGAGGACATGAATCGCTCCCAGGCCAGAGCGCTCGTCTTGAAAGTACCGAGGCTCGCGGGAATTTCTCGCGTCGACTTCACACCGAACTGGTGGCACGTCCAGCAGCCCTTCAAGTCGAAGAGCCACTCCGCCTGCGTGTTGATGACGGTCGCAAAAGGCGCCGGAGCGTTTCCATGAGTGCCCTTGGCCACGCGATGTTCTTCGCCGGGTATCGGCGGAGGCGGCTGTACGTGCATGGGGAAATCGCTCTTCTTCGGAATCGTCAGCAGGGAGACCCAGTAATTGGCGGGATAGGACTGCGCGGCGGCCTGTGGCGTGGGCGCGATCACCGCTGCCAGGTCCAGCGACTTTCCCGGCGTCGCGTCCACCTTCGGCGAATCCACCAGCCCGTACCCGCGCACCCACACCTTGTAATTTGCCTTCGGCAGATCGGGCAGCAGATATTGCCCGTGATCGTTGGTGACCACGATCTTGCGGAATTTGGTCTGCAGGTCGCTGGTCTCCGCGATCACCCACACGCCGGCTTCCGGGCCTTTCGAACTCGTCACCGTGCCGCCGATATCTTCGGCATCCACCGATACGGCGTTCGCCGCCGCGCCTTTTCGTGGAGCGGCCTGCAGGCGCGCCATCATTGCGAAAAACGCCGCGCCAAGAATCAGGCAAGCGGTCACGGTAAACATTGCAAATTTCGAGTTCAGTTTCATCGCGTTTCCCTTTCGCGCGCAGAGGACATACTTTTCGAGAAGGTATCCCAGATTCTTATCGGGCGCACGTCCACACACATCTCCAACAGCTGCTAACTTTTGGCGCCACGCCGGATTTGCCCACGTGCAAACCCGGTAGATGATACTGCGGGGGGCCCTTCAAAGTAAGGATTTATTCCAGCCAACAGGTAGGACGTTCCACTCCGATCTTGCGTTGCACGCCGTTGAAGACGTGGGCGCTTCCCGCTCACGAGGCGCCCACGTTCCCGCGGTAAGACTGCCCGGCGCGACTACTTCGCCAGCGGATCGGGCCGCACCTGGAAGTGCACCATTTGAGGCGTCTGTCCCTTGCCGCCTTCGGAGTGCCAGATCACGCGCGTTTCGGTAGTGGCCCACAGCCCGCGGCCTTTCCAGCCAGCGTTGGGATCGTCGATCCGCCCGTCGATATCGCGGGTGTAGAAGCCCATCGGATAGGGCACGCGCGCGGTGATCCATTCTTTGGTATCGGGCTTGAAGAAGTGCAACGAATCGGAACCCGTCCCGAGCACTACCGAAACATCTTTTCCGAGGCCCAGCGTGTTGTAGCGGTCCACCCAATTCAGGTAGAACCAGTCCGCCTTCGCTTCCGTGCCCTTGAAACCGGGGCCGGGCACCGGATAGATCGTCCAGCCTTCGGGACAGTGCTGACCAGTAGCGGTCGGCCCGTTCAGCACCTTGCACTTGCGCCGATCGAAGCTGGCGAGCTCGCCGCTGCCGGATAGCTCCGTCCACACGAGGCCGGTGCTATCCACATCCACGCCGCGCGGAGTGTAATGCATCTCACCCGGCAGCTTGGGATTGTTGAACGGAGGCTCGTAAACTTCCGTCGTGCAGGTGGAAGGAGGATTGGAACCCGGCGTCGCGCGCACGATTCTGCCCGGCACGGGACCTGGCGCCGTGTACCAGATGCTTCCATCGGCCGGATTGATCGAAATTCCGTAGCCGTCTACCGCGCCGAGCCGGTCGAGCTTCGGGTCGGGCGGCTCGCTCGGCATCGTGAACGGGCCGCTCTTGCCGTCGCCGTTGTAGTCGATCACCGGGGCGCACCAGCCCTGGGCCTTCGCCACGTCGTGCGTTTGCTCCCACACGCGCGTCTTGAACCACGCGAGGCCGCCGGTGCGCAGCGAGAAGAACAGGGTTTCGTCTTTGTCGTCCGCGAAAATCGCGTGGCTCTGCCCGAAGCACAGATCGATCGATTCAAACTTCAGCGTCTTGGGATCGTAAACCTCCAGGCCCCATCCCGGAGGGCTCTCCCAGGGCATGCGCTTGCCCGACGTGCTGGAGCGTATCCTGGAAACGAAATTCGTTTGTGGCGTTCTTGGAGACTTGCGCGGATTCCCACGCCTTCGCATACACGTTTCCCGCGCTGGCTTTGCAGAAATCGGGCGCCTCCGGCGGACGATTCTCGACGCTGACCCATAAGCGCCCCTCGTGGTCGATCTGCGTGTTCTTGGGATTCATCGGATCGTCCCAGATGATTTCATTGCCCCAGTAGGGAGAAGGCGCGGTCAAAGACTGTGGCGACCACGTGGGCATCGATTTGCGGTCGGATTCTTTGGGCAGCGGAATCTTGATCGTGCTCGCGGTGTTTTCCTCAGGATCCACTTCCACCAGCGTGCCGCCGGACCAGTCGCCGTTATACACCGGCCCGTTCTTGTTCACCGTGGGGTTGTAGCGGTTCGTGGAAACCTCGGAATGCAGGAACGATTTCGGGCCGGCAATGTCCCACAGCGTGAGCACGACGTTTCTTTCGACGCCTGACGGGCGCGGCGGAGCGGGAGGCACCTCGCCGTTGGTTATGCGCTGCGTCCAGTCGGCGAACATCGCGATGCCGCGGTCATACCCGAACACATTCATTCGGGCGACCATGTTGCCGCCCACCTGGCTCGACTGAATGCGCCGCTCCCAGGCTTTCGTGGCATCGGGAAAAGTGCCGAGATTGCGCGGCATTTCGCGCGTGGTCTTATTGCCGAGCTGATGGCACGTCTGGCAGCCGGTCTTCACCGAGTCGATCCAATCGCCTTGCGTGGGAACCGGCTTCCCGCCGCCATCGGGAGCAGGCATCGGGAAAGCGCTCTTGGGCGGAATCTTCAGCATGGAAAGCCAGTAATTAGGCGGGTAAATCTGGGCGGCCGCGACGGCGTTCGGAGCGATCACCGCTTTCAGCGAGAGCGTGCTGCCCGGCGCGGAATTCACGGGAGTCGAATCCACCAGTCCGTACCCTCGCACCCACACCTTATAGTTCGCCTTCGGAAGGTCGGGGATCAGGAAGCGCCCCTGATCGTCGGTGACCACGATTTTGCGCAGCGTGGTCTGGAAATCGTGCGTCTCTGCAATCACCCACACACCCGCTTCCGGACCTTTGGAACTGGCAACTACGCCGCCGATATTGTTCGCGCCCGCATCCACGGCGCTCGCGGCGGGCTGCGCGGCTGCACCACCTCGCGGAGCGGCCTCTATCCGCGCGATCACCGCAAAGAAAGCGGCACCGAGGAGCAGGCAGACCGCCGCAATCACGAGAAAAGAAGACTTTGAGTTCGAATCGCGTTTGTTCATCGCACTTCCCTTTTAACCGAACAGCCAAACCACCTCTGCATCGTTTGGTCCGCACAGGAGAGTATGAGCATGGCGGCCGAAATTCAAGCTTTTTGCGATTGATATTTCCCGCAGACGGCAACGAGGGGAAGGCACTTTCTCCGGGAGCGCGTGCCGCCGCACTCCCGGAGAAAAGCTGATTACCTGGCGAGCGGATCGGGACGAAGCTGGAAGTGCACCATCTGCGGCACCTGGCCTTTGCCGCCTTCGGCGTGCCAGATCACGCGCGTCTCGGTGGACGCCCAGAGGCCCCGGCCCTTCCATCCCGTGTTCGGATCGTCGATGCGCCCATCGATATCGCGCGTGTAGAAACCCATCGGATAGGGCACGCGTACCGTTAGCCATTGTTTCGTTTCGGGTTTGAAGATCAACAACGAATCCGATCCTGTTCCGAGCACAACCTGCACGTCTTTCCCGAACCCGAGGGTATCGTAGCGATCCACCCAGTTCAGGTAGTGCCAGTCGGCCCGCGCATCGGTGCCTTTGAAGCTTGGTCCGGGAACCGGATAGATCGTCCAGCCCTCGGGACAATGCTGCCCCGTGGCCGTGGGTCCCTTGAGCACTTTGCATTTGCTGCGATCGAAGCTGGCGAGATCGCCGCTGCCGGCGAGCGCCGTCCACACCAAGCCTTTGCTGTCGACATCCACGCCGCGCGGCGTGTAGTGCAACTCATTCGCCAATCTTGGGATTGTTGTAGGGCGGCTCGTAAGCCTCGCTGAGGCACGTCTCGGGCGGATGCGGGCCCGGAATCGCGCGGACGATCTTCCCGGGCATCGGACCGGTGGAGGCATACCACACGCTGCCGTCCGCCGGGCTCACCGCCACTCCGTAGCCGATCTGCATCGGCGTAGCGAGGCGGTCAAGCTTCGGATCGGGCGGCTCATTCGGCATTGTGAACGCGCCGCTCTTGCCGTCGCCGTTGTAATCGATGATGGGCGCGCACCAGCCTTGCGCTTTTGCGGCGTCATGCGTTTCGTCCCACAGGCGCGTATTGAACCAACCCAGGCCGCCGAGACGCAGCGAGAAGTAAAGCGTCTCGTCCTTGTCGTCGGAAAATGCCGCGTGGCCTTGCCCGAAGCAAAGAGTCACCGGATCGAACTTCAGCGTCTTGGGATCGTAAACCTGCAAGCCCCATCCCGGAGGACTTTCCCACGGCATCCGCTTGGTGCCGCTCACTTCCACAATGGATGGATTGCCCGCCATCCATGCCTTGGCGTACACATTGCCGTTGCTCGCCTTGCAGAAGTCCGGAGCAGCGGCGGGGCGCGTCTCCACGCTCACCCACACGCGGCCCTTGTGATCGATCTGCGCGTTCTTCGGATTGATGGGATCGTCCCAGATAATTTCGTTGCCCCAATAAGGCGACGGCGCCGTCACCTGCTGCGGAGACCATCGCGGCATCGCGCTCACATCCTTGGGCACCGGAATCTTGATCGTGGTGGCGGTATTCTCCTGCGGGTCGACCACCACCAGCGTGCCGCCCTCCCAGTCGCCGTTGTACACCGGGCCGTTCGGATTCACGTGAGGATCGTACCGGTTGGTGGAAGCCTCCGAATGAAGGAAGGATTTTGGCCCGGCGAAAGCCCACAGCGTAAGCACAACGTTCCGTTCAAGGCCCGCAGGACGCGGCGGCTGGGGCGGCACTTCCCCGCTGGTGATGCGCTGCGTCCAGTCCGCGAACATCGCGATGCCGCGATCATGCCCGAAATCGTTCATGCGGGTGATCATTTCCCCGCCGACCTGGCTGGAAAGGATGCGCCGCTCCCACGCAGCCGTGGGTGTGGGGAAGGTGCCCAGATTTTGCGGCATCTCGCGGGTCATCTTGTCGCCCATCTGGTGGCAGCTCTGGCAACCCGATTTCAGCGAATTGATCCAGTCGCCCTGCGTGGCGATGGGCTTGCCGCCGCCACTGGGGGCCTGCATTGGGAACGCGTCTTTCGGGGGTATTTTCACCATCGAGAGCCAGTAATTCGGCGGATACACCTGGGCAGCCGCGCGAGGGCTGGGAGCAACCACCGCCGTCAACGCCAGCGTTTTCCCCGGCCCTGAATTCACGGGAGTGGAATCCACCAAGCCATAGCCGCGTACCCACACCTTGTAGTTGGCCTTCGGCAAGTCCGGCAGAAGGAACCTGCCGCGATCGTCGGTGACCACAATCTTGCGGAACTTGGTCTGCAAATCGCTGGTCTCCGCGATCACCCAAACCCCCGCTTCCGGACCTTTCGAACTGGTGACCACGCCGCCGATATCGTCGGCATTCACCGCGACCCGGCTCGCTTCAGCTTGCGCCGCGGCATTCTCGCGTGGCGCTGCTTCGATCCGCGCCATGGAAAGAAAAAGAACGGCGCCGAGAATCACGCACGCTGCCATCGCAACCATCGACGACTTCGAACTTTGTGTCTTCATCGCAATTCCCTTTCGCCACTGCGGCAGCACACCAAGCGGCAACGGCAATCTTCAGCCATCGCCGCGCCGCCTTGGCGCACCCGAGACCTTAAAATATGTACTTCAGCGCAAATTGAATAACCCGCGGATTCACCGACGTGCTGGTAATCTGCCCGAAAGTGCTCTTGGAGTCATCCAAAACCGCCGGGTTGTTAAACTGCGGATGGTTGAACACGTTGAAAAATTCCGCGCGGAATACCAGCGCAGCATTTTCGCGGAGGCCTCCCACCTGTGTCGTCTTGACCAAGGACATATCCCAGTTGAATTGCCCGGGGCCAAGAATAATCCCCACGCCGCTATCTCCAAAGCCGGTCCCATTACCGATCACGGGCGTGGGACAAAACGCTGCCGTGTTGAAATATCCCGGCCCGCCGAGAATACTTCCTCCCAGCCTCTGCTGGACACTTCCCGGAGTCGCCACGTTCGCGGGGCCCATTCCGGTGCAGAATTGCCCACGGGATGTTACCGGACCCGCTCCGAAGCCATAGATCGTGCCGCCCCGTGTGTCGGTAATCGAAAGAGGCGTACCGTCTTGGACGATGGTTACCCCGGACAGGTTCCAGCCATTCGCCAGCTTGCCTACCAGTCCCTCCGTGTGGCCCAGAGGCAGATCCCAGCTGTAATTGAGAGCCAGCCGCTGGGGATGATAGTTAGGATTCGGTCCGTATTGCTGTCTGAAATTATTGGGATCGCCGCTGTTCGCCGAGTTGTTCGCGGCATTGGTGAAGTCGTTCAAAGACTTGCTCCACGTATAGGCGGCTTGCAGCGTCAAGCCATGGCTCATCTGCTTCCGCAGCGTCGCCTGGAGACTGTTGAATTTAACATCTCCCTTGGTTTCAGCCGTGCTCATGCCAGCTGGCGAAAAACCTAGGTAAGGCACACGCAGAGATGCATTGGCAACCGTGTTCGTGGTGATGCCATTGATCGGGTTCGTCGGGCTCGCCAGACCGGCCTCATTGATTTGCCGGCTGCCGCTGTATTGATGGATGCCGTGCGTCCCCACGTAACCAAGTTCGAGCACCCAACTGTGAGCAAACTCATACTGCGTATTGAGATTCCACTGATATATCAGCGGAGTAACGATCTGCTGCTCCACCAGCACCTGAGACAGGTTCGAACTGGTTCCCGTCGCAAAGTTAACCCAGCGAGGTGTCCAGGCCAGGGCAGGCGAAGGATTGCCGTAGGGAAACGCCTCCGTGGAGTAGTAGTTGGCCGCTCCGGATTGCACGACCGTGATGGCGTATGGCTCGCCTTGGGTGGCGGCGGCGGAGATCGTGTTCAGCCCCAGCCGGTCGTAGAAATAGCCGAACCCGCCGCGCAGCACCAGCCGGTTGGTTGCAAGAGGCTGCCAGGCAAATCCGACGCGCGGGGCAAAATCGTCGATCGGAGGCTTATTTTGATAGAGGATTTGGTGGTTGCTCTGGAAAAGACCTCCCACCGGAGCTGCCGCGTTCGCCGCGAAGTTGAAATTGGAAGGCACCACGAACCCCGCCAGCGTGCCGGTGGCGTTTGAAGTTCCCAGCAGCGCGGGCGTGTTGACTGTGTTGATGAGGCTCGGCCAGATATTGGTCATATCTCCATACTTGTCGGAAACGGCCCCGTCCCACTCCCAGCGCAAACCCAGGTTCACGGTTAACCGCGGGCTGATCTTCATGTCGTCCTGAACGAAGGTGTTCGCCGTCCCCCACCGGAAGGCGTGAATCAGGCCGTTGGGTCCCGTGACCGAACCGGTGGTTCCTGTATTGACGATGTTGCTGGTGCTGGTCCCATTCGTCTGCCCTGGCAGCGGAGCGCTCGTGCTGCTCGCTTGGGTAAGCGCACATTGCGCGGCGTTCAAGCTGTTGGAACACCCCGGCAATCCCAGCAGGAAATCCTGGAAGCTGTTGAATGTCTCCTGCCCGAGCGCGATGCTGTAGAAATTCCAATCGGTCCGGTCACGCTCGAACTCGAAGCCCGCCCGAATCGTGTGCTTCCCATGCGACCAGGAAATCTGGTCCGCCGCTTCCCACTGCGTGGTGTATTTGTTTTGACCGTTGCCAAAATAGGATCCGGCGGTGAACTGAGCGTTTCCCTGAACCAATATTTCGTCTAGCTGGTTGTACATCGGGTTGGGATTGAGCGACGCAATGCCTACCTGGTTGTTTGTGAACGGCACGGTATTGGTCGGATTCGCGGCGGGACGCTGAATGGAGAACCGCGCTTCGTTCACCAGGTTGTTCGTGAGAATCGACGTCAGCTTCACAACAGTGTCCGTGACGCTATAGTTGGCGAGCGACCCGGTGCTCGGAAGGCAGGTACCAGGAACCGTCCCCCCCACCACGGTTGTGCCGCACCAAAAGCTGTAGGTCGTTGGACCGTCTGTATAGAACCAGCGGCCCGATAATGTGTTCTTGCTGTTGATCACATAATCCACGTTGCCCACGGCCTGATGCTCCTCGAATCGTGCCGGAATACTGAAGGTGGCCGTGGTGTATGCCCCGGTGCCCGAACCGGGCAGGTAGTAGGTCCCATTCGGATTCTTGAGGTTTAGAAAACTCAGGGCCACCGGGTTGATGTTGGACCCATTGCAAGCCACCTGCGTACCGCCATTGGAGGTCATGTTCTTCGAGCCTGTTCCGGCCGGCCCGCCTGGGCAGAAAGTGGCGCCCAGGGCCATCTGGAAGGCCGGTGTTGAGCGATCCCCCGCCGGGATCGGAGGCAAAGTCGGGGCGGAAGCGCCTCCCGACGAGATCCCGTTCTTCTGCTGGCTCTCCTGGTAGGCCACAAAGAAGAAAAGCTTGTCTTTCCGGGCAGGACCTCCAAACACGCCGCCGTATTGGTTCGCGTTCAACACTTCTTTTCCGTTATTCGGCACGCCGTTGACCGGAGGGCTGATCTTGCGGAAAAAATCGTTGGCATTGAAAGCCGTGTTGCGAAGGAACTCAAATGCCGTTCCGTGGAAATCATTGGTGCCGGACTTGGTGACCACGTTGACGTTGGCGCCCGGATTGCGCCCGTAGCCCGCGTCGTAGAGCGATGTTTGAATCTTGAATTCCTGAACCGCGTCGGGATTCACGATTCCAATTCCCGACGTGCCGCCGTTATCCAGCGCACTCCCGCTGCCGGTAATGGAAACCACCGAGGCTCCATCCATCTGGAAATTGTTCTGGTTGGGAGAGGAGCCGTTCACGGAAATGTCCTGCGTTCCCCGGCCGATCGTGGCGGCGTTGAAGACGCCGACACTGGCACCGGCAGTCAGTCCCAGAAGATTCGTATAATTTCTCGTGGTCAGCGGCAGCGACGTCACGGTTTGCGAGGTGATCACCGTGCCAACCGTCGCGTTAGAGGTCTGTACGGTTTCTACTTCTCCTTCTACCGTGACCTTCTCGGATTGCGCTCCCACCTGGAGCGACTGGTTGAGCGTCGCCGTTTCGGTCACGACGATCGTTGCGGACGGAACCTCCGCCTCCTTGAACCCGGCCGCATCAAATCTCACCTGGTACGAACCTGGCGGAAGTAATCCCACGTTGTAGGAGCCATTGGCGCTCGTCGTGGTCGTCCGCACCTGGCCGGTGTCCGCGCTGGTCACAGTGACAGTCACATTCGGCACCACGGCGCCGCTGGCATCGGTCACCGTTCCGGTAAGCGCGCCCGTGGAGGTTGACTGCGCCACAAGCGATGGGGCCAATCCAAAGAACACCAGCAAAACCAAAACCAGCCATGCATACCGCGAGTTTTTGTAAATGGACACCTGACACCCCTCTTTCGATTTTTGTAGCTCCCCCGTGCCTGGCCCCACCGCTACATATTTCCCTGGCGCGCCACCACGCGCCTTCCTGCTTCTAGTCCAGCGGTTCTACCTTTACAATCGCGGCGCCGTGTGTGCTGCCTGCCCAGAAAGTAACCGGCGTCGTCGAGTTATCCACGAACACGCGGCGCATGTTCGTGTCTTTCGGCATGAGATATTCGACGAACTCGCCCGTCTTGGGATTGAGGCGCGTCACGCGATCGCTGGTCATGCCGCCCGTCCACAACTCGCCGTTTTTATCGCGCGTCACGTAATAGGGCCCGCTCCACGGCGTGGGCGCGTCCCATTCGGTGAACTTCTCCGTCTTGGTATCGAACAAGCCGATCCGATTGCCCGTGTACTCGCCGAACCAGAGCCGGTCCTGGTCATCCATCTGGACGCGCCGCGGGTAGGAGTGCGGAAAGGGCGTTCGAAAGAACTTCACCTCTCCGGTCTTGGCGTCGATCCGGCCAATGAGGCTGTGGACGTTCTCCGCGAAGTAGAGATTGTTCTGCGAATCCGCGGCGATGCCGTAAATCGTATATGGCGGCGGCTCCGCGAAATTCTTGAGAGGCTGGAACCGTTCATACTTGCCGGTGCTCAAATCGACGCGCTCGATTTCGCCATTGTCCTCGGTGGTCCATACCTTGCCGTCCACGCGATACTGCAGGGTTACCTCGCGCTGCCGCTCCTGCGATTTCGGCGTGCCGTTGTCGTTCAACACCTCGGGG
Organism: uncultured Acidobacteriota bacterium; assembly: GCA_963709105.1. Taxonomy (GTDB): domain Bacteria; phylum Acidobacteriota; class Terriglobia; order Acidiferrales; family UBA7541; genus Palsa-295. The sequence continues at coordinate 678,938 of CAVPVC010000013.1, forward strand.
GCGCTGTAAGTCTTGAATTTTTCGGTCTTCGGATCGAACCGCGCGATCGCGGCCTGAAACATCATTCCCAGCCAGATTTCGCCGTCCCGATCCTCCTCGATATCAAGCATGCCCTTCGGATGATCGGGCTGGAGCACCGGCACGGGCCATTCCCTCACCTTGCCCGTCTTCGGATCGAGTTCGCCCACAATCTCCTCGCCGAAATCGGAGTACCAGGCGTTGCCGTGCTCGTCGACGATCACGTCGTGCGGCATGGCCCTCTCCCGCGGCAGGTCGTAGGACGTGATAATCACGCGCGTCGCCCGCCCGCTGGGACGCGGCAGCGTTTTCAGCGAATAACCCCACTCAGGCCCCTTGCTCAGATTGACGGAGGCAATGTATTCGGCGAGCTTGCGGTACTTCTCGGGACTTCCCGCCTGCACGTCGGCATTCACGCGGCGCTGCGCCTTGCCGGGTTCGCTGCCCGAGGAGTAGCCGTACATGCGGTGAATCACATTGGTGAGTTGGTCTGCCGTATAGGTGGAACTCACGGGCCGCTGCAGGGTGTGGCAGTTGACGCAGCCCATCAGCGAGCTCTTCTGCTCGTCAGTGCCGGGCATACTCATCAGCCATTCCGCGTTTGTAAGCTGCGAGGCGAGGTTCGCCGTCTTGCGAAGTTGAAGATTGAAAGTCAGAGCATGGCCGGCGGCCACATCCGCAGCTGCCGGACCGTCGAGGTCGTACCCCACGGCCCGAATTGCCAGCGAATAATGGCCGGGCGAGAGGCGATTCGAGGGGAAGCCGAAATGGCCTTGTTTGTCACTGATCACACTGACGGTGGTCGTAGACCCATCCTTACGTGCGCTGACCACCACGCCTTCCATCGCGCCTTCTTCTTGCGATCTGACTGTTCCGCCCAACACTTCTGAGAGATGACCTTGGGCAAACGCCATCCGGGGTCCTGGCGAAAAAAGGGCAAGCAGGCCAATCAATGCTGGTAGAAATGCGACTCTAGTCTGCATGCGGCGCTTTCATCAGCCCCCCGGCTCGGCGTGCTGATACTCCGAACAAACCGAACCAACCCATTCCCGTGGCGGACTCATATCACTTCGCGAACACGATTGTCAATAAAGTAAGAATGATTTTTGAGGCACGAAGGGTGAGTTTGAGGAATTTCCCCGCCGCCGAAGGGAGATTCGACTTCCAGATGGCGGCTCAAACGAGGAGTGTGACAGGTGGAAAAATGTGAAAGCAGCCGCGGTGCGCCGCAAGAGAATTCCGTGCAATCGGCCGGGGCGGCCGCGATTACATCGATTCTATCAAGCGGCGGCGCGGAAACTCTTCATCGGAGTCAATTCCGCTTCCGCCTGGAGCCAGTCTTCCACAGCGCTGCCCGCTCGATTGCCGCGCTGCTCATAGAGTTCGTAGGCGCGCAGCCGGATTCGCTCTTCGAGTCCCTGAAATGCCGCATCCAGCTGGCTGAACATTTTTTTCCATTCCGCGAGGGTCAGCAGGGGAGAAGAATGGCCGGCGCGCGGAGTGTTGCTCTGCCCGCTGAACCAGTACGCCGGAAGAACCTGCTGTTTCCCCGTCTCCTTGTCGCGCAGCACCAGGAGAAACGGGTCGAACGTCTCATTATCCGCCAGCCGCGTTTTCAGCCGGACCGCCCGGGTCACCACGAAACTGTACTCCTTCTCATCCGGGTCGTTCGGATAGGCATGCTCGATTCTGTACTGCAACTCGCTCCCGCATTTCTTGCATTCGCCGAGGGGGCGTCCCTCGGACAGCGCGATCGCCGCCTGGTGAAGGGACAGGGTCTTGCTGGAGTGATCTTCCTTGCAGCTTATACGCGAGGGCATTGCTGGAACCTCCTGTAAACGGGACCTAGATTTTCTGAGCCGTAAAGATCAGGTAAATCGCCAACACAACTCCGAACAAAGCGGCCATCACGCCGATAATCACGACGATCGGGCCGGCCGGTTTGAATTGATCCGCATCCAGCCGGCGCATCGTGGTGCGGTAGCGGACGGTCGAGACCAGCGCGATAAAAATACCCATGGCCATGAAGGCCACGCCGATCGCCAGCGACACGCCGCTTTCCCGAGCCGCGCCACCCTGCATCCGCAGAAACTCCCGCAAGGTGATTCCGAATCGCGCGACGACGAAACCGAACACAATGACGCTGATACTCGTACGAATCCACGCCAGAAATGTCCGCTCGTTCGCAAGATGGTCGGCCGCTTTACCGGTCTTCTGGGGCGGCGATGGAATCATCGGCAATTCATTTCAACGGAACCGGATCCGCCAATGCTGGGGAGGTAACGATCCAGTCCCGGCGTTGAAAATCGATTATACAAAGACCGGGGCTTCTGCGGTAGGCCATGATTCGATAAAATACGAGCAGAGGCGGCTCGAATGGCTCACAAAATCCTGGTGATCGACGTTGGCGGAACGCACATCAAAATCCTGGCGAGCGGCCAGCGGACCCCTCGCAAGGTCGACTCCGGCCCGAAAATGACCGCGAAGAAAATGGCCGCCTGGGTGAAAGATGCCGCCAAGGACTGGCCACACGACGTTGCGTCCATCGGCTACCCCGGACCCGTCGTACACGGCAGGCCGTTGCGTGAGCCCTACAATCTTGCGCCCGGCTGGGTCTGTTTTAACTATTCCAAGGCGCTGGGCTGCCCCGTAAAAATCATCAATGACGCCGCCATGCAGGCCCTGGGCGACTACGAGGGCGGCCGGATGCTTTTTCTGGGCCTCGGCACCGGGCTCGGCTCAGCGATGATCGTCGACGGCGTCGTTGAGCCCATGGAACTTGCCCATCTTCCTTACAAGCACGACAAAACCTATGAGGATTACGCCGGCCTGCGCGGCCTGAAACACCTGGGCAAGAAGAAGTGGAGGCGCCACGTCGCCGACATCGTGGAAGAACTCACCGCGGCAGTGAACCCTGACTACGTGATCCTGGGCGGCGGGAACGCGAAGAAGCTCAAGAAGCTCCCTCCCAAGACCAGGCTGGCCGCCAATAGCAATGCGTTCCGCGGCGGCTACCGCCTTTGGGCGAAATAGAAAGAATCGCGAATCGCATTCTTAATTCTTCGAGGAAATCGGAGGGAACTTCTTGCGCGCGACTTCGAACAGCCGCGGATCGGTGCACACTTCGTAATAAGCTTTGTTGCCCGCCTGCCCAATTTTTGCCCCGGGGAGTAACTGCCGGATGAAGCCTTTGCGGACGATAATCGGCTCGAGCGATCCGCCCAGCGGAACCTCACCGAAATAAATCTGCACTCGCTCCTTGCCCCAGGGCATCGGAAAATTTCCCGCCATCGGAGCCAGCGCGATTTCGCTGCCGAGCTTCTCGAATCCTTCTTCATTCAGTTCGATGCCGTTGAGGTTGTAACGAATCAGAGGAATCTCGCCTTCGTCTCCAGCCGCTTCATCCATCAAGGCCTGCAACTGGAACAGATTGAACGGGGATTCATTTGCCTGGAACATGCGCTTGGCCATGTTGGAGCAACCGGAAAGCCGGTCGGACAAGTTCAGCGCGCGTGAAATCATGATCTTCGAATCGCCGTCCATCCACAACGCTGGCGCGGAATCCTGAAATGCCACTCCGATTCCGAGTTCCAGCGGAGGCAGGCCGGTCGTTTTCGCGCGCACGTTGTAATGGTTCGTGACGGCCAGAATTTCACGGGCCAGCACACACGCCCGCGCGACCGCGCGCCGTGTCGACCTCGTCGATTCGTGCTCGTAGATCGCGAGAATGATCGCGTCACCCTCGATGAACACCTTGGCGGCCCCGTAACTTTCGAGCATCCGTTTCACGGGTTCGTGCAGGTGCATGCTGAAGTGCGACGCCGGATTCATGCCGCGGTCCAGGAGGTCCTTGGTGAGTTCCGTCGATCCGCGCACGTCGGCTTTGATCACCACGTGATTGATCACCAGGTCCTGCTCGGGGCGGCCCTCTTCCGGATGCAGGAATTCGTAGAGGCTTTTGTTCGCTTGCGAGAGCTGCCGCGAATGTTCCGAGCGCACCAGATTGATGCGGTCCATCCAGCCGACCACCTGGTGGTGATTGCGCCGGTCGCGCCGCAGCCGCATCAGGTCTTCCGCAAATTGCAGGCCCACGGGGAGCGTTTCCTCGTGCGTGCGCCGGCGAATGGCGCGCGACGCGTCGTCCAGCTTCTTCATGGAAATTTTTCGCGCCGGAAATTGCTCGAGAATCTGCTCCACGCGCTTGGCTTCGTCGCGGTTCACCATGGCTTTTTTCAGCTGTTGCAGGTGGATCGGAGGGCAATATTCGCCGTGAATCTTGCGGATCTCATAGCCCGCCAGCATGTGATAGACGAGATCGCGCTCTTCCAGCCGGTGGACCCATTCCTCCAGCAACCCTTGCCGCGTTTCCGGTGAGGCGTCGTTGTCACCAAACGAGGCGGACGCATCAAACAACCGCCGCGCGTTGGCGGGCTGGTTCAGATAGTCGCCCAGTCGGTTCCGGTGCTCGTCGGCGAGAAACTCCATGCGCTGCCTGGCAGCGTCGATCTCGGGGGCGAGTTCCGCGAGCTTTTTTTCCTGCGCGACAGACTTCTGCCGGAGTTCGTCGAGATCGCCCTGCCCTTCCGGTGAACCGCTGCCGCGAAGCCGGAAAATCTGGGTGAACCGGTCGTCCGCTTCGCCGATGCGCGCCGCGACCTCATCATGCTCCCGCTCGATCCTTGCGAGTTCCGACCGCAGCAGGCGAGCCTGTTCGAGAAGGCGTTCGTAGCCCTTGCGCGCCTTGCTCAGCTCCTCGGAGTTGTCTTCGTCCGAAACAATGTCGCGGACGAAATCGAGCAAGACCGCCTCGAAGACGGCGAACCGGTCCGGATCGTTCATGAAGTTGCCGAGAAGAACGTAGTGCTCGAGAAACAGGTATTCGTCGTTCCCGCCTTCTACAAAAAGAAAGCGGTTCTGCAGCAGCTCATAGGTTTCGCGAAAGTCGTCGCCGAAGATCGCGCGGCGCGATTTCCAAAGCGTGCCTTCCTCCACTTCCCGCCACACGTGCCCGATCGTTTCCCCGACTTTGCGGAAAATGTTCTTGCGGTCGGCCTGAATATCGGAAATTTTCGACCGCATCACGTGGGCCTGCTCGCTGTGCTCGAACAGCTCGCCGCGCGAGCGGATCCAATCCTTGCACTCCACCAGGGTGCTCGAAAACTGGTTCCCCAGCTCCATATTGATAAATTTCAGCAGCGCCAGCCGGTGCAATATGTCCGGCTCGATCGAGCCCAGGGCCTTGGCCTGGGTCGTCGACGCCTCCAGCACCTCGGTGAGCAGTTTCCGGAAGGTCGCGTGTTCGGGAGGCGTGTTTTTTTTCAGATTCTTGCCGTAAAGCAGCGTCACGTTCACCGTCTGCCGGATGAGGTCCAGCAGATACTTGCGCGTAAATTCGACGAAAAGAGGGCTTAGGAAAACGTCATAATGGATGTTGTCGATGCCCAGCGTCAGGCTGCTCAGGCGGATGTCGGCGGAGTACGGCTCAAGCTTCATCCGTGCCGGATGGACAGGTGCGGGCATAATTCGGGTGTCCGACATCAATCTCTGCTGTTAGATTATCGTCCCTGAGGCAGGCCGATATGGAGAGACCCATCGAAGGGAGCGTAAACGTTAACGCTGGAACGCCGACCGGCGATCCTCCTGATGAGTTCCCAGACGCCCCGCCGGAAGACTTCTTCGCGGCCCCTCCTCAATCGCTTTCTGCCGCAGGAGACCTGGGGCCGTGCCTTTATCTGGGGCCCGCGGGGCAGCGATGCAACCGCCGCGCTGTCGAAGCGGGCTTCTGCGCTCGCCATCAGCCGGGCGCCGGACAGTTGCAGGGCTTATCGATTCCGCAAGTCACCCGGCGCGGCGTCGCGTTGATCGGGCTTCTTGCCGTGCTCTGGCCGGTGCTCGCCGACATTGTGCGGGAACTGATCCGCCTTCTCCGCTAATTCCGATTTTTGCCGCGTTGCCGCGCAAACCCTGTCGCGAAATTCAAATTTCCGGATAGAATGGCAAGCCATGTCAAAAATAATGGAAGGCAAAACAGCAATCGTTCTCGGCGTGTGGAACAAGTGGAGCATAGCCTATGCGATCTCCCAGGCGTACGTTCGCGAAGGCGCGAAGCTCATCCTCACCTATCAGAATGAACGGGCCAAGCCGGCCGTCGAAGAACTCGGGCGCGAACTCGGCGCCGTGGATTTCTTCCCCTGCGACGTGCAGACACCCGGCGATATCGACAAGCTGGCTGAGTCCCTAAGCGCGGCCGGGCACAAACTCGACGTAGTGGTTCACAGCATCGCCTCAGCGAACCACGAAGACCTCAACCGCCCGTTTCTCGATACCTCGCGCGAGGGCTTCGCCTTTGCCCTCGGCGTGAGCGCCTACTCGCTGGTGGCCCTGTCGAAAGCGCTCTCGCCGCTGATGACGTCGGGCGGCTCGATCATGACGCTTACCTATCTCGGCTCCACGCGCGTGGTCACCAATTACAACGTGATGGGAGTGGCGAAAGCGGCGCTCGAAGCCGAAGTGCGTTATCTGGCAGGCGAGCTGGGGCAGAAGAATATTCGCGTAAATGCGATCTCGGCGGGGCCGATCAAGACGATTTCAGCGCGCGGGATCAAGGATTTCTCAAAAGTCCTCGATTTCGTGGCGCAGCACGCGCCTTTGCGCCGCAACACCGACCCGGCCGAAGTAGCCGACACGGCCGTTTTTCTCGGGAGCGACCTGGGCCGTGGCGTCACCGGAAATATCATCTTTGTCGACGCAGGATTTCAGATCGTAGGGCTGTAGCTTTTCAGGAATTCTCGCGGCTCGCCGGAACCTCAAAAGCATCGTCGATGGAAATGCGCCGCGTGTCTTCCGCCACGTGCTCCAGGTGGATGCGGACCACCGGCCAGTCCATGCGCAGTGCGAATTTCTCCGACCACTCCACAATCACGATCGCCCGCTCGCTGAACACATCTTCGAGCCCCAGCGTCTCGAAATCGTGGAAGCTCACCACGCGGTAAAGGTCCACGTGGTAGACGCGCGTGCCATTCTCGTATTTGTGCACCAGGGTAAAAGTGGGGCTGGTCACATCTTCTTCGCGCGCCGCACCCAGCCCGTTGACAATTCCCTTCGTCAGCGTAGTCTTCCCCGCCCCAAGGTCGCCCGAAAGCAGAATGAGCGCAGGGGCTTTCAACGCGGCGCCAATTTCCCGGCCCCGTTCGATGGTCTGCTCGGACGAGTGCGTCACCATTTCCCGCTTAGCCACGGCCCATCTCGCTGTAAAAATGCTTGTACGCGCGCGGAATAAAACGAATCAGGTCGGTCGCCATCAGCGGTGCTTCTCCGGAATCGGCATACGCGAGGTCGCCGGCGAGTCCGTGCAGGTACACTCCGAAGCTCAGCACCTTGCTCCACTCCACATCCGCGTATTGCGCGGTAAGTCCCGCGAGCATGCCGGTAAGCACGTCTCCGGTGCCGCCCGTACCCATTCCGGGATTCCCGGTGGAATTGATCCGAAGCGAGCCCGCGGGAGTAGCCGTGATCGTCTGATGCCCCTTCAGGATCACCACGCAGTTCCAATCGGCCGCCGTCTTCCGCGCGATCTCCATCCGCCGCGACTGCACGTCGCCGCTGCTGGTGCCGAGCAGCCGCGCCATTTCGCCCGGGTGTGGCGTGATCGCGAGCCTGCCCCGAGGATCGTTCAGTTCCCCCGCGCGTCCGGCATAGGCGTTTAGTCCATCCGCGTCCAGCACGATCGGCACGGCTCTCTTACCAACCACCGCCCGCACGAATTCCTGAGTTTCAGTGTGCGTCGAAAGGCCCGGGCCGATCGCGAGCGCTCGCTTGCCCTTCACCACGGAATCAAAATAACCGTGATCGAGGCTGCGCATCGAAATGCTTCCCGCTTCCGTTGCGGCCAGCGGCTCCGTCATCACTTCGGGCGTGTGCACGGCCACCATCGGCAGCGCGGGTTCGGGCGTAGCCACAGTCACCAACCCCGCGCCAACTCGCAGCGCCGACCACGAAGCCATTACCGCCGCCCCGCTTTTCCCCACCGACCCGGCCACCACTAGCGCGTGGCCGTAATCGCCTTTGTTCCCCTGCGGCTTGCGCGCAATTGCGAACTCCGCAAATTCCCGCGGCTCGCTCCATCGCACGTCGCCCTTGCCGATTTCCTCCACCAATTCCCACGGCGAGCCGATCTCGCTCACGATGATCTGCCCGCAGCACTCGTTCGCCTTGCCGCTGAGCATTCCAATCTTCGGCGCGGTGAATGTGACGGTATAGTCCGCCTCCACCGCGACGCCCGGAAGCTCGCCTGAATCCGCCGTCGCACCCGATGGAATATCCACGGCCACCACAGCCTGCGCGCTCCGCCGCCGGTTCACTTCCTCGATCACCTCCCGCAGAACGCCTTCCACGGGGCCGCGCGTGCCGGTTCCCAGCAGTGCATCCACAATCACGTCGGCAGCCGCAATCGCCGCCTTCGCCGCGGCAAAACCGGCCGCGTCCACGACGGTGCGCAATTCCCCGCCGCCTTCCTGCCAGCGCTGGCGATTCACCGCCGCGTCGCCGCGCATCTCGTCTGCCGTGGCGAACGAATAGACCAGAGGATTCGCGCCGCTCTGGCGCAACTTGCGCGCGATCACAAGACCATCGCCGCCATTGTTTCCTTTTCCGCACAGCACAACGACGCGCCGTTGTGCCAGGTTCGGAAATTTGTGGCGAATGAATTCGGCCGCGCTCGTTCCCGCGTTTTCCATGAGCGTCAGCCCAGCAACGCCATAGCGCTCAGTCGTAAGCCGGTCGACTTCCCTCATCTCCGCCGCTGTAAGTGCTTTCATAAATGGATCGCTCGTAAATGGACTTGCGCGCAGGGTTTGGAACGCGCGATTCAAACCTGTTTCCGCGTTCAGTATAGAAGAAAACCGGGCCGCAGCTCTAGCTCTCAGGGAGATTCAGAAACGTTCGGGGCCGCGATTGAAGTTTCGGCAGGAGCTCCGGGAAACTTTCCGGAGCGGCTTGTGCGCGGTTACAGCTTCACGCTTTCAGATTGGAGGCTTTGTCCTGATAGACAGGAGTGCGTGCCAGAGCCTCAGGCGCCTTGGGGATTTCCAGGTCAGAGTCCGCAAGCGCTGTCTCTGGCTCTCCGTCAGGAGCCGCATTGTCGCTTTCCCGCAGCTTGGCGGATGAAGCCGCCACCGCTCCCAGTTTCGCGCGCAGGCATCCGACCAGTTCCGGCGCCAGCCACGAAATATTCATCCCCTCGGACACGATGAATTTGCAGCTCAGGATCGGCCGCGAACGGTCGTCGTCGGAAAGCTGGCAGCTCACCTTGCAATACTGGCATTCCTGGTTCCAGCAGAACCGCCCGTAAGGAATCGTTCCGGGGCTGATGAACTGGAAGGCCCGCAGCAGCGAATTTCTCTCCGGCACAAGGAAGGTCTTGCCGAGAATCGTGATCTCGACGAGCTTCTCGTAAGGGCGAAACACATCTTCCATTAATGGCGATTCGCTGTCTGACATTAGGTCGATTCCCCCGCGTCAGGAAACTTAAATCACCCGGACGCGGAGAGCAACGAGAACGAATCCGCAACGTGCTCAATGCTCCAATGGCGCAAGAACTGCGTCGGGAAGCAAAGGAAGTAGAGGAGGTAAAGGAGGTGGGCGGTGCATGGTCGGCGACGCGTGGGACGGGATTTCTCTTTTCCTCTACTTCCTTTCCCTCCTCTACCTCCTGGCGTTAGCTTCCTCTACTTCCCCGCGCTGGTCGGAAACAAGATGGCGACGGTAAACACTCCCAACGCAATCCCCGGCGGCGTTCCCAGCATTCCAAACACGGCCGCGGCTAGCCCCAGGCTCCTCGACGATCCCGCGCCCCGCATCAGCGCCGCCCCGGCCAGGAAGGAGAGCACCGCCGAAATCAGAGCCATCACCACCGTCGCGCCCAGAAACAAATGAAACGCGCTCATCCACGCAAACGGGTCGGCCACGTGGCTCACGATCGCGCCCCACATCATCGTGAGCGTCCGGTTGTAGACGATGATCCACGCCGCCGCCGCAATCATAATCACGCCATGAACCGCCCAAAGCATTCCCAACATCCCGTATCGATTGCCATGAGTTTCCATTCGCATCCCCTTGCGCAGCCGCCGAATTATCTTAGAAGCAGCCGCCTATATCCATCATAGCGCCGTTGGGAGCGTGAAGGAGCTTGCGAAGCAGGATGCAAACGAAACAGAGGAAACAAAGAAGCAAAAAGGAAACGCGGAGAGTTTGTCCTCTACCTCCTTTGCCTCCTCAACTTCCTCTACTTCCTTTTCTAAGTACTGCTGACTGTTCGCTTCTGCTTGGTGATCTCGTCGATCAGGAACAGATCGGTGAGCAGCGCGCGGAGGTGTATCGAGGCATTCAGGTTATCGATTAACTGCGAGCTGATGCTGGGCTGGGAGAGAACCAATTCCATCGCCGCCAGCGCGTCGCTCGCGTCGCGATCCAGAACGGCAATGAATTTGTGGTATTTTTCGGCGGGCTGCAGTCCGTCCTGCTTCACAAGCGCGGTGAATGTCTCGGCGAGCCCTGCAACGGCAGCTACCGCGCGGGTCAGGTATCCTCGAAGCTGATCGCTTGACTGGCTGCCTTCGTCCCCGCCAATGCCTTGCGCGGCGTAAGCCAACATAAACTCATAACACTCTTCGACCGCGTCGCAACTCTTCTCGAGTTTTTCCCGCATCGCCTCAGATCACCGCTTCCGGTGACTTGGAGGGCGCAGCCTGCGAACCCTCTCCTTCGGCATGCCAACGCTCGGGATCGTAATGCTCCACGTACTTATTGCGCGTGATCCACCCGAAAATCATCGACTTGGTGAGGAACAGCTTTTCCGGCCGCACTGCGAAGTAAATGTGCATCATCACCAGCGCGATGAACCCCACGCCGGCCAGGCCGTGTAGCACGTACACCAGGCCCCAGGTTTCATCGCCTAAAATGTAGGGGTTCCGCGTGAAGAAAGGCGTGCGGACGCGGAATAGCATGAATATCCCGGTGCAGATCACCGAGAGCCCCGCGCAAAGCACCGCCAGGTGAAACATCTTGTTCTCCAGCGGATACTTCCCGAAGCGCCGCGGCGGAGAAAACGGCTTTCCCATCGCGCGGTTCAAGCGGCTCTGCGCGTCCTCGATATCCTGCTTGTCCGGCCAGATCGACCAGAAATCCAGCACGAACGACGCGTGAATCACGTGGTAGAGCACGGAAACAATCAGCACGATCCCCGCGATCCAGTGAATCTTCACCCACGCGAACCGCACGCCGATCTTGGGGAGAAACGCCGAGAAGAGCAGCACCAGCATCGCTCCCGCCATCACCCAGTGAAAGGCTCTCGCTCCCAAAGGAATGCCTCGCGATATGCTCCGGAAGCCGCGCGGCTTCGGCGGCTAGCTTGGGATCGCTTTCCACCGTCGCTTCTTCATTCTTGGCCCAGTAGCCGACATAAATCGCATGCACGATCAGGAACAAACCAGCCGCGATCGCCGCTACCCACAAAAGGTCCCAGGAAATGTGGATCGGTACACGCTCGCCCCACGCACTCTGTGCCCACTGTATGAAGTTCAAGCGGCCGCCTCCTTCACTTCCCCGCCGCGAATCGCGCGTTTCACGAGGTTTCGCAGCAACAGCACTTTGTAAGCGTTGTAACGCAGCGGCACCGCGCCTTCCACGGCCATCTGCCCGGCCATGTCCGCCGTTTGTTCGTTGACCATTTGCCCCGTCACCGCCTCTTCCACCTTCGCGAGGCGCCACGGATGCGCGGCCACGCCGTTGAGGACGATGCGGATACGCTCGATCTTGCCGCCGTTCACCACTCTTGCCGAAGCGATGTTGACGAGCGGGAAATCCCACACGGGCCGGTCGCGAACCTTCTCAAAATAAAACTCCGTATTGGCCCACGTGGACGGAATCCGAATCGCGGTCAGCAACTCGCCCGGCTGCAGCGTAGTCATGCGGGTGATGTCGAACGCCGGCCCGATAAAATAATTCTCCGCATCCACCACGCGCTCGCCCTTCGAGCTCTTGATCACCATCTTCGCTTCGAGCGCCACCATGGCCGGCGCCGAATCGGAAGGGCTCACCGCCACGCAGCGGTCCGCGCCCAGGATGGCATGCTCGCGGTTGATGGCCGTCGGCGTATCCGCGTAACACATGTTGCCGCCCGCCCGGTAGCACGGAAAGCCCGCGCGGTAATACCAGCAGCGCGCATCCTGCGAAACGTTGCCGCCGATCGTCCCCTGGTTGCGAATCTGCGGGGACGCCGCCGCTTCCGCCGCTTCGCTGAGGATCGGGAACTTTGCCTTCACGGATGGATCGTTGACGACATCGGTCAGCGTGGTCATGGCGCCGATTTCGAGTCCGCCATCCATTTCCCGGACGCCCGCCAAATCCTTGATCTGGCTCAGGTCCACAAGCACCTTGGGGCGCTTGATGCGATCCTTCAGCCAGTCAAAGCTGTCCAGACCACCCGCCAGCACCCACGCATCCGAGCCGTGCTCCCGGAGAAGCGCTACCGCATCGTCCACGGACGCGGGCTGAAACAGCTCGAAAGCCGGCATCACATCGCGAATAACAGCCATATTCGATTCTCCTGATTTCTGCTTCTATGGATTCGCCCGATAATCGTTGAATCTTGTTAAATATGGGCCGTAAGAGTCTCGGTCACCGGCTTGCCCGCTTCGAGCGACGTCAGAATAATGTCCGCCGTCACCGGAGCGCGCCGGAAGACCTCGTCTCCCACCGCGTTCGAGATCGCGTTCAGAATCGCGCAGCACCCGCCGCCGACCGGCGGTTCGCCAATGCCGCGCGCACCCACCGGAGTTTCAGGATCGGGAATATCCAGTGCCGCCCACTCCATGTTGGCCGGCACATCCAGAATCGTGGGCGGCTTGTTCTCGTAGAAGCGCTTCGCGAGAAACACGCCCAGATGCTGGTCGTAAACCCACTTCTGCCCGATCGCGTGACCGATCCCCAACATCGACCGGCCCAGAATCTGGCCGCCCAGCGCCGCGGGATGAATCACCGTGCCGACGTCGGCCACGGCGAGGAAGTCGAGAATCTTGTAGCTGCCGGTTTCAACGTCCACTTCCACCTCGGCAAAGCGATGCCACGAACGAAAACGGCGCCCCATCGCCGCCGTAGTTATCCCGGCCGACGCCCATGAGCCCCTGCCCTGCGAGAGCCTTCGCCGAAGCCACCGTCATCTTGTTGATGTCTTTCGGCAGCTCGTGGCCGTCGTAGGTGCCGCCGAGCGCGATGGCTCGCTGCGCGGCCTGCGCCAGAGTCATTCCTGCCCCGCCGCCCTTGCGGTACACGCGCTCGTGCCCCACTTCATAATCCTCGGGACGCCCGCCGTGTTCCTTCGCGGCAATTTCCTGTAGTTTTCTCTTGCCGTCCGTGGCGGCCGCATGAGCCGCGCGCGTCATGGCATGAGTCGTCTGGCTGCCGCCCGAAGCGCAGGACCACGGAAGATTCTTCGAGGTATTGCCCCAGGCGAGCTCCACCTTCTCCCAGGGAACTCCCATCATTTCCGCGGCCACGCGGTTGGCGTCGCTGAACGTGCCGGTGCCCAGGTTCCCGACGCCGCACTGGATGTACATCTTCCCGTCCGGTTTGATGATGAACAGGCCGTCGTAACCTCTCGACCCGCCGACGAACGTGCTGCTGGATACGCCCACGCCCCGCACCTTCGTGCCGTTGCGCTTGCCTGCCGATGCCTTGCGTTCATCCCAGCTGAACATTTTCGCGCCGTTATCGAACGCGGTCTTGAGGAAGCAGCTGGTGGTGTAGCCCCGCTTTCCGTTTACCGGAGGGCCCCACAGCGCCTTGCCCTCGGGCGCGTTGATCCGGCGCATGGCCACCTGATCCACATTCAATTGCCGCGCGGCCTTCGCGAGAAGCGGTTCCATCAGCGTAATGCCTTGCATGCCGCCCGGCGAACTCTGCGCCGAGCGCGGAACCGTGTTGGTGAGCACGGAAATCCCGCGCCACCTCATCGCGGGCGGCTGATAAAGCAGCGAAATAATCCGCCCCGCCATGTTGAAATCGCCCGCCTGCTGATAAGGGCCGTTGTCGCCCACGGCGTACATGTCAACCGCAGTAAGCCGGCCGTCCTTGTCGAAGCCGGCCTTGATCCGCCCGTTGATGCTGGGGCGCCCGCGCCCGATGTAATGCTCTTCCTCGCGGGAAATCCGCATCATCACCGGCGCGCCGCACTTCTTTGCCAGCACGGCGGGAATAATCAGATGTACGCTGCCGGTAATCTTGCTGCCGAATCCGCCGCCGGTGTATTCGCTGATCACGACGACGTCTTCCGCCTTCATGTTCATCCAGCGGGCCACGGCCGGAACCGTCTGCACTGTGCTTTGAGTACCCACGTGCATGAAGAGCTTCTTGCCCTGCCAATACGCCATGGCCGAGCGCGTCTCCAGACACTGGTGGCTGGTGTTCGGAGTCGAAAAAGTCTCGTCGAGAACGAGCGCCGCATTCTTGAAGCCGCCTTCGACGTCGCCGTACGTCCAGTCGTCGGTCGACTTGCCCATCGGCATCTTGCCTTCGGCGTAATCCTTGAAATCCTCGTCGGTCCACTTGATCTCGGTCACATCGAGGGGTGGCGGAGGCGCAGGCTTCGCGCCAGGCGCCGGAGGAGGAACGGGCTTGCGGGCCCACGTATTGCCCTCGACGCGCGCGTTCGGGCTGCCCGGCCGCAGGCTCACAAACGGGTCCACCACATAAGGCAGCGGTTCGTAAGTGACCTTGATCTTCTCGATCGCGTCCGCAGCAGTCACTTCATCCACAGCTGCGAGAGCCAGGATCGGTTCGCCCTGAAAGACCGGCTCATTCGCCAGGCCGCGTTCGCCGCGCGGGTCCGCCTTGATCACGACGCCCAGGTCGGTGACTGAATCCGCCGGAGCCGGAAGATCGTCCTGGGTGATGATGCCCTTCACGCCCGGCACCGCGAGCGCTTCGGAAGCGTCAATATTCACCACCTTGGCATGCGGGTAGGGGCTGAGCAGCAGCTTCGCGAACAGCATCCCCTCGGCGCGAAAATCCTCAGCGTATTTCGCGCGCCCCGTGACCTTGGCAACGAGGTCGGGCGTGGTGTAATTCTGCCCCACCAGCTTCGACTTATCTTTCGAGGCTGCCGTTTGGGCGGTCACCATCGGCCTGTTTGTATTTGCAGCGGTTGCTTTGGGGTCGTTTGTCGAGCTAGACATTTTTCACTCCCCGCGAAAGTTCGGCGCCGCGCATCAGCGCGGTCAAAATCTTGTCATAATCCTGGCACCGGCAGAGGTTGCCCGAAATACCGTGCGCGAGCTGCGCCCGCGTCGGATTCGGATTCTTCTTGAGGTATCCAACGGTGGACATCACAAAGCCGGGCATGCAGAAGGCGCACTGGAATCCCTGCTCTTCCACCACTCCCTGCTGCACGGGATGAAGCGTTCCATCGGCGGCGGCCAGCCCTTCGATCGTCTGGATTTTCTTGCCGCGCGTGGTGTGGGTCAGCACGGAGCAGGCGTAGATGGGAACATCGTCGATGAGCACGGTACAGGAGCCGCACTCAGCCCGGTCGCACCCAAGCTTGGTGCCCGTCAGCCCCAGCTTGTAGCGCAAGGTCATCGCCAGCGTTTCCTGCTTCATCACGTCGACGGCCCTTTGCTGGCCGTTCACGTTGAGCATGATCAGTCGCTCGACCGATCCCGGCGACGCCGCGAAGGTGTGATAGGCGTTGCGGACAAGATACCCCGTTGAACAGACCGCCCCGGCGGCGATCACGCCTTTGATCATGTCCCGTCGCGAAAGCTTTTTGGAGTTGCCGTGCGGATCCTGCATGTCAACCTTATCTGGCATAACAATTCACCTCAATCCTGCGTGCGGAAACCGGGAGCACCTTACTTCTCTCGGGTGACATATAACACTTTACGGCTGCGTGTCAATTGACTTCTAGAGTAACCGCCCCGCGCACCTCTGCCCAAACAGAAAAGGCCGAAAAATGGCAGCTTCCGTGCGGCTCCCCAATCCTATTAATGGACGAGCCAGCTAGCCATTCCGTTTCGGCAGCCCATCAAGAGGGTCGTTAAGACCCGCCTACGACGCCTTCTTCCACCCACACGTTCCAATCCACTCCGCTCGATTCAATCACCAGAAAAAACTGCCGCGGATCCTCCGTCACATAAGCCACTCCGCTGCCGTCGCCTTTGTGGTCCACAGACACCGAGACAAATCGTCCGCTCACCAGGCTGTGGACAATCACCCGAAAGGTTCCCTTGCCGGGCGCTTGGGCGTGGCTGCGTCTGCCACTTGATCCGCCACTGCCCGCTTCCAATGTTGAACGAATCGGTCTGCGTGCTTCCGCGTCCCGAAAACGAAATCACCGGAAGCCAGCCGAGCTCAGCCGGTTTGCGAACCGCCTGCGGCTGCGGCCGGCAGGAAGCCAGCAGGATGGCAGCGGCAAGCGTAGCGAACCTCATCCACCTGGCGGTCGCTCCGTTTGCTGCCGGTCCTGCGCAACTCAATGCTGATCCTGCCCCTGTCCCGGACGTTTCGTACGGTTCGCCGTGTCCGGTGGCACAATTCCGTTCAGCCTCAGATAAATCACCGCGTTGCCGTAATGATCCATGGTGTCTTCAAACGCCTGCAGTGCCGCGCCCGCGCGCGTGGTCTTTTGCCCGCGCATCGCCGTGACCACCTCGGCGCCGTTCTGATCGTTCAGCGTGGCCAGCATCATGTCGCCGTAGGCGTACCCATCCTCCAGCGCATCGAGCATCTCCGCACGGGTGGTGATGTTCTTGTATTTCGCGGCGAGCTTCTCCGATTCTTCGCGGCTCTTTCCGGCCACGTAGCCCATGTGCGTGTAATTGTCCTCGATCGCGTGCATCACCAGTTCGCGAAAGCTGCGGTACCCTTTCGTCGGGCGGAAGTCAAACTTGTCCTCGGGCATAGCGCCCACAATTTGAATGAACATGTCGCTGATCCGCTTCCAATGCGCCCGCAGCGCCTCCGGATAGCCGGAATCGGCTCTGCTCGTGCCGGCCGCAAGCAGCATCAACGTAACCAGCGCCACGAAATACTTCGCTCTTAAACGCGTCATCGACATGCTCCCACTGGGCGAACCCATGGCACTTCGCCTCTTCCTCCGTCAACGGCAGTTGTAAGACTCTACGGAAGGAAACGGGAACGGGCAATACGAATCGCAAGAGTGTTTTTTTTCGACACGGCTTTCCGGTTTGAAACCCGCCCAAAACAGTGTAGAAGTACGTCAGCAATTTTCAATTCTTATGCGGAGGACACGATGAAGATTCACCCCAGGCTGCTGGCTGCGACCATATTACTACTGGCAGGCACGCTGCTACTTTCCCGCCCGCCGGCGCAAGGCCAGACGGCGAGCCCCAAAGATGTCACCCCAGCAGACTATCTGCGCTGGCAAACGGAATACAAGAACTGGGGACGCTGGGGCGCGAACGATCAGCGCGGCACCACCAATCTGATTACCCCGGCGAAAGTCCTCAGCGCCTCGAAACTGGTGAAGGCAGGCATCGTGGTTTCCCTGGCCCATGCCGTGCCGCAAACAACCGACCCGGAGGTTCCGCCATCGGCGGTCTTCCATCGCATCACCAATGGCATCTATCCCACCGGCACCACCGACACCTACCAGGTGAGTTATCACGGCAAAGGCATGGCTCACATGGACGCCTTCTGCCACTTCTGGGGCGCAGACGGAAAAATGTACAACGGTTATGTCGCCCTGGAGAATCTCTCCGCCGAAACAGGCTGCCGGAAGGACAACGTCATGGCCTGGCGCGACGGCATCGTGACCCGCGCCGTCCTCTACGACATGCCGCAGCTCAAGGGGGTCGACTGGATCGAGCCAGGCACCCCGATCAAACGCGCCGACCTCGAAGCCTGGGAGAAAAAATCAGGCGTCAAAGCCGGTCCGGGCGACATCATCCTTCTCTATGTGGGACGCTGGAAATTAAGAGCCGCGAAAGGCCCGCAGACAGACGGCAAGGTCGCAGGCTATTACGCCGACGTGATTCCCTGGATCAAGGAACGCCAGCCCGCCTTCATCGGCCACGACGTCAATATCGACTGGAACCCGCGCCCGGGCTGGGGAGCCGCGGAAGGCATTCCCATCAATCCGATCCACCAGGCCGTGCTCAACTGGATGGGAGTGAACATCATCGAAAATCTCGATCTCGAGCAAGCCGTCGAAACCGCCCGGCGCCTGAAACGCTACGAATTCATGCTCACCTTCGGACCAATCCCGGTGGAAGGGGGCACCGGCTCGCCGCTGAATCCGCTGGCGGTGTTCTGATAGAAGACGCCTTCGCCTCCGGTGAGAGAAATCTTCTCGACGCCCGAGCGTCAATCTTTCGGCAGGCGGAACGCGATGTATTCGCTCGAAAACTCACCGCCGCCGATGCCAAGCACGATGTACTGCCGGCCGTTCAGCATGTATGTCATGGGCGAACCCGTCTGCGGAGCAGGCATGTATACGGCGCCCACTTCCCTGCCGGTTGCCTTGTCGTAGGCGCGCAGCATCGCGCCGCGTCCGAGTGACGCAATCGTCGTAGCGACCGGATCCCCACTGATCACGAGCGTTTTCGTCACCAGCGTGCCGGCCATGTCCGCCTGCCCGGTCCGCGGAATTGTCAGCCCCTTCAGCGCGGGATTATTGCGCACGGCGTCAGGAGTTTCCCCATGCGCGATCTGCCAGACGAATTCTCCCGTATCCAGATTGATCGCCGTGATCGTTCCGTAAGGAGGCTTGAACAGCGGCAGCCCCTGCACCGTCAGCCTGCCACCGCCGCCAATATCCCAGTAATTCATGTCCGTCATGCCGGGCTTTGGCGTAACCAGCCCCACGACCCTCGGGCAGGCATTGCACGCCTGAACGTACAGAATGTGCGTCTCCGGATCGTAGGCGCCCCCCGGCCAATCCGCTCCGCCATGCGCCGTCCCGAGCGTGAGCGTGCCGATTTGATCGGCTGTTCTCACGATCGGCGGCGTGAAGACCGGCCCCAGCTTGTAGTGCTCGCTGAGCTGGAGCGCTTCGCTGCGAAGCTCGGGAGTGAAGTCGATAAAATCATCCGCGCTCACGCCATTGCGCGAAAATGCCTTCGGTTTGGTTGGAATCGGCTGCGTCGGCGAATACCACTCGCCCGGCACCGCACCTTTTTCCACCGGCTTCTCCTCGATCGGCCACACGGGTTCCCCGGTCACGCGGTCAAGAACGTAGAGAATCCCTTGTTTGGTTGGCTGCGCAAGCGCTTTGACCGTGCGGCCATTCACCGTTACGTCCGCCAGTATCGGCGCTGCGGGAATATCCATATCCCACAATCCGTGATGCACCAGCTGGTAGTGCCATTTCCGCTGCCCAGTCTTGAGGTCCACGGCAACCAGGGACTCACCGAAGAGTCCGTTTCCAGGGCGATGTCCGCCGTAGCGGTCCCCCGTAGGCAGTTCCACCGGCAAATAAGCCAAGCCAAGCTCTTCATCCACCGACATCTGCGCCCACACGCCGGTGTTGCCGTTTGTCGCCCACGAATTATCGAGCCAAGTTTCGTTGCCGAGTTCTCCGGGCCTAGGAATCGTGCGAAACGTCCACAGCAGCTTGCCGGTTCGCACATCGAACGCCCGAACCAGTCCCTTGGTGTTGTTGTGCGTCTTCGGCGTGTTGCCTTCCTCGAATGCCGAGCCTACGATGATTTCGTCTTTCACCACCACCGGCGCGGCGTGCAGACCGATTTCTCCCTTCACCAAATCAATCTGTTGCCCCGTGCCAAACTCGACGCCCACCTTGAGGTCCACGACGCCGTTCTTGCCAAAGCCGCCAACAGGAATGCCCGTCTTCGCATCGAGGGCAATCAATCGATAGCCGGGAGTCACATAAAGCACGCGCGACTCGCTGCCGTTGCTCCAGTAAGCCAGCCCGCGCCCGGAAAGTTTTCGCGGCGACTCTTCCCCGCGCTCGCCTTCCTTCTCGCTGTGCATCCAAAGCAGTTCACCGGTGCCTGCATCGAGAGCCACCGCCGCGCGCCGCGTTCCCGCCGTGGCATACAGCACTCCGCCGATCATCAGCGGCGTGCCCTCCAGTTTGAATTCCTTACTCGGGCCGAGATTGTCCGTCTTGAACGCCCACGCAACTTCCAGCTTGTTGAAGTTCGAAGCGTCGATTTGATCGAGAGGCCGGTAGCGCGTGCTCGCAAGGTCCGCCCCGTAGGTGGGCCACTCAGAATTATTCCCACTCGATTGCGCCCTGACTTTCCGCACCGGCGCCACAAAGGCAATCAGACACAGCAGCACCCCCGCAGCAACAAAATCGAACCGTGTGCCTGTGTGGGGACGCGCGCGCGGGGTTTTAATCGTCGTAAGCATTCCAGTTTTGCCCTTCTTCATTCCAGCAACGTAAACCAGCGTTAAAGATGAAGCACGAGTTCCTTCGCGCTGCCACCCGAAACAAACTTCGCATACACCACGGACGACGGATCGAAGTACCAGCCGGACTCCGCGCTCTCCAGCGCCTGCTGCGAACCAAGATGCGCAATCTCTTTCCCGTCCAAGCGCACGTTCTTCGGCCGCCCCGTCTTGTTGAACTTTGCGACGAAGGTCTTCGCGGACGCTCCCACGTTCAGCGTGATCTGGCTTACCCTTCCTGCTAGCCTGGCACTTCACAATCTCCTGCGTGCGCGCCCGCTCGTCATCGTCAAACAGCGTGAACTCCGCCTGCGAAGCCAGCCAGATATCGAGCGTGATCGGATCGAAAGGCTTTTCACCGACATAATTCATGAACGGTCCCATCGGCACGATCGAGTTCCCGCGCACGTAAAGCGGCATCGTTTCCAGAGGCGGCTCCACGTGCAGAGTTTTCGGCCCCGCGTGTTCCTCACCGGTCTCGTAGTCGTACCAAGTTCCCTCCGGCAGGTAGACCGTTCGCTTGCTGACAGGCTTATAAATGGGCGCCACCAAGAACGCGTCTCCAAAAATGTATTGGTCCTGCAGATTGTAGGTGCAGGGATCGTCCTGAAACTCGAGCACCATCGCCCGGATCATCGGCAATCCCGTTTTCGTGGCGTTGTACGCGTGCGAATAGATGTAAGGCAGCAACCGATACCGCAGCGTGGAATACTTCCGGTAGCTCGCCACCGCGGCATCGCCAAAATTCCACGGCACCCGCAGCGGAGACCCGTTGAAGCGCGTGTGCGATTGCAGCATGGACATCTGCATCCAGCGAATGTACAGCTCGGGAGTCGGCCCCGGAATTCCCGCCGCCAGGTCGTCGGGAGGCAGATAGCCCGCAATATCGTTGCTCCAGAACGGCACCCCGCAAAGCCCGAGGCAAAGCCCGCCGCGCAGCGTCGCCGCCATCTCCTCCCACCGGCACTGCGGGTCGCCGGACCAGCAGATCGGGTAACGCTGCATCCCCGCGGTCCCGGAGCGCGCGTTGATCAATCCCCGGTGCCCGGTGTGCTCGACCACCGCTTCGTAGGTAGCCTTGTGGTAAAGCAGCGTGTAGAGGTTGTGCATCTCCCGGCCGGTTTTCTTGTTGTAGTAATACGCGTCGGCGGGATTGTCTTCGCCGAAATCGGACATTCCCACGCCAAAGCACCCGGCCTTCATGTACTGCCCGACTTTATCCTTCCACCATTTCACAGCGGCCGGATTGGTGAAGTCGGGAGCCACGCTCGCAAAGCGATTTGCAGCGTAGAAGCGGTCTCTCCACGCATCGTCTCGTTCCACCGCTTCCAGAGTTTCCTCGATCTTCTTAGGAGCCGCCGGCGCCGTAGGATTGATCGAACCCCTCACCAGGATCGCCTCGTAAGGCGAGCCATCCTTTTTCATCAGCGCGTATCCGCCGGCGATCGCCTCCCGCCCAATTTCGGAATCCATCTTCAAAAAGGGCGCCACGTGGATTCCCACCTTGATGCCCACTTGCCCGAGCTGCGAGGACATGTCCCGAATGATGCCGAGCCCTTCCTGCAAGTCGGTCGATTCCATGGCCACCACGGAGGTGAAATAATCCATCGGCAGCCCAAGCGCCCGAAATTTCTTCGCGACGGCGACAGGCCCCTCCTCTCCCTTGATGCGGCCATTGATCTGAAACCAGATTCCGAAAGACTCCTTCGGCGGAAATGCCGGCCAGCCGGTGATCTCCTCGTAGCGCGCCAGCACCTGCTTCATGCTCGGCCCGTAGATAATGAAGAAATCCAGGCGCGGGTCGTCGATCAGGAACGTGTAGGACACCACCGACCGGCTGCCCATATCGCACCGCGTGCGAAACGTGGTGTTCGCGAAGATTCCATAGCCCGCCGTGCTCATCATGAACGGGATCGGCTTATGCGTGTCGTCGGTGCCCGCGCCCCACGGGTTCACCACCCACCCGTTCACCCGCAGCCCCAGCTTGTTCAGCTTGGTAAACCGCTCGCCGAATCCGTAAAGGTTTTCGTCCTGCGCCAGCGCGAATGTTTCGTTCGACCGGGAGGATTTCCCGTCCGCAGTGGTGAAACCAAGTGGCAATCCCCGAAAGTTTCCCTGCGTGTCGACGTCGTTCACATCCTCCTGCACCACAAGCTTCCCCTGCTTGTCGTACACGGCGTACTTCCAGGGCTTCTTCTGGAACTCAATGCGCAGCGAAGCCGTCTCGATCGTCAAACTGTCAGCCTTTTCCGTAACCGTGAACGCAGTCGCAGGCCAGTCTTCCTTGATCTCAAGCAGCCCCTTCACATTCTTCAACTCCGGATCGGGGCACATCTGGAAACGGACAATCTCGGCCGCGCAAACTGTCAAAGTGACGTCGATAGAATTTCCCCGGTTCGTGGTGCAGTGGAACACCACGCCGGTGCCCGTCTTTTCAAAAGAAGATATCGCCCGCACGGACTCGTGCTGCTCGAGTTCAGCCTGCGGCGCCTGCGCCGCGCTGGCCTGCGCTCCTTTCGCCGCAATCAACACCGGCGCGGCACCCGCCAGCGCCAGCACTTCCCTTCTGGTCACCATATGATCCCCTATCACTCCACGAGACATCTGAGCACAGCAATCTCAGCGAAATTCCACGAATCGATGCGCATGATTGCACTGCTCGGGGGGGAATTCAATCCTTCGGCAGCCGCAACGCAATATACTCGCCGGAAAAAGTTCCGCCGCCAATCGCGAGCACGATGTACTGCCTTCCATCCAGCATGTACGTCATCGGCGTGCCACTCTGCGGCGCGGGCAAGTACACCGCGCCCACTTCCTTGCCGGTGGCCTTGTCGTAGGCGTGCAGGATCGCTCCCCGCCCGTGCGAAGGAATCGTAGTCGCCAGAGGATCGCCCGAAATCACCAGCGTTTTCGTCACGAGCGTCCCCGCGTGCCCCGCCTGGCCGGTGCGCGGAATCGTCAGCCCCTTCAGTGCGGGACTGTTGCCCACCACGTCCGGCGTTTCCCCGTGCGCCACCTGCCAGACGAATTCTCCCGTGTCCAGATTGATCGCCGTAATCGTTCCATAAGGAGGTTTGATCACCGGCAATCCCTGCGCGTCGATGTCCTCACGGCCCCCGTGCCCTTCCACGTAATTCATATCCGACGCGCCCGGCTTTGGTTTGAACAGACTCATAATCCGCAGGCAGGAGTTGCAGGCCTGCACATAAAAGATATGCGTCTCGGGATCGTACGAGCCACCCGGCCAGTTCGTTCCGCCGAAGCTCGTGCCGAGAGTCAGCGTGCCCAGCTGCGTCTCCGAATTCACCACCGGTGGCGTGAAGATCGGTCCCATCTTGTAATGCTCGGTCGCCTGAAGCGCCGCATTGCGAAGCTCGGGCGTAAAGTCGATCAGGTCATCGACGGTCACACCGTTGCGCGCGTAGGCCTTCGGCCGCGTGGGCATCGGCTGCGTCGGGGAGTACCACTCCCCCGGCACGGTGCCTTTTTCCACGGGCTTTTCCTCAAACGGCCACACGGGTTTGCCGGTAACGCGATCGAGCACGTAGAGAATTCCCTGCTTGGTTGGCTGCGCGAGCGCCTTGATCGTGCGCCCATTCACGGTGATATCCGTCAGCACCGGCGCGCAGGAAATATCCATGTCCCACAGTCCGTGATGGACGAGCTGGTAATACCATTTCCTCTGCCCGGTCTTCAGGTCCACGGCCACGAGCGAATCGCCGAACAACCCGTTTCCCGGGCGGTGCCCGCCATAATAATCGCCCGTCGGCATTTCCACCGGCAGGTACGCCACGCCAAGCTCCTCATCGACGGACATCTGTGCCCACACGCCCGTATTGCCGTTCGTGGCCCACGAATTTTCGAGCCACGTATCGTTCCCGAATTCGCCGGGTTTCGGGATCGTTCGAAACGTCCAGATCAGCTTGCCGGTCCGCACATCGAAAGCGCGGACCAGCCCCTTGGTGTTGTTGTGCGTCACCGGAACCGAGCCTTCATTGAAAGCCGCCCCAATAATAATTTCGTCTTTCGCCACGATCGGCGCCGACTGCAATCCAATCTCGCCCTTCACCCGATCGATCTGTTCGCCCGTGCCGAACTCCGCGCCGCGCTTCAGATCGACAACGCCGTTCTCGCCAAAGCCTCGAATGGGCGTACCCGTCTTTGCGTCGAGCGCGATCAAACGATATCCCGGCGTCACGTAGAGAACTCGCGAGCCGTTTCCGTCGCTCCAGTACGCGAGCCCGCGTCCCGAAAGCCGTCGCGGAGCCTTCTCTCCGCGCTCGCCTTCGTTTTCGCTGTGCATCCACAGCAGCTCGCCGGTGGCCGCGTCGAGCGCCACCACCTCGCGCCGCGTCCCGGCCGTCGCATACAGCACGCCGCCGATCATCAGCGGAGTCCCTTCCAGCCGGTATTCCGGCCGCGGACCGAAACTGTCCACCTTGAATGTCCAGGCGACTTCCAGCTTGTTGAAATTTCCACCGTTAATCTGATCTAGTGGACGGTAATGCGTGCTCGCAAGGTCCGCTCCGTAGGTAGGCCATTCGGAATTATTCCCGCCGGATTGCGCGCCCATTTTTGCCGGCCACACGGCGAGAGCAGCCGAAACCAGCATCGCCACGGTCGCGATCGAGAAGATTCTGAACTCGCTCTTGCCAAGCGACGGTTTTCTCATCAGTAGCGGAGCACCAGTTCCTTTGCATTCCCTGCTACGCCAAGTTTTGCATAAACCACCGACGACGGATCGAAATACCAGCCCGCTTCGGCAGTCTCAAGCTCGCGCTGTGAAGAGAGATGCGGAATCTCCCCGCCGTTGATGCTCGCGTGTTTCGGGCGCCCGGTCTTGTTGAACTTCGCGATGAACGTCTTTCCGGATTCGCCCACGTTCAAAAAAATCTCGCTCCCCTTTTTCTGCGCGACGCACTCCACAATTTCCTGCGTGTGAGCGCGTTCGTCGTCGTCGTAAAGCGTGCACTCCGCAGCCGAGCTCACTCGGATATCGAGCGTCACACGGCTCCACGGCTTATCCCCGATGTAAAGCGCCTCCGGCCCCATAGCGATGATCGAATTGTCTCGGACGTAAAGAGGTATCGCATCGAGCGACGGCTGGACGCGCAGATACCGTGGCCCTTTGTATTCCGCGCCCGTTTCGTAGTCGTACCAACTGCCGGACGGCAGGTAAACCATCCGCTCGTTCACCGCCGTGCACACCGGTGCCACAAGCAACGCATCGCCAAACATGTACTGGTCCTGAATGTTGTGCGTGCACGGATCGTCCTGAAACTCGAGCGCCATCGCTCGAATCATCGGCAAACCCGTTTTGGTGGCGCCGCAGGCGTGCGCATAAATATAAGGAAGCAGCCGGTACCGCAGTTTCGCGTATTTCCGGTAATTCTCCACGGCGCGATCTCCGAACGCCCACGGCACACGCAGCGGCGAGCCGTTGAATCGCACGTGCGATTGCAGCATGTTCATCTGCATCCACCGGATGTAGAGTTCCGGCGTGAGATTGTGCCCATTCGCGGAATTAAACCCTCCCACGTCGCTATTCCAGAAAGGAACGCCGGAAAGCCCGATGGAAAGCCCCGCGCGCAGCGTCGACGCCATTTCCTCCCAATCGCACTGCGGGTCGGCCGACCAGCACACCGGAAACCGCTGCATGCCCGCCGTGCCGGATCGCGCATCCACCAGCCCGCGATACTCCGAATTCCCGGCAACCGCCTCGTAAGTCGCCTTCTGATAAAGCAGCGTGAAAAGATTGTGCATCTCGAGACCGGTGCGCCCGTTCGAATAATATGCGTCGGCGGGAGTGTCTTCGCCAAAATCGGACATCGCCACTCCGAAGCACCCCGCCTTCATGTAAGCGGCCACTTTGTCCTTCCACCATTGCGCCGCGGCAGGATTGGTGAAATCGGGAATCACGACGGCCCGTCTGTTCGTCCCGTAAAAGCGAGCTCTCCACGCATCGTCGCGTTCGACCGCCTCCAGCGACTCCTCGATCTGCATTTTGGCGCGATTGCCGCCGAGCAGAATCGCCTCGTAGGGAGTCCCGTCCTTTCGCGTGAGCACGTATCCGCGCGCCTTGGCTTCCTGCGCCGCCTCGGAATCCGTCATCAGAAACGGCGAGGTATGAATTCCAATCTTGATGCCCAGCTTCCCAAGTTCATCGGACATTTCCCGGATCTGGGCGAGCCCCTCCTGCGGATGCGAGTCCTCGGCGGCCAGCAGCGGACTGAATAAATCCAGCGGCAGATCAAGCTCCCGGAACTTTTTCGCAATCCCCAGAGCGCTCGTTTCGCCCGTCTTGCTGCGGCTGTCGGTAACAAACCACACCCCAAAGGACTTCTTCGGAGGAAACGCCGGCCAGCCGGTAATCTCCTCGTAACGAGCCAGAATCTCTTTCATGCTCGGCCCATAAATGAGGAAGAAATCCAGCCGCGGATCGTCGACCAGAAACGTATACGACACCACGGACCGGCTGCCGATGTCCCAGCGATTGCGAAACGTCGTGTTCACAAAAATGCCGTAGCCGCCCGTGCTCATCACAAACGGAATCGCCTTGTGCGTATCGTCGGTTCCTGCTCCCCACGCATTGACGAGCCACCCGTTCACCCGAAGCCCCACCTTGTTCAGCTTGGTGAATCGCTCGCCCAGCCCGTAGAAGCTCTCATCCTCGGGGAGCGCCAGCGTTTCATTCGATCTGTGGAACTTTCCTTCGATGGAAGTGAATCCGAGAGGCAACCCGCGAAAATTTCCCTGCGTGTCGACGTCGTTCACATGCTCCTGCACGACGAGCTGCCCTTGCTTGTCATAAACCGCGTACTTCCAGGGCTTTTTGTGAACCTCGATGCGCAGCGACCCGGTGTGAATCGTAACGGTTTCAGCCTCCTCGGTGACGCTGAAGGACACGGGCGCCCAATCCTCTTTGATCTCAAGCAGCCCCTTCACGTTCCTGAGCTCCGGATCAGGGCACATCTGCACGCGAATGATCTCCGGCGTGCACACGGTCAGGGTAACGTCCACACTCGTGCCCCGGTTCGTAGTGCAATGAAACGCCATGCCCGTTCTGGTTTTCGCAAACGACGCGATCGCCTGCACGAACTCATGCTGCTCCAGCTCGGCCGCAGCTTCCGGACGCGCCTCCGCCCCCGTCGCAGCGAGCAGCAGCGGAGAAGAACCGGCCAGCGCAAGCACTTCCCTTCTGGTCACCATGTCTGTTGCAGGTTGTCCTTTTGTCAGATGTCTGTCGTTTACTTTGCCAGCGGGTCGGGACGCATCTGGAAATGCGCCACCTGGCTGGGCATGTCCTTCCCGCCCTCGGTCAACTGCGAGCCGGTCGCTTCGTTGGCAGCCCACAACCCTCGCCCCTTCCATCCAGCCTTCGCATCGTCGATGCGTCCGTCGAGAAAGCGCGAGAAAAATCCCATGGGATACGGCACGCGCAGCCGCACCCACTGCGTCGTCGCAGGATTAAACACCATCAATGAATCCGAGTCCGCCTCGCCCACCACGGGAAGATTCTTCCCCATCCCGAGCGTGTTGTAGCGATCCACCCACATCGCGTAAGGAAAATCCGACTTCACGTCGCGGCTGCGTCTTGAACGCCGCCCCCGGTATGGGATAAAACGTCCAGCCCTCCGCGCAGCGCCGGCCCGTGGTCAGCGCTTCCCCCGTCACCGCCTTGCATTTGCTGCGGTCCAATCGCGCCAGGTAGCCCTCGCCCACCAAAGGCGTCCAGACAATCCCATTCGTATCGATATCGATTCCGCGAGGATGCGAACCGCCCGGCCCGTTTCCCTTGGCATCGTAAGGAACCTCGTACACTTCCGCGTTGCAAGTGCTCGGCGGATTGTCCCCCTTCACCATCCGGATCAGCTTTCCAGGCCGGGGATTGAGCGCCGTATACCACACGCTGCCATCCGCAGGGTTGTACGCAATCATGTCGCCCAGGGGCGCGGCAATCGCGCGGTCCAGCTTGGGATCGAGCGGCGCCGGAGGCGTCGTGTAAGCGCCGAGTTTGCCGTCCCGGTTGTAGTCGATCACCGCCGGGCACCACCCCTGCGCCTTTTCGGGATCGTGTGTTTCGTCCCACACGCGCGTGTTCACCCAGGCGATGCCGCCTTCTTTCAGAGATTCATAAAGTGTCTGATCCTTGTCCGCCGCGAAGACCACATGCTCGGTTGTCACACACTGATCCACAAATTCGAATTTGCGAGTCTTGGGATCGTAAACAGCCACACCCTTGTTACCCGAGCCCCGCGGAAAATACTTCGCATACGCATTTCCGGACTCCGCCTTGCAAAATGCGGGATTGTCAGCGCGGCTTTTCACGTTGAACCACACGCGTCCCGAGCTGTCCATCGCGAACGAGCCAGGATTCAGAAAGCCCGTCCAGATCAATTCGTCGCCGAAGTAAACCGAAGGCGCACTCTCTTTCTGCGGAGCCCAGGGAGTGAGCTGCTTCACGTCGTATCCGTCCGGCAACGCAATCTCGGTCATCGACTTCACGTTCTTCGCAGGATCGAGCGCCGCAATCGCCCCCGCAAACCAGTCGCCGCCGTAAACCGGTCCATACGCGTTCACCGACGGGTTTCTCTTGTCCGTGCTGATCGCGGCGTAAGGAAATGCCGCGCGCACCGACCAATCCCACACCGTCACCACAACGTTCCGTTCGACACCCTGAGGCCGGGGCGGCACCGGCGGCAACTCGCCCTTCGCAATGCGGTCACCCCAGTCCGCAAAAAGCGCCACGCCTTGCCCGTGTCCCATCCCGCTCAGCATCCCGTTCATGAGCGAGCCCAGCTGGCCGGAGGAAATAAACCGCGTCCACGCCTGCGCGCTCGAATCGAATTTCCCCAGGCCCGCGGGAATCTCCCGCGTGGCCTTGGTTCCCGTCTGATGGCAGCCCCAGCAACCCTTCAGTACGTAGAGCCAATCCGCCTGCGTCGCCAGCACCGACGGCGAAGGGCCGGGGATCGTCATCGGAAACGCATTTTTCGGCGGCACGTTCAGCAGCGAAGCCCAATAGCTCGCCGGATAGTATTGCGCCGCTGCCGCAGCCGTCGGCGCCACCACCGCCGCCAACATCAAAGTTTTCCCCGGCGTAGCATCCACCGGTGCGGAGTCCACCAGCCCGTAGCCCCGCACCCACACTTTGTAATTCGCCTCCGGCAGCTCCGGCAGCAGAAACCGCCCGCGCTCGTCGGTCACGACAATTTTTCGAAACTTAGTCCCCAGATCCGAAGTTTCCGCGATCACCCACACACCCGCTTCCGGTCCCTTCGCACTCGCCACCGCCCCGCCAATCTCACTCGCGCCAGTGGCAAGCGCAGCGGCCCGCCCGTTCGCCCGCGAGATAGCGACGCTCCCCCAAAGCCCGCACCCAGCCAACACCATCCCGATCAGTTTCCACGCCCGCTTTTGCATCAAAGATTCCCTCGGATTTTCCGCTCGGTAGCCTGAAGATCGCCGCCAAAACTCTCTCGGTAAAATTTCGAAAAAAGTTCCCCCTCCAAGTACACCTTTTCTCCGCAATTTGCAATCTGTTGACGGTAACGATCGGCGATAGCTCCCCGGCCGGTGGTTGACAAGAACGCCGCGACAGAATAGAAGAACCACGTCACTGCCTTCGATCCTTCACGACCTATTCGGAGATTCGCATGACCGCAGATTCGCAGGTATCGCGCAGGGATTTTCTCGCAGCCGCCGTCGGAACCGCAGTTGCCGCGACGGCTGCCGCGACCGCCGGCTCCGCCGCTCCCTCGCCGCAGTCGTCCGCAAGCGCATCGCAAAAATCCGGCACGGTGCAAACGGTCCTGGGGCCGATCAGCACCGACAAACTCGGCTTCCACCAGTCCCACGAGCACGTCTGCTGCACCTCCGACGGCTTCTGGCTCTACTGGCCCGAACTCATGGGCGGGCGCGAAGCCTTCATCCATACAGCGGTCGAAAAACTAAAAACCGCGAAAGCCGAAGGCCTCGATTCTTTCGCCGATCTCACCACCATCGACCTCGGCCGAGACATTCGCCTGCTCGAAGAAGTTTCCCGCAAGTCCGGCGTACACATCGTCGCCGCCACCGGGCATTGGGTCGAGCCCGCCCGCTGCATGGACGTCCGCTCGATCGAAGAACTCACCGATTACTTCGTCCGCGAAATCCAGGTGGGCATGGAAGGCACCAGCATCAAGGCCGGCGTCATCAAGGCAGCCAACGACAGCGGCCCCATCACGTCCTTCGGCGAAAAACTCCTGCACGCCGCGGGCCGCGCGTGCAAAGCCACCGGAACGCCCATCTCGACGCACTCCTTCGCCCTCGAACGCAACGGCGAAAAACAAGCCGCGATTTTCGAACAGGAGCAGGTGAATCCGTCGAAGGTTTGCATCGGCCATTCCGCCGACACCACGGACATGAGCTACCTGCTGGGACTCGCTCGCCGCGGCTACTACCTAGGAATGGACCGCCTCAAGGGCGGCGCCGATCCACCGAAGCCCCGCGCAAGCTTCCGCGAGAAGCTCGCCTCGATAAAAGCCTTGGTAGACAACGGATTCGGCGACCGCATCATGGTAGGAACCGATTACGCAATCGGCTCCGCGCAGGTGCCCACCCCGGACCTTCGCGTGCGCGATGTACAGAATCCGGACGGCATCCACTTCGTATGCCGCCAGGTGATACCCGGCCTGCGAAACATCGGCGTATCGGAAGCCGCAATCAGAATGATCACCGTGGAGAATCCCAAACGCTTCTTCGAGGGCGCCTGAGGCCCGCGGCATGGGTGGTTCGGATAAGGTGATTCGGATTAGTGCTCCACTGAAACCAGTCGCCGTTCGCAGTCATCATCTAAGGCAACAGCGAAAGGCAACGTGCTAATTCGCTCGCTGCACACCCATTTTCAAGCAGTTGCCTGAGCGCTCGCTTCCACCCTCGTTCCTGTTGACATAATCACGTACAACAACGATGACAGCGCCGCAAGAAAGCCCAGAACGGTGCCGCCCCAAAAAAAGAACCCTTCCAACCAAAAGCTCAGACTCAGGAAATTGCCCACGAGAATGGAGCGAGCCACATTCATTCCAGTTATCCAGCTCCACAGCCCGAAGTGGAGCAAGAGAAACAGAATCAGCACAGAAGGACGCACGAACATTCTCCTCAGGCAATAAAGCACTGTGAAGATCACGGCGACGATCAATTCAACGAGGAGCCAGCCTCGATAAAGTTCGGCCCGATAAAACACTTGATAATATCGGTTGACGAGGGCCGCACTCGGAATCGAATAGACTCTCGGAAGCAAGAGGGACGCAATCGGAGATGCCGATATGGCCACCACCGCGGTCAACACACCGATGTAAACAGGCATGGTCGAAAAACGCGATACCAGCCGGACAGACAAGAACAGAATCAAGGCCAGTAAGAACGACCACGCTATCTGATCAAGTACCGTGAGGCTTGGTGCTATCAAGACTCGTTGAAACAGATGATCGATGAAGCGAGAAAAGCCATTAAAGTGGACGGAGTATCTGCCAAACCTCCTGTCAACTGCTCTTTCGATCCAAACGAGCACCCACCCCAGATTCAATGAAAACAAGACTTCGCTCGCCGGCTCCAACAGTTTTATTGGGCGGTTACTGGTCCTTCCCGCCAAGCTGCACCTCGTAGCCGTCAATATCCTTGATGTGGATGCAGCATGCCGTCTCGCGCTTCACTTCGATCCCCCGCCGCTTGATCTCGGCGGACACGGCCGGCCGCACGCTCTTATCCGCGTCCCAACCAGCAATCGTGAAAGCAACATGGTCCACAGGCAGTTGGTCCGGCTTCTGCCGCGGGTGAAAGAAAATCACCGATTCGCCCACCCCGACCGCCGCTTTCGTCCCATCGTCCATCACGACTTTCAGCCCAAAGGTATCGGCGTACCATCCGCACGTCTTCTTGTAATCCGCCACGCGATAGCCCACGTGATTCAGGTAGGTGGCTTTCATCGGGTTGTTCTCCGCCGCGCCAAGCGCAGTGGGCACCCCGCTCACCGCGGACGCCGCCGTGGCCGCCAGCGCAAGACTCTGAATCAATTGCCGCCGGCTCATCTTTCCCTGCTCGAAATTCAGAAGCATTTCCGCAATTACGTGCTCCATTGCTTTGACCTCCCTTGCATTCCTGAATTCTGCCGATCGAGCCGGCCGCTCTTCCACCCAGACCGGTTCGCTACTTGGCCAGCGGATCGGGGCGCATCTGGAAATGCGCCAGCTGGCTCGGCATATTCCCCCCGCCTTCGGTCAGCTGCGTTCCGCGCGTCTCGTTGCCGGCCCACAAACCGTGCCCCTTCCAACCGGCCTTGGGATCGTCGACCCGTCCGTCGAAGAACCGCGAGAAGAATCCGTGCGGATAAGGAACCGTGAGCCTCGTCCATTTCTTGGTGTCCTGCTGGAACGCGATCAGCGAGTCGGAGTTGGCTCCATCCACAATCACCACGTTCTTGCCCAGCCCAAGCGTATTGAGCTCGTCCACCCACATGTAATAGTTGTAATCCGCTTTCACCGTCGGATCGGACTTGAAAACGGGCCCCGGAATCGGATAGAACGTCCAGCCTTCGCGGCATGCCTTGCCGCTGAGAGCTGCATCGCCGGTCGGAATCGCCTTGCACTTGCGCCGGTCAAAACTCGCGAGATAGCCTTCGTCGGCCAGCGGAGTCCACAGCACTCCGTTGCTATCCACGCCGATCCCGCGGGAATGCGAGCCTCCCTCGCCATTCCCCTTCGGATCGTAAGGCACCTCATACACTTCCGTCCCGCAGGTAGCCGGAGGATTTGCCCCCGCGCGACATGCGGATCAGCCTTCCCGGCATGGTCTGTATGTCGGAATACCAGACGCTGCCGTCCACGGTGTTGTAGGCGATGCCATACGCGCCCGGCTTCTTGACGCCGGCCGCTGCCGGGCACCATCCCTGCGATTTCTCCGCGTCGTGCGTTTCGTCCCACAGCCGCGTATTCACCCAGCCAATGCCGCCCGGGTCGCTGCTCACCGAAAAATACAGGGTCTGGTCCTTGTCGTCGGAGAACATGATCCGCGTCGACTTGAAGCACAGGTCCACAAACTCCCATTTGCGCGTCTCGGGATCGTACACATCCACGCCCTTGCCGCCGGCGTCCCGCGGAGAATTCTTCGCGTAGGGATTGCCCGATCCCGCTTTGCAGTAGCCGGGATTATCCAGCCGCGTCTCCACGTTGAACCACACCCGCCCGCGCCCGTCCATCGTGATCGGGCCGGGATTGATGGGATCGTTCCACACCAGCTCGTCGCCAAAATAAAGCGATGGCGCCAGCTGATTCTGCGGCGACCACGTTACCTGCTTCGAAAGCTCCTCCGGATTGGGATAAGGGACGTGGATCATCGAGCTCGTATTCTTCACCGGATCGATCACCGCCAGAATTCCCGCCGACCAATCCGCGCCGTATACCGGCCCATTCGCGTTCACCGAAGGATTGCGCTTGTCGGTGCTGATGAGTGCGTGAAGGAACGAAGAACGCACGGACCAGTCCCACACCGTGAGCACCACGTTGCGCTCCATTCCCTGCGGACGCGGCGGCACGGGCGGCAGTTCGCCCCTGGCGATGCGGTCTCCCCAATCCGCGTACATCCCGATGGTGCGGTCGTGGCCCATGCGGTCGATCTCCCGCATCATTTCCCGCCCCACCTGGCTCGACGACATAAAGCGTTCCCACGCCTTGCTGCTCGAGGGGAACGTCCCCAGGCTCGCCGGAATCTCGCGCGTCGACTTGAGTCCCATCTGGTGGCAAGTCCAGCAGCCTTTGAAATACAAAAGAAAATCCGCCTGCGTCTGCAGCACCGTAGGAGGCGCCACGGGTCCGGTCCCGTGCGTCAATTTCACCGGATCGGGCGCGCCAGGCAGCGGGGGCGGCGGCGGAACGGTCATCGGGAAAGTCGCTCTTGCGCGGGATCGCCAGCAGCGAGGCCCAGTAATCGGCGGGATAAAACTCTGCCGCGGCGCGCGCCGACGGCGCGACTACCGCCTTCAGTGCCAGCGTTTCTCCCGGCGTGGCCTCCACCGGCTCCGAATCCACCAGCCCGTACCCTCGCACCCAGACTTTGTAATTCGCTTTCGGAAGATCGGGCAGCAGGTATTTGCCCTCATCGTTGGTCACCACAATCTTGCGAAACTTGGTGCCCAGATCGCTGGTTTCCGCAATCACCCACACGCCCGCCTCAGGGCCTTTCGCACTGGTGACGGTGCCACTGATGTAGCCGTCGTCCGCAGCCGCGCGATTCGCTTCCGCCCGAGCGCTCCTCCGCGGTCCAGCTTCCATCCGGATAATCGCCGCGCAGAGAACAGCCACAAAGAGCCCAGCCATCGCCGCAAACTTCCAGAATTCCCCGTTCGATACTTTCATCCCGCTCCTTTTTCGACTGCCCACCGCAGTCCCCAAGCCGTCAGGCGATCATTGAATCATGCGAATCGATTTTACGCTTTCGCCGTTCACCCACCCCTGGTTGAACGCCAGCAGGTATATACCCTTTTGCGCCCCTTTCCTCAACGACTAAAATCGAGATCCGGACTCCGTCCACGCGTTCCACGGGAGGCAGAATAAAACGACCGCAAGATAAAGCTTGGAAGAACGCCGCTCTGGGGTTAGCGTGTGGAACTGACATCACAAAAGACGAGCAGTTCAAGGTGACTTTTGCATAACTTCGGCGAATGGATCGAGCACTTCTCCTGGGTCCAGTACATCAGCATGACGAGTTGGCTCTATTCCAGCGTAGCCGTCGTTCACTATTTCACGCTGCTGGTCATGGTCGGCACCGCCGTCTTCGTCGATTTGCGCGTTCTCGGAATTGCCGCCACTGGAAAGCCAATCGCTCAGGTCGGCGAACAGATTTATCCCTGGATGTGGGGCGCGTTCTGGCTCGCAGTTTTTTCCGGCTTTTTGATGTTCACCACCGACGCGGGCGATTACCTGCCGGACACCGTTTTTCGCGTCAAAATGACCGTAATTCTGCTGGCAGTGATCTTCTCGATCCTGGTCCAGCGCAGCATACCCAGGTGGGCCGAACTCCCCTCCACACCGGCGGGAGCCAAAGTGCTCGCTTCCATTTCGCTGCTCCTCTGGATCGGCTCCATCCTCGCCGGAGTGGAAATCGCCGCCATTTCGGGACTCGGATAACACCGGTGAGAAAGTTCTCACTCAGTCAAAAGACCGACGGCGACGCCGCATGAGAGGCCGGTAGAAAAAAATGCAAGCGCACGTACAAACTTCGTTGTTGCCTTTCTGCAGGCACCTGCAACTGACGTCCTGGGCCACCGCCATCCGCACCTCGATCTGGATGTATCCCTTCATCCAGTTGATCCATTTCTCCGGTTTGGCCCTGTGGTTGGGCACAAACGTCGCGGGCGACTTGCGCCTTCTGGGCGCAGGCAAAAAAATTCAAACAGCCGCCGACGTGCGCGACGAACTCTTCGCTTGGAACTGGCTCGGATTCTGCGTCGCCATCTTCGGAGGATTCCTCCTTTTTTCCGCCCGCGCCACCATGTACATCATCAATCCCGCATTCCGCACCAAGCTCTTCGTGCTGATTCCCACCGCCCTGCTCTGGCACATCGTCGTGCAGGCCAAAACGCGGGATTGGGGCAAGTCCACGGAAACGCCCCTCGTGGCGAAACTCTCCGGCTTGCTTGAATTGCTGCTATGGCTCAGCGTGGTGACTGCCGCGGTAGAGATTCCAAGCTACTAACTCCGACTGGCCTGCTTCGGCGTGCACCAATGCCGCCGCGTCCATTCAAATTCAGTTCAAATTCATGCTTGACGTGGAAATCGCGCTACTATATCAGTGGGGTTTGGGCGAAACTCACAAAATAATGTCGTGGAACCAGTACGCACTCCACACCCGTCTCATCGATATAGGAAAAGTGATCGTCGTCACCACAGGAGACCATCGGTCATGGGAAATATCGTAGGGGAAAAATTAGGGTTGCGATCCGCTTTCGCCGCCTGTCTGCTCATTTTAGTGGCTGTATCGCTGTCTGCACCCGTGTTCGCGCATCACGGATACTCGGCCTACGATATGACCAAGATCCACTCCGCCAAGGCCACCATCACCAGCTTTGAACTCGCTAATCCTCACTCCTCCATCACCTGCGACATCGTCGGTGACGACGGCAAGGTGCAGCACTGGTCCATCGAGACCGGAGCGCCCATGCGCGGGATGAGAGCCGCTGGATTCACTCAGGACACGCTCAAGCCGGGGGACGTCGTCACGATTTTTTACTACGCCGCCAAGAATGGATCTCCCGTCGGCGCTTTCTCGAAAGTGATTCTTCCCGACGGCAAGGTGATGCCTCCGCCAGGCGTCTCCGTGCAAGGGCAACCAAGCCCTCAAAGCCAGTAAACCGGCAAGCGGCTCTGGACGGAAGCGGAGTATTTAGAGCGAACGAGAAAACGGGGTAATTCGGCGCTATGACAAAGGTTCCCATGCGAAAACGGTTTGCGATCGCGACCGCTGCGGCAGTCGCCGCGCTGATTTTCTCCCCATTACTGCGCTCCCAATCCCAGACATCTCCGGCCGCAAAGAACGCCTCAGCCTCCAATCAACCGTTCGACCCTCACGACATTGCGGGCAGTTGGCGCGGCGATGCTCCCAGGCCCGGCTATCGCGATTGGGCCAGCTATGACCAAAAGGTTCCCGAGCCGCCGCTGACCGATTGGGCCAAGCAGCATCTGCTTTATAAATCCATCTCGCATGACGCGCTGGGCGGCACTCCCCTTCCAAACAAAGATCGCCCCGGGCACCTCTGCCCCAACAATCAGGACCCATGCTACTCCGCCGATCCCAACGGCGTGCCCACCAACCAAGCGGACGGCGAATATCCCGCCAAGGACTGCGAACCTCTTTCCACCCCGGCCATGTATGACTACGCCAGCATCGGTCCGATGGAGTTGATCCCCACGCGCGAAGGCGACCGCATTTTCCAGCTGTTCGAGTATCACCGCGAATGGCGCACGTGGTGGCTCAATCGCGATCATCCAAAGGATCTCGATCCTACC
The DNA here is from genome assembly GCA_963709105.1 of uncultured Acidobacteriota bacterium. Lineage (GTDB taxonomy): Bacteria > Acidobacteriota > Terriglobia > Acidiferrales > UBA7541 > Palsa-295. Next base: position 716,425 of record CAVPVC010000013.1, read on the forward strand.
TATGAAGGTGACTCCACCGCCCGCTGGAACGGCAACACTCTCGTCGTCGACACGATCGGCTACAACACCAAGACGATGATCACCCAGAACGTCGGACACAGTAAAAGCGAGTCATTTCGGCTCGTCGAGCGCTTTACGCTCACCGATCGCAATCACATGACGCTCGACATGACCTATTACGACCCCAAGGCCTGGGGCGATAAATCCTGGCCCGGCTTCCGCAAGTATTTCCATCGCGTCCCCAAGGAAGACTTCGACGAGTTCATCTGCAGCCCCAGGGAATACCAGGAATACAACAAGCGCGTAGCCGTCCCCCTGGAAAGCCAGTCGAAGTAGCTGCAGTATGACCAGCCACGTGCATCGCGGCCCGCGCGTGCGCAGTAAGTTCCGGCCTGGCGTCGCCTCTGTAATTCTGATCGCCGCGTTCGCGACGATCCCGTTTTGTATGCATTCGGTCGCCGCCCGCCCCGCATCGGACTCGGCCGCAAAAACCGAAAACTTTAATCCTCGCGATTTCTCCGGCGTGTGGTGGGTATCCGATCCTGGCCCCGAAAAGCTAATGGCCCGCGGCAGTCGGGGTGACGCCAGCAAGTGCCAGACCTGCCACATCCCTGATCACACCGAGCCCGAACCCGCCCTGACGCCCTGGGCAAAAGAACACCTATTCCTGCCAGACGCCATGTCGGCAGCCACCGCCCACGAACCCGCAAAATCAACCAGCCCCGCAATGGCAGTGAATCAACGCGGCGATTGCGACCCGATCGGCGTCCCCGCGCAATTCTGGTACACGCAGTTAGCTCCCTTCGAATTCGTCACCACACACGGCCGCATCCTCCAATTCTTCGAAACCCACCGCGAGTGGCGCGCCATCTGGCTCAACCGCGTCCATCCCGCGCAGCTGGACAAAACCTACATGGGCGACTCCGTGGGAAAATGGGAAGGCAACACGCTAGTAGTAGACACGATTGGCTACAACGGCAAAGACATGATCGAGCCGGTAGGTGTCGGCCACCTGATGAGCGACGCCTTCCATCTAGTCGAACGCTGGCAGCGCCCCGGCCGCGACAAAATAGAATTAGAAGCCACCTACTACGATCCCAAAGCCTGGGGCGAACAAATCATGGGGCGGCCTGAAGATGGAATTTCTGCTCCAGCCCAACATGCAAATCGAAGAGTCTTACTGCTCTCCCCAGGACAATGCCCGCTTCGAAGAAAAATTCATAAAGCCCGCCGCCGAACCCACCCCCAAGCCCTAGCCCGAGCCTCTGCTTTTCGTTGTCATCCTGAGCCCATACGCGCGAAGCGCGGATGGGTGAGGGACCTGCTTCTTCTTTCGCCGTCGAGGGTGTCCCGGGCCGCTCGACTCGCCAGCCCGTGCACTGCTCGCCCCCCGTACCCGGCCTCCCGGTTCCATCTCAGTGCCGCGCAGTTTGCAGCTTCCTTCGCGCATACAGTAAACTTCTCGTTTCGCCCGAAGCTGCGGAGAAAACATGCTTGTCGTGATGCAGGGCCACGCCACCGACCAACAGATTCGCGCCGTCTGCGACCGCATCGAGTCGCTGGGATTCAAAGCCCACCCGATCCCCGGCGCCGCGCGCACGGCCATCGGCATCACCGGCAACAGCGGCGCCGTGGACCTCGCCTCGGTCGAGTCGATGCCAGGCGTCATCGAATGCATTCCGGTCAGCAAGCCATACAAGCTCGTCAGCCGCGACGTAAAAGCCGAAGACACCATAGTGCGCGTACCCACGCCCCTCGGCGAAGTAACCTTCGGCAGCAAATCCGTCGGACTAGTCGCCGGCCCATGCGCCGTAGAGTCCCGCGAACAAGTCTTCGCCATCGCCGAACGCATAAAGAAATCCGGCGCGCGACTCTTCCGCGGCGGCGCCTACAAACCCCGCACCTCGCCCTACAGCTTCCAGGGACTCGGCGAAGACGGCCTGAAAATCCTCGCGGAGCTCCGCGACCAATTCGGCCTGGGCATCGTCACCGAAGCCGTAGACAACGAATCCCTCGACCTCGTCGAGAAATACGCCGACGTGATCCAGATCGGCGCGCGCAACATGCAGAATTTCTCGCTGCTCAAGCGCGCCGGCCGCGCGCAAAAGCCCGTGCTCTTGAAGCGCGGAATGTCCGCCACGCTCGACGAATTCTTGATGGCCGCCGAATACCTGATGTCCGAGGGCAACTACCAGGTGATCCTCTGCGAGCGCGGCGTGCGCACCTTCTCCGATCACACGCGGAACACGCTCGACCTCAGCGTGATCCCGGCCGTCCAGCGGCTGAGCCATCTGCCCATCGCCGTCGACCCGAGTCACGGCACCGGCCGCCGCAACAAAGTTCTCCCGCTTTCCCGCGCGGCGGTAGCCGTAGGCGCGGACGGCCTCCTTGTCGAAGTCCACCACGACCCGGATCATGCCCTCTCCGACGGACCGCAGTCCATTCTCCCCGAAGAATTCGATCTCCTCGTCCGCGAAGCCCGGGACATCGCCGCCGTGCTCGGCCGCACAATCAATTGAGCCCCGCACGCCAGCCCTCGGTCCATCCCGCATGAAAATCTGGTCCAACTGGCGCATCCTTTTCCTGCTGCTACTTCTCGCAGCCCTGGCGATCCGCGAAGTGGCCCTCGAACTTCGCCCCTCCTTCCTCCGCCCCGGCCTTCATCTGTTCGCTTACGTGGACGACACCGCCGACGGCACCGTCACCGCCGTGGACCTGGTCAAACTCACCCCCGCCGCCACCACTGCGGTAGGCGGCAAGCCGACCGGCATGCGCGCGCATCCCACACGCCCCGAAATCTGGGGACTCAGCACCGCGGGCGGCTATGCCTGGGTTCTCGACGTCAAAACAAATCGCATCGCCGCGCGCATTCCGGTAGGCGCCGCGCCCTACGCCCTCGATTTTTCTCCGGACGGTGCCCGCGCCTACGTGGCCGCCTCCGGCTCGAACGCCGTCGTTGAAATCAACTGCGCCTCGCGCCAGGTCACAGCCAGAAGCCGCGCCGGACGCCGCCCCTGGATCGCCCGCGTCTCGCCCGACGGAAAATTGCTCGTCGTTTCCAATCGCGACGACGCCACCGTCTCGCTCTTCGACGCGCTCTCGCTCGCGCCGCTCGGCACAATCAGCGTCGCGCCGCAGCCCGAGCACATCGCCATCCTCCCCGATAGCTCGAAAGCCTTCGTCAGCTCCGGCGATTCCGACCAGGTTTCCGTGCTCGACCTGAATCGCAAGGTACTGCTCGCGAAACTCGCCCTGGGCAAAAATCCCGACGACCTCATCCTCAAGCCCGACGGCGGCGAACTCTACATCCCCTCCCGTAATTCCCACGGCCTGCTGGTCGTAAACACCGCCACCAACGAAGTGAACGACTTCGTCCTCGTAGGCATGTCCCCATCCACCGGCACGCTCACGCCCGACGCCCAAACGCTCTACATCTCCGATTCCGCTGCCGCCCACATCGTCCCGGTCGCCATCGGCGTTCGCCAGGCCGCGCGCCCCATTCAGGTGGGACAGACGCCCGGAACCTCGCTGCTGACTCCCGGCGGCGACATGCTCCTCGTAGTGGATGCCACCTCCGGCGATCTCGCGGTCATACGTGCGAAGACCGGAAGCCTCATTACGCTGATTCCCATCGGTTCGCACCCGCGCGACCTGGCCGTAAAGCTCTTCTAACTCACGCGCTTAATGAACGGTGAGCGTCAGCGTCACTTCCGCGGTTGTATTCGGCGACATACCGGTCAGCGTAAGCGAATAGGTTCCCGCAGGCGTGCCGGCGACGCTCGCCGGATCACCGCCCGACCCCCCGCCACCACATCCAGTCATCCAGACGCTAAACGCGAGCAACGCGATTGCAGCCAGGGCGCATTTTCCCCACAGCGCTTGCACGCCGGTTACCCTCGCGGCCCGCGACGCGACGCCAAAGACGAATATCAGAAGCGCCGTTATCGCCACCACCCAAGCAGTCGGCCCGGGAATTTTGCGATTGCCCCTTCGCACGGGCGCCGCCACGGAACTCGCCACCGTGGCAACGCTCACCGTGAATTGAGACGGCACCGTAACGCTAGCCGGGCTCGTGCAAGTGGCGGTCGCCGGCGCGCCAGCACACGTGAGTGAAACCGATCCTTTATAAGCGGTAGGCGAATCGACAACCATCGAGTAGACCGCCGTCTGCCCGGCGGCAACCGAGACGGTGGTCGACGGATCGAAGCAGAAGTCCCCGGTCGCGCTGCCGCTGAGCGCCACGCTCTGCGGGCTGCCCGTCACGTTGTCGGTCAGCACCAGGGTTGCGCTTCTCGCAGCCGAGCCATTGGTGCACGCCGGGCCGAACGTCACCTGCACCGTACAAGTCCCGCCGGCCGAAACGTTCGCGCCTTTGCAGGTGTTCGCGCTCACCACGAAATCCGCAGCTCCGCTCACAGCAATCGAGCTGAATGACAGCGCGCCCGTGCCGGTGTTGGTCACCGTGATCGTCTGCGGCTGCCCCGAAGTTCCCGCCAGTTGCCCGCCGAAGTTGATGCTCGCCGGCGTGATCGAAATGCCCGCCTGCGTGACGCTCCCAATCAGCGCGATTTTCTGTGGACTGTTCGGCGCGTTGTCCACCAGATTGATGGTGGCGGTTCGCGCAACGGCGCTGACGGCCGTCGGCGTGAACACCACACTCAACGTGCAGCTGGCCGCCGCCCGCAAGCTCGGCGGGCAATTATTTGTCTCGGCGAAATCGGCGGCGTTCGCGCCGGCAACACTCACTCCGCTGATCGAAAGCGACCCGGCGCTCGCGTTCAGCACCGTGACGGTCTGCGGCGCACTCGCGATCCCCACGCTTTGCGGCGAAAAGTTCAGGCTCGATGGCGAAATCTGAATCGACGGCGGCACCGTCGCCGCTCCCGTAAGCGAAATCGTCTGCGGGCTGCCCGACGCGTTATCCACAACGCTCAGGATCGCGCTCTTGGACCCAGCCGCGTCTCCTGCCAAAGGGGCGAACCGCACGCTCACCGTGCAGCTCACCCCGATCGCCAGGCTGCCGCTGCCCGTCGGGCATTGATTCGTGCCCGAGCTGGCCATCGCAAAATCCGCGGCATTCGCTCCGCTCAGCGTGATGCCCATCATGTTCAACGCCGCGCTGCCGCTGCTCGTGATCGTCACCTGCTGCGCGCCGCTGCTCGTTCCCACCGTCACATCTCCAAACGCAATGGCGGCAGGTGTCACGCTAATCACGGGTGCAACCGTGGTCGCCGTTCCCGTAAGCGACACAACCTGCGTCGCATTCGTCACTCCTCCCGAATTGTCCGTAATGGTGATCTGCGCGTGGAACGTCCCGATGGCCTTCGGGCTGAATACCACGCCAATCGAGCAGCTGGCCCCGGCCGCCAGCGTGGTGCCGCACGTAATGTCTTTGCCGTTGAGAAAAAACTGCGCCACATCGGGTCCGGATTCGGCGGGGCTTTGCAGAGCGAGCGCCTGGTTCCCCGTATTCGTGATCGTGATCGGCAGGCTCAGGCTCGTGGTATTTTCTGGCAGACTCCCGAAGTTGACGCTGGTCGTCGATAGAAGCGCGAACGCGCTTTGCCCCGCCCCCACCAGCTCGAGCACTTGCGGGCTGCCCGGCGCGTTGTCGCTGAAACTCACCACGGCTTCCTCGGGTCCGGTCGTCGACGGCACGAATCCCACCTCGAACGAGCACTCGCCTCCGGTGGGAATCGCCTGCGCCTTGCACGCAGCCGGCCCGATCAGCGAAAAATCCGCGCTGTTCGGCCCGGTAATCTGAAGGCTCGTAATCGCAAGGGACGTTTCGCCGCCGTTATGGACCGCCACCGGTTGCGGCGCGTTCTGCGTCCCCACAGGCTGTGCGGGAAATACAACGCTGCCGATATTGAAATAAACGCTGGGCTGGGCGGCCGCGCCCTCGCGCAGCGACACCAGAAACGCATCCGCCGCGGCAGGGTAATCCTGGCAGCTCGCACAAATAGGCTGAAATCCATTCATCACTCCGCCGGTGCGTGACGGCGGTCGGAAAATCGGCCGCGGTGGTCTGTCCCGCTACGTAAACATCCCCGAACGCATCGGCGGCAATAGCGCTGGCCGCGGCGGTCACCGTCACACCCGCAGGCGCCGTACCTCCCAGCGGCGTAGCGTAAAGCAAGGAAGCAGCCCCCGCGGCCGACGGGTCGAACTTCGCCACGAATCCGTCACTCGATCCATTGAAGGGCTGGATGTTGTCGTGCCAGGGAAAGTCCCACGACTTCGCCGCGCCGGTGATGTAAACCGAATTAAACGCGGCCGCCGTCACGCCCAGCCCGGCGTCGTTTGCCGACCCGCCGATGTAGGTCGAGTAAGCGAGCGTTGCCATCCCCGTCGAAGGATTCTGCGCGATCACCGAAAGAAACGCGTTCGCCGTGGCATTCACGTGCAGGCTCGATTGGTAGGGCGCGTTTGCGCCATTGGTCGGAAAATTCCTCGACTGCGTTGTGCCGGTCACATACGCATTCGCGGGAATCGAATCGTCGACGGCCACCGCCAGTGCTTCATCGAGTCCGCTGCCGCCAACCAGCGTCGCGTAAATCACGTCCGCCGCTCCCTGCCCTCCGGGAAATATCTTCATCAGAAACGCATCGCTGGGATCGCCCCCATACGCCGTCTGAAAAGCATTTTTAGTCGGGAAGCCGTTCTGCGCGTTCGAGCTGAACCCGGCGATGTAGGCGTTGCCGGAAGCATCGATCGCGACTCCGCCCACCCCCGCCTGCCCGCTGGCGTTCGTTCCCAGGTAAGAGCAGTAAGCCAGATCGGGGCTCGCTCCCGGCTGAAAAATCGCCACAAATCCGTCGCTCGACGTGCCCGAGAAGGTCGCCTGAAACACACCGGCCGTAACCGGCAGGTCCTGCGAAGTCGTATCCGACGCAATGTAGATGCGCCCCTGCGCATCGATCGCGATTCCGCCCGCGGCATATTGCGATTCCATTCCGCTGCCGCCAAAGATCGTCGAAAAAATCAGCGTGCTTCCCGTAGGATCGATCTCGCTCACGGTAGCGTCGTTTGCCCCACTCGTAAGCGTGCTGCCGTCAGTAACCGGAAAATCAGGAGACGTAGTCGTCCCGGTTATCGCAATATCGCCCGAGCCATCCACCGCGATTGACTCGCCAGCCTGGCTCACGCTCCCTCCGATGAAAGTGAGATAGATCAGGGAACTCGCGCCGCTAACGTTCGGGTTGATTTTCGCCACAAAGTATTCCGTGTTCGTATTGTTCCCCGAGCCGATCCCTGGACCAACGGTCGCAGTAGCAGGATCTGCAAAAGAATTCGGCGCATTGGTTGTCCCGCCGATATACACATTCCCCGCTGAATCGAGAGCAATGCCGCTTGCCGTTTCGTTCCCCCCGCCGCCAAGAAAGCTCGCATACGTCACCGAAAGCGAAGGATCGATCACCAGTTCCGCCTTTGGGTCATGCGGCCCGATCGAAAATCCCACCGATCCGTCGGCTTCGAGCACGTATCCTCCATCCACATACTCGCGAGTTTCCGCAGGTCGTCGCACCTGCTCCTTCTCTCGCGCCGCGCCACCCGGCGGTTCCTCATAGATCGAAGGCTTCTTCATCCGCAATGCGTTCCCGCCCGCGCGCAGCACCAGATCGCCATTCGCGGCCAGATGAACGCCGCTCGCACCCGAAAACTTCAGCCGCAATCCCGCCGCATCGACGCCCGCTGCCAGCCGCAAATCGTATTCCACGCCCTGGTCATTGCCGTAGATCGTCACGCCCACACCCGGCAAAGCTTCCTCTGCATCCGCCTCGGAGTAGTGCGGCACATTCCTCCGCCACGCACGGGGATCGTTCCCGATGAAATAATTGCTCCGCCCCGGCAGCAACCCTTCCCCCCGCCACGCAAATCGGCTCGGGACATCTTTCCCCCGCACCCCCGTCCCCCGCCGCCTGCCAGATCTTTTTCTCCGCGACGGTCTGCGCCGGGAGCCGCGAGGATGCGACGTCCCCCCACTCGAGCGCCGCCGCTTGGAGCGGGCCGCCCGCACCAGCCGTATCCCAACGCGCGGCTCAATTTCTCGCGATGCCGGTACGGCGCGCGAGCGTTCTGGAAACGCAATGGCAATCTCACGTTCCGTAAGAAAAACGGACAACCCGCGCCCGCGTCCGGAAAATTGCACCCGAGGGTCGGCCAGCCCGTAGTTCGGCTCAAACGTCAGCGCGAAGCGAAGACAAAATGGAAGGCGAAAGCCGCGAGGGAGCAACAACAGCAGGCGACGCAGATCGCTGCTGTGCGCCGCAAATGGAAACAAGGAACGCCAACCCTCCGGCGAGCGCCAGAAGGCCTGCCGCACACTTCGCCCTGCTCATTTAGGCCCTCCTCCGAACGCGAGCACTGGTCTCGTCGCCGGGTTGGGCGGCTCAAATCGCGAGCCGACTGCCGTTAGTAGTTGTACATCTCAAGCGTCCCCGGACAGGGGAACGCGCAGACTATCGCCCCGTCTCTCAAAAATGTCAACAATCATATTCGCCGCCAATTTTGCCGGCTTTCGATTATCGACAGTCGGGTTCCGGGGAGATATGATCTTGCTATGACACTCTCCGCGCGCAATCACCTGGTAGGCAAAATCGAGGAACTTCAGCTGGGAAGCGTAATGGCCCACGTCTCTGTCCGGGTCGGCGACAACATCATCGAGAGCGTGATCACTCGGCGCAGCGCCGAAGAGATGAAACTCAAAGTCGGCGACACGGTAGCCGCCGTCATCAAGTCGACCGAAGTGATGCTCCAAAAGGACTAGCGTTTCACGCCCCCGCTAGCGTCCTAACTTCATCGGTACGCGATGACCAGGCTCTGAAAGCCAATCTCCGCAGGCGAAAGCTCCACGCGCGCAAACCCCGCGTTTTTCGCAATGCTCTCGATCTCCGCGAACGTGTAAGCATCGCCGGACGGCGTGCTGCTCAGCATCGTCATGCTGAACGCCGCCGCGCTCGGAGGCGTGACCCGATCGGCATTCGGCACGAACTCCACAATCGCCGCCCGTCCACCCGGCGCCAGCGCGCCATTCACCTTGCGCATAAAACTCGTGCAGGTAGGCGCGTCAAAGTGATGCAGAAAATTCGGAACCAGCACCACGATCGTAGCCCCCGCCAAAATCGCTTTCGAACGCGCTCCCGGGAATCAGATGATAGCGGTCGCCCACACCCATCGCCTGCGCGTTCTTGCTCGCCACCTCCAGCACATTTTTCCAGTCCGCCCCGTAGATCTGCGCGCCAGGATTCTGCTTGGCCACGGTAATGCCGAAAATTCCATGCCCCGCGGCGATATCGAGAACTTTGTGCGCCTCGCCCCCTTTGCGAAGCTCGGCAGCCATCAGCTGGGCAGGCATGTGCATGAGCGGCATCATCGCCTTCGCAAACTTCACCCAGTCGGGATTTTCCGGCTCAAGCGTCCCCGCCCCCATCGCGGTGCCGCCCCGCCGCACCGCCTCCGTCAATCGTTCGTGGCCTTCCCGTATGTGAGGGGTCAGCAAAAACTCAATCGCGCCCCCGACGTAAGCCGGCGACCGCTTGTCCAGAAACAAAGCCGAGTCCGGAGGCAGCGCATATTTCGCCCCCTCCTTAGCCAGAAAACCAAGGATCGTAAGAAAGTCGCACAGAATTCTCACGCCGCGCTCGGCAGCCCCACAGCGTTTCGCAATCTCCGCAGCGGTAGTGTTCCCTTCCGCGATAGCCGTGAAAATTTCCAGCTCAATAGCAGCCTTGATCGCCGCCGTCTCCTGGTAAGCATTAACAGCATTAAAGAACCGTTCAGGAGTAACCGCATGCGGCGCTGTAGTAGCCATAAAAAATTCCTCCGGTAGATAAGCTTCGGCAGTCTAAATCAATCCCAGCGCCTCGGCCAACAAACTTCCGCCACCCCAGCCGCAGCCTCGCCCCCTGGGAACGCCAATCTCCCGATTGGCGCCTCTGCCTCACCTGTGCGTCACGGTCCGCCTCGCCGTGCGCAGCCATCCTGAAGCGCAGCAAAGGATCCCTCTTCCACATTTCCATTTAGGGATGCGATGGTTTCGCACCCTCCCGGTATATATTGGCGGCAACATCATCGGCCACATAGTCTCTCCGTGACGCGTTCGAAAGGAGAAACAGCCATGCTCATCATCTTTCTAGCGATCTTCGCGTTCGCCACCGCTTCCACAATAGGTTCCGCGCCCCAGACTCCTGCCTCACCACCTTCCGTCCCATCCCACACCCAAGTCGTGATCCTCGGCGCCGGCACTCCCGCCGCCGACCCCGACAATTCCGGCCCCGCGGTCGCCGTAGTCGTGAACGGCGCAGCCTATCTGGTCGATTGCGGCCCTGGAGTCGTACGGCGAGCCGCCGCAGCGGAACGCAAGGGCATTGCAGCCCTCGCGCAAGGAAACCTCCGCATAGTTTTCATCACCCATCTCCACACCGACCACACCCTCGGTTATCCCGACCTCATCTTCACTCCCTGGGGCGCGCGCTCCGAGCCGCTGGAAGCCTACGGCCCTCCGGGCCTTCAAAGCATGACCGACCACATCGAGTCAGCCTGGCAGGAGGACATCGATATCCGCACCAATGGACTCGAGCAGAAGAATCATATCGGCTACAAAGTCCACGTCCATGAAATCGAACCAGGCGTCGTCTACAAAGACACAAACGTCACGGTAACCGCTTTCCCGGTCGCACACGGCTCCTGGAAACACGCCTTCGGCTACAAATTTGAAAGCGCCGATCGCACCATCGTGATCTCCGGCGACACCGGCCCCACCGATAACATCGTCAAGCAGTGCGATCGCTGCGATATCCTTCTCCACGAGGCCTATAGCGCCGCCGGCTTCGCCTCCACCAGCGCCAAATCCCAAAACTACTTCAGCCATTTCCACACGTCTTCCGCGGAACTGGCCAGAGAAGCCAGCGACGCCAAGCCCAACCTCCTGGTCCTCTATCACCAGATGTCCCTCCGCCGAGGCGCCCCGGCAAACGACGAAATCGTCGCCGAAGTGAAGCAGCATTACTCCGGCAGAGTAGTCTCCGCCCACGACCTCGACGTCTTCTGACCTTTGCCTTTGCGGGTGCCCCACCCTTCGGTGTCAAGGGTGGGTCTTTCTTTGGCCTTCTTCCGTCTGTCGTTAATCATCCCGAGCGAGCGAAGCGACGAGGGCTCTCTCTTCGCTTTACACGCCACCACCGCCCAAAGCCCTCGCAAGCCGCTTCGCTGTTATTAATCATTAGGCACCATCACACTTACATCAATCCCGCAGCCCGTGAGATGATCAGCCACATATGAAGGGGTCGTTCCGCGATCTGATCGAGGCTGCGCCCGATGCGATGATCATCGTGAATTCGCGCGGTCAGATCGTCCTCGTGAACGCGCAGACGGAAAAACTTTTCGGCTACCATCGCGGGGAACTTCTCCACCAACCGCTCGAAATTCTGATTCCCCCGCGCTTTCGCCACCAGCATCACGAAAGCCGCGGCCAATTCTTCTCCCATGCGCGCTCACGCCCGATGGGCTCGGACCGCGAATTGCCGGCGCTCCGCAAAGACGGCACCGAATTCCCCGCGGACATCGCGCTCAGCCCCGTCGAGACCGAAGACGGCATGGTCGTCTTGGCCGCCGTGCGGGACATCACGGAACGCAAGAAGAATGAAGAGATCGCGCGCCAGCACGCCGAACTTCAGGTAAGAATGGCGAAGGAAAGCGCCGAGCTGGCCGCGGCAAAGAAGGAACTCGAAATCGTCGCCGAACGCGAGCGTGCGGCGGAGACCCTCCGCAGGAGTGAAACGCGGATCCGCCGCCTGGTGGAATCGAACATCATCGGGATTGCCACCGGCGATCTCGATGGGAAGGTCATCGACGCCAACGATGCCGTCCTGGCGCTGCTCGGATTTACAAAGGAAGACGTTGCCGCGGGCAGCCTGCGCTGGGATGCCCTCACCCCTCCCGAATACCGCGAAGCGGACCGCCTGGCGGTTGAGCAGTTGCTGACCACAGGAGTTGCCCCGCTGTGGGAAAAACAATTCATCCGCAAGGATGGCAGCCGCGTTCCGGTTCTCATCGGCGTTGCCACTCTCACGGGAATGTCGGGTCAGACAGAGGCTGTATCGTTTGTCGTCGATATCACCGAACGCAAGAAGCTCGAACAGCAACTCCGCCAGGCCCAGAAGGTGGAGGCGATCGGCCAGCTTGCCGGCGGCATTGCCCACGACTTCAACAACCTGCTGGGAATCATCATTGGGTACTCTGAAATGTTCGAGGAACGCCTTGCCCCGGACGATCCGCTGAGGCCCAAGGCCGAACAGATCAAGAAAGCCGGAAGGCGCGCCGCTTCGCTCACTCGCCAGCTTTTGGCCTTCAGCCGTCAGCAGGCGCTTGAGCCCAGGGTGCTGGACCTGAATGCAGTCATCGCCGACACGCTGAAAATGCTTCGGCGCCTGATTGACGAGAATGTCGAGCTCGTTTCGGTGCCGGAGCCTGCGCTGGGCCAAGTCAGCGCCGACCAGGGTCAAATCGAACAAATCATCATGAACTTGACGGTGAACGCGCGCGACGCCATGCCTCACGGCGGCAAGCTCACTATCTCCACCGGTAACGCCGAAATGGACGATGCGTTCGTTCGCCGAAATCCGGGCGCCATTCCCGGTTCATATGTGGTGTTATCCGTGAGTGACACCGGCTGCGGCATGGATCACGATACGCAGGCCCACATCTTCGAACCTTTCTTCACCACCAAAGGAGAGGGCAAGGGCACTGGATTGGGCCTCGCAACGGTGTATGGAGTGGTGAAGCAGAGCGGAGGCTACATTTCGGTGGAAAGCGAGCCGGGGAAAGGCTCCACGTTCAGGATTTACCTTCCACGAATGCAAGAGCCGGTTTCTTCAACTGCGCCTGTGGATGGGTGGAAGGAAAAAGCGCGCGGGTGCGAGACGGTGTTGCTCGTGGAGGACGCCCATGCCTTACGCGAACTGGCGCGCGAACTCCTCGAAGCCGGCGGCTACACCGTATTGGAAGCCGCAAACGGCGCCGATGCCGTCTCCCTCGCGGAGAAGCATCCAGGGCCGATTCATCTGCTGCTCAGCGACGTGGTAATGCCCGGCATGAATGGACCAGAGTTGGCCGGAAAAATCATCGGCGGCCGCCCGGACACCAAAGTGCTTTATATGTCGGGCTACACGGGCGACGCCCTCCCTGTTCAGGAATTGCTAAATTCTGGCGCTGCCCTGCTTCACAAACCCTTCACCGGGCTGAGCCTAGCCACCAAAGTACGGGAAGTTCTCGCAACCGCCAAACCATCGCCTTCCGCGGTACCGGTTACCTCGCCCTGAACCTCTGCGCCGGAGCGCCGGAATCCTTTACCCCCTCCGCGAATCTAAATTGACAGCCCGTCCCACTCACGATAGATTAGGGCTTACGCAAAACATGGAACTTACGCCCCTAACCGCCTGTTGTTGTATCTGTTGTAAGACGCCTATGTGTGCGTCCGCGGGGGCGGCAGGGTTCACGAGCTAAGCTCGACTCAAAACGGAACTCAACTTTAGCCCGCCCTCGGAACCAGCCGGGAGCGGGCTTTTTTGTGACCGGAAGCTTTGACTGAAATGACCGAAATCGCCGAAAAACCCGAGACAAACGCCTCGCTCGACCATCTCAAGATGCTCGAAGCCGAAAGCATCTTCATCTTGCGCGAGGCTGCCGCGGAGTTTGCCCGGCCGGTAATGCTCTACTCTATCGGCAAAGACTCCTCCGTAATGCTGCGCCTCGCGCAGAAGGCGTTCTACCCGGGTAGAATTCCCTTCCCGCTTCTCCACATCGACACCAGCTACAAGTTTCCCGAGATGATCGAGTTCCGCGACTGGTACGCCAAGCACGTAGGCGCGGAACTCATCGTCCATATGAACAAAAAGGCGCTCGATGAAGGCGCGAATCCCTACGATCTGGGCACGCAGAAGTGCTGCGGCCTGCTCAAAACGCGCTCCCTGCTCGACGGCCTTGCCGAGGGCGGCTTCGACGCGGCCTTTGGCGGCGCGCGCCGCGACGAGGAAAAATCCCGCGCCAAAGAGCGCGTCTATTCCTTCCGCGACTCGCTCGGCCAATGGGACCCCAAGAACCAGCGCCCCGAGCTGTGGAACCTGTTCAATGCCCGCCATCACAAGGGCGAAAGCATCCGCATCTTCCCGCTCTCCAATTGGACCGAAATGGACGTGTGGCTCTACATCTACGCCGAAAGAATTCCCATCGTCCCGCTCTACTTCGCCAAAGAACGCGAGGTGGTCATGCGCGGCAATTCCCTGATCCTGCCCCAGACCGGCGTGCGCCTGCTTCCAGGCGAAAAGCCGCAGATGGTGAAGTGCCGCATGCGCTCGCTCGGCTGCGTGCCGTGCAGCGGCGCGATTCGCTCCGACGCCGACACCGTCCCGAAAATAATCGACGAGATGGTTTCCTTCCGCCGTTCCGAGCGCGAGAATCGCGTGATTGACCACGACGAAGAAGGCTCGATGGAAATCAAGAAGCGCGAGGGATATTTCTGATGGCGACTCCCGCCGCCGAGCCCGCTTCGGCACAAACTGCCGATGCATCGGATCCCGCTCAAGTGACCAATCGGATGAACGCAGACGCCCCCACGCAGTTGGTAGCGCCCACCGAAGGCCTCCTGCGTTTCAGCACTGCCGGCAGCGTCGACGACGGCAAGTCCACGCTGATCGGCCGCCTCCTCTACGACAGCCAGTCCGTTCTCGAAGATCAACTGGCCTCGGTCCGCAAGAGCAACGTAAACCGCTCCGGCGGGCCCATCGACTTCGCGCTTCTCACCGACGGCCTCCGCGCCGAGCGCGAGCAAGGCATCACCATCGACGTCGCCTATCGCTATTTTTCCACTCCCCGCCGCAAGTTCATCATCGCGGACACGCCAGGTCATGAACAGTACACGCGCAACATGGCCACCGGCGCGTCCACCGCGGACGCCTCGGTCGTCTTAATGGACGCGACAAAGGGCGTCCTGCGCCAGTCGCGCCGCCACGCCTACATCGCCAACCTTCTCGGCGTGCAGCACATCGTCGCCGCCGTCAATAAAATGGATCTCGTCGGCTTCTCGCAGGAAGTCTTCGAACGCATCGCCGCCGAGTTCCGCGAGTTCGCCGGTCAGCTGGGCATCAAGAGCCTCTACGCCGTTCCTGTCAGCGCTCTCGATGGTGACAACGTGGTCCGCCGCAGTCCGCGTACGCCGTGGTTCGAAGGCCCCGCGCTTCTCGAACATCTGGAAGGCTTGCGCGTGAGCGACACCGCCGCCTCCGGCCCGCTGCGCTTACCCGTGCAGTACGTGATTCGCCCCGACTCCACGTTCCGCGGCTTTGCCGGCCAGATCGCCTCCGGCATCCTCCGCTCCGGCGCCAAAATAGTAGCGATGCCCTCCGGCATCAGCACGAAAGTGAAATCCATCGTCACCTTCGAAGACGAACTCGCCCAGGCCGGCCCGGGCGAATCGGTCAACGTAACCCTCGAAGATGAAATCGACATCAGCCGCGGCGACGTGATCGTCTCCGACGAAAACCGCCCTTCGGTCGGCACCGAATTCCAGGCCACCGTCGTCTGGATGCACGCCGATCCGCTCGACCTCCACAAAATTTACCTGCTCAAGCACACCACGCGCACCGTCCGCGCGCGCTTCAAGCAGGTGCGCCAGCGCATCGACATAAACACCCTGGAAAAATCCCCAGCCACCAGCCTGGACATGAACGATATCGCCGAGGTCGATCTGAAGACGACGCTCCCCCTCTTCTTCGACCCCTACAGCGAAAATCGCACCATGGGCAGCTTCATAGTCATCGACCAGCACACCAATGCCACGGTAGCCGCGGGCATCATCGGACAACCGATCGCGCCAGGCCCTGCCACGCGCACGCCCACCGCTACCGCGCACACGGGCCGCAGCACCAGAGAAGAGCGCGTACTCCGCTTCGGCCATCCGTCCGCGGCAGTCTGGCTCAAGGGCCGCCCGCGCGTGGCCGAAATGGTCGAGCGCCGCCTGTTCGAAGAAGGCTGGTTCGTACAGCTCGTCGGCCCGATGGACTTCCTCTCCCACGAGCTGGTCACAGTAACAAAAGCCTATCGCCTGTCCGGCGCCATCACCGTTTTCGCGCCGCTCGACGACGGCACCAACCAGGCCCAGGCCGTCCGCGCCATCTTCGGCCCCGGCGCATTCTTTGAAATCCCGCGGTTCGACCTCACCGACGAAGAAGCCGTCACGCAACTCGTCGACGCCCTCTACAAATGGCGCGACACGCATTCCGACCCGAACCAGAGGCGCAAATGAGCCAGCCCGTAATCGCGCAGGAATTCGAAGCCCTCTCCGCCGAAGCCGCCATCGACCGCATCCTAGCCGAAAACAGCGGCCTCCCGTGCTTCACCTGCAGCTTCCAGGCCGAGGACATGATCGTCCTCGACCTCCTGCGCAAGCGCCTTCCGGATATCCCGGTCCTGTTCCTCGAGACCGGCTACCACTTCGCCGAAACCTACGCCTACCGCGACCGCATGGCCAAGGCCTGGAATCTCAATCTCAAAAATCTCGCCGCGAAAAAATCCGTAGCCGAGCAGGAAGCCGAGTTCGGCATCCTGAATCGCACCGATCCCGGCAAATGCTGCAACTTCCGCAAGGTCGAACCCCTTTTCGAAGCCTTGCAGCACTATGACGTCTGGTTCACCGGCCTGCGCCGCGAACAATCGCCCACGCGCAAAAATCTGAAAATCGTCGAGCACCACGAACTCGCCAGCGGCAAAGTGCTCCTCAAAGTAAGCCCGCTAGCCGCGTGGACCTGGGGCCAGGTCTGGAAGTACACCGCCGACAACAAAATCGATTACCTCCCGCTCTACGACACGGGCTACCGCAGCATCGGCTGCGAACCCTGCACCGCCATCCCGCAGGCGGGAGCCGACCCGCGCTCCGGCCGATGGGGCGGCGCAAAACTGGAATGCGGCATCCACACCGCCTCCAGACAGTCTGACGCGGTGGCAGACGCAAACGCAGGCGCCTCCGATCAAGCTGGCCCCGAACCCGCCGCCCTAAAACGAGCGAATTGATGCAGATCGCAATCGGCTTCCTGATTGCCCTGGCCGTAGGACTAACGGGCATAGGCGGCGGCAGCTTCACCGTCCCGGCCCTGATGTTGATCGTGGGCCTCCCCGCCGCCGCATCGGTAGGCACAGCCTTCGTTTTCGCCGGCGTACTGCGCCTGATCGCCGCACCGTTCTACATGGCCGGCCGCCACATCCACTGGCGCTACCTCTGGCTGCTACTGCAAGGAGCCATCCCCGGCCTGTTAATTGGCACCTACCTCCTGCGCCTCCTAAGCACGCACGCGGGCAGCCCGGTAGTCGTGATTCTGCTCGGCCTGCTCCTCACGGCCTCTTCGAGCGTGACGTTCTTCCGCCGCGTCCAAAATCCCGGCTTCGCGCACAAAAACTCCAAATGGCTCCCATGGCTGGCATTGCCGATTGGAGTCGAGTCGGGATTTTCGTCCGCAGGCGCAGGCGCGCTAGGCACAGTGCTGCTGCTGAATTATTCCGAGATGACGCCGCCGCAGGTAGTAGGCACCGACCTTCTCTTCGGCCTCGTGCTCGCCGTGATCGGCGGCGCATTCCACTGGAAGTTCGGCTCGATCAGCAGCCCCGTCCTGCACCAGTTGCTTTCCGGCGGCATCCCCGGAGTCCTGGTAGGCTGCCTCTTCGCCCGCAAAGTCCCCGCGCGCAAATTGAAAGTAGCCATAGCCGTAATAGCCATCTTCGCCGGCCTGCAGCTAGTCTGGAGCGGCGCCCGCACCGCAATCACGCAACCAACAGCGGCCGCCTCCACCAAACCCTGATACCCAAGCCCGCACGCCCGTTCCTTCAGGCTTCCATGGTCATTCTTACTTGGGTCTTCTCTTTATCCCAGCCCCGCCAGGGGCGGAACAGCGTAGCCCACCGCGGCAGCGGTGGGAAGCCGGTGTGAGAGTAGTACGAAGCCCCGGAGGGGCGACACAATCCGTTTCGCTACATCCACGCGCAACCATTACCGACGTCCAGCCAATCCTTGCCGTCGCCGTCGCCTTTCGTAGTCATCCTTGAGGAGCAGCGACGAAGGATCCCTCCTGCCTTTCCGGGTGCCCGACCCTTCGATTTTAAGGGTCGGTCCTGAGGTAGCTTCCGTTTCTCCGCCCCAGTCTCACTCCCCGTCTACCGCCCCACCGCCGCCACTTCCCCGCTCGCAATCCTCCGCCCCACCGCCGGCGCAATCGCCCGCACCTGATCCATCATCTGCGCAAACTGATCCGGATACAGCGACTGCACGCCATCCGACAGCGCCCGCTCCGGATCGGGATGCACCTCGATAATCAACCCGTCCGCCCCCGCCGCCACCGCCGCCCGCGCCATCGCGGCCACTTTGTCGCGCCGCCCGGTGCCATGCGAAGGATCGGCGATAATCGGCAAATGCGACAGTTGCTTCACCACCGGAATCGCCGCAATATCCAGCGTATTCCGCGTGTAAGTCTCAAAAGTGCGTATCCCGCGCTCGCACAGGATCACCTGATAGTTCCCACCAGACATAATGTACTCCGCGCTGAGCAGCAGCTCTTCCAGCGTCGCCGACATCCCGCGCTTCAGCATCACCGGCTTGCTGATTTCCCCCAGCGCGCGCAGCAAATGATAATTCTGCATATTCCGCGCGCCCACCTGCAGCACGTCCACGTAAGGCAGCATCACCTCGATCTGCGACGGGTCCATCACCTCGCTCACCACCAGCAGGCCGTTCTTGTCCGCCGCCGCCCGCATCAACTTCAGCCCTTCTTCGCCGAGTCCCTGAAAGCTGTAAGGCGAGCTCCGCGGTTTGAACGCGCCTCCGCGCAGCAATTTCGCTCCCGCCCGCGCCACGCTCGCCGCGACGCTTTCGATCTGCTCGCGCGATTCCACCGCGCAGGGCCCGGCCGCCACCACCACTTCGGTCCCGCCGATCGTCACACCCTTCCCCAGATCGAGAATCGAACCCTCCGGCCGGCAGCTCCGCGAAGCCAGCTTGAACGGATGCGAAATCGGCACGAGGTCTTCCACTCCCGGAGCGGCACGCAGCGCCTCCAGCTCCGGCCGGTGCTTGTTGCTGTTCCCGACGATCCCGATCACCGTGCGTTCCTCGCCCTGAATCAGGTGCGCCTGAAACCCGCATTCCTTGATGCGATCGACCACGTGGTCGATCTGTGCCTTCGTTGCGTCCGCAAACATGTTGACGATCATTGACGTGTCCTTTGACCTGCCCTTTTCTCTCTGACGACATCCCTGCGCTAGCGCTGCGTCCCGTCAGGCATCTGCGCCGCCTTGTACGATCCCAGTATCCTCAGCTCCACCACCTGCTTGTCGAGTTCCTCCAGCGCCGCCGCAGCCTCCGGATTGCTTCGCGCCGTCTGCAAATCCAGATAGAACCGATACTGCCAAGGACGCCCATGCACCGGCCGGCTCTCGATCTTCATCAGATTGATGTTCCGCTGCGCGAAAGGCTCCAGCGCGTGCAGCAGCGCGCCGGGCCGGTGGTCCAGCTGAAAAAACAGCGAAAGCTTGTCCGCGTTTTCCGGTTCGGTCTGCGAAGGCGAAAGCAGCCAGAAGCGCGTGTAATTCTCGGCGTTATCCTCCAGATGCTCGCGCAGGATCGTCCCGCCGTAAATCTCCGCCGCCCGCCGCCCCGCAATGGCCGCGCGCTGCACATCCCCTGCCAGCATCACCGCCCGCACGCTCCCGGCGGTATCTTCGGTGGCGATGCGCTTGAGCCGCGGATGCTCCACAAAAAACTGCTCGCACTGCGCCAGCGCCACCGGATGCGACTCCACCACCCGCACCTCGTCGAACCGCGACCCCGGAGGCCCGATCAGGTTGTGCGCGATCGGAATAATTTCCTCCGCGATGATGTTCAGGTTGCTGTCGACCAGCAAATCGAATGACCGGTGCACCGACCCCGCCAGGCTGTTCTCGATCGGCGCCAGAAGATAATCCGCAAGCCCTTCGAAAATCGCCCGGAACGCCGCCTCAAACGTCAGCCGCGGCACCAGCGTGATCTTTTCCCCAAGAAGCTTGATCGCCGCCTCTTCGCTGAAAGCGCCGCGTTCTCCCTGGAACGCGATGCGCGCATTGGGTTCGACGATCATGCCCGCGCCGGCTTCCTTTGGCTCCCGCGCGCCGCCGCGCGATTCCCTTTTCCGTTCGCGGCTTTTCCCATCCCGTAAAGCTCCTGCGACCGCACCGACAGGTCGAAGATCACGTGGTAGATTTTCTCGAGCGACTCGTTGTCGAGCGGCCCCGGGTTCAATTCCTTCAGCCGCTTCAGAATGGCCTTCTCGCGCGCCGGAACCCGCAACGCCAGTCCATAGCTGCTCTTGAACTGGCCCACCTTCAGCGCCAGCTCGGTGCGCCGGTTGAGCAAACCTACCAGCTTGGTGTCGATCTCATCGATTTCGCTTCGCCAATCGTCGATCTTCATAGGACCGTGCGCCTCCCGGCAAATCCGATTCCCATCCAGCCCGGCATCAACAAAAAAGGCCGCGTCCCCCTTCGAAGGTCGCGGCCGGCTTGCGAAATTTTGTGCGGTATCTCTACTGCGTCATTTCCGCGCGCGTTTCGCCAACCCGCTCCCCCGCAAAGGAGAAGCGGTAAGTAAAGCCATAGGCGAATAGTGAATAGGTTTCGTTCATAGCGCGCTTCCCAAAAAATCTTTCCGCTTTACCAACGAACGCCACGGAACTCGCACTATACAAAACGCTTGCCAGCCCCGTCAATAGCCTTCGCTCAGAGGCCCAGCTTTTCAGTGGCGCAGGCACTCTTGCCTGCGGTCCTCTTTCGTCACCTCAAGTCAAGGTCCCTCGCCTTTCGGTATTGGGTCAGTTTACGGTCACCCGACTACCAGGAGTTTCGGACGGAAAGCGTGCGGCAGGGAGCCGAATCACACCCGCGACAGACGTCGGATTGACCATCGTCAATCTGGGCGGTATTTGCCGTCAACAAACCAGAACCGCATCGTTCCACTGATATCGACAACTTTGCCAGACTCGTTAAAGTCTTTGCCGGAGGTGGCGACGACGAGGTCACAACATTGCGAATCGCGGCCACGGACGAACTTCAGTTCGCGGTGATAGGAGTAGCAAAGCCGCAGGCGATAGTCTTTGTCTGGCTCATCCTCTGACGATCTACAATCCGCCCTCTCTTCCTCCGTATGATCGTCTGAATAAGCAGGGCTTACAAGATTCAAGAATTCACGCTGTCAGACCGCGTAAGTCAGGAACTCAAGCTCCGAAGATCATATCAATTTGTGCCGGGCTCTCGACTGGCACCGACAAGTTGTTTTTTTTCGGGAGAACTGGATTTTTCTTAGCGGGTAAACGTGGGGCAAAAGGCACGACCGGGGCCAGCCGAATTCTCTCAACAGCCCATTCTGAAGAGCCTCTGTCTGTCCCGAAGTCATTACAAAAGACGACTTCCAGCGTTTCAGCCTGTTCTTGAAGGACTTGAACCGTCAACGCCTTCCTCCATGGTTGTGGGTTAACATTGCACATCTTACTTACTCTCCTCCTTGTACAGAAGAACGACCCCCGAGACGCTCAGATGACGAAGATACACCTAGGGCTCCAGCAAGAATCGGTCCCACAAATCGTGCAGTAAGCTCCAGCAGTGGAATTATAAAATCCTCTTTGAAGACGTGCGGGGAGCGCGCTGTAATTACGATGAAACCGACGTTCAGGGTCCCCGCCTCGTGGTTTGAGACTCGGATAGCCGCCATGCTCCGGACACCATTAACGTGGAATTTAAATCCCCTTTCAACGAGCAAACCTTGCAAGTCTCCGTAAACCATATGAGACCTACCGCCCAAAAGTAGCTTAAGAGGTGTGGATGCGTCAATGGGCGTCCAGCTCAGTGGTAGGAGTTCTTCGTCGGAATGGGCAAATCGACGAAATAGATATTCTCCCGGTTCGGTTCTTGGGGCGTTGGCAGGTAAAGCCATCACCTTTATACACACTTCGCATTCGGTTCCAAGCACATAATTGATGACGACAGCCAACGCCTTTGCAATCTTGCGAGTCAGATCTTCTGCAACCTTAACCACATCGGTCGAGGAAACTCCGGTCGGTAGAGTGGAAGTCTGTAGTTTCCGGACGTATTCCAATAGAACGATTGCTATCGCGGGCCGTTCGGCACCACCAATAGCTCTACTTACATCAAGCAGAGATTTATCGACATGACCCAGGGCTTCCTTAGTCTGGCGGAACAATTCCCCATTCACCTTGATAAACAAGGTCAGAATCGTGACTGCCACAGCCACCCCCCCAAACAATAGCAGGGAGCGCCAATGCAATGCGATCAGCGTGGGTACATCGAAGTGGTGACCAAGACCAACAATGGAAGCGGCGAGAAGACCTACTAACACCTTGAACAGGGCGTGTTTCCAAAGTCGAAAAACGAGTGTTTTCAACTTGTGCATACAAAAGCCTCCTGCGGAGAAGCCAATGGCTGCGCGCGTATATTCCGCCGGTCTAGTTGTCCAAGTCAAGCGCTGATTTGCGTGGTGGCTAAGAACCATCCGCGAACACAGAGGCACCAGTTGAGCCCGCAGCGGTAACCGGAAACTGACCGACTATCCGCCATTCGGACATAAATCCGCTTTATAGGGTGAGGGACAAATAGTAATTTGACTTATCCAACATGCCGGTGCTTAATAGGGGCGTTGCCCCTTTTCGCTCGCCGGTTAGTCGGCGGTGTTAGCGGAAAGCAATTGTCGATTTACGGTTGAGACGGTACTCTATGACGCGACGAATTCACCCTGTAATCGTAGTAGCCATTATCCGGTCGGGGCCGCCCGTCTGAGCCACGCTTAGACGCTCGCGCCCCGCGCCTGAACACAGGCCGCGGGGCTTTTTTATTGCTCGCAGGGTTCGGAGCTGTGCTTTCGTGTTTCGGGTTTTGCTGTTTGGTTTTTGTTGTTCTTTTTCGCTGTCATCCTGAGCGCAGCGAAGGATCTGCTTTTGTGGCTCTTGCGGGTGCCCCACCCTTCGCTTTTTAAGGGTGGGTCTTCGATCCCGCAGCGGGTCTAGTTGAGAAAGACGGCTCAGTTGAGACGACAGAGCGAAGCGACGAGGGATCTCTCCTAGAACTCTGCAACTGTTCGACGAACCACCGAGGCCAAAGCAACATGCACAGTGACGAAATAAAGAAGGGCATTTCCCGCGCCCCAGCCCGCGCGATGCTGAAAGCCACCGGCCTTACCGACGCCGATCTCTCCCGCCCGCTGGTCGCCATCGCCAATACCTGGACGGAAGTCACGCCCTGCAATTTCCATCTCCGCGCGCTCGCGGAAAAAGTAAAGGAAGGCGTCCGCGCCGCCGGCGGCACTCCCATTGAATTCGACACCATCACCATCTCCGACGGCATCACCATGGGAACCGAGGGCATGAAAGCCTCCCTGATCTCCCGCGAGGTCATCGCCGACTCGATCGAGCTCTTCGTGATGGCCCACGCCTTCGACGCGGTTGTCGCCCTCTGCGGCTGCGACAAGACCATTCCCGGCACGGTGATGGCTCTCGCGCGCCTCAATCTTCCGTCGCTTTCGCTCTACGGCGGCTCCATCATGCCCGGCCGCTTCCACGACCGCGACGTCACCATCCAGGACGTCTTCGAAGCGGTGGGCGCCTGTGCCGCGGGAAAAATGACCGAAAAAGAAGTGATCGAACTCGAAGACCGCGCCTGCCCCGGCGCCGGAGCCTGCGGCGGCCAGTACACCGCCAACACCATGGCCACCGCCATCACCTTCCTCGGAATCTCTCCGATGGGCGCAAACGAAGTGCCCGCCGTCGACCCCCAAAAATCGCAGGTAGCCTTCGATTGCGGCGCCAAAGTGATGGAGCTTCTAAAAAAAGACATCCGCCCGAAGCAAATCATCACGCACGCCTCGCTGCAGAATGCCATTGCGTCCGTCGCGGCTACCGGCGGTTCGACAAACGCCGTTCTTCACCTGCTGGCCATCGCGCGCGATGCGGGCATTCCGTTAACGCTGGAAGAATTCGACAAAGTTTTCGCCAAGACTCCGATCCTCACCGACCTCAAGCCCGGCGGAAGATTCGTCGCGCCGGATATGTACCGCGCCGGCGGCATGCGCCTGCTAGGCAAGCACCTCAAAGAAGCCGGCCTGCTCACCGACGGCATCACCGCCTCCGGCAAAAATCTCTTCGAGGAGCTGCAATCCGCGAAGGAAGCCGCCGGCCAGGAAGTAATCCACAACCTAGCTCAGCCAATAAAGAAGGAAGGCGGACTCGCGATCCTGCGCGGCTCGGTAGCTCCCGAGGGCTGCGTGGTAAAGCTCTCCGGGCACGAACGCGTCTTCCACAAAGGCCCCGCCCGCGTCTTCGATTCCGAAGAAGCCTGCTTCGAAGCCGTGCAGCAGAAAAAGATCAAGCCCGGCGACGTAGTGGTGATCCGCTACGAAGGCCCCAAGGGAGGCCCCGGCATGCGCGAGATGCTCGCAGTCACAGGCGCGCTCGTAGGCCAGGGGATCAGCGAATCCATAGCGCTCATCACCGACGGCCGCTTCAGCGGCGCCACGCACGGCTTGATGGTCGGCCACATCGCGCCCGAAGCCGCCTCCGGCGGCCCCATCGGCCTGCTGCGCGATGGCGACATCATCACCCTCGACGTTCGCGCAAGGCGTCTCGACGTAGACGCCAATCTCGAAGAACGCCGCGCGCAGTGGAAGCCGCCCGCCCCGCGTTACAAAAGCGGCGTGATGGCGAAGTACGCAAAGTTGGTGTCCTCGGCATCGGAAGGCGCGGTAACCAGCGCCTAGGCAGACGAATTTAAACGCTGTAAAAAATTTCGGAAATCCAAGAAAGCGACAAGGAGAAACAGATGGCGAAAATGTACTGGGAAAAAGACGCAAACCCCAAGGCGCTCGCAGGCAAGCGCGTCGCAGTCCTCGGTTACGGCAGCCAGGGCCGCGCGCAAGCCCTCAACTTGCGCGACAGCGGCCTCGACGTCGTGCTAGGCCAGCGCCCCGGCGGCCCCTCCGGCAAGCTCGCGGAACAGGATGGCTGGAAACTCCTGAGCGCAGCCGAAGCCAGCAAAGGCGCGGACGTGATCGTGATGCTCACTCCGGACATGACGCAGCCCTCCGTCTTCAAGAACGACGTCGTCCCCAATCTCAAAGACGGCGCCATGCTCCTCTTCTCGCACGGCTTCAACATCCACTACGGCCAGATCGTGCCCCCAAAAACAATCGACGTCACCATGATCGCTCCCAAGAGCCCCGGTGACCTCGTCCGCCGCCAGTACGAAGCCGGCCGCGGCGTTCCCTGCCTCCTCGCGATCCACCAGGACGCGACCGGCCACGCCTTCGAGCGCACCCTCGGTTACGCCAGCGCCATCGGCGGCACGCATGCCGGCGTGATCGAAACCACCTTCCAGGAGGAAACTGAAACCGACCTCTTCGGCGAGCAGGCCGTTCTGTGCGGCGGCGTCCGCGAACTCATCATGGCCGGCTTTGATACCCTGGTCGCCGCCGGATACCAGCCCGAGTCCGCCTACTTCGAATGCCTCCACGAAGTGAAGCTCATCGTCGACCTGATCTACGAAGGCGGCATCGCCAAGATGCACCAGTTCGTCAGCGAAACCGCCAAGTACGGCGACCTCACCCGCGGCCCTCGCGTAATCAGCGAAGACGTGCGCAAGACCATGAAGAAAGTTCTCTCCGAAATCCAAAACGGCGAGTTCGCCCGCGACTGGATCCTCGAATACATGGCCGGCCGCCCGTCCTACAACAAAATGCTGGAGCGCCAGAAGACGCACCCGATCGAAAAGGTAGGCGCCGAACTGCGCAAGCAAATGTCCTGGATCAAGCCCGAAGCCGCCAAAGCCGGCAAGTAATGGTGGCACAGGCACTCCTGCCTGTGCGGTTTAAGGACACGGCTGTGAATGTAGCGCGACGCCAGCAATCTGGCGCAGCAGGTTTAGCCTTTAAGGACGACGCACCCTTGCGCTTCTCAAGGGTGCGTCGTCCTTCTTCGTGCGCGGCCAAGAAATCATGCCCCGGTAGCCCCCGATAGACGATGACCACCACGCTCCCCTTCCATCGCATCGCCATACTCGGCACCGGCCTCATCGGCGGCTCCTTCGCGCTAGCGATCCGCAAACAAATCCCATCCGTCGCCATCATCGGCTTCGATCGCTCCGAACCCGCGGCCAGCGCTCTCGCCCGCGGCGCCATCGACAAAATCGCGCCCGACCTCGCCACCGCCGTGCAAGGCGCGGATCTCATCTACATAGCCATGCCCATCGCCGCCACAATCGAATCCCTCCCGCAGATCGCCGCAGCCGCCGAGCCCAACGCCCTAATCACAGACGCCTGCAGCACAAAAACAACCGTCTGCAAAGCCGCCGCCGAGCATTTCAAAAACTCCGCTCGCTTCCTCGGCGGCCATCCGATGGCCGGCAAAGAGCACTCCGGAATAGAAAACGCCGACGCCGATCTATTCCAGGACGCCCCCTACGCGCTAATAGCGACCGAAGCCGACCCCGATCCGCGCGTAAAAGCCTTCGCAAGTCTGCTCGCCGCGATAGGCGCGCAACCCATCCACACCGACCCAGAAACGCACGACTGGGCGGTCAGCATAGTTTCACACCTGCCGCAACTGATGTCGGTCGCCCTCGCCCGCGTAGTCCAGGACGAAACCGACGAAACCGGCCTCCCCCTCTCGCTCTCCGGCCCCGGCCTCCAGGACACGCTTCGCCTCGCCGGCAGCCCCTACGCCGTCTGGCGCGACATTCTCCTCACCAACTCCGCCAACATCTCCCGCGCCCTCGACCGCCTCTCCCAGGCCATCGACTACCTGCGCACGCAGCTCACAAGCAAGGAAATCCAACAGGAATTTGACGCCGCGAACGCCCTCTACCAACTACTGCGCAAGCAAAAGTGAAGACGTTTTCGGTGAGTCGGTACGTCCGGTAGCCGTCGTGTCTTAGCTCGATTTCCCCGAACCCAAGAATTGCAGAGTATATCCCGTAGCCGGATCAAACGTCTTCTCGATCACCCTCAACTCCAGCAGTTGCCGATACATAGTCTCCCAGCGCTTCGGATCCATCTGCCCCAGCTGCGCCCCGCCCGGATCCTCCCCCGCCACAAAGTGCCCATCGCGCAAAGCCTGCCACGTAAACTGCATCCACTCCGCGTTCAACGCCGGATTCAGCTTAGCGATCGCCGCATGCGCCGCCGCCGGATCGTTCAAATACTCCCGCCACCCGCGCAGCGAAGCCCGCACAAACTTCCCCACAATCTCCGGATGCTGCGCCAAAAAATCCCGCGTAGTAAACATCACCCGATAAGGCTCATACCCCGCGTCGCTAGTCAGAATCACCCGAGTCTCCACCCCAGCCTTCCGCGCGAAAAATGGCTCCGACGTAGCAAACGCCTGCTGAATGTAATTCGGATCCGCCACGAAATTCGCCACGTTCATCATCGCCGGCACCACGTGTACATCGTTGAGCTGGTACCGCTTCGCCACAAACTCCCACCACGTCGATCCCGTCGTCACCGCCACCGTGTGCCCGTTCAGGTCCGCGAACGAGCGCACCGGCGAATCCTTCCGCACCATGATCCCCTGCGGATCGTGCTGCATCGTCGCCGCCACGGCCACCATCGGCAGCCCGTTCGAAATACCTTCCAGCACGAAGTCGGAGGACCCCATTCCAAACTGCGCCACACCCGAAGCCACCTGCTTAGCCACCGAAACATAAGGCCCGCCCGGCAGGATATCCAGATCGAGCCCTTCGTCCCGGTAGTAGCCCTTCACCAGCGCCGTGTAAAACCCGCCATGCTCCGGCTGCGGATACCAGTCCGCCTGCAGCGTCACCTTAGGCAATCCGGCCGAGGTCGAAGTAGCCGAGTTGCTGTGGCATCCCGCCGCCAGCAACCAGCCGATCCCGGCCAGCAGGCACCAAACTCCAGCCAAAGCCTTCTTGTCCGAGGTGATCCGTCTCACAATGCCCACGATTCGGCTAGCCTAGCACGCGCACATCGCCCCCTGCTCAATGCATCCGCGATAGGTTCGATCAATTTTACGTTTGCTCTGCACACCATCCCTTGTGTTAGCGTACGGGCCATGGCGGCCCTGCCATTTCATCGTGGAAGTGTGGATTCACTCGACGAAGAGCGCATGCGCGAGATTTACGCCTTCACCGCGCGCACCCTGGACACTCCGCATCCCGTTCCCTTCGGCGCGCTCATCGTAAAGACGCGCACCGGCGAGCGCCTCATGCGCGCGGTCAACGCCGTGCGCACGCGAGAACGATCCCAGCTCCCACGGAGAAACGCGCACCGTCCGCCTCGCCTGCAAAAAGTTGCGGCGCCCCAATCTCGAAGGCTACACGATGTACTCCACCTGCGAGCCCTGCCCCATGTGCATGGCCAACGCCTTGTGGGCCCGTCTCGATCGCGTCGTCTACGGCGCCACCATCGCGGACGCCAACCGCCACTGCCTTCAGATTCACATCGACGCCAAGGAAGTCGTGCGCCGGTCCGACATGCATTGCATCGTCGACGGCCCCGTCCTCCGCGATCTCTGCTATCGCCTCTTCACGCATCCCAACATGCAGCGGGCTTTTCGTACCTGGAGCAAGACCGGAAGCAGAGCCGCCCGCCATGCGAAATCAAAGAAGAGAGCTTAGCGGCACGGCCAGCCGCAACGGAGCGCACGAATGTACCGGGAAGTAGACGCATCTCACATCGCCGCGCTGATCGCCATCACCGGCGATGACGCGCGTGTCCTCACCCAGCCGCTCGTCGTCGAGCAGCTCTCCCGCGATTTCTACTGGTATTCTCCCGTCCTGCGCAAACAGCTCGATGGCAAAGTCGCCGGCGTGATCGTTCAGCCGCTGGGCGCGGTCGAGATTCAAGCCATCCTTCGTTATTGCTACGCGCAGAATATTCCCGTCACCCTCCGCGGCGCGGGTACGGGCAACTACGGGCAGGCCGTTCCCCTGTACGGAGGCGTCGTCCTCGATCTCACGCGCATGGACCAGATCGAAGAAATCCAGCCGGAAGGCGTCGCCGTCTGCCAGCCCGGCGTCCGCCTGGGCGTGCTCGAAAACGAAGCCCGCAAGGTCGGCTGGGAGCTGCGCTGCTATCCTTCCACCGTCGTCAAATCGTCGCTCGGCGGATTTCTCGGCGGCGGCTCCGGCGGCATCGGTTCGGTAAAAAACGGCAACCTGCGCGACTTCGAGACCGTTCGCGCCTTCGAAGTCGTCACCATGGAGCCCGAGCCTCGCGTCGTCCTGCACGAAGGCGAAGCGGTCCACGACATCCTGCATGCCTGGGGCACCAACGGCGTCATCACGCGCATCTGGCTGGCGCTAGCGCCCGCCGTCGATTGGGCGCAGGTCGTCGTGGCCTTCGACACGTTCGACGCCGCCTTCGACTTCAGCGAGAGCATCGCCACCAGCGACGCATGGACCAAGCGCCTGGTCACCGTTTTCGAATGGCCCATCCCCTCGTTCTTCACCCCCATCAAGCAGTACGCGCCCAATCGCAAGGCCCTGATTTTCTTCCTGATCGCCGCCGCCGAGCTCGCCGCGTTTGAGTCCGCCGCGCAAGCCGCGGGCGGCCAGATCACCTATTCCGCGCCCTACCAGGGCTTGCGAAGCCGCCCGCTGCTCTCCGATTACACCTGGAATCACACCACGCTCTGGGCCATGAAGTCCGACGACGCCTACACCTACCTCCAGTGCGGCTTCGATCCGGACACCGTGCGGGACCAGTTCGCGCAAACTCAAGGAAAAATTCGGCGACGAAATTCTCTTCCACATGGAATTCATGAAGAACGCCGCCGGCCGTGTGATTCCCGGCGCGATCCCCGTCGTATATTTCAGAAGCGAGGAGCGCTTGAACGAAATGATCGACTTCTGCCGCGCCATCGGCGTGTTCGTCGCCAATCCGCACGTGAACAATGTCGAAGGAGGCGGCCGCTACCGCCCCGACAACGTGCAGTTGCTCGCCAAGTTTCGCTACGATCCCAAAGGCCTCATGAATCCGGGGAAAATGGTCACTTTCCAGCCTGATGACCACACCGAGGGCCAGGCCGCGGGAGCCCCCAGCCGATGAAGACGTGGGTTCCCGATTCCCGCAACTTCGCCTATCTCAATTGGAAGCAGGTCGACGCCCTTCCGCGCGAATCCACCCTGCTCATTCTTCCCACCGCCGCCATCGAGCAGCACGGCCATCATCTCCCCCTGGCCACTGACACTCTTATTAACAATCTCGTCCTCGGCCGCGCGCTCGAAAAGCTTCCCGCCGATTTGCCAGTCTACGCCCTGCCTCCCGTGCATTACGGCAAGAGCAACGAACACATCGGCTTCCCCGGCACGCTCTCAGTGAGCGCCTCCACGTTCATGGCCGTTCTGCGCGATCTGGGCGCAAGCGTCGCCAGCGCCGGATTTAAAAAGCTCGCCCTCTACAACACCCATGGCGGCAACACGTCCCTCATCGACGTGATGGCCCGCGATCTTCGCGCCGAATTCGGTCTGCGCACTTTCGCTCTGCACAGCTCCTGCGGAATTGCCTTCGAAGGGCTCGGCGCGCAGGAGCGCGCCTACGGCTTCCACGCCGGCGAGGTGGAGACGGCGTATCTGCTCGCCTCGGTTCCCGAACTCGTGGACCGCTCCGCCTACACCGTGAACTACATCGCGGACATCAACGATCCCAAGCTGCTTCGCCCCGAAAATGCCCCGGCAGTCTTCGCCTGGCTCACCCGCGATATTGCCGAAAGCGGCGTCCTCGGCGACCCGCGTCCCGCAACAGCGGAGAACGGCGCTCGCTGGATCGAAGAAGCCGCGGCGCAGGTCGCCCTCGCTTTGGAAACGATCTTCCACCATCCGAACGCAAAGCCTTCGCC
Organism: uncultured Acidobacteriota bacterium; assembly: GCA_963709105.1. GTDB lineage: Bacteria > Acidobacteriota > Terriglobia > Acidiferrales > UBA7541 > Palsa-295. Next base: position 747,354 of record CAVPVC010000013.1, read on the forward strand.
AAAATGACGGCGCCTGCCTCGATCGATTGCGGCGGCAATGTGCGCCTCGAACGAGGCGTGCGCTGCCGCTTGTCCGACGGCGTCGAGCTGGTCTCCGACCATTACTATCCCGCGCAGCCCGGCCCGCGCCCCACTCTGCTGATGCGCCAGCCCTACGGCCGCGATATCGCCTCCACCGTCGTCTACGCGCATCCTGCCTGGTTCGCGCGACATGGCTACAACGTCGTGATTCAGGACGTGCGCGGCCGCGGCGACTCGCAAGGCGAGTTCTACCCCTTCCGCCATGAAGGCTGCGACGGTGCCGAGACCATCGCCTGGCTGCGTTCGCTCCCCGAATCGAATGGCCGCGTCGGAATGTACGGCTTTTCCTATCACGGCATGACCCAGTTGCTGGCCGCCGCCGAACATCCCGAAGGTTTGCAGTGCATCGCGCCGGGCATGACCGCGCACGATCTCTACCACGGATGGTTTTACCATCACGGCGCGCTGTGCTTCGCCTCAATCCTGGGCTGGGGCCTGCAAATGCTCAAGGGCGACGCCCGCCGCCTCAAGTTGCGCGAGGCCAGCGACCGCCTCGAACAAGCCTGGGCCAATCTCCCATCGCAGATGGGCGTCCTTCCTTTTCGCAACCACCCCGCAATTCAGGGTGAACGAGTTCCGCGCTACGTCCTCGATTGGTTTGACCATCCGGAGCCCGGCGATTACTGGTCCGCTATGGACCTCAGCCGCACCGTCAACCAGGTCCGCGTTCCCGCCCTGCATACCTCCGGCTGGTACGACCTGTTTTCACACGGCAGCATCGACGGCTTCCTCGCCCTCACCGAACACGCCGCCACTCCCTTCGCGCGCGAGCATCAATATCTGATCGCAGGGCCGTGGCTGCACATTCCCTGGGGAGACCGCATCGGCGCCTCCGACTTCGGTTCCGAAGCGCTCATCGACGCCGACGCCATCCTCCTGCGCTGGTTCAATCACTGGCTGAAGGATTCCGGCGAATTCGCCGCCGAACCGAAAATCCGCCACTTCGTTCTCGGCGAAAATCGCTGGCGCGAAGCGCAATCGTGGCCGGCCCGCGCGAAGCAACCTTTCTATCTATACAGCGATGGGAAGGCCAATTCCCGCAAGGGAGATGGAGAGCTTTCCGCCGCCCCTCCGCGCACCGAGCAGTCCTGCGATATTTTCATCTGCGACCCGGAAGTGCCGGTACTCTCGCCCGGGCCGAACGCGCAAGCCGGCCAGTTCGATCAATCCTCACTCGAACTTGGCAACAACGTCCTCGTGTACACCTCCGAGCCACTAGATAAGGCGCTCAGCGTTTTCGGCACGGCGCGCGTTTCTCTCTATTGCTCTACTTCTTCCGCCCACACCGACTTCACCGCCAAGCTCGTTCGCGTAAGGCCCGCCGGCGCTGCGGAATTCATCTGCATCGGCATCGCCCGTTCCAGCTGGCTGTTTGCGGAATCGGGCTACATCGCCGACAAAATACATCTCTGGGAATTCGATCTCGAGCCCACCTCGTGCGTTTTCGCAGCGGGCGATTGCGTTCGTCTGGAAGTTGCCGGCAGCGCTTTCCCGCTCTATGATCGCAATCCGGGAACAGACGTGCCCTCCTGCCGCGCCACTTCCTGGAACTGGCAGCGCTCTACGCAATTCGTCTTTCACGACTCGAAACGCCCCAGCGCCCTGTATCTGCCAGTAAGCGAGACACCCGCATGAGCGAAGCACTAACGGCCCCGCAAATCGAATTTCGCTCCGTAAGCAAACGCTACGCGAACACCGCCATGATCCTCGAAGGAATCGACCTGACGGTCCTCAAGGGCGAATTCGTAAGCCTGATCGGCCCCTCGGGCTGCGGCAAATCTACGGTGTTGAAATTAATCTCGGGCCTAACCGCGCCCACATCCGGAGCCATCACCGTAGACGGCATGGCCCCCAAAAACGCCCGCGAAACCGTCTCCTACATCTTCCAGGACGCAACGCTCCTGCCCTGGCGCCCCGTGCAGCAAAACGTAAGCCTGGGCCTCGAGCTGGAAGGCGCCGGCAAAGCCAGCCGCCAAGAAAAAACCGCCTCTCTGCTCAAGCTGGTAGGCCTCGAACGCGTAGCCAAAGCCTATCCCCGCGAGCTTTCCGGTGGTATGAAAATGCGCGTCTCCATAGCCCGCGCCCTGGCCACCAATCCCAAACTCCTCCTCATGGACGAACCCTTCGCCGCCCTCGACGAAATGTCCCGCGACCGCCTGAACGAAGAAATATTGCGCCTCCGCGCCGAACAAAAATGGACCGCTGTCTTCGTAACCCACTCGGTGGAAGAAGCCGTCTTCCTCTCCACCCGAATCATAGTGCTAGCCCCCAACCCAGGGCGAATCCGCGCCATCTTTCCCGTAGACCTCCCTGGCAAGCGAGATTCCGCGCTGCGCGAAACCCCGCACTTCGACGAGCTGGTAACAAAAGTGTCGCGCGCGCTAAGAGAAGTAGTTGTGCAGGAAATGGTGCAATGAGTACGCCATGAAGCAGCGCATTATCACAGTCGGCAACGCAGTCGCCGTCTTCGCGGCGCTTCTTATCCTGTGGCAGCTCGTTCTGTGGATCTTCCACGTCCCGCCCTTCATGCTGCCCCCGCCCGCCGCCGTGGCCCGCGCGTTGGTCGCGCGCTTCCCCTCCCTGCTGGCCTCGTTCGCCATCACCGCCGAGGAATCCGCGGGAGGCCTGGCCGCAAGCATCGTCTTCGGCATTCTAATCGCGCTCATCTTCGCGCAGTCCCGCTGGGTCCGCCGGATGCTCTACCCCTACACGCTCCTGCTGCAAACAGTACCGATAGTAGCCATCGCTCCCCTGATCCTGATGTGGGTAGGCGGCGGCACTCCAGCGGTAACGCTGATTGCCTTCATCATTTCGCTCGCCCCGGTCATAGCCAACACCACGCAAGGCCTGATCAGCGTGGACGAAAATCTCGTCCACCTGTTCCTGATGCACAACGCGACGCCCGCCCAGGTCCTCTTCAAGCTCCGCCTCCCCCACGCCGTACCGTCTGTTTTCGTCGGCATCCGCATCGCCAGCGGCATAGCCGTAATCGGAGCCATCACCGGCGAGCTCTACGCCGGCTCTGCTCGGGTGGGGCAGGGGGGCCTTGGCTATTCGATCCTCTACGCGTCGTCGCAACTCCAGACCGATTACCTGTTCGCGCTGGTGCTTGCGGCGGTGGTGCTGGGCTTCGCCTTCGTTTTTGTGGTGATGTTCTTTGAGTGGTATTTTTTGCACAAATGGCATGAATCGGCGCGTGCTCCGGAAACCGCTTAATTTGCGGGATTTAGATACGATCGGAAGGAGAGAACCTAAGATGCTGCGCTTGGAGACCGAAACTGGGTGGTGGCTGGTTACGCATCCCGATCACGCGCGCTTGGCGGGGGCTTTTGCGGAGCACTGGGGCAACGAAAATTTCCAGCCGCCCGAGCCGCGGGCCCATGTGCTTAAAGGAGTTACGCGCCACGACGACGGCTGGGCCGCCCGCGACATCGCACCGCAAATTACGCGGCAGGGGAAGCCGAGCGCGTTTTCGGTGGAGCTGGTGGGCAAGTATTCGGCGTTTGAGGAGATTGACTTAGAGGATTATCTGACGGTGCGGGACCGGGCTGTCCGCATGATTGCCGCCGAGGATCCGTATGCCGCGATACTTATCTCGATGCACACCTATAACTTACTGACTGCGCACGCCGACCGGTCTACCATCTTACCGGACCAGTTGCCGCTGCTCGATCAATTCCTCGAAAAGCAGAAAGCGTCGCAGCAGGCACTGCGGCTGCAAATCATTTCAGACAATAGCTTTACGCCAGAGCAAAAAACGGAATCGGCGATTCTCGAACATTTCCGGCTGCTCCAGGCTTGCGACAATCTTTCGCTGCTCACCTGCGTCGATTTTTCGGCACCCGCTAACTTGCTGCACCCATTGCTGTTGCGTGACGGAAAGCATTCTACCGTGGAGGTTCGCCCGGCGGGTTCGCGCCGTTTCGTTCTCGACCCGTATCCCTTTGATGAGTCGACACTTACGTTTAGATTCCCGGGGCGGCACGTTACCGGGAAGCTGTTCGCTTCCGCTGCGGCGCTGCAGGAAGCGTTCCACGCCGCCCCGCCCGAGGCGCTGTCGGTTACAATGAGCTCTCCGCAAAAGGCTTAGCGCCCGCGCACTGGCTCACGTCGGATCGGATCGCCAGAACTCAAGCTGGACTCAAGAATCAAATCCAATGGCGTACGTACGTGAAAATACGCACGCGGAGAATACAATCAATTGAAAGTAGATGGAGGCGAATTTTGCGGGATTTACGGCGGTAGAAGTACGGGTTCGACCGTATTTCTACCACCGTATTTTCCGAGGCTTAGAACTGGACGCTGAGCGACATCTGAACCTGCCGCGAGCTGCCGATGGTGTGAACGGTCTGCCCAAGGCCCGTGGGACAGAAATAGAATCCTTCGTTCGGGGCATTGCCGGTGCAGCCGGTCGGCAAGACCTGCGAGCCCTGCACCGGGAAACTGCTGAAGGCCAGGTTTTGATCGACGTTGTCGATGGGCACATCGAAACTCGGATGGTTAGTCAGGTTGTAGATGTCGATGCTGTACTTCACCCCGACACGTTCGGTGATTTGAGTCTGCTTCACGATCGAGATGTCCGCGCGCTTTTGCCAGGACTGGCGGAAGATGTTGCGCTCTCCGTTGGCGACGAAATTGGTTTCAAACGTGTCGCCCGCCGGGATCGCGCCGTTGAGGGCGCCCGGGGCCAGTAAAGGCACATCGAAGCAATTTGACTTGAGCGCTGGAAACGCGAAGTTGTTGCCAATCGCTCCGGTTACGGCGTTCTGTGGCGTGCAGCCGGGAGCGAGCGGAACAATGGGGTTGGTGATTCCGTCGTTGATGCTGTAGAAAATGCTTCCGACGGCGCCGGAATAGTCGACCACGCTGAAAGGCTGGCCGCTCTGAACGGTGACGAGACCCTGAACGCTCCAGCCGTCGATGAACTTTCCTTCGACCGAGGAGGCCGAGACGAATTTCGGAAGCTCGTAGTGGTAGTCGATGTTGAACACGTGCGTGCGGTCGAAGTCCGAGGGCCCGTAGCCGCCGCGCAGATTGAGCGGATTATCGCCGTTGTAGAAAAGCCCGAGGGCGCTCTGCTCGTCGAGAGACCGCGAGTAGGTATAAGAGAACCCACCGGCAAGCCCGTGGCTGAGTTTCTTTTCCACGTGCGTTTGCAGGGCGTTGTAGGCCGAAATTCCCGCGGCGGTGTAGGACTCCGACTCACCGGCGTAGCCGATGTAGGGGACACGGGTATCCACGTTGCCGCCTTCGGACTCGAATTCCATCGACTGGCCGTTGGGCAAATTCAGAGTGCAGCCCAGGAACCCGCAGCCCGAGGCCGTTTGAACCGTGTAGCCGTAGGTATAGGACTCTGCAAACGGAGACGCGCCGGGGTTGGCGCAGACCGCCGCCGGACCGCACAGGGGATTCTTGGGTGAAGCGATTCTCGCCTGGTTGAACGGAAGCGGAACGATTTCATGGCGGCCGAGAGCGTTCACGAACCCGATATCGATGGCCAGATCGTTGCGCGGCTGCCATTGCACGTCGAGAGTCGAGTTCATGGTATAGGGCAGTTTATTGTTGCGATTGTAGACTCCCAGATAAAAAGGTATGTCCCCGAATGTGAGACCCTCGGCATTGGGCAAGGCCGGCACGCCGGTGATCGGATCGGGGGAAGTAACCGAGATGGGATTGCCGCTGGGCGCGGCCTCGAGGGTTGGCCCCCAAGGAGCCGAAAGCGTCGAGGTACACGTGTTATAGGTTCCGGCAAACGCCGTAGGGCAATACTGCGTGCCTACGAATGGCAGCTGCTGGTTGATTCCAAACGGACCGCCGGGAGAAATGCTCTGAGCGACGGCAGGTGAGAAGTAGGAATAGAGTTCGCCGCGGTCGTAATACATTCCCCAGCCGGCCCGGACAACGATTTTGTTGTCAAACTTCTTCGGGCTCCAAGCCAGGCCGATTCGTGGCGCAAAACCCCACTGCCGGCCGGTGAGGGTGGTGTTGCTAACCCCGGCTGTCGCGTACTTGCTGTTTCCGGCGACGATCAGGCCGGTCGAGGTGATCGTGTCCGTCACCGGATTGTAGGCGTACTTGCTAGGATCGAAATTCAGGAGATTGCCATTCTTCTCCGTAAAGCCGCCTTCCCAGTCAAACCGCAATCCGGCAGTGACAGAGAGGTTGGACCGCAACTGGAACTTATCCTGAACATAATCGCCGTTCTCGTTGGCACGGAAATAGCGATTCGGGTTGCCGGTGAGGAACAAGGTGCCGGAGTAAAGATAGTCATTGGTAAGCGTCCCAGTAATAAATTGGTTGATATCCTCCGACTCGATCATGCCCAGCTGATTTCTCCGGTCGCGCGCATTGAGCTGAGTGTACTCAAAACTGCCGCCGAAGGTTATGGTGTGCCGGCCGAACGTCCAGATGGCGTTGGCGGAAGGGTTGAAACGGTTCTGAAATACGCCGGTGAAAGCGCTCAATGACTCCGCGCCCGCTCCGATGTTAAGCAACGGTTGATAGGAAGGAAAGACCCCACCGCTGCCGGCGGCCCCGGGAATTGCCGGCCAGTTGATGGTCATACCGGGGAAAATAGACGAACCGAAGGTATTAATGGTGCAGTTGGAAAGGCCCGCGCCGGTCAAGGCCTGGCAGGCGGCGCCGAACTGAGCGGGCGTGAACGGCTGGCCAACGGTGCTATAAGCTTTTTCGCGGATAAACCCAAAGGTTTCGGTGATGCTGAGATTGGGCCTTACGATCTGCGAGTGGCTCAGCGAGACCACCTGGCTGCCAGCGTCGAGGCGCTGCGAAAAGCCAGCGAGCGACGAATATGCGTAAGGAGCCGTGGTCGGGTCGTGCTGGTAGTAATACTTGGCGGCGAAGGAGTGCTTCGAATTGGGATTCCAATCCAGATCGGCAACGGCCTGGTCGGCAATGAAATAAGCCGTTCCGGGAATTTCCGCGTTCTCCGGAAATGCCTCAATGAGCGCCGGATTCGTGGTATTCGTCACGAGAGCGCTTGGATTTGCCGACGGAATCAGGAACTGACCGTTGGGCAGCTTGTAGTTAAAAAACGTATAGGCGATGGGATTGATATCGCCCGGCGCAAGGCCGACAACGGGGTTGATCGTGGAATCCGGCGTCGACAAGGCGAGGGGAGCGCCGACGCCGTTGTAATTCCCCACCGCGGCCAAAGCGGCGGCTGAGCGGTTGCTCGTAAGTCCTGCCGGGACGAGGGTCCGCGAAATGCCGATTTCCTGATCCGAAGCGTGGGTATGTTGATAGCTGCCGTAAAAGAAGAGCTTGTTCTTGACGACCGGCAAACCGACCGTGCCGCCCGCCGTGTAGCGATGCAACTGGGGATTCTTTTCGTTCTGCGGGATGTTGGGATCGGCGTTGTAGAAATAGGGATCGGCGTTAAGCCAGTTGGTGCCGCGGTGACCGTAGAGGCTGCCGTGAATGTCGTTGGTTCCGGTGCCGGTGCTCATGTCGATGTGGGCGCCGCTGGTGGAACCCTGCTGTGCGTCATACATGGACGTGTTGACGCGCACTTCCTGGACGGACTCCGGAGCCGGCGAAGGAATCGATTCGCCGATCGCCAGATAAATCGAAGCGCTGCTCTGGATGGGAAGGGCGCTCAGGGCAGAAGACGTGCTGACTCCAGTGGCATTCACTACTCGGGAGGACGCGACCTGACTGGTGGTCTTGCCGTTAAAAAGACTCTTGGCATCCACGCCGTTCAAGAGGAAGGTGTTGCTGGTGTCGCGCTGGCCGTTGGCCCATACCGGCTGGTTGCCCAAACCCGCGTTGGCTCCGGTGCCGGCGGGGAGTTCTTCGTTGACGCCGGGGGAAAGCAGAGCCAGGCCGGTGAACGAACCGGTGGGCAGGGGCACATCGTCAATTTCGGCTTTGTCCATGACGTAGCCGTTGGTGGTGTCGACGGCGTTGATGAGCGGAGTCTCGTTGACGGTGACGGACTCGGTGACATTACCGATCTTGAGCACGCCATTTACCGTGGCGGTGCGGTTGGCCTGCACCTGAATCGAGGGGATGGAGAGCGTTTGGAATCCGGTATGAGTGATCGTAAGCGTGTAATTGCCGATCGGGAGGTTCGAGAGCAGGAATGCGCCCTGGTCGCTGGTATCGATCATGCGCGTCAAATTCGTCTGATCAGCCACGGCTGTGACCGTGGCGCCCGGAACCACGGCGCCGGAATCGTCGGTTACCGTGCCGGTGATGCCACCCAAGGTTTGCTGTGCACGAGCGTGAGGAGTGAGAGCCAGAGATATCGTCAGGAATGAAACCAAATAGAAAAACCTGAACTTCTTCGACATACTCGCGATCCTCCTGGATTTATTCGTTACCCGAGGCTAACCGAGGGCTACTGCATTTCACCGCTTTGCGCCCCATGCAACTACCACTACCACCCAGAATCAACTACCACCCAGAATGCATTTGTCATTTCAACGAAACTACAGAATCCGGCGGGGAAAGAGAAACACATTCTTTCTATCGTGGGGATCAGTTATTTCGATGTTTGCTTGCGGTACGGTTGCGGGAGGATGGGCGGTGCGGGCTTACCCGCGCAATCCTTACACAATCTTTATAAATTTCTGAAGGGCGAAACGTTTCCAATTTGGGTTTTCGTCGGTCACGCGGCGAACCGTGTTGACAGTTCGCGCGGGGCCTGACGGCGAAATTTTGATTTTTTCGTCAGCGCCACAGTTTGCTTCACAATACCCCGCCAATCAGGAGATTGGCGCTCCCGGAACCGCTCGATACGCTCGCTCGTGAGGATTACGATAAGCAAGGGCGCGCGCAAAGTTGAAAGAAAGACCCACCCTTAAAATCAAAGGGTGGGGCACCCGCGAAAGCACATCAAGAGTGCTACTTCGGGGATTCGGCGGGGAGCATGGAGACGTGGGCGGAGACTATGCGCCAGCCTTCGGGTAGGCGGACCCAGAGCTGGCTCTGGCGGCCTTGGCGGGATTGACCGTTTATGGTGCGTTCGAATTCGAGGGTGATGCTGGCGACGTCGCGGCCGAAGGTCACTATGTCAAACCTGCGGACGGTTCGGGTGAGGTTTGCTGGGGAGCGGCCTTTGCGGAAGGACTCGATTTCGTCTATGCCGTAGAGATTTTCGTTTAGGCCGAAGCGCATGGCTTGCGGGGAGGACCAGAACATGCGGGTTAGGGTGTCGGCGTCGTTATTTACTAGCGCGGTTTCGTAGAGCGGGTAGAGGGCTTTTAGCTCGGCTATGGTTTCGGGATCGTTGATGATCATGGAGATTGATTTTTCCTCAGGGCTGACGGCTGCTTCAGGATACACCCGCCAATCGGGAGATTGGCGTTCCCAGGGATGACTACGAAAAACGAAGGCGCAACCCAACATCGAAAGAAAGAACCCACCCTTAAAACCGAAGGGTGGGGCACCCGGAACTGCAACACCGATTACTGCGACGACGCGAATGACGGACATTAAGGAGACTGCTAAAGGCAAATGAGCGCTGTGGGGTTAGAACATCTTCCGCGGAGGGAGAATGTGCTTTGGGATTGTGGCGCTTACTGTGAACAGAGGCTCGTTTACCACCTGGCTGAATTTCAGGTGGAGTGCGGCGCTGCAGAGGACATAGGCATTCACGTCGGAGAAGCCCCAGCGGTCGACTAGCAAATCGATCATGCGGGAAGTGGCGGCGCGGGCTGCGGCCGTGGCGTCGGTGGCCGATTCGATCACTATCCAGCCGGTTTCGTTGTCTTGCTTGCGTTCGGGCGAGGATTCGATTAGCGGGCCGGGTAGCGCGCGGTGCTTGTGTAGATGGAAGCGGAGAGTGGCGTCTACCGGGCATTCTATGCCGTTGATGCAGACTTCGCCGTCACCTTGAGCGGCGTGGGCGTCGCCGGTGGAGAAGAGCGCGCCGGGATTGAATACCGGCAGATAGAGGGTGGCTCCGGCGCAGAGTTCGCGGACGTCCATGTTGCCGCCGAAGGTGCCGGGGGGGCGGGTGCGGAACTCGCCGTCTTCGGCGCGGGCTACGCCCATCACACCGCAGAACGGCCTGAGCGCGACCGTGGCCGGGGCTAGCGATTTGCTTACTTCGCCTTCGAGCTGCCAGATGAACAGATATGGAGCTGAGAAACGCTGCTTGAGGAAGCCCAGTCCTTCTACGATGCTGGTCCAGCCCCAGCCCTTGTGGGCGATTTCGAGGACGTCGATCTGGAGAACGTCACCTGGCTCGGCTCCGTTGATGAAGATGGGGCCGGTGAGCGCGTGGATGCGGGTGCGGTCTATCGTGAGATAGCCGGCTAGGTCCATCTTGGGATGGACTTGCGCGCCGCTCGAATCGAGGCACTCGATGTGAACGGTGTCGCCGGGATCTATGCGCAGGCGCGGCGGCAGGGCGCGGTTCCATACGGAGTGAGTGGGATTGGCGGAGAGTTTGTGTTCCTTCATGGGGCTCCTAAATTTGTACGCTCATTTGGAGTTCGACCAGGGCGTTACGCGGCAATGCCGAGACGCCGATCGCGGCGCGTACGTGGCGGCCTGATTCGCCGAAGAGTTCTACGAAAAGATCGGAGGCGCCGTTGATGACCTTGGGGGTGTCGGGAAATCCGGGGATGGCGTTTACGTAGCCATTCACGCTGACGATGGCTTTTACCGCGTCGAGCGAGCCGAGGTGTTGGCGGAGGATGGCGAGCTGGGTGAGCGCGCAGGATCGCGCGGCGGCGTAGCCTTCGTCGATGGTGCGGTCGGCGCCTACTGTGCCGGTGATTACGCCGGAAGTGTCGGTGGAAATTACGCCAGCGAGAAAAACGAGATTGCCGACCGTGCGGGCGGACAGGTAGTTGCCGCCGGGAGCCGGGAGAGTTGGCAGCGAGAGGCCGAGGGCTTGAAGGCGGGCGTCGGTTTCGGTCGGCATGCGGGCGGCTGGTCTCCGGTGCGAAGAAATGGAAAAACACTTTAGCATAGACGCGAGCAGGCGACAGGCAAACCGATCCCGCAATTGACGCGCTCGTGCTACTGTGGCGTTCGCGCAGGAGAAACTGAGAAAAGAGATGACGCGCCTTTTTCGCGTTTCGAGCGAGGCTTTGAAATCGACACAGCTTGCTGCGGCAGGATTTGTGCTGCTCGCGGCGAGTACGTTATTGCTACCGACGAACGTGCGGCCTGGTGCGGGCGCAGCGGATTCGTCGCGGCCTACTGTTTCGCTGAACGCCGCGCGCAAATCCGCGTCCGATCTGGAGGTGGGCGGCGAGCTGGCGGGTTTTCCGCGGGGAGCGACGCGCTACGTTACGCTAGCTTCCCTGCTGGCGCTGCCACAGGCGACCTACACGGTGATCGACGATACGAACTTCGCGGGAGCGGCGGGGGGCGGAACAAAGGTCGGCGGGACAAAGATCAGCGGGGTGCCGCTGGAGGAATTGGCGCGGGTGCTGGCCGGCGCGCCGGAGTCGGATATGGTGGTGGCGATTTGCGAAGACAAGTATCGCGCGAATTATCCGCGCGACTACGTGAAGGCTCATCGGCCGCTGCTCGTTCTGCGGGTGAATGGCGAACTGCCGCCGCGCTGGCCGAAAGATCGCGAGACGCATCAGTTCAGCATGGGGCCGTACATGATCTCGCATCCGAAGTTCACGCCGGCGTTCACGGCTCTTTCGCATACCGACGAGGCGCAGATTCCCTGGGGCGTGGTGCGCATCGAATTTCGCGACGAGCGGGCGGTGTTTGGCGCGATTGCGCCGCGCGGGCCTCGCGCGCAGGATGCGGCGGTGCAGGCGGGGTATCGCATCGCTGAGCAGAATTGCTTCCGCTGCCACAACATGGGCGGCGAGGGCGGGGAGAAGTCGGGGCGGCCGTGGCTGGTGCTGGCGGCGTGGGCTGCGGCGGCGCCGGAATATTTTTCGGCGTACGTGCGGGACCCGAAAAAAAAAACCGGCATGCGGAGATGCCGGCGAATCGCGGGTACGATGACGCTACGATTCGCGCGATTCGGGAGTACTTTGCGACTTTTATTCCCGCTCGGCGGAGAAACCATGACGCTGCGCGCGGCGAAAATGCTGCTGGTGTTTGGAGTGGCGCTCTTCTACTCGCTGGTGGTGCTGAACAACACGACCGATTACGACTCGAACTACCAGTTTGTGCGGCACGTGATGATGATGGACTCGACGTTTCCCGGGAATCGCGGGATGTGGCGCGCGATTAACTCGCCGGGACTGCATACGGCGTTCTATCTCTCGATCATCGCGTGGGAAGCGTTGACGATGATTCTGAGCTGGTGGGGCGCGGTGCGGATGGCGAAGGCGCTTCGGGGAGGGGCGGCGGCTTTTCACGCGGCGAAGGGCATGGCCATTGCGGCGCTGACGCTGGGCCTCATGATGTGGCTAGTGGCGTTCCTTAGCGTGGGCGCGGAGTGGTTTTTGATGTGGCAGTCGAAGAACTGGAACGGGCAGGATGCGGCTTTTCGCATGTTCACGGTGCTGGGAATCGTGCTGCTTTTTGTGGCGCAGCCGGACGCGGAGGCGCAGCCGTAGAGCCGGTCGCTGTGCTCCTAAAATGACGGGCAAAGAACGGAGAAGGAAAGAAAAAGCACGTCCCTCACCCATCCGCGCTTCGCGCGTATGGGCTCAGGATGACACGAAAAGCTACTGCGAAAGGCAAAGATAGAGGCAAACGCCGAAGACCGACCCTTAAACCGAAGGGTCGGGCACCCGCGAGACATTGTGGTTGCGGGGTGGACGGGTTACTTCAGCTTGTCGGCTACTTTGGTCAGGCCGGCTTGGGCGCAGGCGGCGTCGGTGTCGCCGTCGTGAGCGCCGCTTACCGAGATTGCGCCGATGACGTCGTCTCCGACCTTGATTGGGAGGCCGCCTTTGGCGTAGGTGGAATTCGGGAGTAGCGCGGGAGGCGGCGTGCCGGCGGGACTGAAGGGCGGAGGTCCGGACGGCCTGCCCCAGTGCATCACGGTGTTGGTCTTCTGGAGGCCGATTTCGAGGCTGGCCATGCCGGCGCCGTCGTCGCGCAGGAGCGCTTTCACGAGATTGGTGCTGTCGACGACCGTTACAGTGACCTTGTAGCCTTCCGCGCGGCACTGCAGCATGGCGGCTTGCGCCATGGTTTGAGCGACGTCGATGGTGAGGACTTTTTGCGTCGGCAGACCTTGCGCCGAGACTCTTCCCGGCAACACGGACGAGAGAATTAAGACCGCCAGAGCCAGAGCGTAACCCGTTTTCATTTCGATTCTCCTCGTTTGCGATTTCAGTCGGCGGAAATCTACAACGAATCGTGGCTGGGCGCAAAGGAAACTGCACGCACAGGGACGGATATCCGCTGGCCATGAAGGATCAGTGAGGAGCGTTGTTTGCTGCTTCCACTTCGCGGAAGAAATCGCGCAGCTTGATCACGTCGAGCTTCCGGTTGGTGCGGACTCCGCTGCACACATCCAAGCCGTAGGGGTTGATTTGACGGATTGCTTCGCGGACGTTGGCGGGCTGCAGGCCTCCGGCTACGAACAGCGGGCAAGGGATACTTTGGCGAATCTTGCGGCTGATTTCCCAGTTGTGAACGCGGCCGGTGCCGCCCAGTTCCTTGACGGGGGCGGCGGGATTCCCCGAGTCGAGCAGGATTGCGTCTACGTGGGGCGCCATGGCTGCGGCCTCGGCTATGGATTGCTCGCCTACCACGTGCACGACCTGCACTATGGCGATACCGGGCAGCGCTGCTCGCAGTCGCTGATGCGCGCCTGGCGGCAACGCGTCGACTAGTTGGAGCGTATTTACGCGCGTGCGGCGCTGCTGATCGATGATTGCGGGGACGTCGATCTGGGAGGTGAGCAGAAAGGTGGCCACGCCGGGAGGGACTGCCACGGCGATTTCCGCGATCAGGTCCTCTTCGATGACGCCCGGACCGCTGGGCATCCGCGAGACCAGACCCACGGCCGACGCGCCGTGCGCAATCGCCAGCTGGGCTTCCTCGACGCTGGCGATGCAACAGATTTTTACACGTATACGCGGTTTCGATTCCATTGGTGTCGTCTACTATATCGCTGGAAACACGACCGCGGCCCTCTTACTTCGAGGCTGAATTTCGCCGCTTCGCCGCCAGGAACCGCGCGAAGCGAATGAATCATTTGAATAGATCGGGCGAATGAATCTGGCTTGCGGCAAGGGGAAGCTGCGGGTATCTTACCCCATGACTCGCCCTCCGAAGTTCGACGCGTCCGGCGATATTGCTACCATCCGGCAAGAGGGCCCTGGCGGCCGACCCGCTAAGGATTACGGGTTGCGTCGCGAAGCGCTTTCGCCGCTGGAAACGCTGGCGCAATCGGTCTCTACCATTGCTCCTACGTCTACTCCTGCGGCTACCATTCCGCTGGTGTGCGCGCTCGCGGGCAACGGGACGTGGCTGGCGTACGTGCTGGCTACCGTTGCGATTCTGCTGGTGGCCTGGTGCGTCGGAAGGTTCGCGCGGTATTCGTCTTCGCCGGGATCGCTCTATAGCTACGCTTCGATGATTCTGCCGCCGTGGGTGGCTTCGGTGGCGGCGTGGAGTTTGCTCCTGGCTTACGTTGCCACGGCTTCGAGCGTGATTGGGGGCTTCTACCACTATTCGATCGTCTTCGCACACAAGGCCGGGACTCATCCCGGAGCGGCCGTGGCGCTGGCACTGATCGTTACGGCTGTTTCCATCTGGATCGCGTGCCACGACGTGAAGATTTCGGCGCGCCTGATGCTTTGGGTGGAGGTGACTTCGGTTCTGACGATCCTCGCGGTTGTGACGCTGGTGCTGTTTCGCCACGGATTGCATCTCGACACGGAACAGCTGCACCTGCGCGGCATGACGGGGAGCGGGTTGCGGCTCGGGCTGGTCCTGGCGCTATTCAGCTTCGTGGGATTCGAGAGCGCTACCACGCTGGGAGCCGAAGCGCGCAATCCTTTGAAGACCATTCCGCGCGCGGTGCTGCAAAGTTCGCTGCTGGGCGGGGCGTTTTTCACGCTGTGCGCTTACACGGAGGTAATGGGATTCCGCATCGCCGGGCAGGACCTCGGGACGAGCGACGCTCCGATGCACGTGCTGGCGGCGATCGCACGGATTCCGATTCTCGGCCTGCTGATCGATGTGGGCGTGCTGTTCAGCCTTTTCGCCGGGACGCTAGCGTGCATCACGGCCGCGGCGCGCGTGCTGCTGCTGATGGCGCACAACGGACTGGCGCACGGCTCGCTGCGCGAAACGCATGCGCGGCATGAAACTCCGCAGCGGGCGCTCGTTCTCACGGGCATTGCCGCGCTGGTGCCGGTGGCGATACTCGCCGCGCGCGGCGACAGCGGGCTCGATGTGTACGGCTGGATGGGCTCGCTTGCGACGTATGGCTTCATCGTGACGTACGGGCTGGTCTGCATTGCGCTGCCGCGTTACCTGCGGGATCACGGCGTGCTGCACGCGGGCGCGCGCATTATTCCGTGGCTGGCGTTTACGGCGATGCTGCTGGCCCTTGTGGGTAACTTGTATCCGGTACCGGAGGGTCCTTATGGAAAACTGCCTTACGTGTACCTCGCCTATCTCGCGGCGGGAATGCTGTGGTTTGCCCTTAGCGGGCGCGGCGACAATGAAGCAAATGCCGGTACAAAATAAAACCGGGCACAGCCTTGCGGCGTGTGCCCGGCGGAGAACGTGAGATTGACTGAGAGTTCAGTCGGGAAGAGGAGCAGTCTCTGGCATCTGGAGCTTGGCCTTCGCGAGGGCGCGGACGATGTTGGTTTCCACCGTCTGTTCCGTCGTGTTCCGAACGGTAGCGAGTTCGGTAACGAGAAGGTGTTTGGCACGATCGAGCATCTTTTTTTCGCGGAAGGAAAGCGGCTTGGTACGGCTCAGCGCGACGAGGCCCTTGAGGACAACGGCGACCTCCATCAGCGATCCCGTGCGCATGCGGTCAGAATTTTCCTTGAAGCGATGCTTCCAATCGTGGTGGGAATCGGAGCGGCCCTTTTCCAAAAAGGAAAGGACAGCACCGGCTTGTGTGGAGCGGATAACGGGCCTGAGTCCCACATTGTCGACGTTCGATTGGGGCACCATAACTTTTAGGCCGCTTGAAGCAATCCGCAACATGTAGAAGCGTTCCGATTTGCCGTTCACATAACCAAAGCTGATCTGTTCGATAAGCCCAACACCATGGTTCGGATAGACAACCTTTTCGCCTAGCTTAAATTCACTGATCATAGGTCGAGGTCCCCTTCCCCAAAAGCTAATTAAATATTAGGCACATGTGAACACAAGGTCAAGCGATTCTAATGAGTATCTAGGGGATCAAAGTTTGGAGGAAGCGGTTGATTTGGCAGGGTTTGGCACTCAGATTGCCCTATAATGGTTCTACCTTGATTACTCTGGCAGTCGATACAACCACCCCTGGCGGAAGCACAGCCGTGCTGCGGGATGAGCGCGTGATCGGAAGCGTTTCCACGTGGACCGAGGAAACCTACTCTTCCCGGATGTTCCGGCAGGTGGATTTTCTGTTGGAGGAGCTGGGATTGGGCCTCGATCAGGTGGATTTGTTCGCGGTGGCAAGCGGGCCGGGGTCATTTACGGGGCTGCGCGTTGGGCTTGCGGCGATCAAGGCGTGGGCGGAGGTGTATGGCAAACCGGTGGCAGGAGTGAGCGCTTTGGAGGCTATTGCGGAAGAATCGCGGTCGGCTTCCCCGCTGCTTGTGCCGGCGTTCGATGCGCGGCGCGGGGAGGTTTACTTCGGGGTTTACCGGCGCGAGGGCGATTTGGGGGCATCGAAATTGGTGCTGCAGGGTGAGCATTCAGTGATGACGCCCGTGGATTTTTTGAATGAAATGCGGGCACGCGGCGGGAAGGAAGCGCTTACGATCGTGACGCCTACTCCGGAGGCGCTTGCGGCTGTGGCGGTAGGACTGGATGGAACTGTGGAAGGCGCTGCGGGGATTCGCTTGGAGGTAGTGGCAAACATCCTGGCACCGGCGGTGGGATTGCTGGCTGTGCGGCGTGCGCGAAGCGGAATTACGGGCGATTCGCTGACGCTGGAGGCGAACTACGTGCGGCGGACCGACGCGGAATTGAAATGGAAGGCGCTGTAGAAAGTGGAGCTTCGACGGGTTGAATCACGAGATGTGGAGGCGATCCTGGCAATTCAGGGGGTGTGTCCGGAGGTGGCGCAGTGGACTACCTGGGACTATGAACGCGTGGCGCGAGGCGAGATGGCGGGATGGGTAGCGGAGGATGCCGGACAGCTGGTGGGGTTCCTGATTGCGCGGCAGGTGGTAAACGACATTGAAATCTTAAATCTCGCGGTGCAACCCGAAGCTCGGCGGAAGCGCGTGGGAACGGCGTTGCTGACGTCGGCAATCGAGTGGGGCAAGGGGTTTCACGCCGAGAGCGCGCTTCTCGAAGTGCGCGCTTCCAACTTGGCGGCACTGGAATTTTACGAGAAGCATGGATTTCGGGCGACGGGGCGGCGGCCGCGTTACTACACGGCTCCGGTGGACGACGCGCTGGTGCTGACTGCCAGGATCGGCTGACGGTACAGCTCTCCTTTACAAAGTGCGGCCTTGGTAAGGCGGCAGTCCCGGAAGTAGCCGACAACTCGTTTCCAAGTACCAGTCTAGGTCAGGTCGGCAAGCCGAAGCTTAGAGTCTGTCCAAGAAGTACATTAGCGCTTCTCGGGTGGAATATCTTTAATGCGAGCGGAATGTTTTGCAATGTCATCAAAGTCATACGATAAGTAGATGCGCTTGTTTGAGGGCGGGCGTTTTTCGACGGACAGTCCGGGGCGCCACTCGGTGGCGGGTCGAATAGGTCTTGGAACGAAGCCCCCACCGCAATTGGGGCATACATTATGGAGTTCGATCTCTACACAATTCCTGCAGAATGTGCATTCATAGCTACAGATGCGTGCCTCCGTGGATTGAGGAGGGAGGTCTTTATCGCAGTATTCGCAGTTTGGTCGGATATCTAGCGCCATGGTTGCCCCGTGTTTTAGTCAAGCGACGTCCCCACTGGTGCGCCGTTGATCTCGGCTCAAGATAGCAATTTAAACCGGCTTGCAGAGCTTTCGCAACATCAGCCTGATCGAGGCCAGATGAAGAAAAGCCAAGGCGTTGCGAGTCAGATTTTCCCAATCTTTGGCGAGGCGGCGGCAACGGTTTAGCCAGGCGATCGTGCGTTCGACAACCCAGCGTTTGGGGCAGGTGGCCCCTCCTTGAGGCCACACCCCTTGAATCACAACTGATTCATATGATTCAACAACTTCTGGACGGACACTTAGCGAATCCGAGCCGTTCAATGGTTAATTGATCGAGTTCGCCGGCAAAGTACTTTTGTAAGGCCTCCTTGAATATCTGATTGTCCGATGTGGCGATCGCGAATAGAGTCATCGAAGAGCGAAACTTCAAATCGTCAGGGTTTCCGAAAATCTGCTCAATCGAACGTCCCTGTATAAGGGTCACGAGCTGGGTACATTCGCGAAGTCGAGGTCCGAGAAGTGGGTGGTTCAAATACGCCTCGGCTTCCCTCCGCGAAGAGATTCCGTATTTGATCGCTGTGCTGCTGTGCCCGAGTCCGGCAAGTTGAGGAAAAACGAACCACATCCAATGGCTTCGTTTCTGTCCCCCGCGCAATTCTTTGCGTGCCTGATCAAAGATTCCCTCCTGCGCTTTCGCAAAGCGTTGGAGATGATAAGGATCATTCGGATCAGCCATCTGTGCCTCTCGCGAAGATCGTGAAAGACCAATCCCGCCATCCGACTAGCGCCAGCGCTCGGCGAACGACAGCCCGATCGACCTCTGCTTCGGTCTCCGTGTCACGCTATCATGTTTTTGTTTACCCTATGGATAAAGACTTTAGCAGCAATCGCCATTTTTGTTTGGAGCGGATCACGCAACAACGTTGATTAGTCTACGGGCTTGACGGCTTCCATTAAGAAGAAGAGGCCTTCGGCCAGGGTGGGATGGATGAACATGGAGCCGGGGCCTTTGAGGAGGGTGTAGGGGAGCTTGCCTAGCATCAGGGTATAGAGGATGTGGACTACTTCGCCGCCTTCGGAGGCTAGGATTGCGGCGCCCAGGACCTGATCGTTGGTGGCATCGACTACGAGCTTCATCAGGCCGGCGGTTTCGTCGCGCTCGATGGCGCGGGAGACTTTGGTCATGGGGGCGCTGCCGATTTTCAGCTTGTAGCCTTGGGCGCGGGCTTCTTTTTCGGTTAGGCCTACGCGGCCCAATTCGGGGTCGGTGTAGACGGCGTAGGGGACGATGCGGTGGTCGATGGAGAAGTTTTTCCCTTCGATTAGGTTGGCGTAGATGATCTGGTAATCGTTGTAGGAAATGTGGGTGAAGGCGGGGCCGCCTTTTACGTCGCCCATGGCCCAGACGCCGGGGACGCTGGTTTCGAGCCTGCCGTTTACTTTGATGAAACCGTGGGCGTCGGTGGCGATGCCGGCATTTTCCAGGCCTAGGGTATCGGAGTTGGGGGTGCGGCCGGTGGCAACCAGCAAGTGCGAGCCGGTTACGGCTCCGGAGCTGGTCTTTTTTATGCCGGCCAGGTCGGTGGTTACTTCCAGCGAGAGAACTACGGACTCGCCAGCGCGTTCGATGGCGGTGGTGTTCGTGTTTAGCAGGAAATTGATGCCTTCGGCTTCTAGCGCGCGCTGCAATTCGGCGGCAATCTCGGGATCTTCGTGGGCGACGATCTGGCCCCCACCCTCGATCACCGTGACTTGGGAGCCGAAGCGCGCGAACATCTGGCCGAATTCGAGGCCAATGTAGCCGCCGCCGACGATGAGGAGGTGGCCCGGGACTTCGGGGAGTTCCATGATGGTCTCGTTGGTGAGATAGCCGGAGGTTTCGATGCCGGGAATTTTCGGGATGCGGGGGCGCGCGCCGGTGTCGATGAAGATTTTTTCGCTTTCGAGAACGGCGCCGTCGACGGTGACCTGGTGCGGGCCGGTGAAGCGGGCGTGGCTGCGGTAGAGATGCATTTTGGGGCGCTTGGCGATTTGCTTTTCCTTGCTGTCGCGGGCGGCGAACACCACCTTGTCTTTTTGCGCGAGGATCTTCGGGAGATCGACAGAGACATCCCTTGCGATTACGCCCCAGCGATCGGCGTTGCGAGCGTAGTGGGCTACCTGGGCGCGATGCACCATGGTTTTTGTGGGCGTGCAGCCCGTGTTGATGCAGGTGCCGCCCAGGTGACGCTCTTCGACTAGGGCTACGGTCCAGCCCAGGTCGGCGAGGGCGGCGCAGAGGGGGCCGCCGGATTGTCCCGAGCCGATTATGATGGCGTCGTATTTCGTTGCGGATGGCATTTGGAGACTCCGATATTTTATGGCGCGGCTTTGCGGCGCGGTTTGGCTGGCGCGGGGGCAGATGGCAGACGCGCGCCTACGCTAATCGCTGCCTGCGGCTTGGGTCTTAGCGCGGCTAGAAATTCGGCCAGCGGGAGCGCGTTGAGGACATCTTTCTTTTCGATCCAGCCGCGGCGGGCGGTGCGGACGCCGTACTGCATGAAGGTGAGCTGATTGGCGCGGTGCGAGTCGGTGGAGATTACGATTTTTGCTCCGCGTTGTTTGGCGGCGCGCAGGTGGACATCCTTGAGATCGAGGCGCTCGGGGTAGGCGTTGCACTCCATGGCTACGCCGTTTTTCGCGGCGGCGTCGAAGATGCGTTCCATGTCGTAGTCGAAGGGATCGCGGCGCAGGACGAGGCGGCCGGTGGGATGGGCTACGATTTGCGTGTAGGGATTTTCGATGGCGGCGAGGATGCGGTCGGTCATCTCGGCGCGTTCCATTTTCATGTAGGAATGGATGGAGGCGACCACTACGTCGAGCTGGGCCAGGACTTCGTCGTCGAGATCGAGCTTGCCGTTCTTTAGGATGTCGACTTCGATGCCGGCGAGGAGGCGGATTCCCGGGACGCGTTCCTGCGCGGCGCGGATTTTTTTGATTTGCGCGAGGGTGCGCTTTTCGTCCATGCCATTGGCTACGGTGACGGCTTTGGAATGGTCGGTTAGCGCGATGTATTCGTATCCGAGGTCGCGGGCGGCTTCGCCCATTTGCTCGATGGTGTTCTTGCCGTCGGAGGCGGTGGTGTGCATTTGGAGGTCGCCGCGGATGTCGGAGAGCTTGATGAGGTCCGGGAGGCGGTGCTGCTCGGCGGCTTCGATCTCGCCGGTCATCTCGCGGAGTTCGGGGGCGATGTAATCGAGGCCGAGCTTGGCGTAGATTTCCTCTTCGGTTTTTCCGGCTACGGGCTTGCCGCCCTTCAGCGTGGTCAGGGCGTATTCGTTGAGCGTCCAGCCCATTTCGTTGGCGCGGCCGCGGAGGGCGACGTTGTGCTCCTTCGAGCCGGTGAAATAGAGCAGCGCGGCGCCGAAATTTTCTTTGCGGAGAAGGCGCAGGTCTACTTGCAGGCGGCTTTCGAGGAGGACGCTGACTTTGTTTCCACCGTGGGCGAGGGTCTGGCGGATGGCCGGGTAACGCAAAATGTGTTCGGCGACCTTGTCGATATCTTCCTGGGTATCGGCGCTGGGCTTCATGGTCAGGAGGAGATCGAGATCGCCTACCGTTTCACGGCCGCGGCGGAGAGAACCCGCGGGCGTTACGGATTCGACTTGTTCGCAGGCCTTGCCGATGTAGGCGGAAAAGCGCTGGGCTTCTTCTTCGGCGATGTTGATGCGGACGCGCGCGGAGCCGGAGAGATTCTTGAACTGCTCGGCGGCTTTCAGGATGTTCTGCTCGCTCTTTTCGCCGAAGCCGGGGATATCGCGGAGCTTTTCTTCGCGGGCTAGCTTTTCGACTCCTTCTACCGTGGAAACACCGAAAATCTTGTAGAGCAGGGCTACTTTTTTGGCGCCCAGGGACTGGAGTTCGAGCAACTCTAGGATCGTGGGCGGATACTTTTTCAGGAGCTTCTGGCGCAACGCGTAATCGCCGGTTTGCAAAACTTCGCGGATGTGGGCGGCCATGTTTTCGCCGACGCCGGGGAGTTCGCGGAGCTTGGCGTCGTCTTTGGCGATTTCCTCGATGCGCTCGTGCATGCCGAAGAGCAGCTCGGCCACTTTTTCGTAGGTGCGATAGCGTCCGATGATGGCGCCGTCGATTTCGAGCAGCTGCGCGGTTTCGCGGAGGATCTTGGCGACTTCCCTGTTTTCCATGGCAGCTGCTCAGGCTTTCTTGCGCTTCTTGGCGGCTGGCTTTTTGCGCCGGCCGGCCACAAATTTGGAGTAATACAGGACGCCCGCTACGGATTTCGAGTCTACGATTTTGCCGGAGCTGATCCAGTTTTCGACTTCCTCTAGAGTGAGGATACGCGTGGTGATCTTTTCGTCTTCCTCGGGGCTGGACTTCCCTTTCGTCAAACCCTCGGCGAGATAGATCACCATTTTCTCGCTGAGCAGGCCGGGGGACGGGTAGATGTCGAGCAGCTTCGTGAAAGTTTTCGCGGTGTAGCCGGTTTCTTCCTGGAGTTCGCGCGGGGCGGCTTCGCGGAAAGTTTCGTGCTCTTCGCGGTGGCCGGCCACTAGCTCCCACATGTACTGGCCGGCAGCGTGGCGATATTGCCGAATGAGAACTATGCGCCCGTCGGAGAGCACCGGGAGGACTACCACGGAGCCGGGATGGACAATTACTTCGCGGACGGCTTCGATTCCGTTGGGCTCGAAGATGTGGTCGCGCTTGAGGGCGAAGACGCGACCTTGGAATAACGTTTCGCTGCTGGTTACCTTCACGGCGGCAGCTTTTTTGTCGGTTCCCTTTGCCACTGGCGCTCCTTTTCCCGGCTTCGAGATTCTACCGGAATCGAAACAAGAGAGGCAAAGGAAGCGAAAGGAGAGAAGGAAGCAGAGGAGAGCACCGACCCTTTAAAATCGAAAGGGTCGGGCACCCGGAAAGGCAGCCCCCCTCACTCCGAGTTGACGTGTCGGCGTCGGTATCCCCCTAGGATTGGGTGCTTCGCGAGATCGTGGGTTTCTGAAGACGTTTCATTCCGTAGAGGATCACACCCAACATTCCAGGCCACAACATCATAAGTATACCCGGCTCGGGCGCGGTCACTGGCGAAGCAAGGGAAACGTCGGCAAGCGAAATGATTCCAAACGAGGAGCAGCCTTCGAAGGCGCAGTTGCTATTGGCGGATGAAGCGAGCAGAGTGAAAGATGTCTGAGAACCCCCGTTGTCATCGATGCCAAGGAGAGGCGCGACATCCAATTTCGGCTTGTAGATCCCTGCATCCGAAGCGCTGTAACTTGCACAGTCCTTCAATGTGGCGGTAAGAGGAGCGCAGTCGCTTAGGATCTCGGACACGTCGCTCGCCGAAAGGGTGAAAACATCGGTGCCCCAATCGATGGCGAGTGGGCCGGACGTGAATGTGCCAGTCGCTGCGATCGTACCGCCCGTCGAACCTGAATCAGGAGTGAAGGTGAGTTCATAAGTATCCGCAAGCGCCGGCATTGACAGCAGCATTGACGTAAGCAGAAGAACGAAATGCTTTGCCCTAATCACAAATCCTCCGTTGGCAGAAAGACCGCCCCTTTTCCAAGCAGCAAATCAACCCACATGGATAACATCTCGTGCAACGGCGAACGTTAAGATTGCGTGACAAGATCAAGAATAATTAGCCGCCTGAGTGCGACACCACGAAATTGGAGTGACCCGCCACTATCCGAAGCGCCAGAGCCTTGCTACTGAGTCGCCGGCTACCTATGCTCGCTCAGGCAGACGCAGAATGGCCAACGGGCGATCAGCTAAGCAACAGGAAAATAGCAGCGGCGAGCACACATAGCCATCCGAAGAAGTTGCCGATGCGGGTGTAGAGGGTGGGCAGAGGGTCCGCTACGATTGCTCTTGCGAGGAGAGAACTGCCTGGCATGGCGCTGCTCGGACGCTCCGCCAATATCCGGCCGTAGGCATCGCTTACCGTGAGAAATCCCTCGCGGGAGGAACGAACGACGGCATAGCCGTTTTCAATGCCGCGCACCACGGTGGTGCGCGCCTCGATCCAGGCGTCGAGATAGTCGAAATCCCAGGCGGGCACCAGCATGACGGCCGCGTGGCGCTCTCCGTATGCTCGACCGAGTGCGGCGAAGTGCATGTCTTTGCAGATGGCGAGGCCGTAAGAGTGTCCCTCCACGGTAGATACGGAGTAATCCGTGCCGGAGGAAAATCGATCGCGGCGTTCGGGGGGCGCCAGGTGATGCTTTTGGTAACTGGAGGCGAGCCCGCCTTCCGGCGTGAAGAGCCACGCCCAATTCTCGCGGCTTTTGCCATCAAAGATTCCGACACCTATTTCCAGCCAAACATGGTTTTGCAGAGCGAGGGCGCTGAAATGTTGCTGCCATTGCTGGGCCTTGGGCGGTGTAAGGAGCGCGACCTTTTCAGGGAGAACAATGACCTGAGCCCCCTGGGCCGCCAGCGAGGCGACCTGCCGGTCGTACTCCTGCAGGATATTCGAAGCATACCCGGGGGATGCTTTGAGTCCGATCGCGTCGTCAATGGAAGCAAGCCCGAAAGTGGTTTCCATGCCATTGGCAGGACGCTGCAAGCGCACGAGGCCGTAGACGATCGAGCCGGCGAGCAGGAGTGCAGCGAGCCCATAAGCGATCCAGCCACGGCGAAGCGTTCGCCCATAGGCTATTGCCAGAGCTAGTGCGGACGGAACGAGGGTAATCAAAAACAACAATCCGGCAGTGCCAAGCAAAGAAGTGATCTGGAGGATTGGCAGGATATCCGCTTGGGAATAGGCCAGGCTGGCCCAGTTGCCATCCGGAAGCAGGGCAGCCATTAAAGTGTCCACAGCGACGCACAGAACAGGATAGACGAACACGGTCCACCAGGCCCGATAGCGCACGACCACGCGGCGGGTGATCCTTATGAGGAATACCCAAAGCAGGGATTGCGCAGCAATTACCCCGATTACAGTGGGCAGCGGCATGACCATGTGTAAGTAATGGAAGTTGCTGCTCGTTCCGATGACTGCAGAGAGAGCGACGATCCAGCGTGTTTCCCGGGCGCTAGAGCGAAACGCGAGTAGCAGCAGGGGTACAGGAGCGAGCCAGACTAGCCACCATATCGGATGCAGGTCGACAACGAAACGCAAAATGATCCCGCTAGCGACAGCGGCAACAAGCCGAAAAAGGAGACCTCTATGCACAGGGATTATCCATGGGCTGTATAGGCTAGATGAAACCAGGGCGTCGGTGAAGGGATTCTTTAGGACGCACGCAGGGACCACCGGAGCGGGTTGCTACTGGAGCACGGGCTTCCTATACTCTCTCAGGAACAATTGGAATGACCATCAGCACCATCATCGTCGACGACGAACGCCCCGCTCGGGACGAGCTGGCCTTTTTGCTGAAGGGTTTTCCCGAGATTGAGGTGATCGCGCAGGGAAAGAATGGGATTGAGGCTGTGGCGCTGATCAAGGAGCGCGAGCCGGATCTGGTGTTTCTTGACGTGCAGATGCCGGGGCTGGACGGATTTGGCGTGATCAAGAAGCTGGTGGAGCGGAAGGTGCGGATTCCACAGATCGTCTTCGCCACGGCTTTCGACAATTACGCCGTGCATGCGTTTGAGGTGAACGCCGTCGATTACGTGCTGAAGCCTTTCGACAAGGCGCGCATCGCGAAGGCGGTGCAGCGGGCAAAGAAAATGGTGGAGGCGGACACTTCGCCGGTGGAGCGGCTGGAAACGCTGGTGGGGCAGCTGGGCGCGAGCGCGCCCAAGGCCAAAGCGGCTCAGCCCGTGAAGCTGCTGGTGAAGTCGCAGGCGCGGCTGATTCTGGTGGACGCGGAAGACATGATTTATGCGTCGATCGAGGATGGGTCGATCAGCATCGTGGCCCGAGAGGCCGAGGGAGTTTCCAATTACCGGACGATCGATGAGCTGGAGGAGTCGCTCGATGCGGATGTGTTCTGGCGGCCGCACCGGTCTTACCTGGTGAACATCAATCACATCAAGGAAGTGGTGCCGTGGTTCAAGTCGAGCTACATGCTCAAGATGAATGACAAGCGCGCGAGCGAGATACCGGTGTCGCGCGGGCAGACTAAGCGGCTGCGGGAACTGCTGAAGCTGTAGTTGGCGGGACGTAGGTGAGGCAGAGGAGGTTGAGGAGGCAGAGGAGAGAAACTCGCGGAAAAGGTGCCGCGAGAGGAAGGCGCTGCGCGCCGTTGGTTATCTGGGAGCTGAAAAGCTCCGACCCGCAGAGGCGTGGTGGGTTGCAGCGATGTTGCAGGAATTGGCGCATAAAGAGAGATTCCTCCTCGTTGCGCTCGTCCGGAATGACAACGAAAGGCAGAGGCGGAAGCAAAATCGAAAGAAAGACCCACCCTTAAAAATCGAAGGGTGGGGCACCCGCAAACGCAACGGCGAAAGCCGATGACTGCGGCGAGCTGAAAGGCTCCGCCCCGCTAAAGGCGTTGCTCGGCTGCGATGCTGGTTCTGGAATTGCGACACGAAGAGGGATTCGGTGAACCTGACGGCGCGGCTAATTTTCGGAGCGGCGCGAAGGTGCGAAGCGGTCCCTTCGTCATGGAGTCCAGAACGACAAAGCACCGACCCTTTAAAATCGAAAGCGTCGGGCACCCGGCTCAAAGGGCGCCGACGACGCTATCCAATCAACTTACTCGGGACTTAGAACCACCGCTTGGCGACTACGCATCAATGGGTAACGCCGATTTGGTAGTTCAGCGCCGAAATCGCGGTCTCGTAGTCATATTTGGCGCTGGCTTGCGTGATTTCAGCTTGGGTCATATTCAGCTGGGCCTGGCTCAGCTCGATGATGGAACTGAGGCCAAGCTTATAGCGCTGCTGCGCGAGATCGAGGGCCTGGGTGGCTTGACTCAGAAGTTGATCGGTTACGGCAAGACGCTGGAATTCCGCGTTGGCATCGAGCCACGCCTTCCGAACGTCGCGGACCACGCCGTTCTGCACGTCGCGAAGATACTGCTGCTGGGCCTGAGCTTCGGCATTCGCTTCGGCGCGCAGGGCTCCGAATTGATGGCCGTTGAATAGCGGAATATTTACGTTGAAGCCCGCCGCTGCATACCGGCTTCCCAGCGGCTCTTCGCGAACGGGGGTCAAGCCCGCGGCGCCTACCGTGGAGATTGTCGGGAACCACAAATCCCGCTCCGCGGTTGCGTAGCTTTGCGCCGAACGAACACTCAGACGCCCGCTGATCAATTCCGGCCGGTTTTGCAATGCTTGCGCGATCAGATCGGAAATATTGGGTGAAGGAGCCGGCGGCACCGCCTCCTCCCCAAGGGTGAATGTTTTTTCCTGTTCGTAACCCAAGGCCGTGGAAAGATCCGCGTACGACGCTTGCACTCCGTTTTGCGCCTGAATGAGCAGAAGTTGGGCCTGAGCCAAATCCACCTTGGCAAAACTCACGTCCAGGCCCGATCGCAGCTTATCTTGCTCGAGTGCCGTGATTTGATCGGAGATGAGCTGGCGGTTTTTCACGGTTTCCTCGGCAACTTTCAGCACAGCTTCGGCGCGCAACACTCCGTAGTACGCGCGGTCAACATTGAGCAACACGTCCGCACGCGAAGTGGTGACATTTTCCTGCTGCGCTTGCGCGTGCAGGCTGGCGCTCTTTACCAGTTCGTGAGTGCGGCCGAAGTCGGTGACGAGCTGTCCGACGGTGACGCCATTCGAATAGCGGTCGTAGATAGTCGGGTTATTCAGGGCGCCGGCGGCAATGCGGCTGTCGTGTTCCGCCTCCGCGCCGGTAAGACTGCCGAAGGCTTGCGGGTAGTACGCAGAGCGCGCTTGCGTCACCTGAGCTTTCGCGGCAGCGGCCAGGTAACCGGCGGCTTGAATCTGGGGATGATTGTCGATGGCGATTTTCTCGGCATTGGCCAGAGACAACGTCTGCGCATTTTGCGCCACGCACGGGATCACGGCCAGCGCGAAGAAGAAACAATATGAAAGCAAATGACGCGGGGACATTAATGCGCCTCCTCTGGCAAAACCTGCAAACTCTGCGCCGGACGCCGCCGATAAATCAAAAGGTATGCTGCTGGAACGACGAAGATCGTGAGAATGATGGAGGAAATCAGTCCGCCGATGATGACGCGTGCCAGCGGCGCATAGGCTTCGCTGCCGGTTTCCAGTTTGAAAGCCATGGGCAGCAGGCCGACGACGGTGGCGAGTGAAGTCATGAGGATGGGACGAAGCCGAATGCGGCAAGATTGCGCCACCGCTTCGATTAACGTGCGGCCCTGGCTGCGCAGCACATTCGCAAAATCCACGATGAGAATGCTATTGGAAACGACCATGCCCTGCAGCATGACGATGCCCATAAGCGATTGAATGTTCAGAGTGGTTCCGGTGCAGGCGAGAGTGAAGATCACGCCCACGAGGCCGGTAGGGACGGCCAGCACGATCAGAAAGGGATCGGTGAACGAGGCAAATTGCGCGACCAGAATCAAATATACGAGGAGAATCGCCAGCAAGAGTCCGAGCGCGAAACTGCGGAACGAGGATTCCATGGTGACGACCAGGCCGCGTACATTGATGCGGGTGTTCGGCGGAATTTGGGTGCCGGCGATGATTTTGGAAATTGCTTTGGCTGGACCGCCGATGTCTTCGCCTGTGGACGCGACGTAGATGTCGAAGGTGCGCTGCAATTGATAGTGGTCTACTTCGGTGGGAGTTTGAATCTGGGTGACGTCGGCGACCTGGCTAAGGAAGGTCGGCATTTTCAGATTCGGAGAGCGCAGCGGCATGGCCTTCAAGTCTTCAATGGACTTCACGTGATTTTCCGGATACTGCACGCTGACGAAATAATTGTTGCCGGTCTTGGGATCAACCCAATAACTGGGAGCGATCATGACGTCCGAGGTGAGCGAGGTAATCACGTTGTCTACGATTTCCTTTGGGCTGAGTCCGAGCTGGCTGGCGCGTTCGCGATTTACCTCCAGCTTCAACGCCGGATAGTCCATATCTTGCGGAATATAGACGTCCGACACGCCGGGGACTTTCTTGATTTGGCTCGCCAGATTCCGGGCAATGGCCTCGCCGGCCTTCAGATCCATTCCGCTAACCTGGACGTCGATGGGAGCGGGCATGCCCTGATTTAGCACGGCATCCACCAAACCGCCCGATTGGAAATAGGTGCGCAACTGCGGCAACTGCCTGGCAAGTTGCTCGCGCACCTGCTGCATGTAAACAAAACTGCTGACGCCGTGATCCTCGGCGAGGCCCACATTCACGGTGGCCGTGTGCATTCCGGAGTTCGGGGTGAACAGAGCGGAAAGGTCGGGGAAAACGCCGATGTTGGAGACGATAGTGTCGAGGTCCGACGGCTTGACGGTTTTGCGGATGATTTCTTCGACCCGTTTGATGTAATCGTTGGTCACTTCGATGCGCGTGCCGGTGGGCGCTTTGACGTTGATGACGAATTGACCGGCATCGCTGCGCGGAAAGAAGGCGACGCCGATCAAAGGCGTGAGCGCAAAACACAAGGCAAAGAAAATCACGAAACTCCACACAACTTCGCGAGGACGTTCGAGGGCCTTGCGCACCCAGCGCTCATAAACATCCAGCATCCGGTCGAAGCGAGCATTAAATCCCGCGTGAAACCGCTGACTCCACGATTTAGGCGCATGAGCCGATTCTTCCCCTAAGTTGTGGACGGCCTTCAAAAAATGAGCGCAGAAAAGAGGCACGACGGTTACGGCGTCGAAATAGGAAGCGAATAATGCGATCACCACGGCTAAAGCGAGTGCCGAGAACAGGTATTTGCTTACACCGAAAAGGAAAGTGACCGGGAAAAACACCACCACCGCTACCAGCATGATGGCCAGCACCGGCAACGCCACTTCGTTCGCGCCGTTGATCGCCGCCGTCTCGGGATCTTCGCCCTGTTCTATATGCCGGTAAATGTTCTCCAAAACCACGACGGAATCGTCAATCAAGCGCGAGAAAGCCAGGGCCAAGCCGCTGAGGACCATACTGTTAATCGTCTTGTCGGCAGAATGAAGGACGAAAAAGGTGATCATCACGGAAAGTGGAATCGAGAGGAAGACCGCGGCCGTCGCACGAAAGCTTCCCAGGAAGACCCAGATCATGATGGCTGTGAGCAACACACCAATTCCGCCTTCGCGCAATACCGTGCCGATGGCGCCCTTGACGAAAACAGACTGGTCAAAAACGACGTGCGTTTTCAGCTGCGCGGGAATATCGCGAAGGGTGGTGATGGCCTTGCGGATGCCGTTCACCACTGCGATGGTGTTGGTGTCGCCGCCCTGCTTGAGAATGGGCACGTAGACGGATTTCTGTCCATTCACGCGCACGATGTTGTACTGCAGAAACGAGCTATCCACGGCTTTTCCGATGTCAGAGACGAACACGGATTTCTCACCTTCGGTTTTCAGGGGGATGCCGTTGATAACATCCGCATTCGCGACCTGTGCGTTCGTGTAAATGTTGTAGTCCATCGGGCCGATGCGCACGTCGCCAGCGGGCAGGATCAGGTTGGACTGGTCAATGGCGCGCACGACGTCCATGGGGCTGAGTTCGTGCGCCTGCAATTTCAGCGGATCCACATCCACCATGATCTGCCGGTAACGTCCGCCGTAGGGCGGAGGGACAGTAGCGCCCGGAACGCCGGCAATCTGATTGCGAATGCTGAACTGCAAATAATCGTGAAGCTGCGTTTCGCTCAAGCCTTGGCCATCCACGGTCAACAGGCACACGGGAAGACTGGAGGCGTCCACTTTCATCACAACGGGGGGCAGCGTGCCCTGCGGAAGGCGCCGCAAATCCGCCATGGC
The DNA here is from genome assembly GCA_963709105.1 of uncultured Acidobacteriota bacterium. Taxonomy (GTDB): domain Bacteria; phylum Acidobacteriota; class Terriglobia; order Acidiferrales; family UBA7541; genus Palsa-295. Next base: position 778,191 of record CAVPVC010000013.1, read on the forward strand.
CAGGTTGGAAATTTGCGTAACGTCCGCATTGGCATCGGAGCCAGGCTGGAAGTAAATTTTGATTAAACTTACGCCGGCCATGGAACGGGATTCCATGTGATCGATCCCGCTGCCCAGGGTGAAAAATCGCTCGAACGTGTCGGTGATATCGGCTTCAATTTGCTCAGGCGGCATTCCGTTATAAAACGTGGCCACCAGCACCACGGGAATATCGATGGGCGGAAACATATCCACGGGCATTTGCAACAAGGCCGTCAGACCGAGGACGCAGACCAAGAGACAAAGGACGATGATGAAGTAAGGATGTCGTATGGAGAATGTAGGCATCCAGGTTTTACTCCATTCCCGGAACAGCGACCGTCTGAGGGGAGACGAGTTCGCCTACCTTGAATTGGTTCTGTTCCCCGAAGATGACGGTGTCGTTCTCTTGCAAACCGGACAGCACTTCCGCTGCTGTCGCGGTCTGAATTCCCAGCTTCACCTCGCGCTGTTCCACGCGATTCGCGGCGTTTACCAAAAACACCGTGCCGGAACCGCTGCCCGAGGATTCCACCGCCTGCACCGGGACACTTAAAACGTTCGAAGCGGAGCGCAGAGGAATCTTCACGGAGGCATACATTCCAGGAACGAGAAGATAATTCGCATTGGCGACCTGGACTTCGGTATGCATCGTACGAGTTTGTGTATCGATCTGATCGGAGAACCTCACGAGTTTTCCGGTGAACGACTTGTTCGCACCAGAGACCTCGATATCCACGCCGTCTCCCAGGTGAAGATCGTCGACGGCTCTTTCCGGCACCGGGATTACCAGCCGCAAGATCTCGTTCTGCGAAAGCTGGCACAAAGCCAGATCACCCTTGTTCGAAGAAGTTCCAGCGGGAAGCAGAGCGCCGGTGTACGCGTATACTTGAGTAACGACACCGTCAAAAGGAGCCGTGATACGCGCGTATCCGAACATCGCCTGGTCCTTCCCGAGCGCGGCCCTCGCGGCTAGTATTCCCTGCTCAGCAGCCGCTACAGCGTCCTTTGCGGACGAAACATCCGCGCTGGCTTCCTGATCCTTGCCTTGCGCGGTATCGATCTCTTCCTGGGCCACCAGTTCGGGCCGCGCCTTTTGTACGTCCGCTAGCCGCGAGTATGTGAGGTGCGCAACGGTGTAAGCGGACTGCGCGCGGTTGAGTTCTTCGCGGGCGCGCGAGAGGTCTTGATCGCTGCGACGAGCGCTCGCTTCATCTTGTTGCAATTGCTGCTGCAACTCGGGGATTTCCAGCTCGGCGAGGAGTTGCCCCTGTTTGACGTGTGTTCCCCAATCTACATAGAGCTTTTTGATATAGCCGGACACCTTTGCGTACACCTCGATTTGCTGCAAAGGCTGGAATTCCGAAGCGATTTCGAGAGTATTCGAAAGGTTACGGCGGACTACCTTCACCACGGGAGCTGTGGGCGCATGCGCCGCATCTTCTGCGTCGGCCTGGCGGCCGTTCCGGCAGCCTGGGACAAACATCGCCAGGAATCCGGTAGAAATGAGAAGTGCGACGTTCGCGTGCCTGCTTGTCTTGCACATCCGTTCACCTCATAACCAGCAGAAATCATTTCGCTGAGAACTGAAGAAAGCCTTCATATGCCAATGGCCATGCAGTTCGGCCCCCTAAGGCCCAAATTCACTCCGGCCCTATCGCGGCAAAAGGCCGCGAAGAATTCGAAAAGCGCAAGGACCCGGTTAATTCAAATAATTAAACGAAGGAGCGATTTTGGAAACGTACTGTTGTTAGGACCGCGAGGAAGGAGGAGAGCGATGCTGAATCGAGACCGTGACTCCGATCGACGGCGAGGGAAGCGAAATCTCCTCGACGCCATGATTCAGCGGAGTGCATGGTTGTGGTGGAACAACCTTCGCGATCGGATAGAGCGGCCCTGGGTCCAAGAGAACTGGAGCCGGAGCACCCTTCATCTTGTTTGAAATATTGATGTAATGCGCAGGATTAGAGTTGGGGAAATACTGGCTGTTTTTCGCGAGAGTCGACAATCCTGTGACCGCGAACAGCAGCAGCACGACGGTTGCGGATTGAAGGCTAGTTCTGGTTGACCGGCTCTTCATAAACTTACCCACTGTCACCGTAAGCACCCGTCAATTATCGCTGTCCGGGGCGGCGAACGCAAGAATCGGGATATTCGATCTGTGTCGAGAACCTGTATCGTGGAACGTGCGGTCGAGAATCTACCACACGTAGGTCGAAAGCCATGCCCGCCGCCATAGCGAGCGCCGCATTGTTGTCCGATGCATGCCGGATAGTCCAGACAAGAGGATCGAGGTTATCTCGGGGCATGGCGTGAATTGCGCAAAGCACGGGGAAAAATGGCAGAGAGAACCCAGTGCAATCTGGTTATGATCCCGCTGCAGCACCTCTTCTTGTCTTCAGTGTGATAAAAAGTTCCTCGACATACAATTCAGTAAGATCTTTTTCGGCTGCCAGCCAATGCTCCACGTCTTGGCCCATTGTGGCGCCGCGGTCCCTGTAAAGTTCGTAAGCCCGCATCTTAATTCGCTCATGGGTTGGGAAATTATCTCGGTTTTCGGACATCGAGTCCCCCTCTGCTTACATTGTTTACAGAAGTGATGTATGGCGCATGAAGATGTTCTAACGGCATTGTCAACAATCCACAGGCAAAATCAGGTGTGCTGGTTCCCCTTTCGCCAAAGGTTTGCACATCCAGAGAATTAAGCTGCACATCGCACGAGATCCTCAGGCGTCAAATGTTGGCGAATGTGTCGCCACAGGGTGGCCACTCAACTGCTCACGCGAAATAGGGGTGACTCTGTGATCGAAAGAGAACAACGTAAATCGCGTCGTTTCTTAATACAGCTACCCGTCGTTGTCCGATGGACCGACGAGAAGCTTATTGGGGAAGCAGTGACGGAAACGCACGATGTGAGTTCCCACGGACTTCGTTTCGATCTGCCGAAAAACCTGAAGGATGGTTCCGCGCTTGAAATTCTGATGACTTTACCGCAGGAGGTGACCCATGCGGGGCCCGTCAGGGTCAACTGCAAAGGCCGTGTGGTACGCACCAGACTCAAAGGTTTGGACAAGGTAGAAATCGCGGCAGCAATTCAGAGATATCAATTCACGCGGAATTCAGAAAACGCCGCGGCATAGAGACTCCTACGGAGCAAATGAGGGTTTCCCATTTGCGCTGAGGTTTTCCTTCTCCTCCGGCAAGCCCTGCCCCAGCCAAAGTTCGGCTATTTCGCCCGATGGCACAACGATCGCGCTTTTCGCGGGACCGTTTTCGGTGAGCCAAAATGAATCAGTACGATACCTACAGTGATTGAGCGTTCATCGGATATTTACTTGACGCATAGCTGCTTTCTACGATAAGGTGCGGTCCCGTCACCTCTCGATATTGGCTGTCCACGAGCAGAATGCACATGGCGGGCTCTCAGTTCCATTCGGAGGCTCTATGTGCCAGTGCGCATTTACCTACCAAGACAAATTCGTCGCGGAGATGGGCATCCGTCGCCCTGGACTGAAACACATTGACGATCCAGTTGTCTGGGCATTCCACGAGCTTATTGTTTGCCAGGATTGTGGCAGGGCGGAATTCGTCGTGCCCGAAGCCGAATTGCGCCTCCTAGCAAAAGGCGACGCCGCTGCGGCAGCGGCAACTAATGGTTAAGTCCGGCCTGAGTTCTTCGGCCGTCTGAACGGCTTCCAATCCATCCGACACTTCGCAGACGACTTGCCCTCAGGCCGCGCTTGAAGCAGCAAGCGGATTTCGCGTCGCCAGTATTCGTAATCATCCACTACAAGAATGCGAATCGACGGCAACACGTGCTCCGTTCTGTTTGGTTACAGGGTTTGGAAGGTAGAACAACGCCTTGTTAATGGACAAGCCCGTATTTGAATTTCACCTGTGGACAAATACCACGTGCAGATTAGCTGGGGCAGGTTCAACAGTGGAAAAAACTAGCCGCAATTAAAATTGCTCCCTTTGGCACGCACATTATGGACACGCTCTAGAACCGAAAAGGTTCCTAACGCCTTCCATAAGAAGGCCGGTGGCAGTCAAGGTGGTTTTGTTTTTACCTAAAGGGAGTCCTTGGCATCACCGTGTGGCATCGAAGGACGATGCACTCACAGCTCGCCGTCGCAACTTTTCATTTTGGGTGTTCATCAGGAGTTGCCCGCTCGGCAGGAACGGACGCTCGGCTAAGCAAAAAGATGGCAGCCGCGACCACACATAGCCATCCGAAGAAGTTGCCAGTCCGAGTGTAGAGGGTGGGCAGAGGGTCCTTTACGATTGCTCTTGCGAGGAGAGAACTACCCGGCATGGGACTGCTCGGACGCTCCGCCAATATCCGGCCGTAGGCATCGCTTACCGTGAGAAATCCCTCGCGGGAGGAACGCGCGACGGCATAGCCGTTTTCAATGCCGCGCACCACGGTGGTGCGCGCCTCGATCCAGGCGTCGAGATAGTCGAAATCCCAGGCAGGAACGAGCATGACGGCCGCGTGGCGCTCTCCATAAGCGCGGCCCAGTGCGGCGAAATGCATGTCTTTGCAGATGGCGAGGCCGTAAGGGTGTCCCTCGACGATAGATACGGAGTAATCCGTGCCGGAAGAAAATCGATCGCGGCGCTCGGGGGGCGCCAGGTGATGCTTTTGGTAGCTGGAGGCCAGAATGCCTTCCGGCGTGAAGAGCCACGCCCAATTCTCCCGGCTGTTGCGATCGAAGATTCCGACGCCTACTTCCAGCCAAAGATGGTTTTGCAGGGCCAGAGCGCTGAAATGTTGCTGCCATCGCAGAGCCTTGGGGGGCGTGAGGAGCGCAACTTTTTCAGGAAGAACAATGACCTGAGCTCCCTGGACCGCCAGCGAGGCGACCTGCCGGTCGTACTCCTGCAGGATATTCGACGCATACGCAGGAGATGCTCTGAGTCCAATCGCATCGTCAATCGAAGCAAGCCCGAAAGTGGTTTCCATGCCATTGGCAGGACGCTGCAAGCGCACGAGGCCGTAGACGATCGAGCCGGCGAGCAGGAGTGCAGCGAGCCCATAAGCGATCCAGCCACGGCGAAGCGTTCGCCCATAGGCTATTGCCAGAGCTAGTGCGGACGGAACGAGGGTAATCAAAAACAACAATCCGGCAGTGCCAAGCAAAGAAGTGATCTGGAGGATTGGCAGGATATCCGCTTGCGAGTAGGCCAGGCTGGCCCAGTTGCCATCGGGAAGCAGGGCCGCCATTAAAGTGTCCACTGCGACGCACAGAACGGGATAGACGAACACGGTCCACCAGGCCCGATAGCGCACGACGACGCGGCGTGTGGTCACGATCAGGAACACCCAAAGCAGGGATTGCGCGGCAATCACCGCGATGACAGTGGGCAGGGGCATGACCATGCGTAAGTAATGGAAGTTGCTGCTTGTCCCGATGACTGCAGCGAGAGCTACGATCCAGCGTGTTTCCTCGGCGCTAGAGCGAAGCGCCATCAGCAGCAGAGGTACAGGAGCGAGCCAGACCAGCCACCATATCGGATGCAGGTCGACGGCGAAACGCAAAAGGATCCCGCTAGCCACAGCGGCAAGAAACTGAAAAAGGAGACGTCTATGCACAGGAATCATCCATGGGCTCTCTAGGCTAGATGAAACTAGGGTGTCCGTGAAGGGTTCTTTAGGAGGTACGCCGCTTTGCACCTCCGAGACTAAGTCAGAGGCTCGGGTCTGTTTGGAAAAAGGGTCAACGGTGGCTCGGGAGCATAAATTTGCTCCGGTGTGAGGTTCGGATATGCGAGCTTTCTGGTGATATACGATGTAATTGAACCCCAAGAAATAAACATCATGCCGAGAGGCCAGAGGTGAGTCAAAGACGACATCAGCACAAATCCGGGGACAGTAAATAATAGGCCAGCGAGACCAAAGGTGCGCGCAGGCCAGCAACGTTTGCGCATCACGAACGCAAAACAAACCGCCCAACAATAAGCAAGTGCCATCCCGGCGCAAAAGAGAGCAGAAACGAAGCCAAGGCGCGGAAGTGCCCCTCGCGGGGCTTGCAGTGTCAGCAACCAAAGCAGCCCGGATAAAGAAACCGCGAAACCTGCCGCTATCTCAGCATTTTGAGTTATTGACGATCCTGACATTGTTGCCCTCAAGGTGGATCGTATCATGGTTTCACGTCAGCTTCCCGTGACCAGTATTGTCAATGCGTGCGCCGATCTTGGCTTTTTACGGATTCAAGAAAGAAGACGAAGGCTGCTCGAGTGCGATGCTGGTTGTTGGAGTTGCGACACGAAAAGGATTCATCGCGCGAAAACCGCGCGATGGAAAACCGCACTTCGTCGCTGCGCTCCCCAGGATGACGGGCGAAGAAGGGATAAGGAAGGAAGAAGCAGGTCCCTCACCCATCCGCGCTTCGCGCGCATGGGTGAGGGATGACACGAAAAGCGACTGCGAAAGGCAAAGACAGAAGACCGACCCTTAACACCGAAGGGTCGGGCACCCGTAAAGGCTGGAGCAACATCTGCCCTTGCTTAGAGGCGCGGCTGAGGCTAAGAGATAAATTCCATTTTTGAGGCGGCTCTACTCTAGCATGCCGGAGGTGTTGCGCTTGGGGACGAAGCCTACCGGGATCAGGGCGACCTCCTTCATTGTGGCCAAGTCCACTGCGGAGACGTCGTCGTTGATTGGGTTGGCTACGTAGGCTGTTTTGCTGTCGGGAGAGAGCGTCAGCCAGCCGGCACCCTTGCCGCCCAGGTACGTGGTGCCGGTCAGCGTCAAATCGGGGATGGAGAAAGTGTAGAGGGCCGTGTTGACGCGGCTGACCACTACCAGCGTTTTTTGATCGGCCGTTACCGCTATGCCGTGTGAGGCTTCGTTACCCGGAGGAACCGGCTGGCGGTCGGCCGGGAGGTCGGGATTGTGGACGCGCTTGATTTCCTTGCGCGTGGCGAAATCGATGCATGAGAATCCGTTGTAGCCGGTCAGCTGGGCGAAGATGAAGCGGGTAGAGCCGTCGGGATTGGCGGAGATGGCCATGGGGCGGACACCCAGATCCATGGGGATGGTGAAGGCGACTTCGTCGGTTTGCGTGTCGACCACGCTGATCATCTTGCCCTGGATCGATCCGGCCAGGACGTACTTGCCGTCCGGGGTTACGTAGGGATTGTGGATGGCATTGTGCGTGGGAATGAACTTCAGGACTTTCTGGGCTACGGTGTCGATCACGTCGAGGCCGCCATCCTTGCCAACTATAGCTACGTAGACGCGCGCGCCGTCGTGGCTGATCGTGATGTTGTTGGGATGGCCGGTGAGAATGATCTTGTTGAGTATCTTGAAGGATTTTCCGTCGACAACATCGAGCGAGAGATTCGTTTCGTCGCTCACGTAGATGAATTTTCCGTTGGGATTGACTGCGACGCCGTGGTTTAGCTCGATCCCTTCGATGTGGCCCACTACCTTGTTGGTGACGGGGTCGATGATGCTGACGTTGTCGCCGGCAAAGTTGGTCTGGATGATGCGGGGCTTGAGTTTCGGCGCCGCCAAAGTGGATGCGGCTAACGCTCCCAGGGCCAGGCTTGCGCAGGTTAGTAGAGCGGCGCTCAGAATATTTTGCTTGGTCATCTTCATCTTCATCGTCGATTGCTCCTCATATCGGGCGTGTCAATTATTTCGAGTTTATCTCGAGTTCCCAGTTGGAGAAATTAAAGGCGACCGGCCAGCCGCTACTTTAGCTTGTCTAGCTTTTCTCCGAGAATGAATGCTTTAAATGTTAGCCAGGAAGGATCTGTCTGCGATTCGAACTGCCTTCCTCCCGTGTGAAAGAAATCTCCGCCGGCATCCGGGGAAAGAGGGTGAGTCAGGAGCGGGCTTTGCAGATCGCCCGCAATGGCAACGACCTTTATGTATTCGAAGTTCTGGCGGGTCTGGGCTTCGTCCCACGTGGTGGCGCCAGGGGAGAGAGGCACGAGCTTGAGCGGGGCGTGAATGTTGGAATCGGCATGGCACAGGAAGCAGCGAGCGTGCCCGGGTCGCTTGAGCAGAAAAATGGGCTGTACCTTTGCCTTAAAGAAATCGTAGTCGAGGGTGGTAGCGCCTCCTATGGGAGGAACCGTGGGGGCGGTCTCCGATTGCGCTGCGGTCTTGAGCAATCCGGCGGCCGCAAAAAACAAGCCCAAAACGATCACAAGAGATAACTGCTTTCGATGCACGAAGTTCCTCCGAGATGTCGATCCGTAGCGGCAATACATGGCCGCAACAACGGCGCGTATTCTAAGCTTAAGTGGAACGAATTCACCAGCGCAAAATGATAAACGTGTAGCGGTGCGAAACGGTTTCATGGGAAAGCATGGGTCGAAGGTATCAATGCATGGCCAGTCGAGTTCAAGCTGGCACTCCACTATTTTTCTCGGATGTTCTCGAGGCCCTGCCCAGAGCAACAAACCGCGCCAGCTCCGGCAGTTACCCAAGCGTCAGCTACGCGGACGTCACCGGAGGCTAAACAACACGATAATAGAGGTTTATGAATGAGTCTTTGGGTGCGGCAAAGTCGTTGAATTGGAAGTGTAAGAAAGGTAGGATAGCGCGAGTCAAGAGTCTAATAAAACCGGCTATGAATCGAGGCGGGGCATCGATTCGACCGGTACGGGGCAGGCAACTTCTCCTTGTTTAGAAGACTAGGCGATTTCTCACTCAAAAACCTTGGGTTCCTTGCCGGACTGACCATCTTTTATTTTATAGGGGGCAGGCTTGGCCTGGGGCTGGCGTTCGTACACCCGTATGTGACGCCGATCTGGGTGCCCTCGGGCATCGCTCTTGCGGCGTTTATTCTCTACGGGTATGGCGTGTGGCCGGCGGTGCTGGTGGGATGTTTTCTGGATCACGCGACCAGGTCAGGATTGGTGTTCAACAGCTTTTCGATTCCGATTGCCAGCGTGTTCGAAGGTTTCGCAGGGGCTTATCTCGTCAAGAGATTTGCGAACGGAGCGAAGGCATTCGACACCGCGAAGGGCGTGTTCCTTTTCGTCCTGTTCGCGTCGGTATGCGCTCCGCTGATCAATCCCACGATTGGCGTGTTTTTCGATTATTCCCGGGGAATGATCCAGTCGGGGGATGTGCCGTTCCGGTGGCTCACCTGGTGGCTCGCCCACGGAATGGGGAACCTGCTGATTGCCCCGTTTCTGATTATGCTGCTCCGCGGTTACCATCACGCGATGGATGGCAGCGAGATGCGCGAGTTATCCGCGCTGCTCATCGGGTTGATTTTCGTTTCCCTGCTGGTTTTCGGGCCGCTGGCAAGATCGCTCAACAAGAATCAGATCGTGCAGGCGTGGCTCTGCATTCCCTTCCTGATCTGGGCGGGGTTCCGCTTCTGCCAGCTGGAAGCGGCCGGAACGACGCTGATCCTGTTTGGAAGCGCGATCTGGGGCACGCTACACGGATACGGCTCGTTTGTGGCCAAGAACCTGATGACGTCGATCGTGCTGCTGGACACTTTTATCGGCGTGATCGGAACGATGACGCTGGTGGTGGCGGCGATGGTTGTGGAGCGGCGGCGGATCGAAGGCGAGTTGCTCGCCACTCATAGCTTGCTGCGGGAAGCCGTCGACAGGAAAGAGCGGGACCTGGTGGTGACGGTCCGCGCGCTCGAAGTGGAAGTGACCGGCCATGTGCAAACGAAGAAGGCACTGCGGGACAGCCAGGAACGGTTTCGCCAGCTGGCAGACAATGCAAAGTTGGACGATGAGCGTTAAGATGAAAATAGAGAGGCTAAAATGATCATTGGAGAACGGCTGCGGCAAATCAGAGAACAGAAAAACCTTTCGCAGGGAGACATCGAGCGCAAGACGGGCCTTCTGCGCTGCTACATTTCCCGCGTGGAGAACGGGCACACGGTTCCGGCCGTGGGAACACTCGAAAAGCTGGCGCGGGCGCTGGAAGTTCCGCTCTACCAGCTTTTCTATGACGGGGAAAATCCGCCGGCAATTCCGGCGCTTCCGAAGCAGGAGAAAGGCGCCGCGGCGGAATGGGGTTCCTCGGGCAAACGGGCGCGGGTCTGGCAGCGCTTCCACACCCTGCTCAGCCGAATGGATGCGGGCGACAGGAGCCTGCTGCTATTTATGGCGCAGAAGATGGCTGTTAAGACGAAGAGTTAACAGGCAAACCGGGCCGAATTTGCAGTCGCTCGAAACCGCACTCCCCCGCTGAAGAAGCGGGGGAGTCACTGCGGTCTAACCGCTACGGTAACAATGTTCGACGTCACCACAACACCATCCACTTTCGGGTCTTGGTCCAATCTAACCTGGACGGTATATTTCCCAGTAGCTGTCAAGCTATATAGGGCTGTTACCTTAAGAGATGCGGTGACTGATTGCCCGGACTTAAGATCAACGAAAGATGCACCGCCAGTGCAAGCATGAAGCATTTGATCCAACGTCAGGCCTGACTTCTCCCAGTCCTTTTCCGCGACATGACCGTTAAACATAATCCCATATTTAGTTTCTGGCGGAACTGTTCCGCTCTCGTTCCGTACCTCAACGCGATAGGTACATTCCCAAGATCCGGATCTAATTATTACGTAATCTTTCTCCGAGTCGTTCTTGAGGTTTAACTTGATCTCGACGGGCGCACCGGGTTTCACTACGTCGTCGACTGCACTGATGCTTAGTGAGATTCCTGGCGTGGAAGGTCTATTTCCGGGCGGCGGTAAATCTTGCGCGCTGCTAACGAATGCTAGTAGCAGCGGGCATAGTAAGCCCCTTCTCATGCGGCTCCCACCTTGAAGACGACAATCCCTCGAAGCCTACACCCAAGAAAACTCGTTCGGGGCTAACGAGTTGAGGCTAGCGACTTGGCGCCGCCTTCTGGATCGAGAACGCCGATTTTGCCTGTCCACCACTCGCCGAACCAGATGCGGCCGTCTTTGTCGAGGTCGATGAAGCGGGGGATGGCGCCGCGCGTGGGTATGGGGTACTCGGCGAATTGCTGGGTGGCGGGATCGAAGCGGGTGATGTAGTTCCCTGCCTGATCGGCGTACCAGATATAACCGGTTTTCGCGTCGGCTACTATGCCGTACGCCGCGGAACCTCGCGTGGGCGGCTGGTACATCTTGTATTTTCCGGTTTTCGTGTCGAGCATGCCCAGGCGGTGGTTGTAGTAATCGGCGAACCAGACGTTGTCGTGCGCGTCGACCGCCATGCCGCGGATTCCGGGAACGTCCGGCGGGAAATAGGTCTTCACTTCGCCGGTGGCCGGATCGATGCGCGAAATCATGCCGATCTCCAGAGTGCTCGTCCAGAGCATACCCTTCGAATCAAAGCCCAGGTGATAGGTGCCGTACTTGATGAAATCGTTTCCGGGGAATTTTTCCCAGCTGGCGCGTGAGTCTTTCGGGTAATCGGGAGGGCCGGGAATTTTATAGGCCTTGAACTGCTCGGTCTGCACGTTGAAGGACCAGACTTGGGCGAAGGCGGAATCGGTGCCGTGTCCGGAGATCCAGAGGTTGCCGTCGCGGTCAACCACCATGGTGTGGGACGTGCCCTTATCCTCGGGATTCGTGTACAGCTTGATTTTGCCGGTCTCGGGATCGACGGAAATGATCTTGAGGCCCGGGAGTGGAAAGCGTGATCCAGACGCGTCCATCTTTGCCTACGACGCCGCTGTGGGGATCGGACTTATCGACGGGAGACGGAAATTCCGCGAAGGTTTCACTGGCGATATCGAAGCGGCCGACTTTGTTGGCGCGAAGACCGATCTCGCTGAACCACAGGTTTCTCGAGTCATGGTCGAGGAAAACGGTGTGGGGAATCGCCTGCACGCCCGTCGGGATGGAATACTCGCGGACCGTGGCCTTCAATACGGCAGGGGCTACGGCAGGGTGACCGATCTGTTCCTGCGTGGGAGGCTCCGCCTCGGGACCGAAATACGGCGATTGCGGACCGAAATATTTTTCGAGGGCCGCTCCCAAAGCGGTTAACTCCGCGGGACTCCAATTGCGCGGCGGGCGCTTGCCGGCGGGCATGTTGGGTAGGAAGCTCTGCCATTCGTCGGCGGTCATCCCGCGCCGGTGCAGGACCACGCTGAAATCGTGGCACTCGATGCAGGCGCCCTTGAGGAGCTTGCCCTGGGCGTCATCGGGGACCAGCGGGGTGATATCCGCGCCGGTTAGCCTCGTGGCGTCCCATTTCGGCGTAAGAGAAAAATTGGTGTCGCCCGGCTGCGTGGTGTCTTTGGTCTGAAACTTTACGCCGTAGCCGTAGGCGTCCACCGACATCTGGTATGTGCCGGCTACTACCGGGATTTCGTAGCGACCGTCCTGCTGGGTAAAGCGGCTGATGCTTTTCGGGCCGAGGGTCGCCTTGACGATGGCGCCGCGCACGGGCTTGCCGGATGCGTCGGTGACGACGCCGCGGAGGGTGGCGTCCGCTCCGAAAAGACTCACGGCCAGAAGCGGGACTGCCAGGAAGCACAAGAGAAGAGTTCGTGCGGATTGGATTATTTTCTGCGTCTTCATTTTCAGCCTCGCGTTATGTAGCGCTTTTTAAAGGAGGAAAGCGAACCAATTATCCGCCGGAAAATCGTTGGAAGAAAAATCAAAAAACCCCACGTTACAGCCTTATAAACTGAATGCTAACCCAGATGTTCGACCGAATGCAAACCTCCAAAATACAGGGTTCCCGGTGGGTTTGGACAAAAATTGGCATGGCCGTTGTGCGGAGCGGCGGAGTGGGAGTACGATGCGCAGCCTGATGGCGACCGAGGCAGATACAGCGAAGAACGAGTTCTTCATGATTGCGAAGAGGAGCAGGTTCATACGGGCGGCGTGCGTCTTTTGCATGGTTTTCGCCACGATGCTTGGCGGTGAGAGCCTGTTGGCGCAGCAGAGCGCCACTATTGAAATTGATGCGCGGAAGGTGGTCCACGCGGTTCCGCGCACGATATTTGGCGGGTTCATGGAGCCGCTGCGCAGCGCGATTTACGGAGGAGGGATTTGGGCGCAACTCATCGAGAATCCTAGCTTCGAGGAGAACCTTTGGAGCGTCGACGCTATTACGCACATGGTTCAGGGGCGGCCGGAATTGAGCGAGTCTTCCAGGCTGGGCCTTCCCATTCCGTGGGAGTCGCTCTACCCGCAGGGCAAAAGGTTTGAACCTAGATGGGGAGACGCGGCGAACTCTTCGCTCTCGCTTTTGATCATGGGGTTGCCCGGCAAGCAGACCGGGGTGCGGCAGGCTATTTATCCGCCCGTCCATCGCGAACTCCGGTACACCGGAAGCATCTGGGTGAAGCCGGTGAGCGGGGAGAAGCGGATCGAGGTGTCCCTGCGGCGGCGCAATCATCCTGACGAGTGCTCGCAAAAGCGCCCATCGACGTGACGGCGGAGGGCTGGAAGCGATACGAATTTACTCTGGCGCTTTCGAAGGGACAACTTGCGTCGCGAGAGCCGGCCGATTTCGTGTTGGCCGTTACAGGCGACACGCGCGTGCTGGTGGATCAGGCGCTGCTCTTCCCTGCGGACAGCGTGGATGGGTTGAATCCGGAAGCGATCGAGATGACCAAGGCGCTGAAGATTCCGCTGCTGCGTTTCGGCGGGAACTTCATCTCCGGCTACCACTGGCGCGACGGTATCGGCCCGCTGGACAAGCGGGTGAGCATGCTGAATACGGCCTGGGGCCAGCCGGAGTACAACCAATTCGGCACCGATGAATTTTTGCGCTTCGCGCGACTGGTGGGGGCGCAGCCGCAAATCTGCCTCAACATGGGCAGCGGGACGGTTGAGGAAGCGGTTGCATGGGTGAGGTACGTCAACGCTCACTGGGGAGATAAGTCGGGCGGCCTGGTCTGGGAGCTTGGCAACGAATTATGGGGGCTGGGGCAGATCGGTTATCCGCCGGTGGAAGAAATCGCCGCGCGCACGCGAGAGTTCAGCGCGGCGGTGCGGGCGGCCGATCCGCGCGCGAAATTCATCGCCACGGGGCAGGATCCGGACCGGTATCAGGCCTGGAACGCGGCGCAATTATCGCTCGGGCCGGGATTCTACGAGTATTTGTCGACGCATATGGTCGTGGATTCGAGCCACGTGATGAAGCCGAATGCGTCGCCGGAGTTTCTTGCTGAAGCGATGTTCGCGATGCCGGTGGGCATCGAGCGGATGCTGCGAGACATGAAGAAGCAGATCGACGCGGACCCGCGAATGAAAAACGTGAAACTGGCGCTCACCGAGAATTTGTTTCGCGCGCCCTTTGCGCCCTCGCCGCCCGACTATCCGGCGCCGCACATTCCGGAGTATCGCAACATGGGCGGAGCGCTGTACGCGGCCGGAATGCTGAATACGCTGATCCGTGTGGCGGACTTCACGCCCATTTCGAATCTGACGGGAGCGGTGGAGTTTGGCCGGTTGTGGGAGAAGCGCGGCATCACGTATGGCGTTCCCACGTACTGGGCGCTGCGCATGTACTCGAATGCGGACGTGGCGAACCTGCTCGAAACGAAGGTGGATGTCGATCGATACGAGGTGCGGGATGGATCGCCGCGCGTTCCCAATGTTGCGGACGTGCCTTATCTTGATGTGGTTGGCGTTGGCAACCGCAGCGGCGATGCGATCACGGTGTTCGCGGTGAACCGCAGCCTGGATCGCGACATCACGGCCAACATCAAGCTGCCGGGCTTCACGCTGCACTCGGCAACAGGAAAGCTACTCTCCGCGCGGGACATTTATGTGGGCAACGATGACGCCAACCCCGAGGCCGTCATTCCGCAGGAAATTCGCGAGACAGTCAGCGGCTCGGCTTTTTCGTACAAATTTCCGAAGGCCAGCGTCACGGTGATCGAACTGCGGTAAGCGCAAACCTCCGCCCTGTTGATGACGGAAGAAAAATCCAGCTACTGATGTTCGTTGATGTCGAAATGCTGATGCGGCTTGCTGTGAACATAGGCGGCTACGTCGTAGGCCTGCTGCGGGGTGAGGCTGCCGGGATTGGTCTGAGGCATGTTGCGCTGAACGAAGGCGGCCATTTTCCCGATTTCGTGCATGCCGGCGCCGTCGCTATAGGCGTCGGGTCCCCAAAGTGCCGGGATCGCGGGCGGCTGGCCCGCGCCGTCGGCGCCGTGGCACATCGCGCACTGTTGAGCGTACACCTGGGTGCCGCGGCCAAGGTCGGCTGAGAGATCCGGGAGTTTTGCAAGCCCGCGACCCGGAAACGGGCGGCCGGTTACCTGGTCCTTCGAGAGCCATTGCGCGTAAGCGACGAGTGCCACCATTTCGGGGCTGTTGTTCGGAACGCGGTGGCCGCTTTCACTGCGCTGAAAGCATTGCTCAATGCGCTCTTCGAATGTGACCACCTGCTTCTCGCGATCACGGTACATCGGAAACATTCCGGGCACTCCCACTATGGGAATCGCGTAGGGCTCCGTGCCGCTTTTCAGATGGCAATGGCCGCAACTGGTTTTGTTTCCGACGTAGCGTGAGGCAAATTTCGGAGTGTCATCGAATATCCGGAGGCCGAGACGGATGCTGTCTCCTACAGGGCCTTCTGGAATCGTTGCGGGATCGGGAGCGGTCCAAGAGCCGGAGGCATCAGCCGCTGGGGAAGAGTTCTGCCGGGCGCACAGGCCGGCGGGTCCTGTGAGAATAAAAATTACGAAGGCGGAACTCAGAAAGCCACGATGCCGGGTGTTCACGTGGATCGCTCCTTTGACCGGCAGAAACAAACCTGCCTCAATGTTTGAACATGAGGGACGTGTTGCTGGCTACCATGCACACGCCCAGCAGGATCACGAACACGCCAAATACCCAGCGAAGCTGTTGCGCGCTGAGTTTCTCGGTTAGTTTCACGCCCAGGTAAGTCGTGAGCAAGGCGGGAGGCACGAGTTCGAGCATCAGTGTCCAATCGACGCGCAAGGAGTGCCGGTGGCCCACCAGAGCCAGCGCGCTATTGGCTGCGATCACCAGCAGCGATGTTCCGGTGGCCGATTTGATGGGTATGTGAAGGAACAGCACCAGCGAAGGCACCACCATGAACCCTCCGCCCACCCCGAGAAAACCCGCCAGGAATCCCACGGCGGCGCCAGCCATCACCACGGGCCAAAGCCTCGGCGTGTCCGCGGGATTCGGTTCCCTGCGCTTGTAAAGCATCGCCGTTCCGGAAATGCCCATCAGCACTCCGAACAACAGCAGCAGCGTTGTGCCGGAAACATGCCGGGAAAGCCCCGCGCCCAGAAAATTCAAAGGAACGCCGAAACAGACGAAAAGCAAACCCTGCTTCCACGCCACGCGCGCCGCTTCCTGATGCAAAAACGCGCCGACCAGCGCCGTGCTTCCTACCAGAATCAGCGAAAGACTGATCGCGGCGTGGGCCTCCATGCCCAGGACGTATACGAGGATCGGCACCGTCAAAATCGAGCCGCCCCCACCCAAAAGCCCCAATACCAGCCCCATTGCAGCGATCAGCAAAACAGCCAGCCAAAGATGCAAAAAGGCGCCCTTTCCGCATGAAAACTGCGCATCCCGGATTTTCCGGGACATTTTCCGGGATTACCCAGCTGAACTCCACCGGGTCACCGGGTTTACGCGCCCATGGCGAACGAGTAGCCTTTTTCCTGCGCGCGATTCACGGCCACAATTCCCGCGGGCACGAAATGCGAGTTGGGGATCAGGTTTGCTCCGATCTCCTTGAGAATGGCGTCGGTGTCGCCGCCGGTGGCCTTGGCGATTCTTCCGGCGATGTGCCGGCTGGCCATCTGGCATACGGCGAAATGCGCGCCTTTCTTGATCAGCTCGTCCATCGCGCCGCCTTCGTCGGAGCCGTCGCCCGGGGCGGCGTAGACGTTGATTTTGGGCGGCTCCTTGGTTTTTGGGTCGGTAAACTCCGCCTGCTCGGAAAGCTGCTTGCCGTATTTCGCCCAGATGGCGTCGGTGTAAGCAAACGAGGTGGACTTGTGGCGCGCGACGATGACGACGGCGAGGTCGGTATCCTTCAGGCCGTAGGCGTTCTGGTTCGCGGTGAAATAGTTGCTCGCGAATCGCAGAGCCAGGGCCATGCCGGCGGGCGTCGCGGTGTCAAAGACGAAGCGGTGCTGGCCGGGAATAGCGTCGAACCAGTCATCCTGCGCGTGGCGAGCGGGCCGCCACGGAGCGCCGGGCGCCTCATGCGTGCCGGGCGCCGCCTGCGGGAATGCCGCGCGAGCGCCGACACCAGCCGCGCCTAAAATACCCGCGCCCGCGCCCAGCCGCGCGAGAAACGATCGCCGCGCCATTGAAGATTGAAGCCATTTTCCAATCATGCGGGCCCCCTTCGCTTTCGGGGAATGCTAGCACAGTCCGATATCCGCCGAGATCATATTTGGCTTTGGATGGAGTCGAGTTCGGCGCGGCAGACTCTCGCTGAACTTTCGCAGGGGATCGTCACCATTCATAACTCGGAATTGGAGTTGCTCGGGGGTCAGGTTCGGTTGCGCATACGTTTCGACGGTGTCTCTTATGACTTCCTCGGCAGTCGCCAGCACCTCCGGGGAGGAACTCAGACGGATGCGGCTCAACAGGGCGTACGCGGGAATCAGGTTCTCGGGATCGCTCACGTTGTGTTCGGCGGCGTCCACGAGCAGGCGGGCGCTTTCGCTGATGAAATCGGAATAAAGTTGTTCGCGGTGGAAGATCTTTTTTGCAAGCAGCTCGCTGCGGCCCTGATGCCGCTGGGTGATCCACGCGCCAATGCTGTAGCCCAACGCACCCACGAGCGAGCCGAAAATGGCGGCGAGGGCCGTGAGTGTGGCGGAATTGAAATAAGAAATGCGGATGGGAATCATTTTTTATCGAGCGTCATCGTTTATCGGGTTTTATCGAGCATCATCAGAATAAAAACAGCCGGTAGATAGACGATTGAGGCGGAGAGCAACTGCCGGGCCACGGCATTCGATCTGCAAAAAGCAAAGCGGGCGGCGTAGTAACAGAAGATGACGCCAGAGATAAGAGCGCCTGCTAAATAGACGAGGCCCGATTCGCCGGCGATCGCCGGGATCAAACTTAGGGGTATGAGCAATAAAGAAACAGCGAAGCTTTGCCAGAAGACGAAAGTTTCCCTGCGATCCCCCTTCGGCAGGACGAGGTATCCCGCTTGGGAATAGTCTTCGCGATACATCCAGGCAATGGCCATGAAGTGCGGGAACTGCCACAGAAAGACCATGGCGAAGAGCACCCACGCTTCCGGGTCGAGGCGCCCGCGGGCGGCCGCCCACCCGATCAGCGGAGGCATGGCGCCGGGGAACGCTCCTATCAATACGCAGAACGGGGTCTTGCGCTTGAGCGGAGTGTAAATGAACAGGTAGCTTGCCAACGTCAGGACGGCGAGCAAACTGGCTAATGGGTTGACAGCTACCGCCAGGTAGAATGCGCCAGTTGCCGAGAGCAGGATTCCGAAGCAGAGGGCTCCGGCAGGGTTGAGCTTGCCTGCGGCGAGCGGGCGCCTTGCGGTGCGCCGCATCTGCGCATCGAAGCGGCGTTCGATGAACTGGTTTAGCGCGGCGGTGCCGCTGGCTACGAGCAGCGTGCCCAGCAGCGTGCTAATGAGAAGAGCGAAGGAGAAACCATTGACGCTGGGATAGCCCAGGTAGAAGCCGGCAAAGGTGGTGATGAGGATCAGGAAATTTACTTCGGGCTTGGTCAACGCCCAGTAATCGGAAATTACGGCGAAGAGGCGGGACGACCGGGTCTGGCGCACGACGGGCGCGACACTGACCGCATCGAGCGCGGTATTGAGCGCGGCAATTGTGGGTTCGGTTGCCATCTTTAGACGACCTCCAACCCTGACCCATTGAGCGACTCGGCCGCAATTCGGGGAAGCTCCGCCTCGGCGGCCGTTGGCGAATATTCCTGCCGGGGTGAGAGAAGCTGCATGGTGACGACTACTGCCGGTACCAGAAAGATGATGGTTGCGCAGGTCCACATCAGGGCGGCCGCGAATTGCTGGTCTTCGAGCGGCTGAAATATTAAAGGGGCGAGGGGCGGAGAGATAAGACGAGTAGACGACACGATCGCAGAACACCAAAAATCCGGAAAGCAGGTCGCACGGCAGCGTAGCGCAGAAAAGGTACAGAGGGATGGACCAGCGAGGCCAGCGCGCGACGCTTGGCCAGGGTTGAATGACCGGCCACCAGAACAGGAGACCGGCGGCGAAAAAGCTGGCGTGCTCGAGTTCGTGGAGCCAGCTCCACCGCAACGCCAGATCGAACACCGCAGGGATATGCCAACCGATCAACGCGAGTGAGGCGGCGAGCCAGCAAATCGCGGGGTTGGAGAGAGAACGCCCGAACCACTTCACCGGGTTCCAGCGCAGAGCTGGGGCCACTACAGTGCGGACAATCGACTGCGGCAGTCCCCTGAGAACCGGCAGCGCCGGGGCAGCGAGCAGGATGAGAGCGGGAGCGATGGCCATGAGCAAAAGATGCTGTGCCATGTGAACGGTTAGCGACACGTCATCGAACGCGTTTACCGGCGACCCGATGGCGATCCAGACGGAAGCTATGCCCGCCAAAAATGCCGCGAGCCGCCGCCCGGAAATCAGTTTGGGGAAAGCGCCGTGAAGACTAAGCCAGCCTCGCACGTAGACCAGAGTCGCCAGAGCGAGAGCCACGTTGACCCCTACGGGAGGGGACCAGGATTCGAGGATGGATTGAGTGTCGGGCGTCATACCAGAGGCTGTGAAATCCTACGGGTGGCCCGCGACCGGACCTTCCGGCGCTGTTCCCGTCTCGGTGCGCGGCTCCGTTCCCTGCTCGGTTCCCTGCACCGCTCCCAGCACGATGGCACGCGAGGCGTCGCGGGCGGGCGATTGTCCTTCGGGATGCAGCGTTTCGAGGAACGCTACCAGGGCGGTGGTCTCAGCGGGGCTTAGGTTCTTGCCATAGGCGGGCATGTTGCCGCCGCCCTGGATGACTTGGCGAATGAGCTGGTTCTGCGTCTGGCGGAGGGCTACGGAGTCCAAGGCCGGGGCGCGCTTGCCGCCCTGATTGTCAAGCGAGTGGCAGTTGTGACATTGCTTCAGCTGGAAAACCAGGGCGCCCTGGCGCTCGAGGGCTGAGCGCTTCTGGAGAAAGTCGGACGGAATCGGGATGCGGCTCCACGCGTCCATGACGGGACTCCACGGCGCGTCTCCCGCGAGGCGCGTGAATGTTCCCATCGCAACCGCCACGAGCAGGATCGTGAGCACAGCGATGGGTCTGCGGCGCCAGCTTTTCTCGCCTTCGCCGAAAACGAAAGGCAAGAGCAGGAGCGCGAGGATTACGACCACCGGACCAATGAGCAGAGCGGGCGTTTCCATCGACGGCGGCAAGAGCGAGAGCACCGCGTAGAGCCACAGGAAGAAAAAATCGGGACGCGGGGCCGTCTGAATGATCGTGGGGTCGGGCGGGCCGGAAGGGCCAAAAGGACCGTAGTACGCGGCGCAGACCGCTATCGAGAGAAGTATGAAGCCGCCAAAGAACAGGTCTTTCCAGACGGCCGCCGGTACGAAGGGGATGCCGTCCTTTTTCGTCAGCTCGTGGTACTCCTTAATATATGTGGCTTTCCGTACCACGCGACCAGGCACGGGCCACTCATTAATGCCCAATTTAACGACCATCAGCAGATGGACGGCCACGAAAGCGATGAGAAGCCCGGGAACGACGAAGACGTGGAGAGCGAAGAAGCGGGAAAGGGTGGCCCCGGCGATGATCGGGCCGCCGAGGAGCAAGTGAACGATCGACGGCCCCATCAGCGGCACGCGGCTGGCGATCGAGGCGCCAATTCCCAAGCCCCAGTAGGCGTCCTGGTCAAATCTCAGGACCTGGCCCGTGAAGGCCATGCCCAGGGTCACGAGCAAAAGAAGCACGCCGACAATCCAGGTGAGCTCGCGCGGGAACTTGTACGCGCCAAACAGAAATACCTGGACCATGTGGATCAGGACAATCGCGACCATGAAGTCGGAACCCCAGCCGTGAAGGGCGCGAATGTACCAGCCGAGCGCAATGCTGTGATTCAGGGTCTGGAGGCTGTTCCAGGCTTCGCCGGCGGAGGGCACGTAAATGAGGGCCAGCATGATGCCGGTGACGATTTGAAGCATGAATACGACGAACGCAGCGCTGCCGAAAACGTAGAACCAGCTCGCGGTTTCGCGCGGAACCGGATGCTCCGCCGTCTCGCGGATGGTGGCGCCAACCTGCAGGCGCGCGTCCAGCCATTTGCCGATGGAGGCGATCAGGCGCATGGCCGCTTTCCCGGAGCGAGATTGGACGCCTGCCCTGGCGTGGGCATTTCGCCGGCGCGAATCAGCAGCTTTCCACCGTCGATCTTGTAGCTGTATTCAAACAAGCCGCGTTCGGGCGGGCCGGAGGCGCGAGAGCCGTCCTGGTAATACACGCCGCCGTGGCAGGGACACATGAACAGGCTGGACTGCGGGAACCAGCGAACGGGACACCCTAGATGGGCGCAGTTGATGGCAAAAACCTGGAAAGTCTGCCCGTCTACGTTGCGCACCCAGCAGGCGATATCCGCGGTGTCGCCGTCCCAGGGGCTGACGATGGGGTTGCGGTAGGTGGCGAGGCGAGTCTGACCGGAGGGAAACTGTTCGAGGTTGCCGAGTGGAACCCACGACTCCTCGCTCTCCTTGCGCGCGCTGGCTACCGGAGAGAGGAGATAGCGCACGACCGGCACGGCGAGAATCACGCCGACGATGCCGTTGAACAAGAGCCCGATCTTCACGAAGAGATTGCGCCTGGTGAATTCGCCCGGCAAAGTCATCGAGTTTCTCCCTTCGTTGCTGGCAGAGGCTGGCTGGCGAAGCTGGGCCGTTGGGAGGCGAGCCAGGCCACTACGTCGGATACTTCCTGCGGAGACATTGGCTTGCCTGGAACGTTGCCGCGCCAGTCCGGAGCGCCCAGCTCCGGGCGTCCTGCGATTACGATGGTCCGCAATTCCTGATCGGTGAGGAGGGCGAGGAATGACGCGTCGATTATCGAGCTTGCTTTCGATCCCCCGCGGCCCGCAGTGCCGTGGCAGGAAGAGCAATAGGCGGCGTAGACTTGCGATCCGCGGGAAGCGTCGCCGGGTTCGGCGGAGGAGTAAGGCGGAGGATTCGCGCTGCGCAACAACGCATCCGGTTTCGACCAGCGCTCGCGAATGCCGCGGACAATCACTTCGACCTGCTTATCGGTGAGCATGCCGCCGGCGGTTTGCGCGAAGGCGGGCATGGAGGTGCCCGGTATTCCATTGGTCGCCGCGCGGCGGATGACCGCGTCGTCGGCAATGGCCAGATACACGGGATCGGCGAGAGCGATGGCCGCACCGCCTTTTCCGTCTGGTCCGTGGCAGCCTGCGCAGTTCTGGTTGTAGAGAACGCTGAAATCGGAAACTTGGCTGGGAACGATGGGCATGTCGCCCTCGAGCGGGCGGCCCGGCGCGTTGGCGCATCCCGACAAAGCGAGAGCGCAGAATCCCGCGACTGCGAGGATCAGCCGATGGGCGGCGAGCGCGCGGACGCTCATCTGGGCTGGTCCTTCCTGGGCTTTTCTCCCATCATTCCCGGGGCTTCCATACCGGCGCGCACGAGGAAGGGCACGAACTGGCGCGTGCGAACTGTTTCCTGGCGCATCACCACCAGCCCCGCGACGATCCCAAACGCAAACTGCGAAGCGGCGAACCACCACCAATCGATGCGCTCGTTGAGCAGCGGATCGATAAGGCCCAGGAGGCTGTATATCAAACCTGTCCAGAAGATGGGGGCGATGATGCCCCCGAGAAGTATCGGACGGCGCGGAAACATCGGCAGCATGGCGCCGTACAGCAACCCCACCAGCAAAGACGTGGTTACGTGAATGACGACCGCCAGGAAGAAGCTATCGAGATGGAATGCATTGAGCGATGTCTTGCCGAGCAGGAGCGATTGGGAGTAGAGCGTCGCCGCGAGCAGGTTGATGGGATACCAGATGCTTCCCTGTTTGAGGAAACCGTACAGGCATGCGAGCACAGCCATGGCCACGCTACCGGCCAGTCCACCTTTGATTCCGGCGGAGACGGGGTACGTTTCGAGAGGAAGAAGTGCCCGCGGAAGGTCTGGCGCTACCGGCAGGCGTTCCACTTCGCGGCGGACGGTTACGACCGCGGCAACATCCCCTTTTACTTCGAGCGTCTCCTCCTTCTCGTGCGGGAGGACGTCGCGGAACCAGCCGACGCAGCCGGTCAACGTGAGAATCGCGCCGAGAACGCTGACGGAAGGAGTGGTCACCAGTCCGGCCATGAGCAAGGTGATTCCGAATGCGAGGACGATGGGCCAGGCGGTGGGCGCCGGCAGACTGACCGTGCCGGGCGTGGCGTTGGTTGCCGCTGCGCGAGAATCGGTGAGAGCCATCTGACTCAGCTTTCCTTAACGGCCGATCACGTAAACCACGGTGAACACAACCACCCACACGGCATCGACAAAATGCCAGTACAGGGAAAAAACCTCGGCCCGCTCGCCATGCTCGGGCTTCACGCTGCCTGAAAGAGTGAAGATCATGGCGAGGGCGATAGCGGTGAGGCCGGCGGTGACGTGAAACGCATGCAGGCCGACCAGCGAGTAGTATGTGGTGCCGAAAAGATTCGTGCTGACGGTCAGACCTTTTTCATAGATCAGGCGCTGCCACTCGCGGCCCGTTCCGACCAGAAAGATTGCGCCGAGCACCAGTGTTACGAACCACCAGACTCCAAACAGCGTGACCTTCGCGTTTTTGAGCGCGCGCACGGCCAGGTGAATCGTCAGGCTGCTCGAGAGAAGGCAGATGGTGCTGAACACCGGAATTTCGAGCACGTCTTTGGGCATGGGACCCGACAGGCTCTTGCCGATATAGAAAATGTAGGCCACCACGAAAATCGTGAAGATCGCGGATTCGGCGGCGATCAGCGAAATCATCCCTACCGTTCCGCGAGACGGCAGAACCCACGCGGGTTCAGTGGATAATTGTGAGGGCGCTGTGGCGCTCAATCGAGTTCTCCCTGGCTACTCATATTTCCAGTCCGGATCTTCCGGGTGCTTGATGTCCCACAGCGGGCGGCGGCTCTCGACAGTGGGGATGGTGGCGAAATTGTAGTCCGGCGGAGGCGAAGGGGTGGACCACTCGAGGGTCCACGCATCCCAGGGGTCGCTGCCCGCGGCTTGACCTTGGAACATGGACCACAGCAGGTTGCCGACAAAGACGAGAGTTCCGGCGGCTTGAAAGAACACGCCGATGGTAACAATCAGGTTCCAAATCTCCCATCCGCGGCCCGGCTCGTAGGTGTAGATCCTTCGAGGCATTCCCAAAAGGCCGGGGATGTGCATGAAATCAAAAGTTAAATGGAAACCGATCAAGAACAGCCAGAAGTGCCATTTGGCGAGCGTCTCGTTATACATGCGACCGCTCATCTTGGGGAACCAGTAGTAAAAGGCGCCGAAGATCGTGAAGAGAATCCCCCCGACGATGACGTAGTGAAAATGAGCAACCACGAAATAGGAGTTGCCGAGCTGCCAGTCGAACGGAGAGGCTCCCAGCATGATTCCGGTGAGACCTGCAATCAGAAATTGAAACAGGAAGCCGATGCAGAAGAGCATGGGGGCCTTGAGCAGTATTTTTCCGCCCCACATGGTTCCTATCCAATTGAAAATTTTGATCCCGGTAGGAACGGCGATGATCATGGTGGTGATAGTGAAGAAGGTGTTTCCGTAAGAGCTCATCCCGACCGTAAACATGTGGTGAGCCCAGACGCTGAAGCTTATGAACCCGATGC
This sequence comes from uncultured Acidobacteriota bacterium, assembly GCA_963709105.1. Taxonomy (GTDB): domain Bacteria; phylum Acidobacteriota; class Terriglobia; order Acidiferrales; family UBA7541; genus Palsa-295. Next base: position 802,955 of record CAVPVC010000013.1, read on the forward strand.
ACACGGTGGCCGCCACCATCACCGGATAGCCAAAAATCGGTTTGCGCGAGAATACCGGGATGATTTCGGACGCGAACGCGAACGCCGGGACTACCAGGATATAGACTTCCGGGTGGCCGAATATCCAGAAGAAGTGCATCCAGAGCACGGCGGAGCCTCCGGCCTGGGCGTCAAAAAAATGGCCGCCCAGATAGCGGTCGATGGAGAGCATGACCTGCGCGGCGGTGAGCGGCGACACGGCAAGGATCACCATTCCTCCCACCACCAGATTCAGCCACGCGAGCAACGGCATTTTGCCCAGCGTCATACCGGGGCAGCGCATGCACAAAATCGTGGTGATGAAGTTGACGGCGGTTCCGATACTGCCGATACCCGAGACGAGCAGCCCCAAAGACCAGAAGTCGGTGCTGTGGCCGAGCGAGAAGGCGCGTTCGGTGAGCGGCGCGTAAGCGAACCAGCCCACGTCCGGAGCGTTCCCGGCGCCGTATAGCCCGTTCCCGCCGATGAAGCTGAAGTAAAGAAGCAGGCCTCCGAAAGCGGTCAGCCAGAAGCTCAAGGCATTCAGCCGGGGAAAGGCCATATCCCGGGTGCCAATCATCAGGGGAATCAAATACGTGCCGAAGCCGAATACGAGAGGCATGGCCACGAAAAAAATCATCGTGGTTCCGTGCATGGTGAACAGGCGATTGAACGTTTGGGGTGAAACGAAATGGTTGCGGGGAACGATGAGCTGTATCCGAATGATGGTGGCTTCGATGCCGCCCACGACGAGGAAGAAAAGAGCGTACAGGATGTAGAGAATGCCGAGCTTCTTGTGGTCGACTGTTACTACCCAGTCGTGGAGACGCTCGCCGATCAATTTGCGGCCGCCGGCAACAGCATCGAGCGCGATTGTTTCGGAAGCCATGGCTATGCTTTGGCCCTCGTCAGTGTCATCGGGGTCATCGGTGTCATCGATGTCATCGGCGTTTTCACCGTCATCGGAGGGTCTCGAGATAATCGGTTACCGCGTCCAGATCCTTGTCGCTCAACTGCATGGCCGGCATCAGGGAACCCGGCTTGATTGAGTCGGGGTTCTGAAGCCAGGCGCGGAGATTCTCGCGGGTATTTGTCGCGGCGCCCGCGGCGATGGTGTCGCGGGTCATCAGATGAGTGAGATCGGGACCGAACACCCCTACGGCCGCGGTTCCTGAAACGGCGTGGCAATTCACGCAAGCCGTCGATTGAAAAATTCGCCGGCCCCGGTCCGCTGAGCCGCCCGCTGAATCGTCGACGACTGCCGGCTTTTTCTGTTGCTGCACCCATTGATCGAACTGCTGCGGCGAATCGACATAGACTCGCAGGAGCATCTTGGCGTGCTGCGTGCCGCAGTACTGGGCGCATTGGCCGACATAAAGTCCCGTTTTGTAGGGATCGATCCACATGTGGTTGGTACGGTTGGGAATCAGGTCGGTCTTTCCGGCGAGATTGGGCACCCAGAAGCTGTGATCGGTGTCGGCGGAGAGCAGAGTGAGGAACGTGGGTGAGGGTCGGAGTGGATCGCTCACCGGCACGTGCAGCTCATTCGCCGTGACCACGCCCAGGGCCGGATACCGATATTCCCACCAGAATTGATGGCCGACCGCGACGACCTCGATTGCGCCGGGAGGTTTGGGAGCGTCCTGGACGGATTGGATGACGCGCGCGGTGGCCAGGAACAGAACCAGCACGATCAACACGGGAATCACGGTCCAGGCAAGCTCGACCTGATTGCTCCCGTAGACTTGCGCAGGCTCCCGGCCGTCGTCGGCGCCGCGCCGGCGGTATTTTGCGACCGAATAGACGAGCAAGCCGAAAACAACTACAAAAATCAGACCCGTGATGACCAGGACCATTATCGACAGGTGAAAAATCGAATCGGCGGGCGTCGATTCCGTGCGAAAAATGTTCGGGAGCGGGGCATGGTTTTCCGCAGCGCCGAAGCAGAGGCTTGCGGCCAGGAGGAATCCGCCGAGCAAGACAGCCAAAGCCGCCAGCTTTCTCGCTGTTCCGGGAACTTTGTTCTCGACATTCATTTGTTTAGGCACCAGTTCTGGCACTTGAGCAAACCTCAATTGCGCGAAGCGTACCTTCGCAGGCGTTCACCCGCCTGTAGCCACCGCTCTGGTGTTTGTGTCCGGCGCTGTCGGCCGGCGTTCCGGCTTGTGATGCTCGACGATGAGGCGGTCGCCTCGCTGGCCGGTGAAATAAGTCCACACCCACTGGAGGAACACAGCCAACCGGAGACTCGATGTCGCCAGGAATTGGAGGTGCACGGCAGCCCACACAAACCACGCGGCCAGACCGCTGACATGAACTTTTCCGCTTTGCAGCACGGCGAAGCCCTTGCCGACCACGGCCATGTTGCCTTTGTCAAAGTAGCGAAATGGGCGCGGCGCAGAGCCGCCGGTCACACGGCTGTGAATGAGTTTCCCGGCGTAGCGCCCTTGCTGGAGGGCGACCTGGGCTACGCCCGGCAGCGGCTTGCCATCCTGATCGAGAGATGCCGTGTCACCGATCACGAAAATCTCGGGATAGCCGGGTACCGTGAGATCGTTCTGGATGCGGACGCGGCCGGCGCGGTCGGTCTCAACCCCCAGCCACTTGCCCGCGGGAGAAGGCGCCACTCCTGCGGTCCAAATTACGGTTTTGCTGACGATGCGCTCGCCGGCCACGATGACGCCGTCTGCGTCGATCTGGTCGACTGGGTGGCCGAGCCGGACGTCGACTCCCAGGCTCTCGAGCCGCTTTTTCGCTGCAGCGGAAAGATCTTCGGGAAACTGCTGTAAAACCCTGTGGCCCGCGTCTACCAGCACAATGCGCGCGGAACCGGGTTCAATCCGGCGGAATTCGGATCTCAGCGTGCTGCGCACGAGCACGGCGAGCGCCCCGGCCATCTCTACTCCCGTGGGTCCGCCTCCGACCAGGACGAATGTGAGAAGGTCGCGGTGGCGGCTCGGGTCGTCTTCGGCCTCGGCCAGTTCGAAGGCCGCCAGGACCTTGTTTCTAACCGCCTCGGCGTCGCCGAGGGTCTTCAGGCCCGGCGCGTATTGCTCGAATTCGCTGTGCCCGAAGTAGCTGTGGCTCGCCCCTGTGGCCAGAATCAGGTAATCGTAGGGAAGCGGGACTCCCTCGCGGTCGGCGTCACGGACGATGACGCACTTGCGGTCTTTGTCCACCCCCGTGACTTCACCCATGATCACCGTAGTGTTCTTCTGCCGCCGCAGGATTCCCCGGATTGGAGAACCTATCTGGCCCGAAGAGAGCACCGAGGTCGCCACCTGATAGAGCAGCGGTTGGAACAGGTGGTGGTTGGTGCGGTCGATCAAGGCGATATCCGCGGGAGTGTTTCGAAGAGCCTTCGCGGCGGCCAGCCCGCCAAACCCTCCGCCAATTATCACGATTGTCGGCTTAGCCATGTTCTTCCCGAGGCGTTCCATGAAGCGCATAGGGGACTGGAGACGCGGGCTTCGAATCCCGGCAGCCTTTTCCGGAGCTTGAAAACATCCACTGTTCCCCTTCCCCCCTCATGAATGTGGGATTGCTGAGTTGTGAATTTGAGATCGGCCGCCGATGCACATCACTTTTGGTTTTCCAACAGGTCTTCTAGGCATTTTTCAATCCAAAACGCCCACTGGACCACGTCCATGAAAAAAGGCGTTTTACTTGCGTGGAGGAGTTCGGTTACCGCAGGGCGATGTCAACATGCTCGCAGGCTGCGGGGATGCTGACACAGCCTGGCTGGCGTGACGTGTGTAGTATCGGCCGGCACACCAGGGGTCTTTAGGTTTGAGCCTGGCCGGAGTTGGCTTGAGCAAATCGCGACGCGGGGCCTGGCACTCATTGAGGAGTCTGGCCGGTGGCTTCGATTAGCTCATCGCCTGCTGCGATGTAATCGAGTTGGGACTGCAACAGCAACGTTTTGGCTTCGAATTCGCGGGCCACGGCGCTATCCGCATCGGATTTCAGAGCGGCGCCTTGCTCCAGTTGGTGCGCCGAAACACGAGAGACTTCCACGCGGAGGGCCACTACTTGTTCCGAGACGTGGACCATCTGCTTGGTGCGTTCGAGCTTGTTGTAGGCCGACTGGACTCGGAGATCCGCCTCCTCGGTAACCCGCTTGAGGTTTTCCTGGGCTTGCGCCAACTGGGCGTCGCTCTCGCGGACGGTCGCGCGCCGGCGTCCAGCGTCGAACAGGTCATAGGTTAGTTGGACTCCGAAAGTGCCGAAGTTGCGGGCGAGAAAGGGGACGTCGTCCTGGTAGCTGTAGCGGGCAAAGGCGGAGACGTCGGGAATGTAATCCGCCTTGGATAGACGGAGGGCGCCAGACGCTTTCTCGACATCGGCGCGGGCCGCCACGATCTCCGGATGCGACTTCTCGGTGGCTTTGATGCATTCCTCGAGCGTGCAGACGTCGTGCAGTGCCGGCACAGCAGGATCGAGCACGAGTTTGGTTTCGAGCGGCAACCCCATGGCGTCGTCAAGGTCCATGGTCAGGTCCGAGAGTTGCAGATCGGTGGAGAGCAGATCCTGCTGTGCTTCCAGGAACTGCGCGCGGCTATCGATCAACTCTTCTTCCAGCGTGCTGCCGTATTTCACTTGTTCCACGCGCTCGCTTTCGAGATCCTGGTCGGCCTTGATTTTGGTTTCCACGGCGCTGCGGTGCAGCTGGGCGATCAGGACCTTGTAATAGAGTTCGTGAACCTGCAAGGCGACTTTGTTTTGTGTGTCGCGGGCATTGGCGCGGGTTGCGTTCAGGCCGGCGGCGGCGATGTCGTTGCCTGGCTTCACGCGGGTGAACAATTGCGTCAGCGGCTGATCAAGCTCGGTATTGCTTATTACAAACGTGTGTCCACCCTGATTGAGGGTTACGGACCGGTTGGGAATGGGCACACCCGCAGCGCTGCCCAGCGAGCCTTCCGGAAGCTGGATGAATTGGGAGTCGGTCACACGAAGGGCCCGAGTTTCATTCTGAAGCGTGGGGAAATACCGGCTGCGGGCAACGTCTTTGGCCTGCTCCTTTTCTGCAACCTGGTAGGCCGTGATGCGCACGTTGTGATTGTGCTTCAGAGCGAGGGCGACCGCCTCCTGCAGCGTGAGCCGCCGTGGGGCGGAAGCATCGGCCTGCGCTTTCGCGGAACCGGGGATGACAAAGACTAGAAGGGCTGCTGCCACGAATGCGACGCTGGATTTCATTATCTGGACTCCCCTTGCGGAACTGCCGGCCGGCTTGCATCGCCGAGTTCGCCATAATCGAGCGGCGCCCTGCGCAAAAGGGCGATGAGGACGAGAGCGAGAACGCAGGCCCACGCCACCAGATGAAATCCATCGATGAACGTCAGGGTATACGCCTGCAGCCGGACTCTGCCGCCGATGACTTCCGCGGCCCGGCCCGCGGCGTCGGCCAAGCCGGACGATTTGGGAAAAAGTCCCGCGGTCAGCAGGCGGAGATTGCCGTCCACGATCCAGCTTCCCTTTGAAACGTGCAGGCCGAGGAGGTTCGAGTGCAGCCTCTCCCGCTGCGCGATGAAGAAACCCATGAATGCGACGCCAAGCTGTCCGCCAAACAGCCGGATGACGTGAAAAAACGAAGAAAATGTGAGGGCCCATTGGGGCTTCGACAATCCGCCCGAGAAGATCGCTTGCAGGACAATCGTCGAAACGATGCCGACAAAAGCGAAGGACTGCCCCACGCCCATGAGCAATTCGGTGCGGTAGAAATTCGCCGCCGACCAGGCGCTGGTGAGCGTCGCATTCAGGCAGCACGCGAACGCCATGCACGTAAAACCTGTCGCCATGAGCAGCCGTGAATCGAAATTCGCGCGGAGCAGGAAGGCGGCAATGATCGCGATAATCAGCTGAGGAGCGGCGGTCCAAATCAACGCGGGGCCAATCTGATCGGCCTCGAATCCATGGACCGCCAGCACCTGGGGGATGAGAACGACCGTGGCGAGGAGAGCAAAACGAAAGAGGATGAGCCCGATGCCCAGCAGCAGAGTGTTCCATTGGCGCAGATAGGGCAAGTCGACCAGGGGATTGGGGCCGCTCATGCGCCTCACGAGCGAAGCCAGCAGAAAGAACGAACCACCGAGAAGCAGCGCGATGAATAATCCCGAGCGCCACCAATCGAGGCGTTGTCCTTGATCGAGCGCGGCGAACAGCAACGCGAAGCCCGCGCTGGCGTACAAAAAGCCGGCAAAGCTGGGCGCGGATCCGGGCTTTTTGGCGGACGGGGAAACCGGAATCCCGTAGTAGATGCAGATCATCATCACCGGCGTGAGTACCGCGGAACACCAGAACATCCATTGCCATCCGAGATCGTCTCTGAACCAGCCGTATAAAGAAGGAGCGATGTTCACCGCCGCATCGACGAACGTCGCATAGAGCGCCAGCGTGAACGGAAGGAAGCGCGGCGGAATGTTTTTCAGGGCGAAGGTGAGCGTGAGCGGGTAGAACGTGCCGGAGGTCAGCCCGGCCAGCGCGAGGGCTGCCATCAGCAAACTGTAGTTGCGGACGAAGGGAAGAAACGCGCTGATCACCGTAAATGAGCCCGCGGCAAGAAGCAGTATTCGCCGGGGGCCGAGCAAACCGCCCAGATATACGGTGAAGGGGCCGATGAACATCAAGCCAACGTTGAAGGCGCTGCCGATCCACGCCCCGTCGTCGACGCCGATTCCCACAGCACCCTTGAGGTCGGCAGTGCCGAGCGTGATCATCCGGCCGGCGAGGGTGACGATTCCCGCTCCCATGATGACGCCCAGAATACCGAGCAGGGGGCTGTTCGAGAGAGCGGACGGAGTGGCACCCGAAATGGCGTGAGCGACCTGCAGCGCCTTCGCTTTGGGTAGGACCGTGGTCGAAGCAGCCATCGCGCGCTCCCTTAGTTCCGTGTGCGAACGGTGGCGACTACGGAAAGCCCGGGACGCAGATTTGCGGCGATGCCTGGGTCGTCGAGGGCGATTTTTACGGGAATTCTCTGCACCACTTTCGTGAAGTTGCCAGTGGCGTTGTCGGGCGGCAGCAAGGCGACCTGAGAACCGCTGGCCGGCGCGATTTCGACAATCTTCCCGCGAATGATTTCTCCCGGATATTCGTCAACGCGAATTTCGGCGGGATCGCCGATTTTCATGTGGGTGAGCTGCGTCTCGCGGTAGTTGGCCTCGACCCATTTGACGCTGCTAACGAACAAAATCACCTGAGTTCCGGGCGAAACGAGCTGGCCGGGGCGGACTTGGCGTTCGCCTACGGTGCCGTCTCCGGGGGCCGTGATTTTCGTGTATCCGAGGTTCACCCGCGCGACGGTGAGAGCCGCTTCCCTGGCGTGGAGATCCGCAACGAGTTGCGACTGTTGCGATTCATAGACAGCTTTACCGCGGCGTTCCGATTCGACCGCGATTTCGCTGCTGCGCAGCGCGGTTTTGGCCTCCTCGATATCGGCATCGCGGCTGGCCAGCTGAGCCGCCAGCCGTTGCTGGTCGGCAACGGCCTGCTCGACCTTCTGTTGGGTGGCGGATTGCGTCTGAAAGAGCGCCTCCTGGCGAGTGCGCTCCTGCTGCGTGCGCACTACGTCCGCCTGGGCTGCCGCTTTCGCGGCTTGCGCGGCCGTGATTTGAGCCTTGGCCTCATCGATTCCGGCAAGAGCCTTATCGATGCGCGAATCCTGCAGTTCGATTTGGCGACGATTGTTCTCGATGGCGGCCTTAGCTGCTTCCACCGCGGCGGCGGCCTGCGCCACCTGGGCCTGGTAATCGTCGTCCTGCAGGTCGGCAATGTCGTCTCCTCGGTGGACCTGTTGATAGTCCGAGACGTGTACGTCCTTAACCAGGCCCGCAACCTTGGTGCTGAGGGGCGTAAGATCGCCGCGAACATACGCGTCGTCGGTGACCTGCTCGACGCGGCCTCCCTCCCACGAATTCCAGTTCCAGGTGATCGTGAACACGACTGCGGCAGACAGCAGCACTACCAGCGCGGGAACGAGGTAGCTGCGCCATTTTGGTTCGGGCTTGGGCTGCTCTGGAACGTGCTCCGGCTCCTTCGCCGGAACAGGAGCCTGTGTTGTTGCAGCCGCCATAGTCGACCCGCCTCCCTGATTGAAGATGAACTTCGCTGTGTGTCCCCAAGCGCTTGCAGGGGGGCGTTCCGGCGCTACTCAGGCCAACCTGATGGGGAATGGAACCCTTGTCGGAAAAGCTATTACGAATCCCCATGCCGACCAACCGTACTCCTGGCTTCGCGATACGGGCGCAGCCTGCAACGGGGGCAATCGAAGGCCCGAAACGAGCGCGTCCGGAGTTCTCTCAAAAGAAGCGCCTTACAAAAAATCACTCCCTGTGAAGCGAACGGGCTCGTGTCAAGATGCTGGCAAATGCACAGATGCTGACACCGCCCTCAACGAGGTCGGGTGAGTTCGTCGAATATCCGCAGTTGCAAACCGGTTGTGATGCAAGTTCCCAGAGTCAATCAAGCAATCCGAGATAAAACGAATATATAATCGGCGCCATGGCATCCACCGGGCATGCTTCCGACCAGCCAGGACAGTTCCCGGACCTTCGGCTCGTCATCGACTCGACTCCCGCGCTGATCCATACCGCTCTGCCCGATGGCTATCTCGATTTCTTCAATCAGCCATGGCTGAAGTACGTGGGGCGGCGGCTGGAGGATCTGGAGGGCTGGAACTGGACGGCCTCGATTCATCCGAAGGATGTCGACGGAATCGTTGCGAAGTGGCGCGCGTGCCTGGCGACCGGGGCGACCTTCGAATATGAAGCGCGGGTCCGCCGGGCGGACGGAGCGTATCGCTGGATGCTGCATCACAAGGCACCCTTGCGCGACGACCTCGGAAACATCGTTCGCTGGTACGGATCGAGCATCGATATCGAGGATCGAAAAAGGGCGGAGGAACAGCTCCGGCGGAACGAGTTCTATCTCGCCGAGGGGCAAAGACTCGCGCACATGGGAAGCTGGGCGTTCAACCCCGCGGGATTTTTTGACCACTGGTCGCCGGAACTTTTTCAGATCTGCGGCCTGGATCCGGCCGGGGGGCCTCCGACACTCGAGCGATATCTGGAAACCGTCCACGCACAGGACCGCGAGTTCATGGCGCGGACCATCGACCGAATGCTGGCGGAAGGTCTGGGGTGCGACGCCACCAAGCGCATCGTGAGGCCCGACGGCGAGATTCGGCACATCCGCTGCGTGGGCGTCCCCATTGTCGCCGACGGCGTGCTGAAACATATCGTAGGCACGGCGATCGATGTCACCGAGCAAGAGCGTCTGACGGAGGAACTGCGGCGCCGAGAAGCATATCTGGCCAAGGCCCAAAGGCTCAGCCACACCGGCAGCTTCGGCTGGAGGGTTTCCACCGGAGAGCTCTTCTGGTCGGAGGAGACGTTTCGAATCTTCCAGTACGAGGCGGGTGTTAGAGCCACGCTGGAGCTCGTTCTCGCGCGGGTTCATCCGGAAGATGCGGGCCTGGTGCGTGAGACCGTAGAGCGCGCGTCACGGGATGGGAAGGATTTCGATTTTGAGCATCGATTGCTGATGCCCGATGGCGCCGTGAAGTATCTCCATGTGGTGGCTCACGTCCTGAGGGAGGAAACGGGTGATGCCGAGTTTGCCGGGGCCGTTATGGACGTCACCGCGACAAAGCTGGCCGGGGAATCGCTGCGGAAAATCGAAGAGCAATGGCGGCACGCGTTTGAGAATAACCCGACGATGTATTTCATGGTGGACGCCGCAGGCGTCGTTTTGGCAGTCAATACTTTTGGGGCGGAACAGCTTGGGTACGGCGCCGCTGAATTAGCCGGTCACCCAGTGCTCAAAGTGTTTTATGAGCCCGATCGCGAAGCGGCGCAGCGATGTCTAGCGCAGTGCCTCGCGCAACCGGGCCAATCCATGAGCTGGGAACTTCGCAAAGCGCGCAAGGACGGCTCGATGCTGTGGGTTCGCGAGACGGCCAGAGCCGTTCTGCGGGAGAACGAACCGGTAGTCCTGGTTGCCTGCGAGGACATTACCGAGCGCAAGCATGCCGAAGAAAGAATCCGGGAGCAGGAAATAGAACTGCGCCAGATGCTCGATCTTGCGCCGCAGCACGTGTTCGTACAGGGGTTCGATGGCGACCGTCTCTACGCCAACCAGGCCGCGCTTGATTACTACGGACAGACTCTGGAGGAATGGCGGCTCTCCGACCCTCCCGGCGTTTTCTTTCCGGGGGATTGGGAACGGATTATCAGCGAGGTCCAAAGCGAATTCCTGAGCGGCCTTCCGCACGAAGGAGAGGCGCGGATACGGCGAAAAGACGGGGTCTATCGCTGGTTTCTTTTCCGCCGCAATCCGCTGCGCGATGAACAGGGCCGCATCACGCGCTGGTATGTGGCCGCGACCGATATCGAGGACCGCAAGCGGGCGGAAGAACGGCTGCAACACGAGAATGTTGCCCTGCGGGAAGAAATCGACAAGACATCGATGTTTGAAGAAATTGTGGGAGCGTCGCCCGCGCTGCGGCGAGTGCTTTCGCGCGTGTCGAAGGTCGCTCCGACCGACTCTATCGTTCTGATCACCGGCGAAACCGGGACGGGGAAGGAGCTGGTGGCCCGAGCCATCCATCGGCGGTCGCATCGCTCCTCACGCCCTTTTGTAAGCGTCAACTGCGCGGCGATCCCGCGCGATTTGATCGCCTCGGAATTGTTTGGCCATGAGAAGGGCGCGTTTACGGGGGCGACACAGCGGCGGTTGGGGCGCTTTGAACTGGCGGAAGGCGGGACGATCTTTCTCGATGAAGCCGGAGATCTGCCCGCGGAGACGCAGATCGCCCTGCTGCGGGTACTGCAGGAACACGAGTTTGACCGTGTGGGAGGAAGCCGCCCCATCCGCAGCAATGTCCGCGTGATCGCCGCCACGAATCGTGACTTGCAGGCCGCCATACGGATCGGGCGCGTTTCGCAGCGATCTTTTTTACCGCCTTAACGTATTTCCCATCGAGATTCCTTCCCTGCGGGAACGGCAGGGAAGATATTCCCCTGCTGGTTGAGTACTTCGTCGATCGTTACGCGCGGAAAGCGGGAAAGAACATACGCCGGGCAGACAAGAGGAGCATGAGTTTGCTGGCCTCCTATCCCTGGCCGGGAAACATTCGCGAGTTGCAGAACGTTATTGAACGGTCCGTGATCGTCTGCGAGACAGAGACGTTCTCCGTCGATGAGAGCTGGCTTCTCCGCCAGCCGGCTGCCGCGGAATCGAAGAGCCGTTTGGAGTTCTCCGAAAAACTTGCGGCTCAGGAGAAGGAGATGATCGAAGCGGCCTTGCGCGAAAGCGGGGGGCGTGTTTTTGGCCCCTCGGGCGCGGCGGCCAAGCTGGGTATGCCCCGCTCCACGCTGGAATCGAAAATTCGAGCATTCAAGATCAACAAGAATCGTTTCAGGACTTAGCCCTCGCAACGTCGCGCTCGTACGCACTGGCTGGTCTCGCGGATATTTGTGTTGGCTTTTAGCCAATTGGCGAACAATCGCCAATAGCACTGCCGTCAACTCCCTGTATTTTCAATCGATTGTATTGGCATTGTGATTGCCGTCACAGCTGCGTCCGGGAACATTCGAAACTGCACCGAGGCAGAGATTCTTCTGAAGATTCAATGCTCAAGATTCAGAGAACGGCGAACGAGCGGATTGTATTCAAGCTGAGCGGCCGCATTGAAGCCGGAGATCCGGCGGAACTGAAAAAGCTGTTTGCACTGGAAGCGGAAGGCAGCCGGCTGGTGCTGGATCTAAAGGACGTAACGCTGGTGGACCGGGAGGGCGTGAAATTTCTGGCGTTGTGCGAGACAGACAGCATCGACCTTCAGAATTGCCCGGCTTATATACGCGAGTGGATCGAAAGAGAAAGTGGCGCGCGGAATCTGCGAAAACGCTGAACCCGACATCACTTCACAACGCTTGCCAGCCGGTGGCCGGCAGGCTTGGTTTTTACAGGAGGATTGCCATGGTTTCAACTGCTTTTGCCTTTTCGCACTCGGACCGCGGAAATTCGTACTCGCCCTGTGATTCCCCGTTCGAAATCGAAAGGACTTCCTTCAAGGATACCGACCAGCCGTTCCCGGAAGAGATTGAACTAATTTCTGGCGGAGAGTCCGCCGAGGCGGATTTTGAAGAAATCGTGGGTCAGAGCGCGGCGCTCCGGAAGGCGTTGCATCTGGTTAAAACCGTGGCCCCCAGCGATTCGACAGTGTTGCTGCTGGGAGAGACCGGCACCGGAAAAGAGCTTATCGCGCGCGCGATTCACCGCGGCAGCCGCCGCCGGGAGCGGACTTTTGTCAAACTCAACTGCGCGGCGATACCGACAGGCCTTCTGGAGAGCGAACTATTCGGGCACGAGCGCGGAGCCTTCACCGGGGCGATTGCCCAGAAAATTGGCCGGCTGGAGCTGGCGGACCGCGGTTCCCTCTTTTTGGATGAAATCGGCGATATTCCCCTGGAGTTGCAGCCGAAGCTTCTGCGCGTCCTGCAGGAGCGGGAATTCGAGCGCTTGGGCAGCACTCGCACGCAGAGGGCCGATGTCCGCGTGGTGGCGGCGACTCATTGCAACCTGGAAGGGATGATTGCGGAGAAGCAGTTTCGCAGCGACCTTTACTACCGGTTGAATGTTTTCCCCATCTCGATTCCGCCTCTGCGCGAACGCCGGGGAGATATACCGCTGCTCGTGCGTCGGTTTGTGCAACAGGCCAGCCGGCGCATGAACAAAGCGATCGATACGATCCCCTGCGAGACGATGCACCAACTCGCGCAACATCATTGGCCGGGAAACATTCGCGAACTCGAGAACGTAATTGAACGCGCCGTGATCCTGTCTCCGGGACCGGTGCTGCGGGTGCCGGCGCGGGATCTCAACACGCGTGCCACGCCGGAACCCGACAGCGGCCGGTCCCAAACGATGGAGGAGGTGGAGCGACAGCACATTTTGAGCACCTTGAAGCAAACAAGATGGGTGCTCTCCGGTCCCAATGGCGCGGCCACGCGTTTGGGATTGAACCGCTCGACTCTCTATTTCCGCATGAGCAGGCTCGGGATTGTCCGGCCTGGGTGAGCGACGCAAACATCGGCAGGTAAGCTCCATTCGGTTTGCGGAAACCGGATCAAATGCCGCCTGTGACGCGCACGGTTTCGCCGGTCATGTACTTCGAGTCGGAGGAGGCGAGGTAGACGGCGGTGGGCGAAATGTCGTCGGTCTGACCGATGCGGCCGAGCGGCGCTTGCGTTTCGATCCACTTGCGGAAATCGTCGTTACCCTGTGCCTGGACGCCCTCGGTCTCGATCAAGCCGGGGTTGATGGAGTTGACGCGAATTTTGCGCGCGCCCAATTCCTTGGAAAGGATGCTGGTAATCGCATCCACGGAGGCCTTGGTGGCGGAGTAGATCGACGTATTGGGCGGCAGCATCTTGCTGACGGCGGAGCCGATGTTTATGACGCTCCCGCCTTCGGGCCCCATGAGTTTTACGGCTTCCTTGGTGGTGAGCAGCAGGCCGAGCACGTTCAGATTGAACTGGCGGTGGAAAAGCTCCTCGGTGGTGCCTTCGAGCGGCGCAAAATTGTAGATGCCGGCATTGTTCACGAGAATGTTGAGTTTCCCGTAGGCTTTTTTCGTTTCTTCGAAGAGCCGGATGATGTCCGCCTGTTTCGAGACGTCTCCCTGCACGGCGATGGCTTTGCCTCCATTGGCGGTGATTTCGCGCACGACGCGGTCCGCGCCTTCCCTGCTGGATGAATAGTTCACTACCACCGACGCGCCTTCGGCGGCGAGCGCCTTGGCAATTCCCGCGCCGATCCCTTTCGAAGCGCCCGTTACAACCGCAACCTGACCTGTCAGTTTCCCCATGGTTGATTCTCCGTTTCCTGTGGTCCCTTAGACCTGATATTTGGACGTGCCCCTAGTTGATGTGGAGAAGCGGAGGAGGGATTCGGGAAAAAGGGCGTGCCGTTGCGCCGTCGACGGCTTTGATTCTGAGACCGCAGCCTCAGCGGACAGCGGCAAACGGATTCTCAATGAGAATTCCGGCAATCCTTTGCCTGGGGTTCAAATCCTCCGAGAGAATCCGACTGGCGCCGATCTTTGAGGCGCATGAAACGATCAGGGCGTCCCAGAATCCAATTCGCGACTCGTCTTCGATTCGAAATGCCATAGCAATTTCAGCAGGAGTGGTTTCCGCAGACCAAATCGCATAATTGTTCACGACGAGGCGTGCCATATCCTTTTTCAGAGGGCGAGCGATTTTTCGCGTGACGTTCACGTAGAATTCCTGCAGCACCTGCACGCTAAGAGCGCCGGTTCGCTCACTCCAAAGGTCGCGGAGCAGCGCTTTGGCAATTTCGTGTTTCTTGCCTGCATCAACGTCATGCGCATAAATCAAGACGTTCGTATCGACGAAAGTCTTACCGGTCATGGAGTTCATCGCGGCTTGTTCCGATTACACCGCCCAGGTGAAAGCCACGGTCGAGCAAGGCCATTGCCTGCTGCTCGGCCCTTTCGTAGGCTTCTTCCTCACCTACGAGAATCTCAATTTGCCGGGCCACGAGGCCACTGATGGACGTGGAACGCCGCGCGGCTACGATCCTGGCTTTTTGGATTGTTTTCCGGTCGAGGCTGATCGTCACGTTCTGCTTCCCGTTTTTGGGGCTCGCCATGATGCCTCGCTCAGCTAATTTTCCTGTATAGCACGTATTTAACGTGTAGCACGTATCACACGTGTAGTCAAGGCTGAACCTAGGGTAGCGAATGGAGGAAAGACCGCCCCTTACAAGGCAAAGGGTCGGGCACACGAAAAACGGTACCCAGCGCTCGGCTGTGCCTACTAAAGCTAGTTCACGACTAAGGGCTTCGATTCTGAGACGCCGCCGCCTTCGCCGGGCATGGGGATGGGCCAGGCGGTGGTTACCGTGACGCTGTAGTTTCCGGCGGCGGGCAGGCTGGCGGCTGGGATTGTGGCGTGGAGCTCGTTGGGACTTACGAAGGAGGTTTTTACCGGGCGGCCATTCACGCAGACTAGAGATGTTCTGTTAAAGGCGGCGCCTTTCACTACTAGTTCTACCGGGCTGGCGCCGTGGACCGCTGCGGAGCTGCTGGTGACGCTGGTTAGCGTGGGCGCGTCCGCGGTGGAAGAGGATGTGCCGGTGTCGTCGGTGGAGCGCCAGAAATCGGGGTGGTAATCGTGGTGGTAGCGGCCATCGAGCACTTCCCCATCCTTGATGACCGTGTGAATTTTTTCCAGGTTGGCGATATTGCTCAGCGGATTGGCGTCGAGGATAACCACGTCGCCGTCGCGGCCCGGCTTGAGCGTGCCGACCTTATCGGCCTGGCGGAAAAATTCCGCCGGATTTTTGGTGACGGTCTCGAGGGCCTGCATGGGTGTAAGGCCCGCGTCTACGAACACGCGGACTTCCTGCAGGAGGCTCGTTCCGGGCACCAGGGCTGAGCCGCCGGTGTCCGTGCCGCCGATCAGCTGGCCGCCGGCCTTGTTGAAGCGGCGCACGAATTCCTGGGCGTTCTTGTAGCCGCGCTGGGCTTCGGCGAGTTCATTGGACTCGAGCGTTTCGACGTACGGGTAGAATCCCACGGTAGCCGAATAGCTGCGGGTCTTATGCCAGAACGTCATGGAGCTGACCACGTTGCCGAGCGGCACGTAGCGAAGCTCCGGGTTCATGTACAAATTGTAATTGGTCAATTCGAACTCGTGCGCCTCGGGCAGCACGGCGGGGTGTTCGTTCGCAAGCAGCGGATTGAGATGCGCGTGGTGCTGGACCATGAAGCTCACGAGCGCGTCCATCTTGCTTTCTTCCATGTAGGCATAGGGATTCTGAAGGCGGCCCTCGCCAAATTTCTTTTTGTTCTCGGGGGTCATCAGCGTGGCGCTGAGTCCCCAGAGGTGGGTGATGCCGTCGTAGCCGTTGCCGACCGAGGTGTAGATGTCGGTGGTGTGGCCGAGCACGGTGCGATTGGCTTTGTGGGCTTCGTCGGCAATAGCGGCGATTTCTTCGGCGGTGAGATTGTCGGAGGTGATTTTGATCTGGTCCACTCCTTTGGCGATGAGGGCTTTGGCCGCGGCGCGTCCCCAGGCTGGACCGAGGCGCGATGAATCGGTCTTGGTGCTGGCGGGAGTGCCGGCGTCGGAAAGATAGGAGGGCGCGAAATTGCCGCCGGGACGGTTGATCGCGAGACCCGCTACGAAGATGCGCGGCATTTTCACGCGGCCCTCGCGCTCGGCCTGGCGGACGCCGAGAATCCAGTCGGTGTCGTCGCCGAGATCGAAGACCGTGGTGATGCCGTGGTTGAGCATCAGTTCGCCCATCCAGGAGCGGTAGTGGACGTGGCTATCGGTGAGCCCGGGGATCACGAATTCTCCCTTGGCGTCGATGACGCGTGCACCGGCGGGAATGCGCACACTCGCGCGCGAGCCAACGCTCGCGATCTTGCCGTTCTCGATGACTACGACGCCGTCGGGAACCGGGGCGGCGCCGGTGCCGTCGATGAGCGTGCCACCCTCGACTACCAGCGCGCCGGTCTGCTGCGCCATGGCTCGCGGCAGGATCGCGATTGCCGAGCCGATGTGTGTGAACAGCCCGGTGAACACCAGAGCAGCCGCGATTACGACCGACTTTCGACTCATCTGATCGCCTCCATGAAGGACGCTGTTGTGCAGGACTCACCGGCAGCCCTCCACGGGCCGCCGGAGCGGTTAGAAAATACCATTGTTTCAGGGGCTCTTCACAAATTTCCGAGAAGGCGGGCGGATGTGCGCGCCAGCGGATCGGCGTTGTGCGGGCGATTCGGTGAAGCGTATACTGCGCCAGCCGAATTTCGGGCGCTCGAAAAGGATCGATACCCTACATGAACCGAATTGTCCGTTGCGGTGTTCGAGCTGCAGCAATCAGCTTATTTGCCCTTATCTGCTCGGCGACGGTCCGCTCCGCACCGTGCATTACTGCCACTCCCGAGTGCTCTGAATGGATTTCCGTGGCGGGCCAGCAAGGCCGACTGCTCGCCTACCGCTCGTATCCGATCGAGTCACGGAACGAGGCCATTACCCGCGCGTTTATTCTGATCCATGGCGGTACGCGCGATGCGGATAATTCTTATCGTGCGGCGCTCGCCGCGGGTTTTCTGGCCGATGCGCTTGGCGACACGGTGATCATTTCGCCGCGCTTCGCTTCGGGCGGGGGCAGCAGGGACGGCAGCGATTGCAAGGATGCGATGGCGGCCGGTGAAATCAGCTGGGTTTGCGACCTGAAGAATCCCGACAGCTGGCGCTCGGGCGGTCCGGCCATCGGCAACGACAAGCTAACGTCGTTCGACCTGATGGACGAAATTCTGCGCAAGCTGGCGCGCAAATCGATTTTCCCGAACTTGAAAGCTATCGTGGTGGCGGGACATTCGGCCGGCGGGCAGTTCGTTACGCGCTACCAGATGGCAAATCAGCTGCACGAGACGCTGGGCGTTGCCATTTCGTACATCGTTTCGAATGCCTCCGGTGCTTATCTGGACCCGCAGCGACCGACGCCGGCTGCGTATCCGGTGAACGCGTCGGCGCCCGGCTACGTCGCTCCGCCGCCGGCGAACGCCTTTGCGCCGTTTGCGGATGCGCGCAACTGCGCGGCCTACGACAACTGGCCCTACGGCCTGAACCATCGCACGGGCTACGCCGCTCGACTGAGCGATGACCAGTTAAAGAAACAGATCGCCAGCCGGCCGGCCATTTATCTGCTGGGGGAATACGACGTACTACCGCTCGCAGGGTTCGACGCTTCGTGCCCGGCGATGGCGCAAGGCCCCACGCGCTTGGCGCGCGGCCTCGCGTACCAGAAATATCTCAACGAAAATTACGGCGCGCACCACAAGGCCGTCGTGGTGCCGGTGTGCGGCCACAATGCCCGGTGCATGTTTACGGCGGACGTCACGCTGCCGCTGGTCTTTCCGAAGCCGTAGCTCGCACTCAGGCGAAGCAGCAACGGCCGCTACTGCGAGCTTTTACCGGCGGGAGCCGTTCTGCGGTTCCGGTCGACGACCGCGCCCTCGATGGTGGCCGAGATTTCCTGCATTTGGGCGATGGTTTTGGTCATGGTATCGATGGCGGTGGCGGTGCGCGCGGCCTGCTCCCGCATGGAGGCGATTTCGCGCGAGATTCCGTCGGTGGCGTCAGCGGTTTGCTGCGCCAGCTCTTTGACTTCGCGCGCGACCACCTCGAATCCCAACCCGGCTTCGTTCGCGTGGCTCGCTTCAATCTTGGCGTTGAGCGCGAGCAGCTTGGTCTGCCAGGCGATCTGCGAAATCAATTTCACTACCCCGCCGATTCTTTCGGACGCCTCGCTGAGATTCTTCACCACGGCGGTGGCCTCGCCGGCTTCGCGCACCGCTCCCTGCGCGATGGCGGCGGAGTCGGAGACGAGGCGCTCCACTTTTTTAAGGGAGGCGGCGTTTCGTGCCATCGTTTCGGTGGCCTCGTTGATCAATTGCGACTTGTGGGCGAACGTCCCGCGCATGCCACGCAGCAGAACGCGCCGGAAGAACTTTCCCTGGCTGGCGTGCTCGAGCGCCGCGCCGGCTTCGCGCAGAAATGCATCGGTCATGTCCAGAAGATGATTGATGGACCGGCCCAGCGTGGGGAGTTTGTCCGAGCTGTCGCAGTGGAGGAGACGGACCTCCAGATTTCCATTCGCCGCTTCGGATGTTAAATCGACGACGCGCTCGAAAATTCCGCGGTAGAGTTCCACCTCGGCTTGCAACTCCCGGAGGAGTTTGGAATTGCCGGAGTCCTCAGCCTTAGGGGAAATCGCTTCACGCCCCTCCTCAGCTTCCGGCACTTTCCCGGGAGCCGATTCCAGCGCCGTTCGCGAACGGCCGGTGCTGATCTGCATTATCTGCGTCTCCTTCTGGCTCCGCCGGATTCGAGCCTTTCACTTCTGCGCGAACAGCTCCTTGATGAAATTCGTCACGCTTTTCAGATTCTTTTCAACTTCCGGAGTGAGGGTGCCGACCCATTCCTGAATTCGCCCGTCGATAATTTCCCACGGCGCCCCCGCCTCTTTCTGGCGCAGCGCGACCGGGACTTTGTTTCCGCCGACGGCGATGGTGAGCCGGACCTCTTCATGCAGCGCCGGGCCGATCGTCTCTTCGATGCGGCCCACGCGTTCCTTCTCGATCTGCACGCGGAGGCATTCCTGCGCCAGCGTGGAAGCGAAGTAGCCCGGCTGCCGCAGCTTTTCTTCTTCCACCTGGGTGATGATCGAGCCCTGCATCGGGTTGCGGACTACGAAGGGCCCGCCGGCGATCTTGCCGACGATTTCCACCTTGAAGAGCGACGTGCGGCGGCTCACCGAAGCGTACAAGCGGGTGTTGACGTGCAGCGTGCCGGCGCCAAGATCCACCGTGTAGACGTGTTCGTGCGACTGGCCTCGGGCGATCAGGGAAAAGCTCGAATCCCGCAGCAGTGCCGATGCCAGGTGCATCCCGCTCAGCATTACCGCGTTTGCGCGATTCTCGCCGTGGCTGGAAAGGCGCTCGACCATGTCGTAGGCCTCGCGGGTCGCGTCGAGCAGCGGAACGAAGAGCATGTCGGGATCGCCAAACGACCGCGTGTAGAGGATCTGGGGAAAGTTCACGATCTCCACACCCGCCGGACCTCCGGTCCCGCTCTTTGCGTGGGGCGCGGCGTCCTCGGCGGCCTTGCCCGGACTGATCACGGTGTGGTGGGCGCTCATGAATCCGTGTCTCGCTGCGCCCGCTCGCCGCTCGCGGATTGCCCGCGCTCGAAGGACGCGAGAGTTTCAGCGCTCCACACTTTTTCGTCATCCATTTTCCATGCGCCCACCACCCAGCCATCGTCCTCGGGGGTGACGCGCACCACCTGAAACAGGGATTTGGCCAAGGGCGCAGTCTCGGAGCTCGTGGGGACCACGCGCAGCGCGACAATGTCGTCCTTCTTCAACTCCATCGGGATTTTGAATCCGCAGCCCCACTGGCTCACGTCCAGGGTGAACGTGCGTTCGTGAAACGGCTGGCCCTCGGGGCTGATGCCGCTCACTTCAATCGCGATGGGGACGCTGTAGCGGGCTTCGCGCCGCTCGTGCAGATGCACGGTGGCCATGCGAGAGTCGCGCTCGTCCTCCTGCTCATCCAGCCGGCTCATATCCACTCCACTCCACCCATCGAAATGACAACCCGAAAGAAGAGGAAGGCGCACGTCCGTCGATCGCTTCCCTCTACGAATACACACATCGGCTGCACTTAGCTGGGCTTGAACGGCGAACGCCAAATCGTGTCGTGTGGGGGAATATCAAGGAGCGGATGGAGAAGCAACCGGCGAAAGGCTCTTCTTAATAAGCTCTAATCTGGATTCGGATGAGGAATGTTCAGAATGACAGCTTAAAAACAACTGCGGTGTGACGACGGGATGACAACGAAACGCAGAGAGACGCCCGGGGTTTTCTTCAAATCTTCCAATCGGGCGTAGCGACATAGGCGCGGGTGATATCCGCAACCGTCCGCGTGCCGCAGTTGCCCATGGCCATCTTCAATTCACCCTGCAGAATTTCCAGTACGCGATCGACGCCCGCCTGCCCGAACGATCCCAGGCCCCACAGAATCGGGCGGCCGACTCCTACCGCCGTGGCGCCGAGCGCGAGCGCCTTGAACACGTCGGTGCCGCGGCGAAAGCCTCCATCGACGAACACGGGAATGCGCCCCTTCACTTCCGCGACGACTTCCGGAAGGGCTTCGACGGTGGCGCGGCCGGTCTCGACCGAGCGGGCGCCGTGGTTGGACACGAGAATCCCGTCGATGCCTTGCTCGATGCACAGCCGCGCGTCTTCCCGCGTCTCCATTCCTTTCATGATGAACTTCCCCTTCCAGGTTTTCCGGATGCGATCGGCGAAGGCCCAATCGAAGGGGAGCCGCGCGCCGGTGGCGGGAAGGCCGTCGCGCATAGGGTGATCGGTGGAGGCTACGTCACCGTTGGTCACTTTATGGCAGGAGTTGCAGCGGGTCATATCTTTCGGGAGAGAGCGCATGTAGGTTTCGCTGTTGCGTCCGACCTGGTCCACGGTAAGCGCGATCACCGTGCATCCGGCGGCTTCTACGCGCCGGAGCATTTGTTCGCACGCTTCCCAGATCAACGGCGCATAGAGCTGGTACCACACCGGTCGGCCGTGCGCGGCGTTTACTTCTTCCACCGAGATCGATGTGCCGGTGGAGAGAAACTGCAAGGCGCCGCGTGCTTTTGACGCGCGCGCGATGGCGAGTTCGCCCTCGGGATTGAATGTCTTTGCGCCGCCTGTGGGACAGGCGAAGATTGGGCTGTCGTAGGTGGCGCCGAAGAGATTGACGCGCATGTCTACTTTAGTGGCGTCATGAAGGCGGCGCGGGCGCAATTCGATGTGCTGGAAGGCTTCGCGGTTGGCGCGCAGCGTTGCATCGTCGTCCACGCCGCTCCGCACAAACGCCCAGTGGCCGGGTTCCATCCGGCGTTGGGCGGCGTTCTCGAAATCGAAGACGTCGAGGGCCGCGGCTGGATTGGCGATGCCGCCAGGCGGCTGCTCTTGCGCGCTTTGGGCGAATGCGCCCCGCCGCAGAAAGGCCGCCACGCCGCCAAGCGACGCCACGTACGGGCTGGCAGCCAGAAATTTCAGAAATTCGCGCCGCGGATTCTGTTCGCTCACGATGGCGGGGAGTGTAGCGCTACGAGGGCGATTGTCAAGGATTGTCGGGATCGCGCTATATCACCTGCGAAGGGAGAGATCCCTCGTCCCTTCGCTCCGTCGGGATTACAACGAAAAACAATGGCGCGAGCAAAATCGAAAGAAAGATCGACCCTTAAATTCGAAGGGTGGGGCACCCGCAACGGCAACATCAGGGATCGCGCCGGAACGCGCGGGACTGCTAGACAAGCTGCTTTAAGGCGGCCTTTACGCGCTCGGGGTTGAGCGGGAGCTCGCGGATGCGGACGCCTGTCGCGTCGAACACGGCGTTGGCTATGGCCGGTGCCACGGTGGTAATCGCCAGCTCCCCGGCGCCGGTGGCGTTCTCGGTGGGGCGATTAATCATCACGACTTGAACTGCGGGGATAGGAAAGCCGAGCGGGTAGGTGCGATAGGTTCCCCAATCGACCGAGGTGACCTTGTGATCGTCCCACGTGACTTCCTCAAAAAGCGCGCGGCTTACGCCCTGCAGGGTGCCGCCTTCGGTCTGATTTCGCAGCCCTTCGGGATTGGAGATCGGGCCGCAATCGACGCACACGAAAACGCGCTGCACGCGGATGACGCCAGTGGCCGGCTCGACCTCCACTTCGGCGACCAGGGAGGCGTAGCCGTTCTCGCCTTCGTAGGCGACGCACGAAATGCCGCGGCCGGTGAAAATCGCAACGCGGCTGGTGGCATGTTTGGGAGACGGGCGCGCATCCCAGTTCGCAGCGCTTGCCGCGCCCTTCACCACGTCTCGTAGTCGGGCATGACTGAGGTGCCGCAAACGGTATTCCACCGGATCGGCTTTCGCTTTCGACGCTAGCTCGTCGAGGAAAGATTCGTGGGCGAAGGTGTTCTGGAAGCGCTCCGGCGAACGCAGCGGACCGGTGAAGAAGGGCGAAACGACATTGTGAATCAGGACGCGCTCGCCGCGGATGTTTCCGGTTCCGCCGGGCTGCCCTTCGATCACGCCCGCCAGATACGAGGGGATTCCGTTGCTGTTGTTGTTGTAGCGCGTCGGGGCTGGAGCGGGCGTCTGGGCCGCAAACGGCTCGGGCTGAAAGCCCGCGAGAAAGCCCGTGACCACATTTCCGGGCCGTTCCATTCCAGGGCGATTCCCTAAAACCGGCACCCAGGATTCGTGATCCCAAGCGGCGATGTTGCCGTGCGCGTCTAGGGCGGCGCGTTCGTCCAACACGAACGCCATTCCATAATTTTCCCAGGCCATTTCATCCTGTCGCGTCAGCTGCACGCGTACGGGCTTGCCTACCGCCTGGGACAGAATTGCCGCGTCGTAGGTGACTGGATCGGCGCCGTTGTTTCCGTAACACCCCGAGCCGCGCGTGAAGATTACGCGCACGTTTTCGGGCTTGAGTCCCAGCACCATGGCGGAAGTGTTGCGCATGAACCAGCAGCCCTGCGTCGCAGACCAGAGAGTTGCGGCGTCGCCACGCACGTCGGCCACCGCGCAGGAACTCCCCATCGAGCCGTGCATCTGGTAGGGATGATGGTAAGTCGCTTTCACTACCGTGGCGGCTTGGGTGAATTTTTCGTCGATATCTTTCGAGTCGACTAGCAACGTGTCGCGCGTGGGCTGCTGCGCGCGCAAGTGCTCGTAGAAGGTGGGCTGCGGGGGCAGCGGAGGCCCCGCCGTCCAGTTGGCTCTCAAAATATAGGCGGCCTGGACCGCCTGCCAGAGCTTCTGCGCAACGACTCCTACAAAGTTTCCCTTCACCACTACTTTCACTACGCCCGGCACGCCGCGAATCGAATCTTCATCCACGCTTACGAGCGTCGCGCCTACTGTGGGCGGCCGGACGACGCTTCCGTACAGCATCCCCGGCACGCGCACGTTGTGAACGAACTGGAAGCGTGCCGTCACCAGCGCGGGAATATCCGCGCGCGGCACGGGCTTGCCGAGGACGGTCCACTCGCTTGCAGGCTTTCGCTGCGCGTTCTTGTCGAGGGCGAGATTGAATTTCTGGCCGCCGAGCAATTCCTGGTAGCTGACCTTGCGGGACACATCCGTTTTCAGCGCGATCACGCCGTTTGCGGCGGCGAGCTGATCGGCCGGCGCGCCTAGACGATCCGACGCAAGACGCAGAAGCGCTTCGCGCGCGGTGGCCGCCGCCTGCGCGAGATTGCTGTGGTTGAAATTTGCCGGGTGCGACTGGCTTCCGGACGTATAGCCCTGATCGGGCGTAAAAGCCGTGTCGCAGGCAATCAGCTTCACTCGTTCGAGCGGCACGCACATTTCTTCGGCAACGAGCTGGGTTTGCGCGGTGCCGATTCCCTGCCCCAGCTCCGCCTTGCCGGTGTAGGCGGTCACCGTTCCATCGCCCGCGATGGCGATCCACGAATCCAGTTGGTTGGGGCGCGGCCGGTAGGAGGAAACGCCCTGCGCATCCTGCGCGAACGCGGGAAGAACCCCGGCGGCGAGATCGAATGCGCTGAAGCAGACAATCAGCGCTCCGGATTCCTTCAGGAAACTTCTGCGCGAGAGTCCTGAGCGCCTCAAAGCCTCCCGGGCGCCGGGGGTCATCCCTATTTCAGATTCGTCTTTGCGGAGGTGGTCGCTCACGTCGTCGACGTCGTCCCACGCGCGTAGCGCTTGATGGCCCGCAGCATGCGGACGTGGGTAAAGCAGCGACACAGAACCGTCGACATGGCGGACTCGATTTCGCTGTCGTTGGCGTGCGGGTTTTTGTCGAGGAAGGCCTTGGCCGTCATGATCACGGCGTTCAGGCAGAAGCCGCACTGCGCGGCCTGCTCGTCGATGAAAGCCTGCTGGATGGGATGAGGCTTGTCCGGGGTGCCCAGGGCTTCGAGCGTAGTGATTTCGCTTCCGCTCACCGACTCGACCAGCGTGACACAGGACCGGATGGCGTTGCCGTTCACCAACACAGTGCAGGAGCCGCACTGCCCCAGCCCACAGCCGAATTTGGGGCCGTAGAGCCCGAGGTCGTCGGTGAGCACGTAAAGAAGAGGGGTATTCGGGTCGAGCTGAAGCTCGTGCGTCGTGCCATTCACCTTGAGGGTGATGGCCTTCAGCTCGTCGTTTGCCTCGGGCTTTACGGCGGCGCTGTTGCCAGAATTCATCTCGGTATTAGACGCGATTCGCAATTCGCATGTCTAGCGGCTTAAGTTCAGCCTATGTCCGGGTAGGAGGGGTGTCAAGCGCAACCTATGCGCGGTGTCGTACGTCGATAGTGGTGAGCCCCGCAGCGGTCGCAGACCTGCAATCCGTAGAAAAACGGCTTGTTGGCGATCCTTGTTGGCGATCGGGGGCAGGCTATCGTGCTGGCGCGGCACCCTTGCAGTACGGTATTATCTTCGGCGGTTTGCCTGGCGATTGGGCAGGCCGTTCGATCTTAAAGGGATAACTTATGAATCTGGCCCACGTGCATCTCCTGCTGAATCATTTTCCGGTGATTGGCACCATGATTGGGATTGGCTTGTTCGTTGTTTCGCTGCTTGGCAAAAGCCAGGACCTGCAGCGAGCCAGCCTGGTGATCTTTCTCGGCATCGCGCTGATCACCATCCCGACATATCAGAGCGGCAACGCCGCTCAGCATGCCATCAAGAACCTGCCCGGAATCTCGGCCGATCTCATGGAAGCGCACAATGACGCGGCGCTGCTGGCCTTCATATTCATGGAGATTACCGGCGCGGTGGCCTGGTTCGGCCTGTGGCAGTATCGCCGGACCACGCATATCGGGCGCGGGACACTCGCTTTTGTCGCGGTTCTTTCGCTGATTACGCTGGGACTGATGTCCAACGCGGCCAACATTGGCGGCCTGATCCGCCATCCGGAGATTGTCAATGGACCGGTGTCGTCGCCCACGGCGGCGATCTTTGCCCCGCAACTGGCCATCAGCGCGCTGGCGGTAGGAAGGCACGTAACCGGCATCAAGTGGGTGTGGCCCACTCTGCAGACGCTGCATTTCATGGGATTGTCCCTGCTGTTAGGAGTGGTGTTTCTGGTTGATCTGCGCGTGCTGGGCGTGATGAAAAGCGTGTCGTTCGCTACCGTCCATCGGCTGCTGCCCTGGGGCGTACTGGGTTTCGGGCTGAACCTGTTCACCGGGATGCTGTATTTCATCGCCGCTCCCGAGCAGTACATCGCCAACGTCACGTTCTACTGGAAAATCGTTTTGATCATGCTGGCGGGGGTGAACGCCATCTATTTCACCCTGTTCGACGAGCCATGGGAGATCGAAGCGGGCCAGGATGCGCCGGTGAAGCTCAAGGTGATTGCCGCTTCCGCCGTGGCTCTCTGGATTGGGGTGATGTTCTGCGGGCTGATGCTGCCGTTTATCGGCAACGCGTTTTAGCCCGCTGCGGGCGCCTTTCGAGATGGATCGAGGCGCGGCCGCGATTTGGCTGGTCCGAGTTTCTTCTTACCGAGGTGAGGAATGCGTCTGGCAATAGATGTCAGCGTGGTGATGCTGTGTGTGATTTCGGTACTGGGGCTGCTGGGTTACATCATGGATAAGCTGGTGGAGAGCGACTCCGTCAAGGATAACCATTCGAAATTCCGATCCTGATTGCGTCCCCCCATTGAACACCATTGAACAGATCATTGAGAAACACCACCCGAGCCTTTCTGTCCGCGACGCCGGCCATATTCGGCCGGAAAGGACTGCCAACTTGCTAGCGTGCAGGCCGCTCGATACGGTATTATCTGGCGCTATTTGCGATGGTTGTTTTCTGTATTCTCTGCCAGGCGCCTTACCGGGTGGGGCGGCGGCTGGATTTCTTTCGGAAATTTATCTTGAGGTGACCAAGCACAAATGAATTTTCTCCTGTGGCTCGAGCATCTGCGCTTCTGCGTCTGGGTACGCGAGTCGGACTCGATCTGGGCCTTCCCGATGTTTCTGTTCATGCACACGCTGGGCATGTCGATGATCGCGGGCGTGAGCGCCGTCGTCGATATCGCCATTCTCGGCTTTTGGCCCCGCATCCCGATCAAGCCGCTCGAGCGGCTGTATCCCTTGATGTGGACAGGCTTCTGGATCAACGCGGTCACCGGCACGGTGCTGATGGTTGCCGACGCGAGCACCAAGCTTCTCAATCCGGTCTTCTATATCAAGATGTGCTTCGTCTTCGCCGGCGTGGCGCTACTGGTGATCATGAGGAAACGCATTTTCGGCTCGCCGGAACTGGGCCAGGGACTTCTGCCAGGCAACGCGAAAAGGCTCGCGTGGCTTTCATTGGTCTGCTGGCTCGGCGCCATCACTGCGGGGCGCTTGCTCGCATACCTGGGACCCGTTTCGGGGCTCACCGGCATCAGCAACCACTAGCGCTTTCCAGCTCTTTTTGTGGCCGTCAGTCATGCTTCGCGGCAGCGAAGCATCTTTCTTACTTCGACTGCTCCGCTCGGAGCCATCCCCCCCGCCGGCCCGTTCGCCCTTGAATGACACTCGATCAGTGCTAATGTTTGGGAGGAGGCGCACGGGTTCATGGCGGAAAATTCCCTCGCAGGACAGATTGCGCTGGTTACTGGCGCGGCAAAGCGCATCGGGCGCAGCATTGCGCTCCGCCTGGCGCGCGACGGCGCGGACATTGTGGTGAATTACCGCGGTTCGCAGGCGGAAGCTGACGAGCTCGTCGCGGAAATCGGGAAGATGGGGCGGCGTGCGCTGGCGATCCAGGGCGATGTCTCGCGGCGCAATGATGTGCAGAAGATGTTTGCTGCCGTTGAGAAGGAGTTCGCGCGGCTGGACATCCTCGTGAACAACGCCGGCAAGTTTTTTGCCGCGAAATTCGAAGACCTCACCGAAGCTCAGTGGGACGATATCCTCAACGTCAACCTGAAATCGCAGTTCCTCTGCGCGCAGGCGGCAGCGCCCATCATGAAGCGCCAGGGCCGCGGAAAAATCATCAACCTCTCGTCGCTGGGAGGACTACTGGCGTGGCCCAGCTACACGCACTATTGCGTGTCGAAAGCGGGAGTGATCATGCTTACGCGCTGCCTGGCGCGCGCGCTCGGCCCGGAAATCTGCGTCAACAGCATCGCGCCCGGCACGATTCAATTTCCGGGCGAGGCGCCTGACGAAGATTACATCCGGAGCGTTCCGTTGCATCGCACCGGCACGGGAGACGATATTGCCCACGCGGTTGCGTATCTCGCGACGGCCGATTTTGTTACCGGCCAGATCCTGGCCGTCGATGGCGGCAGGGTGCTGGTCTAAACGCCTTTAAACATCATGCATGAGCTTTCCATCGCTATGAGCATCGTGGAATTTGCCCAGGAAGAAGCGGAGCGCCGCGGCGCTGGGCGCGTTACCGCCGTGCATTTGCGGCTGGGCGCGTTCTCGGGAGTCGTGAAGGAGGCTCTCCTTACCTCCTACGAAATGGCGTGTGACGGCACTTCACTCGCGGGATCCCGGCTGATTGTGGAAGATATTCCCCTGGTGATTTACTGCGCGGGTTGCGATGCACGGCGCCCCGTGGATCCCAACCAGTGGTTTTCGTGCTCGGTGTGCGGCGCTCCCACGCCGGAAATCGTGCAGGGGAAAGAGTTGGAAGTGAGCGCGCTGGAGATCGAGGACTGACTCAGACCCGTCCCGGTGGCGGCATCCAGCTTTCCCGTTACCCTTCCTACAGGAAACACGCTGTTAAACGCCGCAGGCGGAACTGCTAGGCTGCGTTTGTCTGCCGCGACGAAGTCTCGTGCGCAGGAGCGCGGACAACATAAGACATTCACTCAGAAACCCAGGAGACCGCCATGAATAATCTCAAGGGAGTCAAAGTTGCCATCCTCATCGAGAACGGATTCGAGCAGGTGGAAATGACGGAGCCGCGAAAAGCGCCTTTGGATGCCGGAGCGCAGGTGAGCATCGTCTCCCCGCAACGCGCACATGTTCGGGGCTGGAAGCACACCGAATGGGGCGATGAATTTCCGGTAGATCAGCAGCTCGACAAGGCGAAGCCGGAGGAGTTTGACGCGTTGCTGCTGCCAGGCGGCGTCATGAACCCGGACAAGCTGCGCATGGAGCCCAAGGCGGTGGAGTTCGCCAAAGCTTTTTTCGAGTCCGACAAACCCGTAGCGGCGATCTGCCACGCGCCGTGGACGGTGATCGAAGCCGGGGCGGCTAAAGGAAAGCGGATTGCCTCCTGGCCGTCCTTGAAAACCGATCTGACGAATGCCGGGGCGAAATGGGTCGACGAAGAGGTAGTGGTGGACGGCAAGCTCGTCACGAGCCGCAAGCCAGATGACATTCCCGCCTTCAATCGCGAAATGCTGAAACTCTTCGGAAACGCGCGAGCGAAAGCCCATTCCGCTTCGTAGTCGATGACAGTGAATTATTAATTGTCGGAGGGTTCTGTGCGGGCCTGCGCGATGCGGTCGATCGTGGAGCGCAGGCTCGCGGAATCTTCCACGTTGAAGCAGCGGACGGAGCGGTCAATCTGACGCAGAATCCCGGAGAGCACCTTGCCGGGGCCAACCTCCACAAAAACGTTCACGCCGCGTTCGATCATTTCCCGCACCGAATCGTGCCAGCGCACCGGGAGAGTGACCTGGCGGATCAGGGCTTCGCGCGCCTCTTCGCCGGAGCTGATGGCCTCGGCATCGGCATTGGTGATCAGCGGAAATCGCAAAGGGCCGAAAGCAGCGGCGCGCAGATCCGGTTCGAGGCGCTTCTGGGCGGGCTCCATCAGCGCGGAATGAAACGGCGCGGAGACCGGCAGCATCACCGCGCGCTTGGCTCCGCTTTGCGAGGCGATTTCGACGCCGCGCTTCACCGCCCCGGAGTGGCCCGAAATCACCGTTTGATCCGGCGAATTCAAATTGCCGGGCGAGACGACCTCGTGGTTGGCGGCCTTCTTGCAGATATCGGTCACGTCCGCGGGGGAAAGGCCGAGAATCGCGGCCATGGCGCCTTCGCCGGGCGGAACGGCCTCCTGCATGTAGCGCCCGCGCTCGCGAACCAGCTTCACCGCGGTCGCAAAATCGAGTGAACCCGCCGCCACCAGCGCCGAGTACTCCCCCAGGCTGTGCCCCGCCACAAAATCCGGCGTGATGCCGCGCGCGTCGAGCGCGCGAAAGGCGGCTGTCGACACGGTTAGAATCGCCGGCTGGGTATTTTCGGTGAGCTTCAGCGTCTCTTCGGGGCCCTCGAAGCAGAGTTTCGAAAGGGGAAATCCCAGCGCGGCGTCGGCTTCCTCGAAGACGGCGCGCGCTTCCGGGAAATTGTCCGCCAGATCGCGGCCCATGCCGGGATACTGCGAGGCCTGGCCGGGAAAAAGAAACGCAAGCTTACTCATAGTGGATTGCGATTCACCGCAAAACCGCCCGTTCAGCCGCGCGCGGCGACGGCAGCGATTGCGGAAAGCTCCTGTTCGATTTTTTCATTGACGCGCGCCCGGCAGAGCTCCGCCGCCACGCGAATGGCATTCTTGATGGCGTTCGGATTCGAGCGCCCGTGCCCGATGATCGTGATGCCGCGGACGCCCAGCAGCGGCGCGCCGCCATACTCCGAATAATCCGTGCTCTTGCGCAGGGTGTCAAAGGCGCGCTTGGATAGCGCGTAGCCCAGCTGCGACGCGAGGCTGCTCTTGATCGCTTTCTTGAGCATCCCGCCGATCTGCTCCACGACGCCTTCGCTCAGCTTCAGCGCGATATTGCCGATGAAGCCGTCGCACACGATTACGTCAACGTTGCCGCGGAAGACGTCGCGCCCTTCCACGTTGCCCACGAAATTGAGCGCGGTCTGCTTCAACAGCGTGGCGGCCTCGCGCGTGAGCTCGTTACCCTTCATTTCTTCTTCGCCGATCGAAAGCAGAGCGACGCGCGGGCGCTTGGTTCCCCAGATCGCGCGATAGTAAATCTCGCCCATCACCGCGAACTGTTCGAGCTGTTCGGGCTTGGAATCCACGTTCGCGCCCACATCCAGCACGATGGAGGTCTTTTCCTTCATGTTGGGAAACGCCGCGGCGAGCGCCGGGCGGTCGACCGAAGGCAGGGTGCCGATCACGAATCGCGCCACCGTCATGGCCGCGCCGGTGTTTCCGGCGGTTACCAGGGCGTCGGCTTTGCCGTCTTTCACCAGATGAGCGGCCACGTGGAGAGAACTTCCCTTCTTCCGGCGGAACGCATGGGAAGGAGAATCGTTCATCGTGATCACTTCATCGGCGTTGACGACCTCGATGGGCAGGTCCGGGTGCTTGTGGCGTTCGAGTTCCTGGCGCACGGTGGCTTCGATGCCCACCAGAAGCACACGCACCCCGAGCTCGCGCGCGGCAGCAATCGCGCCTTCGACTTCCGCTCGCGGGGCGTGGTCGCCCCCCATGGCATCCACAGCTATTGTGATCATCGTATGATCATGGGGTGGTTAACTGGGCCTGCACCACCCGGTACCGCTAGAGAAGGTATGCGAGGGAAACTTAGGCTGTCTTGGCTGCGGTGTCAATCACTTCGCGGCCCTTGTAATAGCCGCACTTGAGACACGCCTGATGCGGCAGCTTCTTCTCATGGCAATTGGGGCACTCGGCAAGGGACAGCTTGTGCAGATGGTCATGGGCGCGGCGCGTACTGGTGCGTCGCTTCGAATGACGTCGCTTCGGATTCGGCATTTCAGCTCCTCGTGAACGGGCCGCGGCACACAACGGCGCAAAAATCTTACTCGACAGTGTAACGGTTTATTGCTTCTTGAACCAGTCCTGCTTCAGGCGTGCCAGCGGGGCCAGGCGGGGATCGGAACCGTGCTTCTCGCAGCGGCAATCCTCATTGTTCAAGTTCGCGCCGCAGTGCGGGCAAAGGCCGCGGCAATCGCTGCGGCAGATCACCTTCATGGGAATCGCGAGGTTCACCTGCTCTGCCAGCACGTCGGCCAGAAACAGGCCCTCGCCTTCGAAAAAGGCGATCTCGGTGTCGTCCAGATTCAGATGAAATTCGTCGTTCTCGGCGATGGTCGTCATGGGACGGTAGTAGAGGTCAAAATCGCGGCTGATCTCTTCGACTACCGTGTCCAGGCAGCGCGCGCAAACCAGTTCCACCCGCGTGTGCAGGTTGCCGTAGA
This sequence comes from uncultured Acidobacteriota bacterium, assembly GCA_963709105.1. Lineage (GTDB taxonomy): Bacteria > Acidobacteriota > Terriglobia > Acidiferrales > UBA7541 > Palsa-295. Next base: position 834,715 of record CAVPVC010000013.1, read on the forward strand.
TGCGGATCTGGCCGTCCACAAGTTCCGCAGTTGCACGGACTTCCAGAGGTTCTACCTGCCGGAACTCCCCGGAATGGAAATCCAGGTTGCCGGGCGTGTAGCTTTTCCGGATGCGGACCTTGCGAATACCGAGTTCGTTGACATCCAGAAACATCGTTTTCCCCGTGTTTTTCGCGGCGAAGCTTCATTATAAATCGGGTGCCTGCTTTGTCAAGGAAGCACCGCCCGGGCGGGCCTTGCTGACACCTAAGGGACACCTGAAGAACGCAAAACGAAGCAGCGCCCGGCCGTTCAGTCGATCTCGGGTACTGGAACGCCCAGAAGTTCGCGGCTCTGCCGGAGCAAGAAATGATCTGTCATGCCGGCTATGTAGTCGCAGACCACGCGGTGCCTGGGCTGCTCCTGGGCCAGGTTGGCGTAATTTTGCGGCATGCGATCGGGATGCTCCATGAAGAAGACGAACAAAGCGTCCAGGGCTACCACCGACTGGTCGCGTTCCTCGGCAACCGTGGGATGTGAATAGAGTTGCGTGTTCAGAAAAAGCTTCAGCGCGGCGCTCTCCTTGGCTACCTCTGGTGAAAAGGCCGCGAGCCGGCCGGAGTGGCTGCGGACATCCTCCACCGTGTGCGCCCCGCTCGCTTTCACGCGCGCCTGCGTATTCTCGATCAGATCGGTCGCCAGACGATCGATCACGAGCGCGCAGGGCTTCGTTGAATTTCAGCCGGCGAGGGCCCGCAGGGTGGCGCCCGTCTACTTCGGTATATGCGGCGGCGAACACCGGCACCGCTGCGCGCAATGCCTCGAAATCTAGCAGATGCGCCTCGAAGCCGTCGTCCAGGTCGGCGGTGTTGTAGGCGATTTCGTCCACCAGATCGATCAGCTGCGCCTCCAGCGGCGGCCGCGCGCTCAGCAAATACTCCGCAATTTCCGGAATGTGCTCAGGGAACCGGTCGCGCGAATGCTTGACGATCCCCTCCCGCACTTCAAAGGTAAGATTCAGGCCGGGGAATGCCAGGTAGCGCTGCTCGAATTGTTCGACGATCCGCAGCGCGTGCAGATTATGATCGAACCGGTCGCCATATTCCCGCATCCGCCGGTCGAGCGCCCTTTCGCCGGCATGGCCAAACGGCGGATGCCCGATGTCGTGCACCAGGGCGAGCGCTTCGGTGAGGTCGGTATTTAGTCTCAGCGCGCCCGCCACGGTGCGCGCGATCTGCGCCACTTCCAGGGTGTGCGTGAGGCGGTTGCGAAAATGGTCCGAGTAGCGGACCGTGAACACCTGCGTCTTGGCTTCGAGACGACGGAAGGCCCGCGAATGAATTACGCGGTCGCGGTCGCGCGCGTAGTCGTTGCGGTAAGGATGGGGGGCATCGGGGTAGCGGCGGCCGCGCGTGCGCCGCACGTCCATGGCATAGGGCGCAAGCGGCGTCGCCTCCACGGCGTCAGCTCAGGACTTGCCGGGCAGCAGCGCGAGTTCCTGGTCGGCCTGCGTCGCGATGGGCGTGCCGGGGAATTCCGACTTGATCTGGCCGTAATACTTGGCGGCCTCAGAAGGATTTGTCTGGCTGTAATGTTCCGCAAGATCCAGCAGCACGACCGGCTTGGGAACCAGCACGGTCGGCTTGGCCAGAAGCTCCTGATAAAGCTTCGCGGCGTCATCGTGCTGGCCGATGCTGTCTTCCAGGCTCGCCAGCTCGAGCTTCGCCATCGACGCGAATTCGTCGTTGCTGCCCGACGCCACTTCCTGGAAAAGCTTCTTCGCGTCGTCGTTCTTGCCGATGCGCTCGAAGCTGAGCGCTTCATAATATTTCGCGAGCTGGCCGGGGCGCGTGTGCGAATATTTCGCGCTTACGTCGCCAAACTTTTTGGCCGAATCGCCAAATTTCACCTTGTCGTCCGTGTAGGTGAGCTCGCCGGGCTGGGCGGGCTCGCCGGGAGAAATCGTCCTGGCCTGGAACACCTTCATGGCCTCGTCAAACGCAGCCGAAGCGCGCACCGTCTGCCGCTCGGTGTAGGTCTTCCAGCCAAAGAATCCGACGGCGATCGCGAGCGCCCCCACCACGAGCCACATGGTCAGCTGCTGGTGCAGCATCACGGCCTCGGCGCCGTGCGCGAAGGTTTCGCGCACTTCGTCTTTTTTCAGCTCTTTGCGGGAAATATGAGCCAATGAAATCCCCTTGAAGTTTTCACAAACCGGAAGCCCGAATGTTATCACAAGTAGCTGCGGTGCGACCAATTTCAGGCTAATATCGAAGTAGTGCGCTTGCACGTCGCGACGCCCCAGCACCCGCCCCGGGGACGTGAACTCGATCAAGTTCCGCCAGCTTCGGGAGCCCGGGACACTCATCATGCGGCAATCTTTCAATTCGCAGTGCGCCAGAATCTGGGCCGTTGCGCTGATCGTTCTGCTCTGTAGCACACCCGTCTGCCATGCCTATTCGGTTCTGTCGCATGAAGCGATTGTCGATTCAGCGTGGGATGCTGCAATCAAGCCCCTGCTGCTGAAACGCTTCCCCAACGCGACTCGCGACGAGCTGAAGGCCGCGCATTCCTACGCCTACGGCGGGGCCGTGATTCAGGACATGGGCTACTACCCCTTCGGCAGCAAGTTGTTCAGCGACCTGGTCCATTACGTTCGCAGCGGCGATTTTATCGAAGCGCTTCTCCGCGATTCGCAGGATATCGACGAATACGCCTTCGCTCTGGGGGCGCTCGCTCACTACGCGGCAGACAACGACGGCCACCGCATCGCCACCAACAAGTCCGTCCCGGTCCTCTATCCGAAACTCCGGCAGAAGTACGGCAACACGGTCGTCTACGACGAGAATCCCGCCGCGCATTTGAAAGTCGAGTTCGGCTTTGACGTGGTCCAGGTCGCCAAGGGGCGCTACGCCTCGGACGATTATCGCGATCACATCGGCTTCCAGGTTTCCAAGGACCTGCTGAGCCGCGCCTTCGAGGAAATCTACTGTCTGAAACTCGACAGTATCTTCACCGACTACGATCTCGCCCTGGGTACGTATCGCTATGCCGTCGGCGGCATCATCCCCAAAATGACCAAAGTCGCGTGGCAGACCAAGAAAGACGAGATCATGCAGGACGATCCCAGCATGACGCGCAAAAAATTCCTCTACCATCTCTCGCGCGCGAGCTACCGCAAGAACTGGGACCACAACTATCGCTCGGCGACATTTGGTGAGCGCCTGATCGCCTTTTTCATCCGCATCCTGCCCAAGGTGGGCCCGCTGAGCGCGCTTTCCTTCCGCGTGCCCACGCCCGCAACAGAGAAGCTCTTCATGGCCAGCTTCAACCAGTCGCTCGATGACTACGGCCGGTACACCCGCGATTACGTGCGCGATCCGAATGCTTTCGATCTGGTGGACGATAATTTCGACACCGGCACGGTTACGCGCCCCGGCGAATACCCGCTCGCGGATCAGACCTACGCCGCTTTGCTCGACCGGCTCGCCCAGGACAAATTCGCACAAGTCTCGCCCGAGCTTCGCAAAAATATTCTCGCCTACTTCGCCGACCCGGCCGCCCCGCTCGCGGTGAAGAAAAACAAAAAGGAGTGGGCCAAGGTCACCCGCGAAGTGGACGAATTGAAGGCGAATACCGTGGCAGACAACGCGACGGCGGAAAATTGCAATGCGCAGCCCGACGCATCCGGCGTCTGTCCGGCTGCCAGCAGTCCCTGACCTGCGCGTACGCGGGGCTGCGGGATTTGACCGCATCCTTGGCGCGCCGCTATAATGAGGCCTCAAGCCCCGTGAAGATCGAGCGCGCGTCCCGCATCGTCTGAGCATTCGAGCGCGGGCAGTGAGATCAGCGCGTGATGGGCACGCAGCCGCGGATCCGAGTGGACGCGGCGGCAACACTCCCTGCGGGGAACCCCAAACAGTTTCGAGGAGATTGTGATGTTGAAAGCAACCCAGCTGCGCCCCGGCATGATCATCAAGCATGAAGGCGACCTCTGCGTGATCTACAGCGTGGACCATCGCACCCCGGGCAACAAGCGCGGCTCGATGCAGACCAAGATGCGCAACCTGCGCAACGGCTCCATGATGGACTACCGGTTCCGCGCCGAGGAATTCGTCGAGAAAGTAACGGTGGACGAAATCGAATTCGAATATCTCTACAGCGACTCCGAAGGCCACCACTTCATGAACACGCAGAATTACGAGCAGTTGGCCCTGCAGGAAGACATCGTGGGCGACACCAAGGACTACCTGATCTCGAATCTGCCGGTGAAGATCGAATACTACGACGAGAAGCCCATCGGCGTGCTGCTGCCCGATACCGTGGACCTCAAGGTCGTCGAGACCGAGCAAACCATCCAGAAAGCCACGGCCAGCGCGGTGATGAAGCCGGCCAAGCTCGAGACGGGCCTGGTGATCAACGTTCCCCCGTTCGTGGGCGAGGGCGACAAAGTGAAGGTGGACACCTCCGAAGGCCGCTACATCCAGCGCATTCAATAGACCGAGCACTTCAAGCCGTCTTCCACGAGCAGTTGTTGCCTGAGCCTTTGCCTCTGCCGTGTCATCGTTGACTTTGTTTTCTCTCCCACCCTAAGATGACGCGCACGGCATTCTCAGGAGATCGCATGACCAGCCATCGCGAAAAGATGCGAATCTGCAGACCGTTTCTCTGGAGCTGTCTCGCTCTCGGGCTGCTTGCGTCGGGCTGCGGGCAGCAGGCGCCGCCGGACACGCGCGCGGCCGATGAAGCCACCATCAAGGACCTCGACGCGCAATGGTCGAAAACCGCCGATGCCCGCGACGTCGACGGAACCATCTCGTATTACGCCGATGACGCATCGTTTCTGCCTGCGAACGCTCCCATCGCCACCGGCAAACCCGCGATCCGCGCCGCGTGGGCGGCGTTCCTTGTTCCGGGCAGCGCCGTGTCCTGGGAGGCCAACAAAGTGGAGGTTGCGCGTTCGAGCGATCTCGCCTACAGCCTCGGCGACTATCAGGCGACGATGAAAGACGCGCACGGCAAGCTGGTGATGGACCGCGGCAAGTACGTGGAAGCCTGGAAGAAGCAGGCGGACGGAAAATGGAAGGTCGTCGCCGACATTTACAACTCCGACCTGCCGCCCACGCCCCCGGCTCCCGAGAAAAAAGCGCACGCGAAGGCCAAGAGCCGCCGAGCGGCCCGCCGCAAAAAGCACTGAAAGCGATTTCCGCCCGGGGGCTCGATCGCACCATGAACTCCGGGCGGGTCCCCGTCGAGACGAGCGGCCCTTGAAGTTTATGGCGCCGCCTGCTTGCCCTTGTAATCAACGAACAGCTCGGGAAACTGCTCCTTGAGCGCGCTGATCTTCGGCAGGTCGCAAATCTGGATGTAAGGATTGTCGGGATTCTTCAGCGCGTAATCCTGGTGATACTCCTCGCCGCGATAAAATCCCTTGAGCGGAGTAATCTCGGTGACGATCTTCGCCGGGAACACCTTCGCGGCGTCCAGCTGCGCGACGTAGGCCGCGGCGATGCGCTTCTGCTCGTCATTCGTGTAAAAAATAGCGGAGCGATACGAAGTACCGACGTCCGGTCCCTGCCGGTTGAGCTGAGTGGGGTCGTGCGCCACGGAAAAGAAGATGCGCAGCAGCTGCCCATAGGTGATCCGCGAAGGATCGTAGACCACCTCCACCGATTCGGCATGCCCGGTGGTTTCGGTGGTCACCTGATCGTAGGTGGCCGTCGAGGCGGAACCCCCGGCATAGCCGACGGTCGTCTTGGTAACGCCCTTCAGCCGTTCAAACACAGCCTGCGTCCCCCAGAAGCAGCCTCCGGCAAAAACGGCGGTAGCCTGTCCGCGAGCCGAGGCGAGCGGCACGTCCTCTTTCGCGGGCGGAATCGGCTGCTTAGGAGCCGCAATGGCGGCGCAGCCCAGAATCGAAAAAGCAAATGCGAACCCTGCGAAGCTAGCAATCCCCAGGATCAAACGCGCGAGCATAGAAGTCCCTCCTGTCGGCTCATTATAAGACGCGCCAGCTCCCCAAAACGTCTAAGAAAACTGATGAATAATGATAGGCGCGAATGCCGCGAGACTTGCGCACGTCGCTAGCGGGAGGAATGCACGGCGGCGGCGAGCTCGCGTAACAGCGGCAGGGTGTCAGCCCAGCCGAGGCAGGCGTCGGTGATGCTTTGGCCGTAGACCAGGGACTTGCCGGGGACTAGTTTTTGGGCGCCGGCTACCAGGTTGCTTTCGAGCATTACGCCAACGATGCGCTGGTCGCCTTTGGCTACCTGCTGCGCTACTTCGTGGCACACCGTGGCTTGCTTGGCGTAGTCCTTGCTGCTGTTGGCGTGGCTGCAATCGACCATTGCGCGCGGAGGCAGGCCCGCAACCTGCAATTGCTGGCAGACATTATTTATGGCGTCCGGGCCGTAGTTGACCGTGCCTTTGCCGCCGCGGAGGATTACGTGGCAATCGGGGTTGCCGGTGGTTACAAAAATGGCGGTCTGGCCGGTTTTGGTGCAGCCGAGAAACGTGTGGGGCTGCGCGGCGGAGAGCACCGCTTCGACGGCGATCTGCGCGTCGCCGGAGGTGGCGTTCTTGAAGCCTACCGGGCAGGAAAGTCCGGAGACGAGCTGGCGATGGACCTGGCTCTCGGTGGTGCGCGCGCCGATGGCTCCCCAACTGACCAGGCTGGCGACGTATTGCGGCGTGATCATATCGAGGAATTCGGTGCCGGCGGGCACGCCCATTTCGGCGAGATCGATCAGCAAATGGCGCGCGAGGCGCAGGCCGTCGTTGATTTTGTAGGACTGGTCGAGATAAGGATCGTTGAGCAGGCCCTTCCAGCCGACCGTTGTGCGCGGCTTCTCGAAATACACGCGCATGACTATGCACAGATCGCGCGAGAGTTCGGCGATGGCTTCTTTGAGCAGGCCAGCGTATTCGCGCGCGGCCTTGGTGTCGTGAATCGAGCAGGGGCCGACGACTACGATCAGGCGGCGATCTTTCCCGGCAAGGATGTGGGAGATTTCCTCGCGCGCGTGGAACACGGTGGACGAGGCGTTTTCCGTTTCCGGCAATTCCTCCTCGAGGAATACCGGCGGGAGAACGACTTTGGTCCACTTGATGCGAAGATCGTCGGTGGTGTAAAGCATGGTCGCGTTCATTCTTCTCCTGGCAAACTACCGGCGAGGCCCTGGTCCGCCCGTCGCAATCCAACTTCAGCAATGTAATTGTTAAGCGATCCCTCTAATTTAGCAGCCTTTCAGACAGAATTCCTTCTGGATTCACTTTAGGGAGAGGCTGCGATGGCGATGCTCAGGTTTGGCGCCGGAAAGGGGAAGAGGGATCCTTCGTCGCTGCGCTCCTCAGGATGACTGCGAGAGGCGAAAGAAAAAGAAAAAAGCAGATCCTTCACTTCGTTCAGGATGACACCACGGTAGGAGGGGTGCCGCGATGAGACTGCCGGGGGATGGTGCTGGCGCGTGCCAGAGCAGGAGGCTGGCTGGAAGGCGCCGCGAAAGGAAGGTAGTGGGCGCCTTGGCTTTTGTGTCGCCGCTAGAAGCGCGAGGCTGCGAAGAGCCCCAGGCCGATGGCGATGATGTCCTCGGGCACGGCGATGGCGATGTCGGGGACCTTGAGTCCCCGCACCAGGCCGCGGCGCGCGTGATAACCACCGAGCGTGCCGGCGATGGCCCCTACGATGCCGAGCGCGATCCCGAGAGCGACGGGCTGGCCGGCGGCTAGGGCGAGCCCGGCTGCCGAGAATCCGCCGCTCACGATGCGCGCGCTGAATTGCATGGGCACGGTGCGGGCGGGGGTGGACGGGAGCTGGTCGGTGACGTATTCGCTTACCGCGCCGATCGTGAAGAGCACCAGGGCGATGGCGGAACCCATGAACGCGAAGCGCGTGTCGTGAAGGTTGAGCCATCCGAGATGCGCTCCCCAGGCGACGGCGGCAGGGGCGGTCACCGTTCGGAGGCCGGCGACGAATCCAATGGCGATCAGGAGCAGCCACAGTTCAGTAGTAGACATGGTGCGGGTAGCCTAGGCCGCGGCAGGAAGGCTTGTCAACAAGCTCGCGCTACAATTTCAACGCCTCGACTTCAGCGGCTCGACGGCCGGGTCGGCCGCAGATTGGCCGCACGGATGGGCGCGTCCGTCGTGTATACTGACTAGCTTGGCCGGGTAGTTTCGCAGCGAACCCCAGGCAAATCGACTCGGAAGGCCTAACCCTTGACCTTGGCATCGAGCGTCGTTTCCCTTCTGGCTTTCAGCAGCGGCCCCTTCACGAATTACTGGCACCGGCTGGTCGACCCCACGTTTCGCGGGCTGTACCAGGCCAACGCGTTCGATCTCGCCATCATGCTGCCGTATTTTCTGGTGATGGTGGTTCTCGCCACCTACGGAATTCACCGTTATTTTCTCGTCTACAATTTTTATAAACACCGCAAGAACATTCCGGGTCCGCCGCCGGAGATTACCGAGTGGCCGAAGGTCACGGTGCAGCTGCCGATTTACAACGAGCGTTATGTGACGGAGCGGCTGGTGGAAGCGGCGGCGCAATTCGATTATCCGCGGGAGCTCTTGCAAATCCAGTTGCTCGACGATTCCACCGACGAGACGCAGGCTATCGCCGCCGATTGCGTAGAGCGGCAACGGGCCCTGGGCGTCCCGATCGAATACATTCATCGCGACAACCGCGAAGGCTACAAGGCCGGCGCTTTGCAGGAAGGGCTGAAGACAGCTACCGGCGAATTCGTCGCGATTTTCGACGCGGATTTTATCCCGCCCGCGGATTTCCTGCGCCGCACCGTGCCGTACTTTGTGGAACCCAAGCTGGCCATGGTGCAAACGCGCTGGAGCTACATCAATCGCCATTATTCGGCGCTCACCGAGGTGGAAGCGATTCTTCTGGACGGGCACTTCGCCATCGAACACTCGTCGCGCTTTCGCAGCGGGCTGTTTTTCAACTTCAACGGCACGGCGGGGATCTGGCGGCGCGAGTCGATCGAAGATGCGGGCGGCTGGCAGCATGACACGCTCACCGAGGACACCGATCTTTCTTACCGCGCGCAGATTCGCGGCTGGCAATTTCTGTACTTGCCGGAAATCGAATGCCCGTCGGAGTTGCCGGTCGAGATGAACGCGTTCAAGTCGCAGCAGGCGCGCTGGGCCAAGGGCCTGATGCAGACGGCCAAGAAGATTCTGCCCCGGCTGATGCGCGCGGACGTGCCGGCGGCGGTGAAGGCCGAGGCGTTTTTCCATCTGACGGCGAACGTCAGCTACCCACTGATGATTTTCATGTCCATGATTCTGCTGCCGGCGATGATCGTGCGGTTCTACCAGGGCTGGTTTCAGGTGCTGGTGATCGATCTGCCGCTGTTCCTGGCGTCCACCTGCTCGATTTCGTCTTTTTACCTGGCGGCCGAGCGCGCGCTGTATCCCAAAACGTGGAAACGGACGTTTCTCTACCTGCCGTTTGTGATGGCGGTGGGAATCGGGATCGCGGTGCGGAACGCCGTGGCCGTGCTGGAAGCGATCATCGGCAAAAAATCCGAATTCGTGCGCACCCCGAAATACCGCGTGGAAGCCGGCGCCAAGCACGACAGCGCCTGGGTGAAAAAGAGTTATCGCAAGCGCGCGGGATGGATGCCATACGCCGAGGTGCTGCTGGGGATTTATTTTGCGGCGGGCGTGCTTTACGCGATTCAAAACGAAAACTACGCGACCACTCCGTTCCTGCTGCTGTTCGTGTGGGGCTACCTGTACACCGGGCTGATGTCGCTCTCGCAGACGTATCTGGGGCAATTGCGGTTGGGGCGCGCCGACACGCAGACGTCAGACGGCGGCTGCCGAGGCGCGCCCTGCGTCGACTGGCATTCCGGGGTTCTAGTGGCGCGCGTGCGAAGTACGCTGCCGCCACAGGGTGACATGAGCCACCTGGAAAGTTCCGCAAAACCTCGCCTTCGTGGCTCCCGCCTTGCCGCAGGCTGCGCATCCGTGGTTCTCGCCGCTTCGTTTTTTTGCTGCCTCGCGCAGGCTCGTTTTCGCCAGCCCAATTCCGAATACCAGGCTCGGCGAGCCCAGCTTCGCGCGAAAGTGGATGGGCCCATCGTAATCTACGGTTACACCGGGCATGAGGACGCTTCGGAAGTCGCAATCTTCTTTCAGGAGCCTTACTTCTATTATTTGTCCGGGCACGATGAGCCGGGCGCCGCGCTGCTGCTGATTCCCGACGCACCGAACGCGAAGACAGCGGAGGGTCCGCGCGAGATTCTCTATCTTCCGCCGCGCGATCCTGCCCAGGAAAAATGGGAGGGGCCGAAGATGGGTCCCGACGATCCGGGCGTGGCGGAGACGACCGGTTTCGCGGCCGTCGAGCCTATCGCAAATCTGCGCGCCGACCTGGTGAGGCTGTCGAAAAGTTACGCGAATTTCTACACGCTGCTGCCGCCGTCGCAGGAGGACGGCTATCCCCACTTCACTTTGTCAACCAAGCTCGTTCGCGACGCGGTGCCGCAGGCGAATCTGAAGGACGCGACTGCCCTCATCAACGCGATGCGCCAGGTGAAATCGCCCGGCGAGCTGGCGTTGCTGCAGAAGGCCATCGACGTGTCGGTGGACGCGCAACTGGACGCGATGCGGCGCATGCGTCCGGGACTCTTCGAGTATCAGGTGGCCGCGCGCATGAAGGAAATCCACGAAATGGGCGGCTGCTCGCGGGAAGCGTATGCGCCCATCGTCGGCACAGGGTTCAATTCGACGGTACTGCACTACAGCGGCTTGAACGACCAGATCAAGGATGGCGATGTGGTGGTGCTCGACGTGGGCGGGGAATACGGAGGCTATGCCGCGGACATCACGCGCACGCTTCCGTCGAACGGGAAGTTCACGCCGCGCCAGCGCGAGATTTATCAAATCGTGCTCGGCGCGCAAAACGCGGCGCTCGCGGCGGTGAAGCCCGGCGCGAAGCTCTATGGCGGACCCGGCAGCCTGCAGCAAATCGTCACCGACTATTTCAGCGGGCACGGGCACGACAAGGAAGGCCGCCCGCTCGCCCGCTACTACATTCACGGCGTCAGCCATCATCTTGGGCTGGATGTACACGATCCTGGCGACCGCGACCGCCCGCTCGAGCCGGGCATGGTGGTAACCGTCGAGCCAGGGCTTTACATCCCCGAGGAAAATCTCGGCGTGCGCATCGAGGACGATGTGCTGGTGACCAAGGACGGCTACCAGCTTCTCACCGCCCGCCTGCCACGCGACCCGGACGAAGTGGAGAAGACGATGGCCGAGGGCGCTGCGGCTTCGGCGGACCGGCCCGGGCGTGCAACCGAAACTAACCGCAGGTAATCAAATAGGAGTAGGATGATTGCAGCAGGCCCCATGCTCGAACCGGGGCGAATCAATATTTATCCGAATTTTGGAGGTAGTCAGCCATGACACACTCCTCCTCTTCTTCTCTCTCGTTCTTCTTGTTCTCTTCCAGGCTTTTCCTGGTAATTTTTACTCGCGATCCTGCCATATTGCGCTGGCTTGCTCGCCGGGCCCTGCGTTCGCCACCCATGGCGGCGGAGGGCACGGCGGTGGCGGCGGCTTCCGCGGAGGCGGCGGGGGTGGTTTCCACGGCGGCGGTGGAGGCGGAGGCTTCCGCGGCGGTAGCGCCGCGGGTTCAGCGGCGGAGGCGGTCGTTCGGTTGGCGGAGGAGCGTATGGCTCCGGCGGGTATTCGGGTGCGCGGTCATTTGGCGGCGGCTCCGCGTATCGCGGCGCTCCGTCGTACCGGGGCGGCGCGGGCGGTTACGGATATGGCGGCGGGCGCTCGTACGGCGGTTCGGCCTATCGGGGCGGCGCGTACGGCGGGGCTTACGGCGGCAGGGGATCGGCCTACGCAGGGGGCGCGGCTTCTCGAACGGCGCCGCGCGGTCGTCCAACGCTCGCAGCGCGATTGCGGATGGGCAGTGGCATTCTTTCGGGGGCGCGCGCGGCGGCGCGGCTGCAGGCGCAGGAGCAGGCGGCCGAAGCTTCGCAAATAGCGGCGGTGCGCGGGCGGCAGGCGGAGTTCGCAACGCCAGCGCTGCGATTGCCGATGGACAATGGCATTCGTTTGGGCGGCGGCAGCCGCGGCGGTGAATTCGCCGGGCCGATCTTCTTCGGCGGGAGCTGGTTTGCGGGACGTTCCGCTTCCGGTGCTTCCACGTTTTCCAGCGCGCGGTCCGGCAGTTCTTTGGCAGGACGCTCCGGCTCTGGCTTCAGTAATTCCCGGTTTGGCCAGAGTGCGTCTCTCTCCGCCACTTCGCGATTTGGCGGCGGGCTTGCGTGGGAAGCGCGTTCGGCGGCCGGGGAATCGGCAGCGGCTTCGGTGGCGCGGATTTGGCGGTGGGTTCGGCGTTACGGCTGGCGTCGGCGGCTGGGGCTGGGGAGGTCGAGGTTGGGGTTATGGAGGCTGGGGCTGGGGTTGGGGACTCGGTTTCGGCTGGGGCTGGCCCGGTTGGGGTGGGGTCTAGGATGGGGTTGGGGATGGCCGTATTGGGGAATTTCCTGGGGCTATCCGGCATGGGGCTACCGGCGGGGAGGAGCCCGTACTGGAATCCCTACTGGTACGATCCGTTTTCCTACGTAGTTATGGCTCCGGCTATAACTCGGCATAAACTCCGGCGTACTCCGGTCCGAACTCCGATCCGGGTTACGAGCAACGATTTACGGCGAGCCAAGTGCGAGCATAGGCTTGTTCTCGTCGCCGTTTAACGGGACTGGCGCGCCCGCTCCCGAAACTGCGAGCCCGCTGAACCGGAACGATATCTTTACGTCGCCCGGTAGCTCCGGCGGCAGGAAGCTCAACTCCGGCATTTACGCCTGCACCGGCACCTCGGCCAGCGCCGCTGCAACTGCAAACCGTGTCACAGCCGCCGTTGTTGAACACGTAAGCGCGAGCGCGGGCTATTCGAAGATCGGAAGGCACAGCGGCGCCTGAACGTGGAAGTCCAGGCGTGCGATTTCGTCGAGCGCGCGGTGCAGCACGCTGCTGCTGCACGCCTCGATGGTCATCACGAACGGCAAGCGGTCATGCGGGAAGCCCGGCTTCTGCATCACCGCGTCCAGGCTCACCCCATACTTCGCAAGGATCGTCGCAATGGACGCGACGATTCCCGGCTGGTCCTTCACCACAAATCGAATGTAGTGCGGCACGGTGAAATCCCCGCTCACCGAATCGGGCGTTTCGACGGTGGTCTGGATGTAAGCCTGCGGCGCATTGGCGCTGCGCGCAATGGAATACAGATCGGAGACGACCGCAACCGCCGTGGGATCTCCTCCCGCCCCATACCCCGAAAAAACCATGTGGCCCGCGAACTCGCCCGAAGCGGTCACCATATTCTTGCTGCCCTCGGCGTGCGCGGTGAGGGAGGAAAGCGGCACGATGGCGGGCTGCACCGCGGCAAAGAGCCGCAGGCCGTTGGATGTGTCCTTCTGCGCGCAGGAAATCTGCCGGATGGTGCAATCGAGTTCGCGCACGTACGCAAAATCGACGGCCTCCACCAATGAAATCGGCCGGCACGGAATCTGCTCGTTCTTCACCCGCAGATGCAGGCCGGCCTGCGTGAGGATCACGAGCTTAGCGCGCGCGTCGTAACCTTCCACGTCGCTGGTGGGATCGGCCTCGGCGTAGCCGAGTTTTTGCGCTTCCTTCAGGGCGGAGTCGAAGCTGGCGCCGTGGGCTTCCATCTGCGTGAGAATGTAATTGCAGGTCCCATTCAGGATGCCCGCGATGCGGTAAAGCTGATCGCCCGCAAGACCCTCCTGGATGCCGATGATCGCGGGAATGCCGCCGGCGACCGATGCCCCGTATTCCAGGCGGCGTCCCATCTTGCGGGCGAGGTCGGCAAGTTCGGCGCCGCGCTCGGAAATCAGCAGCTTGTTCGCGGTGACCACGGATTTGCCCGCCTGCAGCGCTTTGCGAATCCACTCGCAGGCCGGCTCCATGCCGCCGATGAGTTCGACAACCACGTCGACATCCGAGGCGAGCACTTCCTCGGCGCTTTCCGTCCAGCGGATGCCGGGCGGCAGGCCGTCCACTTTCTTTTTGGCGATGTTGCGGTTGCAGATGTGGGTGAGCGAGAGCGGGCCGCTGGGATCTTTGCTCAGGATTTTCGCCACGGAACGGCCGACGGTGCCGAAACCGATCATGCCGATTTTCAGCCGTTTGCCGCCCGGGGAATTTTTCTCCGCCGCCGGCCGCTCGGCGGTCTCCACATTCAACTCAACGTTCTTCGCCACCCGTAATCTCCTCTGTCTCGTGGTTACCGGAAACGCGCCATTGTACCAGACGCGGAACGTTTGAACGAAGGGCGCAGGCAGGAGTGCCTGTGCCGCCAAAATCGAAGTCCTCGCCGATAAAATTTCTTATTTCAGGTATCATCAAGCGTTCCTTTCTGCTGCGACCCGAAGGAGACTCGATTGATACCACGTTATACGCGCGCCGAGATGGGGCGCGTCTGGAGCGACGAGAACAAGTTTCAGAGGTGGCTGGACGTGGAGCTGGCGGCCACCGAGACGCTGGCCGAAGCCGGCACCGTGCCGCGCGAGGCTGCCGCGAAGCTGCGCGAGCGGGCGCGGATCAATGTGGCGCGAATCCACGAGATCGAAGCGAAGGTTCGCCACGACGTGATCGCGTTCACCGTCGCTGTGCAGGAGACCGTCGGCGACCCGGAAGCGGCGCGCTGGCTGCACTACGGGCTCACCTCGAACGATGTGGTCGATACCGCGCAGGCGCTGCTGATGCGCGACGCGTCGCGCCTGATCGAGCAGGGAATCGAGAAGCTGGGCGACGTGCTCGAGCGCCGCGCGTGGGAATTCAAGGACACTCCGGAGATCGGCCGCACGCACGGCATTCACGCCGAGCCGATCACCTTCGGCCTGAAGGTGGCGAACTGGTACGCCGAGAACCGCCGCGACGCGGCGCGGTTTCAGGTGGCCGCCCGGCAGATGGCGGTGGGAAAGATTTCCGGCGCGGTAGGAACCTGCACGCACCTGGGCCCGGAAATCGAGCAGAAAATCTGCGAGAAGCTGGGCCTGGAAACCGCGCCCATCACGTCGCAGGTGATCGAGCGAGACCGGCACGCGCAGTACGTGGGAACGCTCGCGATTGTGGCGGCGTCGCTCGAACGCATCGCGCAGGAAATCCGCCACCTGCAGCGCACCGAGGTGCGCGAGGCGGAAGAGCCGTTCGGCGGGGAACAGCGCGGAAGTTCGGCCATGCCGCACAAGCGCAATCCCGTTTCGAGCGAGCAGATTTGCGGGCTGGCGCGCGTGGTGCGCGGCAATTCCGTGGCGGCGATCGAGAATATCGCCCTGTGGCACGAGCGCGATATCTCGCACAGTTCGGTCGAGCGCGTGATCCTGCCCGACTCGACGATTCTTCTCGATTACATGCTGCACCGCACCACGGAGATCGTCGCGAACATGAAGGTGTTCCCCGAACGGATGCTGCGCAACCTGAACGCCACGCAGGGGCTGGTGTTTTCCGGGCAGCTTCTGCAGGATCTGGTCGAGCATGGGGCGCCGCGCGAGGGCGCCTACAAGTGGGTGCAGGCGCACGCCATGGCGGCGTGGGAATCGGAGTCGAGTTTTCAGGAGCGCGTGGCGGCCGATCCCAATATTCGAAAATTTCTGGACGAGAAGGCTCTCGCACATACGTTCGATCTGCGCCGGCAGTTGCGCGCCGTGGATGCGATTTTTCGCCGCGTGTTCGGCGCCGATACAGAGGCCACGGCCATTTCCAGCGCCGCGGGCAACGTCAGCAACTCCCACTAAACGCTGAAGGAGGGATATTCCACATGAGGGTGATTCTGCACGTCACGATGCCGGTCGAGCCGTTCAATAGCTTTGTGAGGGATGGATCGGCGGGCATGAAGATCAAGAGGATTCTGGACGAAGCGAAGCCGGAAGCCGCCTATTTCACCGACACCGACGGCCACCGAAGCGGATGGATAATCGTCGATCTCGCCGACGCGTCGAGGATTCCCGCGCTGGCCGAGCCCTGGTTTCTAACCTTCCATGCCAAATGCGAACTAAAAATCGCGATGACGGCCGAAGACCTGGCCAAGTCGGGAATCGATGCGATCGGGAAGAAATGGTAGGCGTTCCACGGGATATGGGTTGGCGAAGCAAGAGGGATCCTTCGCTGCGCTCGGGATGACTGCGAACAGCAGGGCAACGGCGACTACGACGGCAACGAACACGACAACGACAACGGCAAAAGCAACGACAACAATCACAGCAAAAGCAACGACAACAGCTTGAGAGAGATTCTTCGCGCAGGTACAGCGCTCAGAATTACTGCGCAGGACAACGACGACTACGACAGCAACGCGACTACCAAGGCAACGGCAAAGGCAACCGCAGCGACTACGGCAATGACAAAGGCGAAGAGGGAGCCTCCGTTGCGCTTTGGCTCGCGGTAAAGGCGCCGCGAGAGGAAGGCGCTGCGCGCTGCCGTTTATGTCGGAACTGAAGCTCCGACCCCTAAAAGGCTTGGCGGGTTGCAGCGATGTTGCTTGAATTGGTGCACGAAGAGAGATTCTTCCTCGCTGCGCTCCTCAGCATGACTGCGTAAGGTAGTAACTCCTATTCGCCATCGACATTTCCACAGCGGAGGGTTCATCGGAGATTAATTCAGGAACTTCTTCGCCCGGCGGGCGGCATCTGCTGAGCATCGGAATCCACAATCAACAGGAGGCAATACTATGGCAACTACGCAGGTCGGAGTAAAACCGATGAAGGTGGCGCAGATTCCCAAGGCTGGCGGCGATTTCGAGATTGTCGAGCGCGAGATTCCCAAGCCAGGTGCGGGGCAGGTGCGCATCAAGGTGCAGGCCTGCGGCGTCTGCCACAGTGACGTGTTCACGAAAGAAGGCTCGTGGCCGGGGATTGAGTATCCGCGCGTCCCGGGACACGAAGTCGCGGGCCTGATCGATGAAGTGGGCGCCGGGGTTTCTGTGTGGAAAAAGGGACAGCGTGTGGGCGTCGGCTGGCATGGCGGGCAGGACAACACGTGCCGGTCGTGCCGGCGCGGAGATTTTCGCAATTGCGAGAATCTGAAGGTTCCGGGCATCAGCTATGACGGCGGATACCAGCAATACATGCTGGCGCCCGTGGAAGCGCTGGTGCCGATACCGGAAAGTCTCAGCGATGTCGACGCGGCCCCGCTGCTCTGCGCCGGGATCACCACCTACAATGCGCTGCGGCACAGCGGCGCGCTCCCCGGAGACCTGGTCGCCGTGCTGGGGGTCGGCGGCCTGGGCCACCTCGGGATTCAATTCGCCAACAAGTTCGGTTACAAGGTGGCGGCGATCGGGCGCGGGCCCGAAAACGCGGCGCTCGCAAAGAAACTCGGAGCGAGCGTGTACATCGACAGCGGGGCGACCAACGCGGCAGAAGCTTTGACAAAAATGGGCGGGGCGCAGGTGATTCTGGCGACAGCGCCCAGCTCGAAGGCGATGTCCGAACTGATCAACGGCCTGGGGCCGAACGGCAGGCTCATGGTGATCGGCGCGACATTCGATCCCATGGAAGTCGCGCCCGTACAACTGATTACTGGATGCCGGACGATCCAAGGCTGGGTCGCCGGAACTCCCGCCGATTCCGAGGACACACTGCACTTCGCCGAACTCTCCGGCGTGCGTCCCATGATTGAAACGTATCCGCTCGAAAAAGCGGCGGAGGCTTACGACCGGATGATGAGCGGCAAGGCGCAGTTCCGCGTCGTGCTGACGATGTGAGGTTGGCTCCGCCCGCAACCTCAACTCGCTGAGGCGGGAACGTACGAGGCTAACCTCCGGCCCACGCCGCGGGACTTCCGGGCCGGAGGTTAGCGTGGCGCCTTTTCAACTCTCCACAGTGAGAAGCGACTTCTCGGGCCTCGCGGCTGGCGATGCCGGTTTCTGCTTTGCTCACGCCATCTTATTTCTGTTTCCGACGAGTCGGATTTCCTGGAAAAGCTTGGACTCCTTTCGCCCCCCGGCACCATTCCACAATCCCCGGTGTCAAAAGACTCCAGACAATCGAATGCGTGCCACTTCCGTCGCGCAACCCGGGCGAGGGCGGCGACGCGGATCGGGAGCGCTCCTCATGGGAATGACCGTCGGTGGGAGTGGAAATGGGCCGGTTGCAGAGCCCAACATCGTCCCCTTGATCGATGTGCTGCTGGTGCTGATCATCATCTTCATGGTGATCACGCCGAACCTGGCTACGGGCTTGCCCGTCCAGGTTCCGCAGCCGCCGTTGCAATCGAAATCGGATCCGCCAGAGGCCAGCACAATCGTCGTGCAGGTCATGCAGGACGGTAAGCTCACGATTAACCAGCAGGAGAGCGACTGGGATGCTCTGGGCGCGCGCCTCGCCGATATCTTCAAGCAGCGCGCCGACAAAACAGCCTTCGTCAAAGGGGAGAATGAGGTTCCGTTCGCACAGGTGGCGCGTGCGATTGACATCATGCGCGGAGCAGGAATCGAACACGTGGGGCTGCTCACAGCCGAGGCGGTGTCCGAAGGAAAGCTCTCTAGCTGGACCTGCTGAAACGCCGGTCCGTGCGGCCTTCCTTAAATGGTCCTGTACCGGCTTTGTTCAGGCGCGATGCGCAGGAGAACTCGAATTCGCCACTTTACTTGAAGGGGAGTTCGGATGACGGATAGCTTTACAACGAGGCATCGAATATTAGAACATGGTTTATATTTCTTCCATTATCTATTCGGAGCCGCCGTTGACTTTGGCGATGGCAAAGAAAATGGTTTGCGCTCAAGGCGTCCTGGGTTTGTGGACTGCCGGACGAATGAAAGCTCTGGCGATAGCCGCGTTCATCGGCTGCCTGGCCACATTGTGCGGGCCTCTCAAGGCTGCTTCCGAACAACACCCGTTGGCTCAAAATGGGAACAATAAGATTTATCTCGATGTGGTCGTCACGCCGAAGTCGGGACCGCCCGTGGCAGGCCTCCAGCAGCAGGATTTCACTCTGCTGGATAACAAAGCGCCGCAAACGATCACTTCCTTTCGGGCCCTGCAGGGCAGCTCCAGCGCCGGCGGAGGTGATCGTCGTGGTGGATGCCGTGGACATGCCTTATGAAAAGATCCCCTACGAACGCGACCAGATCGATAAATTCCTCCATGCCAACGGAGGCCGGCTTGCGTATCCCACCGCCGTAGCCTTTTTTACCGATACCAACACGCGGATCGAGGACGCCTTTTCGACCGACGGCAATGTCGTCAGCAATTTTCTCGACCAATACGAACTCGCCCTTCAAACGATCCCTCGTACCAAAGGCTTCTACGGCGCACTGGAGCGCCTGCAGCTTTCCATCAAGGTCCTGGGTTTGCTTGCGGCGCGGGAAGCTCCGCGTCCGGGACGAAAGATCATCCTGTGGGTCTCGCCAGGCTGGCCCTTCCTTACCGCCACCGACGCCAAGACCGACTTGAAACAGCGCAGCGAGATCTTTGCAAACATCGTCCACCTCTCGACTCAGTTGCGAGAAGCACGCGTGACCCTCTACGCCATCGACCCACTCCCCGAGGGATTCCTGGTCGCTCCGCTCCCTGCGGAGAACCCCTACAGAAGGGACCTTCCCGCCTCCGGGAGAGGGCCAGGCGCGCCTATCATCCCAGGCAGCGATATCACTTTCTCCAATCTGTTCTATACGGATTTTCTCAAAGGGGTTACCGACTTTCATCAAGCTGACACGGGAAACCTGGCGCTCCAGGTACTTGCGGTGCAGAGCGGGGGACTTGCGCTGACCGTTTCTAAATATGTCGATGACCTCATGCGACAGGCCATCGCCGATATCGCAAACTATTACGAGATTTCGTTCGATCCGCCAGCAGCGAGGCACCCAGACGAATACCATCAAATCCAGATCAAGGTCGCAAAGCCCGGGTTGACCGCGCGGACTCGCCAGGGGTTTTATGCGCAGCCGGTATCCCAATAGCGCTCGCATCGGACACCAAACACTGACTGGAACATAAGAATAATGACGCAGAGGTTTTACGTAACGCTTCCTGGCCCGATCATGTGGACCTTGAGCGACTATCGACGCACGGCGGTTTCGCCTCGCGACAGCGTTAGGGATCGGAGGTCTATACAAGGTATCGCCAGGAGAGGCGCGTCCCCAGGTCATGGTAGTTATATGCTTCGCGACGAATCTTCTCGTGCCACCATCGGCGCAACTCGATCTTGTCGTCGAGACCCATCGCTTCATACAGCCCCGAACAATCGTTGACAACGGAGGTTGCAGCGGTCGCTTCGCCGAAGTTGGCGCTGCGAAACGCCAGGCGATGAAAGATATCCTCTTCGCCTTTCTGCCGGCTTAATTCGGCTACGTACTCGGCCACCAAGTCGTAGCTCCATGATGTATCTTTTAGCGCCGATCTAAGGCGCTCAAAGGGGTTCGGCTGCAATCTCGCTTCCGCACTCATAGGCTTCCCTTTCCGGCATCGACCTCCTCAAGATGACGCAAGGCTGAATCGTTGCCTGGAGCTATGCCGTATCGTACGTCACATGGCAGGGTGATCGCGATCATGTTTTGTGTGCGCGACGCAGCCGACGCCGGGGGCCCAAAAGTAAGTTTGGTCTAAAACGTGGCGATGGGGTTTAGCACTGAGCCTGTGGCGCCGGGTACGGCTGCAGGGGACGCCGTGAGCAGGAAGGACCAGCGGCGGCGGCGCGCGGCTTCTTTGCTGAGCTGCTCGAGGTCGCAATTGTCGAAGATGGGCATGCCCATCGCCACGAGGACGAGTTCGTGGATCGGCTGGGAGATTCCTTCGACGCCGGAGGGCAGCACGTCTTCGGCGGCGTCGCTGCCGAGGATGGCCACGTCGCGCGAGTGCAGCCACTGCGCGGCGGTGATGTAGAGTCCGGCGAGGCCGTCTTTGATCGGCCACGGGCCTTTGGCGTCGCGCCGCGCGAAGCGGCCGGTGCGAATGAACACCGCGTCGCCCGGACCCACTTTGAGGTGCGCCTGCTTTTCCCAGGCGTCGAGATCTTCCGGGTAAATGCGCGTTCCCGGCTCGAGATAGTCCACGCCCTTGAGCCGCGGAATGTCCATCAGGATTCCGCGGGTGATGAAGCCGTTCTTGAAATTGATGACGCTGTTTTTGGCCGCGCCGTTTTCGGTGACTTCGTCCTCGGAGTAGCCGTTATACATTTTGCCGTTGTAAAGAAAATGGCAGAGCGAATCCATGTGCGTGTGCATGTAGCCGTGATACGAGATGAAGAAGGTGTCCGCCGTGCCGCCGGTGCCGGTGGTGGGCTGGCCCACGCCGACTCGGACCATCTTGCTTACGATCGGCTCGGGATTGTCGACTGCCTTGACGAGATCGCCGGTGCGCGCCATGGAAATGGAGACGCCTTCCTTCACGGTCGCTAGCGCCTGTTTGCGCTTGGCGGGGGTGATCAGATTGACGGCGCCCATCTGATCGTCTTTGCCCCATCTTCCCCAATTCGAGAGGTCTTTCATGTACTGCTCAAAATCCGCGCGGGTGGCGTTGTGATTGGAGGGCGCCTGAGCATCGGCGCTCTTCGCCATCCGCGAGCACAGAATTCCACTCAACAGCAACATCACCGCAACACCTGAAACGAGAAACGTAGGTTTTTTCATACCGCGGATGCTATTTCCGCGCCTGCAAGGTGTCAAGCACAACTCCCCGTTCCCTTTCGCTTGCTCCTCACCACGCAGCTTACTTCACCGGCAAATTCGTTTGTGTCGAGTGCGGGAGAAGCGTACGATGCGCGAGCCAGAGGTGGAAATAGGAAGGTGGGGGTAGCTCGAAGCATGGCAAAGAAGAAAAAAGGACTGACAGGTCTTGCCCTGGCCGCGTGCTTGGTTGCGTTGGCGCTCGCCTTCCCTGTGAGTCCGCGGCTGCTCGGTCAGGTTGCCTCGGCGCAAGGCCCTTACGCGGGCAAATACCCTGTCTTTGAGGTGGACCCCGGGTGGCCGCGGCTTCCCAACAACTGGGTGCTGGGGAGCGTGTCGAAGGTGGTCGTCGACCGGCACGATAACGTTTGGATCATTCACCGGCCGCGGACTGTTGGCGCAGGCAAGACCGCCGCGCCGCCGGTGGTGGAATTGGACGCCGACGGAAACTTTGTGCAGGCCTGGGGCGGCGAGGGCGCGGGGTACGACTGGCCGGATGCCGAGCACAACGTGTTCGTCGATTACAAAGACAACGTGTGGATCAGCGGGAGCAGCCCGAGCGGGCAATCGAAGACGCGGCGCTCCGACGACATGATCCTCAAATTCACGAACAACGGGCAATTCATCAAGCAGCTGGGCGGGCGCACCACAAGCCATGGGAGCAAGGACCCCATGAGCGTCAACAAGCCCGGCGATTTGTTCGTTTCGCCCAAGACCAACGAACTCTACGTGGCAGATGGTTACGGGAATCGCCGCGTGATCGTGTTCGATGCCGACACGCTGGCGTTCAAGCGCATGTGGGGTGCGTTCGGCAAGCCGCCGGAGGATGACGCGAACTCGGGCGGTCCGGGCCCGTCGGGCGGGCCTGCGACCGCTCCCGGCGCGGGCGGGGGTGGAGGCGGTGGGGCAGCGGTTCCGGCCGTGCTGGACACCGAAGGTCCGGGGGCGGACAGGTTCGCGAGCCCGGTGCACGGGGTGATGGTGTCGAACGATGACATCGTGTACGTCGCGGACCGCTCCAATCGACGATTGCAGCTTTTCACGCCGGCAGGCGTGTACCTGAAACAGATGTTCGTGAACCGCGCCGGGCCGGCATCCGACTCGGTTTGTGGGCTGGCATTCTCGCCAGACAAGGACCAGCAGTTTCTGTACCTCTCCGACCTGGGCAATTCGCACATCGTGGTGGTGGATCGCAAAACACTTGCGATCCTCTATCAGTTCGGCAAACGAGGCCCGCAGCCGGGGAATTTTCAGGGACTCCATCACATTGCGATGGATTCGAAGGGGAACCTGTACACAGCGGAAGTGGCGCCCGGCGCTCGCGCGCAACGCTTTAACTTCAAGGGATTATCGTCAACTGTGCCCCCGAACACACTGACTGCCGCCGAACTGGCCCCGAAACCGTAGGGGGCCCGACGGCGGAAACGCTGCGATCACTTCCCTTTTTTCTCACTTCGCTAGCGGGTCGGGGCGGATCTGGAATTTCACTACGGCGCTGCGAGCGCTTAGCCCTGCGGGTTCGATGTGCCAGTCGGCGTTGGGGCCGTAATCGGCGTAGACTCCGCGGCCTTTCCAGCCGGCTTTGGGATCGTCGATTCGGCCGTCCATGCCGCGCTGGTAGAAGCCCATGGGATAGGGGACGCGCAGCGTTACGAACTTGCCGGTGCTGGGATTGAGCGCAAGAAGCGAGTCCGAACCGGTGCCGTTGGTGAACGGCGTGTTATCGCCGAGGCCCGAGGTGTTGTAGCGGTCCACCCAGTTGTAATAATGATAGTCGGCGGTGATTTCGTCCGTGACGCCCTTGAATTTCGGACCCGGGATGGGATAGAGCGTCCAGCCTTCGGGACAATGCTGGCCGTCCATGATGGCCGGGCCGGTCTTTATTTTGCATTTCGTGCGGTCGAAGCTGGCCATGTGGCTGCTGCCGGCTAGCGCCGTCCAGACGATGCCGTTGGTGTCCACGTCAATCCCGCGCGGGCCGAAGCTGAGCTTGCCCGGCGCGTCCGGATTGTTGTAGGGCGGCTCGTAGACTTCCGTTGCGCAGGTGTGCCGGTCGATGCGCACGATGTGGCCGGGCACTCCGGGAATAGCCGCCCAGCCGCTGTTATCCTTCGGGCTGGCGGACATTCCGTACTCGCCCATGAGCACCCATTTCTTGTCGACGTCGGGATCGTACTTGCCATTGCCGTTGACGTCGAAATATCCGCCGCACCAGCCTTGCGACTTCTCGGGGTCGTGGGTTGCGTCCCAGACTTTGATGTCCACCCAGCCGATATCGCCCGTTCGCGAGCCGCTTCCGTAAACGACTTCGTCATCGCTGATGGTCACGTGGTGGTTGTCGAAGCAGGTGTCCACCATGGTGAACTGGCGGGTCTTGGGATCGTAATATTCCATCTGCCGCCAGCCGCGCGGGATCGGCTGCATCTTGGCCCACGGAAGGCTGGAGCCCTCTTTGCAGAAAGCGGGCTGGTTTTCAGGCTTGCGGAAGCGGGCGGGCATCCACACGCGGCCTTTGCTATCGATGGCCATGTTCGTGGGCGTGGCCGGGTCATACCAGTACAGCTGCTTGCCCCAATAGGGCGAAGGCTCCGGCATGCTCTGCACTTTTCCTGGCGGAATGCCTTCTTCGCGTACGGGCAGGCGCACGCGTGTGGCGGTGTGTTCTACGGGGTCGACCATCAGCAGGTCGTCATTGCCCCAGTCCACGCCGTAGATCGTGCCATTCGCATTGGCGGTGGGATGGCGTTTGTCGGTGGTGAGTTCATCGTGAGCGAAGGTGGCGGCGGTTCCCCACTCCCATGCGGTGAGCACGACGTTGCGCTCGATTCCCTGGGGACGCGACGGCGCGGGCGGCAACTCGCCCTTGGCGATGCGGTCGGTCCAGTCCGCGAGCATACCGAGGCCGCGGTTGCGGCCGTAATTGTCCATCGAGGCGCTCATGCCCGTGCCATCCTGACCGACGCGGACGCGGTGGTCCCAGGCATCGAGTAAGGTGGGAAAGCTGCCCAATTGCGGCTCGATCTGGCGCGTGGCCTTGTCGCCGATCTGGTGGCAGGTCTCGCAGCCGGCTTTCATCTGCCAGACCCAGTCGGCCTGGGTCTTCATCGCGGGGTTGATTCCGTTGCCTTGCGGCCCGGTGCCGGGAAATTCGCTTTTGGGCGGCACCTGCGCGAGCGAATACCAATAATCGGCGGGATAGTATTGCGCGGCTGCCGCCGCGTTTGGAGCGATTAAGGCGGTCAGGTTCAATTCCTTGCCGGGCATTGCTTCCACGTGGGGCGAGTCCACCAGGCCGTATCCTCGCACCCAGACTTCGTACTTCTTTACCGGCAATTGGGGAATCAGGTATCGGCCCTGGTCGTCGGTGACTACGATCTTGCGGAACTTGGTAGGCAGCTGGTCGGTTTCGGCGATCACCCAGACGCCGGCTTCCGGGCCGTTGGAGCTGGTCACCACGCCGCCGATATCGTCGGCATCGACCGCTACAGCACTCGCGGCGGACTGTGCTGCCGCTGCTTTGCGCGGGGCAGCCTCTATCCGGACGATTGCGGAAAGGAGAAGAACTGCGAAAATGAGCCACGTTATCGACGTAAGCCTGGGTCCTCGTGCATTTGATTTCGTCATGATCTCCGCCTTTACGCTTCAGCCGAATTTATGATTCCCCCCGCCGCTTGACCGACAATCTATACCTGACTGCCTCCATGCGCAAGGTTCAGCCAGCCGCTCTCGTTGGCGGCGCGAAACGCTTGCCCGCAAGAGGCCAGTCGCCCTATGAACGATGACGGCCGACTCCGTGAAGAAGATTTGCTTAACGCCCCAGCGCGGCGGGTGTATAAGTGTGCCGGTTGCGATGGAACGCTGTTCGCTGGAGAAGGAATCGATGACAAATAAATCGAGAAGTGAAGCGACACGTAAAGCATTGTTGCGATTCCTTCTTCTGCTGACAGCTCTGATGGCGTTTGCGGGGCCGTCCCGGGCGCAGTTGGAGGGCATTATCGATATTCACGCGCACTCCGATCCCGACATGCAGCCGCGACGGTATGACGCGCTGGATTTCGCGAAGAGAGCCAAGGCGCAGGGCATGCGCGGGGCGGTGCTCAAAAGTCACGAAGTGCCTACCGCGCAGCTGGCCTACATGATCAATCAGCTTGTGCCCGGGTTTCAGTCCTGGGGAACAGTTGTTCTGAACCGGTCCGTGGGCGGGATCAATCCTCGCGCGGTGGAAATCCAGACAATGGTCAAAGGCAGCTACCTGAAAGTTGTGTTCATGCCCACCAAAGATGCGGAGAACGCCCAGGCGCACGCCGAGAACCGGCCGTATGTTGCCGTATCGAAAAACGGCGTGCTGCTGCCGGAGACGATCGAGGTGATGAAGCTGATCATCAAATACAACCTAGTGCTGGCCACCGGCCATGTGCAGCCCTCGGATGCCCTGCTGCTGACTAGCGAAGCCCACCGGATGGGAATCAAGAGCGTGGTGGTGACGCATCCTACGCTCCAGCACACCACCGTGGCACAAATGCAGGAAGAGGCGCGGAACGGGGCGTATCTCGAGTTCACCGCCAATCCCATCATTCCCGCTGGACAGCACGGCAGCCCCACGATCATTCCCAATCCTCCCAGCCGCAAGCCGGAGGAATGGGCCGCGGATATTCGCGCGATCGGCGCCGAACACATCATCATGTCGGGAGATTTCGGCGGACCCAATTATCCGGACTTCGTTCCCGGATGGAAAATGTATATCGCCGCGCTGAAAGGTGTGGGCATCACCGACGCTGAAATCCACATGATGAGCTGCGAGAATCCAGCTCACTTACTGGGCATGGATACGCCCGCCGCTAAGAAATAGCGGATCGGCCGCGGCTTATCGCATCCTTATTCTTCTGAGTCCGCAGCTTTGCCCGGACGGGAACGGTTCGCATCGGTGATACACTAATATTTCTCCGATGCTTCGCTCTCCCTTTGCTTCCGGCATTCTCCTCTCGATTCAAATCGGCGCTCCCAAAGACTACGGCTCGGAAGGCGCAGCGGACGTGCATGACCAGCCCTGGACGACCGGCTTTTTCAAGACGCCGGTCGAAGGCCCTGTTTTCGCCGGCGCGACGAATCTTGCCGGCGATGGCCAAGCCGATCTTGTGAATCACGGCGGCATCGACAAGGCGGTCCTGGCATACAGCGCCGATCACTATCCGAAATGGCGCGAGGAGTTGAACATCCCCGGCATGCCCTACGGCGCCTTCGGCGAGAACCTGACGATTGCCGGATTGAGCGAAGAATCGGTCTGCATTGGCGACATCTTCCGCATCGGAGAGGTGACGTTCGAGGTAAGCCAGCCGCGCCAACCCTGCTGGAAGCTTGCCCGGCGCTGGCGCATGCATGAGTTGACCGGCCTGGTTGTCCGCAACGGGCGCAGCGGCTGGTATCTGCGGGTCCTGGAAGAAGGATGGATCGGGGCGGGGATGCCGGTGACGCTGATCGAGCGCCCGAACCCCGATTGGACGATTGCCCGCGCCAACAAAATCCTGTATTACCGTCGGCAGGACTTGCCGCTCACTCTTGAGTTGGCCTCTGTGCCCAGGCTGGCGGATTCGTGGGTGCAGGAATTGCGGGAACGCGCCGAGTTTCTGCGCTCCCATGAAGTCTGAAGCGATCCTTTACTTTTCCGGCAAGCGCGTAGACCGCCTGGGCTTTCGCGTGCGCCTAATCATCACTTTTCGCTCGTAGCCTACTGTTCGTGGTTGATACTCCCGATTTGGTGCCCCGTGCCGGTAACGCCGCGTCGGAAGACGCAGATCAAGCCCCACCACGGCTTGCCGATGAGGCCCTTATATCCTGTTTCGCAGGAGGGACCCAGATTATGGGCGAGCGGCTTTCATTCAAGCTTATGCTTCCGGCGGCCATTGTCGTGATCCTTGGGATCTCCGCATTTGGTTTTGCGGTTACACATTATTGGGAGTCTACGGTGCGGAGCCACGCGGACCAGGAGGCATCCGGTCAGTTGGGCTCGGTCTTGAACACACTTCAGACGGTAAACGACCTTAGTTCGCAGACGGTCCACGCGGCGATGAAAGTTCTGCTGGAAGAGGGCGAGCAGCTCGGAGCGCCGAACACAAAGGGTTCGACGCGGATCGAGGGAAAAGAAGTCCCCGATCTGTATTTGGGACGCTCCGCGCAAGTTGGCCAGTACGCCCTGGTTGACCACATCAAGTCACTGACGGGATGCACGTCCACTCTTTTTGTAAAAGACGGGGATCAATTCGTAAGGGTGTCCAGCAACGTTCTTAAGGCCGACGGGTCCCGAGCGGTCAAAACCACCCTCGATCCTCAAGGGCGTGCCTTCGCCTCGATTCGGGAGGGAGAATCGTTTTATGGCGTGGTCGACATTCTGGGTACGCCCTATATGGCCGGCTATGAGCCCATGCGCAATTTAGCGAAGGAGGTCGTCGGGATATGTATTCATTGCCCGGCTGATTTTGACGCCGTTAAAGAGAACGATGGTGGTTCTGGAAGGTCTGGCAGATGGAGACCTGTGCCGGCACATCGAGGTGAACTCGGCGGACGAGATCGGCGTGATGGGAAAGGCTCTCAACCGGGCAATCGAAGGCATTTCCAGGACGATTGAATCCATTGCCGGGAACGCCGACCGTATGGCGAAGGCCAGCGATAACCTGAACGCAACGAGCCAGCAGATCAGCGCCAACTCCGAGGAAACTTCGGCTCAGGCCGATATGGTTACCAAGACGGCCGAGTCCGTGAGCCAGAACCTGCAAACGGTGGCGACCGGAGCCGAGGAAATGGGCGCCAGCATCAAGGAAATCGCCAAGAATGCGACGGAAGCGGCCAAGGTCGCCACCTCTGCCGTGCAAGTGGCCGAAAATACCAACGCTACGGTTTCTAAATTGGGCGCATCGAGCGCGGAGATCGGGCAGGTGATTAAGGTGATTACGTCCATCGCGCAGCAGACCAACCTTCTCGCCCTCAACGCCACCATCGAAGCGGCGCGCGCCGGAGAAGCGGGTAAAGGCTTTGCGGTGGTGGCGAACGAAGTGAAAGAACTCGCTAAGGAGACCGCCAAGGCTACCGAAGACATCAGCCGCAAGATCGCGGCCATCCAGACCGATATCCAGGCGTCCGTCGAGGCCATCGTAACGATCACCACGGTGATCAAGCAGATCAACGACATCTCCAATACGATCGCGACCGCCGTGGAAGAACAGAACGCCACCACGAACGAAATGGCGCGCAACGTGAGCGACGCCGCGCACGGAAGCGGGGAGATCACGTCCAGTATCGCGGGCGTCGCTCAGGCTGCAGAGAGCACATCGAGGGGAGCGGGAGACACTCAGCAAGCCGCGCAAGAGCTGGTCGGAGCCTCAAAGGAACTGCGTCGGCTGGTAGGTCAGTTCAAAATCGCTTTCAACGGCTCATCCGGAAACGGTCATACGATGCCCGACGCTCCGGCTGTCCGCAAACCCCTCGTAAACTAAATCGAGAACGCGGCCATCTTAGAATCGGGGCACCCAAAGCTTTCCACTCACAGGTCACAAGCTCGATTTGAACTCAGGCCTGGCGCCACAGAGTTTAGGCCAGAATGACTGCACAAGTCCCGACGGACCGCGCCCAAGGTGAAGCACATCGCCAATGCGGAGTTTGACGTTCCCGGGGGGCGAGGTCCAGACGCGCGGAAGTTTTACAGGCGGAAAGCAAATTTTCTCGTGCGTGAAATTGCATTTGGGCAAAGCAGCCTGAGAACGCCTTCCAAAACCACACGGATTTAACCTAGCCGGGGCAGCGGAAGTTTTCAGTCACAGAAGTACGCAAAGGCTCGGGAAGATCGTCCCACACTTTCGCGAGCAGCGAGTCCCGGTACGGGTCTTCCTTTACATCGATGAAATCGAGCATCGCTCTGCGCTGCTCGTCTGACCCGTGATCCCATACTTCCTTCGCTGCTCTCAGGGCAGCGCCCCGCGTGGTGCGTTCCCTTACCCGCATTTGTACTACCGGAAGAAGCAGAGCTACGCCGCCGAACAGCAACAGGGCAATCGGAAATACGACTGCAAGTCTCAAGGCTCCCCCCTGGCTGTGGAGCAGTGCGTCCCAAGGTGCCCAATGCAGTCCTTATAGCACTCTGCAATAGCCCCCAAAAGGCCTTTCATGGCCGCCAGGCGATCATGAGGTTGCCGGGACACTCAGGGTTGCAAGATAGCTCGTCCGGCTAGCTCGTCCAGCGGAGCCGCATGGAAACTCCACCAGAATCGCCCGATTGTACAAAGCCGGGCCTGAAAATGTAAACAAATCATTTGTACACTACTGTACAGGCATATATATTTCATAAACGCTGAGAGAGCGCTGCTTAGTCCGGGGCGGCGAAGGCAGATCCTGGTCTTGTGGGGGTTCATGCGCCATGACTGGACGCCGTTATCTCCGAGAAATTCTCCTTACTTTACTTTTGGAAACGCTTCCTGTTGCGGCGCTTGCGCGCAGCGGGAATAAGACGGAAGCCGGGCGAACCTTACGAACGGAAACGGAATTGACGCTGGTGAATGTGAGCGTCACCGATCCCTCCGGAAGCCCCGTAACCGGCCTGCAACGGCAAAATTTCCGGATATTTGAAAATGGGGCGGAACAGGGAATCGTGAAATTCAGCACCGAGGACGTTCCCGTCTCGGTCGGCGTGATTCTGGACACCAGCGAGAGCATGGACGATAAGGTCTATGAGTCGCGCCTGGCCGCGCTGAAGTTCTTTGTGACCGCAAATCCGCGGGACGAGTTTTTCCTCGTGGACTTCAACGACCGCGCGCAGCTGGTGAAGGAATTCACCGGCAGCGTGGAGGAACTTCAAAACTATCTGGAGGTGGATGCCCAGGCTCATGGGGAGACGGCCCTTTACGACGGCGTTTATCTTGGCCTGAGTCACATGAACGCGGCACAGCACGCCAGGAAGGCTTTGCTGCTCATCTCGGACGGAGGCGACAATCATAGCCGCTACAACGAGGGCGACGTCCGAAGGTTTGTTCAGGAAGCGGACGTGCAGCTTTACACCATCGGACTATTCGGCCATATCGGAGGCTACCGGATCGAGGAACTCAACGGCCCGTTTCTTCTGAACGATCTGACCGAGATGACTGGGGGCCGGGCATTCACCGCTCACAACTCGGATGAACTGTCCGATATCGCGACGAAGATCAGCATGCTGCTGCGCTGCCAATATGTGATCGGATACCACCCGGCGGACCTCACGCATGACGGCAAATGGCGAAAGATTAAAGTGAAGCTGCGTCCGCCGCAGGGATTGCCGCCGCTTAGGGTAGAGGCCAAGAATGGCTATTTTGCGCCGGGTCGTTAGCGCCAACAATACAGAAGCTTAGTTGAGCGGAGTTTCAGGGGCGTTGTTGCGCTCTGCCCGGAAAAAGTGGCGACCGACTCGCAAATATGATTGCGGAGCCGGCCGCCCTTGGGTGAGTGGTTGTCATTGTCACGGTTTCGGGCGGCGGCCAAACCCTTCACAGCCGGGCTCAGGTAGTTTCACGCGCCCTTCACAGGCTTCGCGATGGTATCCACCGAAAGAATGTTTCCGTCCAGGCGACCGGTGATCGTCGCTTTGTCGGCGATGTACTTCAGGAGCGCGTCCTGATTGCCCTGAAGCTTGTAGATCTTGTCGCCGACTACCAGGACGATGTCGTCTCCCTGATGCTTTACCGATTCCAACGCCCACGTCCAGGGAGTAAAGCCCTTGTGCATCGGCTGGTTGCCTACGCAATGCGCGCAGGTTACCAAGCCGGTGAAAGTGACATTACTCACGGGGTGTGCGAAAGACGGAACAGCGACCAGGAACGACAACGCTACGAGGCTTGCCAGAACAACTGTTGCTCGAACTTTGTTATTGGGGACCATGGGTGTTTCCTCCATGGTTGCGATAGTAAAGGTGGGAACGTACGGAAGGCATAAACTTGCCGTAAGGTCTTCGTAAGACTGAAACAAGCCGGAAACACGAACAAACCCGCCAGCTGCGCCTCATTCATAAAACAGATCAGGATGATATAAAGAAAGCATAGTCACAGATTAGTGTGACATATGTATTCTATCTACATCGCATAAGGGCGGCCGGAAATGACCAAGCGCCCATACGCAGCAGGGGGTTCAAACTTTATGAATCGACGCCGTGCCCTCCCGGGAATTCTGGCTGCTTTACTTGCCGGGCTGCTTCCCGTTGCCGCCCAGGCGCGCGCCAAGAACAATCAAACGTACGACGGCGCGGTCAGCTTCGGCTCTCAACTGCTGTACCTGGACGAGGGATGTCTTTCGGTGGACGGCGCGATCGCTTCGGGGAGTTTTTTCGAGAATCTGAAGCGAAGCGACAGCGGCATCCAGCCGGAGTACAGAAAAGGCAACGAGCTTGTGACGGAGTACCCGGAATCGTTGACCGCCTCCATCCGGATTATCGGCAACCAATGCAATGCGGCGTCCGGCGCGCATTCTCCTATCTTCAACGGCGATTCCTATTCACTTTCGTTTGAAGTGGACTGGAAGAACGGGTTCGAATTGAGCCGCGTTCCGGTGACTGCCCGCTGCGCGGGGTCTTCGGTTCTGATTAACCCCAGCGGAGATGGAGATATCATCACCGCTCCCCTGCTGACGTGCCAGCTGACAGTGGCCAGCAAGGGCGTTCCACTCGCGAATCATCTCATCGTGTCGGTTCTTGGATCCGATGGGAAACTCCTGACGCGGCTATCTGCCGCTCCCTGATCAAATCCAGAAACGAAACGAGTCGGCTATGCGGCTCAATCCAGGGGTTCGACCTTCATAATTCTTGCGGTGCGGGTGTTGACCATCCACAGCGTGGTGCGGCTGGAGGTGGTATCGTAGGCGATCTTCTTCGAATCGAACTCCGTGGGAATCTGATACTCGACGATTTCGCCGGTTTTGGGATCGAGGCGAAGCAGGCGCTCGGCCATGTTACTCGTCGCGTACACGTAGCCATTTTTGTCCGGAGCCGACACACAGTAAGGGTTCATATACTTGCGCGGCAGCGGCCATTCCTGGAATTTTTCCGTGCGCGTGTCGAACATTCCAATTTTGTCGCCGGTGTTCTCGGCAAACCAGAAGCGGTCCTGCGCGTCCATCCGGCCGCGGCGCGGCGATGCGTGGGGAGTGGGCACCTGCCAGAACTTCGCCTCGCCGGTGGTGGCGTCGATGCCGATGATGTAGCCGCCGGCGATGTCCGGCGCGTAGGGATTGCCCTTGGAGTTGATCACGATGAGATCGACGTACTGGCGGTGCGGGCCGGGCGGCAGGTTCGGCGATTTCTCCCAGCTATAGGTGGCTTCGACTTTCATGGTTTTCGGGTCGACGCGCGTGAGGCCCGCCCAGATTTTGCCGTCCGGGCCGATGGCCATGAATTGGGTGCCCACTCCATCGAGCGTGCTGATTTCCCCTGTTTTGGGATTGAACTTCGTGAGCACGATCGCGGCGTTTGCGACGCGCCGCGGGAACCACAGGTTGTCGTCGCGATCCACTTGAATGTCGCGCGCGCCCGGCAGGTCTCCCGGCGGCACGGGCGGCAGCGAGAACTCGGTAAACGCGCCGGTCTGCGGATTCATCTTCCCGAAGAACATGCGACTTTCATCGGTGTACCAGATGGTGCCCTTGGAATCGAGATCAAGATCGTGCGACACGGTGTCCGGCCGGGGCATGTCGTACTGCGTGATGATCACGCGCGTGGCTTTGCCCGTCGGGCGCGGGAGCGTCTTCAACTCGTAGGGCCAGGTGGTTCTGCCGCCGCTGAGGTTCAGCGTCGCGAGGTACTCAGCCAGATCCTTCTTCGGGTATCCCGTGGGCGCGCGGCCCCACGTCGGGTTCTGGTCGGCGGAGGCAAGCTGGTCGGGCGTGCCGAGCTGTCCGCGTCCGCGATTGTCGCGGCTGGAGGCGGTGCCGTCCGTGTAGTACTTCTGCATGCGGGTGATCAGCTCGAAGAACTCGTCGGGCGTGTGCTTCGACTTCATGATGCGTTCCCAGGCGTGGCAGTAGGCGCAGTTCCCTGTCTGATAGATGAAGCGGTCTTTCTGTTCGGTGGTGCCGGGCATGCTGATGGCCCACTCGATGGAGCTGAGTTGCGAGCCGAGATTCTTGGTCTTGTCGAGCTTGAGGTCCGCGGTGGCGGCTTTGTCCGCGGCGATCTCTACGGACTTGGGGCCGATCAGGTCGTAGCCAACGGCTCGAATTGTGAGGGCGTAATTTCCTGGGGAGAGGTGCGTTCGGGGGAAACTGTACTTCCCCTGCGCATCGCTCACAACGGACACGGTGAAGTTGGCGCCGGCGCGCCGGGCGTTGACGACGACGCCCTCCATTGCGCCTTCCTGCGGCGAGCTGACTATGCCGCTCAGGGCCGCGGCGGCTGAGTCCTGCGCCATGAGAGCAGGAGCGGCGCAGCACATCGCGCCGGTAAAGAGAATCGCGAGGATGATCGCAAGCAATGGTTTCGACATGAATCTAACCTTTAGCGTTCGCATCGGCGGAGAGTATATCGCGTGGCGGCGGAGTTGCAGAAGAATAGATATTTCGCTGAGTCGAATGCGATGCAATCGCTTGCAGCGATTGTGAGTGGGCTGTTCCCTGGACGCGGTGGCGGCGGAGCTCAAAGCCATCGAGTGCCGCAAGAAGAACGTCTCCTGAGAAAATCAGCGCCGGGCCTAGCACAGCGCATGGTCTGCGCTGTTCAAAACATGACGGAAGGCAGCCATGCGCCGGACGGCTCGTTATAGAGGCCGGCGCTCATCAGCGTCATCGGCTGGGTGACTCGCAGGCCGTTTCCCAGGCACCAGCGGAAGAGCGCCGCGTTCCGCGACGGCACCAGAATACCCGGACCGCCGAAAGATTCCGCCGACGCGATCAGCGCCTGCAAGTCGAGATTGGTCTCCGCCGTCGCATGGCCGAAAAAGGCGAGGTGCGATGTGTATCCCGTAACGCGGCCGGCGCGCTCGACCACCACCTT
This sequence comes from uncultured Acidobacteriota bacterium, assembly GCA_963709105.1. Lineage (GTDB taxonomy): Bacteria > Acidobacteriota > Terriglobia > Acidiferrales > UBA7541 > Palsa-295. Next base: position 869,346 of record CAVPVC010000013.1, read on the forward strand.
GGCGGTGCCCTGCTCGATGGCTTGGGCCAGATCGGCGCCGCGATCGAATCCGTGGACTCGGCGCGCCAGGGCGTTGCAGACGTCCAAGTCGGCCAGCTGCGCCGCGCGCACCTTGCAGCCGGAGATGCTGCGTTGTTGCGGACGCCCCTGCATGCAGGAGAGGGGCTCGCGGACATCGAAGCCCAGGTTGGCATAGAGCGAGAGCGAGCGGTTGTGAAACGCCGCCTGGACCAAGCGCACTCCCGCTGCGCCGCGTTCTTTCGCGCGATTCATCACTGCATCCATCAGCTTCCGACCGACGCCCAGATTTTGTGCGGAGGGGTCCACCGTAATCGGCCCGACGCCTGCGATGATCGCGCGCTCGTCCAGACAATTGCTCCCGACGATGCGGCCACCGCTTTCCGCCACTACGCCGTAGAATCCGGGCGTCGAGAACATCATCGCAAGCACTCCCGTCGTCGCCTCAGCTGACGGAAAATCGCACGGAAAGCCGTGCGCCGCGTTGATCGTGGAGAACGCTGCGTAAGAAATCTTCCCGCAGGCTTGAGCGTCCTTCGACCGCGCCCGCCGGATGGTTACCTTCGTCTCGGCCGCACTACGTTTCGGTGCCATTCGAACGCCTCCGCTGAATGCTTTTGATTGCCGGGAGAATCACTGCAAATCAGGTGCGGTTTCCCATGACGTTGCCAAAGACGCGGCAGAAGTTTCCGCCTAGGATTTTGCCGATGTCCGGGGGCGTGAAGCCTTCGCGAAGCATTGCGTCGGTGATGGCATAGACGAAACCGTTTTGCTGGTCCGGCCAGATATGGTTCGTGAGGCGGCGGTTTCCGGCGGCGGGCGAGCGGAGGCCCGTGTAGGTGTCAGTGCCTATTCCGACGTGATCGATGCCCACGGCATCCGTCATTTCCCTGACGCCCTTGGCGAAATCGCCTACCGAATCCCAATTCAGCCAGACGCCGACCACACCGCCCGCGTCCGCGATGGCGCGAGCCTGGTCGCGCGTGACCAATCTGCGTATCAGGGATTCCTGCTTGCCAGCGCGGCCCAGCGGGGAGTCGATGGCGGTGTGGGTGAAAAGAATCGGCTGCGTGGTTATATTCAGAACGCCTTTCACCATGGGGAAGCCTGCGTGCGCGAGGTCCATCAACAGGTGCAGGCGGTTGCACTCTTTCACCACCTGCGCGCCGAACGGAGTGAGTCCGCCGAATTCGTTGGGCGGACGCGTTTGAATGTCGCCCAGCGGCGAGACCACGTCGTTCGCGTGATGCACGAGTTGCATCAGGCGGAGGCCGCGGCGGTAGGCCTCTTCGACGCGGTCGAGATGCCCCTCGATGAAAAGGGCGCCCTCGCAGGTCTGCACCACGATGGCCTGCCCGGCGGCGTGCGCGGCCTCGATATCCTTCAGATTGAAAGCGCGGCGCATTTTTTCCTGCGCCAACAGACGGTCTTCCTGCGCGAGTTGTTCCAGATGGAGCTTGTAATACTCGCCGGGCGTCGAAGTACTCAGTAGGTTGTCGACGGCGTAGGTGTGGCAGGCGACCGTCAAGCCGGCGCGCTTGAGTTCGCTGGCAAAACCCGTTGCGGACACGTCGGCGGGATCGGTGTGGCCCTCCCCTGAGGAGCCGACTGGCGTGTGGTTATGCATGTCCACGGCGATGCTCGATGACACAATCTGTGCCACGCGCGGATCGAGATCGTCGCCCCAGGAAGTTTTGGGCGATAGCAATGACGAGCCCAATGCACCGCCCGCGCCGGCCATCAATGCGAGCAACTCGCGCCGGGACGGCTTCGATCCTCGGAAGGCATCCGTCATAAGCACCCGACTCTATCAGAATCGAATTGCAAAGGGCAGCGAGACTCCCGTGGCTGGGCAAAAGAACCGCCGAGAGTGGCGATGCCGATGCCTGATCGCTGCGGCTAATCCTGTTCACCTAGAGTTTGGAGGTAGGTCTTGCCGTACGGATAGAAGAGCTCCTTGCGGCCTTGCTGCCAGGCGGCTCTGAGTTCGGGCGTGGTGATGTCCCAGTCCGGGCGGCATTTCTTGCTGACGGCGCGCAGGTCCTGGCGGAGATCTTCCAGCGTGGGCCGGCCGAAGAACCAGTAGCCGTTGTAGATCTTGTAAATCACCAGACCGGGCTCGAGCACAATCACGTGCGGGATCATCGGGTTGTTGACAGGATCGGTATATTCGGCGATGTCGAGATCTTTCTGGACGATGCGGCCTGCGTCGGAGAGGAACGGCCAGTGGGCGCCGACTCCGCTGCGATATTCATTCGTCGCAGTGATGTTGTCGGTGCTGATGGTTACGAGACGGCAATAGGCAACCTCGAGCTCGCGGTGGAGTTGAACCAGCCCTTCCGCCTGGCGACGGTCCTTCGGGCAGAAACCTCCGCGGCTGAGGACGAGAACCGTGGGATGCTGTCCCTGTAGATCGGAAAGCTTGCGGCGCTTCGCGGTGTGGTCGGAAAACTCGTAGTCGGGAAAGGTGGCGCCTGGAACGATGTCAGCTCGCATGGAAAATCCTCCGGTCGGTTGGATGCGCTACGCGCAACGGTAGAAACCACGATTTATTGTGCGCCCGAATCCAGCGAATGAGAAAGCAGAAGATCGACCGCGCCGATGCTCCCCCGCTGCTGAAGCCGCTGCTGGAAAACCGCTTTCCACAAATCTACATCACACTGATCTGTGTCCCTGGTCACTGAATCTCGCGGAAGACCATGAAGAATAGGCCAAGCAAGACGAAAGGTTTGCGAAGATCATGAGAAGGTGGTACCGTGCCTTTCCAAAAGTGAGGATCCATGACCACGATCCGTTTTCGAAGTGCTTATGGCATCGTTTTGTTCTGTATGCTGCTTCTCACGTTCCCCCACTTAGCGGCAGCTCAAGAGAAGGCCGCCCAAAAGCCCGAGGTCGCGAACCCAAAGGATGGGGCGGTGATATTCAAGCAGGATTGCGCCGTCTGTCACGGCGAGTCGGCAAAAGGAGATGGGCCTGCCGCCAAAGATCTCAAGGCGCGGCCTCCGAATTTGACCACGCTGGCGCAGCGGCACGGCGGTGAATTCCCGAAGGGTTACGTCCTGGACGTGCTTCACAACGGCGTCAACGCTCCCGCCCATGGCACCGTGGAGATGCCCGTGTGGGGTCCCATGTTCGACTTGATGAACAGAAACAACCAAGCTCAGTCGAAGCTGCGAATCAACAACCTGGTCGGCTACCTGGAATCGATCCAGGTAAAGTAGCGCGAGCGACCGGCTCCAACCATATTCCTTATGCCAGCGGGGATGTGAGTGTGACGCCTCGCAGGTCGATTATCGCCCACATTTGCGGCAACCGCGAGGGGCAGGGCTTCGGATGCGTTTTGTGGTTGCGGGAGTTCGCTGCGGATGGCCGGCTTCAGAATTGACAGCGGGGACGGGCTCGGATAATGTTGATCCTGCGAAATTAACGCACAGGAGCAGGAATGGCACAGGGTACAGCTGTCAAGCACAAGAAGAAGACGAAATCGGTTCTCAAGAACATCCGCCAGACGGAGCGCCGCGCCGCGATCAACCGCATGAACCGTACGCGCGTGCGTAGCGCGATCCGCCGGATGCGCACGGCGTTGACCGCGGCTGACGTCGCTACCGCGGAAAAGCTGGCTTCTCCCACTTTCTCGGAGCTGGACAAGGCCATCCGCAAGCGCACGCTTTCGGAGAACACGGCGAATCGCTACAAGTCACGGCTCACGCTGGCCTTGAATGCGCTGAAGGAGAAAAAGGCTTAGTTTCGGCTTCGGGTCGGATTTTCCCGAACAGTTTCAAAAGGCGTCCTGGCTTACAGGACGCCTTTTTTGTTTTGTCTTAGGCGATGGATCTGCTTTTCGGGGCGGCGGGTTACGCTGCGGTACGCATTGTGAGGCGGGCGATCAGGAATTCCATCAACGCGCGGGGATTGGGATTCGACGACTTCAGCTGGCTGTCGGCCTCCGCGAGAGCGACCAGCCCCGCGAGCAGGTCTTTCTTGGGGATGCGATGCGCCTGGCGCACGGCCGCTTCCGCGGCTTCGGGGCGCATGCCCAACTGGCGCGCCGCCTGGAAGCCGTTGGTGTGCGCGGGCAAGCTGCGCGCTTCGATTAGCTTGCGATAGAGCCACGCCAGCGCGCCGATAATGCCGATGGGCTCTTCGCCTTCACGCAGAAGATTGTCGAGGAACGCGAGCGCCGCGTCGCGCTTGCGGTCGGCGAGCATGTCCGCCAGCTGCCACACGGTATTTTTTCGCGCTGCCACCACGAGCGCTTCCACGTCGGCCAGACGGATGCGCCCGGCTCCCTTTACATAGGAAGCGAGCTTCTCGATTTCGATGCGGATGCGGGCGGGCTCGCTGTTGAGAATTTCGGCGAGAAACGCGGCGGCGTCCCGGTCGATTTCCACGCCGAGGTCTTTGGCCATTTGGGCGGCCAGCAGCGCGGCGGACTCGCCGCCGATGGTGAGCTCGACGATGAGCGCCTTTTCGCTGAGCAGCTTGAAGAATTTCTGGCGGCCGTCGAGAGACGCCGCTTCCAGAAGCAGGACCGTGAAGGGCGCGGGAGACGCCAGGTATTTCCCGAGCGCATCGAGGATTTCGTCGCGCGATTTGTCTCCCAGCTTTTCCACCGATTCCGCGCCATCCACGATGATCACCTGGAGCTGCGCCAGCATCGGGAGCGTTTGCGCGCGCTGCAGGATTTCGTCCCAGCCTGCTTCCTTCGCGGAAAGGCGCGCCAGCGCCCAGCCGCGGAGTTCTTCCGGCACGTACGCGTCGATGATTCGGTTGCGGCACATGTCGCGGAGATAAACATCGGTGCCCTGCAGCACGATGGCCGGAACGGGTTTGCCGCTCGCGAGGCGCTCGATCAGCTTTTCGGGCGACGCCTGCGCCATCAGAATCCCTCCACGACGTTTGCCACGAGGCGGGAAGCGAAATCGTGGGACATGCGTTCGAGGGCGGGATCTTCTTCCTGGAAGAAGCTCTTCACGTCGGGCGAGATCTGGTATTCGTCGCGGAAGAGCATGTCGTCGTTCTGGTAGACGGCTTTCTGGGTCTTGGTGTCGGTGAGCTTCACCTTCGCGTGCACGGTCACGAGCATGGTGGTCACTTCGCCGGTGGTCGCGTTGAACAGCACCGGGTTCGTTTCGATGGAGAGCACTTCCCCTTGCAGCACAGCATCGGCGGACTGGGTATCCTGCACGACGCGGTATTTCGTTCGCGACAAAAACTCGCGGGTCACGGCCGCGGTGAAGCGCTGCTCGATCCGGTATTGGGTCGTATCGTTTTTGAATGCCGGCACGGCGATGGTCTTCCAGTCCGGAGGCAGATTCGAGGCGCGCCCGGCGACGTGGTAACCGCAGCCCGCGACAAGCAGCACCACCGCCAGCAGTACGGAAAGGCGGGAGGGATTCTCCGCGCACAAACCGCGCTCAGAACGACGGCGCTCTCTTTTTGTGGAGGCACCTTTGTTCAATGTACCTTCACGCGCTGCGCCGTTCTCTGGCACACCGCTAGGCAATCCGCGTTTACAGAGACCGTTGTTAGGCAAGGAGCGACTCCGCGACCAATTCTTCCGCGATGCGCACTGCGTTGGTGGCCGCGAGGCGCAGATTATCCGCGACGCCCCAGAACCACTGCCCTTCCGGGACGCTTGGATCGGGCGCCATCGGGCCCAGATGAATTTCACTTTCCCCGGCGATGCTTATGTTGGTGGGTCCGGCTTCTCCGGCCGCGTCCACTTTAACGCCGAGATCGGCAAACGCCGCCGCGAGCTGCTCCGGCGGCAGCACCGATTTGAATTCCGCGAACGCCGTAAAGGCGTAGCCGTAAAACACCGGCGCCTGCACGAGCTGGAGGGCCGGCACGGGCGCGCGTCCCGACAAATAGACATTTACGTCGCGCACGATTCCCTGCCGCACCGCTTCCATGCTGGGCTTGCTCTCCCCGCCGTACGCGGACAACAAATTGAAAGCCACCTGCTCGTCGAAGATGATCTTCGAGACCGGGCGAAACGATAGCAGATTCGTCGTCTGGCTTTCGAGCTCTTCGATGCCCGGCTGGTCGCGCTCGGAAACCGGCGGAAATAATACAGCGGCGATCCGCCCCGGCTCAAATTTCCCGAGCGCGGCCGAGAGCGTACACGCCACGATCACGGGCGTGGGAGGAGAATAATACGGAACGGCCAGCGCGGAGCCATTCGCGCCCGACCCCGGCCGCCGGCGCAAGCACCGCGTTCAGCGAGGGAATCCACATCGTCGCCCGGCCGGACGCTGCCACGCCGCCGGTAAGATCGATCACGGTCGCCCCGGCTCGCTGCGCCGCCGGCCAGTTGCGCTCGGTGTCGAAAGCGGTGCCGGCAAAGAAAGCGAAGCGGACGCCGTCGAAGCTGTCTTCCGCCAGCTCGCGGATGAACGTAGGTTCGCCGCCCGCTTCGGTGAGCGTGCCGGCCATAACGCTTTCATCCAGCAGAATAATTTCGCTCGCGGGGAAATTGCGGTCTTCGAGGACCAGCTTGAGTTCTTTGCCGCGAAGAGAGGATGCGCCGACGATCGCGACGCGATTCAGATTGGCACGAGCGAGCCCGGCGGGCATGTTCTAGGCCGGGTGAGACGCAAGCCGGTGGCGCACGGTGCGCACCACCTGAAGCACCACGCCGTGAACGCTGTAAACGCTCGCGACCACGAGCAACGTGGGCCTCGACAAATACACGGCTGCGCCGATCAGAAGCGCGAAGAGCACGACAGCCAGAGAGGGCTGCCGCCTCGTCCATTGAATATCTTTGAAGCTGTAGTAGCGCAGGCTGCTCGACATGAGAATGCCCAGCGCGAGCACCATCAGCAGCCAGAGCAGCGATACCTTCACATCCTGAATGGGGTAGACGACGAAGTGAATCACCGCCGCGATCATGCCCGCAGCCGCGGGCGTGGGCATGCCGACAAAGAAGCGGCTTCCGCCCGGCGCCATCCCCTGAATATTGAAACGCGCGAGCCGCCAGGCGCAGCAGACCACAAAGAAAAAGCCGATCAGCCAGCCGAGTTGCGTGAGGTGCAGCATCTGCGGCGCTTCGGTGGCCGCCATGGAGCGCACTCCCCACACATACGCGAGAAAAGCCGGGGCGATTCCGAAGCTCACCACGTCGGCGAGCGAATCGAACTGCTTGCCGAATTCGCTGTTGGTGCCCATGGCGCGGGCCACGCGGCCGTCGAGGGAATCGAACAGGATCGCGACGCCGATAGCGCGCGCCGCGTTGTCGAGATCGGACGGAGCGCCTTCCAGCGTGGCGAGCACGGCGTAATAGCCGCACAGCAGGTTGGCGACGGTGAAAATTCCGGGGAGGATATAGATGCCCCGCCGGTGCCGGTGATTGCGAAGCAGGCGGGGAGAATCGTCTTCGTGCCCGATCGGGTCTAACTCGTTGAATTCCATTTCGCCAGGACGCTTTCGCCGCCTTTCACTTTTTGTCCGCGCTGCGCGACCACCTGCGCTTCCATGGGCAGCCACACATCCACTCGGGAGCCGAAGCGGATCATTCCCACATGCTCTCCCTGGGCCACTTCTTCGCCCTTGCGCTTCCAGCATATCACGCGGCGCGCGATGGCCCCGGCAATTTGTTTGAAAACCAATCTCCCACGTGGCGTATCCATATAGATCACGTTCTGCTCGTTCTTCTCGGAGGCCGCTTTGCGCATCGCGGCGTAAAAGCGGCCGGGCTTATACACCACCTTCGCGATTTTCCCGGCCACCGGCGCGCGCTGCACGTGTACGTCCCACACGGCGAGAAAAATGGTGATGCGATGGCCCATCGTGGATTCGAACTCTTCATCCAGGATCTCGATCACGTGGCCGTCGGCCGGAGACACAACGATATTCGGCTCGGTGGGAATGTTGCGGTGCGGGTCGCGAAAGAAATAAAACACGAACAAACCCAGGAAAATCAGAACGCCCGCCGCCCAATACCATCCGAAGCCCAGGCACAGCACAGCCAGCACGAGCGGCGGAGCCGCAAACCCGTACGCATCTTTAACCATTCGTCATATTTCTCGGTGAGGTGAAATTCGGGAACCACGCGAATGCGGTGCGGCCGTCCCGGTGACCCTGGATAAAAAGACACCGGTATTGTACGACAGAACGGAGAGGACTGCTCGACGCTTGCAGCTAGTGCTGCAGCGAGCCCTGGTGATACCGCGCCACCATCATTTCCATCTCGTCTTTCAAACGCAGCTTCAGCTTCTTCAGCACGGATTCCTGAATGAGATCATCGGCGTTAACGTAGGGATCGTCGTGAATTTGCTCTAACTGGACGGCACAGCGGAAATGTTCTTCTGCGAGGCGCCGAAATTCGGCGTTTCGTTCCAACAGGGACTGCCGTATATCTTTCGTGGTCGGCATTCGGTTCCCTCCTGGTTGAATTGGGGTTCACATAATTGAAACAATTACCACAACTGCGCGGGCAATCCAATAGTCATTACTCAAATTTTCACAGGGGCCCCGGAGCCGCAAACCCTCCAGGCCTTCATTTCGGTAACCGGTAACCGGCCAGGCGTTGCCTACCGAAGCGGAACAAGCGTACGATGCGCGGGTCAACACTTCGGCAAGCCATTATCGGGATTATTGGGAGGCGCCTGTGATCAGGGTCACATGGAAATCGGGGTTCATGGCGTTCGCTGCGATGCTGGCGCTGGCAATTGCCATTCCAGCACCGGCAGGAACCGGCGAGGCTAAACCTGCCGCAAACCCAGCTCAGTCAAGCGCGCCGCTGCCGCCCGTCGTGTACTTCTCCAGGCAGGAGGTGGACGCCAACTTCGAGCATCACAAAGGGAAGGACGAATCGCTCTACGACAGCGATTACGGCACCCAAAACTTCAAGATCAAAACAAGCCATCGCGAAAAGCCCACTCGCGCCGAAGTGCACCTGACCTATACCGACGTCGTCTACGTGGTGAAGGGATCGGCTACGCTCATCACCGGTGGAAAGCTCGTCGACATCATCACACCCGCAACATATCCCGACGGACGCCCCTTCTCGAAGGACGAAGTATGGGGACGCAGCATCGAAGGCGGCGAATCGCGGCACGTCAGCGAAGGGGACGTGATCGTCATCCCCAACGGTGTGCCGCACTGGTTCAGCGAAATCGGGGCGCCCTTCTGGTTCTACAACGTGAAGGTGAAATAGCCTGCGTTTGGGTTGAGCCGGATCGGCTCACAGGCGAAGAAGAAGCGACCTTCAGCTCCGCTACAACTTCGCGCGGGATATGAAGATTGCCTCCGCGCCCCTTGCCTAATTGCACATCCGGCTTTGTCGAGCCGTGAAAATCGGAACCGCCCGTCCGCAGAAGGCCGTAACGCCTGGCGAGCGAAAGATAGAGTTGGGTGTCCTCGGGCGAATGGTCGCTGTGGTACGCCTCGATGGCGTTGAGTCCCGATTCCACCATCTCCGGCAACGCAATTTGCACATCGCACTTCAGGCGTATCGGGTGAGCGAGCGAGGCGACGCCTCCGGCCTGGCGGATCTTCTGAACCGCATCGAGGAATTCCGGTTCGTTTCGATAGACGTATCCCGGAGCGGATTCGTCGAGATAGTCGTCGAAAGCCCGATGCATCGTCGGTGCGTAGCCTTTTTCCACAAGTATCTGGGCAAAGTGCGGGCGTCCGGTAAGCGCCCGACCCCGGGCTTCGGCTTCTTCGATCGTGATATTCATCCCGAGTTCGCGAAGACGGGCAGCCAGGCGGACATTTCGTTCACGCCGCGAAGCCTGCAATTCCTTGATCCACTCCCGGAAGCCCCGTAACTCATCGGTTTTGGTGAAATAGCCCAGAAGGTGAGACGAATGGCCTTGAAGCTTCGCGGAAATTTCAATGCCGCAGATCAGTTCGATTCTGGCATCCTTGGCCGCCGGAAGCGCGCGGTCGTATCCCGCGAACGTGTCGTGGTCGGTGATCGCGAGAATTCCCACCTGGGCGCGGCGGGCAATATCAATCAGCTCCGAGGGAAAATCCGAACCGTCCGATTCGTTCGTGTGGCAATGCAGATCAATCAACATGCGGAGGCGTTGGCCTGACAGCGCGAATTTTCCATGAGGGTAGAAGTTTCAATTTCTCCGGCTTTTCGAAACAGCAATGCTTAAGAATATCGCGATTGGCCCGTAAATCGAATCCCCGACTCTCTAAAAAGCGCTTACTGGCAAGGGCCGGTTGAATTGTGCGCGAAGAGCGATCCCTCGCCCTTTGCTTGCTCGGGGTGACGACGGACGCCCGAGGCCTACCTTAGGGGGGGTTGTTCACTTGGTTTTCACACTTCGGTGCTAGGCTGTGTGGTTCGGACCCCCGATGCACAGCCACGATGCTTCTCAACTGAAGGACATTCACCGGCGGCTGGAGTTACTGCGTTCGGAGATGCTGAAGCTGGAGGCCGACAGCCTTCCCGGTGAAGCGGACGTTCACCCAGACCATCGTGCGAGCGCGCGCAACCTGCTTCATTATCTGGCGCTCCGACGGCACGACATTCGCGATTTGCAGGAGCAGCTGGGCGCTATGGGGCTCTCCTCGCTAGGGCGCACCGAATCGCACGTTTTCAGCGCCCTCCACGGCGTGATGGACGTGCTCGCGCGGCTGGATGGAAGCGACGCCCCGCAACAAGAACCAAACGGCATGGTGGCACTGGCCGAGGGCCAGAGGCTCCTCGAGAAAAATACCGACACGCTTCTCGGACCTGCCCCGGACGGACGGCGGGTGCGCATCATGGTGACGATGCCATCGGAGGCCGGGTGCGACTATGCGCTCGTACGCGACCTGGTGGCGAGCGGAATGAATTGCATGCGCATCAACTGCGCGCACGATGGGCCGGAAGTGTGGTCGGGCATGATCGGAAACCTTCGCCGCGCCGCGGAAGAGACGAAGAAGCCCTGCAAGGTTTCGATGGACGTGGGAGGGCCCAAGCTTCGCACCGGCCCGATCCAAGGCGGCCCGGCGGTGTTGAAATGCCGGCCCAAGCGCGACTCCTACGGAAGAGTGGAATCCCCCGCCCGAATCTGGCTCACGCCCGAGGAGAGCCCGGAAATTGCGCCATCCGCCGCGAAGGCATGCATTCCGGTTCCGCGGGAGTGGCTTTCGCGGCTTGATGCGGGGACGCGCATCGGGTTCACCGACACGCGCGGGTCGAAACGGACGATGACCGTTACGGCGACTTGCGGCAACAGCCGGTGGGCCGAGTGTTCGCGTACGGCGTATTTCGCTCCCGATGTGGTGCTGGAGGCGAAGCTTCCCGCGACGTCTGAAGGAGAGGCGGAGATATCCCAGTTTTCACGCATTGGCCCGATGCCCCCTGCTCCGCAGACATTGCTGCTGAAAAAGGGAGACCGGATCGTCCTCACGCGTTCTCTGGAACCTGGGCAGCCGGCGCGATTCGACGAAAAACAACAGATGGTGAGACCGGCGCGGATTGGGGTAACGCTCAGCGAGTTTTTCGATTGTGTGCGGGTGGATGAACCAATCTGGTTTGATGACGGCAAGATCGGCGGCATCGTCAGGGACGCTGGACCGGACGAAGTGAGCGTCGAGATCACGCACGCCCCTGCCTCGGGAGCGAAGCTTGGCGCGGAAAAGGGCATCAACGTACCCGAAACGGATTTGCGCATCGCGTCACTGACACCGGACGACAAGAAGGCGCTCGAATTTATCGTGAAGCATGCCGACATCGTGGGGTTTTCGTTCGTCCGCTCGGAATCCGACGTGCGCGATCTGCAAGCGGAGCTGGACCGGCTCGATGCCAGGAAAATGGCGGTCATTCTGAAAATTGAGACGCAGCAGGGGTTTGCGAACCTACCCGGCATCCTTCTTGCGGCGATGAAAACGCACGCGGCGGGCGTGATGATCGCGCGGGGAGATCTGGCGATCGAGTGCGGGTACCAGCGGCTCGCGGAAGTGCAGGAAGAAATTCTGTGGATCTGCGAAGCGGCGCACCTGCCGGTGATCTGGGCGACGCAGGTTCTGGAATCGCTGGCGAAGTCGGGCATCCCGTCGCGGTCGGAGATTACCGATGCGGCGATGGGCGAGCGCGCCGAGTGCGTGATGCTCAACAAGGGGCCGTTCATCGTTGAGGCGGTGCGAACGCTCGACGATATTCTGAGCCGCATGCAGTCGCATCAGGAAAAGAAACGCTCGATGCTTCGCAAGCTTCGGCTGGCTTCCGCTTTTTCCAATTCGCACAAAGCATAACGAACGTTATCGCCTCCGCCAGACCCGGAAGCTGGTCAGGATCCCTTCGCAGGCGCGGAGGTCTTGCCTGAAACCACCGGCAAACTATAGACTCGGGTCCGTGACGCCAAAACAATTCCAGGACACTATCGAGTGCGGAATGTTTGTGCCGGCGCGCGCGTGGTTGAAACGCTGAAGAGAGATCCCTCGTCGCTTCGCTCGCTCGGGATGACAACGAACAACAAAAAGACTCGAGCACGTGAGGCAAATGTTGTTCTCACATAAGGAGAAGCGATATGGAGATGCGGAAGGGGCTGGCAATTATTTTGCTCGCGGCTGCCATGGCCATGTTGGGGGCGGGGGCGGCTCGGGCACAGACTTCGACGCGCGGCGCGGACACGGCTGCTGCGCCGATTCCGAAGGACATCGATCCGGAGTCGCGGAACCGGCTGCCGGTGCCGAAGGGCGACGGGTTGAGTGACGACGACAGGAAGATTTTTGAGGCTATGACGCACGGGCAGCCAGCTTCGGTGCGGCTGTACAGTCCGAAGCTGGCGCAGTCGCTGGGCGACGCGCAGAACTACCTCAAGTCGGAAACGGGATTCGGGGACCAGTTGACCGAGATCGCGGTGCTGGTGGCGTCGCGCGAGATGGACAGCCAGTTCCTGTGGACGATCTGGGAAAAGCACGGGCGGGACCTGAAGGATTCGCGGCATATCGATGCGGGAATCATCGACGTGATCAAATATGAGAAGCCGGTCGCGGGGCTTGGCGAAAAGGAAGCGCTGGTTATCACGTTCGCGCGGGAGCTGCTGGGACAGAGAAAGGTTTCATCGGAGACGTTCGCGCAGGCGTTGCGTTTGTTCGGCCGACGCGGCACGGTGGACCTGGTGGAACTGTTCTCCCAGTGGTCGGCAACCGCGACGGAACTGGTGGCGTTCGAGCAGGAATTGCCGGAGGGACAAAAGCCGTTGCTCCCTCCGCGATAGGGTGTAACTTATCGCGGGAGCTAGAGGCCCAAACGAATTTCGGTTGAGACTGTTTTCAAAAAGGGAGACGGATATGGATGTGGCTAGAGGCGTCGTTGTTCTTCTGATTGCAGGCATCGTGCCTGCGGTGTCTGCCGGAACATGCCGGGCGCAGACTCAGTCGGGCAGCGCAGACTCGGCTGCAGTTGCGTCGGCTCCGCTGCCGAAGGATGTGTATGCCGAGTCGAGGAACCGGCTGCCCTTGCCGAAACGCGAAGATGTTAGCGATGAGGAGAAGAAGATTTTCGACGAGATGACGCGGCACTCGCAGCATCCGCTGCCGCGGCTCTACGATCCGCCGCTTGCCAAACCGATGAGCGAGGCGGGTTACTACCTCAAGAATGAAACGGGGCTGCCTAGCCGGTTGATGGAGATTGCGGTGCTGGTTACGGCGCGGCAACTGGACTGCCAGTTCGAATGGACGCAGTGGGAGAACGATGGGCGGAACGCGAACGATCCGCGGCATATCGAGCAGTCGACCATCGATCTGATCAAGTACAACCGAGCCCGTGGTTGACCTCGGCGAGAAGGAGACGGCGATTATCGCTTTCGGGCGCGAGATGTTGGGCGACAAGAAGGTTGCGTCCGCTACATTTGCCGATGTGCTGCGATTGTTCGGGCCGCGGCTTACGGTCGATCTGGTGGAGTTGATGGCCGGGTACTCCGCTTGCGCGCCGGAGATGAGGGCTTTCGATCAGCAATTGAATGAGGGGCAGACGCCGCTGCTTCCTCCCGGGAGGAGCCATGCGTACGTCAAGGTGCGCGGCTCCGCGGTGCCGCCGCCTGCGGCGCCGCTGCCTGCGGACGTTTATCCCGAATCGCGAAACCGCCTGCCCTTGCCGAAACGCGAGGACATGGACGATTACGGCAAGGCGGTTTTTGACGAGTTGACCCACAAGCCGGAGCTGCCGAGCGTGCGTCTTTATGACCCCAAAGTCGCCAAGCCATTGGCTGAAGCGCACCGCTATATCCGGTATAAGGCGGGGTTGCCGGATCGGCTGGTGGAGATTGCGGTGCTGGTGACCGCGCGCGAGCGGGACTGCCAGTATGAATGGACGGAATGGGAAATGCATGGACGGGACCCGAGCGATCCTCGGCATATCGAAGCGGGGATCATCGACATCATTAAGTACGACAAGCCGGTGGTCGGGCTGGGCGAAAAGGAAACGGCCATTATCAACCTCGGGCGTGGGATGTTTGCCGAAGAGAAAGTTTCTCCGGCTACTTTCGCCGAGGTGCTGCGATTGTTCGGGCGGCGCGGGGCGGTGGATTTGGTGGAGTTGATGACGCTTCATACTGCGACGGCGGCCGAGCTTACGGCTTTCGATGAGCAGTTGCCGGAAGGGCAGAAGCCGCTGATGCCTGTGCGGTGAGGCTTGCGGGGAATGGTGGTGACCGGAAATGCAAATACGCCAATCGGGAGATTGGCGTTCCCGGGGGGGCGACGGGCCGACGCGTTGACGGGCGGGGAATGTTTGAGGGCGAAAGAGCTAGGTGGCGCGTGGATGGGGCGAAACGGATCGTGCCGTCCCTACGGGGCTTCGTGCTACTTTAATGCCGACCTCCCACCGCTGTCGCGGTGGGCTACGCTGTTCCGCCCCTGACGGGGCTGGATAAAGAGAAAGATCAAAACCCACCCTTACACTACAAAGGGCGGGCCACCCGCGAAGGCAACATCAAAAGCAAGGCAAAGAAACCCGCAAAGGCAACCGCCAAATCAAGAGGGATCCTTCGCTGCGCTCAGGATGACTGCGGAAAGCGCACGTCAAGAGAAAGACCCACCCTTTTAAAACCGCAAGGGTGGGTCACCCGCAAAAATCAAAAAGTCACAGCCTCTCAGGAGGAATGCTGCAAGGCGAGCCGTACCGCGACGCTAAAGTGAGAAGCGCCAATCGGGAGATTGGCGTTCCCAGGGGGCGACGCCTTGGTCGCGCGGAAGCTTTGACAGACGGGAATGCCTGACAGCGAAAGAAGAAGCAGGTCCCTCACCCATCCGCGCTTCGCGCGTATGGTCTCAGGATGACAATGAAAGGCAAAGGCCTAATACGACGGCAACAGCAAAAAGCTAGCGCGGAGGGGATCCGCTGCGCTGACTGCTGCTTTTATGGAATTGCCGACGGTTCGACAATCGCTAATCCCGCCGGTGAGGCGTAAGGGGTTTCCTGTATGGCGGCTGGGGCACGGCCTTTTTTTTGCGCGGGAAGGAACGGTGTTTGACCGAGTAGAATGCGTGTGCTAGGTTTGATTTGGCCGGAGTTGCGGCAACTTTTTCCTGAGGGGGAAGAACAATTTCTGGCTTGGCACTGCTTTTATTTGCCAGCCCGCTCACGTTACTGGAACAAACGAGCGGAGTGGCCCGCGTCATCCTCGGTATCCTGATTCTGCTTTCCATCCTTTCCTGGGCGATCATCTTTCAAAAATCGGTTCAGCTGGGCGGCGTCAATCGCAAGACCAATCGTTTTCTGCAGATGTTCCGGGCGGGCGGGACGCTGCCCGATCCACGGACGTTGCGCGCGGGGTCCGGCGGCACACCGTTGATTGCGGTGTACGACGCGGGATATGCGGAGCTGCGGGCGCAACTGGACGGGGCTAACCCGCGCGGCGGCTCGGTGAAGAACCCTAACGCAGTGGGCGTCGAGATGCAGGTGGCCGCGGGAGACGAGGTGCGACGGCTCGAGAGCGGAATGTCCTGGCTGGCGACGATCGCTTCGGTGTCGCCGTTTATCGGGCTTTTCGGCACGGTGTGGGGCGTGATGGACGCGTTCGCGGGGCTGGGTGACGCGGGCACGGCCAGCCTGCGCGCCGTGGCGCCCGGCATCGCCGAAGCGTTAATCACTACGGCGGCAGGACTTTTTGCCGCTATCCCAGCACTGATCGCCTACAACCACTACCTCCACGGGATTCGCGGCGTGGCGACGCGCATGGACAATTTCGCGTCGGAGTTCGTCGCGAAAATCGAAACGCTCTACGGCTCCTAGGCTTCGTTTATGCCGCGCATTCAACAAGAGACAGGCACCTCGCTTTCCGAGATCAACATGGTGCCGTTTATCGACGTGGTGCTGGTGCTACTGATCATCTTTATGATCACGGCGCCGATCCTGCAGTCGGGCATCGACGTGGATGTGCCGAAGACCAAGACGGTGAAAGAGCTGACCGAAGCACGGATGGTGGTGACGATCGACCGCTCGCAGCGCGTCTATTTGAACGACAAGCCGGTGAACATTCATGAAATCGGGCAGCAGATCGCGGCGCAGTCAAAGGATGTGTCCAAACAAGCGGTGTACGTGCGGTGCGACGAGACGGTGCCGTTCGGGAGCTGGGCGACCGTCGTCGATGCGTTGCGGCAATCCGGCATCCAGAACATCAGCGTGGTGACGCAACCTCTGAACGAGAGGGCGCAATCTCAGTGAAATAACATGGCCTACGCCGAAAGCTATCGCGCGACCGACAGCTACAAAATGCCGCTTTCGTTTTCCGTGCTGCTGCACTGCGCGCTGGCGGGCATCGCGATATACGGCGTGATGCACTCGCATACCGGCGATTCCTGGGGCGGGCCGGGGGGATCGGTGACGGTGGGGCTGGTGGGCAACGTGCCGGCGATTCCGCTGCCGCATCCGGATGTTTCGACGGCGAGCCGCGTGGTGGACAATTCGAAAGGCCTCTACAAGGCGGAACCGCCTAAGATCGAAACGCCTCCTCCGGACGCGCTGCCGATACCAAAATTCAAAGCGATCAAGCCTCCGCCGAAGATCATCACGCGGCCTTCGAAGATTCTCGAGAATCCTACTCCACCTCCACCGAACGCGGTGCCTTATGGCGGAGGAGGCGCGCCGGCGATTCCGACGTCGTCGTTTGCGATGGGGCAAGGGACTACGCAGGGCGGCTTGAGCTTTAACGGCGTTAGCGGCGGGGATTTCGGGTCGAGGTTCTCGTGGTATGTGGAGGCGGTGCAGCGGCGCGTGAGCGGCAACTGGCTGCAATCGACGGTAGATCCAAGCGTTGCGGCGGCGCCGCGCGTGGTCGTGGTGTTCACGATTCTGCGCGACGGGACGGTGACGAACATTCAATTGACGCAGCGGAGCAACAATAATTCCGTAGACACTTCGGCGGTGCGGGCGGTGCGGGATTCGAGCCCGTTGCAGGCGCTGCCGGCGGGATATTCAGGGTCGAGCGTGAATGTGGAGTTCTGGTTCGATTTCAAGCGATAGGCGGTTCATACATGAAACGAAGATTCGCATTTCTCTCCACATTTTGGGCACTGGCTATTGTGCTGCTGGCTACTTCCCTTCCCGCTACGGCGCAGGACTGGTTCAAGACCGGGACGGGGCTGGGCGTCACGAAGGCGCGGCTGGCGGCGCCGGATATTGCAGTGCGGTCGGCTCCGGCGGCGCCATTGGAAAAAACGTTTCACGATGTGCTGTGGGCCGACCTGGAATATTCGGGCGTGCTGGATATGGTGAGTCCGAGCTTTTATCCGACGCAGGTGCCCAGCCAGCCGAGCGAAATGAAAGCGGCCGATTGGGCCGCAGAACCGGCGAACGCTTACATGGTGGCGTACGGGAACATGACGGTGGATGGGACGAACCTGGCGGTGGCGGGCTTCCTCTCCGACGTGCATAACCCGACGGCGCCGCTGGCTCTGCAGAAGATTTACCGGGGCGCGGCGAAGGATGGCGACGCGCGCCACCTGGCGCATCAGTTTGCCGACGACATTATCGGCGTGCTGAGCGGGGGCTTGCCAGGGATCGCGCAGACGCAGATCGCCTACGCCAGCGAGAAGAGCGGCAACAAAGAAATCTGGATCATGGATTACGACGGAGCGAACCAGCACCAGGTGACGACGCTGAAGTCGATTTCGCTGACGCCGCGATGGTCGCCGGACGCAACGCGGATCGCGTTTACGTGCTATGTGCCGTTCCGGGGGATTACGTCGGCGCAGATCTGCATCTACTCGACCGACTCGAATCATCTGATTGCTTTCCCGAGGTATCGCGGGACGAACAGCTCGCCGGCGTGGTCGCCGGACGGGTCGCAGCTCGCGTTTATGTCCAGCCAAGGGGGCGATCCGGAGATTTATGTCTCGGATGTGACCGGAGGGCACCTGCATCGCGTGACTTTTGCGGCGGGGGTGAGCACGTCGCCGGCGTGGAATCCTAAAACCGGGAAACAAATTGTGTTTGTGAGCGACCGGGCCGGCTCGCCCGTGTTGTATCTATCGAACTCGGACGGGTCGGATGTGCAGAAGATCGACCTGCCGGACATGGGGTATGTGATCGACCCGTCATGGTCGCCCAACGGGCAACTGGTGGCGTTCAGCTGGAGACGGCCGAGCGGAAATTACGATATTTACGCTATGGACATCGTGAGCCACCAACTGGTGGAATTGACACGAGATGAGGGCAGAAACGAGCGGCCCAGCTGGGCGCCCGACGGACGGCACCTGGTATTTGAATCGACACGCACCGGCACGCGGCAGATCTGGTCCATGCTGGCCGATGGAAGCCAGCCGCGGCAGTTAACTTATCAGGGACAGAATGAATCGCCGAACTGGTCTCCCAAGTGACGAACCGAGTAGCATCGTGTTCGCTTTGGGCTTTGGCACGACGACGCAAACAAACCCTCTCACCGGCCCTGGCAAAGATTTTTGTTGCGATGTGCCGGCCAATCATCAGAAGTCTTAAATTCATGCCCGACGACCCTCGAAGGAACTCCGGGGGAGTCGAAGGAGGCAGTCGATGCAATACGGTTCTCTTCGAAAAGTCGTATTCCTGTTCATGCTCGCAACATCGTTTGCATTTATCGCCGGCTGCAAAAAGCAGGTAGCATCGCCGCCAGCTCCTCCACCGGCTCCCGCGGCTCAGCCGACGGTGACGCTGAACGCGGTGCCGGCTTCGATCCGGCCAGGCCAGACCGTGACGCTGTCGTGGTCTTCGACCAGCGCCACCGATCTGGACATCGAGCCGGGCGTCGGCAAAGTGGCGCCGCAGGGGTCTACACCCGTGAACCCGAGCGAGTCGACAACATACACGATCACAGCGACGGGCGCGGGCGGGACTGCCACGGCCAGCGCGCGGGTGGACGTCAACAGACCGGCTCCCACCACTACGGGAAACACCGCGCCTTCGGGACCGGCGAACGTTCAGGAGCTTTTCGACCAGAACGTGAAGGACGCTTTCTTCGATCTGGACAAATCCGACCTGCGCGCCGACGCGAGAGAGGCCCTGACGAAGGACGCGGAGTTTTTGCGCTCCTATCCGCAGGTGCGCCTGTCTCTCGAGGGGCATTGCGACGAACGCGGATCGACCGAGTACAACCTGGGCCTTGGCCAGCGCCGGGCGGAAGCGGCAAAGAACTTCCTGATCTCGCTCGGAATCACCGGCGACCGTATCGAAACGATCAGCTGGGGGAAAGAGCGTCCCTTCTGCACCGAACATGACGAATCCTGCTGGCAGCAGAACCGGCGGGCGCATTTCGTGATGTCGCACTAGACGACTACGTTGAGCGAATCGATTGACTGGGGCGGCGGAACGGCAAGACCGGAACGCCGCTCCGGAATCTCTTCAAGGCGGGGGGCCAATTTCGAACCGGCGCTCTTGTAGTGAAATATCCATGGCAGAATAGTTAGTAAGCCGAGGCATGCGGCGGTCGCACCGACGGGCGTGTCCGGCTGCTTACAGAAGGAGGGGTCCTTTTGCGCAAACAATGGTTGGTTATCGGAATCGTGAGTGCATGCTTCGGGGCGCTGGGTGGGGTGGTGTTGACGCCCGCGCCGGCGAGCGCGGTGTCGCGGGAGATCGTGGAGCTGCAGCAACAGGTGTCGCAGGTGCTGCAGCAACAGCAGGACCTGCGCAGCGCGGTGGACACCAACAGCGCTACACTGAAAACGCTCATCCAGCAATCGCTCGACGGGGTGAGTCAGCTGAACACACAAATGGGCTCGCTGCAGAAGGTGGTGCAGGACGTACAGGCGAACACGGGATCGAGCATCAGTTCCGTCACGCAAACCACGCAGGGGCTGCAAGACAATCTGCAGGAAGTGCAGGCGCGGGTCGGCAAGCTTTCCCAGCAGATGACTGACATGCAAAGTCTGCTGCAGAGCATCGACGCGAAGGTTTCGGGCAATGCGCCCGCGGGCGGGGCGACGCCGGGAGCGCCGATGACTCCCGGAACGACGACACCGGGCGCGGCGGGGCCTGGGCCCAATGCGGCAATTCCTTCGGCTCCCGCGGGAATGCCCGGGATTTCAGCGGACACGCTTTACCAGAACGCCCTGCGGGACTTCACGAGCGGGAAGTACGACCTTTCGCGGCAGGAGTTCTCGGACTACATCAAGACTTTCCCTACGAACGATCTGGCGTCGAACTCGCAGTTCTATCTGGGGGAGATCTTTTACGCGCAGAACGATTTCAATAACGCGATCGCTTCCTACGATACGGTGCTGACGAATTATCCGCGGAGTTTCAAACTCGCGGCTTCGATGTACAAGAAAGGGACGGCGGAGCTGGAGCTTGGTTTGAAGGCTTCGGGTGTGCGGGACCTGCGCGAGGTGGAGCGGCGGTTTCCAGGCTCCGATGAGGCTCGGCGGGCGCAGGCCAAGTTGCGGGAAATTGGCGCGGTCTCGACTCCTAAGCCACGGTAGTAAAAGATTCAAAGGCGCCATTCGGGAGAATGGCGTTCCCGGGAACACCCGAGACTTTTAACGGATACTTAGGCCCGCAGCAAGTCCGGCTGCCACTCCTTTACCAGCTTTTTGATGGCCTTCCTGTCGCTTAGCTTTTCATCTAGTACTTTCCGCGCCAAATCCGGGAGTTCCCTGTCGCTTGCGAAGCGTAGCGCTATCAATTGCGGTACCGCGAATTCCGGGATTCGCGGCTGCAGATCGGCCGGGAGGAGCTTCTGGAGACGCAGCTGCATCTCGAGCCGGATCACGCGGTCCTGGACGGTGAGGGCGAACATCCGCGCGTAAAGCGCAGCCAGCAGGAAGGCTATGGCGAGCAGGAGCGACATCACGGTCTGTCCGGAGAAAGAACGGATTACCCTGGAGATCGACCAGATCAGGTTGATGAAGAAAATACCCAGCGTGACGATGTGGAACGCGGGGACGAATTTCGCGTGGTTCTCGAAGTTTTGAGGCTGGGCCATGGGTTCCCTCCGGATTTCGCAGGTTGACAGACTGCAGTCTAACAGCTGTGCTACTTCCTTGAGTATTTCCAGACTCCCTGGACGATGGTTTCGGCTATATAGATGTTGCCCATGGGGTCCGCGGTGATTCCTTCGGGTGCGTTGTCGGACTTGGGCGGGGGTTGCATGGGGATGTTAGCTGTAACCGTGCCGTCCTTGGCGCTTCCGACGCGCACGCCATGCTCGAAGCCTGGATTGTATCGCTCCGCCTTGGGATCGGCTGATTCGGATTGAGAGTCGGAGACATAGATCACGTCGTGGCTGTCGATGAAGATTCCGCTGGGCGAGCCGAACTGCTTCCATTGACCGAGAAAATTGCCGTCCTGGTCGAAGATCTGAATGCGCTTGTTGGCGCGATCAGCAACGAAGAGGCGTCCACGGGAATCGAGGGCGAGGGCGTGGGGAACGTCGAACTGGCCCGGCGCCGTTCCGAGGGTTCCCCACTGCTTGATGAATTTGCCGTCTTTGGTGAATTTCATTATGCGCGCGCCGCCCTTGTGCGGGACGTGGCCGTCGGCGACGAACAGATCGCCGTGGGCGCCTTCCACTACGGCGTTCGGCTCGTGGAAGGTGTCGGTGGCGTCGCCCGTGACGCCGGGCTTGCCGAGCGTCATCAGGATTTTTCCTTCCGGGCTGAACTTGATGGCGACATGACCCTTCGTCTCTTGAGTCCCCGGGGCAGGAGCGGGATCGCTGGGCAGGCGAAGCTCGCCGGAATCTGTTACCCACAAGTTGCCACTCTTATCGAAATAGAGCGAGTGGGGAACGGCGAGCAATCCGCCGCCGAAGCTCTTGAGGAGCTTGCCGGAGGAATCGAATTCAAGGATGGAGTCCCACGGAGAATCGCCGCAGCTGTTCTTGCCGCAGCGTTCGCCCACCCAGACGTGACCTTGCGAATCGATCGCCACCGCGCTGGTGGAACCCCAGGGGCGGCCCGGCGGAAGCTTTCCAAAGGATTCGGCGGGACCGTAAGGATCGGGCAAAGAGGCGATTCCGGAGTCGGCGCGGGCGGTTTGTCTGTGCGCGGTTACGGCGAGCGCGGCGATTAATGCGATCAAGAGCACCAGCGTGATTCGCCATCCTTGCGGCATTTCACATCCCTCCCGGAAATTTCCTTCGGCATTCCCCAGCAACGCGCGCATCGTACTCTTCTCCGGCCTTCGATACAACGAGTTTGCCCGGCTGGGGAGACGGTCAAAAGCATTCTGAAATTTCCACCCGATGGCGTTTTCCGATATACTCCCCTCCATGTCTGTGAACAAAGCGATTCTCGTGGGGCGGCTGGGCCGCGATCCTGAAACTCGATATACGTCCGGCGGACAAGCCGTGGCGAACTTTACGCTGGCTACCGATGAGACGTTCAAGGACCGTTCGGGCGAGCGGCAGAAGCGCACCGAGTGGCACCGCATCGTGCTGTGGGGAAAGCTTGCTGAAATCACCCAGCAGTACTTGAAGAAAGGGATGCTCGTCTATATCGAAGGACGCATCCAGACGCGGCAATGGGAAGACAAACGCGACGGGCAGAAGAAGTCCACGACGGAAATCGTGGCGAACGTGATGCGCATGCTAACGTCGCGAGCCGAAAGCGCCGCGGCTGGCGCAGGCGCGCCTGCCGGAGGCGCCCACTCACGGCCAGCGGATGAGTTTGATGCAGCCGTTCCCGAGGAACATGGGGCAGGGCCGGAAATCTCCGACGAAGATATTCCCTTTTAGCTCGCTCCGACGAGCGAGCCCGCCAGGGCTCCTAACAAAGACCCTCGATTGCAGCAACGGATTCCCTTCCCTATACAGCTCTTCTTCCTTACGCAATACGAATTCCCGAGGCACAGTTTCTATGTGGAAAAACCGAGGTGGGCGCCCCGACCCGGCGTTACGGGAAGCGGCTGCTACTCCTTGCGGGCGGGGCCTGGGATAGGATTCTTTTCGTCGCTCTTCTTGCGGCCCTGGTCGATGCGCCTCATGAACGCGTCAAACTTGGGCTTTTGTTCCGGGGTCAAAATGGCGCGCATCTGATCGTGGCTTTCCGCACGGATCTGGTCGCGCTGCCCCTCGAGCGGGGAATAAAGCGAACGCCAGCGGGCCTGAGTCTGCGTGATGATGACCTGGATCTGCTTCTGCTGATCGGGCGTCAACTGCAGCTCCTCGTTCAGCAGAACATCCAAATGCTTTTGCGGCGGCAGAGAGGCGTCGGCGCGCACTCCCCACACCCGTTCACCCCAGAGGTGATTTCCGAGGCCGCCCAGAAGAAAACCGAGCAGGAAAACGACGGCCACGAGGATGGCCGCTTCGCTGCGGGGCTTAGTGGCTCGCATGCGTGGACCCCGCCACCATAATCAGAACCTCATCCTGATTCGCGGGTGTGGCGGTGGGATCGGGAGCAAACACGTCCACAACCGCCGATTGCTGACCGATGGGACCAACCACTTGGCGGGCGTGTCCCCGACCGCGCACCGCATACGTCAACAAAAGCATCAGGGCCAGCATCGCGGTGGCCGCAAATCTCCAGGCGAAGGAAACAAACGGCTGCCAGTCGTTGAGGCGCTCGGCCGCGCGACGCTGTTCCTCCTGGCCGATTCGGGCCATCACCACCCGGGAGAAAGCCGGACCCGGCGCGGGGGAAGGATCCAGAACGAAACCCGCGGCATGGAAAAGGCGGGCGCCTTGGCTGGAGGCTTCGAGCGCAACGCGGCAATTCGCGCAATCGCTCAGATGCCGCGCGACGGACTGGCGGGAGGCGGCGTCCAGGCAATCACCGAGGTAATCATCGAGAAGCGCCTCGTATTCCTTACATGCATGGCCCGTTCGTGTGTGCATGTCCATTAAATTGAACTCTCCCTTTCCCCTACCGGATGCCCTGCCTGGCCTTTCCTACGGCGGTAGGCATCCATGATGCGGCCGCGCGCCCGGAACAATCGAACCTTTACGGTGTTGACGTTCAGGTTCAGAATCTCCGCCAGTTCCTGAACGGAAAATCCTTCAACTTCCTTGAGCACCAGCAATTGCCGGTCCTGCTCGGGCAGCTTCTCGAGCATTTGTTCGAGGAGATCCTTCACTTCGAGCCGCTCACTGGGCCCTATGGCCATGCGGTCGGCGGAGATGATCCCGTCCAGGCGGGACACCTGCTCCTCGGACAAATCTGATTCGTAAACCAGGGGCCGCACTTTCTTCTTTCGCAGGTAGTCCCAGCACTCGTTCACCGTAATCTTATACAACCAGGTGGAAAAGGCCGCGCGCTGATCGAACTTTTTGATCGAAAGATAAACCTTCAGAAACACCTGCTGGGCAATGTCTTCCACGTCCTCCTGCTTGCGCAGGATGCTGCCGACCAAAGCAAAAACGCGCTGCTGGTGGCGGCGTACCAACTCCTCAAAAGCGGGTTCCTTGCCCGCTTGGGCGAGCCGCACCAATTCTCTTTCCTCCTCACCCCCCCTTCGTTTTTCCAGGGGGATGGAGAGGGCCTGAGCGCTGGCTACCATAGTCTTTGGGACGTTGGCCATCTTGTTTAGGTTACGCCAGAATTACAGAGATTCCAACCGTGTGACGGACATCACATTTTAATCCAAGAACGGGACTCAGGGAGTCCAAGGATTACCTAAGATAAAGCACTTGCGGGCATTGCTGCCCCATGTAACAATAGCGGGCATGATAATCGGAGAAAGAATTCGCTTACTGCGTGAAACCAAGAAACTCTCCCAGGGCGACATCGAAAAGCGTACCGGCCTTCTGCGCTGCTACATTTCGCGCGTCGAGAACGGGCATACCGTACCGGCCATTGAGACCCTCGAGAAGCTGGCGCGAGCCATGGAAGTTCCGCTCTACCAGCTCTTCTACGATGGAGAGCAGCCACCCGAGTTGCCGAACCTTCCGAAGCGGAAGAGCGCGGACGATATCGCGTGGGGCGCTACCGGCAAGGAAGCTCGTTATCTGGGGCGTTTTCGCCGCTTGCTAGGCCGTATTGAAGAAGGCGACCGCCGCCTGCTTCTCTACATGGCTCAGAAGATGGCCACCCGCTGAGAGCGTTTCCCGACAATTTGCCTGTCGCCGCCTTCTGGCGCTACTCCCACTCGATGGTGCTCGGGGGTTTCGAGCTGACGTCGTAGACTACCCGGTTTACCCCGGGGACTTCGTTTACTATCCGCGTTGAAATTCTTTCCAGTACGGGCAGGGGCAGGCGGGACCAATCTGCCGTCATGGCATCCTGCGAGTCGACTACGCGGACGGCTATCGTGTGCCCGTAGGTGCGGTCATCTCCCATTACCCCTACGCTTCTGACCGGCAGCAGGACGGCGAAGGCCTGCCAGACCTTTTCGTACAGCCCCGCACGGCGAATCTCTTCCACCACAACGATGTCCGCGCCGCGGACGGTCTCCAGCTTTTCTTTAGTAATTTCACCCAGCACGCGCACCGCGAGGCCCGGTCCGGGAAACGGATGCTTGACCAGTATCTCGTCGGGCAGGCCGAGTTCTCTGCCGATGCAGCGGACTTCGTCCTTGAAAAGATCGCGGAGAGGCTCAATCAGGCTGAAGGGCATATTTTCCGGCAGGCCGCCTACGTTGTGGTGCGACTTGATGACGGCGGAGGGACCCTTCACGGAAACGGATTCGATGACGTCGGGATACAGGGTGCCCTGGACGAGAAACTTCACGGGGAGTCCCTGAGTAGACTTCACGAGCTTGATTTCCTCATCGACGAAGACGGAGATGAATTCGGCGCCGATGCGCTTGCGCTTTTCTTCCGGGTCGACGATGCCTTTGAGGCGAGAGAGGAAGCGGTCGGAGGCGTCCACGCCGATTACGTTGAGGCCCAGCCTGGTGCGCAAGAGTTCGAGTGTGTGCTCGAATTCGTCGCGGCGCAGGAGGCCGTTATCGACGAAAACGTTGGTTAGCCGGTCGCCAATGGCGCGGTGGACCAGGGCCGCGGCGACGGCGGAATCCACTCCGCCGCTGAGGGCGCAGATCGCGCGGGCGCCTTCGGCCTGCGCGCGGATCGATTCGACCATGGTGGAGATGAATCCGGCGCGATCCCAGTTCTTCTTTGCGCCGCAGATATCGAACACGAAGTTGCGCAGGATTTCGGTGCCGCTGTCGGTGTGATTCACTTCGGGATGGAACTGAACGCCATATACTTTCTGGGCGCAATTCTCGAAGGCTGCTACGGCGTTATCGGTGCGGCCCGTGACGCTGAAACCGCCCGGCAGGGCTACTACGTGGTCTCCGTGGCTGCTCCAAGCCTTTCCTCCGCGAGAAAGCCCCTTGAACAAAGCGGAATTGCCTTCGATATCGAGCTGTGCGGGGCCGTATTCGCGACGCTCGGCGCGCTCCACTTTGCCGCCGAGCGAGTGTGTGAGCCATTGCATGCCATAGCAGATTCCGAGGACGGGAACGCCGAGGCCGAGAATTTTGGGATCGCAGACGGGCGCGCCGGCGTCGTAGACGGAGCTTGGGCCGCCCGACAACACGATGCCGGCGGGCTCCAGCTTGCGTATTTCTTCGACGGACACGGTGCACGGCAGAATCGCGGAAAAGACTTCCTGCTCGCGGATGCGGCGCGCGATGAGCTGCGTGTACTGGCCGCCGAAGTCGAGCACCACGATGCCTTCGCGGGTGGTTGGCGCTGCGCTTGCGGCGGCACGCCCGGGGGATTCCGACTGCGCCTGCGCGGCGGATTCTGTGTTGGTCTGAACCATAGCACCCCCTCGATTTGAATCCGGCTCTTCGGCTTTGCCTGGCGCGGCTGCGGCGTTTTGCGTCATCGTTTTTCCTTCGACAACTTTCCTGCGGCTACTCGAGCACGATATTGACGAGCTTCTTCGGGACTACGATGACTTTTACCACGGTTTTGCCCTCGAGCAGCGCTTTGATACGCGGATCGCCGAGCGCGCGCTCCCTGGTTTCGTCTTCGGTCATGCTGTCGTCAATGAGGATTTTGCCTCGGACCCGCCCGTTGATTTGAACGATGATTTCGATCTGGTCCTCGCGGGTGAGGTCCTCGCGATAGACCGGCCACTTCTGGCGCGCGATGCCGCCAGGAATGCCGAGCATTTCCCACAATTCTTCGGCGATGTGCGGAACCATGGGCGAAAGCATCAGCACCAGGATCATCAGGGCGCGCTTTACGATCACGGGCGAAGCGCCGACTTCCAGCGGTTCCTGGGCCTGGAATTCGTTGAAGAGCTCCATGATCAACGCGACGGAGGTGTTGAAATGCCAGCGCACCTCGAAATCATTGGTGACGCGCTTGAGTGTCTGATGCGTGCGGCGCACCAGGACCTTTTCTTTTTCGGTGGCGGCGGCCAGATCGATGGGTGAATCGAAATTGGCTTCGATGCCGCGGAGGCGGTCGGCGTGTTTAGCAACCAGGCGGTAAACTTTGTTCAGGAAGCGCGCGGCGCCTTCAATTCCCTGCTCGCTCCATTCGAGGTCCTTCTCCGGGGGAGCGGCGAAAAGCGTGTACATGCGGCCGGTGTCGCAGCCGTACTTGTCCGCCATTTCAATAGCGCCGACGAGATTTCCTTTGGACTTCGACATCTTGGCGCCGTCTTTGAGCACCATCCCCTGCGAGAAAAGCCGCTTCACCGGCTCGCGATGATTCACCAGGCCAATGTCGTACATCATCTTGCAGAAGAAGCGCGAGTAAATCAGGTGCAGGATGGCGTGCTCGACGCCTCCGATGTACTGGTCGATCTGAAACCAATAGGCGGCTTTCGCTTTGTCGAAGGGGGCGCGATCGTTGCGCGGGTCGGTGTAGCGATAGAAATACCAGGAGGAGTCGATGAAGGTGTCCATCGTGTCGCTCTCACGCCGCGCAGGGCCACCGCACCTGGGGCACGTGGTGTTCACGAATTCCGGGACGCTGGCTAGCGGCGACTGGCCCTGGCCGGTGAGGGTGACGTTGTCGGGGAGGCGCACGGGCAACTCGTCATCGGGAACGGCGACGATGCCGTCTTTTTCGCAGTAGACGACCGGAATCGGAGTGCCCCAGTAGCGCTGACGGGAAATGCCCCAGTCCTTGAGGCGGTAGGTTGTCTGCGGTTCGCCGAAGGACGTGGCCTTCGCGTCCGCGGCCATTTTCTCCTGGGCTTGCTCGGACGTGCTGCCGGAGTAGGGGCCGGAGTCGACCAGGCGGCCATAGTCGGTGAACGCTTCGCTCAACCGGTCGGGGCGCAACGCAGGGCCCTGCGACGGCTGAATGACGATCGTCACCGGCAGGTGATATTTTTCGGCGAATTCGTAATCGCGCTGATCGTGCGCCGGGACGCACATCACCGCGCCCGTGCCATATTCCGCGAGCACAAAATTCGCTACCCAGATCGGCACCAGCTCGCCCGAGAACGGATTGACCGCGAAGCGTCCCGTGAAGAACCCTTCCTTTTCGGCGGTGGCAATGTCCGCGGCGCGCGTGCTCTTGGACAGGATCGCTTTGAGCTGAGCTTCCATGGCGTCGCGGCCCGGAACATTCGCGAGCAGCCGGGGCAGCTCGGGATGGCCGGCGGCGATGAGGAGCGCCGAGACGCCGTAGATCGTGTCAATGCGCGTGGTGAACACTTCGAGGCCGAGGCCTGCGGCCTGGGCAACATCGAAGCGCACGCGCGCGCCGCGCGATTTGCCAATCCAATTGCGCTGCTGGATCAGGACGCGCTCCGGCCAGCCGCCTTCGAGATCGGCGATGCCATCGAGCAGCGCGTCGGCGTACTGCGTGATGCGCAGGAACCACTGCTCGATTTCCTTGGCTTCCACGGGAGTGGTGTCGTGCTGCCAGCAGAAGCCGTCGATCACCTGCTCGTTCGCTAGGACCGTCTGGCATTGCGGGCACCAGTTCACGCGGCTGCGGCGGCGATAGGCGAGGCCCTTCTCCAGCATGCGGAGGAAGAACCACTGGTTCCAGCGGTAATATTCCGGCTCGCAGGTGGAAATTTCGCGATCCCAGTCGTAACTGAAGCCGAAGCGCTTACAGACCGACTTCATCTGCGCAATATTGGCGTTGGTCCATTCGCGAGGCGGAGTGCCGCGCTTGATCGCGGCGTTTTCGGCGGGAAGGCCGAAAGCGTCCCAGCCGATAGGGTGCAGCACGTTGAAGCCGCACATGCGCTTGAAGCGGGCGACGGCGTCGCCGATGGTGTAATTCCGCATGTGGCCCATGTGAAGCGTTCCGGAGGGGTACGGCAACATCTCGAGCAAATAATATTTGGGACGCGACTTGTCGCCATCTTCGGCGTGGAATGCGTTCTGGTCCTGCCAGATCTTCTGCCACTTTGCTTCGATTGCCTGCGGATCGTATTCCGCCACTCGTTGGCTCCCGTTCCCAGATGGACGAATAATGAATGTGCGGCTGTCTCGCGCGACCTATTTGCCGGCTTTGACGCGGCGGGGCTTGCTTTTGCTCTTCGCGCTGCTCGCTTTCGCCTTTGCCAGCCTTTTCGACTTCTTGCTCGGCTTTGCTTCGTCCTCGCCGATGACAACGAGCTCGCGGCCCGCCAACTTCCAGAGCGCAGCCACGTTCTTGCGGTCGTCGCCGGGTTTATCGATGGGCGTTTCCGCGATGAAAGCTCGGCCCGCGAGCAGCGGGTGGTTCAACATGCGCGCGAAGGCGTCGAGACCGATCTTGCCCTTGCCGATGTGGTCGTGGCGGTCGACGCGCGAGCCGAGCGGCATTTTCGAGTCGTTGGCGTGAATCAGGCGAACGCGATCGAGTCCGATGGCCGTATCGATATCGAGGAGAGCCTTGTCGAGGCCCGCTTGGGTACGGATGTCCCAGCCGGCTGCGAACAGATGTGCCGTATCGACGCAGACGCCCAGCGGGAGGTCGCGGCATGCGTCCATGATGGCGCGCAGTTCGCTGAATTTCGCGCCGATGGAGGTTCCCTGGCCGGCCATGTTTTCGAGGAGGAGCTGCAAGTCGCCGAGCTTTAATCCCCGCGCCGCCTGACGGAGGCCCTGCGCGACGGCGGAAATTGCCTGATCGACTCCGCGACCCGTGCCGCAATCCGTTCCGCTGCAGCCCGGATGGATCACGAGGAAATCCGCGCCGAGAGCCATGGCGCGCACGATTTCGTGATGGAAGGCCTGAACCGAACGGGCTCGCAGGACCGGGTTCGGCGACGCGAGATTGATCAGATAGTTGTCGTGAATAGCCAGAGGGCCGAGCTGAAGCTCCTTGCGGCGGGCGCGAAAGCGGGCGGCATCGGCCTCGGATATTCTGGAAGCGCCGCGCGTCCACATGCGGGGGCTGGCGGAAAAAATCTGCAGGGCGTTGGCGCCGACGGCGTGGGCGATTTCGAGCGCGCCGGAGATATCTCCTGCGATAGAGGTGTGGATTCCGATGCGGCGGCTGCCATCCTTCCAGGCAGGAATTTCGGGCGCGGGAGGAGGCTCCGGACGGTACTCGTCGGAGTCGTCGAAGAGAAGGTCTACTCGCTGCTGTTCGTCGGCCATTCCTGAGTGGTTAGAGAATCCCTGGTGCGCTGAGCGCGGTGCCAAGCCAAGATCCGCCACAATGGTTTGGACGCAATTGTGTACGAATCGAGAGCTTATTTTGTGCGCTTTAGCGACTTATTTTAGCGGAAAGGCGAGGGTGGCGCAAAACAAATGCACGCGGCAAGAAAAAATGCTGGAAAGGAGTGCGGGACGCGATGCTATGATCTCTGTTGCTCGGAAGGCCCGCTTTCGCAGAGGCTTGCCCGGGAAGTGGGGCGCGGTCGCCAAGTGGTAAGGCAAAGGTCTGCAAAACCTTTACCGAGGGTTCGATTCCCTCCCGCGCCTCCAGCTC
>CAVPVC010000014.1:0-79732 GCA_963709105.1 uncultured Acidobacteriota bacterium
GGTCGGGGCGTGGAGATTTGAACCGCAGGCCTCCTGCGCCCAAGGCAGGCGCGCTACCAGGCTGCGCTACGCCCCGACATGAAGTGCGAGATTTATTCTAAAGCACTTTCCAACTTTACTCCTAATCCGTCCCATACTTTTACCCCCGCCTGTGCACGAACTTAGCACGAAGGAGGTTATTGCGCCGCGAGTGCTGCACATTGGAGCAGCCATCAGGGCGTCGGTGGCTACCGGTGCCATTTCGTTGACTCGACGGTTGATCTTCTCCAGAGCGTCACGATTCATCTGCTGCCATGGACCGTATTTCACGAGGAGATTGAACAAAGTTGACTCCAGTTGGGAGGCCGGTAACATCGGAAAGCGGTGCCTGTTCCTAGCTCTTGAGCTCAGAAGACATCAGAGCAGACTAGGCCGAGGCCTACGGCTACATTAGTCGCGCCGTGCCCGGCGCCGAGCTGGACGCGTTCGTAGAGGCGCTGGCGACCCGTATCGCCAAGCTCGACAAATGGGCAATCACCGACACCAAACGTCTCGGCAACACCAACCTGCCACCGGACTGTCGAGTCCGGCGCCGGGTGGGATGCAAGGCGCTGAATGACGCGCGGTTTCCACAAGCCGGGTGATGTCGAAAATCGGCTCGGATACCAGCTGGGCGAGATCGCGCGCTAGGCCGGTGCCCGATGAGATCACATTTGGTGGGATTGGTGCGCTGTGGAAAACGGATGCACCCGAGCTGGGCGGGACCGAATCTCATTAGAAGAGAGGAGCGGACGATGCGTGTATTTGTCGCCGGGGCGAGCGGAGCGATCGGCGAACCGTTGATTGCGGAGTTGTTGAAGCAGGGGCACTCTGTGGTGGGGATGACAACCAGCGAGGCGCGGGCGAAGAATTTGGAGGACCAGGGAGCCGAGGCGGCGATCGTAAATGCGTTCGATGCGGCGGCGGTGGAGGCTGCGCTGCGGCGGTCGAAAGCGGAAGTGATCATCGACGAATTGACGTCGCTACCGAAGGAACAGAGTGAGATGGCGAAATATGCTGCGGGCGATCGCAAGCTGAGGATTGAGGGTGGAGGGAATTTGTTTCGTGCAGCGATCGCGAGCGGTGTTCGGCGGTATCTGCAGCAGTCAAGCGGATTCTTCTTGAAGGCAGCGGAAGGGAGGCTGGCGAACGAGTCGTCTCCTCTGGACGTAAATGCGAGCCCGAGCGTGGCAGCGAGCGCGCAGACGTATACGGAACTGGAGGCGCGGCTGTTCAGCTCGAATGCGATGGAGGGTGTGGCACTGCGATATGGATTCTTCTATGGGCCGAAGACGTGGTACTACCCCGGCGAGTCAGCGGCGAACATGGTAATGCGGCAACAGAACGCGGTGGTGGGTAAGGGCGAGGGCGTGTCGTCGTTTGTACATATCAACGATGCGGCGATTGCAACGGTGGCGTTGCTAGCGGCGGAGCCGGGCGTGTACAACCTCGTGGATGATGACCCTTCGCCTCAGGCCGTGTGGCTGCCGGCGTTTGCCAGGTTTCTGGGTGCTCCAGTGCCCCCGCACATAAGCGAGGCAGAAGCGACGGCAATTGCAGGGGAGGATGCGGTGTACTACGCGACGAAGCTGAGTGGGGCATCGAATGCCAAGGCGAAGCGGGTTCTCGGGTGGAAACCGCGGCGATTGGAGTGGCTGGAGGCGTAAGTGCCGGTCGGGAATGCCGAAGGTGGTGCTGACATATCGGCGTAACGCTCCGATTCCGCTAAAGCGATTGGCTTTTTGTCGGAAGGGAGGGCTCAAGCTGAACACGGAGCGGGACTCGGGACACCGTGTTTGTAATGAGCACCGTATCGAAAGAGCGATTAATGAACGTCGTACAAAAGGAGACATCAATGAACGCGGTACAAGTCGAACAGAAGAGCTACGAGATGCCCCCGCGAGAGGGGATCAGCATCGCGTATTTTCTCACCGTCGCCGACGTCGAGCGATCGGCTCGCTACTACGAGAAGGTCTTCGGCGCTCGCATTCTCACCATGGGTGATGGCAACGCGCCTCCGTACCTTCAGCTTGCGAATATCTGGATGATTCTGAACGTAGGGGGCGGGCCGACCCCGGACAAGCCGACGGTAACGCTCAGCGTCCCCGACCCGAATCACATCAACAGCTTTATGAATTTCCGCGTCGCGGATATCCATGCGTGCTATGAACTGTGGAAAAGCCGGGGAGCCGAGTTCATCACGGAGCCAATCCCCAAGTACGGCGAGATTCGCTGCTACATCCGCGATCCTGACGGTTATATCATCGAGATCGGACAAAGCACCACTCTCAAGTACGGTTAACGCTCGGCCCGGACGGGATGCGGAATTAAATTCTTACGGATGTCCGCCGGGTGCTAGCCCATTGGCGCGAGCGATACGACGCCGTTCAGCCGCACAAGGCTCTGAATCGGCAGGCATCCTAGGTTCAGGCATAGAAACGAGCAACATATAAACTTAGGGAGACGATGCACATGACCGCCCCGGTCACGTCGAACACGCTTGGTGTCAACGTCTTTACCGCACCGGGAAAGACTATGGTCGGCGAGCGGCCAAAGCCCTTCGGCGAAGCGTTCGGCTTTGACCCGATCACGTCGACTTTAATCTTTGGCGAGTACGACGCGGTGCTGGTGGACGCGATGGGGACAGTGGCTGAGGCCGAGGCTCTCGCGGATTGGATTGCTCTGCACAACCGCAACCTGGAGACCATCTATATAACGCATGCGCATTTCGACCACTTCTACGGTCTGAGCGTTCTGCTCGACCGTTTTCCGGGCGCTCGGGCGATAGCAACGCCCAAGACGGTGAACGCCATGCAGATGTCTTTCACTCCCACAGTGGAGCGGTTGGCCCGCCGGCTCTTTCCGGGGCAAGTGCCCACCAAGCTGGTTCCACCTGAGCCCTATGAGCACGACACGTTCACTCTCGAGGGCCGCGAATTGCGCATCATCGAGCAGGGCCGCACCGATTGTCCCGATTCGACGTCTCTACACGTTCCATCGATCGGCCTGATCGTCGCCGGCGATGTGGTGTACAACCAATGCCGCATGTACGTCGGCGACACCACACCCGAGAGCCGAAAAAATTGGATCGCGGCGCTGGACCGGTTGGCGGCGCTGAAGCCGGCAATTGTTGTCGCCGGTCACAAGAAGCCGGGCGCGCCCGACTCTCCCTCGACGATCCAGGACACCAAGCGTTACCTGCAGGACTTCGACCGGTTGCAGAAAACTGCAACATCCGACCAGGAGTTGTTCGATCAGATGACGGAGCTATACCCGCATTGGGTAGCCAATCAGTCGTGGTTGATGTTCGGATTTCCGCAGCCATAACCCACATCAACCGACTTAAGCAAATCTGCATTTTTTCCTGCGCTATCACTCCTTTTTTTCTCTTGGTACTTTTCGAGGCGAGTGCTCGCTTGAGTCTCGGCCCCTTACTGGACGGTAAGGGTTATCGGAAGGTTGTGTGTCGTCGTGCCGTCGGAAGCTACGATTTGCACTACGTACGATTGAGGCGTGGTCGCGGAGCCCGGGCCGGAGCTTGCGCCTCCGCCGCACCCGGCGATTCCCGCCGGGACCGCCGCAAGAAGAGCCATCGCCGCGCAGCGCAACATCCAGGAAGGATCGGCGGAAAAGGCTCTGCTTCGCCGCCAGGCCAGCAGAACGCAAGTCACGCACAGCACGCAAAGCAATCCGGCCACCGAAGGTATTCGCGGATACCCAAGGAACCGAAGCGCGGACGAAGCAGTGGGCGAAATCGTCACCGTGAAACTCGAACTCGCGCCCGGCTGAAGCCGCAATGTGGCGGGACTGGGCGCGCATGAGTAGCTCGCGGGAACCTGCGTGCAAGTAAGGCTGATCGTCCCGGTATAGCCGGGCCCCCCGGCCAACGAAAGCGAATAAACGGCGGACTGCCCCGGTTGCACGGTGGCGGTGGTTGAACCGGAAGGAGCCGTTGCGATGGAGAAATCCGGGAGAACGCCCGTGCCCGAAAGCACCACTGAGGAAGGCGCAGTCGTGCCGTTATCGGAGACCGTAAGTGTTCCCTGGAGAGCACCTGCGGCGGCGGGCGTGAAGATCACGCTGATCGCGCAACTGGCGCTCACGGCGAGCGAAGCGCCGCAGTTGTTGGTCTGCGTAAAGCTTCCGCCCGCGCTGATCGAAGAAATCGTCAGCGGCGACTGGCCCGAGTTCGTCAGCGTCACATTCTGAGCCGCGCTGGCGACATTCACCGTCTGCGAGCCAAAAGAAAGCGATGCCGGCGCCAGTGTTGCCTGCGGAACAGCCACGCCCGTGCCCGAAAGCGCCACCGAGGAAGGCGCAGTCGTGCCGTTATCGGAGACCGTAAGTGTTCCCTGGAAAGCGCCTGCGGCGCTGGGCGTGAAGATCACGCTGATCGTGCAACTGGCGCTCACGGCGAGCGAAGCGCCGCAGTTGTTAGTCTGCGTAAAGCTTCCGCCCGCGCTGATCGAAGAAATCGTCAGCGGCGACTGGCCCGAGTTCGTCAGCGTCACATTCTGAGCCGCACTGGCGACATTCACCGTCTGCGAGCCAAAAGAGAGCAGGGCCGGCGCAAGCTTCGTCTGAGTAATCGGGATAGTTTCAAAAAGTGACGCACTCGAAGCGCCGAGAGAATCCGTGACGGTTACAGCAGAAAATCCGGGAACCGCAACGAAGGAGGCGGGCACGGTGGCGGTCAGTTCATTGCTGCTTACAAACGTGGTGGGAAGCGCCGTTCCGTTCCAATTTATCGTCGCGCCATTTACGAAATTGGCTCCGCTCGCTTGGATCGTGAACGAAGGGTTACCTGCGAGGATCCCTGCCGGTGTGGCGGCGCCGAGATAGGGGGGCTGCGAAACCGGAGTTGCGCTGGCAATGCTGCTCTGAAAGAGGATCAGGGAATTGCTTACCGTCGACGTGAAACCGGAGAAGGTCAAGAACGCGAACCCGTCACTGCCCCATTGCGAAAAAATACCGAATCCAATGTTCGGCAGCTGTCCGACGGCAGATTCTAGGAAAGGAACCACGCCGTCCACGGCAAGAGTCGTCTGGTCATTTGCGTGAACCGCTAAAGCACTCGTCTGAGCATACGTGTACGCCCAATCCAGAAAGAATGTGCGTCCCAGGGAATCATTGGGAACAACGCTGTTGGATTCGGCGGTAGGCTCCGCGCTGGCATAGGTTGAGACCAGGGCCTGTGTCGCTGGACTCCAAACTTGTCCATTATCCAGGTAAAGAAGAGTGCCGTCCGAGACGACACGGAAGGCAGGAGGAGATAGCTGGCCGCTGGAACCGCTTGTGGGTCGCGTGTACTCAAGCCCCCCGCTGTCAAGGGTGACGATCGTAAAGAAAAGTGGTCCGACGCTGTTGAAGGGCAAGCCATAAATCACCGGCGGATTGCCCGCGAACGCAAAACTCGTCATAGTAAAATAGCCCGTTTGAAAACTGTTGGCGATCCAGTTCACGAGCCCGCTGTCGCTGAACAAAGCGAGACCAGACCCGGTGCCGCCGGTAGCCGGACCAAGCGTTGTCACAACGGACTGCGGGGAACCAGGTACGACGTGCATCTCATTGGCGACCAACGCGTTGTTCGAAGCGTCGGTTGGCATTGAGAAGGTTCGCTCGATGGCCAGGGTGCTCAAATTGATGCGTTGAATCTCGGGCGTGCCATTGGACGAGACGTACAGATATTGCCCGTCGCCCGACACGGCGAGCTCCCTAGGATCGTTCCCCACGGGAATCGGCGTGCCCAGGACTCCCGTAGACGGATTGATCGAAACGACCGTGTTCGGATTTGTGGCAGCCGCTGCCGGAAGCGCGGCCCACAGAAGCTTGCCAACAGGCTCGTAAATGATGGAAGAGGCCCCGAGGCTCACGGACTGGTAGATCGTGAGAAGGGTCGCGGTGCTTTGTCCACCGGGAGCGGGATTGGTCACGGTGATTGCCAGTTCACCCGGGCTTGTTACGAACGAACTATCCAGGGTTGCCGACAAGGAGAAGGAATTGGCATACGTCGTCGCCACGGGAGTGCCATTCACATTGATCACGGAGGTGGGGAAGAAATTGGCTCCCGCCACGGTCAGCCTTGTGGACGGGCTTCCCATAACGAGCGTAGGCGGGTTGATGTAGGAAATTTCCGGCTCGGGATACGACGTATAACCATAGCCCACGAGGGGAACCATGGCGACCGGAGTGACCGGATCGTTGGTTGCCAGCGAAAGAGTGCCCGTTACCACACCTGCCATGGAGGGCGAGAAGCTCACGAAGAGGCCGCAGGAACTGTTGGGAGCAACGGGAGAAGCGCAAGAGGGTGACGCGCCAATGGAGAATCCAGCAGTGACGCTCGACTGCGCGAGATTTACAGATAGCGGGGCACCCCCGCCATTACCCACCACAACCAACCGGGTTTCGCTCTGTCCGACGAAGAGCGAATCATAGTATCCGGGCGTCCCGATTCTCACGACGGGGACCGTCCCCGTCCCGCTCAGGGGAAGGGTGACGGGTATCGAGAGGTTTCCCAGGACGGTGACTGCGCCGGCGAGTGTTCCCGCGACCGTGGGCGTGAACGTCACGGCGAACGTGCACGATGCGTTGACGGCCACCGGCTGCTGGCAATTATTGGAAGCAGCCGGCACCGAATAGGTCGAAGGGGACGCCTGAATATTGCTGATGTTCAGCGGTTGCGAGCCGCAGTTCGTGATGGTTACATTTTGCGAAAACGATGCGCCAACCCGCACGCTCGGGAAGAAAAGGCCAATCTCCTGGGGATACGCGAGACAGGCAGCCGGCGCGGAAGCGCTGGGATCGACGACCGCCGCGAAGCCGTAGGCGTAGTTCGAGTTGACCGGCGGCGGTGTGACGGAGGCGAGAAACGAGCCCGGCGTAACAGAGAAATCCGATCCAGTGGTTCCCGCGAGATGGATTTTCCCCGCAGGGTCGAACGCAAAGCCAGCGATTTTTGTCGACTGGGCTACTCCACCCAGGAAAGTGGAAAACAGCAGGTTCGTCCCTGTTGGATCGAATTCAGACAGGAACCCGGATGAGAAGTTTGAGCTTCCAGCGCCGAATACGGGTTGCAGGGGATGCTGGACGGGGAAATTCAGATCGGTCGTATAGCCGGCGAGCCAGATATTTCCACTGGCGTCCAGGCGGATCGATTTAATAAGGGTGGTGCTGGAAGTCGAGTTTACCCCGAAAAAGGTGGAGTATAGAAGCTGCGACCCGGAAGGATCTATCTCCGAGAAGAATGAAGGACAGCAGGCGAGGATACCCGTGCCTGCAAGCGATGGCTCATAAGCGTTTGCGGTCGTGGGGAAAGGCGTTTCGGCGTCTCCCGCAATGAAGGAGTTTCCGTTGGCGTTCACCGCGAGCGACACCCCAAAATTTCCAGCCCCTCCCTGGCTGATGAATGTGGAATAGAGCAGGGTCGATCCGTCGGGCGAGATTTTGGTTACGAACGGCGCAGCAGGGTTCCCAGAAGGAACGGTAGGAGGTTGCGCCTGGTAGGCTCCGATTGTGGTCGGCCAGGAGGGCGTCGCCCTTCCCGCTACGAAGATATTTCCTGAACCATCGAGCGCAATGCTCGAGGCACCCGTGAAACCGGAAGCCGCTCCTCCTCCCGAGGGGTTTCCCAGTAAAGCGCTGATCAAAAGGCTTCCCGAGCTCGACAGTTTCATCAGGTATACGCTGACGTTGTTGGGGTAGGCCTGCAGGGGATTGTTAATGGCGCCGGCTGTCAGCGGAAAGACAGGGGATGTCGTGGTGCCGGTGAGAAACGCACTTCCGCTGCCGTCGAGCGTGACCGCGTTGACGAAGGTGGTCGAGAAACCAAACTGTTGCGCCGCCCCGCCCAGGAGGCTTGAATAATTCAGAGATGCCCCATCCGCCGAAAGGGATGTGACAAAGCCATAGTACGAACCGCTGCCCACGTACCCCAAAGCGATCGGGTTCTTGGTTGGGAAGTCGCTCGATGTCGTTGTGCCCGCTACGACCGCATTTCCGTTGGCGTCGACCGCGATGCCGTAGGCTTCGTCGTCGTTGCTCCCGCCCAGGAAGGTTGAATAGACTTGCGCGGAGCCGCTGGCGTTCAGCTTGGTCACAAAAACGTCAGGATTGGGCGAAGACAACGCGCAAGAGTTGCACGATGGCTGGTAGGCCCCGGATGTAATTGGATAGGAACCGTTCAATGTCGATCCGGCAAGATAGGTATTTCCGAAAGTATCGGCCGCAACGGCCGCGGGGGCTGCCGGAAGAGCCGCGAGGAAAGTGGAAAACGTGAGAATGGGATCGATGACCAGAGGCTCGGACGCGTCGTAAGCGCCGATCTGGAATCCGATTTCGTTCTTTGCCAGCAAAACAAATTTTCCCCGCCGCGCCTCCCTGCCACCGGGCGTGTTCTGATACACCTGGGGCGGATCAAAGAATATTTCCCGTCCTCCGACCACGATCTTCACGCTGCCGTCCGGCTGCATCGCCGCCGAATCGTCGCCGCGCAGTAACATTCGGATCGCACGAATGTCGGCGCCTGGATTCACGATGAAATCGTATTCCAGCCTCTGGCCGTTGCCGTAAAAGACCAAGTCAATCCCGGGATACATCGATGAATACGTGATGCGGCCAAAATTCGGAACATGCGTGTGCCACAGGGCGGGATCGGAACCTATGAGGTAGTTGCTCTCGCTCGCCTTTTGGTCGGACGCTTCCATCCTGGCGCGTGGATAGCCGTTTTTGAAGTCCACATACAGCGAGGAAGTTTCGCCGTTCGGGCGATTCAAGTGGAGGTCCGCGCCATTGGAACGAAGTCCCAGACTCATGTTGCCATTTCGGGCGGTGAAGCGGGTTTCCGGCGGCGCCTGCCCGCGGTTGGGCTCAAAGTTGAGGGGAAGCCGGGCTAGCGAAACGGGACGTGGCTGGTCTGGTCCTCCTCCGGCGAATGCGGAGAACCCTGGGAGTAATAAGAGTCCCAAAACCGGGCACAGTCGGCGCACAACCGCAGGGCGAAGGGGCATCAGGCCTCCCAGGGAATGCTTTCATTGGGCGTTCCACAAATGCCGCGACCCCATCGCGGCACGCCAATACCCAACTCTTCATTACGCGGAGCGGCATCTTATCAGGAATGAAGAAGCCGTGCAAAACCGATTCTTGAGGGAGCGAATGCAGCAGATTCCGGTTGGACCGGGCGTCGCGTGGTGCGGTGGTTCCTTCGAGGATCGGCCCAGGAGGCGGCGATTACGCTAGCACTTCGGGCACGTCCATTTGCTGTTTGCGGAAGGCGGACTCGAAGGCCTTCACGACGCCAGGATCGAAGTCCTTGCCAGAGCCGTTCACGATCGTGTCGCGCGCCTCAAACGGGGAGATTCCCTTGGGGTAGGGGCGATCGCTCACCAGCGAATCGTAGACGTCCGCTATCGAAATGATCCGCGCCTAGACGGGAATGTCGCTGCCCTTGGTGGGATTAGAGGCTCCCCGTGGCCTAGAGGCGGTATACGTTAGCGTTTTTTGCGATTGGACATAGCCATCTCTTGGCGATTCCGAAGCCAAAGCTCAAAACAGTGAATTCATCCCGGCTGAAACGATCTCCCATGGCGTGCCCGCGCAATCAGTTTCGCAAGTCCCCGGCCCGTAAACTCGCCGTTTTCCGACATGCCAAGGCGCCTCTCCGGAGCGATGAGCCGGTCACGTCGAATATCGAATGCGCTTCGCGTCCGGTACGCTAGCAGTTCCGCCAACTCCACTTTTTCTGCCGGGGTCATCATCTCTGCCCAATCTTCGCCACGATGTGCGGTGGCCTGAGCTTCAGTTTCACCACAAGAATGGTATGCTCGACACCGTTGATGTCGGTGTGCTTTGCCTGCGCGAACTTAAATGGCTCACGCCTGAACATCCTTTCCTCAAGGAGCTCCGTAAGCTCGACTTTCTGTTGCTGTATCATTTGTTTTCCTCCTGATACTTTTCCAGTAGATCCTTGAGTCGGGTGTCCTAGCTCGGCGTCGCTCATGTTCTCAAACTTCATTGCGCCACCGTCCGGGCCAGAGAGTTCAACGCCTTGTTTGGGCTTGCCCTCGACGTAAGCGACCAGCAATTCGAAGTGGCGCGCGCTGCCGCGCATGGCCCGTTTGAAACAGTGACGCACCAAGCATTCCTCGTTTGTCTCGCCGGTTCTGGCGTCGATCTCCGCGAGAGGTTGGCGCGCCGCTTCGCTAAATCTCGCTGTTCAAGGCCGACCATTTGGGTTACCCGAAACACCGGGCTGAAAGCCTTTGCCAGGGATACCGCTTGGTCGGTTCCCGCGTTGTTTCTCCGTTGTTTCCGGAGAGGAATCTGATGCCATCAGGTGTTCCTCTCCGCGGAAGCCGAGTTGGCGGAACGAGCCGTTTCTAGCGCCTGGCTTGCTGGGATGAGGCGTACCACGTGACAGCCGTTTTTTGCTTCTGCTAGTTGCGCGTTTTCAATACGTTCCGAGGGGGTATTTCGTAACGCTAGACGATTTTTGAGCCTGCCTCTGTAGGAACGCTGCTTTTCGGCGTTTGTCGCATGTGTCTTTGGTCTACCGCTCCTTCGCGAGTCGATGCGCATCTGCGATTGTTTGCTCGCCGCCTTGATGAGTTCAGCGCTGGCAGAAGTCGGCCGCTCCACCCTAATTCAATCGCGGCATGCAGCCGAACACCATTTGCCTGCTTCACCGTTCCTCGTCCAGCGAACGGCGCCGAGCAGCTGACCGCATTTATCGCAAGCGTTCGTTACCCAGATGCCGCGTTCATGTAAAAGCTTCTGGCTTTGGTCCCGCGTGAGCTTCATGAGCCACACCCCTACCCCGAAAGTTGGGCGCAAAATGGGCGCAAAACTAGGCCTTTATGAGCGCAAATCGAGAGAGGGGAGGTGAGTAGGGGCAGCCGAATCAACGGAGATTTTGCGTTGAGTGTTGGGGTGGGCGATGGGATTTGAACCCACGACATTCGGAGCCACAGTCCGACGCTCTACCAACTGAGCTACGCCCACCAGAACGTTCCGTAGTTTACTACCAACGTGCGTTTGGGTCACTATCGCGTCGCAATGTAAAAAATTGGCGCGGATCGTTA
Organism: uncultured Acidobacteriota bacterium; assembly: GCA_963709105.1. Taxonomy (GTDB): domain Bacteria; phylum Acidobacteriota; class Terriglobia; order Acidiferrales; family UBA7541; genus Palsa-295. The sequence continues at coordinate 11,094 of CAVPVC010000014.1, forward strand.
TAGTTCTTTGATTCCTTCGTACTGAGGCAAAGCGAGCCCTATGCCTCTGCTTAATATCGGAAAAGCTGTGACGGAACTGACCCCGTGGGAGAAGATTTTCTCCGGCCTTTTCTAGCTTCCGTTGGCGGTCGTGCCGCTTGCAATCCCTCCTAGGAGGAATAGAATTAGTTGAATAGGCATGTGGGGGACATTTAGGCTGTTTGAACCGGGTGCAATGCAGGCGTGCTGATGTGCCGGGAAGACGCAGCTAACTCATTGCAAACAAAGTATCGGGCGCCCATTTACTTGATGCGACTACGCGCGCAATTATGCATCTAACACTGGGGGCGGCAATCGCAGGCGAAGTGTGGGTTTAGCAGGACCGGGGCAATTGTTCCCGGGGGCGGTGCGAGGGTAACGTCATGAAAACGGCAATTGGTGATTTGGCGAAGGCGAGCGGTTCGGCGGCAGAAACGCGACGGCATCTTTTCTATGAGACCTCGCATTCTCCAGCGTTGTCCGATCTGGTGGGCTACGAGAACGCCAAGGACATCATCGACTTCTGTTTTATCGCCAATCCCTATTACCCCACGCCCGAGATGCTCGACGACTTGCAGCGCAATTTCCCGAACCTGATCAAGAGCTACCCGTCGAGCAGCCCGCTCATGAGCCAGCAGAATCTGGCGGCGGTCCTGAATGTGAATCCGGACAATCTGGTGATCGGCAACGGCGCCACGGAACTGATCGCGCACATCGACACGACGCTGATCGACCGCATCGCGCTGCCGATTCCTACGTTTGGCGAGTACATCGAAAAATTGAAAGACCAGCGCGACGCGGAAATGTTCGCGCTCGATCCTAATCAGCGTTACGAATTGCGGCCGATCGACTACATGCGCTGGGTCCACAAGCGCAATATGAGGGCGCTGCTGGTGATCAATCCCGGGAATCCCACGGGGCAGCTGATCCCGCTGGAGGAGATGATCGACTTCATGCACGAGGCGCACGATCTGGAACTGGTGATCGTGGACGAATCCTTCATCGACTTCGCCGGTGAAGAGATTCCGAGCCTCTTGCAGGTGGCCGACCGGTTCTCGAACCTTTTGATCGTGCGCAGCATGAGCAAGCATTGCGGTGTTCCGGGCCTGCGCCTGGGATATTGCTACAGCGCGAATCTTTTCGTGCTGAACCGGCTGAGGCGCTTTATTCCCACGTGGAATCTGAACACGCTGGCGCAATATTTCCTGTCGCTCCTGCCCGCGACGGATTCCGAGTACCACGAGGGCCGCAAGCGCCTGATCGGCGACGTGCGCTGCCTCTACAACAGCCTGAGCGAAATTCCCGCGCTCGACGTCTATCCCACCGGCGCGAATTTCATTCTCTTCAAGATCAAGAACGGCATGACCGCCACCGAGTTGCAGGCGCGGCTGCTTGACGAGCACCAGATGTACGTGCGCGATTGCTCGAATAAGGTTGGTATGGACGATTTCCACATCCGCGTGGCCTCGCAAGGCCGCGAAAAAGATGCCCGCCTGGTGGGAGCACTGCAGATTCTGACGCGATGAAGCATCCCGCAGTCGTTGTCGTAACACGCCGGACCGTCCGCAAGAACAAGTACATCGACTACGTAGGCGAATATCACCTCGAACTGCTGATACGGATGCGCATTTTCCCGCAGATGGTTCCCGTGGTCGAAGGGACTCCCTCTTTGCTGCCGCAGTACATGGATGGCATGAGAGGCTTGTTGCTGGTGGAAGGCGAAGATGTGGAGCCGAAGCGCTACAAGCCCCCCGCCGCCGCCCTCCGGTACCTCGAGAAAACGCATCCGCTGAAAGACGACATCGAGATTCGCCTGATCCGTCACGCGTTGCGCAAGCGCCTTCCCATCCTGGGCATTTGCCGCGGATCGCAGCTAATCAACGTCGTTTGTGGAGGAACCCTTTACGTGGATGTGCAGAAGGAGAAGAAATCCCACGTGAGACACATCGACTACCACAACTACGACACGTATCGGCACCCGGTCGGCATCGTTCCTCGCACGCCTCTGGCAGGCTGGTACGGCGCGGAAACCATTCGCGTGAACAGTTATCACCATCAGGGAATTCGCGAGTTGGCTTCCCGTTTCCGACCGATGGCCCATGCAAAAGACGGGCTTATCGAGGCGTATTACGATCCGAAAGCCGATTTTGTGGTGGGTCTGCAATTCCACCCCGAACGCATGCTGGCGGAGTATGCGGGGAATCTGCGTGTCTGGAAGGCTTTCGGAAGCGCGGTGCACCGCGCCTCCGGTCGCTGAGCCCTCGCGCGGCAACCTCTCGCAGCTGCTGTAAATCTATTTCTCCTTCACCGGGAAAAGTCCTAAGATGGGTTTATAAGGCAGCCGCCTATGTACGCGCGCCACACCCTCGCGTTCCTGGTAGCATTCGCAACGTGCGTAATCTTGGCGGGCGGTCCAACCTTTCAGGGGACTGCCTCCGCTTCCCCCGCGCAAGGTGTTTCGCAGCCGTCGGCTGGCGCATCTTCTTCCGACCGGCTGGGCGACCAATCCAAGATCGAGATCATCCGCTATGTAAGCGGGGAATTCGCCAAGGCAGTGCTGGCTTTGCCGCGCGGGGGCGATGCATTCGCCTATCGCGTGGACAAGCCGCTCGATACCGCGCGTCTGCACGACATGGTGAGAACGCACGGCGCCTCGGTCAACAGCGGAGACAAAGTGCAGATCACCCGGCTCACGTTTGAGGCGAAGCGAATCGTCGTCGAGATCAACGGGGGAGGGTCACGGCATTTTCACTTCCGCGATCATTTGCAGGTTGGGATGGGGGGCGCCACGAATCCGGTCGGCACCAACGCTCACCCTGGCGAGGGGCTCGGTGCGACGCTGATTCTCGATTACGGCCGGCCGCTGCCGGAGATGACTCCCGATCAACTGAAGCAGCAGCTTTCTCCGATACTGGATTTCGCGGGTGAGGCGTCGGCGACAGTGGCCTGGATCGATACCGTGGCTCCCGAATTCAAGAAGGACATCCAGGCGCACGAGGCAGCTGTCGGAATGGACGAGCAGATGGTGATCGCAGCTTTGGGGCGGCCCGAGCACAAGGTGCGCGAGCGCGATCCCGAGGGGAACGACACCGAGGATTGGATCTACGGAGACCCGCCCGCAAAAACTACTTTCGTCACATTTGCTTCCGGAAAAGTGATCCGTGTGAAAGAATTTAATGATTGACTCCACCGTTGACTTTTTTCTTTCCGCGCCCTAGCATCAGCGTTCAGCTTTTTAACCTGCCAAACCCTTCAGCAGGTTCTGATTTGCGCCTTCACACCCCCTTGGAGGATATATGCCGGTAAAAGTCGGGATCAACGGTTTTGGACGCATCGGCCGCAACATTTTTCGCGCTTCGCTGGGCGATCCCGAGATCGAAATTGTCGCGGTGAACGACATCACCGACTCGAAGACGCTTGCCCACCTGCTGAAATACGATTCCATTCTGGGAAATCTTCCGAACAAAGTGAGCCACACCGACGACACGATCACCGTCGACGGCAAGACCATCAAGGTGTTTCGCACGAAAGACCCGGCGCAAATCGACTGGCCCTCGGTGGGTGCGAGTATCGTGATCGAATCGACAGGTTTGTTCACTACGGGAGCCGACGCGCGCAAGCATATTCGCGGTCCGGTGAAAAAAGTGATCATATCGGCGCCGGCCACCGATCCCGATCACACGCTCGTTCTCGGCGTAAACGAAAAGACCTACGATCCCGCCAAGCACCACGTGGTGTCGAACGCGTCTTGCACGACGAATTGCTTGGCGCCGGTGGCAAAAGTGCTCCAGGACACTTTCGGGATCACCATCGGCACGATGACCACGATCCACTCCTACACGAACGACCAGAAACTGCTCGACTTGCCGCACAAGGACCTTCGCCGCGCTCGCGCCGCCGCTTTGTCGATGATTCCGACTTCCACGGGCGCTGCCAAAGCGGTGCATCTGGTGATTCCCGAACTCAAGGGCAAGCTCGATGGTTATGCGATGCGCGTGCCTACGCCGAACGTGAGCGTGGTCGACCTCACCGTGATTACCGAGAAGCCTGCGACGCCGGCCACGGTGAACGCGGCGTTGAAGCAGGCCGCCGAAGGGCCGATGAAGGGCGTGCTGGAATACACGGAAGAAGAGCTGGTGTCGATCGATTTTCGCGGCAACGAGAATTCCTCGATCGTCGATGCGGGCTACACCCGCGTGGTCGGAACCAATTGCGTGAAAGTGCTTGCCTGGTATGACAACGAATGGGGCTATTCGTGCCGCTGCCGCGACCTCATTAAATTTTTCGCCGCTAAATTCTGACGTAGGGCGGGCGACATGAACAAACTATCCATTCGTGACCTCGACCTCGGCGGCAAGCGCGTTTTTATTCGCGTGGATTTCAACGTGCCGCTGGACGGCGCCACCGTCACAGACGACACGCGCATCCGCGAAACTGTGCCCACGCTCAGGCTGGCCATCGAGCGCGGCGCGCGCCTTGTGCTGGCCTCGCATCTCGGGCGCCCCAAGGGCAAGGTGAATCCCAAGTACAGTCTTGCACCCGTAGCCGCGCGTTTGAAGGAATTGCTGGGCAAGCCCGTGGAATTCGCGGCCGATTGCGTGGGCGCAGATGCCGAGGCGAAGAGCAACGCGCTGAAAAATGGCGACGTGCTACTGCTTGAAAATGTACGCTTTCACGCGGAGGAGGAGGCGAACGACCCCGCGTTCTCGAAACAGCTCGCCGCACTTTGCGACGGTCTTTTCGTGTGCGATGCGTTCGGCTCGGCGCACCGCGCGCATGCCTCGGTGGTCGGCATCACTCAGTTTGTGGGGCAGTCGGCCGCGGGGCTGCTGATGGAGAAAGAGCTCGCGTATCTCGGGAAGGCGATTTCGAATCCCGAGCGCCCGTTCGTTGCCGTGCTGGGCGGCGCGAAGGTTTCGGACAAGATCGAAGTGGTGCAGAACCTGATGAAGCTTGCCGACGCGATGCTGATCGGCGGCGCGATGGCGTATACGTTTCTGAAATCGCAGGGCCTGCCTATAGGGAAGTCGCTCGTGGAAAACGACAAGCTCGATCTGGCTCGTGCGCTGCTTGACGAAGCCCGCCAACGCAATTTCCGGCTGCTGCTGCCGGTGGACCACGTGCTCGCGGAATCGCCCGATTCCACCGCGACGAAAATTGCCGACATTTCCGCAACGCCCGAAGGGTGGATGGGACTCGACATTGGCCCGAAGTCGATCGAGCTCTTCGGTCAGGAAATATCGAAGGCTCGCACGATCGTGTGGAACGGCCCGCTCGGAATGTTTGAGCGGCCGGCATTCGCGCAGGGAACGCTGGCCATAGCACGCGCGGTGGCTGCGGCTACTGCAACGGGCGCGACCTCGATCATCGGCGGCGGGGATTCCGTTGCTGCCGCGGAACAGTCCGGCGTGGCGCGGCAGATTTCTCACATCTCTACCGGTGGAGGCGCCTCGCTTGAATTCCTGGCGGGCGAAAAGCTTCCTGGAGTCGAAGCCCTTACCAATAAGTGAAGCGCTTCCCCGAATAGACGTTTGATCCCGCGATTTGAGGCCACCCACGACCGGAGGTATCGGTAGGCAGGCCCTCACCGATTTTTGGCCCTCCGCGCATAACCTTCGATATGATGATGAGAGGTGTTTGAGGCTTCGGGCGAGCACCGCCTGTGCGCGCTGACAAAGATTGACAAAAATGTTTCCGCCTGAGATCAAAATTCGCGACTTGAGCATCCGTCCGGCGACGATTCTCGCTCCCATGGCTGGGGTTACCGACACGGTTTTCCGCCGCGTGATCCGCTCTCTCGGTGCGTGCGGGCTCATCATGACGGAATTCACCAGCGCCGAAGGCCTTTCGCGCAAGGGCGCGCGAACTCTGCGCTACCTCTACTTCGACGAGGACGAGCGCCCGATCGCCGCGCAGATTTTCGGCTCCGATCCCGAGGTGATGGCTTCCGCTGCTGCGCTTACCGAAGACCTTGGCTTCGACCACGTGGATATCAACCTCGGCTGCCCGGTAAAGAAGGTTGTGAAGTGCGGCGGCTCGGGCTTGCTGCGCGACCTGCCGCATCTCGAGAAACTTCTCACCGCCGTGCGCGCGGCGGTTCGCATTCCACTCACCATAAAAATCCGCTCCGGGTGGGATGAGAACAATATCGTTGCCGTGGATGTGGCGCGCATGGCGGAGCGAATCGGCATCGAGGCCATCGCCGTGCACCCGCGCACTCGTATGCAGGGCTATGCGGGCAACGCGGACTGGAGCGTGATTCGCGCGGTGAAGCAGGCGGTGCGGATTCCGGTGATCGGCAACGGCGATGTCCGCACGCCGCAGGATGCCGTCCGCATGATTGAAGAGACCGGGTGCGACGCGGTGATGATCGGACGCGCGGCATCGTCGAATCCGTGGATCTTTCGCCAGATCGCCGACTATCTTGCTACCGGCACTTACACCGAGCCAACCGAAGCGGATCGCTACCGGCTGCTATCCGGATATTTCCGCAGCCTGATCGAAGCCGAAATGCCCGATGCGATCGGGAAAATGAAGCAGTTCGCCACGCTCTTTACGCACGGGGTACGCAACGGAGGGGAACTGCGGCAGGCCGTGCATCACTCGCATACCACAGCTGAAATCCTGAATTGCGTCGACGAGTTTTTTGCCCACACCGCTTCGGCAAGCGCCGACTAAGGTTTTTACTCGTCGCGCGTAACCAGGAGTTGCTTGTAAGCCTCACGCCGCGTTAGCCCGCGTTCGCGAGCGGCCTGTTTCAGAGCGGCTTTCCGGTCGACGCCAATTTCCTTCATGATCGCGTCCACGCGATGGGACAGAGGCTCGAGAACTGCCGGCGATGCGCCAGCGGCATCTTCCGCCTGCGCCGTCAGGCCGTCCGCGGCGCCTATCAGCAGCGTTATTTCCCCGCGCGCGGCTTTCTTTCTGACGGCAGCGGCAATATCTTCCAGGTGCCCGCGCAGAAACTCTTCGTACATTTTGGTAATCTCGCGCGCCACCACGGCGGGACGGTTGCCGAGAATTTCGAGAGCGTCATCCAGCGTATCGCTCAGGCGGTGTGGCGCTTCATAGAGCGCCAAGGTGCGAGGCTCCGAGGCCAGGGCGCGCAGGGCCTTTCGTCGCGCGCTTTGACGCGCCGGGAGGAACCCCACGAAGGCAAACTCTTCGACGGGCATTCCGGAGGCAGCTAGCGCCGCTACGAACGCCGAAGGTCCGGGCAGCGGCACCACCTTGATTCCATGCCGCACGCAGAGGCTTACCAGGCGGTGGCCGGGGTCGGAAATAGCCGGCGTCCCGGCATCGCTTACCAGCGCGATCTTGGCGCCCTGCTCGAGTTCGATCACGATTTCCGGGAGCACGGGTGAGTTCGTTGTGTTCGTGGTAGCTGATCAGGCGCTTCTGAATGTCGAAATGAGAGAGCAGCTTCAGAGTCTGGCGCGTGTCTTCACAGGCGATGGCGTCGGCTTCCTTCAGGATGCGCAGGGCGCGCAGGGTGATGTCTTCGAGGTTGCCGATAGGCGTCGCCACCACGTACAAACAGCCGAGCGCCGTTTCGTCCGCTTTCGTTTTTGTCATTTTCGTTAGTCGAGTTACTGCGAACGAAGTCTACCACACGCTTCTCCAGGCGCTTAACGTATGCCTTTTTTGCTTTTTGGTTGGAGGCACGCCATACTATATTTTCGCTTGGTCACCATCTTTTGAGAGGAGTCTGCATTGCCGTTATACGAATACGAGTGCGTCAAGTGCGGCCACCGCTTCGAAAAGATCGAGCCCTTTTCCGCTTCGCCAGTGAAGAAATGTCCGAAATGCGGGGCGAAGGCGGAGCGGCAGTTGTCCGCATCGGCGATCCAATTCAAGGGTACTGGCTGGTATGTGACCGATTATGCGGGGAAGAAGCCTGATAGCTCGTCTTCCGAGAGCTCGAGTGACGGCTCGAAGGCCAAGGAGAAGTCCGGAGATTCGAAACCGAGCGAATCGAAGTCTTCGGAAACGTCGAAGAGTTCCGAAACGTCGAAGGGCTCGTCATCTGAAAAGGGGACTGGGAAAAAGAAGAAGTAACGCTGCTCCGCGTTCGTGGCTTGGACGAAAGCCTGAAGAGAGATCCCTCGTCGCTTTGCTCGCTCGGGACGACAGCGAAAAGCAACTGCGACTGCCCATAGTGGGTTCGCTAGTTCGAGACGACAACGAAAGGCAACTGCTCTAAGTGGCGGCAAGATCGCCGCCGGGGCCAGCGGCAACGATACGATCTACAGCTTTAAATCCTTCAGGTAGGCACGAAAATCGTTGCCTAGTTTTGGGTCTTTCAGCGCCAGCGTTACGGTGGCTTTCAGATATCCGAGTTTGTCGCCCGCGTCATGCGTTTTGCATTCGCCCACGTACGCCCATAGGCCCGTGCCTTGGGCTAGGGCGCGCAGGGCATCCGTTATCTGGATTTCGCCGCCTGCTCCAGGCTTGGTTTTTTCGAGGAAGCCGAAGATTTCCGAAGGCAGCACATAGCGCCCGGTGACGGCCCAATTGGAAGGCGCTTTATCGGCGCTCGGTTTTTCCACCAGGCCGTTGATCCGCAACAGGCGGTCGCCCCAGTTCGCTTCTTTCGCCGGTGACGCGTCGATGATCCCGTACAAATGAATCTTTTCGCGCGGGACCACTTCGACGTCAATGGCGCCTTTGCCGGTGGCCTCGTAAATTTCGACGAGTCGGCGCGTCGCGGGAACCTCGCCGTCCATTACCACGTCACCGAGCAGGACCGCGAAGGGTTCGTCGCCCACTAAATCACGTGCGCACAGAACCGCGTGGCCCAGACCAAGTGCCTCGCTCTGCCGCGTGGAACTGATGCGGATACCAGAGCCGATTCCATGCACCAGGTCGCGTTCGGCTTGCTTGCCGCGACTTTCTAGGAAGTGCTCCAGCTCGGGCGCGAAGTCGAAGTGATCCTCGATCGAGCTCTTGTGCCGCGCGGTCACGAAGATGAGGTGTTCGATTCCGGACGCGATGCATTCCTCCACCGCATACTGGATCAGCGGCTTATCGACGAGCGTCAGCATCTCCTTGGGGATGGCCTTTGTGGCCGGCAGGAATCTCGTCCCGAGCCCCGCTACCGGGAGCACTGCTTTTCGCACTCGTTTCGGTTTTTCGGTCATGGCTTGATTCCGCGAGACGGCAAGGCCTTTTGTGGCTTTGCGCCCCGTGTTTGCCTTTCGTTGTCGTTGCGACGGAGCCCCTGTGTAGGGCGCGCATCGCGGTGGATGTTGGGCGGATTGTTCAATGCGCGCAGTTAGAAGGGCGCGCGCCAACCGGTACCCACCCCACCTCATGCTACCATAACGTTTTCACGCACCAGCGCCGGTGGAACAGCCTTGATTGCGAAAGAGAATCTAATTCTCGGAATCGAATCCTCCTGCGACGAGACCGCGGCCGCTGTTGTCGGCGACGGGCGGCGCATCCTTTCGAGCGTCGTTTCGTCGCAGGTAGCTATTCACCGCAAGTATGGCGGCGTGGTGCCGGAGCTGGCTTCACGCGAACATCTCAGGCAGATCGTCCCCGTGGTGCGGGAAGCGCTGGAGCAAGCGCAGATCGGCTTGCCGCAGGTGGATGCTATCGCGGTGACGCGCGGGCCGGGATTGATCGGCGCGCTGCTTGTGGGAGTGACGTACGGCAAGTCTCTGGCGATTGCGCTGAAGAAGCCGCTGATCGGCGTCAACCATCTCGAAGGGCATGTCCACGCGGTGTTTCTGGACGCGCATTCTGCAGGACGCACGCCCGTGCTGCCGGCTGTCTGCCTGATTGTCTCGGGAGGCCACACCGTTCTCTATCACGTGACGTCGGAAGCGACGAACGGAGCGCTGCAATTTCATTACGCGCGCATCGGCGGCACGCGCGACGATGCCGCGGGTGAAGCCTACGACAAAGTGGCGCGCATGCTGGCGCTGGGTTATCCGGGAGGTCCTATCATCGACCAGCTGGCTGCGCACGGAAATCCCGAGGCGATTCGCTTCGCCGAACCCAAGATGAAGGGGAATGTTTACGATTTCAGCTTCAGCGGGATCAAGACGGCGCTGCTCTATCACCTGAAGCGCAATCCGCAGCTGCAGCCCGAAATCGAAGCGCGTCAGCAGTCATTGGCGAGAGGAGAGCGAAAGGCGGAAGCGCTGCGTCCGCTCTCGACGCAAGCCACGCTGGACCTGATCGCGAGCTTTCAGCACTCCGTCGTGGAAAATCTTATTTCGCGCACTTTGGCTGCGGCTGAGCAGCATAACGCGCGAACGATCCTCGTTTCCGGAGGCGTGGCGGCGAATTCCGAACTCCGGCGGGCTTTCGAATCCGAGACGGCGCCTCGCAGGATGGAGGTTTTCTTTCCGAGCCGCGCTCTTTCCACCGACAATGCCGCCATGATTGCAGCCGCCGGGTATCCACGCTTCCTGTCCGGTCTATACGAGGACTCCTCGCTTAACGCCGAGGCCAACCTTCCACTGGCGTAGCCGCGTTGATCAGCAACCTTGCTCAGCTCGCGCAGCATTCAGATGTGAATGCCGGCTATTTTTTCGGCGCAAGGATCGCTTCGATCTGCCGGATGTGATTCAGGTCGTGACCTGCGAACATGGTGACGATGGTTTCCACGGTTTCGGGGCCGCGTTCTGCGTGCATTCCATGCTGCTGCCATTGTTCGCGCGTGAGTGTTTTCAGCAGTGCGAGGTTTGCAGTGCGCAGCGCGCGAAATTGTTCGAGAGACTTGCGTGCGTCGCGCTTGTCATAGTGCAGCGCCGTTACCCACACGTCCTGATCGAAGGAGGTGATCGGCGTTCCCGGGTCGCCGAGGATCAGGCGTATTCGGAATCCGCCGACCAGTTCGGTATCCGCGATATGCGCGACGATTTCCGCGATCGACCACTTGCCGGGCGCGGGTCGCTTCCGCAGTTTTGCGGCGGAAACACCCTTCAGCAGGCGCTCGACTTTTTGCGGCGCGGCTGCCTGCAGCTTCAGGGGGTCTTTGCCACCAAGGTGGCTCAGCATGCGCTTGCGATATTGCTCGGGTGTCTCGGCCATATCCGATCTCCTCAGTACTTTAGAATGCGGCCATTGTAAAGAAAGCCCAATTAAAACCTAAGAATAAATTCGGGGCCACCGTGGCTCGGTCATAGCCAATTTGGCCCGGCGGGCGTTTTGAATGTGGAAACCAGGGTGACGGAAAAGGTCAGGGCCGCGTTCCAGAACGGTACACTTTAATTTGAAGCCGTCGGTGTTGGGCGCTGCCATTGCTTCGAAACAATCGTCTTAGGAGCGGCCTCATCGCGATGACTGGTCAAAAAGTCGACAATGACACCCACTAAAGAAGACGTTCGTCCTGCCAAGCCAGAGGAGCAGGAGCTTTTCAGGAAGCGCGAGGAGCAAACTGCGCTCGAAAGCGAATTGGCCGAGCGAGAACTGCGCGCCGCGAACCTGCGGGCGGAACTCGGGGCGTTCGAGCGCCGCTATCTTCACGAAGTGGGAATGCGCTATGCGCAACTCGACGAGCTGAAGGCGCAGATTGCCGAGCGTGCAGCTTCCGGCCAGCCAGGAGCGGATCGCGCGCAGCAGGCCGCTCGCGAGGCGCGAGCACGTGCCGACGAAACGAAATCCGCAGCGCAGGAAGAAGAAAACGCGCCCGCGCCAAAATCCTTCAAAGCATCACCGGAAATGAAGCGGCTCTATCGCGAAGTCGCAAAGCGCATCCATCCCGACCTGACCTCCGATCGCGACGAACGCGCGCGGCGTCAGTTGCTGATGGCGGAAGCAAACAAAGCCTATGAAGCGGGAGACGAATCGCAGCTCAACAAAATTCTGAACGCCTATGAGGCCAGCCCGGAAACGGTGCAGGGAGAAGGGCCGGGGGCGGAGTTGATCCGCGTAATTCGCAGGATCAGCCAGGTGCGCGGCCGGATCGCGGAGATCGAGGCGGAAGCGGAAGAGCTGCTGCGGTCGGACCTGTATCAGCTGAAGTCGCGGCTGGAAGAGGCGGAGCGGCACGGGCGCGACGTGCTGAAAGAAATGGTCGACAAGGTGGAGCAGCAGATCGCGCAGGCGAAGAGCCGCCTGGAAGGCACCCAGGACGCTCCCGCAATGCTGCACGGTCGGTTGGAAGCCCGCTAGTGGAAACACAAGATAAGGCCGTGCCGGGGAAAATCGTCCACGCGCCGGGACGCGCGCTGGCGGTGCGTTCGGCGGCCCTCGTCGCGCGAGGGTTGCGCGATCTGGCGCGCGACTCAAACTGGCTCATCCGCAAGCTCTTCACCGGGCAGACCGCGCACGCCGCGATTTCGTGCGCGGGGCAGGTTGCCGCGATTTCTTCTGTCGCGCAATCCGGCGTGCCACGGCTGTCGGTGTACGACATCGAAAATAGCGCGCTGGCATTCGGGCTGGCGGTGCCGAATGAGCCTCCGATTTGTCCGCCGAATCTGCCTGCCGCCTTGGCGTGGTCTCCCAAGGGCAAGAATTTGATGGCGGCGTGGGGCGGCTGGCAGCCGAAGCTGCACAGCTTCGATCTGCAGGCCAGGGCGCTGGCTGGGACGTTCGGCGATTTCGCGCATGTGCCGCGGCAGCTGGCGTGGTCTGATGATGGGAGATATTTTGCGGCGGCGTCGGGCGGGAAAAAGGCGTCGCTGCGCGTGTGGGAAGCGGAGGGCGGCTCGGCATCCATTGCGGGATCAGCAGGAGCCGAACTGGGGGTTCCGAGCTGCATCGAGCGGCAGACATACGAAGCGGAATTCGGGGACGACGGCGCTTTCAGCGGATACGGTAGCACGGCGTTCAGTCCCGATGGAAAATTGCTGGCGAGCGTTGTGCAGATTCAGGGGGAGTGGGCGGACGATTCGATCCTGATGGTGGACGTTCCCGGCCTGCGCGAACAAACCGCAGCCCCGGCGCAGGGGCACATCACTTCGCTCGCGTGGACGCCGGACGGGCAGGCGATCGTTTATTGCGCGGCGGGGCAAGCGTACCGGCTCGCAGTGAACACACGGGAATCCGAGCCGCTGCCGGCCGCAGCGGAAGTCTGTGCGTGCCATCCGCATCTGCCGGTTTGCCTGTGCTACAGCTCGTGGCTGAAAAATTCCGCAAAGGGCCAGCTGTTCCTCATCGATTTGAATCGCATGAGCGTCTACGACGAGCATCCCGCCGAAGGAATTCTGCATGTGCGCTGGAGCGGGGATGGCTCCAAGGCGTACGCCGTCTCGCAGGATGGGCTTGCCTATATTTACGAGCCCCCTCTGATTTGAGACTCATTCCTCCCCGCGAACATACGAACCGACCTTCCGTAAAACCGGGAGTAGGGCTTACGCAGTGAGGGAACGGCGTTGGGATTGGATCAAGTGGAAGGCGGCGCCGGTGAATTCGGCGAGCGTTGTCATGATGCGGGCGTCCTCGGAATCAAACCGGCAGGTCGCCTCGTGGGAGACGATCCACACAGTCCCTTTCATTTCGCCGCCCACATAAAACGGGACCACGAGCCCTTCAACGATAGGGGTCGCGACCTCATTGAAATATTGAAAATAGCGGCCCGGGTATGAGAATAGCTGGGGTGAATCGCGGTCCATCGTGACGCCACAGGGGCTGAAGCCGCGCGGTGTGGTTCCCCCGGTATACTTTTCGAGCTTTCCCGCGAGGTTTGTCCAGCGGAACACCTGACCGCCTCCGGGATTCGTCTCAAGCATGCTGAGTCCCGCCGTCCCTGCCGAACACACGCTGATCGGCACCTGCAGAAAGGAATTCAGTAACTCAGCCGGAGAGGTAGCGACAACGCGCGCGAGGAAGCGCAGGGATTCCGATTCTTGTTGCGGGCTTCTGTGGCGGGGAGGCCGCGTCCTCAGTTGATGAGTGATCAGAACGTCTTCCAGGTTGGTGCCACGCTTGGACCAATCTCCGGGCGCAGCGAGCCCGCAGGTGACGAGGCTCTTGCGCATTGACTGGAGGGCGGATCGTAACCTTGTCTTTACAGTTCCCAGAGGGGCTCTCGTCCGGACGGAAATCTCTTCGCAGGTCATACCCTCGAAATATGCCAGCGTAATTACATCGAGCTGGGCAGCCGACAACGCTGCCAATGCTATGGACACGTACTCCTGTGCCGCTTCCTTCTGGCGCAGTTCAACGGGCAGCGTGGCGTGGGCTAGGAAATCGGCGGAATCGTGGAGTAAGCCGAAGCAAAGGCGATTGGATGTCCTGCGCAGATGCGAAATCGCACGGCGACGTGTGCTGACAATTAGCCAACCAGCGAGCGAACCAGCGGGATCGAATTCGGAGGCCTTCCGCCAGAGCTGTAAGAAGACATCCTGCAAAATTTCTTCCGCGGCGCCCGTATCGGACACAAGTCGAAGTGCGAGAGAGTACAGAAGCGATCCGTAGCGATCGTAGAGGCACTCGAGGGCGGAGTCGTCTCCGTCCCTTACGCGGAGCATTAAAGCTGCATCTTCATTTTCCAGCTTCATTTTTTTCACGCACGCCATCGTCAGAGTATAGAGTGACCGGACCGCACCCGAGGCAGCAATCCATTCACTACACTTCTTTTGTTCCTCAGCTACAGCGAAACCTTTACATCCAGCGACGAATCCGCCCTCGTATTTAGTGACGTAGGTCGGGAGCGAAACTTACCTGGAGGCAATTGTGGACATGAAAGCTGGCGACATCATCGAAGTTGATCCGGTCAAGATGGAACAGGAGCTGAATTTGCTGCGATACAAGAGGGCCCTGGCGCGGCGAAATTTTCTGAAAAACGTCGGCTTGGCCGGGGTGGGCATTGCGGCCGGAGCAATGATTGAAGGCTGCTCCAACAATTCCGTGACGAATGCACAGGCGCCCGCCATTCCGCAGACGGACGTGCTTAATTTTGCGCTGAATCTGGAATATCTTGAGGCGGAGTTTTATAGCGTCGCCACGACAGGGGCCGCGTTGAGTTCGTCGGTGACCGGGGGGACGAGCAACGCGACCGGCGGGAGTAAGGTGACGTTCACCGATTCGCGCGTGTCCGATATTGCCGCCGAGATCAGCGCCGACGAAACTCTTCACGTGAAGTATCTGCGCAGCGCGCTGGGAAGCGCGGCCGTCGCGGAACCCAAAATCAACCTGAATGCGCTGGGAATCGGATTTGCAAGCCAGGCGCAATTCCTGACGCTGGCACGCGCTTTTGAGGACACCGGTGTAAGCGCTTACGCCGGGGCTGCCACGTTACTCAGCGGAAACAACCTCCAGGCCGCCGCTCAGATCCTCGCGGTCGAAGCGTATCATGCCGGCAACATTCGCCTGTATGTAGTGGAGGACGGGATCACCGTGCCGGCCACGGATTCACAGGACGTGCCGCCCACCGAGCAGCACTTCTTTCCAACGGACGCCAACGCACTAGCGATCAAGAGAACAACCTCTCAGGTTCTGGCCATCGTTTACGCAAACTCCACCGCGGGCACCAAGAGCGGGGGGTTCTTCCCGAACGGTGTGAACGGCAATATCAACACCGTCTAGGCAATTTGCAGCGATCAGGGTTGGGCAGTGGCCGATACATGTTCATAAGACCGACCGGGGAGCTGCGGAAGAGATTCTTCGCAGCTCCGGTCGCAAGTGACGCAGCTGAATTCATCTTGGGGATACAGGAGAACTTCATGAAAAGAATGCTATATGTGGTCGGACTTCTTTCGTTTCTGGCGCCAGGGGCCTTCGCACAATCAAGCTTCGTCGATCATCTAAACGTTGGCGTATACGGGAACTTTTTCCGGCTTAGCGATAGCGACATCGATCTCGGTGGGGTTGGCGCAAGGGTCTCCGTCAACATCATGCCGCGGATACAGCTCGAGGCAGAGTCGAGTTATAACTTCGAGGCCGCGTACAGTCAGGGCTTCAGCGACTACAACGGAACAGTCACGGTGAGCACCTCTCACGTGCGTTCGCTCGACGGGCTGTTTGGTCCCAAGATGTACACGAACAAGGGGCCGGTTAGGCTCTTCGGAACTGTGAAGGGCGGGTTTATAAACTTCAATCTGGCAACTTCGCCCGCCGTGACGATCCAGACCGTGAGCAGCACCTTTCAAGGCATCAACGGAACCAATACCTATGGCGTCTTCTATCCGGGCGGCGGCGCAGAAGCGTTCTGGGGACCGATCGGGCTGCGCGTGGATGTGGGAGACGAAATATTTTTCAACAATGGGGCGCACAACAATTTGCGCGTCTCATTCGGTCCTACGTTCCGGTTTTGAGGGGCTTTCCAATGCAGAAGGATGGGGGACCCCGCGCGGCTGCTTGGGTGGATGCCGTATGGCAGTTCTCACCGGCGCGAAGCAGGACTGCGTTGGTGGCGCTGCTGATTCTCCTAGCCGCTCCGCGCTTGTGCGCGGGATCCCTCGACTCATCCATCCTGGGTATGTTTCCGAAGAATGTGAGTGAATTTGGCTACGCAGACTTGAGCGCGGCGCGGGAGCTTCCATGGTTCCCGCAATTTGAGGCGCAGGTAGTGCCGGTCTCGTTGTACGGTTTTGAGCAGTTCCTGGAGGCGGCGCAAATGCAGCAGAGCCCGGTGATCGAAGGGGTGGCCTGGGCGCGGATCGGGCCATCCAGTGCCAATTCCCTGGGCACTGCTGCGGCAGAACCCGGCAGCGGGCAAATCGTTGGTATTGCGGAAGGACACTTTGATCTCGTGGCAATCCAATCCTTTCTGACCACGCGCCAAATACCTGGCATAAAAATTGGCGACGACGTGATGTATGCGGCCGGAACAGGATCAGGGGTAAATGACGTCTACTTTATCTTGTCGAGCGACCAGACGATCGCTTTTGGGAGCCGCGACGCACTGAGTCGCCTGCTTCGCGCGCGAGGGGGCGTTGAAGAGAATCTGTTCGAAAACGAAACAATGATGGATCAGATCGGCGAAGTGAATGGCGACTGTCTCTTTTGGGGGGCATTCAGCGCCGGAGGTGCGCAGATGGCTGTCGGGCAGTTGCTTCCGGAAGAAGCCAAATTCCCGCAGGGGCGCGATCTGATCGCCAAAATGAAGGGAGTATCGATTGCGGTGAAGGCGCCGAGCGATATCCAACTGGATTTCCAGGCGGTAGCGGCATCTTCGAACGATGCGCTGCTCTTGTCGCAACTCGTGCAAGTGGGGCTGTTATATAAGCAGCAACAGGCAAAGCAGAGTGATTCGGGTCTCAGTGGGATATTAAGTCGAGTGCGCGTCACGGCGAACGGGAACCGTCTCGACCTTTCGCTGGAGGTGGATGACGATCAGGTGCTGGGCTTGATCGAACATGATGCTTTTCGGCTGCCAATGTAGGCGCGGTATTTCGCGGGCAAAAGAAGCGATAAGCGAACCGGGCAACTTCTAGAGGGTCAGTATGCCCACCAGCATGTCTGGATCTTCTCCGCTGGGGGCGGCGATGAAGGCGAAGCGGTTGGCGAGGGAGCGCATCGCGAGATTCTCGGGGAGAATGTTGGCGATGACGCGCTCTAGTTTTTCGCCGCGGGCGACTTCGATGAGGCGGCCCAGGAGTTCGGTGCCGATGCCCTGGCCTTGCTTTTCATCGCTGACGAGGACGGCGACTTCGGCATCGCGCTCGCCGATTGTTTTAGTGAGCCGCGCTACGCCCAGGATTTCGTGTTCGCCGGTTTCGGGATTCAGATAGTCGGCAACCAGGGCCATTTCGCGGTCGTAGTCGATGAAACACTTCTGGAAGAGGCGCTCGTGGTCGACGCGGCTGCTGAGCGATTCCATGTGGAAGTAGCGCAGGTAGACGGAGCGATCAGAAACCGTCCCATGAAATTTCACCATCAGAGGCTCGTCTTCGGGGCGGATCGGGCGGATTACCACGGGAGTGCCGTTTTTGGCGGTCCAGCGCCAGATGTAGTGCGAGGGATAGGGCCGGATGGCCGTGCGCGGCAATTTCTCGGGCGAAGTTCCCGGCGCGTGGAGAATTACTCGCGCATCGAGGGCGAGGATCTTTTCCGGCGACGCGAGCAGCGGGTTGATGTCGATCTCTTTGATCCGCCGCTGCTCGATGACGAGTTTGCTGAAGCGCACGAGGATGATCTTCAGTAGATCGAGGTCTACCGGATCGCGGCCGCGAACACCCTGCAGCGCGCGGTAGACGTGGGTCTGTTCCATGAGGCGCTGCGCCAGGGTGGTATTGAGCGGCGGCAGGGCCAGCGCGCGGTCGCGGTAAACTTCAACGAGTTGCCCTCCTGAACCAAACAAAATTACAGGACCAAATTGCGGGTCGATGCTGCTGCCGAGGATGAGTTCATAGCCGTCGGTATGGATCATGGGCTGGACGGTGACGCCGAGGAACGCGTCAGGCCCAGCTTTTTCCCGCACGGAGGCTTCGATTTCGCTGAAGGCGTGGCGAACGGCGGCTTCATCCACGAGGTTGAGTTTCACGCCGCCCACATCGGTCTTGTGCGTGACCGTTTCCGAGTGCAGCTTCATCGCTACCGGAAAGCCGATGGCGCGCGCGATGAGTCCCGCTTCGGCCGGTGAACGGGCGACGCGCGTGTCGACGGTGGGAATTCCGTAGAGGCTCAGCAATTGCTTGGATTCGAGCTCGGTGAGTACGGTGCGGCCTGTGCCGCGGACACGTTCGACGAGCGCTCCGGCTGCCGTCGCGGGACTGGCGTCTGGCTCCGGCTTCCTCGGCCAGGCTGGGAGTTTCGTAGATGCCGCGAAGATTGTAGGTGTAGCGCCACATGTAACTGAATACACGGGCGGCCGTGTCGGGATAGGAGAACGTGGGAATGCCGGCGTCATTGAGAATGGCGACGCCTTTGGCGACGAGCTTTCCGCCCATCCAACTTGCGAGCACGGGCTTTCCCGTGCCGCGCGCGTAAGGCTTGAGTGCTTCGGCGACGCCGGCCGGGTCCGTCATGCCCTGCGGGGCGAGGATGGCGAGCAAGGCGTCGCTGTCGGGGTCGCGGATGGCGATGTCGCAGGCTTTGATGTAAGCGTTCACGTCGGCGTCGCCCAGGACGTCGATGGGGTTGGCGTGGCTCCAATGCGGCGAGAGAAAGCTGCTTAGCTCATCCAAGGCGGATTGCGAAAGAGGGGCGAGTTCGCACTTGTTGGCGATGAGCGAATCGGTGGCGAGCACGCCGGGTCCGCCTGCGTTGGTGAGGATGGTGAGACGCGGGCCGCGGGGGCGCGGCTGGCGGGCCAGAGTCTCCGCCATGTAGAAAAGATCGCCGATGGTGTCGACGCGCAGGACGCCGCAGCGGCGCAAGGCCGCGTCGAAGACTTCGTCGCTTCCGGTGAGCGCCCCGGTGTGGGAGCTTGCGGCGCGAGAGGCCGCTTCCGAGCGGCCCGGCTTTGATCACGATGATGGGTTTGCGCAAGGCCACTTCGCGCGCGGCGGAAAGGAAGGAGCGCGCGTCGCCGACCGATTCGACGTAGAGAAGGATGCTGTGCGTGTCGGGATCGCTGCCGAAATAGTCGATCAGGTCTCCCCAGCCGACGTCGAGCATCGAGCCGGTGGAAACCATGGCGCTGAAGCCGACTTTTTCTTCGAGGCTCCAATCGAGAATGGCGGTTTCCAGCGCCCCGCTCTGGCTGAGGAAGGCTACGTTTCCGGGCAGCGCCATGTCGTGAGCGAACGTGGCGTTCAGGCCGGCGAGGGGAGTCATGATTCCCAGGCAGTTCGGTCCGATGACGCGTATGCGTGTGCCAGACCTCTGGCTCCGGCGCACCTGCTCCTGAATTTGCTGTTCGAGTTGCGCGCCTTCGGCTCCGCGTTCCTTGAAACCCGCGGAGATCACCACGGCGGCGCGCACGCCCGCGTCAATGCATTCGCCGACTACGCCCGGGACCGAGGGGGCGGGCGTGACGATCATGGCGAGGTCGATTTTTTCCGGGACGGCGCCGATTGACTTGTAGCTGTGCAGAGACAGAACGCTCTCGCGCTTGGGGTTGATGGCGTAGATTTCGCCAGGGAGGCCGCCTTGCAGGAGATTTTGCAGCAGCGTGCGGCCGACGGTGCCTTCGCGGTCGGTGGCGCCGATTACGGCGACCGAGCGCGGAGCAAACATGCAGTCAAATGACGAACGCTGGGTGAATTTGTTCACGCTGGCACTCATGTTTGGCGTCCGCGCCGGTTGGAAAGGGGGTTAGTGTTTTAGCGATGCCTGAGGGTCGATTGTAACGTCAGCCGCCGATGCATGGAACCGAATTTCGAACTTTCCGGATCAAGTACCCGAATCAGGCCACGGGCCGAAGCCGGCAAAATTAGGCTCTCACTGTGAAAACGGGGCATTCGGCCTCTGCAATGATTTTGTGCGCGATGGCCCAGGGCGCGTGCGTGGCAGCTGCGAAGTTGCTCGAGGCTTTGATGCCCAGTACGATCAGCTGCGAGCGACGCGCCTTAGCCACGTTCAGAATTTGTTCCGCGGGCTGGCCCACTTCGATCAAGGTGTTGACCCCGCACCAGGATTCGGAATCCGGCGGAAGGAGAGAGCGCATGCGTGCGGCACAATCACTTGCCATTTCGGATGAGTGTGCAGCTTCGCCGGGCTTCGGAGGCTCCAGGACGTGCACGATGTCGAGGGCTCCCTGATTTTCCTGCGAGAGTGACAGCGCGTACGCCGCCGCGGCTTCGGAAGCGGCGGAGAAGTCGGTGGCGAACAGGATGCGCTTCATTTGGGCCGCGCGTTGCGCGTCCATGCGCGCGTAGGGGCCGACGGTTAGAACAGGGCAAGGCGCGCGGCGAAGAACCTTCTCGGCAACAGAGCCAAGTAGCACCTTTTGAAGCCCCCGGCGGCCGTGTGTGCCCATCACTACCAGGTCGATCGCATTCTTATCGATTAAAGCGGAGAGGACGTGCCAGACGTCCCCTTCTTCGACGATGGAGGCGTGCGGAACCTCGCAAAACATGCCGTTCAGCCGCGTGGCCTCTTCTTTGGCCTGGAACTCGGCTGCTTCGCGGAGGATCGGCCAGGATTCCGGCGGGGCCATCCCATAGATTTCCATGGGGCGCACGTGGGCCGCAAACACCTTGGCCTGGAAGCGGCGCGCCAGCTCCAACGCGTAGGGAGCGGCGTTTTCCGCGGTCGCGGAGAAATCGCTGGCAAAGAGAATGTTCTTGAGGGTTACGCGGGTTTTCGCGTCCATGGCTCTCGTCGCGGTTGTCATCTCGCTTGCCTCCAGTACATTTTTACCGGGCAAAACGTGCGATGGCCGTGACTTCAGGCACGGGCATTCGTGACTTGCGTCACATGTAATTCGGGACTGAGGAGGGATTGATTCGATCCGTATATCTCTAGCTGCGGGCCGTCAATACGGGGCACGGGGAATGGGCCACGACCTTGTGAGCGATGGCTCTCTCCAAAGGCGAAACGGGTCCGCGCCAATTGGGGCTGCCGTGGACGCCCAGAACGATCAGGTCCGCCCCGCGATTCTTCGCGGCGGCGAGAACCATTTTGGCTGGGTTGCCGTACTCCACGACGGGTTCGGGCCGGCACCAGAGTTCCGCTTCGGGCGGGACGATCCCGTGGAGTTGATGCATCACTTCCGCGGCAGAAAGCATATGGGAGCTGCCATTGCCTTGTCTCGGGCCGTTGATGACGTGCAGCAAAATGAGGCGCGCCTGGTTTTCTTCCGCCAAGGACATGGCGTACTGAGCTGCCACGTCGGATTCCGGCCCAAAATCGGTGGCGAAGAGCACCGCTCGAAACCGCCCGTCGCTGTGAATGCCTCGGGACACACTCGGCCCTATCGTGAGAACCGGCACGGGAGAACGGCGGAAGATTTCCTCCGCGACGGAGCCGAGCAGGACTTTTTGCGTGCCGGTGCGCCCGTGCGTTCCGACGACGATCAAGCCGGGACGCGTTTGTTGAATAGCCTTTTGCACAGTCGACCACACAGCCGTACCCGTACCCCATTCCACGGTGGTGTCGTGGGGCAAACCCGCCAATTGAGAATCGACCTTCTGCATTTCGGCCTGGGCGATTTCTTCGACGGTGTCAAGGGTCTGTTCCCGTAATTTTGGGGTTCCGTTGGCGGGGGGGGCCGGCATGAGGACATGCAGTGCATTCACAAACGCGCCGTAGTTCCGCGCCATCGATATGACAAATGGAAGGGCCGCCTCGGAAGGCTGAGAGAAATCCGTGAGATAAAGGATCTTCTTGACCTGGATGTTGGTTCCCGCCTTCATCATCACGCACCTCCGAGGAAGGTTATAAAGCAAGCCAAGGCGCGAGCGACGTGACGCGGGTCACTTGTTTTGGTGACTGGAGTCACGACCTGCAAAAAATGCCGAGATATCCGATTGCCGGGGCCGGCCGCTGAGATTTCACGTTTCATTCAATCCGGCCCCCCGGCAACCGACTCGGTTCTTCATCTCACGCCAGTGCGAATCTCTTCTCTGCCAACTGGGGAAGTCCCGACGAATACACCGACTGCAGTGTCTTCACCACTTTTTCGGCCGGGAGTTCGCCGGGGTGTCCTCCGGCCTCGGTGTGCAGAACTACGTCGTCCATCGAAAGAATCCCTTCGAGAACGCCAGTGCTGCTGACCACAGGCAAGCGGCGGATTTTCGATGCTGCCATCAGCTGCAAGGCCGAGCGCACATCGTCGTCCGACTTGCACCAGTACACATGCGCGCTGGCGACATCCTTTACGGCAACATCGCCAGCCAAGCGGTTTCGGGTTCCCAGAGCGATGCAGATGTCCCGGTCCGTTATTACGCCGACCAGCTTCTCTTCAGCGTCGACTACGGGCAGAATCCCGCAATTGCGCGTCCACATCATCTCGACGGCGGCACCCAAGTTCGTATCGGGGTGGCACCGGGCGGCCGTCCTCATCATTACGTCTTTCACTTTCATGGCATCCTCCGTCTGTTACAGAAATCTCGACGGCGGGGTATCCCGTGCTGCACGCCGAGGAGACCTTCGACCCTGCATCATCCCTCGCAAAACTCGGGATGCTCCTCCAGGAGGTAATTGGTCATCTGCGCGTTCCGGTTGACCTTAGCGGCGGCTTTACGCGGCGGGTAAGGCTCGAATTTCTTGTTTGCAGGCGCCCTGTGAACTGTTTTCCTGGTTATTCTGCGTTTCATGGCGGCACCCCATGAGCAATGGAAAATTCCCAAGTCCATCGCTCCATTCGCACCTTCCTACTTCGTGGGGAGAGCGCGCAGTGACAATGGTCACCGATGCGTGTGACGTGTGGACCGGGACAATACTCAGATCAGAAAAGGTTGGGAGAGGGGGCTGATGTTTTAATTAGAAGGGTAGGCGTGCGGTGAAAATGGTTTGATGGGTGTAGGAATGGAAGTGAGTGACAGCGATCTCCACTCCTGCTCCCATACTCAGTTGCAGATGCTTATAGATCGAGAAGCGTCCAGCGGAAATTCCCGGAGTGAGATAGACCTGCTTTTTGCCGTCATTGGTGCCGTCGCTGTAAAAATTTGAATTCACTTCCATTTCGGGCCAGATCTTTCCCCAGCCGCGGTATTGGAGTGCGTTATTCAGAATCAGGCGCCGGCCCAGGAGGGCCGTCTGCGCGCCGGGAAGATCCGAGCCGAATGTGCCCTGGTACACGAAGTCTCCCAGTCCCTTGCCGCCCGCAATTGTGGGAGTAATCACGGGGTGGGGAGAGCCGTTCTTATAGGATCCCGTGGGAAAGCTGACGGCGAGGAAAGCAGTCAGGGCGTAGTCACCTTTCTCGCGATTGCGCGCGAGGATGCGAAATTTTGTCAAGATTGAGAAGTCGCCGAAGCCGTCGTTTACCTTTGGCTCGTTATGGGCCATGAAGGGAGGGAAGTTCAGGCTGACTTCGACACGGTCGACCGGAATCGTGGTGAAGCCTTTGCTGCCGCCGTAATTTTCGGCGGTCGAGCCGTCCGGGTTGCGTTGCCACGAGATATCGTAGCGGATCTCCTGCTTCAATCGTGCGGTGGAGGTAACCACGGGCGTGAGCCAGTTGGGCTGGTTGACCTGTGTCTGCAGGGCTCGTTGGTCCCAATTTGCAAGGAATGACGAGACCGGGTTGGAGCCATCCGTCTGCGCACACGCGGGCAATGCAGACGCGACACACGCGAGGAGAAGCGCGATCAGGCGCATGGAAACGATATCCGGGAATTTACGAACATGAGTGGCGAAAGATTATAACCGGGCTCTCGCCTGCCAACCGCATAGAATACTCACTCGTGGAGCCTCCCGAATTCCCGGAGCCAGGCGACCCGCGAAACGGCGGCGCGTGTGCCACTAGCCTCCCGGGACGAGAACCGTTATCATCACAGATTCGGGAACACGAACTTATGCGAGGAGATTCTTTTGGCTGCGCGCATTCTTAGCGGGAACGCGATTCGGGATCAGATTTATGGCGAGTTGGCGGGCGAGATCGCTTCGCTGGGGGCCGCGGGCATACGTCCGGGGCTGGCAGCGGTGCTCGTCGGCGACAATCCAGCCTCGAAGCTCTATGTGAATAGCAAGATCGCCGCTTGCGGGAAGCTCGGGCTCGCAAGCTTCATGCTCACGCCGCCTGCTTCGATTACTACCGACGAACTGCTCGCGCTGGTGGACGGGCTGAACAAGCGCGACGAAGTCGACGGGATTCTGGTGCAGATGCCCCTGCCGCCGCAGGTGGACGCGAAAAGGATTCTCGACGCTGTCGATCCGGCAAAGGATGTCGACGGGTTCCATCCGATCAATGTGGGTCGGCTGGTGGCGGGGCGCCCGACTCTGGTGGCATGCACTCCAGCGGGCGTGATGGAGATTTTTCGCCGAAGCAATATTCCGCTCGAAGGGGCCAATGCAGTGGTGATGGGGCGCAGTGATATCGTGGGCAAGCCGATGGCATTGCTTCTGCTTCATGCGAGCGCGACGGTGACGATTTGCCATTCGAAAACGCGAGACATGAAAGACGTGTCGCGACGAGCCGACATCGTGGTGGCCGCGATGGGCCGCGCGGCCATGATTACGCCGGATTATATCCGGCCGGGAGCGACCGTGATCGACGTGGGGCAGAACGTGATTACCGACAAGGCCGAGGCGGAACGGATTTTTGCCAATTTCCCGGAGAAGATCGAGTCGTTTCGCACGAAGGGATCGGTGCTAGTGGGCGATGTGCATCCCGATGTGGTGAATGTGGCGGGGGCATTTACGCCGGTGCCGGGGGGAGTCGGCCCGCTTACGATTGCGCTGCTGATGAGCAATACGGTGAAAGCGGCGCGGATGCGGCGCGGCGCGCACGTGCCCGTTGCAGCGGCAGGGAGGCTGTGATGCTGCGGGTGGGACTTACCGGCGGGATCGCTTGCGGCAAATCGACGGTGTCGGGAATGCTGCGCGACCGGGATTGCCAGGTGCTCGCGGCCGATCCCCTTGGCCACGAGCTGCTCGAACCGGGACAGGCGGCCTACGACGAAGTTTTGCGAGAGTTCGGAAAGGACATTCTGGCGCCTGGAGGCAAGGTCGATCGGAAGAAACTCGGCACGGTCGTATTTGCCGATCCGGTGAAGCGCGCCAAGTTGAATTGGATCCTGCATCCCAAAATTCTGGAAGTCATCCGGCAGTGGTTCAAGGCGCTCGACCGCCCCGGGGGCCCCGAGTTTGCGGTGCTTGAGGCAGCGCTGATTTACGAAGCGGCCGTGAACAAGGAACTCGACCGCGTGGTGGTGTGCTGGTGCACTCCAGAACAGCAAATGGAAAGGCTGGAGGCGCGAGGATTTACGAAAGAAGAGGCGCAGCGGCGCGTCTCGGCGCAAATGCCAATCAGCGAAAAGAAGCGCCTGGCCGATGAAGTGATCGATTGTTCCGGACCGCTGGAAGACACCGAGCGCCAGGTGGCGCAGTTGATCGAGAAATTGAAGGCGCCGGCCACGACGAAGTGAAACATTCGCAGTTCCAAAAACGTATTGATATCGAGAAGGCTCCGCCTTGCTAACAGCCGCAGTGCACCATAAAAGGGAATTCCCGTTATGCCGCGATCGCGAAACCTGAGACGTTCGATTCGCCTGCTGACGATCGGCTTGATCATCGGGCTGGCCGCCTATTGGCTGGGGTCGCAGTATGGCCCGAGAAACCCTGCTTCGGTGGACGCGCTGCATCCTGGGGGAGAGGATTTGCAAGTCGCGCCGGTTGGCGGCATCAAGCTGGACCCTACCGAAGCCGAGAATGTGAAGATCTACCGCCAGTCGTCACCGGCAGTGGCCAACATCGTGACCCGCACCGTGGAATATGACTTCTTCTATAACGCTGTGCCGGTGGAAGGCGCGGGCTCCGGGTTTCTGATCGACACCGCCGGCCATATTCTGACGAACAACCACGTGATCGAAGGCGCCCAGACAATCGAGGTGACACTCGGCGACCAGTCGCGTTACAAGGCGAAGTTGATCGGGGCGGATACGCGCAACGATATCGCTTTGATTCAAATCGATCCGCGCGGCCGCAAGATCACACCGCTTCCGCTGGGAGATTCACGCAATCTGCTGGTGGGGCAGCGGGTGCTGGCGATTGGGAATCCGTTTGGGTTTCAGAGCACCCTTACGACAGGCATCGTGAGTTCGCTCGGCCGTACGGTACAAACGAGCGATACCACCTTTATTGATGACGCTATACAGACCGACGCAGCGATCAATCGCGGAAACTCCGGTGGCCCGTTGCTGAACTCTCACGGCGAGGTGATCGGAATCAACAGCGCGATCTTTTCGCCCAGCGGAACTACCGCGGGCATCGGTTTCGCGATTCCCATCAATACGGCAAGGCGCGTCGCCGATGAGTTGATTACCAAGGGCCGCGTGCGCCGCGCCGTGCTGGGAATTCAGGGCCGCGAAATCTGGCCCGACCTGGCAGAGGCGTTGAACCTGCCCGTGCAGCATGGGCTGCTCATCGAAACGGTAATGCCGGGTGGTCCGGCCGCTCGCGCCGGAATTCGCGGTGGCAACAGGTCGGTGCTGGCGGGATTGCAGGAATTGCGCATCGGCGGAGATGTGCTCATCGACGTGAACGGCAAGGAAATTTCGAACCAGACGGATTTGAACCTGATGCTGAACCGCGCGCAGCCGGGCGAATCGGTGACGCTCACGATTATCCGCGACGGAAAGAAGATGAACGTGCCGGTGACACTCGGCGAGGCCTAGGCCACACACGCAAGATGGACAAGTTTAAAATTCAGGGTGGGCGCAGGCTCGAAGGGGCCGTGCGAATCAGCGGGGCGAAGAACGCGGCGCTGCCGGCGATGGCCGCTGCGCTGCTCACTCCTGATACGGTTTACCTGAAGAATATCCCGCATGTGCGCGACATCATCACCATGGCCAAGCTGTTGGCGCACATGCGATGCGTTGTCCAGAGCCCGGACCTGCCGCCCAGCGAATTCTCGATTCAGGCGGAAAATGTTTCGCATGCCGAAGCCCCCTATGAACTCGTGAAAACGATGCGCGCCTCGGTGCTCACGCTGGGGCCGCTGGTGGCGAGGTTCGGATATGCGCGCGTCTCGTTGCCGGGTGGCTGCGCTATCGGCGCGCGGCCGATCGATCTGCACATCCAGGCGCTCGAAAAGCTTGGCGCCGAAATCTCGGTCGATCACGGTTATGTGGAGGCGCGAGCCAAGCGCCTGCGGGGCACGACCTTTCGCTTTCCGAAAATTACCGTTACGGGAACGGAAAACATTCTTACGGCCGCCGTGCTCGCCGAAGGTGAAACCGTTCTCGAGAACTGCGCCCTTGAACCCGAGATTCCCGATCTCGCAGCGCTTCTCGTGAAGATGGGGGCGCAAATCGAAGGTGCCGGGACGCACACGATTCGCGTCCGGGGCGTAGAAAAACTTCATGGCGCAACGCACTCGGTGATTCCGGACCGCATCGAGGCCGGGACATTCCTTGTGGCTGGCGCCATTACCGGCGGAGACCTGCTTCTTACCGATTGCGAACCGCAGCATCTTGCGGCCGTGGTCGCCAAGCTGAAGGAGTGCGGAGTGGAGGTTCGCTGCGAGGGGAAAAGCGCGATTCGCGTGAAGGCCGCGAAAAAGCTCGTTGCCGCCGACGTGACCACCGAGGAGTATCCCGGCTTTGCCACCGACATGCAGGCGCAGTTTATGGCGCTCGCGACGCAGGCCCAGGGTATCTCGCACATTCGCGAGACGATCTTTGAGAATCGTTATCTGCACGCCAGCGAAATGATGCGCATGGGCGCGAACATCACGATCGAGGGACACGATGCTATCGTGACGGGCCCCACTCCGCTCAGCGGCGCCCCGGTTACCGCGTCCGATCTGCGCGCCAGCGCAGGACTGGTGCTCGCGGCCCTGGTCGCCAGCAATACGACCATCATCGACCGCGTCTATCACATCGACCGGGGGTACGAGCGCATCGAGTTGAAACTTAGTGGCGTTGGCGCCCGCATCGAACGCCTCAGCGACTCGGATTAATTCTTTTATGCGCTTCGCGCCGGGCCGCGTTTTTCCAAAACTTCCGGATTCAAGGCGCCTGGCGGAATTCGCCCGTCCAGATACGCCTCGATATTATCGACTGCCTGCCGGAAGAAAAGATCGTAGGATTGCTCGCTGACATATCCCATGTGTGGCGTCAGCACGACATTTTCCAGCGACCGCAACGGATGATTGACGGGCAGCGGCTCCGTCTGAAAAACATCGAGAGCGGCTCCGCGGATGCGACCTTCCCGCAGAGCGTTCACGAGCGCCTGTTCGTCCAACAGGTGGCCGCGTGACGTATTCACCAGGCACGCCGTAGGCTTCATCAGGCTTATGTGCCGTGCGGTGATGAGCCCCCTGGTGCGCTCGGAGAGGCGCAGGTGCAGAGTGACGATGTCGCTCTGCCGCAGCAAATCGTCGAGAGGCGCATAAGTCGCGCCGGCAGCGGCGGCTTTCTGCTCCGTGAGATTTTCGCTCCATGCCAGCAGATGCATTCCCAGTTGCTTGCCGAACGCGGCGATCTGCGAACCAATGCGTCCCAGACCGACAATACCGAGGGTTTTACCGAACAGATCGAAGCCAATTCCCGTCTGCCATAAACCCTGTCGGATGGCGCGGTCTTCCTGGGAAACGCGGTGCGCGATAGCCAGTATTAGGGCCATCGTCATCTCAATCGCCGATGGGCCGCCGCCCTCGGTTTGGGTGACAAGAACTCCGTTCGACGTGGCGTTGGCCACGTCGACTTGTCCCGAAAGGCGGCCGGTTAGGGAAAGAAGCTCCAGCATCGGAAGCTGCCGAAGAAGGCTGGGTGAAAAATGCGTCCTCTCGCGAATCGCGACCAGAATTTCGAAGGGCCGCAGACGTTCAACCAGCTCTTGTTCAGTCTGAACAGTGTCGCGAAATCCGTGGAGTTCAACGCGGCCGCGCAGCCTTTCCCAGTGAGGCTGCGACAGGCCGGCACCTTGATAGTCATCTAGAACCGCAACTTTCTTGAGCATCGATTTTCCGCATTCCGCAGCCGGTTGAAATCGACTGCGCGCTTTTGTGCCAGCAATATAGTATAGAAGGCCGCCGAGCCGAAGCTTTGTCGCACCGGCAAGAGTGCGGGAGTTCCAGGCAGCTCTCATTGGGAAAGGTTGGCCATGCCACATATCGTCGTCGAGTATTCCGGGAACATCGAGAATCAAATTGACGTTCTCAAGCTGGTCGAAGAAATCCACCAGGCCGCTCTGCGAACGGGCGAGTTTGAAACGGCCGCCGTGCGCACGCGCGCCTCGCACCGCGAGTACTACGCGGTTGCCGACGGGCACCGGGATAACGCGTTCGTCGCGATCTGGGTCCGCATCGCTCCCGGGCGGCCACCGGAGAAGCGCAAGCGCATCGGCCAGGAGATTTTCGACGCCGCCTGCAAATATCTCGAAAAGCTCTATGAAACAACGCCCCTCGCCATCTCACTCGAAGTGCAGGAAATGGACAGCACTGCGGCGTTCCGGAAGCTCAATCTGTCGTCGCTCTTAAATGAGCGCGCAAAACGTTGACGTTTTGCTACTCTGAAAACGCGTCAACAGCGTTAGCAACCGAGCTGTTTTGCGGCGGCGAGTTGTGACGCAACGCGACGTTTGCTAAGCTAAACGCCTGCCGCGGAGAGGTGTCTGAGCGGTTGAAAGAGCCCGCCTCGAAAGCGGGTAGCCTGGCAAAACCGGGCTCGTGGGTTCAAATCCCACCCTCTCCGCCATACTTAAATAACCCATAAAACACGATCTATTGACGGGCATGCTACAGCATGCTACAGTTTCCGCTCTAATTGTACTGCCTTGCAGGGGCTTGCGGAGGCAAAACTAATGGCGATCGAAACTGTCTACTACCGGCACAAAACAGGTGGTGCGTGGCGTTATTCTGCATTGGGTATAGGCCGCAGACCCGAAGCCGCGAAGCATGGCCCCTATTTCATCCGCATCCGTAACGCTGCTGGAAAATACCAATGGGTCAAGCACGAGACCGAAGCCGCCGCAAAGGAAGCCGCGAAACTAGCTCCAGTGGCTCACAAGGCTCAGAAATTGGGCCTCACCTTTGACGAGGCAACGAACACCGCGAATGCGAATCGCACCTCGATCAAAACCGCGATCGAAAACTACTTACACGAGCGCCGCTTCGGTCGCCCGCGAAGTATCAAAGCGTACGAGAACGTATTCGGTCAGTTGCTCGCGAATTTGCCGACGGGAGTTCGCTTCGTCGACCAACTCGCATCCCCGGCCAAGTTGAATGAGTACGTCGAATTTCTGCGCTCACTGGGTTACGCGAACAAGACAGTGAGTGTTCACATGGGATTCGTTTTCTCAGCTGCTGAAGGCGAACGGGGTCGAGAAGTCCTCGAAACTAATCAAACTTCCGAAGGTTCAGCGGACCAGGACGAAGGCGTACAACTCCGACGAACTGTCGAAACTGTTCGCGGCGATGACTCCGGAGGAATATCTGCGGTATCTCTTCTTTGTTCGCACGGGGTGCCGGGAGCAGGAAGTTCAGTATGCGACGTGGAAAGATCTCGACCTTAAAGGGCTCCGTTTCACGGTGAGCGGCGACGGCAAATCCGATGTCGGCTTCCTTCCCAAGAACCACGAAGAGCGACAGGTCCCGCTGACGACCGAACTGGGTTCACTGCTGGCCGACCACAAAAAGCACGCGGTGTCCGACCGATGGGTCTTCACCAACGAAGACGGAAAGCCCGAGGGGCACTTTCTCCGCAAATTCAAATCGATTGCACAGCGCTCCGGGCTGAATTGCGGGCAGTGCAAAACGAAGATCCGGGAAGGCCGATACGATAATCGACATGAAGTCGAAGTGACGTGCGAGACACGCCCGGTGTGTGCTGAGCATTATCTTCACAGACTCCGGAAGACGGCGGCGACGAACTGGCTGCGTTCTGGCTTCGACCTGATGAAAATCAGAAGTTGGCTCGGCCACAAGTCACTGGAAGTGACCCAGATTTACCTTGACGCAGAAATGCATGACCCCGAAGAGCAAAAAAAGCTCGACCGCGCCGGCAAGTTCTAGCCCGTAGGTGCCTGAATCTGGGCCTTTGCCGGTTTTGCGGCTGCGGACTTACTGCGCGTGGGGCTGTGAAGAGACGTGAGCAGAAACATGAAAATTTCGGCACGAAGCATCAAGCGCCTTGGAGAAATCATAACTGGAGACAAGGCGCTCTCGCCATACCGTTCGGGACCGAAGCTCGTCAAAGCTCGCTTTTGTAGTCCTCACAAGAAGATGATTTCATAGATTCCTTATCCTATATTGCAGCGCAGCCTTGCTCACATTGAACTCCTTCGACCATTCGTCGATGGAACTCTCGTCTTCGATATCAATAGGGGACGCTTCGAGCAATTCATTAAGAATGTTTGCGGGCATCAGCAGAGCCGCTGCAAACTGATTTGCCTCAACTTCGAGCTTTTCGTTACCTGTTGCAGAGGAGGTATCACGCTTTAGAACTGATTCCGCGAACCGCTTGTCGACATGGACTTCACTCGTGATGTAGTCGGGATGAAGTTGAAGATGGGCAATTTCATGGGCAATTGTGAATCTCTGCCGATTCGAATGGTGGAGTGAGTTGACGCCAATGATCGGAACACCATCCTTGATAAATACAAATCCGGATAGTTCGTCATCGAGAGGCGAGAATCGGACGCGGGCGCCTAGCGATTTCGCTATTTTCTCCACGGGCACAGGGATTTCCGCAATGCCCAGATTTGCGAGCAGCTTGCTAGCGCGGGCTTCTACGGATTGTCTTGGCAAATTTGGCATCGCTCTTTTCCTTTGGCTTGCTGGTTGTTGGGTTCATGGGTCCGATCAGCCGGGCTATTTGTTCCTTCTGTTGAGGTTTTAAATCGCTTGGTATGGGGAATTGCGCCCACTCGCTTTCTGATCCGTTCTTGCTCATCTGAGGAAGTAAATCGCCGGGTTTCATGTCGAGAGCTTCAGCAAAAGCGTAAAGGTGGTGAACGAGGACTCTTTGTCGTCCGGTTTCGATATTCGCGAGGGTGGCTCTTGAAATCCCGAGTTGGGCCGCGAGTTTCGTTTGCGGCAGCTCCAGTCGTCGTCGCCGCTGCCTGATAATTCCACCGATGGTCTTGTAAATTGGCTCCAGCGTCATGCAGGCGTCCATCATATACACGCGCGGCTACACTGTCAACGCCAAGCACAAAAGGTGCGTATTACACACTTATAGATAGTGCTGGACAAACACCGTATTCCAGACGAGAATAAAATGGAAATCCGCCAGCATGAATTCCAGTGCGGAGCAAGGTATGGCGGGGCTGGGAGGCCTGAGAATATGGAAAATAACGAGATAGATATTTTTGAGTTTGCTGAGCGCGGGGAGGACGTTCCCCACGCGCCGGTCTACCGTGTTCGCATCGACGGCGAGCTGGTCAAAGTCGACACGGATCATCCGACCGGTGAACTTCTTCTGAGCAAAGTCGGCAAGTGCCCGTGCGCATTCGAACTCATCGAGGATTTCGTCGACCACAAGAATAGTGTCGTCGAACCGGACGAGAAGGTCGATCTCAGGAAGCGCGGGCTGAAGGGTTTCATCACCGCCCACAAGGAGATCGTCACCATCTTCATCAATGGCGATCCGTACAAAATCGAGAGAGGGGATCGAACGGTGGCGGAAATTCTCGGGAAGGTGAACGAAACCACTGAAGGATACGTCCTGCTGGAAGAGAAGAACGGACCGCCGATGCCCCTGCCGCCAGATAAGCCCGTGAAGATTTATGGCTGTGAGGTCTTCCACACGCAGGCGCAATCGGGCGGGTCGTCGTAGGCGGCTGAGATGGACTACCCCCAAGAACAAATCGATGAGTTGAAGCGCTATTGCTCGAAGGTCAGTGCATTGACGGAAGGCAATGCTACGTTCCTTTTTCTGGAGCAGCTTCGTCTTCCGGAAGGGTGTCAGCCGTCGGTCTGCGACGCCCTGCTCCGTCCGTTCCAGGGAGGTGACGGGTATCCGTCGCAACTCTATTTTTCGACGCAGATCGCATTGCCCTATGCACAGAACTGGAATGTCAGCAACGCGCGAATCTGTGAGAAGAACTGGTTTGCATTTTCGTGGAAGGTCAACCCCGTATCGCCGACCCTCGCGAAAATTCTGGTGGCCCATCTGACAGGATTCACGAAGGCAAAATGAAGGTCGAAATTAGGCTCACAGGGTCGTTGCATGAAGAGATTCTCCGGGATCTGGCGCGTCCGCATCCTTTCGCTAAGGAGCGGGTCGGGTTCGTACTTGGCCGCGTGGGATCGCTGGCCAACGAAGGCAAGGTTGTCCTTCTTAATCGGTATCATTCAATTCCTGACGACCAATATATTGATGATGAGTCTGTCGCCGCCAGGATCGGCAGTGATGCCCTCACATGGGCGATGCAAGCCGTTTATCACGGACGGCTGGCACGCGAGGGAATATTTCACATCCATGTGCATCCCCATATAGGCGAGACCGGGATGAGCCCTGTCGACAGGCGCGAAATACCCAAGATCATGCCGGGATTTCAATCGGTGGGGCGCGAAGCGGTGCACGGCATGATCATCTTGAGCCGCAACCACGGGTCTGGCTGGGTGTGGCTGCCGGGCCGCAAGGAGCCGGTTGCTGCTGGCACGATCAGTGTCATCGGCAAGCCTTTGGGCGTTTTTGCAAAGGGGGCCATGAGGTGAGCAAGGAGCGTTTCTCCCGACAATCGTTTCTGGGTGTCGATTCGGAGGACAGGATTGGGGGTTGTACTGTCGGTGTGCTCGGTCTTGGGGGCGGGGGCTCGCACATCATCCAGCAGCTTGCTCATATTGGCTTCCAACGCTTTGTCATTTATGACGGCGATGTTGTTGAGGAATCGAATCTGAACCGGTTAGTAGGCGCAACGTCCACTGACGTACCCGCCGAGACGCCCAAACTGCACATTGCCAAAACTATGATCTTCGGCCTCCAGCCGCACGCGATTGTGAGGGGATTCGCCACTAGGTGGCAGGGTAATCCCGAGCCTCTTCGAGAATGCCAGATCGTTTTCGGCTGCGTGGACAGCTATCAGGGCCGACACGAACTCGAAGTGGCGTGCAGACGCTACCTAATGCACTACATCGATGTCGGTATGGATGTGCATGGACAGGCCCCCCCGGTCATTGGAGGCCAGGTCATACTCTCATCGCCTGAAGGTTTGTGCATGCGGTGTATGGGCTTCCTTACCGATGCAAAGCTTGCCGAGGAAGCGGCGCGATACGGAAAAGCGGGAGGTCGCCCACAGGTCGTGTGGCCCAATGGCGTTCTCGCCTCGACGGCCGTCGGCCTAGCTATGGATATTGTAACCGGTTGGACCCGGCACGCACTGCCCTATGCGTATCTGGTTTATGACGGAAACAAGAGCACCATTAAAGAGAGTGCGACACTACGCAATCTCAACATCCCCGCCTGTCCTCACTTTTCGGACATCGACGTGGGAGATCCGGTTCCTGTGGAATTGTAATTAATCGCATCAACGGCATTCGATAATAGCTCGCGCTTTGGCACAGATGATGCCGTGTTCAATTCATTCTTGAAGATGCATAGCTCATCGAAGTCGCTTTGCCGTTGGAAAGCGAGTGCTGAATCATGAAACGATATACCGCGGAAGAACTGAACGGCGTCTTCGACCGGATTGCCCCGCCAACTGGACTGGTGTTGCCGTCTGCGGCTGTGGCTACGCCCGCGCCGCGTACCGGCCCCGCCATGTGCGTGTACCTGCGTTATTCCGAAATCGTTCCCGGAACGCCGAACAGAGAAAGCCTGTATTGGAAAGCCTTGCGGCAGACACCTCTGCGCGGCGCCATCGGCGTGCTTGCTTCGATCAATAGTATCCTGTCGGAACACCGTTCGGTTGATCCCGAGGTTCATCGGGTCCTTAACGAGCGGTTCTTCACGCCGGAGCTGTTGACCAAACTCGCCGGACACAAGGTGGACAGACCTGGCTTCACCGGCGTGTTCACACGAATCGGCTGCCTGCAGCTGATCCGGCACTTGCTGCTCTATGGAAAAGGTGCGGTGAGCCTCACGGGAAAAAGCGAGAAGGATTTGGGTGCATTGGCGCTGCTGTCGAATGACTTTCTGCCGCTGGACCGCGTGCAGAATCCTGCGCAACCCACGACGCTCGATCTGCTACTGTCGTTCCTGCCGGTGTGGGACGTCTATAATCCCCGCGATCTCGCGTATGCCCTGAGCCGGACGTTTAGCATCCTCACCGAAATCCTACCGGGGAATGATCCCGAAGTTCGCAGGCTCACCACCAAGTTGGGAATGAACATTTCCGCGACAATGGTGGGGCGGCTGCCGCTGAATGATTTTATCGCAGCGGTTTTCGGGCTGTTTGCCTACGGCCGGCAACTCAAAGGCCCGGAACATGCAACTTTCGACGTGCGGCGCGTGTTTTCAAAGGTCGGCTTCCCGCCTGGCATCTTGCGGAAATTGGTTCAGGATCGCGCGCTCTCAACGCGCGGCCTTGGGAAAGCCCTGCGCGGCGGGAAGCCGCACACACGCAAGCGTTTCAACGAAGAACTGGCCGGTCGTGCATTCCTGACCGAAAGCCTGAATATCTTCAGGCAAGCGCCCTTGTTGAAGATGGACGCCAACCGCATGCTAATCCTTGATCTGGATTTTCTGGTCGAGCTGCTGACAAGCGGCGTGTACTGGACAATTTTCGACAACCTCCCGCCGAATAAGAGGGAAACATTCCGGCAGTTGTGGGGGCGCCTCTTCGAAATCTACGCAGTGGATTTGCTAAAGGAGTTCTATCCGGAAACGTGCGGGATGCTGCACCCGGATGTGCAATACAAAACCGGCCAGATCGACGCGCTGCTCGATCTCGGGAATGTGGTTGGGGTATTTGAAATCAAGTCCTCTCTCCTGACGGAGGTCGCGAAGCGCGCTACGAACAGGGCAGCATTCGTAGCCGACTACGAGCGCAAGTTCGTGCGGAATGCGAAAGGTGCGCCGAAAGCGCTCTTGCAACTGGCGGAAGCCTGCAAGGCGGTCGAGGATGGGAGGGTTCGGACGGCGACGCGCCCGCGCAGGATTTATCCCGTCTGTGTCAGCGACGAACCGGGCGTCGAGAGCTTTTTCTTCAATACCTACTCCAATGAGATATTCCAGAAGGAAATGGCGCCAGGTTCCTGCATCCGCCCCGTCACGATGATGTCGATCAACGAACTGGAAGAAGCGCTGCCGTACGTTTCCGGGAATGATTTCGATTGGGCGGAACTATTCGAGTCTCGATTCATCGGTAATAGCGTGTGCACGTTCTCTGTGCATCAGGCCATCTATGATCTTCTGCGGGCGAAGGGGCTTCGGCCGCGCAGAAATCAGGCCATCCGGAAGAGTTTCGACGAGGTCTGGAAGATCATCGGCAGCCGGTGCAAGCCTCCGAAGGCCTAATTCGGTAGCCTCTACGTGAGCATGCCGAGACTCTCCATGCGCCGGAGGTGGGAATTCGCCCGGCGGCGCCTCGCTGATGAGGAACGCGACCGCCTCCTGCGACCGCAACAAACGGCATGGGCCTCTTGAATGAAGCGTGTCCTCGTCGAACTAAGAAAGCTGCTCAAGGACCTTGCGGCTAATCCACGCAGCGGACGGCGTGACAGCGAATATGAGGATTCGGTCACAACACTCAATACTTAGTACGAACATACGCACCATACCGTCCGGGGCATGGATACCCCCGAGGGTTTTTGTGAGAGTTCAGGGACGCGTCCATCGTTTTTCTGTTAAATGTTTTCCGACACACGGTGCATCGGTAGATGTAAGTCGGCCCTTGCCGAATGGTTCTTGTCGAGCGGGGTGTACTTGCGATGCGAGGGATTGCCAAGGATGGCGCGACGGCGAGCGGTCCGGTCGACGTCAGTTCAACGGCATATCGTGGTTGGAAGACTTGCGACGTGACAGTTGCGCTCTGCATCCGGTCCACTCGATAAGAACGGTGTTCGCCTGAACTGCTGCGGATAGCGTGCAATACGAAATATCCATCCGCGGTCTGCCGCAGCGAATAGGGCTCTATCCGGCGTACGCTGCCATCATATGCCAGATCGACACATAGATGGTTCGCTGCGGCGAAGCGAATGATTTCCAGAGTCGAACGGGAGCGCATGGGAACGCCCATCGGTAAGACGCGCGTGCGCACAGCGACTTCACCGGCGCCGTGCTGAATGAGCGCGCGTTGTGGGATTGGCGCGCCGCTCGTCATCCAAGTAAAGATTTCTGGCAGCGCATCCCAGAAGTCGGTTAGTGGCGGAAGCACGGGAAGCTGGTGCGACAGCATATCTGACCACATTGCCTCAAGTGACTCACGCTGAGATAGCAGAGAGTCGAATGTGGGTACCGGAATTGCCTTGTAACCACATTTCTGTCTTAGGACGTCTAGGAGCACCGAGGCCGTTGGGCGGCTGTCCGTGTGTCGATAGAGGTTCACGACGTCGTAAAGGTCGCGAGGCCGCGTCCGTTCTCCCAGCGCCCGCAGTTTCTCTCCGAAGGCCTCCTCGTAAGCATAGCAATTGGCCCAGATCCCTCCCTCTGGCCGATCTGTGTACGGATGAAATACCTCGCGGCGAACGGAGGGAAGCACCAGTCTCTCATCAGCCGTTAGGTCAAGCTTGATCTTGGGCCAGCCGCCTGAGGCCGGAGAAACCGGCCCGCGGTAACCAATCTTGCCCTGGCAATTGGGCCTCCCGCGCGGGTTGCCGTAGATATCGAATTCGAGTTGATCGGAGGAATGTTCAGGCCTGATTGCTCCGTTACCCAAGCTACGACCTCTTCGAATACGGGCCGCAAGAATTCTTCATCAAGTTGAGTTTCATCGCGTAGCGTGAAATCCAGGTCCTCGGAAAACCGATAGGTCTCGAAATAACACTTCTTGAGACAGGTGCCGCCTTTGAAGACCCAGCTTTCGGAAAGTGCGTCATGCGCGTTGATACCGGCGAGTATCCAGCCGAGGACATAATCTTTCTCGACGACACTGGGCAAGAGCGAAAACGACGACGCGGCTTCGAGAATCTCGCGTCTGTCAATCATGAGGTTACTTGCTTCCCAGTTGAGGACACCCAGAGTCGCCAGGCAGTGATAAGTTTCCTTGAGGGCAGTGCGGGATCAAGCCGGGCATAACCTTGCGTCAGACGGGAGCGGCACTCAGCCGCGAGCCCCTTGTCGTGCAAACGTGCATCCGCAAGGTATCCGAGACGCTTGAAGATGACGCCGTTATCGTATTGTTCTGCGTAGCGGATTAACAGGTCGCGATCAGCCGCCTTGCTGCCGAGATATGCACTCAGACAATCAGCTGTGTGGTTGATGCCGCCGCCAACCTCCGGATTCGCGATCATATCGACGAGCGTGCGGGCCGCATCCGAAATCGAAACTTTGATAGAACCGCGCCACAGCGTTTTCAATCCGAAGAGGCGTTTGGTCGTGATGTTGTGCAGCAGGAAATTTGCGCCCTGTGCGGTTATGCGCTTTTCGGTGACGCGGCGCGTGGTGAAGACTAGGGTTTCATTGAAGAGTTGCTCGGTGAGTTCCCAATGGTGCGCGGCCGTCCAGCCACCTATGTAGCATTGATTGAAAAGCGTTGGCACGAGCACCCAAGGATCTGCGATTACCTGTTCGCTGGCGGCGAGGTCCAAGGGCACCGAAACGTAGAGGCCGTGTCCTATTCTCCGAAGCCAGCCCTGCTCCTTCCACCGCGACAGAAGCTTTGCAGCTGCCCGCCGGTCAATGCCAAGAGTCCGAGACGTAACGTCAACCGACAGCACTTCCCTCGCTGCGCGAAGTACAGCAGCAAGGCGCGCTCGGGAGGTCGGCAAGGAATTATTTTCACGTTTCACAGCTATATATTAGCACGTGCAATTCGCACTTATTGCGAACTTGATGGCATATTGTATAGTCAGAATTCGCTTTCCCCACTGTTGGGGCCGCCAGTTTAGAAGAAACGGCTTGACATGGTACTAGTACTATGCGAGACTGATCGTGCTGGACCTGTTGAGAGGGGCGAGTACGGCAGGGATTTCAGACCAGCGAAGAAGCCTCGCCAGCCGAGAAGGATGTTCCTCTACGCCAAGGGAGGAAAACCTGTAATTCTCAGGCAAAGCAGATTGAAAACCCTCCCGTAAGACTGGGATGCGGCTCTGAAAAGAAAAGAGCCGTGTCCATGCATCTAAACGAAGTAGCATCACAGCCCAAATCTCCCGAAGTCCCTTATCCCCCGCGCCGCTGTTTCAACATCTACTCAGCCGCTCAATATTGCTCGTGTAAATGTGCTGCCGTTGAGCAAGCGATTCATGACGGCAAACTGAAAGCAATCAGAATCGGTCGTGGCTACGTCATCACCCGAGAATCCCTCGACAAGTTTATCGACGGCTGTGAAGCAGTCGAGCCTCACGTCCCACCATCTATTGCCGCCCGCCGAGCAGAGAGGGCAGTAGATGCAACACCTGCTCCCGCTCCCAAGAAGCGAGGGGGGTTGTGACTCACGCAATCCAAGCCACGGATTTGCTCGCTCTCGTAACACATTCTGACGTGAGGAAGCCCTGCGAAGATCATTCCGTAGCAAGAGGGTCACAGCCATGAATAAAAAGACGGATAACCATTACGAACTATGGGAAGTCGTCAGTCTCAGCGATGCATATACCATCACCGACAAGGGGGCTGCGTGCGGTATGGAGCGGCGTTATGACGGTACGCAAAGACCTATCATTTGGCCTGTTAATAGCAGAACGGGTGAACCGAGTGTGTCCTTGGATGCGGTCAAGCGCGTCCACCCGATTGGGTCCATCATTCTTGTTGCGGCCAAAGATAAAGATGGGAATCCACTTAAAACACCGCCGTTCGAGGAGCAAATGCAGACGATGGGTAAGGCGGTATCACCGGAGCAAATCAAAGAATGGAAGAAAGAAATCATCCGCCGTGAGCGAAGAGAAAAGCGAGAGGCACAGAGGAAGGAAGCATCGGCTAGGTTCGAGACCGAGCGTAGCCAAACGGGCACTGAGACGTGTGGAACAACCTCACGACTTATGAGCAAGGTTGCCGCTACCAATTCGAACCTTATATGTAGAATCAGCCGAAAGATGCAAGCAGAACTCGAACGCGAGTTCGATACGAAGTTTGAGACGTGGCTCTCCGGCCAGACAGTGATTCGCACGGAGTCGAAGGCAGCATGAAAGCATCCCCGGTTACCGCGGCTTGCGGATTTCTGTCAAACGACAACACCCTCCATATCACACAGCAGTGATGTCTTGGATTTGCTCTCGTGGAAACTTCTAAAGCGCCGCGATCGAAAAACGCAGCCTAAGTTGAGACGATAGATATGTACGCACCGGCTATGCTCTTCAGTTGTAATAGCGCGATTGAGCTGGGAGTTCTTTCCGGACACCCGGTGACAAGTACCAGCGCCAGTCGCCGTAGTGGAGAGGGGAAGACATGTTCGACAACATCCCCGACGAAATGCGTCGTTTGTCTCACTGGATCTGCTGGCAATTGAAAGATGTGGATCACGGGAATGGCGGGAGGAAGCAAACTAAGGTGCCGTTTCGCATAGACGGTAGACCCGCATCCACGACAAACCCAAAAGATTGGGTCACCTTCGATGCCGCAGTACGCGCTCTGCGAATGGTGACTAACTTTTCCGGCATCGGATTCGTTTTCACAAGGGATTCTGGACTTGTGGGTATTGATCTGGATAAATGCCGCGACCCAGAGACCGGTGAGACCGAAGCATGGGCCAAGGCGATTTTACGTGAGTTAAACAGTTATACGGAATTGTCCCAGAGCGGGCGGGGCTGGCACGCGATCGTGAAAGGCTCCTTGCCAGAAGGCGGAAATCGCAAGGGACGTGTGGAGATGTACGACCACGACCGATATTTTGTGATGACTGGCAAGCGCGCAACAAATTCTAGCGGAGAGATTCAGGTGCGGGATTTGACGAGCCTTCACGCCCGTCTACTTTCCGGACAATTAGATCCCAAGCCCGCGGAACGGGTAGCTGGTCGCAAAACCAAAGGCACCGACAAGAGCCCATCAGGAAGGGATTTTGCCCTTATCGGTTCGCTTGCGAGAGAACTTTGCACGAACGATCCGGAAACAATTGATTGCGAATTGCGAAGACGATATCCAGAGTATTACGCGAGCCGCGAGGATGAGAAATACAGGCAAGGAGGTTATTGGCTCTATTCGATCGAACGTTTTTTGAAATACAGGCGGGACCGGTTGTTTCGTAGACCAGCAAGCATTGATCTGTCCAACGCTTCCTAGAGTCGTTCGGGTCGGATTCCGGGGCATTTACAGTGGAGATTGATATGGGATCAATACAAGGCGACACCCTGCCAACGCATCATGTAACTCCTTTCGGGGATATGAGCGACCTCGGCCAAGTCCAAAAGCTCATTGGGGCATTGTTATACAGCAATGCAAAAAACCGAGCTGCCGAAGGTTTGCCCGCTTCAAGA
This sequence comes from uncultured Acidobacteriota bacterium, assembly GCA_963709105.1. Lineage (GTDB taxonomy): Bacteria > Acidobacteriota > Terriglobia > Acidiferrales > UBA7541 > Palsa-295. The sequence continues at coordinate 52,954 of CAVPVC010000014.1, forward strand.
GACGAATCCATAAAATTGGCCGGTGACGCGATCTGCGCAAACATCAAAAGCCGCGGAACGCTATATAACTGCGATGGAGTTGGCTACATCCTTCTGCGGGGACAGGAAGCCAAACCTATTCGTATAAGCCCGACGGATGCTCGATTCGCAGATTTGCTGATTGAGTACGGCATCGGAACAGGAATGGAAGCAGACAAGAGAATTGGGAAGTTTCTCGGCATTCGGGCCATTCAAGACGGCAACAAAACTTCGATTCGGCACTTTTCGTACTATAACCGAACAACCGGAACGGCCTATGTATGCGAACAGCTGGGGCAGTTGTTGCGGGTTACAAAGGACCGAATCGACAGGGTTCCAAACGGTACCGATGGACAGCTGTTCGAGTTCAACGACAAATACCAAGGTTACAGCGTGGAGCTGGATAATTTGCCTTTCATGTGCTTGACATCCCGTGCTCTGGTCCCGTCTGACATGCTCGCAACAATCTTCGATGGCATAGAGTTCGAACCAAGTCGGCTCACGGTGGAACAAAAGATGATTCTAATCTCAACATGGATCGTAGCCATGATGCTGTCCGGTCTAATTGTCGAAAAGCCTATTTTGCAAATTGTGGGACCATCCGGCAGTGGTAAGACTTCGATGCTGGAGATCATCGGGCGAACCTTATTTGGACAAGAATTCAGAGTCGAGCGCCTAGCCGAAGATGTGAAGGAGTTTGAGAACGCACTCATTAACAACGACTTTCTCGCAATCGACAACACTACTGGGATTCCGAAGAGGATTCGTGCCCTGATCTGCCAGACTGTCACAGGTTTTCAAGTCACAAGGCGAGAATTGTACACAACCATGGGGCAAGTTAAGCGCCCTTCGACGGCCACTCTTGCTGTGGCTGGCATCACGAAAGTTCTGAACGAGACAGAAACCTCAAATCGCAGCATTGATATACATATCAAAGAGAGACCGCCGGAAAACAACGTTAGCGAACAGGATTTACACAATGATATCGATGCGGGGCGAGCGGATCTAATGGGCGAACTGCTCTTTCGTGTCCAGATGGTTCTGAAGGCCCTTCATGCAGAGCGTGAGTACACGCCGAAGACCAGTTTGCGTCTGGCCGGATTCGCCAGCATTCTCTTGCGCGTCGCACGACACGAAGGATGGGAGGAAGAGGCGAAAGATTTGATCGCCACTTGGCATGAAGAGCAAATCGAAGCAGCTCTTGAAGGCGAAGACGTGGCGCAGATTCTCGTGTTGTGGATGTCACGGCCAGAGTGGAAACCAGTGACATTGTCAACTGAACAACTGAATCATGAAATGTGTGCTGTTGCTGCCGCGAATTCAATGGGCGAAACAAGCTGGGAAGGAAAGCCGCAATGGTTGGGTATCCGATTGCAACGCTCCATCTCATCCTATCGACGGCGATTTGGCCTGCAAATCGTTTCCGATAAGCACACCAAGAGCAACCGATATCGTTTTGCCCCGACGGAAGAACAGTTGTCACTACTTCGCAACAAGGAGCTTCCGGTCCCAGCGGAATCTGCAGAGATGTTCTAAGAGGTGACCGACACGCCGGCGACCCATTGCCTTGCTCGGGAATCCAGCGACAATTGTTAAGATACATCACTCAGCATATGTTGAACGGCCAAGAATGCACCGCTATCTAAAAAGTTAATCAGTAGTATTGCCTGTCCTATTCTGCGGAGTCGGAGTTACTCGACCGTTCTTTCTGCTTTATCTTTTTCATCGCAAAGTTGAAAAAGTCCAACGTGTTTTTAAACTTGTTTTCAGTTCCCAAAGGAATCTGGTGTGCCGTCAGGAACTGGATCAATGTCTCGCGTTCTTCACCCAAGTTGCATGGTGAAATATCGGGAGCGAAGAAAACCTTTGGCCAGTTAACGGCTTTCAGTTTAACGGTGTCGCCTCCTTTGAGCGGAATGTGATAGTCCAACATTACATTCCCTTTGGTTCTCTCATTGTGATCCAGCAATCCTTGTATAACTAGACTTGTACGAGGAGTCGCGTGCAGGCCGATCCAGTCCGCCTTGTCATACCACGCTGCAGCGTCCGTCACAGCCTTGCCCATCACCGTATTGGTGGCATTATTTAAATAAAAAGTCCCGATCGCTACAGCACCTCGGAAGAGAATGCGGTTGACAAGCGAGTCAACAAGAAACTTTCGCATAACCATGAAAAAGTCCGATATATGGCTGAGTCGTGGTTGATGACCGCTTGTGTTCAAGACGACGAGAACTGTATCGTTGAAGGTAAAGACTGAAATCATGTTTTCGTGAATGTCACCAAACCTCTCCAGGGCTTTTGCTCGGAGAAGATTCAGCACGATTTGGCGGGAATCTATGAACCTTTTTATTTCGGCGTCCTCGTACGTTGCCGTGCCGAGAGCATCGAGAATCGCAACAATCCCGTTTTGAGTGTCTGACGCACGCTTAGTTGAACTTGAGTCCGCCACTTAGCTGTCTCCTCGACGATAGCAAGACATTTACGAACATCATTTCACGCGTGCTTCACAAGACTCGTATTCGTCTTCTTGCGAGTGATATTCTTCGCAGCCTTCGGCAAAAGAAGTCGAATTGCCGTTGCAGCCGCCGTTGTTCCGTTCTGCCCATTCGTAGCCGGCGTAGTGACCTGAGCCTTCCTGATAAGGGTTTTCAGGCTCTGCGCACGCTTTTTCGTCGGATGTTTTCGGTTTGGAGTCCGAACAGCCGACATAAAGGGCTATGAGGACCAGGAACCAGAATGCAGATCGTCTCATGGTTTGACGGTTTATATGCCCCCTGCGGTAAATTGTCAATTTGATACAATGCCGTCGACGGAGACCACATTACACTTCCGGTGGCGAAGATGCGGGTGCCCAAAAGTACAGCCCAAAAGTCGTGCACTCCGCCCGAACACCAAATAATTGTCGGTGAGCGATTTGGTCGACTGCTGGTGATCAGTTCTCTTGAGAATCACTCTCGCACTTGGACCGTAAAATGCGATTGCGGAACCGAGATGCGTGTCAGAACGAGCCACCTGTTAAAGGGTAGAAAGCGTCAGTGTGGCAAAACCATTCATCCTAAGGTTCCCGCCGATGAAAGGCTAGCCCGGAGAATTTACGGAAGCTATAAATATCGCGCTAAGAAGAGGGGGGGCCTCTTTGCACTTCCTTACGGTGCGTTCAAAATGGAAATTTCATGGAATTGCGTTTATTGCGACATTCAGCCCGCAAACGGATTGGACCAAGTCTACCCTTCTCAAGGCTATGTTGTCGGGAACACGGTTGCTTGCTGCTGGAAATGTAACAGGGCAAAATCCATCATGACCCAAAGCGATTTTATCCGCTGGATCAAGCGTGTAGCGGAAAAAATGCATCCGTCGATTTGGGGCTCAGCCCACCCGGTTTCTAAGCTTCTTTCAGAGATTGAGAAACAAAGGCGCGACGGCCACCTTCCGCCGCTAATCGGTATGCTAGAAAACCTAGACTCGCGAAAATAGCCTGGCGCCGGTTTTTGATTGAGCCGCGGCTTGACAACCGGGATTCACGACCTCGTCCGCTGGCGTCCCCGCTGATCTCCGCCCCCACCGGGCTCTCAGGTGCGTGTCAGGAGGCCTTAATCGGATTTTGCGGGTACTGCGGGGAGAAATTCCCTCCTATACGCGTAAGGAAAAGGGACAAAAGAAGTGTATGAGTATAGAAAGAAGCTCTCGAAAGGTCCCCGCAATCCCCGCGGCATTGGATCGGTTTGGGTGTCTCCGGCACATGCTATGTAATTCCTACCACGGTCCATCATGCTTGTTGCCTGGCAACAGGGGTCTTTTTCATTTTTTCAAATGCAAATTGGATTATTTCCATATGTGGTCGAAATTGGCAGTTACGGACGTCTAAGCAACGAGCAAATGCCGTATTGTCAAAGCTTTATGCTGTGGAAGCGTACGATAGAAGGTGGGTGTTACTAGGACACTTACACCGGTCATTAAATCCAGTTACATTCGATCCCACTCTTCTAAATCTGCACTGCAAACACGCCGCTTAGAGATCGTCATAAGTGACCAACTCGCGAAAACGGAGCGAAATTAGCCCCTTTTCCGAGTCAGGCGCTGAGCCTTGCGATCATTGCCTAACGAACTGGCTGGTACCCGCGCTCTTTGCGGAAGAATGTAGCAGGACCGTGTAGCAAGAAATTGAAATGCAGTGTCCTCAACAGCTCACACGCGTGGAGGAGAAGGCTAAGTTCTACCCCACCCGCGGATCGCGCTCCACGTGGCAGATCGCCGCACCGGCCGACCCGGGCCGCCCGGGGAGACGCGCTTGACTATTTCAGCGGTAAATTAAAAAGGGGATCCTTTGGAACTTGGTTTGGCGCTCAAAAACCCCAAGGTACTTGCCCGCGGCGGCAGAGCCTGAGTACGCCCCACCGGCATCGTTTTGTTAATCCCTATTACATTCATGGGGGCGAGCCAATATCTCGTGTGCTTGCTGGCTATCGAGTGAAGCTCGCTCGGGAAGGCGCCTCAAAAGACGGGTTACCTCCCTTGTTGTGGTGCCGCCGGGCCGGGAATAACCGGTTGCGTCGAGATTCCGGAGCTGTATAATCATGGCCAGGCATCCAGAAACGAGACGAGGGTCTCGTAGCAACCGAGCAGGTTCCCCAATTCCTGTCGCGGTGCTCAAAATGATGCGGCTCAAAAGGAGCAAAAACTATGATCCCCAACGATACCAAGCGACAAAAAGCATATGCTCAATTGCGGAAGCTTACCGGTGACCGCATCGCCCGTGCATTGGGTCTCGCAGATGAAGACTTGGAGAAGCTCTCGCTCTCCGAACTCATCAACCTGCTTTTCCTGATTCACGGCGACGCAGGCTGCACCGGAAATTTCAGTGTTTCATTCGCCGCCGCACTTGAACTTGTCGGAGCGGAACTGATCTGGCACGAGCCTGAGACAGAAAAAGTTATTGCCGTTGCTCAGTTCGTGCAGTAATCGGGGAAAACGGACGCCTTATAAAGACGATGGTTCCTCACAGAGGACTACTCTTCAGGAGAAATTTGACGGCGTGAGACTTACTTGGCCTTCTTTGCTTTCTCAGCCCTGATTTTTGCCCAACGTGCCTTCACCGACGGGGCTATTTTCGCTCTAACAGCAGCGGACATCGTTCTCTTAGCGGTCTTACGAGCTGGATTGCTGGCGTGCCTTGGTGATACAGCAGCCCTACCACTACCGTTCAGAACGGCGATGGCACCCTGAATGCCTGTCAGCTGTTTCTGTAACCATGCTTCTTCCTTCTGCAATGCCTCGACGATGTCCATGAAGCCTCCACAGTTATTAAACACTGACAGTTTCTAGAGTGCAAGGATGTGAGACAGCCCTTAGGTCTGCCTGTGCCGTCGTTTCGATCTTCTTCTTAAATCTCAGCCTTTTAACCAGAAAACCTTACGAATCGAATTAGATCCGATCTCAGGGCGAGAGGTGCGTCCGTATGGAAATACTTCTTGTAGGCCGCAATCCAATCGGTAGCGATGTCGCGCTGCGCCGTCGGCAGATCTAGCCTGCCCGCACAGACGAGTTGGTGGAGTTGTTCTTCCAAGGCATCCTTAACCCGCGCATTCCACGCCGGGGATTTGTACGGTTCCGGCCACAGATTGTGGATGTCTTCTGTGCCACCCAATCCCGGAGCAATCAGGTAATCGATCTCGTAATCATCCGCACGAGGGGCCTCGATTCCATACTCTTGAAAGATCTCCTGACGCAACGGCGCTGGCACATCCCGAACGACTTCCTCATGAGCCATCGAGCAAACGTCACCGACCGTAACCGTTCGCGTGGCACCTGGCGTAAGGTTGCGGTCCGGAATCGACGCGGGCTCAATTGTACTGGCGGCCGAGTTTCCCTCGCGTAGACCGGAATGCTGAACGAGAAGCTTTCCGGCCAGCACGGCGGCGAAAAATGCCACACAGATGTACAAGGCGGCAGGTTTGGGCGAGGTGAACTGAAAGAATCGCCGCCATGAACCAACCTGGGATGTGGCTGCCAGTTCGGCCAATTGCGCCCTCAAGAGTGCACGAGTGCCGTCGATGGGCGGCAACTTGGGATCGAGAGCTTGGCGGTGAGCTCGCGCGAAATCGGCAATCGCTCCCTCGATTTCCGTCATCCGGGCGCGGCAGTTCCAGCAGGCGGCCAGATGGGCGCGGACTTGAGCGGCGCGACGGGCTTGAAGTTCGCCGTCCGCCGCTAGCAACAGCTCCTCGTCCGATAGGTGTAAGTTCTCGCTCGGCATGGCTTTAACTCCCAGCTGCACGCATCAGACGTGCAAGTGATCGCGTCAGCGACATCGATACGGCGCCCAGAGAGATTCCGAGTAAAGCCGAGATTTCCCGGTATCGGAGACCCTCGGCACGCAGCCGAAGGCAACAGCGGTCCTCGTCCGGGAGACCCTGAAGAACGGCCAGCAAGCGTCGCTGTCTCTGGCTGAACGAGACCTGCTCCTCAGGATTGGGCGATGGGTCAAACTGTCTTTCCGCAATTGCCCAATCGGATGCCGTCGTATCGTGCGATCTTTGGTTCGCATAGCGTTGCTTCAAAGCGAGATTATGCGCGACGCGGAAGATCCAGCCCCGAAGGTTCTTTCGAGATCGTCTTAACTGAAGGTGCCTAAAAAGAGAGAGGAACACTTCCTGGGTGATTTCTTCCGCGTCATGCACGGCTATACCGAACGAGAGCACATAACGGAGAAGCGGATTGCGGAATTGCTCGAAGAGGTTCATGACCTCGCATTCGATCTCAGAAGGCTTAGCCGACCACGCAGGGGTAATGGCGGCTGGGAAAAGCAGCTCGTCGATCGAATCTGTCAAAGGAACCCGCATGGCTCTCTGTATGTATATTCGATTTCCCGAGTTTCTGTTCAAGGTTTTTGAGTTTTATCTTGGAGGTCTTTATAGAGATGAAAAAAAGACTGAACAAAAAGGCAGGGAACGGAATATTCATATCGAAGGGTAAACGAAGGAGACTCCGACATCAGTTGTCCTTCCCGATGAGGAAGGCACGTGTTAACCCTTGCCCGGATCAGGCTAGAGAGGCCAACTCATGAAGAGATTTGCAGCTGTTTTTTTCTTTTGCGCCTTGCCGCTCTTTTGCCAGACCAATAGCGGTGAATTGCGCCTTAAAGTGACTGATCCGTCGGGCCTTGGCGTGGAAACAACCGTTCAGATCATTAGCGAAGCGAATGAGTATCGAAACACTCTAGAGACCGGAAATCAAGGCAACCTGGATGTGCAGCGACTGCCCTTTGGCGTCTACCGGCTCCAGGTTGCTCAGCCTGGTTTTGCAACGGCTTCCGCATCCGTCGACATCCGTTCCTCGATTCCGACCGAATACACTATCCAACTCAAGCTATCGCCGGTCAACGAGTCCGTAACTGTCGGTGCCGGCGATACACTGGTTGATCCCGACCAAGCCGGCTCCGTGAGCCAGGTCGGCGCGGCTCTCATCCAAAGCCGGCTGAGCTCCGTTCCAGGGCGTTCCATACAAGACCTGGTGAATTCGCAACCGGGCTGGCTATACGAAGGCAATGCCGTGCTGCATCCGCGCGGCTCTGAGTACCAGACCCAATTTGTGGTCGATGGCATCCCGCTCACGGACAATCGCTCGCCCAGCTTCGGACCGGAGATTGAAGCCGACGACGTGGAATCGATGAGCATCTATACGGCGGGTATTCCTGCCGAATATGGCCGGAAAATGGGCGGCGTGGTCGAAGTCAACACACTCCAGGATTCACAGCCGGGTTTCCACGGACAGGTGGTGCTTTCGGGCGGCAGCTTTGACTCGGCCGGCGCTTTCGCGAAAGGAGAGTACACCCGGGGCAAGAATAGCTTCGGCGCCAGCGCCAGCGGCAGCATGACGGACCATTATCTGAATCCGGTGGTTCCGCAAAACTATTTGAATACCGGCACGCTGGGCGATTTTTCCGCCAATTACCAGCGCGATCTGACGCCAAAAGATCGCCTCAGCTTCATCGTTCGTCATGAAGTCTCCCGCTACGACATCCCCAACGAAGTCATCCAGCAAGCCGCGGGGCAGCGACAAACGGCCGATAACATCGAGACGATGGGAATTGCCTCCTACCAGCACACCTTTTCTTCTACCGCGGTGGCCGATGTTCGTGCGATGGTCCGCGACAACGCGAACAATTTCAACTCCAACCCGGATTCGACCCCGATAGAGGTGTTTCAGCACAATTGGTTTCGCGAAGGATATTTTAAGGGCAGCGTCACGATCAACCATGGCCACCATGAAATCAAGGCGGGAGTGGAGTCGGACAACACCTTCCTGCATGAGAATTTCAGTTACATCGTCACCGATTCCACTCAATTCGATCCAGGCACTCCATCGCCTTTCAGTTTCGTGGCGTCTCGCCCGGATCTTGAACAGTCTGCGTTTGTGCAGGATCTGATCCGCCTGGGGAACTGGACGATAAATGCCGGACTCCGCTGGGATCACTATCAGCTTCTGCTGAACCGGCAGGCGGTGGACCCGCGCTTCTCGATTTCGCGCTATTTCCCCTCCGCCGATCTCGTGGTGCATTTTTCCTACGACAGGGTCTTCCAGACGCCCTCTTTCGAGAACATCCTGCTTTCCAGCTCAACCGCCGCCACGACCCTGGACCCGATCTCTCTCCAGCTGCCGGTCGAGCCTTCAGAGGGAAACTATTACGAGGTGGGTTTGACCAAGGGCTTCTTTAAGAAGGTCAAGCTGGACGCCAACTATTTTCGACGGCTCGTAAACAACTATGCGGACGACAATCAGATCGACAACACGACCATTAGCTTTCCCATTGCGTTCCGCAAGGCCATTATCTATGGCGCCGAAGCGAAGCTCGATGTTCCTGATTGGCGCGGCTTTTCGGGTTTTCTGAGCTATTCCTATACCGTGGGCAATGCATGGTTCCCCGTAACGGGCGGCCTTTTTCTCGGCGACGATGCGGTGATACCGAGCATCGGCCATTTCCCCGATTCGCAGGATCAGCGCAACACAGTTCGCGGACGCCTTCGCTACCAGGTCGCGCCGCGCTTCTGGATCGCGGCTGGAATTCAATATGACACTGGTCTCCCGTTCGACTTCCAGGGAACCTATGATGAGGCGCTCGCCGAATATGGCCAGCAGGTCGTGAATCGCATTAATTTTGATCGGGGCCGCATTTACCCGTCCTTCCAGGTCAACGCTTCGGCGGGTGCGGATATTTACAAGTCGGAGCATCTGAAGATGAGGTTTCAGGTCGACGGCCAGAACCTCACCAACGTCCTAGACGTAATCGACTTCGGCGGTCTGTTCTCCGGCAACGCCATCGGGCCGTCCCGAAGCTTTGCGCTGCGCCTCACAACCGACTTCTAGAGTCAGTATCTCACGGGCGTTCCACAGAGAGTTTGGCCAACAGCTCAACGAGATTTCTGCGGGAACAACCACGCATGTCCAGTAAGCTTTGTTAGGCCCCGTGATTCTAGAATCCCCATATTCCCCGTTCGCTCCGATTTCCACACCATTTGCGAACCGAAAATAAGCTTTCGGCCATCCGCGCTTGACAACTTGTAGGAGATGAAGTCAAATATGCCAGTTGATACTAAGTTGCAACTGACGTTAGGCGCCGACTTTTTTGCCGTTCCACGTTGAAACAGGAAAAAAATCAGGGCGAGTGTTCGACTAGAGGTTTTCCAGGAATAAAAAAGCCGATCCCCACAGCAAACCTTTTGGCGAGGAGCTGTGGGGACCGGAAACCGACAGCCCGATGGGCTGACGACCGTGAGCATTATACGGGAGTCAGCCATCGGTTACACAAGGAGAAAAGCAGAATGGCTGGTACCCGGCAGAGTTGTGTCTTCGGTTTTTCCTCGATCTTGAGCTGGGTTGGTCGCGTCGCCCTGTTTCTTGCTCTCACAGTACCCATTTGCTGTGCCATCGATTTGTGGGCCGGGGCTGGCGGGAGTATTTCGGGCACCGTGAAGGATATCAGCGGTGGTGCAGTCCCGAACGCAACCGTGAAAGCCACCAATATCGACACCGGTATAGCGCAGGAGGTTTCGACGAACGACCAGGGGTTCTATTCCTTTCCCGAACTTCCCGTTGGACGCTACACCGTGGCGATCCGAAAGCCGGGCTTCAGGCCTTACGACCGGACCGGTATCGCCATAAATGCCGACGGCGCTCTTGCTGTCGACGCCGTTTTGGAGATTGGCGAACAGGCGCAGGCAATCACGGTTACCGAGACCGCGGTTCACGCGGAGACTTCCGATACCCAGATGGGCGAAGTTATCACGGGGGCGCAAATGACGGCGGTACCCCTCAATGGCAGAAGTTACACCGATCTGCTCGCCCTCCAGCCGGGTGTCGTTCCCGCTACTTCGCTCACCTCCAACACGCAGCAGGACGTTGGCGTCAGTGCGCTCTCGCCGTCCGGAGGTTTGAACCCCGGAACGATCTCGATCAACGGCCAGCGGGAATTCTCGAATGCATTCATTGTGGACGGCAGCGATGCGGAAGAAGACGTGAATTCCGGAACGGCGATCGTTCCGAATCTCGACTCCATTGCCGAGTTCCGCATCCTCACCAGCAACTTCGACGCAGAGTACGGCGAGCATAGCGGAGGGCAGATCAACGTCGTCACCAAATCAGGGTCCAATGAATTCCATGGCGACGGCTTCGAGTTTCTGCGCAACACGAATCTCGACGCTCGCAACTATTTTTCTCCCATGCGTGGCGCATTTGACCAGAACCAGTTTGGCGGCACGTTCGGCGGCCCCATTCGAAAAAACAAAGTATTTTTCTTTGCCGACTATCAAGGGACTCGATTGACGCAGGGAGTAGACACGGGCCAGATTCCAGTTCCTTCCCTGGCGGACAGGTCCGGCAACGTTACCGACCTCGCAGGCTCGCTGATCGGCACGGTAAGCGGCCAGAACTGGGCCAACCTGCTTTCCCAGAAGCTTGGATACTCCGTTTTCTCCGGGGAACCCTACTACACACCGGGGTGCGCGGATTCCTCGCAGTGCGTTCTTCCCAACGCCGTGATCCCTTCCTCCGCGTGGGCTGCGCCGGCGAAGAGCCTGCTGCAATATATTCCTCAGCCGAATGCGGCCGGCAACACCTTCGCGACAGCGGCCTACAACCAGACTTTGCGGGACGACAAGGGCGCCTACCGGCTCGATTACAACAGTCATTGGGGCATCATGTCGGCCTACTATTTCCTGGACGATTACACCCTGAACAACCCCTATCCGGTAGCGCAGAGTGGAGCGAGTGTGCCAGGTTTCAACGCACTTTATTTGGGCCGGGCACAGATGCTCGCTCTGGGCGATACGAAGACGCTGGGATCGACGGCAGTCAATGAGTTCCACTTCAGCTACACGCGGGATCACAGTGATCTCGGGAAGCCCATCGGTGGGCTCGGAGTCAGCCTGGCTTCACAGGGATTTGTGACCGGAGCAGGCACTCCGGGCATCGTGCCGCTCGATCCAAAAGGCGAAGGCGTCGAGAACATCGTTTTCAACGCCTTTTCCATCGGAACAAACGCCAACGAGCTGAAGCAGGTCAACAATACCTTCCAATGGTCGGATACCTTCTCGAAGGTGATGGGTCGCCACACGATGAAGTTCGGAGCGGAATTTCACTACGACCAAATCAATACCAATCCGATCGCGCAATTCAACGGCAACTTCTTGTTCACGGGAAGCGAGACGGGTTCCGATTTTGCCGATTTCCTGCTGGGAATTCCGAGCCAGTACAATCAGAGCCAGCTGCAGCCGTTTTACGGCCGCAATAAATACTGGGGACTGTACGCGCAGGATAGCTGGCGCGTGCGTTCCAACCTGACGCTGAACTACGGCCTGCGCTGGGATCGTATCGAGCCTTGGTACGAAAAAAACAACGGGATCTCCACGTTTGAACCCGGAAAGTCGTCGGTTGTCTTTCCCGGTGCGCCGGCTGGAATTTTGTTTCCGACCGATCCGGGGGTCTCCCGGACGCTTGCGCCCCCCGGGAACCTCGACTTCGCGCCTCGGATCGGCCTTGCTTATTCGCCGGAGGCCAGGGAAGGCACTCTTTTCGGAAAAATCCTGGGCGGTCCCGGCAAGACAAGCATACGAGCCGGTTACGGCATCTACTACACATCGATCGAAGCTTTGACGATTGGCATCCTCGCTGGAAACGCGCCCTTTGGAACCACCTATTCGAGCCCGGCCCCGCCGTTGTTCGCCACTCCGTTTGTTACCGCTTCCACCGGGCAGGATCAAGGCCAGCCTTTTCCTATGGCACTCGCAACGGGAAATGCCTCGCGCAGCAATCCGAACCCGAACATCGATTGGTCACAATACGAGCCGATCAGCGGAATCCCCGCATATGCCGCGACGAACCGGATTCCCTACGTTGACGAATACATGTTATCGGTGCAGCGGCAATTCGGAACGAACACTGTGCTCAGCGCCAGCTACGTCGGCACGCAGGGGCACCGGCTTCTGGTGATGGTCGAAGTCAACCCGGGAGATGCGGCGCTTTGCCTGAGCCTCAGCCAGCCCAGCCAGGTGGCTCCCGGCTCGGCCACGTGCGGCCCCTTTGGCGAGAGTAACGTATTCACGACGGTTTCGGGCCAGGTGATCAATGGAACTCGCGGCCCGCTCGGGCCGAATTTCGGCAGCGACACCAACCAGGCGACGATTGGGAAATCCAATTACAACGCTCTCGAAGTCAACCTGCACCATACCAGCGGGCGCCTGGAACTTTCTGCCGGATATACCTACAGCAAATCGATGGATGAATCCTCCAATCTGGGAGAGGAGGTCAATCCGATCAATCCATCCCTCAGCTATGCGTTGTCTTCCTTTGACATCAGGCAAAACTTCGTCGTGAGCTATAACTATCGAGATTCCGTTCGAACGTCTTTTCCGATCCGCGAACCGCTGGACGCAGGGATGGGAGCTTTCGGGGATCACCCATTTCAGCAGCGGCCTTCCGGTGACGCTGGTCAACTACGGTGACAATTCTTTGCTCGGGGCCGAACCGAATGGCATCAACAACTATGGCATCGATGAGCCGGACTACTCCGGGGGCCCTCTCAATCTGAATCACAATCCCCGAAATGGGACGCCTTATTTCGATAGCGCCCAATTCAGCGAAAACGCCCTGGGCACGCCGGGCACCTCCAGGCGGCGTTTCTTTTCCGGTCCCGGCATGGATAACTACGACATGGCTCTGCTCAAGAAGTTGCCTCTTACCGAATCGAAATCCCTCCAGTTGCGCCTCGAAGGATTCAATGTTTTCAACCACACTCAGTTCTTCGGCCCGCAATCCATCGACGGCAACATCAGCAGTTCTACCTTTGGCCAAGCCGTTAACGCGGACCCTCCCCGGCTGGTGCAGCTCGGAATAAAATTCCTTTTTTAGAGGAAGTTCGATTCGTTCGCGGTCGAAGCTAGGGCGACTTCCGTGCGCCGCTCTTGGTGAAGCCTGGACGGGAGGCAGGGGCGACTCCGTTCTTACTACTACGAACTCAGCCCACTTCTTTACAAACACATTACAACGTTGCGGAGCGAACGGGAGTAACGTCCAAAGCCGAGGATTCACGGAAGTGTGATTCGTGGGATGGGAACTGGGATGAAGTAGCGACACGTGCTGATTAAATCCCCGCGGCGAACCTTTGGCCAGGGTATCGCGGGGATGAGGAATCGACAACCCGGACGGGCTGGCGACCGCCGCATTATACGGGAATCAGCCACAGGATCACAATTGGAGCGGGCTGAAATGGAACTCTGGTGATTCCTGTATTCAGCTGCCCCGTTGTTTCGTTCCTTACGGATTTCCAATCCCGAGCCAAGAACAAGAAACAGCAGGCCTTATGGCTAGTTCCGTACGCGAAGGGGTATGCGCTCGGGGTGAGCGCTTTTGTGGAGGAGCACAAATGCAGATTCTAGATGAGCGGTACCTGGAATTAATTCCGAGGGCTTCTGGATGCGCCTTCTTGGCTGCGTTTTTGACCCTTCTCCTTGCTTTTCCCCATTCGACTCCGCGCGGCCGTCGGGGGCAGTATCTCCGGGACTGTTAAGGACGCAACCGGCGGCGTGATTGCGAAAGCCACCGTCACGGTGACGAATGCCGAAACCGGGGTCCAGCAAACCGCGGTGAGTAACGACGCCGGCACCTACTTCTTCCCGACACTGCCGGTAGGGCATTACAACCTTGACGTGACGGACGCCGGTTTCCGGCCCTATCGCCGGACGAGTATAACGGTGGACGTAAACAGCGCCCTTATAGTCGATGCAGTGCTCGAAGTAGGTGCGAACCAGGAGACCATAACCGTAGAGGAATCGACCGTGCAGGCGGAGACAGCCAGCACCCAGTTGGGGGACGTCATCACATCCGCCAATGTGGCAGCTTTGCCACTGAACGGGCGCAGCTACACCGACCTGCTTGCGCTTCAGCCAGGCGTTACTCCTGTTACGACGATCACATCCAACACGGTCGTGGGACTGGGCCAGACCGTATTTTCTCCTTCCGGCGATTTGAACGCCGGGGCCATTTCCATCAACGGCCAGAGGGAGGCTGCCAACGGCTATCTGGTGAATGGCGCCGATGCGGAGGAGACTGGCAGCCTCGCCGCCGCCATCATCCCCAATCTCGATTCGATCTCCGAATTCAGAATTTTGTCCGACAACTTCGACTCGGAGTATGGCAGGTACACCGGGGGGCAGATCAACGTCATTACGAAGTCCGGAACCAATGAGTTTCATGGAGCTGCTTTCGAATTCCTCCGGAACACGGCTCTTGATTCGCGCAATTATTTCTCTCCCACTCGCGGGACATTCATTCAAAACCAGTTTGGCGGCACGTTCGGTGGCCCCATCGTTCGTAAGGAAGTATTCTTCTTCACGGATTATCAAGGCACACGACAGATTGAAGGGACGGACACCGGGCTGATACCCGTGCCCTCTTTGCAAGACCGCACCGGCAACTTGTCTGATCAAGCGAGCTCGCTAACTGGCACGGTGAGTCCCGATTTATTTTCGGGCTCGGGAACGGACACTTCTATCGCGGCCCAGTTGACGCAGAAGCTCGGCTACCCGGTTTCCGGGGGTGAACCCTACTATTTCCCGGGATGCACCAGCGCTACATGCGTTTTCCCGGGTGCGGTAATCCCGCAGAGCGCGTGGTCTGCTCCGGCCCTGGCATTGCTGAAATACATCCCCACGCCGACGCCGGGTCTCGGAAACAACTTCTCGACATCGGCGTTCGACCAGATTCTGCGCGATGACAAGATTGGTGAGCGCATCGATGCCAATACACGCTGGGGCGCGATATTTGGCTACTATTCGTTCGACAACTATACGTTGAACAATCCTTACCCCACCACTCAGGCAGGCGCGAGTGTTCCCGGGTTCAACGGTCTGTACACGGGCCGCGCGCAATTGATCGACATCGGCCATACCAAGACATTCGGAACGAGCGTCGTGAACGAATTTCACGTCAATTACACGCGCGATAAAAACGATTTGGGCAAGCCGGCTGGCGGGCTGGGGGTCAGCCTTGCCTCGCAGGGCTTTACAGGCATTGTTCCAGGGGCGCCCCAAACGGAGGGCGTCGAAAGCATTATCTTCAATAGCTTCTCAATGGGGTCCGTTCCTGAAGAGTTCGATCAGATCAACAACGACTTCGGTTTGAGCGACAATTTCTCCAAGGTACTGGGAACGCATTTGATCAAAGTGGGGGCCCAGCTGGAATACGACCAGATCAACACGTATCCTTTCGCCGATCTGAATGGCAGCTTTAACATTACCGGGCAGGAGACCGGCCTCGACTTCGCGGATTTCCTCATCGGCGTTTCGAGCATATACACACAGAACCAGCTCAGGCCGTTCTATGGCCGGAACAAGTATGTGGGCATCTACGGAGAAGACAGCTGGCGCGTGAAAAGCAATATCACACTGAATTACGGACTGCGGTGGGACCGGATCGAGCCCTGGTATGAGAAGTATAACAACTACATCACGTTTATTCCCGGGGAGCAATCCAAGGTGTTTCCCACCGCTCCCACCGGCATCGTTTATCCGGGAGATCCGGGCGTAGCGCGTACGCTGGCCCCCCCGGGAAACCGCGACTTTGCACCCCGCATCGGTCTGGCGTACTCGCCCGATGTGCGGGGCGATTCGCCGTTGCACAAAATCGTGGGAGCTTCCGGCACAACAAGTATCCGAGCGAGTTACGGGATATTTTATGCGGCCATTCCGGGAGAAACCCTGGGACTCATCAGCGACAATGCCCCCTATGGATTCACCTATACGAGTCCCGCTCCGCCTCTTCTTGCTACTCCGTTTGTGGACGTCACCGGCAATGTGGAAGGCCAGCGCTTTCCGGTGCAACTCGCGCCGACGAATGTATCGAGAAGCAATCCGGACTCCAACATCAGCTTCACTCAATTCGAGCCCATCGGCACAATACCGGGCTATAAGACCAACGACCGTATTCCCTACACCGAGGAGTACATGCTGTCCCTGCAGCGGCAGCTTGGGTCCAAGACGCTGCTCAGCATCGAGTATGTGGGAAATCAGGCCCATCGTCTTCTTGTGCTTGAGCCGGCGAATCCCGGCAATCCTGCCCTGTGCCTCAGCATTCCCGGGTGCGGTCCCGGTGGCGAGAACACCTACGGAACACGGGGTCCCTTGGGGCCGAATTTCGGTGACGTGAGCTATCAGACGACCATCGGCAATTCCAGTTACAACGCGCTGGAGGCCAGCGTCCGCCACACCAGCGGGCGAGTACAACTGTTTGCGAGCTACACTTATAGCAAATCTCTCGACCAGGGTTCGAATTTCGCGGATCAGGTAGACCCATTCGACCCAAATCTGCTGCGTGGTCTTTCCTCCTTCGATATGCGGCAGAACTTCGTCGCTAGCTACACCGTAAGCGTCCCCTTCGAGCGCCTCTTGCGCGCCAGCAACCGCTGGACGGAAGGCTGGTCGGTTTCTGGAATCACCCGTTACAGCACGGGTTTTCCAGTGACGCTAATCAATCCCATTGATACCTCCTTGATCGGGTCGGAGGGGAACGGCGTTAACGTCACGGGGCTCGATGAACTTGATTACGCTCCCGGTCCGCTCAGTCTGAATCACAACCCGCGCAATGGAAACTCGTACTTCAACCCCTCGCTCTTTAGCTCGCCGGCCGACGACCCCACGGTGGGAAACACGATCGCTAACACAATCGGTAACAGCGGGCGCCGGTTTTTCTCCGGGCCGGGGATCGACAATTACGATTTGACGCTGCAGAAGAACCTGAAGCTCACCGAATCTAAATCCTTTGAATTGCGCCTGGAGGCATTTAACGCGTTCAACCACGCGCAATTTTACGGCCCCTTGGCCGTGCAAGGCAACATCGGCAGCACGGCCTTCGGCCAGGTCGTCAGCGCCGCCCCTCCGCGCCTCTTCCAGATTGCGTCTAAGATAGTCTTTTGATGAGAATGAACTGCAAGTTGATCAAAGTCTCCCTTATGCTTCCGCCCGCGGCTTTTGGGCAGATAAACGCGGATGCGACGGGCAACGTCACCGACGCAAGCGGCGGGATCGTTCGGGGCGCCACCGTGACCGCGCTGCAGGTAGATACGCAGGCCAAGAAAACCGCGGTGACCAACGACGCCGGCCAATATTCCCTTTCGGAGCTTCCCCTTGGCGAGTACACGATAACTGCCGAGGCCCAGGGTTCACCGCGTTGAAGTATGGTCTCACTCACTCGGGAACAAAAGTGTTAGTGCATTCGTCATAGTAGGGCTTGTGATAGATCCCTTCTGTCGGAGCGTCGGGCTTGTATTGTTTGTGGCAGCCCTCGCAAATCGTCACCAGCGCGTCCCCATCGGCGCGTAGCGCCTTCTGGTCCTTGGTATCGACGGCATGCCTTGTGGTGATGGCCATGTCCCTCAACTTTCGCACATATTGCTGAAACCCGGGAGAAGCGGTCCAGTTTGCGTCGGACTTCCCGGTTCCGCCCAGCGATACGAGCGTGGCTGCGGCTTGCAGCTGATAGGTGTGCAACTCGACTGTTTGCCACTGCCCCTTCGTCAGGGGCTTGTCCGTGTTGCCGCCTTCCCAAATCATGTGGGCCGCATCATCGACCACGGCAACCATCACTTGGTTGATGCTCATGTTGAGGGGAAGGTACGCGCCCTTCGGCGCGGTTTTTGGCGCAGCGCTTGCACTCCAGCCCACCGCAATCAAAGCACCCAGAACAGCGATGGATAGTGCGACCGCCATTTTTCTACCCGGAGCGAATGCGATTTTCATTCTTGAGCCTTTCTTGTGGATCGATTTGAATTTGGCAGCCGAGGCGCCGGCTCGGCACCGGTCTAACCTCTTGCTTCTTGGTTAACTCGATTTCCGATGTTACTGCCGCTGGTTTCAAGTAGTTGTGACGGAGATTACATCTCAATGTTAAATCGACGTTAAGAAGGTGTTAACTCTGATTTTACGCGGCCATCTTTAGCTTTATCGTATCATCAGATGAGCTTGCTTTGGCTTTGTCGGAGACGAAAGCGTGTGGATGAGGGTGAGAATCCCAGTGGCGGTGGTTGTGATGTGTGCGTCCTCGCTTTCTCTGGTTGCACATCACGGTTACTCCTCCTTTGACGAATCAAAAGAAATCACGCTGAGAGGGACGGTTACCGAATTCGACTGGTCCAATCCCCATACAGAGATCTACTTCGATGTGAAGAATGCCAAAGGAAACGTCGTGCACTGGGGTTGCGAGACGTTTAGCCCGACCAAGCTTAGCCGTGTCGGCTGGAGCAAGGATGCCGTGAAGCCCGGCGACCGCATCACCATTACGCTCGTGGCTGCAAGGAATGGGACCCCCGTGGGTTTCCTGCACAGGCTTGTGTTCGACAATACTGGCAAGAGGTTGGCTGTCGATAGGCTATTACAGTAGGGTCCGTTTGGAACAAACCTTTCGTCTTCCCAAATGCCCTATTTCTTTAGGATGTGAGGGCTTGTCTTTTTCTGTCCAGCGGTGTGACTTGCGGGGTACGATACTTTAATCAATATCCCAAATGATTTGCTCACCACGCAGCCAGAAAATGCCTGGAGAAAGACTTCAATCCACTGGGTTGGCTCTGGAATTTGGACCTATATGAAGTGGACAAAGAGATCGGTGCTGGAATTTTTCGCGGTTCTCGCAATGACAGCCGTGGTGCTTACTCTGGCGATTCTCCAGTACAAATGGGCGAAGGCAATCAGCACCGTCGAGCAGGCCCGATTGGAAGGCGCGCTCGACGCGAGTGTTAAAAATTTCAATCAGGAATTCTCCTACGATTTTGACCGATTGTGCGAGAGCTTCGAAGTCAGTCCTGTTACGCCGGTTTCCCCCGCCGAGGACCTCGTTGTAAGCCGCTACGCCACCTGGATCAAAACGACTTCCCGCTCCGATTTCGTGAGCGGCGTTTATGTTTGGAAGAGCAGAGGCGATCGGCAACCAACGTTCGAGTCTCTCGATTTGGATAGCAGACTATTTCAACAGGCTCCCTGGCCTGCCCACCTGATGCCGTTGCAGGAGTCCATCTCGCGGCAGGCCGCCAGGCTGGCGTCCCCAATCGCAGAGCGGGAGGCCGAGGATTATCCGTGGACATTTCAGGAAGGCCTTCCTGCGCTGATCCGCCCTATTTTTGAGAGGTTAACCGAGGTTGCTCCGGCGGATAAGAATGTGCAACTCGCCGGATTCTTGATCATTGATCTGAACGGAAGTTTTCTAAGGCGAGTCTACCTGCCGGAACTCGCTGATCGGCATTTTGGACAAATGGATTTCGAAATGGCCATTCGCAACGCCAAAGCACCCTACGAAGCGCTCTTTCTGTCTTCGACGGACTTTCCGATTGCAACAACGTCGCCGGATGCCGCAGTGAACCTGCTCGATTCCGTCACGGAGGAAGCGAGAAGGAGGGGCCATCCGGTTGTGGAGCCCAGCAACAAGGAAAGGCAATGGCAGTTGGTAGTACGGCATCGTTCAGGATCTCTGGGGGCCGCGGTCAGCTCATTGCGAAAAAAGAATCTGGCGATCGGCCTTGGTTTACTTTCAGTGCTGGCAGGGAGCCTGATCCTCGTTTTTTCGGTGGCACGGCGGGCTGAGCGATTCGCGAAAGTCCAAATGGAGTTCGTGGCGGGTGTTTCGCACGAGCTATGCACGCCGCTGGCGGTGATCGGCTCCGCCGTGGAAAACCTTGCGGATGGCATTGTGGACAACCCGCAGCAGATCGCGGAGTATGCGGGAATCTTGAAGGATCAGGGCGGGCGGCTGGAGCGGTTGCTGGATCAAGTGTTGCTGTTTGCTTCCGGGAAATTCGGGCCCTCCGAATACGACCTGTGCAAAATGGACGTGGGGCCGCTCGTGGCGCAGAGCGTCGCTGTTTCCAAGCCGATTTTGGATGACGCACGGTTCGCAGTGGAAGAAATGATTGGCGATGATCTGCCGCTGGTGACTGCCGATCCCGCGGCGGTCAGCAAGTGCGTCGAAAATCTGATTGGCAATGCCATTAAGTATGCGGGCGACGAGCGCTGGATTAGTGTGCGAACTCTAGCGGTCAACGGGAACCAACCCCCGGAATTGCAAGTGCGAGTGGAAGATAAGGGAATGGGAATTCCTGCATCCGATTTGCCTCACATCTTCGAGCCTTTTTACCGGGTCCAAGCCGTACGGGACGGGCAGTTTCGCGGCGTGGGATTGGGACTTCATCTCGTCAAACGAATGATGGAAGGTATGGGCGGGCGCGTAAGTGTAACGAGCGAGCCGGGGCGGGGCTCATGTTTTGTTCTGCATTTCCCCATCCGTGATTTGGAAGACCTAAAGACTGAGCCAAACGCCCCTGATAAAACATAGAGTTGGTAATGGCCGCGAAAATACTGATTATCGAGGACGAGCCGGGCCTGGTGACGGCGCTACGCGACCGGCTGCGCAAGGAAGGATACGCCGTGAGTGTTGCAAGAGACGGAGTCGCGGGTTTCGATCTTGCAACCAGGGAGCAGTTCGACCTGATCCTGCTCGATCTAATGCTGCCGGGACAGAGTGGATTGACGATATGCCAGATGCTGAGAAAGAGCGGTTCGAGCGTCCCCATCCTCATGCTGACCGCGCGGCGCCAGACGATGGACAAAGTGATAGGGCTGAGAACTGGTGCAGATGATTACTTGACCAAGCCATTCAAGATGGCTGAACTACTCGCTCGCGTGGATGCGCTGCTTCGCCGCGCAGGCCAGGCGGGCGTGGAAAGCAAGAACGAGTGTTACGAGTTTGGAAAGATTCAGATCGATCTGAGACGAACGGAAGTTACGCGCGAAGGCCAAGTGGTGCCGCTTTCGGCCAAGGAATTTCAATTGCTGCGGTTCTTTTTGGAGAACCGAGGGACGACGGTATCGCGCGAAACGCTTCTTCAACAGGTATGGGGGTATGACTCCGCTCCGTCAACGCGCACGGTGGACGTTCATGTGGCGTGGTTGCGACAGAAGCTTGAAACCGACCCGAAGAATCCGCAGCTGATACATACCGTCGTCGGACTTGGTTATAGATTCGCGGATTGAGCGGCGTTAAATCCGTGTTAAGAAGATTTAACTTCGATTTTACCCTCGCATTCGTTCTTCTGCCCCATAGTCTTGAGACTTATGGCTTCTGAAAAGACTGTTCGGTCTTTGACAGTTGGCGGGGGATTTAGATGAAGAAAAATGTGCTGACATGTGCGTGTCTGGCTGTTCTTTTTCTTGCGGGCGTGACAATGGCTCAGGCGCCGGGCTTTCAGCCGGTCGGAACCGTCCGGCAAATCATGCTGGGGATTGTTGCGCCGGCCTCGGACGTGATTTTTGCCGTTCCCAGCAAGGCTCCGAAAGATGACAAGGA
Source organism: uncultured Acidobacteriota bacterium (assembly GCA_963709105.1). GTDB lineage: Bacteria > Acidobacteriota > Terriglobia > Acidiferrales > UBA7541 > Palsa-295. Next base: position 74,848 of record CAVPVC010000014.1, read on the forward strand.
ATGGAAGACCGTACAAGACAGCGCGCTGACTCTTGCGGAAGCCGGGAATCTGCTGATGATGCCGGGGCGGGCCAAGGACAATGGCGACTGGATGAAGAACGCCAAGGGCCTGTCTGGATGCAGGTTCGGCCGCATTCAAAGCGTCTAATGCCAAAGACGCCAAGGCCCTGGAAGATATCGGCGACAAGGTTGAGGAAGCGTGCGAGAACTGTCACACAAAATATCTCCCCAAGCCGCCTCAGTAACGGGTCGGTTCGCGTGCGAAGGTGATGTGGACCGACGCGGAGCTGCTGTCGTGTCCAACACATGCCACATTGACAGCTGGATGAAAGGAAAGCATGGGTTTTTCTGAGTGGCTTCAGCATAACTCGTTCGTAGTTTGGGTGAACGGTTCGGTCGTGACCGCGTCATCGCTTGAGATCATTCACTACGTCGGCTTTTTCCTGCTCGTCGGTGCGACGGCCATCATGGATCTAAGAGTCATAGGCGTTGCGGGAAAGCGCCAGTCTGCAACCCAGCTGGCCGAACAGGTATTTCCCTGGATGTGGACCGGGTTGGTTCTCGCCACAATTTCCGGATTTCTGATGTACGCCTCCGACGCTACGGAATATCTTCACAATTCCATCTTTCACCAAAAATTGTATCTGTGCGCTCTGGGGATAATCTTCGCCGTGATCGTCCGGCAAAATGTGCCGAAATGGGATAAGTTGCCCGCCATTCCCGGCGTAGCAAAGGTAATTGCGCTTATTTCGTTGGCGCTGTGGGTGGCAACGATCCTGTGGGGAGTCGACGTTCCGGCCCTAACAGGCGTGGGATAGAAGCGGAACCTTATTTGATCCGAATTTGATTCGAGGTGTTTGCGAATGCACCACTTGATTATTGCTTTTGCTCGTTGGATTCAGAGTACGCATCTGGGCGTGGGAATCCTGGAGTCAACGTGGGCCTTCCCGTACGTGCAGCTCACGCATTTCACGGGACTGTCGCTGTTTATCGGCACCAATCTGGCGCTCGATCTCCGGCTGATGGGCGTCGGTAACAAGAGTCAAACCGCCGCGCAGCTCGCGGATTCGCTGTTTGTCTGGAACTGGGTGGGCTTCGCCATCGGCATAACCGGCGGTTTCATGCTCTTCTCGACGGCCGCGCTAACCTACGTTGCAAACCCTTCCTTTGACGTGAAGCTCAGCATGCTGATTCCCGCGGGATTGGCGCTGCACATCCTGAACCAGGTAAAGGTGCGCACCTGGGGCGAAACGCCCGAGACGCCGGGTATCGCGAAGCTGGCGGGCTTTGTTGAACTGCTGCTGTGGCTCTCGGTCGTAAGCGCCGCCGTTCTGATCCCTTATTTCGCTGCGGAACCCTAGCCCGGGTAAGTTCGGTATCTTAATATCTTGATCGTTATGGTTGACGGCAAGATGCTTCCGTCCCAGTGGAACACAATTCCAAACTAACCCAGCTGCCATCATTTTGGCACTGCGTTAGGTCACGGTTTCGACTCAAGCCGGGAGAACCCACGTATATCGAATGTTAAATCTGCGCTAAGGATATTTTGCACGGATTTAACGTCGCGGCCCGTCCTGCCTGTTGCATAGTCTGGTGGTTATGTGCGGATCGTCACAAATGTCGCTATTGGAGAATACATGTTTGTGAAAGATATCGTTTCAGGTATCGCGCGGTTGTCAGTCCTCTTGGTTCTGCTCGGGGTGCTGGTTGCTTCGGCATGGGCGGTGACTGGCGGAAGCGTATCGGGAACGCTGAAGGATGCGAGCGGCGCTGTCATTCCGGGCGCGACGGTGACGTTAGTGAACGTCGATCTGAAAACGACATTCCACGTGACGAGCGATGCTCAGGGGCTTTACTCTTTCCCGGTCGTGCCCGTTGGAAAGTATGAACTCACCATCGAAGCCACCGGATTCGCGCCTCAGAGAAAAACCGGCTTGCAAGTCGATACGGACAGCGCCCTGCGGATTGACGCAACCCTGGAAGTTAGCAGTCAGACGGAAACCGTTAACGTAACTTCGAGCGCCGTAACTGAAGCAGTCCAGGTCGACACCGTGCAAACGCAACTCGGAGAAGTCGTGGCCAACACCCAAATCGCCGCTCTGCCGCTAAATGGGACGCAGCTACACCGATCTGCTGCCGATTCAACCGGGAGTAGCCCCCATCACGACGTTGAAAGCGAACTCAGTCATTATGGCGGGTGTGACGGGAGCGCTCGCCCCCTCGGGAGACTTGAATCCGGGAAATCTCTCGATTGACGGGCAGCGCGAGTCTTCCAACGGCTTCGTGGTGGACGGCACTGACGTACGCGAAAATATGAATGGCGGCACTTCGATTATTCCCAATCTGGATGCCGTCAATGAGTTCCGCGTTCTGACCAACAACTTCGATCCCGAGTATGGCAACTACAACGGCGGAATGATCAACGTCACCACGAAATCCGGAAGCGATTCCTTTCATGGAAATGCGTTCGAGTTCCTGCGGAACACGTCGCTCGATGCCAGGGACTACTTCTCCCCGACTCGCGGGCTTTTCAGGCAGAATCAATTCGGTGGCACGCTAGGAGGGCCGATCAAGCACCAAAAGATCTTCTTTTTTGGGGATTACCAGGGCACTCGCACCACACAAGGAATCGCATCCGGGCTCATTACCGTCCCCTCCTTGCAGGATCGCACAGGTAATCTCTCGGACGTGGCAAGCTCCTTGACGGGCACCGTTAGTGGACCTTATATCGCAAGCTTGCTTACGACTAAGCTTGGTTATCCGGTCGTGGCGAACGAACCATACTCCCAGGTTTTCCCCAACGCCGTGATTCCCATGAGCGCTTGGTCGGCTCCTGCTCTGGCATTGTTGAAGTACATTCCCACACCCAATGTGGGCACCAATCAATTTTCCACTTCGGCATCTGCAGAGACGGTCCGAGATGACAAGGCTTCGGGCCGCGTCGATGCGAACACCCGCTGGGGGCAGTTCTCCATCTACTATTTCTTCGATGACTATAAGCTGGATAACCCCTATCCGGGCCAGCAGGGCGGCGCCAGCATCCCCGGCTTCGACGCCCTGACAATCGGGCGAGCGCAATTGATAACGCTGGGAAATACCCGAGTTTTCGGGACGTCGACCGTCAACGAATTCCATCTGGGCATCGTTCGCAATGCGAACAACATTGGTGAACCGCACGGCGGCTTGGGTGTGAGCACGGCTTCGCAGGGCTTCGTGACCGGCGCAGGCACGCCTGGCATCTTCGTGCAGGCGCCTCAGTTTGAAGGCGTCGAAAATATTTCGTTCCCCTCGTTTATAATGGGCGTGACGATTACCGGAGTGAACCAGAAGAATAACACTTTGTATTTGAGCGATGCAGTCTCCAGGGTGATCGGCCCGCATACGTTCAAATTTGGCGCTCAGTTTCACGACGACCAGGTGAACGAGCATCCCAACGCCACTTTCAACGGGACCTTCAACATCGACGGAACCGAGACCGGCTCGGCTTTCGCGGATTTCCTGATCGGCGTTCCCAGTAATTTCACGCAATCCTCCGGGCAACCCTTCTATCTTCGAAATCGTTACGCCGGACTCTTCGCTGAGGATAGCTGGCATGCGCGAAGCAACCTGACTGTGAACCTAGGGTTGCGCTGGGACTACATCATGCCGTGGTGGGAGAAATACAACCAAGTCCAGACCTACGTGGCAGGAGAACAGTCCGTGGTTTATCCTGGCGCACCGCGCGGAATGGTATTCCCGGGCGACCCGGGGATTCCTTCAACGCTCTCTCCCTCAAAGGCCGATAATTTTGCTCCCAGAATCGGCTTGGCATATTCTCCCAATTTCTACGATGGAATTCTGAAGCACGTATTCGGGAGCAGAGGGAAGAGCAGCATCCGGGCAAGCTACGGAATGTTTTATACGGCATTCCCGGGCTTATCGGCGGGCATCATGTATGCCGTGCCTCCGTATGGCTACAATTACCTGAGTCCCGCGCCGCCGTTTTTTGCCACTCCCTTCATCAACGCAGGTGACGGAACGGACAACGGGCAGCGCTTTCCGTTCCCTTTCCCATCCGAGAGATCGCTTCCTTCGGCGAAGAACCCGGATAACGCTGTCAACTGGAACAATTTCTACCCCATCGGCGCGGACCCGTTTTTTTACTATCGCAACGATGTCCCGTACACGGAAAACTATATGCTCTCGTTCGAGCGCCAAATCAGCAGCAGCTTGCTGCTGACGATGAGCTATGTGGGAAATCAAGGCCATCACATTCTGGAAGAGTTGTCGGCGAATCCCGGTAACCCAGCGCTGTGCCTGGCCTTGAGCAATCCCGCCAATCTCGCGCCGGGGCAAACCACCTGCGGACCGTTCGGTGAGGACGCCACCTATATTACGAGTTCAGGCCAGACGATCCAGGGAACGCGCACAGGCCAATCGGCTACCGTAACGTCGCTTTCAGCCGCCGCAGGGACCCCCATCTATGGGGAAAATACGGCACAAAAATCAGTCGGCAATTCGATTTTCAATTCCCTCGAGACGACTCTGCGGTTCGCCGGAAAGGATTCCTCCTTCCTGATTAGCTACGCCTATAGCAAATCGATGGACCAGGGTTCCAACATCGGCGAACAGCTGAACCCCTTCAACGCGCGCTTCAGCCACGCTATTTCGTCATGGGATCTGCGGCACAACTTTGTGGCAAGTTACCGTTATGTATTTCCCTTTGACCGTCTGTTTCACCGCAGCGGCCGCTTGACGGAGGGCTGGAGCATATCCGGCACGACGCGTTTCGCCTCGGGTTTTCCCGTGACGCTTTATGACGATTCCGACAATTCCCTGCTGGGAACCCTCGGAAACGGAGTGAACAATGATTTGCTGGATACGCCCAACTTTACTCCGGGACCTC
>CAVPVC010000015.1:0-420866 GCA_963709105.1 uncultured Acidobacteriota bacterium
ATTCGTAAAATATTCTGCGGCTACCGCGGTTCGGGATTCCATTCTGTGCGGATTACTTCGAAGCCGCTGTCCTCGAGGGTTTTGGCCATCGCGACGGAGTCGGATTTGGTGTAGGGGCCGACTACTACGTGGTAGAGGCGGCTGGGGTCTCGTTTGAAAACGAAGGCTGGAAATTTCTTTTGGCGCAGGGATTCGGCGAGTTTTTCAGCGTCTTCTTCGCGAACCAGCGCGCCTACCTGAAGAACATAACCGGGCGTGTCCAACGTCGCGCCGGCATCGGCGCGGGGAGCCTGGGAGACGGTACCGCTTTCAGTGGGGTTTGGGGGCACCGTCAACTCTGCTGGCGTTTCGCTGCCGGTCAGGTTGGGATGCAGCCGTCTCAAGGTGTAACCCAGAAACGCGAGGGCGGAAAGAGCGATCAGCACCGCCAGCGTCGGCAGAAATACGCGGCGCGGCTTTGCCGAACTTCGAGCAATGCTCTCAGCGCTGTTGATTCTCGCACCCGCATCGACGTGCCGCGTTTCAACGGGCGCGCTTCCGAACAGAGAGAATGGAAAGTCGTTGCGATCCTCGGCTACACGGGGTTCCGGAGTGATTAAGGCATTCGCAAGCTGTCGAGCGCTTTCGCGGCTTGCGGTTTTTGTCTGGACTCCGGCGCCGTCGCTGGTAAACGCGATCCATTCCTTTATCTGTTGGCGCGCTTCATCGGGCAGATCGATAAACTCGACGCCCGCGGACGTCTTCGAATCGCTGCGCCACGTCACCCTGGCCTTGGTTTCGATCCATACATCGGATTGCGAAAACTGAAAGCGCAGATTGGGCAGTTCATCGCCGGTCACTTGCGAGACGGCGCGCAGGGCCATGCCGCCTTCGCTAAGGTTGAGGACGATGCCGCCGTTGTCGTCACCCAATTCGACAGCGGAAAGCAGAACCTTCTGGCGGAAAAAGTTACGCCGATCCGCCTGAGCGGACAAACTGCTGGACTGAAGATTGGCGGACACGATGGCGCTATTCTCTCAGGCTCGCGGTGGCGTATGCAAACGATCGCTTGGGCGTAACAGACTTCGGACATAGCGCGGCGGGCCTTGGGCTTGCCCGTACGCGCTAATCCGCGGTGCTGGGAGCCGGCGCGGCGCCGGGGTGAAGTACGTTTTGCGGCTTTCCCTGCAGGCGAAGGCGGAGACGGTCAAAGGCAAGGTAGACGACCGGCGTCGTGTAGAGAGTCAGCAACTGGCTGAGGAGCAGCCCGCCGACGATGGTGATGCCGAGAGGGCGGCGGAGTTCGTATCCCGTGCCCGTCCCGAGGGCCAACGGCAGCGCGCCCAAGAGCGCGGCCATGGTGGTCATCAGTATGGGTCGGAAACGCAACATGCAGGCCTCGAAGATTGCGTCGTGGGTGTTTTTCCCTTCCTGGCGCTGCGCCTGGAGAGCGAAGTCGATCATCATGATGGCATTTTTCTTTACGATTCCGATGAGCAGCACGATGCCGATGATGGAGATGATGTTCAGGTCTTCTTTGAAGAGTATCAGCGCGAGCATCGCGCCGACGCTGGCCGAAGGCAGCGTGGAGATGATGGTCAGCGGATGCACGAGGCTCTCATACAAAATGCCGAGGACGATATAGACCGCGAGCAGCGCCGTCACGATCAGGATGGGCTCGGTGCCCAGCGATTGCTGGTAGGCGAGCAGGGTTCCGGCAAAGAAGCCCTGCAGCGTCGAGGGAGCGCCGAGCCGCTCCTGCATCTGATGAATTCTCGCGGTGGCATCGCTCAGGGACATATTTGAGGCGAGATTGAAGGACAGCGTGATCGACGGGAACAAGCCGGTGTGGTTGATGGCGAGGGGTGTGGTGTTGGCCTGGCCTTTGGCGACCGCAAGAAGCGGAATCGTGCCGTTACCGGAGGTGTGGAGGTAGATGTCCTTCAATCCTTCCGGGCTCTGCCAATACTGCGGAGCTACCTCGAGCACCACGTAATATTGGTTGAGCTGCGTGTAGATGATGGAGACTTCCGACTGGCCGAAGGCGCCGTAGAGCGCGGAGTCGAGCGATTGCGCGGTGAGCCCGAGGCGCGCGGCAGTGACGCGGTCGTAGTTCATCAGCTCATCCAGGCCGCCGTTCTGCTGGTCGGAACTCACGTCCTCGAAACCAGGCAGGCGCTTCATCGCCTCCAGGATGATGGGGCCCCATTTGGAGAGGTCCTGCACGTTGTCGGCCTGGATCGTGTATTGGTACATCGCGTTGCTGGAGCGGCCGCCGATCCGGAGGTCCTGCACGGCCTGGAGGAACGCCGAGGCAATGGGCAGACGGTTCAACTGCGGGCGAAGGCGGTCGATGATCTGAGTGGCGGTTACCTTGCGCTGCGCCAGCGGTTTGAGCGCGACGAAGACATTGCCGGTATTGGTGGCCCCGCCACCACCGGTGAACGCGACCACGTTCTGGACGGCGGGGTCCTTCTTGATCACGCCGCCGATCTGCTGGATGGCGCTGTTCATTGCCGCGAAGGAGGAATCTTCCGGCCCTCTCACCGCACCCGAGATCAGGCCGGTGTCCTCTTCGGGGAAGAAGCCCTTGGGGATTCTGATGATTAGAACCACGTTGAGCACGATGGTGAGGAAAAGGACGACCAGGGTGAGGGCGGGATTATCGAGCACCCATCGCAGGGTGCGGCGATACAAGGACAGCACGGAGTCAAAAACCTTCTCGCTGGAATTGTAGAGGCGGCCATGCCTGGCCGCGCGCTCGCTCTTCAAGAGATAGGCGCACATCATGGGCGTGGTGGTGAGGGAGACGATCATCGAGACGACGATGGCCGTCGAGAGCGTGACGGCAAACTCGCGAAAAAGCCGGCCGACAATTCCACCCATCATCAGCAACGGAATGAACACGGCAATCAGCGAAATGCTGATGGAGAAGACGGTAAAACCGATTTCTTCGGCTCCCTTGAGGGCCGCAGGGAGAGGCCTCATGCCGTTTTCCAGATGGCGCGCGATGTTTTCCATGACGACGATGGCGTCGTCGACCACGAAGCCGGTGGCGATGGTGATGGCCATCAGCGAGAGGTTGTCGAGGGTGTAGCCGAACAGATACATCACCGCGAACGTACCGATCAGCGAGACCGGCACGGCGATGCCGGGGATGAGCGTGGCGCGGCCGTTGCGGAGGAACAAGAACACCACGATGATGACGAGGGCGATGGAAATGAGCAGCGTCTTCTCGACGTCACTCACGGAGGCGCGGATGGTAGTGGTGCGATCCAGAATCACGGTAACGTCAATGCCGGACGGGATGGCGGCCTCGATCACCGGGAGTTCGGCGCGCACGCGATCGACCGTTTGAATAATGTTGGCGCCGGGCTGGCGAAAGACGATAACGTTCACCGCGCGCTGGCCATTCAAATAGCCGGCAGCCCGCACGTTCTGCACGGAATCTATGACGTCCGCGACATCCTCCAGGCGGACAGCGGCGCCGTGGTTATAGCCCACGATGAGCGGCTTGTAGTCGGCCGCGTGGGAGATCTGGTCGTTGGCGAGAATGTCGGCGCTCACCAGGCCATTGGTGATCTGGCCCTTGGCGAGGTCCGAGTTCTGGAGGCTGAGCACGGACTGCAGGTTCGCGATGGTGAGTCCATAGCCGGCCAATTGCGTGGGATTTGCTTCCACGCGGACGGCCGGCAACGCGCCGCCTCCTGGGCTGACTTGCCCTACGCCCTGGATCTGCGAGAGCTTCTGTTCGATAACCGTGGAGGCTTCGTCATAGAGCTTGTCGGGCCCGTATTTATCCGAGGTGAGGCCGAGGATCATGATCGGAGAGTCGGCCGGATTCACCTTGCGGTAGGTGGGATTGCCCGGGAGGTTGGCGGGAAGATAGGTGCGCGCGGCATTGATGGCGGCTTCCACGTCGCGCGCCGCGCCGTCGATGTCGCGGCTCAGATCGAACTGAATGGTGATGGATGTACTGCCGAGTGTGCTGGCGGAAGTCATCTCGGTGACATCCGCAATATGGCCGAACTGCCGCTCCAGGGGAGTGGCGATCGACGAGGCCATAATCTCGGCGCTGGCTCCCGGAAGGCTGGCGCCGACGGAAATCGTGGGGAAGTCGACCTCCGGCAGGGGCGCTACCGGCAGAACACTGAATGCAATCGCTCCGGCGAGGGCCACCGCCACCGTGAGGAGCGTGGTGGCTACGGGCCGGTGAATGAAGGGCTCGGAGATGTTCATGCCGGGTCTGCCAATTCCCTGTTTCCAGTTTCTGGAGACTCCGCCTTCGATCTGTGGGCAATGCGCTGCGCCAGATTGTCAAAGAAGATGTAGATGACCGGAGTGGTGTAAAGCGTGAGGGCCTGGCTTACCAGGAGCCCGCCTACCATGGCGATGCCGAGGGGGCGCCGAAGTTCGGAACCGAAGCCGCTTCCCAGGGCGAGCGGGAGGCCGCCGAGGAGCGCGGCCATGGTGGTCATCATAATGGGACGGAACCGAAGCAGGCAGGCCTCGTAGATCGCGTCGGTGGAATTCTTCCCGTGCTTCCGCTCGGCTTCGAGCGCGAAGTCGACCATCATGATGCCGTTTTTCTTCACGATGCCGATCAACAGCACGATGCCGATGATGGCGACCACGCTCAAATCCTGGTGAAAGAGGAGGAGGGCGAGGAAAGCGCCGACACCCGCGGAGGGCAGCGTCGAAAGAATGGTGATCGGATGGATGAAGCTTTCGTACAAAACGCCGAGCACGATGTAGACGGTGACGAGGGCGGCAAGAATGAGGATCGGTTCATTGGAGAGCGAATTGCGGAACGATGCCGCCGTGCCTTGAAAATCCGCCTGCAGGCTAGGGGGCATGTGCATGTCTTTCTGTACTTTGTCGACGTCGGTAATGGCCGTGCCCAGCGCTGCATTCTCCGCGAGATTGAAGGAAACGGTGACGGCGGGAAATTGTCCCTGATGGGTGATGGAGAGCGGCTCGGTGGTGGTTTCAAAATGCGAGAAAGCGCTCAACGGTACGGCATTGCTCGTGGCGGAACTGGTGGCGCCCGCGGAAGTCGGCTCCCTTGCTGGATGTAGAGGTGGCGGCGCTGGACGAAAGAGCGTTGGTGGGCGGCGTGAGGGTACTTGCCGCGGGAGTGTACAGCGCTGAAGACGTGAGCGAATTCGAACCAGCGGAGGACGATCCGGAAGACGCGAAGGAAGAAGAGGCCCCGGCGCCGGTGGCCGATGCGGAGGCGTTGGCCTGGATGTAGAGATGATTCAGCTTGTTGGGGTCGAGCTGAAATTGCGGCTCGCTTTCCAGAACGACATGGTATTGGTTCACCTGCGTGTACATGGTGCTGATCTGCCGCTGGCCGAACGCGTCATACAGCGTGTTATCGATGGTGGTGGGCGCGATGCCGAGGCGGGAGGCGGTAATACGGTCAATTACCAAAGATACGGCGAGGCCGCCGGTTTGTTGATCGGTGGCAACGTCTTCCAGGCCGGGCAGCTGCTTGAGCCGGGCGACAAAACGATTGGTCCAGTCATTCAGCTCATTCGCGTCGGGATCTTCCAGCGTGTATTGGTATTGCGTGCGGCTGACGCGATCGTCGACGGTGATGTTCTGCACGGGCTGCATAAAAAGCTGGATTCCCTGCACCTGATTCAGTTTCGGCTGGAGCCGGCGAATCACGTTGGAAGCGGTGATGCTGCGTTGATTGAGCGGCTTGAGATTGATCGACATCCTGCCGCTGTTGGTAGTGGTATTGGTGCCGTCGGCACCGATGAAAGAGGACAGGCTCTCGACGGCCGGGTCCTGCAGGACGACCTTGGCAAGCTCCTGCTGCTCTTTGGCCATCTCGTCTGCCCCGACTGTTTGCGAGGCCTGCGAAATTCCCTGGATTACGCCGGTGTCCTGCACCGGGAAGAAACCCTTGGGGATGATGATATAGAGGAAGACCGTGAGGAGCAGCGTCGCGACCGCGACCAGCAGCGTAATCGTCTGGTAGCCAAGCACGAACTTCAGCGTACGGCCATAGAAGGCGATCATCCGCTCGAAAACACGCTCGGAGGCTTTGTAGAAGCGGCCCTGCTGGTCCTTCGGGGTGTGGCGAAGAATGCGCGCGCTCATCATGGGCGTGAGCGTGAGGGAAACCGCGGCAGAGACGATGATCGTGACGGCGAGCGTCACGGCAAATTCGCGGAACAGCCGGCCCACCACGTCACCCATGAACAAAAGCGGGATGAGCACTGCGATCAGCGACACGGTGAGGGACAGAATGGTGAAGCCGATTTGCTCCGCGCCTTTCAGCGCGGCTTCCATGGGGGGATCGCCGGCTTCGATGTAGCGCGAGATGTTCTCGATCATCACGATGGCATCGTCGACCACGAACCCGGTGGAGATGGTGAGGGCCATGAGCGACAAGTTGTCCAGGCTGTAGCCCAAGGCATACATCGCCGCGAATGTACCGACCAGAGACAGCGGCACGGCTACGCTGGGGATGATCGTGGCGTACAGGCTGCGCAGAAAAAGGAAGATCACCAGCACGACGAGGCCGACCGTCAACATCAGTTCAAACTCAACGTCGGCAACCGAGGCTTTGATCGCGGTAGTGAGATCGGTGAGCGTGGTTATTTGAATGCCGGTGGGCAGATTGGCCTGTAGCTGCGGCATGAGCGCCTTGATGCTATTGACCACGCTGATCGTATTGGCGCCGGGCTGGCGTTGCACGTTCAGGATGACCGCCGGGGTCTGATTCATCCATGCGGATTGATATTTGTTCTCGACGCCATTCACGATGCGCGCGACATCGGTGAGCATCACCGGCGCGCCGTTCCGGTAAGCCACGACGACGTTGCGATAGTCGTTGGTGGTGACGAGCTGATCGTTGGCATCGATCTGGTAGTCCTGGCGCGGCCCGTCGAAGTTTCCCTTCGCCGCATTCACACTGGACTGGGTGAGGGCTGTGCGCAGGTCTTCCAGATTGATGCCGTAGGAGGAAAGTGCGGTGGGATTGGCCTGAATGCGCACAGCGGGCTTTTGTCCGCCGCTGATGGTGACAAGGCCAACGCCATTGAGCTGGGAAATCTTGGGAGCCAGGCGCGTGTCCACCAGGTCTTCGACCTGCGAAAGCGGAATGGAACTGGAGGTAATGCCAAAAGTGAGAACGGGCGCATCGGCGGGGTTGGTCTTACTGTAAATGGGCGGCGCGGGAAGGATGGAGGGCAGAAAACTCTGCGAAGCGTTGATGGCGGACTGCACTTCCTCTTCGGCGATATCGATCGCCAGGGTGAGATTGAACTGCAGGACGATGACGGAGACTCCCGCGGCGCTGGTCGAGGTCATCTGGCTCAAGCCCTGGAGTTCGCCGAACTGGCGTTCGAGCGGCGCGGTCACCGTCGTCGCCATCACGGTGGGATTCGCTCCGGGATAAAACGTGAGAACCTGAATCGTCGGATAATCCACCTCAGGCAGCGCGGAGACAGGCAGGTGAAAATAACCGACCAGGCCGACCAGAAGGATGGCAGCCATGATGAGCGCGGTGGCCACGGGCCGGAGGATAAACGGGCGAGACGGGCTCACGGCGCGTTGCTCCCCATGGTACTCGAGGGAGGAGCGGTACTGGAAACCGTGACCTTGGAATTATCCTGCAACTTATCAAAGCTGCTGTTGGCGACAACGTCTCCGGGATTGATGCCATCCACCTGCGTGATGCCGTTGTCGGTCACGCCCGTCTTTACATTCCGCAGATGAGCGACATTCTGCTGGATCAAGTAGACAAAGGCCGCCTGGCCGTTGTGCTGAATGGCGGAGGCAGGGACCAGCGTCACGCCCTGCAACGTGTTTACGAGAAGGCGCGTGTTCACGAACTGGTTCGGGAACAGGACATCGTTCTTATTGTCGAAGGTTGCGCGGCCTTTTACGGTGCCGGTCGTGGTGTCAATCTGGTTGTCGAGGGTTAGCAGCGTTCCGGTGGCAATTTTCTTCTGATTGTTGCGATCGAAGGCGTCCACGGGCAGTTTGGCGCCCTGTCGCACACGGGCTTGCACTCCGTCCAAACTGTCTTCGGGTATGGTGAAAATTACGGTGATGGGCTCCATTTGTGTGATGACCGCGAGCGTGGTGGTCCCGGCGGATTGCACCACGTTTCCCGGGTCAACCAAACGCAAGCCGACGCGGCCCGAGATGGGGGCGGTGATGTGGCAGAAGTCGAGCTGGACCTGATCGTACTGCACTGTTCCTTCGTCGTTCTTTACGGTGCCCATGTTCTGCAGGACGAGCTTTTCCTGGTCCGCCAGCATCTGCTCCGAAACGGCTTTGCCGGCGACGGCCTCGCGATAGCGCTGAGCATCCATCCGCGCCTGCGCCAGGACATTCTGGTCGCGCTCCAGAATTCCCTGAGCCTGCAAAAGTGTGGCGCGATAGGGACGCGGGTCGATATCGACCAGGGGATCTCCTTTGTTGACCCGCTGGCCTTCGGTGAAGTGAACGGCAACGACGAGGCCGTTCACCTGGCTGGTGATGGAAGCGGTGTAGACGGGCGTAACTGTTCCGATCGCGTCCAGATAGATTCCGATGTCGCCTTTCTTGGCGGTGGCAACCGTGGCCGCGATGCTGGCGGCGATAGGGGTGGACGGCTTTTTCGCGTCTTCGTGGTGGCGTACGACCAGGAGGATTGCAACCGCGAAGACTACGAGCAGAACGCACCAGAGGACGATGCGGCCGGTCCTGCGCCGGGGATGGGCCGGATCGGGATGAAAGGGAGTGCCGTCAGCTTTGACCTGAGCTCTTTCCTGGGCCTCCGGCTCAGGCAGGACGGTGGAAACCTCGTTTTTCATGTCAGGCGCCAATCGGAGCCTCCCTCTTTTACTTCCGAACAGACAGCGGGCCAGTTCCCGGGCCGCGCCCAAGTCCGATTCGCTGGAATCGAAAGTGCGGCGCTGAAACGTGGCTTTATATTAAGGTATAAACGGCTGAAAGACCTCGCGGTTGGGGGCGGTCTCCTCCTCATCGGAAGCCTGCATCGTAGAGCGTTGGGGCCTAGAAGGCACTACAGGAAACCCCGTAAGTTATGGGTGAAAGCATGGAAGCGACTTTGGGCCGTTTCGATACCGATTTCCGGGCAATTGGCGATTGGTAAGTGCGATTGCGGAGAGTCATGCAGCCTGATTCAACGAGACTAGATTCTGCCCCCGGAACGGAAGCTCTCGGAGCCCCAACCGCGCTGGCGGACTCCAGCAAGAAACTGCTCCCCTGGCTGATCGCGGTGGCATTTTTCATGGAATCGCTGGACACCACGATTCTTAATACCGGAGTGCCGACGATCGCGGCGGCTCTGCACGTGGCCCCGCTGAGCATGAAGTCGGTGCTGGCAAGCTACACGCTGAGCCTGGCGGTTTTCATTCCGATCAGCGGCTGGATGGCGGACAGGTTCGGAACGCGCCGGGTGTTCGCTTCGGCGATCGGCATCTTCACGCTGGGATCTTTTCTTTGCGGCATATCGAGCAACATTCACGTGCTGGTGGCGTTCCGCATTCTGCAAGGGTGCGGCGGAGCGATGATGGTGCCGGTGGGGCGGCTTACCGTGGTGCGGACATTCGCCAAGTCCGAACTGATCCGGGCCATGAGCTTCGTGGCCATTCCCGGTCTGATTGGGCCGATGCTAGGTCCGATCGCCGGAGGCCTGATTGTGGGGTATCTCCACTGGAGGCTGATTTTTTTCGTAAACATTCCGATCGGACTCGCCGGCCTGTATATGGTCTACCGCCACCTCCCGGACTACCGTGAGCTCACCGATCCTCTGGATGTGGCCGGGCTGTTTCTTTTTGGATCCGGTGTGGCGCTGCTTTCCTACGTGCTGGAGGTTTTCGGCGAACATACGTTGAGCGTGCGCGCGGTGCTGGGGCTTATGGGATTGTCCATTTGCCTGCTAGGGGGCTATGGGTTCCACGCGACGAGAACGAAATATCCGATGCTGCGCCTCAGCTTATTTCGAATCCGCACATTTCGCTCGGCGGTGGACGGCAGCTTCCTGACGCGGCTCGGCATTGGAGGGATTCCGTTTCTATTTCCGCTTCTGTATCAGGTGGGTCTCGGTTTCACGCCGATTGAATCGGGCCTGCTGATGATGCCGCAGGCCATCGCTGCGATGAGCCTGAAGATAACGATGCCGCGCATTCTGGCGATTTTTGGCTACCGCGCCGTGCTGGTCTCCAATACGCTGCTGATCGGCATTCAGATCGTCCTCTTCGCCACCATTGGAACGCGCACGCCCGTGTGGCTGATTGTCGCGGAAGTGTTCTGCTACGGATTTTTCACTTCGCTGCAATATACGGCGATGAACACACTGGTGTACGCCGATGTGAGCGAAGAACAGGCCAGCGCGGCGAGTTCCATCGCGAGCACCATGCAGCAGATGGCTATCAGCTTCGGGGTGGCGTCGGCGTCGCTGGTGACGGCGTTCTTCATTCCCGATCGCCATACTTCGAGTGCGCCTCAATTCATCCACGGCGTACACCGCGCATTTTTTGTGCTGGGTGGCATGACGATTCTTTCCACGATTGTCTTCCGCGAACTGAATAAGGACGACGGTGACGCCGTAAGCCAGAAAGAAAGTTCCCACGCCGCGTAAGAGACAGCGATCCGCGACTCGATTCGGAGCATCCGCCCTTAGCCGCCAGACGTGCGAAATCGTACTGACGAAGCCACATTCCTGCGATCTCGGTATCGATAGCAAACGAAAAAATTGTTGACTGTGGTTGAATGCGCGTGCTATAGGCCCGGTCAACGGCACGAGGTGAATTGGGGGCCTTGCGGGATGGGCAGGAAAACGAAGGACGCTTCTTCTCGGCGTGGGCACGGAACGTGGGCCGGCTGCGCTGACTTTCAAAGGAGATCAGATGCGAACGACCTGGGTCAGGCGGACAATTCTGCCGGTGTGTTTACTCTGCGGCTTTCTGGCGGTCTCTGCAATTATCGATACCCAAGCCCGGCCTCGGGGCGGCGCTGCGGCAGTTGACGCAAGCAGCGTTGCGTTGAAGGCAGACGACATCGGAGGCGTGGTCACCAGCTCGAAGGGGCCGGAAGCGGGCGTGTGGGTGATCGCCGAGCTGGCCAACTCCGCGTCGAAATTTGCGAAGATCGTGGTCACGGACGATCAGGGCCGTTATCTCGTGCCCGAGTTGCCGGCCGGGAGTTACAGGGTATGGGTGAGAGGCTACGGCCTGGTGGATTCCAAGCCGGTGGATGGCACGCCAGGGAAATCGCTGGCGCTGGCGGCCGTGCTCGCGCCGAATCCGCGCGCCGCGGCGGAGTATTACCCGGCGGCGTATTGGGCTTCGCTGATCAAAATTCCGACAAAGAGCGATTTCCCCATGACCATCCAGCCTGCGCCGCCGATACCCGGGGATCCGGACCCGATCAAGGATACGCATGCCAATAATCGCGCCAAGGACCCTCCGCCGCCTTCCGTGTTCGCGAATCAGGACGAGTGGCTCGCGAAGTTCAAGGGATGCTGGACCTGCCACCAGATGGGCGAGAAATCGACCCGCGAGATTCCCTCCAACATAGGGACGTATCCATCCAGCGCGCTGGCGTGGGAGCGACTGGTTTCCTCCGGCCAGGTGGGGCGCGGAATGCTGGGCGAAATAAATTCCATGGGACACGACCGGACGCTGGCGATGTACGGCGACTGGACCGACCGAATCGCCAAGGGCGAGTTGCCGCCGGTGCCGCCGCGGCCCGCGGGCGTCGAACGGAACGTGGTGATCACCATGTGGAATTGGGCGGTGCCGACCGCATTCCTGCACGCGATGATCAGCACCGACAGGAGAAAACCGACGGTAAATGCGTACGGGCCGGTGTATGGCACCGACTGGTCCGGGGACTGCGGCAAGGGCAAGAAGAAAATCACCTGCCTGGCGGTGGTCGATCCGAAGACGAACGAAAGCTACGAAGTGCCAGTTCCGCTGCCCAACGAGGCGGACCGCGAGCGGCTGATTACCTGGTCCGCTCAGCAGCAGCTTGCGCCTTCTCCTTACTACGGCGACGAGCTTCCGTGGAACGATCCCGTGAATCCCGGGCCGGTCACAATGGATGAAAAGGGCCGGGTGTGGTTCAACGTGGAAACCCGGATTGGCAATCCCGATTACTGCAAAGCGGGTTCGAACAATCCCTACGCGAAGGCTTCGCCTCGGGAATCCGGCGGCAAGGGCGTGGATGTGTACGACCCGAAGACCGGCAAATTCGAGTTTGTCGATCTGTGCTTCGAGTCCACGCGCATCATGTTCTCCAACGACAAAGACAACACGCTGTACTTCAGTGTTCAGCGAGACGGCGGAATCGGCTGGCTGAATACGCGGCTGTGGGATCAGACGCACGATGCGGAGAAGTCTCAGGGATGGTGCGCGCCCGATCCGGGAGTCGAAAAGCCTGGCGCTTACGGCGTGGCCTACAACACCGTGGACGACAGCTTCTGGTATTCCGACCTGCAAATCATGCCGGGAAGGCTCATCCGCATGGTGCGAGGGTCCAATCCGCCCGCGACGTGCCAGACGGAAGTCTATGAGGTTCCCTTCGATCCCAGCCACGGATTGACCTTTGGGCAGACCCGGGGAATCGACATCGACAGCAAGGGCGTGGTGTGGACGCCGCTGCAGAACGAGGGCGTTCTCGCCAGCTTCGACCGAAGCAAATGCAAAACGATTCCAACCGGCAAGGACGCCATCACAGGAAAGGTATGCCGCGAGGGATGGAACTTCATTCATGTGCCGGGGCCGACTTTCAAGTCCGACCCGTCGGTGCTCTCCGACAATACCTACTACATGTTCATCGACAAGTACAACGCCATCGGGCTGGGCAGTAATACGGTGATTGTGGACGGCGCCAACTCGGATTCGCTCATCGCCTATCAGCAGGATTCGAAAACATGGGTAAGGCTGAGGGTTCCCTATCGCATGGGATTCTTCTCGCGCTTTTTCGATGGACGCATTGACGACCCGAAGCTCGGCTGGAAGGGCCGCGGAGCTTGGTCAGCGAATATGACGCGGGGCAGCTGGCTTACCGAAGGCGGCAAGGGTACGCCGAGCCAGCTCTATCATTTCCAGATTCGGCCTGACCCACTCGCCAATTAAATCAACTACAAGCCGGTTGAAGGGGCCGACGAGAACGAAATAAAAACGGACGCAGAGAAGCGGCGATGCATGGAGAAGATCACGAAACGATCTTGCCGAAACGCATCGCCGCGCTGCTGACGTTGGCGTGGGCGGCGCTGATTTTGAGCACGTCCTTGACCGCGCAACAATCGGTGCGCGGCACTATCAACGGGCGAGTGACGGCGGATCAGGGCCAGGTTCGAGCGTTCCGGGTGGCTGCTCACAACCTTGATCAGCAGCTCTGGTACATCGTGTTCACGAAGAATGGACAGTACACGGTGCCGCAGGCGCTGCCGGGCTTATACCAACTCGCCGTTGATGAGCCGGGCTACGCATCCCCGAAACTTCCCGTTTACCTGCTGCCTGGCGACACCAAAACTGCGGACCTTACGCTGAAGAAACAGGGGCAAACAGGAATATCCGGCGGCGGGGATTCCAACGAAGAGGGACCGCCGACGCGGGCCAGCGCAAAAGTGGAATACGTCACCAGCATGGAGGACGTTTATCCACCGGGGCCCGAGCGGGACCTTCTAAAGCAGAATTGCACCGGCTGCCACAGCGATACTCTGACCTCGATGCATTACACCAAGGAAGGTTTTCTGCGGGGCATCGAGCGAATGACGGAAACCGGCCCGTCGAGCTTTCCGAATGTGCTGGCCCTCGGCCGAACGATCTTCAGCACCAGCCAGAAGGAACAATTGGCGGAATATTTAGCGAAGAACTTCGGGCCGGGCATGGCGGCGCGGCCACTCCGCGTGGATCCGGTGACGCTCGACGAGGATGTGGCCTCCAAGGCTATCTATGTCAGCTACGACGTGCCGGCTGGAATGCCGCTCGCTGCGGACCAGGGACCGAAGGTGGGCGCTCCTATGGTCGACGGCGAAATACCGCTGCGTCCAGGACCGGCGGCGGGCGCCCGAACGCAATTGCAGGCGGCGGCTATCTCTCCCACCGACGGCACGATCTGGTTTACCGCTCGCCACTGGAATTCGATTCTCGGCCTGGACCCCAAGGAACTCGATCCCGCGAAACGCTGGAGAAATTATCCCGTGAAGGGCGAGTGGGTGGCCGTGAGCGGCGTGACGGTGGATAGCAAAGGGAAAGTTTACTGGAGCGAATTGGATGGCGGAAGGCTGGGCGAGCTCGATCCGGCGTCCGGCAAGCAGATTCGGTACGTGATCCCGCAAAAGGGAGTGGGCGTGGGAATCATGGCCGACAAAAATGACAACATCGACTTCGCTCTCATGTGGGGAGCGCTCTTCGGACGCTTGGACGCGAAGACGCGCATGATCCACACGTACCCCACGCCGACTCCGGACAATGGCATCTACGGACTGGCTGTCGACCAGCAGGGCAATATGTGGGGCGCGGGCTGGCAGAAGGGAACCATCAGCAAATGGGACGCGGAGACCGGAACCGTGACCGAGTATCCGGTGCCGAATTCCTGGGAACAAATTCGCCGCATCGGCGTCGATTCCAAGGGTGTGGTGTGGGCCTCGGAGTACAACACCGGGTATTTGGCGAGGCTCGATCCTTCCACCGGTAAGATGACCGAATACAAAATCCCGCTGAATGGCGCCAATCCGTACGAGGCCTGGGCGGACAAGGACGACAATGCCTGGACCGCGGACCAGGCGCACAGCGCGCTGCTCAAGCTGGATCCGAAGATTGGCAAATTTACTTTTTATCCGATGCCCCAGCCTTACCAGAGCGTCCCTAAAATGGAAGTGGCCGGCGACAACACACTGTGGTTTGGGACGCGTGGCATGCCGGTAACCGTTGGCGTGCACTTCTATCCCAACGGATATACGGCCGACGCTCCGCCGCTTCCGTAAGACAACGCCCGCTGAAATCCCCTCGCTATTGTGAGTTCCAGCAGCGGCCTTCGGAATTGTAAATTCCCGCCATTTCTCGGGGTTTTACCCGATTTGCAACATTTCTGCCGCTAGTACACTGGACTTCGCCTACAGGAGACCCTGATGTTGATTCAAATCGGCTACGATATTCGTTTCAATGTGCCATCGAAAGTTCCCATGGTGGCGCTTTTGCACGTGCATCCTTCCCGCGAACTCGATCTGCGATCGCCGGACGAGATGCACACCGACCCCTGGACCCCGGTCGAGAATTATCACGACAGCTTTGGGAATTACTGTTCCCGCTTTGTTGCGCAACCCGGAACTTTGCGGCTGCATAACACGGGCTTGATCTTTGACTCGGGCTTGCTGGACGCGGTGAACTGGAATGCGCGCGAAGTGCCGGTGGAATATCTCCCCAGCGACGTTCTGCGCTATCTGATCAACAGCCGCTACTGTGAAGTAGATTTGATGAGCGATATCGCCGCCCAGTTATTTGGAGTGCTCGCACCCGGCTGGGGGCGGGTGCAGGCGGTTTGTAACTGGGTCCACGGCAATGTGACGTTCGGATATCAGTATGCCCGCTCGACACGAACGGCCCTGGATGTCTTCAACGAGCGCGTGGGTGTCTGCCGCGATTTTCAGCATCTGGCCGTGACCCTATGCAGGGCGCTGAACATTCCCGCGCGTTACGTTACCGGCTACCTCGGCGACATCGGCGTTCCGGCCGCTCCATGCCCTATGGACTTCAGCGCGTGGTTCGAGGTGTACCTGGAGGACCGCTGGTGGACTTTTGACGCGCGTCACAATCAGCCGCGGATCGGGCGCGTGCTCATGGCCGTTGGGCGGGACGCTTCCGATGTGGCCATTACCACTTCCTTTGGAATGGCGAGCCTCACCCAGTTCACCGTAATCACCGACGAAGTTGCGCAGCTTGCGAGTGTTGTCTGCGCGTAACCACGCGCGACATTCAAGAGACGCCTGCTACTTTTACGTCTTCAGGACTTCGGCATTGACACAGGTATCGGGCGGCTGGCCATTCAAGACTTTGACGATGTTGTCGATCGCGATCCTGCCCATGTTGATGCGGGTTTCCGTGGTGGCGGAGGCGATGTGAGGCACCACGACAACGTTATCCAGCTCCAATAGCCCCGGTTCGATTTGAGGTTCGTTCTCGAATACATCGAGGCCGGCCGCCCAGATGTGCTTCTCCTTTAGCGCTTTCAGGAGCGCCTTTTCATCGACAACTGGGCCGCGGCTGGCGTTGATCAGGATGGCCGTTTTCTTCATCAGCTTCAGTTCTTTTTCGCCGATGTAGTGGCGCGTTTCCGGCGTGAGCGGGACGTGGAGGGTCAAAAAGTCGGATTCTCTCAGCAGGGTTTCTTTATCCACGAAGGTAGCGCCGACTTCTTTCTCCGCTTGCGGATTCCGATGCGTGCCCGAGTAAATAACCTTCATGTCGAAGGCCCTGGCTTTGCGGGCGACATTTGTGCCGATTCTTCCGAGTCCCGCGATGCCGAGAGTTTTTCGGTCGACGTCCATCCCGATGAAGAACATCGGGGACCAGCCTTTCCATTTTCCGGCGCGAACATACCGGTCCGCCTCGACAATGTGCCGGGCGGTGGCGAGCAGTAAGGCGAAGGTGTGCGTGGCGGTGGCATCGTTCAGCACACCGGGAGTGTTGGTGAGGATGACGCCGCGCTTGGTTGCCGCGGCGACGTCGAAATTGTTGATCCCCACGGCGTAGTTCGCGACGATCTTGCATTGCGGCCCCACCGCATCGAGGAAGTCTCCGTCGATGGTGTCGGTGATGAGGGAAACGATGGCGTCGCAGCCTTTTGCTTTCTCTTTGAGTTCGGCCTTGGTTAGGGCGCGGTCCTCGGGATTGACGAGTACATTGAAATGCTTCCGGAGTTCGTCAATCGTCTCCTGCGGAATCATCCGGGCGACGTAAACAGTCTTTTTCATGCGAGGCGTTTGTCTCCGCGAGGTTGGGCTTTACGATTGGCGTTTGACTTCGGTGTGAGCCAGCTTTTCGTAGTAGCGGACGATCGAGCCGTGATCGTTGTCGCCCATGCCATCCACCTTGAGGGCCTGCATGATTTCCATCACGGCGGCCGATAGCGGAAGGGGAACTCCGACTTCGTGGCTGGTTTCCAGCACGTTTCCAAGGTCTTTGATATGCAGATTGATGCGGAAGCCCGGATTAAATTTGCGGTCCATCATCAGGGGCGCCTTGGCGTCGAGCACGGTGCTTCCGGCCAGGCCACCGCGAATCGCCTGGTAGACGAGATTCGGATCGACGCCCGCCTTGGTTGCCAGCACAAGAGCTTCGGACACGGCAGCGATGTTCAGGGCTACGATGATCTGGTTCGCGAGTTTGGTGACGTTGCCTGCTCCCAAATCGCCGGTAAGAACGGCTGAGGATCCCATCGATTTAAAGACCGGGAGCATCTGATCGAAGTCGGCTTTCGATCCGCCGACCATGATCGAGAGCGTGCCCTCAATGGCTTTCGGCTCGCCGCCGCTCACGGGAGCGTCGAGCATGCGGATTCCTTTTTTTGCCAGCTCGGCGCCCACTTCGCGGGCAACCAGGGGGGCAATGGAACTCATGTCGACGACGAGCGCGCCGCGCTTGGCGCCTTCGGCCACGCCTTTTTCGCCGAGGATCGCCTGCTTCACATGCGGCGAATTCGGGAGCATGGTGATGATCACGTCCGCTTTGGAGGCGACGTCGCTCGGCGACGTACCTATCTCCGCGCCAGCCTGTTTCAATTCCTCGAGCGGCTTGGAAACGATGTCGTACACGACGAGTTTGTATCCCGCCTTGAGCAGATTTTTGCTCATGGGCTTGCCCATGATTCCCAGACCCACGAAGCCGATTTTCTCCATCTCGGTATTCCTCCGATTCTGAATTAGAGCTTGATACAAACGACCGCCGCTTCTGCGCAACGAGATTTGATCCTTCCGGCGGACGACGATTATACCTCGCGACACGGAAAGAGTCGCAACGCGGCGAAGATGTTCCGTCGGTAATTAACGGGAACTCACTCCGTCCAGCGCGGCAGCCTTGGCGGCCCGCTCGCGCTCTACTTTGCGAAACATCCAGGCCGTCAACAACGGCGTGAGGATGGCGGTAACAATCACGGATGCGGCCACCTGAACGGTTGCGGCGGGGGCCACGCCCACATAGCTTCTGTCCGCCAGCGCGACGGCTTGCGGAACGGCGGCGGAATTGCCGGCCGTGCTCGACGCGGCCGCTCCCGCGACGCCCGATCCTCCCAACAGCTTGTCCGCGACGATGCAGCAGAAGCCGGTAACGATAAATACTACGATCCCCAGAACGACGCCGGGGAGACCCGCCGTAAGCACCGAACGAAGGTTGATGTTCTGCCCGAGGGTGAAGGCCATGAAGGGCACGATGATGGGCTCGTGGGAGCCAAAGAAGTCGCGGATATCGCTATCGAGATTGCCCAGAATCGCGCCCACGAAAATCGGCGCGATCACCGAGACCATCGTCAACCACGGAATATTGGCGAGGCCCGTGCCCACAAAGATGAGCATGGTGAGGAACGGCCCGGTCTCGATACTTTGCAGAACGTAGGTGCCGACGTCTTCCTTATCGCCCATGGCGCTGGTGAGAGCCAGAAACATTCCGCCATTCGTGTCGCTCATCGCCACCATAACGGCCAGAGTGCTGAGTCCGAGGACGCTGCCGTGGAACAATTTCGCCACGGTGAGCGCGAAGATGGTTGCGACGCCGATCTTGGTGGCCAGAATCCCAAACCCGCGCTTCAACATTTTCGGGGCCGCTTTCAGAGTCATCTTCGTGCCGACGGCAAAGAGGTACATGCCGAGAACCGTGGGGTACCCGATGCCGCTCAGCGCTTCGGTGAAGCCGCCGATCTTGAGCAGGTGGGGAAAAAACGTGTTGATCACCATGCCGAGGAATAGCGGACAGACCATGAGACCGCCCGGCACGCGATTCATGTTTTTCCAGATATTCATGATTCACCCCGCGGCATTTTCAGCGGTCTCAACCGATTCGCGGTTGCGGCGCGAGAGATTCTTGTCCACTTCCTCCCGTATGGCAAGTGCCGGGAGTGTGGCGACGAGATTAGTCCGCTTCCTGAGGGGCTACGTGCAGATGGCGCGAACGCTTCCGCTGCTGCCACCACACGCTGAAACGGTCCATGTAAAGGTAGACGACCGGTGTGGTGAAAAGCGTCAGCATCTGGCTGAAGAGCAGGCCGCCCACGATGGTGACACCGAGCGGCACGCGCAATTCCGAGCCGATTCCGGTGGCCAGTGCCAGGGGCAACGCCCCCAGGAGGGCGGCCATCGTGGTCATGAGGATCGGGCGAAAACGCAATAGACACGCTTCATGAATCGCGCTCTTCGCGTCGCGGTGTTCGTTGCGCTGGGCGGCCAGGGCAAAGTCGATCATCAGGATGGCGTTCTTCTTCACCAGGCCGATCAGAAGGATAATGCCCACGACACCGATGACGTTGAGATCCATGTGAAAAAGCATGAGTGCGAGGACGGCTCCGACTCCCGCCGATGGCAGCGTGGAGAGTATTGTGATGGGGTGGATGTAGCTCTCATAGAGCATTCCGAGCACGATGTAAACGGCGAGCAAAGCCGCTCCGATGAGGAAGGGCTCGGTCGTCAGCGAATCCTGAAACGCCTGCATTGACCCAGCATACATGCTGCGGATCGTGGAGGGCATGGAAACGTTCTGCTCCGCCTGGCTGATCGCCGCCACTGCGTCGCTCAAGGCCACGCCGGGCGCCAGATTGAAAGAAATCGTGACGGCGGGGAACTGGCCGTCGTGGTTTACGGCCAGGGGCGCGATTCTTTTTTCAAAATGGGCCACCGCACTCAGCGGGACGACCTTTCCTGTCGGCGAGTGAATGTACACGTAGTCGAGCCCGCGCGGGTCCTGCCAGAACTTTGGCGCGACCTCCATCACCACGTGGTACTGGTTTAGCGAGGTGTACATCGTCGAGACCTGGGATTGCCCGAACGCCCCGTACAAAGTGGTGTCCAGCAATTGCGGGGTGATCCCGAGTCGGGCAGCCGTCTGGCGGTCGTACACCAAACGGGCTTCGAGGCCGCTATTCTGCTGGTCGGAATCCACATCGGTAAGCTCGCGCAGCTTTTTCATTTCCTCGAAAACGATCGGGCCCCATTGCACCAGATCGTCGACGCTGTCCGAACGCAGCGTGTACTGATACTGCGCGTTGCTGGATCGGCCGCCGATGCGCAGACTTTGGCCAGCCGACAAAATGCCGCGCGCACCGGGTATGCTGTTGAGCTTCGGCCGCAGCCTGTCGATCACCTGGCTGGCGTCGAGCTTGCGCTGATCGATGGGCTTGAGGGTTACGTTGAGGCTGCCGGTGTTAAGGGGGCTATTGCCTCCGGTAAAGGAGACGGCCGTCGCCACGGCGGGGTCCGTCTTGATGATGCTCGAAAAACGGGAAACGATTTCGCGCATCGCCTGAAAGGAAATGTCCTGGGAGCCGCGAATGCCGCCGCGGAGATGGCCCGTGTCGCCCAGCGGGAAAAACCCCTTGGGAACGATAATCAGGAGATAGATATTCACGGCAATGGTAATCGCCAAAACGCCCATCGTGAGCGCCTCGTGCCCGAAAACCCATTTCAGGCCGCGATCATAGATGCGAACCGAGGCGCTAAAAGCGTTTTCGTTGATGCGATAAATTCGCCCATGCTCCTGCCCGTGCTCCCTTTTCAGCAGCCGCGAACACATCATCGGGGTCATCGTGAGGGAAACGAGCAACGAAACTAAAATCGCCACCGAGAGGGTGATGGCAAACTCACGGAAGAGGCGGCCCACGATGCCGCCCATCATCAAAATGGGAATGAATACGGCGACGAGGGACAACGTCATGGAAAGAACCGTGAAGCCAATCTCTTGTGCGCCGTGGAGCGCGGCTTCCAGGGGGCGCATTCCGAGTTCGGCGTGCCGTGTAATGTTTTCGATGACCACGATGGCGTCGTCGACGACGAATCCCGTGCAGATCGTGAGCGCCATCAGGGAGAGATTGTCAACGCTATAGCCAAAGAGATACATCACGCCAAACGTGCCGAGCAGCGAAACCGGAACCGCCACGCTGGGGATCAGGGTAACGCGAGGGCTGCGCAAGAATACAAACACCACCAGAATCACCAGGCTGATGGAAATCAGAAGGGAGCGCTCGATTTCCCGCACGGAGGAGCGAATGGTCGTGGTGCGGTCAAACGTGACCGTGATATCGATGCCCGTGGGAATCGACGCTTTCAGCGACGGCAGCGCCTGGCGGACGCGGTCCACGGTGTCGATGATATTGGCGTTGGGCTGGCGGAAAATCTGCAGGGTAACGCACGGCTTGCCGTTGAAAAACGCAGCGGCGCGGATGTTTTCGACAGAATCCTGGACATCGGCAACGTCCGACAATTTGATGGCCGCGCCATTGTGGTAGCCGACGATGAGCGGCTTATAGTAGGCAGCTTTCAGGAGCTGGTCGTTGGCGAGAATGTCCGCCGTGGTGCTGCCGTCCCAGATCTGCCCCTTGGGAACATTCGCATTCTGCTGGCTCAGCATATTTCGCACATCCTGCAGACCGAGCCCGTAGCTGTTTAATTGCGTGGGATTGAGGTCGACACGCACCGCCGGAAGCGAACTCCCGCCAATAAACACCTGCCCCACCCCGGCGATCTGCGAAAGCTTCTGCTGCATGACGGTTGACGCCGCATCATAGAGTTGCCCAACGGTGTAGTTATCGGCGACGAGAGCAACCTGAAAAATCGGAATATCGGAGGGATTCACCTTCTCATAACGGGGATTGGTGGGAAGGTTCGCGGGCAAGTAGCTGCGGGCGGCGTTGATGGCGGCTTGCACGTCCCGGGCGGCGCCATCGATATTGCGGCTCAGGTCAAACTGCAATGTGATGGACGTGGCGCCGAGGTTGCTGGAAGAGCTCATCTCATTAACACCCGCGATGCGTCCGAACTGGCGTTCGAGAGGAGTGGCTACCGAGGAAGCCATGATTTCCGGGCTGGCTCCCGGCAGGTATGCCTGAATGCCGATCGTTGGATAGTCGATCTCAGGCAGCTCGGCTACCGGCAGCATCGCAAAGCCAAGAATGCCCGCGAGCGCGATGGCGGCAGTGAGCAGCGTGGTAGCCACGGGCCGGCGGATGAAGGGGGTTGATAAGTTCATTACTTAATCTTCTGGACCTGGCCCTACAGGCCTGGTGACTACATGATATGAGGGACGCTTCCTTAAAAACAATGGTTTCGAGGGGCTGATGCTAACTCTCTTGCGCATCCTGGAAGGAAAATTGCCGGAGCTTGGATCGTTTCAGGTAACGTTGCGCTCGATCCAATTCTGAATCAGGCCGAAAACCTGCTTGCGATTCGTCTCGAGCATCATGAAATGGCCGTTTCCGGAAACGCCGAGATTTTTTAACTGCAGGTCGTCCGCTTTGCAACCGGCCTGCTTCAAGAACGCGACTACTTCCGGGCCTTGCAGGTGTCCTGAACTTTCCGAAGTGACAAACGCGATCGGAATGCCTTCGAGATTCTTGAGTTTGTGCACGCTGTTATCCGCCTGAAGCTTGTATGCGGGCAATCCGGGGCCTGCGGGGACATCCCGCGTTTCAAGCTGTGACGCATCGGAAACGGGCGGATCGAACACCAGAGGAATATCCGTGAGGCCCCAAGGAGTCTGCGGGCTGAAAGGCGCGCCGCCACCTTCCACGTTGACAATCGCTTTCACCAGGTGCGGGCGTTCGTTTGCAACGAGCCAGCCGAACGGCCCTCCCGCGGAGTGGACTTGCACGATGGCCGGGCCGATTTTATCGAGAAGTTGCGCGCCGCCGCTGGCCCAGAGGCGATGAGCCATCACGTTGTCCTGAGGCGCGGCGTTCTGGCTCGCCACCAGCTGATCGACGGACGGATCGCCAATTTGTCCACTGCCTGCCCACCGGTGAGAGCGGAGCAAATCGGGAACGATCACATCGTAGGTCGGCTGCGAGCCGATGGGCCCCAGCGCGTCCGGATGATACGGCGCGCGCCCGTGGCCGGGGCGGTCCACCAGATACACTCGGTACCCCGCCTGCACGTAGTAGTGCGCCCAGCCGGCGTGGCCGTCGCCTTCGCCCATGTAGTGCAGCATCTGGCCGGTTCCGCCGTGGACCAGCACAACCGGGTAAGGATGGCGGACCTGCGCGGGAATGAGATATTGCACGTACATCTGGCCGGCGAGGATGGTGCCGTACGGCATCTTCTTGTGTTCCGCGCCCACCCAGAAGAAATTCTGATCGGCAAGCTTCAGGGACGATTCGCTCAAGCGTGGGCCGGGGATCACCGTATTCTTTTCGACGTTGTTTGCAATCCAGTCGAGGATGGGCTGGAGAACCTGCCGGTTATTTTTCTCGACCATCATCATGTGGCCGTTGCCATGAATTCCATGGTCGACGAGGCGCAACTCCTGGGCGTTGCAGCCCGCCTGCTTGAAGAACGCGACGGCACCGGGATTTCCGGGCGAGGCGAAGGAGCCTTCCGAAGTAACCATTGCGATGGGAATGCCCTGAAGGTTGAGAAGCCTGCGAGGCGGCTCGGCCTGAATCTTGTAATCGGCCACGCCTTTTTCGGGAGAAGGAACCGTGACGGTTTTCAGCTCGGAAGGGTGGCGAACCGGGGGATCGTAGGCGACCGGGATTGTCGACATTCCCCAGACATTGGCTCCGGCGAAAGGCTGGCCGCCTCCTTCGATGGCGATGATTCCCTTTACGAGGTTCGGACGCGATTCCGCAACCAGCCAGCCGAAGGGTCCGCCCGCGGAATGAGTGACGATAATTGCCGGGCCAATTTTATCGAGCAGCATCGCGCCGCGATCGCGCCACACTTCGTGCGCGATGGGCTGCGAAGCTGCTTGCGCCGCGGCCGGGGAAGATGCCGAAACCGTAACGTACGAGCCGCCCTGCGAGGCGACGAATTGATCGAGATCGGGTGAGCCTACTTCGCCCGTGCCGGGCCATCGATTGTGAAGATGCTGGAAAGGAAGGGGTGCATTGGCGGAGGTGGGATTCGGAGGAGTGAAGCGCCCGGAAAATCCCTCCAGCGTGGGAGCCTGCGCGGGGAATGGCCCGTGAAGATCGGGATGGAAGGGAGGACGCCCGTGTCCCGGGCGATCCACCACATAGACTGCGTAGCCCTCCTGCACGAGATAGGTGACCCATCCTGGGCGGCCATCGGGAGTGCCCATCCAATCCGTTCCCTGGCCGCCTCCGCCGTGGACTAGCACAATCGGATAGGGATGCTTCACGGCGGCGGGAATCATGTATTCCACGTACATCTGCTTGCCGTTCACAACCGTTCCACGAGCGAGCTCCGCGCGCTCTACGCCGACCCAGAAATAGCTCCACTCGGCGAGGTCGAGAGCAGAATTTTGATTCGATGCTGCCCGACCAGCGAGGCTGCGAGCCGCACCGTAGAGAGGATTCGTGGCCAAGGCGCCCGCGGACATGCCCGCGACACCCAGCGCCGTGAATTCACGCCTCGTGAGGCTATTCTGCTCACGATTCACGTTCTTGGAATTCTGGTCCGGCGGCAGGAAGCGATTTGGAGTTTTCTCTGACATGGATATTCTCAGCGGGGCTCGTTGCTCCGGCACGAAGTGGGATCCCAACCGGAGGCGGACGCGAGTTTCTTGAAGTGCGTGCTGGTGATGAAAGGCTGGGTGAGATATTGAGGGTCGGTGACGATGGAGGTCACGACCAGCCAGACGTCGCCATTGAGTTCCTTGAAGCTGTCGAAATATTCTTCAAGGGATGCGTTTGCGCTATAGGGGACACCGTTCTTGCGCAGATATCCCGGCTTCATGTGATCGGTGACTACCTTTAAATAGCCTTCGGGGGCGTTCGGCTGAGAGGCGTCCTGAAGCGCGGTGCGGGGCGGTGGCGGCCTGAGTCCCTCCCACGAGGCAAGCGAATAGCCCTGCCACTGCGGCGCTTCCGCGGGAGGATGCGCGGCGCCGAAATGGAGCAGGCGCGTCTGCCCGCCTGAGTCGGTGTCGACTCTCAACGTGTTGTCGTTTTCCCATGCGATGTGCAGGCGGCCCGGGATTCGCAGCAGCCCCGCCGCTCCATAGGAGCGGCATTGATTGCCTTCGGCCTGATCTTTCGCGGGATCCCAGGAGTCTGCCACTTTGCGGCCCTCGGGATTGAGCGGCACGCTGGAATAATCGCCTTTATCCGGCACGATCATCCGGAAACGCCAGTCTTCGGTGACCACCGAAACCCAGTAGCCTGTAAGGTCGAGCGGTGCCAGCGATCGCGGCGTTGGAGCGCTCGGAGTCTGCGCGCCGCCGGCTGCCTGGGTGCGCGCGCTTCACGCCGGCATTCGCCAGCAGAAGAATTACCAGCGCAAATGCAGCGATGCCTCCAACGCCCGCGATTTTTCGAAGAGTGCGACCGGCCTTCATCTTAATTGCTTAGCTCCGTCACCAAGCCTATTGCTGCGGCTTCTGATGCTGATCCTTCACGTGCTGGTCCTTTTGCTGCTGGTCCACCAGGTTTTGATAAATCGTCGCGACGAACCGGTCCGGATTCCAGAAGCCCTTCGAGGCATACAGCGGGTCGTAATCGAGGGTGGGCTTGGCAGCCTTCACCTGATCGACCGTCATGCCCTTATCGATCATGGCCTGAATCCGGTCGCGAATGATGATTACCATTTCCTGGTAATAGACGACGTCCGCCTGGTCGCAGACTCTTCCGTGCCCCGGAATCACCATCGTGCCGCCTTCCTGCTTTTCGGCGGGAATCGTGATCTGGTAGACCAGCCGGTTCAAGCCGTGGATGATCCCCTGGATGGTGCCGCCTCGTTCGGCGTCGATGATGGGATATCCCGCCATCGTAATAATATCGCCGGTGCTCACGACATCGGAGCGCCGGAAGAAAACGATGCTGTCGCCGTCGGTGTGCGCGAAGGGTTCGTGAATTATTTCAATCGCTTCGCCGTTGAAAAATAATCTCTTTTCGGGTCCGTCGTAGGTGTCGGTAGGCCAGGCTTTCTCCGGTGCTTTATCTTTGCCGTCCTGCGCGCTCATGCGGTCCAGAATGCTCTGGAACGCAACGATCGTGGCGCCTTGCGACGCGCTCGCTCCGATATCGCCCACCACATTGCCGCCGGCGATGGTGCTGCCCTGCTGGGAAATCGCGGCGTTGCCGCCGACATGGTCCGGATGGATGTGGGTGTTGATGATGTAGCGGATGGGCTTGTCGGAGATGGAGCGCACGGCTGCGACGACCTGGTCGGTCGTCGAGACGTAGCCGCTATCGACCAGCAACACGCCGTCGTTGCCCACCTGGGCCGTGATGTTGCCCCCGGCGCCGGCGATCACGTAGACGTTTCCCTGCACGTGCATGACGTGGACTTGAGCGGGGGACGCCGTGGGAGCCTGGGGAGCGCTCGTTGGGGCCGCGGAGCTCGATCCGCGATCCGAGTTGCCCTGCGGGTGGGCGGGTTGCGCGAAGGCAATTGCCGCTGACACAACTAACAGAACGATGACGGAAAGAGCTGCCGTCAACACGTGCGCGTTTTTGTTCCGCGTCATGTGTCCGCGCTGTGGTCTGGATCATCGGTCCGAGTGCTTTCCCTTGGGGCGCGGCAGAGTACTTCATGCTTTTCATTTTGGCGATGTATTCGGGATACATCGTCTCCGCTCCGCCCCTTGCGGCTTCGGGAGGGATTCCATAGTTGGCCGGGAATTCCGAGAGAAAAGAGTTTGCGCCGGGGAGATGGGCCGGCACGACGCCCTCGGGGCGGCCGCCTTCATTTACCGATTCACACGGATAGGGGGCCATGCGCTGCTGCGGGTTGTAGGCAAAATCGGTAGTCCGAATGAAGGGCTCGGTGAGATAGGCGGGGTCGTAGATCACCACCGCAACCGTCAAATACGTGCCGTGGCGCATGATGTGCGTGCTTACCGTGGACCTGTCGCTGCGCGGAATTCCATTGCGGCGGATCCAGCCTTCCTTGAGGTGATCCGTGGTAATCGCGAGGATGTCGCCTTCCCACTTGCCCGTGGAAAAACCCTGCCATGTGTGCGGTTGCAAAATCGGGAGGGTGCGGCCGGCCATCCATCCAGATGGTTTGCTCGGGGGCCTGCCAGGAAATGTGCGTGTGGTATGCGATCACATCCTGCGTGGCAGGGTCGGTATCCTTCCAGATTCGGAGCAGGGCGGGGCCGCGCCAGGAATAGTCGGAAGGGTGAGGGCGGCACTGATTCTCGGGCAATTCGAGGAGGGTGGCGGTCCAGGTATCGGCGCGCAGGCGCGCTGCATCGTTAATCGGGATTCCGAGATAGTCTCCGATTTCGGGGCCGGGGATGCGCTCCGGTTCGTCCTCGTGAAAGCGATTGTCCCATTCACCGGTGGGGTCGAGCTGGGCATGCAGCGGCGGGACCAACAGCGCCAGGACAAACGCTACAGTGGCAATGTATTTGAGGGCTCTTAGATGTTTCATGCAGTACGCCTACTGATTCGTAAATACGATGCGCGGTCTGGGATCGTACCCACCACGGTTCAAGTATCACGGCACGCGCCCGAGTGTCAACGACGCAAGGTAGCGTTCGCTTCACAAGAAGCTGCAAAAATGGGAATATCGCGGCGGTTCAGACATAGGAGAAGCAGTGCGAACCCGCGTTCCGTTCATTGCCGCCTGGCTTCTGGCGATCCTAGCTTTCTTGCCGCGCGCGATGGGGCAATCTTCCCCGCCCCCGACGCCAGGAGGAACGGGGATGGCGCATGATTTGGCAGGCGTGTGGAAGCCTGGCCCGAGCGACCAATCGCCCTCCGCGCCGATGACGCCGGCTGCCCAGGAACAATTCGAACTCAACACCCGAGAACTCAAGCTGGATCGGCCCATTACCATCGACCCCGCTTACAGCTGCCATTTCGGATTGCCGCGCATTTATACCTACGGCATGAATCCGCTGGAGATTGTCCAGACGCCGCAGCGGATTTTCATCTTCTACGAAGCCGCTCACCTGTGGCGAACGATCTGGATGGACGGGAGAGACATGCCCAAGGATTTCGATCCGCTGTGGATGGGCTATTCCATCGGCCATTGGGACGGAGACGATCTGGTGGTGGACACCGCACATTTCAACGATAAAACCTGGATCGACGGGCGCGGCCATCCCCACAGCGAAGAGATGAAAGTCACCGAGCGATTCCATCGTCCAGATCGCAGCCATCTGCAAATCTCGGTCACCATCGACGACCCCAAGTCGTACACCGCGACATGGACGACGCGGCGCAGCTACGATTGGAAGCCCAAATGGGAAGTCGGCGAAACGTTCTGCATCCCGGAGGACGAGGCTCGCTGGTTCCAAGAAAACATCCCGGAGGACGCGAAATCAAATAGGTAACGGGTCAGAGCAAACTCGGGAAAGACAAGAGATGAAGTGGCGCGCCCGGCCAGGTTCGAACTGGCGACCTTGTGCTTCGGAGGCACACGCTCTATCCATCTGAGCTACGGGCGCTGAGGAATGGCCCTGTTATCTTATAACTATTCGCGCATTTTGTGTGGGGGAATGGGCGGCGATCCGCGCAGGTCGGACAATGTGGCGGCCAATCTTCCTCGCGCTAA
The DNA here is from genome assembly GCA_963709105.1 of uncultured Acidobacteriota bacterium. GTDB lineage: Bacteria > Acidobacteriota > Terriglobia > Acidiferrales > UBA7541 > Palsa-295. Next base: position 28,628 of record CAVPVC010000015.1, read on the forward strand.
CTCAGCAAACGAATTCGCAAGATCGCCCGAGACGATTCCTGGCCTATTGCGATTCCGCGTAGAAGCGCCGCACGATTGCGGGAATGCCACCGACGCCCTTCCAATCCGGATACTTGACATCGAATTCCGCCGTGAGAGTTTGGCCGGCCTCTTCGGGGGACTTGCCCTGCGCCTTGAGTTCGCGCGAGCGGCGCTGCAGGTCGCGGAGGACTTCCCGCTGGCTGGCAATCAGCGAGGTATCGCGGACGTCGCCGTGATTGGGCATCACGATTTTCGGGTGCATGGCTTCGAGCTTGTCGAGGATATCGAGCCAGTTCGTGACGCTGGGGGTGTTGTCGGGCATGCCGGGATACGATTTGCTTCCCAGAATATTCCCCGCATGGAGCACGCTGTCCGGGTCGATGAAAACTACGATGTCGCCGTCGGTGCGCGCCGGACCAAACCAGAAAAGCCGGACGGTGACGCCGCCGCCCAAATCGATCTTGGCGTCGCGATCGAAGGTGATGTCCGGCTCGCGAAGCTTTACGTCCTTGAGAGCGGCGGTCAGATCCGCCGACCGCGACATGAACGACTGAATGTAGCTCGTGGTGCTCGCGGCGATATCGGCCTTTTGCGCCTCTGGCACGATCCACACGCTGCCGGGGGGAAACGACTGCGCACCGGTGATGTGCTCCGGGCGAAAATCGGTGGTCGCGAGATAGAATTGCGTGTTCTTGCTGAGCTTTTGCGCTTCGCGAACGACAATATCTCCGCTCTGCGGCCCCATGCCCGTATCGACCACCAGGGTGGCATGAGCTCCGACAACGATGGCCACGTTGGGAACGCCGGGCCGGTTCCGGTCGGGAATCTCCCATACGTGCTCCGATATCCGCTTCACAATGTGCTCTTGCACGATGAAGGGAATCGCGGGCCCGGCTTGATCTTGGGCAATCGCGGGCGCCGGGAGCAACGAAGCAGCAAAGGCCGCGAGGGCAAGCATCGCAGTCACCCGAAACAAATTCGCAGATAACCTCATCAGGGTGTCGATTCCTTTCAGATACCGTCCAAGATTCCGCGCGAGGGTAGCAACGCCGTAAATTGCTGTCAACAGATATTGCCGGGGTCTAAGCCGCGGGCTTGCAGATCATGAGCAAGCGGTTCCCTTCCGGACTTTACCTGGTATCGAGCGCTTCGGTCCAATTGACGATCACGGTGATGGGAGACAGGTAACTGCTCTGGTCTTCCACGTTAACCAGGAATCGCTGGCCATCCGGCGTGACTGCGTAGTGGTTGCGGCTGGTTGACGTGTTAACCGGAGCCCGGAAAAGCGGTTTGGGCCTGCCGATGACAGGAGGGGTTCCCGGTGCGAACGACACCGAGACGACGGAATAGTCCGGGGAAAGGTAGAAGAGCTCCTTCCCGTCGCCTCGCCACATGGGCTCCACGCCGCCACCGATGGAGACGATTCGTTTGTCGCCCAGGGACGGGAAGCGCTGGACGTAAACTTCCGGAATTCCCGACTCATCCGAGACATACGAAATCCACTGGCCGTTCGGCGAAATGCGCCCCTGCGACTCATTAAAGGGAGTGCGCAGCAACGGAACGGGTTTCTTGTCTCCCGACATCGGCAGCAGGAACAAATCCATTTTAGTGGCGGGGCTCAGAGCGGTGTAGAGAAGATAATTTCCGAAAGGCGTCCAATCATTCAGAATCTTGCGTTCACTGTCATTTACGAGGACCTCGTCCTGTGCTGAGCCGGCAATATTGCGCAGGTACAGGATGACATGGTTGTGCGATTCGAAAGCAATGCGGTTGCCCTCCGGCGACCAGAGGGGGTAAGTCCCTTCTCCCTCCAGGCGGGTGGCGGCATTGCGCTCAAGATCGACGGTCCACATCCGGGGCCCGCCGTCCATCGCAACCAATTGCTTTTGGTCCGGAGAAAACATGGGACTACGAAGAACGTTTGGAACAGGAATCGATCCGACACGCTGACCGCCGCGGGCGAACCATGCAAGCTGTTGCATCTTAGCGCCGGACCGGAAGGTCAGCAGGTTGGCCGAAGCAGAGATCATTTTCCCATCGGCATCGCCGGGGGCTGAGACGTTTCGGGCCAACTCCATCGGTTTGCCGCTTGCCTCAAGGCGTGCCGCGTCAAATCGCTGGGCCATCAAAATATCGTTCTGCACGTACAGCAGGTAGCCCGGGGCCGAATAAATTGCAGGCGAATTGGATTGAGTCAAAATTCTTGTTCGCTTCGGCGTATCAAGAGAACCGACGTAGCTTCCCGTTTGTTCTTCGGTCGCGTTGCGGACGAAGAAGATGAAGTGTCGCCCGTCCGGCAGGAACTGCGGCAGCTTCTGCACGAGCTCCCCAGTGGAACGGTTGACTGTGGTCACGGGCGTTACGGGACCGCCCGAAGGATCCACCCGATACAAGCCCGTTTGCCAGTCTGAGAAGAGAATCGGTCCGGTGCTGCTCCAGGTTCCGCCGCCGGAGCTTACCGGTACGGGAGCAACTGCTTTCGGAGCGTCTCCGCGAAGATCAACTGTCCTGAGTTCGCCGTTGGCAAAGAATCCGATCATGTCGCTCGCCGGAGACCAGAACGGATCGGAAGCTCCTTCGGTGCCGGCCACGGCACGCACTTCCGGGGAATCCATTTGTTTCAAGTACAAGCGCGGCTGCGCGGCTGCGTGATCCCGCGCCACGAACACCATATAGCGGCTGTCGGGCGAAAGAATACCGCCGGAAGCAAGCGGCGATCCCTCCGGCGCAGACTGCGTGAATAGAACCACGCCGCGAGGCTGCAGCCGGGTTCCCGTAAACCCGCGCTCCAGCAGAAACAGAACGAATGCCAGCGCTAGCAATATCCACAGCGGAGACCATCGGTTTGGAACGGGCGCCGGCTGTGCTTGAACGGAAACCTCCGTTCCTCTTTCAGCCGGAGCCGGCTTAACGACTGCTGGGAGAGCTTCGCCGGGCGGCTCAAATAGCGTCCGTACGGGCCCCCTTAACCGATACCCTCTCCGCGGGACCGTGATGATCAACTGAGGGTTCGCCGAGTCATCCCCGAGTGCTCGCCGGAGAACCGACATACTGTGGACGAGGCTGTCTTCGGAGACGAACATATCCTTCCAGACAGCGTTGATGAGTTCTTCTTTGGGGACAGTGGAGTCCGGGCGGGCGGCCAGATAAACCAGGATGTCGAAGGCCTTCGAGGGGACCGCTACGATATCGCCGTTCCGCCAGATCTGGCGCGATGACGTGTCGATGAGTATCGGCCCGAATTCATAGCTTGCGGCCCGGGCCTCGGGCGATAGCAATACTTCCGATTTCATTGCCTTTTCACCAATTCAGTGATCTTTTAGCTTTTCCTCAGGACTTTCTGCAAACAATATAGTATGTTCCCGCGCAACTGCAAGCGTTGTCGTCGGCTAGGAATCGACCCTGTGACCGGCATTTAGGGGCTGACAATCCGAGGCTGTAACGCAGGATTCGCCGCTGCGTCCAACAATCCGATCCACACATGCCGGTTCACAAATGACCGCCGCAACTCACGAGGGAAGGCTATGACCAGACGCGTGCCAATAAGTTTAGTCTTAATGGTTTCGTTTGCGGCCGGCACTGCGCTGGCTCAGGATGCGAACATCGCGATCCGGCGCGCGGTAAAGGCTATGGGCGACGTGAAGTCGGTCCGCTACGCGGGTACCGGCAGGCAAGGCGTCGTAGGTATGAACTGGAATCCCACAGCGCCGTGGCACGCCACCGTGCTCACGAGCTATACGCGCACCATCGATTACGCGAGCGCTTCGTCGGCGGAGGATGTAAAGCGGACGCAGGAAAATCCGCCGATGCTCGGCGGAGAAGCCCCGTTTGTGGGCGAAGTGACCGAGGGCCGGAAAGTCAGCGGGAAGTATGCGTGGAACCAGCCGGGGAGCGGAGAGCCGATGCCTCCGCCCGATTTCGCTCAGCCCGCGATGGGAGCGGCGTACGAGCGCGGTTTGCAGATATGGCTTACACCGCATGGTTTCCTGAAAGCTGCCGCGGAGAACCACGCCACCTTGCAGGCGGGAGAGGAGGCGGGCAAGAAGGTGTCTATCCTCACGTTCACAACCGGCAAAAATAAGATTGTGGGCACGATCGACGCCGCGAATATGGTGACGAAAATAGAGACCTGGATTCCAAATCCGGTGCTTGGCGACATGCCTGTCGAAGTCGACTATTCCGATTACCGGGACTTCAACGGAATGAAGTTCCCGGCACACATCTTCCAGAAGCAGGGCGGCTCCATGACCTTCGAACTCACGGTCACCAGCGCACAGGCGAATGTAGAGGGGGCCGCGCTGGTGGTTCCGCCGGCCGTGCTGCAGGCAAAGCCACCCGTGGAAAGGGCGACCCCCGAGAAACTCGCCGAGGGTGTCTGGTTCCTGCATGGCGGGCACAACAGCGTGCTGGTGGAATTCAAGGACTTCGTGGCTGTGGTAGAGGCTCCGCTCGATGAGGCTCGCTCGATCGCGGTGATCGAGCAGGTGAAGAAGCTCGTCCCGGATAAGCCGATCAAGTACGTGATCAATACCCACCATCATTTCGATCACTCCGGCGGTCTGCGCACCTATGTGGCGGAGGGAGCCACCGTCATCACGCACGAGGGCAACAAAGCGTTCTATGAATGGGCGTGGAAGCAGCCGCGAACGATGGAGCCTGACCGGCTTGCGGAACATCCCAAGGAAGCGAACTTCATTACCTACCAGAACAAGTATGTGCTGACGGATGGAGCGCGGTCCATCGACGTGTACCTGACCATTGGGGACAACCACGACGAGTTTCTTTCGTTCACTTACATGCCCAAGGAAAAAATTCTCGTCGAGGCCGATGACTTCTCCGCCTGGTACATCACGCCGCTATCTCTCGCCTTCTGGAATAACCTGTATGGAAATATCGAGCGTTTGAATCTCGATGTAGAGACAGTGGCTCCCCTTCACGGACCCGTCACCACGATGTCGAACTGGCTGAGCGTGCTTCGGAAAAACACCGGCATGTGAGCGAGATGCACTTTACGCTTTGTTTGCCGGCGAGGTGGCGCTACTTCCTTCGTTTGCGGCCGGAACCTGCGAGTCTCCTCGCGATGCGTTGCGAGCCAAAACAATCAGAGAACTGCCAAAAGGCATGGGCAGCCTTCCCAACGTTGCCTGTTCCAATCGACTGAAACGGCAGAGAAGCTGGTTGATCCGGGTCGCGGGCACCTTGGGCACTTGAGGCTCTCGCGGCGAAAGCGTCTCATAGGCTCGCACCAGAAGTTTGGCTCCCCACAGCCAATGAAAGAAATAGTGCTGCTCCGTAATGCAGAATCCCTCGCCTTCCAGAAGCGTTCGCATGCTGCTTTTCGTGAACCGCGCGACGTGCTGATTGAGAACATCGTGGCTCGTCCAGACTGCCTGGAAGGCCGGCACGGTCGCCAGGAAAAATCCATCCTCCGCCAGCAGGCGTCGAACGTTCCGGAGCGCCGCCTGGGGGTCGGGAAGATGCTCCAGAACATCGAGCATCAAGATAACGGAATACTCGTGCTGCGGCTGGAAGCTGTCATCAAACCGAGCGCAATGAATCTGCTCCCGCCAACTGGAGTTCGGCGAGAGCGCCTCCTCGACGTCGATGCCCTCGACTTTGCCGAAGCGCGACAATTGCTCGAAGAACAAACCATCTCCGCAACCTACATCCAGGATGCTCGTCCGCTGGGCATCCAAATGTAAGCGTTGCAGTGCGGCGACGATGAATTCGGACCTCGCGCGCCACCACCAGTGTCTTTCAAAGAGGTCGCGATAGTGTCTTCGATATTCTGCTTCCATCGAAAGGGGGCTTCAGCCTACAGCCGCACGGCTTCGCCGGCAGGCCTGGGTTGGGCGACCGAAGGCGCGCCCCGCAGGCCGCCAAATTTATCGGCGATGATGTAGAGAGGGCGCGATTTGCTCGCCTCGAACAGGCGCCCCACATACTCTCCGACGATTCCCATAAAAAATAGCTGGACGCCGGCGAGGAAAGTAATCGAGACGATCAAGGCCGTAAAACCCTGCGGAGTCTCGCCGTGGATCAATTTGATATACAGCGCGTACAGGGTGTAGATCCCGCACAAACAGATGGCGCTCATGCCTACGATCGCAGCAAATCGCAACGGAACCACCGAGAAAGAAAAAATGGCGTCCGCAGCCAGGGTGAAAAGTTTTGTCAGGTTGTATTTGGGTTCGCCGGCATAACGTTGCGCGCGCTCGACCGGTATGCCCGCCTGCCGAAATCCAACCCACGAACGCAAGCCGCGCAAGTAACGGTGGGGCTCCGGCATCCGGCGAATCTCCTCGACAACTCGCCGGGACATGAGGCCGAAATCTCCCGCGTCCAGAGGCAGCTCCGTGCCGGACAAACTTCCGAGCAGCCTGTAAAAGGTGTGGTAACAGAGACGCAGCCACCACGCTTCCTTGCGGCCCACTCGCCGTGCATAGACCACATCGTTTCCTTCCGCATACTTGTCGAGGAATTGCGGAATGATCTCGGGAGGGTCTTGAAGGTCGCCATCCATCATGATCACAACGTCGCCGGTGGCGTGATCCAGCGCGGCTGCTAGAGCCGCCTGGTGCCCAAAATTCCGGGAAAAGACGATCCCCGCGATCCTGCTATCGTCCTGGGACGCTTGGCGGAGAATTTCCCCGGTTCGATCGGCGCTGCCGTCGTCCACAACTATGATTTCGTGTGGGCCGCCGGGAATCGGATCGAGCGCTTGGCCGACGCGGCGGAGCAATTCTGGCAAGACGGTCTCTTCGTTGTAGGCAGGAATCGCAACGGACACTCGCATCGCAGGGATTATACATTCCTTCAACGCAAGGTCACTCGCAATGACCGCGAGTCGCGTGAGGGAGCTATGCTTCGAGCCGCCGTAGCAAGCGAAGGACGACGGATGTCAGCTTGCGGGCGTAAGCCTGACGCCGGCGTTCACGCTGGATTCTTCAATGTCATGGGATGTGCCTGCCAGGAATTGTTCCAGCGCCCCGTGATCGACAGGCGGGGAATACAGGTAGCCTTGCCCGAATTCGCAGCCGAACTGCTGGAGGTAGGCGCGCTGTGCCGGCGTCTCGATGCCTTCGGCAATCACTTTGAGGTTGAGATGATGGGCCAGCGTCACGATCAGGTGAACGATCTCACGGCTCTCTTCGTCGTTCTCGATGCCGCGGACGAAGGATTGATCGATCTTGAGAACATCGACGGGGTAGCTGCGCAGGCGGCTGAGGGAGGAGTGCCCCGTGCCGAAATCGTCGATGCTCAGACGGACGCCTAGTTCTTTGAGTTGAGAGAAGGTTCGCGCCGTGATTTTGGGATCGCTCATCGCCATGGTTTCAGTGATCTCAAGCTGCAAGCTCGATGGTTCCACGCCCGTCTCCTCGAGGGCCGCCTTCACGTCCGCGACGAGATTGGTTTGCGCAAACTGGCGAGGGGACACGTTAATCGTGGTCGTCAGCAGTGGGCTGGTGTTGAACAGCAGATGCCATGCGCGGGCTTGCCGGCAAGCCTCCTTCAGGACGTAACGCCCGATGGGAACGATCAATCCCGTTTCTTCGGCGACGTCTATAAAGTCTCCCGGGCCAACGAACTCAGAGTCGTTATGCCACCACCGGACGAGCGCCTCCACGCCGGCGATCTGTCCGCTAGCCAGCCTGATGATGGGCTGATAGAACACCCTGAGTTCGCCATGTTCGATGGCGTGGCGCAATTCGGTTTCGAGTTTCAGCCGCCGCACGACGAGGGCGTGCATCTCCGTATCGAAGACCTCGCACCCGGACGTTCCTTGAGCTTTGGCGCGGCACATGGCAATGTCCGCATCGCGAAGCATCTCCCCGGGCTTTTCGTATGCCGTCGAATTCAGAGCGATGCCAATACTGGCGGAGGTAAAAGCATCGACGCCATTGGCGGAAAAGGGCGCTCCCAGGCTGTCGCGGATGCGGATGGCTACGCGCATCGGGTCGCTCGGCGCTTTAACGTTTTCGAGCAAAACGGTGAATCGATCCCCGTCGATCCGCGCCAGTGTTTCCTGGCCGCCGGGCCGGTCGGTGCCACCGGTGGGAGTGGAACGGGAGATCGTGTCGTCGTGGCGGAGGCGGGACTTTAGGCGCTTGCTGATATCGATGATGAGCTGATCCACGACGGCGTGGCCCATGGTTTCGTTGAAAATCTTCAGGCCTTGGATGTCGACGAATAATACGGCGAACTTGAATTCGGGATGGCGCCGGGCGTGCTCCATGGCCCGCTGAAGCCGGTCCAGAAACAGGTTGCGATTGGGAAGGCCGGTGAGGGAATCATGGAAAGCTTCGTGTTCCAGCTGTTCTTCCATGCGCTTGCGCTCGGTGATATCGCGGTTGACGATCACGAGCTGAGTCACCTGCCCCTTTCGATTCCGGATGGCGCTGGCGGTGGACTCGAGAACGCGCCAGTCGCCGTTTTTGTGGCGCATGCGGTATTCCAGCCGCTTACCGACTCCCGTAGTCCGCGCCTCTTTTGCCGCCTCGATCACGCGCTCGCGGTCGTTGGGATGCACTTGATCGAGAGAGCCGCTCGCGGCCAGTTCCTTCAGGGAATAACCAAGAACCTTCTCGTACGCCGGGCTGTTGTAGAGGCGTTTTCCGGTGACCTCCACGAGCGCGATCATATCGGCGGCGTTTTCGCTGACAATTCGAAATAGCTCGTTTTGGCGAAGATGCCGGAGACGCTGGTAGGCGATATACAAATACGGCAGGAGCGCCAGCGCAGCAACTTCGGGCCAGGGCTCTTGAAGAATCCAGGCTGGGATGAAAACCGTGCTGAGGGCTATGGTCATGTGCCGTGGGCGCTCGCAGTCGGCCTGGTGGCTGGCCACCACAGGAGGGTGCAGACAGTCCCAAGTGTGTTTTCGACAGCGCCTGAGAAAACTTTAGCTGAGAACGCCGGGCAGGGGTGGGAATGCGGAAGTTAGAGTTACGGCCTTATAAACAGACCGGCTGAGCAGCCCGAAGCAGCGTCAGTTTTGCGCGCAAAAAGAGAGGGCGGCCCATGTTAAATGCCGGGCCGCCATAAGGCGGGCGTTGACCGCCGCGTCTTGCGAGGACGAAGCTGTTTTATGCGCCGAAGCTCTGAATAGCGGCTGTTTCGCTGTCGTAGGTGTCGAAAACCGTCATCAGCTTCGTCACCTGCAGGACTTCCTTGAACTTTGTGCCCAGGTTCGCGAGCTTCAGCGTGGCGCCCTGCGAGCGTGCGCTGTGGAACGTGGCGACCAGCGTGCCCAAGCCTGCGCTGTCGATGTAACCCACCTGCGCGAGGTTCAAAACAATCTTCTTTTTCCCGGCGGCCAGAAGGCTCTTCACTTTTTCGCGAAACGCGTTGCTCTCTTCCCCGAGTACGATGCGCCCCTCAATATCCAGAACATCTACCCCATTCACAGTTCGATCGGTCATTCGCAGTGCCACGTTCGCGCCTCCTCTTAGATTCGGGTATTTCGCATCTGGAGCTAATCTCGCGGAGATTGCTCCGCGATTTGGTGAGTTCGGCCGTGCCTAGTAAAAATCCGAGCAGGACATGTAATATCCGCAGTTCGCGCAAAGCAGCTTGCAGCTGCGGGCTTCCAGGCGAACCGAACAGCCCGGACAGTATTGCGACGGAAATTCTCCCGCGGGCGCGTTGTGGACGTCCGCTGCACATCCCTTCGGAACGCCCTCTTCCCTTGTAACCGACTGCGCGGCCGCCATGTAGCGAACTCCTCCGGAAGAGCGTTTATAACACATCTGGGGGATTGGGAAAAGCAAAGGCGGCCCTGCGAGCCGGTAACCTCCCGTTTCGGAAATTAAAAGCAACTTCCCTAACTCGGCAGGCGTCTTATCGTGAGACGTATTAAGCGAGGCCCGCATGAAATGTACCGCTTGGTTTTCTCTGGTCTTGGCGGCCCTGCTACTGGGACCTGCCGTTACGCATGCGCAGCGCGGACGTTCTATTGCCGCGCCTTCCGCGGGCCGCTACCTTCGTTCAGCGGTGAGATCTGCGCCGATAAGGACATCCCGGCGTTCGAGCTTTTTTACGAACGGGCTGGCTGCGACGAACCCTTACCCTGGATCGGGTCTGGGCATCAACGGGATCAATTCCATCACGGTTCCCGGCAATCTTGGCGTCGAGGCCGCTATTGATCCGGCCACTCAATGGAATCTGGCCCTTACGGAAAGGCTTCTCAGAGGCGGCGGCCTACTCGCGGGCGGGGGCTATTATCTGCTGAGTGGCGGCGGGGCTTATGCGCTGCCGGCGGATTCGATAGACACTGACCAAACGGTTCAGCCTCAACAGCAGTCCGGCGCGAACCAGGCGTCGCCCCAGGTGATCGTCCTGCAACAAGCGCCCTCGCAACAGGCTCTGCCGCAATCCCGGGAGGGGTCTGCTGGCGCGGCCCTGCCGGACGTTGGCCAATTCACGCTGGTCCTGCAGAACGGCAACCAGATCCAGGCGGTCGCCTTTACTCGTATGAACGACCGCATTATCTACGTCACAAATGACGGCAGCCGCCGCACGATCGCGCTGAACGAGATCGATACGAATGCCACGATCCGCTTGAATCAGGAGCGCGGCACCCCCCTTGAACTTCCCCTCTGATTATTTGTTCTGAACATCTTATTGCACGGAGCGCCGGACAGGTTGGGGCATGTAGAGCCCGGCTTCGGCGGGAAGGCCCGCGCGCTCGAATTGCACAGTGGTGTGAGTGATCTGGAAGTCGTGCGCCAGCGCTTCCTTGATGCTTTCGAGAATTTTCTCGCAATCCTCCATGTGCATATCCGGAATGCGGACGTGGCAGGAGAGCGCGTGCAGATCCGTGCCGAGCGTCCAGATGTGGATGTCGTGAACTTCCTGCACTCCCTTGACGCAAAGAATGGCCCGGGCGACATTCTCGAGGCGGATATTCCGCGGCAGGCCCTCGAGCAGGATATGGCCGCTTTCGTTGAGAATACCCAGCCCTGACCACAGCACCATGGCCCCGATGGTGATGCCGATCAGCGGATCGATCCATTGAGCGCCCGTGGCACGAATGGCCAGGGCACCCACAAAGATCGCAACGTTGGAAAGCGCGTCGCCGAGATTGTGGATCCACACGGCGCGCACGTTTAGATCCCGGCGTCCGCGATGGACGGCCAATGTGATCCCGCCATTGATGACCAGGGCCAGCACGGCAATCCACATCATGAGGCCGGTGTGGACCTCGACCGGGCGGCGCAACCGGTCAATCGATTCGTAAATCAGGAAAAGAGCCGCAAACGCGAGCAGCATCGCATTTACGAAGGCCGCCAGGATTCCGGCACGATGATAGCCGTAGGTTTTCTCGGCCGTGGGAGGGCGCAGCGACCAGCGGATGGCCAGCCAGGAGATCACCAGGGTGGGCACGTCGGTGAGATTGTGAATCGCGTCGCTTACCAGAGCGATGGAATGCCCGGCGTACCCCGCCGTGAATTCCGCAATCACCAGGACAAACGTAGCCAGAACGGATGCGCCGAGGATCCCCATCGAGCTTTCGTCCGCACCGTGATGGTGGGGGCCGTGCTGGTGTCCGCCGTGGGAATGGAAGTGCATCCAATGCATCTTACTCGCAGAATCGCCGGCGGGACAGTGCCGCGGCACGTCAATATCCCCAACCAAGAAACACGCAACTGAAACTCAATTGACTTCATTTGCGACACCCGCCTACCATAAAACTGCTTCCATTTCTTGGGATTAAATACGAGGGGGCGACAGGCGAACAGGCGCGCCCCGCTCAGCGATGACCCAAAACGTTGCCAAGCTGGTCTTCTGGGGAGTGCGCGGTTCTACGCCAACGCTCGAGCGGGATACATGGCGCTACGGCGGAAACACGCCCTGCCTCGAATTGACCGCCCCTGGCGGGACCCGCTTCATTCTCGATTGCGGCACCGGCCTGCGGATGCTCGGCAACAGCTGGTCGCGCTCGCAAGGCGACTTCGGCGTGGAAGCGCACGTTCTTGCGACTCACTACCACTGGGACCACATCCAGGGCATCCCTTTTTTCCTGCCGTTTTTCGAAGCGCAAAACCGATTCCACTTTTACAGCTTTCAATCGAAATTCCTGGGTCCCGATACGTTTCGCCGGGTTCTGGAATCCCAGCTGGCCAGCCCGTTTTTCCCCGTCGATACAGGAATGATGGCCTCCACCCGCTGCTTCACCGAAATATCCGGGGGAGAAAAATGGGAAGTGGACGGTACGCGCATCAGCACGGCGTGGCTGAATCACCCGCAGGGCTGCCTCGGGTACCGGCTGGATACGACGGCCGGCTCCATCGTTTACACAACGGATACTGAACCCGGCGTGCCGGAATTTGACAAGAGCATCCGGCAATTTGCCCAGGGCGCCGATGTGCTGATCTACGACGCCCAGTATTCTCCCGAACAAATCGCCTCCACTCGGAGAGGCTGGGGGCATTCGAGCTGGCTCGAAGGGGTGAAGATCGCCCGCGAGTCGAAGGTGCGAAACCTCGTGCTTTTCCATCACAATCCGGACTCTCCCGACAATGTCGTGGACGGGTTTTTATCCGCGGCGCGGCAGGAATTTCCCGCCACGTGGGCGGCCGCCGAAGGCATGTCGCTTACGTTGAATGAGCACGGCGTCGAAGTGGGCTTGCGGGAATCGCGCCTCGCGCCGCGCCGAAGGCTCAAGTTCAATGCCGTTGTCACGGGACAATCGGAAAATGGGGATGTTTTCGAAGAGAAGGCTTCCGTGAGAGATCTGAGCTTGCAGGGAGCGTACCTGATTCTCGGTCACCGGCCGAAGCTGCAATCCGAACTGCGCGTGGTGATTGAGGCCCCAGGCGATCAGATCCCATCGGGCGTAATGACGATGCGGGCTACGGTGATTCATTGCAAGACTGGCCGCGATGCGAGCCAAAACGGAGTCGGCGTGGTCTTTATCGCGGAAGTGGATCCCGCTGCTCCCAGCGATTGAAATACCGCTCCACTACTTCGGAAGTTTCTCAGAAGTGAACAGCTCCCCCTTACGTTTACGTTCAACTCACCATGGATTCGAACGATTGCCGTTAGTGCAGGCCGGACCAGTCGTCGGCCAGAAGGATGGAGTTGCTGGGATTGGAAGGGTCGTACTTGACGCTGGCCGTCTGGCCGGAGGCGATGCGGCTGAGGTGCACACGCTCTTCGAGTCCGGTGATGTCCTGCGCAGTTTCGTAAGTGACTCCCGAGATCGAATAACTGTAGTAGAGCAATTTCGGGAAGCCGCCGCCGGCAGAGGACGGAACAGTATGCTTGTCCCGTAACTTCGCTGGTTTCGCGTCCGGCAATTTTGGAAGAGGGCTGGCAGAAGGAATTATCGGGGTTCCGTCCTGATCGTGGACGGTGAAGATAGGGTGCGCATTGTGTGAGGCGAGTCCTCCTTCGTCCATGACGTCGACGACCTGACCTTCTACAATTCTGCCGACGCGGTTCAGGTAAGACCGGCGCTCGCGTTCCATCGCACCCGGGTCCACATGTTTCGGCCGAAGAAAATAATACAGCGCGGTGACGGCCACAACTCCAAGGCCGGCCATGGGGAGCGCATTTCGCCAGTCGGAAAGAAATGTTTTCAACGGCTAACCCTTACGCATTCGGTTCGAATCCGCGGTTCCTGGAACACTGCCCATTATTAACCGAGGCGAGTGCCCCGCACCGAAGAGGTTATAGGGCTGTGTCAAAAACGCTACGGCTCCGGTTGAGATTTTGGTTTAGTTTCCCATTTCGCGGCGCCAACGTGCCTGGCTCCACCATACACTATGAAACGATTTTTTTTTGATTGTCAGCTGTTTTGTTTGATGGGCTCCATAGAACTCGGCCTTGTATGCGGGCCTTATCCCCTTGGAACTCAGACGAGACCTGCTTCTAATCCTGCGGGCCCACGACCGGGTTGCGCAGCGTACCGACCCCGGAAACCTTTACTTCGACAACGTCTCCGGGTGAGAGCGACCCGACGCCGCCGGGCGTGCCCGTGGCGATCACGTCGCCGGGTTCGAGAGTCATGGCCTGCGCGATCCAGCGGATGATCGTATCGATCGAAAAAATCATGTCGCTGATGGGCGCCGACTGTTTCGCGGCGCCATTTACGAAGCTCTCCACCCTCGCGCCACCGGAGGGGCGCTCCGTATCGATTACAGGGCCGAACGGGCAAAAAGTATCGAAGCCTTTCGCACGGCTCCATTGAAGGTCCGAACGCTGCAGGTCACGCGCCGTCACGTCATTCAAAGCCGTATAGCCGAGAATGTAAGGATTGACGTCTTCGTTGTCGCGTAAATGGAAACAGCGGCGGCCGATCACCACGGCGATTTCGCCCTCGTATTCCACTCTTTGCGAGAGGCGAGGCAGCACGATGGGGTCCTCCGGCGCGAGGATCGAGGAGGGCGGCTTCAGAAAAATCAGCGGTTCTTTCGGCGCCGTGCTTTCCATCTCCCTGATATGGTCGTGATAGTTTTTGCCCACACATACCACTTTCGTGGGAACCGAGGGCGCGAGGAATTTCACCTCGGCGACCGGCCACTTGCGCCCGGTGCGCTCGTGTGCGCCGAAGAGGCCGCCGCGCATTTCGAGTACAAAGCCGTCCTCGGCGATTCCCGTGAACGTCTGCGCGTGAACTTCATGGCCCGCGCGGCCGACGTCTTTGATTGCGAATTCCAGGGGTTGAAAGCGGCAGAGTTTCATGAGCGATGGTGAACGGCAGAATGCACCGGATGGCTACGCGGGGCGAGCGCATGCCTCCTCACCTCGAAAATCATTCCGGCAACCCAAAATATCACAGCCGCCACGCCGTACAGCACGCATCCCTCCAGGAGCGCCTCGAAAGGAGTCCGCAGGACCTGGAACAGGTTGGGAAAGTAGAACCCGGCAAGCCGGTACCCGGCAACGAATAAAACCCATCCGATAAAGCCGGCTGCGAACATCTGCGCCGGCCGCTTGGCAAAGCGAATGACGGGGATCAGCAAAAACAGTACGAAGAGTCCGCAGGACGCCGCGTTGCGCTCGAGCGCATACCGTTCGAGGCTTGGAAACCGGTTTGCCGCCACAAGAGCGGCGATCATCACGATATTGAGAAGAGCACCCAGGTAGACACCCGTCCAAAGGGCGGGACTCGGGTGACTTGGTTGTCGCCGCGCCCGCGCATGCGGCTTTCCATGACCGGCTTGCCTGGTTTCCGCTGACGGAGAATTCGTGACCGTTTTCTTGATCATGGCATTGTCGGGCTTTCCGCCGGGACCGCGCCGGATGCGGCTGCACTTACCGGGCTTTCGTTGCCAGAGCGGTCTACTGCGGTGACGCTGTAAAAATACCTGCGGCCGGGCACGGCATTCATATCGCGAAACGCGGGAGTAAGCAACAACTCGGTGTTCGCGCGCATTCCCGGAACACCCTCCTGGTCGCTCCGATAGACGTTGTAACCCGCCAGATCGGTTTCAGGGCTGATGCCCCAGGAAAGTTCGAGATGAGCCGGGACATTGCCCTGTGCCGGAACGTCCACGACCAGCAGGCCTTGGGGCGTCGAGGGCGGAGTTACGTCGCGCGCGAGTATCACGAATGGATTGGAATCAGCGGACTCGATCTGATCCTCGCCGTACTTCGCCGTGCTGCGCACAGTGTACACGTAGTTTTTTCCCAACTCGAATTGAGTGTCCTGGTAACCAGGAGTTTCGGCCTCGCCTATTCGAATAACCGGCGAAGCGGCCTTTGCTCCTGTTGCCGCGGGTTCGGTCGCCGAACTCGGCGGCACGGCGGTCGGCTCCGATTCGGCTCGATAAATTCGATAGCTCGCGATTGGCGGCGCCGGGCCGGCGGCTGTCTTTTGCGGGGGCGTCCAGGTGAGTTGGATGCCCGCGTGGGTGACCTCCGCTTTCAGGTCGCTTATCGGGTCAGGAGCAGGATGGATGCGTAAACTGGCGCCGTTGGAATCCGCCGATGACTTTTTCGCGGAGGCTCGCGTGCGAACAATGTAGACGACCGAAACATCGGGATGCTGCGTGAAATCTTCGGGCTCGAAGCGAATCGGTATAGCGAACGCGGTCTTGCTGCGTGTAGTTGTCAACGACAGCCGCGGTAATTGTTGCGTGAAGAGTAGGGTGCGGCGCGGTCGTTCCGCCCACAGTTTCAAAATCACGGAAGATTTCAATTGCCGGCGGATGATCCAGCGAGCGGCGGTCAACGGTTTCCTTGGGAAGCGTAAATGTGAGCACTACGCTGTTGCCCGATTGCGCGGCCATAAGGTCGCTGACCGCTTGCGGCACCGGAGCCTTGCGCTCAGTAGGCTCGCCTGGGGAAGCGCAGCCGGCGAGCAGCGCGCAAGCCAGGAGGAAAAGAACGAAATGGCCCGCGCGAAGCGGGCGGTGCGAGGCCCGCGGGCGCCGGGGTGCCGGTAGCCCTTGCCTGGTTTTCATCGAATGGTTTCTAGAGAATGTAGCGGCTCAGATCGTGATCCTTGACGATGTTGGCGAGCTGTTTTTGCACGTACGCGGCATCCACCTTCACCGTTTTCTTTTTCATCTCCGGCGCCTCGAAGGAAATCTCCTCCAGCACCTTTTCAAGGATCGTGTGCAGGCGGCGCGCGCCGATGTTCTCGGTTTGCTCGTTGACCATCGCGGCGAAGCGGGCGATGGTGGCGATGGCATCGTCGCTGAACGACAATTTCAACGCCTCAGTGTCCAGAAGAGCGATGTACTGCTTGATGAGCGCGTTCTTCGGCTCCGTCAGAATGCGGATGAAATCGGCCTCGGAAAGGGAACTCAGCTCCACGCGAATCGGAAAGCGGCCCTGAAGCTCGGGAATCAGGTCGGAAGGCTTTGTGGTGTGGAAAGCGCCCGCGGCGATGAACAGGATATGGTCCGTTCGGACCATCCCGTACCGCGTGTTCACCGTCGTGCCCTCGACGATCGGCAGAATATCGCGCTGAACGCCCTCGCGAGAGACATCCGGCCCATGGCCGCTTTCGCGCCCCGCAATTTTGTCCACTTCGTCGATGAAGAGGATGCCCATCTGTTCGACGCGATCCACCGCGATGCGCGTCACTTGGTCCATGTCGATGAGGCGATTCTCTTCTTCCTGGATCAGGTAGTCGAAGGCCTCGGAAACCGTCATTTTGCGTTTCTTCTTCTGCTGGCCGAACATGCCGGAGAGCATGTCCTTCACGTTGATGTCCATCTCCTCGACGCCCTGGTTGGAGATGATCTCGAAAGAAGGCACCGAGCGCTCGCGCACCTCCACTTCCACCAGGCGCTGGTCGAGTTTTCCTTCGCGCAGCTGAGCGCGGAGTTTGTCCCGCGTGCGCTGCACCTGCTCGCGGCGCTGGGCCTCGGCCGCTGCGCCTCCCTCGGTATTTACAGGCGAAGAGGGCAGCAGGAGGTCGAGTAGCCGCTCTTCCGCGGATTGCTCGGCGCGTTCGGCCACCTCATCCAGCTTTTCCTCGCGCACCATGTCAATCGACGTTTCCACCAGATCGCGAACCATCGATTCGACGTCTCGGCCCACGTAGCCGACTTCCGTGTATTTCGACGCCTCCACTTTCACGAACGGACAGCCCGCCAGCCGAGCGAGGCGGCGCGCAATTTCCGTCTTGCCGACACCCGTGGGCCCGATCATCAGAATGTTCTTCGGCAGGATCTCCTCGGCGATTTCCGGCTGAAGCTTTTGCCTGCGCACGCGGTTGCGCAGCGCGATCGCCACCGCTTTTTTCGCCGCGTTCTGCCCGACGATATATTTATCCAGCTCCACAACGATCTCACGCGGCGTCAGCTCGTCGAACGAGGGAATCGCTTCGGGCTCGGCCGCCGGCTGATCGCCGGACAAATAAATCACCATATCTTTGTCCTTGTCTTTTTCGCTCATAGTTCTTCGATGCTGAAATTCTCGTTGGTGAAGATGCAGATTTCGCTCGCGATGCGCATGGATTCCTGCGCGATATCCTTGGCGCTGAGCTTGGTGTGTTTCAGAAGCGCTCGCGCCGACGCCAGCGCGTACGGACCCCCGGAGCCGATGGCGGTGATGCCGTCATCGGGCTCGATCACGTCGCCGTTGCCCGACAACAAAAATGTGTTTTTGGCGTCCGCGACGATCAAGAGCGCCTCAAGATGGCGCAGCGAGCGGTCCGTGCGCCACTCCTTCGCAAGTTCCACTGCCGCGCGAGACAGGTTGCCGTGATATTCCTGCAGCTTGTTCTCGAAACGCCCGAACAGCGAAAGCGCGTCCGCGGTACTGCCAGCAAAACCGGCGACGATTTTATCGTTGTACAGGCGGCGCGTTTTTTTCGCATTGTGCTTGATCACGCCTTCGCCCATGGTTACCTGGCCATCGGCGGCGAGCACGACTTTATTGTCCTTGCGGACGCACAACACCGTTGTGCTGCGTATCCGCTGTCTATTTTCCTGAATTCGCATCCGGCGATTATACCGCGTCGGGCTGAGGAATGCGCATCGGCTTGGCATTTGAGTGTGCCAGCGTGCCAGGCGAACGCGGGGTGATCTCTTCACTGGCAACTATTCGGGCCCCCGGACAATCTCGATGGCTGCCGATTGAATCTTTTGGTCGTCGCCAAACCCTGGAAGCCAGTTCACTCCTGATTCTCTTCGGTACCACGTGATTTGCCTTTTGGCAAACTGTCGCGTGGCCTGCTGAATTTGCGTAACCGCACCGTTCTCGGACATGCCGCCTTCCACATGTTGCCGCAATTCGGAATAGCCGATGAACTGAAACGGTTTCACATCTGCGGGTACACCTGTTGCGATCAAATTTCTCACTTCGTCAACCCAGCCGGCCCGAATCATTTCCCATGCGCGCGCGTCAATTCTTGCGTAAAGGGCTGGGCGTTCCGGCGCCAATCCGATTTTCTTTACCGAATATCCTTCCAGGCCGCTGCGACCGGTGCCGTGAATCTCACCAACCGGCTTGCCTGTGAGGAGCCGCATCTCGATGGCTCGAATGATCTTCGGTGTGTCGCGGGGAGCGATGCGGGTGGCCGTCGGCGGGTCCAGTCGCCTCACCAGCCGGTGCAGGTATTCGGCGCCGCGCCGCGATGCTTTTTCGCGCAGGCGGTCGCGAAGTTCCTCCGATCGTTGGGGAGCCTCGGAAAGCCCCTCCAGCAAAGCGCGAAGGTATAGGCCTGTGCCAGCGGTGAGAATCGCCAGTTTGCCGCGATGCCGCAGATCCTCGAGGACCGCGAGTGCACGGCGGCGATATTCGCCGGCAGTGAATACTTGCGTCGGCTCCACGATATCCACCAAATGATGGGGGATCCCTCGTTGTTCCGCGAGAGGCACTTTGGCCGTGCCAATGTCAAAGTGGCGGTAAACCTGCGTCGAGTCGCAAACCACGATTTCGCCGCCAAACTCTTCCGCGAGGCGAATCGCAAGAGCGGATTTTCCGGAAGCGGTGGGACCCAGAATGACAATGAGCCGCGAGGAATCGTTCATCCCGGCAATTTCCAGAGGCGCACCAACAGAGCCAGCAACACCAGGCCCGCCAGAATGAGCGCGCCGACCACCTGGCTGCGATTGACCTGCACGTTTTTCACTCGGCCTTCATTTAGGCTTACTTGGCGTAGTCAAGAGGGAGATTATAGAGGAAGACGATCCGCAGGCGAATGTAAGGCCCCTTGAACTCCGACGGAAGCGGCTCGAAGGGATTGGACGCGCGAATTGCCGACATTGCGGCGTTGTCGAGCGGCCCCTTGCCGGACGTCCTTTCGAGCAAAGGGTCGGGCGCTTGAACGCTGCCGTCGCGATTGATCTGGAACGTCGTGCCCACAATTCCCTTGTCTCCCATCATAGCCGATTCCGGCATCACCACGTACCAGTTGCGCTTCAAAGTCGCCAGAAGCCGCTGAATATAGCTTGAAAAATCCACGCCTTCGGTGGGAGTAAGAATCGTTGCGCCCGGCTGCATTCCGGGTCCGCCCGCGCCGCTCGGCCCGCCGGGAATCGACCGGGTGTTCGGAACCTGAATTCCGCCGCCAGGATTGCTGTGCTGGATCGCTTCCTGCAACTGATCGTGAAGATTGGCCGACGGCAATTGCAGGTTCAGCCGATTCGGATTTTGTTGCGGCGCTGGCTTCACCGGTTCGAGCTGGGAAGGCGCCGGCTGAGTCTGCTGCGGCGGTGGCGGCGCCACGGGAATTTGCGGGCGCGGAGCATCCGGCAATTCCGCGGGAGGCTTTGGCGTAGGGGCCACGGGCGCGGGAGTCGGCGTAGGCTCCGGCGGCGGTTCCGGCGCCACTCGGTTTAGCGTCTTCGGAGTGATGCGCAGTTTCGGAGCCGGCGGCGTTCTGGGCGCAGGCGCCTCGGGTGGCAGCAAATAGGTAAGCTGCTGGCGCGCCATATCCGTCTCTTCCTGCGTCGGCACGTGCGTCGGAAATATTTTCGGAGTGAAGATCAGGAAGATAATCAGGCCGACGTGCACCAGCACGGACAAAGTGCGCGTGATGAAGTCCCAGCGCGAGTCGCGCTTTTCCTCCGGCTCCATCAGCAGATTGGCATCCCCGGTAAGGAAAATATCGGGTTCGACAACTTCGCGCAGATCGGCCGTCAGCTCCGGGCGATGCTCGAATTCCTTTCTTTCTTCGGGATCGGCGGGCTCCACGTACGCCGGCACGACAACGCGCGAATCCAGAATCGCGAGCGGAATCGTGTCCGAGACCGGGGTGAGATTCTCAAACGGCTTGGCGGGCATGCCGCGCGCGACCAGCGTGCGGTTAACAAGAACGCCGAGCGGAAAATGCGCGGGAATCGTGGACTTGCCGTCCAGAGGAGGAGCATCCGACGGGCCGGAGGGAATCACCGTCCGGTCGTCCATATAAGTGGTTGTGCGGTGGCCGGTTCGTTTCGCTTCGTCGGCTGTGACCCGGCGAACGTTCACCGGAACAAGTGTGCGCGGGATCATGGAACTTCCTGTGGAGAGAACGTCCCCACTTTGACGCGCCGCGCGTGCTCCAGGATGCCTGCCATCACGTGGTCGGCCAGCTCCAGGGCGCGCCGGCCGGCCTCTCCATCGACGATTGGGCGCTTGCGCGTTCGCACCGATTGCGCGAACGACAGAAGCTCCGTCCGCAAGGGCTCGCCCGGGCGTTGTCGGAAGCTTCTCGAAATTGATTTCCGGCTGTGGGTCTTCGGGAAGCAACGCGCTCAGGATGCCTGCCGGGCTTTGCCGTACGCGCACGCGCAGCACATCCTGCCGCGTGAAGTCGATCGAAATGTACTCGTGCTCCTGAAAGAACCGCATCTTGCGAACGCGCTCGGTGGAGACGCGGCTCGCGGTGAGGTTTGCGACGGTGCCAGTCTCAAACTCAATGCGCGCCTGCGCGATGTCCACTTTATCCGTCATCACTGGAATGCCCACGGCCTTTATGTCCGTCACCGGCGCATTCACCAGCGAGAGCAGGATATCGAGATCGTGAATCATCACATCGTAGACCACGTCAACATCGAGGCTCCGGGGCGAAAAAACGCCAAGGCGGTGAATTTCAAAAAACAGGGGCCGCGCGACGATCGGTGTCACGGCAACGATCGCCGGGTTGAAGCGCTCCACGTGGCCGATCTGCAGGATGCGGCCGGAGCCCTTGGCCGCGGCGATCAGGGCGTCGGCTTCCTCGAGGGACGCCGCCATGGGCTTCTCGACGAGCACATCGAGCCCCGCTTCGAGCAGGCGGCAGCCGACGCGTGCGTGTTCTCGCGTGGGCACGGCGAGGCTGACGGCATCGATGTTCTGCGAGAAAAGTTCCTGCTCATCGCCGATCACTCGCGTGCCGAATTCCGCGGCAATTCTCGCGGCCCGGTCGGCGTCCGTGTCGAGAACCCCCGCCAGCTCGGCGCCGGGAAGATCGCGCCACACGCGCACGTGGTTCCGGCCGAACTCTCCGGCTCCGACGACCGCCACGCGAATGGGTTTTTCGCTCACGATTTCTTTTTCGAATCCTGTTTGGACGGCGGCGTTGAATCGGCGCTCTCCGGGCGCGAAGGCTTGAATGGCGATGCCGGCATCGTCGGCGGCTTGAATCAGCGCTTCGCGGTCGAAAAGCAGCGTGCGCCGCGCGTCGATCGCCAGCGCCGTGGCATTCGAGCGCCGCATCACTTCGATTGTCTTTGCGCCGATTACCGGCACGTCAAATCTCATGTCCTGCCGCGGTTTGCTCACCTTCACAACTACGAGCTTCTGACCCTCGGCAAGGCGCGCCGCGCGCTCGATTGTTTCGTCAGTGCCTTCCATGGCCTCGACAGCCACGCAGGCGCAGTCCCGGATCACCACCGTTTGCCCAAGGTCGAGTCCGGCAATCTGTCGGGCCACCTGCCGCCCATAGGCGATATCGGCGGCCTCGCCCGCATCGGGCGCGCGCCGGGTGAGCACGCCTTCCGCCGGGAGCAGCGGTCCGAGAAAACTGGTGGAATCGACCAGCTCAATGCCCTCGTCTTCCAGCACCCGCGCGACGGCCCCGATCAGGGAATCGGTATTTTTCTTCGGAAGCGCAAATAAAAGCTTCGCGAGACGCCAATCCGGCCGGATCGAACTGAAAATCTTGTTGTGCTTCACCTGCCCGGCCATCACGGCGCGCGTCACTCCCTCCTGGTGCAGCAGATCGATGCCGCGGCCGAGTTCCCCGAGGCTGATCCAGTGGAAGCGCCGCGCGGCGCGCTCGAGGGCCGGGGACGCCTCTTCGCGTATGGCGATTACCGCCATTTCGATCCCGCGGCTTCGCGCGCCCTCCAGCACAAGAAAAGGAAAGTCGCCGTTCCCGGCGATGAGTCCCCAGTTTCCCGGCGCGTTTTCAGCGGTGGCGGCCATTTCTTTCCTATTTCGTCAAGCCGCGTCCCGTTGCCGACTCAATGAACTGGATGAGTATTTGGACGTCCTCGGAGTCGGTGAGGGTTCCACGCATTTTCTCGACTGCCTGCGCGGTGTTCAACTTCGAACGAAGCAGAAAACGGAAGGCCTGCTCGATGGCCTTGATGCGTTCCGGCGAGTAGCCGCGGCGCTCGAGACCCACGCCGTTGATGCCGTAGCAGCGAGTGCCGCGCGGCGCCACCACCATGGAAAACGGCAGCACGTCCTGCGTGATTACCGTATTCGCGCCAATATAGGAGTGCCGCCCGATGCGCGTGAACTGGTGCACGAGGCTGAACGCGCAAACCACCGCGTAATCCTCCACGTGGATGTGGCCGGCCAGCTGCGCCCCGTTTTCCAGCACCACGCGGTCTCCGAGGACGCAGTCATGCGCCACGTGCGCGTACGCCATGATCAGGTTCTTGCTGCCGATGCGGGTGACGTTGCCGCCCTTGTCCGTCCCGCGATTCACGGTCGAGAATTCGCGAAATTCGTTGGCGTCGCCGGCTTCGAGCCACGCCCGCTCGCCGTGGAATGTCAGATCCTGCGGATCGCCGCCAATCGCGGAGAAGGAATGAAAATGGTTGTCGCGGCCGAACTTGGAAGGCCCGCGCACCACCGCATGGTTCTCGACGATGCAGCCCTCGCCCAGCTCCACTTCATCGCCGATGACCGCGAACGCCCCGACTCGAACATTTTGTCCCAACTTCGCGGAAGCAGAAACGATGGCCCGGGGATCGATTTCGGTCATCGCGCCTTCTCAGCCGGTTCCTGGGGCGCTGCCGGGGCCGGCGCTTGCACCGTGTCGATATCGACCATCTTGCACATGAGCGTGGCTTCGGCGGCGAGTTCGCCCGTTACCGTGGCGCGGCCCTGAAGCTTGCAGAAGCCGTTGCGCCACGCCAGCACATCCATTTCGAGCCGCAGCTGATCGCCGGGAATCACCGGCCGGCGAAAGCGCGCGTTATCGATGGAGACGAAGTAGAGCAGCTTTTTTTCGCGGTCTTCCACTTCCTGCAGCAGCAGCAGGCCGCCCGTCTGCGCCATCGATTCGATGATGAGCACTCCCGGCATGATGGGCTTGCCCGGGAAATGGCCCTGAAAGTAGTTTTCATTCATGGTGACGTTCTTTATTCCGACAATCCGTTTCCATCGTTCCATTTCTTCAATAGCGTCCACCAGAAGGAAGGGCGGCCGGTGGGGAAGAATCTTCTGGATCCCGTTGATGTCGAGAAGCATGCGTTGACCTCGGCGTGTATTTGTCCGGCGATGTGCCGTGCCGCAAGAATCGACGCCAATTCTATCTGAATCGCGCGCCAACCGGAAACGCGCGGCGGACCGTGATAATCTTGGCCCGTGGATGATTCCCCGGAAAGCTTTGGGCCCGTTCGCTGTGCGTGGTGTATGAAGGAACTCAAGCCGGGCGATCCAGCCAAGCCCGTTTCTCACGGAATCTGCCTGCCGTGCATGGGCTTTGTGATCGGCGTCCCGATCGAAGACCTGACCCACATTCCTCCGGAGTATTTCGACGACCTGCCCTATGGCGTGATCCAGTTGAAGGGCGAGGGAACCGTGGTTGGCTACAACAAAACGGAGGCTTCGCTTTCGAAGCTCGATCCGGCGCGGGTAGTCGGCAAGAATTTCTTTCGCGATATCGCTCCCTGCACGGCGGTGAAGGAGTTCGCGGGAGAGCTGGCCAGGATGCGGTCATCGGGTGCCAATGCGAGATCGGAGCTTCGATTTCTGTTCAAATTTCCGCACGGCTCGGTTCTGGTGCATCTGGCGATGGTCTACGACGCGGCCCGCGACACCACGGTCCTGCTGGTCAAACCGTTGGCAACGGAGTCCGACACACCCGGCACTGGTGGAGGCGGCCAGCCTTGAAAGAAAACGCCACGATCATACGCGCGCTGTTGCGCGAATTGAGGCGCCGCGAGGGGGCAATGCTGCGTCTGCTGGAGCGGTTCGTCGTGTGCGAATCGCCGAGCCACGACAAAATTGCCGTGGACGCCATGGGGCAAATCGTCGCCGAGGAGTGGCGGCAGCGCGGAGCGAAGGTTCAAATCGTCCGGCAGGCGAAGCGCGGGAATCACGTGCGCGCCGAGATTTCACCAGGGAGCGGTCGTCCGGCCGGGCAAATCCTGGTGCTGGGGCATCTCGACACCGTTTATCCCCTTGGCACGCTCGCGAAGATGCCGTTTCGCGTGGCCGGCGGACGCGCCTGGGGCCCCGGGACCTTCGATATGAAGGGCGGCCTGGTTATGGCCCTTTGCGCGATCGACGCGCTGCAAGCTGCGGCCATCCGGCCCAGCAAACGCCTCGTGTTTCTCTGGACCTCCGACGAAGAAATCGGCAGCGGCTACGTCGCGTAAATTGATCGAAAGCGAAGCCCGGCGCAGCAAAGCGGTCCTCGTGCTCGAACCTTCCCTGGGTAGCGAAGGCCGCCTCAAGACGTCCCGCAAAGGCGTCGGCAGCGCCGAACTTCTGGTAACGGGCCGGGCCGCTCACGCCGGCATCAATCCGGAGGACGGCGTGAACGCCGTCCACGAACTCGCGCTGCAGATCGAGCGGCTCATAGGAATGAACGACCCACGCCGCGGAATCACCGTGCAGGCCACGGTTGTTTCCGGAGGCACCGTTTCCAACGTCGTTCCGGACCAGGCTCGGGCGCAGGTTGATATTCGCTTCACGCGCTTATCGGATGCGGCCGGGCTCGACAAGAAACTCCACAGCCTGCGCCCCATTCTGAAAGGCGCGAAGCTCGAAGTGCGGGGCGGAGTGAACCGGCCGCCGCTCGAACGAACGCCGGGTGTGAGCGCCCTGTTTCGCCATGCCCAGTCGCTGATGCGCGAATGCGGGCTTGCCTTGGGCGAAGCGGCCACCGGCGGCGGCTCCGACGGAAATTTTACCGGGGCGCTCGGCATTCCTACGCTGGATGGACTCGGCGCCGTAGGCGATGGGGCGCACACGCCGCGCGAACACGTGATAATCCGCAAGCTCCCGGAGCGCGCCGCTCTCCTCGCCGGGCTGTTGGCCACTCTCTAACGGAACAATTGCTGCTTTATTTGTGCTGGCCGAATGGCAGAGCAGTTTTCGAATGAACTGCGGCCGTCACCGGACGTAGGCGCGCCGCAGGTACTCCACGGTTTGCTGCCCGAGGTCGGCGTAATCGGTGCGAAGGGTTTCGCGAAGCGCGGCTTCGGTCGAAGAAGAAGTTGCGATGCGATCGAGCAAGCGGCTGATGTCGGTGATGCCGCCGGACTGTACGATCGACTCCACCACCGCGAGAGACCACGCATAGGCAAACGCCGCGGAATTTCCCGATAGCGCCATCCACGAGCCTTCGAGCGAGCCGAGCGACGGCATCGCGTTTTGTGCCGCGGCATCGAGCAACGCTCCCGACGCGCCGCTGCTTCTCTTGCCTTCCATCCACTGGGCGATCCCTTCCTGCAGCCAAGTGGGAGCGCGGCCGTGCGATTTCTGCCCCACGAAGCTGTGCGTCAGCTCATGTTTCAGCACGCGGGCAAGTTCGGGGGTTACGCTGCTCAATCCCTGCACGGGAATGCGGATGCGGCCGTCGTTGAGCGCCCCGACCCAGTTGGGCGCGCGCGTGATGTCCGCGAAATCCTGCCCGGTATAGAGGATGACGCCGATCTGCTCCGGCGGCGTGTAATCGAGCTGCGATTCAATGTCCTGAAAATCGCTTTCCAGCGCGCGCAAGATGCCGGCGGCCAGCTGCGGCGCTGCGCCGCCGTAATATTTCAAGCTGAAATGCGACGTCTCGCCTTCGCGAAAGCCTTCTTCTTCGGATTTATCCCGCTCCGCTTTCTGCAGCGCTCGCTCGACCTCCGCGTCCGGGCGCAGGCGCTCGGAGTGCTTCCATTCCTGAATAGCCTGGTCCATTTTGTTGGCGCCGTAATACGCCCAGCCCATTAATTTCGCCACGTCGGCCGCCGCGGGAACCGAATCGGGAGTCAACCGCCGTGCGTGTTCGAGTGGATCGAGCGCCGTGGTGAACTGGCTCTCGTGCAGATACAGGACCGCGAGGTTCAGCAGAAGTCCCACATTGTCCGGCGCGAAGATCAGCGCCTGCCGGTATTGATTGATGGCGTCGTCGGTGTCGCCTTTGCCGATCAGGAATTGCGCGGCGGCGTGATGCGCGGCGGCGACCTTTTCGATGGGGATTGGGCCCCCGGCGCGCGCGTCCGATTCCAGGCGCGCGAGATAGGCGAAATCGATCGCGTTATCGTGAATGGTAAGGCGCGCCACGTCCTCGTATCCGCGCACCGGCTCAATTTGCGGAGCCGATACCGGCGGTTCGGTTCCGGCGCGCGCGGCGGCGGAATACGTGAAATCGTCCCGCTCGATGCGAGCCACGATCGACTTCGGAAGGGACAACTCTCCCGCCGGAGTCTGATACGAGACGCGATCGCCGGTTTCCGTCACATTTTCGGCCACGATGCGCCGGCCATTCTTGAGAACAATGGTGTCCGCTCCGGCAGAGGACGCCACAATCAGGAGAAGAATTGCGCACCGGATTGAAAAGGGCATTGAAGAGGGCGTTGAAAAGAGCACGGCTCAATTCTAGCAATCGGGTTTGCGGGCAGTTTCTGGTCTTCCTGTCGCGATGTCCTAAGTTGCTACAGCGTGATGGTGTGCGCCATTCTGCGGTGCTATCGCAGGCTGTGCTCACGACTTGGAATTCGTCGCCTTTGGCTGTAAAGATGCCTTAGAAAACGCGAGTTCCTCGAATCTGGACGGACGAAGATTAGGATTTCATTAAAAATCCGCTTCGTTTTAGCCCACGAGTTAAACAAAGATTTTTTCGATTTGATCTTGCGTATCCGTGGTTCCGGTTTTATTCTATCCCGTCCTAAATGAGCCTGCTGCGCTAACAGGGAAGTGAATGTCAGGCACGCAGGAAAACGGTGCGCACTGATACAGGGCAGGGGATATTCTGATCGCGAATCATCAAACGACACTGGGTGTGGGGTCGGTGATTCCGAATCTGCTTCACATGTAGTTCGCTGGTCGATCATGCTGGGGACATTGCGTGGATCCTGAGGGTTCTCACAAAAATATAGTGGTGGCCGATCCCGACCCGATTATCGCTCCGGGTCAGACGCTGACAAGCGTTACCGACAAAATCAGTTCGATCGTCCTCACGCCGGGGATGACGAAGGGATGGCTCGGGGGCTTCACCGTTGGCGTTCTCCTGTTGCTCCTTCTGAACCTCGTGATCACCTATCTGTTCGCCTTTGGCGTGGGAATCTGGGGAATCAATGTTCCGGTCGCGTGGGCCTTCGCCATCACCAACTTCGTCTGGTGGATCGGAATTGGCCACGCAGGAACGCTGATCTCCGCCTTCCTGCTGCTGATGCACCAGCGCTGGCGCACTTCGATTAACCGGTTTGCCGAAGCGATGACAATTTTTGCCGTCATGTGCGCGGGCATGTTCCCCTTGCTGCATATGGGGCGTCCGTGGATGTTCTACTACATGATGCCCTATCCCAACCCGATGTGGCTGTGGCCGCAGTTTCGCAGCCCGCTTGTTTGGGACGTGTTCGCCGTGTCTACTTACTTTACTGTCTCCCTGTTGTTCTGGTTTGTAGGTCTGATCCCCGATCTGGCGACGCTGCGCGACCGAGCCAAGAGCAAGGTCTCGCAGGTGATCTACGGTGCGCTGGCGATGGGTTGGCGCGGCTCTGCGGTCCATTGGTCGCGCTATGAATTCGCGTCGTTGCTTCTGGCGGGTATCGCTACACCACTAGTAGTCTCGGTTCACACCGTCGTGAGCTTCGACTTCACGATCGCCATCGTTCCGGGATGGCACAGCACGATTTTTCCGCCCTATTTCGTTGCCGGCGCCATTTATTCCGGATTTGCGATGGTTCTGACCCTAGCGATTCCGCTGCGCAAGTATTACCACCTCGAAGAGTTGGTCACGATTCGGCATCTGGACATCATGGCCAAGGTCACTCTGGCGACGGGCATGATCGTCGCCTACGCCTACATTTTTGAGGCCTTCATGTCGTTTTACAGCGGCAGCCAGTATGAGAAATTCATGCTGCTCAACCGCATGACGGGACCCTACAAGGTCGTGTACTGGGGTTTGATTTCGTGCAACCTGATCATTCCGCAGGTACTCTGGGCGCGGAAGATTCGCCGAAGCCCGGTGGCGCTGTTCTTGATCGCCCTGGTGATCAACGTGGGAATGTGGCTCGAGCGCTTCGTGATTATCGCGATGAGCCTGCATCGCGAGTTCCTTCCATCCAAGTGGGACATGTACTACCCGACGCGCTGGGATTGGGCGACGCTGGCCGGCTCCTTTGGTTTGTTCTTTGTGTTGTTCTATCTGTTCATCCGCTTCCTCCCCATGATTTCCATGGTGGAAGTGCGGTCGCTGGTGCACCAGACCGACGAAGAGAAATTGCATGTTTAGCGAGAGCCATTAAGAAAATCGATGCCACAGATCTTCCATCGCAGCGCAAACTATCTTTCGCGGGCCAGCATTATTGGCGCGGTTGTCCTGATCGGCTTGCTGGGTTTCGTGCTCTGGGAAATCACGCTTTCGCCGTGGTACACCGACCAGGAAGTGGCCAAGCAGCAGCCGGTGCCCTTTAGTCATCGCCACCACGCGGGCGAGCTGGGAATCGATTGCCGGTATTGCCACACATCGGTGGAGAAATCTTCGTTTGCGGGTATTCCTCCCACGCAGACGTGCATGACGTGCCATTCGCAGATTTGGACCAACGCCGAAATGCTCGAGCCGGTTCGCGCCAGCTACCGTACGGACCAGTCGCTTGAATGGACGCGCGTCAACGCGCTTCCCGATTTCGTCTACTTCGACCACAGCATTCACGTGGCGAAAGGCATCGGATGCACCACGTGCCACGGCCCGATTGCGGAGATGCCGCTGACCTATCGCGCCGGCACGCTGTACATGTCGTGGTGCCTGGAATGCCATCGCCAGCCCGAAAAATACGTTCGCCCCAAATCGGAAGTGTTCAATCCCTTCTATAAGGTGCCTTCCAACCAGATCGGAGCTCGGGCGGCGGCTGGTGAAGGAATACAAAATTCAGAGTTTGCAGCACTGCTCGACGTGTCACCGGTGAAAACGAGACGATGAGTCAAGACTTCATACCCAAGCTCCCAATCGACCTCGCGGCGGCGCGGGCCACGCTCGATCGTGAAGGCGGAAAGCGCCTTTGGCAGAGCATCGAGGAATTGTCCGGCACCAAGGAATACCGCAATTTCCTGGTGAACGAGTTTCCCGCCAATGGCGGAAAGGTCTCTGAAAAATCTTCGGACGAAGCCTCCGAAGAACTCCCGGAGAAGCTCTCGAACGAGCACTTGGACATCAATCGCCGGGATGTGATGAAGCTGATGGCGGCGTCGGCGGCCATGGCCGGTCTGAGCGCCTGCACCAAGCTCCCGACCGAAAAAATCGTCCCCTACGTGCGGCCCCCGGAGGAAATTATCCCCGGCCGGCCGCTTTTCTACGCAACATCGATGCCGCAAGCGGGCGTCTCCACCGGTCTTCTGGTGGAAAGCCACATGGGGCGTCCCACGAAGATCGAAGGCAATTCGGAGCATCCGGGCAGCAAAGGCGGCACCGATGTGTTCATGCAGGCGTCGATTCTCAATCTGTACGACCCCGATCGCCTGCGGAACGTGCTGTATGAAGGCTCCCTGAGCAACTGGAACGAATTCGCGAACGCCATGGGCGACGCGCGCGTAAATAACGGCACCCACGGCACGGGCATGCGGATTCTTACCGGCACCGTTACTTCGCCCACGCTCGGAGCGCAGACTCAACAAGCTCCTGAAGCAGTTCCCGGAAGCGAAATGGCATCAGTACGAACCCTCCGGCGGCGACTCGGTTCGCGAAGGAACGCGGCTGGCTTTTGGCAAGCCCATGAGCCCTGTTTATCATTTTGAACAGGCGGATGTGATCGTCTCTCTCGATGCGGACTTCTTGACGACGGGCGCCGGACACACGCGCTACACGAGAGATTTTTCCTCCCGGCGGGATCTCGCAGCGGGGCCTTCGTCGAATTTGAATCGTTTGTATGTGGTCGAGCCGATGCCCACGAGCACCGGCACGATGGCGGATCACCGTCTGCCTCTGCGAGCCAGCGAAATCGAAGGCTTCGCGAGGCAACTCGCCGCTGCCGTGGGCGTTTCCATTCCCGGCGGCGCGTCCGCAAGCGGGAAAGTTCCGGCGGATTTTGTCGCTGCCGTTGGCCGCGACCTTTCCGCGCATCGCGGGACTTCCGTCGTGGTTCCCGGCGATTACCAGCCGCCCTTCGTTCATGCCCTGGCGCATGCCATGAATGCCGCGCTCGGCAATGTCGGCAAGACGGTTGTGTATACCGAGTCGATCGAAGTAAATCCCGTGAATCAGATCGATTCGCTCCGGGATCTCGTCAACGACCTGAACGCCGGCAAAGTTGAATTCCTGCTGATTCTCGGCGTGAATCCGGTCTACACGGCCCCCGCGGATTTGAATTTTGGGGCCGCCATCCTGAAAGCGAAAACCCGGGTGTACTCGGGCCTCCTGAATGATGAGACGGGCATGCTCTGCCACTGGCACGCACCCGCGACGCATTATTTGGAATCCTGGAGCGATGGTCGCGCCTACGATGGCTCGGTCGCCATTACGCAGCCTTTGATTGCCCCTTTGTACGAAGGCCATTCGGCTCACGAAATTCTTGCGCTGCTCACGGGCGATGCCGACAAGTCCGCGCACGCCCTGATCCGCGAATACTGGCAGAGCCAGCGGCCCGAAAAAGGGCCAGCCTTCGAAGCGTTCTGGGAGACGTCGCTGCATGATGGCGTCATGTCCGCAACGGCCTTGCCGGCATCCTCGGCCACACTGCGCTCCGACTTCGCTCAGCAGTCTACTAGCGCTGCCGGCGCGACTGGATTGGAGATCGTGTTCCGGCCCGATCCGACCATCGGCGATGGGGAATACGCGAACAACAGTTGGCTTCAGGAGACTCCCAAGCCGGTGACGCGGCTTACCTGGGACAACGCCGCCATGATCAGCCCCGCCACGGCCCAGCGGATGGGGCTTACCTCGGGCGACTACATGACCCTGCAGCTTGCCGGCCGCGAAGCGAAAGCCGGCGTGTTTGTCGTTCCGGGGCACGCGGACAATTCCGTAACAGTTCATCTCGGTTATGGCCGTTCTCATGGCGGGAAAATCGGCACCGGCCCGGGCTTCAACGCGAATCTTTTGCGTACAACGTCGGCCCCGTGGATCGCTTTAGGGCTGCAGATGGCCAAGACCGGCACAACCTACGACTTCGCATCCGTGCAGCATCAATACAACATCGATTTCGAGGGCCACCCCTCCGAGCAGACCGATTTCGCGAGCGATACGGCTCTCCGCCGCGACCTGGTGCAGATCGGGAACCTCGAGGATTTCCGCAAGAATCCGGCCTTCGCGCAGAACGAATCGAATCAAGTGGACTATCACGGGCCGTCCCTCTATCCCGGCTTTAAGTACGACGGTTACGCTTGGGGCATGTCCATCGACTTGAACCGCTGCGTCGGCTGTAACGCCTGTGTGGTCGCGTGCCAGTCGGAAAATAACATTTCCGTGGTTGGCAAGGATCAGGTGGCGCGCGGCCGGTCGATGCACTGGATCCGCATTGACACCTACTTCCGCGGCGGCCTCGATAATCCCGAGGTGTACTACGAGCCTCTGCCCTGCATGCAGTGCGAAAACGCCCCTTGCGAATATGTCTGCCCGGTGGGCGCCACCACGCACAGCCCCGAAGGGCTGAATGACATGACGTACAACCGCTGCGTCGGCACGCGCTATTGCTCGAACAACTGCCCGTACAAGGTGCGCCGCTTCAATTTCTATCTTTACTCGGATTACACCACCCCGAGCCTGTTCGGCGTGCGCAACCCGAACGTGACCGTGCGGACGCGCGGGGTCATGGAAAAGTGCACCTACTGCGTGCAGCGAATCAATGCAGCGAAGATTCGCACCGAAGTGGAAGGCCGCACCATTCACGACGGCGAAATCATTACCGCCTGCCAGCAGGCCTGCCCGGCGGAAGCGATCGTTTTTGGCGACATAAACGATCCCACCAGCCGCGTTTCGAAACTCAAGGCCCAGACGCGCAATTACGGATTGCTGGTGGATTTGAACACGCGCCCCCGCACCACGTATCTGGCGCGCGTGCGCAACCCGAACCCGGAGATTCACGGATAATCTGTCCATGGCGAAACAAGAGCCGATTTACGGATTGATGGCCGAATTCGAGACGCCCGAGCAGGTGCTCCAGGCGGCGTTGCGGACGCACGCCGCGGGCTACCGCCGCATCGATGCCTTCACACCCATACCGGTGGAAGGTCTTGCCGAAGCGATTGGCTTTGAGTGGACCAGCTTGCCGATGGTTGTGTTCACAGGAGGGTTTCTCGGCGGGTGCAGCGGATTCTTCATGTGCTGGTACGCAAACGTGATCAGCCTGCCGCTGAATATCGGCGGCAAGCCGCTCAACAGCTGGCCGGCTTGGATTCCCATCACCTACGAGCTGACGATTCTGGGCGCGGCGCTCGCGGCGGTTTTCGGAATGATCATCATGAACGGCCTGCCGCGGCCGTATCACCCGGTTTTCAACGTTCCGAATTTCGATCGCGCGTCGACCGACCGCTTCTTTCTGTGCATCAAAGCGCGCGACAAAAAATTCGAGTTGGCGCAAACGAAAACGTTTTTGCAGGAGCTGAAGCCACAGGGAGTTTTCGAAGTTGAGGCTTGAAACTACAAAACGCCCGGCGAGCCGTTTCGCGGCTCTTGGGAAATTGGCATGTCTTGCGCTGGCAGCGCTCGCGATTGCCGGCTGCCGTCTCGACATGCACATCCAGCCGAAATACCTGCCCTACGAGCCCACCACCTTCTTTGCCGACGGTCGCTCCGAGCGGCAGCCGGTCGAGGGAACCGTCGCCCGCGGCCACCTGCGGCTCGATGAGCTTTTCTACACCGGCAAGGAAAATGGCGTCGAAGCGGACGAGTTTCCCTTTCCGATCAAGCGCGCCGATCTCGAGCGCGGCCAGGAGCGCTACAACATTTATTGCGCGCCCTGCCATGACTATGTCGGGAATTCCTACGGCTTTATCGTCCGGCGCGGTTTTCCGCTTCCTGCTTCCTATCACATCCAGCGGTTGCGTGAAGCGCCGGCCGGCCACTTTTTCGGGGTGATAACCAACGGAATGGGCGCGATGTACAGCTATGCGGACCGTATCGATCCCGCGGACCGCTGGCGCATCGTCGCTTACATTCGCGTGCTGCAGACGGCCCGCAACGCGCATTTGAGCGATGTGCCGGACGCGGAGCGCAAGAAACTCGTTCAGCAGACCGCCGGGCAGGGCGATACGCAACCGCCATCGGAGCTACCGCTACCGCAATGACTTCATCGGACACAGTTCAGCCCACTCTCGACCGCCTGCAGCGGAACGCCCTCGTCTGCGGCGTGATCGGCGTGGTTCTTGTGGTGGTACTCGGCCTGCGGGATACCCAGCAACTGTTCCGCTCGTATCTCTTTGCCTTTATTTATTGGATTTCGATTCCGCTCGGGTGTACGGCAATCCTGATGCTGCATCACTTGACGGGCGGGTGGTGGGGCTTGCCGATTCGGCGCATCCTCGAGGCTGGCTCGCGAACCATTCGTCTGATGGCGATCCTCTTCATTCCGGTGCTTTTCGGGATGTCGAAGCTCTATCTCTGGGCCAATGCGGCAATCGTGCAGAGCGACCCGATTCTTCAGGATAAGCGCTGGTGGCTCAATCCCACCGGCTTTGTCGTTCGCTATTTCATTTATTTCGCGGTCTGGTTTCTTCTGGTGGGCCTGCTCAATAAGTGGTCTCGCGAACAGGATCAGACCGGCAATCCCGCTCTGGCCGATCGCATGAGCGCCATCAGCGGCCCGGGCCTGGTCTTCTGGGGGTTCGCGGTGAGCGGCGCGGCGGTGGACTGGGTGATGTCCCTCGAGCCGCACTGGTACTCCACAATCTACGGCCTGCTTTTTATTGCGATTGAGGCGCTGATCGCGCTGTCCTTCACGCTTTTTGTGCTGCGGATGCTTTCCGATTTCCCTCCGATCAAGGATTCTGTCGCGCCGAGCCGCTTCAACGATCTCGGAAACATCCTGCTCGCGTTCGTGATGCTCTGGGCGTATCTCTCGTTCGACCAGTTGATCATCACCTGGGCCGGCAACCTGAAAGAAGAAATTCCCTGGTACATGCAGCGCGCCTTCGGAGGCTGGGCGCCGGTCGGTGTCGCGCTGGTCATCCTGCACTTTTTCGTGCCCTTCCTCCTGCTTCTTCAGCGCGGCGTGAAGCGCCGGTTGCGCGTGCTTTCGATCGTGGCGGGCTGGATGGTGCTGCTCACGCTGGTGGACATCTACTGGATCGTGGTTCCCTCGTGGGACAAGCTCTCGCCGCACGTGCATTTCATCGATATTTTTGCGGTCGTTGGAATTGGCGGCTTGTGGGTCGCGGCCTTCGCCTGGCAATTGAAGAAGCTGCCGCTGCTGCCCTTGCATGACCCGCGCTTTGAAGGAGTGCTCCAGCATGAGCATGGAGACTAAGCAGCCGGTGTCTCAGGGCGGCCACGGAGCGGGCTCTGGCGCGGGCTACGAGCAAAGTGACGCGCACATCCCCGATCTGCTGAAGTTCGGCTTCTGGATGGCCGTGGTGATCGCGGTCACTTTGATTTCGATGAAATGGACGTTTAATTACATGGAGCGGACCCAGACCGTGAGCGTGCCGGCAGGTCCCTTTGCGAGGCCTCGCGAGCTTCCGCCGAGCCCCCGGCTGCAGGTGGAGCCCCATCAGGAGTTGAAGGACTATTGCGAGGCCCAGGTAAAAGAACTCAATACGTACGGCTGGATCAACCAGCGTCTGCATGTCGTGCGGGTTCCCATCGACCGGGCGATGGATCTGGTTCTGCAGAACGGATTGCCCATCCGGGCGTCGGGGCCGACGGGTGCTGCGGCGGTGGATGTGCCTCCAGCAATGGTCCCTGGCGGGGTGGAGTTGGAAGGGCCGTGCGCGTACCTGGCATCGCCCGCAGGCGGCGAGTCGAGCGAGCAGTCCTCTGAGAGGTAAGCAGGCAATGGCGTTGGCAGGAAAGAGCGGGCAAATTTCGGCGCGCATCGCGTTCGCTTCCGGAGCACGCACTGCGTTCTTCGCGAGCGTCGCGCTGCTGTGCGCCCTGCTGGGGCTTCCCTCCCCGGCAAGCGCCCAGCTTATCGATCCCATGCAGAATCTGGGTCAGCGCCCGGAGTTGCTGAAAGACGTTGGAATCGACCAGAAGCTGAACGACGAAATTCCGCTGGACCTGACTTTTCGCGATGAGCACGGCAAGACGGTAGAGCTTGCTCAGTTTTTCGGCAGCAAGCCGGTCATTCTAACTTTGGTTTATTACAACTGCCCGATGCTGTGCACGCAGGTGCTAAACGGCCTTGATCGCACGCTGAAGCAGTTGCCGATGGACATCGGAAAAGATTTCAACGTCGTCACGGTGAGCATCGACCCGACCGAGCGCCCTGTCCTCGCCGAAGCTAAGCAGGCGATGTACACCGGAATGTACGGGCGCCCCGGCGCGGCGGAAGGCTGGCGCTTTTTGACCGGCGACGAGCCGCAGATCAAGCGCCTCGCCCAAGCCGTCGGCTTCCGTTATGCCTATGACTCCGAGTCGAAGCAGTTCGCGCACGCCAGCGTGATCATGATGCTGACGCCCGCAGGAAGGCTCTCGCGCTATTTCTATGGCATACAGTATCCGGTGCGCGACATTCGCCTGGGCCTCGAAGAAGCGTCGCAGGGGAAGATCAGCTCCCCGGTCGACCAGATTCTGCTGTTCTGCTATCACTACGATCCCCACACCGGCAAATACGGTTTGCTGATTTCGCGGGTGATTCAGCTGGCGGGCCTTCTCACGGTGGTGATTGGCGGAATTTTTCTCGTGGTGATGTTCCGCGGCGAGCATTACACGTTGCCCGGCGGACGGGCATGAACGGGCACTGCGGAGCAGCGGCTGTCGTAACGAGCGGCCAAAGCCGAAAAGGAAATTGACGGAACGGTGATGATGGGTCTCATTCAACTCGGATGGAGTGGCATGGCGGTCCTGGCGGCGATGATTCCGATGCAGCCTCCCGCGGCGTCGTCGATTGCCGGAGAAGTCGACCAGCTCTATTATTTGCTCACCGGCATCACACTGTTCTTCACCGTGCTGATTTTTTCGATCATTTTCTACTTCA
This sequence comes from uncultured Acidobacteriota bacterium, assembly GCA_963709105.1. Lineage (GTDB taxonomy): Bacteria > Acidobacteriota > Terriglobia > Acidiferrales > UBA7541 > Palsa-295. The sequence goes on from CAVPVC010000015.1 coordinate 65,761, forward strand.
TGGTGAAGTACCGCCGCCGCTCGCCGGATGAAAAGCCGCCCGAGGTTCACTCCTCTCTGGTGTTGGAGCTTGCCTGGACGATCATTCCGTCGCTGATCTGTGTGGTCGTATTCGTGTGGTCCTCGAGCCTGTACATACGCAACTCAAAGCCGCCCGCCACCTCGACGGAAATATTCGTAATCGGCAAGCAGTGGATGTGGCACCTGCAGCACGCGGAGGGGCCTCGCGAAATCAATGAACTTCACGTGCCGGTGGGCGTGCCGGTCAAGCTCACCATGACCTCGCAGGACGTGATTCACGGCTTCTACATCCCTTCGTTCCGCATCAAGAAAGACGTGCTGCCGGGCCGCTACACTTCGATCTGGTTCGAGGCGACCCAGGAAGGCACGTATCACCTGTTCTGCACCGAGTTCTGCGGCACCAACCATACCGAGATGATCGGGTGGGTATACGTGATGTCGCCCACCGACTATTCGGCGTGGCTGGCCGGCAGCGAACGAAGCGAGCCGATGGCGCAGCAGGGTGAGCGCATTTTCAACCACTATACCTGCGGCTACTGCCATGTTGCCGATGGCACCGGGCGCGGACCTTCGCTGGTGGGAATTTTCGGCAAACCCGAGAAGCTTTCCACCGGCGAAATGAAGATGGTCGACGAAGGTTTGATCCGCCAGGCGCTGCTGCAGCCGAATTCCGTGCCAGTGGCGGGTTTTGCACCGATCATGCCGACGTTTCAGGGCCAGTTCACCGAGGAGCAAATATTGCAGCTGATTGCTTACGTGAAGTCGCTCGGCCTGCAAGAAAGGGCGAATAAATGAGTACCGCAATCGCGGATGTCCACGAGGCTCCGGCCGAGTCTCGCGTCAATTATCTCAATGCAACCTACGGCGTGAAGTCGTGGCTGCTCACGCTCGACCACAAACGCATCGCGCTGCTCTACCTCGGCACGATCACCCTCACATTCGTCGTAGGCGGTCTGGCTGCCGTTTTGATGCGGCTTAACCTGATCGAACCGCAGGGCGCGCTGGTCGAGCCCGACACCTACAACAAGCTCTTCTCGATCCACGGCATCATCATGGTCTTTTTCTTTCTGGTGCCTTCGATTCCGGCCACGCTCGGGAATTTCCTGATCCCTCTGATGATCGGCGCGAGAGACGTGGCCTTCCCGAAGCTGAACCTGATGAGCTGGTACGTCTTCGTCACCGGCGCGGCCTGCGTGATGTACGCGGTAATGACTGGAGGGGTCGACACCGGCTGGACGTTCTACACCCCGTACAGCAGTTCCTACGCCCACACCCAGGTAATAGCTGCAGCCCTGGGAATCTTCATCGCCGGTTTTTCGTCGATTCTGACCGGGCTCAATTTCCTGGTCACCATCCACAAGATGCGTGCTCCTGGCATGACCTGGTTTCGCCTGCCGCTGTTCATCTGGGCCATGTACGCGACGAGCCTGATCTTTGTTCTGGGAACTCCCGTAATTGCGGTCACGATTCTTCTTCTCGGTGCCGAAAGGCTCCTGCACGTGGGTATTTTTGATCCGGCCATCGGCGGAGATCCGCTGCTGTTCCAGCACCTGTTCTGGTTCTATTCGCATCCCGCCGTCTACATCATGATTCTGCCGGGCATGGGTGTGATCAGTGAACTCATCACGGCGTTCTCGCGCAAGAAAATCTTCGGCTACAGTTTCGTGGCGTTTTCGAGCCTGGGAATTGCCATCATCAGCTTCGTCGTGTGGGGCCACCACATGTTCGTCACCGGGCAGTCGCTGTACGCGGGCCTGGTCTTTTCCGTCCTAAGCTTCGTGGTGGCGATTCCGTCGGCGGTGAAAGTATTCAACTGGACCGCGACGCTTTACAAAGGCTCGATTTCCTACGAAGCGCCGATGCTCTACGCTCTCGGTTTCATCGGCCTTTTCACCATGGGCGGCTTGACGGGATTGTTTCTAGCCTCGCTCGCGACCGACGTCCACCTGAACGGTACCTACTTCATCGTCGCCCACTTCCACTACATCATGGTGGGCGGAGCCGTGATGGCCTATCTCGGCGGCATTCACTACTGGTGGCCCAAGATTACGGGCCGCCTGTATCCCGATCTCTGGGCGCGTTTCGCGGCGCTGATTATTTTCATCGGCTTCAACCTGACGTTTTTCCCGCAATTCATGCTCGGCTACCTCGGCATGCCCCGGCGCTATGGCATCTATCCCGCGGAGTTTCAAGTGCTCAACGTGATGTCTTCTGCGGGCGCGTCGATTCTTGCCGTCGGCTACGTGATTCCGCTGATTTATTTCTACTGGTCGTGGAACTATGGCCCGCCCGCAGGCCCGAACCCCTGGGGCGCGACAGGTCTGGAGTGGACTACCGCTTCGCCACCGCCGACCGAGAATTTCGAGCAGATCCCGATCGTTACAGAAGACGCATACAACTACCCAACGGCGGACGTGGCCAGTGAGTGACACCGCATTGCATCATCCGAACCCTACCGGGTTCGCCCATCAGTTCGAGGATCTCGAGCAGCAGCACGAAGCCGGAAGGCTGGGAATGTGGATCTTCCTCGCCACCGAAATTTTATTTTTCGGCGGCATGTTCACTTCCTACACGATCTACCGGGCCCTGCACCTGCCGTCCTTCATCATCGGAAGCCACCTGCTCGAAGTTCAGTTCGGCGCCACCAACACCGTCGTGCTGATCTGCAGCAGCTTGACGATGGCGCTGGCGATTCGCGCCGCCCAAACCGGCAAGAGCAAGTCTTCGATCATCTTTTACCTCATCCTGACGATGTTCCTGGGCGCTTTGTTTTTGGGACTCAAGCTCCGGTTCGAGTGGTATCACGACTACGTCGAACATATCGTCCCCGGTTTCGGCTTCCAGAACCGCCCCGAATGGGGCTCGGCCGCACCCGGAGTTCAGATGTTCATGTGCTTCTACTTTTTCATGACCGGTCTGCACGCGCTGCACATGGTCGTCGGCCTCGGTGTCCTGGCGGTTCTAGTGGGTATGAGCGCTCGCGGCCGGTTTACATCGCAATATTACGTCCCCTTGGAGATCAGCGGCCTGTACTGGCACTTCGTCGATATCGTCTGGATCTTCCTCTTTCCGCTGCTCTATCTCATTGGCGGACGCTATAGCATAGGGGGACACTGATGTCCGGCCACGGCGAACACCAGGAACACACGCCCCACGTGGTTCCCATTTCCACCTACGTCGGTGTTTTCATCGTTCTGTTGGTTGGGACGGCGCTTACCACGGCTGTCGCCTACATCGACCTCGGGCGCTGGAACACGGTCGTGGCGCTAGCGATCGCCGTAACCAAGATGCTGTTCGTCGTCCTGTTCTTCATGCACGTCAAATACAACCCGGGACTTACGAGAATCGTTATCGCCGGTGCCTTTTTCTGGCTCGGCATCATGATCTGTTTCTCCATGGCCGATGAATTGACGCGCGGCTGGGAGTACAATCCACCGGGCTGGAGTCCGGGGCTGATCCTTCCGTATCTCTTCCACTTCCTTTTTTAAGCTTCGTTGGGTTAACGGATAAGCGGCGTTCAGCGGTAGGCGCGGAACGCGACCACGGCGTTCAATCCCCCAAAAGCGAACGAATTGGAGAGAGCCGCCTCCGCACGCGCTGCCCTCGACTGATTCGGAATGTAGTCAAGGTCGCATTCCGGGTCGCGTTCGTTGTAATTCGCGGTGGGCGGCAGGATGCCGTGGTGGAGCGCAAGGATCGTGGCGATCGCTTCCAGCGCGCCGGCTGCGCCCAGGGCGTGCCCGTGCAGCGATTTCGTGGAGCTCACCGGGAGCTTGTCCGCATGCGCGCCGAACACCTCCCGAATCGCCCGCGTCTCGGTGGGATCGTTCCCGGGTGTGCCGGTGCCGTGAGCGTTGATGTAGCCCACCTGCTCGGGCTCGATCCCACCTTCACGCAGCGCCGCGCGCATGGCCCGGGCTGGGCCGATAACGGTGGGCTGGGTAAGATGGTGGGCGTCCGACGTCATCCCGAAGCCGCATATCTCCGCGTAGATTCGTGCCCCGCGCGCCTGGGCGGCATCGAGCGGCTCCAGGATCATCATGGCGCCGCCCTCGCCAAGGATCATGCCGCGGCGGTCCTTGCTGAAGGGACGGCAGGTATCGGGAGCGATCACCCGCATGGCCTCCCACGCCTTCAGCAAACCGATCGTAAAGGGAGCCTCACTGCCTCCCGTGACCGCGATTTCGGCGTCGCCGTCCCGTACCAGCCGGAAAGCCTGTCCAATGGCGTGGTTTGAAGAGGAACACGCCGTCGCCACGGTGTAGGTAGGGCCGCTCAGCCGCAGATCCATCGAAATCTGGCTGGCACCCGCGTTGGCCATGGTTTTGGGAATCGTCAGCGGATGCACTCGGCCTCGCCCTGCCACGTAAAGGTCCTCGAAGCCGCTTTCCAGAGCCGCCTGACCACCCACCGCAGAGCCGCAAACGATCGCGGCGCTCTCGCGCAGCTCCGGCGTCAGATCGAGGCCCGAATCGCGCAAGGCCTCTCTCGCGGCCACCACGGAGAATTGCGCAAAGCGATCCAGTTGCGCGTCCTTGCCGCCCTCAAAGTGCTTGAGCGGATCGAAACCGCGCACCTGCGCCCCGTTTTGAAAGCGGACCGTCGAGAGATCGATCCCGGTGATGGCCCCGATGGCGGGCGTTCCGTCGACGAAAGACTTCCAGTTCTCGGCAAGGTTCAGGCCCAGCGGAGACACAATCCCCAGCCCGGTAATCGCGACGCGCCGCCGCGTCATTCTCGATCACCAGCTTCTCGTCCGCTATGCCTGCCTGGAAGAAATATGGGAGCTGCGTGGGGGCTCATCAGGGATCGCGGGAACTATGTGGCCGGGGTGGCCGAGCCCAGCGAGGCGTCCGGCGGGGCCGCAGCGAGGATTTTTTTGACGCCGTCAACGATATCGCTCACCGTGCGGATGGAGCGAACGTCGTCGTCCGGAATCGAAATTTTGAACGCGTTCTCCAGCTCGAAGAGCAGCGTGAAGACATCCAGGGAATCGATACCCAGGTCCTGCAGATTCGTTTCCAGCGAGATCTTTTCAGCGGATATCCGCTTTACCGAGGCGAGCGTCGCGATCACTTTTTCGGCTACTTCATCAGGCATCGAGAAACTCCCTTGACCTAATCGAACTGCGCAGATTCGCCCACACCGCCAGCTTCATCCGCTGGATTCAAAGCCTCTTCTTGAATCCGTGTCCTTGCTAAGATACCAAATTCTAGCAGGAGTTGCCTCGCAACCGCCTGACTTTCAGCCCCTTTCGGTTGGATGCGCTCTGGCGGACAGGTGTCCTCACCTGTCCCATTTATGTCCCCGCGTCCAGTAGTCCTCCACCGCTCAAACCGCCGACAATCCCCATGACAATAATTGCCATTAAAGGTGCCACGCGTTTTGCTTACTGGGGAATTGAACCGCGCCAACAGGTTTCGCATCCTGACGCTCGCCGCGATCCTGGCTGCGACAACTGTGTTGGGTGGCTGCGTGGCAAGCACGCGTCAATCGGCGGCATCGTCGGCGACAACCGGCACCTCCGCTGCGGGAACAGCCACGCCGACTGGTGCGGCTGTGCTTTCCGTAAGCAGCCCGAGTTTGAGCTTCGGCAACATCCCCGTCGGTTCCGCGACGTCTACTCTGCTGAGCCTCACGAATAGTGGCGCGGCAATCCTGAATATCTCCTCGGTGTCTGTTTCGGGCAACGGCTATAGCGTCAGCGGTGGCTCGAGCGTTGCGCTGATGCCCGCGCAGTCCGTAACCGTTTCCGTTAATTTTGGCCCCACTGTCGCGGGATATGCCGCCGGCACCCTTAGCGTGTCCAGCAATGCTCAGAACTCCGCCGTGCAGGTGGCCATTTCCGGCACCGGTATCGCCGCCCAGGTTGGAACGCATTCCGTCACTCTTTCATGGACGCCCAGCACGTCGCAGGTCAACGGATATTACATCTACCGCAGCACCGTTTCTGGCGGACCTTACTCCAAGCTGAACACCACGCTGGATCCTGAGTCCAGCTACACGGATTCAGGGCTGGTAAGCGGCAATTACTTTTACGTGGTTACTTCGGTCGACCCGAATGGAGTGGAAAGCGGGTACTCGAACGAAGTCGCCGTGACAATCCCTTAGGCGTTCCCCACCAGCGTCGGACCGTTCCGCTCGAATCCGTCGAAGTGCCTTCCCCGGGATACTCCTCCACCCGGCTCATATCGAGAACTATGATCGTGGTGCTATGGCATAATGATTCCGGCAGCGCCTTGGGCTGCATTTGCGCGACCGAAAGTGACTTCCCGCACGAAAATTCGAAGGAAACTCCTTGCCGCGCACCGCAAGCTGCGCGAGTTCCGGATGATTGCAAAGGGCCTTGCCTCCACGCATCATCCGTTGCTCGTCCACATTATCCCTATCCGCCGCTGCAATCTCGCCTGCACCTATTGCAACGAGTTTGACGATTTTTCCAAGCCCGTCCCGGTCGAGGAAATGTTCGACCGCATCGACCGCCTGGGGAAAATGGGAACCTCGATCGTGACGATCAGCGGCGGGGAGCCTCTTTTGCACCCCGAGCTCGATGCAATCATCGCCCGCATCCGCAAGAATGGAATAATCGCCGGTCTGATCACGAATGGCTATCTGCTCGTGGCAGACCGGATCGAGCGGCTGAATCGCGCGGGCCTGGAGTATCTCCAGATCAGCATCGACAACGTCCAGCCCGACGACGTGTCCAAGAAGAGCCTGAAAGTGCTCGATCAGAAGCTCCAATTGCTGGCCGAGCATGCCGAGTTTCAGGTCAATATCAACTCCGTGCTGGGCAGCGGCGTTCGCAATCCCGAGGACGCGTTGACGGTGGCGCACCGCGCGCTGAAGTTCGGGTTCACCTCCACGGTCGGCATCCTTCACGACGGGAACGGTCAGCTCCAGCCGCTGGGCACGCGCGAAACGGAAATCTTCGAAGAGATCATGTCGCTGGGCAAGCGCTCATTCACGCGCGTGAACAAATTCCAGCACAATATCGCGGCCGGCCTGGAAAATAATTGGCGGTGCCGCGCCGGATCCCGCTACCTGTACATCTGCGAGGATGGCCTGGTTCACTATTGCTCGCAGCAGCGCGGCCATCCGGGCATTCCGCTTGCGGAATATACCGCCGAGCGGCGCGACCGCGAGTTCCTTACCAAAAAAGGCTGCGCGCCGCGTTGCACCGTTTCCTGCGTCCATCAGATCTCCGTGGTGGATTCCTGGCGAGCCCCCCAGACCATTGCCCAGAACATCGATCCCGGACCTTCTCCCGCGCCCGGCCCGCTCGTTCAGCTTACCGGTTCCACGCGGGATTAGTTTGCAATCCACGAAGCCCTTCCCCCATTCCCAGGTTCGCGCTAGAGTCGTTCACGAATTCTTCTTGGCGGCATTTTTAATGAGAGAGGCGGTTCGATGAATCCCGCTGTATGGCTGGGCATTGGGTTTCTAGCGGCTGGAGTGGTGGGCGCGATCGTCTGGTCCGCCAGCCGGCGTTCGGAGGCCCAGCTTTCCGCGGTCCGGCAGGAGATGCAGAATTCCCTCGCTGCCCAGGGCCAGAACCTGACCGCGCAACTCAATCATCTCGTCCAGGCGATGACGCAGCAGTTGGGCCAGGTGCGGCAGGAATTGCAGAGCGGCGTTGCATCCACAGGCCAGCTGGCCACCGAAGCGCAACGCGACGTAGCCCAGCGCCTCCAATCCTCCACCGATGCCCTGATGCACATGAGCCAGAAAATCGGCGAAGTGCACCAGACGAGCCAGGATCTCTCCAAGGCGGCGCAGACGTTGCAGTCCGTCCTGGGCGGAGCCAAAACCCGCGGTACTCTCGGCGAGGTGACCCTCGATCGTTTGCTCGGCGATGCCCTTCCTCAGAGCGCTTACGCCACGCAGTATCGATTCGCTTCGACCGGAGCCATCGTCGACGCGATCGTCCGAAGCGGCGAACGAATTCTTTCGATCGACTCGAAATTCCCCCTCGAGGCGTATCGCCGGCTGGTGGAAACGGGCGACGACGCTCGGCGCGATTTTTCCCTGGCGGTCCGCCGTCACGCGGACTCTATCGCGGAAAAATACATTCTCCCCGCGGAACGCACCTTCGACTACGCGCTTATGTTCGTGCCGTCGGAAGGCGTGTACTACGAGCTGTTGATGACCCAGGATTCCAAATACGGCCGGCTCGATGAGTATTGCCGCGAGAAGCGCGTCTTCCCCGTTTCGCCCAATACGTTTTATGCCTGCCTGAGCGCCGTAGCCATCAGCCTGCAGGGGCAGAAAATCGAAGAAAACGCGCGCCACCTGCTGGCCGGCATGGCGGGATTGAAGAAGCAATTCGAATCGTTCGCGGACGTCTACGAAAAGCTCGGGACGCATCTTCGCAACGCCCAGGGTTGCTACGAACAGGCGGACAGCCGCCTAACGCGCGCGCGCAATTCTCTCGAGCAAATGTCCCAGGGCGCGCTCCCCGCCGCCGAGACGGAAGCAAAGGCCCTCGAACCCAGCGCCAATTGAAACGCGCTTGGACGGCCCCTCCAGCGCTCCCTCGTTTTGAGTGACCTCTTCAATTTCAATGGGCTTCCATGCGGAAAAGTCAGAGAGCGGCTCGGGCCGCAGCGAGAAGCGTGCGCAGATCGCCCTCAATCGTGTGGGATAGGATTTTGTCCAACTCGCGCTGAGAAGCCTCGATATTGCGCGGATTGTGCCCCGGTTCTCTGGCGACCCGCTCGGCCAGGTGCTCGGCCAAGCGCTTGATGTCACGCTGCTCTCCCCCCTCCGCGAGACCGGAAGCAGCCTCGAGGTAACGCCGGGCGGCGTCTTCATCCTGGGAGGGCTCCATTCGCACGTCGAAGGAAAAATCCCCCGAGCGAATCGCCGCGACTTCAATGGCAGCGCAATTCTCCGCGCCGCCGCTCGTCAGCAGTTCCTGCAAGTCTCCCCTCGAAAAACGCAACACACCCGGCGTCTGGTTCGCGACAAGAATGCGCAGCGGCTGTTCCGATCCCTTCACCCTCACCATCAACCTTCCCTTTTGACCGGGCAATAGTGCGGGCTTCGGAAACTCAGGCGCAAGAGCCACAAGCGTGGTCTGCGCCGTCCACTGCCCGCTGGGCGTCTGAACCGAAATCTGCGCCGGTCCGGGAACAGCCTTCGAGTTTGCCATCACTGAGAGGCATTCCGGGGATGCAGCTACCACGAGCGATGGCTCCCCATTGAGCCGCACGTGGTTCGTGTCCGCCTCACTCCGAAATCGGCTGCCGCAAATGACAAATGGCTCCCGCGCAGACACGATGGCAGGCGCCCAAATCTCATCCTTCGAATTTTCCGGCGGGCCGGTGTCCACCAGCGCAGCCGCGGATGAACCCGAAGCCTTCGCAATCAGCATTTTTGCCTGGGGCACAGCAAACGAAGCCCGGCCGCTCGCGTCGGTCGTTACGCGCTCACCGCCTCCGATTTCCACCGCTACATCCGAAGCCAATTTACCGTCCACTCCCAACACCGCCAACGTAGCAGGCCTCCCCGCAACCACTCTCGAAGGAAGCACAATCGTGACGGTCCACTTGTTCGACGGTGACGATTGCGGACGAGCCGGTGGCGCAGGCGCAACGAGCAATCCGATTGTCAGAAGCAGCCCACATCGAAAGCGGCGAAATCGCGGCGCCCGAGGGGAGAGCGGCAGAAAATGGAATCGGTGCACAGGCATACATTCGATCGGAGCGAATCAGTATAACGGAAGCCCGCACCCGGCGCAGCGGCTCAGCGCTACTCGTCGAGCCTCACCACGAACGTGACGAATTGCTCGTTGGCGCGGAGCTGCTCGGCCAGCGACCGGGCCGCTGCCTCGCTCGGCAAGCGTCCCACGCGCACGCGGTAGAATCGCCCATTGGGCAGGCTCACCGGAACAATCGTCACCGATGAATACCTCTCGGCCAGCCGTGCCCGCAGACGATCCGCGTTGTCCTGCACCGAAAATGCACCCACCTGCACGCCGAAAAATCCTTCCAGCGGGTTCGGTCCGGCGACCATTTCAAGCCGTACGGTTGCCGTGCCGGTCCCGATCATCCCGATAGACTCCGCAGCCGCCTGCGACAAATCGATGATGCGATTGGCCACGAAAGGCCCGCGATCGTTTACGCGCACTTCGGTCTGTCTGCCGTTTGTCAGGTTCGTCACGCGCACCATCGCGCCGAACGGAAGCGTGCGGTGTGCGGCGGTCATCTCGTGCATGTCGTATATTTCGCCGTTCGAAGTCCGGCGGCCATTGAAAGGCACGCCGTACCAGGAAGCCACGCCCTCTTCCACGTAAAGCCCGGGAGCCGCCGGCTGGCGCTCCACGGCCGGAGGCGGTCCGGAAGGAGGGGAAGGAGCAGATGGAGTAGGAGCGGGCGCGCCGGGAGCAGGGTAAGGTTGCGGAGCCGGAATCTGCGCGGGAGCCTGCGTCTGGTAGGTGTGGTGCGCGCAGCCCGCTGCGAAAATCACGCACAGCACCCAGGCGAACCGAAGACGCGGCAATCGGGTCAGCAGCCGGCGGCGCGGGCCGCGCAAAGATGCGGCAGGATTCTCTGCGGATTCGAACCGGCTCAAGCGCTGTCCCTATCCATTTGTTTGCCGATGTTTTTCTGTATGATAGAAGCGAACATTATAGAACGAACGCATCTCGATTCTCGCAAGGATACTCATTGCCTCTTTCGCCGCGTCAGCGCATGAAGCTGGACCGATTCCGCCAGAAAATGAAATCCCTGTTCGCCGGCGGCCAGCCCGAACAGCCTCGTCCCAAGCTTTGCCCCGCATGCGGCACGCTCGTAGGCGCCGGCGCCTCGCGCTGCCACCAGTGCGGCGCGAGCATGACGTTTTCTGTGGCCGCCGCGAGCCGCTCGCTCGGCAGCATCCTTCCCGCAACTTCGCCGGCCACCTACGGCATCCTCGGATTCAGCTGCATTCTCTATATCGCCAGCTTCCTGTGGACGATACGCCTCAGCGGCCTTTCCCAGCCGGGCGGCGGAGCCTTCGGCATCCTGAACAGCCTCGGCGGAGTCGATGGGCAGGTGCTACAGAGACTGGGGGCGTCGCTTCCGCTGGCCTATAACCTTCAGCAGCCCTGGCGATTCGTAATGGCGGTTTTTCTCCACGGCAGCCTTCTGCATATCGGCTTCAATATGTGGGTTCTGATGGATATCGGCCCGCAGATCGAGGAGTTATACGGCTCGGCCCGCTATTTCTTTATTTACGTTATCTCCGGGATTGGCGGATATCTGCTGAGCAGCTACTTCGGCCACTTCAGCGTAGGCGGATCGGGAGCGTTGCTCGGCCTGATCGGGGTGCTGCTGGCGATCACCACCGGCCGCCGCAGCGCCGGCATGAAAATCCTTCGCCAGCAGATCATCCGCTGGCTGATCTACATATTGATCTGGGGTTTGCTGTTTCCGGGCATCGATAACTTTGCCCACCTGGGCGGCCTCATCACGGGATTCCTTCTCGGCCGGCTCATGATGGACCGTCCGCCGCTTTCCCCCGAAGAGCGCAAGCGCGCCTACCTGCTCGGCTGGTCCGCCGCACTCATCGTCGCGGTGAGTTTCGCCATGACGGTCTACGCGAATCTCCACGCCGGAGTAAACGGCTCCTAGTCAATCCGCGTTCGACAACCAGCGTGCCTTCACCAACGGTATCCGTCCCTGTACCAAACGTCAAAAGCGGAATCGATATCGCACGGAAACGATGACCTCCCGCGGATCGTTGTAATGGGTTCCACCAAACGAACTATCCAATCCGAGCAGATAGCGGCTGTTCGACAGATTCAGGGCTGTCAGGCCGAGCGACCAGCGCTCGCGAATGGCCTTCCCGAATTCAAGATCTCCGGTAATGTGTTGCGGCAAGTGCGCCGGTCCGTCAATCTTCAGAAATCCCGAGCCATAGACAACGTTGCTTGAAAACCACGCATGCCAGGGAAGCTGAAATTCGGCTCCGGTAGTCAAAGTATTCCGTTGGTCATGGTCCAGATAGCAGTAGTTCGTAAGGCACGCAGCGGGGATCGGCTCTATCAGACCACCGCTGGGCGCTCCCTTAAATTCCGCTGACATGTTTGAGAAGGCTAGATGAAAGCGCACGCGTCGTGCTACGGCGGGAGAGCGCAAAGCGACTTCGTTGCCATTAATGCGAGCGTTCGGCGTTGTTAGTGGCAGGAGAATGTTGGAGTTGCCAAGCACGTCATGGTCGAGGAAGTTCAGAGCGCTTGTCGCAAAGTGATCGAAATCAAATATCCACCCTCGCACCGGAATAGTCAGCCCAAACTCCCTCTGGATATCGCGTTCGCCGTGAAGAGGTAGAAACCCGAAGCCCGAATTGAGCGCTTGAAATCCGAACAGTTGGCCTGACACGGTGTACAGCGGGGGAGCCTGATAGTAAGTGCCGTAAAAGCTGCGAACCACCCAGTTGAGCTTCGGGATCTGAACGGTCGCTCCGAAGCGCGGATTCACGGCGTTCTCGCTCGTAGATCCGGAGTAGTGTGTCACGCGCACTCCGCCGTTCAGCGTCAGCCACGTCCATGGCTTGTATTGATCGTTTGCAAATGCGGCCCCCACTCCGCCTCCGGGAATCTGCGATACGGATTGGGAAGCGCCATTAGCAGCCAATCGGAACAACACATTGTCGTGCTGATAGAAGCCGTAGAGGCCCACATCCAGATTGTTCGGGCCCTTCACATAATTCACTTCGGCTTGGTCGCCGATGTAGTACGAAACGTTTTTGCTCGTGGCAACCAGGGGATCGGTGGCACCCCCTAGATACTGGGCATTGTTGTAGTGAAAGAACGGAGAGACGGTCAGCAGGGTGCTCGAACTGACCGTATGAACCCAAGAAAGAGTCCCGAAAGAATCCAACTCCTGGTCCGTGTCGCGGTACCCCTCCGACTCCTGGTCGGGGAAATTCGGAATCTGGAAGTAGTCGTGACGAACCGAAGCGGTCCAGCGAAGATCGTCTGTTGGCCCAACCTTGTAATCCATCGAGGTGATGAAGCCCTCTCCGCTGCCGGCGTTGTGGATGGCCTGTTCCGTCGGGGGTTCCAGCCCGAGGTCGGTTCGATTGCCGCTGACGCTTGCATAGTACGCGAATTTCTCGGTGTGTCCCCCAAAGCCGAGCTGATCGTTGGTCTGATTGTAGCCGCCATAGGTAACTGTCAGGTCGCCGTCATTGTTGAATTCAAAGCCGGAACGCGTGAGAACATTTACCTGTCCAAAGGTGCGGTCTCCGCTTTGTGCGCCGTAACCGCCCCGGTTGATCTGGACTTCCTCGATATCTTTGGGATCGAGCGCCCGGCCAACATTGCTCGACATACTTGTGTTCGGGACTGGCACCCCGTTGATGGACCAGTTCACCTGGTGTCCGCCTCGAATGTGCAGGTGATCGTGCAAAACAAACGCTCCGGGGGTGGTTTCCGTAACGAATTGAAGGCTGCTCATTCGGTCTGCACCCGGAAGCTTGAGAATATCCTCCCCCGATACCATGACAGGCGGGCTGGCGGCGTCGGGGGCGGTCGCTTCGAGAGTCGAGGTCGCCGTCACCTCGACGGTGCTCACAACCTCGCTCATGGACATCATCAGCTGTAGGTCTGCGGCGCTCCCCAAGGTCATCTGGACTGGCTGAACGATTGTGGTGAATCCAGACCGCTCCACACGGAGCGTATATTCGCCGATGGGTACAGCACTCATGCTGAACGCCCCTTCCATGTCGGTTTGCGCCGTCTGCTTCCACGACGATGCCGTCGACATTAACATCACCGTCGCATCGGGGATCGTTGCGCCGCTTGGGTCCTTAACCGTACCCCGCAAAGTGGCAAATCCCTGCCCGGAGGCAAGAGGCGCTGCTAGTGCGAACAGTGATGCGAAAAACAGCAACTTCCGCACCGTACCCATAATCCCTCCCGCAAATCGCATAAGCTGATCGATTGAGAAAATTTTAGGAAGGCGTGAAGAAAAGAGAGGTGATACCAGGCACGCAACGATGTGACGTTACTCACGATGTTGCGTTGCGACAAAAAGAAGGCCTGCGATAGGGACTACGGAACTCTCAAGGCTGGGGTCCTCGGTTGTAGCTCAGGCCTTATTGATCATAAAAGTCGCCATCTGGCCGAAGAACGACCGCAGGAGTTGTTCTGCCTCAGGCGGCAGCGCGGCTTCGGCGAACGCCCTGTCCATCAGTTGCATCCAGCGGTCACGCGCGGCTTGATCGATGATGAACGGAAGGTGCCGCGCGCGCAAACGGGGATGCCCGCGCTCGACGATATACTTCTCGGGGCCTCCAAAGCGGTAGATCAGGAAGTCGCGAAGCCGTTGCTCGGCTCCGGCAATGTCCTCCTTGGGGTACATCGCGCTGAGAATGTCGTCGCCGGGCACCTGCCGGTAAAAAGCCGCCGTGAGTCGCGCAAAGCCATCTTCGCCAATGAGCGCGAATATATTCGTTTCTTCCATGAGGATTCCGCACCAGTTTAGCACCCGTGAGACGAAAGAATCGGGTCATCGCCCTGGCCATTTCGATCAAATAGGGCGGCCCGTCGCGATATAATGGGGACGCTTAAAGAAAATCTGGTCCGTGACCCGAACAGACTACGCGGGGAAGTGATCCAAGGCGTAAGCGCGCTTGACACGGAGAAATGAACGACATATCGTCTTGCGCGCACAAGTGGAGGGGGACAAGGGTTCGCTGAGCTAGCAGTCCCGGATGTGCCTGCCAGGTACCGTCTTTGAACCAGGCCCGCTATCCCATCTCGTTGCTGATTGTTTGCCGGGTGACGGGAGCTTTCCATTTGGACGATCCAAAAGGTTTGGATGCGCCTGCAGGGTTGCCGAGCAGAACCGTTTCATTCGATTCATAGCGCGATTCATAGCGAGGAATAGCAAATGCAAACGCTCTACGCCATCTGTCACTGGCTTGAAAACACCGGAATGGGTTCGACGATCCGCGAATCGCTGTGGCTTTTCCCGGTCATCGAGACGATTCATATTTTCGGCATCATCTGCCTGGTAGGCTCCACCTCCATTCTCGACCTCCGTTTGATGGGACTCACCTTCAAACAGGACACCGTCTCCACATTAGCCGAGCGGTTTCTGCCCTGGACTTGGGCTGGCTTCGTCATTCAGGTGGTGACGGGCGTTCTGTTGTTCTCCTCGGAAGCGACGAAGATGTATGACAACCGGGCCTTTCAAATCAAGATGCTGCTGATCGTCCTCGCCGGCCTGAATGCCTTCGTATTCCACACGCTCGCTTATAAGAGCGTCGGCAAGTGGGAGAACGACCCCGTCGCTCCATTCGCCGCGCGGTTTGCCGGCACGTTTTCGATTCTGCTCTGGTTTGCCATCGTCGCTGCGGGGCGCTGGATCGCCTACGTCTAGTCCGCGGAAGCGGAGCGGAAACCCTTCTAGGACCGCCACCGAAGCGTAACCACGGCGGGAACCGGGTGGCGCATCGCTTCGCCCGTTCGCCTGGATTCCAGATGCGCCGCCTTCAGCTCGAAGTACCACCGTGCCTGCCGGTCGGCGTCATCGACCAGCATCATGCGGTCCTCGTACTGCAATCCCAGCGACTGCTTCTTGATTACCTCGGTGTCCTGATTGATGAACCGGGGCCCCAGCACGTGAATGATCAGCGGAACGATGGGCACCCAGGGAAGAATGTTCCAGGCGGCGCAGAAATCCAGCCGGCAAAGCTCCGCGCGGACCGGAGTCACCGTGGTCCGGCTGGAGAGCCAGTAGCGCCCCGCGCGAATCTGCTCGAAGCGCTGATTCGGCAGCACGAAATCGATCATCGTGGTAGCCGGCTCGCCCGTAATGAGCTTCAGAATTTTATAGGGCGCGCTGTTGGCAGAGGGCGAGTGTGCGCTCATTCGAAAGCCGTTGGGTATCGGCTCGAACTGCTTGGCTTTGTCGCGGATGCTGTGCCGGGTGCGCCACCACCAGGCCTGGTGAACGAACGGTCCGTGCGCCGGGTCCATCAGCCCTATGATCGCCTGGTCTACGCTGCACGGCAGGTCCGCCCAAAGGTGGGCTATCTGATACTTTGGGCTGAAAGTGGGAAGTTCCGGCGCAGGCGGCGGAGCCTCCGCCGGAGCCCGACCCTCGGGATTGCTCATGAACACCCAGATGTAGCCGTCGCGCTCCTCGCAGGGAAAGCTGCCCGCGTAGATTCGTTCGCATTTCAGCTTGGAGTCGGCCGTGAGGGACGGAATCACCCTGCACTGGCCCGTGTGCGCGTCGAATTTCCACCCGTGATACGCGCATTCCACCGACGCGCCGTCGAACTCCCCAAACGAAAGCGGAAACGCCCGGTGCGGGCAAATGTCGCGAAGGGCGAAGGGCTTTCCCGTGGAGTCTCGCCCGAGCGCCAGCGGCACGTCAAGCAGCATAGCCCGCGCAAGCTTCCGTCCGGGCAGTTGGGCGCTGCGCAACGCCGGATACCAGAATTCCCAGAGCATTTCACTTGCATGGCCGCTGGATTGGGAAGGAGAGGCTTCGCTCATCACGCGCGCTTATCGTAGTACATCCAGAGCCTCGCGGCGCGCGAAAAATTACCAGGGCGCATGAAGAATCAGTTCCGGAGATTCCCCCATTTGCGTCATCGCGCGAAGCAAGATTGGCGAAAGTCGACCTTAGACCTTTCGTACCAGAACGAATTGAACCGAACGGCCTATCGACCGCTTCCGCCTCTCCCGGCATAATCGCTTTGGATTTGGAGCTGGCTCGGCACCCCGGCAGAGAACCAGGAAACAAAGCTCCTGGGTCTGTGCCGGGGAGCCCGGAGACGGCCTCCAGTCCCTCCTAACACCCCCAATGCCCCAAGCGGCCGGTTCCCCCGCCGGCCGCTTCTCCTTTTGCACACATCTCCACGCGCTTCTGCTTGAGAAGGCTATTCCTTGGTTGCGTTTGTGATTTAGCTACTGAATCTGCGGCCCGCGACGTTCAAACGCTCAGCGCTGCCGCCCCATCGGGCGATAGGTGGCAAGGGTTCGAACACGCGGCCGGAATCGCGGCGCGATGGGTGGAGGCACCACCTGAAGGGTCGCTCCGCAATTGCCGCAGCACTCCTGCGGATGATCGTGGACGCGCAGCCACTGCCCGCGGGCCGGGCATCCGGGATTCAAACACTGCACAGTGGAACCGGGCAGATATGCCATCGCGCCTCTTTTTATCGAGAAGGTCGCGGCTGGCGGCGAAACGGAACCGCGAGCCGGGAAAAACGGGACCGGGAACCCCAAAACCCGAGGGGATTGTGCCCGGCGCGGCCTAGTGTGTCAAGAAAAATATATACAATTAGTAGGGGTACGTTTTCTGCCCGGAACATGCGAGGAACCGCAGGTAGAAACGATGGTCCGAGGCGGCCCCGCGAACCTGCTGTGAGAAGCCTACTGTGAATTGTCCTTGGTTTCGCTGCTGGGTGCCGGACTTGCCGCGTTCAGCTTCGACTGCAGGTCGGCAATCTTCTGCTGCGCAGCAATCATTTCCTGCTGCTTTGCGTCGATTTGATCCTGTTCGTCCTGCAAGCTCGCCGCGCCGGCCTTGTCCGCGGCGTAGTTGGGCTTCCCGTAAAACATCTGCTGGTCCAGTGTGTACTTGCGCTGGAGGATGTCGAGATCGTTCTGCAGGGTTTGAAGCTGTTCCTTTGCCGCGGCAAGATCGCTCTCGATGGCGGATTTCTGCGCGGCTCCCGCCGGAGCGGCCTTCTTTTCGTCTCCAGAAGCCGCGGGTTTCTGGGCATTCCCGGAAGAATCGGCGGAAGCGGATTGGCTCTCGGGAGAGGCTGGTCCGATCACGCTCAATCCATCGGGACTCTTCGGAATATTATCGTTGTTCCAGACCTTCGTCGCTTTGGCTTGCTGCTGCTTTTGCTCGCGGGCGCGTCGTGCGGCCTCAGCGACCGGGTCCTGCTGCTGGGTGGTTTGCTGCCGGGCCACGGCGGCACGCGCTGGAGTAAGCAGCACGATCAGCAGTCCCCATTGTGCGTATTTCATGGCAATTCCCCCGGTTCAGCCCGCCTGCCAATCTTCATACTAATCACCTCGCGGCGCGAATGGCAAACACCCTGCGGGAAAGCCGCTAAAGAGGCACCCTGTACGAATCGTCAGGCCTGCGTGAGGAGTAGAACGTGGGAGAGGCTCGGTGGACTCCGCAGTCAGGAGTGCCGGCAGCGTCGCTCGGGTTTGTAGCTGACACAGCCCGCACTATGCCAGAATCAAATTGGGGCGGGATTCGAGCCTTCAAGAGGTTCCAGGCTGGGCGGAACTATGATTCGAAAATGGCTGTTCTTTGCTCTTCTAGCACTGGCCTTCCTGCCTTGTTTGGCACTTGCCAGAGGGCTGCAATCGTCCGCTGCCTCACCGATAGCTCAGGAACAAACGCCAGCGGCTCCGCAGCCCGCCCACCGCGCAAGTACGCGTCCGATTGAGGAGCAGGAGAAGGTAACCGCCTACACGCTACCTCCCGACCTCTACCGCAAAGCCAAGGCGCTCGGGCGGATTCATTTCCTCACGAATCTGGTCAACTTCGTTTACGGCCTCTTGGTTTTCTGGCTAGTCCTGGAGCTGCATCTTGCTCCGAAGTTCCGCGACTGGGCGCAAAGCCTCACCTCGAACCGCTTCGTGCAGGCGTTCCTGTTCACCACGCCCCTGATCGTCGCGGTCTCGGTGCTCGACTCGCCGACAGCCATCTACGAACACATCGTTTCGCGGAAATATGGGTTGTCCGTCGAGGGCTGGGGCGCGCTGGCGTGGGATTGGACCAAGGGAATCTTCCTCTTCATCGTCATCGGCTCGTTTCTGGTCTGGATTCTCTACGGCGTGATTCGCCGCAGCCCGCGCAACTGGTGGTTCTATTTCTGGCTGATCTCCGTGCCGCTCATCGTGTTTCTCTCGTTCGTCGAACCCTACGTCCTCGAGCCCATGTTCTTCACGTTTGCGCCGCTCGAACAGAAAGACCCCGCGCTCGTTGCGCAGATCGAACGGGTGGTCGAGCGCGCCGGTCTGGACATTCCCCCCAGCCGCATGTTCTGGATGAAGGCCAGCGACAAGACGCCCACCATGAACGCCTACGTGAGCGGGATCGGCGCATCGAAAAGGATCGTCGTTTGGGACACCAGCGTCGACAAAGAGACCACGCCGGAAATCGTCTCGGTAGTGGGGCATGAAATGGGCCACTACGTCCTGGGCCACGTGTGGAAGGGCCTGATTTTCAGCCTGGTAGTAATGCTCGCGCTTCTCTACCTGGGCTATCGCACGGTCGGCTGGGTGCTGGCGAGATGGAGGCGGCGTTGGGCGATCAACACACTGGACGACTGGGCGTCTCTGCCCGTGCTGCTTCTGCTGCTTTCCGTGTTCAGCTTTCTTTCCGATCCTATTACCAACGCCTACAGCCGGTTCACCGAGCATCAGGCGGACGTCTACGGTGTCGAAGTAACCCACGGAATTCTTCCTGATGCGGCGCAGGCCGCGGCCGATTCGTTTCAGGTGGAGGGGGAGTCATCGCTTTCCGATCCGGACCCCAACCGGCTGAATGTTTTCCTCTTCTACGATCACCCGCCCATTTCGGACCGCGTGCGCTTTCTGCTGAATTACGATCCGTGGTCAAAAGGCAAGCAACCCGAATTCGTGAAGTAGCGGCAGGTTAACTGCGGGCGTGCAGTGTCATCTGAATGCCGTTCCGCGGGCGAAGCGTGATGAGCGGCTCGGGAACCACGGGATGGCCGGGCACGAGCCGGAACCGGAATCGCTGAGCGATTGTCCCAATCACGAGCGCGGCCTCCAGCAGCGCAAATCCCTGTCCGATGCAGCGGCGCGGCCCGTCCCCAAAGGGGACGTAAGCGCCCGCCGGCAACCGGTCCTCCAACCCTTCGAGCCAGCGTTCCGGGCGAAACGTGTCGGGATCCTCGTAGAAACGCGCATCGCGATGCATCACCCACTGCGACATCAGCATAGTCGAGCCTGCCGGGAAATCGTAGCCGCCGATGCTGCACGGCGCGATCGAAGTACGCGCCGTGATGTAAGCGGGAGGATAAAGCCGCAGCACTTCGTTCATCACCGCCCGCAAATAGGGCAGCCGCGGAAAGTCGGACGCTTCCGGCGTGCGCCCGCCCAGCACGCTATCCAATTCCTCGTGCAGGCGCGTCTCGGCGGCGCGGTTTTCTCCCAGGAGATACCACGTCCAAGCCAGCATCTGCGCCGTGGTTTCGTGCCCGGCAATAAACAGCGTCATGGTCTCGTCGCGGAGCTGTTGAGGAGTCATCTGCGATCCGTCTTCATCCATCGCGCCCAGCAGAAGGGAGAGCAGATCGCTGCGGCCGTTCTCCGCAGCTTGCGAGCGATGCTCGTCGATCATGCGATATACAAGCGAATCCAAGAATGCGCGTTCCCGGGTCGCGCGCCTGTTTCGCGGCGTGGGCCAGGACTCGGGAATCCGCACCGGCGAGCGCTGGCGTCCCAATTGGTAGCGCATCAGGAAGGTCGTCGACTGCCCCACCTGCTGCGCCTCCGCGGGCAGCGAGGTGCCGAACAGCGTGCGCACCGCTACGTCCAGCGTGAGGGCCATCATCTCCCTCGCCAGATCGCGCCGTTCGGAGCCGCGCCAATTCCGGATGTGCCGTTCGACGCTTTCGATCATGGTCGCGCCGTACTCCTGGATGCGGCTACGGTGGAAGGCCGGCTGCGCCAGGCGCCGCTGCCGCCGCCAGAATTCCCCTTCGCTCACCAGCAGACCCTGCCCGAGCAGCGGGCCGACGATGATCTTCGTCAAATCGCTCTTGTGAAACTTGGCCTGCTGGATCACAAGAACCTGCTCGATGAAATCCGGGTGATTCAGAAAAATGCGTTCTTGGAGCATCACGGGCAGTCGCACGATGTCGCCGTATTCACGCGCGACGCGGCGAAGCGTACCCAGCGCATCCTTGCGGATGGCGAGAGCCAGCCCAAACAGGGGCAGGCCTCTTGGCCCGGGCGGCATTCGTGTGCTCGAGGTGGTCATATTAGGTAGAGCGTTCGGATAGCAAGCGCCGTTGTTGTGCGGTTCGTTCTCATCAAGTGATACGTTCTATTGAACCACTTTACTTCACATCGCGTGAGATCGTGATGGATGCTTAGCTTTGGTAGATTAGCCTTGCTGCGGGGAGAATCGGAAAAGTGGCGCAGAAGAAAAAGCCGAAGCACGTCGGGCTGGCGCGGGCGCTCTCGAAGCTGGGCTATTGTTCGCGCTCGCAAGCCGTCAAGCTGATCCGAGACGGCCGCGTTCGGCTCAATGGTACAACCCCGCGTAATCCCGAAACGCCCGTCCGACTTGGCGCGGACCGCATCGACGATCGATCAGGAAGGCAGTGAAGTCCGAAGAGAAGGTATATCTGGTCCTGAACAAGCCTCGTGGCGCTGTAACCACAGCCTCCGATGAAAAGGGACGCGATACTGTCTACGCCTATCTGCCGCCAGGGCTGCCGTGGGTTGCGCCGGTAGGCCGGCTCGACAAGGCCAGCGAGGGCTTGCTGCTGCTGACAAACGACTCCGAATGGGCCGCCCGGATTACAGCCCCGGAAACGCATCTCGAAAAGACGTATCACGTGCAAGTGCAGGGAACCTGCGAAGCGGACCTGCCGGACAAACTGATGAAGGGCGTGCAGACGAAAGATGGCGATGTGCTTCAGCGCCACGAACGCCGGAATCCTGCGCCGCGGCGAGCGGAACACCTGGCTCACGATCGTGCTGGACGAAGGGAAGAACCGCCATATTCGCCGGATGCTGGAAAGCGAGGGTATCGAAGTATTGCGGCTAGTGCGCGTCTCGATCGGGCCGCTTGCGCTGGGAGATCTGGCGAAAGGTTCGTGCCGCCCTCTTTCGAGCGGCGAAAAGCAGGCTCTTGACCTCGCCATGAAGCCGAAGAGCGGGAAACCGTATCCAGGTGCCGCGGCGGCGAAAACTTAGATCTCGCTCTTAGGCCGCGTCTGCTTCTGCGCCGGCTGCTTCGCGTCCGCTTCGCGAGCCTGCTTCACTGCGTCGCGATAGCACTTCCAGCACAGAAATTTCCAGGAGGTTCCGAAGGGAATCAGCGAATAATCGAGAAAGTCCTCAAGGCACTCGGTGCAGAATGCAACGCGCTGGATGTTTTCCAGGATTTTCTTTTCGTGGGCTGCGCTTCTCATGCCCCTAAAGTAGCGGCCGCCAACGCAGCGCCCAATGCAGCAGAAGTACCGAATCGATAGCCCGCGAAATGCCAAAAAGTACTAGGCTTTCCGTCCGCCGTTTTTCGGGAGATTCGTAGTACTCGGTCGGCGGCTCGAAACAGCGTTCGGGCGGGTTAGCGCAAATTCTGCGGAATCAATGCCGGGGAGCTGCTTCGAGGTCGAAACTACCTGGTTTTGGGCTTCATGGTAGCAAAGCGCCGGGCATCGTGAGTCCAGGGCGCCGCGGAATGAATCGCGCCTAAAATATCGTCCGGCCCCGCGGCCACCTGCCACATCGCCGCGTGGCGTTCGTCCATAAACCGCTCGTCAATGCACCGCTGAAGCAGGCTGAGCAGCGGATCGAAAAAGCCCTTCACGTTCACCAGCACAATCGGATTCAGGTAAATGCCCAGCCGTTTCAGGCTGATCGCTTCCATCAATTCCTCGAGCGTTCCCGATCCCCCCGGAAGCGCGATGGCGGCGTCGCTGTCGGTCAGCATGATGTGCTTTCGCTCGCGCATATTCTCGACAACCTGAAGTTCGGTAAGCCCCTTGTGATCCCACTCCAGCTCCTGCATAAATCGCGGGATCACTCCAATGATCTTTCCGCCTTTGGCCAACACCCCTTCGGCCAGCCGGCCCATGGAGCCGATCGCCCCGCCACCATAGACGGTGACAATGGAATTCTCGGCCAGGATTTCACCCACGCGCCGAGCCGCGTCCAGATACACCGCGTCCGATTTTTCACTCGACGCGCAGTAAACGCAAACCTTCCGAATTGGAGTTGCCTTCTGGCGATTCATCTAAATCGCGCTCATCAGCGCCATGCTAGTGGCCCGCGGTCGGCGAAGACTCCGCCCCGCGCGCCAGATTGGCCACCTCATCCAAACGCGTCGCCGCCCGGCGAAGCGCCGCGGCCAGAGAATCCGCCTCGATGCGCAGTGTCGCTGGGTCATTGCGATCGAGCGACTCGCTTACCCCCGGCATCGTCTCGGCCGCGTATCCCGTGTAACTCCCCGGCGCATAGATCGTGTGCTTGAACCACGGCCGTCCCGCGAGCCCGCCTTGTGTAAGGAGTGTTTGCTCCACGGAAACAAGCGCCCGGTTGAGCTCCTTAGCCCTGGCGGGATCGATGGATGCGGTTTTCGCGCTGCGCAGGGAAAGCGACGCGCGTGAAGCGGAAGCCGAAAGCTGTGCCGAGGCCTGCGCCACCGGTTTCAGACTCGAAGGTTGCGTTCCTTCCTGCGCCGCGCGCGCCGCCAGTTCATTCTGCACGCGGGATATTTCCGACGCGTACGCGGAATAATCGAACGGCAGGATGTCCGCTTCGTCCAGCCGCAGCGCGAGTATTCCGAGAACGCGGGCGAGCGCCGCGTGATAAGCGAACGTCGGGATCGCCAAAATGCTTCATCCAGTAGAAATCGTCGTAAAGCGAGTGGTAGACGCCGTAATCGCCGCCAAACCCGATATCGATCGAGGGTATTCCCGCGTAATCGAGAAAGGGCGAAAAATCCGAGCCCGCGCCCAGCGCTCCCACCGGCGCCTCCCCGGCGATTTCCGGTTTCGGAGCTTTCCGCGCCGTGCCTGATATTTCATCGAAGGATCGCGCCGTGTGCCCGCGCCACGCGTCGTAAACGGTCCCTTTGCTTGCGGGATCTCCCACCTGCCGCGTGGCGTCGCGCACGAATTCCTTGAGCGAGGGCGTCGCGGCCGCGCTGAAATGCGAGCCGGTAACACCAACATCCGTGTTGATATACGCCAGCGCCTTTTCCTGGAGTTCGGCGCGTTTTGCGGCGACCCATTCGGTCGAGCCAATCAATCCCGGCTCCTCAGCGTCCCAGTGACAAATCACAATAGTCCGCCGCGGCTTCCAACCGGATCGCACAAGCTCGCCAAGAGCGCGCCCAGCTTCCAGCATGGACGCCGTGCCGCTTCCCGGGTCGGCCGCGCCGAAAACCCACGCATCGTGATGATTGCCGAGGATCACCCATTCGTCGTCGTTGGTGCCATGCAGCTTGGCGATCACGTCGTAAATGGGACGTTCCGCGTAATCCATCGCAATCTTCATGTGCAGTTGCGCGCTTCCGGGTCCCACGTGATAGGTAAACGGAAGCCCTCCCTGCCAGCCCCGCGGCACATGCCGCCCCGCAAGATTTTCCAGAATGAACGCCGCATCCCTGGCGCTGATCGGCATGGTTGGAATATGCGGCAACGTCGCCGAGTCTGCCGGCGAAACATGTCTCGCCGAGGGATTCGGACCCACACCCGGGGTCAACGGATCGCCCGGATGAAGCTCTGTATAGAGAATTGACCCGCGCTGCACCCCGGAAGCCGGACGCCAAGGCCCTTCGGGAAAGGTGTCGCCCGCCACAAATCCGTCATCCTGGGGATCGGAGTAGAGGATCAACCCAGCGGCCTTATGCTCCTCCGCGAGCTTCGCCTTGATTCCGCGAAATCCCTGCCCATACCGGGCGAGCACGATCTTTCCCTCGACGCTCACGCCGAGCGATTCCAGTTCGCGGTAATCCTCCTGCATCCCGTAATTCACATAGACCACCGGCGCCGTCACCTCGCCAGAAGGCGAATACGTGTTGAAGCCGGGCACCGCCCGCTTGTCGTAGGTGTCCGGATCCTGCTCGAAGGGCTGCTCGGGCGAAGCAAGGGGCCTTTCTTCGGGAGCCGTCATTTCAAGCTTCACTTCGAGCGGCAGGGGCAGCCAGGCGCTGTAGGTGACAATCTCCGCGTCGAATCCAAAGCTGCGATACTGGTCGCGCAGCCACTCGGCGACTCGGCGGCTCGCGTCCGTGCCGGCCATGTGCGGCTCGCTCGTCAGGTGCCGCAGGTTGGCCTCCGCGCGCGCGGCCTCGGGTATGCTCTCCAATTTCTGCTCAAGCTCCCGCTCACCCTCCACGCGGGATGCCCGGAAGCCTCGAATTCCTGCGATTTCCTGGGACCCGCCCGAAATCCCCGCAGCCAGAATTGCAGCTGCCAAAAGCGCGCCCGACCATGGAGACAACGGTTTCATCCCAGCTCCCTGCCGAAAACCTTAATTCTAGCCCACCCGCTGCCGCTTCTGCCGATGGAGCTACCTGAGAGTCGTCAACTAGCAAATGAGGTTGCCCCGGAATGGGACAGGAAGCTCGTATTCCGGCGCCCACGATTTTGCGGAATTCCTTTGCGTGTCCTAAGCTACAATCATTGCACCTGCCCGCCATGTTTGCGGACCAAAGACAGCGATGAAAATCATCATCTCCGGCGCATCGGGACTGGTAGGAACCGCGCTCACGAAGGCCCTTCGCACCGAAGGCCACACCGTCCTGCACCTCGTGCGAAACACGAGCGAAGTATCTTCCGAACAGATTCGATGGGACCCCCTGTCTGCTCAAGTGGATGTTTCTGCCCTCGAAGGCGCGGATGTCGTCGTTCACCTCAGCGGAGCGAGCATTTCCGATGGAAGATGGACGCCCGCGCGGAAAGAAATCCTCCGAAGCAGCCGCCTGGATTCCACGCGCGTTCTGGTCGATTCGCTCGCCCGCTTGCACCAAAAGCCCCGCGTCTTCGTTTCCGCCTCCGCGGTCGGTTATTACGGCAATCGCGGCGACGAAATCCTCACCGAATCCTCCGGCCCCGGCAATGATTTCCTTTCCCTCCTCGCCCGCGACTGGGAGGCCGAGGCGATTCGAGCCGCCCAATCGGGGATGCGCACAGTCATCTTGCGCTTCGGCGTAATTCTTTCACCCGAAGGCGGCGCGCTTGCCCCAAATGATCCGCCCTTTCAAATTTGGAGCCGGGGGCCGCTTGGGAAGCGGGCGGCAATGGATGTCTTGGATTGCGCTGGAGGACGTAATTAGCATTGTCCGGTTCATCATCGCCAACACGCAAATCAACGGCCCCGTGAATGTTATCGCCCCGAAACCTGTGCAAAATGCCGAGTTCGCGCTAATCGTCGGGCATACCCTTCACCGGCCGGCGGTTCTCCCTGCGCCTGCCTTTGCGCTACGGCTCGCATTCGGCGAAATGGCTGATGCGCTACTGTTGGCGAGCCAGCGTGTGCGTCCCGTAAAACTTCTCGCCGCCGGTTACTCATTTCATTTCGAAGATCTTGAACCTGCATTGCGCGCCATCCTCGTCCGCTCCGCACGTCGATGAACATTTTTCCGCAGAACTATTTAACAGCTAGAGGAAACACGCAAAAGGAATCGACTCCGAAGGAATGGCTAAGCCTTGCCTCCTCGTTAGCTATCCCGTCTGGGCAAGAACATGTGCGTCGTTGCCAGCCATGCTAAGTGCCAATTTGGGCCCAAAAAGTACCACGAAATTACACCACTATAATCACTATCTCATTTAATCGACTACACTTAATTAAGTTCGTTTCGCATAATCCATTTGGTATTCAACTACATATATAGTATATAATCAGGAGGTACACCGGCCCCTGCGTATCCCGTCACGTCCTAGGACTCAGCTCGCCGCAAACGGCGTATCCGCTCAAGACTATCAAGCAAATCCTTGAACTCGCGTGTGTTGGCCGAACGGTAACGAAGAAGTGTCTCTAGGGCCGGGCCAGCAGGCTCCTGGATGTCGGAAGCTACCTCGACGGCAAGGATTCCGGCTGCGACGTCCCGCCGCTGTTTTTGCAGTTCGATTTCTGCCTGTAGGCCTTCAAGAACCGATTCCTTGAGCTCTTCCTCAGCTCTGGTGTCCGTTCCACCGACGATCTCCGTTAATCTATTCATAAGCATGGCCGCATGTTCGGTGAGCTCCCCGCCGTAGAGGCTGCGAAGCACCCGCAAATCGTGATCCGGCTCGAGGCCGTGGGCTGTGATTTCGTTCCTCAAGGTCTCAAGTCCCGCCAGGCATAGGTCAGGGCGCAATCGAGCACCGTATTTGCCCGGATCTGTCCCTCTTGAAAAACCAGAGCGGAGGTAGAACTGGACCGCCGAATCTTCGTGGTTTTCCAATTGAATCAACGGCTTTATAGCGCTCGCTTTGGAAAACTCCCGTGTGAAAGCCACATCCACACGTCTTTTGATCAAGCGATTGAAAACCAAATCGTCGATTACCTCATTCTCGGCCAGGCCGGACGGGTTAAAATCCTCCGTAAACCGCTGGCGTAGAGAACCAGCCTCCTCTTGCTCTGATGGGAGAATCCTCCCTGATTCAATCCAATGCTTCGCTGCATTTCGACTGGAGCGCGCTTTTCCTTTCGGTGTGCGCGGCCCCGTTGATGACTTACCCATACTGCTATCCCTCGGAAGGGAGTGAATTCCATGCCCACGTGCTCGTCCTACTTTCGGGGCTGCGCGGGGGCCTCGGAAAAATAAGAGGAAGCGCCCTGCGGGTGCACCCGGGAAATCGAAGCCATTAAAAAAAATGCCACGACTGACGGTCGGAATCGCAATTCCAGAAGTCAAGCAGACTACACTTTTTATATCGCGGCCGAAAAAGAGGCAGCTAAATTGAAGTCCGTCGCAACGTTCTAAAAATAGTCTAACTCGCCCACGACCCCAAAATCAACTGCGCCCTTCGAGCAATTCCGCTGTCGACGCGGGATAGACATGTCCGGGTGGGTATCACCTGGAGATCTTGGTTTACCTTCCGCGAGGCCTGAAGGCTGTAACGCTGAATGTGGAGCGCCACCAAGCCTTGCGGCGGTACTCAACAGTCCCAGAAATAGATTTAGCACTTGCTACCTCCGCGCTATTTTCGCACGATCACGTCGTTAATCCGCACAGATATGGGTCGAGCCCACGCCAAACGTTCATCATTCCGGGCCACCCTTCGGTACCGTCCGTGATCGCGAGACGAGAATCTGTCGCTTTCTGGCCGCACCGCAACACGTTTGAAGCTGGACACGCGAACATCACAACCCTGGGGCGAAATTCTCCCTGCCAGAAGCACTTTCTGATTACCAATACGTAGTGCGCGGAAGCCTGCGGGAAACAAATCCAGGTGACTCGGCGGCTCTTTCGCGTGTGCTTGCGAAGGTTGGCCTTTATAACTCGGGACCAGTTGAGTAGGACAACGGCAAGAAATTTGGTGATACCATTTGCTTGTGACAAAAAAACAGCCTACCCCATCGCGTCGGAGATCCCCGCCGGGCCTTGGAAAAAAGACCTTCGTTTATTTAACCGATGATGAACGCAAACTGGTCGATCAGGCCGCTCAAATCGAACGTCGAAGCGTGAGCAGTTTTGTAGCTAACGCGGCGCTGACTGCGGCCGAATTAACAATCAGAAAAACTGGCGTCAAAAAGTAGCCCCGTGTTCTCTTAATTCGACACGATCGCCCCCCCTTACCTACAAAAGCCAGCGTCCGGTCTTGAGTTATTAGTTTACATAACGGTACCTCTATGGTAGCATTACACTATTGGAGACGTTATGAGTAGACGGTCAAAGCACCGACGTTTAGTCGCAATAAATCGCAAATTAGCCAAACGAGTATGGGGTGATATCCTTGATCCGCTACACGTGCATTCGCTGAGCGAGCTAACCCGCTCGTTCGGCTTCTCGATTGCCATGCGTGACATGCTATTCCTCGGTGGTGGGTGGTATGTCACACATGCTGGGCTCGTAAGCTTAGCCAAAAGGCACTATTGTGCTGGAATTGATGTTGAAGCAGTTAGCGAGTTCTGTGACCCCATTGCTGCGCGCTGGTCATTCAAGGCAACGGTTTACAAATCCATAGATGGTAGAGGATTCGTCGGCCATGGTGACGCCGACCCCTCCAACGTCTCTCCCATTGTCCGGGGAGCCGAGATGCGTGTTGCGGAAACACGAGCCGTCAATCGCGCCCTGCGAAAAGCCTACGGAATCGGCCTCTGCTCTGTCGAGGAGCTGGGATGGGTTTCCGAACCGCGTAAAGCCACTCGACCCTCCGCGCAACTCGAAT
This sequence comes from uncultured Acidobacteriota bacterium, assembly GCA_963709105.1. Taxonomy (GTDB): domain Bacteria; phylum Acidobacteriota; class Terriglobia; order Acidiferrales; family UBA7541; genus Palsa-295. The sequence continues at coordinate 94,839 of CAVPVC010000015.1, forward strand.
GGTTTTCATACGTCGAACGGTTCGAATGGCAATCCGAGCTCGACTGCGCGACCAACTCTGCCTTCTGATCCGCCAGTACAACCTCGATCCGACACTCGTTAAAGCGTACGCCGCTGATTTCTGCGGTACCGAAACCCTTAAGGACGCGAGCCGCGATTTGGTCGAGTCCTTCATCTCTCACATTTCGTCGTCAGCGAAAGAAGACATCGATGGTCTGATCTGCAAACTCAATTCCTATTCGCGCCCATCGGAGGTGAAACAATGAAACGCCATATCCCAGGTCTTCATTCCCGTCAGCAGGATGGCGACCTTCCCCTGGAAGGGCTGTTCCTGGTTCGCGTCGAATGGGCCTCCTATCGCTGGCATCCTCAAAAGGCTTTCCTGCTGGTCCGATTCGTTGTGCTGGAACCCGAGTCTTTCGAGCGCCGGTCCTTCTCCGGCCGGCTCTACTCGACCGAGCGTGCTCTCTGGAAGCTCAATTGGTTCCTGCGTGATTTCGGCTACGACATGGAATTGCTCGGCCAGGATCAGATGGATGAGAAAGCCTTGATCAATCTCCGCGGTGTCGTCAGGACCACACACATAACCCTGAACGGCCACACCTTCCAGAACCTGGAAGCCTTCGCTCCGGCAGCGGAGTGGGAAGAACTCTCCCATGCCGAGGCCAGCGAGACCCACGCACAGGAACATCGATGATCTACAGCTACACCCAGATCAGCCAGTACCTGCGCTGCCCTCGCAGCTATCGCTACCGCTATCTCGATGGCTGGCGCGAGAAAGACACCCGGGCAGCCATGGTCTTCGGCCGCTGCTTTGAGAAGGCTCTGGCTGCCTACTTCGAACAGCAGGACTCAACTGCGGCGTTATTCAAGGAATGGGCTGCCTTCCGTGACACTCCGTTTGAATACCGGAAGGGAGAATCCTGGGATCGGCTCCTGCACCAAGGGAGTTCATCTGCTCGAGAAGTTCGTACGGGAGGATCGGGTTCGTATCCAGCGCCCCAAGGAGAACCTGCAGCTGAAGATCACTCAGTCCCTCGAGGGAGGCAACGAGTTCGTTTCCTATATTGATGCCATCGGCGAACTCGATGGCAAGCGCTGCCTGATCGACTGGAAGACGACGACCAGCCGCTATTCAGAAGAGCCCGAAGGGCTTCTGTCCCTTGATCCCCAGCTGATTTGCTATTCCTGGATCAGCGGGATCCCGGATGTGGCTTTCGTCGTGTTCGTCCGGAAGCAGGTACCCGAGATCCAATATCTGAAGGCCACCATCTCAGAGGAACAGCGCAGGGAGTTTGGCCGCTTGGTTGAAACGACCATCGATCAGCTGGAATCAGGGCATTTCTCCTCGCACAGCGGCATCCGCTTCCCGCAGAACGGCTGTGTGAGCTGCTCTCATCTGGGTCTCTGCCTTGGTAACCAGCAACTGATCGAAACGAACCTAATCCGTCGGCCGGGAGCGAGCGATCTTGATTGGCTTGACGAACTTGTGGACTAACGGGACTACCGATGGAGCCGAATCTCGATCGACGGCGGGCTCTGCTTGTCCTGGACAAGATCGACGAGATCCTGCCCTGGGAGAAGACGAAGGAGCAGGAGAGGGACGTCCGGTTCGTCGAGCTGGGGCAATACCTGTGCGAGGTCAGGGCGGGGCAGTACTGGAGGCTCGAGAGCCTGAAGTCGTTTGATGAGTTCCTTGAGAAGCGCTTCCCGGAATCACGCCGGAAGGCCTATTACCTGATGGCCATCCACGAGAATCTGACGAAGGTCCCAAGCAGCAGCTCAGGGAAATAGGATGGAGCAAGGCGGCGGAGATGGTGAAGGTGGCCCGACGGGAGGGAGAGAGCTTCGACTGTGCACCCTGGGTGCACAAGGCCAAGGAGCTACCCAAAGAAGAGTTCAAACGGGAGGTCGAGAGGCACCTGACGGGGAAAGAGACAGAGCCGTGGGAGCTGATCTATTTCAAGCTGTACAAGAGTCAGCTTGCGGTCATTGAGCAGGCCCTTGAAACAGCGGCGCTGATGCTGGGAAGTGACAAATCGCGAGGCTACATGCTGGAAATGATTTGCGCGGACTTTCTAGCGGGTGCGAGTTTGGAAAAGCGAGGCCCGACCCTTTAGCCGTAATGGAAACTGTCACTAGGTGCCACTGGTTTTAGAAGCCCGTTCGCGGTTGCGGAAAAACGTATGACGGCTCAAAAGCATCCACGTTTTCGACTTGAACTAGCGGCTTACCGGACCTTGCACCAAAAAGTACTGAAGCGAGACGGGTGGCGTTGCCAAAATTGTGGTCGCGCCCGCGAACTTCATGTCCATCATATAGAGCCGCGCAGTTTGCTGGGCGGTGACGTGGAGGAAAATCTGATTACACTCTGTGCGCGATGTCACCGGCAAATCCATGAGCGAAGGGCAAATATACTTTTTCTGAAAGACCTTTGATCCGAAGGCGAAATCGAGTCCCTTTTCGAAAGCGGAGAGTGAAGGACTAAGGGCCGGCCAACCGATCGCCATACTTAATAGTCCGGGCGGGCCAGGTTCACAACCAGTTCAGCTGAATCGTCCACTGAAATAAAAGGGGGCTCTTTGGAGTGTTACTCGATCGCTACAATTTGTAGCTATATGTGACACCTCAAAAAAGTTTTCCCGGCTCTAATCATCCAATCTATTTCCTTTAGATCGCTATTTGGCTCAGCTGTTTAACACAGCCATTTATTTTGGCGCCCCGGACGAAGTCCTTTGTATTGCAGTTGCCTTGAGGTGATTCATGTTCGACATCTTCATGGCTCAGGCAGACGGTAGACCCCAGCACCTGGCGTCCGTCAGGTGTTTGACCCAAGCGCAAGAAATAGCTCGCCAACTATCCAGTCTCATTCCGGGAGGGTATTTCGGTTATTTCGAGTGCAGTGAAGATGGGGCTGATTTTTTCCCCACGATCGGGAGCCCAATAGTGAATATGCCGAACAATTCCGGCCAGCGGAGACTTCGCGATGAGCAAGCTGCTAACTAACGAGACGGCCAACACATCCCTCGAGCAAAATTCAATTCGGGAAAAGCTGGACGTGGCCTTTGACGCGCTTGTCGTTCTGTCCCTGCAGTTGGTCTTCAGGGCGACGGTTATGGCGCGGCACTGGAATTACTAAGCGGTCCGCTAGCTACGCCACGTCACGCTTGAACTTGAAAGGTCTTCTTTAGCCCCCGCCACGCAACCCGGGTCTGCAGCCACTCAGGGCCCGGGACCTTCCCATTTTTTCCGCGCTTTCCGCAATTTCGCGGACATTGCGGCGGCAAGCGAGCGCCTGATTTCCCGGAAGCAAATTCACCTTGAGGAGTCGGAGTGGGCAAGGCGGAGTCCTAACCATCCAAGATTCCGTCACTCCTCCAACATTTTGACGCTGGACTTGCCCGTTATTAATCCCCCGTATAGCTGGCACGTCCCCAAGCAGGCTTCGACTACAGGAGAAACAATCCCCCTGTATTTTTCCTCGACCTCCGGACTACTTGCGGAAAGCGTTGAGAAATTAAGGGGACCATGCAACTCGAGGGTCGTCGGGTAGTCCCAAATTCCCTGCTAACAGCGCGAACTATTCTTTGCGCGACTGCGTCCACCGCCGCGCAGGTCTTAGTATTGCTCTCGGTTCCCATCATTATCGGAGAAACCGCGATTTTCGGGCCTTATTGGCGTGAATTCGGTCCGTCTATATGCTCCCTGTCCGCTCCTAATCCGCAGTAGCCCAGAGCAGCCCCGATATTCTCCAAGGCTAACCGGGCAGTCCCCTTTCAGAGCGATTCTCCTGGATCTTATAGGCCCAGGAAGGGAACCCAAGGATTTTCTCGTCGAATGCCACATGGAGGGGGCCCTCTTGTGAAGTTCCTGAAAGAAAGCCAGAAGCCTATACCGACTAGCTGTGGGTTCGAATCGAAGGTCTCTCGAGCCGCCGCGAATGCCGCGACCTTCCCAAAGAGCCCATGTCCAGAAGGGTTGACAATTTTCGATCAGTTCGCGTCCCACTGGGGTCGCTTCGTAATCGACCCGTATCGGCACCTGCACTATGACCGAAGGACAAGTATGATTTGGAAGAGCACCCAGGCCGACGTGAGCACTTGCCCCGTCGGGCATGATTGACTGCGAACGTAAATTTCGGCCCGTGCATTCGTGCCGCCCGACCTTAGCAGTCACGTGCGGCGGAACGTTTTGGGCTGCAGGTCGCCCCAAAATAAAAGCGGCCCTCGGTGGAACGGGAGCCGCTCTTGGGTGCTGCTGGAAAGCTCTCTACTGCGTCGGCAGCAGATCCTGCGTGAACGTCAGCGTGTTGATCGCGCGCAGCATGGGTGTGAGCGGCGGCAACAAGCTGGGCGTCAGGAAGTTGGTGTCGAAATTGTAGACGCGGTTGGGCGGGCCATACACGGTCGTGCAGCATTTGAAAGTTCCTACGGCCTGATGGTTGTAATACATGCTGACAATCGAGCCCTGGTAATAGAGGTTGGTCCAGTTTTCCAGGTACCTCAGGAAGTTGTGCGCCCCTCCATCGGTGCCGAAGTCCACCGGCGGGCTGCCGACGGTAGGCTGTTTGAAAGCAATCTCCTTTCCGCCGACGACTGCTACGCGATAGGTCGTATCCGTGGCAGTTCGATTACCCGGAATGTAAGGAAAAGCAAACGAGTTCGCGTCATTCCAGCCATCCGAAAGAAGGGTAACCGCATCCGCGATCACGGACGCCGCTACCCCGGTGCCGGTGAAGCCGGTGTTTAGACCCGGGTTGTTGTAATCCCCTTGGATATATACCGGATTCTCCGCGATCACTGCCAGCCCGCAGGCCACTCCGTTGCACGTTGCGCCCGAGCTGATCGTGCTGCCGTCCACAAGCTTCAGCGCGCGGCGGAAGACGAGCTCGGGATTTTCGCGCAAGTCCTGCGTTTGGTCGGCGACTGCCAGGGGCGTGGCGAGATTCCCCGAGCAGCTGGGATTATCGCCCAAAGGTCCGGCCACGGTCGTAATATTGGCGATCGTGGAAACGGATGCCGAGCCGGCGTTGTCGTAGGCGGGAGTTTTTCCGTAGGTTCGCGGGGTGGTCCCGCTATTTTGCGACACGCCGTTCACGTAATCGGATTCCACGTCTTCGCCTTGATCGAGCACGCCGCTCGGGCAGCCGCTGCCGCTCGAAGGATTCACAAAATCGTCGTATCCATATCCCCCCGTGAGCACCGAAGTCGTGCCGACGGAGGCGGGCGGATTCGGGTCCTGTTTCTCGCTGCGCCGGTCTGAGAAATAGACCGAATAGCCTGTGGTGTTGTTCGCCGACGTCCCGCTGCTTCCAATCGTTCCGGCGAACCACTTTTCAAGGTTGGCGACGTCGAGCTCCACATAATACATCGTGCCGGCCAGCGTCACTTGACCCGTGCTGGGCGCGGCATCCCTAAACACTCCTTCTCGCGTATCAAACAGCGCCATGGGCCAAAAATCGGTGCCCAGCGTCGTGGGGCAATCCCTCAGCACATTCGCGCTGCCCGAACACTGTTTCGCGGTCTGGTTCGCTCCGTTCGACCAGGCATTCGAACTCGGATTATTGCCGCAATAATTGTTGCTGGCGTTCCCGGCACCTCCGGTGGCGTTCGAGGGATTGTCGCGGATTCGCGACAGCCGGATCACGGCATTGGGGCTTGGATCCGTGCAGCCCACCGTCATTACGCTGTTTGCGGTCGGGCCCGATGCGGCTATTTGTCCTATGCCGCTCCAGAGCACCACGCCGGCCGCTTCCGCCGAAAGATTCGGCTCAAGCCAGGAGTTGGCGGGCCCAAAGGACACCCCGTGGTAGCCAACCTGTGGGTTGATGTTCCGCCCGGTCCAGCCCAGCTTCAGAATTTCAGCCGTCACGTCCGTCCATGTACCGGGGCTCGTCTTGCTTTGCTCGTCGATCTTGATGCATCCCGTGATGATCGGATACCACCTAGTAACCCAGTAGCCGTCGGTCGCCGTGTAGTTTGCGCCACCTTGAGCGTTGGAAGTCGGCATGGGGAAGATGGACACCCCCGCGTTGCCCGTTGATTGGATCCAGCTGGGCGGAGCGGAATAAGGCAGCGTCGTATTGCCGTTTCCCGCCGGTGGACCCGCCGAGGTCCACGCCAGGGTTGCCAGGTCGATTGGCGTCGCCGGATTCGTGCCGTTCGTCGCCAGACCCGGAAGTGCGCTGGAGCTCGTGCTGCTGATATCGCTATCCGTACAGCCCCCGGATGCGCCGTAGTCGGAAAGCAGGATTCGCAAGCTCGTCTGGGCATAGTATCGCTCCGCCAGTTTCGCGGGGGCGGATGTATTCTCGCCCTGCACCGGCCGCCGAATGATGTCGATCGACTGCCCGCCGATCGCCGGCGTGGCAATCGCCATGTTGAGCGCTGTTACGCCTGTGCTTTCCGGGCCCACGGCAATGTTGTTGTTGAACCAGTGCCCGCCATCGAGGTAAAACTCGAATTGAAAGCGCCCACGTTGTTTATCCAGTTGGTCGTCCCTATGGCGCTCTGTGATGGCGTCTGTGCGGTAATGTCCGCATAACTGCTGGAGCCCGGGTTCGTGGTGATGTTCACCACTCCGGTGTAATTGCTGCTGCTCGGCCAGCCGTTCTCGAGGTTCGAGGTGATCACCTCCCCCACCGCGGTCACTTTGTTGGAGAGCGTGAGCGTGTTGCCATTGCCTTCCGCCAGCCAAAGATTGCCGTTCGTGTGTACGCGGCCGCCAAAGTTGAAGTTAGGACCCGCGAAGAAGTCCAGGTCCGAGTCCGAGAAAAAGCCGAACTGGAAAAGCGGAATCCCCACCGTCTGCACCTGCCGCACCAGCTTCACTTCCGATCCATTTGTCGTGTGCGCAATCGCGCTGAGAGTGTAGGGAGTGGTTAGCCCAACCAGTCCGGCATACTGCCCGGTTGCAATCGTGTGATAGCTCGATTTCGGATTCCCGTTGGCATCCGTGGGGAAGGTAATGGAATAGCCTGACCCGTTGGTGCTGCTGCCGATGGAGAGATATTGCACGCCCGGCACGAGGTTCACGGGCGCGGCCGATACGATTCCGCTTATCGCCGATGCCGTCGGCGCGTAGTTGGAATCGAATGTATTCTCAAGTCCCGACGTCAGCGCTTCCAGCCCCGACTCCGCTCCGTAGAACGCCAGCTGCCGGTCGGAACTGTTTCCGCCCAGTTTCTGGTCCCCCATCACCAGCCACGACAAGCCCACGATCATGGTGGACATCAGCAGCAGAATCAGAAGCGTCGTAACCAGCGCGATTCCCTTGTCCCTGCGTTTGCTCACGGACGATCTCCTTCTAGGAATTTCTGCCATGAACGTCGGAAGCCGCATTTCGTCGCTCACTTGAACTCGTTGTAGAAGTTCAGGCTGCGAATGTTCACTACCGTCTCCAGATTGTTCCGGAAATACTGCTGGCTCACGCTGAAGGGATTCTCCGAGCGCGCAAACAGCAGCACGTACGCGTCCCGCACGTAAGGCAATTGCGCCGCGGTCGGATTAGCCACTTCGGGCGTGACGGACGGCGGGCTTGATCCCGCCGTCAGCACGTCGTAATAGAACTGCATGTTCTCGATCACTTCGCCCACCGGCTGGGCCGCTCTCATATTCACCTGGCGCATCAGCATGGGCACCGCTGGATTCCCTGCGCTCCCCGTGGAATTCGCGATGTAGTACGTGATCATCCAGACCCGCGTGGCCGTCGTGGTGGTATAGGTTCCCGAACCTGCCGGCGACTGGATTTGTGCGATTGTTCCTGCGGTTTTGCCCGAGCTGTTCAGCGCAAACGGATCGGTGGTCGAATTGAACACGATCTGGTTGCTCGCCAGGTTCACCGACGATACCGAAAGCAGCGCCATGCCGCCTCCATTGGCCTGCAGCATGATCAGGTCGCCCACGGCGAGCGCGGTGTTCCCCGTGTTGATGTTCACGCAGGTGGAGTCGAACGTAATCGTCGTCGTCGATCCCGAAGTGGAGATCGTTCCGTTCGGCGTGGGTGTCGCTCCCGAGCAGTTCGTTCCTCCTCCGGGAGTGTTGATCGGGTATTCGTTGAGCCAGTGTCCGTTGGAATCGAGCAGCGTGTTATCCGCATAAATCACGGTAATCATGTCTGTCGCGACGCCCGACGCGGTCGTGGTGAAGCCAAGCTGGTTTCCCGGAGAAATGTCGGGAAGCACCGTCCACGAAGTCGGAAACGTGCCGATTCCCGAAGGCCCGGGACGGTTTACGGCGCTCACGCCGCCGGTATTCGGGATCGTGATTCCCGATTGCGGCAATCCTTCGCCGGCCTGCACAAGGTCCCTCTGGATGTAATTCATGCCGGCGCGAAGGTTTTCCTGAGTGTCCGCCATCAGCGTGACGCCTTCGGTGGCGTGTATCGCATCGGTGAGCGTGCCCAGCGTCGCCGCCAGAATCACCAGCATCAGCGTCGTCGCTACCAGCACCTCGAGGAGGGTGAATCCCGCTTCGCGGTTTGTTTTTGGATCGGTCATTCGCCCCTCGCTACGAGAAATTCGAGATGGTCGCAACCATCTGGTACGACCTGCTGAAGCGGGCCGCCTTGTAAGTGATGAGCACCGTAATGGTCCGCAGGTTGGCATTGCCGGTGACGGCGGAAACCGTGACCGTTCGCTGAAAGTTGAACGTGGTCAGCGGTATTCTTTGCGGGCTGCTGCTGTAAGTGCCCCCCGACCCGGGCAGCAGAACCGCATCCGCCTGCACGCTGCAAGCGCTGCCGCTGAAATCGTCGGCTGTGTCGACGATTCCGTCGGGCCCCGGGTCGCACAGCGTCTGCGCGCCCGAAAGGAATATTCCGCTTGTGCAGACCGTCGACCCCACGTTGCAGATCGTGCTCCAGGTCGCCTGCCCCAGGTTCCGGGCGGTATAGATCGATTCGATCGCCTCCGACGCCTTCTCCTGCGCGATGTAGTCGTATTCCGACATGCTCATGTACGCCAGGCCGTCCGCCAGCATCGCCGCCAGACCGAGCACTCCTATCGATAGCACGACGATCGCGATCATCGTCTCGATGAGCGTGAAGCCGGTCTCCCGGCGCTGCTTCGCTGCGGTGTTTCTCTGTCCTCTTGCTCTCATTGGAACCATCCCGAAGTGCTGTTTCTGTAGGAGCGTATGCGCCCCGTATTGCCGAGCACCGTCACCGCGCGGGCCGAGTTGTTTACCCCCGCCGCGATCAGGAACACGGTGCCGTTGATTGGGTTGCCGGTGCTGTCGGTAAACGAGCCGTTGCTTTGAAACATCATCCCGGAGGGCCCGCCGGAGATGCTGTTGAACATCACGCCGCCACTGCCGGGAATCCCGAACGCGTCCGGCGTATCCGTCTCTCCGGTGTAGGTGCCGAATGAGACGCCGTTCTCGATCATTATGGTGAGGTACGGGCTGGCAGCCTGCGTTTGCGTGGTGCCCGAAACCACCATTTCATACAGCTCGACGCAGTTGCTGGTTCCGGTTCCTGTGCAGGGCGACGTGCCCGCGGTTGCGAACTTGACGACGATGGACCGCCGTCTGGGCAACCGCCGTCTCCCGCGCCTGCCGCAGCGTCGATTTCACCTGGTCCATTCCGGCATTCGCTTGTTGGTCCTGCCAGGTCGGTCTCAGTTGATAAATGCCGATGGCGGCGATGGTCATCAGGATGATCGCCGTCACCACGAACTCCACCAGCGTGTATCCGCTCTCCGGATTCGCACGACCTGCGCCCACCCGCTGCTTGCCCGAATTTCCTTTTCACATGCACTCCCTCGAAAGCCCAAGCCACCGTTACTGGCACCGTATTCTCGATGCCTGTAGTGCATGCGATTGGCCAGCAGTGAGTGGTGTTTATATATTTGAAAGTAAGACAGCTTAGAGACGCTGGAGACGGATTACAGCGCAGGCGGTTGGTTTTGGCGGGGTGAAAACGTTACCGATGAGGTCGCGCACTACACGATCTACTGTAGTTCGCGGAATACAGGCGGGAGGCCAGTGGGCCAGAGATCCGATGCGGCCCCTCAGATCAGCGCCGCTCTCGCGCCGCGCTCCGCAGCTCTGCTACCACGCGGTCCAATTCCTCGACGAGTTCGCTGGGCCCGCCGGCCCGAAGGATTTTCGCAACCTCATCGTAATACCACAGCGTCCCCTCTTTGCCGCCTTTGAAGCGCGACCACACCGAATCGCGATGGGTTCGCAGATCGGAGAGAATCTCGCGAGCGTTGTAGAGTTTGTCCGCCGCCGACACGAGGCGTGTCGAGGAATCTGCATCGCGCAGATGCTCCAGGTATTTCTTCTTTCGTTCGAGCCAGGGCGGTTTCGGCTCGGTATCGGCGTCGGTGCATCCCTCGACGATGTGCGCCACCCGTTCGCCGAACTTCCGCCGGATTTCCCGGAGCCGCGGTTTCCCGCCTTGGTCCTCCACGGCATCGTGCAGCAGTGCCGCGATCGCTTCATCCTCGTCGCCGCCATGCGTGAGCACCGTCGAGGTCACGCCCAGAAGGTGCGCGACATACGGCCGCGTGGTTCCCTTGCGGAATTGTTTAGCGTGGAGCCGCGCCGCATAGCTCAGCGCGCGCTGAAATCGCGCGCCCAGCGGGCGGTTTTTGCGGTAGTTCTTACGCGACGATGTAGGTGGCAAGGGAGAAAGGGGCTAGCTAGTTGCGGCTCCGCAGCTTCGACAGCAGCTGCAGGATTTCGAAATAGAGCCAGATCAGCGTGACCATCATCCCGAAGGCCCCGTACCATTCCATGTACTTGGGAGCGCCCGCCCGCGCCCCGTTTTCGATGAAATCGAAATTGAGCACCAGGTTCAGGGCGGCGATGATCACCACAAATACGCTGAATCCGATTCCAATCGCGCCGTTGCCGTTCACGGCCGTGAAGTGTACCCCGAAGAAACCCAGCACCATCTCGATCAGGTAGAAGATGGCAATTCCCCCGGTTGCCGCGAAAATGCCCGTCCGGAAGTTATCGGTGACGCGAATCAGGCCGGAGCGATAGACCAGCAGCAGCGCCACCATGGTCCCGAACGTCAGGCTCACCGCTTGAATGGCAATCCCCGGGAAACGCACTTCCAGGATCGCGGAAACGCTGCCCAGCACCAGCCCTTCGAATAGCGCGTAGATCGGCGCGGTTACCGGCGCCCAGGTCTTCTTGAAGATGGTTGCAAACGCAAAAATCAGCCCGCCGATCACCCCCACCAGCGCCAGCGGCCCCACGGCCTGCGCCGAGTGCGAATGCAGAAAAATATTCCAGGCCCAGGCGGCCGTAGCCACCGTGCAAAGCAAAAGAATTCCCGTTTTGTTGACGGTGCCCTGCACCGTCATGGCCTCGCCGAAGGCGGCGCCCTCGCCGCGGAACACTTGATCGTTCAGAGCCGGATTCGACGTCCTCAGGAATTGCGCCACGTGTAGTCTCCTCTGTATACAGTGTCTATCTTAGTTACATAACCTCTCGAGCGCAAATTCGCCCGATGGCGCGTGGCACACGCACTCTCGCCTGTGCGGCGTAAGATGCGCCTCCAAGCACCCTCTACCCATAACGAGCCGTCCCGAGAATCGCCTTCCGTTTTCCTGACTAAAAGCTTTATAGATGGACCCAAAAGCCGTAGCATCGCATCGAATGGCGCAAGAGGGGCCTGGCTGGATCGGAACCATGACTCAGGGACACAATCCGGTGGGCGTCGAACGTCCGGAATGGCTTGAGCCCGTCGAGGGGCTGCTCGAGTCGCTCAACGAGGGCGTCATCATCACCGATGACTGCAATCGCATCCTCTTCGTCAATTCCTGCTTGGAGGAAATGATCGGAAGGCCCGCGGACGAACTGGTCGGCCACGTGTCCTCGGATTTTTACACGCCCGAGGAATTTGCCTTTATCTCTGATGCAGATCGAACGTTCCGTGGACACCGGCCGCAACCGCTTCGAATTCGTCCTTCCCCTGAAAGACGGCAGCCGGATGCCCGTGATCGTCAGTTCGCGCAGGCTCGAAGACCCCGACGGCCGCGAATTTGCCATCGTCACGTTCACCGATATTTCCGACCAGAAGACCGCCGAAGCCCAGTTGCGCGATGCCAACGGCCGCCTGGAATTCCGCCAGAAAGAGATGGACGAGGATCTCGCTCTCGCCGCCCGCGTGCAGCAGAGCCTCGCGCCGAAATCGATGGTGTGGGGCGGCTTGCGCGTCGATACCTACTACCACCCGGTGCGGTCCATCGGCGGCGATTTCGGCCTGGTAAGCCCGCTCGATGGCGAGCACTTGAACCTGATGGTCTGCGACGTTTCCGGCCACGGCATCGGCTCGGCCCTGGTGGCCAACCGCATTTACACGGAAACAGCGACGCAATTGCGCAAGGGCGCGCCGCTCGGAGATATGCTGCAGCAGCTCAACAAGTTCGTGATGCAGAACATTGGCGGCTCGGTCTTCTTCTTCACGCTCGCAGCCGCCCGCATCGAGCGCGACGGCCGCCGCATGGTTTTCGCGGGCGCCGGCCATCCCCCGGCCATGATCGTCACCCCGGGCGAGGAGCCCATCCTGCTCGAATCCAGAAGCATGGTGCTAGGCGCGCTACCGGAAGCCGTGGATGTCGACGGCACCCTCTCGGCCGATCTCGCCCCCGGAGACCGTGTAGTCCTCTACACCGACGGCATCACCGATGTTTTCGACGCCCAGGGCGAAATGCTGGGCGTCCCCGGCGTGCAGAAATTCGTCCGCGAGGCAGCCCTCCTGCCGTTCCACGAGATGAAGCAGGGCATCCTCGACCGCGTAGCCGAGTGGCGCGAAGGCCCCCCGGTAGACGACGTCTCGCTAGTCCTAGTCGAAGTCCTCTAAGCCCGATCGAGCTGCCGCGAACGAGTGCCTTTGCGGGTGCCCCACCCTTGCGGTTTTCATTTCAAGGGTCGGTGCCGCGTAGCAGATGCCCATCGCGCCACCGATCACCTTCCTCTGACTCTCCTACTGCGAATCGCTCGCCACGCGAAATCCGTAGTCGGCATATTGAAATTCAGGCGGGATGCTCGATCTCGCCGCGCAGCGCGAAACTTTGGTATAGTGCCGCCACGATCCGCCTCGCGACGCGCGGCGTGCCCCCTGCGCGGGCCCCTGTGGATTGCGATCCGGCGACGCGGCGTAGTAATCCGCGCTGAACCAGTCCGCGCACCACTCGTGGACGTTCGCTCCCATGTCGCAAAGCCCGAACGCATTTCGCTCCGCCGCGCCCACCGGCTCGGGTCCGGTCTTCCATCGCGCAAAATAATTCGGCAGCGATTCCGGCGAACTGTCTCCCCAAGGATAGTCATTCTGTTCCACGCCCCCGCGCGCAGCCCGCTCCCATTCAGCCTCGGTGGGCAACCGAAAGCGGCGCCCCGCCTCGCGCTGAGCCATTCGCAGTACGCAACAGCGTCGAACCAGGACACCGCGACCACCGGCTGCTCGCGGATGCGAAAACTCCGGATCGTTCCAATGCGGCGGTTGCGCGCGGCCCGTCGCGGCAAGAAATTGCGCGTATTCCGCATGGGTCACCTGGCACTCGCCCAGCGCAAATTCATCCAGCCAGACGCGATGCACCGGCCGCTCGTTATCCTGGCCCTTCTCGCTGCCCATCAGGAAAAATCCCGCCGGGAATCTTTACCATTCGAGGAAGGAGAGGAGGATGCGTGGAAGGATGACTGCCGAATCTCGTTCCCGGAAGCGCCGTGCGAAGACGCCCCGCCGTCCGTCATTCCGTCTGCGCGTGCCGCGTCTGGCTGATCAGGTTGACGAACAGCCGGTAGGCTCCCGGCACCCCGGCTGGCAGCTCCCGGAAAAACGACAGCCCCGTGTAGATGTAGACGCCCTTGCCGTCCCGCGCGTACACCAGGCTTCCATTTGTTTCCGGCTCGCTCCCGTCTTTGAGGCCGAGCACCGCTTCATACGGAGATCCGAACGTGCTCCAGAAGTAGAGGCCGCGCTCCTGGATCCAGCCCTGGAAATCGGCGGCGGTGATTTTGTTCGGCGTGTTCAGCAGCGGATTTTCCGGCGCGAGAAAACGCACCGGCGAATTCGGATCGGTCACGCGCAGCCCCTGGTCCGCCATCTTTGCCGGAAACGGCGCGGGCAGCAGCTTGTTCCACTGGAAATCGCGCTGGTATTCCACCAACGAGCGTGCCGCCGTTCTTCGCGTAATCGAGCAGCTTCCAGTTCATCCGCGCCAGGTCGGTGCGGAGTTCATACGCGCGAATCCCCACGAGGATCGCGTCGTAGCCGCTCAGATCGCCGAACGCCACCGCCACTTCGTCGAGCATGTCCACCTGAATGCCGATCTGCCGCAGCGTCTCGGGGAGCGCGTCGTTGTCCCCGGCGATGTATCCCACGCGCAGCCCGGCCGGCACGTTCAAGTCGAGCACGTGCGCAGTGGCATCGTCGGAGCGGCTCCAGTCGCGCGTCGGCAGCGTCGGAATGGGCTCGAGCGAGGCGCGGAAAGTCTCGTCTCCGAGCCGCGCATAGGGGTGCAGCGGATAAGCCCCGGGCGCAACATCCTTCGGCGCGGCCACCACGTAACGAATCAACTGATCGCCCGCGCCGGAGAACTCCAGCGGCTGCAGCGCCGGAGCCTTCCATCCTGGCGGCGCGTCGAGCCCCACCTCCACCTTCGTGGGTTTCGTTCCGTGATAGCGCACCCGCGCAAAAAGCGTCACCGGCGCGGTATCGCGCTTCACCGGCACCATGATCTGCGTAGGGTCCACCGTGAGCGTCACCGCCGGAACCAGTTCCAGCGGATACGTCTCGATGCCCGTCGTCTTGGCGATGCTCGATTCCACCGGCTTCTCGATTTTGAATTCGTACCCCGCTACCGTGACCGGCAGAGCCAGCTTCACCAGCGGCGGAGGAAACGGCAGCACCGCATCTCCCGGCGCACTCGGGACTTTCGCATCGGCGGGAATCGAAATGCTGAACCGTGGCGTGCCGTTGCCGTTATCCCGGTTCCTTTCCCCGTATCTTTCACGGGTTCAGGCGCCGCGCTCCATCCCGGCGGCAGCACCAGGCTCGATTTGTCGAGCGCCCACGTCACCGGCACCGCCGCCTTGCCCGCGAGAATCACGTCCACCGAAAATTTCTCTCCGGCGACCAGCTCGTGGCGATCCGCCTGCGTGCCCAGCGGCAGCGCGACATCGGCCGCCAGCGCGCGGTCGATCCTTTCGCGCACGCGCGCAATTTCCCAACGCGCCGCAGCCGCCTCTTCCCCGCTGCTTGCCGACGGCAGTTTGCCCTCAAGCGCAGCCACTTGCTTGCCCGCGTCCGCCAGCGACTTCGCCGCCGCCTCGCGATCCAGATTGAGCGCCGATTTCTCCGCGGCGGCCAAATCGCGATCCACCGCCGCCAGCACAGGCTCCAGCGACGCGCGAAATTTCGTGAACCGGCCCGGAAAGCGCCGTGATCGGCTCATCCAGCACACGCGGATCGAACGAGTTCGGCACCACGCCCTTTTCGTCCTCGCCAACCAGATATTGCGGCCGCCGGAAAATGTTGCTGCTGAAGAGCGCCGGCGTTCCCTGCGACCGGTGCTCCGCCCGCCCGTCCATGCCCATCTCGATATAGCTCTCGCCCCACACCGGCGACACATCGGTCAGCGGCATCGGCACAGCCCCGGCCGGCAGCTCCGCGGGCTTGTTCGACCCGGGATCCACGCGGCCCGCCAGCCGCACCTCCGCCGTCACCTTCCACGGCGTCAATCCCTCGGCGATCTGTTGCGGAAACGCCTTGGGATCGGCAGCCGCCGCCACCGCCCGCGGCGTCAGTATTCCGCTCGCTTGATGCTGGCCGTGGCCGGTGTGTTCGCCGCCCCATCCGTTTATCACAACGTTTGGACGATACGTGCGTATTACGCGCACCATATCTTCGACGGGCAGGTCGCCCCAGTACTTGAGCATCTGGTCGGGGCTCTTCGAGAAGCCGTTGTCGAGCGCGCGCGTAAAAAACTGATGGACGCCGTAGTGGCTGTCCGCCGCGAGCAATTCGGTGGTGCGGATCACCCCGAGCTGGCCGTCCTGCTCGGGGCCGATGGCGTTCTGGCCGCCCTGCCCGCGGGTGATCGTCAGCAGCGCGACGTCGGCGCCCAGCCCGTGCGAGAGATACGCCAGCAGGCCGGAGGATTCGTCGTCGGGATGCGCGGTGATGAACAGGATGCGGCTGGCGACGCGCGACTTCTGGATCGCCTCGACGGTCTCCTGCAGCGACGACGAAGAAGTGGGCGCGGCCGCGTCCACGCCCGCGAGCAGCACCAGGCAGGCGAGAACCGGCAGCAGCGTCCATCGCTTCATCTGCGTCGTCGATTCACTCACAAGCGTTCTCCAAATCGGCTCCAGGATACGCTCGATGATGCATTCCTAAACGGGCTCGACAATGGGCTTCGCAGAGTGCGCCTCAAACGGCCATTGCCCCAGGTACCGCGCCCTCGCCAAATATAGGACTATACCAGCGGCTGCGGCCGCAAGCGATGCCAGCATGGGCTTGCGCCCGGTCGAGACAAAAATGGCCAGCCAGCCGCCAATCGCGATCCCGACCGGCACGGGATATAGCCACATCCGAAAAGGCCAGCGGTTGGGAAACGCATCGGCTTTCCAGCGCCGGTGCAGCAGAATCAACCCGAACGCCTGCGCCACGAATTGGACGAGGCAGCGCATCGCGAGGATAGCGCGAATCGCCTGCCCCAGGCTCAGCGCGAGGCAGAAAACAATGGCCGTGCCCCCCAGCGCCAGCAGCGAAATATACGGGAAGCGCTTCACGGGATGCACGCGCCCGAAAACCGAAAAGAAGTTGCCGTCCAGCGCCGCGGCGTACGGAATGCGCGAGTATCCCAGCGTGGCGGAAAAAATCGAGCCGAAAGCGGTCACCAGAATCAGCCAGGTCGCCGCCGTGGCCCAGCCGCTCCCGTACACTTTTTCGACGAAAAGGCTCACGACAGCCTTTGTTTTAGCGGCTTCCTGCCACGGCACCACGCCGAGGATGCTCGTCTGCATCGCAAAATAAAGCACGGCGATGCCGATAATGGAAATGAAGATCGCGCGAGGGATATTCCGCCCGGGATCTTTCATCTCCCCGCCGAGATTGCAGACATTGTAATAGCCCAGGTAACTGTAAACGGCCTGCACGGACGCGTGCCCCAGCCCGGCCAGCAGTATCCACGAAAAGTTCCACGCCCCCGGCGGAAACGTGAGCACGAGGCTGGGATTGAAGTGCGTCGCGCCGCCTCCAAAAGCCGCCAAATATGAGCCACAGAATCGTCCCCACCACGATGATGCAAAGCGCCACGGAAATTTTCCCGATGGTCGCGATGCGCCGATAGAGCAGCACCACCGCGACGACCACCGCCGCCGAAGCGATGAAGCTGTCCGCGTGCGACCCGAACGGCTGCAACAGGCTGCTCGCGCGAGCCGACTTCGCAATCAGGTAACTCGAATAGCCCGCGAATCCCAGCGCCCCCGAAGCCACGCTCAGCGGCCCCTGAAAAAGCGTCTGCCATATATAGAGGAAAGAGAGCAGCCGGCCCCACTTCCCCGGCCCGTAAGCCTCGCGCAGAAAGACGTAGCTTCCGCCGGCCTGCGGCATAGCCGCGCCCAGCTCCGCCCAAACGCACCCGTCCATCAACGCCAGCGCCGCCCCGATCACCCACGCAATCAGGCACTGCGGCCCGCCCATCGCCTGCACCATCAGCGGGATCACCACGAACGGCCCGATCCCCACCATAAACGTCACGTTGAGTGACGTGGCTTCGATCAGCCCCAGCCCGCGCTCAAGTTTTGCCCCGTCGTCCAGTGCTCGCCCTTTCTGCCATGGATCGTTTGCCATCGCCCAATCGGCGTCGAAAAGATTCGCCGGAAAAGGCGCTCCAGCATAGCAAACCGCGCCCGAATATTGCGCCGCGTTCGCCGCTGTTCGCCGTTGCCTTTCGTTGTCATCCCGACAGAGCGCAGCGACGAGGATCTCTCTTCACATTTGCAAGCAGCGTACGGGTGATTCGGCGAGGCGTTTTTTAGCAGATTTGGGCGGACGTTTACCGCCGGCGAGGCCTCAAAAATTACTTTCAATTGAGGGTATTCCAATACTTCAAACTGCATCTATATGAAGACAAAAAACGCGTAGTTCTACTGACGTTCCGCAGCGGCAACTACGCGCGCGAGGTATATTCGACGCGTAGTTGCCATAGGCTCCCGCCTTTGCACTTCGTGGTCATCCCAAAGCGACGCTGTCTCTTTTCGCTCTTGCAGGCACCGCTGGTTCGTTGCCTCCGGCTTAACAATGACGAACGATATATACAGTTGGTTGACAAACTGGTTATCGCTCTCTACCTTGGAGTACTCGGGGTTCGATTTCTGGTCCTTTCCTCGGAAAAACAATGGCCGAACAAGTTGCTGGCACCAATTTAATTCGCTGCTTTGTCGCATATCCATCCTCACCCGCCGATCGAGCGGAATCGATCGAGATGGCTATCACCAACATTCAAGCTGGTCGCGTTGTTGACATCTGCGGTTGGACAAGTCTCGCCGTCAGCGGCCGGGTAATGATCAGCGCGATCTGCGATGAGATCAAGAGCCGCGAGATATTCATTGCGGATCTCACGGGGCTGAACCCCAACGTCCTGTTTGAGTTGGGATATGCGATTGCCCATAAGAGACGCATTTGGCTACTACTCAATCCCGACATAGAGCACGCGCGGCGCGACTGGGATAAGTTCCAATTGCTCCTAAACGTGGGATATGCGCCCTATAACAACAGCAGGGACATCGAGCGACGATTCTACTTGGATAAGCCTTATGAGAGTCCAAATCAGAATCTTTACGATGAATTGCTGAGGGCCGCAGGACCGCCAAGTAAGAAGGATGCTCTTCTATACCTGCGGTGCGATTTGAACACCGAAGCTTCCATGCGTTTAGCCAGACGCGTATCGTCAGGACCGATACGGTCAGTGATTGACGACCCGCAAGAGGTTCGCCTACAGCCGTTTCCGTGGTACGTGCAGCAGGTCACCTCAGCGTTTGCCGTAGTGTGCCATTTTCTTTCCAATGGGCACCAGAACTGGCAACTGCACAATGCAAAACATGCGCTCGTCGCTGGACTCGCACACGGTCTGGCAAGGCCCCTGCTGATGCTCGCTCACGAACCTTATAAGTCACCTCTCGACTATCACGATCTCCTTCGAACCCACCGTACAGCCGCGGAAGCGGAGTCCATTTTCGCCAGCTGGTCGCTGCCACATGTTCAGCAGTACGAGCGACGCATAACACAGGTGACTGCCTACCGGGCAGAACAACGAGCACAGGCTGGCTTGCGTGACATCACCGTTGGCGAACCGGTGGCTGAGTTCGAGTCCGATTCCCTTCCAGACTACTTCGTACCCACCGCTATATACACCGAGACTCTTAACTCAAGATATTCGATTGTGGTGGGGCGCAAAGGAGCCGGTAAGACCGCAACGCTCTACGCCCTTACAGAGGCGCTCCAAGCCGACCCGCGCAATCACGTGTCTGTCATTAAGCCTGTAGGCTACGAACTCGAAGGTCTAATGGACATCCTTCGTCACGAGCTTTCGCGAGCCGATGAAGGGTATTTGATAGAGAGCTTTTGGAAATTCCTCCTGTATACCGAACTAACCAAGAGTGTATATGACGAGCTTCTTGGCAAACCGGACTATTACGTGCGCACTCCGGACGAAACAGCATTGTGCGAGTTCGTCGAGCAATATCAATCTTTGATTTCGCCGGACTTTTCGAATCGTCTAGACACCGCTGTTGCCCGCCTTCGCGAACTACATAGCGCGTCCACAGAGGGCAGACGCTTAAAAATTAGCGAGCTTCTCCACAACGAAATGCTTTCGCGGCTTCGCGTTTTGCTGGGCGAGGTGCTCAAGAAAAAAGCTAGGGTCAGCGTGCTAATCGATAACCTGGACAAAGCGTGGAATACCCATGATGAATTGGCGTTACTTAGCGAGCTATTGTTCGGCCTGCTGAGCGTCAGCCGACGCGTCGCAGACGAGTTTGAGCGCAATGCCTCGGGCCGCGCTCAGGTGAACTTGTCTTTCGCCCTCTTCCTTCGGAGCGATATTTACACCGCAATGCTCCAATTCGCAAGAGAACCCGATAAGCTTCCTATGCGATCGATCATCTGGGCCGATCCTGACTTGCTAAAGAGGGTCATCGAAGAGCGCTTGATGAAATCCTCGACAGACATTAAGTTGCCGCAAGAAGTCTGGGAGCGGTATTTCGTCGGGACAGTGGGTGGTATCCCTACGTGGGAGTACATCGGCCGTCGCATCCTTCCTAGACCTCGGGATCTCATCTATCTGATCAAATCAGCGCTTCAGTTCGCGGTGAATCGTGGCCGGACTCGAGTGGCCGAAAAGGATCTCATCGATGGAGAAAAGCAATACTCACGGTTTGCCTTGGACTCTCTGATCGTCGAGGCGAGGGTGAGAATTGGGAATGTCGAAGATCTCTTGCTGCATTTTGTCCAATCGCCCGAAATCATTACAGAGCGCGATATTCTCCAAAAGTTAGCTGAGGCTGGAATCACGGACGTTGCCTTGGAGGTTGTCATCCGTCTGTTCGGAGAGTTGACCTTTCTCGGTTTTGAAGTCGCGCCGAACCGTTTCGAGTTTCTATACGATGAGCAGGACGAACGAAAAACTTCCATAATGGCGCAGAAGACAGCCACGGAAACAACCAACGGAGTTCGACGATTTCGAATACATCCGGCGTTCCATGCGTATTTAGAAATTAAGCCCCATATTCTGACAACACCAGGTCAGATGTTAATCGATCTCTAAAGCTGGCTAGAATAGTTGCAGCTCAGCCAGAAAAACTCTGATCTTCGCTTCCGCCGTTCACGTTGGCGACTGTAATATCTTGGCATGGTTGCGATCGGAGTCGGGATCACGCTGGCTACCGTTGCCGCGCTGGTTGTCGGCTACTTCACTACGCGACGGCGGCGGGCTTTTCCGGCGCATGGATGGCTGGGGCTGGCGGCGCTGGCGGGCGCGGAATGGCTATGTTCCATCGCGTGGAGCCGGTGGCCACGTTCTTTACGCCGATTGCCTGGAGCGCTTACATCCTGATCGCCGACGGCGCGGTGCTCGCGCTTACCAACCGCTCGCGGCTGAATGACGCGCCGGTTACGGTGGCGCGCATGGCGCTGCTGTCGGTGCCGCTGTGGCTGATTTTCGAGGCTTACAATCTGCGGCTGCGGAACTGGGTGTACACGGGCGTGCCGGCTGGGTGGACGGGGGCGCTGCTGGGCTACGGCTGGTCCTTCGCTACGATCACGCCGGCGATTTTCGAGACCTCCGACCTGGTGCAGGCGATTCTTCCGCCGCTTCCGGGGACGCCGTGGAAAATTTCCGCGTCCGCGGAAAATATCCTGATCGGCTGCGGGGCCGCCTGCCTCGCGCTGCCGCTGGTGGTGCCGCAGCGCCTCGCCTCCTATTTATTTCTGCCCGTGTGGATCGGCTTCATTCTGCTGCTCGATCCGGTGAACAAGCGCCTGGGGCTGCCTTCTCTCCTCGGCGATCTTTCCGAGGGCTTCCGGCGGCGCGTCTACGGATTTTTTCTGGCGGGATGGGTGTGCGGGTGGCTGTGGGAGTTCTGGAACAACTGGGCGGCGGCGAAATGGCACTACATCTTCCCCATCGGGCAGGGATGGAAAATCTTCGAGATGCCCGCGCCGGGTTACCTCGGGTTTCTTCCCTTTGCGCTGGAATGTTTCGTGATGTACGTTACCGCGTCATGGCTGGCCGGCTGGCTGAAGCGGGTGAAATGAAGTTCGTCCCTCTCCGCGCGATGGCGCTGCCAGCCGCCGCGCTTTTTATTCTTGCAGCGATCCTTTTCGCGACCCTGCCGATCGCGACGCGCGCCGGAAGCATCGCTCTGCCTCCCGAAGCGCGGGAGGCGATGGACGCGATGTATGGCGGCGATCCCGATGCCGCGATCCCCATCGCGCGGCGCGTGCAGAAGGAGATGCCCGATCATCCGCTCGGATACCTGCTCGAAGCCGAAGCGTTGTGGTGGAAGCGCTACTGCGCCTCGTGCGAAATCCGCTACGGGATGATGGACGCGTGGAAGCGCGGCCGGGACCCCGGCGACGATGCGTACCTGGTGGTCGCCGGCCGGGAAATCGAGGCCGCCGAAGCGCTGCTCGCCAAATCCGAAACGGCCGAGATGCATGTGTACGCCGGGCTGGGCTACGCGCTGCGGGCCCGCGTCTACGGCCTGCGCGGGGAGAATCGCAACGTGGCGCGCGCGGCGGTGAAAGGACGCGCCGAAATGCTGCGCGCGCTCGATCTCGATCCGCAGCAGGCGGACGCGGCCGCTGTCCTCGGTGTGTACAACTACTACGTAGAAACCCTGTCGCCCATCGTAAAACTACTGAGAGTCTTCATGGGCATTCCCGGCGGGAACAAGGACGAAGGCATCCGGCAGATGGAGCTGGGCGCGAGGCAGGGCGTGTTCATGGCGGTGGATTCGCGGTTCATCCTGGCCAGCCTGATCCGGCAGTACGACCTGAAATACGAGCAGGCGCTTGCCGCGGCGGAGCCTTTGACGGTGCGCTACCCGCGCAACCCGCTGTTTCTTGTGCTGGTTGGGAACCTGAACGAGGAGCTTGGACGCAAGTCCAAGGCTGCGGAGTATTTTCACGCCGCGCTCGAAGCGAACGTCTCCGATCCGGTCTGCGCGGCGCGCGTCCGCGACATGGGCCGAGCGTTCGTGTCATCCCTCCGATAGGGCCTCCAATAGGGCCTGCAGATAGCGGCAAACACCACGCGAAGCGATCCCTTGTAATTATTCTCGCCCATGGCTACTGTCCCTCGAGAAGCATGAAAAGCGATGAGAACCAGAGACGAAAAAGTGAGCGAAAACGACAAGAAAAACAGCGCAACTCACTCGACACACATGGACGAACGGAAACATGCGTATCTTGCTGAAAACAAAGAAAAGCGTGTGCGCTCACTCGACACTCTTAGCGAGTATTGCGCGCGCGAAAACCGGAAGTGCTTGGAGGCGCTTTTGCAAAGCTGTTTTCAGCGGCGAGAAGCGGAAATTACGAGCGGGCGGCTTCTTCCTGTTCGAAGGCGTGGTAGGAGGAGCGGACCAGCGGGCCGGCTTCCACGTGCTTGAAGGTCATCTGCTCGCCGAGGCGCTTGAATTCGGCGAACTCGTCCGGGTGGACGTAGCGCTCGATGGGCAGGTGCTCGGGGGTGGGCTGCATGTACTGGCCGAGCGTGAGGATGTGGGTGCCCTGCGCGGCGATTTCTTCCATCGCCTGCAGCACTTCGTCGCGCGTTTCGCCCAGGCCGAGCATCATGCCGGTCTTGGTGGAAAGGCCCGGGGACATTTCGCCGGCGCGGCGCAGGAGTTCGAGCGAACGCTCGTAGACGGCGCCCTTGCGGACTTTGCGATAGAGGCGCGGCACCGTTTCCATGTTGTGGTTGAGCACGTCCGGGCGGGCGGACATTACGGTTTCGAGCGCCTTCCAGTCGCCGCGAAAATCCGGGATGAGCACTTCGACTTTGCAGCCGGGGACGCGGCGGCGGATCTCGGAAATGGTGCGCGCGAAAATGGCGGCGCCGCCGTCGGGCTGGTCGTCGCGATTCACGGAGGTGACGACCGCATAGCGCAGGCCCATGCGGGCGACCGCTTCGCCGACGCGCTCGGGCTCGTCCTGCTTCGGGAGGGCCGAGAGGCTTGCCGCTGGGGACCGCGCAGAACCCGCAGGCCCGCGTGCAGATGTTGCCCAGGATCATGAAGGTGGCGGTGCGATGCTCCCAGCACTCGCCCATGTTCGGGCAGCGCGCGCTCTCGCAGACCGTGTGCAGGTCGAGCGTGCGCATGATGCGCTTCAGCTCCTGGTAATTGGAGCCGCCAAAGAAGCGCACGCGCAGCCACGGCGGCCGTGGGTGCGATCCGGGCGCGGGCGGCGGCGCAGCGCCTTCGGGCAAGATGTTGAATGGAGAGGCCATTGGATAAGCTAAATGGGTCAGCTAAGTGACTATTCTACGCGGTCTAAACCGCTGAAACAACCGCTGCAAAAAAGTCTCAAGGTGGAAGTGCGCCCGCCGATAACAGCTATTGAAGGGCCAAAGTTTGCCGCAGGTGGATCGCAACGCAAGTGCGGCATGAGGAGTTTCATTTCAGCACAGCCCGTGAGATTGCGGGCTTTGCTGGGTTTTAGAAGGAGTCGGACATGGCAGCTATCTCGTTTCAACTCGCAGCTGTCTTTCAGGAAACTACCGGGGGGACACCCGCCCAACAGGCGGTCACGCTTTACAACCCCCATAAACCCCAACCAGGCGCAGGGAGCGCCCGCGCCTCAGGATACCGTGACACTTACGGGCCAGGCTTCCCAAGGGCAGCAAGCTCAGCAGAATCCGCAGCAGCCGCAGGCGTTTCAAGGGACCGTGCTCGTGGTGGCGGAAGCCCAGGTGCAGGTGTTCGCGCAGGGGAACGCGGGCGCGAATAACGCGCAGGAGACGCCCGAGGGGCAGCCCACCGCGCAGGTTCCGACGCCGACGCAAACGCAGAATACCGCTGTCGGCCTGGCTGCTGGGAACGCCGCTAATGGTGGAAATGCCCCAACGGGAGCGACGAGTTCGCAGCAGGAACTGCAACAACTGGATCAGACGCTGCAGCAGCTGGGGATCAATCCGCAGAGCATCAGCCTGTTCAACCGCCTGGCGCTGCTGCTTTACGCCAACGACCCGGCGGCGCTGCAGCAGTTCGTCCAGCAATTGCAGCAGGGCGCGCAGGATGTCGGCGAAGGTAACGCGCTGGCGAGCACTCCGGCGACTCAGAACGCGGCGCAAGCGCAAAATACCGCTCAGGCGCAAAATGCGGGGAGCACTGGAAGCCAAGCAGGGGCATCGGCGCCCGGAGCGGATTCCGCTCCGGCTGCGAATCCAACCCAAGGGCAGGCTCAAAATACGCTGGCCAGCAGTATTTTTGTCCAGTTCGAGGAATTGCAGATTAGCTTCGGAAGCAATGGCGCACAGACGCAGACCTCCTCAAGTAACGGCGGCAATCCCTCCGGATCGAATCCGAACCAAGGCCCCCTGCTTAACGTGACCGTCTAAGCAACGGTTTCCGCCATGTGTTCACATTGAACCACGCAGGATGCCGCGTGAAGTGTTGTATGTTTACCACGCCATATCTAAATTTCCGACTGTTTATCTTTATAAGACACTGAAAATAATAGGTATAAATTTAGCATTGGTCCGGACAGTCAAATGCAATTACACTGTTTCGGCGAATGCCCTTTCAAACCACGATCAAGCAGCCCGTCTCCATCGAAGGGGTCGGGCTTCATACGGCTGTGCACTGCAAACTGCGGCTCGTCCCGGCGCCTGCGGACACGGGGATCGTATTCCGCCGCACTGACCTGGACAATTTTGAAATTGAGGCGCACGTACGCAACGTCGCGCGGGTGAGCTACGCGACGAGCCTGATGAAGCAAGGCGTGCTGCTTTCGACGACCGAGCACCTGCTGGCCGCGCTTTACTCCTGCGGCGTCGACAATATCTATGTGGAGCTGGACGCGCTGGAGTTGCCGATCCTCGACGGCTCGTCCAAGCCGTTTATCGAGATGCTGGAGCGCGCGGGGACGCGCCATTTGCGGCGGCAGCGGCATTACATCCGCGTGGTGAAGCCGCTGGAGTTTGCCGACGGCGACCGGCGCATCGGGATCTATCCCGCGAGCGAATTTCGCGTGAGCTGTTTTGTGGACTACGACCATCCGGCGATCGGGCCGCAGGAAGTGGAGATGGTGGTGGACCGCGCGTCGTTCAGCCGCGAACTGGCTCCGGCGCGGACGTTTGGCTTTGTGAAGGATTTCGCCGAGCTTCAGGGAATGGGGCTGATCCGCGGCGGCTCGCTGGCCAATGCGCTGGTGCTCGACGATTCGATGCTATTGAACGGGCCGCTGCGCTTTCCGGATGAGTACGGCCGGCACAAGGCCCTGGACCTGATCGGAGACCTCGCTCTTATAGGCTGCCCCTTGCAGGCGCGCCTTGTGGCGCATCGCGCGGGGCATTCGCTCCACACGCAACTGGTGACGCGGCTTCTCGAAGATCACAGCCTCTGGGAAAAAACAACCGAAGCGCCGGCCGCCGAATCCGTGCTTCCACCTTCGCTTTCGATATCCGCCGCCTCGGCTACGTCCTAATCGTTAATACTTTTCGAGCACCCGGAAAGAACGGGCCTTCGCCTTTTCGTTGCCAAAGCCTGCCTCGGAAGGGACAATATCGAGCGCCATGACTGCCGCCGACACTGCCATCGTGATTCTCGCCGCGGGAAAAGGGACGCGCATGCGTTCCGAACTCGCGAAAGTGCTGCACCGCGCGGGAGGGCTGCCGCTGATCGAGCACGTGGTGCGCGCCTGCCAGCCGTTGAAAGCGGCGCAGACGATCGCCGTGGTGGGGCATCAGGCGGAAGAGGTGGGGGCGGTGGTGACGGCGCTGGGAGCGCAGACGGTGCTGCAGCAGCCGCAGCGCGGGACAGGGCACGCGATGCAGGTGGCGCGGCGGGCGATTCGCAGCCGCGCGAAGCTGGCGATCGTGCTTCCCGGCGACGCTCCGCTGCTGCGCACGGAAACTCTGAAGGCTTTGCTCGACACGCACCGCCGGGGAGAGGCCGCGGCGACGATTCTGACGGCGGAGATCGACGATCCCACGGATTACGGGCGCATCGTTCGCGATACGGAAGGGCGCGTGGTGGCGATCGTGGAGGAAAAGAGCGCGACGCCGGAGCAGCGCGCCATCCGCGAAGTGAATTCGAGCATTTACTGCTTCACGCTGGCGAAGCTCTGGCCGTGCCTGAATGCGCTGCGTCCGGAAAATGCGCACAAGGAACTGTATCTTACCGACGCGATTGCCATGCTGCGCGAACGCAACGAACGCGTGCTGGCGGAGGTGGCCGCGGACGCGCGGGAAATTCTCGGGTGCAACACGCGCGCGCACCTGGCGGACGTGGACCGGATTTTCCGGGCGCGCAACGCTGCGGCGCTGATGGAATCGGGCGTGACGATTTATCTGCCGGAGACGGTGGTGGTCGATCCGGGCGTGACGGCGGGGCCGGATAGCGTGATCGAGCCGGGGGTGCAGCTTCTGGGCAATACGCGCATCGGGGCACGCTGCACGATTCGCACGGGTAGCGTGCTGCAGGATGTTCGCATGGACGACGATGCGGTGATCGGGGCGCACTCGCTGATCGATTCGAGCCGCGTCGGGAAGAAGGCGCAGATCGGGCCGTTTTCGCGGCTGCGTCCGGGGACCGATATTCGCGCCGGGGCGCATGTGGGGAGCTTTGTCGAGATGAAGAAGACCGTGCTCGGCGAAGGATCGAAGGCGCCGCATTTGAGTTATCTCGGCGATGCCACGATCGGCCGCGAGACGAACGTGGGCGCCGGGACGATCACCTGCAATTACGATGGCGTCGCGAAGCATCCCACCACGATTGGGAATCGCGTGTTTATCGGCAGCGATACGGCGCTGGTGGCGCCGGTGCGCATCGGGGACGGCGCTTACGTGGGGGCGGGGTCGGTGATCACGGAGAATGTTCCGGCGGATGCGCTGGCGATTGCGCGGGGGCGGCAGGCGAACAAGCCCGGCTGGGCTGCTGCGCGCCGGAAAGAGATGCAGCGAGCGGCGAAGGCCAAGCCGTCGGCGCGTGCGTCAAGGTCCCGGGCGAAAGCAAAATCCTCTCGTCGACCAAACGATCCAAGCGGCGCTAATTGGCCTCTATCAGGTGGTCACTACCCTTTTCGAGACGGTCACACCCCAAACTGGCGCAAATGATGGTCAAGATGTTTGTACATCAAAATCGCCCACTCTTCCGGCGTCATCTTCCCAAAGAAACGTATGCGGATTCCTCGTACAGCCTGCCGCCCCTCCCGCCGCAAATCTGTCAATTAGTCCCGATAACCGGTCCCGTTCCTTGCCCAAATCTCGTTCGTCGGCCACAATGAGGCTCTTGGCGGTCGGCGAATTCTTCCGTAGCGGGTCTTCGTTCCGAAACACCATCGGCTTCACCAGCCGCCCCATCAAACGTGCGGGTAGCGCTCCCTTTTCGGGCACCAGTTCCCCCACCGCCCACTGCATACTCACCGAGCAATGTGCCAGCATCTGCGCCGGCGTCATCTTCCCCCAGCGCCTCTCACTTTGCGGCTCCAATTTTCCCAGCCGGGTCTTTACCTGATTCGCCACCGTCGCATCGAACAGGTTTTTCACGATCACATGCCTCCTTTGAATGAGAGTAACCAAGAGCCTGTGGTCAGAGAAAGGTCATTTTTCTGCGGTTAACCGATTGAATTGTGGAGCTTGCCGCTGCGGAGGGAAATCAAGACCCACCCTTGAAAACCGCAAGGGTGGGGCACCCGCAAAGCAAATGCCGCAAAGCAAATGCAGATCCCTCACTTCGTTCGGGATGACACATGCGGCTTTTTGCAGGCGGCGAAAATTTGACTGACGGCGGGCACGCTCGACGACCGACACGGACCTTACTTGGGCAATACAGGCACGCCGCGCCCACCACGCGGGGCCAACCTGAGCTGCGGGTTTCTTCGGAAGGCGGAGGGACCGTGCTAAAATGCGCTCGGGAGAAATTCCGCTATGAAATTTGGCGTGGTGCAGTTTCCGGGATCGAATTGCGACGACGACGCTTACCATGCGGTGGAAGCGGTGGTGGGGCAGTCCGTGGAGTTTATCTGGCACCAGTCGGAGCAGGTTTCCGGGTTTGACGCGATTATTCTTCCTGGCGGATTTGCCTTCGGGGATTATCTGCGGACGGGGGCGATTGCGCGGTTTTCTCCGGTGATGCGCGCGGTGGACCGGTTTGCGCGGTCCGGCGGGCTGGTGCTGGGGATCTGCAACGGCTTTCAGATTCTGCTGGAGGCGGGGCTTCTGCCGGGGGCGATGATGCGCAACAAAGGGCTGCGGTTTCTTTGCCGGCAGGTGCATGTTCGCGTCGAGAACACGGACACGCCGTTTACTTGCGCCGCGCGCGAGGGGCAGGTGCTGGAAATGCCGATCGCGCACATGGAAGGGAATTATTTCTGCGACCGGGAGACGCTTGCGGAACTCGAGCGCAACAAGCAGATTATTTTCCGCTACGTCACGCCGGACGGGCGCGTCGCCGCCGATGATTCGACGCGAATCCGAACGGGTCGCTTGCCGCGATTGCGGGAATCTGCAATCGCGAGCGCAACGTGCTGGGGCTGATGCCGCATCCCGAGCGGGCCGTGGAATCGGCGCTGGGCTCCGGCGACGGGCTGGTGCTTTTTCGCTCCCTGGTCGCGAGCCTCTCGCGACAAGCTACGATCTCCGCGTAACCGCTTTACGTACCGGGTTTACGGATCAGGATTGAATGGCATCCATCGACACCGAAATTAAAGTCACGCCGGAAATCGCCGCCGAGCACGGCCTGACTCCCGAAGAATACGCGCGCACCCAGAAGATTCTGGGGCGCGATCCGAACATTACCGAGCTGGGCGTCTTCAGCGTGATGTGGAGCGAGCACTGCTCGTACAAATCGAGCCGCGCGCATCTGAAGCGGCTGCCCACGCGCGGCACGCACGTGGTGCAGGGGCCGGGCGAGAATGCGGGCGTGGTGGATATCGGCGACGGGCTGGTGGCGGTGTTCAAGATCGAATCGCACAACCATCCGAGTTTCGTCGAGC
Source organism: uncultured Acidobacteriota bacterium (assembly GCA_963709105.1). Lineage (GTDB taxonomy): Bacteria > Acidobacteriota > Terriglobia > Acidiferrales > UBA7541 > Palsa-295. The sequence continues at coordinate 124,520 of CAVPVC010000015.1, forward strand.
CGTTTCAGGGCGCGGCCACCGGCGTGGGCGGAATCCTGCGCGATATTTTTACGATGGGCGCGCGGCCGATTGCGGTGCTCGATTCGCTGCGCTTCGGGCCGATCACTTCGGGAGCGGGAGCGAGCGACGAAGAGGTCGCGCGCAACCGGCGGATTCTCGACGGCGTGATCCGCGGCATCGGCTTCTACGGCAATTGCTTTGGAGTGCCCACCGTCGGCGGCGAAGTGGCCTTCGAGCCTTGCTATTCGAATAATCCGCTGGTGAACGCGCTGGCGCTGGGCATCGCGCGGCGCGACGAGCTTTTCTTCGCGCGGGCGAGCGGCGTGGGCAATCCGGTGATTTACGCGGGCGCGAAGACCGGGCGCGACGGGATTCACGGCGCTTCGCTGCTGGCTTCGGCGGAGTTCAGCGAGGAGTCGCAGCAGAAGCGGCCGAACGTGCAGGTGGGCGACCCGTTCATGGAAAAGCTGCTGCTCGAGGCGTGCCTCGAAGCGATGCGCACCGGCGCGGTGGTGGCGATCCAGGACATGGGCGCGGCCGGGCTGACCAGCTCGAGCTGCGAAATGGCTTCGCGCGGCGGGGTGGGCATCGAGATCGAGCTGGCGCGCGTGCCGCAGCGCGAAACCGGCATGACGCCCTACGAAATTCTGCTGAGCGAATCGCAGGAGCGCATGCTGCTGGTGGCGGAGCGCGGGCGCGAGCGCGAAGTCTTCGATGTGTTTCACAAGTGGGGGCTGGACGCGGTGGAGGTTGGCCGCGTTACCGAACGACGGCCAGCTGCGCGTGCTGAATCATGGCAGCGTCGCCGCGGATATTCCGGCGCACGCCATTGCCGAACAAGGTCCGGTGTACCAGCGGCCGATTGCGGCGCCACCGGCTCGGTTGCAAACGCCCGCGCAGTCGATATCTTTTGCGGCGCGTGGCGCGGATCTAAGCGAAAACTTCCGGCGGTTGCTGGCTTCGCCGAACATCGCGTCGAAGCACTGGATCACCGAGCAGTACGACTCCATGGTGCGAACCAATACGCGCGTGGGGCCGGGCGCGGGCGATGCGGCCGTGCTGCGTCTGAAAGGGACGAAGCGCGCGCTTGCGCTCTCTACAGACGGAAATGGGCGCTGGGGCTACCTCTCGCCGAAGATCGGCGCGATGCACGCGGTGGCGGAGGCCGCGCGGAATGTGGCTTGCTCCGGCGCGCGACCGATTGCGGCGACGAATTGCCTGAATTTCGGCAATCCCGAGAAGCCCGAGGTGATGTGGCAGTTCAGCGAGTCGATTGACGGCATCGGGGAAGCGTGCCGGGCGCTCGATACACCGATCACCGGCGGCAACGTCAGCTTCTACAACGAAACGCTGGGGAAGCCGATCTATCCGACGCCGATTCTGGGCGTGCTCGGCTTGCTGGAAGATGCGGATTGCGCGCTGGGTTCCGGTTTTCGAAATGAGGGCGACGCGATCCTGCTGCTGGATGGGAACCAAAAAGCCGGCGTGGCTGCGGAGTTGGAGACGGAGTTCTTGTCCTCGGAGTACGCGAAGACGCTTCACGGGATCGTGGCGGGGACGCCGCCGGCGATCGATCTGGCCGCGGAAAAGAGGCTGATCGACTGCCTGGTGAATCTGGCGAGCGAACGCGCTATTTCTTCCGCGCACGACGTGAGCGATGGAGGCATTGCCGTCACGCTGGCGGAGTGCTGTTTCACGAGCGAGGGCTTAGCGGCGGAAGTGAGTCTGGCGACGACGGGCGCGCAAGAGTCAGCAAACAAAGAGACTTTGAGGCGCGAGGACGAGCTGGCCGCTGAAATTGCGCTTTTCGGCGAGGGCGGCGCGCGCGCGGTGGTCTCTTCGTCCCCGGAATTGCTTGCCCGCGTCAGCCAAATTGCAGCACAATATGGCGTTCGCTTAGAACGGATCGGTACCGTCACTCGCGGGGAATTTCGCATCCAATATAACGGGGGCAATTTCATCCAAGGAAGTGTGGATTCGTTCCAGAAGGCGTGGAGCGGATCGCTGGCTGCGGCCCTCAAGAGTGCATGATCCCCAAACTTCACATCCTCGACGACGATCACTTCCACGATCAGTGCGGCGTGTTCGGAATTTTTGGGCACCCCGAAGCGTCGAAGCTCACCTATCTGGGATTGTATGCGCTGCAGCATCGCGGGCAGGAAGCGGCGGGGATCGCTTCGAGCGACGGCGCCGACATTCATTCGCACAAGAGCCTCGGGTCGGTGCAGGAGATTTTTACGCCGCAGGTGCTCGCGAGCCTGCCGGGAGCGGTGGCGATCGGCCATACGCGGTACTCGACGGCGGGCGACAACACGGTGGTGAACGCGCAGCCGGTGGTGATCGACTGCAACAAGGGAAAGATCGCGCTGGGGCACAACGGCAATCTGACCAACGCGCTGGAAATGCGGCGCAAGCTCGAGCATCGCGGGTCGATCTTCCAGACGACCAGCGACACCGAAGTGATCGTGCATCTGATTGCGCGAAGCTCGGCGCGAAATTTGTCCGGGGCGATTGCGGACGCGCTGAACCAGGTGGAGGGCGCGTACTCGCTGCTGCTGCTGGCGCGCGATGAGATGTACGCGATTCGCGACCCGCGCGGCTTCCGGCCGCTGGCTCTCGGGCGGCTCGACGGGGCGTGGGCGGTGGCGTCGGAAACCTGCGCGTTCGATTTGATCGACGCGGAGTACGTCCGCGAAATCGAGCCGGGCGAGATGGTGCGGATTTCGCGCGGCGGAGTCGAGTCGATCCGGTTCGCGCCGGAAAAGCAGAATCAGCAGTGCATTTTCGAGCACGTTTATTTTTCGCGGCCGGACAGCGTGGTGTTCGGCCGGCCGGTGAACCAGAGCCGGGAGCAGCTGGGGCGCCTGCTGGCCAAGGAACATCCGGTGGAAGCGGACATCGTAACGCCGGTGCCGGATTCGGGAGTTCCGGCGGCGGTGGGGTACGCGGCGGAGTCCGGCATTCCGTTTCGCATGGCGCTCATTCGCAATCACTACGTGGGGCGGACGTTCATCGAGCCGGAGCAGGCCATTCGCGATTTTGGCGTGAAGCTGAAGCTGAATCCGGTGCGGCGGATGATCGAGGGCCAGCGCGTAATCCTGGTGGACGACTCGATCGTTCGCGGGACGACCAGCCGCAAGATCGTGCGGCTGGTGCGGGACGCGGGAGCGACCGAAGTTCACGTGCGGATCAGCTGCCCGCCGACGATTTCACCGTGCTACTACGGCGTGGATACTCCCCGGCGGGATGAACTGATTGCGGCGCGAAATTCGGTGGAAGAGATCCGCAAATTCCTGGGCGCGGATTCGCTGGGCTATTTGTCGCTGCCATCGCTGCGCGCGGCCGTGGAAGATACGCAGGGAAAATTTTGCACGTCGTGCTACACCGGCAGCTATCCGACGGAGCTGGTGCAACTCGAAGTGGAGGCTCATCGTGAAGGCTGACGTGGAAGACGCCGTCGCACCGCCCAACAATCCGGATCATCACGATACCGCCAGCGAGCGCATCAAGCAGGAAGTGATCTCGTGGGTCTGGGTGATCCTGGCGTTCCTTTTTATCGAGGGCACGCTGGTGCAGGCGCGCGTGATTCCCAGCGGGTCGATGGAAAACACGGTGCTGATCGGCGATCACCTGATCGTGAGCCGCATCGGGTACGACGCGGGAATTCCGTTCACTGCGCTGCACGTGCCGTTGTGGCGCGATCCGAAACGCCAGCAGATCATCGTGTTTCGCGCGCCCCTTCCCGAAGAAGGCTTTCCGGACTTTATCAAGCGATGCATCGGCGTGCCGGGCGACCGCATCAAGATCATTGCGGGCCAGGTGTACGTGAACGACGTGGCGCTGAAGGAGCCTTACGCGCTGCGCGAACTGGGCGCGGTGGACGTGCCGGGAGAAAATTTTCCGCCTGCGCCGGATGACCTCGAATGGCGGGGACGGATGCGGCCGCAATGGGGCGCGGAGGTGGCGTCGCACATCGTGAAGGGCGAGCTGGTGGTGCCTCCCGGCGAGTATTTCATGATGGGCGACAATCGCGACAACTCCTACGACAGCCGGTTCTGGGGCTTTGTGCCGCGCCAGAATATTATCGGCACGCCGCTGATCATCTATATGTCGATCGACGCGCCCGAGGAAGTGTGGGAGCCGGGGCACATCGGCGAGCGGTTTGAAACCTATCTACGGGCGCTGGTGCACCCGCAGGAAGTACGCTGGCGCCGCCTGTTCCATATATTCTAGAATTGCCAGCAGGCCAGCCCCTCCGGAAGAAGAGCCTCGTCCATGCGCTACGCCGATGCCGGCGTCAATATCTCGGTTGCAGATGAAGCCAAGCGGCGGATCGCCGCGATGGCGGGGAAGACGTTTCGACGCGGCGTGCTCGCGCCCATCGGCGGCTTCGGGGCGCTTTTCCAGCTCGACCGCAAGCGCTGGCGCGAGCCGATTCTCGTCGCGAGCGCCGATGGAGTGGGAACCAAGCTGAAGATTGCGTTCGCGACGGGCATTCACTCCACCGTGGGCGCGGACATTCTGAATCACTGCGTCAACGACATTCTCACGCAGGGAGCCGAGCCGCTCTTTTTTCTCGATTATCTCGCGATGGGCAAGCTGGATGCGGAGATCGTCGAGCAGGTGATCGAGGGAATGAGCCGCGCCGCGAAGAAGGCGGGGTGCTCGCTGATCGGCGGCGAGACGGCGGAAATGCCGGATTTCTATTCGGCGGGCGAATATGACCTGGCCGGATTTATCGTGGGCGCCGTCGAACGAAAGAAGCAGCTCGATCCGCGGCGCGTGCGGCCCGGGGACGCGCTGCTGGCGCTGCCTTCGAGCGGCCTGCACACGAACGGATATTCTCTGGCGCGCAAACTCGTGTTCGGGACGGCGAAACTTGAGCCGGATACGTACGTGGCCGAAATCGGCAACAAGATTGGCGCGGAGCTTTTGAAGCCGCACCGCGCTTACTGGCCGCTGCTGAAGAATATTCTCGACCGCGGATGGGTTACGTCGATGGCGCACATTACCGGCGGCGGCATCACCGGGAACCTGCCGCGCGCGATTCCGCGCAACGTGCACGCGGTGGTGGAACTGGGGTCGTGGCCCGTGCTGCCGATTTTCAAGTATCTCGCGCGGGTGGGGCGGATCGATCGCGAAGAGCTGCTGCAGACGTTCAATCTGGGCGTGGGGATGATTCTCGTGGTGCCGGCGAAAAACATCTCGCGCGTGGAAGCGGAATTGAAGCGGCGGCGCGAAAAATTCTACCTGATCGGGCGGATCGAGAGCGCTGCGCGCGGGAAGCCTCGCGTCGCGTATTCCGGAACGCTTCCTGTATAGAGATCGCTAGGCCCCGCGCATTTGGCCGCGTTCTTTCTGCAACCGCGTTTTGCCTCCTTGCGGAACTGTGTTAATTTTTTCGAACATGAAAAAACGCATTGCCGTGCTGCTTTCAGGCCGCGGCTCCAATTTCGAGGCTTTGGCGGACAGTGTCGCCGCGGGGCGAATCCCCAACACGGAGATCGCGCTGGTGGTGAGCAATCGCGAAGGCGCGCAGGGGATCGAGAAGGCGCGGGCGCGAGGAATCGAAACGTGCGTGATTCCGTCGAAGGGACTCGAGCGCGAGGCTTACGACAAGCTGGTGGTCGCGGCGCTGAAAGAGAAGAAAGTCGATCTGGTGTGCCTGGCCGGGTATATGAGGCTGCTTTCGGCTTATTTTGTGGCGGCGTTTCCCGGGCGCATCGTGAACATTCATCCTTCGCTGCTGCCGGCGTTTCCGGGGCTGGAGTCGCAGCGGCAGGCGCTCGAGCACGGAGCGAAATTTTCCGGCTGCACGGTGCATTTCGTCGACGAGAATCTTGACGCGGGGCCGATCATCCTGCAGGCGGTGGTGCCGATTCAGGACGACGACACGGAGAGACGCTTTCCGAGCGCGTGTTGCGGGAGGAGCACCGGATTTATTCGGAGGCGGTGCGCATCGTGCTGGAAGGGCGCTATCGCATCGAAGGGCGGCGCGTGCTGATCGATCCCGAGAAAAAGAACGGTCCGGAGAAAAATTAATTGTCCGCCGAGAAATTCAAGCCGGTCCAGGAGCAGTTTTCCTACATTTACAAAGGCGTCGCCGAGATCATCCGCGAGGATGAGCTGAAGGCGAAGCTTGCGAAGTCCATCGCCACCGGCAAGCCGCTGCGCGTGAAGCTGGGGGTGGATCCCACGGCGCCCGATATTCACCTGGGCCATACCGTGGTGCTGCGCAAGCTGAAGCATTTTCAGGATCTGGGACACACGGCGATTTTCCTGATCGGCGATTTCACGGCGATGGTGGGCGATCCTACCGGCCAGTCGGAAACGCGGCCGCCGCTGACGCGCGAGCAAGTGGACGCGAACGCGAAAACGTATCTCGAGCAGGTGTACAAGATTCTCGATCCCGAAAAAACCGAAGTCCGCTACAACAGCGAATGGCTGGGGACGATGCCGAGCCAGGAGGTGGTGCGCCTGTGCGGCCATTACCGGCTGGCGCGCATGCTGGAACGCGAGGATTTCCGGTCGCGGCTCGAAAAGAACCTGCCGATTTCGGTGCACGAACTGCTTTACCCGCTCTTCCAGGCGTACGACTCGGTGGCGCTGCAATCCGATGTGGAGCTCGGCGCGACCGAGCAGAAATTCAATCTGCTGGTGGGGCGCGATATCCAGCGCGAGTACGCGCAGCCCTCCCAGGTGGCGCTGACGATGCCGATTCTGGTGGGGCTCGACGGCGAGCGGAAGATGTCGAAGAGCCTGGGGAATTATATCGGGATCACCGACGCGCCGGGGGAGATGTTCGGCAAGATCATGTCGATTTCCGATGAGGTGATGTGGTCCTACTACGACCTGCTGACGGATTTCACCGAGCCGGTGATCGTGCGGCTGCGCGAAGAAGTTCGCACCGGCGTGCTGCACCCGAAGAAGGCAAAGGTGCAGCTGGCGCATACGATTGTTGCGGGCTTTCATGGCGAGGATGCGGCGAAGAAAGCGGCGGATGAGTTCGATCTGGTTTACAGCAAACGCGAGCTGCCCAGCGAGATGCAGCGAAAGATCGATCTCGCGAGCGAAGGCCGATCGCAGGAGTATGCGGCTCACGATGGAAGAATAAAACTATCCCGCATTCATCGCAGGCGAATTGGCGCTTGCGAAATCGAAAGCGGAGGCCGAGCGGCTAATAACACAAGGTGCGGTCGAGTGGGACGGGGAAGAAAATTGTCGATCCGGTGTTTAGCGGTGGACTTGAACGAGGCCGGAGACCACACCCTTCGCGTGGGGAAGAAACCGCCGATTCTGGCGCGAATCGGCAAGTAGGATCCGGTGCACAAAAAGATAGAGAGGTTGCAACCCGGAGGCAGAAAAGGCACGGGAGACAGAGGAGGTTGAAGGAGGAAGGCTTCCGGTAAAGGCACCGCGAGCGGAAGGCGCTGTGCGCTTGCTCGCTGCGCTGGATGACGCCAAACAGCGGAGAGCGAAAGAAGAAGCAGGTCCCTCACCCATCCGCGCTTCGCGCGTATGGGCTCAGGATGACAATGAGAAGCGAACCGACGACGATGGATAGCGCCGGTCGCGGAGCGAAAGCGAAGACCCACCCTTTAAGACCGCAAGGGTCGGGCACCCGCAAAGGCATTCGTCACCGGCGGACCGCTACGGGGTTACTTGACGAAAACTTTTGGATCTACGGACATTCCGAGGCGGAGATAGTGGTCGCTGTTCTCGCCCGGCTCTAAGACGATCTTTACCGGGATGCGCTGCACTACCTTTACGTAATTTCCCGTGGCGTTTTCGGGCGGGAGCAGGCTTAGGCGGGCGCCGCTTGAGCCGGAGATGCTGTCCACGTGGCGCCTTGTAGGTGCGGCCGTTGGCATCGACTTTGATTTCGGCGCGCTGGCCTGGGCGCATGTATTTTAGCTGCGTTTCCTTGAAATTTGCGGTGACCCAGATGTCCGACAGGGGAACTACCGTGAACAACTGCTGGCCGATCTGCACGTTCATTCCTACTTCGGCGTCTTTCATTACGGTGCCCTCGATGGGGCTCATGATTTTGGTGTACTGCAGGTTGAGTTTGGCTTGCTCGAGGGCGGCTTGTTTCTGCTGCACTGTCGCTAGGGCGGATTGAGCGCGGGCGCGGGTCTGCGCAACCTGCTGCGGGCCGGTTTGGGAGGCCCTGAAATTCGCCTGGGCTTGCAAGACCTTGGCGCGCTGCTGATGGATCTGCTGGTCCGCGGCAGCGGCGGAGGAACGAGCCGCGTTCACGGCGTCGGAGCTTGATTTCGCGGCGGCCACCGCCTGGTCGTACTGCTGTTCGGAGATCTCCTGCTTGTCGACGAGCTGCTTGTAGCGCATGAGGTCATTCTGAGCCTTCACGTCGTTGGCCTGGGCCTGGGCCAGCTTGCGCCTGGGCGGCATCGTACTGCTGCTGCGCCTGGGCCACTCCCGCCTCGGCGCTTTCGACGTCGGCCTGCGATGAGGACACCTGGCTCGTGGTATTGACCGAGGTGATCGGGACGTTGATGGTCAGAGATCGATAGGTGGCTTCGGCATCGGCTAGATCGGCCTGGGCTTTGTCGACGGCGACCTGATAATCGCGCGGATCCATTTCAGCGAGGACCGCGCCCTGCTGAACGTACTGGTTGTCGTCCACGTTGACCTTGATGATGTAGCCGGTGACGCGCGCGCTGAGGGGCATCAAATGGCCGTCGATCTGGGCATCGTCGGTGGACTCATAGCTCGCGAAATAGCGGTACAGGAAAAATCCCCCGACCAGGAGCACGATAATCCCGACGATCAAAAGCGTGCGAGCGTACGGGCGCGTGCGGAAAAAACTCTGCCGGCGGCGGCGGAGGCGGAGCGGAATGAGTCTCGGAAACGGCGACATTTTCAGCCGGCGGGGCCGGAGGCGCTTCGACTTCGCTTCGCTGTGCCATCTTATTTTCCTTTGAAGTACTGCTTGACGCCCGCTTCGGCCGCACCCATGGCGCGAGCCAGCGAGATCTTGGCGTAGTTGTAGGAGTAGAGGCTCGAAATATAGTTCTGGTGGGCGGTGGCAACGGTTTCCTGGCTCTGCACCACCTCGACCGTGTCGGTTACGCCGGCGGCAAACCTGTCGCGCGACTGGGTCAGGGTCTGCTCGGCGAGATCGATGTTGCTTTGCGCTACGGTGACCAGTTCCGACGCGGATTCCAGGTTCAGCAAGGCGGTGCGAACGTCGGCGTCGATCTGTCCGCGCAGATTTTCAAGCCGCTGGCGGGTCTGCTCGAGCTGGGCATCGGCTTGCAGAATTTCGCCTTTCACAGCGCCGCCGGTGAAGATGGGGACGTTGAGCGTGCCGCGAACATCGAAGACGCCGTGGTTGCTTGTCAAAATGCTGGCCGGCAATTCCGTAGTCGGAGGTGAAAGAAAGCGTCGGATAGTAGCCGGCGACTGCGGCTTTGCGCGAGTATTCGGCGGCGCGCACATTGGCGAGCGCGGCCTGATAATCGGAGCGCGAGTCGTAGGCCTGCTTGAGAGCTGCGTCCACCGTGAGCATGTCGAAGGGCTGGTAGGGGGACTTGTCGGTGAGCTCGAACTGCTGGCCGGGAGCGAGGCCGATGGCGCGCGCGAGGGCGAGCTTCTGGATGGCGAAATCGTTTTTCGACTGGATCAGCTGCTGCTGCCGCGTCTGCAATTCGACGCGGGCGCGCAGCGCGTCGATGGCGGGCGAGGTGCCGGCTTTCACCTGATCGGAGGCCTGGTCGTAGAGGGCCTGCGCCGTCTGTACCTGGGCGTTGACGGATTCGATCAATGCTTCATCCGCAATGGCCTGCAGGTAGGCGTAGCCCACGGTGAGGACGACGAGGTCTCGCGAATCCTTATACGTGTATTCGGTGGATTTGACCTGTTGCTGCGAGGCGCGGGTCTTGTTGACGGCGCCCCAATCGAACAAGGTCTGGCTCAGGTCGGCGCGGGCATCGAAATACGAGAACGGACCGACGACCGTGGGGATATTTACGCCGGGGATGTGAAACGAAAATCCGAACTCGGCGAGGTTCACCTGGGAAACGTCGGCGTAGGGAGCGAGGTTGATGTGCGGCAGGAGCGCGCTCAACTGCTGCCAGCGCTGGCCGCGCGCGTTGGCGATATCCGCGCTGGAGAGCAGCAGGCCGAGATTCTGCTTCAAGCCGCGGTCGATCGCGTCCTGCAAAGACAGCGAAAGAACTCCCGGAACGAGCTGGGATGGGACGCTTCCTGAAAAGTTGGCGCCCGAGGTCGGCGGCGCCACCACAACTGGAGGGGATCCTGCGCCGCCACTCTGAGAAGTGTTTGGTCCGGCGAAGGGCCCGGTGCCGGGACCATTCTGCCCGCGAAGGGTCTGCGCCGCCAAGGACAACAGAGCAACGGGAATCGAGGACGAGCATGCGGTGACAGCGTGTCGAACTCCAGAATTTCGAGGACCAGCTCACTGACGTTCCTCCCATCACTGTCGTTTAACTTGGATGAAATCCAGCCCTCAGACGACTCAACTTCGTCGAGGCGTTTGGCCCTTCGTGCCGCCGCTACACAGCCGAGAGCGCGGCGCTTTTCAGCCACAGGTCATTTTGACGGCGGCGCAAGCGCGGGACCGATCAGGCCCCAGACACTTTCGGCGGTCTCGCGAAGGCCCGAATCGGGAATCAGGGCCCAGGAGAGCGTCACGCCGTGAAAAATCAAGATCGTCAGCCGGGCCAGCTCCGCGGCAGGAAGATCGCGACGGACCTCGCTCCGCTGCTGGGCGAGCGCAAACATCTCCGCCATCAGGCGACGCGCTTTGCGAAGGCGCTTCTGGAGCTCCACGCGGACGGGCAAGCAAGAGGCATGGGCCGCGTGGATGGCGCGCAGGAGCGGGGCGCTTTCCGAGAAATGCCCGGCAAGGGAGGTCGTAAGATTCATAATGACGGGCAGAACCGGGCCGGACTGGCTGCGAGCGGCCTTCACGGCGCGCTCGATGATCGCGATGCGCTCCTCCCCGAAGGTCGCCAGGACGTGCTCCTTCGTAGGGAAATAATTGAAGAAGGTTCCCTTGCCGACGTCGGCGGCTTCGGTGATGGCCTCGACGGTGGTTTCCTGATAGCCGCGCTCCGCGAAGAGCTTCAACGCGGAGTGAAAAAGGCGGTCGCGAGTTTCGGCGCGGTGGCGCTCGCGGCGGCCCGCGGGGGCTTTGGACGGCGCCGGGCGATGGAAGTGACGGGCACGATATGACCAGTAACCATATAAGACTGTAAGTCACTTTTGAGGGCAGGTCAATAATCCCCGAGCCGGAGGATGACCTGCGTGCTTAAAAAGACCCCACCCTTGTAAAACCCACAAGGGTGGGGCACCCGCAAAAGACTTCGCCGGCCGCGTTACTTGGAGAGATTCTTGGGGCTGTGACGGGTGAGCGTGTCGATGAGCAGTTTCGCCGAGGGCGGAACCGGGACGGCATTGTGCAAAGCGATGTCTTTGGCGTCGAGTTCCTTGCCGTAGATTTTCTTGTTGCCGTCGTTATCGGGGCGGAGGGTGGAACCTTCCAGCGAAATGCCGGCAAAGAGTCCGCGCGCGCGGGAGTAGGTGAGCACTTCGGCGCGGAGGGTTACATCGGTATCGGCTTCCGCGTCGCGGCCTTTCGGTCCGGCCGCCGCGGACGCATCCGCTCCCAGCTTCACTTTGCTGCTTGAGAATGGAACTTGCGCCACGGGAATTCATCACCAGCAGGACGAAGTCAGTCGCCTGGCCTCCCAACTGGAATCCGAAGCTGCCGCCCTCGAGAGCCATCATGGTGGGGGCGCCCCAGGGACCCTGGAAATCTTCGCCGCTGCGGCAGGTCATCGCGCCGCGGCCGTAGCTGCCGCCCACGATGAAGGCGGCTTTCAGCACGGAGGGGATCACGATGACGCAGTCGGCCTTGTCGAGGAGATTCTGGGGAATGTCGTCCGGGAATATCGATGATTTCCTTCATGACTTCGCCCGCGTTCTGGAGCCGGTCTTCGTCCTTGTTGTCAGCACGGACTGGGGATGGTTGGATGAATGCGGTTGCGCCAATCAATAATGCGATCAGGGAAAAATGAGAAATGGTCTTCATGATGTGCCTCCTTCGGGCAACGAATTTATCATAGGCGGTTTGGATGGATTCGCGCAACCAGGGACCGCACAATCCTCTGTCGCGAACCGGGATGCCCTATAATCTTGCGCGGGAGAGCGGCTTCGAGAATATGTTCGCTGATTTCAGGATGCTTCGGCGACGAGTTTGCGGATGGGCGGGGGCAGTGGTGGCCCTGCTCGTGCTGGGCGCATTCACGCCCTTGCTGGGCAGCGACCCTCCTCATCGAAAAAGACAACCGGCGATCGCTGTGCGGCAGGGCGAGCGTGCGGACGTTGCGAAATTCCGGGCGCGGGTGGCGGAGATTCTTTCCGACGCGCGGGCGAACCGGGCTTACTGGGGGATATCCGTGGCGGACCGGGACAGCGGCCGCGTTCTCTATGCTCTGAACGACGATCACTTTTTTACTCCCGCGTCGAACGCCAAGATTTTCACTACGGCGCTGGCGCTTTCCGTTCTTGGAGCGGACTACCGATTTCATACGACGATCGAATCGAATGCGGCGCTGGGGAGCGATGGGCGGCTGGGCGGCGACTTGATTTTCGTGGGGCGGGGCGATCCCGATCTTTCCAACCGCAAATATCCTTATGAGAAAGGGAATTTGAAGGACGGCGCGGTGGACAAGGTTCTCGCGGAGATGGCCGACGCGGCGGTGGCCAAGGGACTGAAAGAGGTGGATGGGGATATCGTCGCGGACGACAGCTACTTTCCCTACGATCCTTATCCGGCGGGATGGAACGCGGGCGATTTGTTCTTTGGGTTTGGGGCGCCGGTGAGCGCGATCGCGTTCAACGACAACACTGTGACGGTGGAGATGCGGCCTGGCGCTATGCCCGGTGAGGTTCCCGAGACGACCGTGCAGCCGGAAACTGCGGCGAAGGGGACTGGAATTCGAACTTAGCACTGTTTCGGCGAGCGAGAAGGCGTCTTTTGCGGTGGTTCGCCAACCTGGCGAGAATTTTATTTTGCTTCGCGGGGCGATTTCGCCGGGGCATGCGCCGATGAGGACCGATGTCGCGATGCTCGATCCGGCTGAAACGGCTGCGGGCGAACTCAAGCAATTACTGGAGGCGCGCGGGGTGCTGGTGAAAGGCGGCATTCGGGTGCGGCATGGCGCGCCGCCGTGGACGTCTGCTTCCGGTGAGCCGATTCTGGATCACCCCACCGATCAGCGCGCTGACGGAGGGGACGCCGGGGGCGAGTCCGCTGGTTCTTGCCGAGCATGTGTCGCAGCCGCTGATTGAAATCGTGCGCATGACGAACAAGGTGAGCCAGAATCTTCACGCGGAAATTCTTTTGCGCGCGGTGGGCCGCGAGAAGTTCGGCGTGGGCTCTACGGCGGCGGGGCTCAAGGCCGAGCGCGATTTTCTGAAGGCGGCGGGAGTGGCGGACGGGGACGTGGTGTTATCGGACGGCTCGGGGCTTGCGCGGGACGATCTGGTGACGCCGCGCGCGGCGGTGGCTCGTTTTGAGCTACGCGCTGCGGCAGCCCTGGGGTGAGAGCTTTCTTGCTACGCTGCCGGTGGCGGGAGTGGATGGCACACTCGAAAACCGGATGAAAAATACGCCGGCGGCGGGGCTGGTGGAAGCGAAGACGGGTTCGGCGGATCACGCGCGCGCGTTGTCTGGTTACGCTACGACCCGCGACGGCGAATACCTGGTGTTCTCCCTGTTCGACAACAACAATCCGCAGCACTGGTCCGATGCTACCGCCGCGCTCGATGCAATTACCGAGGCGATGGTGGAAACGCTGGGCACTAAGGCGCCGGGCAGCAAATAAGCGGCAAGTGGGACGGCGGCGGGCGGCTGGTCGTGGACTGATTTCCTGCAGGCAATCAAGCTACAATTCTGAGTCGAGAGGATACGTGTCGCGTCCAGTCGAAGAGCTGCTTGAATTCAATACGCTGAAGGAGATCGTCAGCGGGTTCACTACGTGTGCGCCGGGGCGGCGCGCGACGGAAGCGACTTGCGCCGGAGCAGGATGTTGCGCGGCTTGGCGCGGAGTTCGCGCTGGTGGGCGAGGCGATGGCGTTCCTTCGCGGCGGGGCGGAGCTTGGATTCGGTTCGCTCGTCGATCCGGAGGGATGGCTCGCGCGGCTGGGGATTCCCGGCTCGGTGCTTCCGAGCGCGGAACTGCTGGACGCGGCGACGCTGATGGAAAATGTTTTGCTGGCGCGGCAGACGTTCAAAGAAGATGCCGGCGAAGCATCCTCTGCTGAGCGAGCGCGCCGCCGCGCTGGCGGATTTGCGGCATCTCGCGACGGCGATCCGGCGGGCGGTGCTGCCGAACGGCGAGATCAGCGACGACGCCTCGCCGCAGCTCAAGCGCATCCGGGCCGGCCTGGTGCAGGCGCGCGAGAAAATCCAGCGTTCGCTCGAGGGCATTCTGCGCGGGCGCGGCGAGCCTTCCGGAGAAGACTACATCACGCTGCGCAACGAACGCTTCGTGATTCCGGTGCGGGCGTCGGACCGGCGCGCGGTGCCGGGGGTGGTGCATGCGGCTAGCGCAACGGGACAGACGGTGTTCGTCGAGCCGCTGGAAGCGATCGACCTGAATAACCGGCTGGTGCAGCTCTCGGAGGAAGAGGCTGTCGAGATCACGCGCATTCTGGAAGAGCTTACCGAGCGCTTGCGGGCGGATCGCGGGCCGCTGGAAGCGGCGGCTGGGGCGATTGCGCATCTCGATTCCGTTTTTGCGCGCGGGCGGTTTGCGCGGGAGTTCGATTGCGTGCTGCCGGAATTTTCTTTTGGGAATTCGTTGCGGCTTGACGCGGCGCGAAATCCGGTGCTCGAAGCGACGCTGAGGCCGCAGGGGCGCAAGACGATTCCGATGTCATTGGCTTTGGGCGGGGCGGAGACGGTGATGGTCGTTAGCGGACCCAATACTGGAGGCAAGACTGTTTCGCTCAAGACGGTGGGGCTGGCGGCGCTGTCCGCGCAATCGGGGATTCCGGTGGCCGCGGACCAGGCGCAGCTGCCGATTTTCGACAGGGTGCTGGCGGATATCGGGGACGAGCAGTCGATCGCGGCCGATCTCTCGACCTTTTCGGCGCACGTGCTGAATATCAAGTCCATGCTCGAGACGGCTACCGAGCATTCGCTGATTCTGGTGGATGAGATGGGCACCGGGCACGGCTCCCGACGAAGGGGCGGCGCTCGCGGTGGCGCTGCTGGAGGAATTTCGTGCGCGGCGGGCGCTGACGCTGGCAACTACGCATCACGACCGGCTGAAAGCGTATGCGTCGACTACGCCGGGGATTCTGAACGCCGCGATGGAATTCGATGAGACGAATCTGCGGCCGACTTACCGGTTGCTGGTCGGGCGTGCCGGGGACTTCGAGCGGAATCGAGATCGCGCGGCGGCTCGGCTTGCCGGAGCGGGTGATCGAACATGCGCAGGCCAGCCTGTCGCCCGAATCGCGAGAGGCGCGGGGACTCATCGCGTATCTGCATCGCAGCCGGGATGAAGTCGACGAGGCGCGGCGGCAGGCTCGCGAAGAACTGGCGCAGCTCGAAGCGGATCGCCAGGCGCTGCAGACGGAGTGGATCGAGCGGCAAAAGAAGCGGATCGCGGAGCTGGAGAGAAACTTTCTCGAGCTGCAGAAGCGATTCGAAAGCGAAGTGGCGCGGCTGGCGGCGGACATCAAGGACCGGGCGACGCGCGCGCAGATCGAAAAGCAGACCGGGCGGCGCATGGGGCAGATTGTGTCGGAAGCGCGCGAAGGGGCGGATGCCGCTGTGGTGGAGACGCTGGCTGCGTCGCAGCAGGACCTGGGAGTTTCGGTTGCGGCGCCCGCGAAGCCGGTGGAACCGGAGCGGCTTGTGGCTGGGGCGCGCGTGAGCATCAAAGGATTCAAGCAGCCGGTGATTTTCCGGCGTCAGGATGGGCGCACGGCCGAGGTGGAGGCGGGTGTGCTGCGGATGAAGGTGCCGATTGGCGATATTCTCCGCATTGAAGAGAGTCCCGAGGCGAAGCCGGCGGCGTCCGCTGGAGCTCGTTCGCGCGGCGTCACGCTTCATACGCGGCCGAGCGAAGAGCCGACCGGGCGGGAAATCAATGTCATCGGGTGTACAGTGGACGAAGCGACTCGCCGCGTAGACAAATTTCTCGATGATGCCGCTCTTGCCGGCGCCGCGGACGTGCGGATCATTCATGGATATGGCACCGGAGCGCTACGGCGCGGGCTGGGAGAATTTCTGGCGGCGCATCCGCTGGTGGAAGGCGTTCATCCGGAGGCGGAAGAGCGCGGGGGGAATGCCGTCACGGTGGCGGAATTGAAACCGTGAGGCCGAAAGCGTCATTACGGCTCTTTTTTTGAACGAAACCTATGGCTGAAGCGGGATCCTTCGCGGAGCGGGTGAAACAGCAGGCGGACATTGTCCGCGTGATCGGCGAATACGTGCGCCTGAAAAAGACCGGGCAGAATTTTACGGGTCTGTGCCCGTTTCATCAGGAGAAATCGCCTTCTTTCGCGGTGCATCCGGTGCGGCAGATTTATCACTGCTTCGGGTGCGGGGTGAGCGGCGACGTCTTCCAGTTCGTGATGGAACTGGAGAAGCTGAGCTTTCCGGAAGCGATCCGCGCGGTGGCGGAAAAGTGCGGGATTCCCATTCCCAAGCCGCGGGAGCACTCGCCGGAGGAGCGCCGCGAGAATCAGCAGCGGGCGGTGCTGATCGATATGCACCGCGACGCGGCGGCGTTTTTCTCCCGGCAGCTGCACGAAGCGGCGGAAGGCAAAGTGGCGTGCGCGTATCTCGAAGACCGCGGGCTCGATCGCGAGGCGATGAAGCAATTCGGGATGGGCTTCGCTCCTTCGGGCGGGGACGGCCTGCTGCGCCACCTGAAATCGAAATATCCCGAGAAGCTGCTGGAGGCGTCCGGGCTGTTTTCGCGCGACCAGGGCGGACGGCTCTACGACAAGTTCCGGAGACGCATCATGTTTCCGATCGCGAACGAATCCGGCAAGGTGATCGCTTTCGGCGGGCGCGCGATGGGCGACGAGATGCCGAAATACATGAATTCGCCGGAGACGCCGATCTACACGAAGAGTTCCGTGCTGTATCACCTGGACCGCGCGAAGGAAACCCTGCGGCAAAGCGATTTCGGAATTCTGGTCGAGGGCTATATGGACGCGATCGCCGTGGCGCGCGCGGGAATCAGCAACGTGATCGCGAGCTGCGGGACGAGCCTGGCGGAGCCGCAGATCAAGCTGCTGGGGCGGTATACGCGACGCGTGGTGGTGAATTACGATCCGGATACCGCCGGGCAGGCCGCCACCGAGCGGTCGCTTCTGCTGCTGCTGGAAAAAGAATTCGACGTGCGGGTGCTGGCGTTGCCGGGCGGCGCCGATCCCGACAAATTCATCAAGGAACAAGGCGCCGACGCGTACAGGAAGCTGCTGGCGCAGGCGCCGCCCTATCTCGATTACCTGATCGGGCGCGCTCGCAAGATGGATCGTTCCACAGCCGCGGGAAAAGTGGCCGCGCTGAATTTTCTGCTGCCCTACGTGCAGCGCCTGCCCGACCGGCTGCTGCGCTCGGAATGGGCCACGCGCATCGCGTCCGAACTGCGGGTGGACGAGCCGGTGTTTCGCGAGGCGCTGCGGCGGGCGGCCGTCGAACGGCGCAGCGAGGTGAAACTCAAGCCCGAATTGCTGTCGCCGGTGGTGAAGCCCGCGGAGCGGCGGCTGATCCAGATGCTGGTGGAGGCCGAAGGGTTTCGGGAGAAGCTGGCGGTGGAAATCGTCGAGAGCTCCCTGCACCACGGGCTGGAGACCGAGCGAATCATCGAACTGCTGGTGAGCAAGATCGCGGAGCGTCCGGACGCCGCCACGATTGCAGCGGCACTGGAAGAGAACGACCGGCGGCTGCTGTTCGAGGTTCTTTTCGATCAGACGATGGAACACACCTGGGAAGAGGCGGAGGCTTGCCTTGAATTTCTGAGGGATCGCCAAATGTCGCGGGAGCTTTCGGAGTTAGAGCGCAAAGTGCAGGCGCAGCCGGCGAAAGAGGAGCTTCTCAGGCTTCTCGGGCGCAAGGATGAGCTCAACCGGATCCTTTCCTCCAAGCAGCGGGCAGGCAAATCCGCCGCGGGCCGCTAGTTATTCGAGAAGGCTGCGGATTTCTTCGACGGGCTTGCCCTTCCAGAAGCGGGCGAAATTATCGAGAGACATGAAGGTGCGGGTGCGCATGCGGTCGATATAGAGGTTGCCGAGCAGGTGGTCGATTTCATGCTGGAGAATGCGGGCGTACCAGCCGGAGGCTTCGATGGTGCGGGGCTGGCCGCGCTCGTCGAGACACTGGACGCGCACGGTCTGCGCGCGCGGCACGACGGCTGAGAAACCCGGGAGGCTGAGGCATCCTTCGAAAAAATCGAGCGTCTTCTCGGAGGTGACGGCGATCGTTGGGTTGACGATTACCTGAAACGGAACCGGGCGCCTTTCACGCTCCTGCAAGTCCTCGGGAGAGATACCTTTCAGATATTCTTCTTTGTCTTCGATGACAGCTAATTGCAGGGGGATTCCGACTTGCGGAGCGGCCAGGCCCACGCCGGGCGCATCGCGCATGGTATCGCGCATATCGAGAATGAGCCGCTGGATTTCGTCGCTCCCAATTTCATCCGGTGTGAGCGGACGCGCTTTGCCCCGCAGCACGGCTTCTCCCGCCTGCACGATTTTCAGACGCACTTGGCCTCCTCGTTGCGAATCGTCGCGCGGAAATCAGGCCTGGAGATACCACGGGACGGTAATAATCACAATGCGCTGATCGCCCCTCAGCAGCAAGAGGCCTTTGAGAATCTCCGCTCGATTATCGTGCAACAAGTAGTGATACCAATGATGCTCGACCAACTCCGGCACTACGACCGCAATCCGGCGCCCCGGGCGCTTGTTCGCGGCGATTCGAGGACGTAATCCACGATGGGCGAAACCACGTAGCGGTAAGGCGAGCGGCAGGGTGACCAATTTCGGCGGCGGGCAATCCCTGCTTTTCCGCGGGTTCTTCGACAAAACGACTCCAATCTTCCTGCAGCGACGATTTTTCCGCGTCCGAGGGCACGTGCACGGCTTCGATGTCCTTTGAGATGGTGAGTGCGAAGCGAAGCGCCTTTTCGACGGGCATTCCCCACCTCTGCACCGGGACAATCACGAAGGGAGGGTTGAGCCCGGAGAGGTCCAGCGGAGAGTCGCACTGCAATTCTTTTTCGATCCTTTTGAAATGACGCCGGACGGAGAGCATCAGAATCAGAAGCGCCGGAATCAGCAGCGCGGTGATCCAGGCGCCTTCCACAAACTTCGCGACCAGGACCACGAGGACGGTGATACCCGTGGCCACGGCGCCTAATCCGTTGACAAACATGTTCCAGCCCGCGCCCGGCCCTTTTACTCTCCGCCAGTGACTCACCATCCCGGCCTGCGACAGCGTGAAGGCGAGGAAGGCTCCCACGGCGTACAGAGGGATCAAGCGGTCGGTGACGCCGCGAAAGAAAATCAGCAGGAGGCCGGCAATCAACCGCCAGCGCGTAGACTCCCTGGGCGTAGACGAGGCGGCGTCCCCGGATGCTGAAGCCATTGGGAAGAAAACCATTCTCAGAGACGGCGCGGCAGAGGCGCGGAAAATCCGCGAAGGCGGTATTCGCGGACAAGGCCAGAACCAGCAGAACCGAACCGATCGTTATGTAATAGAAGCCGCCCCTGCCGGCCACGGCCGCGATGATCAAAGAGAGGACGCTTTGATATCCGGGTTGGCCCGGCGGCGTGGCGGTGATTCCAAAAACGCGAACCAGATACGCGATCGCAGCGAGCATGAGGATGAGGATTCCGATAATGACGGTAAGAGTCCGCTGCGCGGTGCGGGCGGTGGGTTCGGCAAACGCTCGCACGCCGTTGCTGACCGCTTCCACACCCGTCATGGCGGTGCAGCCGCTGGCGAAGGCCTGCAGAACGAGCCAAATACTCACTATCGCGACTGCGTGTACTGCCGGGGGCGGCGGCATTTCCACGGGAACGGGATGCCCACCGGCCGCAATGGCCTTGATCACGCCCAAGCCGAGGGCGGACAACAAGCTCACAATAAAGATGTAGGTGGGAATCATAAAAATGATTCCGGCTTCGCGAATTCCGCGGAGATTGATCAAGGTGATCAGCACGAGGATGGCCAGGCAGAGCAGCAAGGTGTGCGGAAGGAGGCTGGGGACGGCCGATACGAGCGCGCCCACTCCGGCGGAAATGCCGACGGCCACGGTGAGGATGTAATCGATCATCAGAGCCGCGGCGGCGAGAAGGCCCGGGTAGGCGCCGAGATTTTCGGAGGCCACCGTGTACGATCCCCCGCCGCCCGGGTAAGCGGCAATCGTCTGCCGGTAAGAAAAATAGACGATGCACAGAAGGACGATGATGCTCAGGCTGATCGGCAGGATGTAGAAAGATCCGAGGGCGCCGAGGGGAGTGAGAATCGTGAGCGCCGCTTCGGGCCCGTACGCCGCGGAGCTCAAAGCGTCCAAGCCGAAGATGGCCACGCCCGTGGCGACTCCTACTAGCTCCGCGCGTTCCATCGATGTGGGGAGCGCCCGGCCGAATAGGAGGTCGATGATTTTCATATTTGCGCTGCGACGGCTGGACTCAGATTAAATTTTCCGCAGGCGGAATGAAATACCGAAAAGCGCAGGGGTGGGGAAAATAGTCGTGGACTTGAGCGAAGGTAAGTCATTTAGAAAGGCTGACTTTGGAAATCGAGGGGCGAATCAACAAAAGGCGTCCGGTGAACGATATCTCGCAACGAACGGGGGCCGATTTGTCTCCAAACGGTGACTCTTCGCAATGATTTTCCCCTCTGGCCATTGCAAGCAGGCCATTTCCCGGAGAAATGGCTTCATGGTATAACGCGTGCTACTACAATCAGCGGTCAGGCCGAGCTGTTTGTATACCCCTGCCCACGCGGACATTTTACTTGCTGACACTGAATACCAGCGCCCCAAATCGCCGAGGAGCCAGCGGCCGGATTTCTGCGCCCGCGATCGGCGGTTTTCCGCTTTCGGCGAGATCGTGACGCGGAAAACCCGCTGAAATCGGTTTCCGGAACGACTCCGAGTCTGGTTGTGCCAGGCGACCCCGGGGCATTCCGCTGGTGGAGTTCTCTGAAAACCCTGTGCCAGCGGGTGAAACTGACCGGGCCGAGAATGGGAGTTTATCCCTTCCGCGGCCGGACGGGACGGGCGTATTTTCGAGGGCGCTCGCTGAGCGCATCTCTCTCGTTTCATTTAGCGGCGATTCTGGTGATCGTCTACCTGCACCAGGCGTTTCCCGAGGATGTGGATGCGTTCGATTCGCCGGAGCCGCAGCCCGAAGTGATCTACTACCGCGTGCCGCTGCAAAAGTTGCCAAAGACTTTGCCGCACATCGCGCCCGCCGGGCCCGGGGGACATCCATTAAACGGGCCGGTGCGGGAACACCCGCCCGCGCCCGGGAGCAGCACTTCGCAAAGCGTTCTTACGATCGTTTCCAAGCCAGCGCACCCGGACAATTTTCACCAGACAATCATTCAGCCGTCGTCTCCTCCGGAACTCAAAATCAACGTCGATCTGAAACTGCCCAACATCATTCTGGGAAAGCCGATCGACGCGCCCAAGGCGCCGCTGCAATTCAATCCGAGCGCCGCCAGGCCCACACAGAGGAACCGGCAATCGAACGCGGAGCCTGCGCCTTCTCCTACGCAGGAGAATACAGCCAACCCGGTGATGGCGTACATTACGCCATCCACTTTCAAGCCGTCGATGCCCGTGCCGGTGGCGCAAGCGGCAGCCGCGCGGAAGAGCAGCAGCGGCACAGGCAATATCCAGGCGCCGAATGTGAGCGCGGCCACATCCGGGGATTCCACAACGCTGGCCGTGATCAGCTCCGATCCTTCGGGGGCTATGGCGATGTCGCAAATCATGTTGCCGGCGGGCAACCGGAACGGCGAGTTCTCCGTTTCTGGCACGGATAACCTCGGAGGCTCGCCAGGGGGAAGTCGTGCGGGCGTTACCGGCGGAGGGGCGGGCGCGCCGGGAAAGGGCGGGGATGGGAGCGTGGGACCGGGGTCGGCTTCGACTGGCGGTGGCGGGCTCGCTATGTCCGAGGGACCGGTTACGATCAGCGGAGCGGGGACCAATGCGGGAGCTTCCGGGATGCTGGGAGCGGCTTTGGCGCGGGGGATCGTCTACCCGGTGCCGGCGGCTTTCAATGTGCGCAAGGAACTCGCTGATTGTGTCGGCCGGACCGAACGGTGGCGGAGGACTTAACGCCTACGGAGTGCTTCTTCATTGCGGAAAGGTCTACACGATATTTCTGCCCGATGCCGGGGAAGAACTGGACCATGCAGTATTGCGCTCAGACTTCGGCCGAGGCTGCGCCTCAGGCCACGGGCTCATCGACCGTGGCCCACTTCGGCGAGGGAGTTGTGCCGCCGCAGGCCGAGGCGAAGTTCGATTTCCAGCGAGTGCCGGTGCCGCCCGAGAAGGTGGGCAAGATGATTATTCTGAAAGGCGTGCTGCGGACCGATGGATTTATCGACGAATTGCAGGTCTATCAAAGCGTGCTGACGGAAATGGACGACAACGCCCGGCTGGCGTTCAGCCAGTGGAAATTCAAGCCGGCGCTGCGCGACAGCAAACCGATCCCGGTGCAGGTGCTGGTGGGGATTCCTGCTGAGATTCCGGCTGCTACGCCTTAAACACACGCGGAGTCGGGAGCAGATCGCAACTACTCATAATAGTTTAATATGCGCTCGATATAGCTGTCTCCGAATAGGTACAGGTGGTACTGGGAGGGCACAAATGCGCACGAAATTGCCCTTCTCCGAATTCGGACAGCGTCACTTTTCTCGCACGCACTTCTTAAAACGTACGTAAGTAGTTGAACCCGACAGCTTTGGTTCCCCAGTACCCTTCTGATACCCCTTTTGGTACCCCGCGTGCGATTCCGAAGGTGTACAGTCATCTGCGGGCGGCAGAGTCTCGGCTGGATAGCGGTCGAGCCATGCCCCCTACTGAGGAAATTCTTCCGAACGACCCCGCGAACCGCACAGCTGTCTCCTGGGGAGACAGAGCGAGTTCCAGAGGGTCGTCAACCGAGGCAGAACTTGAGCGAAGCACCGATCAACATTTGCTTTATCAGCCAGGATTCGGGCTTGGCGGACGCGATTGCCAGGGCGCTGGGACCGGCTTTTTCGACGCGCACCATGAGCGACTTCCAGCCGGCGCGGCTGGGCGACCTGCGGGATTGGTGCGACGTGGTGCTGCTCGATCTGCGCGACGCGAACACCCAGGGAGATCAGGGGAATGCGTTTCGCCTGATGGACGCCATCTGCCAGTTTCAGGCTCATCCACCGATGGTTGTGCTGTGCGACACGGAAAACCGGCAATTGCCTCTGGGGGCCATGGACCGCGGGGCCTACGACAGCGTGGCGAATCCTCCGAACATTGTGGAGCTGCGCCTGATTCTGAAGCGGGCTTCGAAGTTCTATGCGGCGGAGAAGGAAGTCGAACGGCTGCGCGCCGCGACGCCCGGCACGGGCAGGCTGCACGAACTGCTCGGAACGTCGCGCGTGATGCAGGAAATGTTCGCGCTGGTGCAGAAAATTGCGCCGTGCGACGTGAACGTGCTGATTACCGGCGAGACCGGTACCGGAAAGGAATTGCTGGCCCGCGCGATCCATCAGCTGAGCGGACGGAGCGCACGGCCTCTGGTGGCATTTTCGTGCGTGAATCTGCCGGAAACGCTGATCGAAGATGAGTTGTTCGGCCACGAAAAGGGCGCGTTTACCGGCGCGATGATGAGCCGGCGGGGGCGTCTGGAGACCGCCGACCAGGGCACGCTGTTTCTCGACGAAATTGGCGACCTGGGACTGGGCCTGCAGCCGAAACTGCTGCGCGTGTTGCAGGAACGCAATTTCGAACGGCTGGGCAGCAGCACGCCGATCAATCTGAATATCCGTCTGATCTGCGCCACGAACCGGAATCTGGCCGACATGGTGCAGAAGGGCACTTTCCGCGAGGATCTTTACTACCGCCTGAACGTGGTGCAGATGCACCTGCCGCCGCTGCGAGAGCGTCGCGAGGACATTCCTCTGCTGGCGCAGCATTTTCTGCAGGTGTCCGCGGAACAGTTCGGCAAGAAAGCGAAGCGCTTTTCGCAGCCTGCGATGCGAACGCTCGAGGAATACAACTGGCCGGGGAACGTCCGGGAACTGGAGAACGCGGTGCAGCGCGCCGTGGTTCTTTCGGAAGGGCCGGCGGTGGATGCGTGGCACCTGCCGCCTTCGATCATCGGGAATTCGGAGCAGTCGGCTTTCAACGGGCTGTACGAAGAAGAGGTGCGGCAGTTCAAGAAACGCCTGCTGGTGCGGACTCTTCGGGAATGCGGCTGGCGCAAGGCCGAAAGCGCGCGGGTGCTGGGAGTGGCCCGGGGCTACCTCCACAGGCTGATCAACCAGCTGGAAATTCATGAGCCGGAAGATGT
This sequence comes from uncultured Acidobacteriota bacterium, assembly GCA_963709105.1. Classification (GTDB taxonomy): domain Bacteria; phylum Acidobacteriota; class Terriglobia; order Acidiferrales; family UBA7541; genus Palsa-295. Next base: position 149,111 of record CAVPVC010000015.1, read on the forward strand.
GGTGGAGGCGGAGGCCGCGGAACGCGTTCCGCCGATGAAGCAAACGGCGTAAGATAGCTGTCGATGCAATCTGTCCCTGAGAACCTCACAGAGGGCGATTCAGCTTTTATTGCGCAGACCTGCATCCCATTTCTCCTCAAAACCCAGAATAAAGACGGCGGCTGGGGGTTTTTCGCAGGCTCCGACAGCCGAGTGGAATCTACTTCATGGGCGCTTCTCGCCCTGCGGGAATCATCTTCTGAAGATCGGGAAGAAATCCGCCGGGGATTGCATTTCCTGCGGTCCGCGCAATTGGCGGATGGTTCGTGGCCGTCGGCACAAGGACAACAACACGGTTCGTGGGTTACGGCGCTGGCCTGCTGGGCATTGGGATCAGACGGGTTCGGCAACGCACTTTCAACAACAGAATCGCAACGCTCACTTTCCCGAAGGGCTGGCATGGCTGAGCAGCGAGCGGCCGGCGGACAGCCGTGCATGGCGGCGGTTCCTGCGACGATTGGTGGCTGATAAAGACGTCGTCGCCCAGAACGACGCGTACTACGGCTGGAGTTGGACTCCGGATACAGCCAGCTGGGTTGAACCGACATCCTACGCGCTTTTGGTGTTGCGACGCTTCGCGCCGCGCGGTGCGTCGGCTGCTTTTCGGGATCGACTGCGGGTTGCAGAGTCGATGCTTTTGGACCGGATGTGCCCCGGCGGCGGTTGGAATTGCGGGAATCCCATGGTGTACGGCGCGCCGGGCGAGGCACAGATCGGCCCCACGGTGTGGGCGCTTCTTGCGTTGAGGCAAATGCCCGAGCGCGAGGAGATTCGGAAAAGCCTCGAATGGCTTGAGAACAGCTGGCAGTCCGTTTCGAGCCCTGTCTCACTCGCTCTCGCACAAATCTGTTTGAGGTGCTACGGACGCCCCACTTCGGCCGTGCATGACGCGCTTTGCAATGCGTACTCGAGCGAGGATGCTGTCCGAAGCGTCCCTGGCGTGGCATGGTCAGTTCTGGCAATGTCCTCCACACAAAATTGGCTAAATACAGCGGCGCCTGCTTAGAATGCGCAACGATGCCTCGCGAATCGACTAAGCTCCTCGCTCCTTTCTCGCGGCCGGTGTCGCGCGTGGCTATCCGGCGGGCTGGGAACCTATCAAGAGGATCTCGCCAGCGTGATGTATGAGACTCTTCGCGAATTCGATTTGCCGGTGCGCGGCAAGACGGTGCTGCTCAAGCCGAACCTCGTCGGTATTGACCCTCTGGGAACGACGAACACGCATCCAGCCGTTATAGCGGCGGCTCGGGAGACGTTTTTGCGCCTGGGAGCTGCCGTGGTTTTGATCGGCGATGGTCCGGCTACGGAACGCGACACCCAAGCCGTTCTGGAGTCCATGCGGCTGCGCGAATTTGCCGGACCGCTTGCGGGGCTTTTTGTGGATTTGAATCTTGACGACGTGGAGCGCGTGGTTTTGAAAACACGCGCCTCGCGATTAAAAGAGCTTTATCTGCCGAAAACTGTTCTAGGGGCGGATTTTATCGTCTCGCTGCCGAAGATGAAGACTCATCACTGGGCGGGCGTCACTCTTTCACTGAAGAATATGTTCGGGGTGGTTCCCGGCGGCTGCTACGGCTGGCCAAAGAACATACTCCACTGGGCCGGGATCGACCGTGCAATTCTGGATATCAACGCCGCAGTCCGGCCGGATTTCGCGATTGTCGATGGCATCATAGGGATGGAAGGAAATGGACCGCTCCAGGGCACGCCGAAGGCCTGCGGGGTGCTGGTGTTGGGCGATGACCCGGTGGCGGTGGACTCGACATGCGCGAGAGTGATGGGGCTGGCGCCCGAGAGGATCAAGTATCTTTCGCGCGCGGCTACGTTGCTTGGCCATATGGAATCGGGAAGATTCGACAACTCGGAGAGAGCATCGATAGTGTCCGCAAACCGTTTGCTGTATTAAAGGAATTCGACCGTTTGAGACAGGACTGAGAAAGCTTGAACATGCGGTTTCTCAATGGTCGCACCTTAGTGTTCTCATCGCGAAGGCAGTCGGTTGAATCGACAGATAGTTGGATTAGCTATAAAGTATAGCTATGTCATTTAACTTCGACAGTGTCCGCAGCGGCGTCGGCTCATCTGATTCTTTTCTCACGGCGTGCATTGTCTTTTCCGGCAATGCTGGCGTGTCTCCTGGTGGGCGCGGCCTTCATCGTCGCGCGACCTTTTAATGTCGATCCCGATATGTGGTGGCACGTCAAGGTTGGAGACACTCTGCTGGCGACCCATCACTGGCCCACTACTAAACCGTATTCGTTTACGTTGGCGGCCAGCCCTGGATTGCGCATGAATGGCTGGGTGACGCGCTCTTTGCGAGTGCATTCCGTTTGGCGGGATTTCCGGGACTTGAAGCATTGTTCATTCTTCTCGGAAGCGCGACCCTATTGGCGCTCTATGCTTTGGCGCGATCGGGGCGGGAACGTCAAGGGGGGCTCCGTTGCGGTCGTTTTACTCTTGATTCTCGCCAGTGCTTTATTTTCTATGCGTCCGCAAATGCTGGGATATTTGTTCCTTATTCTCATGGTGATTGCACTGGAACGCTTTCGTCTGGGCAAGAGGAAATGTTGTGGTTCCTTCCGATCTTAATGCTCATTTGGGTGAACACGCATGCTTCATGGATCGTGGGGATGGGTACACTCCTAGTTTATTGGCTAAGCGGGCTGCAGAGTTTTCAGATAGGTGACCTTGAGGGGAGAAGGTGGACGCCCGGCGAGCGAACGACCATTGCCTGGGTTTTCCTTCTTTCTCTAATTGCCCTTCCTATGAACCCTTACGGAACGGAGTTGCTAGCTTTTCCCTTTGAAGCAGCCTTCTCCCTGCCTCTTTCGACCGAGTACATCAATGAGTACAAACCGATGCCGTTCAACTTACTTGGCGGAAAAATCTTTTAGCATTCGTCCTTGCGGTCATTATTGCGCAGGTGCTGCTTCGAGTTCGATGGCGGTTGGAGGAAATGGCGCTCTTTCTTTTCGGCACGATGATGGCCTGTCTGCATGCTCGTTTTCTTCTGATTTTTGTGCCCTTTGCCGTTTCCATTTTCAGGAGCGATCCTAAGCCGGTGGATGCCAGCCTACGACCATAAGAAAGACAAATATACCTTAAACGGCGTAATCATTCTGATTACGATGATATTGATCGTACGATACTATCCTACACGCACGGAGCTACAGGAGAGCATTGCGAGACGATTTCCAGTGGGGGCTGTGGAATATCTGAAACAACATCCCGTACCTGAGCCGATGTTTAACAATTCGGATTTTGGCACGTACTTGTTATGGTCACGCCCCGGAGAAAAAGTCTTCATGGATGGCCGGAGTGAAGTTTACGAGCGAAGTGGCACACTAGGAGACTATCTCCATATCGCGAACCTCAAGCCCGGAGCTCTGACGCTACTGTACGATACCATATTGAATCGTGCTTGCTTCGCTCGGACGAGCCGCTCTCGACTCTGCTTTCTACAACACCCGGCTGGAAACGCGTCTATGTCGATGAAGTGAGCGCGTTGTTTATACACGTTAAGACACCGTCTCCCCTGAATTGATTGCAAATATATGACAGCACTGATCCGTTTTCCTGGGGGAACTGGATGGCGGCGTAACGATAGTGATTAAGCACTATCCGATTGTCCTCCCCAGTCTTACCGCTCTGCTGATGAGCACCTTGCTTTGGGGATTCTTTGAGCTGGCTATGTGGGCCAATATCCTCGTGGTAAGCGAATCCCGCTGGCCATTGTTTGCAAGGGCTTTCGCCCGCATCAGTCTCGCGATCCGTCCGCTCGCTTGCCGTCGTCGCCTCGCTGTGGCAAGTATTTTTCTAGTTGTTTTTCTGGGCCGCATTGCAATACTTCCAGTGTCTCCTGTTCCTCCTCCAAAGATTGCGGACGAGTTCAGCCAAGTGCTGGCCGCGGACACTTTTGCTTCCGTCCGGGTCACTAACCTGACGCACCCAATGTGGCTTTATTTCGAGACACTTTTCGTCGACCAGAAGCCAACATATCACTCAATGTATCCTCCAGGACCGGGGCTTTTTATGGCTACCGCTCAAGTCCTGACGGGCCAGCCATGGTACGGAATGCTGTTCTCGGTTGCCGCTGGTTGTGCAGCGGTCTGCTGGATGTTACAGGGATGGGTGCCGCAGAGATGGGCGCTCTGGGGATCGATCGCGTTTGTCTTGTTATCCGCCCGGATTCATCTGACGGAGAATTATTTGGGCGAAGGAGCCATTGTGCTGGGTGGCGCCTTGGCTCTGGGCGCCATTCCGCGAATCATTAAAAGAAAGGCCACAACGGCGTCTATCTGGCTTGGCATCGGCGTCGTCTTATTGGCTACCACTCGACCTTACGAAGGAATTTTCCTGGTCGCAGGGCTCGGGCTGGGAGCTTATTCCTGGTCTCGTATGAAGGGGACTGGAACGACAACTTTTCTGAAAAAGTTCGGGTTGCCAGTCGCGGTTATTCTGCTCCCCGCGCTCGCGATGGTGGGGTATTTGAATTGGCGCTCCACAGGTAGTCCGGTTATGGCGCCTTATCAACTCAATCTCGCTCAGCAACACATCACGAAGCCCATGGTCTGGCAGAAGGTTACCAATTCGCCCATCTACGATCATTGGGCAATGGCGTCGTTCTACGAACAATGGGAGTTGAACTGGCTAAAGAACACGCGTAGTTTTCCACAAGGTACCGCTCTATTTCTCGCTGACAAAGTGGGCGTGGCGTACGAAACAATCTTTTGGCCTCTCGCGGTCGTTCTGATGGTGGGCTGTATTCAGCTGCTCAAGAGTACGACCCGTCGCTTTCTTCCTTTGGCTTTGGCTCTCTTTCTAGTGGGATTGGGGTTTGAGACCTACCCTGTGCTTCCTAGATACCTAGAACCGGCATGGGGATTAGTGACATTGCTCGCCGTCTATGGGCTTCGCTACATGGGGGTCTGGCGACGAAAAAGCCGTCAGGGTTTGCGAATCGCCAGAGCGGCCGCTGTTTTGATTCCAACGACGATTTTTATCGTATACAGCATCTTTTTCGTAATTGCTTTGCGCTCCCATTATGAGTTGTGGTACGCGGCCCGCGCTGATCTCGCGAAAATATTCGAATCCATGCCGAGGAAACAACTCGTCGTTGTCAGGTACTCGCCCTCGCACGTCCCGAGCGAGGAATGGGTCTATAACCGTGCCGATATTGACGCAGCAAAAGTAGTCTGGGCGAGGGATGCGGATAACGGCAACGACGCGGATCTTTTGCGGTACTTCGCAGACCGGACGATCTGGTTACTGGAACCCGACGAAAACAATCCGAAATTGTCGCCCTACTCTCCAAACTGTACGTCTCGATCCCCCTACATTGTCGGCCCCTTCCACATAATATCGTGTTGTGATCGACGGTGTGACGGCCTGAATGTCGGCCAAAGCGGTGGCACGGCCGGAGTGCCTGAATCTCTCGAATCCCCATCCAGGTGAGCTTGGTCTCTCAGTTTTAACCCGTAACCAAACCACGCCGTAAGCTGGGTAAACCAGTACACAAGCAGTGACGGTATTGACGTTCCGACCACCCGACGGGAGCCAACCCTCGCGTTAAACATCTAAGAATCAGGCGGTTAGTAAAACTGCCCGCGTGCGTTAGAGTGGCTTTCATCATGCTACGATATTGCCGGGGCGTTTCGCCTCACTAGAGATCCAGTCGATTTTGGGAGGGATTAAGGCAGATGAAGAACTATCTGATGCGATTGTGGAAAGAGGAAGAAGGACAAGACTTAACCGAATACGCGTTGCTGGTGGTGTTGATCGCGCTCGCAGCGATCACTGCTATGAGGAGCCTGGCTGTCGGCATCGAAAGCGCATTTCAGAACGCGGTAGATAATCTGAATGGCGCCACTTAGTTGAAACAGTGGGGCCGGGTATCCGGACAGCTATGCACCGTGAGTTGGGGTGTGTCCAGGAGAGGATTTACGGTCTGTGAACGCTCTCGTACCCTCTAGGGCCGGAACGCCCAAACGGAGTGGCTTGATAAGCTCGGTACTATGAGGTGTGCTTGGACGACCTACGATGCATCTGAGCGGTAACCAAGTGGTGTGGGCAACTACTCTCGCTTTCACCCTTTATGCGGGTTGGATAGACGGAAAAACACACCGAATCCCCAATTGGCTGACGGTAACGGGATTTCTGCGGGATAGCGGTCCACTCATTGCTAAATGGTTGGCATGGGGCACTGACGTCGCTTGAAGGAGCGGGGCTGGGGCTGGCGATCCTGCTGCCGCTCGTGTTGCTGCGGGCCTTGGGGGCAGGGGACTGGAAGCTGATGGGAGCTGTCGGGGCTTTGGTGGGGCCGCAAATGCTCTGTGTTTGTGCTACTGGCGAGCGTTCTGGTGGCGGGTTTATGGCGGTGGTGCTGGTGCTTTACGCCGGGCGAGTGCGAGAGACGTTTCAGAATATGGGTGAGTCATCAGGGCTTCTTTGCGTTTGGCTTGCGAGCGAATCCGGAAATTTCGCTCGATAATCCGACGCTGCTCAAGCTGCCGTTTGGGGTGGCGGCGGCGGTTGGGACTTTGATTTGTTTTGTGGCGGCGCACTGGCACCTGGGAATTTAAGGAGATTGGCTTCATGAATCGAGATCGCATGCTGATTGGGCTGGGGGTGGCGCTGCTGGTGGCCTTCCTGCTCAGCAATTTCGTGTATCACAAATTCCAGGAAGCCTCCGTCGTGAAGCCCGTGCCCATGGACAAGATTGTGGTGGCGGCGCGGCCGATTCCGCTGGGGACGCGGCTGGACTCCTCGATGCTGCGAACGATCTCGTGGCCGATCGGCCAGCCGGTGGCGGGGATGTGCCGGCGAACGCAGGATTGCACGAACCGGGCCTTGATCACGCCGGTGGCGGAGAACGAACCGATCCTTGATAGCAAACTGGCTCCGACGGCGGCCGGCGCGGGACTTGCGGCTGTGATTCCCGAGGGCATGCGGGCGATGTCGGTGGCGGTGAATGACGTGGTGGGCGTGGCCGGGTTCGTGACGCCTGGGACGATGGTGGACGTGATGGTGACGGGAGCGATGACCGGAGGGGGCCAGGGCGGCCAGATCACGCGAACAATTCTGGAAGATGTGCGGGTTCTCGCTGCGGGGCAGAAAGTGCAGCAGGACCAGGAAGGAAAACCGCAAACGGTGCCGGTGATCACGCTGCTGGTGGCTCCCGAGGACGCGGCAAAGCTCGCCATGGCGAGCACACAGGGGAAGATTCAGCTGGCTCTTCGCAATACGGTGGATACCAGCACGGCATCGCCGGCGCCGGTGCTGCAGAGCGTGCTGTTCGCCTCCGACGCGCCCGTGGTGGCTCCGGTGAGGCATGTGGCGGTGGCCAAGGCACCGGCGGCTCCAGCGCCTTATCAAGTGGAAATTATTACGGGAAGCAAACGCGAGACAAAGAGCTTCACCGAGCAGTAAGGCGCTCACAGGAGAATTTGGATGTGTCAATCGATGTCTCGATGGCTTGCCACGCAAAACCTATTTAAAATTGCCGGCGGGATGGCAATTTCAGGCTCTCGTCCTGTGGAGCGGGCCCGCGCTGAACGCGCGGACACAGAACACGACCGCGTCCGTGGCCCCTTTTCAACAGCCTGCTGCGCTGGCGCAAGCCGCAACAACCGGACAAGCGGGCGGACAAGCTTCCGACCAGGTTCAAATGCCGGCGCAGGGCGACACGCAGGTATTGCATTTGATGGTGGGGCGTTCGCTGGTGGTCACGTCGCCCACACGCATCAAGCGAGTTTCGGTGGCCGATCCCTCGATTGCCGATGCGATCGTAGTAAGCCCGAATCAGGTGCTGGTGAACGGGAAGGTACCGGGCGGCGTGTCGCTGATGCTGTGGGACGATTCGGATCAAAGCCAGGCGTTCGAGGTTTCGGTCGACATCGACATCCTGAGCCTGAGCGAGAAAATTCACGAGGTATTTCCGAACGAGCAGGTGCAGATCGAGACTTCGAAGGATTCCGTGATTCTTTCAGGGCATGCGTCATCGACAGCGGTGGCGGATAAAATCATGGAAGTGGTGAAGAACGCGACGCCGAAAGTTACGAGCCTGATCGTGACTCCCGCGGTGCAGCCCGGGGAAATTCTGCTGGAAGTGAAATTTGCCGAGGTGGACCGGTCTGCGGTGAACCAGTTCGGCATCAACATTTTGAGTCTGCCTGGGGCGAAGAATGTGGGTTCGATTACAACGCAGGAGTTTGGACCACCGTCTTTAACCGGGACGCTGAGCCAGGGCGGAGTTGCCGGCACAACCACCAGCACGGCGACTGCTACGACAACGAACGCGGGCGGCGTCTCCGTAAGCAATCTGCTGAATATTTTCCTTTACCGGCCGGACCTGAACCTGGCGGCTACGATTCAGGCGCTGCAACAACAGAATATTCTGCAGATCCTGGCGGAGCCTAACCTGCTGACGGCTTCGGGCAAGGATGCCGCATTTCTGGCGGGCGGCCAGTTTCCTTATCCGGTTCTGCAATCGACGGGCGGCAGCGGCGGCACTTCCGGAATCACGATCCAGTTCAAGGAATATGGCGTCCGGCTGAGCTTCACTCCGACGATCATGGCGGACGGCCTGATTCACCTGAAGGTGCAGCCGGAAGTGAGCTCGCTCGATTTTACGAACTCGGTGACGATTTCGGGCTTCACGATTCCCGCGCTTTCGACAAGGCGAGTAGAATCGGAAATGGACTTAAGGGACGGGCAGACGTTTGCGATTGCGGGATTGATCGACAACCAGGTGCAGACGCAGCTATCGAAGATTCCGGGAATCGGAGACATTCCGATTCTGGGGAACCTCTTCAGGAGTCATGCGACGACCAAGAGCCGGGACGAACTTCTGGTGATCGTGACGCCGCGGATCGTCCGGCCGCTGGCTCCCAACGAGGTGCCGCCCGGACCGGCGTTCACGATTCCGTTCCTGGTGCCCACAGGGGCGCAGCCGAACACGCCGGCGACGCGATAGAGGAATGCTTGTGATCTTATTCGAACAAAATTCGCTCAACGGAAACCAGGGCCCATGCTAACGGCAGCCATCGTAAGCGGCGACCCAGCCAGCGCAGCGCAACTGCTCGCGGGGCTGGAGCAGACCGGTCTGGTGAATCCGTTCATCAAGCAGTGGACGATTTCCGCGGACAAATTGCCGGACGCCGGAGAGGTGGTTGCGGACATCGTGCTGCTGGACCTTGGGCGCGACCCGGAACCTTTCTTTATTTTCGGGACGCATCTGCGGCGACTGCGGCCTTCGGTGCGGCTGATCGCGTGTTCGGCGACGAACCCGCCGAATCCCCAGATGCTGCTGGATGCGATGCGGAGCGGCGTGCAGGATTTCGTGGCGAAACCGGTGACGCCGGCAGGGCTCAAGGACATTCTGGCGCGCTTCAGCGAGCAAGGCCATTCAACAGGCAGAGCCACTGACAAACTGATCGCCGTAATGGGATCGAAAGGCGGCGTGGGAACGACGACGGTGGCGGTGAATCTGGGTGTGCAACTCTGCGCGCACACGAACAAGCGGGCCGTCCTGCTGGATTTTGCGCGGCCACTCGGGCAACGCTCATCTGTTGCTGGATCTGCACCCGCGCTTCGGCATTCGCGATGCGATCGACAACCTGGACCGGCTCGACAGCCACTTCTTCGCCGGACTGCTGGAACGGCACAAGTCCAAACTGGAGATTCTCGGCGGAGCCATGCAGCCGGAGGAGTGGCAAACCATTCCGACCGAGCCGCTCGGCCGCGTTGTCAACGTCGCGCAATCCGGGTTCGATGTGGTGCTGGCGGATTTGGGTTCGCACTTCGCGTCAGACTTGAGTCCGGTGCTCACGACGGCGCGGATGATACTGATCGTTGTCGAGGCCAATGTGCCGTCCCTGTGGACGCTGCAACGCCGCTTGCTGGCGTTGACGGGCCTGGGAGTGGATCCGGACAGGGTTCGCCTGGTTGTGAACCGGTGGCACAAGGGCGACGAAGAACCGCTCAAGAGCATCGAGAAGGAAACGAAGCGCTCGGTGTTTGCATGCCTGCCCAACGATTTTCGAAAAGCCAGCGCGGCGATGAATCTGGGCACGCCGCTGATGGAGAACCACAACAACATGCTGACGGACCAGTATAGACAGCTGGCCGAGCAGTTGACGGGAGTTTCCCGCGGACCAGCCGGCAAGCGCGGCGGACTCGGCAACTTTTTCACATTCCCAGGAAAGAGATAAATCTGAATGCCTCCTCAACTTCCCGGCCCCGGAACTCGGGCTGATTTCAGCGCCGTAAAGACGGCGATTCACCGCAGGCTGATCCAGAAGCTGAACCTGGACCGCCTGAACGAAATCAAGAGGGAAGAGGTTCGCCGCGAAGTGTCTCAGATACTGGAAGCGCTGGTCGTCGGCGAATCCACTCCCATGAATTTGCAGGAGGGGGAGCGGGAGAGGCTGGCCCAGGAAGTACTCGACGAGGTATTCGGGCTGGGCCCGCTGGAACCACTGCTCAACGATCCGACCGTCTCCGATATTCTGGTGAACACCTACCGCCGCGTGTATGTGGAACGAAACGGCCTTCTGGAAATGACTTCGGTGCAGTTTCGCGATGACGCCCACCTGATGGGCATTATCGATCGTATCGTGTCGGCAATCGGGCGGCGCGTGGATGAATCCTCTCCCATGGTGGATGCGCGGCTTGCGGACGGCTCGCGCGTGAACGCGATTATTCCTCCGCTGTCGGTGGACGGCCCGTGCCTTTCGATCCGGCGATTCGGACGCGATCCGCTGACGGCAGACGACCTCATCACCAATAACACCTTGACTCCGTCCATGCTGGAACTGCTCCAAGGATGCGTGAAGGCGCGGCTGAATATCCTGATTTCCGGCGGCACGGGCGCGGGCAAAACGACTTTTCTCAACGTGCTGTCTTCGTTCATCTCCGATCGCGAGCGCATCGTGACCATCGAAGACGCGGCCGAATTGCAGTTGCACCAGGATCACGTGGTGCGGCTGGAAACGCGACCGCCGAACATCGAAGGCAAAGGGGCGGTGCATCAGAGGCAGCTTTTGATCAACTCGTTGCGTATGCGGCCCGACCGAATCATCGTCGGCGAGGTCCGCAGCGACGAAGCGCTCGATATGTTGCAGGCCATGAATACGGGCCACGACGGGTCGTTGACGACGATTCACGCCAACGCTCCGCGGGACGCCCTGGGACGCCTGGAAACCATGGTGGCGATGGCCAATCTCAATATTCCGGACACCGTTTGCAGGCGGCAGATTTCTTCGGCGCTCGACGTGGTGGTCCAGGTGAGCCGGCTCAGCGACGGGACGCGCAAGGTTACCAACGTGTCCGAGATTACCGGGATGGAAGGCGACATTGTCGCGATGCAGGATATTTTTGTTTTTGAAAAGCACGGTGTGCGAGAGAACGGCGAAGTGCTGGGCGAGTTCAGGGCGACCGGGATCCGTCCAAAATTCAGCGACCGGCTGCTGGTGACAGGAATTCAGCTGCCGGCGGCGATGTTCGAATTTGCCCGGAGGCGGTAGGAACGCTGCGATGATTGCAGAAATTCTATTTACGGATCCAAGACAACGCTCATCGCCAGGATTTGGCCCGCGAGGTTGCGGGCAGGGGAGGCCGATGTGGCGCTGCTAATCGCACTCCTCGCGCTGGTGGTGGCGGGGATTGTCTTCGGACTTTTCTGGCTGTTTTTCGGGTCGACGTCGAGCTCGGAAGTCGTTCGCACTCGCATGGAGGCGGTGAAGAAAGCCGAAAAGCGGGGCGACATCGCGCTGGACCTGCAACTGGTGCGCGACGAGATGATGAGCAGCGTGCCGCTGTTGAACCGTTTGATGATGAAACTCAAATGGACGACGCGGCTCCAGAATCTCATCACGCAAGCAGGCATGGACACCAGGCCCGGCACAATACTTTTGTTCTGCGGTGTGGGCGGACTTTCCGCGTATGTGATCGTGAGCTTTCTCTACGGGCACTTTTCAGCGGGTCTAGCGGCGGGCGTGGCAGGGGCTCTGATTCCCTTGGGCGTGGTCGCGTTTCGGCGAAGCAGGAGACTCAAGCAATTCGAACAGCGCTTTCCGGAGGCTCTCGATCTGCTGGGACGAGCGGTGCGGGCCGGCCATGCTTTTACGGGAGGGCTGGAAATGGTTTCCAAGGATTCGCCCGAACCCGTCGCGGGCGAATTCCGGACAACGTTTGAGGAGCAGAATTTCGGACTGCCTCTGCGGGACGCTCTTTCGAACATGGCCGAGCGGGTTCCACTGGTCGACGTGCAGTTCTTCGTAACCGCGCTTTTGATTCAGAAAGATACCGGGGGCAATCTGGCGCAGCTCCTCGACGAACTCGCGCGAGTGATTCGGGAACGATTCCGGATTCACCGTGAAGTTCAAATCAAAACGGCACAAGGCCGTTTGACGGCAACGATTCTGATCGCTCTGCCGATCGGCATGCTGCTCCTGATGAGGGTGATGAATCCGACTTACGTTCACGTGCTGTTCGACGATCCGCTCGGCGTAAAAATGCTCATCGGCGCCGGCATTCTGCAGTTCATCGGAGCGGGGATTCTTTGGAAGATCGTGCACATCGAGGTGTGATGGTGAAGGGGGAGAAATGCCGTCGGCCATAGCAGTCATTACGTTCGTTTCGACCTTGCTGATTCTACTGGCGCTGGTTTACGCGTTCTCGCGAGGAGAAACGGGTGTTGCGGAGCGGCTCGAGCAGCTGAAACAGCCTACCGCCCGCCGGCCGGAAGAAAAATTCGCCGAAAGGCACAAGGAACGGGCTCGCGACCTTCTGGCAAAAGTGGGGAGCTTCGTTCCGGTGGCGGCAGGAGCGCGGGCGTCGCGCGCGCAGATCATGATGATGAGGGCGGGGTACAGAACTTCGGAAGCCTCGCTGGCGATCCAAGGCATGAAAGTGCTGACGCCGATTCTCCTCGTGGGGCTGGTGCTGCTGACTGGCGTGTACCGGAGCAATCCGTTCTTCGTTTTGCTGCTGGCCGCCGTGCTGGGCTTCATGCTTCCGGAAATGTGGCTTCTCTGGAAAATCAAGAGACGGCAGCATCGCCTGAGGATGGCTCTCCCCGACGCTTTGGACCTCCTGGTAATCTGCGTCGAGGTCGGGCTTGGGTTGGACCAGTCTATTTTGAGGGTAGCCCAGGAAGTCCGGATTGTTCACCCTGAACTGAGTGAAGAACTGCAGATGGTCAACCTGGAAATGCGGGTGGGGAAGAGCCGTCTGGATGCGCTGCGGGAGCTAGCCCGAAGGACAGGGCTCGACGAACTCAAAGCACTGGTGGCGATGCTGATTCAAACGGAACGGTTCGGAACGAGCATCGCGCAATCGCTGCGCGTCTACTCCGACGATCTGCGCACGAGGCGCCGCCAGCGAGCCGAAGAGATGAGCGCAAAGACGACGGTGAAGATGGTTCCGCCGCTCGTATTCTTTATTTTCCCAGCTCTGATGGTTGTGATCCTGGGGCCGGCGGTGATCACGCTGATGCGGCAGTTTTTGCCCGCGCTGAAGTAATCGGGGCGGGTGTGGTGAGATAACAAAAATCGCTGAAGGAGAGAATGAAGATGGACATTACGACAATTCGAATCATTGCTGGCGTTCTTGCTGTGGTGGTGCTGTTCATCATTATCTGGCGGCGACGGGGAAAAGCGATCGAGTAAGGACTCCGCACCGCCGAGAGATTCCGGGGACGATGAATAACACGGATCAAAAACGCGCCGTATACGTCTATAACAAGACGAGGGAGACGTTCGTAGCAACCGAGGCGACCGTCGCCGATAGCTACGTGCGCCGCCTGGTGGGACTGCTCGGGAAGACTCCGGGGTGGGCTCGCCTGGGGACGGGACTTTGGATCGTCCCTTCGCGGGGGGTTCACACGATTGGGATGCTCTTTCCCATCGATCTGATCTTCCTCAATAAGCAGAAGGAAGTGGTCCATCTGGAAGAGCACGTGCGGCCCTTCCGCATTTCCAAAGTCTCTCTGAAAGCGAGCAGCGTGCTGGAACTGCCTCCTCATACGATTTATCGTTCGGGCACGCAGGTAGGCGACCGGTTTGAAATATCCTCTCTGGCGGCGAGGCAGCGGGAACCCGAGTTGAGACGAGCGGCCGCACCCGTTGCGGACTAGAACCAGGATTCCCCACCGAAGAACCTGGGGACTAGCACCCCGGGGATGCAAAATCACGCGAGGACCGATGCAGTTTGATTTCACCGAGATTCCGCCGCAGGAATGCTACAAGCTGCTGGTTTCGACGGTTACGCCACGGCCTATTGCCTGGGTGGTGAGCCAGGATGCCCGCGGGCAGATCAACGCGGCACCCTTTTCGTTCTTCAACGCATTTTCAGGCGACCCGCCGGTGGTCGGGGTCGGCATCGGCTCCACTCCTGTTGCGAATCCCAAGCACACACGCGCGAACATCCGCGAGACGGGCCAGTTTACGGTGAATCTGGTGTCGGAAGAAAACGCCGAGCAGATGAACGTAACGGCGGTCGATTTCGAGACCGGGGGTCAACGAGCTTGAAAAGGCGGGACTGACGACACTCCCGTCGGTTCGCGTGAAACCGCCGCGCATTGCGGAGAGCCCGGTATCGATGGAATGCGAGCTGATGCAGATTGTCGAACTGGGCCCCGACAACGGACTGGTGCTGGGCCGCGTGGTGATGATGCACGTTCGCGACGACGCCGTGATCGACGCCCAAAAGCATTACATTGACACGCCAAAACTCAAACTGATCGCGCGCATGCACGGGCGGGGCTGGTATGCACGCAGCTCAGACCTTTTTCTCATGCCGCGACTTACGCTGGCGGAATGGAAAGAGAAGCAAGCCGCGGCGGTCGCGCCTGGAACCGACGGGTCTAAACGAGGCGTCTAAGTTTCTTTCCGATTGCGCCGCTTGCCCTCCTGGCGATGAAAGTCGTTGTATCCTTGCACCATGCTTGAGCTGGAACACGCGCTGGAGTTCGATGCGGCCTGCGATGCGGCCTTCTTCAGCGCGCTTCCCTACGCGGCCGGGAGTCTTTCTTCTGGAAATGGCCGATGCGACCGCGGAACCTTATCTTGCCCGCACGGCAGATATCCGGCGCGCGGCCGAACGGCTCCTGGGCCCTGCTGAGCTGCCCTCCAACCGGTTGAACCTTCGCGGTGTGGCGGCGCGAATCCGGTACCGCGCTACCGGCTCCAAGTTCGAGCAGATGGTCGCGCACTATCAGCAGGCCCGGGCGCATTTCCCTCGCCGATACCGGAACCTGGTGCGTGTGCGCCCGCCGGCGATGCTGAAGGTAAACCTGCGGAATGAATATCCGCGGTGCTACGTGACGCGAACCATTCGCGGCGATGCGGGCTTCTACTTCGGGCCGTTCGTTTCGCGCAAGGCGGCGGAGTCTTTCAGCGAGGGATATCTCGATTTGTTCAAGATCCGCCGCTGCCAGATCAAGATCCGGCGCGATCCGGCGTTTCCGGGCTGCATGTATTCGCAGATGAAGATGTGCCTTGCGCCGTGCTTCGCGGGCTGCACGAAAGAGGAATATGACGCGGAGGTTGGCCGCGTGCTGAAGGGGCTCGATTCGGGCGGAGGCCAACTCATCCAGGACGTGGAACGGGAACGCGAGGCGGCGAGCGAAGCGCTGGACTTCGAGCGCGCCGCGGCGCTCCACAAGCGGCTGGAGAAAGTGTCGGCGGCGCTGCGCGGATTGCCCGAACTCGCGCGGCGCGTGGAAGAATTCGACGCGGTGATTCTTCAGCGCGCCGCGGAGGAAAAAACCGTCGCGGTGTTTCCGATGCGAGGCGGAATCTTGCGGGAGCCGATCTTTCTGAGATTCGGCGAGTTGTCAGGCGAACCAAGATCGGTGGAGGAAATTCTGCGCGCGGGACTGGATTCGCTCGAGAGCGAACCGGCGAATGCACCGGTGGGAAAAAGTGCGTCTGCCGAGCCGGACGCGAACGAGAAGAGTCTGTCGACTCTCCGCGAGGAACAGAAGAGGAGATTCGGTTTACGTGCAGCGCATCCCGATCTAACCGAACACCTGTCTCTGCTGACGCGCTGGTTTTACTCCAATCCACGCGAGGGAGAGATATTTTTTCGGGAGGCCGATTGGCCGTACCGACGCCTCCTTCGGGCTTGCAGCCGCGTGCTCGCGCCGCCTGCCGGAGAAAGCCCTGCCGGGGCCGGGTCGCGACCTGCACGCGACCGAATCCGGCGCCTACACGCGTTTTCGAAAGCGCATCGCCCGCCCAAGAAGTGAAATCCCCGCCAGAATCGGGGCGAAGACGCGCCCGATACCATCGTACAATTAAAACGTATGGCGGAAACGGAAACTCCACAGGCTTCCAGAGCAAACCTCACCGAAGATCGTTCGCGGTTCCGGGACATGGTGCGTTCGCTGAAGCATCGCAATTTCCAGCTTTTCTTCAGCGGGCAGATGATTTCGCTGGTCGGCACGTGGATGGACAACATCGCGGAGGCGTGGCTCGTCTACCGGCTCACGGGATCGTCGCTGCTGCTGGGAACGGTGGCGTTCGCGGGGCAGTTCCCGATATTTCTTCTGGGCCCGATTGGGGGCCTGGCTGCGGACCGATTCGACCGCCGAAGCATCATCGTGGCGACGCAGACGAGTTCGATGATTCTGGCGTCCATCCTGGCGTTTCTGACGCTCACCAAGCGAGTGACGGTATGGGAGGTAATTCTTCTGGCCTCGCTGATGGGCGTGGTGAACGCGTTCGACGTGCCGGCGCGGCAGTCCTTCCTGGTGGAGATGGTGGGGCGCGAGGATTTGATGAACGCGATCGCTCTGAATTCGTCGATGTTCAATAGCGCGCGCGTGATCGGCCCGTCGGTTGCGGGAATCCTTGTGGCGAGCATCGGCGAGGGCTGGTGCTTCTTCGCCAATGCGGTGAGCTACATCGCGGTGATCGCGGGACTGCTGATGATGCGCGTTCCGAAATCGAAGATCGAGCCGCACGATGCGTCTCCGCTCGAGCACATTCTGGAAGGCTTTCGCTTCGTGCGGAACACGCCGCCGATCGGGGTGCTGCTGCTGCTGACGGGCGTGATCAGCATCGTGGCGCTGCCCTATTCGGTGCTCATGCCTATTTTTGCGGCGCGCGTTCTGCACGGGAACGCCCGAACGCTGGGCGTTTTGATGGGGGCGACCGGCGTGGGAGCGCTGCTCGGCGCACTTTCGCTTGCCTCGCGGACGAAATTGCAAGGGCTGGCGAGGCTGGTGGCGATATCGTGCGCCAGTTTCGGGACTTTTCTCATTCTGTTTTCGCTGTCGCGCCACTACTACCTTTCCGTATTGCTGCTGGTGCCGGTGGGCTTTTTCGTGATGGTGCAAATGGCGGCTACCAACACTCTGATTCAGTCGATGGTGCCGGACCGCCTGCGCGGGCGGACGATGGCGGTCTACTCGATGATGTTCCTGGGGATGGCGCCTATCGGCGCGCTGTTTTCGGGAATGGTGGCCGATCGCATCGGAGCGCCTTGGACCGTGGCAATCGGTGGAATGGGCGCCATTGCCAGCGGCGCGCTCTTCGCGCGAGACTTGCCGAAGATTCGCGTTCAGGCTCGAGAACTGATCATCGCGCAGGGCCTGGCGGGAGGAAATCCACCGCAAGAGATGAGCGCCCGCAGCGTCAGCTGAGTTTTTTGCTTCCCGCGTACTCCGTTATTTCGTTCTGATATACTTCGCTTTCTCATCATCGATTCTCGACAAGCGAGGACCGCATGCCATCCGCGGCAACAGCCGACCACAAACCCATCGCCGGTTCCGCGACTCCGCAGGGCACTTTGCGGTACGCGGCGAGGTTCCGGGGAAAGTCCGCGGCCGGACATTTTCGCGAGGCTACGAACGGCCTGGTGCTTTCGTCGATTGGCATCGGCACCTATCTCGGGGAACCGGACGAAGCGACCGACGAGGCGTACAGTGGCGCGGTGGTGGCGGCCGTGGAGGGCGGGTTCAACGTAGTGGACACGGCGATCAATTACCGGTTTCAGCGGAGCGAACGGTCTATCGGCGCGGCGCTGCGCGAGCTGATTTCGAACGGCTTCTCGCGCGACGAAATTGTTCTCTGCACGAAGGCAGGTTTTCTGACGCCGGACGCCGAGATGCCGGCTGACGCCAGCGAATATTTTTCGCGCGAGTTCGTCGACAAGGGAGTTTTCGGAGCGGAGGATATCGCGGCCGGATGCCACTGCATGACACCGCGCTACCTGGCGGACCAACTGGAGCGCAGCCGGCGGAACCTGGGCGTGCAGTGCGTCGACGTCTTTTACCTGCACAACCCGGAAACGCAGCTCGGCGAGATATCGAAAGACGAATTCCTTCGCCGGATTCGCAAAGCGTTTGAGTTTCTGGAATCCGCGGTTGCTTCGGGGAAAATCGGGGCTTACGGGCTGGCCACTTGGAACGCATTCCGCGAAGACCCGAAATCGCCCGGCTACCTTTCGCTCGAAGAGATTGTGGGCGTCGCCGCTGAAATCGGAGGCAGCGACCATCACTTTCGATTCGTGCAACTGCCTTTGAACCTGGCGATGCCGGAGGCCCTGACGCGGCCGAACCAGGTGGCCGTAGGCAAGACGATGGCGATGGTTCAGGCGGGGCGGGCGCTCGGGATTACGCTAGTGGCGAGTGCCGCGCTTCTGCAGGGCCAGCTCACAAAGAATCTGCCCGCGACCATGCGCAACGCGTGGGGAATGAAGAGCGATTCCGCTTTGGCGCTGCAATTCGCGCGCTCCGCGCCGGGGATTACGACCGCGCTGGTGGGGATGAGCCAGATCGGGCACGTGGAGAATAACCTGGCGCTTGCCGGCGTGGAACCTGCGGGGAGAGAAGAATTCCTCAAGGTTTTCGAGGCGCGACGCTAAGTCTGTTGCGGAGCACTGGCTGGCTCGGTTGCCAGCTGATCGATCCACGCATCGATTGCGGCGCCTACTTCTGGAAGCTTTCCCGTAAAAAAGTGATCCACGCCCGGAACAACCACCAGGCGCTTCGGCTCGGGCAGCGTGGCGACAAATTCTTCGACATTGGCGCGCGCACCGAATTCGTCGTTTTCACCCTGGATGAAGAGCTTGGGCTTGGCGCACGAGGCGAGGTAGGAAAGATCGGACTTGTTCACCGGAATGCCCAGACCGATCAGGGATGTCACGCGAGGATCTTCGCAGCCGACACGCAAACCGACCCAGGAGCCAAAGCTGAATCCCGCTAAGAGAATCGGGCGCGCCGGGAATTCTTTCGCGAGATAGTCGAGAGCCGTTCGGACGTCGTCCTGTTCGCCGCGACCGCGGTTATGCTCTCCTTCGCTTAGCCCTACGCCCCGAAAATTGAAGCGCAGCACGGGCATGCCTTTACGATGCAGCGCCTTCGCGGCCTGGTACACAACCTTGTTGTGCATGGTGCCGCCAAAGAGCGGATGGGGATGGCATACCAGCGCAACGAGATTGCCCGGGCTCGCGGCGGCCGTGGTCCAGAGCATCGCCTCCAGGCGTCCTGCCGGGCCTTCGAGGAAAAAATTGCGGTGAAAGACCTGCGTCATTTGATCCCTTTGAATGATTGTATGGCGTCTGAAAACCAGATTAATACAGATTCGCGCGTTTCGAACCTGGAGTCCCGGGGCCGGCGTGGTTCGGAAATCCGTTGCGCCACACGAGGACCGATGGTAGCTTCAGACTTAGCTCCAGAAAGAGGACTCATGGAAGACGATGTGGAGCGCCGCGCTGCACGGCGTTTTTCGATGAACCTCCCCGTAAAAGTGCGGTTTTCCTCTGGAGAAGGCGTCACGGAGCGGCAGGGCGAAACGCGCGACGTGAGTTTCCGTGGATTGTACTTCACGATCGAGGCCAGCCTGGAAACGGGCAGCTCGATCGAGTTCGTGCTTACCCTTCCGCAACAGATCACCCTCGCAGGCGACGTGAATATCCGCTGCTACGCGCGCGTGCTTCGCGTCGAGCCCAGCAACGGGCGCCGCGGCGTGGCGGCCCGCATCGAACGGTACGAATTCCTTCCCGCTTCCGCTTGAAATCCACAGAAAGAATCTTCCTGGCTGAACCGAACGGCGTTGCCATTGGTTCACATCGGTGTGGAAACCCCTTCTCTTATCCTGCCGAGTAACGCAAGATTTGGAGCCGGGGGTCCTGGATGGCGCGGAACAGCCTGATCATCGATGCGGACGACACGCTTTGGGAAAACAATGTCTTTTTTGACAAGGCGATTACGACTTTCGTCGCGCAGCTTGAATATCTTGGCTACACGCCGGACTACATCCGCCACATCCTGAACGAAACCGAGCGCCGCAACATTCGCCAGCATGGGTATGGCGTGCGCAGCTTCAAGCGCTCCCTCGAAGAAACCTATCTGAAGCTGGCTGGAAACATGGCGCGACGAGAGGTGGTGAAGGGAATCGAGCAGATGGCCGCGGAACTCGAAAACACCCCGCCGCAAATTCTCGACGGAGTGCCGGATACGCTCGCCTATCTGGCCAAACGCCACCGGCTGATTCTGCTCACCAAAGGGGAAGCCGCCGAGCAAGCGGGCAAAGTCGAGCGGTCCGGGCTGCAATCCTATTTCGATGCCATCGAAAACGTGATGGAGAAGAATGCCGGGATTTTTCAGCGGGTGATCGAGCAATTCAAGATTGTGAAGTCCAATGGCTGGATGGTGGGCAACAGCCCGGCTACCGACATTAACCCTGCTTTACAGGCGGGGCTCAATGCGGTGTTCATACCGCATCCCGCCACGTGGATCACCGACAGAGGGGCAGTGGAGAGCGGAGTGGGAAAGCTGCTGATCGTGCAGTCGTTTCGCGATCTGCGCACGCACTTCTGAGGCGCGAACGCGCCGCTATTCGAGCGGGTGATACCGGAAGGGAATGTAAACCACCGCTTCGAGTTCCACAGGCTCGCCCTCGCGCGTGGCGGGACGGAACTTCCAGTGCGCCAGCGCTTCCATGGCGTCTTTATCGAGCTCGGGCTCCACGCTGTGGACGAGCTGAATGTTTCGCACCACGCCGTCTTTCCCGATAATCGCGTAGAGAATCACCTGCCCTTCCACGTGCTCCTTGATCATCTGCGGCGGGTACTTGGGGTCCACTTTTTCCAGGGGCACCGGGCCGGAGAGCTGCCCCTTGGGTCTGACCGGCGGACCATCACCTTCGTCGAGCTGCGCGAAATTCAGAATCCAGCTGCCGGCTACGCTGGTGAGATTGGGGAGATTGACGTTGAGCGTGTAGACCTCTTTGCCGGTGAGGATTTTTTCCGGGGGCACGTTGGGATCGATCGCGCGGGCGAGGGACGATCCTTTTCGCGCGGGCGGCGTGAGATCAGGCGCGGTGGGCTTGAGGTTGAGCCTGCCGGGAGCGATTCCGCCCGCCGCGATGCCGCCGGGGCGGCTGTTTCCGCCGCTCACGATGATTCCTGCGGGCAAATTCGAACTTCCCGCTGTTCCTGGGGCACCAGCTGCTCCTGCTGCTCCCGATGTGGGCGCTGAACCGGCGCTCGATCCGCCGTTCGCCGATCCCGAGCCAGATCCGCCGGCGGCCCCCGGGGTTCCCGGCGATTTCCCGGCTGGGGAAATGGAAATTCGCGCGGCTAGATTCTCCTGTGGAACGGCCACTTGCGGCGCGGGAGGACCCGGCGTTGCGGACAGCGCAATCAGGCGGTGGAGATTCGCGTCGTTGGTGGATGCGCCAATTTCAGGTGCGGCGGCGGAATCGGCGCGCGTCTGGTGCTTCTCGGCGACAGCAGCCATCGAACTCATCGGCATCTGCGGCTGGAAATTCACTACCGGCGCGGCGGCAATGTTCAGGGCGCCGGGATTTTTCTCGTTGTTGGCGACTTCGGGGACGGCAATGTCGCGCACGGCGCGCTGCTTCACGTTGGGCGCCGCGACGGTGGGAGTCAATTGAAGCTGGGGCTTGGGAGCCGGGCTGGCCCACTGGACCATGTTGGGAAGCTGCACGTCCACCTTGGGCGCGTTGAGCGGCGCGTCAGGCTGGATGAGAGTCTGGCGCGGGTGGGTGACCTTCACCGGTATCGAAAGAATTGTCTGACGCGGGTGATAGGCGTCCGCACCGGGCTGGTCAGTTGGCTCGGCAGCCGGTTTCGCGGGTTCGACGGCGCGCTTCGCCGGTGCGCTGCGCTTTATCGCGGGGCTGGGAAGCGAAATCGGCGGCAAATCCTGCGCGGGATAGTAGGTGACCTCAATCTGGACCGGCGGAAGCGTGTGCTCGGCCTGCGGGAGGAAGCCCCAAATGGGCAGAATGAGTATCAATATAGCGGCGACATGCCAAAGGGACGATGCCAGGAATGCCCGGCCGGGCATTCGGCCGCGGACCCAGTCGACGCGAAGCGGGCGGTCGGGAGGCAGATCGCCGTCTTTTTCCGGATGCGGCCCGACAAAGAAATCGCGGAGGCTGGTCCAGAATTCCTGCCACGGGGATTCCCACACGACACCCAGATTGTAAGCGGCGGGATCGCCCTCGCCCTTCGCGACTACCGCCGGCCGGAGTCCCAAGTTCATAAGAGAGGCCATTATACCTGTTGATCCGATGCTTCGCCCTATGCCGCGGCTGCCAGGCTGTAGAAGCTGACCGCAGCGTCGCCCTGTTCGAGCAGCCGCGTGCGCTCGAGGCGAGTGAAACGGCCGGGCAGTTCCGTCTTGTGATGGTGCTCGACGATCACGAGTCCGTAGGGCGCGACGAGATGCGCTGTGTCGAGATACTCGAGCACCTTGAGATGCTCGTCGGCGTCTTTGTAAGGCGGATCGAGAAAAACGAAATCGGCCATCAGGTGGCGGGCAGCCAGCTTGTCGAGCGCCTGAATGGCGTCCGCCCTGATCACCTCGGCGCTCCCGCGAATGCCCAGGGATTCGAGATTTTCGCAGGTGAGGCGAGCCGTCGCCGGATGCGCTTCGACGAGAATGGCCAGACGCGCGCCGCGGCTGACGGCTTCGATGCCGATTGCGCCGGTGCCCGCGTACAAATCTACGAAGAGCGAATCCTCGATCGAAGGGCCAAGGATATTGAAAAGCGTCTCGCGCAGACGGTCACTCGTGGGCCGGAGGCGAAGCTTGCCGGGGCCCTTGAGCTTGCGGCTGCGGTATGTTCCGGCAATCACTCGCATGACTCATCCCACCGACGCCAGATGATACCGTTTTTGCCACGTAGGGCTCAGTTTTTCAAGGCGGGTCACCAGCTCGGCCGAACGCGCGGGATCCTCCGCGACGGCGAAGGCTTCGCGGCGCGCGAGTTCCAGAAGTTCGTGATCGCGGAGCGGCTGCGCGAACGAGAAGGCGGCGTCTCCGTGCTGGCGGGTGCCAAAGAATTCGCCCGGGCCGCGCTGCTTGAGGTCGCGCTCGGCGATTTCGAAGCCGTTGGATGTGGCCACCATGGCTTCGATGCGCTCGCGGGCGTCTCCCACGATCGATTTCGGAGCGATCAGGATGCAATGCGATTTTTCCTTGCCGCGCCCGATTCTGCCGCGGAGCTGGTGAAGCTGGGCCAGGCCGAAGCGGTCGGCGTGCTCGATGACCATTACGGTGGCGTTGGGCACGTCGACGCCGACTTCGATCACGGTGGTCGCAACCAGAATGTGCAACTCTCCGCGCCGGAACTGGTCCATCACACTGTCTTTTTCCTCATTCTTCAGGCGTCCATGGAGCAGCCCTACGCGCAGCTTCGGGAAAACTGTTTTCGCGAGGCGTTCGTATTCGGCGGTGGCGGCTTTGAGTTCCTGTTTCGATTCTTCGATCACGGGATAGAGCACGTAGACCTGCCGGCCCCGCTCAATCTCACGCCGCGCGAACTGCCACACGGCAGCGAGCTGGGCTTCCGACGTCCAGCGGGTTTCAATCGGGGTGCGGCCGGGAGGGAGTTCGTCGATCACGGAGAGGTCGAGGTCGCCGTAGAGTGTGAGGGCCAGGGTGCGCGGAATGGGCGTGGCCGTCATCACGAGTACGTGGGGCGCGGCGCCTTTTTCGATGAGGCGCTTGCGCTGGAGAACGCCGAAGCGGTGCTGCTCGTCAATGATGGCGAGGCCGAGCCGGTGGAACTTGATGGGATCTTCGATCAAGGCGTGCGTGCCCACGACCAGGTGCGCCTGGCCTTTCTCGATGGATTCGATGGCGGCTTCCTTTTCGGCTCGCTTGCGGCCGCTCACGACAAGAGCGACGTTGTAGCCGGCCGGTTGGAAGATGCGGCGCGCGGAGAGGTAGTGCTGGGCGGCAAGAATTTCCGTGGGCGCCATCAGGGCTACCTGATAGCCATTCTCGATGACGATGGTGGCGGCTTCGAGCGCAACGATTGTTTTGCCGCTGCCGACGTCTCCTTCGAGCAGGCGGTGCATGGGGAAGGGCCGCTCCAAGTCCGCCGCGATTTCGCCGAGGACGCGCTTTTGCGCGGCGGTGGGCTTGAACGGGAGAATGCGCTTCAGAGCGTCCCGCACTTTATCTTCGCGGACGCGCATGGCGATCCCGCGCTGGCGATTCTCGGTCTGGCGGCGAAGAGCCAGTCCAAACTGGTAGCAGAAAAATTCCTCGAAGATGAGCCGGGTCTGCGCGGGGCTGCGAAAACTGTTGAGCAACTCGAGGCTGACATTCCTGGGCGGGAAGTGCACGTAGAGCAGCGCCTCTCGCCGCGACGGAAAGCCGTAGCGCGCGCGAATTTCCTCCGAGAGAAGGTCGGGAACATTGCCGGTGAAATTCTGCAGCGCGTTATAGATGATGCGGCGAAGGATGCGGGAGCTGATGCCGCCCATGGCTTCGTAGATGGGAACGATGCGGCCTACTTCGGTGGAATCGACGCCCTCTTTCTCTTCGCTTCCGATGACTTCGATCTGCGGATTCACCATTTCGAGACGGCCTGGGCGGTAAGCGTCGCGGTCGACCTTGCCGTGCAGCACGAGCTTCTGGCCGTCCTTGAGGCGCCCGGCAAGGTAGCCGCCGTGGAAAAAGCGCGCGTGCAGAGTTCCCGAGCGGTCACGGACGGTGACGTGGAAGATGGCGCTGCGTCCGCGCATGAAGCGGACCATTCCGCCTCCGCCGCCCGTGACTTCGGCGCAAATCGTATGCACCTGGCCGGGAATCACTTCCGCGATGCGCGTGAAGGTGATGCGGTCTTCGTAGCGAAAAGGGAGATAGGAGAGAAGATCGCTGACCGTTACGATTCCGTGCTCTTCCAGAATTGCGGCGCGTTGTGGCCCGACGCCGCGCAGGTATTTCACGGAATCGCTCAATGAGGTGGTCATGGACGGTGAAGAAGGGATGATACACGGGGTCGCATGCTTCGTATTCTCATAGTAGCGGGGATTCGGTCCTGGCGGCAGCGCGGAGACAGTTTGGCCCGTTTACATCGTGCTTTTAGTGCCATATATTGGGTGCAGTTGGGCGGGAATGGCGGTGGATGGAGATCTCCGCGGGCGGGTACATCCGATGGCCAGGGAGCGCCAATTTCTTGGGGCAACGCCGACGAGGTGGTTGGAGTATCTGGTCGCGATTCTGATTGGCAATGCGATTTATTACTTGTCGCTGGCCCCGCATCTGCCGGACGCTTTTCGCCACCAGGGATTCGGCATCGACGGCGGGGTGGTGCTCGATTTCATCGTATGCGTGGCCGTGTACGGGCTGATACGGCTGGGGGTACGGCTGAACGGGGGGTTTCTGGAGAGGTTGCGCACCCGTCAGTAAGTGCAACCCGATTGTTTCGACGGGATTGCGGGCTAAGTACCGAGTCTGCAACGTAATACAGGCATAGCGCATCCGATTAGCAGGCCGGATTTACGAGCGGTAGTCGAGCCCTTGATGCTCACCGAAGGCCGATTGGAACGTCTATGTATTTGAAGAGAGCGAAAAGGGTTGCGAGCGCGGACGATCCGGCCCCAGGGCAAGCAGTCCCCCTCGTAACACATTCCGAGTCGGCAGGGAACGCCATGGCGATGAGCGTTGCACTCGAAGCGGATGCACGCCAAGCGGCTGCGGATAAGCGCAGCGAGGAGCATTCGCTCGTCCGTAAGGCGCAGGCCGGAGACCGGCTGGCGTTTGAGGAGTTGGTGCGGCGCTACGACCGGGACGTTCTGCGACTGGCGCTGAACCTGGTCCATAAGACGGAAGACGCCCGGGATATTTACCAGGAAGCTTTCCTGAAGGTTTACCGCAACCTGCACCGGTTCCGATTCGAGTGCAGCTTTTATACGTGGCTGTACAGGATTACGACGAATGTGGCGCTCGATAATTTGCGCCGCCGCACCAGCCACCGCGAGGACCAAGCGCCCGTATCGGAAGACGCCGAGGGAACCAGGCACGATTTTTTCGATCGCCAGCCCGAATTAAGCGCGGCTTCCAATCCCGAGAAACAGCTGCTGGGAAGCGAACTGGGCGAAAAAATTCAGGAGGCCATGAAACGCCTCTCGCCCCGCGAACGGACGGTATTCGAAATGAAGCATTACCAGGGATTGCGGTTAAGGGCGATCGGCGACCTGCTGGGCACCTCCGAGGAGACGGTGAAGAATTCGCTGTTCCGGGCTACGAGAAAGCTTCGCGAAAGCCTGGGCGGAATGCGGTAGCGAAAGGGATCAGGATCAGGAATGATGTGGCGGGAAAGGAATCCGGACAAGGACGCAATGGCCAACGAGCCGTGCAGTGACTGGCGACCGCGACTCATTCTGTTTGCGGCAGGCGACGAACTTGATGTGGTCGAGCAGAGCGAGCTGGCCGCTCATCTGGCGGATTGTTTCGAAATGCCGGTCCACCCTCGAAAGCGAGAAGGAATTGATCGCGATGCTGGGAGAGCATCGGGTGGAACCGGATGCGGTTCTGCTCGCGAGCTGCCGCGCAAGCCTGGAAGACGCGCTGGACCGAGAGGAAGAGGGCGGCTGGCTGCGAAGGAAGATCGGCGCACTGCTTCCCGCGGACTGGATGTCTCCCCGGCCGGCCTGGAGCGGGGCGCTGCTGGTGATGATCGGCTTCTCTGTGGGAATGTTTGGCCCGCGATTGCTGCGGCATCCCGTGATATCCGCTCCTCCTGCACATATGGCAGCCGGGTCGGCAGCCGACTCTGCGACCGATTCGAGTGTGCTGGAGCCCGTGGTGGCCTCACCCCCTTCTTCCAAGGTATTCGATGTCCACACGGCCGACGTGGCGGGAATTAATGTGCTTCCCGCCGCAGGCAACGATCCTCCGCAGGTAGAGCTTCAGATGAGGTCCGAGCAGCCCGTCACGGTGCGGGGCACCGTGGATGATGGCACTGTCAAAAACGCTTTGCTCTATGTGTTGCGCAACAACCAGCGCTTTGGACCGGATGTGCGCCTAAACGCCGTCGACCTGCTCAGCCCGCGCAGCGGCGATCCGGAAGTGCGTGCGGCTCTGAACCGAGTGGTGGAGACAGACCGCGACCCGGCGGTTCGTCTGAAGGCTCTCGATGCCTTGAATGGCTCCGCGCGGCAGGACATGGTTCGCAACACGCTGCTCGGTGCGTTGGAAGACGATCAGGATGCCGATGTTCGGGTGGAGGCGATCGATTCCTTGCGCCGATCTGATCGAGAGCGGCCAGATTGCCTCCGACGACGGCGTGCTGGCGGTTCTCCGGGACCGGATGGGCCACGATTCCAATCCCTACATCCGGCTTCAAAGCGCCGCCGTGATTCGGGAGCTCGATTCCCGCTGACCGTATGCCTCGAAACTCGCTAGGTTCTCCGCACCAATCCGCCGAGCAGCGAGACCAGGAACAGCACGAGAAACAAATAGAACAGCAGCTTGGCGATTCCCGCCGCGGCAATCATAATCCCCGCGAAACCAAAAATTCCCGCCACTATCGCTACCACTAGAAAAATCAGCGCCCATCGCAACATGACTGCCTCCTTGTTCGTT
This sequence comes from uncultured Acidobacteriota bacterium, assembly GCA_963709105.1. Taxonomy (GTDB): domain Bacteria; phylum Acidobacteriota; class Terriglobia; order Acidiferrales; family UBA7541; genus Palsa-295. The sequence goes on from CAVPVC010000015.1 coordinate 177,012, forward strand.
CAGAAGATATGCGGGGTCGACTCAGGAACGTTTCTTGACCGCTTTCGGCGTGACGGCCGAGAGGCCGAGGTTGCCTCTTCTTATTCTTACGCACGATCTTACGCGCGCGCCAACCGAGTTGCCGGCTTCGCTGCCTTCGTGACGGAGTTCACCTTGGATACGACCGTGCCTAATGTGGAGCCGATGCTGCGGGCCACTCCCACCAAAAGATCTTCTTCTTTTGCAAGAATGCCGGTGCTTTTCGCCACAGTGTCCTCCCTTTCAAGAAATTCTTACAGGCGCCCGAGCAGAAACAGGATCAACAGGATCACGACGATCAGACCGATGCCGCCGCTCGGGTAATATCCCCAGGAACGGCTGTGCGGCCAGCGCGGCAGACTGCCCACGAGGGCGATTACGAGCACAATCGTGAGAATTAGCATGAGACCCATCGCGCACAACCTTTCTTCGCGTCAGTGCAAAGACATTCGCAGGTTGGCGATTAAGCCGTGGACTTTGCGCCGACCACGAGCAGGGCAATTCCGCCAATCAATGCGATTCCGCCGAGGACCGGTGGAATCGGAATTGTTTCATGGGTGTCCTTGGTGGCGTGGATCGGCCCTACATCGAGCACATCTTTTCGTTTCGTATATCCGATGCCCTGATAAATCAAGCCGACGATGCCGAGGACGATCAGAACTATTCCTGCAATCGAAGCTGTTTTCATTCCCGCCTCCTAATGACCGATCAGTAGCTTTCGAAAAACAATTACGCTTTCGCTGCGTCGCGATAAGCGCGCTGGCCCGCGTCGGCGATGTCCTTCAAATGGCCCTTCACTCCTTCCACCGAATCCTGCGCCTGGCGCGCGAAATCTTTGCCGGATTCCACCGCGTTGCCAAAGCGCTCGCGGGTATCGTTCAGGCGGTCTTTGGCGGCTCCCTTCAGATATTCGCGCGTATCTTCACCCGATTGCGGGGCGAACAAAATACCCAACGCCGCCCCGATACCAACCCCAATCGCAATTCCCGTGACTATCGACGACCAGTCGCTGTTTCTCATTCGATCCTCCATCCAAATTTGCGAGATTTGCAGACTTCTGAAAATTCTGCTGCGGTTGCGCTTCCTCGATCAGCTACTTCAAGCCACGACCGAGAACCTGCACTGTAAGCTGGAGACTAAGCGGAGGGGCTCTCGGCGGCTATACCCGAAAGGCCTGAGATCGCTACGCGGCTTCTTGTAGCGGGTAGGGATGATTCGCCAAGCAGAGCAGCGCCAGACTTCGCACAGTGTCGCGCGAATTCAATCCTGGCGGTCAGGAAGGACGGTTTCTCTGGGCAACGAACTCGCGGCCGCTTCCACCGGTGCAGACTCTTCCGAGGTCGGCGTCGCCTTCGCCCGGCGCGAGGAAAAGGTTCGATTCCACGCCGTGCTGCTTGGTGTACAGGTCGAAGTAGCGGCTCCGGGCTTCGTACAACGACTCGTGCGTACCGCGTTCGACGATCCGCCCAGCTTCGACTACCAGGATCTGATCGGCGCGACGAACGGTGGAGAGGCGGTGTGCGATCACGAAGGTGGTTCGCCCGCGCATCAGGTAACGAAGCCCTTCCTGAATCAACGCTTCCGATTCGGAGTCGAGGCTGGAGGTGGCTTCGTCAAGGATGAGAATGCGGGGGTCAGCAAGAATGGCGCGAGCGATTGAAACACGCTGCTTCTGGCCGCCGGAAAGCTTCACGCCGCGTTCGCCGACGATCGTGTCGTACTTTTTCTCGAACGCCTCGGCGAATTCGTCGACGCGAGCGATACGGCAGGCCTCGAGGATTTGTTGCTCGGTTGCATCCGGGCGGGAGAAGGCCACGTTCTCGCGGATGGTGCCGTCGAAGAGAAAAGTTTCCTGCAGCACGACACCCAATTGCGTGCGGTAGGAGTCCAGACGCACCTGCGCGAGATCGACGCCGTCCACCAGCACTTTACCGGCGGTCGGAACATAGAACGCGGCGATCAGACCGATGATCGTCGATTTGCCGGAACCGGAAGGCCCCACCAGAGCGGTGACGGTGTCGGGCTCGGAATCAAAGCTCACGTCGTATAACACCTGCTTGCCCGCGTCATAAGCGAAGCTCACATTCCGGAAGGCCACGCGCCCCTCTACGCGGTCGAGATGGATGTTGCGCCCCGGCGTCTGTTCTTCCGTCTTCTCGTTCAGAATCTCACGGGTCCGTTCAAGACCGGCGAGGGCCTCGATCATCATCGGTCCGAGACCGACAATCTGGGAAACCGGGGCGACGAGCATTCCCAGGAACAGAGTGAACTCGAAGAAAGTTCCCATGCGTCATCGTTCCGCCGAGAATCTGGCGCGTGCCGAGGAACATCATCACGGCGCTTACGACTCCCAGCAGGCCGGTGGCGGAAAGCGCCATGAGCGACGTTACGGTGAGCGTGCTCACCACATTTTCCAGCAGCCGCTGCACGCCGGACGCAAAAACCTTCTCTTCGCGCTCCTCGGCGTGATAGCCCTTCACCACGCGGACGCCGCCCAGCGACTCGGTGAGGCGCCCGGTAACTTCCGCGGTTATTTTCGGGCGAGCCCGGTAGAAAGGGCGGATGGTCTCGAATGCGCGGCTGAGGCCAAACGCAAAAACCAGAAGAATTGCGGAGGCCACGGCGGTCATCATCACGCTGATGCGCAGGAGCACCACGAGGGCAATGATCGACGTCATGATTCCGCCCATGAACTCGATCAGCCCCGTGCCCATCAGGTTCCGGACGCCTTCCACATCGCTCATGATCCGCGACACGAGCACGCCGCTTTTCGTCGAATCGTAAAAGGCCACCGGAAGGCGACCGATGTGCGACTGCACTTTTACGCGAAGCTCGGTGATCAGGCGCTGGGAGGACTTCGACAAGAGCTGCGTGAGGCTATAGGAGGTGAGTCCCTGGACGACCGTGGCCGCCAATACCACCAGCACGATCGGCACGAGCAAATGGACCTGGCGTTTGTTGATGACATCGTCGACGAGATATTTGGTCGAACCGGGGAGAATGAAGCCAGCCACGCGGTTGATGGCCATGAGGAGCAGGCCGGCGAACAGGATTCCGCGCCGCGGTCTGAGGAGCGCCCAAGCGTCCGGGAGCGCGGCCCAGGCATGCTTCAGCTTTTGGGCCGGGGTGCGTCCGGGTGACGGTTCGGCACTGGCCATGCGGTTTCTAGAAATGTGCGCCTCGAAGTGCGGTGCAAAGATGAATACGAAGATAAACTATACCGTACCCCTCATCAGATGCGCTGGCGCCACGATTTGACCCCGCCGTTTTGGTCAATGGTCCGCCTCAGTGGTTCGCCTAGACCGGTTCGCCATCGCTTGGCATTCTTAGACGGCCGGGAGAGAATAGGCGTTCGTCAAACAAGAGGAGGATTGCCTTCCGGCACTGCCATGAGACTGCGGCGCACGCTGATCTATACAACCATTTCCCTTGTGGCCCTGGCCGCGCTCGTGGTCAAGTCGAACGCGCAAGAGAACCACGCAAAGCGCGCTGGGCACGCCGCCGCGAAGCCCTCACCTGCCCCGCAGGAGGCTGCCCCGGCCACTCCCACATGGACCTTTGCGGTGTCCGGCGACTCGCGCAACTGCGGCGACGTCGTTATGCCGGCCATCGCCGCCGGCGTGAGGAAAGATGGCGCCCGCTTTTACTGGCATCTGGGCGACTTCCGCGCGGTTTACAATTTCGACGAAGATATCCAGCATCAGACCGCGCACATCGGGAAACCGCTGAACATCATCGGCTACGAAGATCTTTCCTGGAACGACTTCATACAGAATCAGCTTCTTCCCTTCGGCACCCTGCCCGTGTTTCTTGCGATCGGAAACCACGAGATAATCCCTCCCAAAACGCGCGAACAATACCTGCTGCAATTCGCCGATTGGATCGATACGCCTGTCTTGCGCAAGCAGCGGCTCAACGACGACGGCGAGGATTTCAAACTGCGGACTTATTACCACTGGATCGAAGACGGCGTCGACTTTATAACTCTCGACAACGCCACCCCCGATCAGTTCGATTCCGATCAGCTGGCGTGGCTCGAGAAAGTGCTGAACGCGGATTCCGCCATCCCGCAAATTCGGACCATTGTCGTCGGGATGCACAAGCCGCTGCCGGAGAGCATTTCGGAAGGACACAGCATGAATGAATCCATCGTGGGCACCGAGAGTGGGCGGCGCGCCTACGCGGATCTACTAAGCGCACAGAACAGCGCCCACAAGCACGTCTACGTGCTGGAGAGCCATTCGCACTACTTCATGGACGATATTTTCAATACGGAATACTGGCGAAACCATGGCGGAGTCTTGCCGGGCTGGATCGTGGGCACCGCGGGAGCACAACGTTACGCTTTTCCGGAAAACTATCCGCCGCAACCCAGTTGGCAGTCGGATGTCTACGGATATTTACTGGGAACGGTCAAACCGGACGGCCAAATCGATTTTGCGTTTCAGCAAATCACCCAGGCGGACGTTCCGGCGATCGTGGCCTCGCGCTATTCGCCTGACTTCGTGTACTGGTGCTTTGCGCAAAATTCAGCCGACGCACTGAAGTGAGCGCCTGCTTTTGGCTATTAGACGCCGAAGGCCAGCGATAGCAGCGTTTTTTGCTCCAGTTCGTGAGCCTTGTGCGAGCCCGTGGCAGGGCTGGCGCTCGCCGAGCGCTTCACCGACAACACAGCGCGGCCTCGCGCCAGATGCTCCAGGCGCGGCATTATGAAGGAGAGAGCCCCCATGTTGGCGGGTTCTTCCTGCACCCAGACAAATTCACGGGCAGCCGCGTGGCGGTCCATTTCAGCCGTGAGCTCCGCTTCCGGGAAGGGATAGAGCTGCTCGACGAAGACGATTGCGGTCGACGCGTCGTTGCGGCGCTTGCGCTCGGCAACGAGTTCGTGGCCGATTTTGCCGGTGCAAAACAGCACGCGTTCCGCCGAGCCATCGCCGGCATCCGGAATAATATTTTGGAAACGCCCGGTGGTCAGGCTGGCGAGCGGCGAGGAAGCCGCCGGATTTCGCAGCATGCTCTTGGGCGTCATCACGACAAGCGGCTTCACCCAAACGCGAAGGGCTTGCCGGCGCAGGAGGTGGAAGTACTGCGCGGCGTTGGAAGGCTGGCAAATCTGGATGTTGTCGCGCGCCGCAAGCTGCAAATAACGCTCGATGCGCGCGCTGGAATGCTCCGGGCCCTGGCCTTCGTAGCCGTGGGGCAGCAGCATGACAAGGCCAGAGAGCAAATTCCATTTGTCTTCGCTGGCCGCGATGAACTGGTCGATGATGATCTGGGCGCCGTTGGCGAAATCGCCGAACTGCGCTTCCCACAGCACGAGCGCTTCCGGGATAATCGCGGCTGAAGCCGTACTCGAAGCCGAGGACAGCTGCTTCCGAGAGCGGCGAATTGTAAATCTCGAACCACGTGGGCGCTTTCGCCAGATGCTCGAGCGGAACGTATTCCTCTTCGGTCTCAATATCAATCAACGCGGCGTGCCGCTGGTTGAACGTGCCGCGACGCGAATCCTGCCCGGTCAGTCGCACCGGCACACCCTGCTTGAGTAAAGAACCGAAGGCGAGCGCTTCGGCCATGCCGTAATCGAGAGGCCGCTTTCCCTGGGACATCTCCCGCCGCTGTTGCAAAAGTTTTTCGACCTTGGGATGAATGTGAAAACCCGCCGGGTAACTCGTGAGCGCAGTGCCGACCTCGGTGAGGTCCTGCTGGGCGACGCCGGTATCCACTTCCAGAGAGGCGTCGTGGCGCCCGCCGACATAGCCTTTCCAATAGAGCGGCAAGCGGCGCATGGGAGGAGCCTTTTCGAGCTCCAAAGCTTCTTTCTGCGCGGCATCCAATTGCTCGCGCACGCGCTGAACGATGGGCGCGGCGTCGATGCCGGTTTTCTCGGCGTAAATCTGCCAGGTGGGAGGATGGGCTTCGATTTTCCGGTAGCGCAGGGGCTGGGTAATCGTGGGATCGTCAACCTCACTGTGCCCATGCCGGCGATAGCCGACGAGATCGATCACGACGGGCGCGCCGAATGTGTAGCGATAATCGAGCGCGATCCGGCCCACCCGAACGACGCCCTCAAAATCCTCGGCATTGACGTGGAAAATCGGGATGGGCAGGCGCTTGGCGACATCGGAAGAAAACCGCGACGAATTGCTGTCGCGCGGAGCGGTGGTAAAACCAATCAAATTGTTCACGACGATGTGCACGGAACCGCCGATGTCGTAACCGGGCAGCTCCGACATATTCAAGGTCTCCGCCCAGACACCCTGCCCGGCGAAGGCCGCATCGCCGTGCATGGTAATTTCGAGGACCTTCTGGCGCCCTTGCGCCCCGCGCCGCTGCTGCTTGGCGCGCGTGCGGCCCATGGCAATCGGATCGACGGCTTCCAGGTGGCTGGGATTGGAAACCAGGTGCATCTCGACCTTCTGTCCGTTGGCGGCAAGGAAATCGCCTGTGGCGCCCATGTGGTATTTCACGTCGCCGCCACCCAAAATGCTGCGAGGATCGACATCCTCGAAGCGGGCGAAAACTTCGGCGGCAGAGCGGCCCACGATGTTCACCATCACGTTCAACCGGCCGCGGTGGCTCATCGCCAACATGCCCTTCTCGGCGCCGTATTCGGAAGCGGCACTCAGAATGGCGTCGAGAAGAGGGAGAAGCGAGGCTTCGCCTTCGAGAGAAAAGCGTTTTGTGCCGAGATAGCGCGACTGAATCGTCTGCTCGAAAATCTCCGCCTTGACGAGGAGTTCGAGAATCCGCTCGCGATCCACGGGAGTGGTTTCCGATTCGACGCGCTCCTGAATCCAGAGGCGGCGCTCGCGATCGGGGATATGCATGTATTCGACGCCGATCGTCCCGCAGTAGAAGCGGCGCGCCGCGTCGGCATCAGGACCCGACAGCTCGAGCTCAGGAATCGCAACGGGATCGAGGACGCCGAGGGGATCGAGGTTTGCCTGGAGGTATCCCCATCTCCGGAACGAATCCCATATTCGTTCCTGCGCCTCGCTCCGAACCGCCGACTCCACGAACACATGTCCCCTGCTCATTGCGTCTCCAAGTCCTGATTTGATGGCCTCTATTATAGCGGCAGCACCATATTAGAGGCGAGAAGTACAGGTTAAGTTTCCGGCCACGAACCCAGTAGCTTGCGCAATTGTACGAACTGCCCTAGATGGTATGAGTTATGGTCGGCCAGCAGCAGGGCTTCGCGGAGGACGGTCTGGCCGGTACCGTGCGGAAGGGGCGCCGCCAGGTCAATTTTCGGATTCGTGACGAGCTTCACCATCGACGCCAAATCGCTGCGGAACGATTTGACGCTGCGGTCCCATTCCGCGTCTTTCCCTGGGGACGCCTGTTTTGGCCAGTAACCCGAGGGCCATTCCGGGGAAACGTGTTTGGGGTTGCGGCAGAATTCGAGGATGTCCCACTGGGCGATGCGGGCGTGCTCCAGAAGCTCCCACAGAGAATGATCCGCACCCTTAGGCCTCGCGCCTCGTAGTTTCTTGGGCAGGCCTTTCAGCGCGGAAGCCCAGTCCACATGAGCCTCAGCGCCGCTCAGAAGAACCCGCAGGTGCTGCCGCAGGATTTTATCGTCCACGTGCCACTCCTCCACTCCCCTGCCCAACATTGTAGCAAGCGAGCCTTTCTTCGGAAAACGTGGAGAATATGAGCGCGAGCTGGTGGGTTGTGGCTGAAGTTACCTCTTAAAACGAAGCTATAGAGGAGAAGAGACCTTTCCCTGACTCCGAGGGATGCACCACACGCGTGGTCTGCGTCACGGCTTATGGATGGGCCGTACCCGGGCGACGTGAAGGCCCGCGCCGGATGCCGGAATTTATGCCGTCGCGCTGGCAGGGCCACCCACCGACCGGCGGTGCTGGAAGCACTCGCGGCAGTAGACGGGCCGGCCTTGCGTCGGCTTGAACGGAACCGTGGTCTCTTTCCCGCATTGGGAGCACACGGTCTTGGTTTCCACGCGCAGGGCCACGGGGGAGCCTGAATCTGCGCCTTGCGCCCGGGTGCCCTTGCAGGCCTTGCAGCGCTTGGGCTCATTCTTGAAGCCCTTATCGACAAAAAACATCTGCTCGCCGGCGGTGAAAACGAATTCCGCACCGCAATCGGCGCACTTGAGAACTTTATCGTGATATTCCATACGCTGCTCCGGGACTGGGAGGAGAGGCAGCGGGCGGGCGATTAAACGCCGCAGAATGCGAGGAAAGCCCGCCGGACCACTGCGGTGCTTCCCCCGCACGCTTGCGCATTTATTGAGAAAGATACGACTGGATGGATCGCCTAATCCTGCTCACGCCGCTGCTTTTTCCGGAGACGTTTACGCGAGAGGGCCTCTTTAGCTCGACGACGCTCCCCCGGCTTCATGTAGTAGCTGTGCTTCTTGATTTCCTTGATGATGTCTTCCGACTGCACCTTCCGCTTGAAGCGCCGGAGAGCGTTCTCCAAAGACTCACCCTCTTGAATGACAACCTCTGCCACGCGTATTCACCCCCGTCCCCTGTATGAGTTTTACCAGTTTGACAAACAAACTAGTTTAGCCGGTATTAGCCGGCCATTGCCACATCCTTCTATCGGACGCCATCCCACAAGTCAAGGAAATAAATTATTTAAAAGGTGGGTCGGCGGATAAGCTGACTCTTTAGTAACTTACGGCTGCGGGAGGGTTGCGGGAAGGGCGCGTCGTTTTGATGGTGACGCAGGTCACGCCGAGGCAACCATCGCCACTGAACCGGAGGCACGGGAGTTGGCGACTCCTGCCATGTTGCTGTTAGAATGCTCGTTCCGCAAATGAGCACGCGGGACCGGGAAGACGCAGCATGCCCTTAATGCAAGACGCGATTGGAGTTCTGCTGGCGGGCGGCCAGGGAGAGCGGTTGTGGCCGCTCACGCGCGACCGGGCCAAGCCGGCTGTTCCGTTCGGCGGGGTCTACCGAATCATTGACGTGACCCTTTCCAATTGCCTGAACAGCAGTCTGCGCCGGGTTTTCGTTCTCACCCAATACAAGGCGCTGAGCCTGAATCGGCACGTGCGGCGCGGCTGGTCGTCGCTGATGGGCTACGGGGATTTCATCGAGGTGCTGCCGCCGCAGATGCGCGTCTCGCAGCACTGGTACCTAGGCACGGCCGACGCGGTCTATCAGAACATTTATTCGATCGGAAGCGAGCAGTCGAATTACGTCTTCATTCTGTCTGGCGATCACATCTACAAGATGGATTACCAGAAGATGCTGGAGCAGCACGTCGCTTCGGGTGCGGCCGTGACGGTGGCGACGATCGAAATGGACCCGGCCGAAGCAGCTGGAAAGTTCGGCATCATCGAAACCGACGAGCACTGGCGGATCGTCGGCTTTGAAGAGAAGCCCGCCCAGCCGAAACCATCGCGCGTCCATCCGGGCAAGGTCAACGCTTCCATGGGCGTCTACCTGTTCAATACACAGCTGCTGGTGCCCATTTTGATTGCGGACGCGGAAGACCCGCTCTCTTCGCACGATTTTGGCAAAGACGTTCTTCCACGGATCATCGATAAATATCGCGTGTTCGCTTACAACTTTATCGATGAGAACAAGAAGGAGACATCCTACTGGCGGGACGTGGGCACCATCGATGCCTACCATGAAGCCAACATCGACCTGGTTTCCGTGTCGCCCATTTTCAATTTTTACGACACCAGCTGGCCGCTGCACACCTGGCAACAGCAGTACCCTCCCGCAAAGTTCGTCTTCGGCGACCCGGACCGCACAGGCGCGGCGATCGACTCGATCGTTTCAGGCGGGTCGATCATTTCCGGCGGGAGGGTGACGCGGTCGGTGCTGGGCTACGATGTGCGCGTGAACAGCTACAGCGAAGTGGAAGACACGATTGTTTTCAACCACGTCAATATCGGCCGGCGATGCAAAGTGCGCCGGGCGATCCTCGACCGCCACGTGAATCTGCCGGAGGGCACGGTGATCGGCTACGACATCGAGGCCGACCGCGCGCGCTTTTCCGTATCCGACAGCGGCGTGGTGGTAGTGGTCCGCGCCGAATCGATGATCGAAGAACCCGAATAGCTCTTACCAAACCAGGGAGAAAGTAATGTCGACCAAGATTGTGAGTGTACGCGGGCGGGAGATCATCGATTCGCGCGGAAATCCCACGGTGGAAGCGGATGTGCGGCTGGAAAGCGGCGTCATCGGGCGCGGCGCAGTGCCCTCCGGGGCTTCCACGGGCGAGCACGAGGCGAATGAACTACGCGACGGCGACAAGGCGCGCTATCTCGGCAAGGGCGTTCAGAAGGCCGTCGGGCACGTGAATGCCGAAATCGCGAAGGTCGTTACTGGCATGGATGTGGCTGACCAGCGCGCGCTCGATAAAAAAATGATCGAAGCGGACGGAACGGCGAACAAATCGAATTTCGGCGCAAACGCAATTCTGGCCGTGTCGATGGCTGCGGCGCGCGCGGCTGCGGCTGCGTCGAGCAAGCCTCTGTACAAGTACCTGGCGACGTATTCCGGCGATACTTCCGCGAACACGCTCCCCGTTCCCATGATGAACATTCTCAACGGCGGCGCCCACGCCGACAACTCGGTGGACGTGCAGGAATTCATGATCATGCCGCTGGGCGCTCCGAGCTTCCATGAGGCGCTGCGGTGGGGCGTGGAGGTGTTCCATCACTTGAAGGCGGTGCTCAAGAAGCACGGTTATTCGACCGCGGTGGGCGACGAAGGCGGCTTTGCGCCCAACCTGAAGTCCAACGAAGAGGCGCTCGAACGCGTGCTGGAGGCCATCACGGCGGCGGGATACAAGCCGGGCGAGCAGATTTCGATCGCGCTCGACCCTGCGTCGAGCGAGTTCTACGACGCCGCTTCGAAGAAATACATCTTCAAGAAATCGGACAAGTCGGCGCGTTCGCCCGAGCAGATGGCTGAGTTCTGGGCCAATTGGTCCCGCCAGTATCCCATTGTGTCGATTGAAGACGGCCTTGCGGAAAATGATTGGGAGGGCTGGAAGATATTGACCAAGAGCGTTGGCCAGAAAATTCAGCTGGTCGGCGACGACGCATTTGTGACCAATCCCAAAATCTTCGCGCGTGGAATTGCGGAAGGAATCGCCAACGCCATCCTGATCAAGCTGAACCAGATCGGCACCGTGAGCGAAACCATCGAAGCCGTGGAGATGGCGCGCAAAGCCAAATACGCCGCGATCATTTCGCACCGCTCCGGGGAAACCGAGGACGCGTTCATCGCCGACCTGGCCGTCGCCATGGGCATGGGGCAAATTAAAACTGGCTCTGCCTCCCGCACGGACCGCATTGCCAAGTACAACCAGTTGCTGCGCATCGAGGAAGAGCTGGGTTCCTCGGCGCGATTCCCGGGCCGCGCTGCGCTGGCTGTTCACTGATGCCGCTTGCGACAGGCGCACATCGATAACTCGGCAATCGGGGAGATAGTTTCGCCTAGGCATCCCTTCCCGAATTCGCTATAATTCTTCTTCGTGCGTTGTGCTGGCCCCACCTGAGCGGGTCTGCCTGGAACAAGGAAATGAAACCGATTATTCGAAGTGTGCAGCAGTCACAACTCCGCAAAGACCTTCCCGTATTTCGCCCGGGAGACACGATTCGCGTGAACGTGAGGCTGAAAGAAGGCGAAGGCGATAAGGAGCGGATTCAGGCGTTCGAGGGCGTGGTGATGAGCCGCCGGGGTGAACTTCTGGGGGAAAGTTTCACGGTGCGCCGCGTGAGCTTTGGCATCGGCGTCGAGCGCATTTTCCCGACGCATTCGCCCATGATCAGCTCGATAGAGATGGTTCGCCAGGGAAGCGTCCGCCGCGCCAAGCTGAATTACCTGCGCGGGCGGAAGGGCAAGGCGGCGCGCATCAAGCGCGTGGAAAAGTTTGAGGCTGTGCCGGCTACCACGGCGGCGGAATAAGCCCTCCTCTCTTCTCATTCAACTTCCGCAACGGCCCGCTTCGATTCGTCGAGGCGGGCTTTTTGTTTTTCGGCATCTTCGTCATGCCGATCACGGGGCACTACCGGGCGCTCAGTGTGCTAGAATCGCCGCCGATGGGACGGCTCTGCTGTACACGATACGAGCGCGAGGCGCGCCAGCGAGGCTGGCTGCGAATTGCGGGTCTCGATGAGGCAGGCCGCGGATCCCTCTTCGGCCCCGTTGTAGCGGCGGCGGTGATTCTCAACGCGAAACGCCGCATCGTGGGCCTAGACGATTCGAAGAAATTGCCGCCGGAACGCCGTCGCGAGCTTGCGGAGCGCATCCGCGAACATGCGCTGGCATGGGCCACCGCGGAAATCGACTCCAGCCGCATTGACGCGTGGAATATCTACCAGGCAAGCCGTCAGGCAATGGTGGCGGCGATATCCCTGCTGCGTCCCCTGCCGGATTATCTACTCCTCGATGCGATTGAAATAGACCTCCCGATCGAGCAAAAGGCGCTGATCCACGGCGATGCGCGGTCGGTTTCGATCGCCGCCGCTTCGATCCTCGCCAAGGTGGAGCGCGACCGCCGGATGGAAGAGTTCGACCAGCTTTACCCGCAATACGGGCTGGCCCAGCACAAGGGCTACGGCACGCCCGAACATCTGGAAGCGCTGCGGTTGCACGGCCCAACGCCTCTTCACCGCTTCTCTTATGCCCCGGTGAGGGAGTCGCGCTGCTGGGCCGCGGGGGCCGTACAGAATCCACTGCCGCTCGGCCTTTCTGTTACTTCCTTAGAAGTCTCTTAGGGCCCCAAACGGGTTTCGCCCTGTTATCCCCTTCCTCACCTTGCCTCTTGCGCTTCGTTGACTTGAGTTTCTCGCGTGCTAACCTTCCATTTGAGCTCTGTTCACCACCCCAGCGCAGCCGGGCTCGGAACACACGAACTCACAAATGGCCTTCAATAAGAGCAAAGCGCTCGAGAGCGCTCTGAAGTATTTGAACCAAGGCAAGGTCAACCAGGCCATCGCCGAGTACCAGCAGATCCTGCGCAACGATCCGAGAGATCAAGCCACCCTGATGACGGTGGGCGACCTCTACGCCCGCCAGGGTGACATGTCCCATGCGCTCGAATACTTTGAACGGCTGGCACAGGTGTATCTGACCGACGGATTCAACAGCAAGGCCATTGCGATTTATAAAAAAATCGCCAAGCTGGCCCCGAATGAGATCAATCCACTCGAGAAGCTGGCCGACCTTTACGTGCAGCAAGGGGTATTGAGCGAAGCGCGGCCTCTATTCCTGCAAATCGCCGAAGCGCACCTGAAAGCCAACCACGGGCCCAAGGCCGTCGAGGTGCTGCATCGCCTGCTGGAAGTGGAGCCGGAAAACCCGCGGGTGCAGATGCGCCTGGCCGAGCTCTATAACGTGATGGGACAGAAGGGCGACGCCGCGAAAACGTATCTCGCCTATGGACAGCGCCTGTTCGACCGCGGCGACTCGAGCGAAGCGGAAAAGGTGGTCGAGCGGGCACTTGAGGTCGTATCGTCGGATTCGTCCGCGCTGCTGCTGAAGGCCAAGATTTTGGTTTCCAACGGAAAAGACGCGGCGGCGCTCAAGATTCTCGAGAAGCATCCGGAAGCAGACGCCGGCACCGAGGTTACCAATCTTCTCGTCGATCTGGAGCTAAAGACCGGACAAATCGAAGAAGCAGCCGACCGCGCCCGCAACCAGTTGGTGCGCGGGAATTCTCATTTTGGCCTGCTTTTCCGGGTGACTGAGGCGCTGGTCGAAAAAGGACAGGCCGAAGAAGCCCTTCCGCTATTCAAGGAACTTCGCGATCCCATGATCGAAGTGGGAGAGCACGACAAATTCGTGAAGGCGCTTTCGGCCGCGACCGAAAAACTTCCGGGGAATACCGACGGGCTCGAACTCCTGGCCGGTTTCTGCCGCCATACGAGCGACCCCTTCCCCCTGACAGTGGCGCTCACGAAGCTGGCGGACATCTACGAAGCAGCGGGAAACTACACGCGCACCGAAGAGCTGCTGGAAGAACTCGTGGACCGCAATCGCGACGACGAGCGCATGGCCGCGCGGCTGGAATCGATGCGGATCCGCAACGGCAAACCCGCCAAGCGGGAAGGCCACGAAGAAGCGCCGCCACAGAACGAGCCTGTTCCAGCTCAGGCCGGCGAGGAGCAGGCAGCTTCGGAGGCAGCCGCGCCCGTTCCCGAGGAAGTTCTCGATCCGGAAACCCGGCACTATCTGGAGCAAGCGCTCACGGATGTGGATTTGTTTTCGAGCTATGGACTGACGCAGAAGGCCGCGAATCTGCTTGAGACGGTGTTGCAGAAAGTGCCCCGGCATGCACCCACGCTGGAGCGGCTCCTCGACCTTTCGGTGGGCTCCGGAAACGAGCAGCGCGCCGCGGAATTGGCGGCGACGCTCGAACAGATTTATCGCGAAAGAAACGAGCAGGCGGAGGCCGAAAAGTTCGCGGAAATATCCAAGCGCTTCCAGGGTGCCGGGGAATCAGCGGCCGATACACCGCAATCGCCGCCCCAGCCTTCCGCTGCTGCCGATTCTTCCGAGGTTCATGGCGTCGAGCCAGCATCCGTAGGCGCGGTTCCCGTGGACATGGCAGCGCCAGTTCCGGAAATGGCGCGAATTGAGATTCCTCCCGGCGCAGAGGGCGAAGAGGCTGTGCAGGAGCGCCACCGGGCGATCAGCTCGGCGGGAGAGGTCGACCTCTCCGACGAATGGGAGGCCATGGTGCAGGAGGTTGTGGAGCCTCCGCCTCCGGCGGTTGTCGAGGCTTCCACTCTTCCGCCGGCCGAAACCCTGATCGCAGCATTTGAAAGTGCGGAAGCGATCGAAGTGCAGGACGCGTCGGAACCGGCGACATCCCAGCCAGTATCTATCGATCCGCCTCTTGAGATATCGCTTGATCCACCGATCGAGCCTGAAACCTACGTGATTCAGGATGAATCCTCCGCGGAAGTAGCCCCGTTGGAGGCTGTCGCCGAGCTGCCCTCCGAGGCCGATCCGTTCGAGTTCGAGATTTCCTCGGCCGGGGAAACTACCTCGGAAAGCTCGGATTTCGAACTGGAACTCGCGCCTGAATTATTGCCGGTCGAGGAAAAAGGCGCGGCTACGACCGAAGATCTCATCAGCGAGCTCGCCGCGGAAGTCGAAGGGATGGAAGCGCCTGCGGCGGTAAACATCGGTTCAAATGGAGATGTCCCGGAACATGCCCGAAAAGAGGTTTCCGAGCCGGCGAGCTTCCAAAGCCCCGAACCCGTCGAAGCCGGGATGGCGGTGGAGGCAACCGCTGAAAGCCTCAACCAACTTTCCGAGGTTTTTCAGGAGTTTCGCAACGAACTAGGCGAACTGGGCGAAGAAAACGAGGACCTGGAAACTCATTACAACCTCGGCATTGCCTACCGCGAGATGGGTCTGCTCGATGAAGCGATCGGCGAATTTCAAAAGGTAGCGAAATCGGTGGAAAAAGGCACGCCCTTCCGTTACGCGATGAATTGCGCTGTGATGCTGGCGCTTTCCTTCGGGGACAAGGGGGAGCCGAAAATCGCGGCGCTGTGGTACAAGCGCGCGCTCAACGTGCCGGGTCTCGACCCGGAAACAATTCTGGCGTTGCGATACGACCTGGGCATCTCGCTCGAAATGGCCGGGGATTCCGACGAGGCGCTCGATTGTTTTCGCCAGGTGTATGCGATGAATATCGATTACCGCGACGTCTCCGACCGCATCGCTACGCTGCAACACCACTAGCTTTCCGCGACTCACGATCCGCCGGCGGGTTGCCAGCCTCGCGATAATCTCCCATAATTCTAGACTCATGATAAGCCGCCTTTTGCGCGTCGTCATCCTGATGGTCTGGCTCGAAATTGGCCTGACGCTGATTCTGGTTCCGTGGTCCTACGTTTGGGAAACCAATTACTTTCTGTACCAATATCCGGGGCTGGGCCTGTTCGTGGAGAATCCTTTTTTGCGCGGGGCCATTTCGGGTTTGGGTTGCGTCAACGTGGTTCTCTCGGTGGGAGCGTTTCGCCGCCGCGCCGTGATCATGGCAGGCCGGAAATAGAATCGCCGCTTTGGATTGCCAACGCATGACGACCCCCACCGTTGCTTTTCGCCAGCCGGTCCTGTGTTACGTCACAGATCGGACGGCGCTGCATAGCGGTTCGCAGAGCGCCGTCGATAAGGTCCGGGATAAAATCCGCAACGGGTCGTACGCGGGCATCGACTGGATACAGATTCGCGAAAAGGATTTGCCTACGCGTGAACTGCTCACGCTGGCAGCGGACGCGGTCCGCATCGCCCATGGCGCTTCGGACGGCCCGCGCGTTATCGTGAACGACCGGCTCGATGTTGCGCTGGCTGCCGGAGCTGGCGGCGTTCACCTCGGCGGCAAATCGATTGCCTTTGCTGACGTGATTCAGTGGTGCCGTCGCGGCAACGCGTCTCCGAAATTCCTGATAGGGATCTCGTGCCACGAGCTCGAGGAAGCGCTGGAAGCGGAAAGGGTAGGCGCGAGCTACGTTTTCTTCGGGCCGGTTTACGATACTCCTTCGAAGCGTTCTTTTGGTTCGCCGCAGGGAATCGCCCGGCTCACCAGGGTTTGCGAGGCAGTTCGAATTCCCGTAATTGCGATTGGGGGCGTGACTGAAAACAACGCCGCGGAAACACTCAGAGCCGGAGCGACGGGAATTGCCGCGATTCGACTGTTTCAGGAATCAGAGGACGCAGAGTCTTTGAGATCAGTGGTGGAGCGTTTGCGCCAGACTGTAACGAAAGATGCGCAGCTTTAACTACGCGCTGAGCCAGCGGCCCACGGGCTGCAGGCGCTCGACGTGATCGCAGATCACCTTGAACACCGCCATGATGGGAATCGCGAGAATCAATCCCATGGCGCCCCACAACCATCCCCAGAACAACAGCGAGACGGTGACCGCGAGGGCATTGAGGCGGACGCGCCAGCCGATCAGCGCGGGGATCAGCAGATTCGCCGTCATGATGTGGAACGCCGTGAGCACCGCGACGATCCCGAGGTAGGGCGCCACGCTGTGATATTGCTTGAGGCCGATGAACAGCGGCGGAATCCAGGACATCACCGCGCCCAGGTAGGGCACCAGGTTGCACGTGCCGGAAACGAGCGCGGTCAAAAACGGGAAGTCGAGTCCGAGAGCCATGAAGAAAAGCCAGCTGGCTATCACGAGAATCAATCCGACCAGCGCCGTGCCCATCAGATAACCGCGCAGGACGTGGGTAACATCGGCGAGCGCGTCCTTTACTTCCGTGCGCTCGGCCGCAGGGAACAGCTGCATGGTGGCGTGCCAGACCTGGCGCTTGGCGGCCAGCATGAAGAAGAGCAGAAACGGCATGAACGTGGCGGCGAACAGGAAGGAATACAGGGAGTCGAGCTTTCCGACGAGCGCGGTCCGCACCGGATGGGGATCGGTCACCGTAATCACGCGGGGTCCCGGCGTTTCTCCCGGCTCGATTTCCGACACGCGGGCCTCGAGGCTTTCCAGCCGGCGGTCGAAATCGGCGGAGGCGGCTCGCAGCGGGGCGCGATACTTCGGCCAGTCGCGGCTGAATTGATCCGCGCGCTCCACGAGCATCCATCCCAGCACTACGAGCAGTGCGATGGTGAGCAGGACCATCAGGAGCGAACCCAAGGCCCTCGGAATGCGCACCTGTTCCAGCCACGTCACCACTGGATCAAGGAAATAGGCCAGCAAAGCCGCCATCAGCAGAGTCACCAGCACGGTAGAAGCGAAATAGCAGAAGGCCAGGACGATTCCGACGGCGATGATCCTCGCGCTGACGGAGCTGGCGGTGATGACTTTGGTCTCTTCGGAGGGCATCCACGTAACGATAGCACAGCCTCTGCATGAGGCTAACCAGGGGGTGCCTATCCGGCACTACGGGAGGCCACAATTTAAGGTTTGGTCGCTTTTGGAATTGCCCGGGGGATGGTTACGTTTTCGATGGATGCCCTTCAGGCTGGCCCATTTTCGAAGCTGCGGAATGTTAGAATTGCTTACTGGCTCTCCAATCAAAGGACAGGAAGTAATGGGAAAAGAGCTGTTCGGTACGGATGGGATTCGCGGAATCCCCGGGGAATATCCGCTCGACGACGCGACACTCGAGCGCGTGGGACTGGCGCTGGGGAAGCATCTTCGCGAGCAAACCGCCCATCCCAAGGTGCTGATCGGCCGCGACACGCGCGAATCCGGGCCGCACATTGCGGAATGCATTGCGCGGGGGCTTGCTTCGGCCGGGTCCGAGCCAGTGTCAGCGGGCGTGCTGACGACCCCGGGCGTGGCCTTTCTCGTCGATCGCGACGGCTTTTCCGCCGGGGTGGTCATCTCCGCGTCCCACAATCCTTACCACGACAATGGCGTGAAGCTGATTTCCTCGTCGGGAATGAAGTTTTCGGATTCCGTGGAAGCGGCGCTCGAACAAGTGATTCTTTCGAAGAACGGGAGCGTTTCCGCGCTGAAAGCGGTGCGGTTGAACGGAGACGAAGGACTTTACGAGGATTATCTGAACGGCCTGCGGGCCGCTGTTTTCCCCGGGGCGAAGTTTGCGGGGATGAAAATCGCGCTGGATTGCGCCAATGGCGCCGCGAGCAAGCTCGCGCCGGAACTTTTCCGCTCTCTGGGCGCCACCGTGATCGCGATCAACGATTCTCCCGACGGCCGGAACATCAACGCGGGCTGCGGTTCGCTGCATCCGCAGCAATTGCAGAAGATCGTGGTGGAACAGGGCGCGGCGCTGGGTGTCGCTTTCGACGGCGATGCGGACCGCGCGCTTTTCTCGACCGCGTCGGGAAAACTCGTCGATGGAGACGGCGTTCTGCTGGTGACCGGGCGCTATCTGAAATCGACCGGCAAACTAAAGGGCGACGTGATCGTTGGGACGACGATGGCTAACCTCGGCCTGGAGCGCGCGCTGGCGCAATCGGGGCTCAAGCTCGTTCGCACCGCGGTGGGCGACCGGTACGTGCTGGAGGAGATGCAGCGGATCGGGGCGAACCTGGGCGGAGAACAGTCCGGGCACATCCTGTTTCTGGACGATGCCACCACCGGCGACGGCATGCTGACCGCGATCAAGATTGCTTCGCTGGTTTCGATCGCCGGGCCTCTTGAGCGGCTGGTGGCGGACTTGAAGATTTTTCCGCAGAAGATCGTGAACGTGCGAGTGCGGTCAAAGCCGGCGCTCGACTCTCTGCCCGAGGTCGCCCAACTGCTGCGTCAGGCGGAAAAGACTTTGGGAGACTCCGGTCGAGTGGTGCTGCGATATTCCGGCACTGAACCCCTGGCTCGCGTGATGGTGGAAGCCGAGCGGGAGGAAGACGTCTCGCGGTGGACCGAATCCCTCGCGTCGGCGCTTCAGTCGTCGATCGGGTGAAAAATCGGGTGCGTCTCCAGATTCCTGCTTCGTTTAAGAAGCTCGAATTCTTCCAAAGACTGTAGATCGAGATCTGCCCGCTTTCAGAAAATGGATGTTTGCGTGACGAGTTGTGACACCCGCAGCCTTTTTTCTCCCCTAAGTCTTTTTTAATCAGCAGCTTCTCGCTTCTATCGAAATAACCTATGGCTGGCATCACGCGTGCAACTAGCAACAGCGACTGCTTTTATGTTGTTTCCCGGGGTGGGCCGGTTTCGTTGCGCCGAGGCCGGTTTTCGGGGGTATGAAGAAATGGGGGCCCGGGTGGGCCCCCGATTTTTTTGCAGACACGTTATTTCTGCTCTTGCTTCCTGTCTAAACGACCTTCAAATAAAAAGGGCGCCCAGTACTAGCAGCGCCCTGAAACTAGCCTTACTTCTGAGCGAACTGCGTCTAGCTGCAGCCCGATGTGCTGCCGCAGTTCGCGCACTTGTAGCAGCTTCCATTTGGCGTCATGAGCATTCCGCACTCGGAGCACGAAGGAGCATCGTCAATCGCGGCACGAGGGCGAATGGCGGGTTCCGGATCGTCCGCTTTTGCAACCCCGGAAATCGCCGGCGCCTTGGCCGCGACGGCTGGTGCAGCCGGAGCCGCGATTTCCTCGGAGACATCGGCGTCCAGGTAATCGCGGGAGATGAACTTCCCGCCCAGCCAGCGGCCGAGATAATCGACGATGGACTTCGCGTAGCGAATCTCGGGATTGCCAGTGTAGCCCGAGGGTTCGAAGCGCGAATTTACGAACTTGTCGACGATTGCGCGAAGCGGAACGCCGTACTGAAGCGCTATCGAAACCGACAGCGCGAAGGCATCCATGATGCCGGAGAGCGTGGAGCCTTCTTTTGCCATCTTGATGAAGATCTCGCCAGGCGTGCCATCGTCGTACTTTCCTACCGTGAGATAGCCTTCATGGCCGCCGATCGAGAACTTGTGCGTGATCGAACTGCGTTCGTTCTTCAGTTTCCGGCGACGCGCGCCGTCCTTGAAGAGCTCCTGCTGTTCACCAGCCGGCACTACGGCTTGCGCCGCCTTTACCGCTACGGCTTCGACGGCGGGTTTCTCTTCTTCCTTCTTGCCGGCGGCCGACAGGGGTTGCGAGCGCTTGGAATTATCCCGGTAGATGGCCACGGCCTTAAGGCCCAGCCTCCAGGACTCGGTGTAGGCTTCGGAAATATCCTCCACCGTGGATTCTTCCGGCATGTTGATCGTCTTGCTGATCGCGCCGGAAAGGAACGGTTGCGCCGCCGCCATCATCCGCAAATGGCCGCGCCACGCAATCGAGCGGCCGCCGCCCATCGGCGTCAGCGAGCAGTCGAACACGGGAAGATGCTCGGGCTTGAGGCCGGGAGCGCCTTCGATTTTGCCTTCCGCGTCGATGTAATCGACGATCTGAGCCACCTGCTCCGGCGGATAGCCCAGCTTCATCAAGGCTTGCGGGACGGTGTTGTTGACGATCTTGATGACGCCGCCGCCCACTAACCGCTTCTGCTTCACGAGCGCGAGGTCGGGCTCGATACCGGTGGTGTCGCAATCCATCATGAAGCCGATGGTGCCGGTGGGAGCGAGCACGGATACCTGCGAGTTCTTGTAGCCGAATTTCTCGCCCAATTCGAGCGCGGTGTCCCACGATTCCTGCGCGGTCCGCAGCAGGGAGGGCTGCACGTGTTCTTCCTTGATGGGGCGGAGCGAATCGCGGTGCATGCGGATTACGTCCAGCATGGGCTCGCGGTTGCGGATGTAGCCGCCAAACGGCCCCATGCGCTCGGCGATGCGGGCCGACTGCGCGTAGGACTCGCCGGTGAGCAGCGCGGTGACCGCGCCGCAGAAGTCCCGGCCGCCGTCGGAATCATAGGGCAGCGCCAGAGACATGAGCAGCGCGCCCAGGTTGGCATAGCCGATACCCAGGGGACGGAAATCGTGCGAGTTGCGCGCGATCTTTTCGGTGGGGTAGCTGGCGTTATCGACCAGAATCTCCTGCGCGGTGATGGTTACGTCGACCGCAGTGGCGGAAACCTGCCGCGTCGAACTGGCCGTTATCGCCCAAAAACTTCAGAAGGTTGAGCGAGGCGAGGTTGCAGGCCGTATCGTCGAGGAACATGTACTCCGAGCATGGATTGGACGCATTGATGCGGTCGGTGGCCTTGCAGGTATGCCAGCGATTGATGGTCGTATCGTACTGCATGCCCGGATCGCCGCATTGCCAGGCCGATTCGGACATCTTGCGCATGAGATCGCGCGCGCGGAATTTGTCGACGGGCTTGCCGTCGTTCACGTTGCGGGTCCACCAGTCGCGATCTTCGTCCGCGGCGCGCATGAAGTCGTCGGTGACGCGCACGGAGTGGTTGGCGTTCTGGAAGAATACGGAAGAGTAGGCTTCGCCATCGATCGAAGAGTTGTAGCCCTGCTCGATCAGGACGTGCGCCTTATGCTCCTCCTTCATCTTGGATTCGATGAACTCCATGATGTCCGGGTGATCGACGTTGAGGATCACCATCTTGGCGGCGCGGCGCGTCTTGCCGCCGCTCTTGATCACGCCGGCGAAGGCATCGAAGCCCTTCATGAAACTCACCGGCCCCGAGGCGATTCCGCCGCCGGATAAGCGATTCGCGGCTGCCGCGCAGGGTGGAGAAATTGGTGCCGGTGCCGGAGCCCCACTTGAAGAGCATCCCCTCGGTCTTGGCCAGGTTCATGATGGAATCCATGCTGTCCTGGACGGAGTTGATGAAGCAGGCCGAGCATTGCGGCTTGGCCTGCACGCCGACGTTGAACCACACCGGCGAATTGAAAGCCATCTTCTGCTCGACGAGCAGGTGAGCCAGCTCGTCGCGAAACGCATTCCGGGATTCCGGGGTGGCAAAGTAGCCGCCTTCGTCGCCCCAGCGGACGATGGTATCTACCACGCGGCCAATCAGTTGCCGCACCGAGGTTTCGCGCTCGATGGTATTCGGTTTCCCGTGAAAATACTTGGAAGCTACGATGTTGGTGGCCGTCTGCGACCAGCCCTTGGGGACTTCCACATTCTCCTGGCGGAAGATGACCTGGCCCTTATCGTTGCCGATGAGTGCGGTCCGCCGCTCCCATTCGACCTTGTCGAAGGGGGAAATTTTGCCGTCCGTGAACCAGCGCTGGAAATCCAGCCCGGTCGCCTTGCGAGTTGTCTGTTCTGTTTGCATGGTTCCGTTCAGGACCATCCGTGTCTCTGCCATCATCTGCCTCCGCGCCGGCAGTCTTGCCGTCGAATGTTGGCCGGGGTGCCGAGCGGGAGGCTCTTCACTTCATTTTACTCCCAATTCCCGGCAGCCGGAAAGTTGTCGCGTGGCACCGAGCGATGCACGCAACGGGCGGTTCACACGTCTCGATAAAAGCCAGGGTGTCGCTCCGCGGCACCCAAGCAAAAAGAAAAATAGAAAAGCCCAGCCATGCCGCGCTAAACACCGTGCGCGGTTGGGAGGGGAAATTGCGCTGTGACTGGCTGAACCCGGACCTTCTGCCCCGTCGGTCGACCGCGCGGGCTGAGGGCGACGATCGACTTCCGACTTTTTCTCCGAGTCTGGGTGCGAAGTATCGAGCGTTGGAGAAAACTTGTCAAGAAAAATTCGGGGCTCGGACCACAAAATGTTTGGTGTCGAATTGTCGTAAGCGTCTATCCATAGTGGTACACTCGCCGCGCCGCTACTATTCCCTTCGTAGGCGCTTTCCGGCGACAATCGTTGCAGGAGTTCCGCTTGCTCGTCCGCGCGCGAATGTGTTTTTCGCGTAAACAGCGCGCTCTTGACAAGCATTCTGCGTCTGAAAAAAATAAGATGACTGCCATGAGCACCCCGGCAATCGAGATTCTAGGGCTCACGAAGGATTATCCCGTGGGCTTCTGGCGCAAGCGGGCGCGCCGATCGCTCGACAACCTGACACTTCAGGTGGAAGAGGGCGAAGTCCTCGGCTTTCTCGGCCCGAACGGCGCCGGCAAGACCACCACGCTGAAGCTCCTGATGGGGCTTACCTTCCCCACTTCCGGCACCGCGCGCATCCGCGGGCGTTCGATCGAAGACGTCGGGATGCACCGCGAGATCGGCTATCTTCCCGAACAGCCTTATTTCTACGATTATCTCAGCGCCCGCGAGCTGCTCGATTACTACGCGCGATTTTTCGGATACGACGCGGCGGAGCGCCGCAAGCGCGTGGCGCGGTTTCTGGAGTTGGTGGGGCTGGCTGCGTCCGCGGACGTGCAGCTGCGAAAATTCTCCAAGGGCATGCTGCAGCGGGCGGGAATCGCGCAAGCGATCCTGCACGATCCCAAGGTTGTTTTTCTCGACGAGCCTATGTCCGGCCTGGACCCGGTTGGCCGCCGCGAAGTTCGCGACATCATTCTCCAACTGAAGCAGCAAGGCCGCACCGTATTTTTCTCCACGCATATCCTCTCCGACGCGGAAATGCTGTGCGACCGCGTTGCCGTGCTGGCGGGCGGGAAGCTGCAGGGGGTGGGCGCTCCCGGGGACATCGTTTCCATGACCGGGCACGGAATGGAAATTCTGTTCGAAGGGAGAGATGGGCGCGAGTTGCCGCGGTCTCTGGTGGAGCGCGCGGTTCATCTGGGCGGCCGGTATCGTCTCGAGGTGCCCGAGGATGAGCTTTATCCCACGCTCGAGCAACTGCGGTCGTGCGAGGCTCGCATTCTTTCCGTGAGCCCGGTTCGTCCGACGCTGGAGGATTATTTCCTGCGGCTCGTGAGCCGCGAGCAGACCAAACCGCGAGAGGCGGAGGTAGTCGCCCGATGAGCGCGATGCCGGGAGTGGTGGCGATCAATACGTTTCGCGAAGCGGTGCGCGACCGCGTGCTTTACAACCTGGTGTTTTTCGCGCTGGTGATGATGGGCGCCGCGATTCTGGTGGGCCAGATTTCGATCGGCATCAACCGCCTGGTGATCGTGAACCTCGGGCTTTCCGCCATTTCGATTTTCGGACTGGTGATGGCCGTATTTATCGGCGTGGGGCTGGTGCACAAGGAAATCGAGAAGCGCACACTCTACAGCCTGCTGGCCAAGCCGATTCGCCGCTGGCAATTCCTGGTGGGCAAGTACGCCGGGACTGCTGCTGACGCTGGCGGTGAACACCGCGTTCATGACGCTGGGGCTGGCCGCCGCGCTTTTTTACGTGGGGCGCCCGTTCGTGCGCTCGGACGCCTCGATTCTGGTGGCGGTCTATTTCATCCTGCTGGAACTGGCGCTGGTGACCGCGCTGGCGCTGTTCTTTTCGTGCTTTTCCACTCCGATGCTCTCGACGCTCTTCACCCTGGGCATCTACGTGACCGGAGTGTTTGCGGGAGACATCCGCGAATTCGGAGACTTTACGCGCAGCCCTTTCCTGAAAGGTGTAACGCGCGTTCTGTATTACCTGTTGCCGAATTTTCATAACTTCAACGCCATTGCCGCGGCGTCGCACGGCGAAGCGGTTCCGGCTTCCCTGGTGGCGCAGAACACCGCGTACGCGCTTCTTTACGTCGCCGTGGTGCTGCTGGCCGCCTCGGCCGTATTTTCCAGGCGTGACCTCAAGTGACATTGCGAAGCCAAAACCGGACTGCATGGAGGGCGATGGCGCTCATACCATTGCTTTTCATTGCGATTGCCGCGCTCCAGCAGCGCATCGACGCGAAGACACGAACGACCGCCCGCGAGCAGGAAGAGCTTCTGCTTCGCTCCGGGCAGGCGGCCAAGAATCTGAGCCTCGGTTACGACTCGCTGCTCGCGGATATTTACTGGACAAGGGCCGTGCAGTATTACGGCGCGCGGGTGGGAGTGCCCGGCGCGAATTTCGATTTACTCTGGCCGCTGCTGGACGTGACCACCACGCTCGACCCGCACCTGATGCCTGCGTATCGCTTCGGCGCGGTCTTTCTGGCGGAGACGGGCGAAGGGGGAGCGGGGCGGCCCGATCTTGCCATCGAACTGGTCAAGCGCGGCATCGCCGCTAATCCGAGCGAGTGGCGCCTGGACACCGATCTCGGATTTCTCTATTACTGGCGAATGCAGGACTACAAGAACGCCGCCGCCGCTTATCTGCAAGCCAGTAAGAATCCGGATGCGCCCCTGTGGGCGAAATATATGGCCGCGCGCATCGCGCAAAAAGGCGGGTCCATAGAAACGTCGCGCATGATCTGGAGCGAGCTGTACGAATCGACGAAAGACCCGAACATCAAAAGAACCGCCGCGGAACAACTCAAGGCTCTGAAGGCCCTGGACGACGAAGAGCATTTGGATGCGCTCGCGGCGGAGTATCGAACGCGGTTCGGACGCTACCCCACCTCGACACAGGAACTGGCAGCTGCCAGGATGATCGCCGGAATTCCGGTGGATCCCGCCGGCTTCGCCGTACGTCTTCGGGCCGGACGGCAAGTCGCGGCTGAGTCCGGCCAGTCCCATCGTAATCAAGCAGCTGAAAACCACCGGCCCCCACTGAAAGCTTGCCCGTGACTTTATCGAAAGCATGCAGGCTCCAAGCCGGACTGAATTCCGTTACAATTAAATTCAGGACCGGCTTCCCAGCCCGCGAATCCTACCAGGGAGCCCCAGGATGTTCAGGCTTGTCGCAAAGCTGATTCTTTCTGCCGGCGACAATTGCCGCGTGGGCGTTCGCGTTGCCATGCTCACCAACGTGTTCTCCGCGCCCAAACGACGAACGAAGCCCGGCACGCACAACCTCAGCCGGCTCGCTGCGCAGGATTCGCCCGCTGCACCACCCACGGCCGAGGAAATCAGCGCTCGCGCCCAGACGCTGGCCGCGAACCAGCATCGGGACGACGAGGCGCTCAAGCAATACGAACGCATCGAGCGGCATACCGATCTCACCGGAGCGCCCAATCCGCACGTCATCGAAGACCGAACCTTCCGGGTAGTGCCCACCGGAACGGGTACGCTGAAGATCCTGCTGAAGGAAAACGGCACGCCCACCGATCCTGTCGACTACCGGCGGCAACTGCAGGCCTGGGAAGACGTTCTCCAGTTGATGCTTCGGCCGGAAGACTCCCGCGCCAAGAGCGCCTATGAGAAATACGACCGGCGCAATCAACAGCGCGCGGAACTCATCGATACGATGATCGAATCCTTTACACCGAAATGGCTGGGGCGGGAAAACCTGAGCGGCCGTGACTGCGACGTCTTTCAACTGGACCTGAAGCCAAACTTTCATCCACATTCCCTGTTCCAGGAGGCGCTCTCGCACGTCACGGCGAAGGCCTGGGTGGACCGGCGCACCGATCAACTGGTTCGCGGGGAAGCGCACATTAAGAGTGATATTTCG
The DNA here is from genome assembly GCA_963709105.1 of uncultured Acidobacteriota bacterium. Lineage (GTDB taxonomy): Bacteria > Acidobacteriota > Terriglobia > Acidiferrales > UBA7541 > Palsa-295. Next base: position 203,704 of record CAVPVC010000015.1, read on the forward strand.
TTTGGAGGAGGAATACTGGGAAAAGTCTACCACGGCGGCGTTTTTTCGATGGACCAGGCCGAAGTGGCCCCGGGGATTTGGGAGCCTACGCGCTACCAATACGATTTCGGGGGCCGGAAATTCTTCTTCTCATTCGACGAACACCAGGTGGTGGAAGCCAGCCGTTACCATCGCGTGGGGCCTCCGAAAGAGGCCTTGATCCTGGTGCAGAACGAGTTGGCAAGTGCGAAACCGATGGCCGAAATCCCGTAATTTTCCCGCCGCAACAGGCCCAAAATAGAGGCAGACACGTCTCTCGCGGTTTTCACGAGGTGCGTTATGCCCCGTCCTGTACTGCTTTCTGTTGCGGCGTTCCTGGTGCTGGCTCCCGCGACCGCTTTGAGCGCCCAAAGCCCGGAATCGACTCAGGCGCGCGATTCTTCTCAACCGGCGGCTTCCAATTCGGCGACCGCCGAGCCGCTCTCGGGCAAAAAGGTGTGGACCAACGACGACGTGTCCGGTTTGCGTGCGGACCCGGCGATTTCCACTTTCCGCTCGACCACCGCTCCAACGAGACCGGCAAAGGCGCTTGCGTCCGGTCCCAAGAAGAGTGCCGCCTGGTATCGCGACCAGATTTCGAAGCTCCAGGCTAAAATTCCCCCGATCGACGCGCAGATGGCCGCGCTCCAGGCAGCCATCGACGGCAAGCCGACCGGCGACGCGAGAAAATCAACTCGCCCTTACAGTGTGCGAGTTGACGATTGGTCTGCAGAGCGGGATCAGCTCGGCAAGCAGCGCGACGAAATTGCAGCCAAAATTTCCGATCTTCAGGACGAAGCGCGGCGCAACGGTGTGCCCGCGAACGCGCTTCCCTGATGGCGCTTTTGCCAAACCTGCCACGGAACAGGCTAGCCATGAAAAGCTTGCGGGCAATTCTGACGGTTCTTGCGATTCTGGCTTTTTCTTTCGGGTCGCACGGGAAGATCAGCGTCGGCACGCTGGAAGGAATGGTAATTGACGCGCATGGCAGCGCCATCGCGGGCGCGACGGTGACGATGCAGACCTCCGACGGCCAGCACCCGCACGCCACACACACCGATGCGGGCGGCCGTTTTGCATTCGCGCATTTTGCGACTGGGACAGTACGACCTGCGCGCTTATTCTCGCGGTGTCTATTCAGAGTGGGCCAAGCGCATCCCCATCCATTCGCAGAAACCAACGCAGATCACTTTGCGAATCATGACCCCGGCCCACTGAGTACTACTACCACGGTACCCTGAAAATATGCCTTCTGAGCCATCGCGGCGATCCGTCGCGCGCTTCACCATTTCGAGTGCGGGTTGGGAGCTGCAAACGCGGGGACAACGGTTACCGAGAAAAGGGACCGGGCACGCTCCCAAGCCCGTCCATCTTGTTGTTACCTCTTATTATGAAATTTAACCAGCTCCCGGGAATGCCACTGCCGACGGCTCGCCGGACCCGAAAAGCTAGAACGTCGAGCTGGCCAGGAACACATCCTCGAAGCCATTTGAATCGTGCGCGACCAGATCGCTTGCGAAGGAAAGGAAGCTGACGGTGTGCCCGTCTGAACTGATCGACGGGGCATAGCTGCTGCCATTGGTAGCGGGCGGCGATGTTCCGGCCGCCTGGCTCACCAGGGCCGTTCCGGGAGCGCACGCGGAACTCGACGATGCAACCGTGTTGCAGGTGTTCCGCACGTAAATGTTCTCGACGCCATTGGCCGCATTGGCGGAAAGATTTGAGGCCAGCGAAGCGAACGCGATCAGCTGTCCGGATCCCGTGCTGCTCTGGTTGATGCTGGGGCTTTCGCTCAAGCCGTTCGCGGGCGACGTTCCATCGGGAGTGGAAACGAGGCGCGTGGCGGGCACGCAAGTGGTGGTGGTCGTGGTCGACGCCAACGTGCATGTATCGCGCACGTAGACTTGCTGGACGCCGCCCGAGGCAACGCCAAGGTTTGCAGCCGTCGAAGAAAAGGCCACAAAGCGGCCATCGTAAGAAATGCAGGCTGCGAATTAACGCCACCGGCAGGAGTTGTGCCGTCCGGCGTGGAAATAATTACCGTCGTTGGCACGCAGTTGGTTCCGGCGATCTGGCACTCGTTCTGCTCGAAAACTTCCTGCGCCTTATTCGGATTGGGCACACTGAGATTACTGGCCGACGATACGAACGCCACGTACGTGCCGCCCTGGGAAACGGCCGGATGCCCGCTGGGGGCGTTGCCGGGAGTGACCCCATCCGGTGATGAAACCAGGTACGTAGTGGGCACACACGTCGACGTCGTGGTGCTGGGCTGCGTGATCGGGGTTATGCCGCCGCACAAAGAGCGAACGTAAACTTGCGGCGTTACGCCATCGACCGTGGCTCCGGAAACCAGGTTGGTGGCGAGTGAAACAAACGCCACATACTGGCCGTCCGAACTCAGCGCGGGATTATAGCTGTCACCGTTACCGGCGCTCCCGTCCGCGCCGATGGAAACAAGCACGACCTGATTGGTGGGGGTCGTCGTGTTCGTGCCAGAGGAAGTTGAAGTGGAAGTGCTGCAAACCGGAACGGTAGTTGTCGAGCTCGATCCGGTGGTCGTGGCTGATCGGCGCGCAAACCGGTTGCCAGTAAATCTGGCGCGTACCCCCATTGACCTGGGCGTAATTCACCAGATTCGTCGCCAGCGACGTGTAGGCGAGATCCGTGCCGCTGTCGTCCAGCGAAGGCTCGGAACTGGCGCCGTTGCCGGCTACACCGTTGTACGTGATGCTCCCAAGAAAAGTGAGGGGTGTGCAGGTTTGTCCAATGCAGGTGTTGCGCACAAAAATCTGGCTGGCGGCGCTCGACAGGTTCGTGACCAGGTTGCTGGAGACCGAGGCAAACGCGACAAACTGCCCGGTGGAACTGGTGGAGGGCCCCGAGGTGGTCAAGGTAAGACCCAGCGAATCGTTCTGGCAGCTCAGCAGCCCTCCGCAGATCCCAGCGTTCGCCTGGGTGCCGTCAGGAGCATAGTCGACCAGGATGGGCAAACCGGCGGTATCGGTGGGATTGATCGCCAGCGTCAGCGTGTTCGAGGTGCCTCCGCCAGGGGCCGGATTGACGACCTGCACCAGGGCGATCCCGCCGGCGCTCAAATCACCGGAACTTAAAATAATTACAGCCGATGTGTTGCCCGCGCTGGTGGTGTGAGGAGCGCCGTTCACAAGCACGACCGCGTCCGACGCGATGCCGGTACCCGCTATGGAAAGGTTGGTGGCCGCTCCTCCTGCAGCTATGGTGGCCGGACTCAGGGAAGTGATGCTCGGTACCGGATTGTCGATATTGAACGAGAACGTGTTGGAGCTCCCTCCGCCCGGCGACGGGCTTGCGGGATTCACCACGGTAAGCTGAATAGTTCCGGCGGTGGCCAGATTGCTTCCCGGCACCGAGGCTCGCAGGAATGTAGGTCCCTCGTAGGCCGTTGACAGCGGAACGTTGCCCAGCATCACCACCGACTGCGCCACAAAGTTGGTGCCCTGCACTTCGAGCGTGGTTGCCGCCGAACCGGCGAGCACAGACGACGGCGAAGTGGATGTAATGGTCGGCGTGGGGCTGATGTTTGGATTAATCGTGAACGTGAGGGGCGTGGTGATTCCCCCGCCGGGAGTGGGCGTCGAAACGGTTATGTTCGCCGTGCCGGGATTCTGGATCAGCGACGCCGGCACTTGTACGGTGAGCGTGTTCGTATTCACAAAAATCGAGCTGAGGTTACCGCCATTCCAGCCGACCGAAGAAGAAGGCGTGAAACTGGCTCCTGTGACCGTGAGGACAAACGTCGGCTGGGCAGCCTGGATGCTTGTGGGGGAGATTGCCGTCAGCGTCGGGGCTGGAAAATTGATCGTCTGTTGGCAACCAGGCAGAAGCAAGGCCAGAAACAGAACCAACCAAAAAGAAAGCCGGATTTTTCCCCGCAAATCACTCACCCCTGATTCAGTGCGTCGAAACGCTGGCGTTAAGGCAATGGTAGAGACTACTAAAGATGTGCTATTCCGGCAATCGGGATGCCCGCCCGCACTTTTGCAAAAGTCGCCGTGGGAGGGGGCATTTGCATTAGCAGGGGCGGTGAATGAATCTCACTTCAAATAGGTTCGCACGATCTCGATTACGTCGTCCGCGGCTTCCTCGGAGGATTTGGTGGTTCGCGGCATGTGGTGCCGGATGTGGTCCTCGAGAAGCTCGCCCATCAGGCTGTTGATCGCGCCGCGGGCGGCCGCCAGCCGCTGGAGGACTTGTGCGCATCCGGCATCTTCCTCCAGAGCCCGCTGCACGGACTCCAGCTGGCCCACCACTTTCTTGGTGCGGTTGAGAAGATCGAGTTTTTCGCGCGAAATGTGCGACATTCGTTTACTACCCTAGCGGGGTATACTATAAAGGTTCCGCCCGGACCAATCAATTTGTTTGACGAGACCAGCCTGCCGATACAATGCGCCATCGGATTTTCCAATTCGCGGCCGTGTTTCTGTGTCTAGCGTCGTCCATTGGTGCGCCGCTCGCGCGCGCTCAGGATGCTGCACCTCAAATGCCGGCGGCCCCTGCTTCCACGTCATCAACCCCGGCGCCTGACGGCTCTGCCCGGGACAACACCGCGCTGACTCTGTTCCCCCACTCGGAATCCAGCCGTTATTGGATTTCCGGCCAGGCGAACATTATCCTGCAGTGGCACCCTGCCTTTTCTGCCGCCTATAGCGGTCCCAACAGCCTGCGATCGCACGCCGAGAATGCCACCTCCCAGCTGTACACGCTGTATCTTGGATACGAACTCCGGCCCACGACCGAGGTTTTTCTGGACGTTGAAAGCGCCGGCGGCCACGGGTTGAGCGATGCCCTGGGACTGGCCGGGTTCACCAATCTCGACGTCGTGCGTAATCCCGACCTTGGTCCCACGCCCTATCTCGCTCGCGCCATGTTGCGTCAGGTGATCCCGCTGAGCGACGAACGAGTCGAAGCGGAGCGGACGCCGCTCAGCCTGGCCACTTCACTTCCTGCGCGCCGCCTGGAATTCCGCATCGGTAAGTTCAGCATGGTGGACTTTTTCGATCTCAACTCATGGGGCAGCGACAGCCACCTGCAGTTCATGAACTGGACGGTGGATAACAACGGCGCCTACGATTACGCAGCCAACACGCGCGGCTACACCGATGGCGCCATGATCGAATATGACGATCACTGGTGGACCGTGCGGTTCTCCGAAGCGCTAATGCCTAAGGTGGCCAACGGAATTCATCTCGACGCCGATATTGCACGCGCTCGTGCCGAAAACCTCGAATTGGAAGCCCGCGGCAAGCGCATCGCCCGGCGAGATGGTGTCATCCGATTGTTGGCCTACCTCAATCACGGCGATATGGGCAACTATGAGGAAGCGATTCGAGATTACCGCGAAGGCGAGACCTCCACTCCAGACATCATCTCCACCCGCCGGCAGGGACGCCACAAATACGGCTTCGGCCTCAATTTCGAACAGGAGCTTACGCCGAATATCGGCGTTTTCGGACGCCTTGGCTGGAGCGACGGCCGCAACGAGTCATTTGCCTATACGGAGGTTGATCGGACCCTGCAACTCGGCGCGTTCACGCGCGGGAGCGCCTGGCACCGGCCTAACGACAGGGCTGGCGCTGTTTTCGTTGCCAACGGGATTGTGGCGGCTCATCAGCAGTACCTGGCACTGGGTGGGCTCGGCTTTCTGCTGGGCGACGGCGGTCTGACGTATGGTCCGGAGAAAATATTCGAAGGCTTCTACACCGCGCATGTTTGGAGAGGCATTTTTACTTCCTTCGATCTTCAGCACGTCAATAATCCCGGCTACAACAAGGTCCGTGGGCCGGTAGTCGTGCCGGCCCTCCGGCTCCACATCGATTTCTGAGGTGTGGGATCGCCGACGCCCGGCGGGGTCGCGGCTGGGTCCTCATTTTTTTGCCGGAGCGTTAGACGAATCCGGTCCGGCCGCGTTCGGTCCCGCTTTGAGAGCCTCCTGAGCTTCCGGAGGAAGCTTATCGGCCCGGGCGAGGAAGGCGCTCACATCCCATTTCTGCTGCTCATTCAGTACGGATTCAAAGCTGGGCATTCCGCTCAGGCGTATCCCGTTCTGCACCTTCCAGTAAGTCACCCCGACTGGATCGTCTGTGACCATGCCTTCGGGCGTCAGCAACTGGGGCGCTTGCGGAAACATCGACTTGGCGATTGGCGGAGCCGGTTGCGGCGGGAGTCCGTGGCACATGGAGCAGTTCTTCTTATATATGTCAGCCCCGGCGGCGATGTCCTGGTTTGTAAAAGTCGCGAAAGATCGCGTTGGGGGGCCTCCCGGGAGATGCGGTTATGCAGCGCGGTGCCGGCAAGGAAACTGTTCAAACGGCATGGGTGGCGCCGTCGCTGCGGCGGGAGCGAGGCCCAGCATCAGGTACCCTAAAACGAGTATGGGGAGAATTGCGATTCCCAGGATGAGACCCACCAGAAGCTTTCCCATGCGCCCTCGCTTTCAACCGCTGCTCTTCTCACCGATCTGTACAGCCACCCTGGCACTCGCCACGGTTTGCTTTGAGGAGGAAATTTTTATTGCCTCGGGAAAATGCCGCGACCGCCCTTTCGCGATTTTTTTGCCGCTATTTTTTCGTTCGAAAGTTTGGCCGAGCTCCCAACATATTTTCGCGCGGTTCGGAATTTTGCAATGTCGACGCGCCGACATCAATCCGCATTTTGACTCGGTAAACATTGTCGATATTCCGTAGCGCTGCATGGGATCATTAAATTTTGTCGCGGCACTTGCGCGCAGTCCGTTGCGCTCGATTGTGTCCCGAGCGATCGCCGGAGGGCGCGCATAGTTCATTGGTCAACCGGATTTCAAAATTTCCCGAATCGTAATACGCGTGAAATAATCCGTATGTCGATGATTCCTCTATCATTTTGCCGGGGCGCGTCCCGCCTTCCTGCTGTCCTGCAGGACGGCCGATGATCGATCAGCTTACCGTATTACACCATATTGATCGATAGAGGTATTGACATACCATCCTCGCGATCGACAAAATACGTCAGAGGTTTTTTGCGATGGAGAAAGTCCGAGTGAAGGTCTCTCCCAAATTCCAAGTCGTTATCCCGAAACCGCTTCGCGACGAACTCAAGATCGAGCCCGGCCAGCAGCTTCTCATGTACGCTTTCGACGGTTCGCTCCATCTGGTCCCTTCGCGCTCCATCAAGGAGCTGCGGGGCATCGCCAAAGGGATGAGATGGAAAGACGAGTACCGTGACCACACGGAGCGTCTCTGAACTCTACGTTGTCGACTCGTCCGGCTGGCTCGAATATCTCTCCGAGGATTCCAAGGCCGCGGCCTTCGCGCATTACCTCGAAGGAGAAAGCGTGCTCCTTCCTGCGATCGTGCTGTGCGAGGTCTACAAGCACCTCGCCAAACAGCGCGGACGGACCGTCGCGGACCGGTTCGTCTCGCAGGCGTTCCATCGACGGGTGGTTCCCTTGGATGAAACCATCGCCCTTGCGGCCGGAAACCTCGCCGTGGAGCATCGCCTCAACACCGCGGATGCCATCGTCTATGCCACCGCACGGATCTGCCAGGCACAGCTTGTGACTGCCGACACCCACTTCCGTGGGTTACCTGGCGTTATCATTCCCTAGCGGCGACACCTGAAAACTTATCTCCGGGCTGGGCCGGTGTCTCGCTTGACGTTCTTCGGCTGGCGTCACTAAGCTACGGCATGCTGATTGGTTACGTCATCCGCTCCCTTTGGCTCGCGCTGCTGGTCTACTGGCTTGTCAGCGCGTTTCGAATCAAGCGCGCCAAGCGGATCGAGGGACGGGCTTCACGCCTTTCGCGGATGGCTCTTACCGTTCTCGTTTTTGGCCTCTTGTTCAACTCCAGGGGGCGAGTGGGGTGGTTGGGGGCGAGGTTCGTTCCACCGAGCGAAATTATCGCCGTCGTGGGAGCAATCTTCACGGCTTTGGGCGTCGGACTTGCCGCATGGGCGCGTTACGTGCTCGGGAAGAACTGGTCCGCCGCCATCACGTTCAAGGAAAATCACGAGCTCATCCGCACCGGTCCGTACGCCCTGATCCGCCACCCGATTTATTCCGGGATTATCCTCGGTCTGCTGGGTACCGCGCTGGCAATCGGGGAGTGGCGCGCACTGGTGGGCACGGGGGTGATGTTCGCGTCGTACTTCATCAAGGCCCGCGGTGAAGAATCGCTGCTCGCGCGTGAATTCGGCCCGGCTTTTCAGGATCACCTTTCGCGCACGGGAATGTTTTTGCCTCGCCTTTAGAGGTAGCGGACTTTTTGAAATTCCTTTCATCCCATTCCGACTTTCTGCTAGGGTGGCGGGCATGAAACGCCCGCTCCTGGCGGCTATGGCGATTGCGGCGCTGTGTGCGGCCGCAATGCGCGCGGATTCGCAGGCGGAGGCTGGCTCGGACGCCCGGGCGCGCGAGCTGATCCGGTTGCTGAACTTACGCGTTCTGCCGAAGGAGTCCGGCTATCTTGGAATTATCGGGCGCTCGGCGCAGATGGTCCGTATCGATGGCCAGTCGCTCGCCGTTCAGAGCCAGAACTACTACATGCTCACGCGCGACCGGCCGGTGAACTATCTGCACCGGCTCGTCCCCGACGATACGCACATCCTGATCGAAGGCGGCCCCGTGGACTATTTCATTTTTCATCCCGACGGCCGCGCCGAGAAGGTGACCCTGGGGATGGACTTCGCCGCGGGCCAGCGCCCCGTGGTTGCGGTGCCGGGCGGCTGCTGGAAGGCGTTGCGTCTACGCGATGGAGCGAGCTATGCCCTGATGGCCAACACGCTCTCTCCGGAATTTACACCCGACCGCGTACAGATCGGGGCCGGTGCCGAGTGGGTGAAGCGTTACACAGGAGGGGCACCGTGGGCGAGCGCGCAGTTTCTGCGCGAACTTGTCGGCCCCAATTGGATCGCCAAGTAAGCAAGGCTCGCCCCGCGGGGTGACACTCAGGAGTTCAATTGGATGGGATGCGGGTTCAAACGCGGATGCAGAGGGACTACACGGATCCGCGGAAGCTGCGCAAAGCGCTGGCTTCATCGCCTTGCACATCGAACACGGTGTACAGGCGGGTGATCTGCAGAATGTCATGCACGCGGCGAGTCAGACGAACCAGCTTGAGTTCGCCCTGCGCGCTGCGCACAGTGGTATAGGCCGCGACCATTTCGCCGATTCCGGAGCTGTCGATATAGTCGACGTCGCCCAGGTCGAGAAGAATCTTGCGGCGACCGTTCTCGACCAACTCGCGGATCATCTTGCGCAGGATCGCGCTGCCTTCACCCAGAGTGATCTTGCCGCTAAAGTCCACTATGGCTACGTCGCCAACTTCCCGGCATGTACCTTGTAACGCCACAAGACCCTCGCAGGACGATCTACTTTGGCTGAGAGCTTCCGTTACTGGAGCCGCTCGAAGGAAGGTTCTTCACCATCACAAGCTCGGCTCCCCCGGAAGGGCTGCGCAGCACCTTGAAATCGTCCATGAACGCCCGCATCAGAAACAATCCCCGGCCGGACGTGCGGAGCAGATTTTCTTCCGCGAGACAGTCGGGAACCTCCGTGAGTTCGAAGCCAGGTCCTTCGTCCAGAATGCGGATAGTCATCTTTTCCGGATCGAATTCCACCGCAATCGAAATCTTCTTCGTCCGATCCTGCTGGTTGCCGTAATTGTACGCGTTTACCACGCCCTCGCGAACGGCCATCCCTATCTTATGCACTTCCTCGTTGCTGAAACCAGCCGACTCCGCCACGCCCACCACAATGTTCTCGGCAAGGTCGACGCTTTCCAGCAGCGTTTCCAGCGTGACCGCGAGGCGTTGGGTCTTGGAAATCATTCAGGGTCGAAGAAAAGACATTTGCAACGACAAGTCATCAATGACAGGTTATGCGTACCATAGCGCCGTGAGGCAAGTCAATGACGCCAGTGAATGGCGCCGGTAAACGATGTCCGCTGCCTTGGCTTCTCAGCCCGCCGGGGCTATTTCATTGTCAGGAGTACCTTGCCGATATTCTTGCGCTCGTGGATGTATTGGTGGGCTGCGGCGGCTTGAGCCAGGGGGAACGTCTTCCCGACCAGCGGCTTGATCTTGCCGTCGGCGTAGAGCTGAAAAAGCTGGTCGATTTCCCGCTGCAGAAGAGTGCCGCGGGAGATCAAGCCTCCCAGGCTTACGCCAATCACGGCTATGTTCTCGCTCATCAGCTTGAGGGGATGGAACCTGCGGGTCTGCGCGAGCGCCGAGAGGGCTTTCAGCAGGTTTCGCTTTCCATTCGGGCTGACGGCGGTTGAAAATCCATAGATCACCAGTCTTCCGGTGGGCCCGAGGCATTCATGGCTGCGTGAGAACGATTTGCCGCCGGTCGCGTCCATCACCATTTCGATCCCATCCGGGGCAAACTTGCGAACGGCCTCGACGAAGTCCGTCTTTTCGTGGTCGATTAGATGGTCGACTCCGAGCTTTCGCAGATACTCGTGCTTTGCGGCTCCGGCCGTGCCATAAATAACCAGCCCGCGCGCCCGTGCCAGCTGAACGGCGGCAATCCCGACGCCTCCCCCTGCGCCATGAATCAGGATCCGGTCGCCCGGCTGCAGATTGCCCATCGTAACGATCGAGTGGTAGGCCGTCAGGTAGTTCACCGGCATCGCAGCGGCATCCTCAAAAGGCATGCCGGGGGGCAGGCGGTAGACCTGCTGCGCCGGCACGGCGATCCATTCCGCGTAGGCGTTCAGGCCCGATATCGCAGCCACGGCCTCGCCCGGCCGCAAGGGCGCGGCTTGGGTGGAGCGGCCGCCCTCGGCCGTCTTTTCCACCACGCCGGCAATTTCCATGCCGGGAACGAACGGAGGCTTGGGTACGCCGGGATACACACCCATGCGCTGCATCAGGTCGGCGAAATTGACGCCAATCGCTTTCACGCGAATGAGCACCTCGCCCGGCTTGGGCTGGGGATCGGGCATCTCCCGCGCCTCAAGAACTTCAGGCGGCCCATACCTCCGAACCACCATAGCGCGCATCTAACCCTCCTTTGCGGTCAGCCCCGGATTCAGAGGGATGACGGCGTATAGACAGGCCCTCCGGGGTTTTCGTTTGGCGATTCAAGAATCTTACTTTAAAGTGTTAGACTTTGTGCACCCATGAAAACACAACAAAAATATAAGGTAGTTTGGGCGATCGCCGGTGGTTTGCTGATCGCCTCCGCGTGTCCCGCCGCGAATGGCCCGGTGGCAAAGTCGGATCCGGGGCAGGCGATCCTCACCGCCATGCAGGACGAACTCACCCGCTCCATGACAGCTCTTTCCCAGGGTGACCCGGCGGCCTATTTCATCAGCTACACGGTGGCAGACCGCCAGTACTCTTCGGTTTCCGGTTCCAATGGCGCGCTCCTGACGAGCAGCGACGACCGCGGCCGCTGGCTCGAAGTGCAAACGCGCACCGGAACCTATCAACTGGACGACACGCACAAGCTCGCCGACCGGCAGCCGAGCTGGACAAGCCCCGGCACGTCCACCGTGCTGGACGATGATATCCCGGTTCTGCGCCGGGAGATCTGGCGAGAGACCGACCGGCAGTATCGCGCCGCTTCGGAAGCGTTGATCAAGGTGAAGACCAGCCAGCAGGTGGAAGTGCAGACGGCGGAAGGTGCCGCGCCGGACTTCTCCAAAGAAGCGCCGCACACCTCCGTCGGCACGCGCGTTGAAATCCAGGTGGACCGCAAGCCCTGGGAAGAGCGCGTGAGGAAATACAGCGCCGCGTTCAGCAAATCGCCGGCGGTGCTGAATTCGATCGCCACATTCTCAGCGCTGGGCATGAATCAGTATCAGGTGAACAGCGAAGGGACGAAACTGGCGTTCGGCCAGGTGCACTACCGCCTCGAACTCTACGTGCAGAGCAAGGCGCCCGACGGAATGGACATCAACCGGTTCGCCAATTTCGATTGGCTCAATCCCAAGGACGCTCCCGACGACAAGACCGTCTTTGCCCGCATTCAGATAATGATTCAAGAAACCGAAGGCCTCGATAACGCGCCGCTGATCGATCCCTATGCCGGCCCCGCTCTTCTGACGGGCCGCGCCGCGGCGGTCTTCTTCCACGAGGTTTTCGGCCACCGCTCCGAGGGCTTCCGCCAGAAGGACATCAACGAAGGCCAGACATTTACCAGCAAAGTCGGTGAACAGATCCTGCCCGATTTTCTCTCCATCAAAGACGATCCCACCGAGGCGGCGCTGGGAAACCAGATGCTTCTAGGAAACTACGCTTTCGATGACGAAGGCGTGCCGGCACAGAATGTCCAATTAATCGACCACGGCGTGCTGAAAACGTTTCTGATGGGGCGGTCTCCGCTGGTGAGTATTCCGCAGTCCAACGGGCACGGGCGCCGGCAGCTCGGCTACGTCCCGGTGGCGCGCCAGGGCAACCTGATCGTTTCGAGCTCGAAGACGATGACCAACGACCAGCTGCGGCAAAAGCTGATCGAGCTGGTGAAGGAGCAGGGCAAGCCGTTCGGCCTTTTGATCGACGACATTGCCGGCGGCTTCACCTTTACAGGCCGCGGAAATCCCCAGGCGTTCCAGGTGCTGCCGCTGGTCGTTTACAAGGTTTTCCCGGACGGACGGCCCGACCAGTTGGTGCGCGGCGTGGATATCGTGGGCACGCCGCTTGTTTCGCTCACAAAGATTGTGGCAACCGGCGACACGCCCGATATTTTCAACGGGTATTGCGGCGCGGAATCAGGTTCGGTGCCGGTTTCCGCCGTGGCGCCCGCGATCCTGATCTCCGAGATGGAGGTGCAGAAGAAGGAAACCTCCACCGACCGGCCGCCGATCCTGCCGCCCCCGGGACACGATACCGAGACAAAGGGAGAGGCTCAGTGAAGAGAATCCTGGTCGTCCCTCTGTTCCTGGCTTTGTCTCTGGGAATGCCGCTGATGGCCGCGCAGCCTCGCGCGAAGAGCCCGGTGCCGCAAGCCGCGCCAATCCCCGCGGGGGAAAATGACAAGACCCTGCAAGCCATGCGCGACGAGCTGGAGCGGTCGCGCACGCGTTTGCAACTCCCCGGCGTGGACAAACCGTTCTATATCGAGTACCGGCTTCTCGATGTCGATGTAAAGAGCGTCACCGCTTCCTTTGGCGCGCTGATGGCCAGCGATACCGAGCGCAGCCGCTTTATGAGCGTGGACGTGCGCGTCGGCGACTATCATCTCGATAGCTCCAACTTCATCAGCGAGGATGGCTTCCGGGGTTTTCTTGGATCCACGGGGCAGGTCGGCATCGACCGCGACTACAATTCGCTGCGGCAGGATCTGTGGCTCGCCACCGACCAGGCCTACAAAGCGGCCGTGACGCAGATGTCGCTCAAGAACGCGTTTCTGCGCAGCCTTACCAAGGCCCCTGAAATCGACGATTTCTCCCAGGCGCCTGCCATTGTGAAGGTCGATCCGCGCATCGAGCCGGATTGGACCTCGCGCAACTGGGATAACGAGGCGCGCGACGCTTCCGCGGCGCTGAAAAACTTCGAGGAACTCGACGGAACGCGAGTGAACTATTACCTGATTTACGTGACGTCCTACCTGATGACCAGCGAAGGCACCACCATCCGCACTTCGAAGAGCGTTGCGGCGATCGAAGCCTCGATGGACACGCATGCGTCGGACGGAATGTCGCTTCACAATTATTATGCGACCTACGCGGCACACCCCGCCGAGCTTCCCGACCCGGCAACCGTGAGCAAAGGTCTCACCCAAGCCGCGACGACGCTCGTCGAGTTGCGCGCGAGCCCTTTGGTGACGGATATAACCGGCCCGGTGCTCTTCGATTCGCCCGCGGCGGCTTCCCTGCTGGCGCAGGTGCTTCCTGCTTCACTTTCCGGAGCGCGGCCGCCCTTATCCATGACGCCGCAATTCGATCAAATGATGGCGCGGGTGGGCGCGAACAGCGAATGGAGCGGGCGCGTGGGATCGCGCGTGTTTCCCACCACGATGACTCTCGTCGACGATCCTACGCTCAAGGATTTTAAGGGCCAGCCGCTGCTCGGCAGCTACGATGTGGACGATGAAGGCGTGAAGGGCCAGACGATCACTGTGGTGGAGCATGGAATTTTGAGGGATTTGCTCATGTCCCGCAGACCCGGGCCTGATTTCGAGCCGTCAAACGGCCACGCTCGCTCGGCCGATCTTTCCGACACCAAGCCGTTGAGCAGCAACCTGCTGCTTCAATCGAGCGATCCGCTCAAGCCGGCCGATCTAATGAAGAAATTCCTCGATGCCTGCCGGGACGACGGGCATCAATGGTGCCTGGAAGTGAAGCGCATGGATAATCCGGCGCTGTCTTCTGTGCTTCAGGAGGACTTCTCCGATTTCATCGGCGGCCTGGCTGGCGGGATCTCAAGCGGCATGCGGGTGCCTTTGCTCGTCTACCGGGTGTACGTGGCCGACGGCCGCCAGGAACTTGTTCGCGGCGCAATTATCGACGGGCTGACGCTGCGTTCGCTGCGGAATATTTCCGCCGCGGGTGACGACACGGCGGCGTTCACGTATATGCAGAATTCCGCCGGCGGCTTCGCCGGTTCGGCGCTGGGAGCTTTCGGATCTGCGCAGGGCGGTATCCCAAGCACGGTGATTACTCCGTCGCTGTTGCTCGATGAGGTGGATGTTCGCGGGTTCCACGGCGAGCCGAGGCGCGTTCCGCTGGTTCCTGCCCCACCCCTTAAGTAACTGAAAACCGCTCGTTGCACCGCATAAATACGGGGCTCCCGGCCACGCTGCTCTCCCCTCGCGCTTCTTGCCCGGCTTCGTGCCGGTTCGCCGCTCGCGTATAATCGCGCCCATATGCCCCAGGTGATTTCAGAGGCCTCTCGCGAGAAGCGGATGGCGGCGCTCGGCTCGGTTTTTTCGGCCGTGGCGCTGGTGTTCCTCAAGGTGTTTCTCGCGGTGGCCACCGGCAGCCTGGGCGTTTTGTCGGAAGCGCTGCATTCCATCCTGGATCTGGTTGCCGCGATTATCACCTTCCTCTCCGTGCGGGTTTCGGACAAGCCTGCGGACGCGGAGCATCTCTACGGCCACGGGAAAGTGGAGAGCTTTTCGGCGTTCGTCGAGACCGGCCTGCTGATTCTCACCGCGCTGTACATCATCTGGGAAGCGTTCCAAAGGCTGCTGTTTCACTCCGCGAAGATTCGCCCGAGTGTGACGGCCATATTGATTCTCGTCCTCGCGATGGGTATCGATTTTGTCCGCTCGCGCGCTCTCAATCGCATCGCGCAAAAATACCCCAGCGAAGCCCTGGAAGCGGATGCGCTGCATTTCTCCACCGACGTGTGGAGCACGTTTGTGGTGATCGTCGGCATCAGCGCGGCGTGGCTGGGGATGAAATTCGGCATCGCGTGGCTGGCGTCGCTCGATGCGGTGGCCGCGCTGGGCGTGGCGGGAGTGATTATCTGGGTGGGCTCGCGCCTGGGAAAGCGCACGCTGGACGCGCTGCTCGACGTGGCTCCCCACGGGCTTCGGGAAGACATTACCCGGGCGGTGAACGAAACCGAAGGCGTGCTGGACACCGAACGCGTGCGCGTGCGGCGCGCCGGCCAGCGCTATTTCGTGGACGTGACCATCAGCGTTCCGCGCACCGCCAGCCTCGAACAGGCCCATGCCGCGAGCGATGCCGTGGAAAGCACGATCGGCCGCATGGTTCCGGCCGATGTGATGGTGCACGTGGAGCCTCGCGCGCGCAGCAACGAGCATCTTTTCGAAACGATCCGCGCGATTGCGCAGCGGCGCGGGCTGGCGGTGCACGAGTTGTCCGCGCATCAACTCGATGGCCGTCTGTTCGTTGAATTGCATCTGGAAGTGGACGAAAAGGCGAGCTTGCGCGAGGCCCATCACCGCGCCACCGAACTTGAGAGCGACATCCTCAGCGCGGCCGACCCTCGGGCGCTCGTCAACATTCACATCGAGCCGCTGGGCGCGCGCATCCCCGGAGCCGCGGAAATGAAGGGCCTTTCCGTATCGGTGCAGAATTTTCTCAACTCTCTGCCGGCGGAATATCGCGAACTCACGAATTGCCATGAGGTGCACGTCCGCACGGTGGAACACAAGATTCTCGTTTCGTGCCACTGCGCCATGGACGGGGGCTTGCCGATCACGCAGGTTCACGACATCACCGCCAAGCTGGAAGACCGCGTGAAGGAACGATTTCCTCAAATCTACCGGCTGACGATTCACCCCGAACCGATCGAAGAGAGCTGATTCCGCCCTTGAAACGTCTGTGCGCCCAGCGCGAGAACGGCCGGGAAGCATTCCAGCACATAGCGCGGCTCGGGTGCCTCGTCGGCAAACGCGGCGAAATAGATCGTGCGGACCAGTATAAATGCGATCAGCAGCGCCCAGCCCGGCCTGCGGCGCGCAATCCACGCCCCGGCCAGCGCCAGCACGACACAAATTCCATTGACGATCACGACGCTCAGACTGGTCAGAAAATCGCGCCGGTCGTCGCGCCATTCATCCCGGAACGGCCACAGATTGCCCGACACAGGGAGCAGTTCCACGCGAGGCGTGAACCACAGCGTAAGCGAGCGCAGGAAAGGAATCTTCACATAGGTGCGCAACGGATGCCGGGCCGTTCTCTCCCGCGCGATTTCGCCGAGCTCGCGGTCCTGGTCGCGGTTCCAGCTCAGGGTGTCGTTATATCTTTCGAAGATTTCCGCGAGGCGAGCCTTCTGCTGGGGAGAATCGAACGCAGCGGGCGGAAGATCGTCCATCGAAATCTCCTCGACGTCGAGCTTCCAGGTGACGAGGTAGACGTCGCGGAAGCGCCACAGCCAGGTGTTGATCCAGTCATCGAATCCGAGGGGCGCAAATTCGCCCGGCAGGGTGCTGTAATGCGGCGCAAGGAATTGCACGTCGTGAAGCTCGTTCCAGTTGCGGGCGGCCCACGGCAGAAGAGGCAGAAGCAAGCCGGCACCCATGAGTGCGCCGGCGCGAATCAATTTTTTCCATTCGGTGGGGCGCCACCACCTCGCTAGCAGCACGAGGCCTGCGGCGAGCAAGAGAAGTGGAGTTTCAGGGCGCACCAGCGTTCCAAATCCGGCGACGAGCCCTCCTAGAAACCATCGACTAAACCACGGGCTGAACCCTGATGTCCTCTGGGGCGGCGAGGTGGCCGCGTATGCTTCGAGCAGCACGAGCAGAGCTAGAGCGGTGAGGAAAATGACCAGCGTTTCGGTAAGTACCACGGAGGTATAGTTCGCCGTAAAAGGGCAAAGGGCTGCGAGCCATAGTCCCGCCAGCGCCACTCGTCTCCGCGATTCGGGCCTGGCCATACGTGCGGCGAGCAGAGCGACCAGAAAGCACGTCGCCAGATCCACAAGCGCCTGCGCCACCATCACGGCCCGCGGTGATTGCCCGAAAAACGTGAAAATCGCCGCCAGAAAAGCGGGGTAACCCGGCACGCGCATGTCCACGGGCGTGAGTTGCCCCCCGATCGGGAACCCGTAAACCCCCTTCTTGAGCCAATTCCAGGCCAATTCGATGTAGAATGGCGCATCTCCAGAATCCTGAACCGGGAACTTCAGGATGAAAAACAGGCGCAACGCCAATCCTGTCAGCACCGCAAGACCGGCACTTACGCGCAGCTTAGAAGAAGTCATGAGGTGGCTTTCTAACGAGTGGCGTGCCGGCTGCGTCTAATTGTCATGTCGAGTTGCGACGATGGAAAGGAACCGTGCTGGTACCGTCTTGCAAAATGGCAATGTTCTGCATAGGCTCAAGGGATTGAGACGCCCCAGCTTGGAATGCACCGATGGCTGAGCGCAAGCCCATTTTTTACGATCAGGAGCGCCGCCGCTGGCGCCGCACCCGGCTGGTGCTGGAAATCACGGGCGCGCTTTTCACGCTGGTCCTCGTGGTGTTCCTGCTGAACGTCGTCCGCAACCCCGAACTGCCGGAGCTTTTGCGGCCCGACACTCGCGGAGGCTTGCATGCCATCCCCTTCGGTCCGAAGGCTAAACCGATCCGCCGCGGCCGCAAGCGCAAGATCGCTGCCCTGGGCAAAATTCCGCAGAATTACGAACCCCTCCGCGCTGCCTTCTACGTGAGCGACGATTATACGAGCCTCGCCTCTCTGCAGCTGCATTTCCGCGACATCGACTTACTAATCCCCGAGGCGCTTCATGCCGTTTCCGCCGACGGGCACCTGGACGCAGACCCCGACCCGAAGCTGACCGGCTTCCTCAAATCGCTTCAGGCTCGCGGAATCGACCTGCCTATGATGTCGATGGTGAATAACTATGACGGGAAGAAGGGCTGGTGCCCGCCGGAGATGCTGCAGATGCTGGCCAACCCCGCGGCGCGCACGCGTCTCGCGCAGCAACTCGAACAATACGCCGATGCCGAGCGGCAACCCGGCGTGGTGGTCGACTTCGAATCGCTGCCAAAAGCCAGCGAGCCGGATTTCGAGCGGTTCACTCATGACCTCAGCACGGACCTGCACGTCAAGGGACTGAAGCTGATGGTGGCGCTGCCGGCCGCGGACTTCAGCTACGACTACAAATATTTCGCCTCCCAGGCGGACGCTATCATCCTGATGAACTACGATTTTCATTGGCCCACCTCCTCGCCGGGCCCCATCGCGCCCCAGGATTGGTTCGTACGCAACATCGAGAACATGCTGAAGCTGGTTCCCGCGGACAAGATCGTAATGGGCATCGCGAATTACGGCTACGACTGGCCGGCGAAATCGAAGAGCGTGCCCCATCCGGTGGCGCAGGCGGTGACGTTTCAGCAGGGCGTGATCACGGCGGTCGAGTCGCAGTCCGACATCGTGTTCGATCCGGACACCTTCAACCCGCATTACTCTTACGAAGACGAGAAAAACCAGGTCCATAACGTGTGGATGCTCGATGGCGTCACCGCATACAACCAGATTCGCGCGGCGGAGAGCGCCGGCGTGCGCGGCACCGCCCTGTGGCGTCTCGGCATGGAGGACCCGTCGATGTGGTACATCTGGGATTCCACCAATCCCACCGAAGCCGAACGCGACAAGCTGGAGGATCTTCCGCCGGGTTACGACCTTGTTCTGGAGGGCGACGGCGACATCTGGCGGGTGACTGCCACTCCCAAAAGCGGCCAGCGGACTCTGGATTTCGACGCGCAAAGCGATGTATTCGACGACGAAAGCTTCCAGAGCTACCCGATGTCGTGGAGAATTCAGCAAATGGGAGCTGCCGATCGCAAGCTGGCTCTCACGTTCGACGATGGGCCCGATCCGACATGGACGCCCAGGATTCTCGACATTCTGAAGCAGAAGAACGCCCCGGCGTCGTTCTTCGTGATCGGGAGCGAAGCGAATCAGCAAGCCAATATCGTGAAACGCGAGTTCGCGCAGGGCGACGAGATTGGCAATCACACCTTCACGCACCCGGAATTCGACACGATCTCGAAGACCCAGCTGCAGCTGGAATTGAATCTCACCGAACTGCTGCTTGAAAGCAGCCTTGGGGTGAAGACGACGCTGTTCCGCCCACCCTACGGAATCGACCACCAGCCGGAAACTGCGAGCGAAGTTCAAAATCTGCCGATACCCCAATCAATGGGATACGTCATCGTGGGGGCGCGCATCGATCCGCACGATTGGGGCGAAGCCGACGGCGGGGCTCCCCCGCCGGTTCAGACGATCGTACAGCGCGTGCTGGGCGACACCGAGGCCAACAAGGGGAATATCATCCTGCTGCACGATGGCGGTGGAGACCGCAGCCACACCGTGGCGGCGCTGCCGCAGATCATCGACGGTTTGCGCGCCAAGGGCTACCAGTTCGTTCAAGTATCGGACTTGCTCGGGCAGCAGCGCGCCGAGGTGATGCCGCAACTGAGCCATCGCGAGTGGCTGTTGGTTCGCGCGGATGCTTTTATCTTCGACGTGTTCCGCTGGACGCGCGCGTCAATCGCGTTCATCTTCGTCGCCGGAATTTTGCTGGTGGGCGGCCGCGCTTTGATTATCGGACTCCTCGCGCTGATCGAAAAGCTGCGTCCCTCGCCCGGAGATCATCCGGAATACAAGCCCAGGGTCAGCGTGCTGATCCCCGCCTACAACGAAGAATCGGTGATTGTGGATACGGTTTACTCCGCGCTCGCTTCCGATTATCCGAAGCTCGAGATTCTGGTGATCGACGACGGCTCGCTGGACCGCACCGCGGAGCTGGTGCGCTCGAATTTTGGCCGCGAGCCGCGTGTCCGCCTGCTGCTGCAAACCAATCATGGCAAGCCTGCGGCGCTGAACCATGGCCTGGCGGAAGCCACCGGCGAAATCGTCGTTTGCATCGACGCGGATACCATCGTGGACCCGGACGCGATCTCCCGGCTGGTCCGCAATTTCGTGGACGAGAGAGTCGGCGCCGTCGCCGGCAACGTGAAAGTGATGAACCGCAATCGCTGGCTCACCCGCTGGCAGGCCCTCGAATACATCACCAGCCAGAACCTCGAAAAGCGCGCCTTCGACCTTCTGAACTGCATCCCGGTGGTACCCGGCGCCGTCGGTGCCTGGCGAACGGACCTGCTGCGCAGCCATAACGGCTTTTCAGGAGACACCGTGGCCGAGGACACCGATCTGACGCTCACCATCCGGCGCGACGGCTGGAAAATCCTCTACGACGAGGAAGCCATCGGCCGCACCGAAGTTCCGGACACGATCGACGCCCTGATCCGCCAGCGCTTTCGCTGGACCTTTGGCACGCTTCAGGCGATCTGGAAGCACCGCGACACGGTCGGCAAGCCGCAATACGGCACGCTCGGCTGGATTGCCGTGCCAAACATTTTCCTCTTCCAGATTGTGCTTCCGCTGGTGTCGCCCATCATCGACCTGATGTTTGTGATGACCCTCGCGCTTTGGGGGCTCGCCCAGCTTCGCATCACCCGGCTTCCGCAGCTCTGGACTTCGCAGGACGTGGAGCGCTCGCTGATCTTTTTCGCGCTGTTCATGCTGATCGACCTGTTTACCTGCGTTGTTGCGTTTGCGCTGGAAAAGCACGAGGACTGGACGCTGCTCGCTCCCCTGATCCTGCAGCGTTTTTACTACCGCCAAATGATGTACGTGGTGCTCTTCCGCGCCCTCAAGGAAGCCGTGCAGGGGCGGCCGGTGGGATGGCGAGGTGTCGAGCCGCAAGTTCCCGCTCCTGTGGGGCAAGTCTAGAGCTGGACTTTTTCGCTCGCCCGCGTGGCTCTGCCAGAGCTTGAAACGTTTTCCGCCCGGGGGTATGGTTTGGGAGTAAGCCCATGCCCATCCGCATCATTACCGTCGAACGCGAGTATGGCAGCGGGGGCGCCGCCATCGCCCAGGCCCTTGCTCAGCGGCTTGGCTGGAAGCTGTGGGACCGCGATCTGACCGAGGAAATTGCCCGCGTGGCGAACGTCGATCACCGGGCTGCGATGCGCTGCGATGAACGAAGGGATACGCTTCTCTACCGGTTGTTCAAGGTTTACGCGCGGGGAAGTTACGAGCGTGCCCTGCCTTTGGGCGAGCGAGCCGGGTTTGATGCCGATCAGATGGTGGAGACCCTGCAAAAGGTGATCGAGGGCGTCGCGTCGCGAGGAAAATCGGTAATCGTGGGGCGTGGATCGGCGTACTTTCTGCGCAACCGTCGCGATGCATTTCATATTTTCACATACGCGCCTGTCGACGAAAAGGTCCGGCGCCTCAAATCGGTTGGCAAGACCGAGAAGGAAGCGCTCCAGCTGATCGAAGAAATCGACCGTGAGCGCAGCGCCTTCATTCGCCACTACTTCCACGCCGAATGGCCCAATCGAGCCTTTTACAACATCATGATCAACACGAAGTTTGGCGACGAGCATGTAGTGGAGACGGTTCTTCAGCAGATCGCCGCCCTCGAGAAAGCCGAAACTCCCCAAAGCGCCACCGCCTGAATCCACGCGACGCCTGCGCTTGCCGATTCCTCCGTGTTCCCGTACTCTAAATTTTTTGTTGTCCGCGCGATTTTCGATGCGAAGGGAGTGGCATGGCCTGTCCGATTTGCGAGAAGCGCCCGCCGAAGCGCTTTTGCCCGGCGAAGGGCGAGAAAATCTGCGCGATCTGCTGCGGCAAAGAACGCGAAGTGACCATCGACTGCCCGTACGACTGTTCTTACCTGATCGCCGCGCATCGCTACGAAGCGGAACACCGCAAGCCGCTTCCACCGGCGGATTTTCCGTACCGAGACATTGTCTTTCAGCCGGACTTCGTCTACGAGCGCTGGCCCGTGGTCAGCAACATTGCCGAAGCCATTCTGGCCTTTCAGCTCCGCAACAAGGAACTCAACGATAACGGCGTCTCGGCCGCTCTGGAGAGCCTCGCCAAGACCTATCGCACGCTGGGAACCGGAATCTACTATGAAAAGCCACCCGATTCGCCAGTGGCGCGGGCCCTCTATGCCCAGATTGGCGAATCCCTTCAGAATTTTCGATCCAAGGAAGCGGAGCGCCTGGGCCTCGCTTCTTCGGTGAAGGAATCAGATATTTTTCGCCTGCTGGTTTTTCTGCTGCGTATTTGCAAACAGGAAACGAACGGACGCCCGCGTTCCCGCGCTTTTCTCGATTTTCTTCGCTCCCGGTTCCCTCTTCCCGAGAGCGCGCCCAAAGAGGCGTCGCGCATTATCATGCCGTAGCGACTGCGGGTTCCCCTGCCTCTGCTGAAATGCGCTGCCCTGCGCCGGCCCCACCGCTGAAACGGAAGGTCGTCCTGCCATGAAAGCAGCCAGGCAGGTCAGCGCGAAGATCATAGTGAATGCGGAGACCGTCTTGAGCTTCACTCCGCGAACCGGCTTGGTTTCTTCCTGCCCGACTTCGACTTGCCGGATTGGCATCGTGCGCGTTCGATAGTTCTGCTCACTGCGTCGCTTTTTTCTCGTTTGCGGCATCTCAGCCTCCGTTTTGAAATCCGAGCTGCATCTGTGTCGAATGCCACGGGCGCGTGCCCGACCGATCGGGTCGCGATCCTAGGTGATACTTGCGCCGGAGCCGTTCTACTCGCTCCGCGATCTCTTTGCGGTATTCCTCCGGGGCATTGCCGTAGCGCCCGTACCACGCGCCGTACTGCTTCACCAGCCTGGGAAACTTCTCCCGTAGAAACGGCAAGAACTGTTTCAGGGACGAGGGCATCAGGAACAACACATTCGCCGCGAACCATTGCGCTCCGGTTTCGCTCACGCCGCGCGCAAGCGCATCCAGGTCTTCTTCACGATCGGTAAGGCCTGGAAGAACGGGCATTGCCAGCACCCCAGCCGAGATGCCCGCTTCCCTCAATTTGCGGACCGCTTCAAGGCGCAAGTCCGGACGGGGAGCGCGCGGCTCGAGCATCCGCGCGAGACGAGTCTTGAGCGTGGTGATGCTCAGATTGACGCTGAGCGCCGATTTCGCCGAAATGCGCTGCAGCAAGTCGATATCGCGCAACACCTGATTGGACTTGGTGGTGATGGAGAGGCTCAGTCCCTCGCGCTCGGCCATTCGCTCAAGAATCGCGCGGGTCGCACCAAATTCCTTCTCCGCGGGCTGGTAGGGGTCGGTCGCCGTCCCGATGGCGATATGCTCGCCCCAGATTTTCTCGCTCCCCAGATCGCGTTCGGCGAGAGGCCCGGCATCCCGCTTCACATAAATCTTGGTTTCAAATTCTCCGCCATCGAGTTCCATGTACTCGTGCGTGTACCGCGCGTAGCAGTACTTGCACCCGAATTCGCATCCGCGGTAGGGGTTGACCGTCCAGCGGAACGGCACCCGCTCCGAATGGCATTCGTTCAGGATCGATTTGACGGGGAGGAGGAAATACTCCGTCCTGCGCTTGGCTTCGGCGCAGGGGAAGGAGGCAGCGAGGCGAGCAATGCCGACCAGTTCCGTAGCGGGCTTCTCACTCCGGTCAGCGACCGGAGGGGGCGCGGAAGCACCGCTAGGGGGCTCACAATTGCCGTGGCGAGCGGCTTGGGGGAATAGGGTGAGGCTGGCCTGCTTCGCGCGAGGTTCCGGCTGGCGCCGAAGCGTCAGGGGATTCGGTCGAAGTATGGGAGAAGTGGCCATTGCTGCCTCGCTGCACGGGAAGGATCATATTCGCCTTTTGTTCGCCGTGTCAAGAGATAACTTCGCTTTTTGTTCGCCCTGGGGATCGCTCCGGCGAAAGGACAGGTCTCCCATGGAAATCCCGCCCGCGATTGGCCTGACCCGCCGTTCGGGCGCTCCTATACTGGAAGGCGGCGACGGCCCGGGAGGGCGCAGGTGTCGGAAGTTGGGATACTCATCGTGGACGACGATCTGGCCAGTCAGCAGGCATTGAAGCTGATTCTGGATTCCGAAGGCTGGCGGGTGCGGATCGTGCCGGTGGCGTCGCAGGCGATGAGCGAGCTGGCATCGGGCCTGTGGGATCTGGCCATCGTCAACGTCACATTGCTGGACATGACGGGTCCCGTATTCTCAACATTGACGGAGCTGGTGCAGGCCCAGATGGCCGCGCGGGAGCCAGCCCCCGCTCAGGACGGGCAGAAACCCCGCGCCAAGCACTTTCGGGCCCTGTTCCTGGTTCCGCTGATGAGTTCCAAGGAAGTGCCTCTCATACTCGAGCGCGAAGGGCTTCCTTACTCATTCACTCCCTACCATCTGCACGATTTTCTTCAAAAGGTGAGCGACCTGCTGCTCGAAAGCGGAGCGGTCGCGGAGCCGCTTCGCAGCGTGGCCGGCTTAGAACGCAAAAAACGACGCCGTGACCTCGGAGCCGCCCGCGACGTTTACGGAAGCAAGAAAATGTTCGCCTCCCGCGAGGATTACCAGATGACGGAAGAGGAAATGGCCGAGTACGAGCGCCAGGAACGCGAAGAAGAAGAACGCAAGAAGCGCGCCACGCAGCTCCTCAATCGCGAGCCCCTCTGATTCCGCCGGTAGTCCGGCTGGAAGTGAGATGCCGCGGAGGGATTAACTCTCGGAGGCAGCCTTGCGGACTTCGCTTCGATCGGGAGTGGATCCGAGTAGTTCGGCGATCGTTTTCTTCATGCCCGGATGGAGCGCATCCGGCGCAATTTCGTTCAATGGCACGAGAACGAACCGGCGCTCGGCCATCCGGGGATGAGGAATCTTCAGCTCGGGCGTTCGGACGATGCTCGATCCGTAGAGCAAAATATCGATGTCGATCAGCCGAGGTCCCTTGGGGACAAGACGGTGGCGGCCGAGAGAGCGCTCGATCTGCAGCAGCGCGTCCATCAGCTCCGCTGGCGCCAGCTCTGTTTGCGCTTCCACCACGCAGTTCAGAAACCAGTCCTGCTCGCGAAAATCCACCGGCTCCGTTTCATAGAGCGACGATTGCCGCGTAACGCGCACGCCATGCTGCGCGAGAGCCGAGACGGCGCGGGCGATATTTGCGGCGCGGTCTCCGATATTCGAACCCAGCGATAGATAAGTTGTCGTCACGGGATCGAATGTTCGCAAAGGGCGTTTGCTAGCCGAAAAGGCCGGATTGCCTTCGAGGTTCGGCCATCCCGAAGTGCTTGTAAGCGAGGGCGGTGGCCACTCGGCCGCGCGGAGTGCGGTCGAGCAGGCCCAGCTGCATCAGGTAGGGCTCGTAAATCTCCTCGATGGCGTCTTCTTCCTCGCTGAGCGACGCGGCAACGGTGCTCACTCCCACCGGCCCGCCGGCATATTTCTGGATGATCGTGAGCAGAAGATTGCGATCGACATCATCGAGTCCGTGTTCGTCCACTCCCAGCATCGCCAGGGCATCGCGGGCCACTCCCAGCGTGATGTGTCCCTTGGCGCGCACCTCGGCGTAATCTCGCACGCGCCGGAGCAGGCGGTTGGCGACGCGCGGGGTCCCGCGGCTGCGCCGGGCGATTTCGCTCGCCCCCGCCTCATCCGTGGTGATGCCCAGAATTTTCGCGGAACGCAGCACGATCCGCAGCAAATCCTCCGGCGTGTAGAACTCGAGCCGGTGGACGATCCCGAAGCGCGACCGCAGCGGCGCCATGATCAATCCCGCGCGCGTCGTCGCGCCGATCAGCGTGAACGGATTCAGCTGATACGGGTGGACGCGCGCTCCGGGGCCCTGGCCGATAATCAGGTCCACGCGGAAATCTTCCATGGCGGGATAGAGGATTTCTTCCAGAGCCGGCTGCAGCCGGTGGATCTCATCGAGAAAGAAAAAATCGCGCGGGTCGAGCGAGGTGAGCACCGCCGTCAAATCGCCTTTTTTTTCGAGCAGCGGGCCCGAACTGATCTTGATCGCCGAGCCCATTTCATTGGCCAGGATTTGCGCGAGCGTGGTTTTGCCGAGGCCCGGCGGCCCGTAGAGCAGCACGTGATCGAGCGCCTCGCCTCGGGCGCGCGCGGCTTCCACCGCAATTTGCAGGTTTTCCTTGACGCGATCCTGCCCGATGTAATCGCCGAAGCTTCCCGGGCGGACGCTCGCTTCGATCCGCGCGTCCTCGTCGAAGGCCTTGCCGGAAACGATCCGGTTTCGCGCATCCGTCATAGGCGGTGGCACCTTTTTCTCTTGGACAGTGCCCCTACGGGTGCCAAGGTTCGCAATAAATTGCCATGCGAATGGGGTGTCACGACGCGCGATGGACGAAACGGTTTATTCATCTCCCGCACGCGCCCCCTTTTGCATGGCGGAACTCCCGAGCATCTGCAGCGAGGCGCGCAGCAGGCTTTCGAAGTCGCCGTCACTCGTGGCGCGCGCTTTTTCGATGGCTCTCTCCACAGACCGTGCGTCGTAGCCCAGATTCACCAGCGCGGAGGCTACGTCCGACTCAAGCTGCGAGTGCGTAGGAGGCTTCCCCGGCTCGGGCACGTCGACGGCCGTTAGTTTGTCGCGCAATTCGACTACAATTCGCTCCGCGGTCTTGCGCCCGACGCCGGGGATGCGCACCAGTTGGGCCAGATCGCCCTTGCGGATCGCCGGGACGAGCTGTTCAAGGCTCATGCCCGAAAGGATTTTCAGCGCGAGCGACGGACCTACGCCCGAGGCCGAAATCAACAGCTCGAAACAGTGCTTCTCGCGGGCGGTAAGAAAGCCATACAAGCGAAAACTGATCCTCGCGCACGTGCGTGTGGATCAGCAGGAGCGTTTCGGCGTGCAAAGCCCCGAGCCCCGCGAACGTGGAGAGCGGAATCTGCACCTGGTAGCCCACGCCGCCCACTTCCAGCAGCACCTGGTTCGGACGCTTGTCGATGAGCTTGCCGCGGAGCGATCCAATCATGTCGAGCGATTATTGATTAGCGGTCGAGGAGTGTCAACGAAAGGCGGCGCCTGGAACTTTGGACGGGCAAAATAGCGGAAGCAGAATGACCGTCAGATAGCGCGAATCAGCGGCGGGTGCGGTCTTTCTGTACCGCTTCGTCGATGAGGGTCTCAAGCTCGCGCCGGGTCAGCGTGACGCGCTCGGCGTCTCCGGCGTCACAGGTTACCGGACCCTGCGGGCCGATGGTCGCAGCGGCTTGAATCCCGTGCTGCGCCCGGGCCGCCAGCAATTTCTCCACATCGCCGACCGAAAGCAGAACCTGCTTGCCGAGCTGCTCGGTAACCAGCGACACGCGCGCGAAATGCTCGGTCGTCTCCATGCGAAAGAACGAGGTGAGAAGGTCGGGGCCGTAAGTGACCACCCCATGATTCGCCATCAGAATCGCGTCATGCCCCTGCACGAGTGGTTCAAGCGCCTCCGTTACCTCCGAGGTGCCGGGCGTGCCGTAACGCGCCACCGGGACGCTCCCGAGGGCAATCACCAGCTCGCAGAGCAGCGCCTTATTGAGCGGGATGCCCGCAGCGGCATAGCCGGTGGCCGTGGGCGGATGGGCGTGGCAAACGGCATTGATATCCGGCCGCAATCGATAGATCAGAAGGTGCATGGCCAGTTCAGACGAGGGATTCCGCCGGCCGCTCAGCCGGTGGCCTTCGAGGTCGACCACCACGAGATCGTCCTCGGTCATCGTCCCTTTGTTTACTCCGGTCGGTGACGTGAGAATGCGACGCGAATCGAGGCGGAGCGAGATGTTGCCGTCGGTGGCCACCACGTAGCCGCGCTCGCGGAGCCAGCGGCCCGCGGTACACAGATCCCGGCGGTGCTCTTCTTCCGTCTTGAGCGCGCCCGGGGTTATGGATTCGGCAGTCATCAACCCGTTCATATACCACTGGCCGGACAGTGTCAACTTATGCGTGAAGACGTGCCGATTGCCAACGGGTGGCTGCGTTCAGCAGGCCGTTTCCTATTCTTGATATAATCCTGCGCCATGAGCGAACCCGCTTTTAAAGCGCCGCGCTACATTGTTGTGGAAGGGCCGATTCGGGTGGGCAAATCGACGCTGGCGCGGGCGCTGGCGGAGCGCCTGCACGCCAACCGCATCTTCGATTGCGACAACAATCCTTTTCTCTCCGCTTTCTACGACGAAAAGCCAGGCGCGTCTTTCGCCGCCCAGATGCACTTCCTTTATGAAAGGCACCGCCGCCTGATGGAGGCGGAGATCGATGACAATGCGGCGCCCACGGTGGGGGATTTCCTGTTCGAGAAGGACAAGATTTTTGCTTACATCAACCTGAACAACGAGGAACTGGCGCTCTACGAGAAGTACTTCGACATGCTCGCGCCCTCGGTTCCGGCGCCCGACCTGGTGATCTATCTCCAGGCCACGCCGGAAGTGCTGAAGAAACGGGTTTCAAAGAAAGGAGAGCCGTCCGAGATGGAAATCTCGCCCGAATACATCTCGGCCGTCTCCAACGCCTACGAACATTTCTTCTTTCGCTATTCAGGCTCGAATCTTCTCGTGGTGGACACCTCCGAGATCGATTTCGTGGAGCGCAACGCCGACCTTCAGGAACTGCTGCGCCGGCTCCGCCAGCCCGTCACGGGAACGCAGTACTTTCTCCCGCTGGGCCAGAGCTGAACCGTCAGGCGGCCTGCGGCGGCCCCGTAAAGCGATGGCGCCATCTGCCAAAGGTGCGGTTGAGCGGATGGCTGCGATGAAGGAATGAAAATACCGGGTCGCGCCGGGTGCCGATTTTTTCAAGGGCGCGGCGAATCCGGAAGTCCCGACCGGCCGATACCAACCCTTTTTCGAGAACCTCGATAGCTTCCTGCGGGCGTCCCGCGTTCTGATACACCTCGGCCAGATTCAGATACAGCTGGGCGTGATTGTGACGGATGTCGATCGCTTCATGGCAGAGCGATTCCGCGTCGGCGTAGCGCTGCTCGGCCAGCGCGGCGAGAAGCCCGGTGTAGGAAAGATAGAAGGGATTCTTGGGCGCGATTCCGAGAGCGCGCCGCGCATGTAACAGCGCGTCATCCGGGTGCCCGTCGCGAAGGTGCTTGAGGCATTCCTTGAAGTCGGCCATTCCTGCATCTGTGGGAGATGAAGTTCCAATCCAATAAGACAAAGGTTCCTCCTCCCCTGCGTTTTCTGGAAGGGTAGTTCGCAGGGCTGGTAGGCCAACAGTAGCCCTGAGCGCGAACGAGAGAAATGGGTCGCAGGGACAGATTTTGTACCAGCGCCGGGACTGTTCGGATTGACAGGCGAAAGCGCGCAGTTTAGTGAACCAATTCGGAGGCGAACACCATTCGAACGCCGCGCGCTTCGATCGACGGAACTTCTTCAGCCAGCGCGGCAATCGTTTCCGGATGCGGATGCCCAATGGCAATGGCTGAGCCGTCGCGGAGCGCGTCGGCGGCGGCTGACTCGAGCTGGGCGCGAATCGCGCCGCGCGCCTGTACGTCGTCCAGGAAAACCTTGCGAGATGCGGCTGCGATGCCGGCTTGCTCTGCGGCCGTGTACGCGACCGTTGCGGCCGTCGTGCGGCTGTCTATGAAGAACAGGCCGCGCTCGCGCAGCGCGGGCATGAGCGCTTCCATGAGCGCCGGGTCGGAGGTTGCGCGGGAGCCTTCGTGGTTGTTCACTCCCACTACGTGCGGAACGGTGTCGAGCATTCCGGCGAGCGCCGAACGCACTTGCTGGGCGTTCATCCCGACGCGCAGCTCGGTCTGCTCAGGCGGAACGCCGGCAGACTCCGCCTGCATCGGCAGATGCAGAAGCACCTGATCCCCGCGACGGAAAGCTTCTTCGGACAGCTCTGCGGAAAAGGGAAGACTCGGCAAGACGGAAACGGTCAGCGGGAAGGGAAGCGAAATCACCGAATCGCCGGCGGAGCGATCGTTTCCGAGATCGTCGATGATGATCGCTAGCCGCGCATTGGACGAGCTGTGCGGTTTTGGAGCGCGCGTGCGCGCAGCGAGCGGCGTGACGACGCGAACCGTGTGCGTGTGCGTTCCCTGGAACGCGAAGTCGAAGCGTTCGACATCGGCCGAGGAGCGTTCGACGATGGACATTTTGTTGCGGCGCGCGATTTCGGCGAGAGCGCGCTCCAGGGCCAGCGTTTTGGAAGGGTCGGGAACCGTCACGTAGATGTTGTCTACCGTAGGTTCGCCGTGCAGAACATCCTCAAAGGACGTCACGCCGGAACGGACCGTAACCTCCGACTTGGCCGCTGCGTTTCGCTGCGCAGCGGATACGATCTCGGTTGTGATCGCGTGTTGTTTGGATTTGCTGAGCGATGTTTTGGCGCAGCCGGCGAGAAGGGCAGATGCGATTAGGAATGCGCAGAGCTGATATCTGCGGCGCGGCAGAGTCTCCGTGGAGATCATCTGGAGGAAATTTTCAGATGCATGGAGACGAGCAGGGAACGCTGGCGTGAAATTCCCGGCGCCCGCATTCCGTGGCGACTAAGCGGCCTTCCGCTGCGATCCGCCGCTCTGGAGAATGTCGACGGCTTTTTTGACCACCGGATCGCTCAGCGAGCTCGATGGCGCGGGAAGAGCGGCGGCTGCGGCCGAGGCATCGTCCATCGCGGGATGGACAACTTCGGTGGGCACCACTCCATCGACGGGGATTTCCTTGCCGTCGGGCGTGTAGTAATTGGCGACGGTAAGAATGATGGCGGAGCCGTCGTCGAGCTGGATCAGCTTCTGCATGGACGCCACGCCGTAACTGCGGTCGCCCACGGTTTCGCCACGATGATTACCAGCAATCGCGCCAGCCACGATTTCCGCCGGGCCCGCGGTGGTGTTGCCAATCAGCACCGTGACGGGCTGCTTCCAGACCACTTTGGAGGGGTCAGCGACGGAAACGACGGGAGAGACGGTTTGCCCCTTCAGCGTCGTGATGGTGCCGGAGGAAACGAACAGCTGGGCGGTGGCGATTCCTTCCTTGTCGTCGCCGGAGGAGCAATCGCGCAGATCGAGAATGAGCTTGCGCGCGCCTTGATGATCGAGACCTGCGAGGTCGTCGCGGATCTGCTTGGTCATCCCGGCGTCGAATTCGGGGATCCGCAGGTAGGCGATATCGCCTTCGATTTTATCCTCGACGATTTTTGACGGGCCGATCCGCCCGAGCGTAACTTCCACTTCCGTTGGTTCCGTCTTGCCGCGACGGATGACCGAAAGCTTCACGGTGGCGCCCGGCTGCCCGGTGAGCAGCACCTGGGCCTGGTCGATGGCCATCTGGCCGGTGGTGAACCCGGCGATTTTTTCGATCACGTCCCCCATCGCGAGGCCGGCCTTGGCGCCGGGGCTATCGGGAAGCGCGGAAATCACGGCGATGTAGCCGAAGCGCTTGGTAAGGGTGAGGCCCGCCGCGCCCTTGGCTTCGTTCGAGCTTTTTTCTTTGTAATCGGCATATTCGAGTGGGCTCATGTAGCCGGACTGGGGATCGAGCGAATCGAGAAGGCCGTGCAGGGCGCCCGCAGTGACCTGATGGAGATTGGGATCGTCCACGTAGTCGCGCTGGATGTGCTCGAGGACCTCGCTGTAAGCGGTGAGGGCGCGGAAGGCTTTGTCATCCGACGAGCGGCCGAGAACGTATCCGGCCGTGACATAGACGAGGACGACGACCGATACGGCAATCACAATTTTTTGGTGAGAGGGCTCATTTAAAAGATCCTTAAGCGAATCCTTTTCTCAGGTCCAGAACTATGGGATGCGCGCCTCGCCCGAGGGGAAGCTTGATTATACCATTGGCCCCGGCGAGCGCCGCATTTCGGTGTGCGCCAGCGTTCCAAATTCGTGAGCGGTGCGTGCTCATAAGAGTGTCGAGTCAGCATGTGCGCTTCCGTTTATTTTCAATGGCTTAGGCTGCTTTCCGTTCGTCTCAGTGTGTCGAGTCAGATGAGCCAAATTTCGCGGCAAAAACGGCTCGATTTGTGACCGGAGGGTGGTAGTGGCCGCCGGCTTTTGGGGGCTTGGTGTACTCGCGTTTTCGTAGTTCGCTATCATCGCAGGACCAAGCTAGCATCCTCTGAGCCGAATGCAAGGGTGGGTTTCGCGTGGTGAATTCAGCGTCGTGGATTGCGCTCAGAATTCGAGGCGGGATTGGAAGGCTATCATGCGGGGGGAGCTGTCGCCGCCCAGGCCTACGCCCAGCAGGCCGGTTGGGGGAGAAGTGGTGGAGGTGAGGGCGCCGAAGCCGGTCTGGGTTGCGGGCTTTCCCGGGATGCCGGCGAACACCATGCCGGGGAGCGCGAAGTTGGGATGGTTGAAGACGTTGAAGAACTGGGCGTCGAGGCGCAGCTTCAGGTGTTCGGTGAGCGGGAAAAGCTTCGTCAGGTAGAAATCGCTCCAGACGAAGTCGGGGCCGCGAAGGGCGTTGCGGCCGAGGCTTCCAAACTGGCAGGTTGACGCGGTGTCGCCGCCGTTGCAGGCGCCGGTGCTCGGATCGACAGCAGAGATAAACGCAGCGGGATTGAGCCACTGGAGGGTGCCCGGCTGCGTGACGCCGGGAACCGGAGTGTGGCGATAAAGCGGGACGCCCGGAACAACACTCGCGAATTGCGGACCGCTTCCATTCACGATTCCATTTCCGTTCGCCGAATACGGAGTGCTGAGCACGGAGAAGGGGATGCCGCTGTGCCAGAAGAGCGTCCCGGAGACCTGCCAGCCGTTGAGCGCTTCGCCCAACCCGCGGCGCTTGATCTTCGACGGAAACCGGTAGACATATTGGGCGTTGAGATTGTGGCGGATGTCGTAATCGCACGGGCCGTAGTCGCGCGCAAGTTCTCCGGGGAGCGGGCTGAGAATTCCTCCGGAGGAAAATTGGAGGAAGCCGCCGTTCGAGACGGTGTCGAGGCAATGGCTCCAGGTGTAGTTGAGCTGGCCTTCGAGGCCGTGTCCCACGCGCTTGATGGCGGTGAGCTGAAGTCCGTGGTAGTGGCTGTTCGCGCCGGTTGACAACTGCGTGACCGCGCCGAATCGGGCGTCGGTGGGCTGCTGGTAGGGGAATGGCGCAAAGCAGCCCTGGCAAACCGTCTGGTAGCCGTTCACCTGCGTCAGGTAAGGCTGATTCACGGCGCGCGTGCCGACGTACTGCGCGCGGAGGCTCGCCGTGTGGCTAAGCTCATGCTCGATTCCCAGACTCCATTCCATGAAGTAGGGCGCGTGGAGTTTGCCATCCGGCACGGCAGTGATGGCCACCGGCGGGAGACAAGCCGCTGGAGCTGCTTGCGGAGAACCGCACGAAAGCTCGCCCTGCGAAAATCCTGAACGAAAGCTTTGCGCCGCGGCGGAAACCGCGTCGACGGCGCTATTCGGAACGCCGGGAGCGATAGCCGTTCCGCCCACGGTACCGAGAAGGCCGCCCTGAAAAGTTTCCACGTACGGCGGATTGACTCCGACCAGGTCCGCGACGCTGCCGGGCAGGATGTCGCTGAAGATGCCGAAGCCGGTGCGCAGAACTGTTTTGCGGTCGAACTGCCAGGCGATCGCCGTTCTCGGCTGCAGAATGGCCAGCGGCGTTGCGGAAAACAGATGACTCAGGTGCGTCTGGATGGCGGAGTCGAGCGGCTGGTTCACGTCGTGGGCGATGGAGCTGAAAGAGCCGCCCAGGCGGGCAACTTCATTGTGGGGATTCGCGGGATTGGAATTGAGCGTGTCGCGCAGGCCGAACGTCCAGGTGATTTTGGAGGTCACTTTCCAGGTGTCCTGGGCGTAGAGATCGAGGTTGAGAAAGTTGAACGGCTCGTTGGCGTGCAGAGGAAAAGACTGCGACGCCGTGGAGGCAACCCCGTAAATAAACTGCGGCAGGGTTGTGTAGGACACGGTCGGGACCGTGCCTTCGCCGAAATCGAAATCATTCAGCCGGAAGATTCGTGTGTTGGTGCCGAACCTCAGTTCATGCGACCCGCGGCTCCAGGCCAGATTGTCGTTGAGGAAGAAGCGGGAGGCGCGCCGGCCCTGCACCCAGGTGTTATCGAGACCGCCCAAGGTCGTGAACGGCGCATTGGCGCCGGCCCCTTGCAGAACGATCGGGAAAGCGGCGAGAGTCTGCTGCAGGTTGCGCGGGCCGAAGAGGCTCTCATACCACGAGAACGCCGGATTGAAATAGTTCACTAAATTCTGGGAGAGCACGTGAGTGTATCCGGCGGCGAACGAATAGAGAGGCTGCGGCGAGGTGGCGTCAAACAGGGGATTGATGGGATCGGTGTAAGCGGCCTGCACGCCCGTATCGGCCTGAAAGCGCAGCCACGCGGTGTCCTGCTGGTTGATGTTGTAATCGAGGCGGAAGGTTTGCACCTGCTCGTGGTCGTCGCTGGAGTGCGAAACGCTCTGGCGGTTGGCGCAGCCATTTCCGTTCGGCGGATTCGCGGCCGCAGCGCCGCCGTCCGCGTCAAAAGGGCAACCGAGGACGGCGAGGGGAGTCCCGCTGGTGTTTCCGTACAGCGAAAACAGCTTGCGGTAGAAGGGCACCGATTGGGGATTGGGCTGATAGACGGAGCCGGTGACGGAATCGGTGCCGCCGAGAGGCAACTGGCTCAGCACGTAATTCTGGAAAGCCGGCGTGGGCACGGTGACCGCGGTGACGATCGGAAGCGCGATCCGCACCCATTCGCTGTCGAAGAAGAAAAATAGCTTGTCGTGCCGGATCGGTCCGCCAAGGCTCCCGCCAAAGTGGTTTACCGTCGACCGCGGCTTGTGATTGCCCGGAGTCGCATTGGTGAAGTAATCCGCGGCGTTCAGCAGCGAGCCGTTCCAGAGTTCGTACACGTTTCCGTGAAACTGGTTGGAGCCCGATTTGGTGACGTAATTCACCTGCGACGCGCCGTAGCGCCCCTGATCGACGGCGTAGGAGAGCGTGTTGACGCTCACTTCTGAAATCGAATTCAATCCCAGCACCAGATTGGTGGAAAGGCCGCTGTTGAGATTGGTGAGTGGGTCGTTGGTTTCGAGTCCATCGACGATGTAGCCATTGGAAAGCGCGGGCAGGCCGTTGAATTCCACGTTGCCGTAACCGTTGGTGCCGCCCACGAAATCATTGCCGCTGCCGGCAGTGTTGATGAGCGCGCCGGCGGCAAACTGGAGCGGATAGGTGAGGTCGCCGCCGGGATTGGGAAGATTTTCCAGGGCCGGCGCATTCAGATTTGTGGTGGTGTTGGCGTTCTCGGCGTCGATGAGCGAGTTGACGCCGGATACTTCCAGGGTTTGTTTGAACTGCGCCACCCGAAGAACAAAGTCGACCGTCTGCGCCTGACCGAGGCCGGCGATCACGGCGGAGTTCTGCTGCGGGTCGAAGCCTTCCGCCTCCACTTTCACGGAGTAACTGCCCGGCTTCAATTGGGGAAAATCGAAGCGGCCGGCTTCGTTCGTGGTGACGCTGCGCTTGGCTCCCGTCGCCTGATTCGTAATCGTGACCGTCGCGCCGGGTAAGGCGGCGTGAGTCGCGTCCGTCACCTGGCCTACGACCGCACTGGTGGTTTCACCCTGGGCAAATAGAGGTGGCGCGGCGACGAGAAGCATGGCGAACAGTAAGACATTCCAGCGGCGGAGGCGTGCCATGCGAGTTTCTTATTAACCTCGGATATCGGTTCGATATTAACCTACGTTAAGTACAGGTGTACACTGAGATTTACACGCGGCGAAGACGTTGTGTCCGACCGATCGCTATTCGTAGCGGAGGGCCTCTACCGGGTTCAGGTTGGCGGCTTTCCAAGCGGGGTAAACGCCGAAGAAGACGCCGATGAGGGCGGAGACGGAGAAGCCCAGGACGACCCAGAAGACCGAAATGGATGCGGGAAGCGCGGGGAAGAAGATGCGGACGAGCAGTCCTAGCGTGGCGCCGAGAAGTTCGCCGAGGATGCCGCCGATGAGCGCCAGCGTTACCGCTTCGAGGAGAAACTGCATCAGGATATTTCCGCGGCGAGCGCCGATCGCTTTGCGGACCCCGATTTCGCGGGTGCGCTCGGTGACGCTGACCAGCATGATGTTCATCACGCCGATTCCGCCGACCAGAAGAGCCACCGAACCGACCGCGAACATCACGGCGAAGATGCCGTCGGAAATTTGCTTCCAGAGGTCGATGAAGGAGTCCGTGGTGAAGACGGCGAAGTCGTCGGGCTTGTTGGAGGGCAGGCGACGCATGCGGCGGAGATAGTCGCGGACCTCTTCGGCGACTTCGGGGACGTTGTTCGCGTCGTCGGCTTTCACGAAAATTGCGTAGTCCTTGTACTCAGGATGCAGGCGCTGCAGCGTGCCCAGCGGGAATATGGCGATGTTGTCGTTGGGATTCTTGCCATTGCCGAAGGCCTGTCCCTGATGAGCGAGCACGCCGATCACGGTGAAGGCCTGGCCTTCGACCAGCACTTCCTTGCCGACCGGATCTTCCTGTGCGGGGAAGAGGGTGGTGGCAGTGTCCGATCCCAGCACGACCACCGGGGAGCGGTGCTGCTGGTCTGTGTCGTTGAAGAAGCGGCCGCGCTCGATGGTGAGATTGTTGATCACGGCGACGGCGGGCGTGTTGCCCTGCAGGATCACGTTCTGCACGCGGATGTCGCCCCGGCGGACCAGACTCGTGCCGGTGCCGAAAGCGGGGTTCTGAATGCGGGCCGAGGGCGCCGCGGCGAGTACGTGCGGAAGATTGGCCATTCCTGCCGCCCATTCGGCTTTCAATTCCTTGCGCTGCAGCTCTTCGGCGGGGCGGCGGCCGAGCGTTGCGAACGAAAAGCGATAGCAGATGATTACGTTGGAGCCGAGCGATTCGATCTGGCCGACTACGTTCGTGTTTAAGCCATTGACGATGGCGCCTATGGCGATCACGGTGCTTACGCCGATCACGATGCCGAGAACCGTTAGGAAGGACCGCAGGGGATTGCGGCGGAGGGCGTCGAAGGATAGTTCGACGGCTTCGCGAAATTCGTGAAGGCCGCGGGAGCTGGTCAATTCATTGCTGCCAGTCATCTTCGCTACACCTTTTCTATAAACCCGCCAATCAGGAGATTGGCGTTCCCGGGATGCTACTCCGAACGCAGGGCTACCACCGGATCCAGACGCGCTGCCTTTGCCGCGGGATAGATGCCGAAGAAAAGGCCTACGCTGGTGGCTACCAGCAAGCCGATCAGCACCGACCAGGGCTGCACCGAGCTCGGCAGCGCGGTGGTCCAGGTGACGACCTTGGCTAGCAGAATCCCCAGCGCCACGCCCCAGGCGCCGCCGATGGCCGCTACGGTGGAGGACTCGATCAGGAATTGCAGGCGGATGTCGCTCTGGCGCGCGCCGAGCGACTTGCGCAGCCCGATCTCGCGGGTGCGCTCGGTGACCGATACCAGCATGATGTTCATGATGACGATGCCGCCCACCACGAGCGAAATGGAAGCGATCAGGATAGTGACGCCGAAGAAGGCGCCGCTGAGCTGCCCCCAGATGGAGAGAAACGACTGATTCGTCTCGATCACGAAATCGTCCGGAGAGCCGGGCGAATCGTGGCGGCGGCCGCGAACGATCATGCGCACCTCGTCCATTACGGGGCCGAGGCCCACTGTGCCACCGGACTTGCCCCACAGGCGCAACGAATCGTTGGTGCCGTAAATTTTGCGGAAAGTGGTGATGGGGAGAATCACCCAGGAATCGCGCGACATGCCCATCACGGAGCCGAGTTTCTTGCCGACGCCGATCACCTGGCACGTGGCGGTGTCTACTCGAAGCTCGCGGCCGATGGGATCGCGCCCGGGGAAAAGTTTGTCCGGGATGTCGTAGCCCACGGTGCAGACGGGCGCGGCCTGCCCGACGTCGGTCTGGTTGATGTGGCGGCCGCTCGAGAGGTCGTAGTCGTAGAGAAGCGGCATTTCCGGCGTCCAGCCGTGGACGTCGGCGTTCGAAAGGTAATCGGTGCCGTATTTCACCTGCGCGCCCGCGTGATCGACGGACGCGCCCACCTCGACGCAACTGCGGCAGGCGTCGCGGACGGCCTGGTAATCGTCCATCGTGAATTTGCGGCGCTTCTGGGTGGTCTCGTATTCGTCGATGTTGGTGACGATGGCGGGGCCGCGGCTCACGAGAAAGACGTCGGCACCAAGATTGAAGAGCTTGTCGGCGACATAGAGATTCAGGCCGTTGATTACGCTTACGACGGCGATCACCGACATCACTCCGATGACGACGCCCAGCAGCGTAAGCACGGTGCGAAGCTTGTGCGCCCAGAGGCTCGCCGTGGCAAGGCGTACAGCTTCCGGGAATGGCATGGATGTGGCGGCGCGCGGCGGCATGGCTTGGGCAAGAGAGCCCCCTATTGGAAGTATACGCGCGCCAAGGGTGGAGAATTTCGCAAGGGATTGCGCGAAGCGGCGCGCCAGAAAAGAAAAAGGGAAGCCTTTCGGCTTCCCTTCTTCACGTTTGAGACGGTTTATGTAACCGAGTTAGAACAACAGCCGCAGAGCGAACTGGCCGAAGCGGCGTTCATCGTGGTTGCCGCCATTAGCGAGGTTACCCAAGCCACCCTTCTCGCCGTCGACAATTACGGGACCGCCTGAGAAGTTCACCGCGTCCAAATCGAATCCGTTTACGTACATGTTGTGATGGTTGAATATGTTGTAGGCTTCCGCGCGGAACTCAAGCTTGAAGCGTTCCGTGACGGCAAAAGTCTTGCCTAGCGAGAGATCGAAATTCCACGCACCGGGACCACGGAAGGCATTGCGCTCCGTCATGGCCGCCGGGAAGGGGCCAAAATCAGAAACGCCGAGCAACCCCGTGAAGCTGTTCGCCTTGGGCAGGGTCAGAATGCCGAAATCGTTGGGACCGATCACGGAGGTCGCCGCGCCCGTCGTCATGGTCGCCGGCGCCGTTGCCGGCGTGTAACGCGGAATCCCGTAGGGACCCGTTCCGGCGTTCAAAGAGTTGGTGCTATCGGAAATGGTGAAGGGCACTCCGCTCCTGGCGGTAAAGATGCCCGATATGACGTATCCGCCCAAGAGCTGGCGTTCAAGTCCCCTACCGCCCTTGAACCAGGGAGTCTGCCAGATCGGAGAGAGAGCCAGACGGTTTCGAATATCGAAATCGGAATTGCCGTAATCGAGAGCCGGATTTCGGGGATCGAGATAGCCAAGGTTGCCGATACCATTCGAGGAACTGCTGCTCTCCGAGAAGGTGGAGCTGCCATTATCGAGCGAATGGGCCCACGTGTAGTTGGCGACGATGGTCAGTCCGGTCTTCATGAGGTCCTGGGTCTGGTAACGCACGTTAAGAGCGTTGTAGTGGGAGAAACCCTCGGACCCGCGATTGTTGATGTTGGTAAATGCCTGGTTGGGACGGGTGTAGCACGGTCCTGGAGGGGCGCATCCGGTTTGAGGGTCGCCAAGGTAGACCTGTCCACCGCCGAGCATATTGATGTTTTTGATATCGTACAGGTGGACGCCGTGCGCGCCGTTGTATTCGAGCGAAAGAACCCCAGCGCCCCCCAACTGATGGTCGATAGAAAGTCCCCAGAATTGGGTCTGCGCGACATTGATGTGCTCGTCGACGTTCCGGTTGCTGCCGGTGGGAATGGGAACCGATAGTCCCGACCCGGTGAGAGGGCCGGCGTTGCTGTTCGTGATCCCGCCATTGGTTGCACCGCTGATCGTAATTACCTGATAGTTCGGAGGATTTTGAATGACGTTGAAGGTGACGTTGCCAAAGTTCCGCTCGTAACTGATACCGAAACCGCCGCGCAGGGCGGTCTTGCCGTTTCCGAAAAGGTCGTAGGCAAAGCCGACACGGGGAGCGGCGGTCCCCCAGCGGGGCGCCCAGAGCTGGCCGATGGGGCTATTCGGTGCGACTTGGAGAGTGCCGGTACGCACGGTCTGGAAGAACGTCGATCCCGCGCCATAGTAGAAATTGGAGTCGAGCTGCTGGTTGTTGTTGTGCTGGACGCCGTAGTGCTCGTAGCGCATGCCGTAGTTAAGCGTCAGGCGCGGCTTTAACCTCCAGCTATCCTCCAGGTACAAGCCCCAGTCGTTATAGCGGTCGCTGCGGGCGAAGGAAGGCGATGTAGCCGGCAAGGTCAGCGTGCAGGCCGGAGTTTGGATCAAAGCTCCTCGCGACGTGCCCGAATAGGGCTGGGCGGCGCAACCGAAATGGCCGTTCGGGTTTACAGCGGCTGTGAAGTTCGTCAAGGTGCCGTTGAGGAAGCCGTTGGTGCCGTTGCTGAAATTCGTTCCGATTTGTTCGTTGGCCTGTGCGTAAGCCGCGAAAGCCTCGTTCATCTGAAGGTAGTTGTATTGTCCCCCGTACCGGATCGTGTGGGTGCCCTTGGACATGATCAGGTCTTCGTTGATCTGGATGGAGTTCAGCGGGCCGCCGGAGGGCAAACCGCCGACGCCGGTAGTGGTATCGAAGAATCCGGGAAGATTGATGGCGGTACCCAAGACACTGGCATTGTTGAAAAGGAAAAGCGTCGGGACGGTCTGTAAAGCGTTGTTGTAGGTAAAGGGATTGTTGTAGCGGAAGAAATTCAGCTTGGTCGAACTGAGAAGATTCGCGCTGAAATTGTGGTTCACGGAAAGCAGGTAGTTGTCGTCATTGAGTCCCTGCCCGACGTTGTATTGCGGATACGGGGTATTTGCAACAGAGCCGGAAAACTCGACCAGGCGTTCGCGGCCGTAGCGGAAGAACATCTGGGTATTCGGGTCAAAGTTGTAGTCCACGCGGGCGACCAGGTTATACGTATTCTGCGGTTCATCGCCTCCGGCATCTGCCGGAACAATGTAACTCACCAGACCGAATGCGGGAGTCGAGGCCGGAAGTGCAGCAAAGGCTGAGCCGTACGTTCCCGAGTAAGCAACCGTGGGAAGCTGGCCTTTCGTGAGCGTGCTGACAAAGGGCAAGTTGCCACCGAAGGCCTTCATGAAAGCCTGGGTGTTCGGCGCAGAAGCGGCAATCAGCTGCGGAGTGGGCACGTAGGCCTGCAAGTTGGCACCGCTGCGAACACGCAGCCATTCCGTGCTCTGAAAGAAGAAAAGCTTGTTCTTGATGGCGGGACCACCGATGGTGTAGCCGAAATCGTTCCGCGTA
Source organism: uncultured Acidobacteriota bacterium (assembly GCA_963709105.1). GTDB lineage: Bacteria > Acidobacteriota > Terriglobia > Acidiferrales > UBA7541 > Palsa-295. The sequence continues at coordinate 245,026 of CAVPVC010000015.1, forward strand.
TAAATACCTTTCGGGACGCCGTTGATGACGTTGGCGTAGGTGTTTGCGGTGTAGGCGGACAGGCGGTTAAACTCCCATGCGTCCCCGTGGAAACCGTTGGTGCCCGATTTGGTGACCAGGTTGATCACACCCCCGGAGGCGCGGCCGTACTGCGCGTCGAAGTTATTCGTGATAACGCGAAACTCGAGCACTGCATCCTGCGGGACGTAGAGGGCTATGTTCGTATTGAAGATATTGGTGTTCTCCGCGCCGTCCAACAGGACTTCCGTCCCTGAAGCGCGCTGGCCGTTGAGCGCGTAGCCGACGCCGCGATCAGTCTGATTTTGACCGTTGTCGGCAACCTGGCCGTTCCCGCTCGCCATTCCACGGTCGCCGCTGCTGACATTCCCCGCCAGCGCCACGAAGTCGTAGGGATTACGCGTCAAGCTGGGCAAATTCATGATCTCATCGGGGTTGACGACCTGGGATATCTCCTGGGTCTGTGTGTTCACTTCTACTCCCCCTTGAGCAACCACTTCTACGGTCGTGCTCTGGGCTTGGAGGGAAAGCTGCGCATCGACGATGACGTGGGCTCCGACCGTGACTTCAGCCTTGGTCTCGTAGGGCTGGAAATTACCGTTGGTCACTTTTACGTCATACGTCCCTGGCGGCAGAGCGGGGAGCACGTACCCACCGTCTGCAGCGGTCTGAACCGTGTGCACGACCGAAGTGCCGGCGTTCGTGACAGTCACAGTGGCGCCCGGAATCACGGCCCCGGAGGAGTCATGGACAGTTCCCGAGATTACACCGGCTTCGACCTGCGCGAAGGCGGGCCGATCCACGAAGAGCCCAGCCAGGAGAATCGTTACAGCTGCGGTGAAAAGAGATGCGAAAGAAAAAAAGCGATTCCGGTTCATGCTGCCTCCTAAGAAACGCTAAACGAAGACGATGGACAGGCATTCCAGCCCTTGCCCCCAAGGGTGGATGACTGGTTGAACACAAGGGCACGTCAAGGACCATCGGTGGTTATAAGGCTAAGTCCCTTTTATACATTAAGATAGTAGGGGAACCGCGATTTGAATATTGAAAAGTGTTGCTAAAGCCATATATGCATTTTTGAAGAGATATGTTTTTGAATATTCATCTACCTATTTCACTGTATTCACGGGGAGCGTAGCAGGCGGACCGTCACGGCGACCGAGACGATGGGCGTAGCGGCCGCGTCACGCGCTTCGAGGCGCACCCAAGCGAATTCTCAGAAGACGCTAGCGCAGGTGGCGGCGTCAGACGTAAGCTAGTGCGCGCTCGACGACATTCAGTAATTCTACTGAGGGAGAAATTGATGCTGCGACGGCTATGTCTGCTGGTGACGTTTGTCTTGATGTGCGGCGTACTGGTTCCGGCGCGAGCCCAGGGTCTGGCAAGCAAGATCGAGCTTTCCGCCGGGTATGCCTACATGCACTTCAAGAGCTCACCGGCGGTGAATCTGAACGGCTTCGATGTATCCGGGCAGTACAAGCTGAAGGACTGGCTCGCCGGAGCTGCCGACGTGGGCGGGGAATTCGGCACCGTGGGCGGAGTGAGTTCGCACGTTTATACCTATACTTTTGGCCCTCAGGTTTCCTGGCCCCGGCGCGTTTCTCCGTTTGCTCATGCGTTGTTTGGCGTGCGGATTATTTTCGGGCGGGGGTTATAACAACAGATCGTTGGCAGCAAACTACGGCGCGGGGAGTCGATTTCAAGATAAAACGAAGATTGTCGTGGCGTGTGATGGAAGGAGACCTCGTGATCACGCGCCTTGGCGGAGTATCCGAGCACAGCGCTCGCGTGTCGACGGGCATCGTATTCCGCTTCTGACGTTCGGCCCCGGCCTCCATAATTCCCGGAAGTTCCGGCGATTCGTTTATGAATCGATTTTCGACGGTGTGCGTCTAACTGTTTATACGATGGGTTGTTAGCGAGGGTATCCATATGAGCAGAACTTCTTTGGAAACGATCGGATTTCGTTATACCGGATGGGCTGCGCTGGACCGCGATCCGGCGGACGATCTGGTCGAGTTCACCTGTCCTCATTGCGGAACCAAGGGGGCGAAGGCGGCTCGGCGTCCCCGGGCGGAATATCACTTCAGCGACGGCTTTGTGCAGGACCTGCAGGGGGAAATGACCGCGTGCCGCGAATGTCGGCACTCGCTGCGGCTTTCGCCTGTGGTGCTGCTGCACGATAAGGACGAAACTCGGCGGTTCAAGGCGGTCTTTTCGACGGACCTTGAAGTCTCGATCAACTGATTCTGTAGTGAGGCAAGGGCGGTAATCGGTTCCGGAGGGCGGCCGCAAGGTCGCCCTTTTGTTTTCCCGCTCTACTACGCACATTCTTAGAGGTGCCGCGCCAGGGTTTCCCACTCCGCGTCGAGATTCAGGTGGTGCGTCTCGAGGTCCCGGCGCACGTGTTCGAAGGCTTCGTCAACCGTGTCGGCGAATTGCAATAGCTTGTATTCCTTCTCGTTGATCGTTCCGCTCTGCACCATGTAGCGCCAGTTTAGGACGCGATCCCAGTACTTGCGCCCATAAATCAGAATCAAATGGTGCGACGAAAGCTTGTTCGTCTGGAGAAGCGTGAGCAGCTCCCACAACTCGTCCATGGTGCCGAATCCGCCGGGAAAAACGATGAGGGCTTTGGCCATCTGTGCGAACCACAGCTTGCGCATAAAGAAATAATGGAAGCAGAAGTTGAGGTCCGGCGAGATGTAGGAATTGGGCCGCTGCTCGTGAGGCAGCTGGATGCTGAGGCCCACGGAGCTCCCGCCGGCTTCCGCAGCGCCGCGGTTGGCCGCCTCCATGATGCCGGGACCACCTCCCGAGCAGATGACGAAGCGCTTGGGATGGGTGCCGAGGGTCATGGACCATTCGGTGATGCGGCGCGAGAGTTCACGCGCTTCTTCGTAGTAGCGAGACATCTCGACAATCGAGCGTGCCGCGCGGACTTTCATCCGCCAATCGGGCGTCTTTCGTCCCCTGGCACGCTGCTGCACCTGCTCGAGCTTGGCCATCGCCTGCCCGCGCGATTGGATGCGCGCCGAGCCGAACATCACGATCGTATCGCCCACATTGGCCCGCCTGAGCCGGATCAGCGGATCGAAATATTCGGCCAGGATGCGCAACGGACGAGCTCCGAGGCTGTGCATGAACTCGGGATCTTCATAGGCCAGCTTCGGCATGGGCAAGTGATGCGGACGCGCCATTCATTCCCCCCTCGGAAATGCAAACGCACCATTCTAAGCTGGATGGGCGGGACGGAGCCAATGCAGCTTCGTCAAAAGCCACACACTGTTCCTATGGGTAATTTCGCCCGCACGAGCCCAGGCGCTCGCCAGAGATCGCGTTACAACGCGCTCTCCGGATCAGGAATCAGACAAACTGTGAACGCTCTTGGAAGGTCCGCGGCGCTGCTGGGATTCGTGGCTTTTCTTATGCATGCTCCTCGTGTGATGGCGCAGGGCGCGCCTGCGGGACCTTTGACGCCCGAACCTGGCGTCCAGCCCGAAAAGATGCCACCTGGCGCGCAAAAACCCTCTATCCGCGTGCGCGTGAACGAGGTGATCGCGCCGGTGACGGTGCTCGACCGGTCAGGCGAAATGATTCTCGACCTCACGCAGAGGGATTTTCGCGTGTTCGACGATGGCGTCGAGCAGAAGATCGAACACTTCGGCCTCGGAGGCGAGCCGCTTTCGGTGGTGCTGGTGGTCGAGACGAGTTCGCGCATTGAACCGCTGCTGCCCGCGGTGCGGCATACGGGCATCGTGTTTGCGCAAACCGTGATGGCGCGGACGGCGGAAGCAGCGGTGATCGGCTTTGACGATACCGTGAACGTGCTCGCGCCGTTTACCCGGGATGTGGATCGCGCGCAGAATGCTGTCGACCAACTGCGCATGGGAAGTTCGGGGGCGCTGCTCTACGACGCGATGCGCCGGGGCGTATCACTGCTGGACGAGCGACCGGCAGCGCGACGAAGGATCCTGGTGGTGCTCGCCGAAGCGCAGGATACCGGGAGCGAAAGCAAGTTAGGCGAGGTGCTGCGGCAGGCCCAGCTTGCGAATGTGACGATTTACTCGATCGGGCTGAGCACGACCGCGGCTCAGTGGCGTTCGAAGCCGAATCCCGCGCCGCCCATCCAGATCGGGCCGCCCGGCACGTTTCCGGTGCCGACTCCCAACGGCATGCCGCAAACGCCGGACGTCGAACGGGAAATGCAGGAGGGCGTGGACCTGCTCGCGCTCGCGGAGTGGCTGGTGAAGACGGGCATGAACGCGCTCGGGCCGAATGCGCTCGCGGTGGCGAGCAAAGCGACCGGCGGGTTGCATGTGAACACCCTCAAGGACCGCTCGATCGAGAAGGCAATCGATGAGATCGGCGGCGAACTCCACGCGCAATATACGCTGGGCTACCGACCAAGCGGCGAGGAATCGTCCGGGTACCACGAAATCAAGGTGGAGGTGCATCGCCAGGGCGTGACCGTTCGGACGCGGCCGGGATACTACCTGTCTCCTCCGAACGAATAGCCAGGGAGCGGCAAAAGCGATCGCAATGGCTTCCTTGACCGGCTTGCTCGCGTCCATTAGACTTGGAGTTTCGACGAGGTCCGCGATTCGCGCTGTGGCGCGACTTGGTAGTCGGGAAGCGCGCCCGGCTGGTATCGGAACCGTTGCGCTCCCTTGGTGCGATCATGCTACGACAGTGCGCTTGAGAAGCGCCGTCGGGCGGATTTCTGTTCGGCGCCAGGGTAAACAGGAGAAAGATCGTTGCCTAAACGTACGTTTCAACCTCATGTCCGTGCCCGCCACAAAAAGCATGGATTTCGCTCACGAATGAAGAGTGTGGGTGGAAGAAAAGTCCTTGCAGGACGACGAAAAAAAGGCCGGCATAGCCTCACGCGCGTCTGACTCTCCGCTGCTTGATTTTCCCCGCGCGTGCCGACTGGTTCGCCGCGTCGATTATGACGCGGTGTATCGCGCCGGCCGCCGCAAATCAAGCCGCGAGTTCACCATCTTTCTTCGCCCGAATGGCCTGGGCGTCAGCCGCTTCGGCTGGAGCATCAAAAAGACGCTGGGCACTGCCGTGCGGCGCAATCGCATCCGGCGGCGGCTTCGGGAGATTGTGCGATTGCACCGACAGGAGATTATTCCAGGATGGGACATTGTGATTCATCCTCGCAGCTCGGCCGCGACGGCGGATTTTTCGGCGCTGACCGGAGAGCTGCTGCGGCTGATTCCCCGCAGTTCGGCGCCCGCAGGGAAGAATTAAGGGCAGGGCGAACATCTGTGAGCGCTTCCATCCTGCTGGTATTTCTCCGGCTTTATAAGACTTTCCTCGCGCCCTTTTTCGGCGGGGCCTGCAAGTATCATCCCTCGTGCTCCAATTATGCTTATGAAGCGATCGCGCGTCATGGCGCCGGGCGTGGCGTCGTGCTGGCGTTGAAGCGCCTGGGGCGTTGCCGTCCGTTCACGCAGGGCGGTTACGATCCGGTTCCGGAGATTCTTGGAACTCGCGCGGAGCGGCCGGACATCGCCGCGCAGAGGTCTGTTCGATGAACGAACTGTCGGACCAGGTTCGCGGAATCATCTTCGTGGTTCTGGTTTTGCTGGTCATTGGCGTGTGGTCTCACTTTTATACTCCCCCCGCTGCGCCGGTGCAGAAGGGCTTACCGACCGCATCGCAGCAAGCCGGTTCGGTGCAATCACCTGCGGGTCCGTCTGCGATGAAGAGTGCGCCGGCACCTGCCGCGCCCGGAACTCCCGCCAAGATTGAAGCCGTGCAGGCTTCGGCGGAAAAGACGGTGGTGGTCCAGAGCTCGCTCTACCGCGTGGAGCTCTCAAACCGCGGCGGCGTGGTGAAAAGCTGGAAGCTGAATAAATACTTCGACGACCAGAAGCCTCCCCGCCCGCTCGAGCTGGTGAATCCCGACGGTTCGCAGCAGCTCGGCTGGCCATTTTCGCTGGTGCTCGCCGATGCGCAGCTGGAGTCGCAGGCGAATAGCGCGCTGTATGAAATGTCGCCGTCGTCTTCCGATGAGGTGAACGCTCCTTCCGAGATCACTCTGCACTGGAGCGATGGCCATCTCGACGTCACGAAAAAGCTGACCTTCAAGCAGGATTACGAAATCTCGATCGACGTGGCGGCGAGCCTCGACGGCCGGCCGATTCCCGTCTCGCTCGCATGGCGCGGAGGCTTTGGCGACAGGGCCGTGTACAAAGCGTCGCAGCTCGTCACCGTCTTCTACAAATCCAACGGCAAACTCAATCTGCTGCAGTACAAAAAACTCGGGGTGTCCGGAAATCAGGGCCAGCCTCTGGAGCAGGCCGGCCCCATGGAGTTTCTTGGCATCGAGGACCAGTTTTTCACGGCGACTTTTCTGCCGGTGGATACCGGTCTTTCGCTCTGGGACTGGACGCAGGACCACAAAATTACCGTGGACGACAAACCCGCGACCGAGCCGGTGGCGGAGATGGCTGCCGGAACGCCGACGGCCGGTCCGCTGCACATGCGGGCTTACATTGGCCCTAAAGACCTCGCGATTCTGAGCACCGTGAAGCCTTCTCTCGAAGAGCAGATCAATTTTGGCTGGACCGGCGTGATCGCCAAGCCGCTGCTTTTTATTCTCCAGTGGATTCACCGCACGATTCCCAGCTGGGGTTGGACGATCATCGCCCTCACAGTGGTGATCAACTTTGCTTTATTTCCACTGAAACTGAAGAGCCAGCGCTCCATGCAGCGCATGGCCGCGGTGGCCCCGGAAATTCGCTCCATCCAGGACCGCTACAAGAAATATTCCATGAGCGACCCGCGCAAGCGCCAGATGAACGAGGAAGTGATGGCCATCTACCAGCGCGAAGGGATCAATCCGGTGGGAGGCTGCCTGCCGATGCTGCCGCAGCTGCCGATCTGGTGGGCGTTGTGGCGGGTGCTGAACGGAGCCATCGAGCTGCGGCACGCGCCCTGGATGTGGATTCACGACCTTTCGGCGAAGGATCCGTATTACATTCTTCCCGTCTCGATGGCGATCATGATGTATTTTTCGACGAAGATGACGCCGCAGACATCGATCGATCCGTCGCAGCAGAAAATGATGTCGCTGATGCCCTTGATGATGGCGGCGTTCTTCTTTAATCTTTCGAGCGGCCTGAACCTGTACATGTTTACGAGCAATTTGATCGGCGTGGGGCAGCAGTATTATCTGAATCGCACGAAGCCGCTGCCGGTGCCAAAACCCAAATTCAAGAAGAAGAAAGAATGAACGGAGAGCGCTCTTCCGCCCCCGGGCGGCCGGCAGCAAGACCCTATCCTCAGGGCGACGTGAAACTGGATGCCGCGCGCGCGGCCGAGGAAATGAAGCGGTTTCTCGATCTGGCGATCCGGGAAATGGGGCTTGCGCTGGAGTACGATATTTCCGCGTCGGGCGATTCCGCGGAAACCGAGATCGTGATCGCGTTTCGCGGCGAGGATGAAGCGCTGCTTCTCGAACGCAACGCCGAGCTTCTTCTGGCGCTCGAACACATCGCGCACCGGTGGCTGCGGCTTGATCCGCGCATGCACGATCGAGTGCGGTTCGATTGTGGAGATTACCGGAGCACGCGGCTGGAGGAGCTGAAGCTTTCCGCGCGCGTGGCCGCGCAGCGAGTGCGCGAGACCGGCCAGGCCTTCCGCTTCAATCCCATGTCCTCACGGGAACGCCGCGTGGTGCACCTGGAGTTGAACGGCGCGCCAGGCGTTCGAACGGTGAGTGAAGGTGCGGGCGACCGGCGCCAGCTGGTTGTCTATCCCTTGAAACAGAACGACGCATCCGGACGCCCTCGCTAAATATCGCAGTCTATCTCTCGATATCACCGTACGTCGATATCTCTAGACGTCGATTGCGAAGCCCTGTTTGCCCACGTTGATGCATTGGGTAGCGCCGATCGAATCCCGTAATCCCGCTGTTTCATGGATGTGCCCGCAGAACAGATAGGCGGGTTGCTCCCGCGCAACCCACTCGCGAACCGCAGTGCTGCCGGCGTGTTTCCCTGGAGCATATTCGTCCAGCCGGGTGCCGGCCGGGGGACAATGCACCACGAGATAGAGCGGTTTGATTCCGTTGAACGCGGAGAGGGCTGCGGCGATTTCTGCTTCGGAGTATTCGCCCGGGGTGTCGAAGGGCGTGATGTTGCTATAGCCCAGGCCCGCCCAGTGCGAGACTCCCGCCGCCGATTCGATGGCGCGCACCTGGCGGTGAAAATCGACGAAACCCAGGCGCTCGGAAAGTTCTCGCGTGGAGTCGTGCGTTTCATGATTCCCGGGAAGCACCCAGAGCTTCTCGCCCAGCAGTTTGAGAACCTCGCCGCACCGCTCCAGTCCCTTGCCGAAAGTCGCGAGGTCTCCGGCGTCAATGTAGACGTCCGCGGGCTGCGCCACAATGCGCGCGAGTGCTTTTAGATCGCCGTGGATGTCGCTGAAGACGAGCACTTTCACGGAGTAGTTCCCTTCGCCGGCGGCTTTTGCATCCGCATCATCATGCGCGTGAACATTCCTGTCTGCAGCCAGCCCTCGGCAACCACATTTCCGGCGTCGTCGAAGACCACCCGGTATGAGAACGGCTGCGGCGTGCGGCGGTTTCCGTTGGTGAAGCGGTGCTCGCTGAAATCCACAATGTGATCGCCACCCTCGACAGAGGTCCGTATGGTGGGAAAGCGCGAGAATTGCCAGTAAAGCTGAACCTCAGGAAGCTGTAAGGCGCGCGCTACGAAAGCGTCGGGTGGAGAATCCGGAACAAAGTAAAACGCCAGGCTTTCGGCGTTCCGCAAGTCGAACCGCGATTGGTAGACGCCGTTGGGCGTGCGGATGACGTCTCCCCAATCCAGCAGCGAAGGCGGAATGGGAAGCGCGCCGATGCGCACGACAGCGACTTGATTTTCCCGGGCGAACTGTTGCACGCGGGCCAATGCTGCGTCATGCGCCACGATGCAAAGGGCTACATAAGCGACGGTTGCGCCGACGCCGATCCTGCACCAGGCCGAACGCCCGACGCGGAAACCCCAGCCATGCATGCCCGGAAGGAAAAATAGCGCCGCCAGGGCCGCGCTCGCGAGGGCCACGATCCACAGATGGAACGGATATCCCGTGAAGAGCGCGACGACCCAAACCAGGATGGCGGCGACGGTGAAAAGCGCCCACATTTTCCTTGCGCGTGAATTGCTGAGAGATCGCTCGCGCGCTTCGCTGTTATAAATCCAGGCGACAACCTGCGGGAGCAAGACACACGAACTCAGGACGAAATCGATGATGAACATCAGGTCCCACGCGACGCGCTTCTGGGAGATAGGCGTCCACATGCGCGTGCCGAAAGACGTGGTGCCATCGAGCAGGATGTGGCTCGCGATTCCGACTCCGTAAATTACGGTAAGAATGGGCCACGAGGGCGATTCGATGCCGCGGCGCCTCGCTATCACGCGCGTGAGCCACGCCAACGCCGCCGCAAAAAAAGGCAGGGCGACGAACGAATGCGTGATTCCCGCGGTGATACTTCACGATGGCCATCGGGTCGCGCGAGGCCACCTCGGCAACGAAGTCGATATCCGGGAAGACCGCGCCCAGGGTGGCCGCAAAGGTGGCTACCCTCCCTTGGCGATCGAAAAAAAATCCTTTGCCGAGAAGCGCGCCGGTGATGCCGTGGGTTATCGGGTCCATTTAGATTGGGAAGAGTGGAATATGTTCACAATGGATTCAGGGTCAGGCAACTTGGATCAGCGGAGACCGTTTCGCGAGCACTTCGCCAATCATGCGGGCGGGAATGTCGTGAGCTTGCAGCGCCGCGAGAGCACGCCTCGGCCGCGCCGGGTGCAATCGACACCAGAAGGCCGCCGGAGGTCTGCGGATCATAGAGCAGCGCGCGCATTTCCTCGGCCACGCTGTCGTCAAACCCCACGCAGCCTTCGAGAAATTCCCGGTTGTTGGCGAGGCCGCCCGAGAAACATCGGTTTCGCGCGGCATCGATCGCGCCCGGAAGATAGGCAATCGATCCGTGATCGATTCGCAGCGAAACGCCGCTGCCGATCGCCATTTCCCGCGCGTGACCCAGCAGCCCAAATCCGGTTACGTCGGTGACGGCGTGAATCGCGCCGCTGCACTTGGCGTCCTGGGTACTTGATTCGATTTCGCGCAGAATCTCGGCCGCTCGCCGATTCAGCCGCGTCATGGAGGCTGTGGAACACTTCACGGCTGCTTCATCGATGCGCCCGCCTTTTAGTGCGGTGGATATCACGCCGGTGCCCAGAGGCTTGGTGAGAAGCAGTCGATCCCCTGGCTTCGCGCCAACGTTGCGCCAGATTTTCGCCGGGTCAATCAGGCCCGTTACAGCGTAGCCGAATTTCAATTCGTCATCCCGGATCGAATGGCCGCCGACGACGGTGCAATTTGCTTCCGCCATTTTGGAAAGGCCGCCGCGCATGATTTGCTCCAGGATTTCGGCGGGGCTCGCAGAGGGGAACGCGACGATGGTGAGCGCCGAAATCGGGCGGCCGCCCATGGCGTACACATCGCTGAGCGAATTCGCCGCCGCCACCTGCCCGAAAAGGAACGGATCGTCGACGATGGGCGTGAAAAAATCCACGGTTTGCACGAGCGCTAAGTCATCTGTGATCTTATAGATGGCGGCGTCGTCGCTGGTTTCAAACCCGACCAGCACGTTCGCGTCAACGACGGGCGTGAGCCGCTTGAGTACACCGTCGAGCACGCTTGGGCTTAGCTTCGCGGCGCAGCCCGCGGCCTTTGCCATCGTGGTTAACCGAACCGGCTCGGTCAAAATAAGCTGCCTCCAGAGGAAATGGATTATAGCGTATTGCTGTGGACGGGAAGGAAAAGCACCAGCAAATTCAGCTCGAACTTGCCGCGGAGCGCATGGGGATTATGATTTTGTCGCCATCCTCGCCGAGAATCGTGAGGTGGCACTGGCCTTCGAACACTGCGCCGGGTTCGATCACCATGCACGGGGCGTGAACTTCGCCCGTAATGATGCCGGTGGGCTGAATGGTGACTTTCTTCGTCGCGCGGATTGTGCCGTCGAACCTGCCGGCAACGATCACCTGGCCGCCGCTGATTTCTCCTTCGACGGCCGCGTTCTCGCCGAGGATCAGGGTTTCCTGGGAAACAATTGTTCCCTTCATCTCGGAATTAATGCGAAAGGTGCCCTGGGTTTCGAGTTTGCCGTCGACCTTGATTCCCTGTTCGAGGAAGCCGGTCCATTCTCCTGACTCCTCGTTTTTGTGATCAAACCAACCCCACGGCATGTCGCTCTCCTCTTTCGGCTTTACAAGCTTTCATTCTCTCATCAGTTGATCATAGAGGCGAGCGAGGTCACTATCGCTGTAGTATTCAAAGATCAACTGGCCGGAGCCGCCTGGCTTCAGGGCATGGAGAAGCACGCGCGTGCCGAACCTGCGCTGGAGGTCTTCCAGCGCGGCTTTGGTGTTCGGATCGACGCTGCGCGAAGCAGGGGCCGCCGGTACTCGGGGGCCGCGAACTGCGAGGCGTTCCACTTGCCGGACGGTCATCCCGCCTTTGGCAATTCTCCGCGCAACGTCGAGCCGGGTTTCCGCGTCCGGCAGGGCTAGCAGCGCGCGACCATGCCCTGCGGTGAGCGTGCCGTGTTCGAGCATCTCCTGGATCGGTGGCTCGAGTTTGAGAAGGCGGACGGCGTTGGCTATGGTCGCGCGGTCTTTGCCGGTTTTTTCGGCGACCTGTTCCTGCGTGAGGTGGAAATCGTCGGTCAATTTCTGGAAGGCGTGGGCTTGCTCGATCGGGTTGAGATCCTCGCGCTGGAGGTTCTCCACCAGCGTCATCTCGAGCGCCGTTTCTTCCGGGACGTCGCGTACGACAATAGGCACGCGGCTCAGCTGGGCCCGTTGCGCTGCTCGCCAACGGCGCTCGCCCGCAATTAGTTGGTAGCGGGTCCCCATTCGGCGAACGACCAGCGGCTGCACGATGCCGCTTGCACGAATCGATTGGGCGAGTTCGTTCAGCGCTTCCTCCCGGAAGTAGGTTCTCGGCTGATAGGGGCTGGGATCGATCAGGTCAATGTCGGCGTGCAGTAAACCGTCATTCGGGAGGGGTGCCGGAGCCAGGGCCGTCGCTGCCGCCGCCCCTGTCCCTGCTGGCGTCACTCCCGCCGGTCCCGCCTGACCCTGTGGCGCCAGCGGAGGCTGCGGCCGCAGCGGCTCCTCCGGTTCCCGTATCAGCGCGCTCAATCCCTTGCCCAACGCGTTTCTGGGCATTTGCGATTACCTCCCTGGCAAGTTGAATGTAGCTTTCCGCACCCTTACTATGTATGTCATAGAATATAACGGGCATCCCATGGCTGGGGGCTTCGGCCAGCCTCACATTCCTTGGTATAACGCTCGAAAATACTTGCGATCCAAAGAAGCTCCTCAGATCGGCGGCGACCTGCTTCGAGAGCGTCGTACGGTCGTCGTACATGGTTAGTAGAATTCCCTCGATGGCCAAGGAGGGGTTGATGGTACGGCGCAGGCGCATGAGCGTATCCAGTAGCTCCGATACGCCTTCCAGTGCGAGGTACTCGCATTGAATTGGGACGAGCACTGAATCGCTGGCGGCCAAGGCATTCAAGGTCAGAAGATCGAGAGATGGCGGGCAGTCGATTAGTATAAATGCGTAGTTGTCGCGAATCTTCTGAATGGCGGTCTTGAGACGGTATTCCCTGTGCTCCATAGAGACGAGCTCTACGGCAGCGCCGACAAGGTTCTTGTCCGAAGGGATCAGGTCGAGCCCATCGATTTGGGCATCGATGGTGACCCTTTCGATGGGCTCATCGAGGATCAGCGTCTGGTAAAGAGTACGGCGGGCAGGATCGCGCGGGAATCCCAAGGCACTGGTGGTATTTCCCTGGGGATCACAGTCGATGATAAGGGTGCGCTGCTCCGAGGCGGCCAGAGAGGCCCCCAAGTTTACGGCCGTAGTGGTCTTGCCTACGCCACCCTTCTGATTAGCAATCGATATGACCCGCGCCAATATTTCCCCCAGTGCGCGGAGAATGTTACAGAATGCTTTCGGGACCTGCAAGATGTTTCACGTGGAACAACCGCATCGGCGATTAAATTAGCGGGTTCTTGATATATGTTCCACGTGGAACAATCAACGGAGCTCGCCGGACAGAAGGTATCTCCTGATGGAGTTGGGAATGAGGACTGGATCAGCCCATTTCCAGGGAATAGAATGGCCGGACCTTATCCTGTCGGCGTCTTCGTGACCGATCCAAAGTACGAGCCTTCCCTCCTTCGCCAGAAACCGGCGTGCTAAGTCCAGCAGAGAATCAAACTCTCCGACGGCTCGCGCCGAGATAAAATCGAATCTCTCATCCTCCAAAGGAAAGGGCAAATCCTCAATCCGGCGATTCAGGACGCGAACGCCCTCAGCACCCAGCTTCCTGGAAACCTCTCTTAGAAAGGTGCATTTCTTGATATTTGACTCGATCATCGTCAGTTTGATCGATGGGTGTGCCAGCCGTATCGGAAGACCGGGAAAACCGGCTCCCGATCCAACGTCGGCGAGCCGACCATCATAAATTGCGCCTGCCGTCAAGCCGAAAATGCTCTCGCCGAAGTGAAATCGGACGATTTCCACAGGGTCGGTTACTGCCGTAAGCGACATTTTCCGATTCCACACGAGCAGCATTTCGATATAGGAACGGATCTGCGAGCACAAGGTCTCGTCAGCATTAAGTCCATATGGCTCTAGTTCTTTGGCGATGCGCGCAGTAGAAATATTGTGCATATTCTATATATGTAGTTGCAACGCAAAAGTTATGGAGCGTTGGCCCTTCAACTTGCCAGGCGCCAAAATTCCGACCGTTACGTCAGCGACAAAGTGAGACATCACAGGGGGAAGTAACGTCCCGGTCCACCAGCGGACAGTCGAGAAGCACAGACCTACCACAAAAGTGGTACCAACACCCCGGCTCCCCTGGTAAAGGTGTCCGATGGCAAACAGGGCGCCCGAGGCAACAATCGCCAAGACTGCAGCTCCGCTCCATTCCTGGAAGAGCGCCTGCACGAATCCGCGGTAAATAATCTCTTCACAGATTGCCACCGTAACCACCACCGCGACAAAGGCAGCGCGTTCCATGTTGTCTTGCGGAAAGATTCGCGCTGCCATCTGCGTCATCATTCCGGGTGCTTCAGAGGGGTGGAGGGCCAACTGCCGCAGGCTGAGCAATTGATTGGTCAGAATCAGCGCGGAGAGAGCCACGGTGACGCCTATCGCAAGCGCGACATGCGGAAGCGCCAGGCCCAATTGCGCCAGAGTGAGCCGATGAGCTCTCGCGCGCCACACGATGATTGAGACTACCAGCCATTGTGACACTATCGTAGAGGCGTACAATCGGAGGCGGTCGCGCTTCGTCGTTTTTTCCTGCGCCAAGAGCCGCCGCATCCGGCGCTTTCCTAAAAATGGCACAACGACGGCGAGGAACAACAGTATGGCGGCGAAATCCCAGGGCATCGCCATCGATCAGATCATTTTTGCGAGCCCCTCGGCAAGCAAAAGTAACCTGCGCGGATTGTTGACACGAAGGAAGCCTGCGCCTTATCGTTCTTGATTCCTGTACTCGGAGCGCTATGAAGATTCTTGTGATCGGAAGCGGCGGCCGCGAGCACGCCATCGTATGGAAGCTGAGGCAAAGCGCCTCCGTCGAAAGGATATGGTGTGCCCCCGGCAACGGCGGGATCGCGCAGGATGCCGAATGTGTGCCGCTCGATTTGAAAGATGTGCATGCGGCTGCGGACCTCGCGGAGTCGCTCAGAGCCGATCTCACGATTGTGGGGCCGGAACTGCCGCTCGTGCTGGGGATCGTGGATGAGTTTTCACGGCGCGGATTGGCGATCCTGGGTCCTCCTCAGAAGGCCGCCCAGCTGGAGGGAAGCAAGATTTTCTCCAAGCAATTCATGGAGCGGCATGGGATTCCGACGGCGGCGATCTATGGAATTTCCGATTCGGCGGCCGAAGCGCGAGCGGCTCTCGCCAAGGCAGAGTGGCCGGTGGTGATCAAGGCGGATGGCTTGTGCGCGGGCAAGGGCGTGCTGGTTACGTCTTCGCGAGACGAGGCGGAGGAATTCATCGGCCGGGCAATGCGTGATTTCGGCGATGCCGGAAGCCGGTTGCTCCTCGAAGAGGGACTGCGCGGGCAGGAACTTTCTTATATCGTCCTCACTGATGGGGATCATTTCATACCGATGATTCCGACGCGCGATCACAAGCGTGCGTTCGACAACGACGCTGGACCCAATACCGGCGGTATGGGTGCATATTCGACCGACGATATTCTCGCGCCGGAACTCGAGAAAAAAATCAAAGACACCATTGTGGTCCCCACGCTGCGCGGCCTGAAGGCGGACGGGCTACCCTATTGCGGTTTTCTCTATTTTGGATTGATGCTCACACCGGACGGGCCCAAGCTTCTCGAATACAATTGCCGCCTGGGAGATCCTGAAACGGAAGCGATTCTCCTGCGGGCGGATTTTGATCTTGCGCAGGTGTGCCTCGCCGCCGTTCGCGGGAATCTCGCCGCGTTCCGCGCCCAATGGACTCCCGGTGCGAGCGCTTGCGTCGTGATCGCTTCGGAAGGCTATCCAAGCAGTCCGATCGTGGGCAGGGAGATTCTGGGCTTGCCGGATGCATCTCACGGGAGCGAAGACGGCGTTGTGTTTCACGCGGGCACACGCAGCGTGGATGGACGTTTCTACACGAATGGCGGAAGGGTGCTGGTGGTCGCAGCCAGCGGCTCGGATTTGCAACAGGCGCTCCACAAGGCTTACGAAACAGTGCGCTCGATAAAGTGGGAGGGAGCGTTCTACCGGACGGACATCGGCGCGAGCGAGCGCGCGAAGGAACTTCAGGGTCAGGCAGCAAAATCCACCAGCTAGGCTAACGGGAGAGGTTCGTTGAATACATTCGCAGGGCGGCAAGTGCTCGTCGGAATTCTGATGGGTTCAGACACCGATTATCCGGTGATGAGCGAAGCGGGAAGCATGCTGGACAAATTCGGTATCGCTTACGAGATGCAGGTGGTTTCGGCGCATCGCACGCCGGCGCGCGCGCATGAATACGCCACAACCGCCGCAAGCCGGGGCTTGAAAGTATTGATCGCAGCGGCGGGCGTGGCAGCCCACCTGGCAGGCGTGATTGCCGCGAACACAACGCTGCCCGTGATCGGCGTTCCGATGGCCGCCGGAGGTTTGAACGGTCTCGATGCGCTGCTCTCTACGGTGCAGATGCCGGGAGGGATTCCCGTGGCAACCATGGCGATCGGAAAAGCGGGAGCCGTGAATGCGGCGATCTTTGCCGCGCAGATTCTGGGTACGTCCGACGCAGCGATTGCCGGCAAGATGGTCGCGCACAAAGAAGATCTTGCACGCGGCGTGACGGAGAAGAATGAGCGATTGCAGGAGCAGCTGGCCGCGAAACATCCGCTGAAGGTGTGAGCGAGTTGTAGTCTGCGGGCGATCAGGCGACGGGCGCGCCGCTCGCGAGAGCTTCCAGCTTTTTCAAACGGTCATCTCCGCCGATTACGATCAGGCAGTCACCCGCGCGGATGACCGAGTCTTCCGCCGGGTTGAACGCCATTTTGCCTTCGGCGCTCTTCACCGCCAGCACGATGACACCGGCCTGCCTGCGAATCATGGAATCTTCGAGTTTTTTCCCGGCAAGCGCGGAACCTTCCGGAATTTTCACTTCGCCGATTTCGATATCGAGGCGTTCTGTGCCGAATGCTGTGTCGATGAAGTCGAGGACGTTGGGTCGCAGAAAAAGCTGGGCGATACGGCGGCCGACGAAGAAGTAAGGCGAAATCACCTGGGTGGCTCCCGCGCGCAAGAGCTTCGAAGTCGCTTCCTCTTCGCTGGCCCGGGCGATGATCTGCAGGTCAGACCGGAAGCCCCGCGCCGTGAGAATTATGTAGAGATTCTCGGCGTCGGAGCTGACGGCGGATACCAGCCCGCGGGCCCGGTCAATGTGGGCGCGAACGAGCATTTCCTCGCTCGACGCGCTGCCGACAATCACGGGAATCTTCTCCTCCTCGGCCCAGCGCGCCCGGTTGGGATCTTTTTCGATGAATACGCAATTCTGGCCGCGTGCGCGAAGCTCCCGCGCCACGGTGCGGCCCACGCGCCCCGCGCCGCAGATGATGTAGTGATCCGAAAGCCTGGCGAGTTCCCGTTCCATTCTGCGGCGGCCGAAGACCTTTCCGAACTCGAATTCCAACAACGCCTGCGAAAACGTGGCAATCGTGAGGCCCGCGCCCATGACGGAGGCCACGATGAGAAAAGAGTTAAATATCCGCCCCGAGTGCGAGAGCGGGTGAATCTCGCCATAGCCCACCGTGGCCATGGTGGTGAGCGTCATGTAGAAGCCGTCGAACCACGCCCACCCCTCGATGTAATGAAATCCGAGCGTTCCAGAGACGGCGACGGCAGCCAGCAAGCCGATTGCCAGGCAGAAGCGCCCTACAACGCCGATGGAAAATTCTTTATTGCGTTGAATGGTCCGCCGTCCTTCCCGTGATGTCAAGCCGCGATGGTATACGGAAATCCGGCAGAAGATAGCAAATTAATGTTTCAGGAGCGAAGGCGCGTCGTCCGGACGTTCGCCTTGCGGCGCGTGGGGGCCCTGTTGCGCCGCTTCCTCTGGCGACAGTCTGCGAGGCGCAGCCTCGGGGGGTGGCGGCAACACCCAGGAGAATCCCTTTTCCACTCCGATCGCGGCCACCGTTTGGCGGGACTTCGGGTCCGCTATGGCGGCAAGCGCGGCACGCAGGAATTGCGTTGTATCCGCGGCGTACAGCTTGTTGCTTTCGCCCTTCACGAGCTCGTCTGCGACCAGCGCCATCTGCGGGTCGGAATCGCGGATTCTTTCGAGCCGGGGATCCTTCTGCCGCAGCATTTCCAGCAGGGGCGGGGGAGCGTTCTCCGGAGGGTAGCTGAACTCGATGAGTGTCTTCGGCTGCCCCTTTTCCGGAGGCCAGAATTGCAGATAGGTAGGTTTGAGAACGCGCGTATCCCAATAATCGCCCTTCTGCTGCGACTGTTTCATGGCGAAGGCGAGCTGCCACACCTCCGGGCCGTAGCTGGGGACATAGTCGGCCACAATCAGCTCGGCAAGAGGCTCGTTTTCGGGCAGATCGACTTTGCCATGAAGCCCCTTGGCTATTTCGTTGAGGCGCTGCTGCAAGCCGAGGCCAACGGTTTCGATATCGGAGGCTTCCTCACCTCCCTGAGAGGGGAGCAAATGGGGAGTCACAGCCACCTGATAGGCTTTGAGGTGGGGAAGCTCTTTGTCGAGACGCGCCACTTGTTGTTGCGATGAGGGCGAAAACCAGTCGATCGCGCCCAGGATGATGCCCACGCGGGAGGTCTCCATTTCAACAGGGGCCGGTGTACGCGTTTCGGCTTCAATGGGGTTCTCGACGGTGCCGATCAGGATCGCGTCCTTGACGACCGCAATGACCACGCGGCCCGCGGCGAGATTCGCCACCAGCTCCTGACCGGTTTTGGCGGAAGGTTCCTGGGCAACGGTGCGGTAAGCGGAAATCCAGGCGGCTGTAAGAAGAGCAGCGGCGAGAATCGCTGCAAGCGGCGCGCGATGCGACAGCCCCTTCATAGGGCTACCATACCATATCGGATCGCCTTGGCCGCCGGCAGTGCATCCCGCCGGCATCTTTAGTAAAATGTGGCGAACAGTTTGGATTCATCCCAGCGATTCTCGTGAAACTGTCGTGGTTTCAAAAGGAGGAGATCTGAGATCTCCCAGCAGCATTCGCCATAAGGGCAAGCGTCTTTCGGACATATTGGAGTCGCACCACAAATTCATCCGCGGCGATGAGACGGGGGTCCGCGCGGATTTGACCGGTGCCGATCTGTCTCGCGCAGATCTCGCGAAGGCGAACCTTGCCTACGTAAATTTTCAGGGCGCCAATCTCGAGGGGGCCAGCCTCCAGGAAGCGCGGCTGTCCTCGGCCGATCTCGGAAAATGCCGGCTGTGCCGCGCCGATCTGCGGAAGGCCGACCTCACCGAAGCGAACCTGGAGGGCGCGGATTTGACCGAGGCGCAGGTGGGGGGCGCGGAACTCTTTCGCGCGAATCTGCGGCAGGCTGTTTTGCGCCGCGCGGATTTCGGAGCGACGAATTTCCGCGACGCCGACATCGCCGGAGCGGATTTTCAGGGCGCCGGCATGAGGACGGCGATCCTGCGGGAGACGAATCTGGACGGCGTCGACTTGTCGGGCCTCGATCTTTCGACGGCGCTTCTTCCGCGAGGCTACAAACCGCCGAGCACCGCGAAGAATTAAGCGAATGGCCGAGCCGCACTGGGTTCAAGTGGAAGACTACGGTACGCGAGGGTGGTCGCAGCCCGAACAAGGCGCCACGCGCGCCCGCGACTATTGCCAGGCGCTCGAGCGCGGCGAGATTTTATTCTTTCCGCGGCCTCCGTTCGATTTCCCTGCCGAGGACGCGGAGCTTTTGCTAGCGCAGCAATGGACCGAGCTGCGCATGCACAAGAATGTGTCGTATCGGCCTGGCGATGATGTTCTGCGCGGAGTTTCCGGAAACGCCGCGGCCACCGAAGGGATCCATGCGGCGCTGCGGAACTACAGCACGCAGGTGATCCGCTTCGCTTCGCAATTTCTCTCGCCCTACGCCGATAAATGGATACTCGACTTCGCCAGCTTTCGTCCCTTCGAGGAAGACGGGCGCGACCTGCCGCTTCACAAGCGCAACGATCTACTGCACGTGGACGCCTTCCCGAGCCGGCCCACGCGCGGAGGGCGCATCCTTCGGGTATTCACGAACCTCAATCCATCCAAGCCGCGCGTGTGGCAGACCACCGGCCCGTTCGAGGACTTCGCCAGGAAGTTCGCCGAAGATGCCGGCCTTCGCAAGATAGCCGAAAGCGATTCGTTTCTAAGCCGCGTCGTGCAGGACTTCGGGCGCAAGCTCGGCGTGCGCGGCATGGGCCGAACGCCTTACGACGTATTCATGCTGCGCTTTCACGATTTTCTGAAGGAAAATTCGCGGTTTCAAGCAAACTGCCCGAAAGTCCGCCTGGAATTTCCACCGCTGGCTACCTGGATGGTTTTCACGGACGGAGTGGCGCATGCGGTGATGTCCGGGCAATATGCGCTCGAACAGACTTTCCTCATACCGGCGGGCGCGCTCGTCGCCCCCGATCAGGCCCCGTACCGCGTTCTCGAAAAAATCGCGGGCCGGCCGCTCGTGCACTAAAATCAAACAGGATCGTTTACTTGCCGGGGGAATAATCGGCGGGATTGACGCCGTAAGCCATGCCGCGGGGAGCGCTCAGGCGCCGCCGCGTTTCGATGCCGAGCCGTTTGATCTTCTGATTCAGCGTGGAAAGCGGAATCTGGAACCGTTCGGCGGCTTCGGTCTGGTTCCAGTTGGTGCGCTCGAGCATGTCCATGATGATGCGGCGCTCGACTTCTTCGAGGATTTCGAATAGCGAAGGAGTCGCCGCGGGGCTGCGTTCTCCGGCCTCTCCCGGCAGCGGCGGCAGGAACTCGGACAATTGCACGCGGACACCTTTGGTGATTTCGCGCGTCCGCACGCTCTCCGGCAAGAGGTCGGCGTCCATAACGTCCTGCGTCGAGAGAACCACGGCGCGCTCGACGGCATTCTCGAGTTCGCGCACGTTGCCCGGCCAGTCGTAATCCATCAGCAGGCGCATCGCCTCGTGGGTGAAGGCGCGCGCCGGCTTGCCGTTCTCTTTGGAGAACTGTTCCAGAAAAGCGCGTGACCAGCAGAGGAATATCTTCCTTGCGCTCGCGCAGCGGCGGCAACTGAATGGAGATGACGTTGAGGCGGTGAAACAGGTCTTCGCGAAAGCGCCCTTCGGTTACGAGCTTCTTCAGGGCTTCGTTCGAGGCGGCCAGGATGCGCACGTCCACCTTGATGGTTTCCGTGCTGCCCAGGCGCATGAACTCGCGCTCCTGAATTACGCGGAGAAGCTTGGCCTGCGTTTCGGGGCTGATGGTGGAGATTTCGTCGAAGAAGATGGTGCCCTGGTCGGCGACTTCGAACAATCCCTTCTTGGACGCGATCGCGCTGGTAAACGCGCCTTTCACATGGCCAAAAAGCTGCGATTCGAGAAGATCGACGGGGATCGAACCAGTGTTGATCGGGATGAAGGCCTTGTCGGCGCGCGTGGAAGCAGAGTGAATGGCTTTGGCGATCAGTTCTTTTCCGGTGCCGCTTTCGCCATAAATCAGCACGGTGGAGCGCGAGGGCGCCACCTGCGTCACCAGGTCGAATACCTTGAGCATCTTTTCGCTCTTGCCAACGATGTTCGGGAAGTTGTAGCGCTGCTTGAGGGCGCGCTTGAGCTGCACGTTCTCTTCGCGCAACCGGCGTCCCTCGATGGCCAGCGAAATCTGCGAGATCAACTCGTCGTTCGACCACGGTTTGGTGATGTAATCCTGCGCCCCGTTTTTGAACGCGGCGCGCGCCATATCGATCGAGCCGTAGGCGGTGATCAGGATGATCGAAAGATCCGGATCGCGGCGCCGGATTTCGGGCAGCATCTCGATACCGTTGCGGTCCGGAAGACTGACGTCGAGAAGCATCAGGTCGAAGGGATGATTTTCGAGCTGCTGAAGGCCGGCCGCGCCGGTTTCGGCCAGGGTCACATCGAAGCTTTCCGAAGTCAGAAGAGCCTCGAGCCCTTCGCGAATTTCGGCTTCGTCGTCTACAACGAGAATGGAGCCCCTAGGCATGGACTGCTTTTTTGGCGGCAGGAAATTCCAGCCGGAAAGACGTGCCCTTTCCAGGCGTTGAACGAACGTCCACCTTTCCTGCATGCTCCTTGATGATACCGTAGCTCACCGAAAGGCCAAGCCCGGTGCCCTTGCCGGTGGACTTCGTCGTGAAGAAGGGATCGAAGATGCGGTGCAGATGCTCGGCGGGAATGCCCGACCCTGTGTCGGTGACTTCGACTTCGATCGTACCGTTGTACGCCGCGGTGCGCACTTCGAGCATGCCGCCGTTGGGCATAGCGTCTCGCGCGTTCAGGAATAAATTCAGGAACACCTGCTGCAGGCGAGTGGTCGATCCCAGAACGGGCGGGAGCTTCGGTTCGTAATTCTTCAGCACGTTTACGCGGGCGGTCTTGAAAGGGTGCTGCACGAGCGTAAGCGTTTCTTCGAGCACGGAATTCAAATCCACTTCCATCGCTTCGCCCGAGCCGGTGCGCGAGAAATTCAGCAGGTTGTTGACGATCTCGCTGGCCCGGAATGTCTGCTTCACGATGCGCTCGATGGTCTTCTGCTTGGGATCGTCCGTGGGTATCTGCTTGGCCAGCATTTGGATGTAATTCGAAATCACCGCCAGCGGCGTGTTTACTTCATGAGCGACGCCCGCGGCAAGCAATCCCAGCGACGTGAGCTTTTCGTTCTGAAGCATCTGGTCTTCCATGCGGACGCGCTGGGTGATGTCGTCAAGCAGGATCAGCCGCCCGATGTGGGCGCCATCTTTCCCCAAAAGCGGGGCGATCGAGGCGTTGATCACGGATTCCCGGCCGCTGCGAGCCTTCATCCGGAACTTGTAAATGCCCGCAACGTGGTCCGTCGTGGCGCGCGCAGCGATTTCCAGCACGAGGTCCGCTGGAAGGGCTTCTTCCAGCTTCCGCCCCAGCGCTTCGGCGCGCGGAACTTCGAGGAGCTCTTCGATCTGCGGATTCCAGGATTCGATGCGGTTCTCAAGATCGGTGGTGAGGATCGCCGATCTTGAGGGATTCCACGATATTTTCGCTGAAGTCCTTGAGGCGCTCGATCTGCAGGGCCTTCTGTTCGAGCGATTCGTAGAGCCGGGCGTTCTCGATGGCGATGGCCACGTAGCCCGCGATCGTCGAGAGCAGCTCCAGGTCGTCGCTCGAAAGATAATCGCCGTCCACGGTTTTTCCGAGGCCGAGCATGGCAATGGTGCGGTCCCGGAAGCGGCAGGCGATGAAATAATTCAGATCGAGTTTGTCGAGCGTTTCGCGAACGGCAGGGCTCTCTTCGGTGGCCGCTCTGGCGGATTCGAAGAACATCACGCCGCGTTCAAACGAAGGGCGCGCCGGGTCGAGAAAGCTCAAATCGAGAGGCTCCTCCGCTTTCAAGCCCATCGAGCGGGACAGCGTGAAGAGGCCAGGCTCGCTGCTATCTTCGAGAAAAACAGCGAGGCGGTCCACCAGCAGGGTCTGCGAAATGCGGTCGAGCGCCGAACTCAGCAGCGGATCGAGGCGCACCTCGTTGGTGAGCGCGCGCCCGAATTCGATCAGCGTGCGCCGGTAATCGAGGCGATCGCGATAGAAAAAGTGGTCCAGGCGAGACTGCACCCATTCGCGCAGGGGCTGAAACAAAAAGGCGGCGACGACCACGGCGATGATCGCGCCCACCGGACCCGCGGGCCACGCCTCATGCGAAAGCTCGCCAATCAGCGCGATGGCCGCGAAGTAAGCGGCGACCGTGCCGGCGGTGGCGAAAGTGTAAGCAAGGCCGCGCTTGAAGATGATGTCCACGTCCATCAGACGGTAGCGGATGATGGCGTAGCCGAACGACAGCGGGATCAGCACCAGCGAAAAGACCGAGAGCTTCATCCACGGCTGCGGCACGGCCGTCACCAGGCGCGGCACCACGTAGAGGAGAAAGAAGGGGAGGATCCCCGCAAACGTCCCGGCCGTCACCCATTTCAGTTGCTGCTTCAGCACGCCACTGGGCGCGCGCAGGTAGCTCGCCAGAAAGATCGCGGCGGCAAACAGGAAGTAGATGCCCACGTAGAACAGATCGAGCGTCGCCAGAAAGTCCCGGCTGCTCATCGACGGCAGAAAATCCAGCATCGCCGTGGCCACGAATATGTGCAGCGCGAGCAGAGCCGCGGGTACGCCATAGACGCCGAGCAGCTGCGGCCACAACCGGGCGCGGCGCTCGGGGAAGCCCAGCGCGAAGTGAACGAGCAGCGCAGGCTGCAGCAGCAGCGCCACCACGTTGCTCCAGTAGACGGTCCAGTCAAACGAGTTCAGCTTTCCCGTGTAGTGAAAGCTGTAGAGAACGAACGAGGCCAGGCAGAATACGTAGAAATGGATGGCCCGCGGAGCGTTCCACCGGCGGACGAAAATGAACAGGCCGATGAAAAGGTACAGGAGAGCCGTCAGGCGCAGGTAATTCTCGATGGAGGAAGGATTGGCTTGCGGTTCGGTAACCAGAGGAACCTGAACCACGCCGCCGCCGCGCCGGATTCCGTAGCGAACGTCGGACCACGGGCCCAGGCGCCACAGCACCCGCGTGGCATCGGTAGCCCGGTGAATCGGCACGCCGTGGATCGACTCCACGATATCGCCCGGCCGGATACCCGCGCGCTCGGCCGGAGATCCCGGAACGATGTGCCAGGCGCTGACGCCATTGGTCGTATCGACCCAGGTGACGCCGTCGTCGGGAACGATGAACCGCGATCGCTGCTGAAAATTCAGCACGGCAAACACGATCGCCGCCACCGTGAACAGGGCGAGAACCACGGCACCGAGCCGTATGCGCAGACTCTTATTCATCGAGAACGATACACCTCGGAGCGTTCACCACATGTTAGCACGTTCGCTTCCAGTTAATTGTCGATTCGAGGCCAGGCAAGCGCATTCGATTCAGCGGGTTAGCTCACAGCGCGACTGACGTGCTAGCGGAAATCCCGTTTGTGGAAGCGGGGTTCCTGATTCCAATAGGACCGTAAGCGGTGCTATTTAGAACTGGAAGCTGAGGCCGCCGCGGAAGCAGCGGTAGGAAGGCACAAGAATCACGCGGCCGCGGTTCGTCGAGACCGGCACATACCCCTGCGCCAGCAGGTTCCCGGCATCCGCCTCGATCTGCATGTGTCCGGCGAGGAAGTTGGGCAGAGGTTGCTGAACATGCATGCTCAGGTAGGGATCGATCCGATCGAAGGATTCGCCGTAAAGGTCTTGCTGTGAAACAGTTGGACCATTGATCCACTTGTATCCAGCCGTGAAGTGAGTGTGCAGGATCGGCAGGGTGGCGGTGGTCCTTGCGGCAAGACTTTGCCGGGATTGTGTGGAAAGCTGCGAACGCAACGAACCCGCAGCGGACGCCGAGGTGTCCGGTGCCAGCGCGCCTCCGTAGGCATACACCAGAACGCCGCTGACTGTATCGGAAAGCTTCTGCTCGTACGTTACGCGGACGCCGGACGAATTGAAGGTGCCTCCGTCATAGGCAAAAGCCTGCGAGAAATAATCCTGAAGGAAATCCGGGGCATTCGAGGCGCCCCCCCGGCCCATCACCGACGTGTGATTCGCGCTGTCGTGAAAAAACGCGGCGCTGACGCGGGCATTTTGCCCCAGGGCGTGCTCCAGCGCTATTTCCTCGTGGAGGTCGTCGTCGGTAAGAGGGCGGCCATGACGCAACAGCACGGTTGGAAACGCATCGAGCGCCATTAAAGCCGAACCGGTTTCCGTCGAAGCGTAAACGTCCGAGTTGTCCCACGGGCGCGCAGCCACCATGCTCGCGAGTTTCCAGCCCGGCGCCAACTGCAAATCCACCTCGCCGCGAGGCCTTACCGCCGTGGTGGTCTTACCGAGGAATCCCACGACGATGATCTCGCCGCCGTAGCGGACCGAAACCCGGTCGCTCAGGGCGAGCTGGTCGTCATGCGACAACCGCAGGCCGCGGAACATGGGACCGCTGGGTCCCAACTGAGACTGGCGTACGACCAGAGTGGTCACCGGGCCCTGGCCGGGCTTGCCGGAAGGCAGATATTCACTCGCGAAACTTTCCGCGCCGGCGCCGGCCTCGTAACTGAATTGCCCCGCCATCACGAGATTGGCTTTTTCGCCCAGGCCCACATCGTATGCAAACGCGGTTGCGGGCGAGTCCGCCTCCGAACCGATAGACCCGGGATGATCGGAGCCGGAGGAAAATAGAACTTGACCGCGATCCGGAGATGCGGCTGCCGGCGTTTCCTGCGTCTGCTGGCCCAGCACAACCACGCGCGCATCCTGCCACTGCAGCACGGAGCGGGTAGCCGAGGATGTTCTCAGCACCCATGTCCAATCGTCTTTATCGGCGCGCTGGTTCGGCTGCTGCCGCAATTTCTCAAAGGAGGAGAAGACCGAACCCAGAACGACTTCGAGGAGCGTCGTCCGCTGATCGGAAACCTCGATATGCTGTTCGATGGCAGGGAGAAATCCCGCCAGCGTCACCTTGATGGAATAGGGTCCGGCGGGCAGCGAGGAGGTGGAGAAGCGGCCGCGGTCATTGGTGAGCAGTTCAAGCTGGGAATCCGAGAAGAGGCGTTCCGCGGTGATCACCACACTTGCGCCCATCTGGGCGGTTCCGGAGGGATCCAGTACGACGCCGGAAATTTTGCCGGAGTTCGGCGTGGCCAGCAGGGGCGAGGCGTAAGCACACATCCAGCATCCGAGTCCCAATGCAAGGATCGTTCGGAGCTTCAAACCGCTTACCTCCGCTATTTCGCCTTTGCCGGCAACGGATTCACCGTGAAATCCTCGGTCGGAGTAATCGTCTCCTTCGCGAGATTATCGGTGACGGCAACTTCCAGCTTATACCTTCCGGGCCCCAGGGAACCCAGAGTAATCATATTCTCGAGAGTGAGTTCCTCGCCATGCTCGGGCAATTGGTTCCGAGGAACATCGAATTTGAGCATTGGAGTTGGCGCGTCACCCGTGGTCTTCTCGCCCAGCTTGGTGACCCGGTACTGAACCGACGCGTCGGCCTTGTGCGTCTTGTCGTCCACCTTCAGGTTATACACCTGCAGGAAGACTCCCATGCTGTCGGATGGTATGAAAGTCTTGTCCAGCTTGGGGCGAACCTTCATATCGCCTAAGACGAATTGCCCCAGACCAATGTCCTTCATGGAAACCCGCTGAATCTGGTCCGCCAGGATCAGCGAACTCGAACTCAGGCGGTCATCATCGAAACGCGGGACCACCAGCCGCGTGTTGACGACTCCCACGTTGCCATTGTTCACATCTTTGAGCACGATGTCCAGCCGATAAAGATTGGGCCGCAGGGGAACCGCCTTCTGGTAAATCGCGGAACCGGCCAGCGATTGCTGCAGGGACGACGCGATTACATCCGTGTGTACCGTATCTTCAAAGGTCTGCACGATCCGGCCGCTCAGGGTTGAGACGCGGGCGAACAGATTCACCGTCGATGTGTCGACGCCGTCCTTCTCCTGAAAGCTCATCTGCCGGCGCGGGATCTGGATCGTGATCGGCACCAGCACCGTGTCCGACGTGATGCGCAGGAAGTCGAACCGGTACTCAAACTTCACCTGATCGCGGACTAGGCGCGAAGTGACCACCGCCTCGAGATCTTTGAACTTTACCGGGGGGGGCCGGAAGATATCGGCATATTTCTGGAGGCGCGTGAATTCGTTCATGCTTTCGGAAACCGACTGCGCGTTCCCGCCGAGCGGAAGCGCGTCGTGGGTTCCATCCACGTTCGAGAACCGGTCCGCCTTGCTCGCCATGCCCATTTCTTCGGCCATCGTCAAGCCGGCGCCGGGCACGTACAGCAAAGCGTCCTTTTCGCTGGGATCCATGGTCAGGTGATACTCGCCCGTCGATGTCGGATCGACGAATTCCAGTTCCACGTCCTCACCCATGCCTTCCAGATAGCGGTAGCGCCAGTCCTCGAAGGGGTAGGTCGTGGTCTCGCCGCCGCCTTCCGTCGAAGGGCGCTGGTAACTGCCTCCGGTCGGATGCGAGTCGACTTCATCCGCAGGGCCCCACATGATGTAGATCCTGCCGCGGTCCGTCTTCCATCCCGGAATTCCCGACGCGTAATGCTCGTTCGCGTAAGCGATGCGCCGGTAGTGCTCTTCCTTGTAGGTGTTTTCCGCCGAATCCGGGTCGGGATTGCGCCGCTGCCAGAACTGCTCAATGAACTGTTCGCGCTCTTCGTTGGTGGCTAGATGCAGGAAGGCGTTCTTTTCTTCAGGGGTGATGATGTAGACGACGTCTTCGTTCAGCCACTTCTTATATTGGGAATCAAGTTCCCTTTCGAGATCCTTGTTCTTGCGCTGCTGCTGCTTGGCGGCTTTTTTATCGGCTTGTTGTTGATCGCCAGCCGCGGGCTGCTCTTGCTGGGAGTGAGCGATACGGGCGAAGGTCAACCCTCCCAGGATCGAAGCGAGAAGGCACATCTTGGTGAAAGAAAGGCGCATAGTCACAGCTTTGCCCCAATTAAGGTCAAATCTTACCCCTGCCCGGCGGTACAGGTCAATCACAGTTTGGTCAAACGGAACCTGATGACCCGGCCTAATGACCCACCCTATCCCGTTTGTCTCGTTTTGATCCCGGGCCGCGGTGGCGGGTTGCCTGGGATGTTCAGCAGGCGTGGCGAGAAAGCACCATCCATTCCCTTCCGCATCTCATCTAAATACAATGCTTGTTGGCTAGAACGCTTGCCGATAACTGACATAGTGAAACTGCCAAAGTAGGAGAATAATTCTCTCGATCCCTAAACGGCCGCCCCCGGCCGGAAACATTTCGACTGGTCTGTTCGTAACAGTGGGTGTGCGTCCTTCGCCATATGTCTGGATACGTACCTCTGGTTCGCGTTGAGGCAGCAAAGTGAAGCCCTGGCAAAAAGTCGCGAGCGGCATCGGACTCGTCCTGGTCCTTGGGGGCGGGGGATGGTTTACCTCGCACGAGTGGAACAAAGGTGTCGTTACGGTCCAGACCGGGACCGTGACGCGCGAGAACCTCACTTCCGTGGTAACCGCCTCCGGCGAGATTCGCCCCAAGAACTATACGAACGTCCTGGGTGAAGGGATTGGCAAGATCACCGACATCACCGTCAAAGAAGGCGACCGCGTGAAAAAGGGCGACGTGCTGCTTCATCTCGAGAACATTCAGCCCGGCGCTGACGTCGAGGCCCAGGCGGCAAACGTCCAGGCGGCGGAATCGGGATTGAAGGTGGCGGCGGCAAACTACGATTCGGCGGTGGCCACACAAGCACAACGCCAGGCCGACCTCGAAAAGCAGAAACTCGATTGGCAGCGTTCCCAGCAGCTGTACAAAGAAGAGCTGATTGCCCGGCAGGATTATGACGCGGCGAAAGCTGCCTACGACAGCGCGGTGGCCGCTTTGAACGCCAGCCAGGCGCAAGTGGCGCAGGCGCAGGCCGCGCGTGAGCAGGCCAATTCCACGATGGATCAGACTCGCGCGCAGCTGACCCACACGAAAGACGTTCTCCGCAAAACCACCTACACCGCGCCAATTTCGGGGATCGTCAGCTATATCGACGTGCGCGTGGGTGAGAACGTGGTGCCTGGAATTCAGAATGCGCAGGGAAGCTTTTTGATGACGATTTCCGACATGAGCGTCGTAACGGCGGAAGTCAAGGTCGATGAGACGGACATCACCAATGTCCGCAAGCGGGCAGGCGGCCGACGTTACCATCGACGCCGTTCCCGGTCAGATTTTCAAAGGCCACGTGACGGAAGTGGGCGAGCTGGCCATTCTGCGAACGTCCGGACAAGCCGCGATGACGGCTACCACCGCCAATACCCAGGAAGCGCGCGATTTCAAAGTGGTGGTTACGGTCGACAACCCTCCAGCATCGCTGCGACCGGGGCTCTCGGCGACGGCAAGGATTCAGACCGCGCACAAGGACAATGTGCTGACCGTGCCCATTCAGGCGCTCGCCGTGCGCTCGCAGAAAACGATCGAGGAAGCCCGGCAGGGTGATGGGGCAAACATCACGCTCGCGGCTTCCAACGGCGACGCTGCCCTTGGCGGCGCGAACGCGGATATTCAGGGTGTGTTCGTCGTGCGGGAGAAAAAGGCTGTGTTTGTGCCGGTGCAAACCGGAATCAGCGGAATCACCGACATCGAGGTCACAAGCGGCCTGCAGGAAGGCGACCAGATTATCGTGGGGAGCTACAAGGCGCTTCGCAGCCTTCGGCCGGGAGGCCGGATTAAGGTGGATAATTCGCCGCCGAAGCACGACGACACATCGAGCAGTTAGCGGCGCTCTTTGGCGCGGCGCGTTTGGGAACGTTTCCCATCGTTACGATAAGCAACACGGCGAAGAGTTCTGTATCCTTGCCGACAGACAAATTAGGCTGATCGCGGTTTCGGGAGTTCTCATGGCTGTGCAGGCAGCGGTGGCGCAAACGTTCCGGCAGGAGCTGGTCGACTCCGGTGTGGTGATCCAGACCGTCGATCTCTGGAAGACCTATGAAATGGGCGTGGAGGAACTGCACGCACTGCGCGGCGTCAGCCTGGAGATTCGCAAGGGCGAATACGTCGCGATCATGGGGCCTTCCGGGTCCGGTAAATCCACGCTGATGAATCTAATCGGGTGCCTGGATACGCCGACCAAAGGCAGCTACTGGCTCGCGGGCCGCCTGGTGAGCCAGCTCAACGACGACGAACTCGCGCACATCCGCAACAAAGAAATCGGCTTCGTATTTCAGACGTTCAACCTGCTGCCTCGGGCGACCGCGCTGCACAACGTCGAATTGCCGCTCATCTATAACGGGACGCCCTCCAAGGAACGGCTCGAGCGCGCCAGGCAGGTTCTGGCGCAGGTGGATCTCTCGGAGCGCATGATGCACAAGCCCAACGAGCTGTCCGGCGGCCAGCGGCAGCGCGTGGCCATTGCGCGGGCGCTGGTGAATCATCCTTCGATCCTGTTGGCCGACGAGCCTACCGGAAATCTTGACTCCGCCACCGGCGACGAAATCATGGGACTGTTTGCCAGCCTGCATCAGAAAGGCAACACGATAATTCTCGTGACCCACGAACCCGACATCGCGCTGCACGCCCACCGCGTGATCCGCCTGCGCGACGGAAAAATCGAACACGACGAGCGCACCCGCTAGTTCACTAAGCAGAAAAGATATTTTTCGCCAGGAAGAGAATATTCGCGGGGCGCTCGGCGAGCCGCCGCATGAACCATGGGAACCAGAACGAGCCATAGGAAACGAGTACGCTGACGCGATAGCCTTCCCGGGCCAATCGCAGCTGCTCTTCCCGCTGAATGCCGTACAGCATTGCAAATTCCGACTGATTCCTGGCGATTCCCTGCGACGCCGCCCAATCGCGGATCCGCGCGATCAATTTCAGGTCGTGAGTAGCGATGGCTGCGCGGACGCCTGCGTCGCGCGACTCCGGGCTCAACAGGCGCTGCGCGAGATGGAAGTAGTTTTCGTCCACATCGGATTTTTTCGGGAACGCGATTTCAGAAGGTTCGTTGTAGGCGCCCTTCACCAGGCGCACAGCGGCGCCCATCGTGATGAGCGAATCGAGATCCTTCTCCGTGCGATAAAGATACGCCTGCACGCACACGCCGGTATTGGCGTAAGCCCTGCGCGCGCGGCGATACAACTCGAGCGTCACGTCGACATAGGGGCTGTGCTCCATATCTATCCAGACGATTCTCCCGGGCGCGCTTTCGAGCGAATGCCGCAGGAGTTTTTCAAGGTTCGCGTAGCAAAACTCCGCGTCCAGATCGAGGCCGAGCTGCGTGAGCTTCACGGAACTTTCCGAGGGCAGCGCCGCCGCTCGAATGCGGTCGAGCGCCTGCAAATAGTGATTGGTGACTTCTTCCGCTTCGGCGCGGTCGACGACATTTTCGCCGAGATGGGTGAGCAGCGTGCCGATCCCGCTCTGCGACAACCGGCTCGCGGCTGCCAGCGCATCGTCCAGGCTTTCTCCCGGCAGGAAGCGTTCGACGGTGCGGCGAATGAATCGGTAGCGCGGCGCGCGTTCGCGGAGCCACGAGCTTTCCGAGGCCTTCAGCAGCGCGCTCCGCATCAGGTTCATGGGGTCTCTTTTGGCTGGAATTACTGCGATGGCGACGTGAGAGCTTTCAGGTAACGGTGGTAGAACTCAACTCCGTCGTAATAGGACTCGACACCCACACGCTCGTCCCGGCCATGCGCGCGGACGTCTCCGAAATCGATGGCGATTCCCGAAATGCCGTAGGTCGGCAGGCCGGCCGCGTTTGTATAGACGCCATCGGAGGCGCCCGTGGCCATCGTGGGGATCACTGGTGCGCCCGGCCACATGGATGCGGCGATTTGTTCGAGCGGCTTCATCACCTCGGGGCGCAGCGTGACCGGAGGAGAATCATGGCGGCCAGGGGCAGTATCGGAAATTTCGCCGGTATCGGCTACGTAGCGCACCGAGATGGCCGGATCGGCGAGAACCTTGATCAAATCGAGCCGCGCTTCTTCCCGCGTGTGCGACGGCAGAACCCGGCAGTTCACAATCGCGCGGGCCATTTGCGGCAGCGCGTTATTGGCGTGGCCGGCATCGAGGCGCGTGGCAACACACGTGGTGCGCATCGTGGCGTTGTACAGCGGGTTCTCGGAAAGCCGCGCGATGGCGGCGACCGAT
The DNA here is from genome assembly GCA_963709105.1 of uncultured Acidobacteriota bacterium. Taxonomy (GTDB): domain Bacteria; phylum Acidobacteriota; class Terriglobia; order Acidiferrales; family UBA7541; genus Palsa-295. The sequence goes on from CAVPVC010000015.1 coordinate 277,462, forward strand.
GGCGGATCTTTCAGAATGGCCTTCATGTCGCTGTTCGTCTGCGGGTTTTCGGTGGGCGCGGTGCGCTCGAAGAACGCCCGGGTGATTTCGTTCAGCTCGAAGGGAAACTTGTAGCGTTCCAGACGCGCCAGGGCGTCGGTCAGATGATAGATGGCGTTGTTGGGCACGGGCAGAGAGCTGTGCCCGCCCGGGTTGGTTACCGAAAGCTGGAAATCGGCGTAGAGCTTTTCGGTGGCGTCCACGGTGACGATTACGGGCTTGCCATCGCGCGTGTAGACTCCGCCGCCATCGGAGTTGAGCACAAATTCCGCGTCGATCAGATCGCGATGATTCTTGAGCAGCCAATCGACGCCGTTCGCTTTGCCGCCTTCCTCGTCGGCGGTCAGCGCGAGGATGATGTCGCGATCGGGGCGGTAGTTTTCTTTCTGGAAGCGCATCAGCGTGGTGACGAAGATGGCGTCGCCGCTTTTCATGTCCTGTGTGCCGCGTCCGTAGAAGAAGCCGTCCTTCTCGAGGAACTCGAAGGGGTCCACCGACCAGTCTTCCTTGCGGGCCTCCACGACGTCGAGATGGCCGATCAGGAGGATCGGTTTGCGCTCGCCGGTGCCGCGAAGGCGCGCGACCATGTTGCCCTTGCGGTCGTTGGGGCCAAGCACCACAACATCGCTCGCGGGGAATCCCGCGTCCCGGAGGCGCTGGGCCATAGCTTCGGCTGCGGCGGTGGTGCTGCCGGCCGAATCGGTGGTGTTGATTTCGATGAGCTGCTTGAAGACGTCGCGCGAAAGCTGGCGGGTGGAGTCGGTTATCTGGGCGCGAGCCGGGAGCGCGAATAGCAGCACTAGGGCAAAAGCAAGCATGCAAAAGTATGCGCGCGGACCACGATAAGAGTGTCGAGTCAGCCGTACCTCGATCGTGTGTTTGCTAGGACTTACGCCTGTTTCCGTTCGTCCAGGTGTGTCGAGTGGGGAGGGCGAGAAACGCGCGCTAAAATCGAGGCGCAGCGCGGTGCTGGAGGCAGGGATTCGCGGGCGATTTGGCTCAACCCGCCTTTCTGTGAACCGCATCCGCCCCCCTTTGCAAGAGTGCGTCGAACATCGACGAATCACCGTAGCAATCATGCAGGACGTGTTTCAAGCAGTTGTTGTCGTGGTGCGGTGGCCTAGAAGGGGGGCGGGGCGAAGGGAGTTGCCGAGGGCGGCTCCAGGAGGAAGATGGCGTAGCGGTAGATTTCGAGGCGCGTCGCTTCGCTCATCTGGATGCCGCCGACGATGTCTCCGAAAGCGGCGTGGAGCTGGTGTTCTTTGTCTTCGGGAAGCGCGTCGAGAAGTTCGCCGAAATGATTCTTGGCCTGGGTGACGGGATTCGCCGCGCCGGGGGCTGAGTTCGCGGAAGCGGGCGAGGATGGAGGCGCGGGCGGAGATGTGAAAGATGTACCAGCGGCGGGTGCCGGCGCTGCCGACGCCGTCTTCGCGACCGGGCTCTTTTCGTAGCTTTGATAAAACTCATAGCGGAACTGCTTTTCGTAAAGCTGCGCGTTCGCGGTCTTTACCGCGTCGGCTGGAGGATCGGAGGCGGCGAGGGCTTTCGCTGTGAAGGCATCGAGCGCCTGCTGTAAATCGCGGAGATTCCCACGCGCGCCCATCAGCGGGCCGGCGCCGGATTTGGCGAGGGATGCTGCGAGGTGATCGGTGCGGGCGTCGTAGCACTTGCCGTATACCGCGATGGCCCGGAGCGTTTTTTGCGGCTCCGGCGCGGCGTCTTTCGCCTTCTCATTGAATTGCGCCACCCAGTCCGTCGAGCTCATTGCCAGGATCTGAGCGCACGTCATCCCGAGTTGGTCGCGATCCGGCGCGGCCGCGCGCGCCTTGGGCGCTTTCGTCTGGGCTAAGCCTGCCGGCAGCCAAAGGCTCAGCCACAGACCTACGATCGCCCACACTTTCATTTGTTTCATGCAGGGATGCTATCGCAAGTCAGGAGATTTTATTAGGAGGAAACCGGAGGAGGAAATTCTCGCGGTCGTGGGGCGCGCCGGAGTCCGCCGCAAGGAAGAGCATGCCGCGTCCGAAGCAGGTGCGCAGCCGCACCAGGGTGGCCTTGTGCCACTTGCCGTCGATGGTACGCAGTTCGACGGCCGCGCTATCGCTCTCTTTGAGCAGATCGGAGAGGCGCGCATGGTCCGGCTTGTCCCGCTGCGTAAAAACCACGACGCTGACGGCGGGCTGCGCGTTCGTGTGCGTTTCCAGGGCGCGGCAGTTCACGTAGCGTGCCGCGGACTGGCCAACCGTCGCGAGCGGCTTCGCGGCCGACGTGGCCGATGGAGTCGTGGACTTTCCGGCAACTTGACTTGCTGGTTTGTTGGAGGATTGCGACGACGCCGTGGGCTGGCTCGTCTGCGCCGCGACTCTTGCGCTCGAGTTGAACAGAAAGGCGGCGAAGAGCGGCAGCAAGGCTCCAAGAAAGAGAGAGATTGCCCTCACGCGATCCATGCGACACCTCCACGAAAGTGCCGTGAAGTATCGCGCGCGGCAAAGTCCGGCACAATCCGTAGAAACCGAAGCTGAGGCCGCACTTTTACGGATAGATTTAGCAGCGCGGTGGCGGAAGAATCCACTTAGCCGTGCCTACAGTCTGGCGAATAAAAAGCGAATACTATAAACTTGGGCGAATCAAGTGGAGAAGAACTATGGATGCAAGGTTCTTTGATGAGTCCAGCGAGCAGTCAAGAATCAAATCACGAATAATTTCGAAATATTTCTGGGCTTGGGCAAAGGTAATCATACCGTCTGTGAGGGGGCGGGGTGATCGGATTGCGTACATTGACCTGTTCGCTGGTCCTGGGCGTTACAAAGACGGAACGATCTCCACACCAGTGTTGGTACTTCAGAGGGCGATCAACGAGCCTGAAATGCGGAAAATGATAGTGACGGTTTTCAATGACAGAGATATTGAAAACGTCCGTTCCCTACAGGCGGTTATCGAGGGACTTCCGGGAATAGTAGAGATGCGCTACAAGCCCCAGATTTTTAACAGGGAGATTGGAACGGAAATCGTCAGCCTGTTCGAGAAAATGCGACCTATACCAACATTCTTCTTCGTGGATCCATGGGGTTACAAAGGGCTCTCACTCGACCTCATTAATTCCGTGCTCAGGAACTGGGGTTGCGATTGTGTATTTTTTTTCAACTACAATCGCATCAATATGGGGTTGCCGAACGAGGGCGTCCGAGATCATATGAACGCTTTATTTGGCGAGAAAAGGGCCGATGCGATCCGCCAGAAGCTCGGGACTCTGAATCCCGGCGAACGTGAGACCCTGATCATAGAGGAACTTTCTCGAGCTCTCAAACAATTAGGCGCCAAATACGTACTTCCGTTTACGTTTAGAAATGAACGAGGCACGAAAACAACACATCATCTGATCTTTGCCAGCAAACATTTCAAAGGCTACGAGATCATGAAGGAGATTATGGCAGGAGAAAGTTCAGAGCGAGATCAGGGCGTGCCGTCATTTAGCTATTCACCTGCATCGCAGAAATATCCGACTTTATTCGAACTCTCTCGTCCCCTAGATGACTTAGAAGGCATGCTTCTCAAAGAGTTTGACGGCCAGCGGGTGCGGATGGCGGATATATACGAGCGCCATAATGTGGACCGACCGTATACCAAATCGAATTACAAACACGCGCTCACCAAAATGGAGAACGAGGGAAAGATCGAGGCGGACCCTCCCGCCGCCAAAAGGCCCAAGAGGAAGGGCGAACCCACTTTTGCCGATGATGTACTGGTTCATTTCCCTTGGAAAGGTTCACGGATGAGCTCTCAATCAGCTATTGAGTGGACGGATGCAACATGGAACCCGGTCAGAGGCTGCACCAAGATTAGCCCTGGGTGCAAACACTGCTACGCGGAGACCTTTGCGGAACGATTCCGGGACGTGAAAGGGCATCCCTATGAGCAGGGTTTCGATTTGCGTTTGGTGCCGGAGAAGCTGGGGGAGCCATTACGTTGGCGTAGCCCAAAGATGATTTTCGTGAATTCAATGAGCGATCTCTTCCACGATAGCGTGCCCGAAAGTTACATCATCGCGGTGGCGCAGGTTATGGCAGCGGCGAAGTGGCACACTTATCAGGTCCTCACGAAGCGGTCGCACAGGCTCAGCAGTCTCCTCGGTTCGACATTGAGATTCGCGGCAAATCAGCCCCACATCTGGTGGGGGGTAAGTGTCGAGGACAGGAAGTACGGGTTGCCGAGGGTGGATGACCTACGATTTTCGAAAGGGAAGGTTCGATTTCTTTCGGTCGAGCCATTGTTGGAAGACCTGGGCCCGATCAGACTGGAAGGTATTCACTGGGTCATCGTAGGGGGCGAAAGCGGTCCGGGTGCGAGGCCCATGAAAGCGGAATGGGTAATCTCCGTGAAGGATCAATGCATTCGATCAGGCGTGCCCTTCTTCTTCAAGCAATGGGGGGGTGTTCGAAAATCAATCACGGGCCGCAAACTGCAGGGACGAACCTTCGATGAGTTTCCTGAGCGGGTCCGCAATCCGGTTATGCCAGCTCAAACGTGTCTCACACTGGCTTCCACGATTGAATCAAGTTTCGGTTAGCCTCGCCAAAACTGAAGGTGGGACGGTGGCTAGCGGCGCTTGCGGGAGAGGGCGGCGCGTTCGAGAAGGATGTCCAGGGCGCGGTCGAGGCGACGGCGGCGCACGTCGGGGGATTTCGCTGCGTCGTACCACTGGATGAATTGACGGCGCTGGCCCGGCGCGAAGTTCTCGAACGCCTTCCGCGCTTTCGGGTGCTCTTTCAGGGCTGCCTGCAGGTCCGGCGGAACGGGAAGACTTCGCGGCTCGCGGTCTAGGCGCAGCTCGACAGCAACTGCGTCGCCTGTGTCCGCTTGGGCCGCTTTGCGCAGGGCGGCGATGATCTGCAGGCGATAGCGTTCCGGACCGGCTGGAACGAGCGTGGCTCGCGCGCTGCGTCCGTTTACTACGGCAACTACGGGAATGTATTTGGGCTTTCGATTCCCCAGTAGCGTTGGAGTGGCAGTGCGGTAAGCGTTGGCGAGGGCGTCGGATATTTCCTGCGGCACGTCGACGTGGCGCATCATCCAGATCCTGTAGATCGTGGCGATGAACTTCAGTGGCTTCGATGAGGACTTTGATTTCGGAGGCATTTCTACCGTCGCTGCTTCATTGAGTCAGGTCAAAAAAAGATAGCCGGAAAATAAAAAAGGCTCCGATCGCTCGGAGCCTTTTTTTGATTTAATCCCTGGCGGTGACCTACGTTCCCGCGTCGTTGCCAACGCAGTATCATCGGCCCTGCAAGGCTTAACTTCCGTGTTCGGGATGGGAACGGGTGTGACCCTTGCGGTAAGACCACCAAGAAAGTCTGGAAGCTGGAGGCTGAAGCTGGATGCTGGAGAAAATCCAACCGAAACCGCCCAGCTCCGCTTAATCCTGGGATACGTTTCAAATTACTTTGCAACTGATGGAAGCGTTGTACTGCAAATTTCCACAAAGAGAATATTGCAATGTGGAAAAGCGTGCTTGACCTTTCGCACGCGCGCTTTGGAGACGCGATGAGAAAGTTTTATGGTCAAGCCGAACGGCCGATTAGTACGGGTAAGCTACACGCATTACTGCGCTTCCACCTCCCGCCTATCAAAGTCGTAGTCTTCGACTGGCCTTCTTAGAGAGCCGCAGCTCCCTTGGGAAACCTTATCTCGAGGCGAGCTTCTCGCTTAGATGCTTTCAGCGATTATCTCTTCCAGACTTCGCTACCGAGCTATGCCACGGGCGTGACAACTCGATCACAAGAGGTCTGTTCATCCCGGTCCTCTCGTACTAGGGACAACTCCTCTCAAGTTTCCTGCGCCCACACCAGATAGGGACCGAACTGTCTCGCGACGTTCTGAACCCAGCTCACGTACCGCTTTAATAGGCGAACAGCCTAACCCTTGGGACCTTCTACAGCCCCAGGATGCGATGAGCCGACATCGAGGTGCCAAACCTAAGCGTCGATGTGAACTCTTGGCTTAGATCAGCCTGTTATCCCCGGCGTACCTTTTATCCGTTGAGCGATGGCCCTTCCACGCAGAACCACCGGATCACTAGATCCCACTTTCGTGCCTGCTCGACCTGTGTGTCTCGCAGTCAACCCGGCTTGTGCTCTTGCACTCCACGGCGGGTTTCCAATCCGCCTGAGCCGAGCTTTGAGCGCCTCCGTTACCATTTAGGAGGCGACCGCCCCAGTCAAACTACCCGTCTGGCCGTGTCCTCCGACCCGTCTAGGGTCGTAAGTTAGAGCGACAGAACTATCAGGGTGGTATTTCACCGTTGCCTCCTCCCCAGCCGAAACCGGGGAATCCCAGGCTCCCACCTATCCTACGCAGGCAGTACCGTTAATCATGACCAGAGTGCAGTTAAGGTGCACGGGGTCTTTCCGTCTAGATGCGGGCATCCGGCGTCTTCACCGGAACCACAAATTCGCCGAGCCGTTCGCCAAGACAGTCGTTCGATCGGTACGCCATTCGTGCAGGTCGGAACTTACCCGACAAGGAATTTCGCTCGGTTTCTCTTACTCTGTTTCCAGAGAAGCCGGACTTTCTCTTACGCGTCCTGTGTTCATGCTAGAAGCCACCGCCCGGATTTCTTCAATGCCTTGCAGATTCAAATGCCTTCCCTGACGAATCAGGTGCAGGATCTTTCGGAACCTCGCGAAGTCGACCCGCTTCTTCGATTTCAGCGGATGCTGCTCGAAGAAGGGAACAATCCTTTCGGTGAGGTGATCGAGCCCCCGAACGCGGTAGGCCATGCGTTCGCCGTGATTGGTCCGAACTACCCCACAGCCGAAAAACTTCTTCAGGGCGTGAAGCAACTGGACATCCCGGCGATGCTGGACAACGGTGAACTCGGGGAGCACTTGAAACTGGCAGGACATCTCGGGATGAGGATTGATGCCGACGTAAAAGTAACCTTCTCCGTCGACAAATCCAACAACCCATTGAGCGTTGAGCTTCTCAGGATGCGTCTGAACGTAAAGTCTCTGAGGGTTCTCCATTCCTGGAGCCTTCCCTGCGGATTGTCCCCATGTCCGCCGGATTGTGACTGCCCATCGATTTCAACGGGCGAGTACCGGACGGCTGTGTGAGGAGTTTCCCGCATATAGTTCAGTTTTACTAAGGCTAGCGAGCTTCTTAACCTTAGGACCGTTATAGTTACGGCCGCCGTTCACCGGGGCTTCAGATCAAGCCTTTGCTGCCTTGCGGCAGCTAAGCCATCCCTTTAACCTTCCGGCACCGGGCAGGCGTCACCCCCTATACGTCGTATTCGACTTAGCAGAGAGCTGTGTTTTTGTTAAACAGTCGCCGAACGCATTTCACTGCGGCCCCCTCGGGCTATAAACCCTAGCGGGGCACCCCTTCTCCCGAAGTTACGGGGCTAATGTGCCTAGTTCCTGAGCGAGCGTTCTCTCGAGCGCCTGTGGATATTCACCTTGTCTACCTGTGTCGGTTTGAGGTACGGGCACCACCCGAACTCCTTAGAGGTTTTTCCCGGCAGCGTGAAATCAGAGACTTTGTGGCCGTGTGGCCTCGGAACCGGTCTGACCGTTGAATGACCCCGTGGATTTTCCTGCGGGATCCGGCTTACACCGGGCCATCGGGACGTCCATCACCCGACTCCCCTATCCTTCTGCGTCACCCCATCGTATAACGTTCGTGTGGCGGGGCAGGAATGTTGACCTGCTGTCCATCAGTTACGCCTGTCGGCCTCACCTTAGGACCCGCCTAACCCTGAGCGGATTAACCTTCCTCAGGAAACCTTAGACTTTCGGCGACACGAGTTCTCATCGTGTTTATCGCTACTTATGCCGGCAGAGTCTCTTCCGTGGCGTTCAGTAGTCCTCTCGGTCTACCTTCAAACTCCACAGAATGCTCCCCTACCAAATACCGATTCCCGTAGGAATCGCTAATTTCGCAGCTTCGGTCGTAGACTTGAGCCCCGTTGGATTGTCGGTGCGTGAACACTTGACCAGTGAGCTGTTACGCTTTCTTTAAAGGATGGCTGCTTCTAAGCCAACCTCCTGGCTGTCTGTGCGCTCACACGTCCTTTCCCACTTAGTCTACAGTTGGGGACCTTAGCTGGCGATCTGGGTTCTTTCCCTCTCGACCACGGAGCTTATCCCCCGTAGTCTCACTCCTGTACTGTTGTCCTCGGCATTCGGAGTTTGATTGGATTCGGTATCCTGGATGGGACCCTAGTCCATTCAGTGCTCTACCACCGAGGCAAATCATACAAGGCTGCCCCTAAAGGCATTTCGGGGAGAACGAGCTATCACGGAATTTGATTAGCCTTTCACCCCTACCCTCAGCTCATCCGAGCGATTTTCAACTCACAACGGTTCGGTCCTCCAGTCGCGGTTAAGCGACCTTCAACCTGGCCAAGGGTAGATCATCCCGCTTCGCGTCTATTCCCACAGACTGAACGCCCTATTCGGACTCGCTTTCGCTACGGCTCGCTTACGCTTAACCTTGCCTGTGAGAATAACTAGCCGGCTCATTAAGCAAGAGGCACGCCGTCAGGCCTTCCGGATCCGAAGACCCGGCATAGCCCTTCGACTGCTTGTAGGCATACGGTTTCAGGTTCTATTTCACTCCCCTAGCAGGGGTGCTTTTCGCCTTTCCCTCACGGTACTAGTTCACTATCGGTCACCAACGAGTATTTAGCCTTGGAGAGTGGTCTCCCCGGTTTCCCACGAGGTTTCTCGTGCCCCGTGGTACTCAGGATACCGCTTCGAGTCCGGTAAGCTTTCGGTTACGTGGCTATCACATTCTATGGCCCCGCTTTCCAGCAGGTTCACCTAGCCTCCGGATTGATAACTCTACTCACGCGGTCCTACAACCCCGAGGTGCAAGCACCCCGGTTTGGGCTGTTCCGATTTCGCTCGCCGCTACTATCGGAATCTCAATTGATTTATTTTCCTCCAGGTACTGAGATGGTTCACTTCCCTGGGTTAGCTCGTACCCGCCTATATATTCAGCGGGCCGTTATCTGGTTTTACCAGATAGGGTTTCCCCATTCGGACATCCCCGGATCAAGGCCTGTTTGCGGCTTCCCGGGGCTTTTCGCAGCTTACCACGTCCTTCATCGCCTGTTGGTGCCAAGGCATCCACCGTACGCCCTTAGTAGCTTAACCATAAAACTTACTCAGCACGTCGCCATCGCCGGAACGCTGCCCCGCCAACCGGGTTCAGACGCCCGACACCGCGCGTGTGGCAAGTTCGCCTTTCCACATTGCGCTACTCTCGAGCAAAAATTTGCAGTTTTATTACGCTACGCGAACCTTGACATCCGCGTAACGCAATGCCAGCTTCCATCAGTTGTCAAAGATCGTTCGCTTCAACCATCAGCTTCCGGTTGAAACGTCTCCGCTCCAGGCGGAGCGCGAATTCAGTTTGGAGCCGAACCCGCGGAAAATAAAAAACCCGGCTACGAGCGCCGGGCAAATCCGTCCTTTTCTTGGGGCATTTTCCGCGCCCCTCGAACGGATGTACTCGAAGCTCGATTTGTTTCTACCCGGTACTAGTAACCAATCTCACCTCTGCATGAGCAGGCAGACCCGGTACGTCAGAAGACTATAGCAGATGCCACAGGTCCACCGACTTTTATGGACTATATCAGAAATTTGGATGGCGTCAAGTGCCTTGTGATTATTTTTAGGGTAATTCTGCTGTGGAATTCAGAGGGGCTTGTGGAAACGACCGTCCCACCGGAAAGACGGGCCATTTCCCCCGATAAAAGAGGGCTTTTGGGCCCAGCGGCCCGCCGCGCTTTTCCGGGTAGCCCGGGCGCTAGCCCTTGCGATGCTTGAAAAATTCGACCTGGCGCAGGCGCTTCTGGGCCTCGGATTTCGTCTTGTAGGGTCCTCCGAGATTTTTCTTGCCGTCCTCCGACAGGACCTCGTATCCACTTTTCAGCTTGCGAATCATGGAATCTTCCTCCCTTATAGCCAATTCTGACGCGATGCGAAGGGAAATCCATCGGGGAGCAAATGTAGAACCGGGGCTAAAGGTCTGGAGAGTTGGTATCGTTGCTTAGTCCGCGGGACAAGTAGAGATACTTGGCTGCGCTCAGGATGACGATCAATAGGCGCTTCGATGCCTTCCGCTAAGTGATGGATAATGCTAGACGTAAGCCGCAATTCCGGTGATGCGCTCGCCGATGATGAGCTTGTGAATGTCGTCGGTGCCTTCGTAGGTGTAGACGGATTCGAGATTCGCCATATGGCGCATGACAGGGTAATCATCCACTACGCCGTTGGCGCCTAGAATTTCGCGCGCCATTCTGCGCCGTTTCGCGGGCCATCCAGACGTTGTTCTTCTTAGCCATGGAGATATGCGACGGATGCACGCGATTCGCATCTTTCAAGCGGCCCACCTGGAGCATGAGGAATTGGCCCTTGGTAATTTCGGTGATCATCCACACCAGCTTTTCCTGCACTAGCTGGTGCGACGCGATGGGGCGATTTTCGAATTGCTTTCGTTGCTTGGCATAGTCGAGCGCGGATTGATAGCAAGCCATGGCCGCCCCGATGGCGCCCCATCCGATGCCGTAGCGCGCTTGATTCAGGCAGGAGAGCGGTCCTTTGAGGCCCTCGACGCCAGGCAGAAGATTTTCCGCGGGAATTTTGCAGTCTGCAAATGCCAGGCTGGAAGTCACCGAGGCGCGCAGCGAGTGTTTCCCGTGAATGTCCTTGGTTGAGAAGCCTGGCGTACCTTTTTCGACCAGAAAGCCTCTCACCTTTTCGTCTTCGCATTTCGCCCAGACCACGGCCACGTCGGCAATCGAGCCGTTGGTGATCCACATTTTTTCGCCGTTCAGCACGTAGCCCGAGCCCTGTTTCACGGCGCGCGTGAGCATGCCTCCGGGATTTGAGCCGAATTGCGGTTCGGTCAATCCAAAGCATCCGATGGCCTTGCCTTGTTGCATCCGCGGAAGCCACTTTTCCTTCTGCGCATCCGATCCGAATGTGTAGATGGGATACATCACGAGGGCGGACTGCACCGAGACGAAACTGCGGATCGCGGAATCGCCGCGCTCGATTTCCTGCATCACGAGTCCGTATTCCACGTTGGACATGCCCGCGCAGCCGTAGCCCTCGAGATTGGCGCCGAAAAAACCCAGCTCGGCCATCGGCAACACGAGCTGCATAGGGAATTTCCCTCCGCGATTGCACTGCTCGATGATGGGGAGAATCACGTCGTCGACAAACTGGCGCGCGGTTTGCCGGGCCAGCCTTTCGTCATCGCTCAGGAGGGAATCGAAGTCGAGGAAATCGACCCCGGGAAATGAGGGCATTGGGCATCTCCTTGGCTCCGCGGCGATGGGCGCTGGAAGCAGTGTTGTCATCTTATCGGATAAGCGAACGCCAGTGCCACCCTTCGCTCGGGCGAAAAAGATTTCGCGGCGGCGCGTCTTGGTATAAATTAGCGTGTTCGGTATACTGAAATTTCAGCATAAACCTCCGAAGGGGTCAGGAATGAATCCGCCCAAAACAGAAACATTTGCGAACGGAACGGCGACCGGAAGCCGCCGCGACACGCTCACGATCACCGATAACCGGACCGGAAAACAGTACGACATTCCGGTGAAAAACGACACCATCCGGGCGATCGACCTGCGAAAAATCAAGGTCAACGACGGGGATTTCGGGATGATGAGCTATGACCCGTCCTTCTCGAACACCGCTTCCTGCACCAGCAAGATCACTTACATTGACGGCGACCTGGGGATTCTGCGCTACCGCGGCTACTCGATCGAAGAACTAGCTGAAAAGAGCACCTATCTCGAGACGGCGTATTTGATCCTCTACGGCGAGCTCCCTTCGAAGTCGCAGCTGGACGAATGGACGTATCACATCACCCACCACACGTTCATTCATGAAAGCATCAAGAAGTTCCTGGATGGCTTCCACTACGACGCGCACCCCATGGGTATGATGATTTCGACGGTGGCGGCGCTTTCGACCTTCTATCCCGAGTCGAAGGATATTTTCAACGCGGAGTCGCGCCGCAAGCAAACTTACCGGCTGATTGGCAAGATGCCGACGCTGGCGGCGTTCGCGTACCGGCACAGCCTGGGCATGCCTTTCGTGTATCCCGACAACGAACTGAGCTACACGGGCAATTTCCTGAACATGCTGTTCCGGACGAGCGAGCTCAAATACCGCCCGAATCCCACCCTCGAGCGCACGCTCGACGTCCTGTTCATTCTGCACGCGGATCACGAGCAGAACTGCTCTTCGACGGCGATGCGCGGGGTGGGCAGCTCGCACGCCGACCCTTATTGCGCGACGGCCGCGGCGACTTCGGCGCTTTATGGCCCGCTGCACGGCGGGGCCAACGAGCAGGTGCTGCGGATGCTGCTCGATATCGGGTCGGTGAACAACGTTCCGGCCTACATCAAGCGCGTGAAAGCGGGCGAGAAGCTGCTGATGGGCTTCGGGCACCGCGTGTACAAGAATTACGACCCGCGCGCCAAGATTGTGAAGCGCATGGCCTATGAAGTCTTCGACATCATGGGGCGGAACCCGCTGATCGATATCGCGCTCGAATGCGAACGAATTGCGCTCGAGGACGAATACTTCGTTTCGCGAAAGCTTTACCCCAACGTCGATTTCTACACCGGGCTGATCTATCAATCGATGGGTTTCCCGGTGACGATGTTTCCAGTGCTTTTTGCCATCCCGCGCACCTCGGGATGGATCGCGCAGTGGGAGGAGATGCTGCTCGATCCGGAGCAGAAGATCGCGCGGCCGCGACAGGTTTACACCGGCTACGATTTGCGCAGCTATATACCCCCGGACCATCGGGGTTAGCGACAAGCGGAGTCTATTCGCGCTGCCCTCCGCCGGCGTGAGTGGCGGCGCCAGGTAGAACCGCGGCATTCGGGCGCGCCGCTCCAAAACGGTTGCATCCCAGCGGAATCTCTGTCAAAAACAGTGGTGCCGTTCTAAGGGATGCTCCATGGAAATCTCCACGCGTGAAGCCGGGAATGCCAGAGTTGTGGACATCACCGGCGATATCACCCTCTATAACTCTCCAGAAGTGCGCCGCGTACTCCTGGACCTGCTGAAGGCGAAGCGGGTCCCCCGTGTGGTCGTTAACCTGGAAAAGGTGAAATACATCGACAGCGCCGGCGTAGCCTCGCTCGTGGAGGGGCTCAAAACTTCGCGGGATTTGAAGTCGGGCTTCGCTCTTTACGGCTTGAGTAAAACGACGCGCGAGGTTCTGGAGCTGACCCGGCTGATCAAGGTGTTTGAAGTGTACGACAACGAAGCGGACGCTTTGCGCGGCAATGGCTCCGCGCCGAAATAAGCTTTCGAGCAAGCATCGATATGGTCACGCAGTTACCGTAATTGGAACTCACCAAGCTCAGGATCACCATGGCGCTGACTTACAACATCGGCGAAGCCACCATCGAGGGCCTGGCCTATGTCGGGAGCCTAGCCAGGCTCACCGGAGGCGCGGCGCGATCGATTTTTGTCGATCCGTTTCGCGGGCGGAAATTCCGGCTGAGCCGCGCCGTGCATCAGGCGATGTCGGTGGGCGTGGAGGCGGTGCCGATCGTTTCGCTGATCTCATTTTTCGTGGGCACGATCCTGGCTCTGCAGGGCGCCTACCAGCTGCGCAAGCTGGGCGCCATGCAACTGGTGGCGGCGGCGGTGGCCATCGTGATCACCCGCGAACTCGGGCCGCTGATGACGGCCATCATGGTGATCGGACGGTCGGGATCGGCGTTCGCCGCGGAAATCGGCACCATGAAGGTGAACGAAGAGATTGACGCGCTCGAGACCATGGCGCTCGAGCCGGTTCATTTTCTGGTGGCGCCGAAATTCCTGGCCATGATCCTGATGATGCCGTGCCTCACCACCTGGGCCGATTTCATGGGGGTGCTCGGCGGCGGATTTTTCGGCGTGATGAGCGCGGGCTTCACCTGGGGCAGCTATTTCCGCGCCACCATGGACGCGCTGGTTCTTCGCGACATCGTGACCGGACTGATCAAGAGCGTGATGTTCGGGATCGTGATCACCGCCGTGGGGTGCCACGAAGGCTTCGCTACCGGCCTGGGTTCGGAGGAAGTGGGACGGTCGACCACGTCGTCCGTGGTGAAATCGATTTTCCTGGTGATCGTGGTGGATCTGATCTTTACGGCGATTTTTTACTTCACCGCGCCCTCATAAGATATGGCTAAAGACGCACGCCGCCAAGACGACTCCGACGAAACACCCTCCGGCCCGGGCATTTCCGTGCGGAATCTGCGCGTGAATTACGGCGAGCGCGAAATTCTGCACAGCATCAGCTTCGATGTGCCGGCCGGGGAAACCCTGGTGATCCTGGGAGGCTCCGGGTCGGGCAAGAGCACGCTGCTGCGGACGCTGGTGGGGCTGGAGAAACCGAGCGCGGGCGAAATCTGGATGGGAAACAAGAATTTCGCGGCCATGTCCGACGCCGAGCGCGATGCGCTGCGGAAAAAACTCGGCATGTCGTTTCAGAGCGGAGCCCTGTTCGGCGGGATGACGGTGGGAGAAAATGTCGCGCTCCCGCTGCACGAACACACCCCCCTCGATGAATCGACCATCGAAATCATGGTGCGGCTGAAGCTCGATCAGGTGGGCCTTTCCGGATTCGAGGATTACATGCCGGCGCAATTGAGCGGCGGGATGAAGAAGCGGGCGGCCATCGCGCGGGCCATGGCCATGGATCCGGAGATGCTCTTTTTCGACGAGCCTTCCGCGGGGCTCGATCCCATCATCGCGGCCGGGATCGACGAGTTGATCCTGAAGCTGAAGAAGGCTTTCCGCATCACCATCGTGGTGGTGACGCACGAACTCGCCAGCGCCTTTCTGATTGCCGACCGGATGATCCTGATCGATAAGGGCAATATCGTGGCCGCCGGAACTCCCGAAGAGCTTCGCGCGAGCCAGCAGCCGCGCGTGCGGCAGTTTCTGGACCGCGTACCGGAACCGGAGATGACCGGCGAGATCGATTATCTGCAGATGCTCACCGGAGAAGATCCGCCGCCGCATAAATGAGCCGGGTTTATGCAGCTTTACGGCACCGCAGCAGCAGGGCGTGCTCTGCGCGAGCCCATGTTATACTCGCCCACTATTGCGATCCGGCCGGCGCGCCCTAGAGGCCGGCGGTAATCGCCGGACGGTCGAATGAAATCGAGACGGGAGCTGGCGCTGGTCGGGCTGTTTGTCCTGGTGGCGGCTGGCCTGCTGTTCGTTACCGTTTTCGTGCTCTCCGGAAGGCTCGCCAGCGGCGCCATTCCTTACCGGGCTTACTTCAAAAATGCCGGCGGCCTGGGCCCTGGAACGCAGGTGCGCTATGCGGGCGGCCCTCCCGTGGGCCGCGTGCAAACCGTGCGCAGCGACCCTCAGGACTCCACGCGAATGGAAATCGACTTTTCCGTGCAGCAGGACGTGCCGGTGAAAGTCGACAGCACCGCCATCATCACCAACACCAGTCCGCTGGCGGATAATTACCTGGGAATCCTGCCCGGAACCGCGGCGGCGCCCCGAGCGGCTGCCGGGGCGACTCTGAAATCCACCGAATTCATCAGCTTTTCCGACATTGCGGCCGTCATCAACGGTCTGGGACCCAACGCGAACAATCTGGTGGTCAATTTGAACGCGCGCGCGGTGGAGCTGCAGGACACGCTCAAGCGCGTCAACGATCTGCTGAGCGACCGCAACCGGGAGAACATCTCGGCGAGCCTGGGCAACGTACGCGGAATGCTCGAGGAGGACCGTCCGGCGATTCACGCGACGGTCGCCAATCTGAACACCGCGACCGCCAAGGTGAGCCCGCTGCTGGACGATTTCCGCAAGACGTCCGCACAGGCGAATGAGGCTCTGGCTCAGCTGGATGGGGCCATCGCCGAAGACCGCCCTGAACTCCGGCAGGCCATTGCGAGCCTGCGGCAGCTGCTGGCGTCAGCGAACGTGCTGACCGAGCAGCTGAATCAGACGGTGAACACGAACGCGGAGAATCTCGACGAGATTGTCGACAACCTGCGCCACGTGACCGACAATCTCAACGCGTTTACCGAGACGATCAAGACGCGGCCTTACACTCTGATTCGCGCGTCCGGAATCAAGCCGCGAACGCCCGGAGAGGCGCCCCCGAAATGAAAACGACCTCCCATACGAAACCAGCGCGGTGGGCTCGGCGGATCCGGTCCGCCTTCTTTCTTCTCGCTGTCGCGGCGATTGCGGCGGGATGCGGCGCTTCGCGGCCGGTGAAATATTATGTGCTCGATCCGGAACCCGGCGGCGCCACCGGAGCGAATTCTGCGTCGAAATATCCGGTGACGCTGCTGGTAGCCCGGATTATGTCTTCCCACTTGTACCGGGACGACCGGCTGGTCTACGGCGCCGGTCCCGTGCAACTGGGCACCTATGAGTACCGACGGTGGGCCGAACCTCCCACGGAAATGGTGCAGGACGGCCTCATCGCTTCCCTGCGCTCGTCGGGACAATTCCGCTCCGTCTCGGCAATCAGCAGCAACCTGCGCGGCGAGTACATCCTGCGCGGGCACCTGAATGCTCTCGATGAAGTGGACAAGCCGGAAATCGCGGCGCGATTCTCTATTCAGCTGGAGCTGGTGGACTCAAAGACCGGCGCATCGCTCTGGAACGGCTCTTACTCGCATGACACGCCGGTGGCCGGTAAGACCGTGGCCGATGTGGTGGAGGCACTCGATCGGAATGTGCATGACGGGCTGGGCCAGTTGACCGCGCAGCTCGGAGAATATTTCGCGAGCCATCCGCCGCAGCCCGCAGGGGCGCAGTAGCTTCGAATGTTCCGCATCGGATCACGACAAGGCTTTCCTTCTCGAAATTAGCTCCTTCTCACGATTTCGCCCCTTCTGAAGCTTCGCCCGTCTAGGCGTGCGAGCCCCTCTCCTTCCCCAACCGGCGCATTTTACTGGCAAGAAGCGGCCGCATTCAGCCGATGAGGAAATACATGGGCTTCGTGGCGCAGGTGATGCGGCAGCTTTTCAGCTCGGGGAATTTCGAACCGCATGGCTACTGCTATCTGTGGAATCCGGGGCTGGTGTGGCTTCATGTCATCTCCGACTCGCTGATCGCGGCGGCTTACTTCGCGATTCCAGTCGTGCTGGTTCTCTTTATCCGCAGGCGGCGCGATCTTCCCTTCAGCTGGATGTTCGTGCTGTTTGGGTGTATTCATCGTGGCGTGCGGGTCGACGCACCTGATGGAGGTGTGGAATCTGTGGCATGGGAATTACTGGCTGGCGGGCGTCATAAAGGCCGCGACCGCGGCGGCATCGGTACCCACGGCGGTGTTGCTGGCGAGGCTGATGCCGGAGGCGGTCGATCTTCCGAGCTTCGGCGACTGGGTCAAGGCCAACGCGGCGCTCAAGCAAGAAATCATCGAGCGCAAGGAGGCAGAACTGAACCTCCGTATCAGGGAAGCCAATTTTCGCGAGCAAGCCGAGCTCCTCGATCTGACGCATGACGCGATTTTTGTTCGGAGTCTCGACGGCAAAATCCTTTTGTGGAATGGAGGCGCCGAGCGACTTTACGGATGGACAAGAGATGACGTCCGCGGGAAGGTTACCCACGAGGTTCTTGACACACAGTTTCCAAAGCCACTGGATGAGATTGTCGCGAACGTTTTCGAGTCGGGTTCCTGGGAGGGAGAACTGGTACACCGCTGCCGGGACAGCTCGCAAGTAACTGTTTCAAGCCGGTGGGCGCTGCGAAGAGACGCCTCGGGGAAACCGCTCTCGATTCTCGAAAGCAACCGCGATATTACGCAGCGCAAGAAAGAGGAAGAAAAATTCCGGAATCTTCTGGAATCGGCGCCGGATGCGATGGTGATTGTGGACAGCCGGGGCAAGATCCGCCTGGTGAATGCGCAAACCGAGCGCCTCTTCGGATATACGCGAGCGGAGCTGAGCGGCCAGCGCGTGGAGATGCTTATCCCGTCGCGGTATCAGGGCACCCACGTGGCATCCCGGGAGGAGTATGCAAGGTCGCCTCATTCGCGCGCGATGGGCGCGGGGTTGGAACTCTACGGGCGCCACAAGGACGGGAACGAAATACCTGTCGAAGTAAGCCTGAGCCCCCTGCAGACCGAAGAAGGCACATTGATTTCAAGCGCTATTCGCGATGTGAGCACGCGCCGCCGCGCGGAAGAGGAAATCCGCAAACTCAATTCTGAGCTGAGCCAGAAACTCGCCGAACTCGGCATCGTGAACCGGGATCTGGAGTCTTTCAGTTACTCGGTATCGCACGATCTGCGCGCGCCGCTTCGCCACATCGACGGCTTCGCCCGCATCCTGAAGGAAGAGCACGCTTCCAGGCTTTCCGAAGAAGGCAACCGTTACCTCGACCGCGTGTTGCAGGCGGCCAATCACATGGGACACCTCGTAGATGACCTGCTGAACCTGGCGAGGATTGGGCGCAAAGAGGTATTGCGGCAGAGGGTAAGACTGGCCGAACTGATCCGCGAGGCCATGGCCGATTTGCCGCCGGAAGCCTCCGAACGCGGAATCGAATGGAGGATTGAGCCGCTTGCCGAGGCGGAATGCGATCCGGGCCTGGTCAAATTAGTTCTGGTTAATCTTCTCTCGAACGCCGTGAAATTTACCAAGGACCGCCAACCCGCTGTAATTGAAGTAGGTACACGCGACACCGAAAGGGGAAAAGCCTTCGTGGTGCGAGACAACGGAGTGGGCTTCGACCCCAAGTATGCCGATAAGCTGTTCGGAGTCTTCCAGCGGCTTCACCGGCAGGAGGACTTCGAGGGCACGGGGATCGGATTGGCGACGGTGCAGAGGATCGTTCACCGGCACGGAGGCGAGGTGTGGGCCGAATCGGCGCCCGGACGGGGTGCCGCTTTCTTTTTCACGCTTGAGCCCGGTCCGCAAACAAACGGGGCCCGTAAGAACGGGGAGGAGAAGCTTGTCCGCAACTGATGCCATTGAGATTCTGCTGGTGGAAGATAATCCCGCGGATGCCGAACTGACTCTGCACGCACTCCAAAAGAGCAATCTCGCCAATAGAATCCAGCTTGTCCGGGACGGCGAAGAGGCGCTGGATTTCTTGTTCTGCCGCGGCGCTTTTACCGGGCGGCAGTTTCAGCAGGCTCCTCACTTGATTCTGCTCGATCTAAAGCTTCCTAAAGTAGACGGGCTGCAAGTACTGGAGGAAGTGAAACGCGATCTGCGAACGCGGGCGATCCCGGTGATCGTTCTAACGACTTCCAAAGAGGAACGAGACATGGTCAGCAGCTACCGGTCCGGGGTGAACAGTTACATCCAGAAGCCTGTCAACTTCAGCGAATTCCAGGAAGTGGTCCGCCAGCTCGGGATGTATTGGCTGCTTATCAACAGCAAGCCCCCCGCTTCCGCCTATCTTGCGCGGTGAGACGAAAACCATGCCGCGAAACATTCCCAGGGACCCAGCCGAAACAGCGCCACCGTTGCGATTGCTGTTTGTGGACGACGATGCCGACGATCTGGAACTGTGTTTGAGGGGCCTCAGGAAATCCGGGCTGGATTTCCAAGCCGTGAGCGTCTCCACTCGGGAAGATTTCAGCAGTGCCCTGGAAGAAAATACATTCGATATCGTGGTGTCCGATTTCCGCATGAAGGGCTGGACCGGAATCGACGCTCTCGCGATGGTGAACCAGGTGTGCCCCGGCGTTCCCGTGATCCTTCTTTCCGGAACGCTCGGCGAGGAACTTGCGGTCGACTGCATCAAGATGGGCGTAACCGATTATGTGCTGAAACACCAGCTAGCCCGCCTTCCCATAGCGCTGAAGCGGGCGAGAGAAGAAAGGTCTCTTCGAGAAGGGGAGAAGAAAGCCGTCGCCGCCCTTCGCGAAAGCGAAGAGCGATATCGCACGCTGGTGGAGAATGCCCCGGAAGCGATCGTGGTCTTCGATGCCGGCCTGGGCAGATTCGTGGATTGCAACGACAATGCCTTGCGCCTGTTTCGCGTGACTCGCGAGGAGCTCATGCAGCACGGTCCGGCCGATCTGAGCCCCGCCATCCAGCCAGACGGGCGTCCCTCGGCGCTGTCCGCCAGTGAGCATGTCTCCGACGCTTTAAACGGGGGCACCCCGTGTTTTGAATGGGTGCATCGCAATTCGCAGGGAGATGAAATTCCCTGCGAGATTCACCTCGTGGGGCTCCCCTCGCCCGCGAGGAGGCTCGTGCGGGGCAGCATCCTGAATATCGCCGAACGCAAGCGCGCGGAGGCGGCGCTGCGGGAAAGCGAATCGCGCTATCGCGGCCTGGTCAATAACGCCACGTATGGGATCTACTGGGTCACCACGGAAGGCAAGCTGCTGTTCGTAAATCCCGCCCTGGTCCAAATCCTCGGCTACGACTCGGCGGAGGATCTGCTTGCCGTGCCGAACACGAAGGCTTTTTACGCGAATCCATCCGACCGCGACGCGCTCCTGGCTAAATACCGCAAGGAGGGGCGGGTGGAATCGAAAGCCGCGTGGAAGCGCAAAGACGGAAAGGCGATCACAGTGCGTGTCAACGCCCGCTGGGCCAGTGTGCCGGGACAAAAAGATCCGTGCTTCGAAGTGATGGTGGAGGATATAACCGACCGCATCGCTCTGGAGAAGCAGCTGCTGGAGGCCCAGAAATTCGAAGCCATCGGGCAACTGGCCGGCGGCATCGCGCACGACTTCAACAACATGATCGGCGCCATCGTCGGCTGGGCGGATATCGGCGCGGACGAAACAGAAGCCGGATCGCGGCTCCGGCGCCACTTCGAAAAAGTGCGCCAGCAGGCAGAGCGCGCCGCGGCTCTCACGCGGCAATTGCTGGCTTTCGCGCGCCGGCAAATCCTCGCGCCGCGCGATATCGATATGAATCAATCCGTGGTCGAAACGCTCAGCCTGCTCGAGAAAGTCATCGGGAGCAATATCGAAATCAAAGCCACTCTGGCCAGCGATCTGGCCGTTGTGCGGGCGGACTCGACGCAGCTGGAACAAGTGATCATGAATCTGTGCATCAACGCGCGCGATGCCATGCCCGACGGCGGCTCGCTCATGATCGAAACCGCGAATGTGACGTTCGACGAGCAGTCGTGTGCGCAAAGGCCTCTGGCCCAACCCGGGGAATACGCCATGCTCTCGGTGGCGGACACCGGAACGGGCATGGACGCCGCCACGCTCGGGCGCATCTTCGAGCCGTTCTTCACCACAAAGGACCTGGGCAAAGGAACGGGGCTCGGCCTGGCGACGGTTTATGGGATCGCCCGCCAGCATGACGGCTTCGTGGAAGTTACGAGCGAGCTGGGCGTGGGGAGCACCTTCCGTGTCTACTTTCCGGCGAGCGCATCGCAGGTGATTTCGAACGCTCCGCCCGATGACCGCGGCGCCATCCGAGGCGGCACGGAAACGATCCTGGTGGCGGAGGATCACGATGGACTCCGGGAGATTGCTCTCGAGATTCTGATCGAGCCTGGGCTACCGAGTGGTGCTTGCGGCCGACGGCGAACAGGCGCTGCGGGAATTTGAAAGCCTCCGGGATGTTATTGACCTTGCGCTTCTCGACGTCATGCTGCCCAAAATCAGCGGGCCGGAAATCTATGGAAGAATCGCGCGCTGAGAGGCCCGACCTTCCCGTGATCTTTGCGACCGGGTACAGCGCGGATAGCTCGCTCCTCCGGCAAGTGGAGGAACGCGGCCTGCCGGTGATCCAGAAGCCCTATTCCCCGCGAGACCTGGCCCGCAAGGTGTATGAGGTGCTCGATAGCAGGAGGCAGGCGCTACCTGCGGGGAGCCTTCGGGAAAACGAGTGAAGCGAAGCTATTACGGGCCGCGCATTGACGCAACCTGCGGAGTTTGCTATGTTCCAGATTCGTTATCCACAAGGTGCTCTTGTGAAACGTCGAGCAGCCCGAGGCCGGGACTCTTCCCCGAATGGACATAAAGAATTGGCAAATAAGAGCTTAGCTGCTGTGAGCAAGGCCAAAGTCGTCGCTCCCCCAGACCCCGAAGCCCCCGCGAAACAGGCACAACTCAAGGCGTACGAAGAGGCTTTGGGCTTCTTTCAGCAGCAGAAATTCCAGCGGGCGAAGCAGTCGCTCGAACGCGTGCTGGAAGGCCCCAGCAAGGAATTGCGGGACCGCGCGCTCGTTCACGTGCGCATCTGCGACCAGCGAATTTCCCGCGTGCCTGCTCCCACCGCCAAGTCGGCGGAGGAGCATTACACGCAGGGCGTCGCGCTGATGAACCTTGGCCGGTGGGACGAAGCTCGCGAGCATCTGGACCGCGCCCGCAAGGCCGCGCCGAAGGCCGATCACGTGGTGTATGCGATGGCCGCCCTGGATTGCCTCACCGGCGAGGCCGACTCCGCGATGGAGAATCTGAAGATCGCCATCCAGTTGCGTCCTGAGAATCGCTACCACGCGCGCAACGACGAGGATTTCTCTTTCCTGCAGGAAGACCCGCGCTTTACCGAATTGCTCTATCCGGAGCGAGAAGGTTCGGCCGGTTAAGTTCCTGCTATCTCCCGTGAAAAAATCTACGCAGCATCGCTTCCCGGCCTGCGCGTATTGTCGCGCTTGGCGGGGGCACCGGCCTTTCCGCCGTGCTGCGGGGCTTGAAGGAGTATGTCGCCGGCCCCAAGAGGAACGGGGCAGCCCTGCCCATAGGCGACCTCACGGCGATTGTCACCGTCACCGACGACGGCGGGAGTTCGGGCCGCCTGCGCCGCGAATACAGCGTGCTTCCACCCGGCGACATCCGCAACTGCATGGTCGCTCTTTCCAAGGATGAACATCTTCTCGGCGAGTTGTTTCAATACCGCTTTCCCGCGGGAAGGGGACTTGCGGGGCATAGCTTCGGGAATCTCTTCCTGACCGCGCTGACCAACATTACCGGGGACTTCTCGCAGGCGATTCAGGTGTCCGCGCAGGTGCTGGCGATTCGCGGGAGAATTTTCCCTTCGACCGCGCAGAATGTGACGCTCGAAGCCGAGCTTGAAAACGGGATTATGGTGGCCGGGGAAACGAATATTTCCCGCTCGCGGAAACCGATATCGCGTGTGCGCCTGGTGCCGCGGAGGGTGCGCCCGGTTCGGGAAGCCCTCGACGCCCTTCGGCAGGCGGACCTCATCCTCGTGGGACCGGGCTCTCTGTACACGAGCATTATTCCCAATCTGCTGGTGGAAGAAATCGTGGACGTGATCGCCAACTCGCGCGCCACGCGCGTCTACATCGCCAACCTGATGACGCAGCCCGGGCGAGACGCAGCACTACTCCGTCGCGGACCACGTGCGCGCCATTTATCACCATACGCGGCCCGGGCTGTTCGACTTCGTGGTGATCAACCGGCGCCCGGTGACGCCGCGCCTTCTGCGCCGCTACCGCGCCGAGGGCGCCGAGCCCGTCGATCCATCGCTCGAAGAGTTGGACCAACTCGGCCTGCGGTATGTCACCGGTAATCTGCTTCAGGAGGCGGGCGTTGTGGCGCGTGGTCCGGCACGATCAGGGGCGTCTGACGCGGCTGCTGATCGACAAGTTCGTGAAACAGCGCCCGGGGCGCTGAAATGGCGCTTCGCTCCTGGGTTTCAGCCCCGCGTTTCTCTCCTCGCTGACTCACAACCACCTGAGTTGCCCCCGCTCCACGCGGTTCGTATACTGATCAAGGGGAGTTTGGCCCGCTCCATTGGTCGCCTTCTGTTTGGGTTTCCCGGCGCGCTGAATGGAACTGGCTGGGCTCTGGAGGTTGAAAATGCCAGTCGCCACGCAAGATGAGTTGAATGTCTACGAGTCCGCCGAAGCCCGATTTGAAGCCGCCGCGCAGAAGCTGGAACTGGAAGAAGGCCTTTACCGCTACCTGAAATATCCAAGCAGGGAAATTACGGTGTATGTGCCGGTGGCTCTCGATAACGGGCATCTGGAAGTATTCATCGGTTATCGCGTGCTGCATTCGGCGGTGCGCGGGCCCGGGAAAGGCGGCGTGCGATTTTCTCCCCACGTCACCCTGGACGAAGTGCGCGCGCTTGCCGCGTGGATGACCTGGAAGTGCGCCGTGGTGAACGTTCCCTTCGGCGGGGCGAAGGGCGGAGTGATCTGCGATCCGTCGAAGCTTTCGAGGACGGAACTTGAACGCGTCACCCGCCGCTACACGGCGGAGTTGAGCGATTGGCTCGGCCCGGAGCGCGATATTCCCGCTCCCGATATCGGCACAAACGAGCAGATCATGGCCTGGGTGATGGATACGTATTCGATGCACGTGGGCCAGGCGACCACGGCTGTCGTCACCGGGAAACCGCTCGATCTGGGCGGATCGCAGGGGCGCAGAGAAGCGACCGGGCGCGGATTGATGATCTGCTGCAATCGCGCGATCGACAAACTGCGAATGAAACGCGAGTCCTCCCGCGTGATCATCCAGGGATTCGGCAACGTGGGCTCGCAGGCCGCTCTGCTGATGCACGCCGCGGGTTACAAGATCACCGGAGTGGCCGATATCGACGGCGGCCTCTACAACGAGAACGGCTTCGACATCCCGAAGCTTTATGACTGGGTCTATACGCAGCACCGGCCGCTGGTGGAATTTCCGGCCGGCGGGGATACGATGTCGGCCCAGGAAATTCTCTTTCGGCCATGCGACATTCTGGTGCCCGCTGCCACCGAGAATCAGATTACCTCCCGGAACGCGCACCGCCTGGATTGCCGCATCCTTTGCGAGGGTGCCAACGGACCGACCACATGGCACGCCGACCCCATCGTCCGCGAAAAAGGGATTTTCATCATTCCCGACATTCTCGGCAACGCCGGCGGCGTGACGGTGAGCTATTTCGAATGGGTGCAGGACCGCCAGGGATTTTTCTGGCGCGAGAGCGAAGTCAACGAGCGCCTGCGCGATGTGATGGAGCAAAGCTTCGATCAGGTGGTGCACTATGCCGAAGCGCACCGCGTCGATAATCGCGTCGCTGCCTACATTCTCTCGATCGACCGCGTGGCCCGCGCGCTGAAGCTGCGCGGCTTTTACGCGTAAGCCTCCACGGCGCGAAGAGGCGTCCCCGCTTCAGCCGCCAGGCGGTAAGCGGCGCACGCCTGGAATTTTTCACGAAAACAGTCCGTAGGATGCACAATAGCTGATCCGATGAAGACCGTCGCGATGTTCATTCCGTGTTTCGTCGATCAGCTGAACCCCGAAGTGGGGATGGACATGGCCCGCGTCCTGCGGCGCGTGGGCTATGCCGTCGATTTTCCCGAAGCGCAGACCTGTTGCGGGCAGCCCGGTTTCAACAGCGGCTATTGGAACGAGGCGCGGCCGCTTGCCGAGCGGTTCGTCCAGATATTCGGCGCATCGGACGCGGATGCGATCGTGTGCCCTTCCGGCTCCTGCACCACGATGGTGCGGAATTTTTATCCCGAATTGCTGGCCGGGAGTTCGTTGCTTCCTCAGGCAGAAAAACTTGCCGCGCGCGTCTATGAATTTTCCGAATTTCTGGTGAAGGTCGCGCAGGTGCCAGACGTGGGAGCGACATTTCCGCATCGTGTTGCGTATCACGACGCGTGCCATGCCCTTCGGGAACTGCGAATCAAGCAGCAGCCTCGCGAGCTGCTCAAGCACGTCCGGGGAATGGAACTGGTCGAAATGCCTTACTGCGAGGAGTGCTGCGGTTTTGGCGGCACGTTCGCGACGAAGTTTCCGATGGTCTCCTCGGCGATGGGCGAAACGAAAGCCGCGAACGCCGAGGCCTCCGGCGCCGAGTACGTCACGTCCACCGATCCGAGCTGCCTGATGCACATCGAGGGCGTTCTGCGGCTGCGGAAGTCGCCTGTGCGCACTGTTCATCTCGCCAGCATTCTGGCGCAGACCGGTTCTCCCTCTACAGCCGAGAATATTTCTCGCGGCGCTGCCGCCGTGGACGGAGCCCGATGAGCACGCCCGCGCAGGAATTCCTCCGCAACGCTGCCACCAAATCGGCCGACCTCGCGCACCGGCGCACAATTCGCACCGGCATCGACCATTACGAAGCGGCCGTGGCGCGCACCGGCGCGCGTTTTCAGGACTGGGAAGCGGCGCGCCAGCGTCTGCACGAGGTCAAGTGGGAGGCGATCAACCATCTCGACAAGTATTTGGTTGAATTCGAGGCGCGGCTGAAGGAGCGCGGCGGGCACATTTACTGGGCGGAAACCGCCGAGGACGCGCGCCGTTACATCGCCGACCTGGCCGCGCGGAACAATGTGCGCACGGTGGTGAAGTCGAAATCGATGGTCACCGAGGAGATCGATCTCACGCACACACTGGAAAAAAATGGCGTGAAGGTTTACGAGACCGACCTTGGCGAAATGATTGTTCAATTGCGCAACGAGCCGCCCTACCACCTGATGACGCCGGCGATGCATCTGACGCGCGCGGAAATCGCGGACCTTTTTCGCGAAAAGCTCGGCGGCGTGGAGAGCGACGATCCGCAGCACCTGGTGGGTATCGCTCGCCGCGCGCTGCGAAAGGCTTTTTTCTCCGCCGAGATGGGAATTTCGGGAGCGAATTTCCTGGTGGCCGATTCAGGCATGATGGCGCTCACCACCAACGAAGGCAACGGGCGCCTCGGTACTAGCCTTCCGCGCATACACGTCGCCGTCGCGGGAATCGAAAAGGTGATTCCGCGCATGGAGGATCTGGCCGTGATCTGGCCGGCCATCGCTCGCTCCGCCGTGGGGCAACCCATCGCCTGCTATAACACGCTGATCGGCGGCCCGCGCGCCCCCCACGAAATCGACGGCCCGGAGGAATTTCACCTGGTGCTGCTCGATAACGGCCGCAGTGAACTCCTCGCCGATCCGGAGCAGCGCGAGGTGCTGCACTGTATCCGCTGTGGCGCGTGCCTCAACGTCTGCCCGGTCTTTCGCAAGATCGGGGGCCATTCCTACGGCACGGTGTACGGCGGCCCGATCGGCAGCGTGCTGATGCCGCATTTGGGCGGGCTGAACAAGTTCCAGCATCTTTCGTTTGCCTCGTCGCTGTGCGGCGCGTGCACGGATGCGTGTCCTGTGAAAATCGATTTGCACCATCATCTGCTGCAGAACCGGCGCAACGCCGTCCAGTCGGCGGACCGTCCGGCCGGCGAGCGCGCGGCGTTTGGCTTGTGGAGCTGGGCCATGAAGGGCTCGGGAAGATTCGCTTTCGTCGGGGCGGTTGGGCGCGCATTGCTGCGATCGGCCTATGCTTTGGGCATGGCGCGAACTCCGCTCGATCCGTTGAGACCATGGACAAAGGTCCACGCGCCTCCGGACATTCCGCCGAAATCGTTTCGCGAGCTTTGGAAGGAGCGGCGTGGAGCAAGCTGAAAATTCGGGCCGCGAGCGCATCCTCGCGCGCGTTCGCAGCGCGCTGCGTCAAACCGCCCCCAAACATGCCGCCCCAGCGTCATCCGGGCCGATTTTCGCGCCAATTACCGACCCACTTGACCGCTTTCAGAAGGAATGCGCGCTGAACCTTACCGAATGCATCATCACTTCGGGTATGGGCGCGAGCGCGGCTGCCGTGGGCGAGGTGCTTGCGTCGATTCCTGCGGGAGGCATTTTCGTGCAGGACGCGCCTCAGCTCCGGCGCATGGTTCCGCTATGGCCGCAGGGCCGCGAAATCCGCTGGTCGAGCAAGGGAGGGCCGCTCGAGTCCTCGCAAGCGACCGTTACGCTGGCGGAGTCGCTTGTCGCGCAGACGGGATCGGTGTTTGTGTCCTCGTCCTGCGGGGGAAGAGGGGCTTCGGTGGCCGCGCCTGTTCATATCGTGGTGGCGACGCTCGATCAGCTGGTTCCCGATCTCGAGGCGGCTTTCGCGCGCCTGCGGGAGCGCGGCGCGCAGGAGAAAAATTCCATGCTGTGCCTGATTACCGGATCGAGCCGCACCGCCGACATCGAGAAAATTCTGGTGATGGGAGCGCACGGTCCACGGCGGCTGGTTGTAGCTCTCTCGCGATGAGCGAAGCGACAGCCGGCGACCTGGGTTTATGGGTGCAGTTCGAATTCCTTACGAGGCTCGGCGCCCTTGCGAATCCGCCACAGGACGGTTGCAAAAAGCGATACCCCGATAACCCAAAGGGCCAGGTGTTCCAGGGCGGACATTCGCATGACGGAGTCGATCACGGCGATCACGAAGCTATAGCCCACGGTCACTGCAAGGTGGTATTTCTCTTCCATCTCGAGCATCCCTTCGCGGCAGATTGCCCGCATTTCCAGATATCTTCCGCAACGATTCTAGGCGCTTATTTTACGGCACTATTTGCCGGCGCTCAATTCTTCCCGGACGAGGTCGTCGTATGTCTCACGGCGCCGCACGACGCGAAAGCGCCTGCCCTTCCACCAAGACTTCCGGCGCCCTTCTTCTTGCATTATAGTTCGACGATTCCACGAACGCATAGGCCCCCGCCGCCCACACCGCCAGCAGATCCCCGGTCTTCACCTTATCGAGAGGGTAGTCCTGCGCCAGAAAATCGCCCGATTCGCACACGGGTCCGACCACATCCACATTCTTCGTTTCACTCTTCGCCAGAACGAGTCGTAGGCGTGATCGGATGCTCCGCGTCGTAAAGGACCGGGCGGATCAGATCGTTCATCGCGGCATCGACGATCACAAACGTCTTCCCGCGGTTCTCTTTGACGTAGATCACGCGGGTGAGCAGGATTCCAGCCGGGCCCACCAGCCAGCGGCCTGGCTCGATCAGCAGCCGGCAGCCGAGCGGCTTCACCGCTTCGGAAAGGGTTCGCGCGTAGACGCCAAGAGCGAGCGGCTTTTCGTCGGTGTACTGGATGCCCAGGCCGCCGCCGATGTCCACCGAATCGAGGCGAATTCCTTCGCGAGCGAGATCGCGCACGTGCAGCACGAGCCGTGCGAGGCCTTCCCTGTAGGGTCGCGCTTCCAGTATCTGCGAACCCAGGTGCGCGCTGATTCCGCGCCATGCAATCCACGGCGAATCCTTATGCGCCAGGTACATCCGCCGGGCGGTCTCCCAATCCACGCCAAACTTGTGGTGGTGATGGCCCGTCGAAATGTGTTTGTGGCCGCCTGCGAGTACGTCCGGATTGATGCGGATGGCCGCTCCGGGACGGTCGCCACCGGCCTTCACGTGGCTCGCCGCCTCGCTTAGCAGAACTTCGAGCTCCGCCTCGGATTCGACATTGAAGACCAGAATTCCGCGCCGCTTCGTGTTCTTACCGGGGTAGACCAAGCGCGTCGCGGATCTCGTCGCGGGTCTTTCCCACGCCGGAAAAGACAATCCGATCTCCCGGGATGCCGATTCTACGCAGCCGGTCGAGTTCGCCGCCCGATACGATATCGAAGCTGCTTCCCATTCGAGCCATGACCTCGAGCACGGCCAGATTGCTGTTGGCTTTCACCGCGTAACAAATCGCGTGGGGAAGCCGCCCGAAGGCGCGATCCAGCTGCCGGTAGCGGGTTTCGATGTTTCCCCGGCTGTAAACATAGGCGGGTGTTCCCACTGCCTCGGCGATCTTTGCGGCCGGCGTATCTTCGCAATAGAGAATCTTCTCCCGTGACGCACCCCTGCGCCCGGGCCGATATGCGTAGCAATCGGTGTATTGGGTGGGATCGGCGGCTTTGCCGTTCTTCCGGATTCGCTTTGCGTTTGTATGTGGCGACATTGGGTTCCGCGATAAAAACAGGGCTCACCATCATACAATTTTTCCGGCGGAAATCTGTCGCATTCCGAAGAGGTTTTCCGGGCAGGTGCGGCGCAGTCGCCCGCGCAATTGCTGCGGGTCAATTACATCAATTGCGCGACAGGAAGTGATCGAAGAAACGCAGGAAGGATTCGACGGCAACCAGCCACAAGACGCCAACAACGCCGAGAGCCACGGAAGAAAGGGTGTCCACCCCTTCTCGAAGACGCTCGGCGATAAAACGAAACTGCGGGAGGCTGAGGATTGCGAGGACGATCAGCGCACATCCTATCGCCCTGGCAATGACCACTGCCATGCCAAGTACTCGGCGTTTCCCTGGCATGATACTCAGCCTCCTTCGCTGCGCCACTCGACTCTCTCTAGCGGACGGCGCAACTGGCTCCTGTTGCCTTCATTTTTGGATTTTTGTCCCGAAAGTGTCAGTGACGGCTGTCACACTGCCCGGGCGGCATCCTTTTTCATCTCCGTCGCCTGTGGAAATCGAGTGGGGCGTTTTCGTTCAAGCGCTCGCGCGCCTATAATCATAAGCGCGTTCGTTTTGAGGAGGCTTTTCTATGAGCGAGTTGTCGAGCAAGACCTGCGTACCCTGCCGCGGTGGCGTTCCGCCACTTGCGGGCAAGGAATTAGAAGACATGGCCAGGCAAGTGCCGGCTTGGAAAGTGGTCGAAGGCCACCACGTCACTCGTGCGTTCGCGTTTGGGGACTTTCGAGAAGCGCTCGTGTTTGTGAACAAGGTAGGGGAGATCGCCGAATCGGAAGGGCATCACCCCGACATTTTGCTGGCGTGGGGCAAGGCTGAAATCACCATCTGGACGCACAAGATCAATGGCCTGACCGAAAGCGATTTTATACTGGCTGCAAAAATCGACAAATTGTAGCGGAATACGCAGCGCAGCTTCAGGATTGTCCTCTTCTGCCTTCTAGAATTTGAAAGAACGAACCGCTGCGCAACTCCGTCGCCGAAAGGCCGGTGAGCCCCTCCGCCTCCTTCGGCGTGATCGCGCCGCAATCGACGGCGCGAACAAAGTAGGTCACCAGACCTTGCGCCATCGCGGCGTCATCGAAGACCTGGCCCACTCTCGTGGCCTGCGCGGCTTTGTCCATGAAGTTGCGTAGTCGCTCGGAAGCCGTCCTGGCATTTTCGAGGAAGAACGAAAACACGGCGGCGTAGCGGGAAGGAAGTTGCGCCGGATGCAAATCCCATCCCTGGTAAAAGCCGTTGGAAAGAGACCGGCGAACATTGTCGAAATGAAGTTTCCAGGCGTGATGAACGACGGCGCGGTTTTCTTCCGTTTGGCGGAGGCTGAGCGGAGAGCCATCCTTCGCGGCGCGATGCGGAGGGATGGGGAGAATGTTGGTGGGGCCGTCGGCGAGGTCGACGCCCGTTCTTGCCAGCGCGACTTGCATCACCTCCCGGGCGAAATCCGACGCAAAGTGCGACAGAAGATGAGGCGACGCGGAGATGCCTCGCGAAGCAGTGTAGTCGTAAGGGCCAAAATGCACGCTGGCGCAACGGCCGCGCGCCGCGTTCACCAGCGCGAGTAAATGGACTTCTCCTCGCTCGTTGAAGATGGCTTGCGTCGTCTCGATCATCAGCTCGATGCGCAGGCGCCGGGTGAAAGGTCGAGAGCAGGCTCCAGGCGAGAGCAGATATCCGCCAGGGCCGCGACCTCGTCGGGCAGCGTCACTTTCGGCAGCGTGATGCGGAAATCGCGGGGCAGCTCGCCGCGAGTTTTTCCGGCCAGCTCGGTCAGAAAGAGATCCAGCGTGCGTATGCTGCGATGGCGGAGCTCCTCGGTAAGCGGTTTGATGCGAATGCCGATGAACGCCGGCAGCTCACCCTCATTCATCGCGCTGGCTAGTTCGGCGGCGGCGGCGAGTGCGTGGCCGTCCTCTTCCTGATCGGGCCGGCTGCCATAGCCATCTTCGAAGTCGATTCGATAGTCCTCGACGGGCTCGCGCCGGAGCTTTTCGCGAACGCGCTGATAAACGGTGTGCGCGAACCAGGCAGGGTGCTGCTCGCGCTGCGCCGTCCTCTGGTCCGGATTCGATGGACCGCGTGAGAGCGGCAACCGATTCCGGGGAATCTGGCAGCTTGTCCGCTCCCTCCAAACCCAGTGCTCTTGCGAAGGCAACGAAATCGGGCGCGAATTCGTCGAGGGAGCGAAGCGCGAGCTCTCCCAGCTTTCGCGTCGTGCCCGAACGGAAGAGGTGCGCGCCGCCATAGACGACATGAACGGGTTGCCGGCCGGCGCTCGCGCCGGGATACCTTTTTGCGAAAGCCTTGTGAGCCTGCTCGAGCCGCGCGCCGATTTCCTGCAGCGCTTCGGGGGGAAGAGACGTTTTCATCGCGACCTCGTTTCTGCGTACCTTGGATTGCAATGAATGCGTGAAGGAAACAGGGTGCACGATACCGGGTTGTTTGAAAAGAGCGGACAGGATACATTTGCTTACGGGCCGAGCGAAAGGCGCAGAAACGCGATCGGCGGGGAAGACGCTCCGCGCTTCTGTATCGCTCGAAATACTCTCTCTTCAGGCGATTCGAAACCCAGGTTTCATGGCTGAAAAAATCCTGATTGTTGACGATGAACTTTCCGCGCGAACCGGTCTTGCGAAGCTGTTAGGCCGCGAAGGGTTCGAGGTGAGCCAGGCAGGCGACGGGCCGAGCGCGCTCGCGGCCTGCGCGTCTTTTCGTCCGGATTTAATTCTTCTGGATATCGTGATGCCGGGAATGGACGGGTTCGAGGTGTGCCGGCGGGTAAAGGCCGCGCCGGAAACACGGCTCACGCCGGTGGTCTTGATTACCGGCCTTTCCGCCACCGAAGATCGCATTCGCGGGATCAACGCCGGCGCGGACGATCTGCTGAGCAAGCCGATCGATTTTAACGAACTGCTGGCGCGAACCCGCTCGCTGGTGCGCCTGAAGCAATTTACCGACGAGCTGGAAAATGCCGAGAGCGTGCTCTTCAGCCTCGCTCACAGCATCGAAGCGCGGGATCCCTATACGCGGGGGCACTGCGAGAGGCTATCGGAAATGTCGGCCCGCCTGGGAGAAAGCGTGGGGCTTCCCGAAGAGCACATCAAGGCGCTTCGGCGAGCGGGCATCGTTCACGACATCGGCAAGGTCGTCGTGCCCGATGCGATTTTGCTGAAGCCGGGGCCGCTGGCGGATGCGGAAATCGAGGTGATGCGGAAGCATCCCGTCGTCGGCGAACGCATTTGCGCGCCCTTGCGAACGTTCCGCCTGGTGCTGCCTATCATCCGCCATCATCACGAACGCCATGACGGCTCGGGTTATCCCGATGGCTTGCACGGCGCTGAAATTCCACTGACGGCAGCCGTTTTGCAGCTTGCCGACGTTTTCGACGCTTTGACGACCGACCGCCCTTATCGCGCCGCGATGCCGATCGATGCGGCGCTCAGTACGATGGAAGAAGAGACGCGGCGAGGATGGTGGGACCGGGACTTGTTTGAGGCGTTCCGGACATTGGTGGGGAATGGCCATCTGGCCGGCGATCGCCGGGAGGCGGTCCGAAGCGGTTCTCTTTAAGTCCACTCAGCATTGCCACGCCCCGGTTTCCCCCGGTGTCCTTGAAGCGTTTCTCTTGCCCAATATGCCCCGCCCAAAAAAATTCTGGCTCGTCCTGGGGGGCTATCCAGGACGAGCCAGGGGGCGTGGTCTGAGGTTGGAACTGCGGGGGCTGTTCGACTAAAACTGATTCTGCTGCAGAACGATTCCCGTCGAATCATCGAGAATCAGCTTGGGAGCGCGCTTGCTGTCGTCGAAGTCGAAAAGGCCATTCAGGGTCCCAGCCTTCACGTCCGAGGAATTGCCGCCGATGCGCCCCAGGTTCCAGTTGTCCTCGATGAAGCGGAGAATCGACGATTGATCTGTCACAGTGTGGTCGACGTAGTTCTGCTTGGAGTACGGGGAGATCACCAGCAAAGGCAGCCGCGGACCATAGCCGCACTGTCCCTGGGTATTGGTTTTGGCCGATCCGCAGCTCCCCGGCCCTGCGAGGGTGTCATCTGAGACCGCCGATTGATTGACGATCGGACCCAGCACGTGGTCGTACCAGCCGTCGGAGTCATCGTAGGCGATAACGATGGCCACGTCCTTCCAGTATTGGCTGTTTTGTAGCGCGTTCACCACATCTACAACGAAGTTTTGCTCGTCCAGTGGATCGGAATAGCCGGGGTGGCCGTCCTGATACGCCGCCGCCTTCAGATAAGTGACGGTGGGAAGCCGGCCTTCTTCGAGGGCCGTCCAGAAGTCGCTGAGGTCATACTGGTGATTGGCGCCGTCGCTGCTTGTCCCAATAAGGCTCGAATCGCTGGGCGGGGTGTGGTGCTGGTTCGTCGATTGGGAGAAATACTCAAAGGGTTCGTGGTGCGGAATGTAGTCGCCGCTGGTAGTCACGGCGTCGTTGCCTGCCAATCCGGTATGATTTGCGCCGCAAATCGCGCGGCCCTGCGCGTCGGTGCCGGTGGGAGCGAAACCGCCCTGGAACCAGCCCCAGGTAAGGCCCTTGGCGTTGAGCAAATCACCGACATTCTTTCCCGTAACACTGATGCGTATCTTGGTGAAGAGTTTGCTGGTTGTGGGATCGGTGGCTACGCAATCGTCGTAGAACGGGCGCGGGTCGCCGATGGCAGCTCCGGTCAATTGCGAGCCCCCGATGCTTCCGCTGGCGTTGGCGGTGGTTGCGGGGTGGCTCCCATCCGCGGAGGGTTGCAGCGTGGCGAGCGAAGTGGTTCCGGAAATCAGGTTCAGAGCGCCGACCGTGGAAGGCCCGAACATCGTTCCGTAAGAGTTGTCGCTCATCGCATAGTGCTGCGCGTAATTCCAAAACGCGGTGACGGTGTTGCCGTCGAAATAGCCCATCACTACGCCGGGACCCTTGCCGTAGTCATTGCACGGGGAAGACGTGGAGGTGCCGGTGCCGGTGTCTTCGGGAAACTTGTCCATCAAACCGTGGTCGGACGCGCTTTGTTCCGGACCGTAGCTGTGGTTCTGATCGCAGGTGACCGACATCACCGGATCCATCCGGAACGGCTGCACGCTGTTCGGATTCGAAGTGAGCAGACCGCCGCTCAGCAAATTGTTGACGCGCGGCGTGTCATCCTTTGGATAGAAAGGAGTTTCTGTGACAGGGTTCGTCGCGTACGGGTAAGTGCCGAAGTAATGGTCGAAAGAAATATTTTCCTGAAAAATCACCACCACGTGCTTGATCGGTGTGGTGGTCGGTACAGTTGCTTCGGCTTTACTGTTGCTCCCATTTGCCCAAACGCTCGCCGGCGCGGTGGCCAGCAAAGCCGTAGCGGTAACGAGACTCGCCATTCGGCGAAGATGCTCCCTGATCATGGATTCTCCTTGAAATTTAGAGTCGTGGGTTTGAACCCGTCTCGCCCGGAACGGCGGAAACCGCCGCCTAAAGTTGCGCGATGCGGCCGGGGAGGGCGCGGATCAAACGCGTGCATGAAGTGGATACGCCAGCGTTGTTAGCGCGCGATGACGCGTGTGTGAAAACTGATTCACGCATTTGCAGCGCAGTTGAAACACATTGTTGTTACGCCGTTAATGTTTCGCGGGCGCGGGTACCACGCGGATCAAACCCATCATGCCGCCGTCCTCGTGCTCGAGAAGGTGGCAGTGATAGACGAAGGTTCCCACCGCGTTCGGATCGCGAAAATCCATACGAAGCTGGACGCTGGGATATTGCGGGCTCTTTCCATCCCAGTAGGGAACGTTGATCGTGTCGCGCAGAAATGGCTCGTCGACCGGCACGCCATTCCATCCCACCAACATGAAATGGACCTGATGGATGTGAAACGCGTGCAATTCCTGCGAGCGATTCTCGATGATCCAGTCTTCGACATCGCCTTGCTGCACGGTGATATTCGGCATGGTCGCGCTGGGATCGAACACGGCGGGTGTTTGCCCGTCGACGGTAATGAAAAACTTCGTGGGGCTATTCGGGTTGGAAGGATCCTGCGGCTGTTCCGAGAAATATAATTTGCGGACGCGAACCGGACGGATGTTGCCGAGCCAGGCGGTAGCCGGGGGCGGAAGCGGAGCGGGAGTCGCAGCGAGCCGTGAACGCGGCTCGGGAGCGTCAGGTGCCGCCACAATCGTCGCCAGTGGGCGCGTGGGATCGTTTTCGCCGGCCGGTCCTGTATCGACGCTTCGCGTGACGAGACTTCCCCGCGCACCATCGGGCAGACCCTTGAAAATAATCTCCGCCCGGCCCGCAGGCGGCAGGGCAATGTGACTTTCCCAAATGATGCGGTCGGCCTCCTTTCCATTTTCATCGAGGGGAATGCCGTCCATCGAGACAAGTCCGAGTAACTGCGGCGTGTCCCCGGCAAGCACCTGCAGGTCGAGATAGGTGATCGCGGAAGCATTCAGAACCCTCCACAATTGTCTCTCGGACGGTTTTGTCTTGATCACAGCCGGCACATAGCTTGGATAGGAAACGGGAACAAAATTCAGAGAAAGATCCTTTGCCGGCTTGCCTGTCCCGGTTCCGTTGTTGAGGATGTCGCCTTCGGCGTCGCGCAACGCCAGGGGCGCGGGCATGGAATCCGACTGCACCGGTTGCGCCTCTGGGTTCAGCAGATCCTGATCCCGAATCACGAACACGCGCTCTGGAAGGCCGGCCAGCTGGCGGTTGGCGCGCTCAATTCCTTCCACGATCAAAGCCCCGGAAGCGCCTCCGAGCACCTGCGGGCTGGTAAACCCGTGGACATGCGGATGATACCAATACAATCCGGGAGCCTCGTCGGAAGGAATCTGAAAACGGTATTCATACGGCGCATCGCCGGGCTGCACGATCGTCTTAAGCACATCGTCCTGATGGCAGACGGGCGGGACAGTGAGTCCATGGAAGTGGAGGTTCGTGGATGCGGCTGTCATATCCAGACGCGTGCATGCGCCCGGAATGGGCTTCCCGGAAATGCTCATGTCCATAGCCATGGAATGTGCCGCGGCACGTGAGGGTGTTTCGATGTCGTTTCTTAACGATAGAATCAGCCAGTCGCCGGGCTTCACGCGAACATTGGGCGCCTCGCTGCCATCCTTTGCGAGGTAGCAGTATCGAACATGGCCCGCTGCGTCCACGGAACTCCGCACCGTAAGGTCCACCTTCAAGGTGCCGTTCATACTGCGAAGATCTTTCGGCTCCGCCACAATGCTTCCCGCTGCGGGTCTCTGACAGGATTCGCGCATGTTGGATTGCCCGTTCGCCCTGATGGGGAACATTGCGGCGAAGAGACCGGCAAAAACAGCTATCCGTAATAACCGCATTCTATCTTTCGGCCCTCTCGAGGGAATGGGTACTTATACCGTGCAATTGTTATTGGCAGGTGAAAGCCGGCGAAACGCCAAGCGCCTGTTCGACGAGCACATACTTGTTCGATGTGATGACGCGGGGGACAGCCTTTGGAGACCGCACAGGCAAGCTGAAACTCGCCAACAGCGTTCCAGCTGAATTCGCGCGTGGAAAAATCGGGAGAGTTAATTTTCCTATTGGCCTGAATTTTTTCACTTCTCGAACGAGGGAATGTTTCAACGCTCGGCATCTTAAACACTTATCGCCTAGCTCCTTTGGACACGATGTTGCATCTAAGGGATAGAAGGTAGGTGGACGCATGAGCACTGGATTCGAGCGGTTCGAAACATTTGCCAAGGCCGCCATTGAACACGCGAAGATTCGAAAGCGTTTGCTGCTTGGTTTGCTAGCCCTTCTAGTACTACAACTGTACTTCGTACGCGAATTAATCGCGGCAGAGCTTCTTTTCGGCCTGGGATTCGTAGTTCTACTGACGCTGGGCGGGATTTTTTATTTCGTGGGCGCCGTCGGCGAGCGAAGCTTTGATTTGATCGAAACGGGCGTCCGGGCGGGCGCTCCCGTGGCTCGACGGGCCTACACCAAGGTGGAAGAACTCAGTAAAAAGCCATTCCGCCATCCACGTTCAGAGTCTGCCCAGTAATAGCGCTGGACCGATCCGAAACCAGGAATAGCGCAGCTGACGCAATCTCTTCAGCTGTTTGCGGCCTTCCCTGCAGTATTCCCCCGAACATCCGCGCTGAAACCTCACCGGCTGTCGAGTGGAAATGCTCGGCGAGGTTGCGTCCCAGCTCCTGAAACATGGACGTCTCTGACACAGGACCGGGACTCAAAGCGTTCACCCGGACGCCTTTGCGGGCGGATTCCGCCGCCAGCGTATGGGTGAGCCCGATGAGTCCCGCCTTGGAAGCAGCGTACGGACTATTCATCGCGTAGGCAGCTTTGGCGGCCACGCTCACAATGTTGAGAATCGCTCCTGAGCCGCGCTGGTACATCTCTGGAAGAACCAGGCGTGAAAGAAGATAGGGGCCGCGCAGGTTTACCGCGATCACTTTGTCCCATTCGCGCGGTTCCACTTTCTCGACCGGCTGGATCGGGGCCGAGGATCCCGGCGTTATTCACCAGAATATGGACGGCGCCAAAAATCCGGCGCGTTTCCCGGACGATTTTTTCGCACTCGGCTTCCCGCGCAACGTCCGCCTGGATAGCCGCCGCCTTCCCTCCGGCATTTTGAATCTCGGCAACGACTGCGAGTATTTCGCTTTCTGTCCGCGCCGTTATTGCGACCGCCGCACCCTGTTCCGCAAATTTTCGCGCTATAGTCCGGCCGATTCCGCGGCCGCCGCCGGTAATAATCGCAACTCGTTCTGCTAGCAGCATTTCATCGCTCTCAAATTTGGGAACAGCTACGGCTTCGCGGAGTTGCCGGCTGCCGCAGCAATCACATCTTTCATTTCGGAGTGGATGTTACCGTTGGACGCAAGGAGTTCGCGTCCGCCCGGATGATACGGCTGGCCGGCGAAATCGGTAACTTTTCCGCCCGCTTCAGTTACCAGCAACATTCCTGCGGCCGTGTCCCACGAACTCAAGCCAAATTCCCAGAAAGCCTCGAAGCGGCCGCAGGCAACCGAGCAAAGGTCGAGCGCCGCAGACCCGTCTCGCCGCACGCCGTGGGAGCGCAAAGTGAATTCCCAGTACAGATTCATGTTCGCGCTGTTTCGCCGCATCTTGGGAGGAAAGCCCGTACACACCAGGCTCTCCGCCAGCTTCTCAACAGGCGACACGTGAATGCGCTTCCCATTCAGGAACGCCCCTTCGCCCCGGATCGCCGTAAAAAGCTCGTTGCTGAAAGGGTTCAGGACGGTCGCGACGATCGGCTCGCCGCATTCGAGCAATCCCATGGACACGGCGAAGCAAGGGTAGCCGTGGGCGAAGTTTGTGGTGCCGTCGAGCGGGTCCACGTACCAGCAATACCTGGCGCCCGTTGCGGCTCCCGTGCCGCCTTCCTCCGCCACGATGCCGTGATCCGGGAATTCGGAACGCAGGCGCCCGACGATCAGCGCTTCCGAGCGCTTGTCGGACTCGGTCACGATGTCGATTTCGCCCTTGTAGGATATTTCTTTGGGGCGGTCGAACTCGGCTCGCAGGATCGCGCCGGCCTGGCGCGCCGCGTCGACGGCCACTTCGAGAAATTTTTTCATGAGACCCGCGTGATTTTACTCCGGAACGCCTGCAGTGAAATATTCCTTCCGGTAGCGGACAGTATCGCCAGCCTTCACTTTAACTTGAACGTGCCGGTCGCTGCCAGGGGGAGGCACGGGATTCGGATAGTATCCCAGCAGATATTGCGTGCGCAGCTCGCGATCGATCTTGTCGAACATCGCGTCGAGCTGCTCGAGCGAATCGAGAATGAACACCGCGCCGCCGCTGCTGTCGGTGATGGTGATCAGGGCGTGCTCGCCCGCGGTCTCGCGCCCGCTTTCGTTCTTGATCGGGCGGATGACGATGGAGTAAAGCATCGCGTCCGAAGTAATCGCCGCGCGGCGCGCGTCGTCGAATTTCGAATAGCTGGTCGTCTCGCCGGCGTCGGTGACCAGCACGATGGCGCGCCGGTGCCCCTGGGGCCGGCGCTTCAGTTCGTTCGAACCCAATACGACCGCGTCATACAGAGAGGTTCCGCTGCCCGGCGCGACGCGGCGAGCCGCCGCCTGCAATTGCGGAACGTCGTTTGAAAACTCCGCCAGCTCCGATACGTGTTCAGCGAACTCGAAGACTCCCAGCGTGTCACCGGGCCGCACGACCTGGCGGATAAAATGGGCGGCGGCTTCGGTCTCGAATTTCATGTCCTTGAACGTGCTCATGCTCGCGTCCACCATCAGCGCAAGGTCGAGAGGGCGGTTGGTCTCCGCTTCGAAACGTTCGATCTTCTGCGGGATGCCATTCTCGGCCAGCTGAAAGGCGTCCTGGGTAAGCTCCGGAACGGGCTGGCCGTTGGCGTCAAGCACGCTGACGAGAATGTTGACCAGATTGGTCTGAATGCGAATGACGCCCGATCGCCGGTCCTGCGAATTCTGGGGCTTTGCTGAAACTGCGTTTGTAACGAGTGCGGCAATCGATCCGATAAGAAGTGCGCCCAGCGTAGAGGCCGTTTTGGTCATCTGGAAGTAGATTCATCTTGAGGCGAAATGGCTTCCTGACCGGGTATTTCCCCCTCCGCCCACACCGCTCCGCCGACGAAGTGTTCTTTCTTCCAGATGGGAACGGTGCGCTTGAGCGTGTCGATCCCATAGCGGCAGGCCTCAAACGCGGCCGCGCGGTGCGGGGAGCTGACGGCAATCAGCACGCTGGTCTCGCCAATCTCAAGGCGGCCGAGGCGGTGGACGATGGCGAGGCGGTGAATTGGAAATTTCTCGTGAATCTGTGTCCCGATTTCGCGCATCTTCGCGTAGGCCATCGGTTCGTAGGCCTCGTACACAAGATATTCGGTTGGCTGACCCTTGAAACTGTTGCGCACGAACCCATCGAATACCACGAGTGCGCCGTCCGCCGGGGCCTTGAGACTCTCGGCAACTCGATGCGAATCGATGCGATCGCGAACCAGATGGAAAATGTCGCCGCTGCTAGCCGTTTGGTGCTGCCCTCCGCTGACGGGCGGCAGGAAAGCGACCTCGTCGCCGGGAGCTAGCGGCTCGCTCCAGCTGGCATACTCCTGGTTGACGGATGCCGCGATCGATGGGCGGAATTCTGCAAGCTTCGGAAAGCGGCGGCCATAACGTTCAAAGAGGTCTTCCACGCGAGCGCCGTCGGAGAGTTCGGCTTCCTCCTGGGCAATACCGACGATGTCCTTGAGCTGTCCGAAGAAGAGGACGCGGATGCGCATCGGGCTATTCTACCGCGCCGCGTAAGGAAACGAGAAGCCGGGCCGGATGTGGTAGGATTCCGTCGCCCGGAAAGGGCGAAACGCAAATCGAGGAGGATTTAATGCGCGCAATCGGAATGACACTCGCCTTGATATTGATGGCCACGGCCGTTCGAGCCCAGCAAGCACCCCCAGCTGAACCACCCACCAAGCTTTTCAGCTCCGCTTCGGACGTAACGGGTCTCATCGCCAAGGCTAAGAGCGAACGGAAAGACGGGCAGGCGAATGTGACGGAGAGCATCCTGCAGCTGGCGCCCTACGGCGCCCACCTGGAATATCGTGCCTCGATAGGCCCGGCGGCTATCCACGAGAAAGACGCGGAGTTTATGTACGTGATTGACGGAAGCGCGACGATGGTAACCGGCGGCAAGCTCGTGGACGAGAAGCGCACGAATCCCGCGAACCTGAGCGGCACCGGCATCGAAGGCGGCAATTCGCAGCACGTCTCCAAAGGCGACTTCATGGTCGTTCCGGAGGGCACGGCGCACTGGTTCAGCGCGATTGATGGAACGCTGGTGCTCATGACTCTCCACGTGCCGAGGCCCGTGCCAGCCGCCAAGTAAGCCGGCGGCGATTACTTCCCGTGATTGTTGCCCGCGGGACCGGCCTGCCTTTCCTGAAGGCAATAGAGGACAAGCTCGACGCGAGTGGACACGCCGAGCTTGTCAAAAACGCGGAAAAGATAGTTGCGGATGGTGTGCTCGCTGAGTCCCAGGCTTTCTGAAACTTCCTTGTTCGAAAGGCCCTCGGCTACCAGGCGCACAACATCTTCTTCGCGCTTCGAGAGATGTTCCTTCAGCCGCGCTTGCTGCAGACGCGACGGGGCTACCTGGCACAGGGCTTCGAGTAAGTATCCCAGGTGTTCGCTGTTCACCCACACTTGTCCACGATGAACCGCGTGGATGCACTTGCCGAGCATTTTGAGAGGCTCGTCACGAAAGATCACACCGCGGGCGCCCGCTCGGAATGCGTCAATAACGACCGAGCGTTCTCTCGAATCGAGCAGCATGATGGCGCGCGTGCGGCACCCCAGGGAACGAAGTTCCCGCAACACCTGATACCCTTCTAGCGGGCCTTCTTCCAATTGAGCACTGATAATCGCGACATCGGGCTCGCTTTGCTTGAGCAGCGCGAGCGCCCGGCCTGAACTCACCACCGCTCCGACGACAGCCAAACGATTGCGCCTCGGGCGAAAGGCATTCTCGACCAATTGACAATTCATGTGATTTGCTTCGGCAATGAGTATGTTGACGACAGAGCTCCGCAACTGCTGCGCCTTTTGCATAGGTAGCCTCGGGCAGCTTAGGAGTCTGGAAGGGAGCCCCATCATAAAAGCGCGCCGGGGCGATTGCAATAAAAAACATATATCCAATAGTTTAATATCCGGCCTGGTGAATCATTCCGCAGTAGCAATCGGCAAAAAGGACTGCCGCGGCTCGTCGCGAAACGCTGCAAAGCGTGGTCGGTTAAAGCGAACGTGACGCGCCGGGCTGAGCAGTAAGGTCTCTGATTCCAACGCGGGGTTCCCAGAATCGATTCACGGCATGCCATCCGCCAAGGTACATTTGTACCTAGCTGCTGTGGGACAAAAGACCCTATCGAGCAGCCCCGATTTGAGTCTCCTGCAGCTTCCGGGAATGATCCTTGCGAAAAGCCGGAATGCTTTTTTTGAAGCTTCTTTTTTGACCGGAAACACTCCCAACGGCAGGACAACCTTTCTCCCAGACATTCGGCCACTTGTGCGTAAATCGTTTGCGGCGTAGCTTACACGCCCTGCTCACAATGACGACGGAAAGCATATCGGCGAACCAGATCGAGGCGCTTCGAAAGGTGCTAGCGCGCCCGAAGGCAGGCACGCGCGCACGCAACCAGCGGCTGGCGGTGCGGTATGAGTTGCAGGCCCGCGTCGAATTCTGCTGGATGGACGAAAAAGGCGTCAGCCGCCATGGCTTGGGGCGCACGCGCGACATCAGTACAAAGGGCGCTTACATCGTCGGTGCGGTGAGGCCTCCGAGGGGAACGCTGGTCGCCATGAACATCGTTATCCCGCTTTCGGGCGCTGCGCCAAGAGTTCTCCGGGTGCAGACCGAGGGCCAGGTGGTGAGAGTCGAACCAGGCGGCGGGCATGGCGACGCTGGCGGTTTTTCCGTGGCGAACCAACGGGTAACTTCTTTTGGTGCCTGACAATTTCACGTGGAGAACATTCGGAAAAGAGCGCAGATGCCGATGTATAGCGAAACCGGGAAGAGCAAAACGAGCGGGCATCATTTTCCGTTCGTTATCGTGCTGTTTTTTTTCTTAAGCGCCGCGATTCCCGCCAAGGCGCAAAGACAGTATGCAGTGGCGGACGTGAAGCCTTCCCTTCCATCCAATCTTCGGCGCGCCGTCGAGGTCGGCGACGCCTATCAGGCGGACTTGCTCTCCTCGAACTCGCGCGACCGCCTTTGTGTGAGCGACGTCGTCTCGCTGAAATTCCCTCATGCGCCGGAATTCAATCAGACCGTGAGTGTGGAGCCCGGCGGCTTCGTCACGCTGGCTGGCGCCGTGAGTATGCGCGCGGAAGGACTCACCACGCCGGAACTGGCGGAAGCGATTGAACTGGAGTATTCGAAGACCCTCCCGGATCCGGCCGTCACGGTCGAACTCAAAGAATTCAACAGGCCTTTCTTCGTCGTTTTGGGAGCTGTCAGCCGGCCGGGGAAATATGATTTGCGGGGGCACACCTCCATCACCCAAGCGTTGGCGTCTGCCGGCGGCCTGAAGGACACGGCCAGCTATGCCCACCTTTTGCTTTTTCGGCGCGCGAGCAACGACTGGTATGAAGTAAAGC
Organism: uncultured Acidobacteriota bacterium; assembly: GCA_963709105.1. Classification (GTDB taxonomy): domain Bacteria; phylum Acidobacteriota; class Terriglobia; order Acidiferrales; family UBA7541; genus Palsa-295. The sequence goes on from CAVPVC010000015.1 coordinate 321,280, forward strand.
CGCTCGACCTGAGGGAGTTCCTCCGCGGGCGCGATTTGGAAGACGACGCTGAGGTTCGGGCCGGGGACATGGTGTTTGTTCCCCAAAGCTTGCTGTCGAAGGTGAAGAGGTTCTTCCCCTAGATTTTCGGGGCTGGACGATCAGGCCCTTACAGAGACCGAGTGGCTGCGGCGATTCGTTTGTTGTTTCGAAAGCGAGCCACGCCCAAGTGGGTGCTGACGCCCACACCCTTGCTGTCTACTAAACGCACGTGCGGAGTCTACTCAAATGCGAATGCCGTTCAGGGAGCACGCCACTCGGCTAGAAACTCGTGGATCTGAAGCGAATGCCTCGCCACCGAGAGGCAGGGGATTACGGAGAAGTCCGCAGTTATTCCCCTTGGACGAATTCGAAGAGCAGCAACTCGAGTCCCTGTTGATGTGGGGATACGCCTCCGCGCCCGGTTTCTTTTCCAAAGGGCTCATCGATCACATCCACAGCAAGGCCGACGCACTGTTCCGGAACACGAGTCGCCGGCCGGGCCAATCGGCGTCGAGCGAAACCGCGCTCGAACTGGAAGATCCGCTGGTCCACGTCTCGGAGGCTCTCGACATCGCCTTCCATGAAAGCATTCTGAAAGTAGTGGTCCAGTTCTATCGTCATATTCCGCCGGTTTATCGAGTGGGGATTGTGCGATATTGGCCGGGCGAGGGCGCGCAGCCATGCAAATTCCGCCAGGAAAGCCACGACTCGGATTCGATCGAGATTCTGATTGATCTGGTGGCCGTCGATCGCACGCGGGGACCGCTCATCTACATCCCGGGCTCGCATCTTTACGCCGGTTTCCGCCCCCACCTGATGAATGCATTGGGTCTCCAAGTCGAGCCTCGCCGGCTTGACGACCACGAGGTGGAGTGCCTCTGTCCGCAGAACAAGTGGGCAACTTTGACCGGCGATAAGGGGAGCATTACCGCCATCTGCAGAAGGGGCCTCAGCAAAGGCCCTTTCTGGATTCAGCCAGCGGATAGCAATCAGCCAAGAACATCCATCCGAATCGAAATGACCGGCCACAAGCCGGATGTTCACTACGGCTGGGCCGGAAACCGCATGCACAAGTGGAATTTCGAGCGGATGAGCAGGTTTCAACAGGCCTTCACGCATGCCTGCTTTGTCGAAGAACAGATGCTCGCATAACTGCAAATCGGTGCAGTGAGAGAGGGGGCTGAAGATAGGACGCGGCGGCCTTGAGCCGTGGAAGAATAAGTGGTGGTCCTGGGCACTAAGACTGGTTTGTGAGAATCGTGCGCGGGCCGCGGCTGCGCTCCTGCGAAGTCGTTTCTTTTTGCGCGTTCCCCAGCTGGATGAGCAATCTGCGCAATTTCGCGCGTTCCTCAAGGTCGATATCGACCACTTCAAACGCGCGCGCTTGGGTATTCGCGTCGCGAACGATGGTCTGAGCCTTGATGGCTTTCTGCGCAGCGGTGAGTTTCAGATCCACGACGCTGCCGGGATAGAGGCTTTGTTCGCAAATCGCAACGCCGCCGCCCAGAGTCATCTCGGGAATCTCCACGCGGAAGTTTTCCCGGAGGTTCGTGGTGGTCGCCGACATCGGCTGCTCGAGCCTCAGTCGCGGATAACGGCGCTGGCGAAGGGCCGAGGAGGTCGGATCCACATCGAGCACCTCAATGGCAAGCTCGGGGTCGGTTAGCCCGCTCTTCGGGACGAATTGGCGCACCCAATCGGGGTCAATTTTCTGCATCGCTTGGGCGGCCACCAGCCGAAGCTCGGAGGGGAAAGCCCAGCGCCAGGTCTTCCTCGTCTCGGCCACTTTTCTCAGGATATCCGCGGCACCGCTCGTTCGCAGGCGGCCTAACGCCTCAATCGCCTTAAGGCGAAGGTAATCCGTTCCACCCTTCGGCAGATTCCCTTCGGCGATGCGAAGCAGGAGTGTATCGGCGGACATCTCGCCAGAGATGCCGATTTCATCCACCGCCAACGGGCGGATCAACGCGTCGAGCTCGTCGAACAATCCCAGCAGAAGCCGGCCGCGGCCCGTTGCTCCGCTCGCGGAAATTTGTCTCACGATGCGATCGTGCGCGGTGCGCTTCCATTCCTTCATCCGGTCCGGAAGCACTCGCTCCAGCGTCTCGATATCCAGCCGGGCCAGGATGCCTACCGTGTCGGTGGCATCGTGCGGAGATCCGTGCAGCAGTTTCGCGTGCAGGTGCTCCAATCCTTGCGGGCCGAGAACCTGCATCATCGAGACAAGCAGCTCGCAATCCTCGCGGAATCCCACGCGGCTGAAGCGGCCTGCGATATTGTCGGCGGCCGCCCCGGGCATGCGGCGCAGCAAATCCCTGAGGCCGGAGGGGATGTCTCGAGTTCGGAGCGCCTCTTCAATGAATTCAGGCAACCGGCTTTCCACCGCGATTCGGGGCCGCAGATTTTTCCCCACGCCGGGCCGCTCGGATTCCACGTAATCGACCACTTCGACCGATCGCTGAATCGCGCGAAAGATGCGCTTGGTAGTTGCCTCCTGCGACATGCGGACGAAGGCCGCGCCCACCAGGCTTTGCAATTCGGAGTCGCGCTCCTCGGCAAGTTGCACGCCAATCTGGCGAATGGTTTCCACGAAGAATTTTTCGTCGGCGTTTGCGTAGAAGGGGGCCAGCTCCGCGAGTCCCATCGCGGCCTGGCGGCGTATTTCTGTCGATTCCTTGTTGATTCCGGTCACGTAGTTGCGAAGGATCTTCTCCACAACTTCGTTTTGGCCATTCGCGACGAGCTTCTCGATGCATTCCCGGGCCTTCGAAGGAGGAACGCACCAGGCGTCCTCGGATTCGAGAGCGGCCCTTTGCTTCTCCTCTGGTATGTGAGCCCAGAATTGTTGCGCCAGCAGGTCCACGTGGGACGGTACCGCGATGCCCGCCCGCGTCATTTTTTCTTCGTAGACGCCGAGAATTTTTCGCAGGCCGTCCAGCTCGGTGCTCATTTCCTCAAGCATCTGCCGGACCGTGTTCACCTTCGCATCGCCCCGCTCGTAGCTTTCCAGAGCGAAGCGCACGGCAATGTGCTCGGCAAGCTTCAGCAGCGTCGGCTTGTCCGACGTTTCGCTGGGGGCTTGCGCGGCGAGCGCGGACAACGCCTGGCTTACGGTAAAGCGTGCCCGGCGAGGCAATGTCGAAAGACGCGATTGAAACGCGCCCGGATCCAATCGGTCTTTGGAATTTTCGCTGGTCCGCGCCACCTGCGCGAGCACCTGGAGGATTCCCTGAAGTTCGTCCTCGTGGAGCGTCATCAAACCCGTTTCAACCGCCATCGAACCCGCGCCCCCGCGAGCGGAACGGCTTCCGCGGATGCCCGTGGTGGCATTGCCCCAGCGACTCACTGCTGGTCCAGCCTCTGCTGAACCACCGCTGTCGCCTGGGCCTCCAGGCTCCCCGTCGGCGCTGCCACCCCCATCGCCATCGCTACCGCCGGCTACGCCAGTTCCCGACCCTCCGCCCGAACCCTTGTTCCCTTCTGCCGCCACGATCAATTGCAGAAGCTTCTCGGGGCTGTTGAAAAGGGCATCCTGCTGCTCGGTGCTCATTCCGATCGTGCGCGCGGCCAACTGCGCCGCAACGGTCGATTTGGCCACCGCTGAATCGGCCGGGACAAAACAGACCTCATTCACGTGAATGGAAGGGTCACCCTGAAGAGCGCTTTTGAGCTGCTCGGCGAGTTGGACCGGTTTCGTGCTGGTGTTGGTGGGAAAGCCCTTTACGAGGCGTGCCAGACTTGTCTGCGTCACGTTTGGCGAAAAGTGGATGCTGGCGATCCCCGCGCCGGAGAGCATGCGCGCAAAACCCTTTTCCGCGGCTGCAGATTCCAGCGGCGTTCCATCGAGAAGAAGCTGCTCGCCGGATACGCCAAGCAGCAAACCGGCCTCGTTATCCGAGCCGAGGGCGGTGCGCAATTCGCTCCAGGCCGTTTCGTATTGCTTGGCCGTGCGCGGGTGCCCGAAATCGTACATACGGGCGAACTTAAGCAGGATGTTCAAACTTCGCACGAAGGCGCGAGCTGAAGCGTGGCGTGTATTGACAGTAGTCGACATGTTGGAGGCGGCCGGGCCGCGTCTTCAAAATTTTGCGGGGATAGGCCATCTCAGACAATGGTACTAGTGTCGTAGGTGCAACTGCCTCATTGGGCTACCGGCGGCCCGTAAGTTCAGCCGCGTCGGTGGTTTTTCGGCCAGCGTTTCAGCCATCTTTCCAATCTGGTCACGTCCGGCAAAACGGCTTGTGCGCCCAGTTTGAGCAGGAGCTCGCTACGCCGGCGCCGGGCCTCGCCGCTTCCAAAAGCGATGCCGAGGAAGGGAATTTTCGCCGATTGCGACGCCAGTGCGTCGTCAACGATGTCGCCAACATAGATCGCCGACTGGGGATCACGCCCATTGAGAATTTTGAGGAGTCCTTCGGGGGAGGGCTTCGGGTGTGTCACGTCTTCGACGGTCACGATGGTCTTGAAATACGCGCGGACGCGGCATCGCTCCAGTGTATGGTCGAGCTCCTTTCGGGTCCGTCCGGTAAAGATGGAGAGTTCGGCCCGCTTCGCCAGCCTTGCGAGGTGAGCTCTCGGCAAAAGCCATTTTTCCCGGGATACGTTTCCCGAGCCTTGGTCGCCCCAATAGAATTCGACGAACTTGCGCTTCACTTCCTCGTACTCGAACTTTCCGCCGAGCGATTGCACCCATGCCGTGGAGAGCTTCCAATCGTCGTTGAAGCCCGACTGATTTTTCCACTTCTGGAGCTCCGCCCCGGTCACTCGCTTGGACGTGAAAAACTTCACGGTTTCAAGCGTGGTGCGGTGAAAGGAGCCGCGCACGTCCACCAATACGCCATCGACGTCGAAGATGATCAATCCGGGCTGCGGCTTGGAGTTCTGTTTTTTGGGTTTCAAGGTTCGCGAGTTGGCTCGGTGGGGAGACAGGTCAGGAACTGGATTCGTCTGCCTTTTCTATCACGGCCGCACCGCCATCCACGGGTGGTTCATCGAGAGAGTCGGAAGACCAAGCCTCACCCGGTGCGGTGGGGGAGGCAACGGTTGGCTCCGCAGGTGTCGGCGAAATCTGCGCCGCGCTTTCGGTGCTACTTTGGCTCGGAGCACCGGAGCCCTGCAGAGCGGCGAGACGGACCTCCAGGATGCCGGTCAGCAGATCGAGAATGAGCTTCGCTCCGCTTCCATCGGGATCTTTGCTGGGGTTGTAAGCGGTCACTTCAATGGCAGCCAGATGCTTCTGGCGGGCAAACACCTCGAGCGCGGTGCGCACATCTTCCAGGCTCAATCCGGAAGAGCCAGGATAATTGGTCGCCTGGAAATCGGCGATTACGTCCACATCGAAGTGCAGCACGAATTCCGAACTCGTCCCATGAATGCGCTCCACCGCGAGCTGCGCTGCGGCGGCGGCGACCCATTCGCAGCACGTCGGCCGCGAGATAGCGGCGCAGTGGCGAGCGGCTCAGCACTTCCTCTTCGGGAGGGTCCAGGCGTGCGACGCCAAACAAGGCCAGATCGGGCTCCCGCACCAGAGGCGGCTCTCCCCAGAAACGCACCAGCTCGGCAGCTCCGCGTCCGGTAAGATGCGATACCACCATGCCATCGAGGCAGCCGGAAGGCGTCGTAGCGGGTGTATTCAGATCGGCGTCGCGGTCCATGTAAAGCAGGCCTACGTTGCGGAAATAGCGGCGCGCGCCTGCCACTACCGCCAGCGCGATGGAGCAATCGCCTCCCAGAATCACCGGCAGCGCTCCCATCTTGACGGCTTGTTCTACGCGGGGCTTGAGCGCCTCCAGCGAGGCAATCACACCGGAAAGGTTTCTGGCTCGAGGGCTTTCAGAATCGGGCTTGGAAATCTGTACAGGATCGTCGCCGAGGTCGGTAACCTGATAACCGATGGATTGAAGCCTTCCCGCAAGGCCCGCGGCGCGGAGAGCGGCAGGTGCGGCTTCGTGGCCCGGCGACAAGGCCGCCGCACTGGTGGGTGCGCCTAATAAAGCGATTCTATTGGGCTGGCGGACGATCTTGGCCGCCACTCACGCGCTCCTTGTATTCGTTGCGTTGGCCCTGAACTGCCCTACGATGCGGCCCGCCCCTCGTTCTGCTTAGCCGCAAGTTCCGGCGGCAGGGTGAATCGAACATCCTCGCGAATCAGGTCCAGATCGCGGTGGTTCGTAAAGCCAAATCCGGAAAGCCGCTGGCTTACTTGCTCGACGAGGATCTCTGGAGCGGATGCGCCGGCGGTGAGCCCAAGCGTCTTGACTCCTTCCACCCAGGATGCGTCGATGTCGTTCCCGTCTTCGATCAGCCGCGCTGGAACACCCGCGCGCTGCGCCACTTCCACCAGGCGATTGGAGTTCGAACTGTTCGCCGACCCGACCACCAGGATCAATTCCACCTCGCGCGTGAGCGCTTCCACGGCTTCCTGCCGGTTCTGGGTGGCATAGCAGATATCGTCGGACGCCGGGCCAACAATCGTCGGGAACCGTTGGCGCAGGCGAGCCACAATCTCCTGCGTATCGTAAAGGGATAGCGTTGTTTGCGTCAGAAAGGCGAGCCTGTTGGGATCGGGCACAACCAACTCGTCGACTTCCTCGACGCTTCCGACCACGATCGTCTTTTCCGGCGCTTCTCCCGATGTCCCAATAATCTCCTGATGATCGCGGTGGCCGATAAGAATCAGGGTGCGTCCCTCGCGGGCAAACTTGAGCGCTTCCAGGTGAACTTTCGTTACCAGCGGGCAAGTGGCGTCGATCACGCGCAGATTGCGCTCCTGCGCTTCGGTGCGAACACGAGGAGGCACGCCATGGGCGCTGAATACCAGCACTGCCCCGACCGGCACTTCGCCGATTGACTCGACGAAAATGGCGCCGCGACGCCGCAACTGATCCACCACATAGCGGTTGTGGACGATCTCATGATGCACGTAGACCGGCCGGCCGTAGGCCTCCAGCGCCAGTTCCACGATGTCCACTGCCCGAACCACGCCGGCGCAGAAGCCGCGCGGGCGAACGCGCACTAAGGTCTTTGCGCCGTTAGTCATACCCTGAATATGAGTTAGCATTCGATGTGCGATCCGATCCGTGAAAGCCACCGACATTCTACCTGAAGACGGGCTTCCCCTGCCAGTCTGAGTATCGGGCCCGTTACAATAATGTTGCAGAATGTGACACCCGGCACCCCGCACGGCACTCGCTTCCCGCCTTATTTTCGTTTCCTGGGGTTGTATTTGTTGACGCGATTTCGAGTCGATGACATAATCTCTTGCTCTGTTCGTCCTAGATAGCCCCGGTTTGGGTGACAGCCCGCCGGACCCAATACAAATAACCAGGAGCGCTGCCGCACCACCAATTTGTCGATGCAAATCGCCCACCAGCTTGGTGAATTGTTCCTCGGAGCTGTGCCTACCGTAATTATTTTTCTTTTCTTTTTTTTGTTTTTGCGCTGGGCTTTTTTTAATCCGATCCTGAAAGCCATGGCGGAACGCACCCGTTTGATCGAAGGCGCCCGCACCGAAGCCGCATCCGTGGAAGCCGCCGCCAGACAGGAACTCGACACCTACACCCAGGCTCTCCGCAGCGCGCGCGCCGAAGTCTATAAGGAACAGGAAGACGCCCGCCAGGTGGTGCTCGACGAGCGCGCTCAACTGCTCAAGGCCATGCGCGCCCGGTCGCAGGATGAAGTGAGCGCGGCCAAGAAGAAAATCGCCGCCGATTCGGCTGCGGCGCGCGCGGAAATCGAGAAGCAAACGCCTGCCCTTGCGGGCGAAATTGCCCGGATGATTCTGGATCGGCGCCCGGCGGCTCCCGAAGGGCTGCGCCAGTGAATTCTTCGAAGATTCGCAGGCTTCTCCGCTGGCAAACATGGCTTTCCTGCGGCTTTTCTTTTCTGCTGATTGCCGGCCCCGCCCTGGCCGAAGAAGCCGCTCCCAAGCCCGAAGATTCGCCCGCAGGTTGGATCTTCCGCTGGATCAATTTCGCCATCGTTTTTGCGGCCATCGTTTATTTCTTCGCGAAGGTGGCCGCGCCGGCCTTGCGCGCGCGATCGGAAGAGATCGCCCAGAAAATTGCGGAGGGGGCCCGCGCTCGCGAGGCAGCCGAAAGGCAGCGCGCCGAGGTGCAGGCCAAGCTTGCCGGGATCGAACAGGAAGTTGCCCGCATTCGGGTCGACGCCAAGCGCGATGCGGAAGCGGAGGCCGTGCGCCTGCGGGCTCTGGCGCGACACGAAGCGGAAGTCATCGAACGCGCGGCGCAAGCCGAAATAAGAGCGGCTCAGCGCGCCGCACAGCTGGAGCTCAAGGCGTTCGCCGCCCGGCTCGCTGTCGAGCGCGCCGAAGCGCTGCTCACCACCGAGATCACTCCCGAGGCCCAAGCGGCTCTCTTCCATACCTTCGTGGCGGAACTCCAGAGGAGCGCGAATTGAACGAAGCGGTTGCGCGGCGCTACGCTTCGGCCCTGGCCGACGTCGCCCTCGAACAGATCAAGGCGGACCGCGTGAAGGCCGATTTCACGGCTTTCGTTGACGCGTTTTATTCTTCGACGGAACTCAGGAATTTCCTGGAAACACCCGCGGTTGGTCCCGAACAGAAGCACCGGGTGGTCGAAAAAATTTCGGAAAAAATGGACCTGGACCCGGCCGCGCGCAACTTCATTTATTTTATCGTGGAACACCGCCGCACGGACCTGCTCCGCGAGATTCAGGGGGCCTTCGCGGAGGAATTGAACTCTCGCCTCGGAATCGCCCTGGCGGAAATAACTTCGGCGCGCGCCCTGAATGCCGACGAAAAGCGGGAGCTCACCTCCGCCCTCGAAAAGCAGACCGGCAAGAAGATCGAGGCGCGGTTCCATGAAGACAAGTCCCTGCTGGGCGGGGCCGTGGTGCGCGTCGGCTCAACCGTCTACGACGGCTCGGTGCGCGAGCAATTGAACCGGCTGCGCGAGCAGCTCGAAACAGAATAGGAGCAACGGATGGCGAACATCAAAGCGGACGAAATTACACAGATCCTGCGCGAGCAGATCGAGAACTACCAGCAGACGGTCGCGGTCGAGGAAGTGGGCTCGGTCATCTCCGTGGGTGACGGCATCGCCCGCATTCACGGGCTGGACCGCTGCATGTCGGGCGAGATGCTGCTGTTCCCGCACGATGTTTTCGGGATCGCGCTGAACCTCGAAGAAGACCAGGTCGGCGCCGTGCTGCTCGGCGACTACACCGAAATTCGCGAGGGCGACACCGTCAAGCGTTCGAACAAGATTATGTCCGTTCCGGTCGGCGACGCGCTCATCGGACGCGTGGTGAATCCCCTGGGACAGCCGCTCGATGGCAAGGGCCCCGTGCAAACAGACCAGCGCAACCCGCTCGAGCGCATCGCCCCGGGCGTGATCGCGCGCCAGCCGGTGCGTGAGCCTCTGCAAACCGGTATCAAGCCCATCGACGCGATGATTCCCATTGGCCGCGGTCAGCGCGAGTTGATCATCGGCGACCGCCAAACCGGCAAGACCGCCATCATCCTCGATACGATTCTGAACCAGCGCGGCGGCGACATGATTTGCATCTACTGCGCGATCGGGCAGAAGCGCTCCACCGTGGCTCAGGTGATCAAGACGCTCACCGAAGAAGGCGCCATGGATTACACCGTGGTCGTCGTCGCGTCCGCCACCGAGCCCGCCACCATGCAGTACATCGCTCCCTTCGCCGCTTGCGCGATCGGCGAATACTTCCGCGATTCCAAGCGCCACGCAGTGTGTTTCTACGACGATCTTTCGAAGCACGCGCAGTCCTACCGCGAAATTTCGCTGCTGCTGCGCCGCCCGCCCGGCCGCGAGGCGTACCCCGGAGACGTTTTCTTCCTGCACTCGCGCTTGCTCGAGCGCGCCGCCAAGTTGAACGACGAATTGGGCGCCGGTTCGCTCACGGCGCTTCCCGTGATCGAAACGCAGGCGGGCGACGTATCGGCCTACATTCCCACCAACGTGATCTCGATTACCGACGGGCAGATTTACCTCGAAGCGGACTTGTTCAACAGCGGCATCCGCCCCGCCGTCAACGTGGGACTTTCCGTAAGCCGCGTGGGCGGCAACGCGCAGATCAAGGCGATGCGCCAGGTGGCCGGTACGCTGCGTCTCGACCTGGCCCAATACCGCGAGCTCGCCGCTTTCGCGCAGTTCGGCTCCGAGCAGTTGGACAAGGCCACGCAGGCGCAGCTGGCTCGCGGACAGCGCCTGGTCGAAATCCTGAAGCAGGATCAGTATCAGCCGCTGCCGGTTGAAAAGCAGGTGCTGATCATTTTCGCCGGCGCGAACCGCTTCCTCGACGACATTGAAGTGTCGGACTGCGGCCGCTTCGAACGGGAGCTGTATCCCTTCATCGAAACGAATTACCCCGGGATTCTGAAGACGCTTCGAGAAAAGAAGGCGTTTGACGACGCGCTGCGCACGGAGACTACCAAAGCCCTCGAAGCGTTCAAAGAACGCTTCAAGGCCACCACCGGCAAACCTGAAGCGGCGGTTGCACGCTAGCCGGAACGACGAGTACTGAATGCCTACACTTCTCGATTATCGGCGCCGCATCCGCTCGGTGAAGAGCACGCAGCAGATCACCCGCGCCATGAAGTTCGTGGCCGCGGCCAAACTCCGGCGCGCCCAGGAGGGTGTGTTTGCCGCGCGTCCCTACGCCCGTGAGATTTTGCGCGTGTTGCGTTCGGCCGCCGCCCGCATCGACACCGCCGCTCATCCGCTGCTGGAGCGCCGTCCCGAGGAAAAAGTGCTGGTGGTTGTGCTCACCGGCGATCGCAGCCTGGCCGGAGCGTTTAACACCAACGTCCTGCGACGCGCAACCACATTCCTGCGCGAGAGCACGGCATCGAAAAAGGATGTGATCGTGGTCGGCAAGAAGGGCCGCGATACGCTGCGCAAGCGCGGTATCAAGTTCGCTGGCGAATATCTCGGCGTCTCGAGCCGCGTGGACTTCTCCGTCGCCAAGGATATCGCGGCGCTCATCGCGGACCTTTACGCAAAGAAGGAAGTGGACGCCGTCTACGCCGTCTACAACGAGTTCAAGAACGTAATGATCCAGAATCTGCGTTCGGAGAAGCTGTTACCCATCGACCCAGGAATTCTCACCGAGCAGTCGGAGCCTGCGCGCGACAGTCACGGCGATCCTCTGCCGCACGATCTGTCGGCCTCGGGAAAGTCTTCGCTGGTCGATTACATTTACGAAGAGCCGGTCGAGGAGATTTTCAACGGGCTTGTCCCGCGCTATCTGGAATCGGAAATTTTCCGCGTTTTGCTGGAGTCTTCCGCTGCCGAGCACGCCGCCCGCATGACGGCCATGGATTCGGCCACGCGGAACGCCTCGGAACTCATCGACAAGCTCACGCTGCAGATGAACAAGATTCGCCAGGCAGCGATCACCAAGGAATTGATTGAAATCGTCAGCGGCGCCGCTTCGGCGGTTTCTTAGGCGCCAGGGATAGGGGAGAACAGAATGGCAGATCAGCACAGAGTGGGCCGCCTGATCGAAGTAATCGGCCCTGTCGTCGACGTTCAATTTGACGAAGGCCACCTTCCGCTCATTCACAACGCGGTGCGCATCACCAGCGAGGGATTTGACGTCCCCGAGCCGATGGATATCGTGGCGGAGGTTGAGCAGCACCTGGGCGAAAGCCGCGTGCGCTGCGTCGCCATGAAGCCTACCGAAGGCTTGGTTCGCGGCATGAAGGCGGAGGACCTCGGCGAGCCGATTTCCGTGCCTGTGGGCCGCGGTACTCTGGGCCGCGTGTTGAACGTGCTGGGCGAGCCTGTCGACAATCTCGGCGAAGTGAAAGCGACCAAGCGCTACCCGATCCACCGCCCCGCGCCGTCTTTGGAAGACCAGTCCACCACGCTCGAAATGTTCGAGACCGGCATCAAGGTCGTCGACCTGATCGAGCCTTACCTCAAGGGCGGCAAGATCGGCCTGTTCGGCGGCGCGGGCGTGGGCAAGACGGTGCTGATTCAGGAATTGATTCACAACGTCGCCATGAAGCACGGCGGCGTGTCCGTGTTCGCGGGTGTGGGCGAGCGTACGCGCGAAGGAAACGACCTCTGGCTCGAAATGCAGGAGTCGGGCGTCGTGGTTCCGGGGAACTCCGAAAAGTCCCGTTGCGCGTTGATCTATGGACAGATGACCGAACCGCCCGGCGCGCGCCTTCGCGTGGGATTGACCGGGCTGACCGTCGCCGAATATTTCCGCGACGAAGAACACCTCGACGTGCTGCTCTTCATCGATAACATTTTCCGGTTCGTTCAGGCCGGCTCGGAAGTATCGGCGCTGCTTGGCCGCATGCCTTCCGCCGTGGGTTACCAGCCGAACCTCAACACCGAAATCGGCGAGCTTCAGGAGCGCATCACCTCCACCAAGAGCGGATCGATCACCTCGGTGCAGGCGATTTACGTGCCTGCCGACGATTACACTGACCCTGCCCCGGCCGCGACGTTTACGCACCTCGACGCCACGACGAACCTCAGCCGCCAGATCGTGGAACGCGGCATCTATCCCGCCGTCGACCCGCTGGCAAGCTTCTCGCGCATCCTGGACCCGCGCATCCTCGGCCAGGATCACTACACCGTCGCGCGCAGCGTGAAGTCGGTTCTGCAGCGCTACAAGGAACTCCAGGACATTATCGCCATCCTCGGAATCGAAGAGCTTTCCGACGACGACAAGCAGACCGTGGCGCGCGCCCGCAAGATCGAGAAATTCCTCTCGCAGCCGTTCTTCGTTGCCGCGCAGTTCACTGGCATCGAGGGCAAATACGTGAAGATCGAAGACACCGTCCGCGGCTTCAAGGAAATCGTGGAAGGCAAGCACGACGATCTTCCCGAGCAGGCGTTCTACATGGTGGGCACCATCGAAGAGGCGCGGGAAAAAGCCGAAAAGATGTCCGCCAACGCCTAAAGCGCGAAGGATTTCAGGACCGAAAGAATGTTACCCGAGAGCATCGAACTAGAAGTGGTTACGCCCGAACGCCACGTGCTGCAGCAGACCGTGAAGTCGGTCGAGATTCCCGGCAAGGAAGGCTATCTGGGAATTTTGCCGGGCCACGCCCCGCTCATCACCGAGCTTGGCATCGGCGTTCTCAGCTACCGCAGCGATTCCGAGACGCGCTACCTCACCGTGATCGATGGCTATGCCGAGGTGCTTCCGGACCGCGTGATCGTGCTGGCGGAACTCTCCGAACGCGCCGAGGAAATCGATGTGCCGCGCACCAAGGCCGCGCTCGAACGAGCCAAAGCGGAAGTGGCCAAGACGGACGCGCGCGATGCGGACTGGGACCGCGCGAGTTTCGCCCTCAAACGCGCCCTGGTGCGCTTGCAGGCCGCTGCCAAGACGGGCGCCCAGGACGCGCACGAGTAGCGCCGTGGCCCAAAAAGGGGTCTTTCGAGCGGGAGTTCCTCCCGAATCGAGCCGCCCGCCGCAAGCATCGAATGAAGCGCTTTCCAGAACCGGGCTAGCCAATGGACGAGATCACCATCTACGGGACGCAATGGTGTGGCGACTGCCGCCGCGCCAAGCAGTTCCTGCGTGAGCGGAAAGTCGCCTTCAAGGAAGTGAATATCGACGAAGTCCCCGAAGCGGAAGAGTTGGTTATTCGCGTTAACAACGGCCTACGCAGAATACCTACCATTGAGGTGGCGGGCCGCTACTTTGCCTCCAGCCCCTTTGATCCTTACCAGTTGTCGGACGAGCTGAAAATCCCGCTCAATCCCACTCCCGCAACCTAGAACCCGCTTCCAGCAGAACCCTAAGCTAATCCCGCGCCTCGCGTCATCACAGCTGCCACTCGCAAGTCTGGCGTCAGCGCCACGATATCGGCGTCGGCCCCCGGAGCAATCACACCCTTCTTGCCGGCGAGCCCCAGGCGTCTGGCAGGCAGCACCGTGGCCATTCGCACTGCTTCGGGCAATGGCACGCCGTAAGCCACCGCATTCCTGATCGCGCGATCCAGGGTCAGTGTGCTTCCGGCAAGCTTGCCTTCCGCGTTGCGCGCCACGCCCCCGCGAACGTTCACTTCGAAATTTCCCAGGCGATAGGAGCCGTCGGGCATGCTGGTCGCGGCGATTCCGTCGCTCACGAGCATCACCGCATCAAACCCCTTCGCACCAATCAGCACCTGGATGGCCGCCACAGCCACATGGACGCCGTCGGCGATGATCTCCGCGGTCACCTCCGGGTCGGTCATGATCGCGCCCAGTATGCCGGGATCGCGATGCGTAAACGGGCGCATGGCGTTGTAGGTGTGCACCGCGTGCCGCGCCCCCGCTTGGATGGCGGCCCTGGCTTGATCGTAATCCGCGTCCGTATGCCCCATGCCAACCACCAGCCCGGCCGCAACCGCAAACTCGATCAATTCGAGCGCGCCGGGAAGCTCCGGCGCAAGCGTCAGAATCTTCACGAGCCCGTCGGATGCCGCGACGAATTTCTGGAGGATTTCGATCGAAGGCGGCAGGATCGCCGCAGACGGATGCACTCCGCGCCTCGCGGAACTGATGAAAGGTCCTTCGAGGTGAACTCCGAGTATCTCGGCGGTGAGGCGGCTGGTCGCTTCCCCCTCGCGGCTTCGTATATAGCGTCCGATTTCTTCCAGGCTCTCGCAGGTGGCATCGACCGGCGCGGTCACTGTAGTGGCGAGCATGGAAGTGGTGCCGTGGCGCGCCACGGTGGAGGCAATCCGGTCCAGCGAGCGCGCGTCGGCTTCCATCACGTCGTGTCCGCCGGCGCCATGGATGTGCAGGTCGACGAATCCCGGAACGACCGTCATACCTGTTGCCACGAAGTCGGTGGCGTCGGCAGGAACGCGAATCTCGTCGCGATGCCCGACGCCGGTAATCTGGCTGCCCTCCACGATAATCACGCCGTCGCTGATCTCTTCCTGGGGCGTCAGAATGCGGCTGGCGTAAATGGCGGTCGTTGTCATGAGCGCGAAGTTCGGTCAGGAAATGCTACTGAATCCAGCCGCCAAAGCCCAGCCAAGACCTTGCATCCTGTAGCTTCTTCGTTACAATCGAAGTTCACGAATTCAGGGGAGGAAATGGATGTCCTACGATAAGCGCTATGTAGCCCAGAAGCGGCAGCGCCGCCGCCGCAAGACTGCCAAGGGCAAAGTGAAGCTTTACGAACAGGGAAAGATTCCCCACGACAAGCTCCCGTCCCTTGCCAAGAAGTTTCTCTCCCGCAAAATGCGCGCTCTCAAACGGGCGGTATAGCTCTCGCATAAACAAAACGGGCGCCTCGATCTCTCGAGGCGCCCGCTCTGCACAGCTTGTTTCTTCGACAGGTGAAGCTTCAGCTTAGTTGCCGGAGGTCTGCGCGTGCGCCGAGGCTACTTTCGGCACACTCAGGTATCCCGCGATTTTATCCTTGCTCACCTGGTTCACGGTGAACTCCATCGGTGCCCGCGTGCCATGCGTGAAGAAGTAAATCGGCTCGTTCACCGACCGGTTCTTCTTGTCGTAGCGCGCGTCATCCACGTAGAGGGACACGGTGTACATGTTCTTCTTGGGGTTCACGTTCTTGAGTTCCACCATCAGGTCGCCGACCTTCTCGCGCTGGTTCTTCTTGTCGATCGTGAATTCGTAGTAGTCGCGTTCTCCCAAGCGGCGAAGCTCTTCGATTTCGTCGTGGTTCTTCGCGACCAGCGTGCCGAATTCCCCGCGCGCCATGGTCAGGTTGTTCTTGGTGGTTTCCAGGTCGGACCGCACGCCGTTGACGTCGGTTCCGATCTTGTTCACGTCGTCGACGCTCGCCTTGGTCGCGAGTTGGCCGGCCACGTTATTCTGCAGATCGGCCAGTTGCTTGGTTTCGTCGTCGCGGATCTTCTTGGCCTGGAAGCGGGCCCGGTTGAGCTCTTCCTGGGTGAGCTTCATCTTGTCGGTTACCAGGCTGAGCTCGCCCTGCAATTGTGCGTTGGCGTCTTCGGCTTTCGCGAGTCGCTGGCCCAACACGTCGTCGCTTTGCTTGAACTGAGTGAACTGTTGCGTCTGGGCAGAGAGATTCTGCTCAAGGGCTTTCGAACGATTCGAGGCAGACCAGCCCACGCCCAGACCGACCAAGGAAATAATGGCCAGCGCTACAACGGCAATTCCGATCCACCGCGGCGCGGCCGCATCCTGAACAACTACGTCATGCATTTCGTTACTCATCCTCGTGTCCTCCGTGAATTCCCCCTGCGGGAATGGGTAAATGCACGCACCCCGCCAAATGATTGCAGCCCGCATCGGCTGATGCAAGTCATTGCTAATAAATAGGTTAAAGCCAGGGATAAGAAAACCGCGAGGTGAAATATCGCGAGCGGTCTTGTAATTTTTACGTTTCTGTAATGCTTTCTGCGTACTTGCTAGAACGACAACAGGAAGGAGAAAAAGCAGTACCTTCTGGTTACGCGCAAAGCATTCAAGGGGCTTCGTTTAGCGCGTGACGGTCATCGCCTGCAGCTTGGCAATGCGGTCCTCGAGGGGCGGGTGGGTGCTGAACAGGCTCGAAAAAATCTGACGTCCTGTAAGTGGCGCGACGATGCAGAGCGCCGAAGTCGAGGGAGAAATATCCATGGGGATTCGCTGGTTGTAAGCTCCAAGCTTCCCGAGAGCGCGAATCAGCCCGTAGGGATGGCCCACCATCTTCGCGCCGGATGCGTCCGCCTGATATTCCCGCTGGCGCGAAATCCCCAGTTGCAACAGGAGCGCTGCAATCGGTGCAAGAATCAGCATCAGGATGGCGGCGAGTCCTCCGCCTTCTCGATCGTCTTCGCGTCCTCCGCCCATGCCGCCGAAAATCATGCCCCAGCGGCCCATGGTACCGATCCAGCTGATGGCGCCGGCGAGGGTGGCCGCAATCGACGAAGTCAGAATGTCGTAATTGCGCACGTGCGAAAGCTCGTGCGCGATTACGCCCTCGAGTTCTTCGTCGTCCATCAATTCCATGAGTCCCTGCGTCACTGCCACGGATGCGTGACTCGGGTTGCGGCCCGTGGCAAACGCATTGGGCGCCGGCTGCGGAATCATATACAGCTTCGGCATCGGCAAGTTGGCCTTGCCGGACAACCGTTCCATCACCGCGTAGAGGCGCGGCGATTCCTCCCGGCTGATCGGCTGCGCACCGCTCGACGCCAGAGCGATCTTGTCCGAAAAGAAGTACGCCGTGCCGTTCATCAGTACCGCGAAAACCAGAGCCACCGTTAAGCCCCGCTCGCCCCCAAAAGCCTGGCCAATCGCCAGAAGCAGCAGCGTAAGAGCCGTCAGCAGAAATGTTGTCTTGAGTGTTTTCATTTTTGGTCCTGCCGCTACTTCGCGGCTCCTGCTTTCACCGCGGCGCGCTCGAAGCGCATGGCGTCAGCGTTCGGGTCGGCATCGACGGTTATGTCGTCCCCCGGATGAACCTCGCTGTCCAGGATCTTGAGCGCCAGCGGGTCCTGAATCAGCCGCTGGATCGCGCGCTTCATGGGCCGCGCGCCGTAGGCTGGATCGTAGCCTTCGCGGAAAAGCAGCGTCTTGGCGGCTGGCGTCAAAGTGAGCGTGATCTTTCTCTCCGCCAGCAGCTTCACGACGTTCCGCAGCTGCAGCTCGACGATCCGCTCGATCTGCCCCCGGCCCAGCGGGCTGAACATCACGATGTCGTCGATGCGGTTCAGAAACTCCGGCCGGAAAAGTTCCCGCAGCGCGCCCATCGCAAGTTCCCGGGCCTTCTTGGGATCCTTCTCCGACAGCTCGAAAATAGCCGTCGAGCCCACGTTCGAGGTCATCACAATCACCGCGTTGCGAAAATCGACAGTCCGCCCCTTCCCGTCTGTTAGACGGCCATCCTCCAGAATCTGTAGCAACACGTTGAACACGTCCGGATGCGCCTTTTCGATTTCATCGAGCAGCACTACGGAATAAGGGCGTCGCCGCACTCGTTCGGTGAGCTGTCCGCCCTCTTCGTACCCCACGTATCCTGGAGGCGCCCCGATCATGCGGGCTACGGAATGCTTTTCCATATATTCGGACATGTCCAGCCGGATGATGGCCCGCTCGTCGTCGAACAGGAATTCTGCGAGGGCCCGGGCGAGCTCTGTCTTTCCGACGCCGGTCGGCCCCAGGAACAGGAACGAGCCGATCGGCCTGTTGGGATCGCTCAATCCCGAGCGGCTCCGTCGAATGGCGTTGGAGACGCTCGCCAGCGCCGTATCCTGGCCTACAACGCGCTGGCGCAGCCGCTCCTCCATGTGCACGAGCTTCTGGACTTCTCCCTCGAGCAGCCGTCCCACCGGAATGCCCGTCCATTTGCTCACGATCTTGGCGATTTCTTCCTCGCCCACTTCTTCCTTCAGCATCGGGTGATCTTTTTGTAGCTCCGCCAGCTGGTCGTGGGCGGCCTTGAGTTCCTTTTCAATCGCGGAAAGCTTGCCGTAGCGGATTTCGGCCACGCGCGAAAGGTCGCCGGCTCGTTCGAAGCGCTGCTCCTCCGCCTTCAGGCTCTCCATCTGCTCTTTCAGTTTGCGGATGCGCTCGATGGCCTGCTTCTCAGTCTGCCAGTGAGCCTTCAGCCCGTCCGATTGCTCGCGCAGGGTCGCTAATTCCTTTTCGATCTCGGTGAGCCGGTCGCGCGAATGGACGTCGGTTTCCTTGCGGAGGGCCTGGCGCTCGATTTCAAGCTGCATGATGCGGCGTTCAATTTCGTCGATCTCCGTGGGCAGCGAGTCGATCTCCATCCGCAGGCCCGCCGCCGATTCGTCGATCAGGTCGATGGCCTTGTCCGGAAGAAAACGATCGGTGATGTAGCGCTGCGAAAGCATCGCCGCGGCCACAATCGCGGCGTCCTTGATGCGCACGCCGTGATGGACCTCGTAGCGCTCCTTCAGCCCGCGCAGAATGGCGATGGTGTCTTCCACCGAAGGCTCGCCGATGGTCACCGGCTGGAAGCGCCGCTCGAGGGCCGGGTCCTTCTCGATGTACTTGCGATATTCGTTGAGGGTGGTCGCGCCGATAGCCCGAAGCTCGCCGCGCGCCAGCGCAGGCTTCAGCATGTTCGAAGCGTCCATCGATCCTTCGGCCGCGCCCGCCCCCACCAGAGTGTGCAGCTCGTCGATGAACAGAATGATCTGCCCCTCGGATTCGGTAACTTCCTTCAGTACGGCTTTCAGGCGGTCTTCGAACTCGCCGCGATATTTCGCCCCAGCGACGAGCGCCGCCAGATCGAGAGAAACAATGCGTTTCGGCTTCAGAATCTCCGGCACGTCTCCGGAAACAATCCTCTGCGCCAATCCCTCGACGATGGCCGTCTTCCCAACGCCCGGCTCGCCGATCAGCACGGGGTTGTTCTTGGTGCGGCGCGCAAGGATCTGCATCACCCGGCGAATCTCTTCGTCGCGCCCGATCACTGGATCGAGCTTTCCGCGCCGCGCCAGGTCGGTCAGATCGCGCGCGTACTGTTCGAGCGCCCGGAAGGTCGCTTCGGGGTTCTGGGAAGTGACGCGATGACTGCCGCGAATCGAAGCCATGGCTTGCAGAATGGCGTCGTGGCTGGCCCCGTGCCGAACCAGCAGCTGGGCCGCCGGGTCGCGCTCCGCGGTCGAGATCGCCAGCAGGATATGCTCGGTCGAGACGTATTCGTCCTTCAGCCGCTGCGCTTCGTCAAAAGCGCGCTGCAGAACCTCGTTCGACGCCTTGCTCAGATATTGGTCGGAAACTCCGGAGATCTGCGGCAGCCGCTGAATCTGCTTCTCAGCCTCAGACGCAAGGGTTGTAGGAGCCACACCCAGCTTTTCCAGCAGTGGCGGGACCACGCCATCGCCCTGAGCGATCAGCGCCCACAGGATATGGAGCGGCTCTATCTGCTGCTGGCCGGAACGCGAAGCCAGCTCCTGCGCCGCCTGCAGCGCTTCCTGGGCTTTCACCGTGAGTTTGTCGAGTCGGGGTGCCATAAATCAATTTTCTCACTTTCTGATACACAAAGGGGCCGGAAAAAATTCCCGGCCCCCGTTGCAGCACAAACTGGAAATGGGTCTTTAGTTGTGGTTCCCGTTTCCGTTGGTAACGTTGACCTTTACCTGCTTCGGCTTCGATTCGGCCCGCTTCGGCAACTCCACGGTCAAGACGCCGTTCTTGTACTCGGCCTTGATCGCTTCCGTATTCACCGTGTTGGGCAACCCGAAGCTGCGGCTGAACGAACCGTAGGTGCGCTCGATCCGCAGGTAGTTATCTTCTTTCACCTTCTGCTCAAACTTCCGCTCCCCGCGGACGGTGAGCATGTTGTTCTCGACGCGAATGTCGAGATCCTTCTCGTTCATGTCCGGCAAATCGGCCTTGAGAATGAGCTCGTTTTCGGTCTCGTAGATGTCGACGGCCGGGGCCCAGGTCGTCAGCGCCGAACCATCGGTGCGGTTCGCCTGGAAGGAATTTTCAAAGAGACGGTTGACTTGCTCCTGCAGTGTGTTGACGTTCCGGAAAGGGTCCCAACGGGTGATGCTCATGTTTTTGTCCTCCTGAAGGTCTTTGTCGCTTTATTAGCGCAGTCGAATAATAAAATATGCGCGTTGTTATGTCAAGTTAATTTTTGACAAGATTAGACGATTTTTTGGCTTTCCCCATTTCTATTCTATTGCTCTTATTATCATGCACTTAAGATAGTGCGTTTCTGGCATGGTCAGAAGTATAGGGTGGTCCTGAGCCTGCGTCCGGCGCTCCACAACCGTCACATTCCGCTTCGCGTCGTTCGCCGCTTCCGCTACGATTTGCAGGAATAGCGGCTCATTCACGTGGTAGGAGCAGGAGCATGTAATGAGGTAGCCGCCGGGTTGAAGCAGTTTGAGGGCGCGCAGGTTGATCTCTTTGTACCCGCGATGGGCTGCCGGAAGACTGTCGCGATTCTTGGCAAACGCGGGCGGGTCGAGAATGATCATCTGGAAGCGCCGGCCAGCCTCATCGTATTCCTTCAGGACGTCAAAAGTATTGCCCTCGCGGAAATAAACATTCGCTCTGCCATTCAGGTCCCGATTTTTTCGAGCCGCTTCGATGGCGGCGGGGGCCATATCGACCACTTCCACATGCTCGCAGCGATCGGCAACGGTCAGCGCGAACCCGCCCTGGTAACTGAAGCAGTCGAGAACATCCCCGGAGGCATAGCGCCGGGCGGCCCAGTGATTTTCTCGCTGGTCCAGAAATGAGCCTGTTTTCTGACCCTTCGCCAGGTCGTACGCGAACGCGACGCCATTTTCTTTCACGCATATTTCCGCCGGAACCTCGCCATGCAGCACGCCCACTTTCTGTTCGAGTCCTTCGAGCAGGCGCACCTTGGGGTCATTGCGTTCGATAATTCCCTTGGGCGAGAGAAGCTCAATCAGAATTTCGACCAGCAGCGCCTTCTGACGTTCGCTTCCCTGGCTCAGGGTCTGCACGGCAAGGTAGTCGCCGTAGCGATCCACGATGAGCGACGGCAGAAGGTCCGTCTCGCTGTAAACAACGCGAAAGGCATCCGAGTTTTCGACGACACGCGCGCGATAGGCGATGGCCTGCCGGATGCGTTCGGTGAAAAAAGCTCGGTCCACCGCCCGGTCCTCGCGGGTAAGCAGCCGCACGGCGATTTGCGACTTGTCGCTGTAGAACGCGCGCCCCTGGAAGCGCCCGCGTTCATCGGTGAGGCGCACCACCGATCCCGGCTCCGCTTGGGTGGTGCGAACGTCGCTGCGATACACCCACAAGTGGCCGAGACGGATTCGCTCGACTCCCCGGGGACTGATGATCACCGATCCTTCCGCCACGGTACCTGCTTTCGAAAAATCAGACAGCCGATCCGCTACAATGGTTTCATGCCCCGCCGGTCACTCGAAATTTTCCGGGGAACGCTAAGGAGCGGAAGTTCGGCGCTGTTCTCTTAGCATACTTGCACATCTTGCGCCACCGCTGCACGCGCCTCCGCCGATGCGGCGAAAAAAACAGCCTCATGAAGCTCGGCGAATTCAATTTCGATCTTCCTCAGGAACGAATCGCGCAACGCCCGCTTGCGGAGCGCGAGTCCTCGCGCATGCTGCTGCTCGACCGCTCGACGGGCGTCTGGGAGGATCGCCAGTTCCGCGACTTTCCAAGCCTGCTGCATGGGAACGAACTTATCGTGGTCAATAACGCCCGCGTGATCCCCGCGCGCCTCTTTGGCCGCCGCGCCGGCCTGAATGCGGAACAGCCGGGCCGCAATAGTCCCGTGAAGGACGAATTCCTGCAGACACCAATCGAAGTTCTTCTGGTTCGTCAGCTTTCTCCCGACACATGGGAAACGCTCGTTCGTCCCGGCCGGAAGGTGCCCACGGGCGAACGCATCATCTTCGGTGAGGGAGAACTGGAAGGGCAGGTCGAGGGCCGCGGGGAGTATGGCGCTCGCATCATCCGTTTCACGTCAAGAGAAGGCTTCCACGAGGCCCTCGATCGCCTGGGGCATATTCCGCTGCCGCCTTATATCAAGCGCGAGGACGAACCGGAAGATCGTGAGCGCTATCAGACGGTCTTTGCAAAGCGCGGCGCCGCGGTGGCCGCCCCGACGGCGGGCCTGCACTTCACTCCCACCATTCTCGATCAACTCACCACCCGCGGTATCGAAATTGTCGAGATCACTCTGGAAGTGGGCTTGGGAACTTTCGAACCTGTCCGGACCGAGCGCCTCGAGGATCACAAAATCCACGCCGAACCCTACGATATTCCGATTGCCTCGGCCGCTGCGATTGCCGGAGCGCTGCGAGAAAGGCGCCCCGTGCTGGCCATCGGAACCACCGTGGTGCGCGCTTTAGAGGATGCTGCGGAGAAAGGCGCGGGCGAGGTGAGTGCCGGCAAAGCGGAAGCGAATATTTTTCTGTACCCGGGAAAATCTTTCCGCATCGTCGATCAGCTGCTGACGAACTTCCACCTACCGGAATCGAGCCTTCTCGCGATGGTCGCGGCCTTTGCAGGACGCGAAAATATCTTGAGCGCGTATGAGCACGCCGTGAACGGGGAATACCGGTTCTACAGTTACGGCGATTGCATGTTCATTCGTTGAGTGGCTACGAAGGGCGGCGAGAGCAGAGCCGAAAAGCTATTCGTCTTCCGTGCTGCCCGCGACTTTCAGTACGGCGAGGAAAGCTTCTTGCGGGATATCGACCTTCCCAACGCGCTTCATGCGCTTCTTGCCTTCCTTCTGCTTTTCGAGGAGCTTCCGCTTGCGTGAAATATCGCCGCCGTAGCACTTCGCGATCACGTTCTTGCGAATGGCGCTGATCGTCTCGCGCGCGATCACCCGGCTCCCGATGGTCGCCTGCAGAGGAACCTCGAACATTTGCCGGGGAATCAGTTTTCGCAGGCGAGATACCAGATCGCGACCGCGTTCGTAGGACTGCTCCCGGTGGCAGACCACCGTCAGCGCGTCCACCGGCTCCCCGCCCACCAGCACATCGAGTTTTACGAGGTCCGATTCGCGATAGCCGGACAGGTGATAGTCGAGCGACGCGTAACCGCGCGAAACGCTCTTCAGCCGATCGTAGAAATCGAGCACGATTTCGTTCAGCGGCATCTCGTAGGTGAGCATCACCCGCGTGGGTGAGAGATATTCGAAATTCTTCTGCACCCCGCGCTTTTCTTCGCACAGCTTCAGCACACCGCCCAGCGATTCCTCCGAAGTGATGATCATCGCCGTGAGAATCGGCTCTTCGATCTTCTGAATGGAAGTGGGCGGCGGAAATTTCGTGGGGTTGTCCACCTGCAATACTTCTCCCGCGGTGGTGGTGATGCGGAATTCCACGCTCGGTGCCGTGGTGATCAGGTCGATGTTGAACTCGCGTTCCAGGCGCTCCTGCACGATTTCCATGTGCAGCAACCCGAGAAATCCGCACCGGAAGCCGAAGCCGAGCGCCACCGAAGTTTCCGGCTCGTAGAAAAATGCCGCATCGTTCAATTGCAGCTTGCCCAGGGCGTCGCGCAGGAGTTCGTAATCGGTCGCGTTCACGGGATACAGGCCCGCGAAAACCATCGGTTTGATGGCTTCAAATCCCGCGAGCGCCGGTGCGGGCTGGTCGGCCGCAATCACCGTATCGCCCACCCGGGCGTCGGCCACGCGTTTGATGTTGGCGATGATGAAGCCCACGTCTCCCGCAGCCAGCTCGTCGAGCACAATGGGCTTGGGAGTGAGCACGCCGAGGTTTTCCACCTCGTACACTTCATTCGAAGCGCACAAGCGGATCTTCATTCGCGGCGTGATGCGCCCTTCCATCACGCGGACCAGCACCACAGCTCCGCGGAACGAATCGAACCAGGAATCGAAAATCAGCGCCTGCAGCGGCGCGTCCGCCGAGCCTTTGGGCGGAGGAATGCGATGCACGATCGCTTCGAGCACGTCCGCCACGCCGAGACCGCTCTTCGCACTGATCGGGAGCGCGTCGTCGGCCGGAATGGTCAGCACGCTCTCGATCTGTTCCTTCACGTATTCCACCTGCGCCGCCGGCAAATCGATCTTGTTGATCACCGGAACGATGGTGAGGTTGTGCCGCGAGGCCAGGAAAGTGTTGGCCACTGTTTGCGCTTCCACTCCCTGGCTAGCGTCCACCACCAGCAGCGCGCCCTCGCACGCCGAAAGGGCGCGCGACACCTCGTAGGAGAAATCCACGTGGCCCGGAGTATCGATCAGGTTCAGGCGGTACTCGTGCCCATCCTTCGCCGTGTAGTGCAGCCGGATGCTCTTGGCCTTGATGGTGATGCCGCGCTCGCGCTCGAGGTCCATCGAATCGAGCACCTGCGCCTGCATCTCGCGCTGGCTCAACGCCCCGGTCAGCTCCAGCAGGCGGTCCGCAAGGGTGGACTTACCGTGGTCGATGTGCGCGATGATGCAGAAATTCCGGATGTACTGGGGATCCATGGATCGTTGTGCTGTTCCGAATGCACGGCAATGGGCATCCTTGATGGCCCATTACTGTGTCTTTCAAACTATCGAGTGTGCCACAGGTAAGCGCGCGCCGCTAGCGCGCCCCGATTGTCAGAAGCCGAAAAGCAGAGGCGCGCCAAGTTTTGAGGAGTAATTGGGGCGGTAGCGGTCCGCGTCGTAGAGCTTTACGGTGTCGACCCTGCGCGGCGGCAGAGGCGTGGGCGATAGCGGGGTGTGCGTATAAACGCCGTTCAGGATGCCGACCATTCTGCCTCCGACGCCCTCGCGAACGAGCTCGACCGCGATGTTGCCAAAAGTCGAGCCGACGATCTGGTCGATGACATCGGGCGCGCCGCCACGCAGGTCGTAGGTCAGGTCGCTGGTAATCGTTTCTTCGCCGGTGCGCTTCTGGATCTCGCCGGACAACGCCTGCCCGATATCGACTTTCTTGCGATGCCCGAAGGCATCGGCTTCGCCGGTTTCCTGCACTTCGCGCTCCGTCCAAACAGCGCCCTCGGAAACCACCACGATCGAATACCCGCTGGGATTATTTCGCTTGTCCTCCATGAGGAGGCTGATGGCCTTTTCCAGATCGAAGGGATATTCGGGGATGAGGCAGCGAGACCCGGTGACATACGCAGTGTAGACGGCGGTGAAGCCGGCGTCGCGGCCGAAGATGCGGAAGATGCCGATGCGTTCATGGGAGCCGATGGTGGTGCGCTGGCGCGTGATGGCGTCTCGCGCGCGAGTGACCGCGGTGGAGAAGCCGATGCAATATTCGGTGCCCTGGACGTCGTTATCCATCGTCTTGGGCACACCGATGACGGGAAAGCCGTTCGCGGTGAGAATCGAGGCGAAGCTGAGCGTGTCGTCCCCGCCAATCGCGATCAGGCAGTCGATGCCAAGCGCCTGGAGATTTTCAATCACCACCGGAGTGAAATCGTAGTACTTGCCGTCAAATTTAAGTTTTTTCAGACGATCGCTGGGAAAGTTCGCGGGGATTTTCGCCTCTGCCATGCGGCGCGGATTGGTGCGGGAGGTATGGAGGATCGTGCCTCCCGTTCGATCGATGGCGAGCGTGTTCTCTCGGGTGAGTTCGTAGGTGTAGGTTGGATCGGAAAGATGGGAAAGACGGGCAGGATCAAGGTGGGTGAGTCCCTTCCATCCGCGGCGAATGCCCACCACCTTGCGGCCGATCCCGCTCGCGCCATACACGACGGATTTAATCACCGAATTGAGCCCCGGGACATCCCCGCCGCCGGTGAGAATGCCGATCTTTTTCGCTTCAGCCATGGTCCACGCCCGTCCCGATGAAGTGTTGGAGCGAAGTTATGGTAGCAATCGTTCGAACGAAAGGGAAATCGAAGGATTCAAACTCCTCTATCGGGCCCTTTTATGCCTGCTGAGTCCCCGCGTGGCGGGAGGCTTTCTGGTCATGGTATTCACGCCAGGTGAGCCAGATGATCAGAACGTCAAATGCTGTCAGCAACAGGAGGGTCAACGAATGGGTGTGGAAGAACCGGTGAACCTGAAAGACGGAGAAGAGCCCGAAGACCACGATCGTCAGAGGATACGCCCATAGCGCGTCGAACCAGAGAGCCGTCACCAAAAGCGCTTTGATGAGCCCGTGGGCCAGCAGATAGAGCGACGCGAAGTGCTTGCCTCCGTAAGCGAGGTGTTCGGTAGCCCGGTACAGATGCGTGGTGATGAACTCGTGGCGATCGAAGGGAAGGTCGATCTCCAGAAATCGGAGCGCGATGCGGTTGAGATCGGAGGGCCTGATCGACCACAGCACAATGCCGCCGATGGCTTCGAGAATGCCGTCGATGCCTTTGAGCGTGATTCCGGCTCGAAAGCTTTCGTGCAGCAGCGAACTGCGGCGGCTCTTGACTGGATGGACGATGGTTCCGGCGGAATCGATGGCAACAGCTCCTTTTTAATGGCCTGTGGATGAAGGTCTATGATTTCTTTGATGCGCTCCGCCCGGTCGGCGCACGCGACAATTCCTCTCGGAGGACGCGAAAGTACATATCCAAGAGCTTTGCAGAGCGCTTCACCCTTCCACATCACTTTACGCGGCTGGCGGGAGTCACACCAGGCAGTCGATGACCGCGGCCCCGTTGATCCGGTCACTTTTCAAATCGTTGAGCGCGCGGTTCGCGTCGCGCAGGGGAAACACGGTCACCTGGGTGCGGACCGGGATTTCCGCCGCGATCCGCAGGAAGTCCTCGCCATCCTGGCGCGTGTTGTTGGCCACGCTTCGAATCATCCGCTCCTGATACAGCAAATCGTAATCGAACGATGGAATGGGACTCATATGAATCCCGCCGAGCACCAGCACTCCCCCCTTCTTGAGGGCTTTCAGGGCCGGCGGAACGAGTTCTCCGGCGGGAGCGAAGACGATGGCGGCGTCCAGTTTCTCAGGGGGATCCTCGGCCGCTTCACCGGCCCATACGGCCCCGAGCTGCAAGGCCAGCTGCTGGTGCTTCGCGCCGCGCGTGCACGCGTACACCTCGATATCCCAGTGGCGTGCCACCTGGATCGCCACATGCGCGGCCGCGCCGAAGCCGTAGAAGGCCAGGCGTCCGCCGCGCTGGAGTCCCGTCAGCCGTAGCGAGCGAAACCCGATGATTCCCGCGCACAACAGAGGGGCAGCCTGGTGGTCGTGAAACGATTCCGGAATGGCATAGACGAATGCCTCGGGCGCAACGGCGTATTCGGCATAGCCTCCGTCCACCGAGTAACCGGTAAAGGTAGGGTTATCGCACAGGTTTTCTTTTCCGGCAACGCAGTACTCGCAGGTTTGATCGGTGCTATGGAGCCAGGGGATCCCCACCCGGGCGCCAATGGGGAACCGATGCGCTCCCTCGCCGAGCTTCTCGACGATGCCAACGACCTGGTGACCCGGAATCACCGGCGATTTCCGCGGCGGCAGCTCGCCTTCGACAACGTGCAGGTCGGTGCGGCAGACCCCGCACGCGTGAACGCACACGAGCACTTCGCCGCGCGCGGGAGTGGGATTGGGCACGTCCGCAAAAGCAAGCGGGTTCGTCGTCACCGGTGCTGGGGAGCGGAGTATGCAAGCCTTCATCTCAGGGGCGTTCCTTTTTGAAATCGGAGAGTCCGCACGCTGGGTAATCGAACGCGGCAATACTCGCCATACGCAATGGATGCAGCGCCTAGAGAACCCGGCTTACGCGAATTTCTCTTTTGCGGGCGCTTTCATCCAGCCTCGAACGTTCCAACGTTCCCATGGGGCCGCGAGGATATAATAACCCTTTTATTTGGAGGGCTGACGATGGCGAAGAAGTTCAAAGAGCTAACGGAGCGGCAAATCCTCGCGCTCGGAATCCAACTGGAAGAAGAGGACAGCCGCGTCTACGGGGAATTCGCCGAAGCGCTTCGAGAAACCTACCCGGCCACGGCCAAGGTGTTTGAGGAAATGCAGGCCGAGGAATCGCGGCATCGCCAGGCCCTGATCGATATGCACCGGAAGCGGTTCGGCGAGCACATCCCGCTGATCCGCCGGCAGGACGTGAAGGGCTTCATCGAGCGCCGGCCGGTCTGGCTGGTGCGGCCGCTCGGGATCAAGACCGTCCGTAGGCAAGTCGAGGAGATGGAGCTGGAGACGCGGCGCTTCTACGAGCAGGCCCTGAAGCAGGTGTCGGATGCCGCCACGCGAAAGCTGCTCGGGGATCTGGCCGAAGTCGAGCGGCAGCATTCCGAGTTTGCGGCATCGCTGGAAGAAAAGCATCTCGATGAAGGCGCCCGCACCGACGAAGAAAAAGCCGGGAAAAGAATGTTCATGCTGCAGATTATTCAGCCGGGGCTGGCGGGGCTGATGGACGGTTCTGTTTCGACCCTGGCGCCCATATTCGCGGCGGCCTTCGCGACGCACAAGACGCGGGATGCATTTCTCGTCGGAATTGCTGCCTCGCTGGGCGCCGGCATCTCGATGGCTTTTGCCGAAGCGCTTTCCGACGACGGGTCGCTGACAGGCCGCGGGCGGCCGATCACTCGCGGGCTGGTGACCGGCCTGATGACCGCCGCGGGCGGCCTGGGCCATACGCTTCCGTTCCTGATCCCGAGTTTTCATGTGGCGTTCGCCGCCGCGGTCATCGTGGTGGCGATCGAGCTCGCGGTCATCAGCTGGGTGCGGCATCAATACATGGACACGCCGCTGCTTTCGTCCGCCTTTCAGGTGGTGGTGGGCGGCGTGCTGGTGTTCGCGGTTGGAATTCTGATCGGCAGCGCGTGAATTTTTCCGTGGTGCGCCCGCGCAGCGAAGCACCGCTGTGCGAATTTCTTCGCGGAAAGCGTTCTTTCTCTCAGTTATCGATGGACTTGTCCGCTTAGTTTACGTATAAGGTAAGCCATGCCTACGGGCAAATCCTGAAAACGGAGAAAACCATGGCCAAGAAAGCCAAGAAGCCAGCCAAAAAAGCAGCGAAGGGCAAGTAGTAACGCCCGTCGCGCTCGAAGAAATCGGCTGAATATCAGCTGAACAAAGTAGCTGAACAAAGATACTTGTGAAGTACTTGAGGCTGCCGCTCCGAAACGGCAGCCTTTTTTCTTGCAAAACAATCCTGCCGAGCATGTTTGACCGGGTTGCCACCCTCGCCTAGAATCAGGGACTGCGCGCATGCAACAAGCCGCGCCCTACGGGACCAGTCCATGTTTGAAACACTCACAGACAAGCTGCAGCGCGCCTTCAAGAATCTCCGCGGACAGGGCAAGCTGACCGAGGAGCATCTGGACGCGGCGCTGGCCGAGATTCGCGAATCGCTGCTCGACGCGGACGTCAACCTGGGCGTGGCGGACGAATTCATTGCCCACGTGCGCGAAAAAGCGCTCGGCTCGGAAGTGCTGCTGCAGCTTTCGCCCGACCAGCAGGTAGTGAAAATTGTGCGCGACGAGCTGGGGGACCTGCTCGGTCGCGAGGCGCGCCCGCAATTCGCGTCGCGGCCGCCTTCGGTGTGGCTCATTTGCGGACTGCAAGGCTCGGGCAAGACGACCTCCACCGGCAAGCTCGGCAAATGGCTGGGCGAACACGGCCATCGCCCAATTGTCGTTTCGACCGACGTGTACCGTCCCGCGGCCCGCGAACAGCTCGCACAAGTGGCAAAGGCCACGGGAACGCCGCTCTGGCCCGGCGCGGGTACCGACAAGCCGCTGGAGATCGTGCGCGGCGCCACGCGCGAGGCCAAACTGGCCGCCTGCGACGTGATCCTGGTGGACACGGCGGGCCGGCTGCACATCGACGACGACCTGATGAACGAGCTTTCGCAGCTCAAGCGCGAGCTGAACCCCTCGGAGATCCTGTTCGTTGCCGACGCGATGATCGGGCAGGACGCGGTGCGCTCGGCCGGGGAATTCCACAAGCGCCTGGGAATCACGGGCGTGATCCTCACGAAGCTGGATGGCGACGCACGCGGCGGCGCGGCGCTCTCGATCCGCAAAGTGACCGGCGCGCCGGTGAAATTCGTGGGCGTGGGCGAAAAGTACGACGCGCTCGAGCCTTTCCTGCCCGACCGCATCGTGTCCCGCATTCTGGGCATGGGCGACGTGCTCGGCCTGATCGAAAAGGCCGAGAAGACCATCGACCTCAAGAAGGCGCGCGAGCTCGAACGCAAAATGCGCGAAGACGACTTCACGCTGCACGATTTCCGCGATCAGCTGCAGCAGATCCGCAAGATGGGCTCGATCGAGCAGCTCATGGGGATGCTGCCGAAGGTCGGGCCGTTCGCGAAGATTCCCAAAGACGCGCACGTGGACGAAAAGCAGCTGAAATCCATCGAGGCCATCATCAATTCGATGACCGCGTCGGAGCGCTCCGACGCCAACCTGATCGACGGCAAGCGCCGCAAGCGCATCGCCCGCGGCAGCGGCACGTCCGTGCAGGAAGTGAACCAGGTGCTCAAGCAGTATGCCGACATGCGCCGCATGATGAAGCAGTACGGCAGCATGGCGAAAATGAAGATGCGCGGCATCGGCAAGTTTGCCGGGCTCAAGTAGGCCTTCTCGTGCCGATCATCGTCGACAACACGCTGAACCAGATTCGCTCGATCGCGATGGGCGGGAGCGGCCGCGCGGAGAAAGCCAAGCGGCTTGCGGAGCTGATCCAAAAACTGGGCGGCTATCGCTGGGTGGGCGTTTACGACGTGGGCGCGGAAACGGTCTCGGTGATTGCGTGGAGCGGAGACGCGGCTCCCGAGCATTCAACCTTCCCGGTGACCCAGGGGTTGACCGGTGCGGCGATCCAGGAACCGGCGCGCGGTAATCGTCGGCGACGTCCGAACCGATTCGCGATACCTGACCGCTTTCGCCAGCACCCTCTCGGAGATCGTCGTTCCGGTGCTGTCTCCCGCCGGCGGCCACGTGATCGGAACCGTGGACGTGGCAAGCGACCAGCTCAACGCCTTTTCCGCCGCCGACCAGCAAATGATCGAGCGCTGCGCCGAAGCGGCCCTCCCGCTGTGGCTCCTGCGGTAACTTCTGCCCCCAGATAGCGATTGGTGAATGGGGCAGGGTTCGCTATAATGGCTGGATTCGACTCAGGAGGATTTTCTAGTGTTAATGATTCGGCTGTCGCGGTTTGGCAAGAAGAAGCACCCATTCTATCGCGTGGTGGTGACGGAGAAGACGCGTCCGCGCAACGGCCGTTTCGTCGAGATCGTCGGCACGTACGACCCTCAGAAAAAGCCCGCGCTTGTGCAGATGGATAAAGAGCGGGTGGATTACTGGCTGAGCAAAGGCGCTCAGCCGAGCGACACGGTTCGCAGCCTGCTTCGCAAACCAAAAGTTGCCGCAGCAGCCCCGGCGCAACCCTAACCTCTCTTTCGGCGTCCTACCATTGTAGGTTTTATTCATATCTCTTGTACACGCTCGAGCGAATCTCCGCTGGGCACGTTCAAGCTGTGGGGGACACGCCATGAAAGAACTCGTGGAACAGATTGCCAGGGCTCTCGTTGATCATCCCGAACAAGTGCAGGTAAACGCCGTCGATGGGGAGCAGGTAACCGTTTTGGAATTGAAGGTAGCTCCTGATGACCTGGGCAAGGTGATCGGGCGCCAGGGACGCACCGCAAAATCGATCCGCACGCTGCTGGGCGCCGCGGGAATGAAGTTGCGAAAGCGCTTTACGCTCGAAATCCTCGAATAGAGTGGCCACGCAAAAGCCCGCAAATATAACTGTGGCGCGCATCCTGCGTCCGCATGGAAGGCGTGGAGAAGTCGCCGCAGAGATTCTCACCGATTTTCCCGAACGCTTGAAGACCCTCTCAAAGGCAGAGTTGTGGGATGGTCGCGCCGAACCAAGGCCGGTGGGAGTGCGAGGCTGCTGGCTCAGTCATAGCCGCGGCGGGCAGGCGATCTTTCACTTCGAAGGCTCCGATTCCATCTCGGACGCGGAAAAGCTGGTTGGGCTCGAGGTGCAAATTCCCTTCGCGGATCGCATGCAGCTCCCCTCGGGCAGCTACTACGTGACGGACCTGATCGGGTGCGAAGTGTGCGAAAAGCAGGGCGGAGCAATCGGGCGCGTGTCAGATCTCCAATTCACGGGCGAGGGAGTCGGCGGCACGCCCATACTTGTAGTCGATTCTCCCCGGGGCGAATTGCTAGTGCCCCTGGCGCAGGACATCTGCGTGCTGATCGATACCAGCGCCCGGCGCATCGAAGTGGTGCTTCCCGAAGGACTGCGCGAACTGAATCGCGAGTGACGGTTTTCGCGGCGTCCCTGGGAACGCCAATCTCCCGATTGGCGGGGTAGAATGGACGGCCGCCGACCCGAAGAGTGGCGAGTTTGCGCTACTATCGTGCGATGCGCTTCGATCTAATCACCATTTTCCCCGAATTTTTCCACGGGCCACTCGATTACGGCATCGTGCGCCGCGCCCGCGAGTCCCGGCTGATCGAAACGCACGTCCACGATCTGCGCGATTTCACGCACGATCGCCATCGGACAGTCGACGACCGGCCGTTCGGCGGTGGCGAGGGCATGGTGATGAAGCCGGAGCCAATTTTTGCGGCGGTGGAATCGCTGATCGGGGGCGAAGGAGTTGCTGCGCCCGCTGACACAGCCATAATTCTGCTTTCCGCCTCCGGCAAACTTTTCCGGCAGGAAACGGCGCGTCGATTCGCAAAGCTGGAGCGCGCGATACTGCTCTGCGGCCGCTACGAGGGCGTCGACGAGCGCGTCGCCCAGCATCTGGCCACCGACGAGATATCCATCGGCGATTTCGTGCTTTCAGGCGGAGAACTGGCTGCGGCGCTGGTGCTGGACGCCGTCACCCGGTTAATTCCCGGCGCCCTCGGCAACGAAGATTCCGCGGCAAACGAATCCTTCAGCGAACAACCGGGCGCGCCCAAAAGTGAGTCACGCGCCGAGACGGCTGCGCATTTGCCTTCTTCCTCATTTTCCCCGAGGGCCGCGAGCTTCGCTCTCCTGGAGTGCCCGCACTACACGCGCCCCCCGTCCTTCCGAGGCTGGGACGTGCCGGAAGTGCTCCTGGGCGGCAACCACGCGGAAATCGCTCGCTGGCGCCATCAAAAAGCGCTGGAGAAAACGGCCCGGAATCGCCCCGATTTGCTGAATCGTGTGGACGCAGCCGGCGAATAGGCTTGGTGCCAAGCGCGAGCGCAAGATAGTTTAGCCTTTTGGCTCTTTTCGGCGTCCCAGTGGAAACCCCGGCGTCTTTCGTCTATAATTAAATTTCCACTAGCCTAGCGACGCGATTCTGTAGTGCTGTGGTCATTCGCGCAGACCGGCCGGTGAGAAGGGGTCTCCCATGAAAGAAGGAATCCATCCCGATTACCACCCGGTAACGGTTCATTGCGCCTGCGGCAACCAGTTTGAAACCCGCTCCACGTTCAAGGGTCAGATGATCCGCGTGGAAATCTGCTCGAACTGCCACCCGTTCTTCACCGGCAAGCAGAAGCTGGTCGATACCGCGGGCCGCGTCGAGCGCTTCCAGAAGAAATACGCGGATAAAGCCGCCTCCGTCGCCAACGCCAAGAAGTAGCCCGTTCGAATCCTCTGTGGATTTGCGCGCCTGCGATTCCATCCGTCGGGGTGTGCCCGCATTCCCATCTTCTAGCCGTGCCTCGATCGCCCAAAAATATTCCTTCTCTCATGCACCGTTGGAGATACAATCCCGGTCGCGGATTGGGATGGAGAGGAGATAGCTCATGAGTAATCGACGGTTCCTCCGGATTTTCCTGGCAACAATGGCCGCCGGTTTTCTCGCGCACACAGCCGGCGCTCAACGAGTAACGATGACGGTCGACGCCGCCAAGACCGGTGCGCCCATCTCCCCGTACATGTATGGCTTCTTCACCGAACTTCACGAGACCAACAACGAGGGCGGCTTTTGGGCCGAGATGCTCGGCGACCGGAAATTCTTCAATCCAGTGAACTCCGGCAAGGACCGCGAACCCAGTCCCGGGCGCAGGCCAAGGCCCAGGGGTCCCCGATTTCGCCCCGTGGGCCCGGACGAGTTCGTAACGATGGACCGGCAGAAGGTCTTCGTGGGTGAGCACAGCCCCATGGTGAAGCTGGAAGCTGCCACGCCTCACGGAATCCAGCAGGGGGGCCTCGGTCTGCGAAAAGGGAGGAAGTACTCCGGCCGCGTGATCCTCGCGGGCGACCCCGGCGCGCAAGTAAAAGTCAGCCTCGTCTGGGGACCCGATCCGGGCGACCGGCAGACCATCCCCATCAAGCGGCTCCGAGCCGATTACGCGAAATTTCCTCTGATGTTCACCGCCGGCGCAGACACGGACGACGCCCGCCTCGAAATCGTGGGCACCGGAGAAGGGACGTTCCACATCGGCGCCGTGTCCCTGATGCCCGCGGACAACGTCTACGGCTATCGCGCCGATATGCTCGAGGAGATGAAAAAGATCGGCCCCACCATGTTCCGCTGGCCCGGCGGGAACATGGTTTCCTCCTGGGACTGGCGCGACTCCATCGGCGATCCCGACAAGCGGCCGCCGCGCCTGAATCCTGCCTGGGACGAAGTCCAGCAGAACGACCTCGGGATCGACGAGTACATGGTCCTCAACAAGCTTCTCAACATGGAGCCCTACATCTGCGTGAATGCCGGTTTCGGCGACGCGCATTCAGCCGCCGAAGAAGTGGAGTACACCAACGGTTCGGTGAACACGCCGATGGGCAAGTGGCGCGCCGCCAACGGCCATCCGCAGCCTTACAACGTGATCTGGTGGAACATCGGCAATGAGATGTGGAACACGTCGCAGATGGGTTTCATGGCCGCCAATCAATACTGGATCAAGCACAACATGTTCGCGCAGGCCATGCGCGCGGTGGACCCGCACATCAAGTTCGTCTCATCGGGCGCGTCACCCGTAGAGACCAGCCAGAGCCACGCATCGATCGTAATCACCGGCAAGCACGTGGCCTCTTTCGGCGGACCCGCGGACTTTACCGGCGCGCTTCTGGCCAACTCCTCGGACTACATCGATGCGGCCGCCGAACACATCTATCCCTCCATGGTGGACATGGCCTTCGACGCCGAGAAGCAGGACTACGTCAAGGTGGACGAACCCCTGGTTGCTCGCGCGCGCAAGCTGTCCAACGCCGTTCGCGCCGTGATCGAAGCCTGGGGCGAATACCAGCGGCGCTTCCCGAATCTCGACATGAATCGATACCCGATCGCGCTCGATGAATGGGTCTCCGAATGGACCGGAGAACGCGGCCAGCGCGCCCCCGGCTATTCGATGTTTGCGCCCCTCGCTTGCGCCGAGGCCATGCAGGAAATGTTCCGCCACTCGAACATGTTCATCATTTCCGCCTACACCGCGGCTCCCCAGCTGCTAGCCACCAACAAGACCGATGCCACCGTGCACCCGATCGGCCTGATGTTCGAACTCTATCGCCGCCACTTCGGGACGATCCCGGTGGAAGTGACGGGAAACTCACCCCAGCACGACGTAAAGGGCACGGCCTGGGTCGACAAGGCCAACACCTCCTCGGGCAGCGATACCTATCCCCTGGATGCCGCAGCCGCCCTAACCCCCGACAAAAAAGCTCTCACGGTAGCCATCGTGAATCCCACCGAATCCGAGCAGCAGATCGACGTAGCAATCAAAGGCGCGGCGGTTCAGGACAAGGGCCAAGTCTGGCGAATCGCCGGCAAAAACCTAACGGACGACAACGAGCCCGGCAAGCCGCTGGCGGTAAATATTGTGGAGACTCCGTTCACCGGAGCCCCCGGCACGCTGACGGTTCCCAAGCTAAGCATCAGCATCTACGAGCTGCCGCTCCGCTAAAGGTATGGGGTGCCCGTTCCGGCGCCCCTTCCAGGGAAATTTGTAGGGAGACGGCGCTAGCAGGTTGGCCCGGCGCGGCGAAGCTTTTGATATTCAGCGTCGGAAAGGCCGATGCGCTTTCGAATCGCGGCTTGAGACTTGGCCAGCGCAGGCGATTGCAACCGGCAGACGCCGCGCCTCCAGACGTCCCCCGTTTGCGGGTCCACGGCGAGGTCGTCCACGACGGTGCTGCCATCGGGATCGGGATTGTCCCAGATAGCCTCGAACGCGTAGAAATCCGGAAAGTGTTCCTCTTTGTATTTCTCCAGCGTCAGGCCAGGGAGCTTCCTCGACTCCGGATCGATGGCATCAAAAGCCAATTCAATCGCCTCGTCACGGGTGATTTTTCGCGGCGCGGTTTGCGCGCGAACATGAACCCAAACGCCCAGGCACAACCAAAAGGCGGCGGCCAAGCCCCCGGTACGAAGTATCTTCAACGAAATCCTCATGCAGCCAATTGTGCCACACCTCTTCCCGAATTCTTCACGTATGGCGTTTCCCGCGCTGCGATAGCGCGACGGATTCGCGCCCCGCAGTGTACAATCTCGAACCAGATGGCCACGCAATTGTCTTCGCTGCCCGATTCACCCGGCTCGCAGGTTGAAACCGCCGCTCCGCGCGTCACCCTGAGGAATTATTTCGCGCATTCCTTTGACTCCGCCATCGCCGCCGCGCGCACCTGCTATTCCACTCACTTGATTCAGCCGGACGAAGTCACCGAGAAGCAGCGCGTCATGATCGGCTCGGGAACTTTTTTCGGCGGCCATCACACGGTCTACCAGCACGCCCATTTTGAATTTGGCCTCGAGAACGTCAGCCGGCAATTCGTGTGGTCTTTCCTCCACGCGCATCCGTTTTACAACTCCGAGCAGCAGAGCCAGCGGTACGTTCGCCTGGACCGCGCGCAGGCCTACGTGCCGCCTCCCGAAACGCCAAACTTCGGCCCGTCCGAACGCGCCCTATACGAAAAGGCGATCGAGCGCGCCTGGCAAAGCTACCGCGAGCTCACGCGCCTGCTCGCGCCGAACGCCCGCGAAATCCTCGCGGACATCTGGCACATCAGCCCGATGTCCCATACCAAACGCGTGCAGAAGGTCGACCGCCAGGCGGAAAAGCGCGCTATCGAGGTCGCCCGCTACGTCCTGCCCGTGGCCGCCTTCACCACCATGGTGCACACGATTTCCGGCATCGTCCTCTACCGCCTCCAGCGGATGCAGGCCGCCAACGACACGCCGTCGGAATCGCGCCAGATCGTCGGCGAGATGGTGGCGCGCGTGCGCGAGGTGGATCCGCAATTCTTCGATCGCTTCGACAACGAGCCGATGGAGGATCTTCCCGAATGGCAGCAGCCGCCGCGAGACGGCGAAGCGTTTGCCCGCGAATTTGACGCGCGCCTGGGCGGCCTCACCAGCCGCCTCACCGATTATTCGCCGAACACAATGGCCGCCGTGGCCGAGGCGTATCGTGCCGTCATGGGGCTCACGACCGCGGAATGTCCCGACACCGAAGCGCTCGACCGCCTTCTCAATCCCGCGCGCAATCCCTACCGCCGCGAAACGCTCAACGTAGGCGTCCACGCGCCGATGATGCGCGCCCTGCAGCACGCTAATTTCACGTTCGCCAAAAAAATCAGCCACACCGCCGACAGTCAGGACCAGCGCCATCGCATGGTTCCCGGCTCGCGCCCTCTGCTCACCCTCTCCGACACGCGTTCGCCCGACTACATCACGCCCATGCTGATCCGCGACAATCCGCAGGCCCTCGAAATCTATCGGCAAGCC
Source organism: uncultured Acidobacteriota bacterium (assembly GCA_963709105.1). GTDB lineage: Bacteria > Acidobacteriota > Terriglobia > Acidiferrales > UBA7541 > Palsa-295. Next base: position 359,289 of record CAVPVC010000015.1, read on the forward strand.
ATGGAAGAAGCGTGGGCCGCGAAGAATGAACTGCTCGACCGCGGTGTCGCTCCGGAATTTGCGCTCTATCTGCTTCCCAATGCCAAGGCGATCCGCCTCGTCGAGACAGGTTCGCTTCTGCACTTGCTCCACAAATGGACCATGCGGACGTGTTTCAACGCGCAGGAGGAAATTTACCAATCCTCCCTCGAGGAAGTTCAGCAGGTGCGCGCGGCCTTCCCCGAACTCGGCCGCTACCTCGGCCCTCCGTGCTTTATCCGCGCCGGAATTTCCACGCCCATCTGCACCGAAGGCTCGCACTTCTGCGGCGTAAAAGTCTGGCTCGATTTCCCCAATATTCAACGCCGGATTTGAAAGTAGCTGGATTGAAAGATCAAGTCTGCGTCAGCGGCTGAGGATGCGGGTGGTCGTGGCCGACACGAGTTCGTAGCTCACCCCGCGCCAGCGCATGCGCTTGCTCGCCAGCGAAGCGGCAAAATTCCAGGCAAACAGAAACGGAACGATCGGCGCGAGCAGCATCCACACCCAGTTCCATTTCTTCAGCGGACCTCTCCATTGCGGCAACAGTTCGTCGACGGCCACCGTCCGCACCGCGCCCTTCATGGCCGCCAGCAGCGGAATCACCAGCGCAATCAGCGCCAGCTCGATCCACGTATCGCCGCCGATCATCGAAATCAGAATCACCACAATGGCGTAAATCAGCGTGAGCGAATAAGCCCAGTGGGCCAGCGCGCCCATCAGCCACCGCTTCAGCGAATACACCCGCGTGATCAGCATCTGCCGGTTCGTGAATTCCAGAAGACTCTTGCCGGTCCAGGGATGCAGCGTGGGCGCCAGGCATTCCGCGCAAAAGACAATCGGCTTGCGTGCGGCTTCGAGAGCCTGCGTCATCGCAAAATCGTCGCTGGCGGCGCCGTTCCAGAAATCCAGCACGTGTGCATCTTCAAACGTCTGCCGGCGGATCGCCGTGCCGCCGCCCCAGCAGAAATTCTCTCCGGCCCGGCCCAGCAGCGTCGCCACCGAAGCGTTCCACGCGGAGGCCAGCGCGCTGGCAAAGCCGCCCGCTCCCATGGCGCCGCTCGGAATGATCCAGCGATACCCGGTCGTCGCGCCAATTCGTGCATCCTGCAGGGGCGCGACGATCTTCTTCAGCCAGCCCCGGGGCAGCCGCGCATCGGAATCCGTAAACACGAAAACATCCACATTCTCCGGGAGCGATTCCACCGTCCGGCGCAGGTTGAACACTTTTTCGCTGCAACCATCCGCCGGCCCCGCGATCACGATATGCACCGGATGCGGGCTGATCGCTTTCACCTGCTCGATCGCCTTCAGCGCGGGATCGAGGCTCGACGCCAGCGCGAAGTAAACCTCGTAATTGGGATAGTCGAAGTTGGCCAGCGCCGCCAGGTTTTCATCCAGCCCCGGCTCGTTGCCCTTGCAGGGGCAGATCACCGCCGCCAGCGGCGTGTAAAAGCCCGCGTGCGACGCCAGCCGCTTCCGAGCGAGCTGCAGCCACTGAAACCCGTCCCAGAGCGAATAAATCCCCACGGCGATCTGCACGATCACGAGAATGTAGAACAGGTCGATCACAGGCCGGTCACATCGCGAGAATAGCAAACGCGGGCAAGTACAGGCGAACTTGCCGCGATTGACTTGCCAAATCGCCAAGGGGTAGACTCCCGCTACTGAGAGGATTTCTCCTCTCCCCCACTCAGGAGGACGCTATGTCTGCGCCGTCGCCGCAACCGCTGAACGAAGCGAAGCTGCACGATTTTGTAATGAAGGCCGTTGGTGAAATGGGAGCCGCCATGAACGCGGCGCTCATCGTCATCGGCGACAAGCTCGGGCTCTACAAAGCAATGGCCGGCGCCGGCCCGATGACCTCCGCCGAGCTCGCCGCCAAAACAGGAACCTCGGAGCGCTACGTGCGCGAATGGCTGGCCGCGCAGGCGGCCGGGCAGATCGTCACCTACGACGCAGCAACCCAAAAATACACGCTGCCTCCCGAGCAGGCCTTTGCCCTGGCGGACGAAATGAGCCCCGTGTTCCTCCCGGGCGCCTACTACATCATCTCTGCCTGCATGAAGGACGAAGCGAAGATCACCGACGCCTTCCGCAATGGAAACGGCGTCGGCTGGCACGAACATGACTCCTGCCTTTTCATAGGGACCGAACGCTTCTTCCGCCCCAACTATCGCGCCCACCTGATCGACGAATGGATTCCCGCCCTCGAAGGCGTGGAAGCAAAACTCAAGCCGGGCGCCCGCGTTGCGGACGTCGGCTGCGGCCTGGGAACCTCCACCATCCTGATGGCCCAGGCGTATCCGAGGTCCACTTTCACGGGCTTCGATTACCATCCCGAGTCCATCGAGCTGGCGCGGGAGGCCGGCCGGAAAGCGGGCGTGTCGGACCGCGTGAAATTCGAAGTGGCTAAAGCGAAGGATTATCCCGGCAACGATTACGATTTTGTGGCCTTCTTCGATTGCCTGCACGACATGGGAGATCCCGTCGGAGCGGCGCGCCACGTCCGCGAAACGCTTTCGCCAAACGGCACATGGATGATTGTCGAGCCGTTCGCCAACGACAAGCTCGAGGACAATCTGAACCCGATCGGCCGCATTTTCTACTCCGCCTCCACCATGCTGTGTACCCCCGCGTCGCTTTCGCAAGAGGTGGGTCTGGGCCTGGGCGCGCAGGCTGGAGAAGCGCGCCTCGCGGAAGTCCTGAAGTCGGCAGGATTCAAAAGCGTCCGGCGCGCCGCGGAAACGCCCTTCAATATCATTCTCGAAGCGCGACCCTAGGCACGGCCTGTGAAGCCGGACGGGACGCTCAGTTGTCGCGGTGGCGGGAAAATACCTTCTGCAGCACGCGGTCGGCGGCGGCATTCAGCTCCGCCTGAAATTTCCCGGCTTCTCGCCGCGCCTGCTCCATCAGCGAAGCATCCAATACCAGACCCACGCGGTCGACGAAAGGGCCCGAAGCGCCGGTTTTCGACGCTCGCGCCGACCGCGCACCGCCGCGCGGCGCGGGCCCGCTGAGCTGTTCATACAGGCCCAGGTCGCGCCAGAATCCCTCGGCATCTTCGTCGGTCCATTCCAGCGCCTGTCCCAGCGCCACAAAAAATTCCTCGCGAAAAAGATCGAGAAACGGAATCCCCAGCTCCATCGACGCAGCACGCTTCGCCGGTTTCGCTTTTGCGCCTTTCTTTCCTTTCGTGCGCCGCTTCGCGCCGCGAACCGTCACGCTCACCTTCAGCCGCGTCGGCAAAGACGACTCGATGCGCATCACCATCGCCAGAATCGCTTCGCGCCGGACCGCCTGCAGTTGCTCCCGGTAAAGCGCCGGCTGGTCGGCGCGCCCCGGCCGGCGAAACTCCGCCGCGTACATATCCAGAAAGCGCTGCACCATTTCATTGCGGTCGATGGTCGCGAGCAGCATCGTCGCGGCCTCGCGCGCGCGAATCACCAGTTCTCGTGGACGGTAAGGCATCGGAAGTGTCTACCTCTACGCGAATCCGCCGCCCTCCGCAACAGGAAACCTTTTTCGTCACCATAAAACAAAAAGGCCCGGAGATTTCTCTCCGGGCCTCGGATTGTGTTGAGTTTTCGCAGCGTGGGCTGCGGGCTCTTTAGTGCACCGGCCCCGCGGCGGGTGGCCGGTTCTCGCCGGGCACTCCACCGGTTACCGGGCGCACCGGCTTCTCGAATTTGCCGAGCGCGATATCGAGAGCCTGCTCCGCCGTCCGCACGAAGTGGATTTCAATCCCCTCGAGCATTTCCGGTTGCAGATCCTCCTTCACGTTCGGTTCATTCTCGGACGGCAGAATCACTTCTTTGATTCCCGCCCGCTTGGCGCCGAGCACCTTTTCCTTCACGCCCCCGATTGGCAGCACGATCCCGGAGAGGGAAATTTCCCCGGTCATCGCCACGCGCGGCCGCACAGGACGCCCGGTCAGAAGACTGACCAGCGCGGTCACCATCGCCACGCCCGCCGACGGCCCGTCCTTCGGAATCGCTCCCGAAGGGACGTGCACGTGCAAGTCGAGCTTCCGGAAGAAGTCCGGATCGATGCCGTAGCGATCGGTGTTCGCCCGCACCCACGTGAGCGCCGCCCGCATCGACTCCTGCATCACCTCGCCCAGATGCCCGGTCATCGTGAAGCCCTTACCGCCGCGCATCTTGCTCGCTTCGATGAACACGATATCGCCGCCCACCGGCGTCCATACCAGCCCCACCGAAACTCCCGGCTTGCTGACGCGTTCCTCCACCTCTTTTTCGAGGCGGTATTTCGGAATGCCCAGCGCTTCGCGAATCACGTCGGGCGTAACGATCAGCTTATCCGTCTTGCCCTCGGCGATCCGCCGCGCCTGCTTCCGCACCAGCGTGGCGATTTCCCGTTCGAGGTTGCGCACGCCCGCTTCCCGCGTGTAGTGGTGAATCAGGTCGTGCAAGGACTCGTCGGTGAACTCGATCTGCTCGCCGAGCGCCAGTCCATGCTCCTTCGTCTGCCGCGGGATCAGGAACCTCTTCGCAATGTGGACCTTCTCCTCTTCGGTGTAACCCGCGAGTTCGATCACTTCCATGCGGTCCCGCAGCGGCTCCGGAATCGGGTCCATCCAGTTGGCCGTCGCGATGAACAGCACCTTCGACAAATCGAACGGCACATCAAGATAGTGGTCGCGGAACGTCGAGTTCTGTTCCGGATCGAGCACTTCCATCAGCGCCGCCGAAGGATCGCCCCGGAAATCCCGGCCGAGTTTGTCGACCTCGTCCAGCATCAGGACGGGGTCCATCGTCTCGGCGCGGCGAATTCCCTGGATGATCTGCCCGGGCAACGCCCCGATGTAGGTGCGGCGATGTCCGCGGATTTCCGCTTCGTCGTGCATTCCGCCCAGCGAAATGCGCACGAATTTGCGTCCCATCGCACGTGCAATCGACTTCCCCAGCGAGGTCTTGCCCACGCCCGGAGGCCCCACGAAGCACAGGATCGGCCCCTTCATCCCCGGCTGAAGCTTCTTCACCGCCAGGTAGTCGAGCAGCCGCTGCTTCACCTTCACCAGGTCGTAGTGATCCTCATCGAGGATCTCCTGCGCCTTGCCAATGTCGATGGCTTCTTCGCCCGTGCCGGAGGTCTTGTTCCATGGCAGCGAGGTCATCCATTCCAGGTACGTTCTCGACACCATGTACTCCGCCGAAGCCGGAGTCATCTTCGCCAGCCTCTTCAGCTCGCGATCGCACTCCTTCTTGGCCTCCGCGGACATCCCGGCCTCTTCCACTTTCTTCCGGAGCTCGTCGACTTCGGCGACGCCGTCGTCGGATTCGCCCAGCTCCTTCTGAATAGCCTTCATCTGCTCGCGCAGCAGAAACTCGCGCTGGCTCTGGTTCACCTGCTCCTGAACCTGCTCGTGGATCTTGTTGCGCAGCTCGAGCACTTCCTTTTCCTTGGAGAGCTCATTGATCAGCGTCTCCAGCCGCTTGCGGACGTTGAACGTCTCAAGCAATTCCTGCCGCACCATCGTATTGAGCGACGGCAGCGTGGAAGCGACGAAATCGGCCAGCCGCGAGGGCGAGTCGATGTTCGCAACCTCTGTCTGCAAGTCGTCTGAAAGCTGCGGCGAACGCGCCACGACGTCCCGGAACAGCTCCTGGACGTTGCGCTCGAGCGCTGTCAATTCCGGGTCCCGCTCGTCCGCAAGATTCGGCTGAATCTCGATTCGCGCCTTCATAAACGGCTTCAGACCGACCACTTCCAGCACCCGCAGGCGATCGAGTCCCTCCAGGAACGCCACGACGTTCCCGTTGGGCATGCGCACCATCTTGTGTACCTTCGCCAGCGTTCCTACACTGTGAAGATCGGCTCCCGACGGCGATTCAATCCGTGGATCCAACTGCGCTACAACCCCGAGGAGCTTCTCCGGCCCCTCCAATGAGTCGAGCAGGGCTAGAGAGCTTTCGCGGCCAACCGGCAACGGCATCACCGCGCCGGGAAATAGCACCGTGTCGCGCACCGGCAGAACGGGAAGCTCTGGTGGAACGACTCTCGTTGTTTTACTCACCTTGTCCCCCTTCGGACCTTATAACCTATTTTATGAGTCCTCAGCCTACTTATCGGCTGTCTGTTTGGTTTAGATGCAACTGGATGGAAAAAGATTTCCCAATTTTCGCGTGTCGCTATAAGCAGATGTTAGTGTATCTCACTAAAGCCCGTATCCTCAAACTTGCGGCCAATCCGCCTTGTCTAGATTAGCAATCCACAAATAAAAGAAAATAATGGTTTTATTTATTTACAAACGAGTGTAGGACCAGCTCCACGGCTTCTTCTTTCGTTTGAATCTTTCCGTTGAGCTGGGCTTCTTCGACGGCCTCCAGGATCGCCTTGAAGGGCGGCCCGGGAGCAAAACCCAGAGCCTTCAGGTCCTCGCCGCTCAGGAGCCGTGGCGGCCTCACCTGCTCGGGGGGAGTTTCGGCCAGGAATCGCTGCACGAAATTATAAGCATCGAGGCTGCCGTGGCTGGAAAGGCAGTCCAGGCGGTGCAGCGCCAGGTGCTCCTCGAACCGGTCGAGCCGCACGAACCTCTTCAGCGTGGACGGCTTCATCTGAGTGACATCCTTGAACCTCAGATGATTCGCCACCAGGGCGGCAATCTGCGCGGTATCTTCATTCGAAAAGCGCAGCCGCCGGCAAATCGCCTCCGCCATCCGCGTGCCCACCTCCACGTGCTCGTCAAAGCGGATGCGGCCGTTCGGCCCCACCGGGGGCTTAAACGTAGGTGGCTTGCCCACGTCGTGCAGCAATACTCCCCAACCGAGGGTCGGCGTAGTTCCGGCCGGCAGCCCCTCCAGCATCATCAGCGTGTGAATCCACACGTCCCCTTCCGGATGAAACTGTGGCGGCTGCTCCACGCCTTTCATCCGCGCAATCTCGGGCAGGACTTCCGGCAGAAGCCGCGTCGCGTCCAGCAGTTCGAACCCGCGCCGGGCCGCGCCCTCGGTCAGCAGCTTGGTCAATTCGTCCCGGAGCCGCTCGGCGGAAACCTGGTGGATCTGGGGCGCGAGATTTGCGATCGCTGCAAACGTGGCGTCCTCGATGGCATAGCCAAATCGCGCCGCGAAGCGCACCGCGCGGATCATCCGGAGCTTGTCCTCGCGGAATCTCTGTTCCGGATCGCCAATCGCGCGGATGATTCCCGCGTCAAGATCCTTGCGCCCGCCGACAAAATCCAGCACCTCCCCGGTTTCCGGATCGAGCAGCAGCGCGTTGATCGTAAAGTCGCGCCGCCGGACGTCTTCTTCGGGGCTTTTTGAGTAGATCACCCTGTCGGGGTGCCGTCCGTCGGAGTAACCCACATCCGAGCGAAACGTCGCCACCTCCACCTGCGTCCCGGCCTCCGTTTCGCCCTCGCCGGTAACGACGATCACGCCGAACTGTGCGCCGACAGCCAGGCTGCGCGGAAAAAGCTGCTGCACGCGGTCGGGCGTCGCATCCGTTGCCACGTCGTAGTCCACCGGCTCGCGACTCGAGAAGGATATCCCGCACGCATCCGCCCACCAGGTAAGCCTGATGCCCCGCCGCGCGAAGCGTGCGGCAGATTTGTTCCGCGAGTGCGCGAGCGGCCATGGTTCGATTATGAGCGAAAACGGAAGCCGATAGAAAGCCTTGCGCCGCGTGGGCGTTCAAGAGTCAATCCGATTCCTCGCGGAGAGGCGGCGATCACTCTTCTCGCCGCTCACGATGCTCGAGCGAGCCGCCAAATTGAACCTTCGAGAATCCGAATTTATCGCGCAGCCGGTCGGTCGCGCGCGCCAATCGCTCGAGCTTTTCGCGCCTGCCCGGATCGAGAAGGTCGAGTTGCCCCGAGGCCCCCGCCGAAAATTGCGAAAACTCCACTCCTACCAGCCGCAGCTTGGCGTTCCCATCCCACGCGCGCAAAAAAAGCTCGCGGACCGCCTTCAAAAACACCGTGTCCAGGTCGGACGGTTCCGCGAGCGTATGCCCGCGCGAGATCGTCTTGAAATCCGCGTACCGCAGCGTCAGCGTCACCGTGCGCGCATGCAGCCCGGCATCGCGCACGCGCTTCGCCGCCTTCTGGCACAGATGGCTCAGCGTGGATTCCAGGCGCCCGCGGTCGTTCGTGTCCTCGCCAAACGTCTGGTTGTGCGAAAGCGATTTCGCCTCCGCATCCACGAAAAACTCGTACGAATCGATTCCGCGCGCCTTCCGAAAAAGCGCTTCGCCCCATTTCCCGAAATTTTCTTCCAGCCGTTCGAGCGTCGCCGCCTGCAACTGGGCGATCGACTCAATGCCAATCGCTTTCAGCGCCCCTTCCGTCACTTTCCCGATGCCCGGTATCCGCCTCACCGATAGCGGCGCAAGAAACGCTTCCTCGCTTCCCGGCGCCACCCACACCAGCCCCCGCGGCTTGGCCTGCTCGCTGGCCACCTTGGCGATCAGGCGCGAGGTGCCGACGCCCACCGAGCAAGGCAGCCCGGTCGTCGAAGTAATTTCCCGGGAAAGTTTGTCCGCCGCGGCGAGCGCCGGACCATGCAGCCGCTCCGTTCCCGCAAGATCGATATAAGCCTCGTCCACCGACGCCATCTCCACCACTGGCGAGTATTTCGAAAGGATCGAAGCAATGCGGTCGCTCCAGCGCCCATAAAGCTCATGGTGACTATCGAGAAATACCGCCTGCGGACAGAGCTTGGCCGCCGTGCGCAGCGCCATTGCCGAATGCACGCCGAAGCGCCGCGCTTCGTAGCTCGCCGAGGTAACCACACCGCGCTGGTCCCGCTGACCGCCGACGATCACCGGCAGCCCTTTCAGCTCAGGCCGCGCCAGCAGCTCCACCGACACAAAAAATGCGTCCATGTCGATATGGAGAATCGAAGCAGTCGATTCGGGCGTGGCAGCTTCGGGAGGCCCATGCTTCGCGCGGAAATGAGCCAGTTTCGGCATAACCAGAAGCTACCGCATGGTGGGGTCCGCGTCGAGCGTCGGCTTCGCGTGGTTGGCTGCGGTGCTGTTAGAGGCGTTTCTCGGCGGCGAGCACGCGGGGAATCCCGGCAAGATCGTTCGTGACGCTGATGTTCACCCACCCGGGCGCTTCGCGGACAATTTTCAGCACGGGATCGGCGCAGTTGTAGCCCAGCTCCAGCACGAGGATTCCGCCCTCGCGGAGAAGCGCGCCGGCCTGCTCGATCAGCCGCCCGTACATCTCGGGCCCAGTGCGCCCGCCAAACAGCGCCGCATGAGGCTCGTGCTCGCGCACCTCGCGCGGAAGCGTCGCCGCATCCTCCAGCGCCACATACGGCGGATTGCTCACGATCACATCGAAAAGTTTCGGCTCCCGGCAGTTCGTCGCAGGCTGCGGCTGGGGAATCAACGTATCCAGCATGTTCGTCTGAATGTAGTGCACGCGTTCCGCCACATGATTCCGCTGCGCGTTGCGCTTCGCCACTTCGAGCGCGGCCCCGGAAATATCCGTCGCGAACACATTTCCATGCGGCAGCTCGTGCGCGAGAGCCACCGCCAGGCACCCGGACCCTGTCCCCACATCCGCAATTTGCAGATGCGGGCTGGGCGCTCCGTTATCGAGGCGAATCTTGATCCCCCGCGGGCCCAGCCGTTCCAGCGCGACTTCGACAAGGTGCTCCGTCTCGGGCCGCGGGATCAGCACCGCCGGCGTCACCTCGAATGCAAGGCCCCAGAATTCCTGCTTGCCGGTCAAATATTGCGTAGGCTCCCCCGCAATCCGCCGCTCCACCAGCTCAAAATATTTTTCCAGCGCAGCCGGCTCAACCATCTCTTCCGGATGCGTATAGATAGACGTGCGATCCCGACCCAGCGTGTGAATCAGCAGAAGTTCCGCGGCAAGCGTATGGGAAGGCACCTCCGCCGCGCGCAGCCGCGCCATCGCCTCTTTCAGGGCGGCGCGGATATCGAAGCCCGGCAAAGCCGCATCGCTCGCGGGTGGTCTGGAAAAATTCTCCTGCCGCATCCTACGCCTCGACGAGTTCCTGTTTCAGCCGCTCGGACTCAAAATGCGTAACCAGCGCGTCGACCAGCGGACCCAGCTTCCCATCCATCACTTCGGTGAGCTGATGCAGCGTGAAGTTGATGCGATGGTCGGTCACGCGATTCTGCGGGTAATTGTAGGTGCGGATTTTTTCCGAGCGGTCGCCCGTCTTGATCTGCCCGCGGCGCTCGGCGGCGATGGCTTCGTGCTGCTTGTTCTGCTCCATTTCATAGAGCCGCGCGCGCAACACGCGCATGGCCTTGGCGCGATTCTTGATCTGCGATTTCTCGTCCTGCTGCGACACCACCAGCCCGCTCGGGATATGCGTAATCCGCACCGCCGAGTAGGTGGTGTTCACCGACTGCCCGCCCGGCCCCGACGAGCAAAACGTATCGATCCGCAAATCCTTCGCCTCGATCTTGATGTCGATATCGTCTGCTTCCGGCAGCACCGCGACAGTCGCCGCCGACGTATGAATGCGCCCCTGCTGCTCGGTGGCCGGCACGCGCTGCACGCGGTGCACCCCGCTCTCGTACTTCAGCTTGGAATACACATTCTTTCCTTGAATCGCCGCCACCACTTCCTTCATGCCTCCGATCGACGACCCCGAGCTCTCCAGAATTTCCACGCGCCAGCCCTGCGTCTCCGCGTAGCGCGAGTACATCCGGAAAAGCTCTCCCGCGAATAACGACGCCTCGTCGCCCCCCGTGCCGGCTCGGATTTCCACGATCACGTTCTTTTCGTCGTTGGGATCTTTCGGAATCAGCAGCAGCTTGAGTTCCCGCTCCACGATCTCATGACGCGCTTCGAGCGCATGCTCCTCGTCATGGGCCATCTGCTTCATCTCCGGATCGTCGGAGTCCACCAGCAGCTGCCGCGCACCCTGCAAACCCTTCTCGATCTCTTTCCATTCCTTGTACTTCGCCACCATTGCCGCCATTTCCGCGTGCTGCTTGGCGAGCTTCTGGTAGCGCCCGGAATCGGAAAGGATATCCGGGGAAGAGAGCTGCTGCGTCATTTCTTCATAGCGCGACTCGATGTGGTCGAGCTTTTCAAATAGCGTCAAGTTAGCCATGGTGTCCGTCCGTAATCCGGCCCGCGTAGTAGGTAAATGCGGCCGCGTCACAAAATGAATGGATGGTTAAATGTCAGCGAAAAGACAGCGCACCAGCCTCGTTTAAGAGGCCGGCAGAGAAGGGCGTGCTAATAAAATGCCGAGAACATGGCGTGTAAACCTGGGGCAAGAATAGCGGCAATCCCCCTGTGAGTCAAACAAGTTGCGTGCCAGCCCGTGCCTGATTCCGCGAAATATATCCAAGTCAACTCAAATTTGCGCTGTGGAAAAGTTGTGAATTATGTGTGGAGGGTACTCAAATAATTCGCTCAGTTTTCTCTTGCTCGCAACGTTACTTTTGGGCAGAATCCCCCCTCGCGTATCCGATGTTGCTGCCACCTGAGGCATGCAGTCGTCAGATGTCGCTCAATGCGGGTGCTTTCTTGCGGCATCAAGCCCGATAGGCCAAACCAAAATACCTCTCTACAAGTGTAGGGGTGGTTTTCCACACAGTTTCCACACCAGTGGAAATCTTACTGAGGCTGCTGCCTTGACGAATATTTGGGATAAAGTCCTTCAGCATACAGAGCGTCGCGTCAATCCCCACAGCTTCGCCACCTGGTTCCGGCCTACGCGTCAGGAGCGTTTCGAAGACGAACGTATCGTGGTTCGCGTTCCCACGCGCCTGTTCTGCAAGCGCCTGAGTGAAACTTACGGCGAGCTGCTGAAAGCGGTCCTAACAGAAATTGGCAAGCCCGAAGTCGCGCTGGAATTTATTTGCGCCGAGCCTGAACCGGTGCCGCAAAGCCCGGCTGCCGCGCAGGCCAAGCTGGATTTCGAGTCGTCAAACAACCAGCTGAACCCGCGCTACACCTTTGATTCATTTATCGTTGGCACGTCGAACCAGTTTGCGCATGCCGCGGCTGTCGCGGTCGCGGAACAGCCCTCCAAGTCCTATAACCCGCTGTTCCTTTATGGCGGTGTGGGACTAGGCAAGACGCATCTGATGCAGGCCATCGGGCACACGCTCAAGCGGCGCAACCCGGCGCTGCGCCTCACCTACATCAGCGCGGAGAAGTTCACCAACGAAGTGATCGCCTCCATCCGTTTCGAGCGCATGGCGGCCTTCCGTGAGCGCTTCCGCAACATGGACGTGCTCATGGTCGACGACATCCAGTTCATCGCCACGCGCGAGCGCACCCAGGAAGAGTTTTTTCACACCTTCAACGCGCTCTACGACCAGCAGAAGCAGATCGTGATCTCTTCCGACTGCCCGCCCAAGGAAATTTCCGCCATTGAAGAGCGGCTCCGTTCCCGCTTCGAGTGGGGTTTGATCGCGGATATCCAGCCCCCCGATCTCGAGACCAAGATCGCCATCTTGCAGAAGAAGGCCGAGCGCGAGCACGTCCGCCTGCCCGACGATGTAGCCGATTACATCGCCCGCGCCATCAAATCGAACGTCCGCGAGCTCGAGGGCGCCCTGATTCGTCTCATGGCCTACGCCTCACTCACTGGCATGGAGATCACCCTGTCGACGGCTCAGCAGGTGCTCAAGGCCATCGTCGAGATCCAGGAAAAGAAGGTAACCATCGAGCAGATTCAGAAGCGCGTCGGCGAACACTTCGGCCTGCGCGCCCAGGACCTGAAAATCCGCAGCAACTCGAAAGTGATCGCCTTTCCAAGGCAGGTCGCCATGTTCCTGGTGAAGCAACTCACCTCCGCATCGCTCCCGGAAATCGGAAAGCAGTTCGGTGGAAAGCATCACACCACCGTCCTGCATTCCATCAACAAGATTGAGACCCTTCGCCAGGTCGATAAAGATTTGAACAAAACGATCAACAGGCTACTCGACTCGTTCGGTTAGAGTTAAGCTGAGATTCCCCAGGGAAGACGTTTTTGGGTTGTGGATCGTCTGTGGAAGCCTCAAAAGTGTTTATAGATGTTGAGTCGCGCTGGGTTTTTCCTTTGCTCCGCGGGAACTTCCACAGTGCACTTGCCAGGGTAATCGCAGCGGGTGGAAGGGTTTGTAGCGTTTTCCGCGATTTCCACACATGCGGCGACGGCGACGGTGTTTATTTTAAATACTTATAATTAATATAAAAAAAGCAGTAGAGTATCCGCAGCAGAAATAAAAGAAATAGAAAAAGAAAACCAAGGGACTCCGCGCAATGGAATTCAGCGTAAAGAAATTCGACCTGCTCGACGAGCTTTCGCTCACTCAGGGAGTTGTCGAGCGCAAGACGACGATCCCGATTCTCTCGAACCTCCTGTGCGAGGCCAAGGGCAATCGTCTGTACATCACCGCCACCGATCTCGAGTTGAGCATCCGCACGTCGTGCGAAGCGAAGGTAAAAAAAGAAGGCGCCGGCACCATCCCGGCAAAAAAACTCCTCGAACTCGTGCGGTTGCTGCCCGATGAGGAAATCAAATTCAAACTCCTCGAAAACCACTACGTGCAGGTGACCTGCGATCGCAAGTCTTACAAGCTCGTAGGCATGTCCAAGGATAATTTTCCTGCCCTGCCCGCTTTTCCGCACGCCCTGGTGCAAATCCCGGCGAAACTGCTAGCCGACGTGATCGCCAAGACAACCTTCGCGATTTCGCTCGAAGAGTCGCGTTACACCCTCAATGGCGCCCTACTCGTCCTGAAACCCGGTTCGATCACCATGGTCGCCACCGACGGCCACCGCCTTGCCATGGTCGAGACCGATCACAAATTCGAGGGCTTCTCCGCTGAGACGCGCGTTCTCGTTCCAAAGAAGGCCATGACGGAAGTGCAGCGCCTTGCCGCGGACGGCGGTGACGAAGGCATGGTCGAATTCGCGCAGGACGAAAGCCATTTATTTTTCCAGTTCGGCGGCCGCCTGCTCACCTCGCGCAAATTGACGGGCCAGTTCCCCAACTACGAAGCAGTTCTGCCGCGCGATGCGAACAAGACTCTTGTACTCGAGCGCGCCGAACTTCAGGACGCTCTCCGCCGCGTCTCGCAACTGGCCGACCAGCGCTCGCATGCCGTGAAATTCATGCTTGCCAAGGAAGGTCTCGAGATTTCTGCCTCCAGCCCCGAATACGGCGAGGCCAAGGAAGCTATCGAAAAGGAATTCAAGGGCGAGCCCATCGCGATCGGTTTCAACGCCCAGTATCTTCTCGATTTTCTCGCCGCCGCCGCCGATGGCCCCATCAGCTTCGAGCTCAAGGACGAGCAGTCCGCCGGCCAGTTGCGCCCCATTTCCGACGATTCCACCCGCTACCGCTACGTCGTCATGCCCATGCGTATTTGACCCCTCCTAAATAACTGTAAGTCACTGATAAAAATAAAGATACACACAACCAAAACCACACAATAACCTTGTTAAAACACACACCTTCCAGTAAGATTAAGTTGTTCCGGAATCCCAGAGAACAGTGTCTGAACAGCATCTGATCGGCACGATATTTAGGCCTCGCCGCGAGCGTTCGCGCCAGAACGAAGGCTCATAAAATCGGCGAACGGAACAGAAACACTCTCCGTAAATCGGAGAGAAACACGCTGCGCCGCGCCCCACCGAAATTTCGGAATGGGGCGGGATGGAGCGGGAAACACCCTTCGAGTCCCAGCTCGAACATGAGCGAGACGGGGCCAATGGGCAAGGCAGGTTCGAGCACATCCGCGCGACAGCCTTCCCGAAAACTGATCGTAAAAGCTGATTGTAAAAACTGATTCGCCAAATTTAAATTCGTCAAAACATTCGCCAGCCATCGACGTAGCACGCTGCACCGAACTGAGGAGACGCACGATTCATGGGTGACAAAGAGAATCCGGCCGCAAAGAGTGCTGGGCACAAGTACGACGCCACTTCCATCAAAGTCCTCGCCGGGCTTGAGGCCGTCCGCAAGCGCCCCGCGATGTACATCGGTTCCACGGGCGAGATGGGCCTGCACCACCTGGTCTGGGAAGTCGCCGATAATTCCGTCGACGAAGCCATGGCCGGATATTGCGACGAGATCAATGTCACCGTACACGAAGACAACAGCGTCACCGTAATTGACAACGGCCGCGGCATTCCCGTCGACATGCACGCCACCGAGAAGAAGCCCGCCGCCGAAGTCGTGATGACCGTTCTGCACGCCGGCGGCAAATTCGACAGTGACACCTATAAAGTTTCCGGCGGCTTGCACGGCGTCGGTGTTTCAGTTGTGAACGCGCTCTCCGACTGGCTGGAACTGGAAATCTGGCGCGATGGCGAAGTGTGGGAACAGACCTACGAGAAGGGCATTCCTACCTCGAAGCTCAAGGCTTCGGGCAAGACCAAAAAAACCGGCACGAAAATCACCTTTCACGCCGACCCGTCGATTTTCACAACCATCGCCTATAGTTTCGACACGCTTTCCCAGCGCCTCCGCGAGCTGGCCTTCCTGAACAAAGGCCTGAAAATCACGCTGGCCGACGAGCGCAACGGCAAAAACGCCGAGTTCCGCTTCACCGGCGGCATCGCCGAATTCGTCAAACACCTGAACCGCGGCAAGCAGACGCTCTCCGATTCCCCGATTTACATCGAAGGCAAGCGCGATCAGGTCGATATCGAAATCGCGCTGCAATATAACGACAGCTACGCCGAAAATATTTTTGCCTTCGCCAATACCATCAACACGGTCGACGGCGGCACGCACCTTTCCGGCTTCCGCTCCGCGCTCACCCGCACCATCAACTATTACGCAAACTCGGCCGGCATGCTCAAGGAGCAGAAGGACGAAGTCACCATCAATGGCGACGACGTGCGCGAAGGCCTCGTCGCCGTCATCTCCGTCAAGCTTCCGCAGCCCCAGTTCGAAGGCCAGACCAAGGGCAAGCTCAATAGCGACATCAAGGGCAACGTCGAATCGCTCGTGAACGAAAAGCTGGGCGAGTATTTCGACAAGCATTCCTCCATCGCCCGCAAGATCATCGGCAAGTGCATTGACGCGGCCCGCGCCCGCGAAGCCGCCCGCAAGGCCCGCGAGCTCACCCGCCGCAAGTCCGCTCTGGATTCGAGCGGCCTGCCCGGCAAGCTGGCCGATTGCCAGGAACGCGATCCCGCGCGCTGCGAGCTGTTCCTCGTCGAGGGAGAGTCCGCCGGCGGCTCCGCCAAGGGCGGCCGCGACCGCCGCTACCAGGCCATCCTGCCGCTGAAAGGCAAAATCCTCAACGTCGAGAAAGCCCGCTACGACAAAATGCTCGGCCACGAGGAAATTCGCTGCATCATCACGGCTCTGGGCACCGGCATCGGCAAGGAAGATTTCGACGCCAACAAGCTGCGCTACCACAAAATAATTCTGATGACCGACGCGGACGTCGACGGCAGCCACATTCGCACCCTGCTGCTCACCTTCTTCTTCCGCCACATGCGCGAGCTGATCGACCGCGGAAATATCTACATCGCCCAGCCGCCGCTCTACCGCGTGAAGCGCGGCAAGATGGACCGCTATATCCGCGACGAACGCGAATTCTCCCGCGAGCTGATGAAGCGCGCCACCGAAGAGCACGTCGTGAAGGGCAAAAGCGGCGAGTCGCTCGAAGGCGGCCCGTTGACGCAGTTCCTGCTGAACATCCAGGAATTCGACCAGGTCGCGGCCAAGATGGCCAGGCGCCTCCGCGACCCCAAGCTCGTCGAACTGCTGGCCGCGGCCGAACTCGACAAGAAGACCGACTTCGCCGACAAGAAAAAGCTCCAGGACCTGATCAAAGCCATCGAAAAGGCCAAGCTCAACCTCGAGCCCAAACTCGCCTTCGACGAAGAGCACAGCCTCCACGAACTGGTTCTGACTAACGGCTCAGAACGCCGCGTCAATTGGGCCCTGGCCGGCGGCGCCGAGTACAAGCGTCTCCGCACCCTGTATCAGTCCATCGAATCGCTCGATAAGCCGCCTTTCACCATCGCCGAAAATGGCGACAAGGTGACCAAAGATAGCGCCACCGCCCTCCTGAATTACGTCCTCGAAGACGCCAAAAAAGAATTCACCATCACGCGTTTCAAGGGCCTGGGCGAAATGAATCCCGATCAGCTCTGGGCCACCACCATGAACGCCGAGACGCGCACGCTGCTCAAGGTGCGCCTGGAAGACGCCGTCGCCGCCGAGCAGATCTTCTCCACGCTGATGGGCGAAAACGTCGAGCAGCGCCGCAAATTCATCGAGGAAAACGCCCTCGACGTCGTCAACCTGGACATCTGAGTGATTTGCCCTTCGCGGTCATGGGACAGAGACATTTTGCCGTTCGCTGCCATCCCGAGCGAGCGAAGCGACGAGGGATATCTCCTAGGAACGTGCGGCGGGCAAGAGGGCTGGAACGTTCGAAACGATTCGCAGCAACGAGGCCTTCGCTGGCTGAACATCGGGCGCTGGTGGCTCTGTGGCACTGCGATGTTCATGGTGGCGCCGCTGGTCCCGGAAATGATTCGGAATTACCGGAAGTGGCACGCGGCAATTGCTACCGATCCGTCAGCGGCCGGTTTCTGGCGGACAGCTTTCTACCTGGGCCTGGCGCGCTTCGCGGTAGAGATCATTCTGATCGCCGCGATCTTTTTGATCCTGAAGCCGCGGCCCAGCATGCTCGGCTTCCGCGCGGATAGCGGCGACGCACCGGCAAAAGATAACACCCGGCCGTAACGGATTTTGTAGAGCGAATTTACTACCAACGACGAACTGAGGGACGCGAATGGCGGACGAACCAAATCAGTCGATATTGACTCCCGTCGATATCGAATCCGAAATGAAGAAGTCGTATCTCGATTACGCCATGAGCGTGATCATCGGGCGCGCCCTGCCGGACGTGCGCGACGGCTTGAAGCCCGTGCATCGCCGCATTCTCTTCGGCATGTATGAGCTCGGGCTCACCTCCACCAAGCCCTACCGCAAGTGCGCCAAGATCGTCGGCGAAGTCCTCGGCAAGTACCATCCGCACGGCGACACGCCTGTCTACGACGCTCTCGTCCGCCTCGCGCAGGATTTCAACATGCGCTACCCCCTCGTCGACGGCCAGGGAAACTTCGGCTCCGTCGACGGCGATCCGCCGGCCGCCATGCGGTACACCGAAGCGCGCCTTTCGAAGATCGCCGAGGAAATGCTCGCCGACATCGAAAAGGAAACCGTCGATTTCATCCCCAACTTCGATGAAAGCGAACACGAACCCGTCGTCCTTCCCACGCGCATTCCCAGCCTTCTCGTCAACGGTTCCACCGGCATCGCTGTCGGCATGGCCACCAACATCCCGCCGCACAACCTGAAGGAAGTCGTCGAAGCCGCCATCCTCATGATCCAGGAGCCCGAGTCCAGCCTGAAGACGATCATGAAGCTCGTCCCCGGCCCGGACTTCCCGACGGGCGGCTACATCTACGGCCGCGAGGGAATCGAGCAGGCCTATAAAACCGGCCGCGGCTCGTTCCAGGTGCGCGCCAAGGCCGCCATCGAGCAACGCGGCAAAGACCGCCAGGACATCGTCGTCACCGAACTGCCGTACCAGGTCAACAAGGCACGCCTCATCGAGCACATCGCCGACCTCATCCAGGACAAGAAAATCGACGGCATCGCCGACATTCGCGACGAGAGCGACCGCGACGGCATGCGCATCGTCATCGAAGTGAAGCGCGACGAAGAGCCGCAAATTATTCTCAACAAGCTTTTCAAGCTCACGCAGATGCAGGAGTCCTTCGGCATGATCCTGCTCGCCATCGTGGCCGGCCAGCCGCGCGAGCTGGGCTTGCTCGAACTCCTGCACCTGTTCATCGAGCATCGCGTCGACGTAGTTCGCCGCCGCACGCAATACGAATTGCGCAAGGCCCGCGAGCGCGAGCACATCTTGCTCGGCTATCACATCGCCCTCGATTACATCGACGACGTGATCAAGATCATTCGCGGATCGTCCAGCCGCGCCAACGCCCGCGAGAATTTGTTCCAGTTCTTCACCAATAAATCCATCCGCGTGCAGGTGGGCAATTCCGAGCAGACCCTCAAAGGTGTCAAGCTAGACGCCAAAAAATACGGGATCATCGCTGCCGGCGACACCCCGGGCCTCAGCTACATCCAGATCGACGCCATCCTCGAATTGCAGTTGCACCGCCTCACGCGTCTTTCCATCGACGAAATTCTCAAAGAACTCGCCGAGATCCGCGAGCGCATCGAGGAACTGAACGCCATCCTCGCTAGCGACAAGAAGCTCAAGTCCGTCATCGTGGCCGAGCTGCGCGAAATCCTCAAAGCCTATGGCGATGAGCGCCGCACCCAGATCGTCGATCGCGTCGAGGAAATCAAGCTCGAAGACCTGATCAAAGACGAAGAGATGGCCATCACGGTCAGCCACGCCGGCTACATCAAGCGCACGCCGGTCGATGTCTACCGCCATCAGTCGCGCGGCGGCAAGGGCCGCATCGGCGCGAAAACCCGCGACGAGGATTTCGTCGAACATTTCTTCGTCGCCTCGGCCCACAGTTACATGCTGCTGTTCACCTCCAAGGGGCGCGTGTACTGGCTGAAGGTGTACGAAATTCCCGAGGCCGCCGCGGCCACGCGCGGCAAGGCCATCAACAGCATCGTCCGCTTCCAGGAAAACGAAACGCTCACCGCGGTCGTCCCCGCGCGCAACCTGGAAGAAACCGGCCGTTACGTTTTCCTCGCCACCAAAAACGGCACCGTAAAGAAAACGGAGCTCGCCGAATTCTCCAATCCGCGTCCCTCCGGCATTATCGCCATCAGCCTCGACGGAAGCGACGAACTCATCGGCGCCAAGCTCACCGACGGCAAGCACATGGTGTTCCTTGCCAGCCACGACGGCCAGGCGATTCTCTTCCGCGAGACCGAAGTCCGCGCCATGGGCCGCCAGGCCGGCGGCGTCAACGGCATGGACCTCGCCAAAGACGATTATGTCGTCAGCATGGATGCCGCCAAGGTGGATTTCGAGATCGTCAAAAAGGAATTCAAGAAAGACACGCAGAATCTCGACGAACTCGAAAGCGACGAGATCCGCGAATCGCTTACGTCCCTCATGCTAACCGTCGCCGAAAAAGGCTACGGCAAGCGCACGCCGCTCGCGGAATACCGCGTCACTTCCCGCGGCGGCAAGGGCGTCATCAACCTGAAATCCACGGACCGCAACGGTCCCGTCGTAGCCGCGCTGCAAGTCCGCGAGGATTCCGACGTCATGATTATCACCGGACAGGGCAAAGTGATCCGCGTCCACTCCGGCGAAATTCGCGAAGCGGGCCGCTCCACGCAAGGCGTGCGCCTCCTGCGCCTGGACGAAGGAGACCGCGTCGTTGCCGCAGCCGCAATTCTTGAAGAGGAAAACGGCGCGATCCCGGTGCCCGAGCCCGAAAAGAAGTAACGAATCCCCGGGGCTCCGCATCGCCCTCGGATCAGGGGCGCTTCACCACGAGCGCATACATCTGGACGCGAAGCTCGAAGCCCAGCCGCTTATACAGTTCAATCGCGCGCGTGTTCTCGCCGCGCACGTGCAAGCACGGCGTTTCCCCGCGCTCGCGAATGCGCGCCACCAGCTCGCCGATAAGGCCCGCCGCAAATCCGCGTCCCAGGTATTCGGGAAGCGTGCAAACCGCGCTGATCTCGGTATATCCTTCCACTCGAAGCCTCTCCCCGGCCATCGCCACAATCTTTCCCTCGCGGCGAA
The DNA here is from genome assembly GCA_963709105.1 of uncultured Acidobacteriota bacterium. Lineage (GTDB taxonomy): Bacteria > Acidobacteriota > Terriglobia > Acidiferrales > UBA7541 > Palsa-295. The sequence continues at coordinate 379,992 of CAVPVC010000015.1, forward strand.
TTCCGATGTAGTTCCCCATCTCGTGCGTGCGCATCCCGAAAGGCCCGGGTTTGGTCAATTGAGCGAGCGCAAGCATTTCCGCCGCGTCCGAAGGCGTCAGTTCGTCCACCTGAGCCGCAGGCGCAATCGTTCGCGAATCCGCCAGCGTCATTTGCAGAAGCGGCATCGAGTCGAGCGTACGCCACCCCGCTGGCGGATTTTGCTCCGTCGGAAGAAAGAGCGCCGCCGGCTGCCCGTCGCTCATAAGATCTGCGAGAGACGCATACGCCTCTTCACTCGCTTCAGCAAATCCCGCCAGCGAGGTCACCTCGGGATGAAAACGCCGAGCCAACCCGCCGCCTTCGGCAAAGTTCGAGCGTCGCGTTGTAAGCGCCGCCCAAATAGGATTATCGAGAGGATTGTCGAACCGACGCATAAGCAAATGTTACGCATCGCGCAAAAACGAATCCATCCGATTCGCACTGCCGAATTTTTTTCGCTCCGTCCAAATTGGTCTCCACCGTCTAAGGTCGTTGAGACAGCTCGCAGCGAAAGACGCAACAAAAGCAAAAGGTACATGTTCGCGCGTACCATTGCCGCTCGGCGCAGCTAGTCCTATAACCCTCATTACCCAGCGCTCGCTCAACAACCGTCATGAATCATCAAGTCCTTGACGGCGCATCGGAACGATGCCAAGCTGCGCCCCTCACCAGCCTCGTGGGGAGGCCAGCAACTTTTTTTCAGCATCCGGGTTGAAGCTCGCAGCGTGGGCACTGTCGGTTGCGTGTCGTGTAAGGGGGGTCCGTGGGACGCTCTTCAAGGTTCATCCTGGTATTACTGTTTGTGTGCCTTCTTATTGGCTGTGGCGGCGGAAGCACTCAAAGCGAATCCACCACCACGCCTCAACCCAGCGTAATCATCAATCCTCCGGCTCCCAATGTTCGCCCCGGCGATCCACCCGTGCAGTTCACGGCCGCCGTAACGGGTGCCTCAGACACCGCGCTTTCCTGGTCGGTGAACGGAACAGTCGGCGGCAGCGCCGCCACGGGTCTGATCAGCACCACCGGCCAATACACCGCGCCCGCCACAGTTCCAACCAGCAATGTCGTGACTGTGCAGGCTGCGCTGGTAAACACTCCCACCGTGCAAGGCACGAGTTCGGTAACCCTGCTGAACCCGATTCCCGTCGTCTCATCCGTCAGCCCGCAAATCATCGGCGTAGGTGCGTTTACGATGCAGGTCAACGGCAGCGGTTTTCTGACTGGCGCGCAGGTCATGTTCGGCACAACGGCGCTGACCACCACATTTGTCTCCGCGACGCAGTTGACCGCCACCGGCACGGCCGTTGCCGCGCAGGCCGGCAGCGTATCAGTGACCGTCGTGAATCCGGCCCCCGGCGTGAACAACTCCACCACGTCCGCCGTGACGCAGGTCAGTTCGGTAACCGTCGAGACAGTCGCTGCGGCTGTTCGTTTCCTCGAGCAATCCACCTTTGGTCCGACTCCGGCTCTCGTGACCCAGGTTCAGCAAATAGGCTTTCCTGAATTTCTTACCAGCCAGTTCGCTACATCGGCTTCCACCTACCCCGATCCGGCCTCTACTGTCACGTCTCTGCTGCCCACCCAGCAGGTCTTCTTTACCAACGCGCTGAACAATCCCGATCAGCTCCGGCAGCGCGTCGCCTTTGCGCTGAGCGAGATGTGGGTAACCTCGGGCTTCACCGTTCCTCCCCAGGGCATGGCGCCCTACATGCGTTTGCTGCTGCAGGACGCTTTCGTCAACTATCGCACCCTGATGAACGATGTCACCCTCGGTCCGGCGATGGGCCGCTATCTGGACATGGTGAATAATGACAATCCCCCCACCGGCCAGCATGCCAATGAAAACTATGCGCGGGAACTGATGCAGCTTTTCACTCTGGGCCTCGACAAGCTCAATGAAGATGGCACGCTGCAGCTCGATAGCAGCGGCAATCCCATTCCCATCTATACCCAGGCCGATGTCGACTCTTTCGCCCTCGCTTACACTGGCTGGACGTATCCCACGCAGCCGGGCGCCACGCTCGCAAAGCACAATCCGGCCTACTGGATCGGGCCCATGGTGCCGTTCGAAAGTAATCACAACACGACGGCGAAGGTTCTTCTTCCTGTAAACGGATCGGCAGTCACGCTTCCCGCCGGTCAATCGGCTGAAAACGATTTAAGCGGTGCTCTCGACAACATTTTCGCGCAGCCGAGTTTGCCTCCCTTTGTCTGCAAACAGTTGATTGAACATCTCGTCAGCAGCAATCCCAGCAGCGCTTACGTGAAGCGCGTCGCGGATGTCTTTACCAGCGGAACCTTCAGCGGCGGTGGCATCACCATCGGATCCGGGCAGCGCGGCGATATGCAGGCCGTCATTGCCGCCATTCTGCTCGATTCCGAAGCGCGCCGCGGCGACTCCACCGCCACTGCGAACCCCGGCGATGGACACCTTCGCGAACCCGTTCTCTACATCGCCAATATTCTGCGCGCCTTTGGAGCGACGACGGACGGCGCTGCGCCGGCCAACTACGCCTCGTCCATGAGCCAATCGGTAATGGACTCCCCCAGCGTCTTCAATTTCTTCCCGCCGGACTACGGCATTCCCGGCACCAATCTTCTCGGCCCGGAATTTGACCTCGAGACCACGGCCACCACGCTGGTTCGCGCCAATTTCATAAACTCATTTGTGTATGGTTCCATTGGCACCGGCACCACGGTGAGTTTCACCACCTACGCCAATCTCGCCGCCAATCCAAACGCTACGGGCCAGTTGCTCGACACCCTGAATGCTCTGCTGCTCCACAACTCGATGACAGCCGACGCGCGCACCAGCATTCTCGCCGCAGTGAACGCCGTTCCTGCCGGGTCCACGCAGAATCTCGCGCGCGCCCAGGCCGCCATCTATTTGATTCTTTCGTCGTCGCAATACCAGGTCGAGCAGTAGCGAGCAGAACTTGAGCATAGCGAGCTATAAATTGTGCAGTAGTGAGCAAGAAAGCCGAGCGGTAGCGAGTTCCCAATCGACCAGTAGCGGACTCTAAGAGGGTTCCATGAAAATCACGCGAAGAGATTTGATCCGCCAGTCCTGTTGCGCCGCCGCGGCTCTCGGCACGGCTTCCAGCTTCAGCCGCTTCGGGCTCATTCACGCGCTCGCGCAATCCCCGGCGAGTTACCAGGCCCTGGTGTGCATCTTCCTCTTCGGCGGCAACGACGCCAACAATATGCTGATCCCCACCGACACCGCCGGCTACGCGAACTACCTGAAATACCGCGTCGCCGTCGCCAATGGTGGCTTGGCTCTCGACCAGAGCACGCTGCTGCCGATCGCGGCCAAAACGGCACAGAATGGCCAGACCTCCTTCGGCCTGCATCCCAACCTTCCCGAGGTGCAGGCTCTGTTCACCTCCGGCCAGTTGGCGTTTCTTGCCAACGTCGGGCCGCTCGCGCAACCGCTCACGCGCACGCAGTATCTGGCGCCGGCCCCTCCCGTCCCGGCAAATCTTTTCTCGCATGCCGATCAGCAGCAGCAGTGGCAGACGCTCGAACTCGATGGCTTCTACAAGACGGGCTGGGCCGGACGCCTCGCCGACAATATCAACGGCAGCCTCAATTCGGGTTCGCTTTTTCCGCCGATCACCTCCGTGGCCGGCTCGCGCGATTTTCGGCACCGGCCAGCAGACCCAGCCCTATGCCATCATTCCCGGCACCACGCCGGGCCTTTCCGGCTTCGATAGCTCCGCCGCGGGCACGGCCCGCTTGCAGGCCTTGCAGCAGTTGCTGACCTTCGATACGGGCGTTTCGCTGATTCAGGCCGCCAGCTCCATCACCTCCAATTCGTTGGCCGATAGCAAAACTCTTTCGGCCGCACTGGCCTCCGCCACGCCGCTCGCTACCGTATTCCCCGCGACGGGCCTGGGCGCCCAGCTAAAGCAAGTGGCGCAGCTTCTCTCCGTGCGCTCCGCGCTCAGCCTGAATCGCCAGGTTTTCTTCTGTTCCCTCGGCGGTTTCGACACGCACAGCAACCAGATCGCTACGCAGCAGAGCCTGTTCTCGCAGTTGAGCCCCGCGATGAATGCCTTCTACAACGCCACCGTCGAGTTGAACCTCGCGCAGCAGGTCACCACGTTCACCATGTCCGATTTCAGCCGCACCTACCAGCCCGCATCCGATGGCGGCAGCGACCATGCCTGGGGCAGCGTGCAGATGATCATGGGCGGAGGCGTAGTAGGCGCCGACATCTACGGCACCCTCCCGGTATTCGCGCCAGGCGGTCCCAGTGACGTCGGCTCAAACGGCCGCTGGATTCCCACCACCCCCATCGACCAGTACGGCGCAACCCTCGCCAAATGGTTCGGAGTGCCCGCCGGGGATTTTGCCGCCATCTTCCCCAACCTGGCAAACTTTCCCACCCAAACCCTAACGTTCCTGGGCTGAGCCGCCGCACCCATCCTTGCGCTTCTTGGCTTCCTGACCGAAGCAGTAAGAATCAGGTCCGGGAAAGGTTCTTAGGAGGTCGGAGCTTGTGATTCAGAGACGAACGCGAGGAAGCGAAGCGTTGCGAAACTAGCGCCCCGATTGCACCGTAAATTCTTTGAGGCGAGACTTCGGATCCGGTAACTGCCGCATCTTCTCGACAAATACCCGCACGATCGCCGGATCGAACTGCGTGGCCGCGCAGCGTTCCAACTCCATGAACGCCTCTTCCGGAGAGCGCCCCTTCTTGTAGCTCCGCTCAGAAGTAATCGTGTCGTAGGAATCCGCGATGGCGATCACGCGCGACCCGTAAGGAATCGCCTCGCCCTGCAGGCGTTCGGGATAACCCGAGCCATCGTAGTACTCGTGATGATGCCGCACCATCAGCCGGATCCGCGACATCGTTTCGAGCGGCTCGAGAATTTTCGCGCCCAGCTCGGTGTGCGTCTTCATCGTTTCCCACTCGGTGGCATCGAGCGGCCCCGACTTGTTCAGGATTCCTTCCGGGATGCCCACCTTTCCGATATCGTGCAGCAGCCCGGCCAGCCGAATCTCTTCCACCTCCGCCTGCTCCAGGTTCAGTGCCTGCGCGAGCATCACTGCGTACGCCGAAACCTTCTGCGAATGTCCCTGCGTGTATTGATCCTTCGCATCGATCGCCAGCGCGAGCGAAGTGACGGTCTCGACCACCGCCGGCGGAAGCTCCTTCTCGGAAGCGCCCGGTCCCTGGTCCACCAGCGACCGCGTGAAAAGCTCCAGCCGTCGGTAGATTTCCTCGAACGCCTGGGGGCCCGTTGAAAACAATCGTTTGAGCGTCACGCCCAGATACGCTTCCAGCACATCCTTCTTCCATCGCTTGCCGTCGTTGGGATTTCCCTGCTCGGCGCTCGAAACGGAATTCCCGCCCTGGTGCTTCGAGAGATACATCGAGGAGTCCGCCACCTGGAGTAATTCCTGCGGCGTCGAGCCGTGAATCGGGAATCCCGCGATCCCGAAGCTTGCGGTTATGTTCTTGTCGCGCAGCAGCGGGTCGGAGGCCACCCAGGTCCGCAGCTTGTTTGCCAGCTGGCGGGCCTGCTCCATGCTCGTTTCCGGCATCAGGATCACGAACTCGTCGCCCCCGTAGCGCGCCACCACGTCCGACCGCCGGCAATTCTGCTCGAGAATGTGCCCGACCCGCCGCAGGATCACGTCGCCTTCCAGGTGCCCGTAAAAATCGTTCACGAATTTGAAGCGGTCCAGGTCCATCAGCACCAGCGCAAACGGACGGTTAGCGCGCGTCGACCGTTTCCATTCCGCCGAAAGCGCCTCCATCAGGAAGCGATGCGTCTTCACGCCCGTAAGCCCGTCGGTGATCGCCTGCTCCTGCGCCTTCTGGAACGTCAGCGCGTTGTGCAGCGCCCCGGCAAACAAATCGGCGAGCGTGCGCAGCAGCAGAATTTCCTGCTCGGGGAACTCGCACGGCTTCGGCGATTCCACGTAAAGCACGCCAAGCAGTTGCTCCGCGTAAATCACCGGCAGCGCAATCGACGCCACCGACCCGGCAAGCACCATCTTGGGCGTCAAGGCGTTCGCTTCTCGAACCATCGCCATCTGCCCCGACCGCCCCACCTGCCCCACGATTCCTTCGCCGATCTCGATCCGCCGCCCGCGCGCCTCCTTGCGCGCGCCCGCCTCCGCCTGCACCACGAGTTCCTTGGTCGAATAGTCCAGCGTGGCGATGCCGATGTGGTCGTACGCCAGGCTCGCTTCGATCTCCGTCGCGATTTTTTCCAGCATCTCCACCGGATTCAGCGTCGTGATCGCGTGGCTCGACACATTATTGATCAGCGTCAGGTGCCGCGACTTCTTCTGCTCCTCGGTAAACAGCCGCGCGTTTTCGATCGCGATGCTCGCTTCGTTGGCCAGCACCCGCAGAAGCTCCTGGTGCCCTTCGTCGAACACCCCTTCCTTCGGACTGTGCACCATCATCACGCCCACCGCGCGGTCGTAGAGAACCAGCGGCACGGCGCACATCGAGCCCACCTGCCGCAGCGGCTCGATTCCCCGCCGTTGCGTTTCCTCGGGGAACCGCTCGCGAATCAGAAGCGGCTGCCGCGTTCTCAGCACATATTCCATCAGGTGGTTTCCAGCGGGTCGCGAACGTCTCGGCAGGCGCTCGCCGTCGGTTACTTCGATTTCAAAGCGGATTTGATCCGTTTTCGTATCGTGCGACGCGATCACGAAGCTCGATACGTCCACCAGCCGCCGCATCTCCGCGTAAATTCTTTCGAGCAGCAAATCCAGTTCGAGTGTCGAGCTCAGCGCGCGTCCGATTTCGTTCAGAATGTGCAGTTCGTCGCTGCGCCGCGGCGTCTGCTGCGCCATCTTTCGACGCGCATGCAGCCGCCCTACCCAGTAAAATGTCACCGCAGCCGTGGCCAGCGAAATTGCAGCGAGGTTAAAGGAACTCAAGAACTCAATTCTCCGGCACTATCGTCGAGCCAAGCGTTGACCGAACTTCCGAGGATAGCAGAAATAATTGGCATCTTCAGGAGCGAACCGCGCGCGTTCCTTCCTGTAAACCTTTGGATCGCCATCGCAATAGCGGCACACGATCGCTCACGGCACAAATCCGCGCGCGCAAATAACTATGCGGGCCCTTAACCGTGCGGTCAACGGTACAAACGTACCAGAATTGCGCCTCGACTTCCGCGAGGCCGGCTCGATTTTGACCGCACCTTTCGCTAAGATGAAACCCACACCAAAAAAGGAAGGAATTCCAACGAAATGACCTCCCCGGAAAAGCCGCGCGTGCGATTCGCTCCCTCGCCCACCGGATATCTTCACGTCGGCGGTGCGCGCACGGCGCTGTTCAACTGGCTTTTCGCCCGCCACGAAGGCGGCACGCTCGTGCTGAGAATCGAAGACACAGACGTCGAGCGCAACCGCCCCGAACTCGTCCAGGGAATCCTCGACGGCTTGAAGTGGCTAGGGATCGAATGGGACGAAGGCCCGATTTTTCAATCCGCGCGCCTGGATCTATACCGCGCCTCCGCCGAACGCCTCCTTGCCGAAGGCTCGGCTTTCGCCTGCTACTGCAAAGCATCAGCCTACGTCGGCGCCGATAGCGTCACCGAAGGCGTGGAGCGCGACATCGCGCACGAAGGCGAAGGAGACGACGAAGGCGCCAAAGCCCAGAAGAAGCTGGCCTGCTACTGCCGCGAACTCAGCCCGCCCGAACTCGCCGCCCGCCAAAAAGATGGCGTTGCCCGCGCCATCCGCTTCCGCGTTCCGCGCGACGGCGTCACTCAATTTCAGGATGCCGTGTTCGGCCCCCGCGAAGTGCAGAACGCCGAGATCGAGGATTTCGTCCTCATGCGCTCGAACGGCCTTCCCACCTACCAGCTCAGCGTCGTCGTCGACGATATCGACATGCGCATCACCCACGTCGTCCGCGGCGCGGACCATTTGTCCAACACGCCCAAGCAGGTGCTGATCTACCGCGCCCTCGGCGTCGAGCCCCCCATTTTCGCGCACGTTCCGCTCATCCTCGGGCCCGACCGCACCCGCCTCTCCAAGCGCCACGGAGCCACCAGCGTGGGCTCGTACGCCGAGGAAGGCTTTCTACCCGAGGCCTTCCGCAATTTCCTGGCGCTCCTCGGCTGGTCTCCGGGCAATGACGACGAATTTATTCGCACCACCGATCTCATCCAGCGCTTCAGCCTCGCCGGCGTCAGCCGCACCAACGCCATCTTCGATCGCGCCAAGCTCGAATGGTTCAACACGCAGTATCTGCAAAAGGTTCAGGTAGACGAGCTCCTTCCCTATATCGAAGCGGAGCTCAAGCGCGCCGGAATCTGGCAGGAATCCTGGTCCGGCGCGGATCGTCCCTGGTTCGCGCACGCCGTCGATCTGATCCGGCCGCGCACGCGCTTCCTCGGCGATTTCACCACCTGGTCCCGCGCCTTCTTCACCGACGATTTCGACTACGAAGAGGAAGCCAAAGCCAAGTTCTGGAAGGACGAGCGCATTCCCGCCATGCTGTCAAAGCTAACCGAAGCTCTGGCCGCGCTTCCCGAATGGAACCACGACGCATGCGACGCGGCCGCACGCGCCGTCGCCGCCGCCGAAGGCGTAAAGGCCGGCTTGCTGATCAACGCCACGCGCGTAGCCATAGTAGGCCGCGCGGTAGCCCCTCCGCTTTTCGAGACCATGGTCGTACTCGGTAAGGAAAAAGTAATCTCGCGCCTGCGCCGTGCCCAAGCCTCGTTCGTGTCAGCGTAAAGCGGCAGGCTGAGCCATGCCGCCTCAGCCCGTTGCCTCGTTACTTTAGCGACGTCAGCATTCCGCCGCCGAAGCCGGTCCCCTGGGAACGCCAATCTCCCGATTGGCGGTGTTTTCTTACATCGTCTGCGTGATTCATTGTGTCAGGCAGGTATCCTGAGGAGCGAAAGACGAAGGATCAATCTTGCTTCTTTCCACTGAGCAGAGCCGTGGCAAGTTACTTCAAGAGGTTCGCCGGAACAGCAGCAGGCGAAGCAGCGGAGAACACGTCACCGTGAACGGCCCGAGCCTTCGCGCCAGCCGCCGCAATTTCCAGCGCCACATTGACCGGCACCTTCACCGGCGGCAGGCAAGCCGCATCGTTGCAAGCCTGATACCGCAGCGTCACCGGAATAGTCGTAGCGCCCAGAGCAGCGTTCGCCTGCGCCACAAGTTTCAGCTTCAACGTCACGCTTCCGCTATAAACATCCAGCGGCTTGTTCGGAGAGAACGCGAATTTCTTCAGCTGCCCGGGCGGATAAATAGTGTCCGCCAGCTTGATTCCCGGCGGAAGCTGCGGCGTAATCGTCGTCGGAATCAGGTAGTCGTCGCTGGGCTTGTGCGAGTTCATGTGGAACCCGCGCGCGATTTCCACCGTTATCGCAACCTCGAATTCCCTTCCTCGCGGCACAGGATCGAGAGAAACGTACGCCTGCGGCTTCACCACAGCCGACGCGCTGGGCAAGCCCTGCGGTTCTGCCGAGGGGCAGCGAGGCGCCGTCAGTGAAATGAGCGACACCGCCAGCAGCATCGCCGGCCACGCGGAAACAGAACGGAATCGCGCTCCCCGCATCAAAGCTGGCTCTGAATCTCCTTGTCGAGATCCTTCTCGTTCACCAGCCCCACGTAGCGCTTCACTACTTTTCCGTCGCGCGAGATCAGCACGCTCGTGGGCAATCCGATCAGCCCGCCGAATTGCGTGGCGATGTCGTCGGTTCCCAGCACGATCGGATAATCCATAGTCGTCGGGTGCCCGTTCACGTCGAACTGCGTTTTCTGAATGTACGGGGCCACCACGCTCTTCCCTTCGTCATCCATCGCCACGCCCAGAAGAGTAAAGCCCTGGCTCCCATATTTCTGCTGAAACGCGATCATCCACGGAATTTCCACGCGGCAGGGCTCGCACCACGTGGCCCAGAAATTCACCAGCACCAGCTTGCCCTTCAGGCTCGCGATCGGCACTTTGTTCCCCTGCAGGTCCTCAAATGTCACATTCGGCTCGTTGGGCTGGTTGGCTTTTGCTGTTGCAGTTGTTTGGCCGCTCGACTTCGTGTGCCCCGTCGTCAGTCCGCCCTCGATCGACGCCACCGCGGAATTGAGAAACGAAAGCTTGTTCGAAAGCCACGTCAGCCGGTTGGCGAACACCAGCCCGCCGATCACTAGCAGCAGGACGCCGCTGAAGACCTCCACCGTGTGAAGGTGCCGCCGGAATTGCTGGTAGAACTTCAGAAAGCCGCCGATGCCGAGCGCCGTAACCAGAAACGGAATGGCCAGTCCTGCCGAGTAGCACGCCAGCAGAAACACTCCCTGCCAGATAGTTTCGCGTGTAGCGGCCACCGCCAGCACGGCTGCGAGGATGGGTCCGATGCAAGGCGTCCATCCGAACGCAAAAGCGAAGCCCATCAGGAATCCGCTGAAGGGCCCCGGCTGCCCGCCCAGCTTCCGGAAATGGACGTCCCGGTTGAGCCACCGCGTCAGGCTCGGCCCCAGCAGAAAAATAATCGCGATAGCGTACAGATCGACTGCGTAAGCGCGCCCGGCAACTCCGTGGCGAAAGCTCAGCGCGATCCCTGCAAGCACAAGCACCGCGCCAATCCCCAGCCCCGCCCGCACCGGGATTTTCACCAGCCAGCCCACAAGGTGCAGCCCGAAAAGAAGAATCAGCGCCCCCGCAATGGGAGCGAGCAGCGTCCGGTTGCGCACCAGAAACGACCCCACCGCGCTCGCCGAAGCCCCGAACGTGATGAATACGATCGAAAATCCGGTAACGAATGCCAGCGCCGACGTAAGCAGGCTGCCCCGCGGCGCCTTGCCCTCTTTAAGCTGCTCCACCCCGATGCCGGAAAGCATCGAGACGTACCCCGGCACCAGCGGGAGAACACACGGAGAGAGAAACGATACCAGCCCCGCCACAAACGCCGCGAATATCGAAACGTCCATCAGGATTTATCGGATGCCCGAAGCCCGCTCCGGGCTCTCCCCACTGTCAAATTTTCGCATATCCATTAGACGCATGCCGCAGGTTTTTGGCACAGGGAGCATCCTGTAACGTGTGGTCAAAGCACGTCGCGACGGCGTGTGTGCCACGGCGTAGCCTCTTCATACGCCTTGGCAATCGCGAGCAGTCCCGCCTCACCCCAGCGAGGTCCAATCAGTTGCAGCCCCACCGGCAATCCCGCGGGCGTGAATCCGCACGGAACCGATAATGCCGGATGTCCTGTAAAGTTCGCCGGCCGGGACGCGCCCACCAGCAGCGCCTCGAACCGCGGCCTTCCCTCCTCCGATTTCCACCTCATTCTCGCCGAGCCTCGGCGCCGGGATCGGCGAAGCCGGGGCAAGAATCGCGTCCACGCGCTCGAACGCGTTATCGAAATCCCGTCGCAGCATCTTTTTCACCTTGAGCGCGTGAAGATAGTCCGTCGCGCGAACCTTGGTTCCCGCTTCCAGCCTCCCCCGGACGTCTTCGCCATAATCGACCGCGCGGGCAGGGTAATAGCCCTGCGACTCGTGAAAGCTCGTGGCCTCGGCCAATCCCAAGTTCGTGCTGGCCTCTACCGACTCCTGCAAATGAGGCAGCGAAACTCGTTCGATGCGCGCCCCCAGTTGCTCCAGCGTTTTCACCGCTGCATCGATCGCCGTGCGAACGCCGCCGTCCACCCGCTCGAAGTAATATTGCTCCGGCCAGCCAAGCCGGAAGCGCTTGCGCCCTTTCTGCCGCAGCCTGCGATGATTCGGCCGCGCCACCCCGCGCGGGTACTGCCCCCGCGATCGCTTCAAACACGATGCAGGCATCCGCCACAGACCGCGCCAGCGGTCCGGCATGGTCCATGCTCTCGCAAAGCGGCACCGTTCCCGCGACGCTCACCAGTCCGAATGTCGGTTTCAGCCCCACGATTCCGCACAGCGCCGCTGGAATTCGAATCGATCCCCCGGTATCGGTTCCCACCGACGCAAACGCCATTCCCGTCGCCACCGCCGCCGCCGATCCGCCGCTCGATCCCCCGGAAATTCGATCCCGCGCCCAGGGATTGCGCACGGATCCATAGTGCGGATTCTCCGACGTGATCCCGTACGCAAATTCGTGCATGTTCGTTTTGCCGAGAAGGATCGCTCCCGCCTGCGCCAGCCGCATCGCCACGTCGCTGTCCGCATCGGGAACAAAATCGCCGAGGATTTTCGACCCCGCCGTGGTCCGCACACCCTTCGTCCAGAAGTTGTCTTTCAGGCAAATGGGAATTCCGTGCAACGGACTTCGCGCACCGCCGCGGCGCAGTTCTCGCTCGGCCGCTCGCGCGCGGCGCCGTGCGGACTCCGCCGTCAGGGTGATAAAAGCGTTGATGGAAGCGTCGAGGCTTTCGATGCGCTCCAGGCACGCATCCACCAATTCGACCGGCGAAATCTCCCGCCGGCGCAGCAGCCGCGCAGCCTGTTCGATGGAGAGAAACGTCAAATCCGATTTGGGCTGCTGATTCATCGATCTACGCGAGGCTCAGAAAATCTTTTCCTGCCGGCGGAGGTTCCCGGCCGATCCCAGGTTGGCTATCCGGAAAACCGCCATGTAGAGGTTCTCGTTGCGGATCGTCCCGAACGAAAATCGTCTCACTTCGAAGCCGATGCCGCAGCACGACCCGTTGTAGCTCACCTCTGCAAGCTGGTTTTGAAAGGCCTGTTGTGTCCAGTCGTAGCTCGCGCCGAAGGCCGCGTTCCATCCGCGACGGTTCATATCGCCATATCCCAGCAGGGCGCGTGTTTGGTTGGATCGTTGAGAGAAATTCGGCGGCGGGGGCACCGGATTCACCGGCAGGTTCACCGTCGAAAAGTCCGCCACCGTCACAAAAGATTCCTTGTACGGTTTGAGCTTCAGCAGCGTTCCGATCGCCGTCAGCCTGTTCCGCGCGGGATCGTAATTTACGATGAATTCCGTGTCCCAATGTTTCCCCGGCTCGATGGTCAGGTCGCTCACGAGCGGGGAAAAGTGCCGCGCCGTGTCCGCGAATGCGAAGGGCGTAAAAAGGTCCAGCGTCTGGAACACGTTCCGCTGTCCCGGCACGAGTGCTCCGCCGAATGTCGGGTCGAAGAAATGCTTCTGCGCCACATGCCAGGTGATGAGTTCCTCCGTCGATCCGTTTCCTCTCCGCCGGAAAAGCCTCTGCGTAAACCCGTACTCCACTTCGTTCGTATCGGTGAGCGTGTCGTCTTCATCGAACCGGAGGAATCTCGAAAAATCGTTCACTCCGGTCACATACCGGTAGATCACTTCCGGTTCGATCACGTGCTTCCATTTCGTGCCGTCGCCCCACACGCGCTCGATCGTCGGCGGAAGTATGTCGACGGAAACCTCCTGCGTGTTGCGGAAAAATCCCTGGCCCACATACGCGCCGTTCTGAAGCTGCCCGCCGTAGTAGGTGGACCGGAAAGTGAAACTCGGCGTCACGTTCAGCCACGGTCCCCAGTGCAGCGGAAACGTAAAACTGGGCGCGAATTCGCTGCGCTCCACATACCCCGGCGTCTCAAACGGAGTCACCGTTTCGCTGCGGCGCGCGGCCCCCGAAAACGCCGAGAAGGAAAAATAAGCGGGAATGCGGTCGGATAAAGACTGGTCCACCGAGCTGAATCGTACTTCGGGTGCGGCGCGAAGCGTAATCGAAGACTGCGGTGCGGCGCTCAAAAAGTTTTCGTAGCTCACCGCGGCGAAATTCAGGCTGAACCCTCGAAAATTGTTCGTCAGAAAAGCCGCGTTGCGCACTTCCGAATTCACCGCCTGCACGAACGTCTCGGAGAACGCCAGCCGGAACGTAAGCGAGGTTAGCTGGTCCAGATCGGCCACCGCCCGCCATCCGTCCGGCAGCAGCGCCGTAAAGAGCAGCTTCGCTTCGTGGCCGCCTTGCTTGAGCGGCGGACCGGAAGGCTCCGCAAGCCCGCGGTCGATAACGCCGAAGTAGCTCGCCTCCAGCCGTGCGTTCTCCCACGGCCGCATTCGCAACTCGCCCTTTTGGCTCCAGCCGCGCTTGCTGTAATAGGAGGCTCCGATCGTCGCATCCATCCAGTCCGTCGGAGCCCAGTAAAAGGAATCGCCAAGAACGTAGCCTTTGCTCGAGCTGTTGCCCGGCTCGGGAATCACAAATCCGGAATTGCGCTGCTTCTCCGCCGGAAACGTGGCGTAGGGAAAATAAAGAACCGGAACCGAAAATAAGCGGAAATTACCGTTCTCAAGGTGCACCGATTTGCGTAGTTCTACGGTCGCAGATGGCGCAAAGAACTTCCACGTTGGATGATTTGGATCGCACACCGTGAGCCACGCTTTTTGCACGTGGTAGGTATTTTCACTGATGCGCTCGGCCTCTTCCGCCTCGAAATAGAGGGGATTGGGGCTGATCAGCAGCGTTGGGATCGGGCGGCGCTGCATCGCAAACGTGGCGCGAACGTGATGAAAAGTTCCGTGGCCGGTGCGCAGCTCGTAGCGCGCATCGTCGGCTTCCACGTGCTGCGTCAGATAGTCGAGTTCCACGTGTCCGCGCGCCAGCACCACCTGCGTATCGGCATTGTATTCAACGTGATCCGCGCGCAGGCGGGCATTCTGGTAGCGGACGTCCACGTGCCCATCCGCATAGGAAATCCTGCCGACTTGTTTCTGCTGGTCCGCTTCGAGCGTCGCTTCGCCACCGCCGGTGGGAAGCCGGAGCGGAGCCTGTGGGCTGTTTTGACCCGATGCCACCGCGCCAAATCGCCAGAATTGCAAGCACAGCGCGGCAACCCGGCTTACGGAGTCAATTTTTATCCATAACGGCATTGAATAGAGAGGCCTGGAATAGCTGAAAAATGACGGTTGAGCCTAACATGCGTTTCCGGGTCTCGCAATCGCGGGATCAGTTCTGTCCAGGGATCACTTCGCCGAAAAATAACGGCAGAAAAATCAGGCGGCGCCTCGGTCCGCGTCTCAGTCCTCCCTCAGTCAACGCGACAGGCGGAGAAAAGCTTGCCGAGTTGTCTGTTAAGCCACAATTGGATTTTATGGGGCTGCGCTTGGCTGTATAACCCCTGCTATCATCGCTGCCGTTCCGCCACTGGAACTCTCCGCAGCGCAAAACGGACCAGTGACACGAATCTGCCCGAAGTGCGGCGCCCTTCTGCTTACGCGCACCGCAAATTGCTCTTTTTGTGGAATTCCCGGCGAATTGGCGGCCGACTCGCCACGCATCGCTATGAGTGCGTCTTCACCCAAATCGACCGGCGAAGTTCACTGGCAGAGCGAGGTCACCCGCCGCCTGGGGGATTACCGCGCGCGCAAGCAGCGCCTGCAGCCCGAGGAGGCGCAGCCGGTGCTTCCCTTCCGGCAGCCGAAGGAAAGCCCGGAACCGGCGCGCGAGCGGGAGCGCCCGCGCCCCCGAGTCACTGCGAATCCGTCTCACCGAAGGATGGAGCGCCTCGAGATCTGCGTGCAGCCCGAGCTTGATTTTTCAAGCTCGGCGGACGACCGAGCGCGCCCACAGACAGCGCTGGTGCCGGTAGCCAGCCTGGGCCAGCGGCGCAGCGCGGCGGCACTCGATGCGCTCTTTATCGGGCTCACGTCCGGCGGCTTTCTCGCGCTGTTTCATGCGCTTGGGGGACAAATCGGGTTCGAAAAGATGGACATCCTGGTCTACGCCGTGGTTCTCTACCTTTTCTACGGGCAGTACTTCTTCCTGTTCACCACGCTCGCCGGCGCGACCCCTGGGATGCAATTGTGCGAGCTTTCCTGCGTCCGCCTCGATGGCAGCCTCCCCGATACCAGGCAACTGCTCTGGCGCGGCTTCGGTTATCTGCTTTCGGGAGCCACGCTGCTGATCGGGTTTCTCTGGGCCATCTGGGATGAGGATCATTTCAGCTGGCAGGATCGAATCTCGCAGACCTACATAACGGCCGCAACCCCCGTCGAGGACACCCCGCCGACAGAGATTCGGGCCCGGCGAGCCCAAATGCACATATAAGTCTTTTTTCTATAGTAGCTTAAGCGTCCGGAATGCCTCGGCTGTGGTTCCCCACGGTTCTGAAACCCTCCAGCACGCACGCAGGCCGCATACCTGAAATACTGTAGATGCTCCGTCGGCAAGTGCCGATAAAATATGATGATAGCGGCTTTTTGTGGCAACCTGAAGCTTCGGCCAGCATCCAACTAGGCGTGATAAGCCGTACTGGTTTCAGCCGGGAATACAGCCGAAAGGCTCCGGTAAACGTCTAAATAATGGTAAAATGGGGTCTCAAACCGAAATTATTGAAAGGAAAGGCAGATACGATGGCAATCGATAAGGAGACAGGCAAGGGCCGGCTGGTGCCCACACGGCCCACAGGGGTGCAGTACCAAGTGGAATACGCGATCAAGCTGACGGTCGAGATCCGGCAACACGGCCGCGCCCCAGCCGCCACTACTATGCGTTGGACCAAGTGCTCGGTTCGGTCCGCACACGCCCACTTCATTCCTGACGGGACCTATTTTCTTCACGCCGACGACGGGCGCGTGCATCAGTTGAAGTCCTCATCGGGTGAGTGGGAGTGCCTGGCTACTACGTAGAGCGGCGTTCGCCTACTACGGAGGGAAACTTCGCAAATTAAGCAGAGTTACGTACGTAATTCAACTACGTACGTACGTAACTTTGCATCTCCGACCGGAAACTACGCATCTCCGATTTATCAACGCCCAAGGGTTGCCCTTGGGCGTTTTTATTTTGGCCGCCCGGGAGCAGCCATCAAGAGCAGGCTTCGCTGCGAGAACGGCAAATAGACAAGCGCCGCGCTAACGGCGATCGCCAGCCCGAAACCAATCTTGGCAATCGCGAGAAAAGGCGCGAGGGCCCAAAACTCATCCAGCACCAGGAGAATCGTGAATAGCTTTGCAAACTTCTGCGCCAATCCGTGGTAATTGAAGGCCGCCGCGGAGAAGAGATAAAAGCGTATGGGAATGCGATGAGACTACTAGTTCTTGGCGATGAGCGCCAAACGTGAACGACTCGATGTTCCTTTACCGCCGCCCTTGATACCTGTCATCGTGAGGCCGAACATTAAGCACTCCAACTCCTCTTGAGGAATCGCCAGTTCACGCGCAATCTTCGATCTCGTCATCCCCTCTCTGTGCAATTCGGCAAATATCTTCGGAAGAATAAGTGAAGTCTCACGTGGCGCTTGGTTCGGTTCTTCCGTGCGAAATCTGTTCTTCGAAATTTGGATGTACAGCAACCTGTATTGCCATTCGGTAAGCATGTTGACACTGCGCAGCCGATGGCATAGAGCCGCAACCGAAGTCTTCCAAATGCTCTTAAGACTGACCAAGGTCGCTAGCGTGGGAAATCGAGTCGCGTGCGCAAGTACACTGGCACGGGGCATTAAAAAAGCGGATGCAAAAGCATTCGCTTCTTGCTCGGCATCTTTTCCGCGTGGTCCGCCGTGCCGATGAAGAACAAGGTGTCCTAATTCATGCGCCGCATCATAGCGGCTCCGTTCAGAAGATTTCCTACTGTTCAAGAATATAAAAGGAACTTCCTCTTTCCACATCGAGAAAGCGTCAACTTCTCGGGCTTCAATCGCCAGTGAATAGATACGGACGCCCTTGGATTCCAGCAAGTGAATCATGTTGCTCACAGGAAGTTCCCCGATACCCCAATGATGTCGCAGCGCTTCCGCAGCAGCTTCGGGAGACTCCTCGTCGCTCAGGTTTGGAATATCGACAGACGGTAGCTCGAATCGCTCTTCGAGCCATCGATTCAAGTGGAGAGCGATTGCACCTTGACTAAGGGCCATGGCTCGCTGAAATGCCTTCATTCTGGACATTGAACGGAAACTGGCCGTATCAGGTCTAGGCTCGTCTAGTACGTCTCCGAAGAAGAAATCTACTGGAAACCCAGATACGGACGCGATCTGGCTTATGACCTCATCGCTTGGAGGATATTCGCCTAACTCGTAGGCCTTGAATGAGCGCAAAGCCACGCCCATCTGCCTAGCAAACTCTATCTTCGTGTATCCCCGGCGCTTCCGAGCGACTGACAATCGCGTGGGATTGAACATCCGCTCCGATTTAAGCACTTCGCCGCTTGATTTTGACGACGACGGTTGGCGTTTGCGGGACATCGGTCAAAACCTTCATCACGTCCCCGCCGAGTGGCGAGGTCGGTAGAATAATTCGTTCAGCCCATCCACTAACTTGGCCTTCTTCGTTCATCTTGATTGGACGGGATAGTTCGCAGCGAACCTCGTTTGCTTTCGCATCGCTGTGGAACAAGAGCAAGAATGTAATTCTGCCATTAGATTCATCTAGGTCCTCGGGCCGCAACCGAACATCGAATAGCGTCATCTGAAGCGCGTTGACTGTCACCGCATTCTCGGTTCGAGGTCCCTTGCTGGACCGAGTGCAAGGACTGACATCGGGATTTCCAGTATTTTCATCACCTGTTGAGACTATTAGTGAAACCCGACCCGCCGCATCGACAGTCAGTGGTAGATTTCCACTGTCTGCACGAATCCAGCCCTCGGGACGCAAAAGTTCGCGGAGGCTTGCGACGGTTTCCGCCCATGCCCAAATGCCTGGAAACGGCGCTGGGTGATTCGGCGTGCAACTTGCCCGCGCAGCTTGTCCGCGTTGAACGGCCTCACACAGAGTTTCTTGGCGAAGGCCCAATTCCGAAAGACGACTTGGAACTTCTTCCGGGGTAGAGTAAACCTTGAGTTTTGACATGCGCTCCCTTTCTGCACGTTTTTATACAAGAAATGAGAGCACATGTAAAGCTTTAATTCCTGAGATTTATGTAATATAGAAGACTCCTTCGCACCTGATTTCTTGTACAAAGAGGCCGAGATTGTCTCGTTGACACAGGGTCAATTATTGGCGCACCCTTCCCGTTCTAAGTTAGAAAGGAATGCGCCTTGTCTAAAACGGTTATCGCCTTTGGTATTGGCTCAATCTTGGTGGGACCGATGTTGGCGCAATATCTTGGCCCGTTTAGCATTATAGGTTTTGGGCTTTTCGGGGTCGCCTTGATAATCTATGGGGTAACTGCTAAAGACGAGGATGCGAACGACGCCAGCTTTTTTGCCACATTGCGACCGATACGCAGTGCCGCCGTCACGGAACTCGCAGTAGAGGCCCCGCCGAAACCTAGCTTTCTATTTGTATTCGGTTCGCCGTTGGGGGATAACGACTCCGCATCGTGGGTGATGCTGCTTAAGCATTATGGGCCGGCGTCTGCATACAATTGCGACATCGGATTTTCCGACGATGATCGCAAGAACATCGAACATGAATGGTTGGTTAGACATCCGCATTCGCCGTATCCGCCGCCCCGGCTGGCGGGTGAATCGCAAAAGCACATCCATATCGATGAAGCCAGCCCAGAAGGAGCAGCTGGAAGCTTTACGTGGAATCCTCTCGATCCGAACAGTCAGCACTATACCGTCTCAATAAGTTGTCGCGATGGTGTATTTGTAGAGAAGTGGGAAGTAACGCGGGTTGATGGCGTCCTTCGCTCCAGAATTACGATTGAGCACGGCCCTCAATGGGTTAAGAATAATCCCCACTTAGAACCCGTTGTATTCCGATATGAAGATCCGGAATTTGTCAGAACGGCTCTCGCCGCCGAAATGCCTGAGGCGGGCAAAGGGAAAGCAGTTCATCCGGGTTGGAAGCCTCTGCATAGATTCGCCGTACCGGCAGCAATTATCGACCCGAACGGTAACGTGCAGGTGATTTCTGGAGTCAAATTACCAGACGGAAGCACACAAACCGACTTTGGGTCTTGGAATATCCTTATGAGGCATTTTGGAGATAGTTAAACGGACCTCGCCCACAGCCGCTCCTTGTCTGCGTGTACTCAGCTTGCTGTGAAGTCTGCTTTTATTGAAGCGATGATTTCTTTCTGAAGTTTTTTGCGGAGATTTTTGTCTTTTCCAAAACCCCCTAGCTGTCTGTTGCCTTTTGGCCTGGCGACCCTAATGAGAATGGATTCAAGGTCTTTGACATACTTTTGAGATCGTATTGCATAAAAGTTAAAGTGGTCCCACTTGCGGGCGTGGCGGTCTTTCAGGTGGTGGCTGAGTCTGGAAGGCAGTTTCTTGGCAAGTCCGATGTAATACGGTTTGCCATCTTTGGACAGGACGTATACACCTCGTTTCTTACCGATGACCCATTTCACCGTGTCGCCGTGTTGTTCCAGGAGAGTTGCGCTGATGCCTTCCGCATAGGCGCGAACTAACGAGCCCTTGGTAGACTTCTTCTTTTTTTTCTTCCGCTCGATGGCCATTTCCTGTAGTTCAGCCCTATTTTCCAGATATACCGTTTGCTCTTCGGGGACCAGTCTCGGCAGTTGAAATAGCTCGGCCTGCCGGTGGGAATGACCTTTTTACAGTTTTATGAGCATCAAAGAAGTCAGATCTGTCATTAAATTGTCACGCATGAGCCGTCTCGTTAAGTACTTGAGATCAAAAAGCCATATATGCCTTGGAGCCTCACCGGGATTGCAAATTAACCTTTTGCCTCCCAAAGTTTAACTTGACGAGGCAAAGAGTCAATTTGTTTAACATGGTTTCGCTTTTTCTTTGCCTCGTCTCGCATGGCATACACAACGACTGTACAGGGAAGAGCTTCACGACAGTCGCTCGCATAGCAGGGACGCGGGATTAGTTAGTGGGTTACGTGGCTGCTATCGTTCTTTTGCCAAAGAGCGCAGCGATTCGTCGAAAGGGGCTCGCGCGACGCCGCGCTCGGTGATGATTGCAGCGATGAAGCGGGCCGGGGTGACGTCGAAGGCGGGGTGCGCGGCGGAGACGTTTGCCGCCACGCGGGTGCCGTTCAGATGCGTTACCTCTTCGGAGGAACGCTCCTCGATCGGAATTTCTTCGCCGGAGGCGATCGACAGATCGAGCGTCGAAATCGGGGCGGCCACGTAGAAGGGTATCTGGTGCTCGCGGGCGAGGACGGCGATTCCGTAGGTGCCGATCTTATTGGCAGTGTCGCCGTTGCGCGCTATGCGGTCGGCGCCGACGACCACGGCTCCGATGCCGCCCGTCTTCAGGAAATGGCCCACCATGTTGTCGGTGATGAGGGTGAGCGGAATGCCGTCCTCGTGGAGCTCCCAGGCGGTGAGGCGGGCGCCCTGGAGGTACGGCCGGGTTTCCGGGACGATTACTTCGATTTTGCGTCCGCTTTCGACGGCCATGCGGATTACGCCGAGCGCGGTGCCGATGCCTCCGGTGGCGAGCGCCCCGGCATTGCATTGGGTCATCACGCGCCCGCTTTGCGGCATGAATTCCGCGCCGAACCTGCCAATGCGCTCATCGGCCTCGCGGCGTTCCTGATGGACCTTCTGCGCCTCCGCCACGAGGGCTTTGCGAATCGGGGCCAGGCCGGAACCATTGCGGCTGCTGGCGGCGGAGAGTTCGTCGAAGCGGCGCTTGAAGCGCTCGATGGCCCAGAACAAATCGACGGCGGTGGGGCGCGTGCGGGCGAGGGTGTCGCAGATGACGGCGAATTCCGTCTGCAGCTCGGGGAGCGTCTTTGCCTGGGAGCGCTCGACGCCCAGGGCGACTCCCATGGCGGCGGCGATGCCAATGGCCGGCGCGCCGCGGATTACCATGTGTTTGATGGCGTGGGCCACTTCGCGATAGTCGGTGTAGGTGTGGTAGATCACGTCGCCCGGCAGCTTGCGCTGGTCGAGCATGACTACGCCTGCGGTGGTCCACTGAATCGGTTCCACGGCGCGCACTGCTGTTTTCTCCACACTGCCGGCGTGATGCGACATCAGATGGGGTCTCCTGGGACGAACTGCTATTTTAGCTGATTCCGGGCGGATTGCGGCTTACGAAGCAGAGGCCGGTGGGGGCTTCTAAGAGCAGCGAAGACTCGCGGAAAAAGCGCCGCGAGCGGTAGGCGCTGCGCGCCGGTTCTTATGTGTCGTAGCTGACGCTACGACCTACAAAGTGCAGCTGCGGCTGCGCGTCGCAGAATACGATCCACAAAGGTGCAGCCTCAGCTTCGAAACGCACATTGGACACGAGTCAGAAGCGGACAGGTCATGCGAATCCGGCAGCTGCCGGCTTAGTGCACGGGGTGTATCGGGCGGAGCCAATGGGAACCGATCACGAACGTCAGGAACAGGAACGAGTTGTAACTAACGTGCAGCAGATAACTCGTGACGACGGTGCGCGTGGCGGCCCGCGCATAGGTGAACACGATCCCGACGAGAACGAGCAGCGCGATTTGCAGCCAGCCGCCCCACAACTGCGGCGCGTGCATCAGCCCGAACAGACGTGCCGGTAACAATCACGGACGCGGGGATGCCCCAGGACCGCGCGAGGCCGGGATAAATGTAGCCGCGAAAGATCGTCTCTTCGAGGAACGGCGCAAAAACCACACTCACCGCCATCAGCACAAGGGCGCTGCGGCGATCCTGAAAAAACACTTCGATCGGCAATTTCGTTTTCGGGCGGGACATGGTGGACGCGAGCTGAACGAATAGCGACAACAGCAAACCGGATGCTACCAGACCTGCGTAGACGGCGGCCTTCGGAACGCGGCCTGTTTCCAGGGGGCGCCAGCCGATCGTCCGCCAGAAGGGCGCGCGCGAGCGGGTGCGGACCTGCGCGGCCATGAAGCCGATCAGCACAAACGAGAGCACCACCTGGTTCAAGACGGCAAAGTAGGTTCTCAGCGAGGGCGAAGCGCGAAGCTGCGCCGGGGTCACATGGAAAGCCGAAAATACGAAGATGAGGCCGATGCTGACGGCGAAAGTGCCGCCTAAAGCGAGCAGCGCAAAAATAACAAGATCGATCCAATCCCAGGGAACACGAATGTCTTCCGGAAGCGACGGAGCGGAGGAAAATGGATCCTGGTTGAGCGGCGGCGCTTGCTCGCTTGCGGAACCGTGGACGACGGCCGGCGCTTCCGTGGGCCGTTGAAGAAGATCTGGCGATTCGGGCGGCTGTGAGGGGTCGGGCGGCAGCGGGCTGGTTTCGTCCGGGATCATCGGCTTGGTTGAAACAGTTGCCCTTTCACCGGAACGTCACTTCCGTTGGCACTCTACTGTTAGTTACGGCGACGCGCAACGATACACGCAACAATTTACGCATCACATCCTCGCTTCGACAACTGCGCAATGCGACGACTCAGCTGGCCCGGCGTTCGTTCGCGCTGTGCAAGGCGCGGGCAAGAATCTGGCCGGTGTAGGATTTTTTGTTGCGCGCAACCTGCTCGGGCGTGCCTTGGGCCACGATGCGGCCTCCGCCCTCGCCGCCTTCGGGGCCGAGGTCGATGATCCAATCGGCCTGCTTCATGACGTCGAGATTGTGCTCGATGATGAGGACGGTGTTGCCGAGCGAGACGAGGCGGTTCAGGACGTCGAGGAGTTTTTTTACATCGTCGAAGTGCAGGCCGGTGGTGGGCTCATCGAGGATGTAAAGCGTGCGGCCCGTCTGGCGCTTGGAAAGCTCGCGCGCGAGTTTGGTGCGCTGCGCTTCGCCACCCGAAAGCGTGGTGGCGGACTGCCCGAGCTGGATGTAGCCGAGGCCCACGTCGACCAGCGTCTGCAGCTTCTGCTGCACGGCCGGGATGTTTTCGAGGACTTTCAGCGCCTCTTCGATCGGCAGGTCGAGCAGGTCGGAGATGGAATGGCCCTTGTAGCGCACGGCGAGCGTCTCGGCGTTGTAACGCTTGCCGCGGCAGACTTCGCAGGTGACGTAGACGTCCGGGAGGAAATTCATTTCGATGCGGCGCTGCCCATCGCCCTGGCACGCTTCGCAACGGCCGCCCTTTACGTTGAAGCTGAAGCGGCCCGGCTTGTAGCCGCGCTCGCGGGATTCGGGGAGCATCGCGAAAATGTCGCGGATGGGGGTGAACACGCCGGTGTAGGTGGCGGGATTCGACCGCGGCGTGCGGCCGATGGGCGCCTGGTCGATTTGAACGACTTTGTCGATGTGCTCGATGCCGAGGACGGCGCGGTGCGCCTCGGGCTTTTCCATCGAGCGGTAGAGCTTGGCGGCGAGCGCGCGATAGAGAATGTCGTTCACAAGGGTCGATTTGCCCGAACCGGAGACGCCTGTGACTACCGACAGGAGGCCGAGCGGAATTGCGACGTCGATATTTTTGAGATTATTTCCGTGCGCGCCCAGCACCGACAGCATTTTGCCGTTGGGGCTGCGGCGCACGGCCGGGACGGGAATTTCCACTTTGCCGGAGAGATATTGCCCGGTGAGCGACGCGGGATTCGCGGCAATTTCCTCGGGTGGGCCCGCCGCGACTAGATGACCGCCGGCTTTTCCTGCGCCGGGGCCGAGGTCCACGACGTAATCGGCGCGGCGAATGGTTTCTTCGTCATGCTCGACGACCAGGACCGTGTTGCCGAGGTCGCGCAGCGTTTCGAGCGTGCTGATCAGGCGGCCGTTGTCGCGCGCGTGAAGGCCGATGGAGGGCTCGTCGAGAACGTAGAGGACGCCGCGCAGGCGCGAGCCGATCTGCGTCGCGAGGCGGATGCGCTGCGCTTCGCCGCCGGAAAGCGTTGCGGCGGAACGGTCGAGCGTGAGATAGCTCAGGCCTACGGCGAGCAGGAAATCGATGCGCTCGGCGATTTCGGAGAGCGGGCGCCCGGCAATTTTTCGCTGGCGGATGGTGAGCTGGTCGCGAATCTTATCGACGGCGGCGCGCGCCTGGGCGAGCGGCAGGCCGGTGAAATCCGCGATGGAGAGGCCGGCGATTTTTACGGCGAGGCTTTCCGGACGCAGGCGGCGCTCGTTGCAGGCTACGCAGCGCGCCGGAGACATGTAGCGCGTGAGCCATTCGCGATAATTGTCGGAGTTGGATTCTTCGAGGCTGCTTTCGAGATGAGCGAGAACGCCTTGGAAATTGAGTCCTTTTACGGTGCCGCCCTTTTCGGGATTTCCGTTGAGGATGAGGTTCTGCGCCTTGCGCGAGAGCTTTTCAAAGGGCGTGCCGAGGTCGAAGCCGTGAGCCACTGCGGCGAGGCGCATGGTGCGCTGGAGAAACGTGGAGCCGGAGCCTGGTCCGAGGGCGCCCTCGAAGAGCGGCTTGGTCCAATCGACGATCACCTTGGCCGGATCGAAGTCGAACTTCGAGCCGAGGCCGTGGCATTCGGGGCAGGCGCCGTAAGGCGAGTTGAAGCTGAAGGAGCGCGGCTCGAGTTGCGGAACCGAGATGCCGCAGTCGGGACAGGCGAGCTTTTCGGAGTAGACGTGCTCTTCACCTCCGACGACGACGATGGTGACCAAGCCGCCGGAGAGCCTCAGCGCGGTTTCGATCGACTCCTCGAGGCGATGGGCGATGCCGTTTTTGAGCAGCAGGCGGTCGACGACGATCTCGATGGTGTGATTCTTGCGGCGGTCGAGGGGAACGGGCTCGTCGAGGCTGACGAGTTCGCCGTCGACACGGGCGCGCAGGAAGCCTTCCTTCGCATACTTCTCGAGTTCTTTCTTGTATTCGCCCTTGCGGCCCCGCACGACCGGCGCGAGCACCATGATGCGCTCCTCGGGCTTGAGGGCCGTGATGGACTGCACGATCTGCTCGGTGGACTGGCGTGTGATCGGCTTGCCGCAATTGGGGCAGTGCGGCGTGCCAATGGCACTGTAGACGACGCGGAGGTAATCGTAGATTTCGGTGATGGTGCCGACGGTCGAGCGCGGCGAGCGAGTGGTGGTCTTCTGTTCGATGGCGATCGCGGGAGAAAGGCCTTCGACGGAATCGACGTCGGGGCGCTCCATCTGATCGAGGAACTGCCGGGCGTACGCGGAGAGCGATTCGACGTAGCGGCGCTGGCCTTCGGCGTAGAGCGTGTCAAAGGCGAGCGAGGATTTGCCGGAGCCGGAAAGGCCCGTGATCACCGTAAGCGTGTTGCGCGGGATTTCCAGGCTGATGTTCTTCAGGTTGTGCTGCCGCGCGCCGCGGATGACGATTTTCTTCAGGCCCATGTCCGGTAAATCCTTACCGTGGAGGGCGCTATTACTGCGGGGCCGCTCCACAGTGGGTAAAATTCGCCCAATGTAATCCTTCAACATAGCAGCGCGCGGGAGGCCGGTCAATAAGGACGGTCGCGCGCGAATGGACGCCCAGTTCATAGCGACGCGGGCATTGCATGTTTCGCAGGTGCGAAATCTCGCTGAAGAGCTAGGGTGTTTCGGGTAGGCGCTCCTGGCCACCCGGAGAATTTACTTGGGGGCAGGGACTTTTTACCGAGGGGCCAAGTGGAAAGGCGAATTGTTTCAGTCGGTTAGCTTTGGTTTTCGGCGTGCGATGTAAAAAGGCGTTCGGGGAAGGAAAGCCGAGGATCCCTTCGGGGATTGAGGGCTGGGCCGGCTTCCTTCCCCGGCTTATTTTTCCGCCCGAGATTTATTCCCGAGAGTTCGATTCCATCATCTTCATACTCCGGCAATTTGAGTGATTACCGAACGAGTTGCGGGTCGAACACCCACGCAACAAATTTTCCGAAACGCCTTAACGGACCGCCCGGATTCGTGTAAACTTTTTAGGCTCATCACAACCAAGTTGGGGCGTGGTCCAATCGGTAGGGCACCTCACTGTTAATGAGGACGGTGGTGGTTCGAGTCCACCCGCCCCAGCCAACTTCCTGCGCGGAATTTCCTGCGGTACCTCTAATTTCCCTTGATGATTGGGAAGTGGGCTTCGGTCCAGGCGCGCCAGCCGCCGTCCATGGAGATTACGTTGGTGTAGCCCATTTTCTGGAGGTTGTCGGCGGCGAGGGCGGAGCGGAAGCCGCCGCCGCAATAGAGGACGATCGGGGCGTTCTTGTCGGGGATGGTTTTCTCGATGTCGCGCTCGATGATGCCTTTGCTCAGGTGGATGGCGCCGGGGATGTGGCCGCGGGCCCATTCGGAGTCTTCGCGGGTATCGACCAGGTGGATTTTTTCGCCGGCGTCGAGGCGCTTTTTCGTTTCCTGAAAATTTTCTTCCCGGATGCGCTTTTTCGCGTCATTTACAAGATTGAGAAATCCTTGCGGATGATCGGGCGCCATTTTTCCCTCCTGCCGGTCTCAGCTTTCGACAATAAAAACTCTACCACACGGCGGCTACGCGGGCGGCTACTTCATGTCGCGCCAGTTGGGGCCTACCTTCGTTTCGACCAAGAGCGGAACGCGGAGCTTGTACACGCCCTCCATTACTTCCTTCACCACGCCGGTGAGGCGCGGGATTTCCTTTTCGGGCGCTTCGAAGAGCAATTCGTCGTGGACCTGCAGGATCATCTGCGATTCGAAGCTGCCGCGGAGGCGGCGGTCGAGCTCGATCATGGCCAGTTTGATCAGGTCGGCGGCCGCGCCCTGCATGGGCGTGTTCATGGCGGTGCGTTCGGCGAAGTTGCGCAGGTTCGCCTGGGGAGACGTGATTTCCGGCATGGGGCGGATGCGGCCGAAGAGCGTCTTGGTGTAACCGGACTTGCGCGTCTCGGCGATCTGGCGGTCGAGATATTTTTTCACGCCGCTGTAGCGCTCGAAATAGGCGGCGATGAATTTCGCGGCTTCTTTCGTGTCGATGCCGAGGTTCTGCGCGAGGCCGAACGGGGAGAGGCCGTAAATGACGCCGAAATTGATCACCTTGGCCACGCGGCGATGCTCGCGGGTCTGCTCGAGCGGCAGCACGCCGAAAACTTCCTGCGCGGTGCGCGAGTGGATGTCTTCGCCGCGGCGGAAGGCGTCGGTGAGGATCGCGTCTTCGGAGAGATGCGCGAGGATGCGCAGCTCGATCTGCGAATAATCCGCGGAAAGAAGCAGGCGGCCCGGCGGCGCCACGAAGGCGGCGCGGATTTCGCGGCCGAGTTCGGTGCGGATGGGAATGTTCTGCAGGTTCGGATTCGCCGAGCTGAGGCGGCCGGTGACCGCGCCCGTCTGGCTGAAGCGGGTGTGCAGCCTGCCGGTAATGGGATCGATCAAACGAGGCAGGGAGTCCGCGTAGGTGGATTTCACTTTGGCGATTTCGCGATACTCGAGCACTTTTTTCGGAAGGTCATGCAGGGCCGCCAGCTCTTCCAGCACTTCCGCGGCGGTGGAGCGGCTTTTCGCGCGGCTGCGGCGCGGCGGCTGGAGGTTGAGCTTGTCGAAGAGGACCTCGGCCAGCTGCTGGGGCGAGTTGATCTTGAACTCGAAGCCCGCAAGCTCGTAAATGTCTTTTTCCAGGCGCGCGATTTCTTCCTGGGCTTTCGTGGAAATGATATCGAGCTCGTTCTTATCGACGCGGATGCCGGCCGCTTCCATGCGCGCGAGCACCGAGGCCAGCGGGAAATCGATGGTTTCGTAAAGATGGGCGAGGCCGAGCTTGTCGACTTCCGCGCGCAGCGACGGGGCGAGGCGCAGGAGGAAATCGGCGCGTTCGCCGGGGGCGCCGGAGAGCGTGCGGTTCAGATGCCGCAGGACCACCTCCGCGAACACGTGGTTCGCCGTGGTGGGGCGCACCAGGAAGGAATACAGCATGGTGGCGTGGCTGATTCCGGCGATGGCGTCCGCGCGGCCGGGAGAATCCGGCAGGGCCAGCAGAGAGAAGAGCTTGGGGTCGTGGACGATTTTAGGGCGCTTCTCGTCGGCGAGCCATTCCTTGAGAGCGGCCAGCATCCAATTTTCAACGTCGTTGGCTGCGAATCGGGCCGATCCGGCCTTCGTGGATATTTCGATGCCCAGCACGCGCGTGCCGAAACCCTCTTCCTCGGGGTCTTCCGAATCGAGCGAGAGCCAGACGGCGGCTTCCTGGCCGGAGGGAATCGAGTCGAGGAAGGATTTGAGCGCGGCGGGCGAATCGAGCGGAGCGTAGTCGGTGGATTTTTCGTCGACGACCGGCGCAAGTTCCTTCAGCAGGGATGTGAAGCCCAGTTCGGTGTAGAGATCGCGAAGGGCCGCCGCATCGGGCTCCTGAATTTTCAGCTTGTCGAGAGAAAGCGGCACGGGGGCGTCGGTGGGAATTTTCGAGAGCTGCTTGCTGAGCAGGACAAACTCGCCGCACTTTTCGAGGGCTTCGCGATAGCTGGAGCGTTTTACTTCCGCGGCGCGCCGGATGGCTTCCTCGGCGCTTCCGAATTGCTGGATGAGCTGGCGGGCGCCCACGTCGCCGATGCCGGCCTTGCGGCGTTCGCCGGGAGCGGGCTTGTCGTTGGGATCGCGCGCGCCGGGAATGTTGTCGATGGTGTCGCCCATGAGGGCCATCACGTCGGGAACTTTTTCCGGCGGCACGCCCATCAGCTCGACGACCTTTTCCTCGTCAATGAGCAGATCGCCCTTGGTGGGGTTGAGCAGGCGCACGCGTCCGCCGACCAGCTGCAGAAGGTCCTTGTCGCTGGTGACGATGATGACGTCGAGGTCCTCTTCGGAGGCCTGGCGCGCGAGCGAACCGATCACGTCGTCGGCTTCGTAGCCGGGATATTCGAGGATCGGCAGGTGCATCGCTTCGCAATAGCGCCGCACGAAGGGAATCTGCACGGAGAGCTCGTCCGGCATAGGCGGGCGCTGCGCTTTGTAGGAGGCGAAAAGCTTGTCGCGGAAGGTGGGCGCGGAGACGTCGAAGACGACGGCGAGGTAGTCCGGGCGCAGGTCTTTGCTTTTGAACAGGCGCCGCATCATGGTGGCGAACAGGTAGGGCACTTTCGTGGGGACGCCCGCGGCGGTCTGGAGGCGGTCCATCGGCGCGAAATAGGCGCGGAAGATGTAGCCCATCGCGTCGACGAGGAAGAGGCGTTTGGGTTCTTTGGTGAGCATCGATTGATTGGGTGCGCGAGACATCGGTTAGCGTCAGCGAGCGAAACGCAAACGGGAGCCGGAAACGGAAGTATAGCAGACGGTCTGCTGGTGTTCTGCGTGAGCGACACGCGAGGATGGTGCGCTCGATTGAACTGGGGCTGAAATCAGAGGCTCGCCGCAGCATTGGCGTTTCTGAGACATCGCTGTGAAGTGTGATATGTGTGAAATATTCGGGCGGGGCTGTGCGTAACAACCTATGGACGGACGCAAGATAACCGGGGCGATGAACGACGCGGAACTTACGGAGGTGCTGTCTCACGTCCGGGCGGGCGATCCGGACGCCTGGGGCGAGCTGTACCGGCGGTACGCGCCTGCGATTTTCCGGTTCTGCCGTCGGGCGCTGCCGACCCGCGAGGACGCGGAGGACGCCACCACCGAAATCTTTATGAAGGTGCGGCAAAAACTCGGGAGCTTCGATTCGTCGCGGCCCTTTACGGCGTGGCTGTACAAGGTTGCCAGCAATCACTGCTGGGATCTGCTGCGACGGCGGCGTTCGCGGCAGAACCTCGAGACAGAGGACTCCGAGGCGCTGCCGCTCGAGCATCCCGATCCCAGCCAGCTGGAGCAATTGCAGGCCGCGCATACGAGCGAAGAGCTGCGTTTGGCGCTGGCCAAGCTGCCTGACCGCGCGCGCATGGCGCTGGTGCTGCGCTATTACGCGGAAATGAGCTACGACGAGGTGGCCGATACTTTGGGCGTGCGGCGCGCGTTTGTAGGAGTGCTGCTGCTGCGGGCGAGGCACCAGCTGCGCGACATTCTGCGGGGAGGCAGCGTGGAAGCGGAATTTGCCGGAGGGAAGTCATGAGCCATTTCGATAGCCACTTCGATGACCATTTCGATGAGATGACCGGTCTGCTGTATCTCGAGGCGGAGCTTGACGCGAACCGCGAGCGTGAGGTGTCCGCTCATCTTTCCGCGTGCGCCGAATGCCGACGGCTGCTGCAGGCGCTGCAGCGGGAGAACATCTGGCTGCGCGAGTCGCTGGTGGCGGAGGAGGAAGCAATTCCCGCGCGTTTGGCGAGGGTACCGGGAGCTGTGTCGATGCCGTGGGCCCCGTGGGCCTGGATTACCGCGCTCGGAATGGGCGCCGGCGGCGCCTACACGCTGTGGGGCGGTGTGGTGGACCCGTGGCTCGCGCAGGCTTCCGAGGCGGGTTTTACGCAGGGAAATCTTCTGACGATGCTGCTTTTCAGCGGCGCTTTCTGGAAAGGGTGGGATGCGATGCAAAGTCTGGTTCAATTTCTGGCGGTGGCGACGCTGGGCGTTTTCTTTCTGTGGGTGGCGAGGCGGCACTGGAGGCGATTGTCCGTGGCGGGCATCGTGCTGGGCGCGGGGCTCGCGATGCTGGCGCTGCCTTCGCCCGCGAGCGCCGCGGAAGTGGTGCACGGCGATCCCAACTACACGCTGGTGGCGGGGCAGGAAGTGAAAACCGACCTGATCGTCGCGGCGCAGCACGTCCGCATCGATGGCGACGTGGACGGCGATCTGATCGTTTGGTCGCGAAGCATCACGGTGAATGGCCACGTGAAGGGAGACATCCTCGCGTTCGGGCAGGAGCTTCGCGTGAATGGGCCGGTGGACGGCAACGTGCGGGCTTTCGTGCAGTCGTTCACGCTGAATGGCACGGTGGCGAAAAACGTGATGACGTGGGCGCACGAGTTCGACATGGACGAGAAGGCGCGGACCGGCGGGACGATGACGCTGGGCTCGGCGGACGTGCAGCTGGATGGGCACGTCAATGGCGATCTGCTGGCGTTCGTCGAAGACCTCGACATCAACGGGTCGCTCGATCACGACGCGGCGATTCGGGCGCAGCGGCTGAGAATCGGACCCAACGGCGCCATTGCGGGACACACGCAATATCGCGGCGGGCGGCAGCCGGAGGTGGCGTCGGGCGCCCGGATGGGCAGCCCGGTGGAAATTCTCGAACGCAGACGGCCGACCCCGCAGTATGCATCTCCGCGGATGTACTGGCACCAGATTCTTGCGTGGGGCGCGAGCCTTTTGTTCGGCGTGCTGGTGCTTCTGATAGCGCCCGCGTTTTTTGCCGAGACCGAGAGCGCCACGAAGCGCTTTGGGCCTGCGATCGGCCTGGGATTGCTGTTCCTCGTCGCGATTCCCGTCGCCGCAATTCTGGCGTGCATCACGATTGTGGGGCTCGGGGTGGGAATCGCGACAATTCTCGTCTACATCGTGGCGCTGTATTCCACGCAGGTGTTTGTGGGCGCATGGCTCGGGGAAAAGCTGATGGGCGCCGGGATCGGCACGGGGGCGATGATCGCGAGGCTCGCGATCGGGCTGGCGATTTTGAGGCTGCTGCGGCTGATTCCGTTCGCGGGGCACCTGGTGGGGCTGATCGTAGTGCTGTGGGGGCTTGGCGCGCTGGTGCTGGCGATCCATAAGCGCATTCGGCCGCAGTTTGCTCCCGTCACAGCCTGAAACGGGGACACAATTGCGGAGCGCCGGGTGATCGCTTCCGTTACAATCACCTCTGCCCGGCCAGGTTCGATGCTCGCACTTGCCGGAGCGAGGGAAACCTTATTGAGCCTTGCGCCGCGCCTGCGCGAAATCCGCGCCGGTTTTGAGCGATCCTTCTGGATTGCGAACCTCACCGAGCTTTTCGAACGTCTCGCCTACTACGCCACGGCGGCCGTGCTCGCGATCTACCTCAACGAGCAGCTGCACTTTTCGAGCCAGCTGACCGGCTGGCTGATCGGCACGTTTGGACTCGTCGTATGGTTTCTGCCGATTCTTGGCGGCACGCTCGCGGACCGCTTTGGATTTCGCCGTGCGCTGATGTTCGCCTACCTGGTGATGACCGTCGGCTATTTTCTGCTGGGATCGCTCTCGGCGACCTGGATGGAACCGCTGCGCTACGCGCTTGGCGACAAATGGCTGGTGCTGGCCATTCTGCTGGTGCCGGCGCTGGGACCGGGGGTGGTGAAGCCGTGCGTGGCCGGGACGACCGCGCGGGCGTCGAGCGAAAACGTTCGCTCGCTCGGTTATTCGATTTACTACACCATTGTGAACATCGGGGGCGCGCTCGGGCCGATCATCGCGTGGCTGGTGCGGAAGCAACTCGGGCTGGGCATCGAAAGCGTGTTCCGCGTGGCGGCGGCCAGTGTCTTTCTGATGTTCTGGACGACGCTGTTTTTTTACCGGGAGCCGAACCGGTCCGGCGAGGAACAGGTGGCCAGCGTTTCGGCCGCGATCAAGAACATGTTCGTGGTGCTGGGCAACCGGCGGTTCGTGGCGTTTTTGCTGATTTCTTCGGGATTTTACATCGTATTCTGGCAGGAATTTATTTCCGCGCCGCTGTTTGTCCGGAAGTACATCAATGCGCAGGCGGATGTCGATCTGCTGCTTTCCGTGGATCCGATTGTGGTGATCTGCCTGCAGATTCTGGTGGCTTACCTGACGCGGACGATGCCGGCGATTCGCGCGATCGCTTTGGGCTTTCTTGTGACGGGGCTTTCGTGGGTGCTGCTGGCGATTCACCCGACGGTGCCGATGGTCGTCGCGAGCTTTGCGGTGCTGGCCATCGGCGAAGTGATCCAGGCGTCGCGCTATTACGAATATATTTCGCGCCTCGCGCCTGCCGGACAGCAGGGCGTGTACATGGGCTATGCGTTTTTGCCGGTGGCGATCGGATATTTCATCGCAGGCGGCCTTGGCGGATATCTGCTGCACGAATTTGGAGATGTTCTGCGGCGTCCGCAACAAATGTGGTGGGTGATTGCAGCGATCGGCGCGCTCACGGCGGCGATGATGTGGCTCTACGACAAATTCATGAAGCCCGAAGACGCTGCTCGCGCGACGGCCTGATTTCATTGGCTTAATTCAACATGCGGCGGATATTTTCAATGGCTTGCCGGGCTTCGGCGTGGCGCGGCTCGATGTTGAGGGCTTGCTGGAAGCATTCGCGGGCGCGGTTGATCATGCCCTTGGCGAGATAGACGCGTCCGAGATTGAAATGAGGGTAGTGGCGGGGTTCGTAGCGCGGTGCTTCAATCGCGCGCTCCAGCCAGGGGACTGCTTCGTCATACTTCTTGAGCGAGATTAAATACGCGCCGATGTCGTTGTAGGGATTGCCGAAATCGGGATCGACTTCGATAGCGCGCTTGCACTCTTCGATTGCGTCCTGCACTTTTCCCTGAAAGTGATACGTCCAGCCTAGAAAGGTGTGCGCTTCCGCTGTGGGATGAATTTCAAGGGAGTCCTTGTATAGCTCGACTGCGCGGTCGAAGTCGCCGCTCATCTGGGCCGCGTAGGCTTGCTGGAACAATTCCTGAGCGCGCTCGATGGGATCGGGAGATGGCATTTGGGCTTTCTTTGCCGCCGCGGACCAGGCGCTCGCGGGTGAGGCAGTTGCTAAATGACTTTCTGCGCGCCGGTCGCGGCGGCCATCTGTAGCGCTTCGTCTGTCGTGATCAGCCGCGCGCCTAGCCGCGTCAATTCATCGAGCGTGCGGCGGCCTTCTTCGGGCTTGAGCGTTTCGATCGCGTCTTCCACGACGGCGACTTTGCATCCGCGCTCGAGCAGGCCCTTCGCGGCGCAGCGAACGCAGTATTCGGTGACTACGCCAAAAACGACGTATTCGGCGTCGCGTCCCCGAGTGTCGCCGATCCGCCGAACCAACTCGCTCGCCTTGGGATTGTCAAAAACATCGAGCGTCTGCTTTTCAAGCACGATCTGCGGGTAATCGAAGACATTCGCGGGCAATGCGAACGGTGCTGCGTTGGGGATCGTCAGATGCTTTTGCACCAATCCTTCTGGAAGGATGCGCGCACCGGGAGTTCCCTTCACGCAATGCGGGGGAAACAGATTGAACTCCGGATCGTCGGGCGCGTGAGCGTCGCCGCTCGACACGAGGAAAATGCCGTTTTCGCGGGCCGCCTGCACCAACCGTTCGATGTTAGGAATTAGTTTTTCCGCGCCCGGGACGTAGAGTTTTCCACCAGGCAGCATGAAGTCCGCTTGTACGTCGACTTCCCAGAAGATGATTTTGCGGGGCGTCATGTGCGGGACACTCGATGCGACGGCCAACGGCCTCGAAGCTATTTTAGCGCAGGCGGCTCACGCGGCGGCGCACCTTTTCGAGCATCTTATCGAGTTGCTCGCTGTACCGCACCGGGTAGCTGGCGTTGCGATTCACCTGCCGGAAGCGAGCAGGCAGACGAGCGAGACCCGCCTTGCAACGTTCGCGAAGCGCGTGGACTGGCTCCGCAGGGGCAACGCGCTGGCCACCGCGCATCACCTGGACGAGGAGCGGCTCGCCCCCTTGGGCGGGTTCGTTCTCGCGGGCGATTTTGTCGTTCTTGAACTGGCCGTCCGCGTTCGAATAGCGGAAGACCTGCTTGCGGCCCGGGTAGGTGACCTTGGCGTGGCTGAACTTCGCGGCCTCGTGAATTTTTCCGCCGCGCTCGACTTCCACGAGCTTGTAGATCAGGTTCAGATGGGGTGCGTCGCCAGGGGTGCCCAGGGCGGTGCCGACTCCAAAAGCGTCGAGAGCGGCGCCGGCCGCGAGAAGCTTTTCGATTTTGTATTCGTCCAGATCTCCGGACGCAAAGATCTTCACATCTTTCCAGCCGGCGCGATCCAGCTCGCGGCGCACCCAACGACTGTCTTTCACGAGATCGCCGCTGTCGAGACGAATGCCGGCGGGCTTTCGTCCCATGGAGACGATTTTTTTCACCGCATTGCGCACGTCGTAGGTATCCACGAGCAGGACGGCGCCGTCGGGAAACGTGTCGAGAAAGTGGGCGAAGGCTTCGGCCTCATCTTCGTGAGCCATCACCCAGGAGTGCGCTTGCGTTCCGTAGGTGTTCAATCCGAACTGCTCGCCCGCGAGCACGTTGGAGGTTCCCACGCAGCCGCCGATCACGGCCGCGCGGGCTGCCAGAAGGCTGGCGAGACCGCCATGTCCGCGACGCGCGCTGAAGTCGACCACATCGCGGCCTTTCGCCGCGGTGACCACGCGCGCCGCCTTGCTCGCGATCAAGGTCTGATAGCTCAGCGTGGCGAGCAGATACGTTTCCATGATCTGCGCTTGCGCGATGGGAGCAACGACGCGCATCAGCGGTTCTCCGGCGAAAACCAGAGTGCCTTCCGGTACGGCCCACACGTCGCCGTTGAAGCGAAATGCCGCCAGATACTCGAAGAATTCCGGGCGAATGTGGGCGAACAGCGGATGCCGCCGCAGATAAGCAATCTCATCGGCAGAGAAGTTCACGTTTTCGAGGTATTCGAGCGATTGTTCGAGGCCGGCGGCAACCAGATAATTGCGATGCGGCGGGATATTGCGAATGAAAAGCTCAAATGTGGCGATGGCATCGAAGCGGGTCTGCACGTAACCCGCCGCCATCGTCAGTTCGTAGAGATCGGTAAGAAGGCCCGAGTATTCACGCATTCGTTTGTGTGGTGTTTGTCGCCGCCTGTCCCGCGGCGGGCAGGAATTCGTGAGACCCGCTAGCGGCTGTCAAAATTGTAGCTCGTGGCAAAAAGTTTTTGGCGCAGACTGAAAAGACAAAACCCCCAAGCGCCCGCGCACTTCTGGAATTGGACGCGCCTGGGGGTTTCGCCGCTAAACTCTGCGCCGGGTCACCTTACTTCAGAACGGCGTCTTTGAATGCCTTTGCCGCGCGCAAACGAACGACAGTCTTGGCCTTAATCTTGATTGCTTCGCCGGTGGCAGGGTTGCGGCCCATGCGCGCCTTGCGATGTGCCTTCACAGCGCGGCCGATGCCAGGAATCACGAACTTACCTGCGCTCTTGGATTCCTTCACAGCCAGCTTGAATAGTTCATCAAAAAAAGCCGAGACCTGCTTCTTGGAGACCGGCTTTTCGGGGGTGCTGACCTTATCGGCCATGTGTGCAATGATTTTGGATTTGCTCAAGGGAGTTGCCATCGAATCTCGTTTCCTCCTCAGATTGTATGTGCGGATTGATCCCGGCGTCCGGGATGCCGCGGGGAACTATAGCCGTCCTTCCCATCGAACGCAAGGAAAAACAACGAAAATCCCCGATAAAATGGGGCTTTCATCTATTCTGTCAGCGCTTGCCCCTAGCTACAGAACCCCCAACTGTTCATAAAACAACGCGACGGCCTTGATACCACCGAAATAGTTTTCCAGGGCGATGTGCTCATCCGGGGCATGCGCGTTTTCGTCAGGCAATCCGAAGCCCAATAGGACGCACGGGCACCTTGAAAGTATCGTGCATCTGGGTGACGAAGGGGATCGATCCCCCTTCGCGTATAAACACGGCCTTTTTGCCAAAGCCCGCCTCCAGCGCATGGATGGCCTTCTGGAAGATGGGATGGGAGTAAGGAGCGACCCAGGGCTTTCCCGTGCTCAGAACCTCGAATTTGCACGTGACCGTCTTCGGCAGGAGCTTGCGAATGTGGCGTTCGACCAGCTTGGCGATTTTCGCCGGGTCCTGATTTGGGACGAGGCGCGTGGACAGCTTGGCATGCGCCTTCGACGGGATCACCGTTTTTGCGCCCTCTCCGGTGTAGCCGCCCCAGATGCCGTTGAGTTCGAGTGTTGGCCGGGTCCAAAGCTGCTCGACAATGGTATAGCCCTTTTCCCCGCAGAGTCCAGGAGCGCCGACCGTCTTGCGAAACTCCTTCTCTTTCCAAGGCAGCGCGTTGAGGGCTTTGCGCTCCTGGCGCGAGAGTGCCGCCACGTCGTCATAGAAGCCCGGGACGGTTACCCGGAAATTCTTGTCGTGCAGCTTCGCGATGGTCTCGGCCAGAATCGTGATCGGATTCGGCACTCCTCCGCCGAAAACGCCGGAGTGGAGATCCTGGGCCGGGCCGGTGATTTCGATCTGGTAGTAGTCCAGGCCTCGCAGGCCGTAGGTGATCGAGGGCACACCCTTGGCGAGCATCGAAGTGTCGGACACGACCAGCGCATCCGCCTTGAGGCGCTCGCGGTTCTGCTTCACAAAATCCCACAGACTGACGCTGCCGACTTCTTCTTCTCCCTCGATCATCACCTTAATATTGATGGGAAGCTTGCCGTCGGTCTTCAAGAGCGCCTCGAGCGCCTTTATGTGGATGTGGACCTGTCCTTTGTCGTCCGCGGTGCCCCGGCCATAGAGATTGCCATTGCGAACCGTGGGTTCGAAGGCGGGTGTGGTCCATAGATCGAGCGGCTCTGCCGGCTGCACGTCGTAATGTCCGTAGAACAGGATGGTGGGTTTTCCCGGGGCGTGGAGAGACTCGCCATAGACGAGCGGGTGCATTTTCGTGGGAACGATTTCGATTTTCTCGAGGCCGGCGCCGCGAAGCTTCTCGGCGACCCACTGGGCCGCGCGTTCGATATCGGGCTTGTGCTCGCTCTTGGCGCTCACGCTTTGAATGCGCAAAAACTCGGTGAGCTCGCTGATGTGATCGTCGCGCCTGGATTCAATGTAATCGATGAGTGTCATGCGGCCCCCCGCTGGAATAAACCGCAGGCTGCGAGCACAGATACGGCCCGATTTGCTTGGCCTCCACGGCTTCCGAGCACGTCACATATTACGGAAAAGGTCCTGTTTACAACAGCATTTTCGCGCTCTGCTCTTTTGGGCACCGCTGCCAGCAGGTTCCGTTGACTCACCCTTTTTCGCCATGCACGATAGATTTATGACAACGACAGAAACGCAAGCCAGCTCCCAGCGCCGCAGTTCGCGGGTCTTTACGCGGATCGCCGTACGCGCCCAGGGAAAGACGAATGACGGGCGCAAGTTTCGCGAAAACAGCCATACCGTCGTGGTGAATGCGCACGGAGGGCTGATTTACCTGCAGGAAGAGCTCGAAATGGGCGCCGAACTCATATTGATCAATCCCATCACCGAAGAAGAGCAGGAATGCCGCGTGGTCTACCTCGGGGACACGTCCGACAAGGGAACTCGTATCGGCGTCGAGTTTTTATCGCCGAGCCCGCACTTCTGGGGCGTAGAGTTTGCACAGTCCGATTGGACCGGTCCAGCGCCACCAAAGCGCGTCAACTAGGACTGTCGCAGCAGGGCAGACTCCGGCCCACCACCCAAGCACATCTCCAACATATCGAAAGAAAACTATCGAGTGCAGGCACTAAAAAGCGGCTAGCGCAGGCGTAGTTTAGATACTACGCTGCGTCCGTTTTTCTCTGGCGCGCCTCCGGAAGGACACCACGGCCGGCGGGAAATGAGATCAATTGACTCGGACGCGCCACAAGCTTGCTCTTCAGCGTAAGAATCCATATAGCAAGAACCGGAGCAAGAATCAGGAAGCCGAAAACTGCCAGGGTGACATCAGCCGCTAGGCGCATTGTGGGACCTCTTAGACTAGAAAGCCGAGCGATGAAACCCCGAGGCTCGGGGAGCTCGTTATACGGCTTTCCAACTTTGGAGCGGGCACTACGTCCTCGGTTCGCTCGAAATAAGCGAAAACACTCCCCCGGGAAAAGGCAGGATAGCCGCCGCGCCATCTCCTGGGCTTTCTTAGCGCAGCTCACGGACTCGATGAAGTGGAGGCTGCCATCGGCTTGGGTTGTGAAGATATCAAACATAGCTGTGATTTTCCGTCTCGATGCCTTTGCCGTGAATACAGTACACTCGGTGTTAGGCACCTCAATTACCATTATTGATGCACTGCAACGTAAGTAAAATCTTATAGATCCAGCTCCGACGCTTGCACGGCTACATCCCCCCCAGGTAAAATTTGCTCGAACCCGCCGCTTGGGCTTCGTGGTAATGGTACTGGAACCAGAGATGCCCTACTTGGTGGCGGCCGCCTGGTCCTTTTCGAGCTGCACCAGCCGCTCGCGTGCTACCGCGTGAAGGGGATTAATCTCGAGAACCTTCGAGTATAAGATGCGCGCGCGCGACGGAAGCTGCATCGACTCGTAGAATTCCGCGAATTGGATATAGGGAACCGTATTCCAGGGATCGAGTTCGATGGCGCGCTGGAACTCTTCGATGGCTTCGTCACGGTATTGCGCGACGGAACTGAGGCTGCGCGCGAGCAACGCGTGGTAGCGAGCCTCGTCAGGCGAAAGTTCGACACACTTGCGCAGCCAGACGATGGACCCAATGAAATTCGAAGCGCGGAGGCACTCGGTGGCGCGGGAGAGGCACTGATCCACCGTTTCCTGGGAGGCTGTTTTTGAGCGATGCAGGCGGAAGGCTCCCGAATCTGCCAGGCGAGCGTCGTACTCGGCGCGTTGTTTGGCATCCGCTAGCGTCTTATAAGCGGTGGTAGCAACGCCCATTAGCTCCTTGAGGCGCCCCATTAATTCGGGACTGCTCATGTGATGGTCCGGGTGGAATTTTTGCGCCAGGGAGTAAAAGCTCTGTTTGATGTGCTTTGCGTCCGAGTCCGGCGAAGCCCCGAGAAGCTGGTAGTAGGTGCCTTTCCGCGCCAGTTCGAGCGATTCGACCAGTTCACGCTCAAATTTGCCGCATGCATCGTCTTTCACTTTGAAAGAGGGAGCTTCCACCGTCTGGCCGTCGGCTTTAACCTGGGTAGGCGGCTGCTCCGCGGAGTAGGCGGAGAGGAACTGATTCAACCTGGCCCGGTCCGCTGCCTGCATCTGCACGAATTGCACCCCCATGCCCCTTCCGGGCATATGGTTGCGCACCACGGCGCGAGCCCGAACTTCCCCGGCCTTCAGATCGAAGAGCAATTCGATGATCGATCCCTGCGAGGGGGGATTGGGCGTGTGTAGAAACAGGCCGCCCATGCCGATGGTCTCGGCCCGGGAAACCATTCGCTGGCTCACGCTTTTCCATCCGACAAACAAGCCCTTGGGCGCTTTATGGCGCGGGTGCTTTCGGCGCGCGTCGGGGGTGTTCTTGGTGGAAGCCGGAGCCATAGGGAAATAGTCCCATCCCATGGCGCGGGGCGGTCCGGTCCGAGGTACAGGAGTGCCCAATCTCGCACCCCTGGGGCGCGGCAGAAATCTCACGAGAGGCAGGGTCGAGAGGCCCGGGACGCTAGCTTTGTGGCGCAGTTGCTGCGGTGGCCCAAGTCCCTTGAATCGGAAACTTACATTCGACAACGTGCCTTTGTGTGCGCTTTTCGTTCGCCGCCCGCACAGCGTAGAATGTCATTGCCGGAGGGGTGGGTGAGCGGTTGAAACCGGCGGTC
>CAVPVC010000016.1:0-1121760 GCA_963709105.1 uncultured Acidobacteriota bacterium
GAGCACCACAACGGCGTCGATGACGCCACCTACGAATTCTGGCGCGAGCAAAATCAGTGGTTCCGCGAGAAGCGCCTCTATCCCGTCCCCATCGTCGATCACAATTTCAAGGATTCCGACGAGTACGCCGGCAACGTCTACACCAAAGCCGGCTGGGTGCTCAAAATGCTCCGCGAGAAGCTGGGCGACGCCGATTTCTTCAGCGGCCTGCACTATTACCTGCAAGCCAACCGCGGCCAGAACGTAGTTACCGCCGACCTCGAAAAATCCATCGAGCAGGCCACCTCCATCAACACCGACAAGTTCATGCACCAGTGGATTTATCGCGCCGGCGCCCCGCAATTCCAGGTCAGCTATTCCTACGATGACGCCGCGCACCAGGTAAAGCTAGACGTGAGCCAGACGCAGAAAGTAGAAGGCCTGGTAGGCCTCTTCGACGTGCCCATCGACGTCGAGATCACCACCGCCACCCAGCGCAAGACGTTCCCCGTAGAAGTAAGCCAGGCGACCCAGAGTTTCACATTTCCGGCGGACACCGCCCCACGCATGGTCCTCTTCGACAAGGGCGACAAAATCCTAAAGCAGCTCGACTTCAAAAAAACGCCGGTCGAGTTGATCTATCAGCTGGCCAAAGCCGAAAGCGTAGCCGATCGCGCCGACGCCGCCGTAGCCCTGGGCAACGTAAAGGACAATTCCGCGGTAGTCCAGGCCCTGGGCGATGCCGCGCGGCACGATCCCTTCTGGGGCGTCCGCATCGAATCTCTAAGGTCGCTGGGAAAAATCGGCGGCGCCGAAGCCGAACAATCCGTCTTCCACGCGCTCAACGATGATTTAAACGACGACAAGCCCTGGGTCCGCGAAGCCGCCGTTCAGCAGCTAGGAAATTTCAAGGAAGACGCCGCGCTACCCTCGAAGCTAACAGCCATAGCCGCAACCGACAAAGCCTACCGCGTGCGCGCCGCCGCGCTAAGTTCGCTAGCCGACCTGAAATCCCCCGGCGCCTACGAGACATTAGTAGCCGCCGCCAACACCGACTCGCCCGACAACATCATCCGCGACGCCGCAATCACCGG
Organism: uncultured Acidobacteriota bacterium; assembly: GCA_963709105.1. GTDB lineage: Bacteria > Acidobacteriota > Terriglobia > Acidiferrales > UBA7541 > Palsa-295. Next base: position 1,074 of record CAVPVC010000016.1, read on the forward strand.
CCTCGGCCACCTGGGTGACGACCGCGCCGTCCCGCTCCTCCTCGACTGGTCATCGCCAGGAAAAGACCAGCGCACCCGCCAGGTAGCCATGATGGCCGTAGGCCGCCTCGACAAAAAAAACAAGGACATCACCAAAGCCCTCGTCGCCTACCTCCATGAGCCCTACTTCGACGTAAGCTTCTGGGGACTCTTCGCCGTAGGCGAGCGCGGCGACCCCGACGCCATCCCGCCCCTGGAAGAGCTGCTAAAAAGCGAAGACGTAACCGCCAACCAAAAAACCATGATCGAAACCCAGATAGAAGTTCTGAAAGTCCACGCACCCGACAAGCCCGAAAAAAAGTAGCCTCGAAGTAATCTCGCCTCCCGCAAGCCTTGCCTTGTAGGTCGCGGCTTTCAGCCGCGACAAAAAGACCTTGGCGGGCAGCGCCCACCTCTCGCGGTGCCTTCCCGCGAGCCTTCCGTTCTCTCCAGGATCAGGCCCCTCCTGCCGCGGTGTCATCCGGAACGAAGTGAAGGATCCGCTTTTGCTTTATTCCCGACCGTCACAGGCTTCCGCCACTTCCGCCAAAGCAAAGTAGCAAAGAAGTCGCTTCCAAGAGAAGCACTCTGGCCTGCCGCTCGCGGCGTCTCTTCCGCGAACCTTGGTTTTGCCTTGTTTTAGCCCGCCGCGGAAATTCTGGGGTCAGTACGTACAGTACGTGTTTTTCAGTGTTTTTCAGCGTTTTTAGCGTTGACGCAAACTATTTTCGCATGGCAAACTCGCTGCTCACTGAGGAAGAAACGCCACGAGTTGACCGCTCAGTGCGCCTGGCTCTCCACTGTTGTTTGAGCGGATGAGCTTGGAAGATCCGAAGTAGTGGAGGATGAGATGCGAAAGATTGCCGTAGTCCTGCCTCTAATTCTCGGAACTGCTGCGGTTGCCATGGCTGGTGGGGCTCCACGAGTTCCCGAGATCGATCCCACAAGCGGCGCGGCTGCATTGGCGTTAGTCGCAGGAGCGGTGCTGATCATTCGCGGACGCCGCAAGGCGTAGACTGTTAGCCCAGGAGGAGTTCGATGCGCAAGTTTCTGATGGTCGTGCCATTTGTTCTGGGTTTTGCGGCGGTGGCGATCGCGGGTATCGGGCCCGCACCCGTTTGTACACCCGCTGTTCCCGAGATTGATGCGGCGGGTGGAGCGGCTGCGCTGGCGCTGGTAGCGGGCGCGGTGCTCCTGATTCGGGGACGGCGCAAAGCGTAGGCTGTTGACCTCGAAGGCATCGGGATCGTTTAGCCTGTCTGATTCTGCTTGGTCGGGGGCTAGTCTTAATCCATGAACCTCTGTTCCGCGCTGGTATCGATCCTGAGTTCCAAGAATTGGTTCGCCGCCCCGCAGTTTTGCCCGGAGTCTCCTTTGGTGACTCACGCGAGATCCTCAGCGAAGGTGGGGCGATGACGGTCAACTGGGGAGTCCTCTGGTGGGTCGTCCTGGTGCTGGCCTTTGCGGTGACCGCGCTGGCCGAGACTTTCCTGCCTTTTCGCTCCTTGCCGACTTCCACCGCGCGTCGATGGTTTGCCAACACAGTGCTGATCGTCGCATCGAACGTGGCGCTGATTTGCGTCTACCGACTCAGCGGCATCTCGCTGGCGTTCACGATGCGGGGGCAATCTCACGGTGTGTTGAACCGCGTGGCCCTGCCTTACTGGGCAAAGTTTGCGATTGGATTTGCGGCGCTTGACCTTGTCGCCTACGTGTCGCACCGCTTGCAGCACGCCATCGGCCCGATGTGGCGCATGCACCAGGTGCATCACTCGGAAACCGATCTCGATTTGACCACTGGTTTTCGCTTCCATCCGTTGGAGACGTTGTTTGCGGAAAGCCTGGCGCTGGCCGGGGTTGCGCTGATGGGAACGCCGCCCGCCGCTGTGGCGTTCTCCGGGCTGGCGATTATTGTGCTGGACTTCTTTGAGCATGGGAATTTTCGCATTCACGATCGCGCCGATGGCATCCTGCGCGCGCTGATCATTACGCCGTCCATGCATCGCTTCCATCATTCCGACGCCGTGGCGGAGCAGAACGCCAACTTTGGCACCGTGTTTTCCTTCTGGGACAGAATGTTCGGAACCTATCGCGCCGGGCATCCGGCGAGCTCAGTTCGTTACGGCCTGGCAGATATGACCGATGGAAGCGAAGCGAACGCCGCTCGATTGCTTCTGCTCCCGTTCCGGCGTGCATCGGGAGCCACGCTGGCATCTGGGCCGTCGCTCGACCACCCAGGGCTTCAGACAGCTAAGACGCTGCGCACAAAGGAATCCTCTCAGTAGGCGTCCCCCTGCCCAAGGTCATTGGCTCGCAAGATGTGCTGAGTCTCTTAGCGGCGGACTTCCTGGCCGTCGAAAGGGTAATCCGCAATCCAATGGAACTTGCGGTTGGCCAGCGGCAACTTGTTAGTTTCCATTCGCTCGAGTTTCATGTGGATGGCGTGAGCGTCCATCGTGCCATCGAGAGTCAATAGACTCGGAGCAGTCTGGTCGTAAACGAAATCGGCTTTCCAGTTCTTGTCGCTCTCCTTCGTCAGCGTGATCGTTTTGCCCTGCGAGCGGATTGTTGCGTCATAGCCCGCGAAAGAATCATCCATGTCTTGAAAAGTGACGCTGGCAGGAAAGTCGAAGATCACTCGCCGCCATCGGTCATGATCGGTGAGGAGTGGCGGGCGCAGGTGTCCGTCGATGGAGAGCTCGTTCACAGTCCAGATGCCGTAGAACGGCGATTTCTCTCTTCCGCCCCCGTAAGCATACCAAGCGGTTGCGTTGCCATAAGCATAGATTCCCAGCAGATAGACACACGCGGTGATCTGCACATCTGCCATGATCCGCCTGGCCCTGCCGGAACGGAATAATTCGGGTCGATGGGAAGGACCAACCTCTCGATTCAAGAAGAAATCCGCCAGACGCGGAAGCTCGGGAGCCAGCAGAAATAGAGCCATTAGAATCAAATGGAAAGACAAAAGTTTTCGAGAGACATCGTAGGCCATATTGATTGCGAAGATCTCTACCAGGTCCGCCAGGCAAATGAGCGCGCCGAGCAAGGTGGTCCGCGGAATCAGCAAAAGGATTCCACCCAGCGTCTCGGCGCATCCCGTGAAGATCTCATAGGCCGGAGACGCACCGATGGAATTCCACAGCACCCCCATTGGCGTGAAGTTGCCAAAGGGCTCAACCCATCTCGTGAGAAAGGGGAAAGGCATCTGGTTCGGAATGATTTTAGCGAGGCCATAAAGGAACATCTGGGAAGCCAGGGCCAGGCGAAGGAAGAGCCGGAACCACCCATCCAGAAAAACGTAATTCCCGCGTTTATCGAGCAGAGACCACACAACCGTTGCTGCCGCGGCAACAACGAATAGACAGAACGCCTGAACCCAATCGAAGGTTTTGTCCCCGGTGTCGCTCATGTAAACCAGCGGATGGCTGATGCCGAAGATGTGAGCCGCCGTCCAGAACGTGATCGGCCGGAGCGGCCATAGCGTCCCGAGGATTGGAACGCCATGCTTGGAAAATGTCGGCAGGTGGAGTCCTGCAAGGATCTGCGTCGTGAGGCAGTACAGCCCCAGATACGCGAAGAAGAAACGGAATGCGAGGCGCTTGGGAAGTCCCCAGTGCGGGTGGTGCGCCGTGAGCTGCGATTGTTCGATAGGAGACCGGGTGCTCATTGCGGACCTCCGCGACCGGACCGGCATTTGCGATGCGGTTGGTCGAGTAGTCTACATCACAACGTTCCACGCAATTCTTGTCCGTTGAAATCGCCTTCCCCCCCCGCCGCTTTCCCCCGCGGCGCGGGATGCGGAGCTTCCGGGCTGCGTGGCAACAATTACCTCGCCTTTGCCCTTCGTCGTCTTCGCCTTTCGCTGTCATCCCGAGGAGCGCAGCGACGAAGTACGGTTTTCTATCGCGCGGCTTTCGCGCGATGGATCTCTCCCCGTGCTGTAATTTCAGCAACCACCATCGCAACCCGCCACTCCTTCCAGGAGTCGGGGCTTCCAGCCCCGACAAAAAGCCGAGCGCGGAGCGCCCACCGCTCGCGGCGCCGTTCCCGCGAGCCTTCTGCTCACGCCGACACCGTGCTCTTCCCCCCGCCGTCATTTGGCCTTTGCTTTTGTCGTTGCATTTCGGCCCTCATCCTGAGGAGCGCAGCGACGAAGGACCTCTCTCCAAGCGCCAACTCAAGCGACACTCAACAACCCGCCGCTCCTTCCAGGGGTCGGGGCTCCCAGCCCCGACAAAAAGCCGAGCGCGCAGCGCCCACCGCTCGCGGCGCCCTTCCCGCGACCCGTTGCCGTTCGCTTTTCGCTGTCGTCCCTGGGATCGCCATTCTCCTGAATGGCGCTTTTGAAACCGCCAACCGGGAGATTGAAGTTCCCGGGCCATCCCTGCTTCTACTTTCAGGTTTTGCACTGCCCCTTCTTTCGTCGTCATCCTGAGGAGCGCAGCGACGAAGAACGGGCCTCCATCGCTCGCGATGAACCCCTCTTCGCGTGCCAACTCGGCAACATCAACGCAACCCGCCACGCCCTATAGTGGTCGGGGCTTCCAACCCCGACAAAAAGCCGGAGCGCGCAGCGTCTACCGCTCGCGGCGCCGTTCCCGCGAGCCGTTGCCGTTAGCTTTTCGCTGTCGTCCCTGGGATCGCCATTCTCCTGAATGGCGCTTTTGAACCCGCCGATCGGGAGATTGGCGTTCCCGGGCCATCCCTGCTTCTGCTTTCAGGTTTTGCATTTGCCCCTTCTTTTCTTTCGTCGTCATCCTGCGGGGCGCAGCGACGAAGAACGGTTCTCCATCGCTCGCTTTTCGAGCGATGAATCCCTCTTCGCGTGCCAACTCGGCAACATCAACGCAACCCGCCACGCCTTATACGGGGTCGGGCTTCCAGCCCCGACAAAAAGCCAGAGCGCGCAGCGCCTACCGCTCGCGGCGCCGTTTCCGCGAGCCTTCTGCTCGTCGTAGCCACTAGCCCCTGCCTCAATCCTTTCGTTGTCATCCCGACAGAGCGCAGCGACGAGGGACCTCTCTTCGTGCGCCAATTCGAGCGACAACCCGCAACCAGCCACGCCTTTAGGGGGTCGGGGCTTCCAGCCCCGACAAAAGCCAGAGCGCGCAGCGCCTACCGCTCGCGGCGCCTGTTCCGCGAGGCCCTCCTGGTATGCGTTAGCAGCTCACTCCAAGCGTTCACCAGTAAGTGCTTTTTTGAACGACCGCAATCCCTAGGCACTTGGGCGATGGAGATTACAGGAGCTACATGCTTCTCGGGCAGGCTGTCTTTGAAACCCGACGGACAGCTTATCAATTGAGATTTCTGAGCTTCCTTATCCTGTCCGTGACTTAGCGTCCCTGTCCGAGTGGCCTTGGGATTACAGCACGATCTCCTCAAACCACTTTGCAGCGTCGAGAGGCGTAGTTCAAACGAGAATAACAAAGGGCCACATTACAAGGCGGAGGCCGCATCCTTCGGATCAAGTTCCGCAGGCTTTTCAAAGCTATCCTTTGCGAACGCCCAGTTTTCCAAGTCGAAGTAAGCAGTATCCCAAATGGAAATGCATGAAAGCATACTTCCCCATCCGATAGCCGAATGGCCTGCTGGATTCGATTCAACGCCTCCTCCGGCCGATGTAAACCTAGTAGCGCACTGCCCATCGAATCGAATCCGAATGCACTCGTTTTGTCCAACTCAGTCGCCTCGCGCGCGATGGTTTAGCGCTTCAGAGTACACCCACGCCGATCGAGGATGTCCGCGAACCTCGCGGTGTGCAATCGACAGGGACGTGTCGAGCCGCTTTTCCAGCGCCCTTCTCAATGCGTTGCCGGCGACAATTAATGTCGCATCGTCATCCGAAGCCATGGCAAAATCGAGCCCAGCCTTGCACCAATCGGGATACGGTCCTTCCGCTTCTGCCGCTGTTTGACGTGCTTTGCCAGCCTCGGCAAATTTCCTGAACTCTCTAGTCTTTCCGCCTCCAAATTCCAATCCCAAGCATTTGCTTGATTTTAAGGCTACCAGTTTTGGAACCAACCTTGCAACTTCGTCGGCCTTGTTAAGGTTGTTGCCACGGCGGGCCACAACCGCGCAGTGCGTTTGCTTGTAAAGTTACATCGGAAATGCTTTGAGCGGCACCGAAGGCGGCACGAAAAAACTTCTCGCTCTCTGCATACAGCTGCTCATTTTCCGGGAACATAGCTAAATAGTAGTAACTTGTGTGCGGTTCAACTTATCGAGTGGGAGGAGAGCTATTCCAGCACGCGCTGCCTTTTCAGCCCTGAGATATGACTTTGTTTGCTCATCTCCCTGCAACCAAATTGCCTTCTGTTATCGAGCTCCGAAAGTAGCCTCTTCAGCTTCCTTCAAGTTCCCTTTACATGAGCAGCGCGTTGCAATGCCACAATAGCCGGACGGTCTGTATCTTCGCCGACCGCTATCGCGGCGATTTCAGAAGCTTTTGCTGGTTGCCGATCCGGTTTCGCTGAGCGCTGTGGTTAGTAGCGCCTTTATCATAGGGTCTTGTTTTGAGTAAGGAGGAGATCGGCGTCATCAGAGTAATCATCGCTTGCGCCGGTCGCCACTAATAGCGGTCATTTCCGCCAGAGTAGCGTCCAGCGTTCGCTACCCGCCATGGTCTTTTTTCAGGAGAGCGTCAATCATCAGAAGCCGGCACGGCAAAATTGAGGTCTGGCCCTCAGTCGAACACATCACGACACCAACAACCTCGCCTGAACTATGCAAAGATCGTCCGCCGGACGATCCCGGCGATATCGGGGCTGTGATCTGCAAGAGCAACACCCGCTGATCGTTCGCAAGGCCGCAACCGGACCTTGGCTAATCGTCTTTTCAAGTCCTTCGGGATTCCCAATTGCAAAAACGGTTTCGCCAGCTGAAGGAGCAATCTTAGCGAACTTGAGGGGTCTAGCTGTTATTTCTACATCTGTGCTGAGAACCGCAAGGTCATTGATGTTGTCAATTTTATCGATTCGTGTAGGAGACTCGGGCTGGCCCAAGCTCAAGAAGATCTTGCCAGAATTTGCAACATGAGCATTTGTAACAATCTTTCCGCCGTCCACGACGAAACCCGATCCCTGAGCAATCAATTCCCCGGACGAGGATTGAGCATAAAGAAGTACAACACTCTCAGCGTTCCGAGCATATATTTCTTTGCCAAGATCCGCAGTCTGGCTTGAAGCAGCTTTCGAGCTGAGACTGAGCAGCAAAAGCACATGGAGCGTCTTGCGCATGAGCGAGCGTGTTCTTAATCACCACAATAAGACGTAAGGTAACGAACAATTACTATTCGCGCTCACCAGATTATTTTAAGGTCACCACCTGGTCAACAGCTGAGATAGTAGGCTGACTCATAACAGCCTGTTCCCTTGTGCGACTTTATGCGTGATTTGTGACATGCGTTCAAGTTTACTGACAAATTATAGTATCCTGCGTATTATGTCTGATGCATCCGAGGAGAGATGAATGCCACTTTTTCGTGTGAAAGGGCGGACAATCTGTCGCGTCCTGCCTCAGGAAAGGCAAATAAAAGAGGATGTTATTCATCGATTGATTGAGGATAACCTGAGCGAGTTTTTTGGCGATCTCCAGATGGTCGCACGCAAACCCCGCATAGGTGGAAAAGAGTTCGATACACTTGTCTTGAATAAGGCGACGAATGCACCTGTCATCGTCGAGTACAAACGGGAGAAAAATCGCAGTGTCATCGAGCAGGTAGACCTGTATTACGTCAAGCTTAAGCACAACCGATCTGATGTGATGATTCTCCTACAACGCCAGGATGCTATCGAAGATCTCGGTCAGGTTGACTTCGACAACCCGGAAATAATTGTTGTTGCCAAAGAGTTTAGCCCCGAACAACGCGAAATTCTTACCCTAAAAAGCGAATATCTCCGCCTTTTCAGGTATCTCCTGTACGAGAATAAACTTATCAGCTTGGAAGAGGTGGAGCCCCTCGGATTGCTGACGGCCTCAAAGGGAAGCCGCACCTTCAAAATGCGAGTGCTAGCCAACTATATGGTCTTGAACACTTCGGAAATGCGCTCCGACATCGCGAAGCTTACGAGCACTTGGACAAAAGCATAAGGTCCTTGGACTCACAATAAAACCGGGGAAAATCAATAAATACTTCGTCGGTTACGGAGTACAACCGGAGCGTATTTTTGCAATGTTCATCCGCGCGTCAAATTCCTTCGTGTTGCCGTCAAATGCACTCGAAATTCACCCAAAGCGAATGGGCTGAAGATTCAAAAGCTTCCGGAGTACAGAAGCATGACTCACGTCTTCAATATCGCTTCCACAACCCAGCTGAAACCTGCGTTGCGTGTCATAAAAGCCGCGCTGGAAGACTCTCTTTGAAGGAATATCTCTGAGGTAAACCATTAAGCGCAAGTAGGGAACTGTTGGAGCGTGCCATCGCCGCGATGTTGGCAGCGATTTGATCTACAACAAGCCTACTTTTCCCTATCGTGCCGAATCTTTTATGATTTTGGCTGTAAATGCATGGGAACTTTTGGTGAAAGCTAAGTGGCTGGCGGACCACAGCAACCGACTGTCCAGTTTGTACGTTCGTCAGGGCAGAGGAATCCAAAAGAGACGCATCAAAGAACGGCGGCTGGCAATCCAATGACCTTCGGACTCGACTATATCGCGGACAAACTACGTGAAACTAAGTCGCTTGATGAAAATGCGTGCGATAATCTAAGAATTCTAAGCGAACTTCGCCACTCCGCCGTTCACTTTTATCACTTAAATCCACAACTCGCAGAGCGACTCCAAGAGATCGGGGCAGCAGCAGTAAGGAACTTCCGTTCAGCGGTGGCTGATTGGTTTAAAGACAATCTCTCTCGTCACAACGTCTACCTGATGCCACTGGCGTTTGTGTCGCCCTCGGTTACTCGCGTCGTAGCGTTGACGACCGAGGAGAAACGATTTTGAAGTATCTCACCGATCAAACGTCTAATGCTGAGCAACGATTGGAATCAAACTATGCGGTTACGATGAATGTGGAGGTCCGGTTTGTAAAATCCAAATCGAGCGATGCGATGGCAGTGAGGGTAACGGCTGATCCTACTGCACCGGCAGTGCGCCTTACAGAAGAGGAAGTGAGAGAACGATACCCATGGGGCTACTACGAATTAACCAAACGCTGCCAGGAACGCTACACAAACTTCAAGATAGACCAAAAGTATCATGTTGCTCGCAAGGCTGCTGAATCGGATTCACGATACGCTCACGTCCGCCAACTCGATACGAAGAATCCTCACAGTCCCAAAAAGACCTTTTTTAGCACCGCAATGATCGAGAAATTAGACACCCAGTACAACACGAAGCGTGAGCTTGATGCATATTTTCTTGTAACCCAACGTGACCCAACTGGACATGCGCCAGAAGTCCACAGAGATTGAGACCATGCAATTCATGGTCATCGGAATGTTCGGAAGATACGGGGATGCCGAGGCGGCGGTTCTCGACCTCTAGTCGGCAGGCATCGTCCATCTTTGTGGGTCGTAGCTTTAGCTACGACACAAAAGCCGGGCGCGCAGACCCTTCCTCTCGCGGCGCCGTTGCCGCGAGCCTCTGCCTTTTCCCAAATCAGGACACCACCGGAATGTGCGTAGTTTCGCGTAGGTCCGTACGTAGAATTCACATACTTAAAGTTGATGATAATTTTCGGAAGGCGAAATCGGGCGTAACCCTTCGGAATCCAGTGGATTACAGACAATCAAGTCATCAGGAGGATGCGTAGATCCCGCAAATTGTTGCCGGTCGGGCCCGTAATCACCGCATCGCCCAGCCGTTCGAAAAAATTGTAAGCGTCGCTGCGCCGCATAAACTCATCCGGATCAATGCCCAACGCCCGCGCCCGCCCCAGCGTCTCGCCATCCGCAATTGTACCAGCCGCGGGACTGTTTCCGTCGATTCCATCCGTTCCCGCGCTCAGCACCGTAATTCCCCTATCCGCAATTTTGCGCACGCACGCCAGCACGAACGCCGAATTCCTTCCGCCGATTCCATTCCCCGTCACTGGACTGCTCACTTCGCCATCGGACAGCACCGCCACCGGCCCCCGGTTAGCCATCTTCTGCGATTCCAGCAGCTTGAGCAGGTGATCCGCGGCCTTCTCGATCGGCCATCCGTCCGTCAAATTGTCGCACAAACAGACGTACCCCTCCGCCTCGCAAGCCCGATGCGCCGCGTGAAGCAATTCATGCGAACTCAGGAGGAGTTCGAAGCGTGACCGTAGAAATGCGGAGTCGCCCGCCTTGGGCGTTTCCGCCAGCCCGCGCTCAAATGCCGCTCGCACGGTAGCTGGGAACTGACTGAGCAGATTATATTTACGCGCAATCTCCTGCGCGTCCTGCACCGTAGAAGGGTCCGGCAGCGTAGGCCCCGAAGCCAGCGCCGACTCCTCCCCTGGCGGCACATCGCTGATCGCAAAAGTCACCTTCATCGATCGCGGCGCGGCGGCGGCGAGACGTCCGCCCTTGGTGGCGGATAAGTGCTTGCGAATCACATTGATTTGCTCGATGGAAGCGCCGCAGGTGACCAGCGCGGAGTTGAGTTTCTGGAAATCCGCCAGCGTCAGAGCCGGGTCGAGCGGCTGCTCCACCAGCGCCGATCCGCCCCCGGAAATCAGAAAAAAAATCAGAGTCTCGTCGCCGCATCTTGTTAACCGGTCGAGAGTTGCGCGGCCAGCGGCGAAACTTTTTTCATCGGGAATCGGATGCCCGCCGATGAACGTTTTCCAGCCGGGCAGCTCGCGCGCGGGCATTGCGGGAACCACGAGGATCCCGTCCGGCGCAAAATCGGGAGAGAGAATTCCGGCGAGGCCCTCCGCCATCGCGAACGCGGCTTTGCCCAGTGCGATGGCTACGATTTCGCGGTAGTCCCGCAGATCGATGGTGTGATCCCCTGCGCGAATTTGCGTGCCGTTGCGGGCGAGGGCTTTTTCCAGTGCCGCTGGAATGTCGATGGCCGCGAGAGTCTCGCGGAAGATACGCTCGGCGGTCTGCTTCATATCAGTGTGTGTCCGGGAAGCGAAGAGTCGCGGGAAATGCGCCGTGAGAGGAAGGCGCTATCGCCCTCTGTGATTTTATGACGGAGCTGGACGTTTCGAGCCGTCGTTGTAGCCACGGATTTCCTTCGGCATGCTTTCCTTTTCGCGAAATTATGCTTTCGCGAATTGCGATGCTGCGCGATGCGATAAGAGTGTCGAGTGGCGCGCACCGGCTATGAGTGTTTTCCATCAGTTGGGTTGTATTCCGTTCGTCCGAGTGTGTCGAGTGAGCCGCGGCCGTTTTGGAAGTTTTTTCCGAAAGAAAAGCGAAAAGAAATGAGCGCTTGCGGGGCTGGAAAAGAACCGGCGTGTCTGGGGCGGACCGGGCGGGCATCGAAGGCTCGCGGGAAATGCGCCGCGAGGGGAAGGCGTTGCGCGCCGTGTTGTTGTCGTGGCGGAAGCCACGACCTACAGTGCCGAGGCGGATGCGGTGTCGTCCGGGTGCGCGCTTTGTGTTCGTCGTCATGTGTCCGAAGTTAGGTTTAGCACGAGGCGGGGCTGGTTGTCAGGGTGCAGTTCGCGTGGTGTTTGTGAAGAGGCAGGAACGGACGCGCGGCCTAGAAGAAACACATCATTCGAAACGCTCGCTCTGAATTCGCTCGAAGTGCGTCTCGTGGTGCTTTTCGGATTCGATAACTTTTGCAAGCCTTACCCTTTCCGCGCGAATAAATTCGGTTACTTTGGGATCAGGATAGTCAGCAATATCTTCGAGGAGCCTTGCGTTCGATTCGAGGATGGCTGCGAGCGAACCAGCCCAAGACATTGGGCTAAACTGTCCGACAAACTTCTTGAGCACGTCGACGCGATTCGGTGCTCTGTCCAAGATTTTGCGTGCAGTGCTTGTCCACTCAACGTGGCCGCTGTCTGCGGAATGGCGGAACGCCGTCAACCGTTCCGCTACAGCCATATATCGGGTTGCCGGATGCTGATCGCACCAACCCAGCAGTTCTCGCTCTGGTACCAAATCAAAGGGACGGCCTCGTAGCTGGCCCGACTGATTCAAAATACTCATGCCCAGATCGAAACCTTCATCGTCACCCTCGCAGAGGGTATCCAGAGCCGCAATAGGCTGGGCGCTAAGAACCATCTGTAGAAAATCGTCATGATAAAATGCATACGTTTCAGATTTGGAGACCGCGTCTTTCAAATTGTGGCAAATTTCCCCCACCGTTTGCGCTCCCTTATCGCCCACCAGGCAATGCTTCCCAAGCATTCCCAATCTGTAGTTTCCGACAACGTCTCTTTTGCTCACAAACTTCACTTGGCGCAATAGATGACATCCGATATCGATAATCTCAGCGGGAGAACTCTGCCTCCTACCCTCTTCGAAAGAGAGTCTCATGCATAGAATCTCGATGGCGATATCGAGACCTTCCGGCTTGGCGGCAATGGCCGATAGCAAACGATTAAAATCCCGCCCGGATATACCATGAGTCGCACCACCGCCGATTAGATACCTATAGGTGCCGATCCATGCTTTCCCAAGCTCAAGCGAGCGGAGGAGTCGGTTAACACCGGTGCCATCGATCCCTACTGCAGTTTGTAGTGCTGGATACCATTGCGAGAGCGTTTTATCTTCCACTGCATCATCCAACAGTACATTAGCAAGCTCAGAATTTTTCTTGTGAAGGCCGTTCAAAAAACCCCAAGGCAGACGCAGGTTCTTCGGGATTGCTACAGCCAATTGAGAAACCAACTGGCCCCAAGTGGCGCGTGTATCCGCAGAGCCAGCGGCTAGCCCTTCCCCGAAACTCGCTAGCTGTTGGGCGTCGCTTTCGACCAACTCAGGCAGAAGCTGCGCAAAGGCATCCCGATCCAATGCAATGGCCTTGCCCAAGTCGAGAGCTATGGAGTGAATCTCCAAAAAGGTTTTCCCGACATCATTTGTGCCGTCGTTTATCGATTCGAACCCGACGTAATTCGCGCCCTCCAATAACACCATCGAGCGGACCTTCTGAATAAGATCGCGGGGCCGGAGAAGCTTTTCTATAGCGATGAGACGAGCCAACACCTCGGGAGTGAATGCTTTAGAGTCATGGAAGATTGTTTCACGGACACCAATCCAACCCTCCTCCCAAAACCGTTTTTTAGAGATAGCGTCACATACCCGCTCAAGATCGTCATACATACCCCCGCTCGTCCACAATCCACGAAACTGGCTGGCGATTACCGATGCTACCTCTGAAGCTACAGGACGATCCGAGCATGCAAAGCTCTCGGCGAGCTCTAGACTGTTCTCGAACCATCCCCTTACGTCATCTCTACTGCGCGGCCAATACCCGTAATCGCGGGATCGCGCTCCGAACTCAAAATTGTACCTGGACCGAAATGCACAGCCTCCAACAGACCGCGCAGTGCGACCAGTCCCAAATTACGTTTGCCCGCGTCGTCAGAGAGAAGGAGGCCTTCGGTGACAACTGTTCTTTGGCTTGAGGTAGCGTGAGTACCAGATAAATAAATCGGAAACAATGAGGCGAATATCTTTCGCCCCTCGTTCGCACCATTTTCCTTGCCCTCGGCAATAGCGATTTTCGAAATCAATGCAATGCAGCGTTCAAAAAGCGCTGAATCATGGGCGAGGGAGCGAAGTAGATGCAGATACCGTTTACATTGGACCAATTTGTCCTCAGCACCTGGGTCGATCAACACCCTCTCGATCGCTACCAGCACAGCTTGGGGCGCGACTGGAGCAACATTGCCAAGCATCACTTCGCCCAAGTCGTTTAGGCTCGAAACATCCCCTAACATACCTCCCGGACTCAGCCACCTAACGACTATTGACTGCGCCTCTGCGCTATCAGACAGATAGCCGAGCCTTCGAGAAAAGGAACGGAGCATTCTCTCGGGCGCACTGTCGCAAAGCCAAGTTCCAACTGAGGTCAAAGGAATCTCTTGTAGAGCCCTCACAGCCAAACGGTTTGCTATGGCTTGTGGCAGAATTGCTCTCCACACATCGCGTTTTTGAACAAGCTTGCGTTGCTGCAATCGCGCTGCGCACCTAAACATCTCCTCAGGAGTTTTATCTACCAGCGCACCGAGCCTGAAAAGCTCACCTCGATCTCCGCTGGTCACGTCTTCGCCCTCGAACGAATAAACCAACGCCAGCGCTTGCGCTGCTGACAGCAGAGACTCATTGGGCTCGTTCCTTTGATAAAACAGCCGCTCAAATAAGACCTCGTCACGAAGGCCGGAAATGGTTTCGCCCTCGCCGACAGTTTCAGCGAGGGCAACAGCGATGCGAGCATTCCCCCCAGAGAAATCGGCAATTAGGCGTGCGTCGAGAGGCGACAAATCGGGGAAACGACGTTTTAGTAACTTCTCGATTAGATCAGATGAAGAGACTTCAAGATAAAAGACTTCTGTTCCTTCCGGCTCATCCTCCTTAATGTCATATTCGATCGTAATCAGGCTGAGCAAGCTTTCTGCGGATCGGCATAGTTCAGAGAGCCGCCGATGCAGGCTAGGGGGACAATTATCGATTACGAGGATGGCCCTTCTGCGCCCAGCAATCAGATCCGAAGCGACCGCCATGGGTGAAGGATCAGGCCCGTCGGCTAAATCTGTATAACAGGCGAGCGAGGAATCCAAACTCTGTTCACCCACTCGACTATCAAATAAGACCTGCACAAATCGTGTCTTTCCAACACCCGACAGACCTACTAGCCGCACTATCGAACGGGGGCTTTGAAGCAACTCACGAATACGCTGTATGCTCTCAACGGCGGTTAATTGTCTGTCTCTTCCTGTTATATCTGAGGTGACTCGGAGCCCGTCATCGAGGAGGTATTCGCCGCTCAGGCCATCCGGATCGTACGCCCATGCGCCGTATGGCTGCCAACCCGGAATGGACTTCCCGATTCTCTTCCGAACCCAAGCAATTAGCCCCGGATGATTTCGCACCCAAGAAGCGAGGCGGCGACTGTCATAGAAATCGAGCGCTAGGGTCGCAGCTGCCGGAAAGTCCTCAACAGCTTGCCTCATAGCGCTAAGTCGTCTTTCGAGAGAAGATTCCGTAGCTGAGCTTCTCGAACTTACGATGATGTATCCGCCGGATCGATGTGCCAAGTCTCGGATAGCCGGTCTGAGGATGTTCTTAGGCCGCATTTCCGCGATAATGTCGGAGGGCGACATATTAGAAGACTTTGCTTGGAAACCAGTTGCAGGCCGCGGTACAAAGCCCTCGATTTTCTTTTCGGATGGTAAGGCAACGCGGACGTCGATGCCACCATCGGCAGCGTTTTGATTTCCGCCCCAGGTTACGAACACGGCGGAAAAACCCTTCGCCTTCAGTTCGGATTCGCAGAGGAGACCGATCAACGACCGAAGGTCCTCGTCAGTCAGAAGCTGGATGTCGTCTCCGGTGATTTCGAACATTGATCGAGACTATATCAAAATGCAACTATACCCAACTGATAGGCTGCGAGCACATCGTTCACTCCGACACGGTGGTTGTGGGTGGTTACAGACCCACCCTTGCAGGAACCGCAAGGATGGGGCACCCGAAAAGACAAAGGCAGCGACCAAAGCAGATCCTTCGTCGCTGCGCTCCTCAGGATGAGGGCCGAAATGCGACGACAAAAGCAGAGGCAAAACGACAGCGCGGGGAAGGGGCGGTCTCAGCGAGAACAGAAGGCTCGCGGGAACAGCGCCGCGAGCGGTAGGCGCTGCGCGCTCTGCTTTTTGTCGGGGCTGAAAGCCCCGAGCCCCTAAAAGGCGTGGCGGGTTGCAGGGTGTGTTGCTCGAACTGGCGCATGAAGAGAGGTCCCTCGTCGCTGCGCTCTGTCGGGACGACAACGAAAGGCTTAAGGCAGGGGCTAGTGGTTAGCGGCTACGACGAGCAGAAGGCTCGCGGGAACAGCGCCGCGAGCGGTAGGCGCTGCGCGATCTGGGTTTTTGTCGGGGCTGGAAGCCCCCATCCCCTATGAGGCGGGGCGGGTTAAGGACGCATGGCGAAATTGACATTTGAAGAGAGCTCCATCGCTCGAAAAGCGAGCGATGGAGAACTGCTGGCGCCCCGTTATTTGGCGGGCCTTACCGAGGGTGGCACCATTCCGTTCATTCGCAGGTAGCTGGCGAGCTGGGAGTAGTGGTCTTCGAGGTCGTCGGTCAATTCGAGCAGGGCTCTGGCTCGGGGTACCTGACGGCCGCCGAAGAATTTGACCGTGTCGCCGAGCTTGGAGTCCTGGAGGCTGGCCAGCGCCTGCGAGCAGAACTCCAGCGACGCCTTCACCGCCGGGACCAGTTTGTCCTTGGGATCGGCGTCGGTTACTTTCCAATTCTGAGGGGCCGGCGTGTCGGAAAGAATCGCGCACAGGTTGAAATCGGACTGAGCGATGTGCGAGACGATTTTGCCGAACGTCCACTGGTCCGGCGTGGGGCGATAGGCGTATTTTTCGGCGGGCATGGCGTCGGCGGCGGCCGCGATGTACTTCGATTGGCGGTCAACGATCTCCTGCGCGCTGGCTACGACCGGGTTTGCCGGAGAGCTTTGCGCTTGGACTGCGAGCGGGGCGGCCAGACACATTGCCATTAGCAGGATGCGTTTTCGTGCGATCATTTTTTTCCTTTCCGTCAACAGAACTGCTCCATTCAAGGCTCCGACCTGGCTGATCATACTCCAAGAGGGCTCCAAGAGGGCTCCACCGGGGGCTCCATGGGCAACATGGAGGCAGAGGAGGTTGAGGAGGCAAAGGAGGTTGAGGAGGAACGCTCGCGGTAGGCGCTGCGCGCTGTGGCTTTTTGTCGGGACTGGAAGCCCCGACCACCTGAAAAACATTGCTGGTTGAGCACATGCCACGGAATTGGCAGTTTTGCGGGGCAGGGCGAAGAGGCGAAGCGGTCCCTTTATCGGACACGCACGGACGACAAAAGGCCGGCCCTTTAAGACAGAAAGGGTCGGGCACCCTGAAAGTCAAGACCCATTACTCCGAGTACATATGCCGGTACTGGTATCATCCCGGCGTGTGCTTATGCCAACCAAAAGGCGGAAGGTGGGCCACCCGCCTCCAGTCCATTTAAGGCATCGCTCCAACTTGCAAGGAAAGCCGGAGAAACGGCGCCTTGGCCCCGGGGCTCGGCTGGGGAGGGCAGGAGAGTTGCCGCAGTAAATACATCTATGATCTCTTCATAGTATTGACATACTATATGGTCCCTTAACCACGCTAGTAAGCTCAGGCTGCGTTCAATCATGAGCTAGTGGGGGTGGGGGTTGGCGTTGCTGAAATCTTAAATAATCGCTGGGATGTTTGCGGTCAAGCTGAAAACGGCGTGCAAACGCTTGAGACAGTTCGTGGGGGATTTACATGAGTGTGACATTAACAGCACCGCCAGGTTACGCGACCAAGCCAGCTGAGTACTTTGGGTGCGTTCGAACAGAGATGTTGAGTTTTGTGCCGAATGATTGTCGCCGTGTTTTGGATGTCGGATGTGGCGCGGGCGCGTTTGGAGAGTTGTTAAAAAAGACTCGAAAGGTTGAAGTCTGGGGCATAGAACCAGTCGGGTCCGCAGCGGCAGAGGCGTCGTCGAAGATCGACCATGTAGTCAACAGATCGTTCGATTCGGGGAGTGAACTGCCCTGTGGAATGTTCGACTGTATCGTATTCAACGATGTGCTCGAGCACATGGTATTTCCCGAACAGGCCTTGCAATATGCCAAATCGTTATTGGCCGAAGGAGGTGTCGTGGTCGCTTCGATTCCCAACATTCGAAGCCTGGTGACCCTCTTTCATCTGCTATTCCGCGCTCAATGGGAATATACGGATAGCGGCGTGCTGGATAAGACGCATCTTCGGTTCTTCACCAAGTCGAGCATCGTGGATATGTTCGAGCGCGAGGGATATGCGTTGGAAGAGATTTGCGGGATTAACCTTCAAAGGGACTGCGTCAGTAGGCGCCTATGGGCCGCATATGCGGT
Organism: uncultured Acidobacteriota bacterium; assembly: GCA_963709105.1. Taxonomy (GTDB): domain Bacteria; phylum Acidobacteriota; class Terriglobia; order Acidiferrales; family UBA7541; genus Palsa-295. The sequence continues at coordinate 19,070 of CAVPVC010000016.1, forward strand.
GGCAAATGCCCTGTTCCTAGGAAAATTCACTGACTTGAGATTCCTGCAGTTTGCCGTTGTAGCCAAACCAGTATCCGTTCGGTGAGAATCTAACAACGAACTGGGTGCGCAATATAACGGCGTTCCAGGTTCACGATCCTCCTCGGCCGATCCTCTACGTACGTACCCTCTTCGCAGGCCCTCGCGAAAATAAAAAAGAAAATGCAGATCCTTCACTTCGTTCAGGATGACACCGCTAAGAGCGATGGCGGGAACGCCAATCTACCGATTGGCGGTCTCAAAAGCGCCATTCGGGAGAATGGCGATCCCAGGGACGACAGCGAAAAGCGAACGGCTATGGCTAGCTAAGGGGAAATGCTGCAGAGGCAGGAGTGCCTGTGCCACTGACGGCTACGAGGCAACTGCCGGATGGGCTAGTCCAGCGACGCCAGGGTTGAGCGCAGGCGATCCAGGCGGCGGGGGCGTTCCTGGGCGAAGCGCTGGACGCCGTTGAAGATGGATTTGGCGTCTAGGCGGGCTTCGGCTATTACGTCTTGCTCGGTGCCGCCGGTTAGCCACTTGTTTTCCTGGTCGGAGGTTAGCGAATACGCGTCTGTTTGCGGGCCTACGTCGCGGAGCGGCCACATGCGGCGGGTGCCGGTGGAGACGAACATCAGATCCTCGTAGGCCTCGGGGGGCAGCACGGAGCGGCGGTAGGCTTCGGGCTGGCGGTCGAAAAGTTCTTCGCTGATTGCGGCGATCACTTTCACGTTGATTCCGGCTTCTTCGAGCTTGGGCAATATGCTTACGAGGTTGAACGTGGAGCTGGAGCCTTGCGCTACCACGTAGCCGTGCCTGGGCTTGCCGGGGGCGAAGTCGCGGATCACGTAGAGGCCTTTGGCGGCGGCTTTCACGTCGGTGTCGGCGAACTTGCTGCGATCGGCTACCGGGAAATCGGGGCGCGCTACCTCCACTACTATGATGCCTACCTTTTTTTCGCGGGCGGCGATTTCGGCAGCGGCGAAGTAGCCGGCGGCTACGTCGTTGTAATCCCAGAAATTCAGGGTGATCACCTGGCCGCGCGGGAACATCTTCCAGACCTGCGGGGAGAAGATGCCGAAGTGGGTGCGCGCGTCGGCGGCGGTTTCCGGGCCGGAATGGCCGGCTAGAATGTGGAGCACGCCGGTGCGGAATTTGCTGTCCTGATTCTGCTGGCTCCAGACGCGGGCGGGAAGATACATCAGCGGGGTGAACGCGCCGTAGGTGCCGCTCCAGGCCCAGACGCCCGGCAAATTTATCGGGATCGACCGAGGCGTTCTGGCCCACGAGACCGATTGCGGTGGAGGCATTGCCGGCTTCCTGAATGGCCGCTTTGAGGCGCGTGCCCAGGGGATTCTTTTCGGGGTCGTAATGGCCCCAGAGGCTGCCGTGTTCCAGGTTCACGGATTCGGAAAGATCGGCGGCGATGGTCAGGACGCGATTGTCCGTGACGTAGTTCATCCACTTGATTACTTCGGAGATGGCGCGGCGGGCGCCGGCTGCTTCTCCGGGCTTCTTGAAGAGCGAAATCTTCACTTCTTTTTCGGCGCCGGAGATGGAATTCGTTACCTTGACGGTGGTGCGCGTCGGGAAGATTGGCTACGCGCAGGCGTTCATCCTGAAAGGGATCTTGCTTCACGTCGATGCGGAGATTGAAGTTGTCCCGCACGCCTTCGCCGATCTGCACGAGGCGGTCGGCGAGCCAGTCGCCTAGGCCGTTTTTATCTAGCACGGACATGGCTACGTCCATGTTGGTCTTGAACTGGATCAGGCGCTCTTTGGTGTCGGTGACGGGGCCGTCGTGGATGCCCTGGAACTTCACGCCGTAGCGGTCTTCGAAGGTCTTCGCTAGCGCTACAAAATAAGGCGAGTTCATCTTCATCGCGTACGGATGGCTGGGATAGCCGACCACCTGGTCGCATGAGCCGGCGATTTTTCCGTGCGACGCGCTGGGCCAATAGCCCTTGATGGTCTTGCCGAACATGATCATGGGGCGGCGATCGGCGGGATCCCACTCCTCCATGGTCTTGAGAGCGCCGACGATCTGGGCGTAGTCGTGGCCGTCGGGGATGGAGAAGACGTTCCAGCCGTAGGAGGTCCACTGATCGATTAGCTTGTAGCCGTCGAATTTGGTGTCGACGACGCCGCCCATGAGCGAGTCGTCGATGCCGGCGTTGTTGTCGGAGAACATGATGCGCAGGCGCTTGCCGACTTTGAGGGCGATGGCCTGGGTTTTGAGCTCCTGGGCGTGGCCGGCGCACATGGCGAACTCGCCTTCGAACGCGATGATCTTGGGCGCGCCTACGGGGGCGCCGATAAAATCCCAGAACGCGGCTTTGCCCGCGGCTAGCGCGATGCCTACGCCGGAGGGGCCGCCGTTTACGTCATTGGTCTGGTCGATGGATTCAATGTGGCCGGAGAGCGCGTGGATGCCGCGGTCTTTTGCCTGTGCGAACAGAGGGAGATCGGCGAGGCCGTTATCCTGGAGGAGCGTTTTCAGCGGGGCGGCGCCGCGACGGAAGCCTAGCGCGTCGATGGAAAGAAAGCCGTCCTTTGGAGCGACGTAATAGCGGCGGTCGCCGGTGGCCTGATACTTTTTGTAGAGCGCCTCGCCCATGATCATCCAGAGGGCGTAGCTGGTGGGGGCGCAATGGCCCGCGGCGAGCATGAATTTGTCGGCGTAGGGGTGCTTGGGGCGGCGGTAGTCATAGCGAAGGCCGCCCGCCTCGGGGCCGGCCAGATGGATGGCGACGTTGTAGGGCGTATAGGCGAGAGGTCCGCCGAAGTGCCCGGTCTGCGAATAGTTGCCGAGCAGGGTGAGGGTCATACACGTCATGAACCCGATGTCTTCCAGATATGGGTCATACGGCGCGTTTAAAGAGGTTAACGATGAAGGCAGCACTTGTACGCTCACGGTTCCTTCCTCTTGGTCAAAAGGCTCTAACGAATCGGTTATCCTATCACGAGAATTCCTTGGAAGTATATTGCCGGGAAATGGCGGGTGGTGGGTCAGTTTCCGGTAATCCGTGATAGCGTCGCCGGCGTTGTCAAGACGTTTTAAGACAAATACGCCCTACTTCGCGGCTCGTTTTCCTGAGCATGTTTTGTTCGATTGCAGAGGGATGTAAGATTTTCATGTTTATGAGACAGCCTGCCGTTGCCGTTTCGGGAGCCAACAGCTTCTTCCAGTACGGATGCGACGAAGGCCATATTCGTCCGTCCGTTCGCCCTATCCAGAATCAGGTTCCGATTGACCGATGCGGCTTGTTTGCGCCATGTTGTCTCAAGAATCGATTGTTCGAGCGCCTTCGCATAGGCCCGGGGCTGATCGAACGGTACGAGCATTCCATTTCGCATCTCCGGATCGATCCATTCTCGATTTTGGGGAATGTCGGAGAGGACTGGGAACAGACCGCAAGACATCGCTTCCAGAAGCGAAATCGAGGTGCCGTCATATCTCGCCACGGACGTATACACGTGAGCGCTTTGCAAATGCTCCCGGATCTGTTGATCCGTTACGCCGTTTAGGAATCGCACCCTTTTGCGCATCGCGGGCGTCAACACACGGTCCGCCAACGCAATGGTTTCATTGAGTGACTCGCCGGCGGAAGTGAACACCACATTGAATTCAGGAAGCGAAGCAGGCAGAAATGCGAGTGCCTCGATGACATAGCTGTTGTTGTAGACCGGCAGAAATCCCCGGGTACAAACGATCGTGACGGGGCTTTCCGGTGGCGCCCCGGGCACGAAGTTGTCGGTATCCACTCCCAAATAGAAAGGCCGAACCGAAGCCTTCGGCGCGAACACCTTGGTTCTTTCTCCAAGGTATTTTCCATTCGCCAATGTAACGGAGGCGCGATGCAGCGCGTGCCGGCTTATCAGCTTTTGAATGCCCGAAACCCGCAAGATATCCCCGCCCCCGACAAACACGGCATAGGGCCGGACTCCGCTGGCATAAGAAATCATCGAGAAGCCACCGCCCCAAAGACTCAGTAGGATGTCGGCCCTGATATCCTTACACAGTTTTCGCAATCGCGGCGCATAGCGGAGGTATCGCCACTGCGAAATGTCTTCGCCTGGTATGAGGTGGATGCCCTCGATCCGCTCTCGAAGCCAGGCGACAGCACCGGATGTGATGTCGTGCCGCCCACGCAGGTAATTTCCTGCTATCTCGGACTCGAAATCGATCGCATGGACTTGATGGCCCAGCTCGGCCAGCCTCAGAGCCGCTTCGCGCGACCAGGAGACCCCCAGGCTCATTAAGATCGCTATTCGCATGCAATCTCCCTCCTGACTTCGCTGTGCCACACATCCTTCCGCGCCGTTTGGAGTGATATCGAGCGGTAGAAACCAACCGCCTTCTCATAACGGTCGTCGTTACACCGGACGGAAGAGAGCGGCACAAAACCAGAACCACATTTTCGGACAGCAGGGCGCTTGTCCAGCCTCGGAGTTGAGTTCCGAACTCGGTTCAAGCTAAAGGTTCGCAAGATGTATTGAGCGTTCAATTCAGCACCTTGCTTCACAATCACAGCCGGATACAGGGAAGCAATTTCGATTCCGGCGGCCAGCTCTATCAATCCGGGGAGACGCACTTACGTTGACTTAAACGATTATCTTTAAGGGTTCGACAAGCTGAACTTTAGTCCGGTCCCAAATCAGATATTTCCCGGGTTTCAGTGCGGTGAGCTGCACCAGTCGATCCTTCAGCTGAGGCAACCCCTCTACCGTTTCTACCCAAGTGGGTAGGCGATCACCATCTTCTTTGAAGAGATCGTACATCTCTTTCACGTCTGCCTCCCGTAGCAGCGAGCCCGTGTCGTCGGGAGTGGCTGGCACTGCGGAACCTGACCAATCTACCGCCTTCGCCACAGGCTGATGACACATCTGGAGGGGGGACGACCAATGCCTGATATTTAAGTCAAAGTGCGTGGGAAGCATTCTTGAATTCGGCTCGAGCGCATCCCCCTCGGAGAAGCCTCGGTAGAATCGGATTTAGTTATTTAGATGTCAATACTTTTATAAGACAATTTAAGCTGGTTATGTGAGTACTGAGAGTAATGATTTCCACGGGAGGTTCACAGGGCGTTATATATATCGGGTACGTTACTTTAACTTGAGGGGTTGCCAACTGCCGGCGGCGCGAAGCCGGTTGCGGATCGAAGCGCCGGAACCGCCCGTTGCGCGCCAGTCGCAGGAGGATGCGGAAGCGGAAGCGGCGCGGGATGCGGAGTTTTTTGGGCCGCGAGGGGCGTGAGGATTGCAGCATCACGACACTTTTGTGTGGGCATGGTCGTTGGCGTATCCTCCTGCCATGACCAGTCCAGCAACGAAGCTAAAAAGGCGAAAGCAGGAATCTCACTCTCGACTTCCACCTGGGGCGCAATTTCTGTTAACAGCCATCATCAGTGCGATTGTGGGGGCTATTTGCATCGAGTGGTTCGCGCAATTGCTGCCAGGTCCGCATGTGGAAGTATCTCTGGAAGCCCTGAAACCGCCAGGCGGTAGCGGAGCAGGATGCATTTTCTATCAGTTTACGCTCTTCAATGACAAGCCCGTCGATTTCGCGTATTTGAAGATCCAGGTTCCGAACACAATTAGCGGTTACAAAATTGGTTTTATGGAAGAAGTGCACAGCCCCACCATTGTCGGACCCGCCGCAGTGCAATACTTCGCCATGGGACGAAATGCAAGGGATGAATGCGACATCACTCGAAGCGCTGTCAACAACACCATCGATATACAGTCTGCGCTGTCTGGAAATATGATCCAAGTTCACGTTTCGAGACTTTCTCGGGACAGTTCGATTATGGGCGCACTAGCTACTCCCGACCATGGTTCATCCGCGAATCCTACCGGGAAGTACTTCGAAGGCACATACGAATACACAGTCTTGGGGCAACGTGTTTCACGTCCGGTGAAATTTAGCGATTTGGGCGTGGTCGTCGGGCAATAAAGATCCGCTGACCACTTGGGGCGGCCCACCGGGGGCGGAAAATCGACTTTAATACGGGTCTCCCACCGCTGTCGCGGTGGGCTACCCTGTTCCGCCCCTGGCGGGGCTGGATTAAGAGAAAGACAAGACCCACCCTTACACTACAAAAGGTTGGACACCCGTAAAGGCAACTCCAACTGCGAAACCAAGAAGGATCCTTCGCTGCGCTCGCGATCCAACTCAGGGTGACCCCCGGTCGCGTTTACAGTAGTGGGCACAAACAAGCTCATTCCGTTGACGGTTGGATTCTGCACCTGGCCGATGAGCGGCACAATTTGCGAAGTGGGCACCGCGGTGTACTGCGAATCGAGAAAGCGGCTATGGACGCTGACAAAGCCAATTCCTCCAATCGCACAGGGCGTTGCACCGGGGAATGCTGTGGTCGTCGTCTGGAACTATGATTCGCTTGAGGGGAGTTGATCCTTGGCCTACCACTTCGCTGCTACCTCCCCTGCCCGCTTGTTCGGAGCGGAAGCGTCGAGTATCCTGCGTGACTCACAATGCCTAAGAAGGCCATTGCCGATGTCCAGGGGACTACCGACCGTCGCATCGACGCGCTGCTGTCGCTGCTCGCGGAAAATTCGACGATTGTGATCAGCGGCGCCAAAATCGCCAGGGAAATCGGCGTCACGCGGCAGCAGGTCTGGCGCTGGATCGAAAAGCTGCGCGCGCTGGGCGTGCGGGTAAAAGGCCATCCGCACACGGGCTATCACATCGAGCGCATGCCGGACATTCTGGCTCCGCAGATGCTGAGCCATCGGCTGTATGGCACGCAGTTCGCCCGGCGCATCCACCACTTTTTCAAGATCGACTCCACCAATAACGTGGCGATGCGCCTTGCCGAACAGGGCGAGGCGCACGGCGCCGTCGTGCTTGCCGAAGAGCAGACGGGAGGCCGCGGGCGCGCCGGGCCGCTCGTGGGTCTCCGAGAAATCCACCGGGATCTATTGCACGATCCTTCTGCGTCCTGCCATTTCTCCCGCGCACGCGCCGCTGCTCACGCTGGTGGCCGGCCTCGCCGCGCGCGACGCAGTTGCCGAAGAGTTGGTGAGCACTCCCGACATCCGCTGGCCCAACGATCTGCTGGTGGGCGGACGGAAATTCGCCGGAATCCTCACGGAGATGCACGCCGAGCCGGATCGCATTCACTACGCCGTGGTGGGCATCGGGATCAACGTGAACCAGTCGAAAATGCCGCCGGAGCTGGCGGAGATCGCCACGTCGCTCAAGATCGAGACAAAAAAGACGCACTCGCGCTTCGAGCTGCTGATCCGGTTGCTGCGCAACTTCGATCGCTACTACAATCAATTTCTCTCCGACGGCGCCCAGCCCATCGTGCGGCGCTTTGCGGAGGTGTCGAGCTATTTTCGGGGCAAGCGGGTGCGGATCACCACGTCGACGGAAACTTTTACCGGAACAACCGCGGGGCTGGAGCCGAGCGGAGTGCTGCGCGTGGCGCGCGACGACCGGTCAGCGACCGAACTCGTGCTTTCAGGCGACGTGGCGGAGGCGGACTGAATGCTTTTAACGCTGGATGTGGGCAATACGAACACGGTGCTCGGCGTGTTTCGCGGCAAGGAACTCGTCGCGCACTGGCGCCTGACCACGGCGCGCGACCAGACCGTCGACGAATACGGCATTCTCACGCGCGACCTTTTCACGCTCGCGGAGCTGGAGCCGAAGGCGATCAACGGCATCATCATCAGCTCGGTGGTGCCGCCGCTCAACCGGACTCTCGCGGAAATGTCGCGGAAGTACCTCAGCCAGAAGCCGCTGTTCGTCGAACCCGGCGTCAAGACGGGCATGGCCGTGCTCGTCGATAATCCACTCGAAGTGGGCGCGGACCGGATCGTGAACGGCGTTGCCGCATTCGAGAGATATGGCGGCCCGTGCATCGTGGTCGATTTCGGCACGGCGACCACCTTCGATGTGATTTCCGCGCGCTGCGAATATCTGGGCGGCGCGATTGTCCCGGGGCTGGGAATTTCGTCCGAAGCGCTGTTCTCGCGCGCCGCGAGGCTTCCTCGCGTGGAAATCAAGGACCCCGGCAAAGTGATCGGCACCAATACCGTCGCGCACATGCAGTCGGGCCTTTACTACGGCACGGTGGACATGATCGACGGCATGTTATCGCGCATGAAAGCCGAACTCGGAAGCCCAGCCACGGTGATCGCCACGGGCGGGTACGCGACGCTTCTCGCGGGCGGATCGAAGCATATCGAACACACCGACGAGTTTTTGACGCTGGAAGGATTGCGAATTATCTGGGAGCGCAATCAAGCGGGTGCGGGTGCGGGCGCAGCCGAGCGGAGCGCCGCGAACAAGGATGCTTCGTTGCCTTCCGCGAAAGCCAGAAAATAGCAGCTGAATTCAGTCCCTCAGCGGGCATACCGCAACATTCGACGGAGAATCGATAATTTCGATCGCGGAAAATCTGGAGCACTTACGCAGGCGCATCGCGAGCGCAGCCGCGCGAGCCGGACGCCGCTCTGAGGAAATCACTCTCGTTGCGGTATCGAAGACCTTTCCGGCGGAGGCCATCCGCGAAGCCTGCGCCGCGGGCCTGCGGCATTTCGGCGAGAACCGCCTTCAGGAGTGGGAAGCAAAGCGCGGCGCGCTGGCGGGGCTCGACGCGACGCTCCACTTCATCGGGCATTTGCAGAGCAATAAGGCGCGGCGCGCCGTGCACCTATTCGATCGTATCGATTCGGTGGATAGCCTGGCGCTCGCCCAGAGGCTCCACACAGCCGCAGCCGAGGAAGGAAAGCGCCTCCCGATTCTGATCGAGGTCCATCTCGGAGACGAGGCGACAAAGCACGGCGTTCACGAAAAGGATGTGCTTCCACTTGCCGAAGCGGTTGCCGCGCTGCAGCATCTGGAACTGCTCGGGCTGATGACGATCCCGCCCTATTTTGACGACACCGAACAGGTGCGTCCGTATTTTCGCAGGCTGCGCGAGCTTCGCGACGCTATCGGCAACGCGCTGGGCAGTCCCCTGCCGGTACTTTCCATGGGAATGAGCCACGATTTCGAAGTCGCGATCGAGGAAGGCGCCACGGAGATTCGCATCGGCACCGCACTTTTCGGCGGCCGCGCAGTCCATGATTGATTGCAATCGTGAGAATCCACAAATCCAGATTAGGTTAAACTAATTCGCCTATGAGCGTGATCGACGAAGTTCTCGCCGCAAACCAGCTGTACGCGCGCACGCACGAATTGCGCCATCTGACGCCACGCCCCGCGCGCAAGCTGGCCATCCTGACGTGCATGGATACGCGCCTTTCGATTCGCACGCTCGGCCTCAACACCGGAGACGCGCACATCATTCGCAACGCGGGCGGCATCGTCACCGATGACACGCTGCGTTCGCTGGTGATATCGCATCATCTGCTGGGCACCGCGGAGTTCATGGTCATCAACCACACCGATTGCGGTTTAATGCAGGCCAGCGAGGACGATTTGCGCGCGGACATCCAGCGCCGAACCGGAACCGCCGCTGTTGCTCCCGCTTTCTTCTACGCGTTCCAGAACGTCGACGAAAATGTCCGCCAGCAGTTGCAGAAGCTCCGCACCCACCCCTGGATTCCGCGCGACATTCCCATCCGAGGCTTCGTCTACGACGTCGCCACCGGCCTCCTTCGCGAAATCAAGGATTCCTGAGGCACTAACTGCGCGGCGCCGGGTCGTCTTTGTGAATCAGGGGGATCGCGGCGCAGGCCAGCAGCGAAAAGCCGCCCAGCACGATGAAGCTGGCCTTGAAGGTGCCCGTCAAATCGGCGAGGTGGCCTACGAGGGGAGCACCGCCGAGGATCATTATAATGCCGAGCATGTTCACCAGGCCCATGGCGGCGCCGGCGCGGCCGGGGAATAGCGCTCCCGCGCGCGAAAACATCGCGGCGTAAGGCAGGCCGACGCCGATGCCAATCAGCACCACCGCCGTCAGCGCGATTCCCAGCGTGATCAGCGACGTCACGAACGCGAAGCAGCCCAGCGCAATCATCAGGAGGCTTCCCAACAACAACGGACGGATTCCCATGTGCCGCCGCAATACGCCTCCCAGCGGCCGGGAGACGATGCCCAGCAACAGCACCAGCGATCCGATGAGTCCAGCTTCCGTGGCGGGAACCTTCATAACTTTGGTGAGGATCACGACGACCCACGACCCCACCACCACCGAGAGGCCGAACGTAGCCATCTGCAACAAACCCAGAAGCCAGAGTTGCGGAGCGAGCAGCATTTCGGTGAATCGTCCGGGTGGGGACGCAACGGGAGCTACCGTCGGGCGCGGCGGCCAGCCAGATGATCGCCGCGGCGACCGCCATTCCGGCGGAAACGAGAAACGTCACGCGCCAACCTGCGACAAGATTCAGCCGCGGCACCGCGAGAATCACGAACCCGGCGCCCATCTGGATCGAGCCTCCAAAAAATCCCTGCGCCACGTGAAGGCGCGGCCCGGCGAGCGCCTGATGGATGTATCGCGCACCGCCCACGAAGCAGACGCCCGTCCCCAGGCCAGTGAAAATCTTGCATGCGAGCAACTGCCAGTACGCACCGGCAAATGCGAGCCCGAGGTTCCCCAGCGCCACCCAGGCGAGCGCGAAGACGAGAACGCGCTTGGCGCCCAGCCGATCGACGATGTGCCCTCCCGGAATCTGCATCGCTGCGTGGGTGGCGAAAATGCCGGTGGTCAGGAAGCCGGCCAGGGCCTGGTTGAAGCCGAATTCGTGCATCAGCGCCGGTGCGAGAGGGGCGTGATTGGTATAATTCGCGGAATAGGCGAAGGCGACGATGCAGCCGCAGATCAGCGCGGCGCGCTGCGATGCGGGAGACAAACCCGGCGCGGCCGCGTTCGACACTCGATTTTCCTGCAGGACGCTCAAAAGCAGCTCTGTGTGGCGAAGATATCCTTGATCATTTAGGTTCCTGACTCGATTTCCGGTCGATAAATGGCTTTGGCAAGCAAGAAATTGTAGAGGAATACCGGCGTTTCCGCTCCACTTATTTTGGGGCTGCAAACGCCGATAAAATGCCCTGCGAGCCGCAGGCGGAAATGATAGCGTCGGGATGCCGGGTGCGAAAGAACATGGAGATTCAAGAACGCGACGGAAGCGTGACGTTTGCGGTGCGGGTGGCTCCCAGGGCCAGCCGCGACGCCATCGAAGGCGAATACCAGGGCGCGCTCAAGGTGCGGCTCACGGCGCCTCCGGTGGACGATCGCGCAAACGAGGCGCTGCGCGAACTCCTGGCCGAAGCTTTGAACGTGCCGCTGTCGGCTGTTAGAATCGTGAGCGGACTGAAAAATCGCACCAAGCGCATCGCAATCGCAGGCGTGTCAAAAGCGCGCATTGCCGCGCTGGTCGCGCCAGGTTCAAAAGGCGCGCGGTGACACGTCCGAAAGAATCGTCCATCGAATGCCCGACATCCACGCCATTCAAGCGGAGCTGAAAGCCGCCAAGCTCGACGGCTGGCTTTTCTACGACCACCATCACCGCGACCCCATCGCCAGCCGCGTTCTCGGGCTGGGCGAAGACGGCATGGCTACGCGGCGCTGGTTCTATTACATCCCGGCGCGCGGCGAGCCGCGGAAGCTCGTGCATCGCATCGAGCAGGGCATGCTCGACTCGCTGGGCGGCCGCAAGTACGTCTACTCAGGCTGGGAGGAGCTGCACAAAACGCTCCCCAAGCTTCTCTCCGGCAGCAAGAAAATCGCGATGCAGTATTCGCCGGAGAACAATATTCCCTACATCGGGCTGGTGGATGCCGGAACCGTCGAGCTGATCCGCAAGTTGAAAAAGACGGTGGTGAGTTCCGCCGACCTGGTGCAGAAATTCGAGGCGAGCTGGTCGCCGGAGCAGTTGGAATCGCACCTCGAAGCGGGCCGCATCGTCGACCGCGTGCGGCAAGGCGCCTTCGAGCAGGCAGCCGCGCGCGTATCGGACGGAAAACCGCTCACGGAATTCGAACTGCAGCAATGGATGCTGGACCGCTTTCGCTCCAACGGGCTGGTGACCGCCGAGCCGCCCATTGCCGCCGTGCAGCCCAACAACGGCAACCCGCATTACGAGCCGAAGCAGGGCGAGTCGCGGCTGATCCGGGCGGGCGACTTGCTGCTTCTCGACATCTGGGCAAAGAGCAATCGCCCGGGAAGCGTCTATTACGACATCACCTGGATGGGCTACCTGGGCGAGCGCGTTCCGGACTCCTACGCGAAGATCTTTCGCATCGTGCGCCAGGCGCGCGACCGCGCCATCGATTTTGTGAAGGAATCCGTGGCGAAGTCGAAGAAGATCCACGGCTGGGAAGTGGACCGCGCCGCCCGCGAGACCATCCGCAAGGCCGGCTACGGCAAATATTTTGTGCATCGCACCGGCCACAGCATCGGGCAGGATGTTCACGGCAACGGCGCGAACATGGACGGCCTCGAAACGAAGGACGATCGCAAAATCGTTCCGCACACCTGCTTTTCAATCGAGCCGGGAATTTATCTGCCGGAGTTTGGAATTCGCAGCGAAGTGAATGTCTACGTCGATGAGCAAGAAGCCCGCGTCACCGGGGCCATTCAAGAGGAAATCCTGCCGCTGCTGGCCTGAGTGACTGTGACGGAAACCCAAGTAAACGAACCCGGACTGCCGGAAAGCTCCGCTCCCCAAGCCCCTAAGCGGCATTACATCGCCCCGTTTGTAGCGCTGGCGGCTTGGATCCTGCCAGGGTCGGGCCACCTGCTTTTAGGACGCTGGGGACGCGCGCTCACCTTTTTTCTGGTGGTGAGCGGCCTGGCGATTACCGGCTTTCTGGCCAAGGGACAGGTGTTCCCTCCCCACTCGGACGACCCGTTCGGAACACTCGGATTTCTCGCCGACGCTTGCTCGGGAGTCTTCTTCGTGCTGGCGCATCTTGTTTGAAAAGACGGGGCCGGATGTTTCGCGCGCCGCAGGGGATTACGGCACGCGGTTTGTGGCCGCTGCCGGAATCGTGAATCTGCTCAGTGTGCTGGATGCATTTCGAATTGCGGCCGGCAGCAAAACGTAAGTGAGACTCCGTGCATTTTAGTCACTTCCTCATGATGGTGGCGTTCGCGCTGCTTGTTTCGGCGGCCCTCGGCTGCCTCGCGCCCCCGGGCCGGCGCACGACCCGGGAACGAATTAAGTATGCCGTGTGGTCCTTCGCACTGTTCCTCGGAATTGGCCTTGGCGTTGCGTGGCTGATGTACCCGTTCTCGCGCTAAACAGCCCCTTCGCCTTCGACGGTATCCCCGTCAGGTCAGGTGATTCCAGCACTTTCCACCAGCGAATGCGGTATTGCGGGTCCAATCCATGCGCGGCAAATTGGGATCGACACCGTCGCTGAATCGGCGGCCCTGTGCCCGGAGGAGTCGTGGGGATCGATTTATCGAATGCCTGGAAGAGCGGCGAAAAAATAATCAACGGCGCCATCTCGCTTTTGCCGAATATGGCGCTGGCGATCGTCATCTTCGTGCTGTTCCTGTTTATCGCGTCGGCCGTAAAGTCCGTGGTTCGCCGCTTCAGCCAGCGGCGGCAGCGGCGCCTGAGCCTGGGAATCCTGCTCGGGCAACTGGCCCACACCACGGTCTCTGTCCTGGGCTTCTTGATTGCCCTGTCGGTGGTCGCGCCGTCCTTCCACGCCTCGGACCTGATCAAAATGCTGGGAATCGGCAGCGTGGCAATCGGCTTCGCGTTCCAGAATATCCTGCAGAACTTTCTCGCGGGCATTCTGCTGTTGCTGCAGGAACCGTTCAAGCTCGGCGACCAGATTTCGGTGACGGGCCTGGAAGGCCGCGTCGACGATATCCAAACCCGCGCCACAATCATCAGCACTGCCGACGGCCACCGCGCCGTGATTCCGAACGCGGTGCTGTTCACCAACCCGGTGGTTGTAAGCAAGGCCCCCGCGCGGGAAGAAGCACGGAATGTGCCCTCCGCAGCGTCGTTGTCGCAGCCGTCCTACGAGGCAGAACCCGTTAAGCGCTGATTGGCCGCCCTCCTGGGAAGCAGTCTGAAACTCGCGGCGCTATTCCTATTCGCAATTTCGGCAGCACTGGCGTGAGGGTCTCGGCTCTCGGGTTGGGCGGACATCACCTGGGAGATGCGGAGGATTTAAAGACCGCCAAGCAGACGTCGACGAAGGATGACAACGAAAAGCTACTGCGACAGGCAGAGGCAAGCGGCCGACCCTTAAAAGCGAAGGGTCGGCACCCGCAAAGGCGTGAGTTTCTCCGCGGACCGCGAAGCCGGGTGCTGACGAGATCCATGTTCCTCTAGTTTCGGGCGGTCTGCGACTCGGCGGCCGCGGCGAGGAGTTTGTCGATCCGCGCATGCAGGTTCGCGGGATCGAAAATCGGAGGAGAGCAGGTTCGATTTGTGCATACGAACGCGGCGGGCGATTTCAGCGCGGGATACTGGACGTCGGGATTCGGAAAGCGGCCTTTTGGGCCCTCCGACGGATCCCACCACTCGAGCCGCTTATAGCTTGAGGGGTATTGCAGGGCTTGCTGGAAAAGTTCGCGCGATTTCGGATCGGTGCGGGAACCGACGATCGTCAGATGAAGCGGATCGCTGGAAAGTTCCCAGTCCGCCAGTAGCGGACTCGCTGCGGGGAGTCTGTTTACGACAGGCTCAGCTGCTACGTACCGCATGGCGCGCTCCGCAATCTGCTTGTCCGCTGCATTGGCCGTGATGTGGAACAACGCATTCGCTGCAATCGCCACGGAAACGTTTTCGTCGCGCTCGGGGTGGGTTGCATAGGCGCGATCGGTGGGCGACTTCGAACTGTCGTAGCCTGCGCCGCTTGCATCTCTGAAATTGCCGTCGATGAAGCTCATCGCGGCCGTCGCCCTCGCCAGCCACTGGCGGTCCGCCGTGGCGCCGTAGAGTGCCACAAACGCGCGTTCCATGGCCACGGTGTCGCCCAGGTAGGGGCCGCTCGCGGCGCTTGGAACCTGCGCGCCGGTTCCTCCGTGGCGGAATCCCCCGCCGGGCAGCGCGCGGTGCAGGAGAATCCAATTCGCGGCGCGTTCGGCGTCGTGCAGCGCGGTTTCGTCCCCCGTGGCGGCATGGAGCGCTACAAGCGCTTCGATCGCCCAGCCATTTTCGCGCGCGTAAATGTGCGTATCCACTCGCGGAACGCCGAGAGCGCGGCGATGCGCATCGTCCAGCGCGAAATAATCGGCACTGTGATGCCCTTCGACGAGGTCCGCGTCCTGGCTGGTGTAAAACGCGCCATCGGGCGAGGTGAGGAACGTCTTGAGGTAGCGTTGAATTTCCCGCGCCGCGTGGAGATACGCCGGGTCTTTCCATTGCGCGTACGCCAGCGAATAAATTCGCAGATTCTCCGCCTGCATCTGCATGATCTTTTCGAAATGCGGCGAGTTCCAGTCACCGTCGGTGGAATACTGGTAGACGCCGCCCCACGCGGGGTCGAGCAGATGCCGCTGCTCGTCGAGGGTCTGGCGCGCGCGGTGTTCCGCCTTCGAATCGCCCCTTCGCGCGAGCATCATCGAATACTCCACCGAATCCCAGTCGAGATACTTCTGATCGAAGCCCCAGCTTCCGTGCTTTTCGTCGTAGCCCGAGGCGTAATTCTCTTCCAGGCGCTTTCGTACCGGCGCGCTCAACACCCCGTTCACGGGAATTTTCAGCGCAGGAGGCGGCTGCACCGACGGCCCGGGCGAAGGATCATCGATGATCGCCTGCAGCATGGACGCCATTTCGTCCGGCGCAAGATACCCTTGCCGCTTCACGATCTCGCGCCCGCTTCCGTCGAACACCACCGTCGCGGGCCAGCCGTAATCCTCGTAGCGAGTGGAAAGGTCGGGGCGGGAATCCTGGTCCACTTTGACAACGATGTAGCGCGATTGCAGCAGCTGGATCACTTTCGGATCGCTGTAGGTGTTGGCGTCCATTACGTGGCACCAGTGGCACCACACAGCTTCCAGGTCCAGCAGCACGAAACGGTGCGTGCGCTTGGCGTCGCTGAACACCTGATCCGACCACGGCTGCCAGGCGAGCTTTTCGAGCCGGGGCCGCCGATTTCTGCGCGGAAGCCCCGGAAGCTGCCACGACCGAAATCATCGCAATCACCAGCCAGGCACGGATTGTTCTTTTCATGGCAGTCACCTGCTCAGAGTACGCGCCGCGCCCGATTTTGGATTTCCCTGCTCAGGCAATCCTTATCCCAGATTGAACGCATATAGCAGGAGCTTGGTGAGGAAAAGATCCACGACGAGCACGATCACCGACGACTCGACGAACGCGGCAATCGTGGCGCGCCCGACGCCTTCGGTGCCGCCCTTGACGCGAAACCCCTGGTAGCAGCCCACCGTCGCGATGATGAATGCGAAGACAACGGCCTTGGTGAAGCCGATACAAATATCGCCAAATACGAGGGCACGAATGGCGCGGTTCCAGAATTGCGCGGCGGTGAGGTGCAGGGTGATGCTGGCCACCAGATATCCGCCAAGCAGCCCCGAGAGGTCCCCTACCGCCACAAGCAACGGCAGCACGATCACGGTGGCCACCACGCGCGGCGTCATCAGCCTGCGAATGGGGTCGATTCCGAATCCGCGCATGGCGTCCACCTGCTCGGTGACCACCATCGAGCCCAGCTCGGAGGCCATGGCGGTGGCGTTTCGCCCGGAGATCAGCAGAGCGGTGAACACCGGGCCCAGCTCGCGGAGGAGCGCGAGCGAAACGGCGTCCCCGGTGAGAGCTGTTTCGCCAAAGCGAGTGAACTGCGCCGCCGAGTTCAAGACCACCGCGCCGCCGACGCAAAGCAGCGCCACCACGACGATCCGCAGCGAGCCTACGCCAATCACGTCCATCTGCTGGATCACGTTCGAAAAGTAATACCGGTCGCCCAGAATGTCGCGAACCGAATGGAAGGCGAGCAGCGAATAGTCCTGGACGGTGAACGTCCACGACTTCAATGCGTTCCCGATTCTCGCGGGACCCGGAGTTGTGCTCACAGTGGAACTCCCGTCACGGCGACCGGCGCCGCTCCTTATGAAACTCGGAAATCAGGGCTGGGTCAATCGGCTGCGGTCGAATGGAACACCAGGTTCAAGGCTTCCGGCGTAAAGAGCAGCGTCTCCCCCACGCGCGCGAGCTCGCCCGCCCAGCGCGACGCGTCCTGCGGCGGCTCCCCGGCGCTCATCCGCCGCGAGCGAGTGAGCGACCGGAGCTGGTCGTAAAACACGTTCTGCACCTGCCACAGGTTTACCGGAAACGGCAACGCGCGCGCAAGTTCCACCGCGGCCTGGAAGCGCGACAACGGCCCCGAGATCGGAGCGCAGGTCCGAAAGACTCTCCGCCATCTGTTCGAGGCGGCGGCGCAGGGCATATTCGAGCGTCGGCCACGTCCAGATCGATTTTCGCGGCCCGGGCTTCTTCGATCAGCGGCGCCACTCTTCCCAGAGAGGGCTCCTCGCTCAGAAATTCCCTTCGCAGATGATGATTCAGGGCGAATTCAGCGGAGGCGCGCGAAGGCTTGGGAATCGGAATGTGCAAATCCGCCAGGAAGCGCATCAGGTCGGCGCTCCGCTCATAAAGCTGTATGTGCGCGGCTTCCGATTCCTCCGTGAGCGGCGCCAGCACCAGTTCCAGTATCTTGCGCTGTTCATCCTTGAAGAGCGAGCGCAGCGAATGGGTGCCCTTCCCGAAGACCACGTCAAAGCGCATGGCCATCTCGGGCGCACTCGTATCGCGGAAACTTTCCGCGAGCTCTTTCACCGAGGCGAGGTACGCCTGGTCTTCCTCGTTATTCTTCGAACCCTCCCGCACTCCTACTTTTACCTGTTGGTTTCCCAGATGCAGCGCCGCCACGCTCAGCAGCGCGGACTCCGACGTGATTGCCGAGGAGACGCGCAGCCGCCCGATGGCCAGCTTCTTCCTGCCTTTTTCGTGAACGGTGTAGTCCTCGCGTTGGACGTCGTAGCAATAGATGCGATTCAATTCCTTGGAGGGCTCGAAAACCGACGCGATCGCGTAATGGGCGGCTACCTTGGGCAGGTCGATCACTGCGGGCCGCACGCACTTGTCGTAGATCTGCGCGCCGTCGCCATACTCCGGAAGATTGCTTTTGGCCAGCGACAGCCTCTCGAGAAAAGCAGGTTCCACGTCCTTGCGGAAGAGCTGCCGCGCGAGATCCACGACGCGCCCGGCATATTGAATGCACTGCACCGTCTCGATTCCGGAAAGCTCGTCGAAGAACCAGCCGCAGCTCGTGTACATCAGCATGGCATTCCGTTGCAGTTCGAGCAGCTTCAGCGCGGTGACGCGCTCCGTGGCGTCCAGTTCCCGCGCGGCGTGTTCGCGAAAGAAACGATCGACGTTCTGCGGGGAGCGATCGAGAACCACGGAAATGTACTCATCGCGGGCCACCCAGGGGTCTTTCAGCAGGGGCCGCGCCAGTTCCTCAAACTGCGGCGCGAGCGTGTCGCGAAGCCAGTCGAGCGCCTCCCGAAGCGGGCCGCGCCACGCCTGCGTCCAGCCAGAGTGTCCGCCGGAATTGCAGCCGCAGTTACCGCGCCACCGCTCAATGCCGTGGACGCAACTCCACGACGTGTTCTCGAATATCTCGATGCGGTGAATCGGCGGGTGGAGCCCCAGGTATTCCGCGTAATTGGTGACCTTGGCCAGATCGGCGGTTTCCAGTCGGTCCAGAGCAAACGCCAGCGTCATCTCGCCCATCTTGTGATGGTGGCCGAAGGTTTCGCCGTCGATCGCCACATGTACCAGTTCCGGCCAGGAGCGAACCTCTTCCGCGAACCCGCACATCAGCCGGTCGACAAACTGTTCCCCGCTGGCCAGCAGGTTCTCGAACGCAATCGCGCGCGAAATGGGCCCGTCGTAAAAAAATAAATTGATGCTTCGCCCCGAAGGAAGGCGGCAGCTGTAGGCCATCGACGGATCGATCTGCTCGCCGCTCACGTCCTTCCAGACGCGCCCGCCGATTTTCGACTCGCGGCGCGCCTGGCGCGGGGCCAGAATCGTGAATTTGATATCGCGCTCGGCCAGAATTTCCAGCGTCTCGATATCGACGGCCGTTTCAGGGAGCCACAGGCCTTCCGGAAACCGCCCGAAGCGGTGCTTGAAATCACGGATGCCCCAGACTACCTGCGTGATTTTGTCTCGCCGGTTCGCCAGCGGCATGATCATGTGGTTGTACGCCTGCGCGATGGCCGAGCCGTGCCCGGAGAAATTCCGCTGGCTCACTTTGTCCGCGTGCAGGATCGCTTTGTAGACTTTGGGGGCGCGGAGTTCGAGCCACGAGAGCAGCGTGGGCCCGAAATCGAAGCTCATCTTGGGATAGTTGCTCAGGATTTTGAGGATGCGTCCCGCGTTATCGAGAATGCGGGCTGCCGCGTTGGTGGCATAGCATTCGGCGGTGATGCGCTCGTTCCAGTCGTGGTAGGGGTAAGCCGAGTCCTGCAGCTCGATGGCCTCCAGCCACGGGTTCTCTCTGGGGGGCTGATAGAAGTGACCGTGGATGCAGAGATAGCCCATGCGAATCGACCGGACTTTTCCAATATACCTTGCTTTTAAGTTCGGTAAACCCTAATCCCGTGGCAAATAATCACAGGCGACAACTCGAGTTCGTCGCCGCGACGCTGCTCATTAGCGCCAGAATCCCTCGTGCGGCTTCGCGGACTCCTCTTCCAGAAGAGGGCCGAGCACTTCAATGCGCCGCTGTCCCCGGGCGAAGACCTCGCGGCACGGCAGCGAAAGCGTGGGATTCTCCGCGTTCGCACCGGTGATCTCGAGCAGCTTGCTCTCGGAAAGCGCGTACACCACCCGCCCGATATTCGCCCAGTAGATTGCCCCGGCGCACATGGCGCAAGGCTCCGCGCTGGTGTAAAGAGTCGCCCGCGCCAGCCGCTCCCGCGAAGCCATTCGCGCGACGCGTCTTACGGCAACCGTTTCGGCGTGCTGCGTGGGATCGCCCTCCGGAGGCCGGCAGTGATTCTCCGCCTCTACGAGCACTTCTCCGCTTTCGTCCACCACGAGGGCGCCGAAAGGATGCTGCCCGGCGGCACGGGCCTGCACGGCCAAGGCGATCGCGCGCCGCAAATGGAGCAGGTCTGTTTCGGTCGGGCTTGCTTCGACGGGTCCGCTGGCAGTGGTCATGGGGCGAGCTCGTTCAAGGAGGATGGCTCTGGCAGTGTTGAGGATGCCGGCGAGGGTGGGGAATTCTCCACGGCGACTGGCGTCAGCGGCTTTGTCAAATGGTTGAAGAAAATATTCAGCAGCACCGCCGTCAGCCCGCACAGCACGGCGCTGCTCCCCAGAACGAGGCGCAGAACCGCGGGCACGCGGTCGAAGAGGCTCGGAAGCATCGTCGGCAGCACTCCCATCCCAATCGATACGGCCACCAGAAAGCCGTTGCGCGTGCCCTCAAACTCCGTGCGGCTGATTTCCTGAATTCCGGCGACGATGGTCATTCCGAAAATCACCAGCCCCACGCCGCCGAGTACTGGCTTCGGCACTCCCGCGATGCTCGCGCCGAGTTTTGGAAACAGCCCCATCAGCACCATGATCATCCCCGCCGCCGAAAGAACATAGCGGCTTTTCACGTTCGAAAGCGCGATCAGCCCGGTGTTCTGCGAGTACGCATTATACGGGAAGCTGTTGAGGACTCCGCCCAGCATCGTAGAGAGACCGTCGGCGCGAAAGGCGTCGGCCAGCGTCCGCGGCGTCATGGGATTATCGACCATGCGCCCGATCGCCAGGCAGTTGCCGGTGGTTTCCATCATCACCGCGAGCATGGCCATTTCCATCACCAGGATCGGAATCAGCGAAAACCTGGGCGTGCCGAACAGCAGCGGCCTCGGAACGGCAATCCAGCTCGCCCCAGCTACTTCGCTGAAATGAGCCCGGCCGGCTAAGATCGCCGCCCCGGTGCCCAACAGCATTCCGAGAAGCGCGCTGAGATTCGACACCAGCCCGCGGCCGCAGCCATAGAGCAGGAGCGTGATCAGGATCGTCCCGATACCCAGCGCAAGATTCATGATGCTGCCGAAATCGGCCCCCTGCGGATTGCCTCCGGCCAGCCACGATGCCGCCGTGGGCATTAGCGACAGCCCGATGCACACGATCACCGAGCCGATCACCGCCGGCGGCAAAAAGCGCAGCAGCCGGCTGAAGATCGGCGCGATCAGGATCGTCAGAAGCCCGCAACCGATCACCGCGCCATACACGGTCGGAAGGCCCGATTGCTTCCCGATCAGGATCATCGCGGGCAGGCAGATGAAGGAGCAGCCCTGCACCAACGGCAGCCGCGCCCCAAACCGCCAGACGCCTACCGACTGCAGCAACGTGGCTAGCCCGCAGGTGAAGAGATCGGCATTGATCAAGGCAATCAGCTGCCGCGCGGGAAGATTGAGCGCCGCGCCGAAAACCAGCGGCACCGTCACCGTGCCCGCGTACATCACGAGCACATGCTGCCAGCCGTAAAGAAAGAGGGAGCGCCACGGAAGAAGCTCGTCGACCGGGTTCGGCAAGGGGAAAGGTCGCTCCAGCGATGGCATTGGCGCGGACATCGACGAGGACATGGGCGAGGACATTCACGGGCAGCATACAACGGTTGGCTGCTGGCACCTGTTCGTTCTTTCGATCCCTTCCATCATTCCCCAAGATCAGTCCTAGTCAATTTCATCGGCCTAAACCTGCCATCGCAGCAGTAATGCTGCATTTAACCGGTATCCCCTAGACGTTCGAATACGTCTGAACACTGGCAGTGTGGCGGGTGCAGTCGACCGCTTCCACGCGATGCCAGCTCTGACCGAGCGAAGCATTCCCTGGCGCGGCATAAGCGGTATAATAGGACGATCCGATGACCTTTAGACAAATTTGGGGGAGGCCGGCAGAAGGGCTTATCGCGACGCAAAAGCCTTGCCCTGCAATTGTTTACGTCTCTCAGGGGAGCGCTCTGAGATGCCTCTGAGCCTCAAAGTCCCGGCGCTTACCCGCAAGGAGCGCTTCCTCCGAGCGGTGCGCTTTGAGCCGGTGGACCACGTGCCCGTGTGGATCATGCGTCAGGCTGGGCGCTATCTCCCCGAATATCAGGCGGTGCGAGCCAAGCATACCTTTCTTCAAATCTGCAAAACGCCGGAAGTAGCCGCCGAGGTTTCGCTGCAGCCCTATCGCATCCTTGGAGTGGACGCGATCATCGTTTTCTCGGACATCCTCATCGTCGCCGAAGCGATGGGAATGCCGCTGGACGTGCCCGATTCCGGGCCGGTGCTCTCCAATCCCGTGCGGGACGCTGCCGCGGTCGCGCAGTTGCGCGATTTCGATCCTGGCCGCGAAACGAGATTCGTGGGCGACGCGATCCGCGCCATCTGCAAGGAGGCCGGCCCGGACGTTCCGGTGATCGGCTTCGCCGCCGCTCCCTGGACGCTGGCCTGCTACATGATCGAGGGCCGCACGCGCGGCGATATCTCGCGCGCCAAGCAGATGCTGCACGAGCAGCCGCAAGTGGTGCGCCCGCTGCTCGATCGAATCGCGCGCGCCACCGCCGAATATCTGAAAATGCAGGTCGCGGCGGGCGCGTCCGTGATTCAGCTCTTCGACACCTGGGCCGGAGAACTCAGTCCCAGTGAGTACCACGCCTTCGAATTGCCCGCCACGCAGCAGATCTTCGAGGCGCTGCGCGGCACACCCGCTGCCGCTTCCCTTACCAAGATCCTTTTTGCCAAGGGTTCCACGCAGCATCTCGAGAGCCTGGCAAAGTCCGGCGCGGACGTTGTGAGCGTAGACTGGAAGTTGGATCTCGGCGACGCCCGGCGCAAGATCGGACGGCAGGTCGCGCTGCAGGGCAACGTCGACCCGACCATCCTGCTCGGCTCGGAAGCGGATGTACGGCGCGCGGCCGCAGAAGCCGTGGCGAAAACAGGCGGCCTGGGACACATCCTGAACCTGGGGCATGGTATCTTGCCAGGAACCCCCGTCGCCAACGCCCGGGCTTTTGTGGAAGCCGGGCACGAAGCTCCCGTCGCGGAACAGCCAGAGCCGGGCGCAGCGGATTCACAGTGAATTGTTGAATGCCTGATACGAAAGAAAAACCGGACAAGCTCGAGATCGGCCAGATTTCCGACGAAATCCTCGAGAAGTACAACCGCCCCGGCCCGCGCTACACAAGCTATCCGACCGCGCCTGTCTGGAAGGACGATTTTGGTCCCGACGACCTCGAGAATTATTACGAACGCGCCGAAGAGCGCCGCACTCCGCTTTCTCTCTACATGCATCTTCCCTTCTGCGAAAGCCTGTGCCTGTTCTGCGCGTGCAACGTATCGATACAGAAGGATAAGAGCGTCGCCGTTCCCTATCTCGCCGCGCTGAAGAAAGAAATCGAGCACGTGGCGGGCAGGGTTTCCAAAAACCGCGCCGTGAGCCAGTTCCACTGGGGCGGCGGCACTCCTTCGTATCTTTCCCCGGCGCAGATGGAAGACCTTTTTCACCACACGCGCGAGCGCTTCACGTTCGCGCCGGATGCTGAGATTGGCATCGAGGTCGATCCGCGCGTCACCAATCGCGCGCATCTGGAAACTCTGCGCCGCCTGGGATTCAACCGGCTCAGCATGGGCATCCAGGATTTTCAGCCCAAGGTGCAGGAGACCATCCATCGCGTGCAGCCGTATGAAATGACGCGCGATCTGATCGCGATAGGCCGCGAACTTGGGTTCGAGAGCCTCAATGTGGACCTGATCTACGGGCTGCCCTACCAGACCGCGGAGAGCTTTCAGCACACTATCGACCAGGTGCTCACCCTGGTGCCCGACCGCGTGGCGATGTTCAGCTACGCGCACGTGCCGTGGCTGAAAAAACAGCAGGGATCTTTCCAGGCGCATCTTCCCGAGGGAAAAGAAAAGTTCCGCATTTTTCGCGCGGGGCTCGAACAGTTTCTCGACGCGGGCTATCTCTACATCGGCATGGACCACTTCGCGCGGCCCGGCGACGAGCTGGCCATCGCTCAGCAGAATCGCACTCTGCACCGCAACTTCCAGGGTTACACCACCAAGGCCGGCGCTGACCTGTACGGAATGGGCGTTAGCGCGATCAGCTCGATCGGCGAAGCCTATGCTCAAAACCGCAAAGAGGTGCCGGCGTATCAGGACACGGTGGGTTCCCGCGGCATCGCCACGATGCGCGGCTACCGCCTCTCGCCCGACGACGTGATCCGGCGCGCCGTGATCGGACGCCTGCTCTGCCACACCGTGATCCCTAAGCGCGAGGTGGAACGCGAATTTTCCATTTCCTTCGACGAGTATTTCGCCTCCGAACTCGGCCGGCTCGAAGAGCCGCGCGCCGAAGGGCTGGTGGAACTTGCGTCCGGCGAAATTCGCGTCACGCCGCTGGGCCGCATCTTCATTCGCAACGTGGCCATGGTGTTCGACCGCTATCTGCACGAGCAGCAAATGGACCAGCGGCCGCTTTTCTCGAAGACTCTTTAAGCGAACCCGCGAAAATGCCCGCAACCAACAGCGTCGCCGTGATCGGCGGAGGAATTTCGGGACTTGCCTGCGCCTACCGACTGCGCCAGCTCGGCATTCCGGTGACGCTGTTCGAAGCGGAAGAGCAGCCGGGCGGCCTCATCGGCACCGTTCAGAAAAATGGCTTTCTCTTCGAATCGGGGCCCCAGAGCTTTCAGGGTACCGACGCGCTTCTCGGGCTGATCCGCGAACTGGGAATCGAAGGCGAGCTGTGCACCGCCGATCCGAAGGCGCCGCGCTACGTTCTGCGTCACGGCAAACTGCAGAAGGTCCCGATGTCGCCCCAGGCCTTGCTGACGAGTTCCCTGCTCGCCCCGGGCTCGCGCTGGAAGGTCGTTTCCGAGCCGCTGCGCAAGACGAAACCGCCCGACGAAGAGGAATCGGTGGCCAATTTCGTGCGCCGCAAATTCGGACACGAAATTCTGGAATATCTGGTGGCGCCGTTCGTTTCCGGCGTCTACGCAGGCGACCCTGAAAAACTGAGCCTGAAGGCCGCGTTCCCTTCGCTCGAAGAGTGGGAACGGGAATATGGCAGCGTATTACGCGGCGCGATGAAGTCGCGCCCGGCGGAAGGCAAGCCGAGGCACCCGTCGCTTTGCACATTTCGGGGCGGTGTGGCTACGCTCTCGCGCGCGATGGCGGAAAAGCTGAAGGACGTTCTGCTCGTTCGCGCGCACGTCGACACGATTCGCAAAGGCGAGACTTCGAGCGAGGCCGCGTACGAGGTCCAGCTTCAACGTAACGGCCAAAGCGAAAGCTTCGCAGCGGCTGGCGTTGTGATGGCCACGCCCGCGTACAAAGCCTCGCACCTGCTGGGTTCCTTTTCTCCCTGGCTGGGCCACACGCTCTCGGGAATCGCGTACGCGGGCGTGGCGGTCGTCGCCTCCGGATACGATTCGCATCAGATTGGGCCGGCGCTCGACGGCTTCGGCTTTCTGGTGCCGCGCAGCGAGAAGCGCCGCACGCTCGGCACGGTGTGGAATTCTTCCCTCTTCCCTGGACGAGCGCCTCTCGGATCGTTCGCGATTACCAGCTTTGTCGGTGGCGCCACCGAACCGGACGTCCTCGAAAAGACGGACGGCGAAATCGCCGCCATCGTCCACGATGAGAACGCGAAAATCCTCGGAATCACCGGGCCGCCGGTAGCTTCCGCGGTCTGGAAGCATCCCAAGGCTCTGCCCCAGTACAATCTGGGCCACGGGCACATCGTGGAAGCGATTCGCGATGGGGAAAAGCAAAATCCGGGACTATTCTTCTCGGGCAACTATCTCGAAGGCCCCTCGCTGGGGAAATGCGTAGAGCACGCATTCAAGACGGCTGAGGCTGTGCAGGATTTTTTGCGGGAGCTGGGCCAAAGCTGAAGAGGGATCCTTCGTCGCTGCGCTCCTCAGGATGACATCGAAAGGCAGAGGCGAAGAGACAGAGACTAAACCGCCGTCTACTTTGCGGGATTGTTCTTATTACGTGTCGAGAGCCGGAATTCGCGCCGTTCGCCCGCTTCGCGAAACCGGCGCCGGTCCTCTTCGGTCTCGAGAATCAGCGGCGGCGCGGGATGCGGATGGCGATTCAAATCCAGTGCCACGTACGTTAAATACGCGCTGCTGGTATGCTTGCGCTCCCCGGTCAGGATATTCTCCGAAAACACCTTCACGCCCACTTCCATGGAGGTGTGAAACACGCGATTCACGGCGGCCTTCAGCACGATGAATTCGCCCACCGCGATCGGGAAGCGGAAGTCGAGGTAATCCACCGACGCAGTCACCACGTAGCTGTTCGAGTGCCGGCCCGCCGCCAGCGCCCCGGCAATATCGATCAGGTGCATCACGCGCCCGCCGAGCATGTTGCCGAGCGCGTTGGCGTCGTTGGGCAGCACGAACTCGGTAAGCTCGGAGCGCGAGGCGCTCACCGGCTTGCCCGGCAGGCTTCCCGCGCCCCCCGCACCTGCACCCTTCACGTGCTGTTCATCGCCCGGCTTGGACATGTGCGTGATCCGCTCTCTTCGAACGTCTCTTCGTGCGTTCGACGTGCTGCTTGGCGCGCGCCGCCGAGCCCGCTATAATACGCGCATTCATCCCATGACCCAAACGCAGAAGTCTCGCCGCGAAGTTCTGGAACAGTTCGTGGCCCAGAAACCAGCGGACGCCTTTGCCCGCTACGGGCTCGCGCTCGAATGCGCCAAGCTCGGCGACGATCAGGCGGCCACGGCCCATTTCCAGACGCTTCTCGAAACCAACCCGCAGTATGTCGCGGGCTATTTTCAGTACGGGCAGCTTCTTTCGCGGCTCGGGCGGCTTGACGAGGCGCGTAAACTGCTTTCAGACGGCATCGTGGTGGCGCAAAAGGCCGGCGATTCGCACGCGCGCGACGAGATGCAGGCGGCGCTGTCGTCTTTGCGTTAGGGCGCTTTTGCGCTAGTCTCCTTTGCATTAGCCGGCGTTTCGTGAATTGTTCCGCGGCGTTTGCCAACTATGGCTAAACCCGATCGCATTCCGCTGTTTCCGCTCGACGTGGTTCTGCTCCCCGCCATGCCGCTGCCACTGCACATCTTCGAGCCGCGCTACAAAACGATGATCCGCCTCTGCCTGGCCGAAAAGCTGGAATTCGGCATGGTGCTGGCGCACGACAACTCCGTCTCGAAAACCGGCTGCACCGCGGCCATCCAGCGAATCGTCAAAGAGTATGCCGACGGGCGCCTGGACGTGCTCACGGAGGGCCGCTCGGTCTTCCGGCTCGCGCAGGTTCTCGAGGAAAAGGAATATTACGAGGGAGTGGTCGAATATCTCACCGACGATCCCTTCCTCCCGAACGCGGCGAAAGAGACCCAGCTGGTCCATCTCTTCGAGCAATGCCACGTGCTGCTGTTTGGCCGGCCCTGGGAAGCCGAACCCGGCGATCCCGCGACGCTGGCTTACCGGCAGGCTGCCCGCCTTCCCCTGGAACTCGCCGAGCGCCAAACACTGCTGGAGATGCGCCAGGAAGAAGAACGCCGCCAGTTCCTGATCGAGTGGCTAACCAAGCTTCTGCCCCAATTGAGCGACCGCGAACGCAAGCGGCAGCGCGCCTCCGGCAACGGACACGGCCTGAATTAAGCCCGAACTGTCGATCTTGCGGCTTCGGGCAGCAAAACAGAGCGCCCAACCATCCAAATTATGCCTGCGCCTCGCGTTCCTCTATAATGAAGGCGCAGCTTGAATTTCGGTTGGCCGCATTCATAAGGATTGGTGATTCGAATGAGCCCACAGCCTAGGAATCTCGGCGAGCTTCGCCGAAGCCAGTGGTCAGAGCAATGCATGGCGCGCCGCAGCGTCCGGCAGGAACTCCGCGAGAACCTGCTGCTGAAGATGGAAAGGGGCGAAGAGCTCTTTCCCGGCGTGCATGGCTACGACGACACCGTGATTCCCCAGATCGTCAACGCCATCCTTTCGCGGCATCACTTCATCCTGCTTGGGCTGCGCGGGCAGGCCAAGTCGCGGATCATTCGCGGGCTGGTTTCGTTCATGGACCCGGTGGTCCCGGTGGTCGAGGGCTGCGAGATCCATGACAATCCCTACAATCCGCTTGTGCCGCCCCTGCCGCGAGCGCATAGCCGCCGAAGGCGACGCCACGCCCATCGCGTGGCTGTCGCGCGATCACCGCTACGTGGAAAAGCTCGCCACTCCCGATGTGACCATCGCGGATATGATTGGCGACGTGGACCCGATCAAAGCCGCTCGCTCGGGCCGCAACCTGTCAGACGAGCTGACCATCCACTACGGCCTGCTGCCGCGCGCCAATCGCGGGATTTTTGCCATCAACGAACTGCCCGACCTCGCCGGCAAAATTCAGGTGGGCTTGTTCAACATCATGCAGGAAGGGGACATCCAGATTAAGGGCTACCCGGTGCGCATGGCGCTCGATGTGTTGCTGGTGTTCACGGCGAACCCCGAAGACTACACCGCCCGCGGCAAAGATCATCACGCCGCTCAAGGACCGCATCGGCTCGGAAATCCGCACGCATTACCCCGCCACGGTTGCCGAGGGAATGTCGATCACCGCGCAGGAGTCCTGGACCGAGCGCGACGCCAAGCGCCGCATCGAGGTTCCGGGTTACATTCGCGAGATCGTCGAGGAAGTCGCCTTCCAGGCGCGCGAAGACAAGCGCGTCGACCGGCGCTCCGGCGTCAGCCAGCGCCTGCCGATCAGCACCCTGGAGAACGTGCTGAGCAGCGCGGAACAGCGAGCCGTGCGCAGCCACGATTCAGCGGTGGTGGCGCGAGTGGCCGACGTTTACGCGGCCATTCCTTCCATGACGGGAAAATTCGAGCTGGAGTATGAAGGCGAAATGCGCGGGGCCGAGAACATCGCCCGCGAACTGATCCGCGCGGCCGTGGGCAAGACCTTCGGCAAATACTTCGCGAACGTGAATTTTCAGCCGGTCGTGCAATGGTTTGAAATCGGCGGCGAATTGAAGGTGGCCGCAAATGCCTCGAGCGCCGAGGTGCTGGCGCAGCTGAAAAAAATCCAGGGACTCTTCGAGCATCTGGAAACCCTTGGCGTGCGTTCGAAGGACGATGCCGCCCTGCAAACGAGCGCTGCCGAGTTCATCCTCGAGGGGCTGTGGTCGCAGAAGCGCATCAATCGCAGTGAAGAGCGCGGTTATTTCGCCGACGCGCGCAAGAATCCGGAGCCCCGCGATCCGCGCGAGCCGTCCGGAAGATTGCCGAGGCGCCAGTTCAACTGAACTGGAAGGCGGTGCCATGAAGTACACAAAATATTCCCGGTACTCTCCCGACGCGGCCGACGACATCGACCTGCAGGAGCTCATGAGCCGCATGTCGGACTTCTTCCTGCAAAGCGGCTTCGACAACCAATACGGCATCTACGAAATGGATATGGAGCGCTCGCGCGAGCAGCACATGGAGCAGCTGCGCGAAGCCATCCTGCGCGCTCTGGAAGAGGGCGACCTGGTGCCGCCCGAGTTGATGGAGCAGATGCTGCAAAATCCCGACCTCTCGCAGAATAAGGAACTCAAGGACCTCATCGACCAGATCATCCAGCGCATGGAGGAAGAAGGCTACATCACGCAGCAGCAGTCGGCGCGGGTGACGCCGCCTCCTTCGGAAACACCCGGCGGCCAGGCAGGAATGGAAGGGCCGAAAGTCGAGGCGCGGTTTGAGATCACCGACAAGGCGCTCGATTTTCTCGGCTTCAAGACGCTCAAAGATTTGCTGGCATCGCTCGGCAAGAGCAGTTTCGGACGGCATGACACGCGCGACCTTGCTACCGGCGTGGAATCCGGGGGCAGTTCGCGTCCGTATGAGTTTGGCGACACGCTGAATATGGACATCAGCGCCACGCTCTTTAACGCCGTGCAGCGCAACGGCTCCGGCCTGCCGATCGAACTCGATTATCCCGACCTGATGGTGCACCAGTGCGAGTATCAAAGCTCCTGCGCCACCGTGCTGATGCTCGATTGCAGCCATAGCATGATTCTCTATGGCGAGGATCGCTTCACACCCGCCAAGCGCGTGGCGCTGGCGCTCTCCCACTTGATTCGCACGCAGTATCCGGGCGATTCGCTGCACTGCGTCCTGTTTCACGACAGCGCGGAGGAAATTCCCATCGGGAAGTTGGCCCGCGTGCAGGTGGGCCCGTACTACACCAACACGCGCGAAGGCCTGCGGCTGGCGCAGCGAATTTTGTCGCGCCAGAAGAAAGACATGCGCCAGATCGTGATGATCACCGACGGCAAGCCGTCCGCTCTCACGCTCGAAGACGGCCGGATCTACAAGAACGCCTTTGGGCTCGATCCGCTGGTGGTCACGCAGACCATGGAAGAGGTGGCCAAGTGCAAGCGCGCCGGCATCCTGATCAATACGTTTATGCTGGCGAGCGATTACAGCCTGGTCCACTTCGTGCAGAAGATCACCGAGCTTTGCCGCGGCAAGGCCTACTTCACCACGCCCTATACCCTGGGGCAATACCTGCTGATGGATTACGTGGGGCGCAAGACGCGCAACATCCACTGAACCCCTGGGAACGCCAATCTCCCGATTGGCGGGGTGAGCCGGTCGAGAACAAGGAGCGGTAAGGCATGGGTACTACCAGCCCCGCCGGACGGTAGTTGCTTCTTGCACTCTGGGTGCGGAAACGCTTCGACAGATGCAATGCGGATGCGGTAATTTTAAAACGTGAGCTTTAAGAATTTTGCTCGTACATTTTTCGGAGGGTGCCACCGGGTGAGCGCGTTGTCGTCGGGAAAAACAGCGCCCTCGATTTCGCTGTCGACGGTTGAGGGCGAGAAGGTCTCTCTCGCGGACGCGCTGGCCAAAGGACCGGTGCTTGCCGCGTTCTTCAAAGTAAGCTGCCCCACCTGCCAGTTCACGTTCCCCTTCCTCGAACGAATGTATGAAATGTTTGGCGGAGGAAATTTAACCTTCTGGGCGATCTCGCAGAACGACGCCGAAGACACCCGCGGCTTCGCCGAAAAATATGGAGTGAAATTCCCCGCCCTGCTGGACGAAAAGGGCTACCCGGTATCGAACCAATTTGGCCTTACGAACGTGCCGACGATGTTCCTCATCGGGCAGGACGGCACGATTCAGGTCACCAGCGTGGGATTTTCGAAACCCGATCTGGAACAAATCGCCGCGGCGGCGGCGCGCGCCACCGGCAAACCCGCCGTTCCCCTTTTTAAATCGGGCGAAGCAGTCCCCGAATACAAGCCCGGTTGAGGCTCCCGCAACTAGGTTCCGGGCGAACCTTCTTCCTTCTTTCGAGCCAAAATCAATCCTCGATCAGTTCCGTCAGTTTTTTCTTGTGCTTGGGAGGCTTGAGTTTCTTGTCGGCGATGACGCGCTCCGGCGGAGGCATTCCGATGCCGAGGCGCGCCCGTCGCCGGGCTTCTTTCCCTGCTCGAAACACGGATTTTTTCTTGCGAGGCATATACCCGGCCACCCGATTCGCCGCTAGCGGTAACCTGTAAGACTAACTCGATGCCCCTCGGGCTTTGACCGAGTGGATGGCATCGGTTTTCCCGGCATTTTCTTCCAGCTTCTGCTGCGCGAGTTGCGGCTCAAAGCAGCGGCGGCAGCGGGCTTCATACATTCCGCCCGCGCCCACCACGATGAGTTCCTCGGAGGCCACCAGACGCTGCGTGTGAACGGCGGGATTCCCGCAGCGCATGCAGATGGCGAGAAGCTTGGTGATCTCCTCGGCAACGGCCAGCAGACGCGGCATCGGCTCAAAAGGGCGCCCCATAAAATCGGTGTCGAGCCCCGTGACGATCACGCGCTTCCCTGCCTCGGCGAGCCGCGAACACGCTTCCACGATGCTTTCGCCGAGAAACTGGGCTTCGTCGATGCCTACAACCTCGGTGCGAGGCGCCACCTTCTCGAGAATTTCGGTGCCGCTCTGCACCAGTTCCGACGGAATTTCCAGCCCGGAATGGGAGACGATCCCGTTCCTGGCGTAGCGCTGGTCGATCACTGGCTTAAAGATCTGGACGCGCTGCCTGCCGATCTCGGCGCGGCGCAGCCGCCGGATGAGCTCTTCGCTTTTGCCGGAGAACATTGGGCCGACGATCACTTCGATCCAGCCCATGTTGCCCTTCACGATGTCCACGGAGTTCCTTTCGTGCTGCAGCCAGAATAACCCAAAGCTTTTCAGGCGAGACGCACCCGCGATTCTGCCGGATCGCAACTTTCAAAGCAACTCCGCGAAGGATTTCGAGAGCAGATTCGGGAGAAGCTCGCCCGATTTGCCGAGATGGGTTTCGGTAAAGGCCGCCTGGTTGACCGGCTCCTCGGGGCCGACGTAAATGGTTCGGGCGCGCCCGCGAACCTGAGCCGCGAAGGTCGCGGCGGGTTCGACCGATCCGGAGGTGCCAATCGCCATAAACACGGTGCAGCGTTCCAGCTCGCGGTAAATCGAATCCAGGTGAAACGGCACCTCGCCAAACCAGCAAATGTGCGGGCGAATCCGGCCGCCGCATTCGCAGCGCGGAATGTCGGCGGGCGGCTCATGGAGATTTGTATCGGCGAACGGAGGACGCCCGCACGTATCGCACCGGCTCTTAAAAAGCTCCCCGTGCATGTGGACGACGTTTGCCGATCCGGCCTGTTCGTGCAGATCGTCCACATTCTGCGTGCAGAGGAACAGCCGGTCACCGATTTCACGCCCAAGCCGCGCGAGCGCGGCGTGCCCGGGATTGGGCTTCGCCGGGGCTGCCGCGCGACGGCGCATCGAGTAGAACTCCCACACCAGCCGCGGATCACGCCGCCAGGCGTGCGGTGATGCCACTTCCTCGAACCGGTAATTCCTCCACAGGCCGTTGGCGTCACGAAACGTGGGGATCCCGCTTTCGGCGCTGATTCCCGCGCCGGTAAGCACGAAGACGCGGTCGGCTTGTCCGATAGAAAGCATGGATTGAGAGAGCGGACTCGCGCGGCCGCTTCGCTTAGTCGGAGGGTTGCGCCGCGGGCCTCATGTGGCCTCCGTGCACGCGATGCCACCAGAGGCTCAGCCGGTCCATATAGAGGTAAACCACAGGCGTGGTGAACAGCGTGAGCATCTGGCTGAACACCAACCCTCCGGCGATGGTAATGCCCAGCGGCCGACGAAGCTCCGAACCTGTGCCGGTGCCGAATGCCAGCGGCAGCGCTCCGAGCAGCGCGGCCATGGTGGTCATCAGGATGGGGCGGAAGCGCAGGATGCACGCTTGATAAATCGCCTCCGCGGGACTTTTGCCTTCGCTGCGTTCCACCGAAAGCGCGAAATCAATCATCAGAATCGCGTTTTTCTTCACGATTCCAATCAGCAGGATCATTCCGATCACCGCGATGACGCTCAGGTCGATGTGGAAGAGCATGAGCGCCAGAACCGCGCCCACGCCTGCCGAGGGCAGCGTCGAAAGAATGGTGATGGGATGGATAAAGCTCTCATAGAGCGCGCCCAGCACGATGTAGACGGCCAGCAGCGCGGTGAGGATCAAGGCGGGTTCGGTCGCGAGCGATGTGTGAAAAGCCTCGAGCGTGCCGGAGTACAAGCCGTGAATGGAACCGGGCATGCCCATGCTTTGTTCCAGTTCGTCGATTTCACGGGATGCGTCGCTCAGCGCGACTCCGGGAGCCAGATTGAAAGAGATCGTCACCGACGGGAACTGGCCCTGGTGGTTCACCGCCAGCGGAGCAATCGTCGGCTCATACTTGGCGATCGCGCTCAACGGCACGACGCCGCCGTTGGACGAATGAATATAAATATCTTTCAGCGCGGCGGGGTCCTGCCAGAATTGCGGCGCCACCTCCATTACCACGTGATACTGGTTCAGCGATGTGTACATGGTGCTGACCTGGGCCTGTCCGAACGCGTCGTAGAGAGTCGAATCGAGGGCCTGTGGGGTGATCCCCAAGCGGGCCGCGGTGGGCCGGTCATAGACGACCGCGACGCGGAGGCCGTTGTTCTGCTGGTCGCTGTTCACCTCGGTAAAGCCGTGGAGCCGCCTCATCCGCGCGAGGAGGATGGGCCCCCATTTGACGAGGTCATCGAGGTTTTCGCTCTGGATGGTGTACTGAAACTCCGCGTTGCTGGACCGTCCGCCGATGTGCAGGTCCTGGCCTGCTTGCAGAAAAACACGCGCGCCCTGCACCGAGTTGAGCTTCGGACGCAGCCGGGCTATCAGCTCGCTGGCGCTGACGTCGCGAAATCTGCGGCCCTTCAGAGCCAGGAAAATATTCCCGGCATTGATCGGCCCCTGCCCGCCGGTAAAGGCGGTCACGTTGCTGATCGCTGGATCGGAATTCAGAATATCCGAGTAGCGCTTAGTGAGGCCCTGCATCATCTGGAACGAAGCGTCCTGGGGCCCCTGAATTCCGCCGACCACCGTCCCGTTGTCCTGCTCCGGGAAAAATCCCTTCGGCACGATCACGAGCAGGTAGATGTTCACCACAATCGTGACGAATAGGATCGCCAGCGTAAAGGCCGGGTGCCGCAGAACCGCCCGCAGGGCCCGTTCATAGCTGTGCAGTAGCCCGTTCACAATGCCTTCGCTGGCGCGGTAGACGCGCCCGTGCCCGCCGGGATCTTCCTGCTTAAGCAATCTTGAGCACATCATCGGCGTGGTCGTAAGCGACACCGCCAGCGACACCAGGATCGAAACCGAAAGCGTTACCGCAAACTCCCGGAACAGCCGACCAATGATCCCGCCCATCAGCAGAATGGGAATGAATACCGCCACCAGCGACAAGCTGATCGAAAGCACCGTGAACCCGATTTCGCTCGCTCCGCGCAGCGCCGCGTCCAGCGGACGCATGCCCTTTTCCATGTACCGAGTGATGTTCTCGATCACCACAATCGCGTCGTCCACCACAAATCCGGTGGAAATCGTCAGCGCCATCAGCGACAGGTTATCCAGGCTGTACCCGAACAAATACATGGCCCCGAACGTGCCGATCAGCGAAACGGGAACCACCACCGCCGGAATCATGGTGGCGCGCGGGCTGCGCAGGAAGAAAAACACCACCAGAATTACCAGACACACGGAGATGCATAATGCGCGTTCCACATCCCGCACCGAGGTACGGATGGTGACTGTCCGGTCCAGCAGGATCTGCAGATCGATCCCCGGCGGAATGGCCGCTTTCAGCGATGGCAGCGCTGCCCGCACGCGGTCGACCGTATCGATAATATTCGCGCCGGGCTGCCGGAAGATGATCACCGGGATGGCGTTCTTGCCGTTGACGTAGCCGGAGACGCGCAGATTTTCAACCGAGTCGGTCACCTGCGCGATGTCGGACAATTTGATCGCCGCGCCTTTGTGGTATCCCACGATCAACGACCGGTAATCCTCCGCCTTGAGCAGCTGATCGTTCGCCAGGATATTCGCGGTGGTCGTATCGTCGGAGATCTGTCCCTTGGGAAGGTTCGCATTCTGGGCGTTCAGCAGGTTGCGCACATCCGGCAAACCAAGCCCGTAGCTGTTCAATTGCGTCGGGTTGATGTCGACGCGCACCGCCGGCAGCGCCCCGCCCCCCACGAATACCTGACCCACGCCCTGCACTTGCGAAAGGCTCTGCTGCATGATCGTCGACGCGGCGTCGTAGAGCTGCCCGCGGTCGAGCGAGCTGGAGGTCAATCCCACGATCATCACCGGCGCGTCCGACGTGTTCACCTTGCGATAGATCGGATTGCTCGGCAGGTTGGAGGGAAGAAAGCTGCGCGCGGCATTGATGGCGGCTTGGACGTCGCGTGCTGCGCCATCGATGTTGCGGTTCAGGTCGAACTGCAAAGTAACGCTCGTCGTTCCCAGATAGCTGGCCGACGTCATCTCCGTGACGCCTGCGATCCGGCCGAACTGGCGTTCGAGAGGCGTCGCGATCGACGACGCCATGATCTCCGGGCTGGCTCCGGGCAGCGACGCGCCCACCGTGATCGTTGGGAAAATCAATCTGCGGAAGCGGCGCGATCGGCAGAAAGAAGAAGGCCACTGCCCCGGCAAGCGCGATGGCCACGGTCAGAAGGGACGTTGCGACGGGGCGATGGATGAATGGCGAAGATAAGCTCATCGGTGACTTGCGCGGCGTTTTTGCACTTTAAAGGCGATGCTGTCTGCTCTCGGTTACGCAAAGGTACCAACCGAGCGTGCGTTGCTGGCGCTTTTAAGTGTACATGAGTCGGATGCGCCCCGAAGCCGTTACGTTTCAGCGTCAGCTTGCGGTTTTACAAGGGTGGGTCTTCCCCCGCACTGAGAGTTTTCTCTTCCTTCCCATTGGATACAAAGTAAGCTGATACTGTGACGCCGCCCAAAGCCGATCCATCCGCGCGAGAAAACGACTGCGTCTTCTGCCAGATCGCCACCGGCGAGAAGGAAGCAAAGGTGGTGTTCGAAGACGACGACTTCGCTGGCTTTCCTCGACGCGCGTCCTTTATTCCCCGGCCATTGCCTGCTCATCCCGAAAGCGCATTACGAGACCATCGCCGACGTTCCCAAACACCTCATCGGCACGCTGTTCTCCAACGCCCAGGATCTTGCCGCCGTGGTCAAGAGCGCCATGCAGGCCGAGGGAACCTTCGTGGCCGCGAACAACACCGTGAGCCAGAGCGTGCCGCATTTTCATATCCACATCGTGCCGCGCCGGCGCAAAGATGGACTGCGCGGATTTTTCTGGCCTCGCCACGCGTATTCGAGTGAAGATGAAATGAATGCGGTGCGGGATATCTTGCGCGCCGAAGTGAAGGCGCAAATCTCGAACCGCTAACCTCAGCACGAGGGCGTAATCCACGATGACCCTAAAAAAATATCAGGAGAAGCGGCGCTTCGACGTCACCAGCGAGCCTTCCGGCGGCGAGCGCGC
This sequence comes from uncultured Acidobacteriota bacterium, assembly GCA_963709105.1. Lineage (GTDB taxonomy): Bacteria > Acidobacteriota > Terriglobia > Acidiferrales > UBA7541 > Palsa-295. The sequence continues at coordinate 55,917 of CAVPVC010000016.1, forward strand.
GCCTCAGAAGAAGCCGTCAAAATTGATCTTCGTGGTGCAGAAGCACCGCGCCACGCAGCTCCATTACGACTTTCGCCTGGAATGGAACGGCGTGCTTCTTTCCTGGGCCGTGCCCAAGGGACCTTCGCCCGATCCCTCCGTGAAGCGCCTGGCGATGCAGGTGGAAGATCACCCCGTCGAGTACGCAAGCTTTGAAGGCGTGATTCCCGAAGGGGAGTATGGCGGCGGCACCGTGATGGTATGGGATCAGGGCACCTGGGAACCGGAGCAGCCCGACGTGGACGCCGCGCTCAGGAAGGGCGACCTGAAGTTCACGCTCCATGCCAAAAAACTACATGGCTCCTGGGTGCTCGTCCGCACGCGCGGATTCGGCGGCAGTTCCGGCAAGTCTTCGTGGCTCCTCATCAAGCATCGCGACCAGTATGCTTCGACGGAGGACATTGCCGCGGACGAGCCGCGCTCGGCCGTGTCGGGACGGCTTCTCGCTGAGATCGCGCGCGACGAAGGCGGCGACGTGGAGAAGGCCGCTACAGGCGACCCGGTCGAGAAAGCCGCTGCCAGGAAAGCCTCGGCGGCAACGAAGAAGCCGCCGAAGGCCCGGGGCAAAAGCGCGTGATGCCGTTGCACTTGCGGGTGCCCCATAGCAGGCATAATCCCCTCGTTGATTTCGAAGAGTCATGCCGTCTCGATAGAAAGGTCCTCTTGGTAAAACTTGAATGAACCCCCGCAGTGCGGGCAAGTCCTCATTGTGCCACGAGCGGGAATGCGGGGTGTCATAGGTTCACCGGTATTTGACATCTGTCGCGGGTGCAGCGTGTCAACATCCTGGCAAAGAAATTCCTTCGAGCAATCCGAATCCTTGCATTTCAGCATCCAGCGGGGCATTCCTAGACTCGCCTCGAATACACCGGTCTCTAGTTCTGGCCGGGGGACAGACAGACTTGCCCAAACAGATTCCCAACGTCACTAAAGTCCCGCCGTTCCAGACGGGCCAACATTTCAGCGTTGGCACCGATCTGCTTGGCAATTTTCTGGCTGCACGTGGCTTCGCTAGATTCTGGCAGACGGTTTGCGGCAGCAAGTCGGTGAACCTCGGTTGTCAGAGCACTCACTGTCGCGATTCGCTCCCGCTCCAGTTCCACACCCTGCTCGAAGTCGCCAGTAATGTACTCCAAGGCGCTTTGTAGAGCACGTGCCGTAGGCTCCTTAACCAGCGCTCGGCCAAGAGCAAACCCGAGCTGGCCAGACGCCGTCGGGTCAGAAGTCGAACGTGCTCGGCCAGCCTCAAATCCGAATACCGACGGCGGGGCCGGCCGTTTGTTCTCAATGTCATCCCGCACATTTGGGCCGAAAGAGCGGATCACGTCAACATAACAGTGGTCTACAGAGATCGTCACGGGCACCGATTCTGGGTAGGTTATGGTGCTCGTTGTCGAAGTATCGCTTTGGCCGCTATAGTTCCCATGAGCCGATATGTCGCCGTAGACATCGAACGTACCGGATTGCGTTCCTGTGCTCGATGACTGGACTTGAGCCGTGCGCTCCACCGTCTTTGAGTAGATTGAACGGGTCGCCATGGTGGTCCACATGACGAGGTAGTGGACCTTACCGATGTCTTCCGAGTAACAAAGGGACGGGAATCTTTTCTCGTGGTTCTTCTCCCACCACTTAATCTGGGATTCCGACAGGCCAAGGCGATAGCCCCCTTGGTCATAGTAAAGAGCCTCAAAATATGATTTGCACGGCAGCGAAACCGTTTTCTGCTGTTGCCCGATCACAGCCGTAGGAAAGAGGAAGCAAACAACCAGAATGAGGGCTGCTCTATGCACGGAGCCTCCAAGCGGCCACGAGGCCCAAATTCTACCATGTCCACTTGGCTGCCGACTCAACATCAACCCGACCCGACTGGCGCACCGCTAACTAGTCCGCCGTATAAGCGGTAACCAATCGCCACCCCATCCAGCAAAAAAGAAAACGCGTTTGCCTCATCCGGATGCGAAAACCTCTGCCCAGATCCCAATGGCCGCGAAAAACCAATCGCGCTATTTGATCCGCAGCAGAAGGATCACATCCAGCAGCGCCAGAATCGCGATGGCAAACTCCACAATGAACGAGCGCGCCTCATTGAACTGATCCACCATCACGTCGTAAAGCTCCCCCACCGTGCGCAGCTTTTCATCCACGAGGTTGCGGTAGTCCGGGACGCCCATGCGCGTCGCCGCCAGGCGGTAAAGCCGCGCATAGTAAATGTCGCTCACGAATTTGATGGCGTTGTCGATGCGTTCGGTAAGGTCCATTACATCGAGGCGGATGGTGTTGAACCGCTTGGCGTCCCGCGGAACGCTCCACCGCGACAGCAGCACGTTTCTCCTGCGTTCCAGAGCGGTGTACACATCGGAAAGCAACTGGCTCATCAGCCCATCGTAGTAGCGGAATTCGAGCAGCTGCATTTTGGCGTATTCGAGCACCTGGTTGGTGGCCGCCGCATCCTCTCCGCGGTCGTAAACGAGCGAGGCGGAGGCTCCGGCCACCACCAGGTCGGAGGCGTAATAGGAAATGCTCGATTGCAGGATTTCCTCGGTGACTCCGGGGGCAAGCGGCGTAAGTTCTCCGCGGACAAGCTGGGCGATTTTCTGCCCGTGCGCCGCAAGCAGTTCCGTGCCGCTCAACGGCCCCTCGGGCCGCTGCACCTGCTCCAGGTTAATTACGAGGTAGTCCTCCTGCAGCCAATCCTTCACCGGGCGTATCACCGAAGGCGCCAGCCGCTCGAGGTGCTGCCTCACCAACTCCCGGGCGTATGGCTCCACGTTCACTGTGTCCATCCAGCGCGAAGCCTGCCGCAGGAGCGACTCCCAGTCGCATTCGAAGGGAGTCTCGAGCTGCACCACCACCACGGCGAACGCGTAGTATTTGATCGAGCAGAGAATCCGTTCGCCCGTGCCCAGGTCGATAGCCTGAGCCGGCTCGACGATCGGCGCATGTTCGAAGCGGACATACTCCGGCGTGCCACGCGGAAACACGCGCTTCACCGTTCCGCCGCGCGGGCCAAGCAGCTCGCGGAGCTTGTCGAGGTCGAGCGCCTCTGCAACATCGTAGAGGAGAAGTATCCGGAAGCAGCCTCGAAGAATCACAGCTCGTTGTACCATCGAATCGGGCGGTCCGGCGAAAGTAAAAGCAGGCAGCCCGTTCCCACCGCAGCGCCAGGTCACGCCGCAACTCGCTCCGGCTAAAAGAATACGAAATCGTCAAGGTGCTTTCGGTCTTTGGGGAAGCCGGCACATTTCCTCACGGGAAAAGCCTTGCGGAAAAACGCTCGACTCGCCGATGCTATTCTTGAAACAATCGAACTCATCCAAATAATCGATAGCGAAGGAATTTCATGGACCTCATGAATCAGAATGGCGCTGGCAGCCCCCGGTTCCCCAACCTTCCCCAGCGGATTCGCGGTTTAGAGCGGCTGGTCTACAACCTGTGGTGGAGCTGGAATCGCGCCGCGCGCGAGATGTTCCGCGCGCTCGACCTGCAGGCGTGGCTCAACAGCGCGCACAATCCCCTGCGCATGCTCACGATGGTCTCGCAGGAAACGCTGGAGAAGGCCGCCAGAAATCCGGAATTCCTCGAACGCTACGACGCCGTGATGGCCTATTTCGAAGCCGAGGTCGCTTCGCCCTCGGGCTGGTATACGGCGGAGTTCGGACGCCCCACCGCGCCCATCGCCTATTTTTCGGCGGAGTACGCGTTTCACAATTCCCTGCCCTTGTACGCGGGCGGCCTGGGCGTGCTCGCCGGCGATTACATCAAGGAATGCAGCGATCTCGCCGTGCCGGTGGTCGCCGTCGGACTGATTTATTCCCGCGGCTATGTGTCGCAGAGGCTTCGCGACGATGGCTGGCAGGAGGATCAGGAAAACGTTCTCGACCGCACCTTCGATCCGGTGCGGCCTGTGCTCGACGCGAACAACAAGCCGCTCACGGTGCAGGTGCCGCTCTTCGACCCGCCCGTTCACGTGCTGGTCTGGCGAGCCGACATCGGCCGCGTGCCGGTGTATCTGCTCGACACGGACGTCGAGACCAACCAGCCCTGGGATCGCGCCATCGGCAACCGGCTCTACATCACCGAATCCGAGCAGCGGCTGCGCCAGGAAATCGTGCTGGGCATCGGCGGCATGTGCGTGCTGGAGGCGCTGGGAATACAGCCGGCCGGAATTCACATCAACGAGGGCCATCCCGGGCTCGCGCTGCTCGAGAGTGTGCGCATGCTGGTCCAGAAAGGCATGCCCTTCCGCGACGCGTTCAACAAGGTGCGCGAAAGCTCCATGTTCACCACCCATACCCCGCTGACGGCCGGCACGGATGTGTTTCCCTATCCCCTTTTTGAAAAATATATTGGCCATGCCTACAGCCGGTTCGGCACAGACCGCGACACCCTCTTGCAGCTCGGCGTATATCCGCCCGACCCCAGCTCCGGCTTCAACATGACCGCGTTCGCGCTGCGCATGACGAAATACTGCAACGCCGTGAGCAAAAAACATGCCGAGGTCGCCAGGCAGATGTGGGCCAGCATCTGGCCGGAGAAAAAAGAACCGGACGTTCCCATCGCCGCCATCACCAACGGGGTTCACCTGCTCACCTGGATGGACCCCATCTGGCTGCAGCCGCTTCTCGACAAATACCTCGGGCCCGAATGGGTGCGCGACCAGGACCGCCCGGGAATCTGGGAACTGGTGCGCAAGATACCGGACTCGAATCTGTGGCGGCTGCGGCGGCGCTTGAAGGGGCTGCTGATCGACGAAATTAACGAACGCGCGCGGGAACGCTGGCAGAACAAGCGCGTGCGGGCCGAAAGCGTGATTGCCTTCGGCGCGCTGCTCGAGCCGGAAGTGTTCACTATCGGCTTCGCGCGCCGCTTCACCGGCTACAAGCGCCCGGACCTCATCCTCTACGATCTCGATCGTCTCAAGCGCCTGCTCACCAATCCATTGCACCCGGTGCAGATTATTTTCGCGGGCAAAGCGCATCCTTCGGATGTGGAAGGCGCGCGGATTATTCAGCGGGTGTTCCGGCTCGCGCAGGATCCCGAATTCGGCGCCCGCGTCGCCTTCGTGGAGGATTACGACCAGCACCTCGCGCAGCGTATGGTGCGGGGCGTCGACGTGTGGCTCAACAATCCCATACCGCCCCTGGAGGCCAGCGGCACCAGCGGCATGAAAGCCAGCATGAACGGCGTTCCCAACCTTTCCGTCCTCGATGGCTGGTGGCTCGAAGGATACAACGGAGAAAACGGCTGGGCCTTCGGCAATGGCGCGATCGAAGCCGACCGCAACAAGGAAGATGCCGCGGCCATTTACGATTTACTCGAACAAAAGATCGTTCCGTCCTACTACGATCGTTCCGAGGACGAAATTCCCCACGGCTACCTGCAGGTGATGAAGGCCGCGATCAAGACCGTCGCGCCGCAGTTCAGCACCCGCCGCATGGTCAAGGAGTACGTCAGCCAGTTCTACATCCCCGCGCTGGGAATCACCGCCCCCAAGGTGTAAGCGCCCCGGGAACGCCAATCTCCCGATTGGCGCAGTGGTCGGGGCGAATAGGTTCGATCGTCTCGTGCGTCCGATTCGGCCTTTGATGTTAGAAGGTGTCGCATCGCGGCTCCCTTTAGTTGGGGATATCCGCCTCGACGAGCTTGGCCAGAAGAATGAGCGATTCCTGCCAGCCGAGGTAGCATGCTTCCGGCGGAATCACAGCCGGCACGCCTTCCTGCACGATGTTCAACTCAGTTCCGCAGAAAACCTTCCTTAAGGTGACCGTTACCTGAATATCTCCCGGCATGTGCGGGTCGTCGAATTTGTCCGTGTAGCGAATGCGCTCGTACGGCACCAATTCGAGATATTCACCGCCGAAGGAGTGGACTCTCCCGGTGCTGAAATTTGTGAACGACATTTTGTAGGTGCCGCCCACCCGGGCGTCCAGGTGATGAACCTTCCCCGTGAAGCCGTTCGGCGGAAGCCATTTCGCTTTGGCGTCCGCATCGAGAAACGCCCGGTAAATTTTCTCGGGAATTGCACGGAGCACCCGGTGAAGCCGGATCGTATTCGTGGCCATAATGGATTTCCTCTCCTGTACATTGGTCCCGTCACGGGCCGCTTTGACAGCACGCATTTTTAGCGGAGCATATCGCCGATTTTCAAAATCCGTAGAGCCTTGCCGGGTTCTCCACCAGGATCAGTTTGATTTGAGCCGCGTTGGCGGTCCATGTGGGCAGCCGATTGAGGTCGCGCCCATCGTCCACTTGAGCGAGCGGCGTGACTTCCGTAACTTTCTTCCCGGGTTCCCGCGCGACATGCGGCCAGTTCGAGCCCCATGTGATTCTCTCGGGATTGGCTGCGATGAGCGGCTTGGCGATCGGTGCGTAATTCAGGTCGTTATACGGCCCTGCTATGTTGACGTATGTCTTGCCGCCCTGGAGCATCCCCTGCAGCGTCTTGAAACCCTGCGGATCGACGGCGGAAAGCGTCAGAACGCCCAAATCGAACGAAACCGGCGCTTCGGACGCAGCCACCTCCTCTCGCAGGGCTTCCACCTCCCGCCAGTCTGCCGCGACGACCTCCAGATGCCACTTGCGTCCTTTGATTCGCTCGGCGGCAGCCCGGAAGCTCTTCCGCACAAGCTCAGCGTCAAAAGTCTTCAAAGCTTCGAAGTGGATCCGCACTCCCCGGATTCCGCCGCGGTGCATCTCATCGAGATCCGCGCTGGAAGTGGAGTCGCTCAGCACGGCGATGCCGCGCGCGCTGGGCCCGATCTGCTTGATCGCATCGAGCGTGCAGGCATTGTCTGCGCCGTAGACGGTCGACTGCACCACGACAACGCGATCGATGTGCAGGGTCCGGTGCAGCAGTGCGCAACTCCGCGACCGATGCCGTTTCGGGCGTGTAAACGCGCGATGCTGCATACGGAAATCGCCGGCCGTCTCCGATGATATGCACATGGCAGTCGCACGCATTCGCAGGCACGTCGAAATCCACCGGTGTCTTTGGCTGCGCGGCGCTGCCAAAAGCAGTCTTGACCGGCCCGGCGAGTGCCGCGATTGCGGCCATTCCCGCCGCTGCCAGAAGTTCTCGTCTTGATTGCATAAACCCTCCCGAAGCGTCCGCCATCCTACACCTTTTGGTCTCTGTGCCGGGCCCGGGCTGTGCGGCTCCTCAGCAAGACTGGCGGCGTCTGGGTCCCCGCCGCTCCTTTAAAGATCAAAACTGAGAGTACTAGCCCGGCATCCGTTTTCTATTCACCATCGCGACACAATAGTTTTGGTAAAATTCGCGGGCCCAAGGCGCCAAAAACGTACTGGAGAAAGCGGAGCGAGCCACCACGGAATCCGCTTTCAAATTCGAGGACGAGGCCACCTGCGAGCGGTCCTGACAGCATCTCATCGCCGTCAGCAATGACACCTGACTTTCATCGGGGAACTTTTATCCTCCCCTCCGGGAATCTATGACATCAGCCAACTACCGATCGGAGTTCATACATACATATGAAAGCCAGATATCTTCCTGTTCTTCTTATGGGGTTTTTTGCCGTTCTTTGTCTTTTTCCCTTGCGCACGCTAGGGCAGTCGGATTCCGTGCGCTCCCTCATAACGCAAGCTGTTGACGATTCGAAACTGACGGTCCTGAAGGGCAATACGCACCCATTCGCTCGACCCCAGTTCGAACTGGAAGCGGTTCCCGCCACCCAGCCGGTCGAACACATGCTGCTTGTGCTGAAGCGGAGTCCGGAGCAGGAAGCGGCGCTCGAAACCTTGCTGGCGCAACTGCAGAATCCGTCCTCGCCGAATTTTCATAAGTGGCTCACGCCCGACCAATTCGGCCAGCAATTTGGACCCTCCGGCCAGGATATTCAGACGATTACTTCCTGGCTGCAGGCGAAAGGCTTCCAGGTGAATGCGGTCTCGAAAGGCCGCACCACGATCGATTTCTCCGGAACCGCTGGTACGGTGCAGCAGGCTTTCCACACGGCGATTCACAGCTACGTGCTTCCCAACGGCCAGCAGCACTGGGCCAATTCGAGCCATCCGCAGATTCCGGCTGCTCTCACGCCGGTGGTTGCCGGCGTGAATTCGCTCAATAATTTCAGGAAGAAACCCCTGCATACCGCGCGGGGCCTCGTGAGAAAAGACCTGGGCACCGGGAAATTCACCCGCATCAGCCCGCAATTTACCTTCGCCGGTGCCCCCTACTATCTCTGCGCCGGTGCTTCGGGTACCAATAATTGCTGGGGCGTGGGGCCGGGCGACTTCAACACGATCTATAACGTGCCTTCCACCGTAAATGGCGTGGGCGCCGGCATGGGTCAAACCATTGCCATTGCCAGCGACAGCGACATTTATGTCTCCGACGTGAACTCTTTCCGCAGTCTCTTCGGGATGCCTGCGATCAACTTTCAGCAGATCGAGACGGGCGCCGATCCGGGTGTGGAGAATAACTCGAACAACACCGACGAGCAGGAAGCTATCCTGGATGTCGAGTGGGCCGGTGTTGCGGCCCCCTATGCGGCAATCGACCTGGTCGTGTCCCCCTCGACCCCCACCTTTTCCACCTTTGGCGGCGATACTTCCGCTGCGTACGTCATCGATTGCCCCAGCGTCGGCGCCGGCTGCCCCGTGGCGGTTCCGGCTTCGGTCCTGAGCTACAGTTATGGGTTGTGCGAACTCGAACTTGGCACCGCGCAAAACCAGTTCTATAACGCGGAATGGCAACAGGCGGCAGCGGAGGGCATTACGGTAGTCGTCGCCACGGGCGATGCCGGTGCGGCATATTGCGATGATCCGAATGTCAATCAGCCCGCGGAGTTTGGTTTGGCTGTCAATGGGGTTGCCTCTACGCCCTACAACGTGGCGGTCGGGGGCACCGATTTCAACGATCTCACCAATCCGACCTCCTATTGGACCAACAGCGCGGGGGTTCTCAACTCGGCCAGGGGGTACATTCCCGAAACCACCTACAACGACTCGTGCACGAATCCCATTATCTACGTAGACTACTTCGGTCTCAGCAATCCCGAACAATCCTGCAACAACTTCAATGTCGAGAACGACGGCTATCTGGCGCCTGCTGGAGGCGGCGGGGGTGTGAGCAATTGCACTGCGCCGACCGGGCCCAGTCCCGCCAACTGCGCCGGCGGCTATGCCAAGCCTTCCTGGCAGATTGGCACCGGTGTTCCTGGTGATGGCCTGCGCGACATCCCCGACGTTTCCTTCTTTGCGGGCGATGGAACCATCCAGGACTTCTACATCATCTGCGAAGCGGACGAAGATGTCGGCAATGCTCCCTGCAACTTGAGTGTTCCGGCCGGAACGGCGAACGGGCAGTATTACGTGGATTTTCTCGAGGAGGGCGGCACGTCTGTTTCAGCCCAGGCCTTCGCCGGAGTGGTCGCGCTGATGGACCAGAAGATGGGCGAAAAGCAAGGCAACATCAATCCGCTGCTGTACGCGCTGGCGTCCACCGCATCCGGGGTCTTCAACGACGTTACGCTGGGCTCCAATGCAATGCCCTGCACCGTCATCAGCGGCACTCCGGGCTGCAGCATTACGGGTTCCAACAGCTACTCGGTGGGCGTCCTCACGGGCTATAGCGCGGGTGTTGGCTTCGATTTGGCCACCGGCCTCGGCTCCGTCAACGTCGGCAACCTGCTCAACAATGTGAACTCGATTTCTTACATGACATCCTCCACGTTTGTGCCGGTGACACCGTGCCGTATCGCGGATACGCGGACTGCCAATGGGCCGCTCGGTGGGCCTTCGCTGACTGGCCAGTCGTTTCGAGACTTTCCTGTTACAGCTGGATCCTGTGGGATTCCGTCGACAGCAACGGCCTATTCGCTGAATTTGACGGTGGTGCCGCATGGGACGCTGGGCTTCATCTCCCTTTGGCCTAGCGGACAACAGCAGCCTTTTGTTTCAACGCTGAACTCGCTCGACGGGCGAGTGAAAGCCAATGCCGCGATTGTCCCCGCCGGCACAGGTGGTTCCATCAGCCTCTATTCGACCGATGCAACAGACGTCATATTGGACGTCAATGGGTACTTCGTTCCGACCGGCACGCCCAGTGCGCTCGCCTTCTATCCCGTGACCCCGTGCCGAGTCGTGGATACGCGGAATGCGACTGGCCCGCTGGGCGGACCGGCGCTGTTCGGCGGCCAGGGGCGCACGTTCCCGGTGCTCTCGGGCGCCTGCGGCATACCTTCCACGGCGCAGGCGTATTCGCTGAATTTCACGGCGATACCGGACGGGCCTCTGGGGTATCTGAGCGTCTGGCCGGCGGGACAGTCGGCGCCGCTGGTGTCCACCTTGAACGCCCCGACGGGTACGGTGACCGCGAACGCCGCGATTGTTCCGGCAGGCTCGGGCGGGGCCATCAACGCATACGCGACCAACATCACCGACCTGGCTATCGACATTAACGGCTACTTCGCGCCACCCGGGGCGGGCGGACTGTCGTTCTACACGCTGCCGCCGTGCCGCGTGATCGATACGCGGCAAACTGCCGAGCTTACCGGAACGCTTGGCGTGAACGTGACGGGGAGCGGATGCGGCGTGCCAGGCAGTGCGCAAGCCTACGTCTTCAACGCCACGGTAGTGCCGTCCGAACCCGCTGGGTTACCTGACGTTGTGGCCCTTTGGCGGATCGCAGCCCCTGGTTTCGACGCTCAACGCCCTCGACGGAGCGATCACTTCCAACATGGCCATTGTGCCCGCAGGCAGTGGCTCCGTCGATGCGTACGCCTCCAACCCAACGCAGCTGATACTCGACGTCTCCGGCTATTTCGCCCCGTAAAGGGACGGGTGGCGCAGCCTTTGCCGTAGGTTTTGACTTTCCGGGTGCCCGACCCTCGCTTTTCGAGGGTCGGAATCTCCCATGCCCCGCCCGGGAACGCCAATCTCCCGATTGGCGCATTACCAACAGAGGCTTCCGACCCACAATCCCAAACGCCCGTCGTCGACTCCTGACCCCTACTCTCTATCCATCCCTGCCGGCTCTGCCGATTCATCTAGCCCGGCGGCCATGCGAAATACTCTTCCCCGAGCGCGACGCTCATCATTCCCTCGGCGGGCAGCACGTCGAGCGGCAAGCCGCCTTTCCATAGCGCGACGCTGAGCAATAATTCGCGTCTCCCGTGCAAATCGAAGAGTTCGCGTGCAAAGCCCACCTCGAGAATTTTGCCGTAGGCGGCGGACACCACCGTCTCCGGGTGCAGCAGGCACAGCCCGGCATGCTCGAAGATGCAGCCCGCGAGCGCACCATTCTCGATGCGCAGGGTGATCCGCGTCTCGCGCGAATCCCACATCGTCAGGCGAATCTGGAACGACGGCATTTCCTTCACCACCTCGGGAATCGGGTCGACGCGCAGGTAAAAATGCGAATCGCTGAACCCGTAGTACAAATCGCCCAGCACGTACGCGCGCCCGTGCATGGCGCTCTGCCGGCGGTCGGTGGCATAGAGACCCGCGCCCAGCCATTCGAAATAATTGCTCTCGCGGCCGTCCACTTTCACATTCAGGTAGGCCATCGGAGGCTCGCGCCGCGCGCGGTCGGGGGCGCGCTTGATGGGGCGCGCCAGCGCATCCGGCACGTGTTCGCCAAGTGCGCGATAGATTTCGGTAAGATGTTTTCGATACAAGGCGTCGAACTCCGCGTCATTCGCCGACGCGTGTTCCGGACCATACCACCAGTTCCAGTCGCTTCCCTCGGCCGCCAGCACCGACTCATACGCGCGCTTGCGCTGCGCTTCCCACTCCGGAGAAAGCGGGCTCTCCGATTCATGCCGCTCCACCGCCCGCCGGTACGCGTCGCGCGCCTCGCGCAGCAGATTCCAGGCCGCCACGTCCTCGGCATCGCCGATCCACACATCGAAATTCGCGCTGATCCACGAAGCCGGAAAGATGCTCTCGATTTTCGGCTGCTCGGCGACCTCCTCCATGGCTTCGCTGCCGGTCAGGGCGCGAATGTCCGGGTCATTCCCGATGGACTGATAGAACCGGCGCAAAAACTCGCGGCCGTTGCCCGCATAGTATTCCCAGGCGTTCTCCCCGTCCAGTATCAGGCTGACCGTCGCGGTCTGTCCGTACGCCTCGCGTTCCCCGATCGCGCGAATCCGGCGGTGCAAATCCTGCGCGGCCGCTTCGGCACCCATGCGGCTGTAAACGAATCCCACGAGGTCCGAAAGATAGTGGTCGCGAAAGAAACCGCTCATCTGTCTCCCGCCGCGCTGCAATCGCCAGGGACGGTACAGATGACAGCCATTCTCGGGATAACCGCCCGCATCGCGCCAGAAACCGATGTTGCGCGTGCGCCCCAGCACGCCCTCGTCGGTGGCAAACCACTTAAACCCCAGTTCCATCGCGATATCGAGAGCCTGATCGGACACCGAACCCTCGGAAGGCCACAGCCCGACGGGAGGCGCGCCGAATATGCGTTCGTGAAATTGGCGCGAGCGCGAAAGGTGCTCCCGTGCGTCCTCGGGATATCGAAACGCGGGACTCGGCAGCGGCGTATGCGGATTCGACACGCGCGCGATATCCGTGTCGCAGAGCAGCGGAAGAATCGGATGGTAATAGGGTGTCGTGGAAATCTCGATCTGCCCGCGCGCGGCCGCGTTACGGTATTCCGGCAGCACGGCGGAAAGCAGTTCATGCTGCTTTCCCATCAACGCCCGCTTATCTTCCTCGCTGAAGACCCGTGCCTTTCTCAGACAGCTCCCGCACCACCGGATCGTTCGCAAGATATTCCTCGTCCATCCACGCCAGCTGCGAGAGCAGCTGCAGATCGCGCCATTCGCGCAGGCTGAAATGCGAGACACACGCCTCCGGTCCCGCCGCGCGAACCTGCGCCTGCAAATCCACGAACCGCGGCCATCGGTTGATCAGGCTTTCGTTCACCTGGAACGCGCGTTCGAGCGCCTTGCGCTTCTGGTCGGGGGTCAGCGAGTCGGCGGTCGCGAACGCAATCTCGAACCACTCCTCCTTGAATCGCCCGCTCGCGTATTCCTCGATCTGCTCCGCCAGCAGCGGCACAAAATTGAATGTCGCATGCACCTTCGGAAATTCCCCAAGCACGCGCACCATTCCCCAGTAATCCTTCAGCGCGTGCAAACGCGTCCATGGCAGCATGTACTGCCCCGTCGCCGGGTCGCGATACTGCGGCTGGTGCATATGCCACAGAATTACCAGGTTGATTCTCACCGGCCCTCGCCTTCCGAAATGCCCGTCCCGCGCGAAATGTGCGCGCCTTCGCAGCGTGGTAATATGACGGCGCGCTATTATGCGCCTCCTCGATCGATACATAGGCCGCGAAGTAGCTTCACACGCCGTTCTGGGACTCGCCGTCTTCACGTTCGTGTTCTTCGTGCCGCAGTTGGTGCGTCTCATGGAACTGGTCGTGCGCCACTCGGGCGGCTTCGGCACGGTGATCCTTCTTTTTCTCTGCACGCTTCCCCCCGTGCTCATCTTTACGATCCCTATGGCGGTTCTGGTCGGCGTGCTGATCGGCCTCGGCCGGCTCTCGTCGGACAGCGAAATCGTCGCGCTGCACGCCTCCGGCGTCAGCCTGCGCCGCCTGCTCTTGCCGATCGGATTTGTTGCGCTTGTGAGCGCGCTCGCGGCGCTGGTGATTACCTTCTGGCTGAGTCCCGCATCTCTGCGTACACTCCGGCGCCTCGAGATGAAGATCCTCGCTTCACAGGCTTCCTTCGCCGTGCAGCCGCGAGTGTTCGATGAGCGCTTTCCGCATTTCGTATTATACGTGCAAGACGCCAGCGCCGAAGCCACACAGTGGCAGGGAGTCTTCCTCGCCTCCACCGGCGGCGCGAATGGCGTCGCCGTCACCGTGGCGAAAGACGCGCGCGTACTCAGCGAAGACGAAGGCAATCGCATCGAGCTGCACCTCGGCCCCGGCAGCACGCATCAATACGATCCGCGCTTCCCCGATCGCTACAACGTCACCACCTTCGGCGAGAACGACCTCGCCGTCGACGTTTCCGGCACCATCGCATCGGCGCGCAACAACAGCCCTCACCGTGTCCGAGCGAGTCGGCTTCCGCTCTTCTGGCGAACCGCGGCCCCGGTTGGCGCGACGCTCGCGTCGAACTCAACAATCGCATCGCCTTTCCCGTCGCGTGCATCGTGTTTGCGCTGCTGGGTGTCCCGCTCGGTGTGCGTCCCCGGCGCGGCGGACGTGCGGCCGGATTGATTCTCACCCTGATCCTGATCGGCGCGTACTACTTTATGTGGATCGCTGGCGACCACTGGGCGCGCCAGGGAAAAGTTCCGCCGTGGGCGGGAATCTGGGCCGCGAATATCGTCGCGGTAGCAGTCGGCCTCTACCTCTTCCGCCGGATTGAAACCGTGCGTAAGCCAAATTCCCTGCTCGCTTGGATCGAGACCTACCGCCTGCGGCTGCGCCGAAGATCCGCTGCCGCGTCGGTCGCGGCTGCGTCTGCGGCGAGCGCGCCCGCCGTAGCGCGTGTCGAACGGTACAGTCGCAAACGGCGCTGCTGCGCCGGCCGGCTCAACACCATTTCCCCTGCGCTCCACGCGAACCGCCAGCGCCGCAAGTTTCCCGATGATGTTCGATATCTATCTTCTGCGCCAATTCGGATATTTCTTCTGCGTTCTGCTGGCCGGCTTCATTCTGATCTTCGATGCCTTCACTCTCTTCGACCTCCTCGGAGACATCTCGAAAAATCACGTCTCTGCGATTGTGGTTTTTAACTATTTCCTGTACCTGATTCCGCTGATGCTCTACCAGCTCGCGCCGCTGGCTACCCTGGTCGCCTGCCTGGTGACGCTCGCGGCGCTCGCCAAGAACAACGAAGTAATCGCCTTCAAGGCCAGCGGCGTCAGCCTCTACCGGCTGATCTTTCCCCTGGCCCTTGCCGGCCTGCTTCTCGCGGGCGGAATGTTCCTTCTCGATTACACGTTTCTTCCTTACGCCAACCAGCGGCAGGACGCGCTCCGCAACCAGATCAAAGGACGCCCCGCGCAAACCTACTTCCAGCCCGCGCGCCAGTGGATCTTTGGCGAGAACGACAAAATCTACAATTACGAACTCTTCGATTCCGACCGCCAGCTCTTCGGCGGCCTCAATATTTTCGAGCTGAACCCGGCCACTTTCGAGATCAGCAGAGCGCGTCTACGCGGCCCGCGCCGTGTGGGAACCGAGCGAAAACACCTGGGTGCTCACCGGCGGCTGGATTCGCGAATTCGATTCCGCGGGCAACGTCACCCGCTACTTCCCTTTCAAGGCCTACTCGCTGCCGGAACTCACCGAGCCGCCGAGCTATTTCCGCCGCGAGGTGCGCCAGTATTACCAGATGAATTGGCGCCAGCTCGGCCAGTACATCGCCAGCCTGCGTCAGGCGGGTTTCGATACCGCCCGACTCGCGGTGCAATGGCAGAAGAAGTTTGCGTTCCCGTTGATCGCCGCCATCATCATCCTCCTGAGCGCGCCTTTCGGTTTGTTGGTCGGCACGCGCGGGGCGATCGGCGGTGTAGCCCTCGCCGTCGGGATAGGCATCGTCTACTGGGCCACTGCGGCGCTGTTTGAAGCGATGGGATCGATTGGCCAATTGCCGCCTCTGCTGGCGGCGTGGTCGCCTGACGCGATTTTCGGATTTCTTGCCGTCTATTTCTTTTTGCGAATGCCCACGTAGCATTGGCTTGGCCGGTCTTTTTGTAACGCGCGACAAGGGCCTCGCGTCGAATTACCCTTGGGAACTAACCTTGGTGGGAAATAGAGCCTTTGCCATTTGAATTTTGGGTTCCTTTTACGTAGTCTGCTTGCCTTGTGAATCTTGTGAATAGCGTGAACGCTGTAACCAGAGGGAGATCCGCGATGACGAAAAACACTCTACTTCGAAGCGGCCTGCTGTTCCTTTGCGGCGCGCTCGCCGGCGGCATTGTTGTTTCCCGGTGGAAGCCCGCCACGGTCGCCGCGGCCCCGCAGCAGGACGCAGCCAAGCCCGCGCCCGACCTTGCCTCGATGCAGGCTGAAATCGACCATCTGAAGGAAGTGGTCCCGTCGCAATCCCACGCCATGACCGATGTGGGCTTCCAGTTCGCGAACCTCTGGTTCGCCGGCCAGAAAAAGAACTGGCCCCTCGCCGATTTCTACCTGAACGAAGCCCGCCAGCACATCCAGTGGACCATCCGCATCCGCCCCATCCGCAAAGACGCCGACGGCAATCCCGTAAACCTCAAGGGCCTCTTCGCCGGAATTGACAACAGCGCCATCGCCGATCTGCGCGATGCCATTACGAAGAAAGACAGCGCCCAGTTCGTGGTCGGCTACAAAGAAACGCTAGCCGGCTGCTACGGCTGCCACAAAGCCTCCGGCAAGCCGTACCTGAAGCCGCAAATCCCGAAGGTCCCGCCGCAGCCGCTCATGAATTTCGACCCGGCAGCCACCTGGCCGGAGTAGCACCATCTCGCGGTTTTGCGGGTGCCCCACCCTTCGGTTTTTAAGGGTGGGTCTTTCTTTCGATTTTGCCAGAGCCCTTGTTTTCCATCGTCATCCTGAGGAGCGCAGCGACGAAGGATCCCTCTTCCATCGGCGCATCGCTGATCCCCAGGCACAGGCGATTCCGCCTTGACACTCCGCAACCCGTAGCCTATGTTTTTTGATTAACGGTAGCTCGCAGGCAGAACTCCCCGCTAAGGCATAGCGTCGTGTTTCGTCACCTGGATTTCGGGGAACATTCTCAGAGTGCGCCGGCGATTGACGCTAAGCGGCAATCTCGCGAATTTACGGAGCAAATGAACCATGCCCAACGTCACCAACATCGTTGAACTTCTGAACGTGGCGCCCGCGGAAAATACCGCCATGATCCTGCCGGAAACCGGCATCCGCATCACCTACAAAGGCCTCCGCGAGCAGGTGATGACCATGGCCGACGCTCTCGCCAACGCCGGCATTGGACGCGGCGACCGCGTCGCCACCTGCATGCCCAACGGACTGCCCGCCATCGTCACGTTCCTCGCCGCCACCGTCGCCGGCACCGCCGCTCCGCTAAATCCGCTCTACCGCCACGACGAATTCGTCTTTTATCTCGAAGACACCGCGGCGAAGCTCCTTCTCTGCCCTCCCGACGGCGCAGACGACGCACGCGCCGCCGCCAAAGACCGCAACGTTCCCGTTTATTCGGTAGAAATGGACGAAAAGGGATTCGTTCGCCTCGTCGGCGCGCCAAGCAATGGCCGGAAAGCGCAAATGCCCGGCCCCGACGACATCGCGCTGGTTCTCCACACCAGCGGCAGCACCGGGCGTCCCAAGCGCGTCCCCGATCCGGCACGGGAACGTGGGAGCCTCGGCGCAGAACATCCAGAAAACCTACGCCCTCGACTCCGAACGACGTGACCATGTGCGTGATGCCGCTGTTCCACGTACACGGGCTCGTAGCGTCGGTTCTCTCGACGCTTCTCTCCGGCGGCGCCGTCGTAGTGCCCACCAAGTTCAGCCCGCTTTCCTTCTGGCGGTTCGTACGCGATTCGCACGCCACCTGGTATTCGGCCGTGCCTACGATTCACCAACTGCTGCTCACACGCGCGGGCGGCAACAAGCCCGACGGCGCGGAAAATCTGCGCTTCATCCGCTCATGCAGCGCCGCTCTGCCTCCCGAAATGATGGAAAAGATGGAGCAGACCTTCGGCGCGCCGGTGCTCGAAGCTTATGGCATGACGGAGGCGACTCATCAGATGTGCTCCAATCCCCAGCCGCCAGCCGCGAGGAAAGAAGGCTCGGTGGGGCCGGGAACGGGCGTTCAGGTGGGCATCATGGACGACGCCGGCAATCTCCTTCCCCAGGGACAGCGCGGCGAAGTCGTCATCAAGGGCCCCAACGTCGTGAAGGAATACGAAAACAATCCCGAAGCCAACGCGAAATCTTTCACCAACGGCTGGTTCCGCACCGGCGACCAGGGCTATCTCGATGCGGACAACTATCTCGTCCTCACCGGCCGCATCAAGGAACTCATCAACCGCGGCGGAGAAAAAATCGCTCCCCGCGAAATTGACGAAGTGCTGCTCGCGCATCCGTCGGTGGCCGAGGCGGTCGCCTTCGGAGTCCCTCATGCCACCTGGGGTGAGGAAGTCGCGGCAGCGGTCGTTCTGCGCACTCCCGAGAAAGAATCCGTAATCCTCGCCCACTGCAAGGAAAAGCTCGCCGATTTCAAGTGCCCCAAGACGGTTTACATCGTCGAAAAAATTCCGCGCACGGCGACCGGCAAGATTCAGCGGGGCGCCGTGGCCGCTTCGATCGCGGGTGCGAAGGCTTGAGATACCTGGTCGCAGGCGCCGGAGCCATCGGCGCGTACGTGGGCGCGTGCATGTCGCGAGCGGGCGAGGATGTCACGCTATTCGCGCGCGGCCCGCATCTGCGAGCCATGCAGCAGCACGGCGTGCGCGTGCTCAGCGCCGAAGGTGATTTCGAGGCGCACCCCAAGATCGTCGAGCGCCTCGAAGATGCAGGCGTCGTCGATGTGATTTTTCTCGGCGTGAAGGCGCACAGCCTTCCGCAGCTCGTCCCGCACCTGAAGCCCCTCTTCCACCAGGACACCACGCTCGTCAGCATGGAGAACGGCATCCCCTGGTGGTATTTCCAGCTGGGCGCCGATGCATTCCCCGGACTTCAGCTCGAGCGCGTCGATCCGGGCGGCGTAATCGGCCAGGCGATCGAACCGCGCCGCGTGCTGGGCTCTCTCGTGTATCTCGCCACCGAAATCGCCGAGCCCGGCGTCATTCGCCACATCGAGGGCAACCGCATTTCGCTCGGCGAGCCGGACGGCAGCAAATCCGAGCGCAGCCGCATTGTTTCCGCGGCGCTGACCAAAGCCGGATTCAAAAGCCCGGTCACCACCCGCATCCGCACCGAAATCTGGGTGAAGATTCTCGGCAACGTCGCCTTCAATCCGCTGAGCGCGCTCACGCGCGCGACGCTCGCGCAGATGGTTCAAGATCCCGGCGTGGTCGCGCTGGTTCGCAGCATCATGGCCGAGGTGGAAGCGGTCGCGGCCAAGCTGAATATCGAAATGCCCATCTCCATCGACAAGCGCATCGCCGGCGCCGAAAAGGTGGGCGAGCACAAAACCTCCATGCTGCAGGACCTCGAAGCGGGCCGTCCCCTGGAACTCGAAGCCGTAGTAGGCGCAGTGCTCGAACTCGCCGAGAAGGTTGGCGTCCCGATGCCCAACACGCAGGCCGTCTATGCGTGCACGAAACTCCTGGCGCGCAACTCGGCCAAAAAGAGTTAGGGCACTGGCGTACCTTCGTGCTTTCGAGCTGTTTATGATGATGGATTCCCCCGGAAAGCGCCCCGAAACCGGCTTGACTTGCGCTGCCAATTGAGTAAGTATCCGGGGCGTTTGGCGTGACGATGGGTTAAAATCAGGCAGAAATGATGCGGGTGGGGACCCTCTCGATGTCTTCAGTGCTTCCGGTAGATCGTTCCAACGAATCTCTGCGGGATTCCGGCGCAAACGCCCTCCCCTCTCCTTCCGGTTTCTGGACCAATCCCTGGATACAGCTCTTCGCGGGCGTCGTCTGCATGGCCATGGTGGCGAACCTCCAATACGGCTGGACGATCTTCGTCAACCCCATCGACGCCAAATTTCACTGGGGCAAAGTCGCCATTCAGTACACCTTCACGCTGTTCGTGCTTTTTGAGACGTGGCTCGTCCCGGTAGAAGCCTATCTCGCCGACCGCTACGGCCCGCGCCTGGTGGTAATGGCCGGCGGAGTTCTCATCGCAGCCGCGTGGATCATGTACGCCCACGCCAACACGCTGACGATGCTCTATACCGGAGGCGCCGTCGGCGGAATCGGCACCGGCCTCGTCTACGGAACCTGCGTGGGCAACGCCGTGAAATGGTTTCAGGACAGGCGCGGCCTCGCCGCAGGCTTGACCGCCGCGGGCTTCGGCGCGGGCGCCGCCATCACCGTCGTGCCCCTCACGCGCTCGCTCGCCGCGCATGGCTACGAGGCCACGCTCATCCATTTCGCGCTCCTGCAAGGCATTGTCGTTCTCATCGCGGCCATGGTTCTCGTAAAGCCGCCCAAGGGCGCGGCGCTCCGGCGCCTGAATCCGCGCCTCGTTCAGACCAAGGTCGATCTCGGCCCCGGCGAGATGCTGGCCAGCCCGATTTTCTGGGTGATGTACGTCGCGTTCATTCTGGTCGGCTCGAGCGGCCTGATGGCTGCCGCTCAGCTCGCACCCATCGCAAATACATTTGGAATCGCAAAAAGCTCGGTCACCCTTTTCGGCTTCACCGGCCCTGCCCTGCTCTTTGCCCTCTCTCTCAACAACTTATTCAACGGCCTGGGCCGCCCGATCTTCGGCTCGCTGTCGGACTACATCGGTCGCGAGTACACCATGTTCATCACCTTCACTGGCGGCGCGCTGGCAATGCTGGCGCTGAGCAAGTACGGCCATAACCCCGCGCTCTTCGTGATTCTCGCGGCGCTGATTTTCCTGTCTTGGGGCGACATTTACAGCATCTTCCCCGCGCTCACTTCCGACCAGTTTGGCCGCCGCTTCGCCTCCACAAATTACGGCTTCCTCTATACGGCCAAAGGCTGCGCGGCGCTATTCGTACCCATCGGCGGCTACGTGGCCGCCCGCACGGGAAACTGGACCGCCACTCTCGAGCTCGCCGCCGCCGCGAACATCATCGCCGCCCTGCTGCTGGTCTTCGTGGTACGCCCCCTCCGGATACGCGAGTTGCGCCAACGGGAAGCCAGCGCCGCAGTGGCCGCCGCGCCGGCGGACTAACATCCGCTCGCCCAATCATGATCCTGTTATTCAGCAAGTCGCAGCCCCAACTTCTGTAAGGAGACACATCGCGTGACCGACGCCGTTCATTCGCCGGACCTCGAAGCAGAGTGGAGCTCGAATCCCCGCTGGGAAGGCGTCACGCGCCCCTATAAAGCCGCCGACGTAGAAAAGCTGCGCGGCTCGGTCCGCATCGAGCACACTCTAGCCCGCCTCGGCGCGGAACGCCTCTGGAAACTCCTTCACGAAGAGCAGCCCGTGTTAGCGCTGGGCGCCGTCACCGGAAATCAGGCCGTGCAGCAGGTGAAAGCAGGATTGCAGGCCGTCTACGTCAGCGGCTGGCAAGTGGCAGCCGACGCGAACAACGCCGGCCAGGTGTATCCCGATCAGAGCCTCTATCCCGGGGACAGCGTCCCGCGCCTGGTGCGCGCGATCAACCAGGCTCTCGTGCGCGCCGACCAGATCCATCACGCCGAAGGCGACAGCGCCACTCACTGGTTCGCTCCGCTCATCGCCGACGCCGAAGCTGGCTTCGGCGGCAACCTGAACGCCTTCGAGTTGATGAAGTCGATGATCGAAGCCGGCGCCGCCTGCGTCCACTTCGAAGACCAGGTTTCCTCGCTTAAGAAAGTAGGACGCCTCGGCGGCAACGTCCTCGCGCCCGCAAACGACGCGATTCAGAAACTCGTCGCCGCTCGCCTCGCCTCCGACGTTCTCGGCATCCCCACGCTGCTCATGGCCCGCACCGACGCCATCAGCTCCTATCTCCTCACCAGCGACATCGATCCGCGCGACCGCGAATTCCTCACGACGAAACGCACCAGCGAAGGATTCATCCGCGTCCGCGGTGGCGTCAAAATGGCCATTGCGCGCGCCCTGGCCTACGCCCCCTACGCCGACATCCTCTGGACGGAAACCAACCAAGTTCGACCTAGCCGAAGCGAAGGAGTTTGCCGAAGGCGTCCTCGCGCAATTCCCCAACAAACTGCTCGCCTACAATTTCGCGCCCTCGTTCAACTGGAAGAAGGAGCTGGACGAAGCCAAGCTCTCCAGCCTGCATCACGAACTAGCAGCCATGGGCTACCAATTCCAGTTCATCACCATTGCCGGCTTCCACGCGCTCAACATGTCCATGTTCGACCTCGCGCGCAACTACAAGGAAACCGGCGTAGCCGCCTACAGCCGCCTGCAGGACGAAGAATTGCGCAGCGAAGAACACAACGGCTACGAGGGCGCGAAGCATCAGCGCTTCGTAGGCACCAGCTACTTCGACGCAGTCCAGCAGATCGTCACGTCCGTAGCACCGCCGCCCGCCCCCGCACCGGACCCGCAGCAGCACCCGAAACGCCCGGCCAGCCGTCCTAACGAATGCTCGCGTTCGCCATGCCGCATTGCGCCCGCGCAGCCGCATGCAGATAGCCGTCGCCGTGGAAAAGGAGATCGCCGTAATGCGAAGCAATCCAGGATTCACGAAGCAGCCGGCAAAATTCGCGCCTGTGCTTCGCATTTCTGCTGATACTGTCGCTGCTCAGCCTCAGCGTCGTCACCGCGCGCGCTCAGTACCCCGACCAACCGCAGATCAGCTAAAGACGGCACCGCCGTCCTGCTCGAAGAGTACGCCACGCCTCCGCTCTCCGGCCCCACTCACTCCGGCGCGCCGGACTCCATGAATTTCAAGCAGCAGCTCGGCCGCATGACGTCCCTGCGCTCCGAGCCCGCGAAGGCGCCGCTCTCCGCCTCGCGCTTCTTCGTCGTCGACCAGAGCAGCACTCTCTACATCCTCGACAAAGCCACCAAATCATTCACGCCCTATATTAAATTTACGCAAATCTTCCCGAAGTTCACCTCCGATAGCGGACTCACCACGGGCTTCCTTTCCCTGGCCTTCGATCCCGGCTACGCCAAAAACGGAAAGTTCTACACGGTTCACATCGAGAAGCCCGCCATGGAAGGTTCCGCGCAGCCCACGAACGCCCGGATGCCGTCGCTCAACCTCGCCGGCTACACGACGACGCCCGCCGTAAATCCGCCCGCCGGGCAAATCCGCCTCGAAGCGGTTCTGGTCGAGTGGACCGACACAAACATTCGCAACGCCACCTTTGAGGGCACCGCCCGCGAGCTTCTTCGCATGAGCTATGAACGCAATCATCCCATGTCCGATCTGCTCTTCAATCCGCTCGCGCGCCCGCATCACGAGGATTACGGCAATCTCTACATCGCCGTGGGTGACGGCGCGCAGGGTGAAACGCCCGGGCCAGGCCGTCTGCTCCCGCAGCAGCTGGGCAACTTCATGGGCAAAATCATTCGCATCACGCCCGACATCAACCTCCATCCCCGGGACATGCTCAGCGAGAACGGCCGCTATCGCATCCCCTCCACCGGCCCTGATCCGAATCCGTTCATCGCCGTCGCCGGAGCGCGCTCGGAAATTTACGCCTACGGCCTGCGCAATCCGCATCGCATGACCTGGGACATCCCGACGAAAGCATTCCTCGTAAACGATATTGGCCTGCACTCCTGGGAGGAAATCAATATCGTCGTCAAGGGCGGCAATTACGGCTACGCCGAGCGCGAGGGCAACGAGCAGGTTTTCATCGACGATAAAATCCAGGGCAAGACCGGCAGCCAGTTGACGCCCGCCGTCCCCTTCCCGGACAAGGACCGCCTCACCGTCGAAGGCCTCGTCGAGCCGGTCACGCCGCTCTATCCCGCCGCCGTCTACAGCCATCAGGACGGAGACTCCATCGGCAGCGGCTTCGTCTATCGCGGCAAGCTGATGCCGCAGATGCGCGGCAAGTACGTATTCAACGACATGACCACCGGCCGAATCTTCTACGTCAACCTGGCGCAGATGCTGGCCACGCACGGCGAGCGCAACCATCAAGCCCCCATTCACGAACTCCAGATCATGTACAAGGGCCCCGGCGGCCAGTCGGCCGCAAAGAGCCGCATGTTCGATATCGTGGCCGAGAATTACGCCCGCCGCGGCGGCACGCCCCTCGAGGATCACCGTCTGCCCGCCTTCGGCAACGCCACCACAGGATGGAAAGACGCCGAGCATCGCCAGCCCAAGACCGACCCCGAAGGCGTAGCCTACGGCGGAGGCCGCGCCGACGTGCGCATCCAGGCAGGCGGCGACGGCGAACTCTACGTGCTGAGCAAGTCCGACGGCGCCATCCGCAAAATCACAGCGCTGGTCGCTCCACCGCCTCCAGCAGCCAATTAGATCGAGTCGCGGCCGCGCTATTTCCTGCCGCATTGCCGCTGCAGTAACACGCCGCCCCCCGCGTCGCCGTTGCCTTTAAGCTGTCATTCTGGGGAGCGCAGCGACGAAGGATCTGCTTTTCTCCCCACAAGCTAGTCATTCCATTACCCCGCTCAGTAAGCTAAAATTCATCGCGACCTGGGACGCACCTTGACCGGCAACGAAATCCGCAAAACATTCCTGAGATTCTTCGAAGAGCGCGGCCATCGCGTCGTGCGCAGCTCCTCGCTCGTCCCGGCGAACGACCCCACGCTGCTCTTCACCAACGCCGGCATGAACCAGTTCAAGGACGTCTTCCTCGGCCTCGAACAGCGCGACTACAAGCGCGCCACCACCTGCCAGAAATGCGTCCGCGCCGGCGGCAAGCACAACGACCTCGAAAACGTCGGCTTCACCAACCGCCACCACACCTTCTTCGAAATGCTCGGCAATTTCTCCTTCGGCGACTATTTCAAGAAGGACGCCATCGCCTTCGCCTGGGAGCTCATCACCTCGCCTAAGTGGTTCGCCATCCCGCTCGACAAGCTCTACTTCACCGTCTTCGGCGGCGCCGAAATCGCCAAAGGCCAGAAACTCGAAAGCGACCAGGAAGCCGTCGCCCTTTGGACGAAGATCGGCGCGCCCAAGGATCGCGTCATCGAAATCCCCGGCCTCAAGGAAAATTTCTGGGCCATGGGAGACACCGGCCCCTGCGGCCCCTGCAGCGAAATCCATTACGACATGGGCCCCACAGCCTCCGATCAGGGCCACGCCGATTGCCAATTTCCCGTGCGACTGCGGCCGCTACGTCGAAATCTGGAATCTCGTCTTCATGCAGTTCAATCGCGACGCGTCCGGCAAGCTCAATCCCCTGCCCAAGCCCTCGGTGGACACCGGCGCCGGCCTCGAACGCTTCGCCGCCGTCCTCCAGGGCAAAATCAGCAACTTCGACACGGACCTCTTCCAGCCGCTCATTCAAGAAGCCGCGCGGCTTTCCGGCAGGTGCAGATACGAGAGACGCAAAATTCAGCCCTCTTTGCGGATCATAGCGGACCACTCCCGCGCCGCCACATTCCTAATCTCCGACGGCGTGATTCCCTCGAACGACGGCCGTGGCTACGTTCTGCGCAAGATCATCCGCCGCGCCCTACAGTCACGCGCGAAAGCTCGAATGCTCCGTCGCCATTTCTCTCGGCAAATGTCCAGCCGCGTTCGCGCACGAAATGAAAGACGCCTATCCCGAACTCGAAGAGACATGCCGTGCGCGTACACAAGAGTCCTCGACGAAGAAGAAAGACGGTTTAGCACGCACTGTCGAAGTGGGGCTGGAAGAAGGTCTGAAGAAGGTTGACGAAATTCGCAAAGTCGACACTGAGCCAGAGTTGGAAGCAGATGAAGGGGCGTCTACAGCAGCTCACAACGCGCGCCAGGCCCACCAAGCAAGCCAAGCAATGCAAAACGTGGCTGCTCAAGCTCAGATTCATAATCTGGCGTGAAGATCCCCGGCTCGGAGGCTTTAAGCTTTACGACACATTCGGCCTCCCACGAGATTTCATTCAAGACGTTATTCGCGATGCAGGTGTCGAGGTCATTGGCCCGGCTTCGATGCCGCGATGCAGGAACAGCGCACGCGCGCCAAAGCCTCATGGAAAGGCGCCAACAAGGAAGTCGCCAAGCCGGTCTACGCCAAGCTCGCCGACACATTCAAAACCGAGCCCGACTTTTACTTCGGCACCAAGGTAACCGACTGCCTCATCGAAGCCATCGTCACCAAGGATGGCCAAGTCAACGAAATCAAGGCCGGCACAGACGCCGAAATCGTCCTCGACCGCACATCCATCTACTCCGAATCCGGCGGCCAGGTCGCCGACGTCGGCGGCTTCTACGATAATTCCGGCTCGCTCGAAGTGGCCGAAGTGCGCGGCGCGTATTACCCCGTAAGCCGCCTGGTCGCGCATCGCATCGTGGCAAAAGAGGATCTCCGCGTGGGCGACCGCGTCTCCACCGTCGCCGACCCGTATCGCCGCGCCCGCAACATGCGCAATCACACCGCGACGCACCTGATGCACGCGGCCCTGCGCAACATCCTCGGCACGCACGTCAAGCAGGCCGGCTCGCTCGTCGCGCCCGACCACCTGCGCTTCGATTTCTCCCACTTCGCCGCGGTCGACGCGAGCGAGCTCGCCGAAATCGAGCAGCAGGTGAACGAAGAAATCCTGCGCAATCTCAAGGTCACCACGGACATCACCAATATCGACGACGCCCTCGCCTCCGGCGCCCTGGCCTTCTTCGGAGATAAATACCCCGAGGCCAACGTCCGCGTGGTCACCATTCCCGACCTGTCCGCGCCCCGCGGCTTCTATTCCAAAGAACTCTGCGGCGGCACGCACGTCCATCGCACCGGCGAAATCGGCGTCTTCAAGATCGTCTCCGAGCAGTCCACCGCCGCGGGAGTGCGCCGGATCGAAGCCATCTCCGGCGACCGCGCCCTGGCCGAATACCAGAAAGCCCTTACCACCCTCCGCGGCGCCGCCTCCCTGCTGAACACCTCGGAAGACGACCTCACCGCCGCCATCGAGCGCCAGTTGGACCAAATCAAGCAGCTCGAAAAGCAGCTCGAAGGCCTGAAACGCAAAGCCGCCGGGTCCCAGGCCCAGGGCCTGCTGGACGATATCCGCGAAGTAAAGGGTGTCCGGGTGATCGCAGCGAAAGTCGAGAATGCCGACCGCGACGCCCTCCGCCAGATGGTCGATTCGCTCCGCCAGAAACTCGGCTCGGGAGTGGTCGTCCTGGCCTCCGCCGAGGACGGCAAAGTGGCTCTAATCACAGCAGTTACGAAGGACCTCATCCCCAGGCTCCATGCCGGCAAAATCGTCCAGGAACTCGCCAAGATGGTAGGCGGTTCCGGGGGCGGCAGACCCGATTTGGCGGAGGCTGGCGGAAAAGACACATCGGCCATAGAAACTACCCTCGGTAACGTTTACCCCCTCTTAGAACGGTTGTTATAATCCGGCTCGCCAGAAACGCTGCCGGGAAACTCTTCTTTCCCAGGCACTTGTCGCTGTTTGCATAAACCTGTCGTTCGTTCGGGAGTGTAGCGTTCTGCCTACCCCTATGCCCCTTATGTACAGCAGACGGAGGGTCTCCGTTGCGCTCGCGCTGCTGGCCGTGGGTTTTGCTTTCGCGAGGCCGGCCAGCGGCCAGATCGCATCATACGTGGATGAGCGAGGGAAGCTCGTTTTCGTGAACGGAGACTCCCCGCGGCCGCGTAACGGGAGTACTATAAGTAGTCCCGTAGCGGCAAAGGCATCGCCCGTGAATTCCATGCCGCAGCCCGGCACGAAGTCGAACGAGTTCGCCGCAGCTTCGCCCGATTCGGTCGAATCGAGCGCGGTTTCGGCGCGTGCGTTTGTTTCGAATCCGAACGACTCGCGCCTCGATCGCATTGTGCAGGAAGCGGCGCAGCGCCACAGTCTCGATCCGGCGCTGGTCAAAGCCGTCATCACTACGGAATCGGGATGGAACACGCGGGCCATATCGCAAAAAGGGGCGGTGGGATTGATGCAATTGATACCTTCCACCGCGCAACGGTTTGGCGTAGGCAATCCTTTTGACCCGGCCCAGAATGTCGAGGGGGGCACCACGTACCTGAAAACGCTGCTCGATCGCTACAACGGCGATTTGACCAAGTCGCTCGCGGCCTATAACGCCGGAGAGCGGGCCGTCGATCTGAGCGGCGGCGTTCCGGCCTACCGCGAAACGCAGCAGTACGTGCAAAAGGTAACCAGCGCTTACTTCCGGCCCGGCTCGGGTCGCACTTCCACGCTCTGGAGCCCCCCAAGGCCCACAGTGCGGCGGGAAGTCGACGCGAATGGCCGGGTAGTCTTCACGAACGAATGACCACAAGCCATCTGCCTACGCGAAAGCGCGCGAGCTTTTTTACCGGCTCTTTTCTACGGGCTGTTCTGGGTCTCGCGCTGGCCTTCCCGGCTTTCCTCGCCCCTGCGATTCGCGCCGACTCGAAAGCGGATTCCCAGAAGCAGTTCGAGCGCGCGGTCAAAATGCGCACCATGCTCGAAGGCTATCTCGAAAAGGATCGCGGCGAGTCCGACTACAAGCAGACGGTTCTCGCTTATCGCAAGGTCTACCTGATCACGCCCACCGCGCCCGATGCCACGCAGGCGCTGATCGCCGAGGCCGAACTTTACCAGGCCATGGGCCGCCTCTTTGATCCGAAATATTTTCAGGAAGCCATCGACCGCTACAATTTTCTGCTCAAGCAATACCCCGGCACGCGCTTTCGCGCCGACACCCTGTTCGCCATCGGCAAGATTCAAAAAGACGATCTGAAGAAGCCGGACGACGCGCAGGAAACTTTCAAACAGTTCCTCAAGCACTACCCGCACTCGGACAAAGCCGCCGACGCACAGCAGGCCCTGAAGGAAATCGCCGACGCCCGCCAGCCCGAGCCGAAACCAGAACCGAAACCTGACTCAAAGCAAGCCGCGGCGACAGCGACCGCGCAGAACCGTTCGGCCCAGGCTGAAACTCAGCAGAAAACGGCTTCAAAGGATTCCGGCCCGCGCGCGCCCGATGCGGCAGCTGCGGCTGACTCCAAAACCGAAGCCAAGACTAGCACGGCTGACGTAGGCGCCGATGCCAAGCGCCAACGCTAAGACCAGCGCGAAAGCCGACACCAAAACAAAGAAGCGGAAGAATGACCAGCAGATCGAGAACGTCAGCGCTGGACAGCCCGATCTGAAAGGCCAGGCAGTCGAGCCGCGCGTGGGCAACCGGAGATCGGATGTTACTCGCGTCCAGACCTGGAACTCGCCCGGTTCCACGCGGGTGATCGTCACCCTGAATGACACGATCAAGTATGAGTCCGCCCGCATCGCGTCTCCCGACCGCATCTATTTCAACCTCTATAAAGCGAATGTGGGCGCGAAGCTTTCCCGCCAGGAGCTGGAAGTAAACGACGGGCTCCTGCGAATCCGTGCGCGTGGCGCAGAACAAGCCGGACGTCGTGCGCCTCGTCCTCAATGTGAACGGCGAAAAGGATTATTCGGCGTTTCTGCTCGCCAATCCCTACCGCCTGGTCATCGACATTCATTCGCGCGCCGTGAACACCGCGAAATCTTCGCCCGCGCCAGCGGAGCCTCCCGTCTCGCCTGCGACGACCGCGTCTGTGTCTGGCTCTTCCACCGTTCCTCCGCCGATGCCTGCGGTTACGGCGCCATCGATTGCCGCGACGGTTCCCGCTCCCGAGCCAGTTGCTCCAAAAGCTACCGAGAAAAGGACGAGCCCGAGACAAAATCCGAAAAGAAATCCGTTGCGAGTTCGATTGCGCCGCCCGCTGAAAC
This sequence comes from uncultured Acidobacteriota bacterium, assembly GCA_963709105.1. GTDB lineage: Bacteria > Acidobacteriota > Terriglobia > Acidiferrales > UBA7541 > Palsa-295. The sequence continues at coordinate 85,339 of CAVPVC010000016.1, forward strand.
CCCCGCGGCTAAGCCAGCAAACGTGACTGCCGAAGAGCCGCCAACCAAGGCTTCCGCTTCCCTGCCGACGCGGCCTGACGACACGCCCGCCAAGGTGGCGGAGAAAACCGTGCTCCCGCTTTCCAAGAAAGCCGGAAAAACATCGGCGCTGCTCGAGCCTCCTCCGGAACCCCGGCCCACGCGCGACGGCCAGCGCTCTCTCACGCGCGCCCTGGGACTCAAGATCAACCGCATCGTGATCGACGCGGGCCACGGCGGCCACGACACCGGCACCATCGGTCCTCACGGCCTGATGGAAAAGGATCTTTGCCTCGACGTGGCGCAGCGGCTCGGCGCGTTGATCGAGGAGAAACTGCCCGGCGCCGACGTGGTCTACACGCGCAATGACGACACGTTTGTTCCGCTCGAGGAACGCACCGCCATCGCCAACCGCGCCCAGGCCGACCTGTTCATTTCCATCCACGCGAATTCCAGCCACGACGGCTCCGCGCGCGGCGTCGAAACCTACTACCTGAATTTCGCCACCACGGAAGAATCGATGGAAGTGGCGTCGCGCGAGAACGCGCTCTCGCAGGAATCCCTGCACGACCTGCAGGACATCATCAAGAAAATCGCCCGCAACGATAAGATCGAGGAATCGAAAGAACTCGCCAGCGACGTCCAGGATTCGCTCACGCAGCGACTTCAGGTGGTGAGCCACAGCGAACGAAATCGCGGCGTGAAGAAAGCGCCTTTCGTGGTGCTGATCGGCGCGAACATGCCCTCGATCCTTTCGGAAATTTCCTTCGTGTCGAATCCCGCCGACGAAAAGCTGCTCCGCAAGCCCGACCAGCGCCAGCGCATCGCCGACGGCCTGTTCCGCGGCGTCAGCTCGTATCTGGAAAGCCTCAACAGCCTCTCGAACAACAAGCAGAAGCTCCTCTCCGCCAATCCCGCCGACCCCGGAACAGTGGCGTCAAACGGGAACCCCAAGTAGAATCTCGGCATCTAAAAAGAGTCCGGAAAAAGAGCCGGGAAGTGTGGCCTTGCGGCGGCGACTTTGGTATGTTTCGCCTCTCGCGCGTCCGATTTTTTTGATTTTTTTAGGGCGAAAATCGGGGATTTAGGACATCCGAATTACTTGAAGTTTGAACTGGATGGGAGCGTTATGGTCCGTAATTTTACTATGTGGTGCGCGGCCGCGTTTTTTGCGCTGACGGCGGCGTCTGCGTCCGCGCAAACTATTCTGCCTAAATCATTTGCGGACTGGACGGCGGCTTCGGCGGGCAGCTTTTCGCCTGCGCAGGCCGGCGCAAATAGTACGGACGCGCGGGCTGCGAAGGAATACGACTTCGTGTCCGGCGAACATGACACTTATACGCATGCGGCTTCTACTGAGAAGGACACGGAGAAGGGCACGCAGAAGGCGGGCCAGCCCGCCGAAGCCGAACGCTCGATGTGACGCTCTACAAGATGACCGACCCGAGCGGCGCGTACGGCGAATATTCCTTTCTGCGCACGCCGGACATGCCGCGCGCCGACCTGGCCGATCATTCGTCGATTTCGTCCGGGCGGGCGCTGGTGCTCGAAGGCAACACCGTCCTCGATATCCGCGGCAGCAACCTGCCGAAGCAGGAAGCGGCGTTGAAGGCGCTGGCGGCGGCCGTCGGCAAGAACGCGCAGCAGGGCCCGCTGCCCTGGATCGAGAATCGCCTGCCCACCGACGACCTGATCCCGCGCTCCGACCATTACATTCTGGGCCCGGTGGCGCTCAACCGCTTTTTCCCGCTGGGCGAGGACGACTGGCTGGGCTTCTCGCACGGCGCCGAGGCGGAGACGGCGCAGTACCAGCTGGGCGGCAAGACCGTCACGCTGCTGCTGGCCGACTTCCCCACTCCGCAGATCGCCGCCGACGAGCTTGCGCGCCTCGGGCAGAAATTTAACGTCAACGGCTCGAACGCCGGCGCGGGCTCGCCGCTTTTTGCCAAGCGCACGGTGACGATGCTGGGGATCGTGATGGGCGCGTCGAGCAAGGCGGAAGCGGCGCCGCTGCTGGGCGGCATCGAGTCCGGGACGCAGGTCACCTGGAACGAGCCTACGTTTCAGTTCAAGGAACCCACCATCGAGATGATGATCGTGGGAAGCATCATCGGAACCGGAATCATCTGCGGGTTCACGCTGATTGCCGGCATCGCTTTTGGCGGGTTCCGGCTGGTGATGAAGCGGGCGCTGCCGAATAAAGTGTTCGACCGCAGCAGCCAGATCCAGGTGCTGCAGCTGGGGCTCTCCAGTAAGGTGATCAACGCAGAGGACTTCTACCAGCCGGACGCCACGCCCATACCCGATATCACCGTGGACAAGGATTTGCCGGACCGGGTGGCCCTGCGCATATTCCGTTGAAATATAAAGACTTACGCCGCTGCCACATTTCGGCATTCGCGCTTGACTTCATTTAAGTCGTTCCACTAGACTGCGGTCGAGGAAAGGGTTCTTCGGCCTACCGCGCATGGCCGGAAACTTTCTCCCCTCGAAGGCCCGCTCACGCGGGCCTTCTGCTTTTTGTGGGCTCCATGGCGCGCTTTCCCGAGGTTGGCGGAAATTCGGCGAATTCGTAGTAAGGTAGTGGGGTTCCCAACGGATGCACCCGTAGCTCAATTGGATAGAGCGCTTGGCTTCGAACCAAGATGTTGGGGGTTCAAGTCCCTCCGGGTGCGCCATTCTTCATTTTTGGCCCTTTCAAATATCAGTTCGAAGGGCTTTCTGTAAGTAGGATAAGCACTTGTGGCGTCCACTCTGCAGTTCGAAAGTACGATTCGGAGCAATTTCGCTTCTTTCTGACGCGGGCCGCTTAAGGTAAAGAAAATAGGCCTTATTCGCGAGTTCTAAAATCCGCATGCCATCAAGCATTCGCTCGGGGCTTTGTTGCTCAAGCCCTTGCAGCGTCAGCAGAATTTGCCGTTGCTCCTCATTCCACGCTGAGGATCGGGCTTCCCAGAATTTCTCACTAATCTTGCCATCCAGCTTGTCCGTATAGGCGCGTTCCAATCGTCCCCGTACCTGCACTAGTCTCTGTGACAATCGGTCGCGTTCCGTTTTTGCTTGGGTTTCAGATCGGTCTTTGTCGTAAAGCAAAGAATTTTGCAGGCTCGCCAGAATATCATCTGGAATGTGAATGTTTTTGAGGATTCCGCCGAGCCGGTCTCCGAGCTCCTCTTCGCGAAAATACGGTAGCTCGCACTTGCCGCGAAAACCCGTGCAGCGGTAATACGTATAGCGGTTCTTCTTCAGTTCCGCAGTAACCATGCAGCCGTCATAGGCACACCGCAGCAGACCGCCAAAAGCAAACCGGTGTTTTCTCTGCTTCGGCCTGTTATGCCCTTGAAAGACGGCCTGGACTTGATCGAACAGGTCACGGCTAATAAGGGGTGTATGAGTGCCCGGATACAACTTGCCTTCCCAATAGAAGTCTCCGACGTAAAAGGGGTTTTTGAGAATTCTCACCAAATAGCCGTTGGAAAGATCAAGGACGTGTGGCCTCGGCCAAATCGGTCCCCCCTGCGCACGCCGAAAATCGTTTTTCTCTTTGAAAGATCGGGGCGGAGATCGAAGTGTACTTCGACAGTTCCATACCGCGATTAATGAAGGAGAATCCATGGCCAAATCGACAAACGACGAACTGGTTCAGTTCACCTTCGCGGCCAAAGGACATCCTGCCATGGCGCGCACCGTTTCCGTTTCCGAGGCTCGAAGGGAAACGAATCGACAACAATCGCGGCGTACTTTTGCTGACCGTCGCGACTCTGGATTTGCATAAGGTCGAACTGTTTTATCGACTTGGATTCGAGACGTTAGAGGGCAATTTCGAGAGCGGTGGTGTCTAGCACAGCGCGCGATCAGCTCATTCAGTAAAAAGGTGCAATCGTCTACCGATTCTTCGAAGAGTCGTAGGACACTGGAGGACGCGTCTTGCTTTCAGGGCCTCTGCTGCATTCTCGGAACAATGACGAACGCACAGTAGAACGCGATAAAAAGGGTTCGGAGATCCGTCTGAAGGCGGTTTCAGCGCAATGTGTCAGCGCCGGTGCAAAAATCCCCATAGTACCGGTTGAATTTTCCCCACCCCTTAACGTGATAAACCGGAGGCCACTCCATACGGAGGAGGTTCCGAGACTTGTTAAGGGGGAGAGACGTGCAAGAACTGAAGGAACTGCAGCGGCAAGGAATGAGCATCCAGGCGATCAGCAAGTTGACCGGCTGGGATCGCAAGACGATTCGCAAGTACACGCAGGCGGCGGGGCTGGCCCGGAGTACGGCCCACGGACAGCAGCGCCGGGTAAGCTCCATGCGTTCAAGCCGTATTTGGAGGAGCGGCTGCGCGCCGGGGTGTGGAACGCACGAGTTTTGCTGCGCGAACTGCGCGAGCGTAACTATGCAGGCGGCTACACGATTCTGACGGACTGGTTACGGCCACAGCGGAGCACGGCACGAGTGGTTGCCGTGCGGCGCTTTGAAACGGCCCCGGGTAAGCAAGCACAAGTGGACTGGGGACATTTGGGCACGCTGGAGATGGGTGAGCAGGGGCAGAAGCTGCACGGTTTCACTTTCACGTTGGGTTACAGCCGCAGGATGGTGGCGGAAGTGGCGCTGGACCAGAAGCTGGGCACATTGTTGCGGCTGCACGAAGCCGCTTTCCAGCAGATCGGCGGCGTGCCGGAAGAGATTCTCTACGACCGCATGAAGACGGTGTGGCTGGGGACGGACGAGCGAGGCGAGATTGTCTGGCACCCGGTGTTTCTGGACTTTGCACGCTACTGGGGATTCACGCCGCGGCTGTGCCGGCCCTATCGCGCCCAGACGAAAGGGAAAGTGGAGTCGGGCGTGAAATATGTACGGCGGAACTTTCTGTGTGGCTTGCAAGGGCGCGAACCAAGCAGCCTGAGCGATCTGAATGCGCGGCTGCGCGAGTGGATCTGGGGCGTAGCGAACCAGCGCGTGCACGGAACGACGCACGAGCAAGTGATGGTGCGCTGGGATGTCGAGCAGTTCAGTTTGCAGTCGTTGGCGGGGCAGCCGCCGTATCCGTACGTGGATGGCGAGCTGCGCAAAGTGGCTCGGGATGCCTATGTGGACTGGCAAGGCAGTCGCTATTCGGTGCCCTGGCAATATGCCGGCCAGGACGTGTGGGTGCAGGAAATTGCAGGGGACGTGGATATCCGTACGGGCCGCGAGCGGATCGCGATGCACGGCAAAGCGCAGCGCAAACATAGCGTGCTGACGTTTCCGCCACATCATCAGGGGATCCCGCTGGGAGTACGGAGGACGGAGGGCAAGATCACGATTCACCTGCGGCAGAGGGCGCCGGAGGTGGAGAAGCGCTCGCTGGCCGCCTATGAGCGCATGGCGAACGGGGGTGGGCGATGAATACCCCGATCGAGCGGTTGCAGACGGCGCTGGAGACGCTGGGATTGAAAGCGGTGGAAGCACGGCTAGAGAACTTGCTGGAAGAAGCGTCGAAGAAGGAGCCGAGCTACGCGGACTTTCTCGATGAGTTGCTGAGCTGCGAGGTGGAAGCACGAAGAACTCGTTATCTGCGGGCCAGGCTGCAGTTGGCGCATTTTCCGTTCGTAAAAACCTTCGAGCAGTTCGATTTCGGGTTTCAGCCCTCGCTGGATGAGCGGCAGATGCGGGAGTTGCGATCGCTGCGGTTTATCCACGAAGCCAGCAACGTGATTTTGCTGGGACCGCCCGGGGTCGGGAAGACGCATTTGAGCGTGGCCTTGGCGGAAGAGGCGATCCGCTCGGGATTAGGCGCGTATTTCATCACCGCGCACGATCTGGCAGCGGACTTGGGGCGCGCGTATCGGGAAGGCCGGTTGGATCGGCGTATGCGCGTGTACCTGGCCCCGAAAGTTCTGGTGATTGACGAAGTGGGGTATCTACCGCTGGACGATCTGGGAGCTACGATTTTCTTTCAGCTGGTGAGCGCACGATACGAGCGCGGGAGCATCATCCTCACCTCGAACAAAAGCTACGGGGACTGGGGATCGATCTTCGGCGATTCGATCATCGCCACGGCGATCCTGGACCGGTTGCTGCATCACTCGACGACCATCAACATTCGCGGGGAAAGCTACCGGCTGAAGGACCGTCGCAAGGCAGGTCTGGTGCCGCCACGCGGACAGGAAGGGTCTTCGACCGCCACCTCCTTGGCCTCGGACTCCGTTGCGCCCAAAACGCGCCAAAAGACGGCGCTGGGCTCCACTCCGTCCGAGGCCAAGGAGGCCCATCAATGAAGCTCAGGGGTGGGGAATTTTCGACCGGCACAACGGGGATTTTTCAACCGGAATTGACAAATGCGGTTGTCATGGCAAAGCAAAGGAGGCTGTAGTATAAAAGGTCTTCGTTTGGAACAGCATCTCGAAGATGCAAACTGCCCGCGCCACACCGTCTAAGCTGGGGGAGTTGCGGGGCTACGCCGTCGCGATAGCGCTCACATCGATCGCGTTGTTTCTGTCGCTCACCCTGCAGGAACCGTTCGGGAATCCTTTCTGGTTGTTCTTCTCCGCAGCTGTGATCGTCAGCACCTGGTTCGGAGGAAGGGGGCCCGGCTGGGTCGCCGTGCTGTACAGCTCCGTGGCCGCTCTATACTTCTTCATCCCGCCAGCGCATTCCTTCACTGTAAAGCCGCGCGATATCCCTTTTTTCTTAACCTTTGTAGCTTGCCAGATAATCGCAAACTGGTTGATCTCCTGGAGGCGCCAAATAGAAGATTCTTTAAGGCAAGCTCGCGATGAACTCGAAGTAAGAGTCGAAGAGCGCACCGCCGAACTCAGGAACGCAAATGAGGCGCTGCTCAATCAGATGGAAGAGCAGAAGCGCACGGAAGCGGCACTTCAGGTGACACGGGCAGAACTTGCTCGCGTGGTCCGAATAACCACGATCGGCGAACTGACAGCGTCGATTGCCCACGAAGTGAATCAACCGCTCGCCGCGGTCGTAGCGAATGCGGACGCCTGTGTCGCGTGGCTGTCTCGTGAGAATCCGGAACTTGGCGAAGCGCGGGCGGCGGCAGAGCGCGCCACTCAGGGGGCGACACGAGCATCCGAGGTTATTGTCCGGATTCGTTCTCTTATTAACAAAGCGACGCCGGAGAAATCGCGGGTTCACATCAACGACATTATCCAGGAAACCGCCGCCTTGGCGAACGGTCCAGCGTCAAGAAACGATGTCTCGATGACGTTTGACCTCGCGCCAGACTTGCCGGGCGTACTCGGCGACGGAATTCAGTTGCAGCAGGTTATTCTGAATCTATTGATGAACGGAATCGAGGCCATGACAAACGTGGTAGAAAGGCCGCGACTGCTGCTCATTCGTTCCCAGATGAAGGATGCCGGTCAAATACTCGTTTCGGTGCAGGATTCCGGGATCGGAGTGAGCGCGGATGTGATGCCGCGCCTCTTCGAGCCGTTCTTCACGACGAGGTCTAAGGGCATCGGAATGGGCCTGCCCATCAGCCGTTCGATCATCGAAGCGCATGGCGGCAAGTTATGGGCTGAATCCAACGGCGAGCAAGGCTCTATCTTCCTGTTCACCCTGCCGGGCGGGGGCGGCTCAATGGCATGAAGGAGCCGGACCCAATTGTATTCGTAATCGATGATGACCGCCTGATTCGCGACGGATTGCAAAGCCTCATCAGGTCGGTTGGTCTGCGCGTGGAGACGTTCGCTTCGGCGCAGGAGTTCCTCATCGCGAAACGCCCGGATGCTCCATCATGCCTTATCCTCGACGTCAGGATGCCGGGGCTGAGCGGTCTTGATCTTCAGCTCAAGTTGAGTGAAGCGCACATTCGCATTCCCATCATTTTTATTACCGGACACGGGGACATCCCCATGTCGGTGCACGCCATGAAAGAAGGAGCGCACGAGTTCCTCACAAAACCGGTTCGCGGCCAGGACCTGCTGGACGCGGCCCAGAAGGCAATTGCCAGCGATCGCACACTTCGGAAAGAGCGCGCGGAGTTGATGGAACTTCAGAAGCGATTCGATTCGCTCACCCCGCGCGAGAAGGAAGTTCTCGAACTGGTGGTGGCCGGCCTTCTGAACAAGCAGATTGCCGATGAACTGGGAATGAGCGAGCTGACCGTCAAGACGCATCGAGCACACGTCATGGAGAAAACGCAGGCCGAATCCCTTGCCCATCTGGTCCGTATGTCTGAAAAGCTTAAAACCGCCGCCCTGCGAAAGTAACGACGGGTCTCCTCCTAAAGCAGGATAGCCTTCGATTCCCGGCCTTGTTAGTCTCCTCCTCGTTGAAGAGTTTCAATTGAGCTGCGGACCGGGTGAACGGAAGTGATCGATACTCACGCCAAAACCAACATCATCGCAATCGTGGACGATGATGCCCCTCTGCGCGAGGCGCTGAGCAGCGTCATGAAGGCGGCGGGGTTTTTGACCGGTACGTTCGGTTCTGCCGAGGAATTCCTCGATTCCGGTAATCAGAACGACACGGCGTGCCTGATCCTCGACGTGCGCTTGCCGGGAATAAGCGGCATCGAGCTGCAGCGGCGTTTGCAGGATGCCAAAAGCCAGATTCCGGTTATTTTCGTAACTGCCCACGGGGATGCATCTCTCCGAGATTTGTTGCTCAAGGCTGGAGCGGCCGGTTTCCTGAACAAGCCGGTGCGGAGCGACGCGTTGCTCAAGGAGATTCACGCAGCCTTGGAAATTGTGCGGACGGATAAGCAAACCTGATGGATCTTGAAAGGAGGTAAGAAATGGTCTCGACGTATACGTTCGGCAACAAAGACGAAACTGGCGCGACATACCATAGCGGAGAACTGGCGCGCGAGCGTTCGGCGGCTGCGTCGGATGCCATCGTGGGAGACAGTTCCGCGTTGAAATCGGCGATGCAGGAAGTGAAGTCTGGTGGCGCCGACCGATGCCACCGTTCTCATTCTCGGTGAGACCGGGACGGGAAAAGAATTGATTGCACGCGCCATACATGAGCGGTCGAATCGTTCAACCCGCGCTTTTATACGCGTGAATTGCGCGGCGATTCCGCCTTCGCTGATCGCATCGGAATTGTTCGGGCATGAAAGAGGCGCCTTTACCGGGGCGTTGCAGCGCCGCCTGGGCCGATTTGAATCGGCCAACGGAGGGACGATCTTCCTGGACGAGGTCGGTGAGCTTCCTCTGGAAACGCAGGTGACTCTACTGCGCGTATTGCAAGAGCGGGAATTCGAGCGCGTAGGCAGCAGCCAGCCGATCTCCGTGGATGTCCGCATCATCGCCGCGACGAATCGCGACCTGCCGGCCGCCGTGAGAGCGGGCACATTTCGCCAGGACATGTTTTACCGGCTGAGCGTTTTCCCCATCCATGTACCTTCGCTCCGGGAGCGGCTGGATGACATTCCGCTGCTTGTCGAACATCTCGTCGAGCGTTATGCCAAAAAGACCGGCAAGACATTCAGCGCCATTAGAATGGGCACCATTGAAATTCTCCAATCGTACGATTGGCCGGGAAATGTGCGGGAGCTGCAGAACGTAATTGAGCGGGCCGTCATACTGTGCGACGGCGAGACATTCTCAGTCGATGAGACTTGGCTGAAGCGAGAGGCCCGCGCGCAAGCAGCCGGGTCGATTCCTCTTGCGGTAATACTTACCGACCGCGAAAAGGAAATGATCGAAGCAGCGTTGGCGGCGAGTCAGGGGCGGATATCGGGACCCTCGGGCGCGGCTGCAAAACTCGGAATCCCGCGGCAGACTCTTGATTCGAAAATCGCCGGCTTGGGAATTGACAAGCGCCGGTTCAAAGTTCAATCCGCAAGCTAAGACAACGTCCGGCCGTAAACTCGCACCCTCTGGCGTCTGCTGTTCTCCCCTGTCGTATTCTCTCCTTCTCTGTTCTTTTTGTCATTCAAGTCAAGCGCCTCATCGATCGCAAGAATGCGAACGTGTTGCGTATTTCTGATCGTTCGTCATTTCCGAAAAGTTCAGCGGCCTTCTCTGACGTAAGTCCCCCTGCTTCAGCGTTTCGCATTGGTCTCATGTTTGCAATATGTGTAGACGCCGGCAGACAGCCGAGAACAAATTTGACGAGGAGATTCCAATGCGAAATTACAAGCGGATGTACACAGCGTGGATCATGGTTGCGGCTATCCTGATGGGGCTGCTTCCCACGCAGGCAGCCAAAAAATCAACCCCATCGACAACCACCCCAGCGCGTATGACGGTCACGCTGCAGGTGCTGGGCGACAACAAACGCACTCCAGAAGTCAGCCCCGACGACGTAGTCGTGCGGCAGGGCAAAGAGCGCCTGCAGGTGACTGGATGGAAGCCAGCCCGAGAGGCCCACGCCGGTCTCGATCTTTTCATCTTGATCGACGATGCTTCCGACACGAGCCTGGGCACGCAACTCAACGAGCTGCGTGCATTCATCAACGCGCAGGCGCCGGCTACTTCCGTGGGAATCGGTTACATGCGGAATGGCACGGTTCAAATCGCCCAGAATTTCACAACCGACCACGACAAGGCGGCGAAGGCTTTGCGGTTGCCGATCGCTTCGAGCGGCGCCTATGGAAGCCCGTATCTGTCGGTGATCGACCTGATGAAACGCTGGCCGGAACATCCGAATCGCCGGGAAGTGATCATGGTAACCGACGGCATCGACCGCTTCCGCGGTGGACCGCGCTATCGGGGCCTGAGTTTCGTCAACCCGGATGTGGATTCCGCAAGCCGCGTTGCGCAACGCACGGGCACCGTCATTGACACCATCTTCACCCGCGGTATCGGACGCCTGGGCAATAACTACTGGGAAATAATGAACGGGCAGAATGGTATTGCCAAGCTTTCGGAAGAAACTGGCGGGAACTCGTTTTACTTGGGAACCTTCAATCCAGTGAGCTTCAAACCTTATCTGGATAGCATCCAGAAGGGGCTCGACAATCAGTATCTGCTGGAGTTCGATGCCGCCCCGGGTCAGAAGTCGGGTTTGCAGAGAGTGAAGCTGAGCACGGAGGTTGCCGGTGTGGAGCTGGCCTCCGCGGACAATGTCTGGGTGAATGCAAAGTAGCATCGGAGCGTATGAGGGGCGGAATACACCGATTCTATTCCGCCGCTAACTTAACAACAACACGTTGCGGTCAACCGGCTCGGAGCTGGCAAGCTCCGAGCCGGTTTTTTTATTGCGAAGATCCTTTGCTTGCTGACCGCCGTGCGCATGTGTGAAAGCCTTTGCATAGAAACCGGCCACTGCCCACTCCCTTCCATCAAACGTGGCGGACGCTTCGAGCGGCTCCGCGATGTAGAGAGATGTGGGTGTCGTATTTCTGATCGTTCGGCATTTCTGAAAAGTCCGTCGCCGTTTTTCGCCGCAAGTCCCCGCGATTCAGCATCTGGAGTTGGCGCAGGAATTGCATTTCTTCTTCGTGTCAAACGCCAGCAATCGAAATCGGTTTGCTGCTAGGGAGGTTGAACATGAATTTCGATAATGCATCAGCCGTCGAACGAACTCACAACGCGCACGAGGCGGAATTGGTGGCGGCAGCCAAGTGCGGGCAAAGGGCGGCATTCGACGAGCTCTGGCAATCCCACGCGAAGGGAATTCTGGGGACTACCTACCGGATCACCAGGAACCGGGCGGACGCGGAAGATGCACTGCAGGATTCGCTCCTCAATGCATTCGCTCACATCCAGGATTTCGACGGGAGATCGAATTTCTCAAGCTGGCTGACTCGCATTGCCATCAATTCAGCGCTGATGATTCTCCGAAAGCGGCCGTCCGTACGGGAATTTTCGTTGGACGATGCCGGCATTCATGACAGCAGTTCCGCCGCGGCAGTTCTTGTGGACCACACTCCCGATCCCGAGGCCAGTTTCGCCCAGCGCGAACGAGAACAGATGCTCCAGGATGCGATCCGGGCGCTCCGGCCAGCGAATCGCCAGGCCATCGAACTGCAGAGGCTGCGCGAACACTCCGTGATCGAAACGGCGCAAATGCTGGGGCTCTCAGTCACTGCCACAAAGTCGCGGCTGCACCACGCCAAGGCGGAACTCCGCAAATCGTTGAACCCGGGGAAGTCTCGTCCGGCGCGGGCCACTGACAGCGCGAACTTCCGCCCGGCTGCCTGACGATCCTGGGAATTGGGGAAGAACCGCACTAGAGGGGCCGATCACAAGCGTTGTTCAGAAAATGCCGGACTGCCGAAGGGGAGTGCAATTCATGTGGAACGTTCAAAAGTCGGTGATTGGTGAAGGCGCGGCCTCGAACCGCTCCGGCTCCGCATCGACCCGCGGCCGGGATATCTGGAAATGGATCGAACGCATTTTGCTCATATCCGGAGTTGCCCTGCTGGCCCTTTACAGCTTGGCTCGGATCGAAAGCTTCCTGGGATCGAGGCTGGCGCTGATCAAATTCATAACACTCGATTCAACAGCCATCACACCCGGTCGGAGCTATGCAATGGATGAGGGCGCGCCTCCGGAAACCGATACTCCTGAAATTGATTTCGGCCTCTGGGATGAGCGCCGAATCCAGGCTTACAGTGAGACCGTTTCCGGGCAGCCTGGAACTCCCCTGGCCGTGCTTCACATTTCGAAAATCAACCTCGAGGTCCCGGTCCTGGATGGGACGGACGACCTCACGCTCAACCACGCCGTGGGGCGCATCGCTGGAACGGCTCGGCCGGGAGAGCAAGGAAACATCGGTATCGCCGGTCATCGAGACGGCTTTTTTCGCGGACTTAAGGATGTAGTCGCGGGCGATGTAATCGAGCTCAAGACCGTGAAGGGGACAGACACGTACGTGGTCGACCAGATACAGATCGTCACGCCCGACCGCGTGGATGTCCTGCGGGCCAGAGAGGTTCCCTCTCTGACGCTCGTCACCTGCTACCCGTTTTATTTCTTCGGGAGCGCACCGCAGCGCTACATCGTAACGGCTTCTCTCAAACGAGAGATGAAAGGCGGCGCCGGGAATCTGACACCTGGCACGCCATCCCAAACGCAGTCCAACAAGGAGAAGAGAAATGAACAAGCACAATAGAATGTCACGTTTGCTGGGCCGATGCGTCGCCGGCGCTTTCGTTTTTGCGGCGGTCGCCTTCGGAGTTTGCGCGCAGGATACCACCACGACAACCGTACGGCATGGCGTCAAGTCGTACGAAACCGAAGTGAAGAATGCCGAAGTCGTCTACGTCGAGGGCAATGACCTGGTTCTGAAGCTGGGTAGCGGCAAGATCGAACACCTCATCGTTCCTGACTCCGACAAATTCACGATCAATGGCAGTGAGGTCACCGTGAACGAATTGACGCCGGGGACGAAGCTGACCCAGACCATTACCACAACAACGGCTCCCCGCTACGTAACCACCGTCAGGACGCTCAAGGGAACGGTGTGGCATGTGAATGCTCACAACTCCTCCGTGATCTTGAGGCTGCCGGACGGCACGAATCACCTTTACCGGATTCCCAGCCACGCGAAGGTGATGGTCGCCGGCAAACAGAAGACGGTATTCGACCTGAAGACGGGTATGAAACTCGAGGCGACCATCGTGACCGATGACGCTCACACGGTCACCGAGCGCAGCAAGACCATCGTCGGCGAGGCACCGCCCCCTCCAGCGACACCGCAGGAAGCGGGCCTGCTTCTTTTTCTAGGCCCCAGGATTCAGTTGACCTTGCCCGCGCCCGAGGTTCTGTTGGCCAGTTCAGAACAACCTGCATCCACCCTGCCCAAAACCGGAACGCTGCTGCCTCTGGCGGCGCTTCTGGGCGGCCTCGCTGTTGCGGCGTCGCTGGGACTTGGGGCTGTTCGACAAGCCCTCAAGGCTTAACGTCTACCCGAAGGCTCGCCCTGAACGATACACGAGGGCGGGCCTTCGCTTCCGTTTTGAGAAATGAACGCGTCAGTTTGTGGCGATGCTGCCCGGAGAGAAAAAATGGAATCGAATCCGATTGTGTTCCGCGATCTTACTTACATCTTTTTGGCTGCCGTCATTGGCGGGCTCGTGGCGTGGCGCCTTCGGCTGCCTCTGATCATCGGCTTTGTTTTGGGTGGAATTGTCATCAGCCCGTTCACGCCGGGCCCTCATCTTTCTGACCTGCACACGTTCGAGGTTTTTGCCGAAGTGGGCGTCGTCCTGCTGATGTTTTCGATCGGCGTGGAATTTTCGGTCCCGGACCTGATGCGTGTGAAATGGGTGGCGCTGATCGGCGGTCCCATCGGAATTCTGCTCATGGTGGCGATCGCAGTCGGCGCAGGGAAGCTCGCGGGATGGAACACGGCCGAAGGAATCGTCATCGGCGCCACCGTTTCCGTGGCCAGCACGATGGTGCTGGCGCGGCTGCTGAGCGACGGCGGAAAGCTTTCCACAACCTATGGCCGCGTGATGATTGGCATCACGCTCGTGGAGGACCTCGCGGTGATCTGCATGACTGTCGTGCTGCCGGCATTTGGCGGCTCTGGAGAGGGCCGCTTCGTAAAAGCCGCGTGGACTTTGGGTAAGGCTGTGGTCCTTTTGGTTCCGCTGGTTTTTTTGGCGGTCAATGTGATTCCTCGCATTCTCCGTCGAGTCAAATTGACCTGCAACTCGGAACTTTTCCTGCTGGTCGCGATCACCGTGTGTCTTGGAACTGCGGCGCTGGCGGAGGTGGTTGGATTCTCCGTTGCGTTGGGTGCGTTTCTCGCCGGCTTGTCCATCAGCGCTTCGGAAGACCTTCACGATGCGCACACCCAGCTTCTACCCCTGCGGGATGCGTTCGTAGCGCTGTTCTTTGTTTCGCTCGGAACCTTGGTTGAACCAAAGACGGTGTTTCACAATCTGCCGCTGCTCGGCCTGATGCTCCTGCTTATCCTGATCGGCAAATTTCTCGTTTGGACGATTGTCGTGCGGGCGTTTCGTTATCCACTCAAGGCTGCCATTGCCGTGGCAGCCGGCCTGACGCAGATCGGGGAGCTGTCGTTTGTGGTCGTGCAAGTGGCCCGATCGTCGGGAATCGTATCGGAAGCTTTCCTGGGCACGGCCATTGCCGCTTCACTGATTTCAATATTGCTGAACGTGTTTATCGTGCGCGGGGCGTTTCGATGGATTGACGGAAATCTTCCTACGGCTGATGTTGCACGCCGCGAAGCAGCCGCTGCTTGAATAGGAGAATGGAGATGAGGCACGCAATAGGACTCGGCTTCTTGTTGTTTTGCTCTTTTTTGTTGACGCCTGTGCAAGGTCAATCTGCTCGATCTGAGAAGGATCGCGCGGCAGATCCCCCGCTGCTGTCCTTTGACGCACTTGTCACTCTCTCGTCCACGGCCAAACCGCAGGGGCTGTTGGCCACCCGCCTGGATGATCTTCTGACGAGGCCTTTTGTTCGCAACGATGCGAGCGGAGCGGGCGTCCCGCCGCACCGCCCCTCCGTGGAGCGTATTGGGCCGGTTCTCCGGGTCGGCTTGTGGAACATTGAAAGAGGCCTGAACTTCGACCTGATTCGATCCGCTCTGACGGACACCAACGATTTCGAAAGGCTCGCAGGAACTCATCACGAGATCGGCGTGGCTCGAAAGGCTGCTATCGAGTCGCAATTAAGCGATCTGCAGGATGTTGACGTCCTCGTCTTGAATGAAGCGGACTGGGGAATGAAGCGAACCGAATACCGGGATGTTGCTCGCGAGCTCGCAGATGCTCTGCACATGAACTACGCGTACGGAGTGGAGTTCGTCGAGGTCGATCCCGTATTCGACTTGGGAACCGAACAGGTCCACCTCCCGGATGCGGAGCAGGACGCAAGGCTGCAGACGGATCTGCAAGTGGACCGCGAGCGCTATGGTGGGTTACAGGGCACCGCCATCCTGAGCCGGTATCCTATTTCGAGTGCGCACATTCAACGCCTGCCGGTGTGCTACGACTGGTACGGCAAGGAAGCCGCGGAAGCGGCCAAGCTGGAGAAAGGCAGACAATGGGCCGCGCACCGATTGTTCAAGCAGCGAATCGAGCGCGAGGTGCGCCACGGCGGCCGGATGGCATTGATCGTCGACGTAGCGATTCCCGATTTGCCCACGGGCCACGCGACGATCGTGGCCACTCACTTTGAAAATAAGTGCCGGCCCGAGTGCCGTCGCAAACAGATGGAAGCGTTGCTTGCTGAGATGAAGCAGGAAAAGAATCCGGTGATACTAGCCGGGGACCTTAATACTACGTCTCGAAACAATACGCCCACTTCGCTGCGCAATGAAATCGTGAGCCGGGTGACGGATTATAAATTCTGGGTTGGACAGGCCGTTTCTCATTTTAACCCGCTCGGAATTTACCAATATGCGCTCGTCCCGGTTCACTATTTTCACGGTTACAACGATCCGACCGCGATGCACGTGCCCATCCTCTGGGACAACCGCGAACGTCCTCTGTTCAAGACGGTGGAGAACTTTCGCTTCGCCGACGAAGGCGCATTCGATTTTCGTGGTGAACGCGGCCACACCCGGAAGCAGAGGAGGCGCACATTGGCAGACAGCAACGAGCGAGGCGGCAAAGGGTTTGTTCCCACCTATGCTTCTCGCGCGACTATGCAGGGTTGGTGGGGCGCTTCAAACTCGATTGGTTCTTCGTGAAACCGTTCATTCAGAATCCGCGCCTCAACGGACAAAGTGATACCTTCGCGCCGCATTTCCCCGAGACTATGCGCGAGCTGAATGAATCGGTCGATGGACGTATATCGGATCATCCGCCGATCACGGTGGACCTGCCGCTGGTCGGGCCGACCCTTTACGGGAATGGAAGGAGTAACGTTCTGCCCGAGCGGTGACCTGAGGCCCCGTCCAAGAAAATGGCCTTTTCCTTCGATATTTGACTGCCTTTGTTACCATTCCCGGCTGTTATTCATGTACTCAGGGGTTTCGGAATGTTTTCAAATGTATGTTCGATACTCCTAATAGGCTCAGTAGAAACGGTGATTTAGCCGATGGTGTAGTGACCATGGCGCGTCAAGGCGACAAATCTCACCCTCTGCCCCGTAAGAATTCCCACTGCACCACAAATACGCAGGAACCGCACCTATCCGTTGACGATTGCGCGGCAGCAAGCCTCCCGGAAGAACTTACGATTGGGGCGCGCAGATGGTTGGAATGTTGGGCCTCATGTTCGATGTGGGGCTGCGCCAGATTGGTTACACGGCTCACAGGAAAGATGACAAATCAAAATGCGGTATTTCTGCCCCAATCCGACGCACCGCAAAAGTTCTAAAATCGTCCCCTAAGGCGCGCCACTTTCCCGATGTCCCGAATTCCGGCGCGTGCTTACAATCTCCGACGTTCTCTTACAGCGAGTTACGGTTAAATCTGGCCAGTCACCTGCGGCCCTCGCGTTTCTATTAATTCGCCGATTTGATCGGCACCTATTTTGCTGACGATGGCTGTCGCTATTTTCTCTCCCCGCTCCCGGACAATCGCCCCATAAGCCAGATAATCGAGATTTCTTGCTACGGAGCGCCCATTTGCCGCCATTTTACCCTCGAAAATCATCATGCAAACCCTCGAAAGCAAGGCTGCGGCCTTGTGCGGGTTATCTAGCAAATCGGTCACGTCCACGTTCTCCTCCTCGGAAAGTTCGATTCGTGACTTCGTTGAGAATCGAGATGAGCGCAACCGATAATCCGAGTCATGGAGGTCCTTAACCATGCTCCTGAAGGTCCAATAAAAGGTGGGCGGCTGCGAATGAGAAGCCCATTTCCCATTCATTTTCGCAAGAAGCCACTCACTAAAATCATCGCCGAGAACGGTGGCCATTCTGACCAACGCGTGAATCTGCGGACTCACAGGATTGCGATAAAGATCTGCAAACGTTTCTGCGATCAAGTCCTCGGGCATGATCGTCATCCAAAACAGAGCCGGGGCATAGAAATCTACCACCGCAGCGCGCAAAAGGAGCTCATGAGTTTCCCTCTGCTGCAAGACATGTTGCCTTTCCGCATAAATGCGATAGTAGATAAGCGCACCCAAGAAGAATTTCTTTTGACCTTTGGCGAGCGCCTTATTCGCGTCTATGATATTGTTTATTTCATCGAAGATTCCTTCAGCGATTTCCTCGTAGTAGATTGTCCCAGTTGCTCTAGTTGCGTCTCTTGTCAGGACTACAGGCGTGGCCGACGCATCATTGATGGCCCGCACAGATTTTGCGATTGCTGGAATCCGCGGGGTAGTCCGTTGGACAGCCACAATTTAGGCGTCCCGCGGGGCCTGCACGACCTGCCTCACGCCCTTGATCCACGACCTCCGAATTCCACTCAGGGCCCTATCCATCGAAGCTCTAAGGTCATCGGTAGTGCCTGGTTCGCTCTTAGCACCGTGGCGGAAGTAGACTGTGCCGAGGCCGAAGGCCGACTTCTGTTGTCCACCGCCGATATCGTATGTTCCCGGCTTCTCAAAAACGTGCGGAATGGACGCACCGGATATGGCAATCGCGTATAGCTTTTGGCCGCGTTTCTTAATTGCAAACGGCTCAATCTCAAAGTTCGGCACGCCGATATATTTTGCGAGCTTATTTGATAAGTCTGCAGGATCGCAGCCTTGGACTCAGGTTTTGAATTTGCGGGTGGCGGAGGGCGAAGCCTCGAACGTCGTTTTTGAATTTACGCATGTCCGGCCCTCGTGGTTTTCGAAGGCCGCGACGCGAAGACTGTGAAAGACCGACCCTTGCACCCTAAAAGGGTCGGGCACCCGGGTGGCAGTGAGTGTCTATGCGTGGTAGCATGCTCTTGGACGACTCCCCGGCTTAACCGCCGGTTTGGGCAATCTATATGATTGCCCTTTTTTACTTATGGCGACCCCAAGCCTAGAAATCCTCTACCCTGACCACGGCTTTCATTTTGCTTTGCTGGCCGGGGGCCAGAGTTACGGAATAGGCCGGAGACATTGCTGGTTTCGATGCAGATCATTCGCTTCCATTCGTCGTCGGCGAGATCTGACAGCGCGTGAGCTTTTTCGACCCAGGGATTCCACACGACGGTCGTGCGCGAATTCTCTTTGGTGACGCGGGTGCGGCGCTTCAGGGCGGGATCTTCGATTTCGATGGCGTTGGTGGTGTCGAGGTAGACGCGATCGGTTTCCGAGACGATTGCTATTTCACCTTGCTGCTGCTTTTGGCGGTTCGCGTCGGTTTTATCTAGATAGCTGACGCCATCCAGGCCGCGGACTCGCGCCTTTTCGATTTCGCCCACGCGGTGGTAGGCGTGAAGGGCTTCCTCGAAGCGCACGGGGGCTTGCCCGAGATTGGTTACCTCCAGCTCGAGGCTCAGCTGGGAATCGAACGTTACGCTGTACACCGCGCGAAATTCGGCGGGCCACCATTTCCTGGTGTCTTCGTTGCTTTCGGTGAACATGCTGACTTGGACGGCATCGCCCACGCGCGCGATCGACTCGAGCTGCCAGGCTTTCGTGCGCAC
Source organism: uncultured Acidobacteriota bacterium (assembly GCA_963709105.1). GTDB lineage: Bacteria > Acidobacteriota > Terriglobia > Acidiferrales > UBA7541 > Palsa-295. The sequence continues at coordinate 104,742 of CAVPVC010000016.1, forward strand.
GAAACCGTGCGCGGGCGCCTTGGGATCGTCCGCCTTGTTGCCGAACCAGGGAAAGCAGATGGGGATGCCGCCGCGGATGGCGCGGCCGTCCTCCCATCGCGATTGGGAGCTGACGAAAAATACTTCTTCTCTGCCTGCGGGCTTCCAGGAGGTTACATGCGCGCCGTGCAGGTAGATTTCCCCTTCGGCCCTGGCGGAAGTGACGCGCACCTTGGGCAGGCCGCCGTTTCCTTCCACGATTTGGGCGGCGCCGGGAATCTCCCACCGGCGATTCGACTCTGCGATTGCGGCTTTCATAAGTGTTCCCTCCTTAATTTTACAAAGGCTCCGTTCCCGCAGGGACGGGCCTCTGAGTTTGTGGGGCAGCTCGATAAATCACGCGTCAGCGGGTAGAAGACTCGCGGAAACGGCGCCGCGAGCGGTAGGCGCTGCGCGCCGTCGGATTTTGCGGCACGGATAAATCCGTGCCTTGACGAAGAACCGACTTGCCGCACAGGCTCGGAAGCTCCGATCCCTGAGAGGCGTGACGCGTTGCGGTGATGTTGCTTGAATTGGCGCATGAAGAGAGATTCATCGCGCCAAAGTCGCGCGATGGAAAACCGTTCTTCGCCGCTGCGCTCCTCAGGATGACGGCCAAAGGCAAAGGCGGCGTCCAAAGACAAAGACGACGGCCAAAGGCAAAGGCGACCGCGAAGCGCAAAGAAAGGATTTGAAAGCTCCGATCCCTTAAAAAGTTGCGACAAAGATGCCCGCTTCGCGCATGGATGCGGCAGCGCGCGTGTTAGCAACTTGACCCGAAGACCGACCCTTAAAACCGAAGGGTCGGGCACCCGTAAAGGCTAGAGCAAGACCCACCCTTGCGGAGAAGCGCAAGGATGGGGCGCCCGCAAAGGCTCGCGGAAAAGGCACCGCGAGCGGTAGGCGCTGCGCGCCGTCCGTTTTTGCGGCACGGATAAATCCGTGACCTGATGGAAAGGCGACTTGGCCACGCTGGGCTCCTCACATCGCGGTCAGAAGCCGGGCGCTGTGGTTATGTCTCCGGCGAAAAGCACTACCATGGACCGGGGGCCGGCGCGGTAGGTATCGCCGGATACCGGCGGCGCGGACGGCCATTCGACTATGTCGTCGGGAGATTCCAGCGTGGTATCGATCCAGCGGCGCCAGGAATCGCCGCTGCTTTCGCCCGGCGCGGGCAGTTCGAAATCGAGCGGCTCCCAATAGGCATTCAGGATCAGGCAAAAGCGCATCTTGCGGTTGGGCGCTTCGGCGCTGAACGCCACGCTGTGCGACTGGTCGCTCCAGTCCGGCTGGTTGAGCTTTACGCCGTGCCAGGCTTTCGAGGCCTGCGCGGAGGACCTGGTTGAGGCTTTCGTTGCGGCGTTCCGGTTCGAGGTCTCGCAACAGGCGCCTTTCGGCTAGCAGCGACACGAAGCGGTGCACATCGGCGTTCTTTTCGATCAGCGTCCAGTCGAACCAGGTGGTCTCATCGTCCTGGCAATAGGCGTTGTTGTTGCCCTGCTGGGTGCGCCGGACTTCGTCGCCCATCAGAATCATGGGCAAGCCGAGAGACAGCATGGTCACGGCCAGGAAATTCTTTACCTGCCGGTTGCGGACGCGCTCGACGGCGGGATCGTCGCTGGGGCCCTCGACGCCCCAATTCCAGCTGAGGTTGTCGTTCGCGCCGTCGCGATTGTCTTCGCCGTTCCGCTCGTTATGTTTTTGGCTGTAGGAGACCAGGTCGTTGAGCGTAAAGCCGTCGTGACACGTGACGAAGTTTATGCTGGCCTCGGCCTCGCGTTCCTTGTGGCCATAAATCTGCGGGCTTCCCAGCAGGCGGTCCGCGAGGCGCGGCACGACGCCATCGTCTCCTCGAAAGAAGCTGCGGACGTCGTCGCGGAACCTCCCGTTCCATTCCCTCCAGCTGTCGCCGATGAAGCTGCCGACCTGATATAAGCCGGCCGCATCCCAGGCTTCGGCGATGAGCTTCGTGCCGGCCAGGACAGGATCGGAATCGATATCCCAGAGCACCGGCGGGTTCGGCATCAAATTGCCCGATTCGTCACGATCGAGAATGGAGGCCAGATCGAAGCGGAAGCCGTCCACGTGCATCTGCTCGACCCAGTAGCGGAGGCTATCCAAAATCATGCGGCGCACGATGGGATGATTGGCGTTGAGCGTGTTTCCCGTGCCGCTGTAGTTCGCGTAGCGCGAACGGTCGAGCTCGAGCATGTAATAGGTGCTGTTGTCCAGACCGCGGAAACTCGACGTCGGCCCGTTGTGATCGCCCTCGGCGGTGTGGTTGAAGACAACGTCGAGAATGACTTCGATGCCGGCCCGGTGCAGCGCCTTCACCATGTCGCGAAACTCGTTTACCGGGCCAAGCGGATCGCGGCGGGAGCTGTAGCCATGGTGCGGCGCGAAGAACGATACCGGCGCATAGCCCCAGTAGTTGGTTCGTCCGGGGGGAGCGTCCTGGGTATCGAACTGGAAGACCGGCAGGAGTTCCACCGCTGTGATGCCGAGGCGCTTAAGATAGGGAATCTTTTCGATCAAGCCGGCATAGGTGCCGCGCCTTTTCTCGGAAACCCCGGAACTGGGATGCCGTGTGAAGCCGCGCACGTGCATCTCGTAAATGATGGTCCGGGAAGAGGGGCGGCGCAGCAGCGTGTCGCCTTCCCAGTCGTATGCGGCTGGATCGACTACGACGCTCTTCATCGCCGTGGCGGCGTTGTCGCCTTCGAGGCGCGCGGCATCGCGGCTGTAATTGCCCGGGACGGCTACGGCGCGCCCATATGGATCGAGCAATACCTTCGAGGGATCGAAGCGCATGCCGTTGACGGGATCATACGGCCCGTGGACGCGGTAGCCGTAGAGCTGGCCGGCCTGCACGCCGGGCACAAACACATGCCAATAATGGTAGGTGCGGTTGCAGATAAGATCGATGGTGATGACGCGCGAGGGCCGGGAATCGTCTTCCCGCTCGAACAGCAGCAGCTCCACGGCGGAGGCGTTGCGCGAATACAGGCTGAAATTGGCGCCCCCGGGGACGAGGGTAGCGCCGAGCGGCGCGCTTCGCCCATCGCCCTCGACACTTATCGCCGCGGCCGGTGCGTTTTCCGCAGCGGCTGTGTTCCAGGAGGACGGCATGGTTTATGCCCGGGACAAAACCTGCTTCGCTGCCGCGACCACGGTTTCCGGCTCGAAACCGAATTCCTTCTGGAGTTCCTTGAGCGGCGCCGAGGCACCGAAAGTTTTCATCCCGATCACTCGCCCGGTATTGCCCACATAGCGTTCCCATCCGAACGTGGAGGCCTGCTCGATGGCGACCCGCGCCTTTACCGTGGGCGGCAGCACGGTGTCTCGGTACTCCTGAGCTCTGATCTTCGAAAATGTCCCAGGACGGCATGGACACCACTCGCGAACGAATGCCTCCCGGCGAGAAGCACTTCATGCGCATCCACTGCGAGACTCACTTCGCTTCCCGAAGCGATCAGGATCAGTTCGGGATTGCCTCCGGGAGCATCGGCCAGAACGTAGGCGCCGCGCGCGACTCCGGACGCGGGGGCGTATTTGCTGCGGTCCAGGGTGGGCAGGGGCTGGCGCGAGAGCACCAGCACCGCGGGCTTGTGCCGCAATTGCAGAATGCAGCGATAGGCCTCGACGGCTTCGTTGGCATCGCCCGGGCGCAGCGTGACAAGTCCTGGAATGGCGCGGAGCGATGCCAGATGTTCCACCGGCTGGTGCGTGGGACCGTCTTCTCCGTCGCCCATGGCGTCATGGGTGAAGACGAAAATACTGGGAATCTCCATGAGCGCCGAGAGCCGAATCGCGGGGCGCATGTAATCGCTGAAGATGAAAAATGTGGCGCCGAACGCGCGTATCTTGGAAAGAGAGAGTCCGTTTACGATCGCGCCCATCGAGTGCTCGCGGATTCCGAAGTGCAGGTTCCTTCCGGAAGGAGTGGCGGCCTGGAAATCTCCGGCTCCTTCGAAAGGTCAAGCGCGTCTTGTTGGAGGGAGCCAGATCGGCCGAGCCGCCGAGGAACCAGGGAATGTTCTGCGCCAGCACGTTCAGGACTTTGCTCGAGGCGTCTCTGCCCGCAATTCCCTTCGCGTCCGCCGGAAAGACGGGCAAGTTGCGGTCCCACGAGGCCGGAAGATCACGCCGCAGCATCTGCCCGATTTCGGTCCCAAGCTCGGGGTACTTGCCACTGTAGGCCTCGAAAAGCTCCTCCCATTCCTGCCGCGCTTTTGCGCCGCGCGCGCCCACACCTGCGGCGAAATGCTCGTAGACCCCGTCGGGCACCAGGAACTTCGCGTCCTCGGGCCATCCATAGGCGCGCTTGGTGAGGCGGATTTCCTCGTCGCCGAGCGGTTCGCCGTGCGCTTCGGCGGTGTCCTGTTTATGGGGCGAGCCGTAGCCGATGTGGCTGTCGAGAATGATGAAGGTTGGCCGGCCCTTGGTGGTCCGGAAAGTCTCGAGGGCGTGGCCGATGCGATCGAGGTCATTGGCATCGCCTACCCGCAGCACGTTCCATCCGTAACCCATGAACCGGGCCGCGATATCTTCGGTGAAGGTGATGCGCGTGTCGCCTTCGATGCTGATGTGGTTGTTGTCGTAAATCCAGCAGAGGTTGTCGAGGCCCAGATGGCCGGCGAGCGAGGCCGCTTCCGACGCGATGCCCTCCATCATGCAGCCGTCTCCGCAAACGGCATAGATTCTGTAATTGAAGATCTCAAAATCGGGCCGGTTGTAACGAGCCGCCAGCCACTTTTCTCCGATGGCCATCCCCACGCTGGTGGCGACTCCCTGCCCCAGCGGGCCGGTGGTGGTTTCAACTCCCGAGACCCAGTGATACTCGGCGTGACCCGGGGCTTTCGAGCCCAGCTGGCGGAATCGGCGGATGTCGTCCAGGGTTACCGAGGGCTTTCCCAGCGTCTCGTAGTCGGCGTTCACCGCCTGCGTCCTGGTCAAATGGAGGATGGACCACTGCAGCATGGAGGCGTGGCCGTTGGAGAGGACGAAGCGGTCGCGATTGGGCCAGATGGGATCCGCCGGATCGAAGTGCATCACCTGATTCCAGATGGTGTAGACCAGCGGAGCGAGCGCCATCGGCGTGCCGGGATGGCCGGACTTGGCCTGCTGCACGGCGTCCATCGAGAGAGTGCGAATCGTATTGATGCACAGCTGATCGAGTTGCGCCTCGGTGATGGGTGGGGCGGCTTGCGTCGTCGTATTCATATTCGTCTCCTCAGTGATGGAATTGTTTTCGGCGCGGTTTGACTCCGGGCCACACCGGCTGTGACGGATCCCGACTGAGAGGGTTCGGGTTCCGGCGGTATCATCCTGCCTGCTTGACTCCAATGGTGCGCTCACCGGCCGCAGCGCGGTCGGCCAGCACCAGCGCCTGGCCGCGGCTGACCCGCCCGGCGGGAATCGACTTGTCGCCTTCGCGCAAGCGGCGAAGCATTTCGATCTTTTCGCCGCCGGTGACGACCCAAAGAATGCGCCGGGCGCGATTGAGTACCGGATAGGTGAGCGTCATGCGACGCCGGCCCTGATAGACGCCGGTCAGAGCCACATCCTTGTCGGTCACATCGAGCCCAGGATCACCGGGCAGGAGAGAAGCTGTGTGCCCGTCGGGTCCGAGGCCGAGATGGACCAGATCGAGGACCGGCCGGAGATCCGGTGATGGCTTCAAGCTCCCGGGAGTATGCGGCCGCCGCCGCTGGCAGGTCGGTAGCTTCCACCGGCATCGCGTGGATCTGCTCGGGGCGCAGAGGAACGTGCTGTAGAAAACTTTCGCGCAGGTGGGTGAGGTTGCGGTCCGGATCTCCGGCGGGAGCGATTCGCTCGTCGACCTGAAACAACTGCACGCCAGCCCACGGGACTTCTTCGTCCGCCAGCGCGCGCAGCATGATCCAGGGAGTGTGACCGCCGCTGACGGCCAAGCTGAAGCGCTTGCGGGAGGCAATCGCAGCCCGAGCCTCCGCGGCTATGGTCCTGGCCGCGGCTCGCGCTACGGAATCGGCATCGTCAAGCACATCAAGCTTCATCGGCTTTCCCCCAATGCAGCAAATGCCTTATCAATGGATTTACCCAGTGGATTTACCGGGCGGCCTGCGCGGCGACGCGAAAATCTTCCTTTTCGCAGGCTGCCGGGTTGTACCAGCCTCCCGGGGGCGAGACTCGCTGGTCGACCTCGCCTGGCCCCCACGAACCCTTGTCGTATGGATAGACGGGCGTATCGGCCTGAGCGCGGAATCGACAATTCTCCACGCCTCCTCCACGTAATCCTCGCGCGCAAAAAGCGTGGGGTCACCGGCCATCGCGTCTCCGAGAACGCGTTCGTAGGCTTCCATATCTTCCGGGCGGGGATGCCGGCTGGCGACCATCTCGACGTTTTCGCCTTTCATTTCGTCGCCCTGAGCCAGCACCGTGGCGCCGATAGCGATCGACATTTCGGGACTGATCCGGAAGCGCAGATGATTCTGGGACAGCGCGCTGTCCGGCAGGACCGAGGGAGGCTTTCGAAATCGGCCCAGGACTTCGGTCGCGGTCACCGGCAAGTTTTTCCCCGCGCGGATGTAGAACGGCACGCCCTTCCAGCGCCAGGAATCGATATCGAGGCGCAGGGCCGCAAAGGTTTCCGTCTTGGAATCCGGGCGGACTCCCTTTTCCTGGAGGTAGCCGCGGAACTGTCCCCGGACCAGATTGTTCGGCTCGAGCGGCGGAATCGCCTTGAGCACCTTCACCTTCTCGTCGCGAATGGTTTCGCTGTCGATGCGGACCGGAGGCTCCATCGCGAGGTTGGAGAGGACCTGGAACAGGTGATTCTCCACCACGTCGCGAATGGTTCCGGTCTGATCGTAGAAGCCGCCGCGGTCCTGCGACGCCGAAGTCTTCCGCCATGGTGATCTGCACGCTTTCGATATAGTTGCGATTCCAGAACGGCTCCATGAAGGCGTTGGCGAAGCGGAAAACGACCATGTTGTTGACCGGCCGCTTGCCGAGATAGTGGTCGATGCGAAAAATCGACGGCTCGGGAAAAACGGAATGGAGCGTCCGGTTGAGTTCCTGCGCGGAGGCCAGGCCGTGGCCGAAAGGCTTTTCCACAATCACGCGAGCGCCGTGGGCGCAGCCCGCTTTCCCCAATTGCTCCACAACCGTTCCGAACAGCAGCGGCGGAATTGCCAGGTAATGCGCCGGACGCTGCGATCCGTTGAGTTCCTTGCGGAGAGCCTGAAAGGTCGCGGGGTCCGCATAGTCGCCGTCGACATAATGCAACAGGCGGCTCAGCTTGTCGAACGCCCCGGCGTCGATGCCGCCGTGCTTCTCCACGCTGTCCTTGGCGCGCGCTCGAAACTGGTCGAGGTTCCAGCCCGCTTTCGCCACGCCGATCACCGGCACGTCCAGGTGGCCGCGCTTGATCATCGATTGCAAGCGCCGGGAAGATCTTCTTGTAGGCGAGATCGCCGGTGGCGCCGAAGAAAACCAGTGCGTCGGAGTGCGAATCGCTCATCGGAAATCTCCTTTTCGCGACCTTACTTGCCGGCTGCTTTCTCCAGGTGGCCGCCGAAGCCGAAGCGCATCGCCGAAAGCAACTTGTCCTGATAGTCCGCCTCGCCGCGCGAGGTGAAGCGCTGGTAAAGCGCGGTGGAGAGAACCGGCACCGGCACGGCCTCGTCGATGGCGGCCTTGATCGTCCAGCGGCCCTCGCCGGAATCGGAGACGCGGCCTTCGAATTGCGAGAGGCTCGGATCCTTCACCAGGCTGGCCGCCGTGAGATCGAGCAGCCACGATGCGATCACGCTGCCGCGCCGCCAGACCTCCGAGATGTCGCGCAAATCGAGGTCGTATTGGTAATGTTCGGGATCGCGCAGGGGGGTGGTTTCCGCGTCAATCGCGTGCTGCTGCTTGCCCACGTTGGCCGAGCGCAGAATGCTCAGCCCCTCGGCATAGGCGGCCATGAGGCCGTACTCGATGCCGTTGTGGACCATCTTGACGAAGTGGCCGGCGCCGTTGGGGCCGCAGTGGAGGTAGCCCTGCTCGGCGGTTCCGCCCAGCTTCTCGCGGCCCGCGGTTCGCGGCGCGTCGCCCGCGCCGGGCGCCAGCGTCGCAAAAATCGGATCGAGGTGCGCGACGATATCCTTCTCGCCGCCAATCATCATGCAGTAGCCGCGTTCGAGCCCCCAGACTCCGCCGCTGGTTCCCACGTCCACATAATGGATGCCCTTGGCCTTGAGTTCCTTGGCGCGCCGGATGTCGTCGATGTAGTAGGAATTGCCGCCGTCGATGAGGATGTCTCCCGGCTTCGAGAGCGGGCAGAATGTCGGCGATGGTCTCATCCACCGCGGCTGCCGGGACCATCAGCCACAGCGCCCGGGGCTTTTGAAGCTTCGCCACCAGATCCGGAAGCGAAGAGCTTCCCGCCGCCTTCTCCTTCACCAGCTCGTCCACCGCTTTCGGCGACCTGTCGAACACGACGCACTGATGGCCTCCCTTGAGGAGGCGCCGCACCATGTTCGCTCCCATTCTTCCAAGACCAATCATTCCAAGTTGCATAGTCGCTCCTTTAGCGGCATCGTGCTGCGATCGAGAAGTTGATTTCCAAGCTCCGTCAAAAAAAGCAAAGCGAAAGGCTCAGGACGCTTGCTTGAGCTTCCGGTAGCGGCGGATCAGGCTGTTCGTGGAACTATCGTGAGCTAGTTTGGTTTCGCTCTGGCTTTCCAGTTCCGGGATGATGCGCTGCGCCAGGACCTTGCCCAATTCCACGCCCCACTGATCGAACGAGTTGATCTGCCAGATCGTGCCCTGCGTAAACACGCTGTGTTCGTAGAGCGCCACCAGCTTGCCCAGGACTTCCGGCGTGAGCCGGGCGGCGAGAATCGTGTTTGACGGGCGGTTACCCTCGAAGACTCGGTGCGGCACCAGCCAATCCGGCGTGCCCTCTGCTTTCACTTCGTCGGCTGTCTTGCCGAACGCAAGCGCCTCCGCCTGGGCAAAGACGTTCGCCATCAGGATGTCGTGATGGCGGCCGAGCGGGTTGAGCGGCTCGCCGAAGGCGATGAAGTCGCACGGGATGAGCCGGGTGCCCTGGTGAATCAGCTGGTAGAAAGAGTGCTGCCCGTTGGTTCCGGGCTCGCCCCAGTAGATAGGACCGGTTGCATAGGTGACTTCTTTTCCGTCGAGGGTGACGTGTTTGCCGTTGCTCTCCATCGTCAACTGCTGAAGGTAGGCGGGAAACCGCTTCAAATATTGCTCGTAGGGCAGCACGGCCACGGTGGCGGCGCCGAAAAAATCGCTGTACCAGACGCCGAACAGTCCCATCAGCACCGGCAGGTTCTGCGCAAACGGGGCGGTGCGGAAGTGCTCGTCCATCTCATGGAAGCCATCGAGCATGGCCTGGAAATTCTGCGGCCCGATCGCGAGCATCGTCGAAAGGCCGATGGCCGAGTCCATCGAATAGCGCCCGCCAACCCAGTCCCAGAAGACAAACATGTTATCGGTATCGATGCCGAACTTTTCTACCGCGGCTGCGTTTGTGGATACCGCGACAAAGTGCTTGGCGATGGACTTTTCGTCGCCGCCCAGGGCCTGGAGCAGCCACGCGCGCGCCGTGTTGGCATTGGTCATGGTTTCGAGCGTGGTGAAGGTTTTCGAGGAAATGATAAACAGAGTCTCGGCCGGGTCGAGACCCTCTACAGCTTCCGCGAAATCGGTGCCGTCGATGTTGGAAACGAACCGGAACGTCATGGCGCGATCGCTGTAGTGTTTGAGCGCCTCGTACGCCATTACCGGACCGAGGTCGGAGCCGCCGATGCCGACGTTGATCACGTTGCGAATGCGCTTGCCGGTGTGCCCCTTCCACTCGCCGCTGCGTATGCGATTGGAGAAGGCGGCCATCTTGTCGAGCACCGCGTGCACTTGCGGAACCACATTCTCGCCGTCGACGACGATGGAGGTTCCTTTGGGCGCGCGCAGGGCCACGTGCAGGACGGCGCGCTTCTCGGTGGTGTTGATCTTCTCGCCTCGAAACATGGCGTCGATGCGCGACCGCAGGCCGGATTCTTCGGCCAGATCGAGGAGAAGCTTGACCGTTTCTCCGGTGATGCGGTTCTTCGAATAGTCGAGGACCAGGCCGGCGGCCTCGGTGGTCATTTGCTCCGCGCGTTTCGGGTCATCGGCGAACAGCTTTCGCAGATGCAGCCCTCGAACATTCTCGTAGTGGGTCTGGAGGCTCTTCCAAGCCTTGCGTTGGACCAGCGGCTCGACGCCGCCCCCGCCTTTGGCACCCGTCACAACAGATGTTGCCATGTCTCGACTCCTTTCCTTTCTGCTCTCATCTCAGATCCCGTGCTTGCGAAAGAGACCGGCTGGCAGCTTTAACGCGCTGCGGCCTCTTTCAGGGCTGCGCTCTTGGAAGCGATCACGCCCATCAGTTCTTCCCAGGATTTAACGAACGACTTCGCCCCTTCGTCCTGAAGCTGGGCGGCAAGCGCGTACACATCGATGCCGGCCTTGGCAAACTGAGCCAGCACTTCCTCGCAATTTCCGCCATCCGGCGGCAGGATCGCGCCCAGTTCGCCGTGATCCGCGAGTGCCTTCAGAGTAGCCTCCGGCATGGTGTTTACCGTGAAAGGCGAAGCGAGGGCCTTGACGTAAAGCACGTCCGAGGCCTTGGGATCCTTGGTGCCGGTGCTGGCCCACAGCAGCCGCTGGGGACGCGCGCCAAAATTGAAAGTTCGCTGCCAGCGCGGGGATGCGAGCAGCTCGCGGTAGGCCTTGTAGATCCGCTGACCGATGGCAATGCCCAGCTGATTCACCAGCGGGCCCGGCACCTTGCCGGCTACTGCGGTATCCCAGCGGCTGACAAAAACCGAGGCCACCGAACCAACCACGGGGTTGAGCCCGGCGGCGATGCGCCGCTCGATGCCCCGCAGGAATGCTTCGGCCGCCGCCACGTACTGCTCGCGCGAAAACAGCAGGGTCACGTTGATGGGCACTCCGGCAAAGATGGCCTCCTCGATGGCAGGCAATCCTTCTTTTGTTCCGGGAATCTTGATGAACAGGTTCGGCTGTGCCCCGCGCGCGTGCAGAGTCCTGGCGGCGGCCAGCGTGTTGGCCGTGTTATAGGCGAGCAGGGGCGACACTTCGAGCGACACCCAACCGTCCACGCCGTCGGTGCGGTCATGGACGGACCGGAACTCCGCGGCGGCGCGGGTGATGTCCTCGAGCGCCAGATCGAAGAAGAGATCCTCTCCCGACTTGCCTTTGCTCAACCCCTCGCGGATGGCGGCGTCGTATGCGCTGCTGTTCTTGATGGCGTGGTCGAAGATCGTGGGATTCGAAGTGAGTCCCGTCACCGACAGGTCCGCTATGTAGCTTTTGAGCGTGCCGCTATTGAGAAGGTCGCGCGTGATGTTGTCGAGCCAGATACTCTGGCCCAGGTCGTGAAGCTGCTGCGTTGCTTTCGCTTTCATCATGTCACCTCGTTTGGGTGCCCAGAAAATATTTGGGCGGAATCGAATCTGTTCAGATTTACAGCACTGCGGCCGGCGTTCGCAATCCTTGTCTCGCTGTACCGGGCTGCGGCGGGCTGGACGCGCTTACCGGCGTGCGGAAAGCGGTTCGAACCTTTCGTCAGATCGCGCAGCCATTCGAAGGCTGGATCGCGCATCCTGTCTTCGCTGCACCGCCAGGCCCAGTTGCCATCGGCGCGGCCCGGGACATTCATCCTCGCCTCTCGGCCCAAATTGAGCAAGTCCTGTAACGGAGCGATCGAAAGCGCGGCCACAGACGACCATGCCAGCCCCATCAGGTCCGGGGCGGCCTCGCGACTTTCGCCGCCGGTGCGCCCCAGGTATTTCCAGAAAATCTGCCGCTGGCGATCGGGCAATTCTTCGAACCAGCTCCGCGTGGTGGGATTGTCATGCGTGCCGGTGTAAACCACCGTGTTGCTCACGTAGTTGCCAGGGAGGTAAGGATTCCGGGCATCGCCGTCGAATGCAAACTGGAGAATCCGCATTCCCGGCAGCTTGAAATTGTCGCGGAGGGCGTACACGTCGGGTGTGATCATCCCCAGATCTTCGGCAATAAACGGAAGAGCGCCTAATTCTTTCTCGATGGCCACAAGCACATCGGCACCCGGGCCCGCAACCCACTTACCCGGCTCTGCGGTAGCTGCATCCGGCGGCACGTGCCAGGCTGCGCTAAAGCCACGGAAGTGATCGAGGCGAATCGCGTCGACATACTTTAGAAGAGACTTCAGGCGGGCGATGTACCAGCGATAGCCGGACTCCCGGAGAGCGGCCCAATCATATATCGGGTTTCCCCACAATTGCCCGTGAGCGCTGAAGTAATCGGGCGGAACGCCGGCGACAACGCGCGGCCGGCGCCGTTCGTCGAGCAGGAACAACTCCGGGTGAGCCCACACGTCGCTCGAGTCCGGAGAAACGAAAAAGGGCAAGTCACCGATCAAACGCACGCCGTTGGCGTGAGCGTGCGCCTTGAGCCGCTGGCATTGGCGGAACAGCAGGAACTGCGCGAAGCAGGTTTGGCCGATCTGGCCGGCGAGTTCACGCCGGGCGCGGTCGAGCGCCGCTGGATCGCGCTCGACAAACTCCGCGGGCCATTCGAGGTAATACGCGCCGTTGAATTTCGTCTTCAGCGCCCGGAACAGCGCATAGTCCTCGAGCCACTGCGTTTGTTCGCCCAGGAATTGCCGATACTCGGCACGCAAGTCTGCGCGTGCCCCGGCGCTGAAATTGGTCCAGGCTTTCTCGATCAACTTTTGTTTGAAGGCGATGACGGCGTTGTAGTCGATTTGGTCCTGCGGGAACGCGCCTGTCTGGCAGTCGCTCGGCCGCAGCAATTCATCCTCGATCAGCCAGTCCGGGCTGATCAGCAATTCGTTGCCGGCGAAAGACGACAAGGATTGGTACGGCGAGTTGCCGTAGCCGGTGGGGCCAAGAGGCAGAGACTGCCACCAGCTTTGCCCTGCTTGCGCGAGGCGATCGATCCACGAAAGCGCGGCCGGTCCCACGTCCCCAATCCCGTAAGGGCCGGGCAGCGACGTCACGTGGAGCAGCAGGCCGGACGCGCGGTAAGCCGGCGGAAACGGTGGAAGAGACAATGGCGACCGCAAGGGCGAATCGTTTTCGCTCATTTTCGTTCTTCTGCGGATGACGCGCCGCGCGCACTCGGGGAACCTAGGGCGTTGGCGACAATCTGCTGGGCTTCGCTCACGATCGCGTCCAGATGCGCGGCGTCTTTGAAGCTCTCCGCATAGATTTTGTAGATGTTCTCGGTGCCCGAGGGCCGGGCCGCAAACCAGCCCGTCGTGCTCACAACCTTCAAACCGCCAATCGGGGCGTTGTTCCCAGGGGCGCGGGTCAGCTTTGCGGTGATCGGATCGCCGACCAGGCTCGAGGCCTTCACGTCATCCGGAGACAACTTTTGCAGCTTGGTCTTCTGCTCGGGGGTGGCGGGCGCGTCGATGCGGGTGTAGTAGGTGACGCCAAACTCGGCGGTGAGTTCGCGATAGCGCTCTCCGGGGTCTTTCCCGGTTACGGCAGTCATTTCCGCTGCCAGCAGGTCCATGATGGGACCGTCTTTGTCGGTGGCCCATACGGTGCCATCGCGCCGCAGGAAACTCGCTCCGGCGCTTTCTTCCCCGCCGAAGCAGCAGGAACCGTCGAAGAGCCCCGCCACAAACCACTTGAATCCCACGGGCACCTCGTTCAGCCGGCGACCCAGCTTCTGCACCACGCGGTCGATCATGCTGCTGCTTACCAGAGTCTTGCCCACCGCGATGTCCTGCGCCCACTGCGGGCGATGCGTGAGCAGATAGTCGATGGCTACCGCAAGGTAGTGGTTCGGGTTCATCAGCCCGGAGGAGGGCGTGACGATTCCGTGCCGGTCCGCATCCGGATCGTTGGCAAAAGCCACGCGGTATTGGTCCTTCAGACCCACGAGCCGCGCCATCGCGTAGGGGCTGGAACAGTCCATGCGAATCACGCCGTCGTGATCGACAGTCATGAAGGAAAAGGTTGGATCGATCACCGGATTCACGACTGTGATGTCCAGCCCATATTCCGCGTTGATTGGTTCCCAATAAGGCAGCGAAGAGCCGCCCAGCGGATCGACGCCCAGTTTGAGTCCTGCGCCGCGAATGGCTTCCATATCGACCACGTTCCGCAGATCGCGCACGTAAGGAAGTACAAAATCCTCCTGATGCGTGCTGGCCGCGTTGATCGCCGTCTCGAAGGCCACGCGCTTCACGCCGGCGTTGTTGCCCCGTAGCAGCTCGTTGGCGCGGTCCTGCACCCAGCCCGTTACATCCGTGTCGGCGGGTCCGCCGTTGGTCGGGTTGTACTTGAAACCGCCATCCTCCGGCGGATTGTGCGACGGCGTAATCACGATGCCGTCCGCGAGATGCTGCTTGCGTCCGCGGTTATAGGCAAGGATGGTCCGCGAGATCACCGGCGTCGGCGTAACGCCGTTGTCGCGCTGGATGATGGTCTCCACGTTGTTAGCCGCCAGCACTTCCAGCGCGGTGCGCTGGGCCGGGTCGGACACAGCGTGCGTGTCCTTGCCCATATAAAGCGGCCCATCGGTTCCCTGCCCTTTGCCGGTATTCGCAGATGGCCTGCGTGATGGCCAGAATGTGCGCTTCGGTAAAAGTGCCGTGCAGCGGCGACCCGCGATGTCCGCTGGTTCCGAAGCTGACCATCTGGTTCGGGATCGTTTAGATCGGGCCGGCGCTCGAAATATTCCCGGTCGAGCTGAGCCACGTCGATCAGCATATCCTTCGGAGCAGGCTTCCCCGCCAGCGGCGAGATCTTCGAGACCGGGCTTTTTATGGCACTGGACACGGCTTAACCTCCCAGATCTGGGTTGCGTATTCCGAGATCGTGCGGTCGCTAGAGAACTTGCCGGATGCGGCCACGTTCAAAATCGCCTTGCGCGTCCATTCGTCAGGGTCCGCGTACAACTCCCGCAAGCGCTGATCCGCTTCCAGGTAGGACTTCAGGTCCGCCAGGTGCATGTAGTGGTCCCCATAGGTCAACAATGCATCGTACAACGGCTTGAAGATCCCTGGCTCATTTCGGCTGAAATAATTGGACGAGATCATATCCAGCGCGGCGCGGGTTTCCGGCTCGTGATCATAGTGCCAGTGCGGGTTGTACCACCCGCGGCTCCCGGCGACCTCCTCCGCCGTGAGGCCGAACAGGAAAAAATTCTCCTCGCCCGCCTCCTGCGCCATCTCGATGGTGGCTCCATCGCGCGTGCCGATCGTCAAGGCGCCGTTCATCATGAACTTCATGTTGCTCGTGCCGCTGGCCTCGTACCCGGCGGTGGAGATCTGATTGGAGACATCGCTCGCGGGAATCAGCCGCTCCGCGAGTGAGACGTCGTACTCCGGCAAAAACAGGACCTTGAGCCGCCCCTGCATCGCCGGGTCGCCGTCGATTATCCCGGCGAGGTTGTCGATAAATTTGATGATGAGCTTGGCAAGCTGGTAGGCGGGCGCAGCCTTGCCCGCGAAGAAAAACGTCCGCGGCTCCATCGCGAGGCTGGGATTCTCCTTCAGCCGGTTGTAGAGCACCACGATGCGCAGCGCGTTGAGCAGTTGCCGCTTGTATTCGTGGATGCGCTTGATCTGGCAATCGAAGATGGAGTCGGGGTCGACGGTCTGCCCGGACGTCGCCTGCAGCCAGCCGGCAAACCGCGACTTTCGCGTCACGCTTGGCCTTGCGGAAGCTGTCGCGAAAGGCTTTGTCGCCGGCGAGGGGTTTCAGCTTCGTCGAGCTCGCTCAGATCGGTTACCCAGTCGTCGCCGATGGCCTCGGTGATCGCCTGAGACAATTCCGGATTCGCGACCAGCATCCAGCGGCGAGGCGTGACGCCGTTGGTCTTGTTGCTGAATCGGTCGGGGAACATCTCCGCCAGGTCCTTGACGGTGATCCTGCGCAGCAGTTCGGAGTGGATCGCGGACACGCCGTTGGTGCTGTGCGAGCCGACGATCGCGAGGTTGGCCATGCGCACGTGCTTGGTGGGGCCTTCCTCGATCAGGCTGACGCGCTCGACGCGTCCCTCGTCGCCCGGGTACCGCGACCGCACCGAATCGAGCAGGCGCCGGTTGATCTCGTAGATGATCTCCAACTGGCGCGGCAGCAGGCTCTCGAACCACGCCAGCGGCCATTTCTCCAGGGCTTCGGGCAGCAGGGTATGGTTGGTGTAACCCAAGGTTCTTTGGGTGATGTCCCAGGCCTGATCCCATCCGAGGTGCGCTTCGTCGAGCAGAATCCGCATCAATTCAGGGACTGACAGCGTGGGATGCGTGTCGTTCAGCTGGATGGCCGCTTTTTCGGGAAGCGTGGCCCAGTCGCTGTTGCCGCTGCGGAAGCGCCGCACGATATCGGCCAGCGAGCATGCCACGAGAAAATACTCCTGCACGAAGCGCAGACCCTGGCCCATGCTGGTGGAATCGTCCGGGTACAGCACCCGCGTGAGGGATTCGGCCTCGAGAGTTTCCGCCACCGCACCGACGAAATCGCCGTGGCTGAACACCTGAAAATCGAAGTAATCGGGGGCGCTGGCGGCCCAGAGCCGCAGCGTGTTGATGGTGCGTCCGCCGTAGCCGGCCACGGGCCGGTCATAGGGAATGCCGATCAAGCTTGACGGCCTGCCCGGGATCGGCGTGTAAACCGCCTCCCCGCACTTCAAAGGAACAATTCAGCTTGATTTCAACCTTCTCGTCGGGCCGCGCGACCTCCCACGGATCCGGCCGCAGAAGCCAGTTGTCCGGCCGCTCCTGCTGCCAGCCATTCGAAATGGACTGCTTGAACATGCCGTATTCGTAGCGCAAGCCGTAACCGATGGCGGGCAACTGCATCGTGGCCATGGAATCGAGGAAACACGCCGCCAGGCGGCCGAGGCCGCCGTTGCCCAGGCCGGCGTCCGGCTCCTCCTCGAGCAGCGCCAGCCAATCGAGCTTCTCCTCGTTCACGGCCTTCTTCACAAATGGATCGAGCAGGAGATTGGTCACATTGTTGGCGAGCGACCGGCCAATCAGGAACTCCATGGAGAGATAGTAGACTCGCTTGGGATTCTGGCGCGTGTAGGTGCTCTCGGTGCGGATCCATCGCTGCGACAGGATGTCCCGCACGGAGCGGGCCAGGGCCGCAAAACGCTCGCGCGGACCGGCGGCCGCGACATCGATCACGTCGTCGAGCACCAGGTGGCGTTCATAGAGCGCGCCGGGAGTGCCGGCGAATTCGACAGGGCCGACTCCGTATTGGCTGCGCAGTTTCGCGATTTGTTCGGATTCCGTCGGGGCCGGCGGCTGCATCGCTCTCTGCGTACCCATGGGAACCTCCTTTAGCCTGCAACTGAATTCTGGCGAACGTCTGCCTCTGCACGGTTCTGGTCAGCGGCCACATGGCGAGTGTCGTTCCATAACTGGATGACAGGCTCGCTCAGGTTATGTTCATAGCCCAGCGCGCTCAGGCTCGCGGTGCTCAGCACCAGGTATCTTCCGGCCGGCGGCTTCCAGCTTCAGCCAGCGGGCGGCGAGCACCCGCAGGAAATGGCCGCTCGAAAAAAGCAGCACGTTGCCTGTGGCGGCTCGCACGCGGGCGAGTACACAGTCGGCCCGCGCGCCTACTTGGTCGGGCGATTCACCGCCCGGGACAGCCGTCGCGGAAAAGTTTCCAGTCCGGCCGCTTCGCGAGAATCTGTTCCGAGGTCAGCCCTTCGTATTCGCCGTAGTTCCATTCGACCAGGTTGGGATCAACTTGCGCTACGCCGCCAAAGCCGGCCAACTCACAGGTGCGCAACGCGCGTTGCAGCGGGCTGGTAAAAACCGTTCGCGAACTTCATCCCGGCGAGCCTTCCCGCGAGAGAGCGCGCGTTCTGCTCGCCGCGCTCGGTCAGCGGGAGATCGGTCAAGCCTGTATGCTGGCCCGTGAGGCTCCAGGCCGTCTCACCGTGGCGGGCCAGGTAAATTACAGGAAGTTCGCTGCTCACCGTTTTGTTCTCACGGGATACGCCTCGACCGTCGCGGCCTGGTGCGGTCCGGCCCAGCCAAAGCTCGCGACATCCATCCGCCACTCATACACCCGGAGGCTGTTATTGGTTATGAAGAGAGTATTAAATCTGACCACCTGATCCTCGAGCCCCGCTCTGCAATCGGCAGCTATGGCGATACAGCCTAAACGCTTGCAAATCGTTTTCCACATGCGGAACTGGCGCCAAGCGCCCCCAAGTCGTTTAACGAGAGGAGGTATGGCGAACCAGGAGTCCTCAATGAATGAGGATACCGTGTTTCCCGTTGCCAGCCCACTGGCACGTGGTAGCTGACTGACATTGGCGGAAGTGACCGACGGCCGGGCGCGTCGCCAATCGAGGCATGTAATCGTTTTGCCTGGCAGGCGCAGGATAGAAGGAACGCACGGGTGCGGAACGGCAGCAGAATCTGCGAGATTTTGGTAGGGGCGGTGGGGATCGAACCCACGACCTTCGGCTTAAAAGGCCGCTGCTCTACCACTGAGCTACGCCCCTGAAAAGTGGTCTCAACATCTTACATGAAAGAGACTTAGTGCACATGCGCCGAATGAGGCTCGGGGCTAGAAAAAGTGTCAGACGGCACGCGAACGTGCGGCGATAATCCCTCAGCGGCTCTTACCCACCGCATTGAATTTCCGGCATTTGCGGCAACGCTGAAGGAAATTATTTTCGGGCACTTGCGGCACGGCTGAAAGCTATGTCCTGACGAAGAACCAATGTTGCCGCGCACCCTCTAAAGCTTCCTGCCACTGAGCCGATTTGTTGTTCGAAGGCTTGAACCCTCCGCTAAAGGCTGCGCGCGGATAGTCCAGCGGCGGCCTGACACGACCGGTCTAAAACTGTACTTCCGGCCAGTATTCTCACGCGCGGCCCCAAGGTACGTTGGGCTACCGGGACCGACCGCCCTTCGACATAGGAGATACGATGAAAAGAACTGTGATGGGATTGGCCTTACTGCTCATATTCGCGGGTATCGCGCAGGCACAGACCGCTGTGCCGGCTGCGAGTTCGGCGCCATACGGCACGGACGGCAAGGCGATACCTCTGGTGTTTCCTGCAACGCTGCCGTCTTATGTTTACGTCAACACGGTCAATGCCAACACGTATGCCTGGGACAGCACCCATACCACCTGGTTTAATGACACCACTTTCCGGATCACCGCCGGCATTCTGGACGGACAGCCTCATCGCCTTACGCTCTACCTTCTCGACTACGACCACATGAATCGCAACGAACAGGTGGTGATATCCACGCCGCAGGGAACACAACTGGCCCAGGCGCCGGTCACCAATTTCACCAATGGGGTATACCTGAGCTGGATCGTAACGGGCTACGTGGTAATCGACATCAAAAACACGGGCGGCCTCAATGCGGTGTGCAGCGGGATCTTCTTCGATCCCCCAACCACTCCGACATCCACCGCCACCGCGCCCGTTCTGCCTCAGGTCATCTACTCGGTGACTCTGAACATTACGCCGGTTCCTGGAGCTCTTTCGTACAAGGTGTACCGTGGAACGATGAGCGGCGGTCCGTACCCCGTGCTGGTTGGAACCACGTCCACGCTTGTGAATGGAGTCTACAGCGTTACGGACACGACGGTTTCGCCAGGCAATACCTACTATTACGTCACCACATCGGTTAGCGCCGGCGGCGAGAGCGGATTCAGCCCGGAAATTCAGGCAAAACCATAGCGGACTGCCTGGTTCCGCGAAGCCACGCGAGAGAGCCGACTTTTGAATCGCTCAAGAGTCGGCTTTCCTGCGATATGTCTTAAGCGGCTACGCTACACGGCAATTCCCACGCGAATGCTCCCTCGTCGTTAACACTCCCTCGTCGTGCAGAAAGATAGCTGGGTCGGGCCGTCCCTCCATCCCAAGGCGCGGGAGGTGCTCTTGGTCCCGCTGAAGTCTCCACATTTCAGAGCCTCCCCTTGAGCTGTTGCATAGCGACGAGTTCGAGTGTAGCGTATCGCCCGGCGCGTAATTTGAATGCACGTCTGGGGGCCGAAATTTTGAGAACTTGACGCCCTGGGTGTTCCACCTTTTCAGGAGATCGAACATGCGGCGTTTTCTTGGAAACTCGATCGTCGTTGTGGCTACGCTTGCCTCTTTGGCTGGATGGGTCGGCATTGCGGCGGGCTCGCCGCACAGAATGGGCGGACCGCAAAGCGGCGGGCAGGGCGCGGCGCAGGACGCGCAAAGCTCAGCCACAGCGGAGGCGATGAATCCTTATGCGCCGGCTCCCTACAGGCTTGTGCCCAACTGGCCGCCGCCCGATCCGGCCGTCAGGTGGGCCGAGGTGATCCAGACCGAGCCTGACGCGCAGGGCAATTTGTGGGTGCTGCATCGAGGCTCGCCGCCCATCCTAAAACTCGATCCGAAAACAGGCAAGGTGCTGGCAGCCTTTGGCGCCGGGATGTTTGCCGGGCCGCACGGCTTCACAATCGATGCGGACGGAAATCTCTACGTCACCGATTGCCCGCTCGGGCCCGGAACCGATCAGGCTGCGCTGAAAGCGGGAAAGGGCTACCAGCTTTTCAAGATGGATCAGCATGGAGAAGTGCTGATGACGATCGGCAAGGCGGGCTATGCGATGGCCGGTCCGGAGAGCTTTGTGTGTCCCACGGATGTGGCGGTGGCGGCCAACGGGGACATTTTCGTCACCGACGGGCATCGCTCGGCGATCGATCATTACGGCGACCGCGTGGCCAAGTTTTCGAAGGACGGGAAATTCATCAAGGACATCGTGGAACGGGGCTCAGGACCCGGGCAGGTGTGGCAGCCGCACAGCATCGCCATCGACGCGCAAGGGCGACTGTTCGTGGCGGACCGGTCCAACAACCGCCTCGAAATTTTCGACCAGGAAGGCCACTTCATCGATATCTGGAGGCAGTTCAGCCGGCCCAGCGGCATTTTCATCGACAAGAAAACGGACACGATTTACGTGAGCGACTCGGAATCGAGCCCGCAGAACCATCCCGGCTGGCCGCGGGGAATACGGATCGGGAACACGCGGACCGGGGCGGTGAACTATTTTATCTCCGGGACGGAGCCGGAAGGCGTCGGTGTGGACCTCGATGGGAACGTGTACGGATGCATCGTTTCGCACCCGCGGCTGGAGAAATACGAGCCGATACGGTAGTAACGGAGTCTTCCTTATAAAAAAACGGAGGCACAGGCGCTCCTGAAATTCCCGGGCGCCTGTGCCACCGCCAAAGTCAGTCCGCTGTGGGGAGTTCGCTCAGCTTGGGGGCTGGGCGGCCGCGCTTGCGCTTCCAGACGTAATCCTTGCGAAGCTTTTCCTGATGTTTTTTCACCTGAGCTTCAATTTCGGCGAAAGCCGCTTTCGCGCTGGTGGGAACGTCCGCGCCCACGCCGGTGGCGTGAAAAGTTCCCGTGGGGAGGGTGAGATTCAGCGCAAAGCTGAATTCGGTTTTGCGGGGAACTTTCTCCAGGGAGCTGTGGAGCAGCACGGAATCCGTTTCGTAATGTTTGAGCAAACGATTCAGTTTGTCGATGTGGCGCTCGAAATCGTCCTCAATGGCTTTGCGATATTCCGGTGCTACGTGACTGTAGGTTATTTTCATAGGGCACCCGGTTTCTGTTGGATTTAACGGACTGGAGGGGCGTACTCATCGATGCAAATTCAGCATAACGCCGCGGGATGCGCGTTTCAACCCGTCCGGCGAGCGAATCGCGGATCAGTTTCCGGTTATCCGACTGACCGGGACTTGAGGCTGTAACCACTCTCGGTGACTAACAACGCGTTTGACGCAGTGTGACGCAGGGACTACATGAACTTGATTCGACTAAGCAGCAGGAGTTGACCGCAACGTTCTTGGGTCATCCAGAACGACACGCAGCAGCGAGCTGTTGATGTGTAGTCCATGGCTATAATTGATGTAGCCCAGCCTCTGGAACTTATTCATGAAGAAGTTTACACGACTTCGCGTCGTGCCAATCATCTCTGACAGTGTTTCGTGAGAAATCTTGGCAATAATTGTCTCCGGCTGTTCTTCTTTACCGTATTTAGCGATCAATAAAAGGACTCGCGCCAAACGCTTCTCACTGGAATTGAAAAGTTGGTCGGCCAGGTCTTCTTCAACACGAATATTGCGCTTCAGCACATAAGCGATAAAGCGGTCAGAGAATTGATGTTCTTCGTGAACTACGCGAATCATTTCTTGCTTCTCTATCACCAGAACGGACGCAGGTGCCACAGCGGTGGCGGTCGCAACGCGCAAAGGCTGACCTGCTAAGCAGCCTTCACCAAGAAAGTCTCTTGGGTACAGCAATGCAATAACCGCCTCTTTTCCCCCAGAGGATATAACTGTGAGTTTCACTATGCCTCGTTGAAGATAGAGAACGGACTGACTTTGATCGCCCTGCGAAAAGAGAATGTCACCCTTCTTGTAATTCACCATCGTTCTCGCGATCCCGATGGTGTTTAGGTACTTTTCAAGATTGAAGGAATCCGTCTTCTTGCGTTGAGTTGCGGCCATGAGACCTTCTTTGCGTCGCCTGAACGCCATGTGTTCAATATCGTACACCAGAAAGGTTAAGCTGCGATGAATGAGTAATATAATGGGATGTAATTCACTTACTCCTCATTTCACACATCAACAATAGTGTGTCTTTTTGAAAAGTATGGTTCAAGCAGTTAGTGTACGCTGCGCATGCGAGCACTTCTTGATATTGGCTGGCAACCATGAAGAATGCGCACGGTGGCTTTACAGCTCTACTCGGAGGCTCTCTATGTGCAAGTGTGAATCTGACAACCACGACAGCTTCATCGGGGAGATGAACATCCGTCGGCCCGGCCTGAAATCCATTGACGGTCCCATTGCCTGGGTATTCCCGGAACTGCTTGTCTGCCTGGATTGTGGCAGTGCGGAATTCGTCGTGCCTGAAGCCGAACTGCGCGGAAACGTGCGCCGCTGGACCGCGACTCGGAGAGATAATCGGAGGGCGGGAAGTGCGTCATGCCAACCTCGAAAGAGCCAAATGCGAAACAACGCTTTCGGATTCTCGGCGGAAGCATTATGCCCGCTAGACTTTCAAGCCCCGCGCGATTGCGGATGGTGACTGTCGCACCCTTAATTACCAGTAATTGCCGGTTCTTAAACTCACTCAGAAGACGAGTAACCGTTTCTCGAGTGACACCGATCATCTCTCCAATTTCTTCGTGCGTCAGCCCGATCTGGAAACGATCCTGGCCCTGACCATGGCTGGCCGACCAGCTTAGCAATAAGCGGGACAGTTTTTCGGAAGCCCTACCCGAAAGCACAAGCAATTGAATCAACCCGTGCTCCGCATAGTGGCTATCCAGCAAGAGTTCTGTAATCCGCAGAAAAAAGTCACTGTTCATTTGCAAGAAGCGTACGAACAAGGAGCGAGGGACGAAAGTTACCTGCGCTTGTGCCGTCACTTCAGTGGTCACCTCATAGGGCTTGCCTGACAGGGCCGCGTGAAGCCCCAAGAGTTCCCCGGCCCGAGCAATTTTCAGGATGATTGCCTTGCCGTCCCGAGAGCAGATGGAAAGTTTCACCTGCCCGCTAGAAAGCACAAAGACGCCGCGCACCGGCTGGCCTTCTATGAACAGCACGGCGCCTTTCGGATAGTTCACAGGAGAAGTGAATGAGTCCAGCTTCTTGAGAGCACTTGCTGACAAGTCACAAAATACCTGGCCTTTGTGCGTAAGACAGGCCAGACCGCTTTCGAGGATTCTAGGTTGCATCATAATCTTTTCGAAATGTTGGACTCCTGAGCGGTTGACTGTCTGTGCTGTTTAGGACGCTTTTGGAAATTGGCCCGAAACCGCGAGCCGCATGATTTGCTCGGCATCCTGGCCGCTCAACTCCCGAATGGCCGGCCCACGGGCTTGACGTGAATCGCGGTGATGGCATTATTCAGTGCATCGTAAAACAGGGGAGGCAGCATGAAGACGAATCGCAAACTGGTCCTGGCAGTCCTCATTGGCATGGCTATAGGGGTCGGCGGTGCTGTGGCGATCCATGCCCAGCAAGCCAAGGCGGCGCCAGCCTATCTGATCGGGGAAGTGGAAGTAACGGACCCGGCTACCTTTCAAAAATACTCGGAGCAGGTCCCGGCAACGCTGGCGCCCTTCAACGGCCACTTTCTCGTTCGTGTGGGCAAGACCCAGACTCTCGAAGGCGACGCGCCCAAGCGCATGGTGGTGATCGGCTTCGACAGCATGGAGCAAGCGCAAGCCTGGTACGATTCGCCCGCCTATGCCGCGATTAAGCCGATCCGGCAGAACGCCGCCAAGAGCCGCCTCTTTTTAGTGGAAGGCGTTGCGCCCCGGTAACAGGCTACTGATCGGGTCCCGTTGAACCCGGAACGCAAACCGGAAACTGACACACCACCGGCGAGCGGAGCGGAAGATGCGTGCGGAAGAGACAGGCTTGTTTAAAGGCTTTGAGGACGCTACTTTTTGAAAAGATCTTCGAAGGCCTTGCGCGCGTCGTTGGGACGGCCGGCAGCGGCGGGGGCCGGGGTGGCTGTGGCGTAGGTGACCGGCGAGGTGTCCTTCTCGACCGTCATGCGAAATTCGAAGAACGTGCAGTTGTTTTTCGCGTCCTTCTTGGCGATACGCTCCGGAACCGGCTGGGTGCACTCGAACTGCCTGCCCGTATCGAAATGCACGCACTGTTTGCAGGAGTGCATGGCGGCGTGGCAGCGCGGGCATTCGCCATTCTGGTCGAAGCCCGGAGACAGCACGGCGCCGCAGCTCGAGCAGCGCGCCCTCATCACCGTCCCCACCATGCGGGGAGTGCGCGGGCCGAGCATATCCTGTTTGGGCCTGGGCGTTTCGGGCGGCCGCTCGGTGCGTTCCCGCTTCTTCTCGCCGGCATCGCTGTCGCGATAGCCCCTTTGCTTATACTTCCGGTCCATGAAAACCTCCAGGGGGGTTATCCCCATCATACCTTGAACGATCGGTGATCGCCTTAAATGCCGTTCCTATGTGCCCACAGCTTGCTGAGGCCCTCGAGCGGCAGGTCGGGCTGCAGGAATTTGCGGGGCTCTCCGAGGCTCGCGGCTGCGGCTTCCGCCGCGAGATAACCGCTGCGCACGGCGCCTTCCATGGTGGCGGGCCAGCCGGTGCGCGTCCAATCGCCAGCGAGAAACAGATTCCGCAAACCGGCATCCTGCGAGGGGCGCCAGCGGTCTACTCCCGGCTCCGGAGAAAATGTCGCGTGCACTTCTTTGATCACCGTGGCTTTCAGCAATTTCGCGTCGCGAGTAGCGGGCAGAACGGCGGCAAGCTCGCGGCGGCAAAGATCGATGATTTCCTGGCGCGATTGGGGCACCAGAGCGTACGAAGCGCTGATGACAAACTGCAAATATTGGGCGTTGGACAAATCCCCACGAGGACGCTCAGTGCTTAGACGCGCCGGCGCGCCTCCGGTTACATTCGCGGCCGTTACATTCGCGCCATTGAGCAGCGTCTTATTGAATATCCATTGCGTAGTATGGTCGAGCAGGGCCAGGAACGGCTCGTCCATTACTTTACCCTCGAACCAGAAATGCGCGCTCGTAATCGGCGATGTTTTCAAATGATGCAATCCTTCCAGCGATGTTCCCGGCTCGCTCAGTTCCCTCGGTACCAGATCGAGGAGCACGGCGTGCGGAACCGCGGCGATGCAGGCATCGGCTTCCACTTCCGAACCGTCTTCGAGTATGGCCTTGGCGAAGCGGCCCCCCGCGAAGCTGATCTCGCGAACGCCGCATCGCATCCGGACTTCCCCGCCCCGCCGCGTGACGGCTTCGCAGCCACCGCCGTAAAGTTCGGCCAGCGGCACCGTGGGAATTCCCACGCGGTATCCCCCGCGGCTGCCGAGGAACGCTTTCCAGAACACTTCGATTCCGTAGCGCGCGTCGGTCCGGGCAAGCTCCTCGTCCAGCGCGCTCACCAGCACGACGCGCCAGAAGCGTTCGATGGCCGCCGGGCGTCTGTTTCATGTGCCGCAGCCAATCGAGCATCGAGACGCCTTCGATTGCCGGCGGATGGCCGCCGGACCTGGCGATCGCCAGCAGAGCATCGGCGATGCAGCGCTTGTCCGCAAACGCAAGGGCGCCGAAAAACAGGAACGACGGAGCCATGTGCAGCGGCGGAGGAAGCCACGCCGAGCTTTCCATCGTCGATCGGCGGCCGGCCGCATCCACGAAATACAGCCGGTCGTAGAAACGAATCTTTTCCGACGCGCCTACCCGCTTGTAAAAATCCGCCAGGTTCGTGCAGCAGCCCAGGGTGACGTGCTGGCAATTGTCCACTTCGCTGCCGTCGGGCAGCGTGTAGGAAGTGGCGCGCCCGCCCAGGTGGGGACGCTTTTCCAGCAGGCGGACGCGGAAGCCCGCTTCAGCCAGCGCGACGGCGGAGGACATCCCCGCCAGACCGCCGCCGATCACCAGAACGCTTTGCGAGGGCATCCTTCTTCCACCAACCGCTGACTCCCGCCGTAAGGAGATATTGAATCTTTTCCGCGCTGGAGACGGATATGCGCGACGAAAACACGTCGAATTCGCGTTCCTCGATCCGCGCGAGGAGCGTGCTGTAGGTGCGAATCAGCGCCCACAGCGTGGCGCGGCTGTCCGCATCGATCTGGCGGACCAGCGGCGCGCCTTCTTCGTAAAAGCGCCAGGCGCGATCGGCTTCGAACTCGAGAAGGCTTCGCAGCTTGTCCGTGAGCGGGCCGCCCAGGTCCTCGGCGCGGCAGCCGAAGCGGTCGAGGTCCTCCTGCGGGAGATACACGCGGCCCATTTCATAATCGCTGCGCACGTCGCGAATGATGTTGGTCAGCTGAAACGCGAGGCCGAGGCGTTCGGCGAGATCGGGCGCTTTCTGATCGCGGAATCCAAAAACGTGCAGGCACGTCAACCCGACGGTGCCGGCCACACGATAACAATACTCCGAAAGCCGGTCGAAGGTGGCATAGGAATCGATGGTCAAGTCCATTTCGGCGCCGAGGATCAGGTCGTGGAAGTAGCGCGTGGGCATCTCGAAGCGCGCGATCGTGTCCGCCAGGGCGGGAAGAACGGCGTGGCCGGCGGTGTTTCCCGAGACGGCTTCGTCCAGCATCGCCCGCCAGCGGGCTAGGCCGC
Organism: uncultured Acidobacteriota bacterium; assembly: GCA_963709105.1. Classification (GTDB taxonomy): domain Bacteria; phylum Acidobacteriota; class Terriglobia; order Acidiferrales; family UBA7541; genus Palsa-295. The sequence continues at coordinate 131,937 of CAVPVC010000016.1, forward strand.
GGCGCTTCGATTCGAGGTCGCCCGGCTCGTCCGAGACGTCGTCGATGAGACGCATGAAGGCGTATAGCGCGCACAGCGCGTTGCGCTTGGGCTTGCGAAGGCCGTAAAACGCGAGATAGAAGCTGCTGCGGGACTCGCGGGCGATGCGGTTGCATTCCGCGTAAGAGTTCCGGACTTCCAACTCGCTTGGCGGCACCTGGGGACGGGCCGCCGCGGGCAGCGCTTCCGTGTTGACTGTGGGCGTGGAAGACTTGCGTTCCGAGCCTCGGCCAGAATACTTCGACACCAGCGCGCCTCCGAGCAATCTCGCTTTCGTGAATTTCGTGAGTGCGGGCCGATGGCTCAGGGTGTTGTAGCCCGAGGCCTCGATCGCGTCGAGAATCGCGAGGCCACCGCGGCTGAAGAGCTCGATATCGACTCGCAGTGTTTCGTCGACCTGGCGCGCGAGCGGTGCGCCCGCGGCAAAAAGTTCCCGCGTCCGCACAACCAGCGACTTCATGAGCCGCGCGTAGCGCTCATCGAAACGCCGGGCGACAATGTCCGCTTCCGTCAATCCATGCGATTGAAGGGCGTCGAGGGGGATGTAAATGCGGCCTTTTTCCAGGTCGCGCGAGACGTCCTGCCAGAAGTTGGCCAGCTGCAAAGCGGTGCAGGTGTGGTCGGAAAGCCGCTGGCGCTCTTCGTCGCGATAATCGCAGAGATACAGCACCAGCCGGCCGACGGGATTCGCCGAATAGACGCAATAATCGAGCACATCTTCCCAGGTCGCGTAGCGAAGCACGCGCTGATCCTGCCGGAAGGCGCGCAGAAGATCGCGAAACGGCTCGATGGGAATATTCTTCTCGCGCACCGTCTCGCGCAGGGCGATCAGCACAGGATGCGCCGGGCCGCGCTCCGCGCGGTAGACGAGCTGCAATTCGTCTTCCCATGCATCGAGCAGTTCGAGCGCGCGGGTGGGATTATCGACCTCATCTCCCAAGTCGTCGGACCAGCGGCAATAGGAATAGACATTGTAGAAATGCTGGTGCAGCCTGCGCGGAAGGAGCCACGAGACCACGTTGAAATTCTCGTAGTGGTGCGTGGCGAGCCAGCGCGTGTAGCGCTGGGCTTCGGCGGGCGCACAACCTTCGGGCGGAAGATTGCGGGCGATTTCCAGTTCTGGTGTGGGCAGCATGGAGCCCTGTCGAGGGCGTGTACCGTAACCGCTCTCGCGCAATCTGCGTTGCGCGATTTTTACCGCGTGCTAGGGAATGACGGCCGTCTTCAGCTCGCCGTTCCGCTGTTTCATGTGCTCGAAGACGTGCGGGAGCTCCGTCAGCGGAACTTCCCCGGTAATGAAATCGCTCGCGCGAATTTCGCCGCGCACGATCGTATCGAGCGCCTCGCGGATGAACCGCGGGGAATGATGGAAGGTCGATTTGATGGTGATCTCGGAATAGTGCAGCGCCGCGGGATCGAAATTCACCTGCGTGCCGCTCGGGCACCCTCCGAACAGATTCACCCGGCCGCCCTTGCGGACCATTTGCAGCGCCCATTGCCACGTCTTGGCGGAGCCGACCGCTTCGATCACGGCATCGGCTCCGCGGCCGCCTTCGGTCAACTGGCGAACCAGATTCACCGGGTTATCGATTTCAGAAACGTCGAACGCGGCCACGGCTCCCAGACGCTCCGCGGCGGCGATCTGGCTCTTGCGCTTGCCGAGCGCGATCACGCGAACGTTGCGCGAAGAAAGAATGCGGATGAATTTCAGCCCGATGGAACCGCACCCGATCACCACGACGGTATCGCCCTCGCGCGCGTCGATCTCATGCGCGCCGCGCAGGACGCAGGCGAGCGGCTCGACCATGGCCGCGTCCACGAACGGGACGTTGTCCGGAATCTCCAGCATGTTCTGCTGGACGATCCGGCCGGGAATGCGAATGAATTCGGCGTACGCGCCGTTATTGAACAGCAAATCCTCGCAGAGATTCGGCTGGCCCTTGCGGCAGTACATGCAGATGTTGCACGGCGCCGAGTTCGACGGAACCACGCGCATGCCCGCGTGCACGCCGCCGTTGACGGCGCTGCCCTTGGTTTCCACCACGCCCGCGAGTTCGTGGCCGAACAGCGCAGGGGGATGAATCATCCGCGGATGCGAACCCTGCTTCCACACTTTGAGATCGGTGCCGCAGGTGAGCGCCACCTCGACGCGGACGAGCACCTCGTCCTCGGCGAGCGACGGGATATCCACCTGCTCGATCTTCATGTCTTCGCGGCCGTACAGGACAGCCGCTCTCATGTGGCCGTTCGATTCCAGTTTCATTCGTGGGTTATCACCACCTTCAGAGTATCATCAGCGGGCCGAGCCGCCAATTGCAGCGCGTCCGCAATCCGCTCGAGCGGAAAACGGTGCGAAATCATCTCCCGCATCGGCAGGCGATGGCTGAACACCAGTTGGGCGGACTCTTCCTGATCGTCCACCGAAGCGCTGTAGCTGCCCAAAATTTCCTTCTCTTCGATGCCCACCGCGGCAGCCGGAAATTGCAGCTGGAGGACGGGATCGTTATGCGCAAACAGTAGCACCCTTCCGCCCGGCCGCGCGATAGAAAGGGCTTCCGGGACTAATGACGGGTTGGGCACGGCCACCAGGACCGCATCCGCGCCCCGTCCATCGGTTCGCTCGCGGATGAGTTCGCCAAGATTGGCGGCCGCGGGATTGAAGGAGTCCTTCGCTCCGAAGCGGACGCTTGCGGCGCGGCGCCCCGCCATCGGATCGCTGGTGTACACAGTCGCTCCCTGATAAGCAGCCAGAAGCATCAGAAGCATCCCGATCGGCCCCTGGCCGATCACCAGCACCGTCTCGCCAGCGGCCACGCGCGCTTTGCGTACAGCCTTCAGGCAGGTATTCACCGGCTCGACGAAAGTGGCTTCCTCGAAGGTCACATCGTCGGGGAGGCGGACCATTCCGCGTTCGACGATCCAGGGCATGGCGCGAACGTATTGCGCAAAGCCGCCGCCATTGGGATCGAACCCACCCGTGAGCCCTACCTTCTTATAACCCGCGCACTGGGAGAAAAGTTTCTGTTCGCAGTAGAAACATGCGCCGCATGGGATGTGGTGGAAGCTGACCACGCGGTCGCCCACCTTGAACTTCTTCACGCCCGCGCCGACCTGAGTCACCGTGCCGGCCAGCTCGTGGCCGAGAATCTGCGGCGGCGCGAGAAACCCGTGATGAATTTTCTTGATGTCGGTGCCGCAGATGCCGCAGGCGCCTACGCGAAACAGCACCTCGCCCGGGCCGATTTCAGGAATCGGGACGGTCTCGACGACTACGCGGTCTTTGCCGCGATAAACGCCCGCGCGCATCTTGCCGTTCGACTGCGGGGCATCCTGCGATCCGATTTGTGCGATGGTCTGGCTCATGGATTTCTATTGTTCGGCCTGCCCCGAAGCGGCTGCGGCTTGCGATTCCAAAGGCCTTGGCCCGCTCTGAGAGCGCCAATATATAACGATCCAGAAATTCGGCGAGAGATTCCGCCGCCTGCTTGCTTTTCCGGCCAAGACGGACAAGTCCGGGCAGCGATTGGGGACGCATCGCCACCTGGCCGAGCACGCGAGGAATGCTCACTTCCCCACGATCCGTGAACACTTCGTTCATATCGAGCGGCAGGTCTTCGTCCACCGCGTCGCTGATCGAACGGATCGCCACGGCGGGAATGCCGTCCGCCCGCGCCTTGAGCAACACCTGAAAACTCTCCATTTCGACCGCATCCGCGCTCTCACCCAGATGGCGCTTCTCGTGCGCGGTGGAAACGGCTCGCTCCGCGCTGTAGAACCGGTCCACAACGGTGGCGCCGGAATCTGCGGCAAAGGAGACCAGCGCCGCGCTGCTCACGATCGTTCTGCCCGATGCGTCCGTGAGGCGCGCTTTCCGCGACAACCGTTCGCGCCGACAAAACCTGCTCCGACGCGATAAGCCGGCTTGAGTCCGCCGGCCAGTCCCGAGGAAATGCAGAACTGCATCGTATCGGGCCCATCCCACGACACGTTCGACATCGCCAAAGCCGCCTGCCGCGAGCCAACCCCGGTCAAAATCACACGAACTTCGGCGCCGCCGATTTCCGCGACGTAGGCTTCCGCGGCGCCCCACATCGCGCGGCGGAACTTGCGCAGAGTTCGCCAGGGGGCGAATTCGGTTTCCAGCGCGAAAGTGACCAGAATTTTCAAAGCAAAAACCTAGGCTGCCTGAGCGTGCGGCACCGGCTTGCGGCCGGGTCCGCCGACATACCCGCATGCTTCATACCAGCGCACCGCGCGCTCCAACGCGAGTTCCACCGATCCGGCGCGATAGCCCAGTTCCCTCTCGGCCTTGTCGCTCGCGATAAACATGCGGTGCCGCGACATCTTCACGCCTTCGACCGGAATCTGCGGCTCGCGGCCGACCAGCCGCGAGAAAAATTCGTCCGCGTATCCTGCGGCCAGCGCGACGGCGTGGGGCAGGCGGACGCGAGGCGCGGGACGTCCCGTGATCGCGGAGAGCGCGTCGAGAATCTGCTTGAGCGTCATGTTGCGCCCGCCGAGGATGTAACGCTCGCCGATGCGTCCGCGAGACGCCGCAAGAAGATGCCCGGCAGCCACATCTTCGACGGCAACCACGTTGAGCCCCGTGTCCACGTAAGCGGGCATCTTGCCATTCAGGAAATCGACGATGATGCGGCCCGTGGGCGTGGGCTTCCAATCGCCAGGCCCCACCGGCGCGGTGGGATTGACGATCACCACCGGTACGCCCGCGGCGGCAGCCTTCACCGCTTCCTGTTCGGCCAAAAACTTCGAGCGCTTGTAGTGGCCGATCATCTGATCGAGCGTGGCGTGAGTGCCTTCACCAGGCAGCGCCTCGGTATGGGAATCGGCGGGAACAGCAATCGTCGCAACGGTGCTGGTGTAAACGATCCGCTCGACGCCCTCGCGCGCGGCGATTTCGAAAAGACGCCGGGTGCCCTCGACGTTGCTCTCGTAAATTTCCGAGGGATTCTTGGCCCACAGCCGGTAATCGGCAGCGACGTGAAAAACCTGGCGCACGCCCTTCATGGCGCGTTCGATGGAGGCCGCATCGCGCAAATCGCCGTCGACTCGTTCGACCGCGATGTCCGCGAGCGACTGCAGGTTACTGCCGGGCCTGACCAGAACTCGCACCGCGTGCCCTGCACCGGCAAGCTGGCGCGCGACGTGGCTTCCCACGAATCCCGTGGCACCCGTGACAAGGGTGGTCATAGGATGCGGAACACCTCGTTCTCCTGCGCCCCTGCCGATACCGAGGCGGATGCCACGCCCACTGCCGGGGGCGGAACGGCGTGCCCGTTTCCATTCGTCTTGCCGTGCCCGTTTCCGTTGGGCTTGGCCGGCTTGCCGCCCTTGAGGCCGCCCATCTTGCCCGAAAACGTCCAGCTCAGCATCTTCCAGGTGTCGCCGAGCTTTTTGTTGCCGCCAAGAACCGCCGAGGCCTCGTAGCCCGCGTGGACCATGCAATCCTCGCAGCGAGGATCGCGGCCGTGGCCGTATTTTTCCCACTCGGTTTTTTCAATGAGGTCTTTGAAGGTTTTGTGGTGCCCGTCGGTCATCAAATAGCACGGAGCCTTCCATCCGCGCGGGTTGTAGGTGGGATTGCCCCACGCGGTGCACATGAGTTCGCGCTCGCCGCGCAGGAATTCCATGTAAATCGGCGACGTCACGATGTTGTAGCGCTCGAGAAGCGCGCTGGCCTGCTGGAACTTCTCGCGAATTTCCGCGCGGGACATGAAAATTTCCTTGGTCATCACCGCCGCATACGAATAAGCCGGCGAAAGCATGTGGCCGTCGACGCCCAGCGTCTGCAGGTAGGCGAAAAGCTCGGCGATCTCCTCGATGTCGGTTTCTTTGTAAATGGTCGTGTTGGAGGTGACCAGGAAGCCGGCGGCCTTGGCGGCCTTGATTCCCTGGATCGCTTCGCGGAACACGCCATCGCGCTCGACGCAGATATCGTGGGTCTTCTCGAGCCCGTCGAGGTGAACGTTGAAGAACAGGCGCGAGGTGGGCTTGAACTCCGCCAGGCGCTTGCGGATGAACATGCCGTTCGTGCACATGTAAATGTGCTTCTTGCGCGCGAGGATTTCTCCCGCGAGCCGGCCAATCTCGGGATAGATCATCGGCTCGCCGCCGCAGATGGAAACAATGGGGGCTCCGCAATCGTCCACCGCCGCGAGGCACTCTTCGACCGTCAGGATCTCATTGATCGTCGATTTATACTCGCGAATGCGGCCGCACCCCGTGCAGGTGAGATTGCAGGTGTGCAGCGGCTCGAGCATCATCACGAGCGGAAATTTCTTCTCGCCGCTGAGGCTCTTGCGCGTCAGGTACCCCGCCATGTTGGCGGTCAGGCTAAGCGGAACTCGCATCCATTACCCCCAATGTCCGTTTCGATTCTGGATCTCTTCTGCGGGGACCTGCACCCCGGTAAATCTCCGCCGCCCCTTACGCATGTTGTCGTAGCGGGCCAGCGCGTATAGCGGGAAAGAATTCCTGTACAGATGATACTTCAGATAGAAAACGCATGGGAAACCAGTTCCGGTAAATTCCTCTTCGTCCCAGGTGCCGTCCTGATTCTGATGGGAGACGAGCCAGTTCACCGCGCGCTCCACCGCGGGATCGTTCGGCCCCACCGCCGCCAGCAGGCCGATCAGCCCCCAGGCCGTTTGCGAGGCCGTGCTCTTCCCTTTCCCTTTCAACGACGCGTCGTAATAGGAAAGGATGGACTCGCCAAAGCCGCCGTCGGGATTCTGCACCGAGCGCAGCCAGTTGGCGGCCTTCTGGCAATGGTCGCGGGACGCCATGCCCACCGTCTCCAGCGCGCGCAGAACTCCGCTGGTGCCATACACGTAGTTCACGCCCCAGCGGCCAAACCAGGAGCCATCCGCCGTCTGATCGTGCCGCAGGAATGCCCGACCGCGCTCGATCACCGGGTGCGTGGCGGACCACCCCATTTGCCCCAGGCATTCGATGGCGCGCGCGGTAACGTCCGCGGTCGAAGGATCGAGCATCGCGTTGTGATCCGCGAACGGGATGTTGTTCAGGAACTGCAGGTTATTCTCGTGGTCGAAGGCGCCCCAGCCGCCGTCGTTATTCTGCATGCTTACCAGCCAGGCCAAGCCCCGCTTGATGGCGTTTCGCAGGCGCGTGGGCTCGGGGTCGGCCACGCGGCCAAGGGCCATCAATACGAACGCGGTGTCGTCGACATCGGGGTAGAAATCGTTGCGAAACTCAAAAACCCAGCCGCCCGGCTCGGCTTTCTGATTCTTTACCTGCCAGTCGCCCGGACCGAGAATCTGATTCTCGAGCAGCCAGCGCTCTGAGGCGATGAGCGATGGATGCGCCGGATCGAGGCCGGCTTCTTCGAGCGATACCATCGCAATGGCGGTGTCCCAAACCGGGGAGATGCAGGGCTGCACGCGAATGGTGCCCTTTTCTTCGATCTCGTATCGCTCCAGAAAGCGGATTTCGCGGGCTACCAGCGGATCGGTGGTATCTCCCCCGAGCGCAAGCAGAGCGAATATGGAATTCATCATCGCGGGGTAAATCGTTCCCAAACCTTCGCTGCGCTCCAGGCGCTCCAGCATCCAGGTTCGCGCGCGCGAAAGCGCCAGCTTGCGAAAGGGCTTCCACGGCAATTTCTCGTAAAGCTTCAGGCCCCGGTCGATGGCGAGAAAGCAGTTGCGCCAGGTGACGACGCTCTTGTCCCAGGCAAAAGCTACAGGCCGCGCCCCCGGGCGCTTGAAAAGTTCATTGAAAGCGATTCCCTCGGGGAGCCGCCATTCCGATCTGCTGGCATAAATGATCACGAGCGGGATTACGATGCCGCGCGTCCACGAAGACATTTCGTAAATGTTGACCGGGAACCAGTTGGGCAGCAGCATCAATTCCGGAGGGGTCGCCGGGACCAGGCTCCAATCGATGGCACCGGCCATCGCAAGATAAAATCGAACGTAGGAGTTGGTCGCTTCCAAACCACCCAGCTCGTGAATTCTTTCCTTAGCCTTTACGAGGTGCGGAGATGCTGCGGGATCCCCGGCCAGCCGCAAACCGACGTAGGCTTTAACCGTGGCATTCAGTTCCGCCGGGCCGCCGTGGAAAATATTCCAGCCGCCGTCAGCAAGCTGGTGATCGCGAATATACTTCGCAAGCTTGGGCACTTTGGGGGAATTTAACTGGCCCAGGATGTGCAGGTAGAGAATGTAGTCGGATTCCAGGGTCGTGTCAGCCTCAAGCTCCGCCCACCAGTAGCCTTCCTGGGTTTGCTGGGACAACAGCCAGTTGGTAGCTCGGGCGACGGATTCCTCTACCTGCGCGTGAGGCGAGCGCGGAGCCGTGGCGGTCGCGGAGGCGCCGCTCTCGAGGGTGCCGCCGCGCAAATTTGCTTCCCGTGCCATCAATCCCTCAGACATACAGTTGAATACTTAGTTCCTGTGGCAGTGCCAACGGTCATGACTGCCGGCACCGAATTTGACCAGGTTGTATAAAACTAGCCCCTACCCTTCACATCATATTTCACTTCGTGGGGATAAAGCTCCGCGGGCCTCAGAAACTGTTACAAAAAAATGAAAGCCACCCAATTCCCGAGAATACAGATAGTTACAGTGCGCCCCCATTATCTTTTTAATCCCAATGGGGGTCAACTAAAAACACACCGTCTCCCCATCCCCCATACCCCCGGCACCATACCCCGCGTAGGTCTGATGCGCCTCCCCATCTCCAAGGTGCCTCAGTAAACCCCGCTTCCAGGGCGAATGAAAGACGAAGCAATCCGCCCGCAAATGACTTTTTTTGTTACCGCTCCTCCAGCTTGCGAATCCGTTCGAGCAGACCGGGCAGGATCTCCGGAAGCTGCGTGGACCACGCATACTGTTCTTTGAAACGATCCAGGGGACGGGCCGGCGTTCCCCACACCGTTTGCCCCCGCCGGATCGTCTTGCCGACCAGAACGCCGGCTTGTCCACCCACGTTGGCCTCATCTTCGATCACGGCGTGATCGCCGATTCCCGCCTGTCCACCAACTGCGACATGCCTCCCCAGGATCGTGCTTCCTGAAATGCCTGTCTGAGCGGCGATCACGGAGTGTTCGCCGATTTGCACGTTATGGGCAACCTGTACGAGGTTGTCGATTTTGACGCCTTTGCCGATGCGCGTCTCCCCCAGAGAGCCGCGGTCAACGGTGGTGTTGCAACCGATCTCGACATCGTCCTCGATTTCCACGCTGCCAATCTGGGGGAATTTCCACTGGCGCCCGTCGCCAAACACATAACCAAACCCATCGCCCCCCACCACGACGCCCGAATGCAGCTCCACGCGGTTTCCCAGGCGCGCGCCGGGATACAGCGTGACTCGGGGATGGAGCCGGCAGTTTTCTCCCACCATCACGCCGCGGCCAACAAAGCAAAACGCGTCGATGCGGGTTCCGGAACCGATCGACGCCAGCTCTTCGATCACGACGTAAGGGCCGATGCTTACGTTTGAGCCAAGGCGCGCGCTTTTCGCGACGACGGCGGTGGGGTGAATGTCCCCACGCGGCGGCTGGGGCGGCAGCAGCCAGGCGGCCGCCTTTGCAAACGCGAGCTTCGGGCTCGCAGATTCAAGGATGGTCTTTCCCTCGATGCGCGCGCCGGGCCGGCCTATAACGCAGCGCGCCCGGGAGCTCGCCGCGCGATCCCGCTGGCGCGGAGAAGCGAGGTGGATCACGTCCTCGATGCCTGCCTGCTCAGGGCTGGCCACTCCGGAAAGCGGAAGCAGCGGGTCTCCTTCGAGCTTGGCTTCCAGATACTGCGCGAGTTCCCCGGCGGTGCGGCTCATAGATTTCCTCTCTTTGAACTGCAGTCGCAGCAAATCGCCACTGCCTTGTGGCCCGGTCAGAACGGCCGCGCCCACACTAGAACAGGCCGATGAGAACGGTCTGGTCAAAATGGATAGACAGGTTTTTCGCCCGACGGGCGCGTCTTCCAGCGCTTATGCACCCACAGCCACTGCTCCGGATGCGCACGAATGTAGTCTTCGATCACGCGCGTGAAGCGGGCCGTGTTCTCGATGACGTCGGCTTCCTCGTTGCCGCTGCGCGCCAGTTCGACGGCGGGTTCGAAGCGGAGCCGGTAGATTTTTTGCGCATAATCCCAGAAGAGAAACCCGGGCACGACGGCCGCTTCCGTCCGCAGCGCGATCCTCGCCAAACCGGAGGTTGTCGAAGCGGGAATTCCGAAAAAGTCGACGAAGACTCCCTCCTCCAAGGAGGTGTTGTGATCAGAAAGGATTCCCACCGTTCCGCCTTCATTCAAGACCTTGAAGATCATCCGCGCGGATTTATTTTTCTCGATCGGCCGGTTGCCCGAAAGGCAGCGGTAGGAATTAATAAGCTCATCGACGCGGCGATTCCGGATCGGCCTCACGAGAAAATGCAAAGGGTGCCCGTAGAGCGCGTGCGCGAAAGGAGCAAGTTCCCAGGCGCTCATGTGGCCAGTGAGGAACAGCACTCCTTTTCCCCGCTGGCGCGCCGCTTCGAAGTTTTCCTCTCCGTCGAGCACAACTACGCCCTCGATTCCCGTGCGCACGTACCTGGGAAACTGCGAAAACTCGCCCGCCATCCAGCCGATCTGCTGGATCATGCGCCCGATCACAGCCTTGCGCTTCGCATCCGTCCATTCCGGAAAAGCCAGTTGAAGATTGAACATCGCGGCGCGCTTCAGCGGCGTGCGGATCAAGTACGCCACCGCCGCAAAGCTCGCCCCCACCAAGCGCGCCGCGCGCCTCGGCAGCAGCCCCAGCGTTTTTAGCCCGATCCACGCGCCTGCATACTCGATCCAATCGCGCATCCCGCGACATTATGCGCGAGGCCGCGCAAGGGATGCCAGCGAATGATCGCGGCAAGGTTCGGCGCCCGTGATGCGGCCGGAGACGGACATTCGTCCGCGAAAGTTTTGAGCCGCCAGCCTCGCCCCTGTTGAAAGCGGGCCGATGTCGAAAGCGGAATGATAGACTGGCGTGCCTTGGACAATACTTCTCAGCCACCGCGTCGCATGGATGCCGTCACGGGCGTAGCCTGCGCCGCGATCATTTTCATCGCGCTATTCGGCCATCTCGGCGCGATCGGCCTGGTCGGCCCGGACGAGCCGCGCTACGGATGGATTGCCCGCGCGATGGCCGCGACCGGCGATTGGGTGACGCCGCGTCTCTACGGGCAACCCTGGTTCGAGAAGCCGGTGCTTTATTACTGGGCGGGAGCCATCGGATTCCTGCTGCATCTTCCGGCCGAATGGGCGCTGCGCCTGCCTTCGGCTCTCGGCGCTCTCGCGGCGGCGTTCGCAATCGGCTGGCTTGCCAGGAAACATTACGGAGGGAACGCAGCCCACGTAACTGATCTCGCGGTCCTCGCGCCGCTTCTATTCTCAACCACAGTCGCAGCCATCGGGTTCGCGCGAGCCGCGACGCCCGATATGCTTTTCAGCGCGAGCATTGCACTGGCCATGGCCAGCGCCGCGACGGTTTTGCGCTACTCAGGATCTCTGCGCGCCGCTACGCCTGCCGCTGCGAACGCGCAGCGCCGCGACGCAATGCCCTTGCTGCTATTCGGCGCCTTCCTCGGACTTGGCGTGCTTGCAAAAGGACCGGCGGCGGTCCTGCTGGCCGGAGGCGCCGTCGCGCTCTGGGCGCTGTTCACAGGCAACTGGCGCGCCGGCGCTGCGACTCGCCCACCCCTACGCAATCGTCGCGGCTTGCGTTGTGGCACTTCCGTGGTATCTGCTCTGCGAGCGCCGCAACCCTGACTTCTTCCGCGTGTTCATTCTGCAGCACAATTTCGAGCGCTACCTCACTCCGGTATTCCAGCACCGGCAGCCGTTCTGGTTTTTCGTGCCGATTACGCTGTTCGCGCTGTTGCCCTGGGTGAGTATCCTGTGCCCGGTGGTTCACGAAGGCCGGCGCCTTTGGCGCGAAAAGTCCTGGCGCGATTCGCCCGGATTCTTCTTCGCGTGCTGGGGCGTTTTCCCGGTGCTCTTTTTCAGCGTGTCGCAGTCAAAACTTCCGAGTTACATTCTTCCCGCGATCCCAGCTCTTTCGCTTGTTTGCGCCGTTTCCGTGATCCGCTCGGCCCACTCTCGTTCGCCCGGAATTACGATCGGCATAACCTGGGGCGTGCTGGGGATTGCCGCGCTTGTCTGGGCGCACCGCTTGCCCGCGTCCATGCATGATGCTTTGGGTTCGACGATCGTGATTTCCGCGATCATCGCGTTTGCGGGAGCCGCCGCCATCCTTTTTCTCAGCGGCGCGGCGCGATCGCACTTTTCTCGCGGTCTCGCTAGCACTGGCCGCCGTGCTCGTGGAGTTTGCCGGGCTCTCAATTCTTCCCCGCATCGATCCATACGTCTCAGCGCGATGGCACGCCCAGCTGATGCGCGGCAATCTGCATCCCGACCGAATATTCACCTATCACCTGCCGCGCGCGTGGAATTACGGGCTCGCGTTTTATTTTGCGCGCGAGCTGCCGGAATGGTCGCCGGCGGACCCCAATCCCGCCCTCGTTCTCACGACTCCGTCAGGTTTGGGAGAAATCAGGCAAGCGCAGAGGTTCTACGGAAATCTCGAAGAGACCTACCAGGGAATTTTGTACGTTCCGATCGGGCCGTTGCCGCGCTCCCGCCAGCCGGCCCGCTAGCTAGTGAGGACGCGAAGGCGGCGGCAGGGACTGCAGGAAGAAGTTCACGATCTGGCTTTCGTAATTCTTCCGCTGTTCGTCGCCCATGTCGGAATAATTCTGCCGGTTGCGGATGAGCTGCTTGGGCTCCGGAGCCAGGTTGAACAGCCGCACCGTGAATTTAGCGAGATCCGGCCGGTCCTCCGTTTCGATGAACAGCTTCGGAATTCCCCTGGTCTGATCCAAACGGGCGGAGACGGGAAGCTCGTTGCGGTAAGAATAGTTCATGAGCCGGAAGCCCAAATCTGAGAACGCGCTGACACCAGGCAGCGCGGTGAGTCCGGAGTGCTTCACTTCCACTTCGACCATCTCGCGCGGATCGCTGTAGGCATTGTCCACTGCGATGGCGGCGATGCGCGGATCGGAAGTAGCCACCTCGAGCGCCGCGTAGCCGCCCATATCCTCGCCCCAAAGGCCGAATCTTCTGGGGTCCACGTCCTCGCGCGTCGAAAGGGATTGCACGGCGGAGCGGAGTTCCGCTGTTTCTTTATAGCCGAGCGTCGTGAGCCCCTCGCTCGTGCCGTGGCCGGTGAAATCGAATAAATAGGCGTTAAATTGCTGCTCCTGCAACGCGGTGACCAGCGTAAGCACGTCCGCGCGCTGCCCGCGGTAGCCATGCGCGACGATCACCGTCGGCGCGCCTCGCAGGCCGGGGAAAAACCACCCTTCCCGCACCGTTCCATCGGGAAGCGGGAACGAAACCGTCGTAGGATGGCCCATCATTACAGTGAGATCGAAAGCCGTCGGGGTCCTCGCCGGGCGCAGGAGCTGGTAGAGCAGAAACCCCGAGACCGTCGCCACGGCGACAAACAGGAAGAGAAGAAGCGCAAAGACGCCCGAAAGAATCTTTGCTAGACGGGTTGTGGGATAGCGAAGCTCTGAGAGGACGGCCATCCGTTATGCGGGCGCTTCCATCGACTAAGCCTGCCGAATCTTAGCACACTTCTCCACAGCCCTTTATTTTCGCAACCGGTTGCGTTCCAAAACAGTCAGTCAGTTAGCGTAAGAGCTGAAGCTATAATAAAATGCCGGAAAGGGCCGCTCGCCTCCGATGCAGATCATCGATCTCCGCCAGATGCACTCGCGATCGCTCGAGGACCTCTTTCACGAGGAGGCCCACCATTGGCAGTCCGAGCTGCACTGGGATTACAAGCCTTCCATCGAACTGATACGCAAGTTCATCGATTCCCATGCTTTGGGCGGATTCGCGGCTCTCGAAAACGGTCATCCCGCCGGATATGGTTTCTACGTCCTCGAAGATCACAAGGGGCTCATCGGCGGCCTTTTCGTATCCTCCCGCCAGCCCCAAACCCCGGTGACCCAGAAGCTTTTGTCCGAAATGCTGGGTACGCTGCGGGCCACGCCGCGCCTCCAGCGCATTGAAGCGCAGCTAATGCCTTTTGGCACAGAGCTCGATCCGGTTTTTCTCTCCCAATACTTCCGTCTTCACCCGCGGCAATTCATGCTGCTGCCGCTCGCGGAGGCGAATCTCACCGGCGAGCCTGCTTCGCCGGGACTGCGCGTGGAACCCTGGTCCGACCGCGCCTTCGAAGCGGCGGCGCGGCTGATCCATCTCGCCTACGCGGACCACGTGGATAGCCAGATCAACGATCAATATTGCAGCGAAGCCGGCGGCCTGAAATTTCTTCGTAACATCGTGCTGCTGCCGGGCTGCGGGCGTTTTCTTCCCGAGGCATCGTTCCTGGTGCGTCCGGTTACCGGCGACCGGCTGGTGGCCATGGTGCTTACGTCCACAGTGGCGGACCGCGTGGGCCACACGACGCAAGTCTGCGTGCTGCCCGGCTACCAGGGGCACGGGATCGGGCGCGCGCTGATGGAGAACGTGATCCTGGCCCTGCGCAAGAGGCAGTACGAATCGCTCTCGCTGACCGTAACATCGATCAACAAGCGAGCGGTGGAACTTTACGAGCACCTCGGGTTTCGCACGGTGAAAGCTTTCGCAGCAGGGGTGTGGCAAGGCTAGGCCGAACCGAAGATTACCCAAAATCGCGGCGGCTTATTTCCTGGCGCGGTCCTTCAGCAGTCCTTTCAGCTCGTCCATGAATTCCTTGACGTCCTTGAAATCCAGATACACCGACGCAAACCGCACGTAGGCGACCTTATCGAGCTTCTTCAGCCGGTTCATCAGCAGCCCGCCAAGCTCGGTAGATGACCGTTCGCGCTCCGTGGCTTCGCTGACGAAGGCCTCGGCCTCGTCGACGATCGTTTCCAGCTTGCCGACCGGCACCGGCCGCTTTTCGCACGCTTTCAGCAGTCCCTGGAGGATCTTCTGGCGCTCGAACTTCTCGCGGCGCCCGTCCTTCTTGATCACCATGTAGGGGATTTCGTCGATGCGCTCGTAGGTGGTGAACCGCCGGCCGCACTTGAGGCATTCGCGGCGGCGGCGGATGAGGTCTCCGGTGCGGGCTTCGCGGGAGTCGATGACTTTATCGTCGAGATGCGCGCAGAATGGGCACTTCACCGCGGACCTTTCGCTTCGGCGCCCTGCTCCGCCTCTTCCAGAAGCGCCGCTTCGCCGGCTTTCTCTTCCGCGCGAGCCATCTGACGTATTTCGCCCATGGACCATCCCTCATGAAAAAGCAGAGGAAGCCCCACGATCGAGCAGGAAGCAAACGTGACCAGCCACACCACAATCGCCATGGTGGCGGCAGGCTCCCTGCTGATGCCGAACATCAGCGTAAGCACAAAAAAGGTGGCTGCCTGCGCGCCCCCACCCACGGCGGGCAGCTGCGCGGCCGAACCGACCACCGTGAATGCCAGCACCAGGGTAGCTGCCGTAAAATTCAGAGCGAGCAATTCCCCGCCAAACGCGTGAGCAACACACCAGTACGCGACGATCACACCGACCCAATGCACCGCGGTATAGGCGAGCAGCACAGCCATGTCTTCCCAGGTGCGAACCCCTTGGAGCCCGTCGCTAAAGCCTTCGAGCAGCACGGCGATTTTCTCGCGCCAGCCGGTTCGCCATTTCTCCTGCCGCACTTTGCGGGAAAGCCATCCCGCGCCGTGGTACCGGAAATAAACGAGGAAGCCCACAATCAGCACCAGCAAGGCCAGCAGCGCGAATCCCGCCGAACGCGCCACGCGCATGATCGGGCTATCGGGATTGCCGGCCAGCCCGCTGCGCTCGAAAAGCACCAGCGAGGTCCCCGCCAGCACGATCGCCGAGGCCATGTCGAACACGCGCTCGAGCACGTACACACCGAACATATGCGGGATAGAAAGCGAATCTTTCCGCGCAATCAGCACAGGACGCACCGGCTCACCCGCGCGCCCCAGAAGAAACGTGCAGGTGAAGCCCATCAGCGTGGCCGGGTAGACGTTCCCGAAGCGCATCGCGCCAAAGGTCCGGGAAAAGCGCATCCAGCGCAGCGCCCGAAGCGCAAAACAGAAGTACGTGGTCACGATCCCCAGCAGCAGGAGGAACAGGTTGGCGTGACGCAGCGATTGCCCCACCATGCTCCAGCGAAAGCCTGGGAGCGTGATGGAATTCCGGAACTTGTAAAAGAAGTAGCCAAGGGCCGCAACGGCAACAAACAAGAGGAGGTAGCGGCGAGATTGCTGTTGCATCTGTTTCGCACCGTAGCAGCAACGCTTGCAGGGTGTCAAGAACGCTTTCCGGATCGCGTGCGCGAATTCGAGAAGCGACCGGCCCGCCGAGGCCCACAATTCACAATATTATGATGGTGCGATTCGCAGGACGCGACTGCGTAAGCGCACTGTGGCGACGCAAGCACGCATCGCTTGTAATAGGGTTTCGAGTTAAAGTTACCGGGATGCATCGCCAGCTAAAAATTCTGCTGCAGAGGGAGGGCTGGCAGTTTCTGCTGGCTTGCGCACTCGTGTATCTGGGATTCTCGGTTCAGTTGCTGGGTATCGGTCTGTCCGTCGGCCTTTTTCCGCTGTTGCGGCCGTCGCCGTCTCCCTTTTGGAAAGCGGTGGGCGAATTCGGGTTTAATCTCACCACCATTTCGCCGCTCCTGGCTCTTTTTGCACTGCATATTCTCCGCTCGGCAGTCGCCTACGAATCGGCGCCCGGAAAACGCCCCTTCGCTTGGAGATTCGTCCTCACAACGCTCGCAGTTTCCTTCCTCGAATTCTGGTGGTCCTGGAATGGCCACCCCGGCTGGCTACGCGGCTTCGTCGGCTAGTTGGGATGCACAACGGCAGTTGCCCTAAAAACCGCTGATTCGATTCAGCCTATAAGTGTGCGGAGTTTGGTGCGAACTTCTGCCAACTTTTCTGTCGATATGGCGCCTTTACGCCGGGCGCGTCTCTTTCGCCAATCGAGGCTTCGGACCTGGTCGGCGAGTACTGCGCTCGGTTCATCCCCTGCGATCGTGACTTCGAACGGATAATTCTTGATGTGCGTGGTCATGGGGCAGCACAGCATGAGGCTCGTCTTCGCGTTGTAAATGGCGGGGCTCAGCACCACGGCGGGCCGGTGACCTGGCTGCTCGTGGCCCGCCTGAGGACTAAAGCTTATCCAGACGACATCGCCGGCGTCGGGAACATAGCTGCGGGCCATTACCAGACCTCTCTGCCGACCGAATCGCCAAAATCGACTTCCCCGTGGAGATTCGCGCGAGTAATCCCCTTCACCAGGTCCGCAAGATCGTATGGCTTCTGCGGCTGGGGCTCGATGACGATGCGTCCGGATTCCTCTCTAATGTCCACGGGATCGTTAAGTCTCAAATTCGCAGCCTGCATCACCGCGGCGGGAATTCGCACCGAGGCGCTATTACCCCATTTCTTGACGGTCGCTCTCATGGATGCATCCTTTAAAACGGCGTATCTACTTTGTATCTACATTATTATGACAGCGTTTCCGGCGATGGTCAAGCATCGGTAAAGCGGCCTCGCAGGAGTTTCACCACGGCGACGAGGCGAAACCAGCGGGTTCGGGGACGCGTCTATTGTTAGAATTTCCGCGACGGGGAACCTGCAACACGGGCATAATGGCGCAAGGTGGGTTTGGGCCCGTGAGGGCCGAAAGCAGTGCGTTTGAAATCTAAGGGGGGGGAATGACGTCGTACCGCAAGCTTTTGGCAGCGATTTTCTCGTTTGTGCTTCTGGGCTCGGCTTGTTACAGCGCGACGATCACCGGAACGGTGAAGGGACCCGACGGCGCCGCGTTTCAGGGCGCGTTCGTGCAGGCGCAGAATGCGCAGACGCACATGACCTTCATGGCCCTCTCCGACAGCCAGGGCCGCTACCGCGTGGAGAACGTGCCCGCCGGAGATTATCGCGTGGGAATCCGCGCGCCCGGCTATCGCGCCGACGCGCAAACCGGCGTGAAAATTGCCGCCGGGCAGGATAGCTCCCTCGATTTCGCCCTTCAGACCGGCCGCGTGCGCTGGAACGATATCTCGGTCTACCAAGCCAGCAAGCTGTGGCCTGCGGCGCCCGCGAAGGACAAAATTTTCAACACCTGCTTCACCTGCCACGCCTTCCAGACGCGCATGGCTTCGGTAACTCGCGACGCCGACGGCTGGCAGGACCGCGTCGCCTTCATGCGGACCGCGATGAAATTCGGGCTGGAGGATCGCGTCACCGACTCGGAAGCCGACATGATCGCTTCCTACCTCACCAAGCTGTTCGGACCCGACTCCGTGCTGCCGAAATCCCCCGCGGACATGCCGGAATATAAGAACACGGTCCGTCCATTCAGCAGTGACGCGATGAACATCGAATACGTGGAATACGACATGCCCGGCCCCAGCATGATGCCCTTCAGCGCGGCCCCCGGCAAAGATGGCTATCTCTGGATTCCCGACTTTGGCGTGGCCAACAAAATCACCCGGCTCGATCCCAAGACCGGCGCCGCCGAGAGTTTCTCGGTTCCGAACCTCGGTACCGCGGCGATCCATTCGGCGGTCGAGGCGCCGGACGGCAAGGTGTGGCTCACCGAACAGGGCTCCGACAAGCTCGGCGTGTGGGACCCGCAGACAAAAACCATGACCGAATATCAGGACCGCAAGATCCCTGGGGAGATGGGCTACGCATCGGGTTCTAAGCACACGCTGCGCTTCGATGGCGACGGCAACGTGTGGTTCTCCGGCACCCCCCTGGGGAAATTCGATCCGAAGACGAAGGAATACTACGACAGTCCCGAAGTCAAGCACGCCTACGACGTGAAGGAAGACCGGGACGGCAACATCTGGTTCACCAAGACCGACACCGATCAGTTTGGCATGGTCGATTACAAGACCCTGAAGGTGTCCATCTATTCGCCGCTCACGAAGAACTCCTTCCCGCGCCGCATCGAGATCGACCCGAAGAGCGGCATCGTCTATTCCGGCGAATTCCGCGGCGGCAAAATGCTGCGCTTCGATCCCAAGACCAAAGACGTGAAGGAATTTGACTTGCCCGGCCCGGAGCCAACTCCCTACGGCATGGGAATCGACTCCAACGGCGGCGTCTGGTACGCGTCCTACAACATGGATGTGCTGGGACGCTTCGATCCCAAGACCGGAAAGGTCACCGAATATCCCTTCCCGCATTCGGAGAACACGATCCGGGAAATGTTCCTCGATAACGACGGGCGCATGTGGTACGGCACGCCCTCGAACAACAAGGTGGGCTACTTCTATCTGAAGGGTTCGACCGGCGCAGGGAACCCGGTCTCCGGCAGGTAGGCCCGCCCGACCCAGCGCAGTACTAAACGGAAATCCAAGCCGGACGCAGCGTATCGCGTCCGGCTTTCTTTTTCATTTGTCGGGCTAACGCAGCGTGGAAGACGTCAACGGGCCGGAGTGGGAACGTGAAGGTGGTAGATCGATCCCATCAATCCAAAAACGTTCAGCAGCCATACCACCACACAAATCACCACCACGGCGTTCAGGATGGATTTGATGGAGCCCGCCATCGGGATAAACGAGTTCACCAGCCACAGCAGCACTCCGACGACGATCAGAACCAGCACAATCTGCACGAGCGGCATACATTCACCTCGAAAGAAGAAAATCCGCCGGCAGACCATTCGTAACCGGTCTGCCGGATAGAGGCAGGCGTAAGCCCGTCAGAACGTCACAAACGGCCAAGCAACAGCAACACCAGGAGCACCACGAGAATCAAGCCCAGCCCGCCGCTTGGGTAGTAGCCCCAACTGCGGCTGTAAGGCCAGGTCGGCAATCCGCCAACCACCAGCAGAAGCAAAATGATGAGTAGAATTATCATCGCGTCATCCCTCCTGAGGGTTCCGACCAACAAGAGCCGCTACGAAATGCTCCCGCTGCAACCGGGATGGTTGCACTTGCAATCGAGATCCGGCGTGTCTTCCATGGCTTCGCATTCCACGCTGCAATACTTCCCCGAGACCACTTTGCAAGTGCAGGGCGGGTGCGCGCACTTCTCGCTTTTATTAGCTGCCACTGGCATCTCCTTTAGTAGCCGCAACGGGCCGTTGCTTGGCGATCTTGACGATCTGCCCAAGCATCAGCAGGATTCCCAGAGCGACCACAGCCCCGATGAGCGTCACCGGCATACGCACCGCAAAGAACGCGTACGTGCCCAGCACAACTAAAACGCTCCCGGTGAGTGCGAGCATCGAAAAAGCTCCTTAATTCCATCACAGCATAGGCGCGCGTACTTACAAGGGACATACGGGGAAACCATCACTGCAGAAGCGGACACTCTGTAGGAGAAACGCGGCGTTCCAGACGTAAAGAGCGCCACACTTGCGAAGAAAAACTCGTCAGTCTTTGGAAACCTGTGCCCCGCGAAGGCGCTCCATCGTCGCAAAAAATTCGGGGAACGAAACTCCCACGCAATCGGAGTCGCGAATCACGGTTTCGCCTTTTGCGCCGAGTGCAGCCACCGAGAGCGCCATGGCGATGCGATGATCCCCATGCGGCTCGATCTTCGCTCCGTGCAAGGTTCCCGCGGACCGTCCGGCCACGCGCATGCCGTCCGGAAATTCCTCCACGTCGGCGCCCATGGCGCGCAAACCCTCGGCAAGCGTCGCGATGCGGTCGCTTTCCTTTCACGCGCAACTCTTTGGCGTCGTGAATCTCAATGCCCTTCTCGGTGAACGGCCCCAGCGCCGCCAGCATCGGAAGCTCGTCGATCATTTCCGCCACCTGCGCGCCGGAAATCGCTCCACCCACGAGCGGCGCGTAGCGCACAGCCACGTCGCCCACCAATTCCCCGTTTCGCAACTGCACCGAGGCGATGTGAACCGGCGCCCCGATGGAGATGAGGAAGTCGATCACCCGCGCCCGCGATGGATTCAGCCCGACGTTGTGGAGCATCAGCGAAGACTCCGGCAGCACCAGCGCCGCGGCAATCAAAAAAACTCCGCCGGAGAGATCTCCCGGCACAGTGAGCTGGCGAGCCCGTCAGCTTGGGCCGCGGATGAATGCGCAGCGTGCCACGCTTGCCTTCAATGTCCGCGCCAAACTCGCGCAGCGCCACTTCGGTATGGTCGCGCGTGCAGACGGATTCGCGCACCGTGGTCACGCCGTCGGCAAAAAGCCCGGCCAGCAGAATCGCGGACTTTACCTGCGCGCTCGGAATGGGCGTGGTGTAATCGATGGCATGCAGTTGCCCCCCGCGGATTTCGATGGGCGCGCGGTCGCCCTCGCGGCTCTCGATCTCCGCGCCCATCTGGCGAAGCGGCTCGATCACGCGCCGCATGGGCCGCTTCCGGAGAGAGTCGTCTCCCGTGAGCGTCGATGTAAATGGCTGCCCGGCCAGCACTCCCGCGAGCATCCGCATCGTCGAGCCGGAATTTTCGGCATCGAGCGGACGCCGCGGCTCCTTCAAGCCGCCCAGTCCCACGCCCGCCACGCGCACCAAGCGGTCGCTTACTTCTATTTCGACGCCCAGCCTGCGCAGGCATTCAAGCGTGCTGCGGCAATCGGCGGCCGAAGCGTAATTCGCGATCTCGCTCTTCCCTTCGGCCAGCGCGGCGATGATGGCGTAACGATGCGAAATCGATTTATCGCCCGGCAGCTCCACAACTCCGTCGATGCTGCCTCCCGGCGTGATTGTCTTTTTGGCCATGGCGGAATTTTAACATGCGACCGGGCTTCCGCCCGGCCATAATCCCGCCGTCACAATCCGCCGGCGGCGTAATTTTTCGCGGGTGCCGCTCAATCAGACTTTTTCAGAATGCCCTGCAGAACGGCGAGCTTGCCATCAACGGGGCCAGTCTTAAGCGCACGTATATCCAGGCCGAGAATTTTCGCGATCAGAGGGTAGACGTTCACGTTCTCAAAGGGGGCGACGGTCGCACCGGTACGGATATCCGGCCCGGAGGCCACGAAAATTGCCTTCATTTCCGGCAGGATCGCGGGATCGAATCCGTGCGCCCCAGCGCTTGGATTGCGGTTATCTGACTTTGCGCTCACACGAATTTCGAACGGCCCTGTCTGGATGACAACCGGATCGCCTGCCCGCGGGTTGCCGTTGAAATGCAAGTGCCCGGGCACCTCACCGCGCCGGTACACCTGGAACTTTTCACTCTTCCCGCGCAACGACTCAAGGATTTTCTGGGCATCCACATCCGATTTGGCATACATCAGTTGCCCCTCGCTGTCCTCCAGAAGAGAATCGTCGAGTCCCATCTCGTCCAGGGTGACCCACCCCCCGCGCACGGTCGCCATGCCGTGATCCGCAACGACAATCACATTCACCGGCAGCTTCAGGGCCGCGATTCCCGCCGATAATCTGCCCAACTCGCGATCCACCTCGTGAACCGCATCGGCCAACTGCGGGCTGTCGGGTCCGTACTGATGGCCGGCATGGTCTGTATCGCTGAAATAGAGGGTGATGAAATGCGGGCGCCGGGCCGCCGGCAGCCGAAGCCAATCCAGTATCTGATTCACGCGCTGTTCGTTGGGAAATTTGTCGCTGTATCTCGCGTAGTAGGAAGGCCGCACTCCCTGGATATCCGCCTCCGACCCCGGCCAGAAGAAGCACGCCGCGCGCATGCCCTGTTCTTCGGCTAGAACCCACAGCGGCGTTCCGCCGTACCAGCTTCCATCTTTAACTGTGGACGGATCTCTGTAGCTATAGACCTGCTTGCGAGCCGGATCGTAGAAGGTATTGGCGACGATCCCGTGATGTTCCGGGTAGAGGCCAGTGACGATCGTGTAATGGCTCGGAAAAGTGATCGAAGGAAAGGCGGGAATCATCCCATCGGGTGCGCTGGCGCCCCGCGAAGCCAGCTCCAGCAGGGTTTTCGCGCCATACCGTTTCGCGTAATCGAAACGGAAGCCATCCAGGGAGACCAGAATCACGTAGGGCTTAGCGATCTGGCTCGCCGCGTTGGGGCCGTGATCGACGGTAACAACGGGATTGGTTTCCTGCGCCGCGGCCACGAAACTGGCCACGCACAGAAGGAAAGCCAGAGCAGAAATCCGCAGTCCAACCCGCCTCACCAATAGCGTTGCATCGGCAAATTCTAGCACGCTGGTGGAAACTGGTTTGGGATTACGGGGAGAAGCCAAACTGCCGGTGCCATCCGTGCGGAGCCAGGCCAGCTGCGGGAGCAACACTTTCGAAGAGTTCTGGCCCGATATCAACCGCAAATTCCTCCACGAACGCTAATCGCAAGGAATCAACGGCCGTCCAAACCCTTAATTCCGTATGTCTTGAAGAATTCACACACTCCTTACAACTTCCTAACAGCTGCCGGGTTAGCATTACTTAAATACAGAGTTTCCGGGCCCACCCCCGGAATTCTCGCACACCCCCGAAGGCGACTGCACCCCGGTCGCCTTCTTCTCTTTTCTGGCTGTAAAACGCGCGACGCCGAGCGAGCGCCTATGCCCCGATGTAGCGGGCGTACAGCGAGCGGGCGATGGCGGGATCCTGCGTGCCTTTGACGATGGCGCGTCCATCGGCAAAAACGGTTATCTCGTAAGGCGGCACGCCGAAACGCAGCAGAAAATCGTTGCTCCGCACCTCGGGCGCGGCAGACGCCAGCCGCCGGGCCAGATCGCCCAAATCGAGCTTCCGGCCGCGTTCGTGGATCTGCACGGAATCGCGGCCGCACATGGTGATATGGGGCTGTACCTCGCCCTCCAGAAAAATAAACTCCCTGCGCGCGCAGGCCCGGCAGTTCGCGTTCCGGGCCACGCGGAGAGATTGGAATTTTCCGCTCCACACATCGCAGGAAATCAGGCGCCCGTGCAGCGCCTCGGGCTTTCCCGCCAGCAATTTCATCGCTTCCGCGGCCTGCACCGAGGCAATCACACCCACGGCGGCGTTGAGGATTCCGGCCGTGTCGCAGGTGGCCTCCGCGCCAAAAGCCTTCGACCCCTTCCTCGCCTTCTAACAGGCAGGCGAGGCACGGTGTTTCGCCGGGACGAATCGTCATGGTGACGCCGTAACTCCCTACCGCGGCGGCATAGATCCAGGGAACGCCGAGCGAGATCGCCGCGTCGTTTACGAGGAGGCGAGTCTCGAAATTGTCGGTTCCGTCAAGAATCAGCTCAAATCCCGCGAGCAGGTCCGAGGCATTTTGCGGCGTGAGGTCCGCGACCATCCCTTCGACATGGGGGTCCGAATTGATGGCGCGCAGGCGGCGCTCCGCGGCAACCGCTTTCGGCAGCGACTGCGCCGCATCGGACTCCTCGAAAAGCGTCTGCCGCTGCAAATTCGACACTTCCACGAAATCGCGGTCAATGATCCGCAGCCGCCCCACGCCGGACCGGATGAGCAGATTCGCCACCGCCGTCCCCAGCGCTCCGCAGCCCACCAGCACCGCGCTCGACCGCAGCAGATTCTCCTGGCCAGACTCGCCCAGCCCCGCAAAAAGTACCTGGCGGGAATATTTTTCGCGTTGTGCCGGAGTCATTGCAATATCCCTTGTGGACAACATGATAGCGCCTTTTCGCAGCAGGCAGGCAACGCGGCTGTGCTAACCTTTGCTCTCACCTTAGGCGCATGAAAACATCGGGTAAACGGCAGTTCCAGAAAGCCTGCGCGGTCGCGCGAATCGTCGCCTGCATCGCAGGAGCAATGGCCTGCCACCTGGCCGCCAGCGCACCCGCCATGGCGCAGCAAACGGCAGGTCCCAGCGCGCAGGTCGAAGGACGGCCGGTGACGCAAATTCGCGTTGTCGACGAATCCGGCAAAAACGTGGAAGAAAGGATACCCCCACTGGCGCTCGCTCCGGGAAAGCCCTTCGATTTCGCCGTGGAGCGCGAAAGCCTTCGAAAACTCTACGCCATGGGCGATTTCTCCGACATTCGCGTTGCGACAACGAACGAAGGAAATGGCGTCGCCGTGGATTTCGTAGTCAGGCGCAACTACTACAATAACCTGGTTCATATCGAGGGACTCAAGGAGCCTCCCAGCGAGGCGGCGGCTCTGGCCGCGCTGCGCCTGAACCTGGGCGAACCATTCCGCGAAAGTTCCCTGCGTGAAGCGATCGGGCGCCTGGAAGATACCCTGCACAATGACGGTTCGTTTCTCGCCAAAGTGACTTACTCGCTGCAACCCCGCGAAGACACGCGCCAGATCGACGTGACGATCCACATCGATTCGGGCCCGCGCGCGCGCATCGGCGCGATCGACATCACCAACCAGACCACCTATTCGAACCAGGAACTCATCCGCCGCACCAAACTCACCGGCAAGAATGAAATGACTTCGGCGCGGCTCACACGCGCGGCGCAGCGCGTGAAGCAATTTCTGGTTGGCCAGGGCTACCTGGGCGCCGGCAGCGTGATCACACCGGGAGCGTACGACGAAAAATCCAATCGCGTGCCGCTGATGTTCTCGGTAACCGCCGGTCCGCGGATACGCGTCGAACTCAGCGGAGCGCGCATCAGGGCCGGCCAGCGCCGCAAATTGCTTCCGATCTATGCCGAAGGCGCGGTGGACGACGACCTGCTGCAGGAGGGGCGCCGCAACATCCGCGACTATCTCCAGCGGCAAGGATACTTCAACGCCGATGTCGAGGTGACCTCCCAAGCGGAGAAGGGTCCGGACGGCCGCAACGAACAGGTGATCTCCTACGAAGTCTCGCGCGGCGGGCGCTTTCGCGTGTTGGGCATCGCATTCAAGGGCAACAAATACTTCGGCAACGGCCTGCTCGCCAAACGACTCACCATCCAGACGGCGGCGTTCCAATCCAACGGCCGCTTCAGCCAGCAACTGCTCCGCGACGATAGCGATTCGATCCGCGCCTTATATCTTTCGAACGGATTTCGCGACGTGCAGGTAACCTCCGCGGTGGATGATGACTACCTCGGGAAAAGAAACCACCTCTTTGTGACTTTCCAGGTCGTCGAAGGGCCGCAGACCCGCATCGCCGATCTGAAGATCGATGGGAACCACGCGATCGGCACCGAAACCCTCCAGAACGTGGTGGGATCGACCGCGGGCCAGCCTTATTCCGAAGCGGGTATCGCGAGTGACCGCAATAACGTCCTGGCGCTCTACTACAACGAAGGATTTCCCGAGGCGCGCTTTCAGGAGGAAGTCACGCCCGCGCCCAACCCAAATCAAATGAACGTCACTTACCACATCACGGAGGGAACGCGCATCGAGGTATCGAAGGTTCTGCTCACGGGATACCAGTTCACGCGCCCAGGCATTATCCGCCGGGAAGTCACCATCAAGCCCGAGGCACCTCTCAGGGAAGGCGACATCGTCGACACGCAGCGGCGGCTCTACAATTTGGGCGTGTTCAATCGCGTGCAGCTCGCGCCGCAGAATCCGAATGGCGCGGACCCGTTCAAAGTGGTGGTGGTCGATACCGAGGAAGGCCGGCGCTACACCATCGGCTACGGCTTCGGATTCGAGGTGCAGACCCTTGCCGGAGGCAGCACCAATCCCAACGGCACCACCATCGGCGCCAGCCCGCGGGGAATTTTCGAGATCGCGCGCTCGAACATGTTCGGCCGGGCGCAGACGCTTTCCTTCCGCGCCCGCGCCAGCACGCTGCAGTATCGCGCCGCGCTCACCTATACCGCCGACAATCTGCTCACCAAGAAAAGCCTGAGCCTGCAGCTCACCGGCTTCGCGGATAAAACGCAGGACGTCAACACGTTTACCTCCACACGCTACGAGGGAGCCGTGCAACTCGTGGAGAAGCTATCCCCGTCCAGTTCCCTGCTCTACCGCTATTTCTACCGGCGCGTCGAAGTCGCGCAAATCGCCAACACCATTCAGGAGGAAGAAATTCCGCTCATCAGCCAGCCGACCCTGGTGTCCGGGTTCGACGTCACTTACGCGCGCGACCGCCGCGATAATCCGAGCGACGCCAAACACGGCAATTTCAACACCGTCGACGCCAGCATCGCCTCCACCGCGCTGGGCTCGGGCGCGGATTTCTTTCGCGGCTCATTTCAAAACTCGACTTTCACTTCCTTCGGCCGCGAATTCGTGTTCGCGCGCTCGCTGCGCTTTGGCGTGCGAGCAGCCCTTCGGCAACACCAGCAGCGGAATCCCGACCACGTGCAATACCACAAGTCCCACGCCTTTGGGAGAAATCGTACCGCTCCCGGAGCGATTCTTCGCCGGAGGCGGCACATCGCTGCGCGGCTTCGGCCTGAACCAGGCCGGCCCCCGCGATCCCTGCACCGGTTTTCCGATCGGCGGTTTGGCGCTGCTGGCCTTCAACCAGGAACTGCATTTTCCGACGAGATTCTCCATCGCCGGCAGCCGCCTGGGAGGAGCCGTCTTTTACGACGCCGGCAACGTGTTTCGCGACATCCATCACATCTCGCTCGCCTGGAAACCGCCTTCCACAACCGACATTGATTACTTCTCCCACACCATAGGAATCGGATTGCGCTACCCGACGCCGGTGGGCCCGGTGACTCTCGATTTCGGCTACCAGATCAACCCCGCCCAATACCAGGCGACCAATGCCACCACAAACGTGACGGATATCTTCCGGCTGCCCCATTTTCAATTTTCCTTCAACATCGGGCCGGTGTTCTGATGCGCGAAAAAATCCTCATCCTCGCAATGGCGATATCGCTGCAAGCGCTGGCGGCGAGCTCTGCGAACGCGCAGAATGCGTCGTATTCCACGATTATCCCCGCCTCTCCGTCCGCGGCGGGCAGTTCCCAAACCGTCGATGGCATTGCCGCTCGCATCGATGACGACATCCTCACCGAAAGCGAAGTGCGCGAGCTAGGCGCTTTTCAGACGCTCGTGGACGGCCAGTCGAAATCGCGGGCAGAGCTGCTCCGCGAACTCGAAGACCAGTGGCTCGTGCGAGGCGAAGCCGCCGCCGCAACGTATCCCGAGCCGTCAACGGAAGATGTGGACCGCGCTTATTCGCAGCTGGAGAAACAGTTCGCTTCCCCCGCCGAATTCAAGCAGCGCTGCGCTGCTGTCGGTCTCAGCGAAGCCGCCGTCCGCCGGCTGCTGCAACAGCAGCTCTACCTGTCGCGCTTTCTCGACTTCCGTTTTCGCCCCGCGGCCCAGGTCACCGATTCCCAGATCGAAGAGTATTACACGACCGAATTCGCGCTCGCAGCTCCAGAAGCGCGGCCAGCCGGTTCCGGCGCTCGACGATGTGAGCGATACCATTCGCGAAGTGCTGGTCCAGCGCGCCATCGGCGACCGCGCCACCACCTGGCTGGACGACACCCGCGGGCGCCTCCAGATCGACGTGCTCGCGCCGGAGGCCAAGCCTTGAGCGCACGCCCCAGACTCTGGATCGGCCTCTGTCTCGGCGGCATCCTGCTGGTCCTGCTGGCGGCCGCCGCCGCAATCGCCCTATTTCTGCACACCGACCTCGCGCAGCCGATGGATGCGCGATGAGGCCGGTCCAGCAGATCGAGCAGCGAACCGGCACGCGCGTCGAAATCGGAAAATTCCACGCGAATATCTGGGGCCTCCGAGCCGAAATCCAGGATTTGACGGTCCACGGACTCGAACCCGCCAGCCAGCTGCCGTTATTTCACGCCGACCGAATCGACGTCGCCCTGCGCATCCTTTCGCTCTTCCGCAAACAAATCGCGCTGGAAGAACTGATCGTCGAGCGCCCGCAGGTGTTCGTGCGCATCGAGAAAAATGGCACAAGCAACGTGCCCTCCCCGAAACGACCCGCCGGCAACCGCGACTGGCGGCAGACTCTGTTCAGCCTCCGCATCGGCCGCCTGGAATTGCGCGACGGCAGCGCCGCTTTCAACGACCGCAGGGTGCCCGCTCGATCTGCACGGCCAGGATCTCGCCTTCGACCTGCATTACGTAGCCCCGCTCGCCGCTCCCGATTCCTATATCGGCAATCTCAGCTGGCGCCAGGTGGAATTCGCCGAGAAGCGCAATCTCCCGTTCCGTTTCGATCTCGCCACCAGGTTCACACTCCATCGCGATTCGTTTGAAATCGACGATCTCGTCTGCAAGCTTCCTCATTCCGAATTCGATCTGCGGGCCGAACTCGCCAGCTTCGCTCATCCCAATTGGGACCTTCATTACCGCGGTCGCCTTTCGCTCGCGGACGTTCGCAGAATTTTTCGCGCGCCCACCACGCCGGACGCCCTCGCCGATTTCTCCGGCGAGGCCCACTACGCGTCCGGTGCGGGAATTTCAGGCCAATGGACCGGCAGCGGCCACTACAACGGACACGACATTCGCATGCCCTACCAGTGGTTCCACGCCAGCGGGCTCGAAACCTGGGGAGATTACCAGATCGCGAACACGTTGCTCGCCGTGCCAGACCTGCAGGCCCGCGCGCTCGGTGGGAACCTGGACGGAACCCTCACGATGGACTTTCATACCCTCGCCTTCCGCACCCAAACCCGCCTGCGCGGCATGAGCCTGGCAGCCGCGCTCAACGCGGTGAATAACCCGAGTCTCCCGGTGAATCCTCTCCACTGGGACGGCTCACTCGACGTGGATTCGGTGAACACCTGGGACGCCAACTTCAAACATTTCGAGTCCGCGGGCCAAACGCGCTGGTCTCCCCCTGCCGCCTTAGAAGCGGGAAAAATCCCGGTAACCGCGACGCATCGATTACGACTACGCCATGCGCCGCAACGCGGTGACGATCTCGAATGGCGAGATCACCACGCCTCAAATGCAGCTCAACATGGATGGTTTTCTCGGCGCCGCCGATTCCGCCCTCGAAGTGAAATTCCGTGCCGAGGACCTGGGCCAATGGGACGATTTCATCGCCGCGATCCGCGGTCCGGACGCTGCCCCGCGCCCCATCACCGGCAAAGTCTCCTGGAACGGCCGCATTCTGGGTCCGCTCGTCGGCCCGGTCTTTATCGGCCAGATGCACGCCACCGAAGCGCGCTACGACACGCTTTACTGGGACGATATCGCCGGTGAGATGGAGTATTCGCCCGACGATTTCCATTTGACGAAAACCACCGTGAGGCGCGGCGCCACATCCGCCGACATCGACCTCGCTCTCGAGTTCGACAAAGACTGGGACTTCGCCCCCGAAAGCACCTGGTCGCTCACCGGCCGCATGCGAGCACGCGCCCAGCGACGATCTGCAGGCGATCTTCAGCACGCACTACCCGTTCAAAGGTTTCCTGACCGGCAGCGTCCATGGCGGCGGCACCCGCGCGCGCCCCGAACTCGATTCCGATTTCACGTTCGACGATATCGAAGCCGGCAAGTTCCGGTTCGACAAGCTCACCGCCCAGCTGCACGCGGAATCGAACGTGATTCATCTCTCTCACGCGGAACTGCGCAAGGGAGCCGAGAGCGTTGCCGGTGACGTTCTCTACCATCCACGGCGAAAAGGACGCCGTGTTCGATGTGACCGGAACGCGCGTATCTCTCGAAAATATCCCGGAAATTCAGACCGCGTCGCTTCCCATCGGAGGCAAGCTCTCCTTCACGCTCCGAGGGAACGGCCCGTTGCGCGCACCCGTCGGAACGGCCACGCTGCGGGTCGTGGATTTGAAGCTCGGTGCCGAAGTACAAGGCAACTTCAACGGCGAATTGTCCTCGGATGGCCAAAGCGCGCACCTGACGCTGGCTTCTGACATAGCCCACGGCAAGCTGGCCGGTGACGTCAGCATGAGCTTGTCGGAAGGCAGAGCCATCTCCGGCCGGCTCACCGTGGAGCAGTTCGATCTCGATCCGCTGATCGCCGCCGGCCTGCATCTGCAGCAGCTCACCGGCCATAGCAGCGCGGACGGAATATTCACCATCTCCGGCGCCGCGCGCGACCTCGACACGATCGAGGTGGACGCCGACATCACGCGCATTTCCTTCGACTACGAACTCGTCCAGCTGGCCAACGACCAGGACATCAAGGTCGCCTACCGCCGCAATGAAGTGCGCATCGTCCAGGCCCATATCAACGGCCCCGACACGGATTTCCGGCTCGAAGGCTCCGCGCGATTTGACCGCGACAGGCCGCTGCGTTTCACGCTGAGCGGCGGCGTAAATCTTCAGCTTGTAAAAGGTTTGCTGCCCGATCTGCAGGCGCGAGGGCGCGCCGAAGCCAATATGTCCATCGAAGGGACGATGTCTCGCCCGAGGGTCACCGGCCGCGCCACCGTCCGCGATGCCGCAGCCACCTATGGAGATTTCCCCGTCGGCCTCAGCAAATTAAACGGCGACTTGCTCTTCGACAAGACCCGCCTCGTCTTCGATCGCATGAATGCCGAATCCGGGGGCGGCCACTTGCTGCTCAGCGGCAGCATGACCTACGGGGAAGGGCCGCTGCGCTATGACATAAGCGCCGCCACCTCGGTCGTCCGCGTGCGCTATCCGGCGGGAATGAGCTGGCTCGTGGGCGGCACCATTCAGCTCGCGGGCACCAGGACGGCCGCGCTGGTCAGCGGCCATGTGCAGGTGCAGCGCCTGCTGTTTGCCAGCGGAGTGGATCTCACCTCGTTCTTCGCATCGTCAACAGAAACCGAAACAGCGCCCTCCGCCGCTTCCCCCTTTCTCCAGAATCTCGTCTTCGACGTGGAAGGTCAGACGGCGGTTGGCGCGAGGATCGAGTGGAGCGGGGCGCAGGTAGAGATGGATGGAAACGTCCGCCTGCGCGGCACCTGGGGGCGTCCCGTGCTGCTCGGCCACATTCACCTGTTGGGCGGCCAGATGCCTTTCCGCGGCAACACCTATCAGCTCACGCGCGGCGAAATCAATTTTTCGAATCCCTTCCGGCTGGACCCGATCCTGAACGTGGAGGCAACTTCGACGATCAGCCAGTACCAGGTGACGATCGATTTCTCCGGCCCCGCCAGCCGCCTCACGCTGAACTATCGCTCCGACCCCCCGCTGCCCGATAGCGACATCATCGCGCTGCTGGCGCTGGGCAGCCCCGGCGAATCGAGCGGATTGCGATCCGCATCTACGTCGCAGAACTACGGCGCCACGGCTCTGCTGTCGGAAGCGATTTCCAGCTGGGCTCGGAGGCCGGATCGAACGTCTCTTCGGCGTAAGCCAGTTCCGCGTCGATCCGTTCGTCGCCGGCACCGCCACCGAATCCAACGCCGCCGCGCGCATCACCATCGAGCAGCAGGTGAAAAACAAGATCACCATCACCTATTCCACCAACGCCGCCACCTCGAACCAATATCAGCTGATCCAGGTGGAATACGCAGTGAAGCGCGATCTCTCCGTGGTATTTCTCCGCGACATCAACGGCACCAACGGCCTCGACATCAAATGGGTCAAGCACTTCAAATAGCGGCACTACCGAACCCGAATAATCCCAACTAAGACGGCATCAAGAACAGCGAATCGGGGGCCAGCCGCACATGCCACGGCAGCGGCTTTTCGCGAAAGAGCCGCCACTTTTCCTTGGAGACTTCCGCCTGCAGAAAGTGTTCGCCGAGTCCGGGCGAGGCCCTGCAGAGACAAGTAAAGCGTCATGCGAAACGGGGTTTCCGAGGAACGCGCCAGCCAGCAGGGAAACACGTTTTCTTCCGCCACGCCGCCGGTCGAACCAGACGGGGCGAACTCAATGTGATTCGCACGGATCCCAACATGCGCGGCTGTCGCCTCCACCGCGCGTGATACCCGCAGCGTGCAATTCCAGTCGAGCGCTTCCACCGTGTTCTCCGAAAGAGGCCGCACCCGCGAAAAATTCTTGCAGCCGGTGAGCCGCGCCACTTCCACGGTCGGCGGGTAGCGAAAGATCGCCTCCTTCGCTCCGAAGGCAGCCACCCGGCCGCGCGGAAAGCACGAGCAACTGCTCGCCCAGGCGATAGGCTTCCTCGATATTGTGAGTCACCAGCAGCGCGGGGCGCGGGAACGCCGCAAACGTCTCCTGCAGCTGCGCCTCCATCTGGCTCCTCAGATGGGTGTCCAGAGCGGAGAGCGGCTCGTCGAGAAGCAGCGCCTCCGGCTCGATGGCCAGCGCGCGGGCCAGCGCGGCGCGCTGCTGTTCGCCGCCGGAAACCTCCCGCGGGTAGCGGTGATCGAGCCCCGCGATGCGCGTGCGTCCGAGAAGCTCTGCAACGCGCCGCGTCTGTTCCTCGGGCGGAAGATGGCGAATGCCAAACGCGATGTTCTCGCCCAGCGTGCGGTGAGGAAAAAGAGCGTAGTGCTGGAACAGCATTCCCACGCGCCGCTCGCGCGCGGGTATCTGGATGCCCTTCCCGGTGTCGAGCAGAGTGCGGCCGTTCAGAACAATTTTCCCGCGATCGGGGCGGTCGAGGCCCGCGATACACCGCAGCAACATCGATTTGCCCGCGCCGGACGATCCGAGAATGGCGAGCGGCCCGCTGTCCGAGGCGAACGACACGTCCAGCGAAAAATCCGCGAGGCTCTTGGCGATTTGGACCTGCAGCGGCACGTCAGCGCCGCGCCCATCGCGCGCGCCCGGGGCTTTGCACGTTGGTCCAGTAGTAGAGGCCGGCGAGAAGCCCCAGTGAAATCACCACATCGATCAGGCACCAGACCATCGCCGTGCGGATGTCGTCCGCTTCCACGGCGAAATAAATCGCGATGGGAATCGTTGCCGTCCTGCCTGGAATGTTGCCCGCAAGCATGAGCGTCGCACCGAATTCGCCCAGCGCCCGCGCAAACGAGAGGATCGTCCCAGCCAAAACGCCGGGCCATGCCAGGGGAAGCGCAACCTCGCGAAAGACGCGCCATTCGGAAGCCCCGAGCGTGCGAGCCGCCTGCAAAAACTGAGGGTCGACTTGCTCGAGCGCGGCGCGCGCCGTCAGGTACATCAGGGGAAACGCCACTACGGCGGCGGCAATCACCGTAGCGGGCCAGGAAAAAACGATGGTCGCACCGAAATGAAGCAGGATTCTGCCGAGAGGGCCGTTACGCCCGAAAAGCAGGAGAAGAAAAAATCCAACCACGGTGGGAGGCAGCACCAGCGGCAGGAGAAAAATCCCATCGACCACCGCCATCGCCGGGCCCGTGCGGCGCGCGCGCCACGCGGCCGCCGCCAGGCCGGCAACAAGCGTAAAGAGAGTAGCGGTGGCGCTTGTTGCCAGCGATATACAGACCGGGGACCAATCCACTTGAGTCATCGGCAGAGGATTGTATCCGGATCGGGCCCTTTCGGCTCGCTTTTCCCGGCCGCGGCGTTATTTCTCCGCGGGAGGCGGTGGCGGCCCGGAGGGCGCCGCGCCTGCGCCGGGCCCAGGTCCTGGTGCTGGTG
Source organism: uncultured Acidobacteriota bacterium (assembly GCA_963709105.1). GTDB lineage: Bacteria > Acidobacteriota > Terriglobia > Acidiferrales > UBA7541 > Palsa-295. The sequence continues at coordinate 166,211 of CAVPVC010000016.1, forward strand.
CCGGCGCGGGGGCTGGCGCTGCACCGGGTTCCGGCGGCAGCATTTGCTTCAATTCCGGATATTCGATGGACATGCTCCGCAGAACTTCGATCGCGGCCTTCTGGTCGATCTGCATGCCGGCCTGCTGCGTTTGCTGCGCCACTTGCGGCAGCGTCTTCACCACACGCTGCCCCAGCGGCGATTCGTAGAATTTAATCAGAGCTTCGACATCTTCCATCGAGAAGAAGTGCGAATACACCGGAATCTGCGCGTCGGTAACCGCGCTCGAAGGGGCGGCCGCCGTAAACTTCTGCGTGAACGCATCCATGAATTTCTGCAGATCGTCCGGCTTCTGCAGCGTCCTGCCCATCACGGAACGAACCTGCCCGCTGATGTAGTTCGCAATATTGTCGCCGAGCTTGGAAGTCTGCGTAAGGTCCATCAGGTGACGGATGGCCGCCTCCTTCGCTGGATCCGGTTTCTCAAGGGCCGGTGGCGCCTCCGACGCCGAAGGAGCTGCGCTCGCCGCCGGCGGCTGAGCAGGCGTTCCAGGCTGATGCGCCGGTGCGGGCGTCTTGGGGGCACTAGTGGCAGGCGTTTGCGCCAGCGCCGAACCGCCGGTGAGAATCACAGCGGCCAGTATTCCAGTCAAAAATCTCATTCAAATCTCCTTAAGGGCTGGCGTTTGGGATTGTACAATTCATCATAACGGAACCGCGGGCGAGCGTCACGGCTCGATTTGAGTGTTACAACTCGGCGATCAACACGGCAATCGACAATGACCAGCACGAATGGAAACGGCTCCTCCACTGACGGCCCGGGGTTTGAGGCCGAGCGCCGCGAGATGGTTGCTCGCCAGATCCGCGGGCGCGGCATTCGTTCTGCCCGCGTAATCGAAGCAATGGAAACGGTTCCCCGGCATCTCTTCGTTTCGCCCGAACATTCCATCGCGGCATATACCGACTCGCCTTTGCCGATCGGCGAGGGGCAGACCATATCGCAACCCTTCATGGTGGCGGCCATGGCCGAGGCTCTCGCGCTCGAAGGGTCGGAACGCGTGCTGGAAGTGGGCGCGGGCTCGGGATACCAGGCCGCCATACTCTCCAAGCTGGCTCGGGAAGTGGTCGCTGTGGAAACGCAGCCCGCCCTCGCCGCCTCGGTTCGCGAACGCTTGCGCCGGCTGGGCTTTCCCAACGTTCGCATCGAGGAAGGCGACGGCACGCTCGGTTGGCCCGCGGGCGCGCCGTATCAGGCAATTCTCGTGACCGCGGGCGCTCCCGCGGTTCCCCAGCCCCTGGTCGATCAGTTGGCGGAGGGCGGGCGGCTCGTAATACCGGTGGGTTCAGCGGACCAACAACAATTGTTGCGTATCACCAAGAAGGGAGGCCGAACCACGCAGGAATCGCTCTACGCGTGCCGCTTCGTGCCTTTGATCGGAATTCACGGCTGGCCGCCGGCGCAAACGAATTGACTCGCGACGAGTCGACCCGCTTGCGCCGGCCTAAGATTGATTCCCGTACAGAAATCAACCGCCCGCCAGACAGCCTCTCCTACCTCTTGACTGCGGAAGGAGGGACGATGCCATTCATGCGAAGTTCCGTGGCCGCCAGGCTGTAATGATCCTCGAGATCGGCCGCCAGATTCACGAGCGCCTGCGCTCGCGTGGCCATGTGCCCTCCGAACAGAGGAATCTGCTCGCCTAAGTTCGAATCGTCCACCTTTGCAAGCGCCTGCGTGCAAAAGTCAATCGAAGCCTGCAAAGTGGCAACAATTTTGTCCTTCGGATCGGTATCCGCCACCTTATCCATCGTGGGAGCCGGCATCCCGCTGACTTTTGAGCACAGCAAAGTATCTTCGCCCACGACGTGAAGGATCAGGTGACCAAAGGTCATCTGGTCCGGTGTGGGGCGTGTGCCATACTTATCGGCGGGCATCGCCTGTGCGGCCGCCAGTAGATTTTTGGTCTGGCGCGCCACCACAGTGCGCACCGCATCGGAAACAGGACTCGACGCCGTCTGCGCGAGAACCGCAAACGGCATCAGCACAACACAACACATTGCCAGACTCATTCGGCGCATCGATGATCTCCTCAGTATTCTCATTGTCGGATAGTTTTCCAGCGCCCAAAGCATAGTCCGGGAGATAGCTCATAACAAGCTGTTTATGCGTGCGCCGACGACCGTGCCGTCGCGGCGGGGGATCGCTTTCAAGGGCTGACAGGAGGTGCTGCGAGGATGGAAACTTTACGACACAAAGTACTTGAAGATTATGGGCGCCATGCTACCCTTTTGACGTGCCTCTGGAACGGCCAGTCCGCCGCCCCTCCCCCGTCGCCCTGGACGACCACGCCCGCGACAACTTGCGCTTTATCCGCGAAACGATGGAGCGCGCCGGGTCGTTCACCGCGCTGCCAGGATGGGGCGTCATCGCCATGGGAATCACCGCCATTGGCGCGGCCGTGATCGCCTCCCAGCAGGATTCTTCGCTCGGATGGCTGATCACCTGGATTGTCGAAGCCGCCATCGCCATTTCGATTGCTGGCTGGACGATGGTCTCCAAGGCTCGCGAGGCCGGCACTTCCCTTCTCTCGGGGCCGGGACGCCAGTTTGTCTATAGCTTCGCGCCGCCTCTCTTTGCCGGCGCGTTACTCACGCTGCTGCTCGTGCGCCTGGGTTCCGCGGGAATGATCGCAGGCGTCTGGCTGCTGCTCTACGGCACCGGAGTCGTCACCGGCGGCGCTTTTTCGATTCGCATCGTGCCCCTGATGGGGCTCTGTTTCATGGTGCTGGGCGCCGTGGCGCTTTTCTGCCCGCCCGCCTGGGGAAACGCCTTCCTGGCCTCCGGCTTCGGAGGACTGCACATCCTTTTCGGCGCGGTGATCGCGAGGAAATATGGCGGCTAAATCCGGAGCGTTCCGTTCCTCGCGGGACGACAAACCGAAGCGCGAATCACCCGCACTGAAGCCGCGCGAAGTGGCGGCCTCCAATCTCGATCGCTTGATTCACGAGCGCACGCGCCTCGCGATCATCAGCGCGCTCGCCGTGAACGCCTCCCTCACGTTCAACGAACTCAAGGAGCTTCTGCGCATCACCGACGGCAACCTCAGCGTCCATGCGCGCAAGCTCGAAGACGCGGGCTACGTCGCCTGCACCAAATCATTCGCCGGCCGTCTGCCAAAAACCGAGTATCGCCTGTCGGCCTCCGGGCGCCGCGCGCTGGAAAAGTATCTCGACCACATGGAAGCCCTGATCCGCGCCACGCGCGAGGGCTGACGAAACATTTTACGAGCGGGAGCTTCAAACAACGCCATGCAAAAAAGTGTCTTGCGAGTGGTTCCGAACCCCAAACTTCACGTAGCCATTTTGCTCGATGGAAACGGCCGCTGGGCCGCCTGCCGCGGACTCGCGCGCTCCGAAGGTCACCGCGCCGGAGTCGAAGCCGTCCGCCGCATCGTGAAAGCGGCCCCGTCCATGGGCATCGGCACCCTCACTCTTTACGCCTTTTCCTCGAACAACTGGGAGCGGCCCTCCAGCCGAAGTCGACTCGCTGCTCCGGCTGCTCGAAAACTTCTTCCGCACGGAAGCATCGGAATTTACCTCCGCCGGAATTCGCGTGCACGTAATCGGACGGCGCGACCGCATCCCCGCCTCGCTGGTCAGCTCCATTGAACTGATCGAGCGCGCCACCCTCGCCGGCCGAGCGCTCGACCTGCGCATCGCCATCGACTATTCCTCGCGCGAGGCCATCCTGCGCGCGGCATGCTGGATGCTTTCCAGCCTCGAGGTCTCCGAGCGCGAATTCGCCAAGCGCCTCGGGCAGGTCACTCATGCCGACGAGCCCGCGCCCGACGTCGATCTCCTCATTCGCACCGGCGGCGACAGGCGCCTCAGCGATTTCATGCTGTGGGAGTCCGCCTACGCCGAATTATTCTTCACCCCGCGCATGTGGCCGGAATTCGAACCCTCCGACCTCGCCGCGGCCCTCGATGATTTTCGAGGACGCGAGCGCCGCTTCGGCAGACTTCCCGAAGCCGCGGCAAGCTAGCGCGAGCGCGAGCGGGCGCTCCCGGCAACATCTGCTCATTCAGTCCGCGCCATCCGCAGCAGTTCTCCCGCTTCCGGCTCATCTCGAATGCTTTCCGGATCACGCGCGTCGCGGCAGGCGTAAGCGAATACTGCGCCAGCTCCGCATCGGTGGCCCAGGCAATCTCCCGCGCATCGCTCCCGGCGCGCCCGTCTCCCTTGATCGCCTCGCACAAATAGTCCAGCACAACGAAGTGGTATTGGGGGCGCCCCTCCGCGTCAAGCGAAATTCTTTCAAACACCTCGATCAGCCCGGCCACCCGCACTTCCATACCGGTTTCCTCGGCCAGTTCCCGCTCCACTCCTTCGATCAGCGTCTCGCCCAGCTCCAGCATTCCGCCGGGGATCGACCACTCGCCTTCGAGCGGCGGGCTCCCGCGCCGCACCAGCAGCGCGCGCCCTCCGGAAATCACCACCCCGCCCACGCCCACGACGGGCCTCTCAGGATATTCACGGCGGCTTGTCACTTTTACGCTATCCCTCGAAGAAAAGTTTGACGCAGGCGTTATATAATACGCTTTCCGGTAAATGTTCGTGCCAGGAAGGAGAGAAACACCGTGACCAGATGCCCGGAATGCGATGCCGAAATCGATTTGGACGAAGACGAAGTGGAAGAAGGCGAGATCCTAAGCTGCGGTGAATGCGACGTGGAACTCGAAGTCACGCAGATTCATCCCGTGCACCTCATCGTCATCTCCGAGGATGAGGACGAAGACGAGGATGAGGAAGAAGAAGATTCCGACGAAGAGGCCGACTCCGAGGAAGAAGAAGAACCGGAGGAAGCCGAGTAAAAGAGGAAGCCGAGTAACCGGTTGCCGATGCCGGTCCGCGGATTCTGAACGGCGAGACCGGATCGGCCGTATCGTGAAAGGAAATCTTGAAGAATCGATCGAATTTGGTTTTATGTCTGTTGGCGTGCGTGGCCCTTCTGCTGGCGGCTTCCGCTGCCCCGGCGCAGGACAACAAGGGAGAACTGCAACTCCGCACCGTTCACGGCGTCGCAGTGGACGGCAGCGAGAATCCGATCCCTTCCGCCATCGTCTACCTTGTGAATATGAAGACGCAATCCGTGAAGACCTACATCGCGGATGAAGCCGGCAATTACCGCTTCAGCGGCCTCGATCCCAACGTGGATTACGAACTACACGCGGAACACGACGACCTGACCTCGTCCACGCGCACTGTCTCCAGCTTCAACTCCAGCCGGGACATCGAGGTCGTTCTGAAGGTCACACACAAGAAGAAAGCGCAGTGAGCTCGCAGGAATAGTCCAGCACTCACCCTGCCCCTGGTGAGAAAAGCCTGCTAGTTCTTGGACTCTTGTTTGCCCGTGTCCCCTTCGCCCTTCACGTAGCCGTAGCCATACCCTTGGTAGTAATACGAGCCGTACATGTGCGATTGTTCGACGGCATTGAGGACAACACCGATCACATTTCTTCCCTGCAATTCCTGGCAGGCGCGCTGGGCGACCGTGGTTGCCGTGGAACCGGCGCGCACCACGAGCAGAATCCCGTCGCAGTAATTCGCCAGAATTGTGGAATCCGCCACGGGCAGGCACGGGGGCGAGTCGATAATCACCCAATCGAAAATCGGCGTTATGCGATCCAGCAGCTTTTTCAAGCGGCCGTTGGAAAGCAGTTCGCTCGGGTCGCTCACTTCGCTTCCGCCGGCAATAAAGCAAAGGTTCCCTTCCTGTCCGTGCTGTATCACGCCAAATTCGTCCACGTTGCCGCGCAGGTAGTCGCTCAATCCGGGCGAATTGGGAGCCCCCAGGGGAACATGCAGACGCGCGCAGCGCAGATCGCCGTCGATGATCAGGGCGCGGCGGTCCGGCTGCCGCACGAATGACTGCGCCAGGTTGGTGGTCACGAAGGTCTTCCCTTCGCCCGGAACCGAGCTGGTCATCAGAATCGTGCGCAGATTCTGGGCGCTGCGCACCTGATAGAGCCGCGAACGCAGGGTGCGGAACTGTTCCGCCGCGTGCGGGGTGCCGCTTTCGCTGCCGAAAACGTTCATGTTGGGATCCGGCGTCCACACCGGATGCGCACACCGGCTGATCAATTCTTCGTACCGAAGATAATCGGCGGAAGGCTGGGCCAGGATGCCGGTCTGCGCGGGCGCTTCAAGCACGCCGCTCGCCTTGCCCTTGTCTCCCTTGTCGCTCACCCAGGAGGGCATCGGAGCCTCGATCGCCGGCGGAGGAGGCGCAGTCACAGTCACTAGGTCGGCAGAGGCGGGGGCCATGGCCCGGTCCTGCTCGGCCTTCTTGAGTGCTTCGTGGATACGGCTCATGATTTCCTCTCGGGAATCGGAACGGACGTGGTTTGGCGCAGCCGGCTGACGAGTTCATCGAGGCTTTCGAGCAGAGCCTGCGTCCTTGCGGATTGCTGAGCGCCCGTGAGGCCCCCGCCAACGATCGGGGCGACTTCGTCGAGCTGAAATTCGCGCGCCACTTCCTCCACCAGCTGGGAGGGCACGGGCCGCACACTGTCCACGTAAGCGTTGATCAGCGCGTGTTCGCAGAGCAAATTCACCACGCGCGGTATGCCGTGGGAATAGCGGTGAACGGCCTGGATGGATTCCTTCGAGAAAATCGGTTCGCCGTTGGCGCCCGCGATTCGCAGCCGCTCGGCGATATACCCGAACGTCTCTTCCAGCGAAAGGGCCGCCGTGCGGCAACGCAGCGTGATCCGCTGGCGAAGCTGGCGCAATTGGGGAAGCTTCAGCTTCTCTTCGAGCTCCGGCTGCCCGGTGAGGACAATCTGCAGGAGTTTCTCGGTGGAGGTTTCCAGATTCGTCAGCAGCCGGATTTCCTCAAGAACCTCCGCCGTAAGGTTTTGCGCTTCGTCCACGATCAGAACCGCGGTCTCGCCGGCGCGATAGCGTTCCAGCAGCCATTGATTGAGCCGCATCAGGACCTGGCTCTTTTCCCGCGACTCGCAGGGAATTTCAAATTCCGCCATGATGAAATCGAACAGCTGGTTCACGTCGAGGCGTGAATTAAAGATGTAGGCGGTCGCCACGCGCTGCCCGTGCAGCCAGTCGAGCAGCCGGTTCAACAGGGTGGTCTTGCCGGTCCCTACCTCGCCGGTGAGCAGAATAAACCCCTTACGGTTCTGGATGCCGTAGGTCAATCCCGCCAGAGACTCCTGGATCTGCCGCGTCAGGTACAAATAGCGCGGATCGGGGTTGACGTTGAATGGGCTTTCCCGCAGCCCGAAGAATTTCTGGTACATGTGGTTTTCAGGCCCTCGCCCCGTGAGTCACGGTGGAATCCACCGGCAGTTGCGTCGCCGGGTGTTTCGACTTCTTGCTCGAAACCGGTTCGATCGCCGGCACAATCGCAAGCACCGGCAGGCGCAGCGCGAACTCCACATCGCGCTCGCTTCGCATCGAAGTGTTCTGCAGTTCTATGAAAAGCGTAAGAGCTATGCCAAGTGCCAGGCCTCCCCCCAGTCCGCCCAGGGCGAAAAGCGGCCGATTGGGGAAAGAGGGTTGTTCGGGTAGGTTCGCCGGATCGAGAACGCTGAATTGCTGGCCTTCCTGCTTGTGCTCAAGCGCTTCTGACATGGCGGAAGCGTCGTGCTTTTTCTGAAGTTCGTTGTAGGACTCCAGCGCGGTCTGATAGCCCCGCGTCAATTCCTTGTATTGCTGCTCCACCGCCGGGCTCGATTGCACCCGCGCTTCGTACGTTTTGATTTGCTGCTTGATCTGCTCCTGTTCCTTGGTCTTCTCCGCGATCGCCTGGTCGAAGCTGTGTATCTGTGCCCGCAGCTGGGTAATCTGCGCTGGCTCCACCGACGGTTTCTGCGCTTTATCCGTATCGGTGGCGGCCTTCTGCGTGTCGTTCTGCGCAATCTTCTTTTGTAATGCGGCGATATCGGCCTTGGCCTTGATCACATCCGGGTAATCGTCCGTGTAGCGCGCCTGGAGGGTGGCCAGCTGGCTCTGCAGCGCCGAGAGTTGCTGATCCATCGTTTCGGGACTCTGGCCGGTCTTGGACGCTTCCCACGACGCCTCCTGCTGCGACAGCATCGTTTGCACGAACGTCTTATCCTGCTGCGCGCGCGCCAGCGCCTGGCTGGCGGCATCGAGCTGGGAGGTCAGCCCGTTGAGAAGATTTAAATTGGTCTGCTCTTCGTCCGGGAGGGACCCCATGTAATGGCTCTTGAACGCGGCAAGTTTGGCGTCCTGCGCGTCCAGATTGGCCTTGGCCTCGGCGAGTTGCTGCGACAGAAACTCAGTGGTGTCTTCCGACTGCGTCTGCCGCCGGCGCAGATTTTCCGCGATGAACATCGACGTGACCGTGGTGCAGATCTCCTGAGCGGTTCGGCCATCGTCGAGCGTCACGTTCACGAAGAAGCCCGGCAGATTGCTGGCGCGCGTCTCCGCCATCGGCATCACCGGCGTCACTTCGATGGCTTTCTGCAGCCGCGCCACCAGATCGTCTATCGGCACCTTATTGATGTCCGAAGGAAACAGCCCGTATTGATGAATCAACGGTTCCAGCCGCGTGCGGCTCAGAATCTCCTGCTGCATGCTGGCCAGCCGCTCGTTGACGTCGGTCGTATCCACGGGCTTCACGAAGTCGGTCGGAACCGAGGGCTGCTCCACCAGCACAAGCGTGGTTGACTTGTAACGGTTCGGCAGAGTCCTCGAGATTCCGTACCCGATCGGGGGCCCAATCACCGCCAGTATCAGGATCAACACCCAATGCCGCCGCAGCATCGCCAAATAGTCGCTTGGGGCCAGTTCACGCTGAGTCATCTTCTTCTCCGCCGTGATTCAATCCGGATCCGTTCCTGCCTAAAACAGCATGGGCCGTCCCTGCCAGTGCAGGCCCACGGAAATAATATGTGCCACCACGCTCGTACCGCAGGTCACGCCGGCGCAAAAGGAGACATTCGCAAACTGATATTGCGCTTGATACGACAAATACATACTGAGCCTGCGTCCAAATGGGTGGCTCACATTCGCGCCGGCGAACGTGTAGTTATAAGACTCGTTGAAGATCCCATAGCCGGGGATCGCCAGAGCCCGGTTTCGGACGTATCCTCCGCTGATGCCTCCCGAAATAGTCCGCGTGAGCTGCCTGGAGAAGTTTGCCGTCAACGTGTCGGTCACGGAACCCGCCAGCACTCCCGATCCAGCCCCCACCCCGTGAAAATAAGACGCCGCGATCGACGCTCGCCTCAGTTGATAGGTTAAAGAACCGCTCGCCGACCAGTTCAACTGCGAACTCGAGGTCGCCGTTCCCGTACTGCTCGTCAAAACCGGAATCGAGAAGGTCGTATAGTCCGGTCCCGCAGCCAATTGGAGGGCTAGACGGCCGGTGACACTCCGGCCATAGGACACATTTACGACATTGTCGTTTATGGACTGGCTCACATTGTTGTAGCGAATCGCGGTGAAAGCGATAGAAGACCGCCACGTTATCCTTGGCACTTAGCTTCCGGTTGTACCCGGCCTGTCCCGTAATCGTATGAAAGTTCAGCTGGCTGAGCGAATTGCCCAGGTAATCCAGAAGGGAATAGCCGCCCAGCAATGTTAGCGACGATCGCCGCGTGAGGCTTACGTCCGATTCGGCCAAAAACGAATTATCGATGCGGCTCCCCTGGGTGGTCAGAATGCCGTCGGTCGGCGTCAAGCCGGGCTGTAACCCGAGCGAGCCTCCCCCTGGCAGTCCCAGCCCAAATCCGCCCCCGTAGCCAAGTCCCGCCTGGGGGAGATAATCCATGTTGTCCAAAAACGAAAACTTGAACCGCCGCACCGTCAGCCTCTCGGCAAAGGTTACTTCTGAAATAGCGTAATTGTTGGTCCCGCCATCGTTCGAAAGAATTGCGCCACCCACCACGCCGAGAGTCGTATCGGAGCGTCCCTCAATTTTGTGGATGTCCACTCCTCCGAGAAGGGAGGAATACGTGGTCCAGCCCGAGGTGCCGCCAAACGCGTTCGTATTGGCCGTCGCGATCACGTCCGCGTGCGGCTGCCAGTAACTGCGCGAAGTCTCGGGGGAACCCAGAGAAAGGTTTTGCGCTCCGGAGAGCGCGCGGTCATTCGGCACCACATCTCCGGAATCGGCGGGAGCTGGGTTCTCGCCGTTATCCGCCTGCGACGCCAGCGGAGAGTGATAAGCCGGAATCGGCGCCGCGGATTGATCCTGCGTCTGCGCAGGCTGCTGTTGGGACGGCTGTTGTGCCGGTTGTGCCTGCTGTTGTTGCGCGCGAAGGCCCGGCACACCCAGCAGGGCTGCAAGCGAACAGGTAGCGAGGATATGGCGGGTTCTATGCATTCATCATCCCTTACGGCACCACGATCGTGTCGCCGGCCTTGAGCATAATGTTCTCATCCGGCGATTCCAGAGCGTGCTTATAGTTGAACGGGAATTTCTGCTGCTTCCCGTTCTCCACGCGCAGCACGTAGATCTTCTTGACGTTCGCGAACTGCGTGAACCCTCCGGCGCTCGATAACGCCTGCAGAACCGTCATGTTCGGCAGCAGGGGATACGCGCCCGCGCGCGCCACTTCCCCGAGCATGTAAATGCGCTGGCTGTTGATCTCGCGCACGATGATAGTCACCTGAGGATCGGTGACGAATTTCTTGAGGCTTTCTGTGATTTGTCCGGCCAGCTGCGTGGGTGTCAGCCCGGCGGCCTGGACATCGTTCAGCAACGGCATGGAGATTTTGCCGTCGGGACGAACCGGAACCGTCTTGGTCAGCTGCTCTTCTTTCCAGACGCTGATGTCCAGCACGTCCTGCGGGCCAATCACGTAATTCGGATCCGCCGGTTTCGTCGCTGCGCTCGCGGCACCTGTATTTGCCCCGCCCGATGCGGGCGCCTTGCCGGCCTGCTGGCCCGCTGCGGCCGCCGGACTTACTGCCAGTAGCGCAACAACGATCCAAAATTCGACTCTTCGCATCTTGTTCTCCACCCGTCTGTCTAACTCGCCTCAGCTTCCGACGATTTGATCTGTTTGAGTTTGTAAAGCAGCGATTTGTAGCTGATCTGCAGTTCCTGCGCGGCACGCTTCCTGTTCCAATGCGTTCGCTCCAGGGCCTTGAGAATCAAGTCCCTCTCCGCTTCTCGCGAAGCCGCGCGCGCGGCCACCTTGAGGGGGCGGATATGCACGTCTGCCCGCGAAGCGCGGGAAGCACGGACCGGCGCCGGCCCCAGTCCTGAAACAGCGAGCTGTTCGTCGCCGAGGGCGACGATATTCTTGATGATGTTCTCCAGCTCGCGAATGTTTCCCGGCCAGGAGTGGTCCATGAGCAGCCCCAGCGTTCGTTGGCTGAGCGAAAAACGCGGACGCCCTAACTCGGCGGCGTGCTTGGTCATAAAGAAGTCGCTCAGCATCGGTATGTCTTCTTTCCGCTCCCTTAAGGGAGGCAAACGAAGGCACACTCCGTTGATACGATAGTATAGCTCGTTGCGAAAGCGCCCGGCCTGCATCTCTTCGTCGAGTTTCCTGCTGGTGGTGGAAACGATCCGCGCCGTCAGAACTCCCGCTCGCGGCCGCGTATCTCCGTCCGGTAACCCGTAGAGCAGTATCCGCTGGGAAGACGCATCCAGTTCGCTGATCTCATCCAACAGCACGGTCCCCGCCGCAAGGCGGGCCCCGTCCCGATAGCGGTTTGCATGAAGCCCCAATTCCGACGAAAGCGTTTCCTCGTTTACCGCCGCGCAGGAAAGTCTCACCAGCGGCTCTGACGAACGCGGAGACAGCGCGTGAATCAGACGCGCAAACATCTCCTTGCCCGTCCCGCTCTCGCCCACCAACAGCACCGGAATGCTGGTCGGCGCGATCTCCGCGATCACACTCTCCAAAGTAAGCAGCGCCGGGCAGATCCCACCCACGAAGTCGCGCTTAAGACAAGTTAAGCTTTCGGAACCCATTATTTGCCTCGCCTGGACAGCCTAGGGCCCGGGAACACCATATCGACGGTGGTATGTGCAAGGGAGATGCCAGGGGCAACTTTTACCCAATCTGCCGTGCTCACAACAAGGAAGCTCATTATTTTCATCAGTATAGGAAAAGGCCGGGGTGCTCAGGGCCTCGCCCGATAGACATAATTTGTCCCCTCAGGCTTCCACGAAAGGGCAAAACCCTTTCCTTTTGTCCCCCTGGAAATATTTCGATGTGCAGGCATCAATATCCTTCAAACGAAGCAGTACGGAGTGGCGAGATAGGTATTACTACGTGTATTTTAAGCACAGGACGAAGCAACGTTGCTGGCCCCCGATTGCCGTCCCCGGACACGACCCATATGAGCGGCGGTCCATACGTAGCAAAGTCGTAGCGCGGCTATCGAAAAATCTGCTTGCCGGATGACGGGCGACTTATACTGGACCCTCCCAGGGCCGGATAGGACAGGATGCGCAGGGCCGTTTGCGGGCGAAAACACCCGGACGGAATACTGAGGTGAGATCGGTGAGAATTCGCTCTATTGCATTTTGCTTCGTGGCGCTGGCGATGCTGGCGGGCTGCAGCCGCGATCCCCAGGTGCTCAAGAAAAAGACGTCGCCAAGGGCGACGCCTATTTTCAGAAGGGCAAATATCGCGAGGCCGCCATAGAATACGCCAACGCGATCAAGATCGACCCGCGTTATGCCCAGGCGCACTTTCAGCTGGCCCAGTGCTTCCTCAACATGAAGCAATGGAACTATGCCTACCAGGAGCTATCGCGCACGGTGGAGTTTGACCCCGGCAACGTGAAGGCTCGTTTGGATCTCGCGACTCTGCTGGCCGGCGGAGGCAGGTATGCCGACGCCCGCGCCCAGGCCCAGACGATTCTCAAAAGCGATCCGAAAAATTCACAAGCGCAGATTCTCCTCTCCGACGCCGACGCATCCACCGACCTGACCAAGGCGATTGGCGAAGCTCAACAAGCCGTAGCCATGAATCCGTCGGGGGCCAACGCGTACGTGAATCTGGCGATCCTTCAGGAAAGAAACAAGGACGTCGCGGCTGCCGAGCAGAACTATCAAAAGGCTTTGTCTTTAGACCCCAAGTCAGTTCAGGCCGACCTTTCCCTGGGGGCGCTCTACGCCAACCAAAAGAAATTCCCGGAGGCCGAGAAACTCTTTCGAGACGCCATCACGCAGCAGCCCCAGAACGCCAACCTTCGCGCGAACCTGGCGTATTTTTATGCCAGCCAGGGCCAGAATGACAAAGCCGAGCAAACTCTGAGTCAGGCGAAGACAGATCTGAAGGACGATCCCGAAGCCTACCGTCTGCTAGCCAATTTCTACGAAACGCACGGAGAAGCGAATAAAGCGGTCAGTGAATACGCCGACCTCTACAAGCAGCATCCCAAGGATCTGGCAGTTGCCAACGCTTACACGCAGGTGCTGATTCTGCAGGGAAAAATCGACGAAGCGGGCAAGGTCAATGACGCCACCCTGACGGCGTTTCCCAAAAACACCGATGCCCAAATATTGCGCGGGCAGATCCTGAACCGGCAAAACAAATTCCAGGACGCCGTCAATCTTCTTGCCGCCGCCGTAAAGGATGCTCCGGACTCCGCCATGGCGCATTACCAACTGGGCATCGCCTATGCCGGCCTTGCGAATGTGGCGCAGGCGGAAACGGAGTGGCGAGCCGCAGGACGCCTGCAACCCCGTACCGTGGAACCGCAAAGGGCCCTGGCTGTTCTAGCCCAGCAAAACAGAAATATGTCGTTACTGTCCGACGCGAGCCAGTCCCTCATCAAAATCGAGCCCAATTCGCCGGAGGGATATCTCTTTCAGGCGCGCGCCCTATACGCCGAAGGAAACACGGCGCCAGCGGAAGTGGATATAAAGAAAGCCATCGATCTTGCGCCCAACAGTCCTGCGGGGTACCTGATGATGGCGGACTTGCGGATGAGGCAGAACCGGATGGACGAAGCTCGAAAGCTCTACGCGCAGGCCCTGGCCGACAGTCCGTCCGACGCCGCAGCCCTCACCGGCATGGTGAATATCGACCTGCAACATCACGATCAGCAGAAAGCATTGCAGGAGGTCCAGGGGCAGCTCGCCAGGACCCCTAACAGCAGCGCCGATTATTTCCTGCTGGGACAAATAGAACTCCGCAATCAGGATGCCGTAAAGGCCGAGGCGGCCCTGAAGAAGGCGGTTGACCTCGACAAAAAGAACTCTGGGGCCGCTTTGCTCCTGGGACAAGTCGAGATGTCACACGGCGAAACACAGCAGGCGATCGACAGCTACACGCACGCGATCGATGCCAACCCCAGGGATATACGCCTCTATGTGGCTCTCGGTGGAGTGCAGGAGAGCCAGGGCAATTGGCAGCAGGCGGAGGATTCCTACCAGAAAGCGCTTCAGGTCCAACCCAATTACGCCGTCGCCGCCAACAACCTCGCGTACCTGATGCTCAACCACGGCGGAAACCCGAATGTGGCGCTGACTCTCGCGCAAACGGCGCGCAGGGGATTGCCCGACGTGCCCAATTCCGCCGACACACTCGGCTGGGCCTATTACAACCAGGGCGTCTACAGCGCCGCAATCGACCTGCTCCAGCAAGCCGTAAAAGGCGACCCCAAAAACGCCAGTTACTATTACCACCTGGGAATGGCCTACGAGAAGCAGGCCAACTATGCGCAGGCAAAAAAGCAGTTTGAAAGCGCCCTCGCGGTCAATCCCAATTTCGCGCAAGCCGGCGAAATCAAAAAAATGTTAGCCGGATCCCCGCAGCGCAATTAGATCCCCCGGGTGTGCCGGCTTCAGTTTTGTTCACCTCGCGAGTGCACGCCTTGACGGTGAAAAAAAAACGATGCAGATCCCTCGCTGCGTTCGGGATGACACTCGAGAAAGAAACCCCGCCAATCGGGAGATTGGCGTTCCCGGGCCACGAAGGGATGGAACAGCGCGGCTTCCATCGCACAAACGGGTTTGGCCCTGCGGCGAAACTCTTCTATAATCGTCCAATTGTTTAGGCGGGAAGGTTAACTACAGACATGTTGAAGAGCATTCAGCAGCGCGATCTTGATCGGAATCGCTGGATCAAGATCACTATGACGGTGATTCTGGTGGTGATCTGCGTCAGCATGGTGGTGACGCTGGTTCCGGGGCTGGTGGGCGGCGCGGTGGGCACGTCCAACCCGGACACGATTGCGTCGGTCGCGGGGCAGGACATCAGCCTCGTCGACGTGGAACGCCAGCTGAACCAGATGACCCAGAATCAGTCGGTGCCCGCGATGCTGAAGGGCCTGTACGCAAAACAGCTGCTCGACCAGATGGTTTTCCAGGACGCGCTTACCGTCGAAGCTACCCGCTTGGGCATCAGCGTTACGCCCGAAGAAGAGTCGGCGCGCATCAAGGAGATTCTGCCCAACGCCTGGGCCGGAGGCGTGTGGCAAAAGGACGCCTACGCGAATGCCGTGCAGGCCGGGACGGGAATGTCGGTAGACCAGTTTGAGAAGGCCCTGCACGACGAAATGCTCACGCAGAAATTCCGCTCGATCATCACTGCGGGCATTTCGGTGGGCACCGACGATGTGCTGAAGGAATTCCAGCGGCGGAACGAAAAGGTGAAGATTCAATACGCCCTGATCAAAGCCCACCGATCTGGCGTCCACGATCCACCCGTCGGATGCCGACCTGGCGGCCTATTTCGCCAAAAATGCCGGGAAATACCAGATTCCCGAGAAGCGCTCGACCCGCTACGCCCTGCTCGACCTGGCAAAACTCCGGGCCAGCACGCAGGTGAGCGACGACCTGCTCCGCAATTACTACAACCAAAACATCGACGCCTACAAGGTGCAGAACCGCGCCCACGTGGAGCACATTCTCTTCAAGACCGTCGGGAAGACCGATGCCGAAGTCGCCGAAATCCGCCAGAAGGCCGAAGACGTTCTGAAGCTGGCGAAAAAAGGCGGCAATTTCGAAGACCTTGCCAAGAAATATTCCGAAGACGACGCGTCCAAGCCCAAGGGTGGCGACCTGGGCTGGATCGTCGAAGGCCAGACCGTTCCGGCGTTTCAGCAGGTGGCCTTCAGCGAGCCCAAGGGAGCGGTATCGGACCTGGTGAAGACCGAGTACGGATTCCACATCATCAAGGTGCTCGACCGCGAGACGGCGCATACCAAGAGCTTTGAGGAAGTGCGCGACTCGATCCTGCCCATGGTGCTGGATGACAAGGTAAACGCCGAGGCCACCGACATTTCCAACCAGATGGCCAGCGCGGTGCGCCAGTCGGACCGGCAGCCGCTGGATGACTTGGCCAAGAAGTTCAATCTCGAGTTGGGCGAGACGCCCCCTGCTTCCACTACGGAGCCCCTGGGGAAGCTGGGCAATTCCCCCGATTTACACGAGACGCTCTTCGAGTTGCATCAGGGCGAGTTGAGCCAGCCGCTGAGGTTGGATTCGGGGTACGCGATTCTGACCTTGAAGGATATCGTTCCGGCCCACCAGGCGACGCTCGCCGAAGTGCATGACCGTGTGCTGGCGGACTACCAGGCGGAGAAATCGCTGGAGGTAGCCAAGTCGAAGGCGGATGACCTGGCCAAGCTCGTCGCTGGCGGCCAGGACTTCGAGAAAGCCGCGAAATCCCTCGGTCTCGAGGTGAAAACATCCGACGCGTTCGCCCGAAACGGTTCGGTGCCCGATGTCGGCACGGGCCAGCAATTGGGCGAGGCCTTCAAAATGCAGGTCGGCCAAGCGAGCAAAGCCACCCAGATGGGAACCAATTGGCTCGTTTATAAAATCGCCGAGCATGACGCGCCCAATCCCGAGGATTTTGCGAAGCAGTCGAAAGATATCCAGCACCAACTGGTGCAATCGAAGCAGGAAGCGGCGTTCTCCGCGTTCCACACGGCGCTGGTGGACCGTTTGAAGGCGGAAGGAAAGCTCACGATCAACGAAGAAGCAGTGAAACGCCTCACTTCATCCACTTAGCCGCTATTAGCCGCGCGCGGTTTTGTGCTGTCACAGCAAACCTGCCATAAACCGTCACATCATCCCGCATCTAATTGATTATAAATGTTTTACATTTCCGTAAGTGCCACTTGCCCCCTGATCTCGCGCTTCGGTAAAATAAGAGGCGTCCGTAGAGCCTGCCCCGTCGCCAGCGGGGACGATTCGAAGGCGGGTCTCCCCCTCACCAGCCGGAAACTGGCAACACGTCGATTGCTTCAGGAGGATTCAATGCCGGCAAAAAGAACTCATTCGAGCAGCACGCAGATTCGTTCTCTGGCAGGCAGAGAGCGGTACCGGGCGTCGCACACGGCGGCGTTCGGGATCATTACTGGAAACGAGAGGCCTAAGGGTACTATGCCCGCTAAGGGCAATGCTTCGGCCAACCGCTATCTTTGCGCGATTGAGAAGAACCAGAGCGGGAAGTACGACGTGAGGGTCCGGGCGGTGTTCAGCCGGGATGGCTGGACCTTGCCGGTTTACTTCCTGGCGTCCTCGTTCAACGCAGCGATGAAGAAGCTGGAAGAGTCGCTGCAACTCCTGCAGAAGAATGAAGAAAAGCTGCGGTTCTGGGGAGTGGAACGAACCGACGACCCGAATCTCGCGGGCGACCTGCTCAAAGAGATCGGTCTCTCTCTCGACCGCCGCAAAGACCTTCCGCGCAAGATCGCCGAGCTCAGCGTGTCGCGGGAAAAGGCGGTGTCTTCGTCGACGCTTGCATCTGTGAGGCGGGTGCTGGCGGATTCGCTTACCGAAGGCCGGCTGGCTTATGCTGCGGCTGCCGGGGACTAGATCAGATCCATTTAAGTTTAAACCTGGCCCGCGAGCCGTGGTAGTTTGGCCGGCTCGCGGGTTTGACTCTCTTCCCTTCCGCTTGCTTATTGCTTCCCGGTGTAGCTGACCCGCCAAATCGAGTTGGACCCGTCGTCACTTACCAGCAGTGATCCGTCCTGAGCGACCGCGATACCTACTGGACGTCCCCAGACCTGGCCATTGGGTAGCACGAATCCCGTAAGGAAATCTTCGTATTCGCCGGTGGCTTTTCCGGTCTGATGGCGGGGGATGCGGATCACTTCATAGCCCACGCGCACCGACTTGTTCCAGGAGCCGTGTTCGGAGGCGAAGATGTCGTCGTCGAACTGCTTGGGGAACTGCTTCCCGTCGTAGAACGTGATTCCGAGGGAAGCATTGTGCGGCTGCAGGACTACGTCCGGGGTGATTACTTTGTCCTTCAATTCCGGGCGAGTGCCCGGGAGCCGCGGATCCTGATGTCCGCCCATGTACCACCAGGGCCATCCGTAGAAGCCGCCCTCCTGGACGTGGGTGATGTAGTCCGGCACTAGATTGTCGCCCAGGGCGTCGCGCTCGTTGGTGGAGCACCAGAGTTCGCCGGTTTTCGGATCCATCGCGAGACCACCGCCGGAGTTGCGGATACCGTAGGCGTAGACCTTCAGATCGGAGCCGTCCGGATTCATGGAGAGGATGTCGGCGCGATTCTTTTCCGCTGGATGCGTGTCGGGGTCGTCCACGTTGGAGGCTGAACCGACCGATACGAACATGCGCTTTCCATCGGGCGAGAACTGTACACTGCGGGTCCAGTGTCCGCCGCCGGAGGGGAGATCGACGATATGCTCGGCTGGTCCGCGGGCTTTCAGGTCACCGTTCTGGTAGGGAAACCGGATCACGGCGTCCGTGTCGCCCACGTAGAGCCACTTCGGATCGTTACCCGGGGGATAAAACGCCAGCCCGTAGGGGCGCTTCAGGCCGGTCGCGTAGACTTCGACCTGCTGCGGCTTTGAATCGGACGTGATGCCGCGAAAGACCTTGATGTCTCCCGGCTCGCTCTCGGCGAGGAAGGAATCGCCGTTGGGGGCGCGGCGAATCGTGCGCGGATTCTTCAGGTCGGTTGCGTAGAGGTCCACCTTGAAGCCGGCCGGGGCCTTGGGCCACACATCGGCGGGCCGGGGGGCCAATTGCGCGCGATTGGTGGAAGACTGTGTGGCGAAGGGCGCTGGCAGGTCAGCGACCGTAATTTTACGTACGTTGCCGGGCTTCTCGTAGCGGAAGTCGGTGAACGGAGGATTGGGGGGCGGAGCGGTGAGGCCTCCGGGTGCGGCATGCGCGCTTGCGGCGGGGGCGGCTGGGACGCTCGACCAGGCGGCGGTCTTGATCAGCGTGACCAGCTGCCAGCGCTGTTCGTCGGAGAGCTGCTTCCAGGAGGGCATGCCGTTGTTCAAGCTGCCATTGGTGATGAACCAGAAGAGTTCGCCGTCATTGGCGGTCTGCGCGGGACCGCCGGCTAGCGGCGGGATGTTGCCGGTTCCCTGGCCGGTTTGCCCGTGGCAACCGGCGCAGTTCGCGGCGTACGTCTTGCCGCCTGCCTCCGCCGCGGCTTGCTGGCCGGCGTAGGGGTTTTTCGAGGCGTCCGCCGAAGCAGGAGCGTCATGGAAGCGGGAATTCTGCGCCTTGAGCGACGGGAACATTAGGAATGTTGAAAATCCCAATACTGCGAGAAAAGTAAGGGCGAGACGGGCGTTGTTCTTCAATGTTTTCCCAGTGTCTTCCCCAGTGCGACCATGATGGCAATCCTCCAGTGCTCGATTTTCGCACGATTGTACCGAGAGCGGGGGCTGCTTCGCAAGCTTATGCGCGAACACGAGCAGCAGCCGCCCGCTACAAGTGATCTCCCGAGGGCTACTTGCCTCGAATGAGAACTTCGCCCTGGGCCACGGAGAGATCGTTGAGGAACAGGCGGTAGCGGTAAGAGCCCGGATTCAGGCCGGGGCGCGCCGGGCCGCTCGCCAGGCGCATTCCGGCGGGGGCTTGTAAAACATTCGAGGAGAAGGGACAACGCTGCGGATCGAATTCAATCTTGATGCTTCCCGCGTTCGAATACCATACGGCCTGCTCGCCGGCGTCGAGTACCACGATTTCCGGAATCACGCCCACCATCACCATTTTTTCGGACATTCGAAATATCCTTGCGTGCAAGTTTCGCGAGATGCGCAGACCAGATGCTCAAACCCGCGGGGTTCAAAAACCATAGCACAACCGCTCCGGTTCAGCAGGATTCTTCGGCGAGTTTTTTGTGCCGGAGGCCCAAGGGCGTGAATGTCAATACGTGAATGCCGATGCCGCGAAAATCGGGCTGCTGATGTATACTGTGTTTTGGAGTTGGCGCTCACTTTGAGCGGCATTCTAAACATGGAAGCGACACTTCACACGCGCCTTCGCTCTGCAGGCATCTGTTGCCGCTGTTGTAGAATCGGCCTGCCGCCGGCGTGTGGAGAATAACCCTAATCTTTAGCTGATTAGACGGAATTCGAGCCCACCGGCGAACGCAAGTTCGGCGATGGGTTTTTTTATTGAGGTATACGCGATGAAGGTTTCGAATTCGCTGTGGAAAGAAAAACTCGCGGGCAAGGTGCCGGAGAACCTGGAGCGCGAAGTCGATATTTTTGCGTCCGAAATAACCCTGCGCAAACAGGGCAAGATCGACGAGCGCGTGTTCGCCGAGACGCGCCTGCGCCGGGGAACTTACGGCCAGCGCTACGACAATGGCCAGCGCTACGACGGCACGAAGGTGCAGCCGATCGTCTACCCTTCGGGCGACCTGACCAAAGGCCCGGTAACGATGTGGGACGCGCCGGGCATGCAGCGCATCAAGATTCCGGGCGGCGGAATGAATGCCGAGCAACTTGAGACGATGGCCGAATTGGCCGAGGAATATTCCGACGGCATCGGGCACGTGACCACGCGGCAGGACTTCCAGCTCCATTACATTCATATCGAAGACACGCCCGCGCTGATGCGGCGGCTGGCGGCCGTGGGGATTACCACGCGCGAGGCTTGCGGGAATTCCGTACGCAATGTTACGGCTTGCCCGTATGCGGGAGTTTGCGGAGACGAAGTATTCGACGTGACTCCGTATTCCCGCGCGCTCGCAAAATTCCTGCTGGGGCATCCCGATTGCCAGAACTTCGGGAGGAAGTTCAAGCCCGCCTTCAGCGGCTGCGCGCAGCATGCCTGCGGCCTCACGAACCTGCACGATATTGGCTTCATCGCCACCACGCGCGCCGAGAACGGCCAGGAGAAGCGCGGGTTTGCCATGTACGTCGGCGGCGGGCTGGGGGCAGTTCCCTACCAGGCGAAGCTGTTCGATTCGTTCGTGCCGGTGGAGGAGATGCTGCCGCTCACTCAGGCGATTGCGCGGGTATACGCGCGGCTGGGCGAGAAGAAGAACCGCAACCGGGCGCGCATCAAATTTCTGGTGCATGACCTGGGAATCGAGAAATTCAAGGAACTCGTTCTCGAAGAGCGGAAAACGCTAACCCACGATCCGCGATGGACGGATTTCATCGCCGATGCGGAAAAATTCGAGGAATCGCCGCTGAAGGCGGCGGGCGAATGGCCGGAGCCCGCGTCGGAAGACTTCCGGAAGTGGCTGAAGAGCAATACGCGGCCGCAGAAGCAGTGGGGCTACGTAACGGTGACGATTGCGCTGCCGCTGGGCGATATCACCGCGAACCAGTTGCGTTCGCTCGCGGACATCGTCCGGCGGTTCACGAAGGAAACGATCCGCACGACCGTGGAGCAGAACTTCGTGATTCGCTGGGTGAGCCAAAGCGACCTGCCGGAACTCTACCAGGCGCTCGCTGCGGTGGAACTGGCGGCGCCGGGCGCGGGTACCATCGTGGACATCGTGACCTGCCCGGGAACGGACACCTGCAAGCTGGGGATTTCGTCCTCGCGAGGACTCGCGGCGGAGTTGCGCAAGGAAATGGCCGAGACCGGGGCAAAATTCGACGAGGCCGTGGAATCGCTGCACATCAAAATCAGCGGCTGCTACAACAGTTGCGGGCAGCATCACGTGGCCGACCTTGGATTCTACGGCGTGAGCCGGAAATTCGCAGGATATGCGGTGCCGCATTTCCAGGTGGTGCTGGGCGGAGAGTGGGAGCACAACGCAGGCTCGTACGGACTTCCCGTGGCCGCGGTGCCGTCGAAAAATATTCCGAAGGTGGTGACGCGGCTGACCGAGCGCTACCTCGCGGGCCGCACGACCGGCGAGACCTTCAAGGATTTCGTCAAGCGGACCGGCAAGGTCGAGATGAAGAACATGCTCGAAGACCTCACGAAGCCCAACGCTTCCGACCGCTCGTTCTTCAGCGACTGGGGCGATCCGCGGGAATACAGCTTGAGCGACCACGGCGTGGGCGAATGCGCGGGAGAAGTGGTCTCGCCGATCGATTTTGAGCTGGCTGCGGCGGAGCGGGAAGTGTTCGAGGCGCAGATCGCCTTCGAAAGCGGCCAGATCGAGAAGGCGGCTCAGACGGCCTACGGCGCGATGCTCCATGCGGCGAAGGCGCTCGTGAAGGTCAGCTATCCGCAGATTTCCGACGATGCGGACCAGATCGTCTCCGAATTCCGGACGCGCTACTACGATACGCAGAAATTCTGGGATCCCTTCGCGGGCGGGAAATTCGCCAGCTATCTGTTCGACGCGCACCAGAACGCGGGGAAGGCGTTCACGGCCGATTCGACCCGCTACCTGATCGACGAGGCGCAGCTTTTTATCGATGCGTCTCACAGCTGCAACAACAAACTCGGCACGCCTGTCAGCGTGTAACTTGGGAAACTTCTCGTCCATGATCTCGCCGAATGATCTCGCCTATGACCTCGTCCCTGACCTTGCAGCACGTGAACGTAAAACTTCTGGTGAAGGACCCCGCCGGGGCCGATCTCGAGCCGCTGATCCCCATTTTTCATGGCTGGATTCAGGAGCAGGTGTTCGAGGAGCTTCTGCTGGATGTCGCCGACTACCGGCATGTTCCGGCGGGGCCCGGCGTGATGGTGATCGGGCTGCAGGCGGACTACAGCGTGGACAACACGGATGACCGACTGGGCGTGCGCTACAACCGCAAAGCCGGGGCGGAGGGATCGAACCAGGATCGTTTGCGGCAGGCGGCGCGGGCGGCGCTTACGTCATTTCAAAGATTGGAAAGCGATCCGCGGCTGGGTGGGAAACTGCGCTTCAACGGGCAGGACCTGGAAATATTCATCAACGACCGGGCTCTTGCGCCTAACAACCCGGCTACGCGCGAGGCGGCCGATCCGGAGTTGAAGGAATTTGCGACAAAAGCTGTTTCGGGGAAGCGACTATTCGCTGGATTACAACAGCGAGCCGCGTCGGCTCTTTGGCGCTTCGCTCAAGGCTGCGCGGCCGTTTTCTGTGGCGGATTTATTGAAGAACCTGGCCTGACGGGCAATTCGCCGGGCGATTTGTCGCCTGGAGGAAAGATCAAACCCGCCAATCGGGAGATTGGCGTTCCCGGGAACTGCACCGGAGTTCCGGGGAAATAAGCATGCGGTATTATTTTGGTAGTACTTTGACTGCGGCAATTTGCCGATTGCGGAAGCTTTCTTTCTGCATTACTGGTAAATTGCTCTGCGTAATTCGGCGATTTTTTCAGCACTCCGGATTTAAGTGCGAACCGCTCCTTTTCCCGGTTCCGAAGGAATGTTGGAACCGCATACCACCAGCCCCCTACCCAAATAACACCTCTTAGTCGGTTTAACGCGTGGAAGGAACACACAGGGAGAAACTTTTTTGCCGCCATGTGGCGATTCCATCGCATCCGATTCGATGGGGATACAGATCGACCTTAGGCGGCTCAAGAGTGGAGGCCACGGGCGTGAGGCGAGGTTCATTTAACCAGCATTCGGTGCGTCGGGCGCTTGGCTTGGCCGGCATCGTGGGATTTGCCGCGCTTGGTTTGTGTTCCGGCGCTAATGTACTCGCGAGGCTTCCGATCATGGATACTGCCCAAGCGGAAAACAGAGCGGAAAGCAACCTGATTGGCGCATTCCAGCCGCTAAAGCTGGCGGCTTTCGCGGCTTTGCCGCGCGGGTTTCGCTCTTCGCTGGGCGACGAAGGCGCGATGCCTGAGCTGGACGGCGCGATTGGCTGGCTCAACTCCGCTCCCCTTAGCCGCAAGTCGCTTCGCGGAAAGGTGGTGCTGGTCGATTTCTGGACTTACACCTGCATCAACTCCATTCGGCCGTTGCCCTACCTGAGAAATTGGGCGGCGAAATATAAGGATGCGGGTTTGGTGTTGATCGGCGTGCATACGCCGGAGTTTTCGTTCGAGCACGAGCCGGCGAACGTGGAAAATGCCGCTGCGCCATTTGAACGTTGCGTTTCCGGTCGCGATCGACAGTGATTACAGGATCTGGCAATCGTTCAATAACCAGTATTGGCCGGCCCAGTATCTCGTCGATGGAAAAGGGCGAATCCGGTATCACCACTTCGGGGAAGGCGATTACGGCGACATCGAGGGCGCCATCCAGTTGCTTCTGAAGGAAGGCGGAGCGACAGGCGTCGCTTCCGGCACGGCCAGCGTTTCCGGCGCGGGAATCGAGGCCGCTCCCGACTGGACGGATGGGCAATCTCCCGAAACATATATCGGATATCGCCAGGCCCGGAATTTCGCTTCGCCCGAAAAACTGCATAAGGGTTCCGTCCAGGCATTCAGCGCACCCGCGAACCTTTCTTTAAATCACTGGGGATTGAGCGGGTCGTGGAACGTGAACGCCGAGAGCGCCGTGCTTCAGGCAGTGCCGGGAAAGATCGTGTTCCGTTTCCACAGCCGCGATCTGCACCTGGTGCTGGCTCCCGGAAAGAACGCCAAGCCGGTGCGCTTTGTCGTGCGATTGGATGGAGCCGCTCCGGGGGAAAATTGCGGGGGGGACATCGCCCCGGACGGCTCCGGCGAAATTCGCGAGCCCCGGCTGTATCAGCTCATCCGGCAAAAAGGCGCCATCGCGGACCGGACCTTCGAAATCGAATTCCTCGATCCTGGCGCTCAAGCCCTGGACTTCACGTTCGGTTAGAAATTCGAGGAGAGAAATTACCGGCAACTTCTGTTCGATCACAAAGGAGCCAAATAGATGACACAACTCAGGAGGCAGCTATGAGCACCAACGCAGTCCGCGGTATCGACACCAGCGCCGCGCCAGTCGACATGAAGTTCGAGATCGTCGTCATCCCCGTCTCGGATGTGAGCCGCGCCAAGGAGTTCTACGCGAAGCTCGGGTGGCGGCTCGACGCCGACTTCGACAACGGTAAAGACTTCCGCATCATCCAGTTCACGCCGCCCGGCTCGGGATGCTCGGTGATCTTCGGCAAGAACGTCACCCCGGCGGCGCCCGGCTCGGCCCAGGGCCTGTACCTGATCGTCTCCGACATCGAGGCGGCCCGCAAAGCGTTGATCGAGCGCGGCATTCAGGTGAGCGAAGTGTTCCACAACGAAGGCGTGTACGCAGGCACGGACGAGCCCTTCCTGTTTGGACGCGTTCGCGTCAGCGGCGCGGATCCCGGGCATCAGAGCTATCGCTCGTTCGCCTCGTTCCGCGATCCCGACGGCAACGGCTGGCTGTTCCAGGAAATCACCACGCGGCTGCCCGGCCGCATTGACCCTGCCGCCACAACCTTCGCCTCGGCGAGCGACCTGGCGAACGCGATGCGGCGCGCGGAGGCCGCCCACGGCGAGCATGAGAAGCGCATCGGGCAGCGCGACGAGAACTGGCCCGACTGGTACGCCAGAGTACATGGTGGCGGAGGAGGCTGGGACGGAGCTGCCGAAGTGAGCGGCGAACTGCTTCGCTCGCCGGGCAGACGGTCGTTGTGATCGGCGGCAGCTCGGGGATCGGGCTGGAGACGGCGCGGCTGGCGCGGTCCGAGGGCGCCGCTGTGGTTCTCGTCGGCCGCGACCCGGAACATCTTGATCGCGCCGCACGCGACGTGGGCGCGGTCAGCAGCGCGGCGTTTGACGCTACCGATTTCGCGCGCCTCGGGCGGTTCTTCGACGAGCTGCCGGGGCCGGTCGACCACGTCATGACGTCCGCGGGGAGCCCTTACTACGCGCGGCTGGCCGATATCGACTTCGCGCGGGCGCAGCGCGAGGCGAACGAGCACCTGTGGCTGCCGCTGCACATCGCTCGCCGCGCCGTGGGCAAGGTGCGGGCGGGCGGGACGCTTGTGTTTATCGGCGGAACGGGAGGGCGGCGGCCGTCTGCCGCGCCGCTTGTCTCGGCTTTTACGGCGGCGCTGCCGGCGCTTACGAGGTCGCTGGCGCTGGAGATTGCACCGGTGCGCGTCAACTTGATCGCGCCGGGGTTTGTGGATACGCCGCTTTCGGCGTCGCTGCTGGGCGATCAGCTGGAGGCGCGCCGGGAGCAGCTTCGCAGGACGCTGCCGATCCGGCGGGTGGTTGGGCCGGGCGATGTCGCCGCGCTGGCCGTTCACCTGATGACGAACACGGCGATCACCGGGGCGACGTATGACATTGATGGCGGGCAGCAACTGCTTGAAGGGTGAGTGGGCGGCAACGGCGAAGAGGGATTCATCGCTCGAAAAGCGAGTGATGGAGAACCGTACTTCGTCGCTGCGCTCCTCAGGATGACCGGCAAACAACGGGGAACGAAAGAACAAGCAAGTCCCCTCACCCGTTCCACGCTGGGCGCTTAGAGAAAGGCACACCCCAAGAAAAACGCGCCAATCGGGAGATTGGCGTTCCCGGGAAAAGCGTGCGCTATTAGACTATTTCGCGGACGGCCGCGGTTATGTGCTTTGCGGAAATGCCGAAGGCGTCGATTAGCTCTTCGGGCTTGCCTGAATGCGGCATGGCGTTGACCGCAAGTAGGCGCGATTTCGCGGGGGCTGCGCCGGCGCCGGCTAGCGCGGATAGAACGGCTTCGCCGATTCCGCCTTGCGGCCAGTGATCTTCTACTGTGATCAGGCGGCCGGCGGTGGCGGCTAGCTGCTCGGCTATGGCTTTCCCGTCGATTGGCTTCACGCAGTAGAGGTCGATCACGCGGATGGCGGTTCCCTGCCCTTTCAACTCATCGGCGGCTTTTAGGGCTTCGTGCACCGTGATGCCTGCGCCGATCACCGTGGCTTTATCCTGGGCGCTCTGGCGCAACACTTTGAATCCGGGGATGGGGAACTTTTCGTCCTTGGAGTAAAGGATGGGGGTCTTGGGGCGCGAGGTTCGCAGGTAGTTGATTCCGGGGCGGCGCGCCATGGTTTCGGTCAGGCGTTCGGCGGAAATCGCGTCGCTGGGGTAGAAAACGGCGGAGCTGTGGACGGCACGGAAAATCGCGATGTCCTCGAGGGCCATCTGCGAGGGGCCGTCTTCACCGATGGAGACGCCGCAGTGCGAGCCGCACAGATTGATGTTGCTGCGGCTGATGGCGGCCATGCGGACTTCGTCATAGGCGCGGGCCAGGAAGCATGCGAACGTGTCGCAGAACGGCACCTTGCCGAAGGCGGCGAGTCCCACGCCCACGCTGACCATGTTCTGCTCGGCGATGTAGGCCTGGTAGAAGTGGTCGGGATAGGCATCGCCGAAAAATTCGGAGAACGTGGAGTTTTTCACGTCGCCCGACATCGCGACGATTTCCTTGTTCACGGCGCCCAGGCGCTTGAGGGCATAGCCATACGCTTCGCGCGTGGCTACTTGCTTCCCTGCCTCGTAATCGGGCGGCGCGGGCGCGGGAAAGTCCGGCGGCTGGGGCAGCGAAGTACGGGCGTAGGACTTGCCGGGGTCGGGAGGAACGTCGACCGCAGGTCCAATTTCAGTGAGCGCCTTGGCCAGCTGATCCTTCGAAAAGGCTTTGCCGTGCCAGTGCTCCTTGCCGGCAACAAAATCGACACCGTGGCCTTTGATGGTGCGGGCAATGATGGCCTGCGGGCGGCCTTTCGTAGCTTTGGCGCGGTCCAGGGCGGAGAGGACGGCGGCGACGTCGTGGCCGTCAATTACCTCCGCGGCAAAACCCTCGGCCTCGAATTTCTTGCGATAGATCTCCATATCGTGCTGGTACATGGTGGGCTCGCTCTGGCCGAGCGCGTTGACGTCGGCTAGCACCGTGAGGTTATCGAGCTTGTAGTGGCCCGCAAACTCCGCGGCTTCCCAGACCTGGCCTTCGGCCATTTCGCCGTCGCCCATCAGCACGTACACGCGGGCGGATTTTTTGTCCATTCGCTGGCCGATTGCGAGGCCGGATCCTACCGAGAGTCCCTGACCGAGCGAGCCGGTGGCCGCGTCCACGCCGGGAATGCGCGGGGTGGGATGGCCTTCGAGTTCGCTGGAAAACTGGCGGAGCGTCATGAGGCGCGACAGCGGAAACACGCCCGCTTCGGCGAGGGCCGCGTAAAGAACGGGGGCCGCGTGGCCCTTGGAAAGGACGAAACGGTCGAAGTCGGGAGAGTTGGGATTTTTCGGGTCGAACTTCATCGCGTAAAAAAACGTTCCGGCGACGAGCTCCGCCGCGGACATGCAGGACGTGGGATGTCCCGAACCGGCCGCGGTGGTCGCCATGATGGAAAGTACGCTGAGGCGGCGGGCCTTTTCCTTGATGGCATCGACGACGGAAGTTGACGGTACTGCTACGGAAGCGACGCTCATGAAATCCTCCCTGTCCCTACGATGCATATTACTCGCTTTCCGGTGCAGGGGACGAGCGGCTTCCTATTTTTAATTTGGGCGCAAAGTTCTACAGGTGACGTTCTACAGGCGTCGTCGCACAACCTTACGTATACAGGATTATCCCGAGGCGCCGCGGCCGAACTCTACCCGGTGCGCTTCCGGGCCGGAGGCGATCACGATCATCGCTACGAACACTACGATGGCGGCGACCGATCCCAGCACCTGGGCGTAGGTGAAGCGATGGGCGAGCGAGGCTTCGATGTAAGGCGCGGTGGAGGCGATCAGAACGCCCACCTGGTACGCGAAGCCCGGCAGGAATGCGCGGAGGCGATCCGGCGCCAGTTCGTTGATGTGGGCCGGGATCACGCCCCAGACGCCCTGCACCATGAACTGCATCAGGAACGCGCCCACTGAAATGAGGGCAATTCCAGGAGAAAAGAGCCAGAGAGGAATTACCAGGAGCCCTCCGATGGCTGCCGTGACCATGGCCTTGCGACGGCCCACGCGGTCCGAGTAGCGGCCCACGACGATTCCGCCGAGGATGGCGCCCAGCATCGAAATCACGCTGACGATGGCGGTGAAGCGCGGGTCATAGTGGCGCTGCTGCTGCAGGAACGTGGGATAGAGATCCTGCGTGCCGTGCGACATGAAATTCATCATCATCATCAGCAGGACGAGATAGAGAAAACGCTTCCAGTTGGCGAACACATCGCGGAAGTAGCTGCCCCAGTCCTTTTTCTTCGCGGCGGCCGCCTTCCAGGCTTCGCTTTCCTTCACGTTCGAGAGGATAAACAGCGTCAGCATCGCCGGAATCACATCGAGAAAAAACATCGGGCGCCAGCCCCAGTGCGGGAACACCGTCCAGAAGGCCACGGCCGCCAGCAGATTTCCCAGCGCGTAGCCCTCCTGCAGAATCCCCGAAAGCAAGCCGCGCTTCTCGGAAGATACCGACTCCATCGCGAGCGACGCTCCCAGCCCCCAGATGCCTCCCATGGCCACGCCATATAGCAAGCGCAGCATGAGAAAGATTCGATAGCTCGGGGCGAGGCCGGAGGCCACCTCCATCGCCGAGCAGAAGACGATGTTGACCATTAGCGGGATGCGGCGCCCGTAGCGGTCGCCCATGAGGCCGAACAGAAGCGCGCCGACCGGCCGCATGATGAGGCTCGCGGTGAGGGTAAACGCCATTTGCTTGATGGGCTGGTGAAAGTCCCGCGAGACCTGCACGAGCGCGTAGGTAAGAACGAAAAAGTCGAAAGCGTCGAAGGTCCAGGCAATCATTCCGGCGAGAAAGGCATTCCGGGAGTTGGCCCGATCGGCTTTGGTTAGGGCGGCGTTGGCAACGTTCATGTCGGCCTCGGGAGTCTATAGGAAATGTTTTCGCAACCATTTGCGGGCACAGCACCGCGTCGGCGACGCGAGCCACCTGGACCATTTCCGCCACATCGTGAACTCGAACGATGTGAGCGCCGCCCAGGATGCTCGCCGTCACTGTCGCAGCCGTGCCATAGAGCCGTTCTGTTACGGGCCGGCCGCCCAGCACGCGCCCGATGAACTTCTTGCGGGAGGTGCCGACCAGCAAGGGAAAACCCAGCTTCGAAAATTCGGGCAATTGCGCGATCAGTTCGTAATCTTGCGCATAACTTTTACCGAAACCGATGCCCGGATCAAGAACAATCTGAGATTTGGGGATGCCTGCCTTCATCGCCACGGCGACGGCTCGGCGCAGGCCGGATGCTACATCTTTCACTACGTTTCGCGCGAAAGGCTTCTTCTGCATGGTGCGGGGCTCGCCGTGCATGTGCATCAGAATCACCGGGAGCTTGCGGCGAGCTGCGATTTGCGCCAGCCGCGCATCGGCGCGCAGGGCGGTAACGTCATTCACGATTTCCGCACCCGCGGCGATAGCGGCTTCGGCCACTTCGGCGCTGCTGGTATCGACGGAAATGGGGATGGCCAGCCTCCCGCGCAGCTTTTCGAGCACCGGGAGGATTCTTCGCAACTGCTCCGCGGCAGGAGTGCCTTCCGAGCCGGGACGCGTCGATTCGCCGCCGATATCGAGGATGTCCGCACCGGCGGTTTCCATTTCGATTGCGCGGGCCACGGCGGCGTCGACTTGATGAAAAAGGCCGCCGTCGGAAAAGCTGTCCGGCGTGACGTTGAGCACACCCATCACGAGCGTGTGTTTGCCAAGCACGAGGGTCCGCGACGGCAGTCTCAAACGGAAACTTTTTCGGCGAAACATTTTCCCGTGAAACATGGGCTCGCTATTGAACCACGATTCGCGGAAAAGACTAAGAGCAATGCGGCGGAAAAGCTATGCCTCAGGATGACTACGAAAAGCGCACTTCAAGAGAAAGACCCACCCTTGAAAAACGCAAGGGTGGGGCACCCGCAAAAAAATCACAAAGGTCACATCCTCTCAGGGAAGGAGTTCGGGGGCGGGAATTACGGAGCCGAGGGCACGTAATAGGCAGCGCGATGGCTCACGAGCGCGCCGCTCTGGCCGGCTACTTCGACGCGAAGCTGATGCCGTCCGGAAGTATTCGCGGGCGCGCCCGAAGGGCCCGGCTCCGTCGAGGGATAGAAGCCGAGCGTGTATTCGGCGCGGATTTTTGCGGCGATCTCGCGGAAGGTGTCGGCCATCGTGGGCGTTTCGCGTAGGAAATACAGCTGGCCCCCCGCGCGGCGAACCAGCTCCGCGAGATAGAGCGTATAGGCGGGGATGCCGAGATCGCGAATGGCGCGCGAGGCGAGGGTTTCGTTCTCGTGGGCTGCGAGCCATTCCGGAGTCATCACCTTCGGGCGGTTTTCGGTGGAGACGGCGAAGAGCTGAATATCTTCCTTCGCTAGAATCTGCGCTACATCGTCGAAAGTTAGGCGATTCCCCGTCGCCGCGGCTGGCGGGGACGCGCTCGCGCCATCGAGGCGCAGGCCAAGGCCGCTGTCCTGGCCGTCGGTTAGCAAGACGATGGACTTGCGGCCCTTGCGCCCGGGGAAAAGATTGTCTGCGGCCAGGTACACCGCTTCGTAGATGTGCGAGCCGCCGGTGTCGTCTAGGAGCTGGCGCGGGTCAACGCGGGCGACGGCCCGGCGGATGAGTTCGCGCACGTCGGAAAACGGAAGCTGCAGGTAGGTGTGGGCTGAGAAGTCGATCACGGCTGCCTGGTCGAGCGGGGCGAGCGCTCCCACCAGAGCGTCGGCGGCCTTCTGCATCGCTTCCGAGTCGCGCAGGACACTGGGACTGGCGTCGATCACCATGGCGACGCTGGCGGGCTGGGTGGAGGCGTCGAAGTAGGAGATTTTCTGCTCGGCGCCATTGTCGAAAACGCGGAAATCGGCGGCGGTGAGGCCGGGGACGGCTTCGCCATCGGCGGCGACGCTGCAGGTTACGGCTACCATTTGCGTGACCACTTGAATCGCTGAGGGAGGCGTTTCAGCGCCTCCGGCTATCGCGCTGCCCCCAGATGGCCCGGCGCGGAGTTCACCCGTGGCCGGGGCGCGCGTCCAGACGATTCCGTTGTCGAGGACGCGGGGGTGCGGGAGCTTCGATTTCTTATGGGATTGAGGGAGCGCGCCCCACGACACGGCACTGGCGGCCAAAGCCAGGGGCAAGATGAATGCGAGTTGCCGCTTGGTGCGCGCGGGCTTCGGAACAGCCGGGGACGCAAAGGAAGCGCGGTGCACGAGTCTGGTGAAACGAAGAGGGATTCTTCGGGCCGCAGAGCGGCCCTCAGAATGACTGCTCAAAAGATTTAGGAGCCAAACAAAAGCAGTCAGCCAAACGGCCGCAGCCATCCAAACGAGGGCGCTGATTCTGAGAGGATATGACTTTTTGATTTCTCGCGAAAAGCTACGCTTTCCGCGGGCATTCTGAGCAAGGCAAAGACTATCTCTTCGACGTAGCCGTAGCAGTTGCCATCGCCATTGCCATCGCCGTTTCTTAGCCGTAGCCGCTGTGGTAGACGTTAACGTTAACGTAGACGTTGCCGTAGACGTTCGCAGTCATT
Source organism: uncultured Acidobacteriota bacterium (assembly GCA_963709105.1). GTDB lineage: Bacteria > Acidobacteriota > Terriglobia > Acidiferrales > UBA7541 > Palsa-295. The sequence goes on from CAVPVC010000016.1 coordinate 198,684, forward strand.
CTAGCGCAGCGAAGGATCCCTCCGTCGTCACAGTTGCCGTCGTGGTTACCTTTGTCTTTGTAGTTGTCTTAGCCGTTGCGGATGCCCCACCCTTCGATTTTAAGGGTGGGTCTTTCTTTCGATTTTGCCAGCCTTTATCCTCGCCTCGCTCGCCCGGGATCGCGACGAAAGATGCATGTAAAACAGCAGCATCCGTGCGATGCCTTGTCCTGCCGTTGCAGTTCATCGTCATCCCTCACATACCCGCCAAGCGCGGATGGGTGAGGGATCTGTCAGAACTTCGGCGCGCCCGAGCATCGCCCCCCGCGAACGCCAATCTCTCGATTGGCGTTTTTTGTCCCGCCTCGGCGCCGCGGTCCGCCTAGCCTCGCACAGAGCAAAACGAAGGCCTCCGCCTAACCGCGCTCCCCATCACAGCAGCCCCCCTTTACCACGACAACTACACCCTTACAATTCACCTCGCCCGTGCTAATGTGGGCTCCAGAGCAGCATTACAGGAACAGAGAAAAGATGAAAAAAGCACCGCTCGCGACTCGACGCACCAGGACGAACGGAAACACAGCTATCTCCTTGAAAACAAAGAAACGCACACCCGCTCACTCGACACTCTTAGCACAGCCGGCGCGCCTGCCTTTTTCTACCCGCGCCTTGCCTTTTCTGCTTCTTCCTCTGCTCGCGTTCGCGCTTCTGCTCGCCAGCCGAAGCCAGTCCGCGCATGCGGCCCCATCCCGCATCGCCCGGCAGGACAGCACCTACGACGTAACCCTCGGACGCGGCTACCGCTTCGAGCGGGGCGGCTGGACCTACGTCCACCTCGAAGGCGCCCCGCACGATATCGGCGTCCAGCACGGCTACCTGATGGCTCCCGAAATCGCCGATTTCTATGGCGTAGTGCGTCTGGAAATGACCCACAACACCTCCCGCAGCTGGGAATTCTTCCGCCGCGCCGGCCGCGAAATGCTCTGGCCCAAGATCGACGCCGAGTATCAACAGGAACTCCAGGGCATCACCGACGGCTTGAATCAGCATGGACTTAAAGCTCGATCTGTGGGACGTAGTCGCGATGAACGCCTTCGCCGAGCTGCCCGATTATTACGTCCCCTGGCTCAACGAACAAACTAAACAGGCCAACGCCGCGCATCCCACCGACCGCCCCGTCTACGGCCATTGCAGCGCCTTCGTCGCCACAGGAAGCTGGACCAAGGACCATCGCATCGTCATGGGCCATAACAACTGGACCTCTTACGTCGAAGGTTCCCGCTGGCGCGTCGTCTTCGACATCGTGCCGCGCACCGGCTATCGCGTGCTGATGGACGGCCTCCCCGGCATCATCGCAAGCGATGACGACTTCGGCGTCAATACCGGCGGACTCATGATCACCGAGACCACCATCGCCCGCTTCCACGGATGGGACCCGAATGGCAAGCCTGAATTCGTCCGCGCCCGCAAGGCCATGCAGTATGCCGGCTCGATCGACGAGTTCACGAACATCATGCTCGACGGGAACAACGGCGGCTATGCCAACGACTGGCTGCTCGCCGACCGCAAGACCGGCGAGATCGCCCGCCTCGAACTCGGTCTGCGCCACACCAAGCTCTGGCGCACCACCGATGGCTATTTCGCTGGCTCCAATTTCCCCAGCGATCCCGAAGTGATAAAGGACGACACCACCTTCAATCCCGACAATCCGTCCAGTTCGCCGAACGCCCGCCACGTGCGCTGGGATCAGCTGATCAACGAGAACAAGGGAAAGATCGACACGAACCTCGCGGAAGTTTTTCTCTCCGACCACTACGACACCTTCACCAAACAAACCGGCCCGAATCTGCGCACCCTCTGCGGCCACGGCGAATCGTCCTCCGAAGGTGAGCCCGCCTGGGATGTAAAACCTTATGACCCTTCCGGCGCCGTACAGGGCAAGGTGATCGACTCCCGGATGGCCGAAGCCATGACTTTTACCGGACGCATCGGTCATCCCTGCGGCACCGATTTCGACGCCGCGAAATTCCTGAGCGCGCACCGCGATTATTCCTGGGAATCGCCGATCATGGAGGATATGGACACCGGCCCCTGGACGCAATTCCGCATCGGCGAACACGCCGCGCCTCTCGCTGCCACCCCAGCCTCCACGTCCGGCGGGAAATAGAGCGCTAGTTGCAGCGGGCCATTGAATTACGCGTGGAACGAAAACTCGTCAGAATCTGAAATGGTCCCGCCGAAGAAGAGAAACGAAACTACCGGGTGGCGGCAGGCGGGTCGATCGGGGAAACGGCCGGGTTGGCGGAAGCGGCATAGGTGCCGGAATGGATTGCATCTCTGTCGGCGAAGTAATTCCGCTGGTAGAGATTGTGGTACATGCGGCCGGCGATTTCAGAGGCGTGCGGGCCGCTGATGATGCGCGCGCCGCCGTGGAGCAGCACCACGATCACAATCCGGGGATTGGCCTGATCGGCATACGAAGCAAACCAGCCGAGGCGTCCGCCGACGCCTTCGTCGTTGCAGGTGCCGGTCTTGCCGAGCGCCTGTTCACCATACGGATCGTAGCTGCGCTTGGCGGTGCCGTAGAGAACCGCCGCGAGCATGCCCTCGCGAATGTCGGGAATCAGAGGGCGAATATCGAACTGTTCGCGAACACGCGGCTCGAAATTCTGCCGGTCGGCGTCACTGCGCGGATACTGCAGGTAATACTGCGTGCCGCCATTCGCAAGCAAGGAAACGAGGGAAGCAAGCTGAAACGGCGTGATGCGGATGCTCGCTCCAAAACTCGACATGCGCGCCACGCCGCCGAAAAACGGAGGCGACGACGGCACCGATCCCGGCTGCTCTTCAGGAATGTTGTAACCCACCCGCTGCCCCAGGCCGAACATGCGGTCGTATTTCACGACGCGGTCAAATCCGAGCTGCGTCCCGACGGACTCGAAGAAATTATTGTTGGAGTGCGCCATAGCCTCGGTGAGGTCCATGTAACGGCGGCGCCCCACCTGCAGCATGGTGTCGCGGGTAATGACGCCTTCGGAAAGTCCGGCGATGGCGATGAACGGCTTGATGGTGGAGCACGGCTCGAAACCGGCGGAAAACGCCATCTTCTGGTTCACGATGGCGAGCACGCGGCCGTTGGTGGGATCCACCGCCACCACGGAGCCATTTTCGCGGCCCAACGCATCGAGGGCCGCCTGGCGGATCAGCGGGTCGTCGTTGGTGGCGTTGTCATCCTTGCCGGGATCGGAGCCACCGAAAAAAGGAATGTGGAAACGGTGCTTGGTGGGCTTCTTAGAACTGCGCGTGGCCCGATTCGGACGCGGCTTGGCGGAGGTGCCGATGGCCGTGGCAGCGAACACCGAGCCAAGGAAAAGACACAAAAGCAAAATTGTCGATCGGAAAGCTGGAACTCGGTGCATATCCACTTTGCGCGGGTTGGCCTGAAGCAACCACCCTGCTGCTGTTTTTTGTGAGCCGGGAGCAAGTTTAAGGAAATGTGACATGTGTATGCAACTTAAAATAGCGGTGTTCGTCCTTGACCGGCAATAGGAAGGTGGTGCAGGTGGCCATTGGGGCAGGATTTGGGCGGGTTCTATTGTTTCCGTTCTGGAATTCTGCCTTGAGATTGCGTCGTAACGAGACGCGGCGGCGGACGCCCCGGACGCGAAACGGGTCGGGAGAGCCGGTGCGACGCCTGCCGACTATGGATAGACAGGTGTACAATCGGCCTCGTTTGGGAGGCTGTGGGGGTTGCTCATTGGGAAGGAGGTGCGAACGATGACCGATCGAAGTGTGCTTGCGGGTCTGGTGCTGGGCGCCGTCGCGCTTTCAGGAGCATCGCTATCGAGGACTTGGGCCGGGCAACGGGCGCTCGACGCAGTGAGCGTCAACAGCGACGATATCGGCGGCGTGGTCACCAGTTCGAAGGGTCCCGAGGCGGGAGTGTGGGTGATTGCCGAGACGAAGGATTTGCCGACTACCTACCGAAAAATCGTGGTGACCGACGACGCCGGCCGTTACATGCTGCCCGATCTGCCCAGGGCGCATTACAAGGTCTGGGTGCGTGGCTACGGGCTGGTGGACTCGCCCAAGGTTGACGCCGCGCCGGGGAAAACGCTGGCGCTGAGTGCGATCACTGCTCCATCGGCCATGGCTGCCGCGCAATACTACCCCGGCGATTATTGGTACTCGCTGCTGAAAATTCCGCCCAGGAGCGCCTTCCCACTGAAAACGCGCACCGTCGGAGGCAAGGATTCCGAGATTACTCAGGCACAGTATCTCTTTCAGCTGAAGAGGGGCTGCGAGGTCTGCCACCAGATGGGAAACAAAGCGACGCGCGATCTTGAGCCGAGCCTGGGTACTTTCGATTCGCCCGCGCTCGCCTGGGAGCGGAGGCTGATGTCGGGCCAGGTGGGCCCGGAGATGACGCAGGCGCTCAACGAGTTCGGGCACGACCGCGGTCTCGCGATGTTCGCGGACTGGACCAATCGAATTTCGGCCGGCGAGGTGCCGCCCGCGCCGCCGCGCCCGCAAGGCGTCGAGCGCAACATCGTGATCACAATGTGGGATTTCGATACCGACCGATCGTTCGTCCATGACGTGGTCAGCACGGATTCCCGCAACCCAACGCAGAACGCTTACGGGCCGATCTACGGCACCGAGTTTTCGGCGGCCGCGGTCACTATCGTCGATCCCGTCAAGAACACTACGTCGATGATCAAGATTCCGTTGCACAAAGAAAGTGACCGCAAGCTGCTCAAGCCATGGTCTCCGCCGGCCATGGGAGCGCCCTCGCCCTACTGGGGCAGCGAGATTGTGTGGGACGATCCCGTAAATCCCGCCGCGCCGCAATTCGACAACAAGGGCCGTCTCTGGTTCCACACGCAGACGCGCGCGGACCTGCCCGGCTACTGCACGGAAGGCTCGTCCAATCCCTTTGCCAGGAATTTCCCTGCGCCCGCGGGATCGGTTGCCAAGGGCGCGGGGGTCTACGATCCCAGGACGGGCAAGTTCGAGTTGGTCGACACGTGCCTTTCCTCGGGCCACATGGCCTTCGCGAATGACGACGACCAGACGCTCTATTTCGGCAATGCAGGCGTAGGAGGCATTGGCGCGATCGGATGGATCAAGACGCGCGTCTGGGATGAAACGCACGACGCGGAGAAGTCGCAGGGCTGGTGCCCCGCGATCCTCGATTACAACGGCGACGGGAAGACCGGCCCTTACACGAAGCTGGATCAGCCAGCCGATCCGAAGCTCGACAGGGTAGCGGAAGAAGCTACCGGCTCTTACGGAATCGCGGTGAACCCCGTCGATGGCAGCGTGTGGTACGCCGGCGGGCACCTCACCAAGGAAACCGCGGTTCCCGGCACAATCGTACGGGTGACGATTGGCGCGAACCCTCCCTCGACCTGCAAGACCGAAGTCTACCAGCCGCCCTTTGACAATCCGAAGCGCCCCGGCGTGGAGGCATTTACGACGCTGGGAATCGCGGTGGATACCAATGGCGTGGTTTGGGCAGCACTAGGCGGCAGTAACGATCTCGCCAGCTTTGACCGCCGCAAGTGCAAAGGGCCGCTCAACGGACCCACCGCCACCGGGCAGCAATGCCCCGAGGGCTGGACGCTCTACCCCGTGCCGGGACCAAAATTCGAAGGAACCAACATTCTGGCGGACTCGTTCTATCATAATTGGGTGGACCGCTACGATACGTTCGGCCTGGGCAACAACGTGCCGATCGTGAACGGAACCGGCTCCGACTCGCTGATCGCGTTTGTGCCGGAGACAAAGAAGTTTGTTACACTGCGTGTACCGTATCCGCTCGATTTCTATACCCGCCGCGTCGACGGCCGTATTGACGATCCAAAAGCCGGATGGAAGGGGCGCGGTCTGTGGGCGGGCAACGAGGAACGAGTTATCTGGCATCTGGAAGGTGGGAAAGGGATGACGAGCTCCGTCGCGCACTTTCAGCTGCGTCCCGACCCCCTCGCCAAGTGAGCCATCAATCGAGAGCGAGAAAAATGAAGATATCGAACGCCTGCCGGCCCATCCTGTCTGCTGTTCTGCTGCTTTTTCTGGGAGCAATGGGCCGCCCCGCATTCGCTCAGGTGGATTTGTCCGGGCAGTGGGGCCAGAAGATGCACGAGGACGAGCCGGAGCGCGTGCCCGGCCCCGAGATCGGCGATTACACCGCCATGCCGATCAATGACGCCGCGCGCGTACGGGCTGACGCGTGGGACGCCCAGAAATGGGAGATGGTCGAGCACGAGTGCGATCCTCATCCGGCGGACTATGCCCCGCGCGGCCCCGGCGACATGCGCATCTGGTCGGAAATAGACCCCTTCACGCAGGGAGTGATTGCGTGGCATATGCAATTGCGGTTCATGCTGCCCCTGCGGACGATCTACATGGACGGGCGTCCCGAGCCATCCGAGAATCGCCCCACACCTGGCAGGGCTTCTCCAAGGGCGAGTGGGAAGGCGACATGCTGAAGGTGACCACGACTCATCTGAAAGAGGGATGGGTGCGGCGTAACGGGCTTCCGCGCAGTGAACACGGCACCCTCACCGAATACTTCATTCGCCACGGAGATTTCTTCACGCTGGTTTCGGATGTGGAGGATCCCGTCTATCTGACCGAGCCTTTCGTTCGCACGTCCAACTGGATACTCGACTTGGGTAAGCGCTTCCTGCCCAACGTTTGCATTCCCAGCGTCGAGGTGCCGCATCCGAAAGGCTACGTCGCCTATCACCTGCCCGGCCAGAATCCCTGGCTCACGGAGTTTGCGTCGAGGTATGGCATACCGGTTGAGGCGTCTCGCGGCGGCGCAGAAACGACGTATCCCGAGTACCAGGAGAAGCTGGCGAAGATGCCGCCTCCTCCCCCACTCCCGGAAAGCAGCAAGGGTGGGAAATAGCTCCGCCGCTCCAACTGTGGCTAGTGTCAGCACCTAATGCCACTTGCGCACCGTCCATCCCTTCATCTCCGATGTTCTTGACATTTATCAGGGGTTTTTGATAGCTTTTCGATGCTGCTTTACGGCAGCGCTTATCCAGAGTGGCTGAGGGGACAGGCCCGCTGACGCCACAGCAACCTGGCTGCAATTGCCAAGGTGCTAATTCCTGCCCAGTGGGGAGAGATAAGATCCTCAGTTGACCGGAACCCGGTCATTGAAGATTCAACTCCCAAACTGAAGTCAAACGGCCTCCTGCAACCGGAGCGATTTGCGCCGGATGCCGGTCGTCCAATTTAGCGCATCCAGGCCCGCAAGGCTCTGCCTTATCCGCAGGCCCCGCAGGCGCGGAGCGCACAAAAGGGAGTAACACGATGAGATTTGCCACAAAGACCATCCACGCGGGCCAGCCTTCGGAACCCGAAACCGGCGCGCTTGTCGCCCCGATTTTCCAGACGTCCACTTACGAGCAGGAAGCCCCCGGGCAGGACAAGGGCTTCAGCTACTCGCGCACGAACAACCCCACGCGGCAGCGCCTGGAAGAAGTTCTGGCGGCTCTCGAAGGCGTCCAGTACGCGGCGGCTTTCGCTTCAGGACTCGCGGCGGAAAACGCGATCCTGCAGGCGTACCTTCGGCCGGGCGACGAAATCATCATCCCGCTCGACGTCTATGGCGGCACGTACCGCATCCTGAACAAGGTGTATCAGCCATTCGGGATCGTTATCCGGCAGATCGACACGAGCGACCTGAAAGCGGTGAAAGCAACCATCAACAAGAAGACGCGCCTCGTCTGGATCGAATCGCCCACCAATCCGCGGCTGCAGATAAACGACATCGCGGAGATCAGCAAGCTGGCTCATGCGAGCAAAGCGCTCGTCGTCGTCGACAACACGTTTGCCACGCCCTGCTTCCAGCAACCGTTCGAACTGGGCGCGGACATCGTGGTGCATAGCGTCACCAAGTACCTCGCCGGCCACTCGGACACGATTCAGGGCGCGGCGCTGGCAAAAGACGCGGCGGTGTTCGAACCGATCAAGTTCCTGCAGAACGCCACGGGCGCCGTTCCCTCGCCTTTCGATTGTTGGCTGACACTCCGAGGCATCAAGACGCTCGAACTGAGAATGCAGCGCCACGAGGAAAACGCCATCGCCATCGCGAATGCGCTGGACGGCCATCCTCTGGTAACGCGCGTCTACTTCCCCGGCCTGGCGAGCCATCCGGGGCACGATGTCGCGCGTAAGCAGATGACCGGCTTCGGTGGAATGGTGTCGTTTGAACTCAAGGGCAACATGGACGAAGTCGTCGCGTTCGCATCCTCTCGCCGCTTTTTCGCGCTGGGCGAAAGCCTCGGAGGGGTGAAAGCCCTGATCTGCCATCCCGCGACCATGACCCATGCTTCTATTCCGGCAGAGGCGCGCGCGGAACTCGGGCTGTCCGATTCCCTGCTTCGCCTTTCGCCCGGCTGCGAGGCTTCCGACGACCTCGTCGAGGACTTGCTCGAAGGCCTTGAGCAGGTGGCGAATGCACGGACGTCTAAACAAGCTGTGCCTGCCTCGGCGGACTAGCAACCCCGCTGTTTAGCCGCTATCTGAATTGGAAATAAAAAACGCCCACCCTTCCGAGCTGGAAAGGTGGGCGTTGTAACTTCAGAAGGGCCTATCTTTCGTTTAACGCTTCCCGCGGTTCATCGGCGCGGGAGACACTCGCGAAGTCGGCCGGCTCTCCGCCACCGCCGTCGTCGGCACTGGGTAAGAAAGCTGGCGCCCGTCGGGAATGGCCACGGCGGCTTCCGCGGATACCTCAGGCGCCGGTGAAGCCACCGGCAGAAGCGCGCCTTCCGCTTCCTTGATGAAGGTCAGGCTGTTCTCCCCGCCATCCCAGTCGATCGAAACCACGTCGCCCAGGCAGACCTGCTCCGTCGCCAGAAGGCTCGCGAGCGGGTAGACCAGGTGCCGTTCGATCGCTCTCTTCAGGTGGCGCGCACCGTACTTCATGTCGGTCCCTTCGCGCAACAGAAAATCCTTGGCCGGCTGCGTCACGCGGAAGAGGAACCGGCCTTTGGCGGTTTCGAGCACGCGCTGCTGGACCATTCCCAGCTCAATCTCCAGGATTTGTTCGAGCTGTTCGGATCGCAGCGGGTGAAACACCACCGTTTTGTCGATGCGGTTCATGAACTCCGGCGCGAACTTCCGCTTGGCCGCCTCGGTCGCCGACTTCTCAACCTTTTCGTCCAATCGCGGCCGCGCATCGGCCGGAACTGTGGGCGCAAATCCCATGCCGCCCGTCATCAATTCCGTGATCTCGCCACCGCCCAGGTTCGACGTCATGAAGATCATCGTCTGCGACAAATCCACGCGCCGGTTGTCGCCGAGCGTGAGCGTTGCCTTGTCCAGAATCCCCAGCAGCAACTGCCACAGGGCGTCGGACGCCTTTTCGATTTCGTCAAACAGCAGAAAGCTAATCTTCAGCTTCTCGGTGTGATATTGCGCGAGCGCCTCCTGCGTAATCAGCGGATGCGTCTCGCGGTGCCCGAGGTATCCCGGAGGCGAGCCAATCAGTTTCGCAATCTCGTGCGAATGCTGGAACTCGGCGCAATCGATCTTGATCACCGCGCGCGGATCACCGAACAGCACTTCGGCCGTCGCTTCGACGACGCGCGTCTTCCCCGCTCCGGTGGGCCCGAGGAACAGCAAGTTGCCTACGGGGCGACCCGGCGAGTTGAGCCCGGCGCGAAACACCTGATACAAATCCACCACCGCCTGCACCGCTTCGTCCTGCCCCACGATCTTGCGGCGCAGCCCACCCTCGAAATCCCGCGACTCCACACTGCGCAAGTTCGGGTTCAGTTGTAACGCTCGGGCGCCCATGGTCATCCCCCCTACCGGAACCTTCTTCCGCCCTCTAGATTGCGCGTTCCCGACCGCTCGAATTGATCGAGTTTCACGTCGAGTGTCGAACGCAGCAACCTGAGTTGCGTGACCAGTTCACGGCTCGAGTTGGCCCGGTCTGCCAGCACCAGCAAAGGCGGCGACAGATCGGCCAGGTCCAGGTTCAAATTCCGGAGTGAGTGCATTAAGTTTTGCACGTACGGCGATCGGGTGTCGAACAGCTCCACTCTGCCGTTCACCTCTTCGCGTAAGCGCGACCAGTCCAGATCGAGAAACGGGTGGTTCCGCGATACCTTGCGGACCACATCGTCGGTTATGCGCGGCCGTTCTCCCAACCGCGCCAGGTGAAGTTGCCGGATCTTGCCTTGACGGCGGACATTGTGCACCAGGAAGTACGTGTTGCCTTTGCGCCGGACAAAAGCCACGGACTGTCTCCTTCTCCTGCTAAAGTACCGTAGTGTATGTATCGTCCACTACAGGGTCAATGGTACGATGCTGTAGACGCAGGAAGGTTGCTTCCAATCGGTTATTACCGCTGAAGAACGAAGAAAGCCGTGGCGGGAAGGCTCTGGTGGAAAAAAAGGCGAGCTATGGCGCGCACACTTCTATTTGCTGTTGATCAGTTAGACGCCGCAGGGACGATTTAGGAAGCCTCGCACCGACGGGCGGCAGGTTGCAGTCGTAGCAGTACTGGCACAATGAGGAGAGTCATGTCCTGGGATCCCGTGTATCGCCTCGTCAAGAAGATCCCTCGCGGCCGCGTGACCACTTATGGAGAGATCGCCAAGGCGTTGCGGCTGCGCGGAGGAGCCAGAGCCGCAGGCTATGCAATGGCAGCCTGCCCCAGCGGTCGCGGCATTCCCTGGCATCGCGTCGTCGGCGCGGGCGGGGAGCTACTGATTGCCGAACCTCACGCCAGCCTGCAGCGCCGGTTGCTTGAAACCGAGGGCGTTGAGATTGGCGGCCGGAGAATCGATATGAAGCGCTATGCCTGGTCTCCCCTGAAAAAGCGCGCTCGCGGCGCGGCGAAGCGCCCAAGGCCGAAAAGGCGCTGATTCGCACTCCCCTCGCGAGTATGGTAGAAGTATTTGTCACATATCAAAGGGACTTATTCAGTGGCAGAACCGATTATCAAGGTCGAAAACCTCTATAAAAATTACGGCACTGTGGAAGCGCTGCGTGGCGTGAGCTTTGCCGTCGAGCAAGGCGAAGTCTTCGGCCTGCTCGGCCCTAACGGGGCGGGTAAAACCAGCACCGTTGAAATCCTCGAAGGAATGCGCATTCCCGACCGCGGCTCGGCCCGCGTTTGCGGCCTGGACCCGGAAAAGGCGGGCGAAACCTTCAAGGAAAAAATCGGCGCGGTGCTCCAGTCCACCGCCCTGCCGGACAAGCTGCGCGTGAAGGAGGCGATTGACCTCTTCGCGAACTTCTACCGCCGCCATGCCGACACCGACGAACTTCTGAAGCGCTTCCAGCTGGACGAAAAGCGCACCGCATTCTACAGCCAGCTCTCCGGCGGGCAGAAGCAACGCCTTGCGCTGGCCATGGCCCTGGTCAACGAGCCCGAGGTCGTTTTCCTCGACGAGCCCACCGCCGGCCTCGATCCCCAGGTGCGCCGGGAAATTTACGACATCATCGAACAGCTCAAGCGCGAAAAGAAAACGGTGCTGATCACCACGCACTATATCGAAGAGGCCGAGCGCCTCTGTGACCGCGTAGCCATTGTCGACCACGGCCGGGTGATCGCGCAGGGCACGCCGCGCGAGCTGAAGCATGCCTCCGCCGGAACCACCCGCATCGAAGTGCGTTTCGCAAAACCGCTGACGAACGGCACGCTCTCGGGGTTGGAAGGCGTTTCGAACACACGCGAGTTCGACGGCACCTACGTCCTGCACTCCACGCGCCCGCCGCAGACGATCGTCGCGCTCGTGAAACAGCTGGAAGCGGACCACAACGAACTTCAAAGCCTGGAAATGTTCTCGCCGAGCCTCGAGGATGTTTTTATCGAGCTGACCGGCCGCAGGCTCAGAGACTGACGATGGGGGAAAGCTTGCGCCATACCTGGACGCTCACGAAATCGCGTATCCGCCTCGCCATGCGCAACCGCGCCTTCTTTTTCTTCAGCTTCGTGATGCCGCTTATTTTTCTTTTCGGCGCGGTTTTCATGTCGGGTAAAAGCTCGGCCAGCTGGGTGGGATACATCCTGGGCGCGGTGCTCACACTCACCGTAATGGGCAGCTTCTGGGGACTCAGCGTGCAGCTGGTGACTTTCCGCGAACAAGGCATCCTGCGGCGATTTCGGCTGGCGCCCATCGGCGCGGGCCCTCTGCTCGCGTCGAGCATACTGTCGAATTATTTTCTAGTGCTGCCGGCTGTAGCGGTGGAAATCATCGTGTGCCGCTATGCGTTCCGCATGCAGTCCTGGGGAAACCTCTGGGCGATTTTCCTGCTGATCACGTTCGGCTCGGCCACCTTTTCGGCGTTCGGGCTGATCGTCGCGAGCGTCACGAACACCATGCAGGAAACCCAGATGATCAACAACCTCATCTGGATGGGTTTTCTGTTTCTTTCCGGAGCTACCGTTCCGCTGGCGGTGTTTCCTTCCTGGATTCAGCGGATTTCGCTCTTCATGCCGGCCACCTATCTCGCGACCGGCCTGGAAGCCGCGGCCACTAATCTCGCGACCGGCAGCGAGGTTCTTACGGACGTGATTGCGCTGGCCATAGGGCTCTGGATGGCATTCGAGGTGTCGCGCCAGCTGTTCCGCTGGGAGCCCGAAGCCAAAGTTCCCAGCCGAGCCAAGTTGTGGGTGCTGGTGGCGATGATTCCTTTCCTTGTTTTCGGCACCTGGGAAAATGTAACGGGCGGGCGGCTCCGCCGCATCCGCCAAAACTATCAAACCATCAGCGGCCATATGCTGCGCCAAATGGGCCCGAGCCGCTAAGATTCTTCCTTTGGTTGCGCCAATGCTCGCCGGCAGTTTCGCGGAGCAACGGCGCCGGGATTTTCTGAATCGTTCATCTGTTTCGATAACTCCAATCCACTGCTGCTGAGGGTTTTCTGCGCGAGAGAGGGCGAGCAAATGAAAGCGATTCGCGTCAACGAACTGGGTGGGCCGGAAGTATTGCGCCTCGAGGAAGTGCCGGACCCGAAACCTGGGCCGGGGCAAGTAGCCGTCCGCATCAAGGCCGCGGGCGTCAATCCCGTCGATACCTACATACGCTCGGGGGTCTACCCGCGGAAGCCCGCTCTGCCCTACACGCCGGGAGGCGATTGCGCCGGCATTGTTGAATCGGTGGGCGAGGGCGTCACCCGTCTCAAGCGAGGAGACCGCGTTTATGCGGGTGGCGGATTCACGGGCAGCTACGCGGAGGTCGGAGTCTATGATGAGTTGTCCGTGTGGCCCTTGCCCGCGCATCTTTCCTTCGCGCAGGGGGCTGGAGTCAGCATCCCCTACGGCACCGCGTTTCGCGGCCTCTTTCAGCGGGCGCAGGCCCGGGGCGGCGAAACCCTCCTGGTAAATGGAGCGAGCGGCGGCGTGGGCATCGCGGCGGTGCAACTGGCGCGGGCTGCCGGCCTGCATGTTGTGGGCACGGCGGGCACGGAACGAGGACGTCAGCTTGTCCTCGATGAAGGCGCCCACGAAGTGCTGGACCACACCGCCCCCAACCACTTCGAACAAGCGCTCGCACGAACCAACGGCCGCGGCTACGACGTGATCCTCGAAATGCTGGCCAACGTGAACCTCGGCCGCGATCTCCCGCTGCTCGCCCTTCGCGGGCGCGTGGTCGTGATCGGCAGCCGCGGAACTGTCGAAATCAATCCGCGCGATGCCATGCAGCGTGACGCGAGCATCCTGGGGCTCACCATGCCCAACACTTCTCGCGAAGATTTCCTCGCTATGCATTCCTCGATTGGCGCCGGACTCGAAAACAGAAGCCTGCGCCCGGTCGTCGGCCAGGAGTTTCCGCTGGCGGAAGCGCCGCGCGCTCACGAGGCAGTCATGAAATCCGGTTCGTACGGCAAGATCGTGTTGATCCCATAATCGAAGCTCACAAGGAGAAGGCACATGGAACGATCCGCATCGGCAGTCTGGAACGGGGACCTGAAAGACGGCAAAGGCAATATTTCAACGCAGAGCGGCCTCCTCTCGGAAGCACCGTATTCCTTCGTGACGCGCTTTGAAAACGGCAAAGGGACCAACCCCGAAGAGTTGATCGCCGCGGCGCATGCCGGCTGCTTCACCATGGCGCTCTCCGCGCAACTCGGCACGATGAAGATCAAGCCCGAGAACCTGCGCACGACCGCCAATGTCACGCTCGAAAAGCTCGACGCCGGCTGGACGATCTCGAAGATTCACCTCGACGTCACCGGCCACGTCCCCGGGATTTCCGCCGAGGCGTTCGAGTCGGCCGCCGCCAGCGCGAAGCAGAATTGCCCGGTGTCGCGCCTGTTCAAAGCTGAAATCACGATGACGGCGAAACTGGAAAAAGCTGCATGATCCTTTCGTGCGTCGCTGGCCTGATCCTCGTTCTGGCCATTCTTCTGGAAGCGTTTGAGACGGTCGTTCTGCCGCGGCGGGTGTCGCGCCGCCTGCGGATCACTGTTCTCTTTTACCGGATGACGTGGCGCCCCTGGCGCGCCCTCGCGCGGCTTATGCGCCGGAAGAAGCTGCGCGAGAGCTTTCTCGGTTACTACGGGCCGCTTTCGCTCCTCGTGTTATTCATCTTCTGGGCGACGCTTCTGGTGATCGGGTTCGGCCTGGTCTATTCCAGCGCGTCGTATTCCGATCCGACGCACCCGCGTTTTCAGACTTGCCTTTACTTGAGCGGCACCACGTTCTTCACGCTGGGAATCGGCGACGTAACGCCCCATACGCAGTTCGAGCGTGTCATGATTGTGATCGAGAGCGGCCTGGGCTTCGGTTTCCTCGCTCTTGTGCTGAGCTATTTGCCGGTGATTTACCAGGCTTTCTCGCGGCGCGAGGTGAATATCGTCATGCTCGACGCGCGCGCGGGTTCCCCTCCCACGGCGGCGGAGCTTTTGCGGCGCCACTCCGGACCGCGCGAACTCGACGCGCTGGAAGTTCTGTTTCGCGAGTGGGAGCACTGGTCGGCGGAAATTCTCGAAAGCCACATTTCCTATCCGGTGGTGAGCTATTTTCGCTCGCAGCACAACAACGAGTCCTGGCTGGGTGCGCTCACCGCTATTCTCGACGCCACGGCGCTCATACTCACCGACGGCAATTCGCCCTGCCGCGCCAGGCGAAACTCACCTTCGCCATGTGCCGCCACACCGTCGTGGATCTTGGCGCAGGTCTTCTACGCTACCCCTCGAAACACCGGGCCCAATCGCCTGCCGCCCGAAGACCTGCAGCGCATGCGCAAGCAGCTGACGGACTCCGGGCTTGGTTTCCTCGATAGCCCGGAATCGAACGCCAAGCTGGATAAACTGCGGCAGATGTACGAGCCGTACCTGAACGCCCTCGCGGCGCATCTCTACGTCGAACTCCCGCCGTGGATTCTGGCCAAGGAAGCCGTCGACAACTGGCGCACCAGCGCGTGGGGCCGCATCTCCGGGTTCAGCCCTTCGGAAAAAACTTCTTCTGCCGACGACCATTAGGGTGTGGCGGACTTAACGGCGGGCCTTCTCGCTGAATCTTCGCCTTGCTCCGTGGCGGATGTGAAGGACTTCTACGTGTCTCTGCTTCTCGATTACCCGGAATATGACGCGATAGATGTGGGGCTTGCGGCCGAACAACAAGTGCCTGAGCCTATCCTTCTTGCGGATGACGGGGCAACGGTTCGGGTGCTGTTCCAGGCTTAAGATGTTTTCTTTGAGGTCCAGATACCATTTCAGAGCGGCACCGGAGTGTCCGGCGTCGATTGTTTCGTACAGCAAAGCCAGGTCGCGCTCCGCCCGGGAGGTGATCTCAACCTGATATTCCATGAGCGGCTTCGAACTTGCGGAAAACGTCCCGTGCCGGCCGCGTTTTGCCCTCTTTTGCGTCCTCGATACCTTGTCGCACGCCCTCTGCGGTATCGGCGTAAGCGGCAATATCAAGCAGCCGTTGATAGGCTTCAGCGTCCTGAACCACGGCTGCGGCCTTTCCGTTGACGGTCAGCACGACGGGGCGTTTGCTTTTCTTCATTGTTTCATCAAATCGCCGGACCGGCGGCGGAAGGTCGTCAGCGACTGAATGTCCTTGGTGATATCGAGCCTCACTCCTCCTGAGCGCCCGTCAGGCGCTGTCGTATACTACGCGTCGCTAGAAGTAAAGAGCAAGGTACAATGGGTGTGTGGCGATAAGCTTATTGCGATGGATATCGACGGGACGCTGCTAGACAGCTCCGCGCAACTTTCGGCGGAGAATTCGAGCGCGATTGCCGAAGCGGCGGAACGCGGGATCGAAGCGTACCGCGCGCTCGACTTTGCGCGAAGCGTTTCCGATTTGCTGCAGTGCTGGGTGTATGTGATAGTGTTGAATCTTCGCCTTGCTCCGTGGCGGATGTGAAGGACTTCTACGTGTCTCTGCTTCTCGATTACCCGGAATATGACGCGATAGATGTGGGGCTTGCGGCCGAACAACAAGTGCCTGAGCCTATCCTTCTTGCGGATGACGGGGCAACGGTTCGGGTGCTGTTCCAGGCTTAAGATGTTTTCTTTGAGGTCCAGATACCATTTCAGAGCGGCACCGGAGTGTCCGGCGTCGATTGTTTCGTACAGCAAAGCCAGGTCGCGCTCCGCCCGGGAGGTGATCTCAACCTGATATTCCATGAGCGGCTTCGAACTTGCGGAAAACGTCCCGTGCCGGCCGCGTTTTGCCCTCTTTTGCGTCCTCGATACCTTGTCGCACGCCCTCTGCGGTATCGGCGTAAGCGGCAATATCCAGCAGCCGTTGATAGGCTTCAGCGTCCTGAACCACGGCTGCGGCCTTTCCGTTGACGGTCAGCACGACGGGGCGTTTGCTTTTCTTCAGTTGCTTCATCAAATCGCCGGACCGGCGGCGGAAGGTCGTGAGCGACTGAATGTCCTTGGTAATATCGAGCATCGCGCCTCCGGGCAGCACCTAATTAGGTGCTGTCAGTATACTACGCCTCGCTAAAAGCAAAACACAGCCGGCTCCACGAGGCCGTTCGGATTGCCAGGCAACCCCGGAGCCCGCGATGACAAGGCAAGCGCGGGACCAAGGTACAATGGATGCGTGGCGATCAAGCTTATTGCGATGGATATCGACGGGACGCTGCTCGACAGCTCCGCGCAACTTTCCGCGGAGAATTCGAGCGCGATTGCCGAAGCGGCGGAACGCGGGATCGAGATATTGCTGGTTACCGGCAGGCGCTTCGACTTTGCGCGAAGCGTTTCCGATTTGCTGCCGTGCTGCCTGCATCTGATCGTGAGCAATGGTGCGCTGATCAAGTCCAAGACGGGCGAGACACACCAGCGTCTGCTGCTGCCCAGCGCGGTGGCGCGGAGAGTCGTGGATGCCACGCCGCAATTCCGAGCCGAGGCCGCCGTGGTGTTCGATCGCCCCGGGCAGAAGCAGGTTTTTCTGGAACGCGTGGACTGGGACGACGCCCAGCGCGGCCGGTACCTTCGCCGGAATCACGAGCACATCGCCGAAATTGCGCCGCTCAGCGCATGTTTCAATGGCGAGGATCCGATTCAGGTGGGCTTTGTCGGGAAGTGCGAGCCTATCCGCGCAGTGAAGAGCGTCCTGGAGGCTCTTCCCTTCACTTCGGATTTCACCCTCTCGATGACCGAGTATGAAGACCGCGATCTTTCCATCCTGGACGTGATGCGCCGCGGGGTGACGAAAGGTTTCGCCCTAGCGGAATGGGCACAGCGCCGGGGCATCCGCCGCGAGGAAATCATGGCCATCGGGGATAATTGGAATGACCGCGAGATGCTCGAATACGCGGGCTTTCCCGTGGTGATGGGCAATAGCGTGGAGGAGTTGAAATCGCAGGGCTGGACGGTTACCCTCTCGAATGACGAAAACGGGGTCGCCGAGGCGATCCGTGCCTACGCACTGGATGGAGCTGCTCGCATTCGATGAAGCTGCATCAAAGATACTCGAGTCAGATGAACTTGCCGATGAAGCCACAGTCGAAATCCGGGCGACTGGTCTATGCCGCCCTGCTGGCAGCCGCTTTCACCGGCGCTCCTGCCGCGCGCGGCGACTATGCCGTGCTGCGTTCGGGTCTGCGCCTTCATATCACCGGCTATGAAACAGCGGGAGACCGCGTCCGGCTCACCGTGCAAGGCGGCGCCGTGGAAGTGGCCACCAGCGAGCTTATCTCGGTTGAACCCGAAGAGACATTTCAGCCCGTTCTGCCTCCCGCATCTGCATCGACGGCGCCCTATAGCGACTTGATTCGCGCAGCCGCCGCGAAGCATGGACTCGACGAAGCACTGATCACGCGCCTAATCGCCGCGGAATCGAACTTTAATCCCAAAGCTGTGTCGCGGAAGCAGGCTCACGGATTGATGCAGCTTCTTCCGAAAACCGCCGCGCAGTATTCGGTGGCGGATGTTTTTGATCCCGCAGAGAACATCGAGGGCGGCGTCCGCTATTTGAAGGATTTGCTCGAGAAATACCGCGGAAATGTCCCGCTTGCGCTCGCTGCTTACAATGCGGGGCCCGATATGGTGGAGCGATATGGCGGAATTCCACCGTTCCCGGAAACGCGGAATTACGTAAAGCGAATCACCTCTGAACTAGCCAAGGCTTCGGCTTCCCTGCCTGCTAAATAGCCGGTCTGTAGATAATCCCGCTTCCTGACTTGCCTATTGAGGCATCTGGCCCGGGGCGCCGAAAGGCGTTCCCTGGCCGCTTCCAGGATTTGGTGAGGGCGACGTGGGGCCATTCGGCCCTGCGCCGATACCGGGCGACCCTGGCGACCCTGGCGAGTTGTTCAGTGTGCCTGCCGCGCCGGTGCCGATCGCCTGGCCCGGCTGCCCCGGCAGAATCCCGCTCGAACCGCCCAAGCCCTGTTGCACCGCTTTCGCCTGGTCTTCGACGGGGTTCCAGATGAATTCCCATTGATTGTACTTCTTGCCGCCGTTGTAGACGCGGATGGATGGCTTATCGACGGTGCTCCCAACGCCCGTCAAAAACGCGCCCAGCACGGGACCATCCACCGGGCCGGTGGGCTTTAGCGCGGCCAGCGCGGCGAGAGATTGATTGTTCAGATTGGTGTTGATGCCGCCGGGGGCGACAGGTGTGCCGGCGATTGCTCGTCGGCGAGGGGCCGATGCCTTGGGGAGTCTGGCCGGGCGGTAGAGCAGGGTTCTGGCCACCGTTTGCGGTATTACTCGAGTTATCAGTCGGGGTGCCCGACGATCCCGCGGCCGCAGACTGCGTGGCCAAAGAGGCGCCGTTTTGCTGACCTTGGGCATTCGGCTGGCCTTGCGCATTCTGCCCGTTCGGCCCGGCATTCTGGGAATCGGAGGCATTCGGGGCAGATGAATTCGCGCTGCTCTGATCGGCCAGGGCAGAGACTGGAACGCCGGGCTGATCGTTCTGGTCGCCCTGTTTCACGCCGGGAATTTTTCCGCCGTTCATATCGAGAATGGCCATCTGCTGCAGTGTCGCGTAGCGCACGCTGCCGATGATCTGGCCGGCGGCATTGACGTAAATGAAGCGCCACGCGCGTTCATCGTCGGACTTCATCGGGTCTTTGTATGCGGCGTAACGCAGAAAATGAAGCTCCGGCATTCCTTTTTTCAGATCGTCGAGAGTGGCGGGATAGTGGCCGGTCTTGCGGTAGTACAGGCGAATGGCGCGAACAAATTGCTGGCCGCGCCAGATCATTTCCTCCTCGCGCTGGCGCCGGCCGCTGGTAAGGATGTTCTCCACGGCCACTTGCGACGTAATGAGCAGCGCAACCACCAGAGCCAGCGCCATCAGATAGGCATAGCCCCCCTGGTCACGCCGGCGGCGTTGAGCGCGGACCGACCCGCGCGGCTGCACGGTTTCGGGATGGCTATGGTTCTGCGCGGAGTTCATGGCTGAAACATCGTCAAAATCCCGATTGCTCGGGCGGAGGTTGCACGAGCTGAACGGTGGCGTGGCGGCCGGTGGCGATTTCTTCCACGTCAGCCGAGTCATTCCCAATGTGGACTAAACGGAAGCGGCCCAGGAACGTGTCGCCTTCGGGCACGACCAGCACGTCATCCCCGCTCGTGAAGAAAGCCACACGCCTGCCGGAAGCGGGCCTGGTGGCATAGCCAAAAAATTCAGCGGGAACCTGAAGCGGCGGAGGAGGCGGAGGCGGTTGCGGCCCCACGAATCGCTCCACAGGTTTCTGCGGAGTCTGCACCGCGCTGGGCGGAGGCGGGGGAGGCGCCGCCACAAAAATATTCCGATGCGTGCCGGTGTATTCAAGCTTGCGAATGCGATCGAGGAGTTCGGTGTGAAGGCGAGGCTCCTGCACGTCCAGGGGCTGGAATCTGGAATCGTAGGCGAGAACGCCGGAGCCCGCGGGTGAATCGCCGCGATAGGCGTTAAAAAGCGCCATGCGAGCACGATGCCCAGTCCGACGAGGAGGTAGATTTGCGTGCGCCGTGACATCGATCAGGTCCTGAAGTACGTGTGCAAGCCGATTTGCAGCCGGATGGCGCCCGAGGAGGCCGAACCCAGCTGCAGGTCATCCAATAGATAGAAATATTTCGAGCGCTCCAGGCCGTTAATGAACTGGATCACCGCCGGGTAGTCGGCTTCCACGCTCGTTCCGATGGAAATTTCCGTGACGCCCCGCCCCTTGACGTCCGTCTGCTTGAAGCTGAATCCCGAGGTCTTCACGCCGGATTTCGCGGCAATCGAATCGAGATCGGTTTCGATATCGGAATAGCCGGTAATGCGATCGAGAAATGACCGGCCGTAGAACGCATCGCAGCTTGTCTTGACCTGCGGCAGGGAGGCGCGAATCTTCTGTCCGCGCGTCACGTCCGCCTTCAGCAGCTTAGCCTGGGTGGCGAGGAGGTCGCGCTGAGCGCGGAGTTCCTCGGGCCCCTGGCGGCTCAACTGCCAGAGGTATCCGGCAAGTGCGCCGTCCGCCAGCAGAAGCACGGCCAGAGCGATGCCGGTCCATTTCTTCCAGGAATGCCACTTGCCGCTCATGTGTTGTACCAGACCGTCAAATTCAAGAGGATTTTGTCGGCCACTCCCACTTGGGAGAGGGGGCGCACCTGGTCCACTTCAACCCGCGAAAATACCGGAGACTTTTCGATGGCCTCGAGGAACTGGATTTCGCTTTCATCGCTCATCACGCCGACCTGCAAGCCCACTTCCGCGCGGCCGTTGACGAGATGGGGCGAGATGCTGACGACGCGGACTCCCGGAGGAAGCGTTTTCTCGAGGTCCATAAAGATTTTGGTCCAGGGAAAGCTACGTTCATCGATCAGCGAGTTCAGGAAAATGGAACGGTCGATCACTTCGCGGGCGGCCGGTGTCTGAAAATACTGCGCCAGGTCCTGCTGCTTCACGTGATTGGTCCGAATTTCCTCCTGCCAGTGTGAGATCTCCGCGCGAAGTTGCCGGTTGGACTGCCAGGACGAGTAGGCGGCGCGCGAAAGAATCAGCAGCGCGAGCAAGCCAACCGTGCCCAGAAGAATGGCGCCAGCCAGAAAGGGCCGGTTATTCTCCTGAGGCGTGGTGGATAGATTGAGCCGCAGCTTCATCGGGTATGCCGCCGCATCAAAATCGTCTCAAGCTCCCTCATTCATCATCCAGCCGACCAGGGCATCGAGATTCTGGTGGACCATGTCGATTGCAGGAGAATTCAGCGTACGCGCCGCTTCGGAATCGCCCAGCGGATTGACGCCGAATTTCAATTCCTCCTCCAGAATCTGGCGAAATTCCCTTTCGCGAGAGCCGAACCCGGCGAGGCGGGCGCGGTCAATGGTGCCGCCCCAGGTGTCCTGATAGTAGGCCACTGCGGGAAAGATTTCTTCGAGGATGGTGGCCGGATCGAGAATATCCGCCTCGGCGAGCATATCCGTGGCCCGGTAGACGCAAAGATTCGTATCGTTCACGACGACAGTGGTGAGCGTCTTGCCGGACATGCGCGCCAGCAGCGTGGCGCCGCGCTCTTCGAGCAGCGGCAGCGTGGCCAGCGTGGAACTCAGCACAATGCAATTGCGCGCGCCCAGGCTTTCGACGATTTCCTCATATTCGCGAAGAATGGTCTTGCGGGCAATCGCCGTGACCACTTCGAGATTGCCGTGCGGTCCGGCCTGGCGCATCCACGAAACCACTGTGTCGTCCACGTCGAACGGAACACTCTTTTTCAGCCGCCAACGAAGGACGGGCAGCGCCTCGTCCTGCCGGCGCGGCAGACTGTCGAACGGCAGGATGAAAACGCGAACCACCAGATCGGGAACCAGCAGCGCCAGTGGAGCTCCGCTGTGGGGGACGCGATTGAAGACGGCGCGGAGCGCTGAGCGGACCGCGTCGGGCTGGGTGACGTTCGTCTCAACCGGCGAGGCCATCACGGAACCGACCTGTAGGGGTTCGATCGCGCAGGCGTCGACGTAACCATGGGATTTCCCCCAGTGCGCCGCAGCGACGTGATCGGAGGCAATCTCGACCACCATGGGCGGGTGAGGCATGACGTTGAGCCACTGGTCCAGGCGGCGAACCAAACCCACCTGAAAAAAACGGCTTTCAAGCGTGGGCGCCTTCGCGGTGAGGCTATTCAAGGAACGTCACCTTATTGATTTCCCGCAGCGTCGTGATGCCCGCGCGGACTTTGCGCAGGCCGGACTCGCGAAGAAAAGACATGCCCTCTTCTCTCGCGGCTCGCTTGATCTCGGAGGTGGGGCGCCGACTGATGATCATTTCGCGGATGCGGTCGGAGAGGTCGAGCAGTTCGCTGATCGCGGACCTGCCGCGATAACCGCTACCGGAACACTCAAGGCACCCGGGGCCTTCGTAGAAAGGAACCTTGCCCCACTCCGCGGGATCGAGGCCGGACTCTTTAAGAACCTCGGGGGCGTAACTCACCTTGCGCTTGCAGTTCTCGCAGATCACACGGACCAGGCGCTGGGCCATGATGCAGTTGAGCGCGGAGACGAAGTTGTAAGGCTCGACACCCATGTTGATGAACCGGCCAATCACGTCCGTACAATTATTCGCGTGGACGGTGGTGAATACCAGGTGGCCGGTGAGCGCAGAGTTGATGGCGATCTGCGCAGTTTCCTGGTCGCGAATTTCGCCAACCATGATCTTGTCCGGGTCATGGCGAAGGATCGACCTCAAGCCGCGCGCGAAGGTGAGCCCCTTTTTCTCGTTGACGGGAATCTGGGTGATGCCGCGGACCTGGTATTCGACGGGGTCTTCGATGGTGATGATCTTGTCTTCGTCGTTCTTGATTTCGTTGATAGCGGCATACAGGGTCGTCGTCTTACCGGAGCCGGTGGGTCCGGTGACGAGCACCATGCCATAAGGTTCACGGATGTAGCGCCGGAACCGCATCATCTCGTCGTGATCCAAGCCTACGACGTCGAGAGTGAGGTTGCGAAACTTCTCGCTGAGGGTTTCCTTGTCTAGGACGCGAAGCACGGCGTCTTCGCCGTGCACCGACGGCATAATCGATACGCGGAAATCGACGAAGCGCCCCTTGTAGCGGACGCGGAAGCGGCCGTCCTGCGGGATGCGGCGCTCGGCGATGTCGAGTTCGCTCATGACTTTGATGCGGGAGAGAATCGTGGCGTGCCAGTCTTTCGCCAGAGGCTGCATCGCGTATTGCAGCACGCCGTCAATGCGGTACTTCACGACAACTTCGGAATTGCGTGTTTCGATGTGGATGTCACTGGCGCGGCGCTCGAGCGAGGTGAAGATAACGGTATCGACGAGACGCACGACCGGGCTCACGCCGGTTTCGCGCGTGAGCTTTTCCATCGTGATGTTTTCGTCGGTATCTTCCTCTTCGCCTACAACCTGCAGGGTGAAGCCTTCGGTGGCCTGATCGAGAACGCGCTGGGATTGCTCGGTGCGCTTCAGCAGGTCGCCGATCTGCGAAACGGTCGCGACCCTGATCTGGAGGCGCTTGCCCAGCAGTCCCGAGAGTTCGTCGATTTGCGCGAGCTGGCTCGGATCTGCCATCGCGACGACCAGAGTGGTCTCCCGCGACTCAAGAGGAACGAAGTTGTAGCGGAACATCAGCTCCGCGGGAATGCTGCGAAACAGCTCGGGATCGATGCGCTGCTCCGACAAGTCGATTAAGGGGCAGCGATAGCGCTCCGCGAGGCGCTGTGCGTGTATTCGTTCAGCGGCATCGTCGCGACTGCCCAACACCGGCGGGTTGTTGGTGGTGATTGCCATTGACTATCCTCCTCCACCCATCTGGAGGGAGAACATGGGGAGATAGAGAGAGATCAAAATGAAGCCTACCACAACGGCCATAACGCCCAAAATCACGATGGGAATCCACGCCAGAGTGCGCTGCAGGCTGGTGCTGACCTCTTCCTCATAGAACTCCGCAACGCTGGTGAGCATGGCGGAAAGCGCGCCCGAGGCCTCGCCAACCTCGATCATTTCTAGGGCGAGTTCGGGAACCAGGTGCGTTTCCGCGAGGCTTTGATGCAAGGTTCGACCTTCCTTCACGCGATCGGCGGCCGCTTCCACAGAAGTGGACATCAGCCGGCTGTTAATGGCCGCGGCCGACGTGTGCAGGGCCGCGACCAGCGGCGTCCCCCCGGCCAGCAGCGTCGAAAGAGTGCGAACGAACTGAGCGACCTGCGCTTTCAGCCAAACCTGGCCGAACACGGGTATGCGTGGCTTGAAGCGGTCTATCGCGAGGGCGCCACGATCCGATCGCGTCCAGAGAAAAATCAGAATCGCCGCGACGACAAGCGCCGCCAGCAGGATCAGGAAGTAACTGCGCAACGGCGTGGCCACCGAAAGCAGAATGCGCGTGGGGGCCGGGAGCGGAACGCCCAATTGGTTATAGAGATCGGCAAACTGGGGCATCGCATACGTGACCACATACGTAACCACCAGAAAAGCCACCGCAACGAGCACCGCGGGATAGATCAAGGCGGTGATCAACCGGCTGCGAAAACCGGTGCTGACGCGCAGATACGAAATGTACTGCTCGAGGACGCCGGTAAGATTGCCGCTGCGTTCACCCGCCGCGATCACTGTCACGTAGACCGGAGGAAACGAACCCTGAGCCGAAAGGGCCTCGGAAAGCAGAGCGCCTTCGCGAACCCTCTGGCGCACATCTCCGAGAATGGGGCGCAGCCGAGGCGAGGCGGCGCGTTCGGCGAGCAGGTCGAGCGCCTTCAGGATGGGCAGCCCCGCTTTGACGAGCGTGTTGAATTGCTGGTTGAAAACGAGAAAGTCGTCCGGGCGGATGGATCGATCATTCCGGCCTTTGGTGAGCTGGGCGATGATATCAAGGTTGGTGCGGACGGAGAAAACGTAGAACCCGCGCTCGGCCAGTTTTTGGCGCGCTTCGCCCTCGGACTGGGCCGATTCAACCTGCTGGAGGATTCGGCCGGAGGGGTCTCCGACTTTGCAAACAAATTCGGCCATAGGTAGCGATTGGGCGACGGGCGCGGGCCCGTCAAATCACGAAGTCTAGCATACCCTTTTAGCGGCAATACTGAAGCCGGGAAAACAGCCCGTTACTAGGATGTGACAACACCGGAAAGGCTGTATGGGGTACAGAAAATCTCGGGCACGTGCGGTGGCGTCCGATGGCCGATCTTGGCTTCGCGGGCTTAAGACGCCTTAGTGAATCGTCCCCGCGAGGGATTCCTCGTCAACGATGGCAACGCCGGGCGGTGGCTCGAAGTGGAATTGCGATTCCGGCACGGTGAGGCTTTCCTGCCAGTTGCCGAAACGAAATTCGGTCGTGGCGTTGCCGGCCTCGCGAATCAAGACGCGGTCCAGGAAGCCTTGCGGGTCGATCTCGAGAAGAACGTCGCGGATGGTCTCACTTTCCGGGCTCGCTCTTGGCACGCAGCGGAGGACGGAGTCCGCCGGCGCAGGATGGTACCCGCCGGCTGCCGGAGTGGCCGCTGAAGCGGCGTCCACTGGCTCAATACTGCGGCACAGCTTGGAGATGTCCGCCTTGCCTGCCAGCAAAGCCAGCGGAGTGCGCCAATCGGAGCTTTGAGATAGCTTCGCGCGGCTGGCGGTGTGGTCGGCGGGGACGTAGAACCACACGTGTGTACCGTCAACCAGAAACAGCTTTCGTTCGGGAGATTCGTAGTCCCAACGCATGCGGCCGGGGCGGGAAAAATAAACGGTGCCGGATTCGGCAGAAACGCCTCCGTGGCCGTCGGTATAGCTCTCGAAGAACACAGCCTTTAGTGTGCCGGCATGATGGTACCGCTGCTCAAGGTTGTGGACCGTTTCTTGAACGGCAGAGGCCGCCGCAGAAACAGCCAGAGCGAGGACGGCAACGATGGCGAAAAGGCGACGCATCGCGACCATCTTAACAGCAAGCGCGGAGGCGCGCCGCGCAAGCTCATGTCGAAGCAACGGAGGAGACGCTACGGAGTTCTAATAATCGTTAGGAAACCCGTGGGCAGAATCTTGGCGGGGCACAGAGGCTATCTGCGAACATGAATTCGGTGTCGCACTCAGCGACCCACACGACCCCTCCGATCCGAGGCATCCGGTGCGCGTTGAAATTGGTGAACCCGTGACCCATACGCTGGAAGCGCCTGTAGCAACTTCCGCCTGCGGGTGCGCGTGTGCGTGCTCCGGCGCTCAGCCGCAGCGATGGAAAACCCCGCTGATCGCCGCTCTCCTGGCTGTGTTTACGCTTAGCTTGTACGCAGCTTCCCTGCGCAATGGATTCGTGGCGCTCGACGACCCCGTGTACATCACTGCCAATCCCCTGATCAAAAACGGCCTCGTATGGGCCAACGTGGTGGGTGCGTGGAACGCCATCATTACCGGCGAGTGGCATCCGTTGACGCTGATTTCGCACATGGCGGACGTGCAGATGTTCGGCACCAAACCGGCCGGCCACCATTTTGTGAGCACCCTGTGGCACACATTCAACGTGGTGCTGCTGTTTCTGCTGCTGAATGCGGCAACGCGGTTCAGGGGGCGCAGCGCCGTGGTGGCGGGGCTGTTTGCGGCGTTCCCGCTCAACGTGGAAGCCGTAGCGTGGGCGGCGGAACGCAAATCGCTGCTTTCCACGGCGTTTCTCCTGCTGGCAATCGGCGCCTACGGTTGGTACGTGCGACGGCCGGGCGTTCCCCGTTATCTGCTGGTGATGCTGTTCTTCGCGCTCGGGCTGATGTCCAAGCCAATGATCATTACCCTGCCCTGCGCGCTGCTGCTGCTGGATTATTGGCCGCTACAGCGCTTCGATCTGCCCGGTCCGCGGGCGGGAATGAATCCAGGCTGGGGACGCCGGTTCCTGAAGCTGGCGGCCGAAAAAATTCCTCTTCTGCTTGTCTCCGCGGGCAGTTCGCTGATTGCAACCCACGCCATGAAGCGCTACGGAGCCGTTGTTTCGCTGGATTTCTATCCCGTTCAGTGGCGAGTAAAAAACACGATCTTCTCCTACCTTCTTTATATCGGGAAGGGATTGTGGCCGACGCACCTGGCGGTCTTCTATCCCTATCAAGGCTCCACGCTGCCGGTGTGGAAGGTGACGGCGGCGGGATTGGTTCTGCTGGGCATAACGGCGGCCGTCTGGCACTTCCGCGAAAAGCGATTTCTTGTTACGGGCTGGTTCTGGTATCTGGGGATTCTGGTTCCGGTGATTGGAATCGTTCAAGTGGGCCATCAGGGACTTGCTGACCGGTATGCGTACGTGCCGTTTATAGGCATCTTCGTGATGCTTGTGTGGCTGGTAAGCGAGATTGGAGAGTGGTTAAGCCTGTCTCGGGTGATGCTGTCCGCGCTCGCACTTGCGCTGATCGCCGGCTATGCCGTCACCACGTATGCACAAATCGGCTATTGGCACGACTCCTACACACTGTGGGCCCACGCGGTAGAAGTAACCTCCCAGAACGCGTTCGCCGAAGAGAGCCTGGCCCAGATCCTCACCGATAATGGACGGCCCGACCTGGCAGCACAGCACTTTGAAGCCGCCATCGGGTATCTGCCCCGGTGGCCGATGGCGCATTTTGATTACGCCAACCTCCTGCAGCAGCAGAGGCGCTTCCCGGACGCGCTCCGTGAGTACCGCCTCGCCCTTGCCTACGAGACGGAGCCCGATGAAGCCTGCGCATCGCATACCGACATGGGCGCAATCTTCATTCAGCTGAACCAGCTCCCCGCCGCGGTTGCCGAGTTCGACGCCGCGATCGCCGTCCGGCCCAAGAACTGGCTTCCCTACCTGAACCGGGGGCTCGTGGAGTACACGCAGGGTGACCTGGAAGCGGCAATCAAGGATTTCTCTCAATCGTTGCGACTGGAACCCACCCCGAAAGCCTATTTGTGGCAGGGAAAGGCCCTTGAAGATAAGGGATCGCTAACCGAAGCAGCGACCGCTTATCAGAACGCCCTCCGCATGGAACCAGATCTCACCGAGGCGCAGGAGCGGCTCACCGCGATCCGAGCGAAATTCCCCTAGGTAGTTTCACTTCCGTATTTCTACCCCCGAAATACGCGTTGCCAGAGGCGGAGAAGTTCATTTCCCGTCCCTGGAGAGGAGTCTGCAGGGTCAAGACATGTTTCGGACTGCGCGGTGGAGCGGCGCATCAGACTACGGTACGGAGTTACGACTCTGCTCTGGGGAGCGCGTGGCCGGTGGCGCAATCCGTTAGGGGGATGCTGGACTCCATCATATACACGGCCATAAAGAGCTGGAGAAGCAAATGCTTTCATGGGGGAAGCGTACCGAGGAACGGCGGCCCGACTTGGGCCATAGGAGTGCATGAGGTGGGTGACTGCCGCAAAAAAAAAGGGGAGGAAGCAAGCTTCCTCCCCTCTCGTTCGATTGCGAATCGCTTACTGCAGGATGGTGGTATCCGTGCAGTTCGGCGAAGTCTGCTGCGGCGTACCTGCCGAGTTGAACCGGATCACGCCCGAACCGTCCGAGCAGAACCCGCGCTGGCCGGTGGTGCCGGTGGTGATCGGCGTGGCCGTAACCGTGTATCCGTCGGAGTAGCCGTAACCGCCCGAGCAGGAGCTCGAAGCGCTGGTCAGAATGGTCTGGCCGTGGTTGAGAGCGAAGTTATAGCCGCTCTTGGTTCCGCCCGTCAGCACGGAGTCAATCAAGTTTGCGTTCGTGCAGCTCACGCCGGATCCCGTGGTGGTTCCGACGGCGGCCAAGCTCGGTGGGTAGCCATTGCCGTACGTCGAGTTATAGGTGATCGCCGCCGTATTCATCGTGCGGATGGAGCCGACAGCAGACGCTTCGTTGGCCGCCATGCGCGAGCGGAGCAGGTTCGGAATAGCGATAGCCGCGATGATCAGGATGATCGCCACGACGATCAGCAATTCGATAAGCGAAAAACCCTTCTGCTTCTTTCTCAGATTCATCTTCATGTTCTTCTCTCTCTCCTGGGAGCGATTGGCTCCGAATCTCTTGTAATCCCCGGCGGGGGATGCCCGGTAAGATGCAAGCCCACTACCAAGCCCGCGGGCATGGGTTAACAGTTAGACACACTGAAGTATATAGCACGCTATCAAGGAGATGCACGGCGGGCCAGAGCTGCCTGTTTTCGGAGTTGGAAAACGGCACTAGAGTTCGCCCGAAAGGTTGACGTTTTTTGGCCGTCTGCATTGACAAACATAGATGAGAAAGCCGACGAAAGTGTTTCCTTACGGAGCAGCGACGATTGGTAAGTCCAACTCACTTCACGGGTTGTTCCGTGCCGGCGTAGCGAGCATCGCGGAGTGACGATGGGCTTCAGCAGCCTGGGAGGAGCGTCCCTCCGATTGATAAAGCTCAGCGAGAACCTGCCAGCGGCCTGCTGCGCCCGGCGTCAGGTCGACGGCCTTCTGCTGGGCGGCGATAGCCAGATCAAGCTTGCCAAGCTTCCGGTAGGCTGCCGCAGTCCCTTCTGCGACACGCGCGCTGAATTCCGGATCGGGATCTTTACCCGGTCCCCGAGCGGGACTTCTCCTCGCGGCTTCCTCGAAGGCCGTCAGGGCGTTCTGAGGCTCGTCCATCAATAAGTAGACTTTTCCCAAAGCGCGGTAGCGATCGTAATCGACCTGCGAGAGGGCGGCGGATTCGCGAAGAGCGTGGACGGCATCGGAATAGCGGCCTTCGGCCGCGTAAAGACTGGCGAGGGCATACCACGCGACATCGGTTGGCCGCAGGCGCACCGAGGCCTGATATTCCTGTTCGGCCTCGGGCGGGCGATTGTGGGCTTGCGCCAGTTGTCCGCGAAGAAGATGCAGGTCGGGGTCATCCGCGAAGATGGCTTGTGCGTGGGACAAATCGTCTGCGGCCTCGGCATCGCGCGAGAGCAAATAGTAGATGGAAGCGCGGTTCATGAGGGACTGGAACAGCTCGGCGGAAGCGCGCCACGATTTCGCATCGGCTGTGGGATCGGCGGAAGCGCGAGGGACAGCGATCGGCACTTTCTTGCAATCGATTCCCAGCCGGTGAACCAGCGAAGCGTTCTCGGCAATGTTGCGCACAAAAACAACCGCCACGTCCATCCAGGTAAACCGGCGACCAATCGCGGCTTTCGCAATCCGCCTGAAGCGGGAAAATTTCCCAGTCCACCAAAGCGCGCGGCCGAAAAGATCACCGTCTGAATATTTCGTTCGGCGGCCTCCTGCCGCCACTCAGGCGAATCGAGAGGCAGACCTACGAGCGCGCGATGGCGGAAGAATAAGCCGCTCCCGAACGGAATGAAACGCCCGTCGAAATAATCGGGATATTCGGGGCCGAGGCGCCAGGTCAGATAGCCGCCCAGGTTGTAATCGCCGAAGACATTCCCGGGCAGATGCTCCTTAAGAAGGAAGTCTGCGGCGTGTTCTGGAAACCACCAGGACTCGCCCGCTCCGAATAGCGCTATCTGACCGGACCAGAGGTAGTAGCGGTCGGTAACCAGGTCCGTCACGCGAATTCCGGCGAGCAAGGCCAGCAAGCCGGCGATCGCCCAGCTCGCACGGCAGGGGAAAAGCGGCGCGTCGCGGAGCGCGGTCTGACCGAAGCGGGGGCGCCATCTGCCGATGGAGCCGGAGCGGTATAGAGACGCAATTCCCGCGAAAGGATGGTCGCCTCCCACGATGCAGACCAAAATCGCGAATAGCGCTTGGAGGCGGATGTGCGCCAGAGAGGCATAGGCTCCTCCCGCCAGAATGATTGCCGGGCCGATTTCTTTGCGCCAGATAGTCGCAACAATGGCCAGAGCGGCCGCTGCGAGAAGCCACCAGTCGGCGCCTGCTGGATCGCGCAGCGAAAATACTTGCCCCCAAATGGCGCGATGAAAAATGGACCCCAGACCATTCGCCGATAAAGTCCGTGTGCAACTGGGACATGGCATCCTGCCGCGCAATCGCCTGGTAGATTCGCCACCCCCAGGGATTGAGCAGGGTCGCCACGAACGAGGCGAACAGCCAGGGAAAAGCGCGGCGCATTCGCTCCCGTGCGGCGGCACGCCGCGCGGCGAACGGCAGATCGCAGGATTCGAGCAGCAGATAAGCAGCCACAAGCGCCAATCCAGCAATGAAGCCGGTATGCAGATTGACCCACGCGAGCATCAGCAACGGCAGCAGAAACAGGCGCGCCTTGTGGCCTTGATAATGATTCCAGAGGATTGCCGTGAAGGCGGCGAAAAGGATCGTCGTGAAAAGCTCCGCGCGCGGAACCGTGCGAAAAGCGATTGCCGGGACGGCAACGATAGCGAGAGCCGCGCTGCTTCTTGTTCCGTGTCCGGCGAGGATTGCCACCGTCGCGCAGCATGCCAGGGCGCTGAGCCAGGAGAGCGCCGCGTATCCGCCGGCAACGATAGAGCAGGTAGAAGATCACTCCCGAGAACGGGGGATACAGCCAGGGATTGCCATGCGCCGTGTAGGAGAAGACTTCGGTCGAGGGAATCAGGTGATGCTGGAGGATGTAACGCCCGGTGGCCAGCTGCCAGCCCAGGTCAAAATCGGCAACGGTGCGAAGGCCCGCTAGAAAAGCGTAGGCCAGAGCGATCGCAACCAGGGATATGCGAAACCAATCCATGGAAGCCGTGAATCGTTCTTATCGACACCCATTTCCCAAGAACGCATCTTCCTTTTATCTGCCTACGCAGTCGCACTACACGCCATATTTTTTAGCGTAGTGGCGGAAGGAGCGGTAGGACATCTTGAGAAGATCGGCGGCGTGCGTGCGGACTCCGCCGCAGCGTTCCAGCGCGGCCAGCAGGTAAGAGCGTTCCAGTTTCTGGATGTAGGTTTCGAGGTCGAGGCCCTCTTCGGGCAACGCCAGCGTGCCAGTGCCATTGGAGCCGTTTCCATTGGGAGAAGCCGAGGGCATGACTTCCTGGAAATGCGTCCGGATGCGATCGGGCAGCGATTCCACTGTGATGCGGTCGCGGGATTCCAAAGCGACCGCGCGCTCGATGGTATTTTCGAGTTCGCGGACGTTTCCCGGCCAGTCGTACACTTCCATGCGGCGCATCGCTTCGGGCTCGATGCCATCGATCTTCTTGCCCATGGATTTCGAGAAGCGCCCCAGGAATTCGCGGACCAGGAGCGAAATATCCTCGCGGCGTTCGCGCAGCGGCGGAAGGTGAATGGGAATGACGCTCAAGCGATAAAAAAGGTCTTCGCGGAAGCGGCCCTCGGCGATTTCTTTCTCCAGGTCTTTGTTGGTGGCGGTGATCACGCGGACGTCCACGTCGGATTCCTCGGTGCTGCCGATGGGGCGGACTTTCCCTTCCTGCAAGCACGCGATAGAGCTTCACCTGCATGGTGACGCTCATGTTGCCGACTTCGTCCATGAAAAGAGTGCCGCCGTGCGCCGCCTGGAAGAGGCCGTGGCGATTTTCGTTGGCCCCGGTGAAGGCTCCCTTCATGTAGCCGAAGAGCTCGGATTCCAGGAGTGTTTCCGGAAAGGCTCCGCAATTGATGGTGATAAAAGGATTTTTGGCGCGGGCGCTGTTTTCATGAATGGCGCGCGCAACCAGTTCTTTGCCGGTGCCGCTTTCTCCGGTGATCAGCACGCGGCTGTTCTGCGGCGCGATATTCTCGATCAGGTCGAAGATCGCGCGCATCTTCGCGCTGGTGCCGATGATGTGATCGAGTCCGGTGAGCCGGCGGAGTTCGCGCCGGAGATAACCTGCTTCCTTCTTCAGGGCGAGGCTATCGACGCATTGCTGAACCGCGGGGCGAAGTTCGTCGATGAGCCGGTCGCCTTTGACAACGTAGCGGTCGGCGCCGAAATTGACGGCGTCGATCGCCGTGTCGATGGTGGGAACGCCCGTCACCAGAATAAAAGTGGTGGAGGGCGACACTTCCTTGGAATAGCGCAGCAGTTCGACTCCATCCATGTCGGGCATGCAAATATCGGACACCACGATGTCGAACATCTGCGAAGCGAGGCGGCGCTTGGCGGCATCACCGCTGGTAGCCACTTCCACTTTGTGGCCTTGTTTGCGGAAGCTGATTTCGAGCAATTCGCAGATGGATCGCTCGTCGTCGACAATTAACAGCTGAGCCATTCGAGTGCTACCCCTTCCCTGCTGGACGAGCCAATTCGGCTACCGCCACGGCTTCGGCTTCCCGCACCGTCGCGGGCCGCGAGGCCGGTCTCGCGGAAACGGACCGCGGCAACTCCACGATGAATTCGGCCCCGGCGCCTTTTTCGGTCTCGACGCGGATGAGTCCGTGGTGCGCCTGCAATATCTGATACACGATGGCGAGACCAAGTCCGATGCCGCCCACAAAACGCGATTGAAACGGCTCGAAAAGGCGAGCGGCGTCGCGCGGGTCCAGGCCCATTCCGGTATCGCGCACCGAAAAACGCACCACCTCTTCGTCGCACGACAAAGCGACGGACAGGACTCCGCCCTCCGGCATCGCGCGCAGGGCGTTGTTGCAAAGATTCCAGAAGACCTGCTTCAGGGCGTCACGATCGGCGTGAGCCCGGAGGCGCTGCGCGGGAAAGTGCCGTTCGATCCGGTATTTGCCGGCAGCACTCTTATCCCGCTCCATGAGCAAGAGTGTTTCTTCCACGAGGCTGGAGACATCCACATCAGTGAACTTGTAGACCTTCTCGCGAGAATAATCGAGAAACTCCGTGATGATCTGATTCAAGCGCTGCGACTCGCGGCTGACGATCTGTACCAACCTCTTGTCGTCATCTTCCAGGGGAGCGAGGCGGGCCAGCTCCTTCAGCGCGCCGGTCATGGCAGTGAGGGGTTGGCGGATCTCATGGGCGATGGCAGCGGACAATCGTCCCAGCGCAGCCATGCGCTCCTTGGTGACAACCTCGCGTTCCAAACGCTTCAGTTCCGTAAGGTCCTGGAAATTGAATACAAAGCCGCTGGCTTGATTCTGCGCCGAACGCAGCAGCGATATCGAAATGCCCAGAAAGAGGTTTTGGCCGGAGGGCGTGCGGAACTCAAGCTCCTTGCGCAGCGCGCGAGGATTCCCTTTCGGATCCAGTTCCACGGGCCAGAAGCCGGGAAACATGTCTCGAACATGGGCGCCATGAATCGAGCCCGAAGGCTGTCCGGTAATTTCCGCGCCAGCACGATTCAGCAGAAGAACACGCCCCTCAAGATCGGTGGTAAGGAGTCCGCCGCGCATGGATTCGATAATGTTCTGGTTAAACGCCTGGAGGTCCTTAAGCTCTTCCCGTTTCTCCTCCAGTTCCACACCCTTGGCGCGGATGGTGCGGGTAAGGAGACTTCCCAGATAGGCAACCGCCAGAAAAGCGAAAATATTGATGGCCAGCCACGATTCAAGCGAATGCGGCGCGGGGATGGAGTTGGCGGTTGGCGGGATCAGGCCGTAATAGGCCAGCTCGACCACGCATCCGAGAAGCACGAAACTGCCGCTGGCGACCAGAAAGGCGCCCCGGCCGGAGAAGAGAATGCTGCCCATCAGGATGGCCAGCAGGTAGAGCGAAATGAAATCGCTGTCCTGGGCGCCGGTCGCGTACACAACGCCCGTGATGATCACGATATCCAGGATCATCTGGAGTGGCGCCTGCCAGCGCGCCCGTGGAACCCAGCGATGCAGAATCGAATAGAGAACCGCCAGGGTGTACCACAAAACGATAATGGGAATCAGCGTGTGGAGCGGCGGCCGAACCACCGTCAACTGCCGGACGACTACGACCACCATCACGAGAAACGTGATGATCAAAAACCGCACGCGGCCAAGCCACGGCAGCCACTCGTTAGCAGTCGGCGTATTTTTCATAACGAAATAACGATTCTTTAGCCCCACTCAACCCTGCGGCCGGCACCCGTAATACCGCCGGCGCTTCGGATTTCGGGCAGGCGCCGCGAAAATTCCCCGGCTGCATGCAAAGGCAGCCAGGCTCTAGTGACCTGCGAGTTTGTTAATCAGCGAGAACAGCGGCAAGTACATGGAAATTACGACGCCGCCGACAACCACGCCGAGAAACACGATCATGATCGGCTCGATGGCGGTCAGCATGTCTTTCACCGCCGCATCGACTTCGTCCTCGTAGAAGTCCGCGATCTTCTGGAGCATCGCGTCCATCGCGCCGGTCTGCTCGCCGACGCCAATCATCTGCGTAACCATGCCGGGAAAAACATCCGTTTCCTTCAGGGGATCGACCAGCGAGCGGCCCGCCTCCACCGCTTTGCGGGTCTCGGCAATGGCTTTTTCGACCACGGCGTTTCCCGACGTGCGGGCGGTAATATCGAGGCCTTCGAGAATGGGTACGCCGCTCGAGATCAGCGTTCCCAGGGTTCGTGTGAAGCGCGCCACGGCAATTTTGCGCAGGACCTCGCCGACGACCGGAACCTTCAGCAGCAAGCCGTCAATCATCATCCGGCCTTGCGGAGTGCCGTACCAGAACTTCGTCGCAATTCCGGCGCCGATGGCAAAGACAAAAATCATCAACCCGTAAATGCTTCCAACGAAATTGCTGAGGGCGATTACGATGCGCGTCGGCAAGGGCAGGTCAACATCCAACCCGTTGAACAGGGTGACGAAAATCGGGACGACCTTCCAAAGCAGCAGGGTGATCACCGCCGCCGCGATGCCGAGAACCGAAACGGGGTAAATCATAGCCGACTTCACGGCCCGCTTCAGCTTGACGTTCTTTTCGATGTAGCTCGACAAGCGCTGGAGAATGGTGTCGAGAATACCGCCCGTCTCGCCGGCTTCCACCATGTTGTAGTAGAGCGGGTCGAAAACCTTCTCGTACTGCTTCATCGAGGTGGACAGCGTCGCGCCGCCCTCGACCGATCCGCGCACGCCGGTGAGGATTTTCTGGAAGGTCTTGTTCTCCTGCTGGCCCGCGAGAATCTCCAGGCACTGCACGAGGGGCAAGCCCGCGTCGATCATCACGGAGAACTGGCGGGTGAAGACGGCCAGCTCCTTTGCTTCGACGCCCGTGCCGAACGTGGGGATATTGAACTCCTTCCCCTTCTCGGAGAGCTTGCTGACATTTATGCTCTCGCGGCGCAGCATGGACGCGAGTTCGCTCTTGCTCGCCGCGGCGCGTTCTCCCGTAACCGTGGCGCCAGCCCGGTTGGTCCCGCGATATGTAAATACCGGCATAACTTGTTACCTCCCTCTTACCCTCTTAAATGACCGCTAGCGCCGGACGGGCATCCTGCCGCCCGTTGCCGGCGAGGTGACTCCCCGGTTGATCAAATCCTGCAATTCATCCGGATTGGACGAGCGCGCAAGAGCCGTTTCCAGGGTGATTGCTTTCTGAAAATAGGCATTCGCCAGGCTCTGGTTGAACGTCTGCATTCCGGTGACGCCCGTGCCCGTCTGCATGGCCGAATAAATCTGGTGAATCTTGTCCTCACGGATAAGGTTGCGGATGGCTGCCGTCGGGATGAGGATTTCCATCACCATGGCGCGGCCGCGCCCGTCCATCCGCTGCAATAGCGATTGGCAAAGAATTCCTTCCAGCACCATCGAAAGCTGCGCGCGCACCTGTGGTTGCTGGTGCGCGGGAAACACGTCGACGATACGGTTGATGGTGGAGATGGCAGAATTGGTGTGCAGGGTGGCGAACGTCAAATGCCCGGTTTCGGCGATGCGAAGCGCCGATTCGATGGTTTCGAGGTCGCGCATTTCGCCGATCAGCACCACGTCGGGGTCTTCACGGAGAGCCGCGCGCAGCGAATTGGCGAACGAGTGCGTATCGGAATGAACCTCGCGCTGGTTGACCAGGCACTTCTTGTGGTTGTGGAGGAACTCGATAGGATCCTCAATGGTGATCATGTGCTCGTCGCGCTCGTTGTTGATTTTGTCGAGCATGGCGGCGAGGGTGGTGGACTTGCCGGACCCGGTAGGTCCGGTTACAAGCACGAGGCCGCGCGGCTTCTCGCAGAGCGTGCGAACGATCGAGGGAAGCCCCAGGGCGTCAAACCCTTTGATCTCCCAGGGAATCGTACGGAAGACAGCCGCCACCGCGCCGCGCTGATGGAAGATGTTGCCCCGGAAACGCGCCAGACTCTTCAACCCAAAGGAGAAATCGAGCTCCAGGTTTTCTTCCAGGCGGTGCTTCTGCACGTCGGTAAGCACGCTGTACGCCAGGGCTTTGGTGTCCGCCGCTGTGAGCGGCGGCATGTCGAGCGGGCGCAGTTTTCCGTGCACGCGCACGCGCGGCGCGCTGTTGGTGGATAGGTGAAGATCGCTGCCCCCCAGCTCGATCATCTTCTTCAGAAGTTCGCTTAATGTGATGCCTGCCATCTTCTCCCCCTTACAGGACCGTTTCGCGCAAGACTTCTTCCATGGTGGTTTGCCCCAGCGCAACCTTCGTGAGGCCGCTGCGGCGCAGCGTGATCATTCCCATTTCCAGGGCTTTCTTTTTCAACTCCAGCGCCGAGGCCCCCACGAGAATGAGTTCGCGCAGCTCGTCGTTGATTTCCATCACTTCGTAGAGGCCGACGCGCCCCTTGTAACCCGTGTTGTTGCAGGTGGCGCAGCCGCGGCCGTGCTGAATGGTGACTTTGGTCGCTTCCTCCGGCGTGTAACCCGCATCGATCAGCGCCTCCGGCTGCACCTGGAGCGCTTCCTTGCATTGCACGCAGATGCGGCGGACCAGCCGCTGCGCGCAGATCAGGTTCACCGAGGTGGCCACCAGAAACGGCTCAATGCCCATATTCATCAATCGGCTGATCGTGGACGGCGCATCATTCGTGTGCAGCGTGGAGAGCACCAAGTGGCCGGTGAGGGCGGCTTTGACGGCAATTTCAGCCGTTTCGAAGTCGCGGATTTCGCCGACGAGGATGATGTTAGGGTCCTGCCGCAGGAAGGCGCGCAGGGCCGAGGCAAAGTTCAGCCCGATCTGCTCCTTCATCTGAACCTGGTTGATGCCGGCCAGCTGGAACTCGACCGGATCCTCGGCGGTCATGATGTTGGTGTCGGCCGTATTCAGGCGCGCGACCGAGGAATAAAGAGTGTTGGTCTTGCCGGAGCCCGTGGGTCCGGTGACCAGCACCATTCCGTAAGGCTTCAGAATCTGCCGTTCGAACTTGGCGAGGGACTCCGGCTCGAATCCGAGCTTCGTCATGTCGAGGCGCAGGTTCTCCTTGTCGAGCAACCGGAGAACGATCTTTTCGCCGAAGAGCGTCGGAACGGTGGAAACGCGGAAATCGAGCTCTTTTTTCTTTTTGTCCTTGAGGTACTTGATCATGATGCGGCCGTCCTGCGGGAGCCGCTTCTCGCTGATATCGAGCTTGGCCATGATCTTGATGCGGCTGGTGATGGCGTCCTTCAATTTCATCGGCGGGGCCATCACGTTCTGGAGCACGCCGTCTATGCGGAAGCGGACGCGGTATTCCTTCTCGTAAGGCTCGATGTGGATATCGCTCGCGCCGCGCTTCACGGCGTCGGTGAGCACGAGGTTGCAGAGTTTGATGATCGGAGCTTCTTCGGCCGCCCGTTCCAGGCTGGCCAGGTCCATCTCGGACTCTTCGGCGGCCAGTTCGAGGGCTTCCTCATCGCCGGTGAGGTCCTTCATCACCTTGTCGAGCGCTTCGACGCTTTCCGCTTCGCCGTAGAACTTGTGGATGGCGTCGCTGATGGCCGTTTCCGAGGCCACCACCGGCTCGACGTTGAAGCCGGTCATGAACTTGATGTCGTCCATCGCGAAGACGTTGGTGGGGTCGGTCATCGCGATCGTCAGCGTGGAGCCGACGCGGGACAGCGGCACGATCTGGTAACGGACCGCCGTCTCCTGGGGAACCAGCTTGATCACCGCCGGATCGACTTCGTAGAACTTCAGGTTGATGGAAGGAACGCCATATTGCCGGGAGAGAACCGCGGTGATGTCGTCGTCGCTGACGAGGCCAAGCTTGACCAGGCAGGTTCCCAGACGCCCACCACTTTTTTTCTGGTGTTCGAGCGCCTGCTTCAGCTGATCCGCGGAGATCAGGCTGTCCTTAACAAGGATTTCGCCAAGTCGAGAAGACATAGGTGTCGGTTAGTGGCAGAGCGTGGTACTAGAACTGCCCTAAAGTGGCAGCCTAGCACGCAGGTTCGCCAAAAGAAGTAGCCCGCAAGCCCGTAAGTTGTGAATCAGCTAACATCCGCTAAGGCTCACGAAAACCTGTACTTTAGGACAGGCGAATCTTTGTCACGCCCTCACAAACGGACGTGCGGCTCAGAAACAAAGTGACGGTTTAAGTCACTATGAGGTAATCGGAAAGAGGAAGGAGAACCTTCAGGGAACAGAGACGCCGACATGTCCGGCGGACCACTCCGAGGGTCACAATCAGTTCGACGATGGCTTTCTGAAAGGCTCACCACACGAAGAGAGGTATTATCCGCAACGCAGATTAAAAAGTAGCAAAAAAGGGGTTCGCCACCCGCCGAAGGATCAATACATGAAGCTCTTTCGAGTTTTGATTATCTTGGTTATGACACCCTGTTGGCCGGGAAACGCGCCTGGCGCGAACCAGACACGTAGCACTGACCTTTCAAAAACGGTTGCCGCCTCCGAGGAGTCGTGTATCACCACATTGCGGACAATCAACACAGCTGAGGTTTCGTATTGGGGAGGTGATTCAGCCAAGGGTTATGCAGGCACCCTCGAGCAACTGGGGCCTGCCAACGCGGCTTTGGTTGATAATTCAATGTCGAGCGGGGAAAGGGACGGCTATGAATTTCGGTTGGTTCCCGAGCATACGGTTGGGAATCGCCCGATCAAGCACTACACGATAACCGCTCGCCCTACCAAGCGGGTGGTCAAAGATCAGAAGAGCTTCTTCACGGACGAGACTGGAGTAATTCGATATACGATCAAGGATCGTGCGCCAACGGCTGCGGATCCGCCGATTGATTCCTCCGGGCGATGAACACGAGCCTCGGGCGAGGTCCTGGTGGAGGCCATCTCAGGTTACAAACAAAACCGCACAGTTAGACCCGATTTTCCGCCGGTCCGCAGCCGACCGGCGCGATCACTTGGCGGCAACGTCGTAGGTCAGCGGGTCCGGCTTATCCGAATTGATGCCGAGCTCGACGATGGCTTTCTGGACTACCGAAGGCTCAATCTTGCCCTCGCGCATCAACTCGTGCAGCGTTGCCAACGCGATAAAGCGGCTATCGACCTCGAAGAAATCGCGCAAGGCGGTGCGGCCTTCGCTGCGGCCAAAACCGTCCGTGCCGAGTGAAGCGATGTGGCGCGGCACCCAGCGGTCAATGAGATTCGGCAACACCTTCAGGTAGTCCGAAGCGGCCACCAGCACGCCAGGGGCATCCGCGAGGCACTCCGCTACATACGAAACGCGGGGCTTTTCCGTGGGGTGCAGATAATTCCAGCGCTCGGTCTCGAGACCGTCCGTGTAAAGAGCCTTGTAGCTCGTCACGCTCCAGACATCGGCCGCGACGCCGAATTTTTCCGCGAGGATCTCCTGCGCGCGGATGGCTTCGCGGAGGATCGCGCCGCTCCCGAAGAGCTGAGCGCGCAGCTTCGACTTGGGATTCGCTGCGGCGCGGTAGCGGTACATCCCCTTGAGAATTCCCTCTTTCGACCCAGCGGGCATCGCCGGCATCGGATAGGGCTCGTTCATCACCGTGATGTAATAAAAGATATTTTCGCCCTTCTTGTACATGCGCTCGATGCCATCCTGAATGATGACCGCAAGCTCGTACGCAAAAGCGGGATCGTAGGCGCGCAGATTCGGCACCGGGAGCGCGAGGATGTGGCTGTTGCCGTCCTGATGCTGCAAGCCCTCGCCCGAAAGCGTCGTGCGCCCGGCAGTACCTCCCAGGAGGAACCCGCGGCAGCGCATATCGGCCGCCGCCCAGATGAGGTCCCCGATGCGCTGGAGGCCAAACATCGAATAATAGATGAAGAACGGAATGGTGTTGATTCCGTGGGTGGCGTAAGCGGAGCCCGCCGCGATGAATGACGACATCGAGCCCGCTTCCGTGATTCCCTCTTCCAGAATCTGCCCGTCTTTGGCTTCCTTGTAATAAAGCAGCGTGTGGATATCGACGGGCTCGTAGAGCTGGCCGCGGCTGCTGTAAATTCCCACGTTGCGGAAAAGCGATTCCATGCCGAAGGTGCGCGCTTCGTCCGGAACGATCGGCACCACCAGCTTGCCGATTTCAGGGTCGCGCAGCATCTTTCGCAGCATTCCCACGAATGCCATGGTGGTGGAGACTTCGCGGCCTTCGCTTCCGGTGTAAAACTCGTCGAACAGCTCCTGATGATTCGATACCAGCGGCTTCGAACGCACGCTTCGCGAGGGAACGTAACCGCCCAGCTCGGCGCGCCGCGCCTGCAGGTACTCGATTTCCGGGCTGTTGTCGGGAGGGCGGTAGAAAGGCGCGTCGGCAATTTGCGCGTCGCTGATGGGAATCTGGAAACGCGTCCGGAAGTGGCGAAGCTCTTCTTCGTCGAGCTTCTTCTGCTGGTGCGTGACGTTCTTGCCTTCCCCGCTCTCGCCCAGGCCGTAGCCCTTGATGGTGCGGGCCAGAATAACCGTGGGAGAACCTTTGTGGTCCACGGCTGCCTTGTACGCGGCGTAAACCTTGCGAGGGTCATGGCCGCCCTGGCGCAAAGCGCGGAGCTGATCGTCGGAGTAGTGCTCCACCAACGCGAGCAGCCGCGGATCGGAGCCAAAAATCTGCTCGCGAATGTAGGCGCCCGATTCCACGGTGAGTTTCTGCATCTCGCCGTCGACCATTTCGCCGAGCCGCTTAACGAGCAGGCCTTCGGTGTCGCGCTCGAAGAGGGGGTCCCAGTCCGATCCCCAAATAACCTTGATGGCATTCCAACCCGCGCCGCGGAAGGCCGCTTCGAGTTCCTGAATGATCTTTCCGTTCCCGCGCACCGGCCCGTCGAGGCGCTGGAGGTTGCAGTTGATCACGAAGATAAGATTGTCGAGGCGCTCGCGCGAGGCCAGCGTGATTGCGCCGAGTGTTTC
Organism: uncultured Acidobacteriota bacterium; assembly: GCA_963709105.1. Lineage (GTDB taxonomy): Bacteria > Acidobacteriota > Terriglobia > Acidiferrales > UBA7541 > Palsa-295. The sequence goes on from CAVPVC010000016.1 coordinate 240,975, forward strand.
GGGTTCGTCCGTTTCGCCGTCGCCGAGAAAAGCCCAGACCTTCGCGTCCGTGGGAGGCTTGAGGCCCCGATTCTCTAAATAGCGGTTAAAACGGGCCTGATAGATGGCCATGATGGGGCTAAGTCCCATCGAAACACTGGGATACTCCCAGAAATCAGGCATCAGCCACGGGTGGGGATAGGAGGAAAGGCCGCCGCCGGGCTTCAATTCGCGCCGGAAATTCTCGAGTTTCTCCACCGAAAGCCGGCCTTCCAGAAAAGCCCTCGAATACACCCCGGGCGCGGCATGCCCTTGAAAATAGACGGTGTCGCCTTCGAAAGCAGGGGTGCGGGCGCGGAAGAAGTGGTTGAAACCAATCTCGAAGAGGGTTGCTGCGGAGCCATAGGTAGATATATGACCACCGATATTGTGCTCGACGCGGTTGGCGCGGACAACCATCGCCAGCGCGTTCCAGCGAATCAGGCTCTTGATCCGGCGCTCCATGTCCTGGTCGCCCGGGAACGGCGCTTCCTGGCTGGTCGGTATCGTATTGATATAGGGAGTGTTAGCCGTGAACGGGATTTCCAGGCCCGCATGGCGCGCCCGCTCCCGGATCTGGTCGAGGATGCGCCGGGCCAGCTTCGGGCCGCCTTCCTCAAGGACGGCGTCAAACGACTCGATCCACTCCCAGATTTCTTCCAGGTCGTTTACGGCCGAAACCGGGGGATTGATTACTGTAGCCATGGTTTACCTCTCCAATACCTCAGGAAGCCCAGCCAAATGATGCCCAGTCGCACTTAGAGCTTAAAATATATCCCAAATCGCGCCTGGGGAATACCGGAGAATGCTCGCCGCAGGGGCTGAGGGCTGGTTTTGAGAGCTTCCCGGGAAAGATTAGTACACCTAGCCAACGCTTCCCGGGGACACGCGGGTCTTGTCCGAATTTAAATCACCCGTGCTTCAGAAGCCGTAGAGGCGTGCCGGATTCTCAGCCAACACTAGCTTCAACTCGGCGGGAGTAGCCCAGGTGGCGACTTGATTGAGGTCCCGGCCGTCATCGATCTGGTAGAGCGGCGTGATTTCGGTAAATGGCCGGCCGGGGATCTGGGCCGGATGCGGCCAGTCGCTGCCCCAGGTGATGCGATGGGGATTGGCGGCGATGAGCGCCTTTGCCAGCGGTGTGACGTCCGGATAATCGGGTGCCAGCTTCGAGCTGCGGTACGGCGCTGAAACTTTCACGTAGGCCTTGCCGCTGTGGACCAGGCTTAGCAGCGTGTCGAACCCAGGCTGGCTGACGCCCAGAGGCCCCTGCGCTCCTCCAAAGTGGTCAAACGAAATGGGCACCGGGGACGCCATCACCTGGTCCTTGATGGATTCGATCACAGACAGGCGCGTGTAGAGCTCGATGTGCCACGGGCGATCCTTGATGCGCTCGATAGCGACTTTTACGCGCTGCCGCGCAACTTCGGGATCCGCCTGGCCGCCGGTTTCCAGATTGATCCTTATTCCACGGATACCGCCGCGATGCATCTCGTCGAAATCGGCGTCGGTGTTTTTTTCGCCCAGGGCGATGATGCCGCGCGCGTTCGGCAGTTGCTGCTTGACGGCGTCGATGGTGCAAGCATCGTCCGTTCCATAGACGGTAGGCTGCACGATTACCACGCGCGGGGTATGGAGCGCGCGATGCAGCGCGCGCATCTCATCGACCGAAGCAGTCTCGGGAGTGTAGACGCGCGGCGAGGCAAACGAATATTTCTGCGGATCGCCGAAGATGTGCGTGTGGCAGTCACACGCGCCGGCCGGCACCTTGAAATTTACGGGCGTTTTTGGCTGCGCCGCGCTGGCCAGCACATTCCTGAAGGGCCGGGCCAAAGCTGCGATTCCAGCAAGGCCTGTTCCAACCAAAATATCTCGTCGCGATAACATTTTTCCTCCCGTGAAATTTCACAATGGTACACCAAGCTGAGCCAGTCCAAGACGAAGAAACCGTGTGATTTGTATCACAGAAACGTGCGTCCATATTTTTTAAAAAATACGCGCGAATATCTTGTTTCCACCGCCTCCTGCTGATAACATCCGCTGCTTCACAAATGATTATTGAAAACGAAGCTGCAAGCCCGCGAATCGTCCGCCAAACCATGAAAAACTGGCTCCCCTTGTTGTTGCTATCCGTGCTGGGTGTGGCCGGATGCCAGGTGCAGGCCAGCACGGACGCCACGTCATCCGCCGCCTCGTCGCCCTCCCGCGGCCGCGAGCTTTTTGAAACCTGCGCCGAGTGCCACGGCACCCACGGCGAAGGCAGCTCCGAAATTGGAGCGCCGAATATCGCGGGCATGAATGCGTGGTATATCGAGACCGAACTCCGCAAGTTTCGAGCCGGCGAGCGCGGCGCTCAGTTTGACGATATCGAGGGCATGCGCATGCGGCCGATGGCGCTGAGCCTCCCGACCGAAGCCGACATTCCGGTAATTGCGAAATACGTCGAGAGCCTGCCGCCCGTGAGGCACGCCCCGGTGCTCGGCGGAGACGCCAAAATGGGAAAGCGGCGGTACGCGCTTTGCAGCGGATGCCACAATCCCGATGGCGGCGGAAACGAATCGGTGAAAGCGCCCCGCCTGGCGGGCCTCGATGACTGGTATCTCGCCACCGAACTCAAGAAATTCCGCGGCGGTGTGCGCGGCGCCGACCCGCGAGACGAAGAAGGCACTGCCATGGCGCCCATGGCCAAGTCGCTCGCGAACGAGAAAGTGATTCGCGACATATCCGCCTACATCAGTACGCTGCAGCCCAGCGCTGCCAATTCGGAGACGCAAAGCCAATGAATCACGCAGATCCTTCATCGGACCAGACATTCAAGACAGTGTTTTGGATTGTCATGACCACGGCCGCCGCTTTCGTGGGCGGAGCCTGGATCATGATTCGCTAAAGACGTTCACGGGAGTTTCCATGCTGGAGAGGTTTTCAACGGGTGCTTCCACGTTCTCGGGAAGCATCGACCATCTGATCCTTTTGATCGCGATCCTGGTGGGGTTCTGGCTGGTCGTCGCCGAGGTGGCTCTGTTCTGGCTGATGTATCGCTACCGGCACAGGGAAGGGCACGCCTCACAATATATTACCGGCGAAGAAAAGCACCTCACGCGCTGGGTGACGGTTCCGCACATCCTCGTAATGCTGTGCGACATCGTCATCATCATTCCGGCGATTCTGGTGTGGGTGAACGTAAAGCAGAGCATGCCGCCCGCCGAGCAGACCGTTCGCATCTTCAGCCAGCAATGGGCGTGGAGCTTCCAGCAACCCGGGGCTGACGGCATTCTCGATACGGCCGATGACATTCGCACCGTCGGCGAACTCCACGTAAAGACGGATACCACCTATCGCTTCGAGCTGATGTCACGCGACGTGCTTCATAGTTTTTCGGTGCCCACCTTCCGCCTGAAGCAGGACGCCGTTCCCGGCCGCACGATCACCGGCTGGTTCCGGGCGACGCGCCCCGGCAATTATGACATTCAGTGTACGCAGATGTGCGGGCTCGGCCATGGATTGATGGCGGCGCGAATCATCGTCGAAACTCCCGAACAGCACAGCGCGTGGATCAGACGAGCTTCCAATCCAGCGGTCGCCGCTGCAGCTCAACCCGCGCTCGACACGGACGGCGCGAAACTCGCCGAGGTGAGACCATGACAACTCCAGCCACCGGCGCGCACGCTCATCTGGGCTCGCACGACGACGAGCACGCGCACCATCCCCAAAGCTTTTTTCACAAATATCTCTGGTCCACCGACCACAAGATGATCGCCATGCAGTACCTGTTTACCGGCGCGGCCCTCGCGCTGATCGGCGGCTACCTTGCGTACGTGTTTCGTATGCAGCTTGCGTTTCCAGGGCAGAACGTGCCCGGCTACGGGCTGGTGACTCCGGGCAAGTACAACGCGCTGGTCACCATGCACGGCTCGATCATGATCTTCTGGGTGGCCATGCCCGTGCTGGTTGCGGCCTTTGGAAATTATCTGATTCCCCTGATGATCGGCTGCGACGACATGGTGTTTCCGCGCATCAATCGCCTGTCCTACCAGGTATTCCTGCTGAGCGCCATTATCCTGATAGCGTCGTTTTTCGTTCACAACGGTGCGTTTGGAGGCGCGTGGACATCCTATCCTCCGCTTTCGGCCAAGGGCGCGTACAACCTTACCCCCCTGGGCGCCTCTCTCTGGTTGATCGCCGTAGCGCTTGAATTCGTGGCCTTCCTGCTGGGCGGCCTCAACTTCGTAGTGACCACGATGAACGGCCGCGCGCCCGGCATGAGGATGTGGGACATCCCGGTAGTGGTCTGGATGATCGTGCTGGCGAGCATTTTGTTCATGGCCTCCGTGGGCCCCCTGATTGCCGGCGCAGTGATGCTGCTCTTCGATCAGCGCCTCGGCACCGCGTTTTACGATCCTACTCGCGGCGGCGATCCCCTCCTCTGGCAGCATCTGTTCTGGTTCTTCGGCCACCCGGAAGTCTATGTGGTGCTGTTGCCGGCACTGGGAATCGTCGCTGAAATCATCACGGTTTTCGCGCGCAAGAAGTTGTTCGGATACCGCACGGTGCTCTACACCACCTGGGCCACCGGCGTTCTGAGCTTCGTGGTGTGGGCGCACCATCAGTTTATCGCCGGTATTGACCCGCGCATGGCCAACGTGTTCACGATCACGACGCTGCTCATTTCGGTTCCCATCACGGAGATGATTTTCGTCTATATCGCAACGCTCTATGGCGGCTCGATCCGGTTCACGACGCCCATGTTGTGGGCGCTGTCTTTCATCGCCGAGTTTTTAATCGGCGGCGTGACGGGCATTTTCCTCGGCGCCTCGGGCGCGGATATCTACTTCCACGATACCTACTTCGTGGTCGCGCACTTCCATTACACCTTCTTCCCTTCCGCGATTATCGGGATGTTTGCGGCGCTCTCCTTCTGGTATCCGAAGATGTTCGGCCGCATGATGAACGAAACCCTCGGCAAGATTCATTTCTGGGGCACGGTGATCGCCTTCAACGTTGTTTTTATCCCGCTCTTCATTACGGCGCGGCGGGCGACCAGCGCCGCATTTACAACTACGCGCTGTTCACGGAGCAGACAAGGCCGGAGCTCCAGCATTTGCGGCAAATCTCGACCATCGGCGTGATCGTTCTTCTGGCCTTCCAGATTCCCTTCCTGATCAATTTCTTCTGGAGCCTGAAGCACGGCGAGCGCGCTACGGAAAATCCCTGGCTCTCGAACACGCTGGAATGGACGGTGCCGTCGCCGCCGCCGCACGGAAACTTTGCCGAACTCCCGACCGTGTACCGCGGCCCTTATGAATATTCCGCGCCGGGCCGCAAGACCGACTACTGGCCGCAGAACGAGCCGATTGCTCCCGTGGAGGAAGCCGCGCTATGAGCAGCCACTCCATTGCGAATCTGCGAAGTGTCACGGGTATCCCCACCGCGCGCCTGGTTACCTGGTGGGTGATCGCGTCGGAAATATTTATTTTTGGCGGCCTGCTCGTTTCCTACGTGATGCATCGTCTGGCCCATCCCGAATGGGCCATTGCTGCCGCCAACACCAACACCAAGGCCGGCGCGTTCAACACGTTCGTGCTGCTCACTTCCAGCCTTTTCGCCGTGCTGGCCCACAAGGCGGCGGACGCCGAAGACGGCCCGCAAGGCGGCGAAGTTTCTCCGCCTGACTGCGCTGGGCGGCTTCACATTTCTAATCGTGAAGGGCTTTGAGTGGACGCACGAAATCAAGGAAGGATTCGTGCTCTCCTCCGGCGGGCTTCTGGTCGTTTTATTACACGGTCGCCGGCCTGCACGGCCTCCACGTGCTCGCCGGAGCTCTCATCATGCTTTTTATCGCATCGGACGCAGCAAAAAATCGCGAATTGCCGCGAGTGCAGTGCATCGGGCTGTACTGGCACTTTGTCGACATCATCTGGATTTTCCTGTTTCCGCTGCTCTATATCGCCAAGTGAGGTAGCCTCGCATGAGTTCGGAATCGCGTACGGAAGCGGCGCACATTCACCATCCCGACTACGTGAAGATATGGGCCGTTCTGGTCGTCCTGCTGATCGTGAGCGTCCTCGGCCCCCTGACGGGGATCCGCTGGCTGATGCTTTTCACGGCATTTGGCATCGCCATCGTAAAAGCCTATCTCGTAGCCAAGAATTTTATGCACGTCAATCTTGAGAAGCGCTGGGTCACCTATCTGCTCGTCACCAGCCTGGTATTCCTTGCTATCCTGTTCTCGGGCGTCGCGCCGGACATCATGAGGCATCAGGGCCTTCGCTGGGAAAATTATGCTGCGAAAAAAGCAGTCGAATCGGGATCCCAGGCCTCCGCAAAGCATGAGTAGCAGTCACAGCTTAAGCGGCCAGCACCCCAGTCCCGCCATGGAGTTTGCCTTACGCCTCGGGACGCACTCCGATGCGCCCCGCGTTCCCAATGCCGTCCTCGGCACGATTGTGTTCGTTGTAGCCGAAACCATGTTCTTCGCAGGATTGATCAGCGCGCACACAATCGCGCGCGCCTCGGCGATCGGAGGCATGTGGCCGCCCGCCGGTCAGCCGCGCTTCCCCGTCGAGCGAACAGCCATCAATACCGCAGCGCTGATCCTGAGCGGCGTGCTCCTATGGGTCGCGAATCGGTATATGCGCTCGGCCCCCAAAGTGGCGCGGCGCTATCTCGAAGCCTCGATTGTGCTGGGGATCGCCTTCGTGTCGCTGCAGGGAGTCGAATGGGCAAGGCTGCTCAGGCAAGGTCTTACGCTTACCTCCAGCGCAGCAGGCTCGTTCTTCTATCTGATTGTCGGCACGCACGCACTGCACGCCGTAGTCGCGATCGGATTTCTCGCCTGGGCTTATGTGCGACTCAGCCGCGGAAGCCTCAAGCCGGAAGTTTTCGCCGCCACCCAGGTCTTTTGGTACTTTGTGGTAGCTCTCTGGCCGATTATTTATCTGCGAGTCTATTTGTGAAGGGAGGCCGCATGAAACCCGCCTATCGCTTCCCGATCGTAGCGCTGCTTTTGTCGTGGGCTCCTGCCGCAGTTCAGGCATGCTCCGCCTGCATCCTGGCCGATCCCAAAACGTCCGCCACCTACCTCAAAATGACGCTGGTGATGAGCGCCCTGCCCCTGGCCCTCTTGGGCGGCATAACGTATTGGCTATGGCGCCGCTATGCGCCATCCAAAGCGCCGCGCGTAGCGCAGCAGTCCATCGCAGAAATTCGCACCGCCGCAAGCGCCCTGGAACACCACCGGGCCTGATTGTCGCGCCCTAGCACTTGTGTGCATCCTCGATTTGACCCCTTGCGTAATCCTCGGAAGCCAATAAACTAAGGAGCATGGGCGGTTAGCTCAGCGGTTAGAGCATCCGGTTTACACCCGGAAGGTCCAGCGTTCAAATCGCTGACCGCCCACCATCAATATCCGCTCAATAGACGGAAATTGATAATTCCGCCTTCGCGTTTCAGGCTCATCCCGCAGATGTGTTAAGATACGTGTCGCATTAAACGCGTTGTGTTTGTTGATTCAGCGAGTGGGGACGTAGTTCAGTCGGTTAGAACGCTGCCCTGTCACGGCAGAGGTCGCGAGTTCGAGTCTCGTCGTCCCCGCCATTCTTTTCAATCACTTGGAAGGAATGGGCAATTACCGCGGTGGTCCAATATGGTCCACTTAGGACACTGCCTTTTCGCCACGCAGCACCATCTTCACTACTTTGCTTTGCGCTAGTCTCTTCTCCGGCATGCCCGCTTGTGCATACAGGTCGAGAGTAATTCGGCTGTTGGCATGGCGGAGCAGTTCCTGCACAACCTTCACGTCCTCGTTGTTCCGAGTTAGAAAGGTCGTATAGGTATGGCGGAATGTGTGAAACCCAACTCGCTTTGAGATCCCCGCTTTTTTCACAGCAGGCTTCCCATAGCGCCGCCACAGTGTCTCCGGCCAATACGGTTGCTTGCCACTCATCTTCGCCGATGCAAACACCCAATCCGAGGCCTTGCGGTATGGACTGGACATCTTCAATTTCAGTAGGGATTCGGCAAGAGCCGCATCTAACGGAACGTCTTTTGCTGAAGCTTCCGTTTTCGGCGTGCCTTCGACCATCATCACTACTGAGCGACAAACGTGAATGACGAGATTCTCGAAATCCACATCCTGCCACTGAAGACCGATCAATTCCCCGCGACGCAATCCCGTAAAGGCATCGAGTTCCACTGCCGTCCGAAGAGGCTCCGGCAACTCTGCGAGAAGCGCGGTAATCTCCTCCGGCGTGAGAACATCGGGTGTCCTTAAACGTTTTGCGCTCTGGCGTACCTTCGTGATCGGATTCTTGTCTGCCCACTCCCACCGGATGGCATGAGAAAACAAGGCGCTCAGGATGTTGCGGATTTTGGCCTTGCTGCCACGAGCCAAAGGAATGGTCTTGAGCCACGCTTCCACGTCCACAGCCTTGATGTCGGAAAGTCGATACGACCGCCAACGTGGAAGAATCCACCTTTTCAGGTAGATCTCGTAAGCATATTGCGTTGAATACGTTTTTCGACCCTCGTCCGGGGTTCCAAGAGTCGCTTTCCGGTCGTGAAAAATGTCCGGTAACTCTCGCTCCCGATAATGCGCGATTAGAGCCCCAAGGCTTACGTTCTTGAGGAGTTGTCGTGGGGTTTGCCTGTTTATTGTGAGACGGATTGCATCTACTGCGGTCTGGGCCGCCGATTCGTTCGGGAACTCTTCGACGGTTCCGATGACGATATTCTTGCGGCGATTCGATCCGTCGATTTGAACCTCTCTCCATCGGAACTCCCAGACTTTGCCCTTCTTGCGATCCGCTAGTTTCAAACTGCCGTTCTGATAACTCGTGCGCCTCATGATTTCTCCCTTTTGGTGAGGCGACACGGATGGCAGTGAGCAGATTACCCCAGGCTCAGCATCGTGTCGAGATTGCCTCCCCAACGGCATCCGGCTGCTAGCCGGCGAGTCTTCGCTCCAACCACTCGTTGAGCACAGAAGCGCGGAATCGCCAAAGTTTGCCGATCTGCATGCCGGAAATCTCGTTCTTGCGGGCCATTTTCTGAAGAGTCTTGGGATGGATTTTTAGTAAGGCAGCGGCCTCCTCGCTATCGAGAAGGCGCTCAAATTCTGGGACAGAAGTCACAACGCGACGCGAGGACTTTTCTTCCAGATCGGGCATAGGACCTCCGAACCAACGCTTTTGCTTGACGCGTTCGGGTTAATCAAGCGTGTCAAGCCGCTTTCAGCGATCCAAGGAGATTGAGTCCGACTGATTGGGCATCTGAGTTGTCTGCGGTCCCTGCCCAAAATTTGTATGCCCTGGCTCTTCATGGGATTGGGCTGGTGTGTCGACAAACGCTTTCTCTGGCCGCGTTTCACGAGCCGGTGTGAGTTGGTGTTTGGGCAGCAACTCATCGAGAATGCGTGAGGATGATTCCTGAATTGCGGAGAGCGATTCAGTAAGGACTTTCTTGCCTCCGTTGTAGAGTGCAATGTAGTCCGCCGCCGCAGAATTGGTTTCGAGCCCGACGCCTCGGGAGACAACATAGGCGACAGCTTCCGCCTGTGTTTCGCGAACAACTTTCGGGAGACGAGGTTCGTCTTTGCCGTGGTGGAGCATTTCGTGGGCGAGCTCATGGGCGAGAACGGAGAACTCCTCAGCCGGCTGCATGTCGGGAACCAGCCGGATCTTCCCTCCGGAGGAAACCCCGTAGGCAGGCGCAATCGATTTATCGTATTCGAGGGAGATCCCCTGTTTTTCGACGAGCGCCTTGAGCTTTTCCAGATAGTCCTTGGGATCACCGGTGGTCTTTGCGAACTCAGGCAACGGCTTACCTTCGGTTTGCTCAACATCGAAGACGAAAGTGGCACGGAATCCAACGGCTCGAAGGGCGTCATCTTTCTTAGTTGCGGTGTGGTCTGGATTTGGTAGTGGTGGCGTATTTTGGCGCTGCCTCACTTTTATAGGCGCAAGGATCATGATCCCTTTCTCGCCGGTTTTGACTTGTCGCCCCAGATCTTTCCATTTATGGTAACCAGCTACGTGAGTTGCCGTTGGTCGCTGGGAGCCGATCAGTAGAACGTTTCCCCAACTGTAGTTGTGAAACCGGCCCATCGTACTGAGGTAGTTCTGCAGGGCTTCACTTTTCCCGGCTTCCAGTTCCGCTGCCAACCGGTTTATCGCGTCTTCTGCCAACTTCCGAACTCGATCGTCTGCCATGACAGGACCTCCTTTTAAATATCTATAGAGGGGGAAGCAAATCGGTTTGGCCCTGCCGCGACTGCACTTCTATTTGCTTTTGTACATCGTTTCGAATTCGTAGTAATCCTCTGCTGGGACGTATCGCTTGATCTTCAGTACTTCGGCGATCACGCGTTTTCCGGGCTCCCGCTTCAGTTGGATCACCATGTCGAGCGATTCACCGATGTTCTTCTGGATCACCCTGTAAGGAAGATCGATCCCGGACATGAGCACACACGTAGCGAATCGAGAGATGGCCTCGGGAGCGGAGCTTGCGTGAATTGTGCTGAGGCTTCCGGAATGGCCGGTATTCAGAGCTTGTAGCAGGTCAAAGGCCTCGCCGCCCCTCACTTCACCCAGAATGATGCGGTCGGGCCGGAGTCGCAGAGTGGCCTTCAGGAGATCCCGGATAGAAACCGCCGGCAGTCCAGCCTGCTCCCGGCGTGCCTCCAGTCGAACCAGGTTGTCCTTTTCGATCTGGATTTCCGACGTATCTTCGATGATGACGACTCGTTCTTCGGTCCGAATGAAATTGGACAGAGCATTGAGGAGTGTGGTCTTGCCGGTTCCGGTCCCGCCGGAGATTAGTATGTTCTGGTGAATCTCAACCGCGGTCTGGAGCTGCAAGAGCAATTCGGGTGGAAGAGTCCCGATTCGAACCAGATCCTCGGGCCCATAGAGCTTACTTTGGAATTTGCGGATGGCGATGGATGTGCCGTTGATCGAACACGGGGAGATGACTGCGGTAAGTCGTGAGCCATCAGGGAGCCGCGCGTCGAGAATGGGCTTTTCTGCGCTGATGTCGTCTCCCAAGCCTCGGGCGATATTGCGAATGGCGATCTGGAGGGACTTCTCGCTCAGTGACACTCCCGGAACCCTCTGCATCTCGCCAAACTTTTCAATAAACACATGATCCGGCCCATTCACCAGAATGTCGGAGATTCCCGGATCCAGAAGGAGTCCTTCAATCGGCCGCAAGAACGGAATAATGACATCCCAGGTCATCAGATTGCTCCTTTCGCAAGGTGCTCGAAGTACGACGTGTTCTGGTCGAGGTAGTACGGCTTCAGATAGCACAGACTCGGCGGGTGGGGATTCGACCCGTCATAGGCGAGAACAATGGCCTGAGCGTTCCTGAGTTCTGAAAAAACCTTGGGCTCAAAGGTGAAATCTCGCTGAACGCTGTATCCCTTGGTCGTGCTCAATGTGGCCCGATGGGCAACTGCATTACCGGTAAGCATGCTCACACCGGCGTCCTGCCCGGTTTCCGAGATGGTGTAGTTCGGTTTGAGCTGCTCTTCTTTGCCGCAGAGGTCGCTCGCCGTGCGCGCACTGAAATCGTCCGAGAGCGCTAAGAAAATCTTTGTGCGGAAGGTTTGGAGCAGGGTTCGCCAGGATTCACCGGGTAAAGTCGAGCGCAGAGAGCTTATACTCTGCGTAGCGACAATGGGGATGCATTTGGCCTGTCGGGAGAGAGCGAAGAATTTCTCATCCCCCGATGGATCGTTTTCGCCGACCGTTGCGAATCCCTGGTATTCATCACAGAGGAAGAGCAACTCACGCCACGTGCGGCTGGGTTCCCGCTCCATCCGGGGAATGCGGTTTAGAACGGCCCGCTGGAAATCCTGCTTCAATAGAGTGCCGATGGTCTTGGCGAGCCCGGGATTCGTCGCGAGCGGTAAGTTAAGGGCCAGGACACTTCCCTGCTCTATGAGCTCCGAAAACGATGGGAGAGGTATTCCGAAAGAGCCGTCCTGGTTTGCGATGGGATCATAGGTCTCTTTTGGCGGGCAGAAGATCCGATTTACGGCAGGGTTATCATCGAACAGGGAGAGGAACACCGAGATGCCCTCCACAATCGAAGTCCGCAGACGTGGCTCGACCCGTTTCCAGTCCTGGTAATACCAGCGCTTCACGGCCTCGAACTGTTGCCGCTTTTCCGGGTCCCTCGCCCATCCCGCGGTGTTGGCCGACGATGAATCTATTTCCGTCTTGAAGTCGATCTTGTGCTGACGGAGACAATCGACGAGGTCTTCGGTGTGAGGAGCCTTCATATCGCCGGTTTCCGGATCGCGTTCGAAGGCGTAGGTTTCAAGATCCCGCTCCGCCATAAAGGTCTCGACCGCAATCAGAACGAATTGCTCAGGCAGTGAGGCTTCGCCGCTTCGGATCTTTTCCTCCAAGCGATCCGGGTTGATCACACACTCGTAGACATCAAACAGGGTGACGTATTCGTAGAGAATCTTGTGGAGGAGGATGATGAACTTCACAAGGTTGGTGTAGGCCTGTTGCCAGAATGGTTCTCGGCTCTTGCCGAAGAGGTTGTTCAGAAGCGAGGAAATGCCGTATGCAAGAGCGTATGCGTCGAGGTCGTTGTGCAGCGGATTATACCGGTAAGGGGAATCAAGGCTGATTTCCACATAATCCTCTCCACGCCCGGCCGCTTCGAGAATCCGTTTGACGTGATAACAGAAGTCACCTTTGACTTCCAAAATGAGCCCGCCGACCCGGCGGTCTTTATCTTGAGCGCGGTAGCTCAGAAGCTGTTTGGCGAACGGATACATGCAGCCGGTGGATTTTCCAGTTCCAATGGCACCAAATACGGCGATGCCAGTGAAAAGTCCGCGGTCAGGGATCACAAGCCAGCGAGGGTTCTCGACCGGATCTGGTTTCTTCGGGTTGTGAACTTCACCGATCACCAAGTAGAGCCGGTCTCGTGTTTCAACTTCCGGGTACCTTGGTAGTCGAATCGGGCCGGTTTGTTTTTGACGGTGAGCAAAGAAAATGTAGAGCGACGACAAGGCCACTGAGAAGCCGATAAACGGGGTGGTGAAGAGCATCGTCAGGTAGGCATACTTGATTGAGTAAAACAGGGCCGGCTTTTCCAGAAACAGCAATTGCAACAAGGCGTTCTCTTCCGGAAATGGCCACCTGAGCATCCCCGCGACCCCTACGGGAATGCTCAGGAAAACACTCGACCAAGTTCTGCTGTACATAACCCTGCTCACCTTGGGCTCCTGGTTTTGGGCGCGTTCGTTTCATACACCACCACCGCACTTCCGGCCTCCGGCATTGGGTGGGATTGCTGCCATGCGGCAAAGCCCTTGTCCTTCCGGAAAACAACACTCAATGCCTGGGCGATAACGTAATCGCGGTCGCTTTCAAGGTATTCGCAGAACCGTTCGAGTTCGAGAACCAGTTCCCGGTCGAGTTTGACCTCTACACGCTCTCGAATCGGCTTAATCTGCTTCGGGATGTATGACGACATGACTTGACTCCTTCCTCCCGGGGATTTGCCCGGTTTAAAACGGGTATAGAGGGGGCGGGAGCGATCTCCGAGCGGCGGTAGCAAGCGAGTGGGTCTGGGGCGCGCCAGAGGCGCCCAGACCGGGGTCGCTCCCGCCCCCGCCTCAGCCCCAAGGATTGGGTCTTTCGGCCTATGGAAGCTTTGGAAATGACTGCTTTATCAGGCATTTGTGCCTCTCGTACCTTCATCGAGATTCCGACAACCGCCCCGACACCTTGTGTAACTTCGGGTGTCGGGTTGTTCCGGCAAGTGGACCCATTTCAACGGTTCGTTGTTTCCCAAATAAAACGTAAGGATTTTCCACGAGAAAAACGGAAATTGAGGCTTGACGAGTCACTACTAACTGAGCGCCAGGGCTCAGGACATGCAACACCGATTGTGCTCCGCCCTCTTTCCAGCGCTCGTATAGGGTCTGGTGCTGGGGCCTTGCAAACTCGACCATTTCGTTCCGCAGACGAAGCAGTTTTTCGCGATTAAAGGAGCTGAAGGCACCTTTTTCGTACTGGAAACGCGCCTCAAAATGCTGAATGATCCGCTTTGCAAACTGAGCGCTGGGGTCGCATTCGGCGCTTTCAAGCTTGCGTAGGAAGTCCGAAAATTTACTCTTGGCAGCCGAGTAGAGACACTTCGTATCAGCGACGTAAATAATCTCGAACCGGTCAAAGCAGCGCCACAAGGCCGAGTACTGGTCAAGGTAGATTTCAAATGCTGAAAGGGTGACCGAGCCTGCGTCCACGAAGCAGAAACATGGTGTTGCGCGAGGTTCGGTGGGACCGGTCTCACTCAAAAAGATGGGGAACTTATCCACAAAATATCGCGTCGTTGTCGATGGAGTTCGGGGCGAGGTGTAGCGTTTGTAGGGGAGAGCCGAAACCGAGATCCCGAGTGTCCCGGAGAAGTAATCCACCCTCTCGCGTTCGGTTGCGAGAAACCGGTAATGATCATGCGCGAGCACGAAGTCGAGACTCATCAGTCGTTTTTTCACCGCAAGTGCCGAGTGCTCGCGCCGGTTGCGATTGTCGGTCTCGCCGATGACTGCGTAGAACGGTTTGCTGGCCAGGTGGTAAATTTTCGTATTATTCAAAGCGGTGACCGCCACCGCATATTGTTGGGCCAAGAGCTTTTCGACCAATGCCGTGGCAGTTCCACCGATCTCTTTGCCAATGAAATCGCAGTACTGCCGGCGTACGAAGTAACCTCCGTGCAGTGCGGCTAGGCAAAGAAATGTGGCTTCCCGGTCGGTGTAGCCGAGCTTCTTCAGGGCCTCGCAGCGTTCGGCATTGCTCATCGCCACAGAGCTCATAAAGACAAAATCTCCCCGGTGATGTTGTGGTCATCGAAGATGGAACTAAGGCGGTTCGCATCGCCGCTGGGCGCGTAAAACGTGAAACCGGCTTCGGCCTTTGATCCGAGCTGTCCGCCGCGATAGTGGCGCGTCGCGAGCTCCAAATCTCTAGTTGCCACATCTCCGTCACGGGTCTCGAATTCAATTCGCAGGTCGGGCAACTGAATATGTCCACGCACGACCTTGAGACCGTGCTCGGCTGCGATCTCTTTCTGGCGTTTCCTGTAGTCGTTTGAGTTCGGTTTCTCCTTCGCCAGGGGAGAATACACTTTGCGCTTGAGCTCATAGTCGAGCGAGATCCTCCGAATCTGGCCGCCCTCTTTGGCGATGCGGGCGGCCTCGGCTTGATACATTCGGTAGATCGTCGCGTCGTGTATCATCTCGGCGGGTTTCACAAATCCGGAGTAAAAAATCCCCTGCTCACCGCTTCCCTCCAGGACTCTCTCCCCTCGTCGTGTCAGGGCCACAGCGACGAGTTGCTCCTTCTCTTTTCCAACCCAAACGGTTCTTGTTTGGAGAAGTCCTTGAGAGGAAAGCTTGCGGAGATCCTGGCGCATTTTAGAGGCGTCACCGCTGTAACGGTGATGTGCCAAATCTTCGGTCGAGAGCGTCCGAAAACGCCCGATTTCGGCCATCGTTTGGCGCTGGGCATCGCTGAGGTCGTATTGCCGTGGGGGCCGTTCAACTGAGGATCTCCGCCGCTCTTCATCGGACCTTTGGCGAGGTTCTTGGTTGCGAGACCGGTTGTCGCCTCTCGCTTCTTGACCGGCCTTTTCGGGCTCTCTTTGATCGTCTGGGATATCGCGATCCATTCGCTTTCACTCCTCTAGACGACGTGCGAGTTCTTCGGAGATCGAACCTCCGCTCCGTAATTCCTTTTCAAGATGTGCGAGCTTCTGTCCGGTGTCTTTCAGGAATAACTTGCGCATTAGGAGGTAAAAGAAAGCAAAGAGATTAATGAGCAGTACCGCTCCAAACAGAGTGATTGTGGGGGCATACTTCTGCCAGATCAGCTCCCGGTAAGGGACCAGGAAGGTGCATGCCTCCAGCACATAGAGAAGCACTGCCAGAAGGCACACCGTCGCGGCAAAGAGGGCGTTGGCTATCATCGGTCGAAGGATTGATCCTCTCGGAAATACGTGATCGTGAGGCCGAGAGGATTCGTAGGAATGAAGTTGTTTGGAACACGGTCTTTAACAATGAATACGAAATTCGCAACGTACTTTTCGTGGTGCGATTCCTGGTGGTCCGCATCGTAGTAGATCTTTTCGAAATCGACGGTAGCGTGGTAGGGGGATGTCCGAAGATCCTCGATCGAGACATTCGTGATCTTCACGTCGTTTTCTTCCCCCTCGCCTGCAAGGAACGCCTCGATGGCCTTCGAGTTCTTGGTCGACCGAATCAAGGCGTCAGCCAGTTGGGCCTCCAGAAAATAAAGCGATCTTGCATAGTTTTCCTTTGCGGTCGCCCGCATGCGGCTGTAATGGAGTTCGACGAACTGCATGAGGAAATACCTGATTTCCCCTTCCTGCGGGTGATATTCAACAGCCGCATAAGGGATGGCGTGTGGACGCCCATCGGAATCGATGCCGACCACCAATGGTTTTATGTCACGAAGGTTGGCGTTCATCCTTACGATCAAAACGATGAGTCCGACCGAAACCAGAGAAAGACAAAGAACGGCAACTTTCAGGTAGTTGTTCATCACCTCAACCGAGCCGTAAAGTTCGAGAAAGCGGCTCCTCGCAGCGTTGAAGTCTTTGGCAACAGGGGACAGAAGAGGTGTCGGCGTCATTTTTCCTCCTATAGCGGCCACGTAGTCGATTCGCCGGACCGTCCGGTGAAAAGTGAGTTCACGAGCGAGGGTATCTTCAGAATTCCGTAGGTGAAGGCCACGAGTAGAAGAACCAAAGGGAAGAACAAAACGAGAATCGTGGCCCCGTCGTAGGGAGCCGGATGAGCATCGACGAAGTGGATCAAGAGGTTTCCGAACACGTACAAGTAGGCGTTCGCGACAACCGGGTAAAACGCATATTGGATGAACGCCTTGAACCATCCCCAGAACAGCCATTCCATCTGCGGAACGATAAAGAAGGGGATAAAAATCGGTCCCAGCAGGACAGCGATCGCTGTAGCCACGTAGCCGAAGGCAATCACGGCAAAGATGGCGGATTCTGCCGCCAGCAACACCAACACCACGACGATGTACCGGATGATTTGCAAAACATCCAACACAAGAAGAGGCATCTCCAAGCCGAAGTAAATTCCGTTAATCCGGTCCCACACTTCTTGAACGAGTGAATGGTTGAGTTGATTGGAAAGGCTAAGGCCCTGGTCCACGATGAGGTGGTAAAAGCTGATCCCGATTCCTGGGATCGGGTTGGAATAGTAAGTCATCATCGCGAAGCCGAAGGCGATCGTCATCAGGAGACTTGCAAAACCCTCCAGGTGAAAACCCGTCATCGGCCCTCCGCTGGCCGCTGACAGTGCGCCTTTGACGCCGTACCAGCTAATAAGAATCAGCGCAAAAGCGCGGAACATGTTCTGGCCCATCGTTTCAAACAGGCTGGCATGCTGGGTCATGAGCTGCGTCAAGAAGGAAAACAAGTCATTCATGCTGCTTGGTGGCATTTTCGAGCTCCTGTTCAGGGCATCTGCCAGGCGAGCATGGCGGCACTGGCGCCATCGGCCTGGGAAGCAAGGGCGGCTTGGCCGTTAGCCATGAAGCTGACATGCTGATTGATGGCCTGGACCTCGGCGTCTCTGGTGCGCTTAGCAGAAACGATTTGTGCTTCTGAAAGATTAGCGAGGAGCTTGTTTGTATCTTGGGTGTTCCGAAGGCCGATCAGGTTTGCGGCGTTGATCTTGTTGAGGACGCCAACCTCGGTATTCATCTCAGGGTCCGAAGAAAACGAATCCGCTTCCAGCGCTTCAAGCGTAGTTTCGAGAGCGGGTGCATTTGCCCTAATTTGTCCTATCGTTTCCATTCCTTGAAGATTTGCGCCGTCGGTGAGCTCAATAGTCCCGTAGGAGGTCTTGACCCGATCCAGTTGGTCGGGCGGGATATTCCCGAGAGCGGAACCGTAATCATCGAGTTTCTGGACAGATTGCGAATATCCGGCTTCAACTCCGACACCGCTATTGATCGCGCTTACCCATCCTCCGGTCGTCCCGTAGGTATTGGTGGCGCTTGAATTTGTCCAAGGCGTAACGACGGCGCGGTATCGTGCCTGCATGTTGACCGGCACGGTTTTTGCCATCCAGACGAGCTGCTCGTACTGCTGACGCGATTGCTCGTAAATCTGAACCAGCTGTGCGTACTCCTGTTCAAGCTGAATGAAGCTTTTGATCGCCTGAGCGTAATTCGTAGGATCAAACACCACATCCCCGAGCCCCAGAATCGCTCGTGCTGGCGGTGTAAGAAGCAAAGTAACGAGTGCAAGTATCACTACGGCTTTGGCACGTTTCGATTTCATCGCGTTTCCCTCCTTCGTCGTCTCAAAGGTCACCTGGCATTTCGTGGTTGTCATAGGCCGGCAATGCCAGATCCTCCGAAAGATAGATCTTGATGCGCTGGCCTTCTCGAATCGTGAACGTTGGCAGAATATTCAGGAACCGATCGAGGATGTGCATCGAAGACTGGGACAGGCTGCTTGCGACGCCTTGCCGATAGGCATCGGTCGCGGAGGTCGAGGTTCCGTACTGCGTGTTGTTTTGCGCAAGGCCAGCGATCATTCCAACCGCAATCGCCGCCCCGAATATCTGCGTGTAGTGGTGGTTAACCTGGTCGCGGAGGCCCGTCTCACCGACCTGGTCGAGTCCGTGAAATTGATCGAGATTCACGGTAAATCCGTCGGGCATGATCAGCCGATGGAAACTAACGGCCAATCTTTGCTGGCCGGCGCTGTCGACCGGATGCACATTCCCTAAGACACGGCTGCCGCTGGGTATCAGAATGTGGCTGTGATCATGGGAATACACGTCGTAGCTCACCATGCAGTTCACAGGTCCGGAGAAAGTGCCGTCTAGGCGGTTTGTAAGGACCGTTTCGATGATCGTTCCCTCAAATAGGCGATAGTCTTTGCCGGCGGATCGATTTAGATCGGGTTGTGTCTTTTTGGCACTTTCCTCGGCGCGCTCAGCCGGTTTGGTGTTCTCGGCGGTCTCCTGACTTGCTTTTGTAGGTTCGTTGCTCGGTTGAGGCACTTGCGCGCCCTGAGGGAGAGCAACAGGCCAGGGGTATAGTCTCGGATCTATCGGGGGCAAACTCTGCGCCGGTTGCATCGGCGCATCGCCGTTAGCCGGACTCGGATCTTTTCGGTAGCTTTGTACGATATTCGACGCAAAGTGTGACAGGTATTCCCGCTTTTCCTTTTCCTGTTGAACCCAACTCTTTTGCTCCTGTACCGATTGCGGATTCCCGGAAGGAGAGGAATAGGGATTCATGCCAGGACCTCCCAGTCCCGGCGATAGTGTTTGTTGGTTCGTTGCCCCAGCCAGGGCACTCTTGTTCCGGGCCAGTTCCTCCTGTTCGTTGGTGAGTTTCTGTGCTTCTTCTTCGATGCGCTTCTGGTAGTCCTTCAATTTGTCGTCGGTCTGCGGGAAGATCGTCGTTTCGGAAACTGGAGCCGTTGGACTGTGTGGCTTTGGCGCGCTTCGACCCGAAAAGAAGATCACGACCACCATCACCGCAGCCAACCCACCGAGAACCAACCGTTGGATGTTCGGCGGAAGAATTCCCGGCGGCGCAACGCGCTTATCGGTAACATTCGGCACTTGGTCCTGTTCGTTTTTCATAGTTATTCATGCCTCACAAAGAGAAGTCGGCTCTTGCCGATCACGAGATAACCGCGATCAATCACCTTTTCCGCAACAAAAACCCCGTTGTTGAATGTGAAGTTGACAAGATTCGGTCGATTCCCGTCTCTGATCTCATAAAGCGTCGGTGTTTCATCCGGTGCGGCCTTGATATACGTAAACTTGGAGTCGTGCCAAATTTCGGATACCTGAAATGGCTTCTTATCGCGATCGAAGTGGTAGGAAAATCGAATCTCTGAAAGGAACTTTCCCATCTGGGCATCCTTCTCCGATTGATCAGTTTCTTTCGTGTGGAGAGTCTCTTCTTTGGCGAGTTCGAGCTGCTGACGGTAGTTGTCGATTTCGCGCGAAGAGACGAAGCGTGGCCCCTGATCGATTGCGCTAATCATGGACTTTTCTTTAGGTTCCACGAAAACCTTCAGATCTGGTTGGCTATCTGGGTTTTTCGATATCTCCACCAATACAAACGTGTAAATGTTGCCGGCCTCAGTAACCAGATTCAGATTTGTCATGCTCCCTTCCCTCGCCGGCTTGACGTACGCCACGTTCTGGTTTCCATTCACAACCCAGAACTCTTTGTCCCCGCACACGTAATCGAGCACCACTTCCTTCTCCGGTAAAACAATGAGAGTCGTAAAGCCAACTTTAGCCTTGAGTTTCACTACGTCTTTTTCGCCATATTGGACAGTTTTGGCGCCAGGCTCCGAATCAGCCGGTGCTGCTGGCGGAGGTGAAGGAGGTTTGACTTTTTGACGGGGATGCTTTGCCTCGGAGCTTCCCGCCAAGAGCAACAACGCGGACAGAACGATCGCGACAATCTTCAATTGGTTTTTCATGGCCTTTTCTCCTTCGCTAAAAATTCGAGCCCTTCCTCAAGCCCGAGGCGATCAAATACCTCTGTTCTTCGTTGGCTTTCATATGGGTTGGTCGTGGTAAGCCAGTAGCTTTTCGCATCCACGTTGAGGCGCAGAACCTTGGCGAAATCCGAGCGCTTGAGCAATATTTCCTTCTTGGGAATAAGAGAGCGGATTACTTCGGCTTCGACCCGGTTCAGATGAAATATCTGGCTATAACTCTCCCGGTCCATACCGGGGTTTGCGAGAAACACCTTGGTCGGACAGCTTTCCGCCACCGTCGCCAGCATTTCCGACCGGAGCAAATCGTCGCTCGATTGTGTCGCCAGGATCATGACGGCATTTCTCTTCCGAAAAGTCTTCAGGGCTTCCAGGATGTATAAGCGGATAATTGGGTTAGAGAAAAAACGCCACGCTTCATCTACAAAAAATGCCTTTAGCACCGTGGCGTTCTCCGGGTTGTGAACCACGGTGCTGGCACGGTGAAGCACATAGAAAAGAAGAGGCTCCAGTAGTTCAGGAACCTTTTCCATGGCCTCGAAATCAAATGCCTGAAACCGAGCAAACGTCAGAGTATCTTCGGTATTGTCGAAAATGTGTCCGTATTGACCCGTACCAACCCATTTCCCTAAGGCTTCGCCCAGCGAACGGTTCAGGATGTTGGCAAGCGTTCCCAGACGGCGCTGCCCAGGATCGATTTCGTAGAGGTTACCTATCTGGGCGAACAGGTCGCGTTCATCCTGACCGGTTAGCTGATAGCCGCTCGATTCAACAAGCACCCGGACAAAAGAAAACAAAAACTGGATGTTTTCCTTGCTCGGAGGCAGGCAAAACGGGTTGATCGATACGCCCTGAGCTTCGGGACCGATCCGAAGATACGTTCCACCCACGAGAGACGTAAGGCTCTTGTAACTTCCGCCCAGGTCAAAAATGAACGTGAAGGGAGCGTACTTTTGCAGATGCATCATCAGAAAGCAGAGAAAAAAGCTCTTTCCGGCCCCGGTCGCGCCAAGCACAAGCGTGTGCCCTACGTCCCTTTGGTGGAGATTCAAGAAATATGGGGTTTCTTGCCGGGTTTCAAGCGTAGCGAGGTATTCTGTACCGAGAAAACTGTTTTCGGATTCCCCTGCGGAGGGTGCGAAAACAAGCGATAAATCCGCCGCATTTGCACTCGACAGCCACAGACGCCGAAGGTTGAACGTGGAATTGCCCGGCAGGATCGAAAAATATGCATTGAGCAGGTTGTATGTCTCTTCGGTGAGATGCGCACCTTGAGCGGCAAAGACTTTGTAGAGCTCGGCGGAGGCATGACGCAATTCTCCGAGGTCCCGGCTATAGATCACAACCGTGGTCGAGAACTCGCCGAAATGATGGCCCGACACTTCAAGCTCTTTCTGTGCTTCGCCTAAATCTCCCACTACTGCCGCGGCGCCCTGATTTATCAGGACTTCGCCGGGCTTGGGCGATTCCTGGCTGACGTAGTTGAGGGCCGAAATCCTCAAGTTGTTAAAATGGCGCCGCTTTGAAGCAATCAAGGAGCGCATCGCACCATCGGACGCCCGTTTCCATTCGGTCACGATGACGACATTCGCCGACAGCCCGTCAATCTCTCGAAACAGGTGTGCGCGTGTGTAAGGTGGTAGCTCTTTAAGCGTCAGGACCTTTACGTAGAAGTCATCCAAGAGCAGGTGGTCTCGATAACATTCGAGGGCCGAATCCGCGAGCTGATAATCAATGTATTGGTCGTAGCCGAGAGCCGGGCCTTCCGCCTTATGTGGCCCGAAATTGAGAAGGTGCCGCAGGAACAGGTAGGCTTCCTTCTTATCCAGCAACCGCAGTTGCACCACATCCTGCAGTTGAACGATCAGACCCGTTACTCGCTGAGCGAGAATCTGCCTCGATCGTTCCAGCTCTTGGTCCAATCTCTCCTTTATTTTTGCATCGGAAAACAGCTGTTGTAATCTCCCGCCTGGCTGCCGGAGAAACGACGAGACCTTGTTTTCATCCTTGCTGAACCGGCCGCCTTCATAAACGATGGCCCAGTAAAGCTCTATCTGGTGAAGCCCTTTCGAATTCAGGTATGCCGCCCGACTGGCGACTCCTTCTTGAACGACCGGAATTCCGCATTTTGAGAACTCGATGGACTTGGCAGGAGTTTTGATAAAGTACTGGTACATGCGGAAATTCCCATCGATGAGGCGCAACGCCGCTTCGACGCGCTGGGCAATCTGATCAACCTGTCCGGAATCCAAACACTCGTCGTCGATGCCGTCAACGTGGAACACGGTAAAAACGTGCCCAGCCTTTGTGAGAAAGGTGTTGTCATCAATAGCCTCAAGAACCGCAAGATTTGTGTGGAATGCACCGGACTGTTCGTAGTCTTTCAAAACACGGCGCAGCTTAATCATTTTGGGCGGATTCCTTTCTTGGTTGAGATTTCCCGTTTCGCAGGGTCGTATCGGGACTTAAATTTCGAAGCATTTATCACGATCCGCAAGAATTGAGGGTCCTTCGCTGTTGCTACTCGTGCGACCAGGAACAGCACGGCGAACATCAAAAGACCGCCAAGCAGACTGCCAAAGTAGTTGAATGTTGCGGCACCCATTACCATCGCTAGAAAGAAAAGATTTCGCTCGACGCCAAGAACGGTCAGGGGTTTGTTAAGCGACCTGTAAACCGGGTTTGCCCGAGCTTCACTCTTCATCGCATTCTCCGCCCCAGGTCTCATGGAAACAGCCAAGTCATGAAATTCACCGCGCCAATAGCCATGCCCACGCCGAACAAAATTCCCGCCAACATGCGTTTGCTGTCGCCCTCGGCGAACGCGAACATAAGGCCTCCCCAGACGATGCTCACCAGGCTGAGTCCTCTAGCAATCGGTCCCGTAAAAGATGTTTGGAGAGCACTCACTGCGTCTTCCCAGGGTGATCCCGCGTGTGCAGCGACGGGGAGAAGAAGAATTCCACCGAGCAAGGCCGCGACCGGCAAGAGCTGCCGGATTCGGCGAATGTAGCGATTGGCTTTTAGTGAAAGAATCATTAGGTTCCTCCTACTTCGGCTTTCGTCTTCCACTGCAGCAGCAAGAGACTCGAACTACACACGGCAAGAGGCGTTTCAGACAGGCGATGATGCAAAGGGCGGCGGCGGATTTCGTTGCTCTGCATTTAGCAGGCAAAACGCCGGGCTACAAGGCCCAAAATCAAGATGGGCCCCAGGATTACTTCTGTGTCTCAGAGCTACCGCGTTTCCTTATGTTAAGGAGGAGCGCAGGGCTTCAATTGGCCCCACCAGAATCTCCTGGTGCTGCCCAGTCAAGGACGGTTCCCGTCGCTTGCGCGGTGATCAGTAACGCCTCATCCTTGACAGGTCATTACCTGTGGGTGTCTTGCCTGATTACGGCGAGCAAGGGAGAACTCGCTCGCCTAATCGCAACTTGTAATAGGGGGCAGTGTGGCTTTGCCCAATTTCAAGAAGTCGAGCGGAAAATGACATCACGGTGCCGTAGCCAGCACAAAACTTGCTTGCGCTAGGTGCGACGTGGGTATAGCATCCGGCCATGCGCGGTCAGTATGGGCCTTTTATGAGGAATTGGACGCCTTCGTGTTTTTTGATTCTCTGGGTGTTACTGGGGACGCTGTTTGGGATAAGCGTCTTGTCCACGCCAGTCGCCCACGCGGATGGCCGTGTTTCCTTAGACCGAACTCAAGTCTCCGTTTACGAAAAGACGAAGGCGACAATCACTCTTTCCGTAATTTGTGATGCTGGTGTCAATTCCGGTTGAAAAATCCCCGTTGTGCCGGTCGAAAATTCCCCACCCCTGAGCTTCATTGATGGGCCTCCTTGGCCTCGGACGGAGTGGAGCCCAGCGCCGTCTTTTGGCGCGTTTTGGGCGCAACGGAGTCCGAGGCCAAGGAGGTGGCGGTCGAAGACCCTTCCTGTCCGCGTGGCGGCACCAGACCTGCCTTGCGACGGTCCTTCAGCCGGTAGCTTTCCCCGCGAATGTTGATGGTCGTCGAGTGATGCAGCAACCGGTCCAGGATCGCCGTGGCGATGATCGAATCGCCGAAGATCGATCCCCAGTCCCCGTAGCTTTTGTTCGAGGTGAGGATGATGCTCCCGCGCTCGTATCGTGCGCTCACCAGCTGAAAGAAAATCGTAGCTCCCAGATCGTCCAGCGGTAGATACCCCACTTCGTCAATCACCAGAACTTTCGGGGCCAGGTACACGCGCATACGCCGATCCAACCGGCCTTCCCGATACGCGCGCCCCAAGTCCGCTGCCAGATCGTGCGCGGTGATGAAATACGCGCCTAATCCCGAGCGGATCGCCTCTTCCGCCAAGGCCACGCTCAAATGCGTCTTCCCGACCCCGGGCGGTCCCAGCAAAATCACGTTGCTGGCTTCGTGGATAAACCGCAGCGATCGCAACTCCCGCATCTGCCGCTCATCCAGCGAGGGCTGAAACCCGAAATCGAACTGCTCGAAGGTTTTTACGAACGGAAAATGCGCCAACTGCAGCCTGGCCCGCAGATAACGAGTTCTTCGTGCTTCCACCTCGCAGCTCAGCAACTCATCGAGAAAGTCCGCGTAGCTCGGCTCCTTCTTCGACGCTTCTTCCAGCAAGTTCTCTAGCCGTGCTTCCACCGCTTTCAATCCCAGCGTCTCCAGCGCCGTCTGCAACCGCTCGATCGGGGTATTCATCGCCCACCCCCGTTCGCCATGCGCTCATAGGCGGCCAGCGAGCGCTTCTCCACCTCCGGCGCCCTCTGCCGCAGGTGAATCGTGATCTTGCCCTCCGTCCTCCGTACTCCCAGCGGGATCCCCTGATGATGTGGCGGAAACGTCAGCACGCTATGTTTGCGCTGCGCTTTGCCGTGCATCGCGATCCGCTCGCGGCCCGTACGGATATCCACGTCCCCTGCAATTTCCTGCACCCACACGTCCTGGCCGGCATATTGCCAGGGCACCGAATAGCGACTGCCTTGCCAGTCCACATAGGCATCCCGAGCCACTTTGCGCAGCTCGCCATCCACGTACGGATACGGCGGCTGCCCCGCCAACGACTGCAAACTGAACTGCTCGACATCCCAGCGCACCATCACTTGCTCGTGCGTCGTTCCGTGCACGCGCTGGTTCGCTACGCCCCAGATCCACTCGCGCAGCCGCGCATTCAGATCGCTCAGGCTGCTTGGTTCGCGCCCTTGCAAGCCACACAGAAAGTTCCGCCGTACATATTTCACGCCCGACTCCACTTTCCCTTTCGTCTGGGCGCGATAGGGCCGGCACAGCCGCGGCGTGAATCCCCAGTAGCGTGCAAAGTCCAGAAACACCGGGTGCCAGACAATCTCGCCTCGCTCGTCCGTCCCCAGCCACACCGTCTTCATGCGGTCGTAGAGAATCTCTTCCGGCACGCCGCCGATCTGCTGGAAAGCGGCTTCGTGCAGCCGCAACAATGTGCCCAGCTTCTGGTCCAGCGCCACTTCCGCCACCATCCTGCGGCTGTAACCCAACGTGAAAGTGAAACCGTGCAGCTTCTGCCCCTGCTCACCCATCTCCAGCGTGCCCAAATGTCCCCAGTCCACTTGTGCTTGCTTACCCGGGGCCGTTTCAAAGCGCCGCACGGCAACCACTCGTGCCGTGCTCCGCTGTGGCCGTAACCAGTCCGTCAGAATCGTGTAGCCGCCTGCATAGTTACGCTCGCGCAGTTCGCGCAGCAAAACTCGTGCGTTCCACACCCCGGCGCGCAGCCGCTCCTCCAAATACGGCTTGAACGCATGGAGCTTACCCGGCGCTGCTGTCCGTGGGCCGTACTCCGGTGCCAGCCCCGCCGCCTGCGTGTACTTGCGAATCGTCTTGCGATCCCAGCCGGTCAACTTGCTGATCGCCTGGATGCTCATTCCTTGCCGCTGCAGTTCCTTCAGTTCTTGCACGTCTCTCCCCCTTAACAAGTCTCGGAACCTCCTCCGTATGGAGTGGCCTCCGGTTTATCACGTTAAGGGGTGGGGAAAATTCAACCGGTACTATGGGGATTTTTGCACCGGCGCTGACAATTTCGGCCTTTGGTGCGAGCGTACTGACCCACAAGGACAGAACAGAGAATCCAGCAAAGGCCTAGCACCATGAGAACCGCACGTCCCAACTCACCTGCCCGCCCCCGCTTCAAGGGCCTTTAGCTTCAACCCCTCCACCTCATGCAGGGACTTTCCGGCAATCCCCTGCAAATCGCCATACATCCCAGCGGTGGACTCGATCACCCCGCGAATCTGCCCCTCGCGCTTAGCCCAAAGCCGTGTCATCGCTCGGCGTTCCCTCTCCAAATCCGATTGCATGTCAGAAAACTTCTCAACAATTGCCTGAACTCGCTGTTGGAATCGCGGCCCAGTCAAATATTGATAGAGCAATTCCATCTTCGACTGTTGGCCGTCCGCAGCCAGTCGTACCGCTGCCACTTCAATCAGCGCTTGCCTCAACACGATCGCTACAGGAATTGTGAATCGGGGTTCGGTGACCCAAACGCCGTCCCTGAAATCGAAAATCTCAATTCCTTTGGGGAGCACCGTCGAGACAATGACCGCCACTTCGGCCTTTGCCGACCGCTGGTCGGCGCGGACTTTCGACAACCAACCATCGCTCCATTTCTTGGTTCGCTTCGCCTCCCAAAGTATCGTGCCGCAGTGCTTGCCGAGGGGGCCGGAGACGCCTTGGAGAACATCACCACCCTGTTCGCCCTTGCGAACGGGCTCGATCATATCGGTTGGGAACTTTGCACGGAGGATTGCCTCAAGCTCGAGTTCCTGGGCCTCCCCTTGCAACTGCTGTGATCCCTGTTCAGCCCGTCTCTTGAGTTCCTCGATTTGGACCTGCATGGAAGAAATCGTGTGCTCTTTCTCCAAGATTCTTAATTTCAGATGATCTTCAGCATCCTTCTTTGCCTTATCACGGACGATCGATATGCATTCCTGCACTCGTGTCTCGATCGTCAGTTCCATCGCACGTTGGGCATCATCCAGTTCTCTCTGTTTACGGATAAGGTCGGCTTGAGCGGTCTGTGCCTCCGCCAACTTCGTATTCCGCTCGTCCAGGACTTCCTGCAGTTCGGCAATTTGCTGCTCCTTCTGAACCAGATCTGACGAGACGACGGCCCGCGCTTTGCGCCTCTCCTCGGCTGAAACCCGCTCGATCTCAGAAGTGACCTTGCGGGTCACCTCGTCATCAATGGAATCCCGTTCCTTTTCGATTGCGGCCTGCTGATCTCGGAGCGCAGCTTCCCGGGCTCCGAGATCGGACCGGACTTGCCTGATCTGCTCTTCATATTTCTGCCGGGTCGCTTCGATCAAAGGTGATGCCAATGATTCGGTTAGCTTTATTTCCGTCTTGCAGGTTGGGCAAGTAATCATCGGCTCCGCCATCTGAAACCTCCATTCATCTGCGAAAAGTATCCATCGAGACCCGTTGAGCTTCCTGGCAGGCTAGCTTTTGCGAACCGTGAGCATATCGAAGCGTGCTGGAGAGGGCGGCATGCCCCGCGAGCAGTTTGACGAGATACAAATCCATCTTGCCGACGACCGAAGTAACGCGGCTGTGCTTCAGCGCGTGGATGTGCCAACAGGACTGAGCGATTGGTTGCTGACCTCTTGCAACTCGGGCTTCGGAGGTCAGGCGGCAATATTTGGCAAAGATGCGGTTAACCGTATTCCGATTGAAACGACCCTTCTGGGAGAGAAAAAGGAGGTCTCCCGAATCTCGGGGCCGCTCGTTCAACCAGGTCCGCAGGGCGGAAACCTCATCCATACACGGGCGCCCGCGCATCCGAAAGAGCGGTTGGGTAGTCTTCAGCGACCCCTTGAGGCGACGAATGGTGATTTCCATGTTGCGCCAATCGATATCACCGAGCCTGAGAGAGACTAATTCGCTTGCCCTCAGCGCGTGCTGGAAGCAAACGATCAGCAGGGCGTGATCTCGACTACTGCGTCGCCGGGCAGTCTCAAAGACGTCGAGTAATTCGTCTTCGGCCAAATGTTTGAGGGAATTTGACCGTTCCGCTTGAGAACCTTCAATTCCAGACCTTGGCATGGGGCCCGGATCTATATACAAAGCCGCTTTGAAAGCCAAGCTAAATCTAGCGCTGTTTTTGGGTTATCAGGGAAAAGTCGCACTATCCCATAGAAAGCGACATTTTGACACTCTGCGGTCAACGTAAGTCGCCTATTTCCATTCCGGGTTTGGCTAATTCGTCTGGAACCAAGAAGCGTTGCGTAGTGCGACGTTCGCCTTCGGCATAAAACAGGCGAATAGGACAGGGTTGGAGTTAGCTTAACGATAAAGCCGCTTTCTGTGGGTTGAACTAATGTCGACTGAAGTGACCAAATACCTATCGAGGATTGGCCGCCGAGGTGGGCGTTCGAAATCCAAAGCGAAGCTGGCTGCTGTCCGCGCTAACCTTGTGAAGGCTCAGAAAGCCCGGCGCAAATACCCACGATGCCCGCGCTACAAGAATCGGAACCATCGATTCTCGCCTGTGACCGGACGTTGCCCGTGCGGATACGTCAAGCCAGTGTCCGGAAATTAACTGCGGCGGGGCGATTGGCGGAGAGGGTGGGATTCAACTCAAGTGAGGAATCGTGAGTAACGGTGAGGGACGGTGCTATTCTGTATCTTATTGTACACGCTATACATAGATCTCACTTAATTGAGGGAAGTTACTGAAAGCGAAAGCCTTGGGAAGGCCTCAATCTCCCGGAATTCAGTACCCTTGTACTCAAGAAAACAGGCTATTTATATTGTCCAGGCGCCTACTGGTGACAGGCATCGGATTCAGGGGACCGGAGCTCTAATGGTGGGCAGTCGGTTTGCGACTGACTGTATTCCGAGTAAGTCAGAACCCGTTCAATCACGAGAGTCTTCACGAAAAAGATTTTTGCGGCCGCTCGCACTTCGACGCGTTCCGGCATCCAGATCCTATCGTCGACGCGCGTCTGCTCCATCTTGATCTCCGAGCCCTGCAGCAAGCGCACTAGGAATAATCCCATCGAGAACGGCTCGATCACCTGCCCATCGACCTTGACCCACCCTAGGTCCTGTTTGTCGACCCAAAGCTTGCCCTCTACCTTCGAGAGCATCTTGCCGTACTTGCCCTGCGCTTGATAGCCGGGGTGCGGCGTCGCTTGAATGACGTAGGCCGGCCTGCTGTTGACTGCCTCTTCGCCCACCAGTTGGAAGTTGAAGACCTTGGGTATTTCCCGGACGAGAGACGTGTTCTCCTCCTCCTGCTTGCGTATTCGCTCGGCGCGCTGCTCTGGCGTTTCCCGTTTCAACTTGTCGAGCTCCTCTTTCTGTTTCCGTTCCTCCTCAACGGAGGGAGGCTTCCCGTTGCGTTCCACCAGTTGCTCGAACGGAACGCCGTTGACGAGAATTGTTCTTGAGACATCGACATCCTCCGACTTCACGCGCCCAGCCTGGTCCCGGCGCCGGCTCTCCTCACGCCTTACATAGGCGTAATGGAGTCGCGCCTGCCAGTGACGCTGTGTCGCCGCGATCGATGACTCTATGATCTGGTGGACATCCGGGACGCTGGAATGATCTTGAGCTTTGACCGGAACAACGTCACTTTGAGCAAAGACGGCGAATGAAGCCGCGAGCATGATGATTACATTTCTGATTGAAGCGCTACGGAGTTCACGGAAGTAGCTGCAGATCAGAATCAGTTCCATCCTTTGCCACCTTGATCAAGAATCAATCGGGCGAAAGGCCTTCAAATGCTAAATCGCGGACCGGCTCCTAAATTAGTCTAGTCGCAGCAGGCAAAGTTCTACAAGCCAGCCTTTCTAAGGGCATCTCGAATGAGATTGGTAGCAGCTTCTCCGACCTGCGCCTTACGTCTGCGCGGGTTCAACCCCCATTCCTAATCCTCACTTTGGCTTATCGAAACCGGCTGACGATGATAACACCAAGCAGAAATGAACCGACATACTCGGCAAAGTGCCGTGCCGTCATGTCAAACGTGGGAGTGATGACAACTGCAAAGCTGGTGAAAAATGCAAAGGAAATGATCGACCAGAACCAATCTGCCTGAGCGAAGTGGGTCGTCTTTGCGCGAACGAACGCGAGAATGACCGAAAGTGGTACGCCTAGCCAGGTTGCTATGTAGACGTGGTTTTTGAGCCAGTTCATCAAGGTGGTTGATTTTATCGCTTTTGCGAAATCGTAACCATTCCCGGCCAGAGTTCGTGATTCAGTTGGACGACGATCGGGAAGAGTGTAAACACCGAAAGGCAATTCCGACCGGGGCACCTCCCTGTGCACTGCCGATTAATCTAAAGGTCCTTGCTTCAGTTCTTTTTCTGCGATGAGCCAATCCTCAAGGTCTTGGCCATCTTTGCGGTCGCGTTGTAGATAGAGTTCATAAGCGCGGGCCTCAATCTGCTCTTTTGTTGGGGATGCTTGCTCAATCTTTGACCTCATCCGGTATGAGGGACCCCAGTGGATCCCGCCGTGTGCAGAAGAGTGCGTTCCAGTAGCCATACCTTGATTCAAATCCTGTTGTTCGTTTTGCTCGTTTGTGCGGCGTCCCTCTTCCCGTTGCCCCATCTCTTCCCGTAACTCCTCTTCTGCTTCCAAGCTGCCGGATTTAGACTTTTTTGTTCCTGTACGATCCATGTTTGCCTCCTTGAGATTTCAAGTTTAAAAGGGTCCGCTTAGCCGGGAGAGGCTGGCCCTCTCTTCGAGCCCAATCGACCCGACCTTCTGGCGACTATGCAAAGTGCTGAGGTTGCAGCACGACTTTGCCGTCCTGGCATTCAATAGTGAAGGTTTTAGAGCACGATTCGCAAAGCCAGAAGTGTTCGGCCGAATGGGAGCCCTTGCCCTTCGGATGACGAAGATGCAACAACCGTCCCTGTCGAAGCGTGAACCTGGCTCCGCATGGTGGGTTTGCACATTGGGATATCGGCCCCATTCGCGCTCGCTCGCCGCAGTCTTTCTACCCTCGCCAGTGAGGAAATAGCCCCAGGTGCTGAGCGATTGCCAACACCAGCAAGATCAGAATCGAGACCAGCAACGCTCTTTCAGAAAAATCCCGTCGTCTGAACAATCGAAGCACTTCGACACCCTCAGTTGTGTCTCGCGCAAGATGGGTTGGAGGAAGATCGATCCTTGCGAAGGCACACGCTAACGGTAGAAGACTACCGCAGAATAAGCAAGCAGTGAAATTAATAAATGGTTAAGTCTAGTCAGTACTCTGTGGAAAATAAAAACGTCCGCAAGTGTGTCTTTTAGGACAGTCGTGGTGTCAACAGCTTAGGCATACTATGCCCGTTCAGGGTGTCCCCTGAAACAAAAAGGGTGGCCCGATTATGAAAGAAACTAAATCCCCCGTATTCGACGTTCAAGCCTTTCTGGATTCAACTGGCATGGCCCGAAAGATTGTGGAGTATCAGGGAAAAACGATCATCTTCGCGCAAGGCGATTCCTCCAAGCATGTAATGTACATCCAAGAAAGGAGGCGTGAAGCTCTCCGTGGTCAACGAGGTCGGCAAGGAAGCAGTCGTCGCAATGCTGGGGCCCGGGGACTTTTTCGGCGAAGGATGTCTGGCAGGGCAGAAGATCTGCATTGCGACGGCTACCGCAATTGCACCTACGGTCGTACTCGCGATTGAAAGAAACGAGATGATCCGGGTCCTCCACGCAGAACATGCATTCTCCGACCGTTTCATCGCCCACATGCTTTCAAGGAACATTCGAGTTGAGGAGGATTTAATCGATCAGCTCTTCAATTCGACCGAGAA
Source organism: uncultured Acidobacteriota bacterium (assembly GCA_963709105.1). Lineage (GTDB taxonomy): Bacteria > Acidobacteriota > Terriglobia > Acidiferrales > UBA7541 > Palsa-295. The sequence continues at coordinate 273,325 of CAVPVC010000016.1, forward strand.
AAGGCTCGCTCGCACTCTTCTGCTGCTGGCTCGTTACGGAAAAAAAGACCAGCCTGAAAAAGTTCTCGCCAAGATATCACAGGAAACATTGGCGGAAATGATTGGTACAACGCGGTCGCGAGTGAATCTTTTCATGAATAAATTCAAGAAACTGGGCTTCATTCACAACAATGGCGGGCTCCACATCAACAGTTCACTCCTGAGCGTTGTGTTGCACGACTAAGAGAGTAAGAAAACTCAGGATTCAGGCTCTGAAATTCCTAGAATGGACTAAAAGGAGGTTAAAGAAATGACTGTGAATGTGACTCCCTTGCATGATCGCGTCTTGGTGCGGAGGTTGGAAGAGAAAGAAACCGCGAAAGGCGGCATTATCATCCCTGACACGGCCAAGGAAAAGCCCCAGGAGGGCGAAGTGATAGCCGTCGGAGCCGGCAAGATCGAAAAGGGCAAACGGACCTCGCTTGACGTGAAGGTGGGCGACCGAATCTTGTTCGGCAAGTACACCGGTAATGACATCACGGTTGATGACCAGGAGTACCTGATCCTTCGCGAGGAGGACATCCTAGCGAAGCTCAGCGGGATCGCCAAAGCAGCCACTGGCAAAAAGTAGTTTCCCCGATCGCAAAGTTTTGGAAGGGCAGAAAATTCTGAATCACCTAGGAGGGTGAAGTCCCCATGGCAAAGCAAATTGTAACCGGTGAAAATTCCCGTCAAGCGATTTTACGTGGTGTCAACATTCTGGCCGACGCAGTAAAAATCACACTGGGCCCGAAAGGCCGTAATGCCGTGATCGAGAAGAAGTTCGGCGCGCCGATCATCACCAAGGACGGCGTGACAGTGGCAAAAGAAATCGAACTATCAGATCCGCTCGAGAATATGGGAGCGCAGATGGTCAAAGAAGTCGCTTCCAAGACGTCCGATGTCGCCGGCGATGGCACCACCACAGCAACCGTGCTGGCACAGGCCATCTTCCGTGAAGGAGTGCGAACGGTTGCCGCGGGCGCAAGCCCGATGGCGCTCAAGCGCGGCATCGAGAGAGCCGTCGAGGTGGCCGTCGAGGAAATCAAGAAACTTCACAAGGACGTGAAGGGCGACATGATCGCGCAGGTAGGCACCATCAGCGCCAACACCGACAAACAGGTTGGCAGCATCATTGCCGAGGCGATGAAGAAGGTGGGCAAGGATGGCGTCATTACCGTCGAGGAATCGAAGACGATGGAGACGACGCTGGAGGTGGTCGAAGGGATGCAGTTCGACCGCGGCTATCTTTCTCCCTATTTCGTCACCGATCCGGAGCGCATGGAGTGCGTGCTGGAAGACGCCCGCATCCTGATCCACGAAAAGAAGATCAGTTCGATGAAGGATCTGCTGCCCTTGCTCGAACAGACTGCCAAGATGGGCAAGCCTCTGCTGATCATCGCGGAAGATGTCGAAGGCGAAGCGCTCGCAACGCTTGTCGTGAACAAGCTCCGAGGGACCCTGCAGGCCTCTGCCGTGAAAGCTCCTGGCTTCGGAGATCGCCGCAAGGCCATGCTCGAAGACATCGCTACATTGACGGGTGGCAAGGCCATCACCGAAGACCTCGGCATTAAGCTCGAAAACGTGAAAGTTGAGGATCTCGGACGCGCCAAGAAGGTGACTATCGACAAGGACAATACAACGATCGTTGAGGGCGCCGGCAAGACCAGCGAGATCGAAGGCCGCATCAAACAGATCCGGGCGCAGGTCGAGGAAGCCACCTCGGACTACGACAAGGAAAAACTCCAAGAACGCTTGGCGAAGCTGGTTGGCGGCGTGGCCGTTATCAAGGTCGGCGCTGCTACCGAGACCGAGCTGAAGGAAAAGAAGGCTCGCGTGGAAGACGCCATGCACGCCACCCGCGCTGCTGTCGAGGAAGGCATCGTTCCCGGCGGTGGCGTGGCGCTGGTTCGTTGCATCGCGGCTCTCGAAAAGCTCAAGCTGGATGATGATGAGGCCATCGGCGTCAACATCGTAAAGCGCGCCCTCGAAGAACCTATGCGCCAGATCGCTCTCAATGCCGGACAGGAAGGTGCCATCATTGTCGGCCGCGTACGCGAATCCAAGGACGACAATTTCGGCTTCAATGCTGATACCGGCGAGTTCGGTGACCTGGTCAAGGCTGGCGTAATTGATCCAGCTAAGGTCACTCGCCTCGCTTTGCAAAATGCAGCCTCGATCGCCGCCCTGATGCTCACCACCGAAGCCCTGGTGGCCGAGATCAAGGACGAGGGAGAGAAGGCGGCCGCCGGGGCAGGTCCCGGTGGTGGCATGGGCGGGATGTACTAGACCAACAAAATTACTTGCGGTTCTTTTCCAGCGAAACTCCGGGCGTTATTCTTCATCGGCACTAATGCGGATCTAGGCGCAGTAAGACGCCTCCGGGGGCGGCAATAGATGAGGAAAAAGGCCTGTTCATTCTCTTCGGAACACTATTCCTGGCCATTTTAGGGCTGTGGCTGTGGTAAGGACTTAACAACTTGTGATGTGGTCTATCTATCGACTGTATCGGCCGCGTGGAGGTCAAGATCCATGGACTTTGTAGAAGTTGTCAGAAATCGTCGTTCCGTGCGGGAGTATTCAACAAAATCAATTGAGCGAGCCCAAATCGAACGCCTCATAGATGCTGCAATACTCGCGCCGAGCGCTATGAATCAGCAGCCTTGGGTCTTCGCCGCGCTACTCGACCCGGAACGCATTGCCAGCTACGCTCAGGAAGCCAAAGGCTGGCTGCTTGCAAATATTTCCGAAACAACGTTCGACTCGGCTCGCCGTATACTCGAAGATCGCACGTTCGTGCTGTTTCATGGCGCTCCCGCCCTTGTCCTGGTCATGGCCAAGTCTTCGGAATCTCAGGCTATTGAAGATTGTTGTCTGGCTGCAGAGAATCTGCTGTTGGCAGCTCGTAATGAAGGCCTTGGTAGCTGTTGGATTGGGTTCGCACGGCCGTGGCTAAATTCGCCGCCAATCAAGCAAGAACTCGGGCTTCGGCAGGAATACCACGTCGTGGCGCCCATCGCACTTGGTCATCCGAAAACGTGGCCGGCGCCCAATGTGCGGAATTCTCCAGAAATCGAGTGGCTCGGTTAAACGATCGGGTTGTCACCAAGGCGGCCGCCCTGAGTTCTGTTATCGAGCTGTCATCGGGGGTAGATCGTGAGCGAGCATTGGATTAGAGTTCTTCCTGGGAATCCGTCAGGAGCGTTTCGGCAAGGACAGAAAACGTGAAAGTATCTTTAGAACACGCCGAACGCTTTTAGTGAATGGGTGGCGTTCTACGCCGGTGCAAGTTCTATTCTCATCCGGGGAATCTCCGTCACCTTGCGAAGTCAAATACTCTATTCTGATCGAGAAAGCCTTACGATCGGCGACAGCGGGAACAGCATATACGTCGCTCTAAAAATAGTTGAGTTGTGCGGCCACGTCGATATCAACGAAACGTCGAAATTGACGATGTATTTTTCTTCTGGCGGTCATATTTCCTTGTCCAGAGAACGCTGCAAAGGAATCCAGTGACCCGACAAGTCGGCTCCAGTTATAAAGGGGCCACGGTCTACGGTTGGGTTTTAATGCTTACGGGGCTGTTCCTGCTGTTCTCCGGATTGGCAAATCTCTTGATAAGCCAAAACGTAACCCCACCCTCAACCCGATTCGGGAACTCCAGACCCATTAGCATTATATTTTCGATAGCTCAAGGCTTGCTTTTTGTAGCAACCGGAATCGCCATTATTCGAAAGAAGAGAATCGCTGTCACACTAGTTTGGACAGGGACCGGACTTTCAGGCTTAGGGTTGTTTCTTAATAGCCTCATCCCTTTGGACCTCTTTCTCTGGCTGTTGAGTCTTGGACTTGCCATTTGGTATTCGAAGAAGACACCATTGTTGACATGACTTCATACGCGACGCGTGCAGTCCGTCATCGACAGCACTAGCACCACCAGCTGCCACGCAAAACCGGCCAACCTTAACGCCCCACGGCACAGATTGGAAGAGACTCCGAAAGTCTGGGACGGCAAGCGACCTCGCTGAGGAAGTCATGTGGCAAGCTAGCATGGACTTAACGACTGTCCAATATTGGACAGTAGTGCTAGCATTAATGCTATTGTCAACCCGTTATGCCCTCCGCAGTTCGATGTGTCTCTGTCGACGTCCGTCGCCCTCCCCCCAAGAGGGCAGAAAGCCACGCTTTCAATGTGGAATTATTTCTCGACTCGACGGCTGGCCCGGGGAGATGGGTGGCCAAGCTTAAAACTAAAGAAATCGTCTTCTCGCAGGGTGATCTAGGGAAGTATGTGATGTACCTTCGAGAAGGCGGTGTGAAGCTTACTGTGGTCAATACGGCTGGCAAAGAAGCTGTTGTGGAGATTCTGGGACCGGGTGATTTTTTTGGTGTACGGTGTCTTGCGGGTCGGTCTGTTTACACGGCGACTGCGACCGCGATTGTGCCTACTACGGTACTCGTCATTGAGAAAGACGAGATGATTCGTTTGCTTCACGCGGAACACGATATCTCCGACCGCTTCATCGCAAGTATGCTGGAACGAAGCGCCCGAGGAGAGGAGGCCCTGATAGACCAGCTCTTCAACTCCAGCGAAAAACGGCTGGCGCGGGTCCTTCTTCTGCTCGCTCGCTACGGAGAACAAGGCGAGCCTCAGAAGGTGCTTCCCAAGCTATCGCAAGAAATGCTGGCGGAGATGATTGGCACAACGCGGTCCCGAATCAACTTTTTCATGAACAAATTCAGAAAACTGGGCTTCATCGAGTACGGCGGCAAGCTGCGCGGGCTGCAAGTCAACGAGTCTCTTTTAGGTGTCATTCTGCAGGGCTAACCTTTCGAGCAGCGAAGAATTGCCACGTATCAAACCTCTGGAATGGCCCTGGGCGCGAACCACAAACTTTTCGATTCTCCAGCGAACGCCATGGAGTGGCCAAATCCTAAAGAAGGCAACTTGAGCCAGATTGATTCGGACCAGGATGGCCGTAGCCCATACTCATCACTGATCTGTTTGCTGCTTTGCGGCGCGCTCATGTCTGGGGGCTTCGATGTTCGAGCGGCACGGGCGGCACCCGGGCAGGCTCCGATCGAGGTTTTGCACGTTCCGGAAATCGAGGCCGGTTTTCACCTTCTCTACGAATTGAAGCCGGAGGAAGCCCGGACCCAGTTTGAAGTATGGCAGATGTCTCATCCGGAAGATCCCCTCGGAAGCGCCTCCGAAGCCGCCGCTTATCTGTTTGAGGAATGCTATCGGCAGGGCGTCCTCACCTCCGAGTTTTTCCTGGACGACAAGCGCTTTCTGGGCAAGATCCCACTGAAGCCTGACCCGGACCTGCGCTCGGCATTCTTCGCCGAGGACAAACAAGCGCAGGATCTGGCGCAGCTACGCTTGAAAACGGACCCGGACGATACGAACGCCCTGTTCTCCATGTCTCTGAGCTTGGGTATGCAGGCCAACTATGCCAGCCTCATCGACAAGCGTCAGCTCGACAGCCTGAAAAAGATCCGCGAGGCTGATAAGTATTCCAAGAAACTATTGGCGGTCGCCCCAGATGCCGCTGATGCCTACCTTGGCCTGGGCATGGCGAATTATTTCATCGGGAGTTTGCCGGGAACGAAGAAGTTTTTCCTCAGTTTCGCCGGAATCCACGGCGACAAGAAAGCAGGCATCCAGCAGCTCGAGATCGCCGCTGCTCGTGGCCACTACCTCCGGCCGTTTGCGAAGATTTTGCTAGCGCTGGCGGCTCTGCGTGAGAAGAAGCCGGAAGTGGCCCGCATTCAGCTCAGCGAACTCGTCGCGGAATTCCCCGAAAACCCGCTTTTTGCTAGTGAGCTTGCCAAGCTACAGCGTTCTCCTGCCGCGGCAGTTCCTCCTCAATAGCAACTGCTTTTTGAGAGAAGTGCACCTGAGTGTCTGGCGTCTCCTGCGTTAGTATCTCGAGCATCATGAAGTGACCGGATCGACTGTCCGTGCGACCAAATATGTTTGTTGGAGCAGTCAGACAGCTGTGTCTTTGTGGACAGCTTTGTACCGGACAGGTCACTTAAGGTTGTAACGGGTATCACCGACGCCGACAGGCTAAAGAACTAATAGTCGGACTGTTAGCAGGCGGGGAGATTTAAATGTTTCTGTAGACAAGAAATCTCCGCGAAGCAAATCCGGGAAGTTAGGCTTAGTAGCGCAACATTACGGGGCAGACCAGACCGGTCTGCCCGCAACGAGAAGTAGGTCAATAGGTTATGCCCCTAAAGTGGGGACCGGGCATACAGCTTTGATACTTCTCAGGAGGAAATAAACATGAAGATCGTGAAGTTTTTAACTGTGCTAACGCTCGCTTTGCTTGGCACTATATTCACTTCGGGTGTTCAAGCCGATGATTGGAACAAAAAGACCGTCGTGACGTTCAGTCAACCGTTCGAAATCCCGGGACAGATTCTGCCCGCCGGCACCTACACGATCAAGCTCGTGGATTTAGCGTCCGAGCGTCACATCGTGCAATTCTTGGATGCGGACGGAATTAAAGTAATCGCCACTGTCCTGGCGATCGACAACTGGCGGCTTCGTCCGACCGGCAAAACCGTAGTCAACTTCGCAGAGAGAGTGGGCGATAACCCGGAAGCCGTCAGGGCGTGGTTCTACCCAGGTGACAACTTCGGCCAGGAATTTGTTTATCCGAAGCATCGGGCGATTGAGCTAGCCGTAGCGACCAAAGAACCCGTTCCGGCGATTGCTGAGGAAACGCCTCCTGCCGAACTGAAGACGGCTCCGATTGTTGCGGTTACCCCGGAACAGAAGGAAGTGCCGGTAGCCGAGGCCATCGAAACCACTCCGCTCGTCGCGCAGAACACGAGTTTGCCGAAGACGGCCGGACTGGTTCCACTCATTGCGTTGATTGGCCTGGCATCGCTCGGATGCGCTTTTGTTGTGAAGCGATTCGCGCTGTAAGGCTCATAAACGTATCAGCCTCCAAGGCGCCGCGGGTCTTTATGACCGATGATTCATATCCCGCGGCGCAAGGAGATTTAAGTGACTCTGATCGTGCGATCTAAGAAACACAATTCGTTTCGGAGTTTCTATCTCTCTACTGTCTTCTTGCTGTTCTCTTGCAGCATTTCCACGTATGCGCGGTCTCTACCACCGCAGTCCGTGTCACCCGGCGTGGCTGCCCAATCTGCGATTGTCTCAAAGACGGAATTGGTGTTGCTGCCCGTTAACGTCACGGACGCAAACGCAAATTCCATTTCCGGGCTGAGTCTGCAGAACTTCCTCGTGTACGAAGACGGACAACTGCAAAAAGTCACGGCGTTTCAAGAGGGAGATATACCCGTGACCGTGGGTCTGATTGTTGATCACAGCCGCAGCATGGGGCCCAAGCTTCCGGAAGTAGCGGCGGCGGTTTCCGCCTTCGCACAATCCAGCAATCCTCAAGATGAGATGTTCGTCGTGGATTTCAATGACGACGTTTCGGTCGAATTGCTCAACGGGAAGCCTTTCACCAGCGACGCACACGAACTCGAAAAGGCCGTTTCGGCCGTTTCCGCACGCGGACGAACCGCGCTCTATGACGCGGTGGCTGAAGGGCTCATCCACTCGCAGCTGGGCCATTGGGACAAGAAAGCTCTGATCATCGTCAGCGACGGAGGGGACAATGCCAGTCAGCAAAAATACTCGCAGGTTCTGGCGCTGGCTCAACGATCACAAGTAGTGATTTATTCCATCGGCTTGGTGGACGCTGACGAAGACGAAGCGAATCCGAGTCTCCTTCGACGGCTCAGCAAAGATACTGGCGGCATCGCCTTCTTTCCGATGTCTGTGAAAGGCGTCGCGGACATCTCGAAACGAATCGCCCGCGATCTTCGCGAACAGTACACGCTCGGATTTGTTCCCGAGAAGACAGACACCTCAGATTCCTTTCGGCAAATAAGAGTCAAGGTTGATGCTCCCGGCCACGGCAAGTGTCACGTGCGAACCCGGCCCGGCTATTTTAAATCGCAACAAGAACGATTTCCTGCAAAGCTCGAAAAGAGTGCGTCGTGAATCGTCATGGCCCCATCCCGAAAACGCCTCCGAAACTGAGGGTGTTGTTCCTTCGTGCGGCGTATTACTTTCTTCTGGCTAGCGGTGCGTTCGGACTTGGCTACGCCGGCTACGTCATCGCAGATGCGCATATCTATCAGACGATTGAAGAATCGAGATTCGAAAGTGTAAGCCCCAGCGAAGCACGGCATCCGGTGCTTGAAGGAAGCGCTATTGGAGTGATGGATGTTCCTCGCCTCGGGTTAAAAGCCATCTTCGTCCAGGGGGATTCGCCAAGAATCCTGCGGCACGCGGTCGGTCACATATCGGAAACGGCTTTGCCAGGCGAATCGGGCAACGTCGTTCTGACTGGCCACCGCGACAGCTTTTTCCGCCCGTTGCGGAGTATTCAACCGGGTGACGCGATTACGATAAAGACGCTCGACGGAGATTTCGAGTATCAAGTGGCTTCGACGGAGGTGGTCTTGCCCAGCGACGTTCAAGTCCTGCAGCCGTCCAACGAGAACACTTTAACCCTCGTCACTTGCTTCCCGTTCTACTACGTAGGAGCGGCTCCGAAGCGATTTATCGTTCACGCCCGCCAGATAGGACACCTACCGGCACAATCCTCAACCGCCGAGGCATCTCTCCACTTTTGAGTGATCCAAACGAGAAATTGAGATGTAAGCAGAAGTGAACCCAATAGCAGAGCTTCTCCTGCCGCGGCTATAGTTAATTCTCTCTGAGCGGAAATGCGTTTCGGTAGTCTGTGCATTTGGTGTTGATATCCCGAACGTGGGACGGCCCGATCTAGTTCTGCGCGGCCCGATATATTTGACGGATTCGGGAATGCAGAACCACAGCTATTAGGGCGACTGTCCCTTTGTGTACAGTCCCGTTCCGGACAGGTCACTTAGACTTGTGACCGGGCTCACCGACACCGACGGTATTGAGAAGTAAATGTTGCAGTGTTGGTAGCCCCACCCGATCGCTTTTCGGGGATAGGAAACTTGGCATAGGGCTGAAAGGAGCACCTTAATGAAAAGAATCCTGTTGTTGGTGGCCGTAAGCGCCTTGATGGCCCTGTCGGCCTCTGCCCAGAAAGACGATGGCAACCGGAGGTTGTACGGAAAAGGAGTCAGCGCCCAGGACATCGTAATCCATAGCAAGATTCATGCACCGACATCGGCGAGATTGCTCGTTTCCACGCTGAATAAGAAGTCTCCGAGAAACCGGTCCGGCAAGTAGGGGCAATCGTGCTGCACCGCAGGGCAAGCCAGACGGTCTGCCTGCGGAGAGAAGGAGGTTAAGGATTATGCCTTTACTTCAAATCGTGATGGTTCTGATCGTGGTAGGTGTTCTGCTTTGGCTGGTCAACCGCTTCATACCAATGCAGGGGACGATTAAGTCCATCTTGAATGCAATCGTGGTTATCGCTGTGGTGTTGTGGCTTCTGAATGTGTTCGGGCTACTTCATAGCCTCTCCAATATTCGTATCGGCCATTGAGCGGCCCCAAATCGACGCGAGAGGAAATGAAGGTTATGAGCCGGCCATCTTGGTTGTTAAGGACAGGCGCAAAGAAGCTCGAACCTGTTCCAGAAGGAGAAAGATCATGCTTTGGACAATTTTCGTGATTTTACTCGTGCTGTGGCTATTGGGACTGGTCACTTCCTACACCATGGGTGGACTCATCCACATCCTGTTGGTTATTGCCGTCGTTGTTCTTGTAATTCAGCTCGTTCAAGGACGGAGAGTCGTTTGAGGTGGCGTGAACATGAAACCGATCACTTGGGTTGGGATCTTGTTAATCGTTCTGGGCGCGCTGCGTCCCTTGCCTATCAAGGCATCAACTACACGCGTCAGAAAAAAGTGCTCGATGTGGGGTCGGTGCATCTCACGACGGAAACTCATGAGCGAATTCCCCTTCCTCCAATACTGGGAGGGTTGGCATTGGTTGGAGGGGTCGTCTTGGTGGTAATGGGGGCGAGCAATAAGTCATAGCCCAGACTCAGGATCGGGGTTCTAGCGTTTTCCCTCCGGAGCACAAATGGTGCGGAAGTTATGACAGGAATTCTGGGTCACAGACTGAAAGGAGAATCTCGATGCTATTACTAATTATTCTTCTGTTGCTGTTGTTCGGCGGAGGCGGCGGCTATTACGGGTATTCCAGATGGGGGAGAGGCGGCAGTCTGGGCATCGTCGGGACGGTCGTGCTCATCGCGGTGGTCCTGTACCTGGTCGGCGCGTTGCGTTGACTTGTTAGGACTGGAAGGAAATTGGCGGTGCGTTTCTGTCGGCGAAATGAAATTTTCAAGAAGATACCGAAATGTTGAAACTGTGGCAGCCGATTGATAATTGGCAAGGGAGACCTAATGCGTATCCGCGTCATTCGTTCGCTGTTATTGGCAGTATCAATGCTATTTCCATTGGCGGCATCTTTCGCGCAAGTCGGCCTATCCGTCTCAATCGCGCCCCCTGAACTGCCCGTTTACGATCAGCCGATTTGTCCCGGGGACGGGTATATCTGGACGCCCGGGTACTGGGCTTGGGATGGTGAATATTACTGGGTACCAGGCACATGGGTGCTGGCTCCGGAACCCGGATTCCTCTGGACTCCGGGCTATTGGGGTTGGGGCGGCAGCGGATTTATTTTCTACGATGGCTACTGGGGCCCGTCAGTAGGTTTCTATGGTGGGATCGACTATGGCTACGGTTACTTCGGTCATGGTTACGAAGGCGGACGCTGGCAGAACGGACATTTCTTCTACAACACGGCGGTAAATCACGTGGACCCCCACGTTGTACACAATGTTTACAACACACGTGTGAACGAGAACGCGAGCCACGTCAGTTACAACGGTGGTAACGGCGGGATCAACGAGCGCCCGACGGCTCAAGAAGAGGCTGCTGCTCATGATAGACATATTCCGCCTGTAGGCGCTCAGACTCAACATGCGTATGCGGCCCACAATAATCCCCAGCAACGGTTTTCCGCGAACCACGGCACGCCGCCAGTTGCCGCAACGCCCCGCCCCAACCTTGCAAGCCATCCTAAGGAGCTGCCGCCCATCGAACATCCCGCTCCTCCCAACACGGGGAACGCCAAACTAGACCAGAAATACCAGAAGCAGCAGGAACAGGTAATCGCAAAGCAAACCCAGGAACGGCAAAATCTCCAGCAGAAACAGGAGGCGCAACATCAGCAATTGGCGAGACAAAACGCCAGTCCGGCAAGAACGCAGCAAGTGGAACAGCAGCATCAGCAACAGACGCAGCAATTGCAGCAAAGACACACGCAGCAAATGCAACAGATGCAACAGAGACAACAGCCGCCTGGCGGAGGATCTCGCGGCGGCGGGCGTCGCTGATCAAAGGTTTGCCTTACTGCGGTTGGTGATCGAGCAATTGAATAAAGGCCTACGGACTGAACTGAGCAGTGGAAGGGATGAATTGGCAGCGCGCGTTACCGTTTGTGAATCCAAACTTGGAGGGAGAGAAAATGTTAAAACGCCTTTTAACTATTACAATACTAGGTCTGCTTGTAACCCTAACTGCTATCGCCTCGGACCGCGAGGACGATTTAAAGCGCACCGACAAAGCTGCACAGGTTTTCCGTGAGATCATGAACACTCCGGATCACGGCATTCCTCACGATCTACTGAAATCGGCGAAATGTATCGCCATCATTCCAGGGGACGTGAAGTTCGCCTTCATATTCGGCGGCAACTACGGCAGGGGGCTGGCAACCTGTCGCACCGGGCACGGCTGGAGCGCCCCCATGTTCGTGGCCATTGACGGCGGGAGCGTGGGTTATCAGATCGGGGGTTCTTCCACCGACATCGTGATGCTCTTTATGAACGATCACGCTTTGCACAGCCTGCTCAGCGACAAATTCAAACTCGGAGCCGACGCCTCCGTAGCGGCCGGGCCGGTGGGTCGGACCGCCGCAGCTGGCACCGACATTAAACTGAATGCGGAGATTCTGTCTTATTCGCGAGCCAAGGGCCTTTTCGCTGGGGTGGCTCTCGACGGCGCCGTCGTACAAGCCGACAAGAGTGGTGATCAGGCTATGTACGGCGACAATGTGGACCGCCACGACATTCTTGGCGGAAAAGTGGCTGTTCCCGCATCGGCGCGACCACTGCTGCACGAGATTAGCGGTTATGCACGGTAAGCCGAGGCATTGTGTTTGAGGTGGACATGACAAACGCTGTGCAGGTCGTTTTCGAACATTTGTTAGGAGCGATCTGAAATCGAGGGAAGGATGTTTGCACATGCACTTTTGACGGAGACTCGCAATCTTGAGTTAAAGGAGACGACCCATGAAGCAGAGCACTAAGCACAGAGCAAAAGGAAAATTTCATGAGCTGAAAGGCAAAGTTAAAGAGACGGTCGGACGAGCGACGAACGATCCAGACCTGGAAGCCGAAGGTTTGGGCGAAAAGATAGGGGGGAAAGTCCTGAAGAAAATCGGCCAAGTGGAGAAAGCTCTCGAAAAATAAGAGGGGACGTCTCGAACGGCAAATATTTATTTGCGCTCGCAAGTTTCTTAGCAACTGGATCGTACGTCTTTGTTCCCTAGGCGATACCGAGGCGATGGAATACGGGGACTTTGACAAAGTCCACTAGGAATGCAAATACAACTGCCCCCACAAGCGTTCCTCCCATCACGAGTAACGGCAGAGGCGCCATAGCGATCCCACGATTCGCCAGAGTCGAGGCAATCAATAGATCGGCTGCCGACGACAGTATCAGCCATAAACTTGGGCGGTTGGACCATAAGCGCTGACGAGTTCGATTCGTGTACATCGTTGCTTGATTGCCGAAGACGATGAGCACGAAGGCGAGAGTTCTCAGCGTCTCAATTCCAAGATTTAGGCGAAATTTGCCGATGGCGAGAACGACGGTGCAAAACACCAGTTCGGAGATACCCATGAAAACGCCCGCGACGGTCAAGTTGCCAACCCGCCAAGCGTTTGGCGCCGGGGACGGTCGGACGTTGTCCGTCGTCAAGGACATGCCCAGGAAGTCGCCTGTGATCATGATGATGACCATCAACATCGGGGTTAGAATCGCCTGTCCCGTCATGATCAGGCCCACAGCCAGAAACAGCACCTGCACAATCTTCTTTGTGACGGAATTCAATGTATAGGTTAGGATGCGCTGGAACGTCACCCGGCCTTCCTTTACCGCGGCCACAACGCCCTCAAGTCCTGGCTTCGTCAGCACGATTCCGGCCGCCGACTTGGCAACGTCCGTCGCAGTCGAAACCGCAATTCCCATCTGCGCCTGGCGCAGCGCTGGGGCGTCATTGACACCATCGCCGCACATCCCGACGGTGTGGCCGCTCTTCTGAAACGCCTGAACGAGGTGATACTTATCCTCCGGAAGAACACCGGCAAAGACCGCGAAATCTTCCGGACGCACACTCTCCGGGAGCGGCCCCGGAGGACAAATGGCTCCATCGAGTCCCACCGCTCGCGCGATGATCGCCGCCGTCGCCGGCGCATCACCGGTCACCATCACGGTGCGCACGCCCAAGTTGTGTAGCTCCTTGATAAGCTCGGCCGCGTCCGTGCGAGGCTGGTCGCTCAACGCGACGATCCCCGCGAGCCGCATCGTCGGCGTGCCCGTAGCAACGGCCAAAACCCGAAAGCCCTTCTCTTCGAATTCGCGTGCCGCTGCAGCCGCTGTTGGCATCGGTTCTGTCAGGGCCATGACCGCCGCAAACGCCCCCTTCACCGCGCGAAGAGTGCCGCCGTTCGGACCCACCGCTGTCGCCTCGGACATTCTTGTCGCTGAATCGAACGGAACGAACTTGATCAATTTGGGGAGATCTGTAGCGCCCTTCTTAACGGCGGCGGCTCGGATAGCCGTGTCTACGGGATCCTGTCCGCCATCGGAACTGGCTAGAGCCGCCATCGCCAGGACGTGTGCTTCATCGAAGCCTTGCTCCGGACGGATAGCAGTCACCGCCAGTTCGTTGAGGGTTAATGTTCCCGTTTTGTCCGAGCAAAGAACGTCCAGTGTGGCCGCTTCGTCCACAGCGGACAATCGCGTTGGAAGCACACCCAAGCGTGCCAGGGCCTTTGCGCCCAGCGCCGCCGCAAGCGTAAACGTGGCAGGCAGCGCTACAGGGATAGACGCTAGAACGGCTGTTAGGACGAGGGGAATGATTTCGCCAATCGGCATTTTACGGGCGTGCGCGTACGCCACCAGCAAAAGGATGATTACGCCATTAAACATGGCAAGATTTCGGACCACCCGCACCACGGTTTTTTGCTGGGTACTCTCGACGTGCGCGGTGCGGACGAGTTCCGCGGTGTGTCCGAACTTGGTATTTGCCCCGGTCGCGGTGACGATTGCGGTTGCCTCCCCACGCCGCACCAGCGCCCCTGCATAGGTTTGCAGGCCCGGCCCAGCCTCAATCGGAACGGATTCCCCGGTGAGCATGGATTGATCGAGCAGGACCGAACCCTCAACTAGCTTTACGTCGGCTGCAACGACGCCGCCCACCGACAGCTTCACCGTGTCACCTGGGACCAGTTCAGTAGCAGGTATGTTCTTCCAGGCGCCGTCGCGGCGGACCGAAGCCGTTAGTGCGAGCCGTGATTTCAGCGCGGCAAGAGTAGCCTGTGCGCGTCCCTCCTGGAAAAACCCGAGAGCGGCATTGAATACCAGGAGTCCGGCGATGACTGCAGCTTCGACATATTCGTGGAGCACTGCCTGGAGGATGATGGCGGCTTCGAGCATCCATGGAACCGGCGCCCAAAATTTGGCCAGCGCCATACGCCATGGTCGTACCACGGTGTCCGGCATTGCATTTGGGCCGAACTTCGCAAGCCGAGACCGAGCCTCATCGTTCGTAAGGCCGCGCGACAGATTATCTTCACCGCTCCCTTGCGCTGTTCTCGCTAGAGCAGTCGAGTTGGTCGTGCCGGGAGGCAATCGCTTCACCATGACTTTCAGATCGGGAATCGGAAGGACTCGAACTAAATATTCGCCACACGAGAAGGGGGAAGACAGGAATCTCAGTTCTATTTAATCGAGCTTGCTGAAGCTCACTTCGGAAATGCCTCCCAGATGAGAAATGCCGCCAATATGCCAGTAACTATTCGACCCAGCCGGACGAGCATACTGTTTTTGGTCTCACTTCGGCAATTGGATACAAGACTTTCTTGCGAATGAACCCGCCCCAAATTAGTAAGGCCGCAGCAGCAAGGAAAAGCAGTCTGAGGTACCAAGTCATAAAGAAGCCCCGCAAAGGCTGTAAGAAGGTTCGGGCAGAATCTTAACACCGACACACCGCGTTGCGGGTGGCAAATCATCTCATTCATCGAGGAATACGGACACCCCGTCGCAGTCGCAATCATCTTGGTTCTGATGGCCACTGCTGCTGTGATTTTCTACTTCTGGCGGGGAAGAATGGCCAAAGGCGGACATGAGAAGCCTTTGTGATAAAGCAGCAGAGAAACGGAAGAAGGTGCCCGGAAAGTCAAAGATATGATCCCCGCTAAAACGAGGGAGCTCGTGGGACACTAGTCCGACTTGGGAGGAGCGCTCTGCAAGCCGGCTTTCCGCAGGGCATCCCGAATGGCATCGGCAGCGGCGTCTCCTGCTTGCTTTCGAATGTCCTCGTCAGTTATCGCGGTACCGCAATTGGGGCAGACGAGAGTATCGTCGAAAGCTTTTATCTCGGCGATAGTTTTGAACGGCTCAGTGCCGCATGTGTGGCAGGAAATCTTAATGTGATCCATGTCTGCACACCTGACCGAAAACGTCTCATCCTAAGTGTAAGGCACACTCCGCTCAAAGACATAACCTGTTGATCGAACGCTCCCAGTATTAACAGAATCGGGATAGATGCCTCGGGGGCCGATGTGTGCGTACATGCTTTCCGTTCATCGCAAACGCTCGGTCGACCGATGGGATTCCCGCACTCCGACCTGTTTTGTCCGATAAGCGATGAATGCGATAACGACCAGCAAGATGAACAAGATGATGACGACCGATTTGTTGGATCGTTTTCTCACTTGAAGTAAACGAGACTATCGTGGCTCTGTTTGCGTTCAAGCAGCTAACCCCTATAGATTACTCTCACAATATCGCTTCCATGTGAGCATCTTCACGATCTTTTACCGCTCCTTTAGGCGAATACCCCCGGTAGCCGAGAAAGACACGGTCACGTGCCAGCCTCCAGAACCTGGAGGGACGCTATGAAAAAGACATTGGACGAACCGGTAACGCGGGTGCTCGAAGCGATCGAGAACGCTGGTGATGAACGACAGCGTCAAGAAGCAACCGAAACGGACGCAGTTGATATGTTTGCAGAAGAACTCGCCGAGGAGCTTCGGTCCAAATGGAAGGAACAGCTGGACAGCGATCTAAGGGATCGAGCACGACGGAGCTTTTTCCGATGAGGGGCCATTTTTTCAAGATCGAATCATGGGCAGCGAAGCGGCAATGAAGAGGTGCGAGCATGCGCAATGGGCTACATGAATTACCGAATGACGCTTGGATAAGCTCCGTCGATGGTTCTGGAATGACGGTGCGAATCCATCCTGACGATTTTGCGAGAGCGCAAGAAATTCAAGGCAACTGACTCCTGCTTCCTTGAAAACTCTCAACCGTCGTCCGTGCAGCGGAAATCGCTTTTTGGGGCTTCGTGGACAAAAGTTAAAGCCTCACTTACCCTAGCTGATTCTTCAGGATCATCGACTGTCAATGACTGTAACTCAATCAGTTTCTCCTCAACTTCGGGGAGGTAACCAGAACACGCGGATAATCTATTTCTCACATCACACCTCCGCCCTCCTGCTTGGGCATCCGGCCTAGAACGGTCGGTTCTTATCTATATTCGCTGAGCAATTGAAGCGATGAAAGACATCACCTGCGAATGTGCCGTTCGTCACGGACCACATGCTGCTTTTACTTAAACTGCATCTTTGGCAAAAAGGACCTCAGTAACACCCAGCGTAAGACCCTCGAGAGAGGCAGACATCTACGTTCTGCGGCGCGAGGTTTTTGTAATCCAACTGAGCGCGATAGCGCCGAACGATGGAAATGTGCGCGAATCCCAAGCTGCGGCTGGGACTGAGCGGGCATGGTTCAGTTCTCGTCAGAACTCCGAACTCCAGGGTATTCGTCTTACCCAGGATGACCAGGCCTACCGTCCCGTCGTGCGGCACGGTAGGTCTCTACCACGCGGAATGAT
Organism: uncultured Acidobacteriota bacterium; assembly: GCA_963709105.1. Lineage (GTDB taxonomy): Bacteria > Acidobacteriota > Terriglobia > Acidiferrales > UBA7541 > Palsa-295. The sequence continues at coordinate 290,569 of CAVPVC010000016.1, forward strand.
CCTCTTCCCAGTAGGGCGTTAATCCATAGTGTTTATGAATACTGTTTCCCCAGGTCGCATCCGCCATATTCGGCCAGTTGTTTTTGTCGAACCCCGGAGCTTTTTCCAGCAGTTTCTTTTCAACGTTCAGAACGACGCGACTTTCCGGCGAATTAAAGGTGAACGCATTCCAGGGAATGGCAAAATATTTGTCACCCATCCCAAGAAAGCCACCAAATGATAAAACGGCGTACGTGATTCGTCCGGCGCTAGCGTCGAGTACCAGGTCTTCGATTTTCCCGAGGTCCTCATAGTTTGCGTTGACGACGTTACTGCCTATCACCGTCTTCACGGGAACGATATGTTCGTATCTTGCCAATCTCGGTTCTGTCATGTTTTCTCCTTTTCCCAGAGGAAGCTGGTTGAGTCATCAAGGCGGACTACCTACCGGCAAATGCAATCGCCTCTGCAGCTCCTGCAAAGGAGATATGCCGCCGGGGAAATCACGACCGAGGAATACGAAGAACGGCGGACCACACTTCTGCGGGATGCCAAGATGAAATAAGGATATCTGCTCATTCTAGGCCGGATCCACGGGCATCATGAAGGAAAAGAACAAGGCCCAGAGGAGGATCCAGAAAAACCACCAATACCAGTGCATTCCCCAAAAGAACATGGTCGGAATCTCTTTTTACCTTACAAGCACGGCGAACAGTTCGCGTTTAACTAGCTGATCCTGAGATGGTTTTCGACTTTGCTGACGCCCGGGGCCGCCCAGGCTATGTATTCGGCTTGGGCCCGCGCCACCCAGGAACGGACGCTGCCACGAAGCGTCACCGTGCCATCAGACGTCTCGACCTTGATATGCGTGGCATCGATCACCGCGTTGCGCTTCAACGCATCTTCGATCCTGCCCTTAACTCCGGGGGCGCTGACCTTTGGGTTGAGCGTGATTCTGTTCAAAATGCTCTTCACACCAATTAACCGCAAGAGTCCTTGCTCGGCCTCCTTTTTCTGGTATTGCCATTCGACTGTGCCTTGAAGCGTGACCACACCATCGGTCACCTGCACCTTTACGGTCTTAGGCACCAACCAGTTCCACTCTATGTGGTTCGACGCCGCGCGGGCGATTTCCTCATCCGTTCGGGTTGCCGAAGGGGGTGGTTCGACTTTGATCTCGCTCGCCACCGACTCGACGTTGGCAACGCGTAGGGCGGCGCCCTCGGCAGCCCATTTCTCCCAGAGGCTGTCAACATGACCGTCGAGTTCGACAACGCCGTTCTTTACGGACACGCCGATCTGTTCAGCGTGAATGCTGGGATCCCAACGCAATTCCTCCTCAACATCATGCTGCAGATCTGCATCATTCTTGCGCGCCCTTGCGGGCTGCGCCGCTACCGCTTTGTCGCTCATGTTATAAACTCCTCGTAGATATTGAGCCGTGACTCGGATTCCCTTCACCAAGCCAACGGCAACTTAATCCTAGCCGACCTCGTCGTGGCTGACTGTCCTATTTGGAACACATTCAGGAACTGGCCCAACCTGTTTGATGCGGTCATCTTTAACTGTTTTGCGTGTGGCGCAATGCCCTCGACAGAGGTCATAACCAACCCCCGCCAAAGCCCGCCCGACGCAAGCCCCTGGCGATGTACGGGCAGTTTCGCATCAATTGCCACAACAACCCGGTCCGATAATTTTCGATCATCAGAATGATCGGCCCTTGATTAAGCCCGTAATGCCACGACGACACCCAACCATGCGGGTTGCAGGACTTTCCCGGGTACGTCGGGTTGAAAGACGCTTTGAATCCGTACGGGTTCAGCTCAGTCAATTTAGTCTGGTTTATGAAATAGTCGAGCGCGGGCAACACGATCTCGGGCGCGAACGGCAGTGACGCCACTACGGCCCACGGTGCGATGGTTCCGTCGTCGGGTCCGTAGGGCACGCCGCGTCCCACATAATCGAAGAATTGGCGCTCAATGCCCTTCACTTTGATAGTGTCCGGACCGGGCCCGTCGCTCGCGGTAATTCCCCAGCAATCGCGGCCATAGCCCTCAAACTTGAGTGGGTTGTCGATGGCGTACTGTTGTTGCACATAAGTTGCACGGCGGCTGTTCTCGAAATAGTCGATGCCTTTATCGCGCATGAAGGCGTCCTGAATACCGCGAAAGTCGACCCAGACATGCGAGAGCTGGTGCGTGAACAATGGCCCGGCGTAAAGATATTCCTGTCCGTAACAGTGTTCCCAACGGTAAGTGGAAGTCCACGCTGCATAGCTCTCCTCGGGCAGCGGATGCGTCGGCGAGCCCAGCCCCAGGACATACAACAGCAACGCCTCGTCGTAGCCTCCCCAAGGGTACTTGAGAAATCCGCTTTCGGACTTCCAGCCGTGCGTGACCGTTGCGCCACCGTCTTGCGTCCACTGCCAATCTGCGCGTCGATAAAGCGCGTCGGCAAGCATGCGGATTTGATGTTCGTCCGGCGTATCAGCGGCAAAGTACACTCCTGCCGTCAACGCACCCGCCAGCAGAAAAGCGCTGTCTACTGTTGAGAGCTCGCATTGCCAGGCGCGTCGCCCGGTCTGCATGTCGAGAAAGTGGTAGTAAAAGCCCTGGTAGCCCGTCGTGTCGGATTCGGGGCCTTGCGGGCTGTTCCAGAAAAAACGCAGCGTCGTCAGCACTCGTTCTACCGCCGCGGGGCGCGACATAAATCCGCGCTCGACAGCCACCGGGTAAGATGCCAACGCGAGGCCGGTGGCGGCAATACTGGCGGGCCAATCTACTTTGGTCTTGTCGATCACCAGCCCGTTGGCTGGATTCGTCTCATGTACAAAGTAATTGAACGATTCGTGCTGAAGTTTTTCCATCTCGGCGGTTAGTTTTTTGCTGCTCATGATTTCAACCTGACCTGCGACCTCTGGATAATCCCGTACGTGAGACGATGGCGTGGGGCGCTAAGTCAAACGGGCGAAAATATCAGCGCCATTGGCAGAATAAAACCACGAGCAGGGGCATGATGAATCTCTCCTGATGGGTCCTTACACGCTTAGCACCGGGATGTGCGACTCGCGAATGATCGCATAGCCACTGCCGTTTTCCCCTAAATGACCGCCGGAAGGCATGTGCCCGATGATCAGGAGATCAGCTTTTGCTTCTTCTGCCGCTCGGTTCAACAGCTCATGCGCATCGCCGCTATCAATGATTAACTCAGCCCTCGTGCCCACATCCTCCTGAATCTTGGCGATCTCTTTCGCGGCGAAGCCGACGATCGTCTCCTTCCACACGGGGTCGACGTAGGATCCTCCAGGACCATACATCTCCACCCCGGCGGTGATATGAACGAGCGTGAGCCGTGCGCCAAACTCAGCAGTCATCTGCGCGGCCCGCGACACGGTATTGCGGCTGTGGGGGCTCAAATCAACTGCGCAAAGAACGTTGCGGATGGCGAACTCACGCATTGGCGCTTCTTCCCGTTGGGCATCGGTCCAAATCGGACAATCGCTGTCGTGTAGTACTTTTGCCGCCACCGAGCCCAGCAGAAAGCGGTAGAACACCCCATGGCCATGTGTGGACATCACGATCAGGTCCACTTTTTCCGCGCGAGCTGCCTGCACGATTTCGCGGGCCGGATCGCCTTTGAGTAACAAGCGTTTGACGGCAATCCCATCGAGTTCTTGCCACAGCGATTGGTCCAGGTCTTTCTGAGCCTGTTTGATGATTCCCGCATGCAAATCTCTCGCGGTGATCTCGTGCCCACTTTGGAGTACACCCGCGGGATAGCTCAGTGGCGTTACCACATGCAACAGCATGATTTCGGAATGAAAATGGCGAGCCAAAAACGCCGCTTGATGAACCACCCTCAGCTCGGTGTTAGGAAAGTCAACGGGAAGAAGAATTTTATTCATTAACATCTCCATTCTGGATTTTTATCCCTCGCAAAGATGCTAGCCGAAGAAGAAATTCGACGACGGGAAAACCCGAAGAGGAAGCCCGGAAGCGAAGCAGGTTATGGTCATTAACCGCTCATTCATTCTTCCAATCCTCGCCGCAGCAGAGGGCACGCGCGGGTATATCGGTCGGATGCCTCCTATGCGGGGTTGTGCCAACCGCCGTCTGAGGCGATGATCGCGTCAGCCTCTTTCGGTCCCCAGCTCCGGCGCTTGTAGGGACGAACGCGATGATGGGTCTTAAGAACCGGATCGACCACCGCCCAGGCGGCCTCAACCGCGTCTTCACGGGTGAAAAGCGCTCCATCGCCGGCCATGGCGTCGCCCAAAAGCCGCTCGTAGGGTGCTTCCTCTCCCGACTGTTCTTCGACCAGGTAGAGTTCTCGCTGGTCCCCGACGAATTCCTTGCCGGCGCGCTTGACGCGAGCGGCGAGAGCAATGGCGGAACTTGGGGAGAGCTGGAATCGCAGATAGTTGGTGCGGCCAGTCGTCGGCGCTGAGTCAGCGAAAAGTCTCTGTGGGGGCGATTTCAGTTCCACCAGGATCTCAGTTTCGGTTTCGGCTAGGTACTTGCCAGAGCGCAGGAACCAGGACACGCCCGCCCAGCGCCACGAGTCGATGAAAAGCCTCAGGGCGCAGAAAGTCTCGACATCAGAATTTTTCGCTACGTCTGGCTCCTTCCGGTAGCCAGCATATTGTCCACGCACCAAGTCCTCGGGCTTTAGAGGGCGCATGGCTTGAAAGACCTTGGCTTTCTCATTGTGGACGGCTCCAAAGTCCCTATCGGCGGGCGGCTCCATGGCAAGTAGCGCGACGATCTGGAAGAGGTGGTTCTCGATCACGTCGCGCAAACAGCCAGCGGTTTCGTAAAACGCACCGCGGCCCTTGACACCAAAATTCTCGGCTAGAGTTATCTGGACGCTGGCCACATAGTTGCGATTCCAGATCGGCTCCAGAAACGAATTCGCGAAGCGGAAATAGAGAATATTCATGATCGCTTCCTTGCCAAGGAAGTGGTCAATCCGGAAGATCGAGTCTTCCGGGAACACGGAGCGCGCCACACGGTTTAGCTCTCGGGCGGAGGCCAAGTCGCGTCCAAACGGTTTTTCTACAATGACGCGCGCGTGCTCAGCCAATTTCGCGGCACCAAGGCCTTTGATCACGGTTTCAAAAAGTGAGGGCGGAATGGCCAGATAGTGAGCTGGGCGGCGAGCCTTGCCTAGCGCTTTTTTTAACGCCGTGAACGTAGCTGGGTCCTTATAATCTCCATTCACGTAGCTGAGCTGCGACAGAAGTTGGCGGAAGGCACGCTTATCATCTACGGCACCCGATCGCTTTATGCTGTCCGTCACGCGATTGCGAAGACGATCCAGGCTCCACTTTGGAAAGGCGACGCCGATTACCGGAACCTTGAGGGTTCCATGCTTCGCCATCGCGTAAAGTGCCGGGAAGATCATCTTGTGGGCAAGATCGCCTGTCACACCGAAGAGCACCAACGCATCCGAACGGGAGGCAGTCATCAGGCACTCGCCTTCTTAGCGGCGGCTTTTTCCTTGTGACCGCCGAACTGGTAACGAAGGGCCGGCAACATTTTGTTGCCGAAGTCGTCCTCACCAGGCGAGCTTAAGCGTTCATACAGCGCGGCATGGAGGACGGAAGCCGTAACCGATTCGTTCATGGCCACCATGTTGGCTCCCTTACGGTCGAGTCCGATGATACCTAGTTCCATATGGTCTTCCTTTCGCTCCCAACGGTAACGCCCGCTCCGCACAGACCTTACACGAATGTGGGCCAGTTCTGCCGGAATACTCGGGGTATTCGGCGTGGACGTTACTTCGTTAATAGCTTGCCGATAGATTTCAATTCCCGCCGGCGCTTCGCGGTGGTCTTGGGATACGCCATCTTCATATCATGGAGAGCGTCGATAACAATTCGGGAAACGATCAGCCGGGCATTGTCCTTATCATCGGCGGGAACTACGTACCAGGGCGTGTGATGGGTGCTTGTCGCGTGCAGGCAATCCTCGTAAACCTTCGTATAGTCCTTCCAGTACTTCCTCTCGTGAATGTCCGCGAGGCTAAATTTCCAATTCTTGTCCGGCTCATCAATACGTTCGAGGAATCGCTTTCGTTGTTCGTTCTTCGACAGGTGAAGGAAGACTTTGACAATTCGCGTGCCGTTTCGGTGGAGATGATCCTCCAGGTTCACGATGGAACGGTAGCGCTCCTTCCAAATAGACTTCTCGTCGCGCAAGTCCTCCGAGAGGCCCTGGCTGCGGAGAATCTCCGGATGCACGCGGACGACGAGCACCTCCTCATAGTAGGAGCGATTGAATATTCCGATCCGTCCACGCTCGGGAAGCCGGCACGTGGTGCGCCAGAGAAAGTCATGCTTCAGTTCTTCAGCGCTCGGCTGCTTGAAACTGAAAACCTCGCAGCCTTCCGGATTGACCCCGGACATGACGTGCCGGATGGATCCGTCCTTGCCGGCCGCGTCCATCGCTTGAAAAATAAGGAGCAGTGCGTAGCGATCGGACGCGTAGTGAAGCTGTTGCAGCGAGCTCAGTTCCTCAACGTGCTTTTCCAGCAGTTTTTGATACTCTTTTTTCGTTTTGCAGAAAGGTTCGATGAGCGTCGGCCACTTTTTAAGTTTGACCTTGTCTCCATGGCGCACGCGGAAATCCTTTGAATAGATTTTCATGTTCCCTCCAACAGGTTTCGCGACGGGAGAACAGAAGTCCGGTGAGGCATGTTCGCAAACCAACAGTTGGTCATGTGCGAGCAGACCAGTGGGAATTTCCCCTCATCGCGCTTTACGTTTCGCCTCTCTAGCGGTAAGCGCTTCAAAGCCGGAGACGACGTCGAACAGTTCTTCGTCGATGGATTCCTGTCGAATCCGGTGCAGCGTGCGGTTCAGCTTTTCCGAAATGTCTTCGATGTTCTTTTCCGCGCGTTGCATGGCCGCCAGGCGGCTGGCGTTTTCACTGGCAAGGGATTCGGCGCACGCTTGAAACAGCAGAACGAAGAGGTATCCTCGAATGAAAGCGGAAAGCGGCGATACGGTTCCTTCAATCACTTCCGGCAGAATCTTCGTGGGCCAGGGCATTGCGGCTAGCTTTTCTTGCCAGGCGTGATCGAGTGGCAGGAGCTGTTTGCTCACGGGATCGTAGGAGGCGCCTGTTTTGGGGCGATTGTGGAAGACATAGACCTTCTCGACATCGCCGCGCTCTTGGGCCGCTTCGATCTCGATCAGAATCTGGCCGACGAGCGGCGTGATCGCATTGATGGAAATGGGCACGGAGAGCAGTCCCGCCGGATTCAGTCCGCTATCCGCCAGGAGACTGTGAGCGCGTTCTCCGATGGCCCAGATTTTCGTGATCTTTGCCGGCGATGCTTTGAGCGTGCGGGTGGCGAATTCCACGATCGCCTCGTTGAATCGGCCGACGAGGCCCTGATCGGAACCGAAGACCACGGCGCCGATAGTTCCTTTTTGAGATGAACGTCCGCTTCTCGCGCGCGGCACCGGTCTGGCCTGATGAAGGCATGCAGCTAACGCGAGCTCCACCGTGCGGTAGTATTCATTCAGCGATTGGACCGCCTTTTCGTATTGGCCAATGCTCGATGCCGCGAGGGCTTTCATCGAGCGGACGACGCCCTCAAGATCCTCCGCGCCGGTGATTTTTCGACGTAAACTTTCGGTGCTGCCGCTCATGGCTTGGCCGCGGCCGCAGGCTTCGGATCGGGTTTTGCTTCCGGCTTCGATTCGGGCTTTGGTTCGAGTTTGGTTTGGGGCGCGGGCTGGAACGGAAGCAGCGTCCGGGTGGCGAGATCGAGAATCGCCTTGTGGTCCGCGTCGCTTAATTTTTCGGCGGATGTCAATCGATTCACAAGGTCTGCCGGAATACCCGCGATCCCCTGGTGCAGCGCCTTCTCCGCCTCCATCACGTTGTCAATCGGCACACGGTCGAAGAGGCCCGTGGTCAGAGCAAGTAGCACGGTGATCTGGTCGACCATCGACACCGGCTGAGATTCCGCCTGCTTCAGGCACGCTCGGATGTGCTGCCCATGATCGATAATCTTGCGAGTGGATTCATCGAGGCGCGTGCCAAACTTGGCGAATGCTTCCAGTTCCGCGAATTGCGCGTAATCGAGCTTAAGGTGTCCGGCAACTGAGCGATAAGCGGGCCGCTGCGCCGCTCCGCCCACCCGCGAAACGGATTTGCCAACATCCACCGCCGGAAGGATTCCGAGTTCGAAAAGCGTGGGTGAAAGGTAGATCTGTCCATCCGTAATGGAAATAAGATTGGTCGGGATATAGGCGGAGATATCCTGAGCCGTGGTTTCGATGACAGGCAGCGCGGTGAGAGACCCGCCGCCGCGTTCCTTGATCAGATGCGTCGAGCGCTCGAGCATTCGCGAGTGAATGTAGAAGATATCGCCGGGGAAGGCTTCGCGGCCTGGCGGACGGCGCAGCAGGAGGGAAATCTCGCGGTAAGCGCGGGCGTGCTGCGTAAGATCGTCATAAACGATCAACACATCGCGTCCCTTCTCCATGAAATATTCCGCGATGCTGGTGGCAGCATAAGGCGTGACATAGACGAGGCCCGGAGCGGCGTTGCCTTCGACTACCACCACTACGGTGTAGTCCATTGCGCCTTCCTGGCCGAGCTTAGCCACAACCTTCGCGACCGCTGAGGCGCGCTGCCCGATCGCGCAATAAACGCAAATTACATTTTGCCCACGTTGGTTCAGGATGCTGTCGATCGCGATGGCCGTCTTGCCCGTCTGTCGATCGCCCAGAATCAATTCGCGCTGCCCGCGCCCCACAGGAACGAGTGCGTCGATAACCTTCAGGCCGGTCTGCAACGGCACGACGACAGGCTCGCGATCCATGATGGGCGGTGCGGGACGCTCGACCGGTATACGCAGGTCTGTATTCACAGGTCCTTTCCCGTCGAGCGGGTTGCCCAGCGGGTCGATTACCCGACCCAGTAAACCGTCTCCTACCGCAACGTCCATGACTCGGCCGGTACGTTCCACTTCGTCGCCGGCGTGCAGATCTTGATAGTCGCCGAGCAGAACGACGCCAATTTCGTTTTCATCCACATTGAAGGCAATGCCCAGCATCCCTCCGGGAAACTTCACCAATTCCTCGAACCCAACGCTCGGTAGGCCGGAAACCGTGGCAACGCCCGTCGAGACGTCCGTCACAACGCCCACTTCATGCGGTGTCAGCTGCGGCTGGAAGGCTTCGCGGCCCTCACGCAGGTCCATGAATGCCTCATCGATGGCCGTCTGCAAAAGGTTGGGAGAAGGGGTCATTTCGTTACGGCCTGAGCGGTGGATTTCGCCGTCGGCGCGCCCTCTGGGCTCGGCTTCGGCGCTGCCTTGGCTTGCTGCGTGGATTGGGATTCCAGGAGTGCCCCGATCTTTTGATCGAGCGCTGAAATGTAGGTGGCAATGCTCCACCCAACCTTCTGTCCGTTTGCCGATAGTTCGATCCCACAGATTGCGTCCTTCGTAGTCTCAAATCGTAGGCGTACGACAGCCGAAAAAGTTTCGTTGAGCGCATTTTGGATTGCGGCCTGTTGATCGGCGGGCATGGCAAATGCGCTTCGCACCACAGCGGGCTCGGAAGACGTCTTGAGGGCCTCCGCAAGCAACTCCTTATCTTTTCCGTTCATTTGGTGCACACGGCGCGTGAACACCTCGCCCATGCGCTCTTCCAGACTGACCGTAGCGAGGTCCGCGAGCGCCTTTCGGGCGATTCCAAAAACTTCCTCCGTGGCCATGCGCGTGATCTGGCTGCCCATTTTCACGTGATCGTTTTGCAACGCGGCCGCTTGCGTGTCGCGCAAACTGTCTGCATCTTTTCGCGCTTTGTCGAGGAGTTGCGCGGCCTCGGCTTTTGCATCTCCGGTGGCCTTACTTAGAAGAGCGCTGCGCTGATCATCAAATGCTTTGTTCTTTTTTTCGAAGTCCGCGCGCTCTTTTTCCGCCTCGGTTCTCTTCGCATTGGCATCCGCAAGTTCAGAGGCGATGCGTTTTTCCCTGGCGTCGATGGCATTCAGGATCGGTTTGTAGAGAAAATGCTTCATCAACCAGACCAGGATGACGAAGTTGACTACCTGTGCCCCGACGGTGAACCAGTCGATCAGCATGGGTCACTTCCCCCCGGTTTGAGCGATGACATGGGTCCAAAAAGGGTTCGCAAAAATGATGATCATCGAGACCACGAAACAATAGATCGCCGTTGACTCGATCATCGCGAGGCCCACGAACAGCGTCCGGGTGATGGTGGCCGAAGCGTCGGGTTGCTGCGCCAGTGCAGTGAGAGCGGTGGCGACCGAGCGGCCCTCGCCCAGCGCCGGGCACATGCAACCAATTCCTGTGGTGAGGCCAGCGGTTGCGACTGATACGACTGCGACAAGAGTGCTGCTATCCATGTGAACTCCCTTTTGTTGCTAGTGTGTCGATTGCAGTTGATTCGCCTTGGGCTGAGCGTGAGCAGGCTTCGGTTTGGGCACGCGCGTGGCGGCGGCAATGTAAACCGCGGCCAGAATGCTGAAGATATAGGCCTGCACCATGCCGGTGAGCAAACCGAGCGCCGTCATAACGATCGGAAAAATAAAGGGCGTGATAGTGAGCAGGATGCCGATGATCATCACCCCGCTCATCATGTTGCCGAACAGGCGAACGGCCAGCGCCAGCGTACGCGACAATTCACTGATGATATTGAACGGCAGCATGATGATCGTCGGCTTGGTGTAGGTCTTCAGATAACCGGCCAATCCTTGCTCCCGAATGCCATAGAGAGGCACTGCAACAAACACACAAAGAGCCAACGCGGCCGTGGTGGAAAGGGATCCGGTCGGAGGCTTGTAACCTGGGATGATGGTGCAGAGGCTAGCCGTTGCCACGAAGAGGAAGAGGGTGCCCAGGAATGCGAGATACTTTTCGGGCTGACTCAATCCCACATCCTGGATTTGTTTCTCCATTCCCGTGACGATTATTTCCAGCGAACCTTGCCAGCGCGAAATGGCGCCTTCTGTCCCCAGCTTGCGCGTGATCAGCTTCGAGCCCAACGACATCAGGATCATCATGATCCAGGTGGTAACAATGGTTTCGTTGAGCTTGATAAAACCGTGTTGCCAGTAAATCTGTTGGTCGGAAGTGAGATTCACAGTCCACCTCCCTCAGCGATCGGGGCTCTTTTTTCAATATGAATTCGCGTGAACCACGTCACAAGGATACGAGCAGTCACAAATCCAACGAGGCAGCCCAGCAATCGGTGCCAATTGCCGCGCGAGACGAAATAGAATCCGGCCAGAGCGATGATCGTGCGCACCGCGAGGCTGCCGGTGAATAAAAGGGCCGGTTGTTTTGACGAAACTCCCTTCTGAATCGTCCACCACAGGCCTCCGTAGAAAAACGTCCCGAGCAAGACTCCCGCGACAAACGCCAGAATGACCGTTAACAATTCACTCATCTTTGTCCTCCGGTGCATCCTGCATGGCCTTATTCTGTTGATCCATCCAATGCCACGCATTGGCGCAGCCGATGACCAGTCCGATGACCAGCAGTATCAACGTCCAGGAGTGTGAACTCGGATGGCGGTGGTCCAGCCAAAGGCCAAGCAGGGCGCCGAGCAGCGTCGGTACCGCTACGGACCAACCAATGAGTCCCGACATGCCCAAACCAAACCAGACTCCTTGATTGCCTTCGCGTTGCACCCGGAGCTTGCGGGCAGCTTTCGCGCCCACATCGCGGACGAATGCTTTCTCTTCACTCGCGGGCGAATTGGGCGGCTCATCGCTCACGTTGAAACTCCATATAACGTCCGACAAAAGAGCTTTCCAATTTGGAGACCGCGGTGCGAACGCTTCGCTCTCGTTCGTCAAGATTCAGAAACTCGTGTTTCACGGCCTCATGAAGTTTGCTGAGATCCGTTCCGCCAATGGCATGCCGCACCGAGACAAGCACATCCCCGCCCGCTTTCACCAGCACGCCCTCATCAACCGCGACGTAAACCGTTCCGCCTTCTTTCGTCTCGTAAGTAAAAATCCCCGGGACTAGCGCCGCCACGCAATCCAACCGGTGGGGCAAAATCCCGAACGATCCCGCGGAGGTTTCGGCGACGATGCTCGCCACGTCCGTCTTGTCCGCGAAGATGCCGTAGGGGAGAAGAATTTTAATATGCATGGGCGCCTGCGACTTTTGCGTTCGGCGGCGGAGGCTCTTTTTTCGCCTCGCCAATGGCTCCGATCATATAGAGCGCGCTTTCCGGATAATCCTTGAACTCGTCCCGGAGAATGCGTTCGCAGCCATCGAGGGAGTCTTTGAGGCTGACGAGTTTCCCAGGGATTCCGCTAAACTGCTCGGTGGTAAAAAACGGCTGCGTCAGAAAGCGTTCCAGCCTGCGGGCACGCGCGACCGTGTTCCGGTCTTCCGGGGAAAGCTGTTCCAAGCCGAGCATCGCGACGATATCCTTGAGCGCCTCATATTCCCCCATGGTCTTACGAATTTCCTGCGCGAGTTTGTAGTGCCGCTCGCCGACGATGCCCGCCGTCGCCATTTTCGAACTGGATTGCAGCAGGTCGATGGCGGGATAAAGTCCTTCGCTCGCCCGCTTTCGAGAGAGCACGATGGATGCGGAGAGATGCGAAAATACGTGGACCGCTGCTGGGTCGGTCAGATCGTCCGCAGGTACATACACCGCCTGAATGGACGTGATGGCTCCTGCTTCGGTGTTGGCGATGCGTTCCTCCAGTCCCGATAATTCAGTGCCCATCGTGGGCTGATAACCCAGTCGCGATGGCATCCTTCCCAGCAAGCCGGACACTTCCATGCCCGCCTGGATGAAACGGAAAATATTGTCGATCAGCAAAAGAACGTCACGATGTTCGTCGTCGCGGAAATACTCAGCCATGGTCAGCGCCGCATCTCCTACACGAAAGCGGCTGCCCGGCGGCTCATTCATTTGACCGTAGACCATCACCATGTTCTTCAATACGCCGGCTTCCTTCATCCCGCGGTAGAGTTCTTCCCCTTCTCGGCAGCGTTCTCCGATCCCGCAGAAAATGCTCATCCCTTTCTGGTGCTCAATCATGTTGTGGATCATCTCGGTCAGCAACACCGTTTTGCCAACACCTGCGCCCCCGAATAAACCCGCCTTGCCCCCACGTTCGAGCGGTACGAGGACATCGATAACTTTGATGCCCGTCTCAAAAATCTCCGATTTCGTGGAACGTTCGGATAACGCGGGCGGCTGGCGATGAACGGAGCGCAACTTCACATCCAATGGCTGGGGTTGGCGGTCGATGGCGTTCCCGAACACATCGAACATTCGCGAAATAATATTTTTGCCAACGGGTACCAGTAATGGACCGCCCGTATCCTCGACCGGCATTCCGCGGGCCAGACCTTGTGTGGGCGTCAACGCGATGCCACGCACGCGACTCGCGTCAAGCTGCGCCATGACTTCGACTACAATTTGGCTATGCGCTCCCGCGCGGAGAACCGTGTAAATTGGCGGTAAGCATTGGTCAAAGCGCACATCAACCACACCCCCTCGAACTGAAATGACTGTGCCGCCATTGGAACTGTCCGTTTTGTTCATCATTGGCAGGTCAAATTGGACTCACTTCACGCGCTGAAGTGTTTGGTCCCTGGTTTTTCACTGCAACTGAGAGTCGCCCGTCCAGTTCCGGCTCTCGGAAGTTCGAGAAAGACTTTTCCAAAGCGGGCGTTACTACTTTTCCTTAGCAGCTTCCATTGTCGTAGTTCGGAGAGAGAAAGGGATTTCAGTTCGTTCTCAATCCGTGCTTGGGCTCCGATTCTGACTCTGCCTTGTCAGCCTTTGATTTCACATGCACAGGCTCAAGTCTGGCACGGCGCTATCAGGGAGACTGTACTGTTTCGGACAGCTCGCATGGTGAAACTATGCATGCTACTTTCGCGTCGCGGCTAAAAATTGCTCTCCTGAAGGTGTGGCGATGCCCTCGGCTCGATGCCTTTGGCGGACTTCAACGAAACTAGCCACCATCCTCCTGCGCACGAAACGATTCCCAAGTCCTCTACGCTGTGAGTCCTGTGGGCCGAGCACTTGCCGTCATGCCGATTTCGCTTTGGTTTGTGGCTCGCCGATTCCAGCTTGGACTATGCTCAGAAACTGGTCGGCATCTAGGCTGGCGCCGCCGATAAGCGCGCCGTCCACCCCAGATCCGCCAAGCAGCGCAGCCGCGTTCTCCGGCTTGACACTTCCCCCGTACTGTATCACAAGCGTCTGAGCCGATTTCTCCCCGAGCATCTGTCCGACGCGGCGTCGAATGAGGGCGTGCGCGTCCTGAACCTGCTGGGGTGTGGCTTCGTGTCCGCTACTGCCGATTGCCCAGACCGGTTCGTACGCGATGGTCACGCGGGTCAAGGTGCCCGACGACACATTCACTAATCCTTGGACGAGTTGCCGGTCGAGCATAGCCTCGGTCTGACCGGACTTGCGTTGGTCAAGAGTTTCCCCGACGCACAAGATCACGTCGAGGCCAGCGGTCAGGGCAACCCGTACCTTTTGGTTGATGAACGCATCGGATTCGCCGAATATACGCCGGCGCTCGCTGTGTCCGAGGATGACGTACTTGCAGCCAAGATCGAGGAGCATCGTGGGGCTGACCTCGCCGGTAAACGCGCCTTCTTTCTCGGGATAGAGGTTCTGCGCCCCGAGCGCGACGCAGCTGCCCTTAAGAATCTCTCCGACAAGGGCCAAATAGGGGAAGGGCGGACAGACGGCGACGGATACGCGGTCCTCAATGCTCATATTGCCCATGCCGTCCACAATCGCTTTGGTCAGTTGGCTGGCTTCGGCAGCGGTCGTATACATTTTCCAGTTACCGACGACGAATTTCTTGCGCATGTCGGGTTTCATCGGGGGCTCATAGCGCGTTTCACGGATAATTTTCCAGTGGGCGCACTCTCCCTATCATTCGTCTCCATCGCGGCATTGTATTCGCCACGGCGGGCAGCCCGGTTGCACATGGCTCGGTGATACAAAGCTTTTTGTGCTGCCGGCATGTTGACCTCCTCGCCATGCCAAATCTCTAAAGCGGGTTGCTGGATGGCGCGGGCAAACGAAAACGCCAACGCCCAGGGCATTCGCGACTTGAATCTGACATTCATGGCATTCAAACGGGCCGAGGCAAGTTCACCTGGTTGCCCACCCGACAGGAACGCAATCCCGGGAACAGCAGCTGGAACGGCTCGCAACAAACACCTCACGGTTGCGTCGGCTACTTCGTCCACCGTTTCCTGTTTGGAGCAGGTCAATCCTGGAAGCACCATGTTGGGCTTCAGGATCAAACCTTCCAGCATCACGCGTTGTGAGTAGAGGTGGTTGAAAACCGTTCGCAGGACTTCCTCCGTTACCTCGCAGCACCGTTCTAGGGTATGCTCGCCTTCCATGAGCACTTCCGGCTCGACGACGGGTACCAGTCCCGCTTCCTGGCACAACGCGGCATAACGAACCAGCGCCTGGGCATTGGCCTCGATGCAACCCCGGCTGGGAATTCCACTGCCAATCGCGATGACCGCGCGCCACTTGGCAAAACGCGCGCCCATTTGGGAATATTCCGCAAGGCGGTCGCGCAATCCGTCCAGACCTTCGGTGATTTTCTCCCCCGGATGACCTGCCAGGTCCTTTGCACCGGTGTCAACTTTTATGCCGGGAATGATTCCCGCATCGCTTACGGCTTTAGCAAAGGGAGTTCCATCTTTCTTTGTTTGCCGGATCGTTTCGTCGTAAAGGATTACGCCACTAATGAACTCGCTGAGACCCGGCGTGGTCACAATTAACTCTCGATAAGAGCGCCGGGCCTCCTCGGTCTGTGGGATGCCCCACTTGGCAAATCGTTTGTTACATGTGGGATTGCTTTCGTCCATCGCGAGCAGGCCTTTGTCACCGGAAACCATCGCCCTCGCGGTGTCGATGAGCGTTTGTGTATTCACTTGGTCTCGCTCCATTTCCAATTGCGGATTTCCGGCATGTCTTCGCCGTGCTGGTCGATGTAGTGTTTGTGCTCGATGAGCTTGTCCTGCATCTGCTGCTTCAGATAGGCGCCTTTGGAGCCCAAATGCGGTAGTCGATCGACCACGTCTTGCACGAGGTGGAAGCGGTCCAGGTCGTTCTGCACCCTCATGTCGAAGGGCGTCGTGATGGTGCCCTCTTCCTTGTAGCCTCGGACGTGGAGGTTGCGGTTGTTTCTGCGATAGGTCAGTCGGTGGACCAACCACGGGTATCCATGAAAGCCGAAGATGATGTGTTTATCTTTGGTGAAAAGGGAATCGTAATCCGTCTCGTTTAGTCCGTGCGGATGCTCCGTGCAGGACTGCAGCTTCATCAGGTCAACGACATTGATCACTCGGATTTTCAGATCGGGCAGATGCTGGCGAAGGATAGAAACGGCTGCCAAAATCTCGAGCGTAGGGGTGTCCCCACAGCAGGCCATCACCACGTCCGGCTCGGAGCCTTGGTCGTTGCTGGCCCATTGCCAGATGCCAATTCCTTCCGTGCAATGCACGACCGCCGCATCCATGGTCAGCCATTGCGGGAGGGCATGCTTGCCCGCAACCACGACGTTGACGTAATTCCGGCTGCGTAGGCAGTGATCAAAGACTGACAGCAGGCAATTGGCATCAGGCGGAAGGTAAACGCGCACGATATCGGCCTTCTTGTTGATGACATGGTCGAGGAAACCGGGATCCTGGTGCGTGAAGCCGTTGTGATCCTGCTGCCAGACGTGGGAGGCCAGCAGATAGTTCAGCGACGAAATCTTCCGGCGCCAGGGCAGTTCCAGGCATACCTTCAGCCATTTGGCGTGCTGGCTGAACATCGAGTCGACGATGCGAATGAAGGCCTCATAACTGTTAAACAGCCCGTGCCGTCCGGTCAGAAGATATCCTTCGAGCCAACCCTCGCACTGGTTCTCGCTGAGCATCGAGTCCAGCACGCGTCCGGCGGGCGCGAGGAATTCGTCGTTTTTTACTTCCCGGGCATCCCACTGGCGATTGGTGACTTGAAAAACCGCCCCCAGGAGGTTAGAGAGAGTCTCATCGGGACCGAAGACTCGGAAATTATGCTGATCCTCATTTAGCTTGGCTACATCCCGCAGGAAATTACCCAGCACGAGCGTATCCTGGCCGTTAACCGCCCCGGGAGAAGGCACATTCACGGCGTGGACGTGGAAGTCTGGCATGCGCAGGTCACGCAACAGAACGCCGCCGTTAGTATGAGGATTTGCTCCCATCCGGCGATCGCCCTTCGGTGCCAGCTCAGCTAGTTCCGGCATGAGCCGGCCATTCCCATCGAACAACTCCTCGGGTTTGTAGCTCTTCATCCAGCTTTCAAGCTGCTTGACGTGATCGGGATGCTCGGAATCGACCAGGAGCGGCACTTGGTGCGCTCGGAACGTACCCTCGATTTGCAGGCCATCGACGACTTTCGGTCCTGTCCAGCCCTTGGGTGACTTGAGGACGATCATTGGCCATCGCGGCCGAGTCGTGTCGTTTTTGGTCCGTGCGTTGCTTTGGATTTGCCGGATGTCCTCAATGGCTTTGTCCAAAGTGGTGGCCATCAGTTCATGCATCTTTTCCGGCTCATCGCCTTCCACAAAGTAGGGCGACCAGCCGCAGCCTCGCAGAAATTGCTCGAGTTCCTCAGGCTCAATGCGGGCCAGGACGGTCGGATTGCTGATCTTGTAGCCATTGAGGTGCAGGATTGGCAGGACAGCTCCGTCGGTAATCGGGTCGAGAAACTTGTTGGACTGCCATGAGGTCGCCAAGGAGGCCGTTTCCGCTTCACCATCGCCGATGATGCAGGCGACGATCAAATCGGGATTGTCGAACGCGGCCCCGAAGGCATGGCTGAGCGAATACCCCAACTCGCCACCTTCGTGAATCGACCCCGGCGTGGTCGGTGCAACGTGGCTGGAAATCCCTCCAGGAAATGAGAACTGCTTGAACAGCTTCTTCATTCCCGCTTCGTCCATGGTGACGTTCGGGTAGATGTCGGTCCAGGTCCCTTCGAGGTATACGTTGCCCACAATCGCAGGGCCGCCGTGCCCGGGACCAGCTACATAGAACATGTCCAAGTCGTACTTCTTGATGACCCGGTTCAGATGCACGTAAATGAAGTTCTGGCCCGGCGTTGTGCCCCAGTGCCCAACTACCAGCGGCTTCACGTGCGACAATTTCAGCGGCTCCTTGAGCAGCGGATTGTCGTAGAGATAAATCTGGCCGACCGACAAATAGTTGGCGGCGCGCCAGTAGGCATTCACCTTGTGGAGTAGTTCCGGACTGAGTGTGTTGGTTTTCATGGTTGATTCTTTTTTGTTCACCGCGCCGGGTTTCCTATGGAGCTGTTCAGGCGTGAGTGTGTTCGTTTTCATGGCTCAATTCTCCCTTTTCATTCAAGACCAAGAACGCAGCAAACCGTCTTGGCGATCATGTATTCTTCGTCCGTGTGAATGACGCGTACCACAACCCGGCTGCCGTGGAAATTGCCCCCTCATTCGCCGCGTTTTTCTTTTCTTCGATTTCGATTCCGTGCAATCTCAGCCCGTTACAAAACGATTCAGATACTACAGCTTTCCGTTTGAGGCACATCGTGAGCCATCTAGTGATCGGGCACGACAAGGACGCTTCAGCAGGGCGCGTGTTGCTCACTTGTTCGTCTCCCCTGTCGTTTCGTTGTTTGATTCGACTGGCTTGGATTCATAAAAAGCCCTTTCTCGTATTTGCGTTAGCGGACATGAGCTTTAGCAACCGGTTCATCAAGCCAGTATCCTGGACGGTTGTAATGTCGGTGCAAGCCGGTCTCATAATCCCGAGTTAGCAGAGAGTCCTCCGAGTATTCCGGCGCCTGCTTGATGGCCTCACGGAAAAGATTGGTGAAGAGTTTTGACTCGCTCCAACTAATACGGTCGATCCATCGAGGCGAGACCAGGACCTTTTTCCCCGGCCACCAGTTCTTTGTATCGATGATTAGATAACGAATCGCCCATGTCTCGTCATCGATTATAAAATCGTCGACGTGTCCAATCTCGCCATCTGCGGCTTGGATGTGATGGCCTCTCACATCGTGAGTGCTGCGCAGATGAGGATCCAACGCTTTCTCAGTGCGGTTGGGTTCTTTCTCGTTCTGATGGTCACGCATGATGTAGGGCGAAGATCCCCACATGTAGGGGCCACTCCAATATGTGGGAAACGAATAATACCCGTAGTAGACTTCCTCGAATTGTCGCGAGACGGGCTTGTCACTGTCCAAAGATGGACTGCCCTCAATTTGCTTTTTGGTTAAATCTATGGCGATATTCCGCTCTTCTTTATTCACAGCGATGAGCGCATACGGCGAGATCAACACCTGCCTGCCCGTAAGCCAGTCTCCCGTGTCGGCAATCAGATAGCGAATCGCCCAGTGCCGGTCATCGAAGTAAAATTCCTTGACCGTCCCTATTTCCCCGTCACGGCTGTCCAATTTGTAGCCCTGTAATGTTTTGACTGTGATTAGCATAATAAGAGTCCTTTCACCTTTTGAGTTTTCCTTTTGTTCGTTGGCCGTTTCCCGACCGACAAATCGTTTCACTGCGATCTTCACCGACGCCGTCACCTCCCACACCGTCGGCAGAGGCACCCTCGCAGCGGTGATGTGCTGTCATGGAGCTCCGACCTGTAAATGCAACTCGTCACATGGCCGCAATTCCCTTTTTCGCTTGCCATGAAAGGCCGAGAACGCGGCAAACGTTCTCGGCAATCATGCGTTCTTCATCTGTGCGAATGACGCGGACCGCAACCCGGCCCGCCGTAGCGGAAATTACGCCTTCATTCGTTGCGTTTCGCTTTTCTTCGAGTTGGATTCCAAGGAATCCCAACCCATCGCAAATCCGTTCGCGCACTGCGGGTGCGTTCTCTCCGATGCCGCCAGCGAACACCAGAGTGTCCAACCCGCCGAGCGCCGCCGCGAATGCGCCAATCCATTTCTTGACCTGATAGCAAAACAGCGTGACGGCTTCAGTCGCCCGCACATCGTGCGTTTCATGGTCGAGCAAGTCGCGCATGTCAGAACTGGTCTCGGATATACCGAGCAGCCCGGATTGCAAGTTGACCATCCCGTTGAATTGCTTCGGGCTCATTTTTTCGGTGCGCGCCAGATACCACACCAGTCCGGGATCGAGATCGCCTGAACGGGTGCTCATCGGAATCCCGGAGGTCGGAGTGAAACTCATGCTTGTGTCCACGGATTTGCCGTCGCGCACCGCCGCCAGACTCGCGCCATTGCCGAGGTGTGCAAGGATCAGGCGGCCAGCCTTTGCCGCCGGGTCGGCGAGGCGGGCCAGCTCTTCCATGAGAAATGCATACGACAATCCGTGAAACCCATACCGCCGCACACCCAGCGCTTCGTACCGGCGAGGGATCGGCAACATTTGCGCCACGCGCGGCAGGTCGTGATGAAAAGCCGTGTCGAAACACGCCACTTGGGGTAGATCGGGAAATCGGCGATGAAACGCCTCAGTCAGCAGAATCTCTTCAGGCATGTGGTCAGGATCGAACGGACTCAGGCGGCGCAACTCCTCAACCATTTCGGGGGTGATTCGCTGCGCCTTGTAATACTTCGGTCCGCCATTCACGACGCGATGCCCCACTGCGGTCATAGCATCCTTGCCTTTGTGTTCCTCGATCCAATCCATCAGAATGCTCACCGCCGCTCCGTGATCCGGTGCTTCCACTGAGCGCGAAAAGCTGTCCGCTTGGTTCGAGCTATTCACATGAAAACTGGCATCTGGCAATCCAATTCGCTCAATCCCGCCCTCTAGAATCCGGTGGAGCGAGCCGCCGCCTCCGAACAAGGCGAACTTGATGCTCGACGAGCCGCCGTTGACCGTCAGGATGCGTGGGTTACCAGGTTTCATTGCTCTCTTTTTTGCCGTTCTGCAATCCGAACGAAGCGAGTTTCGCGCAGGTGGACTTGTAATCCGTGTGAACAATGCTTCGAATCCCCAGGCCTTCCGCGATCTGGACGAACATCGGCGTGTTTTCGATATACAGTACGCGGCTGGCTGGCGCCTGGGCGATGTCTAGCGCGAGTCGAAACATTTCCACGTCGGGCTTGCGGGCGTGGACGAAGCAGGATGAAATGAAAGTATCCACGAACCCGTCCAGCTTGAACTTGCGAATCCGATGAGCATTCACTACTCGCGATTCGTTGCTGACCACGGCGATCTCTCAGTCCGTAATGCGCCTTGAGATTGCGGACCAGGTCGAGCATCTCGGTGTAAGGCTTCGACTGCGCGAACATAAAGATCCGAAACTGAGCCCGGGAGAACGATCGCTTTTTGAAGAAGACCACCCGGTCTAAATACTCCTTGAACGTAACCCTTCCCTCCTCGTGGGCGGCAAAATTGAGGCTATGCCGAGCCTCCATTTCAGCCCACTCCAGGTTGAAACTTCTTCGCCGCTCGTCTGCGGGCATGATGATCCCATCCGTTGGTGAGCAGGACACCACCGACATCCAGAAAAAGCGTCGTAATCGGGATCTGCCATTTCATTGGCTCTCCGTCAACGCCATCGGCCGCTCTTGCGAGTCGGTTCGACGAGCCAGAAGAATCGCGCTGGTACGAGGTTCCAAGCGATACGCCTTTGAATGATCGATAGGCGCTTCCTCTCCGTTGGGACACAAGTCTTGCGGTGCCAAACGAGACGTGTCGACCGCTCGATGCCAGCGGAGCCCTTGAGGCGGTGATGGGAACCCAAAATCGGTTCCGCTGGTGTCTGCGTTGAACATCAGGAAAAGAGCAGTTTGTCCGTCTTCCTGGATCAAGCAGGCGAGGTGTTTTTCTTTCGGGTCGGCCCAGTTGGGCGATCCTTGTTGGTGGTTGAACCAGCGGATCTCGGCGTCGGTGTAGAATCGCTCTTTACTCAGAATCGGATGGGTGCGACGAAATGCAATCACGCCTTGTACAAACCGATAAATCTCCTGATGTTGTTCAAGGTTAGTCCAGTTAATCCAGCTGGTTTCGTTGTCCTGGCAATAGGCATTGTTGTTGCCGCCTTGCGTGCGGCGAAATTCATCTCCGCCAAGCAGCATCGGGACGCCGCGCGAGATCAGCAGGGTCAGAAGGAAGTTCTTGATCTGGCGTTTCCGCAAGGTTTCGGTACCGGCATCCTTCGTCTCGCCTTCCGAGCCGTAGTTCTCGCTGAAGTTGGCAGTCGGTCCCGTCACGATTGTTTTCTCCGTTTGCTTCATTGTGCTTTGAGCGATAGCTCACCAGGTCGTTCAGAGTGAAGCCGTCGTGACAGGTAATGAAATTGATGCTGCTCTCAGGGCCTTTGCCGGACTTGGAATAAATGTCGGCACTGCCGCAGATGCGACTGGCAAACGAACCCAGCATCCCGTCATCGCCGCGCCAGAAACGCCGAACATCATCCCGGTACCGGCCGTTCCACTCCGCCCAGCGCCGTTCGGAAAAGCTTCCGACCTCATACGCTCCGGCGGTATCCCACGCCTCGGCGATGATCTTCACATCCCTTAAGATCGGGTCCTCGGCGATCCGCCCTAGAAGCGGAGCATTGGCCAGCAGCTCGCCAGAGCGGCCCCGACCGAGCACTGCGGCTAGGTCAAAACGAAACCCATCGACATGCATCTCGACCATCCAATAGCGGAGCGCGGCCAAAATGTGGTCCCGCACCACCGGATGGTTGGCGTTGATAGTGTTCCCTGTCCCCGTGTAGTCCTTGTAGTAGCGTTTGTCATCCGCTAGCATGTAGAAGATCGCGTTATCCATCCCGCGGAAACAGAGTGTCGGACCCGTCTCGTCTCCCTCCGCTGTGTGATTGAAGACCACGTCCAGAATCACTTCGATACCGGCTGTGTGAAAGGCCCGGACCATTTCCTTGAATTCCAGCTTCTGCTGACCTACGCCTCCCGAACTGCTGTAGGAAGCTTTAGGCGCAAAGAAGGCCACGGGATCGTATCCCCAGTAATTTTTGAGCGGCCGCCCCGTTTGCGGATTCTTGCGCGTGACAGAAGTTTCATTGAACTCCTGCACGGGCAGCAGCTCGACGGCGGTCACTCCCAGAGTTTTGAAATAGGGAATCTTTTCGATCAGGCCTCGGTAGGTTCCCGGATGGTCCACACCCGAGTTGGGATGAATCGTGAAGCCGCGAACATGCGTTTCGTAAATGATGGTCTTCGACCACGAATGGCGGGGTGGCTGGTCTCCATCCCACTCGAAGGGCTCGTTGACGAACACGCATTTCGGCATCGACTGTGAATTGTCCAGCGTCGAGATAACCAAGTCTTGCTTTGGCGCCGACGCGTCGTATCCAAGTGCCGATGTGAAATCCCACGGGGGCATCCGCGAAATCGCGGTAGCGAACGGATCGAGCAAGAGCCTATTGAGATTGAAACGATGCCCTTCGCTGGGTTCGTAAGGGCCATCCACGCGGTAAGCATAGAGTTGACCGGGACCGATTCCCTTCACCCAAACGTGCCATACGTCGCCGGTGCGGTTGCGTGCTGCATCCAGATCGATTACCCGGGCCGGCACTGCGTCTTCGGGATGGTCGAACAACTCCAGTCGAACGCGGCTGGCGTTACGGCTGAAAATGGCGAAATTAACTCCTCCTCCCGTTTCTTGGGTTCCGAAAGGCAAAGGAGAGCCCGCGCGAACGTCAGCGCGCTCGGAGATCTCCGAGATGTAACCGTGCAATTCGCGTTCGGACGGTTTCGTCATCGTTGCCATAGAATTCGAGCGGATTCGAGCGGAACAGCCACCCCAGAGCGGTGAGGTATTGCTCTCGCCGTATAATCGCTCGCCGGACGTGTAGCGGGCAGTGTCGCGTGAAAGACGCAGCCGCGGGACGGGTCAGATAGTGATCGGGCGCACTTCATTTCTTCTCGTACGGGATCGCCTCCGTTGATTCCGTCGGCGTAAAGCTCTACCCGCACTGCCTTGGGATCGAGATCATTGAGACAGACCTGAACCTCAAATATATGCTGCCCGCCACGGGTCTCAACCTTCACTTCGCCAAAGTGTAGCGCGGCCCATTTCCGCTCCAAAGTCTGCTGCCAATCAACCACTTGCTTGCCGATTGCGCCTTTATTCGCCGCGCGCTCACGATAGGCCTTAGCAGCCGGGAGGTAACGTTGCTCGGTATATTCGCGCACCACGCGGTGGGCGGAGAAGCGCGGTGTCAACCGCGCCATGCTTTCGCGCATACGCTTGACCCACGCGGCGGGAATGCCAGTCTCGTCTCGGGTATAAAACTCCGGGATCACCTCCCGTTCGAGCAGGTCGTACAGGGCTTCCGCTTCGGCAGCGTCCCAGGCCGGATCATCCCCATGTTCCTGGCCGTCCCCTAACGCCCAACCAACCCCGGGCGTATAAGCTTCCGCCCACCAGCCGTCCAGCTCCGAGAGATTGATGCCGCCATTGACGAGTACTTTCATCCCGCTCGTTCCGCAAGCCTCCCAGGGCCTGCGTGGCGTATTGATCCAGACATCCACGCCTTGTACTAGGTGTCCGGTCAAATACATGTCGTAATCGCTGAGGAAGATCACATGGGGGCGTGTCTCAGGCTGTCGGATGAACTGAATCCACTCCTGGATCAACGCCTGCCCCGCCTGGTCCGCCGGATGCGCCTTTCCGGCGATGATGAGTTGCACCGGACGCTGGGAATTGCTCAACAGACGAAGCAACCTCTCTCGGTCGTGCAGCAGCAAGTCCGGCCTCTTGTAAGTCGCGAAGCGGCGCGCGAAGCCCAGTGTTAACGCGCTGGGATCAAATAAATGTTTCGCCCCGTCAATCGCCTCGGCTGCCGCGCCGGAGGCGGCGAGTTGTCCGGACAATCGTTCACGGGCGTATTCAACAAGAGACTTGCTGGCGACAGTACGAAATTGCCAGAGCGTGGCGTCGGGGAGGTGGCGAATGTTCTGCTCCAGGTTTTGCGTCGGGTCTAGCCAGCGGCTTTTTCCACAGGCTTCCGTCCAGAGATCGTCGGCTGCCGCGGAGTCCCAGGTCGGCATGTGCACTCCGTTGGTCACGTGACCGACGGGCACTTCGTCCTCTGGCCAGTGGGGAAAAAGAGGCTCAAGGAGATGCCGGCTGACTTTCCCGTGCAACCGACTCACGCCATTTACCGCCCCGCTCCCTCGGATTGCCAGATAGGCCATGTTGAAAGTCTCCGAAGAGTCGTTCGGGTTCTGGCGGCCCAGGGCCAGCAAATCGTGGAGTGTCATGCCGAGTTTCTTCTCCGCATACCCCCCCAGGTATTGCTCAATGAGAGCAGGATCGAAAAGATCAAAGCCGGCGGCCACTGGCGTGTGCGTGGTGAAGAGGTTCCCCGCTCGCGTGGCGGCCAGGGCGACTTCGAAGGGCTGCCCGGTTTCTTCCATGAAATCTCGGGCGCGCTCAAGCGTAGCGAAGGCCGCATGTCCTTCATTCAAGTGACAGACTTCCGGCTTGATGCCCAGCGCACGCAGCAATCGCCAGCCGCCAATCCCGAGAAGCATTTCCTGCTTGAGGCGCAACTCCGGGCCGCCCCCATACAGTTCGCTGGTGATTCCTCGATGAATAGGGATGTTCGCCGCGTCATTGCTGTCGAGCAGGTAGAGCTTGGCTCTACCTGCTTGAACTTGCCAGGCGCGCAGCCAGACTGAGTAACCTGGTAAGGCGATTTCCAAGCGCAACCATTCGCCGTTTGGCTGCCGCACCGGTGTGATCGGCAACTGTCCGGGGTCGTTGTACGGGTAAAGAGCCTGTTGCGCTCCGTCCTTGTCAATCACCTGGCGAAAATAGCCTTGTTGATAGAGCAACCCCACTCCGACCACTGGCACGCCCAAATCGCTTGCCGCTTTGAGCTGATCGCCAGCTACATTGCCAAGTCCTCCCGAATAAATCGGAAGCGCTTCGCTCAACATAAATTCCATGCAGAAATACGCGACGCAGGTTAAAGGAGCTTGCGGATACTTTTGCTGAAACCATGCCGGCGTCTCCGCTGCCTGACGCTTGGCTCGCAGGTGGTCATCAACGTTCTTGCGGAAAGCTGGATCGGCCAGCACACGCTCGAGTTGGTCCCGCGAGACCGTCTGCAGGACCACCCAAGGATTTTGCGTGAGGTTCCACAGGATGGGATCAAGCGCGCGCCATATTCCGTCGGTGGCATGGTTCCACGACCAGCGCATGTCCAGAGCAAGCTCTGCCAGTGAATCGAACCCCTCGACTTCCGTGGGAAGAAGGCTGTATATCGGGTGGCCGACACGTGTCTGTTTGTTCATAATTGCTGCTCCGAATTTGTACTAATCCTCGAATGCATCGGTTCAGGCTCCTCTCGTTACGCCACCCTTCCTTTGCCGCGCTCCGGAACTGGCGCTGCCACCAATGCATTACTGACAATCGTCTGGGCTTCCTCCAGGATGCGGCGCAGATGATCCTCTCCCCGGAAGCTCTCCGCATAAATCTTGTAAATATTTTCCGTCCCTGATGGACGCGCCGCGAACCATCCGCTCTCGGCTATTACCTTCACCCCTTCGATTGGCGCCCCATTGCCCGGCGCGTTGGTGAGGACCGTCTGGATTTTTTCGCCTGCCAGCTCCGGTGATATTGACCTGCTGGGCTGAGAGTTTCGTCAACAGTTCCTTTTGATCCGGAGTGGCTGGCGCCTCAACGCGGGCATAGACGGGCTCACCGAACTCGCGCGTGAGTTCGTGGTAGATTTCGCCGGGATCGCGGCCCATCCGCGCTGTGATCTCCGCCGCCAACAAGGCCGGGACAATGCCATCCTTGTCTGTCGTCCACACCGTGCCGTCCCGACGAGAAAAGGATGCTCCCGCGCTCTCTTCGCCGCCGAAGCCAAGCGATCCGTCGAGCAAGCCATCAACGAACCATTTGAAGCCCACCGGCACCTCGAAGAGCTTCCGGCCAAGCTTCGCGGTGGCGCGATCGATCATCTGGCTGCTGACCACCGTTTTGCCGACCGCTGCTTCCTTACCCCACTTCGGCCGGTGTTGAAAGAGGTACAGGATTGCGGCGGAAAGGTAATGGTTGGGCGGCAGCAATCCTTCGCTTTTGGTAACAATACCGTGCCGGTCATGGTCGGTGTCGCAGGCGAATGAAAGATCAAAACGGTCTTTCATCCCGGTCAATCGCTGCATCGCATAGGGCGACGATGGGTCCATACGGATCTGGCCATCCCAGTCCACGGTCATGAAACGAAAGGTTGGATCGACGGCCTCGTTGACAACCGTGAGGTTCAATCCGTACCGCTCGGCAATTGGCTCCCAGTAGTGGACCCCGGCGCCTCCGAGGGGATCCACCCCCATGCGGAGCTTCGCGCCGCGAATGGCTTCCATGTCGAGCACGTTGGCGAGATCATTAATATAGGCATGGAGGTAGTCGTGCCGATGCGTCGTGGCGGCACGAAGAGCCTTATCGAAAGATATTCTTTTCACGGTTTGGAGCGTGGCTTCGAGGAATTCGTTTGCTTTCCCCTGAATCCAATCCGTGACGATGCCCTCGGCTGGCCCACCGTTTGGAGGATTGTATTTGAAGCCGCCATCATGAGGCGGATTATGCGACGGCGTGATGACGATACCGTCGGCGAGTCCCGCCTTGCGCCCCTGGTTGTAGGTGAGAATCGCGTGTGACACTGCCGGCGTGGGGGTATATTCCTGGCCTTCCGCGAGCATGACTTCAACGCCGTTGGCCGCCAGCACCTCGAGCGCGCTTGCCATCGCCGGAACCGAAAGCGCATGCGTGTCCATTCCGAGGAATAGCGGGCCATCAATCTGGTGCTGCTTCCGGTACAGACAAATCGCCTGACTGATAGCGAGAATATGCCACTCGTTGAAGGATTGTGTGAATGAGGAACCACGATGCCCCGAAGTGCCAAAGATAACCCTCTGTTTCGGTAGGGAGGGGTCGGGCACCTCCGTGTAGTAGGCCGTGACGAGTCTGGGTACGTTCACCAGTATCGATGCTGGCGCCGGCTTGCCTGCCAGGGGACTTATGTTCATGGATCCTCTCGTCAAAGGTCGTAGGGATTGTGCGTCTCTATTAGCTCGTCGAAAGGCTTGTTGAATCGACCGCTTCGTTTCTCGTTGAGCCAATGGGCAAGGCGATAGAACCTTTGCCCATACGGCTCCCGGGAAAACTAAACCGCAGCGGCGACTAGTTGGTCTGAGTGCAGCGCAAATTGGGCGGGATGCGTACTTTCGATAATATCTTTCGCCTTCGCCACCTCTGCAGCTGTCCCATTGACGATCAGTAGGAACTGGTCCGTCTTGAGTGCTGCTTCGTATTTCACGATGCTGTCCTTAGGAATTCCGATGCTGTAGAGTCCGGCACCCAAAGCACCTAGCGCGCCCACTTCTACCGCGCCTTCCAATGCCGCCACGATCCATGCGACGACCGGTCCGGCCGCCAAGATTGGGCCGATACCCGGAATCATGAAAAAGGCAGATCCAAACAGCAAGCCCCAGAAACCTCCCCAAAACGCGCCGATTTTGCCCCAATATTTCATGCGGTCGCCGGTAGTGTAGTAGCCCACCGCCTGCTCCTCCGTGTGGTAACCCTTCCCAACAATCGACAGCTTGTGCATGTCGACACCGCCGCTTTGAAGTTCCTTCACTGCTTCGTCTGCTTCTGTATGCGTGCGATACACTGCAACGACTGAATTTGCTTTGGACATTTCATGATCTCCCCGGGTAGTCGCTCTCAGACCATCAAGCTGCGTCCCGATGGCAACTATGAGGCAACGCTAAGAGCGAAACTGTTCCGTATCGCACAGTATTCGTTGAAGAACTCCGCATATCGCTCATTGCCTAACCGTCGCATCACTCTTTCCCGCATACGAATCACTCTTTCGGCTATGAGCATCGCCGCGCAGGGCTCATTCTAAAAAGCGGCTGCCTAGACGCGTGGCAGCTCGCTAATCTGTTCACACCGGCGGCTGCGTCCTGCGACCCCAACTGAGATGTGTTTCTTATGGGACAGAAGCAATTGTTCCAGTGCCCTAAACTTCTTCGATCGCCAACTGCTGATCCGAAGCCAGGCGAAAAGAAATGGCGACCGCAAAGGCGAGAAGTGTGCACACCAAAGGTTGTTCGTATGTAACGACGCCGGGCAAGTACTGCAACACTCATGCGGAATCAGTGCGGAAATCGTATGGGCGCGAGAAATCCAACGGAAGAATATCGAAGCGAGGTAAGCGACATGAAAAAAAACAGCTCATTTCCAATACTGATATTCGTACTAGTTCTTGGCACCGGGGCCGCATTGGCGTACGCAAAGTATCGAATTTCACGCGACGTCGAAAGCTTATGGATTCTGGGGGTCGCCTTCATCCTTGCCCTCGTTGTCTCTTCCGCGATTCAGGTTGCGGATCAATGGAGCAAAGCGGTTGTCTTGCGGTTAGGTAAGTTCCGCTCCCTTCAGGGGCCGGGACTGTTTTTTATTATCCCGCTTATCGACACCATTCCCTACTGGATCGACACCCGCGTCCTCACCAGTTCGTTCAAGGCGGAAAAAACGCTAACGAAGGATACGGTGCCTGTGGATGTGGATGCCGTGCTGTTTTGGAAGATTGTGGACCCCCAGAAGGCGGCCTTGGATGTAGCCGACTACCAGAGCGCGATAAGCTGGGCCTCCCAGACCGCTTTGCGTGATGTCATTGGCAAGACCATGCTTTCGGACATGCTCGAAGGCAGGGACAAGATTAGTAGCGTGCTCCAGAAGATTATTGATGAGCGCACCGAACCCTGGGGCATCAACGTCATCTCGGTAGAGGTCAAGGACGTGCTGATTCCCCCAGCTTTGGAGGATGCGATGTCGATGCAAGCCCAGGCCGAGCGGGAACGTCAGGCCCGCGTAATCCTGGGGGACTCAGAGCGTCAGGTGGCGGAGAAATTTGGCGAAGCGGCCAAAACCTATGCCAACGATCCTGTCGCGCTACATTTAAGAGCCATGAACATGCTGTATGAAGGTTTGAAGGCAAACTCTACAATCGTCATTGTCCCAAGCTCCGCCGTCGAAACGATGCAACTGGGCGGTCTTGCCGGGCTGACAGCGTTGACGATGGGACTGGGTCAGGAACGATCGAGTAAGGAAAGAGAAACCGAAGTCAAAAATAACAACGGCTCCAATAAAATGGTTTCTGCCTAGTTCCCATGCCGCGCTTTTCCACCAAAATGAAGAACGGCAGATTGCTTGTTTCTTGTGGAGTGAGGCTATGACTGTCAATGAAATGACCAAGGAAGAGTGCGAAGCATTTCTGGCGGGCGCGTCGCTCGGAAGACTCGGCTGCTCGCTCGACAACCAGCCGTACGTGCTGCCGATATACTTTGCATACGATGCTAGCTACGTTTACGTGTTTTCGACGTTCGGACAGAAGGTCGATTGGATGCGTGGCAATCCTAAAGTATGTGTCGAAGTTGACGAAATCGCGAACCAGTCTCAGTGGACGAGCGTGATTGCCAGTGGCCATTACCGGGAATTACCCGAACCCGAGTATACCGCTGAACAGGAACATGCGCGAAAGCTGTTAGGAGATCGGTATCGGTGGTGGCTAAACGCGTTGGCGGAGCGTCAGTTAAGATTGGGTGACGACTTGGTTGCTCCGCTCTTCTTCCGCATTCACGTTGATTCGATTACCGGTCTTCGCGCCGTCGGGCAGGCCTCCCAATCGGGCCAGGCGACCTCATAGAAACGGCACCGACAACGTCGGGCGAATACTGAAGCGGTGCTCGCATTTTCTTTTATCCTTTTATCCGCTGGTGACTGAATCGAAAAGGAGAGCCCTTGAACACATTGAGAAACACTGGCAGTCTGGAAAAGCTGCTGGGTCGACTTATCGAACAAGGAGCTTTCTTTCGCTCGACCCGTTCTGCAAATCGGTCGACTCAACACTAGCACGAAGTCTATTCGTAGGAGTCTGAACCCCAAAGTCTTTCGCGGGCGTTGA
The DNA here is from genome assembly GCA_963709105.1 of uncultured Acidobacteriota bacterium. Lineage (GTDB taxonomy): Bacteria > Acidobacteriota > Terriglobia > Acidiferrales > UBA7541 > Palsa-295. The sequence goes on from CAVPVC010000016.1 coordinate 321,496, forward strand.
ACCCCCAGTTGTCATAACCGCGTAACTGGAAACAAAGGTTGTCCGGCGATCCCAATTTCAAATCTGGGATTAAGGACAACGCCCCGGAGCGGAAGCGACATGTAATTCCCTCCGCTGACGCCAAAGCTTTTCGAGGAAATCAGTGAACGTGCGAACCCGTGCACCAACCCGAATATCTTGCGGCTACCGCGTATTATCAGGTACTTGGCAGTCCCTGGCAGCCTTGTAAGTTGTTGTAATCACTCGTTGTTGTGACTCTGTCACGGCAGAGGTCGCGAGTTCGAGTCTCGTCGTCCCCGCCATTCTTTTCAATAACTTAAGTTGGGTTGAGAAGTGGCCGCAGTGGAACACTGGGTCAACAAGTCTTGCAGTCGGTTCATCGTAATTTGCTTATTTCCCGGCACGTCTTTGACGTAGCGCCAGTGGTTGCAACGCTCGGGTGCCTCAACAGGCCTTTTGAAGGCAACCATCGCGAGTAGTCCGGCAAGCGTAATAGCGACTTCCCTCCGCAGTGAATACCTTCCCTGCCATTTTGGGAGCGGTTCGTCGAGCTTAAACTTGGATCCACAGGTTTGGCTTTCCCGTCGGCGTCCTCATCATGTTTCACGTGCACGGTGCCGGTAGTTCTGGTTCAGCAGGTAAACCATCCCCACCTTGCCGCCGGTGAATGCCAGCGTCGACCCTGGGATCAGGTTACGCTACCCGCCGTTTCGGCCAGATTGCCGGCGTACAGAAAGCTCCAGCGTCCCGGCTCCCACCTGTACGCGCGGACAGCTTCCGCACGAGCAATCCTGTACCGTGCGGCGGATTCAATCCCTCAACCCCTACGTAAAATATTCCCAGTACCGCCGCCGAGGCTCGCATTCAAAACGAGGACTTATGACCGAACACGCTGCCCAACTCGAACACGCGCTTGCAACCGATGCCTGGAAACAATGGGAAGGCCAGACCGTCAACGGCCAGTTTCCGCTGCACCGGTATCTCGGAGGCTCGGGCCACAGCGCGGTATTCCTTACTACCTGCGGAGACGGCGCGGCTCAAACGGCACAAACAGCAGCTATCAAGCTCATTCCGGATGACTCGGCAGCTTCCGAACAGCACGCGGCGGCCGCCGACCAACGGGTGATCAGCTGGAAGTTCGCCGCGGGAATATCCCATCCAAACCTGATCAGGATTCTTCAAGGGGGCCGCTGCATGATCGACGGCGTACCGCTGCTCTATGTCGTGATGGAGTGCGCCGAAGAAGACCTTTCCCAGATCATTCCCCAGCGAGCCCTCACGCCTTCCGAAGCCCGCGAGATGCTGCGGCCTGCCCTCGACGCCCTCGCCTACTTGCACGGCATGGGTTTCGCGCACGGCCACCTCAAGCCCTCCAACGTAATGGCTCGCGAAGACCAACTGAAGCTTTCGGCCGACACTCTCTTCCAAATCGGCGAACCGGTCCCGAGTGCAAGCAATCCCGATATCTACTGCCCGCCCGAAAGAAAGCATTCCGCCGCGTCCGACTCCTGGGCGCTGGGTATGACGCTCGTCGAGGTTCTCACGCAGCGCCTTCCGCTGTGGGATCGCACGGACGAAGCCGAACCCGCCGTGCCGGACTCTCTGGCGGAGCCATTTCTTCAGATCGCCCGCCGGTGCCTGCGACGCAATCCCTCGCTGCGTCTGAGAGCGCCGGACATCGCCGAGCGCCTCGAGCCCCTGCCCGTGCAGCAACCGCCATCCACGCCAACTGCGAATCAGTTCGCCGCGAGTCAGATCGCCCCGAGTCAGCCGCCTGTCGCGAGCCGCCCGGTCGTTGCCAGTAAGCCGCCCGTTACGAGCCGCCTGATCGCCGCGAGCCAGCCGATCGCTTCGGCCAGGCCCAACTATTTCGCCCGGGGCGTCGCGCTCGCGCTGCTGATCGCAGCCGTCGCAGTCATTTCCATCCGGAGTAAACACAATCACCTCGCACCGCAAGCGGCTCCCGTTGCGCTGAATATACCGAAGCCGCAAAGCCAGCTCCCCGTTGCCGCTCTGGAGAAAGCGTCAGTGCCCGCGCCGCCCCCGGCACTCGCACCCACGCCGACTCCACCACCAGCATCAGTGCCTGCACCGTCAGAGGCGCCGGCATCGACTCCTGTGCCTGAGCCAGCTATTCAACAACCGGTGTTGCAAGCCAAAGCGCCCCCGCCGGTAGAGCCGGTTGCTGAGGAGAAGAAGCCCGCCGCAAGCACCGCCCAGAATGAAGGCATCCATCAGGTGCTTCCGGAGGTGCCGCAGAAAGCGCGCGACACGATTCACGGAACGGTCCGCGTAAGTGTGAAGGTCAGCGTCGATCCCACCGGCAGTGTAGTCGATGCCGCGCTCGATAACGCCGGCCCAAGCCCCTATTTCGCAAATCTAGCCCTGCACGCAGCCCAGAAGTGGACGTTTGGAGCCGCCGACGCAAGCGGAGCGAACGGTAATCGCGAATGGATTCTGCATTTCGCGTTCAAGCCGGCAGACACGCAGGCCCGTGCCGAGCAGTCAGCTCATTAACGAAAGCCCAACCCATGTGCGCCTCAACCGTAACCGAAAACCAGGAAGGTTTGACGGGACCTCCGCCGCGGATTTACAACCTGTGGAAGAAACCGTTCACAGTGAAAACAGGCGAGGAATCTCTGGCATCTCCGTCCCAGGACAACCCAGCAGAAATCGTGCGCGCCAAGCCGCGGCTCGCGAACGGCGGCGTCCGCGTCCTCCGCGGCTGAGCCCGTCGGAGCATCAACTCACCAGCTTCTCGAACTCCGCCTCGTTCAGGATAGGCACTTTCAGCGACTTCGCCTTCTCGGATTTTGAGCCCGGATCTTCCCCCACCACCACGTAGCTGGTCTTCTTGCTCACCGACGATCCCGCTTTGCCCCCATGCGCCGCGACCAGCGCCTCGGCCTCTTCGCGCGAGCGTTTCGCCAGCGTCCCGGTGAAAACGAAAGTCATCCCGGCAAATCTCGTGTCCTTCAGCGCCGCGCGCTCGTCCTTCATGTTGACGCCCACATGCCGCAGCCGCTCGATCAGCTTGCGGTTCGCCGCTTCCGAGAAAAACTCGCGAACGCCCTCGGCGATTTTCGGCCCCACTTCGCCCACTTCCATCAGCTCCTCCGCGCTCGCCGCTTCGAGCTTGTCCATCGAGCCGAAATGCGCGGCCAGAAGCTGCCCGGTGCGTTCCCCGACGAACGGAATCCCCACAGCATAAATCAGCCGCGCCAGGCTGTTCTTCCGGCTCGCGTTGATTTCATCGAGCAGGTTCTGCGCGGACTTCTCGCCCATCCGATCGAGGTTCGCCAGCGTTTCAAGGTCCAGCTTGTAGAGATCGGCGAAATCCTTCACGACGTCCTTCTCGATCAGCTGATCGACGATCTTTTCCCCCAGCCCGTCGATGTTCATCGCATGCCGCCCGGCAAAATGCAGGAAGGACTCTCTTCGCCGCGCCGGGCACGACACGTTCACGCACCGGTACGCCACTTCACCCTCGGCCCGGTGAATGCCCATGCCGCAAACCGGGCACTTCGACGGCATGCGAAACGGTTTCTCTTCCTCTCCGTGCTTCACCACCTTCAGCACGTGCGGAATCACTTCTCCGGCGCGCTCCACCAGCACCGTGTCCCCCGCGTGAATCCCGAGCCGCTCGACCTCGTCCATGTTGTGCAGCGTCGACTTCACCACGGTCACGCCGCCGATCTTCACCGGCTCGAAGAAAGCCACCGGAGTCAGCGTGCCGGTGCGCCCCACGTTCACGCCGATCTCGCGCACCACGGTCGTCTCCTGGTGCGCCGGATACTTATAAGCGATAGCCCAGCGCGGAGCCTTCGACGTGAAACCCAGCTCGTTCTGCAAAGAAATCTCATCGACCTTCACCACGATGCCGTCGATTTCGTACGGCAACTTCGCGCGCTTGCCATCCCACACCGTGATGTACGCCTCGACCTCCTTCAGCGAATGGCACAGCTTCCAATCGTCGCTCGCCCTGAAATGCAGGACGCTCAGCGTCTCGAGAACCTCCGAAAGCCGCTTTTTCGGCGCGCGCCCGTCCACCAGAATGTAGTAGGCGAAGAAATCGAGCCGCCTCGACGCGGTGATCTTCGGATCGAGCACGCGGACAGCTCCGGCCGCCGCATTCCGCGGATTCGCAAAAATCTTTCCGCCCTGCTCCGCCTGCTGCTGATTCAGCTCCTTGAAGGCCTGCCCGGTCATCACAATCTCGCCGCGCACCTCAAAGTCGTCGCCAAGCCCCGCTTTCTTCAGCTGGGCCGGCAACACCGTAAGCGGAATCGAGCGGATCGTCTTAACGTTCGGCGTCACATCTTCGCCGGTGGTGCCGTCGCCGCGCGTAACGCCGCGCACAAGCTTCCCCTTTTCGTATTGCAGCGAAAGGCTCAGCCCGTCGAACTTGTGCTCCGCCACGTAATCCACTTTTTCCCGGCCCGTGAGTTCGCGCACGCGGCGGTCGAACTCGCCCAGCGCCTCGAAAGAAAACGAATTGTCGAGGCTCACCATCGGCGTCTTATGCCGCACGCTCTGAAAGCCCTCGCGCGGCGCGCCTCCCACGCGCTGCGTCGGCGAATCCGGCGTCAGCAGACTCGGGATGCTTGTCCTCCAGCTCGCGCAGCTGCACCATCAGCCGGTCAAACGCGGCATCGGAAATTTCAGGATCGTCCGCCACGTAGTACAAATACTCGTGGCGGCGAATTTCTTCGCGCAGGCGCTCGATCTCTTTGGCGGCGTCGCGGCTTTTGGACATGGAAACCTCAGCGGGAAGCTGGCGATATCAAAATTCCACAGTATTATACAATGCACAATTGCGATGACACCCGGGACAACGAATGCCTGACGGAATCAAGGACGCTCTTCTCATCTACAACCCGACCAGCGGCGGCAACCGCCACCGGCGCTTCAACGAAGTCGAGCAGGCCGCCAGAATTCTGAAGGAAGCCGGCATCGCCACCGAACTCGCTCCCACCACGGCCCGCTCTTCCGCCACGCAGACGGCGCGGGAAGCCGTCGCCCAGCGCCGCGGCATGGTCATCGTCTGCGGCGGAGACGGCACCATCAACGAAGTCGTGAACGGCCTCGCCGGAAGCCAGGTTCCCCTGGCTCTGCTGCCTGCCGGAACCGCCAACATCCTCGCCAAGGAACTCGGCATCCCCTGGGATATTCCCCACGCCGCGCGCCTCATCGCCGGCGGAACGGTGCGCCGCATCGCCCTCGGGTTGGTGCAAACGCTGAACGGTCACCACAGCGAAGACCTTCCGCGCGAAGGCCGGTATTTCCTGTGCGTCGCGGGAGCGGGTCCCGATGGCGCGATCGTCAATGGCGTCGACAACGAACTCAAGAAGCGCGCCGGGATCATCGCGTACTGGACCGAAGGCGCCCGTCAATTTTTCAGCTACGACTTCCCGGAGATGAAAATTCTCTCCGCCGAGAAGGAACAGCGCGCGACGTTTGTGGTTGTCGGACGCACCGCGAACTATGGCGGCCCGTTCAAAATCACCACGGGCGCGAGCCTTTACGAAGACTCCTTCGAAATTCTCACCAATTCCAAGAAGAGCCGCTTCGGCTACCTCGTGTGCCTGCCGGCGCTCTATTTCGGCAAGCTTCGCCGCATGAAAGGCATCGAGGCCTGGAAAGCCACCGAGGCGGTGTGCCACGCCGCGGGCAACGAGCCCGTCTATGCCCAGGTGGATGGCGAGCCCATCGGCCCCGCTCCCATTTCCTTTCGCATCGTTCCCGATGCCCTCTCCCTGGTCACTCCCGCGCCAGTGAAAGCGTAGCGGCCGGGGAGGCGGAGCCGCCTTGGACCCTGTCACACACGCACTCGCATCCTTCACACTCGCGCGCGCTCGTCCCACGCCGTTGCCACGTTTCGGCACAGCAATAATGGTCGTCGCCGGCGTTGCGCCCGATCTCGATTACGCCAGCTATTTCGGAGGCGCCGGAGCGTTCCTGCGCTACCATCGCGCACTGCTTCATTCCATCCCAGCCGCATCCTTGCTGTCATGTGCCATTGCAGGCGCGTTCGTGCTGGTGGCCGACAAGAAGAAGGACGCCAAAGATCGCCCCGCTCCGGCCATCCCACTCACCTTTGCGACCGCCTTCACAGCGTGCGCCGTCGCCGCTGGAGGCCACATCCTGCTCGACCTCGCCAGCGGCGAAGGTATGCAACTCCTCTGGCCCTTCCGCGTGCATTGGACTGCCGGAGGCCTCGTCGCCAATTTCGACCTTTGGGTGCTGGTCCTTTTGTTAGCCGGGCTTCTAATTCCGCAATTGTTCCGCCTGGTCGGTGACGAAATCGGCGCGCGCAAAAAGGGCGCACAAGGCAGAGGCGCAGCGATTTTCACCTTGTTGCTGCTGGCTCTCTACTTCGGCTCTCGTGCAGACCTGCATTCCCGCGCCGCCGGCCTCTTGCTATCCAGCGAATATCACGGGCGCGAGCCGCTAGCGGCAGGCGCGTTTCCGTCCTCGGTGAATCCGCTCGACTGGCGGGGAGTAGTAGCCACCGACAACACCATCGAGGAACTGGACGTACCCCTTGGCCCCCGCGCGGATTTCCGGCCGGACGCCAGCCTAACCCGCTACAAGCCGCAGGAATCGCCCGCGCTCGACGCCGCCGAGAAAACATCCGCGGCGCAGGCGTTTCTCAATTACGCAGAATTTCCCTTAGCGAGCGTCAGCCGCCACGAAGATGGCTACCGCTTCGAGCTCCGCGACGCCCGCTTCCCGGACAGTGACGGAAGCCCCGCAAATGTCTTGGTTCGAGTGGATCTCAGCGGCAGTTACCAGGTAACGCGGCAGGAATTCCGCTACGCCTCTTCCTCAAATCCCTAGCGGATCACTCTTCGGCGGGCGATGTGTGCAGCACCAGCCGGTTCGCAAGGTAAATCAGCACCAGCAGCCCGGCGACCATCAATATAAACAGTTCCCGCGTGACTCACAAGATATACGAGCGCACCCTTGCCCGTACCGCACGGCAAATATCCCCTCCGCGAGATACCGCACCCCGCGCCCCAGCACCAGCGCCAGAACAAAAGTCCGAAGCGGAACCTGAAATACTCCCTCCGCAAGCACGAACACCTTGAACTGCATCGGCGGCGGCAGGATCGCGGGAATAAAAAGACTCAGGAACGCATGACTATCAACCCAGCGCTTCGCTTTCAGCGCGTAACGCCCGCCATGCCGGTGAAAATAAACCTCGCCGCCTTTTTTCGCCAGCCAGTAAATCCAGATACACCCCAGCAACGAGCCCAGCGTCGCCATGACCACGTAATAGAGCATCCGCCCGGGCCGGTCGATGCACATCTTCATCACCAGCGCATCGGTGATAAACGGAAACGAGAGCACCGACGAATCGAGGAACGCCACGGCAAAAATTCCCCCGCCCCCCATCACCGCCACAAAATGCTGCAACCAGTCCGGCAGCTTCACTTGTTTCATATTTGAAAGTCTAGCAGAGTCCTCCCGCCGCCTTTATGCCTCGCCCGGCGCGGTTTTGACGTTCGTTGCCGCGATACTTCGCTCGTTGCTTCTCATCCGAAAATTGCTCATTCGCATTCGCTCGGTTAGAATTCTTTCTTGACCAACCCAACGAACTCTTCTCACACGATGTCGCTTCTCGACGGACTCAACGAACGCCAGCGCGAAGCCGTTCTCGCTACCGAAGGCCCCGTGCTGGTACTGGCGGGCGCCGGCACGGGCAAGACGCGCGTGATCACCTACCGCATCGCCCATCTGCTCGAACGAAACGTGCCGGGAAACGCCATCCTCGCCGTCACCTTCACCAACAAGGCCGCCAAAGTCATGCGCGATCGTATCGACGGCGTCCTGAAGGCCAGCGGGCAGACCGCCTCCGACGTGTGGGTCTCCACGTTCCACTCCTTCTGCGCGCGCCTGCTCCGCCGCGAGGCCACGCATCTTGGACTTCCCCGCGATTTCGCCATTTTTGACGACGACGATCAGACCGCCGCGGTAAAGCGCGCCCTGCTCCAGCTCGATCTGCCCACCGACGACTACCCTCCCCGCGCCCTTCGCTCGCAGATCAGCCACGCAAAGAATCACGGCATCACTCCGGAAGAAATGCGCGCCGACGCCGAATCAGGCGCGCGACGAACAGCGCCAGCAAACCTCCGAAGTCTACGCCACCTACAATTCGATCCTGCGCAAGGCCGCGGCTCTCGATTTCGACGACCTGCTTCTGCGCTCCGTCGAACTCTTGCGCGAGCATGCCGATGTGCGCGCTGCGTGGAGTTCACGCTTCCAATACATCATGGTCGACGAGTTTCAGGACACCAACGCCTCGCAGGAAGAGCTCGTGCGCCTGCTCGCGGGCACGCGCAAGAACGTCTGCGTCGTGGGCGACGAGGACCAGTCGATCTACGGCTGGCGCGGCGCGCGCGCCGGCAATCTCAAGCGCTTCACGGAGGATTTTCCCGGCGCGAAAATCATCCGCCTCGAGGAAAATTACCGCTCCACGCAGAATATCCTCGACGCCGCTGCCGCCGTCGTGGGCAACAATTCCAATCGCCTCGGCAAGAATCTTCAGGGCGTCATCGGCGCGGGCAGACCGCCTGCGCTTCTACGAAGCCCAGGATTCGGTCACCGAGGCGGAATTTATCTGCGGCGAAATTTCCACCTTCCTCCGCAACGAACCCGACGCGCAGGTCGCCGTCCTCTACCGCACCGGCTCGCAATCGCGTTCGTTCGAGGAAATCCTGCGCCGCATGAGCATCCGCCACCGCGTGGTCGGCGGCTTCAGCTTCTATGAACGCTCCGAGGTTCGCAACGCACTGGCGTACGTCCGCCTGCTGTTTCATCCCGAGGACGACGTTTCCCTCCTGCGCGTTCTCAACGTGCCTCCGCGCGGCATCGGCGCCGCCACCGTCGCTCTTACTCGACGCCCGCGCTAAAGAAACGAACCAGTCCCTCTGGGACGTGATCCGCGCAGGCGAGCTCGGCACCGGCAAACGCCTCACCGCCGCCCTGAACAGTTTTCGCGAGATGATCGAAGCCCTGCAGCACGCCTCCCTCAATCTTTCTCCCGCAAAATTGATCGAACTCGTTCTCGATAAAACCGGCTATCTCGACTGGGTCGAGCAGCAGGACAACATCGAGCACACCTCGCGCGCGGACAATCTCCGCGAACTCTCGAACGCCATGGCCGAAGCCGCCGAGCAGGGCCAGACGCTCGAAGACGTCCTCGATCAGGCCGCGCTGGCAAGCGATGCCGACCAATACGACGAGTCCGTCACCGTTTCTCTGATGACGCTTCACAGCGCCAAAGGCCTCGAATTTGACGCCGTATTTCTCGCCGGCCTCGAAGAGGGACTGCTTCCCCACAGCCGCTCGCAGAACAGCAACGCCGAACTCGAAGAAGAGCGCCGCCTGTTCTACGTGGGCATGACCCGCGCCCGGCGCTCCCTGCTGTTATCGCGCGCGATTTATCGCCGCAGCTACGGCGAAGACCGCCTGCGCGCGTCGCTTCCCTCGCGGTTCGTGTCGGAGATTCCCGGCGATTTGATCGAGGCCGCGGCCGGCTCCTACTCCGAGCCCGGGCAGACCCGCCGCTACGAGCCCGATCCGGAATTTTCCCAGTCCTACCCGCAGCGCCGCCCGTCGTCGTCCTCATCCTACGGATATCCTCCGCGCCAGGCGCGATCCGTTCCCACGCCCGCCCCGCGCCGCGGGTCGAGCAATCCCCTGATCGGCGCGCGCGTCCGCCACTCGAAATACGGCGTGGGCACCATCATCGACATCGAAGGCGAGGGCGAAGACCGCAAGCTCACCGTGAGCTTCCAGGACTACGGCGCGAAAAAATTGGTGGAGCGCTACGCCAACCTCCAATTCGCCTGATCGGCAAAGCCCGGTTGCGCGGAATGTCCGCACAGGGTAGAGTTTTTCGTTGGCCGCTCGCGGAGGTTGGCGTTTGGACCCACAGCTTTTTCGGACGAAGAGTATCGATCAGCTCATCTCCGACGCCGACCAGCCTGAACGACGGCTGAAGAAAACCCTCGGGTGGCTCAGCCTCACCGCGCTCGGCGTGGGCGCCATCATCGGCAGCGGGATCTTCGTGCTCACCGGCACAGCCGCCGCCGGCGAATCGGTGCAGTTCCCTTCTCTGCTGAAAGCCCCGCTTCTGGACGTCCTGATGCACGGCCGCCACGCGCTGGGAGTTTCGGGCCGTCCCGGCGCCGGCCCCGCGATTGCCGTCTCCTTTTTTGCCGTCGCGGTCATCTGCGGCCTGGCGGGTCTGTGCTACGCGGAACTCGCGTCGATGATCCCGATTGCGGGCAGCGCGTACACCTATACCTACGCGACGCTGGGCGAACTGGTGGCCTGGATCATCGGCTGGGACCTGATCCTCGAATACGCCGTCTCCAACATGGCCGTCGCCGTGGGATTCTCGGCCTACATCAATAGCCTGCTCGATTCGTTCGGCATTCACCTGCCCGCGGTTCTGAGTTCGCCCGCCTATTCGCCGGACACGGGATGGGTGAAGCATTTCAACATCATGGGTTTCCTCATCGTGATGTTTCTCACCGTGCTGCTCGTCTTCGGCATCCGCGAATCGGCCGGCGCGAACAACATCATGGTCGGCATCAAGATCCTCGCCATCGCGGTGTTCTGCATCGCGGCCAGCAAGTACATTCAGCCCTCCAACTGGCATCCGTTTTTCCCCAATCACATGCAGGGAGTGCTCACCGGCGGCGCCATCGTCTTTTTCACCTACATCGGCTTCGATTCGGTCTCCACCGCCGCCGAGGAATGCCACAATCCCAAGAAAGACCTGCCCATCGGCATCCTCATCTCGCTGTTCGTCTGCTCGTTCCTCTACATCGCCGTGGCGCTGGTTCTCACCGGCATCCAGCATTGGAGCAAGCTGAACACCGCCGCCCCCGTCGCGGAAGCCCTCGAAGCCATCGGGCTCAATGGCGTCAACCGCTGGGTCACCGCCGGGGCACTGATGGGAATGATCTCCTCGATTCTCGTGTTTCAGCTGGGCCAGGCGCGGGTGTGGTTTGCCATGTCCCGCGACGGCCTGCTTCCCGCCGCTTTTTCGCACGTGCACCGGAAATTTCGCACGCCGGACGTCGCCACCTGGGTCGCGGGCTTCTTCGTCGCCATTCCCGCGGGGATATTCGACATTGGCACGCTTGCCGACCTTTCCAACATCGGCACGCTTTTCGCTTTCATCCTCGTTTCGATTGCCGTGCTGATCCTGCGCAAGCGCCAGCCGGACCGCCCGCGCAGTTTCCGCGTCCCGTGGACGCCGTTCATCCCCATCGCCTCGGTGGTCTCCTGCTTCATCCTGATGGCCAGCCTGACCGTCGAAAACTGGCTCCGCTTTTTCGTCTGGCTCCTGATCGGTTTGTGCGTCTATCACTTCTATGGCCGCAAGCACAGCGAACTCGCCGACGCACCTGCCGGAACTCCCGTCGGAGGAGCACAGTGAGCCTCGCGCTGCCGCGGAAAACAGCGCGGAAAATACTGCGGACATTGTCACGAACAACGACGCGCCGCCGTGCCCTGGCGATTTTCGCGCTGCTCGCGCTCGCCCTCTTTCTCCGCCTGCCGTCATCCTTCGGCTGGGGCCAGAGCGCCGACCGCCTCATCGCCAACAAAGCCGTCGACACGCTGCCCCCGGAAATGCAGCAGTTTTTCGAGGCCAACCGCCAGTACATCGTCCAGCGCGTCACCGATCCCGAGTCCGAGGACAAAAACGCGGACCAGCGCAACGGCTTCATCCGCCTCGACCACTACGGCCAGTTCCCCTTTTCCGCTCTGCCCCACGACTACACCGCGGCCACCGGTAAATTCACCCGCCGCACCGTCGAAATGTACGGCCTGCTCCCCTGGCAGATCGGTATCTACAGCAAGAAACTCACCGACGCCTTCCAGGCCCACAATTGGACGGAAGCGAAAACATCCGCCGCCGTGCTGGCTTACTACGTTGCTGCGTCGCACGATCCGTTCAACACCACCATGAACCACGATGGCAGTCTCTCCGATCAGCCCGGCGTGAACGAGCGCTTCGGCGTCGGCCTCGTCGACCGCTATCAGCTCTTCTTTTTCGTAAAGCCCAATGAAGCCGCGTTCATACGCGATCCCACCGAACACGCCTTCCACGCAGCCATGGGCGCGCACACGTGGCTCGAAAACATTCTTTGGTCGGACATCCGCGCCCACCAGGGGCTCACGAGCTACGGCGACGCCTACTACGACCGCTTTTACGCCCAGGCCGGAGCCGTGCTGATCCGCCAGTTCTCCGACGCCGCCACCGACGTAGGCTCGTTTTGGATGACCGCCTGGATCAACGCCGGCCGGCCGCAGCTGCCGCCGCAGTAGAATCATTCACTATGAGGCAAGCCCCCACCCAACGCACCATCCTCGACAAGCTTCCGAAAGCCGAGCTTCATCTCCACCTTGAAGGCTCCATCCGCCCCGAAACCGCCGTCGAACTCGCCGCGCGCCACGGCACCAAGCTCACCTCCGAAGAGGTCATCGCGCGTTACAACTATGCCGATTTCGCCGGCTTCATCGACGTCTTCAAGTGGGTCACTTCGTTTCTTCGCGATCCCGCCGACTACGCGCTCATCACACGCAAGCTTCTCGAAGAACTCCAGCGCCAGAACGTGGTCTACGCCGAAATCACCATCTCCACCGGCGTGATGCTGCGCCGCATGCAGAACGTGGAAGCGAATTTCGCCGCCATCCGCGAGACCTCGCAAATCGTCTCCTTCAACCGCCTCCGCACCGCGTGGATTTTCGACGCCGCCCGCCAGTTCGGCGCCGATTCCGCCAAGGAAGTCGCGCGCTGGGCCTGCAAGCTCCATAAATCCGGCGTGATCGCCCTCGGCATGGGCGGCGACGAGCTCGCCTTCCCCGCCGTGAATTTCCGCGCCGCATTCGATCTGGCCCGCGAAGAGGGCCTGCACATCCTTTGCCATGCCGGAGAAATCGGCGGACCCGAAGCCGTCCGCGAAGCCGTTGAAATCCTCGGCGCCGAACGCATCGGCCACGGCATCGCCGTGATGCACGATCCCGCGCTCGCCGAGATGCTGGCCCTGCGCCGCATCGTGCTCGAAAACTGCCCCACCAGCAATCTCTGCACGGGAGCGCTCGCCAAGCAAATCGGCAAGCCCTCGGCATCGCTTGCGGATCATCCGCTTCCGAAATTCATCGAACGCGGCCTCGCCGTGGTTCTATCGAGCGACGACCCGGCCCTGTTCCACACCGATCTGCTGTCGGAATATGCCCACGCGGAGTCGCTCGGCCTCTCGAAGCAGCAACTCCTGCAACTGGCCGAGCAGAGCTTCAACGCCGCGTTCCTTCCCCCGCTCGACAAGCGCCAGCTGCTCGATGATTTTCGCGCCGCGACAAAATCCGCAGGGCTGCTATAATCTTTTTTCGCTCGACGCCGTCCGGCAATGAAATTTGCCGCCGGCCGCCAGCGACCAACACAAAAAATGAAAGCTCACGTCTGGGTCATGCTGAAGTCCACCGTCCTCGATCCCCAGGGACAAACCATTCAACGCGCCCTCTCCTCGCTCGGCTACGCCAAGGTGCAGGAGGTGCGCCAGGGCAAATTCTTCGTCCTCCAGCTCGACGGCCTCAGTCGCGACGAAGCCAAAGCGCAGGTCGAGCGCATCGCCAAAGACGTGCTCACCAATCCCGTCATAGAAGAATTCCGCTTCGAGATCCTCGACTGACGCCAGCCGGCGAACCACCCTCGCTCCGCCCGTTCTTTGCCTCAATCTGCACCTTCGCTTCTCACATGGTTGACTCCCGTGTTTACTCTCACGCGAAAACGTGACGTACGTCACGGCCCCGGAAAGTGAAAGACCGTAATCTTAGGTTGCACGTTCGCTGGCAAATAGGCCGGGAATCGATTGATTTCGGTATCCACCGATGGAGGGACACGTTTTAGGACTTTTCTGGAAGACACCGCTGAGTAGCGCCAGACCCCGGCGTTCGCGTCAACCGGGGTCGGGATCAGGATCAGTTCTTCTTAGCCGCCGCTTGCCGAAACCCTCGTTCCACCATATCGGTCGGATCGGTCGACACCGGGCCATCGCGCCACAGCCAGCGCATCATGTCCGGCAGGATAGCCCCGCCGAACTTCCCTCCATGCAGATTCATGCCCCAGGTGTAATTCACGTCGTAGCCTTTCTGCGTGAGGGCCTTCATCAGCCGCACATTCTGGAAGAACCAGTCGTCCTCCTCGTGGTAGACGCCGGTGCGCCCGGTGCCCCGATGATCGTTGCGGCCGTCGCACAGAAACACGCGGATCGGTTTCCGGTCGCTCGCCAGCACAATGTCGGGATACGCGTTGCCGCCCCGCAGGTTGACGAAGCTTCCCACGTTGCTCAGCACCTTGCGGAAATCGTTGGGACGCTGCCACGCCACGGTGAAAGCGGCGATCGCCCCGGAACTCGATCCCCCGATTCCGTGCATCTCCGGGTCTTTGGAAATGTTGTATTCCTTGTAGAGCACCGGCATCAGTTCTTCGGTGATCACGCGCGCGTACTTGTCGTCGAGCGTGTTGTATTCGGTGGGGCGATTGGTGGTCCGGTCGCCCCAGTCCTGCGGGTTCGCCACGGCTTGTTCGGGAGTGCGGCCCGGATTGATGAACACGCCGATCATCACCGGGATCTCGTGCCGGTAGATCAGGTTGTCCATCACGTTTTGTGCGCGAAAATCCCCCTCCTCATTCTTGAAGCTCTTCCCATCCTGATAAACCATCAGGGCTGCCGGAACAGCGGGGTCATACTGCGCTGGAACGTACACCCAGTAGGTGTGCGAAGTCCCCGGATAAGCATTGCTCGGCAATTCGAACGGCCCGCGGATCTCGCCTTTCGGAACGCCGTCCTGCGGCATCGAATCGGGTCCCAGCCGGTATTGGGAGTTCGGATCGGGACCCGGCGGCATCGGCTCCGGCACGCGCGGCCGCGGCGGCTGCTGCGACGATGGAAGCGGCGGCCAGGAACTGGGCTGCTGTGCCGGTGCGGGAGCCTGAGTAGTAGTCGGCGTCGTCGACTGAGCGGTGGACTGAGCCAAAGCCACGCCCGCCCAGCCCGCGATCCCCAGCGCCACGATCGTTCCAGTCATCTTTTTCATCATTTTTGTCATGCGCATAATCCCGCCTCGAAAATAAACGATATTTCCAGTATGCCAACCAGGGGGGTCTCTTCCTTGCCTTGCCGAACCACCCCAACGGTTCGCGACTATACCACTCACCGCAGAATCGGCACAGCCCCACATCCACCTCGGGCGGCTACCTCCCTATGAAACTTCCCGCAAACATCGACGAATATCTCCCCAGGTCCATCCTCTGCCTACGGCATTACAACGCCCGCACTTTCCTGAGCGACCTCATCGCCGGCATCACCGTCGGACTCGTAGCATTGCCGCTAGCCATGGCCTTCGCTATCGCCTCAGGAGTATCGCCGCAATCCGGCCTCTATTGCGCCATCGTCGCGGGCTTTCTAATCTCCGCGCTGGGCGGCTCGCAGACCCAGATCGGCGGTCCCACCGGCGCCTTCGTCGTCGTAGTGTACGGCATCGTCGCCAAGTACGGCATCGACGGCCTCTACATGTGTACGCTGATGGCCGGCGTCCTTCTGGTGATCCTCGGCGCCACCGGACTCGGCACCGCCGTAAAATTCATTCCGCGCCCGGTAGTTGTCGGGTTCACCAACGGAATCGCCGTAACCATCGCCAGCACCCAGCTTCGCGATTTTTTCGGCATCCGCGTCGCCAAGGTCCCCGGTGATTTTCTGCCGCGCATTCTGCTGCTCCTTCATAACGCCCGCACCTTCTCGCACACGGAAACCGCGCTGGGCATCCTGGCCGTCGCCCTGATTCTTCTCTGCAATCGTTACGTGCGCAAAATCCCCGGCTACATCGTGGCCATGTTCGTGGGCACGGCAATCGTGGCGATCTTCCGCCTCCCGGTCGAAACCATCGGCACGCGCTTTGGCGGAATCCCTTCGGGGCTCCCAGCCATTCGCATTCCCGCGTTTCACGCCGACCTGTTGCGGCCTTTGATTTCTCCGGCGATCACCGTCGCGATGCTCGGAGCCATCGAGTCGCTCATGTCCGCCGTGGTTTCCGACCGCATGAGCAAGAGCCAGCACAATCCCAACGTCGAACTCGTCGGCCAGGGCGTAGCCAACATCCTGTCTCCGCTGTTTGGCGGCTTGCCCGCCACCGGCGCCATCGCCCGCACCGCCACCAATATCCGCTCCGGCGCAAAAACCCCGGTCGCTGGAATGATCCACGCGCTCACGCTGCTCGCGATCATTCTCTTCGCCGCGCCGCTGGCGCGCTTCATCCCCTTGTCCGTGCTCGCCGGCATCCTCCTGGTGGTTTCTTACAACATGGGCGATTGGGGAGAAATCGGCGAGCTTCTGAAGCTGTCCTTTCTCGATATCGGCATCTGGCTCACAACGTTCCTGCTCACCGTCTTCGTCGACCTCACCGCCGCCGTCGAAATGGGCATGGTCCTGGCCGTCCTGCTCTTCATTCGCAAAGTGACCGCCACCACCACCGTCTCCCGCGTCACCGACGATTATCTCCGCGAGGGCCGCGCCCACATCCTGCAGGACAAAGAAATTCCGCCCTACGTGGCCATCTTCCGCATTCACGGTCCCTTTCTCTTCGGCTCGACCGGCAAGCTCCAGGAAATCGCCTCGCAACTGGACCATCTGCCCCCCATCCTGATCCTGCGTCTTCGCAACATGACTGCCATCGACGCCACCGGCCTCGCGGCTCTCGAGCAACTCGCGGACGCGATCCATGCCTCAGGCCGCGGCTTGATCCTGTGCGGCGCCCGCGAACAACCCGCCCAACTCATGCGCCAGTCGGAATTCGAGCAGCACGTGGGCCGGCAAAATGTCTGCGCCAGCGTCGCCGAGGCGCTCAATCGCGCCAGCGCGCTCCTCGTCGAAATTCAATCCGCCGCCCCGCGCGTTGCTGTGTTGCAGGATTAGCAGCCCCCAAGAAAATCGCGCTTCCCGATCCCGCCAGTCCGGGGGAATTTCCCTTCACTCGGGGTCCTTTGTATAATGTGGCCTGCCTCAGGAGGGCTATCATGTTGCGTATAAATGACGAAGCTCCCAACTTCACGGCCGAAACCTCACTCGGCACAATCAATTTTCACGAATGGATGGGCGACGGCTGGGCCGTTCTGTTCTCGCATCCCAAGGACTTTACCCCCGTGTGCACCACGGAACTGGGTTATATGGCGGGATTGCAGCCGGAATTTGAAAAGCGCAACGTCAAGATTATCGGCCTGAGTGTGGACCCCGTAAGCAGCCACAACAAGTGGAAAGCGGACATCGAGGAAACCCAGGGCAGCAAGGTGAATTATCCCATGATCGGCGACCCCGAGCTCAAAATCGCCAAGCTTTACGACATGCTCCCGGCAGACGCGGGCGACTCGTGCGAAGGCCGCACCGCCGCCACCAATGCCACCGTGCGCACCGTTTTCGTGGTCGGCCCGGACAAGAAAATTAAATTGATGCTCAGCTACCCCATGAGCACCGGCCGCAACTTCGACGAAGTGCTGCGCGTCATCGACTCCATGCAGCTCACCGCGAAGCACAAAGTAGCCACGCCGGTGAACTGGAAGCAGGGCGACGACGTGATTATCCTCCCCGCGGTTTCCGACGAAGAAGCCAAGCAGAAATATCCCGGCGGATGGAAATCTCCCCGCCCTTATCTGCGGATCGTCCCCCAGCCGCGCTAGCATTCTGCAAACGAGGCAATCACACGGTGATCCTCAAGCAATTCTACCTCCCGTGTCTGGCGCACGCGTCCTATCTGATCGGGGACCAAGCGACCGGCATGGCAGCCGTTATTGACCCGCAACGCGACACCGATCACTACATCGCTTTTGCCGCGGAATACGGCCTCTCTATCAGGCACGTAATCCTCACCCATCTTCACGCCGATTTTATCGCCGGGCATCTCGAGCTCCGCGATCGCGTGGGCGCGCAAATTTACCTGGGGGCCGCGGCGAAAGCGGCGTATGCCTTTACTCCCCTTCACGACGGCGACATCCTTGAATTCGGACAAGTACGCTTGAAGGCGCTCGAAACGCCGGGGCACACCCCTGAATCGATCTCCATCGTCGTTTACGACTTAGCCGTCAGCGATACCCAACCGCAAGCCGTCCTCACTGGAGACACTTTGTTTATCGGAGACGTCGGACGCCCCGACCTGCGCGCGGCTTTGGGTTGGTCGGCCTCTCAGCTGGGTGGCATGCTCTTCGATTCGCTGCACACCAAGCTGCTCGCGCTGCCGGACCAGAGCCTCGTCTATCCGGCTCACGGAGCGGGCTCGCTCTGCGGGAAAGCCCTCAGCAAGGAAACGGTCTCGACGCTCGGCGAGCAGCGCCGCTCGAACTACGCCCTGCGGCCCATGACCAAGGCAGCTTTCATCGAAGTCGTCACCGCAGACCAGCCGGATGCCCCGGCCTACTTCACCTTCGATGCCGTGCTGAACAGTAAGGAGCGGCCCACACTGGATGAAACTCTCGCGCGCATCACCGCCATGCCTCTCGATGGCGTGCTGGCACTGCTGGAAGCGGGCGCCCAGATCGTCGATACGCGCGATCCCGGCGAGTTTGCGGCGGCGCACCTCAGGGGCAGCATCAACATCGGCCTCGGCGGCCAGTACGCCACCTGGGCCGGAACCGTCTTGGACCGCGATCGCCCCATCGTGATCATTGCCGGCCTCGGCCGGGAGAGCGAAGCGGTTACGCGGCTCGGGCGAATCGGGTTTGATCACGTCGTCGGATACCTGCAGGACGGCCTTCACAGCCTCGACTCGCGCCCGGAACTGCTCGCCGCAACCGAGCGCCTCAGCGCGCCTTTTGCCGCCGAACTCCTGTCATCGGATCATCCACCTCTCTTCATCGACGTGCGCGCCCCGCGCGAGCGCGACCAGAAGCACATTGCTGGAAGCATGAGCATCCCCCTGAATCATCTGGTGGAAAATCTGGGAAAACTTCCCAGAGATCGCCCCCTGCTGTTCTATTGCGCCGGCGGCTACCGGTCGTCCATAGCCGCGAGCCTGTTGCAGCGGGCCGGATTTGATAGCGTAAGCGAAATTGCCGGAGGAATCGCCGGGTGGGAAACAGCAGGACTCCCCATTCAAACGCCCCAGCCCTCGGCTTAGAGAATCTCGCGATCGAGAAGAATCAGCCTTACTCCGGCGGAATTTCCAGGCGGTAGCCTACCCACGGCTCTTTCAGAAGATACTTCGGTTCCTTCGGCGAGGATTCAATCTTCTTCCGCAACCGGTTGATGAACACCCGCAGATATTCGTGCTGTTCCCCGAATTCCGGTCCCCACGCGGCGTGCAGCAATTCGCGATGAGTGATCGGGCGGTTGGGATGCGCGGCAAGGTAGGAAAGCAGGTCGAATTCCTTCGAAGTAAGCCGCAGTTGCTTGGTCGGCGTGATCACCCGCCGGGACAGAAAATCGATCTCAATCTTGCCGAGCCGGATGCGCTTGGTCCTCTGTTCGGCATGTTGCGGCTTTCGCCGGAGAGTGGCGCGGATGCGCGCGAGCATTTCCGGCATGCTGAACGGCTTGGCCACATAATCGTCGGCTCCGGCGTCGAGTCCGGCGACCTTGTCCTTCTCGCCCGCCCGCGCCGTGGTAACGATGATGGGCACCTCCGAGAACATACGGATCTTCCGGCAAGTATCGAGTCCCGCTATCCAGGGAAGGTCCAGATCGAGCACCACCAAGTCGTACCTCTCGGCGCGCACTCGGTCGAGCACGTCTTGCCCGCCGCGCGCGTCCGCCACTTCATACTCCTGCTCCACCAGCGACGTGCGCATGACCCGCCGCGTCTGCGGATCGTCGTCGACCACGAGTATGCGTCCTTCAGCCACGTTCCCCTTTGAGCCGGTTGACCGGAAAACTAGACATCCACCCGGTGGTCGCGAATTTCCTGCAGATGATCGCGGAAACGCTGGCGAATTGCTTCCTCGTTTCCGTCCGCGAGTTCCCTTTCCACTTCGTCCAGCGCGAAATGCACGACATCGTGATGGTGCGTCTCCTGCCCCGGCACCGCGTCGCTCAACTTCAGCCAGATCTTGTGCAGCAGATCGATCTCCTTCGGAGTCAGCCGCGGCGCGTGCGGCCCGAGATAGAAAATCTGCTCCTGACCCGAAGGCGTGAATATCTCCAGCGAAACGCGCGGCCGCGGGTCGCCCATTCGTTCCCACGCAATGCCTATTTCCCGCGCCTGCTCCGTCAAACCCATCTTCGATGAATTTCCCAGCACGATGGAGCTCGATTCCAGGTTCGCCGACGTGCGCAGGATGCCTTCCCACAAATCGTTCGCCGCCGCCACGGCCAGCCGCACCGGCTTGCCTTCCTTCTCCGCAATCGAAAGCACCTTGGTAAAGAGCAACTGTTCGCTCGAACTGAACAGCTGGTCCGGCGCGAGATCGTATTCGCCGGAAGCCGCCCGCCGCAGCAGCCGCACATGCAGCACCACGATCTCCGCTTTCTTCCCCTTGGTTCGCCGTAGCGCCGCTTCCAGATGGTAGAGCGTGTAATAGGTGCTCACCGGCACGAGGATGTTGCCCGGCTGCACTCCCACCGCTTCCGGAGTCAGGTCGCTGCCGAGTTCGAGGTTGAACTGGTCCATCTCGGCGTGCACCACCTGCCCGCCCCGGTGCGTATATTTCTCCGCAATCTCGAAAATCGCGAAGAACACCGCCGTGAAGATCAGCCCGGAAACCGTGGCCACTTGCTTGGTAAAAAGGTTCGTGATGCACAACGCAAACAGCGTGATGGTGATCATCATCAATCCGAGCGGAATCTCGGTTTGACCCACCTTGAAATTGAGCGGCACGCGGAAATCGCGCGCCCCCGGCTGCTTGTACCGCAGCACGGACACCGCCAACCCCTTCATCGCAAAGCTCCACATCACGCCAAACGCGTACGCCTCGCCCAGCACAAAAATGTCCCCGCGGCTCAGCACGATCGTCGCGATCTGCAGCAGCACGATCATGTTCAGCATGCGGTAGGAGGTCCCGAACTTGCGATGCGGATGCCGGAACCATTGCGGCAGAATCCCATCCTCCGACACCCGGTTCAGCACGCCATTCGATCCGATGATGGCCGTATTCACCGCCCCCGCCAACATCAGCACGCCCACCACCACCACAAACCCCTGAAACAGCAGTCGCAAGGTGTACGGCCCAGTAAAGTTCATCGCCAGGCCGCCGATCAGGTTGTCGAAGTATTGCGGCCGCGAAGCGTCGGGGATGATCATGAACGCGAAAAACGAAACGCCCGCCGTAAACACCAGGCTGTAGATAAAGATAATGAAGCCGGCTTTTTCGAGGTTGGGCAGCTTGGGATGCTCCACCTCGCGGTAGACCTGCGCCAGCGTCTCTTCCCCGCTCATCGCCAGCACGGAATGCCCCAGCCCGATCAGGATTCCCACGATCCCCACCGTGTACGGCAGGTGGCTGTGCTTCAGCCATCCGAGCGATTGGTCCGTATACGTCAGCGTCTTGATCGACGGAAACGGCGGAAGATGCGCCCCGCGCACCAGCACCGTGTAGACGCACCACACGATCATGATCACCACCATCACCGTGGTGATGTACATGATCTTCAGCGCCTTCTCGCTCGACTCCGGCACGCCCTTTACGTTCTCCCACCAGAAGTAAACCGTCACCAGCACTGCGAACGTGGCAGATGTAAAATTCACCGGCAGCGCGGCGTGTACGTGCGCGTAGCGCAGCAAATCGTTGAGAAAACCGGTAAGGTATTGCCCCGCGGACACGCCGCTGATCGGCCCCGTGAGGATGTAGTCGAACATCAGCGCGGACACCGAAAACTTCGCCAGCGTCCCGCCCATGGCCTCTTTCACCACGCGGTACACGCCGCCGCGCACGAACATGCTGCAACTCTCGATGTACATCGAGCGCACCGCATACGCGAACAGCATGATCGCCAGGATGAACCACGGCGCCGACCGCCCGATCGCCTGCTCGGAAATCGCACCAGCATAAAACGCCGACGATCCCATGTCGCACAGAACTACGGCCGCAGCCCGCCAGAAGGAAATGAACGCCAGCATCGCGGTAGTCGCGACGAGTACTTTCGCAGCAGGACGTCCGGCAAGAGAAAACGAAGGCTTATGGGGTTCGGAAGCCATTAAAACGTAGGGACCTGGGGAAATTGCATACGGAACCTTACGCAATCCTTATAAGGAGTGCGTAAATTTTTTATAAGGAATATATAAACCACCCGCTCGGGGCTCTCTGTTCAGCAAAAAATACGGATTTTCACGCTTCAAGCGGAATCACAAGCCCGCGAATGCTTCGCTTGACACCCCCGCGCCTCTGCATAATACTTCGCCGAGCGTCGGATCGTGGAACTGGCGTTTTTCGTGAGACTTACCCGAGAGGTGGCAAATGCGCATTGGAAATCGTGAACTGGCGATGGCATCGGTCTTGTTGCTCGCTGCGCTTGTGGCCGGCAGAAGCATCCCTGCCGCAAACGGCGTGAAGCCGGTTCTCTACGTCACCAACAGCCTCGGCGATGACATCACCGTGATCGATCTTCACACCATGAAATCCACCGCCGACATCAAGGTCGGTGAGAAGGTTCACGGCGTCTGCGCCCCCTCCGACGGAAAGCATCTCTTCACCACCATCGAGTCCGAGAACGCCCTTAAAGTGATCGACACCAGCACCAACGAAATCGTCGCCACCATCCAGCTCACCGGCAGGCCCAACCAGTGCGCCGCCACGCCGGACGGCCGCTACGTCGCCGTGCCCATCCGCACCAACGACATCAACATCGTGGACGTCGCGCAAAAGAAAGTCGTCAAGGTTCTGCCCATCGACGGCCCGCACAACTGCTACAACGCCAACAGCAATACCGACATGTACTGCTCGTCGATGAAAGGCAATGAAATCGACCGCATCAACCTCAAGACGATGGAGTACACCGGGAAAATTCCCGTCGGCGGAATCCCGCGCCCCTACGCCGTCTCGCGCGACGAGAAAATGATGTACGTCGCCGTCACCGACTTCCACGGCGTCGCCGCCGTCGATATGGCCAATGGCAACAAGATCGAACGCATCGAGCTGCCCGCGCCCACCGCCGCCAGCAATTGCGAAAAGCTGGAGCCGCGCACGCCGACGCACGGCGTAGCCCTCACGCCGGACGACAAGCAGCTCTGGATCACCAGCCTCTCCGATAGCGGCGTCTACGTCTACGACGTAGCCACCAAGAAAATCTCGCAGGAAGTGCCCACAGGCGCCTGCCCGAACTGGATCTCCGTCTCGCCCGACGGCAAATACGTAACCGTAAGCAACAGCGCCAGCGACGATTCCTCCATAATCGACGCCAAGACGCACCGCGAGCTAGCCCGCATCAAAGTAGGCAAAGGCCCCAAGCGCCTCCTGGCCGTCAACATCCCCGCAAACTAACTTCTCTCGCGCGGTTTAGGGTGCCCGCCCGTTGCAGTTCCGGCTGTGTCGTCGTTGCAATTTCGGGTGCCCGACCGTTCGCATTGTAAGGGTCGGTCTTCGCAGTTTCAGATCTCCCCCTTAGGCGTGTAAGCGTCGGTGTTCGCAGTTTCTCGTCCCCAAGCTTCTTCTTGCAAGGTTCGGTCTTCTGCCTTTCTTGCCGCTGCCTTTGTTTTTCGGTGTCATCCTGAGCCCATACGCGCTCGGCGCGGATGGGTGAGGGACCTGCTTTTTCTTTCGCAGTCAGGTATTCCGTCTGTCAAAGCTTCCGCCAGTACCGCAGAAGCCGCAGGAGTTTTACGAGGGAAAGCGGGGGAACAGCTTCCCCACTCCCGCGCTCGCGCGAAAGTGGGGCCTTACCTTTTACCTTGGTTCTACTTCTTCCCCTGAATCGAAATCAACTCCACCTCAAAAATCAGCGTCGAGCCCGGCCCGATATCCGGCCCCGCGCCCCGATCGCCGTAAGCCAGATCCGAAGGCACAAACAGCTCCCACTTAGACCCCACCGGCATCAACTGCAACGCCTCCGTCCATCCCTTGATCACTCCAGCCACCGGAAACGACGCAGGCTGCCCGCGCTTGTACGAGCTGTCGAATTCCTTCCCGTTGATCAAAGTGCCGCGGTAGTTGCACACCACCGTATCGCCCGCCGAAGGCTTCGGCCCGCTCCCCTTGGTCAAAATCTTGTACTGCAGCCCGCTCGGCAGCGCCACAACGCCGTCCTTGGATTTATTGGCCGCCAGAAACGCGTCGCCTTCTTTCTTGTTTGCGCTTCCCATCGCCGACATCATCGCCTCCTGTTTTTTCTGTAATTCCCCTTGCAAACCGGTCAGCACGGCCTTCGCCTCGTCATCGGTCATCGCCGGCTTCGCCCCGGACATCGCATCCTTGAGCCCCTGCGCCACCAGGCTCGGATCCAGGTCGATCGGCATTTGCTTCAATCTCATACCCGCGTTCAGCCCCATGGCGTAGCTCTGCTTGTCTTTCGCGGTAACCAGAGCCCGCGTGCTTCCCCCCGTTGATTTCGTCGGCGATTTCGCCACCGTTCCCCCCGCGGTTGCCGCTGGCTTCGGCGTCGTCGCCGTAGAACCCTGCTGCGCCATCGCACTCCCGCACAACATTCCCGCAACCACAATCGCCGCACGTATCTTCATTGCTCCTCCGAGCCTGACCATCCCCACTGTTTCGCGAGCCTCCGTATTCTCACACGTCCGCCCCACATCGCCAAATCACCGTTGCACTTGCC
This sequence comes from uncultured Acidobacteriota bacterium, assembly GCA_963709105.1. Taxonomy (GTDB): domain Bacteria; phylum Acidobacteriota; class Terriglobia; order Acidiferrales; family UBA7541; genus Palsa-295. The sequence continues at coordinate 346,263 of CAVPVC010000016.1, forward strand.
GCAGCCTCAACGCCCCCAGCCACCGCCGCCCGGCGTCTCCACGCGAATCACCGCACCCGCAGGAGACTGTAGACTGCATTTCGATGGCAGCTTCTTCCGCCGCCCACGAACAATCAACTCATTTTGTCCCGCAGCCCCACTCCCGCCGCCAGCCAATCCGTAAGGCGCGATTTTGCGACGATCGCTGAGCAAACTCACATGCGCATCCGCAAGCATTTCAATCTCGCGCACGATCCCATCCCCGCCGCGCCACTTACCCGCGCCCCCGGAACCGCGCCGCAATCCATACCGCCGCACGCGCACCGGATAGCTGATCTCCAGCACCTCCACTGGCGTGTTGAGCGAATTCGTCATATGCGTGTGGACGCCGCTCGAGCCATCGTGCCCGGGTCCCGCGCCCATGCCGCCCGCAATCGTCTCGTAGTACGCAAACGGAGCGCTCCCGCGGCCCGCTCGCGTGTCGATCCCGCCAAGCGTAAGATTGTTCATCGTCCCCTGGCTCGCCGCCGGAATTCTTCCAGGCAGCGCTCGCGCCAACGCCCGCAGCAGCGTGTCAACGATCCTCTGCGATGTCTCGACGTTCCCGCCCGCCACCGCGCACGGTGGCCGCGCATTCACAATCGTTCCGTCCGGCGCGATCACCTGAATCGGCCGCATCAGTCCCGAAGTTGCCGGCACTTGCTCGTCGAGCAGACACCGGAACACGTAAAACACCGCCGACTCGGTGATCGCCGCCACCGCGTTCACGCTCCCCGCGCACTGCGGCGCCGACCCGGTAAAATCCACCTCCGCAAGCTCGCCGCGAACGCGAATCGTCACCGCGATCTTCAGCGGCTTGCTGCCGAAGCCATCGTCATCCAGATAATCCGCCGCGCGGTACGTGCCGTTCGGAATCGTCCGCAGCAGCGACCGCATGATCGCCTCCGAATAATCAAGCAGCGCGCTCGAATAACGCGCCACCTCGCCGCGTCCGTACCTGGCAACAATCTCCGCGAGCCGCCTTTCGCCGATCCGGCAGGAAGCAACCTGCGCCGTCAGATCCCCCTCGCGCTCGCGCGGCGTACGCACGTTCGCGAGCAGCATCTTCATCACGCCGTCTACGGCGCGCCCGCCCTCGAAAATCTTCACCGGAGGAATCCGCACCCCTTCCTCAAATATCTCCCGCGAAAGGCTCATCGACCCCGCATGCGCCCCGCCGATATCCGAATGATGCGCGCGGTTCGCCACATAAAAATCGGACCGCCCACTCCCGCGCACATGTGCACCGCTAGGATGTGCCCCGCGCAGATACACCGGCATCACCATAGTCAGGTCCGGCAGATGCGTACCGCCCGCGTAAGGATCGTTCAGCAGCGCAATATCACCGGGATTCAGCCGCAGCGCCTGCATGGCCGCAGCCACCGATCGCGGCATCGACCCCAGATGCACCGGCATGTGGTCGCCCATAGCCAGCGCATTCCCGGCCGCGTCGAAAACCGCGCAGGAGTAATCCCGCCTCTCCTTGATGTTCGGCGAAAATGCCGACCGCCGCAGCGCCGCCCCCATCTCCTCCGCCACCGAATGGAAGAGCCCCTTGAATATCTCCAGCCGAGTAGGATCGAACCCCCGCGCCCTCATCCCGCCGTCTCCCGAGTTCTCTTACGCCACGCGAAATTCATCGCCTTTTCTCTCTCTTACGCCTCTCCGAAGAGCAGCAGATTCTCGAAAGCATCCACGGAAGCACTCCATCCATCCGGCACCACCGTAGTCGCGCTGTACTCTGCCACAATCGCCGGCCCGCGAAACCGATTCCCAGGCCGCAAGTTCTCACGCTGGTAAACGTTCGCCGCGCCCCGACTCCCATGAAAATAGACGGCACGCGTCCCGATGATCGCCGCCCGGCAATCGCCCCTTCCCAGTCGCTGCCTCGTCCAATGCACCCGAGGCGACGCCCCAATAAAGCGCGCGCGAACATTCACGATCTCCACGGACCGCCCCGCATCGGAGTAGCCATACCTCCGCGCATGCTCCCTGTGGAATGCCCCCACAAAGTCGCCCGCAGCCGGCACGCTCAATTCATACGCCTGCCCAACGTAGCGCATATCGAGGGAACGCTCACTTCGCACCTGCCCCGCCGCAAATCCTTCCTCGCGCATGGCGCGCAAGCCGTCCCGGTCGAGCACGCCAAACGCGCTCCTCAATTTAGCCTCAAGCTCCCCGAACGTTTTCCGCTTCCGCGCGCGGCTGCCGCTAGTGCCGGAAGATTCAACAGCCAGCAGGACCGTCCGCGAAAAATCCTTCACCGCATCCGCGCAAAAAATTCCCAGCGCCGAAAGTGCGCCAGGAAATTTCGGAATCATCACCCGCCGCATCGAAAGCGACGCCGCCAGGTTGCAAGCGTGCAGTCCGCCCGCCCCACCGAACGCAACCAGCACATAGTCCCGCGGATCGCGCCCGCGCTCGACCGAAATCACCCGGATCGCCCGCTCCATCGTGGCTTCCACCACGGCGAGAATCCCCTGCGCGAATTGCTCCACCGACCGCATTCCGCGAACACCGCGAATGGCCCGCTCCATGAATTTCCGAGCTCGCGCCTCGTCCAGATGAAACCCACCGCCCAGCAACCCTTCGCTCCCCAGCCGTCCGAGGACCGAATTCGCGTCGGTGACAGTGGGCCGCTCCCCGCGCCCGTAACAAATCGGCCCTGGTTCGGCACCCGCGCTCTCCGGCCCCACGCGCAGCGACCCGCCACGGTCGAATCGCGCCAGTGACCCGCCTCCCGCGCCCACGGTATGAATCTCCAGCATGGGCACCGCGACCGGCAGATCGGCGACGATCGATTCATTCGTCGTACGCAGCGAGCCTTCGATCAGCGATACGTCCGTCGACGTGCCGCCCATATCGAAGCTGATCGCCCGCGAGTAGCCGGCGCGCGCCGCCATCTGCTGCGCTCCCAGCACGCCGCCCGCAGGCCCCGAAAGTATCGTCCGCACCGGCTCCCGCGCCGCCACCTGAGCCGAAAGAATTCCCCCGCTCGACTGCATCACGCGCACGCGCGCCGGCAGCGAGTCTTCCCCCGCGACTTCTCCCCCCGTGCCGCGATGGAGCCGCCGCGTGCTTCTCGATGTCGCTGAGATACCGGCTCATTACCGGCACAAGGTAAGCATTTAGAACAGTCGTAGCCGTGCGTTCGAATTCGCGGAATTCCGGCAGTATTTCGTGCGATACGGAGACATCCATTCCCGCAGCGCGGAGTTTTTCCGCGAGCAACCGTTCGTGCTCCGGCCGCAGGAACGAAAACAGCAGGCAAACAGCAACCGCATCCGCTCGCGATCCGCGCACGCGACGCACGATCCGTGCGATCTCGGCGTTCGAAGGACGCAACAGCACCCTTCCATCAGCGCCCACGCGCTCGCGCGCTCCGAATCTTCTTTCGCTCGGCACCAGCGGCGCCGGCCGCGTGCCCATCAGCTCATAGAGCTTCGGCCGCGCCTGCCGCCCGATTTCCAGCACGTCCTCAAATCCCGCCGTCGTCACCAGCGCCACGCGCCCGCCCCGGCGTTCGAGCAGCGCGTTCGTACCCACGGTAGTGCCGCAAAGCACTTCCAGCGGCTCTCCCTCGACGCCATCGGGCGACTCCCCGGCGATTCGCTCCAGCGCGATGCGAATGGCATCCGCCGGATTCCGCGGCGTCGAAGGCACTTTCAGAATTTCCAGCCGCCCGCCGCGCAGAAAAACGCAGTCGGTAAACGTTCCGCCGGTGTCGAGCGCCACGCGCATGGACGCCAATTCTACACGACCCGCCCTGCACCACCCCTCCGGGCTGCTGCCCGCCAATGCCAGTGATGAACATCACAAACCGATGTGACCCACCTCCTACTCCCGGCCCAAGGCCAGCGCTACGAATAGCAATGTAAGCGGAAACAAAAAGGAGTCGTCCATGAGCGCCATTCTCTCAGCAGTCACGCCCAGCGAGCCGAAGCTGGCCGCCACCGGCACAATGAAGGCCCTCATATTTCGTGGCGTCAATAACATCGGCATCGAGCAAGTCCCCATCCCCAGACCAGGACCCGGCGAAGCCGTCATCCGCGTAACCCTCACCACCATCTGCGGCACAGACTTGCATATCGTCCGCGGAGAATATCCTGTCCGCGCCGGCCTCATCATTGGACACGAACCTGTCGGCGTGATTCACGAACTCGGCGTGGGCGTAACCGGCTACAAAATCGGCGACCGCGTGCTCGTCGGCGCGATCACGCCCTGCGGTCAGTGCAACGACTGCCTGCGAGGCGATCTATCGCAATGCGGCGGCCCCATCGGAGGCTGGAGGTTCGGCAACACGATCAACGGAGCGCAGGCCGAATACGTGCTGGTGCCATTCGCTCAAGCGAATCTCGCGCCCATTCCAAACGATCTGCGTGACGAGCAAGTAGTGCTTCTCGCAGACATCGCCTCCACCGGCATCTCCGCCGCCGAAAGCGGCAACGTTCAAATCGGCGATGCGGTGGCCGTATTTGCGCAGGGCCCCATCGGACTCTGCGCCACGGCGGGCGCGAAGCTCAAAGGAGCCAGCCTCGTCATCGGAGTCGAATCCGATCCGGTGCGCGCCAAGATGGCCAGAAAAATGGGCGCGGACGTGGTCATCAACCATCTCGAGCAGGATGTGGTTTCCGAGGTCAAGCGCCTCACGGCAGGAAAAGGCGTCGACGTGGCCATCGAAGCCCTCGGCACGCAGGATACTTTCGAGAACGCCCTGCGCGTACTGCGTCCCGGCGGAACGCTGTCGAGCCTCGGCGTCTATTCCGGAAAGCTCAGCGTCCCGCTCGATCCCTTCGCAGCAGGGCTTGGCGACCACAAAATCGTCACCACCCTCTGCCCTGGCGGCAAAGAGCGCATGAGGCGTCTCATGGAACTAGTGCGCAACGGCAAACTCGATCTCGTCCCTCTGCTTACTCACACCTTTACGCTCGACCAGATCGCCGAAGCCTATCAACTCTTCGGCAATCGCCGCGATGGCGTAATTAAAGTCGCCATCCGGCCGTGAAGTTGTAAGCACAGCAGATCAGAAGCGCCGGCGAGGCTTCCCACCTCGCCGGCGCACTCTCGCTCTCCCTCCGCGTGGTGGAATTCGTGGAATTCGAGTTGAAGTACAATCCGTCAGCGGAGAAAGAAGCAAAGCAGGCGGGTCATACGCTAGCTTGCGGCGTGATGCGCTGCCCGCAGTTCTGTTTACTGAAGAAGCGTAGTATCGGTGCAATTCGGTGACGTGTAGGAGGGAGTGCTCGACGCGTTGAACCGGATCACTCCGCTCGCGTCCGAACAGAACGCCCGCAGCCCCGTGGCGGCATTGAACGGGGTAGCCGTCACCACAAAACCGTCGGTATAGCCATATCCGCCCGAGCACGAACTCGACGCGCTGGTGAGAATTGTGTTACCCGGCACCAGAGCGAAGGTGTAGCCGCTCTTTGATCCGGCGGTCAGCACCGGATCGATCAATTCGGCGTTCGTGCAGCTCGGCGAGCCGCTGCCAGTGGTCCCGATGGCCGTGAGGCTCGGTGGAAATCCGTTGCCGTACGTCGAGTTGTAATTTCCCGCAGCCGTGATGATGATTCGAATCGAAGCCACCGCAGACGCTTCATTCGCCGCGATTCGAGACCGCAGGAGATTGGGAATCGCGATCGCCGAAATCACCAGGATGATCGCCACCACGATCAACAATTCGATCAGCGAAAATCCCTTCTGTTCGCGTCGTGAAGAGTTGGCGGTCATAGTTCGTCCCGATAATGGACCAGCGGACCTGTCCACAAGGCACCCTTCCAAGTCATATTCGGCATTTCTGATTTTCTCGCGACGCTTTGCAATAAGGCCTGGGAGACCGATCCCACGCCTGACGATCGCTTCGACGTATGCTACCTTGCAATTAGTCTGCCACGCCCAATCCGCTCCCCGCTAGACCGCATCCAGATGATGTTGCTAGGCTTGCACTACGATTCGCCTGTCCCGGACGCGGCCCAATTTGAATCGTCGCGCGGAAACGCCCGTTGAATGACGTGGCGGCGCAATCCAACGTGCCACAATTTGTCACTGCGGAAGGGTCGGTCCGGAGAATTTCATTCCCTTCACCGCGTGGCAAGATTGCCGTCGCGGCCCGCGCGCACACCATTTCATCCTTACGCTTTACAGGGTTGGGTCCTCCCTGCGGCACCGTCCGCCACATGGCAATCGGAGCTTCAGCGCCTGCCGCATAAAAACGTCCACCATTCCTCTTGCCTTCCGCCGAATTTCCCGCGAGCCTTCGATCCGCAGTCACGATATGCTCTCAACTCCACATGGCACAGACTTGCATAACCATGACAAAACGCCTCCTCCACGCTTCAGCGATGCTTCCCCTCCTCGCTGTTCTGTTCGCGCCTCCCGCCGCCTCCGCACACGACATCCCCATCGACATCACCGTGCAAATGTTCGTAAAGCCTTCCGGCCACACGCTCCACGTGCTCCTGCGCATCCCGCTGCGAGCGATGCGCGACACGGAATACCCCGTACGCGGCCCGGGCTACCTCGACCTCACAAAGGTCGACCCCGCGCTGCGCGACGCCGCCACTACCTGGCTTTCGAATTCCATCGAGGTCTACGAAGGCAACTCCCAGCTCCCGCCGCCGCAGCTAACCGCCGCGCGCGTCTCTCTCGAATCCGACAGGTCCTTCGACTCCTACGACGACGCGCTCGCGCACGTCACGGGCCCCAAGCTCCCCAGCGACACGCAGTTGATCTGGGACCAATCCCTGATGGACGTGCTCTTCGATTACCCCATCCAGTCGGACCAGTCGACGATTCTCCATCCATCCGGGCCTCGGCGGTCTGGCCGTGCATGTCGCCATCGTCCTGCGATTTCTGCCGCCCGGCGGCGCGGTGCGCGCCTTCGAATTTCTCGGCGACCCCGGCCTCGTGCGCCTCGATCCGCGCTGGAGCCAGGCCGCGCTGCGCTTCGTCAGGCTGGGCTTCCTCCACATCCTCGACGGCACCGACCACCTGCTTTTTCTGTTCTGTCTGGTAATCCCCTTCCGCCGCTTCCGCGCGCTGATCCCCGTGGTCACCGCGTTCACGGTGGCGCACTCGATCACACTGATCGCCTCCGCCTATAATCTCGCGCCGGACGCCCTGTGGTTTCCGCCCCTCATCGAAACGCTGATCGCCGTTTCCATCGTGTACATGGCGCTCGAAAATATCGTCGGCGGCGTCACCGTGCACCGCCGCTGGATCGTTGCCTTCTGCTTCGGCCTCGTTCACGGCTTCGGCTTTTCGTTCATTCTGCGGCAGACGCTGCAGTTCGCCGGCTCGCACCTGCTCACATCGCTGCTGTCGTTCAACATCGGAGTCGAACTCGGGCAGTTGCTCGTGCTCGCGCTTCTCATCCCCGCGCTGGAATTGCTGTTCCGTTACGCTGTGCCGGAGCGCATCGGCACCATCATCCTCTCGGCGATCGTCGCCCACACCGCCTGGCACTGGATGATCGACCGCGGCGAAATCCTCAGCCGCTTCCAATTCCAGCTGCCAGGCATGAACGCCGCCTCGTGGGCCACCGCAATCCACGCGCTGATGATCGCCCTGGCCGTCGCAGGATTGTTATGGCTGGCGCTCAACCTGGCCCGCCAGCAAGCAAAATCCCAGCCCAAATCCAAGCCCGCCCCCGCAAACGAGCCGCCCGCCTAAAGGCGCGATTCCCGAGGTTTTGCTCCAGCCTTTCGCTGTGGCCGTGAACGAAGTGAAGGATCTGCTTTTGCTCTTCTTCTCGCCGGCCCTGGACCGCTTTCCGTTGTCATCCCGGCCGAACGAATCGACGAGCGCCCTCTCCGCCGTCGCGGGAAATCACGCGACGGACCACCTGCGAAGGCGATCGCTCTTGCTATTTGTAAACCATCGAGTGGAGGTGTATGTTTGCGGCGCGTGCGCCTCGAAAGGAAGCGCGTAACCGCTATCCATGAACGAAACGTAGCCAACACAGAGGAGAATGCCAGTGCCGAAACGATCTCAAGTAGTAGTCTGTGCCCTTTTTTCACTCTTCTGCATGCCGACCATAGCCCATCTCCAGGCCCAGACGCAGCAGCCTCCGAGCGGAACCGCAACCTACATCAGCCACGACGACCTAATGGCGATCGCGCAAAAAAGCGCCGGCCAGCCGACCAACGATTCCCAGGTTGCCGTCGTGGGCGTCAACAACGACGAATACCACCTCGCCGTCGGCATCGCCCATCGCTCGAAAGCGTCCGTAAAAGGCTCAGGCGCCGTCGAGCACAACGAAGTCGCCGAGGTCTACTACATCATCTCCGGCAACGCCGTCCTCGACACGGGCGGCACCCTCAAAGATTTCAAGGAGTCCAAGCCCGGCGCTCCCCCCACGGCCAGCGGCCCGACGGCGTCAGGAAGTGAGATCATCGGCGGCGTCAGCAAACCCGTAGGCCCGGGCGACGTAATAGTCATTCCGCCCAACACCCCGCACCGCTTCTCCGAGATCACGTCAGACGAAATCGTCTACGTCCTGCTGCGGCCAGATCCCCACAAGGTTCTGCCGCTGATGAATCCCCCGGCGAAGTAGCCTTGTGGCTGGCGTAGCAACTACCGTTGCGACAGCAGCCCCCACGGTGGCATAGCCGAAAGGAATCTGACGAGGGAGGAAGCCTATGGGAAAGCACAGAATCGTTTTGAAAGCTGCAGTTCTGAGCGTTGTGATGGCCGCATTTCCGCTTCTGGCGCAGGAGCCGCACCCCTCCTGCAATCGATGCTCGGCTACCTACATCCCCAAGAGCGAGCTGGACGCCTACACGCGGCGCGCGCTTGAACACAATATCGAGGATCAGCAGGTGCGCGCCGTCGATATCGGGAAAGTGCAGGTAGGCATCGGTATCGTTACGCGCGGCAAGCTCGTCCCGGGATCAGGACCAGCGAATGCAGTTGCCGAGCACGAACAGGTGAGCGAGATCTACTACGTCATCGACGGCTCCGCGACGCTGCTCACGGGCCCCGACCTGGTGGGCGCAAAGCCACGGCCAGCCGACCTGCTCACCGTCCGCGAGCAGAACGGTCCCGGCTTCAACGCCGCCTCGATCAAAGACCCCGTCACCCACCATCTCCAGGCCGGCGATGTATTGATCATTCCGGCGGGCACAGGCCACTGGTTCACCCAAATCGACGATCACATCACCTATGTGATGGCGCGCATCGACCCGGACAAAGTCCTTCCTCTAAAGAGCGAAGCGCAATCGCAGGCCTTGCTGAAAAAGCCGTACGTCCCCGGCCAGGGAAATTTCTGACTCTGCGCGCGCTCGTGGCCAATGCAATCTCCCGCGTGAGTTGACACTAGGCCGTGGCAGCGCTCACAGCGCGTTGAGAAAGTTTTCGAGATCGGTAAGCTGCGGCGGACTCAGGTTCATCTGAAAGCGCGCGTTATAGAAATTCACCAGTTGTCCCAGATTGCCGGCAGAGCCGTTGTGGAAGTATGGAGCCCGGGCGGCAAGCCCCCGCAGCACCGGCACCTTCACGCGATTCACATCCGCGCAGAGCCCCGAGAAAAGTCCCGTGCCCGGGTCTGTGGTCACGTACACCACCGCATTTCCATTTGCATCTGTGCAGCCGGTGATCTGGTAGATCGGCACCGTGGCCGCAGTGAGTTGCTGCAGTCCCGCGACGATCCCGGGGGCCGTTTCGCTGGCCGCCAGGCGGCTGGTGCCAGTATCCATGGGAAGCGGAAACGAATGGTTTCCGATGTTCGGCGCATCGTGGCATAAGCTGCAGGAGCCGTGAATCACTGCGGGGCTGCCGATAGCCGGGTTATCGTTCAGTCCGCGCACGTTGGCTATATTCATGGGCGCGGTGTTGAAGATATCTTCCCCGCGGGCGATGCTGGCCTGTTGCGGATTGGAGCTGTTTCTCCAACCCTGAAATAGCGTAAAGACCGCGGGATTGAATGGAGCGCCCTTCGGGTCCCCGCCGAATGCGTCGTTGATTCCCGGATAATAGGCTTGTGCCGCTAGACTGGCCGCGCCGCCCGTTACTCCGGCAGCGCTCAGCGATCCGGCCTGATTATCGGTCGCCTGCGCTGTGTAGAGCCCTTCCTCAAACGCCGCCAGCTGGCTTAGCTGCGCAGCAGTGGGACTCGCGCTGCCCTGCTCGTGCGTAGCCACCGCCGAAGCCGCTTGCGCGCTCAGGTCGGCGCTGAGATTCGCGCTGAAAGTCGCCGCCGCGTTCAACGGAGAGATAGTCTCGCGTGTGTCCCACATGACGTTGCTGAGAAAAGTCAGACTGCTAGAAGGTAACGGCCGCCGGTACACCGACACGATCTGCTGACCCGTGGAGGCATCTGGGGTCACGGCGCAGCCGTAGGGATCGAGTGTGGTGGCCAGTTTGAACTGCGCGTTTGCGGGGAGCTCGACGGCGATGCGGATCAGTCCATTGTTCAGCACCAGGCTATGCCCGATACTGTCGCCCGTCGCCGCCGTGGGGCAGTTCGCCCCGTCCACCGCGTCGAATAAAGGATCGGTGCCGTTCGTGCTCGCGAACAGCGTCTGCACGCTGGCCGCGCTGATCGACATTCCCTGGCTCAACTGGTGGCAGTTGGCACAGGTGCGTCCGTTGGTGCCAAGGCTCTGGAAGAAAACTCCGGTCGGATCGATGCTGCCCGTCGAACTGTCGGTCGATACCGTGCCAGTCGGTGTCGTATAGGATTGCAGACTGGGGATCAGTGTTACCGCGGGCGTCGTCGTGGTTGTTGTTGTCGTGGTGGCCGCGGCGGTGGTGTCGGCCGTATTCGTCGCGGAGCCGCCTCCGCATCCTGCAAGGATGAGGCTTATCGAAAGAAAAAGGGGTTTGTGGTGTCGGTTGATAGCCAAAGGGCCTCCGCTCTCGTGAACTCTTGCGTGATTTCCGGCCGTGCCTGTCGATTGCCCTCGTGAATAAAGCTCGCCCAGCTGTAAGCAGCCGCCCGCCAATGCGCTTGCACCTGGCCGATCCGCACGGACGCCTGATTGCATTCGCCTTGGCAAATCTTTCTCAACGGCTTCGGGTTCGTATCCACTTCTTCACACTGCTCCTTGCTTACGATTCAGAACCGCACTGTCGGCGCCTGCTTTGAACTCAGCGCTCCGGTGGGCGTGGTGGACGCACTCCTGCAAGCTTGACCCACTGGTCATGCGTTAACTGCAGTCGGATATCGAGCAACATCTGCGCGGCGGCCCTTTCCAGATCGGACTTCGCTTGCGTCAACTTTTCCACCTGCGCCATCACCTTGCCGCGGTCGATCGGGTCGGTATCGAGCGACGATTGCAGGCCGCCTTCGGCCTTTCTCACGGCGGCGTCGAGATCGATCAGACGATCGCGGGCGCCGTCGAACGTCTCGTCCATCTTCTTGATTTGCGCGGCGCTGAGCCCCACGCTTTGTGCGATGTCCGGATCGTTCCACCAGCGGCCGGGCGGCATATGGAGTTCCGCCGAGGGACTGTCCGGCCTGCCGTCGCGCGCGCCGGGTCCCTCCGACCCCGGGCCTCGTCGGCCCGGCCCGCGCTGCGGCGGAGGCCCCTGTGGCGGCGGACCGTCCTGCCCCTGAGGTGGCTCCGGCGGAGTCTGCAGGGCCCTCGCCGGCCCAGCCATCGTCGAGATTGCTACGCCCGCCAGCAAAGCCAGCCTGGTAAAGGAGCGTCTTTGATTCATCGCATTCATGGAAGCCTCACTTACGGATTCACCCGCAGCGGTTGCATGGGTTCCGGAGTGGTCTCGCCCACTTCCGATTCGATATGCGCCAGCAACTCGTTGTCGCGGGAAATCTGCGCCTGCGCATCGGTCGTGGCGCCTGGTTTCTGGCTGTGCCCGCGGCGTATCGAAAGCGGGATGATCGCCGCTAACAGCACGGCCGCAGTGGCCAGCACCCACGCCGGCTTAAGCCACGGCCCAATTCTTCGCTGAAACACCCCCTCGGTTGCCGGCGGCACTACTTGCTTTGCAGCCCCCTCGCTCCAGCCGGCCGCGGCAGCCCGAAAGGCGCCGAGTGTTTGCCGCATTTCGCCGCTCCGCCTTCGGCATTGCGGACACGCGTTCAGATGCGCCATCGTTGCGCTCGCGGCGATTCCCAGCAGCAAATCGTCGAATTCCTGCGGCTTCAAATGTGCGCTCACTATCGTGATCCTTTCTCGCCCTCGCCCATGCGGGTGCGTATCGCATGGAGACCCCGGTACAAATGGGTTTTAACCGTGGCCAGATTCATGCCCGTCGCGGCAACAATCTCCGGCAACTCCATTTCCTCGACGAACCGGAGAACAAACACGCTGCGCTGGCGGGGCGACAACTCCCGCAGGGCCGCCCACACCTGCTCCACGCGCTCGCGTGCCAGCAGTTGCGCCTCCGAAGAACTCGCGCTGCTGGGCATGTGGCTGGCCAGTTCAGAAAGGTCCATGGCGCGCATCCGCGCCCGCCGCCAGAACTGGAATTTGCGCGTCCGCACGCGGTCCCGCATCAGGTTGAAGGCAATCTGCAGCAGCCACGTGGATACGGCGCACTGGCCGCGGTACTGTGCCCTCGTGTCGTAAGCCCGCAAAAAGCAATCTTGTGTCACCGACGCAGCCTCGTCCGGATCGTCCAGCGAGAATGCCACCAGCCGAAGGACCTGAGCGCGATAGCGAACGACCAAGCCGTCGATGTCGTCCAGTTCCGACATGCGCTCTTCCCAGGCTTCCGTTTGCGGCATAGAAAGCACGTGTTCCATTCTTCCCTGTAAGACGAGGGTTTGTGTCGCGGAGTTTACACGGACTGCGGAATATTTGCCGGGATCTCAGCCCGGGCGCAACCCTTTCAATACAGAACTCTTATTGGAGTAGGACTCCACCTTACCCGAGTGGCGCTTTCGGGTTCAGCCAAGGTTGGCGAACCATCGTAGAGGCGGAAGCGAGAGCGATCAGGAATTGCACCAGGTATACGTCCGGCGACGTTTCCAGCACGATCGCAATGGTTGATGACGAGAAAACGCAGAACGAATGAGGCGGTGTCTCTTTCAGGAGTTTTTCGGTTTCGTAAGACGCCAGATGCCGCTAAAGCCGAGCAACAAAATCGCCACAGTCACTGCCGCCACCGTTGGCAACGCGGATTGCTTTCGTCCGTCTCTCATGTGGGCTCCGTTCTGGCCGCGGAGCTTTGCGCCACGCCCAGTTCGGCAAGAGTAGACGGGGGCTCAGTCGAAGCGAATAGAGCGAACGTACCAAATCCGCGGGTCCCGAATTAGCCCCTAAGTACTAGAGCCGCGGTAGCGGTTCGCTATCTCCGAAATTCAACCTGCCCGTTTTCGTAGTCGAAAATAATGGACCTGAACTGCCGGAGGACGTCTTGTCCGACAAGTATGTCGACCCCCTGCAGCATCATGGATTGAACCAGGGCTTTTGCTTTCAGCTGCAGGCCGTCGGCGAGCGTTAGATCCACTTCCCGCTGGTGAACGCGCACGACGCCGCTGCCGGTGCTCATTTCGATCACCGGCCCCTCGGCCTTGACCACGCGGTCCGAAACGATCGTGTTGGTCGCGCCGCTATCGATCAGGCAGATGTACTGGCGCTGGTCGCCATTCACCTGGCACGGAACCCCAACCATCTTGTGGTCAGGATCGGCTGTCATCCGGATGGCGATCACCAGGTTCGTTTTCTTCGCGTGGGCTTGGGGAGCGAACAGCGCCAGGCACGCCAGGAGGATCGGGAGCGATGGGTGGAGCGTCCTCTGTGCTACGGGCAGCGGGGCTCGGCGCTTTTGGTTTCTGATGCCTGATCCGAAATTGGGCAACGTGCTGCGCGTCGTCTTCGGGAGTTGTTTGCTCATAAGCGCCTTTCCCTCCGGGCTGCATGGCCGGAAGTTTCGGCGAGGAGCGAGCGTACCTCAATGCCGGAAAGGTTAAATGTTGGTAACGGAATAAGCGTCATGGAGTCTGAAGTTTACGAGGCGATCTCGCGCGGCCGCAGGATCGAAAGCTTTGCCGGGGAATGTTAGAATCGCTCGCGAAGGCTTCCGCCATCTCGCGGGAACTCGCTCCTATGCATACCAATGGTCCAAATTGGCCGGGTATCGTTCGCTTCGGCGTTTTTGAGCTGGACACTCGCGCCGGTGAGCTGCGCAAAAGCGGCGCGAAGATTCGCGTGCAGGAACAGCCTTTTCAGATTCTGGTGATGTTGCTGGAGCGGCCCGACGAGGTCGTGTCGCGGGAGGAATTGCGGCAGAAGCTTTGGCCGGCGGACACGTTTGTCGATTTCGAGCACGGAGTAAACTCCGCTGTGGCCCGACTGCGGGACGCTCTGGGCGACTCGGCGGACAACCCCCGGTTCATCGAAACGCTGCCCCGGCGGGGCTACCGGTTCATAGGTTCTGTAAATGGCGGCCACGCTGCAAAGCCCAAAAAGGCGGCGCGGCGGAAGATCAAGTCGCTCGCCGTGCTGCCGTTCGAAAACGTTGCCGCAGACGCCGCCGCCGAGTACATCAGCGACGGCATCACCGAATCCCTGATCGCCAATCTGGCCCAGCTGTCCGGACTTCGCCTGATGGCCCGCAGCACGGTGTTTCGCTACAAAGGCAGCAAAGCAGATCCGAGAAACATCGGACGCGAGCTCAATGTGGAAGCCGTACTCACTGGCCGCATCCTCCAACGCGGCGACGCGCTCCTGGTGACGGCTGAACTGGTCGACGTCGCCAATGGGTGGCAGCTTTGGAGCAAACAGTACGATCGAAGAGCCCAAGACATTCTGAGCGTGCAGCACGAGATCGCCCAGGAAATTTCCGAAAGCCTGCGCCTTTCGCTGAGTCCGCAGGAAAAGAAGCGGCTCAGCAGGCGCCCTACCCAGGATACCGAGGCCTATCACCTGTATCTGAAAGGCCGCTACTGCTGGAACAAGAGGACGTCCGAAGATATTCAGAGAGGGATCGGCTTCTTCAAACGGGCCATCGAAAAGGACCCGAACTTCGCGCTGGCCCACGCGGGCCTGTCCGATTCCTATTACCTGCTGTGCGGCACGAGTCTCGCCGGTCTCGCTCCGGACGATGCGATGCCGCAAGCGCAGGCGGCCGCCCGGCGAGCGCTGCAAATCGACGACACACTGGGCGAGGCGCATTCCTCCATGGCGTCTTTACTGCAATCCGAACGTGACTGGGCCGGAGCCGAACGGGAATACAAACGGGCCATCGAATTGAATCCGAGTTACGCGACCGTTCACCACTGGTATGCGTTCTATCTGGCGGCGCACCGGCGGATGGGCGAAGCCATCCAGGAGGCGGAGCGGGCTCTGGAGCTCGATCCGCTCTCGGTGATCATCAACCGGGATGTCGCGCTTGTTTTTCTCTACGCGCGACAGACGGACCGCTCCATCGAGCAATACGAGAAGACGATCGAGCTGGACCCCACTTTCGCGCTGGCGCATCAGGGGCTGGGGCGCGCGTACTTGCAGAAGGGCATGCAGGAGGAAGCCATCCGGCACCTGCAGCGGGCCGCGCAACTTTCAGGCGACAGCGTGGCGGTTCTGTCCGCACTCGCGCATGCCCACGCCGTGGCGGGCAATAAAGATGAGGCATGCGCGATTCTCAAGAAGCTGCTGGAGCGGTCCGCCGTTGCCTACGTGTCGCCCTCGAGCATTGCGGTGATCTACGTCGGTCTAGGCGACAGCGAACAGGCGTTCGCGTGGCTGGACAAAGCCTACGCGATCCGGGACGAAGGCCTGCTGATGGTCAACGTCCACCCGGTCTTCGAACCGTTGCACCCGGACCCGCGCTTCCAGGAGTTGCTGCGGCGCATGCACCTGGTCTAATCGCTGGAGAACAAGGCCGCTGTTGTTCTCACCGCCCAACGCTTGAACGATCTGAAATCATCATAACTCTTCCACTAGCCGCTGGGGTCGCGTCGGCTACTGCGTCAGAGACGGTCGCGGGCGGAGCACCCAAAACGTTCAGCGACACGGTCGTGGATAATGACGAGCCTGCCGAATCCCGGACTCGAACCCTGAAGGAGAAAGCCCCGGGCACGAAGGGAATCCCCGAGATGGTCCCAGCGGAAGACCTCAACGTGAGACCGGGTGCAATCTGCCCGGCGGTGGCGTCCCAATAGTAAGGGGGCACGCCGCCTCTTGCCACGAGCGCTGTATCGTAGTCAGTCTGCGCAATTCCCACGGGGAGAATCGCCTTCGTGACCTGCAAAGGCGCCGGACTCACGGGTTTCGGCGGCGCAGACGAGTTAGCGGGCGGCGCAAAGGAAACCATATTCGTTGGGGGCGCGATCTGGCCCTGCGCGCTCACTGCGGGAAAGTTGACCGTTGTGATCCGCGGAGTAGTCGGCGCTTTGCGTGGCTGTTGTTGAGGACTTACCGGCCGATGCCAGCCTGCTGCTGGCGAGGTCCTTGCAGCCGATCAGGCAGACGACACCGAGAAGCAAGCCGGCAAGGGAAAAGAAACTCGCGAAGCACATCAGCTGCCAGCTCGGAGCCTGATCTACCGCTATCGCATCGATGAGCGCGGCGCTCGCATGTGGTCCCAGCCCTCTGGGCCGCCATCGGATAGTGAGCCGCTCGGTTTTATTCGCTGCCATTGTTTACCCCCAGAGCCCCCGGCAAAACTCCTCGCCGGAAATGCGAATCAACGAGCCAATTTCAACGAGCCAATTGACGAGCTGTTGTACCGCGCCGCAAGCTTCCCGAAAAATAGAGCAGGGGTACTACGACTCGGCCTGTCCCGATTGACAGGGCGAAAGTAACTCGCAGGTATCGATATCTAGCTTTGAAACATTCGCGTCGGGAATATTTGCCCCTGTGATATAAACTCCCTCGTTCAAGTCCGCCGCTGCTTTGGTCAGACAGGAGCGAAGGCACTCACTTTGATTGAGATAAGCAACACTCGGATCATGAAGCGCGCTAGGCTGTTCTCCTACGCGATGGCGGCGCTGTTCCTTCTGATTTATCTTGCGGCCGTTCCCTGGACAATCGAGGCGCAATCGAGCGGCAATATTTCCGAATGGCCCACCTACGGCGCGGACCTCGCCAACACCCGTTACCGCCCTTTCGATCAGATCGACGCCACTAATTTCAACAAACTCGAAGTCGCCTGGTCATTCAAGACCGACAACCTCGGCCCCCGCCCCGAATTCATGCTCGAAGGAACGCCGCTCATGGTGGGCGGAGTGCTCTACACCACAGCCGGAACGCGGCGCGCGGTCGTCGCCCTTGACGCCGCCACCGGCGAACTCCTCTGGATGCACAGCGAAAACGAGGGCGAACGTGGCGACGCGTCTCCGCGCAGAATATCGGGCCGCGGCCTGGCTTACTGGAGCGGCGGCGGCGAGTCCCGCATCTTCTACGTCACGATTGGCTACCGCCTTGTCGCCCTGGACGCGAAAACGGGCATCCCGGTAAAAGGCTTCGGGGAAAATGGCGCAGTCGACTTGAAGCAGGGCGTCGAGTTCGGCGCAGGCAAGCAGATTGATTTGGTGAAAGGACAGATTGGGTTGAACGCGACACCTCTGGTGGCCAAGGACGAAGTCCTTGTAGGCTCAGCCTTCCCCAGCGGCAAGCCGCAAACTCACAACACCCCCAAGGGTTTGGTTCGCGCCTTCGACGCGCGCACCGGCAAGCTGATCTGGACTTTCCGCACGATTCCCAAGCCCGGAGAGTTTGGCAACGACACCTGGCTCGATGGCTCCTGGGCCACCAACGGCAACACCGGCGTCTGGACGCAGATCGCGGTGGACGAGGACCTGGGCATCGCCTATCTGCCGGTGGAGGCGCCGACATCCGACCACTACGGCGGCCACCGTCCCGGGAACGATTTGTTCGGCAACTCGCTTGTCGCCGTCGACCTGAAAACCGGCCAGCGCAAATGGCACTACCAGCTCGTGCATCACGAGATGTGGGATATGGACATTTCCTCCGCTCCCGTGCTCCTCGATATCGTCGTGGACGGCCGCACGATCAAAGCCGTCGCGCAACCCACCAAACAGGCGACTCTCTACGTGTTCGACAGGGTGACGGGCAAACCGGTCTGGCCCATCGAGGAGCAGCCGGTGGAAAAGGGCACCGCTCCGGGAGAGTGGTATTCGCCCACTCAGCCCATACCCACCAAGCCGAAAGCGTACGCGCGCACCGGCGTCAGCGTGGATGATTTTATCGATTTCACCCCCGCTCTTCGCAACCAGGCGCTGCAAGCGACGGAACGCTACAAGCTTGGTCCGAGGTTCACTCCGCCGGTCGTCGATACCGACAGCCAGCACGGCACCCTCACCTTGGGCACGGGAGGCGGCGGCACCAACTGGCCGGGCGGCTCCTACGACCCCGAGACGCATACGTTTTACGTGGAGGCCTGCAACGCTTGCTTGATGGTCATCGGGCTCATCAAACCCAAGCCCGGAACTTCGGATCTGAATTATCTGTGGGGATCGCCCGACGGCGATGACGACCTCAGAATCCAGGGCATGCCGCTGTTCAAGCCGCCCTACGGGACGATCACCGCGATCAATATGGACACGGGCGATTTCATTTGGCAGATCGCGCATGGAGAAACGCTCGACGCGGTCCGCAATAACCCCGCGCTCAAGGGACTCACGATTCCGCGCACCGGGCAGCCGCTTCACGCCGGCACACTCATCACGAAAACGCTGGTGATCTCCGGCGACCCGATCGCGACTACCGTTCCATCGCACGGGCGCGGCGCGATACTTCACGCCTACGACAAAATGACCGGCAAGGAAGTGGGCGCGGTGTATCTGCCTGCGCCGCAGACCGGATCGCCGATGACGTACATGCTCAACGGCCGGCAGTACATCGTCCTCGCCGTAAGCGGCGGCACCTTCTCCGGCGAGTACATCGCCTTCCGCTTGCCCAAGCTGTGAGCCAAGCCGGAAGCGGCCTACGCTGGATCTCCTGACGCGACGATCTGCACAGGATATCCGTCCGGATCCGAGACATAGAAGCCCAGCGGTCCATGTGTCTCCACCGCCGTGATTCCCTGCTGTTTCAACTGCTGCGTCACGGCAGCTCTATCGAAGCGCTCCGCCCCCAACGCCACGTGGTCCACCACTCCAAACGGCTCGACATTTCGCAGCACGAGCATGCCGCTGCCCACCTTCAAACGGAACTCGCCCGGCGGATTAACAATCTTGTCGAATACAGGCAGACCGAATACCTCCCGATAAAATTTCACCGACCGATCGAGATTCTTCACCTGGAGCGAAACATGGCCAAAGCTGTTGACCTGAAATGGAATAGCAGCCACCGCGCTTTCTGGCGCCCCAGCCGCCGACGCAGCGAGAACCGCCAGCCCCCGTATGAGTTCCCGCCGGCTAAGCGACCCGCTCTCATATCCGCTGACCAACTGTGAAATCTCGGCTTCCATGATTTCCTCCCGTCCGAAATTTGGCTTCCGCCAGGGCCGGGAGTGTAGCAGCTGTTGTATAAAGCATCAACACAAGGCTGCGGAAATGAGGCCTGTCTCCGGCTAAAGCTCACTGCAACTCGCTGAGGACTTCCTCTTCCTCCGCCAGCGCTTCACCGATCTTCTCCAGCAAAGCGTCCCGCGTAAAGGGTTTCATCAAGAAGAACTTTCGCATTCCCAGGAGCAGCCCCGTGTAGCTTGCCGTGTAACCCGACATGTACACGATTCTTATCCCGGGCCGCTCGCGGCTCAAATCCTGCGCCAGGGCGTGGCCGCCCATTCCCGGCATCACGATATCCGTCAGCAGCAAATCGATGTTTCCTTCATAGTGTCGGCTCACCCGAAGAGCCTCGCCGCCGTCTTTCGCTTCCAGCACCGTGTAGCCGCATTCCTGCAGCGTACTCCGCGTCACCGCCCGCAGGGACGGCTCGTCTTCAGCCAGCAGGATGGTGTACTCCTTCTTGGGAGGCGCGGCCGATTCATCGTGCGCTTTCTCGACGGCAACCGTTTCGTCGGTGAGGGGCAGATAAATTTTAAAGGTGGTTCCTTCGCCCGGCTCGCTGAACACGTCGATGTAACCGGCGCTTTGCTTGACGACCCCGTACACCGTGGACAAGCCAAGCCCCGTGCCCTTGCCTTTTTCCTTGGTGGTGAAGAAAGGTTGAAACGCTTTGGCCTTCGTTTCAGCATCCATGCCGGTTCCCGTGTCGGTCACCGTGAGCAGGACATACGATCCCTGCTGCACCGGGTAGGGATGCTGGCGCACAAAAGCGTCGTCCATCAGGATGTTTGCCGTCCGCAGGATCAGCTTGCCTCCCTTCGGCATGGCGTCCCGCGCGTTCACGGCAAGGTTCATGAGGATCTGTTCCAGCTGGCTCCGGTCGGCTTTCACTCGCGCGGGATCCGCGAGCAGGCCCGTCATCACCTTGATGTCCTCCCCCAGTACGCGCGCGAGCAGCTTCTCCATGTCGCTGACGATCAGATTCAGATCGAGAACTGTCGGGTGGAGGACCTGCTGGCGGCTGAAGGCAAGAAGCTGCTGGGTAAGAGAGCCGGCCCGCTTTCCGGCATTGACGATTTCGTCGGCGCTTTCACGAAGGGGGTGCGTTTTGTCCAGCCGGCGCTGAATGGATTCGGCGTAGCCGATCATGACGCCCAGAAGATTATTGAAATCGTGGGCGATTGCTCCGGTTAGCCGGCCCACCGCTTCCATCTTCTGCGCCTGCCGGAACTTCTCTTCGAGATGCTTTCGTTCGCTGATATCGCGGTTTACGATGACGAGCTTTTCGATTTCGCCCTTTTCGTTGCGCACGGGGCTCGCGGTGGATTCCAGAAAACGCCACGTCCCGTCTTTATGGCGCATGCGGTATTCGATGCTTCGCGGCGCGCCTCCCTGTTGTACGTGCTTGGCCGCTTCCCGTACGGTTCCGAGATCGTCCGGATGGATTTGCTGTGACGATGACGTGGTTTTCAGCTCTTCCGGGCTGTAGCCCAGAACCTTCTCGTACGCGGGACTGTTATAGAGCCGCTGGCCCTTCGCGTCGACGACGGCGATCATATCGACAGCATTCTCGCCGATCAGCCGGAAGACTTCCTTGCCCTGGCCCAGTTCCCGGCGAATCCGGCGGATTTGCAGTTGCTGGTATATCGTGTAGATGTCAAACAACAGCACGAAAGCCACCAGCCCGCGGATGGCCAGGATCGGATGCAGCGAAACAAAATCCACGGTGCGTCTGGTCCACAGTGGAAAAATCAATAGAGCGATTCCGAACGTCAGCACCAGGTTGAGAAAGATGGCGAAAGCCCACAGGAGTGGCTGTCGCCCGGTTGTTCCCGTGGGCGCGGGGGCAAGACCCGGCAGTGGCGTTTTTTTAGGCTTCATTTCCGGAGTGGGCTTCCCGGTGAACCGACCCGGGAGCAGGAACGCGCCGTACCTCTGTAATGCTACATCGGCATATTCGTGAACTTCTTTAGGCCCCGCCCGGGTTCAAGCGCTGCCTCACGCCACCGGCTGAGGGAGACCCTCCTTCACTTAGCGCTGGACGGCGCTAAAGATATTCGCAACAATGCAGCGGGCTCGGCCGGGGTTCAAGGACGCTGCTGGGAAAAAGGAGATATTCGCAATGGGGAGCGAAATGAGAATCGTTGAGCGGGGCGCAAGACTTCGTTGGAGCCTCAGCTCCATACTGCTGCTGATCTCGTTCGCGTGCGCGGCCACTGCTTCCGCGCAATACCCGGCAACATACCCGTCCCAATCCCGGGTCAGCAAGGATGGAACGGCGGTCCTGCTGGAAGACTACGCGAATCTGCCGCTCTCGAACCCCACCCAGGGCAATATTCCCCGGGCGCCAATCGACTACAAGGCCCAGCTGGGCCGCGCCACTTCGCTGCGCTCGGAGCCCGCCAACGCGCCACTGGCAGCATCGCGCTTCTTCGTGATCGATCAGAGCCACACCATCTACATCCTCGACAAAGCCACCAAAACCTTCACGCCCTATCTCGATTTTGATCGGATTTTTCCGAAGTTTGTCTCGAGGACGGGAAACACTCCGGGAGTCGTGTCGATCCAGTTCGATCCCGGCTATGCCAAAAACGGCAAATTCTATACCGTGCACATTGAAAAACCTGATTTGGAAGGCTCGGCGGCGCCGACGAACACCCAGATGCCCTCTCTGGATCTGACTGGCTACACCGTAACGCCTGCCGTGAATCCCCCGGCTGGTCCGGCGCACCTGGAAGGGGTTCTGATCGAATGGACCGACACCAACATCCGCAATGCAACCTTCGAGGGAACCGCGCGCGAGATTCTTCGCGTGGGATACGACCGCAATCACCCCATGTCCGACCTGCTCTTCAACCCGCTCGCGCGCCCGCACCATGACGATTACGGAAATCTCTACATCGCCGTGGGCGACGGCGCGCAGGGAGAAACCCCCGGCCCCGGCCACACGCTTCCGCAGCAGCTGAATACCCTGGTGGGCAAAATCCTGCGCATTACGCCCGATATCAATCTGCATCCCAAGGACATGCTGAGCCCCAACGGCCGCTATCGCATCCCCTCCACCGGCCATGATCCCAATCCATTCGTCTCCGTGCCAGGAGCCCGCGCCGAAATCTACGCGTACGGCTTGCGCAATCCGCATCGGATGAACTGGGATGGTCCCTCCAAAACGCTCCTCGTAAACGATATCGGCCTGCACGAGTGGGAAGAGATCAATATCGTGGTCAAAGGCGGGAATTACGGTTATGGCGAGCGCGAGGGCAACGAGCAGGTGTTCGTTGACAGCGGAGGAAAAACAGGCAGCCTGATGAATCCGCCGATCCCTTTCCCGGAGAAGGATCGACTTACGGTCGAGGGCCTTGCCGAACCAGTGACTCCTCTCTATCCCGCCGCCGTCTACAGCCACCAGGAGGGCGACTCCATCGGCAGCGGCTTTGTGTATCGCGGCAAACTCATGCCGCAGATGCGCGGCAAGTATGTGTTCAACGACATGACCACCGGCCGGATTTTTTACGTCGACTTAGCCGAGATGCTCGCAACCCACGGCGAGCGCAACCGGCAGGCGCAAATCCACGAATTGCAGATCATCTATAAGGGGCCGAACGATCAGAGCGCGGTGAAGCACCGGATGTTTGACATCGTCGCGGAGAATTTCGCGCGCAAGGGAGGAATCGCCGCCCCGAACCGCGTGCTGCCAGGCGGAAGCAACGCCACCACCGGCTGGAAAGACCCCGAGCATCGCCAGCCCAAAACCGATCCCGAAGGAGTCGTCTATGGCGGGGGACATACCGACGTGCGGATGGCAATGGGCGGCGACGGCGAACTCTACGTCCTAAGCAAATCCGATGGCGCAATCCGAAAAATGACGGCGGTTATTACGCCGCCTCCGGCGTTGAAATAGCACAGCGACTTCGTGCTGGCAAATCGCTTACTTCGCAAGCGGACCAAGCCGGAACACAAATTTCATCTTGATCGGGAGAAAAGCGACCAACGAATCGGAGTACCGGGCCACCACAGGCCCGGTTATCCGACGCAATATAGTCTAGTCCCGCTTAGTGGTGTCCCCCACCATGGCTGCTACCACGACTACTACCCCCTCGATATCCAGGGAGGGCGTGCTCGTTGCCCGCATCGTGACCGGCCGGGCCTATGTGACCCTGTCCATCCCGCGCCTCGTTGCCATGGAAGTGGTTGAAGGGTGCCTCCCCGCGACCCGGCAATGGCCCGTGATAACCGTAATGAGGGTCGTAGCGGTTATCAACATGCCCGAAGAACCCACGAGGACCGTGGAACCAGGGCCCAGCTCCCAGAAAGACTCCGCCGACAAACCAGTCAGGCCCGTAATAGCCGTACGGAGCGCAGTCGTACGGAGCATAGTCGAAGTATCCGTAGGGACATACGGGAGCTGCCCCTATGTTGACGCCAATGGAAACCTGCGCCGGAGCCGCCTGCGCACACATCAACAGGGCTGCGGCGAGAATCGAGAACGCAAGAACCTTACCATATGACATATAAGTTCCCTCCGCCCCCCATTATAAACCTTTTCCCAGAGTCTGGCGCATCATGATGGGCTGCCATCACAAAGCGGACACTTACTCCATAGGACTGCTTCGAGAGGCGGCGTCGCGCGTGAACAATCGGCCCACCGCACCAAAAAGGCTCGAACTACTTCGCCAGCGGATCGGGCCGGATCTGGAAATGTACGATTTCGCTCGTCGTTCCCTTGCCGCCCTCGATATGCCAGACGACTCTCTCGTTGTTGCCCGCCCAGATCCCCCGCCCCTTCCAGCCGGCTTTGGGATCGTCGATGCGTCCCGACATCGAGCGCGTGTAGAAATCCATCGGATACGGCACGCGCATCGTCACGAATTTCTTCTGGTCCGGCAGGAAAGCGATCAATGAATCGGAGCCGGTTCCGTCCACCACCGGCACGTCCTTGCCCAGCCCCAGGGTATTCGCGCGGTCAACCCAGCTCAGATAAAAGTAGTCGGACCGGATCGTCGTCCCCTTGAACGTCGGGCCCGGCACCGGATAGAGCGTCCAGCCCTCCGGGCACTGCTGGCCGGTAGCGGTCGGTCCCCGCAGCACCTTGCACTTGCTGCGATCGAAGCTGGCGAGGTGCGCGCTCCCGCCGAGCGACACCCACACAATCCCCTTGCTGTCGACTTCCACGCCCTGCGTGCCGTACGCCTCCACTCCCGGCGCTTGGGGATTGTTGAACGGCGGCTCGTACACCTCCGTCATACAAGTAGCCGGAGGATTCGATCCCATGGTGTAGCGAATGATTTTCCCCGGCACGCCCGTCTTGGGCCCGCCGTTCACGCCGCCCACCACCCAAAAGCTGCCGTCAACCGGATTCGAGCCCGCCCCGTAGGGCAGCACCCCGCTCAGCATGCGATCCAGTTTCGGATCGGGCGGCTGATCGGGCATCGTATACGCGCCAATCTTGCCGTCGCCGTTGTAATCGATGATGCCGGGGCACCAGCCGTTGGCCTTCTCGGCATCGTGCGTTTCTTCCCAGACGCGCGTCTTGAACCACGCGAACCCTCCGCTATCGGGACGCGGCGGCGGTTGCATCGTTGTGTAGAGGGTTTCGTCCTTGTCGTTGGCCCAGGCGCGGTGGCTCCCTGCCGTGCCGCAGATTCCGGCGACACTCTGCTGGCGCGTTTTGGGATCGTAGAGCACCAGCCCGCTGCCCCGCACCGGGAAGTTCTTCGCGAACGGATTGTCGGAACCCTTGCCGCACCAGTTCGGCGGGGTCGTTGGTCTCCCCGAGTACCAAAGGCGTCCCTGAGAATCGATTGCCGGTCCGCCGATGGCGCCGCCGGCGGATCCCCACACAATCTCGTCGCCCCAGAACGGCGACGGCATTTCGTTGTACAGCGCCGGCCCGGGCCGTGCGCTGGAGGGGGCCTCTGAACCGGGCGGCGTCATCGTGCCCTTGGTGTACTCCACAGGATCGACCCACTCCATCAGCCCCGAGGCAGTGTCCGCGCCGTAGATGCGCCCGTAGGCGTTCGCGGTGGGAAAGTACGAGTTGCCGGAGGCCACATCGTGGATGAAGGCCCGGTCCGACGCATAGCTCCAGATCGAAAGCACGACGTTGCGCTCGAGACCCTGCGGCCGCGGCGGCGCCAGCGGAACCTCGCCCGCCGCAATCCGGTCCGACCAATCCGCGAAAAGCGCCAGTCCGCGTTCGTGCCCGAAACGAGTGTCGACATCCGCCAGCATCTCTCCGCCCACCTGGCCGGATTTCAGCATTCGTTCCCAAGCCAGGGAACTCGTGGCGAAAGTGCCGATATTCGTGGGAATCTCGCGCGTAACCTTGTTGCCCATCTGATGGCAGTCTTCGCACCCGCGCTTGATGTTGAAGATATACTCGCCCTGGTTCGATACCTCCTGGCCGTTGCGAACGTCGTCAATGCTGAGCCCCGCCGGGCTAACGTGAGGCGGGCTGGGAATTTTTCCCGAGTTGGACAGAGCGAGGCACTTAGGGTCGCCTCCCCGGCAATCGATAAAGCGCTCCGGCCCGTCTTCAGATGGAGGCGGCGGAATCTTCATAGGAAATGCGCTTTTCGGCGGGATCTTCAATAACGAATACCAGTAGTTCGCAGGGTAATACTGCGCCGCGGCGCGCGCATCCGGAGCGATCACGGCGGTCAGCGCCAGCGTTTTCCCCGGCGTGGCAGTCACCGGCTGCCGAATCCACCAGTCCATACCCGCGCACCCAAACCTTGTAATTCGCGTTGCGCAGTTCGGGCAGCAGATAGCGCCCGCGGTCGTCGGTGACCACGATCTTGCGAAATTTCACCGGGAAATCCGTGGTTTCCGCGATCACCCACACGCCAGCCTCCGGCCCCTTCGCACTGGTAACCACGCCGCCGATATCATCGGCGTTCACCGGCACGCGATTCGCCTCGGCTCGGGCTGCTGCGCCGCCGTCCCCTGGTGCCGCCTCCATCCGGACAATGGCAGCAAGGAGAACAAAGCCAAAAATAAGCCACGCCGTCGCCGTAAGCCCGGGAGTTGCTGCTTTCGATTTCCTCATCAAGTCACCCTTCACCGATTGTGCCGATCTCTCCGTTTTGATCCACCGTTCGAGGGCAACTTATACCCGATTGCCTCCGCGCGCAAGCCACCAGCCGGCTCCCTCTCTCTGCATGATCGTTTCAGGTAGCGGGCGAACATTCGTTGCGCGGAAGGCCGCGAGAAGCGTACGATGCGCCAGTCAAAGGCCCTGACCGGCCCTCGCACATTTCCCTTTCGGTATGTTGACGCGATATGGATCGACAGCGTGTTCTGATTGACCGAAGCGCAGGCCAAGCGAGACTCGGTAAAGATCTCCGGAGGTGCCTATGTCTGTGAATTTCAACGAGCGCCGACTCAAGCGGCGGGAGTTTCTCTCCTCCGCCCTGGCGCTTTCGGGCATCACGGCGGCCGCCAGCCTCTTGCCGCCGCTCCCGACATGGGGCGCAGCTGCGCATCAGCCGCTCGACCCCGTCAATCCCGATATTCTCTTCGGCAGCACCAGCTCCCTGTGGACGCCGCAGCATGACATCGTGTGGGCCGTCAACAGAATCTCCGCCCTGGGACTGCAGGGCATCGAGCCATACCCGAACGCCATCGAGAATTACCGCAACAATCCGCTGGCACTCAAGAAGATTTTCGACGACGCGGGCCTCACCTTTATCGACTGCTCCAACGGAGGAAGAACCCAGTCGACAAATTTCATCGATCCGGACCAGATTCCCAAAACCATCGCCGATCATGTGGCGTTCGCGCGCGATTTTCTGCAGCCGCTGGGCTGCGACCATTGGAAGGTCAACATGGGCCGGCGTCCGCCCGGCGGCCCGAGCGACGAGCAGCTCAAGAGGCTCGCCGACACCCTCAACGAGATCGGCCGCCAAACCCTTGCCATGGGAGTCCGCCTGGCGCCGCATCCTCATATATGGGGGCCCATGGAGCGCGAAAAAGAAATGCGCCGCGTAATGGATCTAACCGATCCCCGCTACGTCTGGATGACGCCGGACACCGGGCACCTCGTCCTGGGCGGCGGCGATCCGGTGCAAATCATCAGCGATTATTTCCCGCGAATCGTCGAAGTCCATCTGAAGGACACCTACGCCAAATATCGCGGCAACACCGCGACGCCCAGCGAGGAGGAACACAACAAGGTGGCCAGCGTGTATCACAATCTGGGCGGAGGCGGCGTCGATTTCCCGGCCGTGTTCAAGCTCCTGCGCGACCGCCACTTCAAAGGCTGGGTGGTTTTCGACCTCGACGGCCCAAGAAAGGGCGACGACGGCTTCGACGCCATCGGCGGAAACATCGATGTCGCCATCGACGATTACATCGCGCACAACATCAACTATCTGCGCGACGTTCTCGGCGTAAGGCTGCCGCCGCCGGGCTAAGATACGCGACGCAGTTACATAGCCGTGAAACTCTCGTTTACGCCGGAGGAGACTCTGCTCATGAACTCGCTGCAGCTGCAACACATCACCTCACGGTTCTTGGGTCGCCATGCAATCTCATCGGCGATCGCGGCCATCGCAGTGATTGCCGCACTGGCTGCGCCCGCCCGCGTAGCGCTGGCCCAGCAGGCGCCGCTGCACCTGAATCCAGCGGTTGAGAAGCTCGCGCAGGGGCAGCCGATCGTAGGCATTCAAACCGACGACATGTCCCTCCAGAATTGCCACTCGCTCGCCCGCGTGGATTTCGATTACGCCTACGTCGACATGGAGCACGGGCCGCTCAATCTCGACGGCCTCGCCTATTGCATAGCGGCAATGGTCGACAAGGCCGCGGTGCTGAAGAAGGGCAACGCCCAGGTGAAGGTAGCGCTGTTTGCGCGCTTCCCGCCCTACGGCCGCGACCTCGACAGCAACGACTGGATCGTGAAACAAGCCCTCGACATGGGCCTGATGGGCATCATCTTCAACGGCGTGGACAACAAGGAGCAAATGACGCGCCTCGTTCAGTTCATGCGCTACCCGCAGTCGAAAAAGTCGGATTACCCGCAGCCGCCCGGCCTGCGCGGCTTCTCTCCCGGGAATGCGGTATTCGCCTGGGGCATCTCCCAGGCTGAATACGAGCGCCACGCCGACTTGTGGCCGCTGAATCCGCAGGGCGATCTGCTCGCAATCCCCATGATCGAAACCGCCGAAGGCCTCAAGAACGTCGACGAAATTGCATCAGTGCCAGGCGTAGGCGCGATCTTCGTAGGCGCGGGCGGGGATTTGCACCAATACCTAGGCGTGGCGCAAAATTCGTCGGACGTAGAAGAAGCTTTTCAGACGATCCTCGCCGCATGCAAGCGCCACAACGTCCCCTGCGGCATCACCGCCAACACCAAAGCTGACGTAGACAAGCGCCTGAAAGAAGGATGGAAGATGATTCGAACCGGGAGAGCCGAGTAAATCATCCCGAGGCGGAATATCAGGGAGGAGCAACACGAATTGTTTGACATTCACCAGCACTTCGATCCCCCGGAGCAGAATTTCTCCGATTTCGGTTCTGCCGAAGATGCCATCGCCAAAGACTACGCCCGGCGTGTGGCCTACATGGATCGCAACGGCATCGAGCAGGCCGCGTTGTCGGCGGGTTTCATATACGGAAGACCCGAAGGCATCGTGAGCACCCGCAAGGTGAATGACCTGGTTGCCGCCTGCGTCGCAAAGCATTCCGGACCGTTTGCCCGCCGCGCTTGGAACGGTGCAGCTATCCGACGGAGAAGCCTCTCTCCGCGAACTCGAACGCATGGCAAAAGACCTGAAGTTTCGAGGGGTCATCTGGCACCATGGCGCCTGCGGATTTCCGGTAAACCACCCCTTTATGCGCCCCCTGCTTGCGGCAGGCCCAGGAACTGAAGCTGATTCCTTTTATCCATGGCCGCCAAAAGGAAGCCGAATCGTTGTGGCGATTGGAGGCCGTGGCGGAAGAATTTCCCGATATGACGTTCGTGGCCATGGATACCTTCACGTCTTCGGAAGACCGCGACCACGGTGCGCGGATATTGCGCAGGCGAAGCAACATCCTCTGTGACACCGGATCGTGTGTCTATGGCGGCGAGCGTTCCATCGAGTCCTTCGTCCGAAGTTTCGGCGCGGAACGCCTGCTGCTTGGAACCGACGGAGAAGCCGCCCTGAACCTGCAAATCGTGCGGAACGCTCAGCTTTCCCCGGGAGAAAAGCAGCTGATTCTTTCCGGCAATGCAAAAAAGCTGCTGAATCTATAGCCTCGCCGCACGATAACCTCTTTCTTCAGCGGCCATAACATAACCCGGCGGCTCGCGGTGCCTTTCCCGCGAGCCTTCCTCCTCAACCTCCTCTGCCCCCAGCTTGAATCAAGGCAGCGAAAAGCCTTATGATGAACCCGAGGCTGTCCGGGGAATTATTGATGTTTAAGACACTTGCAGCTTTGCTCTCCCCAAAAAATCTCGCCTTGCTCGCCTTTCTGACCCTGATTTACTTCGTGGCCGAAAAGCTGGGGCTGAGGCTGGCGTTCGCCCATCCGTTTCTGAGCCCCATCTGGCCTCCATCGGGTCTTGCCCTTGCTGCAGCTCTTCTTTACGGCTATCGCGTGTGGCCGGCGATATTTGTTGGGGCTTTTCTCAGCCATGCGACCACATCGGTGCCGTCGCTTCTGATACCGGTGGGAGTCACGCTGGAAGGGCTCGCAGGCGCTTATCTGATTAACAAGTTTGCCCATGGAGTGAAGGCTTTCGACACCGCGAAGGACGTATTTCTGTTTGTGTTCCTCGGATGCGTCTGCGCTCCGTTAATCAGTCCCACCATCGGGATCGGTGAATTCTATCTGGTGGGGCACCCCCCTTCGAATGTGTGGCTCGTATGGCTCACGTGGTGGCTCGCGCATGGGATCGGCATCCTTTTGGTCACGCCATTCCTGGTATTGCTGCTGCGATCTTCTCCCCAGGGCTGGAAACCGTTCGAACTGGGTGAGCTGGCTGTTTTACTTCTCGGATTGATTTTTGTTTGCCTGGTTGTGTTCGGTCCTCTTTCGCTTTCGCTGAATATGCAAAAACTTGTAACGGCGTGGCTGTGTTTCCCGTTTTTGATTTGGGCAGCCTTTCGGTTTCGTCCGATCGAAGCCACCGGCGCCACACTGATCCTGTTCGGAAGTGCGACTTGGGGTACCGTCCAGGGATACGGGACCTTTGCGGACAAAAGCCTCACGAAATCGTTGCTTCTTCTTGACCCCTTTATTGCTGTTGTCGGCACAATGACTTTGGTCGTCGCCGCCATGGTCGCCGAGCGCAAATCGGCCGAGCAGGAACTGCTTACAGCGCAACGCCTCTTGCAAACCGCGGCCGAAGAGAAGGAACGCGACCTGGTCGTCACCGTAAAGGCGCTCGAGATGGAAACGGACGGCCACGTGCAGACCAGGACGGCTCTGCATCTCATCCAGGAGAAAATCCGCAGAGTTGTCCCGAGCAAGAAAACAGAAAAAAAGAACTGAATCCCCCGGCTGGAAGTTTCCAACTTCAGAAAATCAATCCACTCCCTATTCTGCGCGTGTGCTGAACCGGACAGATATGCCCTCGCTCCCACCGCTCGCCCATTCCTGTTGACATTACTCCAGATAGCAAATAGTGTTGCGGGCGGTCGAGCTTGGGATTTCTCGCGCAGCAGCATCGGGCCGCGCGGTTCTGTGGTGGAGGAGAAAGCGCATGAACTTTTTGAAGGCAAGACTGGCGGTAATCGCCCTGTTTTTCGGTGTGCTCCTGGCTCTCGGCGTTGCTTCTTCGATGCTTGAGAAAAAAGCGGCCGTGCAGGCCGCGGGCTTGCAAGCGCCGCGCTTTGAAGTCGACCCGCTGTGGCCCAAGCCCTTGCCGAACCACTGGCTGCTGGGCATGACCATCGGCGTCTCCGTCGATTCGCAGGATCACGTCTGGATCATTCACCGGCAGGCTTCGCTCGATCCCAAGGAAGCCTACATGATTTCCAATCCTCCCTCCTCCGACTGCTGCCAGCCCGCGCCGCCCGTTCTCGCGTTCGATCAGGCCGGCAATCTGATCGCGCACTGGGGCGGAAAAGGGCCCGGCTACGACTGGCCGAACTCCAATCACGGAATCACCGTGGACTACAAAGGCAACGTCTGGATCGGCGGCAACGGCACAAACGACGCGCAAATTCTCGAGTTCACGCAGGACGGAAAGCTGATCAAGCAGATCGGCAAGCCCGGCGTCTGGGGCAGCAACAACATGGAGAATTTCGGCCGGCCGGCCAAGACGTTCTTCGATAAGGACGCGAACGAAGTGTACGTCTCCGACGGCTACGGCAATCGCCGCGTGGTGGTGATGGACGCCGACACCGGCAAGTTCAAGCGCTACTGGGGCGCCTACGGCAACAAGCCCGACGACACCGACCTCGGCCCCTACAACCCCGCCGCTCCGGTCGCCAAGCAGTTTCGCACCCCGGTGCACTGCGCCGAGCTCGCCAATGACGGCCTCGTGTACGTCTGCGACCGCGTCAACGACCGCATTCAGGTCTTCCAGAAGGACGGCACCTTCGTAAAGGAAACCATCATCGAGAAAAACACCCTCGGCGACGGCGCCGTGTGGGACATCGCCTTCTCCAAGGACCCGAAACAGACCTACATCTATCTAGCCGACGGCTCCAACGAAAAAATCCACATCCTCCTGCGCGACAGCCTGCAGGAACTAACCACCTTCGGCGACGGCGGCCGCCAGCCAGGCGAGTTCTACGCCGTCCACAGCATAGCGACCGACTCCAAGGGCAATATCTACACAACAGAAACCTACCACGGCCAGCGCGTGCAGAAATTCGTCTACAAGGGACTCGCACCGGTCACCACGAAGGAAGAAGGAGTAGTCTGGCCCAAGGCCGGCAAGTAGTCAGTTCAGTTTCGCCGGGTGGCGAAGCCTTTGACGTTGAATTTCCGGGTGGCCGACTCTTCGTGGTTTTCGAAGGGTCGGGCTTTTGAATTCTCCGTATTCCTGCCATTCATTTCACCGGATCGACGCGAATCAAGCCACTCTTGAGTCTCGCGTAGAAGGAGAAACTGCTCCACGGCCAATCCATCGGATGATCGGCCAGTTTTCTTTTCAAGGGATTAATGTGCATGTAGTGAAGCTTTTCCACCCTTTTCTTTAAACTCCAAACATTGAAGTCATAGAAGCGGCGCTGCCAGAAGCGCGGGAGGTAGCTTTCATCTTGCGCAAAAGCCCATTCCCGCTGCCCGCTGAACGCACGCGTTTTCTGGCGCAAGCGCCGCGAGACGCGCTGCTTCAGAACTTGAATGACGGTCGAAGGGGTTCCGATAGCAGGTTCGCCAATCAGCAGATGGATGTGGTCGGGCATGACCACGTAGCCCACCAGAGAGAAGCCATAGCGGTTGCGCACGTCATTCAAAATCTCAACGAAGATATTTCGGGCACGAACCGAGCGCAGCAGCGGCAAACGGCGATAGCAGGTGAAGGTGATGAAATGAAGATGTCCACGTCCATGAATGCGAACCAGTTTGGGCCATGGAAGACAAGCAACCCCGACCCTTTTAAAACCGAAAGGGTCGGCCACGCGGAAAAGCAAACCAGTTACTCTGCGTTGATCTATCTGAGTGGTATCACGTCCACCAGGAAATTCGTAAGACGGAATAGAACAAAGAGGAAAGGGTGACGACCGCCGTCGCAGATGTGCCCTGTTAGGTACTTTGCCCTCAGTTTCGGGCTACAGGGACGATTGCCTCGCCAGCTCGCGATATGTGTTACTTCGTTCCTTGACAGCGAAGGCTACGTCAGTTGCCAAGGCCGATGGCCAGGCGGTGGAGCGCCAATTCTGGATCGGGATCGGACTTGTGGTCGTCGGGCTTCGTGAAATGTTCTACGATTTCGTAAGGCCGCTGGCGATTAAGACTTGTTTCATCGACGACGTTGCAGCTTGCCATTATTGAAGCGCATCGCGGGTCGGCCCACCCTGTCTGGGGTAGAAGCCGTCGGCGAGGTGGCCCGGTGCTCATTCGTGGCTTTCGGAAGTGGTTGGCCGTTTCGACTGGTTTTCGCGGGTGGGGCGAATCGACGCGACACGCTCTTGATTTGTTTCGCGTAGAAGGAGAACTACAGCTGGGCAGCTCGAGGAAGCCTTGCAGGTCGCGGCTTTCAGCTGCGGCAAAAAGCCGGCGCGACAGCGCCTTCCTCTCGCGGTGCCTTTACCGCGAGTTTTTGTCCGTCAACCCTGCCAGGAGAGCCCGTGAACAAAAGGAGGTTTAGGGTCTAAACGAGCGGGCCCGGTTTCTTCAGGTAGCGATCCACCACGGCATCGGCGGTCCGCTGCGTCAGCGCAAGAATCGTAGAGGTCGGATTCGCGGAGCCCTGCTGCGGAAACGCGGAAGCCCCCAGCACAAACAGGTTGGAGTATTGCCAGTGCTGCAAGTAGGGATTCAGCACGCCCTGGTCCGGTGAACCCGCCATGATCGTCCCGCCCTGCACGTGAGTGGTCTGATAGCGCGTGGTGGTGTAAGTGGCCCACCCGCTGCCGGCTGAACCACTTCGGTGGCTCCCATGGCCTTCGTCAATTCCACCAGCTTGGGAATCATGAAATCGACCATGTTCCGCTCGTTATCGTTCCAGTCGATGGTCAAGCGAATCAGAGGGATCGCCGAAACGATCCTTGTACACCGGATCGAGATCCATGAAATTCGTTTTGTACGCGATGTGCTCGCCCGTAAAACCGGCGCCGGCGATGCGGTCGTAATATTCGATCGACGCTTTCTTCCATTCCGAGCCCCAGCGCCTTTTCACCGAAGACGGAACCACGCCAAACGCCGTGATCGGCTGCGCTCCTCCCGCCAGGCCGGACATCGACCCGCCTCGAATGAACGAAAGCGAGCTGTGGTCGAAAACATCGCCCTCGAAGTCGCTCATGCGCGTGCCGGTGGTGCCGCCGCCCATGAATCGGTTCAAGGGCTTTGCGAAGAAACCCTGAGCGCTCACCTGCACCTGATGCGTAAGATTACGTCCGATATTTCCCTTACCCGAGGCCGGATCGTACGCGTCACCCGCACCCGAAAGCAGTAGAAGCCGCGTGTTGTTAAAAGTCCAGGAAGCCAAAAACACCAGGTCCGCCGGCTGGAAAATTTCCTCGCCAGCGGCGTCTATGTACGTGACCCCGCTGACCTTGCCGTTTTTCGCCGAGGTATCGTGAAGAATCCGCCGGACCGTGGACCCCGTACGTATTGTTACGCCCTTCTGCTTATGAATGATCGGCAGCAGCGTGTTCGACGGATGCGCCTTCGCGCCGACCATGCATCCGTAGAAGCCGCAATAGCCGCAATAGAAGCAGGCGGGGCGCACGATGCCCTCGGAGTTTTTGAAAGTTACGGTGTTGATGGCCGAGGAGGTGGGAAAGGGATGATAGCCTAGCTTTTTTGCGGCGTCTTCGAACAAGTCGCAGATGTAGGCGCGCTTGCCGGGGGCCATCGGGAAATCGGTGCTGCGCGGGCCTTCGAACGGATCGCCGCCTTCGAGCATCTTGCCGTTGATATTTCCCGCCTTGCCGCACACCCCGAGGAGCTTTTCCATGCGGGCATAGTAAGGCTCGACGTCGGCCCAGGTGACGCCCCAATCCTGCACGGAGCTGTTCTGCGGAATCTTCTTCGCGCCGTAGCGCTCAATCGTCTTCGAGCGCAGCTCGAATATGTCGTGCTGAAGGCGCGGGTAGGCGGCGCCCCAGTGCTCGCCGCTGCCGCCCACTCCTGTGCCGGGCAGGAAATTCACCAACTGCCGGATCGGGAGGGCGTTATCCGCGGCCGAATGGCGGATCGTCACCGTTTCCTGCGAACAATCCTGCTGAGCGCGGGTGCGCGAATAATAGTCGAGCTCGTCCATGCCCTCGGCCAGCTCGGCCATGGTACGGGCCTTCCCGCCGCGCTCGAGCACTACGACCGAGAGCGGCGTGCGCGCGCCCAGTTCTTTGGCCATCAGGAGGCCGCTCCAGCCTCCGCCGATAATCACCACGTCCACGCTAGGAAGACTTTTCATTATCCTCATCCTCGAAGGGGTGGAGCTTGCGGCCGGGCAATATCTCGGCCAGGCTCATCGGCTTGGGGCGGAACGCTTCTCCGAAATGCTTGTCGATATCTTCCGCGTAGCTCATGCGCGGGCCGGGGAATCCAACCAACTGCCAGCCGATCATGTCCACGTTGCCGCCGTGGATTGGATCGCTGAACATGCCCTCCAGGGTGTTCTTGTGCAGCAAGGCGAAAAACGGAGTCTTTTCGATCTGCTCGAGTTTGTTGTCCTGGTCCTCGGGAGTCAGCCGGTCGAATCCAACAAGGTCCTTCAGACCGGCGCGATACATTTCGCGCGGCGTGGCTTTGCCCTGGTAGCCGAACTCCGGCGGTGCATCCTCGGCGAAGGGGCCGTGCGTGTAGCGGTGCGCGTCGCGTCCCCAGGGTCCGGCGAGCTGGCGATCGATGAAGATGGTTACGCCCGCTTCTTTCGCTCCGGGCCCGGATTCGTCGCTCGGGAAAATGCGGCTCACGGCGGCGGTGAGAATCAGCGCTTCGTTTTCGGTGAGAAAGCGCAGCGGAATGCGGATGGTTTTCGGCTTTTCCTGGGCGGAAAGCATGGAAAAGCGACGGTCCAGCGAGTAGACAATCGTGCCACCGATGCTCGTTCCGGTGAGCACAAGAAATTGGCGTCGTCTCATGGCGCGGGAGTGTAGCACACGGTATTTCCGTTGTGAAATCGATCAGTATTCGAGCGGGTGCGGGCTACAACGGGGGGAGTCCAGGAGGATTGCTTGGTGGCGCTAAACAGGGAGGGATCCTTCATCGCTCGCCCCCCAGGATGACAGCAAGAGGCTACGACGAACGGCAACAGCTACAGCGGCGGCAACGGCGAACGGACGGTTCGGCGCGCGACGGTTTCCGCTTTATTTGCCCAGGGAGAGGACGATTCCCGCGGAGATCTCGGGGCTTAGTTGATACGTTTTGAAGAAATTGGTGCCGAACATGTCGGCGGAAATGCGGTACCCGATGCGGCTGTGGCGCGGATTGAAATCGATTCCCCCGCCCACCTTGTAACCTACCGCAGAATCACTTCCGAAAGAGACCTTGGGTGTCGCGTGCGTGTAGCCAGCCACAGCATGAAACCAAGGCTGAAACGAGCGCGGCCTCTGCCAGCGCAGCCGTACGCCGCCGCCGGTGAACAAGACCTGCGAATTCTTACCGTTCTGCGAGCCGAAGGCGTCCGACACCTGCGCCTCGACGCCAAGATAGTCATGATAGTAAACGACAGAGCCGTTGACTCCGGCGTTGTTGAGGGTGGTGCTGGGCGTTTCGTTAAAGCTGACGAAGGTGAACCCCACCCCTACCTGCAACGGAGTTGCGTCAGGGCGCACCCCCTGCACTCCTTGCGCCATCAATCCGCTCGCGCACATCAAAGCCGCCGCGGCGAAGAACCCAAATCTCCCCATAAAAACTCCTCTCATTCCGGCACCGGTCGGCGACCGGCGAATCAGTGACGGTCTCTCGGGAATTTGCGGCCAGCCGAATCAGCGGCAAACGGGCCCGAGCGAGATGAAATCCAGAATCGTTGCCGTTTCGATTTACAAACTACGGGAACGGCAGATAGCGCCACAGGTCGTTGAGCATGCCGATGCCGCCGCTCGTGGTGGTCGAGTCGTAACCCTCGCCGCCGAACATAAAGAACTCTCCATTCAGATTGACCCAGTATCCTGCGCCCCACCGAGTTCCGGGATAGTTGATGACGTGGGGATAGTCGATCTCGCCGGGCGTAAGGCCGTAGACTCCTGGCCGACTCACGGAGTTGGGGCCTTTCTGCCAAGTCCACTGGCCTCCGCTGTAGTCCCACAGGTCGCCGAGAGTGCCATCCGCCGTGGTGTCGTAGCCTTCCCCGCCAAACAGCCAGAGCCTGCCGGCGGCATCGATCCAGGATGCCGAACTCCAGCGTGCGCCGGGAACGTTCGCGGCTGAAGGCGTGCCCTGAACACCGTAGACGGCGGTTTGATTTACGGTGCTGGAACCGCTGAGCCATGTCCACTGTCCCGAGCTGTATTTCCAGAGGTCGTTGAATGCGTCGGGCTGCCCACTCGGTGAGAGGTTGTAGCCGCCGAAGACGTAGAAATTGCCGGAAGAATCGATCCAGGACGCGGAAGCCTGGCGACCGCCGGGGACGTTGGAAGGAGATGCTGTGCCCTGCGTTCCGTAGACGCCGTCCTGGTTGATAACGTTGGAGCCGCTTATCCACACCCACTGTTGGCCCGTCGTGTATTCCCATAGATCGTTGAGAAGACCAGGAGTTGTGCTGCTGGCGTCATAACCAAATCCGCCAAACAGCCAGAGATTTCCGGCCGAGTCCAGCTGCGCCGTCGCACCCCACCGCCCTCCGGGCACGTTGCCTGGAGCAGGAACCCCTTTGGTGCCATAAATGCCGTTCGCGTTATACCCGCCAATGGACGACGCCGTCCAGGTCATGGTGCCGGTGTTGAAACTCCACAAATCGTTGCGGAAACCGGTGCCGGATTCCTGGCCGCCGAAGAGCCACAAAGCACCGGCCGAGTCGGTCCAGCTAATGGCGCCCCAGCGCGGCGTGGGTCCGTGGCCCGAGAGGTTGGCCACTACCTGATTCCAGTAGGTGGGGTATCCGCCATAATAGCTCTGGGTTCCGACGTACTCCCACATGTCGTTGAGGTAGATAGGCTGCGGGGTGGTCGGAATATCGTAGCCGATTCCACCGAAGAGCCAGAGATTGCCGGCGTTATCGACCCAGGTCGCGGGGTACTTGCGTCCGCCCGGAGCGGAGGTATCCAGAGCCGTAATCGGATTCGTAGGAGGCGTAGTGGTCGACCCGTTCGCATTGGCGGTGTTCGAACCGTTCAGCCATAGCCAATCGTTATGTCCGCAATCGACTAGCACAGTATTGACGGGACCAGTGACGAGGCCCTGGTAGCCCCAGGTGACGCAACCCTGCGGTTGCGTGGTGGGGCCCACGAACAGGTTTACGTCGTACTGGCCGCCATAAGCAATCTGGGTAACAAACGTAAAGGCACCGTTGCCGGATAGAGGCAGATTGTCGCCGCCATTGTTCTGCAGGATCATGCCGCCGCCGGTTCCAACCAACCCGACGACCTGTCCGCCGACCGGGAAGAACACGGCCGGGCAGAGAACCTGAACGGTGGTGACGTTGGAGGTGGTTGTGCCGCTGCCCCCGGTTATCGTGCAAGTCTGTGCTGGGGTGTTGGGCTGCGTAAGGACGGTAACGTTGTATGACCCGCCGCTCACAATGAGGTTGCTGAACGTGAACGATCCATTGGCGCTGACGGTGAGGTTATTGCCGCCGTTATTCTGCAGGACGAGCCCCGT
Organism: uncultured Acidobacteriota bacterium; assembly: GCA_963709105.1. Lineage (GTDB taxonomy): Bacteria > Acidobacteriota > Terriglobia > Acidiferrales > UBA7541 > Palsa-295. The sequence goes on from CAVPVC010000016.1 coordinate 385,027, forward strand.
GCCATCCAGCCCAGTGACGGAACCGCCAATGGAAATCGTGGGCGTGGAACAGGTAACTACGATGTTTCCAACGTTCGCATTCGCCGTGCCGCTGCCGCTGGCTACGCTGCAAACCTGGGCCGGGGTGTTCGGCTGCGTCAGGACGGTCACGCTATAGGCGCTGCCTACCGGAATAGCGGTTGCAAAAGTGTAGGAGCCGTTCTTGTTGACCGTGAGGTTGTCGCCGCCGTTGTCCTGCAAAACGAGGCCGGTTCCCGCTAGTCCGGTTACGGTGAGGCCGATGGACGCCGTGTTCGTGCTGCACGTTACCCCGACATTAGTGACATTCGCCGAAGCGGTGCCGCTCGCGTTCGCCACCGTGCACGTCTGGACGGGGCTGGTGGGCTGGGTCAGGACCGTAACGCTGTAGGTCTTGCCGGTGGCAATGGATGTCTTGAAGGTGAAGGCGCCGCTGGCCGTAATCGTCAGGTTATCGCCCAGGTTGTCCTGGAGTACGAGGCCGCTGCCCGTGAGGCCCGTCACGGTGCCGCCGATCGTATAGCTCGTAGTAGTCGTTGTCGAAGAGGAGGACGAGGAAGAACTGCTCGTCTGCGACGACGAGTTGGGCGTTCCACTGCACCCGAATGCGAGAAGCGCAACCGCTGCGACAACGAATATCCTGGTCAACGCGTTCATATGGCTCGTCCTTCTCATGCTCAGTTGCTTGTTGGGGGTGAGGATTGCGAGATTAATTGTCTTGTACCAAGGTTAATAATGAACGCTTGGCCGATAGCTAGTACCAGTACGACCCCATCGTCCCCGCTATGAGTCTAGAGGGCAATAACAGTTTTCCCGATGCGTTCCCAAACAGCCATTAGTGATAACTGATCAAGAAAGCCGGCAGAGGAGATTGAGCTGACGGCAAATGGCGGTCAACCGCTGCGAGACGGAAATCCTCGATTTGGCATTGTCTGCTAATAGTTTTGGGGTAAAATCCCCGCCGTCTAACGGGAATTCCGTAAGACGCGGCCTCAAGAGGAATCTCTTCGTCATGGAGGCGCCACGAGGAACATGCGTGCTCGTTTTTTCTTCTCCGTGATCGCGACGAGTGCACTGGTGGCCGCCGGAATCGCAGCCATCGCCGCGGCGCAGGCGCCCGTGCCGGCCGCGTCCGCCGCGCAAACCGCCAATCCACAGCCTGCCCCTTCGGAGGCGGGTCTGCTGAAAGTAAGAACGCGGCTGGTGGATCTCGACGTGATTGCCACGGATTCGCACGGAAACGTGGTCCGCGACCTGAAGCAGCAGGACCTGCAAGTCTTCGAGGAGCACGACAACGAGCAGAAAATCGCCCGATTTGGGTTCGTGTCTGGGCCCGCAAGCGGTGGACAGCAAAGCCCAGCTGCGTCGCGCAGCGGGGAACGCCCCGCCTTTTACTCGAACCAACTCCCCCTGGAGAGCCTCCCGGTTCCCCCCACGGTATTGCTTATGGACGGCCTCAACACGGACGTTCCCAATCAGACATACGCGCGCACACAAATGGTGCGATTGCTGAAAACCCTCCCTTCCGAGACGCCCGTCGCGGTTTTCCTGCTGGGAAACTCCCTTCGGCTGCTGCAAGGATTCACGAACGACCCGGCACTTCTCCGCTCGGCTGTGGACAAAGCGCTGAATCCTCAATTTGCCGAGCAGAACCCGATCGATGATGCCCATAGCGTCTCGAATACATTGATGGACGAAGCGGAGACCGACGACCTGATATCGGCGGACATGATCCAGCAAATGCAGGACTTCGAAAAGGAAGAGTATGCCAGCACCATGGACACCCGCGTCACGACCACGATCGAAAGCCTGAACTCGATCGGGCATTACCTGGGCGGCATACCCGGACGCAAGAACCTGGTGTGGATCTCCCAATCCTTCCCCATCAGCCTGGTGCCCGACCTGAATTCGGGCCAGAACGAGTTCCTCGGCACTCGTCAATATGGCGAGCAGGTGGAGATGACGGCGAACACGCTTTCGGATGCCCAAGTAGCCGTGTATCCAGTGGATGCGGGCGGGCTTGCAACGAACCAGTCGCTCTCCGCCTCGCAAAACGTGCGCATCCGCAACGGACCGTCACCCGGATGCAATATTCGAGCCCGTTCGACGTGTAACTCGCCCGGCGATGGCGGGCTATCGTCGCGTGTCGACCGGGAGGAATCGCTGCGATTCCAGTCGCAGGGCACGATGAAGGAACTGGCGCAGGATACGGGTGGAAAGACCTGCACGAACGTCAACGATCTCTCCTCCTGCGTGAACGTGGCGCTGAAAGACGGATCGTCATACTACGAGGTGGGCTTCTATCCGCAAAACATCAACTGGGACGGTAAGTTTCACAAAGTTGTCGTAAAGACCTCCCGGCCCGGCGTGAAACTCTCCTACCGGCGGGGCTATTACGCTTTGGATTTGACCGCCATCGCCAAGAAGCAGAATCCCGAGCGTGAGCTGCGCGACGCCTGCGGCGGGCTCCTGCCTGCAACTTCGATTCGCCTGGTCGCGTTTCCCGGAGCGCCTCGCGAACCGAACGATCCACCCGGCAGGCTGAACTATCAGCTGATGATTGCCCCGGCTGACGTGACACTGGCCCAGGAAGGCGGCGCACGCAACCTGAGCATGGAGGTTGCCACCTGCGTGTTCGGGTCGAAGATGAATTCCTATTCGTTCAGCACGCAGGATATCGACATGGAAGTCTCCGACGATGCCCTGCGCAGCTGGCAGTCGACCGGCATTCCGGACCGCCTTGCGGTATCCCCGGCTCAAGATACGCAGCGAGTGCGCTTCGTGGTGCTTGATCTGCCTTCCGGGGTCTCGGGGGCCGTAGATATCCCCGTTCGGCCGCAGGACATCGACGCGGCGAAACAGCCGCCACCGCCGCGCCGCCGGCTAAACGTGACGGCGCCCGCCATGGTGGACATTCCCGACAAGGGCTCGCCCGCATTGGTGGCCGATACCCTGAGATTCAGCGTCCCGTCCGGCCACACGGGCTCGCTTAACTGGAAAGCCGACGCGCTGGTCTACGGCGGGGATCTGCCCCTCGCAGTGAGCGCGCCGGCATTCTTCAACTATGCTTTCGGGGCTAAGTTCCATTGTCAGTCTGCAAAACTGATGCCCGTCGATCCGGCGGGAAGCGATGCAAAATTGCAGGCGACGTTCCGCACGGAGAACGGCAAGCAGGCCACCGTAGATCTCAAGGGCGCCCAACCGGAGTACTCGGGCGACCTTGCGGTCGACCCCACGGCGAAAGAGTTTTTCAACCAGGTGTGGAGGCTGGCGCACTGCCAGTAGGGCGCCCGTGAGTCCGGGGTGCGGAACTGGAGGCTTCTATTGCAGGGCTTTCTCGATGGCCGCTTCGGCTACCGGGGCCATCAGCGCGAAGCCACGATCATTGGGATGCAGCCCGTCGTCGGAGAAACCTTCCTTGAACATGCCCTTATCGTCCACCACCGCGGAGAAGTAGTCGGCGTAGGTTGCCCCGGCGCTGGCGGCGTAGGTCTTCATCCAGGCATCGAGTTGCAGAATCTGGTCCGGCGGGCGCTGGAGGGAGCGAATCTGGGGAGTGGGCGCGGGCGGCGCCGTCCAACCGCCGGCGGCTCCCGGCCCGGAGCGCATGACACGGCGAACGGGCACCATCGTGTAATTGCTGATGGGCATCACCGAGCAGAGGATCACCTTGATCCCGTGCCGCTGGGCAAGTTCGGTGATGGCCATCATATTTTCTTCGACCATGGTGAGCGTCTCGGGGCCGGTGTTCTGGGCTATGTCGTTCGTGCCCGCGAGGATAATCACCGCCGCCGGTTTCAGGTCGATCACGTCCGGGTACAGGCGCACGAGCATTTGAGGGGTGGTCTGGCCGCCGATTCCGCGGTTGACGTAGGGCTTGCCGGGGAAGTACTGATCGAGGGCCCAGCCTTCGGTGATGGAGTCGCCCAGGAACACGACGCGCCCGGGAACCGGGGGGGCTGCTTCTTGAGTTCTTCGTCAGCGGCGTGGAAGCGGCCTAGCTGGTTCCAGTCGAGCATTTGATCGGAAAGATTCCTGGCGGTGGCGGCCCAGCAGCAGGTGGTCTTGGGAGGGTTGTAATCCTCCACGAGTTGCGCCCGGGCGGATGAACTCATCAGCAGGGCAACAAACACGGCAAGAAAAAGAATTCGACGCATGTGGCGGATCCCCCTTGTTTATACCGGATTTTCGGCAGCAGGTCCGGCAACGACCTTAACGTAACGACGTTAGGTAACACCGGGAATTTGCGATTGCAAGGGGAACTTTGCCTGGGGACGGGGCAAAATGCCAATTGGGGAGCGCTGCTAAACGACAACGAATAAGAACAAAGCGAGACGGGCCCGGAGGCCCGCCTCTGTGTCCGCGGGTGAAGACTACTTCTCGAAGACCTTCTCGACCTGTCCGACTTTCTTCTGCACTTTTCCGCTGATCTTTTCGTCCTGGCCGTCGGCTTCGAGGTTGGGGTTGTTGGTGGCTCGCCCGACCTTTTCCTTCACTTTGCCCTTTACCTCGTGAAACTTGCCGCGCGTTTCGTCCTTCGTTCCCTGTGTCATGGCGTTTCTCCTTTTTTTATGAATTACGCTGCCAAGCAGCGGTTGAATTGAGGTTTCGTGTTCTTTAGTGGATGCCGCCCAGCAGATAAACCACCAGCACAATCAGAAGCACTGTTCCCAAAATTCCCAGGCCGCCTCCGGTTCCCCATCGCGAATAGCCGTAATAACCGCCGCCACCGCCGAACAGCAAAACAAGAAGGATGATGAGGAGTAACATTGTTCTCCTTTCGGTGCGCCCCAAGGCGCGATCCCACGTTGCAACGATAAGTCGTATCCGGGATCTCGGCCATCGTCTGTAGACCTCACGAACGGTGGTAAAAAGCGGTATAGGGCAAGCTTTATGGAGCCGAAGTGAAGAAAGGTTGCTGAGAGCGGCTACAGCCTCCGTACCGCTTCAGCGTCGTACCATTACCCTTTTCCCCTGATAGATACTCTGTCCAGCTGGGGCATTATGGCTAAGAGTCTCCAAAGGAAGGACGGGACAATGCGCACACTTATTGTTGACGATCATGCCGCAGTGCGAAGAGGAGTGCGTTCGGCGATCGAGAGCTGCGAGGACGTGGAAATTGTGGGCGAAGCCTCCGATGGAGAAGACGCCGTCAGGCAGACCGCCACCCTGGCTCCGGAGCTGATCATCATGGACCTGAGCATGCCCGTGTTAGACGGGTTGAGCGCGGCGGAAATCATCAAAACCTATTACCCCCAAACGCGCATTCTGATGTTCTCCATGCACAAGATCCGCGACCTCGTCGATATCGCAAAAAACCTGGGACTGAACGGATACGTTTCCAAGGAAGACGACGGCCCGTCTCTGCGGAAAGCTGTCGATGCCGTCCAACACAACCGGGACTATTTCCCCAGCTAGCCACGCTCGGGGAGCCCCTCCAAACCCAGGGCTCCCGATTCCGACGAGAGCCCCGGGTGTTTATTCATCAGCGACAAACGCGCTCGCGGCCCTTTCGTACTATTCCGGGGAGCGGAGGGGTGGGATAGCCTTCAGAAGAGGGCATCCGCATTTATGGGCAATCACAGCAAGGGCAACGCAGCCGAAAAACCGGCTCGAACGCAGGAGCGGCGGCGCAAGAGTCGCACGCTTGTCTCAACCCCTGTTCGCGTGCGCGGGGTCGAAGGTTCCGGGCGCAAGCTGGATGAGAGCACCACCACCGTGAATTTGTCTTCCTCCGGGATTTTGATCGAGACCAACAGCGCCATCTATACGAGGAACATGAAGGTTCTGGTAACGATCGCCGGCGGAGCCGCGCAGACGGAAAGACAAGGACAGGTCGTGCGTATCACCGACTTGCGCGAGGGGCGCCGCTCGGTGGCGATTGCCCTGGCACATGCGGCTGTCGTCGAACAAACATCCGCGCGAAGCCAGAATTCGCTCCTGCCGCTCGTATTGGTACTCGAGTCGGAGAGCGCCGCGAGCGATTTCATGAGGTCTTATCTGTCGTCCGAGGGCTATGAAGTGGTGACCGTGGAAACCGTTGCGGAAGCGCGAAGCGTGCTGGAAGAGCGCACGCCTTCCCTGCTGATTGCCGAAATCGAGGGCGAGGGCATGCCAGGGTATTCCCTGTGTTCGCACTGCAAGGAAACGCCCCGGCTCAAGCCCATACCGATCATGCTGATGACCAGCTCGGCCTACCCGAGTGATTACGCCAAGGCGCATTCGATGGGCGCCGTGGTGTGCATGGCAAAACCGTTCAAGCGAGAACGGCTCGGCCACGTCGTGAAGCTTCTTGCTCCGCCCCCCAACGCCAGTCAGGATGCGCCGCCCCACGCGGCAGATCCTTCGCGCCATTCTCCCGCGAAGCAATCCAAGACGCCCGCGCCGGTCTCGGGCCGCCGCTTCAGCTTGCCGTCGGTTTTCGGGCGCTAGGCTTAGCTGGGCTCAGGCTTGCAGCGGAGACTCTTTGGCCAGCACCTGCCGGATGGTGTCGTGCAGATCGGAAACGACGTTTCCTTTGTGGACGCAGGCATCCGCTCCGATCTGGTCCGCGTGCTGGACCAGCGCGTCGTCCACGGTGAGGATCACGATCTTCGTCGAGGGCGAGACTTCCCGTATCTTTTGCAGGGTTTCGGCACCGTTCATCCCGGGCATCCTGTAATCCATCAACACGAGATCGGGTTTGAGCTGCAGGACCTTCTGGATGGCTTCTTCGCCGTTGGAAGCTTCTCCGCAAACATCCCGCGTGGGGCCGTCCAAAAGCTGACGGATGCCCTTGCGGACGATTTCATGGTCATCGACGAGGAGAATTCGCGGCCTCATTTGACACCCCCAGAGGAAAAACGACGCAAGACTGCATCTACGACGGATTCGTGCGAGAACTCGGTTGAAGTAACATCGAAAAACTCGCCCGGAAGAAATGCTAACTGTATCGGGCCAGCAACGCAATAATCTCTCTGCTCTCGGCCGGCAGCGAATCCCGCGGGCTCGCTCCGGTGCCGCGGAGTGAACACGCCGGGTCCACTCGATCGCTTCCCCGCAGGCCGTTACGGGTTAGAACTGGGTGGTCAGGCGAAGCGCGTAGCTCCGCGGGGGAGCGATGGCGGTACCGGAGAACAGGCCGGCGAAATCGATCACGTTGAGGCGGTTGGTGAGATTCTGCAGGTCGGCTTGCAGGCGCACGGAGCGCTTGTCCTGTTTCCAGATGTCCGCTCCCACCGATGCGTCCAGCGACAGCGAGGGGATGCACGCGGCCGCGCGCAAAGTTTATGCGGTTGTAGATCGGCAGCCCGTATTCATTGATCACATCCTGCGGCGTGCCGGTGAATTCGGTGGGGAGGCCGCTGCCGTATTCCCCGCCAAAGCCAAGCCATATTCGGGACGTCGCTTGATAGCGGAAGCGGGCGCTCACGGTATTGCGCTGGTCCTGCGAAACCGGGAACTTGCCGGTGTTGGCAAGAGCACCCGCTACGTCATCCCCGAGAAACAGGCCTCCGGTCACCGGCGTGTAGCCCACTCCCAGCATGTAGGAATAGCTCAAGTACCCCGATGCCCTGCCCCAATGCGGGATTTCGAGCTTGGCTTCGGCACCGTAAATTTCGGCCTTGCGGAAGGCAATCGGGAAACTGACTCCGGTATTCAGCAGGAGATCGTCGTCCGCGTAGTTGGAGAAGCTGCGGCTGTAGGAAGTGAGGTCGAGCCGCAGATTTCCCAGAATTCCTTTCGTGACACCCACCTCGAAAAAATTACCGAGAGACGGCTTCACGGGCAGGCGCAACACTTCCGGGCTCAGCGCGGCGATGTCGTTCGAACTCGAAAGCAGAATATTCTCGAAGGCGGGCGTCTGGAAGATACGGTCGTAGGACGCGTGGAAAACCGCATTCATCCGCGGCCAGTACCAGGAAACACCAAGTCGCGGGCTCACGGCATTCTGATCGACGAGCAAATGATAATGATCCCAGCGCAGGCCCGCGCTGACAGTCCATCGGCCGAGGCGCACCAGGTCCTGCACGAACGCAGCCTGCTCGCGGTCGGGCGCATGGGCCAGAAAATTGAACGCCGGCGGCGTGCCGGGATCGAATTGCGTGGGATCGGTGATCAGATAGTTGAAATTCTCGCGGACGGAGGCGAAGTCCGCTTCGACGCCCGTTTTGATTTCGTTCCGGCCCGTGATGCACCGAAACGGTGCCCTTCACGTATCCCTCGCGAAACCCACGGTTCTGCGCGGCAATAATCGGCGTGGAAAGAGAATTCGAGGATAAGGTCGCGGTGAGATCGCGCACCATTCCACGAACGTCGGCGAGAACGTCGGAAGAGAAAACGTGCTGGTAAGAAGCGATCCCATCGGTTTCATAACTCGTGCGATCCTGCCGCTGGCCGGCATCCTGCTGAAGATTTTCGTTGGGGACCTCGAAACGCGCCTGGTCGTGGAGAATCACGAGGTTCAGGCGGTCACGGTCCGTGAAGTCCCGCGAATAGGACCCGCCGAAATTCCCGGTTGTAGCTTTGTTGGTGAAATTGCCCAGCACGGGAGGATCGAGATAGCGGTTCGTGAATGCTCCGCCGATATCGGCGCCCAGGGTGTTGTGACCCCAGCCGTATTGCGCCGACGATACCCCATCGGCCGTGCCAAAGCTGCCGCCGGACGCGATCACTTCCCCGTGCAGTCCCTTGGCGAAATCCTTGAACGTGTTGACTTCCACCACTCCGCCCAGCTTCCTGCCATACTCCGCCGGGTAGTCCGCAGTCATGACGGAGACGGATCCACTTCGCCTGCTTCCATTTCCGGCGCGAAGGACGGCGATCGATTGTCGGTGAACGGAATGCCATCCACAACGAATTGGGTTTGATATTCGGAGCCGCGCGGGTGCAGCACGCCGTTGGCTTCAAGCAGCCAGCCCGGCTCGGAATTCACCAGGTCGATCACAGAGCGTCCGGGCAGCGAGATGGCGCTGTGCTCGATGGTGTCCTCATCGATGCGATTCACCGTGCCGGTGCGGTGCGGATCGACCAGCGTTTCGGTGTCCTTTACCATCACCGATGTGTTCACGGGCGCCACGCTAAGCGACACGTGCAGGTCCACCGGAATCGCGGAGCGAATTTCGAGAGCCTGCGACACCGGCGCAAAATTCGCGCGCCGCACCTCGATTCGGTAAACCCCAAAGGGCAGGAGCCTGGCCACCAGGTTTCCCGTATCGTCGGTTGCGAGGCTCTCGCGAACGTGATTGGCGTCGCTGACGAGATCGACCGAGCTTTGCAGGCCCAGCCCACTCGGATCCGTCACTTTCAGGCGCAATTCGCCGCTGTTGCTCTGCGCGAAGCAGGGGGCCGCGATTAGAAAGAGCAGCAAGGCGAGAGCGGCCCTGGTTGCAGCGCCGGTTTTGTCGTGTCCATTCATCCCGAGAGCCCTGAACTGAGGCCAATGAAATGCTAGCAGGTTTCTACCACAGATGGACGCCCGCGTTGTTTCATCTCTGATCTCGTCAAACTCCGGATCCCTGCGAAATATAAGGAACTCCAGGGGCGTCCCGGCGCAATGCTTATGCAACCTCTTCCTGCCCGATCTGGATCGAAGAAAGACGGTTAAAATTCGGAAAACCCCCGCCGAATTGCTTCGCGCCCGGTGCATCAAGTAAGGGACAATGGAAACCATACGATGAATATCCAACGAAACGAATGGTTCACTCGCTTTCTACCCGGAATCATGACGATGGCAATGGCGCTTTTTGCTTCCGCCGCCTGCGCACAACACCAACCGAACTCGGCAAATCAGCCGCAAACCACAACCGCACAGGAATCCGCGCAGAAGCAATCCAATACCGCGGACCAGGATAAAACCGGCTCGAATACGAATATCCCGGCCGATTCCACTTCGGGCACCTCGAAGGATCGCTTGTTCTACACGCTGCCGAACTTCTTGACTTTGGAGAACTCCGGGCAGGTTCCGCCACTCACCACCAAGCAAAAATTTGGCGTGGTCGCGCGAGGTTCGTTCGACTACGTGGAAATACCCTGGTACGGCTTTCTGGCAGGGCTCAGCCAGGCGGAAAACAGCGAGCCGGGTTATGGGCAGGGCGCGCAAGGCTACGGGAAGCGATACGGCGCCGCTGCGGCCGATGGAACGATCGAGAATTTCATGACCGGCGCCATTCTTCCGTCGCTCCTGAAAGAGGACCCCCGCTTTTATCAGTCCAGCTCGGGCGGATTCCTGCATCGCACCGGCTACGCCGTCAGCCGGATATTTGTGACCCGGACGGACCGCGGGACGGAAGAATTCAATTTTTCCGAGATCTTCGGCAGCGCGATTTCCGCGAGCATTTCCACCTACAGCTACCACCCGCACGCTGATAAGACCCTGGCGAACACGGCGAGCGTGTGGGGCACCCAGATCGGCTACGACACGATCGTAATCGTGGTGAAAGAGTTCTGGCCCGATATTCGAAGAATGATCGGCCACAAGCGCCAGGAGGAGACTGCGACACCTTGACGATTCTGCGTCCTGCGAGTCTTTGATTCTCTTCTATTCCCGCCGGGAAGCCTCGCCCTTACCACTCACGCGAAATTCATTCAGGACGGGGTCGAAACGTGATACAACTCACGATTCGACTCCAGCGTCTTTCTACCGAGCGTTACCGAAAGCATCACCGAAAGCGCTACCGAAAGAGACGACCCGGCACACATGGCGAGCACGCCCAAGCCTCCATCCCAGACGCCCCGAGACGACAGCGAAAAAAGCAGCGCGCAGTCGGCGATCCTGCTGGCGGCTGCCGTGCTTCTCGTGGCGGCATTCAGCATTCTGTTCGGGCTCCAGACGCTGGTGTGGTTCAACACCAAGCGATGGACGTCACAGAATCCCTGGCTCGCCGACGCGCCGCAGCCGCTGGCGGCCGCGTCCACCGCTTCTCCTGATGTGTTCGCGCCCCCGGCGGCAAAAAACGGAAAGACGGCAAAACCTGCGCAGCTGAAGGCCTACGACTACGAATTCACCACGCCCTGGCCTGGAAACGTAAAGACCGTGCCGGGACTAAACCACGTGCAATTCCATTTCGATTCGGGCCAGGTGATCGTGTTCTTCGATCCCGAATCGCAGCTGGACACCGTCCGCCAGATGAAATCCGGCGAAACCACGCAGTACCAGCAGTTCCAGAATATCTTCGGCGACCAGGCCCCCAACACCAACTATGAGCTGTACAAGACAGTCTATTCGGCTTCCCCGGCGCAGGTTTCCCCGTTCATGCACAGCCAGGACGCCTTCCGCATCAACGTGCTTCTCCTGTGGAAGCTTTCGTTCGGCTTCGACGCCCAACCCGGCATTCATTCCTTCGAGTTGGGCAAGAACCGCGGATTCGAATTTGGCGACGCGGCAAACGGCGGCCCGGTGGCGCTCCGCCTGTTCGACGAAAAGGACGGGCAGTTCCGCCTGATATTCACGACGGCTGCCGGATCGAGCGGAACTTTTACGCAGGACGACATCAACCTGGCTGCGGGTTCGCTTCAGTCGATACCCATCCTCGAACGGTAAACAGAAAAGCGCCGTCATTCTGAGCGCGGGTTCAGCGCGGAGAATCTCTCTTCGACTTTGAATCAAGCTTTCTTCTGAAATCCCTCGTGCATTTTTATCTCGCCGCGCTGGCGACCGCGCCCACGGAATTCAGAACCTTCCGGTAATACGCTTCATAGCGCGGGATCACATCGTTCGCGCAATATTTGCTGCGGGCGCTCTTGCGCGCCTGCTGGCCCATCAGGCGGCCGCGGTCCGGCAGCGAGAGAATGTCGATCGCATACTTCGCCGCCGTGGCCACATCGCGCGGCGGCGCGAGATACCCGTCGACGCCGTGCGTCACCACCTCCGGAATCCCTCCCACATCGCTTGCCACCACCGGAACCTCGCAGGCCATCGCTTCCAGCGCGGCCAGGCCAAACGATTCCATGTCGCTCGGCAGCAGAAACAGGTCGGCCAGCCCGAGCTTTTCCTGCACGCGGTCCTGCTTGCCGATAAAAAACACATCCTTCGAGAGGCGCTTCTTCCGCACGATAAATTCCGCCGCGCCGCGGTCCGGGCCGTCGCCCATCATCACCAGCTTTGCCGGCATCTTTTCGCGCACCAGCGCGAAGATCTCCACCACGTCGGTGATGCGCTTTACCGGACGGAAATTCGAGAGGTGCATCAGGATCGGCTCGCCGTGCGGAGCCCAGCGCAAGCGGGCGTCCTGATTCTCCGCGCGCATGTACACATCGCAGTTCACGAAGTTCGGGATGATTTCAATCGGCCGCTTGATGTCGAATTCCTGCAGCGTGCGATCCCGCAGATGATTCGAGATCGCGGTCACGCCGTCGCTCTGCTCGATCGAAAAGCGCGTAATGGGCAGATAGCTGCGGTCGTTGCCCACCAAGGTGATGTCGGTGCCGTGCAGTGTAGTGATAAAAGGCAGGCGCAACGGCGCGGCCATCTGGCGGGCGAGAAGGGCGCTCACCGAATGCGGGATTGCATAATGCACATGCAGCAGATCGAGCGCGGCGGACTCCCCGACTTCCAGCATTTTGCTGGCGAGCGCAAGCGTGTACGGCGGGTGATCGAACAGCGGGTAGGTGGTCATCTCCACTTCGTGGTAAAAAATCCGCTCCGCGGCAGCTCCGCTGAGGCGAATGGGCATCGAGTAGCTGATGAAGTGGACCTCGTGCCCCCGCGCCGCGAGTTCGATGCCGAGTTCTGTGGCGACCACGCCCGAGCCACCATACGTGGGATAGCATGTGATTCCGATTTTCACGCCTGCCCCCTCTTTGTTGACGCTGCTCTCCAACTACGCGACCGGATTGCGCAGCCCAAATGCCCTGATGGAAGCCAGTTACCCGCCACGAGACCTCGTGATTAGACGAGGCAAGAGGCCCGTAGGGTGCGAGGAGTTTTGCGGAGATGACGGCGCCCGCGCGCTACCTGTTTGACGATTGGGCCGGAGCCGCAATCGAGCGTGCCCCGTTCTTTCCCACCGCGCGGACCGCGAAGAAATGGTTGTCGGTCGAGACCCCCTTCAGCACCGATTGTCCGGCCGCCTCCACAAAATCGTAAACCTCCCAGCGAGGATTCGTCGTCTCCCGCCACAGGATTTCAAAACCGGCGCGGCTAGCATCGTCACTGGCGGTCCACGCAAGCTTGGCATCGGGCGTCACACCGCCAGAAAGCTTCACATCCGCGGGCGGCGCGGGCGCAAGCGCCAACTGGCGTAAGGCCTCCGCATTGTCGCGAGCGACATTTCCCATGAACTGGTAATTCAGATACTTCGGATCGTCGCCATACTCGATGCCGTCCACCGTGCGAGGAGTCTGGTGCTCGTGATGATAGTCCTCGAGCGGCTCCGTGAAGCGCACTGCCGGCAGCCCTGCCTCATAGAACGGAAGATGATCCCCGCCGCGGCCCAACCGGTCGCTGTAAAAGACCAGCCGGATCGCCGCGATACCGTCGATCTCCTCGATGGCTCGCGCGAGTTCGCGCGAAGGCGAGTCGGCGTCTACGCCCGGGCCCGCGCCCGAAAATAACCTCGCGCGGTGCGGCCCGCCCGGCGCGAAATCGGCGCCCACGATATCGTTGTCGAGCATTCCGCCGACCGTATACCCGTGCTGCTTCGTCCATTCCAGCAAATGGGTCGATCCGAGCAATCCTTGTTCTTCGCCTGAAACCGCTGCGAAAAGAAGTGTCGCGCGAAACGGGCCGAGGCCATCCGTGCCGGTGCGAGTGAGCAGGCGCGCACACTCGACGCTCACCGCCGTGCCCGAGGCATCATCGTCGGCACCGGGAGCGTCCAGCGTGGGATCCATGAAGTCGCTGGCCATGCTGTCGAAGTGTCCGGAGACGATAAACAGCGTCTTTGAGATCGTGTCGTCGGCCCCCGGAAGGATTGCATAGACATTCTCCAGGTGCGCCGGCATGTCGTGCGTGCGATGCGCGGTAGCCTCGAAGGGATCGACAAACACCTGCAACTTCCCTCCCGACGCCGCGGCAATTTCGTTCATCCGCGCCACGACGGCATCGCGCCCGCACCCGATGCCGTGCGCGGGATCGGTCCACGAAGAAAGCGTGTGGCGCGTCTTGCATGCCACGAGCGATTCCACCAGCTTGCGCATGCCAGCCTCGTCGACGTCCGCGTGCGAGATGGCGCCCTTTGGCCCCGGCACAAGCGTGGAAATCGCGTGCGACTCCGCAGGCTCTGCGGGGTCGAGCGACCGATCGCTTTGCGGCGAGCTGAACAGTGCGGACACCCGCAGCGCAAGAAACAGAATCGAGGCCCAGCGCAGTTTCGCAAGAAGTGGCATCGTAAAATCTCCCGGCTTCAAAAACTCACGGCGAGCAGCATCGTTCGAACTGTACATTCAGCCGCAGTTTGAGTCGAGCACGGGCTTGGCGCGAAGGGTGTTTCAGAAACGAGCAGGTCCGCATGAACTTTTTCGGTGACATGCTCCGTAAAGTGTCGATTTCGATAGCGCATCGCTCTCATTTATGCTATCCATTTAATGTGCATCGTGAATTCCATCCGCGTTCGTTTCAATTTCTTGTCTCCACTCATGAGTTCTTTCGGCTCTTGAGCTACACCGCCAGCTATTTCTAACTGAAAACGCCCTTACAGCGCTCTTTTGTCTACGGGTGTTTTCATTTTCAAATTGAAGCGAGGAGGCAACATGAGTTCCACGGTAATGAGTTCCACCGCAACGGCAATCGCGAGCCCCGTATCTTCTTTCCTGAAGCATCACTTTCGCCACTTCAACGCCGCCACGCTGATCGACGCGGCGGAAGCCTATGCCGGCCATTTAGCCCAGGGCGGAAAGATGTTCGTGACGCTCGCGGGCGCGATGAGCACGGCCGAGCTGGGGATTTCGCTCGCCGAAATGATTCGCCAGGACAAAGTTCACGCCATCTGCTGCACCGGCGCCAATCTCGAAGAGGACGTCTACAATTTGGTCGCGCACGATCACTACAAGCGAGTGCCCAACTATCGCCAGCTCACGCCCGACCAGGAAGTGGAGTTGCTCGAGAACCATTTGAATCGCGTCACCGACACCTGCATTCCCGAGGAAGAGGCGATGCGGCGCATCGAGCGAATCGTGATGGAGGAGTGGTACGCCGCGGACTGCAGCGGGCAGCGCTTCCTGCCTCACGAATTTCTGTACAAAGTGCTCAAGTGCGGAAAGCTCAAGCAGCACTACCAGATCGATCCCCGGGACAGCTGGATGCTCGCGGCCGCAGAAAAAAATCTGCCCCTGTTCGTTCCGGGCTGGGAGGATTCCACGCTGGGAAACATGTTCGCGGCGCAGGTGATTAGCGGCAAAGTGAAGAATGCCACCACTGTTCGCGGCGGCATTGAATATATGATGGCGCTCGCCGGTTGGTACACGGAGATCGCTGGAAAAACTCCCCTGGGCTTTTTCCAGATCGGCGGCGGCATCGCGGGGGATTTTCCGATCTGCGTGGTTCCCATGCTGCATCAGGATCTGCGGCGCGAAAATGTCCCGCTCTGGGGCTATTTCTGCCAGATCAGCGATTCCACAACGAGCTACGGGTCCTACTCCGGCGCGGTGCCCAACGAAAAAATCACCTGGGGGAAATTAAGCGTTGATACGCCGCGCTTCATCATCGAGTCCGACGCGACAATCGTAGCGCCGTTGATCTTCGCCTGCGTCCTGGGCTGGTAAGACTAGGCACGGCCCTGTAATCGAAGTGCGGGACCATCATCTCTACGAAACTCATGGACGAAATATCCCCCATCATCGCATCCCTGGAACGCGCCCCGGCGATTGTCATCCCGCTGGTCAGCGAAGTTCCTCCCGCGATTCTCAAGCGACGCCCGAAGCCCGGCAAGTGGTCCGCGCACGAACACGCATGCCACCTCGCCACGATTCATCCTGTAATGAACGCGCGGTTGGACTTAATGCTCTCGGATCCGGACGCGCGCATCACTCCCTACTTCCCGGACGCCGAGGAAGAAAACGGCGCTTTATTGAAGAAAGACCTCCAGGAAGAGATGAAACGTTTTTCGTTCGATCGCCGGAAGCTCGTCGAACGCCTGAAAGGATTATCGCCCGCGGATTGGAACCGCACCGCCGAACATGGCGAGTACAACCACTACTCCCTGTTCATCATGTTTCGCCATCTTGCAATGCACGATATGTTCCACGCCTATCGCATCGAAGAATTGCTCCTGAAGAACGACTGGGAATAATCGCCAGGGCTCATCTGGACCTCAGCGAGCCATGGCCAGGACATCCGGATTCCCTACCACGCTAAGTACACCCTTCCATTCGCCTCCGCTCGTGCTAATGTGGCCTTCGGAAGCACGAAAAACGAGACGAAAACGTGACAAAAACGCGCCAATTCACTCGACACACATGGACGAACGGAATCACACTCATCTTGTTGAAAGCAAAGAAAAGCGCACACGCTCACTCGACACTCTTAGCGCATCCTGCGCACACCCAAACGGAGGGTAGATGAAGCTCGATCTGCTGGCGATTGCGCCGCACCCGGATGACGTGGAACTCACCTGCGGCGGCACCATGATCAGAATGGCGCAGGCCGGCTACCGCACCGGCATCGTCGATCTCACCCAGGGCGAAACAGGCACGCGCGGCACGCCTGAGACCCGCCTTCGCGAAGCCGCCCGCGCCGGAAAGATCATGGGCGTGCAAATTCGCCGGAATCTCGGGCTCCCGGACGCCCACCTTCACGTTTGCGAAGAATATAAGATGGCCATCGCCGAGGTGATCCGCGAACTCGAACCTCGGACGGTGATCCTCCCCTACTGGGAGGGCCGCCATCCCGATCATTACACTGCGTCGATCCTGGGCTACGAAGCCTGTTTCATTGCGGGACTGAAAAATTATTCGCTCAGCGGCGAGGCTTTCCGGCCCTTCAAGATCATCTACGCGGCCGCCTATCATAGCGTCGTGCCCACTTTTGCCGTCGATATCACGAAGCAATACGACCGCCGCAAGCGCGCGATTCTGGCCTACCAGTCGCAGTTCCGCGCGCCGAAGAACGAGAAAAAATCGAAGAAAGTGGTGTTGCCGCTGGATGAACTCGAGGAGCGCATGACGATCACCGCCGGTTCCTACGGGCGGATGATCGGAGTGAAATACGCCGAGGGCTTTGTTACCAAGGAGATCCTGCGCGTGGACGACGTCGTTACGATGCCGGTCCGGTCGATGTGAGGAGATCGATGTGAGGAGCAATTGCCAAAGCGGCGGCGGGGGTTAGAATTCGTCCGATTGCTGGGCAAAGCTGAAGCCCGGCAGGGTCTGGGCCGCGCCGGAATGCGACACCTTCACCCGTACGGGAGGCTCGGTCTCCGCTCCCGCCCGGCGGAGCACGGCGTAGGTCGCCAGCGCCTCGCTGTAAACCTTAGTAATCAAAAAGGATTCGCCGCCCTGGTCCCGCTTCCACACCTGACCCACCTGAATCTTCTTCACCGGCATAGATTGAATTTAGACAGATTCGGCGAGACCGTCAATACAGGCCAGCCCGCTGGATGCTCCCAAACAACCTCGCCGCACGACCCGAAAGCTGCAAATTCGTGGCCGGCGGAGATAACTCTTTCGGTGTGGACGCCATCCAAAGCAATTATCGATGGACTCGTGGCTACGGGGTGTATACTTGGCCGAGTCGCCCTGGAGGTGCCCGATGAAGAAGTCATCTTTTGCGACGCAGTGGTTCGCGGCGCTGATGGCTGTTTCGCTCTTGACGGTGCCCGGGATCGCGCTGCCGCAAAGCCAGCAGTCGGGGCAATCGGGCCAGACATCTCCGCCCGCCCCAACGACACCCTCAACAACTACGCCGGCAACCTCCCCCTCCGATCAGACGGTGCCGCAGCAGGATAATCCCAACGTCAAGGCGGGCAGCAAACAGGATGTGAACGCGATCGGCAACCGCAACGTCGGCAAGGGCCTGGACTTCTATTCGATTGAGAGAGAAATCGCGCTGGGCAAAAGCCTCGCTCAGGAAGTGGAAAAGAGCGCGAAGTTTATTGACGATCCTGTCGTCACCGAATACGTGAACCGTGTCGGCCAGAACCTGGTGCGCAATTCAGACGCGCAGGTGCCTTTCACCATCAAGGTGATCGACTCGGACGTGGTGAACGCGTTCGCCCTGCCCGGCGGATTCTTCTACGTAAACAGCGGCCTCATTTTGCACGCGGACGAGGAATCGGAGCTGGCGGGCGTGATGGCGCATGAGATCGCCCACGTCTGCGCGCGGCACGGCACAAAGCAGGCGACCAAGGGCGAAATCGTGCAGCTCGCCTCGATTCCGGCGATGATTTTCATCCCGTACTCGTGGGCCGGATACGCCCTCTACCAGGGCATGAATTTCATGATCCCGGTAACGTTCTTGAAGTTCTCCCGTGACGCGGAGCGCGAAGCGGATTACCTGGGATTGCAATACATGTACAAAGCCGGCTACGACCCCAACGCGTTCGTGGCGTTCTTCGAAAAGGTGCAAGCCGACGAGAAGAAGCAGCCCGGGACGATCCCCAAGGTTTTCTCCACGCACCCGCCGACGCCGGACCGCATCGAAGCGACGCAGAAAGAAATCGCGACGATTCTTCCCTCGCGCGATGAATACATCGTCACCACCTCGGAATTTGACAGCGTGAAGCACCGGCTGGAAATGATCGAGTCCAACGTGAAGGTGAAGAACGCGAATCCGAACAAACCCACCCTGCGCAAGAGGACCGATCAGAACAAGGGCGGCTCCACGACGACCGGCGGCCAGGATCCCAACAGCACCAGCACCTCCGCTCCCGCCGATACGAGTTCCGACGACGGCGACCGTCCAACGCTGAAGCGCCGCAGCGACGACAGCCAGTAGGCGATCAACGGCGCGATCAGCCAAAAGCGAAGAGAGATTCTTCGCTTCGCTGAAAATCACCTTTTAGTATGAATTAGATCAGGAATGTACGTGGACTTCGGCTACGCCCATGCGCTTGAGGCCTTCGGCGTAATACTTGCGGTAGAGAATATCCCACTCTTCGCTGCCTTCGAGGATTTCCTTCTTCTGTGACGCGATTTTCGCACGCACATCGGCGTCCACCTGCTCTTCGAGCTTCAGCAGCGAGGTGAGGATGTTCACGATTTCGGTGCGGATCGTGTCGCGGTCTTCGACAAACTCCACGTCGTTGCTGGAAACGAGAAAATCGATGATGCGATGGGAGAGACGAACCGTCTTTTCGCGGCTCAAGCGCATGTCAGCGGAGGATTAATTTCCTTTCGCGGGCGAGCTGGCCCTTCACCTTCTTGTACATCTCCTGATAGGAAACTCCGGTGCGCCGCATTTCGTCGGAATACTTGCTGAGGATTTCCCGGACTTCCTCGTTGATGCGGTCCTCGATGGTCACTTCGTCCGCCATCACCTGGCGAACCTGCTGGGTGAGGTTTTCCACATGCTTGGTTTCAATCATCTTGCCGGCTACCAGGCGCTTTACGACTTCTTTCGCCATGTATCCAACGTAGTCCCGAGAGAGAAGCATTCAGCAGGCTCCACAGCCGCAACCCGAACAAATTCAGTCTACTGGTGGACCTGAGGAGTGTCAAGGTAAGCCAAATGGGCGGCCAAAATGGATCGGTGAAACGCCCTTAATTTCAACACACTGCCACAAGCGATTCATTTCCCCGGCACACTCGTTCTGGTATTCTGGCGAAACCTGATACTTGCGTCGCCAAACCTTTATAAGGGGAATTGCCCATCGTGAATACGACACTTACAGACCGCACTGTAAAGCGAGCTTTCAATTTCAACGCCGGGCCTGCCGCACTGCCCTTGCCGGTGCTCGAACGCATCCGCGAGGAGTTGCTCGACTTCGCCGGAACGGGAATGTCGGTGATGGAGTTGAGCCACCGCTCGCCCGAATTCGAAGCGGTCAACAATAAGGCCGAGGAAGCGCTGCGGCGCGAACTGGCGATTCCCGAGGATTACTCGGTGCTGTTTCTGCAGGGCGGCGGCAGCATGCAGTTCGCCATGGTCCCGCTGAACCTGTTCGTTGCGGGAAAACCCGTCGACATGATCCACACCGGAGCCTGGACGGCCAAGGCTATCGAAGAACTCAAGAAACTCGCCGAAATGCGCATGGCGGCCTCCACCGAAGCGGACAAGTTCACACGCGTGCCGCGCCCGGATGAAATCAAGCTTTCGCCGGACGCATCGTACGTGCACATGTGCACGAACAACACGATTGAAGGAACGCAATTCACGGACATGCCGCAAACGGGCGCGGTGCCGCTGGTGGCCGACATGTCGTCCGACATTCTCTCCCGCCCGCTCGATGTAAAGCGCTTCGGATTGATTTTCGCCGGCGCGCAGAAGAATCTGGGCCCGTCGGGCGTGACGGTGGTGATCGTACGAAAGGATTTAATCGAGCGCGGAAGCGACAAAATCGCCAAGATCCTGCAATACCGCACGCAGGCCAAGGAAAAGTCTCTCTACAACACGCCGCCGACGTTTGCGGTTTACGTGCTGGGTCTGATGGCCGAATGGGTGGCGCAGCAGGGCGGCGTGACCGGCATCGAAAAGGTCAACTCAGCCAAAGCCAAGCTGCTATACGACGCCATCGACGCAACCGGCTACTACAAATGCCCGGTCGAGAAGGAATCGCGCTCGAAGATGAACGTGGTGTTCCGCGTGGCCGGCGGCGACGAGGCCGTCGAGAAGAAGTTTGCGAAAGAGGGAGAGGCGGCCGGGCTCATCGGGATCAAGGGGCACCGGTCGGTGGGCGGGATGCGCGCTTCGATCTATAACGCCGTCCCACTGGCTGCTGTGGAGTCGCTTGTGAGATTCATGCGCGAGTTCGAACGGAAGAACGGGTAGCCGCGTTGTTGACCCTGAAGAAACCACGGGCAGCGGCTCGATTTCGAAGCCTTTCAACCCTGAAGGGGTCGGGCGCATAAACCTCTAAGCGCTTGCCGCTTCGCTCTGGCCGCTGCCCGCGTACCAAGCGCAGAGAGTTTCGGAAACGTTCATTCTGGCTATCCCTTTAGGAGGGAGGGGGATAAGGGTTATAACCAGTTGTCGCCGAATGTTTGCTCTCCGCCTGGCTGCGCTCCGTAGATCTTAAATTCACTTCATCAACACCTCCCTTTTACTCCCGGAAACGGGCAAAACGCAGTGCTCCCCGTCACCACTCCCCGTGACCAAAAGCACGAGACCTCTGCTGGCTCCGCGACACAGGAGTGTGGCAATTGTGCAACACCTTTGCTTGACTTGTCCTACGGTCCTCGATATCGTGGTTTTTCCATGAAACGAGCCCATTCGACCGCGTTTTCGCCCTACAACGCGACGGGTGCGGCTCAGCTTCACGCCCGGCAGGATGATCGCCCCGCATTGCGTTCCGCGCCTTCAAAAAGCACCGCTCAATTGAAGCGCCAACCGCCCCTTGAGGAGTACTACAGCGCCCTGCTCGGCGCGTTCGGTCCGCAGTATTGGTGGCCCGGAGAAACGCCGTTTGAGGTGATTGTTGGGGCGATTCTCACCCAGAATACTTCGTGGTCAAATGTGGAACGCGCCATAGCGAATCTGCGTGACGCAAAGCTTCTGACGCCTTCGGCAATCTCCCGGGCGCCGCTCAACGAACTGGAAGGGCTGATTCGCTCGTCTGGCTATTTTCGCCAGAAAGCTCGGAAGCTGAATGCTTTCTGCGCGTTTCTTTGGCGAGAGTATGGCGGCTCGCTGCAGCGGATGTTTGCAACGCCCACGGCCGTGCTGCGCGAAAAGCTTCTCGGCGTTTTCGGCATCGGACCGGAGACCGCCGATTCGATTCTGCTCTACGCGGGCCAGCACAGCGTGTTCGTGGTGGACGCTTACACCAAGCGCATCCTTACCCGGCACGGCTGGGTGGATGAAAAAGCCGGCTACGAGGATGTGCGTGCCATGGTGGAGCGGCAATTCCCCGGAGACGTTGCGCGGTTCAACGAATTTCACGCGCTGATCGTCAAGACCGGGAAGCAGTTCTGCCGGCCTCGCGAGCCTTTATGCCACGAGTGCCCGCTCGGGCCGCACCTCGAGGAGGGCCGCTAGCATGAAAGGGTCCAACTGGAAGCGGGCGCGGCTGACGATCGCCGGCGTAACGGTGGTGCTGCTCACCGCCGCTGTGTTCACGCTGGGCTCGCTCCGAATCCCGCTCCACCCCGAAGAAGAAAATTCCCTGCTCATTCTGTTCGCGCTCTCCACGTTCATCGCCGCGGCGCTGCTGGTGTTCACGCTGATTCTGGGCCGCAGCCTGCTGCGTCTGTGGGCGGAGCGGCGCAGCGGGCAACTGGGATCGCGCTTCAAGGGGAAGATGGTGGTGGGCGCCATGGGCATTTCGCTGCTGCCCGTGGTTTTCCTTTTCTTTTTCAGCTACGCGCTGGTGAACCGGACGCTGAATCTCTGGTTTCCGCGTCCGCTGGAAATCGCCAACGAGCAGAGCCAGAAACTGATCGGGGACTTCTCGAAGCGCGAGTTCGAACGCCTGCGCATTTACGCGGCCGCGGAAGCTGAAGCTCTCAGCGGACGTCGCAGTGGCAAGGAAAACAGTTTCCTGCCGGGCAGCGATCCCCCGGTCTACTGGATCGTGACTTCCAGCGGCAAGACTCAATTCATTAACGGCACCTCATCTCCACGGGCGCCTCACTTGCGGAAATCCCAGCCGGCACCAATCCGAAGTTCGTGCAAACTCTGGTGGGCGGAGCTGAAATCTGGAAGTCGGCGCAGGACTACTACCTGGGGGCCAGCGCGCCCTATAACGGCGGTCTCGTGGTGATCGCACGGCGGCTGCCGCCTGACTTCATGCAGCGCTACTACGATATCGAGTCGCAGACGGCGACCTACGCGCGGCAGAAGCAGAATCTCAGGGCGTACAAGCGCGAAATCGTTCTGGCGCTCTTTTTGATCACGCTGCTGCTGCTGTTCACGACGACGTGGGTGGCGCTATTCCTCTCCAAGCAGGTGACCGTGCCCATTCAGGCGCTCGCCGAAGCGACGCGCGAGATATCCCACGGGAATTTCGATTACCGGATCGAGGTGCAGGCGCAGGACGAACTGGGAACGCTCGTGCGCTCGTTCAACCGCATGACCGTGCAACTCGGCGAAGGCCGTCGGCAGATCAACGAGTTCACGCAGAGCCTCGAGCAAGCCATCGAAGAGCGCGAGCGGCGGCGCAAACTGATGGAGGCGATCCTTGAAAATATTCCCACGGGCGTCGTTTCGCTGAATGCCTCGGGGGAGATCGCGCGGGTGAACTCCGCGGTGGTGATGATCCTTGGCGAGTACGCGCGCGAAGCGAAGAGCATTCAGGATTTGCTTGGCGAGGACGCCGCCCGCGCCGTGCTGCATCTGATGCGCCGATCGCTGCGCATGGGCGCGGCTTCCCGCGAAATTGAAATCGCCACGGGCGGGCGGCTGGTGCGAACGGCGGTGACGGTGAGTTCGCTGGGGCCGCGGCGGTCGAATCCGGGATTCGTGGTGGTGATCGACGACCTGACGGACCTTTTGCGCGCGCAGAAGGCCAGCGCCTGGCAGGAAGTGGCGCAGCGGATTGCGCATGAAATCAAAAATCCGCTGACGCCGATCCAGATTTCAGCGCAAAGGCTTCTGCGCCGATTAGACCGCTCCGCGGAGGAAAACCCCGGAGCGGCGCGCACCGATTTTGAGAAGCTGGCGGCCGAATGCGCCACGCTGATCGAACGCGAGGTGCAGACGCTGAAATCGCTGGTGGACCAGTTCTCGCAGTTCGCGCGGTTCCCCGCCGCGCGCCTCGCGCCCGCGGATATGAACTCGATTGTGGAGAGCGCGCTCGCCCTTTTCCATGGCCGGCTGGACGGCGTCACCGTAAAAACAGATCTGGCCGCTTCCCTGCCGCAGGTGAAGGCCGACCCCGAACTCATGCGGCGCGTGCTGGCCAACCTGATCGACAACGCGGCGGAGGCCATGGAAAATTCGACGGTGCGCCAGCTGCGCGTGGCGACGCGAACCGAAAGCGACGGCGACGCCGTGGAAATCGAAATATCCGACAGCGGCCACGGAATTTCTCCCGAAGACAAGCTCAAATTGTTTCTGCCGCATTTTTCGACGAAAGAACGCGGCACGGGACTGGGTCTCGCCATCGCCAGCCGGATCGTTGCCGAACACAACGGCACGATTCGCGCGGAGGACAATCTCCCGACGGGCGCCCGCTTCGTGTTGCGCTTCCCCGCAGCCGAAGTGCCTGTCGTGGCCGCCGCAGCCGGGGACTCCGTGGTTTCATGAGCCTGGTGAACCTGAACGCACCCTCCAGAAAAAGTGAACGGAACATGCAAGCATCGATCCTGATCGTTGACGACGAAGAAGGCATCCGCGAATCGCTCGGCGCGCTGCTGCGCGACGAAGGCTATGAAGTCGAGTCGGCGGCTTCGGGCGAAGAGTGCCTCGAACGAATGGACCGGAAGCACTTCGACCTGGTTCTGCTGGATGTGTGGCTGAAGAAAATCGACGGGCTGGAGACGCTCGCGCAAATCCAGTCGCGGGACGCCGCGCCGATCGTGGTGATGATTTCCGGGCACGGAAACATCGAGACGGCGGTGCGCGCGACAAAGCTGGGGGCGTTCGATTTTATCGAGAAGCCGCTTTCGCTCGGGAAGTTCATCCTCGTGGTGCGCAACGCCCTCGAATATATGCGCCTGGAGGCAGAGAATCAGCGGCTGCGCGCGCAACTGGAAGAAAGACACCAAATCCTCGGCACCAGCATTCCGATGAAGGCGCTGCGCCAGCAGATTGCGCTCACGGCGCCCACCAACGGCCGCGTGCTGATTTATGGCGAAAGCGGAACCGGCAAGGAGCTTGGTCGCGCGGGCGCTCCACGG
Organism: uncultured Acidobacteriota bacterium; assembly: GCA_963709105.1. Classification (GTDB taxonomy): domain Bacteria; phylum Acidobacteriota; class Terriglobia; order Acidiferrales; family UBA7541; genus Palsa-295. The sequence goes on from CAVPVC010000016.1 coordinate 409,894, forward strand.
CAGCAGCGCGCGAAGCTCCATGCCGTTTGTGGAAGTGAACTGCGCGGCGATTCCGGAGGAGCTGATCGAGTCCGAAATGTTCGGCCACCGCAAGGGCAGTTTCACGGGCGCGAGCGAAGACAAAGTCGGAAAGTTTCAGAAAGCCGACGGCGGCACGCTCTTTCTCGACGAAATCGGCGACATGAGCATGAAGACGCAGTCCAAAGTGCTGCGCGTGCTGGAGGAGCAGCGCGTGGAGCCGCTCGGGTCCAATCAGCCGGTGAACGTGGACGTGCGCGTGCTGGCGGCGACCAACAAAAAGCTCGAAGACGAAATCGGGCGCAATGCTTTTCGCGAGGATTTGTTCTACCGGCTGAACGTGATTCCCTTCTACGTCCCGGCGCTGCGCGAGCGCACCGAGGATATTCCCATTCTCGCGTCGCATTTTCTGGAGGCGTTCTCCGCGGAGTATGGAAAGAAACCGAGGGAATTCAGCGCCTCCGCGATGGAGGTGCTGCTTGCCTATCCCGTGGCCAGGGAATGTGCGGGAGCTGAAAAATCTGGTCGAGCGCCTGGTGATCATGTGCCCTGCGGCGAAGATCGAGCCGCACCACCTGCCTCCCGAGGTGTTCCGGGGCGCGTCGAAGAGCCCGCAGAAGCCTTACGAGAGCCTGCAGGAAGCGCGTTCGGCCTACGAGCGGGAGTTCGTGCTGCGCAAAGCTCGAAGAGAATCGCTGGAACATGACGAAGGCCGCCGAGGCGCTTGGGCCTCGAGCGCAGCCACTTGTATCGCAAGATGCGGTCGCTGGGGATTGCGCCTTCGAAGGCGAGCTAGCGACACATCCGATTAGGCTTGAATCATCATGACAGAGATTTTTCGAAGTTGATGACCATTCTCCGAAGTTTTCTGCGTGACCGTTTTGCAGAAATCTGCTTTTTGCCGTGCTCTGTACTGATAACAACCGTCGTTCTATGCCCAACGCTGAGTATCTTGTCGCCCTCGTTGTATTCAGGACCCAGGTCATACTCACCCTCGGGCAGATTCGGGATCCGAGTTATCTGAAATACGGTTTCTCCGTCCAAGACTCCCTCCCACCCGCTCAGGAACTCTACATCTTTGAGGGCAAAACTCTGGCCCGTCCTATTACTGATGAGCACAAAATGCTGCGACACGAACCCGCCCCATTGATCGTGGAACTCTTGGGTTTGAAGATAGCGCGCAACGAACGCGACGCGGTCGTCCGGCGGCCGGACACAACCGTTTTCAGTAGCCAACCGGATGATGCTAGCAACGGGACCACCGGGAGGGTTCAGGCTCTTGTAGAGTTCCTGGCTACTCTTCAGAAACTTTTCCTCGATGGCGAACCGAAGCTCCTCTGACGGTGCCTGGACATATACGCGCCTGACATCCACGACGATTTCAGGTTTATTAAGATCGAGAAATTGCAGGCAGAGACTTCTAAGATGCCCGTCCTCCGCACGATTATCGAAGATCTCCTTCATCGTTGCGCTAATTGCCGTTGCGAAGGGAGCCAACCACAAACTGTCTATAGGCAGGACTCTCGGCGGGCCAGACGTCGGATGAAACTGACTGAGGCCAATTAAGGTTTCAACCGCCGATATCCTCAGAGGCACGGGCTTTTTGCGGTTAGAGAGCGTTGCAATTAAGTATTGGACCCGTGCGTCCGAGAACTGCTTGTTGTAATTCTTGGCGTAAGGCCGGACAAACGCCGCGTCCCAATCGAACTCGGACTCCAGAGAACCCGTCCGTAACAGAAGCTCTGGATCATTAAGCGAGCGGATTTGCGCTACAAGGCGTCCCGCGATCACATCATTCATTTCGACTCGACAGCTTTCGCGATTCCTGGGTCTCGCAACCAACAGATTCATAAGAGCCGGCGCATCGGCTCTCGAAGCGGTTTTGTCCAATAGTGGCCGTATAGCCTGGATTGATTTAACAGATGCAGAAATTCTTGTTTTCACGTCGTCGAGCGAAGGAAGCGCGAGGTCCTCTGCTTGAGTCGGCACCACGGGGCCTAGAAAGAACCGATACCCTTGGGCGACATAGGACCCCGGATTACTCTCCTGATAATATTCATGCACGTGATAATACGCATCAATCAAGTAGACCCCGGATGGAGGCACAGAAAAAAGGGATTTCGAAGCTTCCGGATGAAAGAAATCGCCCTGGCGCGGGTGCCGATCAAGAAATAAAATAACTTGTTGCCCTGGATTCATCGGGCGAAAGAAACCGAGAAATTCCGAAAGTGTTTTCAGTTTTTCGCCTGGAAGCAGGGATCCGTACAGGGTCTCCGTAACCGTCGCCATGAACCGGCCCTGTGGCTCTTGGGATACGGTAGCAATCACGATGTCAGTGCTTAGGTATACTAGAGAATCAAGCCTAAGATGCGGCAGATCCATGGAGAATGCTGTAAACGGGAACAAGAAAGGCAAAACGATCACAGCTAATCTTAGGCGATACTCTTTGCACCTCATGAGCTGAGACGTTAACATGCCCGGCCGACAAATATAACCCTATAATTAGTAACTCCAAATTCGAGGTTTACTCCTGGAGTTCGCTGAGCTGTTCGAGCTGGCGGTGCCAATCGAGCTGGCGGACGATTCCGGCGTTCTGCCGCCAGTTGGGCTGGACCTTTACGAAAAGCTCCAGAAAAATGCGCGTGCCGAGGATGGTTTCGAGCTCCTTGCGCGCTTCGGTGCCGATTTTCTTCATGGTGGCGCCGCCCTTGCCGATCAGAATGCCCTTCTGACCTTCGCGCTCGACGTATAGCGTGGCGCGGATGCGGACCAAATCTTTCTTCTCTTCGAAGTTATCCAGAAGCACGGCGATCGCGTACGGGACTTCTTCGCGCGTGGTGAGGATGGCTTTTTCGCGAATCAGCTCTGCGGCGAGAAAGCGCTCCGGCTGGTCGGTGAACTGGTCGAGCGGAAAATAGGGCGGCGCTTCGGGCAGCCGGTCGATCCAGGCTTTCACGAGGTCCGCGCAGCCCTCGCCGGTGAGCGCGGAAATCGGGAAAACCTCCGCGAAATCGAATTCCTGGCGGTAGTGGTCGATCAGGGGCAGAAGCTGCTGCTTCTTGACGCAGTCGACCTTGTTCAGCAGGAGAAAGACCGGGCCGTGAAAGCGCTTGATCCAGTCGATGGAGAACTTGTCGCCGCGGCCGATGGAGGCGGAGGCGTCGACAATCAGACAGAGGGCGTCGATGCCTTCGAGGGCGTGCTGGAGCTCGTCCATCATCTGGCGGCTGAGGACGTTCTGGGCCTTGTGGATGCCGGGCGTATCGATCAGGACGATTTGCGCGTCGTCGCGATTCAGGATTCCCTGAATGCGGTTGCGCGTGGTTTGCGGCTTAGGCGAAACGATGGCTACTTTGCGGCCGACCAGAGTGTTGACGAGCGTCGATTTGCCCGCGTTGGGGCGGCCTACTATGGCTACGAATCCGGATTTAAAGGGCATCGTTGGAATTGTACGCCAGATGCAGAATCCGCGCGGGTAAAGGACGAAGAAAGCTACTCCGTTGCTGGTGTGGATTGCGGAAGCGGCTGCTGATCGGGGGGCAGGCCTGCGGCGACGAGATCGTGGACTCGCGCCAGCAGCTCGGCGCGGCGCGTGATGGGATACTGCGACGCGTCCACCGCGGGGCCGTAGCGGAGGAAGACGTCGCCAGGGCGGATGGCCCATTCGCCCTTGCGCATGAGTTTTTGTGCGCCGCTGATCGATACCGGAACGATGGGGACGCCTGCCTGAATCGCCAGCACGAAAGCTCCTTTTTTGAAGGGCAGCAAGCGGCCGTCCGGGCTGCGCGTGCCTTCGGGATACACGGCGAAAGACAGTCCCTCTTTCAAGTAGCGCACCGAGGTCTTCAGACTATCGACGGCGCCTTCCCGCGACGCTCGGTCCACCGACACGAATTTTGCCATGAGCATTCCGGGACCAAGAATCGGGATGCGGTAGAGCTCTTTCTTTAGCGCTACGGACACGCGGCGCGGAATGAACGGAACGAAGGCAAGAGGATCTACGTAGGAGGCGTGGTTCGCTGCAAGAATGCAGGGGCCGGGCGGAATGTTCTCGAGCCCTTCGAGATGCACTCGTACGCCGGCGATGCGCAGCCCAATTTTCACTGCGTTCATCGAGGACCAGTACATCAGGTCCTGAGTGCGGGTGAGCAGGCTCCAGAGAATCAGCCAGGGCAGAAAGACGACGATCGCGAAGGCGAACCAGATTCCGACGATCACGGTGCGAATCATACGGAACATGGAGCTGCGGGTGTTTTCAGAAGAGGGCGTTTATCGAAAACTTCACTCATCCGTTTTACCGTGCAGGAGGCCTTCCCGGATGCGCCGCTGCTGCTCCGAGGGATGAGGCAATTCGGTAATGGAATACTGGCGATCCTCGCGCGAGCCAACCAGGAACGAAATGTCGGATTCCTGAGCGTCCCGGCGGATGCGCAAAGTGACAGGATCGCCCGCCGAACGCGCGCGCAGCCACGCTGCAACATCCGGCGGCGAGGATTTGCCGTTCGACGCAAGGATCACGTCCCCATTGCGCAGGCCGGAGGCTTCGGCGGCGCTTCCCGCTTCCAGGCTCGACACCGTTACGTTTTTCCCGGAACTGGTTTCCGGCCAGAAGCCCAGATCGGAGCTCTCCACCGTTTCCACTTTCACTTGCAGCCCTGCGAGGCCGAGAAAATCGTCATACGCGATCGCGTCAGTGCCGGAAACGAAGCGGCGGAAGAAATCGGCGTAGGGCTTGCCGGCCACTTCTTCGACGGCGCGCTCGATGCCCGCGCTTTCGTCGTAGAACTTTCCTTGCTTCGCGTATTCGTCATTCATCCGGCGCAGCACATCGTCGAGGGATTTGCGGTTGGCGGTGGCATCGCGGATGGAAAGATCGAGAAGCACGCCGAGCAACTGGCCCTTGTTGTAATACGAAATGCTGCGGCCGGGAGCATTGTAGTCATCGTATTTCTCGAGCCACGCGTCGAGGCTCGATTCCTCGACGCTCTGCCACTTGCGCGCGGGGCGGGATTCCAGATCGCCAATCTGCATGGCGAGGTCTTCGTAGAACTGGGTCTTCGTCCAAAGACCCGACCGCTCCAGCGCATACGCCGCATAGGTGCTGGTGACGCCCTCGGCAAACCACAGGGCGCGCGTCTTCTGCTCCTTCGTGTAATCGACGGGCTCAAGCGCCTGCGGACGGATGCGCTTGACGTTCCAGGCGTGGAAGAATTCGTGAGCGGCAACAGCCGCCGCGCTTTCGACCGACGTTGCCGCAATCGCGGTCGAGTTCGAATGCTCCATGCCTCCGCCGCCGACGTCCGCATACGCGCCGATGTGGAAGAAAAAGGTGTACTCCTTGAACGGAGCGCCGCCCATCAGGCGGATTTCGTAGCTCGTGATGCGCCGGAGATCGTCTTCGAGGCGCCCTTTGTTCCACTCGGTGCCGTCTACGACCACGCGGAAGTGCGCGCCCTCACCATCGAATGCGAAATCCGCGAACTTTCCCGCTTCCACGGGCGCGTCGACGAGAGCATCGTAACTTTCCGCCTGGAAGGATTGCGCTGCGTGCCCTGCGGCAAGCTCGGAAATGAGCTTCCAGCCCGGCGGGAGATCGCTGAACGTGACTTCGGTATCTTCGCTGCGCCGGTCGGGGACGTACATGAGTATTTCGGCGAAGTTGATGAAGGCGTGGCGATCGTTCAGCTGTGAGTTGAAGGGGCCGGGATCGTCCCATTGAATCGAGTAGCGGAGCAGGAAGCTTGTTTGGCTTTTGGAAGCCGCGGGATTCTGGGGCGTCTCGATTTCCCACGTCTGCTTATCCAAGCGGCCGCAATTCGACTGGCGAACTGGCCGCGCCAGCTGAGTCCAGCACCGAGGCTTTGGGGCTGCGAATGCGATAAGCAAAATCGCGCACTTGATAGAGCGCGTTCCATGCGGGCATCGCTACTTGCACGGCATGTCCTTGGCTCGGAATTTCCATCTCGACTTGGAAAACATGCTCATTGTTCTGTGCGAGTGAAACGCGATACCGGATAGTCGCTGAGGCGGGGCGCGGCGCGAACAGCAACAACAGCGCGCCGATGAGGAGTGCGCGGATGCGTTGGCAGCCTCCCGGAAGTCACCCACGGGCTCCGGCGAGAGACTTCAGCTTTTCGAGGAGTTTCGAGCACAGGCCGTCGAAGCTTCCGTTCGACATCACCATGACGAGATCGCCTGGATTCGCGCTTTCGGCGAGATAATCCGCAATGGCCGCGGCCGAAGGAAACGCCTTCGCCGCGCGGCCATGCGCTCGCAAGGACTCGGCGATGGCATCGGGCGACAGGCGGTCTTCGTCCGAAAGCAGCTGCGCGCGATTCACCGGGCCGATCAGCACGCCGTCGGCAATCGCGAGCGATTCAGGCAGCGCATCCTGGAAAACTTTGCGGCGCATGGTGTTCGAGCGCGGCTCGATGGCGGCCCAGATCCTGCGTCCCGGCCAGCGCGTGCGGGCGGCTTCGAGCGTGAGGCGAATCGCGGTGGGATGATGCGCAAAATCCTCCACCACCAGAATACCGTTGGCCTCGCCCTTGATTTCCATGCGCCGGCGCACGCTTTGGAAGGTGGCGAAGGCGCGCTCGATGGCCTCGCATTCGACGCCCCGGCCGTAGGCCAGCGCAATCGCGGCCAGCGCATCGAGCACGTTGTGGCGCCCGGCAACCGGCATGCGGATTCGCGTGACTTCGCTGCCTCGATAGGCGACGCGAAACTCGGTAGCGTCATCCTGCCAGAGAATGTCGCCTGCGTACCAATCGCAGTCGGCGGTCAATCCAAACGTCTCCACGGGGCAGAAGGCCTTAGCGGCCGCCGCTTTCACCTGCGGACTTTCTCCCCACGCCACGATGCGGCCCCGTCGCGGCACCAGATTCACCAGGCGGCGAAATTGCAGTTCAATGGAAGCGAGATCGGGATAGATGTCCGCGTGGTCGTATTCCAGCGAAGTGATGATCAGTTCGTCCGGGTGGTAATGGAGGAACTTCGGTCCCTTGTCGAAGAAGGCGGAGTCATATTCGTCACCTTCGATGATGAACTCTTCGCCGCCGCCGAGGCCATAACTGCGCTCGCCGAAATTGGGCGCCACTCCGCCGACCAGAAAATTGGGGCGCCGCCCGGCCACCTGAAAAATCCAGGCCAGCATGGCGGTGGTTGTTGTCTTGCCGTGCGTGCCGGAGACAACGACCGAAGTATGTCCGGGGATGAAATAATCCTCGATCAACTGCGGCATCGAGCAGTACGGGATCTTCTGGTCGAGGATGTACTCCACTTCGGGATTGCCCGCGCGAGTTCGCGTTGCCGATCACGGCCAGATCGGGCGCCGGCTTCAGGTTTTCTTCGCGGAAGCCCTCGTTCCACGGAATGCCCAGCGAGCCGAGCAGCGTGGAGGCAGGCGGATACACGTTCACGTCCGAGCCCGTCACTCGAAAGCCCCGCTCCTTGAGCATGCCCGCCACGGGAGCCATCGCAGACCCGCCGATACCGAGCAGGTGGATGTGTTCCGTTCTACGATTGGACGGCAAAGTCAAAATCTTCCTCCAGCGATAACGACGATTGCGTCACGCGGCGCACGCGGGCTCCAGAATTTCCAGCTGTGTCTCGCCGCTCGCTGTTCCTGAAACGCTAAGATGTGCCCGAACTCCCAGCGGCAGCGTAAGCATCGGCCGCTGCGTGTGGCCGATCGCCGCTCCCCACACTACCGGAACGCCGAGGGGAGAAAGCACGCGGTGGGCGACATCCCTCACCGATTCCGTGCCGGCAGGCGCGTCGCACTCCGGGAAATCGCCCAGAATAATACCCGCGACGGCTTTGAATTTTCCGGCCTGCTTCAGATGCATGAGGGCGCGATCCACCTGATACGGCTTCATCCCGCGATCTTCCAGCACGAGGATGGCGCCGTGCGTATCAAGCTCCCAAGGCGTGCCTAGGGTGGTCTGAACCAGCGTCAGACACCCGCCCAGGATCACTCCTTCCACCGAACCCGGAACCAGCGGCTCGCCCCTGAGATCGACGTGCCATCCATTCCTGGTTTCCGTGAGCGCATGCAACAGGCTGTCGCGGTCATAGCCTTTCGCGACTCCCGCGCCGGCGGCAATGCCGGAGGCAACCATGGGACCGTACAGCGTGACCCACTTGAACTTTTCCCAGAGGCAAATTTGCAGCGATGTGATGTCGCTGTGTCCCAGCAGAATCTTCGGCGAGGCGAGCGCAACGCTCAGGCCATCGAGCAGATAATTCGAACCGTAGCCCCCTCGCGAGCAAATAATCGCGCGCGATGCGTGTTCGGCCAGCGATTCCTTAAGAGCGGAGACTCGCGCCGATGCCGCCCCCGCAAAAAAGCCCTCATGCGCAAGAGCGCTTGGACAGTCAACCTTCGGAGTGAATCCCAGGCGTTGCAGTTCCTCGCAGCCCTTTTTCAGCGCATCCCCATCCACCGGGCTCGCGAGCGAAAGAATGCGGATGGCATCTCCGGGACGCAGGGCGGGGGGCTTGAGAGGCTGCGGCATGTGCCGGAGTCGAGGATATGAAATTTCGCCAGAGTAGTCCAGACGAGGGGAGACCCGGGAGAAGCAAAGAGACAAGGGCGCCGCCCCGTAAGCGCTTAAGTCATAGGGTTCGCTGCCGTTACCCCCGTCGAAAAGTAGCTCGCGGGGCTTACCCGGGTAAGGGAGTTCCAGGACCCTAGACCCAGCAAATTGAGAGCTCTCGGCCATAGCGCCCAACCGACTCCATCCGCACACTTGGATCAGGTGGAGCGATGGAAATCACACTTGTAGTGCTGGTATTTCTGTTGTGGCTCGTGCTGGGAGGCTTTGTTGCGCTCCTGGTCTGCCCGCTCTTGAAGCAGAATCTCTCGGAGGCGAGTAAGTCCCACGACGTGGAACGGCCTCGCGAAGCCCCGCTACCCCATGCATCGAGCAGTATGGTCAACCCCTCTTCTCCGGGCAGGGCCTAAACCAACACAGTATTCTGACTCGACGGCTGGTCACAAAATCCGGGGATTACTTCGGCAGGGCGGAAGCTTCCGCACCGGCTATCGCAGCTGAGCGAACTCCTGGGTGATGTAGAACATCCCGTCGGCGCCCTTAGCAATTCCCACTCCCACATGGGTGTAGTCGGGATTCAGGATATTCGCGCGATGGTTGGGCTGGAACCGCGGCTCGTTCATGAACGCCGCTTCGGCTTGCGCGATATCGGGGTATTTTGCGATGTTCTCGCCGCTGGCCCGCCAGTGGATTCCCACTCGCGAGATGCGGGCGTCCGGCATGCTTCCGTCCACTCCCTGGTGACCGAAAAATCCGCTGGCTGCCATTTCCTCGGAATGCGTGCGGGCGACAACGGCAAGCCTTGCGTCCCATTGAAGAGGGCGGGCGCGGCCTTTGGTCTCCTCGACGCAGGACGACGCCGTACGGTCTTGATTGATCAGTTGCCACATCACGAGTTCCTCCGGCTGAACGCCTGTCGGCAGAACCGGAACGCAGGAAATCGCCTCGCCCCTGGCAGCGCAGATCTGATCGGGCGAACTCGGCACGGCCAACGCGGAAGATGGGGAAGAGGAAGACGATGAAGTGGAAGATGCCGACGCGAAAAGAGTCGCGGCGCACAGAGCGAAACCACCACCATCGCCAGGAAAATTCCGCCCTGGACAGCGGTGGGCACAAACGAGGCTCGGCAATCGGTCGTGCGGCTCATGGCGCTGGGAAGCCAACAAGCTGGCTGAGGCGCAAGAATATACCGCAGGTGAGCCAAAAAACGACTGGTCAAAAGTACAGTTTTGCAAAGAAAACGGGGGCGAAATCGTCTCAGAATGAGACGTTCGAACAGCCTATTTTGCGGAGCGAGCGCAGCTTACGCGACGGCTTGCGGAACTGCCTTCTTCCAACGGCCCTGAGATTTGAGGATCAGCTCGACAACTTCGCGGATGGCTCCTTTTCCGCCATCGACTGTGGTGATGTAGTGGGCCGCGCGCTTCACTTCCACTACCGCATCGCCCACGGCGACCGCAAGCCCGGCACGTTCGAGGATCGGCAGGTCGGGAAGGTCGTCGCCGACGTAGGCGACTTCTTCATCCGTGACGCCGGCGCGCGCGAGGATCGCTTTGTAGGATTCGAGCTTCTTCGGCTGGCCCTGGACCACGAATTCCATCGAGCTTTCGCGGGCGCGCCGGGCAGTAGCAGTGGAATCCCGCCCCGTGATCAGGCCGGTGCGGATGCCCATGATGCCGGCGAGCTTGATCCCCGCGCCGTCGTGCGCGTGGAACACCTTCATCTCCGCGACGCTACCATCCGGGAAAGATTGCAGGCATACCGCGCCGGAGGTCATCGTTCCGTCGACATCCATCAGCAGCACCCGGATCTTGCGGGCCCGGCGCATCACTTTGGGCGGAAACTTGATTTCACGAATGGGCATCGGGCCTCGCAGCAGGCAAGATCATTAGGCTAGAAAAGCTGAAGCGTCCAGAGGTCATGGATATGGACGACGCCTTCGAGGCGTTTTTGATCGTCGACAATGAGCACGGACGTGATTTTCTTTTCTTCCATCAAGCGCAGAGCCGCGGCGGCAAGTTCCGAGCGCGGCAGCGTGACGGGATTCTTCGTCAGGCAATCCGCGGCCGACAGGTCGAGAACATTCTCGCGGCGCTTCTGCATCACACGGCGAAGATCGCCGTCGGTGATGATGCCGAGCAGGCGGCCATCGGGTTCGGTGACGGCTGCCAGACCCAAGCCCTTGCGGCTCATTTCGTAGATCACATCGGGCATTTTCGTGCCGGGTAACACGCGAGGCAGGTTTTCTCCCGTGTGCATTAGCGCTTCGACGCGGCGCAGCTTTTTGCCGAGTTTGCCGCCGGGATGCAGCGCGGCGAAATCGTCTTCGCTGAACCCGCGCCTCTCAAGCAGCGCAATCGCGAGCGCGTCGCCCATGGCAAGCGCCGCGGCGGTCGAGGCGGTGGGCGCAAGGTTGAGCGAACACGCTTCTTCCTTCACGGCGATGTCGAGCACGATATCGCTCGCCGAGGCCAGCGTCGATGAAGGAGCCGCCGTCAAGGTGATCAGGTGGACTCCGAGGCGCTTCACGGCTTCGAGCAACTCGACAAGCTCTTCGGTCTCGCCGCTCGACGAAATAGCGAGCAGAACGTCGCTCGCGGTAAGCATGCCGAGATCGCCGTGCAGCGCTTCCGCGGCGTGCAGAAAAAACGAAGGCGAGCCGGTGCTGGCAAAGGTGGCGGCAATTTTCCGGCCGATCAGTCCGGACTTGCCAAGTCCCGTGACAACCACGCGCCCGCTGCATGCATGCAGAAGCTCGACGGCGCGTTCGAAACGCTCATCGAGCCGGTCAATCAGGCCGGCAATCGCCTCCGCCTCGATCCGCAGAACGCGCTTCGCGGTTGCCAGCGACTAACTTCGCGGGGGACTTCGTTTTCGCGCCACGCACGGCAACGCTCGGCGCGGCGGCCACCGGCTTTGCCCTCAGCCGCCTTGCCGATTTCGCGCCGCCAACGGATTTCGCGGAACTCATCGAGCGTCTTTCCTTCCGTTGCCAGCTGGCGCGGCTTCCTTCGGCGCATCCCATTCGCGCACAAGCGCGCTCAAGCGCAGAAGCTTTTCGAGCAGCGGTCTGAATTGATCAAGGGGCAGCGCGTTCGTGCCGTCGGAGAGCGCTTTCGCGGGGTTGTCATGAACCTCGAGAAAAATCCCGTCCACACCTACCGCCGTGCCGGCGCGCGCGAGGGGCTCGATAAACTCCGGCTGGCCCCCGCTGGACTTCCCTTCTCCGCCGGGTAGCTGCACCGAGTGCGTCACATCGAAAACAACCGGGTAGCCGAACCTGCGCATGATCGGAAACGAGCGCATATCGACCACCAGGTTCTGATAGCCAAAGGATGCACCGCGCTCGGTGAGGATGATCTTCGTGTTTCCCGTCCCGGCCACCTTTTCTGCCGCGTTGCCGATCTCCTGCGGCGAGAGAAACTGGCCCTTCTTGATGTTGACCACTCGGCCCGAGCGGCCCGCGGCTACCAGCAGGTCGGTCTGGCGCGAAAGAAACGCCGGGATCTGCAGCACGTCGCAGACTTCAGCGACTGGCCCAACCTGCGAAACCTCGTGGACATCGGTAAGGATCGGTACGCCCGTGCGCTTCTGGATATTCCCGAGGATGCGCAGGCCTTCCTGCAGACCTGGTCCACGATAGGAGGAAACGGAAGAACGGTTGGCCTTGTCATAGGAGGCCTTGAAGATGAACGGCACGCCAAGATCGGAGGCGATGGCGGCCAGCCGCTCGGCCATGCCCATCGCGTGTGTCTCGCTTTCGATCACGCAGGGGCCCGCGATCAGAAAAAGCGGCGCCTGCGCTCCGGTTCGGACATTACCGATGGCAAAGCTGTGCAAGAAATTCGTCAAAATGAGCGCGCCTTTCCGACGCGAGCAAACAGCGTATGCGTGTTCCGGCACGTTTTCAACTTTGAATTCGCCGGGAGGCTGAGATGGACAACTCGAATATTTCAGTGACATTCGACATGGATCGATGTGATGGAGCGAAGCGGGCATCATACCTAAATGTACTCTTGACATGGGCGGAACGACGATCTACTTTGAAGCTGTTAGGGCGGCTTAAAGGAGCATCCCATGGATGCGACTTTTATCATCTTCAAGAAGAGCCCCACACCGAGCGGTCCTGTCTGGGTAGAAACCGTCGAAGGCCTGGAAAAAGGCAAGAAGCGCCTCTCCGATTATCGCGCCCGATCCTCCGGCGATTACTATTTGTTTGACGTCAAGCACGCACGCGTTGTGGATGTCGTCCTTGCCCGGGCCAAAGGCGCTTAGGCAGGATCGAAGCTCTCCAGCAAGGGGTTCACTTTCAACCTCACGGGGTCTTTTGCGCTAAAATTCGTGTGCCTGAGTGGAACCGCAGACTTTTGCTACGCTATTACCTCATTTAACCCAGGCTAGTCGGTGGCTGCAGAGTCGGCCGCGCGGACGCGCGTTTCGCTGGAGTGGGCTTCGGTGGCCATGCCGAGGCGCTTGCGCCGATTCTCCACGCTGGCGCGAATGAACGCGGCGAAAAGCGGGTGCGGGGCTAGTGGCTTGGATTTGAATTCCGGGTGGAACTGGCAGCCGACGAACCAGGGGTGGTCGGGGACCTCGACGATCTCCACATAGACGCCATCGGGAGTGCGTCCCGTGATGCGGAAGCCGGCGCGGGTGAGCGTCTCGTCGTATTCGCAATTGAATTCGTAGCGGTGGCGATGGCGCTCGGAAATTTCGGTTTGGCCGTAGGCCTTGTAAGCAAAAGAGCCGGGCTCGATCTTGCAGTTCCACGCGCCCAGGCGCATCGTACCGCCCATTTCTTCCACGCCGAGAAGTTCCCGCAGCTTGTAAATCACTCGATTGGGAGTCGAAGGGTCGAACTCGGTGCTATCTGCGCGCTCGAGCCTGGAAACCTGGCGCGCGTATTCGATCGTCGCGCACTGCATTCCCAGGCAAATGCCGAAGAACGGAATCTTCTTTTCGCGGGCATAGGTGATGGCATGCACCATTCCAGCAATTCCACGCTTCCCGAAGCCGCCGGGCACAAGGATCCCGTCCACGTGGCGGAGCCGGCGTTCGGCGGTCGCGGGCGAGTCTAAATCCTCTGCTTCCACCCATTCGACGACCACGCGCTGGCGATTCGCCAGGCCGCCATGCGACAGGGCCTCACGCAGGCTCTTGTACGCGTCTTCGAGCTGCACGTACTTCCCCACGACGCCTATGCGCACTTCGCCCTGCGGATTTTCAAGCGTCTCGAGCATGGCGAGCCAGGGGCTCAGGTCGCGCGGCGGCGATTCCAGATGCAACAAGCGGAGAATCTGATCGTCCAGACCTTCGGAGGCGAGCGACATCGGCACTTCGTAAATGTTGCTCACATCCGGAGCCGAAATCACGCAGGCTTCGGCAACGTTGCAGAACAGGGCGATCTTGGCCTTCAGGTCGCCAGAGAGCTGGCGGTCGCTGCGGCAAATCAGAATGTCCGGCTGGATGCCGATGCTCAGCATCTCCTTGACGCTATGCTGCGTGGGTTTGGTCTTCAGCTCGCCGGCGGTGGCGATATAGGGCACCAGAGTCAGATGGACGAAAACGACGTTTTCGGCGCCCAATTCCAGGCGCATCTGGCGAATAGCTTCAAGAAATGGAAGCGATTCAATATCGCCAGCGGTGCCGCCGATTTCCACCAGGACTACATCAACGCCGTCGGCGACTTTACGGAAAGCGGATTTGATTTCGTCGGTAACATGCGGGATCACCTGCACGGTTTTGCCCAGATAGTCGCCGCGGCGCTCCTTGGCGATGATCGATTCGTAGATGCGGCCGGTGGTCCAGTTATGATCGCGCGTCAGATGGGCGGAGGTGAACCGTTCGTAATGGCCGAGGTCGAGGTCGGTCTCCGCGCCGTCGTCGGTGACGAACACTTCGCCATGCTGATAGGGCGACATCGTTCCCGGATCGACGTTCAAGTAGGGATCGCACTTCTGGAGGGTGACTCGGAGGCCTCGGCTTTCGAGCAAACAGCCTATCGAAGCGGCTGCCACGCCCTTGCCCAGTGAAGAAACCACGCCGCCCGTGACGAATATATACTTCGGGCCGGTCCGCAAAGCGCTAGAAATCCTCCGGGAGAGTCGGCGTACGTTGCATTATGGGCAGAAACCCAGCGAGTGTCAAATCACCTTTTCAAATTGCAGATATTCGAGGACTTCCTCGGGCAAAAAGGACGAAGCTACGATTTGGCCTTGGCGGCCAGGAGCTTTTCAACGCGCTCGACGTCCGCTGGGACGTCAACGCTGACGGCGTCGTAGTCGGTTTCTACCACTGCGATCTTGAACCCGTTTTCGAGCCAGCGAAGCTGCTCGAGCTGCTCGATGCGCTCGAGTTCGCCGGGCGGGAGCGTGGGAAATTCCAGCAGCGCATCGCGGCGAAAGGCGTACAGGCCCAGGTGCTTCCAGTGGCGCGTCGCCGCCGTTTCACTGGTCTCGCGGACCCAGGGAATTGGCGCGCGGGAAAAATACAGGGCGTTGCCGTCAAAGTCGCGGACGACCTTCACCACGTTGGGATCCATGATGTCGTTCGGATGCAGAATGGCGCAACAGGGAGTCGCGATTTGCGCCGCGGTGTCCTCGGTCATCGCCGAAACGAGCCCGTCGATAGTGCCCGGATCGACAAGCGGCTCGTCCCCCTGCACGTTCACGTAAATTTCGGCTGGCACATGCGCCGCCACTTCGGCCACGCGGTCGGTTCCGGTGCGGTGGTCATGGCGCGTCAGAATCGCCTCCCCGCCGAAGGCTTCCACCGCTTTCTTGATCGGATCTTCGTCGGTGGCGACAACGATCCGATCCACCGAGGTGGCCTGCCTCACGCGTTCGACCACATGCTGGATCATGGGCTTGCCCGCAATCTTCGCCAGCGGCTTGCCCGGAAAGCGAACCGACGCCTGGCGCGCCGGGATTACCGCGAGGACTTTCGTGCTGCCGGAATTCGCCATCAGGATTTCCTTATCGCTTTTCTTTATCGCATCCATCCGGATAGTAGCACGGAGCAACCTTTCGTTCGCCGGCGGCAACATGAAATACAGGAATTACCACCACAACACCCGGAATTTGCCGGCCTTGATTTGATTGCAGCGAGTGCTAAGATGAGGAAGACGAGAGGGCGTCCGGAGGTACCCGTGAATCACCGCTCTGAGAGCTCAGCCAGGCGCTGGGCGTTCCTCGGATTGATCGCTCTTCTCGCCCACCTTTCCATCCCTGTCGCAAAAGCCCAGGAAAATTCCACCGGACCCGCCGAGCCGCCGCCCGACACCCAAAAGATCGAGAAAGGGCGCGTGCTGAAGACGGAAACGGAAATGACGCTGGTCAACGTCACCGTGACCGACCCCATCGGGCGCCTCGTCACCGGCCTCGATCGCGAAAATTTTCGCGTCTTTGAAAACGGCGCCGAGCAGGAAATCGTCAAGTTCACGAGCGAAGACGCTCCCGTCTCCATCGGCGTGATTTTCGACATGAGCGGCAGCATGACCGACAAGATCGACAAGTCCCGCCTCGCCGCCGTGCAGTTTTTCCGCACCGCGAATCCGCAGGACGAATTTTTCCTGGTGAACTTCAACGATCGCGCCCAGCTGGTGAGCCAGTTCACCGCCAGCGTCGACGAATTGCAGAATCGCCTGATGTACACCGCGGCCCATGGGCTCACCGCTCTCTTCGACGGCGTTTATCTCGGACTCAGCCAGATGAAGGGAGCACACAACACCAAGAAAGCTTTGCTCATCATATCGGATGGGGGAGATAATCATAGCCGGTACAGCGAAACGGACGTCCGCAAATTCGTGCAGGAAGCGGACGTGCAGATTTATTCCATCGGACTCTTCGAAGCCGATGGAGGCCCCACGCCGGAGGAGCGGTCGGGCCCGTCCCTTCTCAACGATTTGACGGAGATGACGGGGGGCCGCTCGTTCACCGTTCAGAACCTGAACGATCTTCCGGACATCGCCACCAAAATCAGCATGGAGCTGCGCAATCAATATGTCATCGGGTACACTCCAACGGATCGAGCGCATGACGGCAAGTGGCGCAAAATTAAAATCAAGCTGCGGCCGCCCAAGGGGCTCCCGCCTCTCACCGTTGACGCCAAGAACGGGTACTACGCTCCGGGCCATTAGGCCCATCTCGCACTATGGACGTGTGCTTATGCCCGGCTCTGAAACCGGCGCGACTTCGATCGGTGCCGCTTTTTTCGTCGGCCTGACCGCATTCCTCGCCGTCCTCACGCTGGCGGTCTTCAGTTTGAACCCAGCAGCGCTCGCTCAGAACCAGAATACTCTGCCTTCTTCGGCGATTCCGAATATACCTCCTCCTCCTGGATATACGCCCCCGGGGCAGCAGTCCGGGCAAGGCAGCGGCAGCATCAAAGCCAGCGTCGACCTCGTGGTGCTCCACGTGACGATCTCCGACGAAGCGGGGCAGTTCGTGAGCGACCTGAAAAAGGGCGATTTCAAGGTTTTCGAGAACAAGATCGAACAGAATATTTCCGTCTTCACGCGCGAAGATATTCCCGTAACCATGGGGCTGGTGATCGATAACAGCGGCAGCATGCGTGAAAAGCGCGAGCAGGTAAACTCCGCCGCGATGACGTTTGTGAGGACCAGCAATCCGCAGGACGAAGCCTTCGTCGTGAATTTCAACGACGAGTATTATCTCGACACCGACGGCGACTTCACCAGCGACCCCAAGGATATGGACAACGCGCTATCGCGCATCGATACGCGCGGGAGCACGGCGCTCTACGACGCGGTGATCGGTTCGCTCGAACACCTGAAGAAGGGGCACAAAGACAAGCGCGTTCTGCTGGTGATCACCGACGGAGACGACGACGCCAGCCGCAAAACCCTCGCCGACACGATGAAGGAAGCCGAGCAGTCGAACGCGGCAATCTACACCATCGGCGTCTTCAGCGCGGACGACCGCAAGAACGACAAGAAAATGGTGCGCCGCTCGACCAAGGAACTCCGGGAATTGGCCGAAGTGACCGGCGGAATGGCGTATTTCCCGGAAACCCTCGACGAAGTGAAGCCGGTCTGCGAACAGGTCGCCCGCGACATCCGCAATCAGTACACCATCGGCTACTATCCCACCAACGCCGAGAAGGACGGCACCTTCCGTCCCGTGCAGGTGCAGCTGGTTTCCTCGCAGGGGCACGGCAAACTGTCGGTGCGCACGCGCACCGGCTACTACGCGCAGAAATCCGCCTCCGGCGACTGACCGCCGCTCGATCGCTAGCCCCGCTTGCCGTTGTCGTTCGGTTCCAGCGTAGTCACCACACGCCCCCTGTCATTCAGTCCCTGCACACTTACCACACGCTGTCATCCCGAGCGAAGCGAGGGATCTGCTTTTTCTTGTTACAAGGAAACTCAGCGGAACTAGCTGTCTGTCAGTCGAGCGAGGAAGCTGGTTCCGTGCGGAATCTTGCCGCCGAAATTCTCGGCGATGGTCTGGCCCATATCGGCGAGCGTGTCGCGGACGCCGAGGTTCGCTCCATGAGCGACGCGAGGCGTATACGCAATGATCGGCACGTATTCGCGCGAGTGGTCCGTAGTCGGATTCACGGGATCGGGGTCGCAGCCGTGATCGGCGGTGATGATCAGCAGATCGGACGGCCGCAATTGCGCGAGAAACGGCCCGAGCAGCGCGTCGAACTCTTCCAGCGAACGCGCGAAACCTTCCACATCTTTGCGATGCCCGTAGAGCATGTCGAAATCGACGAGATTGGCGAAGATCAGCCCGCCCGGCTGGCGCGTGAGCGATTCTGTGAGCTTGGCCATGCCATCGGCGTTATTTTTCGTGGTGACGTAGTTCCCTACCCCGCGGCCATTGTAGATGTCGTGGATTTTGCCCACGCCGAAGACCGGTACGCCGCGTTCCGCAAGCACGTCGAGCAGCATGGGGCGCGGCGGCTCCACGGCGTAGTCGTGACGGCGCTCGGTGCGGCGGAAATTTCCAGGCGGCCCGGTAAAGGGGCGCGCGATCACGCGTCCCACGCGGTTCGGCCCGTCGAGAAGCTTTCGCGCGATTTCGCACATGCGGTAAAGCTCCGCGATGGGAATCACATCCTCGTGCGTGGCGATCTGAAAAACGCTGTCGCCTGATGTGTACACGATCGGGAAGCCCGTGCGCACGTGCTCCTCGCCCAGTTCCTTGATGATTTCGGTGCCGGAGGCGGGTTTGTTGCCGATGGTGCGGCGGCCGATCTGCCGCTCGAACTCGGCGATCAGCTCCTTGGGAAAGCCGTGATGGTAGACGGGAAACGCCTGGTCGAGCCAGATGCCCGCCATTTCCCAGTGTCCGGTGGTCGTGTCCTTGCCGGGAGAAACCGTTACGCCCTTGCCATAGCTGCCGGCTGGCTGCGCCGGTGGCGTGAGGTGCGCGAGCGGCTTGATATTCGCCAGCCCGAGCCGCACGAGATTCGGCAGCCTCAACGGGCGCGATCGCGCAATGTGCCCCAGTGTGTCGCGGCCCACATCGCCGTAATCGGCAGCATCGGGAAGCTCCCCAATGCCCACGCTGTCCAGCACAATCCAAATCACCCGCTCAAAATGTGAGTTGTTCACCGTCATTCACCCTGGGCCTTTGGCGTACAGATTTTAAAGTAAACGTCGTGCAACTCATAGCCGCGACCTCTTTGTAAGGGCCTAGGCATCGATTTGAAGAGGCTTGTGCGGCGGCGTATAATTTTCCGTTTACGCACATGCCACTGGAACCCACCGAGAAGACCGCGCCTGGCAATCCCGTCCCGGGGAGCAAACTGCCCAAGAAGGCGGGGCGCGACGTGGCCGACGGCGAAGAGGCCATCCAGGTCCGCGGCGCGCGCGTCCACAACCTGAAGAACATCAGCTTTACCATCCCGCACAACGCCATCACGGTGGTGACGGGCGTTTCCGGGCTCGGGCAAATCGAGCCTGGCGTTTGACACGCTTTATGCCGAGGGGCAGCGGCGCTACATCGAGTCGCTTTCGGCCTACGCGCGGCAGTTCCTTGAACGCATCGAGAAGCCCGACGTGGACGAGATCACCGGGATCGCCCCGGCGATCTCCATCCGCCAGAAAAATTCCACGCGCAACCCGCGTTCCACCGTCGCCACGGCAACCGAAATTTACGATTACCTGCGCCTGCTCTACGCGCGCGTGGGGCACACCTTCTGCGTCAACGACGGCGAAGAGGTCCGCAAGGATACGCTCGACGAAATTGCCGCCAAAGTGATGGCGCTGCCGCAGGGCCGGCGCTTCTACGTGCTGTACCAGCTGAATCTCACGCCGGACGCCGCCCCAATCGCCCCAGGCACCCACGCGGAGCCTGTCGCGACGCGCGGGCGCAAAGCCCCCAAGCCGAATCCGGACGCGGCGCGCGAGGCCCTCATCAGCCTGCGAAAGCGCGGCTTCAACCGCCTGTACCAAGCAGGGCGCGTATTCGAGTTTTCCACGCCCGAGGAACTGCTCGATGTCGATTTCACCAAGCCGGTGTACGTGCTGGTGGACCGTCTCGCGCTCGCTCCGGACATTCGCTCGCGCCTGGTGGATTCCATCGAGATTTGCTACCGCGAAGGGCGCGGCGAAGCCATTCTCGAATTCGTTCCCGATTCATCCACCAGCATGCCGGGCGAACGCCTCACCTTCAGCGAGCGCTTCGCCTGCCGGAAGTGCGGGACGCTCTACCAGGAGCCGGAGCCGCGCCTTTTCTCCTTCAACAATCCCTACGGCGCCTGCCCGCGGTGCCAGGGATTCGGCAATACCATCGATTTCGATCTCGACCGCGTGATTCCGGACAAGGGCAAGTCGCTCAACGACGGCGCCATCGAGCCATGGACGAAGCCCCGCTTCCGCCAGTTGGTGATCGAGATGCGCCGCTTCGCGAAAGTGAAAGGCATTCCCCTCGACGAGCCTTTTCGCGATCTCACCGCCGCGCAGCGCGAAGCCATCATCGAGGGCGACCGCAAAGAGGACTTCGTCGGCGTGAAAGGCTTTTTCGCGTGGCTGGAGCGGAAAAAATACAAGCTGCACGTGCGCGTTTTCCTGAGCCGCTATCGGGGATATGCCACCTGCCCGGAATGCAACGGCACGCGTCTCCGCGTAGAGGCTCGCGCGGTGAAAATTGCGGGGCGCTCGATCACCGAAGTATGCCAGATGACCGTGAAGGAGGCCCGGCCGTTCTTCGAGAGCCTGCAGCTCAGCCCCTCCGAGACGACCATCGCCGAAAAGGTGCTGGAGGAAATTCAGCAGCGCCTTCGCTTCCTCGACGAAGTAGGACTCGACTACCTCACGCTCGACCGCCTCACCTCCACGCTCTCCGGCGGCGAGACGCAGCGCATTCAACTGGCCACGTCGCTCGGCTCGCAACCTGGTGGGCGCGCTGTACGTGCTCGATGAGCCGTCGATCGGCCTGCATCCGCGCGACACCAACCGCCTGATTCAAATCCTGAAAGGCCTGCGCGACCTCGGCAACACGCTGCTGGTGGTGGAGCACGATCCCGATACGATGCTTGCCGCGGACAACATTCTCGATCTCGGCCCCGGAGCGGGCGAACATGGCGGCAACCTGATCTTCGCCGGCACGCGCGACCAGATGCTGGCCGACCCGCGATCGCTCACGGGCCGCTATCTTCGCGGCGACCTGCGCATCCCCGTCCCCGCGCGACGCAGGAAACCGCAAGGCAAATTCCTGCGAATTTACGGCGCCCGCAGCCACAATCTCAAGAATATCGACCTGATGATCCCGCTCGGGCTGCTGGTGGCGGTCACCGGCGTGTCCGGATCAGGGAAATCGACGCTCGTCTACGACGTGCTGTACAAGGCGCTGCAGGCGCGCCGCACCGGCGGCAATTGGAAAGAATGCTGCGAGCGCATCGAAGGCGACGCGGGATTGAATGGCGTGGAGATGATCGATCAATCGCCCATTGGCCGAACGCCACGGTCGAATCCGGCTACGTACATGAAGGCATTCGACCCCATCCGCGAGGTATTCGCGGCGACCCCGGAAGCGAGGAAGCGAGGGCTCTCGCCAGGGCATTTTTCGTTCAATATTCCCGGCGGCCGGTGCGAGGCTTGCCAGGGCGACGGAACCGTCACCGTGGAGATGCGCTTCCTGGCCGATGTCGAACTCATCTGCGAGGAATGCCGCGGCACGCGCTACAAGAGCAGCGTGCTCGACGTCCGCTACAAGGAAAAGAACATTCACGACGTGCTGCAGATGACGGTGCGCGAGGCGCTCACCTTTTTCGCGCCGTATCCGAAGGTCACTTCCCGCCTGCGCGTGCTGGAAGAAGTAGGCCTGGGCTACCTGCGCCTGGGGCAATCCGCCACCACGCTTTCGGGAGGCGAGGCGCAACGCTTGAAACTTGCCGCGCATCTTACGCGGCAGGAAAATAAGGGCGTCCTGTATATCTTCGACGAGCCCACCACGGGCCTGCACTTCGACGATATCCAGAAGCTGCTGACGGCGTTCCGGAAACTGATGGATGGTGGCGCTTCCGTGCTGATCATCGAGCACAACCTGGACGTGATCAAGTCCGCCGACTGGATCATCGATCTCGGCCCCGAAGGCGGCGACGCGGGCGGGCGCGTGGTGGCGGCGGGAACTCCCGAGCAGGTGGCGCGCAATTCGCAGTCGCTGACCGGCAAGTATCTCGCGCCAGTGCTCGAACCCCGCAACGGAGACCGTCACGCGAGCCTCGCGCCGCCTGCGGCAGCAAACGGTAAGGAACGCACACCCTCGAAGGCGTGAGCGCATATGAAACTTTGCCTCACAGCACTGGCCTGCTGCGCTCTGGTCGCCGCGCTGGCAGCCTCGCCCTGCGCTTCCGCGCAAAGCGTCAGCAAAAAACACATCCCCGCTGATCCCGCTGAAATTGCCTTAAGCAACCTGCTCACCGCGGCCCAGGCCGCGATGGAGCGGAAAGATTTTCAGGCGGCGGCGCAAAACTATCAGGATTACCTCGCCAAGAAGCCCGACGACGCTCTGGTCCATTTCGACCTTGGGTATGCATGGATGTCCATGCAAAAACTGGCTGACGCCAAAAGTGAATACGAAAAGGCCATTGCGCTCGATCCCAAAATGGGCCCGGCATATTTGAATCTGGGGCTGACGCTTGTGGATACCGATCCGGCCGCCGCCGTGGCTCCTCTCCAGAAAGCTGTGGAGCTGGCGCCCAATCAGCCGGGCCCGAAATTCCTGCTCGGCGTGGCTCTCGAGAAGACCCACCGGCTGTCCGATGCGATCGCTCAATATCAGGCGGCGGAGATCCTCGATGGGGCTAATTTTGACATCCGCTTCGCTTTGGCCGGCGTACTTCTGAATGCGGGGCATGCCGGCGAAGCGGAACCTGAATTTCGCGCCGCCGCGGAAATGCGCCCGGACAATGCCGCAGTCCGTCTGGGACTGGCGCAAAGCCTTCTCATGCAGAACCGCCGCGATGAAGGAGTTGACGCGCTGGAAAAGTATCTTGAGCTGCAGCCAAACGATTCGAACGCCCGTGTGGCGCGCGCGTCGGCTCTGGTGGACATGGCGAAGTACGAAGATGCGCTGGCGGAACTCGACAAAGCGGCAGCCTTTGCGCCGGAAGGGCTGCGCGCGCTGAAGCTGCGTTCGCAGATTTATTTCGAGACGAAGCGCTACGCCGATGCCGTTCCAGTGCTGCAGAAGGCGGAGGCCCTGGCGCCGAAAGACCCGGTCCTGCCGGCGCGTCTCGGGCATGTGTACCTCGAAAACAAGGATTACCCGGATGCCGTGCGCGAGCTGATCGCTGCGTTTAAAATGGATACGAGTTCGGACGACGTGCTGAAAGATCTCGTGCTCGCGCAATATCTGACCAAGAACTATCCCGCGGCGCTCGAAGGCATCGATCTGTTGTCCAAGCGGGAATCTCTTCCGCCGGGCAGCTGGTTTATGCGCGCCACCTGCTACGATAAACTGGAACAGCCGGCCAATGCGCTCGAAGCCTACAAGAGGTTCCTGGAATTGAACAAGGACCTGAACAACGACATGTATTTCGAAGCGTCGTCCCGAGCGCGGGCGCTCACCCGCGAGTTGGAGAAGAAGAGGTAGCATTTTGTCCAGAAAGCTTCATTGTTTGCTTCTCCTTTTCGCAGCGGGAATCCTGCCCGGTCGGGCGTTCGCTCAGGGCCGCGTTCCGGATTTCCGAACGCGCTTCACGCAGGAGACCGATCCGATGCGCCGGGCGCAGATGATGCCCAAACTCGGCGAAGCCGAATTCGATGAGATTACGCGCGACGTGGATGCGGGCAAATTGCCGGAAGCCGTCGCCGTGCTGAAGGAATACAGCTCCGAGATCGGCTCTTGCGAAAAGGGATTGGATGCGGAGCACATCAACGCGGAAAAGCATCCCAAGGGCTACAAGCAGCTGGAAATTTCGTTGCGCGAGTCGCTGCGGCGCCTCAACGGCCTCCTCGTAAGCTTCACGGCCGAGGAACAACAGCCGTTTCTCGATGTGCGCGCCGATCTCGATACGCTGAACCGTCACCTGATTCGCGAGCTCTTCCCGAATCAGCCGGACAAATCGCCCGCGAGCGAGCCGGCCCCGGAGACGGCGTCTCCGAAACAGGAATAGGGATCAGCCATGTTCTGCCGTAAACGATTCTCATTGCTTGGCGCGGTGCTGCTGCTGGCTTCGGTCGCCGTGGCTCGCGGGCCGCTTCCCTCTCCCCAGGAGAAGGACTATCTCTCCGAATCCGAAGCGGACAAAATCCGCGACGCGGACACCGCCGCGCTGCGCATCAAGCTCTACATCTCGTTCGCCGAGGATCGCCTCAAGAAATTCGAGTACGAAATTCATCGCTCGGTTCCCGAGCGCCGCCGCGCCGAAATCCTGAACGCGCTGCTCAACGGATATTCCGCTTGCGTCGACGATGCCGCCGACCAGATCGACGTCGCGCAAGAGAAGCAGATGGACATCCGCGAGGCCCTGAAGATGATGCGCGCGAAAAACAAGGAATTCCTGGAAACGCTTCAGAAGTACCAGAAGGACGGCCCCGAGCTGGACACCTATCGCGACACGCTCGAAGACGCGATCGACGGCACCAAGGATGCGCTCTCAGATATCGACGACGCGGAAAAACAGGCCACGCCCGGCCCCGTGCGGAGAAAGCCCTCTTGAAGCAGCTCCCGCAGCGCGCCCGGCGTGCAGTTCCCGGCGGCGAACGGATTTTTCACCGCATCTACACCCGCCTTGGATGCGAAGGGCGCCCGCCGCACTTCATTGTCGAATATCATCCCTATACGGATTTGACGCACACCATCCGCCTGCGCGAAGACATCGCGCACGTGCGCCTTTCGGACGTGCTGCGCGATGCGCCGGCGGGCGTAGTGGAAGCGGCGGCGGCGATTCTGCTGGGCAGGCTCTACCGGCGCCCTCCGCCGAGCGAGCTGGTCGAGAAGTATCGCGAGTTCTCCTACGCGGGCAAGACTCGCCAGCGGATATTGCGGGTGCGGAAGAAGCGGGCGCGGCGCGCCGTGCACCGTTCCGCGGGTGCGCATCACGATCTGGCGCCGCTTTTCGACGCGCTGAACGCGCGCTATTTCGAAAACGCGCTCGAGCGGCCACAGCTCGGGTGGAGTTCACGTGAGTGGAAATCGCAGCTGGGGTGCTTCGATCCCGCGCTGCGCCAGATTTTGCTCAACCGGCAGCTCGACAGCAACGCCATCCCCGAATACGTGGTCGCGTATGTGCTGTATCACGAGATGCTGCATCTGAAGCATCCGATGAAGTTCGCGCGGTGCCGCCGGGAATCGCACTCGCCGGAGTTTCGGCGGGAAGAGAAGGTTTTTGCGGACTATGCGCGCGCCATGAAATTTCTGGAGCGCTTTCCGGACTAAGAGAGATCCTCGCTCGCTGGCCTCGCTCCGGCTGACGACGCTCATCGCGTTGTCAGCTTTGCGATTTTCGCCTGCACTTTCTTCGCGTCCGGGGCGTGCGGGTACACCTGCAGATATTCCTTGTAGTACTTCACCGCGTTAGCCTTGTCGCCCTTCTTCTCGTAGATCTGCGCGAGGAGCATGCGCGGCTTGGCGTAATCGGCTTTCAGCTGGATGGCGTCTTCGAAGCGGCTGATCGCGGCGTCGGCATCGCCTTTGTGCATGTAATAGGTGCCCACGTCGACGTCCTGCTCGGCGGGCAGCGGATTGTATTTCGGCAACTCCTGCGGCGGTGTCTTGATCGCCGCGGCCGAGTTGGACGAGGAAGAGGACCAGCCCGAATCCTTGTCGTCTGCCTTTTGATCGTCTGTCTTCTGGTCGGCAGGCTTCTGATCGGGCTCGGCTGGTCAGGCGTCTGCTGATCTGAATCGCCCTGTTGGGCCTTGTGATCCTGGCTCGACGACTCGTTTGGATCGGGCGAATCCTTTTGCTTCTGATCCCCTTGCGGCGCGGACCACGCCGGTGGCATCCAAGTAAGTATCAGCAACACGGGCAGGATCGGCAGTTTTCGCATGGTCATCTCATCGCTTTAGAAGGCGTTTGCTATCATGGGAGTTGTCTCCCAAGCATTCGGCTGCCGCCACGCCCAAGGGCAGTCGATCTGCGTCTATTATAGCGAGAACTCCCTGCTAGGGAGTCGCGTAGCAGTCTAAGCCGCCCGGGGTAATCGCCGCATTCATGGAGCTTCGCGAAAAAGTCGCCAGTTTACCGCTCGACCCCGGGGTGTACCTCTTCCAGGACGCGGGCGGCACGATTCTCTACGTAGGCAAAGCGCGCTCCCTGCGAAGCCGCGTGCGCTCGTACTTCCTCGAATCCAACTGGCAGGACGCCAAGACCGGCTCGCTCGTGCGCGAAATCGCCGACATCCAGTACATCGTCGTCGACAACGAAAAAGAAGCCCTCGCGCTCGAAAACAACCTCATCAAGAAGCACAAGCCCAAGTTCAACGTGCTGCTGCGCGACGACAAGACTTACCCCTACATCAGCTACAGCGCGTTCGAAAAATATCCGCGCGTCTACGTGACGCGGCGGCTGAAAAAAGACGGCTCCATCTATTTCGGCCCCTACTTCCCCGCCCGGCTCGCATACCAGATGGTCAACCTGATCCACAAACATTTCCTGGTGCCCTCGTGTACGGTCGATCTCACGCGCAACCACCCGCGCCCCTGCCTGCAGTATTACATTCACCGCTGCCTGGGGCCGTGCGTCGATTCGCTGGTGAGCGACGAGCGCTACGCCGAGGCTGCGCGCGACGTAAAGCTCTTTCTCGAAGGGCGCCGGAGCGATCTGACGCGCAGCCTGAAGGAGCGCATGCAGCGCGCCTCCGACGAGCAGCATTACGAAGAGGCCGGGAGCTATCGCGATCTGCTGCGCACCATCGAGGAAATGGAAGAGCGGCAGAAGATCGCCGCGGCCGAAGGCGACGATACCGACGTGCTGGCGTGGTACGCCGAGCCGCCGCAGGTAGCCGTGAACCTGTTCCACCTGCGCGGCGGGCGCGTGGTCGACCGGCGCGATTTCTACTGGGAGGACCTCGAGGAATTCAATCCCGCGGAATTTCTGCCGTCCCTGCTGAAGCAGCTGTATCTGGAGGCGGCCTACCTGCCGCGCTACATCCACGTGCCCACCGGCTTCGAGGATTGCGAGCTTGCTGCAGGATGTGTTCAGCGAAACAGGCCGGGCATCGCGTGGAGATCATGCACCCGCAGCGCGGGCAGAAGTACGCGTTCCTCGAGCTGGTCGAAAAGAACGCCAAGCAGTCGTTCATGCAGCGCTTCCGCGTGCTGCGTCCCAGCGCGAAGACGATTGCCGAATCGCTCGAAACCGCGCTCGGCCTGCCCGAGCCGCCCAAGCGCATCGAGTGCTTCGACATTTCTCACATCCAGGGATCGGACACGGTGGCGTCGATGGTGGTGTGGGAAGACGGGCGAATGAAAAAATCCGACTACCGCAAGTTCATCATTCGCGGCGAGTCCATGGCGGAAGGCGCGGAAAAGTCCGCCGGGCTGCTGCGCGACGATTTCGCCAGCATGCGCGAGACAATCGAGCGGCGCTACAAGCGCGTCCTCGAAGAGGGCAAGCCGATGCCCAGCCTGATCCTGATCGATGGCGGCATCGGGCAGCTGCACGCGGCGGCGCAGGCGCTCGACAAGCTCGAAATCATCAACCAGCCCATGGCCAGCATCGCGAAAAAAGAAGAAATTCTCTACATTCTGGGGCGCGAGGACGAGCCGGTCGTGCTCGACCACCATTCGCCGGTGCTGCACCTGATCCAGCAGATTCGCGACGAAACGCACCGCTTCGCGGTGACATTTCACCGCCAGCGCCGCTCCAGCCAGCGCCTGCGCACATCGCTCACGGAAATTCCCGGCGTAGGCGCGCGCACGGCGGTGCGCCTGCTGCGCCGCTACGGCAGCGTAGCCCGCCTGCGCCAGCTCAGCGTCGAGGAACTCGCCGCCGAGTTGCCCCGCAACCGCGCCCAGCGCGTCTACGACGTGCTGCACGGCGTGAGCCCATCCGAGGCGAATCCCCCCGAATCCCCCCGATAAAGCGGAGGCAGAGGAAGCACAGGAGGCCCTTTGCGCGCAGGGGGTTCAGGATGACCCGGGAACGCCAATCTCCCGATTGGAGGGTTCAAAAGCGCCATTCAGGAGAATGGCGCTCCCTGGGATGACAACCGAAAGCCAACGGCATGGGGGAAAAGGCCAGATCAACCTTCGGAGCTGCGCTCCCAGGGCGGGGGGACTTTTACCGAGGGCATGCCCGCGGCGGTGGCGGCCTGGATCCCCATGTTGGTGTCTTCGAAGACGAGGCAGGAGGCGGGCGGCACATTGAGGCGGGCGGCGGCGAGCAGGTACGCTTCGGGATCGGGCTTGGCCCTGCTGTAATCTTCCGAGCAGACCAGCGTGTTGAAGCGGTCGAGCAGATTCAGCGAGGTGAGCGAGGCCGTTACCGATTCCCTGGTGCTGCCGGAAACGACGGCGAACGGGATGCGGCCGTGCTGGTCCTCGATATGATCGAGGACCTCGGGAATCGCCTTAAGCTGCGGCAGCAAATCGAAAAACACTTCTTCCTTTTCGCGCGCCACCGCTTCCACCGGCATGCGCAGTCCTTGCTCCTCGTTCAGCATCCCAACGATCACCGCCGTGGGGATGCCTCCCCAAGCGTAGAAGCGCTCTTCGTCGAATTTGCAGTTCCATTCCCCGAGCACCTTCTGCCAGGCGATGAAGTGGAGCGGCATGGAATCGGCGATGGTGCCGTCGCAGTCGAAGAGGTAGGCGTGGAACGTGCCTTCGGGCAATTTGAGTTTCATGCGGCGGGGATGGGCCTTTCGCTATTTTGGGCGGTGTGCCAGTGGCACAGCCACTCCTGGTCGTGTTCTCTCTGCAATGCCGCACAGGCAGGATCGCCTGTGCCACCAAAGCGTTCCCATACAGTTTACCTGAAGCGCGCTCGGCGCTGGCCAGCACCGCAGCACGGCGCTGCAGAAAATTTATTTTGCAGAGTGTCACTTTCAAGACAGTCCCCTCGGTGGAACGGAACTAACCTTGTCTCCGGGGCCGGTGGAAGACGGTTCCCATCGGGCGATGTTTTTCACTCAAAACCCTCCAAGACAAGATGTTACGAGCTTTTCCCGTCTACAGGAATCACCGCATCAAGAATAGGGATCATGCTGATTTTAACTTGTTGCTCTAGAACGTAGTGTTGACCGTGAGGGAGCCCTAACATGACCGCAAGGCGTATCGCAGTAGCAGCAAGTTTTTTCTGCATTCTTTGTCTTTTCTGTGTAACAGCAGCGCACGCGGATTCGATTATTTCGGTGGCGAGCCTCGGCACGGCCACCGATTCAGGCGAATCCAATTCCATGGGATCAACAATCGCGATATCACCCAACACCAGCTGGGCCACGGCGCTCCCGGGTTCTTCGTGGGTTTCGTTCGCGAACACCGGAAACACATCAGCGCCGGGATTCGTAACCGTGGCGAACGGCACCGTCGTTTCGTTCCTCGACACTTTCAACATTGGCGGCACCCCAACGGGCGGAACAATCACCGTGATGGCCGACGATTCCGCGGCAGTGTCGCTCAACGGCGTCAGCCTGATGAGTGAGGCGTCGTCGACGGGAAACACGTATACGACGTGCTCGAACTTCGGTATCGGCTGCGTGACGCCAACAATGATCACGATTCCGGCGTCCGACCTCCAAACAGGCTCGAACACGCTGGAATTCGATGTGGCGCAGCGGGCGGGATACTCTTTCGGTCTCGACTACATCGCATCGATCACCGACCCCAGCAGCATGAAGGAGCCCGCTTCCGGACTCCTTTTGGTGCTCGGGCTTGTGGGATTGGCCGCGATGTCGATCCGCCGGAAGGCCTGGCAAGTCTGACATGAACGCTACCTATAACATCTACCGGCAAACGAACGGGAACTCTGTCGCTTGGGTGGACAGGGTTCAAGGACTCCGGCAAGCCGAGGAGCGCGTCCTTCACCTTTCACAGGCTTGCCCGGGAAGTTACATCATCTACGATGTGCGAGAGCGCACCGTGGTCATGCCCGCCGCGGCCTGCTTTGCAAGCGCTACCGCTTGACGGCCCAGTGCAGGCCAATGCCGCCGAAGATGTAGGCGCGGGTATCGACCAGCGCGTAGCCTCTGCGGGCGAGCGCGGAAGAAAACTCGTCCATCGAGACGAAGCTCTGCAGCGAATCCGGGATGTAAGTGTAGGTGCGCGGGCGTCCGTGGAGAAGCATTCCCCACAGGGCTCCTTGGGCGTACAGATAGCCGAGATACAAGCGGCGAAAAACGCGATTCGCGGGCAGAAAGAAATCGAGCGTGACGAGCAGCCCGCCGGGCCGCGTGACGCGTTCGATTTCACGGAGTGCGCTTTCGAGGCTCGGAAAATTTCGCAGGCCATAGCCGATGAAGACGCAGTCGAAGGAATGGTCGGCGAAGGGCAGGCGCGTGGCGTCGCCACAGACGCCATTGTTGAGTCCGCGTTCGCGGGCCACTTGCAGCATACCTTCCGTTAAATCCACACCGACGGCGCGGGTGCCGGGCAGTCGCTGCTTCACCAGATGCGAGAAATCTCCCGTGCCGGACGCCAGATCCAGCACGAGTGCGTTCTCAGAGAGAGCGGCTCGTTCGACGCCGAGGCGCTTCCAGCGGCGGTCCATGCCGTAGGAAAAAATGTTGGTGACGAAGTCGTAGCGGGGTGCGATACGGCCAAACATTTCGCGCATCAGGCGCGAGTCCTGGCGTTCGATGGGCGTGGGCATTGAGAGCAAATGTTATCACTCCTGCCCTGGACAAAACACCAACCCATCCGGATCAGATGTACGCGGCGCGATTTTTCGGGCGCGGGGGAGAGAGCCCTCGTCGCTTCGCTCCGTCGGGATGGTAACGATAGACCCGCAACGGCAACGGCCAAGAGGGATCCTTCGCTGCGCTCAGGTTGACTGCGCCCAGGCCTTGGCGCAGTCAGTTTTCGAAGCTGAAGCGGGTGGAGGCGAGGCGGTAGAGGCGGCGCCATACCAGGCGATTGAAGGTGACGACCATCGCGGCCATCACGATAGTGGCTCCGAGCAGCATGGCGAAATTGCCGCTGTCGGTGGCGCGACTGATCACGGCGCCGAGGCCGGTGACGGAGAACGTCTGGCCGCGGAAGCGGAAATATTCGGCGACGATGCTGGCGTTCCAGGCGCCGCCGGACGCGGTGACGAATCCGGTGATCACGTACGGGAAGATCGAAGGCAGCAGCAGCGTGCGCCAGCGCTCCCAGGTTGGAAAGCGGTAGAGGCTGCACACTTCCTTTAGGTCGGTGGGGATGGCCGTGGCGCCCGCGATCACGTTGAACAGGATGTACCACTGCGTGCCGAGAAGCAGCAGGATGATCGAGCCGATGCCCAGTCCACCGCCCGCGCGAATCAGCATGAGCAGGATGATCGGAAAGAGCGCGGTGGCCGGTACCGACGCGGCGACTTGCGCTACCGGCTGGGCGACGGCGGAGAGACGGGGATTCAGGCCGATCATCACGCCGGCCGGGATGGTCCAGAGGCCCGCGAGCACGAGGGTAAGCTCCACGCGGAGAAATGTGGCACCCGCTCCGGCGAAAATGCCGCGGACTTCCCCCCCGCTGAGCGAACTGACCAGAACGGCCATACGTATAAAGGCGTAGGCTATGCCGAGGCATAGCGCCGCGAGGATCGAACGCACGATCCATTTGGAGGCTCCGCTCGATGGCTGCTCCGTTTCGGCGAACGCCTGGCGGCGCGCGAAAAACAAATCGAGGCGCTCCCGCGCGGGACGAATGGACGCGGCGGCGATCAGCGGCAGAATCTTCGAGCGCCGCAGGAGATCGAGGACCGGCGAATGCGCTTCATCGGTGGACTCGACCTGCTCGAATTTGAATTTTTGCGCCCAGGCGATCACCGGGCGCCAGATCAGCTGGTCGATGAGAATGATGACGCCAATCATCACCGCGAGCCCCCAGAGAATCGCGCGGGTGTTGCCCTGGTTCGCGGCGGTCTGGAGGTAAGAGCCGAGGCCGGGCAGGCGAAGGTCGCGATCCCCCAGCACGAACATCTCGCAGGCGATCAGGAAGAACCAACCGCCCGCGACCGACATCATCGAGTTCCATATCAGGCCGATTGCGGAGTAAGGCAGCTCCATTTGAAAGAACTTCTGCCACCAGCTCCAGCGATAGACCTGCGCCGCCTCGTGCATCTCGCGGGGGATCGCTTTCAGCGAGGAATAGAAGCTGAACGCCATGTTCCAGACCTGACCGGTGAATATGAGCAGAATCGAACCAAGTTCGATTCCCAACTGGCGCGTGGGGAAAAGCGCAACCATCGAGATCATCACTCCTGGCAGGAAGCTCAGTACGGGGATGGACTGCAGCGTGTCGAGCAGAGGGATCATGAAGCGCTCCGCCCTGGCGTTGTAGGCGGCCACGTAGCCATAGACGATAGCGAAGACGAGGCTGAGCGTGTAGGCGAGCGCAATTCGCAGCACGGAAAACATCGCGTATTTGGGCAACACACGGGGCGACAGGCTGATTTCGGTCTGGCCGGTTACGGGCGCCATCCACTGATGCGTGAGAGCAAGCAAGGCGTAAAAGAGCGCCAGGCCCGCCAGCATGATCGGAAGATCCTGCAGAAAGGAGGCCGCCCCCGCAGGGTGAATGCCCCAAGAAGGCATATGAATCGAAAACTTTTCGCGGCGGCGCGGCATCAGTGCAGCGCCTGGGCTTCCGCGGCATTTTCAGGCGCGCCGGCGCGGTGCAGATGCAAGCGGTCGGTTTCCGGATCGTAGGTGAAAATTTCGCCGTAGCGCCCCCAGTTGAGCGCGGTCTCGATCTGCTTCTCGGTGTCGGCTTCGGAGAAGTGCTCGTCGAGCAGATCGTGGAAGAATTGCAGAGGCATGCTGCCATTGGACTTGCTTTCGAGGGTCTTGCGCATCTGCTTAAGCAGATCGGCGTGGGCGAGGGCCGCCTCGCGGAAGAGATTTTTCTTGGTGTCGATATCGGCCTCCGCGAACGCCTTGCCCTGGGGAGTAATTTCGACGTCGCCTTCTCGGGCCTTGGTAAAACCGAGGAGGGTGGTGGCTTCGATGATGGGAAGAAGGTCGTCCACCTCGAGATGAAGGTCGTCGGCGACGTGATACAGGTCCTCGGTGCCGCCGCGATCCATCAGGAGTTCGACGAGACCGGTGATGCCTCCCGGCCGCGCATGGGGAAGCATCTGCGCGCGGGCTTTCGCGGCAACGCCCGCGGCGGAGGGCGGAGCTAGATCGAGTTCAGGCTGCGTCATTACCTTGTAGATGTAATCGACGTAGAGCAGGAACGAGGCAGACTTGCGGTCGCGCGGCTGCGGGAGCGCCACGCGGAAATCCGCGCGAATCCTTGCGGGATTGCGGCCCAGCACAATCACGCGGTCCGCGAGCTGGACGGCTTCTTCGAT
This sequence comes from uncultured Acidobacteriota bacterium, assembly GCA_963709105.1. Taxonomy (GTDB): domain Bacteria; phylum Acidobacteriota; class Terriglobia; order Acidiferrales; family UBA7541; genus Palsa-295. Next base: position 443,384 of record CAVPVC010000016.1, read on the forward strand.
ATTGTGAGTCACGATAAAGATGCTGCGCGTGGGGATTTTCTTGGCGAGCCACAGGTCCATCAGCTCGCCGCGCAGGTTTTCAGCGGTGAGGACGTCGAGTGCGGAAAAAGGCTCGTCCATGAAAAGCACTTCGGGTTCGACCGCCAGTGCGCGGGCGAATCCCACACGCTGCTTCATGCCGCCGGAAAGCTCCTTGGGATACGCGTTCTCGAAGCCCTTCAAGCCCACCGTCGCGAGCGCGCGCAGGGCCTGGCGATGGCGCACCACATGAGAGGCGCCGCGAGCGAGGAGGGGCGCCTCCACGTTTTCGAGCACCGTGAGCCAGGGAAACAGAGCGAAGCTTTGAAACACGATGGCGACGTTGGGGCGGCACTCGGCCATGGGCTTGCCGTGCCACGTGACTTCTCCTGCCGACGGCTCCGCGAGACCGGAAAGGATGCGCAGCAGGGTGGATTTCCCCGATCCGGAAGGCCCGAGAAGCGCGGTGATCGTGCCCGCTTCCAGAGACAGATCGGTCGGGGCGATCACCTGAATCATTCTGCCTTCGGGCTGCCGAAAGCTTTTCTCGACTTGCCGGATGGCAATGATCGGCTCGCCTTTCGATTCTGGCACTTCGGGTTGGCCGGGTGCGGGAGCCTCTTCACCAGCCGGGGCGGCTTCGACGGCGGCTTTTGGCGGCAAAGCGCCTGCCGCGGCAAGCTCGTCCATCAGAAATTTCCAGGCTTCCTCCGGCAGATCATCCAAAAAGTGGTCGCGATCGGCGGGCTTCATCGCGTCGACGATGGCGCTGAGTTCCTGGGAAGAGCGGGAGTGCAAAAGCACGTAGGCGTGGTAGTACGGGAAATGCGCGACCAACTCGGCTGCGAAATCGACAGGCAGTTTGCGGAAAACGGCGCGCTGCTGGTCGTAGGGCATCCTCAGAATGAATTCGGCGGCGGCGCCGGGCCCGGCCTCGCGGAGGGCGCCGGTTGCGGCTTCCCATTTCCCCGTGGATATCTGGTCGAGGACGACCTTTTCAAGCGCAGTTGAACCCGTCATGGCAGCGAACAGACTACTACGCTTTTGTTACAGCCGTTAGAACACCAAATTGATATTACTGGGCTTACCGTACTTGCCTGCCTCTGGCGGCTTATGCTAGTGTCGAAATCGGAGGTGCCGCGATGGGCGACAATGCAGGGTCCAAGGTGAGCTACTTTCTGGTTGGTCTGGGAATCGGTTCTCTGATCGGTATTCTTTTTGCGCCCAAATCGGGCGAGGAAACGCGCGATTACCTCTCCAGCAAGGCCGACGAGGGCCGCGACTACGCGCAGAAGAAAGCGCGCGAACTTCGGGAGCGCGCCGAAGATCTGCTCGAGCGCAGCAGAGAAGTGATGTCGCGCCAGAAAGACGCCTTTTCTTCCGCCGTGGAAGCCGGGAAGGAAACGTACAAGAAGGAAGCGAAGATTTCCTAGAAGCGGCGGGGGTTCCTCATGCCTGTGTGGGTCGAGCTGTTCATAGCCGTTGCGGCGATCGCCATCGTGATCCAGACGGTGATGCTCGTCTCGACGCTGGTGATGCTCCGCCCCGTGATTGAGAATTTTCAGCGCATTGCCGCCGATCTACAGTCGAAGATCAATCCGATTCTCGCCACTACCAGCCGCATCCTGGACGACTCCGAAGAGCGCATTCGAAGCATCATGGGCGACGCATCGGAAATTACACACCTGGCTCGCGGCGAGGCGCAAAAAGTGGACCGCGTGGTCACCGACGCGATCGAGCGGCTGCGGCTGCAGGTGATTCACGCCGATCAGATACTCACCGGCACGCTGGAAGTAATCGAAGAGACTGGCGAAAAGGTTCGGAAGAGCGTCATTACGCCGGTGAATCAGGTGTCAGCGCTGTTGAAAGGCATCAAGGTTGGATTGGATGTGATCCGCGGCCGCCGGGGCGCGGGTTCCGACGGCGTTCCTCAGGACGAAGAACTTTTCATCTGACGTAGTTCCTCCGAAGCGTCCCCGAATTCGAGAATTATGGCTTGCCTGCAGGTCCAGGGGAAAAGAGAACCCTCGTCGATTTGCTCTGCCGGGATGACTACGAAAGGCTAGGACGCCTGGGAGTCTTCGATTGAAGCGATCCAACCGCCGCCCAGAACCTGGTCTCCTGAATAAAAAACGGCAGCTTGACCTGGAGTGATGGCGCGCTGGGGCTCGTAGAACGTTACCTGCGCCGTGGTGGCACCGGTGGGCGCGATTTCAGCCATCGCCGGCTCGTGGCGGTTGCGAATGCGGACCGCGGCTTCCAAGGCGCCGTCTGGGACAGCATAGGGAATCCAGTTGATGTCGCAGACCTGGCAGATGCTGCGGCGGAGTTCGCGGTCTTCGCCCACGACAAGATGGTTCTTCACTCGGTCTAACGCCACCACGTACATCGGCTGGCCGGCCGCGATTCCCAGCCCGCGCCGCTGCCCTACCGTGAACTGATGCAGACCGGTGTGGCGCCCGAGAGTCGCGCCGGAGGTGGAGACAATTTCACCCTCGCCCTGCGGCAGCGAACTTCCCTGCTCTTCCAGGTAGCCTTCGATAAACTTCACGTAATTTCCCGTGGGCACGAAGCAAATTTCCTGGCTCTCGGGCTTCTCCGCAACGGGCACGGCGAGGCGGCGGGCAATGTCGCGCACCTCCTGCTTGGTCAACTCACCTAGCGGAAAATCGGTGCGGGCGAGCTGGTCTTGCTTCAATCCAAATAGAAAGTACGACTGATCCTTGCTTTCGTCGACGGCGCGCAACAATTCGTAGCGTCCGGTGGCCGCGTTGTGGCGCACGCGCGCGTAGTGCCCGGTGGCGATGCGCTGCGCACCGATCTGCCGCGCGGTGGCCAGGAGCTGATCGAACTTCACGTGATTGTTGCAAAGAGTGCACGGGATCGGGGTGCGGCCTTGCAGGTAATCGTCGACGAAGGGTCGCACGACGGACTGTTCGAACTCGCGCTCGAAATTGATCACGTAGTAGGGAATGCCCAGATGCTCGGCGACGCGGCGCGCGTCGTAAACATCGTCAATCGAGCAGCAGCGATGCTGCTTGGGCCCATCGCCCTGGAGTTGCGGAAGCCGACGCTGATTCCAAAGCTGCATCGTAAGGCCGACAATCGCGCGGCCGCGATCGTGCAGGATCGCCGCGACGGTAGAACTATCCACACCCCCGCTCATGGCTACGGCAACCGCGTTGGCAGGCGGAGCAACGGCTTCGCGCGAGCATTCGATTTCAGTAATTGGGGGCATGGGGGCTTTCAGAATTTTACCCGGAACATCATTTTACCTGGATTATCACTGTGCGGATACTTCGCTTACAGAATGAGGCGAAAGCGCGCGCAGGCGCTCGACAACACCTGGCAGCAAGCGAATGGCTTCGTCGATTTCAGCGTCAGTGGTGAAGCGCCCCAGGCTGAAGCGCACGGTGGAACGCGCGTCGCTATCGGAAAGACCGATCGCTTTCAGCACATGGGACGGTTCGACGGCTCCCGAGGAGCACGCCGCACCCGTGGAGCATTCGATTCCCTGCAGGTCGAGCGCGATCACCAGCGCCTCGCTTCCTGCAGCCGGGAAAGTGAGATTCGCGGTGTTCCAAACCCGGCGGCTGCGGCCGCCATTCACTCTTACCGAACGCACCAGCCTGCATACGGATTCCTCGAAGCGGTCACGAAGGGCGCCTATGCGGCTCGCGTCACCAGCCATCTTCTGAGCCGCCAACTTCGCGGCTTCCCCCAGACCGACGATGCCCGGAACATTCTCCGTGCCAGGACGGCGGTCGCGCTCGGCGTGGCCCCCGCGAAACAGAGGCGCGATCGGCGTCCCGGAGCGTACGTACAACGCGCCCACGCCCTTGGGGCCATAAATCTTGTGCGCGGAAATGGAAAGAAGATCGACGCCAAGAGACTCCACATCGAGCGGCAGCTTGCCGGCGGACTGAACCGCGTCGCAATGAAAATAAACGTTCGCTTCCCTGGCGACCCGGCCAATCTCTTCGATAGGCTGCACCGTTCCCAGCTCATTGTTGGCGTGCATGACGGTGATCAGCAACGTCTCGGGCCGCAAGGCGCGGCGAATGTCCTCGGGATCGACAACGCCCGAGGGATTCATCGGGACGTAGCTGACATCCACGCCGCGCCGTTCGAGCTCCTCACAGGCGTTGAGAACAGCGTGGTGTTCGATGGCCGTAGTTATGACGTGCTTTTTCGATGCGGCATCCGGCACGGCGCCGACCAAGCCAAAAATCGCGAGATTATCGGCTTCGGTTCCGCCGCTCGTGAACACAATCTCCGCCGGCTTGGCACCCAGCAGTGCCGCTACGGATTCGCGGGCGGCGTCTACCGCGCTGCGGGCCCGCTGCCCAGCCGAATGGATCGAGCCGGCATTGCCGAAATTCGCTGTGAAATAGGGCTCCATCGCGGAGAGAACTGACGGGTCCACCGGCGTAGTGGCGTTGTAATCGAGGTAAATGCGCATTTCAGGGGTTCCGATTATCAGGATAGCGGCTGCTTCAGAAAGGGTCAAGGCTGACCAAGTTCTGACCAAGTTCGGCAACGCCGCAATTAAGAGTTGTAATACTGCGGAAACAAGCTGCTGAAATAAGCGCTGTCCTGCCGGCCCAGGTGATCGGTGGCGACCACACTGGAGTGCTCGCCGCAGATCTTCAGAAAATGGTCCTCATACCCGCTGCGAAACGCGGACTGCGGATACGCACAGTGAAGTGAGAACGAATTGCTGTGCGCCAAATCGTTCCACAAACGCTCCAACGCCAAGGCGGCCGTCGCATTGCCCCGCTCCACTAAAAGCGCGACCATTTCTCCGAACGCGACAACACCGGGATGTTCGCCCTCCGCCGCGACCCGGGCCTTTACAAGCACGTGGGTCATGATCTCGGAAAACAAAGCGGCATCCGGCAAATCGTTCAGCATGAATTGAGAAAGGGTGTTGGCGGCATCGAACTCGTTGTAGCGCCGCTTCAACCTGGGATAGTCCGTATCGAATCCCAGGGAGTGCAGGCGTCGGCGAAGTCCCTCGCGATGGGCTTGGGTGGCGATCACGATAGCGGAATCCCCGCGCCCAAGAGCACCGCCCAGCGTGCGGCTCAATTCATCGAGGAAGGCAGCGTCATCGCTATAGAACTGTACGGAGTGGTCGTGGCGGCCATTCCTCACGCGAACCGGAAGTTTAGGGGTGCGTTTGGAAACCATAAGGCTCTTCCAAGGCTGGCAGTGTACGCCATAGCCGACTGAAAACAATAGGCTAAAAACAGTAGGGCACGTTGTGCCGTGATTCTAGTTACTGGATGCCTAACACTGGCGGCACTCGTCTTGACACCACTGCGAGCCTCCGTTAGCGTCAAAGCAACGCCTAAGGTGAACGCACCTCAGGCCTTAGGAGCGCCTGTGCCTCGGCCAATTATCACGCTAACTACGGATTATGGAACGTCCGACCACTTTGTCGGGGTCATGAAAGGGGTGATTTTAAGCATCAACCCCGAGGTGAATATCGTCGACCTGACACACAGCGTGCTGGCACACGACATTCTGGATGGGGCGCTGGCAATCGGGCAGTCGTATCGGTACTTTCCGCCCAAGACAGTTCATGTGGTCGTGGTCGATCCCGGTGTGGGCACCGCCCGGAGACCGATCCTCGTGGCGGGAGACCAGCACTACTTCGTCGCTCCCGATAACGGAGTACTGTCGAGCGTTTACGAACAATCGGAGTCTCTTCACGTCTGGGACATTATTTCCGAGCATTATTTCCGCCAGCCCGTGAGCAAGACATTCCATGGGCGCGACATTTTTGCGCCGGTGGCGGCGTGGCTTACAAAATCGTGGCAGACATCGAGCTTCGGCGAGCCCCTTGCCGACTTCGTTCGCTTCGGCATACCCAAGGCCAAACGGACGGGGAACACGATCCAAGGGAGCGTTTTGCACGCGGATCATTTCGGCAACCTGATTACCAACATTACCGCCGAGGATCTCCCGGAACTTGCGGCGGGCGAAGGTGAACTCACGATCAGCGTCGGGAACGGGCAGGTCACCAAGGTGGTGGAGACATTCGCTCAGGGCGCGGCCGGCGAGGTTGTGGGGTTAATGGGCTCGAGCGGCTATCTCGAAATCTCCGTGAACAAGGGAAACACTTCGCGCACGCTGGGAGCCGGGCGCGGGGCGGAAGTCACCGTGGAATTAAAGGACGGGAAGTAAGCGCTTACAGCCCTTCGAAAACCTCACGCTACTCGCTCTTCGAATCTCACACCACAAGAAAGTGCAATTTACTTTTACCGCGCCGGAGCTGAAACGACGGCTCGCAAACTCTCGTGCGCGGCCGCGATGGTGCGGTCGATGTCGTCTTCGGTGTGGGCCGCCGAGACGAAGAGCGCCTCGAACTGGGACGGCGGAAGGAATATGCCGCGAGCAAGCATCTGGTGGAAGAATGCCGAAAAGAGAGTGGTGTCCGATTTTTTGGCGCCTGCGTAGTCCCGGACAGCTTCGGCGGTGAAAAACACGGTGAGCAAAGAACCGGCGATGTTCACGTGCCCTGCTACGCCAGACTCCTTTAGCGCTGCGCGCAATCCTTCCGCGAGCCGCTGCGCTTTGCGGTTCAGCGCCTCATAGAAACCCGCTACCCTGAGCTTTGGCAGAGTCGCAAGACCCGCGCGCATCGCCAGCGGATTCCCGGATAAGGTTCCCGCCTGGTAGACGGGTCCGAGCGGCGCGATCGTCTCCATGATCTCGCGGCGGCCGCCGTAGGCCGCCACGGGCAATCCACCGCCAATAATTTTCCCGAAGACCGACAAATCCGGCTGGATGCCGAAGAGATTCTGCGCTCCGCCGTAGGCCATGCGAAAGCCGGTAATCACTTCATCGAAGATCAGGAGAGCGCCATCGCCCTGCGTTATCCTTCGGAGTCCCTCCAGAAACCCAGCGCATGGCGGCGCTACGCCCATGTTGGCGGCAACCGGCTCGACGATCACGGCAGCAATCTTTCCCGGGTGCTGTTGAAACACGCGCTCGACGGCTTCGAGGTCATTGTAAGGCGCATTCAAAGTAAGCGCGGCAAGTGCGCTGGGCACGCCAGGGCTGCCCGCGATGCCGAGCGTTGCAACGCCGGAGCCCGCCTCGACGAGGAAGCTATCGGCGTGGCCGTGGTAGCCCCCTTCGAATTTCAGGATGTAATCGCGCTTGGTGAGGCCGCGGGCGGCGCGAATGGCCGACATCGTCGCCTCGGTTCCCGAGCTGACGAACCGAAGGCGCTCCATCGAGGGAAGCGCCGCGGCGATGGCCTCGCCTAGCTCAATTTCCAGCGGCGAAGTCATCCCATAGCTGGTGCCGCGCTGCGCTTGTTCGGAGATCGCGGTGACCACATCCGGATGCGCGTGACCCAGGATCAGCGCGCCCCACGAACACACGTAGTCGATGTATTCGCGCGCATCCACGTCCCAGAGCCGCGAACCCCGGGCGCGATCGATCACGAGAGGAGTGCCGCCCACCGCTCGAAAAGCTCGTACCGGGCTGTTCACGCCGCCGACGAGAATGCTCCTGGCGCGTTCAAACAGCTCCGCCGAGCGCGTGGGGGCGCTGGAAGCAGGGACTACCGTGGAACGATGCGAATTTTTGTCAGACATTTTGAGAAGCGCATAATCCCGATCAAGGCAGATGTTGAGGATACAGCAGGACGAAGGTTGTGCGCCACCACGGAGAGCCTAGTTCAGGCGCTCTGAGCCTTGGATTCGCCGGAATCAGGAACGGAATGGAAGCCCTTGATAAGATTCTATCTTCACCGTAAATTTCGAGGTCCGGCTCGTCGTCGAAGAGGGCGCGAATCCCTCGACGATTCCGCTGGGGACAATTGTGAGGCATCATCGGTTACGGAAGCGCGGACTCTGCCGGAAGAACAGCCACCAACCGCGTCCCTCCCGAACTGGATGAAATTTCCAGGCGCCCCCCTAACTGGTGGAGCCGCTCGCGCAATCCCGGAATCCCCACACCCAGAGCCTTATCGCCGCACGCAAGCCGGGCAAGCACCGTTGTATCCATTCCCGCCCCTTCGTCTTCCACGTCCACCTGCACTACTTCATCGTCGCGGGTGACACGAATCCACGCCTTTTGGCTTCCAGAGTGGCGCATCACATTGGTGAGGCTTTCCTGCACGACGCGGAACAGAGCGGTTTCTTTGTCGGATGCGAACCGGGGGAGATTATCGGAGACCTCGATCGTCACATCGATGCCGCTGCGCTTGTTGAAGCCTTCCACATACCACTTCAGCGCGGAGCCGAGCCCAAACTCATCGAGCAGTGGCGGATGCAATAGATAGGAGAGGGTGCGGATTTCGTCATTCACCTGCCGCGCGAGTTCGCTCACTTCCACGATGGCTTTGCGAGCATCGAAGCCAGGTTGATCGAGATTGTTCGAGAGATGCTTCAGCGACATAACGATGACCGCGAGTTCCTGGCCGGTGGTGTCGTGCAGATCGCGCGCGATGCGCCGCCGCTCCTGATCCTGCAGCTGGAGAATTCTGGCGCAGAGACTGCGAAGGGAGGCCTCACTTTCCCGAAGGGCTCCGTTGGTTTCCATGATCGCGGTGACTTCTCTGGCTACATAGTCTTTACCGGAGAACGACGGCACAGTATTCGCAGACCGAGCTTTGATTCGTCCCGGGCGCGTTTTCGACTTGGCCTTTTTTGACAAGATGGTTATCCGCGAAATTATAACCTCGGCGGTGAGGCGCAGAAAATAAGGTCTTATCCCTAGGAAAGCCTTAGAACGAGGGCAGCAGAAAATGAGCTCTCCTCTGTTCTGGCAGGGCTTGGCATGCCGTATGCCGACATGCTCGACGCAAAAAGAAAGGGAGGCCAGAATCAGCCTCCCTTTCATTAGTAAACTGCGCTGCTGAAAGCCGGGTTAGCTTGCAGTTCCGCTCTGCTGCTTATCGCGCTGCTCTTTGAGCACCGCTTTGCGGCTGAGGCGAATCTTGTTCCCCTCGATGGCGAGGACCTTGACGAGTATCTGGTCGCCTTCCTTCAGCTCATCGCGCACGGCGCGAATGCGGGTGTCCGCGATTTCGCTGATGTGCAGCAGACCGTCGGTGCCCGGGAAAATCTCTACGAAGGCCCCGAAGTCCGCGATGCGGACTACCTTGCCCAGGTAGGTTTTGCCGATTTCGGCGGTGGCGGTAACGTCGCGAATCATCTTCAGCGCTTCGTCGGCAGCCTTGCCGTTGTTGGCGAACACGTGCACCTTGCCGTCGTCCATCACGTCAATCTTCACGCCGGTGGCTTCAATGATCGAGCGGATCTTCTTTCCGCCCGGCCCGATGAGGTCGCGAATCTTGTCGGTGGGGATGTTCAGCATGTGCAGGTGCGGCGCGTAGGTGGAAATATCGGCGCGGCCGGAGGAGAGAGTCGCGTCCATGGTGTCGAGGATTTGCAGGCGGGCCTTCTTGGCCTGCGCGAGAGCCTCGCGCATCATGTTGATGCTGACGCCGCCAACCTTGATATCCATCTGCAGCGCGGTAATTCCCTGACGCGTGCCGGCGACTTTGAAGTCCATGTCGCCGTAGTGGTCTTCAGCGCCGGCGATGTCGGTGAGGATGGCGTACTTGTCGCCTTCCACCACCAAGCCCATCGCGATACCCGCGCACGGAGCCTTGAGCGGCACGCCCGCATCCATCAGCGCGAGCGATCCGCCGCAGACGGTGGCCATCGAAGACGATCCATTCGATTCCAGGATGTCCGAAACCACGCGCACCGCGTACGGAAAGTCGGCCTCGGGAGGCAGAAGGTTGGTCAGCGCGCGCTCGGCTAACGCGCCGTGGCCCACTTCGCGACGCCCGGGCCCGCGCAGGAATTTTACTTCGCCCACGGAGAATGCCGGGAAGTTGTAGTGCAGCATGAAGCGCTTGAACACGTCGTCTTCGAAAAGGAGATCAAGGCGCTGCATGTCGTCCTTGGTGCCGAGCGTTGCCGAAGCGAGCGCCTGGGTTTCGCCGCGTGTGAAGAGCGCCGAACCATGCACACGGGGCAGCACGCCCACCTCGCAGGTGATCTGCCGGATCTGATCGAACGCACGCCCATCGGGACGCCGGCGCCGCACCAGCATATCCTCGCGGAAGATATTCTCGCGCAGTCGCTCAAACGCGCGGTACGCCAGCTTGCGCTTCTCTTCGTCCTCTTCGGGAACCGACGCGAGCACTTCCTTCTTGACGCCATCCACGAGGCCGTAGCTCTCAAGCTTCGGATGCTTGGCGGTGTCGAGCGCGTCGCGAAGGCGGTCGCCGAATTTCGCGGAGATCGTCTTGTAGAGCGCTTCGTCGAAGGGCGGGGGAACCACCGCCACCTTCTGCGGATTCACCTTCTTGCCGAGTTCCTTGATGGATGCAACGAGCCGGCGAATTTCCGCGTGCCCGAATTCGAGCGCGTCGGCGACGGTCTCTTCGGAAACTTCCAGCGCGCCCGACTCCACCATCACGATGGCGTCTTCGGTGCCCGCGACGATGATGTTCAGCAGGCTGGTCTTCTGCTCGGTGTAGGTGGGGTTCACGACGAGCTTTCCGTCGAGCAATCCCACGCGCACGCAGGCCACCGGATTATTGAAAGGGATTTTCGAGATATACAGCGCGGCGGAAGCGGCCGTCACCGCGATCACATCGGGATCGTTTTCGGAATCGGCGGAGAGCACCATGGCGACGATCTGCGTTTCGGTCGCCCAGCCTTCCGGGAACAGCGGCCGCAGCGGGCGGTCCGTGAGGCGGGACACGAGAATTTCGCGCTCCGAAGGGCGCCCCTCGCGCTTGAAGAACCCGCCCGGAATCTTTCCGGCGGAATAGGTGTATTCGCGGTAGTCGACGGTGAGGGGGAGAAAATCTTTCTCGCTCGCGTTGTTGTCCATGCACGCGGTGGCCATCACCACCGTGTCTCCATAGCGCGCCACCACGGCTCCGTGCGCCTGCCGGGCCATCTTGCCCGTTTCAAAACTCAACTTGCGCCCGCCCAGATCCAGACTGACTTGTTCAAACATCACTTCACGTCCTTTTGCCCCGGTTCGCCGGGGACTGCCATCGGATACGAGAGACATCTCTCGGGATTTGCCACTGCGAAGCTCACGCCGAAGGAGGGTCTGAAGCGAAGAAACGGAGCAAGAAAAATAAAAAACTCAGCCGGCGCACACTTCCGCGCAGAATGGCCCTGCCGGCCCGCAGATAGCTCTACTTCGCCGATTTGTGCGGAGGAAAACGCGGCCCGCCGGGCCGCCCAGGGAATCTGCGCTACTTGCGCAAACTGAGTCGTTCGACAATCTCGCGATACCGATCCGGGTCGCGACGGTTCAGGTAGTCCAGCAGCCTGCGCCGCTTGTTGACCATCATGATCAACCCGCGCCGCGAGGCGTGATCTTTCGCGTGGGACCTGAGGTGGGTGGTCAAATAGTTGATGCGCTCGCTTAACAACGCGATCTGCACTTCCGGCGACCCCGTGTCTTTTGGATGCACCCGGAACTGCTCGATCAGTTCAACTTTAGCTTCCATCATCAACTCGCCCCTCCCCCACTGAAGCGTCCTACCCTGCTCTTCTCTTTTTGACTCTTCTTCAACCCAAAATGCTAGCACACACCCTGCGGCAATCGCTACAGGATTTTATTTAAGGAAGCGAGCGATCTGAGCATTGACTTTGTTATGGTTGCGTTCCGCGCCATCGCGCCGGGAGCGTTTGCATCCAGTGGATTCCTACTTGCCGCTGCGAACGAGCGCGAGAAATTCGTCGCGCGTTTGCTTGCTTTCGCGGAACGCCCCCAGCATCGCGCTCGATACCGCCATGGAGTTCTGCTTCTCCACGCCGCGCATCACCATGCACAAGTGGCGCGCTTCGATGATCACTCCGACGCCCTTGCGGCGCCAGCTTCTCTTCGAGGGCCTGCGCGATCTGGCTGGTGAGGCGCTCCTGAATCTGCAGGCGACGGGCGTACATGTTCACGAGCCGCGCGATTTTGCTCAGCCCCACTACTTTCTTGTTGGGGAGGTAGGCCACGTGGCACTTCCCGAAGAAGGGCAGCAGGTGATGCTCGCACAGGCTGTAGACCTCGATATCCTTCACCACGACCATTTCGTCGTAGCAGACGCTGAACATGGCGCCGTTCAGAATGGTGTCGGCGTCCTGGCGATAGCCGCTGGTGAGAAACCGTAGGGCCTTTTCAAAGCGCTCGCGGCGTGCGCTGCAATCCCTCGCGGTCAGGGTCCTCACCGAGCTGCACCAGTATCTTCCGCACCATCTCGGCAATGCTTTCGCCGCCGGCCACTTCCGGGGCCACAATTTCGCTGGTCTTACTCATCGTCGTCCCTGGCTCCTGGCTGCACCCTTATGCTGCTGCTCATTCCTCATCGGCCACTTCGAAACTGTTCTTGCTGGTTTCCTCGATACGCACGCTTTCAACACGTGCGTTCGGAAACGTTTGCAGGCGGCGGAAGATCTCGCGGGCGACATTCTCGGTGGTGGGCACGCATTCGCGGAATTCGGCCACCTGTTCGTTCAGATTCCTGCAGTCAAAGGGATCGAGCACTTGAATCCGAACAAAGGGATCTAGATCGCCCAGGTTTGCAATCATGCCTGTCGACGGGTCTACCGGGCCGGTAATGGTCACTTCGAGCACGTAGTTGTGACCGTGCCCATGCGGGTTGCTGCATTTGCCATACAGGCGCTGGTTCTGTTCTTCGCTGAACTTGGCGCTGTGGAGACGGTGCGATGCGGCAAAACGGTATCGGCGCGTCAACGTCAATTTCAACGGTCCCGCCATGCACGCCTTCCCGCTTCTTGGGCTTTCCGGTCTGCTTCTTTTTGAACGGGAGTCGGCTCGGCTGGCTCCGCCACCGTGCAATCGGCAAACAGGTCCGGCGACTCGTACAGCCGGACGCGGTCGAGTCTCCCCTTGGTGATTCTCGGCTCGAGCAACCGCCAGATCATCGCCGCGATGTTCTCGCACGTGGGGATCTGCCCCGCTAGCTCGGGCACCTCGTAGTTCAGATGGCGATGGTCCATCCGCTCCATCACCTCTTTTTCCAGAATGTCCTTGAGTTCCTTGAGGTCGAGCACCATGCCGGTGTCCGGATCGGGCTCGCCAGCCACCGTGACTTCCAGGACGTAGTTATGCCCATGCCCCTGCGGATTATTGCACTTTCCGAAGATGCGCCGGTTCTCTTCCGCGGACAAATTCGGGTTATGGTAAAAATGCGCGGCTGAGAACTCGACCTTGCGTGTCACTCGGACCATACTGCTCCCATGCACTGGACTTTCACGTGGATTCCCGGCCTAACTCGGGCGCGGATACGCTCTTCCCTTCCACGACACGAAACCGTGGGTCGTCTTCCACCATGACGCTACCAGCATAGCCGTGTAAAGCCCCGCGCCAATCAAATAGTATCGGATGAGCCGCGCGGGATAACGATTCCGCCGCAGCCAGGCCTCATACCATACGCATGGCCGCACTATGAAGACGGCCGCCACGATCGCCATCAGCCAATCCACTTGCATTCGTCCGCGCAGGGCCCATTCCACCGCGAGCAAGGCAGCGAACATCAAACCCAGCAAAGGAGTGGCCGCATCGATTTCGACGAGAATGTCGATCACGCTTCCGCCAAACAGGGGGCATAAATTCTTCGTCCAGCCCTCCCACATTGAGGCAAACGAGCCGTACATCCGCGTTTGCACGATTCCCGCGCCTGGTCCGAAGAAAATTCGCCAGCCGGCGGCTTTGGCCAGCCTCGCCAGCGCGACGTCCTCCAGAACCTCTCCCGCAACAGCCGCGTGCCCGCCGATCGACTCATAGGCTTCGCGCCGCATCAGAATATATTGGCCGTTCGCAGCCGCATCGGGAGAGCCCACATCGTTCACCAGACGAAACGGGTATCTTTGCGACAGGCGCCAGTAGACGAATGGAACCAGCGCCTTCTCCCAAAGGGTACGCATCTCCTGCTCGGGCGAATAGGACACGAGATCAGCTCCGTAGCGCGTGGCATTGGCGAGGGCACGCGCGGCGGAGGCCGGCGCATGAAGCGTGTCCGCATCGGTGAAAAGCAGCCAGTCGCCTCGCGCGGCGGCAGCCCCGGTCGCCACAGCGTAATTTTTGCCCGTCCAGCCGGGTGGTAGCTCGGCCGTCTGGAGGATTCTCAACTGGGGCAAACGCGCGACAAGGTCGCGCAGGATCGCAGGCGTGCGGTCGCTCGATTGGTCGTCCACCGCGATGATCTCGCCAATCTCCGGCTGCGAGGCCAGCGATTCGATGACGCGCGCGACGGAGGCTTCTTCGTTGCGGATTGGGATAATGGCGGAGATCAAGTTTTTGAATTCCGTCTCAGCGGGAACTGCTAAACACTGCTAAACTACCGCGGTTTGGATCACGGAAACATTCATTATAGGGCGGTTGGATAACCCATTGAAACGGAAACTCAAGACAGGCCTGGTTCTGGCGTTCATCGCCGCGCTGCTTTGGCTCTTTATCCGCCCAGACTATCGCCAGGGCGAGGCCAGCATGCGCGGGCGCCCTGCAAAAAATTTTCAGTTCACCATGAACGGCAAGCCAGAGACACTGGCTAACCTGCGGGGCAAAGTTGTTATCCTGAATTTCTGGGCCACTTGGTGCCCGCCCTGCGTCGACGAAACGCCTTCGTTAATTCAATTGCAGAAGCATATAGCGCCGCTCGGGGGAACGATTCTCGGGGTGAGCCTCGATGACGATCCCAGCGCCTACGCCGAGTTTTTGAAGACATACCACATCGATTTCCCCACTTATCGCGATCCCACAAAAAAGAGCGCTCTCGATTACGGCACCACCATGTATCCCGAAACCTACATCATCGACCGCAACGGACGCATCGACCGCAAGATCATCGGGCCGCAGGATTGGACCGGGCCGCAGATGATGGCGTACCTCGATTCCGTTCTCGACCAGAAGTGAGCTCGCCGGAGCGGCTGGTGACTGGAACGGAGAAATCTCTCTTCCGCCGGGAAATTCAGGCTACTATTCAAGACGCAAAATCGGGCATCAGGGCCGGTCTCGGAAACGGAGTGTCATGAAGAAATCGTTAAAGCAACCTTGCAGGCTCGCCGCCGGCTTTCGCTCATCGTCGCGGTATTGACTAGCGCCATCCTCGCGCCCGGCACGCTCTCTGCGCAATCCCAGAAATCCGCGCCTCCGGCCGACGATCAGTTCCCTCCGCTCATCCGCTCCACGAAGGGTGCGGACCTTTTCCGGGCCTACTGCGCTTCCTGCCACGGCACCGACGGGCAGGGACACGGACCGGCCGCCGCGGCTCTGCGGGCGACTGTACCCGACCTGACGCTCATTGCCAGGAGAAACGGCGGCGAGTTCCCGGTGGAGCGCATCCGCCGCATCATCACGGGCGACCATGTAATCGCGTCGCACGGCTCCCGCGAAATGCCCGTTTGGGGCCCGATCTTTCACCAGGTGGAAGCCGATATCGATCGCGGCAATGTGCGCATGGAGAACCTGATCAAATACCTCGAGTCCATACAGGCCGGAAGCCACACGTAGCTCCAAGGGAGGGCGCAGCAAAGGGAATCAGCCGGTTTTTCCAATCATAATTTTAATGCTTTCCATACATGCTCCATTGCAACCAATGCAGATACTTACCCCACAAATAGCCTGCATCCTCAGTAACCCTAATGCCCACAGCATATTTCGCACATTGACAATTCCTGAAAGGCGACGCCGCCCCGAGTTTGAACCTTCTGCAAACATGGCAGGCGCGCTTCGTCCTCAGTGATTTTGGGGATTGCGCGAAGGCTTTGTGATAAGGTTTCCTTAGAACAACAGTCTCTGGTGCGGTTACAGGAGATTGCATGCGATCACTCAAGACCGTTTTGCTGATCGTTTCTTCCCTTCTTGGATCCACTTTCCTTGCGCGGGCTCAGAAGGCCGGGCCCTCTCCCGCTGAGTCTCCAGCGGCGTCTCACGACACCGCCCGTCTTGCGGTCGCCAGGCAAATCATGGACGACATGGCAAACGGCAAGATGGACTCGGTCTGCAAGCATTTCAGCGTGGACTTGAGGGATGCCCTGCCGGCGGACGAACTTGAGTTGGCCTGGAATTCGCTTCTACAGAGGAGCGGCTCGTTCCAAAAACAGATTTCCCAGGACGCGCACAACGCGCACGGCGTGTCTGTCTACGTGTCCAGAAGCCAGTTCGAGAATTCCAAGGTCGAGTTGCGGCTGATGTTCAACGATCTGGATCAGATAACGCGCATCTCCATCGTGCCGGTTTCCGACCTGAGCGCGGCCAGCATGGAAGAATCCGCCAGAGCCGTGGCCGATCTCCTGCGGCAGAAGAACTTCGATCAGGTGGTCGCGCGCTTCGACGACGATATGAAAGCGGATATGAGCCCGTATCCGCTCGATATGTCGTGGTCCCACGTCATCAGCCATCTCGGCGAGTTCAAGAGCGTGAAGCTGGCGAGCAAAGACCCGGAATTCGACGTGGTGGACGTTACCTGCGAATTCGAAAATGGCGAGGCGATCGTTCGCGTTTCCTTCGACCCCTACGGAAAAATCAGCGGCCTCTGGCTCCTGCCTTCTGACGAAGAGCCGGCGAAAAATCCGGAAATATAGAAATAAACATAGTGGTCCCAATTAAGACTGCGACTGGCATGTTGGCATTCGGCTTGTGGAAGATGATCGATACTGTTCTACGAAGCGGCCAGTTCCGTGTCCGCGCCGTGTGAATCTGCCTTGGGAGCATTCCCAACCACTGCCCCGGCGCTCGTTCTCATGGTGGAATCACTTCGACGGGCGGTCGTCTTGAGGTAGGTCAGCAACTCCTGCTTGCGACGAATGTACAACTGGAACGCGCGCTCCACATCTTCCATCTTTTCGGCGAGCAGTTGACTGAAGGCTTCGGATGGGATGTGGACCTTCTTTTTTCGCTGCGCCATGCGGGATAGCCTGCCGGACTCTCGCGCGAAATTGCGGTACGCTTTCTCCAACTCCTCCACCCAGATGGCCATCCACGGATCGTCGTTCTTCCAATCGGGATTGCCCTCCGGTCGAGAGTGGGAGACCGCCCGCCTAGAGACGGTTTGTACGGAAGTGATTGCCGCCTGATGCATCGCCGCTCCTCTGTCGGCCCTAAGGGCCCGTAAGTGATTTTGACTCTGCCATGCCGACGAAATCCCGCAAATACGGGCCTGCACTCATTTGTCTAATACTTTGCCTGTAGACGGAAAGGGGATAGCAGTGAAGCGGGCTCTAGGCGGCGTGGAGCAAAAAAGAAACTGAGAAATCCACGTTTACCGGGCTTTCTGGAAATTCCGTTTTCGGGTGACCCGCCGTGTGCTAACCTTTGTATACGTGGAGCGAGGATTACTTCTTATTACCTGAGGACACGCCCCTAATCGAGCTGCGCGTATAAGTCCGCGCGCGCAAGTACGGGAGAGTTTGAAAGCCATGGCAACCACCACCGCAAATTTTCCGGGACGCAAGCGCGAAACCGTCGATAAGGCCGTGATCCGCTTTTGCGGCGACTCCGGTGACGGGATGCAGATCACCGGCAGCCAGTTCACCAACACGGTCGCCCTTTACGGCAACGACCTGGCCACGCTTCCCGACTTCCCTGCCGAGATCCGGGCGCCGGCGGGCACGCTTCCGGGCGTAAGCGGCTTTCAGGTTCATTTCTCGTCGAACGATGTATTCACCCCCGGTGATACGGTGGATGCACTCGTCGCGATGAACCCGGCGGCGCTGAAGATGAATCTTGCGGACTTGAAGCCGAACGGAATTTTGATTGTGAATCTCGACGACTTTGGCGAGCTCGATCTGCGCAAAGCGCAGGTCGCGGTGAACCCGATCGAAGACCACTCGCTGGACGGTTACCGCCTTTTCCCCGTCGAACTCACCCGCCTCACGCGCGCCGCGCTGAAAGACCTGGGGCTCGACAACAAGAGCGTCGACCGCTGCAAAAATTTCTTCGCCCTGGGCATGTGCTACTGGCTCTACAACCGGTCGATGGAAACCAGCCTTCACTGGATCGAAGCGAAGTTCAAGAACAAGCCGCAACTGGTGCAGGCCAATCGCATGGCGATGCAGGCCGGCTACAGTTATTGCGAGGCCACCGAGGCGTTCCAGATCAGCTACGAGATCCCGCCCGCGAAGCTCGCGCCGGGCGTCTACCGCAATATCAGCGGGAACACGGCTCTGGCGATGGGGTTCGTTGCCGCGTCGCAGAAGGCCGGGCTTCCGCTTTTTCTCGGATCTTATCCGATCACGCCCGCTTCCGACATTTTGCACGAACTTTCCGCATACAAGGATTTCGGCGTGATCACGTTTCAGGCCGAGGACGAAATTGCCGCCGTCACGTCCGCGATCGGCGCGGCCTACGCAGGCGCTATCGGGATTACCACTACTTCCGGGCCCGGCATGGCGCTCAAGACGGAAGCGATGGGCCTGGCCGTCGCGGTAGAGCTACCGCTCGTCATTTGCGACGTGCAACGCGGAGGCCCTTCCACCGGCCTGCCCACAAAAACGGAACAGGCCGATTTGTTGCAGGCGCTCTACGGGCGCAACTCCGAAGCTCCGATCCCCGTGCTGGCGCCGGCCACTCCGGGTGACTGCTTCTGGATCGCCATGGAAGCCACGCGCATCGCCATCAAGTATATGGTGCCGGTGATTATTCTTTCCGACGGCTATCTCGCGAACGGCGCGGAGCCTTGGAAGATTCCCGACGTTTCCGAGCTTCCGGAGATACCTGTCCATTTTGAAACGAACCCGGAGAATTTCCAGCCATATCGCCGCGATCCGCAAACGCTCGCGCGCCCCTGGGCTGTTCCCGGAACGCCAGGACTCGAGCACCGCATTGGCGGTCTCGAGAAGCAGGATGTTACCGGCAACGTGAACTACGAACCGTTGAACCACGAGCGCATGGTTCGTCTGCGCGCGGAAAAGGTCGCGGGAATCGCGCAGGATATACCTGACGTCGTCCCCGTAGGCGCTGATTCGGGCGACCTGGTGATCGTGTCGTGGGGATCGACGAGCGGCCCGATTACGGCGGCTCTCAAGTCCGAGAAATTCAACGGCCGCCGCATCGGCCACGTCCACCTGCGCCATTTGAACCCGTTGCCCAAGAATCTGGGCGACGTGCTGATGCGCTACGACAAAGTGCTGGTTCCGGAAATGAACATGGGGCAGCTGGTGATGGTGCTGCGCGCGAAATATCTGGTCGACGCCGAAGGCTTCAACAAGATCCAGGGCAAACCATTCAAGACTTCGGAGATCGAGCGCAAAATCGAGCAGGTGCTGGCCCGGCCGTAGTCGCCCTTGATCTGTTGTTGTTTGCGACTGGGCTGAAGAATTTATAGGAGAGCAGTGATGGCCACCGAAACATTGCCTGTCTACACGAAAAAGGATTTTCAGACCGACCAGGAAATCCGCTGGTGCCCGGGCTGCGGCGATTACGCGATTCTCTCCGCTGTCCAGTCGGTGTTTGCGGAGCTGGGCGTGCGCCGCGAAAATTTCGTGTTCATTTCCGGCATTGGCTGTTCGAGCCGCTTCCCTTATTACATGAAGACGTTCGGGTTCCACACGATCCACGGCCGCGCGCCCGCCATCGCCACCGGCCTCAAGATCACGCGCCCCGATCTCGACGTGTGGGTGGTCACCGGCGACGGCGACTCGCTTTCCATCGGCGGAAATCACACCATCCACATGCTGCGGCGCAACGTCGGGCTCAAGGTGCTGCTCTTCAACAATAAGATTTACGGGCTCACCAAGGGTCAGTATTCGCCCACATCCGAAATCGGCAAGAAAACGAAATCCACACCGTTCGGCACCACGGACCGGCCGTTCAATCCTCTCTCGCTCGCACTCGGCGCGGGAGCCACCTTCGTCGCGCGTTCGGTCGACGTGTTTCAGCAGCACCTGAAAGAAACCCTGAAGAAGGCGGCCGCGCACAAGGGATCTGCTTACGTGGAGATTCTGCAGAACTGCAACATCTTCAACGACGGCGCGTGGTTCGATCTCACCGAGAAGGACGCGCGCAGCGAACACGTGGTGCAGCTTGAGCAGGGCAAGCCTCTCATCTTCGGCAAGAATCGCGACAAGGGCATCCGTCTGAACGGGCTCGAACTGGAAATGGTTCAGCTGGGCAACGGCATCACGGAGAAGGATTTGCTCGTCCACGATGAGAGCGATCCGCGATCCGCGTACGCGTTCCTTCTCGCGCACATGGCGGATCAACCGGGCTTTCCCACGCCGATCGGCGTGCTCCGCGGCTGGGAAGATTCCCCGCGCTACGAAGACCTCATCGCGAACCAGATTCGCGAGGTGCAGGCCAAGCGCGGCAAGGGCGATCTTGCAAAACTTCTCCGCGCGGGCGATACCTGGGAAGTCCGGGCGTAACTGCATCCGATTCGGCGCTCTTCCGGGGCGTGCTTTCGTTGTTCAACGCGAACCGCTGCGGTAAGCAAGCCACCAGCTAAAGCCGGCTATGGGAAGGGTCGCCAGCATCGCCCACCAGAAGGGCAACGCCAGGTCGGCGACCAGACCCAGCGCCATGAAGGTGACCCAGAAGATTTTCCGTTCCATCCCTGCATTCTAGAGCCGGACTCTCCTCCCACCGGAACAAATGATGCCCCGCGGTGTCAAAGAACCATAAGAGAAAAAGCGGCAACAGCGTCTGAGATTCAAACGGATCGCCGCTGACGGATCGTTAGCAGAAATTTCGCCAAATCCAGAAGCACTGGGACGGGTGTGTCTGCACTGACCGCCGTTCTTTGTTTTACCGGAGGCGCTCATGTTTGAGGAACTGGTTGTCTCGAGCGAGAAGCCGAACAGAACGCATAAGCGCTGGACGGTCGCGGTGTCCGCGCTGGCGCAGTCGGCGCTGTGGACCATTTTAATTCTTGTGCCGCTGATTTATACCGAAGCTCTGCCGAACGGAATGCTGAGAACGTGGATCGTCGCACCGCCAGCGCCCGCAGCGGTTCGTCCCGGATCATCATTGAGAAGACCCCGAGCGAGGATCATACCGCTCAGCCACATCACAGCTCCTCGATTTGTACCGAACCACGTCTATCGGGACGCGGGAGGGCCGCCGGTCGAATATACCGAGCCAGAAGGTACAGGCGAGTCGGCCGATAACGCTCTCATTGACCTGTTTCATGTTCCGTCACCGCCCGCGCCTCCGGTAAGTTCGGCGAGGGAAAACAAGGCGCCGATTCCGATCGGCGGGAACGTGGAGGCTGCATCGCTGATCCGCCGCGTGGTCCCACAATATCCGGAGATCGCCAAGGTCACGCACGTATCCGGCATGATTGTAATGCGCGCAATTATCGCCAAGGACGGAACAGTGCAGGAGCTGTCGTATGTCTCAGGCCCGGCGCTGCTCATGAAGCCGGCCATGGACGCAGTGAGACAATGGAGCTACCGGCCCACCCTGCTCAATGGGAAGCCGGTTGAAGTGGAGACGACGATAGAAGTGGTGTTCACGCTGGGGAGTTAAGTCTGTGGCGTAACAGTGAAAGCCTATTCATTCATCCTGCTGCTGCGACGCCGACCAGCTGTGCCCGTCCAGCATGTTGAACACGGAGACGCCGTTCACCCAGCGGCCGAGCGCGCCAAGGCCGTTGGTTTGCTTCGTGGTGGCAACGGCCGGTGTCAGCGGGAAGCGGTTGAGGGCGTTCTGATTGGAAGGCCAGTTGGGAAAAACCACGCCGGGGCTCAGATACCACGGGCCCATGATGTGGCGTCACGGTGAACCGGCCATTGTACTTGGTGAGATCGCCGGGGTTGGTTGCAACCGTTCGACGGAATCGCCGCCCGGCTCGCTACCAGCATTTCCCTGCAATGGTCAGCTCAATCCGGTAGCCGCAACCGCCGTTCGAACCGCTACTATCTAAGGGAATGTCGTTCAACCTAACGAACTTCTTCGCGCTGCTCGGCGCACTGCTCGTGCTGGCGTTCGTAGCCAATCGCCTCTCCCGCTGGACGCGCGTGCCCGATGTAATGGTGCTGCTCGCCACCGGCATTCTGCTCGGCCCCGTTCTGCATTGGATTGACGTGGCGCACTTCGGCCCGGTCACGCGTGGCTTTGGCACTCTGGCGCTGATCCTGATTCTCTTCGCGGCGGGCTTGGAGCTCGATCTGCGCCATGCGCTCAAGCAGTTCTGGGGCGCGATGGTGCTCTCCCTGTTGAGCTACGGCCTCACGCTCGCCGGAATCACCTGGTTCTGCATCTACGCGCTCAAGATGGAGAAAATGCCCGCCTTGCTGGTGGCGGCGCCGCTTGGGTGCATCAGCGGCTCGATTGTGCTGCCCGTGCTCGATCAGCTCGACCTCCGCAAAGCGCTCAAAACAATCCTCGTCGTCGAAGCCTCCTTTGGCGACGGAATCGGCGCCCTCGGCGTGGGCGTGCTGCTCGATATCGCCTCGGGCAATGGCGCCACCACGACCGGCGTGCTTCCAGCCATCCTCAAACATCTGGGACTTTCGCCCGGAACCCGGGGAGCTGTCGCGGGCAGCGTCGCGGTTCTCTTTCTGTTCAAGTTTTTGCTGGCGCTGGCCCTGGCGGTGTTGGCCGGTTTCGTGTGGGTCCGCCTGCTGCCGCTGATTTCCGACAAGCAATACTGGCAGGTGCTAACTTTCGCGGCCGTGTTATTGCTGTATTCGGGGATCCACGCGCTCGGAGGCAGCGAGCTCTTCGGCGTGATGGTATTCGGTGCCACGCTCGCGAACATGCCCGACCCGCTGAACCGCCGCTCCGAATTTGGCTTTGCCATCCTCGCGCCCGATCCCAGCCGCCAGATTCACTCGTTCCACGCGGAGCTGGCCTTCCTGGTGCGGAGCTTCTTCTTCGTGCTGCTCGGCGCGATCATCGAATTTGGCGGCTTGCGCAAGCAACTGTTTCCCTCGCTCGGAATACTCGGCGTACTTTTTCTGGCTCGCGCCATCTCGGTTCAAATGAGCCGGGTCGCGTGGCGCGGGGCCACGCCGCGAGAGCGCGAATTCGCCGTTCTGCTGATTCCCCGCGGCCTGATTACGGCCGTACTGGCGCTGGAAGTCGTTGAATCGAAGCCAAATCAACTCGTCTTCCTCACATCGCTCACGTTTGCCGTGATTCTCTTCACCAACCTCTTCGTTTTGCTCGCCGCCATTCGCGCCCGCGGCATCGCACCCGATGCAGTTCCTGTCCCTGCCGAAACTGACGCGGCACCTGTGCCTTGACGCCGTCTCCAAAGTGGGACAGCTACCTAATTGGAAACACGGCAGTTGCACAAACTGGAAATCGCCCCCGGACGGTGCTACAAAAAGGAGGCTCGTCCAGGTAGGTTCGTGGCTGACAACTGCAGCTCAAAAGGATGTAAGGCCCCCGTCCCAGCGGGACTTGCCGCTGAGCAGATGTGTATTCTTCACTTCACCCTCCATATTGAAAATGAAGCCGCTGAGATGCGCCGCGAAACGGCCCTCGGCAAGGTCGTCCACGAACGCCAGGCCGAATTATTCAAGAAGATTGCCGCGCGGGGCAACACGCTCGTCACCGTGGCCACCAGCGGCTTCCCCATGTCCGACGAAATCAAGGCCCGCATCCTCAGCACTCTGCTCACACTGATGAATTGCCGCGAGAGCATGGACCGCGCCGCAATGCGCCAATCCGCCCTCAAGCGCTTCGCCGGATAACGTCTGGATAAAGCCCATCGTTTTCTTGGAGTTGCAGCGTTGCCCATGGCCCGGAAACCTGTGGAAGTTCTTGAACACATTGCCCCAACTTCGTTATTTACTCCCGCCTTCCCTTTGCTATAGTCCTTCGCGTACTCGCGTTCCTCCCTGTGGGCTCCGCGCGACAGCGCCCGCGCCACCCACGTTCGTGAGCCGGTGTGTGCCATTGGCCCGGAAAGCAGTCCGGAAGATTCCTTTTCAAAAAAGGTTCGACCACGGCCAACCCACGCAGGCTTCCAGCGGGAGCCTTCCCCTTACAAAAATTTCTGCCCGTGCCGAAAAACGAAGCTAGCGGCATTTGAGGCGGCAACATAAAACAGGATAGACTCAACGAACGCCGCAAGGGGCGTTCGTCTGGGTAAGGAGACGTCTTTGCGCATCCTTTCACCAACCGAAAACAAGCGCTTTAACGAGATGATCGGGTTCGTCGGCCTGAGCACGGCCGTCCTGCTGGCCTTGAGCCTGCTCTCGTATTCCCCGCACGACGCATCCTTCAACGTCTCCTCCCCGATGGCGTCAGGCCAGGCACGCAACTGGATCGGCCCGGTGGGCGCGCACCTCGCGGACCTGTTCTTCCAGTTCTGCGGCTTTTCGGCGTTCCTGTTCCCGGTGGGGATGTTCATGGTGGCCATGCGCTGGTTCCGCAGCCAGGATATAGAGGCGCCGGTGGCGCGGTTGATCGGTGCCGCAATGTCTCTCGTGTCCCTTTCCGCGGAACTCTCTCTCATTCACATGCCAGGAGTGCGTGGCGCCCTTCCGGCCGGCGGCTTGCTCGGAACCGTGGCTGCCGAAGGCCTGCGGGCGGCGTTCAATACGGTGGGAGCGAATCTCGTCTCGCTCATGCTGCTCACCACCTCCGTGCTTCTCACCACCAGCTTTTCCTTCCGCGCCATGGTTGACTGGATGAAGAAGCCCATGACCTCCGAAGGCTACATCGGAAAGATGATCGCCCGCGCGAAGGAATGGCGCGAAGAGCGCGAATCCGAGCAGCTTCGCAAGCGCGTCGAGGAGATCAAGATCGCTGGGCGTCCGCCTGTAAAGCAGCAGCGCGTTTCCGCGGCCAAGGCGGGCGTAGAGGACGAAGAAGAAGAGGAAGAGCCGCCCGTTCCGGCCGAACCGCACCTGGCCGAGCAAGGTCCGGCGGTGATCCAGTTCCACGAGCCCGAAATCCGCCAGAATCCGAAGAAGGCGACGCCCAAAGCCGCCCCAGGGCAAGACCAACTTCAAGCTGCCTTCCACCGACCTTCTGCGCGTAGCCGAGCGCGGCGAAAAGATGGACGAAAGCGAACTTAAGGAGTGCGCCCGCGCCATCGAACAGAAGTCCGCGGAATTCGGCGTAGCCGGCCGCATCACGCAGATCAATCCAGGCCCGGTAGTCACCACCTTCGAATTCAAGCCCGAGGCGGGAATCAAATACAGCCGCATCACCGGCCTGGCCGACGATCTCTGCCTCGCCCTGCGCGCGGAATCGATTTTGATCGAACGCATCCCCGGCAAGTCCACGGTAGGCATCGAAGTTCCCAACGCGCGCCGCGAGACGATTGCCCTGCGCGACGTGATCGAGTCGCCCGAATTCGCCCATTCGTCCTCGAAACTGATCCTGCCGCTGGGCAAGGACCTCATCGGCCGCATTCGCGCCGCCGACCTCACCCAGATGCCTCACCTGCTGATCGCCGGATCCACCGGCACCGGCAAGAGCGTCTTCATCAATTCCATGCTGATGGGCATGCTGTACCGCGCCACTCCGGACGAAATGAAGCTCGTGCTGATCGACCCGAAGCGCCTCGAACTCGGCCTCTACGCCGATATTCCGCACCTCTTCACACCGGTAGTCACCGATGCGAAGGTCGCCGCCAACGTTCTGCGCAACGCCACGCGCGAGATGGAGCGCCGCCTGAAAATCCTGGCGCAGCGCGGCGTCCGCAACATCGAGCAGTACAACAAGACCTTCGACAAGCCGCAGTCCCTCTCGCTTTTTGAGAAGACCGACGAGGAAGAGCACCATCCGCTTCCCTACCTCGTGATCGTGATCGACGAGCTGGCCGACCTGATGATGGTCGATACCAACGGCGTGGAAGAATCCATCACCCGCCTGGCGCAGATGGCCCGCGCGGTGGGCATCCACCTGATCCTGGCCACGCAGCGCCCCTCGGTGGACGTGATCACCGGCCTGATCAAAGCCAACTTCCCCGCCCGCATTTCCTTCCGCGTAGCCAGCAAGGTGGACTCGCGCACCATTCTCGATACCAACGGCTCCGAATCGCTGCTGGGCAAGGGCGACAGCCTGTATTTGCCCGCAGGCTCGTCCCGCCTGCACCGCGTCCACGGCCCCTACGTGGGCGAAGGCGAAGTCCAGGCCGTCTGCGACTTCTGGCGCGAGCAGGCCAGGGCCAATTACAACGAAGAAATCCTGAAGCCGCCCAAGGACGAAAACGCCGCAGGCTTCGAAGGCGAAGCCGGTGAAGGCGGCGAAGCCGTAGACGACGACCTCTACCAGGACGCCGTCCGCGTAGTCTGCGAAGCAGGCCGCGCCTCCACCTCCACGCTCCAGCGCCGCCTGCGCGTAGGCTACGGCCGCGCCGCCCGCCTAATCGACCTCATGGAAAAGGACGGCATAGTAGGCCCCCCCGACGGCGCCAAGCCCCGCGAAGTCCTAAAGAAAAAAGAATGGATGCGCGAATTCGACGAGTCCATGAAATAAGCGCCCACGAGTATTCGCCTGGTAAGAATCTCGCGCAAAAGAAAGCCTCTCCGGTTTGTCGTTTTCCCTTTGCTGCTTGCTGATTTTTCCTTACAATCTTTAAATCCCGTGCCGAGGTAGCTCACCGGTAGAGCGCGGCCCTGAAAAGGCCGGCGTAGGCAGTTCAACTCTGCCCCTCGGCACCATCCCGAACGCCATGAACCCAAGTCTATGTCCTGCGGCCGTGTAGCACGTTCCGTCCTCGTTCGGTTGGATGCGCCTCTGTTGTTAACTCATACTAAGCCGTCACAAATCTGGACAGGTCTTGGAGGTCAAGCTCATCTGACGCACGTACCAATAGATCCCTGTAGACCTTGTCGAGGACGCCTCCCCCCTTCCAGCTTACTTGGACCGCGTCGTGCTGCTCCTCAAACTAAGCTAAGTAAGTGATGCATTTGCGTTCTCTTTAGACCAGGCCGCGCAACGTACCCCCGATGTCCAGAGTCGAGCCGGTGATGAATTTCGCCAGCGGCGAAGCAAGAAACACCACCGCATGGGCCACATCCTCCGGTTGCCCGATCCCGAGGGGCAGATAGCGGTCCTCCAGGAATCTCTTTACCGCGGCATCGCGGTCCGCAACTCCATAATGCGCCACTAACTGGTCGACGATTCCCCCCGGCCGCGTCCACATCCGCGTCCACACCGGCCCGGGCAGCACGGCGTTGACGCGCACATGCGGCGCGTATTGCTTGGCGAGCGCTTTCGTCAGATAGAGCAGTCCCGCCTTGCACACGCCATAATCCATCAGCGTGAATTCCGGCTGCTTGGCCAGATCGGAACCGGTGTTGACGATCGCGGCCGACCCAATCTCCGCCATCGCCGGTATCAATGCGCGGCACATCCGTATGCAGCCCATCAGGTTGATCTCGAAGCTCTTCGCCCAGCGCTCGTCGGAAATCTCCACGAACGACGACGAATCGCCTACGCCCAGGTTGTTGATCAGGATGTCCGGTGCCCTGCCAAATTTCTTGAGCACATACGAAACAGCCGCGCTGGTTCCTTCCGCCGCCGAGAGATCGGCCGTCACCACACCCGTCCAGCGGGAAGACTTCTCCGCGAGCGCGGCTTCGTCGCAATCCGCGACGATCACGCTGGCACCTTCCTGCGTCAAAAGATCTGCAACCGCCTCGCCGATTCCGTGCGCACCTGCATTGACGAAGGCGAGCTTGCCCTTGAGCCTGTAGTCCATTTTTTCCTCGTTAAGTTGGAAGGGTAATTCTAGGTGGCCCGCCACTCCGCCGAAAGCTTTTTCAGCACCTCCACCGGAGGCGGCCCGTCATGAACCACCACCCGGTAGCGCAGCGTCAGCGGATTCTCGGGGCGGATCGTGACCGGCCCCACGGCCGTAATCGAGGGGTTAAGCATCCACAAAGTCCGCGAAATATGCCACATCGTCGGAGGGTTCTTCGGATCATCGATCACCGCGACGCCGAGAGTTTTCCCGCCGCCGGCCAGCGTGATCGTGTAGTCGTACCACGGCTCACTCGGCCAGTCGAGCTCCGGATAGGCGTACTGCGCATCGCGAAGAGTCACTTTCCCGGCCTCATCCGAATAATACGAATCGCCATCCTTGCGGCATTGCACATCGAAGCCGCCAAAAGCGTTCTGGTTGAGCCGGTATTCCACGGTGGGAGCAATCGTATAGCTCAGGTCCAGCACGAACACGCCGTCACGCTCGGTGACGTTGACCGTGTCATTCTCTTCGCCCATCTTGCGGTTCTCGACCAGCAAATCATTGTGAATCGCGAGCTCCGCGTGCGCCGCGTCGGCATTCACAAGTTTGATCTCGCGATTCTGAATAACGCGGCCGTCGCGCGGAGCGAACACTCCCCAGCCCCAGAAGTCAGCCCGGCGAACCGTGGCCGCGCGCATCGAAGATGTGGGCGATGGATTCGGCCGCACCTGCGGTTCGTAGAAGGCGCTGTCATGCCAGCCGAAGAAGATGCCGCGATGGTGCGGGTGGTCGTCGGGCGCAATGCTGGTGATGCACTGGCCCGAGGGAGTATTCACCGGATGAAAGCAGGCCGCGCTGGGGGACGTCAGGCCAATGTTGTCCGGCTTCTTGGTCAGATATTCAAAGACGACGCGCCCATCCGGCGTCTTGAGCTGCATGCCGAATTCAACGGGCGTGAGCGTGTACACCCGTGCGTCGGCAACGCGATCGGCGAGCACGACCTCGCAAAGCGCGATGGCCAGCGCAGCGACGGTAACCGCCCCGGCCGCCCAGCCACGGAGATGTCTCATGGGATCGTCCTCCCGATTGCGCAGGTGAGATATTCGTTGTCCGGCAAACCCGATTCACGCGCTGGAGGATATTTCACAAGCGGGCCACCAGGCAAGGCTTTCCCGACTAGCTATGCTAGCTATGCCAGCTATGAGTGATAAGCGGAACGAGTGCATTCAGCTTGACTTGGCGAGAAGTGCTTGCTAACACATAGCGCGGCAAGCGTCGAACTCGGCCGCTTCTATCACCAGGGAGAGCAAAATGTCCGGGAAACGCATTCTGTTTTTGGCGCTGGCTGTTCTCGCCGCAGTGGCCCGGCTCTCCGGCACCGGACCATCCTTTCATCCTGACTACTCTTTCCAGGGATCGGCGCTCGCGGGCTGGCATACCTTGGGAGACGCTACCTGGCGCGCGGAAAACGGCGAAATTACCGCCACGCCGAAGCAACCGGGCGGCGGATGGCTGGTCCTCGATCGCTCCTACCAGGACGTCGGCTTCTACGCCTCCCTCAAATGCGAGGGGAATTGCAAAACCGGCCTCCTGCTGCGCGCCGAAAAGACCCCGCAGGGCGGCATGAAGGGCGTGTTCGTATCGCTTAGCGAAGGCGACGTCGCGTCCTACGCCCTCACACTCGACGCGCAGGGCCATGAACTCAAGCGCGACAAGCTTCGCCGCGGCGGCGGCCAAATGCGCATCGCGCCACCCGTAGATCCGAACGCTCCGGTCCGCCCGCGAACACCCGGCGAGCATCCCGGTCTGCCCCCCGGACTAATTCTGCCTGTCACCCCGCCCGACGCGTCTCTCCGCGCCGGCGAATGGAACACCGTGGAAACATTTCTCGACGCGAATATCGTCCGATCCTTCCTGAATAACGGCGGCGAAGTCGCCGGAGGCGTAGCCGAAGACGATGCCGGAAAGTACGGCCCCATCGCTCTGTATGTAGGCGGCACCGGCGACGTGCGGTTCAAGGATGTAGCTTACAAAGACCTGTCACTCATGACGAGGGAGCCGGAAAAAATTTCCAGCCACTTCCGCATGCAGCGGCTCAGCGATTTCTATTACTCCTGGGGCGCCAGCGCCGCCGATTTCAACCATGATGGCGTGATGGACATAGTCTCCGGTCCGCACATCTACTTCGGCCCGGACTACGCCACGCATCGCGAAATCTACGAGGCCCTCACCACCAATCCCTCCGACGAATACACCCGCGACGACTGGATGCAGTTCTCCGGAGATTTCACGGGCGATGGCTGGCCCGACGTGATCAATTGCAGCTTTTCCGGCAATCGCGGCGTGTGGCTCTACGTCAATCCCAAGGGTGAGTCGCGCCGCTGGGATAAATACCTGGTGGTGCCGGATTTCAGCTCCGAGATTGCCGTCGTGCGCGATCTCGAAGGCGATGGGAAACTCGAACTCGTGTACATGGCGGATGGCTACGTCCGGTACGCAAAACCCGATCCCGCCAATCCCACCGGCCTGTGGATCGTGCACAACGTCTCGGAACTGGGCTACGCAACGGCTCACGGCATCGGTGTGGGTGACATTAACGGCGACGGCCGCATGGATATCGTCAATGCATTCGGCTGGTGGGAACAGCCGCCGGCGGGCAGCAAGCAGGAGCCGTGGACGTATCATCCGCAGGCCTTCGCGCGTTACGGGCGCAATATCATGGGCGGAAGCGTCATGGCGGTTTACGACGTGAACGGCGACGGCCTCAATGACATTGTCACCGCCCTGAACGTGCATGGATACGGACTCGCGTGGTTCGAGCAGAAGCGCGACGCCGCGGGCAACATCTCGTTCGTGCAGCACATGATCATGGACGATCTCTCGACGAAGAACGCCGGCGGCGTCACCTTTACGGAGCCTCACGGCTCCACCTTCGGCGACGTGGACGGCGACGGCATCCCGGATTTCATCGTAGGCAAGCGTTACTGGTCGCACCGCGACGATTACCTCGATCCCGACCCCTACGGCCCGGCGGTGCTCTACTGGTATAAGACCGTCCGCAACCCCAGGGCTCCCGGCGGCGCGGAATTCGTGCCCGAACTTATCCATAACCGCTCCGGCGCCGGCTCCGATATCTTTGCGGCCGATCTCAACCACGACGGTGCGCTCGATATTGTCACCGCCACCCGCTTCGGCACGTTCATCTTCTGGGGCAAGCCGGGAGCCTTCAAGCAGAAGAGCAAATAATCTCCATGAAGCCGTTGGCGCCAAAAGCCGCTCTGCTCATTTTGTGGATGGCGATCGCCTGCCCGTTCGCCCTTGCGCAGCAGGACCACAAATCCTGGAGCGACTACGGCGGCGGCCCGGACACATCCCGCTACACCGCCCTCGATCAGATCAAAAAGAGCAACGTGAAGCAGCTGAAAATCGCCTGGACCTACTTCAACGGAAATTCCGCGATGAACCCGATCGTTTCCCACGGCGTGATGTACGTGTACGGCCGCAACAATTCGCTCATCGCGCTCGACGCCGCCACCGGGAAAGAAATCTGGATTCACACCGGCCTGAGTTCCATCGCCGAGCTGGGAGTAAATTATTGGGAAAGCAAAGACGGCAAAGACCGCCGCCTGATCTTCCAGATCAACCACTTCCTCGAGGAACTCGACGCGCGTACCGGCAAGTCGATTCTAAGCTTCGGCGAAGATGGGCTAGTCGACATGCGGGAAGGTCTCGATCGCGTCCCCGCCGAAGTAGCGCGCATCAAGAGCGATGCGCCGGGGCGCGTGTTTGAAAATCTGATCATCGAAGGATCGTCCACGGGCGAGAATTTTCTCGCCCCTCCCGGACACATTCGCGCCTACGACGTGCTCACGGGGAAAACGGTTTGGACGTTCCACACCGTTCCGTATCCCGGCGAATTCGGCTACGACACCTGGCCCAAGGACGCGTGGCGATACATCGGCGGAGTAAACGATTGGGGCGAACTCTCGCTCGACGAAAAGCGCGGCATCGTCTACGTCGTGCTGGGCTCGCCCACCTACGATCTCTACGGCGCAGACCGCATCGGCGCGGGCTTGTTTGGCGACAGCCTCGTGGCTCTCGACGCGCGCACCGGCAAGCGCCTGTGGCATTTCCAGGAAGTTCACCACGACCTTTGGGATTCCGATCCCTGCTCGGCCCCGCAGCTGATCACCGTCCGCCACAACGGAAAAATGGTGGACGCCGTGGCGCAGGCCGGCAAGACGGGTTTTCTGTACGTCTTCGACCGCGTCACCGGCGAGCCGCTCTGGCCCATCGAGGAACGCCCCGTCCCGCAGAGCGACGTGCCGGGAGAACAAGCCTGGCCCACGCAGCCCTTTCCGACCGCTCCGCCTCCGTTCGCGCGCCAGAAGATGACCGCCGACGACATCAATCCGTTTTTTCTGACTCCCGAAGATCGCGCCACGTGGAAAGAAAAAATCGCCGGCGCCCGCAACGAGGGGCTGTTCACGCCCGCGGGATACAAGCGCGATACCGTTCAGCTACCCGGCTCGCGGGGCGGAAGCAACAGGGGCACAAGCGCTTCCGACCCAACCAGAGGGCTCGTCTTCGTCACCACATCTGACTTCCCTTCCCTCATCAACATTCAGGGCCCGGAGTTGCCGGTAACCGCCAGCACCGCCGGCGCACGCGGCCCGGGCGGCGTCCCAGTGCCCCCGGAGTATCAGCAGAACTGCCAATCCTGCCATGGAGCGGACCTCGCCGGTTCAGCCGAGGCCCCCTCGCTGGCCGGAGTTGCCTCACGCATCAATCTCTCCGATTTCACCATGCTCGTCCTCTCCGGCAAGGGACAGATGCCCGCCCATCCGGATTTGAATCCGGATGCCGTGAACACTCTGTACAACTATCTATCGAACGCCGGGGGCGCCGCATCGTCAGCCACCAAGCCCCAGCCCATGACCGGACCAGTAGTAGCCAATGGCGGTGCCCCAGGCGGCCTTTTGCCGTCGTTGAACCCGCGCGAGCTCAACGCAAAATATGGCGGGAACAACCGCTTCGTCGGCCCGCCGTATCCCGAAGGAGTCGTCGCGCCGCAGCGTTTGTACTCAAACTACGGATTGACGCAGGGCGTGATCGGCCCTCCGTGGTCCGAAATCATCTGCTACGACCTGAACACCGGAACCATCCGCTGGAGAAAGCCGCTCGGCGAGGATGAAGAAGCGGAGAAGGAAGGCGGAAAGAATACGGGTATGCTCGCCGGCGGCGAGCGAGTGGGCATGGTCGTCACCACGACGGGCCTCCTGTTCGTAACCGCGAAAGACGGCAAGATGCGCGCATTCGACGTGGACAACGGCGACGAACTGTGGACGTACAAAATGCCCGCCGGCCTCACCGGCCTGCCGTCCATCTACGAAGTGCAGGGGCGCGAATATCTGGTGGTAGGCTCGGGCGCTCCGCCCGTTTTCGGTTTGCAAAAGGGACGCCCGCGGATTTGGAGAAAACGCAGCCACTTCCGGCCAGTCCACTCTCGGCTACATCGTCTTCGCGTTGCCGAAGACGCGGCCGTCTCAGCCGCAGTCCTCACCAAAACCTTAATAGCGACTCACAGTTGACGCCAGCAGTCAGGGCAGCGTGAAAGAAGCCAGACTCGGAACCATCCCGCTCGCGCAAAGCCACGCAAGCGATTCTCGAATCGCTTCCAAAGAGCGATAGCGAGGCTCGTAGCCCAGGAGCCGGCGCGCTTTTTCGATGCTGCAATTCGGTGATCGCGCGATGTGATCCCACGTAAAGTCCGCATCTTTCGCGGACACAGTAGCGCGCCATTCTTCCCAAGGCAGAAATCGAATTCGCGCTTCCCTCCCAAACCACCCCGCCACAGACTCCGCATAACCCGCCATAGTCAACGCAGCCGGAGACGCGACGTGAAAACTCTCGCCCACCGCGCGCGGCCAGTTCGCAACCGCCTTCACGAATGCCTGCGCCACGTCGTCGCAATGAACGTGATGCAGCGTCTCACGCCCAAAATTCGGAAGCGCGATTTCCTCCCCGCGCGCGAGCGCCGCAAAAACCTCCGGATTAAAGTTCGCAGCGGGGTTGAGCGGCACCCATCCCGGCCCCACGAAATGCCCCGGATGCAGGATGGCGGCAGGAAAGCCATCTTCCGCGTGACGTGCCAGCAGGTATTCCTCGATAGCCGCCTTGCGTCGTCCATACTCGCTGATCGGCCGGCGCGGAGCGTCTTCGGTTATCGGAACCTCGATCCCCATCCCGTGCACCCAGATGGTGCCGCAGTGCAAAAATTGTTCCACACGCCCACTCAGCGCGTCGACCAATTGCCGCGCGCTGTCCAGGGTGTAACAGGTCAGATCGATCACCGCCTCAGGGCGCAGCGCGCCAATACTTGACCCGAACGTTCCCTCCGCCTCCGCTGCTGCGCGATCCAGCATAACGCGCTCAACATCGCGCCATGCATCGTCCGCATAATAAGGCTGGCGCTGCGATCGGCTGACACAAACCACCGTGTGACCGGCCCGCACAAGCCGCGGCGTCAACCACGAGCCGACGTGTCCCGTCCCGCCTATGACGATTACGCGCACAGTGAAATTCCCCATTCAGGGCTCATGTGTTGTTCCGCCCGATCGCGCACACATTATACGTTCGAATATCTCGCGCCTGATTTCGCATCCCCAGTTCCGTGGTTGCGTGCTATCGTGTCCGGCGGGGTTTTGACAACGGGCGCTGGGGCGGCTGAATTCTCCGGTCATGCCCGCACAAAAGGAGTCGCATCAGTGATGAAATTCACCCGTTCCATTGTTCCTGGCGTGCTTGCGATGATGGCTGTCCTAGGCTCATTCGCCCCGTACCTCTGCTTCACCGGCCGCCGGCCCAGAGCGCTTCGAACTTACCAGCGTCAGAGCCGTCCGGCCGACTCTCGTAAATACCATCGCCGCGCTGAAAAAAGGAGACCTCGCCGAAGCCAGGGCGGACTTCGAAGCCTATGACTCCGCATGGAACGGCATCGAGGTGTATATCAACACGCGCGATAAAAACACGTACACGGAGCTGGAGCAAACCTTCCAGGCCAAGATCGCCAAGGGACTCAGCTCCCCCGCTCCCGACAGACCCAGCCTGATTATCGACACCGAGTCCATGCTCGCCAGGTTTGACGACGCCATCGCCATGGTGGAGTACGGCCAGCCCCTGAATCCCCTCTACGACGATGTCGCCCGCCTGCGAATGGTCCGTGCCAACCTGCGCAGCGTGACCCTGGCGCTAAGAACCGGAGATGTCGCCAAAGCCCGCAAGTCATTCGCAGCTTTTCAGGACAAGTGGAGCACCGTCGACGCCCTGATCAAAGCGCGTTCCGCCGACTCCTACGCCGATATCGAAAAGGGTGTGACGCAGATTAACCAGGCGCTCATGGCCGACAAGCCCGACGTGGACCAACTGAACGCCTTAGTGAAAGGTGTAACGGACAAGTACAACGCAGTTGTGGCGGACGTTACCAAGGACGCCCGAGGACACTCGTAGCACACTGCCAGGAGAAAACTGCGTAGACGTTCCCGCACGCGCCTCACTGCGCGAGCGCGAAGGCGAAGATACCGCTCGATCCGGCCAGCACAACATACTGCTTGCCCCCAACCATATAGGTCATCGGCGAAGCGTTCCAAGACTGGCCGGTCTCGAAATGCCACGCCGGCTTCCCGGTCTTCGATTCCACTGCGCTGAAGGTCCCCACATCCTCGCCAAAAAACACCAGCCCTCCCGCAGTCGCCAGCGTGCCCGATCCGCGGCCGTTGGGCACCGCATACTCCCACGCCTTCTGGCCGGTCTGAGTGTCGAAAGCCAGAATGAAACTCTTGTCGGTCCCCGGTCCCACCTGGTCGCCGCCGAAATACCGCTCCCCCACATCGATCGGCGTGGGATCCTTTCTGTAGGTAGCGCAGCCGTCGCGGATGCGCGCAAAGTAGAACTTCGATTCCGGATCGAAAGCCGCGGAAAACCACTTCGATTCGCCTCCGCGGCAAACCTCCAGATTGGAATCGAAGTGGTCGGTAAGAATCGGCCGCCCGTCTTTACCGTATCCCGTAGCCCAATTCACTGCGGTCAACGGCTTGGCCATCAGCAGTTCCCCGTTCGTGCGGTCGAGGACGAAGAAAAAGCCGTTCGGGTCGCCATGCATCAGCAGTTTGCGGGGCTGCCCCTGCCACGGCTCATCCACAAGGATCATGGGCCCCACCGAATCCCAGTCGTACACGTCGTGCGGCGTGAACTGGAAATACCACTTCATTTTGCCGGTCTTCACATTCAGGGCCACGACGCTCGCGGTGTAAAGGTTGTCGCCCTTGCGTTCATCCCCATTGAAATCCGGGCAGGGATTGCCGACGGCCCAATACACCGTTTCCAGGGTCGGATCGTAGGAGCCGGTAATCCAGGTGGCGCCGCAACCATGCTCCAGCGCATTTCCAACCCACGTTTCCGACCCTTTCTCGCCGCGCAAAGGAATTGTGTAGAATCGCCACACCCTCTCGCCCGACGAAGCCTGGTACGCATCGACGAACCCGCGCGCCCCTTCCTCGCCACCCGCCACGCCGGAAAGCACCAAATCCCCGATCACCAGCGGCGCGCTCGTCGCGCTATAGCCTTCTTTCGTGTCGCCCATCACGACGTCCCACACTTTTTTCCCCGTGATGCGATCCAGCGCCAGCAGATGCGCACTGTCGGTAACCATGAAGATGCGGTCGCCCGAAATGGCCACACCGCGATTCGCGCCGTCGCCCGCCGAACTCAAAAGCCCAGGAGTCCGCGGCATTTTGAAAGCCCAGATCTGCCGCCCCGTAGTCGCGTCGAGTGCATAGGCTTCATTAGGCGCCGTGATGTACATGATTCCATCCGACACGATCGGAGTCACCTCCAGCTGCACCGCAGTGGGATTCGGAAACACCCAGGCCGGTGAAAGCCGCTGCACATTTTTCACATTGATCTGCGCCAGCGAGCTATAGCGATTGCCCGTCAAACTCCCGTCATAGCTCGTCCAGTCCTGCTTGGGCTCGATCGGGCGTTCGCGATAGACGTCGCCGTCGCGCGCCAGCAAATGGAACTTGCCGTCAGCGGTGGCCACAGTAGCGCTGAATGCCGTCTCGCTCATCAGCGTGCCGTCGAGTTTGCGCCCATCCTGCAGCATCAGGCTCACCGCGTGAGGCTGGAAGGTGTTACCCCGAAGTGCGGCGCGCGGCGTCTGCCGCAGGGACCACCGCACCCGATACCAGGCCGCGCAGATGAGCGAGCAGCGCTGTCATCTCGTCATCGGTAAAATCGAAGCGCGGCATTCCTTTATCAAGGCGGCCCGTATGCACCAGCGCGGTGATTTCCGCGTCGGAATGGGAAGCCACAAATCCAAGCAGCGCCGGAGCACGGTCGGTCCCGTTGCCATCACTCCCGTGGCAGATTCTGCAGCGATTCGCAAAGGTTCGAACAGGCGCCGCCGGCTGCTGCGCTCGAGCAGTGCCAACGATAAAAAGAGCCGCGCAAAAAAGTCTCTTGAGCACCGCTGTACCCTCCCTGCAAGCGCCACGACGCGCTCAGCATAGATCCCGCCCTCGCCTCCGGCAGGATCATGGCGCCAGCACTATAGCATCAACCCCACCAGGGTTGCCCATCCGCGACGCGCCGTCCAGTAAGTCTCCTCCGGCGACATTCCCAAGCCCATAACTTGATTCTCGTGATTGACATGGCAGGGCAGGAAGAATAGTCTTCGGGCCGAAGGAGAAACAGCCATCCGGCCATTCCTTTCAGAAGGAGCCCTCATGCAGTGGCTCAGTAGGACTCTCGCCCTCGCCAGCCTGCTGGCTTTTTCCTCCACGTTCGCCTCTGCGGCAACGGTCGCCGGCACCGTGAAGGGGCCCGATGGCGCGCCCTTCGAAGGCGGATTCGTCGAAGCGCAGAACACCCAAAACAAAATAACCTTCATAGCGCTGTCGGACTCCCAGGGCCGCTTCCTCCTCGAAAAAATTCCCGCCGGAGAGTATCGACTGCATATCAAAGCCGTTGGCTATCGTGCCGACGACCGTACCGGCGTGAGCCTGAAGTCGAATCAAAATACCTCCTACGATTTCACTCTGCAAAAGGACATGATTCGCTGGAGCGATCTATCCATCGACCAGGCTCGCGCTCTTCTTCCCCCCGGCACGGGAAAAGACCTGCTGTTCCATGATTGTTTTGCCTGCCACGGTTTTCAGACCCGCATGGCCGCCGTGAGGCGCGATTTGGACGGCTGGAAAGACCGCGTGCAATACATGCGCGACGCCATGCACTTCAGCCTGGACTTCGTTACCGACCAGGATGCCAGCCAACTCGCCGGCTATCTCGACAACGCCTTCGGCGCCGAAGCCACGCTGCCGAAATCCCCAGCCGATCTTCCCGCATACAAAGACAACCTGGCGGTGAAGTTCGGCAGCGACGCCTCGAAAATCGTCTACGTGGAATATGACATGCCCGGCCCGGACCGCATGCCTTTCAGCGCCGCTCCCGGCAAAGACGGCTATCTGTGGATTCCGAACTTCGGCTCGGCCAACAAAATCACCCGGCTCGATCCAAAAACGGGCGCGATGGAAGATTTCCCCGTTCCCAACGCTGGCACAGCCGCAGTCCACTCCGCCGTGGAAGCCCCTGACGGTTCCGTCTGGCTCGCAGAGCAAGCCCCCAATAAGCTAGGCAGATGGGACCCGCAAACCAGGCGCATCACCGAATTTCTCGATCCCTTCGAGCCCGGCAAAGAAGGCGTTAAAGAAGGCGGATCGAAACACACCGTGCGCTTCGATCCCGGCGGAAACGTGTGGGTCACAGGCGAGCCTCTAAGCCGCTTCGTTCCCGAAACCGGCAAATTCACCAATTATTGGGAGACTGGCCACACCTACAGCATCGCCAACGATACCCAGGGAAACATCTGGTTCACGATCACCGGCACTCCAGGGCAAGTCGTGAAAATGGACTGGCAAACGCTGAAGATGACCCGATACGCGGTGCCGACCAAAGACGGTCTTCCGCGCCGCATTCAGATCGATTCCAAAGGAATCATCTGGTTCGGCGAATACAACCGCGGGAAACTCGGAAGCTTCGATCCCAGCACCGCAACGTTTCACGAATACGATCTGCCCACCGGCCCGCTCACCCATCCCTATGGGCTGGGCGTCGACGCGAACGGCGATATCTGGTATTCCTCCTATTACTTCGACGTGCTCGGCCGGCTCGATCCCGCCACCGGCAAGATCACGCAGTATCCGTTTCCGCATTCCGAAAATACCATTCGCGAACTCTTCCTCGATGCCGAGGGACGCATGTGGTACGGCAGCCCATCGAACAACAAGGTCGGCTACTTTTATCTGACCGGTAAGAAGCTTTCAGCGTGACTAACTTTCGCGTGACCAAGAGGAGGCCGCCTATGCCCTGGCACACCAAGCTCCACGCCCCGCTGGTTTTGCTTGCCGCGCTGCTGTCAGCTCACTCCGCGTTCGCGCAAGTGGACTTGTCCGGAGAATGGGGCGCCAGGGGCCCGAAAGACGCTCCCGACGCCGAGATCGGCGATTACACCGGCCTCCCCATCAACGATCAGGCCCGCATGAGGGCCGACGCATGGGACGCCGAAAAGTGGACGCAAATCGAGCACGAATGCGAACCCCATCCCGCCGACTACGCCCCGCGCGGCCCATCCAGCATGCGCGTCTGGCCTGATCTCGACCCGCTGACCGAGCAGATCACCGCCTGGCACACGACGATCATGTGGATGCTGCCCCAGCGAACCATCTATATGGATGGCCGCCCCCACCCCCCAGACTACGCGGTCCACACCTGGGAGGGCTTTTCGACAGGCGAATGGGAAGGGGACATGCTGAAGGTGGTTACCACGCACTTAAAGGAAGGATGGCTGCGTCGCAATGGCCTGCCCCGCAGCGACCGCGCCAGGATGGTCGAATATTTCATTCGCCACGGAGATTACTTCACGCTCGTAACCATCGTACGAGACCCGGCGTACCTCACCGAACGCGATATTCGAACCTCCCACTGGGTACTCGATCTAGGCTTCGCGCTTACACCGTCCCATTGCATCCCCAGCATTGAAGTAGAACACCCGAGAAGCTGGGTTCCCCACCGCCTGCCCGGAACAAATAAGTTCCTCAAGGAATATGCGGAAACCTACGGCATCCCCTACGAAGCGGCACGAGGCGGAGCGGAAACGATGTACCCCGAGTACGAGTTGAAGCTGGCGACGCTGCCGATCCCGCCCCGCCGTGTAGGCGGCTGCAAGGATCTAAGCGCCTACGGACGCCACGGCTGCTGAAACACCCGTGGCTCGATGCGCACTCGCAAAGTCAAAGTGAGGAATTAACCTTCAGCGAGTTGAACAAAGACAAAGAGCCGCAGCCTGCGGCTCTTGCCCTGGGTCGGTCGTAACGAGCATCCGGAGTGACTACTAGCACCTTATAAATGACCTCGCCAGGGCACGGCTTCACAGGTCGCGGAAAAACCTGGGTTTTTGGGGGTCGGAGCTTCAGCTCCGACATAAAGTTCAAGCACTCAAGGGCTTTAGCCCTGAGGAACAGATTTCGGCATTTTTCCGCAGCCTGTTAGCCGTGCCAAAAGCCCCGTGGCCAAAGGGGTTTTAACCCCTGAGGTCCCGGTCGAGGCACTCGTGAGATCGGTCCTAGAACGCATACTTCAGCGCAAACTGGATCAGCCTCGGGTTCACCGACGTGCTGGTAATTTGCCCGAAGGTTGAACTCGAGACGTCTACGCTCACCGGCACGTTGAACTGTGCGTGGTTGAAGGCGTTGAAAAATTCCGTGCGGAACTGCAGCGTGGCGTCTTCCCGAAGGCCGCCCACCTTGGTGGTCTTCACCAGGGCCACGTCCCAGTTGAACTGCCCGGGGCCGAGAGTTTCGCCATATCCGCCGTTGCCGTAGCCGGTTCCACCCGCGCCGTCCATTTCCGGCGCCGACGGTCGGCGGGCCGGTCGAAACGAATGCAGCCTTGTTGAGCCAACCCGGGCCGCCGAGAATCGAGCCTCCAAGTCGCGACTCGTCACCTCCCGTGGTAGCGACGTTTGCATTGGTCATCCCCGCCACAAACTGGGCTGTCGAATTCACCACGGTTCCGGACCCAAACCCATACACGGTCCCTCCCCGAGTGTCCAACACCGTCAGGGCTACGCCGCTCTGCACCACGGTGACGCCGGACAAGTTCCAGCCACTGGTAAGCTTATCGAGGAAGCCCTGGTGGCTGCCAAAGGGCAGGTTCCAGTTGTAGTTGATGGTAACGCGCTGCGGTCGAAACGCCGGGCTGAGTCCGTATTTCAAAGGCAGGTCGGGGTCGTTGATCGTAACGTAGCTCTCGGTATCGACACCGCGGGACCACGTATAGGCCGCCTGCATCGTGAACCCATGGGAGAACTGCTTGCGCACGGTGGCCTGCAAGCTGTTGTATTTGGCGTCTGCAAAGGTTCCGTCATCCTGCAAACCGCCCGTTGCGAAGCCCAAATAGGGCACGCGCACAGCGGCATTAGCGGTGGTGTTGTAGGTGATGCCATTGACAGGATTGCTGGGGCTCGCCAGGGCAGCCTCGTTGAGCGCCCGCTCCTGTCCGTTGGCCACCAGGTTATCGGGAGTTTGATGAATCGCGCGGGTTCCCACATAACCCAACTCGAGCACCCATTGCGGCAGGAACTCATACTGAATGTTGAGGTTCCATTGATACGTCAGCGGAGTAAGGTAAATGGGACCCATCAGAAGATCGTTGATGTTGGAGCTTGTGCCGGAATTGCTCGCAGTATTGATGTTCACCCAGCGAGTCTGCCACCCAAGAGTGGCCGGCACATAGGGTTGCGCAAAACTGGAGAAGTAGTTCGCGGCCCCGGACTGAAAGACCGGATACAAGTACGGGGGAATTTGAATCGCCCCTTTATCGTACTGGGTCGAGCCGATGCGATCGTAGAAGAATCCCCCTCCGCTGCGCACCACAAAGCGGTCGGTGTTCAGAGGCTTCCAGGCAAAGCCAACCCGCGGGGCAAAGAGGTGTTTCGAGGGATCGTTCTGGCTGGGGATCTGATGATTGCTCTGGAAAAGGCCTCCCACGGGCGGAGCCGGGTAGATCGAGTAGTTGAAATTGGAGGGCACCACAAACCCGGCAAGCGAACCGGTCGCGGAGGTGGTTCCCAGAGTTCCTCCCTGTGTCACCGGAGTGTTCACCAGCTTGATCAAGCTTGGCCAGATATTGACGTTGTTTCCGCTGTTATCCGATTCGAGGCCGACATACTCCCAACGAAGCCCCAGATTCAGAGTCAGATGGCTGTTAACCTTGAAGTCGTCCTGCACGAAAGCGTTCGCCGCCGGTATGCGGAACTCCTTCAACAGACCCTGCGGCGGCTGGACCGAAGAGTTCGTGCCGGAGCTGGAAATATTGCTCTGCGCCGTGCCGTTCGTGAGGCCCGCTTGCTGACTCGCAAGACACGCACCTGTCGCGGGAGTCGTGGCAGTAGCGGTGGCTCCGGTGCCGGGCGCACAGCCGGGCAGGCCCAGCAGGAAATCCTGGAAACTCGAGAAAGTCAGGTTTCCGACGCCTAGACTTCCCAAGTGATATTGCTGCTGGTCGCGTTCAATTTCAAAGCCGGTACGAACGGTGTGCTTCCCGTGCGACCAGGAAAGCGAGTCCGTCGCTTCCCAGGTGGTGACGTAGCTTGCGGAGGGACCGGGGCTTCCCCAGGTGAAGAGTCCTTTAACCGTCATGCTGTCGAGAATGCCGAAAGACGGATTGATGGAAGTGATACCCACCGAACTATTGGTGAAGGGCATCTCGTTGATGCTGTACGCCACGTTCCGCTGGAGCGAAAACCGCGCTTCATTCACAAGATTGTTGGTAAGTGTCGAGGTAATCTTGCCGACCACATACTCGGTCGGAACCCGCGCCGCCCCGGGAACCCCAGGCATGGCTTGCGGCACCGTCGTGGCAGTCGTGCCCAACCCTACTGTGGCATTGGTCAAATCCAGGCTATAGAACCAACGCCCTGCAATCGTGTTCTTGCATTGAGCACCCAATCGAAGTTACCCAGCGCCTGGTGCTCGGTGAAATGGGCCGGGCTGCTGTAGGAGATCGGCTGGTTCACTCCCGTGCTCGAAGCTTCAATGAAGTAGCTGCCATCCGCGTTCTTCAGGTTGAGGATATTGAGGGCCACAGGATTGATGTTCGCTCCGTTGCACGCGACCGTCGTGCCACCAAGGGCAGGGCCGTTGACGCTGGCGCCGCCGCCTTTTGTGGCGCTGCCGTTCGGGCAGAAGGCCGCACCTAACGCCTGCACCCAGGGAGATCCGATGACGGTGCTGCGAGCGCCCTGCGGAATTCCAACCAGCGTAGGAGTGGCCTGCCCAGCCGGCGAAATTCCGTTCTTCTGGCGAGTCTCCTGATAGGACAGGAAGAAGAAGAGCTTGTCTTTCTTCACCGGTCCGCCAAATACCCCACCGAACTGGTTCTGATCCAGAGCCTGGCGGCTGTTTTCGAGGACTCCGTTCACAGGCAGCTGTATCTTGCGGAAAAAGTCGTTGGCGTTGAGAGCCGTATTGCGGAAGAACTCAAACGCCGTGCCGTGAAACTGATTCGTGCCGGACTTGGTGACCACATTCACACTGGCGCCCGGTTTGCGGCCCGCGCCGGCATCGAACATCGACGTCTGAATCTTGAATTCCTCGAGAGCGTCCGGACTCACCGTCCCGATTCCAGGATTGTTGCCGCCGCCGAAAGCGCCGCCGCCCGTGCCAATGTATCCGGCCGACCCAATCACCGGCGACACCGGCGCGCCGTCCATCTGGAAATTGTTCTGCGCGTTGGTCGAGCCATTCACCGCGATGTCCGTGATGCCCCTTCCCATGTTGGCCGCATCGAACACACCGGCACTCGCGCCGGCCGTCAGGCCCAGCAGGTTGGTGTAGTCGCGCGTGGTCATAGGAATCGAGGTGAGCGTTTCAGAGCTGACGACCGTGCCCAGGGTGGAGGTGGAAGTTTGCACCTGTTCCACCTGCTCCCCGCG
This sequence comes from uncultured Acidobacteriota bacterium, assembly GCA_963709105.1. Classification (GTDB taxonomy): domain Bacteria; phylum Acidobacteriota; class Terriglobia; order Acidiferrales; family UBA7541; genus Palsa-295. Next base: position 487,060 of record CAVPVC010000016.1, read on the forward strand.
AACCTCCACTTGCTGCGATTGTGTACCCACGGTCAAAACCCGGTCGAGCACAGGTGTCTCGGTCACGTTGACGGTAACCGTGGGGACGGTCTCCGTAGAGAACCCGGAGGCCTCAAACTTCACGCGGTAATCGCCCGGCGGCAGGAACCCAACCGTGTAGGTTCCGTTGACGCTCGTCGTAGCGACGCGCGCCTGCCCGGTGGCGATGCTGGTCACCGTGACGGTCGCATTCGGAACGACCCCGCCAGAAGAGTCCCTCACCGTTCCCGTCAGACGCGCCCGTCGAAGACGACTGCGCGGGAAGTCTCGAAGCCATCAGAGGAAAGAGACAGTGCAACCAGCGTCATCGCAAAGACACACCTGTAGCAAGCCTTCAAGATCGCTCCCATCATTGGCTGTCCCCTTATGCTGCGGTTTTTATTTCCATAGCCGAAGCCGCGCTGCACCCAACCGCGTCCTCGAACCAGAGCTTTGATTGAATCGTGTAAGGTAGTACTAATGGCGCAGCGTATAGCGTAAAAAAAAGAAGGTGTCAATATTTAATTGCGATTTTTTGGTGGGAAGCGGCGCCACATTTTGTGGCAAGCCGCAGCAGCCGTTTGAACGCAAAAGGGCGCTATGCCCCGGTGAGTCCATTGATCCGCGAACAGTCCGAGCTTACCTGAAAGCCCGTCGCGTATCGCGCGTGTTTACGTCCTCGGATGCCAGCGGATGCCCAAAGCGGGCATCACGGAATCGGAGGAGCCGCCGCCGTGTAGCCATCAGGATAGAAGTGCACCGCCGCAGCGACCTTCTTGCCCCTCGTTCCAAACCAGATCGTATTGTCGTCCGCCACTTGGAATTTGGGCACGCTCTGGTGCGGTTGCGGCATCGGATAGAAGGTGAATTTCGCGGTGTTGGGATCGAACTTGATCAACGCGCTGTGAGGCTGATCCCCGATCCAGATATTGCCGGAACGATCCGGCCAAGTATCGTAAGGATTGGCCCCGCTCAGCGGAATTTTGTATTCGGTAAGCTTTTCCGTAGCAGGATCGAACCTCGCCAGAATCCCCGTGTTATATTCCCCGGCCCAGACGATCCCTTTCGAGTCCACGCTGATCCGGCGGAGCATTCCCCAGGAATTGGGCACCTTGTATTCCTTCACCGCTTCGGTGTCCACGTCCCACTTGTTGATCGTGCCCTTCTCCCAACCCGCTCCCCACATGTTTCCGTGCTCGTCGAACACCAGCCCATAGATGCCGTTGTCCGGCGTAGGCGTGGGATACATATGAATCTTGTGCGTCTTGGCCTCATACCTGCCGAACTCCGCCCCCCATATCAGCCCGAAGCCGATATTTCCGTCCTTGTCGATTACCGCTTCGTGGATCGCCCCCACCTGTTGTGGAAGCCGGTGACGCACCTGCACCCCGGTCGTAGGATCGAGTTCGCCAAGCATCCCGCCTCTCAACTCCGGCCACCACACGCGGCCATCTTTATCGATGCCGATGCCGCTCGGCTGCACATGGTTCTTCCCTTTGATGGGATAGTTCTTCCACCGCTCCGCCGAATCGTAAGCCGTCGGATTCAGCCGCAGCAGCGAATTGCAGCTCCCGCAGCTGATCCACACGTTTCCGTCCACGGGCGAAATAAACACTTCCTGCAGGTGGTGGACCGCATATGGCGTGGGCTCTTGCGGAGCGACTCCATCCACGATGTCGGCCAGCAGCTCGTCCTCCCCGGGAGCAAACGCCAGATCCTCGGGCACATCGTAGGAAACATAAATCTGCTTCGAAACCACGCTCTCATCCGGAACCAGCGGATCCAGCCGCAGTACCCTGTCCGGCAATCCCGGGCCGAAGTTCTTCACCAGATAATCCGCCATCAGTTCCTTCTGGCTCTTGTTAATAGGCGTCCGGCCCAGAGCGATCGCATATTCGTTATAACCGGGGCCAGTTTCGGTAGCCCGCTCGATGCCCTGAATAAACCCGTCCTTGGTGTAATGCTTGGAACCAAAGCCTTCGCCATGGCAACCGGTACAGTTTTCCCTCAGCAAACCCAAGCCCGGCCCGGGCGGAAACATCTCCTCCAAATTATTGACGTACACCACCTTGCCGTTACCCGGGCGTACATTGCTGGCCGCGTCCACGGCAGCCCGGGCGAGGCTATTCTGGTGGTCCAGATTGCCGTCGCCATTAGCCGCCTTCCAAGCCGCATCCCCCTGATGCTTCACGGCAACGTCGGCCGTCTTGCTCTCGCCGGGCCCGAGTTGCAGGGTAACCGCCGGCGAATCGTATTCCGGCTCGTTCACGCTAACTTCGTATCGCCCCGGCAGCGCCTGCGGCACCGTGTACCGCCCCTTGCTCGTAAACACGGTGTACCACAGCCGGCGATCCAAATTGTGCGCCGCCACGCGGAATCCAATCACCGTCCCTCGATCGGCAGTCACAGTTCCGGTAATGGTTCCCCGCTCGGCTTTTTGAGCGAGCACCGGAAAAGAGAAACAAAGCACGATCAACGCGATGCCCAAGGTCAAACTGAGATGTTTTCCTAGCATGGCTTCTTCCTTGATGGCCGATATTCGCCATCGGCAAGATCAGTTCACTTTTTGCGTCGCAGCTAGCGTAGCGATGGACCGTTTCCGCACCCCTTGTAAGCCGCCCCGCCCCTGTTTGCAAGAACAAAATTGTGGGTGCACGCTACCGGATAATGGCTTCTCAGCAAGGCGGGGTCTGCTCTCGCCTTTGCGGGTGCCCGACCCTTCGGTTTTAAGGGTCGGTCCTCACGGCGAAATGAAGCAAGCGCAGTAAGGGCTCTCTCCCGGTTTTAGGGAATGGAATCAAACTGATCCACCGCCGCACCGAAAGCTTCTTTGCAAATTACAGAGCAAACAGGCAAAATGTTGCATAAGGAGATTGCCGAACAATGGCCGTCGAACTTGCGAAGGGTGTCACGCTGGAAAGGCCGGGAGACGACGAAAGTTTTCTCAAAGACGAAGGAATTCTCTTCGCGTCGCTCGATAAAGTCGTGAACTGGGCGCGCCGGAGTTCCATCTGGCCGATGTCGTTCGGCCTGGCCTGCTGCGCGATCGAGATGATGTCGATGGCCGCCTCGCGTTACGACATTTCGCGCTTTGGCGCCGAAGTGTTTCGCGGCTCGCCGCGGCAATCGGATTTAATGATCATCGCCGGGCGCGTTTCGCAAAAGATGGCCCCGGTGATCAAGCAGCTCTACGCCCAGATGCCCAATCCCAAATGGGCGATTTCGATGGGAGCCTGCGCAACTTCCGGCGGGGTTTTCAACAACTACGCGATTGTGCAGGGCGTGAACCAGGTGATCCCGATCGATGTCTACGTTCCCGGCTGCCCTCCGCGTCCCGAGGCGCTGGTCTATTCCATCCTGCAGCTGCAAAAGAAGATTGACGCGACGCGCGGCAGCTTCAAAGGCTCGCTGAATTTTTCCAAGAGCTAAGCTGAAAGCGCAGCCGCTCGAACCTAGGCTCCGGCTGCCGCCGTGCCCACCGCCGTAACTTCGGCAGTTCCGCCTTCGAATTCCACCACGCTTCCTGTCGAGTTGTGCTCCCGCCGCAGATAACCCATCCCGATGGCCGTGTTCGCCGCGGGAGAAAACGCCGAGCTCGTCACGAAACCCACGTCGGCTCCGCCCGCGCGTAGCTTTGCTCCGGATTCGGGAGGGGTAGCCGTCGAAAATTTCAGCGCCACGCGCTTGCGGTTCACATGCCCCCGCGAGCGCACCCTCTCGACGATTTCCTGCCCCGTGTAGCAGCCCTTGGTAAAGCTGATGTGCGTGTTTTCCAGCACCGCTTCGTGCGGAATCATCGCGTCATTGAAGTCGAGCGGAAACCACGGCACTCCCGCCTCCAGGCGCAGCGCATTCAGCGCCTTCATTCCGATCGGCAAGCCGTGCTGCGCGTGCGCGCTCCCCCGCAAACTCCCCCACAGAAGGCCCAGATGCTCGCCGGGGAGCGATGATCTGCGCGCCCAAGCCCGCCGAAATGGGAGCGCCGGATCAGGTGCGAGGGCACCGCATCGATCTCGACCTCCTTGGTGGCCATACTCGGAAAAACCCGTCAGCGCCAGCCCGGTTGCCTCCGCAATAATCGATGCCGCGTGAGGGTCCTTCGACCGCCACGCTGCCCAGCCGCAAAGTCAGATCCTCAAAGGTCACCTGCGAGCCGAGGATGTATTTCTTTAAAGTAGTGGCCGTACGTTCCCGCACCGATGCGTGCGAAAGCACCAGCAGGCTCTCTTTCAGCGCGTACACTTCAAGTTCCGCGAGGATATGCCCTTGCGGATTCAGCAGCAGCGCAAGTACGCCGTATCCTTCGCCCAGATCTTTGATGTTGTTGGAAGTGATCGCATGCAGATAGCGGACGCGATCGCGCCCAGTGAGCCGGAAAATCGCATGCCAGTTGGTATCGAAGATCGCAACGCTGTCTTTCCCCGCCCGATACTCCTGGCCGAAATCCGAAAAGGTCTCCGGCAGAATGCAGCTCGCAAATTCGGCGAGCCGCGCGCTGGCAGCGCGGTGCTGCTCAATCAGCGGCGTTTCCATAATTGCGGTTGGCGTGTCCATGTAAGTATTCGAATGCTTGTCCTCGCGCTCGTTGCGCTTCCCTTATCATCTTAGCAGAGGCGCCCTCGACGGATGCCTTGTGCCCCTTGCCCCGCTTGCTCCGAATCTCGCCCCAGGATGTCGATTGCCCGATTCCCTGCTGCTATACTTTTGATCGCGATGGCCTCGAACCTCATTCACGAAGTAATCCCGGTAGGCCTGCTGCAGTGCAACTGTTCGATTCTTGGCGACACGGTTACCCACGAAGGAATCGTGGTCGATCCGGGTGACGACATCGAGCGCATCCTCGCAATCCTCAAACGCCACGACCTGAAAATTCGCGCCATCGTCAGCACCCACACCCACATCGACCACGTAGGAGGACTCGCCGCGCTCCACCGCGCCACCGGCGCCCCCGTCCTGATTCACGAAGCCGACCTCGAACTCTACCGCCATCTCGATATGCAGGCCCAGTGGCTGGGCGTGCCCACCCCCGCCCAAACCAGCATCAAGGATTTCGTCAAGGAAGGCGACACGCTGCGCTGGGGCAGTTTCGCAGCGGGCATCCTGCATACTCCCGGTCACACCCCAGGAAGCATCAGCCTGATCGTGAGACCCGGAATTGCCCTGCCTGAAACCGGCTTGAAAGCGCCGCCCGCAAACGCCATCGACGATGCGCGCCTACTCTCGGGAGACACGCTTTTCCGCGAAAGCATAGGCCGCACCGACCTCTGGGGCGGCTCCTATCCCCAGATTCTCGATTCGATTCGCGCAAAATTGCTAACCCTCCCCGACGAAGTGACCGTATACCCAGGGCATGGCGAAATCACCACCATCGGCTTCGAACGCGCCAATAATCCCTTCCTGCAAAACCACTGATCCGCCAAGAGCGAAGCGATCTCGTGGCAATCGCACCAGATCGCTGACATAAGTCACATATCGATTAGTGCGACTTTCGAATCACCCACGAATTTGTCTCTCGGGCCGCCAAAGCTACTGCGGTAACCTATTCCTATATTTGCGCGACCCTGTCGGCTATTCCGTGCCCTGATAGTTGCCTGATAGTTGATTGATACTCGATAGTTGACACCAGCTCACTATGGCTCATGACGAACAATTTACAGTCCTGGTAGTCGACGATTCGCCCGTGGCCCGCAAGCTCGTGGAATTGACTCTGCCCGGCGACGAATATCTGCTCCTTTTTGCCAAAACCGGCGCCGAAGCCCTCGATTTCTTTGCCCGCTATCACCCGCCCCTGGTAATTACGGACTGGCTCATGCCCGATTTCAGCGGCGTGGAGTTGTGCGAGCGCATCCGCCAGGAGTCCCACGGTATTTATACGTACATAATTCTGCTCACCGGCATCTCCGATAAAGCCCAGGTAGTGCGCGGTCTGCAGGCCGGAGCGGACGACTACCTCACCAAGCCGTTCCACCCCGAGGAGTTACTGGCCCGAGCCGGAGTCGGGCGCCGCACCGTTGCCCTTCATCGCGAAATCGAATCCAAGAATCGCCTGCTCGAACAGCTTGTCCTCACCGACGGCCTCACCGGCATTCCCAATCGCCGCGCCATCGAAGACTGGGGCACCCGCCAGCTGAGCGGCGCCATGCGGCACGGCTTCTCCTTCTGGGCGGTCATGGCCGACCTCGATAACTTCAAGGCCATCAACGATACCTTCGGCCACAGCGCGGGCGACGTCGTCCTCAAGAAGTTCGGCGAAATCCTCACGGACAATATACGGCGCTGCGACATGTGCGCGCGCATCGGCGGCGAGGAGTTCCTGATCATCCTTACCCACGTCGACCAGGAGGGCGTCGTGCGCGCCGTCGAACACGTTCGCCGCGTCTTCGAGTCCTACACCTTCTCGTTTGGCTCCGGCACCACACGCGTCACGGCAAGCTTCGGCATATCCGCGCCTCCCCGCCGGCATGCAAATGCGATTCGAGGATCTGGTAGCCAAGGCCGACGCCGCCCTCTACGCCGCCAAGAATCACGGCCGCAACAAATTCGAAATCGCCCAGGTAGAAGAACCAGCCGCCGGCCCCCGCCGTTAGCCCCTCCGCAGCGCTTCGCCAGCCAGCAGTAATTTTACGGAGTATCGCCTGTGCTATTCTCAACCGGCCCGAGGCAGCCGGCTGCCGGACGATGAAAGTCCAGCAGTCGCAAGGGGGCCTCCCCGATGGATGAACCGAACGCTTTCCCGCCCGCCCCCTCTGCGCCTTCATCTCCTGAGCCTCGCGCCCCTTTTTACCGAAGCGATTCTGACCGGGCCGCATGGCCCGCGCGCAGGATGGCGCCTGCTGATTTTTTTCGCGATCCTGTTCGCCCTGTTTGCAGCTTCGAGCCGGACTTTCACGGCTCGTGCGGCACCACCGACCGGCGCGGGGCGCAGTCCTGACTCCCGAAGTCGTCCTGGTAGGCGAGACCTTCATGTTCGCCGTGGTGCTGCTGGCCGGCGCCATCATGGCGAAGTTCGAACACCGCACGCTGGGCGATTACGGCTTGCCATGGCACCAAGCGTTCCGCGGACGCTTCTGGCAGGGTGCGGCCGTCGGGATTCGCTGGTATATCGGCGCTACTAGGAGCAATGCGCGCCGCAGGCGTGTTTCACGTCGATTCCATCGCGTTGCACGGCGGCGCTGCGCTGAAATACGCGATATTGTGGGGCCTGGTTTTTCTGGCCGTTGCCCTCTTCGAAGAATTCGGATTCCGCGGCTACGTAGTATTCACACTCACAACAGGCATCGGCTTCTGGCCCGCCGCCCTGGCTTCCTCGCTCGTTTTCGGATACGTCCATCACGGAAACCAGGGAGAGACGTGGCTGGGAGCCTTTAACGCAGGAATCGTCGGCCTGCTTTTCTGCCTGATGCTCCGCCGAACCGGAGACCTGTGGTTCGCCATTGGCTTTCATGCCGCCTGGGATTGGGGCGAGAGCTATTTCTACGGCGTCCCGGATAGCGGCGAATTGGTGACCGGTCACCTGATGAACGTAAGCTTTTCAGGTCCGCAATGGCTCACGGGTGGCACCGTGGGCCCCGAAGGAAGCTGGCTCTGCACCGCGCTACTGCTGGTTCTGGGACTGATTCTCCTGGCCTGGCTGCGCGAAGTAAAATACCCACGTGTCAAGGCAGTAGAACCCGCGATGTCATTGAGCTGATAGCACCTGGTTCTAGAACCATCTATTGCGCCCTTAGGAACACAAAACCCCTTGTTTCCGTGGTTTTCCTTTACTCTGCCAACCCCGCCAACTGATAATTTGCCCAGTAGTTCAGCGGCGGACCTCGATTCCCTGCCAGCTCAAGAAATCTCCATGGGGTGATGGAATATGAGACGTTCAGACTTGGTGCGTAACGCGGCAAAAGGCAAGACGGTGCGGACCTCCCAAATCGTCTTCGGCGAGCGGCAGCATCTTCTGCGGGTGCTCGATTCGGTGGAACGCAGCGCCCTGCCCGCGGCTCGCTTGGACCAGGAGCGCCGCGTCATCGAGCAATTGATCCACGCCAGGACGCAGGAGCTCAACCGCATCAATCCCAATTGGGATGAAAAGATCGGCACCGTGCTCAGCGCGGATGTAAAGCCGGACGTTCTCGACCAGCTTTCCAGGCTGGCGCCCCGGGAAGACTATTACCTCCTGCGGCTGATCAGCGAGCATCCCAAGGTAACCGCCAAAACACTGAACAAGCTCTCGCATCACCCGTATTCGGCGATCCGCGAGAACATCGCGCGCCATCCCAATAGCGACGCCGCCACACTCACGCGCCTGAGCCGCGACCGCAGCCAGCCGCTTTGGTATCTCGTGGCGTTCAACCCCAACGCGCCGTCTCCGCTGCGCAAAAAGCTGCAGGAGCGCATGAGGCGCCTGGGCGAGAAATCCGCCACCCAGTAGAAACACCGATAGCCAAATTGGCTCTTTTCAAGCTTCGCTCATAAGGTATATTGGCTTGTAGGAACGAGCCAATGCTGCCGCTTCATTTACAGCCGGAAAGCCATATCCCGCTCTACGTGCAATTGCGCGATCAGCTTCGCGCGCTGGTGCACTCCGGAGAACTACGTACGGGTGACCGTATTCCTGCCAGCCGCGAACTAGCCGGGCATCTGGGAGTTCACCGGACGACGGTCGCGAACGCCTACGCGGAGCTTGAATCCGAGGGCCTGATCCAGGGCCACGTCGGCCGCGGCACGTTTATCTGCAACGCCACAATCAAGCAATTCTCCGCTCCGCCGCGCAGCAACGGCAACGGCGGCGGATTGCGCTGGGAGTCCCTTTTCGCCGACGAGCGCGGCGAAGATAGCCTCAGCCGGCTCATGCCGGTGGTTCCGGAGGGCGCGATCGCGTTCACGATTGCCCGCCCGCCAGCCGAGCTGTTCCCTGTCGAGGATTTCCGCCGCTGCTGCAATTCGGTGATGCGCGAGGAAGGCCGCCGTGTCCTGCAGCTCGGTTCCACCGACGGCTACGAGCCGCTCAAAACGCCAGCTGATCGAAATGCTGCGAGGCGAGGGCCTCGCGGTCGCGGACAATCAACTGCTGATCACCGACGGCGGCCAGCAGGCCATCGACCTGCTTTGCAAGACCTTCCTGCGTCCGGGCGATTCCGTGGCGCTCGAGAATCCGGCTTATCCCGGCGCGATTTCGACGCTGGCGACCGCCCGCATCCGTATATTGCCTGTCCGTGTAAATACGGACTCGCCCGCGGGCATGGACATCGACGCGCTCGAAGGCGTGCTGATGCAGAACCGCGTGAAATTCATTCTCATCACGCCGGACTTTCACAATCCCACCGGCACGGCGCTGCCCGTCGCCGAGCGCCGGCGGCTTCTGGATGTAGCCGCCCGCTATCAGGTTCCGGTGGTCGAGGACACGATCTACAGCCGCCTCCGGCTGCGCGGGAGTGTGACTCCCTCTCTGAGGTCGCTTGACCGCACCGGCAGCGTGATCCAAATCGACAGCTTCTCGAAGATCGCGTTCCCGGGATTGCGGGTCGGCTGGTGCATCGCGCACGAAAGCGTGATCGAGCGCCTGCGCCTCGTAAAGCAATCGACCGATCTGCACACCGACCAGCTCGCGCAGGCGACGTTTGCCGAGTTCATCCGCCGGGGATACCTGGCGCGCCATGTCGCCAAGATGAGGAAGGCCTACCGCAGCCGCCTCGAGACCATCGAGGAATGCCTCGAAAAAGAGATGCCCGGGGAGACTACCTGGACCCGCACCGAAGGCGGGATGTGCGTCTGGGTAACCCTGCCGCCGGGGTTTGACGCCGCGGAATTTCTCATCCACACCCGCGAACGCGGCGTGATTTTCATTCCCGGGAGGTATTTCTACTCCCAGCATCCGCAGCCGAATACTTTGCGCCTGGGGTTCGCGAGCCTCGGCGAAAAGCAGATCGCGCGCGGCATTCAGATTCTGGCGGAAACGCTGAAGCAGGAGCTTCGCAAGCGCCATCGAGGCGCCAACGGCGTCTCGGCAGCCCGTGTGGCGCTGGTCTAGTGCCGATGCCCGACACCGGCACAAAGCTCCCCGTCGATCCGGCCAACGCCTGCTTTGGCTGCGGCGGCGCGAATGCCCGCGGCATGCACCTGGAGTTCGAGAGAGACGATGCCGCGCGGCGCATCCGCGGCAAGTTTCGAGTAGGCTCCGAGTACCAGGGCGGCCCGGGATTCGTTCACGGCGGCATCATCGCCACGCTTCTCGACGAAGTGATGGGCAAGGTAGGGCGGTTTCGCGACGTTCGAACGGTCACAGCGGAGCTTCAGATCGAGTATTTGCGGCCGGTTCCGGTAGACGAAGACCTGGTAGTGGAAGGCTGGGAAGTCGAAAAGCAGGGCCGCAATCTGTTTCACGCGGGCGAAATACGAAGCACGTCCGGCGCAGTGCTGGCGCGCGGCAAGGGCCGGTTCGTCGAGATCGACCCGAGCATCTATTACTAGGGGTAGAGAGGGGATGGCAGCGGGCCTAGCAGCAGGGGATGGCAACGGGTCTGGCACCGGAGCCGGGAGCAAGCCGCAGCAGGCCTGACATTTTCGGCATTCAGCAGCAGCGATTTCCAAGGAGCAAGCAATGGACCTGATGAACAACAATCTGTGGCGCGTAAAAGTGGGCCTGGCGGAGATGCTCAAGGGCGGCGTGATCATGGACGTAACCACCGCCGAGCAAGCCCGCATCGCCGAAGAGGCCGGCGCCTGCGCCGTGATGGCGCTCGAACGCGTCCCGTCCGACATTCGCAAGGAAGGCGGCGTGGCGCGCATGGCCGCCCCGCGCGTCATTCGCGAAATCATGGACACGGTGTCGATTCCCGTGATGGCCAAGGTGCGCATCGGGCATTTCGCCGAAGCGCAGGTGCTCGAAGCGCTCGAGGTGGATTACATCGACGAAAGCGAAGTGCTCACTCCGGCCGATGAAGAGCATCACGTCTGGAAGCACGGCTTCAAGGTTCCCTTCGTGTGCGGCGCCCGCAACCTGGGAGAAGCCCTGCGCCGCGATCGCGGAAGGCGCGGCCATGATCCGCACCAAGGGCGAAGCCGGCTCCGGCAACATCGTGGAAGCGGTGCGCCACATTCGCGCGATCGTAAGCCAGATGAAGCGCCTCACCACGCTCGGCGAAGAAGAACTCGTACACGAAGCCAAGGAACTTGGCTCGCCTTTCGAGCTGGTCGCCTGGGTAGCGAAGAACGGCAAATTGCCCGTGCCGAATTTTTCCGCAGGCGGAATTGCCACTCCCGCGGACGCCGCTCTGGTGATGCAGCTCGGCGCCGAAGCGGTGTTCGTCGGCTCCGGCATTTTCAAGTCGAGCGATCCGGCCCAGCGCGCGCGCGCCATCGTGAAGGCGACCACGCACTTCCGGGACGCGAAAGCCGTTCTCGAAGCCTCCGAAGAGCTCGGCGACGCGATGAAGGGCCTCGACGTTCGCCAACTCGAAGAGAAAGACCTTCTTCAGACACGCGGCTGGTAAAGCCCGCAGTCAGCGAAGCGAATGCACAATAACGGAAGCAAGATGAAGATCGGCATCCTGGCAATTCAGGGCGATTACGAAGCGCACGCAAGCGTTCTCGAACGGCTCGGCGTCGCGCATACGTACGTCCGCAATCCCGCGGACCTCGCCGGACTCTCCGGCATCATTCTGCCGGGCGGCGAGAGTTCCACGCACCTCAAAGTGATGACCGAAGAAGGCCTCTTCGACGCGCTGAAGCAGTTTGCCGCCAACGGAGGCGCTTTTTTCGGAACCTGCGCCGGCGCAATTCTGCTCGCGCGCGACGTACACGGCCCCGCGCAAGCATCGCTCGGGCTCATCGACATCTCCGTGCTGCGGAACGGCTACGGCCGCCAGCTCGCAAGCGACGTCCACAGCGGGCCAACGAAGCTTCACAAAGAACCGCTCGAAATGGTGTTCATTCGCGCCCCGATTATCGAATCGATCGGCCCAGGCGTGGAAGTTCTAGCGGAAGATGCCGGTCACCCGGTGCTCGTGGAGCAAGGCCGCGTTCTAGCTTCCACGTTCCATCCCGAGCTCACGTCCGATAACACCGTCCACCAGCACTTCCTCGACGTCGCACGCCGCCACTCGCAAGAAATCAATTGACTCACTTCCCTCCCAACCCCATCACGTTGATTGCAATCGCGCGGAAAGTACGGTGGTAGTTCAGTTTCCGGTTACCGCAGGCGCTGACAAATTATTCCGTGAACGATGGCCGGGATAGGCCCTGGGGCAGTTGATTTTTATGGGATATGGAAATAGCTGATGCTTGAACCCGAACCGGTAGCGAATGCTTTTCCATCAGCCGAGAAGGCAGACAATGACTGCAGGTAGGGAACTTGCTCGGAGTGAATCTCCACAATAGGACGGATAGTTGAAGTGTCGTAAACGACGATTGACTCTCTGTTTATATGAGCAGGATCCCCTATCCCCCATCTTTCCCTCGCAACGGCAAAGCGGCTACCGTCGCGGGAGACCCCAGCGAAGCCAAGCTCTTCGCCGGGCCATTCATCCTCACCCAACAGCTTACCCTGACCGTCGATTAACCTAAGGTAGTCGCCCTCGATCATTAGCATCACTTCATTGTTCAGATAGAAATTGGAATACGGCTGATTTGGACCACGATACAAGATGTGTTGTGCGATGCCCGGCTCGCAGATGTTGATGGCGGGCGTACTCCGTTCGTTGACCAATATTACCGACTCGGCTGTGTGATGATCAGACATGGTTTCAACACTACAGGACGCGAATGTCTCTGCCATTCGAAGCGATTCTGTGTCCAGAAAAATTGTCTTGGGAGGGTCTTTCGAAAACCGTTGCCATGCGATACGAGAACCGGAAGGAGAGGCGCGATTCGCCTCCCCGCCCGTCAGGGAAAAGGAAACATTCAACGGCACTAGCCCCGACGAGAACAACTGAAGCTGACCACCAGCCGATAGAACGATCCTACCACTCGGGGACGAGAATACGTAAGGTTCCCGGCCCTCAATCTCTCTCTTTGCGATTACCTCGCCAGAGCGTGTGTCCAGTGCCCTAAGCTGCCCAGCTGAAGCAATCACGAGATGGTTAACATCTGGAAAGACCATAAGCCGCGTGGCCGCGAAGGTATTTGAATCCGACGGAATCGAATCGAGATTCACGCTCCACACGGCCTTGGTTGTTGCGATCTCCCTATCAGGTTTCGTGCGAACAACAACGAAAACGGCGCACCCGAGACACGCCAGGAGAAACACTCCAACCAGTACTGTAGAAGCGGTTCGCGTTCGTCGACGACACCCTGCACTGATTGCCGCCAAAACGGCACCAAGTATTACGGAAACGCAAAGAAGAGCTATGCAGAAACCTAACCAAAGAAGCATGCCAGACGCTGATCGCGGGGCATATCGATGCGTGTGATCGAGCCAGTCGAAATAGAGAGAGTGCAAGAAGTTCGTGGACAAGTAGAGAACGAAGATTCCAACGTAGAGAGCGGGGGGAACTGCAAAGAGCAAGAGCAACCATCGAAGGCTCTGCCAACTCCAGAGTCGTTTGCGAATTCTATTCACGGAATTCATGAAAGGTCGATTGTAAACCCTGTGACGACGACGCCAAAATCCCGAGTAGTCGGATTGCCGGAAACTGACCCACTACCGAAAGTTCTAGCGTCCTTCCGTAGCGCATCATAGTATTCGTAGTTCGAACTTTGCCAGCCCGGGTCCATATGCGCCGCGAAAAAACGAGCGTTTCTCAGGAAGACTATCTGAAGGCCATCTGGGAGATTGTCCAGGAGGAGCAGGTGCCGATCAGCGCGCGCCTCGCGGAGGACCTGGGCGTAACTCCGCCCGCGGTCACCGCCGCGCTGAAGCGCATGGCCGGCAGCGGCTATCTGCGCGTCCGGCGCGGCGGCCAGATCGAGCTTTCCGCCAAGGGAAAAGGCATCGCGCAGCATCTGGTGCTGCGCCACCGGCTCGCGGAAAAATTGCTCACCGACGTGATCGGCCTCGAATGGTCGCGCGCGCACGAAGAAGCCGAGAGCCTGGAACACGGCATTTCGCCCGAGGTTGCCGATTTGCTCTTGAAACGCTTCGGGCGCGAGAGCCGCTGCCCGCATGGCGTGCCGCTGGTGGGCGGGATGTCCCGGCTGCGGCGCGATTACGGCGCCGTCCGCCTGTCGGAAGCGGAGGTGGGGCATTCCTACGAGGTCCTCCGCGTCTACGAGAAGGATCCCAAATTTCTCGAATTTCTCGATCACCGTCAGATCCGCCCGGCCGCCCGGCTGCGCGTTCACCAGCGCGAATACGACGAAACCATGTCCATCACCGTGGCCGGCCGGCGCGGTTCCCGGGTCCACATCGGGAAGCCCGCCACGCAGCGCATCTGGGTGCGCCGCGCGCATCTTCCTGTCCCTCTTCCTCTCATTCGTCTTCAGCCAACTCTTCCAAATCCGATTCCAATTAGATCTTCCGCAGACATCCCGCGCTGAAAATCGTCCGCTTGAATTCTGCCTCGCGGGGGAGTAGCTTCGATTTCGCTGGTTAGCCCCCTGGTGCATCCAGGCGCCCCGGGACGTGTCGCGGGCCGCTGCGTAACAACGGCTCTCGCGTCAACCTGGCAAACAAATTCCTGAGTGAGACGAAGAGGAGGACGAGATGGCGACGACAGTATCGACACCGGTGCTCGATCAGAATGTTTCGCGCTTCGTAGCAAGAACGCAAAAAATGCTCATCAACGGCAGGTGGGTGGAAGCCGCCTCCGGCAAGACCTTCCCCACCTACAATCCCGCCACCGGCGAAACGCTTTCGCAGGTGGCCGAAGGCGACCGCGAGGATATCGACCGCGCCGTAAGAGCGGCTCGCGCCGCCTTTGAAACCGGCCCGTGGAGCAAGATGAGCCCGTCCGGGCGCGGGCGCCTGATCTGGAAAATCGCGGACCTGATCGAGCAGCATCTCGAAGAGTTCGCGCAGCTGGAATCGCTCGACAACGGCAAGCCGCTGAAGGTGGCGCGCGTGGCGGACGTCCCGCTCGCCGCCGACCTGTTCCGTTACATGGCCGGCTGGGCCACCAAGATCGAAGGCAACACGATCCCGATTTCGGCGGGCGGCGCCGAGTATCTCGCCTACACCCTGCGCGAACCCATCGGCGTGGTCGGGCAGATCATCCCCTGGAATTTCCCTCTGCTGATGGCTGCGTGGAAGCTGGGACCGGCGCTGGCCACCGGCT
Organism: uncultured Acidobacteriota bacterium; assembly: GCA_963709105.1. Classification (GTDB taxonomy): domain Bacteria; phylum Acidobacteriota; class Terriglobia; order Acidiferrales; family UBA7541; genus Palsa-295. The sequence continues at coordinate 502,278 of CAVPVC010000016.1, forward strand.
GCACGGTGGTTCTCAAGCCCGCCGAGCAGACTCCGCTCACCGCGCTGCTGCTGGGCGAAATCCTCCAGGAAGCCGGCATTCCCGATGGCGTGGTGAACATCGTGCCGGGCTACGGCGAAACGGCCGGCGCTGCGCTGTCGGCGCATCCCGACGTGGACAAAGTGGCTTTCACGGGTTCCACGGAAGTCGGCAAGCTGATTCTGAAAGCCGCCGCGGGAAATCTGAAGAAGGTTTCGCTCGAACTGGGCGGGAAGTCTCCCAACGTGGTACTCAGCGACGCGGATGTCGAGTCCGCCATTCCCGGAGCGGCCAGCGCGATTTTCTTCAATCACGGGCAGTGCTGCTGCGCCGGCTCGCGGCTCTACGTCGAGAGCGATATTTTCGACAAGGTCGTCGACGGCGTCGCGGGACACGCCAGCAAAATCCGCATCGGCTCGGGATTGGATCCGGCCAACGACATGGGGCCGCTCGTTTCCGAAGAGCAGCTCAACCGCGTTTGCGGCTATCTCGAATCGGGCCTCGCGGAAGGGGCGAAGGCGGTGACGGGAGGCTCGCGCGAAGGCACCAAGGGCTATTTCGTCAAGCCGACCGTGCTCGTGAACACCAACGAGAAGATGAAAGTGGTGCAGGAGGAAATCTTCGGCCCCGTGGTGACCGCGATTCCCTTCAAGGACCCCGAGGAAATTGCCGCCAAGGCGAACAACTCGATCTACGGGCTGGCCGCCGGCGTGTGGACTCGCGACATCAAGAAAGCCCACCGCCTGGCGAAGCTGCTCCGCGCCGGAACCGTGTGGATCAACTGCTACAACGTTTTCGACGCCGCGCTTCCCTTCGGCGGCTACAAGCAGTCCGGCTGGGGACGCGAGATGGGCCACGAAGTCCTCGAGCAGTACACCGAGGTGAAGGCCGTCTGCACGCCGATCACGTAGCCAGCGATTCCGAAATCGCATCGCTTTGAAGAAAAGGCCGAAGCTTCCGCTTCGGCCTTTTTTATTTCGTATCGTTATCGCGCAACGGGCTCGGGAGCGCTTTGCTTCAGAAGCCCCGCAAAAGCGTGATACGCTTTTGCGACTCGCCGATGCTCAACGCCCTCCGTTATTACTGGATCACCGCCAAAGGTTACCGTCTCCGTCCATGGAAATCGCCCTACATCCAGTGGCGCCTCGAAACCTTCTACGGCAAAGAAGCCGCCAACCTCGACGCCGAAAAGTTTTTCGACTTGATGTGGCGCGAGCGCGCCCGCATGAGGAGGTTTCTAGCCTGGGTCGCGGAGCGCCGCCGCGATCAGAAGCGAAAGAGTTAGCTCCGGTCCCTGCTCAAACCATACCTCACTGAACGGCCGGGAAACCTTCGCCTTACTTTCGTCATCCAATCGACATAGCGCAAGTCCATACTGAGCTTTCTATATGCAACAGCCAAAAATTAGGCAAAAGGGCGGCGAACTGCACGAGGCTCGCTGGTGGGAGGCCGAACCCGGCGGCAAGGTGCATTGTTATCTTTGCCCGCGGCACTGCCACATCGGCGACGGACAGGCCGGCTTTTGCTTCATCCGCGCCAACGAGGGCGGCAAGCTTTATAGCCTCGGCTACGCGCATCCCGCCGCCCTGCAGATCGATCCCATCGAGAAGAAACCGCTGAATCATTTTCTTCCCGGCACGCGCGTTTTTTCGATGGGCACGGCGGGCTGCAACATGGGCTGCTTCTTCTGCCAGAACTGGGACATTTCCAAGTCCCACTCGGACCAGGTGAACTCTTCCTACGTCCCGCCCGAAGACGTGGTGATGCTGGCCATTCGCAACGGCTGCCCCTCCATCGCCTTCACCTACAACGAGCCGACCATCTGGGGCGAATACGTGATCGACATCTGCGCCGCGGCCAAAGAGCACGGGATCAACACCGTGATGGTCTCGAACGGCTACATCACCTACGACGCGTTTCACGATATTTACGATCACGTGGACGCCGCGAATATCGACCTGAAGGCCTTCACCGAAAATTTCTACGGACGCCAGACGCTGACGCATCTGCAGCCCGTCCTCGAAACGCTGCAATGGCTGAAGAACGAAACGAACGTCTGGTTCGAGCTGACCAACCTGATGATTCCGACGCTCAACGACGATCCAGCCGAAACGCGCAAACTCGCCGAATGGGTGCTCGAACATCTTGGCCCCGACGTGCCGCTGCACTTCACGGCATTTCATCCCGATTTCAAGTTGCGCGACAAGCCGAAGACGCCGCCCGAGACTCTGCACGCCGCTCGCGCCATCGCGCGCGAAGTCGGGATTGCACTACGTGTACGAGGGCAATATCTTCAGCGACGGCGCGCACACGTCATGCCCGGCCTGCAATACTTTGCTGATCCGCCGTTCCTGGCACGACGTGCAGCAGAATCACCTCAAGGACGGCGCGTGCCCCAAGTGCGGCCTGGCCATCCCCGGCCGCTGGACGAACCCGCACGGAAAAACTCCGCCGAAGCTTTTCGCGCGTGCCAGCGACGTTACCGCTTCAAAGTACGGCCACCTGAACCTGTAATCCCAAGTAACTTGCCGCCGCTCCCTGTGCAATGCGTTGACACGCATCCGCGCGCGACGTACCCTTGAAATACCGAGGAAATATGGACTTATTCGAAGAGATCGTGCGGATGCGCAAGGCGGGCGAGCGGGGCGCGCTGGCGACGATCGTCCATACCAATGGGTCGATCCCCAGCTACGAAAGCTCGCGCATGCTGGTCCGGGAAGACGGCTCGATCTCCGGAACGGTGGGCGGCGGCTGCGTGGAAGCGGAGGTGTGGGCCGCGGCCAAGGAAGTGATCCAGATCGAGCAGCCCCGCAAAATGACCTTCAACCTGAACCACGACGCGGCCTACGACGCCGGGCTGATTTGCGGAGGGACGCTCGAGATTTTCGTCGAGCCGCTCCTGCCGCCGCCTATGCTCTACCTGTTCGGCGGTGGCCACGTATCGACGGCGGTCGCACGCGTAGCGGCGCCGGCCGGCTTCTCAATCGGCATCATCGACGATCGCGAGACCTTTGCCAACGCGGAGCGCTTCCCTGCCGCGACAGAAATTTACACCTCCTACGAAGACGCCTTCGAAAAGATCAAGCCGAACTCGTCGAGCTTCCTGGTCATCGTGACGCGCGGCCACAAGGACGACATGCGCGTGCTGGCCTGGGCGGTCAAAACCAACGCCCGCTACATCGGAATGATCGGCAGCAAGCGCAAGGTGCTCTCGGTCTACAAGGCCCTCGAGAAGGAAGGGTATGCGCCCGAGAAGTTCGAGAATGTCCACGCCCCCGTGGGCATCGAGATTGGCGCGCTGACTCCCGAGGAGATCGCCGTCAGCATCACGGCGGAATTGATCGCCGTCCGCCGGAACGCGACCCAGAATCTCGCGCACAAAGCGGTAAAGCGCGCCGAAGTCCCCGCCCTGCACCACGACTAGCCGCAGATGCTCGCCGCCGCGATTCTCTCCGCCGGTGAATCCAGGCGGATGGGCACTCCCAAAGCTCTGCTGCCGTATCGCGGCTCGACTTTCCTCGAACACCTGATAGAAGTAACGCGTCACCCGCGCGTGGGCCTAACCAAAATCGTCCTGGGCGCGGGCGCACAGGTAATCCGCGACAAGCTGCACTTGGATGAAGCGTCGGTGGTTATCAACGAAGAATGGGAAAAAGGCCAGCTGTCGTCGATTCAAGCAGCAGTAAGAAGTCTGGCCAACGCTGGAACCGACGGCATGATTCTGTGTCCCGTGGACCATCCCCTCGTCTCCGCAAACCTGGTAGCGCGATTGATCGAGGAATTCGATTCGAGCGGCAAGCTCATTGTCCTTCCCACGTACAAAGGGCGGAGGGGGCATCCGTTGATATTTCGCGCGTCGCTTTATGATGAATTGCTGGAGGCTTCGGCAACGGTCGGGGCGAGACAAGTCGTGTGGGCACATCGGGATGAGGTTTTGGAGGTTGCCACCGACGAGGAAGGGATTATCCTCAACTTGAACGATCCGGAGACTCTGCGGAAGGCTCTCGAAGGCAAATCGGTCTAGGGAAGCTTTTTTGCGAGAGCCGCCAAAGCGTCCGCACAAAGTTGAGCGACGTGAAATGTGGCCGGAGGCAAGCCCCCCAGCGCTTCAGCAATTTGATTCGCCGTAATACCACGGAGCTGGTCAGGAGTTTTACCGATCACGAGTTCGGTGAGCACCGAACTGCAGGCGATCGCCGCGACGCAACCTTGCGTCTTGAACCGGGCCGCCGCAATCGCACCGCTCTCGAAGCGCACCGAGAGCCGCAAAACGTCCCCGCAGACAGGGTTGGTCACCTCCACGACCGCCGTGGCATCCGGCAGGTTCCCCGAGTTGCGCGGGTTCCGAAAATGGTCGAGAACGGCTTCGTTGAACATCGACCGTAAGTATAAAGAGGCTCCGCTTGGTTGACTATGCCCCATGCAAGGAGCTTTCGATTTTTATTGCAACCCTGGGCTTTTGTTTGAATCTCATTGACAGAAGAGGGCTTAGGACGTTACCTTAGCTTCGACCAGCCAAAGTTCTCTCGTCAGGGCGCGAGAGAACCCGCCTTTTAACCGCCTACCGACATTCAGGAGAGAAAGATGCAGATGCGACGACTCGGATACCTCCTCACCCTGGTACTGGCAACGATCTTTTGCGCCACCAGCGGCTTCGCGCAGGACGGAAAACTCAAAATTAAAGTTACTCCCAAGCAGGCATATGTATTTGTAGACGGGCAAGCCATTCGTGACGGGAGCCAATCCATACCGCTCACTCCCGGCAAGCACACCGTGGTAGTCGTAAATTATGGGTACAAGATGGAATCCCGCGACGTCGACATCTCGGCGGGCAAATCCACTCCTCTGGAAGTGACCCTGCAGGCGTACGGCAGCCCGGTCGCCGGTCCCTATGGGCTGGTGGTCATCGAAGGAGATCCCCGCGCGGCGGTGCTCTCCAATGGCACCAAGCCCGATTATTTCGTGGGGCATGTGGATGAGTTCAACCACGACTGGTGGTGGCATCAGAATCTTCTGCTGCCCCCTGGCACTCACCACATCACCATCACCCACAAGGGCATGACGGTGTGGTCGGGCGACGTGACCGTGGTCGCGAACAAGAAGACTGTTATTCACACCACCAAGAATAAGGTGCAGACGGTTGACTGGCCGCGCGGCGAAAAGATGAAAGACCTCGCTCGCTTTAAGGCCGGGACCGCCAGTGCCCTCGTCGTAGTTGCGCCGGTAACCGGCAGCTTCAGCGTTTCGAACGCGAACATCAATTGCGGGCAGACCTCCACGCTCAACTGGCAGAGCACAGATTCCGTCGACACCACGATCAGCGGTATCGGCGCGGTGCAGCCCAGTGGATCGCAGACCGTCGAACCGCATGCCACCACGTCCTATGACTTCTCCACGACCGGACCCGGCGGAAGCGCCAAGGGAAATGGATCAGTCAACGTGAACACCGCCGTCCAAGCCAGCCTCACGGCGAACCCGACCGAATTGCACTACCGCAAAATCGGCGACAAGGTCCTCACGCAGGATTCCTCTACGCTAACCTGGAGCACGTCGAACGCAAGCACCATCACCCTCGACGGTATGACCATTCAGCCCAGCGGCTCGGAAACCGTAAAGCCGGATCCGTCGAACACCGCGCAGGTGCCTGAAGGACAACCCGCTCGCACGATCGACGAAAACAAGAGCTATACCCTGAATGCCAGCAACGTTTGCGGCGGTACCGGCACGCAGACGGCTTCCCTGCACATCACCGGAACCGTCGAGCCGATTCCCACTGTCACGCTGCAGAGCATCTTCTATCCCACCGATTACCCGGATAAGAAGAATCCCCAGGTTGGACTGGTCAAGAGCCAGCAACTGGAACTCGCCACCACGGCGGACGGGTTCAAGAAGTACCTGGAGTACGATCCGGATGCCAAGCTCTCGGTCGAAGCCTACGCCGATATTCGCGGCTCCAAGCCGTTTAACCAGGACCTGAGCGAACGCCGCGTCGAGCGGATCAAGCAGTACTTGGTCGAACAGGGCGTCGCCGGCGACAAGGTGGAAACCGCCGCTTACGGCAAGGACCGGCCGCTGCCGAAGGATCAGGTAGCGCAGATGGAAAGCTCGAATCCACAGATGCCGCCAAAGGCTCGCCTGAAGAACAAGCAGGCCGATTGGCTGGCTTACAACCGCCGCGCCGATATCATCCTGCTGCCGTCGGGAAAGAAGTCCGCGCAGTATTTCCCGCACGGCGCGGACGATTCCGGCATCATCTGGCAAATGCCGAAACCTCCACTCAAGAAGGTTGAAGCAGCGCAGTAAACCGCAACTCTATCGAGTAAGAGCGCCGGAGAGACACCTTCTCCGGCGCTTTTTCTTTTCAGCCCCTTGCTTTTTCTTCGGGACGGCGCAGAAGGATTCGACGATGCTGACGGTCGTGGCAGCCATCATTGAAAGCGGCGGCAAAATCCTCGCGTGCCAGAGAAAAGCCGGAGGCGCTTTCGGACTGATGTGGGAATTCCCCGGCGGAAAGAAGGAACCCGGCGAGAGCCCGTCAGAGGCGCTGTCGCGGGAACTTCGCGAAGAACTCGGGGTGGACGCTCGCGTTGGAGCCGAGGTATATCGCGCGCTTCACCAGTATCCGGAAATGACCGAACCCATCGAGCTGATTTTCTTTGCAGCCAGCGCCGACGCCGGACAAATACGAAATCTTATATTCGAAAAAGTGGAATGGCGCACGCCTGAATCGCTTCCCGAGCTCGACTTTCTGCCCGCCGACCGCGAACTGATCGCGAAAATCGCCGATGGCACGCTCCGCATCGAGTCGAATTCCCCCACAGGTTGATTTCCTACGGTCGAAAGCGATAGCTTGGACTACATCGTCTGCGGGAGGACCTATGTGGACAAAATCGCTGCTCTCGGTCGCGAGCGCTACCCTGTTCGCTTCCGCCGTTTCGGCGCAAGCGCCTGCCGCGCCAGACCAGGTTCAGCTTCCCGACGGTCCCGGCAAGGAAACCGTGGAAGCCGTCTGCAGCAGATGCCACGCGCTTGCCCGCGTCGCCGCCGCGGGCTACACGCGCGATGGCTGGCAACTGATGGTCAATCAAATGATCTCGAACGGCGCGCCGCTGCATCCGGATCAGATCCCTGCCGTGGTCGACTACCTCGCCAAGAATTTCCCCGAGAAACCCATGCCGGCCGCCGTGATTATCCCCGGCTCCGTGGACGCTTCCATCAAGGAATGGACCGTACCCACGCCCGGCTCCCGGCCGCACGATCCGATGTATGCGCCGGACGGTTCTGTGTGGTACACGGGCAACGCTTCCAACCTGCTGGGCCGCTTCGATCCCGCAACCGGTGAGTTCAAGGAATTTCATCTGAAGGTTCCGCATTCCGGGCCGCACGGCCTGGTTGCCGATAAAGACGGCAACATCTGGTTCACCGCGAATCAGGCTGCTTACGTCGGCAAACTCGACCCCAAAACGGGCAGCATCACGGAATACCAAATGCCCGATCCCGATGCGCGCGACCCGCACACGCCCATCTTCGACCATAACGGCGTTCTCTGGTTCACGCTTCAGGGCGCGGACATGATCGGCCGTCTCACGCCCGGCACCGGCGAAGTGAAACTCGCCAAGGTGCCCACCGCGAAGGCGCTGCCCTACGGAATGGCGGTGGACTCCAAGGGCACCGTGTATTTCGATGAGTTCGGCTCCAATAAGCTTGGCAGCATCGACCCCGCCACGATGGAAATCCGCGAATACGTTCTGCCCGACGCCGACGCGCGCCCGCGCCGGATCGCCGTCGCCAGCGACGACATGGTTTGGTACACCGACTACGCGAGCGGCCATCTCGGGCGATTCGATCCGAGGACGCGCCAGTTCACGGAATGGGTTTCCCCCGGCGGCGCAAAATCGCGGCCCTACGGAATCACGATCGTCGATGGCATCGTGTGGTACAGCGAATCCGGAACGCGCCCGAACACGGTGGTACGATTCGATCCGGCCAGCGAAAAATTCCAAACGTGGGCGATTCCTTCTGGCGGAGGAGTGGTCCGCAACATGGTCCACACGCCCGCCGGTGATTTGTGGCTTGCCTGCAGCGGTGTCAACGGCATCGCGGAAGTCGAGATAAAGAAAGCGGCAAAATCGCCGGGATTCTGAGGGCTGCACCGTATCGGCACACAATCGAGCGCACTGTAGAATTTTCGCGGGAACGCACCAGCGAAAGTACCAATGCCGGTGCAGAACCCGTCCTTCTCATAGAACTGTACTTCCTCCTGTCCCCCGGGACAGTTGTTTCGGCCTGTCCTTCAAACGTATCGTGACCTTCCCGGCCAACTAAACTTCCGAACCTGGATCGACCACAGGTAACGCCGCAGTCTTGCACTTGGGACAGGACAGGCAGAACAGGCTAGACGAGCATGCGCCAGTGTGTGCAGAAAGCGTTGCTGGGATTTGCGGCATGGCTGTTCCTTTTTTCCTGGAGTGCTCAAGCGCAGAGCAGCGGTCTGGCGGCCAATCCGAATTCGATTTCATTCGGAAACGTGACGGTGGGAACCGTGACGCCGCCGGTGGCCGTCACGTTGACGAACATCAATCCCGCGATGACGTTCACGATCGTAAACATCTTTTCGACTTCCGGCCCCTTCGCTATTTCCGGCCCCTCCCTTCCCGTGACGCTCGCGCCGGGTCAGAGCCTGACGGTGAACGTGACCTTCGCGCCGTCCGCCCCGCAATCGCAGTCGGGATCATTCGGATTTACGACCTACTATGGCTGGAAAATCAGCGTTCCCTTAAGCGGCACAGGCGTACCGGCCTTTCTTAACCCGAATTCAGGCGGAGCAATCGCGCCCTCCGTGCTCTCGGTCGCGCCGGCCGGCCTGAACTTTGGAAACCCGGGCGCCGGCGGCACGGCGGCTGTTACGGCAAGCCTCACCGACTCGGGAAACTCGACCATCACGATAGCAAGCGTCAACCTCTCGGGGCCGGGCATCAGCCTCGCGGGCATCTACCCTGGAATGGTTTTATCGCCCGGGCAAACAATCCTGCTGGCAGCTTCTCTGGACTCGGCCCCGGACAGTGCCGCGAACGGCACGATCACGGTCAACAGCGATGCCTTGAACTACTCTCTCATCATCCCGTGGACGATCGCCCCTGGATCTGCGAGTTCGGCGGCGCCTTGGGTGGAGCTTTCGTGGAATCCGAGCAGTTCAGACGGCGTGATCGGCTACAACGTGTATCGCGGGCCGGTCTCGGGAGGGCCGTACTTTCCGCTCACAGCGGCGCCCGTGGCCGGCACGAGTTACCAGGATACGAGCGTGACGTCCTCGCAGACTTTTTATTATGTGGTCACGTCCGTGGGCGCCGGGAACGTCGAGGGAGCAGCCTCGGCGGAAGTGTCCGCGACGATCCCATGATTACGAAGGTTGAAGCGCACCGGATGAATCGCACTTCGCTTTCGTGTTATAGAGTCTTCCAGAGGATCTTTTCGATGGCTGCACAGATCGAGGTTACTCGCGTTCGCGAGGGTGAATTTCAGGTCGTCGTGGTGGAGGGGACGAGCCGCTCGAAACATCACGTTACGCTGAAGGAGCGCGACTACACGCGGCTGTCGGAAGGGAAAGTCTCGCCGGAGGAATTAGTCGTCAGGTCTTTTGAATTTCTGCTGGAGCGCGAGCCCAAGGAATCGATCCTGCCGCGGTTCGATCTGCTGGACATTGCGCGTTACTTCCCCGGCTTCGAGCGCGACGTGCGGCAGAAGATGCGGCTGGAATAACATTCGCCCAACGCCCGGGGAAAGCGTCTGTGTTGAATGAAATGAATGGAACGGCGCGCCACTTGGGGTCGACGCGCCTCGGTTAGCGTCCCGGCTTGCCAAGCGCTGATAACTTGTTAGTGCTTGAGGTAGATTCCCACATCGAAACGGGAGTGATCCCAATCCGCATGGTGATCGCGGCACCACTGGCGGTCCGCTTCGAGGCGGTCCACATCGTGGGCCACCTGCGGGCTGTGCTCGCCATGCCGCGCATTGTCGCGATCGATCCTAGCGCGGTCGGCCTCCAAACGCTTGTGGCAGTCGTCGGACCAGTCTCTGTCGCCGAAAGTTGCCTTGCCCACCGGCAGCGTGAACATGATTGCGATACATGTGCCCAGTGCCAGCCGAATCGCATTTGTTTTCATTATTTCCCTCCGGAAAGGTTCTGAGTGAGTAGATGCGTCATGAGCAACCGCTCGTGGGGCTAACATAAGGTTTCGACCACCCTTTCGCCATACACGGAATACCGGACGTTCGTCGAAGGGTTGATGTAGCAGCCGTGGAGCAGGCCGCGTGGAAGAAGCGGAACTCCCTTGTTCGCAGCGCCGTTTTTACGGTTTTGCCGCCGGTAACGCGACGGCCGAAAAAGTAGGCACATCTTCCTCCAGCAGATAGCCCTGGTGTACAAGCTTCTCAGCCGCTTCTTTTCGCTTGGCCACAAAATCCGCCTGGTCCTTGTATCGCTCTTCGATGGACGGCCTGGGGTCGTGATTCGCGAGACGCTCTTTCTTTGTGGCCGCGAAAGGAATGTAACTCCCCGCCAGGTTACACAGCTCCCCTTCCGCGAAGCCCTTCGCGCGAGGATTTCGTCCCGAATAAGTACCGAGCGGCACAGACACTTCCGGCGGCTCGATACCGCCGATCGGGTTTCCGTCGGCGTTGGTGCGCGGGACAAAAAGCGGATACTCGGGCTTCAATTCCACCGGGGGCTGATGGCTGAAGTCCATCAGATGAAACCTGTTGATCACCGGGCTGAACGGAACTCCCGGGATGGCTGGCCAGATTTTCGCGGCCTCTTCCATCGTGATCAAGGTGCCGTCCTTCAAGTTGGGGTAAAGACTGGGAGGCGGCTGCACTCCCTCGGTGACCCAGCGGTCCAGCGCGACGAAAAGCGCGCGGCCGTAAAACCTGTAATGCAGAGGGCTCCGGAGTTCCGTGCAAATTCCGCGGTCCGCGGTTCCAGCGTTTGTCTCTTCGAGGTCATTCGAGTTGTGCGGCATGCCTGTCGGTCTGTAGATGCGAATGTTGTCCGGTATGGGAACAGAAGCCTTGCCGCTGGGGTCGGTGACAACGAGCGAGACACGCCGCTGCCAGACTTCGGTATCCGTGTCGATCTGAAACATCTTCGGGCAGGAGTGAGACTTGGTGCATTTCAGGAGTATCCCGTCGGTTTTTCCGGTGATCGGGTCGGTTGTTGTGGCGTAAGTGAAAGGAAACTCGTCGTCAGGATACAGGTGGTCCTCGTGTTGACGTGAAACACGGCCGGGCTGGGCAAACTCGGCGTTGACCTGTATCTTCCCGGAGCCCGAGACCACGCCCATGATGCCGTCGAACACTTTGCGGCCCGAATCATCGATGTTGAAATCCTGATAGACGAAATCTTTCACCACCTGGCCGCTTTCCGATACGCCCATTCCCAGGATGGCTTTGAACGGAGTTGCAGGACGCAGCGGATTCGGCTGGCCGGTGGAATCGCTCGCGGCGTGGAGCAGGAACAGAACGAAATCCCGGATGGAGGCATACGCCATGCCCTCGACGACGGGATTCGTTGCCGGGTAAATGAATTCGTAGAGCGCACCCCTGTCAAATCCGGGGGCGGCATCGATCCGCACGTGGGTGGCGTCCATGTAATTCCAACTCGAAGCAGGCAGCGGCTTTCGCAGGTCGGCTTCTTTTTCGCGAACCGTCAGGCTTGCCGCGGCTTTGTCCAGGTTTGCAGCAGGGTACGAAAGAAGTTTCGTAAACGACGGCCCGGCCGGGGTGTCGGTAATTTCTTCGCGATTGACCCCGGTGATCGGTTTCCCGTTGCGCATTGCGATCGGGAAGTTGGCCTTCAGGAGACCCGGATGGGAAAGCACCTCGTCGGAGCGCTCGCCTTCCCAGCCGCTCCATGCCACGGTGTAACCGCGTTTCATGATGAAGGCCGTGGCCGGATCGTTCACTTCCTCAGGCCCCGTGCGGCTGAATTCGCTGAGATTTAAATCGGAAAGCGCTTTCTCATGTCCGCGGTTGATCACATCGTAGATGAGGCGTCCGTTCCCCTTGGTTATGTCCACCGGTTTCAGAAAGGTGATGTCCATGCTGTATTCCACATGGCCTTTGGCGTTCGCGGGAGCGTATTGCAAATTCACAATGCCGCGGTTCATAAGGGCCTTCGGATCGAGTTCTCCATACGCTGTTCCGACCAGCATCTCGTAAGGGCCGGCGGTCCCAAATGATTTGCCCCCGAAGGCGGGGTGGCGCTTGGCAATCACGATCCGCGTGATACCGACGCCGCTGGCGGGTTTCGACTGACCGCTGGCGTGGTAAGCAAGTCCCAACGCGCATCCCATCAGCGCAATTCCAAAGCCAAGCGCTCCGACCCTTTTCATATTTGTTTTCAAGTATTCGCTCCAGCCCGTCGTGGCTTCCGCATTAAATGCGGGCCCGCTTACTTCTTCACGTCAGAAAATGCTTTTCGCGGAGCCAAGGCCAAGGCTTCACGGCAAAGGTGGTGCTTCTGCCGTGTAGCCGTTAGGGTAAAAATGGACGGCCGTGGTGATGGGCAAGTTCCGCGTGCCAAACCAGATGGTATTGTCGTCAGCCACCTGAATCTTAGGAACGCTCTGGTTCGGCTGGGGCATCGGATAGAAGGTGAATTTGCGAGTCTTGTGATCCAGCCTGATCATCGTGCTGTGGACCTGGTCGCTGCTCCACACGTTATCCTGCTTGTCGGCCCAGGCTTCGTACGGCTTGGCCCCGCTTACCGGGATTTTGTATTCGCTGATCTCGCCGGTCGCCGGGTCCAGGCCCACGATATTGCCGCTGGGATATTCCGAGGCCCACACCATGCCCTTCGAGTCCACCCCAATCCGGCGCACCTCGCCCCATGAATTGGGGACCGGATATTCCTTCACGAGTTCGGTGTCGGCGTCCCATTTGATGATGTCGCCCTTTTGCCATCCCCCGCCCCACATGTTGCCGTGCTGGTCGACCGCGAGTCCGTAGATGCCGTTGTCCGGCGTCGGCGTGGGATACATGTGAATCTTGCGCGTGACCGCGTCGATTCTTCCGAAAAGCGATCCCCAGATCAGGCCGAAATCGATGTTGTCGTCTTTGTCGACTACCACTTCCTCGATCGCTCCGGCCTGCTCGGGCAGCGCATAGCGGATCTGCTTCCCGGTTACGGGATCCAATTCGCCCACGAGACCCGTTTTCAATTCCGCCCAGTACACGTGGCCTTTCTTATCGATGGCGATGCCGCTTGGCTGCACGAAAGGATCGCCCTTGATCGGGTAATTCTTCCAGCGCGCGACGGGGTCGAGGCTCTTTGAATCCAGCCGCAAGAGCGAATTGGAGTGCGAGCTGAACCATATGCTTCCGTCGACGGGAGAGATATAAGCTGCCTGCAAATGGTGGAATTTGATCGCCGGAACTTGGGGGATCACGCCGTCCACCATATTGGCGCCTACTTTGTTTCCTCTGGCAATCAGCGGCAGATCGGCGGGAACGTCGTAGGAGACGTAGATGGATTTCGATGCAATGTCTTCGTCCACCACCAGAGGATCGACGCGGAGTCTTTTTTCAACGGTTCCCGGGCCGAAGTTCTTCACCAGATAGTCCGCCAGACCGTTCTTCTGCTGTCGGCCCATCGGCGTGCGGCCCAGAGCCAGCACGAACGGGTTATAGCCAGGCCCCGTCTCGGTCATCATTTCAATACTTTCAAGGAAGCGTTCCCTGGTGTAGTGCATGGCGCCGAAACCGTTGAAACTTTCGAAGTGGCAACCGGTGCAGTCTTTTTTGAGAGTGTCGAGCCCAGGCCCCGGAGGGAACATGTCCTCGATGCGATTGACGTACTCGATTTTCGCGGACTCTGGCGCCTGTTCCCTGCTGTTTCCGCCCACCAGCACTGGAGCGCGCTTCTTGATTTGCAGGTCAGCCGTCTGGCTTCCACCAGGACCGAGCTGCACCGTATCGCTGGAGGATTCATAATCCGGTTCGAATACGGTTACTTCATACTTGCCAGGAAGAGCCTGCGGAACCGTGTAATGGCCTTTTTTCGTGAAGACGGTGTACCAAAGCCGGCGATCCAGATTGTGCGCTGCGACGCGAAAACCGATCACCTGGCCCTGATCGGCGGTCACCTGCCCGCTGATCGTGCCACGCGCCGACTGCTGCGCAAAGGTTGTCTGGCCCAGCCACGCCAATATGAATGCAAGCAGGCAAATTGCTTTAAGACTTCGTGCCGCTGAATTCAGTCCGCTTCCCATAAAACAGAATCTCCCTTGGTTAATTCTTCTGCCTGGTGAGGTCGCGATACACGGCCTCGATGAATTTCTCGCCGCTTTTCTCTCCGTAAACACCGTCGTAGTCGAGCGTGGGCTTGGCGGCCTTCACCTGATCGAGCGTCATCCCGTTCTTTATCATTTTCTGTATGCGTCCACGAATAATGGTAACCATATCGCGATAGTTCACCACGTCCGCCCGGTCGGAAAGATGCCCGTGGCCGGGGATCACGTAGGTGCCGCCTTCCTCGCCGTACTTCGGCACGAGGATCTCAATGAGGTCGTTCAGGGCGTCGATAAACCCGTCCACACTCCCGCCGTTATCGGCCTCGATCACCGGATAACTGGTAGTCGTAAAAATGTCCCCCGCGCTTACCACGTCCGACACCCGAAAGAAAACCATCGAGTCCCCGTCGGTGTGGGCCTTTCCCATGTGGTAGAAGACCGCCGGCTCGTCGTTGTAGAGCTTTAACCCTTCCGGTCCATACGTCACCGCGTCATTCTTGATGCCCGTCGGAAGATCGATTCTGTCGAGCGCCTTCAGACTCGTCAGAATCGAGGCTCCGGGAGGCAGTTTCAAATGGGTATTGTCGGGATCTTTTCGCGGAACAAGGTCCACGCGATCCGGGTTCGGTAAACTCCACCCCGCACGGTAAAGCTTCTCATCGCCGCCGGTATGGTCTGGGTCAGAGCTTGTATTTTGTAGAAACAAAATCGGCAGTCGTGTGAGCTTCCGGATAGTGGCGATCACATCATCGGTAAATTGCGGCAACCCCGTATCCACGACCATCACATACTGTTCGCCCACCTGCACCGTGATATTGCAGCCGGCGCCGACCAGCATGTAGACGTTGCCGCGCACGTGCAGGACATGGATGTTCGCGTTTTCATCCGTCGAATTCGTTTCTAAACGCTCTGGTGCGGCCGACGTTGGCAGCACCGGTGCAACGGCGGCCAGAATGAACGCACATATGAGTCGCGCGGGATTCCACTTACGTACGATTCCCACCATGTTCCGACCGTTTTATCACAATCCATTGGCTCGTACGAAAGAATATCGGCGCCAAATCTGCGATGGCAACGGCAAGAGCAAGAAATGGTTGGATTCCCGGGCTTACGCAGCAGGGACTGAGGACTATTTCGCCGGGGCTGTCGCTTCGAGCAGAATTCCAAAATAGAGTTTGTGCAGCTTCGGCGCAGACATCCCCGCTGCGTCGATCCATTGCAGAACATTCGCGACCGGATGCGTGCGCCCGCGCGGGACCTCCACGAGCATCATCAAGTCGAATAGTGCTTCGACTGGGTTGCTGTGGCCTTCTTCGGGGACGAGGACGTCGAGGATGACGAGTTTGCCGCCGGGACGCACGAGGCGGGCGGCGCGGCTCACGATGGCTGAGGCGGTGGGCGCATCGCAATCGTGCAGAATATGCGAGAGGAAGACGCAATCGAACGTCCTGCCGCCAAGGCCACAGCCAGCTGTCGAGAAGTCGGCAGGAACGAGATCTACGCGATCAACGAGTCCCTTCGCCTCCAGATACTCCTTCGCGATCGGGAGCACCAGCTCCAGATCCGCGAGCGTCACTTTCGCGCTAGGGAGCGCAGACGCCAACGCGGCAGCGTAACCACCGCCGCCTCCGCCCAGATCGAGGATGGTTCCGGCGCCTTCGAAGGCGTGCGTTTCGATCACTCCTGGGGCGGCCAGCTGCGCCAAGTCGTTGAGCGCGAGCAGGAATTTCTTCACGGACTCAAAATCATTTGCCAGGCGGTCGGCGTAGGACGGGAAAAGTGCGTTGCCCGAGGAAACCGCATCGGCGAGGCGGCTCCATGCTGTGTAAAACAAATGCTCTTTCCAGGCCAGCCGCGCCATTCCGCCTGCGCCATCGCGCACGAAAGCTTGCGAGAAATCGTTGAGCGCGAAGCGGTCGCCATCCCTCGACACATACTTCAGCGCGGCGAGCGCGCCCAGCAGCCTTGATATGGAATCAACGGGTGCCGACACGCTGGCGGCCACTTCTTGTGGTGTCCCGGGCCCCTTCTTCATCGCCGCGAACAATCCGAGTTTCGCGGCAGCCATGAGCGCCGCCGATCTTTGGTAGAGAGTTAATTCCTGGTAGGGGTCCATTGTCACTTGAGGTTCAGTTCAAAATGCTTCGCAGCCGCCAGGCGGCTTTTGCCAAAGTCACGAAAGAAGGCTTGCTCGCGGCGGCCTTCTCGCCACGCCCATCGGCTAGCACCGCTGCGGCGGCCAATTTCCCAGGCATTCCGTGAACGCCGCCGCCGGGATGCGTTCCCGCTCCCGAAAGGTAGAGCCCTGGAATGGGCGTTCGATAGCGCGAAAAGCCTGCGGCGGGCCGAAGGCTGAATAGCTGGTCGATCGTCATATCCAGATGATTGGGATTGCCCGCGGGATTGCCCAGTCTCTGCTCCCAGTCCGACGGCCCCGTAACCTTCCGCTCCACCACCGACGCGGTAATGCCGGGAGCGAATTGCTCGAGAGTTTCGAAAACGGCGTCAGCGGCCTTTTCGTTCGCGGCGGGCCATGTTTGGCCGTCCGTAAAAGCTGCGGGGACAAACGCCGAGGCCCAAAGCGTCGCTTTTCCGGGAGGACATTGCGAAGGATCGTCCGCGGAAGGAATGGCAACCATCAGCGGCAGATGCGCGGGGATTCGTCCGCCGGTTACGATCCTCATCGCCCAGGCGTATGCGTCCGGCGCGTGCATCAGATATTTCAGCGCCCCCGCGAATTCCGGCATCTCGCCGCGAAATGCAGGAGGATGATCCAGCGCCGCGTCCACCTTGATCTCGCCCATATTGAATAGTCCCGAATGGCTTCCCGCTAATGCCTTGCGCCACGGCTCCGTCAGCAATTCCAGGGACAAAAGCGTTGCCACGCGCTTCAGGTCAATCGTTGACACCACCGCATCCGCTTCTATTTCCGCGCCGGAATCGAGCGCGACGCCTCGCACGCGGCCGGAGCGAACGAGAATCTCGCGCACTGAAGATCCGCACTTCACCTCGCCTCCATCCGCAGCGAGCGCCCGGACGAGCGCTTGAATCAATTCTCCCGTTCCGCCCAAAGGCCGCGCGCCCTGCCCTCCGTGCGAGGAAGGAAGCAGGCACGCGAGAATCCCGCTTCCGGGCACCCACGGCGGCATTTGCGGATGGCTCGAAAAAGCGGCGGCGGCGGCGCGCATCTCGGGGCAATTGAGCCATTCGTCGATCACGGCGCAAGAAGGCGCCAGCACCGTGCGAATCAAACCTTCCACATCGCCTTCGAAATCGCCCAGCCTGCCAACCATATCGGCAAGGCCGCCAACGTCCGGCGACTTTACATGCTGCAGCGACCCGACCGCGGACATCACCGTGTTCGCAAACGCCACAAAGCGCTCCCACTCGGCGGCCGCGCCAGTGCCAAAGTCGCGCCGGAAACCGTCCAGGGTTGCCGAAAGGTCGCGGTGGAACAGGGCTGTCCGTTCGCCGACATGGGCGGCGAGAAGATGGTTGGTGCGGACCCACTTCAGTCCGTAATTCTCGAGCCCGAGTTCGCGATCGATGCCGCTGTGGACAAAACCTTCGAGTTCGATCGCGCCGGTATTGAACTTGTATCCGGGAACGATTTCTTCGGTAAAGGCGCAGCCTCCGGGAATCGGGGCGCGCTCCAGCACAGTCACCTGATGCTTTGCCGCTGCCAGGTACGCCGCGCACACTAAGCCGTTGTGTCCCGCTCCAATGATTACCGTGCGAGGCATGAAAATTCCGTCAGATGGCCCGCTTTCGCCAGCACGCGCGCCAATTCGCGCACCCTGGGAACAATGGACCGCGGCTCGAAGCCCTGAAACGCTCCGTCCGCCAGCAATCGGTTCCCATCGACCCACACATCAGCCACGGACTCGGGCCCTGCTCCATATACGATCTGCTGAAACGGATCGTGCACCACCGCGGCGCCGAACGAGCCGCCGTCGAAGCGGACGACATCGGCACGCTTGCCCGGTTCCAGAGAGCCGGTCATCGCATCGAGACCCAGCACGCGTGCTCCATCGATCGTGGCCATTTTCAGAAGTTGGCGAGCGCTCGACGCTTCAGGATCGTACCAGTGAACTTTCTGCAGGAGCGCGCCAATTTTCAGCACCTCGATCATATTCTGGCTGTCGTTACTCGCCATGCCGTCGGTGCCAATCCCGAGCGGCACTTGCCGGTGCTCGAGCGCTTCGAGTGGGCACACTCCCGAACCCAAGATCATGTTGGCGGTGGGATTGTAAATGATGGCGGTCTTTCTGCCCGCGAGCACTTCCATTTCTGCCCCCGACAGCCAGACTCCGTGTCCAGCCACGCAGCCCGCGGCTAGAATGCCTGCCGCCTCGGCACGTAGCACGGTGCTGTGTCCCCAGCGGAGTTGCGCGCCGGTCTTTTCTTCGCGGACTTCCGCGAGATGAGTGTGAATGCCGCGCCCCAGCGAACGCGCCAGTTCGCTTGAAGCTTCCAGAAGTTCATCGGTCTGCCCAATGATTGTTCCCACTCCCACGCGGAAGCCCACGCGCTTCGCGGACGCGCACCGTTCGGCAAGCGCGCGGTGCTCCTCGATGATGCGCGTCACCGGCAGTGCGGTAGACGTTCCCCAGGCGATATCCTCGGCTCCGAAACACGATACGCCGCGCAAGCCAAGCTCCTCGAGTCCATCCACGACGCCCAGGCTTGCGAAATCAGTCGGATTCGAATGGCAGAACATGTCGTTGAACGTGGTGACGCCGGAACGAATCAGCTCCGAGCCACGAAACAACGTGCCGATATGGGCCATCTCCCGCGTCAGGTGCGGCATCGTTGGCGCAAGAAGCCTCGCGCCCCAGACCCAAATCGAAAGCTTCTCGGCCATCCCCGGGAGCAGCGCCTCGGACATGTGCGTGTGCGCATTCACGAGACCTGGAATCACAATCCCGTAGGCGTCACCGACCACGCGTGCTTCGGGATATTTGCGGCTGAGATCGGCGAATGTGCCCACGCCGGCGATCAGCTGATCCGCGATTGCTACAGTGCCGTCGGCGATCTCGCCAAGCGGCCCCATGGTCAGCACATGGCCTCCACGAACGAGTGTGATCGCCGCGCCTTTGGTGGTAGCGCTCACAGCGTCTCCTTGGCATAACGCCGCCACGAAATGGTTCTGTCTTCCACCCAGCCCACGAGGAAGAACAAAATGATCCCCATGGCGGTCAGGACGGCAACCGTCGCAAATAGCCCCGCCGTCTCACCGCGATTTTCAAAGTGAAGCATCAGGTACCCGAGCCCCTTGGTGGCGCCAACCCATTCGCCCACTACCGCGCCCACCACGCTGAGAGCCATGGCCACGCGCACGCCGGAAAAAATTCTCGGGAGCGCCGAAGGAAGCGCCGCCATCTTCATCACATCCCACGGCCCGGCGCCGAACGTACGCAGCAGCCGAATCAGCTCGGGGTTCACCGAACTCAGCCCGTCAACGGTGTTGACGGCTACCGGGAAAAAGCACATGAGCGCCACCGTCGCCGCCTTGGGCACGATGGTGAAGCCGAACCACAAAACCAGAATGGGCGCGACGGCCGGTATCGGAACCATTTGAGTGGCTACCAGCCAGGGATACGCGGCCTCGCGAAACCAATGCCAGACCTGCATCAAAATGCCGAGCGACAAGCCGATGATCACGCCGCTGGCAAAACCCACCAGAAGCTCCAGGAGCGTTGCGGCGCCATTCTTCACGAAGATTCCGGCGTTCTCGACGAGGTATTTCGCCACGGCGCTGGGCGGCGGCAGAAGCAGCGGGTCGATGCCCGCCGCGCGAACATATATCTCCCAAACGGCGATGATTCCCGCGCCGAGCAGCAGCGGAGGCCAGATTCCCGCTTTCATTGCGGCCGGCCCAAACTTTCGAGCAGGCGAGCCTTGAGCTCGTTGAAGTGGACCGAGGTAACGACCTCGCCGTAGTTTCGCGGCCTGGGAACATCCACGTCGAGCGACAGGACAATGCGGCCGGGGCGGGGGCTCATCAGGTGGACCACGTCGGAAAGAAACAAAGCTTCGTCAATGTCGTGGGTGACAAACACGATTGTACAACGGTTCTCCTGCCAGTAATCGAGCAGCCAGGATTGCATCGACGCGCGCGTAATCGCATCCAGCTTTCCGAAAGGCTCATCGAGCAGGTTGATTCTTCTCTCACAAAGGAACGTCCGCAGCATCGCCACGCGTTGCCGCATCCCGCCGGAAAGCTGGCCTGGATAGGAGAGCTCAAATCCGTCGAGCCCGAAGCGAGCCATGTGCTCGCGGGCGCGCTTGCGGGCTTCTTCGCGACCGCATCCCAGGCATTCGAGGCCGACCGCCGCATTGTCGGTGACGGTCCTCCAGGGCATCAGCGTGTCCTGCTGGGGCATGTAACCCACGCGGCCGAGTAATTCGCCCGACCCGAGCGCGGGAGTTTCGATCGAACCCGCATCCGGCTTGTCCAGCCCGCAGAAAAGATTGAGCAGCGTCGATTTTCCGCAGGCGCTGGGGCCCACGATGGTCACGAACTTTCCATCAGGAATATCGATGTCGGTACCCTCGAGTGCCCGGACCGTGCGCACACCGTCGCGGTAGGTTCTGCTGACGCCGCGCACTCTCATGGCCGTCGCCTCAGGCATCATGGCTTTTTTCCCTGGTCAGCGGAAACCGGCGGCAAGAACTCGTTGGTCGCAAACTTTGACGGATCCTCGCGCACGTCGAGCACTCCCATCTCTCTGATCCAGTCGAGATAATCTTTGAGCACCGCGAGATTCAGCCGGCCGTAGGCGGGCGCATCCGCGCGCAGCACGGACCTCAAAGCATCGAGATAAGGACGCAATCCTTCTGCGGTTTCGCCCTCAACGCGCCCCGCCATCGCGGCGCAAGCTGCGTTCGGATTCGCAATGGCGTCATCATATCCTCTCACGACGGCTCGCAGAAACCCTCGCACGGCCGCAGGCTGCCGCGCCAGAAAATCTTCGCGCGCGAAGACGATGAGCTCGGGATACGCCGGCGCGCCGTAGTCATAGAGACGCATCACGTTCGCCGGATAATGCGCGGAAACCTGCACGCCCTCCTGATTCCAGAACCCGAACGCCGCATCCACATTTCCCGCGATCACTTCCTGCGCGGTGTTAAATCCAATATTGATCAGCCGCACCGAATGCGGGATCGCCTCCGTCATGCTTCACCATCCATTTCACGCCGGCGTCGTCGCTGAGCACGCCAGTGGTCCCCAGGAGACGCCCCTTGAGGTCGCGCGGGCGGGCAATGCCGGATTTTTTCAAGGCTATGATGGCCGCCAGTGGCCGCTGCTCCACGGCCATGACTATCTTGAGCGGCTCGCCCTTCGCGCGCACGCTCATGAAATCGAGCAGCGAGACCAATCCAAATTCTGCCTGCCCCGCGGCCATCAACCGAAGCGTGTCCGAGGACGAAGTTGGCGCATCGATCCTTACGCGGAGACCCTCGTCGCGAAAATACCCGGCCGCATCCGCTTGATAGAATCCGGCGTGTACGGCGTTTGGCAGATAATCGAGGATCACGCGGAGTTGCGGAGCCGCTTCGGAAGACGCGCCGGGCTTTCCCTTGCAGCCCGCGAGCGCCAGGGCCGCTGCAGCCACCGCGATAACGAGAAATTTGACTCTGCGTGTCATGCGCTCCGTCTGGCGTTTCGTACCAAAACATCATCGAAACAAAATAGGAAGTTCAATTGTCGCCGTTACGCTGCAGCCGGGAAACCAGAAACTTCAGCAATTCGGGCAACGCGAGCGGAGTGGCATCGCCCCCGCCTCGCGAATAGTATCCGCCAATGCCGGAAACAGGACGGCCGAGCCGTTTGGCCAGGCGAGCCTTCGCCTGCTCGCACTGCCGTGGAGTGGGCAGGCATTCGATCCGTGCACCTGGTTGCAACAGGTCATTCGCCCCACGCAGGGGCAAACTTTCGCCACCGACGCGACGCGCCGCGGCAACGCCGTTGGCGCTCCGCTGTGCAGCGTCGAGAATGAAACTTCTGTGCGTCAGCCCGGGCGCCACCCACGCAATCACCTCGCTATAATGCGGCCTGAGTCTTCCAATCACGTGAGCCAGCGTCTTTGACATCTCGTTGTGCATGGCCACGTAAGCGCGGCTCTCCTCGGCGCCCCATCGCCACTTCGTTGGCGAAGTGCGAATGCCGGTGAAATCCTTTCGCCAGGGCGACACCGCATTCCCCCGGCCCTCAAATAGACCAGGATCGTCGTAGGCGCTGGCCGGGGACGGCTTCTTCCGGTACGAGAGAACATGCTCGTACGGGACAAACCCAAGCGGCTCCGAGATCACGGCGCGATGAACGACGGTGTCGCCCTTGCGCAGCGGCGCAATCGACAAAACCTCCGGCGGAAAACCGGCGGGAAGATGAACCGAAAAGCCCTCGGGCAGCGCTGCCTTCGTCATCGGACGAAACCCGGCCGCCAGCAGGCTGGCGTTGATGCTCAGATGCTCCGGGCTCAGCAGGTAGGGCTTGGTCTTTGTGCAGGGCAAAAGAAGCAGGATCGAATGCAATTTCTTCCCGCTCCTTTTAACGGCTGGAGGAACATATTCCTCGCGCACGAATTTGAGCCAGCGACGAACGCGAGGATGTTCCAGGGCTTCGAGATTTTCCTGCGGGCAGTAAAAGCAAAGTTCGTCGTCAAGGCGCGCAGGCGGGCAAATCTTTTTTCTGGATTCCAGGATTCGAGCCTGCCGGTCGGTTGTCGCTACCATTCGGACGATCCCAGATACCGGAGCCACATCCAGATGCGCTCCACCTCGGCCGAATACCATCGCGCCCGCGCCGCCAGTTCTTGCGCACTGAGGGACACTTGCTGCGCTCCCTGGCGGCTGGCCTGCGCGAAGCGTTCTTCCAGGCTCCACATCCGCGCCGCCGCCTCGCCGATGTTGCGTCCGACCGTGAGCACGCCATTGCCGCGCAACAGCAGAGCGTCTGCGCCGCCGAGGCGTTTTGCCGCGCGCCCGCCAAGTTCCGCGTCGTGGATGAGATCGCATCCCTCGTAGATCGCGACGTCGCGAGCGATGCCGCCGAATCCGTGCTGGATCGCCGGAATTTTTCCCTGTGCGGGCCAGACCGAGGCGGAAGGAGCGTGCGTGCGGCAAATGGCCCGCACATCGTCGCGCGACGCGTAAATCCCGATGTGAAGAAACACCTCGATGGGCCGCGCAGTCGCATCTCCATCGATAACGCGGCCGTCGAAATCCACCTCGATCACGTCGGCGCCCTGCTGCGCTGCGAGCGGCGGTCTCGTTGGTGTGATGAACAGGGAATTTTCGGCGCGTTGGCTGACGTGGCCAAACGCGTTAACGTAGCCGAGACGGCTGAAGGCGCGCGCCGCCGTCGCGATATCGTCTCGCAGCTCGTCATTCTTCTGCGGCTCGTGACTGTCCTGAGGCATTTTCTATCGGCCCTGCTAACCGGAAAAATCCTGCGGCAACCGGCACTCTGCCACGCGGACCCGCCGTATCCCTGCGGGCGTGTTGCGGCTTTTTCCGACGAAACGCGGCACGCCGTCGGTAATCACCGCGCTCACGGCGGCGATATCGCCGTTCTTGATCGCGTCGAGTGCATCGGACTTGGAGCCGCCGCTGGGCGCATCGATCAAAACAATATCGGCCTCCCGCCCGGCAGCAAGAAAACCGGAATTAAGCTGGTACACGCGCGCGTTCGATCCCGTCGCGGCGCAGACGAACCATTCCGGCGGCAGCGTGGTCAAGCTGGCACAGTGCGCGATCGTATAGAGCATGCCGAGCGGCATCACGCCGCTGCCGGTAGGCGTGTCGGTGGCAATAATGAAGCGGTCGAACACGCCCAGTTCATGCGCGAGATTGGCGCTCAGAAGCGTCGTACGCAAATTCCCCGCGGTGCACACCTGCAACGCCGCCTCGGTCTGCTCGATGATCACGCGATAATCCTCGTCCGGCACGGCCGTCGGCCCGCCATTCACATGGAATGACACGTGCGGCTGCATCGCCACGAGGTGCTCTGCGCGAATCGCGCTCGATCCGGGAATCGACGAGCCGCCGGTGTGCACCGTCGTGATCATCCCGGCGGCCTTCGCCCAGGAGATCATTGGTGCATAGTCGAATGGCGTCTTTACAGCGCCGAAGCCTGCCTTGGCCAGCCATACACCTTGCGCGGAAACTTCCCGGAAATCGCCTTCGGTGAGCCCAGGCTCCAGGATGATCGAGCCGCCATGCACGCGCATGCCGCCAGGACGGAAGCGTTCAAAACTCTTGAAGGCCGCGACCGCCAAAGCTTTGACGCCCGCCGCATCGGTGGGGCGGCCCGGAACGTGAACCTCCGATGCGGAAATGGCGGTGGTCACGCCGCCATGCACATAGCTTTCGAGGAATCCGACCGTTCGCTGCCGCGGCGTGTAATCGCCGAACGTGGTATGCACGTGGCTATCGATCAGCCCAGGAATCGCGGTGGTGCCGCCGGCGTCAATCACCACGTCGGCGCTGGACACCTCATTCGAAGAAGCGCTCCCCACCGAGAGAATGCGTCCGGCTTCCGCAAGGATCGTATCGCCGCCGGCGAACGGATTGCGCCAATCGCCGCTGACGATGCGCCCGATGTTGACGATCGCAACGCGCATCCGCGTGGCCAGCGCTGTCGCGTCAGACAAGACCATCCTCGCCTTTGATTTCGTGCGCCGCCAATCCGCCGACGCGGTGATTGAGGCGCCCGCGATTGGCGAAGGCGGCGATGATGGCAATTTCATCGGGCAGCGGCGCGTCGTGAAGGGTCACGGTAATCCCGTCATAGTGCGACCGCACGTAGAGCGCGTCCTTGTGCGCGAGCGGTATATCGATTGTCTGCCCCGGGGCCACCCGCTTGGTCATCGATGAAATCCAGGCCTTGCCGCCGCCAACCGCCTCCCGCATCACATTGCCATAAACAGTGGTGAGCATGGCCACCGCGTGTTCCTGCTCCCCTGCGAGTCCCACCAGGCCAGCCTTGCCGTAACTTTCGACTGGCAGATCGCCCATCGCGGCCACTCCAAGTGCGGAGATGCGCCGCCCAAGTTCAAAGCTCGCCTCAGTTAACGGCGCCAGGTCCTGAACGTAGCGCCCGGTAAACGGATTTTTCACCACCGCCACCACGGCCACTTTGCGCAACGGCGGATCGGCCGGCTGGCCCGCCTCGGCGAAAGTGTCCTCGGCAAACGTCACGATCTTGCGGACTTCCAAATGATCCTCCCGAGCCGATCTTTCGGCCGCGAATCCTCAGCCCTCGCGCACCACCAGCTTCATCGGCGTGGGATTGAAATCATTGCACGGGGTCAGGTCCTGCGGACACGCCGAAAGCAACGCCACCGCATCCATCTCAGCGCGCAGGGTAATCGTCGCGCCTGCAGGATGCGCCGCGGGGTCGGTCACGACCTTCCCCTCGGGCGTTACGCGATTGTGCATAAAAACATTCCAGGCCTGCTCGCCGCGAATATCGAACGATTCGCCGAGCAGGTCACGCGCCTGTTCAAGGTTGCGCAGGCAACTGGGATGATCGTGCTGCCCAAAATCGCGCGAATAACGTTCCGGATCGCAACAAGGGACGACAATGTCATGCTTGCCGACATCGTCGCGCACAATGGTGAAGATCGGATTGCGCCGGTTGGTGAACAGCTGCGAACCCGCGCTCAGCCGGATCGACGCGTTGCACGACACCGTATGCGCCGGAGACATGTATTCGCGCACATCACCGCGCCGCCAGGCCACGAGATCGCCCACCTGATGGCCTTCGAGATCGATAATGTCAAGAAGCTGCCCGGCGCGCAGGATAACGCCGCGTCCTTCGCGTGCCGGAACCACGATTTCGCTTACGATACCCATAAGCGCGCGCCTACCGGCTGCCCTCGTGCGCGGCCCGAGCCGAGGGCGGATAGCGCTCGTCGAATAATCCTGCTTCGAGCGTTTCAAGATAGCCAAGCACCTCGGCCAGTTCGGTGACGTCCACGTATTTCATGTGCAGATCGAAGAGCGCGATCTTGTGGGAGAGTTCGCCGCGGTCGAACACGGCTTCCTCGGGAATCGTGACGCGGAGATCGTAGCTCAGCGCATCGACGGCCGAAGCGCGCACGCACCCGCTGGTGGTAGTGCCGGTGAGAATCAGGGAGTCGGCTCCCATGTTGGTAAGGTAGCTCATCAGCGGTGTTCCGAAGAAGGCCGAGGGTTTGCGCTTCTCGATGAGCAGGTCGTCCGCGAGCGGCGCCACCTCCGCCACAATGTCGTTCCCCTTGTGCCCGAGCACATCCACCTGCTCATCCGAACGCGTTCCCTTCAGCGACCAGATGCCCAGATCGAAGCCATCCGCGCGGCGCGGGTTCGTGGTGTAAATCACCGGCAGCCGCTTGCGGCGCGCCACGATGAGAATCTTGCGGATGGCGTCGATGGCATCCCACGCGCGTTCGCCGCAGGAAAAATGCCAGCGCTTGATCGACTCGAGAATCGGCTCGCGCTTGTCGCCGCAGAAGTTGTAGTTGACGTCGATCACCATGATGGCCGGGCGCTTGCCGAAACCGGCCCGGCGTCCCCAGCCGGCGGCAGCGAAAATCCGGCGGTCGCTTTCGGCGATCACATCGTCCCAAACAGCCATTATTTTCCCCGCGGCTTGGTGTATTTCAGAGTTTCGGGGCTGAAGCCGGGCCGCTGATAAGGATCGGCGAGCCAACGGTCGGTCCGGCTCACCCGCACCGGGCTGTTCACTTCCATGCTGCCCGGCCTCGGCGTTCCGAGTTCGCGGCGCAGATAACGCCCCCGCGGATCGCCCGCCGGCCGCATGCCCGGGCTGTCTTTCGCCCACTCCGCGGTCACCTTGCCTCGCAGGATCGTCTTCACCGGCCAACCCGTGAACGTGTGCCCCTCCATCAGCGACCATCCGGAGCGCGTGTTGATGTGGCCCTTGTTGACCTTCACCTCGCGGGCGAGGTCGACAATCACAACATCGGCGTCAAAGCCCGGCAGCAGCGATCCCTTGCGACCCCAGATGCCCGAGGTCTTGGCCGGATTTTCGCAGGCCACCTGCACCACGCGCTCAATCGAAAGGCGCCCTTTGTTCACGCCTTCCGAGAGCAGCGCGGGCAGCATCATTTCCACGCGCGAGAAGCCTGTGCGGCACGACCAGATATTCGGGTTATACATCTCTTCGTAGGAAGAAGGTTCCCACGCCACCACGTGATCGGAGCCCACGACGTCTACCGTGCCGTCGGCCAACGCGACCCACAGGGCTTCGATATTGTCGCGGCGGCGCAGCGGCACGTTGATGCGCCAGCCGTACTGCGGTTCCATCCACAGCCAGGCCGGGCCTGTCTGCGCGTAGACTTCGAGACCTTCGGCGCGCGCGCGTGCAATCTCGTCAAAGGTCAGCTTCGTCGTCGCATGCTGCAGATAGAGGCGCACATGGCCGGGCGTCTGCCGCGCGATGTAGCTGTAGGCATGGACGTGCTGCGCTTCGAGGAAATCGGGCGAACGGTCGGTCCACGCGCCGAAATCGTTGCGGCCCGCCTGCCGCAGGCGCTCTTCGAAAATGCGCGCGATTTCCCAATTCTCCGGGTGGATGTGGCAGATCGCGGGGTAGCCGAGATGCGCCACGTTCTCCATCACCAGGTACACCGTGCCGTCATCGATCCCGGTGCCCAGCCCCGCGCGGCGCGACGGCCAGTTGTTGTCCTGATCGGCGCGCATGCCCTTCATGCCGCGCGTCTGCATGTACAGTTTGTATGAGGTCACGCCGTGTTCCTCGGCGTATTGCGGAATTTCGTTGGCTTGCTCGTCGGTCTCGAGCATGTAGGTGAGATAGCAATCAACCATCGAAACTGATTCGATGATCTCGACCGCCGTGCCGAAGCAATTGTTGAACGAAACCACATCGGCGCCGGTCACCACTTCTTTGAAGGGCTCCGTGCCGAGGCGCGTCGAAGGCGCTTGAATGCCCCAGCTGGTGATTCCGGCGCACGCGGCAGCGCGCGACTCAGTCGTCATGTCGTACTTAAAGGGAACGTAGCATCCGGGATGCGCTTCGCTATCGACGATGCCCGGCAGCACGTGCAGGCCGGTCGCGTCAATTTCCTCTTTGGCCGGCGGCAGAAATTCTTCGCGCCCCAGAACGGCGACCTTGCCGTTCTGGATGCCTACCGCCATCCGGTAGCTTCCGCCGCCAAGCACCAGCGTGCCGTTTTTGATCACCAGGTCAAGGCGTTCCGCCATTCCTCAGCTCCAATTACTCAGCTCCGTTGACACTCGGCTCCGCCGGCCCGTATTCTGTCTCTTGTCTGAGACACTATAGCAGACGACAATTCCGCCGCAAACGCGGAAAATCGGAGCAACGGTTGCCGATCCAATCGTACTGGCCGGCGCATACGCCCGCACTTGGCGGGCAGCCTCCGCCGCAAGAAGACGCCGAACATCCAGTCGATGCGCGTCGCTGCACCGTTCAACTCTCTACGGGGCGCCTCTATCTGGACGCGCTCGCGACACCCGCGACTGCCCTGCTCGGCCACGACTTGCCTCCCACGCCCGCAGTCGACCCAGCAACTGTTCTGCGAATGCTGTCGTCGCTAACCCCGGGCTACGTTTGCCTGGCCGTGACGCAAAGCTTCGCGGCTGCGGCCGATCTGGCAGCGCAGCTTGGCGACAATGGCTCCCTCGTCGAGATCAACGCGATGGCTGGAGAACCGGTGATTGCCGGCCGCCCGCTCGTGGCGTTTGAAAACGAGACGCTCGGCCGCACCGGCCGGTGGCTCGCAAGCTCTGCCTGGAAACACGCGCCAGATATGATCGTCGTAGGCGAAGCGCTCGCACTCGGCTCGCCGTTCGGCGCGGTGCTGGGGCGCGAAGGCTTCGCTGCCGGCCGCGACCTGGCGAACCGTGCATCTGCGCTGGCATACCAACCGGCACCGCCGGAATGGTTGACCCGCGTATCCGCAGCGATCCATGGAGTCGAAAGCGAAGGATTGTTGCAGCAAGGGCGCGACGTTGCGAACTATCTAATGGCGCGCCTCGCGGCGGTGCGCGAGAGCTGCCCGCAGATTGAAAGCGTCGAGGGCGCGGGATTATCCATCCGCGTCGCGCTGGCCTCGCCGCACACAGCTGCGCAAATTCGTCGCGGGATGTGCGAGCGCGGTGTTCTCGCCGGCGTGGACGGGCCGCGGCGTCTGGCCATCAATCCCCCGCTGCCGTTGCGGATCGCCGAAGCCGACGTGATTACCGGAGCCCTGCGCGGCGCGCTTCTCGGCCTCCCCTTGCCAAGCGCTCCCGTTTGTTGCGCCGCGTGCGACCGCGAGTGCTAGAGCGATTTCTCCGCCGCCGTCGACACTCCCCATTTCAGCTTTGCGCCCAGGGATGTATCGAGCGCAAAGCGCACGACGATAACGCGCTTCACGCCCCGCACCGCCGCTGCCGACTCGGCCGCGGACCACACGGCGAACACCACATCGAACCGCGGCGCCAGCTTGCGCAGCTTGTCTTTCTCTCCTTCCGTAATCGCCGTGATCTTTGCATCCACGTAGTCGCGCACCATTCCCGAGAGCCGCGTCACCGATCGCTTGTTGTGCCCCACCACCAGGACTTTCGAGCGCGGTTTGATCGTCAGGAGCGCGTCGAGCGTCTCGGCGCTCGGCGAAGTGTGAACCGGCACGATGGAAACTTCCTGCCCTACAATTTCCTTCACCTCCGCATAGTGGTAATAAGGCACCAGGATCACCGATTTATTCTGGCGGAGTCGCGGCAGGTCAAGGTCCTCAATCAAGGTGCGCGCAATCGAGAGGCTGGAAAGTTCGCTCGCCAGCTGCTTGCCCAGGTGGTTGAGATCGTGCGCATTGCATTCGGTGAACACGAACTGCGCCTCGTCCTCGAAAACCCCGGCGACGATCTCTCTGATGTCGCGAAGCAATTCCTTCTCGCCGCCACCCCACAGCTTCCACTTGTGCGCGATCGACTTGATGGCTCGCTGAATCTCCGCGTTGCGCCCCGGCTTGTGTGGAAGATGGCTCCGCACGCGCACGAATTGCCGCTCCTGCACTTCCAGCCAGCCATTGCGGATCATTTCTTGCACGGCGCGGCTCACCGTCGAAGGACTCGTGCCAAGTTCGGCGGCCATCGACCGTAACGGCGGCAGCCGGTGCCCCAGCGCGTAGAGGCCCTTGCTGATCCGCTCTTCGATGGCCTCCTGCACTTCCCGCGCTGTCAACGATGTCTGCAATGTGTCGCTCCGCTTCTGGGATTATTCTCTGCGTTACTCGAACGCGAAAATGCAACCGTGTATATACCACAGGCATAGTCGCTTGCGGCCACGAGGGCTGTCCAGCCCAGCCGCATTTCTTTGAAATATTTGCGCGCCCCATCCGTTTACATAGGTAGATGAACGAGGCCCTGATCGACGGGATGGCTCACGAGCGTGACCAACGGATAGCCGAGGCGGTCAAGCGCGAAGGGTCCCGGCTCAAGAATTTCATCCGCAGGCGTGTGCCCGATGAAAGAGACGCCGAAGACATTCTGCAGGAGGTCTTCTACGAACTGGTAGAAGCCGACCGGATGATGAAGCCGATCGAGCAGTTGAGCGGCTGGCTCTACCGCGTGGCGCGGAATCGCATCACCGATCTCTTCCGCCAAAAAAGGCCCGAGGCGCTCGCCAACGATGCCGCGGCAAACGATGCGGAAGGAGAGTCGCAGCGCATCGAGGATCTGCTCCCCTCTCCCGATGCCGGGCCGGAGGCGGCATACGCCCGAACTGTATTGATTGAAGAGCTCGATGCCGCCCTGAACGAGCTGCCTGAAGAGCAGCGCCAGGCGTTTGTCGCCCACGAGATCGAAGGGCAAAGTTTCAAGGAGCTAGCCGAAGCAACCGGGGTCAGCGTGAACACGCTGATTTTGCGAAAGCATCGCGCGGTGGTCCATCTGCGCGAGCGGCTGGAAGCGATCTATGACGAGTTTGAAGAACGCGTGGATAAAAGTGGATAGAAGAGGATAAAAGATGAAAGCTCGATGGATATTCAAGGGAATCAAAGTTGCATTGTTCGTGTTGCTGGCCGCGGCCGCGCTGAGCTTTGTGGTGATGAGCCTGTGGAACTGGCTGATGCCCGCGCTCTTTGCGCTGCATCCGATCAATTTCTGGCAGGCGCTCGGTCTACTGCTGCTGAGCAAAATTTTGTTCGGCGGTTTCCGCGGGCGCCGCGGCCCGTCCATGCACTGGCGGGGGCGCATGATGGAGCGGTGGGCGCAGATGACTCCCGAGGAGCGCGAAAAGTTCCGCGAAGGGATGGGAGCCCGCTGCGGAGTCTTCGGCTCGCGAGCCGCGCAGCCCAAGGTCTAATCCCATGAAAATGAACTTCGGCGAAGTACTCGAAATCAAAGACTTGGGAAAACACGCCGCGTCGTCGGTGATCCGTCTGGGAATTCTCCTGGCCGGCACGGTGAATGCCACGCCCGACCCCAAGCGCAAAAACTTCTACGAAGTGGAAGCCGGCTGCACGGTTTACTACATCCACGTGTCGCCCGTCAGCGGGACGATCTTTCTTCTAGCAAGTTGGAGAAACGCAGCGATGCCACCGGCGCCGCGACTCGAGATTGCAAGCGTTGCACATCCCTGACCATCCGAAGTGCCCGGCAACGCCTCGTAAACGGAACGGCGATCTAATTTATGTGGCCACCGCGGTGGGTAAGTTTCCCCAGGAGAAATTCCTGAGCCACGCTGGCGCCGATGCGCTCCGCAGTGCCGATGGCGAAATTTGAGAACACCAAGCCCGCTCCGCGATTCGACGCTGGATAGTAGAGGTTGGCGATGGCACCTGTAGCCAAATCACCGCCCAGGCTGGAGTAGTTCGGCTCCCACTTTCCGTTATCTCCCCTGCAGACAAAGGGAGCCAGAATCGCGTGCCGAAGCCGGGCTTTGGTTGTGCCGGTTCCCTTGTAGAAGTACCGCGGATCCTGGTGCAGCACCGAGGGCAATATCGCGCCCCCGATCATGATGTCCACAAAACCATCGGCGCCGGTTGCGCCCAACCTCTCGCCGAATCCCGAAGCGCCCTGGCCATAAGCCGGTGTGTTTGCCGCCTGCTTGGCTGCCGAAATCACCGTGATTCCCGCGATCGTGGCCGGATCGACTGAGATTTTCAGCGCGAGCCTGAATTTCAGCGCCGCGGTGAGGGGTTCGGCATCCGCGTCGTAGGCAACATAGAAATTCGGTATGAGGCCAAGAATGCGCTGCTTTTCTTCCATCTTCACCTGCTCGGTCGCGATCTCGGCCGAATTGCCGTTTACCTCCACCGTCGCACGCGCCGTGGCGATGCGGAGTTGGACCGCTCCCAGAAGATTCACCTGGCCCGATTCGAGAGTGATAGCGGGCGATGTCCAGTCCGCAAAACCCTCCGCGCTGACAATGATCAGGTATTGCACTCCCGGCTGGACATTGTCGAACTGAAAGAATCCGTTTCCGGGCGTCACTACCGTGCGGCGATCCCCCGGGTATGCATCAGTGAGAGCCACGGTCGCGCCGATAACCGGGTCCCCGTTCACGTCGATCACCGTGCCCAGAATTTTCCCCGGCTGCAATCCCGGGGCCGCAGCGGTCTGAGCAGGGGTGCGCACCGCAAGCGCCAGCACAATGGCAATTATGGCTGCCAGGCGCGTGCGAAATCGCTGCGAGAGGGTCGCAGCGCAAACAAGTGACGGTGGTGCTGTGCTGCCTTTTGCAGGAACCGCGATTCCGTGTGCTGACACAAACACCCCCGGTGCCCCGGTACGGAGAGATTCTGAACGCACACTCGCCTTCGCGGGGGTCTATCGAGCTGCTTGCTCACTCCGTTCGATGAATTCAACCGCCGCCGGGGTGCAAACAAAAATCCTTTACTTCGAATCTGGCGCACACAGGCGGACCAGTCCCGACGGAATCCAGCCGCACGCTACGCGAAAGACAAGATCCTCTACAACCACTCAAGCATGTAGGGGGCTAATCTGAAAGAAGCGTTGCAAAAAAAAGTGGCGCGCCCGGAGAGAGTCGAACTCCCGACCTTCTGGTTCGTAGCCAGACGCTCTATCCAGCTGAGCTACGGGCGCGTTCCGTTAGAGATCCTACTATACAGACGAGCAATGCCAAGCTGCAAGCGCGTCCGGCAAAACGGGCGCGTTTGCGCGCAAAAACCATCGAGGAATGCGGCGACTTCTCCCCCGTGGTCCGGGCGATCACAGGAGAGGGTGACTCGCATCACATCGCGGGACCCAGCCGCAGCGCTATGTAGAGGTTGTCTGGAGGCTGCCATGAAAGCACTCGATACGAAGACGCGAGTTCAGCTGAAGAACGTTCTATTTGCGACGGATTTTTCCCCGGCCGCCGCTGCCGCGCTTCCCTATGCAGGAGTCCTGGCGAAGCACTTTGACGCCAACCTTTTCGCTCTGCATGTGCGCACGCCCGTGATCAATCCCATGACTCCTCCGGCCGGCTGGCCCGCACTCGAAAGGGCCGCCGAGCTGGAAGAAATCGAGCGCAGAAAATCCCTGCGCAACGCCATTCCCGGAATCGAGCCCACCGTTCTGATCGAGGAAGGCAGCATCTGGGAAAATCTGCTGGCGGCCATCCGGAAGTTTCATATCGATTTGCTGGTGATCGGAACGCACGGCCGCTCCGGCTTCGGCAAGCTCCTTCTCGGATCGGCGGCGGAAGAAATCTTTCGAGACGCACCGTGCCCCGTGCTGACGGTCGGGCCGCACGCCCCGGCTGAGCCGAACCGGGCGGGTGAGTTTACGAGAATCCTGTATGCCGCAAGTTTCGGCGCTGAATCGGCCGCGGCCGCTCCTTATGCCGTTTCGCTGGCGCAGGAATATCAGGCCAGGCTGACTCTTCTGCATGTTCTGGAGGATCCAAAGGCCGGCGAATTCGTGGTTCCGCAGGATCTGATCGCGTCATCGAAGCTGCGCCTGGTCGACATCGTCCCGCCCGAAGCGGAACTCTGGTGCGAACCAGACTACGTCGTCGAACGCGGCCAAGTGG
This sequence comes from uncultured Acidobacteriota bacterium, assembly GCA_963709105.1. GTDB lineage: Bacteria > Acidobacteriota > Terriglobia > Acidiferrales > UBA7541 > Palsa-295. The sequence goes on from CAVPVC010000016.1 coordinate 536,595, forward strand.
CCGAGAAAATCCTCGACGTTGCGAAGAACCGGAACGCCGATCTGATCGTCCTGGGCGTGCACCGGCCGGTCGGCGTCCCCGGAGCAGCCACCCACTTGCCGATCTCTACGGCTCACTACGTGGTTGCCAACGCGCATTGCCCGGTACTCACCGTGCGCGACTGACAGAGGGGCGCCCGCGAATACGCGAAGTGCCAGAACTAGTCGTGATTCGCGGGTGCTCCGCTTCTATTCTCTGCGCGAACAATCCGCTATCCATCGCATCCACTTTGCCGATAGCCCGCCGCGCCGCGACTCTGGTAGTGTTGTACGCTGAATTGGGGCTCGAGCGAGCGCAATGCATCTGACTCCCAGAGAAATCGACAAGCTGATGATCGTCGTCGCCGCCGATCTCGCGCGCAAGCGCCGCGCCCGCGGCTTGAAGCTCAACCATCCGGAAGCCGCCGCGCTGATTACCGCCGAACTCCTCGAAGCGATTCGCGATGGCCGTTCCGTCTCGGAAATTATGGAATTCGGCGGCTCGATTCTTCGCCGCGAAGACGTAATGGAAGGCGTACCGGAAATGCTCGACGAGGTGCAGGTGGAAGGAACCTTTCCCGACGGCACCAAGCTCGTGACGGTTCACCACCCGATCCGCTGAGGATTTCGGAATTTGAGCAATCTTTGTAGGTCGTGGCTTCAGCCACGACACAAAAGCGGGCGCGCAGCGCCTTCCTTGGCCGCCAACAAGGAGAACCGCACATGATCCCCGGAGAATATCGCCTCAAAGCCGATCCCGTGATCGCCAACGCGAACCGCCGCGTAATCGAACTGGATGTCGTCAATTCCGGTGACCGGCCCGATCCAGGTCGGCTCCCATTTCCACTTCTTCGAAGCCAATCGCGAACTCCGCTTCGATCGCGCGCAAGCCTTCGGCATGCGCCTGAATATTCCCGCGGGCACCGCCGTACGCTTCGAGGCGGGCGACGCCAAGCGCGTCGAACTAACCGAAATCGCCGGGGCCAAAGCGGTCCACGGCCTCAACGCGCTCACCGACGGGCCCGCGACAGACGCGGCAAAATCCGCCGCGCTCCAGCGCGCCAAGGACAAAGGTTTTTCGCTAACGTAAAGTTCGCCTGACCTGACCAGGGAGACGCATCCAGGAGAGCATCGTTGAGCCTGAAAATTCCACGCCGCCAGTACGCTGAACTCTACGGACCCACCACGGGCGATCGCGTCCGCCTCGCGGACACCGAACTCTTCATCGAAATCGAGCGAGACCTCACCACTCCCGGCGACGAGGCCAAATTCGGCGGCGGCAAGAGCCTGCGCGACGGCATGGGCCAGTCCTCCACCGCTGTGCTCGCCGACGGCGCGCTCGATCTCGTCATCACCAACGCCGTGATCGTCGATCACTCCGGCATCGTCAAGGCCGACATCGGCATTCGCGGCAACCGCATCGTCGGAATCGGCAAGGCCGGCAATCCCGACGTGATGGACGGGCGTCACACCCGGCATGATCGTGGGAGCAGGCACCGAAGTAATCGCGGGCGAAGGCAAAATCGTCACCGCGGGCGGCATCGACTCGCACGTTCACTTCATCTGCCCGCAGCTTGTTTGGACCGCGCTCTCCGGCGGCCTCACCACGCTGATCGGCGGCGGCACCGGACCCGCCACCGGCACCGACGCCACCACCTGCACCCCCGGCGCGTGGAACATGCACCGCATGCTCGAATCCGCCGAGGCTTTCCCGATGAATCTCGGCTTTCTCGGCAAGGGAAACTCCTCGCGCCCCGCGCCGCTCGGCGAACAAATCGAAGCCGGCGCCATCGGCCTCAAGCTTCACGAAGACTGGGGCACCACTCCCGCCGCCATCGACTGCGCGCTATCGGTCGCCGAAAAATACGATGTGCAGGTCGCCATCCACACCGACACGCTGAACGAAGCCGGCTTCGTCCAGGATTCCATCGCCGCCTTCAAGGGCCGCACGATTCACACCTACCACACCGAAGGCGCCGGAGGCGGCCACGCCCCGGACATTATTAAGGTATGCGGCGAGCCCAATTGCCTGCCCTCCTCCACCAACCCCACCATGCCTTTCACCGTCAACACGCTCGACGAGCATCTCGACATGCTCATGGTCTGCCATCACCTGAGCCCGTCGATTCCCGAGGACTTGGCCTTCGCCGAATCCCGCATCCGCGCGGAGACCATCGCCGCCGAAGACGTTCTCCACGATATCGGCGCGATCAGCATGATGTCGTCCGACTCGCAAGCGATGGGCCGCATCGGCGAAGTGATCACGCGCACCTGGCAGACCGCGGACAAAATGAAGCGCCAGCGCGGCTCGCTTCCCGGTGAATCTTCCGAGAATGACAACGTGCGCGTGCGCCGCTACGTCTCGAAATACACCATCAATCCCGCCATCGCCCACGGCGTGTCGCACGAAATCGGCTCAGTCGAAGTGGGGAAGTTCGCCGACCTCGTGCTGTGGAAGCCCGCGTTCTTCGGCGTGAAGCCCGAGATGATCGTAAAGGGCGGATTCATCGCCTGGTCGGTAATGGGGGACGCGAACGCCTCCATCCCCACGCCGCAGCCGGTAATCTACCGCCCGATGTACGGCAGCTACGGCCGCGCGGTGCAGTCCACATCGCTTACGTTCGTTTCCAAAGCCGCGCTCGAAGCGGGCGTTCCCGCAAAGCTGGGACTCAAGAAGCATTTCTCGGCGGTAAAAAAATGCCGCGGCCTCTCGAAAACAGACATGATCCACAACGACGCGTTACCCAAAATTGAAGTCGACGCGGAAACCTACGAAGTCCGCGCCGACGGCGTCCTGTTGACCTGCGAGCCGGCCACAGTTCTTCCCATGGCCCAGCGCTATTTCCTATTCTGAGAGGCTGCGATTTTTTGATTTTTTTTGCGGAAAGCCGATGCCGAAAATAATTGCCATACGCGCGAAAAAATCGTCTTTTAGCAATTTGGCCGCAGGCTCCGAGCCAGCGAGACAATATCCATGCTGATCGTCTACGATCCCGTCGATTCCCTGGCAGCCGAAGACATCCGCGGCAAAGAAGAAGACACGCTGGCCCTTCCCTGGGAGCAGCGCCGCTGGATCCGCGGAAAATTCACCACCGCAAAAGGCCGCGAAGTAGCCCTGGCCCTTCCCACCGGTACTCCCCTCGTGCCGGGGACAATCATCCTCGTCGAAAAAGATTGGTACCTTCGCGTAGAAGCGGTGCCCGAACCGCTGATCGCAGTCACACCCGAAGACTCAGAGGACGCCATCCGCCTCGCCTTCGAAATCGGCAACCGCCACTTCCCCCTGGCCCTCGAAGGAGCCACGCTGCTAGTGCCCGACGACCCCGCTATGGCGCAGCTTTTCGACCGCCTAGGCGCCCGCTGGTCTCGCCGCCAAGCCATCTTCTCCCCCCTCGGCGTAGGAATCATCCATGGGCGCTAACATATCCACTGCCGAGCACGTGTCATCCACGACGACCCCGCCATGGCGCAACTCTTCGACCGCCTAGGCGCCAGCTGGTCTCGCCGCCAAGCCGTCTTCTCTCCTTTGGGTATAGGCCTTATCCATGCCCGCTAACACACCCGCTGCCGAACGGGCGTCATCCATGAACGATACCCGCGCACCTGTCACCTCGAACGACGTGGGACATCTGCCCTCTAGCCACACCAGTGTCATCCCGAGCGCAGCGAGGGATCTGCATTTGCCTTCCGGTTTTCCGGGCGCCCCACCGTTGTGTTTTCAAGGGTGGGTCTTTCTTTCGACTTTTCTCGCGCCTTGGCTTTTCGTTGTCATCCCGAAAGAGCGAAGCGACGAGGGAATCTCTCTTCATTTCTCTAACACCACAACATTCGCGATCTCTATGAACCCTGACCCAAGCGCCTTCATCCATCTCCTGCAATTCGCCGACGGCCTGTTCCCCGCCGGCGGCTACGCGCACTCCTTCGGCCTCGAAACCCTGGTCCAATCCGGCCGCGTGCAAACCGCCGAGGACGTCGCGACATTCCTCCGCGCGCATCTGCAAAACTCCGCCGCGCCCACCGACGCGGTAATCGCCCTGGCCGCCCGCAGAGCCGCCCTCGCACACGATCTGCCAACCTGCCTCCGCCTCGACCAAATGCTCGAAGCCCTGAAAATCGCCACCGAATCGCGCGAAGCAAGCCGCCAGATGGGCCGCCAGACTCTGCGCATCCTGCGCGACCTCTCTCCCGATCCATTCATCGCCCATTTCGCAGCGGAGGCGGAATCACAAGCCGCCCCGTGCCATCACGCCGTCGTATTCGGCATCGCCTCCGCCGCGCTAAACTGGCCGCCCGAAGAAACAGCCTCGGCGTTTCTGTACTCCACAAGCGCCCTGATCGTAGGCGCCTCGCTTCGCCTGCTACCGCTAGGCCAACTCGCCGGCCAGCGAATCCTCTGGAGCCTCGGCCCATTGATAACGTCGCTCGCGCGCGCGGTACAGGAGAAAACCGAAGACGACATCTCCAGCTTCACGCCCGAAATCGAAATCGCCGCCATGCGCCACGAATCCCTCGACGCCCGGATGTTCCGCTCATGAGCGCGCCCATCGATAATCTGAACAACAGACCCAGCGACAGTCTCGGCAACAGTCCCAACGACGGTCCCGCACGCGCCGGCAAAAAAATCCCCGGCCGCCCGTTAAAGATCGGCATAGGCGGCCCGGTAGGTTCCGGCAAGACCGCGCTCGTCGAATCGCTCTGCACGCGCCTGAAATCCACCTACGATCTCGCCGTTATCACCAACGACATTTACACCCGCGAAGACGCCGAATTCCTAACCCGCCGCGCCGTGCTTCCTCCCGAGCGCATCGTCGGAGTCGAAACCGGCGGCTGCCCGCACACCGCCATCCGCGAAGACGCCTCGGTGAATCTCGAAGCCTCCGCGCTCCTGCAAAAGAGCTTCCCGCAGATGGACATCCTTCTCATCGAAAGCGGCGGCGACAATCTTTCCTCCACCTTCAGCCCGGAACTCGTCGACGCCGCCATCTTCGTGATCGACGTGAGCGAGGGCGACAAAATTCCGCGCAAAGGCGGCCCCGGCATCACCAAGTCGGGCCTGCTCGTAATCAACAAGATCGACCTCGCGCCCTACGTGGGCGCGAGCCTGGAAGTGATGGACCGCGACACCAAGCGCGTCCGAGGAGAGCGACCCTACGTCTTCACCAATCTCAAGACCGGCGACGGAGTCGACGCCGTCATCGACTGGATTCGCCGCGACCTGCTCTTCGAATCCTAGCCGCTCCGGCCGCGACGGCCTGCTGCGCCTGGGGTTCGAGCGCCGCGCCAGCGCGCAAGGCGACGCCGCGATTCACATCACGGCGCTGCGCCATTGCCGCTACACGCTACCGTTACAGGTGCTCTCGCCCCTAACGCTGGACGACGGCACATCCTATCTCCTCCTACTCAATCCCACCGGTGGCGTGCTGGGCGGCGACCGCCTCCGCACCGAAATCGACCTGGGCGAGCAAGCCGCCGTCTGCCTCTCAACGCCCTCCGCCACCCGCATCTATCGCACTGGCGGACGTTCTGGCGGGAGCACGGACGGGCGCACCCGCGAGGACACTGGCGAGAGCACCAGCGGCCCGCCCTCCGAAATCCATACCGTTCTGCGCCTGGCAACCGGCGCCACGCTGGAATATCTGCCGGATCACGTGATCCCGCACGCCGGTTCAAGTCTGCGGCAAACCCTGCACGTCGAAATGCAGCAAGGCAGCCGCGGCATTTTCCTCGACGCCTTCGCCGCCGGCCGCGTAGCCCAAAACGAACACTGGCGCTTCCGCCAATTCGACTCACGCACCGAAGTAACCCTGCGCGGCAAGCTAATCTACCTCTCGCGCACAAACATCGCCGGCGCCGCGCAGCCAGCCACCAGCCACTCGCCACTCGTCACTCGCCACTCGTCCCCGCCGTCTCTAGGCTGCATGTCCACCTATTCCTACTGCGCCTCCCTGCTGATCGTAGCCGACAGCTTCCCCGACTGGCGCCCCGTGCTAGCCAGCCTCCGCGCCGAACTCGACGCCGTCCCCGGCATAATCGGCGGCGCGAGCCTCCTCACCGAAGCCGGCTGCTCCGCCCGCTACTTGGCCAGCTCCGCCATCGCGCTGCACGAAGCCACCCGCCGCCTCTGGACCGCCGCCCGCCGCGAAGTCCTTCGCCTCCCGCCCTTCGATCCGCGGAAATACTGAGGCGACCACCAAATTTCGATCAGTATTTTTGCGGCTTCGGACGGGTCCAGAAACTATCAATTGAATGGATTTGGAGGCTCCAAAATCGGCGCGCAATGCTTGAAGTTGATTGGATTTTGGGGCGGCGAAATCGGCGCAAAACTGCGTTCGCCATCACCGCCGCTGCACGGGCGAGCTCGCGGAACCAAAGTTGCGCGCGGCGCGTCCCAAGTGGAGTATAGTTTAGGCGGCTGCCGCCTCTACGCGGATCACTCTTTGCAGGAGGAACAACAGAACATGAAGACGTCGCTACGCGCTGTCGCTCGCGTGCTTCCCTGTTTCGCACTGGCACTGGCTCTCATTTTCGTCGCGTCGTTTGCCCGGGTGCAAGCCGCTGACGATCAACCGATGCCCACCGTGGGCAGCATGGCCCCCGATTTCACGCTGAACTCGCAGGAGAACACACCCGTGAGCCTGCACGACTTCAAGGGCAAATGGGTGGTCCTCTATTTTTATCCCAAGGACCAGACGCCCGGCTGCACCATCGAAGCGCACGGCTTCACGCGCGACCAGGATCAATACCGTCAAGAAGAACGCCGTGGTGCTCGGCGTCAGCGTCGATACCGTGGACTCGCACAAGGAGTTCTGCGCGAAGGACGGCATTAATTTCAAGCTGCTCTCCGACACCAGCATGGACGTGGTCGCGAAGTACGGCTCGCTGAATCAGATGAACGGCACGTCGTGCGCGGCCCGCAACACGTTCCTGATCGATCCCACGGGCAAAATCGTGAAGGTCTATGTGAAGGTGAACCCCACTCCCCACAGCGAGGAAGTGCTGGCGGCGCTCGATGAATTGCAAAAGGGCGGCGGCCAGTAAGAAGCAGTAACAAGCTTCGCCGCAGCTGAAATCTCCCAATAGAAAAGGCGGACGCATCGCACGATGCGCCCGCCTTTTTGTTTTTGCGCCAGCTTTTACGGATGACGACGCGTTTTACGCCGTCGCCGCCGATGCCGTGGCGAGCGCGGCGTTCAGAACGGCCGTATCGGTGAATTCCTGGAATTGCGAGATTTTGCCGTCCTGCACGGTGAAGGCCATCGCCCAGTTGCTCTCGAAAATCCGGCCTGTGCGCTTGGCCGTCGCGCGGTAGTATCCCAGCACGACGACGCGATCATCCTGCGCGATGTATTCGCGCGGTTCGAAATTGGAGTAATCCGCCAGTTCGTCCACCTTGCGAAAAAAATGCGCCACTTCTTCCTTGCCCCGATAGGTTCCGGCCACCGGTTCGACCGGCGCGGCAATCCATTCGACGTTGGGCGTGAGGCTATCGAGGATGCTTTGGATGTCGCCCCGTGAAAAGGCCGCGTAGGCCGCCTGGATCAACTCCACATTCGCCTGCAGATTGGCTTGCTCGCTCATGGTGAATCTCCTTCGAAGCGGAAGAATAGTGAGAAGGGAGCCCGGGGCCGAAAGCGCCTAGAAAGTATCAGAAATCGCTCCGAATTGGCACACATTGATGGAGAAGGTGCCCCTGGGGCGGGGGCGAGATTCGTTTCCGCGATACATGGCATAAAATCTTTGATTTTGGTAACGCGATTTTAACTTGCTTCCCCGGGGTGGTTGGTCTAAAAAAGATGTCACTCGAAGTAGCTGCTACCTTGGTCGGTGGCAGAATTGGCGCAAAACCAGGGGTTTGTGGTCGGAATTTCGCAAGACATCCACAGGAGATAAAAATGCAAAAGGGTGGCTTTAGGGGAAGCTGCAACTACACGAATCTATTCTTCGGGGTTTTGATTCTTGCGGTGGCGGCGCTGCTGAGCGCCGGCTCGCTGGTCGCGCAGACTGCTGGTACTGGTACCATCTCCGGGACGATCAGCGACCCTTCAGGCGCCGCGATTGCGGGCGCCACCGTGGATGTGATCAGCGTCGAGACGGGAATCATTCACACCCTCACGACGGATGAATCCGGGCTCTACTATGCGCCGTTCCTGCAACCTGGACATTATGTTGTGGACGCGACGAAGGAAGGCTTCGCAAAGGTGGAACGAAAGGATCTTCTCCTCCAGGTAGGAGATAAGCTGGGAGTTGACCTCTCCCTCCCGCTGAAGACCACGGCGGAGACGATCACCGTCACCGGCGAAGCGCCGCTGATCGAACCGGACAAGACGGACTTGTCGCAAACTGTGAGCCAGACGCTGGCGGGCAATCTGCCGCTGAATGGCCGCCGCTGGGAAAATTTCGCGCTGCTGACGCCCGGCAATACTACGGATGGATCGCACGGCCTGGTGAGCTATCACGGCATTTCGGGCTTGTTCAATAACAGCGCGGTCGATGGCACGAGCAACCAGCAGGCGTTTTTTTCCGAGGATCGTGGACGCACCGGCGTCGCCTACACCTACAGCCTGGACGCCATCCAGGAATTCCAGGTGAATTCGAATGCCTATAGCGCTGAATTCGGACAAGCCGCCGGCGGAATGATCAACGCCGTCACCAAGTCCGGAACGAACGACATTCACGGCGATCTGTTCTACTATTTGCGCTATCCCAGCCTGAACGCTCTCGATCCCTACAGCAAATCGCAAGGCATTCTCACGCAGCCCGAACACCAGCGGCAGCAGTTCGGCGGCAGCGTCGGCGGCCCGATCATCAAAGACAAGCTGTTCTTCTTCGCCAACTACGACGGGCAGCGGCGCTCGTTCCCGATCATCTACACGGGGCCATCCACGCCGCAGGCTCTGGGTGCGGTGAACACGGCCAACTGCGCGCCTTCCATCATTGTGGGAATCACGGCCGCGCAATGCCAGGCAGCCGTCAATTACATCCTGGGAAATATCGGGCCTCAACCGCGATTTGGAGACCAGGACATTTATCTCGGCAAGCTCGATTATCAGGCGAACGCCAACAATCACCTGAGCGTTTCGTTCAATTTCATGGATTGGAAGGCGCCCAACGATTACAGCACCAGCCCGACGTTCAGCGCCGGGTCGGTGACGCAGAACGGGTCTTACGGAACGCACGAGCGCTTCCTGGTGGCGCACTGGAACACCGTGATTTCTTCCACCACGGTGAACGATTTCCGTTTTCAGTGGTCCCGGGACTTTGAGTTCTATTCCGCCAATTTCTCCGGCCCGAGCGTGAGCTTGAGTTCCATTTTCGCTTACGGTATGCCCAACGCGCTGCCCCGCCCGGCGTTCCCTGACGAGCATCGCCTGGAATTCGCGGATTCGGTGACAATGGTCCACGGCCGGCACACGTTCAAGTTCGGCGCGGATATCAGCCCCATTCACGAACTGCTGATCAACCTGTTTCAGGGCGGCGGGATATACGCGTACTCCTACAGCAACAGCGCACCCGCGTTTACGTTCGAGAACTGGGTTGCCGACGTGTATAACCTGCCGCTGGCGAGCGACGGAGCCAATGCCGCAGCTCGGCTCGGCAAGCATTACAACACGTTCACGCAAGCCTATGATCCGATTACCGGAGAGGGCAAGGACGACTTTTACGACGTCGATTACGGATTCTACGGAGAGGACACCTGGAAGGCCCGACCGAACCTGACGTTCAACCTCGGGCTGCGCTACGACATCCAGTGGGTTCCGCAACCGCCCCGCCCCAATAACTCCTCGAACCTGGCTTATTACGCGACTAGCGACCTCAACATAGACCATGCCGATATTGCGCCGCGAATCGGAGTGGCCTGGCAGGTTGCCAAGAACATGGTGGTTCGCGGAGGCTACGGAATCTTCTACGCCAAAACGACCAACAGCTCGTTCTACGACACACGGGTCGAAAATGGCGTTTACCAGCAGACTTACAACTGCAACGCGAGCTTCACCTCGGTGACAAGCTCCGTGACATCCATCGCTGCGTGCGCCCCGATCTTCCCGAATATTATCTTCCCCGCCCTTGGCCCGGCGCTGTCAGCTCCTTTCGCGGGAGCCGTAACGCCGAAATCAGTTAACACAAATCCCAGCGCGGCCACCATCAGCTTCCGCGGTCAGGCCCCCGACTACGTGGAGCCTATGGTCCACGAGGCCAATATTGCTGTCGAGCGGCAACTGCCCGGAGACATCAGCGTATCGGGCACCTACGCTTTTACGCGAGGCCAGCATCTGCCGGTTTGCGACGACGCCAACCTGGCGCCGCCGACGACCACGGTTACTTACAACGTGCTGGCCCCGATCGCCGGGGGGAATCCGTACGGAGCCTTTCCTGGGGCCGGCACGGTGACTGTGCCGCTCTTCACGTCCAGGCAGACGACGGCCAACCCGATCATCAGCGTTTGCCGCAGCATCGTACACAGCCTCTACAACGCGATGATCCTCACCGGGAAAAAACAATTCAACCACGGGTTTGAGTTCGTGGCGAACTACACCTGGTCGCATACCGAGGACGATGGGCAGGTTCTCGGCGATACCGGAACATTCAACGGAAGCTCGGACGCGCCACTGAACCCATACAACCAACAGTATGAGTGGGGCAATTCCGACTTCGACCAGCGGCAACGCTTCGTGGCCAGCCTGTTGTGGTCGCCGCGCGTAAAGTCCGACAGCCGCGTCGTGCGGGATGTGCTCAACGGGTTCAATTTCTCCAGCATTGTGACGATTGCGTCGCCCTTGCCGGTGAATGCCCTGATGAGTTCCACTTTCACCCCGTGCGCTTTGACAGCCTCGCCGACCAGCACAACCTGCCTCGCGGGCGAGACCGGGGTGGATGGCGGCGCGACGGGCGGAGTGGAGCAGAACGCCAGCAACGCCGCCGGCCGCATTCCGAACTTCCAAAAGAACTCCTTCCGCGGGCCTACGCAGATTCGGGATGTGGATTTCCGGATCGGGCGTGACTTCAACCTTTTCAGCGAGCGCTACAAGTTCCAGGTGTTCCTCGAAGCGTTCAACCTGTTCAATCACACCATCTTTACGAGCGTCAACACGTCGGCGTATGCCTACATCGCCCCCGGCGCCGCTGGCTGCGCCTTCGCGACTCCCTGCCTGAGCCCGCAGTCGTCGTTCCTGACTCCGACGGCGTCGAGCAACAACCTGATCAGCGCGCGGCAGCTTCAGATTTCGGGGAAGTTCTTCTTCTGAAGCTAGGCAGCAACCGGTGTAACTATCGACGCGGCAGCTTCGGCTGCCGCGTTTTTTTTTGGCGCTCGCGTTTGCGACGGGTGACCCGCTACCATCGAGCTTGCGGATGTGTGAAAGCAGGGCGGGGGCGTGACGCGGGTGCAATCGTCGCGGCAGAGCTATGATGCTGTTGTGATCGGGTCGGGGCCGAATGGGTTGGCGGCCGCGATTACGATGGCGCAGGCTGGGCGCTCCGTGCTGGTGGTGGAGGGGCGGGAGACGATTGGCGGCGGCATGCGTTCGGCGGAGCTCACGCTGCCGGGATTTCTTCACGATGTCTGCTCGGCTGTGCATCCCATGGCGGTTGGCTCGCCTTTCTTTCGTACGCTTCCCCTTCGCGAACACGGATTGGAATGGGTTGAGCCGGCTGGTGCGATGGCGCATCCCTTCGACGACGGCACCGCCGTCGTCGTGGAGCGTTCGCTGCAGGCGACGGCAGCGCAGCTTGGCGAAGATGCCGGCGCGTATGCGCGACTTATGGCGCCGCTGGTGGCAGATTGGCCTAAGATCAAGCGGACGGTGCTGGGGTCGGTGGCGTTTCCTGCGCATCCGCTTGCGGCTGCGCGATTCAGTTTGCACGCGGTGCGGGCCGCGTCGAGCCTCGCGCGATCCACGTTCCGGGGCGCGAAGGCGCGGGCGGTTTTTGCGGGGCTTGCGGCGCATTCCATCCTCCCGCTTGAGAAAATTCCCAGCGCCGCGTTTGGGCTGGTACTGGGCATCACGGCGCACGCGGTGGGCTGGCCGGTCGCTCGCGGGGGCTCGCGGAGGATCGGCGAGGCGCTTGCTTCTTACCTGCGCTCGCTTGGCGGAGAAATCGTTACGGGAAGCATGGTCGAGTCACTCGAGCAAGTGCCGGAGGCGGGCGTCGTGCTGTGCGACGTGACTCCGCGGCAGTTGCTTGCGATTGCCGGAGGTCGCTTCCCTTCCGGCTTCCGGCGCAGCCTGGAGCGCTATCGCTACGGGCCGGGAGTCTGCAAACTGGACTGGGCGCTCGATGCGCCGATTCCTTGGAAGGCCGCGGCTTGCGGGAGTGCCGCGACCGTACACCTGGGGGGCAGCCTCGAGGAAATCGAGGCGTCGGAACGGGCGCCGTGGCAGGGCGAACATGCCGAAAAGACTTTCGTGATACTGGTGCAGCCTACTCTGTTCGATGCGTCGCGCGCGCCCGCTGGTAAGCACGTGGCGTGGGCTTACTGCCACGTGCCGAACGGGTCGAAGGCCGATGCCAGCGAGTGGATCGAGAACCAGGTGGAACGGTTCGCGCCGGGATTTCGCAGGATCATTTTGAAGCGGAGCGTGCTGACGGCCGCGGAGTTGCAACTCTACAATCCGAACCTGGTGGGAGGAGACCTTAACGGAGGCGCGCCGGAGATCGACCAGCTTTTTGCGCGCCCTACGTGGCGGCGGTATCGCACACCTGCGAAGAATGTGTACATCTGTTCGTCGTCCACGCCGCCGGGCGCAGGTGTTCACGGCATGTGCGGACACCTTGCGGCGCGTGCGGCGCTCCACGATCACTCCGGAAGAAAATAAAAAAGCCCTGGCGCTCGCGGTTGGCGAGCACCAGGGCCGAAGGTATCCCGTAATGTAAAACTACTTGATCAGAACGATGACCAGCGCGTACAGCGTCAGCGACTCGATGAGCGCCACGCCGATGATGAACGCGATGCGGATGGGACCGCTTGCGCCGGGATTCCGCGCCGTGCCTTCGCAGGCCGCCGCAGTGGCGCGTCCCTGACCGAGACCGCAACCCGCCGCTGTGATGCCGAGAGCGATGGCCGCCGCCACGTCAATCCAATCCGTGGTGCCGGAGGCTGCCGGACCGCCCTGCGCGAACGTTACGGGCGCCAGAACCAGCGCCGCAATCGCCGCCATCAGAAACCAAACCATTTTCCTTGTCATGCTTTCTCCTTGTTTATGAATTTGCCGCCAGGAGGTGGTTCCCGGCCGCCTTGGGAGGCCGCCGGTCTCACGCTGGAAGCTGTTTAATTCCGCTACTGTTTATTTCTAGTGTTCCTCGGCAGTCGCGAGGCCGAGATACACGATGGAAAGAATCGTAAAGATGAAAGCCTGCAGCACCGCTTCGAAAATATGAAAGAACGTCAGTGCCAGCGGGATCGCCACCGGAACCACCGCCGAAGCATACCCGATCGCACTCAGGCGCCCGAGGAACGAGAACAGCCCGATCGTCAGCCCGAGGAACGAAACGAAAATGAGTTCACTGACCATCATGTTGGCCCAAAGACGAACGGTGAGCGAGAGCAGCCGCGCGAAATGGCTGAACGTCTCGACAATGAACATGATCGGCGAGATTGCCGGCACCGGCCCGAGCAGAGTCTTCACGTAGCCTCCGGGGCCGTGCTTCTTCAGGCCGAAGCTGTTGTAGTAAAAGAACACGACGATGGCGCAGCCGAGCGGAACGGTTACCGCGGCGGTGGGCGACATCAACCCCGGAACGACCGCCAGCATGTTGGACATGAAAATGAACAAGCCTACCGAGCCGATCAGCGGGATGTGCTGGTCGGAACCGTGGCCCACGATATCGTCGAGAAGATCCTTGATGCCGACGCCCATGGGGTTCACGAGGAAAAATTCCATGATCTGCTGCGTCACGCCGGGATGGTCGGCGCGGATGCGCGCCTTGAGCCACAGGAAGAACAGCACGGCGACGAGCACGACGAGCAATTCCATCGCGATGAAATTGGGAATGGGATAATCCGGATTTTCCGGCTGGATATGCAGCAGAGCCAATATCGCGGCGACCGGCTTGGCCAGCACCGCGTTCACCAGCTTTGTGAGACCTAGGACTTCCTCTTTGCCCATGCTTCTCCCGTGAAAGGAACTGGGGTCACTATGAATTTGCGTTTCGGAGTTACTGCTCGTTCCAGCGATGGTGTCCGGTCGCCAATTCGTATGCCAATTCCACCAGAATGGCCGGGACCACCGCGGCCAGCCCGCACACTACCGGTATCGCGGGCAGCCTGAGACGACTGAGAATAACATACGCGGCTACGAGCAGCAATAATGAGCGCCCAAAGAACTTAGCGTGTACGCTGCGGGGAACGTGGACCACCTGCGCCCCGGCCTGGGCCATGCCGAGGTTGATCACGCCGGTGGCTCCGCGCCGCAGCCAGCGGAAATTCAGCCAGCAGAGAGCCGCTCCCAGGGCTACGCCTGCGGTGCCTCGGATTCCCCATTTGAGGTAGGCTGCCACCGCCATTATCCCGCCCAAAACTGGGATGAAGAGTTCGATGCGGCGCTCGATGGCTTCGGAGTCGGAGCGATTCACGGTCTCTTCACGGTTTCTTGTCGTGAATTGCCGGCGCTCTTGACGGCGTCTCGGACACCGACGATTACGCCGAGAATTCCGAGGACGATCAAGAGCAGGGGTTTGGTGTGCAGCCAGCGATCGAGAAAAAATCCCAGGACGCCGCCCATGACTACCGGGCCAACCAGGATGAACGGCAATTCAAACGCGAGGGCAAGCTGCTTGACTGTTCCGCCCTGGTCTTTGTTGGGCGCGCCATTCGGCGCGTCATTCGGTGAAGGATTGCCGTAAGCCATCGGTACGCTCTCTTTCAACCGTGCCTGGCGCCGTGAAGAACCGCCGCCGAATGCGGCAGCAGATCGGCCACCGCGTCGAGCGACTGCACCGCGCCATCTGGGCTGCCCGGCAAATTTACGATGATGGTGGTGCCGCGAATCCCCGCTGCGGCGCGCGACAGGATCGCGCGCGGAGTTTTCTTCACGCCTTCGGCTCGCATCTGCTCGGGGAAGCCGGGGATCATGCGTTCGCAAACCGCCTGCGTCGCTTCGGGAGTCACATCGCGCGGTCCAACGCCGGTGCCGCCGGTGGTCAGGATCAAGTCTACGCCGTTTGCGTCGGCGGTCGTCTTCAGAAACGATTCGATCGCGGCGCGGTCGTCCGCGAGCACGGCGGACGAGACGACTTCCCATCCCAGCGATTTGCAGCGCGCGTGGACCTCGGGGCCGGAGCGGTCTTCATATTTACCAGCCGAGACTGAATCGCTGACGGTGAGAATGGCTACACGCATGGGTTCGATGGCGGCGCGGCGAGCTAGCTTTCCGTGGCTTCGGCGTTTTCTGGGGTGGCGTCCCGCTGGCCTTCGTCCATCAGCCGCAGCCCTTCCATCAGCAGGCCCGTGGTGGAGCGGGAAATGATGGTGCGGGTGGGCGCGCTGTTGAAATCGATCTCGAACTCGCCATCGGTCCAGCGCACGGCCTGGTAGACAGCTTCTTCGCCTTCGATCGATCCTGCGCGAGCATCGGCGCACTGGCCCGCGGCGAAAAATAATTCGCAGGTCTCGCCCGCGCGCCGGATGGTTAGCTGGCAGGATTTCTGGCCCATTTCGAGCGACTGCATCAGGTCGAGAATGCTCATTTCTTCGAGGCGGCCCTGGATCACGCCGGGGCGCACGGCGCGCTTCTGCAGCTTTTCGAGCTGCAGGCGGTCGATCACTTTTTTGGCGCGCTGCACGAGGTCGTTCAGGAAGAAAGGCTTGCTGATCAGTTCTTCGACGCCATCGAGAGGGGGCGCAGCTTCTCTTCGATGTCGCCGCGGCTGGCCAGAAAAATAAACGGGATGCTGCGCGTCTGCGGGACGGGCGCGAACTTTTTCGTAGAGCTGGCGGCCGTCGATTCCGGGCATGCGGTAGTCGCAGACCACCAGGTCGGGCTGCTCGTCGATGATTTTCATCAGCGCGTCGGCGCTGTCGGCAGCGGAGTGCGCGTCGCAGAGAGGCGAAAGGCCTCGCATGATCAGGTCGAGGATCAGCGCATTGTCGTCGACCACGAGCACTTTGACGTCTTTCGCTTGCGCCATTGTTGTCGGGAACTACTTGCGCTTTTCCGGCCGGACGTACAGGCCGCTTCTGCCGCCGGACTTCTTCGTGACGTAAACGTCGCCGATCGTCATGCCGCGTTCGAGTGCCTTGCACATGTCGTAGATCGTGAGCGCCGCTACGGAGGCCGCCACCAGCGCTTCCATCTCGACGCCCGTGGGTCCCGTGGCCGTCGCTTCCGAGGTAATCTCGACTCCATTCTGGCACAGCTTTGCGCTCACATCCACGTGCGTCAAGGACAGGGGGTGACAAAGCGGAATCAGCTCGGAAGTGCGCTTGGCGGCGGTGATTCCGGCGATCCGCGCGATTTCGAGGGGGCTGCCCTTGGGCGACTTGAGGCGGCGCACCGCCGCGACGGTGGCTCGCTGCATGCTGCACGAAGGCGTGGGCCACGGCTACGCGGGACGTGGCGGGCTTGGCCGTGACGTCCACCATGCGGACGCGGCCCTTTTTATCGTAGTGCGAGAGCTTTTTCATTGAGGATGCTCAAAAACGGAATTCTAAAAGCTTCCACGGCGCGGCAGAACGTCCACCCATTCGCCCGCTTCGAGGTGCAGACGCGGCTGATCCACTCGGACAAAACAATTCCCGCGCACGACCGCGCCGATATCGCCCGAGCCTTCCCATAGCATCAATTCGACGTGCGGCTCGCCGTTGGGCCAGCTGACGCGCGCCGGGAGATAGTGCGCTACGCCGGCCTTTTCGTCGATGGCATGGCCGAGGCGGGCCTTGAAAAACGGCAGAGGCTGCGGCTTGTAGCAGGCTAGCAGCTCGATCACCGGCACGGCGAACAGCTCGAAGGTGACCATCGTGGAGACGGGATTTCCCGGGAGTCCCAGAACCGGCTTGCCCTTGCACCAGCCGAACACGGCGGGCTTTCCCGGGCGCAGCGCCACCGCGTCGAAAAAGAATTCGGCGTCCAGTTCGCGCAGGGCCGTTTCGGCCAGGTCGTACTTTCCCACGGACATGCCGCCGCTCAGCAGCAGAAGGTCGGATGTAAGGCCCTGCTCGATTTTCGCTCGGAGTTCCGCCATATCGTCGCGCGCATTCTCGAGCGGCACTGGCTCGCCGCCGGCCAGGGCCACCTGCGCGGAAAGAGAGATCGTGTTGCTGTTGCGGATCTGAAACGGGCCGGGCTTCTGGTCCACTTCCACCACTTCGTCGCCGGTTGAAAGAATCGCCACGCGCGGACGCCGGATCACCTGCGCCCGGACGCGGCCCACTTCCGCGGCCATGGCGAGCTCGGCATAGCTGATGCGCGTGCCCTTCGTGACCACCACTTCTCCGACGCGCGCTTCGGCCCCGGCGTGAACGTAGTGCTGCCCGGGCTTCGCCGCTTGTTCGAAGATGACGGAGTCGCCTTCTTCGCGGGCGTACTCCTGCATGAGCACGGTGTTCGTGCCGCGCGGCAGAGCCGCGCCGGTCAGAATGCGCACGCACTGCCCCGGTTCGACGGCGCCGCTGAAAGCCACACCCGCGCGGCTTTCGCCCACTAACTTGAGCTTCGCCCCCGGCTGCGCGGCATCGGCGGCGCGCAGGGCAAAGCCATCGCGGATGGAACGGTCAAAGGGAGGGTAATTGCGGTCCGCGACGATGTTTTCGGCGAGGATGCGTCCGAGGGCCTGCGAAGGATCGCGCGCAAATTCGACTGTCTCCGTCTTGGGCGGGCATTTCCCCGCTTTTGCGGTGACAACCTCGATTACCTTTGCGCGCGCCTCTTCAACGGAGAGCATTTCAGGCTATAGCCAGGATGCGAGCTTGGTTCCCTTCGGGACAATCGTAGCGTCACGCTCGGGCCCCGTCGAGATCATTCCGATCTCGATCTGGAGATGCTCGGAAATAAAATTGAGATATTCGCGCGCCGGGCCGGGCAGGTCCTTCACCTCGCGGACCGCGGAGGTGGGCTTCAGCCAGCCGCGCAGAGTTTCGTATACCGGCTCGATCTGCGCGAGGGTTTCCACGTCCGGCGGCATTTCCTTCAGGGGCCGGCCCTTGTAGCGATACGCGGTGCAGACCTGAATCTGCGGCTGCGCGTCGAACACGTCAAGCTTGGTGACTACCAGCGAATCGATGCCATTGAGAATCTTGGCGTACCCCAGGACCACCAGATCGAGCCAGCCGCAGCGCCTTGGGCGTCCGGTGACCGCGCCAAACTCGTTGCCGCGCGCGCGAACTTCGTCGGCATCGAGATCGACCATTTCGGTGGGAAACGGCCCGCTGCCGACGCGCGTGGTGTAAGCCTTCGTCACGCCCACAACACCGACGATCCGCGTGGGAGCCACGCCCAAGCCCGGGGAAGCGCCGCCCGAAGTGGCGTTCGACGACGTAACGTAGGGGTAGGTGCCGTGGTCGATATCGAGCATGGTGCCCTGCGCGCCTTCAAACAGCACGCTCTCGCCCTTATCGAGCGCGTCGTTGAGGACGATGGTGCTATCCACCACAAACTCGCGAATGTGCTCGGCAATTTCCAGATACTGGTCGAGCAGGCCTTCGGTTTCGAGCGGATGCCCGTAGGCGGCGGTGCTGATGGCGTTCTTCTCGGCGACCACGCGCTCGAGCTTTTCGCGGAAACGGTCCGCGTCCATCAGATCGCAGACGCGAATGCCGCGGCGAGCCATCTTGTCTTCGTAGGCGGGCCCGATGCCGCGCGAGGTGGTTCCGATTTTCGCGGCCCCGCGAGCCGTTTCGGCGGCCTTGTCCATTTCGCGGTGATACGGAAGAATCACATGCGCACGATTGCTGAGGAAACAGGCGCCCGCGCACATCGACATTGGACTTCTTGAGATTCTCGAGTTCCTTCACGAGCGCGATCGGATCGACCACCGTGCCCGGCCCGATGACGGCTTTCTTGCCCTCGCGCAGGATTCCGCTGGGGATCAACTGCAGCACGTAGCGGTGCCCGTTGAAGATAACGGTGTGGCCGGCGTTGTGGCCTCCGGCGTAGCGCGCCGTGTAGTCAAATGAGGAAGCGAGGTAATCGACCACCTTCCCTTTTCCTTCGTCGCCCCACTGCGCGCCGATTACCGCAACTGCTTTGGTTCGAGCCTTCTCGGTCACTCTGGATACCCCGCGCATACTGGAGTCGCACCTTGCCCATCCCGTTTACGGCACGAAATACTACAGGAGGGTGGGTGAGGCAAAAGCCAAATAGCAATCCTACGCTGTCGCCGTGCCCCAAGGCAAGGGCTGTGCTTGATGGGTAGTGGGTCAGTTTCCGGGAATCCGACTTGCGAGGAGCTACAGCAAAATCCTATCGAAAAACACCGCCATAATTAAATCCTGAGTCTACTTGAACGCTCCCATTCGGATTAACGATAACTTCGCGGCGAATAGGAACACCTAGTAGTCGCAGTGAATTCGTTACTACGGACCCGGCGGGTGGGGTCAGAGTATTTCCATCGGATCGGCCGAGCATTGGCGGAGTAGGCGTTGATGTAGCGTCGGAGTTTGCGAGCCAAGTCGGAAACCGAGGTGAAGATGCCACGTGCGATGACCTCGCGTTCGATCTTGGCGAACCAGATCTCGACTTGGTTGAGCCAGGAGGAATAAGTGGGCGTGAAGTGAAACCGGACTCGCGGGTGTTGTTGGAGGAACTCACGGACCGCCCGAGTTTTGTGCGCGGAGAGATTGTCCAGAATGATGTGAATCTGTTGCCGAGGGGGACACAAGGATAGGACCTCTTGCAAAAAGGTGACGAACTCATGGCTGGTATGGCGGGCAGCGGTTTTGCCGTGGACGCGACCGGTGGCCGTATTCAGCGCCGCATACAAAGAGAGTGTTCCCTGCCGGTAGTACTCAAAGCCGTGGCGTTCGGCGCGGCCTGGCGAGAGCGGCAGGACGGGATCGAGACGATCCAAGGCTTGAATGGCGGTCTGCTCATCGACGCAAAACACGGCCGCGTGTTGGGGCGGCTGCAGATAAAGGCCGAGGATGTCAGCCGTTTTGCTTTCGAACTCGGGATCATCGCTGGCCCTGTAGCGTTCGAGGCGGTGCGGTTTCAGGCCGGCTTCTTGCCAAACCCGATGCACGGCGTCTTTGCTGACGCCCAATGCGGTAGCCAGCTTGCGGCAACTCCAGGGTGTAGACCCATCGCTGGGTTTTCTCCGCGTGGCGGACAGGATGCGGGCGCGCAGAGCGGGAGTCAGTACATTGGGCTTTTGCCCGGGATGATAGGTGTCCAGTCCCTCGAGTCCGCAACGCCGGAAGCGCTGCTTCCAACGCACAATGGTGGGCGCCGTGGTCTGGAGTTGTCGCTTGATCGCGTTGAAGGACGTGCCTTCCGCTAGCAACAGAATCAGCTTGGCGCGAAACACGTATCCGGCGGGCAGCGAACGAGACTGGGCGATGCTGCTTAGATCGAAATGCGGTTGTCGGGTGAGCAGGACTTCACTGCCGCTGACCATGACAGATTAAGATGCCGACAGCCTAGTAATGGTTACTCTGGGGCTCGGGCGATCATTACTTCCTCCATCGTACGGAGATACGGATCGGGAATCTCATCTATCGTTTCGCGGGTTCTATCGAATGAAGCATGGATTCCGAGTGTGATCATCCGTCGGTAGACCTGGGCTGAATCCCACAGGCCCGTCGGGAACTGCTTAAGTTTGTCGGACGCTAAATCGTGTTCATAAAGGCTATGTGCCAGATCAAAACCCTCTTTGACTGCGCCATACGCAGCATCGCGGTCGCCGAGGTGCAAATAAAGATCGGCTGCTCGTGCAATGAAGTAAACGCGTTCTTGCTCGGGAATTTGCGGCACAATTTTGAGTGCGCTCTGAAGAGCCGATCGCGCCGCGGAAGGAGCATTAATGTTAATGCAACCACCAGCGATGAACAGAAATAGCTCGGTCCGAGGATAGGTCGGCTGACCTAGACGATTTTCGCGAACCAACGGTACCGCCTGCGCCGCGCTCTCCAGGCGCAGTGGGAGATCAGGAGGGCAGAGCTTCAGTTGGTCGAGTACTGCGACTTCGGGTCCGTTGGGATAATCGTATGAATCAAAATGGCTGCCCGTAAGATCGATTTGGTAAGTCAGAGGTGTCGTCAGCTCGAAACCCTCGTCCTGAGCGCCTAAGTTTAGTCCGTCGCTGGGGTTGCTCCAAAGCCGCAAATCCATAGGTTTTTGATTATTCGGAGTGATGGAATAGTCCAGTGTGAAATCGAAGGCGGCCAGGGATTCAATCCCTTTGGGGTACCGCTTCAAGGCATCAGCAACCTCAGGGCGCTCAGCGATCAGGGGAATGGCCTGATCTGGTTCTACATCCTTAATGGTCGGGGCAATCTTGAACAGCTCTAGGTCGTAAAGGGAATGGAACCCTACTCCGCCCATCCCCATCCCTTGAAATGGGTGCTGTCGATCTTCGCGTTCGGCGTCAGCTAGAACAGTACTAATTGCGTCTGAAACCAACACCGGTGGCAATTGAGTGTGAAAGCGAACAACCCAAACGGAGAGAAAATCGTAGTTACCGGGATGGCTCTTACAATAGCGAATCAGTTCGTCGGTGATGCGGCTTCGCTGATCGGAAGAGATTTTTGCTAGCGTTGCCATCAAATGAATTGCGGGATCACCTGGCGGGCTTCCCGTGGCGAGATCAGCTTCGAACGCTTCGATGGCCTTTGCATAATCCGCATGGTATAGCCAATACATCACAAGGTTCCGAAGTAGACGATGCCTGGTTTCGATTTCTGCGACTGGCAGTAGATTCGTAACATCTTCCGCAGAAAGCGGAAGCAGTTCGTTCAAAATGGCATTTTCGAGTGGCACACGTACGGCCATGGTCGATTGGCGCGCCAGGACGAAAGCCTGACCATAGAGTGAGCGGGCGCGTGAAGTGTCAATGGCAACCCATGCTCCAGCAACTCGATAGAGAAGAAGCGCATGAGCCGTTACATCAGAGGATCCGGAAGCCTCGGCATGCAAGAGCAACTGCCGCGCAAGCTCAATATCCACCCGAGCCTCCGGAGGTTCAGATTGTTTCTTTCCTTCCTTTCCTTGTGCGTAAAAAGCCTCAGCGGTTCCGGCAGCAAGTAAGGCGCATAGGAACCACGCGACGGTTCTGAGAGTCAAAGAGGGCTTCAGCATTCAGCGCAATAATATCTCAAAAAGGGTAGTACCGATTAACGCAGCCAGCTCAACCGGAAGCTGACCCACTACCGCCCGATGCTTTACGCCTCGCAACACCGGCAGGTTTCGCGCGCGGAGCGGAGCAGGCACGTCGGATACTATGGAGTGCTGAGCAGGAATTCATTGAAAGCGGAGACGCGTGCGCATGGACGAGACGAAGAATCCCTGGACGGTGATTTCCAAGGAAACGCGCTACGAGAACGCGTGGATTCGCGTGGATCATCACGAGGTCCGCAATCCCGGCGGCGGACCCGGCGTCTACGGCGTGGTGCATTTCAAGAATCACGCGCTGGGCGTTGTCCCCATCGATGAGAAGGGAAACACGATTCTGGTGGGGCAGTATCGCTTCCCTACGGGTGCTTACAGCTGGGAGATTCCGGAGGGGGGCGGGCTGGTTGGCAAGCCGCTGCTTGAATCGGTGCAGCGGGAACTTCTGGAGGAGTGCGGCGTTACCGCCGGGCAATGGCTGCAAATCCTTGGCATGGACCTTTCCAACAGCGTTACCAACGAGCAGGGCACAGCTTTTCTGGCGTGGGACCTCAGCGAGGGAGTCGCTCAGCCGGAGGAGACCGAGCAGCTCAGGGTTTTGCGGGTGCCCTTCTGGGAGGCGGTTGCGCGCGTGGAGCGCGGGGAGATTCGCGACCTTATGAGCGTGGCGGCGTTGCTGCGCGTCGCGCTCATGGCTTGCCAGGGGCAGCTTCCGGAGGCGGTCGGGCGGGTGCTTGAGCGCTGACGGAATGACTGCGCATGGGGAGGCGGACTGCGGCGCAGAGGTGAGACACAGCGCCAATCGGGAGATTGGCGTTCCCATGAGGGGCGACGCTTGGCGCGCCGGAGCTTTGACAGGTGGAATGCTTGACAGCTGAAGAAGAAGCAGGTCCCTCACCCATCCGCGCTTCGCGCGTATGGTCTCAGGATGACAACGAGAGCAAAGGCAGCGGCAAGAAAAACACGAAGACCGACCCTTAACACCGAAGGGTCGGGCACCCGAAAACGAGTCGAAAAGTCACAGCCTCTGAGCGGAGTCAGGGTTGAATCTGGGGGCGGCGAAAACAATCTGGGGCGTGATCGTTTACCATGCCTACCGCTTGCATGAACGCGTAACAGATCGTGGTGCCTACGAAGCGAAAGCCGCGGCGCTTCAGGTCTTTGCTCATGGCGTCCGATTCGGGCGTTCGCGTGATTATTTTCCGGCGACTCGGGCGCCTTCGATGGGGTTTTCTTGCTGCGGGCTGGCGCAAACTGCCAGATGTAGCGATCGAAGCTGCCGAATTCCTTCACTACCGCTCGATACGCCTGGGCATTGGAGATGGCGGCGGCAATCTTCAGGCGGTTGCGCACTATTCCCGCATTGGCCATCAGCTCCCGCGCTTTTTTTGCGTCGTAGCGGGCGATCTTCTCAGGATCGAAAGAATCGAAGGCCTTGCGGTAGTTTTCGCGCTTCTTGAGGATGGTTTCCCAGCTTAGGCCGGCCTGGGCGCCTTCTAGTATCAGGAACTCGAAGAGCTGGCGGTCGTCATGGAGCGGGACGCCCCACTCGCGGTCGTGATATTGCCATCATGGCCGGGCTTTGGGCCCAGCGGCATCGGCGCACTTCTTTTTTGGCGGCGCTTTTCACGAGTGGAAGTTTCACATTCGCTGCGGCGGATAGGCAATGCGGACAAAGGCAGTCGCGATACTTGGCGCGCAAACCGGCGAGCGTTTCCGGCGCCCAGCTTTACGGCGTCGCACCAGCAGGCCACGCCCGACGCGGCGCCGCAGGAAAAAAGTGCGCCGCAGCTTTCGCACGTCTTCTGCGCGGGCTCACGACGCGGATGGTCTATTCCTGTTCGGTCGGCGTTCACTGCGGAACCGCCAGTCACTCGTTCACGTGCGGAGGAAACGCGCCTACGACGAGGCGACGATGTGGCGCTCGAGGACCTTCACGATCTGTTCCTTGGGAACCGCGCCGACGATCTGATCGGCCACCTGGCCGCCCTTGAAAACGAGCAGCGTGGGAATCCCGCGGATATTGAACTTGCCCGCCGCGTTCATATTCTCGTCGACGTTCAGCTTTACCACCTTGACCTTGCCGGCATGCTCGCGCGCGATCTCTTCCACGGTGGGCGACAGCATGTGGCACGGACGGCACCAGTCCGCCCAGAAGTCCACCATCACCGGCTGCGTCTTGCTGGCTTCGATGACGTCCGCCTGGAAGTTCGCGTCGGTGACTGCTTGAATGTTATCTGCCATGTTTGTCCTTATTTTCCTTTATCGAGCGCGACCGGCTGAGGGGCCGTCGCGGCTCTATCCTTTAGATGTTTTCGCAACCCTGGGGATTCTGGATCTCTTCGCCGCTTCGTACAGCGTCACATAGGACGCCGCCGAAGCCTTCCAGGAAAAGTCCCTGGCCATGCCGTTGGCCCGCACCGCGCACCATGCCGCGGGGTCGCGGTAGGTCGCAAGAGCGATTCGAAGGCATTCCAGGAGCGCTGGTCCATTGTACTCTTCGAACTTGAATCCCGTACCTTGTTTCGTGCGCGGATCGAAATTTTGTACCGTATCGTCGAGGCCGCCGGTGGCGCGAACGACGGGCACCGTGCCATAGCGCAGGCTGTAAATCTGGCTGAGCCCGCAGGGCTCGTAGCGCGAGGGCATCAGGAACATGTCGGCGCCTGCCTCGACTTTATGGGCTGTGGCGTTGTCGTAGCCGATTTTTACGGCCACGCGCTCGGGATGCCGCTGCGCTAGATGCTGGAATAGCCCCTCGTATTCCGGCTGCCCGGTGCCGATCGCGACGAGCGCCAGGTCTTCGGCCATGAGTTCGTCGGCGATCGGCGGCTATCAGGTCAAATCCCTTCTGGTTGACGAAGCGCGAGACGATTCCGATCACCGGGCGGTCCAGATTCTCGGACGGCAAGCCGAACACGTCGAGCAGATCCTTTTTGCAGGCATGCTTGCCTTCGAGATCGTGCACGGAGTAATTCTGCGCGATCAGCTTGTCCGCCTCGGGGCTCCACTCGGAATAATCGGCGCCGTTGAGTATGCCAACCATACGGTCCGCGCGGCCCTGGACCACGCCGTCGAGTCCCCAGCCGTATTCCGGCGTCTGAATTTCCTTCGCGTAACGGCGGCTCACGGTGGTCAGATAATCCGCGAAAAGCAGGCCGCCCTTCAGAAAGTTGACCTTCCCGTAGAATTCGAGCGCATTCAGGTTGAACAGGCTCGCCGGGAGTCCACACTTGCGCAGCGCGGTTTCCGGGAACAAACCCTGGTAGCCGAGATTGTGAATCGTCAGCACCACCGGAAGAGAACGCACGGCGGGATCTTCGGCGTGCTGCGTGCGCAGGAGCACCGGCACGAGCCCGTCTGCCAGTCGTGGCAATGAACCACGTCGGGCAGCCAAACGCGCTTCATGAATTCGATGGCGGCGCGCGAAAACTCGGTGAAGCGCTCGGCGTTGTCGGGATAATCGCCGCTCTTATCGCCGTAAATATGGGGGCGCTCGAAGAATTCCGGGTCGCTGACGAAGAAATAGCGGACGCCGTGGTGCGGCTGGCCTTCGCCGATCATGGGGAACCGCAGGGTATCGCCCAGCGCAATGCTGAGGCTGGAGATCAGAACCGAATTGACCTTGTTGCCGTGGTAGCGCGGGAGCAGGACCGCTACCTCGTGCCCCATCTGGCACAGCGCTTTCGGCAGAGCTTCGACAACGTCTGCCAGGCCGCCTGTTTTTGAGTAGGGTAATCCTTCCGAAGCGACGAAGAGGATTTTCATGGCGCCCCATGGGCGTGGAAAGTCGTGCATAAAAACGTTAACGAATGCCGGAGAACCCGTCAAGGCAATGTCGGGCTAGCCGTACGATCTAATCACACGCGCGGCGGCGCGGCAAATGCCGAATAGGCTGCGGGCGGACGGCCTGGCGCGCGATTTGTTCGCTGCGTGGCGCGTTGCTACACTGCATCGCAATGTCACGACAGCGAATGGGGCAGCACTTTCTCGCCGATTCGGGATGGCAGCAGCGAATCCTCCGAACGCTTCCCTGCCACCCCGGCGAGCGATGGATCGAGATCGGCGCCGGCCACGGGGAAATGACTCGGCTGCTTGCCGCCGAGGGTTGCCGCGTGACGGCAATCGAGGCCGATCCGCCCCTGGCTGCGAGCCTTCGCGAGCGCGTGCAAAGCGATCCCTCCGCGTGGCCTGGCGTCGAGGTGGTCGCTGGCGACGTTCTCACTACCGACATTCCCGCGCTCGTGGATGGGCAATTTCGTGTGTATGGCAACCTGCCCTACTACATCACGTCGCCGATTCTGCACCGGCTGTTCGAGTGCGCCGGGCGGATTTCTTCGATTCACATCGTGATTCAACTGGAAGTGGCGGAGCGAATCGTGGCCCAGCCCGGTTGCCGGGAGTATGGGTACTTATCGACGATCTGCCAGTTCTACACGAAGCCCACGATCGCGATGCGGCTGCCGCCGGGAGCGTTCAGGCCGCCGCCGAAAGTGAATTCAGCGCTGGTGCAAATGACGTTGCCGGGAGAGCGCGCTTCTCTCGGCATCGCAGGAGAGGACGAAAAGCGATTCCTCGAATTCGTGCAACTGTGCTTCGGGCAAAAACGGAAAACCCTCCGGAATAATTTGCGGTCGATTGTCTCAGACGAGCAAATTCGGAAGGCGGTGGAAGGCAACGGCATTCGTTCTGACGCGCGCGCGGAACAGCTGACGATTGCTCAATTCGCCGCGCTGTTTGCGAAGTTGCGCTAGCGCCGGACTGGCGCTCGGGCGTCACGCTTTCTTGTTGGCCATTGAATCTTCAATCAGGGCGCGGAGGCGGTCGGGGAAGTCGGTCATGATCCCGTCGACGCCGGCCGCCATCATCGCACGCATATCCGCCAGCGTGTTGGCGGTCCAGGTCACCACCTGCAAATCCGCGCGATGCGCCTTCTCGACCAGTTCGGGCGTCACGCTGGAAACCCTGGGGCAAAGCTGGCGGGCGCCCAGGTCGATGGCCGCCTGAATGGAATCCGGCTTGGCGTCTTCCACGAGCAGACCGGTCATGATCGAAGGATCGAGACGCCGGAGCGGTGTCAGCGTCGCCGGGTCAAACGAAATCACGATCGTGCGAGGCGCGCTCTGGGCTTTCTGGAGGGCGGCCACGAGAGCATGGTCCATTCCCCAGACCGCGGCGTACTTGAGTTCGAGGTAGAAAACGACATCGTGCTCCCGGGAAAACTCCAGAATCTCTTCCAGCGTGGGGATGCGCTCGCCCATGAAGGCGCGGTCAAACCACATGCCCGCGTCCACCTCGCGAAGCTCGTCGAGGGTGAAATTGCACACGTCGCCGCTGCCGTTGGTGGTGCGCTCGACGGTATCGTCGTGGATGGCAACGAAACGCCCGTCGCGGGTGACGTGCAGGTCCGTCTCGATGAAGGTGCCGCCCAATTCCACGGCGCGTTGAAAGGCCGCGAAGGTATTTTCGGGCGCGTGTCCCGATGCGCCGCGATGTGCAATCACCCAGGGAGGTCGCATTTGCGTTCGCTATCCTAGCAGATAAAGCAGGGGGCGCTGGCTCACACGGCGGGTGAAGGTGTGAGAATGCCAACGTCCGGCGATGATGAACGCGATGTAACGCGCAAAACGTTTCCTACTTCGAGCAACCGCTTGCCATGAATCGCAACTGAACCGCCTACGGGATTCTCCCTCGCAAGGGGCGGTTCGATGCGACGGGCTGTAAATATTTAATTACATGCGGCTTACTGACGGACTGAAATCGGGAGCCGATACGGGTGTTGGTAGGTGGATTGCCAGCCCCGTGGTGGGTTCTGTCGTCTGAAATCGAGCCCGCCGAGTTCGTTCCAGTACTGCCGGCGCAACCGATCACGGTAACCCGCATCTTGGGAGGGCGACGTGGCGTTGTTCGTTCTGATCTTAGTGGGCGTCGTGGTCGTTCAGACCTGGCTCGACTGGCGCGATACCCTCAAAACGTGGGTCTTCCCCAACTGGGCCAAGGGAACGGCGCTGGCAGGCGTGCTCGCCGCGTCTCTTGCCGCGATTACATCCTTCGCTTCCGTGCTGATTCAGGAGCCCGCGTCGCAATCGGGGCCTGAAACGGTCTCCAAGCTGTTCTGGCCGGAGCTGGCGTTTCTGGTCTGCATGATGGGCGTGATTGTCGTGTCCGTGCGCAAAAAGCGCATGCGCCTGATGCTGCTCCTGGTGGCCATGGTCTTCGGTGCCTTCTGGCTCGGAGTAATGCTCTCCTCGTAACACTTGCCGCACTTCCCGGCAGCTGACTAACCTGACATAGCCCACGCGCTGAAACTTGCCCGCCCGCGGGCCGGCGCGCCATACTCGATTCCATGAGGCTTGGGACTCCGCTCCTCGCTGCGGTGACGCTGCTCATGCCCTTGTGGGCGCGTGCCGATGAGTTGAAGCTCAAAGACGGCACGAAGATCGTCGGCACGATTGTGGGCTTCGAGGACAACTCCTTCAAGGTGAAGACCAGCTACGGTTTCGCCGTGGTGCAGAAGGACCAGGTGGCGTCCATCGATATTTCCGAGGGCAAGAACGAAGCAAATAGCGAAGGCAAAGACGAAGGCAAGAATGATGCCGGGAAACCAGCGTCCATAGCCAAGCCCGACCCGGCGCCGGTGGTTGTAGCCAAGCCGGTCGAGGCTGCTAAGGCGAGCACGGCCAGCTCGTCCCCTGCCGCACAGCCTTCTCCACCAGCCGTACCGCCAGCCAAACCGTCTTCGCCTCCTGCAAAACCGGCTTCAGAGATTAAACCCGCACCTGTCGAACCCGTGCGGGTCGCAAAAACCGCAAAGCCGGAAACACCGGCTGCTCCTGCCGCGGCACAGCCAGTGAAATTGGCTGAGAAAACGGCCGCGACGGCAACCGAGCCGATACTCAGCAGCGCATCCGCCAGTGTGAGCGCTCCGAAACCGGCTGAACCACCAAGAGCGGTGCCGCCTCCGGCTGCCGAGCCGGCGCTCAAGAGCACATCTGTTAGCGCAGGCGCTCCGAAACCGGCCGAGCCGCCGAAAGCTTTGCCGCCTCCTGCTGCCGAGCCGGGACCGATCCGCGAACAGGTGATTGGCAACACCTACACCAACCAGACCTACGGCTTTCAGATGTACAAGCCTCCGGCGTGGGAGGTGATCGCGGGCGTGCCGTCGCTTCTCCCCGGCGCGATTGCTGCGATGGGCACGAACGACCAGACGACCTACCTGCTGGTGGGGCAGGAATTGGCCGCGAGCTCCATCGAGAGCGTGCGCGACGCTACCGAGCGCCGGCTTCGCGACATCATGGACAATTTCCGGCCGCTCGGCGAAACGAGCCTCACCGTTTCGGGCGCACGCGCGATCCAGATTCATTTTCGCGGGGGCGTCGACGGGCACGATTGGTCGGGAGTGGCGATGTTCGTCCCGCACGGCGCACGGCTATTCACCATATTCGGAATGACCCTTGCGGACAGCGATCTCGTGCAAATTCAGGAGAACGTGATCGCGCGCGCCGTCTCCAGCCTTCAGTTCACCACACAATAGAGCTACAGTAGCTTGGATGAACGGAACGATAGGCCTTCTAGTTGCGGTTTGTTTGACGGCACTGTGCGCGGTATCGCCGAGCTTTTCGCGGCAGGACACGCCGCGTAGCCCCAGCGGTGCGCCGCCGACGTTCTATCGCGACGTGCTGCCTATCCTGCAGAATCACTGCCAGGCTTGCCATCGCGAGGGCGAAATCGGGTCGATGCCGCTCGTCACCTACGAACAAACGAGGCCGTTTGCCCGGGCCATCGCCAACGCCACAAGCCAGAAGAAGATGCCGCCGTGGTTTGCCGACCCTGGCATCGGGCATTTCTCGAATGATCCTGCGCTCAGCCCGCAGGAAATCGCCACGCTGGCTTCCTGGGCGGACTCGAACGCGCCGGCGGGCGATTCGCATGACGCTCCCGCTCCTCGCGAGTGGGCGCGGGGATGGATGATCCCGCAGCCGGATGCCGTGATACAGATGCCGAAACCGGTGGCGATTCCGGCGCGCGGCGACGTGCAATACACCTACGAAATCGTCCACACGGGCTTCACAGAGGGCAAATGGGTGCAGTTCTCCGAGGTGCGGCCGTCGAGCCGGGAGAATGTGCATCACGCGGTGGTGTACGTGCGTCCGCCGGATTCGCACTGGCTGCAGCATGCGCCGATCGGCGAGCCTTTCACCGGCGCGGACATGAATGACGAGCAGGACCGCAACGACACTCACTTCACTACAGCGGATATTCTTCTGGTGTACGCGCCGGGAAGTTCGCCGGACAACTGGACGAGCGGCATGGCGAAGTTTATTCCCGCGGGCTCGGACCTGGTGTTCCAGATGCACTACATGGCGCACGGCCATCCGATGAGCGATCAGACCAGCGTGGGGCTGGTGTTCGCCAAGGAACCGCCGAAGCAGCGCGTGCTCACGCTGCAATTAACCAACGACAAGTTCGTGATTCCGCCCGGAGTGCCTGACTTTCGCGTGGAGGTGCATGGCTCGATTCCCAATGACGCCGTGCTGCTCAGCTTCTTTCCGCATATGCACCTGCGCGGGAAGCGCTTCGAGTACAACATCCTGGAGCCTGGCGGCGGAATCGAAACGCTGCTGCGCGTGAATTACGATTTTTACTGGCAACTGAGCTACCGGCTCGCGGAGCCGCGGTTGCTGAAGGCGGGAACCGTGCTGCAGGCGGTGGCGTGGTACGACAATTCGAAGAACAATCCGCATAATCCCGATCCGGATGCCGCGGTGCGCTGGGGCGATCAGACCTACGATGAAATGATGGTGGGATTCTTCGATGTGGCCGTGCCGGCGAACGTGGATAAGACGCAGTTCTTCGTTCGGCGGCCGCAAAAGTAGCGGGTAAGGCTGAGCAATTCTTTTCCGGCAGTCATTCTGAGCGCCGGTTTTGCGCGAAGAATCGCTCTTGCGTTTCGGCGCGAATCAGGAGGGATTCTTCGCTTCGCTCAGAATGACTGCATTTGGGGATGATCGACCGTCAGAACTTCGTTACTTCGCTGAAGTGGAAGTTGCGCACCTTCATTGCCGGCACGACCATGTCGAAGGATTCTTCGCCGGAGGAGCGCACGGCGGGGCCGAGCATCTCGACGTTGGAAAGCATATCGATGACGCTTTGATTGAAGCGGAAATTGCGGATTCCGCCGGTTACGCGGCCGTTTTCGACGAGAAACGTGCCGTCGCGCGTCATGCCGGTGAGGATTTTGTTGTAGGGATCCACTTCGCGGATGTACCACAGGCGCGTGACGAGGACGCCGCGCTCGGTCGAGCGCAACCATCTCGCCGACGGACTTGTCTCCCCCGCTCCACACCAGGTTCATCGGGGCTTCGCCGTGCTCGTTGGGAAGAGCGAAGCCGTGGCCGGTGGGCTTGGTTTTCATTTTTTTCGCGGTGGCGCGGGAATAGACCAGGTTCTTCGGGACGCCGCGGTCGATCAGCAGCACTTTCTGGCGCGGGACGCCTTCGCCGTCGAATGGCTGCGCCGAGCTGCAGCGGGTGGTAGACGTCGTCCCACAAGCGTGATGTTCTCGCCGAAAAGCTTTTTGCCGAGGCGGCCCGTTAGGCAGGAGCGCTTGTCGAGCACGGCGGTGCCCGCAAAATCGTAGAAAAGGAAGCCGACGAGGTCGAGGACCGCGGCGGGTTCCGAGAATCGCGGTGTAATGGCCGGGTTCGAGTTCGCGCGGGTTGCGCGAGTTTGCGGCTTTTCGCTGGCGCTTTCGGCGAGAGATTCGGGATCGATCTCGCGAATATCGTACGAAGTGGATTTGGCCCAGCCGGAGGAATTCTCTTCGAGGATGGTGACGGAGAATTCCGCGCGGGTCTGCTCGTGGCGGGCGAAGAGTCCTTTGGAATTCGCCAGGACCGAATGAACCGAAGCCGCTGGAAAAAATTCCCGCGGCGGTTTGTTTGGCTTTGTCCGCCATGTTGCAGACCGTGGTGACGGCGCGGGCGCGCATCCTGCGGGGTGGCGGCGGACGTGGCGCCGGAGAAGCGCGCGACTTTCTGATATTTCTGCGCGCCGAGCATGGGCAGCAGGTCCGGATTTTCGGCTGGTTGTGCGCTAGCTGAGCGGCGGAGGCGACGACGCGGCGAAGGGACTCGTCGTCGGTCTTATTGGTGGAGGCGCGGGCGGTGCGGCCGTCGACCACCGCGCGGACGGAGATGCCCAGGGTCTGCTCGGCGACGTTCTGGTGAATGGTGTTGTTGGCGAAGCGCGTGAGCGCGTCGGAGCCGATGTGTATCTCGACTTCGGTCTCATCGGCCTCGCTCAGCTTGATGATGCGCTCGGCGAGAGCGTCCAGATCGAGGAGGCGGGTCGAGCGGAGCGCGGGGGCGTCCGGTCGTGCTTTGGCGGGCGTCATTTCGCGAACGCGGCTCCCACTTTGATGTTGCGGAAGCGCGCGGGGGAGGCGCCGTGGCCGGTGCCCATGGTCTGCATGGGCTGGCCTTTGCCGCAATTGGGCGTGCCCCAAAGCGTCCAGTAATCGCGCGAGCAGATTGCGTCGCAGCTATTCCAGAATTCGGTGGTGATGCCGCTGTAGCTGGGATTCTTCAGCATGCGGCCCTTCTTGCCGCCTTTGATCTCCCAGCCGATTTCGGTGGAGAACTGGAAATGGTAGCGGCGGTCGTCGATGGACCAGGAGCGGTTGGTCTCCATCAGGATGGCGTCGTCGGTATCGGCGATCAGGTCGTCGTATTTCCACGTGCCGGGATTGATGCTGATGTTGGTCATGCGAATCATGGGCAGGCGATTCCAGCTTTCGGTGCGCATGGTGCCGCCGGAGCGCTTTTCGCCGATGGCGGAAGCCGTTTCGCGATTGCTGAGATAGCCGGTGAAAAGGCCGTTGGTGATGATCGGGCGTGCACTGCGCGGGAACGCCTTCGTCGTCGTAGGCAAACGTGCCCAGGCCGGGGCCGTGTTCGAGGCGGGCATCGGCGACGACGTTCACGATGTCGGAGCCGTATTTGAGCTTTGCGCAATTTTTCGGTGGTGAGAAAGCTCATGCCGGCGAAATTGGCTTCCATGTCCGAGGACGCGATCGAGTTCGATCGGATGGCCGATGGATTCGTGAATCTGCAGGCCGAGCTGCGAGCCATCGAGGATGATGGTGCGCTGTGCCTTCGGGGCATTGCGCGGCGGAATGCAGCGCGACCGCTTCCTCGCCGATGCGCTGGGCGTTGCCGGCGAGGTCGAGCGATTCGACCAGTTCGTAGCCCGGCGAGCATGTGCTGGCCGCCGAAGCTATTGGGATACGAGCGCTTCTGAATTTCGTTGCCCGAGAAGGCTGTGGCGACGATTCCGGCGCCCGATTGCATTTTGATCTGATGAATCTGCGAGCCGGTGCTCGAAGCGAAAAGCTGCTCGATGCGGCGGAACGTCATGCGAGCCTTCCGCCAGCGGTGACGCCTTTCACGCGGCGCATTTCCTTGTCGGCGGCGAGCAGGAGATCGATCTGGCGCTCGACGGGAATGCGGAAAGGGTCCTTGAGGAAGGGATTCTGCCAGGTGTCCACGTAAGAGGCTTCCGGGGCGAGCGCGACATCTTCGCGTTTGGCGAGCGCGGAGGCTTTGGCGATGGCTACGGCTTCGGCGGCGCAGGCCTGGACGCCTTCGCGGGTGAGGCGGTCGGTGGAGGAGAAGCCCCAGGAGCCGCCGGCAATCACGCGGATGCCGATGCCGAGCGATTCGGTTTCGGAGAGCGTGCCGACTTCGCCGTTTTTTGTGGAGATGTCGCGCTGGCGGATGTCCATGACGCGGACGTCGGCGTAGGTGGCGCCGCGGCGCTTGGCCGTTTCGATGGCCCAGGCCGCCCAGTCTTGCATCATGGTCCGGCTCCGGGTCGGGTCTCCGTGAATCTCGCATCGCGAACAATCTTAGGGAGAGCTCTGAACGATTGCAACCGATGTTGTCCGGCCGCAAACCAAAATCCCGCTTTTCGACGTGTGGTTCGAAGCGGCCAGCGTAACCTTTCCGCCACAGCCGGGTGGCGGCGTGCATCGACAGCCCATTTTCGGGATGTTAGGGTAGTAAAGTTCTCGGATCATATTAACGATTCAGTACAGAGGCAATTCATGAAGCTGAAGTTGAAGCTGTCGGCGCGCGAGTGGAAACTGATTCTCCAGGGTGGGCAGGCGCTTCTGGCTGGAATTCTGGCCGGGGTGCTGATTTACGCGGGCGTGCAGATGAGCTCGGCGTATATGAAGGGGTATGAATTCGAGAAGGCCACCCGGAAGGAAGCGCAGCTGGCGGCCGCGAATTTCACCACGACGGATACGGTTCGCGACGAGATTCTGCAGAAGGCTCAGGATCTGGGATTGACCGTGGAGCCGGACGAGATCAACGTGACAGCGGCCAAGAAGGAAGCACAGATACCGGTTGCCGGGGTTGCCGCGATCGTCGAGAACGGCAATCAGAACGATCTGCCCACTGTGGCGGCGGTGAATATCGACATATCGTACGAAGTGCCGATTGCGTTTCCCCTGTATACCTTCGAGATGAAGTTCCGCGTCCACGCGGACGACCACACCATCTGAATCACGGGGACTATGTAAGACACAACGCCAATCGGGAGATTGGCGGTCCCGGGGTGATGCGCCAATTCCATTCGCTGACTGGCACCGCGAAGTACCGGGCAGCGTGGG
This sequence comes from uncultured Acidobacteriota bacterium, assembly GCA_963709105.1. Taxonomy (GTDB): domain Bacteria; phylum Acidobacteriota; class Terriglobia; order Acidiferrales; family UBA7541; genus Palsa-295. The sequence goes on from CAVPVC010000016.1 coordinate 571,544, forward strand.
GCTAGCGGTACAGCGATCCCCAGGCTGCCGGCTGGTGACTTTATTGATTGGGAATCTACAGGCTATCCCCATATAATCGGTTGCCGTCAGACGAACCTGCTCTTGAGAAACCAGATGCGAAACAAGTGGAGGCAACGATGAGAAGAGCTTCGATGTTAATCGCGGCGGGTCTGCTGGTCTGCCTGCCGATTTTCGCGCACGGAGGGAAGCAAGGCGGACAAAAGGGCGGATACGGCGGCGGGCATATTCCCGCGCACGGACCTGCACCGGCGCCACGCGCTCCGGCAGGCGGGGGCGCAGAACACAGGCAGCGCCGCCAGCGGCAGCTCCCGAAAATCACGCACAGGATAACCGCGCACCTGCAAATCCTCAGGGGGAACACCGCACAGCTCAGAACCCCGGTGTAGCGGAGTCGCAGCTTTCGCGATCAGCCGGGACACCCCGAGGCTCCGCACGTCCACCCGAAGAACGATCAGTGGGTGGGGCATGACAGCGGCCCCAACGATCCTCACTATCATCTCGATCATCCGTGGGAGCACGGGCACTTTACGGGAGGCATTGGACGCGGCCACGTCTGGCGGCTTGAGGGCGGCGGGCCGAGCCGTTTCTGGTTTGGCGGGTTCTATTTTTCGGTTGCGGATTACGATCTAGGTTATTGCGCTGACTGGGACTGGAGCGGCGATCAGATCGTGATTTACGATGATCCGGATCATGTGGGCTGGTACCTGGCGTATAACGTGAGGCTTGGGACGTACGTGCACGTGATGTATCTGGGGACGTAAGCTACGCGGCCAGTTTGGCGGAATCGAAAGGGGCTTCCGAAAGGGAGCCCTTTTTTTTGTGTTTGCTCGTCGCGGACGGCGAAGAGAGATTCTTCGGGCCATAAAACCGGCACTCAGAGTGACTGCTTAACACCACGGCAACTGCTTAACACGCGAGCACCGTCTTAACACCGCGGCGCGGGCCTGCAGGGGACATTGTGAGCGCAGCGAAGAATCTCTCTGCGGATTCATAGCAAGAAGATGGGCGGGCAAGAGCGACGAAAAAAAAACGGGCGGCCTTTAGGAGCCGCCCGTTTCGCGTTTCGCTTGAATTGCGAAGGCTGACTGCAACCCAGGACTACGTGCCTTCGGACCACGATGCCAGGTAGTGCTCCTGTTCGGGAGTGAGCTTGTCGATCTGGAAGCCCATGGACTCGAGCTTGAGCTTGGCGATCTGCTGGTCGAGGTGCTCGGGAACGGGGTAAACCTGGGCCTTGAGGTCCTTGGCGTTCTTGACCATGTACTCGGCGGCGAGGGCCTGGTTGGCAAAGCTCATGTCCATCACCGAAGCGGGGTGGCCTTCGGCGGCGGCGAGGTTGATCAGGCGGCCTTCGCCGAGCAGGTAGAGTTTGCGGCCGTCCTTCATGATGTACTCGTCGACGAAGGGGCGGACTTCCCGCTTGCCGCTCGACAGCTTTTCGAGCGCGGGGATGTCGATCTCGACGTTGAAGTGGCCGGAGTTGCAGACCACCGCGCCGTCCTTCATTTTCTCGAAGTGATCGTGCGCGATCACGGACTTGTTGCCGGTGACGGTGATGAAAATGTCGCCGATCTTGGCGGCTTCGGTCATCGGCATCACGCGGAAACCGTCCATCACGGCTTCGATGGCCTTGGTCGGGTTGATTTCGGTGACGATCACGTCCGCGCCGTGGCCCTTGGCGCGCATGGCGACGCCGCGTCCGCACCAGCCGTAGCCGGCGACGACGACGCGCAGGCCGGCGAGCAGCAGGTTCGTGGCGCGAATGACGCCGTCGAGCGTGGACTGGCCGGTGCCGTAGCGATTGTCGAAGAAGTGCTTGGTGAGCGCGTCGTTGACGGCGATGACCGGGAACTTCAGGGTGCCGTCCTTGGCCATGGCGCGGAGGCGGATGACGCCGGTGGTGGTTTCTTCGGTGCCGCCGATCACGTTCTTGATCAGCTCGGTGCGCTTGGTGAGGAGCTGGGTGACCAGGTCCGCGCCGTCGTCCATGGTGATGTGCGGGTCGTGGTCGAGCGCCGCGGTGATGTGCGCGTAATAGGTGGCGTTGTCCTCGCCCTTGATGGCGTAGGTGGGGATGTTGTAGTCCTTCACGAAGCGAAGCGGCCACTTCATCCTGCGTGGAGAGCGGGTTCGAGGCGCAGAGAACGACGTCGGCGCCGCCGTCGCGAAGAGTGATGGCGAGGTTGGCGGTCTCGCTGGTGACGTGCAGGCAGGCGGAGACGCGCATGCCCTTCAGCGGCTGTTCCTTGATGAAACGCTTGCGGATCAATTGCAGGACGGGCATGTGCTGGTTGGCCCATTCGATCCTGCGTTTGCCCTTTTCGGCGAGGGCGATGTCTTTCACGTCGCCTGTCAGCTTTGCTGTTTCCACGAGATACTCCCTTTTTGAGATTTTGGCGAAAATTTCATTCGGCGCCGCAGGTCACGGACAAAACCATAACGCCTGCGGAATCGGGTGCTGCGAATGTGCTAGCCGCGGACCGCAACGGGACTGCCTGCGGCAGCTTCCTTGCGGAGCAATTCGGCTTTGTCGGTGCGTTCCCAGGTGAAGCCCGGTCCGGTGCGGCCGAAGTGGCCGTAGGCCGCCGTGGGGCGGTAAACCGGGCGCCGCAGATCGAGCGCTTCGATGATGCCCTTGGGCGTGAGCTTGAAATTGGCGCGAATCAGTTCGGTGATCTGCGCGTTCGGGAATCGTGCCGGTGCCGAAGGTGTCCGCCATGACGGAGACGGGCTCGGCCACGCCGATGGCGTACGCCAGCTGCACTTCCACCTTACGGGCGAGGCCCGCCGCGACGATGTTCTTCGCGACGTAACGCGCCATGTAGCAGGCGGAACGGTCCACCTTGCTGGGGTCCTTGCCGGAAAGCGCGCCGCCGCCGTGACGGCTGTAGCCGCCGTAGGTGTCGACGATGATCTTGCGGCCGGTGAGGCCGACATCGCCCATGGGACCGCCGATAACGAAGCGGCCGGTGGGGTTGACGTAGATCTTGGTGTTCTTGTCGAACATTTCTGCCGGGATGACGGGCTTGATCACTTCCTTGACGATGACGTCGCTGCAGATCGCTGCGTGAGAAACCTTCTCGCTGTGCTGCGTCGAGATGACCACGGCATCGACGCGCGCCGGGCGGCCATCGATGTATTCGACGGTGACCTGGGATTTGCCGTCGGGGCGGAGGAAATCGACGACGTTCTTCTTGCGAATTTCGGAGAGCTTGAGCGTGAGCTGATGAGCCAGCTGGATGGGCATGGGCATCAGTTCGGGGGTTTCGTCGCAGGCATAGCCGAACATCAGGCCCTGGTCGCCTGCGCCGCCGGTGTCAACTCCCATGGCGATGTCTGGGGACTGGTTGCTTGACGCAGGACATGATGCCGCAGGTTTCGGCGTCAAAGCCATACTTTGCGCGGGTGTAGCCCACGTCGCGAATGACCTGGCGGGCAATATTCTCGTACTCGAGGTGCCCCTGAAATTCCTTCTTGATGGTGATCTCGCCGGCGATCACGACGAGGCCGGTGGTGAGAAGGGTCTCGCAGCCTACGCGGCCCATGGGGTCATGCTTTATGACGGCGTCGAGAACTGCGTCCGAAATCTGGTCGGCAATCTTATCGGGGTGACCCTCGGTGACCGATTCCGAGGTGAATAGGTATTTTTCGTCGTGAGCCAAAACAGTTTCCTCCGGCAGTAAGAAAGGCAATCACGGGACCAAATTGCGCTTTCGTGGGGGTGGATGAACAACTGACGCTAGCATACGGCTCTTTTTGGTGTCAATGAATTGCACCGGAAGGGTTTAAACAAACAGTCACTGGCGCTTAAGAACAGGTGAAATGCGGGCCGTAGTACTGCCGGGACTCTACCCTGGGCATTCTGTTGCACATAAAGGGCTTTGTGGGGAACTCAGGCGGCATCCCGGCGGTACAGAAGATAGGCGCGGATGAACGGGTCGATGTCGCCATCCAGTACCTTTTGGACGTCGCCGCGCTCGACCTTGGTGCGGTGATCCTTGATGAGCTGGTAAGGCTGCATGACGTAGGAACGGATCTGGCTGCCGAAGCTGATTTCCGGCTTGGAGGCGTCGAGCTTGCGGAGAGCGGCGCGGCGCTTTTCAATCTCCTGCTCGTAGAGCTGGGACTTCAGAACCTTCATGGCGATGTCGCGGTTCTTGTGCTGGCTGCGCTCGTTCTGGCACTGCACGACGATTCCGCTGGGAAGGTGGGTGATGCGGACGGCGGACTCGACCTTGTTGACGTTCTGGCCGCCGTGGCCGCCGGCGCGAAACGTGTCGACGCGCAGATCTTCCGGGCTGACGACGATCTCGATGCGGTCGTCGATTTCAGGGATGGCGAACACCGAGGCGAACGACGTGTGGCGGCGGGCGGCCTGGTCGAAGGGAGAGATGCGGACGAGACGATGCACGCCGCTTTCTCCGGCCAGCATGCCGTAAGCGTTCTCGCCTTCGATCTGCACCGTGGCGGACTTGATGCCCGCTTCTTCACCGGGCGTGGAATCGAGGATCGTGGCGCGAAAGCCTTTTTCTTCGGCCCAGCGCAGATACATGCGCAGGAGCATTTCGGCCCAGTCCTGCGATTCGGTGCCGCCGGCGCCGGGCTTTACGGTGACGATGGCGTTCAGGCGGTCGGTTTCGCCGGCGAGGAGCGTTTTAGTTTCCAGCTCGGCGAGATAGGTATCGGCGGCGGCGAGTTCCTTGGCGAGGTCTTCCAGAAGCGAAGCGCGCTGGGCGTCGTCGGACTCTTCTTGCGCCAGGTGGATATAGGTTTCGATATCGCTGGTCTTGCTGTCGAGGGTTTTCTCGGCGTTTACGCGGTCTTCGAGCTGCTTGCGCTCCTGCAGAACGGCCTGGGCTTTTTCCTGATCGTTCCAGAAATTCGGGTCGCTGGTCTTCGCTTCGAATTCGGCGAGTTGCTTGCGCGCGGGTTCGGCGTCAAAGATAGCTTCGCACAAGCTCAAGGCGTTTCTTGAGCTCGGCGAAGCGCTGCTGGAGGTCTTCGATGTGTTCGGCCATGTCGGATCACTCTACCTTGCTAATTCAGAACTGCGATTTGAGCTCGATTCAGCACAAAAACTTAAGAGAGATTCTTCGCTGCGCTCAGAATGACTGCTTTACTGCTTTAAGAGCGCTTTTCCCCGATGTTCAGTTTCGGCGCGCGGGCGGCAAAAATCAAGATTGCCAGCGAGACGACGACACACAGCCACGCGAACCAGTCACCGAAGCGCGCGTACGGGCTTAGACCCGTGCGGAAACCGTAAGGCGCATCGAGTTCGGTGCGCACGTCGGTTGGGAGCTCCGCGATTACCCGGCCGTACGGGTCGATTGAGGCCGTGAAGCCATTGTTGGTGTCGCGCAAAAGCCAGCGGCGGTTCTCCACCGCGCGCATGCGCGCCATCATCAAGTGTTGCGCGGGGGCCGAAGAGCGCCCGAACCATCCGTCGTTTGAAACATTGATCAGCAGTTGCGCGCCGTGCAGCGTATATTGGCGGACTTGCGCCGGAAAGATCGCCTCGTAACAGATAAATACGCCGAAGCTGCCTCCTGGCAGCTTCCCTACCCCGTACGAGTTGCCGGGAGTGAAATCGCCAATATCGGCGGTGAGGCGGCCCGCGAACCACAACAGGCGCCGGTACGGAACAAACTCACCGAACGGAACGAGGTGGATCTTATCATACGTGAAAATTCGCCGGCCCGCGGGGTCGAGAAGCGTGGCCGTGTTGGAGGCACCCCACTTCCCCGCCGCGTCGCGCTTCCAATCGACGATGCCCACAAGAAAATCGCTCGCGGAATCGCGCGCAATCTTCACGCGCCCGCTGGGAAAAATTCGGATCCTGCATGGTGAACGGCGCGGGAACTTCCGGCCACACGATCAGGCTGGGGCGCACGGGGGAATCCTGCGCGGCGCCGACGCTGATGCGCTCCAGCTGGTCGAGCTCGCCGGCGTGAATCTGCATCCAGTTCGAGGGATACTCCTCGGACTGCGGGAAATTCGTCTGCACCAGATGGGCGACGTGCTGCGGGACCGCTACCGGGACGAAGTATTTGCCTCCGGCGCCGATCAGGACCAGCGCGCCGGTGGTTGCAATCGCAGCCTTCCAGATCTTCTGTTTGCCGGACAAGATCGCATATGCGACCAGGGAGCTGTAGCCCGCAATCAGGAAACTCAGGCCGTAGACGCCGGTGACGGCCGCCAATTGCAGGAGCGCAAGGCTTTCGCGTGGCGGCATAGCCCGTGAGATTCCAGGGGAAGCCGCCGAGAATCAGATACGTCTTCCCCACTTCGATGGCGACCCACAGGAACGGCGCGAGAACGCAGGCGTAGAGCCTGTTCCGGCCGGGCGGCATTTTTCGCGAGACGTACGCGACGCCCCACGCGAAGACCGCGGGAAAAATCGCGAACGCCACGCTGAGCAAGCCAAGAATGCCCGCGGAAAGCCACGGATCGACGTTGCCGTACTGGTGCATGACGGTATCGATCCACGGCACCGATAGCGGGTAGAAGACGACGCCGTGCAAGAATCCGCAGAGCAGCGCTTCCCAGGGCCGCGGCCTCGAAGCAGGCCAGCAGCAACATGCCCACAGCGGGCCACGCGAGAAGCGGGAGGTTGTAGTTCGGGAACGAAAGAGCAAGGGCGGCGCCACTCGCCATCGCGAGCAGAAGCCGCGCGTACCGGGGCAAAGTCATTCAGCGTTTAATGATAGCTTTGAAACCTGCGTGGTCAAGAGCGGCCTTGGCGTTGTCGGCGGCGTGCTCGTCATGATAGGGCCCTACCTGCACGCGGTAGAAATGATCGGCGGAAGGGGCCAGAACGAAGGCGGGGAACTTTTTCCGCTGGAGCGCGTCGGCAATCGACAGCGCATCGCCCTGCCGCGTGACGGCGGCAACCTGCAGGACGATCGAGCCCGTCAGCATTTTTGCCGGACCGGAACGCACGGGCTGCAGAGAAACGCGGGACAGCCGGGTCTGGGCAGGTGGAGGCGCGGGCTGAGAATCCTCCGTCTGCGGAGTTGCGGAAACGGCGGCAGGAACAGGCTTGGGCGCAGGCTCCAGATGATTGTTGGTCTTGTTGGAGTAGAAATCCCACTCGCCCGGTGGGGCGGCGGCGGGGGTTTCCTCCGGCTTCACGCGTTCCTTTATAGAGGCCGGGGCCATGGCGTTCTCCGGCGAATACGCGGCATGCACCAGCCCCGAGTATTGCGAATTGCCCATCACGTAGCCGAGGCTGAAAAACACCGCGCACAGCAGCACCACGCCGAGAAACAAGCCTACGAGATGCCGGCTTTCGAGCACCCGGTCGCCGCTGCCGCGTCTTGCGTTCCTTCTCGCCATTCGTACCTGTTATTTCATTCCCAGTGTTTTAGCCCACTGCGCGATCAAGTCGATCGGCAGGGGGAAGATGATCGTTGTGTTTTTCTCGACCCCGATTTCCGTCAGGGTCTGCAGATAGCGCAGCTGAATGGCCGCGGGCTGCTTTTCGAGAACTTCGGCGGCGTCCGCCAGCTTGGTGGAGGCTTCAAACTCGCCCTCGGCGTGAATGATTTTGGCCCGGCGCTCGCGCTCGGCCTCCGCCTGCCGGGCGATGGCGCGCTGCATGTTCTCCGGGATATCGACCTGCTTGACCTCAACCTTCGTTACCTTGATACCCCAAGGCTCGGTATCCTGGTCAAGGATTTGTTGCAGTTTGGCGTTTACCTTTTCGCGCTCGGAAAGAATTTCGTCGAGCTCGAACTGGCCGACGAGGCTGCGCAGCGTGGTCTGCGCCAGCTGCGAAGTAGCATACAAATAATTCTGCACCTGCGAAAGCGCTAGATTCGCGTCGATGACGCGAAAATAACAAACGGCGTTCACTTTTACCGAGACGTTGTCGCGGGTGATCACGTCCTGCGGGGGCACGTCGAGCGTTTCGATCCGCAGGGAGATGCGCGTGAGCTTGTCGATCGGGAAGAAAACCAGGCGCAGGCCCGCGCCCTTGGCCTCCGGCAGCATGCGGCCGAGGCGCAGCACCACGCCGCGCTCCCATTCCTTGATCACGTAGACGGAATTGAAGAACCAGATCGCGAAAATGACCAGCACCACCGCGAGCCCAAGCGTTGAAATGTCCAGCATCGCTCCCTCCTCCCATTCGACCTGCTAATCGCTGCTCGCCGATTCGGCGAACCGCACAACGCCACGCAACAAAATCACGGGCGCCCACAAAGAAAATGCAGATCCCTCGGCTGCGCTCGGGATGACAGAACCTATGACGTCAAAGCTATGACGCGATGGATTGCGGCGACGCTACCGGCTCGACTTCGAGCGTCAGCCCTACCACTTTTCGGACGCGTATCCGCGAGCCCTTTGGGAATTGCCTGGCCATCCACGCGCGGCGGCGCGCCACAGTTCGCCGTGCACGAATACCATTCCCGGCGCGGTAGCCGAGGCAATCGGTTCGGTGACCTGGCCTTCTTCGCCGATCAATTCTTCTTTGCCGGTTGCCGGCTTCCAGACGTGCGAGCGCAAGACCAGCCGCATCAGAAACACGATGATGATCGCGAAAGGAATGGCCACCGCAAGCGCGGTGAACAGGCTCACTCCCTTGCCCGTCAGGGGCGAGCGGATCAGCATCAGCGCGCCCAGCGTCATGGACACGAGGCCGCCCAGGCCCAGGACGCCGTGCGTGGGGAATTTGGCTTCGAGCACGAACAGCGCCAGCGCAAAAGCGATCAGCGCGATCCCGGCGAAATTCACGGGCAGCAGGTGCATCGCAAAGAGCGCCAGCAGCAGCGCGATTCCGCCCATACACGCCGGGGGCGAACAGCCCGGGATGCGTGAACTCGACGTAGAGGCCGAGCACGCCGAGGATCAGCAGGATGAAGAAAACGTCCGGCTGCACGATGCGCGAGAGGAACTTTTCGCGGCCGGTCATTTCGATGGGAGACACGACCGGGTGCGTCAAGACAAGCTGCGTGGTCGAGCCGTTGAAACGCGTGATGGTGCGGCCGTTGAGCTTGCGCCAGCAAATCTTCGGGCGAATTGGCGATGAGGTCGATCAGCTTGCCGTCGAGGGCTTCTTTTTCGGTGAAGGCTTTCGCGTCGGTGACAGCGGTGGAGGCCAGGTCGGCGTTCCGGCCGCGCTTGGTGACGTAGCTGCGGAGATACGCGTTCGCCTCGTTCAGGATTTTCTTGGCGAGCGTCTGGTCCACCTGGACGGGCTGGCCGCCGATGGCGGTGATGGGCGATGCTGCGCCGGTGTCCGTGCCAGGGGACATCGCGGCAATGTCCGCGGAAAGAAGGATGAAGAATCCTGCCGAGGCCGCGCGCGAGCCGGTGGGATTGACGTAGGTGACGACGGGAACCTGCGAGCCGAGGATCGCTTGGATGATCTCGCGCATCGAGGTGTCCAGGCCGCCCGGAGTGCTGAGCGTGATCAGGATCAGGCTGGCGTGCTGGCGATTTGCCTGGTCGATTCCGTTGACGATGTATTCGGCGAGGATGGGCTCGATTTCATCGTCGATGCGCAGTTCCACGACATTTTGCGAGGCGGTGGAATCGCTGGGAGGGGCGGCGTGAGAAACACTGAGCGGCACGCCTGTGGCAGCGGCAAGCAGTATGCAGAATGCCGCTAGGACAAAGCGCAGTAGGCGGGGAGCCATCTCGGAAGCCTAAGTATAGCAAGAATTAACAGGGCACGCCGAAACGCCAGCCACGCGGACGCACATTCTGGGGGCAGACTCGTGCGGGGGCCTAAGAGAGATCCCTCGTCGCTTCGCTCTGTCGGGATGACAACGAACACCAACGGCAACGGCAAAGCAAAACCGCGACAAAGGCTTTTTATCGGAAGGCAGCTGCTTCAGTTGGGGGCGGTTTTCTGCGGCTGGTCCTCGTAGGAGGGCGGGACTTTCAGCACTTCCTGCACGCGCGGGTCTTTGATCACCGAGGCAAATGCGGGGTCTTTTTCCGCGGAGCGGAATTCCTTGTAGCCGTAATCGCGGGAGAGCTTCAGATAGTGCGCCGCGTGTTCGGCATCGCCGGCCTTGGCGTAAAATTTCGCCAGCAAAAAGTTGAATAACGCGGGGTCTGGGGCGGTGCGCGATTGGAGGACGGAGCCGACGCCGCCTTTGCGCGCGAACACATCCGGGTCGAGCGCGAGCGCTTTTCCGAAGGCCGCCATGGCTTCCGGATATTGCTTGTTGCCGTAATACGCGTAGCCCAGATTGCTGTAAACGACGGGCTGCTTCTGGTCGCTGGCCAGCGCTCGATTGTAGTGCTTGATGGCCTTGCCGTAGCGGCCCCGCTGGTAGTCGAGGGTTCCCCAGTTGTTCGAAGCGCTGGACAATTTCTTGTCGGCGGCAAGGGCCTGCCTGTAGGAATGCTCCGCTTTGTCGAGCTGACCGAGTTGCTGGTAGGCGATGCCCAGCTTATTGAGCGCCGCGGCGTCTTTCGCGTTGATTTGCAGCGCAATCTGATACTGGGCGACGGCCTCCGTGTAATCCTTGCGGGCCATCTGGATATCTCCGCGTGTGAGGGCGAGTTCGCGGGGCGTTGCGGCGCGGGTTGTCTGGTTCGCCGAATCGGAAGGGCTCTGTGCGGGGTCGGGGGATTGCTGCGCGAGTGCGCCGGCGGCGAAGGAAAAATCCAATAGGAGCGCGAAGAGCAGGAAGCGCGTCAGCGCCAGACGCGCGAGCGCCAGGAATCTAAGGGTCGAGCGAATCACGGCAGGCACCCTTTGAATATCCGGTCGAATGTCATGTGCCGGAACACCGAAGCGGCAGGGGACGGAGCGCCGCGCTTACTGTTGCGGCGGCTTCGATCCGTCCGCGGGCTTCTTGTTCCCGCCGCCAAAGATACCAAATACTTTGCCCAGGAAACCCTTTTTCTTCTCGGGCTGTTCTCCATCGTCCTGCGCGCCCGAGGCCTGCCCCTGTTTCTCGGCCGTGGAGGCATTCGACGAACCGCCGGGAGCAGGAGGCGGAGGAATTGTCGCCTTTGCCGAAAAGGCGAGAAAGCCAAGAGCCGGGAGTCGACTCGGCCGCCTGACCGCCGTGCAACTGGCAGTATTGCGTGGGCTGGCTGCCTTCGACGAAGTATTCATTTTGCGTCTGCGGGCAGCTGGCGGTGGCAAGCTGGCCGCTCTGCGGGTCCACGGTGGCTTCCATCACGCCGTCGGGAGGGGTGAAGGGCTGCGTGTTGCGGTACATGGGCTGGGTGACCGCGCGCTTCATGAACTCGCCCCAGATGGGCGCGGCGGTGGCGCCTCCGGCGAGGCCGAGGTTGCGGTTGTCGTCGAAGCCGACCCACACCACGCAGAGGAGATTCGAGGTGTACCCGGCGAACCAGCCGTCACGCGACGTGCCGGTCTTGCCCGCGGCCGGGGCGTTGAATCCCAGCGCGCGGACGGGATAGCCGGTGCCGTGGTTGATCACATCCTCCATGAGGCTCGTGGTGAGGAACACCACGCGCGGATCGAGCACCGGGCGCGACTGCGGCGCGTTCGATTCGACGAGCTTGCCGTCGGCGGTGACGACGGTGCGGATGAAGATGGGCTCGGAGCGGACGCCGTTGGCGGCAAAGGCGGTGTAGCCCGCGGCGACATCGACCGGAGTCATTTCATACGCCCCCAGCGCAACTGCGGGGGTGGCCTTGATGTTCGAGCCCAGGCCCATCTGCCGGGCCACATCCACCACGCGCTGATAGCCGATCAACTCCGCGACCTTCACGGTGGCGACGTTCAGGGAATGGATCAGGGCGTCGCGCACGGTGACGGTGCCGTAGAATTCCTGGCCGTAGTTGTCCGGCGTGTATTCCTTGCCGTCAAAATCGAACGTGGTGGGGATGTCGTCAACGGTGGTGGCCGGCGTGACGACCGGCTGCATGCCTTCGACCGCGTTGTCGAACGCGGCGGCATAGACGAACGGCTTGAACACGGAGCCGGGCTGGCGATGCGCGAGGGCGTGATTGAGCTGGCTCTCGCCGTAGTCGCGGCCGCCGATCAGGGCGCGAATCTCGCCGGTGTGCGGATCGAGCACCACGACAGCGACCTGCACCTGGGCGGCGGGCTGGCCCTGCTTCTTCCACGCCGCGTACCGGCGCGCGAGAAGCTTGTCGACGCCCTGGATGCCGATCTGCACCGCTTCGGTGGCGGCGCGCTGCAGGTTGGGGTCGAGCGTAGTGTAAATGCGGTAGCTCTGGTTCGCCAGATCGCTCTCCGAGAATTTTTCGAGGAGATGGTCTTTCACCATGTCCACAAAATAGGGGGAGGAGCTGCTGCTTACGCCGCCGGAGACGAATTTCAGCGTGCGTGTTCTTGGCGCGTCGACTCTTCGTCGGCGGTGATGTACTGGTCCTCGGCCATCTGCGTGAGCACGCGGTCGCGCGCCTCTTCGGCGCGGTCGGGATGGCGCTCGGCGGCGGAATAGCGGTTGGGCGCGCGAATCATTCCCGCGAGAAAGGCGGCTTCGCCGGGGGTGACCTCGCGAACGTCCTTGCCGAAGTAGGCCTGCGCGCCTTCGCCGAAGCCGCGGATCGCGAAAGCTGCCGCGATTGCCGAGATAAATGTCGTTGGCGTACAGCTCGAAAATCTGGCGCTTGGAGAAGCGCTGGTCGAGCTCGGCGGCCATCAGGATTTCCTTCATTTTGCGGCGCCATTCGCGCTTGGTGGTGAAGAAGAAGGTGCGCGCCACCTGCATGTCGATGGTGCTGGCGCCCTGGGCCTTGCGGTTGCGGGTGAGGTCGTAAAAAGCGGCGCCGAAGACGCGGACCACGTCGAGCGCTCCGTGTTCGAAGAAGCGCTTGTCCTCGGCGGCGAGAACGGCGTCGACCATTACCGGCGGAAGGTCGTCGAAGCGGACCACGCGGCGCTTCTCGCGGGAGCTGTCGAAGAGGTTGGTGATCAGCTCCGGCTCGATCTCGGCGAAATCGCGCTGCTGGCCGTCGGAAAGCTGGGCGATGCGGGAGATGCCGACGCTCGAAAAAGTGACGCGAGGGCGTTGTTGCCCTGGAAGTAGGATTCGGACGGAGGGCTGAATTTCGATGGTCGAACCCGTTACGTGGAATTCGCCGGCGGAGCCATCGACCGCGCTTTCCTGATACCCGGCGCGAAGCAGGTAGGTGGCGAGGTCATTGGCGCGGAGCGATTCGCCCGACGTAAATCCTGTCCGGGAGCGGAATAGACGCGCGAGGTGTTCTGGTAGATCTGCCCGGTGAGGCGCTCGTTGATCATGCGCCCGAACTGAATGTAGTAATAGGCGAACATCCCGGTAGCGGCGAGCAGGAGGGCCAGGACGACGCCCAGCACGCCCAGGCCGAACCGGGAGGACCAGAAGCCACGCGAAAGTCGAACCCGCAATCAGTTGCTCCGATATACCATGAAAAGCCAGGTCACCAGCTCGAGATGAGGCGCACGTCGCAGCGCGACTGGGGTAAGCGCGGCGCTTCCGGGTGACGCCTCCCGGAACCTGCATTTAACTGGATACTATTCTAAATGGTATGGTTGTCTGCGTGGGGATGAAATTGCAGCGTGAACTGATAGACCGCCAGGTCGATGGGGACTGAATAATCGAGACCGATGTCCACGCTTCCGTTGTCCATAGCGATTTTGATCGCGTCTTTCTGGGCGGGAATGCCAAGTTCCTTGGCTTTGTTCCAGATGTCGTTGCGCACATCGTCCGGCGTTTTCTTGGGATAGCCGGTCAACGCGAAGCGCGATTCGCTCTCGATGGAATCCTGAAATTCGTAGTTGGCGAAGTAAACCGGGACTATTTTGACATGGCGAAGGCCATCGCGCCCAGCACAAGAAGCGTGAGGAAAAGGCTCGCCTTCGAGCCACCGTGTTCTCGCGATTTGGGCATTCTTGCCATGATTGCGCGGCACTGCTGAGACGGCCCGTCTTACACGTATAGTGAATCTTAGGCTATCACGGGACGAAGAGGCACAAAGCTGGCCGGGAGTACAGGTGTTCGCGAGAGTAAACCCGCGAGGGGCACGGAGATGTTACGTGGAGGGTTCCTCGCTTCGGGAGCATAAGAGGGATCTCGCCGCGCTTAAAACCGCAAGCGCGCAGGGTTCAGCTGGGCAATACGGCCGCGAAAGACAAAGAAGCGCCAATCGGGAGATTCGCGTTCCGCAAAGGCTCTGGGCTAGTAAGCCTTGGCGAAGATGGCTTTTTCTTTGGCTGGCTTGCCGCAATAGATGCAATTGCCGGAGCCGCCGGGCTGCTCGATGGGGATGCAGCGCATGGTGGCTTTGGTCTCTTCCTTGATTTTGGCCTCGCAGTCGCTGCCGCCGCACCACCAGGAGAAGGCGAAGCCCTTTTCCACGGCTGTTCTTGAATTCGTCGTAATCGGCGGGCTCGGCGGTATTGGCTTTGCGGAACGCGAGGGCGCGATCGAAGAGCGATTGCTGGATTTCGGCGAGCAACTGCGTCACGGCTGCGCCGATGCCCTGCTGCGGCACGAAGGCTTTCCCTTCTTTGCCGGGGCGGTCGCGGCGGGCCAGCACTACCGAGCCCTTGGCGACGTCCTTCGGGCCAAGTTCGAGGCGCAGCGGCACGCCGCGCATCTCCCAATCGTTGAACTTGAAGCCGGGGCTCATGCCTTCGCGCTCGTCCATCTTGCACGCGGATGCCGGCGTCGACGAGTTCCTTGCGAAGCTTGTGCGCGTTTTCCATCACGGCGGCTTTCTCGTCGTCGGTCTTGAAGATGGGCACGATCACGAGCTGGAAGGGCGCGAGGCGCGGCGGGAAGGATCAGGCCCTGATCGTCGCCGTGAACCATGATGATGGCGCCGACGAAGCGCGTGGAGAGGCCCCAGGAAGTGGTCCAGCAGTGCTGCAGCACGCCGGTCTTTATCGAGGTAGCGGATTTCGAACGCCTTGGCGAAATTCTGGCCGAGATTGTGCGACGTGCCGGCTTGCAGCGCTTTGCCGTCGCCCATCATGGCTTCGATGGAATAGGTCTTTTCGGCGCCGGCGAAGCGTTCGGAATCGGATTTGCGGCCGGGAATCACCGGCACGGCCGCTTCGCTTCACGGCGAAATCGGTGTAGACGTCGAGCATCTGGCGCGTTTCGGCTTCGGCTTCTTCGGCGGTGGCGTGGGCGGTGTGGCCCTCCTGCCAGAAAAATTCGAGCGTGCGCAGGAAAAGCTTGGTGCGCAGTTCCCAGCGCACCACGCTGTTCCACTGATTGATCAGCACGGGCAAGTCGCGGTAGGACTGAATCCACTTCGCGTAGGCGTGGCCGATGATCGTTTCCGACGTGGGGCGGATCACCAGCGGCTCTTCGAGCTTCTTCGCCGCCGCCGTGCGTTACTACCGCCAGCTCGGGCGAAAATCCCGCCACGTGCGACTTTTCCTTTTCGATGAAGCTGCGCGGAATCAGCAGCGGAAACGCCGCGTTCACGTGGCCGGTGGCCTTGAAGCGGCTGTCGAGCGCCGCCGTGATGTTTTCCCACAGCGCCCAGCCGTAGGGCCGCACGATCATGCAGCCGCGCACCGGGGCGTAATCGGCAAGCTCGGCGCGCAGCACCAGCTGGTTGTACCATTCCGAAAAATCTTCCGCGCGCGTGGGCAGCTTCATGTCCGCCATTCGAGGGATTGCTCTTTTCCGCGCCGCACATCGGCGGCGCTGCATTTCAATTTTAGTGTGCGCAACAGAATAGCGAATCTTTCCGATTCGCGGTCACTTTTTGTTGACCGAGTTCGACGAGTTTCAAACTGAACTCGCGTCGACCGCCAGTGGCTCGCTACGGCTGGCTCGTTTTGCTAAAATGAGCGGCGATATGACCAACCAAACGCGTGAACTGCAAAGAATGAGCCGCCCGCTCGACGAGGTCGATCCGCAAATTGCCGAGGTGATCCGCGACGAAGTGCGCCGCCAGGCCACCAGCATCGAGCTGATCCCCTCCGAAAACTTCGTCTCCGAAGCGGTGCTCGAAGCGATGGGCTCGGTGCTCACGAACAAGTACGCCGAGGGATATCCCGGCAAGCGCTACTACGGCGGCTGCGAATTCGTGGATATCGCCGAGCAGCTGGCCATCGACCGCGCCAAGGCGCTTTTCGGCGCGGAGCACGCCAACGTGCAGCCGCACTCCGGCACGCAGGCCAACGTGGCCGTGTACATGGCGTCGCTGCAGCCGGGCGACACGGTGCTGGGCATGAACCTCGCGCACGGCGGACACCTCACGCACGGGCATCCGCTGAATTTTTCCGGGAAGATGTACAAGTTCATCGCCTACGGCGTGACGAAGGAAACCGAGACGATCGATTACGACGAGCTCGACCGCCTCGCGCAGGAGCACAAACCGAAAATGGTAGTCGTGGGCGCGAGCGCCTACTCGCGCATCATCGATTTCGCGCGCATGGCAAAGATCGCGCAGTCGGTGGGGGCGATGCTCTTCGTCGACATGGCGCACATCGCCGGATTGGTCGCGGCGGGAGTGCATCCGAGCCCCGTGCCGCACGCGGACTTTGTGACCACCACCACGCACAAGACTCTGCGCGGCCCGCGCGGCGGCCTGATTCTCTGCCGCGAGAAATACGCCAAGGATGTGGACCGCAACCTGTTCCCCGGCGGGCAGGGCGGCCCGCTGATGCACATCATCGCGGCGAAAGCCGTATGCCTGAAGGAAGCGATGGAGCCGGAATTCCGCGAGTACCAGAAACAGATCGTCGCCAATGCGAAAGCCCTTGCTGCCGGACTGACGAAGCGCGGCTTCCGCATCGTTAGCGGCGGCACGGACAATCACCTCTTCCTGCTTGAAATTCATTCGCGCGGGATTACCGGAAGCGTCGCGCAGCCCGCCTTCGACCGCGCCGGCATCACCATCAACAAGAACGCGATTCCCTTCGATCCCCTGCCGCCGATGAAAGCGGGCGGCCTGCGCATGGGCACGCCCGCCGTCACCACGCGCGGCATGCGCGAGCCGGAGATGGAGAAGATCGCGGGCTGGATCGGCGAACTGCTCGATAAGCTGGGTGACGCGGCCACCGAGCAGCGCATTCGCGGCGAAGTGGCGGCGCTGGCGTCGAATTTCCCCCTGTACGCCAAGCGGCTGGAAGCCGCCGAAGCGATGGCCACGCTGCACCGCTGACTCCTGGGAACTGCGATCTCCCGACTCGCAGAGGCAGAAGAAAAAGAGAAGGCGCCATTCAGGAGAATGGCGTTCCCGGGGACGACCGGACCTGGCGATCAGTCTGAATCATATTGACGCAGCTGTTCTCTTTTGAGGCACAGATACAAGCGTCCTTTTATTTCCGCACCGCCAAACGCTGCTAACCTCAGTCATTACGTCCTGCGACTTGTAATTCGCACACAGCTATTGGCAAGGGGCTTGCGCTTGCAGTTCGATCAGGCGAAAGCGCCCGAGGACTCAATGAGCCTGCAATCCATCCTGGAACCACTGCCCCACAATCCCCTCTGGGCCAACGAGCGGGACGAAGCGCGCGAACTCCAGCAATCGCTACTGCCCGCCGCTATGCTGGAAGGGCACGGCTGCGAGGTCGCTTACCGTTTCTCGCCATTTTCCGAAGTGGGTGGAGATTTCGCGGATTTCTTCCATATGCCGGACGGCAGGATCGGAATTTATCTGGGCGACGTGGTCGGCAAAGGACTGCCCGCGGCGATGTATGGCGTGCTGGTGATGGGAATGCTGCGCGGAATCCACAAGACGGGGCAGGACACCGGCACCGCTCTTACCATTCTAAATCAGCGCCTCATGGTGCGGCCCGTCGCGGGGCGATATTCGGCGACACTCTATGCCGTGTTTGAGCCCGAAACGCTCCAGCTGACTTTTTCCAACGCCGGATTGCCCCTTCCGTTGCTGGTAGCGTCCTCCGGATGCCGGAAGCTGGGGGAGGGAGGCTTGCCGTCGGGGTTGCTGCACGACTCGAGCTACGAAACGCACTCCGTGCAATTGTCGCCGGGCGATTCCGTGCTCTTTGCCACCGACGGACTACACGAATTGCGCGACCACCAGGACACCGACTTCAGCTGGGAGAAATTGAGTGAAATCTGGGCGCAGTGCCGGTGCAAATCCGCGAGGGGTTCGCTGGATTTGATTTTCGAGGAGGCCGCGCGATTTTCCCGCAATGGCCGCCAGGACGACGACATGACGGCCGTGGTGCTGAAGGTTCCCGAGCACTGAGTTCTGGCCGCAGCCCGGGCTTCCACTTTTTCCCTGCCGCTACTCTGCAACGATTTTCAATTCTGTGACGCTGCCATCGCGAATCGAGAATGCTCGTACCCGCGCGGGCGCGTTCGGCGAAACGATGAAGTACGCCACGTCAGGGTAATAAGCGCGGTCGATATCGCGCGGCGAAGGAACGTTGTCGCCGTTCGGATGCGAGTGGTAGATCCCCATCAGCGCCAGCCCGGCAGCTCGCATTTCGCGCATTAGCTGAAATAGCTGTTCGGGAGCTATTTCGTAGTTCTTCGCAGCATCCGCCGCAGCATTTGTCGCCGCAAAGGCACCCGTGATCACGCCTTCGCGGCCCGCCAGCAGCCCGCAGCATTCCAACCGCGAGTCTTGCTCCGCGTGTCTCACTACGGTTTCAAGCGCTTCCCGCCGAATGCGCACGGCGCCTTGCACGATGGTAGACAGCGCTTTGCCCGCCGGCCGCTACGCCTTTTGCGTGCGGTGGCGGAGGAATGTGGGCACGTCGAGATCGTCGGGAAGCTCGTGAATCGCTTCGCTGACGTTCCGGGCAACCTGCTGGACGATGCTCGGCTGCTGGACGACAGGCGGAGGCGGTGGTGGCTGTACCGCGGGCTGAGGCGCCACCGGCTGTTGCACCGGGACCCGCTGTTGCGCCGCGTTCGCCTGCTGGACATTCGTATGCTGGAGAATGTTCGGCTGCTGAATCAGCGTCTGCTGCTGCGGCTCCTCTTCGGCCTGCTGATCGCGTCCGGCGCGCCACGTCTTCGGCAGGTACGACGGCCGCGACTGGCTCTTGCGCGCGGCAATTTCGCGGAAGCCCGCGGCGATCACGGTGATCTTCACCGACTCCTTCATGGCATCGTCCATCACCGCGCCGAAAATGATGTTGGCATTCTCGTGCGCGGCCTTCTGGATGATCGACGAGGCCTCGTGAACTTCCTGCAGGCGAGAGCGTGGACGAGCCGGTGATGTTGATGAGAATTCCCTGCGCGCCCTGGATGCAGTTGTCTTCGAGCAGCGGGCTGTTGATGGCGCGATTGGCCGCGTCGACCGCGCGATTGGAACCCGAAGCGACGGCGGTGCCCATCACCGCGTAGCCCTGGCCGGACATGATGGTTTTCACGTCGGCGAAGTCGCGATTGATGATGCCGGGAATGGTGATGATGTCGCTGATGCCCTGCACGGCCTGGCGCAGGATGTCGTCGGCGATGCGGAACGCCTCGAAGAAGCTGGTGCCCTGCTCGACGCATTCCATCAGGCGCTCGTTGGGGATCACGATGACGGTGTCCACGCAGCCGATCAGTTCGGCCAGCGCCTGTTCGGCCTGCTCCATGCGGCGCTTGCCTTCGAACGCGAACGGCTTGGTGACTACCGCGACGGTGAGCGCGCCGAGTTCGCTCGCGAGATTGGCCACCACGGGCGCGGCGCCGCTGCCGGTGCCGCCGCCGAGACCGCCGGTGATGAACACCATGTCCGCGCCGTCGAGCGCTTCGAGGATTTTTTCAGTGTCCTCGAGCGCGGCCTTGCGGCCGATTTCGGGATTCGCGCCCGCTCCGAGCCCCTTGGTGAGCTTCGCGCCCGAGCTGCAGCTTCACCGGCGCCTGCGACAGCTTCAGCGCCTGCAAATCGGTATTGGCGGCGATGAATTCGACGCCTTCCACCTTGGCGCGGATCATGCGGTTGACGGCGTTGGAACCGCCGCCTCCCACGCCGATCACTTTGATCTTCGCGCCGTTCTGCGCTTCTTCCGCAAACGAAACTCGCATGCTCGATTCTTTTGGTGCCATGCTTCCTCCCCCAGAATTTCCGATCCGGATTCTTTTTTGGTTATGCCCCCGCAAACATGCTCTTCAACTTGCCAACCCAGCCGCTGGGCCGGGCGTCCGCCACGCGCCGTGTTCGCGCCCCGTACAGCACCAGACCAACGGCCGTTGAATATTCGGGCCGGGAAACCTGTTCGCTCATCTCCGCCAGGCCGCGCGGAGACGGCCACGCGCACCGGGAGATTGAATACGTGCTCGGCAAGCTCGACGAGGCCGTGCAGATGGGCCCCGCCGCCGGTGAGCACGATTCCCGCGGGGATCTGCGAATCGACGCCGCCGCGGCGGAGTTCGTCGCGAATCAGCATCAACAATTCCTTGGCGCGCGGCTCGGCAATGTCGAACAGGGTGCGCGCGAACACCGTGCGCGGCGGCCGGTCGCCCACGCTGGCGATTTCGATGGCAAAATCCTCGGGCAGCAGCTCGCGAAACACGCAGGCGTACTCGCGCTTGATCTTTTCGGCTTCGGGGATCGGCGTGCGCAGGCCAACGGCGAGATCGTTGGTGACGTGATCGCCGCCCACCGGAATCGCCGCCGTGTGCCGCACTACGCCGCCCGTGTAGGCGATGAGTTCGGTGGTGCCGCCGCCGATATCGAGCAGGCAGCAGCCGAGTTCGCGTTCGTCCTGCGTGAGGCAGGCCTCGGCGGACGCGAAAGGCTCAAGGACCGTGTCGTCCACGCGCACGCCCGCGCGATTGACCGCCGTCACGATATTCTGCGTGGCCGTGCCGGACGCGGTGACGATGTGCACGTTCGCTTCGAGGCGCTGGCCGACCATGCCGATCGCGTCGCGAATATTGTCCTGCGCGTCGAGCGAGAATTCCTGCGGCAGGACGTGGAGAACTTCGCGGTCTTCCGGCAAGGTGACGCCGCGGGCCGCTTCGATGGCGCGGCGAACGTCCTCGCGCTGCACGTCGCGCGGGCGCGCGCCCAGGTTGATGCCGCCGCGGCTGTTCACGCCGCGCACATGGCCTCCCGCCACGCCGGTCACAGCCGATTCGACCGGCACGCCGACCAGCGTCTCGGCTTCTTCCACCGCGCGGCGGATCGAGCTGACCGCTAGCTCCAGGTTGACGATTTGTCCCTTGCGCCAGCCCTTCGATTCGGCGGCGCCGAGAGCGGCGAAGCGCACGCTTCCGTCGTCGTCCATTTCGCCGATCAGCGCGCAGGTTTTCGTGCTGCCGATGTCCAGTGCGACTACGTGCCGGTCTTTCTTTGCCAATGCTTGCTCCTTACCCTGCAAACAGACTTTTCTTCAGCTACGTCGTATGCTTAGCCGCTTTCGCCGCATGCTTTTGCGGCGGAACTTGTTTTGTAGCCCGCGGCACGACAGCGGGCATCGCGCGCGACCGGCACGCGCTGTGCCACTAACGAATGCTGGCTCACCGGCGTGTCTGAGTTCACCACCGCCTCGCCGTTGAACCGCAAATCCACGGATTCGACGCGGCCCGCCGTCGCGCGCCACTGGGCCATTTTGTCGATGAGCGTTTGATACTTGGCCTCAAAGTCGCTGTCGCCGAAGTGCACCAGGATGGGCGCATCCGCGTCGCCCAAGGACTCAGAAGAGGATTCGGGGACGATCCGGAAGCTGCTGATCCCACCGAATCCGCGGAAGCGGAGGTCGCGGCCAAAGTGGTCCCGGCCTGGAAACCGGTGAGCGACGCGCGCAGATCATGCGCGTCCGATAGATCCACTTCGCTTACCTGGTCCGCGGCGCCCGCCCGCGCCGAACCCAGTTGCTGCATGAAGCCCGCAAAAAGCTGCATGCGCTTCTCGCGTTCGTCCGCAGGCATCTCGGCATTCATGCCGGTCACAACGGGAAAATGGAATTTCCCTTGCACCGGACGATCGAGGATCACGCCATGAACATCCACGAGCGACATCTGGGTGCCGTCGCGAAGGAAAGCGATGGGAGTGCGCTCGACGATTTCCACCTGAATCGTGTGCGGCAGGGCGCGGCGGACTACGGCCTGCTCGATCCAGGGAATGGACTCGAGCTGGCGCCGGCGCTCTTCGAGGGGAATCCGCAAGACGCTGCGGCCGCGGTCGGCCCGGAAAATATCGAGCACGCTTGCGCGCGACACGTTGCCGTTGCCGGTAAGCTCCACCTGCTCCGGATGGAGCAGCGACATTTCAGGCGAGGTGAGCAGAAAGTGCGTGAACCCGTACGCAAGCCCGGCGCCCGCGATTCCGGCCGCGGCCCACGCCGTGACGCGCAGATAGGTCTTCCACGCCTTGCGGCCGAACTTGCGCCGCTTGATCTCGACCGGCTTCTGCCGGCGGAGATACTTCGGCTCCTCGTCAGCCAGCACTTCCTGAGGGTAGGCCTCGGCGTCGATGGCTTTCAGTTTTGCCAGACGATCACCTCGTTCTCAAGCTCGATTCCGTAGGCCGCGCGCACGCGCTCGCGCACATCGTCGATCAGCTTCAGCATGTCCGAGCAGCTCGCATGCCCGGCGTTGACGAAAAAATTGGCGTGGCGGTCGCTGACCATGGCGTCGCCCACGCGATGCCCTTTCAATTTCAGCTCGTCGATCATTTTGCCGGCCGAGCCGCCCGGCGGATTCTTGAAGATGCAGCCGGCGCTCTTCTGATTGAGAGGCTGGCTGGCGCGCCGCTTTTCGTTGCACACGCGAATCCCCGCCAGAATCTCCTTGTATGGCTTCGAGGGCAGCTCGAGTTTCACGCGCAGCATCACGTCGTCCGGCGCAAACGACGTGTGCCGGTAATCGAAGTGAATGTCATTGCCGCGCAGCGTCTCCAGCTCGCCCGACGCGGCCCGGTAAAGCTCGACCTCGCGAACGTGCGTGCCGATCTGCGTGCCGTAGGCTCCGGCGTTCATTCGCAACGCGCCGCCCACGCTCCCCGGCACGCCAATGAGCCCTTCCATGCCGCCGAGATCGCGCTTCGCGCAGAACGTGACCATGCCTCCCAGATCGGCGGACGCGTCGACGCACGCGACGTTGCCTTCCACGCGCATTCCGGGCTGCGTCGAGGGAAGATGCAGGGCGACCCAGGGCAGCTCGCCGTCGGCCACCAGCACGTTGGTGCCGCCGCCCAGAAACTTGTGCCGGATGTTTTCATTCGCCAGCACGCGCATCACCTCAGGAATCGTCTCGTAGCGGCGCAGCAAAAGCTCATCGGTGGTGCCGCCAATGCCGAGCGACGTCTGTTCCGCAAGCGACACTCCCTGCCGAATCTCCGCGCCAAGTTCTTTGAGCCGCGCCGCGACATGCTCCTCAATCCGCATGCGAAATCGACGTCCGTCGAAGCCAGCAGCATGGCCAGCTGGTCGAGCACGCGGCCCACGCTTCCGGCTCCGATCGTGAGCACCGCATCGCCGGACCGCGCTTCCTTCAACATGAATTCCAGGCCGCCCTGCATGGTGCTGGAGTGAATCACGTTCTTGTGTCCGGCCGAGGCGATGGCTTCCGCGAGGCGCTCGCCGGTGACCCCTTCGATCGGCGCTTCGCCGGCGGCGTAAATGTCCGTGACCACCAGCACGTCCGCTTCGTTGAACGAACAGCAGAAAATCGTCCCACAGGTGATGCGTGCGCGAATAGCGATGCGGCTGGAACAGCACCAGCAGCCGCTTGTAGCCGCAGCCGCGCGCCGCTTCAAGCGTGGCGCGAATCTCGGCGGGATGATGGCCGTAATCGTCGATCAGGGTGACGCCCGCATGCTCGCCCTTGATCTCAAAGCGCCGGCCGACGCCGGAGAACTTCGCCAGTCCCGCGCGGATCAGGTCCTCCGGGATATTCAATGCGAGCCCGACGGCCGCGGCAGCAGCGGCGTTGCGCACGTTGTGGATTCCCGGGGGCGAGGGCAGGCGGAACACGCCCAGCGGCTCGCCGTGATAGGTCAGGCGAAACTCGCTCATCAGGCCCTTGAGCTGCACGTCGCTGATTACCAGATCGGCCTGGCTGGAAGTGCCGTAGGTGATTACCGGGCGCTTCACCCGCGGGATGATCGCCTGGACGTTCGGCTCATCGAGGCACAGGATCACCGACCCGTAGAACGGCACGCGGTTCACAAATTGAATGAACGCGTCCTGAATTTCTTCGAGCGAGGCGTATTGGTCGAGATGCTCGCGATCGATGGTGGTAACGACTGCAATCACCGGCGCGAGCAGCAGGAACGAGCGGTCGCTTTCGTCCGCTTCGACCACCATGTACTCGCCCTCACCCACCACCGCGCTCGCCCCGGCATGGTTCACGCGTCCGCCGACCACAAACGTAGGATCAAGCTCCGCAGCAGCCAGAACGGAAGCCGTCAGCGAGGTGGTGGTGGTCTTGCCGTGGGCCCCGGCGATGGCGATGCCAAACTTCAACCGCATGAGCTCCGCCAGCATTTCCGCGCGCGGGATCACCGGAATCTTCAGCCGGTGGGCTTCGACTATCTCGGGATTGTCCTGCGGCACGGCGGAGGAAACCACCAGCACATGCGCGCCCTTCGACGTTCGCGGCGCGATGCCCTTCATGAATCGTGGCGCCCAGCCCCCGCAGGCGTTCGGTGACGGGAGACAACTTCAAATCCGAGCCGGAAACGGCGTAGCCGATCGAAAGCAGCACCTCGGCGATGCCGTTCATGCCGCTGCCGCCGATTCCCACCAGGTGAATGCGCTTGAAATTGCGGAACGTCACGTTCATGGCCGCGCCACCCCTTCCAGGAGGTCGACGATGTCCTCGACGGCCCGCGGTCGGGCGAGCTTTCGCGCGCGCTCTTCCATCTCTGTGATTTTCCCGGGCTGGTCCAACAGTGAAAAAATTTCCGTGGTGAGGCGTTCGGGAGTCAGTTCGCTCTGCGGGAGCAGGCGGGCGGCTCCGGCATCCTGCATAGTGGCGGCATTGCGGGCCTGGTGAGCGTCGGTGGCGGCGCCGAAGGGGATAAAGATGGCGGCGCGTCCGGCGGCGGATACTTCCGCCACGGTGATCGCGCCCGAGCGGCAGACGATCAAATCTGCCTGGGCAAAGCGCTCCGCCATGTTCTCGATAAAGGGAAGGACCTCCGCGTTGAATTCACGCTGCGCATAAGCGTCTCGCACCGCATTATAGTCGCGTTCGCCAGTTTGATGCACGATGAAAAGCTGATTTTTTCTCACAACGAGACGATCGAGCGATTGAATGACAGCCTGATTGATCGGAAAAGCGCCCCGGCTGCCTCCGGTGATCAGGAGGCGGAACGGCGCGGTGTGCTCTTTGCGCGGAATCTGGAAAAACTCAGGGCGGATGGGTACGCCGGTGACGACGGACTTGCTGCCGAAGCGCCTGGCCGTCTCTTCATAGGCTACCGCGACCCGCGTGGCCATCCCCACCAGCGCCCGGTTGGTAAAGCCTGGCTCGACGTTTGGCTCGAAAACCACCGTGGGTATTCGGTGCGCGACGGCAAGCAGCATCATCGGCCCCGAAGCGTAGCCGCCAACCCCGAGTGCCACATTGACACGGTGGCGATGTAAAATTTTCTCGGAGTCCCACAAACCGCCGGGGAGCAGCGCGGCGTTCCGCAGCAACTTCATTCCGCCGATTCCCTTCAGGCCGGCGGCGCGAATCAGCTCCAGCGGCAGGCCGGCCTGCGGCACGAGCTTTGCTTCGATTCCGCGCTCGGTTCCTACAAACACAACGCGCCTTTCTCCCTGCGGCCCGCTTTCTGAAGCTTCCTGCCGCCGCAGCCACTCTCTGGACACCGCGAGAGCCGGGAAAACGTGGCCTCCGGTGCCGCCGCCCGCGATTAGCAAAGTCTTAACGCCAACCTTCTCGACTGCGTTCGCGGGACCCTTGGCGTCAGCATTCACGCCGGATTCACGTCGCGTCCGCGTGCTGGCTGATATTCAGAAGCACGCCCGTTGCCAGAAGCATTCCCAGCAAACTCGATCCGCCGTAGCTTACGAAGGGCAGCGGAATCCCCTTGGTCGGCAGCAGCCCCAGCACGACGCTCAGGTTGATAAGCGCCTGTCCCACCACCATCGTGGTGATGCCTATCGCGAGCAGCCTGCCAAATTGATCGGGAGCCTTCATCGCCGAGGTGAAACCGCGCCATCCGTATACCGCGAAGAGCCCCAGCACGAGGATTGCGCCAATAAACCCGAATTCTTCGCAGATCACCGCGAAGATGAAATCGGTGTGTGCTTCCGGCAAAAAGAACAGCTTCTGGTGGCTCTCCATCAGGCCGACGCCGGTGAACCCGCCAGAACCCACCGAAATCAGCGATTGCAGCAACTGGAAGCCGTGTCCCTGAGGGTCCGAACCGGGAGAAAAAAACGTCTGCACGCGCTGCAGCCGGTAGGGCACGCGCACGATCAGCAGGTACACGATCGGCATCGCCACGGCAATCGCGCCCGCCACATATCGCAGCGACAGCCCGGAGACAAAGAGCATCACGAAGGCGATGAGCGAAATCATGCAGGCGGTACCCATGTCCGGCTCGGCAACCACCAGGCCCACCACCAGGAGCAGGGTTCCGATCGCCGGGGCGAGCGAGTGCAGCGGGTCGTTGATGCCGATGCCGCGGGGGCGGCAGCGAATCTCGATGAACCACGCCAGGTAGAAAATCACCGCGAGCTTGGCGATTTCGGAGGGCTGCATGCTCAGGGGGCCCATGCGTATCCAGCGGTGCGTGGCGTGCGAGCGGTCGAGGAAAAATACTGCAATCAGCAGCACCAGCGTGACGGAGAGCGCCGTGAAGATCACCCCCGGCTGGCGGAGCTTGCGGTAGTCCATATTCATCAGCCCGAACATCCCTGCAATTCCCAGCGCGAGCCACAGCGCCTGCCGCAGCAGGAAGGTGTAGCCATTGCCGTATTCCTCGCGGGCGGTCACGGCGGACGCGCTGAACACCATCACCGCGCCGATCAGGCACAGGGCCAGCGTGACTCCGAACATCTTGCGGTCGGGCTGCAGGCTAAGCGGCATCCTTCATCCTTTCCGGGCGGAAGCGCCCGCGGCGGATTGGTTTTCAAGGCGGGCAACGAGTTCCTTGAACGCACGCCCGCGGTGCTCGTAATTCTCGAACTGGTCGAAGCTGGAACAGGCCGGCGCGAGCAACACGACGTCTCCCGGCCGGGCCAGTTCGCTGGCGCGTTTCACGGCGCGTTCGAGACTGCCCACTTTCTCGACGGGAAGCGTGTCGCCCAGGTCCGCGGCGATTTTTTCGGCGGCGGCGCCAATCAGCAGCGTCAGGCGCGCGCGCTGCCGCAACGGCTCAACCAGCGGTGTGTAGGGGCTGCCCTTGTCCTTACCGCCGAGAATCAGGATCAGCGGCCCGGGGAACGCCTCAATGGCTTTGAGCGTGGCGTCCACGTTGGTGGCTTTCGAATCGTTGTAGAACTCGACGCCGCCGACTTCGGCCACAAATTCGAGGCGGTGCTCGACCGCGCGAAACGTCTTGACGCCAGCGGCAATCGCCGCGGCCGGGGCACCCGCGAGGTAAGCCGCCGCGCAGGCCGCCAGAACATTCTCCAAATTGTGATCGCCGCGCAGAGGGATCTCGCTTTGCCGCGCCACGACCGTCTCGGCGCCGTCCGCGCGAAAGACAATCTCGCCGTCCCGCAGGAAAGCGCCCTCCGCCACCCGCTTCTGGCGGCTGAACCAGTAAATATGAGAGCGCGACGGCATCCGTTTGGTGATTTCGGGGTCGTCGGCGTTGAGTACGGCGGCATCGCGTTCGAGCTGATTTTCAAAGAGCCGCATCTTGGCGGCCGCATACGCTTCAAACGACGCGTGCCGGTCGAGATGATCGGGCGTCAGGTTGAGCAGCACGCCGACTTCGGGCCGGAAATCCTGGATGGTTTCGAGCTGGAAGCTGCTGATCTCGCCTACCATCACGGTCGAATCGGTCGACGATTCCACCAGCGCGAGAAGCGGCGTGCCGATGTTGCCGCCTACCAGCGTGGGGACACCCGCGGTTTTCAAAACGTGGGCCACCAGCGAAGTGGTTGTGGTCTTGCCGTTCGAGCCGGTAATCGCCACCAGCTTGCCGCGAAGGAAGCGCCAGGCTAGCTCGATCTCGCTCCAGACCGGAACGCCTTTCGCGCGCGCCTGTTCGAGCGCGGGGAGATTAGCCGGCACGCCGGGGCTCACGACGATCAAATCCTGCGCGAGAAAACTTGCAGGCGTATGAGGGCCGAGCTCCAGTTTCACTCCCGCAGCCTGCAGACGAGCGGCCGCCTCGGACAGTTCGGCTTCGGGCTTTTCGTCGATGGCCGTTACCACAGCGCCGTAACCTGCGCTGAAAAGGGACACCGTCACGCCCGTGCGCGCGAGTCCTACCACCAGCACGCGCTTGCCCTGCAGATCGAATCCGGGTCTCACTTGCCTGTCACCCTGGCCCTTACCGCAATTTCAAAGTTGTCAGAGAAAAAAGCGCGAACACCAGCGCCAGAATCCAGAACCGCACGATGATCTTGGACTCGCTCCAGCCCAGCAGCTCGAAATGGTGGTGCAGCGGCGCCATGCGAAATACCCGCTTGCCGGTCAGCTTGAACGAGCCCACCTGGATGATCACCGACAGCAGCTCGATGATGAAAATTCCGCCGATGGAAAGCAGCAGAATCTCCTGCTTCAGGATCACGGCCACGGTTCCGATCGCGCCGCCGAGCGCGAGCGAGCCCACGTCTCCCATGAACATTTCCGCCGGATGCGCGTTGTACCACAGGAAGCCGAGCGAGGCTCCGGCGAGCGACCCGCAGAAAATGGTGAGCTCGGCCGCGTCGGGAATGCGCTGGATCTCCAGGTAATCGGCAAAGCGCGCGTTGCTCGAAAGATAGGTCAGCACGGTGAGCGCCGTGGCGCACACCAGCACGCAGCCGATGGCGAGGCCGTCGAGCCCGTCGGTAAGGTTCACGCCGTTTGAAATGCCCGCAATCACCAGCACGAGAAAAAGCACGAAGGGAACGAACGCCAGCGGCCAGATGAAGCGATGGGTCAGCAGAGAATCGATCACCAGGTCCGGATGAACGCGCTTCAGGAACGGCACGCTCAGCTGCGTGGAATAACGCCCCGAGACCTGCAAACCGAGCAGCACTCCCCCGACGCCCACGCAGGTCAGCACCTGCAGGAGAAATTTCCCGCGCGCGGTGAGCCCTTGATTGTGCTTGCGCACCACCTTGTTGTAATCGTCGACGAAGCCGATGGCGCCGAACGCCAGCGTCGCGCCTACCGCGAGCAGCACGTAAGGGTTGCGAAGGTCGGCCCACAGCAGCGTCGGGAAAACGATCGACGCGACAATCAGTACGCCGCCCATTGTCGGCGTACCCGATTTCTTCTGGTGCGCCTTCGGGCCTTCCTCGCGAATGTACTGTTTCACCTGCAGCTGGCGCAGCCGGGCGATGACCCACGGTCCCAGCAGAAGCGTGGTGAAAAGAGCCGTCAGGCTCGCCACCGCCGTCCGCACGGTGATGTAGCGGAACACGTTGAGCGCGTTCAGGTGCGGCCGCAGTCCGAAAAAGAAAAGGTAATAAAGCATTTCAGGCGCGGCCTTTCGGCGATGCTTCCACGGGCTGCGCGGCCGGTTTTGCCCCGGCACGCGCGTGGCGCGCGTCGATTGCTTCGAGGATTTTCTCCATCTTTACGCCACGTGAGCCTTTCAAGAGCAGCAGGTCGCCGCGCTGCAGGAAGCCCGCAAGAAACTGGCCGGCCTCCTGTGAATTCGCAAAAAATTGCGATTGGTCGGCTGTATGCCCGCCGGCTATGGCAGACCGCACAAAATCCTCCGCGTGGCCTTGCACGCCGAAAATCCAGTCGATATTCCTGAACCCGGCGGCGGAGCGGCCGCACTCGCGATGCAAGTCCGCCGAGGACGCGCCGAGTTCCCGCATCTCGCCTGCCGCGAGAATCCTCCGTCGATATCCCGGCGTGGCGGCCAGAAGGCGCGCGAGTTCGTTCAAGGCCGCGGGGCTCGAATTGTAGGAGTCGTTGATCACCGTAAATCCCTCTTCGAAGCGGACGATTTCGCCGCGCTTGTCCGCGGGCTTTAACCCGGGGAACACCGAGCGCGCCTCTTCGGCGCCAATTCCCCAGACGCTCGCCGCCGCGAGCGCCGCAACGGCGTTCATCACGTTGTGGCGGCCGATCAGCGGCAGGGAAAGCCGCGCGCGCCCGCCCGGCCACACGAAATCGAATTCCGAGCCTTCGATGCCATGCTCTTCGATGGCTTCGGCCCGGAAACCCGCCGCCGCGCTCGTGCCGAAGAAAATCGCCGGGCCGCGCGCAACATCGGCGAAGCGCGCCACGCGTTCATCGTCCGCGTTCAGTACCGCCGTGGCGCAAGGCCAGGGCAGGTTCTCGATCAGTTCCCGCTCGGCCAGCGCGATCTCGTCAATCGAGGCAAAAAATTCCAGATGCTCGACAGCCACCCGCGTCACCAGGCCCACGTCCGGCGAAGCAATGCGCGTCAGGTGAGCCAGTTCGCCGCGATGCGACATTCCCAGTTCCACCACAGCCGCTTCGTAATCGTCATCGAGTTTCAGCAGCGTCAACGGCAATCCGTATTCGTTGTTCAGGTTGCCGAGCGTCTTCAGTACGCGGAACCGCGCGCCCACGAGCGCCGCAAGAATTTCTTTTGTGGTGGTTTTACCAACCGACCCGGCAACGCCTGCGATGAGCCGGCCCGGCCGCTTCTTCCGCCAGATTTCGCAGGCGCGCGACGCCAGACGCTGCAAAGCGCCCAGCGTGTCGTCGACCGCGAACACGCGCCCTTGTATCTCCTTTGAATATTCCGGGAGACGCTCGCGCGCCACCAGCCCGGCCGCAGCGCCCTTTTCCAGCGCGCCGGCCACGTGATGGTGTCCGTCGTGATTGGGTCCGTGGATGGCGACGAACAGCTCTCCAGGCTGAATGGTGCGAGAATCAATCGAGACACCGGCCAGCCCGGCCAGGGGGTCGAGCCCGGCAGGCGCCGCGACACCCAATGCTTCAGCCGCTTGAACCACGGTCCACCGCATCGCGTCTCCAATGGGCTGGGCTTCCCTCGCAAACGTAAGTTCCCGGCCGCCGCCGGGTCCTCGCGAATTCCGCGCTACTGCCCTTCCTGCTTCTTCGAAAATCCCTTGCGGCGCAGAATCGCCCGCGCCTCTTCCCGGTCGTCAAACTCGATGGTGCGATCTTTCAACACCTGCGAGGTTTCGTGCCCTTTCCCGGCGAGCAGCACGATATCGCCCGCCCGGGCCTCATCGAGAGCGATCGCTAGCGCCCGCTCGCGGTCCGGTTCGACGCGATACTTTGCGTTGACTCTCTGCAGTCCCACGGCTACGTCGTTGATCACGCGCAAAGGATCCTCGCTGCGCGGATTGTCGCTCGTGAGCACCACGAGGTCGCTCAGCGATCCCGCCGCTTCGCCCATCAGCGGGCGCTTGGTGCGGTCGCGATCCCCGCCGGCGCCGAAAAGCGTGATGATGCGGCCCGCGGGCGCCAGCTCCCGCGCGGTCGAAATGAGGTTCCGCAGTGCATCGTCGGTATGCGCGTAGTCCACGACCACAAGAAAGGGCTGGCCCTCGTCGATTCGCTGAAAGCGGCCGGGCACGAGTTCGAGGCTGGCGATCCCTGGGGCAATCTGATCGGCGGGAACACCAAGACCGATCGCAGCCCCGATGGCCGCGAGAATATTGTAGATATTGATCCGGCCCACCAGCGGCGAGCGGATTTCGATCTTCCCGGCCGGCGTGTGCGCGATAAACTCCAGTCCGTGAAAAGTCAGCGCGGATTTTTTTGCCGTGATATCGGGCGAACCCGTCAGGCCGTAGGTAAGAGTTCGCCGGGCCAATCCTTCGAGGCGCGAACCGTAGGAATCGTCCGAGTTAACAACGGCCACATCCGGCGCGCCCGCCCCCGTGCCTTCGAACAAATGGCGCTTCGCGTCGAAGTAGTTTTCAAACGTCTTGTGATAATCGAGGTGATCGCGCGTCAGGTTCGTGAAAACCGCCACCGCGAAATGGCAGCCCCAGAGCCGGTCCATGGCGAGGGCGTGGGAACTGGTCTCCAGCACCGCGTGCGTGCCGCCAGCGTCCCGTACCTCCGCGAACATCTGGTGCAGATCGAGCGATTCGGGCGTGGTGTTCGCCCCGGACCGCGCGCCCGCCGGAGTACGATATCCCGTCGTGCCCACGAGGCCCGTGGTAAATCCCGCGTTCCGCAGAATCGCGTCGATCAAAAACGCCGTAGTGGTTTTTCCGTTTGTTCCGGTGACTCCGACTAGCTTCAGCGAATCGGCAGGCCGCCCGTAAAAATTTGCTCCCGCAGTCGCCAGCGCGCGCCGTTCCTTCCCCGGCGCGACCTGCACCCAGGTGACGTCTTTCTGGATTCCAGCGGGCCGCGCTTGCGAACTCGCTACCGCAATCGCTCCACGCGCAATCGCGTCGCCGGCAAACTCCGCGCCGTTGGCTTTTTCACCGGGAAGCGCAAAGAAGAGCGCGCCGGGCGTGACCTTGCGGCTATCGTATGCGACCGAGAGAACCTGCGGGTCGGTGCGTCCGCTGAGGCGGGTCACATCGATCCCGTCAATCACCTCGCACAAATCCATGTTTGGCCCCGCCTGCCTTTGGTTCCCGTTCGGGGAACGAACATCCGGCCTGCCATCCGCAACCAACCTCAATTCTCGTCCCCTCGCGACAGCTTCGACAACACCATCCCCGGCCGGCCGAACCGAACCATTACCTGGCTTCCGGGCTGCACTTGAGTACCGGCGTCCGGATACTGCTCGAGCGCAATTCCTGAACCTACGAGCGACGGGACAAGCCCCAGCCTCCCACACTCTTCCGTGACGGCGCGAACGCTCTGCCCGATCATCCTCGGCACAGCGACGGCATCCTCTCCCGAAAACGCTACCGTCGGCGCGCGGGCCTGATTTTTTCTCGCGACGGCTTCTTCGAAGTTTGCTTTCGCTGTATCCGGGACGCCCGCGGATTGCGGCGCAGCCTTTAAGTTTTTCGCGGTCTCCACATCCGAGGGAGCGGGAACATCATGCGGCACCGCCAGATAAGCCAGCACCTGCTCGGCCACCCGCTTGAATACCGGCCCACCCACCTCGCCGCCATGGTGCGCGCCCACCGGAGAATCGAGCACCACCAGAATCGAGATGGCTGGATCGTTTACTGGCGCGAAGCCCACGAACGAAGAATTGTACTGAGTCGCCGAATACCGGCCAGTCGCGGGGTCGATTTTCTGCGCTGTGCCGGACTTGCCCGCAGCAGTGAAGCCGCTCAATTGAGCCGGCTTTCCGGTTCCTTCCAGGACCACGTCTTCCATCATCCCGCGCATTTCCGCGGCTGTCTTCTGGTCGGTCGCCTGGCGAGGAGCCGTGTCCACGTGCCGCACCGGCATCAGGTCCCCTCGCATGTCGCGCAGGATGTGTGGCCGGTAAAGCGTTCCCCCGTTGGCGATCGCCGAAATCGCGGAAATAATCTGGATCGGGGTAACGCTCACCTCCTGCCCCATCGCAAGCGATCCGATCGAATTGGCCGACCAGTTCTCCAGCGGCCGCAGCAACCCGTGATTTTCTCCGGGGAGTTCGATGCCGGTCGGCTGGCCTATTCCGAAGGTGCGAATCGTATCGTAGAAGCGGGGCGCGCCGAGCTGCAGCGCCACTTTGATCGCCCCCACGTCGCTCGAGTGCGCCAGAATTTTTTCCACGGTCAGGACGCCAAACGGGTGCCAGTCGTGAATCACCCGCCCGGGAAGCTGGATCTTGCCCATCTGGCAATCAATCAGGGCATTGGGGTTCGTCACACCATTTTCAATCGCGCCGGTGAGCGTGAGCACCTTGAACGTCGAGCCAGGCTCGTACGCGGCGCTTACTGCGCGATTCATTCGCGCCTCGTCGGGGTAAGAACCGGCGTCGTTGGGATCGAACGTGGGCCAGTTCGCCACAGCGAGAAGCTCGCCTGAGTTGGGATCCTGCACCAGCACGGTGCCGGCCTTCGCGTGGGTATCGTCGATGGCCCGGGCGAGTTCTTTTTCGGCGATGTACTGGATCGTCTCGTCGATCGTCAGCGTGACGCTCTCGCCCGGATCGGCCGTGGATTCCTGGCGGTCGTACCAGCGCCGCCGCCCGTCGGCCGCCACCATCATCTTTCCAGGACGCCCGCGAATCTGCTTGTCGAGCGCGTATTCGATTCCGCCGATGCCCTTCTCATCCACATCGGTGTACCCCAGCACGTGCGCGGCAAGCTTACGCTGCGGGTAAACGCGGCGGCTCTCCTGCTGGAAGAAAATCCCCCGCAGGTTCATTTCCTCGATGCGCTGCACGGTTTCCGGCGAAAGCTTGCGGGCGAGCCGGATGGGAGAATGCGCTTCGCGGATTTTCGTTTCGATTTCTTCGGGAGACGAGGGCTCGCTCAGGATGCGCGAGAGCAGCCGCCCCACCATTTCCGCGTCGGTGATCTCGGCGGGATCGGCAAACACCGAATCCATCGGGAGGCTGACAGCAAGCTCCCGCCCCTTGCGGTCGTAGATGGTCCCGCGCTTGGGGCTGATCTCGAAGATGCGCTGCTGCTGATGCTGGGCTTTTGCGAAGTATTCGCTATAGCAGAAGAGCTGGAGGTAACTCAGGCGGGCCAGCACTGCCACCATCCAAACCAACGCCACGATCCAGACAAACAGCCAGCGGAGACGCGGGTTGCGCTGCTCCATGGACTCCGGCCTATCCCATCGGAAGCTTCACGCGCCGGCGTTGAAAAGATTCGCCGGCGCGGGCCCGGCAATCCGGGCCATTATTCTTGTAAGAGACTGTAAGGCTCGAATCAGGGTCTGGGTATTTCGGACGCGGATTGAGCCTGCGCTACCACGGCGTCATCGGGAGCGTCGGCCGGCGCCACCTGCCCGGGCACGGGAACCGTCAATCCGAGCTGGTTCCGCGCAATCGTATCGACGCGCATCGGCGAGCGCAGCGAGGCGACTTCCAGATGCAGCTGCTGGTTGAGCTGCACCGCCTTGGCGCGCTGCGATTCCAGCTGCGAAACCTGATAACGAATCTGGATGCACTCAAAGTGCTGCCACGCGTAGAAGAGCAGGCACGCGGCGATGGCCCCCCCGGCCACGCAAAGGCGCCAGAGGTCGCAGCAGGCGCGCGGGCGCGGCGTGGCGCACCAGGCGCGTGTTATCGATCCGCTTGACTGTGTGGTAGTCCATCATGACGCGCTCCCCATCTCTTCCCCCGGAGCGCCGCCGACTTTTTCGGCAACGCGCATTTTCGCGCTGCGCGCGCGGGGATTGTCTCGAACCTCGTCAAAATCCGGCTGGATCACTTTTTTGGTCAGGATCTTGAATGTTTTCTCGCGCTCCAACCGTTGAAACGCGTGCTTCACCAGCCGGTCTTCCAGCGAGTGATAGCTGAGGACGATCCAGCGTCCTCCCGAAGAAATAGTGGCAGGGGCCCACGAAAGAAACTGCTCGAGTTCCTCCTCTTCTCGATTCACCGCAGTCCGCAGCGCCAGAAACGTTTTTGTCGCGGGATGCAGTTTCTGCCTTCCCCTTACCTTTTGAGCCCCTGCCACAACCGTTGCCAGGTGTTCGGTGTCGCGGATGGGACGCGCGCGAACGATCGCCCTGGCGATTCTGCGTGAGTTCCTCTCCTCCGCCCGCAGGTAGAGAAGGTCGGCCAGTTCTTTCTCCGGCCAGTGGTTCACAATGTCTGCCGCGGTGAGCGGCGAATCGGGATTCATGCGCATGTCGAGCGGCGCGGGCCAGCGAAACGAAAAGCCGCGCTCCGGACTGTCCAGCTCGAGCGTCGAAATCCCCAGGTCGGCGACGACGCCGTCGAACGGCGGCAGATTCAGGTTCGCCGCCACTTCGCCGATCCTCGAAAATTCTGCGTGCACCAGAGTCACCCTGTCCCCGAATTCTCTTAATCGTTCCCGCGCAATTTCGATCGCCTGGGGGTCCCGGTCCAGCCCGATCAACCGCCCCGTCGTGAGCCGCCGCGCGATCTCGATCGCATGGCCGCCGGTCCCGAGCGTTGCATCGACGTACGTCCCCTCAGGCCGGATGCGAAGCCACTCCAAAACGGCTTCCAGCAATACCGGCGTATGCAAAACGCTCAAAATCTAGATGCCTAGTTGTTCCAGTTCTTCCGCCGTGATCTGGTTATGGTTGATGTACTGATCCAGGAATCGCGCGTGGTTCCAGACTTCCAGATACGTCAGGCGCCCCGCTACGTCCACTTCGCCCTTCATCTGTGCCGATTCCCGCAGTACGGGTGGAATTAGAATGCGCCCTTGCCCATCCACCTCGACGACCTGGCCGAAGTAATTCGTACGCGCCAAGAACTTTTGCCTGGCGCTGTTGTGTGAGGAAAGATTCGCGAGTTTCTTTTCGATCTCCTCCCATACCTTCATGGGATAGATCCGGGCATATTCGCCGGTGTCGCTGGTGACGTAGAACTTCCCGCCGCCCTTCCGGAGTTCGGCCAAGAAGTCGGAGGGGATTTTCACCCGCCCCTTCTCGTCGACCGTCGCCAGATAGTTGCCCCGCAACATTGTGAAGAACCTTCTCCGGCGTCTTCGCCCTGTGAATCACGCGCTTTTCGCCTTTACCACTGCCCTACATTTATTACCACTTCGCGCCACTTTCTCCCACTAGTGGCCCGATTGTAGTTAGGTTTAAAACGTTGTCAAGAACAATTCGACAAGGAATGAAAAAAAATTGTGGAAGAGCCGATGAGGCATACGGTGCGAGCGTGCAACGACACCGCAATTAGTAGGGGGAGTCTACTACAAGCTTCACGAGGCGTAGCGAATTCATGGCTCTCGGTGCGGAGATTGTTCTCTAAGGGTAAACATCGTGCTACGACGGAAGATTGAGCGCTTCAAGTTTCGGCACGGCACACGGTCGGTTCACACAGCGGCCAGATGACTGCCCGAAGGCGGCAAATGCGGCTGTTACTGAGAGGGATTGCGGAAGGAATTCAGCTGCCGGAGCATGGACTGTTCGTCCGGACTGAGGCCCTGCATGAACTTCGGGTCCGCCAGCGCGGCCTGCTGCGCGCCTGGGCCCATCGTCTGAAGGATGCGCAGGCGGCCATTGATGGCTTGCCGCCGTTCCTGCGGCATCTCCTGCCATTTGGGAAGAAGCGTGTTGCGCAGATATTGCCTCTGCTCCGGCGTCATGCGCTCGAGAATTTGCGCGCGCTCGCGAATCTCACCGCGCTCTTCGGGCGAAAGCTGGTTCCATTTTTCAAGGTTCTTGCGAATCTGATCCTGCCGCTGGGGAGGAAGGTTCTGGAACACGCGGTTGTTCTGCATGAACCGTTCCTGCTGCTCGGGAGGCATTTCGCGCAGGTTCTCTACCCACTTGGGAGGCAGCCCGGCCATGCCGCGCAGGTTCGCCTGGCCTCTTACCGCGCCGCCGTTGTTGGGCTTGGCCTCGCCGTTAAAATTATTCTGCTCGTTCGGAGCCTGCTTCTGCGCCACCCGCTGAAGACGGGGGAATTGACGAAACTGCGCCGAGGCGCGCTCCGCCGCGGGCCCCATCAGAAGCCCGATTGCCAGAGCGAAGGCGAGCCGGTGATGCTTCAACTATGCGCCCCCATTGGTATCCCCGGGCCGGTGGCTGGGGGGAGCTTTTCCGATGGTTCTGCAGCGGGCGCGTCCAATTCGGAAAGCGCGTCAAACTTGGTGAGCACCTCGTAATTATCGAGAACGCCCAGATCCTTGATGGCCTGGAATTGTTCGCTTTCCGCAGACGTGGACGCAGACGCGGGAATCGTGTTCGAAGGCGGAAGCTTGGCCATCCACACGCTCAGCGCGAACAGCAGCGCCATCGAGAACGCCAGCCGCGGCTGCGGCACAAACCCGAACCATCGCGGGCGCGGCTCGGCGGCCACGCGCTGGCGCACGCGCGCGTCAAAGCCAAAAGAAGGCTCAACCGCCGGCACTTCCTCCAGCACCGACCAAAGCTCGCGGAATTCCTCCGCGCGCGTCCGGCAGGCCGCGCATGCAGTGAGGTGCTCTTCCACCTGGCGGCGCTCGGCGGAGTTGGCCCGCCGGTCCAGATACCCAATCAGTTCTTTCGAGACGTCTTCACACTTCATGACAACCTTCCTTCCCCCGCGCGTTGCTGCACTCGCTGCCCGACCAAAGGAGCCAGTTGCACCCGCAGGGTTTCGTAAGCCCGGAACAGCAGCGATTTCAGCGCGCTTTCCGAGCACTCCAGAATCTTGGCGATTTCGCCGTAATCCATCTCTTCATATTTATGCAGCAACACGGCCACGCGTTGCTTTTCGGGAAGCGTTTCGATGGCCCGCCGGATGAAATCGCAGCGATCCCGGTCGAGCAGGTGTTCGTCGATGCGCATCTCGCGCGCCGGCAACTCTCGCGGAGCGGCGTCCTCTTCGTTAGACTGCGGTGCGTCGATCGACGTTTCCATTTTCCGGTACCGGTTATCCCGCAGCGAATTCAGCGCCAGATTGGTGGCGATCCGGAACATCCAGGTGGTGAACTTCGCGCTGGGAGAGTACTGCTTGCGCGCGCGGTAAACCCGTAAAAAGACCTCCTGCGCGAGATCCTCCGCCGTCGCCGTATCCCGCACCATGCGGTAGAGGAAATTCACCAGCGGCGAGCGGTACTTCTGCAGCAGGAAGTCAAAGGACGCGTCGTCCCCTGCCTTCACGTCCAGCATCAGTTGGACGTCGGATCTGGCCATAGCCTCCACAGTCTATCTAACACACGAAGGGTCATAAAGTTGTGAAGAGGCCAGCTGTTCCGTTAGGGGGAAGCAGGACGACAAGCCATGATACGGGAGGGTAACGATAGCGCTGATTACAAGGAGGTTATCTATCGACGGGATGGCGGAACTTCACGCGTGGAACAGCGTCTTCAGCGCCAGCAGGATTGCCACTCCCACGAACACGAGCACCGCCATCCCCATCCCCGGTTCCCGGTTCACCTCGGGGATCAGATCGGACGCGGCCACATACAGCGTCACCCCAGCCGAAAGCGGCAAGGCGTCCGCCACAGCACCTCGCAGCAGAAACATCAGTCCCATGCCCAGCAGCGTAGTTCCCCCCAGGATCGCCGAGGACGTAAAAGCCGCCCACCGGCTCTGCCCACTGGCCAGCATCAGCGACGCGACCGTAAAACCCTCCGGGATCTTGTGCAGAAAAATGGCGACAAAAATCACGCCGCCGAGCCAGGTGGAAACCAGCAACCCGGACGCAATGGCCACACCGTCGAAAAACGTGTGAATCATCAACCCGAGCAGGGCCGCGTAGCTCGCATGCGCGTGAGAAATCTCCGCATGATGCGTTTCCTCGCCGAAGTGGAAGTGCGGCGCTGCCGTATGCTCGAAGAAGTGCACGATGAAGTAGCCGGCCAGCACGAACACGAAAACCGCATCCGTGTTATTGAAGAAGAAGGACGAATGGCTGCTCGGCAGCTTCAGCGACTCCGGAATCATCTCGAGCACCGCCGTCGCCAGCATGAACCCGGCGCCCAGCGCGACAAAATATTTCAGATATCGCCGCGACCACTGCCGATGCGCAATCAGCGCCCCGCCCGCCACATTCGCCGCCGCAGCCGTCAGCCCCAGCAGCACCCCCACCAACATGCGAGTTGTTCCGTCGGAAATCATGGTCCGCCCCGCGGTACTCACGCCGATTCAGAGGGATTCATAGCTCGAAAGGCGGGCGATGGAAAACCGTCCTTCGCTGCGCTCAGAATGACTGCTTAAGGGCTGGGAAATCAAAAAAGTCACAGCCTCCCAGAATGAATGACTGCCAGGTATCTTCTGTCTCAGCCCGTTCAGCCGCTCGTAAAACATGAGAATTCTTGCGGGTCTGACTTCAGCAAAAACATGCCTGCGGCGCGAAGCGCCTTCCGCTCGCGGCGATTTTCCCGCGAGCCGTCGTCCTCTACTTCCTTTGCCTCCTCAGCCTCATTTCCTCCTCTTCCTCATCCCGAATGCCGGAACAGAATCACATCCCCATCCTGCACGATGTACTCTTTGCCTTCGAGCCGCTGCTGCGCACGCTCGCGCGCCACGGCAAAGCTTCCGGCCTTCAGAAGGTCCTCCCAGTTCACCACTTCCGCCTTGATGAACCCGCGCTCGATGTCGCTGTGGATCGCGCCCGCGGCCTTCTGCGCGTTCATCCCGCGCTCGATGGTCCAAGCGCGGCATTCCGGCTCGCCGCAGGTGAGGAACGAAATCAGCCCCAGCAGCCGGTAGGTCGCCTGAATGAGCCGGTCGCGCCCGGACTCCTTCAGCCCGTAGGCGCGCATCATCTCGGCGGCCTCCGCGTCGTCCAGTTCCGCCAACTCCGCCTCGATCTTCCCGCAGAACGGCACCACCGCCGTATGCGGCTTCGACGCCAGCTTTTCCAGGTGATATTTCTCGACCACGCGGTCGATGTCCGGCGCTTCTTCGTCGCCCAGGTTCAGCACGTAGAGCATGGGCTTGCGCGTCAGGAACATGAACCCGGTGAGCATCTTCTGCTCCTCCGGCTTGAATTCGAGTTCGCGCAGCGGCGTCTCCGCTTCGAGCGCCTGGCGGCAGCGGAGCAGCACCTGCAGTTCCGCTTCGAGCAGCGTTTCTTTCTTTTTCTTCAAATCCTTCTCGACGCGCTCGATGCGCTTGGCCGCCTGCTCCAGATCGGTCAGGATCAGTTCGATGTCGACACTCTCGATATCGCGCATCGCGTCGAGCGACCCCGCCGAGTGCGGCACCGAGGGATCCTCGAACAGCCGGACCACGTGCGCCAGCGCGTCCGCCTCGCGCAGCGGCACGAGCGACGCGGAATTCTTCTCGCGATCCTTCTGCAAGCCGCCGATATCGACGTACTCGATCGTCGCGTAGGTGATTTTCTTCGGCTTGAATACCTCGGCCAGCTTCACCACGCGCGCATCCGGCACGCGCGCAATCCCCAGATGCGCCTGGTTCGGCGTGCTCCGCGCGTCCACGCGCGCCTTCGTGAGAATGCGGAACAAACTCGTCTTCCCTACCTGCGGCAGCCCAATGATTCCAGTTTGCATAAGCTTTGGATACTAGCACACAGTGGCACAGCCACTCCTGACTGAGCGTTGTACGCCGCGCAGGCAGAAGTGCCTGCGCCACCACAATCGAATGAATAGAAATTTTGGACGCCCCGTGTCGCAAAACAGTATTCTTGCCTGGCAATGACGCAGAATTCGCAGCACCCCTTCGATCATCGCGAGGCTATCGCGCACATCACCAAGGACGACCCGCGCCTCGCCGCGCTGATCGAGAAATCCATCGAGTTCAAACTGAATATCGACGAGGAGCAGACGCCGTACGAATCG
The DNA here is from genome assembly GCA_963709105.1 of uncultured Acidobacteriota bacterium. Lineage (GTDB taxonomy): Bacteria > Acidobacteriota > Terriglobia > Acidiferrales > UBA7541 > Palsa-295. The sequence continues at coordinate 612,759 of CAVPVC010000016.1, forward strand.
CTTCTCCGCGCCATCGCCTACCAGAGCATCGCCGGAAAGGCCGCCGCGGTAATCTTTGGCAGGATCAAGGCGCTCGGCACGAACGGCCGCTGCCCCACTCCGGAAGAACTCCTGCGCGTACGGCCGCAGAAGCTTCGCAAGGCCGGCCTCTCTGCCGCAAAAATCGCCGCCGTGCGCGACCTCGCGCAAAAAACAATCGACGGAATCGTCCCCACGATGGAGGACGCGCAGAAAATGTCCGACCAGGAATTGGTCGAGCGCCTGATTTCGGTTCGCGGCATCGGCGCGTGGACGGTGGAAATGTTCCTGATCTTCCGCCTCGGACGCCCCGACGTGCTCCCATCCACGACTACGGCGTGCAAAAAGGCTTCGCGCTCACCTACCGCAAGCGCCGCATCCCCAAGCCCAAGGAACTCGCCAAGTTCGGCGAACGCTGGCGCCCCTGGCGCACCGTAGCCAGCTGGTACATGTGGCGCGCCGTCGACGTCGCGGGCAAAGACGCCCGCAAAATCGGCAAAAAGAGCGGCACCGCAAAGAAGCGCAAAGCGGTGAAGAAACGCTCGTGAGACCGTCGCCGCGAAGAACCGCATAGCCACAAATTATCTCGCCGCCAAAGCACACACGCCGCAACGAGAGCTACCTCAAGTCCGATTGCGCGGTCTGCCACGGCAAGACCGGCAACGGCAAGGGGTTCATGTCCGGCGCATCCCACTACGACTGCCGCGATTGGCGCGATCCCGCGTCGCTGAAAGGCTTCACCGACGGGGACCTCTTCTACATCCTCAACAAGGGCAAAGGCAAAATGCCCGGCTACGAACGCAAGCTGGATGCGCAGCAATCCTGGCTGATGATCGCCTTCATCCCCTCCCTCGCAAAGTAAAGCTCATCGCGCAGAATTAGGATGTGCCCCATGCCGCAAGCGGCAGTGCAGGCATTCTTACACGTGAACCCGGTCGAACCTCTGAAGGGTGGGGAGGCTCCTGATTGATCTCCCCGCCCTGCGCTCGGCCAGGCGGATTTCGTACAAGCTCTGGAGGTTCAGCCAGAACTCCGCGCTTGTCCCGAAGAAGTGCGCCAGGCGCAAGGCCGTGTCACCCGTGATCGAGCGCTGGCCGTTCAAGATTCCCGTAACGCGGTTGGTGGGCACCTTGATCTTGCGCGCAAGTTCTGCCGCGCTCATGCCGAGTTCGTCGAGTTCTTCGGCCAGATGTTCCCCCGGGTGAATCGCCATGGCTGCCATGAATCCTCCTAGTGATAATCCACGATCTTCACATTCGACGGCCCAGGCGCGCCGCCAGGCCACTCGAAGCAAATCCTCCACTGGTCGTTAATGCGAATGCTGTACTGTCCCTTTCGGTCCCCGGCGAGCGCCTCGAAGCGACACCTTGCAGTTCCGTCCCGTGGCTGGTCACCGCGAGGGGCTGTGCCATAGGATGCTTCCACGTTGGTCCACGAGAAGCACTGGTAGCGCGACACGCGGCATCGGGTGCGACAGCCAAGGTATCATCGCGGCTTTTTGGTCGAAAGGCGGTACGGAGATTTCTTTCCCGGTTTGTGGATCGAGAGCGTAGGACCCTAAATCTGACTTTCCCACGTCAGCCTTTTCGGAAATCGATACGCTTGGCTCCTGTGCCGGTCCTAGAGCCACCGTTACGCGGAGCGTTCCATGATTGTCGAATAGAAGGAGCGTCGGCCACTCCTTTGCTTGACCTGTGGCGAAACCAGCCTCTGTGATGGCAAAGATCGCAACAAGTCGCCCATCGGGTTTGGTTAGGGCGATAGTAGGTTCTCCGGCTTCGGACAACCCGAGCACCGCGACGGTGTGGTGCTCTCTATCGACAAGCCGCACATCTTCGGACGGAATCATCTTCTCCACCGTGTTCTCGGGCTTGTCTGGAAACGCGCCTTGATAGGCGAGTCTTAGAAGGGCGACGAACAGTCCTGTGTTTGGGGTCGATCCCTTCCCCTTCATGGATGTTGATTTGCCGCTGGGAGGCTCCATGCTGAACCACAGATCGGGCTCCGTCAGAATCGTCAGTGAGTAGAGTTTCTTTTCCCGAGGGAAATCCCGATAACTATAAATGTTGAGCATGGGAGTATTCACCCCAGTCGTGTACATGAGGAGAGGAACACCCTTTGCATCGGATACGTTCAATACAGCGACTCCGTCAGTCGTAAAATCCAAACTTCCGAGATATTGCCGTTTCCCATCTAGGAGTTGAAGTGTCTGGGCGGGAACAAACTTCTCGGGGCCAATGCCGAGTAACTTCGGAGGCTGATTGCTTCTACTGACCAAGAACATAAGTGATGCGCCGACGGCGGCTAAGACCAGCGCAAGAAGCACCATACGAAAGCCGGACCTTTTCCCCGTGACGCTGACGCTCGCCCCATCTTCAACATTTTCCTGCATAAGAGCAGTTAGCAAATCCCCTTATGAGTAATTAGTGAAGCAACAGCTGAACTGAACAGAACGCGACGAATTCGGGAAAGCCGTTCGATGCCACGGAGTCTATCACGGGTAGGTTTCAGTCTATTCTTCCCCAATCCAGAGGCAGCAGCGGATTTACCTGTAGCCGCCAGACCACCGTTTATGGCATTGATGTGATTGTCAAAGAAGGCAGCGGTTCAAGGAGAACGCGAAATGAAAAACGAAATCGCAATGATTATGACAATACTTTATCTTGCGACGGGAAAACAATACACCGCGGGCGAAGTCGAAGCACGCTTCTCGGAGTTTCAGGAGAAGGTCGAGCAAATGCGAAGAGAGAGGTCGTGATTCTCGGATAGCCGCCCGCTTAGCATCACGAGCCTAGACGGCTATGCGTTCCCAGAAGGGGCGACGAGCAGGCAGTTGCAGGGGCGGAGGTATCGTCGTCGCTGTTGTCACTGGCCTCAGTATTATCGCAAGTCTCTGACCTGCGGCGTATGTTCCCGCTTCCCGCCGATACTATCGCGGGAGGGGCAGCGTTTCGCGCTCGTTTTACCAGGCAAAGCGCGACAGCGGAACATGCTAGAATTACCTGTTTGCAAGCAGCTTAAGGGACTGGTCTGCGATGCCGAAGGTCGGATTTGTTAGCCTGGGGTGCCCGAAGAACCTCGTCGATAGCGAGGTGATGATGGGCATTCTCGCGCGCGGAGGGTACGAAATCACTCCGCGTCCCGGCGAAGCCGACGTCCTCGTGGTCAACACGTGCAGTTTCATTGCGCCCGCGCAGCAGGAGTCGGTGAACTCGATCCTCGAAATGGCCGAGTACAAGAAATTCGGCCGGGCGCAAAAGCTGATCGTCGCCGGCTGCATGGTCGAACGCTATCGCAACGAAATCCGCGAGCAGATTCCCGAAGTGGACGCCGTAATCGGCACGGGCGAAGTCGAGCAGATACTCGCGGCGTGCGAAGGCGAGCTCGACGCGCATGCGGCAACTACGGATCAGGCGCCTACGTATCTCTACCATGATCTTTCTCCGCGCATCCTGTCGACGCCGCGCCACACTGCTTACATCAAGATCAACGAGGGCTGCGATCATCCCTGCACCTTCTGCGTGATCCCGCAGCTGCGGGGACGATTCCGCAGCCGCCGCTTCGAGTCCGTGGTGCGCGAGGCGGAAAACCTCGCGGCGGCGGGCGTGCGCGAGATTTCGCTGATCGGGCAGGACACCACCTACTACGGCGAAGACCTCGGCCTGCGCGACGGCCTCCCGCTCCTGCTGGAGCGCCTGGCGCAGGTGGAAGACCTGCACTGGGTCCGATTTCTCTATTGCTATCCCAACCGCATCACGCCGCGCCTGCTGGACACCATCGCCGCGCACCCGCGGCTCGCCAAGTACATGGACATCCCTCTGCAGCACGCCAGCCGCAGCGTCCTGGCGAAGATGAAGCGCGGTTCCCACGCCGGGGCGTTCCTGAAAACGCTCGAAAAAATCCGCGCGACGATTCCCGGCGTTGCCATCCGGACGTCGTTCATCGTGGGCTTCCCCGGCGAGACGAAACAGGATTTCCAGGAACTTTGTGATTTCGTCACTGCCGCCGAATTCGACTGGATGGGAGTCTTCGAGTATTCGGACGAAGATGCCGCGAAAAGCTTTAGCCACGAGAACAAGGTCGACGCAGAGACAATTGCGGAGCGCAAAAGCGCGCTGATGAAGCTGCAAAAAGGTATCGTCAGACGCAAGCTGCGCTCAAAATTGCACCAAAGGATCGAGGTGATGCTGGAAGGCCCGTCCAGGGACACCGACCTTATCTGGGAAGCGCGCCTCGAAGGCATGGCTCCCGATATCGACGGAAAGGTTTATATCACTGAATTCGAGGGCGTTAGCGACGCTTCCGACCTGCCGCAGCCTGGCACCCTCGCAACCGTCGAAGTAACCGAAGTAAAAGACTACGACCTCATCGCGCGCGTCACGGAAATCCACGCGCCCCGTCGCCCTGCGTCGCGCGTCGCCGCCCTCCCGGCAAACGATCTGTTCCCGATACTTACGTCCCGCTGAAATTCCTACCACGCGAAGTACTCCCTTCCAATTTTCTTTGCCCGTGCTACTGTGGCTTTCGGGAGCGCAAATGAGGTCGAAAAAGGCGGGTAAATTGGCAGAATCCACTCGACACACATGGACGAACGGAATCACATCTATCTTGCTGAAAACAAACGAAAGCGCACCCGCTCACTCGACACTCTTAGCGATCTCTGTGCATCGGAAAAACAGCGCCTTTTTCAGGAGTGTTCCTGGACTATGAAGTGGCAATGCCCCATTTGCCGGAAGCCGACGGACTCCGAGTCGACCTCCGATTTCCCTTTTTGCAGCGAGCGCTGCCGGCTCACCGACCTCGGCAACTGGGCCAGCGAGAAGTACAAAATCAGCGAGCCGGTGATCGACGAATTCACGCCGGACGAGCCGCAGCAGAAGCCTCCGCAAAAATACGTAAGGAAAGATACCGATGAGCGCCAGGACTGACGCGCCCTCTCCGGCCCCGGCGAAAAGCCCGGTGGCTTTCGACCAAGCCAGCCCGCGGCCAGCGGTTGCCGTCGCCATCGCGACCGTGCTCAGTATCGGTTATATCCCGGTCGCTCCCGGAACATGGGGCTCGCTGGTCGGCGTCGCTCTCTATATGCTTCTGGGGTCGCACGTGGCTCTGAGCGCTTACGGTACATTTTTCGCCGCTGGTGCGGTGCGGTGGCCGCAGGCCTGGGCGATCACGGTGATTATCGCCGTCGTTGGCGTCTGGGCGGCGGACCGCACCGCAACATTTTTGCGGACAAAAGATCCGCAATGCGTGGTGGTGGACGAAGTGTCGGGGCAGTTGCTCACCTACGTCGCGGCGTTCGCTCCCCTCAACTGGAAATATTTGCTGCTGGGTTTTATACTTTTCCGGGCGTTCGATGTCTGGAAGCCGTTTCCGGCGCGGCAGGCGGAGTCTTTGCCGGGCGGGCTTGGCATCATGGCCGACGATTGGATGGCCGGCGTTTATGCCGCGCTGGGATTGTGGATCGCGCACGCAGCCGGACTCTAGCGGAACGTTCGCGGGAATTCGCGGGACTTTCCAGGCGGCAGCGAGTAGAACTGTAAAGGCTGGGGAATAATCGATTTGAGCGCAAAAACAAACGGCGCACCGAGGATTGAAAGCGTGAAACCGGCCGCGGCCCTTCCGGGCGGCGAGCTTTCCATTCGAGGAGACGGCTTCGCGGTGCGTAATCATACGCGGCCGCAGGTGCAATTTGGCGCGGCCGAAGGCAGCGTCGTGATGGCCGCGGAGGAGGTCCTGATCGCCCGCGTGCCCGAAGGCGCTGTCGGCGGAGCGGTTCGCGTGCGCATGGGAAGCGTCGAGAGCCCTCCCTTTCCGATCGCGCTGGGGGTGCAGATCGCCGATAACCTGCATCCGGTGGGCAATCCCGCGGTGGATGCAGAGGGCAATGTCTATGTGACCTTCAGCGGGCAGCGCGGGCAGAAGGTTCCCGTCTCGCTTTATAAGATCACCGCCAACCACTCGATCAAGCCATTTATCACGGAATTGATCAATCCCACGGGCCTCGCGCTCGACAAGAACGGCTACCTTTTCGTTACCTGCCGGAACGACGGCACGGTGCATCGCGTTTCTCCCGATGGGCGCGCGATGCAGTGGATCGAAGGAATGGGCATCGCCACGGGCCTCGCGTTCGACAAGACGGGAAGCCTGTACGTCGGAGATCGCAGCGGCACGATTTTCAAGATAAGCCCGGAGCGAGAAATTTTTGTGTTTGCGACGCTCGAACCGTCGATCGCCGCGTATCATCTGGCGTTCAGTCCGGCAGGCGAGCTTTTTGTCACCGGGCCTACCACGTCCAGCTTCGACCGTGTCTTCCGCATCTCGCCAGCCGGTGAAGTAAGCGTTTTTTTTCGCGGGCTGGGACGCCCGCAGGGCCTTGCTTTCGACCGCCTTGGCAATCTTTACGTGGCCGGATCGCTCGGAGGCAAGCGCGGCATCGTGCGGCTGACGCCCGGCGCGGAAGCCGAGGTGGTGCTCGGCGGAAGCAACATCGTGGGACTGGCGCTTTTGCCCTCGCATCGCGCCGTCATCGCCACCAATAATGCTCTCTACACTCTCGACTGGGACGTCGAAGGGCTTCCCCTGAACGGTTAACTGACCGCGATGCGGGCCGAAATCATCGCAGTGGGTTCGGAACTGCTGACTCCCTACCGCCTCGATACCAATTCCCTTTTTCTTACTTCGCAGCTCAATCAGCTGGGCATTCGCGTGATTCACAAAGCCGTCGTGGGAGACGCGCCGGACGAAATGCGTTCGTCGTTCGGGCACGCGCTCGATCGCGCCGAGCTGGTCGTGTCTTCAGGCGGACTCGGGCCCACCGACGACGACCGCACCCGCCAGACCGTCGCCGAGCTGATGGGCCGCAAGCTGCATACCGACGAGCGCATCCTGCAGCACATCAAGGAACGCTTCCAGCGATTCCGGCCGGGGCGCGTGATGCCCGAGATCAATGCGCGCCAGGCGCTGGTGCCCGAAGGCGCGACGGTTCTACCCAATCCCAAGGGAACCGCGCCGGGACTCTGGCTCGAAGCGAACGGGCACATCGTGATTCTGCTTCCCGGTGTGCCGGCGGAGCTGCAGGGACTTTTCGAAACGGAAGTGAAGCCACGCCTCGCGCGATTTGCCGGACGCGAGCGCCTGTTCACGCGCGAACTCCGCATCACCGGCTTGCCGGAATCGGAAGTGGAGACGCGCGTTTCGCCGCTCTACGCTCTCTATCCCGATACGGAAACGACGATCCTCGCTTCCCCTCCCGGGATTCAGCTCCACCCCAGCATCTGGTCGGATGATGCGGGCAAAGCGGAAAAGCTGCTTGACGAAATCAGCGACCGCATGGCGCTGGCGCTCGGCGAGCACCTTTATTCGACTCGCGGGGAGACGCTCGAAGAGGTCGTCGGACGGATTCTGACCGAGAATCGCGCGACGATCGCGGTGGCGGAAAGCTGCACGGGAGGATTGCTCGCCGAACGCCTCACCAACGTGCCGGGAAGCTCGATTTACTTTCTCGGGGGCGTGGTTTGCTATAGCAACGATCTGAAGACGCGGCTGGTGGATGTGCCGCCATCCTTGCTGGAAGCAAAGGGGGCCGTGAGTCCGGAAGTGGCTATGGCGCTGGCCGAAGGAATTCGCAAACGCACGGGAGCGACAATCGGAATCGGCGTTACCGGCATTGCAGGACCGGGTGGAGGGTCTCCGGAGAAGCCCGTCGGGCTGGTGTACATCGGGATTGCAGATGAACGCGGGCCGCGCCAAAAGGAACACCGCTTTGTGGGCGACCGCGACCGCATTCGCTTGTTCGCTTCGCAATCCGCGCTCGATATGGCGCGCCGCTATTTCCTGTTTCCTTCCTACGGGCGGGGCTGACGCGTGCGCATTTTCGTCGCGCTCGATCTGCCTGAACCGGTGAGGCAGGCGTTCCGGGAGTTTATCTCGCAGCTCAAAAAGAGTTGCCCGAACGCGCGCTGGGTGCGCCCCGAAGGGATACACGTCACGCTAAAATTTATCGGCCATACCGACGAAAGAAATATCGAGCCGATTTGCGCGGCGCTTGCGCCGGTCCGGTCCGAGCTGCCGGTGGAGATGGAATTCCGCGGATTAGGATTTTTCCCGCACGAGCGGCGCCCGCGCGTGTTGTGGTGCGCGGTAGGGGCATCGGCGAATCTGGCTCGGCTTGCCGCCGACGTCGGGCGGGCTCTGGAGCCGCTGGGATTTGGGGGGGAATCGCGGGAATACGTGCCGCATCTGACTCTGGCGCGGCTGGAACCCGAAAAAATCTCGCCCGCTGAATTTCAAAAGCTCGAACGAGCCGCCGAAGAGGCCGCCGGAGGCAGCTTCGGGTCGGCACGCGAAAGCGAATTTTATCTGTTCGAGAGTATGCTGAAACCGGACGGCGCCGAATACAGGCGGCTGCGGGCTTTCCCGTTCGTGAAAGGTTCCGCGTGAACGATCCAGGACTGGTGCTGATCATCGCGTATCTGCTTGGCTCGATACCGTTCGGGTATCTGGTGGTAAAAGCCGGCGAGGGCGATGACATCCGGGACCAGGGCAGCGGCAATATCGGAGCCGCAAACGTCGCCCGCAACGCGGGCCTTTTCGCAGGGGTGCTGACGCTGGTGCTCGATGCGGCAAAGGGCTATGCAGCGGTGCTGATCGCAGAACGGTGGGCCACCGGAAGCAACAGCACGCGATGGATGATGGCTAGTGCGATCGCGGCCGTTGTCGGGCACATGTATCCCGTATGGCTGGGATTCAAAGGCGGCAAAGGCGTCGCGACGAGCCTCGGAGTCTTTGTTCCGATTTGCCGCGAAGCGGTGCTTATAGCGATCATTCTATGGATTCTGGTGGTGGCCTTCTGGCGCTACTCGTCGCTGGGATCGGTGGTGGCGGCGGCCGCGCTGCCGGTGCTCGTTCATCTGTTTTATGCCCCGCGCCACGCGCCGCCTGGTTACGTGACTCAGGGAACGATCCTTATCTCCCTCCTGGTGCTTTGGAAACACCGGGCGAATATCGAACGGCTGATCGCCGGGGATGAGCCGCGCCTGAAAATCCCGCGCCTGTAGGCAAACGCCCCACGTGGCGTATCCGCAACGCTTTACGACGGTTCCGTTGTGCCCACCCCTGCCGTTCGATAGCATCTTAGTGGGATTTCCATGTCCATTTCAGGCCCCACGCCGCTCTCGACGCGTAAGTTGCGCATCCTCTGGATCGTGCTGGGCGCCCTTCTGCTCGTCAGCGTTACCCCGCTGTGGCTGTACCACCGGCAAGTGATCAGCCTCAGCGAAGAGAAGCTGCAGGATACCGAGCGCGTGCAGCAGAGCGAGATTACCCGGTCCCTCGCAAGCGAGACGCTGCAGGTGGAGCAGAGCCTGCACGAACAGCTGCAAAGCCAGCGCCAGGTACTCGCGCTCACCGGGTGGATCGAGAACGTGGACGATCCCACTCACGCGCCGCAGCTTTCGCGCCTGTTGCAGGATTTTGTCGAGAACAATCCGAATATTCTCTACGTGACGGCGGTCAATAAAGAAGCGAAGGGCCAATCGGCCGGAAGCTTCCGCGCCGACCAGGACCCCTTCGTGGAAGTGGCGCTGAAGCGCGCGTTCACAGCCAGCATCGAGCAACTCAATTTCGTCAGCGAGCCGTTTGGCCTGGGGAAAGACAACCGGCCCGCTCTGGTGATGTCCGTGCCGCTGCTGGCGGACGGCCAGTTTGCGGGGATGTTTGGGTCGGTGGTTTCCATCGACCGGCTGGTGGCGCGCATTCAGGATGCCAGCGTCCGGGACCGCACGGTCTACATCGTGGACGTTCACGGGCACATCGTCGCGTACCCCAATACGCGTGAACTTGTGCCGGGACAAGACGTGACTTCGCTCTCGCCGGTGGTGAAGCAGGTGCGGGATCTGCCGCAGGAACTGCGAGCCACCGAGACCATGCGTTTCACGCTACCCGCCAAGGGTAAGGGCCGCCCCGTCGAGATGATCGGGACCTACAGCACGATTCCGGAGCTGCGCTGGGCCGTGATCGCGCAGCGGGGGCTCGACAATGCGCGTCTGGATGCCGGCGTGAAGGAATTGACGGCGCAGGCGCTCAGCTTCGTGGTGGTGGTGACGTTCGTGGCACTGATCATCGGGTATCTCTTCGCGCTGGGGATCACACGGCCTATTCGGGGTCTGGTGGAGTCGACGCGAGCGATGAGCCGGGCAGAATTCCACGAACGCGTCGAGGTGCGCGGCGCGGCGGAAATCGGGGAGCTCGCCGACACGTTCAATCAGATGGCCGGGCACATCGAGGTGTACGTCGACAAGCTGCGGCTGGCGGCCGAAGAAAACCACGAGCTGTTTTTGGGGTCGATCCGGATGCTCGCGGCGGCTATCGACGAAAAGGACCCCTATACGCGGGGCCACTCCGGGCGGGTGGCGCGCTATTCGACAATCATCGGGCATGGCATGGGGATGAACGCCGAGGATCTGGACCGGCTGCGCATCTCCGCGCTGCTGCACGACGTGGGAAAAATCGGCGTCGACGACCGCGTGCTGAAGAAACCGGGCAAATTGACCGACGAAGAGTTCGACCTGATGAAACAGCACACCATCAAGGGCGCGAATATCATGCGGCCCGTCGCGCAACTGAAGGATGTGCTGCCAGGCATTGAACTGCATCACGAGCGCATGGACGGCAAGGGCTATCCCTACGGCTTGCCCGCGGAGCAGATTCCGCTGATGGCGCGCATTATCGCAGTGGCGGATACCCTCGATGCCATCACCACGAACCGGCCCTACCAGTCGGCGATGGACCTGGACTTTGCGCTGGAGCGGATTCGCTCGCTGGCCATTTCGCGCTTTGATCCCGAAGTCGTCGCGGCGCTCGAAGCGGCCATCCAAAAGGGCATGTTGCGGCTGAGCGCGACGCTTGTGGAAGTCTGATCGGCCCACGCTGAACAGTTCAAATCTACTCTTCCGGCGGGGCGACCCGTTTCGCCAAACCATCCTCTGTTAGAATGAAGTTTCCTTTGAAGGACGCGGCAAACTTTCATGATCTCACTTTTCGGGAAACCTGAACCTACGCTGCTTGAAAAGCTGAAGGAGTCCGTCAGCAAGACGCGGACGGAGCTGACGGCGAAGGTCGAGCAGATACTTACGGGCGACCGGCCCGTGGATCCGGAGCTGCTGCGGCAGCTGGAATCGGCGCTACTGGGGGCCGATATCGGCGTCACCACCACGAAGGAAGTGCTGGCGGCCCTGCGGGAACAGGTGAATCAGCACAAGCTCGAAGGCGCGTCGTCGCTGAAGTTCGAGCTGAAGAATCAAATCACGAAAATACTGGCGAAGGCCGCGCCGCCGGCCGCCAACGGCGAGGCGGATGCGCCCCCGCGCGTGCTGTTTGTGGTGGGCGTGAATGGAACTGGGAAGACAACCACGATCGGGAAGCTCGCGAATCGCTTAAAAAAAGAGGGCGCGAGCGTGATGCTTTGCGCCGCGGATACGTTTCGCGCGGCGGCCATCGAGCAGCTGGAGGTGTGGGCGAAGCGCTCGGGCGTGGAATTGATCAAGCAGAAATCCGGCTCCGATCCTTCGGCCGTGATTTTCGACGCGCTCACGGCGGCCCGCGCGCGATCGAGCGACGTGGTGATCGTGGACACGGCGGGGCGGCTGCATACGAAATCGAACCTGATGGCCGAGCTTGAAAAAATGAAACGCACCGCCGCGAAGATCATTCCAGGCGCGCCGCATGACGTGCTGCTGGTGCTCGATGCCACCACTGGCCAGAATGGATTGAACCAGGCGCGCGAGTTCTGGAGCCACGCGGGAGTGACCGGGATCGTGCTGACCAAGCTCGACGGCACCGCGAAAGGTGGTATCGTCGTGGCCATCGCGCGGGAACTGAATCTGCCGATCCGGTTTGTCGGCACGGGCGAGCAGATAGACGATCTGGTGCCTTTCGATGCACAAACCTACGTTAATTCGCTCTTCGACTAGCGCCACCGCGGACGACATCGCGTGGATGGAGCGGGCGCTGGAACTGGCCCGCGAAGGCACTGCTCTGGCGCATCCCAATCCAATGGTGGGCGCCGTGGTGGTGAAAGACGGCGAAGCGGTCGGGCGCGGATATCATCGTTATGACGAGCGCGATCATGCCGAAATTCTGGCCCTCCGTGAAGCGGGCGAAAAGGCGCGCGGCGCGACGCTGTATGTGACTCTCGAACCGTGCTGCCACACCGGCCGCACGGGTCCTTGCACGAAGGCGATCATCGCCGCCGGCGTGCGGCGCGTGGTGGCCGCTATGGAAGATCCCAATCCCGAAGTGGCCGGCCAGGGTTTTGCCGAGCTGCGCACCGCCGGGCTTCACGTGACCGAGGGCGTCGAGGAAGACGAGGCGATGCGCCTCAATGAAGACTTCGCCTGCTGGATCAAGACGCAGTTGCCTTTCGTCACGCTGAAGGCCGCCCTTACGCTTGATGGGCAAATCGCGATGAGGCCGGGCCACGAAACCTCCATCACCGGCGGCCCCGCGCGGGAGGCCGGCCAGCGGTTGAGGCATGCGGCTGATGCCGTTCTTACCGGGATTGGCACGGTGCTGGCGGATGATCCGCTTTTGACCGACCGGACCGGGCTGGCGCGGAGGCGAAAGCTGCTGAGGGTGGTGGTGGATTCGAACCTGCGGATCACCCCGGATAAGAAAATTGTGGAGTCGGCCGATGAGGATGTGGTTGTGTTTACGGCGCAGCCGTCCAGCACGGAAAAGAGCCGCGCGATTGAGCGGGCGGGCGTCGAAGTAGTCAGCGTGCCGGCGAGCGAGGGGCATGTGGAACTCCGCGAAGTGCTGCGCGAATTGGGGCGGCGGCAGATTCTGAATTTGCTGCTGGAGGCTGGCGCGGAACTCAATGGCGCGGCCATCGCCGAGGGAATTGTGGACAAGATGGTGCTTTTCTATGCGCCGAAGATCATGGGAACAGGGGGAGTGCCGCTCGCGGCATTGCCTTCGAGCGGGTTTCTCAACGCGCCTTCACTTTCGCGATTGACGCTGCACGGATTGGGACGCGATTTCGCCGTCGAGGGATATTTTCGCAATGTTTACGGGCATAACGGAACACACCGGGAAGATTGAGTCGATTGAAGCGCGTGCGGACGGCGGGCGGCTGCGCGTGAGCCTCGCGGGTGCGGACGCTCTCGCGAGCGATATGAAGCCTGGCGACAGCATTGCGGTGAATGGGTGTTGCCTCACCGTTGTGGAGTTCGATGCGGGGCACTTCGCTGCCGATCTTTCGGGTGAAACATTGCGGCGGACGTCGCTGGGCGAAAAGAGAGCCGGGGATCTTGTCAATCTGGAGCGGCCGCTGGCCGCTGGGGCGCGGCTGGGCGGGCATTTTGTTCAAGGGCACGTGGATGGAACTGGGCGCGTTACGGAAGTGACGCCCGAAGGCGACAGCTGGTGGCTTTCGGTGCGGGTGCCGGAGGATTTGCGGCGCTACGTGGCGGAGAAGGGCTCGATTGCTATTGACGGGATCAGTCTCACGGTGGCGCGGTGGGCGGATGGCGTCGCCAGCATTGCGATTATTCCTTTTACTTACGAGCACACGAACGTCGGGAAGATGCGTGTGGGGGATTCGGTGAATCTGGAGTGCGACATCCTGGCGAAATACGTGGAGAGCTTGCTCGGCGGACGCGCTGCGCGGCCGGCATCCAAGCTCGCTCTGAGCCAATTAATCCAACAGGGTTTTTAGAAGACAGCAACCTGCAGCTTCTGTCGTAGCACCCGCCACGCTCAGTTCTTATCGCCGAAGAAAACTTCAAAGCGGAGTGAGTTGGAGGTGAGTGGCTTCTCGGGCTTTTGCGCGGGCGCCGCGATAGTAGAGGATCAAGCCCAATAGCACCGAGACTACGGTGCATCCTAGCAGCTTGATTTCGAACAGCCACTTGTTTGAGGACTCACCGGGAGGTATCAGCGACAGCGCAATCCCACCGAGCGTTACCAGGAACCCCAGCGAGGCGGCTAGCCAGACACCTGCTTTTCCGCCGGGGATCAGGATGGCGTGGGGGTGAGCGTCGCGATCCTTGCGATAGGCTAGCTTAATCGCCGAGGAGTACATGTAGAGGAGCGAGAGAAAATAGATGATGGTGGTTGCGTCTACAAGGATTTGATAGGCGCTGTTGGCGGTTTCGTTGATCTGGATCAGGAGCAGGACCACCGAAGATACGCCCGCCTGCACTAGAATGGAAACGTAGGGCGTCTTCCAGCGCGGGTGAAGCCTGCCGAAGATGGGCGGCAGGTAGCGGTCGATTCCCACAACGAACGGGAGGCGGCCGGTGGCAGCGACGGTGGTCCCGATTCCGCCCGCGTTTCCTACCGACACCAGCAGGGCCGCCAGAATTCCCGCCGCTCCAATTCGAAGGATCGTAGAACCGGACGTGATCGCTTGAAATACGCCGCTCTTGGGGTCGACCTGCGCGGCGGGAATCAGGCTGAGCACCGCAACCGTTCCCACGATGTAGATCGCCGCGATCAGGCCGCCGGAGCCAAAGATCGCCCGCGGAAGAGTGCGGCGCGGGTCTTTGATTTCTTCGCTCATCATGGACGCCATTTCGAGTCCGGTGAAGGCGAAGGCGAGCTGCGGCCAGAAATTCACTGTGTCCCAATCCCAGTGCGGGACCAGGCTGGGCAACGTGAAGTGCGTCCCCGATCCATGGCGAAGCCACACGATGAACGCGACCGCTAGAAGGATCAGCAGAGGAAGATAGGTTCCGACGCCCCCCGCGTTCTGCAGCCACTTGCCGATGTTCAGTCCCACGATGTTGAGAATGACCGCTACCGCGAGCAGGAAGAAAGAGCCCGCGAGGAGGTACGTGCGGTTCTGCGCTAGTTCCGCTCCGCGCCGCCCGATCACGTAGGCGCTCATCGACGTGCTGGCCAGCAGCAGCGCGGGGAAATAAAAAACACTGTAGATCCAATACGTCCAGCCGGCGAGGAAACCGTGGAAATCCCCGAAGGCGTCTTTCGACCAGGCGTAGAGCCCGCCCTCCTCCGGGAAGCGAGAGGATAACTCGACGACGACCAGCGCGGTGGGCACGAAAAATCCCAGCGCCGCAAGGATCCAGAGCGTGATCGAGGATGCGCCGTTGTGCGCGGCGGCCGCGATCCAGCGGGGACCCAGCACTGCGGCGATGTTGAAGAGCAGCACGTCCCAGAAGCCCATGACGCGGGGAAGCTGCTGCTTTGGATCGGGCGGCGGATGCTCCGTCACGCGGTCATGTCCAGCGCGGGGATGAGTTCGTCTTCCAGAAGGAAATTGCGAAGGAAGGGGTCCTGCGAGCGCTCCAGTTCGGCCCAGGTGCCAAAGAATGCCACCCGGCCTTCCTGCAGAAAAATGACGCGATCGGCGAGCTTTTTGGCCAGGTGAGTATCGTGCGTGACCACGACGGACGTCTTGCGAAACGTCTTCTTCAACTTCAGGATCAGGTCGCTCACGTGGGCCGCCATCAGCGGATCGACCATGGTGGTGGGCTCGTCGTAAAGGATGGCCTCGGGTTCTTCGGCGAGGGCGCGGGCGATCGCTACGGCGCGCTTGGTGCCAGTGCTCAGGTCCGATGGCAGGCGATCGGCAAACTGCGTGACCTCGAGCATTTCGAGGAGCTCGGTAACGCGGTCATGGATACTTTCCTCGGTCTTGAAGTCCTCGCGGCCGGCCAGCGGGAAAGCTACGTTTTCGGCAACGGTAAGCGAGTCAAACAGGGCGCCGGACTGGAAAACCATAGTCGCGCGGCGGCGGACTTTCGCAAACTGCGCCTCGTTCCACCCGGTGACGTCTTCGCCCGCGACGAGGATGCGGCCTTCGTCGGGCTGAAGAAATCCGAGCAGCAGCTTCAGCGATACCGATTTCCCGACGCCGCTGCGGCCCATGATCACGGCGGTCTCGCCCTGCTCGACGAAGAAACTTACGCTGTGCAGGACGGCCTTGTCGTCGAAGGATTTTGAAACGCCCTGGAATTCAAAGTAGTGGTTGGCCATTTCTGCGCGACCTTCGGACTTGCTTCCCGAAGGCGTTTCCCAATGATACGAGAAATACCGGCCGCGGCACCCACTTAAGTGAAGCTGATGCCGAGTGTCTCGCGCGAAGAGAAGAGGGATTCTTCGTTGCTTCGCTCCTCAGAATGACAGCTAAGAGGCTAAGCCAGTGAAGCTTAAGATGGATCGATTCCATCACAAATACGGCTAGATCGTCCAAAATACGAGGTTTTTACTAAAGACTTAAAATGTGCATAATTAAATGTAAATAATGGCCTTACTTATATTTTAACTGCAAAGGTGAGTATGCTCTTATCAAACTTTTGGCTTGACACTCCAACGGGCTTTGCTATATTAGCACTCGCTTGAGAGGAGTGCTAAGAACGCTCGCCTGTTCAAGCAATCTGAGCATCCCATCGGAGGAACTGCAAAAATGGCTGTCAACATCACACCTCTACACGACCGCGTGTTAGTGAAGCGGACCGAAGAGAAAGAGACCGTGAAGGGCGGCATCATCATCCCCGACTCGGCCAAAGAGAAACCGCAAGAGGGCGAAGTGGTCGCCGTGGGCAACGGGCGGCGCGAGAAGGGCGAGTTGATCCCCCTCGACGTGAAGGCCGGGGACCGCATCCTGTTCGGCAAATACAGCGGCAACGACATCAAGATCGATGACGAGGAATATCTCATCCTGAAGGAAGACGAGATCCTCGCGAAGATCGGCACCTCCGTCAAAGCAGCCGGCGGCAAAAAGTAACTTCCCGGGGGCGTCAGGCCCTCCGGCAAAGCAATCTGAAAAACTTCCAGGAGGAAGAATAGACATGGCAAAGCAAATCGTAACTGGCGAGAATTCCCGCCAGGCGATCCTACGCGGCGTCAACGTGCTGGCCGACGCCGTCAAGATCACGCTGGGCCCCAAGGGCCGGAATGCGGTGATTGAGAAGAAGTTCGGCGCGCCGATCATCACCAAGGACGGCGTGACCGTGGCAAAAGAAATCGAGCTGCAGGATCCGCTCGAAAACATGGGCGCACAGATGGTGCGTGAAGTCGCGTCGAAGACCTCGGACGTAGCAGGCGACGGCACGACCACCGCAACCGTGCTGGCGCAGGCCATCTTCCGCGAAGGCGTGAAGACGGTCGCGGCCGGCGCAAGCCCCACGGCTCTCAAGCGCGGCATCGAACGCGCGGTAGAAGTGGCCGTCGAGGAAGTGAAGAAGTTCCACAAGGACGTGAAGGGCGAAATGATCGCGCAGGTCGGCACGATCAGCGCGAACAACGACAAGCAGATCGGCTCGATCATCGCGGAAGCGATGAAGAAGGTCGGCAAGGACGGCGTGATCACCGTCGAAGAATCCAAGACGATGGAAACGACGCTCGAAGTGGTGGAAGGCATGCAGTTCGACCGCGGCTACCTTTCGCCCTACTTCGTCACGGATCCGGAGCGGATGGAATGCGCTCTGGAAGACGTGCGCATCCTGATCCACGAAAAGAAGATCAGCTCGATGAAGGACCTGCTTCCCCTGCTCGAGCAGATCGCCAAGATGGGCAAGCCTCTGATGATCATCGCGGAGGACGTGGAAGGCGAAGCGCTCGCCACACTCGTGGTGAACAAACTGCGCGGCACGCTGCAGTGCGTCGCCGTGAAGGCGCCGGGCTTCGGGGATCGCCGCAAGGCCATGCTCGAAGACATCGCCACGCTGACGGGCGGCAAGGCCATCACCGAAGATCTCGGCATCAAGCTCGAGAACGTGAAGGTGGAGGACCTGGGCCGCGCGAAGAAGGTGACCATCGACAAGGACAACACCACGATCGTCGAGGGCGCCGGCAAGTCGAGTGAAATCGAAGGCCGCGTCAAGCAGATCCGCGCGCAGGTGGAAGACACCACGTCGGACTACGACCGCGAGAAACTGCAGGAGCGGCTGGCCAAGCTGGTGGGCGGCGTCGCCGTAATCAAGGTGGGCGCGGCTACCGAGACCGAGCTGAAGGAAAAGAAGGCTCGCGTCGAGGACGCCATGCACGCCACCCGCGCGGCGGTGGAAGAAGGCATCGTTCCCGGCGGCGGTGTGGCGCTGGTTCGCTGCATCAACGCACTCGAAAAGCTGAAGCTCGAAGGCGACGAAGCGATTGGCGTCAACATCGTGAAGCGCGCTCTCGAAGAGCCGATGCGGCAGATCGCGCTTAATGCCGGACACGAAGGCGCGGTAATCGTCGGGCGCATCCGCGAATCGAAGGACGACAACTTCGGCTTCAACGCGGACAGCGGCGAGTTCGGGGACCTGGTGAAGGCTGGCGTCATCGATCCAGCCAAGGTGACCCGCCTCGCGCTGCAGAACGCCGCGTCGATTGCCGGCTTGATGCTCACCACCGAAGCGCTGGTGGCCGACATCAAGGAAGACGAGAAGAAGGCAGCCGGCGGCGGTGGCGGTATGCCCCCGGGCGGCGGCATGGGCGGGATGTACTAAAGACAGCCGGTCGCGCGCAAGCGATCGCCTGATGGGAAGCGAGGGCGCTCCGGTAACACCGGGGCGCCCTTTTTGCTTGGGAAACGGGGTTGGCGCATTTTCTGCGATTATTGCGAGACAGGTGGCTGCGCCGTGACTCATTTTGGCCGGGGCGCGGCGGTAGTGCGATATCATTGGAGAACCGGAACATCTGAAAATTTGGAATGCTGGGCCGGAAAGAGCGTGTCGGAGCGGATCATGAGCGATCACAAACCACCATTTGCGACGATTGAAGAGGCGATCGAGGATATCCGGCAGGGGCGGATGATCGTCCTTGTGGACGATGAAGATCGCGAGAACGAAGGCGACCTGACGATGGCGGCGGAAAAAGTGACGCCGGAAGCGATCAACTTCATGGCGAAGTATGGCCGCGGGCTTATCTGCATCACGCTCACCGAACAGCGCTGCGAACTCCTGGGGCTCGCGCCGATTTCGCCGCGCAATACTTCCGCGTTTGGAACGCCTTTCTGCGAACCGATCGACGCGCGCCTGGGGACGACCACCGGCACGAGCGCTTCGGATCGCGCCACCACGATTCTCGCCGCCACCGATCCCAAGACTCGGCCGGAAGACCTGGCGCGTCCGGGGCACGTGTACACGCTGCGCGCGCGCAACGGCGGCGTGCTGGTGCGGGCAGGGCCAAACGGAGGCGTCGGTCGATTTGGCGCGAATTGCGGGGCTCGATCCTTCCGGCGTGATCTGCGAAGTGATGAACGACGATGGAACGATGGCGCGCATCCCGCAGCTGACGGAATTCTGCAAAGAGCATGGATTGAAACTGGTCACGGTGGCCGACGTGATCCGCTACCGGATGCAGCACGAGCGCTACGTGCGGCGGATCGCCGAGTCGGTGCTGCCGACCAAGTATGGCGAGTTCAGGATGATCGCGTATTCGAGCGACGTGGACAACGAACTGCACGTCGCGCTGGTGCGCGGCGATCTGCAGCAGTGCGGCCGGGGGGCGTCGAGACGATCATCTGCCGCTGGTGCGCGTGCATTCGCACTGCCTGACCGGGGACGTACTCGGGTCGACCGCGTGCGACTGCCGCGAAATGGTGGAGCGGTCGCTGGAGGCGATCGCCGAAACGCATTGCGGGGTCTTCGTGTATCTGCACCATACGGGGCGCGGGTTTCAGATCGACGCCCGTCCCGCGGAGGGCGCGACGCTGCCGCGGATTCTCTACCACACGCGTGGGCAGCTCGATAAGGACCTCGGGAGACAGCGGCTGGTGCAGCATGAGAGCGGAATCGGAGCGCAGATTTTGACCGACCTGGGCTTGCAGCGGATTCGCGTGCTGACGAATCATCCGCGCAAGGTGGTGGCGCTGGAGGGATACGGCGTGGAGATTGCGGATCAGATTCCGTTTTCGATTGGCAGCAGGAAGAAAAATCACCAGGTGCTTTGAGCCCGCGCGCCTGCTAGGTCGGCTTGCCTTTCACGAAATACGTAGGGGCGCAGCTTCTCCAGTTTGACCTTCGAGATGCCGTGGATGGCGAGCAGGTCCTCGACGCGCTGAAACGGCCCGCTCTTCTCCCTAAAACTTACAATCTGCTGTGCTGTGCCGGGGCCGACTCCCGGCAATTGCTGTAGCTGTGCTGCGGTCGCAGCATTCAGGTCTAGCGGCTTTGCGGGCGGGTGTTTTGGGGCCAGCGAAGCAGCTCGTGATGGCAACGAGAGCGAACACAGCCGCAAGGAATACAGACGCAACGAATCTCTGGCGCAAAGGGTGCGGCAACATCCGCATGATCGGCTGCGTCATCGACCGCATCATTAACCGGCTCGTCGGCCGAGTCATCGGCGCCGCTTGATCGTCCACAGGCCCAGGAATACGGCGAGCGACGCGAGGAACAGGATGGCGAGCGCCAGGGTGATCAGGGTCAAAAAACCTACGGCTAGAAGAGAAATGAGGAATATCGCGCCAAATACGTAGGCGCCGACCATGCACATCGCGCGGACGAACTTTTCGTTGCGCAGAATCCATGGCTGCGGCCTCGCCGCAACCGAAGGCCGGCCTTGGCCGGAATCCGTTGCGAGAGGGCTTTGCGTTTCGATTTCGTCCGGCATCGGATTTTTCCGCTCAGTCTTTTATATGCGCCTTCCGGAGACGACTTCCTGCCCTTGCGCGGTGTACTCGGTGACATCGCCGAAGAGGGCGGCCTGTTCGAAGACCTGGTCGCGATCGCCCACGACGACGATTTCGGAGTTCTTGCTGTCGAAATGGCGACGCGCGGCAGACAGGATGTCCGCGGCGGTTAGCTCGTGAATCCGCGCGCGATACGTTTCCAGATAATTTTCGGCTAAGCGCTCGAGATACACGTTCGAAAGCTGGCCAAGAACGCCATCCTGCGTGGCGACGCCAAGGGAAAAGACTCCGCTGAGATAGTTGCGCGCGCTTTCGAGTTCTTCCGTGGTGACGGGCAAGGAGCGCATGCGGTCCATTTCGTAGAAGATTTCGGCTAGCGTGGCGGCGACTACGTCGTTGCGAACCGCCGCGTGCACTGTGAAGTAGCCGTATTCGCGGAGGGCATTGTTGCCGCTGCGCGGGCTGTAGGTGTAGCCCTTTTGCTCGCGAATATTCAGCACGAGCCGTGAATGGAAAGCGCCGCCGTAGATGGAGTTCGCGAGCACGACGCGGTACCAGTCGGGATCGCGGCGCGTGATGCCCAGATTGCCGAGCACGATCTGCGTCTGAACCGTTCCGGGCAGATGCACGACGTGCACTTTGCGTCCCGAATGGCGCGGAGGCGCGGGAAACGCGACCGCGTCCGCGGCTGGAGCCTTCCATGCGCCGAAAATCTTTTCCACTTCGTCGAGCATGGCATCGGCGACAAAATCGCCGACGATCGCGAGCAGCGAACCCGAGGGAACGTAATGTTTCCGGTAGTAGTCGGCGAGCTGTTCGCGGCGGTAGGAGGCGACGTGCTCCTCGGAAGGCGCAATGATCGCGTAGGGATGCTCGCCGAAAAGCACGCGGCGAAAGCGTTCGTTGGCAAGAAAGCCGGGAGTGGTGCGCTCAATGCGGAGTTCCTCGAAGCGCTGGCGGCGCTCGCGCTCGAATTCGTCCTCCGGGAAAGACGCGTTTTGCGCGAGGTCGGCCATCAGCTCCAGCAGCTGGCGGGAAAATTCCGCGAGGCCGGAGACGGAAATCGCGCTGGTGTCGGCGCCGGCGTGTGAGCCAAGATCGGCGCCCATGCGGCGCAGATCTTCCTCGATCTGGCGGCTGGTGCGGGAGGCGGTTCCGGTTCGCACCACGGTGGCCGTCATGCCGGCAATTCCGGGATTGCTGTGCGCCACGACGGCATTGCCGCTGCGGAAGAAAAGCTGCGCGGATATTTTCGGGAACGCGCGGCTTTCGGCGAGCACAACCTGCATGCCATTGGAAAGCGTGCGCACCGTTCGC
Source organism: uncultured Acidobacteriota bacterium (assembly GCA_963709105.1). Classification (GTDB taxonomy): domain Bacteria; phylum Acidobacteriota; class Terriglobia; order Acidiferrales; family UBA7541; genus Palsa-295. Next base: position 634,669 of record CAVPVC010000016.1, read on the forward strand.
TTCGGCCACGCGACAGGGCGCTCGGGGCCTAACGACGGGGCGTTCGTGGGACGCGGTGGGGCTACTTGCGTATTGGCGGGCGTCATACCGTCACCTCCGAGACCAACGGGCGGCGCAGGAGGACGGCGCGATTTTCCGGGACCAAATATTTCTTCGCCACAGACTGAACCTCCGCCGGGGTGACGGCGAGAAAGCCGTCGAGAATCGTGTTGACGCGCTGCGGATCGCCGTCGAAAAGGGTGAAGCAGGCCAGGTAGTGCATCAATCCGAAGCGAGGCATGTAAGAACCCATGCCGCCTTCCAGCATGGAGTAAAAGTCGGAGCGAAACTTTACTTTGACCGGATCGAGCTCGGCTTCGGCGATGGGAACGTCCTGCACGCCCTGGATCACTTCATCGTAGGCGGCGACCGTCGCCTCCGAAGTGAATTCGGGCTTGTGAAAGATGCGCGATACCATCTGCGTGGGGCCGTTCGTGTCAAAGAGTTCGGCGCTGCCGTCGGCATCGACGGCAATCTCTTCTTCGAGAACCAGGCGGCGGTGAACGCGGCCGGCGCGGCCGCCGTGCAGGACGCGGTCGAGAATGCCGGAGGCATACCAATCGCGCGTCTCGCGCTTCGGCAGGGTGTAGCCGATGGCAATCGCGGGAAGCGGCCCGAACTTCTCTTCCACTTCGCCGCGGCGCTCCTCGGTTTGCGGCGGCTCGGAGACATCCGCGCGCGGCGTGGGAGGCCCGGGCGGAATATCCTCGAAATGCCGCTTGGCGAGTTTGAACGCTTCGGCGGCGTCGAAATCGCCGATCATCACGAGCACCGCGTTATTGGGCGCATAGTACGTATGGAAGAAACTGCGCACGTCGGCAAGCGTGGCGGCATCGAGATCGGCGAAATCGCCGTAAAAATTGTGCGCGTTGGGCCAGTTGCGAAACGCTACCGGTGGAAGATCGAGCCACGGAAACCCACCATAGGGCTGGTTCATCACGTTCACGCGAACTTCTTCTTTCACTACGTCGCGCTGATTGCGCAGATTTTCATCGTCCACCTTGAGCGCGCGCATGCGGTCCGCTTCGAGCCACAGAACCCTTTCCAGTGCGTTGGAGGGAACGGCCTCGAAATAATTCGTGATGTCGTAGTGGGTGGTACCGTTCAGCAGGCCGCCGGAAGAATTGATGAGGCGGATGTGCTCCATTTTTCCGGCGTTTTCCGAGCCTTGAAACATCATGTGTTCGAAAAGGTGGGCGAAGCCGCTGCGGCCCTGCGGCTCGAGGCGAAAGCCGATCTGGTAATACACGCCGACAGTCACGACGGGCGCCGAGCGGTCCGGAGACGCGACCACGCGCAAGCCGTTCGCCAGCGTGGTGTGTTCCACTGGAATACGAAGCTTCTTCAATTCTTCCCTCCCCTTGGATTCTTGAGCGCCGGGTCAAGCCGACGAAGCTTCGCGCCGGGCTTTTTCGACAGCACGCGGACGCTCAGCCGCGCGAGCATTGCATAGGCTTGATGAAATTCCGGCGGATAGCGCCGCAGCGCTTTCATGTGCCGCGCCACCACTGCGTAATCGCCGCGCGCGACCGGCCCCGTCCACGACGCTTGCGGGCCAAGCCGCTCGAAGTTGTCCAGCACCTGCCTTGTCAAGGGTAGCAGGGTTTGCAGGGCCCGGCGACGCGGAAAACCGAGGCTCGTAAGAACCTGCGTGGCGGCTTCAACCAATCCGAGCGCGTGGCCTGCGACGAGGATGGCTGAGGCGTGATACGCGGGCTTGCTCCTTCGGTCGATTACTATCGGAATGCCGCCGAGCGAACGGGCGATCGAGGCTGCCGCACGGCGGGCCTGCGGATCGCCCTCCACACCGAATATAGTCCCCTGAAGCTTCGGCGTGTTGCGGCCGGAAAAGGTCTGCATGGGATGCAGGGAGCCGGTCGCGGCACCGTGGCGGGCGAGGGGCTTGAGTATGGTGTGGTCGAGCGCGCCGCTGGTGTGCAGGACGATTTTTCCGCGGCAGGCTTCACGCCCTAGGCGCGCGAGTTCGGCGGCCGTGGGGGCGAGCAAATCGTCGGGCGTCGTGAGAAAAATGACGCTTGCATCGAGCGCTTCCCTGCCGATGGCGCTGTAGCCGGTGCCGCCGCCGATCGCGCGTACGGCAGCGCGCGCGGTGGCGTCCGAACGAGTGACCACAGCGCCGACTTGCCATCCCAGGCCGCGCAGACATTTGCCGAGCGTTCGGCCGACGCGTCCGCCACCGATAATGGAAACAGTTCGTTTCATGGGCGCTCTAGGATAGCTTGTCCGGCGTTCTTTGCAGGAGAAAAACGGGAATTATACTTTTGCCCAGCCTAAGGCGGCGAGCAATATCCAGAGCCCGAGGGCGCAGAAAACAGCCATGAGAACGATCTTCACCCAGTACACTACGGGTTCCTTCTGCCTGTAGACATAGCCAGGCAAGCATTTGCCGCTCCTGGGGAAATGACCTCTGCGCAAAGCGGCAGCGAGTTCATAGCCGAAATACGCAAGATTCGCGAGACCAATTAGAACGAGCTCTCTCGTCGACATCGCCTCAAGCTCCGTTGGTCAAACACCTCGGATTAAGCTTTCGTCGCGTTGCGAAATGCGCTTATGACTTCCAGTATCTGCCGGCCGTACCTTTCGAGTTTCTTTTCGCCGATTCCCGGCACCCCGAGAAGTGCCGCGGTCGACGATGGTTGTCGGCGGCAAATCTCATCGAGCGTGGTGTCATGCAGCACCACGAAGGCGGCCACGCCCTGTTCCTTTGCAATTGTGCGACGCCATTCGCGGAGACGTTCGTGTAGATCGGGATCGGCCGCGATGGTTCCGGGCGCGGCAGATTTCCGGTGCCGATCCCATTTTTCACCGGCGCTGCGAACGGGAGCGACAGGAGGCGCCGTGGGAGGCGTCGGCCTCGAGGGCCGTCGCGAGGGTTTCTGTGCCGTTGGGATGAGACATTCCGGCAGGTAACCGCAGATATCGCAGGCCTGGCAGGATGTCCATTTTGGAGTTTCGCCGAAATGGAGGCAAATTCGCCGGTGGCGGCACACCGTCGATTCGGCGAAGCCTTGAATATCGCGCCAGCGCTGCCAGCCACGGGCTTTTTCGTCCGGGTCTTCGGTCTGCTCGATGAAATGCGCTAGCAACCCCATGTCACGCTTTCGCCACAGGAGAATGCAATCGGCCGGATCGCCGTCGCGCCCGGCGCGCCCTGCTTCCTGATAAAACTGCTCGATGGATTTCGGCAGAGACAGGTGGATCACGGCGCGCACGTTGGCCTTGTTGATGCCCAGGCCGAAGGCTACCGTGCCGACGAGCACGCGAACGTCATCCGCCATCCAGGATTCCTGATTTCGCCGGCGGGTATCGCTATCCATTTTGCCGTGGTAGCCAATCGCGGGAATGCCCTTCTCCTCAAGAAAACCCACGGTCTCCCCTACCCGCTTGATCGTGGGGGCATAAACGATCACATTGCTGCCCGCGTAGTAACGAAGAGCGCCGATCAGCAGATCGGGCTGCGATGCGCCTTCGCATTGCTTGAGGACGTAGCGCAGATTGGGGCGGTGAAAGCTGGCGATGTATTTGTCCGGATTGTTCAGCTTCAGCTGATCGATGATGTCGTGGCGGACGCGCCGCGTGGCGCTGGCGGTGAAAGCGGCGATGGGCCGATTCGGAAAATGCTCCCGCAGCGAATTCAGTTTGCGGTATTCGGGGCGGAATTCGTGTCCCCATTCGGAAATACAATGAGCCTCGTCGATCGCGAAAAACGAGACGGGAACATTCTTCAGCCAATCGATTGTGTCGGGACGCAAAAGGCGCTCCGGTGAGAGATAGACCAGCCGGTATTTACCGCGACGAGCTTCGTTCATCACCGAAGAGCGTTCGGCCTCCGTCATCGAGCTATTTGCGAATGCCGCGGAGATGCCCATCTGGGTGAGCTGAGCGACCTGGTCCTGCATGAGGGCAATGAGGGGAGAGATAACGATGGCGGTCTGCTCGGCCAACATCGCCGCCGGCAATTGGTAGCAGAGAGATTTGCCGCCGCCGGTGGGCATCACGACGCATGTGTCGTGCCCGGCGACGAGGCTGTTCACAATGCGCTCCTGCAGCGGGCGAAAGGAATCGTAGCCCCAGTAGCGCCGCAGCGCGCCCATGAGTTCCGACGGGGAGTTCACCGCAAAAGTATAGACTGGTGCGAATACGCGGGTCCACGAGGGCAGATCGAAAATGGCTGCCTGCATTTCGACGGACGGCTTTGCTTCGCAAAAATCCCTCCGCCCGTGCCCCAAAACGCAATAGAATCGGCTTATGGCCTCTGGCGAATTCTTGCCGACTTTGTGGCACTCCGCGCTGGTGACGCTGCGCGTGGTGTGGCGCGTGACTCGCCAGGTTTTTCATGAAGCTACCGGCGCGCTCTTCGGCATCTTCGCGGTGTACGGACTTCTGCTGGCGTACCGGCAGTGGCATAGCCGGCCCGTGCTGTGGCTCGTGGGCTTCGCAATCCTCTATGCAATAATGATGGCGTTATTCGCATTCGGAGCATTTCGCCGGGCGCGCCGAATCCGGTGAGATCACGCCTGCTGTTCACCACCCGCCATGGCTGACGCAAAAAACGATCGCGCCGCCTCCGGTAAAAAAGCTGCCACCACCACTGGACTGCCGATGGACGGGGTCATTACCCCGGACGATCTGCCAGGCTGGGACGCGGAACGCGAACTGAATTATCCCGGGCAGTTCCCTTTCACGCGCGGCGTTTACCCCACGATGTATCGCGGCCGGCTCTGGACGATGCGGCAATACGCCGGCTTCGGCGGCGCCGCAGAATCCAACCGGCGTTACCGCTACCTGCTGGAAAAAGGACAAACCGGCCTGTCCATCGCGTTCGATCTGCCGACGCAGATCGGCATGGACTCCGATCACGCGCTGGCGCTCGGCGAAGTGGGCAAAGTTGGCGTGGCCATCGACTCGCTCGAGGATATGCAGACGCTGTTCGACGGCATCCCTCTCGAGCGCGTGTCCACCTCGATGACCATCAATTCGACCGCCGCGATCCTGCTGGCTCTCTACGTGGCGGTGGCGAAGCAACAGGGCGCGAACCTTTCGCGCCTGGCGGGGACGGTGCAGAACGACATCCTGAAGGAATACATCGCGCGCGGCACGTATATCTACCCGCTGCGGCCGGCGATGCGGATCGTCACCGACATTTTCGCGTGGGGCAAGAGCGAAATACCCAACTGGAATGCGATTTCCATTTCCGGCTACCACATTCGAGAAGCCGGCTCCACGGAAGTACAGGAAGTGGCTTTCACCCTTGCCAATGCGATCGCGTACGTGGAGGCGGCCATCGCCGCGGGCCTTGCGGTGGACGATTTCGCGCCACAGCTTTCGTTCTTCTTCAACGCGCACAATGAATTCCTGATGCAGATCGCGAAATTCCGGGCGGCGCGGCGCTTGTGGGCTCGCACGATGCGCGATCGATTTAAGGCGCGGGATCCGCGCTCCCAAATGCTGCGGTTCCACGCGCAGACGGCGGGTTCGTCCCTCACGGCGCAGCAGCCGGAGAACAATGTGGTCCGCGTCGGCTTGCAGTGCCTGGCCGCGGTGCTGGGCGGCTGCCAATCCCTGCACGCGAACTCGATGGACGAGGCCCTGGCGCTGCCGACCGAAAGCGCCGCACTCGTGGCTCTGCGCACGCAGCAGATCATTGCTTATGAGACCGGTGTGGCGAACACTGTCGATCCCGTCGCGGGATCCTACGCCATCGAGAAGCTGACCAACGAAATCGAGGTGGGCGCGCAGGAATACATCGCGAGGATCGACGCGATGGGGGGCATGCTGCGGGCCATCGAGACCGGGTACGTGCAGCAGGAGATTCAGAAGTCCGCCTACGATTACCAGCGCGCGGTGGAGCGGGGCGAACAAATCGTGGTGGGAGTGAACCGGTTTCAGGCGGAGGAGGAGAGGCCCATTCCCACGCTGCAAATCGATCCGGAAATCGAGCGCACGCAGGTGGCGCGGTTGAAGGCGCTGCGAGCACGGCGCGATGCTGGGAAGTCGCGCGCCGCTCTCGCGGAAGTCGAACGGCGCGCGCGGGGAAATGAGAATCTGATGCCCGCCATTCTCGCGGCCGTGGAAGCTTACGCCACAGTCGGTGAAATATCCGACGCGCTCCGGCGCGCTTTTGGCGAGTATCACGAATCCGTGGTTATCTGATCCGTGGTTATCTGGCGAAAGGCCACCGGCTACTTTTCCGCGGAGGTTGTCGTCGCCGGCCCCATTCCAACAATTTCGAGCACCGCGTCTCCATCTTTTGCGCCGTCATAATGCACGTGACCACCGGGATGGACTACATAGCTGCCAGTCGGCATGGGGACCATGTGATCAGGGTCGTAGTTGGTGCCGGTGTTAACCCACCACGTGCCGGAGAGCACGGTGATATAACGATCGTTGGGATGGGAATGCGGGCGGCTGTTGTGATGCGCGTGCCACTTCGTGAGAACGATATACAAGCCGGGCTTGCTGGGATCGCCAACCAGCACGGCCGTGGCGGCTCCGCCGTTGGGCGCCTCGACCCACTTGATCTGATCGGGGGGTGTGAACCTCAGCGACTCTGGATCAAGATCGGGTTTCGGTTTCGGAACCCGGGCTGATCCCAGCGGAACAGCGATGGTCATCCCCAGGACCACCAGTGCAACACTCCACAGCTTTCTGGAACGGAACATGATTCCTCCTGTTTCGCGTCTTAGACGCCACAATTCCGAAGGCCGCGCGGCTCCGCGCGCCTCTCCTGCTTCGCCGGAGCTTCGATTGGAATCCGGCAACGGGCACGATACATCCGACCGCCTGCGAATTCAATGGAGGAATCGGGGAGGAATCGCGCGAACGCAGCAGCGGCGCCTGTGCGCGTATTCCTGTTTTTATAATGGGCTGTACCTGCGAAGATATTCTTCGACTATGAGACTCGTTCTTGCATCGGCTTCGCCCCGGCGGGCGGAGATTCTGCGCAATGCAGGATTTTCCTTTGAAATTTTCCCGGCGGATGTGGACGAAACTCCGCGGCCGCACGAGCCTGCGGAGGTTTACGTGCGGCGGCTTGCGGAAGAGAAGGCACGCGTGGCCGTGAAGCGCTTCGCGCGTGCCGGAGCGCACGGGATTGTGATTGCCGCGGACACTACCGTCGTTGCCGGCGGCCAGATGCTGGGGAAGCCAGAGAACCGGGAAGATGCGCGCCGGATGCTGCGATTGCTAAGCGGGCAGACGCACGAAGTGCTTACTGGCATCTCAGTGATTCGTTCGAGCGATGGCTACGCAGCTTCGCATGTGGAGATCACGCGCGTGAGTTTTGCCAAGCTGTCGGAATCCGAGATCGAGGAATACATCTCCTCGGGCGAACCGTTCGACAAGGCGGGGGGATACGGAATACAGGGAATCGCGGGGCGGTATGTAACTCGAATCGAGGGGTGCTATTTCAATGTGATGGGATTACCGCTGTCGCGAGTGTGGTCACTGGTGCAGGCGCTTCAGTCACCCGTGGCACCCAGCAATTCGTAGCGCTCCGGGCTGCGAGCCGCCCGCGTTACTTCTTTTCTTCGGTGGGTGTCGGCGTCACGACTGGCGGATTCACCGGCTGATTCGGATGCACCGGATCGGGGCCGCGCATGCCGTCCTTGAATTCGCGGATGCCCTGGCCCAGGCCTTTCATCACGTCCGGGATTCGGCGTCCGCCGAAGAACACCAGTACGATCACCAGAATAATTAGCAGATGGGGAATGCTTAACGCTTCCATTCTAACCTCTCTTGGGAGCCACCCTTGCGGGAGGTACTCTACTCCACTTCGGCACTATCCGGATAGCACCCAATATCAGAGTATAACACGCTCGTTTCCGGCGCGCTGAGTCACCCTTTCCCGATCCAGGTATTCGAGCAAGGGGATGGCGTACTTGCGCGTGATGCCCGTAAGTTCTTTGAATGCAGGGATTGGAAGGCGGCTGCCCCGCGCCCGGCGATACTCCGCAATCAGCTTGCGCAGATGCGCTAACGCGGCGCGATGAAACACCAGATCGCCCGAGATTTTTACGAGAACCTTCTCTCGAAGCAGGATCTGCAATATCTTTTGGGCGCGGCGCGCTTCCACGGGCAATTTTCCGAGGGCTTCGTCCACACTTGGCACAGCGAGACCGGCTTGCTCGAACGCTTTTTCGATCAACTCCTTGGCACGCGTTTCCTCGGGAGTAAGCTCCACCGTGCGGCCCGTGCGTTGAACCAGGTCGCCTGAAATGGCGAGGACGCCCGCTTGCAGCAGATCGCGCAAACTTGTTTCGAAAAGCTCGGCACCTGGGTTCCCGGCTTTGGCACGGAGTTCCTGCCGGGGAATTCCCGGCAGGAGGGGATTCTCACGATGGTGTGCCTCCACGGCAGCGCGCAATGCGGCAGTGCAGTTCGTTACAGAGTGGGCAGCGGCCACCATCAGCAGATTTTCCGTGATGATTCGCAAATGCCCCTGTTCCGTCAGTTTACTTGCTGATTCAGCGATCTCGCTTTCGAGCCAGCCGGTCCGGGCAACAATCTCTCCTGCCGCGAGGCCGTTCGGCGTAGCTTCAATCACGGCCCGTAATACTTCTTCGCGATTGCCGTTCTCAATCGTCTTCAGATGGCCGGCGACCGAGACATCGCGACGGCGGTGCCGCGTTGGTTTTGCGTCGATTACAACCCCGCCGCCCAGCGTTGCGGCCGGAGAAAATTGCCGCAGGATGAAGCGGTCTCCCGGCAGCAGTAAAGTCTTTTCGCCCAGGCGCAGCTGCGCGAGCGCGGACTCGCCGGAGGCAACGTCATCCCGGTCCAGCAGGATCACTTCCGCGGTCGTCTCCACGGTGCCCTGGTGAAAACGCGCGCGCGCGCGATTCCTGAGCGGCCGCGCCGAGGGCAGAAGAGTGACGCGCGCGTCGAGCCGATCCGTCGGCTCGAAAATCCCCGGGGGCGCCAGAACCATTCCCCGCTTTATCTCGGAATGGTCGATCCCGGCAAGATTCACGGCAGTACGCTGGCCCGCCACCGCGCGTTCGTGCGTTTTCCCGCCCGATTGCAGGCCGCGCACCCTTAGCCGCCGGCCCGTTGGATACAGCTCGACTTCCTCTTCAAGACCGACGCTGCCGGAAACGAGGGTCCCGGTAACCACCGTTCCAAAACCCTTCACGGCAAAGGAGCGATCAATGGGCAGGCGCAGATGGCGTCCGGGATCCCGTGTGGGCGCCGATTCGGCGGCCCTGCTTAGTTCGCGCTTCAGGTCATCAAGGCCGGAACCCGTGAACGCGCTCACCGGGACCAAAGGCGCCGCCTCCATAAACGAGCCGCGCGTAAGCTCCTCGATCTCGAGTTTCACGAGGTCCAGCAGGTGCGGTTCCACCAGATCGGATTTCGTGATGGCGACGATCCCCCGGGGAATTGCGAGGAGCCGGCAAATATCGAAATGCTCGCGGGTCTGCGGCTTGATGGATTCGTCGGCGGCCACGACCAGCATCAGCAAATCGATGCCGCCCGCGCCGGCGAGCATGTTACGGACGAAGCGTTCGTGCCCCGGCACATCGACGAAACCGAGACGCACGCCATCGACGTTCAGGAAAGCGAATCCCAGGTCGATTGTAATTCCCCGCCGTTTTTCTTCTTCCAGACGGTCGGGATGCGTGCCGGTCAGCGCCTCGACGAGCGCGGATTTTCCGTGGTCGATATGGCCGGCCGTTCCGACGATGACGTGTTTGACGTCCATGAGGAGGCGATTGGCAGGCTGATGCTAGCGGAGTGGAGGAACGCGGTCAAACCGGCGTCAGGACGCCACCGAAGTCATCTCTTTGGCGATGCTCAAGGCGGCCTTTTGAGGATCCGGGGCTCCCGTTATCGGGCGGCCGACCACGAGATAGTCCGCTCCGCACCGGATCGCTTCAGCCGGAGTGGCCACCCGGGATTGATCGTTTGAGGAGGAGTCCGCGGGCCGAATCCCCGGGACCACAATCAGGAACTTCGGGCCACAGGCGGCGCGGATCGCCCGAACTTCGTGAGCGGAGGCCACCACCCCGTCGAGGCCTGATTGTTGGGCGAGGCAGGCCAGAGCAAGAGCGCGATCTCCCGGCGTGTCCGAGATGCCAATCTCCGTAAGGGCAGCGGCGTCCATGCTGGTAAGAATCGTGACGCCGAGCAGTGCGGGGCGCTTCTTCCTGCCCTGCACAGCTTCGCGGGCGGCCCGCATCATGGCGCTGCCGCCGAGGGTGTGCAGCGTAAGTAGCCGCAATCCAGGCAGTTGGGCGGCTGAGGCAACCGCTCCGGCCACCGTGTTCGGGATGTCGTGGAACTTGAGGTCGAGAAACACCCCGAACCCCATGTCTGCCAGCCTCTCAACGGCGCCCGGGCCTTCGGCCGTGAACAGCTGGCTACCCACCTTCATCAGGCCCGCAGCGCCTCGCAGTTTACGCGCCAAGGCACACGCGGGCCTGAGGTTATCTACATCCAGGGCAACGATTAGTTGTGACGATCCGGAGCGGGGCGTGACGGCACCTCGAGAAGCTCTACGCGGACCTTGGCAAGACCTCGTTCGTCGAAGCCGAGTCTGCGCGCAACTTCGTATGATACATCGAGTTCACGTCCTTCTACATAGGGGCCGCGGTCGTTGATCCGGACCACCTGGCTGCGGTGGTTGCGGGTGTTCACGACGCGAATGATGGAGCCGAGGGGCAGCGTTGGGTGGGCCGCCGTGGTGGCGTACATATCATAAGTCTCGCCGTTCGCGGTGGGCTGGCCGTCAAAGTCTTCTCCGTACCAGCCGGTCACACACTGCCAGACCGCCAAAGGTTTTACGCGATTTTTGGAGCTGGGGACACCGAAGGAGCTATTACCCTGGAGCGAGGTTTCGAGTTGGGAGGGGTTGCTCGCGTTTGCGACTGTCGTGGGATTCACCGACGGCGTCAAAACGAGCAGACCCAACGCTAAAAATACCGACTGGAGGCCAACTAGAATCTTAGCACGCATAGGCACCTAACCTTTTTTGAATCAGCAAATTATACCGTTTCTGGAGCTCGTTATGCAAGCGTTTTAGACCTGCAAAGAACCCCGTAACTTGCTGATTTCAAGTAGATTTTCATCCCGGCACCACATTTCGAGTTGCTCCACAAGCCTTTCCGACGCCTGCGGGTCCACGAAATGGGCTGTTCCCATTTCCGTTGCCGAGGCGCCTGCGACCATATATTCGGCCACATCGGCCGGGCTCTCAATACCTCCGAGCCCTACGATCGGGATTCGAATCACCCGACTCGCCTCGTAAACCAGTCTTATGGTTATAGGCCTGATGGCTGGACCCGACAATCCACCTGTCGTACTACCTAAACGGGACTTTCGGGTGTGGCTGTCGAGACACAGCGCTGGGTAGGTGTTCGCGATAACGACAGCGTCTGCGCCGGCCGATTCTGCGGCTTTTGCTGTAAGGCCAATGATTCCAACGGAGGGGGACAGCTTCACCCAGAGCGGCCTCTTCGCCGCCTTCCTGGCTGCGCTGACGACCTCATTGATCTGCGCCGGATCGGTGCTGTACTCGATCCCGCCACGTTCCACATTGGGGCAGGAGATGTTCAGCTCATAGGCGGCTAAGCCTGGGGCGTCCTCCAGAACCCGGATCACCTCGACGTAGTCGGAAATGCTGTGGCCAAAGACGTTAGCAATTATCGCGGTATCGTAGCGCGTGAGCGCGGGCAGTTTGTCGGCAACGAAGGCGCGCACCCCGATGTTCTGCAGCCCGATGGCATTCACCATGCCGCCGGCGGTTTCGCACATTCGCGGGGCAGGGTTCCCGGCCATCGGCTGCGCGGACAGGCCTTTTACGACGATTCCACCCAGGCGGTTAAGATCAACCAGGTGGGCGAACTCGACGCCATAGCCAAAGGTGCCACTCGCGGCAATTATGGGATTTTTGAGGGAAACCGATCCAATTGAAACCCGGAGGTCAATTCCTTCGTGCCCCTCGGGCGGTGCGGGCCGTTTCAGCTGAGTCGGCGCCGTCAAACTCATTGGTAAAGAGTCTAGCACGCAATGGGATGGGAGGAAGCAACGTCTTTCTGTCTTGCTCGTCTACCTCCCTGTGCAAAATTCACAGCGGTCTATGCTAGGATGATGCGCCCCAATGCGCGTCGTAGAGAAAAGACAACTGCTGTCCGCCGAAGAAATCGCCCGAACGCTGCGACGAGTGGCGCATGAAATCGTGGAAAAGAGCGGCGGGGCCAAAGACCTCGCGTTTGTAGGCATCCGCCGGCGGGGCGTGCCTCTTTCCCAGCGGCTCGCGAGAGAAATAAAGGGGTTCGCGCAAACGGACGTTCCGGTTGGTACGCTCGACATCACACTCTACCGGGACGATCTTTCCACCGTCGGAGCGCAGCCGATCGTGCAGTCGACTGATATCGACTTCACCGTCGATAACCGCGACCTGGTGGTCGTAGACGACGTTCTTTATACCGGGCGGACTATCCGCGCAGCCATGAATGGCCTGTTTGACCTGGGACGCCCAAAGCGGATACGGCTCTGCGTTCTAATCGACCGGGGACACCGCGAGTTGCCAGTGGAAGCTACCTTCATAGGTGCCACCGTCCAGACGAGAGACACGGAAATCGTTGAAGTGCGCCTGCAGGAAATCGACGGCGAAGAACGCGTGATGCTGGTGGACCGGGTTCCCTGAAGGCGGTTCCAACAATTCTTACGAGGGCAGATCCCTTAAAGGCAAACAGTGCTCCAGCGGCTGCAGCACCTGCTCGATATTGAAAGCCTTACCACCGAGCAAATCAATTTCATCCTCGACCAGTCGAAGCCTTTCCAGGAATTCCAGCGGCATCCATTAAAGAAACTGGCCACGCTGCGCGGAAAGACGGTTGCCTTGGCATTTTTCGAGGCGTCCACGCGCACCCGCATCAGCTTTACCACGGCAGCCTCCCGGCTCGGCGCGGATACCATGAACCTGCAGGCCGAGTCATCCAGCCTGAAGAAGGGCGAGTCGCTCATCGATACGGTGCGCACGCTGGAAGCGATGCGTCCCGATGGCATCGTGATGCGCCACAGCTCCTCCGGCGCGGCCGCATTCGTGGCCGAGCGAATCGGGGTGCCCGTGCTAAACGCCGGAGACGGCACGCACGAGCATCCCACCCAAGCGCTGCTCGACGCGCTGACCATTCGTGATCGCAAGGGGCAGCTCGACGGATGGAATGTCACCATCCTGGGAGACATTCTCCACAGCCGCGTAGCGCGCTCGAATATCCATTTGCTGGGCAAGTTCGGGACGCGGATTACTCTGTGCGGGCCTGCGATGTGGATTCCACGCCAATTGGAAGAACTCGCTCCGGGACTCCGCCGGACCACCCGCATCGACGAAGGTCTCGACGAAGCAGACGTCATCATGGTGCTTCGCACGCAGACGGAGCGAATCCACGAGCCCGCGCTCGCCGCCGACGAATACGTGCTGGGCTACCAACTCACGGAAGAGCGGTTGCGCCTCGCGCGGCCTGACGCGCTCGTGATGCATCCCGGCCCCATGATCCGGGGGCTTGAAATCGATCCGGCGGTCGCCGATAGCCCGCAATGCGCCGTGCTGGAGCAGGTGACTAACGGCCTCGCCGTGCGCATGGCACTACTCTACCACCTGATCGGCGGCGCCCCCGTAGATGCGCCACACCCCGCAAAGGAACGCTCGAATGCTGCTGATTAAGAATGGCCGCGTGCTGGACCCGGCAACCAAGACAGATGCCGTGCTCGATGTGCTGCTCGATGGCGACAGGATTTCTCGCGTGGCGCCAAATCTTTCGGCGCCCGATGCGGAGGTTTTCGACGCCACCGGCTTGATTGTCGCACCGGGATTCATTGATCTCCACTGCCACTTGCGCGAACCCGGGCAGGAGCTTTCGGAAACGATTGAGACTGGAACGCGCTCGGCCGCGCGCGGCGGATTCACAGCGGTCTGCTGCATGCCGAACACCGTGCCGGTCAATGACAATGCCTCGGTGACGCGCGGAATCGTGGAAAGGGCCGACGCGAAGGCCAGCGTGCGAGTGTGGCCCATCGGCGCGGCGTCGATCGGGAGCAAAGGCGAAGCGCTCGCGGAAATCGCAGCGATGAAAAGCGCCGGCATCGTGGCCGTGAGCGACGATGGCAAGCCGGTGGCGACCGCACGGCTCATGCGCCAGGTGATGGATTACTGCAACTCGCTCGGCCTGCCCGTAATCGACCATTGCGAAGATCCCTCGCTATTTGCGGGCGGAGTGATGCGCGAAGGGCGCCAGTCCGTGAAGCTCGGGCTCAAAGGCATTCCGGCGCAATCGGAATCGATCTGCGTGGGGCGCGACGTGGAAGTGGCCGGGCTTACCGGCGCGCAACTGCACATCGCGCATATGTCCTCGCGAGGTTCGCTCGAATACGTGCGTTCGGCGAAAAGGCAGGGCCTGCGCGTGACCTGCGAAGTGACGCCGCACCACTTCACGCTGATCGACGAAGATGTCCGCTACGATTCGCGCTACAAAATGAACCCGCCGCTGGCTTCCCGCGAAGACCGCGACGCGCTGACCGACGGCCTGGCCGACGGTAGCATCGACGCCATCGCCACCGACCACGCGCCGCATCATCCCGCGAGCAAGGACGTGGAATTCGACCGCGCGCCTTTCGGCATCACCGGATTTGAGACGGCGCTCGCGCTGGGATTGAGCGAGCTGGTGCATCCCGGGCGAATGCCGCTCGCGCGCCTGGTGGAACTGTTCACGAGCGGACCCGCGCGCGTGCTTGGTATCGAGCGAAAAATTGCCGAGGGGCAGACCGCCGACCTCACAATCTTCTCAACCGATCATTCCTGGACGTTTCGCGCGGCAGATTCTCCCAGCAAGTCGCGCAACACTCCCTTCGACGGCCGATCCTTCCGAGGAGCGCCGATGGCCACCATCGTGGCGGGACGCATCGTTTATAAAATATAGCAGGGGAAATGTTCAGGCGTTGGTGCTGACGGCAGCCGCCGGGCCGGGAACCGCAACCGCAGCACTTTCCAGAAGGCCTCTTACTACCCGCAGGAGATCGTCGCTGGCGTTGCTTTTCGAAAGGCAGGCATGCGCACCGGCCGCGAGTATGTCTTTTACCGTTTGATCGGAGTCGTGGACGGTAAAAACCAGAACCTTCGCATGCGGCACATTTCGCAGTATCTGCCGCACAGCCGCAAGCCCATTCAGAACGGGCATGTTGATGTCCAGAATCACCAGGTCCGGTCGCAGGTGGGTGGCCTTTTCAACGGCTTCGCGGCCGTCGGTGGCCTCGCCGCAGATTTCCCACTCGGCTTCCTTTTCCAGCATGGCGCGAAGGCCGCGGCGGAGCATTTCGTGATCGTCGGCGATCAGGATCTGCTTGCGAGATGCGCTTCGATCCGGAATGGGAATCGTGGGCGAATGGCCCGCGGTTGACGAAGCGGGGTTGACCGCAGGTTCGGGGCCTGCGACTGCTTGTGCATGCCGTATCGGAAGCGTGGCGGTAACAAGCGTTCCATCGTTCGGGCGGGAGGTGATCACCAGGTTTCCCGAGAGCTGCCGCATGCGCTCCTTCATGCCTTGTATGCCCACCCCGAGGGGAGCGGCCTTCCCTGCTGCGGCGCTCAGCGTGGCGTGGTGCATGCCCTTGCCAAAATCGCCGATCTGCACTTCGATCTCGCCGCCGGTGACTTTTACCCGCACAAACGCCTTCGGGCTGCCCGAGTAGCGGTGCACGTTGGTAAGGCTCTCCTGAATCACGCGGAAAAGCGTAACCTCCACGTCGGGCGGCAGGCGTCCCAGTTCGGCGGAGATATCGACCTTCACGCGAATCCCGGTTCGCCGCTCGAAGCCTTCGGCGTACCATTTCACAGCCGAAGCAAGCCCCAGCTCATCCAGCAAGGGAGGATGCAGGAGGTAAGAAAGAGTGCGAATTTCTTCACCTACCTGTTTGCCCAGGCTGGCACATTCAGTGAGAATGCGCCGCGACTCTTCATCCAGTCCGGAGCTTTTGGCGCTTAACACCTGCGACAGATTCATCGACTGCACGGCCAGCTTCTGGCCAGTGACGTCGTGCAAATCCCGCGCGATGTGGCGGCGCTCTTCATCCTGCAGCTTGAGCAGACGCGCCGAAAGCTGCCGAAGGGACTCCTCATTGGAACGGAGCGCATCGTTCGCTTCGACCAGTTCGGTCAACTCCGTCGCGACCACGCAGACGGTGGGCGGGTCGGAATCCTTTACCGGGGAGACCGCCAACCGGACCAGCCGGGAGCGGCCCTCGACGGCGTCCAGGCTGATCTCGCCCTGGGCGCTCTGGGAGAGTCCTGTGGATATCAGGCTGTCCAGTTTTTCGCGATCGCGCGAGGAAACGTGCTGCTGCAAAGGAGTTCCGATAAAATTCTCCGCGGGAATACGCAGAATCGCCGCCAACCGGCTGTTGGAGTAGAGAACCACGCCGCTTCGATCGAGTGTCGCGACCCCGTCGTTAATCGTTTCAACGAGAACGCGATACGGATGCTCGGCCCCCTGAAGCAGGAGTACTCGATCACCGTCGGCTCCATCCGTCACGAGCGCGTCGATCTTGCCGCGGCGAATCGCCAGCACAATCTCCTGGGATTCTTTCGGGTCTACAAAGGGTTGAGTGGATCGCGGGCTCGGAGGCACAGCCTTTCGCGGGCGCTTAGTCCTGTGCGATTTCGTACGCTTCATACGCTCAGAATTTGTACTCGGGATTTAGCCGCGTGGATATCCGGCTTATACTGTAGAGTTAACAGGGACTGGCTACCCTCCTGAAGGGATGCTTACGCTAGCGCCCGTTTCTGCCTTTGGTGCCGCCGACAGGCCGTTTGTTCGGCTTTCCATCCCGAATATCCAGCCCTACAACTACTCGTTCCGTATCCGACAAGTCCCCTATAATCTTGCGGATAGGTACGGGCAAGCTCCGCACCAGAGTGGGAATGGCCAGAATTTGGTGGTCCCGCGCTAGAGCCGGATTCTTTGCCAGATCGATTACCTCGAGCCGATAACGCGACCCCAGTTCCTCCCCGCAAATCTTTTTCAGGTTCGAGATTGCCGCCAGGGATCTGGGGGTTTGCCCGGCCACGTACAGCCGCAGGTCTATGATTTCAGTCGGAGAGCTTTCTTTCTTGGATCCGGTTTTTGCAGCCATCGTCGGTCAATCCTCCCCAGCGAGGTGCTCAGCTTGCCCCTCGACTCCTGGCCATTCCCTCACGCTCGAGCTTTAGTTCCGCTAACCGCCGCTCTTCCTGATTGCGCACCTGCTCGGCCTCCTGTTCCACGGAAGCAAATTCCGCCTGGAGCGCAGCTATCTGCGCCTGCAACGCCAGCCGTTTCGTTTCCATCTCTTGCCTCTTGCGCTGAGTTTCCTGCTCCCTTAGACGTTCGGCGCTCTTTTCTTTGGCCTCCTGGGCAAGCCTCGCCGATCCGGTGAGCACGCCGCCGGAGCCAATGTAGGCGGGAACCAGTCGAATGCCCTTGCTGGTCATGGTGAATTCCCGCAGTTGATTGGAATGGGCCATTCCGCGGGATTTCAGAACGTACAGGCAGCGGTTGCGTTCGCCGTTCAGCTCGACATCCCTCAGCAACACCCACGTGTCGGTCAGAGATGAAATCCCCACGTTCGTGCCTTCCAGGTCGTCCCCTCCAGATGTGAGGCTTACTAAAGCGCCCGTGATGCCCTTGCTCTTGAGCAGATCGATGAGACGCAAGAGCATGGAATGGACTTCTTTGTCGTCGCTGGCGCTGATCAAATTTGTGACCGGATCCACAATCACGCAGGATGGCTTCAGCGTATCGATCAGCTTGTGAATTCGGAGCAGATGCATCTCCGTGCCGAATTGCGTGGGACGCCACGCCTCATGGAAGAACAGCCCCTTGCGGGCCCATTGATCGAGATCGATCCCGACCGATTTCATGTTTCGAGCGACCTGCTTGCTCGATTCCTCGAAATCGATGAACAGGCAGCGCTCGCCTCTCCGGCAGGTGGCGTCGGCCAGCGAGGCGGCGAGGGTGGTCTTGCCGCTTCCCGCCGTGCCACTGAGCAGGATCGTCGAGCCGCGAAAATAGCCTTTGCCTTCGAGCATTTGGTCCAGATCGGGCACGCCCGTCGGGATGCGTTCGTTCGATACCTGGTGATCCAACAGGAGGGAGGTGACCGGGAGAATGGACATGCCGCGCTCATCGATCAGGAAGGGATATTCGTCCGCCCCGTGCTTGGTTCCGCGGTACTTCACGATCCGGAGCCGGCGCGCGGAAATCTGGTCCTTGATGCGATGATCCAGAAGGATGACGCAGTCGGAAACATACTCTTCGAGGCCCTGGCGCGTGAGCGTGCCATCGCCGCGTTCGGCGGTGACAATCGTGGTCAACTCGCGGTCCTTCAGCCAGCGGAACAGCCGGCGGAACTCTGCCCGCAGAATGCCCATATTCGAAAAGCCGGAAAAGAGGGCTTCGACGGTGTCCAACATAACGCGCTTGGCGCCGATGGTTTCGACGGCATTCTGCAAGCGAATGAACAGTCCCTCGAGATCGTAGTCCCCGGTCTCCTGAATCTCGCTAGGATCCACGTAAATGTAATCGAGGTAGAGCTTCTTCTTGTCTGCGAGATCCTGGATGTCGAATCCCAGGGACGCCACGTTCCTGGCCATGTCCTCGGGAGTTTCCTCAAACGCCAGCAGGACGCCTGGTTCGTTGAATTCGACCGCGCCCCGGACAAGGAACTCGATTCCCAGCATGGTCTTGCCGCATCCGGGTCCACCGCAGACGATGGTCGTCCGGCCCTTGGGCAAGCCGCCGCCGGTAATTTCGTCAAGACCGGGAATCCCGGTGGGCGTTTTCTGCAGGGGCGTCAATTCGCGAGAGGACGGTTTAGCTTTCTTGGGCATGGTAAGCCGTTAGAGAAAATGAACTAGCACATCCTAAACAAACATCATCGGGCAAGCAAGCAGGGTTAGTGCGCGGCGGGTTCGGAGGCGGGATGCATGCCGTGCTGCGGGACTTCGTGGACGCCTCGTGCCGGGGGTTCCTGGTGGAAGCGGAAGAGTTGATTCAGCGGACCGGCGCCTTTGCCGATAGCGTAGGACTTCTCGATCGCCTTGGTAACGTAGGCCTTCGCCAAAATCACGGCTTCGCGAAGCTGCTGGCCGCCGGCGAGTTGCGCGGCGATGGCGGAGGAAAACGTGCAGCCCGATCCGTGCGTGTTGGGGCTGCGGACATGGTCGCCGCCGAACACCTCGACCTCGGTTCCCTCGCAAAGGACGTCGCTCGGCTTTTCGAGATGCCCGCCGGTTACGATCACCGCCCGTGCCCCCATTTCCAGAAGCTTTTTCCCCGCGGCTTTCATTCCATGGAGGTCTTTCACTTCCAGGCCGGTGAGAAACTCCGCTTCGGGCATGTTCGGCGTAATCACGCTGGCGCGCTTGAGGAGTTCGTCCCGGACGAATTTCAGGCCGGCGGCATCGAGCAGGTCGGCATTGCCCGAGGTGGGACGCGAGACCGGATCGAGCACGATGTGCACAAACTTGTGAGCGTCGAGAAAATCGGCCACCACGGAGGCGTTCGCGCGGTTGGCCAGCATGCCGATTTTTACGCCCGCCAGCGCTACGTCATCGATCAGGGCGTCCAGCTGGCCTCGCAGCGTCGCGGCAGGAGTCGCGTTCACGGCACGCACGCCCTGCGTGGATTGCACGGTGATCGCGGTGACAGCAGCAACGCCGTAACAGTTGTGGGCCGCAAAAGTTTTTAGGTCGGCGGCCACGCCTGCGCCGCAGGAGGGGTCGAATCCAGCGATGGTTAAGAGAATAGGGGGAGTTTGATTGGCGTGATTGTTCAACTTCGCGTGCCCTCCGCGCTAGGCACAAATGCCGGGCACGCCGTTCTTGGCAGCGTGCATGCAGTTGGAAATGTACGCGGATGCATGCGGTATACGCAACTGGAAATTTCCCTTAGAGGAACTCCCGGAACAGAAAGGAGGGGTGGCACCCGCGCGACGGCGATCTTCCCCGCACTTATTTCCACGCTCTCACGGGAACAGGCCGCGCGCCAGCGTCGCCTCGGCCACGCGGCCGACGGCCAGCACGTAGGTCCCGGTCCGCATGTGCGTGCGGTGCTTGCGCGTGGTCTCGTACGCTTCCTGAAACGCGCGCCGCATCACCGATTCAAGCTTGGCGTTGACCTCGGCCTCCGACCAGAAGAAGCTCTGCAAATCCTGCACCCACTCGAAGTAGCTCACGGTGACGCCGCCGGCGTTCGTGAGGATATCCGGCAGCAGGGTGATGCCGCGGCGCGCCAGTACTTCGTCGGCGTGCGGTGTGGTGGGTCCGTTCGCCGCCTCGGCAATCAACTTCGCCTTGATCTGCTCCACGTTATTCAGGGTGATCACGTTCTCGAGGGCGGCCGGGATCAGGATGTCGCACTTCATGGTGAGCAAATCGTCGTTGGAGATGCGGGTGGTGCCCGGCATCCCAACCACCGTTCCGGACCGTTCCTTGTAGCGCATGGCCTTGAGCGGATCGATGCCGCGCGGATTGGCGACGCCTCCCCGGGAGTCGCTAATGGCCACGATGCGCGCCTTCTTTTCGGCAAAAAGCTTGGCAATCAGCGAGCCGGCGTTGCCGAATCCCTGGATGGCGATACTCGCGCCGCGCAGCGGTATCTTCTTGATCTTGCAGGCCTCTTCCACCACCACTAGCACTCCGCGCGCAGTGGCTTCCTTGCGCCCTTCGGAACCTCCGATGGAAACGGGCTTGCCCGTCACAACGCCGAGCGTGGAGTAACCCTTCGTCATGGAGTAGGTGTCCATGATCCAGGCCATGGTTTGAGAGTCGGTATAAACGTCCGGCGCGGGAATGTCCTGCTCGGGGCCGATTACGGGCAGAATTTCCGAGGCGTAGCGGCGCGTCATGCGCTCGAGCTCCGGCTTGCTCATGCGCTTGGGATCGCAGATCACGCCGCCTTTGCCGCCACCGAAGGGAATGTTCACCGCAGCTGTCTTCCAGGTCATCCACGTGGCGAGAGCCTTCACTTCGTCGAGTGTGACGTTGGGATGGTAGCGAATACCGCCCTTCGCCGGGCCGCGCGCGACGTTGTGCTGCACGCGATAGCCCGTGAACACCTTGATCTGGCCGTTGTCCATCTTGGTAGGAATCGACACTTCGAGCATCCGCTTCGGCGTGCGGAGGATCTGGCGCACCCCTTGGTCGAGCTTGAGGTATTCCGCGGCAAGGTCGAATTGAATCTGCGCGATGCGATAGGGGTTTAAATCCTCGCGCGGCGCAATCCGCGGAATCGGCTGCGGAGTGGGCTTGGGAGCCGTGGCCATCGTTGCTTTCCTCCTGGCGTCCTTCCAACGTGTTTCTACCGCTCAGCTTTTCGGAATGCGGGGGCCCGTAAGTGACGCGAGAATCGAAGTTTAGCCAAGCTAGGTAAGATGTCAATGGAAACCACCCCCAAATTGCGAGATCGAAGGCTATGAATACGACACATTGAGAGATCGGGAAAATGGGCACAGCCTCATAATTTATTGTAAACACAGCACTTGACCGAAGACCGACCGCCTTGGGCAAGCTCGGCTCGCGCCGGAACAACTTCGTTGACGTAACAGAATGCACAAGTTAGGCTGCATACGTTTCGCCGCAACCGCGCAGAAAGCTCTTCGCAACAAGGAATCCGGGGCAATCCGGGAGACTTCGCTGCCGCGTACTTCAAGGGAGCCGCTAGCACAGGTGAGTTCGGAGACGGAGCTGAGGGCCTCGGACACGGCTCTCATGGCGCGGATGGTCCAGCGGGATGAAGCGGCGCTCGAGGCGCTGTATGACCGCTATGCAGGGCTGCTCTCGTCCGTCCTGAACCGGATCTTGCGCGATACGCAGGCCGCGGAGGAGATTTTGCAGGACATTTTTTTCCAGCTCTGGCGCACCGCATCTCAATTCGATGCTTCGCTCGGGTCTCTGCCCGGCTGGCTGATGGTGATCGCCCGCAATCGCGCGATCTCCCGGCTGCGCCACCACAATCCCGCCGCCGGCGAGGAACTGTTCGAGAACACCTTAGTGTTGCTGCCTGTGAGTCTGGAAAGCGCGATCACGCAAAAGGAGCTGATGGGGCGCGTGAAAGGCGCGATTGCGACACTCCCCAAGGAGCAACGCGCCGTGGTGGAACTGGCCTACTTCGAGGGACTCACTCACAGCGAAATCGCCGAGCGCACGGGCGATCCGCTCGGCACGGTGAAGACCCGGCTGCGCACGGCGCTGGAAACATTGAAACGAGCTATGCAACCATGAACGGGCATCCAACTCGCGAAGAGGATTTCGATCTCTACGCCCTCGGCGCTCTGGAAGGCGACGAGAAGGCGGCGATCGAAAACCACGTGGCTACCTGCTCCAGCTGCGCGGAGAAGCTCGCGGAAGCGCGCGGCCGGCTGGCATTGCTGGCACTGGCGGCCCCGGCCGTTGCGCCGTCGCCCAGCTTGAAAGCCCGCTTGATGAACCAGGTTCGATCGGAAAAGCAGGGTGCTGCGCGCGCCCCTGTTGTTTCGCCGGTGCCCGACACCGCCGGCGGTCTTTTGGGGCATTGGTGGGCGGCGGTGCTTATCCCAGTTGGTTTCGCGCTGGCTTTGGCTTCCTTCGTCCTCTGGACGCAGAATCGCCGCCTCGACCGGCAACTCGCGGCGTTGCAGGCAGACATGCAGCGCGAGCAGCAGCAATTGCAGACAGCTCGCGAAGTAGCGGACTTGATCACCGCACGCGGCACAACGATCGTTCCGCTGGCGCCGCAGCCCGGAATGCCGAAAGGCAGCGCTCACGTGATGTACAACGCCAAAATGGGAATGTTGATGTATGAAGGCCAGCTGGAACCGAACCCCGCGAATAAGTCGTATCAGCTGTGGATCGTGCCCACGCAGGGAAATCCCATCAGCGCTGGCGTGTTCAATGCCGCCAGGACCGAAACCGATCATTTCTTCATGAAATGTCCCCCGGGAATCGTGCCCAAAGCCTTCGCGGTAACGCTGGAACCTGCCGGCGGCCGACCCGCGCCCACGGGACCGATGGTGCTCGTCGGCGCGGCTTCGTAATTTCGATCCCTGCCGCTACTTCCTTTTGCCCACTTGTCTTAGCGAGGCGCTATTGACGCCGGAAGGTTTTGCGTTGACCATACTGATTCTCGTTCGAGGACCGAATGCAACGCATCCTTTCCACTTACAGATACATCAATCACCCGCTTGCGCCGCCCCTTCTTGCGGAAATCGCCCGGGCTGAAATTCGGCACATCGAGGTGTTTTGCGCGCCGGGACATTTTAATTATCGTTCTCCGGAGGCGGTCCGCGACTTCGCGAGCGCCATCGAAGAATACGCGCTCCGCCTGCATTCGCTGCATTCCCCCACCGAACGCGACCTTGCGCCGGGCCGCGAAAGCGGCATGCCCATTTCGATCTGCGACACGGAGCGCATTCGGCGCGTCGACGCAGTGGACGAAGTAAAGCGCGCCCTCGAAATCGCGGAACGGGTTCCCTTTCGATTCCTCGTGCAGCACCTTGGCCGCGGCCACCAGTCGATGGATTCCCGCAGCATCGACGCGGCGTTCAGCTCACTCGAGCACCTCGCCATTTTCGCAAAGGAACGCGGCGTCACCATTGCGCTCGAAAATACGCCCAATGAATTGGGCTCGCCCGAGTCTCTCGATCACCTGATCAAGGAAACCCATTTGCGCGACGTGAAGTTCTGCTTCGATATCGGCCACGCCCACATCGAAGAAGGCGTGGAGAAAAGCTTAGAAATAATGCGCGATCGCATCGTCACCGCCCACATCCATGACAATCACGGAGACAAGGACGAGCATCTGCTGCCCTTTGAAGGCACGATCGATTGGGATGCCGCTCTCCAGGCGTTCGCAGCCATGCCGCAGCCGCCCGATCTGGTTCTCGAGCTGAAAGAACAGGCCGGCGGCAAGCCGTCGCTCGATAAAGTCCGCGAGGCATTCGACAAACTGGAAGAACGCCTTGAATAACCCGTCAAAAGAGTAGTTTGGCGCTATCGCCAAGGGCTCAAAATAAATCCAGGGTAAGTTCATGACCCAGGAAACAGCCCCGATTGTTTCGATTGAACATGCCGGCGGCCACGCCGGCCGCGACGTCGTCATCCGCGGCTGGCTTTACAACCTCCGCGAATCCGGCAAGCTCCTTTTCCCGATTTTTCGCGACGGCACCGGAATCATGCAGGGCGTGGTCTCGCTCAAAGAGCACCCCGAGGCTTTCCAGTCCCTCAAAGGGCTGACCCAGGAATCGAGTGTCGTCGTCACCGGCAAGATCCAGGCGGAAGCCCGCGCTCCGGGCGGTTACGAAATTCATGTAAGCGCCATCGAAGTGATCCAGCGCGTGCCGGAGTCCGATCCCTATCCGGTTCAGCTCAAGGAGCACGGCGTCGATTTCCTTCTCGACCAGCGGCATCTCTGGATTCGCACGCCGCGACAGGCGGCCATCCTGCGCATCCGCGCCGAAGCCGTGCGCGCCGCGCGGAACTTCATGGACAGCCAGGACTACACCCTGACCGATTCCCCGATCTTCACGCCCGCGGCCTGCGAGGGCACCAGCACGCTGTTCGAGGTGAACTACATCGACGATCAGAAAGCCTACCTGACGCAGTCCGGCCAGCTCTACGCCGAGGCGACCGCCGCGGCACTCGGCAAGGTCTATTCCTTCGGCCCCACGTTTCGCGCCGAAAAATCGAAGACGCGCCGGCACCTCACCGAATTCTGGATGCTCGAGCCCGAGGCCTCTTACGCGCATCTGGAAGACATGATCCAGCTGGCGGAAGGGCTGGTGAGCGCGGTCGTGCAATCGGTGGTGAAGAATCGCTCGCGGGAACTCCTCACGCTTCAGCGAGACATCACCAAGCTTGAAAAGATCGCGCCGCCGTTTCCGCGCATCAGCTACGACGAAGCGATCGACGTGCTGCAGAAGGCCGGCAATCCCGCCAAGTGGGGCGACGATTTCGGCGGCGACGAAGAGACGATTCTCTCAAAAAACTTCGACAAGCCGGTGATCATTCACCGCTATCCCAGCGCCATGAAGGCCTTTTACATGGCTCGCGACCTCGAGCGGCCGGACCTCGCCCTGAACTTCGACATGATCGCCCCGGAAGGCTACGGCGAAATCATCGGCGGCAGCGAGCGCGAGTCGAGCTACGAAAGCTTGTTGGCGCGCATCCGCGAGAACAACCTTCCGGAACAGGAATTCCAGTGGTATCTCGACCTGCGCCGCTACGGCAGCGTTCCGCATGCGGGTTTCGGCCTGGGACTGGAACGCACGGTGGCCTGGATTTGCGGAACCGAGCACATCCGCGAAGTGATACCCTTCCCTCGGATGCTTTACCGCGTCTATCCTTAAGAGTCCCGCCGCCATTCCGGGAAAGCGACCCGACAAGACACCATGGCCGAAAAAATTCGCATCATCGGCGTGCCGATGGACCTGGGCGCAAGCCGCCGCGGCGTCGATATGGGCCCCTCCGCCCTGCGCGTGGCGGGCCTGCAGACAAAACTCAAGCATCTCGGCCGGCAGGTGGAAGATATCGGCAACGTGGACGTGCCGCTGCCCGAAGAACAGCACTATGGCGAGAAGAACGCCAAATATCTCGCTGAGATTGCGCAGGCTTGCAAAGGCCTCGCCGAAATCGTCCGCAAGACGCTCGACGAGGACCTCGTGCCGCTCGTGCTGGGCGGCGATCACTCGATCGCCATCGGCACCACGGCGGGAGTGGCGGAGCATTTCCATCAGAAATCCAAGCGCATCGGCCTGATCTGGCTGGACGCCCACGGCGACATGAACACGCCGGACTCGTCGCCCTCGGGCAACGTCCACGGCATGCCGCTGGCTTCCATCATGGGCTATGGGCCGCCCGAGCTTACCGGCCTCGCGAGCGTCAAACCGATGGTCGAGCCGCGCAACGTGGTGCTGGTGGGCATCCGCGAGCTCGATTCGAAAGAGCGGCGCCTGGTGAAGGAATCGGGCGTCCATGTCTATACCATGCGCGATATCGACGAACGCGGCATGCGCGAAGTGATGGCGGAAGCGTTGCGCTTCGCCGGAGACGACACGGCCGGCATCGCCGTGAGCCTGGACATGGATTTCATCGATCCCTCGGATGCGCCCGGCGTCGGCACGCCGGTTCGCGGCGGGGTCACGTATCGCGAGGCGCACCTGGCTCTTGAAATGATTGCCGACAGCAAATCGATGGTTTCGTTCGAGATCGTCGAAAACAATCCGGTGATCGATGTGCACAACACGACGGCCACGCTGGGCGTCGAGCTGGCCCTTTCCGGCCTGGGAAAGAAAATCCTGTGATGAAAGTGCGTGGATCATGAATTGGATCGTGAAGTGGATCATGAATCGAATGGCGGACTTTGCCGAAGCGGTGTGCCGATGAGTTCGATGAGCTCGAACAAACGGCTGCGCATTGGGATTCTCTTCGGAGGGCGCTCCGGTGAGCATGAAGTCTCGCTGGCCTCCGCCGCTTCGGTGATCCGCGCGCTCGACCCTGAAAAATATGAAGCGGTGCCCATCGGCATCTCGAAAGACGGCCGCTGGCTCGTCGGCACTAAAGCGCACACGATGCTTCCCGAAGTGCTGAAATCAGGCGACCGCGTATCTCTGCCGCCCGACCCTACCGCCGGCACGCTGATTCCGATGGCCCAAGGCTCGGGGCGTCCCAGCATCAACGTGGATGTTATGTTCCCCGTGCTGCACGGCACATTCGGAGAAGATGGTACGGTGCAAGGGCTGCTCGAACTGGCGGGATTGCCCTACGTCGGAGCCGGTGTGCTGGCATCCGCTGTCGGCATGGACAAGGACGTTCAGAAGCGGCTCTTCGAGCAAGCCGGCCTGCCCATCGTTCCGTTTCTCGCGATCCGGCGCTCGGAATGGGAGCGGGAACGCGAAGTGGTTCTACGTCAGATCAAGAAGAAATTCCGCTTCCCCATTTTTATAAAGCCGGCGACGCTGGGCTCGTCGGTGGGAATGTCCCGCGTGAAGGCGGCGAACGAGCTTCCCGCGGCGATGGACCTTGCCGCGGAATTCGCGCTGAAAATTATCGTCGAGCGCGGCGTGACCGCCAGGGAAATCGAAGTATCGGTGCTCGGAAACGACGACGTGAGGGCTTCCATCCCCGGCGAAATCGTGCCGCATCGCGAGTTCTACGATTACGCCGCGAAATACCTCGAAGAGGGCACGCGGCTGGTTATCCCCGCGGTTCTCACCAAAAAACAGGCGCTCACTTTTCAGGAATATGCCGTGCGCGCTTTCCGCGCTATCGAAGGAACGGGAATGTCGCGCTGCGACTTTTTCTTCGAACGCAAGACGAACAAGGTTTTCGTGAATGAACTCAATACCATTCCCGGCTTCACCGCCATTAGCATGTACCCGAAGCTGTGGGAAGCTTCCGGGCTGCCCTATCCGAAGCTGATCGACCGCCTCATCGAACTCGCCCTCGAATTGCATCGCGAGAAAGCCCGCACGAAGTACTCCATCGAGCTTCCCGCCGGCGCGGCGGGTGCCCTCGACGCCTGAGTCCGGCTTTCGTTAGTGGGTCCGTTTCCGGTAATCCGCCCCTTACTTCCGCCAAACTCAAGTCCTAAGGCTTAAGCCCCAGGGCGAGCGCCGGATTCGTCTTCGCCATCAGGTTAATATCGGCCACAGAAATTCCTTCTTTGTGCAGGGCCTCCATAAAATCGAGCAGGCCTTGGGGATGCAGTGGGACAGGCGGTTTGCGGATCGCGCCGAAATTCGTTGCGAGAATGCAGGACTGCGGGCCTACCTGACGAATTGCTTCCGCGTAGTCAGCCATGGTATGCCGCGGCTGCGGCCCTACCATCGGACCATCCGCGTCAAACTCAAGATAGGCGCCGTCACGAGCGGCCTGTTGCATCTGCGGGATGGTCATGTTTTCGAGGTAGTACATCGCGTGCGTGACGACCACGTGGGTTACTCCCCGCTGATGCGCCTCATGAGTAACAAGCAACACTTCTTCCGCGGAGATGTGCCCGGTCTCAAACACCAAGTCATGGTGCTGCGCGATGAAGTCGATCAACTCCAACACGCTCGGGACCAGATGGCCATCCTTGGAGACGGGAACAAATGGATCCGACGACTTCCTTCCCTTCACGTCGTTTTCAGCATCCTGGGTGGGCAACCACACGACCCTGCCCCAGCCGCCCTGCATCGCCATCAATTCCTTCACGGCATCGATATTGATCCCGCCGTTGGAGAGGTCCATGGTAATGCCACCGAATACCTCGATGCCGGGAACCTGCTTACGGACCATGTAGGCGAGCGCGGCGGTTGATTCGTAGTGGTTCTTCAGCACCAGTCCGCGCATGCCGCTCTGCTTGGCAAGCCGCGCCAGGTCGTCCGCGTCGATCGAGCGCGGGGTTCTATCGGGGCCGCTGTGCACGTGGAAGTCGATGGCTCCGTTTAAATTTATTTCCGACTGGCCATGCGCCGGCACAGCAAGAAAAAATAAACAGAACCACGCCCACCTCAACTGCTTGATGCGCATGCAAGATATCTGTGAGCCCATTTCGTTCTCCTTTCGGCTGGCTGCCGGCCGCCATCCATAACAGTCCGTCAACGCATAGAGCTGTCTTCAATCCTTAGACCGGAACGCCCGCTTGGGCGTTCCAACAAGGCTTATGAGAACCCTCCGTACTTTTGCCGTCAGATTATTCATCGGATCGTTAAGTTTGGCAAAGAGACTCTCACAATTCTTGTGAATGAACTCAACAACATTCGCGGCTTGACCCCAATCAGCATGTGCCCGAACCTCTGGGAGGCTTCCGGGCTGCCCTATCCAAAGCTGATCGACCGCCTCATCGAACTCGCCCTCGAATTGCATCAAGAAAAAGCCCGCACGAAGTATTCCATCGAGCTTCCCGCCGGCGCGGCGGGCGCCCTCGACGCCCGAGTCCAGCTTTCGCGAATGGGTCGGTTTCCGGTTAGCCCGTTTACGACAGACTCTCTCCTTCGATCACGGCTTCTTTCAAAGAGCCCCGCAAAACCGACAGTAAGTCCCTGCTGAATTTGGCCACGGGTTCGTAGGTAGTAAGTATTTCAACAGCCGCATGTTTCTTCGACTGCAATCTGGTGTGGGGCCAGACCTCGGTTGCCATCCTGACTTGGATGCCTACATGACCTCGTTTGGCGTCCGCTAGATAGACCGAAATTCCAAGATGCTCTTGCGCTGGCAGGTTGAGATACTCATTGCGACCGGATCCGCCTGAAATCGAGCGACGGTCGTCCTCCATGGGTAGCGGATAGACTCGCAGTGCTTCAGCAAATTGTTCAAGCTCGTCGATAGCGAAATATGCTCCGCCCTCGCCTGAAAAGCCATCAGCTTCGGCCTGCGCCATCAATTTACGCGTGCCATCTCCGTCATTCAGGAAGGAAAGTCGAAGATGGTTGCTCATGGCTAAATCGTGCGATCTCCGTTCCCAAATTCTACGACAAAGAACATCAAATGGATGTCGCGTACCAAAACTCTAAGTTAGATACCCAGATTCGCTCGCCCAAGTAATGTTAAATAAAACTTTGCCTTGCTGCTGGGCCTCCCGTGGGGCCTTGAAGCAATGGAGGTAACTTAGTGTTTCTTCCGCTGAGCGGACAACATAGGCATTCCAACTCTCGTTTCGCTTGTGCGAGATTGCGTTTCCATGTATCTCGCGGGTTCCATTAACATAGATTCCGGGCTGAATCCCATCCTCACGCACCACCCACAGTTCGGTCCCGAGTACTGCGAACCCATTTTGACCAAGCCACTGTACGACCTTCCACGCGGACTCGATTGGCGACGCAGCCTCCGAGCCTGCGGTAAATGCGTTCACCGCTAATTCCTCGGGAACTCCGGGTGGAAATATTTCAGCCATCGATCCGCTTTCAAGAAATCGCGTGCACCGCGAGAGTATGCCACGCCGGTAATGCTTGCCAAGTCCTCGTAAGTCGGGTTACGGAAACTGACCCACTACCCGACTTTCCCGCACTTTGACATGTTCGCTGTAAATCGTCTACACTAACTGGTTAGTTAAACAATTCTAAGAGAACCTTAGGAAATATCACTGCCTGGGAAACGGCTCTCTTGCGTGTGCCGGCGACGGCACGTGGGTGCAGTAAGCGCATAGCAATCTGAGAAACAACACATGCCGCGAGGACGCAGAAAAGTCGAGAATCCCGCCACGGCGAGCCGCATCCTGGCCGCGGCCGAGAAGCATTTCGCCGCCGAAGGGATGGCCGGCGCGCGTACCGACGAAATTGCGGACGCGGCCCACGCCAACAAGGCCATGCTCTACTATTATTTTGGGAACAAGCGCCGCCTGCATCGGGCCGTCCTCGAAAACCTGTTTCGCCAATTGCAAAGCACTTCCATTCCGCCGGCGCAGATTGCGCAAAAACCGGGCGAACGCCTGAGCGCCTTCATTTCGGGGTATTTCGATTTTCTGGCCACCCACCCGAATTATCCGCGACTGGTGCAGCGGGAAGCTATGGAATCCTCCCGCAACTTCGGCTGGATCGTGCGCCGCTACCTGCGGCCATTTCACAATCAGCTGGTGCGGACGATTCAGGAAGGCATCGCCGCGGGCGAATTCCGCCGCGTCGACCCGGACCACACCGCCCTGAGCATCCTGGGCATGACCACTTCTTACTTTGCGGCGGCGCCCATCATGAGCGAAGTGGTGGGCCGCGATCTTCTGGCACCGCAATCGGTGGTGAGGCGCAAGAAGGCGCTGATGGATTTTCTCGATCACGGTTTGCACAGCAAACCCGGAGAGGTGAAGTCGCGATGACGGGCAAAAAGTTCCTCATGGTGATTGGCGTGCTGTTCACGATTGCCTTGATCGTCTACATCGTGAGCACGCCGCGGGGCAACAGTATCCCACTTACCGGAATCGTCGACGGCAATGAGGTGATTGTGAGCCCGCAGATCACCGGCCGCATCATCACGCTGAAAGTCGACGAAGGCTCGGAAGTGAAGAAGGGCGATTTGATCGCGGAGCTGGACCCCAAGGAACTCCAGGCCAACCTGGCCGCCGCGAAAGCCAACGTCTCCAGCCTGGAAGCGCAGGTGAAAGAGGCCAATCACAATTATTCGTGGATGAACGATCAGACGTTCGCTTCCATCGATCAGGCCCGCGCGCACGTGACATCCAGCGCTGCGCAACTCGAGCAGGCTCGCGTGGCGCTCGGCCGCGACAAGGACGATCTGGCCCGCATGCAGAAGCTTTTCGACAAGGGAGAAGTGTCCGCGCAGGACCGCGACCATGCCGAAGCCGCCGTCAGAATGTCGCAGGCGAACGTCAGCGCCCTGGAAGAGTCGGCTAAGGCCGAGGCCGCGGGGCTGAACGTGGCGCAGGCCAACCGCAAGCAGGTGGACGTCCGCCAGAGCGAAATCACCACCACTCTCGCGCAACTGCAGCAGGCGCGCGCCACCGAGGCGCAGGTTGCCACGCAACTCGGCTACACGGAAATTTACGCGCCTATCGGCGGGATCGTTTCGGTGCGCGTGGCCAAGCAGGGCGAAGTGGTGGCGCAGGGCTCTCCCATCGTCGTGCTGGTGGACATGGACAATCTGTGGGTCCGCGCCGATGTGGAGGAGAGCTACATCGATTCCATTCAATTCGGGCAGAAGCTCCAGGTGCAGCTTCCCTCCGGGGAGATTCGGGAAGGCGAAGTGTTTTTTAAGGGAGTGGAAGGTGACTACGCGACGCAGCGCGACGTAAGCCGGACCAAGCGCGATATCAAAACCTTCGCGATCAAAGTGTCGCTCCCGAATTCGGACCGGCGCTTGTTCACGGGAATGACGGCTACGGTATTGCTGCCTTCGACGAACAAGAAGAAAAGCTGGTTTGCGCGCCTGTAGAGTCAGAGCGCAGCGGGAATACTGGGTATGGATGCGATTGAAGTCGACCACCTGACAAAAAAGTTCGGCGATCTTGTAGCCGTGAACGACATCAGCTTCAGCGTCGCCCGCGGGGAGATCTTCGGGCTGCTCGGCCCCAACGGCGCCGGCAAGACCACGCTGATTCGCATGATGACCACGCTCACGCCGCCCAGTTCCGGCACCGCGCGCATCGGCGGGCACGACATCGTGAGAGACGCCGACGGCGTTCGCCACGTTCTCGGCGTGATTCCCCAGGCGTTTACGTCCGACCCCGAACTCACCGCCCGCGAGAACATGCTGATCCATGCCAAGCTCTACGGCGTTCCATCGGACAAACGCGCCGGGCTCATCAACGAGCTTCTGGAATCCGTGGACCTGCTCAAATTTCGCGACTCGCTGGTGCGCACTTTTTCCGGCGGCATGCGGCGCCGACTGGAGATTGCGCGCGGCCTGATCCACTCGCCGGAAATTCTGTTTCTCGACGAACCGACCACCGGGCTCGACCCGGTTTCGCGAACAAATGTATGGGAAATGATTCGCAGCCTGCGCTCCAAGTCCGATCTCACCATTCTGATCACCACGCACTATATGGACGAGGCGGACAAGCTCTGCGACCGGATCGCCATCGTCGATCACGGGAAGCTCGCCGCACTCGACACGCCCGAGCGGCTGAAGGACAGCATCCCCGGCACCGACGCGGTCGAGGCGGAATTCGTCAACGCTCCCCCGGACTGGCTCGATCAGTTGCGTGCGCTGGCTCAGGTGGTATCTGTGACGCAGCGCGATGAGACCGTGCATGTCAGCTCGCATGACGGACCCTCGACGGTGGCGGCGCTGATGGATCTCGCTCGAAGCAGCAAGGTGACCGTGAAGAAAGTCATGGTGCAAGGCACCACGCTCGACGATGTGTTCCTGCACTATACCGGCCGCGAGCTGCGCGACGCTGCGGCACACGGCGCCGGGTACGACATCAGCCATCTCTACCGGTAAAGCATCCGCAAGGCCGCAAAAGTGGCGGCAAAGGACTGAGGCCACACCGAAATGAAGTTCTACCGCATCTGGGCGCTGATCGAACGCGACCTGCGAAAATTCTTTCGCAGCCCCGCTTTGATGATGGCGTCGATGGTCTTCCCGCTCGTGCAGCTCATCGTGCTGGGATACGCGTTCGGCGGCAAAATCAAAGGCGCCACGATCGCCTTCGTGGACGAAGACCATTCGGTGGAGTCCCGCCGCGTCCGCGAAATGTTTGTGGGCATTTCCGCCGGCGCGCAAACCTTCCGCGTCGAGGACTACGGTTCCCTGCCCCGCGCCGTAGACGATCTTCGCGCGGGCTTTGTCCGCGGTGTTATCGACGTTCCCCTCGATTTTTCCCGGCGCTACTACCAGCGCGACCGCCCGCGCATCGCTTTCACCGAGGACAATACCGATCAGGTGATGGCCAGCGCCTTGCTCGAACGCATCCAGCAAATGGTCTCGGAGCTAAACACGCCCGACGTGTCGCCTCGGCTCGATTCCCAGGTGCAGCTCAACGTGGTCGAGGTGTATCCCTACGTGGAATACGCGAAATATCTTCTGGCGGGTTCGACCGCGATGGCCATCTTCATCGTCGCCATGATCGGCGGCGGCATCACCTTCATCGACGACAAATCCCGCGGCCTCCACGAAGGATATCTGCTGACGCCCATTCACAAGACCGAACTGGTGCTCGGTCTCATCGGCGCCGGCGCGTTCAAAGGACTGCTCGCGGGCATGGCGCTCACGATCATCGGAGGCTTGCTGGTCGGCATCCCGCGGCTTTGGGATCCCGTGCGCCTGTTCTACTTGACGCTGGTGGTTCTCGTGGCCTCGCTGGCGATGATCAGCCTTATGTTTCTGGCGATGGTTCGCGTGGACGATCCTCTGGTGCCGCGCGCGATTTTCGGCGTACTGAATACGCTGCTGTTCTTTCCGTCGGGCGCCATTTCTCCCATCGAGGGCTTTCCGACGTGGCTTCGCTGGCTTTCGTTCATCGACCCGTTCACCTACACCGTGCACGCCCTGCGAAATCTGACGGTGAAGAATACCGGCATTGAAGGAATTTACAGGGACGTGATAATTTTGAGCTGCTTCGCGGCCGTCATGATCGCGGGCAGCATCGCACTGTTCAAGCGGCAGATATGATCCGCAAGGAGCCTTCGTGGTTCTCTTCGATCCAATAGAGGAACATCCGCACTCAAAGAGCCGGCGGCGAATCATCGTGGCGATCGTGCTGGTAATTTTTGCGGCGGGCGGATTGTGGTGGCTGCTGCGCTATCACAAAGAACGCGTCACGATTCTTCATTTCATGAATGCCGTGATCGCCGGGAACATGCAACAGGCTTACGAAATATGGAAGCCGTCGCAATCGTACTCCTTGAAGGATTTCAACGACGACTGGGGCCCCAACGGCTACTACGGCCCGATCAAGAGCTTCCGCGTGGCGAAGACCGAACACCTGCGCGGTGGTTCGGGAGTCGAAATCAAGATTCGCCTGAGCCCCTACCAGCCTTTTCCCGACGATGACGACGTAGCCAAGCAGAACAAGACCAAGGAAGTTACACTGTGGGTGCAGTTCAACGACGAGTCGATCAGCTTTCCGCCCTTCTGACGCTCCGGCTCAACGGTCGCGGGTTTATTTCTTGCGCCCACCCACCCACATCATCGTGGTGCCCGGGCCTTCCACTTCCTTCGTTTCCAGGCCCAGCGATTCGCAGGCCGCCAGCGCTTCCGCGGGGCTGATGGACCGCCCCTGCCAAGTGTCCATGTAGCGCACGCGGAGAAATGGAATCCGCGTAAGCCCCGACTTCAGCAGCCGCTCCTTGCTTGAGAATCCCGCTTCGAGCGCCACGCGGCCGATGCTTGCCGACCATAGCCCCTTCATATGCAGCCGGAAGATTCCGCCGTGGCGCAGCACGCGCGCCGTTTCGGCAAAATAGTTGAAGATGGCCGCCTTGTCCGGCACGTGCTGGAACACCGCGAACGAAAAGACGAAGTCCACGCTTCCCGTCGCGATGCCCTTCAAGTCGGCACCGGAGACGGCATGAAACGTCGCGCGTGGAATCGCATACAAATTCGCCTTGCGGACCATTTCAGGCGACACGTCCACGCCGATGTAGCTGTCGAAATCGGCGGCCATCCAGCGGGCGATGCGGCCGATGCCGCAGCCGATCTCAAGCGCGGCTTTGTCGCGCGGGTCGAACTCCATCCTCTGCAAGAACGGCTTCACGAAGCGCTCGTAGTCGCACCGGCCGGAGGCGAAGAACGCGCCTTCCTCGTTGGGAATGTCCGGCCAGTTGATATAGGCGCGCGGATTTTCGCGGGCGCGCGTATCCCAGTCGTGCCGGATCGCGGCCAGCCAGTCGTTGGTCGAATTAGGCGAGTTTTTACTCATCATTACGTGTCGTGACTCGGACGGCTGCCGTCACTAATTGCGGACAATAGTTCTTCGCACGCGGCGCGCACTTCTTCCACGCCGATATCTTCGATACGGCGCGGCGCGCTCTCAACGATTGTCTTGTCTCCGCGGAGGGCGCGGAACTTCGCGCCTGTCTCCACAACGCGGTGCTCGGTTCCCCACGGCCGCCACTGCGCCGGATTCGTCGAACCGTAGATGACCACAGCCGGCCGGCCGGTTGCCGCAGCCAGATGCGCAGGGCCGGAATCGTTGCCCACAAAAAGGGACGAACCCGCCACCAGCGCAATCAACTCACGCAGGCCGAGCCCCTCCGGCACAACAGCGGAATCGCGCATCTCGTCCCGCACCTGGGCGGCAATCGCCTCTTCCTGCGCCGACAAATTCACCACGCTCGCAATCCCGTGCGTGTCTCGAAGCCAGCGGGATATCTCCGCAAACTTCGCGGCGGGCCAGCGCATGGTTGCCAGCCGGGCGCCGGGCTGCAGCACTGCGTATGGAGCACCTTCCGGAATGCCGTCTCTGCTCAAGCAATCCGCGGACTCGCTCGGCCGCATCCGGTTGAAAGAAAACCTGCGCGTTGGGAATAGGCCCGCGTGGCAGGCCCGTCCAATAGAATTGCGATATCCGGTGCTCGACGGTATGCACGACCGGCCTTCCGTAAAACTCGCGCGCATCGGGCACCTGCACGTTATATACGAATGAAAATTGAAAGCCCTTCCAGCCGACGCGCACCGGGCTTCCCGACGCCGCCAGCAACAGCGCGCTTCGCGGACCGCCGTGCTGGTTGAACGCAATCGGAAAGCGCCGGCGGCGCAGGGCTGCCGCAGCCGCCCGGAAATCGCCCGAAAAAATCATTTCCGCAATTGCCGGATTCCCTTCGAGCGCTGGCGCAAAGCGAGGCTCGATCAAAATACAAATCCGCAGATCGGGCCTCCAGGCATGAAGGGCCGCTAGGGCCGGTGTTTCCAGAACGATGTCGCCCAACGATCGCAGCCGCGCGACCAGAACATCGGCGCCCCGCGGCAGATGAAGGAGCAAAGAGGATGATTCACTCGGCTTCAATGCGCGCTTCGTCGATCAGCATGATCGGGATGTCGCCCCGAATGGGATAAACGCGCCGGCAAGTTCCGCATTTCAGCCCCTGTTCATCGGCCGCCAGCTTCACGGGCGTCTTGCACAAAGGGCAAACCAGAATTTCGAGCAACTCCTTCGAAACGGCCATCCAATCCTCCGTGTCTCTTTGCGATTTTCCCGGGCTGTTTTGCAGAACTATTCTTGCACGTTCCGTCGCCGCTTTCGTAACGCGAATGCGAACCCGTGTTGCGGCCATGCTACGGGCAACCTTCCCTCCTTCGCAACGGGTCTATGCTGGCTTCGGCAAATGCTCGAAGCGAAGCGCCATTCGCCCCTTCCATTCGGCGCCCGCCGCGAGCTCCACCGGCCACACGGCAATCACCTGCGAACCTTGATAAATCCGCTCGAACCCTTCCTCCGATTCAGAAACCGTCTCGATCGGAAGAATCCAAAACTCTCGCGCGCCGGGAGCGTCGATCTTCGCCCGGACCTGCTGCCACTCGTCGACGACGCTCAAATCCGCTGCCGGCGCCGTAGCTGCCATCCTCAGCGGAAAACGTTTGCCATCCGACTGGAAGTAGCGGTCCGGCGCGGAAGGCGCCAGAAAATTGATCACCACTTCGACTCCGACGTTTACAGATGCGCCTTCCGGCACGTTTCGCCGGAGGGCCAGCTCGCACTCCATGTCGAATCCCTTGTCCGTGGAATGGAACGTCAATACCTTCTTCGCCGGCCAATCCGCGCTTTCGCAGGCCTCGAGCGTCACTCCACGATCGGAGATATTTTTCGCTTGATACTTCCCGCCCGCCAGCGCCGCGTCTTCTTCCAGTCGAATCAAGCTGCAATCATCGTATGTTTTGTTCGGCCCGAAGACAAGCACGCGAAAGCAGTGGCGGGGCCAGCGATCGTACTGCAGCCAGCGCTCCAGGCCCTCCTCCTTCGTGCGCTTCTGGTCGTGGATGGACTGCACTTCGCCCGCTCCGTTCTTGCCCAGATTCTTCAGAGCGCCGTGATAGGCCTCCGGGCGGCGCTTCAGGGAGTTGATCAAGGTCGCGCCGGACGGCCTGAAATCGAGCGCGCTCACCGTGCCGCCGTCGTCGGGAGCGACCAGCGCCGCGTATTTCTCCGACGTGAAATAGACCTCATCCCGCCCATCTGCGTCGAAATCGAAGAACACCACATCCGCATAATCCCGTTTCCGATGCTTCAGGCGGTCCGCGATGGCTTCCGCTTGCACCAGAGGACGCCAGACCGCCGTGCGCAAATGAGGCGAGTAGAGGCCGCCGAAAATGCCGTGCCAATAAGCGTCATTGCATTGCGCGCGCAGCAGAAGATTGGCCGCTTCCGCTCGCTCCATCGCAAACTTCTCGCCGCGCCTTCCGCTCTGGGCCAGAGATTTCAATTTCTCCGAGACGTGGAGCATTTTCTTGTGCATCAAATTCGACTCGGAATACTTGCAGAAGAAATTCCGCCATACCCCGCCGCGAACGAACGGCAGCGCCTCCGGGCGCGCGGCAAGTTCTTCCACCAGCGCATGAAAACGGCGCCGCCCGTCGGTGGGAAGCGCCCATTCCATCATTTCGGTATAAGACGCCGTAGGCAAATCCGCGCGGCCCAGCGGCTGGCGGAAAGCCACCGCGGCTCCCGGCGTTGCGACTTCGAGCCAGTCGGCGCAGTTTTCGAGGGCATGAAAAAAATGGTCCAGCCAGCCATCGCGGTAGCACAGGTCGTGCGTCCCCGGCCATACTCCGAATTTTTCGAGGTCGTCGCCCATTGCGGCAAGTCCGCCCGGATGCTCGCTCGACGCCGCGCGCAGGAATTCAATCGTGTCGCCCACATCGCGGAACGGAATCATGTATCGCAATGTCTTCAAGCCGGGCAGTACCTTGATCGTTTGGCAAAGGTCCTCGGCCGTGTAGTGACCGTAAAGCTGCGAGGGCTCGAATCCCGCGCCGAGAAAATGATTGTCGTCAAGCAGCGTGTATTCCACCCCCGCCGGCGCCAGCGACGACGGAATCTGCGGCTCCCAGACCCTTTCCGTAAGCCACGCGCCGCGGGGCCGAGCGCTGAAATGCTTCTCGATGTAATCGGCGAGGCGAGTGATTTGCTCCAGCCGGTCCTGCGGAGGAATCGCAATCAGAACGGGCTCGTAGAACCCACCGCCCACCATTTCCACTTGCTCGCTTTTCACCAGCGCTGCGAGCCGCTCAAAATATTCCGGATGGGCGCGCTCGATCCATTCAAGCAGCGGCCCGGAATAGTGCAGCCCCACGCGAATGGCGGGATGCCGCTCGAGTACTTCGATGAATGGCAAATAGGAGCTGGCGTAGGACCGCTCGAATACATCGTCGAAATTTCCCACTGGTTGATGAGCGTGCATCAGGAGAACGAGCTGGAATTTGGGCACCGAGGACCTCGCCGCAGCGTTACAGAATAACCCGATACCCGACGAGGCACAAACAGAAGCGAGCCGGAGGTAGTGGGTTAGTTTCCGGCACGACTAATCGGGAGTTGACTCCGCAAAACCTGCGCAACCAATGAATTCCCTTGTGTTCCCACCTCGTAAACACCACGGCACGCTAGCGAGCGAAAGAGAAGTCTTTCGCTTGCTCCTCACATAAACTGGCTTGCAGGGGTAACAAAAAGTGTATCGGATCGCAAGACTATTAGCCCTAGTTCTGCTGGCGGTCATTTTCGTCTCAATCTCATCGGCGCAGAAGAAGACCTCGCTCACTAGTTCACCCCTCAGTATGGAACAGCTCAACGTGTATCGAGCGTTTCTGCGTAACTTTGCAGTCCGCCCTCTCAGGAATCTCGCATCCACCACCGTCCCCTTAGATTTAAACGGTATGCCGGAAGGACGGCCTTGCTTGCGCGGAATCCAACTCACAAATCTCTCCGTCCCGTTGGGAACAATACATAGTTTCGGCCCGGAAACAACCAAGGGGCTCGATCTAAGACTCGTCGATTCACTTGAACAAGCAAAGTTGCGTCAGCAGCGTGACGCAGAGAAATCGCGCGACGGCGCTCAAACCCCCGGTTCCAGCCTAAATTACGTCGTTCTTTCAGAGATTGCATTCGACGCAAAGGACCAATTTGCAGTCGTGAAATATCTGCTTGTATGCGGGGATCATTGCATGAGCGGAGCAACTATTGTAATGAAAAAAGTTGAAGGCACGTGGACCACGGATTCAAGGCGACCGTGCGCTTTTGTCGTCGACCAATTGACCTGGCAGCGGTAACCGGAGACTGACCCACTACCGAGCCGGTGCGTCAGCTGCAAATGTGCTTGCGATGTTCTCTTGCGCCTGCAAATAGCGAGAGGCGCTCGGCGACCTGATCCATCGCGGCCTCCATGGACGAATCGGCCGCACCGGAGGGGGCGTAGATCACCATGAGAATTTCGTGAGCGGCTTCGGTGATCATGCTGCGCGTGGAATCGCTGATAGGGCTGCCAAAAGGGCCGTCTGGATCGGCGAGCACCGGCCTTCCTTCCAGGTGCCACGTTCGCTTCCCGATGCCTTCGTATTGCTCGCCCGCGGCACCGTGCCGAAACACAACGGGTTCCCTGATTTTGTCGCGGTCGTAGCAGCCAAAGGGCCAGCCGGTTTCAATCGAGCACAGATTTCCCACATCCACCACGTTGGAAACACGATACAGGCCTTTGCCCTGGACTACTCTTCGCAGCAAGGCTTCCGAGGACGGGCGGTACTTCGACGGGTCCATATCCCATTCGCGAAACATTGCGCGAACCGCCCGAACCGGCTGCGCTTCCGCCAGGCTCTCGACGGTGAACTCGGCGCGCTTGTGATCGCAAATCTCCTGCATCAATCGCGCGAAAGCTTCATCGCCGGGCGTAACCCGCACGCCATCCGCTTCGATAACTCCCAGCTTTACGCCGGCCAGATCTACTCGAATTTGCATGGTCGACTGCACGATTGTAAGCGCATTCTGCGGAGCGAATGACGCGAAGTGTGGCGTCGGAGGATTGAATCGCGAGGGATATTCGGAACCTACGGATCGACGACAATCTCACCCTTCATTTTGCCGTGGTCGAAGCCGCAGAGCTTGCAGCACTCAAACTCGTAGGTGCCCGGGGCCTTCGCGGCGAAAACAATCGTACCGGTTTCGTTCTTCTTGAATTTGACGCAATCCGATCCAGAGGTGATTTCAATCCCCGGTTCGCTGCCCTTCGCCAGGCCTTTCGCGACCGTCTTGATGCGGATGCCATGCTCCTTATCGTTCGCCGTCACCTTTATTTCCACCGCCTCGCCCACCTTCACATGCACCGAAGAAGGGGTGAACTCGTAATTTCCCGCGGTCATTTCGATGACTCTCGGCGCGGGCGCGGGAGCTTCTTGCGCCATCACCGCCAGCGCCGCAATCCCCGTCACCATCGCCAGAACCAGAAAACCAAGCCTGTTTCTCATCGCTCCACTTTTACCGAACGTTCTGATGTTCGGAGCCGCAAGTTGGCTGCTCCCAGGCGTCTGAACATACCCGCCGGAATTCGCGTGAAAACAAAAGCGCGGCAGATTTTCCTCTGCCGCGCTCTCAATCCAAATGAATTTTCGGGCTCAGTAGAGCCACCCGCTCGCTGGGTTACTTTTTCTTGTACCAGTCCGCGTTGACCGGCGTGAAGCTCGCCCACTTTTCCGGGAGGTCTTCCAGAGCGAAAATCGCGGTCACCGGGCACACCGGGACGCAGGCTCCGCAATCGATGCACTCGTCGGGATTGATATAAAGCTGCTTTTCGGTCTCGTAGCCTGGCTCATCCTTCCGAGGATGAATGCAATCCACCGGACACACGTCCACGCACGCGGTGTCCTTGGTTCCTATGCACGGCTCGGCAATCACATACGCCATCGAACGATCTCCTCGTAAAAAGGCTGGTATGCAGGCTTGTTCTGCAAGCATCTATCGTATTGCGGCAAAGCTATTTTGTATAGCCCAAATTGCGGTTAAACCGAGTGCTCAAGGTTGCCGTGATCGCTGCCGAACCGATAGAATGGCTCGGGGAATATTGCGCCGCGCCGTGGAGGTGCCGATGCGTTTCTATCTAGTTGCTTTCGCACTCATGGGACTGCTTGGGTTGGCCACAGTGCCGCCGTTGCCGGCACAGAGCTCGCCTGCCAAGCCGGCAGCCAAGGCAAGTGGAACCACAAATCTTCCGCTCATCGATCTCGCCGGATACCACAAGATCGTCGAAAAATATAAGGGTAAGCCCCTGCTCGTAACTTTCTGGGCCACTTGGTGTGAGCCCTGCCGCGACGAGTTCCCCACGCTGGTGGCGCTGGCCGAGCAGTACAAACCGCAAGGGCTAGCGGTGTTCGGCGTCAGCCTGGACTCGAACGCGGACATGCACGTCGTCCGGCATTTCCTTGAGGAATTCCGCCCCAGCTTTCCCAACTATCGCCAGGACCCGCAAATCGATGTCGACGAGTTCTATCATGGCGTGAATCCGCAATGGGAGGGAAGCATGCCGGAAACGATTCTCTACGGGCGCGATGGGCGCATCGCCGTGCATTACACCGCCGAACAGACGCGCCAGACCTTCGAGCAAGCCATCCGCGCGGTTCTCGGGACGAAAATTTCCGGCAATCGCGCTGGGTCGTCCTCGTCCGCGGGCAACTGACGGGCGCGTTGCGCGCCATGCCTTATCGCTGGCAGCGCCACTACAGCTTGTTTTCGGCGAGGAACTTCTCGGCGTCCATGGCCGCCATACAGCCGGAGCCCGCAGCGGTGATGGCCTGCCGGTAGTGATGATCCTGCACGTCCCCGGCGGCAAACACGCCCGCAATATTCGTTTTCGGCCCATCGTGCGTGCGGATGTAGCCGGCCTCATCCATGTCGATCTGTCCCCGGTAGACCGCGGAGTTGGGATCGTGTCCGATGGCCACGAACACACCTTCGACTTCGACCTTCGCCAAGGCGTTGGTTTCCACGTTGCGCAG
This sequence comes from uncultured Acidobacteriota bacterium, assembly GCA_963709105.1. Lineage (GTDB taxonomy): Bacteria > Acidobacteriota > Terriglobia > Acidiferrales > UBA7541 > Palsa-295. The sequence goes on from CAVPVC010000016.1 coordinate 677,084, forward strand.
CTGCACGGATTCCACCGACTTGTTCTCCACGTTGTGGACTTCCTCCACAACGTAGGGCGTCATGAACTTGATCTTTTCGTTGGCCCGCGCGCGGTCGAGCATGATCCTGGTAGCGCGAAATTCATTGCGGCGATGCACGAGGGTCACGCTCTTGGCAAACTTCGTAAGAAAGGTCGCTTCCTCCATAGCCGTATCGCCGCCTCCGACGACCATGATCTCGCGGTTCCGGAAAAAGTATCCGTCGCAGGTGGCGCAGGTGGAGACGCCGTGCCCCAGCAGGTGCTTCTCGGATTCGATCCCGAGCATCCGGGCCGACGCGCCCGCGGCTATGATCAGCGACTCGCTCTCGAAGGTTTCTTTTCCCGCGACGATGGTGAACGGGCGCTTGCTCAGATCCACCGACGACACCGCGCCGGCCCGAAACTCCGTGCCGAATCGCTGGGCCTGTTTGCGGGTCTGCTCGATGAATTCCGGGCCCAGGATTCCTTCCGGAAAGCCGGGAAAGTTCTCCACCAGCGTGGTAAGTGCGAGCTGCCCGCCTGGTTCGTATCCGTCGAGCACGAGAGGATTTAGGTCCGCCCGTGCCGCGTAGATGGCCGCCGTCAATCCCGCACACCCGCTACCGATGATAATGACTTTGTGCACCGCTTCTCCTCGACGATTGGATGATTGCCGCGCGACTCGCGACGCAGCACAGAGAGCTTGCCATTGTAACATTTCAGGTCAGCTGCGCCATTATCTCTATCTCTCCCCCTCTCCCTAGAGATGCGCAGGATTCAGGACATCGCCGGCAATTTGGATTCGGCGCGGCGACTTGCGAGAAGAACCTCTTGGTTTGCTTCAAAGCGGCGGCTGCGCGATGATGTGCTCATGTCGACCAGCCGCGCCCGCCCGATGGCCACGCCCGCGAACCTGTTTCGGCTCCTGAGCGAGTTCATTCTGTTGTTGCTGGGCGCCCTTTTGCTTCTTCTGGCTCTCACGCGGCGCGTGGGCCTGCCCGCCCGGCCGGCGGCTTTGATCTTCCTGGGAGTCCTTTTCGTTTACTGGGGCATCCGCGCGTGGATGCGCCGCGAGCCGGAAGTCGCCCGGGCGCAAACGCACCTGCGCGGCGGCTCGCTGGTAGTCGTGGGACTGCTCGTCCTGGCGATTCCGCTGCTGCCTCTGCGGCACGCGAATCTGCTGCTGGGAATGGCGGGAGGGGCGCTTGTGCTGAGAGGAATCGCCAGCGCGCTGCTGTCGTTTCAAAAATCCGATCGCTCTGGAGAGCTTGTGTGACGACGCTCACCAATCCTGACTGAAGTCGTTGTCCCCTGCCTTTTTGTCTTGCCAGCCTGACGCGTTCCCGCTAATCTCCTCCAGCAACGAGGAAGTTCCGTCCGGGCAAGCATCTGCTCGCTTTGCTCCCCAACTCAACCCTTCACAACCACTTTTTTTCAGGAGAGCGCGATGCTAAAGGAATTCAAGGAATTTGCAATGAAGGGCAATGTGATCGACATGGCCGTGGGCATCATCATCGGCGCGGCCTTCGGGCGCATCATCACATCGCTCGTCAGCGACATCATCATGCCGCCCATCGGCCTTCTGCTCGGCAAGGTGGACTTCTCCACCCTTTTCCTGAATATTTCCGGCACTTCCTATCCGACCCTTGCGGCGGCCAAAGCGGCCAACGCCGCCACCATCAATTACGGAATGTTTCTCAACACGGTGATCGACTTCATCATCGTGGCGTTCGTGATTTTCCTGATGATCCGCCAGGTGAACCGCTGGAAGCCGGCTCCCGTCGCCGCCGCGCCCACCACGAAAGAATGCCCGTACTGCGCCTCGCAGATTCCTCTCAAGGCGTCGCGCTGCCCGAACTGCACCTCCGAGCTTCGCGCATAGTTGTAACTAGTTTCGAGACGCCGATGACGCGAAGTAACCGCCACGGGAATTCTGCGATCTACTTTGCGGCATTTGCCGCCGCTCCGCCGAATTCCCGCCGGCATTCATCGCAAGGACAAATTTCGCGCAGGTACACGAAGCTGTAAATTCCTGTCGTGTGCCCGTCGGAATAATCGATCTGCACGGCGTAATTGCCCACGGCTTTGGCCGACTTCGCCGTCACGCGCGGCTTGAACATCGGCAGCACCGCGGCGCTGTTTCCCGCCGAGGCTTTCTTTTCACGCTCGTCGTTGCACATCGCGCAGGGGCAATTGTCACGCAGGTAGGGGAACGTGTAGCGGCTGCTATGGCCGTCCGCCCAGGTGACTTCCACACCTTCGCCCGTGGTGACGTTGACTTTGATGCCGGTCGGCTTTTTGCGTTCATCCAGAGGTATGGGCACGTTTTAGTTGGCTACCGGGGGATTTTGCGACGAGGGGGCCGGGCTGTCTGTCGGCTTTGCGGCGGCTGTTGCGCCCGCGCTGGGAGCTTCATCCGCGGAACACGAAGTCAGTTTTTCGGCCCCGCCCCAATCCTGCAGCAACTTCGCCGCTTCGTCCGAGATTTCCTGGACCGTTCGCGGCTGCCGGTTGCCCGAACCGGGGAACACGAGGTACAGAATTCCGCCTCGCCTGCCCCCCTGGCGGGCATTCGACCAGATCCCCAGATTATCGGCCAGCGCAATCGATCCCTCTCCCAGCGTTCCGACATCCGCGAAAATTGCGTAAGAGGATTTGCCGTTGCGCAGGTTGACCACCACCGCGAAATCGCCCAATTGCGCGCCGCCCTGTTGCGCGACGTCGCGCGGCAGCACGATGTAGGGGATTTTCGACGCGTCCACGTATCGTGCGGGGTCGGTGCGGGCCTTCGTGCGGTCGGAAAGCGATGTGCAGGAAACGTAGTAACCGGGGAACGGATCGTCGGGGCCTTGAACCAGGGGCTCGCCTGAGCGGTCGGTGATGATTCCATCCCAGTGGCCGGGCGCGCCGGCGTTGGCAATGTCATCCAAGCCGGAGTTGTCGGGATGGTACGCGTTGGGTGCGCCGTCGGCATCGATGGTCATGCCGGAGACAAAGAAAAACGCATCGCTGCCCGGCGCTTGCCAGATTGGCACATTCTGCGCGACCTGCCCGTCGTGGGCGAAAACGGGAAAATTGAGCAGAACCGAGCGAGCGCAGGAGCCGGAGAGCGCCGAGTTCTGGCCTAATTCCGGAGCCGACTGACCCAGATTCTGGCCGATGGCGACTCCGCCGGCGAGGAACAAAAGAGCCACAAAAACAGGCACGCCGCACCTCGCTAAGAGTGTCGAGTCAGCGGCATGCCGATCGTTTGTTTTCAATGATTTAGATGAGTTTCCGTTCGTCCATGTGTGTCGAGTGAACTTGACGTATTTTTGTGCCCGAAACCGGCCCCAGCGCCCCCTGAGTGCCGCTCGCAGGGACATCACAACTTGGGGGCACGTTGGCATCGTCGTCGCTCCTCCTCCCAACCACCATAGCCATCCAAAACGAGAATTTCAACCGCACGTTGTCGTGGTAAAAGCCGGCGAATCCCGGGTCAAACTGAGGACGGGCAGCAGGCGCCGGGGGGGATGGGGTTGCCGTGGGGGCAGGTTTTGGGATGGCCGAGGAAGGTGCAGATGCGCTGGTCAAGTTCGGTGCTGATGATGTGCTCGAACTTGCAGGCGTGCGAATCGGCTTCGTCGGCGGCGACTGAAAAGGTATCGGTAAGCAGGCGCTCGGCGAGGCGGCGGCGGCGGATGATGTCGCGGGCGCGATTTTCGCCGCGGGGGGTGAGCGTCACCTGGCTTTTTTGAACTTCGAGCAGGCCGAGGTCTTTGAGGCGCGAAATCAGGCGCTCGGGATCGTGCGCGAGGCTGTTACGGAAGCCTTCGATCTCCGGCGTGGCTCCCTTTTCGGCGAACAGCCAGACCTGCTCGAGCAGATGGTCGAACTTGATTTCCTGCTCGGCGGAAAATTCCGTGATTTGCGCCAGGCGTCCGTGGGCCAGATCGATGCGGCGGTCGGCCAGCTGGCCGATGGACGGGTCGTGCGTGACCATCAAAATCGTGTGGCCTTCGTCGTGCAACTCGCGCAGCAGACGGATCACCGTTTCCTGATTGCTTTCGTCGAGGTTTCCTGTGGGCTCGTCGGCGAGGATCAGCTTGGGATGATTGATCAGCGCCCGCGCCACCGCGACGCGCTGCTGTTCGCCTCCCGATAATTGCGAAGGCAGGTGCTCCACGCGGTCTTCGAGTCCCACCCTTTTCAGCGCGGCGCGCGCCTCCGTCTCATCCGTGGTGCTGTGAAAATACTGGGCCAGCATCACATTTTCTAGAGCGGTGAGATAGGGCACCAGATGAAACTGCTGAAACACGAAGCCGATCTTCTCGGCGCGGAACCGCGTCAGCCCTTTTTCATCGAGGCGGGCCACGTCGATTCCGCCCACCACGGCCTTGCCGGAAGTCGGCGTGTCGAGGCCGCCGAGAATATTGATCAGCGTGGTCTTCCCCGAGCCCGAGGGGCCCATGATGGCGATCCATTCGCCTTCTTCGACGCTGAAGGAAACGCCGTCGAGCGCGCGCACGTTGCCGAATTCTTTTTTCAGGTTCTCGATTTGTACGACGGCCGCCATTTTTGCGTTCGCTATTCCCCTCGCAGAATCACCGCAGGCTTCACTTTGCCGAGCAGCCGCAGCGGGAGCGCGCCGGCCATCGCCACCAGCACCATCAGCGCTATCGTCAGCGGGAAAATCTCCCAACGCGGAGCGATCGACGCGCCGAACACCCTTTGGCCCATCCACTGCGAAAGAGCCACGCCCGCCACGCAGCCGATCAATCCACCTACAGCGCCCAGCACGCCTACTTCGGATAAAAATAACGCTACGATGCGCGAGATCGAGCCGCCGAGCGCCTTCATCAGGCCGACGTCCTCGCGGCGCTCCATCGCCAGCGCGGCCATCGTCGCGAGAACGCAGAGCGCGGTGAGCACCAGAATCAGCACCACCATCGAGACGATCAGCAGGCGCGTCCGGCTGAGAAGATTGCCCTTCGGCTTCGGTTACCTGGCGGATCGGCCGGACATCATATCCCGGAATGGCTCTGGCGAGCTGCGCCGCGTAGGCCGCGATGCCCGCCGAAGTGCCGCTGACGCTTAATTGCACCAGTTCAATTTTCCCGTGCAGAGCCGCCAGCTTCTGCGCCACCGCGAGATTCACGAACACCTGATTGTCCTCGGTGCCGCCTGCGTCCACGACTCCGGCAACAGCTAACTGCACGCTGCGCCCGAGGTAGTCGAGTTTCACCTGGTCGCCGGGAGCCAGCTGGAATTGCCGGGCCACGTTCCGCCCCATGAGACAGCGTGTTTCGTCCTCGCGCGACACGATCCATTGCCCGTTGAGCTTCCATGTGGGATCAAGCTTGCGCGCTTCGTCGAGCCAGGTCCCAGCCACAACCACTGGCCTGCCCGCATCGCGAGCTACCACGTAGATGTAGGGCGCGGCGGCTACGACTTCCTTTGTTCGCAAGCCTTCGACTTGCGCCAGGACCGGCTGCTCGTCCATAAGGGCGGCGGACGAAGAGGACACAGGAGCTTCGGCAGATTCGCTGCTGTTTTCCGGAATGCCGGAATCGGCGCCGCGCGACGAGATCACCAGGTTAGCGCCCAGAAGGCGAAATTCCTGGGTGAGCTTGCGCCCAATATCGAGATCGAGGTTCAGCAGCGCGGAAATTACAGCGGCGCCGCTTATGACCGCGATCAGCGCCACGACGAGGCGCCCGCGGCTTCCGCGCAGTAGCTTCCAGAGAAGGCGCGCGAACATCACTCGCCCCGCAGGATAGGGGCGGGATTAAAATGAGCCGCGCGCCGCAAAGGAATCAGGCTTCCCACGACCGCCACGATGGCGGCCAATCCAAGCACGACCGGCAGCAGAACCAGCCGCGGCGAAGCCGGCGAACCAAACACACTCGCGCCCAGGACCCTCGCAAGCAACGCGCCAAAGACGAATCCGACCGCGCCGCCCGCGAACGCGAGCATCAACTGCTCGGCCAGAAAAATACCGCCGACGAGAGCGTTCGTCGCGCCAATCGCTTTCATGATTCCGATTTCGGCGCGGCGCTGAAGCACGGTCGTCGCCGAAGTGGCCGCGACCGCAAGCGCGGCGGCGATCAGCGCGGCCAGCGTAACGATCCACAACAGCGTGCTGACGTGCGAAAGGATGCGGCCTTCGGTGTCGGCCACGCGGCGGATCGCCCGCACGTCGGTGCCCGGCAACACCTGCTCGATCTGATAGCTGATCGACGAAATGTACGGCGAGCAGAACCAGCGGTCGTATTCGGTCGGCGTCAGCGACTTCGGATCGCGCTCGGAAAGGCCGTCGGCGGGCTTGGTCAGCGCGCTTACGAAAAGCTGGCGGAATCTGCCCGCGTGCCCGGACATCGCCTGGGCCACGGACAGCGGAACGAGAATGGCGTTATCCTCCGCGTCGCCGGTGGAGACAATGCCGGTCACTACGAGAGGAATTGCCTGCGCGGCGCCACCTGGCGTGTTCTGCGCGCTCACATAAATTGTTTTTCCTGGCTGCGCGCCGGGATGCTGCGCAGCGAACGCCGCGCCCAGCACGCACTCGTTCTCGCCCTCGCGAAACCATGTACCCTGAATTTTCCACCACGGATGCGTCACGCTGAGGCCCGTCTTGAAATTCGTACCGTCGGGAACCGGCACGTCGTGCTGATACCATGTGCCAATCATCGTGGCCGAAGCGTTGTTCGCGTTCGTGGAACCCTGTGCCGAAATACGAAGCGAAACCGGCACGTCGAGAAATGGCGTAAATCCCAGAATATTGTGCCGCCAGAAGATCGTTTTCAGTTTGCCAAGGTCCGCTTCGGGCAGATAGGCTCCCTCGTCCACGGGACGGTAATCCACGCCGCCAATCTCGAGCGGAAGCGAATCCGATTGCGGCGTGACCAAAAGATTCGCGCCCAGGCTGCGGAACTCGCGCGCGAGACGGTCGCCCACTTCGAGCGCCACCGTGAGCGTAGCCGTCGCCACAGCCATTCCCACCACGAGCGCCGCGGCCGTCAGTATCTTCCGGCGCGGGTTCCGAACGAAGGATTCTCCTACAAGGCGAGTGAACATGGTTTCAGGGGTGAATCGTTTTCATGGATGGAATCGTGTTCACGGATGAATCGTGGACATGGCGTTCGCAAGCGCCGAAAGATCGACAATCACCTCTCCGTTTTCCACCTGCGACTTCACCGGAATCGGATTGCAGCCACCGCTCTCGCCGATCGACGGAATGTAGATCGTCGCTCCGCAATTGCGGCAGACCACGTTCTGCCCTTCCTGGCGGTACCCGGTGGTGCCGCAGATCTGGCAGGCATCGAGCGCCGTCGCATAGTCGCCGTTGCCGCGGTGAATCACCAGGAAGCGGATTACGGTGCTATTGACGTCCGCCGTATAGAAATGGACGCTTGAATCCTGCAGGTCGCCCAGCGGAATGCGCACCTGATTGTTCTGCGCGACGAGCTCCCGCGCCGGCTCCTGAGCATTCGTGGCGCGGGTGTAGGCAAACTCCGCCGCCAGCGATAACACCACCAGAACGCACAGAATCGCCGCCGCGAAACTCCAGCGGCGCTGCCGCCGGAACTCCCATTCGCGCATCCGCCGCTCCGCCGGATTCAGCGCGGCATCTTCGGAGGGACGCTTCCCGCTGAACCACTCGCGCAGCACCACCAGCGCCGCCGCGCCCAAAATCACCACGAAGAAGAACAACTCGTTGCGCACGATCGGCCCAATCGTGGCCATCTCCATCTTGCTGGACCAGATCCACATCGCCTCGCTCAGCTCATGGACGCCGGTCAGCGCCAGCTGGAACGCGACCACCATCAGAATCACGCTGGTAGCCGAGAAAAAGCGGTGCAGCGGAATCCGCAGCGTTCCCTGGAAGAAGAAAAGCCCCACCGCAACGGCGATGGCAATTCCCAGCGCCGTGCCGATCCACACCTGCACGCCCTCGGTGGAAAGCTCCACGGCGCGCAGGATCAGCACCAACTCCGCGCCCTCGCGCACCACCATCATGAATACGAAAGCGCCCACTCCCCACCCGGCAGCGGCGGTCGACTTCTGCGCGTAGGCCTCGACGCGATCCTCGATCTCGCGTTTCAGATGGCGCGCCACGCGATTCATCCAGACGATCATCGTGACTACGAGCGCCGATGCCACCAGCATCAGCACGCCCTCGAAGCCATCCTCGCTGACGCGCCAGTGCTGCAGAGCGACCGCGGCGGCGACGCTCGCGGCCACGGCGAGGGCCACACCCGCCCAGGCGTACTTCGCCAAAGCGGCGCGCCCCGTGCGGTTCAGATACACGAGTACAATGCCAACGACGAGCGCGGCTTCCACACCTTCGCGTAAAGCAACCAGCAGAGCTGAGAGCATGCGTTCCCAATTAAAGCTAGTTGCAACTGAGTTACAACTAACTACTTAAGTGTAGTCTTACCGCCGCGTTAAGATCAAGAAATTTTCCTTCCGCGCGGACGGTTCCGGCTCACCGATCCTTGTACAATATGCATCTCACTGTCCTTATGTTTCGTTCGTCTCGCTTACATTCGGCGCTCTCGGTGGCTGCCCTGGCTCTCTGCCTGATTGCGGCTGCCATCCAAGTGCCAGTGGCCCACACTCAAGCGCTCCGTTCCTGCGGCCACAAGCCAGACACTGCCGCCAGTGGCTACCGCCGCCGCGAAGCCTGCTATAAAGCCTGAACCAAAGAAAGCCAAAGAGGCCTACAAACGGGGCCTCCGCGCCGAGAAGGCTCAGGATTGGGAGGCCGCTCACGATGCTTTCTCGGACGCAGTCGACTGGGACCCGGCTGATCGCGAGTATCTGCTCCACCGCGAAATCGCGCGCAGCCAGCTCGTGCAGGCCAAGATGGACCTCGCCGAGCGCGACGCGGTTTCCGGCCGACTCAAAGAGGCCCGCAGCGAACTCATCGCCGCGGCCTATCTGGACCCGGCGAACCGCGTGGTGCGCGAACGCCTCACGGAACTGACCGCCCTGGAGCCGGACACGGCGTCATCGCAGCCCAAGGAAGTAGAACTCGCCGGAGAGACGCATCTGGAGCATCAGGCGGGCACCAGAAACTTCGACTACCGCGGCGATACCCAGGGCGCCTACGACCAGGTGGCGCATCAATTCGGCGTCGAGGTTGCATTCGACGTGGATCTGCGCCCGCGCACCGTCCGATTCCAGGTGAGCGATGTCGATTTCCCCACAGCGATGCGCCTGCTGGGCGACATGACCGGCACGTTCTGGCGTCCGCTCGCGCCGCACTTGTTTTTCGTCAGCGAGAATTCGCCGCAGAAGCGCCGGGACTACGAGGCTTCGGTGGTGCGCAGCATCCTGCTTCCGGCCTCGGAAACTCCCGAGCAGATGACGGAAACCCTGCGCATGGTCCGCGACATCACCGGCATCACGCGCTCGAATCTCGACACGGCTTCGCGAACCATCACCCTGCGCGCTTCCCCGCAGGCCATCGCCGTAGCGAGCGGCCTGATCGACGATCTGCAGAAGCCCACCGGCGAACTCATCCTCGAGATGGAGGTGCTCGAAGTCGACCGGAATTCCGCACGGCAGCTCGGGATCACTCCGCCGCAAACCAGCCAGATCCTTTCTTTGAACACCCAGGAAGTTCAGGAGGCCCAGCAATCCTTGCAGGGGCTGGTCAGCGTGATTACCGCGCTGTTCGGCCAGCCCACCTCGCTTTCCGGGCTGACCACGAGCCAGATCACTTCCCTGCTCGGTTCCGGGCAGGTAAACCTGAATTCCCTGATTCCCCCGGTGGTAGCCTTCGGTGGAGGCAAGAGCACATTCGTAGCCACGGTTCCAGGCGCGGCCGCCAACTTCTCCGAGATGCTCTCGCTCGTGCAGCATGGCCGACGCATCCTGCTCCGCGCGCAGGACGGGCAACCGGCTACGTTCTTCGTGGGCGATCGCGTCCCTGTGGAGCTTTCGAGCTTTACCGCCAGCCTCTCCGGCACCGGCACGAGCGTCGCCGGCTTGTCGGCCTCGGATTTTCCGACGACAGCCTACAGCACCGGCAACGGACCCACGTTCGTATCCACGGTGAGCCTTCGCGATAACAGCACCGACGACCTGATCGTGTCGAACTTTACCGACAACACCGTTTCCGTCCTGCTGGGCGCGGGCGACGGAACTTTCGGCACTCAAACCACGTTTGCCACCGGGGTCGGTCCCGTGTGGACCGCGACGGGCACTTTTCAAACCAATCTCAACAACCAGAACATCGATCTGGCCGTCGCCAATCAAACCGCGAATACCATCTCCATCCTCCTCGGAAACGGAGACGGAACCTTTCAAGCGAAGATGGATATTGCCGCAGGCAGCGGCCCGGTGAGTGTTCTCGCGAACAACTTCCACGACCTGAACGGCCTCGGAGTTCTGGACCTGGCCGTCGCCAATCACAACGACAATACGATTTATATCTATCAAGGGAATGGCGACGGCACGTTCAAGCAGCCTTCGGTAATCCAGCTGCCCTCCGGATATAGCCCCGCCGCGCTGGCCGCCGCGGATTTTAACGGCGACGGCCATCTCGATCTGGTGGTTGCGGACGAAGGGAATGCCTCCGTTTCCGTATTTCTCGGCAATGGCGATGGCACTTTCCAGCCGCGCGTCGATTATGGGACCGGCAATTCACCGGTATGGGTTTCCACCGGCGATTTCAACGGCGACTCGGTGCTCGATCTGGCGGTCGCGAATAAGCAGGACAACACGGTTTCGATCCTTTTGGGGAACGCGAACGCCGTAGCCGCCGGGGCAACCGCCACCGGCAACGGCACATTCGGCACACAGGCTGTTTATCCCGCGGGCACGAGCCCAACTTCGATTGCGGTGGCCGACTACAACATCGACGGCCGGCCCGATCTCGCGGTCGCGGCTCAGGGCGACAATGCCATCTCGCTCCTTCTGAACCTGGGCAGCGGCACGTTTGGCCCCAATTTCGAATTGCCCGTGGGGACCAGCCCGGTCTCGATTGTCACTGCCGATTTCAACGGCGACAGCCGGCCGGACGTCGCGGTAGCCAATAACGGGTCGGCGAATGTTTCCCTGGTTTTGAATTCGGCGAACTTCTCGCCCAGCTCCTCCAACGCCTTCACCGGCACCGGGTTCCCGGGCGTTCAATACATCGACATCGGCCTGAAAGTGAAGGCTACGCCGCGCATTCATCTGAACAATGAAGTGACGCTGCAGCTCGAGTTCGATATCAGCAGCCTGAGCGGGCAGAGCTTCAACGCGATTCCGGTGATCAGCAACGACACGATAACGCAAACCGTGCGCGTGAAGCAGAACGAAACCGCCGTGCTCGCCGGTGTCCTGCAAAAGCAAACGTCGGGGGCGCTGAATGGGACGCCGGGCATTGCGGACATACCGGAATTGGGCTTGTTCGCGAGTGACCAGAACCGGCAGGATCAGGACACCGAGCTGCTGATCCTGGTGACGCCCCGCATGGTTCGCTATGCGCCGCGCGCCGATCACGTGATTTATGCGGGCGAGGGCGCGCCCGAAGGTCCCGGAGCCGCGGGAACAGGCGCCGCCCCAATTCCTCCGCAAATTCCGGGACAGCCCGCGCCAGCCGAAACGCCTTCGCAGCCGGCGGCCACCGGACTGGGAGCCCCCATTGGCGGCCCGCCTCAACCTACAACGGACGTCGGAACGCCCATCGCGCCGCCCCCAACACCACAGCAGCCTCCGCAGCAGGCGCCACAGCTGGCTCCGCAGCAACCGGCGGCCCCGGCGCAGCCAGGCGAGCAGCCAGCGCAACAGCCTGCTCAGCAGCCTGGTCAGCAACCGCCAGCACAACAGCAGCCACCGCCGCAGCAACAGCAATAATCCCGCCGGGCCATCGGAGTCAAAGCCGATTTTTGATAAAGAAGCTGGTTTACGACGAGGAAATTGTCGTCAGGGCGTGGCTTCCAGAACGAGGACTGGCTGGTAGGTTCGCGGAACCACGGGTTCGGCGATGGCGATCAATTGGCCTTGCTGGTTGAAGACGCGCAGCCTCGACGGCTTCCAATCGCCTGAGTCGAGCTGCTCCGGAGCGCCTTGGGCGGCCGTCACATGGCCGGGCTGGATCTGCGCCAGCGGAAGATTGAACTTCGCGCCATGCCTCACGCGCTTCTCGATAACCGGCAGCACGTTGGCGCGCGGCAAGTCCGGCAGGAGATTTTCGAGGCGGATCACGCGATCGCCGATTTTCCCGGCCTTCGCGTCCTGCTCCAGCTCCGCGAGCGGTACAGCGTGGTCCAGCGTGAACTCGCCTACCGCCGTGCGAACGATCTCCGCCAAGTGCGCGCCCGAGCCTTGCAGTTTGCCAAGATCGTTGGCGAGCGAACGGATGTAGGTTCCCGAACCGCATTCCACGGCAAAGCGAGCGACGGAGCCTTCGACGCCGGTGAGGCGGAATTCGAAAACCTCCACTTCCACCGGCTCAAGCTTCACCGGTTTATGTTTCCGGGCCAGCTCGTGGGCGGGGCGCCCTTGAATTTTCTTGGCTGAGAATGCCGGCGGAGTCTGCTGGATCTTGCCCAGGAACTGCGCGGCGAGAGATTCGAGCTGCGCCGCATCGAGCTCCGGCGCGAGGTCCAGCCCGAGCGCTTCGCCGTCCGCATCGTAGGTATCGGTGGCAAAACCGAAACGCACCGCGCAGGTGTAGCGCTTGCGGCGCGCCGCGTAGAAACGCGCCAGGCGCGTGGCGCGGCCCAGCGCCAGCACCAGAACACCGGTGGCCAGCGGATCTAGCGTGCCCAGGTGCCCAATCTGCCGGAAGCCCACTAGCCGGCGCACCGCCTCGACCACATCATGCGAGGTCTTCCCCCGCGGCTTGTTCACCACCAGCATGCCGTCAAAAGCGGGCGCAATCGGTTGTCTGGGCATAATTCGCTTAGGGCCTGGCTTCTCTCCGGCCGAACCGCAGCCGGGCAATTAGAATGTTGTGCTGGTTCGTTCCAGACGAGCAGCGGCTACTGATTTTCCGGCTGCTTCACTTTACGCAGAAGATCGTTGATATGCTGGCCGTATTCTTCCGACTCGTCCGGCAGGAACAGCACTTCCGGCGTGCGGCGCAGGTTCAGGCGCTCTACGAGTTCGTGGCGGACGAATTTCGAGGCCGCCCTCAGCCCGGCCAGCGCCGATGCGCGTTCCTTTTCGTCGCCGTCCAGCCGTACGAACACTCGCGCCGTGCGCATGTCCGGCGTGAGGCGGACTTCGGTCACCACCAGCGGCACGGCGAGTCGCGGATCCTTCAACTCTCCCGCGACGAGCAGGGTGACTTCGTGGCGGATTTCCTCCGCCACCCGCTCGCTACGATGTCCGGCGTGATGTCCTTCAAAAGTCATTCCTGATCCTCAGTTATTCCTGATCCTCGAAATACTCGATCTCCTGCGACACCAGGTCGCGGCCGAGCACGCGCTCCGATTCCGCCGCAATCGCGGACATGGATTCTTCCAGGTGCCGGCCGTCGCCCGAAATGCTCACCACGCCCACGCGCGACCTCTGCCACACATCCTGATGGTCGAGTTCCGAGACGGCCACATTGAAGTGGGCGCGCAGGCGGTCCTTCAGGCTGCGCAGAACCTGCCGCTTGTCTTTGAGCGACCGCGCATCGGAGATGTGAATTTCCAGGGTGAGAAGGCCAATCGGCATTTCCGCTCCACATTTCAACGGAAACGGATGAGCAACTGTTGCGACTTGAGAATTTCCCTGCGCGGCCCGCTAATTCCGCCGGGCTTCGGCGGTCTCCGGAGCGCGGCTGCGTTCTCCCGCGTTCACCGCCTCGAGCGGCTGCGATTTCTCCATCTTGAAGCACTCGAGAATATCGCCCACCTTCACGTCGTTGAAATTCGAGATGCCCACGCCGCATTCGTAACCGGCGCGGACTTCGTTGGCGTCATCCTTGAAGCGCTTCAGCGAGGTGACGCGTCCGGTGTAAATCACCACGTTGTCGCGGAGCACGCGCACCTCCGCATCGCGCTTGATGATGCCATCCAGCACGGAACAACCGGCAATCGTCCCCACGCCCTTCACCTTGAACGTGTTGCGCACTTCGGTGCGGCCCAGATAGGTTTCCTTGATCACGGGCGCCAGCAAGCCGGTGAGGGCCATCTTCAGTTCGTCGAGAAGCTCGTAGATGATGGTGTGCATCCGAATGTCGACATTCTCGCGCGCCGCCAGGTCGAGCGCCTTGCGCTCCGGGCGCACGTTGAACGCCACGATGATCGCGTTCGACGCCGACGCCAGCAGGACGTCGGTTTCCGTCACCGCGCCGACGCTGGCCTGGATCACCTTGAGCTTCACCTGGTCGTTGGAAACCTTGGGCAGCATTTCGTTGAGCACTTCCACCGAGCCCTGCACGTCCGCCTTGATGACCACGGGCAATTCCTTCACTTCGCCCACGCGCAACTGCTCGTGCAACTGGTCGAGCGTCAGGCGGCCGGAAGCTGTCTTGGCGAGGGAAGCCTCGCGCTGCTTGCCCTGGCGGTACTCGACAATGTGCCGGGCTTTGGCTTCGTCGGCCACCTGGAATTGATCGCCCGCTTCGGGGACGCCCTGCAATCCCAGCACTTCCACAGGAGACGAAAGCGGAGCTTCCTTGATCGGCTGCCCGCGGTAGTTGAACATCGCGCGCACCTTGCCGTAGACAGCGCCCACGATGAACACGTCGCCCACATGGAGCGTGCCGTTCTGCACCAGCACGGTAGCCACGGGTCCGCGGCCTTTGTCTACGCGGGATTCAAGCACGGTGCCGCTGGCCGGCGCATCCGGATCGCCCTTGAGTTCGCGCAAGTCGCCGACGAGAAGAATCATTTCCAGCAGGCGCGGCAGGTTCTGCTTGGTCTTGGCCGAGACTTCCACCATCACGGTGTCGCCGCCCCACTCTTCGGGCATCAGCCCGCGATCGGCGAGTTGCCGCTTCACGCGCTCGGGCTGAGCGTCGGGCTTATCGATCTTGTTGATGGCCACGATGATCGGCACATGGCCCGCGCGTGGCGTGGGCGATCGCTTCTTCGGTCTGCGGCATCACTCCGTCGTCGGCTCCCACAACGAGCACCACGATGTCGGTGACTTTCGCGCCGCGCGCGCGCATGCGAGTGAACGCTTCGTGGCCCGGCGTGTCGATGAATACCACCCTGCGCTCGCCAACGTGGACTTCGTATGCGCCGATATGCTGCGTGATTCCGCCGGCTTCGCCCGCGGCCACTTCGGTTTCGCGAATCGCGTCGAGCAGGCTGGTTTTCCCGTGGTCGACGTGGCCCATCACCGTGACCACCGGAGGCCGGGGCAGCATGTTTCCGGTGCGCTCTTCCTTGACCTTTTCTTCCTGGACGATCTGCTCTTCGAACGTGACCACCTGCACGATCCCGTTGAACGCTTCGGCGAGGTTGGTGGCGGTCGGCACATCCAGGGCCTGGTTGATGCTGGCGAAAATGCCGCGGTCGAGCAGGACTTTCAGCAGTTCTTTCGCGCGGATATCGAGCTTCTCCGCGAGTTCGCGGACGGTGATGCCTTCGGTCACGGTGATTTCGCGAGGCTCGCGCTTTACCGGCGCGACGGGTTCGGCCTGCACCGCGCGGCCGCCCGGGCCTGCGCCCGAACGCGCGCGAACGGGATGCAGCTTGCGCTCGCCTTCCGCGAATCTCTTTTCGATGAGCGGACGCCCGCGCCCTGAGGGAGGTTTGCGCGCATACAGCGGCTTGCCCGGTTCCGCTTTCGGGAGGCCTGCGGCGCCAGTCGCGCCGGGGCGCTGGCTGCCGATAGGAGCCTGTCCTGGGCCGCCTCCACCTGGACGGCCGCCGCTTCCGGGACGCTGCGGGAATCTCGACGGAGGTCCGCCCGGGCGCATGGGAGCTCCGGGGCGTACCTGCCCTGGCGCCGCAGCAGGACGCATGCCCTGGGGCGCACCGGGCCGCGATTGTCCGCCGATGGGTTGCCCGGGCCGCACTGGAAATCGCTGACCCGGAGCAGTGCCCGCTGGCCGGGCTGCTGCGGGTGGGCTTGGAGGAGTGGGACGAACCCCGCCCGCGCTGCCGTCAGGACGCAGCGGTATCGCTGGCCGTGTTGCGACCGGTGGTGTGCCCGGCTTGGCTGGTGCTTGGCTTGGTCTAGCACCGGCTGCGGGGGCTGCCGCCGTCGGATGAGTTTGGGCAGGCGCAGGCGTTGCGCTCGGCGCTTGGGGCGCCGCTGCCGCCGGACGAACTGGTGCGGGCGCAGCGTCGGGCCGAGGAGCAGGTGCCGCCGCCTGAGACCGCCGGGTTGGCGGGGCGCGCCCCTGCCGGAGGAACCGCGGAAACGGGTGGCGCAGCAGGCCGAGGCGGAGCTACCGGAGCGGGCGCGGCAGGCTTCGCTACCGCCGCCGGTGGCGCAGGCGCGGCGACGGGCTTCGGTTTGGCCTTCGGCGCAGACTTGGCGGCTTCAGCCGCCGCTTCTGCATCGGCGAGTCCCTTGAAATGTTTGCGCGCAAGCTCGGCGTGTTCCACATCGATGGAACTCGAGTGCGTCTTTTTTTCCGTGACGCCGATCTCGGGAAGGTAATCGATCAGCACCTTGGCCTTGATCTCAAGTTCTCGCGCCAATTCATTGATTCGAATTTGATTTGCGTCTGACATCAGCCTCTATTCTGTGAATGCTTCCCGGCGCGTTGCCGCTAGGATTCCGCCGGTTCCCCTGATTCTTCGGTCTCCGCGTCGGATTCGCCCTCAACCGCCTCGCCCGGCTCTGCTGCCTCGGACGCAGCCTCTTCGGATGCCGCTTCCTCGGCTGCCGTAACGTCGGTCATGTCGGCCGCTTCCGCCGACTCTTCGGCCGCTTCCTGCTCGCCTTCGGCAACAGCTTCCTCGGGTGTTCCTTCGACTGCAGCTTCAACGCCCGCTTCTTCCGTCGATTCCGCCTCGAGCACGCCCTCTTCGGGCAAAATCACTTCTTCGGCCGGAGCGGCAGCGGCCGCCTCCAGCGCTTCGAAATGCGCGGCGACGGACTGGTGAATCTTCTCCACCATTTTCTCGCCGATGCCGGGAATCTCGACCAGCTGCTCGGGGGTCATATCCGCGAGTTTCTCTATAGACGTAATTCCCGCCGCTTCCAGTTTCTCGATCGTCTTGGGGCCCACGCCAGCCAGTTCGGCCAGCGGAGTTCCCGGAGCTGTGAGCGCCGCCATCTGCGCTTCGATTTCCCGGCGCTTCTCTTCCTCGCTCTTGATGTCGATGTTCCAGCCAATCAACTTGCTGGCCAAGCGCACGTTCTGGCCCTTCTTGCCGATGGCCAGCGACAACTGCGTATCCTCGACAATCACTTCGAGCCGCTTTTCTTCCGGATCGACGATTTGCACGCGCGTCACTTTCGCGGGACTCAGCGCCTTTTGCGCGAATGCGACCGTCTCTTCGTTGTACGGGATAATGTCGATTTTTTCGCCGCGCAGTTCGCGGATGATCGACTGCACGCGCATCCCCTTCATGCCCACGCACGCGCCGACGGGGTCCACATCCTTGTCGCGGCTCTCGACCGCAATCTTGGTGCGTTCGCCGGCCTCGCGAGCCACGGCGCGAATCTGTACGGTGCCATCGTAAATTTCCGGCACCTCCATTTCGAACAGGCGCTGCACGAGGGCAGGGTCGGCGCGGGACACCACCACCTGCGGCCCCTTCGCGGCGCGCTCGACCGCGCGAATCGTCACACGCAGCCGGTCGCCCACGTTGTAAGACTCCAGGCGCGATTGCTCGCGCTTGGGCAGCCGCGCTTCGGTGCGGCCCAGGTCCACAACCATGTCCGGGCCTTCCATGCGCTTGACAATGCTGTTCACGAGTTCGCCCACGCGCGTATGGAACTCGTTGTAGATCGTGTCGCGCTCCGCCTCGCGCACCTTCTGCAGGATCACCTGCTTGGCGGTTTGCGCCGCGATCCGGCCCAGCACGTCGGTGGGCTTGGCCTCAGTGATTTCCCCGCCGACCTCGACGCCCGGCACTTGCTTGCGCGCGTCAGCAAGTGAAATTTCGCGCAGCGGGTCGGCCACTTCCTCGACCACCACATGCACCGAATACACGTCGATCTGCCCCGTTTCCGGGTTGAATTTCGAACGCAGCTCTTCTTCGGTCCGGTAGTATTTCCGGGCCGCTACCACCATCGCGTCTTCGATGGCCGCAACGATGATCTCCGGCTCGATATGCTTTTCCCGGCTGATCTGCTCGATTGTCTGGAACAGCAGACTCGCCATCTGCGTTTTCTCCCTCAGAACTTGGACCGCCGCGCCTCGTTGCCACTACAATTCGACTACCAGGTTGGCCTTCTGAATCGCGGCATACGGCACCGAAATCTCGCGATCCTTCACGGACAATTTCACAATCCCATCGGCGTAGCCGGCCAGCCGCGCCTCCAGGAACTTCTGATTCTCCACCGGCTCGTTCAGCCAGATCTTCGCGCGCCTTCCTGCGAAGCGCTCGTAATCTCCCGGCTTGATCAACTTTCGATCCATCCCCGGAGAACTGATCTCGAGGATATACGCGGGCCCCGGCACCAGATCCTCCACATCGAGGATCACGCTCAGCTGTTCGCTCACCCGCTGGCAATCGTTGTGAGTCACGCCCAGGCCTTCCGGATTCCCCGGCCCGGGCAATCGATCCAGATAGACGCGCAAAAGGCGCTGCTTCCCTATCTTCCACTCGACGTCAAAAATCTCGAGGCCTTCCGAGCGAGCTACGCGCTCAGCCGCCTCGCGAATCGGCACAAGATCCATTCTATTCTATCGACGGCCTTTATCTGGCGGGGACACCCCACCCGGCCGTATGTCGCTCCCAACAAAAAAGTGGGCTCGCGCCCACTCGACCATGCGACCATTCTGGAAGCAACTCATTATAATTTCGTCACCCCTGAAACGCAACCCTCAACTGACCCCGCACCCGCGCGGAAAAACCGGACAGTCTCGTGAATATTCGGATAACCGCAATCGCATGAGGAGATTAAGAACGACTCCGCGTTTTCGAGAGGCGCCTACACACTCAGGACGGGAATTTGAGAGTTGGAGATGATCCCGTATCCATTCGAGCCGAGCCGCCCACCGGAAGCGTGGCAACCGACTACCAGCAAGTCCGCACCGATCTGGCTGGCGATTCGGCTCAGTCCTGCCCCTGGATCGCCGCTCTCAATCCTAGTGTCCGCTTTTGAGTCGACGTGTTGCTGAAGCTTTGCCAGTTGCTCGGTGGCGCCGAGGACAAGTTCATCCCGCCACGGCCGGTCGACGTAGTTTCCTCCCGGCCCGTAAAGCTCCACGCTGGGGGTCACGAGTCCCAGTGTCAATTTCGCCTTGAATTCGCCGGCCACCTCCACGGCCCGGCGCAGCGTCTCCACGCTGTGGTCGCTGTAAGTGACGCCGCAGAGCACATGCTTGATGGGAAGGTTTGGGGCGGGTGCATCCTGCAAGTGGGCGGAGGTCAGCACAGGGCACTCGCTGTCGTGAATTACTTTCGCGGTCACCGAACCGATGAGAAAGCGGTAAAAGCCGTTGTAGCCGTGGGTAGGCATCACGATCAGGTCCACCGATTCTTCGCTGGCGATTTCCACGATTTCGCTCGCCGCGCCGCCCTGGCGCACCAGGCACTTTACCCGGAGCCCTTCGAACTCTGAGCCTATCGCCTCGTGTAAATCCTTTTGGGCGTACTCGACGATTTCACCCAGCAGTTCTTCGCTTTGTAACGGCCGCCCGCCCTTGGTCTCATGCGGAGAGTAGTCGTGCTTCGTTATCACGTGCGCCAGAATCACCTCCGAGCCGAACCTTTGCGCCAGGCCCGCGGCTAGAGGAACAATGCGCAGCGATCCCTCGTGAAAATCAATCGGAAGAAGTATTTTTCGAATGGGTAGCATCGATCCTCATTTCACCTGTTGATGCGTGCATGCCGCGGCCTCCGTCACTGGCCGGAGCCTCCAGCTCGATCCACTGACATCTTCAACTTCCAGTTATATCCGGGGCTGACCTCCGACATATGATGCCCGTCACGCACTCTTGTGACTCCCGCGCTCGCCGCACGGTTTCTCCGAACTGAGTTTCTCGCAACTCGCTCCGCCTGATACCTCGCTCTTCCGTCCATGATATTCTCGGTCGAGAATCCGGGAATGGGAATGTTGAAAGCAGCTTCGCTGTTCTGCTGTGCCTTGGTGTTGGTGGGGGCGATGTACGCGCAGCGCGCCTTCCGCGAATATCCCTCCGTGGAATATGGCTACATGCCGGTGCCGCCGGACGCGCAGCAGAGAGCCGAGTGGACGTTTGCCCGGCTGATGTATCCGCCGGGACCGAATGACGGCTATCGCGGCCGCTTCGACGGCGATTGGCGCGAGGGTCTTTCTCTCTGGACTCAGGATTATCCGCGCGCGGACCGCGCCTTTGCCACAGCCGTGCGCCGCCTTACCCGCGTGCAAAGCCGCTCCGTCGAAGAATCCGTCAGCCTGGAAGATGGGGGCGAGGTCTACAACTGGCCGTGGCTCTATGCCGTGCAGGTGGGGGAATGGGGCCTGACGCCCGCGCAGGGAAAAGTGCTGCGCGATTATCTCCTGCACGGGGGGTTCTTCATGGCCGACGATTTCCACGGCGCGGAAGAATTCGAAGTTTTCGTCCAACGCATGAAATACGTATTCCCGGACCGGCCGCTCGTCGATATTCCCGACAACGATCCCATCTTTCACACGGTCTTCGATTTGAACGAACGTTATCGAGTCACGGGCGCGGAACATCTCGATATCGGCTACAAGAACGACGGCCGTGTGGCTCGCTGGCTGGGCATCTACGACGACAAGGGCCGCGTAATGGTAGCAGCCTCGTTCAATTCCGATATCGGCGATTCCTGGGAATGGTCCGACGAGCCGCGCTACCCCCAAAAATTCTCCGACCTGGGAATCCGCATCGGCGTGAACTACGTAATCTATGCAATGACCCACTAAGCTCCGCGCCTCGCGATAGCCCGCAGATAATTCCGGCCAAAAATAGAATGGCCAGTCCGTCTCCGGACCGGCCATAAACTTCTTGCATCGGGGGCTTAACGCAGTTCTGGTCAGGCTATCCCTTCTTCTTCGGGACTCCCTTGCCCTTGCCAGCCGCCTCGGGAATCACGGTGGGATCGACCTTCACCTGGTCCCAATGCAGCAGGAACGGCGATGGATCGAAGCTCACCAGCGTGCCGGAGAAGCGGATCCCGTCGTCCTTCGAGAGCCTTACTACATCGGGCTGTGGCGGAATCGGAGCCGCCTGGGTTCCACCCGCGGGAGCGGGTTCGGCCGGGTGCGCGCCCGTCCACACTTTCACGTCCATGTTCGGCGTGGTGCCGGCCTGCATATCCTCAGGCGTGGCTCCCGTGTAAACCATGAAATCGATCGAAGCATCCGTTTTCTGCTCGTCAATGACCTTGCCCACCACCTCGGGGAATTCCGCGCCGCAGATGGCGAGCCACGTCATCTTGGACTTGTCGCCGCCGCCCTGAAGGTCGCTGATCACCGTGATAATGTTGCTCGCCTGCCGGATCTTGTTCAGGTCATCGGCGCTGGGAATCGTATAGCTCGACGGCCGGTCCGGCGAATTCGCGGCCAGCTGCAGCAACTCGCTCAGTTGGGCGTCCACCTGGCTGTCGCAGCCGGGCTGCTCATAGGCGAGAAGCTTCTGTTTCAAATACTCCTTCACCTTGTCGCCGTCGGGCACCTTCAAATTGATCGCCCGCGCCAGCGCCCAGAATCCATCGAGCGTCTGCGGAGGAGCCATCGCCAGATAAGCCAGTCCCAGTCTGTAAGCGGAAACGGCATCGTCCGGCTTGTTGGCCAGCGCGGCCTTGAACGCGTTCACCGCCCCGGGATAATCCTTCATCTGAAGAGCCGCTGCGCCAGCCGAAGAATCGAAGAACGCTATTCCCGGCTTCTTCTGCTTGGCGAAATCGTCGTCGGACATTTTGGCGGCGGCGGGTTTCGGAAAAGCCTCCAGCAATTTCGCGCCCTGCAAAGCCGCGTCGCGTTCCTTGGCAAGCTGATCGTTGGCGTCCGGCGCAGAGGGGTTCAGCTGCAGTCCGGAGAAAGCCTGCACGCGGGCCTGCAGTGCTCCCAGCACCACCGCCGGGTCGACCTTATCGCCCATAGCCACCAGTTTGTCCGCGTATTCGATGGTCTTCGGGTAATTTTTCGTCTGCATATACGCCTGGTAATATAGTTGATAGACGTACTGCAGCAAGGTCGAGTTGGGGAACTTGGCCACGAAATCGTCCAGCAGCTTAATCTTGGCCGCCGGATCCTTTTCCGCGTTCGCCGCCTGGAACGCGTTGTATTCCGGGATCGTGTACGAAGGCTTCTGATCCTGCGCCGCAGCCTGCACAGTGATCGGGCGGGCAAACAGCGGCACCAATGAAAGAGCGGTGATCGTTACCGCTGTCAGCTCGAGAATTCTTTTCTTCATAACTTCCCTGCCTCCTGGGCCAGCATCGGGTGAGCGGTCAGAATCGGAGCCATTCCCCTTCGGGTCAATAGGACAGATAAATCGACGGGATTATAGGGAAAAGCAACCCGTACACGCAAGATGAAAACAGCGAACGCTTTCCGGGTTCTGCCAATGACTGGGTCCGCCCGCCCGGCGTCTACGGTGATACGATGATGAAGCAGGCTAACGTGTCGCCCGATGAGAGTCAATCGATGAATAATCCCGTGAATAATCCAATGAATCATCCGAAAGCCGCAGCCCTCAAAGGAAAGGTGACGCTGATCACCGGCGCGAGCCGCGGCATCGGGCTCGCCGTCGCCGAAAGCCTTTCGCGAATGGGAGCGCACGTGGCGCTGTGCGCGCGCGATGAAAAGCGGCTTCAGGCCATTGTGGGCGAATTTGAGCGCGACGGACGCAAGGCGCTAGCGGTGCCAGCCGACGTTTCACGGGCGAGCGATATTTCCGCCGCCGTCCGCAAGACCGAGCAGGAGCTCGGCCCCATCGAGATCCTCGTCAACAACGCCGGCATCGGATATTTCGTCCCGGTGCAGGAAGGCACCGAAGAAATGTGGGACGCCGTGCTCGATACCAACCTGAAATCCGTGTTCCTGCTCAGCAAAGCCGTGGCGCCCGGCATGATCCAGCGCCGCACCGGCCACATCATCAATATTGCTTCGATGGCGGGCAAGAGCGCCTTTGCAGGCGGGAGTATTTATTGCGCGTCGAAGTGGGGCTTGCTGGGATTGACGCAATGCATGGCCGAGGATTTGCGGACCCACGGAATTCGCGTGAGCGCGGTCTGCCCCGGCAGCGTCAACACGGAATTTTCTCCGCACACGGGTAAGGATCCCCGGAAAATGCTGCAGCCCGCGGACGTGGCCCACGCCGTCGAAACCATCGTTACGCAGGAGCCGCAAAGCTTCATCAGCGAGATTTCACTTCGCCCCGCGCAGAAGCCATAGCCGCCCAAATATTTATTGCAAGGTTACAAGCGATGCCGGATAATCCAGCCTACCCCGAGGGTCGTGAGCCCCGCTGACGTTTTGCGATATGAACTGCCCTCAGTGCACGAACGCAAATCCTGATTTCGCCGAATCTTGTTCTCACTGCGGCACCCCCATGCCGGTGAGCGACTCCGTAACAATCCAGTTCACCGACGCCACCGTGCTCTCGCCCGGCAAGGATTTCGGCGCGCGCTACCGCATCGAAGCCCTGCTCGGCGAAGGCGGTATGGGCCGCGTCTACAAGGCATACGACAAAACGCTCGACCGCATGGTCGCCATCAAGGTAGTCCGGCAGGGTGTGATGGGCGACGCGGAGACGCTGAAGCGCTTCAAGCAGGAGCTGCTGCTCGCCAGCAAAATCTCGCACAAGAATATTCTTCGCATTCACGACATGGGCGACGTGGGAGACGTGAAGTTTATCTCCATGGTCTATGTCGAAGGGCCCGACCTGTACCACATTCTTCGCGACACGCCGAAACTTCCTTTCGAACGCATTCTGCGTTTCGCGCGCCAGCTCGCCGAGGCGCTGGCGGCGGCGCATTCGGAAGGCGTGGCCCACCGCGACCTCAAGCCCCAGAACATTCTGGTGGCCAAGGACGATCACCTCTACGTTTCCGATTTCGGCCTGGCCAAGTCCTTCGAGGAAGATGCCCTGGCCATGACGCGCACGGGAGCCTTCCTCGGCACGCCGCGTTACATGTCTCCCGAACAGGTGGAGGGCAAGCAGGCCGACCAGCGCAGCGATCTCTACGCCTATGGCCTGATCCTCTACGAGATGGCCACCGGCGACGTGCCGTTTACGGGCGAATCCACGCTGAAGGTGATGTACCAGCGCATCAAGGAAAAGCCCGCGAACCCCAAATCGCGCAATCCGGAGCTGCCCGATTGGTTCGCGGCCGTGATCATGCGCTGCCTGGAAATGGATCCGGCCAACCGCTACCAGACCGCGGACGAAGTTCTCCTCGACCTGCAGGGCGGCAGGAGTTCCGCAGGCGCCAGCTTTGCCGGAGCCAGCTACGCCGGCGCCACGCGCACGGTTCAAATCCAGATTCCGCAGTTCGTCGAGCGCCGCTGGACATGGGCGGTGGCCGGCGTCGTTCTTCTGGCGCTGATCGCGTTGGCCAATCCCCCGGTCCGGCACAAGATTTTTGGCGGCGGTACTTCGAACACGGCGACCTCCGCATCCGGCATTCCGCCTCTCTCGGAAGGCAAGTTCGTAGCGATACTTCCCTTCCGCATTTTGGGAGACTCCGAGTCCCTGGGACACGTAGCGGAAGGTTTGAACGAAGCCCTCGCGGCCAAGCTCTTCCAGTTGAAAGATCTGCGGCTGGCCTCGGACGCCGCAGTCTCGAAAGTTTCGGATAAAGACCCCATCGCGAAAACCGCGCATGCCCTCGGCGCCAACCTGCTGGTAACCGGCATGGTGCAGGGTTCGGCGGACAACATGAGGATCATCGTCAATCTCGACGATGCCGCGGACGGCACCCGCGTCTGGACCCAGGAATTTTCAGGCATTACCAAGGATTTGCTGACCATCGAGGACCAGATTTCCGCGCAACTCGTCAGCGCCCTCGACGTCAAGCCCACCAACGAGGAACTCGCCAGCGCCGCCGAACGCCCCACAAACAACGAAGAGGCCTACGACCTCTACCTCCGCGGACGCCAAGCCCTGCGCGCCGTCCAGAGCGAGAAAAACACGCAGGCTGCCATCGACTATTTCAACCAGAGCATTCAGAAGGATCCGGGTTTCGCCCTGGCGTATGCCGGCCTCGCCGACGCCTCCCTGAATATGTACAAGGCAAAAAAGGACAGCTTCTGGTCTGAGAAAGCCCTGGGCGCCGCGCAGCGCGCCGAGCAACTGAAAGACAAATTGCCCGAGGTGCATTACGCGCTCGGCGACGTCTATTCGGCAACCGGCAAATCCGTCGAATCCATAGTTGAACTGAAGCGCGCCCTGCAACTCGCGCCGAAGTCCGACGAAGGCTATCGCCTCTTGAGCCGGGCTTATCTCCACAGCGGCCAAAAGGAAGAAGCGATTGCCGCTTCCAAAAAAGCCGTCGAGGTGAATGCGTATTACTGGGCCAATTATCGCGCCCTCGCGGTCGCCTATCTCTCCGTCGGAGCCAACGACAAGGCGCTTGAGAACTTCAAGCGCGTAACCGAACTCGAGCCCGACAGCATCGACGGCTGGGACAATCTGGGCAACGTGTACGCCCGCATGGGCCGCTATCAGGAGAGCATTCCCGCGTTTCAGAAATCCATCCAGGTGGGCCCCACCTGGAGCGCCTACTCGAATCTCGGCTCCGCCTACTTCCTACTGAAACGCTACAGGGACGCCGCGCAAATGTTCGAAAAGGCGCTGGCGCTGAGCCCGAATCAGCAAATGGCCGTCAGCAATCTCGCCGACGCCTATCGCTGGTCCGGACAAAAAGAGAAAGCCGATGCCACCTACGACAAGGCCATCGCCCTGGCCTTCAAGGATCTGGAAGTGAATCCGCAGGCCACCGACCCGATGGCCGGCCTCGCACTCGATTACGCGAAAAAGGGAGACCCCAAGCGCGGGATGGATTTCATCCGGCGCGCGCGGGCGATCGACAAAAGCGACGTCGAGTTGATTTACATTCAGGCGGTGATCGAAAACCTGGCCAATCAGCAGAAGGACGCTCTCGGCACTTTACAGGAAGCTCTTAAAAAGGGATATCCGGTGGGAGAAGCGGAAAGCGATCCCGAAATGGCCAACCTGCAGAGCCAACCCCAGTTCAAAGCGATGGAAAAAGAATTCGCCTCTACGGCGCACTAGGCGACGGTGTTATGCGGGGCGCACGGCCTGCTCGGCACCAACTCTAATTTCATCGACCTTCGGCCAGCCGCGAGCATTCCGATAAGACCGAAAAGAAGCAATGGCCCCGATCCAAGCTCAGGAAACGGCAGCGGCGGGGCGCCGTTGGCGGCCAAGTCGAGTGGCGAATTTGGAGCCGCGCCCATTCCAGCCGGAATGCCCAGATCGATGAGACTACCGCTCAGGATACCGACGCAATCGTCCAGATCCTTCAAACTGCAGTTGAGCACACCGCCCGGGTCGTCCTTCCCCGTGGGATCGGGTTTGATCCACGTAATCCCAAGAGATTCGAGCGAATTAAAGAAGCACTCACCGGGATTATTTCCCTGAGCTTGCACCACGGTAACGAGAAAGACGTTTGAAGTACAGCTCAGAGGGCCAACGATATCCGCGCCAGGAATCACCAATTCGAGAGAATAGATCGGCGCCCCCGTGTAGGTTCCGCTCAGATCGAATGTGCCATCACTGCCTGTGACGAATTGATTGGAAGTAATCGTCGTCACGATGGGACCCGAGCCTGAAGGGTCGTCCACATTGAAACGCGTATCCGGAACGGTATCCGCCATCGCGACACCGACGCTGAGTATAATCAAAGCCAGCAACACGGGAAATCGGGTCGTTTTCATCGCCGCCCCTCCCAGTCTCAAAGTGAGAATGCTACCATAACACCATTGCCCCTTCCTACAGGAAATACCGATGACGAATATCGGTAGAATTGATTGGCCACCCATTGACCACCCTGATAAGGAAAGGTTTAGCGTTTCTGCAAAAGGTGCCCAGCCCGCAAAGCTTTCACGAACACGGCATGGTCCCGCTCGGTTTGGTCTGCGTAGGAAACGGAAAACTTTGCAATGGCCTCATCGAATGCGGTGGACTTCCCCAGGTAGCCGGCGATGCGCGCGGGGTCGCCGGTGCGGGCATGCGCGCGAGCGAGCACCCAACCGCAAAGTTCCACGTACTCGAGCCAGTCCTGCCGGGACATTTTTTCGATGTCGATTTTCATGCGCATATCGCGGAGCTGGCGAAAATAAAAATCGTGGCCGCGGCCGTCGCTGGTCCAGCCGAGAAAAATATCGCTGGCGGATTGCAGAAGCCGCTGGCCGGTGACCACCCGCTCTCCCTGGTTCGTATACCGGCTTCTGCCCGCATACGGCGCGAGCACCGATTCGTGCGCTTCCTTGAACTGCAGGAACAAAGGATCGACCGGGCCGGCAATCAGCAACGCGACCGCGCAGCGCGTGCCCACGCTGCCCACGCCGACAACCTTGCGGGCCACATCCACCAGTTCGTAGCGATCGAGAAGCGTGCGGCGCTCCTCGGGCAGCGTGTCGCGATACTTCCGAAACATGCGCCGCACCCGCTTCCCTATCGAAAGATCGCGAGGATGATAAATGAGGGGACGGTGATCGACGATGCGCGGCAACCCTCGCCGCATGCACGCAATCCTGGGAAATTCACGCTGGGAAGTGTCGGTGACCGCTTCGGCTTCCAGCTTCTCCCACCGTTTCCGGGCGGCCGGAGTCTTGGCGCGTTCGATGAACAGCGCGGCGTTCAGATGCGAGTACCACACGTCCAGCGCGGTTATCGCCTCGTACTCGCGCATGCGCTCCCGGTAGCAGCCAACGGCGGTGAGCACCGCTCGCGAACAATATCGCTCGGAAAATCCCGCCTCGCGCATGGCCAGGATAATACTCGCTCCCAGTCGCTTGACGTCCCATTCCCAGGGTGCCGGAAGCGTCTCGTCGAAATCGTTGATGTCGAAAACGAGCTGGCGCTCAGGCGTTCCGAACCCCCCGAAATTGGCGACGTGGCAATCGCCGCAGGCCTGCACGCGGATGCCGGTGGCGGGGCTATGGGAGAGATCGGCGGCCATGACTGCCGCGGCGCCGCGAAAGAACGCGAAGGGCGAGGCGCGCATTCGGGAATAACGAATCGGCAGCAATTCCGGCAGGCGTCCGCGGTCCGATTGCTTTAGAAGTGCAACGGGCTCGGCGCGATTCTTCGGCGCCGTCCATGCCGCGTGCGCCGATCGCGGAACTTTCTCGCGCAGCAGTTTGCCGGCAGCCTGCCGCACCTTTATGGGGCTATCGCGAAGGTTTTCCAAAACCGTCCTCGATTCAACCAGACACGATTCTATCTGTTTCCGCCACGCCAGGAATTTTAAGTTTCGATGGAATTCGCAGCACAAAAAAAAGAGGGCCGCGCGAACGCAGCCCTCTTTGAAATGCGGTACAGCTTTTCGCTTGATCCCTAGAACACGTACTTCAGCGCAAATTGAACCAGCCGCGGATTCACCGAAGAGCTGGTGATCTGCCCGAACGTTGACTTGGAGACGTCGGTAACCGAAGGGTTGCTGAACTGCGGATGGTTGAACGCGTTGAAGAATTCGGTGCGGAACACCAGGGTGGCGTCCTCGTGGATTCCTCCCACTTTGGTGGTCTTTTGGAGAGTCGCATCGAAGTTAAACTGCCCGGGACCAAGGATAATTCCGTACCCCGCGTTTCCGTAACCGGTCCCGCCAGTTCCAGCGGTTGTGACTCCAATCGTCGGTACCGTTCCAAAAGCGCCCTTGTTGAAATAACCCGGACCGCCCAGAACCGTGCCGCCCAATCGCTGTTGGACGCTGCCCGGCGTCGCAACATTAGCGTTCCCCATGCCTGCGGCAAATTCTGCTGTCGAGACTACCGACGCTGCCCCGCTGTATCCGTAGATGGCACCGCCTCGCGTGTCTGTCACCGTAAGCGCGGTGCCATCCTGCGCGACCGTCACACCGGACAAGTTCCATCCGCTGGTCAGTTTGCCGACGAGGCCTTCATGCGTGCCAAACGGCAGATCGTAACTGTAGTTGACGGTGAAGCGCTGGTTATGGTCAAAAGGGGTCAGGCCATACGGTACCGGCAAAAGGGGATCGTTAAAATCGATATAGCTGGTGTTCGTCACTCCGCGGCTGTAGGTATAGGCCGCTTGCAGAGTCAGGCCGCGGGAAAGCTGCTTCCGCACGGTGGCTTGGAGGGCGTTGTATTTGCTGTCGAAGGCAGCCTCATCATCGCCCAGGCCAGCCGGAGCAAAGCCAAGGTACGGGACGCGCAGTGATGCGTTCGATGTGGTGTTTGAGGTAATTCCGTTGACCGGAGCCGCCGGGCTGGCCAGTTGGGCTTCGTTGATTTCATGCTCCAGCACCGAATTCACAAAATTGTCGGGCGCCTGATGAATACTGCGGCTTCCTACGTAGCCCAGCTCCAGCACCCACCGGGGAGCGAATTCATACTGAACATTCATATTCCATTCGTACGTCAACGGAGTGGGATAAATCGGATTTGTGAGGATCACGTTCAGAGCGGAGTTCTGCCCGGTAGCAAAGTTCACAAACCGGGGAGTCCACCCCAGAGTCACCGGTGCGTACGGTTGGGAAAAACTTGAGAAGTAGTTCGCTGCGCCGGACTGCTGGTCCGGGATCGCATACGGCATGGCCGTTTGAGTGCTCTTGTTGTAGGTTGTCACTCCGACGCGATCGTAGAAGTAGCCGCCCCCGCCGCGCACCACAAAGCGGTCGGTCGACAAAGGCTTCCACGCAAAACCGACGCGCGGAGAAAAGTTCTTGTAGGACGGGCTGTTCTGCGTGGCGATTTTCTGATTGTTCACGAAAAGTCCGCCCACCGGGGGTGCCGGGAATGCTCCAAAGTTAAAGTTGGCCGGCAGCACAAAACCGGCCAAGCTTCCCGTTGCCGCCGAAGTCCCCAAACTCCCAGGCGTGTTGACAGTGTTGATCAGGCTGGGCCAAACATTCGTCAGGAGACCGTGGCTGTCAGAGACCAAGCCGTCGTACTCCCACCGCAGCCCCAGGTTCACGGTCAGATTGTTGAGCACCTTGTAATCGTCTTGCGCAAAGGCGCTCGATGCACCGATCCGGTAGGCATGGCTGACCCCTCCCGGGGGTGTGGCCGAGACGGTCGTGCCGGAACTGGAAATATTGCTGGTGGAGGTGCCGTTCGTCAGCCCGGCCGTGGTACTCGCCACGCAGGCAGGTGAACCCGGAGTGGCGCATCCGGGGAGGCCCAACAGGAAATCCGGGAAGGTCTGGAAGGTCAAAGCGCCGATGGCCACGCCGAAGTAGTCCCAATTTTCCTGGTCTCGCTCGAATTCAAAACCGGCGCGAACCGTATGCTTTCCGTGCGACCAGGAAATCTGGTCCGCTGCTTCCACGGAAGTGTCCCACATCAGGGTTCCCAGGTTTCCCTTGCCGCCAAACGCCATAAGGCCGCTGATGGTGACGCCGTCCAGCGTGTTGACCGACGGAACAAGCGGCGTGATTCCCACCTGCGTGTTTGTAAACGGCACCTCGTTCTGCGGGCCTACGACATTGCGCTGCATGGAAACTCGCACTTCGTTTACAAGATTGGGGGATAGGCTCGTTGTGAGTTTCAGCACCGCGTACTGCGTCATGAACCAGATTTGCGCGGGGTTGCCCGGGAGGCACTGGCTGATGGTCGACCCTGTTGCGGAGCAATCCATTGGTGCGTTCGTGCGGTCTCCGCTATAGGACCAGCGTCCCGACAAAGTGTTCTTGTCGTTGAGAACGTAATCGAAGTTCCCGATGGCCTGGTGTTCCTTGTAAGTTGCCGGAATGCTGAAGGTGACGTTCTGATTGGCTCCCGTGGAAGAACCGGGAATATAGTAGGAGCCGTCGGGATTCTTCAAACGCAGAAGATTCAGGGCCACCGGATTGATGTTCGAGCCGTTGCAGGCGACCTGCGTGCCGCCGTTAGAGGTCTTGCTCCCACAGAACGCCGCGCCCAGCGCCGCCTGGAATGCTGCCGTGGTGCGGTCCCCGCCCGGTATCCCCACCAGAGTTGGAGTGGAATAACCTGCCGGCGAAATACCGTTCTTCTGCTGGGTCTCCTGGTACGACACGAAGAAGAACAGCTTGTCCTTTTTCACCGGACCGCCAAATACCCCGCCAAACTGATTTTGATTGAGCACCTGGCGTCCGTTTTCCGGCACGCCGCCCACGGCCGGGCTGATCTTGCGGAAGAAATCGTTGGCGTTGAGATCGGTGTTGCGGAAGAACTCGAAGGCCGTGCCATGAAACTGGTTCGTGCCGGACTTCGTCACCACGTTCACATTGGCGCCCGGCTTGCGGCCATAGCCGGCGTCGAACATCGACGTCTGGATTTTGAATTCCTCGATGGCGTCCGGATTCACGATCCCGATCCCCGGGTTGGAGCCGCCGTCCGCGGTGTTACCGTTGGTCGTAAAGTTCACGATGGACGCTCCGTCCATCGAGTAGTTGTTCTGCGCGACGGTTGCGCCGTTCACGGCGATGTCCTGCGATCCGCGGCCCAGGTTGGCGGCGTTGAATACGCTGGCATTGGCCCCGGCGGCGAGTCCCAGCAGGTTCGTGTAGTTGCGCGAGGTCAAAGGCATGGCCGTCATGGTTTGAGAGTTGACGACGTTACCCACCGCGGAGCTCGCAGTTTGTACCGCCTCGGCTTCCGCACGAACCTCGACTTGTTGGGTCTGCGCACCCACCTGAACGGTTTCGTCAAGAACGGCGGTCTCCGTCACCACTACGGTGACCGACGGTACCTCTACGCTGTTGAAACCGGCGGCTTCGAACTTCAGGCTGTAATTTCCCGGGGGCAGCAACCCAACCTTGTAGGTGCCATCGCCGCTCGTCGTCGTAGTGCGCACCTGCGCGGTAGCGATGCTGGTCACCGTGACCGTCGCATTCGGCACCACCGCGCCGGAAGAATCCCTTAGCGTTCCCGTCAACGCTCCGGTGGCAGCCGTCTGGCTGAAAAGTGACGGTGAAAGCATCAAGGAGCAAAAAACCAGGGCTACACAACTGACAACCAGGACGTAGCTCGACAGGCGCTTGAAACACTTTTGTGACATCCAAATCCCCCCAATATTTGCGATTGTTCTAAATGCAGGGCCCCAGCGCTTTCCGTTCTTTCACTGCAAACTCCCGGCAAAGCGCGATACCCCACCCTATTTAGTGCCTTGCTATATAGTCTATTCTTCAAAAGGATGCAACGGGTTTTTGCTGTACTAACGCTCCCGTCACGTACGTGGTTGTGAACTCCGGAGCAACTGCGTAGGGCCTACTTCGCGAGCGGATTGGGCCTCATCTGGAAGCAGACGGCTTCCGACCTCGTCCCCTTCCCTCGTTCCTGATGCCAGGGCGAACGCGCCTCGTTCCGCGGCTGGCCGTCATGAAGGAAAAATATGCGTTGTCTCAAACCCCAAAGAGGAGCTGTACGAAGCTCGTCCCCGCTCGCCATTCCTTGCACAATATGATCGGCCACTGTTGGCCCCCATGTGATGGGGTGCGAAGTCACTAAAACAGCCTTCCGGCCACCATAGCCCCGTCACGCACGGCGATATTGTCGCGTTTGTGCCGGAAGACGGAGTGCTGCTTTCCGGGAATTTTCTGCAGAACGAGTCCTACCCCGGCATGGGCGAAAGCACCGTGAGCGCCGCCAATTGGCTCTCGGTTTTCGACAAACTCGAAGCCCTCCGGCCGCGCATCATTTTCACCAATCACGGCCAATTCGGCGATGCGTCGCTCATTCCCCGCGAGCGTGAAGTGCTCCGCGATTTGCAGCAAAGCGCGCGAGAGCTCAAGGCCCAGGGAAAAACCGCGGAAGAAGCGGGACAAATCCTCAGAGAACAGTTCGACGTCAATTACCCCGACATCAAGGGCCCGACCGCCATACCCGCAATCGTGCGCCGGTTCTACGCGAAGCCGCAATAGGGCCCCGCCGCCTTCTCTAAATCCGATCTGTGATACAAGTCACTCTTATGCGAGACTCCCGGGGTTATACTCTTTCCACGAAATTGAGAGAGTTGTATCGAGAAAGCTGATGCGCGCGCATCAATTCGAACTGAGGGATTCGACAAATGAAAATTCTACTGGCGATTGACGATTCCCAATATTCTCAGGAAGCCACTCGAACCCTGCTCGCTCAATTTCGCGTTCAGGGCACGGAGGTTCGGGTTCTCAGCGTCGTCGAACCAATCAGCGTGTATGTTTCGGCCGACGTATTCCCCCATTTCACTCCGCAAGTGGAGGAAATCGAAGAAGACCGCAAGACCCAGGCGACCGAACTGGTGAAGCAGGTCGCCAAGCAGCTTCGCGACGCAGGTTTCACCGCCAGCGAACTCGTCGATTTTGGAGACGCGAAGACCATCATCATCGACAACGCCGTCAAATGGGGCGCCGACCTCATCCTAATGGGCTCGCACGGCTGGAAGGGGCTGAATCGGTTTCTGCTGGGTAGCGTGTCGGACGCCGTCGCTCGCCACGCGTCCTGCTCGGTTGAAATCGTGCGCATTCGGGAAGTCCCGGATTCCGCGCAACAAAAGAGCTGAATCGGACTCGCCTCAACATCTTCCTCCTCCGGTGACCTGCATCACGACGCCTCGTGAGTGA
The DNA here is from genome assembly GCA_963709105.1 of uncultured Acidobacteriota bacterium. Taxonomy (GTDB): domain Bacteria; phylum Acidobacteriota; class Terriglobia; order Acidiferrales; family UBA7541; genus Palsa-295. Next base: position 710,790 of record CAVPVC010000016.1, read on the forward strand.
AGTCACCGCATAGCCTCTGGCGCCGCTTCATATTGACGCAGAGGTGAGTTATGACAGCCACCCTTACCGAGACCCTCGCCAATACAAAAAACAAAATAAAAAACGTCCTTTACCTGACGGACTTCTCGCAAACCTCCGGCTCGGCCCAGGCTTATGCCCTGACGGTCGCTCGCAAATATGGCGCAACAGTCCATGCGCTCCATGTGCTGACTCCCGTAATTCCCCAATCCTGCGCGGAGGCCATCAAGGCCGACGAGGACTTGGCCGATGCGGAAATGCACAAGGTGAAGCTGCAGATGGGCGACGTCGCGTCCACAACGATCATGTCCCACGAGGGCAGCGTGTGGGCCGCGGTCGAGCGGGCGATTCGCGAAAATCACATCGACCTGATCGTGCTGGGCACCCACGGCCGCACCGGCGCGCCGAGACTCCTCCTGGGCTCGGTGGCCGAAGAAATTTTCAGGCGATCCCCCGTACCGGTGCTGACCGTGGGCCCGGCATCGCACGCGAACGCCCCGAAGGACATCCGATTCGAACGCGTGCTTTTTGCCACCGACTTCAGCCCCGAATCCAGAGCTGCCGTACCGTACGTGCTTTCACTCGCCCATGAAAAAAGCACGCAACTCGTGCTGCTCCACGTCATGCCGAAGTTGGCGGCGCCTGATCGAGGGCTTGACCGCAACCGGGAGAAGCAATTCGAAGTATCGGTGGCCGAAGCGATCAACGAGCTCTACCAGATCATTCCCAGCTGCGAAGTCTGTAGCCCGCCGGAAGTTGCGGTGGAGTATGGCGAACCGGCCGAACGGATTGTGGAAGCGGCAAAAGAACGGGGAGCGGACCTGATCGTCCTGGGCATTCGCAGCGCCGCAGCGCATCTGGGCGCCGCCACGCACCTCGAACGGCCCACAGCCCACAAAGTAGTTGTTCACGCGCACTGCCCGGTGATTACCGTGCGGGCCAGCTAGACCCCGCGGAGAAGGGACAAGTCGATGACGCTAGTCGAACGGCCCACTCACAGACCCGAACACGCAAACGAAGTCTGCAACATCTGCGGCAAGCCCTCTCCGAACACGATTTGCGACGCCTGCGCGGACAGGGTCCGAGCCGACGCGCTCGACCGCAAAAAGCATGAGGAGAAGCCCTACTCCTGACGCACAACGGGAGGAGAAGAGGTAAGCAGGTCCGAGAGAGAAGGTGACAAATGGGAGCAACAGCCACATTGCCCGGAATAAAAATCGAAAACATCGCCTACGCCACGGATTTCCAGGAAACATCGAGAGCAGCCTTGCCTTACGCGCTTTCCCTCGCCCGTAAGTACGGCTCGACGGTTTACCTCGTGCATGTCGTAAATCTATCCCCGTTCCCGGGGCCTGGTCCCACCAACGCATTACGCGCGATTGAAGCGCAAGCCATACGCGAAGCCCACGAGGCGGCTCTGGACATGAACTCTGCATTCGGAACGGTCCCGCATGAAGGGGTCATCCGCAAAGGAAACATCTGGAGGGAAATTGCCGGTGTCGTGGAACAAAAGCACATCGATCTGATCGTAACCGGCACCCATGGCCGCTCCGGCATAAGCAAGGCGCTCATGGGTTCGGTCGCCGAAAAGATTTTCCGGCATGCTCCGTGCCCTGTTCTCACCATCGGACCCAAGGTTCACGGCGATCCGGATGCGTTCGGCGAGTTGCACTCGATTCTGGTGCCCACCGATTTCAGCCCCGAATCGCTCGCCGGGTTGTCGTGGGCGCTTTCGCTCGCGCAAACAAACCACTCGCGGCTCTACCTGCTGCATGTGACGCCGGCGGAGGACGGAGTGCAGTCATCGTTGAAAGTGGCGCTTCACGGCCTGATTCCTCCCGCCGCCGAGCTGGGATGCGCGCCAAAGGCAATCGTCGAACATGGCTTGCCTTCCGAGAAAATTCTGGACCTAGCGGAAGAGCTGGCTGCGGACTTGATCGTGTTGGGAGTAAAGCCGCCCGCACTTCTTGAGGGGACCTTGCCGCACCAGACGATGGCTACCGCAAGCAAAGTGATTGGCAACGCCCGGTGCCCGGTGGTTACAGTAAGGACGCAGTCATAACCGAATCAGGTTTTGGAAACTTTGTCCAGGCCCTGGGCGGGCACATTACGGTCCCCATGGGGAAACGGCGTGCGAGGGGTATTCCGCCATTCGCGGCCATCTCTCCGCAGCAATTCATTCGCTTGCTCCGGTCCCCAGCTTCCGGCGGCGTAATTGGGGAAATCGCGCGCGGGGAGAGCGTTCCACACATCGAGAATCGGCTGGACCGCGGCCCATCCCGCCTCCACCATATCGGCGCGCTGAAACAGCGTTGCGTCGCCCATCATGCAGTCGTAGAGCAGCGTTTCGTACCCCGTCGAAGGAGTGGTTCCAAAGTAATCGGAGTACTGGAAGTCCATGTTCACGGCGCCCAGGCGAACCACCGGTCCGGGAACCTTGGCTTCAAAGCTCAGCGAAATCCCTTCATTGGGCTGAATGCTGATCACCAGTTCGTTGGGAGCGAGGTTTTCCACGGACGTGTGGCGGAATAAAACAAAAGGCGGGCGGCGGAAACGGATGACCACCTGCGTGATCCGGTCCGCGAGGCGCTTGCCGGTCCGGATGTAAAACGGAACGCCGGCCCAGCGCCAGTTGTCGATGTGCAGGGCCATCGCGACGTACGTGGGCGTGTTCGAATTGGGCGCGACGTTCGGCTCTGCGCGGTACGCGGCCACACGCTTGCCATCGATGGTTCCTTCCCCGTACTGTCCGCGCACCGCCTGATCGAGCACGTGCTCGGGCGTAAGCATCTGGATCGCGCGCAGCACTTTGGTCTGCTCGTCGTGCACCTCTTCCGCGGCGAACGATATCGGCGGCTCCATAGCAGTCAACGTGATCAACTGGAAGATGTGATTGGGAACCATGTCGCGCAGCGCGCCCGCCGTGTCGTAATAGCCGCCGCGCATTTCGACGCCCAATTCCTCTGCGACGGTCACCTGCACGTGATCGACGTACCGGCGGTTCCAGACGGGCTCGAAGATGCCGTTGGCAAAACGAAACGCCAGGATGTTCTGCACGGTCTCTTTTCCGAGGTAATGGTCGATCCGAAAAATCTGCTTTTCCTCGAGGCTTTCCAGCAGTGCGCGATTGAGCGCGACCGCCGAAGCCAGGTCGTGCCCGAAGGGCTTCTCGATTACCACCCGCCTCCACTTCCTGTCGTCCTGCTTAGTGAGGCCTGCTTCCCCAAGCTGCTTTGCGATGGTCGCGAAAAACGTAGGGCTGGTCGCGAAATAGAATAGGCAGCTTCCGCCGGTCCCTTCCTCCTTCTCCACCGTGCCGAGTTGCTCTTCCAGTTTTTTATAGAGCCCGGGGTCGTTGAAATCGCCCTGAATATAGAAGAGGCGCTGAGCGAACCATTCCCAGGTCTTCTCATCCACGCCGCTCGCGGAATAACCCTTGATCTCTTCGGTGGCGTGGGCGCGGAATTCGTCGGTGGAAAAGTTCTCGACGGAAACCCCGACGATCGCGAACTTTTCCGGAAGCAGCTTCCCTTTCGCCAGGTTGTAAACCGCCGGAATCAGCTTCCGCTTGGTGAGATCGCCTCCAGCGCCGAAAATCACCATCGTGCAGGGGGCGGGAGGCTCGCCAAGCGTTTCGCGTGTGGCGGGAGCGGAACCGTCGTTTGAATCCATCAGCTGGGCCTCCCAGGAGCCGTCATACCGTTAAATCGAGAAATCTGTTTTTCGTGCAACGAAGGCACAGCTACTTAGCGATGTGTTGACCAGGCTATTTCGTTGTGAAGTGTCAGTCTACCCTCGATAAGTTCTGAATGACAACGCTCGGCAAGGGGGTCTGCGCGATTCCCCGATGGATGTTTCTCCCATCCAAGAGCGGAATACTTTACAATTCGCAGGGCAGCCCCACCCGGCCCGCATTTTAGCCGCTGGGAATCCGGAGCCCTAAAGTGACCGTCATGAAGCTCTTCACTCCTCGCGAAGCGGCCAAGGTGCTGGGCGTCAGCTATCCCACACTCAAGCAGTGGATCTACAAGCGCAAGATCCGCACCGTAAAAACCGCCGGCGGCCACCACCGCATCCCCGAGAAGCAAGTAGACAAATTCCTTTACCGCGCCGCCGAGCGCGGCCCCGTGCGCGAACGCCGGCCGAACTTTCGCCGGATCAGCGGACGCAACCAGCTGGCCGGCCGCGTCACCGACATTAAAGTCAGCGGGCTGATGGCCCAGGTGACGCTCTCGATCGGCGGCCAGCACATCACCTCCATCATTACCGCCGACGCCGTGCGCGAAATGCGCCTGAAAGTGGGCGAGACCGCGGCGGCCCTGATCAAGTCCACCGAAGTGATGATCGTCCGCCCGTAATTCGCTACCCCGTAAACTATCCCTCAATCGCCATTGGCGCGTGCATATATCGCATAAAGTCGATTTGACATTACTTATCCATACGTATTAAAAAGTATAGCGGTTTTCAGTGGCCTTCATATGGCGTGGGCCAACATCCATTTATTGAGGCGGATACCCGATGCGTTTTGGTTTCTTCGCTTTTCTACTGTTGTGGAGTTCCAGCGTTTTTGCCCAGGTTTCAGCGACTATTTCCGGCACGGTCACCGATCCGTCTGGCGCGGCCGTAACGGGCGCCGCGGTCACGGCGAAGCAGTTGGATACCGGCATCACCCGCTCGACTGCCACCGACGATGCAGGCCGGTACGATCTTTTCGGGCTTCCGGTCGGCGGATATGAAGTCCACGTCAAGAAACAAGGATTCGCCGAGGAAGTCCGCACCGGCATTCAGCTGGCGGTCGGCCAGGAAGCGATCGTCAACCTCACGTTGCGCCTGGGGCAGGTCGAACAGCAGGTCACGGTGAACGAGAACGCTCCGATCGTGAGCACCACCACGTCGGAGATTTCGGGACTGGTCGGCGAGCAGCAGATCAAGGACCTGCCTCTCAACGGCCGCAGCTACGATCTGCTGATGCTGCTCAATCCCGGTGTAGTGAATTTCACCTTTGAGAAAACCGGCGGCATCGGGGTCTCCAATTCAACAACCGCCAACAATTTCGCCGTTTCCGGAAACCGCCCGCAGCAGAACCTTTTTCTGTTGAATGGCGTGGAGTTCACGGGCGCGGCCGAGAATAATATGACTCCCGGCGGCGCCAGCGGGCAATTGCTGGGCATCGACGCGGTAAGGGAATTCAACATTCTGCTGGACACCTACGGCGCTGAGTACGGCAAGAAGCCGGGCGGGCAGGTAAGCATCGTCACGCAGTCGGGCACCAACCAATGGCACGGCTCCGTATTTGAGTTTTTGCGCAACAATGACTTCGACTCCCGCAACTACTTCGACGCCGGCGCTTCGGCCCCGCCCTTCCAGAGGAACCAATTCGGCGGCTCGATGGGCGGCCCCATCCGGAAGGACAAGACATTCGTCTTCGCCAACTACGAGGGATTCCGCCAGAATCTGCACCAGACCTCCGTCGCGCTCGTTCCCGACGCGCAGGCAAGACTGGACGCCGCTGCCGTCGTCAAGAACATGGGATTGCTGAACCTGTGGCCCATAGCCCCGGCGGGCGCTCCCGATTTCAAGGTTACCGCCGCCGGGGATGGAGTCGCCCAGGTACTCAGCAGCCCTCTGCAGACCATTCGCGAGGACTTCGGAACGGTGCGCCTCGACCACGTTTTTTCCAACCGCGATTCTTTCGGCGCGATCTATACCGTCGACGACAGCAACTCCAACACCGCAACCATAGCGGATCCTTACGCCACGGATTTGCTCAGCCTGCGGGAACAGGTCCTCAGCTTGCAGGAAACGCACGTTTTCTCGCCCACGGTGCTCAACACGTTCCGCTTCGGCTTCTCTCGCGCAGGATATTTCTTTGCGGGCGAACCTACCCCCGGCACTCCGGCCGCCACCGTTCCGGGATTCCTGGCAGGGCTTCCCGTCGGCGCGGTAGTGGTCGGCGGAAGTCAGGCTTCGAATCCTCAGGCGCAGTTGGGCCTTGCGGGAAGCAACAATGGCAGCAATCTGCACATCGCTCGCAATCTGTTCACATTCACGGACAACGTCGAGGTCACCAGAGGGCGGAACCAGATTCGAGCCGGCGCCTGGCTCCAACCGTTCCAATCCAACGAAACCATCGCGCTCAGCCAGTACGGCCAGATGACCTTTACCGGGCTCCCGACATTGCTCACCGGTACAGCCAGCTTTCTCTACGATCCCACGCCCACCGAAATGAACTGGCGCTCGTTTTTCGGAGCCTTGTACGCGGAAGATGTGATCCGCGTGCGATCGAATCTGAGTGTGTCACTGGGCTTCCGCGGCGAATTCAGCTCAGGCTGGAACGAAGCGAATGGACGGGCCGCCAACTATGCGCTCAACAGCTCGGGAGTCCCTATATGCGCCTCGCAACCCGCCGCCAACATTTGCTTGCCGCAGGTGGGAGGCTCGTTGTTCTCGAAGAACCTCGCGAAATTCTTGCCGGAGCCCCGAGTCGCGGTCGCGTGGAGCCCCTTCGGCGACAAGACCACCGTCCGCGCCGCCTTTGGTATGTACAACGACCTGCAGGATGCGCTGGGCTATCGCGCGGACCAGAATGCCCCCTTCAACCCGACCTACAACATCGGCGCCACCAGCATCGCCACCATATTCCCCGGTGGCAACCCCATCCAGCGCAGCGCGCCTCCGCCGGCAAATGCTCTATTGGTGCCAGGGGGAATTCAACCCAACCTGTCCACTCCCACCCTTATCTCTTACTCGCTCAAAGTCGAACGGGCTCTGACTACCAATACCTCGCTGAGCGTCGGGCTACGTCGGAAGCCATGGCTATCACGAAATCATCGGTGCGGACGCCAACATCCCGGCTCCTGTTATCTGCCCGGCCTCGCCCTGCCCTGCAACGTTCCCCACGACACTCAACCCAATAACCGGCGTGCCCTTGTACGGCGCGTTGGCAGGACAGCCCGTCCCGGCTGGCACCTATTTCAATCCCACGAGCACGAAGCCCAACACCGCGCTCGCCAATACCTGGACGTGGTACTCCCGGGGCGTCAGTTCATATAATGCCCTGCAGGTCGATCTGAACCATCGCTTCACCAACGGGCTCTTGCTTCGAGGCGTCTACGCGTGGTCCAAGGCCCTCGACGATGGGGACTCCCTCAACGCCACGGCCGCGAACAATGCCGTCGCGCTGCTATCGAACCCATACAATCCGCGCGCGGATTGGGGTCTGGCAACCTACGACGTTCGCAACGATGCCTCCGTGAACGTTGTTTACGAACTGCCGATAGGGCACGGGAAGCCTTTTCTAAATGCCATGGACGGCATTGCGAATGGTGTTGTAAGCGGCTGGACGGTGAACTCCATCGTCACCCTGCAGGGAGGGTTTCCGTTCACGCCACAGCTCAGCTACAACCCGGCAAACAACGGCGACACGCGCAACCCGGTCCGTCCGTTTCTCAATCCCGCGTTTTCGGGCCCGGTGGTTCTCGGGACTCCAAGCGAGTGGTTCAATCCCAACGCCTTCATTGCGGCGCCGAGCAACAGCGGTTTCTATGGCAATGTAGGCAGAGATTCCTACATCGGTCCGGGCCTGGCCACGTGGGACTTCTCGGTGTTCAAGGACACCCGCGTGAATGAGAGAATGAGTGTGGAATTCCGGGCGGAGATTTTCAACCTCTTGAACCGCGCCAATTTCAACACTCCCAATCTCATCACGTATGTGTTGCAAGCGCCGCCGAACACCACCGTTCCCGAGCAATCGCCCACGGCCGGGTCTATTACCAGCACTTCGACGTCATCGCGCCAGGTTCAATTTGGATTGAAGCTGCTTTGGTAACGGAGACATAGTGCGCGCGCTGCGCTCGCGAGTCTGCTGGCTGCTTCTTTTAGCGGCGGCCCTTCTTGGGCCGTTGCGCGCGCATCCAGGCGGCCTGCCGGCGCCTAAGCAGGAGATAACCGTCTCGGCCGCCGTCAGCCTCAAGGATGCGCTCGAGGAAATCGCCCAGCTTTATCGCACCGGGAAGCCCGATGTCGCTGTGCACTTCAACCTCGGAGGCTCGGGAACATTACAGCGCCAGATCGAGCAGGGCGCGCCGGTAGATGTATTCATCTCCGCATCACCCGCCGAGATGGATAATCTCGAGGCAAAAGGCCTGCTCTTGCCCGGCACGCGAACCAATTTGGTCGCGAACCAAGTGGTGCTGATCGTCCCGGTCAGCGCCACCGGCATTGCGAGTTTTCAGGACCTCGCCCTGCCGCAGCGTGAAACTCATCGCCATCGGTGAGCCGCAGACGGTTCCCGCCGGGAAATACGCGCAGCAGGTGTTGACGCACCTCGGACTGTACGAGCGATTGAAGCCCCGGTTCGTTCTCGCCAAGGACGTACGCCAGGTGCTGACCTACGTCGCCACCGGCAACGCGGACGCGGGCATTGTCTACGCCACCGATGCGCGCGTATCGTCGAAAGGTGAAAGTCGTCGCGACGGCTCCCGCTGGCTCTCATTCTCCGGTGATTTATCCGATGGCGATCGTCAAGGATTCGCGCGATCCGTCGAATGCGAAGGAGTTTGAAACGTTTCTTCAGAAGCCGGCGGCGCAATCGGTCTTCCAGAAACACGGCTTCCTTCCCCCAGGCCGCTGATTCGATCGAAGGCGCCGCAGCCGCCTGGCTTTCTCAGTAGCCCTCAAAGGAGTGGGCGCAAAATGGCGATCCCAGCGCATCGCACAATCTTTCGGGCAATCTTTTCCTGCGCCGCAGTGCTCGCCCTGCTTTTCGCCGCGGCATCCCCCGCAATACATGGCCAGGCTGCCTCGGCCGCCTCGTCTGCGCCTTCCGAACCTTTCCGCCTTACCGTGAGCGGCGATGTGAAAAATCCATTGTCGCTTTCCCTGGACGACGTGCGGCAATTGCCTCGCAAAACGATCACCGTTGCGAATGAGCACGCCGGAGAAAACGAAGTGTACGAGGGAACGCCGCTCGCGGGATTACTCAAACAGGCCGGCGCGGTCCAGGGATCGCAACTGCGCGGCAAGGCCATGGCTACCTACGTTGTCGCCGAAGGGTCGGACGGTTATCGCGTGATTTATTCGCTGGCCGAATTGGATTCGGACTTTCAGGACTCGGAGGTAATCGTTGCCGACACCATGAACGGCAAGCCCCTCGGCGACAAGCTCGGCCCCTTGCGACTGGTAGCCCCGCACGATAAGCGACCGGCCCGTTGGGTGCGCATGCTGCGCTCCATCGAAGTGGTGAATATTGCGAAGTAGTCGATCAGGCCGCTTCGTGCGAGCGCCCGTATTTTCGAATCAAACGCAGCGGGCGCAGCAGGACGTAAAGCGGCGCCAGCGCGCGCGGCAGCCGAAGCGTCAGCCAATCCTCCTCGGCCGGGACCATCGCGAGGCGCAAGGCATAGCGCCAGCCCGCGAAGAACCCGGGAACCAATCTCCGGCGAAGCCGAAATCGTTCCCATGCGCCCATTGTGGGAGCGTCCGAACCCAGGAGGCTCCGTTCCAACTCCATCGCAATTTCTTCCGCGTGTCGGTCGGCTTTCGCAAGTCCCGCAATTTCTTCCGGAAGGGTTGCATCTAAAACCCTCGCCGCAAGGATCAGCCCGACGTGGAGCATGCGCTGCACCTGCAAGACCTCCGCCCGAGCGCTGATTGCCTTCCAGTCGAGGTCGGGGTGCGACTGAATCAACTCCGACACATCGGCAATCCACGATAAGCGCGCCCAGAAATCTTTCGAACCATGCACACAAATCGCCAGCAGCGCGTCTTCCGGTGAAAACGTGTGCACGTCATGTCCGCCAAGATTTACGGTGACGCCCCGCGCCGAAAATTCGTCGAGATCGGGCGCAACGGGAAAATGCCGCAAGGTTTGTTCTGTGTGAACCTCGACGATGGCCGCCCGCGTCTCGCTGTAATATTTGTATTCTCCCGGAACGAGCGGCGAATCCAAATCTGGAGACATCACACCGGGAAACTTCGCCTGATATCCCAGTCGCAGCATCACTCCATGGGCCTTCGCCATGTCCCGGCCCCGCACGATGATGTCCACATCGTCGAACTGGCGCAGGAGCACGTCGCCGTAGGCTTGCGCCGCGAGAACCGGCCCCTTGTAAGGAAGCGCTACAATCCCTTCGGAGTGAAATAAGCGGAGAATTTGGACTAGCGCCGCCGTAAGACTCAAACAGCGAAGCGTGTTCGCGCGGCTCGCCTCGCTGACGCGCCGCATCTGTTCTGCCGGGGCCACGTCCGCGGCAATCGCGTTCAGTTGCCGGTGCAGCAGCGGCACAACCGCGTTTTCCTCCGCCTCGGAAAGCAGCGCGTCCCAGTTGAGCGCCCCCGCGGCCAGCCCACGAATTTTTTCCGCGGTCTCGGACGGCACTCGCGTGCGCGCGCAGTAGATCAGCAGCTGCTTTTCTGGCGCCAAGGTGTCAATCAGGGGAGAAGCCATCAAAAGCGGGAACTGTTCCCGCACGATTCTACGCCAACTCAGCCGCATCGGGGATTCAGCCGGGAGCGACTCTGCCATGCATCGCTGGCAGCCGAGCCGAAGTTACATTTGAGAGAAGCAACCTTCTTTTTAACGAAACTATGCCACAAGCCTGCCGCGCACTTCGTCGCGCCAGGAATTTACCATCTCCACGCGATGCCCTATCTTGAGCAGCTTCGCTCGCAGACGTGCTGGATCGAGACCGGCGGATGCGCAAACCGCCATAGAAATCTTTGTCGTTATCGAACAGGAATCGCTGCGCCTCTCGCCGCGCCCGCAGTGAACCGTTGCGCCAATCCTCCACCGCCATCACCACCACCGCCGTCCAAAGCCTGCGCTCCCCAATCAATTCCTCTGTGACCGCTTCCTGCGAACTGCCCTGAGCGTTCGTCGACATTTTCTTCTCCCCCGGCTATTGCTCGCCCCCTATTGAGGCGGCTGCTGGAAGAAAAGCATTCGGACAACCAACGCCCAATTCCTGAATGTCGCGCTGCGAAAGCAAAGCCAAATAGCTCCAGCAACTGGACATACAAGACCTCAGGAATTCGATCGGCGATCCAGTCGGCAGGAAAAACGTCCGGGACGGAGTCCGCGTTGGCTCACGTGTTCCAGTTCAGAACATTACAAATCGGGTGCTGTCTGAACGCAAAAGGCGGGATTAGTCTAATGAACGGTTTCAGCGGTCAGGATCTCTCTCAGCTTCGCGGCTAGAGTCGCCAGCGTAAAAGGCTTCTGGAGCAGCACCGCGTCGGTCTCCAAAACCCCATGATGGACGATCGCGCGATCGGTGTAGCCGGTCATATAGAGGATCTTTATTCCCGGGCGTATCTGCGCCACCCGCTCCGCCAGTTCGCGCCCGCCGATCCCCGGCATCACCACATCGGTCAAAAGCACATCGATCTTTCCAGCATGCATAGCGGCCAGTTCCAGGGCGGTATGGCCGTCCTCTGCTTCAATCACCTGGTAGCCGCTGGTCTCCAGGTATTCCCGCGCGAGCTGCCGCACGCCGTTTTCATCCTCCACCAGAAGAACCATTTCCGACGAGCCGCGCTGCAAAGAGCGAATCTCGGAAGGCTCTCGCACCAGGGGGCTGTCCTCGTCTTCGATCCTCGGCAAATATACCTTGAAGGTCGCGCCGTGGCCCGGCTCGCTATAGACCCACACGTAGCCGCCGCTCTGTTTAACGATTCCGTAGACTGTCGCAAGCCCCAGCCCCGTCCCCTTGCCCTTTTCTTTCGTGGTAAAGAAAGGCTCGAAGATGTGAGCCTGCGTGTCGGCGTCCATGCCGGTGCCATTGTCCGTTACCGCCAGCATCACGTATTTGCCCGGCGCGAGAACCTGCGGAGCGCGCGTAAAAGAAGAATCCAGTTCGACGTTCGCCGTCTCGATGGTAAGCCTTCCCCCGTTGGGCATGGCGTCGCGGGCATTCACCGCAAGATTGAGGATCACCTGCTCGATTTGGCTTCGATCCGCCTTGACCAGCCCCAGGTCCTTTTCCGAATTCGTCTCCAGCTGAATATCCTCGCCAATCAGCCGCCGCAGGATCTTCTCCATGTCCGCGACCACCGTATGAACGTTCAGCACTTTCGGCGCAAGAATCTGTTTGCGGCTGAAGGCCAGCAGTTGCTGCGTGAGCGCAGCCGCGCGTTGCGACGCCATCTGAATTTGTTCGGCATTCCGCCGCGCGGGATCGCCTGCGGGAAGGCGGTCGGCAAGCAAATCGGCGTAGCCCTGAATCACCATCAGCAGATTGTTGAAGTCGTGCGCGATTCCTCCGGCCAGCCGTCCCACGGCCTCCATTTTCTGAGCCTGGCGAAAACGCTCTTCAAGTTCCTTGCGGTCGGTGATGTCAAGCGCCATGCAGATCGCTCCCAGCGATTCTCCATTGGCGCCTCGAAGCGGCTCCACATGGCACGCGTACGAGCCATTCTTCCATTCGACGTGAAAAGTAACCGGCTCCCCGGCCACCGCGCGGCGGTGCGCCGCAACCGGCACATGGGTTGGATCGGAGGTTTCCAGATAATCCTGCAAAGTGAGGCCGACAATCTGATTCGGCCGAAGACCGAGCCTCGCGAGCCCCGCTCCCAGCGCCGAGGTAAAGCGCAGATCCTTGTCCACGGTCCATAGCACGGCCGGCAATTGCTCGATCAGCACGCGCAGCCGCGCTTCGCTTTCGCGGATGCGCCCATCGGCGCGCTTCCGTTCGAGAGCAAAAGCGATCTGATCGCCCACTGACGATAGAAACTCCAGGTCCCGCTGCGTGTAGGCATTTTCGCGCTCGTAATTCTGCACGGCCAATACGCCGATGGTTCCCGCCGTGGCGCGCAACGGAACCCCCAGCCACGATTTGGGAGGATTGATGTTCGCCTCCACCTCCTCGTTCGCCACCAGCTCGTAGAAGACATTGGGAGGTATGAGCATCGGCCGGGCGGCGCGATAAACGTAAGCCGCGCAACTCCGCCATACCATTTGGGGCGGCGGCGCCGCCTGCAGTTGGTCGACAAAAAACGGGAAATTAAACACGCCGGTGGACGGCTCATAGAGGGCTACGAAACAGTTGTCCGCCGAAAGAACCCCCTGCAGCGCGTGGTGTACGCGGTGAAGCAGATCGCCAAGATTGTCGGTGACGCTCGACGCGTGCACGATCTCGGTGATGGCCTGCCGTTCGGTCTCCGAACGCTTGCGGTCGCTTATATCTTCGACGGTTCCCTCATAGCTTGTTATTTTGCCGGACTCATCCAATACGGCGCGGGCGTTCTCGGAAATCCATATTTTCGCTCCGTCCTTCTTGAAGATCTCGGACTCGAAGCCCTCGACCACCCCGGCGGACTCGATGAGTTTCTTGAATTCCTCCCGCCGCCCGGGCGACACGTATAGCGTCTGGCCTATTTGCCGGACGTTCGCAATCAGCTCGGCAGGCGACGAATACCCGTACATGCGCGCGAGTGCGGGATTTGCAGTCACATAACGGCCGTCCACCGTCGATTGGAAAATGCCCTCGATGGCATTCTCAAAGATCCGCTGGAACCTCTCTTCCGCGCTGCGTTGCGCGCGTGCGGCGGCGGCGTGTTCGCCGAGATCCTCATAAATTCCCACACCGCCGATTATTTTGCCGTTGAGGATCAAAGGCGTGGCCAGCAACTGCACATCCAGGAGTTGTCCGTCACGGCGCTTCCGTTGGCTCTTCCTCCGGACCGTTTCTCCCTTCATCAGGCTCGCGATGATGCCGTCCGATTCTTTTTCGCGGTCCGCCGGCGTTAAAAAGGATTTGGGTAACTGGCCGGCAATTTCAGAAAGGTGGTAGCCAAAAAGCCTCGCGAAAGCGGGATTGCACATCCGGACGCGGCATTGGTCATCCAGAACCATCACCGCCAGCGGCAAATTCAAAAGCAGAGCCTCCAGATAGACGCCGTGCTCCGCGGCCTTCTGTTCGGCGTTGCGCTGAAGCGTGACGTCCTGGACCACCGCCAGCAGCCCTTTGTGGCCGCCGAACGATATTCCTTCGGTAGTGACCTCCACCTCGAAGACTTCGCCATTTTTCTTTCGATGCCGCAGCTGTCCCTGGGCAGCGAACTTGTCGCCAACGCTTTGCACGGCCTTCAGGTAACGCGGGACATCCTCGGCGGGCCGAATGTCGGTAGTGCGCATGCGCAGAAATTCATCGCGCGTATATCCGTACTGGCGAACGGCGGCGGCGTTGACCTCGAGAAACTCCAGACTCTCGCGGTCGAAAACATACATGGGCACGGGATTATTGGAGAACAGGAGCTCAAAACCGGCCCCGCCCGCCTGCGCGCCCCCGAAATTTTCGGATCCACGCTTCGTCGGGGAGGCCTTCGGATTCTTAGCCGCAGGGACACAATCTTTGCGCCTGGGAGATGTCGGGACGGTCTTGTGCTTCATGGCCCTCAGGAAATGCCAAAAAGGAAGCTGGTACCCCGTTTCGAACTGTTCCTGTTAGAGATAGCAACGCGGCCAGCTGTTCCACAATGGTACCTTCGGACTAAGGACGGGACTGATTGGGCACACGCGCCGGCTTGGGGGCTCTGTCTTGGTCTCACACACCGGAAATAACTCGCTGTCCCTCACATTCGTCACCACTTACGGTTACGTCCACGGGATCTTATGCATTCGTGTGCAAGCCAATCCGGTGTACTACATAGTCTGGATAGCGGGTTGTCCGCAGCTTCTGTAATATGTACCTGACAAGCTAAGGCTGCCTGGGACCCCATGACGAACGAAACACAGAACAACGTGAGCGATACCGAAACCCTCCGCGACCCTTTCCAGATCGAGATCGATAACATTACCCGCGCCGAGCACTCCGATCCGTTTCACGTGCTGGGGCCGCACTGGGTCGACCGTGAGGGAACGCCATCGGTCTCGATCAGGGCTTTCCATCCCGTAGCCGTTGACGTAACCATACTTTCCAATGACGGTGAGCATCCCGCCGTAAAGATCCACCCGGATGGGCTGTTTGAAGCAATCGTCGCGCCCCGCACCGTGAAAGCCCGCGAGGATGGATCGATTCCGCCGGCTTCTTATCGCTTGCGTTTCACGTTCCCGGACGGTAACAGATGGGAGACTTACGATCCTTATGCATTCCCTCCCCTGCTCACGGATTACGATCTCTACCTGTCTGGCGAAGGCACCCACTACCTGAAGTATGAAAAGTTAGGCGCGCATGAGCGCGAGGTAGAGGGCGTGCGGGGCGTTGCGTTCGGAGTCTGGGCGCCTAACGCAAAGAGAGTCAGCGTCGTTGGCGACTTCAATCAGTGGGATGGCCGTGTGAATCCCATGCGCAGCCGCGGATCCTCCGGCATCTGGGAGCTTTTCATCCCGGGTCTCGGCGAAGGCAGCCTCTACAAGTTTGAAATTCTTTCGAGAGAAAATGGCCATCTCGGGCTGAAATCCGATCCCTATGCCTTCGCCGCAGAACTACGCCCCAATACCGCCTCGGTCGTCTACAACATCGACCAGTACAAGTGGCAGGATTCGGCATGGCTCGAAGCCCGCGCCTCGCGTGACTGGCTGCATTCCCCCATGTCGATTTACGAGGTGCACGCGGGCGCTTGGCGGCGCAAAGCGGAAGCGGACCATCGCTGGCTCACCTATCGCGAACTCGCGGACGAGCTCATTCCTTACGTCAAAGCGCTGGGCTTCACCCATATCGAACTACTGCCCATCATGGAACATCCTTTCGACGCTTCCTGGGGCTACCAAACGGTGGGCTACTACGGCGTCACCAGCCGCTTCGGCACGCCCTCCGATTTCATGTATTTCGTGGATCGCTGTCATCAGGCCGGAATCGGTGTGATTTTCGATTGGACGCCCGCGCATTTTCCCCGCGACGCTCACGGCCTGGCATTTTTCGACGGCACTCACCTTTACGAGCACGCCGACCCGCGCCGCGGTGAGCATCCTGACTGGGGAACCCTGGTTTTTAATTACGGCCGCAACGAAGTGCAGAATTTCCTGCTCTCGAACGCGCTGTTTCTGGATCGACAAGTATCACATCGACGGCTTGCGCGTGGACGCGGTCGCGTCGATGCTCTACCTCGACTACTCCCGCCGCGCCGGCGAATGGATTCCCAACGCGCTGGGCGGCCGCGAAAATCTAGAAGCCATCGCTTTCATCAAGCGGCTTAACGAAGTCCTCCACCAGCGCCACCCCGGCGCGCTGACCATCGCCGAGGAATCCACCGCGTGGCCCGCGGTTTCCCGCCCCGTATACATCGGAGGGCTCGGCTTCGACTTGAAATGGAACATGGGCTGGATGAATGACACGCTGCGCTACATGTCTCTCGATCCCATCTTTCGCCAGCATCACCACGGCGAACTCACCTTCTCTTTGCTCTACGCCTTCCACGAGAATTTTGTCCTGCCGCTTTCGCATGACGAAGTGGTCCACGGAAAGCGCTCCCTGCTGGAGAAAATGCCCGGCGACGACTGGCAGCAGTTTGCCAACCTGCGGCTCCTGTTCGGCTACATGTTCGCGCATCCCGGCAAGAAGCTGAATTTCATGGGCAGCGAGCTCGGCCAGCGAGGTGAATTCTGGGAAGCCGCCGCCGTGGATTGGTCCCTCGAGAAATCGCCGTGGCATCTCGGGATTCAACGGCTGATGACGGATTTGAATCGCCTGCATCGCACAGAGCGGGCTCTCTACGAAGTCGATTTTGAATGGTCCGGCTTCGAGTGGATCAACGCGAACGACGCCGCTTCCAGCGTCCTGACGTTCATGCGCCGCGCCAAGAATCTCGATGACTTTGTGGTCGTCGTTTGCAATTTCACCCCGGTGGCGCGGGAGGAATACCGCGTCGGAGTCCCCCGCCCCGGTTTCTACCGCGAAATCCTCAACACCGATTCCGAGTATTACGCCGGAACGAACCTCGGCAATGCCGGCGGCGTCCAGGCCGAACCCATCCCGTGGAACGATCGCCCCTATTCCATCAAGGTGCGCCTCCCGGGCCTCGCCGCCGTGTATTTCAAGTCCTAGCGCTCCCGCTGGCCCTGGCGCTACACCCCTTAAATTCATTTGAAATCGGATGGCGAGGTGTACAATCGCCTGCGTCCAGGTCCGGGGAGGTGCCAACCGCCTATGGATAACCAGGGCCAGCACTTCGTTGCAATCATCGGCGGAGCCATCTCCGGCTCGGTCTCGGCGGAAATCCTGGCGGATCGCGGAATCCGCGTCGCGGTCATCGAGCAGAACACGCGGCCGTACGGAAAAATCGAGGACGGCCTGCCGCGCTGGCACGTAGAACAACGTAAGCAGGAATACGCACGTATCGATGACCGGCTGAAGAAGCCCGGCGTTTATTTCGTTCCTGCAACCAAACTGGGGCGCGATATCACCCTGCCGGAACTCTGCGGCTGGGGATTCTCCGCAGTCATTCTAGCCAACGGCGCCTGGCGCGACCGGGATCTCGGAGTTCCCGGCGCCGACAAGTTCATCAATAAGGGCCTCGTCTACCAGAACCCCTTCATCTACTGGTACAACCACAAAAACGAAGCAGGCTATTCCGGTCCGCGCTACGAAACTCCCGATGAAACTCTCGTGGTCGGCGGAGGCCTGGCCTCGATCGACGTGGTGAAGGTCCTTCAGCTCGAAAACTACGAACGAGCGCTGAAAGCCATCGGTATTACTACCGACATGCACCAACTCGAGAAAGGCATTCCCGCCGCGTGCAAGGCCCACGGCGTAAAGCCGGAAGACTTAGGCGTAAAGGGATGTCTTTTGATCTATCGCCGTCGCGAACAAGACATGCCGCTCGCCCAGCCCCCCGACAACGCCACACCCGAGCAAATCGCGAAGACCGAGCAGGTTCGCCTCAAAATGCTCAAGCTGGCGCGCGACAGGTATTTGTTCCGCGTTCAGGACCGCAGGCTCACAACCGGCCTTGTCGTCGAAAACGACCGCCTGGTGGGATTGAAAGTGGCGGAAACAAAAATCGAAGGGCGCAAAGCCGAACCCATTCCCGGCTCCGAGCATGAAATTCGAGCCCCGCTCGTGATTTCGTCCATCGGATCGGTTCCGGAGAGGCTGCCCGGCATTACAATGAACGGCGAGTATTACACCTTCAGCGACGAAGACCTTCCGCGCTACACAGGCTGCGAGCACGTCTACGGCGTTGGAAACGTGGTGACGGGCCAGGGAAACATACGCGTCTCGCTCATACACAGCCAGAAGGTGACCACCCAATTGATCGAAACGTATCTCGGGGTCGGCGCCCGAAACGGCTCTCTCTCAGGCATGTACAAGGCTGCGGAATCGCAAATAGCGGAGCAGACGCAGACAATCGAAGAAAAAATCGAAAAGCTTCCGTCGCTTTCGGAAAAGCAGGTCGCTGCCATCGAGCAGCGCATTCACGCCCTGCAGGAACGCGCCGGCTACACCTCGGACTACCCTTCCTGGATCGCCAAGGTCACCCCGCCCGACCTGGAATAATCCCTTCCGGGCTGCGACTCAGTTGCCCGCTTTCTTGAGCGGCCACAGCTTGAAAAATTCAGCGTGGAAAATCAGGAACGGAAACGTGACGCCAAGTAGCGCCGACGCGAGCCATATCTCGAAATCGTAAGGCGGCGGACCCGGACGCAACACCCCGGTAACCACGGGAGCCAGCAGACCGTAGGCCATGGCCAGCAGCGATCCGATGACGGCAGCCGCCACGGTGCTCACAATTCCCTTCACCGGCTGCGTCAGTTTCGCAAACATCGCTCCCTGCATCATGTTGAGGACGACGATCGTTCCAAATATGAACGGCACCGGCACCCGCACCATAAACTGCACCGGGTCCATTTTCAGCACAAACACTCCGATGTAAAAAGCCGCGCCTCCCAGCACGAGTGCCACAATCGTCCACACGATGCCGAGCACCGGCTGCTTCATCACCGCCGGAAACTTCGTCATGGGCCACAGGTCGAAATGGATGACCACGAACATCATCATCAGCGCGCTAAGGTAGAACACCTGGGCCAGCCACGCGTTGAACAATCCATGCGGGTCGAGCGACGTCACATACACCGGCGCACCCGCCATGAATTCGTAGCTAAAGAAAATGCGGAACAGCAGGTAGTTCAAAAGGTAGCAGACCACCAGAAGCGTCAGGCCCGCGGCTACGGGGTTCTTGATCAATGTCGTGAACGGCCAGCCGCCAAACATAATGGCCATCCAGAACATAATGACCACCGAGACCACCGTGCACATCATCAGCATTGGAGTCGGCGGGCCTATGCTTTTCCCCACGGTGGCGAACATGACGGGCGCAATGATCGCGCCCGCCAAAAGGCATATCACCACGTAGGCCAATCCCTTTGCCGGCTGCTTGAGCGCTCCCACGAACGCCGGCTGCTGCGCTCCCCACGTCACCGACGCAACGATTTCCATGGGAATGATGCACAGAAGATAGAAAGAAATCCATCCGGCAAACATGGGGAACGAAAACCGCGAGATGAATCCCAGAGCGATGGCAATGACGATCAGTGTGGCGGCCGCTCCCACACCCACTTGCTTCCCTTGCGACATCGATTGCCTCCTTATTTCTGTGGCTTTATCTGCGCGACAGGAACGAGCGTGTCAAACGGAGGCGGATGCTATCACGGCCTGTTGAGCGGATACAAGGCCGGTGCGAGCCGGAAGAAAGCGCGTTTTAGGAACGATTGTTTTGCCGCCGGTAAGCGGCGGGAGAGATGCCGACCATGCGCAGAAACCAATTGGAGAGGTGGCTCTGCGACGAAAATCCCGACGACAGGGCCACATCCACGATGGGCAAATCCGTGTCGCGCAGAAGTTCCCGGGCGCGCTCGATGCGGCGCGCCAGCACATATTGATGCGGGGATTGCCCCACCGCCGTCTTGAAGGCGCGCGGCAGATAAAGCGGGCTGATCTCAACTTCGCCGGCCATTGCTTCCAGGCTGAGGTCGCGATCGAGGTTCTCTTCCACAAACTCGATCAACCGCCGCATTTTCCAGCCAGGGATGGCCTTTGGCGTGGGTCCATGCGCGATACGAGAGCGAGTGGAATATTGCCGAGCCAGATGCACGGCGATCATGTGCGCCAGCGTGTCCACGTAAAGCCCATCCTCCACGGTGCCATCCCGCAAAGCTGTGGTTATGGTGATGGCAAGCTGCTCGAGCAGCGGATCGAGGATGGCGAAACGCGGCACAATCGGCGCCTGCGAAACGTCACAGCCGTACATCTCGTTCACAGCTGATGCGTAGATCGATCCGCGCAGGTAAATTTGCAGAATCTCGGGGTTGCCGGCGTGCTCCCACTGCGCTGCGGTGGTGCCGGGCGTCAGGCAGAACCGCCGAGGCCCAATCAGCGCCTTCTCCCGGGGGCCCCCTTCGATTTTTCGCGACACCGTAGTCGGGCGGCACAAATGGTAAATCAGGGAGGGATGCCCGATCGGCGGCTCGGTCGCCTGGAACGGCACTTCTTCGAGAATCGCGGCATAAAGTGAGCGCCAGCCGATCGTCTGGCTGTGGGCAATCAGGCGATTTTCGGACCGGAGCGCACGACCGTGCGTTTCGGCAACCGTAAAAACCGCATTCGTATGAGCAGCCGTCTCTGACTCCGCGCAATTACGCAAGCAACCACCAATTCTATACCAATCCGCGGCGGGGTCAAGTCGCACGGCATGGCCAAAAGAACGCTAACCTACTTGGAATGTGCAAGAAAGAGACACCTAAGATAGGCTCCTCTAGCCACTCCCTGCCCTTGCGGCGCCGGGTCATAATTCTGCTCAGAAAAGCTTAATTTCTGCAAGCCGATGCGCGGCAAATCTGTTAACTTAACGCCACGAAAATAGCCGTTGAGTTCGTGGGGGAAGATCGATGCATCACGTTTCGAAGATTGATGAAGCGAGCGCGCGCACGCCGAAGGCTTACGAAAAGCACAGCACGGGCTACCGGCGCGCCACGTATGTGGATCATTCCATGGGCTCTGTCCACATGGGAGTGGGAATCTGCTACCTGGACCCGGGCGGCGAAATCAAGCCCCATCGCCATTCATTTGAGGAGAGTTTTTATATTCTAAACGGAAGCGCAATCGTTCAAATCGGCGACCAGAGTTACGAGGTCGGTCCGGGAAACTACGGATTGATCGCTACGGGAAAGCCGCATTCCTGGCGCAACGCGGGCGAAAAGCCCCTGCGATGGCTGGAAATGCAGGCGCCGCAACCCCGCTCGCTGGAACATGGCCGCGACACGTTTTTCGAAAAGGGCGAGTGGGTCTCCCAGGGTTCGCCGATCCGCTTCCACGAGAAGGTCGAGGGGTTGCTCGGCCACTTTGACGAATCCGCCTTGCCGCGCCCCGGTGGCGCCTCGCAGATGGAAGGGTTCAATCCCACCACGGGCGTGGCCATCAAGATGTTCGTCGACCGGTCTTTCGGCTCCATTCACCAGTCTTTGTTCTTGATTCAATACTCCCCCAGCGCGAAAATCGATCTCCACGACCACACTTTTGAGGAGTCCTATTTCATCGTGGGCGGACGTGTGAAAGCCGTCGCCGACGGCAAGACATACGATCTGGGTCCGGGAGACGTGATCTGGACGAGTGTCGGCTGCATCCACAGCTTCGAGAATGTCGGCAACGAGCCGGTGCGTTGGATTGAGACGCAGGCGCCGCTGCCGCCCTCGAAGGAAGTGTTCCGGTTCGAGCGGGAGTGGGCGCAGTTTGCATAAAGCACTGTTGCGATATTAAGTGGATGGAAGCGGAAAGGGATTCACGCCGCACCCGAAAGCGGCCGGCTTTCGAAATCGTATAAGAAAGAATCGAGGGAGAGCGATCGATGGCGACAAACGAACAGATGCAAGCGGTTGTAGAGGGCAGCTCGGGAAACACCTGGGGCCGCAAGCAGCCCTATACGTCCCAGGAATTCATGGAGAGCCTGCGCGACGGCCGCGAGATATGGATTTACGGCGAGCGCGTGAAGGACGTAACGACGCACCCGGCCTTTCGCAACACGGTGCGGATGCTGGCGCGACTCTACGACGCCGTTCACGACAGCAAGAAAAATCCGATCCTGTGCTGCCCCACCGAGACGGGCAACGGCAGCTACACGCACAAATTTTTCAAGGCTCCGCGCAACGTGGAAGAAATGGTCGGCGCGCGAGACGCCATCGCGGAATGGGCCAGGGTCACCTACGGCTGGATGGGACGTAGTCCCGATTACAAGGCGGCGTTTCTGGCGACGCTGGGAGCCAATTCCGAGTTCTATACGCCGTTCCATGAAAATGCCAAGCGCTGGTACAAGAAGGTTCTCGAGGAGATCACCTTCGTCAACCACGCGATCGTGAACCCTCCGGTCGACCGCAACAAGGAACTCGCCGAAGTGCGGGACGTGTACATGCACGTCGAGAAGGAAACCGACGGCGGCCTGATCATCAGCGGAGCGAAAGTGGTGGCCACCACTTCCACGCTGACGCACTACAACTTCATCGCGAATAACGGCGCTCTCCCCATCAAGACGAAGGATTTCGCGTTCGTCTGCATCGTGCCCACGGCCGCGCCGGGGCTGAAGCTGTTCTGCCGCCCGTCCTATGAAATGACGGCCACGGTGATGGGCAGCCCGTTCGATTACCCGCTCTCGAGCCGCCTGGACGAGAACGACTCGATCATCGTGTTCGACAAGGTATTCGTGCCCTGGGAAAACGTGTTCGCCTACGGCGACATCGAAAAGGTGAATCACTTCTTCCCGCGCTCGGGGTTCCTGCCACGCTTCATGTTCCACGGCTGCACGCGCCTCGCGGTAAAGCTCGACTTCATCGCCGGGCTGTTGCTCAAGGGCGTCGACGCCACCGGCTCCAAGGAATTTCGCGGCGTGCAGGCGGCCGTGGGCGAAGTGCTGGCCTGGCGGAACCTGTTCTGGTCGCTGACGGACTCGATGGCGCGCACCGTGAACCCGTGGACCCCGGGGTACGTGCTGCCCAACCTCGATTACGGGCTGGCGTACCGGGTGATGTCCAGCATCGCGTATCCGCGGCTTAAGGAAATCATCGAGAATACGCTGGCCAGCGCGCTGATTTACCTGCCTTCGCACTCGAGCGACTTCAAGCAGCCCGAAACGCGGAAATACCTGGATCAATTCGTCCGGGGCTCGAACGGCTACAGCGCCGAGGATCGCGTGAAGCTGATGAAGCTGATGTGGGACGCGATCGGCACCGAATTCGGCGGCCGCCACGAACTCTACGAGCGCAACTACTTCGGCAACCACGAGAGCATTCGCTTCGAATGCCTGATGGTCGCCGACATGCTGGGCCAGTCGGCGAAGTACAAGGGTTTCGCCGAGCAGTGCATGAGCGAATACAACCTCGACGGCTGGACGGTGCCGGACCTGATTAATCCGGACGACTTCAGCGCGGTGATGAAGAAGAATGGAAACGGAAAGCCTTAAGCGCGGCGGAGGCGAGCCGGCCGAAAGCGCTCCACCACCGGCGCCGGCATTTGACGCGCGGCAGTTTCGAAGCGCGTTAGGCCGGTTCGCCAGCGGCGTTACGATCATCACGGCCAGCTACGAGGGGCAAACGCATGGCATGACCGCCAATGCGTTTGTCTCCGTGTCGCTCGATCCCCCGTTGGTGTTGGTGTCGCTCGACAACCGCTCCTACATGCATAAAATCCTGCCCAGCGCCGGGCCACTATGGCGTGAGCGTGCTGGCTGAAAAACAGGAGCGGTTGAGCAATCACTTCGCGGGCCGGACGCAGGAAGGTCTGCACATCCGCTTCACCACGCGGGCCAACGTTCCTTTGATCGACGGAGCCGTGGCCTACTTTGCGGTAAAGGTGATCGATGTGCATCCCGCCGGTGACCACACGCTCTACGTCGGCCACGTGCAGCATTTCGAGTCGCGGGACGACAGGCCTCTGCTTTTCTACGCTGGAAGATACCAACTGCTCCATGAGAAGATAGGTGCGACGGCGTGGCCCCAGGATGAGTTCTCCCTGTTCTCGATAGGCAACGTTGATCCCCCGATCACATAAGTGGGATAATACGCGTACTCAAAAATAACCTGCGTATCCAGGAGTGCGATGAAAACGATTGTGGCCGTAAACGATCGCAGTGCCAACAAAGCCGCCGCCGAAAAGTGGCTGGGGGCCTATAGCCGGATGATGGCCATCCGGCTGTTTGAAGAGCAGGTCAACGACCTGTATACCCGCGCCATTATGCCGGGCCTCGCGCACCTTTATATCGGCGAAGAAGCCGTCGCCGTCGGGATTTGCGACGCGCTCCGCAAAGAGGATTACATTACCAGCACGCACCGCGGCCACGGCCACTGCCTCGCCAAGGGCGCAGACCCGGACCGCATGTTCGCCGAATTGCTTGGCAAGGAAGCCGGCTATTGCAAGGGAAAGGGCGGCTCGATGCACATCGCCGATCCCTCCACCGGCAACCTCGGCGCCAACGCCATCGTCGCGGGCAGCGCGGGCATCGCCACGGGCGCGGCATTCTCCGCCAAGCAACTGGGCACCGGCAGCGTGGCCGTCTGCTTCTTCGGGGAAGGCGCGCTCGGCCAGGGCGTGCTCTACGAAGTGATGAACCTCGCGGCCATCTGGAAGCTTCCGGCCATCTACGTCTGCGAAAACAACATGTACAACGAGTACACGCACTTCTCCGAGGTCACCGCGGGAGACATCCTCACGCGCGCGACGGGCTTTGGAGTGCACGGAGTCAGCGTGGATGGGCAGGACGTTCGCGCCGTCAACGCCGCCACGGAAAAGCTCGTTGACCGCGCCCGCAAGGGCGAAGGTCCTTCGTTCCTGCTGGCCAACACCTATCGCTACCGCGGGCATCACGTGGGCGATATGAATCGCGAATATCGCACCAAGCAGGAAGAAAGCAAGTGGCTGTCCGAGCGCGATCCGATCAAGTTGCTCGCGGACTGGCTCATTGCGGAAAAGCTCGCGGACGCGGCCCAGCTTGCGGCTATCGACAAAGATATAAAAACCGAAATCGAACAGGCGGCTAAATTCGCGCTGGATACGCCGTATCCCCAGCCGGAAGAAGTCGACCAAGACGTTTACGCCTAAGCGGGAGAGCCATGCCGGAAACCATGACAGCAACAGCGCAGCGTGAAATAACCCTGGGAGAAGCCGTCCGCGAAGCCATCGCCGAGGAAATGCGCCGCGACCCGCGCGTCTTCCTGCTGGGAGAGGATGTCGCCGAAGCGGGCACGCCGTTCAAGGTGCTCACCGGCCTTTCCACGGAATTCGGCACCGATCGCGTGATCGATACGCCCATCTCGGAAGCGGGATTTACGGGCCTTGGAGTGGGCGCGGCCATGACCGGGCTTCGGCCGATCGTCGACATCATGTTCGGCGACTTCGTCTGCCTGATCATGGACCAGATGGTGAACCAGGCGGCCAAGGTCCATTACATGTCGGGCGGCAAGTGGAAAGTGCCCATGGTGCTGCGCACCACTCTGGGCGCCACGCGGCGCTCGGCCGCGCAGCATTCGCAGTCGCTGCATGCGTGGTTCAGCCACATTCCCGGACTCAAAGTCGTGATGCCCTCGACGCCCTACGACGCCAAAGGCCTGATGAAGTCCGCGATTCGCGACGACAATCCGGTGGTTTTCTACGAAGACAAAATGATGTTCCGCTTCAAGGGTCCGGTGCCCGTCGAGGAGTACACCATTCCCATCGGCCTGGCGGACGTCAAGCGCGAGGGCAGCGACATCAGCCTGGTCGCCACCAGCAGCATGGTGCAGGTCGCCCTCGGCGCCGCGAAGATGCTCGACGAAATCGGCATCAGCGCCGAAGTGGTGGACCCGCGGACCACGTGGCCGCTGGACGAGAAGACGCTCATCGACTCGGTGAAAAAGACTTCGCGATGCATCGTCATCGACGAGGGCTACCATCGCTACGGCGTGACCGGAGAAATCGCCTCGGTGATCACCGAAGGCGCGTTCCATTATCTCGATGGTCCCGTGAAGCGCATGGGCGCAATGCACGTGCCCATTCCGTTCTCGCCGGCGCTCGAAGATTCAACGGTGCCCAGCGAGAAGCAGGTATTCGAAGCGGCCCGCGCGCTCTGCAATCGGAGCTAGTGGGTCTGGACTGGCGTCGGTTTTGTATTTGCGGTCGTAGTTGCTTTTCGTTGTCATCCCGAACGCAGTGAGGGATCTCTCTTCGGTTCCTGGTAAGGAGGCTTTCCATGGCACTACCCACATACGGATCGATGGCGGTCGATTGGGAACAGCGTATCGATTTTGACCGGCTGCGCCGCGAGCGCCTCGAACGCGTAAAAGCCCTGCTGGCGAAATCCGAGATGGGCGCGTTGCTCTGCTTCGACATGAACAACGTACGCTACATCACCTCCACTCACATCGGCAGCTGGGCGCAGGACAAGAACAGCCGTTTCACGCTGCTCGCGCAGAATTCCGAGCCGATCCTTTGGGATTTCGGCTCCGCCGCCAAGCATCATCAATTGCATTGTCCCTGGCTGGGCGAGCGTTCGCGCGCCGGCATCGGCTTGCTCCGTGGCGCTATGTCGCCCGAGACCGGCCGCGCCGAGGACGTTGCCAAGAAGATCAAGCGCGAACTCGAAAAACTGGGGCTGCACAACGAGCCTCTCGGCGTCGATATCATCGAGCCGCCCATTCTCTTCGCGCTGCAAAAGGAAGGCATCAAGATCGTCGACGGACAGCAACTCATGTCCGACGCCCGCGTAATCAAGACCCGTGATGAAATTTCGCTGCTCAACCACTCCGCCATGATGGTGGACGTCGCCTACGACGAACTCTATCGCGCGATGCGGCCGGGGATGAAGGAAAACGAGGCGGTCGGCCTGATGAGCAAGGTGCTCTACGACCAGGGCTCGGAGTATGTGGAAGCGGTGAACGCGATCTCCGGCGAGCGCTGCTGCCCGCACCCGCACGTCTTCTCCGACCGCACCCTGCGGCCGGGCGACCCGGTTTATTACGACGTGCTGCATTCCTACATGGGCTATCGCACCTGCTACTACCGCACTTTCAGCATCGGCTATGCCCCGCACGCCATGGTGGATGCCTACAAGCGCTGCCGCGATTATATTGACGCTTCCATCGAACTGATCCGCCCCGGCCGCACCACCGCGCAAGTGGCTTCCGTGTGGCCCAAGGCGAAAGAGTTCGGCTTCCCCGACGAAGAAGCCGCCTTCGCGCTGCAATTCGGGCACGGCATCGGCCTGGCCATCTGGGAGAAGCCGGTGATCAGCCGACTGGTTTCGTTCAACCAGGAATACGTCCTCAAGCCGGGCATGGTGTTCGCGCTGGAAACTTTCTGGCCTTCCACGGACGGCTGGAGCGCGGCGCGCATCGAGGAAGAAATCGTCGTCACCGAAACGGGCCACGAAGTGATCACGCGCTTCCCTGCCGAGGAATTGCTCGTCGCCGGCCAGCGCTATTACACCGTGAACGGTCCTCTTCCGACCACTCGCGAGACCGAAGCGGCGCCGAGCCGCCACGTCCGCGAAATGGTGGAAGAAAGCGCCAAATCCGAAGGGATCGGCGTCGCCGACTAAGCGAAGGTTTTCCAGCCGTGCGCGCGGGTGGCGGGCACATTCTTTGGCTGCTCTCTGTTGAATTGAGCTCAGCTTTTGCGGTACGTTGTCAGCCGGTTTCGTGAACCGCGCGCTCCAGCTGTGCGGCACAGCCGCGACGCTGAGCCACTGCCTGTAAAAATTCTCTCAAGGATCGTCGACCCGACCATGGCTATCAGCGTCGTAATGCCCGCTCTCGAAATGGCGCAGGACACCGGCAAGCTCGTCTCCTGGCGCAAGAAAGAAGGAGAAGCCGTCGCCAAGGGCGAAATCCTGCTCGAAGTGGAGACGGACAAGGCCGTGGTCGAAGTGGAGGCCCAGGCGGAAGGAATTCTCGGCGGCGTGAAAGCGCAGCCCGGGGACGTGATCCCCGTGGGGCACACCATTGCGTGGCTGCTCGGCCCCGGCGAGAGCGTGCCTGTGGGCGACGCTCCGACGCAAGCCGCTGCGGACGCCGCGCGCCCTGCGTCCGCTGCGTCTTCCGCCGCCGCGCAAGCACCGAAAGCCGCTCCGGCTGGGGCGCCGTCCGACGGGCGGCAGGTGCGCATCTCTCCGAAGGCGCGCCGCCTCGCCAAGGAGAACAACATCGACATCGCGACATTGCGTGGCTCCGGGCCCGACGGCGAAATTCTCGCCGCCGACATTCTGGCGGCAGCTTCTGCTCCCGCAGGGACCGCAGCGGCAGCGCCCTCGGGTGCGGGCGAAGAAAAGCTGAGTTCCATCGGCCGCCTCATGGCCGAGCGCACCACGCAGAGCTGGACGACCGTACCGCACTTTTTCGTCACCCGCGAACTGGACGCCTCCGCTCTCAACCACGCCCGCGGCCAGTTGCTGCGGGACATCGAGAAATCGCTCGGCGTTCGCCCCACGCACACCGACGTGCTCGTCGCCCTCGTGGCTCGCACTCTGGCGAAGCACCCTCGTGTCAACGGCACCTGGACCGGCACGGGCATCCGCCTCAATCCCGAAATCAACGTAGCGGTCGCGATGGCCGTCGACGATGGCGTCGTCACCGCCGTGATTCGCAACGCCGCGAAACTGGGCGTCGGCGAAATCGCCGTGCAGCGCCGCGACCTCACCGAACGCGCCCGCGCCAACCGCCTGCGCCCGGAAGATCTCTCCGGCGCCACATTCACCATCAGCAATCTCGGCATGCATCATGTGGACTCGTTCACCGCAATCATCGTCCAGCCGCAGGCCGGCATTCTGGCGGTGAGCGCCATTAAAGACCGCGTCGTCGCGGTGGACGGCCATCCTGCCGTGCGCCCGATGATGTCCCTGACGCTCTCCTCCGATCATCGCGTCGTCGACGGCGCCCGCGCGGCGGCCTTCATGCACGATCTGGTGGGGATGCTCCTCGAGCCGCAGCAATCGCTGCTGCTGCCATAAGAGCTTGAGGCAGAGGAAGTTGAGGAGGCAGATGAGCTAGAGGAGAAAACCTCCTCCATTCATCACTCCCTTGCAGCGATTCCCGACCACGGGCATAATCCGGCGCTGCTGTTTCCCACCTGCCTCTCTCCTGATCTTCGCTCGATTCCCGCGCTTCTTAGCGTGCAGCGCGATCAAATTATCCTTTTCTCATCTATCTCCTTCGCTTCCTCTGCTTGCTCTGCCTCCTCTGCTTCCTTTGCCTCCTCTGCTTCCCTTCCCCTCCTAAAGCTTCGCTTCTGATTCGCCGATACATTTTTTGTCACATAGCCAGACCGGAAATTTCGCGCACTCGATAGCAACGGGACGCGTGCGGGGAGATCTCAGACGGCTCCGGGAAAGGCTCAAGATGAGGAATTTCAAATTATTTGCGCTCCTTCCAACATGGCCAGCATCCTGGGGCGCGGCGTTGCTCCTCTTCGTCTTTGCGTCCGCTACGCCGGCACAGCAAGCCGCGCAGACCGCAGGCGGCGGCACCGCGGCAGGGGCGGACGTGACTTCGATGGACATCGAAGCGCTGATGAACATCGACGTGACCACCGCCTCCCGCTTCGCGGACAAGCTCTCGGACGCGCCCAGCATCATGTCCGTGGTCACCAGCGACGAGTTGCGCCGCTTCGGCGGCATGACGCTCGGTGAAATCCTCCAGCGCGTGACCGGCTTGACCGGCACCAGCCAGTACTTCACCGACCGCAGCATGGTCGCGGCCCGCGGCGACCAGACCAAAACCGCCGGAGGCCACATTCTTTTCCTGATCAACGGGCGCCCGACGCGGGAGGTGCAGGAGGGCGGAATCATATCCGATCTTCTCGAATCGTTTCCCGTGGAGATCATCGATCGCATTGAAGTGATCCGCGGCCCCGGTTCGGTGCTCTATGGAACCAACGCCTTCTCGGCGGTGATCAACCTGATCACGCGGAAGGCGAAAAACAACCAGGCGTCCGCCGATGCGCTGGGCGGAGCCAAGGGCGCCGTGGATTCTTCGGCGCAGCTCATGTACAAGCGCGGCGACCTCAGCGCGGTGGGAGCGGCGCAGCTTCATGACGCGCCGGACTGGCCCGTTACCTACTCGGTTCCCATCCCCCTGAGAAATTCTCCGGTTGCGCCGCACGTGCCGAATACGCAGAACGTCACCGTGGTAGACCGGGGCGTCGGCGCGTACTTTGAATCGGACTACAAGGGCCTGAGCTTCATGTCCGCTTTCACGGAGTGGCAATCCACCGCCTTCGTGATGGGCACCGTGGGCGAGACCCGCCTGACCCGCGACTTCGCGAATCTCGGCTACGACCACAAGGCCACTAAAAACTGGGACATGGATTTCAACGTCACTTTCACGCGCACGACGTTCGGTGAAGTCCCGTATCCCAGCACGTCCCGGGATTCCAACGAGCTTGTCGCCGAATGGACCAACCTGATCACTCTCGGCAGCAAGGACCGCTTGACGGCCGGCGCGCTGTTCAACCGCATCGCGGGTACGGAGGAATATACCGCCGTCATTCCCCATCAGATAGCCGCGCAAGGCACACGGCCCGGGGGCGCGTTCTACGCCCAGATCGACCATCAATTGCGGCACGATCTGAAACTCATCGGCGGCTTCCAATCCAACAAGATCGGCGACATTTCGCTCAACACGGTGCCGCGAGGCGGCGCGGTTTGGAGCCCTTCGCCGTGGATGAGCATCAAGGCGCTCTACGGCCAGGCCTTTCGAGCCCCCGCGCTGGATGAACTCCACCTGAATCAGGCCCGGGATCGTCGGCAACCCCAATCTGCAGCCGGAAAAAGTCGGCACGTTCGACCTTGGCATCGGCTTTCAGGGAGGCCGCGTGCAGGGTGGCGTGGATTATTTTCACAGTAAACAGACCGACAGCATTGTCTCCGTGAGCGGCAAGCCAATTCACTACGTCAACCTCGGAGAGCTCACATTCAACGGCGCGGAACTGGAAGGAAAGTATTATTTCCGGAAGGACTTCTTCTTAGAGGGATCGATGCTCTATCAGACCAACGTGGACGGGAACGGGAGAAGCGATGTAACTCCCATCCCCAACCTCGGCTTTAAGGCCGGCGGGAGCTACCAGGACCGGCGCGGCCTCTCGGTCAGCCTGTTCGAAGTTTCCGACGGGACGATCAACGGCTATAGCAATTCCGTCAACCCCGTTCAGGGCTGGCACAATATTCTCAACGGCGACCTGCGTTACGACCTCGGCAAGGCCCTCCACCTTTCGGACAGAAGCGGCGTGTCTTTCGTGGTGCACGCAAACAACCTCACCGACTTCCGCGTGTGGCTGCCAAGCTGGGGATTTACCAGCGTGGATGAGATCCCCGTCGAGCAGGGCCGCGTCGTGTACGTAGGCCTTCGGTTCTCAGCCGGCAAGAACTAGCAGAGCCTGCGTGGCAACCTCGATATTGCTCCCGCCGTTGCCGTTCGTAGTCGTCCCGACACTCCTTAGCTCCGATTTGAACCGCCCGTGAACACCGAGACAGAAATCATTAAAGATAAGCCGCTTATCCAACGATATTTCTTTTAGGGTGCCGTCTGGGAAGTGGTCCGATCCTTAGGAAGGGGCCCGCAGTTTCGCTGCTTCCGTCGGGACGAAACGCGGCGCCATAGGTCAAATTCACGTGGACACTCGGGACCGGGAGTTCTCTGTTGAACCGCCCTATACGCACCGTGCCGGATTCTGTCCCGCCCAGCCATTCCCGGGATCTTCCGGCTGCCGCGATTTCCTTGTTTCGCCGCCGCGCCCTTTTACTCCCGCTGATCCTCATGGCAACGTACGGGCCCTCGTCCGCCCAGGGCAAAGCCGAGGAATACCACGTGAAAGCCGGCTTTCTTTTTCACTTCGCTCAGTTGGTGGACTGGCCCGCCGCTGCCGCGGGCGGCCCGGCGTTCGACCTGTGCATCCTGGGAGACGATCCTTTCCGCGGAGAACTCGAG
Source organism: uncultured Acidobacteriota bacterium (assembly GCA_963709105.1). Classification (GTDB taxonomy): domain Bacteria; phylum Acidobacteriota; class Terriglobia; order Acidiferrales; family UBA7541; genus Palsa-295. The sequence continues at coordinate 742,678 of CAVPVC010000016.1, forward strand.
AACACGCTCAACGGAAAGGTCATCGGTTCGAAGCCCATCCGGGTTCTGCATCTCAAGCAACCGCAGGAGGCGGGCAGTTGCCAGGTTCTATTCATCAGCAACGACCAGGACCCGCATCTTTCGAAAATTATCGAAGGGCTCGGCACTTCCGCGGTGATGACCGTGGGCGAATCCGAGGACTTCATCTCGCGAGGCGGCATGATTCGATTCACTCTGGATCAGGACAAAGTGCGCTTTGAAATCAATTTGAAAGCATCCGACCCCGCAGGCCTGAAATTCAGCTCGCGGCTGCTGCTGCTTGCGAAGAACGTCTTCGGAAAACAGGGGTAGAGGAAAGGGAGAGGGGATGCGCTTCCGGGATCTGTCCATACGGCGAAAACTGACCCTGTTGATCCTCTCCTCCAGCGTGCTGGGGCTGGTGATGGCCTGCGTCGGCCTGGCCGCTTACGAACGCAAGAGTTTTCGCGCCAGCACAACGAATGAGCTTTCCGCGCTCGCCGACACGCTTGGAGCCAATGCGGCGGCTTCCATGATATTCAACGACCAGAAGACCGCGGCCGACATGCTCGGGGCACTGAGAACCGAACAGCACATCCTGGGCGCCCGGTTATACGACGCGAACGGCAAAGTGTTCGCCGAGTATCGCCGCGCCAATTCGCCGGCGAACCTCCAGATGCCTTCCTGGCAGCCGGACGGGGCGACATTCACCCCGGATTCCCTCGTCCTTTTTCGCAGCGTAGCCATGCATCGTGAAAAGGCCGGTTCCATCGCCATCGTTTCCGATTTGACCGGCTTTCGCGCCAAGATAATCGAGTACAGCAAGATCGCCGCTTTCGTCCTTCTCCTTTCCTTGCTGGCCACCTATCTTGTCTCTTCTCGCCTCCTGAGCATTGCCACCGCGCCCATTCTGAAGCTGGCGGAGCTCGCCGAAGTCGTCACCGTGAGCGAGGACTTTACGCTGCGGGGCGTCATACAAAGCCGCGATGAAGTCGGAACCCTGGTCGCGTCTTTTAACGATATGCTCGGCCGGATTCAGCAGCGCGATGCCGCCCTGCAGAAGTTGAACGCCGAACTGGAGCAAAGAGTCGAAAAGCGCACCGCGGAGCTCTCCCGCGCCAAAGACGTGGCGGAAGAAGCGAACCGGGCCAAAAGCGAATTCCTCGCCAACATGAGCCACGAGATCCGGACTCCTCTCAACGGCGTCATCGGAATGACGGAACTTGCCCTGGAGACCCAGCTCACCCCCGAGCAGCAGGAATATCTGGAGACGGTAAAGCTTTCCGGGGATGCCCTGTTGACCGTGATCAACGACATTCTCGATTTCTCCAAGATCGAAGCCGGGAAAATCGACCTGGAGGCGATCGATTTCAATCTCCGGGATACGCTGGAAGCCACCCTCAAAACCCTCGCGCTTCGTGCGCACGAGAAGGGTCTCGAATTGCTTTGCGAGATTGCCCCCGATGCACCCGAGGCCGTCAACGGCGATTCCAGCCGGTTGCGGCAAATCATCGTCAACCTCGTCGGCAACGCCATCAAATTCACCCATCAGGGTGAAGTGGGCCTGAAGGTGTCCGTGGAAAAGGAAGAAGGCGAGGAGCGCATCCTGCGCTTCTGCGTGTCGGACACCGGAATCGGAATCCCCATCGAGAAGCAGAACCTCATTTTCGATCCCTTCGCGCAGGCCGATACCTCTACCACCCGGAAATATGGAGGAACCGGCCTGGGCCTCACCATTTCAGCGCGCTTGGTGCAGATGATGGGGGGAAGAATCTGGGTCCAGAGCGACCCCGATCGAGGCAGCAGATTCTATTTCACCACGAAGCTGAAGACGTCGGAGTCCAAGCCCCAGATCGGGACGATCGCCCCGCCGGAAATCCTGCGAGGCGTCAATGTCCTTATCGTGGACGACAACCTGACCAACCAGCGAATCCTAAAGGGCATGCTGAGCCGCTGGGAAATGCTCTCAACGGCCGTCGGGGGTGGCGAAGAAGCCCTCGCGGAACTGTTCTCCAGAGCGGACGCGGGAAAACCCTACGGGCTTGTTTTGACAGACATGCACATGCCTCATATGGACGGCTTCGACCTGATCGAAAAAATTCGCCAGAGGCCGGAACTGCGCACCGCCACCATCATGATGCTCACCTCGGCGGGCCACCGGGGAGACGCGGATCGGTGCAAGGCACTCGGCGTCGCGGCCTACCTCCTCAAGCCCATTCGCCAGTCCGAACTGCGCGAGGCGATCGCTCGCGTACTCGGCGCGCAGGCCCAGTCCGGCGCGATTCCCCTTGTCACCCGGTACTCGCTCCACGATGCCCGCGACGCCAGCGAGGTCCTGAATATTCTTGTCACCGAAGATAATCCGGTGAATCAGCGGCTCGCCACCCGCCTGCTTGAGAAAAGAGGACACCGCGTAACTGTCGCGTGCAACGGACGCAAGGCTGTCGAAGCCCTGGAAGCCGGCCCCTTCGATCTGGTTTTCATGGACGTCCAAATGCCGGAAATGGACGGTCTCGAAGCCACCGCCACCATTCGCAGAAAGGAAACCGCCAGCGGAAAGCATCAGCCGATCATCGCGCTAACCGCCCACGCCATGAAACGCGACCAGGAGCGCTGCATAGCCGCCGGAATGGACGGCTACCTGACCAAGCCAATCCGCCCGCAAGAATTAGATGTGGTTCTGGAAAGATACCTGGCGCTGAGAAACAAGCCAGCGGCCAGCGTCAGCCCAGGCGTGGAAACAATCCCGTAGAGCCGCGGGCATCACTCTCCGAGCCGCACCTGGCATCTAGAAAGCGTGGACTACAAGGGTTAGTTGGAGGCGTTCAGCTTTTCGCCGCTGGCCCACGCGGCCATGGCTTTCCAGTCGGGATCGTCCTTGGATTCAAACTGCCTTCCACCCGTATGCACAAACTCGATATCGCCCCCTGCCACGGGCGACAGCGGATGAATCAGAAAACGGCTGTTCATCGGATCATTGCGATTGACCAGCTTGGAAACGTTCTCAAAAATTTGCCGGGATTGCTCCTCGGTCCAGGAGGTGCTCCCTGGAGACAGCCTCACAAGATACTGCGGCCCGTTTCCCGATCCGTGGCAGGAGTAACAGCGGGCGTGGCCCGGCCGGTCCCTCAGAAAAATGGGCTCGACGCGCGCCTTGAAGAATTCGAAATCGAGCGACTGCACCGGTTTCGGTGCTTCCTGCCGTGCAGGAGACTGCGCCGCGCCAAAACCGGCGGCGACCAAAAGCAGAAAACTGGCAACTTCCTTCGAGAAAATTCGAATCATCGCGAGATCGTCTCCGAAAAATGAATTACGCAGCGGGTGAGTAAGCCTCCGCCCCGAATTGCTACTTGGAAAGCAACGACGCTGTCATCCGACCGGGTTGCTCCCCCACCGGGATGCGCGCCACCACCTTCATCGACTTCACGTCCACGGCGGATACGGACCTGTCCGCGCCGTTCGAGATGTACGCTGTCTTGCTGTCTGGACTGAACGTCACCCAGTTGGGCGAGCCGCCAATCGGATCGTGCCCCGGCGGCATCACTTCCGGCAGATGAACGCGCCCCAGCAATTTGATGTCGGGGAGCGAATAGACGAACACCGCATCGTAAATTCTGCTGTTGGCCCACAGCGTCTTGCCGTCCGGCGCAATGCCGATCCCGTGGCTGGGAGCTCCGCTGGGCACGACCGTTGGCTCGTCGTCAGGGAACGTAACCCTGGTGACTTCCTGGCGCGTCGCGAAATCCATCACCGCAAAGCCGCGCAGCTTGCCCAGCTGCAGGAACAACCGGTGAGCGGAGCCATCGGGATTCGGCTCGATTGCCAGCACCTGCGTCCCCATCTCGAACTTGTGATCCCAGGCAATTGTCTGGGTCTGGAGATCGAACACGGTGAGCACGCCAGAACCTTCGGAGGTGCCAATCGCGTACTTGCTGTCGGGCGTGACGGCGATGTCGTGCTGCTTCGTCTTGGTCGGGATGTTCTTCACCAATTCAAGGGTGGATGCATCGACGATATCCAGCCCGCCCGGTGTCTCCGCGTCGCAGACCAGAACGAAACGCCCGTCCCTGGTAACCGTAATGTCGTTCGCGTGTCCGCTGACCGGCACTTCCTTGATTTTCTTACCGGTCTTTCGGTCCACGACGGTGAGGATTTTCTCGGGAAACTGGGTGATGTAGATGCGCTTCCCATCCGGCGAGACCGCCACTCCCTCCGGCACCTGAATCCCGCCGATCTCCTGCACCACCTTGTTCTTCGCGGGGTCGATCACTGACACCGAGGTCCCCGCGGTGTTCGCCACATATATCCGGGACGAAGCCGCCGCCAGCGGGATCGCCAGCACCAGCCATGGAATCCCCAGCCGAATCACCCGCCGCATACTTGCCTTGTTCTTCGTCTTCAATTCCATCGTGAATTCCATCGCGCCAACTCCTCATCGCCGTTTTTGGCTGATCGGTCGTTTATCGACATCGGATTGCGTTACTTCTTCTTCAGTCCAAAAGCATAGACTCTTCCGTCCCAGGTGGAAACGTAGACGTTTCCGCCCGCAACCACCGGCTCGCTGAAGTGCGTCCAGCTATCGATGGCCTTATCGCTGGAGTAGAGCTGCTGCCCGGTTTCCCCGTCCAACGCGTAGAGAACCGCGTTGGTGACGGGGGTGCTCCGCGTCTTCGCGTCCGCCCTCTGCACGGTATTTTCCCCGGTTTGCAGCACGTAAACCACGCCGTTGGCCACCACCGGTGGATCCGGCACGTGCATATCGCGCGACATCCACGTTGGGACGAGGCTGGGCGTGTTCTTAGCCGGATCGAGGCGTATCTCGAAGGCCATCACGCTGCCCTGATCCGCGTTTCCGTAAGTGTATTTGAACGCCGGCGCGTCTTTCGACGGCGGTCCCCACAGCGGCAGCAACACGAATCGCTTCCCATCGGCATCCTGCCAGGTAGCCATGGCTCCCCAAAGCCCGCGCCCGGCCATGAGGATTTCGTCGTTGCCCCAACGAGGCGACAAATAGAGCGGCGTGTGATGGTCAGCGCCTCCCAGGTTGTCGGCGTCCAGCAGTGTAATCGTCGACTCTTTGCCCGCAGACGCCACGATCGTCCACTTCTGGAACGGGAACAGCACGGGATTCGCCGAGCCCAGGTCCAGATCCTTCTCCCGGAGATACGCCCAGTTGTTCGGCGTGTAGGAATCCAGCAGCCGGAAGTTCTTGTAAGTGACCGCCAGAACGCTATCGCCAAAGCTGCCGGAGGCGGGATCGTACGGGCCGTCGGCCGTCTGCATATAAAGCGCCTTCGGGCCCGCAACCACGGAGCCGCGTCCCCATATGCCCGAAGGCCGCCCGGTGCCGGTGTAGAACTCTGTAATGTGGTGCGAAGGGTCCTTCAAATCCATAGCCGTAAGGTGAGCGGGAGCGTTGCCGCAACCGCGGGCGTTCGACGAATAAATCACGCCATCGATCAGGTTCAGGCTCCAGTTGCGCGCAAAGGGATCGGTAAACGTGGTCGCCGGCATCCGCTCGTCGCCATTCGCGAGGCTGAGTCCCCGGATTTTGCCATCGGTCGTCGACACGTAAATGATCCCCGCCGCTTTGTCGATCACCGGCGTGGAATTCTGAGTGTTGGGGCAGAGCCACGTGGCGGCTTTCGGCGGCGTTGCCGTGTTGGGAAATTTCTTCTGCCAGCTGACTTCGCCGGTTTCCGAATCAATCGCGTAAACCGTGTTGTCGCTCCCCACCACGAAGATACGCGTCCTCGGCCCCTGCGGCCCGTCCACCGTGGCGACCAGGGGAGCGGTCAGCGTCGAGAGAACCTCCTCCTTCGGAGCGGTCGAAAGCTGCGATTTCCACTTCAGTTCGAGATGCGCCACGTTATCCTTCGTCAGCGTTGTCTCGGAATTATTCCAGCCGGTGCGCCCCGGATCGTGGCCCCACGTCAGCCACTCGCTTTGCGCGGCGGCGAAGCCCGGCGCCAGAAAGAGCGCGGCGCACAGGGCAATGCCAGCAACTCCGGCGAGCCTGCTGAATGCTCGCAAATTCGATTCGATCTTACCCACGATGGTCCTCCGTTTTCGACAACCTGCCGTCACGTCATCCCAACCCAGCAGGACCCATTACCGCCGTTTGTGACGCCCGGAAGAGTATCACAAAGTTGATTTATTTGACGGTTGCTCAGCGGGATACGGTTTCCCGAAATGGCCCTCGCAGTTCTGGCTCAGCTACCCGGTCACACCTGCCCTTACAGGTCATCCCGAGACGTTGTACAGGTTTCGATGGATTGCCGAAAAGTGAGGGTGGGCTAGACTTTTGTACGAGACGGCCACACATCGTCTCGCATCGAGAAATCGTCCAGGAGGTCAGCCATGCCAGAGCAACACAAATGCAGTCAGTGCGGCCAGACGTTCAACTCTTCCACCGAATTGAGAGAACACCAGAAATCGAGCCACGCCGGATCGGGCAGTAGGAAGTAGCTTCCAGCGGTCTCACGACAGTCGCGGCCGGGAGAGATTGCTCACGTGGCGGGATGTTGATGTTGACGACTTCGTTCTCCCGGCCATCCTTTCGAGTCGCCTCGCCAGCACTGTATTCCGCCGGGAAGATTCATAGACTAGCTCTTGACCAAAAGCACCGGGAAGAAAATGAAAACCTATTCGTGCGTCTGTGGACAGCTGATCTTTTTTCAAAATGTCGCCTGCGTAAATTGCGGCCGCGAGCTGGGATTCCTCCCCGAGGAGCTTCGCCTCGCCAGCATCGAGCCCGCGGGCGAAGGCCTCTGGCGGCCCACGGGCACCGGTCGGAATCAGGAGGGCCTGTATCGCAAGTGCCAGAACTACGTGAAGGCCGCCGTCTGCAACTGGATGATCCCGGAAAACGAAAAGGACGAGACCTTCTGCGTTTCCTGCCGGCTGAATGAAGTGATTCCCGATCTCAGCAATGAAATCAACGTGGGGCTGTGGGCGCTTGTGGAAGCAGCCAAGCGGAGGGTCGTCTACAGCCTGATTCGCCTGAATTTGCCGATCGCCCGAAAAAAAGACGATCCCCAGAACGGCCTGGCCTTCCGTTTTCTTTCGGACATCGTGAATCCGGACGGAACCACAACCAAGGTCTTGACCGGGCACGACGACGGCGTCATCACCCTGAATATCGCCGAAGCCGACGACGCAACCCGCGAAACCGTGCGCCACGCCATGAAGGAGCCTTACCGCACACTGCTGGGGCACTTCCGCCACGAGATCGGCCATTATTATTGGGATCGCCTCGTGCGCGGCACAAATTTTCTTGAGCCTTACCGCGACATCTTTGGCGACGAGCGCGCCGATTACCAGCAGGCACTCAACCGGTATTACCAATCAGGAGCTCTCGCGAACTGGCAGGATAACTACATCAGCGCGTATGCCACCGCGCATCCCTGGGAAGATTGGGCGGAAACCTGGGCGCACTTCCTGCACATTCAGGATGCGTTGGAGGTGGCCAACGATTTCGGCCTCGTCGGCAAGCGCATTCTTATCGACCCGCAGGAAACCAACGGCCGCCCGCGCGTTTCCCAGGAGCAATCCAACTTCGACGATGTGATCGTGGCGTGGGCGGAATTTGCCGTGGCGCTCAACAGCATTAACCGCAGCATGGGGCTTCCGGACCTCTATCCGTTCGTGCTGTCGCACGCCGTAATCGCGAAGCTGCGCTTCGTCTACGAAGTGATTTCCGGCGACGCCGCTCCCACACTGCAGACAACCAGTGCCGGCAGCGAGGCGCGCCGTTAGCCAACCTACCCGGAGGCTGCATAAATCGCTCCGCAGAGCAGCGGCTTACTGCGATTCCCCCGCCTGAGTGCCGCCGATGTGCGATCCGATGATCTCCCCGGAAATGATGATCTCCACGCGGCGATTCTGCTGCCTCCCCGCGGAGGTATCGTTGCTTGCCACGGGATCGGATTTTCCAAAGCCCACTGCCGTTACGGCGATTGGATCGATCCCCTGCGCGATCAGGTAGGCGCGGACAGAATTCGCCCGGTTCTCCGAAAGCGTCTGGTTGAAGGTATCGCTTCCGACGCTATCCGTATATCCCTCCACCTGCATCTTCAGCCCGGGATGCGCCAGCACGATCCCGGAGAATTTGGCCAGGGCTTCCCGCGCAGTCGGCTGAAGCTCGAACTTGCCCGTGGCGAACAGCACATCGGCCAGGTTCGCTTTCAGCCCGCGCGGCGTGTCGGTGGTCGGAAGGATGCGGTTGAATTGCTCCAGAAGCATAGCGCGCAATTGCTGCTTTTCGAGTTCGGCCTGCGCCGCCGCTTGCTGCGCTTGTTGGGCGGCCTGCTGGGCTTGCGCCGCAGCCTGGGCATCCGCCTGCGACTTTGCCTCAGCCGCCGCGCGAGCCTGCGCGTCCTGTTGCGCCTGCAACTCGGCTTGTTGTCTGGCCTGCGCATCTCGCTGCGCCTCAAGCTCGGCTTGCTGCCGTTGTAGTTCCGCTTGTTGGCGAGCTGCAGCTTCCTGCTGCTGCCGGGCCTGAGCTTCGGCGGTTCGCTGCGCTGCGGCAGCCCGTTCCTGTGCCTGGGCCTCTTCTTCCTGGCGCTGCATGGTCATTTGAAGGGCTTCAGCGGCGTTTTGGACGGCGTCGCGCGAGTCTTGCACCACGACGCGCTTATCCCCCTTAGGGAACGTAGCCTCCGCGTTGCTGAGGGAAAGCTCAGCTTTGCTCAGAGTGTCGGAGGCGTATTGCTGTGCGCCAGCATTCTTAGCGATCTCCACCGCGTTCCGGGCTTCCTCCAACTCCAGTGGGGCCGTGCCTTTCGCATGAATTCGCGCGGCCGCCTCGGTGTTGTAACTGTACATTCCGCGCTTGAAGAGCTGATAGTTGACGTTTACCTGCTGCAGCGTGCCCTCCGTGCCTCCTACCACCACGTTTTCCAACACCACGGCATCGCTCGGCTCGGTCACGGCGTAATACGGCTCGGCGGTAACGATCAGGCCAAACGTCTGGAGCGTCGTCGTCGCCTGAAGCTTGCTTTTGTTGCCGGAGAGCAGAACCTCGCCAAGATTGTTCGATTTTCCTTCCGGCGTCACCGCCCAAAGCACGTATGTCAGATACTCAGCGCCGAACTTGCTGGCTGGCTCGAGATTCCGGAATTCCGCGTCCACCGCGATTCGGCCGTTCCGGCTCTCCACGTGCGCCTCGCCCTTCGCCAGAGGCATCAGAGGCGATCCTTGAAATCCAATTTCCGTTTTATTGCGGTTTTGATAGTTGATGGCCAGAATCGTCCTCGGGACCATTGTGACGTGATACGTGGGTTGATCGGCCTTACCGTCGGAAGACCGCTGACGCGCCCGAGCGGCTCCCGCCGCGAATATCGTTAAGAGAACCGCCACAAATGCGTTTTTCATATTTTCTGGCCCCTTTTTAGAAATGCACAATGCCTTGCCGCTTGAAGGATCGCTTTGCAATGGACCGCTAGTTCGAAGCTGTCGCCTTCTGATCCTTGACGTCGAGTTCGTTAATCACTTGCGCAACATTGGGAATGCCGGCGGCCACTCGTTGAGCCTCCATGCGCCGGCCCTGCGAATTCACCTCGCCCTTGAGCGTGATCACTCCGTTCTTCACCTCGTATTTCACGGCCTTATGCAGCCTGCTTTGAATCAGAGCGGCGTCCAGGTTCTTCTCGATGCCCTTATCCAGGTCCGCATTCACTGTCTTCACATCGTTGTCGCCCGGCGGCACGACGGCAATCTCGTCCGATACCACCTGCCCCGCGGCGATCGATTTCGCAATGGATTCCGCTTGGGACTTCATATCTCCTGAACGCACATCTCCGGTGAGCGTAACCACGCCCTTGTCGCGATCCTGGCTCACGTGAACGTCTCGCAGTCCGGATTGATCCAGCGCGTTACGCACATCCCCCGCAACGTCCGGCGACTTGGTCTGCTCGCGCGAGCATCCCGCGACTAGAGCGATGATGGAAAGCGTGAGCAGGCCAGTCAGCGATTGGATTCGCATCATGTCTCCCTCCTCCACACAAAGGATTCCGCTACGAGGGCACGTCGAACGAGAAGCGCGGCAACACTGCCGCCGGGATAAAGGTGCGGGAATCTGCGTGGTAAGCCTATCGGGGGGAGACCCTAAAACTGCCTATTTCAAAGTGTACTGGCTGGCCGTACGGCTCCCTTTCACTGCGGGGCTTGGTGAAAGGGATCGCCCTCCGAGCCTTCCGGCGTCGCTTCCGGGCTGGGAATATCCAGATTCACCACGACCGGTTCCTGGCCGCTTCGGACAATCACGGCCTCCACGGGAATGTCCTTCCGGGCGTTCAGTTCCTGGTGCGGAACAAAAGGAGGCACGTAGACGAAGTCGCCGGGCCCAGCCTCCTCGACGAATTCCAGCTGGTTTCCCCAGCGAAAACGCGCCCGCCCGCGAACAATATAGATCACGGTTTCAAGCTCGCCGTGATGATGCGGCCCGGTTTTGGCGTTCGGATGTACCACCACGGTTCCCGCCCACAGTTTCTGCGCGCCCACTCGAGCATGGGAAATCGCTTCCGCGCGAGTCATACCCGGAGTTTGCGGAGTGTTCGTATCCAGCTCGCCGTTTCGAATGATCCGAACTCCATTCTGCGACCAACCCGCTTCGGCACCCACGCTCGATTCGCTCATCTGCGCTCCCATCCGACCGCCGCTGAAATTCATTTTCCGGCTGACGTAATATCCCACATAAGATCCGGGGACAGAAGCCGCCCCTCCGCTCCCGCCAGCATAATGGGAATTGGATAGGCCGGATTCGTATTTCGATTGGCTGCGCATGGCATAGAATAGGAAACTAGATAGGAAACAGAGAGCAGCAATCTGGACCCAGGAAACCATAAGCCTATGGACCGCGCGCACATGCAACGCGCCATCGAGTTGTCTGTCAAAAACGTCCACTCCGGCGGAGGCCCCTTTGGCGCCGTGATCGTCAAAGACGGCAAAATTCTGGCCGAAGGCGCCAACAGCGTTACCTCCAGCAACGACCCTACCGCCCACGCGGAAATTCTGGCGATTCGCGCCGCTTGCAAGAAGCTCGGCACATTCGAGCTGAAGGGCTGTGAGATGTACACCTCCTGCGAGCCCTGCCCGATGTGCCTCGGAGCGATTTACTGGGCGCGCCTGGACCGCGTCTATTTCGGCAATTCCGCGGCGGACGCTCTCAAGGTCGGCTTCGACGACTCCTTCATTTACAGGCAAATCGAACAGCCCCATCCCCAGCGCACCATCCCGATGATCCAGATGATGCCCGAACAGGCCTGGGAGGGGTTTCGCACCTGGGACGAAAAGCCCGATAAGACGAGGTATTAGGAACAGCGATACATGAAAGAAAGCATCATCGGAAAATCCATTCTGCGCCCGGAAGGCCGCGGCAAGGTCACCGGCACCGCCCGCTACATCGACGATCTGGATTTCCCCGGTCTACTCCACGGCGTCACGGTGCGAAGCCCCATCGCGCGCGGCCGGATCAAAGCCATCCATTTCGGCGAAGGCATTCCGTGGGATCAATTTACGGTCGTCACCGCGAAGGACATTCCCGGCAAAAACTACGTCGCGTTGATGATCAACGACCAACCCTGCCTCGCGGATGAGTTCGTGAATCACGCGGAAGAGGCGGTGGTTCTTCTCGCGCATCCCGACAAATATCTGCTGGAAGAAGCGCGCCGCGCCGTGCGCATCCGAATCGAGCCGCTGCCCGCAATCCTCACCATCGAGGATTCGCTCGCAAAGAAGGAAATCATCTGGGGCGAGGACAATATCTTCAAATCGTTCGCGGTGAACAAGGGCGATGTCGATAGCGCCTGGGCGGAGGCTGCGTTCATCGTCGAAGGCGAGTATGAGACCGGCGCGCAGGAGCAGCTTTACATCGAGCCCCAGGGAATCATCGCCCGCGCGAATCCCACCGAAGGCGTCACGATCTGGGGCTCCTTGCAATGCCCTTACTATATCCACAAGGCACTCACCCCGATTTTTGGCCTGCCGAAAGATCGCGTCCGCATCATCCAGGCCGAAACAGGCGGCGGCTTCGGCGGCAAGGAAGAATACCCCTCGATGATTTCCGCCCACGCCGCGCTGCTGGCGTGGAAGTCCGGCAAGACCGGTCAAAATTATTTACGACCGCGCCGAAGACATGGTCGCCACCACGAAACGCCATCCCTCGCGCACGCGCCATCGCACCGCCGTGAGCCGCGATGGAAAGCTTCTCGCCATGGATATCGACTTCACCCTCGACGGCGGCGCATACGAGACTGTTTCGCCGGTGGTGCTTTCCCGCGGCACCATCCACGCCGCCGGCCCCTACGAGTGCCCGAACGTGCGCATTCGCAGCCGTGCCGTGGCCACCAACGTCCCGCCGCATGGAGCCTTTCGCGGCTTCGGCGCCCCGCAAAGCGTGTTTGCCCTCGAGCGCCACATGGACCGCGTCGCCGAGGCGGCTGGCCTTCCCCCCGATGAATTCCGCCGCAGAAATTTCGTCCACGAAGGGCAGACCCTGGCCGTCAGCCAGGTCGTCCGCGAAAAAGTCGACATGGCCCGCCTGATGGAGCGCGCGTTCGAAGCAAGCGGCTATCACGAGAAGCGCGCGCGCTTTGAGCGTGAGAATCAAGGCAGCGCCGTCAAGAAAGGCATCGGGTTTGCCGCGTTCATGCACGGCGCCGGCTTCACCGGCTCCGGCGAAGAATATCTCGCGTCCGAAGCCCTGCTGGAAGCCACGCCCGAGGGCATCGTCCGCGTGCTGGCGGGCAGCACGGAAATGGGGCAGGGCGCAAACACGGTCTTTACGCAGGTCGCCGCCGAAACTCTCGGCCTCGATTGCGACCGGATCGAAGTACTTCAGCCCGATACTGCGTACGTTCCCAATAGCGGGCCCACCGTCGCTTCCCGAACCACCATGATCGTCGGCGGCCTGGTCGAATCGGCGGCGCGAAATATCCTCAACACGTTGCTCGAAAGCGGCTTGCTGAAAAGCTCGTATGACTCGAAAGATTTCGCGGAGGCCTGCCGGGAATACATCGCGAAATTCGGGCCGTTGAAATCGTTCGTAAAGTATCATCAGCCCGCGGACGTCCGCTGGGACGACACCACCTACCAGGGCGACGCCTACGGCGCATACGGCTGGGCTGTCTATCTCGCCGAGGTCTCCGTCGACACGCGCACCGCCGAAGTTCGCGTCGACAATTTCACCGCCGTGCAGGAAGTGGGGACCATCGTGAATCCCATGCTCGCGGCCGGCCAGGTGGAAGGAGGCGTGGCGCAGGGAATCGGCTTCGCCGTCTACGAAAATGTCGTATGGAAAGACGGCCGCATGATCAACGGCCAGATGACCAACTACATCATGCCCACCTCCATGGACGTGCCCCCGATCCGCGTCATCTTCGAGGAGGTTCCTTACGGCACCGGACCGCACGGCGCAAAAGGAATCGGCGAATTGCCCCTGGACGGCACCGCTCCCGCCGTAGCGAACGCCATAGCACACGCCACCGGCGCCGATATTCGCCGCGTTCCCGTCACGCCCGAAACCCTGATCGAAACCCTCGAAATGCTGGAACTAGCGCATGCCTGAACCGTCGCGCCCCAAATCGGTTGCAGAAGATTCGTGTCAGCTGCAGCGTGAACGGTCAGCCAGCCTCGTTCGAGACGTATCCCATGGCGCGACTCCTCGATGCCCTCCGCGAGGAGCTGAAACTCACCGGCACAAAAGAAGGCTGCGGCGAAGGCGAATGCGGCGCCTGCGCCATAGAAATGAACGGCGACCTGGTCAACAGCTGCCTGGTCCCCGCGCTGCAAGCCGAAGGCGCAAACATCCGCACCATAGAAGGCATTGCAAACGCAGGACTTCTGAACGGGGTGCAGCAATCGTTTCTTGAGCATGGCGGAGCGCAGTGCGGTATTTGTACGCCTGGCATGATTCTGGCGGCCGTAAATCTACTTAGAAAATATCCTCGGCCTACCGAGTTGCAGGTTCGCGAGGGGCTTGCCGGAAACCTTTGCCGCTGCACGGGATACACGAAGATTTTCGAATCGGTGCTCGAAGCGTGCCGCAGCCAGGGTGAGGTTCCGAAACGGTGAGGGCCTACGTCCCGGCATATGAAATTCAGGCGCCTCCGGACCTTTCAGCCGCTCTCGACCGCATGGCTGCCGAACCGCATGAGTGGAAGCCATTTGCGGGCGGCACCGATCTGATGGTGCTGCTGGAAGCGGGAAAGCTCGCGCACACGAAATATCTAAACATTTACCATTTGCGGGAATTACGCGGCATCTCCGTGAATCCCGCAAATATCGCTATTGGTGCGGCAACTACGTACGCACAAATACGGCGCGACAGCCTTCTCGCTGCGGAATTTACGCTGCTTTGCAGCGCCGCCGCGGAAACCGGGAGCATCGCCACGCAGAACCGCGGAACACTGGGAGGCAACATCGCCAACGCATCCCCTGCTGCGGATTCTCCGCCCGCGTTGATCGTTTACGACGCCGAACTGGAGCTGGTCTCGTCGCGAGGCTCGCGATGGATCGCGTACCGGGATTTTCACACCGGTTACAAGCAGAGTCTGCTGCGGCCCGACGAACTCATTCGCTCGATTCGGTTGCCGCGCAATGGAGGACCCGCGTGGAAACAGCACTACCGCAAAGTTGGCACGCGCCGCGCCCAGGCGATTTCCAAGGTCTGCTTTGCCGGGGCGGCACTCGTTGAAAATGGAAAAATTGCGGACGTGCGCATTGCCCTGGGCAGCATCGCTCCCACCGTCCTGCGGGCCACGGCCACGGAACGGATGCTCCAGGGCGAGAAACTGTCGCCGGCGCTTTCAGAAGCTGCGCAACAAGCTCTCGCCCGCGAAATCGCGCCCATCGACGATATGCGATCGACCGCGCGCTACCGCCGCCGTGTCGCGCAAAACCTGCTTGCCGAATTCCTGGAAAAGCTTTCCGCGTAGAGCGACATGCCTAACTCTCCCACCACTTCGCCGCCTGCAGAGAAGTCCGATCTGATCGTTCGCGGCCGGCGAGTCGTTACGCCGGAAGGCGAGCGACGCGGCCGCCATCCACATTCGCGGGGGCGTGATCACCGCAATTTCAAGCTTCGAGGACGTTCCGCCCGGTGTGCCCGTGCACGAAGCAGCAGATTCGGTGGTTTTTCCCGGCCTTGTCGATACGCATGTCCATATCAACGAGCCGGGCCGCACAGAGTGGGAAGGATTTTCGACCGCTACGCGCGCGGCGGCTGCCGGAGGCGTCACCACGATCATCGAGATGCCGCTGAACAGCCTCCCCGCCACTACGACTGCCTCCGCTTATCGCGAAAAAGTGGCGGCGGCCGCCGGAAAGCTGAGCGTCGATGTCGGTTTCTGGGGCGGCGTCGTGCCGGGCAACACAGACCAGCTCGCGCCACTGTGGGACGCGGGAGTATTCGGCTTCAAATGTTTTCTCGTGCCGAGCGGAGTGGACGACTTTCCGGGCGTCGCGGAATCGGATCTTCGCGACGCCTTGCCCGCCCTGGCCGCGCTTGGCGCTCCTTTGCTCGCACACGCCGAACTCCCCGGCCCAATTGAAGAAGCGGCGAAGAAAAGCGCGAAGGACAACGCTTCGCCGTCTCCGCGAAAGTACGCAGCGTGGCTGGCGGCGCGGCCCCGCGCGGCCGAGGACCAAGCCATCGCTCTTCTCGCCGGCTTGAGCGGCGAATTCAAGACGCATATTCACATCGTTCACGTTTCTTCCTCCGATGCGCTTCCGCAGCTTCGCGCCGCGAAATCGCAAGGATTGGCCATCACATCCGAGACTTGCCCTCACTATCTGACGTTCGCTTCCGAAGAGATCGCCGATGGCGCCACGGAATTCAAATGCGCGCCGCCCATTCGCGAGCGCGAAAATCGCGAAAAGCTTTGGCAGGCGCTGGGCGATGGCACGATCGGCATGATTGCCACCGATCACTCGCCGTGCCTGCCCGCGATGAAGCTTCCCGAGCAGGGAGATTTTCTGCGCGCCTGGGGCGGAATCGCCTCCTTGCAACTCAGCCTTTCCGCCGTGTGGACGGAAGCGCGCCCTCGCGGCTATTCTGTGACGCATATGGCCGAGTGGCTTTGCCGCAATCCCGCGCGTCTGGCCGGAATCGGAAAGCGCAAAGGCTCGATTGCGCCGGGATGCGACGCCGACCTCGTCATCTGGAATCCCGAGGCAAAGTTCACCGTGGACGCGGCGCAGCTGCACCATCGGCACAAGGTCACTCCCTACGCGGGGCGGGAACTCGCAGGAGTGGTTGAGTCAACTTTTCTCCGCGGCCGGAAAATCTTCGACCGCGGCGAGTTTCTATCGCTTCCCCACGGGCAGGTTCTGGTTCGCGGCAAGATATGAGCGACTTCCGCAAACTCGTCGATCTCGCGTCCGAACGACTCGGCGGCCGCGCCATCGCGGCCAACGACGACTTTTTCGCGCCCAAATCGAACCTGCTCAAGACTTCGAACCCCATTTTTGTGGAGGGCAAGTTCACGTCCCGGGGCAAGTGGATGGACGGATGGGAAACTCGGCGCCGCCGCACTCCCGGCTACGATTGGTGCATCGTTCGCCTGGGACTGCCCGGCATCGTTCGCGGTGTCGTCGTGGATACGAGCTACTTCAAAGGGAACTACCCGGCACGATTCTCACTCGAGGCTTGCGACCTCGGCAGCGCGCCGTATGCAGGCGAGCGCGCCAAAGTGGTGTCGCCGAAAACGAAGTGGGTGGAGCTTCTCCCGGAAACTCCCCTCGCGGGCGATTCGCAAAACGAGTTCGCCGTTCCAGGCAGCGGGCGCTTCACACACTTGCGGCTGAACATCTATCCCGATGGCGGTGTCGCCCGGCTGCGCGTTCATGGAGAAGTGGTTCCGGATAAGAGCCGCATCGAGCGTCCGGAAATCGATCTCGCGAGCGTCACCAATGGCGCCAGGAGCATCCAGTCGAGCGATGAATTTTTCGGCGTGCCGCTCAACCTCCTCATGCCCGGACTCGGCAAGAACATGGGCGATGGCTGGGAAACGCGTCGCAGGCGCGGCCCGGGCCACGACTGGACCATCGTAAAACTGGGGGTGCCGGGTTCGATCCGGCGTGTTGAAGTCGATACGTCGCACTTCAAAGGAAATTTCCCGGACACGTGTTCGCTGGAGGGTTGTTACGTAAAGGGCGGCGCCAACGTAACGCAGCTCGACAGTTGGAAAGAGCTTCTCCCTACGACCAAATTGAAGGCGCATTCGCGCCACATCTTCCGCGATCAGGTTGTCTTGGACATCGGCCCCTGCACTCACGTGCGCTTCAATATCTATCCCGACGGCGGCGTCAGCCGCCTGCGTCTCTTCGGCCAGCCCGAGCTGCAGCCTCGCCCAAAAGGAATTGCTCGGCTGAACGAACTTTCCGAGGCGGAGGCTCGCAAAGCTCTCCTCGATTGCTGCGGGGCCACAAAATGGGCGACCGAAATGCTCGCTCTCCGGCCATTCGCGGATGCGAATCACCTGCTCGAATCGGCTGACCGGATCTGGTCCGCTCTCAGCCAAGAGGATTGGATCGAGGCGTTCCGCCACCACCCTGCCATCGGCGGCAACAAAGCCGAGAAAAAGCAATCGAAGGCGGCGCGAAGCTGGTCGTCGGGCGAGCAGTCTCGCGCGCAGATGGCATCGGATGAAACACGCGCCCAGCTGGCCGAAGCGAATCGGGCGTATCAGGCTAAATTCGGGAACGTGTTTCTCATCTGTGCCACCGGCAAATCGGCGGAAGAAATTCTCGAACAGGCGCGCGCGCGCCTGGCGAACGATGCGGGCACCGAGCGCTGCATTGCCGCCGAGGAACAACGCAAGATCACCCGGCTTCGTCTGGAGAAACTTCTCGCGCTATGAGCCAGATCACAACGCATGTGCTCGACGTTTCCATCGGACGCCCCGCGGCGGGCGTTCCGATCGTGCTCGAAATCAAGAAAGCGGGCGGAGCATGGCAGGAACTGAGCCGCGGTGCCACCGACGGCGATGGCCGTCTCCGTCATCTGCTGCCGCCGGAGGCGCTGGTGAAGGGCATCTACCGGCTCACGTTCGATACGGCGTCTTACTTCGAATCGCGCAAGTCGGCGGGGCTTTATCCTCAGGTGGCTGTCGAGTTCGAGGTGCGGGACGCCAAGGAGCATTACCATATCCCGCTGCTCCTGAGCCCATACGGGTACTCCACCTATCGCGGGAGCTGAGACGGGGCGTTCGGTTAAATTGACAGCCGGCGGCGGGGGAATGATATGAAGCAGATCGCTCAGCGATTTCTGCGGGCTGCGGCGCTGTTGTCGCTTCTGGCTGGCGGGATGCATGGCCAAGCACCTTCTCTCAAAGCGGCGGCTGCGCCGATCCCCATCAAGGTAGTGGTTGTCACGATGTACCAGCGCGGGGAGGACACCGGCGGCACTCCTGGCGAGTTTCAGTTTTGGGTCGAGCGCGAGCACCTCGATCAGGTGCTTCCCCTGGCAGCCGGCTATCATCACGTTCGCCTCAACAAAGACGGCGTGCTGGGGATGCTTACCGGCGTTGCCACCGCGAAGGCAGCCGCCTCCGTTATGGCGCTTGGGCTCGATCCGCGCTTCGATCTTTCCAAGGCTTACTGGATCGTGGCGGGCATCGGCGGCGGGGATCCGGTAGACGTTTCGCTTGGCTCGGCTGTGTGGGCGGAGCACGTGATCGACGGCGACATCGCTTATGAAATCGACGCTCGCGAAATCCCGTCCGATTGGCCTACTGGGTATGTGCCGTTGCGAAAGTCCGCGCCGTACGAGCAGCCGCTTCGGGGCGAACTGGAAGGCGAAATCTACACGCTCAATCCGGGGCTCGTAGATTGGGCCTATCGGCTCACGCAAAACATCCCGCTCGCCGATTCCGCCGATATCCGCGCGTCGCGCGCGCGCTTCACCGGTTTCCCCAATGCGCTGAAGCCGCCTTTCGTGGCGAAAGGCGACACAATCTCCAGTGGCACTTTCTGGCACGGCGCCCGGATGGACGAGTGGGCTAATGCCTGGACGCGCTACTACACAGGCGGCAAGGGAAATTACATGATTGCTGGAATGGAGGATACCGGGACGCTGCAGGCACTCACTTTTCTCGACCACGGGGGCCGCGCCGATCTGCGGCGCGTGCTCGTGCTGCGCACGGTGAGCAATTATGACCGGCAGCCGCCCGGGGGCAGCGCTGCGGAGGACCTGAAAAACTTCTCCAGCGGCCGTTACTCGGCTTATATCCCAGCGCTCGAGGCCGCCGAGAGGGTGGGCGATAAAGTTGTGCGCGACATTGTGGAACACTGGAGCGAACGCAAAGAGACGATCCCCACTTCGCACTGAACTTCTTACTGGCCGGTTGCTGCGAATTATGCGCGAAGAGAGATTCATCGTTCGAAAAGCGAGCGACGGAGAACCGTACTTCGTCGCTACGCTCCTCAGGATGACGGGCAACGGCAAAAGAAGAAGCAGGTCCCTCACCCATCCGCGCTTCGCGCGTATGGGCTCAGGATGACAGCGAAAAGCGACTGCGAAAGACAAGACAGAAGCAACGGCAAAAGACCGACCCTTAACACCGAAGGGTCGGCACCCGCAAAGGCCGAACGGCGAAGGACGAAGCGTTTGTTGCTGCGCCGGCTTTCAGACTCCGGCGTAGGTCTGGCGGCGGACGAATTCTCCCGAGCCGGCTTTGCCTACAAACTTTCCGTTTTCTATCACGGGGCGTCCGCGGGAGAGGACCGTTTTGGGCATGCCCTTTACTTTGATTCCCTCGAACATCGAATAATCGACGCGCATGTGATGCGTCTTGGCGCTGATTACGTGTTCGGCGTTCGGGTCGAAGACTACCAGGTCCGCGTCCGAGCCTACCGCAATCGTGCCCTTGCGCGGGAACAGGCCGAAAAGCTTCGCGGGGGCCGTCGACACCAGCTGCACGAACCGGTTCGGCGAAAACCGGTGGCCGTGGACGCCGCCGGTATAGACCAGGCTCAGGCGGTGCTCGATGCCGGGGCCGCCGTTGGGAATTTTTGTGAAATCGTCGAGGCCGAGTTCCTTTTGCTCTTTGAAGCAGAATGGGCAATGGTCGGTCGAGACTACCTGCAGCGTGTCCTGCGTGAGCCCCTGCCACAGCTTTTCCTGGTGCCACTTTTCGCGTAGGGGCGGAGTGAACACATATTTTGCGGCCTCAAAGCCGGGAGCGTCCATGTGTTCGAGCGACAAATA
Source organism: uncultured Acidobacteriota bacterium (assembly GCA_963709105.1). GTDB lineage: Bacteria > Acidobacteriota > Terriglobia > Acidiferrales > UBA7541 > Palsa-295. Next base: position 762,884 of record CAVPVC010000016.1, read on the forward strand.
CAGATACTGCGGGCAGGTTTCCGCGTACGCGGGCAAACCGCGGTCGCGCGCTTCGCGCACTTTTTCCAGCGCCTCGTTGCACGAGAGATGAACGATGTACACGGGCGCGCCCGCCATTTCCGCGAGCGCGATCGCGCGGCCGGTGGCTTCGGCTTCGGCGGTGGTGGGGCGCGTCAACGCGTGATATTTCGGAGCGCGCTTCCCTTCCGCCAGCGCCTGGCGCACGATCACGTCGATCACGCCGCCGTTTTCGGCGTGCATGCAGATGAGTCCGCCGTATTTCGCCGCCTGCGACATTGCGCGGAAGATCGTGGCGTCATCCACCATGAGCGCGCCCGGGTACGCCATGAAAAGCTTGAAGCTCGAAACGCCCTCGTGGATGAGCGTGCCCATTTCTTCCAGTTGCGCGTCGCCCAAGTCGGTGATGATGCAGTGAAACGCGTAGTCGATGGCGGCTTTGCGGTCGGCTTTTTTCATCCAGGTCTCGAAGGCCTGCCGCAGGCTCTGCCCTTTTATCTGGATCGCGAAGTCGATCAGCGTGGTGGTGCCTCCGAAGGCCGCGGCAATCGTGCCGGTTTCGAAATCGTCGGCGCTAGTGGTGCCGCCGAAGGGCATGTCGAGGTGCGTGTGCGCGTCAACGCCGCCCGGCATCACCACTCGCTCGGCGGCCTCGACGATCTTTCCGGCGTTTTCCACCGGCAACGACTGCGCTATCGCCGCGATCTTGCCGTTCACGATGCCGATGTCGCTTGGATAGGTGTCGGTCGAGGTGATTACGGTGCCGTTCCGGACGACTGTGTCGAAGCGCATTCATTTCTCCCGTGAAACGCTGGTGAGAAATCTTAGGCCAGCTGCCGGCCAACGGCAAGCCGAGCGCTGCTTCGTGCGTATTTGTCTAATCGATAGACACCATCAGCACATAGAAGGCTCTTGCGGGAGCGATAGCCGTGGCCGCGATGCTAGAATGGCCTCTCCGACATTTCAGCCATTGGCGTTCAGGCGTTCCCGAGGCTCGATGATGCCCCTTCGCGAAACAGCGCCCAAGCTTCCCGCCGAGCAGTACGAGAAGAATTTCGCGGAGATTGAACCGGCGCTCAGTGAGAGCCAGGCCGCTGTGGAATCGGCGCGCTGCCTTTATTGCTTCGACGCGCCCTGTACGCTCGCCTGTCCTACGCACATCGACGTGCCGGCTTTCATCCAGAAAATCTCTACAGGCAACCTGCGGGGCTCCGCGCGCGTGATTCTCTCCGCGAATATTCTGGGGCATAGCTGCGGGCGTGTTTGCCCCACGGAGGTTCTGTGCGAGGGCGCTTGCGTCATGGTTGAAAAAGGCGACGAGCCGATTGAAATCGGGCGCTTGCAGCGGCATGCCGTCGACTACGTTCTCGACCGTGGCATCCAGCCCTTCCAACCCGGCTCGCCGAATGGCAAGCGCGTGGCCTGCATCGGCGCGGGCCCTGCTTCGCTTGCCTGCGCTGCTGAGCTTGCGAAGTGGGGCTACGAAGTGACGATTTTCGATCGCCGCGAAAACCCGGGCGGGCTGAACACTTATGGTATCGCCGCTTACAAGACGCGGGCCTCCGATGCGATTCGCGAGGTGAATCTCGTCAAGCAGCTCGGAGTCAAATTTCGCCAGAACATCGAGGTGGGCCGCGATGTCGGGTTCACCGATCTTGAAAGCCAGTTCGATGCGATTTTCATCGGCGTCGGGCTTGGCGAGACCTGGGACCTCACGTTGCCGGGCGAAGATTTGCACGGCGTGCTGGGGGCGATCGAGTTCATCGAGAGAACGAAGGTGCAGCCCCTGCACGACGTGGAAATCGGCCGCCGCATCGCCTGCATCGGCGCTGGGAACACCGCCATTGACGTTGTCACCGCGGCTCGGCGGCTTGGCGCGGAGGCCGTCTACCTGATTTACCGGCGCGGCGAGCCGGAGATGCCTGCCTTCGCTTACGAATACCAACTTGCCAAGCAGGATGCGGTCTCGTTCTTGTGGCGGACGCAGCCGGTGCGCGTGCTGGGAGCGAATGGCGTGGTCACTGGACTTGAGTGTATCCGCACGGAACTGGGCGCTCCGGACGCCAAGGGACGCCGCACTCCCGCGCCGATCGCTGGCACGGAGTTCACGCTGGAGGTCGATATGGTCGTGCGCGCGGTCGGCCAGCAGCCGGTGACTGATTCGCTGCGCGCTATCCGTGGCGTCGAGCTGAAAAAAAACGGCACGGTGAAGATCGACGAGCGGCACCAGACTGGTAATCCGAAATATTTCGCCGGCGGCGACTGCACCAACGGCGGGCGCGAGGTCGTGGATGCTGTGGCCGAGGGAATGGCGGCTGCGCGCGGCGTGGACGCTTGGCTCGGCGCGCCGCGCAAAAAGTGAGAGGTCGCTTATGGCAGACTTGAAAGTCACCTTCGCCGGAATCACCAGCCCCAACCCGTTCTGGCTTGCGTCCGGCCCGCCCACCAACACGGCCGGCCAGGCCATGCGCGCGTTCGACGCGGGCTGGGGCGGCGTGGTGTGGAAAACCATCGGCGACCCCATCGTCAACACCAGCTCGCGTTACGGGGCCATCGATCTGCACAACGTAAAGATGATGGGCTTCAACAATATTGAGCTGATCAGCGACCGGCCCATCGAAGTGAACTTCCGCGAAATCTACGACGTGAAGAAGCGCTACCCACACAACTTGGTGATCGCGTCGCTGATGGTCGAGCCGAAGCGCGAGACCTGGCACGACATGGTGCGCCGCGCCGAAGCGGCGGGCTCCGACGCGCTGGAACTCAATTTCGGCTGCCCTCACGGGATGAGCGAGCGCGGCATGGGCTCCGCGGTGGGCCAGGTGCCGGAATACACGGAGATGATCACGTCATGGGTGAAGGAGGTGGCGAAAATTCCGGTGATCGTGAAGCTCACGCCGAACGTCACGGACGTTACGCGCATCGCCGCGGCGGCTGAGCGCGGCGGGGCGGACGCCGTCAGCCTGATCAACACGATCAACTCGCTGATCGGCATCGATCTGGAAACTTTCACGCCGCGCCCGAATGTCGGCGGCAAATCCTCGCACGGCGGCTATTGCGGTCCGGCGGTGAAGCCCATTGCGCTACATCTGATTTCTTCCGTCGCGAAAACGGTGAAGATTCCCATCAGCGGGATTGGGGGCATCGGTTACTGGAACGACGCAGCGGAGCACATCGCCGTCGGCGCTACAACCGTGCAGGTCTGCACTGCCGCTATGCACTATGGATTCCGCATCGTCGAGGATATGATCGACGGACTCTCGCAGTATATGGACGCGCACGGCTTCCGCTCGATTGAGGATTTTCGCGGGCGCGCCGTGCCCAACGTGAAGGATTGGGGCGACCTCGACCTGAACTACAAAATCGTGGCGGAGATTCATCCCGAACTGTGCATTGGGTGTCAGCTGTGCTACGTCGCGTGCGAAGACGGCGCTCACCAGGCCATCGCGCCGTACAATTCCTCGCACAATTCGCCGCCCAATGGCGCGTCCAGTGAGCAGAAGAACGGCAAAAAGAATCCGAATGGCATGGGCGTACACGTCCCGCGAATCATCGAGGAGGAATGCGTCGGCTGCAATCTCTGCGCGCTGGTGTGCCCGGTGGAGAATTGCATCACCATGAAGCACGTCGAGACAGGAGCGCCGCACATGAGCTGGAAGGAACGCACGCAACGCAATCCATCGTGCGCGCCGCCTACGCCCAGCGGCGATTGACGAGCGAGATCAAAGCATTCGTCTTCGCCCCGCCCGGAGCCTAATCGGCGGGTTGCGCTGCGGGCTGCTGCACCGTCATCAGCAGCGAATACGCCACGAAGCTTACGCCAAAACCTACGAACCACGCGTAGTCGTAGAGCACGCGCAGCGGCGCGTAGACCAGGCCCACAAACGCTATTCCGCAGCCTATCGCCAGGGCTGCGATGGCCTTCCAGTTCACGCCGCTGGAGTACTCGTAGGCGCCATTGCGGCGGTACAAATCTTCGGGGACTAGAATCTTCTTGCGCAGAATGAAATAGTCGCAGATCAGGACGCCCGCGATCGGCCCCAGGAATCCCGAATATCCCACGAGCCAGCCGAAGACGTAGCTGGCGTGATTGGCCAGCAGCTTCCAGGGTTGCATCGCGATGCCGACCAGGCAGGTGATCAGCCCGCCAATGCGAAAGCTGATCCGCCGCGGCCACAGATTGGAGAAATCGTTCGCGGGCGACACGACGTTTGCCGCCACGTTTACGTTGAGCGTCGCCAGCAGAAGCGCGACCATCGCGATCACTACCGCCAGCGGGCTCTCCAGGCGGGAGAGCACCGCGACCGGGTCCCAGATGGCCTGTCCGAAGACGATGACGGTCGCTGACGTCACCGCAATGCCGATAAACGAATAGAACGTCATCGTGGTTGGCAGGCCAAGCGCCTGCCCCACCATCTGGGCCTTCTGGCTGCGCGCGTAGCGCGTGAAATCGGGAATGTTCAGAGCTACCGTGGCCCAGAAACCCACCACGCCGGTCAGAGAAGGGACGAAGAAACGGAAGAATTCGCCGAAGTTTTGAAATTTCGACGGCGTCGCGAGCATCGGCCCGAATCCGCCCGCCTTTCCGCGCGCCCAGAGCAGCAGCGCCATTCCGATCAGCAGCAGAAACGGCGCGGTGACGCCCTGCAGGAAACGAATCGTCGTGATTCCGCGCTCGATTACCAGCACGTTCAGCAGCCAGAAAAACAGAAAACATGCCGGGACGATCCAGTGCGCGTTTCTCCAGGCCGGCACCAGCGCCAGCACCATGGCGCAGATGGCCTCGCCGCCGATCCACGCCTGAATGCCAAACCAGCCGCAGGCCACCAGCGCCCGCAGAATCGCCGGCACATTGGCTCCCAAAACGCCAAACGCGGACCGCGCGAAAATCGGAAACGGAATGCCGTACTCCGCGCCCGCGTGGGCATTGAGCAGCATCGGAATCAGCACCAGCACGTTGCCCAGGAACACCGTAAAGATCGCCTGCTTCCAGTTCATCCCGCCTGCGATCATCGCGCTCGCCAGCATGTAGGTGGGAATGTTGACGCTCATGGCGATCCATAGCGCTGCGTAGTTGTAGGTGCCCCAGGTGCGCCGCTCGCGCGGCACCGGAGCAAGGTCTTCGTTGTAGAGGGAGCTGTCGCGGGCGGTTTCGGGTTCAAGCCTTTGAGCAATCGGGTCGTTCATAGGTAATTTCCCAGGCATTCCATTCTTCACCGGCCATACTCTCAACGTCCCGGAATAGCCGCGAGTCTACTCCCGCTTCCGCTCTTCAAGCATCGCATTTTTGTATGTGTGTTACTCGAAAGTTCGGCACATCCCGCATCCGCAGGTTGCATGGACGCAAACACAGGCATGGTAATAATCCGTCCGGCTGCCACGCTCCTGTAGAATTAAAACAGCACGAAAGGCGAAAGAATCAAGACGCCCATGTCCTCCTCGCATCCAGACCGGCAAAACGAGGGCCTTCCGGCCGATCTCCTGATTGTGGGCGGGACGGTTGTGACCATGGATGCCGCGTATCGTTTGATTGACGATGGCGCCGTCGCCATTCGCGGCGATTCAATCCTGGCCGTTGGCACACGTTCCGAGCTCTCGGCGCAATACGCTACGCAAAAGACCCTCGACGCCCGCGGCGCCCTTATCCTGCCCGGCCTGATCAACGGGCACGCCCACGCCGCGATGAGCCTCTTCCGCGGCCTCGCGGACGATCTCGCGCTGGACGAATGGCTGCAGAAGCACATCTTCCCCGCCGAAGCGCACAACGTGAACGAAGAATTTGTCGCCCGCGGCACGCGCTTGAGCGTTCTCGAAATGCTGCGCGGCGGCATCACCACGTACGCCGACATGTATTACTTCGAAGATGTCGTCGCCCGCGTCACAAAAGAAGCGGGCATGCGCGGCATCCTCGGCGAAACCATCGTGGACTTCCCCGCCCCGGACAACAAGACTCCCGCCGAGGCGCTCGCCTACGCGCAGGACTACGTCACGAAATGGAAAGACGATCCGCTCATCAGCCCGGCGGTGGCGCCTCATGCGATTTACACCTGTTCGGAGAAGACGCTTCTCGATTCCGCCGCTCTCGCGCGCCGCAATCGAGTCCCGATCCTCATCCATATCTCCGAAGCGCTTTTTGAAATCGAGCAAAGCCGCAAAAAACAAGCCCTCTCGCCCGTGAGCTATCTGGGCAAGATCGGATTTCTGGGACCGGACGTCGTGGCGGCCCATTGCATCTGGGTGGATGCCGCGGACGTGGCGCTGCTCAAGCATTTTTCCGTCGGCTGCATCCACAATCCATCGAGCAACATGAAGCTGGCCTCGGGCGTGATGCCCGTCGTCGATTTCCTCGCCTCCGGCCAGGCGGTCGGCCTCGCCACCGACGGCGCCGCCAGCAACAACAGCCAGGACATTTTCGAGGAAATGGACACCGCCGCGAAATTGCAGAAAATCGCCCGCATGGACCCGCGCGCCCTGCCCGCCGTGCAGGTGGTCGAGATGGCTACGCTGGGAGGCGCTCGCGCCCTGCATATGGACAAGCTGATCGGCTCGCTCGAACCCGGCAAGAAAGCGGACGTGATCTTCGTCGATACCAGCGGCCCGCACGCCACTCCGATGTATGACGTTTACTCCCAACTCGTTTATGCTTTAAGAGGTTCGGACGTAAAAACGGTGATCGTCGGCGGGAAGCTGCTGATGGAGAATCACCACATGCTCACGCTCGACGAAGAACAAATCCTACGCGAGGCTCGCGAGTACCAGAAAAAGCTCTCCGCGTGGGCGAAAACAAAATAAACTGGGATTCCCTGCGCCATGAAACTTGCTATCGATCAAGCCCGCCTGTCGTCGGAAATCGAAACGCTTGCAGCTATCTCCGAGGCCGAGCCACCGGTGGTAACGCGGGTGGTCTTCGGCCCCGCCGATATGAAGGCGCGCGCGTGGATGATTTCGCTCTGCGAGGCAGCCGGGCTTTCTGTGCGCCAGGACGCCATCGGAAACACTTTCGCCCGTTGGAAAGGCTCCGATCAGGGAGCGCCCGCGGTGGGCACCGGCTCTCACATTGACGCGATTCCCAACGCCGGTAAATACGACGGCGTGGTGGGCGTGCTGGGAGGCCTTGAAGCGATCCGTTCGCTGCAGCAAGCCGGATTTCGCCCGAAACATTCCATCGAGCTTCTGGTGTTTACGTCGGAAGAGCCTACCCGCTTCGGGATTGGCTGCCTCGGCAGCCGATTGCTGTCCGGAACCCTTTCGCCGGAGGCCGCCCGGAAACTGACCGGCAAGGACGGCCAGTCACTCGATGTCCTCCGCAGCAGCGCCGGCGTTCACGGCGATCTGGATGCTGTAAAACTCCCGGACCGCTACTACAAGGCGTTTCTTGAACTCCACATCGAGCAGGGGCCGGTGCTCGAGCGCGAACGGATGCCCCTGGGAATTGTCACGAAAATTGCCGCGCCGGCAAGCTTTCGCGTCACCATCGAAGGCTCGGGCGGCCACGCCGGCGCTTTGCTGATGCCGGATCGCCGCGACGCCCTTTGCGCGGCCGCGGAATTCATCCTGGCCGTCGAGCGCTCCGCGAAAACTACCGGCGGCCTCGACACTGTCGCCACAGTGGGCATCTGCGATGTTTTTCCGGGGGCGATCAACAGCGTTCCGAGCCGCGTGGGCATGGGTGTGGACATTCGCGACACCGATCTTGCGCGACGCGATGCGGTTCTTCGCGAAGTCTCCGCCGTCTGCGACGAGATTTCCCGGAAGCGCGAGGTCGCCGTAAGCGTCGAGCCGCTCAACGCCGATGCGCCCGCCACTTGCGCGCCGGAACTAGTGGAAGCGCTCTCCCAATCCTGCGCGGCGCATGGCTTTCCGTTCCTCAAAATAATCAGCCGCGCCTATCACGACTCGCTTTTCATGTCGCGCGTCGCGCCCACGGTGATGCTGTTCGTCCCGTGCCGCCACGGCTACAGCCATCGCCCCGACGAATACGCCTCGCCGGAAGACATTTCTCGCGGGGCGCTCATCCTCGCCGAGACCATGGCCGCCTTGTCCGCCTGACGTCCCCTCGCGCCGCCGGCTCACAATTCACGCTGGCCCACTGTCTGCCGATAAGAAGGAGAGAGTCAGCTACGTGAGGTGTGTCACCCGACGGGGTGACCGGTAGCACGGAGGCCGGATCGTCTGCGTTGCATCATTTGTCGTGGTGGAACGCTCAATTCCGGCACACACAGGAGCACCCAAGATGAACCACACAGCACCCTCCGACGACCAGGTAATGAAAACCATTTTCTGGATCATCATGTCTGCGGCCGTGGTTTTCATTTCGACGGCGATTCTTCTGGTGAGATAAGCCCGAGTGGCGGCATGCGGGCCGCGCCGGCGGCTTAGGTCTTTTGACGCTCTAAATTGAATAGCGCTGCTCGCGAAACGGGTCGCCGTACATGCTATAGCCGTTGCGCTCCCAGAACCCCGGGGCGTCTTCCTTCATGAATTCCAGCCCGCGCACCCACTTGACGCTTTTCCACGCGTATAAATGCGGCACCACAAGGCGCACCGGATAACCGTGATCGGCCGGCAGCGGCTCGCCATTGTGTTTCAGCGCGAAAAGAGTGGTGGGGCGCATCAGGTCGGCAAGCGGAACGTTCGATGTATAGCCCTGCTCTGCTTCCACCATCACGTACCTGGCTTCCGGCTTCGGATTCGCAAGCCTGGCCACTTCGGTGAACGCGACGCCTTCCCAGCGAACGTCGAAGCGGCTCCAGCGAGTGACGCAGTGCATGTCCGCGGTGACTTGAATCATCGGCAGCCGTGAGAATTCCTGCCAGGTGAGGCGAACGGGCTTTTCGACGAGGCCGGCGATGCGAAAGTCCCACCTTTGAGGATCGAATCGCGGAACGGTGCCGGCGTGCAGAACGGGCCACTTCAGAGTGAGCGATTGACCGGGCGGCAACCGCCCAGCCTCGCGCATCGCGCGCTCGCGCTGCCTGCGTTCCGAGGCTTCCTCAAACATATTCGCGGCCTCCGAGAGAAACATAGCACGATGCGAACTGCGGTGACGCCGCATTCTGCGACATGCTATTTTGGTGAAAGAGCTGAGACACAGTTCGCGGGAGTACTCATGGACTTGCAACTGAAGGGCAAGAAAGCGCTCGTGACCGGTTCGACGGCCGGAATAGGTTTTGCTACCGCGCAAGGGCTCGCGGCGGAAGGTGCGACGGTAATCGTGAACGGACGCGGCCAGCAGCGCGTCGAGGCAGCCATTCACGAAATCCGCAAGCTGCACCCGCAGGCGGAAGTGTCGGGCATTGCCGCCGACGTTTCGAACGCGGCGGGTTGCTCACGGCTGATTCAGGAATTGGATCGAGTAGATATACTCGTCAACAACATGGGCATTTTCGAGCCCAAGCCCTTTGAACAAATCCCAGATGAAGACTGGCTGCGCTTTTTCGAGGCTAACGTGATGAGCGGCGTTCGGCTTTCCCGCCACTATCTTTCGGGCATGCGCAACAAGAACTGGGGACGGATTATTTTTGTGTCGAGCGAGTCGGCCGTTCAGATTCCGGCGGAGATGATTCACTATGGGATGACTAAAACCGCGCAGGTCGCCATCGCCCGCGGCCTCGCCGAGACTGTCGCCGGAACGAACATCACCGTGAATAGCGTGCTCCCGGGGCCCACCCGTTCCGAAGGCGTGGAAACGTTCATCCAGAAGATGGGGGCGAAGCCGGGCGCCGACACTGCCGCCTTCGAAAACGATTTCTTCAAGACGATTCGCCCCACTTCGCTGTTGAAAAGATTTGAGACGGTCGGCGAAGTGGCCAACATGATTGTCTATCTATGCAGCCCGCTTGCTTCCGGGACGACGGGCGCCGCGCTACGGGTCGAGGGTGGCGTGGTGCGCGCGATTCTCTGAAGCCTTCCCAATCTCTGAGTAACCTGCCCGTAACAATTTTGAAGTAGCCTCGGGCCTCTCAGAGGTACCCATGCGCAGAGATCAGTCCGACAATCCACGGCTCTTTTTAAACCGGCATCTTTCCTGGATGCAGTTCAACCAGCGCGTTCTCGATGAAGCGCTGGACGCGCACAATCCCGTCCTCGAGCGCGTGAAGTTTCTGGCGATCACCGCCAGCAATCTCGACGAATTCGTCGAAGTTCGCGTCGCCGGCATTCTGCAGCAGGCCGAGCAGGGCAAAGGCGAGGCCGGTCCGGACGGGCTGGCTCCGCGCGAAGTGCTCACGCTGCTTTCCGCCTCGATCCACGATTTTGTGAAGGGCCAGTACGATTGCTGGCGCGACAAACTGGTGCCGGCCCTGGCGGAGGAGTCCATTCGCGTGCGGAGCTTCCGGGAATTAAAACCGGAGGCACGCAAGACGGTGGACCGCTTTTATCTCGATCGCGTGGAGCCGCTGATGACGCCGGTTACCGTGGATCCGGCGCACCCGTTTCCTCGCGTGCTGAACAAAGCTCTGTGCATGGCCTTCCTGCTGCAGAAGCGGCGCAAGGATTCGCAAATTTATCTCGGCGTGGTCACGGTGCCGCGGGCGCTGCCGCGCGTGCTGCGCATCCCTTCCGCAGAAGGCACGATCGAATATATTTTCCTGCACGATATCGTGCAGGCTTATGCGGAGCGCCTGTACCACGGCTACAAGATTCTCTCCTCGGCGCCCTTCCGCGTGACGCGCAACAGCAATCTCTATCTGCGCGAGGAGGAATCGCGCAGCATTCTCGATTCGGTGGACTCGCAGCTTCACCGGCGGCGCAAAGGCGCGGCGGTTCGGCTGGAAATCGAAGCGGGGGCGGACCTGGAGATTATCGAGCGCCTGCGGTCGAACTTCGTGCTCGCCGCCTGGCAGGTTTTTCAGGTGAATGGGCCGATCAATCTGTCGCGCCTGTTCAATCTGTACGATCAGACCGTGCGCCCCGACCTGAAATTTCCGCCGTTCACGCCCCGGGAGCTGGACGTGCCGCCCGATCCGCCGGCGCTCTTCAGTCTTCTGCGCCAGCGGGACATTCTGCTGCACCACCCGTACGATTCCTACTCCGCGGTAGTGCGCTTCATCGAAAGCGCGGCGCTCGATCCCGACGTGCTTTCGATCAAGCAGACGCTCTATCGCACCAGCGAAGACTCGCCCATCGCGCGTGCGCTGATGGAGGCCGCGGCGAAAAAAGAAGTGACCGTGGTGGTGGAACTCAAGGCGCGCTTCGACGAAGCCTCGAACATCCGCTGGGCGCGCAGTCTGCAGGAAGCCGGCGTGCAGGTGTATCACGGGCTCGTCGGGCTGAAGACGCATTGCAAGCTGGCGCTGCTGGTTCGGCGCGATCCCGACGGGAAGGTGCGCCGCTACGCGCATCTCGGCACCGGCAATTACAACCCGTCCACCGCGCGCTTCTACACCGACCTCAGCCTGCTCACCAGCGATCCGCAGATTACCGAGGCGGTGCATTACGTGTTCAATTTTTTAACGGCGTATTCCGAGCGCGCGCATTTCGGGCCGCTCTCGGTGGCGCCGCTCAACCTGGGAAAGAACTGTGTCAGCCTGATCGACCGCGAAGCGGCGCATGCCAAGGCGGGGCGCCCGGCGATGATCGTCGCCAAGGTAAATTCGCTTCTCGATAAAAACATTATCCAGGCGCTTTACCGGGCGTCGCAGGCGGGCGTGCATGTGGAGTTGATCGTGCGCGGGGCGTGCGCGCTGCGTCCCGGCGTGCGGGGAGTCAGCAGCCGCATCCGCGTGCGCAGCGTGGTGGGACGTTTTCTGGAGCACAGCCGGATATACGTGTTTGGGAATGGCGGCGATACCGAGGTCTATCTGGGCAGCGCCGATTGGATGCCGCGCAATCTCTACGAACGCGTCGAGGTGATCTTCCGGCTGAAAGACCCTTCTCTCTGCCAGAAAGTGTGCAACGAAATTCTCCTGCCCTACTTTGCCGATACCGAGAAGGTTCGGTTCCTTCTGCCCACCGGGCAATATGCGCGAAAACTGCCGGGAGCAGCTCACGCGCCGACCAACGGAACGCGTTTCAACGTGCAGGACTTCTTTATGGGCCTCGCGGAAGATCGCGAACATTCGAGCGCCGCGCTTACTCCGGCGCTGCTGGAAAAATTGCAGGATTTGCCGATGTACGAAGCCCTCTCGGCAAAGTGGGTGGAAGACGCTGCGGCCGAACCGGAAGCCCCCGTTCCGGCTGAGCCGGCGCGCTGACTCTCGCAGAGAAAAAAGACTTAACTTCCGGAAGGTTTGCGCGCGCGGATCGCGTTGCGGATGAGTCGCAGCAGTGACGACATCTGGTCCACGCGCGCCGGATGATTGCCGAAGCGCGCGGACTGATACAACTCCGTGAGCCGCGCCACGGGGCCAGCCAGGTCGGCAGCGGGGATCGCGGCGGCGAATTCCAGCGGCGTCTGCGAGGCAGTCTTCTTCCATCCGCGGCGCTCCAGCAGGCGCAGCATTTCGTTGTATTCCAGCGCGGCCAGCCCAGCGGTCAAATTACCTCCGCGGCGCGCTCGAAAGCTCCAGCGCTGCACCAGATAGCCGATCATCGAGCGTCCGCGCAGATAGAAAAGCAGAGCCAGAAGCAGCACGAGCAGGCCCGGTAGGAACAAGGGCGACGCCTCGGCCTTCGTATCCAGGGCTAGAATCGATTGCATGGCGCGGTCCTCGCTCTGGTTGTAAAAATCGCGGACGCGGTCGCTCCAGCTTCGCGAGGCCTGCTGCGCGTTTTCAGCCAGCGTGAACTGATGGGAGAAGTCGTAGTTCACCACCCATTCACTCCACGTGAACTGGAACGAATCCCAATACAGGCTGAGGCGTTCGAAAATGCCCGCGTGCTTCGCGTCCCCGGGCGGTGTGGGATCGAACGTGATCCAGCCATAGCCGGGGAAATACACCTCAACCCAGGCGTGCGCGTCGCTCTCCCGAATGATGTAATCGCCGCCCACATCGTTATATTCGCCGGGTGAAAATCCGGTGACGTAGCGAGCGGGAATGCCTTCGGCGCGCAGCAGTACCGTCATCGCCGAGGCAAAATACTCGCAATGGCCGGCGCGGCGGACGAAAAGAAAATCCGCGAGGGGGTCTTCGCCGTGCGTCCCGCTCAAGTCGAGTGTGTAAGCGTAATGAGACATCAAATGCCGCTCGATGTTGGCGGCTTTGTCGTATTCGTTCTGCGAGCCGGCCGTGATTTCGTCGGCAAGCCGCTTCACGCGCGGATCAAGCCGCGGCAATTGCAGGTACACCTGGCGAATCGGGTCGGGAAACTCAGGCGACGCGGCGCGAAGGTCGCGCGGCGGGATCGCCGGGAGATTCGATGCGCCTTCATAGCGGATCTTCGAATTGTTGTGGGCCGGGTTAAAGACCGAGTCGGTCACGTCCTGCACCAGGTAGCCGTGCCGCGGGGCTGCTCCGGCGCGCGAAGCCTCATTCTGGAAGCGCCCCTTCAGGACGAGCGCGCGCGGAGCGATGAAAATCGCGTCGCTGGCGATCGGCTCCATCAGCACGGTGTAACGCAGGGGCACGGATCGCTCGCGTGAAACGGGATTCGTCTCGAGCCAGTAGTCTCCATCGCCGGAGGAGGCGATCACGCGCTCGTCGTGCCGGGGCGTAAACCAGCGATGCCCGTCGAAGTTGGTGAGGGCGATGCCGCGCCAATGAACGTCCTGTGCGCGGGTAGGGTCTCCGTCGATGCGAATGCGCATCACCACGGAGGGGTTTTGCTGGATCTTCCCGATTTCGCCGAGGGAGACGTCGTCGCTGAAGCCGGTCATCAGGCTCGGCTGGAGATTGAGCGCGCTCAGGTATCCCGTAGTGAAGCGCGGAATCAGGAAGAAGATTACCCCGCCGATCACCAGCGCGCTGACGGCCACCAGCACCGACGTGATGCCCAGAGCGCGATTCAGCTGCCGCGTAAGCGGCGAGCCGGGCTCGAACGGCGGCGCAACCGCCCCCGCGGAACTCCGGCGAATCTCCAGCGCCACGAACGTCGACACCGCCAAGATCAGAAATAGCGCCAAGGCCACAAGAAAGCCCGTCTCCACGGTAAGAATGGCAGAGGCCAGCATCGACGTAACTGCCAGAACGGCCAAAAACGCATAATCCCGGTTCGTGGTGGCGGAGTAGAGCCGGACAATCGTTGCAAACAGGAGCAGGTGAATCGCCGAGAGCAACCCGGCGTACAACGCGGGGTTGGGCGCGCCCACAGAGAGATTGCGCGAGAAAACCCACAGGTCCGCCGGGAAAAACAGGAAGTAAGCCAGCACGAGCGAAGTGGCTACTCGCGCGGAGAGTTCCGGCCCGCGGCCTCGCCACAAGCGAAAACCTTTGTAGATCAGCGCCACGGCGGGCGCGAACGTCGAGAGCGGATCAAGCTTGCCGGTCGACACAATGGCGTAGATTCCGGTCGCGACAAGGAAAAACAGCGATACCTCGAAGTAGCGTTGCACCGCCGGGAGGGGCGGCGCGCTCGGGCGTGCGGCGGAGGCCATGGGCGTCTTCACAATGCTAACACCCGGAAGCCAGCGGCGGGGAATGGGCGACGCGAATCCGCTACTCCGACGAACCGGGCGCTGCCGCTGCGATCTTTCGGGTGGCGCTGGAAACGGGAAGGCTGGCAAAGCGGTTCAAAGGAACGATCCGCGCGCGCCGCCGTTTCGGAAGTTGCAGGACTCTCGCAAGAAAAGGCAGCAGCGTGATGTTCCGGAAAGTGACGCCGTGACGGGCGGTGGCCAGCGGCTCCAGCGAAGGTGTCTCGACGCGCAGCGTGGCGAAAAGATGCGCACGCAGCTCGGCTGCGGCGTCGCTTTTCACTTCGACCGCCGGAAACTGCCACATGCGCGAGAACAGCACGCCATCGTGCGCCCCCGGGTCTTTTACGAGGAGCGTGCGGCCGGAAGGATCGCGCAGGATCGCGGCCGCGATCTGAATCTTCACCGGCGCGCGCTTCCGCCGCGGTGCCGGAATTTTAGCGACAAGTTTGAGCGCAAAAGCGCGGCACGCCGGCGCCACCGGACACTCCGGGCAGCGTGGATTCTGCGGCGTGCAGATGATTTCGCCCAGCTCCATCAGGCCCTGGTTCCAGTCGGACGCCGCGTGCCGGGCAAGAAGCCGATCAGCCGCTTCGCTGAGCCGCTGCCAGCGGCGCGGGGCGCGCAGATCGCCTCGCACGGCGCCAAGACGCGCGAGCACACGCGCGACGTTTCCATCGAGCACGGCCAGCGGGGCATCGTAGGCAATGCTGAGCACAGCGGCCGCCGTGTAGCGTCCGACGCCGGGCAGGGCGAGAGCAGCATCCAGCTCACGGGGAAACTCCCCGCCGTGGCTATCGACAATCTTCTTCGCGGAGGCGTGCAGATTGCGCGCGCGGCTGTAATAACCCAGTCCGGCCCAGAATTTCAGCACCTCCTGCGGGCGGGCATTCGCCAGCGACTCCACGGTAGGAAAGCGCGCCAGGAAGCGGTCGTAGTACGGGATCACGGCTGCTATGCGCGTCTGCTGGAGCATCACCTCGGCCACCCAGATGCGGTAGGGATCGCGGCTGGCCCGCCACGGAAGTTCGCGGCGATGCTTGCGAAACCACGCGAGCAGCCGTCGTTGGAACTTCGCGCGCGGCATTAAGGCCATTTTCCGTTTCTCTGCTTTCACTACCGAGCAATCCTTCTTTCCTTCGCGCTGTGAGCGACGGCCGATATAGTCTGTCACGCCTTCGGAGCGAATCCAAAAGGGACAGGAGCTACTGCCTTGAGACTTCGGCAGGATTGTGAAGCGCGCGGCATTGCGGAAAACAATCTCGCATGAAGAGAAAGGCGATCCAGTGCCCAAATTGCGCTTCCCAGCTTGACCCGCAATGGCTCCGCAGCAGCTGGGGCAAACCGAACGAAGTCGTGTGCCCGATCTGCTGCCTGCGGCTTCGCTATTCCCCTCCTTACAGGCTCATCATGCTGGGAGCTTCTTTGCCATTGCTGGCATTTTTCATCGCCACCGCAGGCTTTCGCGAAGGAGCTCTCGTTGCCGTAGCGTCGGTGGCCGCTTGGATCGGAGTCTCTATGGCGGCCAGTGCCCTGCTCTCCTACGTGAGACCTCCGAAACTTAAGTTGGCGCCCCGCCGCCCGGCAGCCCCTGAACTGCTTCGCAAGCGCGACTATAGCTAAGAACGTTGTCACTCTTCGGGCAGCCACGCCCGCGCTCTGAATCGTGGCAACAACAGCGCGCCTGCTTGCATCCCCAAGGTTTTGTGCTAGCGTGAAACCAAGTATGCCAAAAAGCCATGCATCGCCGAGATCGGCTGCGAAGCGGGCCGTGGTCGCCGCACCGCGCGGGAGAAACGTTGAGAGGCCTTCCCCGCCTGCGCCGCAGCGCGTATTTTTGCTTTCGCCTGCGAACGCCGGCGGGGTGCGGGCCAGGATGCTCCTGAGCGGCCGCGCGCAGTTCGATTTGGCCGTGCGCCTGCGCCGCGAAGGGTTGCCGCTGGGTGAAATCTTCAGCTTCATCAGCGGCCTGTATTTTCGAGGGAAGCTGGCCTACGCGCGCGCTTTTGCGGGCAGCGTACCGGGCGACCCCCGGGCATTCGTGATTACCGCTGGAGGCGGCTTGATCCCACCGGAAGCTCCCTTCACCATCGAGCAGCTGCAGCAAATTTCAGGGATCCCGATCGAAGCCGGCGAGCCGCGCTATCGCATGCCCCTCGAGCGCGACGCGCGGAAGCTTCGGGCGCGAGTCGGCGCCGCGTGCGAGGTGGTGCTGCTCGGCAGCGTGGCATCCCCCAAATACGTCGAGCCGCTGCTCGAAATCTTCGGCGAGCGCCTGCTGTTTCCGGCCGAATTTGCGGGACGCGGGGACATGAGCCGCGGAGGGCTCATGCTGCGCTGCGCCCGCTCCGGCGACCAGCTGACCTACGTGCCGGTAGCGACTGCCATGCGCCACGGTCCGCGGCCTCCCAGGCTGCCCAAGCCGCCGCGAAATCTTCAGGCTTCGGCCGGAAGTTAGGCGCCGGTGGAGGCCGTGATTTTCACCGGAGTCCAGGGCGCGGGGAAAAGCACCTTCTACCGCGAGCGTTTCGCAGACACGCACATCCGCATCAATCTGGACATGCTGAAAACCCGCCGCCGCGAGCAACTGATTCTCGAAGCGTGCCTCGCGGCACAGCAATCGTTCGTTGTGGATAATACCAATCCGCTGCCCAGCGACCGCGCGCGCTACGTGCTCCCCGCGCGCGCCGCGGGATTCCGCGTGGTCGCGTACTTCTTCGCGACTCCTCTTGCCGAGGCCCTGCGCCGCAACAATCTGCGCGCTTTGAAGCAGAAAATACCCGCCGTTGCGGTTGCCGGGACGTTCAAAAAAATCCAGCAGCCCACACTGGAGGAGGGCTTCGACGAAATTCACTCCGTGACGCTCACCACCGCAAATCAATTCATCCTCGCTTGATTGCAAAAAGCACCGATTTTGCGAATCCTCAGCGAACCTACAGCGTCTTATCTATTGGCGATACACAATCCCGGGGATGGCAGAGTTTCAGGCGAATGCGTAGCCTGACTCAACGCTGGCCATTCGAGCGGGATTGTGGAAGTTGAGGAGGAACACACCATGGAGATCGTGCTGGGTTCGCTGGCGGGGGTCACCTGCGTGTTCTACGCTTACGCTTTCGTCAAATTTGCCCGCGAGCGCGTCGCCAACGAAGCCCTCAAGCGTCGCCTGCCCACTGTAATTCTGCCCCTCTGTTGATTGTCAGCCGCTGAGTGACGATTTAGCCAGTTGCCAGACAGGTTCTCGAAGCTGCGACTCCCAAAAACGGATTCCTGCGGTCCGTGGCGTTGCTGCGCAAAGCGAAGAGAGATACATCGCTCGAAAAGCGAGCGATGGAAAACCGTACTTCGCTTCGCTCAGAATGACTGCGCTAGGCAAGGCGGCCCGAAGTGCGAAGGTGAGACACAACGCCAATCGGGAGATTGGCGCTCCCAGGGGGCGGCGCCCTGGCGCGCGTGAGCTTTGACAGGCGCGAATGCCTGAGAGCGAAAGAAGAAGCAGGTCCCTCACCCATCCGCGCTTCGCGCGTATGGGCTCAGCATGACAACGACAGGCAAAGGCGCCGGCGAGAAGAAAACCGAGATCGCCTCAACCTCCTCTGCCTCCGTTTCATCCGCGCCGCTTCAGTCCGCGGCGACTTCCTGCCTTTGCTCCGTTTGCTGGCGAAGCTGCGCCTCCAGCTCCGCTAGCTTGGCGCTGATTTCGTCTTCGGACTTGCGCCGCTTGATGACCTGTTCGCGGTAGCGGCGCAGGAAGTAATCGATCGTCTCGACGCGGATTCGGATCGAGCCGGATGGCTTGTTCTCGTCCAAATCCTTGAAGCAGAAATAGGGCGTGCCGGAATTCTCGATGATGCTCTCGATCACGCCGTAGATCGGCGCGTCGTGGCCGCACTTGAAGCTGGAAATTTCTAGCGCCACGAGGTTGGGATGCCGCGCCGTGAACTTCGCCGCCCACACCTTGTGATTGGTGCTGCAGGAATAGGAATTCTTCCACGAGTCGGAAATGTCCAGCGCGTGGCTGATCAACCCCGGCGCGGACTTCTTCGCCGAAGAGCCGCTCGAGCATGTCCTCATCCATCGGAAGAGTGCTTTGCGAGAAGATCGGGTAACCGAGCTTCTGGAACTCCTCCATGATTTCGTGGTTCAGCCCCGGATCGTGGTGATAGGGGCGCCCCAGCATCACGATGCCGATGCGGTCTTCGCGTTCGAGCTGGTCGAGCACCTCGCGGGCGCGCTTCCGGATGCCCGACTCGTAATTCTGCAGCGCCGCGTAGCCCGCTTCGATGGCCCGGTCGTTTTCGGCTTCCGACAGGCCGAGAAGCTCCTTCAACGAGTCGTACATCTGGAACGCGAAAAGCTTCTTGTCCGCGAAATTGAGGATCGGGTCGATGTACTTCACGTTGATTTCCGCGAACAGGTTGTTTTCCTTCGTAAACGCGGCCTTCACCGTGGCCGGCGTGGCGGTCACCGTGGGGCAGGCGTTGGTTCCCGGTGAGCTTCACGAGCGGCGAATGCAGCACGTCGACCATGGGGAAGAAAATCGCGTCGAGCGGCTTCTTGCGGTGCTTCACCTGGATCAGGTTGTAGACGTGCGGGATGCCGATCTTCGCCGGGAAGCACGGGTCGATGGCCCCGCGGCTCGATCCCGCGCGATAGAGCTCGGGCGTGGTGTAATCGGAGTACACGATATTCTCCGGCTGCACGCCGAGGCTCTCGAAATACGCGTTGAAGAGCGGTGCGTACACATAGGCGTTCAGCACGCGCGGGATGCCGATGCGGATCTCCGGGCGCGCTTCCATGCGTTCGATGCGTTCCTTGGCGGCCTTCGTCCAGCCGCGCGATGGGATCGGATCGGCGACGACCTTTGAGTTCTGCGGGCGGAACACCTCGTGCGCGGCCATGTCGACGAAGTTGGGATTGGCGTCCTTGATCTGGTCGAGGCCGGCCTTGATGCCCTTCATGTCGTTCACGTCTTCCACCGTGCCCTTTTCGCAGGTGGCGATGATCAACCGTTGCTCGTTGGCCTGCAGCGGCACCTTGGTGACTTTTTTCTTGGCCGGAGTCACGGGCAGGGGCATCAGCATGTCTGTCTTGATGTCGATGAACGTGCGCAGGCAGGTGTTCTTGCAGAAGTTGCAGCGGGTGTCTTCGTTGCGGGTGGTGCGGTATTCGATTTTGCGGACCGCGTCGAGCCCGATGAACGTGGTGCGCATGCCGTTGCGCCACAGGCGCACCGCTTCCACGCCCGCGCCAATCGCGCCGGATTCGCCGCAATGCTCGTGGACGATGATCTCGGGCTGCTTGCCGGCCGCGCGGAAGCTGCTGCGGATGAAATCCACCTCGGCCTTCACCACGGCCAGATTGTTCTGCGTGCCGCCCTGCAGCACGAAACGCGAGCCCGAGCGCGGCCAGGTTCGGGATGCTGGCCACGTAGAGGAAAACGTTCTTGGGCAGAACGGCGGCGAGCCCCGCCAGAATTTCCTGCGCCTGCCATCCCTGCCGCTGGAAATTGACGATGTCGGACTGCATGAACACCGCGCAGCCATATCCAAACAGCGGCATGGACTGCGCGCCGAATGCGAGGTCGGCGAAGTCTTCCACCTTCAGGCCGAATCCCTCGGCGGTCGATTGCAGAAAGTATCCGTTGCCGGCCGAGCACTGCGTGTTGAGCTTGAAGTCCTTGACGCGGCCGTCCTTCAGGATGATCAGCTTGATGTCCTGCCCGCCCACGTCGACGATCACGTGCGGATCTTCGTAGAACTTCAGCGCCGATTCGGTGTGCGCGACCGTTTCCACCAGGCCGACGTCGGCCTTCAGCACGTCCTTCAGAATGTCTTTCGCGTAGCCCGTGGTGGCCACGCCCAGCACTTCGAGCTTCGCGCCCTGCGCCTCCACCTGGCCGCGCAGATTCTCGAACATCTCGATGGTGTCCTGGATGGGATTGCCGTTGGAGAGCTGGTAGGACTTGCAGAGGATGGTGCCCTCTTCGTCGAGCAGCACCGCCTTGGTGGAAGTCGAGCCGCCGTCGATGCCGACGAAGCCGCCCACCGTCTGGCCCTTCTGGAACGTGGCGGGGATGAATTTCTTCCGGCGGTACTGCTCCCGGAAGATCGCCAGCTCGTCGTCGCTTTTCACCAGGCCCGAGCCGCCCGCCTTGGCTTTTTCTTCCTGGCGGCCGAAATCGATGTAGTGGATGAGCTTGTCGAAGCCGTGGTAGCAGCCGACGCAATCCTCCTCGCCCTTGCCGAATTCGATCGCCCCGAGAGCGGCGAAATACTGCGCGTTCTGCGGCACCTTGATCAGCTCTTCCGGCTTCGATCCCGCCGGGACTTCCACCTTGCGCTCTTCCCACATGCGCGGGATGTTGGCCTGCCACGCCTCGCGCATTCCGCGGATGAAGGTATTGGGTCCGCCGAGCAGCAGCACGTGCGGACGAAGCGTGTGGCCGCGCGTCAGCACGCTCAGGTTCTGCAGCACGATGGCGTCAAACAGCGAGGCCATCAGCTGGTCGGGCGGCGTGCCCACTTTCTGTAGGCTGTTGATGTCGGTCTCGGCGAAGACGCCGCACTTGCCCGCCACTTTGTGCAGCTTGATGCCGTGGTAGCCCTGCTCGCTGAGTTCTTCGACGGGGATTTTCAGCTTGCCGTTGATCTTATCGATCACCGCGCCAGTGCCGCCGGCGCACTTGTCGTTCATCGACGGGATTTTTTTCTTGCGGCCGCTTTCGTTGTCGTCCTTGAAGACGATGATCTTGGCGTCCTGCCCGCCCAGCTCGATGACGGAATACACCTCCGGATGCTGCTTCTCCACCGCGAGCGCCACCGCCGTCACTTCCTGCACAAATTTCGCGCCGACCAGCTCGGCCAGCACGCCGCCGCCCGACCCGGTGACGAACATGCGTGTGTTGCGGCTGTTCACACCGACTTCCGTCTCGATGCGGCGCAGAAACTCGAGGGTCTTCTCGGGCTGCTTGGTCTCGTGGCGCTGGTAATCCTGCCAGAGAATTTCGTCGGTGGCGGCGTTGAGGACCACCGCCTTCACCGTCGTCGAGCCCACATCCAATCCAACCATGAAGCGATTTTCGCGATTGTGGCTATGCATGGTGTACCCCCAGTTCTTACGATGAAGACGGCGGTTGGATGGAAGGGGAGCGCCGAAAGCACCGGGCAACGCTCCCCCGCGAAAGGCTACTAAGCCACGTTCGGAACGGCGACTCCGCCCTGCACTCGCGACTTCCGCCAGAAGCGGCTGCCGGAATCCATGCGGTCGCTCACGTGAAGAATGAACTGAGCGGCCGTGCCGGCAATTCCCGGGCGGTGCGGCACGTGATAGAACGGGCGGCGCAGCTCAGGATGTTCGGCAACGTAGCCCTTGATGTCGTCGAGGCGCTTCCCCGTGGATTTCAGCGCCTCCTCGAATTCCATCTTGGCCTTCACCTTGGCCTCGCCCAGCGCCATCTGCACGCGGCTGTGAGCGTTCACCTCGCCCTCGCCGGAGGTTTCGATGGGAAGGAAAATCATGTCTTTGAATTTGTTGATCACGGCCGATTGCACGCCGTCCGATTGCGACGAGGGCATGCAGCCGAAGGGCTTGAGCGCGAGCACCATGTGGCAGAGATGGTTCACGGTGTAGTAGACGTTCTTGCCCACTTCGAGATGCCCTTCCCCGCCCCGCGCGAACTGGTTGTAGAAAGGATGCGCCAGGCGCGCGAGTTCCGGTTGCGGGATCAGGTGGTGGGTGATTCCGCCCAGATTCTCGATCACGCGATGGTAGAAGTGGTACCACAGCGTTTCGCCCACGGCGATGCCCGCCAGCTTCTTGCGCAGCACCAGTCTGATTGGCGAGATGCTTCTGCGCCTCGTACCACTTCGGGCTGCGATGCGGCCGCGTGACCGGCCATTTGCGCTTGGCGTTCGCCTTGGCCTGGTACATCAGGTACGCCACCCAGGTGGCGATCGGCTCCACCAGCACTTGCGCGCCTTCACGCTCGAGGAATTCGAACATGTGGAAATTGCCGTCGCCTTCGGTGGTCTGCGCCCAGAACTCGCCGGTGACTTTCACCACCGGTTTCACGCGCGTGCGGTCCACTTCCACGGTGTTGAGCTTCTCGCGGCATTCTTTCAGCGCGTCGAGGTAGATATCGCCATAGAGGTGCTCGCGAATCTTCCCCAGCGTGTTGAAGGTATTGCGCACGGCCTTCTTTTTCGAGAGGTAGTCCTTCGACCATTTCGGCGCGCGCTCCATGATTTCAAACGGCGGCCGGTCGCGCAGCGTGGTGGAGAGCTTGTCCATCGCGCCCTGGAACACCTTTTCGGTCTCGCCCTTGTTCACCTCGAAGGGCCGCACCTGATAGATCAGGTCGTTCATCACGTCCCCGACGTGCAGGGCGTTCAGCATGCCCAGCCCGAAATCCACGGTGAACTTCAGCCCCGGCTCGCCGGAAGCGGCTTTCAGGCCGTCGCTATCGTGGAAGAGCAGCACGCGGAAGCCGTCGAACCCGGCGTTCTTCAGCGCGAAGCGATATTCGGATTCGTACATGCCGAAGCGGCACGGGCCGCAGGATCCCGCCGTAAAAAATACGTAGTTATCGAGTATGTCCTGGCGCGATTGGCCTGCCTTCTCGAGCGACTGCAGGTGTTTCACCAGGTTGCCGACCGTAAAATACGTCGGATTGCACTGGCCGTTGTTGCCATACTCCTTGCCCAGTTGAAACCCGGCAACATCCGGCACGGGGACGCGCTCGCAGTGGTATCCGGTGCCGAGGAAAACGGCGCGGATGAGTTCCTCGTGCTTCCAGGTAAGTCCGCCAAAAAGAATCGTGACGCGGCTGCGCTCTTCCGCGGTGAACGCGCGCTCGATGGGCTTGTGAAAATGTTTCGGGGCTTCCAAACCAGCCAACTTCCGCAGCCGGAGCCTTTCCGCTGCCAGACGCTCGGCAATCTCGCGGTCCTGCTCAATCTGCACCAATCCTGTCGCCATTAGTAATTCCCTCCGTTGGATTTCTATTGGCAGGCCCGCGGAAATGAAACGGATGAAACCAGAACTCCCGCGAACGGTGAACTGGGTGTAGTGCGTGGCGGTCAGGCGGAAAGCTTTGCGACGGGTTGCGGTTGAACCTGCGTGGTCGCGTTACTTGTGAGCCAGGTGCCAGTTCAAGCGAAGCAGCCGGCGAGACATCCAAAGAAAACTTTGTAACAGAAACCGAAGCTGTGATTCAAGTCACATAATTTCGAATAGCATAAAGGGACACCATGCACGCACAATGCATCTTATTCCTATCGGGGATTTCCTGTATGTGACGTGCGGCACCCCACAACAACTACAATTCTAGTCCGCGGTATCGCGCGCCTCCTTACGGCTTCCGCGCCAGCCCGATTTTCCACAGCCGCCACCAAGGGTTCACATCGTTGTCATACCGGAGTAACACGCCAGAACTAGTGTGCAACCCGCACGATCCAGCATGCAACAGCTGCATCCTTCAAGGAGTGAAGAATGGCGACCGGAGCATCCGTATTAGACACCAAATTGACCGAAGGAGCCGGAAAGGGCGCGAAGATCGGCATGGCCGTCTTCGGTGTCGCGCTGATCATCGGCTTTATCTACGCGGGCGCGCATCTGGCTTCCGATCTGGCGCAGGTTCATTCCAGCGAGATCATGCCTTTCGTGCTGCTGGGAATCGCGTTGCTGGTGGCGCTGGGTTTCGAGTTTGTGAACGGGTTCCACGACACGGCCAATGCCGTGGCCACAGTGATCTACACGCATTCGATGGAGCCGCACATCGCGGTGGTCTGGTCGGGGGCGTGGAATTTCATCGGAGTGCTCGTATCGAGCGGCGCCGTCGCGTTCGGCATCGTTTCGCTGCTGCCGGTGGAATTGATCCTGCAGGTCGGCGGAAAAGCGGGCTTCTCGATGGTGTTCGCGCTGCTGATCGCGGCGATCATCTGGAATCTGGGCACGTGGTTTTTCGGCCTGCCGGCATCGAGTTCGCACACCATGGTGGGGTCGATCATCGGCGTGGGCATCGCCAACCAATTGATGTCCGTAAAGAGCGGGACCAGCGGCGTGGATTGGGGACAGGCCACCAACATCGGAAAGTCCCTGCTGCTCTCCCCGCTGGTTGGCTTCGTGGGCGCCGCCCTTCTGTTGCTGCTGTGCAAGGCGCTTATCCCAAACAAGCAACTCTATGAAGCCCCCAAGGGAACCGAACCGCCTCCGTTCTGGATTCGCGCGCTGCTGGTGCTCACCTGCACGGGCGTGAGCTTCGCGCACGGCTCCAACGACGGGCAAAAGGGCATGGGCCTCATCATGCTCATTCTGATCGGAACGGTGCCCA
This sequence comes from uncultured Acidobacteriota bacterium, assembly GCA_963709105.1. Lineage (GTDB taxonomy): Bacteria > Acidobacteriota > Terriglobia > Acidiferrales > UBA7541 > Palsa-295. Next base: position 787,744 of record CAVPVC010000016.1, read on the forward strand.
CGGCCTACGCCGTCAATCACGCCATCACTCCGGCTCAGACCGCGGACTTCGTTGCCGTATCGACGCAAACCGCCGATGTGCTGGGCCATTACGTTGACCCGTCCGCAGTGGTGGGCGATTCGCGCGATGAAGTGACCGACTACATCCGCACCAAGAACTTCACCCCCAACACCATGCTGGCGATGCGCGAACTCGTGAACGGAATCGGCACCGAAATGGCGCTGTACAAAGACCTGAAGGCCGTGCCGCAGGACAAAGTCCGCAACTTCCGCAACGACATGTACGTGGTGAGCGAAGGATTCCGGCTGATGCAGAAGTCCGGCAAGCCGCAATTTTCGACGGCGGACGCAGCGGTGATCGCCAATTACAAGAAGCACATCGACAACGCCACGAAATTCATTCCCAGCTGGGTGAAAGTTGCTGTAGCGCTCGCTCTCGGCATGGGCACGATGATCGGTTGGAAGCGCATCGTCGTAACCGTCGGAGAGAAAATCGGGAAAGACCACCTCACCTACGGACAGGGCGCTGCGGCCGAGATCACGGCGATGTTTACGATCGGGGCGGCCGACTGGTTCGGGCTGCCCGTCAGTACGACGCACGTGCTCTCCTCCGGCGTCGCGGGTACGATGGCGGCGAACCACACCGGCTTGCAGTGGAGCACGGTGCGCAATCTGGCGATGGCCTGGGTGCTCACTCTTCCCGCATCCATTCTTTTGTCGGCCACGCTGTTCTGGGCTTTCCGCTCGCTGGGCGGCTAATCGGCTGAAGCGGACCGGACGTTCCCGCCGCAGCGGAAGAGCGGGACGTCCGGATTTTTCGACGACGAATTCGGGATCGATTCCTGATCAATTCGTGATTAAGTCGTGATAAGGAGAACACGCATGTTGCCACCGAAGCTGATTATGTCTCCCATCGATTTCAGCGACCATTCCGACGTAGCCCTGAAAACGGCCACAGACATGGCTTCCGAGTTCGGATCGGAGTTGCTGCTGGTTCACGTGGTGCCCGCGATCCCGAGGTTGCCGTCGGCTACCGCCTTCTTCCACGAAAGCGAGTACGAGCAAGAGCTGCACAAGTGCGCCCAGAAGCGCCTCGATGAGATGGTGCGGGCGCTGGAAGCGCGCGGGATCAAGACACGCGCCGAGATCGGCACCGCCAACGATGTAAGCATGGAACTGCTGCGCATCGCCGAACACAACAACGTGGACCTGATCGCCATCGCCACCCACGGCATGACCGGCTGGCACAAGCTCGCCTTCGGCTCGGTAACCGATAAGATCGTGCGCCTGGCAACTTGCCCGGTGCTGGTCCTCCGCGCCCAACCCGTAGCCGAATCGACGGAATCGCCAAAAACGGTCCCGGTAGCCGCCGCCCGTTAGCCAGCGCCAGCGTCGCGTTGCCCTTGTATCGCTTTTCGCAGTCATCCTGAGCGCAGCGAAGGATCTATCCTTCGTGCCTGACTGCGCTCCGCCCGCAACCATGCAACCGACAGTGACCCACGTCACAAATAAGGGTGATGGGAGCCACCCCGCCATCTTCCGAGGCCGTGCTAAGTTAACACTCATCGAAACAAACGCCTTAGGCGAATTCGAAGGGAGTGCGATGCGCAGAGATCTGGCGGCGGCTGGCCTTTTGACGTGCCTGTTCCTGGCAGGATGCCAGGCAGCAGCGCCCCCACCGGAATTCAAGGTTCCCGCGGAGGAATCCAGCCGCGAGAATCCGGTCAAAATGACCGCCGAATCCATCGCCGCCGGTGAATGAAAGCTACCTCAAGTCCGATTGCGCCGTCTGCCACGGCAAGACCGGCAACGGCAAGGGGTTCATGTCCGGCGCATCCCACTACGACTGCCGCGACTGGCGCGATCCTGCGTCGCTGAAGGGCTTCACCGACGGCGACCTGTTCTACATCCTCAACAAGGGCAAAGGCAAAATGCCCGGCTACGAACACAAGCTCGATTCGCAGCAATCCTGGCTGATGATCTCCTTCATCCGCTCCCTCGCGAAGTAAATCCCACAAGAGCGGATCAGGATAGGTACGTGTCGAAGAAGCGTACGAGCCTTGGCAGTCATTCCGAGCACACCGCAAGGATCTGCTCTTTCTTTCGATTTCTCCGCGCCGATTACGAGGCTCAGACCGCCTTACTTCGCACCGTCAGGAACAGCGCCGCAATCCCGATCAGCAGCACCCCGCCCTCCAGCTTCACCGACACGCCGTGCAGCCGGTCAAATTCGGCGCGCAGCGGACTTCACCGGGGAGTCGCGGCCACCGACCCCATCTGCGCGCGCAGCACATCCATCCGCGCGATCACGACGCGCTGCGAGACCAGCGTCATGATCAGCATGAGAATCACGCCGATGGCCGCCGGCCGCGCCAGCGCCCCGAGTGACCTCGCGAGCGCGACCGAAGCCACCAGGTAAATCACCGCGCAGATCACGCCCATCGAGTGCAGCCCCGCCAATGTGAAGCCGACCAGGCGCCCCGCGTCATCCATCGTTGGCAGCGTTCGAAACGCGCCCTGCGCCACCACGGCGCTGAAATAGATAATCGAGCCCACCCACGCGCCCAGCGCAAACACCTGCAAGAATCGAAGGAAACTCGTCATCGAAGCTCCCGTTCCAGAATCCGCACAAGCGGCTCAGTCAATCCAAGGGGACGGTCAGGCCGCTCAGCCGCAAAGCACCGCCAGCGTATCACAGCCTTCATAGTTGGCTTCGCTCATGGTAAAAACACGTGTGCGCCCCACCGCCATCTGCGCGCTTCTCGCCGCGCTCTGCTTCCCTGCGCTTGCCGCGGCGCAATCCGCAACATCCGCGCCACCGGACGAGCCCGCCGCCAATCCGGCGCGGCCTACCGTGAGCAATCCCGCCACGCTCACGCCCGTCGGCTACCTGCAATTTGAAACCGGCACCCTCGGAGCGACCGACTCGCCGGAATTTTCCACGCGCTACGAATTCAACGAAGTGATCAAGCTGGCCGTCTGGCGCCGCCTCGAATTCATCGAAGCGTCCGAGCCCGCGGTACACTACACGGCGAACGGAGTCAGCGCCAACGGCACCGCCGAAGTCTTTCTCGGCGCGCAATTCGTGCTGATGCCCGGCGAAGGCGCCAAGCCCACGCTCGCCGCCAGCTATTCGCATCGCGCCTACGATGGCGGCGCGCCCGAGCTGGACTTCGGCAGCCCGCGCAACTCCACCGTGTTCTACGCCAGCGCCGACGTCAAAGGCTTCCACTACGACGCCAACGCCATCTTCAACGAAGTGCTCGACGGAACGCCCGCCATCCACCGCGTGCAATTCGGCCAGACGCTCTCCATCTCGCATCCAATCGCGAAGGGTTTTGCGGTATCCGGAGAAATCTGGCGCTTCACGCAGCCGTTCCTGCGCAGCAACGCCGTCGGAAACCTGTGGGCCGTCGGCTACACCGCGCGCAAGAATCTCGTCTTCGACGCCGGCTTCGAAAAGGGACTCACCAGCACCTCCACGCACTGGGAAGCCTTCGGAGGGTTCACCTACCTGCTTCCCAAAAAGCTGTGGGGCAGATAGCACAGCTTGCCGCAAAGCCGTGGAAGCCGTGCCAGGAAGCGAGTAAAATGAAGCCGTGCAACTCAAGGGCGCCATCGCAATCCTCGCAGCGTTCTTTCTCGTCGCGGCTTCATCATGGACGGCGGCATGCCAGCTCTCCTGCTCGCTCGGAACCAGCTCCCAATGCGAATGCCCACCACCGTCGAAGACGGTTCCTCACTCGCATCCGCGGATGACTCCCGCCTGCATGAGTGGAGTAAGCAGCGAATTTTCAGGCTCCGCATATTCCGCGCAAGACGCGGCTAGGTCCAGCGCGATGCAGTTGCAAGCGCAATGCCGTGGCCACCACCGTTCCTGCGGCGCATGTTACGCACAGGCTTCGCTCTAGAATCGATACGTCCCCTCCTGAACAGCTCTCCGCTATTCCGACTCTGCTCTCGTTGCGCGTCTAGAATCCTTCTCTCTCGTATTCCGATTCGTCGCTAACCAGACCACACCTTTTCCCAGGCGCATGCCTGAAGAGAGGGCTCCAGTTCCATGCAACGCATCGCAGCAAGGCTGACAGCGCTTCTGTGCTTTTCTCTCGCAAGCGCCTTCGCCGGCTTCGCGCAGCAAAATAAGGACGCCAGCACGCAGAACATGGCTGGCATGACTGCAGATCAAATACCCGGTATGGCCGGCATGCCCGGAATGGAGCCCCAGACTTTCCTCGACGAAATCCTCGCCCACGACACCTCCGGCACCAGCGCCCAGCCCAATTCCACTCCTGTCCCCATGCTCATGACGAAAAAGGCCGCCTGGACGCTGATGTTCCACGCCAACGTTTTCGTCACCGACGAGCAGCAATCCGGCCCACGCGGCGCCGACAAATTTTTCTCCACCAACTGGCTGATGGGCATGGCGCAGCGCAAAGCCGGGCCGGGCACGCTCACGGTGCGCACGATGCTGAGCCTCGAACCCGCCACCATCACCGGCCGGCAGTACCCGCTGCTTTTCCAGCAGGGCGAAACCGCCTTCGGCAAACCCATCGCCGACGGCCAGCATCCTCACGACTTCATCATGGAGCTCGGCGTGCTCTACGACATCAAACTCGCCAGCCACACGCTGCTTTCTTTCTATTTCGCCCCGATGGGCGATCCCGCCATCGGGCCGACGGCGTATCCGCATCGCGCGTCCGCCGCGGAAAATCCGGTGGCCACGCTCGGGCATCATCAGGAGGATTCCACGCACATAGCGGCCGACGTCGTCACGGCCGGACTCACCTATCGCATCGCGCGCATCGAGGCTTCCGGCTTCCACGGACGCGAGCCCGACGAATTCCGCTGGGACATCGATCAGGGCCGGATCGATTCCTGGTCGATGCGCCTCACCGTGCAGCCCGGCCAGAACTGGAGCGCGCAAACGTCGTACGCGCGCATCCACAGCCCCGAAGCGCTCTACCCCGGCGAGGATCAGCAGCGCATCACGGCGTCGGTCATGTACAACCGCCCGCTGCGTGACGGAAACTGGGCGAGCACTCTTGTCTGGGGACGCACGTCGTCCATCGGCGAAGACTCGGTTTTTAACAGTTATCTATTAGAATCGACGCTGCGTTTCGCGGCGCGCAATTATGCCTGGACGCGCATCGAAAATGCGCAGCGGTCGAACGAACTCATCCTGGGCGAAAATCCGCTGCCGCCTAATTTTCAGGAAAGGCCCATCGGAGCCGTGCAGGCCTATACGTTCGGTTACGACCATGATTTCGATATCGTCCCGCGCCTCGCGTCGGCCATCGGCGCGCAGGTCACCACGTACGGCGTTCCCGGCGTGCTGCAGCCGATTTATGGAGCGCATCCTGTGGGAGTGGCGATGTTCCTGCGGCTGCGGCCCTATTCAGGCCAGAGAGAAAGAATCACACGGTGAATAACACGATATGACCACGAAAAAGCAGCATCCCGTTCTTTGGACAGTGATTCTCGTGCTGATCGTGCTGGCGGCCTACGGACACTTCATGATCCGCCGCGGCTTCAGCGCGAAAGCCGAACCTTCAGGCGTCGAGAAAGCGCTCGCCCGCGCGATGCGCAACCTCGCCATCCCCAGCACCGCGAAGAACGAGAAAAATCCCCTGCCCGCCACCGCCGAAAACATTCACGACGGCCTGGAGCATTTCGCCGATCACTGCGCCATCTGCCACGCCAACAACGGCAGCGGCCAATCCGACATGGGACCCAATCTTTATCCCAAGCCGCCCGACATGCGCTCCGCCGAAACCCAGAACCTCACCGACGGCGAAATCTATTACACCATCGCCAACGGCGTCCGCCTCTCCGCCATGCCCGCCTCGGATCACACGGTCGAAGACAACTGGAAGCTCGTCCTTTTCATCCGCCACCTCCCCAACCTCACGCCAGCCGAGGAAAAAGAAATGGAGAAGCTGAATCCGTCGAAGGACTGAGGCGGAGAAACGGAAGCAGAGGGAGCATATGAGGAAAAGGAGGGTGAGGAGGTAGAGGACACAGAGGAAGTTGGGGAGATAGCCAACTTATTTCACCCGGTCATAGACGACGTGCGCCTCCACCGGTTTCCCCAGCGGACTCACGCCTTTCGAATATACGGACATCAGACTGCCATCAGGAGACACGATCGAGCGCGCCGTAAAAACGGCCTTGCCGTCTTTCAGGCGGCTGATTTCCCGCTCATACGGCCCGAGGTGCCTGCCTAGAATCCCGTCGTACGCGGGAGATGTCTCGAACATCCTGCCCATTCCGCCGTCATAGGGGATTTCGTAGCGCACCACAGTCTTTTTACCCTCCGCCGTGATCGCCTCGACCTTCACCTGCATGTTGCGCCCCTTCACCGTGATGGTGGCAATCTGCTCCCGCGGAGGCAGTCCCGCCGCGTACTTCGATTTCGCGTGGTTCATTCTCCAAGTCCCAACAAAGGGGTCCCGAGCCGCGCCCGCCGCAGCCGCTAAACCGAGCAGGGCAAGCGCCAGCACAGCCCATCGAGCGAGATCTCCTTCTCTCTCTGTCTTGGTCGTCATCGTCTTGTCATGACACCCACTCGCAAGTCACCTAAGGGCACGCCTTCGCCGCCTGCTCCGCCTCCAGATACTGCCGGTACAGGGCGGAAACGCTCTGGCTCGCCGCATGCAAATGAGTCGACGCGTCGCTGCAAGCCTTAGCCAACTCCGCCCGCCCTCCGCGGCGCCATTTTTCTCCGCCGATAGCGCCACGCCGCCGCACAACGCCGTGTTTCGAGCCGCGTCATCGAGCACCAGCACAATCTCAAACCCCAGCTCACTGTTAAACGTCTGCGGCCTCGACTTGAAGCCCTTGGACGCGTAATCCCACGCGCCCAAAAGCACCTTGTCCCGCGACGCCGCATCGGCGCCCGCCTTCCCCATCAAAGTTTCTTCCTGCCCGGCTGCCGCGCGATACTCGTCCATCGCAGCGTCCGCCTGCAGCACCACCAGATTGATATCCGAATCAGACGGCAGCGCTAGCTTGCCCTGCGCATGCCCCATGCCTGCCCCGAAACCAACCAAAAGCGCCATCACAACTGCCTTGTTGAGTAGACGCATCTCGACCCCTCGATTCGCCGAAATTCTCTCACGGAATTTCAATGCGTGCCATCGCCCCAGCACACCGGTTTAGTCGGAACAGGAAATCCTGCGGTACGCAAGGGACGCCACTGCATAAAGGGATGGGATGAGTTTGTGCTCGTCAAACTTTGCGGACACAAGCGATGGCCGAAGAAAAAACGCGTGCGGTAATACCTGGAGAAATTAACGCCAGGCCGGCCGCGGCGTCTCATTACCGCGGTGCCGGGGGCGCACTTTGTGGCTAAAATTCAGGCTCCGGCAGCCTTGGCCCGATCGTCAAGGTTCGCAGGGAGTTCTATAGCTTTCCGGGCGTGGTAAATGAAACTCAAAGCTTCCGTAACCCTGGACTTCTCTGTAAAAGCATCGTGCAGCGAAGCGTTGAACTCGGTCAGCTTTTCTTCCACTTCCTGTAAATAGACAGAGCACATCATCAACCCGCCTTGCACTTTTACTGTTTCCACGGAATCGCTCCCTTCTTTGGTGACAAACTTTGGTTGAGAAGTTAGTGAACAGGATCGGTGGACAGCCCTAGTCATAGTCCTATGCATGCCTAGGCCCCGGCGCCCTCGGCTTTGCTTCTTTTCGCCCGCGAGGGATGAGGTATTGCGAAGGTTTCAATCTCACACACAGAGACGCGTGTGAGAGCGCTGAATATGAAATATTGGCCGGGCTTTTCGCCTGCGATCTGTTGCAGACGCTCGCGGGCAGCGCTGAGCCCTTCCACAGTTTCTATCCAGACAGCGTTCTTTCGTGTTCCCGAAAATATGTCAAAAACCTCCTTCATGAGACACCCCCGCGTGTTTTTGTAAGGCTTCGGACGGGGTAACTATAAGCGGGGGCCGAAGTCAAATCTGTCCGGAAAGAGACACCCCTTGGAAAACAATCACACGAAACGCAGGATTTGTGGTCCCTTGGTTAGCCGACGAAGCCCTCCAGGGCGCTTCGCGAAGCAACTGGCAATGAGTTACACAGTGGCGAGGAAAACCACTTTAAGCACAGGTGCCGAATCGGCACTTCATCGCACCGGGCAAACGATGGCAGAATGGGGGTTCGGATGGTGGGCGATCAAGGACTTGAACCTTGGGCCTCTCCCGTGTGAGGGGAGCGCTCTAACCACTGAGCTAATCGCCCGAACCCACTTTTTGTAACAGAAGGCCGCGCGAATTGCAAACGACGACTTCCACCGCCGCCAGCCGCATCAGCGAACTTCAGCGCTCCATCGCCCGCGTCGTGAAGGGCAAGGAAGAAGCCATCCAGATGGCGCTGATGACGCTGCTCGCGCGCGGCCACCTGCTCGTCGAGGACGTTCCGGGCGTCGGAAAGACCACCCTCGCCCACGCCATCGCCCGCTCGTTCCACTGCACGTTCCAGCGCATTCAATTTACCTCCGACATGCTGCCGAGCGACGTGATCGGCGTCAGCGTCTACAACCCCGTCGCCCAGGAATTCGAGTTCAAGCCCGGCCCCATCTTCGCCAACATCATCGTGGCCGACGAAATCAACCGCACCACCCCGAAGACGCAGTCCGCGCTGCTCGAGGCGATGAACGAATCGCAGATCACCGTGGACAACCACACGCATCCGCTGCCCAAGCCCTTTCTCGTGCTGGCCACGCAGAATCCCATCGAGCACCACGGCACCTATCCCCTGCCCGAATCGCAGCTGGACCGCTTTCTGATGCGCATCCGCATGGGTTATCCCGCGCGCGCGAGCGAAAAAGAAATCATCCGCAACAACGCCGGAACCAGCGGCGCCGAGCAGGTAGCGGCTCTTATGGACGCGGCCGACGTAACCGCCATGCAGGAAACGGTTTCCCGTGTGCGGGTGGACGACAGTCTGCTCGATTACGCGCTCGACATTATCGAGCGCACGCGCCAGACCGAGCAGCTCAGCCTCGGGGTGAGCCCGCGAGGCGCCGTGATGCTCCACCGAGCCGCCCAGGCCCGCGCGTTTCTCGAAGGCCGCGATTATTGCCTCCCGGACGATTTCAAGCGGCTCATCGTTCCGGTGTTCGCGCACCGGGTAGTCGTAAGCTCGCGCTACGTCTCCACGCAGAAAAAATCCGAACAGGCCGAGTCCATCCTCCGCGAAATCGTCGACACCACCCGCGTTCCTCTCTGACCATGCGCGCGGCAGCACCCACGAACAACAAATGAGCGCCCGAGCACATTCGTCACTGGCGCAGACACGCCCATCGCTGCTTTCCCTCTGGTGGCGCGGACTCGATCGCCCCGGCTGGCGCAGTTTTGCCATCGCCATGCTCGCGCTTTCGGTCGCGCTGTGTCTCGCTCTTTTCTCGGCGGCCATGGCCCAGGCGGGCCGCGTATTCCTCGCCGCCGTTACCGCGGCGTTTTCGCTGGCGCTGGCCGGGTGGGTGGGCGTGACGATCGTGCCAGGCCTGGCGCGGCGTTCCAGCCTGCGCTGGATCGCCTACCAGGTGGATTACCGGCTCACGCGCGACGGGATCATTTATCTCGGCGCCGTTTTCATCCTGATTCTTGCCGCGGTGAACACCGGCAACAATCTGCTCTTCATGATTCTCGGCTGCTGCCTGGCGGGAATCCTGATTTCGGGGGTGCTCTCGCGCGCGGTGCTCACGAAAGTGGAGCTCAAATTTGACCTGCCGGAGCGGATTTTTGCCGAGCAGCCTGTGCTAGCTGAAATCGAGCTCCGGAACGAGAAGCAGCTGTGGCCCTCGTTCTCGTTGCGGGTCGTGGGCGAAAGTAAAAAAGGCGGCGCGCAGATCCTCAGGCGTCCAGTTTTTTTTCCGTATATTGCGCGAATGAGCGGCGTCCGGCAAAAGGTGGAGCTGCAATTTCCGCGCCGCGGCGCTTACCACCAGGACGCTTTCGGCATCCGCACGCGCTTCCCTTTCGGCTTCTTCGAGAAAACGCGGCAGGTGGAATCCCAAGTGGATATTGTCGTCTACCCGCGCGTGGAGCCTACCGAGCAGTTCTATGAAGTTCTGCCACTGCTGAGCGGGGAAATCGCCAGCCACTTTCGCGGGCGCGGGCACGAGCTGCATTCGCTTCGCCAGTATCAATCCAACGACAACGCCCGCTTCGTGGACTGGAAGGTGACGGCCCGCACCGGACGTCTCATGGTTCGCGAGTTCGCCCGCGAGGACGAGCGGCGCGTGATGCTGGTGCTCGATCCCTTTATCGGACCGCCGCGCGCGGACCTGGGTCCGCTGGCGGGCGCCGAACATGAAGAGCGCTTCGAGCGCGCCGTCTCCATGGCGGCGTGCATCGCATGGCATTTTCACGAGATCGATTCGGTGCTGCAGTTCCGCACGGACCGCTTCTCGACCCCCATGGCGCCCGCCGGCGAGATCATCTACGACGCACTGCGCGAGCTTGCTCTGCTGGAGCCGCAAACTGCGGTCGCCGGGGGCGCGTTCCTCGACGAACTGGCGAGCGAGCAGGAAATCTTCAAGATCATCCTGACGTGCCGCCCGCAGCACACCATTCCCACGGCGCTCTGGTCGTCCTCTTATTTTGTCTTTATCGACGCGCTATGAACGGTCGTGCGCAGATCGAGCCGCAGCGCGTCAGCGACGGTCGTTATGATCGTGACGCCAGCGCCAGTACTGCTCGCGGTCGTGGCGATTCAGGTGACCGTAATCGACGTGGCGGTGACCCGTCTCGACGATCCAAGCGTTGTAATAAGGGCCTTCGGCGTCCGACCATACATGGTAATCGTGGTAGTACGGATCGTAGGTGCGGTAGCCCACTTGGGCGGAGCATCCGACCATACACGCAAATAACAGAGGCAATGCCAGAAGAATCGAAGCAAGATGAATGCGGCGAAGCATATGTAGTACCTCCTCCTGAGTTAGACGAGGGTATCGAAAAAGCGTCCCTGCAAAAAACAGGCTTAGGATCGCCGAACTGGAAAGGGTTGGACTCGGCTCCGCTCGTTACTGGCATATGGCTCGAGGAAGCAACGCGCAGCGTATCCAGCCATGGCCATCAGCACCAAGGAAACACCGCCGGCCTGGTACCCCATGCCAACGCTCCACAACCGTGTTGCGACATACCATGGGCCTCGGAACATTTTCATTCTCCTGGGCCTACGTTAACGCCCGCTTCCTGGGTGCGGCTATCCACGATTTCCCTCATTTCCGGCGGGATGCTGAGGGAGCCTCGGAGTGTCAGCAAGTCACGATTCGCGGTTGTCTATCTGCACTGGGATGAATGCTTTATCGGCTGTCCCGAAGAACAGTGCGTCATTGACGACGTTTGCCGCGCGTTGACCGCTGTTTGCGGTTGGATACTCGTTAAACTAGGGACACAGGAGGCGTTTCAGCCCGGCCAAACATGCTGATCGCATTCGCAGACATAGCGGCCTGGATGCTCACCTCGCGCGATGAAGGGCGAATCGTCGTTTGGGCGATGATTGGCGCGGCGGCCGGCGTCTACCTCTTCTTTCGCGGCTTCCGCATGCTGCAATTCAAGCGGCTCGTCTTGAATACGCCTCTTTCCAAGGTGCGCAGCGCTTCGATGGGACTCGTCGAATTGAGCGGCATGGCCATCGGCCCGCAGACGATCCCGGCGGGCATCACCGGCGATCCTTGCTACTACTACCGCGCGACGGCCTGGGAGCTTCGCCAATCGGGGAACAGCCGCCAATGGAAGCAGGTGGCGAGCGAAAGCCTGTTCGTTCCGTTTTTCCTCCAGGACGATACGGGAAGAATGCTCGTGAACGCCCAGGGCGCCGACATGGACGTCCACCGCAATTTCAAGGACGAATTCGGCGGCTCATTTTTCAGCAGCACGGACATGCCCATGGGCAGCGTGCAGGATTTCATGCTGCGCTACGGCATCGCCGGACGCCATGTGCGGCTCGAGGAATACTGCATCAAACCCGAATATCCCCTTTTCGTGCTGGGCACTCTCGGCCAAAGCCATGTACGGGCGCGGATGGTGCCGGAAAAGCACGTGAGCGCAACGCTGTCTTCGATCAATCTGCGCTGGCGCTCAGGGCCGATGGCAAATGGCGTCTGGCAGATGTTCGGCGGCACTCCGGGCATGCAAATCGAGTTGAACCGCCCCGCGGTTCAGTTCCCTCTTCAGTCGCCTGTTCAGGCGCCTGGCCAATCAAGATCGGTTCGTCCGGCGATGTCGCCGATTTCCCAGCATCCGCAAGTTGCGGCGAACGCCGCCCCTTCCGCGGCAAGCTCGTGGTCGTCCGTTTCGATGGACGAAGTGCATCCTCCGCGCGCAGGTGCGCAAATTGCGACGTCAACGTCCGTCGCGCAAATGGATCAGCCACAGCGCGATGTTTCGCCGAGTCGCGGCGGCGCAGCCGCTGCGCGAGAGCGCGAGCACCTCGCTGCCGGATATGCCGCCGCTCGAGGATTCGCCGACCGCGGGGTTCGACTTGAACGCTTCGGTGGCGATCGGCAAAGGCGACAACGGCGCGCCCTTTACAATTTCCTGCGAGAGCCAGCGCGAACTGGTGCGCGCGCTGGGATGGAAATCCACAGCGTGCATTTGGGGCGGCCCGGCTCTCACCGTGACCTGCATCTATATTCTGGCACTCACCCTGGGCTGGCTGTAGCCGTTCAGGAGCAGTTTAAGGAGACGGAACATGATCGCTTTGCTCGTGCTGCTGTTCGTGATCGCCGGCGCGATCGCCTACCTGCTGATGCTCTACAACGGTCTGATCGCCGTGAAGAACAACGTCGACAAGGCCTGGGCGAATATCGACGTGCTGCTGAAGCAGCGCCATGACGAACTTCCCAACCTCATGGAAGTCTGCAAAGGCTACATGAAGTATGAGGGCGACACGTTCGAGCGCGTCACCAAGGCGCGGTCGATGTATTCGCAGGCGCAGACGGTGGATCAGAAGGTGGAAGCCAGCGCCACGATGACCTCCGCCGTGGGACGCCTGCTGGCTACCGCGGAAAATTATCCCGAGCTGAAAGCGAACAACAACTTCATGCAGTTGCAGAACCGCATCTCCGAACTCGAGAGCCAGATCGCCGACCGCCGCGAGTTCTACAACGACTCCGTGAACGTCTTCAACATACGCATTCAGGAAATGCCCGACGCGCTGCTCGCCGGCCCCATGAATCTGCACCCGCGCCAGATGTTCCAGGTGGCCGAAGAAGATAAAGCGCCGGTGAAAATCTCCTTCAGCGACGTATCGCACTAACCGCCGGATTCGTCGCGACGGCCAGAAACGACAAGCTCACAAACGCGAGCCGAATCCGTCGCGCACGGGTCCGCACAATGCGACAAAACCACGCGGCTGATGGTATCGTGAATGGTAGAGGGTGGTAGAAGGGCTGGCAGGTGGGAGTGGCAGCCGGACGTTCGGGCTGGACGAACCGTTAGTCACACGCATTTCGTTGTCCCTCCGAAGAATGTCTCGCCGAAAAAGCTGTGACGGATATTTGCCGCGCCCGCCACGCTTGCGTCCCGAGCAGGTTTCTGTAGAATTGAACGGCTGTAGATGTCGCTTCTTTTAATTGTGGGCCGCTAGCTCAATGGTAGAGCAGCTGACTCTTAATCAGCGGGTTGGAGGTTCGAGTCCTCCGCGGCTCACCAAATCTTTCAATAAAACAGAGGATTTTTAGGCTTCAACCTCGCATTGGGTCCGCGCAGTGATTTGTTGTCCGCGCCGGAGTGAGCTTTAAACTTGGCGGTCGCCCCACTGTAGGCCCCTGTCGCCCCAAGATCTTGGCGTCGCGGGTGTCGTAGCTCCCGAATTATCTGCTACCCGATACTGGACCTTGCCCACAAACAGATTCGGGTCCGTCCCAGGTTGATTGATCCCGGGGAAGAAAGTCAGTGTAGAATACGGCGAGTTTTCGGTAGCCCAACAAAAACATGAAGAAGAATGCACTCAGAGCTTGCAAATTCAGAATTTACTGTCCTTCGGTGACAGTTCGCCAGAAATTGCGCTCGGCGACCTGAACGTCCTCATTGGTCCAAATGGCTCGGGAAAATCAAACCTCATCGAGATCATCGGTTTGCTTCGTAGTACGCCCAAGGATTTTGCAGATGAGATTGGGACAAGTGGCGGTATTTCTGAACTCCTCTGGAAAGCGGGAAAGTCAAAGACACAGATCGCGACTATTCAACTCGTTGCGAATCCTGTTGGGGTCAAACGGGCAATTCGTTACTGTCTTTCGTTCGCTAAAATCGGGGCGCAAGTCAGAATAGTTGACGAGCGAGTGGAAAATGAGAACCCGGATCAGGGCCACGAGAAACCGTATCTTTATTTCAATTACAACAATGGGCACCCAATGCTCAATCTGGGTGGAAAACAGCGCTCTCTTCAACACGAAGAGGTAGACCCCCAAAAATCAATACTGTCCCAACGACAAGACCCTGATCAGTATCCGGAAGTGACATATCTGGGTAGACTCTTCAGTAGTTTTCGCCTTTATAGAAACTGGGATTTTGGCCCTGATTCCGAAGTTCGAGACCTATATGGATCGGAACTCAAGAACGATTTTTTGGAAGAGGATATTAGCAACCTCGGTCTAATGCTCAACAGACTGCGTGCGGATCCCAAAGCTAAGACAGACCTACTCCGATATCTAAAGATGTTTTATCAGGGAGCTGAAGATATTTTGACTCCGATTCAGGGCGGTCTAGTCGACGTACGGATAGAGGAAGAAAATGGGATCACGATCCCTGCAACCCGACTCTCAGACGGCACGCTACGATGGCTTTCTTTGTTGACTATCCTTCTGCATCCCGAACCGCCTCCTCTCGTCTGCATAGAGGAACCTGAGCTTGGTTTACATCCAGATATGATCCGCCCTCTTGTTAAGCTTTTACTGAGCGCCTCCGAAAGAATGCAGTTGATTGTGACTACACATTCGGATTCTCTGGTTGACGAGCTTTCGGGAACACCACGAGCGGTTATAGTCTGCGAAAAAAAAGATGGATCAACAACTCTTACGCGCTTAGAAGCTGAACCTCTCGCGGATTGGCTAAAGCGATACACCTTAGGGCAGCTCTGGCGAACTGGGGAAATTGGCGGAAACCGTTGGTGAGTGTGCGCATCTATGTCGAGGGAGGAGGACACCAGGGCAGTACGAAGAGCGATTGCCGACAAGCTTTTCGTCTATTTTTCCAGAAAATAATTCCATCGGGATCGTTCACGGTCATAGCTTCGGGCGGTCGTAGGGAGGCTTTCGAGGACTTCTGCGCTGCTTTCGAAAGCATCCTGATGATTTCGTGATGCTGCTAGTCGATTCTGAAGAAGCTGTCTACTCACGGGTCTGGGAACACCTTCGAAACCGCGTGGGTGACAATTGGCATCGCCCGGCTGCGGCTGGTGACGATCAGGCGCATTTAATGGTCCAGAGTATGGAGTGTTGGCTATTCGCGGATCGTGAAACCCTGATTGCATATTACGGCCAGGGATTTCTTGCGACTTCGTTGCCAGGCCAGCAGAATGTCGAACTCATTACCAAACAGATCGCAATTCAAAGTTTGGAACACGCTTCACGACACACTAGCAAGGGTGAATACCATAAGACTCGGCATGGTTTCGATCTGATCGAACGAATTGATCCCAATCGAGTGCGCCTCGGTTCCCGTCATGCCGATCGTTTATGCGAAGTTTTGGTGAGAGAAACTACGAAGGCGTGATCCTCAACCGTTGACGACGTGCAGACGCTTTCTTGGCAACAGAGTAAGCATGAGCGGCTTATTGAACAAAACCCCAACAAAAGTGGATTCT
The DNA here is from genome assembly GCA_963709105.1 of uncultured Acidobacteriota bacterium. Lineage (GTDB taxonomy): Bacteria > Acidobacteriota > Terriglobia > Acidiferrales > UBA7541 > Palsa-295. The sequence continues at coordinate 803,555 of CAVPVC010000016.1, forward strand.
ACTCCCTGTGAAGTGTTTTCCATCCGCAGGGAGTCCGTGGTAGAGGCCCAATACGGACTGTGCCTCAATTCCAGGGGTTATCTCGGCGGGGGGCCGCCCATGCCCATCGCCATCGGGTTGAACGGAACCGGGGTGCCGGTGATTTTGTCCTTGGCGTCGCTCACCACCTTCGTGAGGACCATCGTGGAATCCTTGCCTTCGTGCTTGATCAGGCCGTAGGGCGAAACCTGCTCGCTGATCCACGAATCGCCCGAGCCATCCTTCATGCGATAATGATGGGCCATGAAGGTGCCCGCGGGCGTGGTCACCGATTCGGTGCCCATATCCTGGGCTTCGCTGCGGATATCCACGGGCTGCCGGTTCTGCTGCGCCATGTGCGTCATCTGCATGGGCATTTCCATGGGCGGGCGTCCCGCCATTTGCATAATCATTCTGGTAACGGACGAGTTCGCGCCGTCCGGCACGGTGAGCATCTTCATCACCATCTCGCCCATCTGCGGGTTGGACATCGTGGACTCGAACCAGTAGCCGTCCTTGCCATCGACCGATTCCTTGCCGACGACATCGATCTCCATCACCATCTTGTCGCCCTTGCCGTTCGACTGAATTTCATACTGCGCCCCGGAACCGACGACCGGGTTGAACAAGCCGCGCGGCTGCGGGCCGTGCCCCATCATGCCGCCCATCTGGGCGCTGGCTGCCGCCGCCAGACCGAGCGCGACGATACAGGCTGCCGACAAAAGCTGGAGTTTTTTCATGAGCTCCTCGTGAGCAACTTCGTGAATGGTATTCCCGAAACGAACGAATCCTACTTCCCCGCTCGCCTGGCTGCCGCCACCGGTGCCACAGCTGCTTTCCCGGAAGCCGCCCTTCCATAAGCCCTGCCGGTAATGCGCTCGATCCGATAAACGGGATCGGCCCCCGATTCGAAGTGCGTACGCATGAGCAACTCGCCCACCAGCCCCACAGCAAGCACCTGAATGCCAAACAAACAGAGCATCAGCGCGAGCACCATTAGCGGGCCATGCTCGGCGAACAAGTCGATGTGCCAGAAAACCTTCTCAAAAAACAGCGCGAGGAGGATCAACGAGCCGCCGAAGAGGCCCAGGAGCCCGGGAGGCCCGAAAAAGTGCAGAGGGCGCGTCATGTAGCGCATCAGGAATCGAATGGTGATGATGTCGAAAAACACCCGCAACGTTCGCGAAATTCCGTAGTGCGATTTGCCTTCGGGCCGCACGATATTCTTGATCGGGACTTCCACCACCTTGGCGCCATTCCATGCGGCCAGCGCCGGAATGAAACGGTGCATCTCGCCGTAAAGGTGGATGTCTTTGATGGTGTCGCGCCGGTACACCTTGAAAGTGGTGCCGAAATCGTGAATGTCGACGCCGGAAAGCTTCGACATCATCCAATTGGCAACACGCGAGGGCAGGCGCCGCAGAAGAAAATTGTCCACGCGGCGCTGGCGCCAGCCGCTCACAATCTCGCAATCCTGCGACTCAAACGCTTCGAGCATCACGGGGATGTCCGCGGGATCGTGCTGCAGGTCGCCATCCATGGAGATGATCACGTCACCGGTGGCGTAGTCGAATCCGGCCGCGAGCGCGGTGGTCTGCCCGTAATTGCGCTTCAGTCGAAGCACGGTGACCCGCGAGTCCAGCTCGGCAATTTCGGCGAGGCGCTGCGGGGTGGCGTCCTTGCTTTGGTCGTCGACGTAGATAAACTCCACCGGCTCGTAGCGGCCGGTCATCACCTCGCTCAACTGGCGATGCAATTCCAGCACGCTCTCCTGCTCGTCGTGAAAAGGCACCACGACCGAGTACTTGGGAGGCGCTATATCGATTTCACGCATTGCGCTAGTTTAACCCGCAATAGCTGATTAACCGAATGCCTTCTTTTTCGACCGTGCGCTTCACAGCAGCATCCAGCAGGCCGTCCAGCTCCAATTGGCGCTGCGCCTGAAGCCGCGATCCCGTGCGCGCCAGATCTTCGTCGCAAACGCCCGGATGCACCATGATTTCGGTGCTCCCCTCGGGCAGCTGCTCGATCATCCGGCGCAGCGCTTCGGGGCCGAGTTGCCCCGTCCTCGCCAGCCCCAGAAAGTGATCGGGGGATCGCAAACCGTGGTGCGCGGCAATTTCGTGGAAATTCCGGCCGACTACGCGAACGACGCCCGCCGGCGCCAGCCGCGTGGAAAGCCCCACGCCATTCCACGAATCGCGCAGACTCTCGATCGGATTGCGCACGCGTCCGATGCCATAATCCCGCACGATCCTGGCGATGATTTCCATCACGATCGGATGCACGTGTGTGTGTTTGTGCGTATCCACGTGGCTTGGCTGAATTCCAGCGCCGCGGATTTTCTCGATCTGCGCCCGGAGCTCGCGCTCGATGTCGGCAGGCCTTATAGTTCCCGCACTCACTCTCGCCGCGAAACCCGGCGAGCGACACAGGCAGCCGCCCGTCAGAATCTGCGAGCGAAGAAATCTCTTGCGGCGGCGCAACCGCTTTGCCGCCGACCAGAACCAGATGACACCCCACACCAAGACCGGGATTCGCCAAGGCTAACGCCACAGCGTGTTCAAACGCCGGCGCGGTGGCCATGAGAGTTGCGCTGGTAAGAATCCCTTCCCGGTGTGCGCGAATAATTCCCTGATTTACGCCGCGTGTCAAGCCAAAGTCGTCTGCATTCACAATCAGCTGTTTCATTTTTGAATGGAAGTCTTCAGGCAGGCGGAAATGATAGCACGGCAGGGCGCGGTGGGAGCCGTCGAGCAGGAGCCTCCACGGGAAAGTTCAACAGAAAAATTTAATATTTTGATTCATTTGGGAGCAGCGTTCGGCATTGCGGCGCGACAGCAATTCACGCGCCAGACGACGCGCAAACGCGCTCGCTTTTATGAATACTTGATGAAAGTTTTCAACAGTTGTGTTGAAAACCGTGTGGAAATGACTCGCCCGCAAACAAAAAAGGCCCATTCATACGAGGGTTCATCCTGTTTGCACAAATTCTGGTGCAAGTTTTTTCCAGCGAAAATATTTTTGTTGCGGGAGATTCTTCTACAAACGTAACATTCGCGGAGGGTAACTTTTGCAGAATTTTTAGCAGAAATTACGGAGCAAAATAACCGTCAGTACCAGCGGTGAGGCGGGTCGAGTTTGATCTCGACGGAGTCTTCTTCCTTGCCCTCGAGGTCGTACCACTTGCCGTACGTGTGCCAGCCTGGAGCAATCACCTGAATTAAAATTTTTCCTTGAGGAACCGCGGGGACTCGCACCGAACCATCGCCATTTGTTTTCAGGTCCAGCTCGGCAAGCTTGTCCTTGCGAAGCAGGTTGCCGGGAACATCGTAGCGAACGTACACGCTGGCATTGGCAACCGGCTTGCCGCTATCTCCCTTCACTTCGATCCTGAGCTTTACCGTTTGCTGCCCGCCCGATTTTTTGCCCGGCGAATCGGGCTGGTCTGAGGGAGTCTGCGTGGAATCATTCGGCTCCTGGGCGCCTGCGACGGCGGCACCGAGCAGTCCCATCGCTAGAAACGCGCCACATATCGTCAAGAGAGCCGTTCGATCGATTCGCCTGGAAGGTCCCACGGTAGATAACTTTTACTCTACTCTCTGGCCGCTCCGCAAGTGAGGAATCTTCTCGCGAGCGGGCCGCACCTTCGGAAGCGCCGCCCGCCGCATTCTTGTTTTAAAACCGGTAGAATCGTTTCGAGGCTTTGCTCAACTACAAGGAGGCAGCTTCATGGGGTTTTCAACCGACGCGATTCACGTGGGCCAGGAACCGGATCCGCTGACCGGTGCGGTGGTGGCGCCCATCTACCAGACTTCGACCTACGTGATGGAAAGCCTCGATAAGGGCAAGGGCTACGACTACGCGCGGACTACGCATCCCAACCGGAAAGCGCTGGAACGCACGGTTGCGAAACTCGAGGGCGGCAAGGCTGCCTACGTATTCACCTCCGGCATGGCCGCGATCGACGCGGTGTTTCGTTTGCTGCGGCCCGGCGATCACACCGTCCTTCCCAAGGCGATTTACGGCGGCACGTTCCGTCTCGCATCGAAGCTGCTGGTGGAATTCGGGCTGCAGTTCAGCTACGTCGACACGTCAAACGTCGGCGAAGTGGAACGGGCCATCCAGCCCTCTACAAAAATGATTTACGTCGAGACGCCGTCCAATCCCACGATGATCGTCACCGACCTCGCCGCTGTGGCCGCGCTCGCGCGCACCCGGAGCCTGACGTTCGCGGTGGACAACACGTTCCTGAGCCCCTACTTTCAGCAGCCCATCGCCCTGGGCGCGCACATCGTCATTCACTCCATGACGAAGTATCTCAACGGCCACAGCGACTGCATCGGCGGAGCGGTGGTGCTCGCGCGCCCGGAGGACGCGGAAAAAATCTATTTCCTGCAACGCTCGGCCGGCGCGGGACTCGCGCCGATGGACTGTTTCCTGATTTCCCGCGGAATCAAGACGCTTGCGGTGCGAATGGATCGCCACAATTCCAATGGAATGGCAATCGCACAATTTCTTGAGGCGCATCCCAAAGTGAAGCGCGTACTTTACCCAGGACTTTCCTCGCATCCGCAGCACGAAATCGCCAAGCGGCAGCAGCGCGGCTTCGGCGCGATGATCACCTTCGACCTGGGTTCGCTCGACGCCGCGCGTACCCTGCTCAATCACGTGCATCTCTGCTCGCTCGCGGAAAGCCTGGGCGGCGTGGAAACCCTGATTTCGCATCCGGCTTCCATGACGCACTCTTCCATGCCGCCCGAAGTACGCAAGGAAAACGGCATCACCGACGGGATGGTGCGCGTCTCGGTGGGGATCGAAGATGTCGAAGACCTAATCTCCGACCTCGACCAGGCCCTCGCCCGCGTGTAGCAAGGCCGGCGCGCGCCTGGCATGAAGAGCGCCAGATCAGGCGATCTTCATGCGGCAGATCACGCCGACATCGTCGCAATACCACATGGTGTCCTGCCAGATGCTCATGCCATGCGGCAGCGGGTCCGTCTCGGCGAGCTGGATCTTCTCGACGACTTCGCCCGTGTCGGTGTCGTGCTTAAAGAAGGCGTTCAGGTTGGAGTCGGTGCACCACAGGTATTTCCCTTCCCAGCCGATGCCGTGCGGCCGGTTGCCCACCGAATCGAATTTCTTTTGCACCACCCAGGTTCGGGGATCGAGGCAGAAGATCATTCGCGCAGGCGGCACGGCCATCCACAGCTTGCCGTCACGCCATTCCTGACCGTGCGCGCCGGTTCCAGTGGCCTTGGCTCCCATGATGCGCCCTTGCACAAAACCGCCAACGGTCTCTCCTGGGGCCAGCGTTCGGCGCTGTTCAGGCGCTTTTGCGAGCGGACTGCGGCGGCCCGGGGCGTCTCCAACCATCTGATAGATCACCCCTGCCCCGGGCGTGAACATCTTCTCGATCGTCTTGCCGGTGGTGGCGTCGCAATGGACGATCTCGCGGCTGTAGGTGGATCCGATCCAGAGCGTTCCGTCGTGGTAGGTGAGGCCGCTCGACTTGTTGGTCTCGGTGGGAAATGAACGGATAATCTTGCCGTCCGCGTAGTTCACCAGGGAAGCGCTGTTGGCTTCATCCTGATGGATGATCCACAATCCCTCGCTGGTGGCCTGCAGGCCGTTCGGCTTGGGAATCGGCGACGGGAACGCGATCTCCACCTTGCCGACCGAACGGGTTTTGACATTGGGGATAGACGGGGCGACGGACGGCGCCGCCCGCAAAGCGGGATCGAGGGCAGCAACGACCGGGGCCGCGGCGCCAAGCGCCAGAAAATTCCTGCGTCCTATCATGGAATCCTCCTTAACGAAGCTGTTTCTCTCCGAAATGAAGCAAACATGACCTGGGCCGGTAGTTTCTTTTGCTACTTGCTCGCCGACTGTTTCCCGCCACTCTTTGCAGCCAGATAGAAATAGCCCACCTTGTTGTTCGGATTGGTGCCGTACCACATGCGGCCTTCGGCGTCGCGGAAGAATTCCCGTCCGCAGGTTTCGTAATGCGGGAACGGATATTCGACCACTTTGCCGGTCTTCGTATCGAGGCGGCCCAGATTGTCCTGATGATGGGAGTTGTACCAGAGATATCCCTCCGTATCGAAACCCAATGCATAGGGAGTGGGATCGGGACCTGGCAGCGCGAACTCCTTCATGGTCTGGGTGGCGGGGTCGAAGCGCGCAATATTTCCGCCGTGCATTTCGCCGGCGTAAATCATGCCGTCAGGGCCGATTTCAAGCCGGCGGGGAGAAGCGAGCGGCGTGGGAAGAGACCATTGCGTGACCTTCATGGTCTTTCCGTCCACTTTCCCGATCTTGTTGGGGCCAGGACTCGTGAACCATACATCGCCGTTCTTATCCGACTTCACATCGTAGGAGTTGCGAACTTCGTCGAAATGAGTGAATTCCTTTGTTTTGGGGTCAAACTTCGAGAGGGGATATCCGCTCGACCACGCGTTTCCGCTGGGGTCAAGACGAACCGTGTGCTTCGTCCCACCTGCGGCGACACCCTCTTTGCCGGGAAGATACGGATCCTGATATTCCGTAATTTCATGCGTCACCGGGTCCCAGCGACCGAGCTTGTTAGCTCCCTGCTCGGTGAGCCACACCGATCCATCCGCGGCAGGCACGGCGGAATGAACTCCGGCGGTGCCGATATTCGGAACCGGAAAATCGGCCATTTCTCCCGTTTTTGGATCGAGCCGCGTGATTTTGTTGGCCACGCCGAAGTTCGGGATCCACACATAGCCGTTCTTATCGGGAGCGGCGCTGAAAGGCATTCGGCTTGGCCCCGGCATATCGTATTCCACGTAGACGATGTTCAGGCTGTCCGCGACTGAAGGATCGCAGCGTCGCTTTATAGCCAGGCATGTCCACAGGCGATTTCGGCAGCACCGAGTCCGGGCCGAACAACATCGTGAGATAAGACGCGATATCTTCGGCATCCTGATCGGTCACATTCGCCAGATTGAAGTGCATGGCCGTCCGCATGTATTCGACGCGGTCCCGCCAGCCGTCCGCATCCCTCGTGACCGACGCCATGCGGCTCTGAAATTGATGGCAGCTTTCGCAATCCTGAACGATCAGGTCCTTCCCTTTCGCCGGAGGCCAGAGCTGCTCAGCCTGATAGAAATGAGTTTCGTTCCAATGGACCACGCCAGGTTGCAAAGCAAAATCGAAGGAGGTGCTCTGGTCCGCGGTGAGGTTCACGCCCGTGCGAGGATCGGCGCGGTAGCCCGTGGCGTCGATCTGTACGCGGTATTCCCCGGGCGGCAATTTTTCGAGGCGGTAGCGGCCCTGCGTATCGGAGAGGACGATCACGGTCATCCTCATCTTCATGTTCCGGGCTTCGACAAAAGCGCCCTGAAACGGCGCGGCGTCCGGACCTTTCACGATTCCGGTCACCGTGGCGCCCTGGCAGGCCGAGCCAAGCAGAATTGCGAAAGCGATCGCCGAAAAAAGCTTGCGTCTCGACATGGGCCTTCCTTTCGAAGCCGCGATCTTACTTCTTTGCCACCTCACCGCTCTTGCCAGCGAGATAGAAGTACCCGACCTTGTTGTTAGGCGACGAGCCGTACCACATGTGTCCTTCCGAATCGCGGAAGAACTCGCGCGCACAATTTTCAAAATGCGGAAAGGGATACTCGACCACTTTGCCCGTTTTCGTGTCGAACCGGCCGAGGTTATCCATGTGATGCGAGTCATACCATAGATAGCCATCCGCATCGAAGCCCAGCGCATAAGGGCTCGGATCGGGCCCCGGTAGCTTGAATTCCTCGAACGTCTTCGTTGCAGGATCAAAGCGGAGCATCTTCCCGGCCTTGAACTCGCCCGAATAAATCATTCCGTCCGACCCGACTTCCACGCGGCGCGGGTAAGAATCAGCCGTAGGCGAGGGCCACTGCGTCACCTTCATCGTCTTGCCGTCCACCTTTCCAATGGTATTGCGGGAGGGATTGGTGAACCACACGTCGCCATTCTTGTCCGGCTTCACATCGTAGGTGGCCGCGACTTCCGAAAAGCGCGTGAACTTTCCGGTCTCCGGATCGAATTTTGTCAATGGAATGCCGCTCGACCACACGTTCCCGCTGGGATCGAGCCGCAGCGTGTGCTTCTGCCCGCCCGGCAGCAGGCCCTCTTTGCCGGGAACGTACTGATCCTGATATTCGGTGACTTTCTCCGTGTTGGGATCCCATCTGCCAACTCTGTTCGAGCCCTGCTCGGCCAGCCAGACCGAGCCATCAGCCGCGGGAATCGTGGAATGAATTCCGGCGGTGCCGATGAATGGCACGGTGAAATCCTGCATCTCGCCGGTCTTGGGATCGAGGCGGGTGATCATATTCGCCCGGCCGGAATTGGGAATCCACAAATAGCCGTCTTTATCCGGGGTGGCGCTGAACGGCATGCGGCTCGGGCCGGGCATGTCGTATTCCACGTACACGATGTTCATCGCCTCACTGCTGAAGGTTCGCAGCGTTTCCTTGTACCCGGGCATGTCCGCGGGCGATTTGGGCAGCACGGAATCCGGGCCGAACAACTTGGCGAGATAGGCCGCAAGATCGTCAGCATTCTCGTCCGTGATATTCGAGAGGGCGTAGTGCTCGGCCGTGCGCATGTATTCGACGCGATCTCGCCAGCCATCCTGATCGCGCGTCACGGACGCCATGCGGCTCTGAAATTCGTGGCAGATCGTGCAATTTCCCAGCAGAAGGTCCTTCCCTTTGGCGGGAGGCCAGAGCTTCTGTTCCTGGTAGAGATGGGTTTCATTCCAGCGGACCGTGCCAGGCCGCAGCGCGAAATCGAACGAGGCATTCTGGTCCGCGGTGAGACTCACGCCCGCGCGAGGATCGGCGCCATAGCCGGTCGCGACGATTTGCACGCGGTAATCCCCGGCCGGCAATTTCTCGAGGCGGTAACGCCCCTGGGCGTCCGAAAGAACGATCACCGTCATCCGCATCTTGGTGTTGCGGGCTTCCACAAAGGCGCCCTGAAACGGCGCGCCATCCGGGCCTTTGACGGTTCCGGTCACTGTCGCTCCCTGGCAAGCGGAAGCAAGCAAAATACCCAAGCCTATGAGCCTAAAAAACGCGTCTTTGGGACGCATCCACTCCCTCCCTTTTCGCCTATCCTACCGCTCCACGCCGCGCGGAGCGGGACAAATCCATGGTTACTTTCTTAGAAATCCGGCATCTACGACAAACGCACTCCGGTTAACGGCGGCATAGTAGCACAGGGCGTAGCCGGGGAGGACTTCGAAGGAATGATGAGTAGGTAACTGGGGATGCGCCGTGAGAATCGCCAAGGCAGCCAGCAGATCACATGTCAGGCGATTTCAGACAGATGGCTAAATCGCTATTTGCCCGCGTTTGCTTTCTGGTCCTGCCCTTTGGCCTTGCTCAGTTCCTGGTAGACCGCCGTGACGAACATATCGGTGGTCCAGGGACCGCTGGTTGCGCCATAGAGGCCATCGTAATCGAGCGTGGGCTGGGCGGCCTTCACCTGATCCAGCGTCATTCCCTTTTTGATCAGGGCTTGTATGCGCCCGCGAACGATGGTCGCCATGTCGCGGTAGTTCACCACGTCGTTTCTGTCGCAGATGCGGCCGTGCCCGGGAATCACGTACGTGCCACCCTCTTCGTTTTCTTCGGGCTCGAGGAGTTCGATGATCTGGTTCAGAGCGTCGATGGTACCGGTAATGCTGCCACCCTCATCCGCCTTGATCACCGGGTAGCTGGTCATGGTGAAAATATCGCCGGTGGTGACCACGTCGGATTTGCGGAACAGAACGTACGTGTCGCCATCGGTGTGAGCGTTAGGCGGGTGATACATGAACACGCCCTCGCCGTTGTAAAGTCTCCAATATCTCGTCTCGTAGGTATCCGAAGGCCAGAGGGACGAGTCGACCAGCTTTTCCTTGTCGGCCGGCTCGCTCATCCTGTTCAGCACGTTGATGTGCGCAATGATCGAAGCTCCCGGCGGCAGGTTCAGTCCGCCCTTGGAGCCGCTATCGAGAGGATTCAGGCTCGAATTCGGCAGCGCCCAGCCGGCCTGCGATAATTTCCCGTTGCCGCCGGTGTGATCGGCGTCCGCGCTGGTATTGATGACGAACAGGATGTGCTTGTCGGTCAGGTTTCGGATGGCCGCGAGCACGTCAGCGCTTCGCTGCGCGAGGCCGGAGTCGACGACGATCACAAATTGCGGCCCCACCTGCACAGTGATGTTGGCGCCCGCGCCGGCAATCATGTAAACATTCCCCTGCACGTGCAAAACTTCGATTTTTCCGTGGCTGCCTGCCTGATTCTCCTGCGCGGAAATCCGGCGCGACCCAACCCCGAGAACGAATCCGATAAGCGCGAGCGCCACGGGCAAAGCCTTCGCGCAATTTCGACCGAGTTTATTCATTGTTTCGTCTCGTTGGGCTCCGGGAGTTTTGGCGGCGCGGGCATCTTTGCAATTTTTTCCTGATATTCCGGATACATTGTCTCGGCGCCGCCGCGAGTCGCTTCTACAGGTATTCCGTACACGGACGCAAACTCGGTCAACCAGGGGTTCGCGCCGAGCAGGTGATAGGCAACATAACCCTCGGGATGAGGAACCTCGACGCTCGGGATGCAGAAATTGGGGCGCAGATAGCTACCCAGGTTGAGGATCCAGTTTGAGGTGCGAATGAACGGCTCGGTCAGATAAACGGGGTCTTCCACGTCGGTCACGAGCGTGAACAATTCCGCATGCCGGATAAAATATTCGATCAGCGTGGCCCGGTCGCTGCGCGGTAGGCCATTCCTGCGCACCCAACCTTCCTTGAGGTGAGTCGTAGTCACCTTCAGCATGTCCGCTTCCCACTCCCCGGTGGAGAAACCCTGCCAGGTGTGCGGAGCATACTCGGAAGGATGCGGCCGGCCGTCCATGTAGATGGTCCGCAGCGGCAGCATGAATCGCAGCGACGTATGCCACGCGATCACTCCCTGCGTGAACGGGTCCACGTCGGCCCAGATGCGCATCTCGCCCGGGCCGCGCGGACCGTAATCGGCGGGATGCGGCTGGCACTCGTGCTCCACCATCTCCCACTGCTGCGCATCCCAGGAGTCGCCGCGCAGCCGAGCAGCATCGTTGATGGGCATGGCGGTGTAGTCCCCGATTTCCGGGCCGGGACCTCGTTCCGGCCTGTCCTCGAATTCCTTTTGACCCCACCTTCCGGTGAGGTCCACCTGGGCAGCGGCGGGACGGCTCAGGAGGGCCAGCGAAAGCAACAGAAAAGCCGCCACCCACTTGTAGCGATATGCGCCAGACGACATTGTCCCCCCGCCCATGATTCTGCTCCTCTTTTCCCGCTCTTATTGTATACGCTGATCTTGCGAAACTTCGCCCGGAAGCCTAACTTTCCTATACGGTTGTGTCAACGGCAAATGACGCGTTCCGCGCTTGAGATAGTTCCTAAAAAAAACTTAAATCGCGCCTTGAGAAAGTGTGTACCATAGCGCCGCTGCGCTGCCCCAAGTTTCGTGACGGGCGCCACATTTGCGAAGAAAGATCGATTTACAGCAGGAGGCACGATGACAAAAATCACATTCGCCCGGCTGGCGTCTCTCGCCCTGCTGGTGGCTTTTTCCGCCGGCGATTCCAAGGCTCAGCTCCAAGGCATCATCGACGAACACGCGCACTCCGATCCCGACAACGTGGCGCGAAGATATGACGCGCTGGAGCTCGCAAAGGAGGCCAAGGCGGCGGGGATGGCCGGGATCGTCCTCAAGAATCACGAGATGCCCACCACGCAGCTAGCCTACACCGTGAGCGAAGTTGTGCCCGGCATCCAGATTTGGGGCAGCATCGTGCTCAACCGCTCAGTGGGCGGCATCAATCCAGACGCCGTCCTGCAGCAGGCCACGGTGAAGGGACACTTCCTGAAGGTGGTTTTTATGCCCACCGTGGACGCGGAAAACCGCAAGACCCGCGGCACCACGAAACCGTTCGTCCCGATCCAGAAGAACGGCGTCCTGCTCCCAGAGACGATTGAAGTGTTGAAGCTGGTCCAGAAGTATGACCTAGTGCTGGCAACCGGCCACATGGACCCAGAAGACAGCCTGCTGCTCGTGAGCGAAGCGCACAAGATGGGACTTCAAAGAGTGATCGTCACCCACCCGACGCTCCAGGGAACCACGGTCGAACAGATGAAGCAGGAGGTGAAAGACGGCGCTTACCTCGAATTCATCGGCAACACCATTCTGCCGCTCGACCCGGACGGCAGCCCCACCACCGTCCCTACCTCAGCCAGGCGGGACCCCAAGGAATGGGCCGACGACATTCACGCCGTGGGCGCCGAGCATTGCATCATGTCAGGCGATTTTGGCGGCACGAAGTACCCCCCGTTCATCGAAGGCTGGAAAATGTATATCGCGGCCCTGAAGGGTGCCGGGGTCACCGACGCCGAGATCGATATGATGGCTCGGAAGAATGTAGCCCATGTGCTGGGCATGGATCAGCCGGCTTCCGGGAAGTAGCCGCGGGCGACTGCCTTGCAGCTGGCGCTGCGAACCGCGAGAGAACAAAAACACACTTATCCCTATGCCGGCAATCGGGCCGAAACCCTATTTGAAGAACGGTGAAAACGGTATCGGTGCCGGGGAATCGGGCGCTAAGGACGCGCGGTGAGGGAGTTCTTCTCCAGGGCCTGTGAGGCGCGCATGCTCGCCCGGCGCGACCTGAGAAACTCCAGGTAGCTCTCCATGCCGGAAGCGGATTTCGCGGACACGTGCAGAATTTCCATTCCTGGGCGCACGGACTGAATATTGCGGGCAGCAGTCGCAGCGTCAAATTCCACGGCTGCGCACAAGTCCATCTTGGTGATCACGGCCACATCGGAGCTGTTGAAAATCGTGGGGTATTTGAGAGGTTTGTCCTCGCCTTCGGTCACCGACATCAGCACCAGCCGCAAATCTTCGCCCAGATCGTAGGACGAAGGGCACACCAGATTGCCCACGTTCTCGATGAACAAAAAATCCAGGTCTTCAAGGTTCCACCCTTCGAGCGCCTGCTGAACCATGGCGGCTTCGAGATGGCACACCGTTCCGGTGATAATCTGCTTTACGGGAGCCTGACTGCGCGCGAGACGGGCGGCGTCGTTCTCGGTGGCGAGGTCCCCTACCAGCGCGGCGACGCCGAATTCCGGCTGGAGCAGGCCCAGCGTTTTCTCGAGCAACATCGTCTTACCGGAACCCGGACTCGAAACCAAGCTTACGACGAACACGCCGGCATCGCGGAATCGGTGGCGAAGGGCGCGCGCGACAACGTCATTTTGCTTGAGGACATTCTGGCGGACTTCGATGATGCGCGTCCCGCTGCTCATGGCTCTCTCTCTCCGTACGGGTGAGAATTGACGCCCCGCTCAGCTTAGTCCCGCGCACCAAACCGGGCAAGAGTTGCCTATGCTGAAAAGCGAGTCTCGCTCTCTTCTTGCCTAGCCATCGGCGCCGCTCCGAAGCGCGCCTATGCGACCATGCCTAAGTCGTTTTGTTACTGAAGTTTTCAGGAAGAGAATTTCGCGAGGCCCGCCGCACATTCCGGCAATCGACTTGCTTTCCAACCAGTGCCGACCTCAGATCGGGCGGCGTATGACAGCAACTGCGGCAACACGAAGGAGCGGCGTATGTCGTCAATCGGAATGTTGGGCGCGGATATCCTGGAATCGCTCGTCTCCAGCACGAGACATGGAAGCTCGCAGAAATTCAAGCAGGACTTCCAGCAATTGGGTCAGGACTTGCAGTCGGGCAACGTGACGCGAGGGCAAGCCGATCTCACGGCGCTTCAATCGGACATTTCGTCATCGTCCTCATCGTCTTCCTCTTCGTCGTCCACATCGCCAGTGACTTCGCAGGCATTCAGCCAGATCGCGCAGGATTTGCAATCCGGCAATCTCACCGCCGCGCAGTCTGATTACGCGAACCTCCAACAGGGGTTGCAGCAAGGCCAAGGACTCGGACACGGCCACCACCACTTTCACAGCGCAGCCGCCAGCAGCGCACTCACGCAGGCGCAGGACGCCCTGGCCCAGCTCGGGCAGGCCTTGCAGTCCGGCAACCTGAGCGCCGCGCAGCAAGCCTACACAACCTTCCAGGCGGATACCGCCGCGTTTGCGCCCTTCGCAGGCAGTTCGTCCACCGGCGCCTCTTCCACCGGCACGGGCCTCAACATCGCAGTCTGAAATTCCGCCAGGTTAGCTCTCTCTATTGCGTGGGCAACAAATCCTGCGTGAACGTCAGGGTATTGATCGCGCGCAGCATGGGCGTGAGCGGAGGCAGCAAGCTCGGCGTCAGGAAATTCGAGTCGAAGTTAAAAACGCGGGTGGGTGCGTAGTAGACGGTGGTGCAACATTTGAAAGTGCCCACCGCCTGGTGGTTGTAGTACATACTGACAATCGAGCCTTGGTAATAGAGGCTGCCCCACGCCTCCAGATACCGCAGGAAGTTGTGCGCCCCTCCATCGGTTCCGAAGTCCACCGGCGGGTTGCCAACGGAGGGCTGTTTGAAAGCAAACTCCTTTCCGCCGATGACGGCCATGCGGTAGGTCGTATTTGTGGCCCATCGGTTGTTGGGATTGTAAGGAAAAGCAAACGAGTTCGCGTCGTTCCAGCCGTCGGAAAGAAGACTAATCGCATCCGCGATCACCGACGCGGCCACCCCGGTGCCGGTGAAGCCCGTGTTTAAACCCGGGTTGTTGTAATCCCCCTGGATGTACACCGGATTTTCCGCGATCACGGACAGCCCGCAGGCCACTCCGTTGCACATTGTTCCGCTGCTGATCGTGCTGCCATCCACAAGCTTCAGCGCACGCCGGAAAATGAGCGCGGGATTTTCGCGCAAATCCTGCGTTTGGCTCGCGACTGCCAGGGGTGTGGCGAGGTTCCCCGAGCAGCCGGGATTATCGTTGAGAGGCCCGCCCCCGGACGCAATGTTCGCGATCGTGAAAACGGACGCCGAGCCGGCATTGTCGTAGGTGGGAGTTTTTCCGTAGGTTCGCGGGGTGGTCCCGCTGTTTTGCGACACGCCACTCAGGTAATCGGATTCCACGTCTTCGCCTTGATCGAGGACGCCGCTCGGGCAGCCGCTGGCGCTCGAAGGATTCACAAAATCGTCATACCCGTATCCTCCGGTCAGCATCGAAGTTGTGCCCACCGAGGCGGGCGGATTCGGGTCCTGTTGCTCGCCGCGCCGGTCTGAGAAGTAGACGGAATAGCCCGTGGTATTGTTCGCCGACGTTCCGCTGGTTCCAATCGTTCCGGCGAACCACTTTTCAAGATTGGCCACGTCGAGCTCGACGTAGTACATCGTGCCGGCCAGCGTCAATTGACCCGTGCTGGGCGCGGCATCCCTGAATACTCCTTCTCGTGTGTCGAACAGCGCCATGGGCCAATAATCGGTGCCCAGCGTGGTAGCGCAATCCCTCGGCACATCCGAGCTACCGGAACACTGTTTCGCGGTCTGGTTCGCTCCGTTGGACCAGGCATTCGAGCTCGGGTTGTTCCCGCAATAATTGTTGCTGGCGCTCGAGGCCCCTCCCGCCGCGTTGGACGGATTGTCGCGGATTCGCGAGAGCCGGATCACGGCATTGGGGCTTGGATCGGTGCAGCCTACCGTCATAACGGCGTTTGCGGTGGGTCCCGATGCGGCGATTTGCCCTATCCCGCTCCAGAGGGCCACGCCGGACGCTTCGGCGGAGAGATTCGGCTCGAGCCAGGGGCTGGCGGGCCCGATCGATACTCCATGGTAGGCTACCTGCGGGTTGATGTTCCGCCCGGTCCAGCCGAGCTTCAGGATTTCAGCGGTTACGTCCGTCCATGTGCCCGGGCTCGTCTCGCTTTGGGTGTCGATTTTGATGCAGCCCGTGATGATCGGATACCACCGCTTCACCCAGTAGCCGTCTGTCGCGGTATAGGTGGCGCCGCCTTGCGCGTTGGAAGTCGGCATGGGGAAGATGGACACCCCCGCGTTGCCGGTTGATTGGATCCAGCTGGGAGGCGCGGAATAGGGCAGCGTCGTATTGCCGTTTCCCGCCGGTGGACCCGTCGACGTCCACGCCAGGGTTGCCAGATCGATTGGCGTGGCTGGATTCGAGCCGTTCGTCGCCAGGCTCGGGAGTGCGCTGGAGCTGGTGCTGCTGATATCGCTGTCGGTGCAGCCGCCGGATGCCCCGTAGTCCGAGAGTAGGATTCGCACGCTCGTCTGGGCGTAGTATCGTTCGGCCAGTTTCGCCGGGTTGGAGGTATTCTCGCCCTGCACCGGCCGCCGAATGATGTCGATCGACTGGCCTCCAATTGCCGGCGTGGCAATCGCCATGTTCAGTGCCGTTACGCCTGTGTTTTCCGGGCCCACGGCAATGTTGTTGTTGAAGACGCTCCCAGCCATGGACGTAAAGCTCGAATTGAAAGCGCCCACGTTGTTCACCCAGTTATTGGTGCCGGTGGCGCTCTGTGACGGCGTCTGCGAGTCGAGATTCGCATAACTGCTGGATCCGGGATTGGTCGTGATGTTTACCGTGCCGCCGTAATTGCTGCTGGACGGCCAGCCGTTCTCGAGATTCGAGGTGATCACCTCGCCCACGGCAGTCACCTTGTTGGCCATCGTGAGCGTATTGCCATTGCCTTCCGCCAGCCATAAGTTGCCGTTCGTATGCGCGCGGCCGCCAAAGTTAAAGTTGGGGCCGGCGAAGAAGTCCAGGTCCGAGTCCGAAAAATAGCCAAACTGAAAAACCGGGATGCCCACGGTCTGCACCTGCCGCACCAGTTTCACCTCCGATCCGTTTGTGGTGTGGGCAATGGCGGTGAGAGTATAGGGAGTGGTGAGTCCAACGAGCCCGGCATATTGCCCTGTGGCAATTGTGTGATAGTTGGATTGCGGATTCCCGTTGGCGTCCGTGGGGAAAGTAATGGAATAGCCCGAGCCGTTGGTGCTGCTGCCGATTGCCAGATATTGAACGCCCGGCACCAGATTCACCGGCGCTCCCGACACGATTCCGCTGATCGCCGTCGCCGTGGGCGCGTAGTTCGAATCGAAGGTATTTTCAAGGCCCGCTGTCAGTACTTCCAGGCCCGACTCGGCGCCATAAAACGCCAATTCGCGATCGGAGCTGTTTCCTGCCAGCTTCTGGTCTCCCATCAAGAGCCACGACAAGCCTACAATCATGGTGGACATCAGCATCAGAACCAGAAGGGTCGTAACGAGAGCGATTCCCTTGTCCCTGCACCTAGTCACGGAAGTTCTCCTTACCGGGAAATCAATGCCACGGAAGCCGTCGGCCGAGTGAATTCGGGCGCAGTTATGCTCAGGGCCAGGTCTTGAAGCCACGCCGGGAGGCCCTTTGCAATCAATTCGACAGAATCGGGATCTTCTTTAGCTATTTGGCCACGCAGTTCCGAATCGAAACCGGATTCTGCTGCTTGCCGCGCGCAGCCCAGGCGAATGGAAAGAGACTGGCCGCTCGATAATTCACACAGGAAGGAAACGGAAAAAGCGGGGGAGCTGCCGAGGGAATAATGGTAGGCCCGTGCGGGCTCGAACCGCAGACCTCCACCGTGTCAAGGTGGCGCTCTAGCCAACTGAGCTACGGGCCTAATGCAGCCGCAATTCTAGCACGCCGGGGAAGAAGCTGAATAGCAATCGCGAGCCGATGCCTCCAGGACGCGACTGAAAAAGCTGTCGTAAATGAAATTTTCAGGAGACGGACTTGAGCGGCGCAGCCACCGTATCGAGCGAGAGCCCGGAAAGGCCCTGGACGGCCCGCTCCACGCGATTGCGGCCGCGCTCTTTGGCGCGGTAGAGAGCTTCGTCCGCGAGTTTTAGAAGCACCTGCAAATCCTGAGGGTGTTCGTCGCTGCAAATGGCTACTCCAAGACTCCCCGTGATCCGAATTTCGCCGGTATCCAGAGCTACCGGCTGGGCTTCCATTTCGGAGCGGATTCGCTCGGCCAGCCCCAGGGTGCCAATCTCATCCGAGGCCGGCACGACGATGAGGAATTCTTCGCCGCCGTACCGCCCCACTGTGTCGTATGCGCGCACGCACTCGGTCATGCGCCGCGACGCCTCTTTCAAGACGGCGTCTCCGCCCTGGTGGCCGCATGTATCGTTCACCTGCTTGAAGTGATCGAGATCGATCATGATGATTCCGAACGAGCCGCCTTCCCGCGAGCGGCGGGAATGTTCCCGGTTGAGCTCTTCCAGAATTACGCCGCGATTCGCGATCCCTGTCAACGCATCATGGGTCGCCCGGAAACGAAGCTCCTCGCGCGTTTCAATCAGGCTGCGCTGCAAGTCGAGGATGCGCAGGCCGACGTTCACGCGGGCCCGCAGCTCCTGAGCGTCGAAGGGCTTTGTGAGGTAGTCGTCGGCGCCAGATTCCAGGCCTTTCAGCAGGTCGTCCTTCTGCGTTCGCGCCGTGAGCAACAGCACGTAGATGTAGGTTCGGCCGATGTGCTGCCGGATTCGGCGGCAAACTTCCGGGCCCTCCATTCCAGGCATCATCCAGTCGAGGATGGCCAGCGGAGGAGCGTCGCTTTCTTCGAGGATTCGCAAAGCTTCCAGCCCATTGGCAGCGGCCACAACGTCAAAACCCCACTTCATAAGAAACGCTTGCAGCATGCGCCTCGATACCGGATCGTCTTCGGCAATCAGAATGCGGGTTTTCGATGTGTTTCCTACGGTCATTGGTATTCCGGCGGGAGCTGCGGTTGGAGACAAGCAGGAACTCACGTCGCCGCCTTGGGAGACAACGCCCGCAACTCGATTAGAAGGCGCCCGGCCTCCGCTTCGAGGAGCGCGAATTGTTGCCGCGCCCCGTCTAACCTTCCCGAGCGCGCCTGCGATTCAAGCACCAGCGCCAGCTGCGACGTGCCGGTTGCTCCGATGTTCGCGGACGAACCTTTCATCGTGTGCGCCAAACGCTCCAGCAAAGCGGCGTCGTTGGACTCCAGTGCGCCGCGCATCTCAGCCAGGGCGTTCGGACATTCTTCCGCGAACAAATTCGCAAGTTCCTCCACCAGTTCACGGTCTCCTTCCACAAGCTCCAGTGCGGCAGCCATGTCCCAGGCCGGCGCACCGCGTTCCGGCTCACTGCCTTGAAACCGATTCGTCGCGCCGTCGCCCTCTCGCAATTCAGTCTCCTTTTGCATGCTTGATCCAACTCACTGCTCTATCAGGATTCAGACTCGCCGCAGCGTTCCGGGAGGCAAACGCTCCGCTGCGGCAAACGTTCGCACCAGCGGGATAGCGCGGCCATCGCCGGTGGCGGCTCCTACGCCTCGCTGTAATTCCGCTTCTCCTGCGGGTAGGAGCGCGCCTTCCGCCTCCTTCTCAAATGTAAGAGCGTTCTCGAAAGCGGAGTAATCGATGGAAATGACGTCGCCCAGGTAAACCTGCTGCGTGGCAAGCAGGCTCGCGAGCGGGTAGACGAGATGGCGTTCGATCGCCCGCTTCAAGTGGCGCGCGCCGTATTTCAAATCGGTCCCTTCGCGCAGCAGAAAGTCCTTGGCCGCCGGTTTTATGCGGAAAAGGAAGCGCCCTCGAGCGGTGTCCAGCACGCGCTGCTGAATCATGGCCAGCTCAATTTCCAGGATCTGTTCGAGCTGTTCGGAACGCAGGGGGTGAAACACCACCGTCTTGTCGATGCGGTTCATGAACTCCGGCGCGAACTTGCGCTTGGCCGCGCCCGTGGCTGATTTCTCGACCTTTTCGTCCAATCGAGGGCGCGCATCCGCCGGAACCGTGGGCGCAAATCCCATGCTGCCCGTCATCAGCTCCGTGATCTCTCCGCCGCCCAGGTTCGACGTCATGAAGATCATCGTCTGCGATAAATCCACGCGGCGATTGTCGCCAAGCGTAAGCGTCGCCTTGTCCAGAATCCCCAGCAGCAATTGCCACAGCGCGTCGGACGCCTTCTCGATTTCGTCAAACAGCAGGAAGCTGATCTTTAGCTTCTCGGTGTGATATTGCGCGAGCGCTTCCTGAGTGATCAGCGGATGCGTCTCGCGGTGCCCCAGGTATCCCGGAGGCGAACCGATCAGCTTGGCAATCTCGTGCGAGTGCTGGAATTCGGCGCAATCAATTTTGATCACCGCGCGCGGATCGCCAAACAGCACCTCGGCCGTCGCTTCGACCACGCGCGTCTTCCCCGCTCCGGTGGGCCCGAGGAACAGCAAGTTGCCCACGGGACGTCCCGGCGAGTTGAGCCCGGCGCGAAACACCTGATACAAATCCACCACCGCCTGCACCGCTTCGTGCTGCCCCACGATCTTGCGACGCATGCCAGCCTCGAAATCCTGGGACTCGAGACTTCGGCGCGCCGGGTCCAGCTGTCTTCCAGTCCCTCCCATCATGTGATTCCTCCTGTTGGACCTATCGGCAGATCGCAAGCGCCCTTTGATGTGCGTCTCTGCAATGGTTTAGAGCAGCAGAGGGGCCATAAACTGTTTCGCTCCTCCCAGCAATCAAATCGAGCATTTTCAGGCTGCTAGGGGAAAAATGCAGGATGGGAAAATGCGCGCTTGCGGGTCGTAGCGTTCCATCTGAGGCGAAGAGTCCCGTTATGAAACGGGCTTCTTCTTTTCCACCGGTACCTGCATCGCAAAAAATCAGCAGCTTGCTTCCGGGCCGCCACTTCCCGTATGGTTTGACCGGAACTTCACAAAAGAGAGACACGATGAGACGCGTACTTGTGATTGAAGACGACAAGGACATTGTCGAACTGGTGCGGTACAACCTGGAAAAGGACGGCTACCAGGTGGCGTCGAGCGCCGACGGCTCCAGCGGACTTTCGCAAATTCGGAAAACGCCGCCCGATCTTTTGATTCTCGACCTCATGCTTCCCAAGCTCTCGGGACTCGATATCTGTAAGGAAGTGCGGCGCGACGTCAGCTTGAACCGGTTGCCCATTTTGATTCTTACCGCAAAAGGAGAAGAAGCGGACCGCGTGGTGGGCCTGGAGCTCGGCGCCGACGACTACGTCACCAAGCCGTTCAGCCCGCGGGAGCTTGTCGCGCGCGTCAAGGCGCTTTTGCGGCGAGCCGATCCCGGAGCGCCGTCGGACAAGCCAATCGAAATCGGTGTTCTGCGAATCGACCCGGCGGCCTATCGCGTAACCCGCGGCGGAAAACCCGTGCCGATGAGCACCCTCGAGTTTCGCTTGCTCTATTTTCTCGCGGCACGCCCGAACCGCGTGTTCACGCGCGATCAGCTGCTCGACGGGGTTTGGGGCACCGAAAGATTTGTCACACCGCGCAGCGTGGACGTGTACGTGCGGCGTCTCCGCGAAAAAGTGGAGATCGATCCGCAGCATCCGGCTTATATGAAAACGATCCGCGGCGCCGGTTATCTGTTCGAAACCCGTGCGAGCTAGACTTTTCTGGAACCTGGGGCTGACATATCTGGCCCTGATCCTGGCCGTATTTCTGGCCATTAATTTTTATGCCTCAGGCGCGGTGCGGCAGGACTACGTGCGCGCCACCTTCAGCCAGCTGGCGTCGCTTTCGAATGTCGCTCAGGCGAAACCTCCCCGTTTCGACGATCCCGAAGCCGTTCTCGAATGGACCAACTGGCTGGCTACAAGCGGCGCCAGTGTCTCGGTGATTGATCCGGCAGGCCGCGTCATTGCCGCGTCTTCGCAGGGCCCGGTCCAGGCGCAGGCACATGGGAATGCATCCGATTCTCCGGAAATCAAAACAGCCTTTTCGTCCGGGGAAGGAGAATCGATGCGGCGCGATCCGATATCCCACAGGGAAATTGCCTTCCGCGCAGTGCGATACCAACCGCTCTCCGCTCCTCCCGTGGTGC
Organism: uncultured Acidobacteriota bacterium; assembly: GCA_963709105.1. Classification (GTDB taxonomy): domain Bacteria; phylum Acidobacteriota; class Terriglobia; order Acidiferrales; family UBA7541; genus Palsa-295. The sequence continues at coordinate 825,388 of CAVPVC010000016.1, forward strand.
TGCGGATGGCATTGCCGCTGGCGGAAGTCGATTCGTCCCTCGCCGACCTTCGCCGCAGGCTTCTCGACGCGACCGTCGTCATCCTGGTGGCCGGCGCGATTGCTCTTTTTTTCTTCTTCCGCTCTTTCGCCGAGCGTGTGGAGCGCCTCAAGCGCTTTTCTCTGCGGCTCGCGCAGGGCGATTTCCGTCCATTACCACCCGAGCGCGCCAGCGACGAACTGCGGAGAACTCACCCAGGCCCTCAACGAAACGGCGGCATGGATGGACCGCACGATCCGCTCGCTCAGCGGCGAACGGAACCGGTCCGGCGCGATTCTGCGCAGCATGGTCGAAGGGGTGGGTGTGATCGACGCACAGGAACGGCTGGTTTTCTCCAACCGCGCGTTCTCGGAAATTCTCAGCCGCGATTCTTCGAGCAGCGAAGGCCGGCCCCTGATCGAGGTGATCCGCAACACGGAATTGCTGGAATTGATCCGCCGCGCCCTGGAAGGAGAGGAAGGCCTACAAACCGATATCGTGATGGGAACGGTGCAGCAGCGGAGTTTCTCGGTTACCGCAGCTCCTGTCCAGGCGCTGGAGGGCGGGGCTGTATCGGGCCGCCCATCGCCGGCACAGCCTGGACCGACGGCGGCTGCGAAACCCTCCGGAGCCATCGTGGTGCTGCACGACGTTACGGAATTGCGGCGCCTGGAACGCGTGCGCCAGGATTTCGTCGCCAACGTTTCTCACGAATTCAAAACCCCCCTGACCGCGATTCAGGGGTTTTCCGAGACGCTGCTCGCCGGCGCGATTGAAGATCCCCGGAACAACAGGCGCTTTCTTGAAATCATCCGCGACCATGCCATCCGCCTGGCCCGCCTCACCGACGATCTGCTGAAGCTGGCGCGGATCGAAGCAGGAAAGCTGGAAGTGCAATTTTCCCCGGTGCCGGTACTCGATCTGGTGGAGCGCTGCGCGGAAACGGCATTGATGAAGGCCGACCGAAAGCAGATTGCGCTGGAGATCGACATTCCGGCCGGGCTTCCCTCCGTGCGCGGGGACGCAGGGCTGCTGCGCGATGTACTGCAGAACCTGATCGACAACGCTATTCAATACACGCCCTCCGGCGGGGAAATTCACGTGAGCGCGGAAGCGCGAGAGCGGGAGGTTGTGCTTACCGTAGCCGACACAGGCATCGGAATCCCTCTCGCCGATCAGGAGCGGATCTTCGAGCGCTTCTACCGCGTCGACGCGGCACGCTCCCGCGAAGCCGGGGGAACCGGCCTGGGCTTGTCGATCGCCAAACACATTGTGGAAGTCCACGGCGGCCGGCTTATGGTGGAAAGCGAAGTCGGCGCGGGCTCGAAGTTCTCGTTCTCGATCCCGCTAGCCGTCTGAGAGTTACGGTTGTTTCCGAAGATTCACGCCTCCGTCACGCCCTTGCAACGCTCCCACGCCATTGTGCATACGTGAAGGATTCGGTTCGCTCGCCGTTCGATCGCAGGGAGGTCCAAGCCATGGCAACAACCAAGCCCAACACCGAAGGAATCTTTCAGAGCGTGCTGGTAAATTACCTGGTTTCTCAAGCCCGCACAGTGGAAGCGTCAGTGAATCGCGCGCTGTGGGCCGTGCTGGAACGAAACGAACGCCTGGCCGGCGAAGTGTTTCTCACCGAACCTCGCATCAACGAAATGGAGATCCTGATCGATGAACATGCCATCCGCGCTGCTGCGCCAGGGAAATCTGGCGGACACGGATGTGCGCCTGGTGGTAGCTGCGCTGAAGATCAACAACGACCTCGAACGCATGGGCGATCTGGCCGTGAACCTCAGCGAGCGGGCCATTTCCCTGGCCGGCATGGGTGCCGCACATCCCCCGGCGGAACTGGAGCCCATGACAACGGCGGTTCGCGCGATGGTCTCCAAGTGCCTGGGCGCGCTTATCTACCAGAATACCGAGCTTGCCGTCCAGGTGCTTGAAAGCGACGAAGTCGTCGACCAGTACCGCGACCGCATTTTCGAGGCGCTCCTCTCGCGCACCACGGAAAGCCCGGACCAGGCGGCGCCCAATCTTCATTTCGTACTGGCTTCGCGCCATCTGGAACGCATCGCCGACCATGCCACCAACATCGCCGAAGACATTCTGTTCTGGGTGCGCGGATTAGACGTGCGGCATGGCCGGGGCAAGCAACTCGATGCAATCACCGCGGGAGCCAAAACCGGAGCCGGAGCGTAGTCATCGAGTTTTCACACTGTACTCATCGGAAATTCAAGAGACGCGCATATCGTGCCTCCCCAGGTGGGCGCTCCGTACTTTCTGTACGGGAAGGCCTTGGCGTAGGGCATTCGACCCAATCAACAGGGGACAGGACTTAGCTGGGGCTGGTCTTGTGTTTTGCGCGTATCGGAAGCGTTCAGCCATCCATGGTAGATCGGCAATCTTTTGCTATGGCAGCCACCCGATTTTGTTCGGGATGTAACACGACTGTAACAATTTTGACAAATAATGAGGAGAACCCTAGATCATGAAACGACTTTCGCTTATCGCATCGCTTCTTCTAAGCCTGGCAGGCACGGCCTTCGCACAAGGCGGAACGGTGCTCCTGAACGCCGCCGGTGCCACGTTCCCCTACCCGATTTACTCGAAGTGGTTTGATGTCTACCACACGGCCCACTCGAATGTTCAGATTAACTACCAGTCCATCGGTTCAGGCGGCGGGATTCGCCAGCTTCAGGCCGGAACTGTGGATTTCGGTGCCTCCGACGGCCCGATGACCGATGAACAGCTGGCGCAGTCGAAGGTAAAGATTCTCCACTTCCCCACCGTCCTCGGCGCCGTGGTCCCGACCTATAACGTCTCCGGCGTGACCAACGATCTGAATTTCACACAGAAGGCGCTCGCTGGAATCTATCTGGGAACGATCACCAAGTGGAATGACCCGGAAATCGTCAAGGCGAATCCGGGTGTAAAGCTCCCGGGTGACGACATCGTCGTCGTCCATCGCTCCGACGGCAGCGGCACTTCCTACATTTTCACGGATTTTCTGTCGAAGGCGAGCGGAGACTGGAAATCCAAAGTGGGAGCTGCCACGTCGGTGAACTGGCCCGTGGGACTCGGTGGCAAAGGCAACGAAGGCGTTACCGGCTTGGTGAAGCAAACCCCCGGCTCGATCGGTTATATCGAGTTGGTTTACGCGGTTCAGAACAAGATCGACTACGGGAAGGTCCAGAACGCGGCGGGAAAGTTTGTGAAGGCGGATCTCGCGGGTGTCACGGCTGCGGCTGCGGGCGTCGCTAAGGCGATTCCGGACGATTTCCGGGTCTCCATCACGAACGCTCCAGGCCCTGCGTCCTACCCCATTTCGAGCTTCACGTGGTTGCTGATTCCCGCGCAAATTCCGGACGCCGCCAAGAAAAATGTAATCAAGGATTTCCTGAAGTGGATGCTGACCGACGGACAAAACTATAACGAAGGCTTGTCCTACGCGAAACTGCCGAGTCTCGTTGTAACGAAGGAGATGAAGGCAATCGCCTTGATTCAATAATGGGCACGAGCGCCACCACGATCGACCACGCTGCCCCGCCACCGGCGGGGCAGCGTTCTTTTGTCAGCCGCCTGACGGACGGCGATGAGGTCGCGCACCTCATAACTCTCGTTTTTGCGGCGGGCATCCTGCTGATCACGTCGCTGCTCGTCTATGAGCTGTGGATCAACTCGACGCTTTCACGGGCGAAGTTCGGATGGGTTTTCTTCTGGACGCGCACGTGGGATCCCGTTTCCGGCGATTTCGGGGCCGCGCCCTTTATCTACGGCACTCTGGTTACCGCCGTCGTTTCGCTGGTCATTGCCGTCCCGCTTGGTCTTGCTGCGGCCATCTTCCTCGCGGAACTAGCCCCTCGCAGATTGAGCGACTCAATTGCATTCCTGATCGACCTGCTGGCCGCCGTCCCGAGCGTCATCTACGGCTTGCTGGGCATCTTCGTCATAGTGCCCCTGATGCGCACGACGGTTGGGCCGTTTCTCAAAACGACGCTGGGATTTCTCCCGCTCTTTAAGGGACCCAATTACGGGGTCGGATTCCTCACCGCTGGAATCGTGCTGGCGATCATGATCGTGCCATTTATTATTTCGGTCTCGCGCGAGGTGTTGCTGACCGTGCCGCGCGAACAGCGGGAAGCCGCCATGGGACTCGGCGCGACGCGCTGGGAATCCACGTGGCAGGTGGTCGTTCCCTGGGCGCGCACCGGAGTGATGGGTTCGATTTTCCTGGCGCTCGCGCGAGCTCTCGGAGAGACGATGGCCGTCACCATGGTGATCGGAAACGATCCCAAGATTGCCGCCTCTCTGTTTGCCCCGGGTTACACCATCGCAGCCGTCATAGCCAACGAGTTCACCGAGGCGACCGGGAATCTGTATCTGAGCGCGCTCATCGAATTGGGCTTGGTTCTGTTCCTGATGACGTTCATTTTGAACGGACTGGCTCGTATCCTGATTGTGGCAACCGAACGGGGAGGCGGACACGGAGCGGCATGAGTGACATTCGTCTCGTTTGGCGTAAAGGTTTGAACATTGTGATGCTCACGCTGACCGGCGTAGCATGTTTCGCCGTGGTTGCCGTTCTTTTTATGATCCTCGGCTATTTGGTCTGGAATGGCGGCAAGTCGCTGAACTGGGATTTTTTCACCCAGTTGCCCAAACCGGTCGGCGAAGTGGGCGGGGGAATGGCCAACGCGATCGTGGGCAGCTTAAAGCTGCTTGGGCTCGCGGCGGTAATTGGATTGCCGATCGGCTTGATGGCTGGCGTGTACCTCGCGGAATTCGGGGGGAGCGTTTTCTCCTTCGTGACGCGCTACACAACGGACTTGCTGAACGGCGTGCCTTCGATTGTGATGGGCATCTTCGCGTATACGTTGCTGGTCCTGCCCGTAAAGCACTTTTCGGCGCTCGCCGGCGGAGTGGCGCTGGGAGTCATGGTGGTTCCCATCACGGTGCGCGCCACCGAGGAGTTCCTGCGGGCCGTGCCTAAAAGCATGCGTGAAGGGGCCATGGCACTGGGGGCCAGTAAGTGGAAAACGATCGCGACTGTGATTTTGCCTGCGGCCAGTGGCGGAATCATCACCGGAATGCTGCTTTCGCTCGCTCGCGTCGCGGGAGAAACCGCGCCGCTCCTGTTTACGGCATTCAGCAACAGGTTTTGGAGTCCGGGATTGAATCAGCCGATTGCCTCCCTGCCTGTAATGATCTATACCTACGCCATCGCGCCGTATGACGATTGGCATCGTCAGGCTTGGGCGGCCGGACTCGTGCTTTTGGCTATGGTTTTAGTAGCAAACCTGGGCTGCCGGCTCGTTCTAAATCGCCGGGGGGCCTACCGGAGTGTCTGATATGGCATCCGCCGCACAAGGAAAAGACCTCGCCGCGAGGCTCGCACCCAAAGTGCGCGCAGACGACTCGCCATCACCGTCCCAATCCAAGGAGGATGCGGTGCGCTTTGAGATCGCGAACCTCGATTTCTTCTATGGTCCAAAGCAGGCCGTGTTCGGGTTGAACCTGAAAATCCCCAAGAACAAGGTGACCGCATTGATCGGCCCCTCCGGATGCGGAAAGTCGACTTTCCTCCGTACTCTCAACCGGATGAACGAAACCATCCGCAACACGAAGGTCACCGGCCAGATACTGTTGGACGGGCAGGATATTTTACAAATGGACGTCGTGAAGCTCCGCAGGCGGGTGGGGATGGTCTTCCAGCGGCCCAATCCCTTCCCCAAATCCATCTATGACAATGTGGCTTATGGTCTCCGTATCAATGGTTACAAGGGTCGTTTGGACGAACTCGTCGAAAAGAGCCTGCGGCGGTCTGCTCTGTGGGACGAGGTGAAGGACTACCTGCAGAAATCGGCCTTCGCGCTCTCTGGAGGCCAGCAGCAGCGCCTTTGCATCGCACGGGCGCTCGCGGTCGACCCGGAAGTCCTGTTGCTCGATGAGCCCTGTTCCGCCCTCGATCCGGTCACCACGGCGAAGATCGAAGAGCTGATGTTCAACCTGAAAGACAGCTGCACCATGGCCATCGTTACCCACAACATGCAGCAGGCGGCGCGCGCCAGCGACTATACGGCTTTCATGCTGGATGGAAAGCTCATCGAGCATACCGACACACCGAAGCTTTTCACCACACCCACCGACGCCCGAACAGAAGCCTACATCACCGGCCGTTTCGGATGAGACGCATCTGGCTGGTATGATGGGCAGTCGGAGGGGATAAGAAGTAGCAGGCTGGCGAGGATCCATGGAACGACATTTCGAACACGATCTGGAAGAACTCAAGCAGCGGCTGCTGTGGATGGGGAGTCTCGCCGAGCGCGCCGTCCATCAGGCGGTTCACGCGGTGCTCGATGCCGACGAGCAGCTTGCCGAGGCTGTCCTCAGCGAAGAAGACGCCATCAATGAGATGCAGATCGAGATCGATGACCGCATCCAGCGCCTGCTCGCCCTGCAAGCGCCCATGGCGGCCGACCTCCGCTTCCTGCTGGCCGTCTCAAGGATCAACGGCGACCTCGAACGCATCGGCGACCAGGCCGTCAACATCGCGCAGTCCGCCATGCGCGTTCTCCGGCACCCGCAGGTAAAGCCTTACGTGGACCTGCCCCGCATGAGCGAGCTTGCCGAGGGCATGGTGCGGGACAGCCTGAACGCCCTGGTCCGCGGCGACCAGGATCTGGCCACCAGCGTCCTGCAGCGCGACGACCAGGTCGACCGCTTGCGCGATCAGATGTTCCGCGAGCTGCTTACCTATATGATGGAGAATTCGTCGGTCGTTTTTTCCGCCTTCGAGCTCGTCCTCGTGGCGAAAAATCTCGAGCGCATCGGCGATCACGCCACCAACATCGCGGAAGACGTGATTTATTTCGTCGCCGGCCGCGACGTTCGCCATCCCGCCCTCGACCGCAGGTAGAACCGGCCGGCGTCGGCATTCCCGTTCCGCAAGCGTTGCCTCTGGACCCGCCCGCCGAATCCCTATAATGTTTTAGGGGAAGAGTTCAGGCGGAGGGGTGTCTATGAAAACAGCAACCGTGAAATGGACTGGCGGAGAAGAATTCCTCGCCACCACCCCCTCGGGGCACTCGGTGCCCTTCGACGCCGACGGCAAACATAACGCCGCGCCGAGCCCGATGGAGATGCTTCTCGCCGCCCTCGGGGCGTGCAGCTCGGTGGATGTGGTCCTCATCCTCGCCAAAAAACGCCAGAAACTCACGTCCCTCCAGGTAGATGTCTCGGGAGAGAAGGCCACCGAGCCTCCAGCTGTGTGGACGAAGATCGAGATGGTCTATCGCCTCACCGGCGAACTGGACGAAAAAGCGGTGCGCGATTCCATCGAGCTCAGCCAGAACAAATATTGCTCGGTGGCGGCCATGCTCGGAAAGACGGCCGAGATCAGCTACCGCTACGAAATTACCGCTCCCTGAACAAAACTCCGCAGCAGTGCCTGCTTGTCACTGCCCTGCTGGATTGCATACAATCGTCGGTCTGTTTTGAATCGCCGGAGAAATCATGGGCAAACGCATTCCCGCAAAGATTACCGCCGTGGCCGGTCATGTGCCGCCGAGGGTAGTCACGAATTTCGACCTCGAAAAAATGGTGGCGACCACCGACGAGTGGATCCGGTCTCGAACCGGTATCCAGGAGCGGCATTATGCAGCCCCGGGCGTGGGAGCGTCGCACCTCGGCACGGAGGCGGCAAAGAAATTGCTCACCGCCACCGGCCTTTCCCCGGAAGAAATTGAAATGATCGTGGTCGCCACCGTAACACCCGATATGCTGTTCCCCTCCACGGCCTGCCTGATTCAGGATCGCCTCGGCGCATCCAACGCCTGGGGATTCGATCTTTCCGCGGCCTGCTCGGGTTTCATCTACGCCCTCACCACAGGGGCGCAGTTCGTAGGCGCCGGGACGCACAAAAAGGTTCTGGTGATCGGAAGCGATGTGATGACTTCCATCCTCGACTTCAACGACCGCGCCACCTGCGTACTCTTCGGCGACGGCGCGGGCGCCGTCCTCGTCGAACCGGCGGCCTCGGATTCAGAAGGCATCATCGACTTCGTAAACGATGTGGACGGCTCCGGCGGCTGCAACCTCTATATGCCCGGCGGCGGATCGCTGAATCCCCCCTCACACGAGACGGTCGATAAGCGCATGCACTACGTTCATCAGGAAGGCCAGCAGGTGTTCAAATACGCCGTGCGCCGCATGAGCGAGCTCGCCTGCCAGTTGCTCGAGCGCAACGGCCTTTCCAGCCGCGATCTCGCGCTTGTGGTTCCTCATCAGGCCAATCTCCGGATCATCCGCGCCATGCAGGAGCGCCTCGGCGTGGACGATTCCAAGATCATGGTGAATATCGATCGCTTCGGAAACACCACAGCCGCCACGATTCCCCTGGGGCTAATGGATGCGGTGGAGCAGAAAAGATTGCGCAAGGGTGACTTGGTGCTGCTGATCGCCGTTGGGGCTGGCTATACCACTGGCGCCGTACTAATGCGCTGGGCCTACTGACGCACTTCAGTTTCCCGCAAAAATCAGAACCGGGTCCGCATCGCCTGCCGTCGTTGTAACGATCACGAATTCGTTGGCCGACACGATAAAGAGCGTTCCGGTCGACGCGGAAGGCGTCGTCAGTGTGAGCCCGCCGATTCCCGAAGCCGTGTTCGCAATCGCGTACGTTCCGCTCACCGCCTGCGCCGCCGTATTTGCCGACGCCGTGCTCTGATCCTGCGTTCCGCTGATCGTTTGCATACCGTCCAGCACCAGCACGCCGGACGTATCCCGCACCGCACTCGTGGCCGGAATCGAGGTGCCTTCAAAGTAAGTCCCTTCGATGCTGGCCGCGCTGAAGGGGCCGGTGGACTGAGGCTCGAAAAGGCCAAAGAAGGGATTGTTGTTGATCTCCCCGACCGCAAAGGCCTGGTTTGTATTGATCATGTAAAAAACCGGCGCCACGGGAGTCTGCAGGTTCGTGGCGACCCGCCCGAACGTATCCGCATTGACGAAGTTTGCTGTCCCGCTGAAGTTTCTCACCGTGCCCGCTTGATTTTCGGTCAGCATCAGCGTGAAAGCGTTCAGCCCGTTCACCGTGATCGACGCGACGGCCATGTCCGGAACGTACGCCGACCCGGAGAGAAATTGGCCCGTCAAACCGCCCACGCTCGTAGCCGTGAATCCTCCCGTCGGGCGGCTAAAGGGATATCCCACCTGCTGCATCAGCCTGCCCACCGTCAGAAACGGCGTGTTGGCGCTCACCGTATCCGTTTCCACCAGGAAAAACTCCGAGGCCGAAACGGGATAGGCGCTGAAGGTCATGCTCGGAAGGCTTGCTGGAGCGATTGTCGCCGCGCAACGCCCGGTTTGAGAAGTCGCCTGGTAAGTCCCGGAAACCGATTGCTGCACGAACGGTACAAAGCCCGGCGTATTGGCATCCATCTCCCCGTTCCCGACGCTTCCGAACCCCGACGAATTTGCCGGGGGTGACGCCGTGAATCTTCCCGCGAGAGCCACCGGCCCCGCACTGAAACCACCGAGCGCCGCCGAATTGCCGGTGATGCCCACGGCATATTCCCCAGCGATGGTGTTGTAAGCGCAGGTCGTAAGGCTTTGCTTCTCGATCTCGCCCGAGCCCCGAACGCCGCTGGAATCGAACTCAATGAGGCGGCCATGCGCGCCGGTAGCGTCGATCGCGAACGCGTAGGTGGGCGAACCGACAATGCTGCTGAAGACGAGCGTGCCCCGGTAATCAGCGCCGAGCGTGTAGGTACCTGTGAATGTCTGGTTTACGTCGTGAGTTGTCGTCGTGTTCACGTCTTCGACGCCACCGGTAATCTTGCCGGTGCCGTCCGCCAGGAAGCTTCCCGCCGCCACCACCGAACCCGTGGCGTTGAATCCACTGAATCGGAACGCGTAGCTTCCGCTCAGGAGCGTCAACCCGCCGGTTCCGGAAATGGTCAGGCTGAATGTCTTTGTCAGCGCGGCCGCAGGCGATTCGCTATCCGTCACGGTCACTCCAAAGGTGTCCGTGCCCCCCAGCGTTGGCGTGCCCGACAAAAGCCCCGTCGAGCTCAGAGTGAGTCCTGCGGGCAGCGTCGATCCCGTTGCAAGCGACCATTGATAGGGCGCGGTGCCGCCGGTGGCGGCCAACTGCACGCTGTACGCCGTGCCCACGGTGGCCGCCGGAAGAGGAGAGGCGGTGGTAATCGCCAGATTGCTCACTTTGATTGATAAGGATGCGGATGCCGAGGCGCTCTTCGAATCGGTCACCTTGATCGTGAAACTGAACGTTCCCTGCGCCGTAGGCGTGCCGGAAATGAGCACGGAATTCGTCGTGCTCGTCCCCAGGGACAATCCCGCCGGCAGGCTGCCCGATGCAATGGACCACGTGAATGGCGCAACTCCGCCGGTGGCATCCACCGTAGCGCTGTATGCGGCGCTTGTGCTGCCCGAAGCCAGAGCCGTGGTAGTGACGGTCAGCGCCCCCGGATTCGAATTGGCGGGAGTTCCCGAGCAGCCGCCCACCACCAGAAGGCACACGGCGAAAAGGCCGATAAAAAGAAAAAGGGGTCGCCTGACCATCGGAGTCACCCTATCGATTTAACCAATAAAACCGGGCCGGCACAGCCGGAATGAGCGGGGCGAATGGCGTATCAGACAACCGGGGACGCCGTTTTGGCCCGGCGGCTGCGTGCCCTCCGGGCCGTACGTTTTCGCGCAACCCGTGGAGCAATTTTCTTATTGCACCGTCGCTTTTAAAGCGATAATTGAAGCTCTGGCAAATTCACTCAAGCGAGGCGTCTATTGCGCGCTGTAATTACGGGCGGGGCGGGGTTCCTGGGCTCCCACTTATGCGATTACTTTATCGAAAAGGGCTGGGAAGTTCTGTGTCTGGACAACCTCGTCACCGGTTCGGAAGCGAATATCGCCCATCTGCTTTCGAATCCGCGCTTTCGTTTTACACGGCATGATGTGACGCACTATATCGCCGTTCCAGGCGCCGTGGATGCGGTGCTGCACTTCGCGTCCCCGGCAAGCCCTCCCGATTACCTGAAGATACCCATCCAGACGATGAAGGTCGGATCGCTCGGTACTCACAACGCGCTCGGCCTTGCGCTCTCGAAAAAGGCCCGCTTCCTGATGGCGTCCACGTCGGAATGCTACGGCGACCCTGACGTGAGCCCGCAGCCGGAAAGCTACTGGGGCCATGTGAATCCCGTGGGACCGCGCGGAGTTTACGACGAGGCGAAGCGCTTCTCCGAAGCCTTGACAATGGCCTATCACCGCTACCACGGGGTCGATACTCGCATCGTGCGAATCTTCAATACCTATGGTCCGCGGATGCGGCTCAACGACGGCCGCGCCCTCCCGAATTTCTTGTATCAGGCGCTGGTCGGCGAACCTATCACTGTGTATGGCGAAGGCAAGCAGACCCGCAGCTTCTGCTTCGTTTCCGATTTGATCGACGGAATCTACCGCCTGTTCGAATCCAGCGAGCACGAGCCCGTGAACATCGGCAATCCCCACGAAATCACCATCCTCGAGTTCGCCGAGAGGGTCCGCGTTTTGGTGGGCACCAAAGTTCCCATCATTTTTCATCCGCTACCCCAGGACGACCCCAAGCAACGCTGCCCGGACATTACCAAAGCGCGCCTCCTCCTCCGCTGGGAACCCAAGGTAAATCTGGAAGAGGGTCTGCGCGTCACCTACGAATACTTCCGCGAAAAATTAAAAAACTAGGAACGCAGGCCCTCTCGCTGCCTGAGCCTGTTGGTAACAAATCCCCATCCAAATCAGGCAAAAGCTGTATAGACCAAAACACGATAGCCAACCAGAGTGATATCTGTTCGAAGATGTACGCCCCGAGGAGAGGTGATCATTCATGAAGAAGTTAAATGTAGGTCTCATTGCCGCATTTCTGCTTTTGTTTGCCAATGTCAGCCGCGCGGATCAGACGAGAACGGACGCGGTCGAGCGCATCCAGAGCTCTACAAAAGTTTTGCACCAGATACTCACTACTCCCGACAAAGGCATCCCCGATGAAGTCCTCAAGGGCGCCAAGTGCATTGGCGTGGTGCCTGGCCTCATCAAAGCTGGCTTCATTTTTGGCGGCAAGCACGGACGCGGCGTAGCGACATGCAGGCTTCCCAACGGCGGCTGGAGCGCGCCGGCCTTTTTCGTAATTAGCGGCGGTAGCTGGGGCGCGCAGATCGGCGTCGAGTCTGTCGATCTAGTGCTCATGGTCATGAACAACGAAGGAATGCGCCACATGATGGGCGACAAATTCCAGGTGGGCGGCGAAGCGGCCGCGGCGGCAGGCCCCGTCGGACGCCACGCGGAGGCTGGCACCGACTGGAAGGTGGAGGCTCAAATCCTGACGTATTCCCGCTCGAAGGGCCTGTTCGCCGGCATTGACCTGAGCGGGTCAGTAATCGAGCGCGATCGGGATTCAACCGTGGCTTTCTATGACAAGGACCTGCCCACTCGCGCCATCCTCGACGGCAAGGTAGCCACCCCTCCCGACGCGCGCGCATTCGTTGCCGAAGTGAGAAGGGCCAAGATCATCGCGCAGAACAAGTAACCGGCTCAATTTTACTCTGCGGGAGAGGCGGCCAGTCTAAGGCCGTCTCTCTCTCGAATCTTCCTGGCTACGGCGAGTGTGGCCGCACCGGCAATCCAATCCACACGTTGACCAAACCCATCAGTTCCCTCATTACCGCAAACGCATCCTGTGTGGTCCGCCACCAGTGCACGTCAAATGAGTCCTCCGGTGCCGCGTGGAGGATTGCCGGCAGATCCCCTCCCGCAATTCTGCGCCAAAGGGCCTTCACGCGCCGTGTGTGCTCGGGCGAAGTTACGATGATCGCGCTCTTCTTATTCTGTTCGCGCAACTCTCTCGCGATTTCCCGCACTTCCTGCTCGGTATCCACAATAGGCTCGGGGAAAATGTGGATGCAATTCGCCGGCACCCCGAGGCGGACCAGAATCTCTCGATTATAGGTTTCCTCACCCGCGTAGGAGATACCCAGCGCGGCAAGACTGGCAGCAGGACTCGTCGGACGGCTCACCCAAACTTCCGGCGCATAGTTTCCGCGGAAAAGCCGCGCCGCCTCCTCCGCGCGCGACGGCATGCCCCCGCTCAACACCACAATCACATCCGCGTGCTCGAGCGGATCTTCACGGACCAGCCAGCTTCCAAGTCCCCGAAACGCGAAAATTCCGGCCGCCGCGATTGCGAAAAGAAGTGCCGCCGAGACAGCGCGGACGTAAGCGCGTGGCGGCAGAGCACTCCCTCCCCTCTGATGGCGCTCCGGGTTCCACCGCTTTCCTGGAGGTGAAGCCGTGAACATCGATATCCAGGATGCGGCCCTCGAGGCCAGAATGCAAAAGCAGCTTCAGGCGACCGGCTCCGCCAGCGTTCGCAAAACTCCCACGGCTTACTTCGCGAGCGGACTGGGCCTCATCTGGAAGTGGACGGCTTCCGACCTTGTCCCCTTCCCTCCTTCCTGATGCCAGGGGGTGCGCGCCTCGTTCCCGGCCCACAATCCGCGGCCTTTCCAGCCGGCGTTAGGATCGTCGATGCGCCCCGTCAGATTGCGCGTATAGAACCCCAGCGGATACGGCACCCGCAGCACGACCCACTTGTGCGTATCCGGCATGAACGCTAGCAGCGAATCCGAATCCGTGCCGGTAGCAATCGGAATGTTGGCGCCCAGCCCCAGAGTGTTGTACTGGTCGACCCACGTGCCATAGAGGAAATCGGCGCTGCCTCCATCGGTGACGTTCTTCATTTGCGGACCCGGCACGTCGTAGAGCGTCCAGCCCTCCACACAATGCTGCCCATCGAAAGACGCCGGGCCGGTAAGCACCTTACATTTATTGCGGTCAAAGCTCGCCAGTTGGCCGCTGCCAGCAAGCCCGGTCCACACCATCCCGTTTCGATCGAAATCGATTCCTCGTGGAAGGTAGCCCAGCTTGCCGGGGGCTTTGGAGTTGTAGAACGGGGGTTCGTACGCCTCGGAGTGGCAGGTCGCCGGCGGATTACTACCGAGGTCGATCCGTACAATCCGCCCCGGCGTCTGTGTTTGTGCGTACCAAATGCTGCCATCTACGGGGTTGTAAGCTACGTAGTAACCCGCACCCGGGATCAGCTTGTCTACGTCTTTTTCGTACTTCCCGTCGCCGTTCAGGTCGTAGTATGCCGGACACCATCCCTGCGCAGACTCCGCATCTCCTCCGGCGTCGAGGACTCCCGGCTTCACCCACGCAATCGCTGATTGCTGCCCGGCCCAGTAAACGGTTTCGTCCTTGTCCTCGCCAAAAGCAGCGTGATGATTGCCGAAACATGTGTCTATCCATTGCTCTTTCTTCGCCTTAGCATCGTAATAGGCGAGCTGGCGGTAGCTTGTGCTGAGCGGGAAATACTGGGCGAATTTGTTGCTCGACCCTTCCTTGCACCAAGCCGGATTATCCCGCGCGCGGAACGTGGTGGCCATCCACAAGCGGCCCTTCGTATCCACATTCTTTACTTCGGTTTGCAGACGTTCCTCGTAAATCAGCTGGTCGTCCCAATAGAGCGAAGGGTACGCCATGGTCTGCTGCGCGTAGCCGGAGCGCGGGAGTAAGTTGCGGTCGTCGCGTGTCGGTAGATGCACAGTCTCATCGGCGTTGCGCTTCGGGTCCAGAATGTACACGTCGCCGGTGTTGTAATCGCCTAAATACACAGGGCCGTAGGCGTTGGCGGTGGGGTGGCGGCGATCCGTGGCGTAAAGATCGTGGGCGAACGTGATGGGCGTGCCCACATCCCACATTGTAATCACTAAGTTCCGTTCGATGCCGGCAGGCCGCGGCGGCACCGGCGGCAAATCTCCCTTGACGATGCCGTCGGTCCAACCCGCAAGAATTTTTTCGGATTGCTCGCGCCCCAGCGGGCTGATCATGCCCAGCATGCTGCTGCCTACCTGACCCATCTGAATCCGCTGATCCCAGGCTTGCGTGCTCGAGTCGAGCGATTCTAACGCTTGCGGAATTTCGCGGGTGATGCGGTTCCCGAGCTGGTGGCAGATTTCGCAGTTCTTCACGGTGGCGATCCAGCGCGCCTGGTTTTCAACCACCACCTGCTGCATCGGCCCAGTGCCGACGGGATCATGGGCCTGCATGCTTCTCTCGCCGCGGGTAAAGGGCATTTCCTTGTTGGGGATGGGAACGGTCATCGGGAAAGCGCTGTTCGGGGGCACTTGGAGCAGGGACAACCAGTAGTTTGCCGGATAGTATCTCGCTGCCGCCTTGGCGTCCGGCGCAACCACCGCCTTCAGCGCCAGGTGTTCGCCGGGCTTCGCGCTTACGGCCCCGGAATCGACCAAGCCATATCCCCGCACCCATACTCTGTAAGTCGCTTTCGGCAACTCGGGCAGGAGATAGCGGCCGCGGTCGTCGGTGACCACGATCTTGCGAAACTGTGTGGGCAGCTCGTTGGTTTCCGCGATCACCCACACGCCCGCTTCGGGACCTTTGGAACTGGTCACCACACCGCCGATGTCGTCAGCGTCGATTGAAACCTGCTCGGCGGCATGCCGAGCCGCGCCGCCCGCGTCCTGGCGGGCTTGCGTCTGCAAGCCAGCGGAAGCCACGACGACGCCGGAGAACGCCACAACAAAAAGCGCGATTCGCTTCATCCAGATATCAGCCATCCATCGCTCCCTTCTTCTCAACTGCCCGCTCGCCGCGGCCCCCATAATACTCCGCCAGTTTACTTATCACAGTTTACTTATCAATGGAGTGAAAGGCTTTCTGGCTGTGCCACTTGCTGTTGACACGATGAAGCAGGAAAGCTAGGCTTTCGTTCGAATGGAAATCTCAGAATGGAAATTCCGGCTACGGTTTCGCTGCTGCTCACTTCCAGATCGGCCCGGCCCGCTTGCCACGTAGATCATCTGTGAGGAATGAATATGTTTAGCCTTCGCCGGACCAGTATTTCAGGCTGCCTTCTGCTGCTCTCCTTCGGACTGCTTGGCAAACCGGCGTTCGCGCAGGTCGATCTGGCCGGGCAGTGGGCCGGAAAGATGCACGAGGATTTTCCCGAACGCCTGGGCGGCCCGGAGATCGGCGACTACACCGGTATGCCCATCAACGACGCCGCCCGCATGAGGGCGGACGCCTGGGACGCGCAGAAATGGGAGATGGTTGAGCACGAGTGCCAGCCGCATCCCGCGGATTACGCGCCGCGCGGCCCCGCGGACATGCGCATCCGCTCGGAAATCGATCCATTCACGCAGGCCATCATCGCGTGGCACGCCACGCTGAGGTTCATGCTCACCCAGCGAATTATTTATATGGATGGACGTCCGCACCCTTCCGAAAGCGCGCCTCACACCTGGCAGGGATTCTCGACCGGCGAGTGGGAAGGGGACATGCTGAAGGTGTCGACGGATCATCTGAAGGAAGGCTGGCTGCGGAGAAACGGCCTTCCGCGCAGCGAGAAAGCCACGCTGACGGAGTATTTCATCCGGCACGGCAATTACTTCACGCTGGTCACCGATGTGGAGGATCCGATCTACATCACGGAACCGTTCGTACGCACCTCGAATTGGACACTCGATATGATCGACCGGCTCGTGCCCTATTACTGCATGCCCAGCGTGGAGGTGCCGCACCCGAAAGGTTATGTGGCGCATCATCTGCCCGGCACGAACCGCTTTTTGACGGAATATGCTTCGCGTTGGGGAATACCCGTCGAGGCCGCGCGCGGCGGCGCGCAGACGATGTATCCCGAGTATCAGGATAAGCTTGAAAAAATGCCCGCGCCCCCCAAGCTCTCCGTGAAGGACGAGATGAAACAATGAAGAAGACGGAGAGGAACTGCTTGCGAACTTTGCGCGCGGCGATTGTGCTGTCGATGGTGTTCCTTGCCGCGCCGGCGGCCCGGCTATCCGCGCAGAGCGGCCACGGAAAAGTAGATTTGCTGCACGTGCAGGGGAATGTGTACATGATTGCGGGAGCGGGCGCGAACATCACCGTGCAGGTGGGCAAAGAGGTGGTGTTCGTCGTTGACTCGGGCGTCCCGGAGATGAGCGACCAAGTGCTTGCGGCGATTCGCAGCATCACCAGCAAGCGGATCCTTTTCATCATCAATACGAGCGCCGATGCGGATCACGTGGGCGGTAACGCCAACCTGGCCAAGGCGGGCGTGGGCGTGCCCAATATCGGCTCGACGCTGATCGCGCCAATGGGGGCGTCGATCGTGGCGCACTACAATGTGACGGCGCGGATGAGCGAAGCGCACGGGAACGTGCCCGCGTTTCCCGCGGCACTGCTGCCCACCGACACCTACGAAACCGACGACTGGAAGTTTTACAACGGCGAGGGAGTGTTTATTTATCATCCCGAGCACGCCCACAGCGACGCGGACAGTTACGTCCTTTTCCGGAGTTCGGACGTCATCAGCGTCGGCGATATTTTGACTCTGACGAGCTACCCCGTGATCCGGGCGGACGAAGGCGGCAGCATCAACGGGGAGATCAAAACGCTGAACCAGATCATCGATATGCTCGAGCCCGAAGAAAATGAAGAGGGCGGAACCTACGTGATTCCCGGCCACGGGCACGTGTGCGACCGGAACGACGTGGTGGATTATCGCGACATGGTGACGATCATCCGCGACCGGGTGCAGAACCTGGTGAACAAGGGCATGACGCTCGACCAGGTGAAAGCTGCGAAGGTCACGTTCGATTATGACGGGCTCTTCGGCGCCACGACGGGGCCATGGACCACCGACATGTTCGTCGAGGCGATCTATCGCGAGCTCAGCAGCAACAAGAACAAACCGGAAACGAAAGCCGGCGAGGGAAACTAAGGGGTAACCTAAAGATTCTACTGTTGGAAAAGACTTGCGGTAAACGCACCGCGAGCCTTCGCTCCTCCCTGTGCCGCCCCTCCGGGGCTTCCTGCTACCTTTATACCGACTTCCCACCGCTGCCGCGGTGGGCTACCTTGTTCCGCCCCTGACGGGGCGGGGAGCGCGGTTGCTTTCACCTCTGTCCTTCGTCGCATCCCGAGAACATGCGCGCTTTTGCGGACTGTGTGAGGGATCTGATTCTGCGTGTTTGCTTTCACCGGTGCAACCGTTGGTGAGTGTGGCTTGTGTAGGCGCAGAAAGCACGACTCCGACGCCCGAACCGTCGAGCTTGCTGCTATTAGCGTCTGGTTGCTCGCGCTGGGAATGCTCCACTACCGGGGGCGCCGCACCGCGAATTCAATTTCCACATAGCGATAGCACTAACCCACACGCAGACAAATGGCGCAATTGTGGGCCCCGGGGCGACCGGGGTATGATGGGCCAAGGTGACTGCAATGACGACCGACCGAATCGAAACTAACCCGGCGATCATGATGGGGAAACCGGTCATTCGGGGGACCCGAATCACCGTCGAGCTAATTCTGCGCAAGCTCGGAGAGGGCGCGAGCGAGGGTGAACTGCTGGAAGACTATCCGCACCTCACAACAGAGGATATCCTGGCGGCGGTGGCCTATGGCGCGGCCAGCGTAGCTCACGAGGAAATAGTGCTGTTGTCCGACGTGCCGGTTCCTGGCAAATCCTGACGCATGAACTTTCTGGCCGACGAAAGCTGCGCCGGGCCTGTCATCCGGGCGCTGCGCGAAGCAGGCCATGATGTGGTTGCGGTTGTCGAAGTCGCGAAAGGCGCGACGGACGAGCAGGTTCTGGAGCGCGCTCTGAATGACCAGCGCGTGCTCATCACGGAGGATCGGGACTTTGGTGAATTGGTGCATGCGCGCTCTCGATCGTCAGCCGGTGTGATTCTGGTTAGGTTTCATAGCCGAGCGCGTCGCGCTAAGCCAGCGACTGTGGTTGAGGCTGTGGCAAAACTGGGCTCGCGGCTCCGAGATGCGTTTACTGTGGTCGAACCCGGACGGGTGCGCAAAAGCGGCCGGCCCTGAATCTCTTCGATGGGTTTTTGAGAAGAAGCTGTTCTCCTAGATACATTCATCGATCACAATGGCATTCCATTTCCGCGTAACAAAGTTCACTATTTAGAGAACCAGCGGCGAAAAAGGCCGCTGCGGAGATGCGCCATTACCTGGGCGTTTGAGCCAGGAAAGCGGGTGTAAGGCGCAGCCTACCCGAGGTGCTTCGGCCAGCTGAATCGCCTCCCGATCGCCGCAATGCAACGTCACTGGTAACGTCGTTTGAGTTTCGCGCAGCGTCCGTACCTTGAACCAGGACGGGAACGCGATCACGGGGTCGCCCGGTTCTTGGGGCAGTTCGTTACTTTGCTAGCGGATCGGGGCGCAATTGGAAGTGGACGGCTTCCGGCCGGGTGCCCTTCCCTCCCTCGATGTGCCACGGATTTCTCACCTCGTTGCCTGCCCATAGGCCGCGGCCTTTCCATCCGGCTTTGGCGTCGTCGATGCGGCCGGTCAGATTGCGGGTGTAGAAGCCGAGGGGATAGGGGACGCGCAAGACGACCCACTTGTGCGTGTCCGGCATGAACGCTAGCAGCGAATCGGAGCCTGTCCCGTTGGCAATGGGGATATTTTCTCCGAGTCCGAACGTGTTGAAGCGATCGACCCAATCGCCATATAAGAAGTCCGCGCTTCCGGCTTCGGAAACGTTTTTGAATTGCGGGCCCGGAGTGTCGTAGAGCGTCCAGCCTTCGACGCAATGCTGGCCGTCGAATGACGCAGGGCCGGTGAGGACTTTGCACTTACTGCGGTCGAACGTGGCCAACTGTCCGCTTCCCGCGAGGCCTACCCACACGACCCCGTTGCTATCGATATCGATGCCGCGCGGAAGGTATCCGGCTTTCCCGGGAGCTTTCGCGTTGTAATACGGCGGCTCGTAGGCTTCGGCATGGCAGGTTTCGGGAGGATTTGACCCGAGGTCCATGCGAATAATTCGGCCGGGCGTTTTGGGGACGCTGTACCAGATGCTCTTATCCACGGGATTGTAAGCGACGTAGTAACCGCTGTCCGGCATCAGCTTGTCGATGTCTTTTTCGTATTTGCCATCGCCGTTGATGTCGTAATACGCGGGGCACCATCCCTGAGCCTCTTCCTCGGTGCCGCCATTATCGAGGACGCCCGGCTTGATCCACGCGACTACTGTTCCGTTCCCGACGAGATAAATCGTCTGATCCTTGTCGTCGGCAAAGGCCGCGTGATGGTTGCCAAAGCAGGTGTCCACCCAGGTTTCCTTCTTCGCTTTTCCGTCGTAATAGGCTAGCTGGCGGTAGCTTTTGGCTATCGGGTAATACTGCGCGTACTTGTTGCTCGATCCCTCCTTGCACCAGGCCGGATTATCTGGCGGACGGAAGGTGGTGGCCATCCACAGGCGACCCTTGGTATCCACGTTCTTCACTTCGGTCTGTTGGCGCTCCTCGTAAATCAGCTCGTCTCCCCAATACAGCGAGGGAATCTCCATCGTGGTGGGAGCATGGCCGCCGCGAATCAGGGCATTCTTATCGCCGCGAACCGGCAGCGGCACGGTGTGGTCCGAATTTTTCACCGGATCGAGAATGTGCAGATCGCCGGTATTGAAATCTCCTAGATACACCGGGCCGTAGGGATTGGATTCCGGATGCCGTTTGTCTGTGACGTAGAGATCGTGCGCGAAGGTGATGGGCGTTCCCACATCCCACATCGTGATTACCAGGTTCCGCTCCACGCCCGCGGGCCGCGGAGGGGCGGGCGGAATTTCTCCCTTGGCGATGCGGTCGGTCCACTCACCGAGAATTTTGTCGGCCTGCGAAGGACCCAGGGGATTGACCATTCCGACCATGCTGCTTCCCACCTGCCCCATGCGGATGCGCTGGTCCCACGCTTCGGTGCTGGAACCAAAAGCGCCCAGCTCCGGGGAGATCTCGCGCGTGATCCGGTTGCCCATCTGATGGCACGAAGCGCAATTCTTGATCGTGGCCACCCAGTTGGCCTGCGTTTCGATCACGCCCGTTTGCATGGGCCCGTCGCCCACAGGATCATGCGCCTGCATACTGCCCACTCCGCGCGAGTAAGGAAGTTTGTCTGCGGGAACCGCGACGGTCATGGGGAAAGCGCTCTTGGGGGGAACCTGCAGCAGCGACAACCAATAGTTGGCCGGGTAGTATTGCGCGGCTGCCTTGGCATCCGGGGCAATCACGGCTGTCAAAGCGAGATGCTCGCCGGGCGTGGCGATTACCGCTCCTGAATCGATTAGGCCGTATCCACGCACCCACACTTTGTAAGTCGCTTTGGGCAACTGCGGAAGCAGATAGCGACCGCGGTCGTCGGTGACCACGATCTTGCGAAATTTGGTGGGCAACTCCGTGGTTTCCGCGATTACCCACACGCCCGCTTCGGGCCCTTTCGGGCTGGTCACTACGCCGCCGATATCGTCCGGGTCGATGGCCACCTGCTCGGCAATCTGTCGCGCGGACCTGCCGCCTTCCTGTCGCGCTTCCACGCGGTGGCTTGCGGCGGCGATCACGATTCCAAAAGACAGGAGCATCAGTGCCGCAATTCGCTTCGTCCAGATATTTCCCATGCGTTTCTCCTAGTCGCGGGCCTTGGAAACGAGTCGCTCTTGCGCTAGTCTCCACGATCTTCCCAATCTCCACAATACGAACGCTCGCATATTATTACAAAGCGGCCCGGCTTTTGTTGGGATTCGCAACGCGGCGAAATATCGGGCGGCTGAGTTCAGTAAGTGTGTGCGTATGTGCGGCTACTTCGTTTGGCGTTGAGAACTGTGCGGGAGCTTGTTGTAATCGGGCACGTGGGCGCACAAGCCACCCTGTTTCGTCATCTTGGAATAGCCGGCGACGAGTTGGTCCATGTAGTGATCGATCGAAAAATCGAAGGGATCGGCCGGGTCCGCGTCCACCAACTCAAGGTCGGTGTCAGTCATCGTGAGTTTCCCGAAGCGGACGGTGCCGCCCCGGAAGGATTGGAAATTGCGGCCGCCGCAGCGGCTCGCGATCGTTTCCTTGCGCCCCGGCGCGCCGAACGTCATCGCGATCAGGCCGTTTTGAATCTGAATGCTGCTCAGGTGCCCGTGCATTTTCGGAGGAGGAAGGAGCAGCTCGGGGTCGAGGAGCAGATCGTCCTTATCGGCGGTGACTCCAGAGACCTTCGAGGTGTCGATGAGTTTGGCGGTATCGAGGCCCAGCAGGTCCATCAGCCCCTTCACGGGAAGATGAAGCGCTCGGACTTTGAGGGTGTGGACGCGGATTTGTCCGTCAGGCGTAGCCGCCATCGTTCCCTGTGTCTCAAAATGAATGTCGCCTTTATTCGCCAGTACGCCTTTCATCACAACCTCATTGCCCTGAATCGTGAGCGTGAGGTTCTTGAGCGGCGCGCCGGGTTTTGCGAAAACGTACTCGTTGAGGGCGTTGGTCATCGCTTGCGGCTGCACCTGGATGCTGGCCGAGTCCACCTCGAGATGAAACGAACTCTTGTCGTCAAACACGGGGATGCCGCCGTTGTCGGGCGCCAGTTTGCCTTCGAGCGCGGCGATGTGTACGACGATGGTGCCGGTGAGATGGAAATCGAGGTTTTTCATCGCCGTGCGGACGACTCCCGCGGCATTAGAGGGCGTATCGCTCTTCGGAGCTGCCGACTGCGCGCGAACCGGCCGAGGAGGCGCGACAAGAATTGCGAGGAAGAGACTGAAGCCAAGCGCCGGCAGGAAAGCTCTCATCGTAGAAACCCTCGGTGGAGGGCGCACAATCGCCCGAGTTCGAAAAGTATGACAGCCGGTTTCGCCTGGCAATGCACGGTATGCCCGATATATGAGTTATCTTCAGGCTTGCTCGGGAGGAACGAACACGGGAAACCGGGTAGAATCCGGTAGCTGCATCCTCGCCTGGGGCGGAAAACTGCGCTTCGCTGAATTGTTATACGGCGCGGATAACGCGATAGCTGCTATTCGCGGAGGAGGTCGGGCGTTCCTTCGCGCTGGTCTTGCGCGGCGCTTTCTTGGTGACCAGATGGGCGCCTTCGGTCAGATCGACCAGCTTTACCCACATTTCATCGCCCTGTGGGACCACCATTACCTTGCCCAGCTGCGACGTCGATTCCAACAAAATCACGGGGCCGTGCGTGCGGTGCCGGTGCGTTGCCGTGCGAGTGTCTGCCATGAGTTTCCTCGTTTCCCGTTTCTCTTGGAGCTTCCATTATGAGCCGTTCGAGGGAAGTATGGGGAACTATCTTGCAGGCCTCCGAGACGGCGAAAGTGCGGGCGCACAAGCCGCGCTTAATACCCTAGCCGGGTATGGTAGTATGTCGCCGCCCTGCTGGTCACGCGGCGTTCATCTTTTTCGTGTCTAATAGCAGGCCGTAAACATCGATCACAGAGGGGCCGTGGGAAGACTGCCCGCAGAGGGCTGAATCTAATTGAGATGCCCGAATTTATCCGAAGTTGCGTGTGGGGTACCGCACCGAGGTAATGCCCGAGGGAATGCAATGATGCGAGAAATCCGGGAATTTTCCGTTCTTTTATTGACGCTTAACATGCTGTTGACCGGCTGCGGGAACGCCATGAGCGACCCCGCCGCGGGCGCGCCTCCGCAATTGAGGGTCGAGTCTGCCGGGGATCCCAATGTTTTTCGCACGGATCATCCGGAGCAATTTCCTCTGACGGCCGCCGTCGCGCACACGGCTTACTCTGAACTGAAAGTGACCGGCACGGTGAGTGCCGATATTTCCAGAACCGTCCCGGTGATTTCGCTGGCCTCGGGGCGGGTGATCGAAATCGACGCGCGCCTGGGAGATACCGTCAAAAAAGGGCAGCTTCTCCTGCGCGTGCAAAGCGCCGATATCGCCGGCGCTTACTCCGATTACCAGAAGGCCCAGGCGGACGAGCAACTCGCCCGCACGCAGCAGGAACGCGCCCAACTCCTCTACAACCGCGGCGCAATCTCTTTGAATGATCTGCAGGTGGCGCTGGATACGGCAGCCAAGGCGAAGGTGGACGTTGCGACCGCCGCGGAAAAGCTGCGCGTGCTCGGCGCCACCAGCCTGGATCAGCCCTCGGGCATCGTGGAAATTCACGCGCCAGTGGCGGGCGTGATCACAGACCAGCAGGTTACCAATGCGGCGGGGGTGCAGGGCCTCAGTTCACCCAATCCATTCACCATTTCGGACCTGACCTACGTCTGGATTCTCTGCGACGTATACGAGAACGATCTTTCGAATGTGCATCTCGGCGAAAAGGCCGACATCCGGCTGAATGCGTATCCGAACCAGGCATTTACCGGTGTGATCGGCAACGTGGGGCCGGTTCTCGACCCGAGCCTTCGCACGGCGAAAGTTCGCATCGAGATGCGCAACCCCGGACTCATGCGTCCAGGGATGTTCGCCACCGCTACGTTTCACGGGCAGCGCAGCGAAACGCGGGCGGCGGTTCCAGCCACAGCCATACTTCATCTGCACGATCGCGATTGGGTCTATGTGCCTCTCAACCGTAACCAGTTCCGGCGGGTCGGCGTGGTGGGCGGGGAGATGCTGCCCGGGAACCTGCAGGAAGTGGTCTCGGGTCTCGCTCCCGGCGGACAGGTAATCGTTAACGCCCTCGAATTTCAAAACACTGCGGAACAGCGATGATCGATTCTCTCGTCGACATCGCGCTGCATAACCGGTTCATCGTTCTGGCGATCGCTCTGGCGTTGTTCGTGTGGGGGGCAATCGCGTTCAAGGAACTTCCGGTGGAGGCTTATCCGGACGTGGCGAACACCTGGGTGCAGGTGATCACCCAATGGCCCGGGCGCGCTGCGGAAGAAGTCGAACAACAGGTAACCATCCCCATCGAAATTCAGATGAACGGGATCCCGCATCTCTCGCACGTTCGATCATCCTCCCTGGCGGGACTTTCGGTGGTGAATCTGATTTTCGACGATGAGTCGGACAACGATTGGGACCGTCAGAAGGTGCTCGAGCACCTTTCCTTTGTGACGCTTCCGCCGAACGTAACCGCTCAGATCGGCCCCGATTTCAGCCCGATCGGTTCGATTTACTGGTACACGCTGACCAGCAGCAACCCGGCGTATGACGTGATGAACCTCAAATCCCTCCAGGATTGGGTGATCAGCAAATATATGAAGTCCGTGCCGGACGTGGTGGACGATTCTTCCTTCGGGGGCATCACGCGCGAATACCAGGTGCGCGTCGATCCGGACAAGCTGGTCTCCTACGGATTGAGCATAGCGCAGGTCGAGCAGCAGATAACCAATGCCAACGCGAACGCCGGGGGAAGCTTCATCGAGCAGGGGGCGCAGCAAATCAACGTGCGCGCTGTGGGACTGGTCACAAACGTAAACGACATCGCAAAGACCGTGCTCAAGACGCAAAACGGCGCGGCGCTGCGCGTGCGGGATATTGCCGATGTCGTGCAGGGACCGAAAATCCGGCTGGGCCAAATCGGCAAGGCGATTCATCGCTCGGATGGCGTGGTGGTGGACGACAACGACGTGGTGGAAGGCATCGTGTTTCTGCGCAAGGGCGCCGACACGGCGACGACGCTCGACGCCATTCACGCGATGGTTCGCCGGCTGAACGATCATATTCTGCCGCAGGGCGTGAAAATCGTTCCCTACCTGGATCGCGACGATCTGGTTCATTACACCACGCACACCGTGCTGCACAATCTCACCGAAGGAATGATCCTGGTGGTGATCATCCTTTTTATTTTTCTGGGCAACGTGCGCGGTGCGTTCATCGTCGCACTGACCATTCCTTTCGCACTGCTGTTCGCTTCCATTTGCCTGGATTTGCGGCACATTTCGGCCAATCTGCTGTCTCTGGGCGCGTTGGACTTCGGCATGGTGGTGGACGGCGCCGTGGTAATGATCGAAAACATCGTGCGCCATCTGAACCAGCGGGATCCGGATCACGGCACGGTGCTGGATCAGGTGGGCATAGCGGCCCATGAAGTTGAGCGGCCGGTGTTCTACGCCATCGCCATCATCATCACGGCCTATCTTCCGATTTTTACTTTGCAGCAGGTCGAAGGGAAGCTGTTCAGGCCCATGGCGTGGACGGTCGCTTTCGCATTGCTGGGCGCGCTGATCTTCTCGATGCTGATTGCCCCGGCGCTCGCGAGTTTCCTTTTCCCCGCGAACATGAAGCAATGGCACAACCCGGTGGTCGAATTCCTCACGATACATTACCGGCGCGCCGTGGCCTGGGCCGTCCACGAACGCTGGATCACGGTGGGCGTCGCGGCCGCCTCTTCGCTTCTCGCGCTTTATCTGGCTTTCGGCGGCGTGATCGGATCGGAATTCCTTCCGCATCTCGATGAAGGAGCCATCTGGGTTCGCGGAACGCTGGCGCCCAGCACCGGCCCTGCCGAGGGATCGCGCGTGATGGAAAGGGCGCGCCAGATACTCTGCTCTTTTCCGGAAGTTCCGCAGGTGGTCACGCAGGTGGGGCGGCCCGACGACGGTACCGACACGACGGGTTTTTTCAACACCGAATATTTCGTCGACCTGCTCCCCAAAGAAAAGTGGCGCCCGGTGTTCCACCAGGACAAGGAACAATTGATCGCCGCGATGGACTATCAGCTTGAAAAGATGCCGGGGGTGATCTGGAATTTCTCGCAGCCCATTTCCGACAATCTGGAAGAGGCGGTAAGCGGAGTAAAAGGGGCGCTGGCGGTGAAGATTTACGGCGACGACCTGCGAACGCTCGAGGCGAAAGCCGACGAGATCGTGGGCGCGATGCGGAACATCCGGGGAGTGGAGGACCTCGGCGTCTTCCGCGTGATCGGCCAGCCCAATCTGGATTTCTCCGTGGACCGAGACCAGGCCGCGCGGTATGGAATCAATGTCTCGGACGTGCAGGATGCCGTTCAGACAGCCGTCGGCGGAAACGCGCTCACCCAGGTGCTCGTGGGAGAGCAGCGGTATGACCTGGTGATGCGCTACCAGCCGCAATATCGGGACACCCGGGAAGCCATCGAGCGGATCCGCCTGCTCGCGCCCACCGGCGAGCGCGTCTCCCTGGCGCAACTGACGAAGGTAACCGTGACCGACGGCGGTTCCGAAATTTACCGCGAGGCAAATTCGCGCTATGTCGCGATCAAATACAGCGTGCGCGGAAGAGATCTCGGCAGCACGGTTGAGGAAGCCATGAAGGCCGTCGACTCGAAGGTAAAGCTGCCTCCGGGTTACACACTGGACTGGGCCGGCGAATACGAGAACGCGAAGCGCGCGGACCGGCGGCTGCTGCTCGTGCTTCCGGTCACAATTCTGGTGATCTTTATCATCCTCTACGCGATGTTCCAATCGGTGAAGTGGGCGCTTCTTATTCTCACCAACGTAGCCATGGCGCGCATCGGCGGCCTGCTGGCGCTGATGATCACGCACACGAACTTCAGCGTTTCCTCGGGCGTGGGATTCCTGGCTCTTTTCGGTGTTTCCGTACAAACCGGCGTTATTATGCTGGAGTACATCAATCAGCTTCGCGTCCAGGGGTATACGCCCGAAGAAGCGGCTGTCGAAGGAGCCGTCCTGAGGCTTCGACCGATCATGATGACCATGCTGGTGGCCACGCTGGGTCTGCTCCCCGCCGCGCTGTCGCATGGCATCGGGTCGGACTCGCAGCGCCCTTTTGCGATCGTGATCGTGGGAGGCTTGATCTCCGACCTGGTGATGAGCATCTTCCTGCTGCCGGTGCTCTACACCTGGTTCGCGCGCAGAGGCGACCGACTGCCGGAACACGAAGGCTCGCAAACCGCCTAACCTGCTTCGGGACTTGTAATGGGAAGGGCCCACGATGAAAAAAGAGGAAGTCTGCGCGCTGATCGAAAAGATTGGCGTGATCCCCGCCATCCGGGTTTCTTCGGCGGAGGAGGCGCGCTTTGCCGCCGAAGCCGTCAATCGCGGCGGCATCCCTATCGTGGAGATCACGATGACGGTGCCGAATGCCTGTGAAGTGATGGCCCAACTGGTAAGCTCTCATCCCAAAATGGTGGTGGGGGCTGGAACCGTGCTGAACACCGACATCGCCCGCCTGTGCCTGGACTCCGGAGCAAGCTTCATAACCGCGCCCTCCTTGAATCCGAAGATCGTGGAATTCGCCGCCAAGGAGAACATCGCGGTGCTGCCGGGCGCGCTCACGCCCACCGAAGTCGTCACGGCGTGGGAAGCGGGCGCCGACTTCGTGAAGGTCTTCCCCTGTTCGCTGGTTGGCGGCGACAGATACATCAAGGCGTTGAAAACTTCGCTGCCCGAAATCCGGCTGATCGCCGCGGGCGGCGTGAATCAGCAGACGGCCGAGGATTTTATCGTCTCGGGTGCCAGCGCGCTCGGCGTCGGCACCGAACTCATTCCCACCGAGGCCCTCAAGCGCAAGCAAGCGAAACGCATCCAGGAGTTGGCGCTGCGTTTCAGGGAATTTGTGAAGGAAGCACGAGCCCGCATCGCTCCCCCTCCAAGCGCGGCTACGGAAAAAGGCGCAGGCCGCTAGCATTTCTCCGGGGTACTGCTCTGCTGGTACTGCCCCAAATGTAACCACTCGCCCAGTGTGCCTTTCTGGCGCCCTCGTTATCTTTATCCTGCAGTGAGAGATACCGAGGAAAGCTGACATGACAGAAGCAGCAGCGAGCAATCCCTTATTGACTACCGCTGGTGGATCGTTCTCTGCCGTGTCGTTTTCTGCGGCATCGCTTCGCGTATCGGACGTGGGATTCGGATTGCGACGGGAAATCAGCTTCCCAATTCTCTTTTACTGCGGAGAAGTGTTTTCCTCGGGTCAAAACGGTACCGCCGAAGCATTCTCGTCTAGAAATAAGGGAGTTATAGTTGCTATCGATTTCGGGTGCAGGGCCACTACGCTTGATGGTACCGGTATCTAATACGTAAGCTGTTTATTTTCAAGGGCACATATTTGGCGTTCCGATTGCAACTAGAATGATAGTAGATGTACCGATTTTGAACACACGACCCCAGGTCGAGTGTCCGGGAGAAAAAAGATGAAATCAGTCGTGCTTGCGTTGTTCTTAGCCGTATTCAGTAGCGTCGCAATGGCAGACAACATTGCGATCCAGAATTCCTCCTTCGAGGATCTCACCGGCAATCCGCTTATCAACCCCTGTGGGACCGGTTGCGCCTATAACGATGGCCCCATCAATGGTTGGACCACCACCGGCGTCCAGAACGGACAGCAGACGCTGAACTCCACCTATTACACCGGCCCATTGCCCGATGGCACCGTGATGGCCTACAGCAACGGCGGCACAATTTCCCAAACTCTGGCCGTTTCCCTGCTGCCCGACTCCGTTTACACGCTGTCGGTCTACATCGGGAACAGGCTCGATGACCAGGTCACCAATTATTCTTTCTCGCTGCTCGCGGGAGGAACCGTTCTCAACACCTTCTCCGGCTCCAACGGTTCGATTACTCCCGGAACATTCCAACAGGAATTCCTGACGTTTACGACCGGAGACGTTGTCGCTCCGGGTCTGCTGGGCATTCAGCTCACCAGCGCCGGCCAGCAGACAGACTTCGACGACGTCCAGCTGTCCGACGCACCGTCCTATCCGCCGTCCGATGCTCCGGTGGCGACGCCTGAACCAGGCAGCCTGCTGATGCTCGGCATGGGCCTGCTGGGTGTTCTGGGTGTGGCCGGTCGCAAACAAGTACAAGCATAAAAACCAAGGAAGGGGCCGACGCACCCGGACACTCGGCCCCTCCCGCTCTTTCTGTCTCGTCCGGGAGATGCTCTTAAGAAACGAAGCTTCCTCGAAAGACTTCCCCGCTCCCCGGCCTGTCCCTCGCTCCTGACTGCACCCCGGGTCTTAGTGGCCGGCGATTCCAAAGGCGGGGTTTGACGAAACGCTCAAAGGTGTTACTTCCGTTATTTTGTAATCGCGGTAGTCGATGGAAAGAAGCGCGTGCCCTCCGAGTCGTATCAAACTGTCCGTCCGGTTTTCCTCCGGCAGCCAGAAGTCTCCCACTTTTTCGTACTTGTGTTTTATCTCGGCCTTCTTGATCCACACGGAGGGAGACTTTGCAGGCTCGGCCTCGATGCGGGTAACGGCAAAATCACTCGAGTCCACCCATATCTTGCCGCGGTAGAGATATTTTTCGTCCGTCTTGGGAGCGACGTTGAGGATGTATTGCGGATTGTCCGTGGAATCGTCTAGACCCGCCAGAGTGAAGGCATAGTTCTTGGAGGTAAGAGCCGTACGGCTGCGAGCCTGGTCGTCGGTGGCCTCCTTCTCTCCATCGAGCAGCTTCTTCAGGATATGGTCGACGATGAATTTCGAGCCCGACTGCGATTCGACGGTGAACTCTTTTTCAGAAGGCGAGGCCTTCACGCTGACCACCATTTCGGCGTCGCGGCTTCCAAAGAACCCGCGGTACTGCATCCGATAAAGCCGCGTACTCTCGTAGGTTCGCAAGGCGGCCGCTCGTTCCTGGTTTCTCTGTTCCATGCGGCTGACAACCTGGTCCACCGTGAGGGATTCTCTCGCAGCGGTGTCGGATGGCTCGCCGGCTGCGCCTTGCCGCGCGACGCACGCAGCCACATTCGAAAGATAAATAACGGCACAGAGCAGAAGCTGGACTGTGATTCTCCGAATCATCGAGGGCATATAGCGAGGAACCTCCCTTCCGGGTCCGGCCGGTCGCGCTGGATTAACTGATACGCTCGGACACAACCCCGGGTTGTGGCCGACTCTTTGCATTTTTGCCGACCAGGGCCGCATTTAGCAACTCCTTCCGGTAATCCCCATACAGGTTGCCAAAAATCCGCTCCCAGGAAAGGTTCAAGGCATATTCCCGCGCGGCCAGCCGCATGCTTTGAAGGAGGGCGGGCTGCGCGGCCAGCTGCCGGATGCGGGCGACAAATTCATCCGTGTCGCGAGCGACAAAACCCGTTTCACCGGAACGGACGATAAATCGCGGCCCTCCGCCGTCGGTAACGATGGCGGGGACGCCGGAGGCCAGCGCCTCAAGGACGACATTGCCGAAAGTGTCGGTTCGCGACGGAAAAACGAACGCATCCAGATTCGCATAGGCGCGTGCCAGTGCCTCGCCCTTCAGGACGCCATGCACGTCCGCCCTTTGCATGTTGGCCTTCAGCCATTCCTCTTCCCCGCCCTGCCCGACAATCGAGAATCGGAAATCCGAGAAGCCGGACCGGACCAGCGCGGCTTCGAGTTCGGCCAGGAAGCGGATGTTTTTTTCAACCGTGAGGCGCCCGACATAGCCTATCGTAAACGGTCCATTTTTTCTGTCGCGGTTTTCCGGTGAGAACAGCTGCGCGTCCACGCCACGTCTCATGGAGTGAACAGGCTTGTTGACCCTGCTGGCGAGCAGATCGATGAGCGCCACATTCGGAGCAAAAAGAATATGCGCGAGCCCGTAGAAACGGAGGACCGCCGCGAGGGACGCATCACGGATCACCGTGCCGATTCTGCGCTGCGCGGGCCTGGATAAAAAGCAAAACAGCGCGGATGCCCGCCGCTCGGCGTACTCGTGGAGGTTGGTGTGCCAGGAAGCGGCCAGCGGCACGCGCAACTGGTGCGCGATCAGTGTCCCGAGCTGGCCCACGTCGCTGGGGCCCGTAATGTGAACGATGTCGGGTGCGAAGGCGCGCACTTCCTCGATCGCGCGGCTGTAATGGCGCCAGAATGCCAGATCGAACGCGTGATGCCGGTCGAGGGGAAACCCGACGGGCCCGCGGCGGAAGGTGACGTGCCGGACCGCACCATCGATTTCAACCTTATCCTGCGTCCCCGCGCAAACTACTAAGAAGTCGAGTCCGCGCTTCTTCGCGAACGCTTCAAACTGGCGGCTGGTGTTCGCCACTCCATCGACCTCGTCGTAGGTGTCCGGGAAAAGGGCGATCCGTATGTTTTCTTCCATTGCGAAGCGGCCTCCTGCGCTTGGTTAAGGGAGAGGTTCATTTCGTGTTCGGGTTTGGCCATGGCGAGTTGCGCGGCCCTGCGAATGGGAGCCACTTCGAGCAGGCGCACCGCGGAGAAGAACACGGCGATGAAAGGCGGCGGGGCTTTCCAGAGCGCGGACAACGGCCGCACCACTCCGGCATAATCGGGGTGAAAGACGCGTTCGTCCCACCGCCGGGAGCCGCCCGGATGATCGGGATATTCGCGCACCACATCGAGCAAAGTCTGGAGTATACGCATCACGAATGGTTCGGCGTACTGGGGCATGAACAGCACGTGGCAACGGCGCTTCCGGCGCACTTCGTGGACAAACTCCGGGAAGCTTTCCGCATTCGTCAAATTTACGATGGCGCTGGGCTCCACTCCGTGGCGGTCGCCCCCGCCGATCACCACCTGATTCCACTTTTCCGCAAAATCAAGGACCGCGCGATTCTCTTCCCAGCTCCGCACACCGCACAGTTCGAAACCGTGCAGCAGGTTGCCGAACTTCGCGACAAAATCGGTGAGCGTCCGGATGTGGTGCTGCCTCCCAATGCCCGCAAGGTCCCACATGGGATGGTTGAGGACGATCAGGACATCGGGATTCTTGTCCAGCATCGAGAGCAGGTCGAACAGGCAATCCTCCGCCGGATTTGCCGTATACGCGGCCAACTGCGCCATCAGGCTTTCGCTGCGATCGGCCGGTAGATTATGAAGGCCGATGTGCAGCGTGGTGTTCTGATACGGAACGCTCCATTCCAGCGAGATGGGAATGTCCGCGGTTTCCTGGATGACGCGCAACGACATCGGCGCCTCGATATTGTCGTGGTCCGTGAGCGAGACCATGGCGGCAAGACCAAGCCCTCGCTCGATCTGGTCGCGCTCGAGCTGAAACGCAGCCAGGGGCGAGAGCGGCGGCGTCCAATAGGCTTTGGCGAAGTCGATCGTTATGGAGGATTCGGCCTGCGCCTTTCGCTCCTGCGTCGCCAGCGCAAATCGCAGCAGCGGCCGGCTGGAGATGTAGTCGGAGATGAAAGTGAGTACTTCCCTGGAACGATTGGTGTGCCCGTGTAACGAAACGGCGGCGCGGTATTCCTTGGCTGCGCGGGGTTCTTTCCACTGATAGCTGAGTCTGCTGTGCAAAACCACCTCCCGTTGAATGGCCTGGCTTGTTCGCCTGCGAGGCCATCGTGGAGGCCGCAACTTAATGCCTCGTTACAGCTGTGAGTTTTTTTGCTACAGGTGCTTGCGAATCACCATTTATCTTGAGGAGCAGTTCACGCACTTTTTACGTTCCGTTAACCGTGCAGTTCAATCGTGATTCCCTATACTCGCGAGCTTGGATAAATCCATCGAACACAGAGCCGGGTACGCACGCGAGGCGGCGTCCGCCGGCGCGAAAATGCCCTTCTTCGGAGCCCTCGCGGATCTGCTGAAGCACCCTCAGCGCATTTTGCTTTTGTGGAACTGGAAAGCGGCGTGGCTGAGCATCATTCTGCGCGGGCCGATTTTCCTCGCCGCGACCATCCACCGCGGGTTGAATGCGGCGCTGACCGCCGTCCTCACCGAGTGCTTTTTCTGCGCGGTAACCGCGGGCTTTTACGGCGCCCTTATCCAGAATCTCCGCGATGCGGAACCTCCCTGGCTGACCATCGCTTTTCTGACCGTGGCCGTTCCAGCCATATTTCAAATACTGGAAGCATATCTGCATTGGGTTCGGGGGACGGCGCATTTGCGAATCGTCGAGAGCGCGTCGATCCTCGTCAGCGCCGTTTCAGCGTTGTTCAACTGGTACGCCATGAAACGCGGAACGCTACTGGTCGGCGGAGAGGGCGAAAGCTTCTCTTCCGATCTGAGACACCTTCCCAGGCTCCTGTTGTCTTTTTTGATTCTTTTGCCGCAGCGTCTCATCCAACGGAGGAAGGGAGCAACCAGATGAACTCAAGAGGCCGCGGAGTACGGCCAGTTCGCGCTTCCGGGGATTTCTCGTGACCATCAAGACTCTGCACCTGACCAACTCGTGGCACGAGACCTCCGGCGGAATCGCCACCTTCTATCGCGCGTTGATCGAGGCCGCGAACGCCCGTGGTCAGCAGATACGCCTGGTGATTCCCGGCGAGCGCGACTCCGTCGAAGAAGCGGGACAGTTTGGCAGAATTTACCGAGTGGAAGCGCCGAAGGCCCTTTTGAACCGGCAGTACCGGATGATTTATCCCAACCAATTCCTGCTGGCTGGAAGCAAGCTGCAGAAAATTCTGATCGCCGAGCGGCCCGACCTGGTGGAAATTTGCGACAAGTACACGCTCAACTACTTCGGAGCGCTTCTCCGCAGGAGCCTTTTGCCCGCTCTCGATTTCAGGCCGGTGGTTGTCGGCCTCAGTTGCGAGCGGATGGACGACAACTTCCGGAGTTATCTCGGGCGCCTTCCCATGGCGCAGAGGTTCTGCGCGGCTTACATAAAATGGGTTTACTTTCCATTCTTCGATCACCACATCGCCAACTCGCCCTACACAGCCGAAGAATTGCGAGCAGCGTCGCTCGGCCACTTGACTCCCCGCAACACGTGGATTCGCCCCATGGGTATCAACCTAGAACATCTCTCGCCGGCTCGCCGCTCGCCGGAGGTGCGTAAGCAACTCCTGCAATGCTGCGGAGGGCGCGAAGACACTTTTTTGCTTCTTTACGCCGGCCGCCTCGCGCCCGAAAAAAACCTATCGTTGCTGTTTGAGCTGCTGGCCGCTCTCACGCGGCAGTCAAAGCGAGATTTCCGGCTGCTGGTCGCCGGAGACGGTATCGAGCGAAACCGCTGGGAGTCTTTTTGCCGGAAATACGCTGCGGGAAAAGCCGCGTTTCTGGGACACGTCAAAGACCCTCTCCGCCTCGCGGACCTGCTGGCAAATTCCGACGCGTTCATTCATCCGAACCCGCGCGAGCCATTTGGGATTGCGCCACTCGAGGCCATGGCATCGGGATTGCCGCTGGTCGCGCCGAATAGCGGAGGTGTCACGTCCTATGCCACCGCAGAGAATGCCTGGCTGGTGCCGCCGGATGTGGCGAGTTTCGCAGCAGCCCTCGATGAAATGATCGCCAACGATTCCCTGCGCGTGCAGCGGCTTCGTAACGCGCGGCAAACCGCAGAAGGCTTTGGGTGGAAACCTGTGGCTTCTTCGTTTCTCGATCTCTATTCCCAATTGTGCGGCGCCGCTAGTGAGACCGGCGCTATACCCAGGCCGGATTTCTGTTCCGAGCAGGCGCAAGGACTGGAGTTTGTGTGGTCCCGCAGAGTCTCTTACGGCGCGGAACGCGTCTTTCACCGGGTTTCATCCTACTTGAATCGCTCGGCTCAGGCTCGGTGAGTTCGAACCTCTTTTTTCAACAGCGCGAAAGTTTAAAATCCTCTCCTGTATTAAACTGGAACGGCCATGGCGAAACCAGTCCTGCTGAGTGTGGATGACGATCCCGATGTTCTTCGGGCCATCGAACGCGACCTGCGTTCTCATTACGGCGCCGAGTACCGCGTAATCGGAAGCGATTCCCCCGAGGGGGCGCTCACGCTTCTGAAGCAGCTGAAGGTGCGCAACGACAGCGTGGCCTTGCTGCTGGCCGACCAACGCATGCCGCACATGGATGGCGTCTCCTTTCTGCAGGAAGGCATGCGCATCTTTCCCGAAGCGAAGCGCGCGCTCCTCACCGCCTACGCGGACACAAACGCGGCCATCAGCGCCATCAACCAGGCCAACATCAACTTTTTTTTCATGAAGCCGTGGGATCCCCCGGCGGATCACCTCTACCCGCAGCTCGACGATTTGCTCGATGACTGGCGGGCTTCCTACCGGCCGGCCTTTGAGGGAATCCGGGTGCTGGGAACGCGCTGGTCGCCGCGTTCGTATGAACTGCGCGATTTCCTCGCGCGCAACCGCGTCCCGTACCAATGGATCGATGTGGAGGCCTCTGCGAATGACCCGGAAACAAAACGCCTTCTCGAAGCGCTGGGGCCGGAGGCATCTAACCTTCCCGTAGTGCTTTTCCAGGACGGAACGAAGCTTCTCGATGGCGTGCCGGCCGAAGTCGCGGAGCGGGTTGGTTTGCGAACGCGGGCACAAACCGACTTCTATGATCTGGCGATCGTCGGCGGAGGGCCCGCCGGCCTGGCCGCCGCCGTCTATGGGGCGTCCGAGGGTCTGCATACGGTGATGATCGAGCGCGAAGCTCCCGGCGGGCAGGCCGGGATGAGCTCGCGCATCGAGAACTATCTCGGATTTCCCGTCGGACTCAGCGGCGGAGATCTGGCCCGCCGCGCCGTCGTGCAGGCAGAGCGCTTTAAAGTGGAAATTCTCTCGCCCCAGGAAGCGCTGAGCGTCCGGATCGAAGGCCCGTACCGGATACTGAAGCTTGCCGACGACAGCGAAATCTCCTGCCATGCGCTGATGATCGCGACGGGCGTGCAGTGGAGGCGGCTCGAAGCGCCGGGGATCAGCCGCCTGCAAGGGGCGGGCGTGTACTACGGCGGAGGGTCCACGGAAGCGATGTCCTGCAAAGGCGAAATGGTATACGTGGTGGGCGGCGCAAACTCCGCCGGCCAGGCCGCCATGAACTTCGCAAAATACGCCGAGCGCGTGGTTATCGTGGTTCGAAGCGCTTCCCTCTCGAGCACGATGTCGCAGTACCTGATCGACCAGATCAAAGAGACTCCCAATATCCAGATTTGGCCGAACGCCAGTGTTGCGGAGGCGCACGGCGAAACGCATCTCGAAGAGATTTCCTTCCTGTGTTCGGACACCGGCAAGATCGAGCGGGTGCCGGCGAGCTCCATGTTCATCTTCATTGGTGCGCTGCCGCAAACCGACTGGCTGGGGGGCGTGATCGAACGGGACGAGCGCGGCTTCATCCTCACCGGTCCCGATCTCATCCGCAAGGGCCAGCGCCCCAAAGGCTGGGCGCTCGACAGGGATCCCTTCCTGCTCGAGACGAACGTACCGGGCATTTTCGCCGTGGGCGACGTGCGGCACGGTTCCGTGAAGCGCGTGGCATCCGGCGTCGGCGAAGGGTCGGTGGCCGTGCAGTTCATCCATCAATATCTGAGCAAGGTGTAATGGCCGAAAATTCGGAATTGGTTAGCGTACCGATCTTCGCCGGCCTGCCGGACGATCAGCTTTCCTGGTTCATCGCCCACGCGGAAGAACTGCGTCTTAAACCGGGGGAGGCGTACTTCCGGCAGGGCGATCCCGCGGACGCGATGTTTGTGATTCTGGAAGGGCAGCTGCAGCTGCGCGGCGAAATCGGCGGAGAGACCGTTGTGTTTGCCTTAAAGGCGGGTGACGTCACAGGGGTGCTGCCCTTTTCAAGAATGAAGCAGTTCACCGTTGGCGCGCGCGTCCTCACGGATTCCCGGGTGTTGCGCTTTCCTACTTCATCGTTTCCGGAGCTCGTGCAGAAGATGCCCGAGCTGGCCCAGCGCCTAGTGGGCCTCATGTCGGACAGAATCCGCGAAACCACGCGGATGGAGCAGCAGCGCGATCGCCTGGCTTCTT
Organism: uncultured Acidobacteriota bacterium; assembly: GCA_963709105.1. Lineage (GTDB taxonomy): Bacteria > Acidobacteriota > Terriglobia > Acidiferrales > UBA7541 > Palsa-295. Next base: position 862,810 of record CAVPVC010000016.1, read on the forward strand.
TGGGCAAACTTTCGGCGGGACTCGCTCACGAACTGAACAACCCCGCTTCCGCCGCCAAGCGCGCGGCGAGCCAGCTGCGCGACATCCTGATACGCGTTCGCAACGCCAGCCTCGAACTTGGACGGCGCGTCCTCACCCCCGAGCAGCGAGCGGAAATCGAGAAAATGGAGGCCTCGTTCGTCCAGAGCAACGAAGCTCCCCCCGATCCGCTGGCCGTGAGCGACCTCGAAGAGCAGATCGACTCGTTGCTGCGGAGCCACGGGCAGGAGGACCTGTGGCAACTGGCCGCGGACCTCGCGCGCAAGAACGTGCAACCGGCGGCACTCGAATCGCTGTTCGCCTCGCTGCCGGCGGAGACCGCGCGAGCCGCTCTGGTAAGAATCGCGGCCTCGGTGGAAATCGCCACGCTGCTGAACGAGATCGAGAGCGCCACGGCGCGCATCTCCGACCTCGTCGGGGCCATCAAGCAGTACACCTACATGGACCAGACTCCCGTGCAGAACGTCGACATCGTGAAGAGCCTGGAAACTACGCTGACGATCCTCAACCACAAGCTCAAGCGCGGAGTCGTCGTCGAGCGCGACTACCAGCGCATTCCTCTGCTCGTGAATTCCTTCGGAAGCGAACTCAATCAGGTGTGGACCAACATTATCGACAACGCGATTGACGCCATGGGCGGCAAGGGCAAGCTTCGAGTACGCACCTACCGCGAGGACGATTGCGTAGTGGTCGAAATCGCCGACACCGGCCCGGGAATTTCACCCGAAGTGAAAGCGCACATCTTCGAACCGTTCTTCACCACGAAGGGCGTCGGAGAAGGCACCGGCCTGGGCCTCGATACCGTTCAGCGAATCGTGAAGAAGCACCACGGAACGATTCAGGTCGATTCGAAACCCGGCGATACCCGCTTCCAGGTTTGGCTGCCAGTGGCCGATACTTCCCCGGCCTGACGCCGGAGAAATCGGCGCAGCCAGCAGCCGCCCGCTGCAATCCTTATTTTGCGAGCGGGTCGGGACGCACCTGGAAATGCACCAGTTCGCTGGGCGTACCCTTGCCTGTCTCGACGTGCCAGGTTGTGCGGGTATCGTTATCGGCCCAAATCCCGCGGCCCTTCCAGCCGGCTTTCGCGTCATCGATACGGCCATCGACGCCGCGTGAGTAGAATCCCAGGGGATACGGGACTCGCATCACCGTCCACGTCTTGGTCGCGGGCTGGAACACCAACAGCGAATCTGAACCCGACCCTGTTACGACCACGGCGTTCTTACCCATGCCGAGTGCGTTGAAGCGGTCGACCCAATTGAAATAGAGCCAGTCTGCTTTCGCTTCGGTCTCGCCTTTGAACGTGGGGCCAGGCGCCGGGTAGAGCGTCCAGCCTTCCGGGCAATGCTGCCCCGTCGCGGTGGGTCCGTTCAGCACCTTGCACTTGCTGCGGTCGAAGCTGGCCAGTTGCGCGCTGCCACCCAACGCAGTCCACACAAGGCCGTTCGTATCGAAATCGACACCGCGTGGAACGTAGCCCAGCTTAGCCCCGCCGTTGGGACCTTCTGCGCTGGTGTAGGGTGGTTCGTAGATCTCCGTCATGCAGGTCGCCGGCGGATTCGGACCCGGAACAAAGCGCAGGAGCTTCCCCGGCATGGGCTTGGTGATCGCAACCCAAACGCTCTCATCGACAGGGTTCACTCCGATTCCGTAACCCCGCGTGCCGTCGACGAACCTGTCGAGTTTCGGATCGGGCGGCTGCGGCGCTCTCGTATACGCCCCGATTTTGCCGTCGCCGTTATAGTCGATAATCGACGGGCACCAGCCCTGGGCTTTTTCCGCGTCGTGCGTCTGGTCCCAAACACGCGAATTAACCCAGCCTACTCCGCCAATCTGACCGATCTTCAGGCTGAAATATACCGTTTCGTCTTTGTCGTCGCCGATCATCAGGTGGTGGAAGCCGAAGCAGAGATCCACCGCGTCGAACTTGCCCGTCTTGGGGTCGTAAATGTCCACGCCCCATCCGGCCTCGTAGGGCGGAATCCAATTCTTGGCATAAGGATTATTGGGCGACTTGCAGAAAGCGGGATTGTCCTTGTGATTCTGCATCCCGACCCACATGCGGCCCTTGCTGTCCATCTGGGGATTTTTGGGATTTACGGCGTCCTCCGGCCACACGATTTCATCGCCCCAGTAAGGCGAGGGCGCCCCGTTCACGTACGGTTCCACGTGCGGCATGGTCGCGCGTTCCTCTTCGTGCCGCAGGGGAATCTTCACCGTTTGAACGGTGCTCTCGCTCGGATCCACGATGACCACCGACGCGGCCTCCCAGTCCGTGTTGTAGACATGTCCGTACGCGTTCTGCGTGGGATTTCTTTTGTTGCTGGCGAGGATGCCGTGAAAGAACGCCTTATCGGTCCCGATGTTCCACATGGTCAGCACGATGTTGCGTTCGATTCCCTGGGGGCGGGGAGGAGCCTGAGGCACTTCGCCTTTGGCGACCCTGTCGCTCCAGTCGGCAAACGTGGCAAGACCGCGATCGTGCCCGAACGTGCCGTTCATCTCCGCAGTCATCAGGGGGCCGAACTGGCCGGACATGATTCGGCGTGCCCAGGCGTCCGTGTTCGCGTCGAACTTGCCCAGGGCTGGCTCAAGCTCGCGCGTTGCCTTATCGCCCACCTGGTGGCACATCTCGCATCCCGAATGCAACCCCTCGATCCAGTCAGCCTGAGTCTTCGTATATCCCGGCGTGTAGTACGGAGAACCCGCCTGCGATTGCGTGGCGCCGGAAGTCTTGAGCGGGAAAGCGGTTCGCGGAGGCACTTGCATCAGGGAATACCAATAGTTGGCGGGATAATACTGCGCCGCCGCGCGCGGGTCGGGAGCGACCACCGCCTTCAACGCGAGCGTGCTGCCGGGCGCGCCGTCAACCCGCTCGGAGTCCACCAGCCCATATCCCCTCACCCAAATCTTGTAATGAGCCTTGGGAAGATCGGGGATTAGATATCGCCCATGGTCGTCGGTCACGACGATCTTGCGGAACTTGGTGGGCAGTTCAGTGGTCTCGGCGATCACCCAGACACCTGCTTCGGGACCATTCGAGCTGGTGACCACGCCACCGATATCGGTAGCGCCGACCGAGACCTGGCTCGCTGCCTCCTGAGCCGCCCCAGCCGGACGAGCCGCCGCGCGGGCCATCGCCATCACCCCGGCGAACACCCCCCAAAACAGTATCGCCGCCGCCAATCCCCGACCCATTTTCTCTCGCACGACACTTCTCCTTTAAACCACCCGTTCAAACACACAAATATCCGCACGTTCGTATAGCGCAGTTTACATCCAGCCGTCAACAGGCATTACCGATAGACGCATGGGTTCCCGAAAACATGGTCGCCTCTCCGTTCAAGTTGTTGACAAGCCGGTGTATACTTCGCGGCGATTCAGAACTGAACGGAACACGAACCAGATATTCAGCTATCCATACGGAAGGAAGTGCTAATGCGCATCACGTCGAAGATCGTGCTACTTGCCGCAATCCTGTTTGGGCTGTTCTCCGGTTCCGCCCAGGCTCAACAGAAAGGGGGCGAAGACGAAACCGGTCCTTACGACGTTGTCTCCGGCTTCCCGCAGCCAATCGCTCCAAAAGGCTACATCTGGGGCTCGCAAGGCGGCGTCTTTGCCGAGACACCGGACAGAATTTTCCTCGCCAATCGCGGCGAACTCCTCATACCGCAATACCTGCCGAAGAACTACAACGGCTTCTACGGGTCGATCGACGTGAGCCAGATGATGAACGGCGCTTCCCGCCGCGCCACGCCTCCGGACGCCATGCGCAACTGCATCGTGATCCTCGATGGAAACGGGAAGCTGGTCGAGTCCTGGACGCAGTGGGATCACTTGTTCGAGGGCGGCGGCACGGCGGAAATCGGCCGCGGCCCGCACGCCATCAAGATCAGCCCGTACGATCCGGAGCGGCGCGTCTGGGTGGTTGACGACATTCGCGAAGCGATTTTCGTCTTCAGCCACGACGGCAAGAAACTTCTGATGACCCTCGGCGAGCCGGGCGTCCCGGGCAACGACGAAAAGCACTTCGGCGACCCGACCGACATTGCCTTTCTGCCGGACGGCACCTTCGTCGTGAGCGACGGCTACGTGAACACGCGCGTGATGAAGTACGACAAGAACGGCAAGTTCCTGATGACCTGGGGCAAGCCCGACGCCGACAAAAAGCATCCGCAGCCGGGTGAATTGAGCACCCCTCACGGAATCGCTACAAGCAAGGATGGCCGCGTGTTCGTCGCCGATCGCGGGAACCAGCGCATTCAGGTTTTCGACGCGAACGGCAAGTTTCTCGACCAGTGGCCCGGTCTGCGCTCCCCCTATGCCGTGTACATGTCGGACGACCAGCATCTGTGGGTGGCCGATGGCGACAACGACAAGATTCTCGGATACGACCTCAATGGCAAATTACTGTATGCATGGGGCTACCACGGGACGGCTCCCGGCCAGATGTGGGGCCCGCACGGGATCTCGGTGGATTCCGATGGCAACCTGTACGTCGCCGAGACGTATGGCGGGCGGACGCAGAAATTCCATCCCAAGCCGGGAGCGGATGAGTGGAAGGTCGCGGGGAAACCGCAGCCGCTGATGCCGCTCAAAGTCAGCAACTGAAGATTCGGCCCTCCGCGTCGTGTCGCTGCGAAAACCAGGCTCCGCTAACGGGCCGCGTCGCGGGTGAAGCGGTGCATTCCGTCGAAAATGTCCGCTGCGTAGACGTCGCCTTCTTTGTCCACGGCGATTCCGTGATTGATTCCCGTTTTTTCGATCACGCCGCGGAGCTCACCCGTGAACGCATCCACGATGGAAATTTTCCCAATCACGCCGACGTAGAGCGTATCGCCCGGGGTGATGTAAAGCGAAACACCACCCAGTCGCGTCCACTGATCGAGGAATTTGCCTTCCATATCGAAAATCTCGATGCGGTTGTCGGTGCAGCCGGTGGTGTGTAGTCCACATCGATCGACCACGATGAGCCGCCCATGGGAATCCTGCACGATCGAATGCGGAATCCGGAACTGGCCGGGCCCGCTGCCCTGGGTGCCAAACGTCTTGATGAGCTTGCCGTCCTTGCGGAACTTCAACACGCGGTGATTGCCATAACCGTCGGTAACGAAGAAGTCGCCGTTCTGCGTGACCAGCACATCGGTGGGCTGGTTGAAGGTGTCGGGGCCATCGCCCGGGACGCCATACTTGCCCAGCGTCATCACCAGCTTGCCGTCGGCCTGGAATTTCTTCACCTGATGCGCGCCGGAATCCGTGATCCAGATGAAGCCGTTGCGATCCACGCGGAGCGAGTGCCCTTCTTTTGCGATGGGAGCCTGGCCCCACTCGCCCAGAAAGTTGCCGCTGCGGTCGAACTTCCAGACCACGCTCGGAGGATCGCCTTCCTTGGGATGCTGCCCGCAAGCGCCGCACCGCCGCAGCACGTATATGATTCCCTTCGAATCGACATCCACCCAGGAGATTGTCCCCAGCGGCTGGCCCGCTGGCAGATCAAGCCAATTCTCCACCGTATGGTAGCCGGCGGAAGGCGCTGCGGCTGTCTGGCTCTGTGCCAAAGAGGACAAAACCGCAACGAGCACTACGACCGCCACCAGCGCCACATGCTGCAGCCATTTCGACATTCGTGATCCTCCGTAGGAATCGGCTTTCGGGAACTGCCCGTTCGCGAACCGGCATCATTGGACGCCGGACGCCCGTTGTCAATCTCCGTTTTGCGAGCATCCCGGTTTTGCAAACCGGAGGTGGTTCGCGCCCATGAGGGTGTATCATGCGGACTTCAACATTTCGTTTGCGCGCACTCACCCCACAGGCAAACGAACGAAAAGGAGAAGGTCGGCGATGAATCGCAAGCGAACTTCGTTGGGTCCTCTATTCGGATGGGTGATCGGATTACTTTTTGCAGCGGAACTCCTTTTCGCCGGGGTTCCCGGAGCCGCGGCACAAGCCAAGCCCGGCGCGGCCCCTACCCAGCTCGACGTTACCGATGGCAGCAAGGCCACCTACCGCGTGCGCGAGCAACTGGCAGGATTGAACTTCCCCGATGATGCCGTCGGTTCCACCGATTCGATTACGGGCAGTATCGTAATCCTTCCGGATGGCTCGATCGATGCCGCCAAATCGAAGCTCACCATCGACCTTCGAAACCTCAAGAGCGATCAGGACATGCGCGACGGCTTCGTCAAGAACCGTACGCTGGAAACGGACAAATTCCCCACCGCCGAATTTGTCCCCAAGCGCATCCAGGGCGTCACATTCCCTCTGCCCGCTCCTGACCGCCCCACCGGCCAGACCGGCTTTCAGCTTGTGGGCGACCTCACCGTCCACGGCGTCACCAAGGAAGTAACGCTCAACGGCTACGCCACCTACAGCAAGGACGTGGTTGCAGGCCGCGCCAACACGGACTTCACCTTTGCCACCTTCGGCCTCACTAAGCCGTCCCTGGCGCGATTGCTTAGCGTCGACGATAAAATCCAGCTGGAACTCGATTTCAAGCTGAAAAGAACCAACTGATTTTGCGCTTTTCTCATCCAGCTTCCCCAGGGGAAAATGGCACGCGTCACTCTACCGGCAGGCTCGGAAAGTTGAAGGCTTCTTCGCGTTATCAAATCTGCGCTCGAATCGTTCTGCCAGCCCTGGCGTGCATGTGCTTCTCTTTCCTGCACGCCACTTCGCGGGCACAGGCGCCTGCCCCGCACGCTCCGGCCGTCTCCGGAGCGGCGCAGTTCAACTTCGCCGGGAACGCCGCTGAGATTCCCGCCGACTTCACCGGCAACGTCACCTTTCTCCCGGTCGGCGTGAACCAGAGCCGGCCGTCCTACTTCGTGCTCGATTCCGCCGCCACCGTTTCGTCGATCGATCCCGGTCGGGCCGCCGAACTCGGCCTGGCCTCGTCGCAAGGCGTCATACTCAACCTGCACGGGCTGGATATCCCGCTCGCGGTGCTGCCTCAGCAGGCCAGCCCGAATTTCGGGACGCAGATGGGACGCGTCTACGAGGGCACTCTCGGCAACGATTTTTTCGAGCGCGTCGTGGTCGAAATCGATTATGGCCGCCAAACCGTGCGGCTGTACGATCCCGGCGTTTACAAGTATTCAGGCTCGGGGAAATCGCTTCCCCTCACGTTTGCAGGGGGCGTCCCGATCGTGGCGGCGAAATTCACCGAGCCGCGCGGGAAAACTCTCGAAGGCGGTTTCATCGTCAATACGGCGCTCGACACATCCGTCGTGATTTCCAATCGCTACGCCGAAGCGCACCATCTGCTTCGCTCGCACTGGAAGATGATTCCCGTGTGGGACTCGGAGACCGATAACGCGCAGGGCGCGCTGGTGGGGCGTTCGAAGGGACTTCAGCTCGGGCCCTACTTCGCGGAAGAAGCGCTTGTTACCTTCTCCAAGTCGGACCCGCCCGGAACTTCCGACCCGCGGATCGCGGGAGAAATTGGCGGCGGCATGCTGCGGCGGTTCACGGTGGTGTTCGATTATCCCCACCATCAGATGATCCTCCAGCCGAATACTCATTTCACCAACGAAGAGGAAGAAGACAAGAGCGGCATCGGAGTGATTGCCAAAGGCCCGGCGCTGAAGACCTTCGAAATTGTGGAAGTGGGGCCGAACACCCCCGCCGCCAAAGCAGGCCTGCAGAAGGGGGACGTCATCGCTGGCATCGACGAGGACGCCGCCGCGGATCTTACGCTGGGCCAGATTCGCGACCTCTTCGCCCAGATCGGCCACAAATACAACCTGCTGATCGAGCGGAATGGCCAGACCAAGCAGGTCGAGCTGGAAACGCATCGGTTTCTGTAGCCTGTGGGGTTTGAAACGCGAAGTTCGAATGACAACGAAAGCTTGGCTTTCGTTATTCGCAGTTGCAGTTACGGGTACCCCACCCTTCGCTTTTCAAGGGTGGGGCTTTCTTTTCTAATCGAAATCGCGCATGGTCATCGCCATTTCGCTTAGCCGCGCGTCAGCCTTACCGAACACGCTTTCCGGCTCGAATTTTCCCGAGGCGTTTCTCTTGCCGGCCGGCGCGCCGGTCAGAATCTCGATTCCCTGCTCGATGGTCGCCACGGGGTAAATGTGAAATTGCCCTTTGGCGACGGCCTCGATCACGTCGTCGCGCAACATCAGGTCGTCCACATTTTCCGCGGGGATCAGCACGCCCTGCGTCCCGGTCAAGCCTTTCAGCCGGCACACATCGTAGAACCCTTCGATCTTCTGGTTCACGCCGCCGATCGGCTGCACATCGCCCTGCTGGTTCACCGAACCGGTCACCGCCATTTCCTGCCGGATGGGAACGCCTGACAGGGCCGAGAGCAGCGCGTAAATTTCCGTGGAGCTGGCGCTGTCGCCGTCCACACCTGAATACGATTGCTCGAAGCACAGGCTGGCGGAAAGCGAGAGCGGCTTATCCTGCGCGAACGTCCGCCGGATGTAGCCGGAAATAATCTGTACGCCCTTATCGTGGAATCGCCCGCTCAGGTTCGATTCGCGCTCCACGTTGATGATGCCAATCTTGCCCATGGCCGCCGACGCCGTGATCCGTACCGGCTTGCCGAACGCGTAGCCGCCGATCTCCAGCACGCTCAGGCCGTTTACCTGCCCGACGCGCTCGCCCGTGGTGTCGATGAACAGCAGATTCTGCTCGATCATCTCGCGTATCTTGCTTTCGAGCAGGTTGTGCCGCTCGATCTTCGCGTCCAACGCGTCTTTCACGTGGGCCGCGGTGATCACCTTCGTTCCGTTGTGCCGCGCCGCATAGGACGACTCGCGCGCCAGGTCCGCCAGATCGAAAAAGCGCGTGGTGATTTTCCCGCGGCGTCCGGCAATCCGCACGCCGTGTTCGAGAATCGCCGCCACCGCCGTGCGGTCGAAGGGCAGCAGCTTCTCATCGTCGCAAAGCTTTCGCAGGCGCCCGCCGTACTGCCGCAGCACCTCTTCGTTCCACTTCATCTCTTCGTCGAACTCGACGCGCACCTTGAAAATCTTCTTGAAATCATCCTCGTAGTCGTAGAGCAGCTCGTACATATCGCGGTCGCCGATCAGAATGATTTTCGCGTGCACCTCGATCGGCTCCGGTTTGAGTGCCGCCGTGCTGAACGGAAAGAACGTCTCTACCGGCTGGATTTCCAGCTTCCCGTGATTGAGCGTCCGCTTCAGCGTCCGCCAGACGCCCGTTTCCGTCAGGGTGTCGAGCGCGTACATCACCAGAAAGCCGCCGTCCGCCCGCAGCAGCGAGCCGCCGCGCAGGTCCATGAAATCGGAGTTCCAGCCGCCGCGCGCGTCGTAGCTGCGGTGAACCGTTCCGAACAGGTTCGCGTAGGTGGGGATCGTTTCGAAAATCACCGGGCAGGTTTCCTGTTCGCCGTGGGCTAGAATCACGTTCACGCCGTATACGCGGAATGGATCGCGTTCCCCGCGTTCGGCGCGCGGTCCCGGTCCGGCTTCCGCCGGCACCTGCTCTTCTTCACCCTCGCGCTCCTTGAACGGCTCGAGGTTGTCGAGCACGTGGTGGCGCACCTCCTCGAGATACTCCGCAATGTGCGTGCTGGAATATTTTTCTTTCAGCTCCTCGATTACGCCGTCCACCAGCACGGACGCGGCTTCCTGCTCCAGATAGTTCATCTCGCTCGCGAGTTCGCGCGAAAGCGAAAGCGTTTTCCGGTAGACGACCGTGAATTCCTGGCGGAACACGTCGTACTTTCTTTCGAGTTCTTCCGCGGCCACTGTTTCGAGTTTCCCCTCCTGAACCATCTTGGGAACTTCCTCGATGGGCACCATCTGCCCGTCGAGAACGGGGAAAATTTCCGGCAGCGCCACCGCTCCCACCTGCATCCGCCCGAGCGCGAACTGCTCCCGCGCGATGCGCCGCGTGAAATCGTCCATCAATTCTTTTTCGCGTACGGTAAACCGCTCGACGATCCGCGTCTTCTGCCGCTGGAACGGCTCGCCCTCGAATACCTGGGGAATGCGCCGGCGCAGAAACTCGATGCCGGAGTCGACTTCTTTCTTGAAAGCGGTCGCCTGACCCCGAGGCAGAGTGAGCAGGCGCGGACGGTCGGCATTCTTGAAATTATTCACGTAGCAGCGGTCGGGAGCGGGTTCGGTCTGCGGATGCATTTCTTCGATCATCCGCACGATCATTCCGCCGCGGCTCGATCCTGAAAGCCCGCAGACGAACAGGTTGTAACCGGACGCGGTCAACTCGACGCCCATGCGCAGCGCGCGCAGGGCGCGGGCCTGCCCGATATCTCCCGATACGGGCTCCACTTCCGCAGTGGTCTCGTAGGGAATCGTCGCGGGATCGCAGCGCCACCGGAGTTTATCGGGCGTCAAACAAAGGTGCTGCGGACTGGAATTTTTGGGCATCGACTTTTTGTATTAGGCCTCGAGTATCGTGAAGGGGGCTACTCTAGCACGCCCGCGGTTTTCTTCCCACTCGCTTCCAAGTCGGCCGCGGCCGCAGGCGAGGCAGGCACGTAGACGGAAAGCAGAGTAGATGCGATGGCGATAATAATCGGGCCAAGCACCACTCCCAGGAGACCGAACGCTTCAATACCTCCCAGTACGCCGATGAAAATCAAAAGCATGCTCATCTCGGCGCGCCCACTGATCATCATCGGCCGCACGAAATTATCGATCATCCCGAGCACGACGCTGCAAGTCGCCGCGAGCGCGATGCCAGCCCACAGGTGGCCCCCCAGGATCAAGCTCAGCGAAAGGGGAACCCAGATCAACGCGGTGCCGATCAGCGGGATAAACGAAAAAAATCCCATCAGCACGCCCCAGAACACCGGGGATGCGATTCCCGTAAGCGCGAAAGCCGCCGTGCCAACCACGCCGTGAACCGCCGCCGCGGCAAGCGTCGAGAGGACGGTGGCGAAGATCAGGCTCTGCGTATCCTCCACAACGCGAATCCGCTGCTCCTCGTCAAAAGGAAGGCCATCCTGAATCCGCTTCACGATGGTGGCGCCGTCCCGGTAGAAATAAAACATCGCCAGAATGGTGAACGCCGTATCCATGAAGATCGTGGCCGTATTCCTCAAAATTCCTCCGACGCGCTGCGCTGCGTAGCTGGCGGCCTGCTCCGCGTAGTTATGGATGGCGTCGCCCAAGTCGGAGGGGATCAGCTGGGAAAAACGGTGCTGGAGTCCGTCCCAAAAGCGATTGACCCAGGAGTAGCGTCCCAGCTCGATTCCGAGTTGCACCGAACGCACGGCGCCCACCGCTTCCCGGACGAATGCGCCGAGCACAGCGATCATCGGGACGATCACAATCAGCGTGACACCGGCCGTCGTGACTAGCGCCGCGCGGTTCGGTCCCCAGCGCCTGCAGAGCCGCTCGTAGAGCGGATAGGTGAGAACTGCCAGGATGGCGGCCCACAACAGAGAGGAAAAGAACGGCTCGAAGATTCTGTAAGCGAGGTATGCCAGCAACAGCACGATGCCGTAGAAAAGCACCACATTCAACCGCTCTTGCCTGCGCAGGTCCGCTGTCAATGGATTCTCGTCTAACGCGAAGGCCACATTAGCATGGGCGAGTCGAATTGTAGGACAGTAGTTGCTGGTGTTTGGGGGGCCGACGAACCGCCCGATGCTATATTTGAGCCGGAGATTGCGGCATGCCCGATCCAACCTGCAAGCACGAGCGCACGCGACTCATCGCCAAGGATGACGACTCGCAATACGTGGAATGCCTGGATTGCGGCGAAATTCTCGAGGCAGCCGAGATGAAGGAGCTTGGCGACAAAAGCCGCAGCGGCTTCGACGAATCTCTTTCCGACGCCTGAGCGAACCGCCGCGCGCCCTTTTCAGAATCAGGAAATGCGGAGCTTTCCGATCAAGCGCGTCACGTCGGCCGGAGAGACGTCGTAGAGCGAATGTTCGTCTTCCTGCTCCAGGCGCTCCCGCAGGTATTCGGCGGCAATGTAACTCGCCTCGCGGTCCGACAGATTTCTTCCCGCCTTCTCGCGAAACGCCACAAAGCCGGGATGCGCCAGCCCCAGCAGCACGCCCTTGCCGTCGACGACGAACTTGCAGTCCATCGTATCGCTGTGGCGGGTCGCAATGCCGTTGAAGCAATGCGAAAATTGGCAGCGATACCGATAATCGGTCACTTTCGACGGAACATCGAACGCGCCGATAAACTCACTCATCGCCCCGGCGTTCGCGAATGTCGGATAGAGGGTCTTCGCCACGCCGGTTACTTCCTTGCGCCCACTTCAGCGGGCTGCGTGAACTGCTGGTACATGTGAATGGCCGCCGCAACTCCGGCGCCCGCGGGCACGGAGAAGCCGTGGTCGGACAATGTCTTCTCCAACGCGGCGAGGAACAGCAGCACGTTGTTCTTCTGGCTGGAATAGCCCATCAGGCCGATCCTCCACAGCTTGCCCTTGAGCGGACCAAAGCCGCCGGCGATCTCGATGTTGAATTCATCCAGCAGTTGCAGCCGGACCTTGGCGTCCTCCACCTTGGCCGGAACCTTCACGCCGGTCACGGTAACCAGGCGGTCCGCCGGGTTGGAGACGAGCAGTTCGAGGCCGAGCGCTTCGAGCCCCGCGATGAGCGCCTGCTGGTTGTGCAGATGCCGCTCCCAGCGCGCTTCGAGCCCTTCGGCCATCACGAGGCGCAACGCCTCGCGCAGCCCGTAGATCAAGGTGATGGGCGGGGTGTGATGATAGGTGCGCTCCTTGCCCCAGTAGGTCATCGTGGGGTTCAGATCGAAATACCAGCTCTTCACCGGCTCTTTCCGCGCGTGCATCACGTCTTCGACGCGCGAGTTCACCGTAATTGGAGCCATGCCCGGGGGCGCGCTGATGGCTTTCTGCGTACCGCTGAAGCAGATGTCGATGCGCTGCGCGTCGACGTTGAGCGGAACGCCGGCAAGCGTGGCAACTGTATCGACCACTAGCAGGGCGCCCAACTCGTCGGCGACCTTCCTGAAATCATCGATGCGGTGCACCACCGCGCCGGAGGTCTCGCCGTGCGCGAGGCCCACCAGCTTGATCTTTTTGCCTTTTCCCGCGCGCCGCACGTCTTCGGGATCGCAAGCCTGGCCGTAGGGCGCTTCCACGCGAATCACCTTGGAAGTGATGCGCTCCGCCATGATCGCCATGCGCTCCGAGAAAGCGCCGTTCACGCAGACGATGCACTCGTCGCCATCCTCGAGCGGGTTTACCACCGCCGCTTCGATTCCGCCGGAACCGGAAGCCGAGATCGGGAAGGTGATGCGGTTCTGGGTCTGGAAGACCTGGCGCAACAGCGTCTGCACGTCGCCCATCATGGCGGTGAACCACGGGTCCATGTGACCGACAATCGGCGCGGCCATGGCACGGTATACGCGAGGGTCCAGGCAAGAAGGGCCCGGCGTCAGCATCAACCTGGCGGGCGGAAGCAACTCCCCAATGATCTCGTTCATTTGAATCCCCATCCTATGTTTCGCGATTTCGTTCAGCCCATGCGGTCAGCACAATGGCGGTTTCCCGGGAGGCAGACGTAACGAAACAGAAAGTTTTCAGCTACCAGTCTCGCTAACTTGCCGCGCATGGTCAACCTCCAAAATGGCTGGCTTGTTTTGGGCGTCATACGGCGGCCAAAATCGCGGGCGGCGGGCACCGGGCGCGTGCGGGAGGAGCAAAGACCACGATGACGCGAAAGCGCCAATAGCCGTTACGGAGGCAGGTGTTATTGACCGCACAACGAGCGTTCCGCTTTGTTGAAAGGCCTATACCCCTATGCTAGATTGCGGAACTGGGTACAAATCACGCGGTGAAAGCGAATTTACAGTGAGTGCGGCGCCCAAAGTGTCGCGGGTGGAGGTGTATTGGCACACGGTGACGTATCGCACCGTGCTTCTCTACATCTTCGTCCTGATCACGATTTTGCTCACGCTCACGTATCTGGTTTTCCCGCGAGGGTCTGCCACGATCATGAGCCGTATTTCCGATGCGATTTCGCCGCACGACAGCGGAGTCGCCACGATCACGGCCAAGCAGGCCCGCTTCGTGAACCTCGACGGCAAGGTTCAGGTGAAAAAAGTAAATTCCGTGCAGTGGACCACCGCCGATTATCAGCTCACGCTCGATAAGGGCGACCTCATCCAGACCGATTCCGAGGGCGTCGCGCGTATCGCTTTCGCCGACGGAACCACCTACACCGTGAAGGGCGATACGCTCGTGACGGTGGAAGAAAATAACGTCTCCATGGACAAGCCCACGCAGGTGAGCGTGCACATCAGCTCCGGGCAGGTGGATCTCGCGACCGGCTCCTGGGAAATTCCCGGGTCCACAGCCGAGGTTTCGTTTGAAAATGCCGTGGCGTCACTGCGGGCCAACAGCCGCGCCGCAGTGCGCAGCGATCCAGGCACCCAAGAGCACGAAATCACCGTCGATTCCGGTAGCGCCGAACTCAATCGCGGCAACGAGCATCTGGACATCGCGCAGTGGCAGCGTGTTACATTCCCTACCGGCGGAAAGACCACCACTTCGCAGGTTCTCGCGCCCCCCGATTTACTGGAACCTTTGAACCTTCAGGCGATCATCGTGGCGGACCCGAAGCATGATCCGATACACTTCTCCTGGAAGCAGGCCTCCACCGCCAAGCTCTACGATTTTCAGGCCAGCACGACGGCGATGTTCAACCGCGTCGTGGCGGAAAAGAAAGTCACCGCCACAAGTGTGGATGTCACCGGCCTCGATCCCGGCGATTATTTCTGGAGAGTCCGCGCGATCGACGACCAGAACAAGCTGAGCGACGGGGGCGATGCCCATAAGTTCACCCTGGTGGCGCAGGGCAAAGAGCAGGAGATGCTGCTCGAAGTGGACGACACCGAATTGCAGGGCAATGTCGTCGAGGTCATCGGCCACACCGAACCCGGCGCGGCGCTGATCGTCAACGGCGAAGAAGTGGCCGACATTCAGCCCAACGGTCAGTTCCGGTATTTCACCCAGCCGATGTCGCGGGGCAGCCACCCGATTGTGATCACCGGCCAGAACCGGCGCGGGGGCACGGCGATCAAGCGGGTCGAAGTGGTAGTTCCTTAGCAGGCAAACACACCGGCACACCGGTGCGCCGCCGCAGCGGCGCTGAACGGATCTCTGGGGGAACAGCGTGACCAAGAACGGCTACAACATGCGGTCGGTGTTCAGTCTTTTGTCTTCCGACCTCGCCATCGACCTCGGCACCGCCAACACACTCGTTTTTGCGCGCGGCAAAGGCATCGTCGTCAACGAACCATCGATCGTAGCCATCAATAAAAACAGCGGCGACGTGGTCGCGGTGGGCCGCGAAGCGAAAGAGATGCTGGGGCGCACTCCCGGCAACGTAGTCGCCATCAAGCCCATGAAAGACGGCGTGATCGCCGATTTCAAAGTCACTGAAAAGATGCTCACCTACTTCATCCAGAAGGCGCACAATCGCCGCGTCCTGGTGCACCCGCGCATCGTGATCGGCGTCCCCAGCGAGATCACGCCCGTGGAAAAGCGCGCCGTGCAGGACTCCGCGTATCGCGCGCGAGCGAGCGAAGTGTATCTGGTGGAGCAGGCCATGGCTGCCGCGATCGGCGCCGGACTGCCCATCGAGGAACCCTCCGGGAACATGGTGGTCGATATCGGCGGCGGCACTACCGATATTGCGGTGATTTCCATGAGCGGCATCGTCTACTCGCGCTCGGTGCGCGTCGCCGGCAATGAAATGGACGAAGCCGTGATGCACTATCTGAAGCGCAAGTACAACCTGCTGGTCGGCGAGCGTACCGCCGAACAGATCAAGATCGAGATCGGCTCCGCGTATCCGCTCGAAAAGCCGCTCACGCTCGAGGTAAAGGGCCGCAACCTGATCGAGGGCGTTCCGCGCACCGTCACCATCGACGACAGCGAAATCCGCGAAGCCCTGTCCGAGTGCATCTCGACCATTCTGAACGCGATTCGCGTGGCGCTCGAACGCACGCCGCCCGAGCTTTCGGCGGATATCAGCGACCGCGGCATCGTGCTCACCGGCGGCGGCGCGCTCATCAAGAATCTCGACAAGCGCATCCGCGAAGAAACCGGCTTGCCCGTATCGATCGCCGACGACCCGCTGGCGTCCGTCGTGCTCGGCACCGGCAAGATGCTCAGCGATTTCCGGCTGCTGCGCCTGGTCTCGATCGACTAGCGCGGCTTAGAATTTTCGGGGCTGGCGCCCCTGAGGCAGTCATAATTCGGAGGCGGGTTTCGGGTCCCCAGCCTCGAGCCCTCTCGCATTCATACTTATGGTCGGCATTTTTTCACGTCACCGGTCTCTGGCTCTTCTCGCGAGTGTCGTTCTCGCGCAACTCCTGCTGCTCGCCTTCCAGATCAAGCGGGACCACGACATCCGCCTCATCCGCTACTGGGCGGTGGGAATCATGTCCCCGGTCGAGCGCGGCGGCACGTGGGGATTTTCTTCCATTCGCGGCATATGGACGGGCTACATCGATCTGCACAACGCCCGCAAGGAAAATCAGCAGCTGCGCGCGGAACTCGGCGAACTCCAGCTGCGCAATCGCGAACTCGAGAGCCAGGCCAACGAAGCGCAGCGGCTCAGCGCGATGCTCAGTTTCCACGAAGCGCATCCGGAAGCCCCCATCCTCGCCGCGCAGGTGATCGGAGCAAGTGCCGACTCCACGTCGCACACGCTGTTTATCAACCGCGGCACCCGCGACCATATTCATAACAATATGGCGGTGGTCACGCCCGACGGCGTGGTGGGAAAAATCGTGGAAGCCTTCCCTTCCACTTCTCAGGTGCTTCTCATTAACGACCGGGAAAGCGGCGTCGGCGCGCTGTTTGCGGCGTCGCGCACGCACGGCGTGGTAAAAGGAAGCGGCGATCCCAATCCCCGGCTCGACTACATTGTGAACGATGAGAAGGTCAAACCCGGCGACGTGCTGCTCACCTCCGGCGACGATCGCATCTTCCCCAAGGGCCTGCTGATCGGGACCGTCATCGACTCCAAGCCGGCGCTTCCCTTCCAACTCATCCACGTGCAGCCCGCTGCTCGGCTCGACCGGCTCGAAGACGTGCTCGTGCTGCTGTCCCAGCAGGAATTCGAACCAAAGAAAACCGGCGAAGCTTCCGTTCCTTTGATTCCGGACACTCCTCCGGAACCGAGCGCTTTAGCAACGGATCCTTCTGCTGCAACGGCTGCTCCGGCCGGCACGAAACCCCTGGCCGCGAATGCAAACGTTGCGCCCACGGCCGCCGCGCCCCCGGCTTCCTCAACGAAACCGAATGACAGCGCAGCAAAGCCGCACGCGACTGCCCCGGCTCAGAATGCACCGGTTGCGGCCAAGCCAGCCGCCGTGGCGAGGCAATAATGTCGTCCATGCTCAGCGCCGGCGCTCACAACGAATCGAACGTCGAAGTCCACAAATATTACGGCGGCACCGTTATCGGCGCCACGTTTCTGGCCCTGCTCTTCCAGGCGTTCCTGCACAAATACGGGCGCTGGGCGGAGCTTATCGATCTGCCGTTACTGATCACGATTTATTTCGGGGTGAGCAAGCGCAATCCCGTGTCCGGCATGTTCCTGGGAGCCCTCATCGGAATTCTGCAGGACGCGCTGGGCCACGACGGCCCCATCGGAATGTACGGAATCGCCAAAACGATCATCGGTTACATGTCTTCTTCGGTGGGGGCGAAAATCGACACCGAGCATCCCGCCAGCCGCTTCGGCCTGGTTTTCATTCTGTTCCATGTGCACCAGGCGATTCTCGCGGTCACCGAGCGCGCGCTGCTGAACCAGCCTGCCCGCTTTTTCACCCCGCGGCTTCTGCTCGATTCAGTGATCACGGCGGCCGCGGGCGTTCTGCTTTTCTCGCTGCTCGATCGTCTGCGGCGGCAATCCTAAACGAGCGCCCGCGAAACAGGGGGCGTGTCGTTCTGGTCACACGCCTCTTCAAGGCCCTTTTATTCGCGTGCAGCTTCCGCGATTCGTGTTATACTCATCTTGCGCTTAATACTTCGGTTGTGCTGTGCGGTCCCTCTGGTGCAGTCTGTGATCTGAGAACACCCGCCTTCAGTTTCCTCCCGTACGTCTTCAGCGTAATCTAAAACGAAGACTGGCATAGAAAAGCAGCCGTATTCGTCCGCACACGTGTGGGCGTCCGGAGCTTCGCCAGCAAGAAAGAAAAATGCAAAATTTCTCGGAATTACCAATCTCCTCCTATATGAAGGAGAAACTACAGGCGGCGAATTTCACGCTGCCTACCCCGGTGCAGGCTGCGGCGATCCCGCAAGCGCTGCAGGGAAAGGACGTTCTCGCCACCGCCCAGACGGGCACCGGCAAGACGCTGGCCTTCCTCATCCCGGTGATGGAAAAGCTTCTCGCACAGAACACGC
Organism: uncultured Acidobacteriota bacterium; assembly: GCA_963709105.1. Lineage (GTDB taxonomy): Bacteria > Acidobacteriota > Terriglobia > Acidiferrales > UBA7541 > Palsa-295. The sequence goes on from CAVPVC010000016.1 coordinate 881,206, forward strand.
CCGGCATCGCCGCGCTGGTTCTCGTGCCCACGCGCGAGCTCGCCATGCAGGTCGCCGATCAGTACAACGCCCTGCGCGGCAAGCAGCTTCCGGCAGCCGCCATCGTTGTCGGCGGATTGTCCGAAGGCCAGCAGCTCACCGCGATCCGCAAGGGAGCTCGCCTGGTGGTCGCGACACCCGGACGTCTCGAGGATTTCCTCGACCGGCGCCTCGTCGCGTTCGCCTCGCTGCACACGCTCGTCCTTGACGAAGCGGATCGCATGCTCGATATGGGCTTCCTTCCCGCCATTCGCAGGATCGCCTCGATCCTGCCCAAGATGCGGCAGACCATGTGCTTCTCGGCCACGCTGGAAGGCTCGGTCGCGCACCTTGTAAAGGACTACACGCGCAATCCCGTTCGCCTGGAATTCGGCTCCACGCTCAAGCCTTCGGAAAACGTGAAGCTGCACGCCTACGAGGTTTCCGCCACGGAAAAGCAGGACATGCTGCAGTACCTGCTCCGCCAGGAACCCGGCCGCGTGCTCGTCTTCGCCCGTACCAAGCGCGGCGCGGACCGCATCGCCAAGGGCCTGAGCCATCGCGGGGTCAACGCCGCCACCATTCACGGCGATCGTTCGCAGTCCCAACGCACCGCGGCGCTCACCGGTTTTCAGCAGGGCCGCTACCGCGTGCTGGTTGCCACCGACGTCGCGTCGCGCGGCATTCACGTGGAAGACATCGCGCACGTCATCAACTATGACCTGCCCGAAGTCGCCGAAAACTTCATCCACCGCGTAGGCCGCACCGGCCGCGCCGGCCGCCTGGGTCTCGCGTCTACCCTGTTCGCGCCGGACCAGCGTACCGAGCTGTTCCAATTGGAGCGCACCCTGGGAATCCGAATCGAGAAGATTCGCCCCGGCGTCAGCACCAAGGAAATCGAAGCGCAGAACCGGGACGAGTTTGCGAGCAAAGTCGCCCGCACGCCCACGCCCCCGACGCGGAGGTCGGTTCAACTCCCCGGCGAAATCCTCCAAACGCAAATGGCGGTCTAACAAACACCGCTAGCCGCACCGCGTTTCGAAACATCGAAAGCCCCATCCCGCGAAAAGCGAGGGTGGGGCTTTTGTCTTTTGTGGGCCGCTTCGCTCCCGCCGCGTCGCTTCCACTACTGGCCCCAAACAATTTGCTTCACTCCGAGCGGAGTCCGTTGTACAAGAGGTCTCGCGTCGGATAGTAAGAACGATTAAGTGAAGCAATAGTGAGGGACATCGTGAAACAAGGTCTCCTGAAAGTTGCCCTGGCGGCATTTTTCTTCTGCCTTTTTGCGTACCCCGAGAGCGCGCAGCAACTGGCCATGACGGTGGACGCGACCAAGGCAGGCGCGACTCTCTCGCCCTACATGTACGGTTATTTCACGGAGCTCCTCGGCAACAACGAGGGCGGTTTCTGGTCGGAGATGCTCGGTGACCGCAAGTTCTTCTATGCGGTCGATTCCAGCAAGGATCTACCCGGCCCCGCTCCCCGCGCCCGTCGCAGGCTCGCCGCCAGGTGGAGGCCTGTGGGGCCCGACGACTTCGTCGTGATGGACCGCGACCACGCCTTTGTGGGCCAACACAGCCCGATGATCAAGTTGGAAGCCGACACACCTCACGGAATCCAGCAGAGGGAGCTGGGACTCAAAAAAGGGAATAAATACACGGGACGCATCTACCTCGCGGCCGAACCCGGCGCGGACGTGAAAGTGAGCCTGATCTGGGGCTCTGGCCCCAGCGACCGGCAAACCATCGAACTCAAATCTCTTCACAGGGAGTATGCCAAATTCCCCCTGAGCTTCACGGCCGGCGCGGACACTGAAGACGCTCACCTCGAAATCGTGGGCACCGGCAAAGGATCGTTCCACATCGGCGCTGTTTCCCTGATGCCCGCCGATAACCTGTACGGATTTCGCGCCGACCTGATCGCGGAGATGAAAGAAATTGGGCCGGTCATGTTCCGCTGGCCCGGTGGAAATATGACGTCCGGCTACGACTGGCGCGACGGGATCGGCGACGCGGACAAGCGCCCGCCGCGCTTTGACTACGCCTGGAACCTGGCCGAGCAAAATGACGTCGGCATCGACGATTACATGCACCTCAACAAGCTGCTGGGCATGGAACCGTATATCTGCGTCAACACCGGTTTTGGTGACGCGCATTCCGCCGCGGAAGAGGTCGAGTACGTCAACGGCTCAGTGAACACGCCCATGGGCAAGCTGCGCGCCGCCAACGGACACCCGGAGCCTTACAAGGTCACGTGGTGGAACGTCGGCAACGAGATGTGGGGCCCCTGGCAACTGGGTTTCATGTCTCTCGATCAGTACGTCATCAAGCACAACATGGTCGTGGAGGCCATGCGGCGCGTGGATCCCTCGATCAAGGTTGTCGCCGCGGGCGCTTCCGCCATCGAATCCAGCCAAAGCCGCGCGGCCATGATGATCACCGGCAAACACGTGGCTGCATTTGGCGGCCCCGCGGACTTTACCGGCGGCCTTCTCGCGCACTCCACGGGTTACTTCGATGCCCTCGCGGAACACCTCTATCCCTCTGCCGTGGACAGGGCCTTCGATTCCGAAAAACTGGACTACGTGCGAGTGGACGAGCCGCTCGCCGATAAAGCCCGCAAACTCGCCAACGGAATCCGCGCTCCGGTGGAGGCCTGGGAAGACGAATACCAGAAGCGATTCCCCAACTTGCAGATGGACCACGTCCAGATCGCGGAGGATGAATGGGTCTCCGGAAGGATCGGCGACGACCGGGATTCGATGTTCAGGCCCCTATCGACCGCGGAAGCGCTGCATGAAATGTTCCGGCACTCGAACCTGTTCGTCATTTCCGCTTACACCGGCGCGCCCGAACTTCTCGCCATCAGCAAGACCGACTCGACAATCCAGCCGGTCGGCTTGATGTTTGAAATGTACCGGCACCATTTCGGGACGATTCCGCTCGCGATCGCCGGGAACTCGCCGCAGCATGACCTGCATGGCGTCGTAGGTGTCGACAAGCCCAGAATTCCGTCCGGCAGCCCCACCTACCCGCTCGATGCGATGGCCGCTCTCACTGCCGACCGGAAATCGCTGACGCTTGCGATCGTCAACCCCTCCGACTCCAGCCAGCAGATCGATGTCGCCTATCAGGGCGTCGCCGTTCAGGACGCCGCTTCGGGCAAGGCCCGATTCTGGCGAATCGCCAGCGACGACCTCACCGCCGCCAACGTGCCGGGTAAGCCGCCGATGGTTGAAATCAAGGAAAGTCCGCTGACGGAGGCGGCCAATCATCTGACGCTTCCCAAGTTCAGCATCACCATCTACGAATTGCCGGTTCAGTAGCGATCTAACGCGGGAAGGGTTTCGACAAAGCAGCAGCCGGAATTCGAGGAAACGGAAGCGGTCCATCCTTTGCCTTTGCCGTTCCGGGTGCCCCACCCTTGCGGTTTTACAAGGGTGGGTCTTTCTAACAACCATCAACTGGCGGATTTTTTTGCAAAGAAGCCGCGGCCGGCAACACGCAGGCCCGGAGGCTAATACTTCCTAAGAACGCCGACCACTTTGCCTTGTATCTTCACATTCGCCGCCGGCACGATAATCGGCGTCATCTGATCGTTGGCCGGCTGGAGCCGAATCCTCCCGCCCGACTCGCGGTAAAAGCGCTTCACGGTGGTCTCGTCTTCCCCGACGAGCGCCACCACAATTTCCCCGGAATTCGCCACTTGCGTCTGCTCCACCACGATGTAATCCCCGTCGAGGATGTGATCGTCGCGCATCGATTCGCCCTTCACCTGCAGCACGAAGGTATTTTCTCCGCGCGCGAAATCCGCCAGCGAAATCGTCTCGTTTTCTGCCACCGCTTCCACCGGGCGCCCCGCCGCGATCCGTCCCGCCAGCGGCAACTCCACCACGTGGCGGTCGAGCACCTGCTCGCGCACCGGCTTGGGCAGCTGCACCACTTCGATCGAGCGGCTCTGGTTGTACCCCCGGCGTATGAATCCCTTTTTCTCCAGCGTCGAAAGATGCTTGTGCACCGTCGCCAGAGACGTGAGCTTCATCGCGTGGGCGATCTCCTCGAAGCTCGGCGAATAACCGTTCTTGTTCAGAAACCCCACCAGGTAGTTGAGCACTTCCTTTTGCCGCTTCGTCAGTGCCATCTTCTCCGCCTCTTTCGCCTTTCCCGTTCCCAAGCCAACTGGCGAGCGGCCCTCGGACACGCCAGCCGCTGGTCGCACTATAGGCGAATCAAAAGCGAAAGTCAACAAAACAGGCGCGTATCCCGCCTGAGCAAGGACACGAACACCCGCTCCACTTTCGATCCAGTGTCGCCTGATCCAATCCTAGCCCGCTGGCCTGCGTCGTCAATGGGACGAAAGGACAGGCGAAATGGATCGTGGAATGATCTCGACGGCGCCCGTTTTTCCGGCGCGGAATCGTTGTTCAGGGACCTGGTACAGTTGACTGTCGCGCAACAGAGAACTTTTTTTCAACTTTTCTTCATCCGGGGTGTTCATTTACATGGATAGAATCGACCCGGCCAGTCGAGCCGATCCGCAACTCAAGGAGGAACTTCGATGAAGAATTGGATGCTCAGTGCGCTTGCTATCGTCACGTTGATTCTGGCTCTCGCCATGCCCGCTTCGGTTCCGGCGGCGCCTCCGAAGAACCCGCCCGCTCCCCCAGCCGCCGCTCCGGCCGCGGAACCTTATCCCGAAATCCGCGAGGCGATTGGGGCCCTTCGCAACGCCCGCATGCATATGGAACATGCCGCGCACGACTTCGGCGGCCATCGCGCCGACGCTTTGCGCGCCACCGACGAAGCGATCCACCAGCTTGAGATTTGCCTGAAATACGACCGCTAAAGCCACGCGATTTCCCGCAGTACCCTTGGCTTGCGCAGGGCGCTGCGGGAAATTCCGGTAATTGCTCGGGAATTACGGCCAGCGCTACTTCAAGCTAAGCGGGGATTGCTTCAGTTAACGGTCGATCCGGCGGGAGCAGCCGAGGAATCCGAGTTGGCGCGCAAAGGCGGAGGCCGCAGGCCGGTCTTCACTTCGTTCACGATTTCTTCCGCAAGCTTCGTGCTGATGGCGCAGGAAGTATCGTTGATGCGGCACTGCGCGATGGTCAACTTGCACCCGCACGTGCAACTCTCCGAGTTCAACCGCTTCAAAACAGCCGTCCTTTGCTCGGGCGTGAGCCCTTTCATATCCACGCCGGGAAGTTCGGTGGCCCGCGCGGCGTTTTTCAGGAAGATCTGGCCGGTGTCGGCAAAGGTCTCAATCGGTGCGCTCACCGGAAGCCCGAGAAGAGCGCGCACCTCCATCTCGATGCCTTCCGGTTCCAGCAATCCCACGTGCTTCTGCACCACGCGGCTGGCGGTGTTCAACACAAAAGAAGTGGGCAGCGCCGGCACTCCGCCATACTCGCTCGCGATTTCCGTGCCCATCACCACCGGATAGTTGATCCCCGCCTTGTCCGCAAACGCCTTCACGTAGGCCGCGGGCTCGTCCTCGTCCATCGATATCCCGATGATCTGGAGGCGGTCCTTATATTTGTTCTGCAGCGCGATCAGGCTGGGGATTTCCTCGCGGCAGGGCGGGCACCACGTGGCCCAGAAATTCACGATCACCACTTTTCCCTGAAGCTGCGCTGTCGAAACCGTGTGGCCGTTCAAATCATTGACGAGGAATGGTGGAGCGGGAGACGGGTCCTTCGCAAACCGGATCACTTCGCCCCGCTCGTCCGGCTTTGCGCTGACGTCGCTGGCTCCGCCAGCCATCGCGGCGATGCCGGAATTCGCAGCCAACCCCGTCGCTTTCCTGTGGCGCATGCGGGCAACTGCCATACCGATCAGCACACCCGAAGTACCCGCGATGGCGGCCAGCACAAGAACGGCGATCAGCGACTTCTTCATGGGGCGTGTGTTCCATCACATTATGCGGCAGAGCACCCCCTGCGACAAATTTATCGCCGGGGCGAGTCACCGACTCCGCACGCCACGCCGGCCCTGGGAACGCCAATCTCCCGATTGGCGTTGTGTCTCAGATTTGCGCCGCGGTCCGACGCAGCAAAGTGTGCGTTTCTATCGCTTCCCTTTCGAGCGAGGACTCATGCCCAAGCCGCATAGTTCCAACTCGGGATACCCATTCCCGAATTGAATCTCAGCCGTTCTATGTGATTTTCTGTAGTACCCCTAAGCTACTGAAAAATAGAGGCGTCGACCGACTCGCGATGTCCCGAGGATCGGCAACAATCTTGCCTTAGCTGGGGAGTGGGTCGCGTTCCAAACGATCCGCACCGCTGATTGGATGGGGAGGAAGGGGCCCATTCAACTGGTGGAACGGGTCGTTCCCACCTGCCTCTGAGAGGGAAGCTAGGATGGATGACCCCATGATTCGGCCACGCCTAGACCGAATCAACGGAACGCGACCTTTGGGGGCTCTGGATCCCAAGCCGGAGCCCCCTCCTTTTTTCCAGCACACCTTCTGTGATTGCCTCGCTGCCACCAACCTTGCTGGCTGAACTTCACTCCCTGGCTCGGGGCTCACGGATATTGATTTGGGGTCAGCCTCTGTACTAACCTTCAACGTACTGTCGAAGTTGATCCGTCCTGCTTGGCGTAAGGACGTGTGGAACGACAAAGCGAGGTACTTCCATGATTCGCGGACTCGCTGGATTCACCCTGGGATTGATCTTCTCCGTTGGCATCGCGTTACCCGCACAGGAACCAACGGACTCCACAACCAGATGGATGCTCGAAATCAACTATAACGGCGAGGTATCCTACAGCGAGGTCGGCGACGAGGGGGCAATCCTTTTCGGGCCAACCCCCAGCGAAGGGGACGAGAAGCCTTCGCGCCAAATCTCCCTTCAACTCTCTTACAGCCGGCCGGTAGAGGACACTGTCCCGCTGCAGGTATCGCTGCGGTTCCGCGCGACCGATCACGATCCCTCCGTTGTGCCGGTCGGAAACTACGTAGTCCGCCCCAACGAGCTGGTCATCCTTTCGGAGTTGGCCGGCTACGGATTGAACGTCGCGCAAGTCAAGCTTGTCACCGCCAGGCCATCCGGTTTTGTCGCGCCCAAGATCGTTAATCGAACAGCTTCTCTTGCAGTAGAAAGCCTGGACGCGAACCGGGAGGGATATAGAGTCCTGGTCCGCAACAATTCATCCATCCCGGTGTCGGCTACGGCGTTCCTGGCAGCCGGCACGAATGGAATCTGCGACGTACACAGGCAAGTGGGATTCAATGGAACGTTTATCGAACCAGGCGGAACGCGCATGGTGCAATTCCCTCTTCCGGGCGCAGAGAAAAGCTATTTCGCCCCCGGGGGCGAGTCCTGCTCAGCGTCGAGCAACGCAAAGGACGATATTGCCGGGGCTTCGGGCGCGCCCAGGATTGTGGTGGACGCGGTCACTTTCAGCGACGGCACCTACGAGGGCGATGACTCCAAGGCCGCAATGCTCGATGCGGAGCACCTGGGGAGAGAAACGCAGCAGCAACGCATTGCCGCGCTGGTGGAAGAAACTTTGCACAACAGCGCCGCCAACGATTCACTGAGGATCGCACTGCTCCTCTCCCAGGTTCCGGCACTGCCCGAGGAGCCGGGACCGGAGATGGTAGATTCGATCATCGCCCGATTTCCCGGGCTGCCGGACGACGCCCGGAACTCCGTCCGCCGAGATGAGAAAAGTGCTCTCCAATACGAGAAACACAACTTCCTTTCTCAGTTGAAGCTGTTCGAGGTCGAAGCCTCAAATCGGCCGGTAACGGACGTTTCGCTCGAACAATGGTGGAACGCAACGAAGGCTCATTGCGATTACTTTGTCCCATCGTGCCGTGTTCGGTAGGGCCGCCACGGGCGCACCGTGCGGGGTGAACGCGGCGTTCACGCAAGCCGGGTATCACAAAGGTATCTTTGCTCGGTCCCACAGCCCGAATGCATCCGCATGTATTCGATAATCCTGATGGTATGATCTGCGAATCCTATGAGCTCTGACGATGCCGCATACCTGTGGAAATGACGGCGGGCCATCCCATGCGGATTTTACTCCGATGAGCTTCATCGGTTAGGAAAGCGAACATTCCAGACCTCACGCGCCCGCAACAGCACTCTTCCCTCAGCCCACGCCGCTCAGCCTCCCTGCTCTTGACGCTGGGTGCGGTCATGCTGGCGACCGACCGCTGGTTCACGGAAGTCGACGATGAATGCGCCATCATCGACCAGGCCGCCACTCCGATTTCCCACACTTTGCGTGTCTTTTTGAGCGGTGCTGGGCAGCACGAGCATCCCCCTCTTTACGATATTTTTCTCCATTTCTGGCTGCGTTTGACGGGCGGCAACATGTATCTGCTGCGAGCCCCGTCCGTGCTCTTCTATCTTGCCGGTGCGTGGATCCTGGCGGAGATTGCCAGGAGAATGGGCGGCGGGCGCAGCCAGTGGTGGCTTCTTGCGATCGTTGTTCTTTGGCCGTTCGGTTTCCACTTCGGCCGTTTGACCACCTGGTATTCCCTGAGCTTCCTGCTCGTTTCGCTGCTCACGCTCGCTTATTTCAGGTGCGTCGCCCAGCCTTCTGCCGCGAACTGGCTTTGGTTCCTGCTCGCTTCCCTGGCGCTCGTCTATTCCAACTATTTCGGCTGGGCATTTCTCCTGTGTCTCGCGTTCGACTACGCAGTTCGCAATCGCACGCAACTCGCGCGGGGTCTGGGCCATCTGCTCGCAACTGCCGTAGTCCTGTGCGTCGCCTACTGGCCTTTGTGGGGCACGTTCCATAGAGAGACGCAGGTCGGCGTTCAACCGCACTCTTCTCTAAACGGGATTGCCGTGAACCTGCTCTACAACGTCTACAGCGTCTTCGTAAGCGAGTCGGTAGCGCCCTGGTTCTGGTTTCTCGGCGTGCCAGCGTGCATCGCCATCACAATTTGTCTCTTCCTGACGCTACGCCAGGCGCCGTACCCCGCGAAATCCCTATTGCTGTATTTTCTCGTTCTGATTACCACGCTCTCCGCGCTGGGCGCCATCGTGCCAAAACGCGTCCTGATCATGAGCCCCTGGCTCCTCTTGCCGGTTGCTGTGGCGCTCGGGACGGCCCATTTTCCCGGCAGGCGCATCCTCGCAGGTTCGCTTGCGGTGGTGGCTGCGATCGGATGGTTCGGAATCTTTTCGCGGCGCTTCTACGCCGCCCCTCACTGGGTTGAGCCGTGGGAGTCCGTCGCGCAGGGAGCCGCAGGCGTTGTCCGCGAGGGAGGCATCGTGGTGGGGAATAATCCCTCGTTCTTCTTCTACCTTACTTACTTGCTTCCCGTCGAACAGTTGGCGCCAAACGGCACAAGCTTCGCCGGGCTATTGCCCGACTCCGTCCGCGCCAAGGGCGTCTACACCCCGCCACAGTGGACAGCAGCCGGGCATCCGACCGGGCACATCACGCTGCTCGTGAAAGGGACTTCACTACGGCTCTTCGGCCGATCTCACCGTCGAATCGCAATCTTGGCTCGACGCAAACTGCAGCCTCCAAGCCGACGAGCACCTGGTCCGCGATTTTGGCTCGCAGGTAAAGCAGCAGTATGCCTGGATCCCGCAGCCCGAATGGCGCATCGAGTCCCGCACGTATTCCTGCCGCTGAAAGATTTTCTATTTCTTGTGCGGCCGCGCCCGGGGACACCGAATCCTTCTTCAGCACGTAAGCCCCAAATCCATAGCCGCTGTGCGAAATTGCGAAATGGGAAATATGCGGGGGCGTCGCATTCAATTGATCGAAGACTGGCCGGAAGTCTAGCTTGTATTTTTCTTTGAAATCAGTGGGTACGCCCGCCCTGCCCGAACCATTCCCGCTGAGAACAATGTAATCGACCGCCCCCACGCCGGGATCGCTGAAGACCAGATCGTAGACATGTGTCTCTGTCCGCCAAGTCCCACCAATAGTCGGTGCTCATCACTCCTTCGCCTGAAGGAATTTCATCGCGCAAACGCCGATCGTTGACTGACAACTTCTGATCTGCCGGAAGCGTCCACAGGATGTACCCCCACCGCAGAGATTGCGCAGACGCCGCCAGCCAAAAAAGCATCCCAAGCGCCATCACAAATCGCCCGCGCCAGGGTGGCAACGAGGCTCTCGCATGGGCCGCCAGCGCCACGCAGGCGATCGATAGCAAGCACCCCTGGAACCAGAAATAGGGATACTTACCGGGCATAGCGATGAACAAAACCACCCAGGAAGCCAACAGAATAGCGATGCGCGAATACACGGGACGCAGATAGAACTTCGTAAGCCAGCCGCACAAAGCAGCGAACAGGAGCGGCCCGCCGATCAGCAATCCGTAATTGTATCCATACCGCAGCATCGACTCCAAAGCGCAACGAAGCCCAGCGAGCTGTTCCGTTGCTCGCCGGTAAGCGCGCTCAGGAGAGACGACTGCTCCCCGGCATGCTCGATCAACTGTCGATACGCGGCAGGGTGCGCGATCAGGATGGGCGCTACACAAGCCGCCGCAACGGTGAGACCCGCAAGCGCCGCCACCCCGAGGTCCGCGATTCTCCCCGCCCGATCCGACGCGCGCCGAGAACAGTTCCAGGAGCACCAGCGGACTAAGAAACAGAAAAGCGCCAAGGCTGGTGCAGACGCAAAGCCCCAGCAGCGCGCTGCCCAAAGGGACCCGCCAACGGTCCGGCAGCAGGCTGCGAAAAGCGATCGCCGACCACATAGCGAATACGATGCCGAGCTCATCCGGCCGCCCCGTCGTGCCAAGCGTCGCCAGCAGAGCGCCGCTCAGCGCTGCCCATCTCCAGTCCACACGGTAAACGGTGCGCGCGAAGATCATCGCCGACCACATCAGCACCAGATGGATGATCGCGTCGTAGGCAATGCACAAACGCGGACTGAATCCGAGAAGCTTGACGTAAACACCAAACAGAAATGTATAGATGGGCGGCTGAGCGAAGTAGATTTCCGATAGCGGCGGACCCTGGGTAAGCCGCCCGGTAAGTTCCGGAGCGGCGAAATGCGCGGTAGCTGCCCAGTTTCTTCCGGCCGCCTTGAAAAAAACCTCGTCGGTCACCGCAAATCGCCCGGGCACGATCACGCTCAGGAAATAGACCAGGCTCAGCGCTGCCAAAAGCGCCGATGCCGCGTTGCGCCCGGAACTGTTTGCCGTCTCGAAGCTCACGACTCTGACCATCCGCCGCTCGGACGACAGCTCTATTACCACAAACTCCCGGCATTCGTGCGCGTATTTCTATTTCGCTTTATCTTCGTCCATAGGTCAAAACCCGAAATTTGAGCAGAAAATCACCCGCTTGACCGGGCCATCCCCGCTTGCTAGGCTTTTGGAGCAGTCTCCCCTCGAATGCGCGCGGTTTCGGGGTATAGCTCTCTCGTATTAAACTGAATATAATAGACTTATCTACATATCCGTCCCTGGGGAATCGTCATGCTCGAAGCCATCGTCATTATTATCGCGTTGGGTGGATTGGAAATCGCTCTCTGGTGGGCTGACCACAGCCGGCAAGCCGAGCAGCTGGCGACGCTCGAGGCCATCTGGGTAGAGCTGGCCATGTTAAACGAGGATCGGGTGTCGAGCGACTCCCGGCACCCTTTGGAAAACTCCTCTTCGAAGACAGTCGACCTGCCCATCTCGGTGGGCCAGGCGCCAACGGTCGTCACGCAATAAGGCGGTTCAGGCGGTCGCGGGCGGCACCTGCCGCAGCACGGGGATGCGGGCGGTGCGCAGGATGTGCTCCACCACCGATTCCTTCAGCCGCGAGGCATCGTAATCAAAATGCAGGTGGTTGGTCTTCTCGTCGAACCGAAAGCGCTGCAGGCCGTAGGTGTTCGCGAAGTTCCCCAGAGCGCGATACTGTTCGGGCGCCAGCGGCGTCTGAAGCTCGTAGGTAACGGTCATGAATGTCATGGCCCGAATTATACCATCGGCCGACGCAGCGAGTAGAAGCCATCCCATAAATGGAACTCGTCAGAGCACGGTTTCAGCCGTGGCAAGAAAGCCCCGCGGACAAAGGGGTTTTAATCCCTGACGGGGTAAACGGCCGCGTCGAAGCATTTATGAGATAGATGGTTTCCTAAACGTGCGCCGTTTCGTGCTGCGGCAGTTCGTCGGTGACCACGGTGAATTGCTTCAAATTCGCCATACCGAACGATGTGGTGAGCGCTACATCGGACGCGTCTCGACCCACGGCCATCAGCACCCGCCCTATGCGCGGTTGATTGTTGCGCGCATCGAAAGTCCACCAGCGGTCTTCCAGGTAAACGTCGAACCATGCGCTGAAATCCATGGGAGCGGGCGAAACCGGCACTCCGATGTCGCCCAGGTATCCGGTCGCGTATCGCGCGGGGATGTTCAACGCCCGGCAAATGGTTATCGCCAGGTGCTGAAAATCCCGGCAAACGCCGAAGCGATTGGTAAAGACATCGAGCGCCGTTTTCTGGGCGCTTGCATACTGGTATCCGAAGGTTACCTTCTCATGAACCCATTGGCACACTGCCTGCACCCGGTTCCAGCCGGGAGTGATCCCGCCGAAGAGCTCCGTTGCGATATTCGACATGCGGTCCACTTCGCAGTAGCGGCTGCTCAGCAGGTACTGGAGGGTGTCATTCGGCAAACGATGCACGGGTATCTCCCGGGCCCACGGCGCCACCGGATCGGGCTCGCCTGTGTCGTGTATCAGGGTTGAATTGCTCAGCCGGAGCTCTCCCGCGGGAGCGAGAAAGCGGCAGCAGGTGTTTCCGAAACTGTCGGGGTAGCACTCGAAGTGCGTAGCGGAGTTAATCTTCAATTCATCGAGCTTCCGCAGATCGTTTACCCGGGAAGCGTGCACCTTCAGCAGCGCTACAAACGGTACGGGAGCAGGCGTCTCGAAAACAATCTCATATCCCAGGCGAATCAGCATATTCGAGACGCAGCCCCGATCATTGGCACAGTGAGTTCGTATTGCGCGGCAAGTGCGCGTTCATTGTGGGAATCCCAGCCTATAGTGCTCGTACGAGCCAGACGATCAAGCAGATAAACAATATGGTCCCAAGCAATCCGTATCCAAACATGGTGCCTCCTTACTTTTACGAGCGGCTATCTCTATCTCCGCAAGCAGCATTCTATCGGAAGGCTCGCCTCGGAATCTGTCTCGTACGACACACGCGGTCAATTCATAAGCGACGGGTTATCGTGTTCCCGGGGATATAGCGGGCGTGCCCGGTTGCTCAAAGAGAATAGAGTTTTGGGGCCGTTCAGCCCATAGGAAAGAGGAGCTTGACGATTCTGCGGGCTTGTGAGCATATCGTGCCCAGCCGCGTTATCGGGGAGGAGGTTCTCCATGATTCCGATCAGAGTCGCTTTCGCTGATTCTGTGTTTCGCGTTTGCCGTATTCGCGCAGGACCAAAGACCTGCGGCGGCCAATCCCACGAATCCCACGTTTCCGCCCCCGCCTGCTTCCACCGTCTCGGGAGTTGTGGAGCAGGAACTCTCCTTCGTGGAAAAGAACGTCCTCGCGCTCGCCAATGCGATGCCCGAGGACAAGTACAATTTCACGCCGGACAGCCTTTCGATCGAAGGGAGCAATTACAAAGGCGTCCGGCCGTTCGGGATGCAGGTGATCCACATTGCCGGGGCCAATTATCTCTATTGGTCGGGCGTGCTCGGCGAACCGATTCCCGCGGGCGTTCTGGGACCGAACCCGTCGAAATCGTTCGAGTCCAAAGACGCCAGCATCAAGCTGTTGACCGATTCGTTTGCGCTGGGACATCGTGCCGTCGCCACGCTGACCGCCGAAAACCAGCTCGACTTATTGCCCGTGCGCCAGACCAAACAAACGCGCTTGTTTTTGACGACGTTCCCGCTAATCCACGCGTACGATATTTACGGCCAGATGGTCGAATATCTGCGCATGAACGGCAAGATCCCTCCTGCCAGCGCTCCCCGGACCGCTGGGCCATGACCAGCCCTTATTTGGATCGGTTGTGCATACTGACTTTATCCTTGGGAGTAAGCGCGATAGCCGCTGGCCATGCGCGGACTTCACCTGCCACGGAGATCGCGCAAGCCGTGCAGCATGACGCTGGACAGTCTCCTTTGTGCGATCCCGATTTGATCGACGGAACTTTCACGTTTGCAAACCTGCCTGCCGGAGAACAAACGATATCGTTGCATTTCGAAAACAAGAGCAACGCAGCCTGCCGTCTTTACGGACAGGCACAGCACTCTTTCGCGGTCGACGGGCATGGCATGATTGTTGCAAGCTGCTGGCTATGCGGCCCAGATGACACCGAATCGCGTTATCCAGAACAGCGGCCTGGAAATCAGATTATTCTCGCGCCAGGCGGGCGAGCCACGCTCGACTTCCACTGGACATCGACAGGGGGGGGCTGTCAGTGGGCCGATTGGGTCGATTTTATTTTTGTTCAGTGGGCAAAGAAAACCGCCTATCTCTTCATTCCATCAGAATGGCCTTTGCACATCTGCTCGGCGGTTAAGAGCGCCGGGTACCATGCTGAGGCGGATTCGCCTTCAATAGGAGAAGCGAGGGTCGGAGTGCTGCATGTTTCTGTCAGGGAGCCGACTATTTATAGCGATGAGCATGCAACGTTGCATGCGGAGATAACCGGCGCGACAGCCTCTGTGGCGAACCCGTCTGGTTGCGCAAGCCTTTATACCGTGAGGCAGGAACCTTCAGTGCCGGTGCGAACTACGCGATTTGAGCCAATAAACACGATGGGTTATCTTTCGCGACCATCGTACACGCCAGAACAGATCATGGAGGACAAGGAGCGAGCGTGGCCCTCTTGGAGGAAAGACCGGTTGCGAAAGTGCGAAATAGAAGGCGGGCGGACAACTGCAGACGCCGATATAAGCGCAGCGAATCTCGCCAACGTCACGCACGTTGAGTGGCGGACGGCTCCCGCATCCGGCGAGGATTCGGTCATCCTAACGGCTACAACTCACTTTACGGTGCTCGATGTCGACACTCTGGCCCCCAACTGGGGCGATCCGGTTGCCGGAATTCAAGCCGGTCTCTCCGTAGACCGAACAAGGGTTAGTCTGGGGGAACGGATTCCATTGCACGTCAGGTGGGAGAACGTGAATGCGGACATGCCCCTCGCTCAAGGAGAATGTGGAGGACCAGAACCCGTATTGGAGATACAGGATTCGGAACATAAAGTATTACAGACCACACCTATTGAGCAGATGTGCTTTAGACACGGTTGGGGACCATCCAAAATCGAAAAGGGTCGCGCACTACGAAGCTTCATCGAGCTTACGACGTCACCTCCTACACCGCCCCGTTTTCTAACCGATGTTGCTGGGGAACTGCCGGGTCCCGGTGTGTATTACCTCGTAAGCGTTTGGTCTCCCCGGGTCCTTGATCCACCCGACGCTAATACCGTTAGGACTCCGCGCAGTTCAGGTCGCTTTGGCGGTGTTTACGCAACCGCAAGGTCGCTGCCTGTGCGCGTCGAGGTCGCGCCGGGTAATAATCCTTAACGTCTGATTGGATCCCTTCTCGGATATGCGGACGCTTCGTATGTTAGCGCGACGTCAACACGGGGCTTTTGGTGCGGTCGAGGCCCTCGACGTGAGGCGGGGCGGGCATCTTTGCGATTTTCAGCAGATATTCGGGATACATGGTCTCGGCTCCGCCGCGCGTGGCCTCCACCGGTATTTCGTATTTCGACACGAACTCCGTTAGCCACGGGTTCGTCCCGGCAAATGGTCCGCCGCGACCGGCAAGAATTCCTCAGTCTTCAGACTATTTGAAGTATCTCCCGGCTGCCGGAGGCCCACAAATCGGTGTAGCCCTTCATCTTTTCGCGGAAATCGGCGTTCGTGGCATAGTCCTTCATGCGAGCCTCAAACCCACTGACGTTCTCCACCTCGAATTCCAGGATGACGCGATTGAATTCACCGGTCAGATCGGTGAGAACGCGATGATTGGGAATCCTGGCGACCGCGGCGGCTTCCTTCAATTGAGCGGCGAGCTTGCTGGCGCTGCCAGGTTTGGCGGTAAAGCAGTTACGAACGATCAGCATGAGTGGGCTCCTTTCAGGCCGCCATTCTAACTTACATTTCATGCCAGGGCCGGGCGAATGGTTTTCACGAAACCATCTGCCATATGCTATATGATTGCCGCCACCTTAGAGAGTGTCGCCATCTTTCCTGGCATAAGGGATTCAAGCGTAAAACGAAGGAAAGACGGGAGGGTGATTCGGCATGTCAGATGCAACTGCGATTTCCGCAATCGGAAGGCGCGAGGTTTCTTCCCCCGCGGCGCCTTCTCGTTTCCGGGCCTATGGGCTGGCGATTGCAGTCACCACGATCGCGGTTCTAATTCGATGGGCACTCAATCCCATACTCGGGGATAGCGTGCCGTGGATTACGCTTTTCCCTGCGGTTGCTTTCGTTGCGTTCCATTACAGCATCGGGCCTTCGGTGATGTCGGTCGCTTTAGGCTTGATCGCCGTGGATCGCTTTATCGCCCCGATCAGCGGACCTCTTGCGATACCTCGCCAGAATGCCGCCATGTCCCTTGTTTTTTTGGCGGGTTGCGGGCTGCTGATCGTTTTTGGCGAATCGAGGCAGAGAAATCTCCGAAAATTGCATACCTCCGAAGCGGAACTGAAGAGAGTGCGGGAGGAACTGGAGCGTAAAGTAGAGGAACGCACGAGGCAGCTCTCGGCGAGTCTCGCGCTTTTGGAATCCGGAATAAAGGTGCGCGACAGAATGCAGTCAACCGCACAACAACTTACAGCAAGGATCGACGGGCAAGGTGAGGGGAACGACGGTTGGCTGGCATTGTGCGAGCAAGCCGCCGTGGAGCAAGACCCCGCCAAACTTCTGGCTCTGGCGCGACAAATCAATGGCGCGCTGGAAGATAGGCAAAGCAGATTGCGGCAATCCACGGTTACCAATACGTAGACGCCACGCCGAACGCATCCGGGAACGCTACAAGGGAGCCTCCGAGCCTCTAACCCCGTAAGGATCGGGCACCCGAAAAGTCAAAACTGCGTCGCAGGCTGTGTTCGTGCCGAACGTGCGAAATCCTCTGCCTCATCTGCTTCATCTCCTTCCTCTGCTTCATCGTTTAATTTGCGGCCAGGCCGTGGGCTTTTTCGGATTGGGAGAAGGCGATGAGGGCTTCGAGCTTGGCGCGGGCGGCGCCTGAATCGATGGAATGGGCGGCGAGGCGCACGCCTTCGAGCAGATCGGCGGCGCGGCCGGAGGCGACCAGCGCGGCGGCTGCGTTGGCGAGAACGATGTCGCGATGGGGGCCATGCTCGCGGGAGGCGGACGAACGGCCCAGGACCTTGTGGATGATTTTGGCGTTCTGGGCGGCATCGCCTCCGCGGATCGCTTCGAGCGGCGCGCGGCGGAGGCCGAAGTCTTCGGGCGTCACCGTGTAGCTTCGCACGACGCCGTCGCGGAGTTCGGCAATGTAGGTGACGCCGGAGATGGAAATTTCGTCGAGGTGATCGGCGCCGTGGACGACGAACGCGCGGCGAACGCGAAGTTCGCCAAGCGCACGCGCCATGAGTTCCGTGAGGCTTGCTTCGTACACGCCCACCACCTGCGCGGATGCGCCGGCGGGATTGGTGAGCGGGCCGAGCAGGTTGAACACGGTGCGCATGCGCAGCGACTTGCGGGCGGGCGTCGCGTACTTGGTGGCGGCGTGAATCGCCGGCGCGAACAGGAAGCCAATGCCAACTTCCTCGATGGATTTCGCCACGCGCTCGGGGGGAAGGTCGATGCGCACGCCGAGGTGCTCGAGCACGTCCGCGGAGCCGCAGCGCGAGCTGATCGAGCGGTTGCCGTGCTTGGCCACGTGAACGCCCGCGCCGGCCACGACAAATCCGGCTGCGGTGGAAACGTTGAAGGTGCCGGAGGCGTCGCCGCCGGTGCCGCAGGTGTCGACGAGCGCTTCGATCGCGAGAGGCAGGTTGCCGGGGAAAATCGGGGTCGGCGTGGCGGCGCATGGCGGTGGCAAAGCCGACCAGTTCGTCGACCGTTTCGCCCTTCATGCGCAAACCCGTGAGCAGCGCGGCGATCTGGGCATCATTGGCGCGGCCGGAGAGAATTTCTTCCATCGCGGCTTCGGCTTCGACGCGCGAGAGATCCTCTTCAGCGACAATTTTCTGAAGCGCTTCGTGGATCATCTATTTCCGCTGCTTTCAGTTCGCGCTGTTTTCCGCAGAAATGACGATGAACCGTGGGGCGATCGCCGCCTTGCCCGATCCGCGCGTTCCAAGTAAACTGGTTCGCTTTGTGCGTCCGCAAATTTTATCACCGATTACCGTTCCGGGGCGTTTCAAAACCGCCCGCGTGAACAGGCCGACGGAGAGAGAATGAAGATCCACGAATATCAGGCGAAGGCAATCCTTGCCAGGTTTGGCGTGCCGGTTCCGCGCGGCGAAGTGGTGTTCAAGAAGGACGAAGCGCGCGCGGTGGCGCAGCGCCTGGGGACGCCGGTGGTCGTCGTGAAGGCGCAGATTCACGCGGGCGGGCGGGGCAAGGCCGGGGGCGTGAAGCTGGCGCGATCCGCGGACGAGGCTGCGTCGCATGCCGAACACATCCTTGGGATGAAGCTCGTAACGCCGCAGACGGGGGAAGAGGGGCGGATCGTTCACCGGCTGCTGATTGAAGAGGGGCTGGACATCAAGCGCGAGCTTTACTTGAGCGTGCTCGTCGATCGCGCGACCGGCACTCCGATTGTCATGGCGAGCACCGCGGGCGGGATGGAGATCGAGGAAGTCGCGAAAGAGCATCCGGAGAAAATTTTGCGGCAGGCGATCGATCCCGCGACGGGCTTGCAGCCGTTTCACGCGCGAAAATTGGCGTTTGGATTGGGGCTTTCGCCGGAACTGGTGACCGCGGCGATCCCGTTCCTGCAGTCGCTCTATCGCGCGTTCGTGGAGTCGGATGCGTCGCTGGTGGAGATCAACCCGCTGGTCGCTACCGGCGACGGGCGGCTGGTGGCGCTCGATGCCAAGGTGACGATCGACGACAACGCGCTCTACCGGCATCCGGAATTCAAGGAGCTGCGCGACCTCGACGAGGAATCGCCCCTCGAGGTGGAAGCCTCGAAATTCAAGCTGAACTACATCAAGCTCGACGGAACGATCGGCTGCATGGTGAACGGCGCGGGACTGGCGATGGCGACCATGGACATCATCAAGCTGAGCGGCGGAAGCCCTGCGAATTTCCTCGATGTGGGAGGCGGCGCGTCCGAGGATCAGGTGAAGAACGCATTTCGCATTCTCTTGAGCGATCCGAACGTGCGCGGAGTGTTCGTCAATATTTTCGGCGGCATTCTGCGCTGCGACGTGCTGGCGAGCGGCGTGGTGAACGCGGCGAAGGAGCTGAAATTCAAGGTGCCGGTGGTTGTGAGGATGGAAGGCACCAATGTGCAGCAGGGGCAGGAGATTCTGCGGAATTCCGGACTGAATTTCACCGTCGCCAGCGGGATGAAAGACGGAGCGGAGAAGATCGTCGCTCTTGCACGGAGGGTGCAATGAGCGTTTTAGTTGATAAGAGCACGCGGCTGATCGTGCAGGGACTCACCGGGCGCGAGGGGAGCTTCCACGCGCAGCAGATGATTCAATACGGCACGAAGGTGGTGGGCGGCGTAACGCCAGGAAAGGGCGGGACGAAGCATCTCGATGTGCCGGTGTTCGACACGGTGTCCGACGCGGTGCGCAAGACGAGCGCAAATGCTTCGGTGATTTTTGTGCCGCCGCCGTACGCGGCGGATGCGATCCTCGAGGCGTTCGATGCGGCGCTGCCGCTGGTCATCTGCATCACGGAAGGCATTCCCACTCTGGACATGGTGCGCGTTGCGGCAGTGATGAGGGAATCCAAGACTCGGCTTATTGGTCCCAATTGCCCTGGGATCATTTCGCCCGGGAAATGCAAGATCGGGATCATGCCGGGCCCGATCCACAAACAAGGAAACGTGGGGCTGGTAAGCCGCAGCGGAACGCTGACGTATGAGGCCGTCGATCAGCTGACGCGGCTGGGCATCGGGCAGTCCACGTGCATCGGCATCGGCGGCGATCCCATCATTGGCACGACGTTTCTGGATGCGATCAAGCTGTTCAACGAGGACCCCGACACGCACGCGATTGCGATGATCGGCGAAATCGGCGGGAATGCCGAGGAAGTGGCTGCGGAGTACATCAAGAAACATGTGAAGAAGCCAGTCGTGGGGTTCATCGCCGGGCAGACGGCGCCTCCGGGACGCCGCATGGGACACGCCGGCGCCATCATCAGCGGAGGACAAGGCACCGCGGCGGACAAATACAAAGCCATGCGCGCCGCGGGCATCCTGACCGTGCAAAGCCCCGCCGATATCGGCGAGACGCTGGCCGCCGCGCTGGGCAAGGCCAAACGCAAATCGAACCTGATGGTGATGCCCAAGCCAAAAAAATCGGCCGCGGCAAAAGTGAAATCGAAGGCAAAACCGAAAAGCAAGAAACGCTAAGGCGCCAAGCGGTCGCGCGAATCGCACTGGCGGCTCGGCGGCTCACGAAGGCATTTCACAGACAAATTTAAACTTACAGGGGAGAAACTCACTTGGCAACTGAACGCACGCTGGCAATCATCAAGCCCGACGCCGTTGGACGCGGGCTCGCAGCCGACATCATCAGCCGGATTCACGCCGCAAAATTCAAGATTGTAGCGATCAAGTCGCTGCGCCTGACGAAGACGGAGGCCGAAGGCTTCTACGCCGTGCACCGCGAGCGCCCTTTCTTCAAAGACCTCACCGAGTTCATGAGCTCGGGCAAAGTGGTGGTGATTGTTCTCGAAGCCGAAGGCGCCATTGCGAAGTGGCGCGAGACCATGGGCGCCACCGACCCTGCCAAAGCGGCGCCGGGCTCGATCCGCAAGGAACTGGGCACGAGCATTCAGAATAATTGCACGCACGGTTCCGACGCGCCGGAAACAGCGGCGTTTGAGACCGGGTATTTCTTCGCGGGCTACGAACTGGTTTAACGAGGGGCTGGCACTCTGGCGGCCGATGGCGCGCTAGCGGGGTGGTGGGAGGGCGATGTGCTCGAGATCTTCAAGAGCACGATTCTTTTCTTCAGTACGCTATTCCCGGTGGTGAACCCGCTGGGAGACGCCCCGATTTTTCTGATCCTCTCGCGCGACTATTCGAGCGAAGCGCGGACGGCGCTGGCGCGCCGCATCGCGATGAACAGCTTCTTCCTGCTCGCGGGGTCGTTCCTGATCGGCACGCACATTCTGGCGTTTTTTGGGATTTCCATTCCCGTGGTGCAAGTGGGCGGCGGGCTGGTGGTGATGGCCACCGGCTGGACGATGCTGAACCAGAAGCAGGAAGACGAGAGGCCGCGTGCCGGGGCGCACCAGATGACGCCCGGCGACATCTTCCAGAACGCGTTTTATCCGCTGACGATGCCGCTGACGGTCGGCCCGGGATCGATCTCGATAGCCATCACTCTCGGGGCGAATTCGCCGCGCCATCACGGACTGAATCTGCTGCCGTTCGTGCCGGCGATCATTGCATCGGTGCTCATCGCGCTGAGCGTCTTCCTTTCCTATGCCTCGGCGGAGCGACTGGCGAGGCTGCTCGGGCAAACGGGAATGGCCGTGATCGTGCGCTTGTCGTCATTTCTGCTGGTGTGCATCGGCGTGCAGATTCTGTGGAACGGCGTGAAAGCGCTGCTGGCGACGCTGCCCGCGGGCGTCCATTAGCGAAGCGGGCGTTCCGGCGGAGAGCGGAGCGTCCGTGAGATTCGTACGGATCAGCGCGTGTGAAGAATTTTCAGGGGGAAGCGGGGACCCGCAGCGAGCGGTTTAGCGCTCGGCGTTTCGTCTGCGCGACTTGATTGTGCGACGCGCTCTTTTCGCGCGAAGTAGGTGATTTCTCCGCGCTGCCACTGGTACGGAAAATCCTTTGCTGCCAGCCGGACGCTTTCGCTGCAGCCGCTGCGCATCCCATCGTGCAATTCGACGGCAATCGCTCCCACGCGATCGATCCACGGGGCGGCGTGCTCGAAGATTTCCTTCTCGGCGCCCTCGACATCCATTTTCAGATAATCGATGTAAGCGATGCCGAATTGCTCCATCAGCTTTTCCAGCGTGACGGCTTGCACCACGCCGCGTTCTTCTGCACCGGACGCTTTTCGCGTGTCGCCCACCTGGAATGCTGTGTTCCCTGCCCCGGTGTCGAAGAGGCGAAGCGGGCCGTTCTCCATCCACAGCGCCGCGTGGACGGTCGTGATGTTGGCATATGGCGCGGTATTCTTCTGCAGCATTTCGTAGTTGGAAGGCTCGGGCTCAATGGCGATGATCCTGGCATCCGAGAGGCGGCTCGCGTAAAAGACGGCGGAAAGGCCGACATTGGCGCCCGCATCGATTATGACTCGGGAAACGCTTTGGGGCGGCTCGGCAAAATCCCCCTCGTAGGCGTCATTCAAAAAGATCTCCCGGCACAGAGAAACATCGGTTGTCCTGGCGCGGAGATAGACGGGATAAAGCACGCCCGGAACGGCAACGGTCATGACGATCGGCGCAGACGACAGCCTCGCTCGGGCGCCCACGAGCAATCCGCGGGGGCCGAAGAGCGAATAGTACATGCGCGGGCCGTACAAGCTGTCCATGCGTGAGGTTCCGTATTGCGCCGGTAAATTCTACTCCCGAAACCAGGCTGGTCGGGCGATCCTTCATTCAGGCATTCCAGCATTCAAGTGGAAAAGGGTGAGGCTTCGGAACACTGGCCGGCGAATCGATGCGCAGAACGCAGGGCGTGTGCCAGAATACGACTATGATTCGTCCCCCTGCGGTAGCTGGACGCTTCTATACGGCTGACGCGCGCGAACTCGCGCGGCAGATCAAGGATTTCTGCGCCGAGTCCCCGGCGAATGGAAAAGAAAAAATTGCGGCGCGCGGCTGCGTGGTGCCGCACGCGGGTTACATGTACTCCGGCGCGATAGCGGGCGCCGTCTATTCAGCGCTGGCGATCCCCGCGAAATGCATCCTGATCGGGCCGCGGCACTTCCCGCGCGGCGAAGAGATGGCGATTCTCACCGAGGGAAGCTGGCAGACGCCCTTTGGCGAGGCGCAGATCGATTCCGCGCTGGCAACTGCGCTGGCAAAGGCCTGTCCTCTGCTTCGCGAAGATGCCATCGCCCACGAACGCGAGCATTCCCTGGAGGTGCAGCTTCCCTTCCTGCAACGGCTCGGAGGGGACGTGCGTTTCGTCCCGGTGCTGCTGGGGACCGACCGCTACGCCGATCTCGAAAAGCTGGGGAACGCCATTGCGCAGGTGGTGGCAGCCGAGACGGGGCCGGTGCTGCTTATCGCGAGCTCGGACATGAATCATTACGAGAACGACGTGGTGACCCGGACAAAAGACAAGCTGGCGATCGACAAGATTCTGGCTCTCGACGCGCGCGGCTTATTCGACACCGTGCGCGCCGAAGGCATCACCATGTGCGGCTACGCCGCCACAGTCACCATGCTCGTAGCCCTGAAAAAGCTGGGAGCGCAGGAAGCAAAGCTGATTCGCTACGCCACGTCCGGCGACGTTACCGGCGACCGCGAAGAAGTAGTCGGCTACGCCGGAATCGTCCTCCGCTAGCTTCCCGCCTACTGAATCGTCACCGTAAAGTTCATTGAAGACACCGGCGAGCCGCTGCTTGCGGTCCCGGTGAGGACCGAGCTAAAGTTTCCCGTCACTCCGTTATTAGTGGTCGTGGTGGTGGTGCTTGAACTCGTGGTGCTACTGCCTCCGCCGCAAGCAGCGAGTCCAGCAACGAGGGACAACGCGAGCGCCAGGCCGGCCAAGTCCCAGCCAAACTGCCTAAGCTGCGGGCCGCCGACAAACAGCATCGACAGAAGAATCAATGCAGCAAACGAAATCAGGCTGGCCGAGGCCCAGCCAATCATGTTCCACGGGTGGCCAGAGGGAATGAGCCTACTCGCCGTGGTGGTATTCACCGTGACCGTAACAGGTATGCCCGTAGTAGCAGACGTGGACGAGGTGAACACGACGCTGGCAGGGCTGAAGCTGCACGTAGCGGCAGTCGGCAAATTCGAGCAGGCCAGGTTCACCGTGCCGGTATAACCGTTCACCGGATAGGCGGTGACAGTCATCGTTCCGGTTGCTCCGGGACTCGATATCGTTACCACCGGACTGGAAGAAGAGAGGTAGAAATTGGGTCCCGCATTGTTGACGAGATTGCCGATGTTTATTGAACCGAGCCCGGTCGCCAGGTCATAGCCGGTGCCCGCGGAATATCCGCTGAGAACGCCGATCGTATCGGAAGAAAAGGTCACGGTGCAGTTGGGGCTGCCTTTGGCGCAGGGCATGGCAATGGTTCCGGAGGTCACATCGTTAAAAACACAGCTGCTCGCGGGTGTTCCGGAGGCATTGCAATTGGCATCATTCTGCTCGGCCGCGAGCGCGTAGAGGGCCGCGTTAAAGTTTCCGCTCCCCTTGGTGTACCCATTCTTCTGGTTGATCAGCGCCATCACGCCGGCAAACGCCTCGGTGGAAACCGAAGTGCCGCCCTCGCCGACAAAATCCTGGTAAGGGCTATTCAGATTGCAGCCGGCGTTGCCCACCTGATCGGACTGACAGACGATGTAAAAATTCTGGATCGAGCCATCGCCGGCGAATAGAGAAACGTCAGGCACGTCACGCTTGCCGTCGGGAGGGACACCCGGTCCCGTTTGCCAGGTGGGCTTCGCGTAACCGCCCCCGCAACTGCTGACGGGCCCAATGGTCGTCGCCGTAGTGGAAGAAGTGGTGCAGTTGCTCGCTCCACCGCCGCCGCCGAAGGAAGCGATGAAATTCTCCCCGCTGAAGTCGATCAATGCGGCGTTGTTGCAATTGGTTTCGGCCACGGAACTGAGCCCTGAAACGCTGGCGAGGATCGGATTGGTGCAGGAGTCGTTGTAAGCAACCTCAGGAATGTAGGAAACCACCGAAGCGCCCGCACCGGAATTCGTTGTGCTCCAGTAGGTAGCGGGATTAAACGCATCGTTGAAATCCGTGCCGCCCACGGCGATGTTGTAAGGAGTCGAGCTGATACCGTTCACAGCGAGGCCGGTAATGGCGGGCTGAGCCGTGACAAGATCGTTGGGGTTGGGATTTTCGCAAGCCGCCGAGCCGTTGTCACCCGTGGCCACGACAACGGTAATCCCCTGGCTGGCTGCCTGGCTCCAAAGCTGTTGATAGAACGCGTTGCCGGCCGTTCCCAGATCGAGTTCGCAGGCGCCGTAGCTGTAACCGAGAATGGTGGCACCCAAGGTGTTGCTGTTGTTGATGATGTACTGAGCGGATGTATCGCCACCGAACGTTGTGTTTGTGCTCGGCGAGACGACGAGGTCGATTTTTGCACCCGGTGCCACGGCACCCGACCACTCGACGTCCAGAACCGCTTCGCCTTCGTCTCCCGAGGCTTGAATCCCCGGATCGGAGGCAGGTGCGGTTTCAATCTGCTGGAAGTTGGCCGTCGGCAGGAGGAAGGTGTTGCGGAAGTTCGCCAGGTCCGTAGCGTTGATATCACTGTCGCTCACGATCGCGATCACCTGGCCCGTGCCGGTGACGCTCGAAGGCACGTTGTAAATCTTGGCGAAATCGCCAGGCGTAACGGCGTAGCAATCCCCATTCGAGTTACAGGCGTTGGCCGGCGCGTAGGTAAACTGCGGGCCTATCCGCGTGACCTTTCCATCGGCCTTCGTGCGGCGAAATACCCCGACGGAATGGCTCATTGGGCGCCTGCGGAAGTTATTCATCGAGTTGACGCCGACGACAACGGGAGCGAGCGCCACGGGAATCTGCGGATCGCTCGAATTGGCCCAATGCTGCTCGCCATTCGCGAGGACGTAGCTGTGAATCGCGGTGTGAAACGCCTGCTGCACCCCGCCGGCCGTGCTGGAGAAATCAATCGTGGTGCGGCCGGTCGCGACGTTATTGATCTGGAAGCCGTTCGACTGGAGCCATGACGTGATGGTCTGGATATCCTGATCCGAGGGGCCGAATTGCTGGCCGAATTGCTCGGGCGTGAGCCACTTGTGGTAGTTGGGCGAGGCACTGTCCTGTTGTTGTGCGAGCAGACTTTCCAGCGCCGCCTGCTGCGGCCGGGCTGCGCGTTAGAACGAGCAGCATGTGGTCCATCGGGAGGCTGGCGGGAGCGGGACCACGGTCAAATTCCGCGCGGGCCAGCGGGTGGGTATTGCCGCGCAGCACCGTGAGTTTGGTGTTGTCCACCGCCGCGCTGATTCGGGGCGGGACGCTGTTGGTTTGGCCCGAAACTCGGGCGGAAAGAAACGGGAGAAGAACGAGAATAAGTACGATCAAGCCGAAAATGAGATATCTAGGTCGCATAGGCTATTATTTCCCTCTATAAGAGATAAAAGTTCCAGATTTTGCCGCCGCGCTTATTTAACTCAACCCTCAGATGCATCCAAAGTTGCAAATGGATGGATGGAGTTCAAGGAGCGTTCCGCGAAGGTTTCTCAAGAGGCACTGTTTCGGGGAACGCGCTTCGCTCTGCCGGGGTGAAAAAGAAATGCGAAAACAGGGAGCAAGTGTATTGGGAAAGCGAGTGGCTAACTCGAAGAGGGATTCATCGCTCGAAAAGCGAGCGAATGGATAACCGTACTTCGCTGCGCTCAGAATGACTGCTGAAAGAGCGGGGGGCGCGATTTTCCCGCTCTAAAGGCGAAAGAATGGAAAAAGCGAAAGGGCGGGGAGAAAATCAGTGCGAAGTACGGATGCGACCGGCCAGAGTGCGGGCACGGTCGCGGGCGATATCGATAAATTTCTGGTCCGCGGCGAGCTGGTCGAGAAGAGGGAGGAAGCGGTCGGGTTCGGGGAGCTGCTTGTTGTCGTAATCGGCCTGAATCTGAAGCACGACGTCGTTCACGCCGAGGCGATCATAGCGCATGGCGCGCTGAAGGTCGGCGAGATCGGTTTCCTGCCGGGTGAGGCTTTCGAAGATCGCGAGCAGCTGGCTGGCGGTCATATCGAGGGTGTAATTGAAACTAGTTTCGTGCGCCTCGCCGCCCTTTTCGTAGCGGAAGGTTTTGTCGCCCAGGTTGGCGAGGCGGCGGTGGACTTCGAGATCGACGCCCTGAAAGTCGTGCAGTTTATCGGCGAGATCGAAAATTTTCTGCACCAGCGGCGCGCCGACTTCGAAGGGCTGCGGGCTGGCGTCATCGTCAAGCTGGCGAATGTCGAAAGTGCCCGAGCCGCTCTGGCTGATCTTGATCTCGACGAACTCCGGGTAGCTCGACTTGAAGATCTTGCGAAACGTGATGGTCGCGTCGCCTGGCGGATGCGGTTTGCCCGCGGAGCCTGATGCCAGTAGAACAGACAGACTCAAAAGCATCACCATCAGGCGCGCGGGGGCGAGGCGCGCGAGGCGGCTTCCGAGCGAAATCAACGTATGCTCCACGGGCTGTCTTGCAATCTTCGACGCATAGGAGTGGCTCAGGGAACGCGAACGCGTACGGCGCGCGACAGCCTGTTTTCCGTCAGCAATGGCGGGCGTTTCGAGGTGGCTGCGGCAATGCGTTCGCGGGCCCTCGACACATACGCGTGGCAGAGCGCCACAGCCAGCGCGTCAGAAGCATCGAAGGGCTCGGGAAGCTCTTTCAAGCCGAGCAAGGAACTTACCATCTGCTGCATCTGCTGCTTGGAAGCGCCGCCGAAGCCCGAAACGCTGGATTTGATTTCGCGCGGGGAGTAGCTGTGCGCCGGAATCTGCGCCTGGGCGGCGGCGAGCAGCACCACGCCGCGCATTTCCGCCAGCCGCAGCGCGGTCTTCACGTTGAGCGCGGTGAACACGGATTCTACGGCGACGGCGTCCGGCGCAAACTCCTCCACCAGGGCCGAAATCAGCTGATGAATCTCGCGCAGGCGCGCGGCAAACGTGGCGCGCTGCGGCAGTTTCAAGGCGCCGAAACGCAGCAGCCGCGAGCCGGTGCCTTCGAATTCGACGATGCCGTAGCCGGTGGCGCCCGCCACTGCGGGGTCGACGCCGAGCACGCGGAAGCGTTGCCGCGTAACGGCGGAACGGACTGGGACATTCAGGGACATGCTGGCGGCACAAGTGTACGTGGGGGCGCTCAAGCAGCGGTAGTGTTTTTTCGGCCGCACGGTGTGGAAACGGAACTATGCCAGGTGGGGGCGGGACTCAGGGTCGGCGGACATTCAGGGTCGTCGCTTCGCTCGTCGGGAAGGCAACGAACGGCAAAAACGCGGCGCGATTGAACTGGGAGACGATTGCTAAAAATGAAGAGGGATCCTTCGCTTCGCTCAGAATGACTGCGAAAAGGAAAATCCGAAGGCATCCCCCACCCTTGATGAAACATCAAGAGTGGGGCACCCGCAAAACCAAAGGCAGAAATTAACTTGCGACGGCGGCCTGGATTTCTTTTTCGTCGATGTCGAAGTTGGCGTAGACGTGCTGCACGTCGTCGTGATCTTCGAGCGCTTCCACCATGCGAAGCATCTGCTGCGCCTGCGGGCCGCTGAGCTTCACGTAGTTCTGTGGGATCCAGGCCACTTCGGCAGAAGCCGGAGTGATGCCGGCCGCGACGAGAGACTCGCGCACCTTCTCCATCAGCTCGGGCGGGGTAATCGCTTCCCAGGCGGAGCCGTCGTCGCGGAGATCGTCGGCGCCGGCGTCGAGCACGATGCCCATCATCTTGTCTTCGTCCGCGAGTTCCTTGGGGACGACGATATCGCCCTTGCGGTGGAACATCCAGCCGACCGCGCCGGTCTCCGCCATGTTGCCGCCGTTCTTCGAGAACATGTGGCGAATTTCGCTGACGATGCGGTTGCGGTTGTTGGTGACCACCTGCACGAGAACGCCTACGCCGCCGGGGCCATAGCCCTCGAAGGTGACTTCGTCGAGCGTTTCGCCTTCGAGCGTGCCGCTGCCGCGCTGGATGGCGCGCTCGATGTTGTCGTTGGGCATGTTTTCGCCCTTGGCGGTAAGGATGGCGGTGCGCAGGCGGGGATTGGTGTTGGGATCAGCTCCGCCGACGCGGGTGGCGATGGTCAACTCTCGAATGAGCTTGGTGAAGATTTTTCCGCGGCGCGCGTCCGTCGCCGCCTTCTTGTGTTTGATCGTGGCCCATTTCGAGTGTCCAGACATGAATAAACCCTCTACGCCTTTTCAAGGAATTGTGGCAGGAGTGTGTACCCCGCTCTTGCGGCGATAGTTTAGCAGCAGCACTTAGTACAGGCAAGGATTGTGGAAGCGGCGGGGGCCTGCTGGAAACGTTTAATTTGTGGGGACGGCTGAGCTTACTTGGAGGGCCTTCCGTCGATACGAAGCGCGACGCTCTGACCGTGCTGGCAGAGGATTTTGATTTTGTCGCCGTACTGATAGCCGCCGCCCGCATCCACGATCTTCTGTATCGCCGCCTGAAGCGCGGGCGAATAGGTAAACGTGTGGACCATCATGGAATTGGCCTGCTCGCGCACGACCATGGAGTTCGAATCCGCGTGGATCACTTCGACTTTCAGCCAGCCCGGCTTTACCGGAGCCGTCGAGGATTTCACGACGATGGGCGCGGAAATGTTCTGCGCCAGGGACGGCCGCGCGGCGCAGAAAGCCGCCAGCGCGAGAACCACGAGGCCGAGAGCCTTATACGTCTGAAGCCTAGATGTCTTCATCGAAGGAGATTTTCAGCGACTTGAGAAACTTGATGTCCTGCGGGGTAATTTCAATCTTGGTGTCGGCTTCTTCTTCCTCGAGGATTTCCTCATCGACACGGATGTGCAGCGATTCAAGAAAGCGGCGGTCCTGCGACGTCATCTTCGCATCCGCTGAGGTGCGGCGGGCGAGCCCGATGGTGGCATCGAGCTTGAGCACGATGTCAAAACCGGCGGCGCGCACGCTGGAGATCGCCTCGGCGATGCGTTCGGATTCCGACACGGTATCGTTGATCGCGTGTCCCAGCTCCCGCAGCAACTGCTTCATACGGTCGTCGAGTTGCAAAGGCTGCCTCCGGTCGAAACCTCTTCGTACACTAATTCTAGGACTAACAGCAAGCTGCAAACAAGCCCCCCGGTGACCGAAGGCTCCCCGGCGGTTACCTGCCCCTTCGCACGGGCGGCGGAGGGCATCCTCCGGAATTCCAAAGTTTCCCGGCAAGAGCGACTGTGCGGATTTCCCTGTATTTGCAAAGCTCCGGCGGAGTGGTCTCCTAATAACGTGGAGCAGCGAAATCAAGAAGACGGGAGAACGCCATGAACTGGGACCAAGTGGAAGGAAAGTGGAAGCAGACCAAGGGAACATTCCGCGAGAAGTGGGGAAAACTGACCGATGACGACCTGGAAGTGATCGCGGGCAAGCGCGAGCAGCTGGTCGGCCGACTGCAGGAGCGTTACGGATTCGCCCGCGAAGAAGCAGAAAAGCAGGCGGACGCGTTTGTGAAGGGATTGTCCGAGCAGGTAAAAGCTGCGAAAGCGCACCATTAGAGACGGGAGTCTCAGCCGTTTCACATCTCTTCTGACGAAAAAAGCGGCGCCGGGACGCAGGCATTCCCGGTGCCGCTTTTCATTTAACAATAGTGATCTACTAGTCGGCAGCGAGGCCGTTTCCGCGCGAGGCGCGCTCAGCGCAGCGCACGCAGACCCGCGCCCACGGCAGGGCCTTGAGACGCGCGTCCGGAATGGGTTCCTCGCACGATGCGCAGATTCCGTACTCGCCCTTCTTGATGCGCGCAAGAGCGGCTTCGATCTGCTCGAGGGTGCGGCGTTCGCGCTCGAGGGTGGCTACCGCCATGTCCTTGCTGGCGGAATCGCTGGCGAGGGCCGCTTCGTCGTCCGGCTCGCGGTCGATGTACACATCGCCGAGACGGCTGTTGATGCGAGCGCTGAGCTCATCGCGCTGGGCGATGAGTGCTTTCTCAACGGCTTCGTATTTCTTGTTGCGGCCTTTTGATTGTGTGGACATTTTCTGGGTACCTCATTCTTTCCGTTAAGATGCTCTCCCGGCCTTCTTGGGTGCAACGCAGCCGGTAAAAACCCGGTAAAAAATTTGTTACATACTCAAGACACTCAGCTGGCCGCGCGACGATGATTCGCCGCCGCGGGCTTGGACCGGGCCGGTTTTTTGGCGCCGGCGCCGGATTTCTCGAGACTCTTCTTCAAGGCCGCCATCATGTCGATCACCGGAGCGCGGCGCGGCTGCGGCGCGGCGGCCACTTCCCTGCCCTTGCTCTTCGACTCGATCAGCTTCTTTAGACGTTCCTGAAACTCATCGTGGTACTTCTCGAGATGAAATTCCTCGGAGAGGGTGCTCACGAGCTGCTCGGCCAGCTTCACTTCCTGGGGCCGGAGCTTGATGTCTTCCGTCTTTCCGTAGCCGGGAGCCTCGCGGATCTCGTTGGCGAAATACATGGTGTGGAGCGCCAGGCCGTGATCGTAGGGACGTATGAAGGCTGTGTATTCTCGCTGGTGCATGGCAATCTTTGCAATAGCCACGCGCCCGGAATCTTCCAGAGTTTTCAACAGGAGCTGGTAGGCCTTGCGCCCCTCGGTTTCCGGCACGATGAAGTAGGAGGAGTCAAAAAAGAGCGGATCGACCTCCGAGGCCTTTACGAAGCTCAGGATGTCCATGGCCCGGCTCGAAGCGGGCGCGATCTTCTTGATTTCCTCCGGGTCGACGACCACGTAGGAGCCATCCTCCTGTTCGTAGCCCTTCACCACTTCCGAGCGCTCCACGATCCGGTTGCAGTGCGGGCAGAACAACGGCTGGCGCAGGCGCGTCTTGCAGACGCTATGGAGCTGGTGAAGGTTGATCCGGACCGGCCGGGCAGCAGGGTACAGGCGGATCGGGATCGTCACGAGCCCGAAAGAGATCATTCCTTTCCATGCTGCCGCTGCCATACGGCTATACCCCCTGCATCGGGCGAGAAGTGTACGGCCCGAAGAGACAGATACGATATCCAGTTATTCCCCTACGAGCATGAATAAAAAGTTGTAGCGTGATTTACTCGTCAACTCATCCGGATCATCCGGGGCCGCCCGGCACTATAATCGGCCCGTGGCTCCTCTCAACGAGTACCGCCGGAAGCGGCAGTTCCATTCGACGCCGGAACCCCGCGGAAAGACTCAAAAGGGCAGTGGAAATCGCTTCGTGGTGCAGGAGCACCATGCCCGGCGGCTGCACTACGACTTCCGGCTGGAGGTGAAGGGCGTGCTGGCGTCCTGGGCGGTGCCCAAGGGGCCTTCGCTCAATCCCGCCGACAAGCGGCTGGCCATCCAGACCGAGGATCACCCGCTCGAATACCGCAAGTTTGAAGGCGCGATCCCCGCCGGCCACTACGGAGCGGGGCAGGTCACCCTCTGGGACGAAGGCACTTTCGAGCCGGAGGGGCCGCTTTCGGCTGCGGAACAGATCGAGCGGGGTGAGCTGAAGTTCAAGCTGTTCGGGCGGCGGTTGCAGGGCAGCTTTGTGCTGGTACGGATACGGAGCCGGGATGCTGCGGCTGGGAAGAAGGAATGGCTGCTGATCAAGCATAAGGACGAGTTCGCGCGGGCGGACTGGAGCTTGGACGAAGCCGACCGCTCCCTCAGTGGCTAAAGCCCCTGCAGAGAGCACCAGCGGAATGTCGGAGCTGAAGCTCCGAATACCTAACGCCAGAAATAAAGGGGTTAGCCACGCGAAGGGAGCGCCCGGAGATCCCGGCGGGGGCGCGGAAGGCGGCGATGCCCGAGCGGGTTCGCCCGGCGCTGGCGATGCTGGGAGATCACCCGTTCTCGGGACCGGAATGGCTGTTCGAAATCAAATGGGACGGGGTGCGCACCCTCGCCCAGGTGAAAGACGGCAAGACGCGGCTCTGGTCGCGCTCCAATCGGGAAATGACCAGCGAGTATCCGGAGGTGTCCGATCTGGCCAGTCACGTGGGCTTGCGGGAGGCCTGGCTGGACGGGGAAATCGTGGTTCTCGACGACGCCGGCAAAAGCGACTTCCAGCGGCTGCAATCGCGATTCTCGGTGCAAAGACCATCGGCACAGCTTTTGGCGAGCGCCCCGGCAGTGTTCTACGTATTCGACATTCTCTATGCGGACGGATACGACCTTAAAAGAGTGCCGCTGCTCGCAAGGAAGGAGTTTCTGCGGCAGGTGCTGCGCGAGGACGCGCGGATCCGCTATTCCGACCACGTGCTCGAAAAGGGCGAGGAACTCTACAAGTTGGCGGTGGCGAAGCAACTGGAAGGGCTGATCGCGAAGAGAATCGACAGCGCCTATCCCGAGGGCAGGAGTTCCGCGTGGGTGAAGATCAAGCTCGCGAAGGATATCGATGCGGTCGTGGGCGGGTGGACCAGCCCGCGCGGGGCTCGCGAGCATTTTGGGGCGCTTCTGGCGGGGCTCTACGACTACGGCAAGCTTGAATTCATAGGCGGCGTCGGCACCGGCTTTTCAGTTGAAACGCAGCGAATGATCTGGAGCAAGCTGCAGAAGCTGAAAACGAGCGAGTGTCCGTTTGCGGAGAAGCCATCGACCAGGGAGCAAGCCTTCTGGGTGAAGCCGGAGCTTGGTGGCGCGGGTAAAGTTCTCGGATTGGACGCAGGACCGCCATTTGCGCGCGCCGCGGTTCCTGGGGCTAGAGGATGGCCGCGATCCGAAGGCCTGCACGTTTGCGGCGGAGGCACATCCGCCCAGCTACACGCCGGAGACCGAAACCAAGCCGAAGGCGGACCCAAGCAGAGGCAGAAAGGCAGCCTGCCATGAAGCGAACAAAGAAGGCGAACGCGAAACTGAACGCACGAGCGGCGCTAAAGCCTGCCGCGCGTCCGAGTCCCAGTGCGTCAAGCGAGCCCGAACTCGCGTCCGACGCGGCGATCGCCGAGGAATTGGCGCACGGGTCGGCAGCCAACGTGATTGCCTCGGTGGACGGGCGGCGGCTGCGCCTCACCAATCTCAACAAAATTTATTTCCCCGCCGACGGCTACACCAAGCGGGACGTGCTGGCCCACTATTTTCACGTGGCCCCGCTGATCCTTCCCTTTTTGAAGGACCGGCCGCTGGTGCTGCGCCGCTATCCCAACGGGATCGACGAGAAGGCATTTTTTCAGAAGGACGCCGCGAAAGACACGCCGGACTGGGTGAAGACGGCCACGATCCGCTCCGAAGACAAGAACAAGCCCATTCACTACATGATTGCGAACGATCGCGCGACGCTGCTCTATCTGACCAATCTCGGCTGCATCGACCACAACCCGTGGTCAAGCCGCTACGACAACCAGGAGCATCCCGATTACATTTTCTTCGATCTCGACCCCACTCCCGAAACGCCGTTTGCGACGGTGACGAAAACGGGGCGGCTGCTGCTCGACGCGCTCGAAAAGCTGGGCATGACGGCGTTCACAAAAACGTCCGGCGCGACGGGCCTGCACATCTTTCTGCCGGTAGAGCCTCGCTACACCTTCGAACAGGCGCGGATGTTCGTGAGCGCCGTGGCGGCAATGGTCGATAAAGAGCATCCGCGGCTGATCACATTCGAGCGCAACGTGGCGAAGCGGCCGAACGGCATGATCTACATGGACGCGCACCAGAACTCGCGCGGGCAGTCCCTTGCGAGCGTCTATTCGATTCGCGCGTTCCCGCACGGGCCGGTGTCGGCGCCGGTGAAGCCGGCGGAACTGACTCGCGACCTTCAGCCCGAGAAGTGGAACCTGAAATCGATGCCGGAACGGATCAAGAAAGTAGGCGATCTCTGGGCGGGATTCTGGAAGAAGCGGCAGAGACTCGAATCGTTGCTGGAACGCTGAACACCGCGTTACACTTTCTGGATTCAAAGTAACGTTCTGGCAATGCTGCTATGAGAATCATTCCTATATATAAGGCGATGATGATGGTCGACGCGATCACGTCCGATGCGGCGGGGAAAAACTCAGAGATAGATTCTCTTACTCGCCAGGTGAAAGCCCTGACTGGTGCAGTGGATTTTTGGAATCGTTGGATGCTGGCAGGATTAGTAGCAGCCGCAATTGCCGCTCTCTGGCTCGTGCTCACAACAAGGCTGACCATTGTTCGACAAAAGCAATTATCGATTTTGCAGGGACAATTGGATGCCTCCAAAGACCAACAGCTGGAACGAGATTTAAGTGTAGCTAGAGTTGAGGCATCGAACGCTGATGAACGTGCAGCTAAGCTTGAGGTGGAAGCCCTTTCTCTAAAAAGGGAACTGATTTCACAGGGGCCGCGAGTCAACCTGTTGTACGGCAAAACAGCAGAAAGGCTTATCGCAGGGCTTAAGCCATTCGCTGGCCAAAAAGTTGAAATTAGGTACTCCGTAGCCTCGTTCAACCAATACCACATTGATAACGATACAATGGGAGTTGCAACGAGGTTCCAGTATCTTCTCGATAAGGCAGGATGGTCAGTTTCGCCGTTGCTGATTGCTAATATGAATGGAACGGCAGTGTGGGTGTCTATTAGCTCTAAGTCTCCCGAAACAACCGTCAAATCCGCAAAAGTGCTTCTAAGCTTGCTGCGGGGTGTACCACTAAAAGTGAACGATGAACCAACCATCTCAGATGATCCACGGCCACCCCAACCCGAAATATTCGGACCAAATGGAAAGGTAGAACTAGGGCCATTTACACCCGATACGGTTGTTATAACGGTTCTCTCCCACCCGTAAACGCACAGCACCGATAGAGTAGCCCACATTAGGACACCACCGTTTGTCGGCTGGCGTTGACACACAACTGTGGCTCCGACTACGCTCGAAGTTGATGGACTGGCACCTGCTTCGCCCGTCAATCTGCGCCCCCATCCGCACCTCTACGAAATCAACACGTGGGTATGGCTGGAACAGCTTTCGGCGACGCTTGGCCGCACGGTCAAGCTCGGCGACGTGCCGGACGCGGAGTGGGATGCGCTGGCGAAGCGCGGGTTCGACGTGGTGTGGCTCATGGGGGTGTGGCAGCGCAGCCCCGAGTCGCGGCGGCTTACGCTGGAAGATCCCGCGAACTTTCAGCGCTACGACATGGCATTGCCGGGATGGCAGATGGACGACGTCATCGGCTCGCCGTACGCCGTCGCAGGCTACGTGCCGGACGCGCGGATGGGCGGCTGGGAGGGCCTCGATCGCGCCCGGCAAAAGCTGCGCGACCGCGGTATCGCGCTGTTTCTCGATTTCGTGGGAAACCACACGGCTCACGATCATCCGTGGGTGCGCGAGCATCCGGAATACTACGTGCAGGGAACGAGACAGGATTTCGAGCGCGACCCCGGGAGCTTCCGCCTCGTGGAAACTCCCAAAGGAAGCTTTTTCATCGCGCTCGCCAGGGACCCTTATTTCCCGCCGTGGAAGGACGTATCGCAGCTCAATCATTTCAACCCGCAGATGCGCGCCGCGCAACTCGCGGATCTCCGCACCATTGCCGCCCACTGCGATGGCGTTCGCTGCGACATGGCCATGCTGCACCTGCGGGACATTTTCGGCGGCATATGGGGCCGCTTCCTCGGGCATGCCCCGCCGCCCGCGACCGAGTTCTGGACCGACGCGCACGCAACCGTCCCCCAGCTGATTCTGCTGGCCGAGGCGTACTGGGGGACCGGGCAGCGGCTGCTCGATCTGGGCTTCTCGTTTGTCTACGACAAGGATTTCTACGACGACGTGCGCGATATCCGGGTCGATGACGTGCGCAACCGCCTCTCGGTTCCCGTCGAACTGCAGAGCCATTACACGCGCTTCCTGGAGAATCACGACGAACCGCGAAGCGCCGATGTTTTCGGCACGCAGCGGCTGCCCGCTGCAAGCGCGCTGATGGGAACGGTTCCGGGAATGCGCTTCTACTACCAGGGCGAGCTGGAAGGGTGCATCCCGCATCTGCCGATCACGCTGCGATCGCCCGCGAACGTGCCGCCGGACGAATTCTGCCTGGAGTTGTACGAGAAGATTCTCGAGATCAGCAAAGACGACGCGTTCCATCACGGGCAATTTCGGGTGCTCGCCATCTGGCCGGAGGGCGATCAGACAGCGCCGAACCTGGTTACCTATGAATGGCGCTCCCGGCAATCATGGAAGGTGGCTGTGGTGAACCTCACCGGCCAGGCCTCGCAAGGGCGCATCCCCTTCGACGGCAGCGTGGAGGCGGACAAAGATTACATTTTCTATGACGAGCTGCACGATGTCCGCTATCCTCGAAAGGGCGTGGAGCTGCACGCGAGAGGCCTGTTCGTTCGCCTGGAGGCATTTCAGGCCCACTTGTTCGACGTCGCTCTGGATAGCCAGGCATCGCAGTAGGGGGGAAGAAATGTCCGCACCTCGAAGGATTCGTTTCGCATTCGCCGCCGTAGCCATCCTGGCAATCGTTTTCAACGTTTCACACGCCGCGCTGCGCGCGCAAACGGTGCCCGGGCCGATCCGTCTCGAAGTGGACGCGTCGCACGCGCCCCAAAAAATCCTGCACTCGCATTTGCAGATTCCGGTGCAGCCGGGTGCGCTGACTCTCTACTACCCGGAATGGATTCCAGGCGAGCACATGCCCAGCGGTCCGATCATTAATGTGGCGGGGCTGAAGTTCACGTGCGGGCGGAAAAACGATTCCTTGGCGGCGGGACCTGGTGGAAATGTTTTCCATTCACCTGGACGTGCCGCCTGGCACGAGCATGCTGGATGTCGATCTCGACTTTTTACTCTCCGCGCCGGCGTCAGGATTTTCCGCGGGCGCCTCGGCCACCGCTTTCCTCGATGTGCTCAGCTGGAACCAGGTGCTGTTCTATCCGAAGGGCTTCGCGGCGAAGGACATCACCTTCATCCCCAGCGTAAAGCTGCCGTCCGGGTGGAAATTCGGCACGGCTTTGCCGGGGCCGAAGCAGAATGGCGACACGATCAGCTTCGATCCTGTTCCGCTCACCACGCTGATCGATTCCCCGGTGATCGCCGGGCAGCTACTTCCGCGTGATCCAGCTGACGCCGGGCGAAAAGCCGTTCGCATGAGATGGACATTGCCGCCGACAGCGAACCCGAGCTGGCGATGACTCCCGAGATGGAGATGCACTTCCACCAGTTGGTGAAGGAGACCGGCGCGCTTTGTTCGGTTCGCGGCACTATCGCGACTACCATTTTCTGCTGGCGTTGAGCGACGATGTAGCCCATTTCGGCCTCGAGCACCACGAATCGAGCGATGACCAGACCTCCGCCAACAGCCTCATCGACGAAGCCGAACGCGAGTATTTCTCCGATCTGCTCCCGCACGAATTCACGCACTCATGGAACGGGAAATACCGGCGTCCTGCGGGGCTGGCCACGCCCGATTACCAGCAGCCGATGAAGGACGATCTGTTGTGGGTCTACGAGGGGCTCACCGAGTATCTGGGCGAGGTGCTCACGGCGCGCAGCGGCCTCGAGAACCCGCAGATGTTCCGCGAATCGGTGGCCTACCTCGCGGCCATCTTCGACCAGCGGCCGGGCCGCGACTGGCGGTCCCTGCAGGACACCGCCGATGCCGCCGTGTTTCTCTACGACTCGGGCGTGGACTGGTCCAACTGGCGGCGCAGCGTCGATTTCTACCAGGAAGGCGAGTTGCTCTGGCTCGATGTGGATGCGACGCTGCGTCGGCTGACGAAGAACAAGAAATCCATCAATGATTTCTGCCGGATTTTTCACGGCGGCCCGGGCGGCGAGCCCGCGCTCAAGACGTATACGTTTGACGATATGGTGTCGACGCTGAACGGCCTCGCTCCCTACGACTGGTCGGGCTTTCTGCGCGAGCGGCTCGACGCCACCCCGGCGAAAACGCCGCTGGAATCGGTCGAGAACAGCGGATGGAAGCTCGTCTACAGCGAGCAGCCCAACGATTCCCAGCAGAACATCGAAACAGTGAGGAAGTATCTGAATCTGAACCTTTCGATCGGGCTGCAGGTGGACCACGACGGGCTGGTGCTGGACGTGATCCACGACGGGCCAGCCTACAAAGCGGGGCTGGGACCGGGAATGAAAATCACCGCGGTGGATGGGCGCCAATTCTCGCTCGAAGCGCTCAAAGACTCGATCAATGCCGCGAAATCGGGCACCTCACCGATTCAGTTCATCATTTCAAACGGGCCGCAGGTGCAAACGTATTCGATCGACTATCACGGCGGTCTGCGCTATCCGCACATCGAGCAGAATACCGGCGCGCCGGACTATCTGAGCGACATCATTCAGCCGCTGGCGAAGTAAGCGCGTCCGGCCGGAGCGCCGCGTGTCGCGTGGGACGCCGGTAAAAGTGCCTTCGTGAAAGAGGAATCCGGACGATGAGGCCGAAACTGTTTGTACTCGGCGGCGTGGTGCTGATCCTGCTGGCAGGCTATGCACTGGTGCGCCCGAACGTACTGATGCCGGCGAAGCGGCAGGACTTGATCATTCAGGGGCAGCCGGTGAAGATCGAGACCCGCCGCGTGGTGGCAATTCCCCGTCCCATGAGCGCGCTCCTGCTGGTGTGCGGCGTGGCGTTCATCCTGCTGAGGAACCACGAACGCTAGAAGGGCTCGCACACAAAACCACGCAGCGGCAGGCTCAAAACTCAAATTCCTGCTAGAATTCCCGTCGCGCAAACCTACCGGGGGCGAAGAGACGAATCGATGAAGAAGAACGCGTGGACTTGTGCGGGCGCTGGGCGAGCGGCGCTCGCGCTGATCGTGATTGTTTTTCTTGCCGCGGCGCACGCAACTTCTGCGCGGCCAAAGCAGAATTCCGGCCAGGGAGATCCATCCGGCGTCGAAGATAAGGTCGAGATGCTGCATGTGCAGGGCAACGTGTACATGATCGCCGGCGCGGGCGGGAACATCACGGTGCAGGTGGGGGACGATTACGTGATCCTCGTGGACTCCGGCGTGGCGCGGAAGAGCGAGGAAGTGCTGTCGGCGATCCGCAGCATCACCAATAAGCACATCCTTTTCATCATCGACACCAGCGTCGACCCGGACCACACCGGCGGCAATGAAGCGCTGTCCAAGGCGGGCTGGGCGCTGCCCGATACCGGCCTGAACCCGCTTTTGAAGGGAGGCCTCGAAGGTCTGGAGATGCAGCCGGGCGCGCCGGTTATCGCGCACATCAACGTCCTCGACAGGATGAGCGCGCCAAGCGGTAAAGTATCGGCCTTCCCGCAGGCGATGTGGCCCAGCGATACCTATGAAAATGACGACTGGAAGCTCTACAACGGCGAGGGCGTGTTCATCTATCACCCGCCGAACGCGCACACGGACGGCGACAGCTACGTCCTGTTCCGCAAGTCGGACGTGGTGAGCACCGGCGATATTCTCACCCTGGCGAGCTATCCGGTGATCAAAGCGAGCGAAGGAGGCAGCATCGATGGACTCATCCGCGCGCTGAATCAAATCCTCGTGCTTCTTGAGCCCAAGGAGAATGAAGAAGGCGGCACCTATCTAATTCCCGGGCACGGGCACATCTGCGACCGGCACGACGTCGTCAATTATCGCGACATGGTCACGATCATTCGCGGACGCATCCAGAGCCTCGTGAACAAGGG
Source organism: uncultured Acidobacteriota bacterium (assembly GCA_963709105.1). Lineage (GTDB taxonomy): Bacteria > Acidobacteriota > Terriglobia > Acidiferrales > UBA7541 > Palsa-295. Next base: position 921,692 of record CAVPVC010000016.1, read on the forward strand.
CATGACCCTCGATCAGGTGAAAGCCGCGAAGACCACCGTGGACTACGACGGTCTCTACGGAGCCACGAGCGGTCCGTGGACAACCGATATGTTCGTCGAAGCGATTTATCAAGAGCTCAGCAAGAGCAAAACTCAACAGAAAACAGCCGGAGGCAGAGAATGAGTTCCCCGATTTTCAGCAAGTGCGGCCTGCAGCGAACAGCCGCCGTCGCAGCGTTTTTGGTGCTGGCCGTGAGCGGTGTTCGCACCGGCATCGCCGCTCAGGCGGGCGCCCCGGCCGCCAAAAAGGCTCCGCTGGCCGCAAAAGAACAATCGCTGATCGATCTGACGGGCTACTGGGTCTCCATCGTGAACGAGGACTGGCGCTGGCGCATGATGACGCCGGCCAAAGGCGATTACGCCAGCGTGCCCCTCAACGCCGAAGGCAAGCGCGTTGCGGATACCTGGGACCCCGCGAAGGATGAACGCGAAGGCAATCAGTGCCGCGCTTACGGAGCGGGCAACATTCTACGCATCCCGGAGCGCTTGCACGTCACCTGGGAGAATGACAATACGTTGCGCATGGATGTCGACGCGGGAATGCAGACGCGTCTGTTCCACTTTGACGGCTCGAAGTGGAACGGCGGGCCGCCGCAATGGCAGGGGGATTCGGTGGCCGGGTGGGAAAAGCAGGTCCAGTCCGGCGGAGCCGCGGGCCGCTTCGGCGGACCCGAACCGGGCAAGGGTGGCACGCTGCACGTGGTCACCACGCACATGAAGCCCGGCTATCTGCGCAAGAATGGCGTGCCCTACAGCGCCAACGCGGTGCTCACCGAATATTTCGACCGCTTCGACAAAAATGGCGTCTCCTACCTGATCGTCACATCGGTGATGGACGATCCGCAGTATCTGAACGATCGCTTCATTATCAGCGGCCAGTTCAAGCGCGAGCCCGATGCCTCGAAGTGGAACCCCACTCCCTGCCGCCCGCTGTGGCCGCGGATGACCGAAGCTGCCCACGGCGACCGGCTGACCGAATAACCCGGCGGTACAGCCACTCTGGCTGCTTCTTGGCCGAGTGGCTGTGCCGCGAGAGTCGCGGTGAACTGAGATGCCGTCGCAAATACCTCTCGTGGCGCAAATTTTCGACCCCATGATATGATTCGGAATGGCACACCCAGCACCGAGCCATCTTCCCGTCGCTCCACCCCTGGTTAAAACCGAAAGCATTGCGCCTGAAGCGGAAATTGTCCGCTACATCGATCTCAAACTGGCCGCTCTCGGCCATGCTACAGCCCGCTATACCGACTCCGATTTTCTCGAGATAGCGCGCCCGCTCCTTCGCAACTATCACCAGAAGGACCTGATGCTCGGGAACCTGCTGTGTCCCGCGGACCGGCGCATTCAGGCGTTCCTCGACGATTATTTGAAAGACGTTTGCCCGAATGGCGCGGCGCCGATTCCCGGCAACACGTTCCTGCTGGACCGCCCCGGCCTCGCGCGCGTGCTGTCTTTGCCGCTCAGCGGGGACACTTTTTCCTCGCCCTACTTGCGATCCTACCGACTGCCGCAGGGAATCCTGCACAATCCGAAGAGCGATCGCCGAACAACTCAGGGAATTTTTCATATCGTGGAAGGCGGCTTGGCGGTTCCGGCCGATAAACTCGCCGTACCCAAGAAGACGTTCGCTGCGTTGCTGGCCGCCGCACTGAATCCACCGGCCGACCTGATGACTCTACCCTTTTCCGGCGACCGCGAAGCAGCCGTGCGCCTATTTGTCTCGCTGCTGCTGCGGCCGATCGTCTGCCCGGCCACCGAACGCGATCCGCAGAAGTCGATGGAAATTCGCTTCTTTGTGCCAGGAAGCCTGGTGAGCAATCTCGACTTCGTAGAAGGCATCTTCGGCAACGCGGGCGATCCGTATCTTCCGGAGAACGACGCCGCCCTCGACGTGATGCACTGGACCGGGCACACCGGCTGCGTGATCGTGGCGCCCCATCTGGCGGGAATCAGGAAGAAGGATGTCGGGCTGCCGCACGAGAAAGATGCCACCGAGCGCCAGCGCCGTGACGGAATGTTCTGGCGCGATCCCGAGGAACCGTACAACGGCGGAGGCTCGTTCAAAGTCGCGTGCCGGGACAAGCGCGGCGTGATGGTCACGATCATCGCCGACAACTATTACGGCTACTGCAAAAAAGAAGTGAAGACGCAGATCAGCTACGCCGCCAACCTCTACGGTCTGTGCGAAGAGGAGCATGCCGGCGGCGCCATCGCATTCGCCACCTACGTGCTGGGGCAGGATTTTCGCGCCGCCAACGCGGTCAGCCTGAAAAAAGCGAGTTTCCGCGAAGCTATGCACCTGCTGGGATCGCTCGCGGAGCGAAAGCCGGAAGGCTATGCCGTCGACCGGCGCTACCCGGACATTTTGTACGTGCCGGAGAATTCCGAGTTCAGCGTGCGCCAGGGGACTGTGCAATGGAAGCAGGACGGGGGGAGCGGGCAGCTCTCGCTGCGCGCCGATACTACCTACGTGCTTCCCAACGGCTTCCGCCTGCGCATGGAAAAGCAATCGGGCGGCTCGGCTTGGAGGCTGGTCGGCGCGCGCCCGCGCGGAACTCTATGCCACAAGCCCTGCACCGTTTCGGGCGGCGGCAAATCGGAAATTTCAAAATCCATCGCCAACGTGATCCTAGAAGGGCCCGTCTTCGTGGGTGATTTTCACCACGACGTCGAGCAGGTGGCCGAAATATTGAAGAAAGACTTCTCGGCCATTTACAAAAACCGCCCTCGCGACCGGCGCGCGCAGCGCTCGCTGCTGAGCCCCGAACGCACCATGGGCTCGGTGATCCAGCTTTTTACACCGTCTCCCGAATACACCGACGAGCACAACGCGTGGATCGGCACAATGCCGTACACGATCCGCGAGCTGCTATTCACCGTAAAGCGCTACTACCGCCCCGAATGGGGCGAGAACTGGCGCGAACATTTTGCCGTCGACCTTGTGAACGGCATGCCCGGCCACGAGCTGAAGTTCGATAATCACAAGCTCGTGAATTATTACCTGCGTGTCGGCTACGACCGCGACGGCTCCTGGCGCATTTACAAATTGCGCCCCGATTTTCATCCCGCCGATAAGGTGCAGGTGGAAGACGACATCACCGCGTCGGTGGTGCTGCCGCGCGAGAGCCTCAGCGGCCTCGATCCCGAATTCGACGAGCCCAGCGTGAAGCTGCTGGTGAATTGCGAGACGCTGCTCTTCCAGCGCCCGGACGACGCCATCCATCGCGGCGCCGACAAGCAGGCCGAGCTGGACATCGCCAGCCCGGGAACGTTCCTTTCCAACTACGAGCCGTTCACCGTGGAGCAGGCCGCCAAAATCGCCGGACACGTCGCCGAGTTCGACAGGTTCACCAGCCCCATGAAGAAACTCCTCGATAGCTTCGTCGCGAAAATGCCCACGGCGTACGTGGTTTCCTCAGCGCATCCCCGGCTGGTGGACGGCAAGCCTTCCAAGAACCCGCGCTACCTGCAGAAGCGGCCGGACCTCGAGAATCCGCGCGAAACGTATCTCGCGGAAATTGCCGCGCGGCTGGAGCGTGAAATTCCCGAGGACAAGCCGGTCCACTTCCCGGTGAACGCCGTGCTCGCCGGGCGCCGGAACAGCCCGCCCGACCCGGAAATCGGTCTGCCCCCGCTGGCCGTTTACAATCCCATCCACTATCAGGAACTGCCTGAGCTGTTCATGGAATTCGTGTCGAGCCTCACGGGCAAGTCGCCCTCGACCACCGGATTCGGCAGCGAGGGCGCGCTCACCAAGGCTCCCTTCAACGCGCTGTGGCCGGTGGTCGACCTGAACAACGCGCTGCTGTCGTTCATCCTGACGGGCTACGCGGGATTCACCACGTCGGCGGGATATGTGGGGCCGGAAGTGCGCGTCGATCACGATGTCAGCATGCTGGTGCCGGAAATCTGGTGCCGCATGCGCGTCCACGAGCGCCATCCCCGGTACATGATCGAGGAAGGGCTGCTCGAGCGCATGGAGGATTTCACCTTCGAGGGCCGCACCATTCTCGCAAGCCGCCTCGGCTACCGCATCACCACGGCGTTCGTGGACCGCTTCCTCGGCCGCCTTTTCGAAACGCCCGACGCCGTGTTTCCCGAGGAGATGCTGCGTCCCGAAAAGCAAAGCCTTGCATTATTCGCCGCGGGAGTGGATGCCATCGTGGAAGCCCAGCGCCGCGTGGCGCTGAACTATTTCGAGGACGGCAGCGTCGCCGCCGCCTGCCCGCCGCTCAAAGCGCTCCTGCACATCATGGCGCAGGGCTCGTACGAAGGAATGGGACTAGACGATGCGTGGTTCCGGGAGCTCTTCGACCGCGAAGCCGTGTTGGCAAGCGACTGGTACAAGGAACGCCTTCGCGTAAAACAGGAGCGCGACACGGCGCTGTGGCATCGGCACGTGACGGCTCTGGAAAAGTTCCAGCAGGCCGGAGCGTCCGCCGCGGATGGCTGCGATTTCAACGTGGAGGAGCGGCTCCGCGAAGCGCGCTCCCAGCTCGCTCGCGTAAGTTCTCCCGCGTACCTGCAGGAATTGCGGGGCACCATCGGCGCAGACCCTTTCACCGGCCAGCTCAGCCACTAAAAGCCGTCAAGCACGACGTAATAGGATGGCGCTCAGCGCCTACCGCTCGCGGTGCCCTTTCCGCGAGCTTTCCATCCTCTACCTCCTTTGCCTCCTCAACCTCCTCTGCCTCCAGTCCTTGCCCCTTCACGCCGCCTTCTGCGGCCCGCTTACCGGCGGCAAACCATACATATCCTTCAAACGCTCGGCGCGATAGGCGAATATCTGTCTCACGTCGCGCTCCACCAGCAGCTTGTTGATGATCGTGCCGCCCAGGGGCGCGTACTCGACGCTGTCCTCGCACGTTGTTCCGCCCGCGTCTTCGGCAAAGCGGTGCTCGTGGATCCACAGTCGGTAGGGGCCGTGCAATTGCTCGTCTACGAAGCGGATAGGAGGGTCCCACACGGTAATCCTGCTTCGCCAGCGCGCCGGAATGCCGTGGATTTTAAGGCGGTACTCGATTTCGACCCCTTCCTGCATTCGAATCGGCGGTGCCGTGACCACGTGGAACTTCAGGAACGGCGGCGTGATCTTCTCGAGATTGAACGCGTCCGAAAAGAACTGAAAGATCGCCGGACGCGGATGCGGCAGCCACAGCTTGTCTTGAAAATGAAAAGTCTTCATAAAGCACCTTGTGGAGTCCTAGTCCTCGCCCAGACTGCGGAGAGATTCTTCGCTCCGCTCAAAATGAAAGCGAAACACGATTTCGCTAACGCTCCTTCTTCGGCTATCGCACAAACTCGAGAGCGGCCACATTCGGGCAGCCGTTCTTTTTCCCGGGTGCGTACTTCCGCAGATACGCCTTAACATCAAACTTCCGCGCGGTGTTCGCCGAGCTCATATAGCGCACCTTGCCGAAAATCGGCCGCTCCGGCCCCCACGGGCGGTCATACCGGCCCAGGCACCAGAAAATGCCGCTGTAGGAGTTCGGATCGCGCCCGTCGAGAGCGTAGCGATTGTTGAGTTCGATCATCGCTCCGAGGGCTTCCCTCGGCGAGCGCGTCCATTCCAGAATCTTTTTTCCCCAGAGCATGCGGACATAATTGTGCATCCGCCCTTCGGTGAGGAGCTGGTTCTGCCCCGCGTTCCACAGCGCGTCGTGCGTCTGCGCGCGGTCCAGTTCTTCGAAGCTGTAGAGCGAGGTTCGGCGGTCGCCTTCGTGTTCTTTCAGCGTCTTTTGCGCCCAGTCCGGCAGGGATTCATAGCGGTCGTAATCCTTCCGCCAGTGGCAGCTGTTGAATCCCAACTCTCTCCAGATGACAAACTGATCGACGAAGGCTTCCGCCGCCGGGCTCATGCCCCACCAGCCGGTGCGGCTTCCGTTGGAGCGTACGGCAACCTTCTCAGGCGCCCATCGCTCGTTCCTGGCAAGAGCGGCGAAGATTTCGTGCGCGGAGATATGTCCAAAATGGAGGTATGGAGAGAGGCCGCTCGTGCCGTCGTCGGAGGGTTCGTTGCGCCGCTCCGGATACGAACCGAGCTTCTCGAGAAGAAACCCAATCAGCCGTTTTCTTGCCGCAGCGCTTCCGCCGGGCAGGTCCGAATCGTTTCAATCCTGCCGTGCGGGAAGCATCGAGCGGGGCCATCGGCCAGCGTCGTAGAATCGCCGCGGGAAGAGCCTTCAGCCGCGGCACTTTCAGCTTCGCGATGGGATCGGCGCTTGGAGCATTCAGCAGATGCTCAGGCAATTGCTTCTGCAGGAAGCGGCGAAACGAAAAAGCTGTCGGAAATTCCTTCGGGGCCGCACGCAGCGGCAGAAGGCCGTTGGAATCGACCTGCTCCATTAGAACGGGCGATTTGCTGCCTGCCGCCGCAACCATGCGCGGAAGAAAAGAGCAGGGAAACTCGTCAGTGACGACTACACAGGCTCGCGACGCCAGCGCGGCGAGCAAACCCTTGCCTTCGCCCGCCGCCTGCTCGAGATAGGGATAGTAGAACGCGTTGGTCCTCCGCACCGACTGCGCGTTGGCCATCATTCCATCGGAGACAAAACGGCGCATTCGCTTGCTGTGCCAGGGGAAATCCCAGCGCAGCGCCTCGAAAATCACCAGCGGCCTGCGCAGCCGCTCGCTCCATTCCACCGCGCGGTCCAAAGCGAAATTCCAGCCCATCCGCCGCGCCGCAATCATCCAATAGAGAACGTAATCCCCATCCGCCCGCACCGGGGCTCGATTGCAAGCTTGGACGCGAATTTCGGGAACGGAAGTCACGGTTTCACTCTGCGCGCTTGATTGCCAGAAGGCTGATCACTCCGCCTTCGGCACAGCCTGATGGAATTCCTGCACCAGCGACGTCTTTTCGCGAAACAGGCCGCGGAGCGCCACGGTGGTCATCTGCGCGTCACGGCTTCGCACTCCCCGGACCGCCACGCAATCGTGCCGGCCCGTCGCGCGCAGCACGCATCCCAGCGGCCGCACCACGGACATAAACGTGTCCGCGATTTCCGACACCAGATCCTCCTGCACGATCGGGCGCGACGCCATCGCCTGAATCAGGCGCGGAATTTTCGAGAGGCCCACGATCTTCCCGTCCGGCACATAGCCGAAATGCATCTTCCCTCGATAGATCAGCAGATGATGCGGACAGAGCGAGTAAAAGTTGATATCCGAGACCACGATCAGCTCCTGGTGCTTCGAGCCAAATGTCTTGAGTATTTTCGCGGGGTCCAGCCGCGCGCCCTGCGTGAGTTCGCGGTACAGGCGCGCCACGCGGGCCGGAGTACCCTCGAAGTGCTGATCGGCCATATCGAGGCCAAGCTCCAGCATCAACTCGCGGATGATGTGCTCCAGCCGGTCGGCCTTCTTCTCGCCCGTCAACTGCAATTCCGTCTCGCGATGCTGCTCCCAGGCTCTTTCGGTCACCGCACCCATCGTTCACCTCGGCACCTCGTGAATTTTTGCTGGTTCATCCTTTAAAACGGCGGTCCTGCCGGCCAGCGGGACAGGACCGCCTTTGTCCTGTGTGTTGTTGAAATGCAATACGGCTACCGCGAATGCTGCGGTACCGTTCCGCCGTGCCACCGGTTTTGAATCGCCTTAAAGCTCACGGCCTGGTAGAGCCCCGCCAGCGCCACGAGCCCGTAGACGATTCCGCTGAGTGTTGACACCTCTCCGAACTTCATTCCGAAGATGGCCGCCACCAGGTCAAAATGAGCCACTGCTACAAGTCCCCAGTTGAGGGCGCCGACCACCACGAGAACCGCTGCCAGCACATCGAGTTTCTTCATGTCCTTTTTCCTCCCGCTTTGCGCGTTTCTTGTTGACTGCGCCTTTAACTATAGTGAACAATGTTTTAATCACAAGGACAAAGGCGCGGCGCACGCAAAGTCGAGTGAGCCGCAGTCAAATTCCTGTGAGTTTTTTGCTTCCTGCTCAAAAACGGAGGAAATCATGCTTTCGGACACGCTGGCGAAGGGCCTCAAGGAATACTCGATCGGAGAAAAACTCCACGCCTTGCGCCTGCGAAAGAAGATGGGCCTCGTCGAACTTGGCGGCCACACCGGGCTTTCCGCGGCCATGCTCTCGAAGGTCGAGCGCGGCAAGCTTTTTCCGACGCTCCCCACGCTCCTGCGCATCGCGATGGTGTTCAGCGTGGGCCTCGAATATTTTTTCTCCGACGACAAGAAGCGCCACGCCATTTCGATCGTGCGCCGGGCCGAGCGCAAGCGCTTTCCGGAACGGCCCGACGGGCGCGATATTTCCTTCCACTTCGAATCGCTCGATTTCACCGCGGTCGAACGCAAGCTCAGCGCCTACCACGCCGAGTTCGAGCCGCTGCCTCCGGGAAAAGCGCGCATGCACCATCACGCGGGCGTGGAATTTCTGTCGGTCTTGCGCGGGAAGCTGGAACTGCGCATCGGAAACGAAGACCATACTCTCGAATCGGGAGACTCGATTTACTTCGACTCCTCGCTGCCGCACTCCTACCGCAGAATCAGTCAGAAGCCTTGCACCGCCATTGTCGTGACGGTGCCCTGAGAAGGGGTGACTTTTTTGATTTTCTTTGCGAGTGCCCGACCCTTCGGTGTTCAGGGTCGGTCTTCTGTCTTTCTTACCGCAGCCTTTGCTTTTCGCTGTCATTCCTGAGCCCATGCGCGCGAAGCGCGGATGGGTGAGGGACCTGCTTCTTCTTTCGCCGTTTGCGTGTTTCGGGCGACGCGAAGAATCCACGCAAAAGCGGCACTCATTGTGAGCGAAGCAACTGCCGAAATATCCATTCTGAAATACTGCCAAGCCCGTATAGACCCTATCGGTGGATACGGTAGGCTGTCGCCCGAGGTGCAAATCCGTGATCCGAACGATTCTCCTGATTCTTCTGGTGCTCTTGCTTCTGGGGTCGCTGCCGACATGGCCTTACAGCGCGGGGTGGGGCTATTACCCAAGCGGCGGACTCGGGCTTCTCCTGCTGATTCTCATCATTCTCGCGGTGATGGGGCGGATTTAGCAGGTGCCGCTTGCTGGCGTCTCTTTGCGGCTAGCGGCGCGCGGCGAAAAATTCCCTGAGCAACTGCGCGGATTCCCCTGCCAGCACTCCGCCCATCACCGCGGCGCGGTGATTGAGCTGCGGATGGTCGAACACCGAAAAGCAGGAACGCACAGCGCCCCCTTTGACGTCGTCCGCGCCGTAGACCAGGCGCGCGATCCGCGCCTGGATCATCGCCCCGGCACACATCGCGCAGGGCTCGATTGTGACGTACACGGTAGCTTCAGGCAGCCGGTAGTTTCCGATAGCGCGCGCGGCCTCGCGAAGCGCGACAATTTCGGCATGCGCGGTGGGATCGCAATCCGCGATGGTTCGGTTTCCGGCGCGGGCTAAGATGCGCTCGCCAATCACCACAGCCGCGCCAACGGGCACCTCGCCCCGGTCCGCCGCGGCACGCGCTTCGTCAAGCGCGGCTCGCATGTAGAATTCGTCGGCGGCGTCGTTTTGCTGGTTCACGGTGACCCAGAATAACATGCGGCTCGGGAGGCCCAGCGCAGGGCGCGAGGTCCTTTCACTTCATTCGCCAAGAGGAGCGGCCATGGCTCGTATAGAACATTTCAGGCGTTTCGGGCATCCGCTGCTGCTCGCAGCCGTCATCGGTGCCACTTTTCCCGCCACCTCGCCTGCCCGCCAGGGTGACCCGCAAAAGACGGCGCCCACGGCGTCCGCAAAATCCGCGAGCGCTCCCGCCGCGGACTCGCCGGCCGACGCCTGGAATCTCCTGATGCAGGGCGAGTCCTCCACAAAGTTTCGCGATCGCTCCGACGCCGTCTCCGCGTTGACGATTCTCGAACGCGACCGCAAAGCAATCGCAGCCATCGCCGCCGCGCTAAAAGACAGAGAGGAAACCATCCGCGTGCTCGCGGCCACCTCTCTCGGCCAGATCAAGGCCCGCTCGGCCATCCCCCAGCTGAAAGACACCATGAACAACGACAAATCGCCGCAGGTGAGCTTCGCCGCCGCCGAAGCGCTCTGGAAAATGGGCGACCTCGAAGGACGCGACATTTTCTATGAAGTTCTCGACGGCGAGCGCAAAGTAAAGCCCGGCCTGCTCAAGAGCAAAATGCATGAAGCCCGCATGGAAATGCACGATCCCAAAGCGCTCGCGCTGATCGGCGTCAACGAAGCGACCGGCGCGTTTCTCGGTCCCTTTTCGATGGGCGTTTCGATGGTCGAGGAATACGCCAAGAACAACGGCACCTCGATCCAGGCGCTCTGCGCGCAGATGCTCGCGCTCGACGAGAGCCGCGAAACCGTCGAGGAATTGACCTACGCGCTCGATGATAAAAACTGGACCGTCCGCGCCGCCGCGGCCCGCTCGCTCGCGAAGCTGAATGTGCGCGCTGCGCTGCCCCAACTCAAAGACATGATGCTCAATGACAAGTCGCAGCCGGCCCGGTTCGCCGCGGCGGCGGCGGTGATTCGACTCAGCGGCCCGTCAGCCGCCAGAACCCGGACGATGGCCCCGAAGCCGCCCCAGCCTCCTTCTGCAGCCTCGCCGCAAAGCGCGGCAGCCTGCCACGACAAATTCAACTGCCTCAAACTAGCTCGGGTCCAAATCCGCGGACAAACGTCTCGCTCCGCGAAACGCGCGCCGCGCGAATCGTTCGCGTGGAAGGGCGCATCCGTCGGCCTTCTGCGGGCATCCGATGTTGCTGTACACTTCCAGCAGCGAACTTAGCGCGGCTTTTCCGCAAATAGGGGCGCACCCGCGATGGCTACCACACTCTCCGCTGCCGGCCGAATCGCAAAACCATCTCCCGCTGTGGCCACGCAGGAGATGACCAGCATCCCGTGGTACATCTGGGTGCTTTTTGCGGCGGTGGTTTCGGTGGTGGTCGGGGGCTACTGGGATATTTCCTGGCACATGTCGATCGGCCGCGACACCTTCTGGACGCCCGCGCACATCGCCATCCAGATGTGCGGCATCCTCGCCGGATTCTCCTGCGCCTACCTGATATTTTCCTGCACCTTCGGCAACGATCCGGCGCTGCGCGCGGCGTCGGTGGAAGTGTGGAGATTCCGCGGGCCGCTGGGAGCGTTTATCGCCTCCTGGGGCGGCGCGACTATGCTGAGCTCCGCGCCGTTCGACAACTGGTGGCACAACGCCTACGGCCTCGACGTAAAAATCTTCAGCCCGCCGCACGTGGTGCTCGATGGCGGCGTGCTGGCGATTCAGGTGGGCGCGGTGGTGCTCATCGCCAGCACGATGAACCGTTCCAGCGCCGAGCTGCTGAAAAAGCTCGACCGGCTTCTTCTGCTGCTGGGCGGGATGGTCACCATGCTCGCGCTCACGGTAGTGTGGGAATCCACCTACCGGGTGCTGATGCATAGCGCGCAATGCTACCGCGCCGTGGCGATCGTGCTGCCGGTCGTGTTGATCGGCTTCGCGATTATTTCCAGGCAGCGCTGGGCGTGCACGATCGTCGCGGGAATTTACACCGTCGTATGCGGCGTTCATGCTGTGGCTTTTTCCGTTCTTTCCCGCCACGCCCAAGCTCGGTCCGGTGTACCAGCACATCACGCACATGGTCCCGATGGAATTTCCGCTGCTGGTGATCGTTCCGGCGTTCCTGCTCGATCTGGCGCGCCCGCGCGTGGCGGCGTGGAGTAAATGGGCGCAAGCGGCTGTGCTTGGAGTGATCTTTCTCGCCGCGTTTCTTGCGGTCCAGTGGCCCTTCGCGAATTTCCTGGTCTCGCCCGCCTCGGCCAACCGCTTCTTCGGGACAAAATATTTCGCCTATTTCGCCAGCCCCAACGGCTTCGACGTCCGCCACCTCTTTTTCCCGGTCGAGCGCACCGCCGGCGAATTCTGGCGCGTCATGGCCGAAGCCTTCGTCTTCTCGATTCTAAGCGCCCGCCTCGGAATGGCCTGGGGAGACTGGGTCCGCAAAATCCGCCGCTAACCCCGATCTTGAAAACTCGCGGGCTGATTCACTCAGGCCGACCCGTCCTATCCAATTCGCGGTAGAAACCCAGAGACTCGCCTCGCACCAGCTTCGTGATGAAGAGAATCTGTCCATAATGCATTCCGAAGTGTTCCACGACCTGGTAAACGGCATGCAGGCCGGTGACGGTCGAGCCTTGAATGTGGAAGGTAGCAAGCAACTCGGCCTCGCCGAGCCGCGACAGGACCGCCGATGCCTCCCGCAGGGTGCCCTCAAGTTGCGACAGCAGGACGCTTCTCGAAATCCCCTGGCGCGCGGAGAATTCCGCCGGGCGGTCGCGTGCGTCTTCTGAGCCACTGAAGGAGGAAACCAGCCACTGTCGCACGTTCCCGTCGAGATGCAGGATCAAGTTGCCGATGCTGTTGCTGGCCTCGTTCGGACGCCACCAGACCTGCTCGTCGGTGAGCGATTCGACGCAGCCGCGAAGCCGCGGCCAGTATTGTTCCAGCAGTTTCTTGCGGGAGAATTCCAGAAACAACGAGGCGCACGTGGGATTCACGAGATTGTTCCGTCGAAGTCCTCTTGTCCATTGCAGTGACCGCTCTCCTAAGAGTCGCTCTTGAGAAACAGTGCGTCGGCCCACAGGGCTTTGCCGTCCGCACCGGTAAACGGTGTCGAAAGCGACCAGAGCGAAAATCCCTGAGCCGCCAGCTGGTTCCATAGCGCAGGTAAAGTGTCGTCGCCCGCATAATGCGATTGGAGATTCACTTCCATGAGCACGGCGCGGGTGTTCTTAAGCACGTGCCGCGCCCCAGCGAGGACGGCCCGTTCGAAGCCCTGCACGTCGATCTTCAGCAGGTCCACCGTTCGCGGCTCCGCAAAGAGGCTGTCCAGCGTAACGACAGGAACCTGTTTGTTCTCGACAACCCGAGCAGCGTTCTTTCCGTAATGCGCCTCCAGAAAGTCAGACCGCGGCGGAAGAATCGAGGCGAAGTCCGAGGAGGCCGTCACGCGCAGTTCCCCCTGGCCAGGCGCCTCACCGAGTGCCAGATCGAAAAACGTAAACCCGGGGCGCGTTCCGATTCGCTCCCGGCAGGCCTTCATAGCTTGGGGATTCGGCTCGAATATCCACACCTCGGGAATCGCAAGAAATTCCAGCAGGGAGCCGATCCATTGCCCCTGGTTCGCGCCAACGTCGATCACGAACGTCAGCGGCAGCAATTTCTGCGGCAGCATCGCAAGGCGCGATTGCTCCAGTGCCAACCGCTTGGCCGCCGAAAAAGCATCCGTCCACGGACGATCGGACACGCGCGAGAGCGCTTTCCGCGCATCCAGAATTTCGCCCAGGAAAGCTGGAACGAGCGGCCTGAGCATCCATTTCAACGGAGGCATAGCACGCCATCATGCCCGATTTCCGCCGGGACTTCCCCGTTTTTCTGCGTGGGAGAATCGTCTAACTCGCGGAAAATCCCAATTAGCTGGGCTTATTCTGGCCCGTCTCTGCGGCTTCCGGCACCGCTGCCACGGTGAATTTATGCCCGCGCGGCGGTTTCCTTGTGGGTCGGCAAGGTTACCACAACTGAGGTCCCATTCTCACTGGACTCGATCGCGAAGGTACCTCCGATAGCGACGACTCGCTCCCGCATCCCTCGCAGTCCGACTCCCGACGCCTTGCCGGAAGCAATTTTCCTCTGAAGTTCCTCGTCGATTCCCTGGCCATCGTCCCGGATTTCCATGGCCAGCATCCCTCCGGTATCGGATAGCCTGACGAAGGCGGACGAACCCTTGGCGTGCCTATGAATGTTTGTCAGGCACTCCTGCGCGATGCGGAATAGAACTAATTCTGAGTCCTGAGGCAGTCGCCCCAAATCCGGAGGCATCTCCAGCACGACCCTCATCTTGCTGCGCTCGGCGAAGCCGTCGATGTACCACCTCAAAGCGGAGCTCAATCCCATTTCGTCCAACAAAGGCGGATGAAGCAGGTAAGATACCGTCCGAATGTCGGCGGACGCCTGCTGAATGAGAGCTTTGTTTTCCTCGACGCGCCGCGCCGCATCCGCACTGAGCTTGTGCGTTTCTTTCATCACTACTGCGACATTCATGCCGATCGCCGCCAGCAGCTGACCCAGTCCATCGTGCAACTCACGAGCGATCCGCCGCCTGTCTTCGTCTTGAAGTTTCAAGAGCCGGGCCGAAAACTCGCTTTCTCTCAACGCTTCCTCATAACGTCTCCGCTCACTGATGTCCCGGGCGATTTTGGAAGCGCCAACAATGCGGCCCTGAGCGCCCCGGACCGGAGAAATCGTCAGGGAGACATTCACGCGCGACCCATCTTTGCGGAGGCGAACCGTTTCGAAGTGGTCGATGCGCTCCCCCTTCCGCAATCTGTCGAGAATGTCCCGCTCTTCCTGCTGCAGTTCGGGGGGAATAATTATTGTGATGGGCCGGCCGATTGCTTCCGCTGGGGAATACCCAAATATGCGCTGGGCCCCCGGGTTCCAACTTTGAATGATACCGTTCAAGTCTTTGGAAACGATCGCGTCATCCGAGGACTCCACGATGGCCGCGATCCGATTCCGCGATTCAGAAAATCTGACGGACTGATAGGCGGCGGACGCAAATTCAGCCATACTCTCCAGTTGCCGTTTGTCTTCCGCATCGAACTTGCGAACATCGTCGTGCGACACCGCCCACACCGTGCCCACCGCTTTTGTTCCCGAATAAAAGGGAACCAGCAGTGCCTCTTCGACCCAGGGCTTGACCGGTTCGAAATACGTGAAGACCTTTTCCACGTGCTTGAACAATAGCGGCTTGTTTTGATCCAGCACCGTTCCGCAGGGACCGAACTCTCGCGGGGTCCCCCCGCCAATGTGCTCTTTCCACACGCCGGAGATTGCCGGCCAATAAAATCTCTTACCGCCATCGTCGGTCGTCAGCAAGCTGACCCCCGCCGATCCACACTGCAATACATCCAGGATAGTGTCAGCCAATGTCTGCAATACCGTCTGCGGGGAATCTGCGAGAGCCTGCATCAATGCAACCAGCGCCCAGCTCTGCTTTTCATGATCGGGCGGCCGTGAAGGACGGCGGTCCAATTCATGTGTGAAGAGAATCGAATCCAGCGAGACTGGACCCATACTGCCGTCGATCATCGGGACCTATCTCCAGGACCAAAGTAGAGCCAATACAAGTACGCGGAAAATGAGCCTAGCGCAAGGCCCTTATAGCGCCCATAAGGTGTTTACTGTATAGACACTTAAATCAGTGTAAACCCACAAGTTTCGGCTCAGTTTACGCGAGACTTTGGGCACTGCCCGCCCGGGCAGCTCAATTTCTCGAACTTCTGTGTTTTTCCAACATTGGATCCCTACCACGACAACTACCGTTTGCAATTCGGTTTTCACCTCTGCAAAGTAGAAGTTGGATGCCAGATGGAGTCGCTTTGAACTCGAATTCTGACAAGGAAAGCGCCGCCGCAAGCTCAAGCCGAGCCAGGGCGCGGTTCCCGGTTTACTCCTCTACCTCCTCTACTTCCTCAACCTCCTCGACGTCCTCTGCCTCCTTTGCTTCCTCTGCCTCCTCGCATTTTCCTTCCTGCTCACTCGACACACATGGACGAACGGAAACACACCTAACTCACAGAAAACAAACAACCGGCACTGCGCTCACTCGACACTCTTATGCGGCTCTGTGCATCGCCTTTTTTGTCCTGATTTTCTGCCTTCCGGCGGGGGCACATGTGGGTAGTCCTGATGTCTTTCTCGACGCCAACGCCGGGCCTTACCGGCTTTTCGTCACCGTGCGCGTGCCGCAGGTGATCCCGGGAATAGCGCAGATCGAGATTCGCAGCGCTTCAAATGACGTGCGCGAAATCAGGATCGCCCCGATGCAGCTCACCGGCCCCGGCTCGCAATACGCGCCCACCCCCGATGTGGCGGAGAGATCGAAAACCGACCCGCAATTTTTCACCGGCAGTCTGTGGCTGATGGAGCTGGGGTCGCTCCAGGTTCGCGTGGATGTGGACGGAGCGAAGGGCCAGGGTGAGCTGTCGGTTCCCGTCCCCGCGGTGGCGCAGCGCACGCTGCCGATGCAAAAGCCCCTCGGAGCTTTGTTATTCGGGCTGATGATCCTGCTCGCTTCGGCGATTGTTTCGATATCGGCTGCCGCGGTTCGCGAAGGGGATGTCGCCCCCGGCACCGCGGTCCCTCCCTCAAAGGTCCGGAGCGGGCACGTCGCAACGGTGATCGCGGCGCTGGTAGTAGGCTCTGTTCTTTTCATAGGCGGCGAATGGTGGAAGTCCGATGCCACGCAGTTCGCGCGCCGCATCTATTCACCACCCCAGCTGGAGGCGACGCTCCAGCCCGATGGGCAGCTCACCCTTCGCGCAAACGCGGCCCACCTTGCCGTGGGCAATCCGCGCCGCCCCGCTGACGCCATCAATTTCGACAACCTCATCCTCGACCACGGCCACCTGATGCATTTTTTCATGCTGCGAATGCCCGAGATGGACAGCTTCTGGCACCTGCATCCCTCGCCCGCAGGTCAGGGAACTTTCGTCCACGAACTACCCCCGATTCCGCCGGGGCATTACGAGCTTTTCGCGGACGTCGTGCTCAGCAACGGTTTTCCCGTCACGATGGTCGGCCAACTCGACGTACCCGCCTACTCGGGCAAGGCGCTCTCCGGCGACGATAGCGGCATCGTAACCACCCCAATCTCGCAGGATGAACAGACGTCGCGAAAGGACGCGAAGGACTCCACCATCTACTCGTTCCCCGATGGCGGAAGAATGGTCTGGCAGCGCGATCCCGGACCGCTCAAAGCCAATGTCCCGCTGTCGTTTCAGTTCCTGGTGCAGGATCAGGACGGAAAGCCCGCCCACGATCTCGAGCCGTACATGGGCATGGCTGCACACGCGGAAATCATTCGTTCCGACGCTTCCGTCTTCGCGCACGTACACCCCGCCGGCTCGGTAGCCATGGCTGCGCTCGATCTGGCGCAAATGCAAACGCCGGGCTCGGCGCAGGCGGGGCAGCCGGATAGCGCAACCTCCATGCCGGCCATGAACATGCCGGGAATGTCCTCGACGGTGGATCCCACGATCTCGTTCCCCTACGGATTTCCCAAGCCGGGCTTCTACCGCATCTTCGTGCAAATCAAGCGCGCCGGCCATGTGGAAACCGCGGTCTTCGGCGCAGCCGTCAATTAATACGGAAGTGATATGTAATTGACACGGGACATGCCGGGCTTCGTGCGCGCTTGAGTCTGATTTTTCTGCGCTGTTCTGTGTGCTAATCTACGTTCACGTCGCCGCCTTCCGTCGCAGCTTTTTGGTTTCTGGGTGGCGCGGCTTGGGTGGCCCCTTGGTCGAGAATTCCGCTGCGAGCGCTCGCAGCCCCATCCCCAACGATGAGGGATTGTCCCCTCACGACCGGGCAAAACTCACGCTCTCCGTCGCCCTCCTCCTCCTTGCGCTCAGCGGCCTGGGCGCATCAGTCGCCATGGCCCGGCTCTACTTATCCGAAGGCTGGGTGCGGCACACCTACACGGTGGAAGTGGCGCTGGGCGATCTCGAATCGGCGCTCGCGCGGGCCGGGAGCAGCCGCATCGCCTACATCAATTCGCCCAGCGACCAATCGCTGCAAGCCTTCCGCGATGCCGCACAAAGAGTGCCGGAGGCGATCGCGCGGATCCGCTCCCTGACCAGCGACAATCCCTACGCGAACTCGCTGTGTGACCGCTTGCAGCAGGGCGCCGACCACCGGCTAACGCCTTCCATCGAGTCCGTGAGGCTGGTGCAGGAGAATCGAAGCGATCCCGCGAAACAGATGCAGCTAACCGCGCAGATCGGCGGCGCGGCGTTCGAGACGGCGGCCGTGGGACAGGAGATGCGCCACAACGAAGACACCCTGCTCTCACAGCGCAGCCGCGTTACCAAGCTTTTGTTCGGGGTAATGATCGCAATCCTGGCGGTTTCGCTCGTGTTGTCCGCGGTGATGTTCTGGATCCACAACCGGATGCTCCAGCGCGAGCTCCGCGAGCGCGAATCCGCCGAAAATCAATTGCGGCAACTGAGCGTCCACCTGCTGCGGGTGCGCGATGCCGAGGCCCGGCGCTTCGCCCGCGAACTGCACGACGGACTCGGACAAACGATGGTCGCCGCCAAGATGATGGCGGAATCGCTGGCCTCTCAAAATGCCGGCAACCCGAAGTTCGACGATCTCGCCACCCTGATACAAGAGGCCGCGGCGCAAACCCGCACCATTTCCTACCTGCTGCACCCGCCGATGCTCGATGAACTCGGCTTCCGGTCGGCTGCCGAGTGGTTCATGGAAGGCTTCACGAAACGGACCGGAGTCCCGGTAACAGCGAATATCTCCCCGGGGGTCGAACATCTGCCGAAAGACCTCGAACTGGCCCTGTTCCGAATCCTCCAGGAAGCGCTCACCAATATTCACAGGCACTCGAAAAGCGCCAGCGCGGAAGTCTCCATCTCGATGCAAGCGCAGGAAGTGACAATGATCATCAGCGACCACGGGAAAGGCATCCCGCCCGAAACGCTCTCCAATTTCAAAACCAACGGCACTCGTGTGGGTGTCGGCCTGGCTGGAATGAAAGAGCGAGTGATGGAGTTCAAAGGCTCTCTGGAAATACAGTCGGATGGAGCCGGGACGAAAATCACCGTGCGCATGCCGGTCCACCGGCGAGACCTTTCCCTCCCGTCGCTCGCGTAACTCTGCCGCACAAAAATCCCTACAAGCTTTTGCACGCCTGAAATCCCCGGTATAAGATGACGTGCTTGAATTTTTCCGTGGAGAACAATGGAGCTTCGTAAGGACCCCATCACCCGAAGCTGGGTGGTCGTCGGGCACCCGGAACGCCAGAAGGCGCGCGCCGACGCCTGCCCGCTCTGTCCCGGCAACCGCATCGAGACGCGATCCCTTCTGGAGCTGCCCCGCCAGGGCGCCTGGCAGGTTCGGGCCTACCCGCATTTCCGCCCGCTCTATCACGTGGAAGGAGAGACGGCGCGGACGGCCGAGGGAATCTACGACCGCATGGCGCCCATCGGCGCGCATGAGATCATCGTCGAGACGCCCGACCACACGCGCTCGCTTCCGTCTCTCAGCGATGAGGAAATCGAGCGCGTGCTGGAAGCGTACGCCCTGCGGATCGCGGACCTGAAGCGCGACGGGCGCTTCAAATACGTGACGGTGTACAAGAATCAGGGGGCGCAGTCCGGCGAGGAATGGACGCACGCGCATTCGCAATTGACCGCGACCACCTTCGTGCCGCGGCGCATCCTCTATGAGCTCCGCTCCGGGCGGGAGTGGTTCCGCGAGCGGGAGCGCTGCGTCTTCTGTGACATCCTGCGGCAGGAAATCCGCCAGGAGAAGCGAATTGTCGACAGCGTCGGCGACTATTACGCATTCTGCCCGTACGCCGGCCGCGTGCCGTACGAGGTCTGGATCATGCCCCGCACGCACAACCACCAGTTTGAAGCGCCTCACCCGGGCGAGAACCGGCGGCACCTTGCAAGCCTGCTGGGCCGCACCCTCCGCCGCCTTCTCCACGTGAGCGGCAGCTATCATCTGGTGCTGCACACAGCTCCCAATACCTTGCAGACCAAGGGCGAACTCAGCGAATACTGGCGTACCATCGACAGCGATTACCACTGGCATTTCGAGATACTGCCGATCGTCGAAGAGCAGAAAAAATCCTACGACCTTAAGGAAGTGTATTTTAACGGCACCCTCCCGGAAAAGGCGGCTGAGCGATTGCGCCAGCTGGACAGCGGGAAGTGACCACGATCCCCAACAGCCGCAGCCCGCGCCGCGATTCCCAGCGAGGGGGCATTTTCTTTCGCCTGCTGTTCCTGCTTTTTTTAATCGCGCTGCTGGTGGGAGTGTACTTCGCGCGGCATCCGCTGCTTCGGCTGGCCGGGAGCTTCTGGGTGGTGGACGAATCGCCCGAAAATTCCGATGTGATCGTGATGCTGGGCGACGACAACTACAACGGAGACCGCGCGGCCCGCGCGGCGGAACTGTTCAAGTCCGGGCTGGCGCCGCACGTGGTTGCCAGCGGGCGCTATCTGCGCCCCTACGCGACCATTGCGGAACTCGAGCAGCACGACCTCACGGAACACGGCGTTCCCGCCGGGGCGATCGTCAAACTGACGCAGCATGCGGCCAATACCCGCGAAGAGGCGGTGGCGATCAGCCAGCTGCTTGCCGCGCGGGGATGGAGGCGCGTGATCCTGGTGACTTCGGATTACCACACGCGGCGGTCGCGCTATATCTGCGAGCGCATCTTCCCCGCCGGGACGATTCTCCGCGTGGTAGCCGCGCGCGATTCCGACTACGATCCGGAACAATGGTGGCAAACGCGCGGGGGCATCAAGATATTCGCCCACGAACTCGTGGGCATGCCCCTGGCGATGTGGGAGCTACGCCACAACTCGGTGCAGACCTCCGAGCCCGGGTTATTCGATACTTTCAGGCGCTCCGTGAGCATTTTGCTCGCACAACCGGGGGCTGCGGGGTTACACTCATTTTTCGCTGTGCTGTAGTTTTAGCGGTTTTAACGGCTTGAGGACCCCCTGCCCCCCGGCACAGGAAGTCCCCAAAAACTGAGGGGGAAAATCCCATGTGGCGTAAACAGAACGATGCAAAGCCGTCTCCAGAACCAGCTTCCAAGGCTCCCGAGCAGCCCGTAACTCCTGTCCCGGTGAAGGCCCAACCGGCACCTGCACCTGCGCCGGTGGCCGCAGTGCCGGCACCGGTACCGGCGAAGCCTCCTGCCGCGCCCGCAGCACCCCTTTTGCCGCTCCGGTGACAAAAAATGTTGTCACGCACGACACTTCCGGTCCATCTTCGATTGCCCCGGGGCTGAAAATTCGTGGAGAATTGTCCGGAAGTTCCGATTTGTATATCGACGGCGAGGCCCAGGGCAAAATTGCCCTGCCAGACTCGCGGGTAACCATCGGCCCCAACGGCCGTGTACAAGCGGATATCGAAGCACGGGAAATTATCATCGAAGGCACGGTTGAAGGAAACCTGAAGGCCCGGGAAAGCGTTCGGCTGGGATCGTCGAGCAAAGTCCAGGGCAGTGTGCTGACGCCCCGTATCGGCATCGACGACGGAGCCAAGCTCCGCGGGAAGGTCGAGATGACGCGAGCCGGGGAATCCAAGGGACCTGCGACGGCTGAGAAGCCCGCTCCTCCTGCTGCGGTGTACAAAGCCGCGGCGGCCAGCTCCGAAAGCGAGTCGAGCAAGCGATGAACTGGATGGCCAAGACACGCCCTGGCGCGGCGGCGCCCGCAATCGCGCACACCTCGAAGCCGGGTCCTGCTTCCGCTCCGGCGAACGCCAACCTGAAAGTCCGCACCTCGAATGGATTGAAAGAATTCCTCTGGCTCATGAGCGACGTGCCGCACGCGCGCGTGCTCGACCTGGGTCCGGTGTGGCAGGCTACCGTCAACTTTTTCCTGGAAAAGGGCTATCGCATTTCGACTGACGACCTGCTCGGCACGTGGAAAGAGTTTGTGTCCGCGGAAGAGGAACGGCTGCGAGCGGCGCCTTTGACGTCGGAGGGCTACAGCGCGCGGCTCACGGCTTCCGCGCTGGCCGACAAGTTTCTTGAAAACGCGCTGCAGTATCCCGAGGATAGCTTTCACGGGGTGCTGGGATGGGATCTGTTCGACTACTTCGATCCGGCGGTAAGCTCGCGAATCATGGACCGGCTGTTCGGCATTCTGCATCCGGGAGGGCGCGGTGCTGGCGCTGTTCCACAGCCGCGCGCCGGAGCGGTTCCACCGGTATCGCATCATCGACACGCAGACCGTGGAGCTGGTGGCCGCTCCGACGTTGGCGGTGCATGCGCGCGTGTTTCAAAACCGGGAAATTCTGGAATTATTCGCGAAATTCCGCTCGTCGAAGACCTTCGTCGGTCGCGATCAGGTCCGCGAAGGCCTTTTCCTCAAGTAAACATTCCCGATACATTCGTCGATCAGGATGCGCCATGCTAGGAACGGGCGAGCAGTCGCTAAGTCCTTTCGCTTCCGCCAGGAAATGCATGGCGGCATAGGCGCGCCACGGCGTGAACTTTTCGAAGATGCGGAGCAGTTCTGTCGGCGAAACAGGTCTGCCGTCAATCGCCAGCGCCTGCCGCAATCCGAGGTCCGTGTGCGGAAGGGCGTCCGGCTCGCCGAAGCTTCGCATCGCGATGTAGGATGCGGCACCCTCGTTCAATCCCGGATGGGCGCGCAACCATGAGAGTGCGCTGCGCAAGCCCTTTCCCGAATCGAAAGACAGCTTGCCGGCCAACACCGCCTGCGCGAGAGATCCGATCGCGGCAGCCTGATCCGCTGGAATACCGATTGTCGCGAGATCGGCGCCGGCCAGAATCTCAGGCCGCGGAAACAAGAGAGAGAGACCGCGGACAGGCATCCGAAGAGGGCGGCCAAACGTCCGTACAAGGCGCCGGACGAGGGCCTGTCCATCAACGACCGTAAGCTGCTGCCCGAGAACAGCCCTTACAGCCAGTTCGAACCCGTCCCATACCCCGGGGACTCGGAGACCCGGCCGCGCTGCCAGCATCTTTGCAAGCGCCGCATCCTGGGACAGATGCTGCCCGATCTGCACCACATCCGCTTCCAGATCGAACATCCGGCGGACGCGCTGAACGATCTGCATCAAGCAGCCGCAGCTTGGAATGTTGATAATTCGCATCGACAAACGCGAGCGGCCAGCCTCGTGCCAGACCTCGATAGCACCGACGACATCGCCAATCTCAATCGTCCGTCTGTAAAAATCGCCGTCCACCGCCTCGACATCGGGAGTGATTCTCTCGTTGAAAAATTCAAGCAGCCCGGGCCACTCAAAAGGGGGACGGTACGGAAGATGCACGACGAGCCCGGATTCCGGTTCCGGCGTCCTGGACATCCCGTGGCGGAGGCGAAGCTTCGTGGGAGGCTGCCCGAATGTCGCGCGCACGGCGTGGTTGAATTGGCGAATGCTTCGGAAGCCTGTGCGCGAGGCGATTTCGGCAATGGCTGTGTTTGTTTCGAGAATCAAATCTCTGGCAACATGCACGCGGTGAGAGCGCGCGATTTTCAGCGGAGATGCTCCCAAATGGCGCTCGAAGAGCCGCCGCAGGTGGCGCGATCCAATACCCACGCGCTCGCAAAGCTGCTCCAGATTTCCGTTGTCCAGAGCGCCCTGGGAGATCAGCTGGAGCGCGTGAGAAACAACCGCCAAGGTGCCAAACCAGGCGGAACTGCCGGGCGAAGTATCCGGTCGGCAGCGCTTACAGGGGCGAAAACCAGCCGCCTCGGCCGCGCCAGCCGAAGGGAACCAGCGCACCCTGGCAGGGCGTCCGAAAGACGCCGGGCAAGTCGACCGGCAATACACGCCCGTGCCGGCGATGCCGACAAAGAGGCGCCCGTCAAAGCGCCGATCCCGGCTGTATACGGCCTGCCAGCAAACTGCCGGGTCGAGTTCCGGCTTCCCGGTGGCGGCGCGCGCTAAGGGATTCGTCACAGCACGATTCGCCGCCAAGGCCGTGGGAGGCATGATCTTTATCATATGCCTTTCGATGTTCGCGGTTGCGGTGAAATGCCGGTCGCTCATTGCCGAAGAAAATCGCCCCTTAACACGCGAGCCTCCGCTCACCAACTTCTCGTGTAACCAATGCTTGTGGTCGTGTACCAGGGAGCCGTGATGATTTTGTTGAACGTCTCCTGAATCCAGATGGAACTGTGCGCGGTGAAGTGAACTACCGCACCGAGAGATTCGCCGTCGTAAAAATGATTCTGAACCTGGGCATTTCCCGTGAAGGTGCTGATGCCGATCTGCACCCAGGTATAGCCGCTCACCCGCGTCGTTTTCGGCAAGCCGAAGTTTTTCATGACTCCAAAGCTTTCCGTATGAGAGCCGTAGTCGGAATGCCAAAAACCGGAACCGGCGTCTTCGTAGGTATATGCGAAGGTAAGCTCATCGCCGATGGGATCCTTTTTCAAGAAGCCGAAGGTGTGGCCGATGCCAATGTTGTCGTTCGCCTTGGGAAGGAGTCCAGGCCGCACAAAGTCCGATCCGAGCATAATGAACAGATCGGTGCTGGTTCCCGCCTCTTCGACACTGCCGGCCGCCGGGTTCTGGGCTTGGACCTGCGCACTGCAGAACGGAGCCAAAAGGAACACGAGTATCGCCGCGAAAAAAGCCTTTGAAAGCTTTGAGGAGAAGACAAGGGTAACCATCATTGTGAATTTCTCTCCCTTCGAAAGAGCAATTGAATTGACGTTTCCCGCCGCACGCACGCCACACTCACAGCCGATGCGATTCGGGTGCCGAAAGCGTGAGCCAATCCTACGGCGCTATGCGTAAAAGAGGCGTAAGGGAGAAGGACAAAGATGCGATAACGTCCGAAACTTGCGAGCGTTGGCGAAGCGGAAACCGGGGTCTGGAACCAATGTCAGTAGCTGAAAAAGTGGATTTCAGACCTATCGGGGACGAAATTCAGCGCCCGGCCGGTAAACGCACGTCACGGCGCAGATTTAGCAGTCTGTCGCGGGAGAGAAGAGGTGAGCGCCGCGAGGCCTTGGCCAAGCCTCGTGCGCTCCTCGGGAGTCATGCCGGTTTCGTTGCCGAGGGGCATGTTGTTGGACTTTACGGCTTGCTCTTCGATCTGGGCGGCGTGCAGCTTAATTTCGTCCATGGTGTCGAACATGATGCCCAGGGGCGCGCGCGGAATGCCGGCGTGCACAGGCTGGTCGCTGTGGCAGGGGCTGCAATGAGTGCGCACGAGGCGCCGGACTTCGGTGGGGGACACTGTTTTTGCAGCAACGGGCGCAGGGGAAAAGGAATGCGAAGCGGCGATCATCACGACGATATATCCCGCGACGCCCGCGGTTGCGTAGCCGTAATTCACCGTGCCTTGGTCCTTGAGGTTGAAGAATTCGCGAATGGGCCACGATGCGGCGCAGAGCCCTGAAAGGATCAGCCAGTTGTACGGGACGCTGTAGAGCATCGGGTAATGATTGCTGATCATGATCAGCAGCACCGGCAGCGTCATGTAATTGTTGTGCATGGAGCGCTGCTTGGCCTTCTGCCCCAGGCGGGGATCGGGCTTTTCGCCCTTGAGCAGCGCGGCCACGGTCTTCTTCTGGTTCGGGATGATGACGGCGAAAACGTTGGCGGCCATCGCCGTGCCGATCATCGCGCCCACGTGGATGAACGCGCCGCGTCCGGTGAAAATACGGCACAGCACATAGGCGGACCCCACCAGCACACCGCCCCAGGCGACGCCGAGCACACGGCTGTCGCGGCCCAGCGGAGACCTGCAAAGCACGTCGTAAACGATCCAGCCGCCGGCGATGAAGCCTAGGCCGATCAGAATTGCGTGCGCGGGGGTGAGGTGCAGCTTCGTCTCATCGATCAGGTAGAGCTTCGGATTCAGGTAATAGACAACGCAGAGCAGCAGGAAGCCGCTGAGGAAGGTGAGGTAGGCTTCCCACTTGAACCAGTGCAGGTCCGCAGGGAGCTCGGCTGGCGCCACCATGTATTTCTTGTTGTGGTAGAACCCGCCGCCGTGAACGGCCCAGAGTTCCCCGCCCACGCCCGCCTCCTGGTCCTCTTTGCGCGCGGGAGGACGCAGGGACAGGTCGAGCCAGACGAAATAAATCGACGCGCCAATCCACATGATAGCAGCCATCACATGGAACCAGCGCAGGGCGAGGCCAATCCAGGCGGCGAAATCGAGTTCCATCTTTATCCCGACCTGCAAGACACGAAGCGAACCGCAGCAGATAAAGAGAAAACTATAGCAGGCGAAAGGGATGGCCTGCCAACCATTCCGAAGAAAGCGGAAGACCCGCCTGCATCACGGAACAGCCTCGGGAGCAGCGACTCGAGATTATTCTTCTTCGGGCTGGGCGCCCTTCAAGGGAATGGAAGCGCTTCGTTCGCGGGACTTCCACGCGTGGTAGGCAGCGGGCATTAGCGAGACCACGATTACGACTGCGATCACGTAGTGAATGCGCTTGTCGATATTGGGGACGGTTCGGCCGAGGGTGTAGCCGAGCAGCGTCATGCCCCAGACCCAGGCGAATCCGCCGACAATGTCATAGAGAAGGTAGCGGGTGTAACTCATCTTCGCGGCGCCAGCCACGGGCGGGCAGAAGGTTCGAATTATGGGGACAAAGCGGGCCATGATGATCGTCTTGCCGCCATTTTTTTCGTAGAACTCGTGAGCGGCCTGAAGATGGCGCTTCTTGAAAAAGCGCGAGTCGGGGCGCTCGTAGAGGGTCTTGCCGGCGCGCCATCCGATAAAATATCCCAATTGGTCCCCGGCAATGGCGCATAGAGTCACCAAAGTGAGCAGCGAAGCCAGCTTCATCTGGCCGGCCCCGGCGAACACGCCCGCCGTGACTAGCAAGGAATCGCCCGGCAGGAAGAATCCGACGAACATGCCGGTCTCGACGAATACGATCAGGCAGACGAGGGCCGTGCCGCCCCATTCAATGAGGCCTCGGACATCATAGAGCTGCGCAAGAATGTGGCGGGCGGTTTCAACCATGTGGCGAATTCCCTCTTCGAGCCAGCCGATCTGATTATTACCGGTGTGTCGCTCATTAAACGATAGCAGAAAAGCCCAGAGCCGCGACATCCCCCGCCAGCCCCATTTCCGACTAGTACTTTGGCCCCAGCCGGAATAGCCCCCTGTACCATTGGCCCATTCGAGGGCGTCCCGCACAATCGCCTTGTTCGAAAATGGTTTGAAACTGGCGCTTCCGAAAGGGACAACACAATGGAAGGTGGTTACGCAGTGTGGATGGGGCAACCGGTAATCCTTCGAGTGGTGACGGGAAACCTTCGCGTGCCCCTGCGCGGGCGTCTGCTTTCGGAAACCGATAAATCGCTCCGGCTGCGCGTCTCCGACAGCTGGGACATCGATATCTTCAAATCCATGGTGGCGGCGGTCGAGCACGATTTGCCCGTATACGTCTTGAACTAGAGGGCGGCATGAGCGCGCTGGCAGGCAACCCTGGGCGGCCGTTTCGAGACGCCGCAGCCGCTGAAATGCCCTTCCCCGCGAACTGCGAGGAAATCGCGATGCGGCGAAAGTTACTCATAGTCCGCGACACGCTGGTGGTGCTGGCGCTCCAGGCGGTGTTCCGGGCGACCCAGGCGCTGCGCAGTTTGAATTACTAGAGGCGGCGCGCTCGAGATCGATCGCAGTAGAGCAATCAAAAGTTTGTTGGCCCAGTTCCCCTCTCAGCCCCCCAACCCGGGTCTGTCCCCCCACGGACCCGGGGTTTTCCCCTCCTCACGCAACTCTCTATCATTCCTGCCCACTATTCTCTTTGACTCTGTGCGCATCCTCGATAAGACTAGGCCGCGGTTCACGCGGACATGAAATTCTCCATTGCGGATTGGGTTGTTATTGCTGCGTACCTGCTGCTTACGCTGATTCAGGGGCTGTATTTCCGCCGGCAATCGAGCAAGAGCACGGCGGATTATTTCGTTTCCGGCCGGCGCGCGGCATGGTGGCTGATCGGCACTTCGATGGTGGCGACGACTTTTGCGGCCGATACGCCGCTGGTGGTGACGGGCCTCGTCTACCGCAACGGAATCGCGGGCAACTGGATCTGGTGGAGCATGCTGCCCGCCGGGATGATGACGGTATTTTTGTTCGCGCGATTGTGGGTTCGCGCCGGGCTCCTCACCGACGTGGAATTCGCGGAGTTGCGCTATGCCGGAAAGCCGGCCGCGTTTCTGCGCGGATTTCGCGCGATTTACCTGGGGCTGCTTGTGAATTGCGTGATTCTGGGCTGGGTCACGAAGGCCATGACGACGGTCGTGGGCGTGGTGCTGGGGGTAAACGAACGCACTGCGCTGGCGCTTTGCGTCTTCGTGCTGATTCCCTTCACCGGGATCTACGTCTCCCTGGGCGGTCTGTGGGGCGTGCTTTGGACGGACCTGTTTCAATTCGTCCTGAAAATGGGAGTGGTGATTGGGGTCGCTTGGTATGGGGTAGGTGCCGCAGGCGGAATGAGGGAAATGATCACGAGGCTGGGCGCGATGCAGAGCGAAGTTGGCCCCGGCGCCGCCAGCATCACTTCGTTTTTCCCCGATTTTTCGCGCGGATTCGCGAGCGAAGCGCTGTGGACCATCCCGGTGATCACATTCTGCGTATACCTCGGCGTGCAATGGTGGGCGTTCTGGTATCCCGGCGCGGAGCCGGGAGGCGGCGGATACGTGGCGCAGCGGATCCTCAGCGCCCGCAGCGAGCGCGACGGATTGCTCTCGGTTTTGTGGTTCAATTTCGCGCATTACGCACTGCGTTCCTGGCCGTGGATACTGGCGGCCCTCGCCGTGGCGGTGCTCTACCCGAATCTCGCGCAACCGGAATCGGGATACGTGCGGCTGGCGGTGGATCATTTGCCACGCGCGGCGCGCGGTCTGCTGGTGGCGGGATTTCTGGCGGCCTTCATGTCCACGATCGCCACGCACCTCAACTGGGGCAGCTCGTATCTTGTTTCCGACTTTTACCGGCGCTTCGTGCGCCGGGGTGCGTCGGAACGGCATTACGTCGGCGTATCGCGATGGGTAACGATTCTGCTGGTGGTCCTGGGTGCGTGGGTTTCCTGGGAGCTGGTGACGATTCGCGCGGGCTGGGAGGCGCTGCTCGAAGTGGGCGCGGGAACGGGAAGCGTGTATCTTCTTCGCTGGTATTGGTGGCGCATCAATGCCTGGAGCGAGATTGCGGCTATGACCACCGCGCTGATAGCGACGATTGCGATTCGCTGGGCGACTCCGTTTCATGGCTCCGAGCCATCGGTCTTCGCGAAACAAACTTTGTTGACGACGGCACTGACGACCGACGGCCTGGATCGCCGTGACAATCCTCACTCCGGCAGAGCCGCGCGAGACACTGGTGAACTTTTATCGCCGGGTTCGGCCGGATGCGTCCGGGTGGAAACCCATCGCGCAGACCGTGACGGACATCCCCCCGGAGCGGAACCTTGCACGCAACCTCTGTAATTGGGCCGCAGGCTGTGCGATGATCTATTCGGCCCTCTTTGGGGTAGGAAAGATCTGCCTGCTTGCATGGCGAACCGGTAGTCTGCTCCTCGTCTTTTCCGCCATCTGCGCCGCATTTATTTACAGAGGGCTTTCAGCGTCTGAACGGACCGGGTACGGTCACCATCCTGAAAGCGGCGGCATCATCGGGAAGTGCGGAGTTACGAAGCTCATTAACGAGATCAGCTAGAAACTTGCGGCGAACTGCCGTATTGTATGCCCCGGCCATGCGCGGAGCGGCCGTTTTCTCGAAAGCGGAAGAGATTGGGATTGAACGACCTTTTTAGCGTCTTGAACAACGAATACAAACGCCATTAGCAACGCCATGGAAGACCCGGCCAGGCCACCATACCTTGCCATGTTCCCTGCAGCCCAACTTAAGGAGCCTTCATGAGGATTGCCAGCGTCGCGAGCGCTTTTCCGAAACATTATTACGACCAGGGGCTTGTGGTGGAAGCGCTAAAAAATTACTGGCGCGGGCGTCTGCCGAGCCCGGGAATACTCGACCGGCTGGACGAAAGCATGAAGGTGGGCGGGCGCTACCTGGTTCGTCCGCTCGATTTCTACGAAAATGAGATGGCCACGTGGGGACAAGCGAACGACGTCTGGATCGAAGCGGGCCTCGAACTCGGCGAAAAGGCGTTGTGCCATGCACTCACGAAGGCCGGTTTGCAGCCGCGCGAACTCAGCGCCATTTTCGTGACGTCAGTCACCGGGATCGCGGCGCCTTCCCTCGACGCGCGCCTCGCCAACCGCATGGGTCTCTCGCCCAACATCAAGCGCATTCCGATCTTCGGGCTGGGCTGCGTCGCGGGAGCGGCGGGAATCGCGCGCGCCGCCGATTACGTGCGAGGCTATCCCGACCAGGCTGCGGCGCTGCTATCGATCGAGTTGTGCTCGCTCACGCTGCAGCGCGACGATCTATCGATGGCCCACGTGATCTCGGCAATGCTGTTCGGCGACGGCGCGGCGGCGACGATCGTGGTGGGGTCGGAAGTGGAATCCGACGGCCCGGAGATTCTCGCCACCAAATCCATTCTGTATCCTAATTCCGAGAGAACGATGGGATGGGACATCTCCGAAAAGGGCTTCCGCATCGTATTGTCGCCGGAAGTTCCCGACACGGTGCTGCGTCACCTTGGGGGGGATGTCGACACGTTTCTCGCGGAGCAGGGTTACACTCGCGGCGACATCAAGAGCTGGGTGATGCACACGGGCGGCCCGAAAGTGCTGGAAGCCACAGCGACGGCGCTCGGGATCACCGAAAAGGATCTTGCGGCGTCGTGGGAGTGTCTGCGTAAGGTGGGGAATCTGTCTTCCACGTCCGTCCTGCTCGGTTTTAGAGGACGTTTACTCGCACCGCCGTCCGGAGCCTGGATCGCTGAGCATTCTGGCCGCGATGGGACCTGGTTTTTGCTCCGAGCTTGTTCTTCTGCGATGGTGACGCCATGAGGGCGCGGAAACATGACATCGGACGTGGTGGTCGTCGGAGCGGGACCGGCGGGAATCGCCACCGCCATTGCAGCCTCGCTCAAGGGCCTTCGCGTCACCGTCCTCGATTCACGCAAACCACCGATCGATAAACCCTGCGGCGAGGGGCTGCTTCCCCAGGCCGTCACCGCGCTCCGCAAGATTGGAATCGAGCTCGATTCCAGCAACGCCTTCCCTTTTTACGGCATCCGCTTCTGCGACGAAAACTCCTCCGCGACCGCCCGGATTGTGAACGGACAGGCATTCGGCGTGCGCCGCACCACGCTTCACCGGCTTCTGATGGACCGCGCGCTCGAACGTGGGCGTCGCGTTCCAGTGGGGCGCTCGCGTTTCGGATTTGAGCTGTGACGGCGTCACTGCTGACGGGGCGTTCATCGCGTGCCAGTGGATCGTAGGGGCCGATGGACAGAATTCCATTGTGCGCCAGGGGTCAGGATTGGGGCCGCAGCGCTACAGGCGTACGCGATTCGGATTCCGCCGGCACTATCGCGTGTCGCCGTGGACCGACGCCGTGGAAGTCCACTGGGGCAAACGCTGCCAGATGTTTGTTACGCCGACCGGCGCAGATGAAGTTTGCATTGTGCTTTTGTCGAACAATCCGCACCTGCGTATCGAGCCGGCGCTCAAGATGTTTCCAAGGGTGGCACAGCGACTGCGCGGTGTGGCGGCCATGGGAGCCGAAGGCGGGGCGATCACAGCGCTGGGACGGGCGCGCGCGGCTACCCGCGGGAACGTCGCGCTGGTAGGTGACGCTTCCTGCGCGATCGATGGAATCGCGGGCCAGGGCTTGAGTCTTGCATTCCAGGCGGCTGTTTGCCTGAGCGAAGCGCTTGCAGCGAACAATTTGCCCGCTTACGAAAACGCGCACCGGCGGATCACGACGATGGCCGTTCGCATGACGCGGCTTTTGCTGCTGATGGAGCGGAGTACGTTGATCCGGTCAAAAACACTGCGGCTGTTTGAAACGCAGCCTGGATTGTTTTCGAAGATGATGTCGATTCATACTGGCGAGTCTTCGGCCGAATCCTTACGCGCGCGGGAAATCGTGGATCTGGGATGGCGCGTTCTGTTTGCGTGAGCGAAGAAAAAGCAGATCCCTCACTCCGTTCGGGATGACAACAAAAAATCGAAGGCCCGCCACGAATGCGAATCCTTCTAGCGACTCTCGTCGGTCAGCAATAATTCTTTGGCGCGCTGCGCGGCCTTTACCACAGCTTTGATCAGGGTGACGCGCAGGCCGCCTTCTTCGAGTTCGAGGATGCCGTCGATCGTGCAGCCGGCAGGCGTAGTCACCGTGTCCTTCAGCAGCGCGGGGTGATCGCCGGTTTCGATCACCATTTTGGCCGCGCCCAGGGTCATCTGCGACGCGAGCAGCGTGGCCAGGTCGCGGGGCAGGCCGACCTTCACGCCGCCTTCGGCGAGCGATTCCAGGATGATATAGATAAACGCGGGGCCGCTGGCGGAGAGGCCGGTGATCGCGTCCATGTGCTTTTCGTCGACGACGACCGTTTTCCCGACCGCATCGAAAAGCTTTTGTGTGGTGTCGATATGCTTCTGTGTGGCGAACTTCCCCTTCGCGATCGCTGTGATTCCCTCGCCCACCATGGAAGGCGTATTGGGCATCGCGCGGACGACCGGGACATTCGCCGCGATCCGGCGCTCGATGTAATCGGTGGGGACCGAAGCAGCTACCGAGATCACGAGCTTGGTATCGTCAAGTTCGGGCGCGATCTCGTCGACCACCTGCCCAACGGTTTGAGGCTTCACGCCAAGGATAATCACATCCGCGGCCCGCGCAGCCGCGCGATTGTCCGTACCCGAAGAGACTGGCACCCGTGACAGATTCTTGCGCTCCTGCCCCGCATGGCCCACGGTCGCGGAGATGTTCTGCGGCGACACCAATCCCTGCTTCACGAAGGCCTCGATCAATATTCCGCCCATTTTTCCGGCCCCTAGAACGGCGAGCCGCATGGGGGTGGCAGAGTGTGCCATACCGTTTTTCCCCTTTCGCTTGATCCAGCAGGGAGAAGCAGGCGCAGCCAAGAAACAGACTGGATAAGGACAAGCGGAATGATACAGGAGGACACGCGAAAGTTGTAGGCTTCCCCGCCCTTGCGCACAATGATTTGGCGGCCCGGTTTCTTTACTGGTAACCTTTCGTTCTAACTCTACTGGCCTTTCTGCGCGGTTTCTCCGGCCGCGCGATTGGAAGCGAGGTAGCGAATGCGCCGTGCCGTTCTAATCGGCATCCTGCCGATTGTCATCCTTCTTCTGTCGGCTCGTGGCGACGAGGAACCTTTGCAGGGGTTCGCTCCGCAGAGCTCCGCCGCGGAGCGTGACTGGGAAGCGAAGTTTCGCGCGATTCCCAGCGCCCAGAACCAGCACGACTTCATGCAACGGCTGACGGCGCGGCCGCACCATGTGGGCTCGCCGTACGACAAGGACAACGCGGATTGGATCCTCGCGAAATTCAAGGAATGGGGCTGGGACGCGCACGTCGAAACATTCCAGGTGCTGTTTCCCACGCCGAAAGAGCGCGTGCTGGAAATGACGGAGCCCACGAAGTTCACGGCAAAGCTGCAGGAGCCGCCGGTTTCCGTGGACCCCACATCGAACCAGCAGAACGAACAGCTTCCTTCTTACAACGCCTACTCGATCGACGGCGACGTTACCGCTCCGCTCGTCTTCGTGAACTACGGCCTGCCAAAAGACTACGAAGATCTCGATCGCCTCGGCGTTTCCGTGAAGGGAGCGATCGTCATCGCCAAGTACGGCAATTCCTGGCGCGGAATCAAGCCGAAGGTTGCCGCCGAGCACGGCGCCATTGGCTGCCTGATTTATTCCGATCCGCAGGACGACGGCTACTTCGTCGACAACGTATTCCCGAAAGGGCCCATGCGCCCGTTGGACGGAGTGCAGCGCGGCAGCGTGATGGATTTTCCGTCGAGCAGCCCGGGCGATCCGCTGACTCCTGGCATTGGCGCAACCGCCGATGCGAAACGGCTGGCCGTGAAGGACGCGCCGAGCCTCACCAAAATCCCGGTGCTGCCGATCTCCTACGGCGATGCGCAACCGCTGCTGGCCGCGCTTACAGGCCCCATGGCTCCCAAGGAATGGCGCGGCGGCCTGGCGATTCCCTACCATGTTGGGCCGGGCGCGGCGAAAGTTCATCTTGAAGGTGAGCTTCAACTGGGACATCAAGCCGGTCTACGACATCATTGCCAAAATTCCAGGTTCTGAGCAGCCGGACGCCTGGGTGATCCGCGGCAACCACCACGACGCGTGGGTGAACGGCGCGGAGGACCCGACTTCCGGGCAAGTGACGCTCCTCGAAGAGGCGCGCGCGCTCGGTGAATTGTCCAAGCAGGGATGGAAACCCAAGCGCACGATCATCTATTGCGCATGGGATGGCGAGGAACCGATGCTGCTCGGCTCCACGGAATGGGCGGAGGAGCACGACAAGGAAATCCAGCAGCACGCCGTCGCGTACATCAATAGCGACGGAAACAGCCGCGGCTATCTCAGCATGAACGGCTCGCACACGCTCGAACATTTCGTAAACGGCGTGGCCCGCGATATTCAGGACCCCGACTCGGGCCTTCCGGTGACCCAGCGCCTGCGGCTGCGCGAAATCGAGCAGGCCAAGACCGCCGAAGACCGCCAGGAATTGCGGCAGCGCCCCGACCTGCGGGTGGAAGCGCTGGGCTCGGGGTCCGATTACACCGCGTTCATCGACCATCTCGGCATCGCCACGCTCGATCTGAGTTACGTGGGCGAGGTGGATAGCGGGATCTATCACTCGGTGTATGACGATTTCTACTGGTACACGCATTTTGCGGACACCGACTTCGTCTATGGCCGCGCGCTTTCGCAGACGATTGGCACGGTGGTGATGCGGCTGGCGGACGCTGATTTGCTGCCGTTTGAATTCACCGACCTGGCGGACACGATTCGCGTGTATACGAAGGAATTGAAGAAACTCGCGACCGATGAACGCGACGCGATTCTCGAGCGCAACAAGGAAATCGACGAAGGGCTTTTCAGCGCGGTGAACGATCCGCGGCATCCAAAAGTGGCCCCGCCGAGAGAGGATGTTCCGCCGTATTTGAATTTCGCGCCGCTCGATAATGCCACCGACGCACTGGCGCTGAGCGCCGGGCATTATCAGGACGCCCTGAACAAAACAAAAGGCATGCAGATACCGCCCGGTGCTCTTCGCGATTTGAATGCGAAACTGGCCGCCAGCGAGCAGCGGTTGACCACGCCGGAAGGGCTCCTTCGGCGGCCATGGTACAAACACATGATTTATGCGCCGGGAGTCTATTCAGGATACGATCCCAAGACAATTCCCGGCGTGCGCGAAGCGATCGAGCAGAAGCGCTGGGACGAGGCGAATTCCGAAATTGTGCGCGTATCGAAGGTACTCGATAACGAGCGGGCGCTGATCGATTCAGCCACGCAGGAGCTGGAAGGGGCGAAACCCTAACAAGGAAGATCTCAGCGCAAAACTTACGGAACTTCGCGGCCTCCCGGACGGAACAACAGATGTGCGAATCGACCGCATCCAACCGACTCGTACGTTCCGAAAAGGCAGGTAAACATCCGATGAGCGAATCGAACAATATCCGTCATTCCAAGACATTCAGTTTTCACTGCGCAGCTCTATGCTCGGTGGTATTTCTTCCGCTGCTGCTTTTCCCGGCCGGAGGGTCTGCTGCGCAGAATGCAGGTCCGCTGCCCGGAGCTACGCCATCTGACCAGCCATCGACTACGCCCCGGCCCGCGGCGCAGGTTGCCGGCAAGCCAAATCTTGCGGGCACGTGGAAATTGAACGCGGACCTGAGCGACAACCCCATGCAGAAAATGCGCCAGGCGCAGCAGGACTCGGGCGATCAGGGCGGAGGCGGGCGCCGAGGTGGATGGGGAGGCGGTGGTGGCGGCATGGGTGGAGGCGGAGGGAACGGCGGCGGAGGATGGGGCGGGGGCAACGGCGGACAGAATGGCGGCGGGCCACCGAACGATGGAGATCAACAGGGCGGAGGCGGCGGGCGACGAGGCGGGGGAATGCGCGGCATGGCCCAGCTGGTGATCGAGCAGACTCCGACATCCACGAAAGTGTCGGATACATCCGGACGCGTGCTTGCGCTCTACCTGGCTCCTTCCGAGCAAGGAAGCCCGCAGTCATCGGCAACGAATTCCTCGAACAACGACGCCAACGCGGGTCCCCCGACTCCCGTGGCGGAGTGGCAGGACAACAAGCTGGTATCGACCCAGTCGATGCGAAATGGCGGCGCGACTACGCGCACGTATGAGCTGTCGCCTGACAACAAGCAACTGATCGTCACCACAAAGGTGGAGAACAAGCGGTTCAAAGAGCCGGTGACGTTCCGCCAGGTGTACGACCCCGTTTACGCCAGCACGGGCGGCTACTAGAATCGCAGTTCACCAGCTCACCAGCCCATGGCGCGGAGCCACAAAGTCGGCCAGAACCCGGGAAGGTGCGCCGCGTGGCTCCTCGCTGCGTTGATGATCGCGCTGAGGGCCGGCCTGTGTGCGCAAAGCCACGGCGCATCGCACGGCCAGTCCCCGGCGCCGACAGTTCCTCAGAGTTCCACTGGAACCGCTACATCAGCTTCCACGACCTCCGGCACAGTGAAGACGGCTGAGGGCGCGCCCGTTCCCTCGGCGACGATTCGCCTCACAAATACCGACACAAATAAAAGCTGGGTAAGTTGGACGGATGAGTCCGGGAAATTCGAATTTCCCAGTCTGCCGGCCGGACACTATCGCGTCGAAGCAAGCCAGCTTGGATTCGTTAAATCCTCAAGCGAGGTGCAGCTTCCCGTTTCCGCCAGCAAACCGCTGGCCGTCGTACTGCGCGTGGCCACTCTGGCCGAACTGGCGGCCCCTTCGAATGGCGCTGGCGGAAACTCCCCCGGTCAGGGCCGGCGACAGTTTGGAGGAGCAGGAAATCCCCAAGGCGGAGGCGGAAACGGCCAGGGCCGCTTCGGCCAAGGTCAAAATGGCCAGGGAGGCCCGGGCGGACGCGGCGGGTTCGGCGGGCGCGGCCAGCTACCGGCAGGCGTCGCAAATGCCATCAGCCAGGGAATGGCCGGAGGGTTCGCACAGACCGACCTGACGGGTGAGGCGGACGCAACAGGTGGCGCGCAGGGAGAAACCATTGGCCAGACCGGGGCGGGTGTGCAGGCAGCAGCGGAGCTGTCGTCGGGAACCGCGGTGGCATCCTCGTCGGATTCGTTTCTGCTGCAAGGCACCACGGGCCAGGGACTGGCGGCAACGGGTCCGGTGATGATCGCCGGCGGCCCCGGTGGACCGGGAGGCCCCGGAGGTTTTAACGCGGACTCGCTTGCGCCAAGCGCTCCGGGCGGACCCGAGGGATTTGGCAGCACAGGAGGAAGGGGCGGGGGCCGCTTTGTCTTTGGAGGGCCCGGAGGCGGAGGAGGCATGGGAGGAGGGCCAGGCGGTGGACGGTTTGCCCAAGGCGGCCTGTTTCGCGGCGGAGGCGGAGGAGGAGGTGGCGGTGGTGGTGGCCGAGGTGGAGGGGGAGGACGGCTGGGACGCCAGGCCGTGAACCGCGTTCGCTTCAGCTTCTCCGAGCGCTACACGAATTCAGCCTTCGATGCCCGGCCGTATTCGATTACCGGGAATGAGTTTCCCAAAGTGTCGAACTACGATGAGCGCATCGGAGCCAATATGGGCGGCCCGCTGAAAATTCCGCACATCTACGACGGAACCAACAAAACTTTCTTCTTCGCCAACTTCCAGCATGACACCCAGAAGAGCGGCATCAACACGTTTTCCACCGTGCCGACACTGGCCGAGCGCAGCGGCAACTTCTGCGGGCTGGGCATTACGCTGTACAATCCCTTCTCCAATTTAGCCGGGCCGCGCACTCCGCTGGGAAACGGATGCCAGATTCCGTCGATCAATCCGGCCTCGCAAGCACTCCTCCAATACTTTCCGCTGCCGAATGTACCCGGCCAAACGGCGCAGAATTTTCTGCTGCAGGCGACCACGCCTCACAACACCGACAGCTTCAATATTCACGTGCTGCACACGATCAACGCGAAGTTCAATCTGAACTTCGGCTACAACTTCAGTTCGTCGCGGCAGGACACGATCACAGCGTTCCCCGATATCCGCGGGCGGCAAACCTCGCGGAGCCAGAACGTCGACCTGGGACTGATCCACAATTGGTCTCCCAGATTAACGGAGAATACGCATCTGAACTGGAGCCGCAGCCGCAATCAAACCCTCAGCGCCAATTCCTTCGTGAACGACGTAGCGGGTACTCTCGGCATCAATGGCATCGCGACCGACCCGCTCGATTACGGCTTGCCGGGAATTCAGTTCAGCAGCTTCACTGGGTTCAACGACCCGGTTCCTTCTCGCGTGCGCAACCAGACGCTGCGATTCTCCGATGCGCTGACGTGGGTGAAGACCAAGCACACTCTGACCTTCGGCGGCGAAGTGCGGCGCATCGAACTCAACACCGATTCGAACCCGGACCCACGGGGACAGTTTCGGTTCACGGGCGTGATGACCAATCAGCTCAACGCGAACGGCGACCCGGCAACGCCTCTGACGCCGGTCACCGAGCCCTATTACGAATTCGCCGATTTTCTTCTCGGGCTTCCCTACAACACCGCCGTGCAATTCGGCGATCCCAATGCGTATTTTCGCGCGTGGGGATTTATCGGCTATGCGCAGGACGATTTCCGCGTCAACAAGCGCTTCACGTTTCAGTACGGCGTGCGTTACCAGGCGCAGACGCCCCCTGTCGAGCTGTATAACCACATCGCGAACCTCGACCTGAATTCAACCGCCACGGCCGTGGCTGTCGTGACGCCGGGTGAGACTGGCCCCTTCAGCGGCGCCTATCCCCGCGCGCTGATCCGCGGCGACTACAACGATTGGGCGCCGCGCATCGGGTTTGCCTGGGATCCGGGGCTTAAAAAGCGGACGATCGTACGCAGCGGTTATTCGATTTTTTACAACCAGTCGATCTACAATTCTCTCGCGCAAAAATATCTCGCGTATCAGCCGCCCTTCGACCAGTCGCAGAATCTCTACACGTCCGCCGCGCAGGTGCTGACGCTGCAACAGGGCTTCCCGGCACAGACGGCGGCGAACAAGATACTCAACACCGCCGGAGTGAATCCCAATTATCGCCCCGCCTACGCGCAGATCTGGATGCTCGGCACCGAAACTTCCTTCACGCAAAACTGGCTGCTGGACCTCACCTACACCGGCACCAAGGGAACCAATCTCGATCTGCTGCGGGCGCCCAACCGCGCGCCGCTCGGCACGGGTCAGCTGAATACGCAAACGGATCTGCAGATTCCCTACGCCACGAGCTTTTACTACGACCAGTCCGGCGCGAATTCGATCTATAACGCGCTGCAGGTTCGCGTCGTCCATCGCTACACCCACGGCGTTTCCTTCCAGGGCGCCTACACATTTTCAAAATCCATCGACAACGCGAGCTCCATCGGAGGCACCGGCGGCATCGTGGTGCAGCAGGACGGGAACTATGCGGCCGAGCGCGGCCTCTCGTCTTTCGATATGCGCCATCAGTTCCGCTTTTCGTCCACTTACGAATTGCCGTTCGGCGAAAGGAATCGCTGGGCCAATCATGGCTGGAAAGAGCACGCCTTCGGCAACCTGCGCCTCTTGAATACGGTGACGTGGCATACCGGGACGCCCCTTACTGTGTATCTGGGCGGAAGCGCGGCGAACAATTCGGGGACGGGGTCGAACTTTTCCGAGCGCGCCAATCTGATCGGGAATCCCAATTTCGGGATTTGCGGGGGTGGGACTCTAAATTTCTTTAACACGGCTGCGTTCGCCACGCCGCCGGCGGGTCAATATGGCGACGAGCACCGCGGCTCGGTGGAAGGCCCGTGCCAGTTCAACTGGAACCTGTCCATCGCAAAATCGGTGCGCTTCGGACGCGAACAGCGGCATACGTTCAACGCGAGCTGGGAGATTCAGAACCTCACGAATACGCCGAGTTTCAACGGCGTGGGGTCTACTCTGGGATCCAGCACGTTCGGGCGCGTGACGGGCGCAGGCTCGATGCGAACCATGGACATCATGATTCGGTTTAATCTATGAAGAAGCAAGTGCAGGACGGCATTGGATGAAACACAGTTTCATTAAACGGCTCCGAGTGGCTTTTCTGGTTGCGGGGCTTTGTGCGCCCTCCGCGCCAATGCAGGCGCGGCAGCAGTCTGCGGGCCAACAGCCTACCGCACCAAGTTCCGGACAGTCTCCGCAGCAGCCCACGAATGCGACGCAGCAGGTTCCGCCGTCCTCGCAACCCATGCTGCGCAGCTCCTCGGACCTGGTGCGCATCGACGTCGAGGTGACGGATCATTCCGGCAAACCCGTCAAAGGACTCCGTTCCGATCAGTTCACTATCACCGACGACGGCCAGGGGCAAAAAGTCTCGATCTTTTCCTACGAAGACATCGAGGCGGTGGAAACCGCGAACGACACCGACACCAAGCCCATCGTGATCGCGGTCGACAGCCCGAGTGACGCCGCCGCGCAAACCGCCGGCGAGCAGGCCCGCGACCGCCGCATGCTCGTACTCTTCTTCGACCTCACCTCTCTTGGCAACGACGACCTCATGCGCGCGCACGACGCCGCCGCGAAATTCGTAAAGCAGCAGATGACCAAAGCCGATCTCGTCTCGGTGGTAATCTTCAGCTCCAGCCTTCGCGTGCTCTCCGACTTCACGAACGATCGTGACAAGCTCAACAAAGCCATCGCGCAGCTGCTTCCCGGCGTATCGTCTCAGCTGTCCAATCCGCTCTACGCCGCCGCGCAGAACGGTGAGTA
Source organism: uncultured Acidobacteriota bacterium (assembly GCA_963709105.1). Lineage (GTDB taxonomy): Bacteria > Acidobacteriota > Terriglobia > Acidiferrales > UBA7541 > Palsa-295. The sequence goes on from CAVPVC010000016.1 coordinate 962,098, forward strand.
CGACGTACAGCAGGATACCGGCGCCGCCTACACCCCGGACGAGACGGAATTCAACGTGTTCAACACGGACCAGAAGCTCGAGGCGGTGGAGAGCCTCGCCAACGTTCTGGGCGTAATTCCCGGCAGAAAGTCCGTGATCGAATTCACCGGCGGCATTACGCAGACGGGCGAAGAGAATCGCACGCAATTGCGGGCCGCGACCGACGCCGCCAACCGCGCCAACGTCTCCATCTATTCCATTGACGCGCGAGGCTTGATGGCTGCAGTTCCCGGCGGCGATGTGACCGCCGACGCGGCCACCGGAACCTCGATGTTCACAGGCGCCTCCGTGTTCCACCAAACCGACCAGCGCGAAGACTCGCGGGATACCCTCGCCACGCTCTCCACCGACACGGGGGGACGCGCGTTCTACGATCTGGGCGACTTAAGCGATGCGTTCCCGAAGATCGAGCAGGAAAATGGCGGCTACTACCTGGTGGGCTACTACCTCAACGCGAACGTGAAGCGCGACGGCAGCTGGCACGCGGTCCGCGTGAAGGTGAATGCGCCGGGAGTGCAGGTGCGCTACCGCAACGGCTACTACGCGCCGCGCGATTTCCAGCATCTGGAACAGGCTTCGCGCGACGAACAACTCGCGGAGGCGATGCATTCCGATAACCCGGTGGTTGAGCTGCCCATTGCCGTGGAGACGGCGATGTTCCGTCTGAACAACGAGCAGGTCTACGTCCCGATCTCCGCCAAGCTTTCCGCCACCGCGCTCGACTGGGCGCAAAAGCACGATCGCCGTGAGGCGGAATTTGATTTCGCCGCGGAGGTGCGCGCGATACCTTCCGGGCAAATCGTGGCGCAGTTGCGGGACACCATCAACGTCCGCCTCGACCAGCAACGCTTCGCGCAGGTGCACCAGACCAATCTGGTTTACCAGGGAGGCGTGGTGCTTTCCCCCGGCTCGTATCACCTGAAATTCATCGCACGCGAAAATGAGTCCGGAAAGATCGGCACGTTCGAGCAGAACTTCACCGCGCCGCAGCGGCCCGCACAACGGCTCTCGCTCAGCTCCGTGCTGCTCTCGAGCCAGCTGGTGCCGGTGGAAAAATCGTCCGAAGTCGCCACCCGGACGCAGGGCCTTCACGCCAAGCTCGCGGCTTCTCCCCTCGAAATGGAAGGTCAGCGAATTGTCCCGAGCGTCACGCGATTCTTTACCCAGCAGCAGACGCTTTATGTTTTCTTCCAGGCGTATTATCCCGAAAAATCCGGCGATTTTGACGCGAGCGGGCTGCGCGCCGGATTGATCTTCTTCCGCGACGGCGTGCAGGTGAACACCACGCCGCTCCTCGCACCGGTGACGATCGACGAAAAGACCCACACCGCGACTTTCCGCATCAGCCTGCCGCTGGCCAAGCTCCCAACGGGCCGCTACTCCGTGCAAGCCGTGGCGATCGGCGCAGGTAGCCAGCAATCCGCATTCGGGCGGGCCTATCTAGCTCTTGAGCAGCCACCCGTTGCTCCCGCCACTGCGGCGCCTTCTTCAAGTGGTCCGGCCGCTCCGGCGCTGGAACCTCCCGCGCTGCAAAATCCGGCACAGCAGCCCTAGGCCTTCGCCCTCTGCTCGCAACGTTTTGGACGCGGCCCAGGTCTAAAGTAACCATACGGCGACCAAGAAGATCAGCTTGCGATTGCCGGAGGAGCCGCCCGTGAAAATCCCCGCTGGCTTTTTGTACCTCGCCGTCTCCACGTATGGCGTCTATTGGGCGCACCACATGATTACGCGGCGGCACGCCAGTGCGCCCGTCTCGTATTGGTATATGGATTTACTTGTGGGCGCGATTATCCTCGGGATCGGAGCGATTCTTCGGTGGACGCGATGGCGGCAGCGGACAAGCTGGCTTCCGGTGCTGGGAAGCGGGATGGTCGCGATTTATTATGTGGGCGCGTCCGTAGTGACGCTTCGGCGCTACCTTGCTGGCAAAATACTGGCGAGCGTTCCTCAACTCGGCTTCGCGCTGCTTCCGGTGTTGCTGGTTCTGGTGCTGCTGACCGTTGCGCTCTTTGAAAAATTCCAGCCGGAGCTGCTTGAGCCTCCTTCGCAATCCTTCGAGTAGAGTCTCGCAATGAGAAATGGGACTCTCGCCAAAAGGAAACGGCCCCGAAATTCAGGGCCGTTCGAGAGGAAAGCAAAACAATCGCAATTAGCGGCGACCGCCGGAATGGCCTCCGCCTCCGCCGCGCGACCCACCGCCGCCACCGCCTCCGCGATAACCACCGGAGTTCCCGCCACGATATGCGCCGGCGTTCCCGCTGGGCGCGCTGTAGCCGCGAGGGGCGCTGTAGCTGCCGCGGGGCGAGTTGGAAGCTCCGCTGTAACCGCCCCGAGGAGCGGAGTAACTGCCGTTATTGCCGCTGTAAGCTCTGGATTCGTTATAGCCGCCTCGTGGGGTTACGATGGGCTGCCTCATATTAAGAGGGGATCTATTGTATGAAGGCGAGGAGCCCGCGTAACCACCACGAGTTGCGGTGTTGGGTGAATCAAACTGGCGCTGTGCATTCGGCGAGCTGTATCCGCGCACAGAAGATTGTGGTTGAGACCCGGCGGGCGACGAAGGGGTGAAGCGGTTCCACCCACCCTGCGCTCCCTGAGAACCTTGCGCGCCACGGCCGTTGGAAAAACCTTGCGACGGAGCAGCAGAACCCCGCGCTCCCGATTGCAACGCTGCAGTATTGCCTCCACGGAAGCTTGCGTTCGCGCCGGTGAAGGATCCCCCGCGAGAGGGAGAGAAGAAGCGCTGCGAACCCGCAGCCGACGCATTCCGGATGGTGGCCGGATTAGGCTCGCGGTTCGAGGGACTGAAGCTCTCACGCGAAGGATTCACCGGCATCCTACCCGTCATGGCGCTGGCCTGCCGGAACGATTCCGCGCTGATGCTCTCCTGATGCATGGAGACCGCCCCGCGCCCGAACTCGCTTCCCGCCATCGAAGAGAACCCTCCCCGTACGCGGGCATCGCTATAGGCGTGATCGAAATTCGAGAAGCGCCCGTTGCCCAAAGGCGAGAATCCTTCGTGAAAGCGGCCAAATTCGCCGACGCCAATGGCGTTGTAACGCGCGCCCCAACCGCCGTACCAGGGGTGATACCAGTCACCCGGCCCGACCGGCAGCCAGCCAACGCGGCCCCAGCCACCGAATCCGAACCCGAAACTCAGGCCCCAGCCACCGCCTCCAAAACCGAAGAACGAAACATACGCCGGCGACCAGATGGGGTAATAACCCGGATACGCAACCACGGGACCCGGCCACCAGACCCAGTTGCCGCCATAAACCATCCAGCGGCCATAGTGGTAGGGCGCCCAGCCCCACGGTTCGTAGGAAACCCACGTCCAGCCATAGTAGGGCTCATAGACCCAGCGACCGGCGCGATACGGCGCCCATCCAGGATCCACACCGCTCGGAGCCCACACCGGGCCGTAGTCGGGTATCTCGCTCCACGTTCCGTGGGAATCGAGATCCTCGGTCCCGGTGTAGTAGCGGTCGGTGTGCTGCCAGCTCTGCGCGCTCTCGACGCGCTTGTCGCGGTCATTGTTCCAGGAATCCCATTCGTCTTTGGCCGGAGCGGGATCGGTCTTGTACTGCGCGTTCTCCGTGCCGGCAACGGTGATCATCTGCCCTTTGTCCACACGCGTCGTGCCCTGCGGCGTAGAAACCTCGGCGGAGCCGCTGCGGACAATCACCTGCGTCTCCGCATTCGAATTCACGAGAATGCGGAAGTTACCTTCACCCAGAGGATGCACGGATGCGTTAGGGGTATCGACTTCAGAATCCGCTTCGCTGCCGCGCAGCACGGAATAAGTCGTCAGTCCCTGGCCTACCTGAATTTGGATTTTGTTGCGGGTGAGCGTAGTGACGTTAGCAGTCACGTTGTTGGACATGCGGAGGACGTTGGCGTAGTCGAGCTGAAGCTCGGCGCGAGCGTCCTGGCCTGTGGAAACGCGGTCGCCCGGTTCCACCGGCGTATTCAAAGTGGCCGCAACCCATTGCCCGTTATCGCCGCGCTGCTGGGAAACGTCTCCATGGACGAAACTAAGTCTCGCGACTCCCGGCTGTGGCTGCCCGTTGCGCCTGCGCGGGCGCCTGCTGCCCATCGGGCGGTGGCGGCGGCCCTTGTTCTTGATCCCCAGGCGGCGGAGGAGCTTGCGGGTCCTGCTGAACTTGCTGGTCGGGATATGGCTGATCGGAGTATTGAATGTTTTGTGCGCGGGAGATCATTGCGCCACCGAGGCCGATCATCGCGATTGCTGTGAAGCTTGCCAGTATCTTTTTCATGGCCCACCCCGAATCGAATGCGCTGGCATATATTGCAGGGCTTGGGCCAAAATGAGGGTGCAATCCGAGATAAATGTAAGCGTCTTATTTTCTGGTAGTTATACATGGCAAAGAGACGGGCCATTTTGATGCTCAAACGTGAGAAGCGGCGGAATCCGGTTGTTTTCGTGCGTCGCTGGTGGTTTTCAACCACCGTGTTTCGAGGGGCTTACTCGCTTTCGGCAGGGTCGGCTACGCCCATCTGCGAAAGCCGATAGCGCAGCGCATTCCGCGACAATCCCAGCATCCGGGCGGCCTGGCTCTTGTTTCCGTTCGCACGCTTGAGGGCTTCGCGGATGGTTTCCTGCTCCCACTGATCGAGCGTCATCCCTTCGGGCAACACAAACGCGTTTCCCGAAGAATTGCCGCGCGGGGTGCGGCTGTCGAGCTGGATGTCGGGCACATCGAGTGTTGTTTTCTCCGACAGAGTGATCGCCCGCTGAATCACGTTCTCGAGTTCCCGCACATTGCCAGGCCAGCGAAAATCCATCAGCAGCTTCATCGCGTCCGGAGTGAGGCTCTTGGGCGGAGCGCCTGAATCTTTGGCGAACTTCTCGAGGAAGAATTTCACGAGCGCCGGAATATCTTCCTTGTGGTCGCGCAAGGGCGGGATATCGATGGCCACCACGTTCAAGCGGTAATAGAGGTCCTCGCGGAAAGTTCCCTCTTCCAGCGCCGCACGCAGATCGCGATTGGTCGCGGCAATCAGACGGACATCCACTTTGTGCGTTTTCGTGCCGCCGAGACGCTCGAATTCGCGCTCCTGCAGAACGCGCAGCAATTTCACCTGGATCGACGCGGGCACGTCGCCGATCTCGTCGAGGAAAAGGGTGCCGCGGTCCGCGAGTTCGAACTTTCCCGGCTTGCTCGTGGTGGCGCCCGAAAAAGCGCCCTTCTCGTAGCCAAAAAGTTCGCTTTCAAGCAGCGTCTCGGGGATCGCGGTGCTGTTGATCTTGATAAATGGGCCGGAGGCGCGCTGCGAATGCTCGTGGATGGCCCGCGCAATCAGATCCTTTCCCACACCGCTCTCCCCGCCGATCAAAACGGTGACATTCGAGGGCGCGACGCGCTCCACTAGCGCCAGCACCGCCTGCATCTTCTCGCTATGCGCGACGATATTGGCGTATTCGTAGCGTCGGCCGAGGGCCTCGCGCAAACTGCGGTTTTCCTCGCGCAGGCGGTTGGTGTCCAGCTCCTTGCGAATCACCAGCACCAGTTCTGCAAGGGAGAACGGCTTCAGCACGTAGTCGCTTGCGCCGGCCTTCATCGCATCCACGGCGGACTCGACCGAACCGTACGCCGTCATGATGACGACCGGCATCTGCGCGTCAATTCTCTTGGCGGCCTGGAGGAAGTCCAGCCCGTTCATCCCGGGCAATCGGAAGTCAGTGAGAAGAAGATCAAAGCTTTCTTTGTTGAGAATCTGGAGGGCAGCTTCGGCGTCCGGCGCGCTTTGCACCTGAAACCCTTCGTCGGCGAGTTGCAGCTCCACGAGCCGCCGCAGTTTCGCCTCGTCCTCCACGACGAGTATCGATTTTTTTTCCTGGGTCATTTCCGAGGTTCGCCCCGCCGACCGCCTAAAAGCCGCGCCGGCCATTCATCTTATTACACACGCACGGGAGCGCAAGCGCGCACATCGCCCTCCATACGGGCTTTGCCGCGCGAGTCGGGCGATATACGCTTAGACGCAGGGAATCATCCTTCAGCTGGAGTCTTATCGCGAGGCGGAATTGACGATGCAACAGTGGAAACTGATAGGAAGCGACACCGTGTATACCGACTCGTGGAGCAAGGTTATCCGGAAAACCTACGACGCGGGCCATGGCCATGAGGATTTCATCGTGCTCGAAAAGCCTGAATTCGCCTTGATCGCGGCCATCGATGAAGCGCGCAACGTTCTGCTCGTGCGGCAGTATCGCCATGGAAAGGACCGGAGCTACTGGGCACTGCCGGGGGGATTCATCGACGAGGGGGAAACACCTACCGCTGCGGCGCAGCGCGAACTGCGGGAAGAAACCGGCTACGTCGCGAAGCGCGTTTCCTACATCGGCGCGCTGCACCCGATCCCCGCGTTCCTCAAGACGATGGCGCACATAGTGCTATGCGAAGGCATCGAGAAAGATCCCCACGCCGTGATCGACGCAGAAATCGAAAGCAGCGAGAGTGTTCCGCTCGACACCGCCATCCAAAAAATTCTTTCCGGTGAAATTCACGAGATGCAGGCCGTCGCTGCAATCCTGCTCGTGAACGAATTCCTACGCCAAGGACCGGCATCGCCAAGCGCCCCGCGCTAGGCTACGGTCGTGCGGGCAAGAACACGTGGAATCGGGCGCCGCGGCCCGGCTCGCTCTCGAGCTTGATCCAACCGCGATGAGCGTCCACGATTTTAGCAACGATCGAGAGCCCCAGCCCCACGCCATCCTTTTTAGATGTGAAGAACGGATTGAAAATCTGCTCGCGGATTTCCGCCGGCACTCCGGGTCCGGTGTCTTCGATGGTGATCGCCTTCGCCGGCCTCCCCGTTGGACATTTCAGGCGCCACCGACACGCGCAAGTTGCGTGCGCCTTCCGGGAGCGCGGCCATCGCCTGGCACGCGTTCACAATCAAATTCACGAACACGCGCTCGCACAGCTGCTCGTCGGCGAGAATCTCGGTCTGCGCCGTGGCATACTGCCGCTCCACTTTCACTTTCAGATCCGGCAGCTGGTGATGCACCGACTCGAGCGAGCGGTCCACGACCTCCGAAATCCGCAGCGGACGCGCCTCCAGGCTCATGGGCCGCGCGAAATCGAGAAAGCGCGACACGAGGGCGTTGAGCCGGTTCACCTCGGAGGAAATGTATCCTGCGAGTTCGCTTGCCAGCGGAAGAGTATCGGCCACTTTCTGCGAAAGCATCTCGGCAGCGCCTTTGATCACACCCAGCGGATTCCGTATCTCGTGCGCCAGCCCGGCGGAGAGCTGCCCCAGCGCGGCCAGCCGCTCCGAACGCCGCGCTTCTTCTTCGGCGCGGCGCAACTGCCGGTTGGTTTCCTCCAGCGTTTCCGAAAGCGCCTGGTATCGCGCCACTTGCCTTTTATTTTCCATGGCAAACTGGTTCACCAGGATCGCCGAAAGGTAAAAGAAGAGCACGCGAATCGCAAGGATGGTGGCGCCAGCCGCCGTGAGTTCGAATTCCTGCAGCGCGGGGATCAGAAACGAGGCGTAGGCAAGAGAGGCGGCGGTAGTCCACAGCAGCGTGGCGATCGGTCCAAAGTAAATCGCCGCCGTTACGATCGGGAGATAGTAAATCGGGTAGTAGCTGCTGTTGATTCCAATTTCGCCGGTATGGTCCAGCAGCAGCGTGGCCAGCGCGATTTTAATAAATACGCTGTAGTAAGGGCCACGCTTCGGCTGCCATGCAACGATCGGGCGTTCGAAAAACTGAAATACCGCGATGGCTGCGAGTGTCAGCTGCTTGTGAACCTCCCCGATAGGGGGAAGAAGCGCAAGGCCCAGGATAAAAAGCAACCAGACAATATCGATCCAGCTGACAAGCGACTTTTTGCGATCAAGCATCGCGTAGGCAGTCTCCCGATTCCGCGGGCAAATCGAGAGTTGAATCTAGCATGAAGTGTCTATTCGGAAGCGAGCATCAGTTCGGCGCAGTCGATGGCGTGCGACACATCTCCCGCGCCTCCCAGAGCCCAGCCCATGAGAAGAATCGAAGGGGATTCGAGCTGAGGGAGTGAATCCAGATTCCCAACGGTCGTGAATTGATGGCGCTGGTGAGGTGTGGTGGCGCGTGAAACGATCACCGCCGGGACATCCCGGGATAGGCCCGCTTCAAGCAACTCCTCGCGCAGGTTACTGAATTCGTGGCCCGGCATATAGACGATCAGGGTCGCGTCTTCGCGAGCCAGGCTCTTCCAATGAATTTTCTGCTGCTTCTGCCCGGCATACGCCTTGTGCCCCGTCACGATCACCACGCGGGCTGACTTCCGGCGGTCCGTCAACGAGACGCTGAGAGAAGCTGCCGCAGCAATTCCAGCGGTAATTCCCGGCACCACCTCGTACGGTATCCCGGCCGCATCGAGCGCTTCCATCTCTTCCGCCAGACGCCCAAAAATTCCAGGGTCGCCGCTCTTCAGCCGAACCACGCTCGCCCCGCGCCGCGCCGCGCCGATCATGAGGGTGTTGATCTCATCCTGCGTGATGCGCTTGACGCCGCAACGCTTGCCTACGTTGACGACTTCCGCGTCGCTCCCAGCCAGCGCGACAATCGCCGCGGGAACCAGATCGTCATGCAGCACGACTCCCGCTTCTCGAATGAGGCGATGCCCCTTCACGGTAAGCAACTCGGGGTCGCCTGGACCGGCACCCACGAGATAAACTGTTCCACTGGCTCTCATTTTTCCGATTGTCTTTCCCATTCGCCACATACGCCGAACTGATGATTCCCGAAAATAGAAAACCCGCTCGCCAGACTTTTCCTGGCAGCGGGCTCTAAATCCAGTTGGCTCTTATCAGATCACCGGATCAAAGGCCCGAGCCCCACCGAGCTTGCGCAACGACAAGCCTCGTAGACTCGCCGATCCATGGCCCCTGATCCCATGCTCAAAGCCTACTCGACGGGTTATTCTCGCGTCAAGGAGCGGTTTTCGGCCCAAACTCCAGCTACCCGTTTCACCCGATTCCAGCGAGGGAACTTACCCAATAGACTTACGTGGTGAGATCCTCCGCATTCAAAGCATTGCGGACGCCTCTGCATGATGCTATTACTCCAAGCTACACGCAATTGGGCTCAGGGGGCCGGGGCTACTTCGGGCTGCCATCGTAATCTCGGCGTCTAGGTTCCGGAGCGCTATCGTGAGACTAAGCCTGCGGCTGATCCTGTTCCTGGTTGTCGGGATCACCCTGGTCACATTTTTCATCTCCCGAAACCAGGTGCGTTCGGAAAAGCGCGGGCTGCGCGCCGACCTGCAACGCCGCGCCGAAATCCTCGCCGAAAGCCTGCAGGAAATCGTTGAACCCGCTCTGCAGAAAAGTTCCGTGCCGCAGCTTCGGCGGACCGTCGAACGCTACGGCAATCGCGAACAGCTTGCCGGCGTAGTGATCTACGACGCGCAGGGCAAAATTCTCGCGGAAAGCTCCACGCTGGTTACCCGTCTCACTCCGCCGCCCCTTCCGCTGGATCGGCTGAAATCGGAGCCGGAAGGGCTCGGAGAGTTCGTAACTCTGGGCGGCAAGCCCATGCACACGTACTACATTCCACTGCACAAAGACGGCGAGTTCGCCGGCGCCCTCGCGATCTTCCACGACGCCAGCTACATCGAGGCGCAGAGCGACCGCATCTGGCGCGACACCGTTTGGCGCGTGGTGGCCCAGGTGCTGCTGATCGTCTTTATCACCGTGCTCATCATCCGCTGGACGATCATCCTGCCCATTTCGCGCACCGCGCAATGGATGAAAGATGTGCGCGTAGGCCGCGTGGGCCCGCGCCCGAAGCTGCCCAACGAAGATTTCCTCGCGCCATTCTCGCAGGAGGTGGTGAATTTCGCGAAAAGCCTATCGGAAGCGCGAGCCTCGGCGGAAGAGGAAGCCCGGCTGCGCGAAACGGGCGAATCGATGTGGACCGCCGAGCGCCTGCGCGTGAGCATCCAAACCCGCCCGTTCGGTTCGCTCTTCGTTGTTTCCAACCGCGAACCCTATATGCACGTGCACCGCGGGAAGAATATCGAGGCGCTGGTGCCCGCGAGCGGCCTGGTGACCGCGCTCGAGCCCATTCTTCGCGCATGCGACGGCACATGGATCGCCTCAGGGTCGGGCGACGCCGACAAAGAAACGGTGGACGAACGCGATCATCTTCGCGTACCTCCCGACAACCCCGAATACACGCTTCGGCGCGTCTGGCTCAGCAAGGAAGAAGAAGAGGGCTACTACTACGGATTCTCGAACGAGGGGCTTTGGCCGCTTTGCCACATCGCGCACACGCGGCCGATTTTCCGGTCTTCCGATTGGCAGAGCTACCAGGACGCAAACCGCAAGTTTGCCGACGCCGTCCTCGCCGAAATGGCGGGCATCGAACACGCACTGCTGCTGGTGCAGGATTATCACTTCGCGCTGCTTCCGCGCATGATCAAGGACGCGCGCCCCGACGTGCGCATTGCGATCTTTTGGCACATCCCCTGGCCGAATCCGGAAGCTTTCCGCATCTGCCCCTGGCAGCGCGAGCTTCTTGACGGCCTTCTGGGCGCAGATCTCGTCGGATTCCACATTCAGGCGCACTGCAACAATTTCCTCGAAACCGTGGACGCCGCGCTCGAATCGCGGGTCGAATGGGAACGCTTCGCCGTGAAACGTAAGAACCAGACGACGCTGGTGCGGCCCTTTCCCATCAGCGTGGATTTCCGCGAATCGCAAAGCGAAATCGGAGACGCGATTTCTCCCTACGAATTGCGCGCCTCGCTTCTGAAGAATCTGGGAGTGAAGGCCAGCTTTCTCGGAATCGGGGTGGACCGCATCGATTATACGAAGGGTATCGTCGAGCGCTTTCGAGGCGTCGAGCGCTTTCTGGAGAAATATCCGGCGTATCGCAAGCAATTCACGTTCGTTCAGGTCGGCGCGCCCAGCCGGACGAATATCCCGCGCTACGACAATCTGGTGCGCGAAGTGGAAGCCGCCGCCAACCGCATCAACGCGCGTTTCCAGACAAGCGATTGGAAGCCCATCGTCATGCTCGCTCGTCACCACAACCACAACGAAATTCAGCCGTACTACCGTGCGGCCGACTTCTGCATGGTCACGTCGCTTCATGACGGCATGAATCTGGTCGCCAAGGAATTTGTGGCCGCCCGCGAGGACGAAGGCGGAGCGCTCATCCTGAGCCAGTTCACCGGCGCCGCCCGCGAACTCCGCGATGCGATTTTTGTGAATCCCTACGACACCGAGCAGCTGGCCGATTCCATCCAACTGGCGCTTGAAATGGATCCGGAAGAAAAACACGACCGCATGAAGCGCATGCGCCGCTTCGTGAAGGAACACAACGTGTATCGATGGGGGGGAAACCTCATCGCGGAGCTAGCCGAAATCCGCATCAACGAAACAGAAGCCGCATTGAAGAATCAGGACTATACGACGTGATGGAGGGGAAGAGGCGGTGGAAGTAAGAGAAGCAGTCTACGCCACCCACTTCATTCTCAATCTCTTGCGCTTTTTTGCACAGTCGACGAATTACAGGTCATTCCCACGGCTTGTTTCTTGCCCGGGTAGGGATTCTTGCGTTCTTTCATCTTCGACAAATCATATTCCTTCTTCATAAAACACAAACTCCTTCTCGGACCCAAGTTTAAGTACCTCGGAAAAAGTTCCCGTAGTTCCTTTGCGTTCTTTGCCTCCTCTGCATCCTTTGCCGTTCCTACCGTTCCCTCAGAATACTCAACATCCTCCGCAGTGGCTCCGCAGCTCCCCACAACAGCTGATCGCCTACGGTGAATGCGCCAACGAACGTCGGGCCAAGGTTCAGTTTGTGGACGCGCCCAATCGGCACATTCAGCGTCCCTGAGACCGCCGTCGGGGTGAGGCAACGCGCCGAAGACTCCTTGTTATTCGGAATTACGCGCACCCATTGATTACTGCCCGCCAGCATTTGTTCGATCTCCGCGAGCGGCACGTCTCTCTTCAGCTTGATGCAGAGGCCCTGGCTGTGGCAGCGCATCGTTCCGACGCGCACGCAGATGCCGTCGATGGGCACCGCCGGCGATAGCCCCAGAATTTTATTCGTCTCGGCCATGCCCTTCCATTCCTCGCGGGTCTGGCCGCCGGGCATTTCCTTGTCGATCCAGGGGATCAGGCTGCCGGCGAGCGGCGCGCCAATTTCCTGTACGGGCAATTTCGAATCGCGCTGCGCCTGAGTCACCATGCGGTCCACTTCGAGCGCGTTCTCGGAAGGCGTGGCGCGCGTGACATCGGTGAGGCATTCCATCTGTTTCACGAGTTCCAGCATTTTTGCCGCGCCCGCTCCGGAAGCGGCCTGGTAAGTCATGGTAGTGATCCACTCGACCAGCCCAGCCTTGAATAGACCGCCCACCGCCATCAGCATCAGACTCACGCTGCAGTTCCCGCCTGCAAACGTGCGCAGGCCGCGCGACAGCGCTTGGTGAATCACGTCCGCGTTCACCGGATCGAGAATGATCGCGGCATCGTCGCTCATGCGCAGCGTGGAGGCCGCGTCGATCCAGTATCCGTTCCATCCGCTCTTGCGCAGCGGTGCGTAGACCTCGGTGGTGTATTCCCCGCCCTGGCAACTGATCAGCACGTCGCAATTCGCGAGTTCGCGCAGGTCCTTCGCGTCCTTCAGGCCGCCGCCATGACCCGCCTCTTTGGGCGCGGCGCCGCCAATGCTCGACGTGGAAAAGAAAGTGGCATCGATGCCCTGAAAATCGTTTTCCTCGCGCATCCTCTGCATCAGGACGCTGCCGACCATACCTCGCCACCCGATCATCCCCAGCCGCAACATGGTTTCCTCCGGAAGCGTCCATTTTACCTCGTTCTCAGCGTTTTCGCAGGGCAAACGCGCGGTTGGCTGCAAACCGTTACACCGCCAAAGTCGGCTCAGCCACCTGTACCTTTCCAAACAATCAGTGGACATGTGAGAAGTTCTATATAGAATGAGGGGCCTTGGACGGAGGTTCCGGGACTTGGGCTCATTTTCGCGCGCCGCAATTATAGGTCGGCCCTTTAGCGCTTTGGACGAGACACCCACCCTGCGCCGCTGCCAGCAGTTGAACAGCTACGTGAACGAATCCGGTTTCATCGGGCCCTGAGCATTTCGACGCGCGCGCCGCGCAGGCCACGCCATGGTCTTGAGCCATGCGCACCGCGACGTCGAAGGCAATAGAAGCAACACGGGAGAGGACCTCGTGATCGTCGGCGTTCCCAAAGAGAGTTTCCCCGGAGAGCGGCGCGTCGCACTAGTGCCGCTGGTAATCCCCAACCTCGCCAAAGCGGGCATCGAAGTTGCGATCGAACGGGGAGCAGGCGTGGAAGCCGGCTTTCCCGACGCCGCTTACACCGAAAAAGGCGCCAAGATTCTCCCCGACCGCGCCGCCGTCTTCGCCCAGGCCGATATCATCACCCAGGTTCTCTGCTACGGCTCGAACGACCGTACCGGCAAGGCCGACATCCCGCTGATGCGCCGCAACCAGCTGCTCATTGGTTTTCTTCGTCCGCTCGGCTCGAAGGAAATCGTTGAGGAGATCGCCGCCACCGGCGTGAATTCCTTTGCCGTCGAGCTGATGCCGCGCACCACCCGCGCCCAGTCGATGGACGCGCTTTCCTCCATGGCCACCGTGTGCGGCTACAAATCCGTAATCATCGCCGCCGACACGCTGCCAAAGCTTTACCCCATGATGACCACCGCCGCGGGCACCATTACGCCGGCCCGCGTGCTCATCATCGGCTGCGGCGTCGCCGGGCTGCAAGCAATCGCCACCGCCAAGCGGCTCGGCGCGGTGGTTTCGGCGTACGATCTCCGGCCTGCTGTAAAGGAGCAGGTGCAGAGCCTCGGCGGGCGCTTCGTCGAGCTTCCCATCGAAGCCAAGGACGCGCAGGACGCTCGCGGCTACGCCACCGCCCAGGACGAAACCTTCTACGCCCGCCAACGCGAGTTGCTCGGCCGGGTGGTCGCCGAAAGCGACGTAGTGATCACCGCCGCCGTGGTGCCCGGGAAAAAGTCACCGGTGCTGGTGACCACGCAAATGGTGCAGGGCATGCAGCCGGGCTCGGTGATCGTCGACCTGGCCGCCGAGCGCGGCGGCAATTGCGAGCTCACGCGCGCCGAGGAAATCATCAACGCAGACGGCGTCACCATCATCGGACGCATCAACCTTGCGAGCACCGTGCCCTTTCACGCGAGCCAGATGTATGCGCGCAACCTGACCGCTTTTCTCCTTCTGCTGGTGAAGAAGGGGCAGCTCGACCTGAACCTGCAGGACGACATCATCCGGGAGACTTCGCTCACGCGCGGCGGCGAAATCGTCCAACCGCGGGTCCGCGAATTTTTCCAGTTGCCAGCGCTCGTGCCTCAGTCTTAAGGAGGAAACTGTGCCGTCGGACTTTCTCTCGAACCTTTACGTTTTCATCCTGGCGGGATTTGTCGGCTTCGAATTGATCAAGCGCGTCTCGCCGCTGCTGCACACGCCGCTGATGTCGCTCACCAACGCGCTCGACGCCATCGTCGTGATCGCCGCAATCATCATCGCGGGCCGCCACGAGACCAGGCTTTCGACGATCCTTGGACTCATCGCCGTGGCCGCGTCCTTCAGCAACATGGTCGGCGGCTTCTTCATCACCGACCGCATGCTGCGCATGTTCAAGACCGGCAAGCAGCCCAAAAAGCCATGAACCCCGCGCTCGTTCAGCAGCTCATCGATTCGGCGTACATCGTCGCCACGGTTTTCTTCATTCTGTCGATCAAGTGGCTCAGCTCGCCGACCACGGCGCGCCGCGGAGTGCTCGTCGGCGAGATTGCCGCGGCCCTCGCGGTGATCGCCACGCTTTCCAATCCCGAATTGACGCAATACAAGTGGATCGTCATTTCGCTGATTATCGGCGCCGCCGTCGGCATCCCCCTCGGCATGGTGCAGATGACCGCCGTGCCGCAGCGGACCGCGCTGAGCCACGCCTTCGGCGCGCTTTCCGCCGCGATGATCGGCATCGCCGAATATTACGTGGGCGTGGGGCACCTCACGCGATTCGGCATGGGCGAGATCGCTCTCGAGGTAATCATCGGATCGCTCACGTTCACCGGCAGCGTGATTGCCGCCGGAAAATTGCAGGAAATTCTTCCGCAGCGCCCCATCGTATACAAAGGGCAGAACATCGTCAGCCTTTCGGTGCTGGCCGGGGCGCTCCTGCTGGCCATCGCGCTGGTGGTGAACCCATCCAACAGCGTTCTCTTCCCCATCATGGTCGTCGTGGCGCTTCTCTTCGGAGTCCTGCTGGTCACTCCGATCGGCGGCGCGGACATGCCCACGGTGATTTCGCTCTTGAACTCCTACGCGGGCTTCTCCGCCGCGCTGCTGGGTTTCGTGCTCAATAGCAAAGTGCTGGTGGTGGCGGGCGCGCTCGACGGCTCCTCCGGATTCATTCTCTCGGTGATCATGTGCAAGGCCATGAACCGGTCGTTCACGAACGTAATGTTCGGAGCATTCGGCCAGGTGCAGACTTCCTCCGCAGCCGCCGAAGAAGCGCGAACGGTACGCAGCGCCAGCGCCGAAGAAGCCGCGGGTATTCTCGCTGCGGCCAACAAAGTCGCCATCGTCCCCGGCTACGGCATGGCCGTCGCGCAGGCGCAGCACAAAGTTCGCGAACTCTACGACGCGCTCACCAAGCGCGGCGTCGACGTGCGCTTCGGCATTCACCCCGTCGCGGGACGCATGCCCGGCCACATGAACGTCCTGCTCGCGGAGGCCGACATCCCCTACGACCGCCTCATCGAAATGGACGACATGAACTCCGACCTCCCGCAAACGGACGTCGCACTGATCATCGGCGCGAATGACGTAACCAACCCGGCGGCTCGCAGCGACACGTCCAGCCCCATCTACGGAATGCCGATCCTCGACGTAGATAAAGCCCGCACCGTGATGGTCATCAAGCGCAGCATGAACCCGGGCTTCGCCGGCATCGACAACCCGCTCTACTATTTCGACAAGACCCTCATGCTCTTCGGCGACGCCAAAGGCTTCGTAGGCGACATCGTCCGCGAACTCGGCGGCACCAACTCCCACTGACGATTTTCCATTTTTTGCACTCTGCAAAAGATATGGCACCCTGCCGTAAATCCCGACGAATCATAAGTTAACGTAGTTACTGTCCTGCCGTACCATTGGCCTTCCCGTGACAGGCGGGCATTCTCCTTCGCAAGGAGAACTACTCGTGAACCCCATCCCCCGTCGTGAACTTACGCGCCGCCTGCGTCGCGAATTTGCGCGCTTTCAGTTTCAGGCGAAAGCAGAAATTCAGTGGCAGTCGCGAAAGATTTGGGCAAGCGTTACAGACGTGAGCCGGGGCGGATTGTTCATCGAGATGCCCGAGGCAGTCTGCGTGGGCGCCCGTTTTACCGCGCAGTTGGCGTTGAATGAGCCGCTGCGGCTGACGTGTATTGTTCGACGCGTGGTTCCGGGACTTGGGGTGGGGGTGTCGATCACAGTGCCCGAAGAAAGCAGGAATCGCTTCGAGGCCCTTCTGCTGGCGTTGTCGGCAGGAGCCGACCCGGCAATGACGGCCGCTAAGATACCTCCGCCGGAACCATCGAAACGAAGAGCGGCCACAGCAAGAGCGTGATTCGCCGAAGAAAAGCCGGATCAAACGCTGACGCTAACACTAGCGCTGGCGCACAGCCTGCGGTGAAGCAGCCTTCTGCGCCTCGGCATGGACGAGGTATTCCGCGTAGGGACCCTTGAAGTCCTCTACGTGCCCATCCTTGAAGTGCCAGATGCGCGTAGCCACTTCGTCAATCACGTCGTAGTCGTGCGTCACCAGCAGCACCGTGCCATCGTATTTCTGCAGAGCGATGTTCAGCGCGTTGATCGACTCCAGGTCCAGGTGGTTGGTCGGCTCGTCGAGCACCAGCACATTCGGCTTCTGCATCATGAGGCGGCAGAAGATCAGCCGCGCCGACTCGCCGCCGGACAAAGCCTTCGTGGGTTTCAAGGCGTCGTCGCCGCTGAAAAGCATCTGGCCCAGCAGACCGCGCAGTTCCTGCTGCGACGCAGCGGGATTGAACTGGTGCAGCCACTCAATCACTGTCGTTCCCTTTACGATCGAATCAGCGTGGTCCTGCGCGAAGTAGCCGACCGCAACGTTATGCCCCCAGCCGACCGTGCCGCCATCGATCGGGAACTTCTTGTCGACGTCGTCGATGAACCCCGGCGCGTTGCGGACCAGCGATTTAAGCAGCGTAGTTTTCCCCGCCCCGTTGCGACCCGCCAGCGCGACTTTCTCTCCGCGCGACACCGCCGCTGAAAACTTGTGCAGCACCTCCACGCCGTCGTACGACTTGTGGATGCTCTTGATCTCCAGCGGATGCTTGCCCGAGTGCTGCTCCATGGGGAAGCGAATGTGGGGCCGCGCGATGTTGGACCGGGCAAGCTCCGACGTCTGCAGCCGCTCCACTTCCTTTTTGCGGGAAGTCGCCTGCGCGGAACGCGTGCCGGCCGAGAAGCGTGCGATGAATTCGTTCAATTGCGCGATTTTCTTTTCGCGCTGGGCGTTTTCGTTTTCGATGCGCGAACGGATGGCCGTCTTGGCCAGCACCATGTCGTCGTAACCGCCGTTGTACATGATCACGGTCTGGTAATCGATGTCGGCCGTGTGCGTGCAGACGCTGTTCAGAAAGTGTCGGTCGTGCGAGATCACGATCAGCACGCCTTCGTATTCGCAAAGATAGTCCTGCAGCCAGTGGACCGAATCGAGGTCCAGGTGGTTGGTGGGCTCGTCCAGCAGCAACGCCGAGGGATTTCCGAAAAGTGCCTGCGCCAGCAGCACGCGCACCTTCTGGCCGCCCTGCAGTTCGCTCATTTTGCGTTCGTGGAGCGAACTTTCCACGTCCAGGCCGTCGAGCAGCAGCCCGGCGTCGGCTTCAGCGGAGTAGCCGCCTTCTTCCCCGACGATCCCCTCCAACTCGCCCAGGCGCATGCCGTCGGCGTCCGTCAGCGATTCGTGGGGCTTGGCATATAGCGCGTCGCGTTCCTGCAGCGCCTTCCACAGGGACTTATTGCCCATGATGACCGTGTCGATCACCCGAAATTCGTCGAACGCAAACTGGTCCTGGCTCAACACACCCAGCTTCTTGGGGCGCGTAACCGATCCCTTGGAGGGTTCGAGGTCTCCCGTCAGGATCTTCATGAGGGTCGACTTGCCCGCGCCATTGGGGCCGGTGATCGCGTAACGGCGGCCGGCGAAAAACGTACACGTGACCTCATCGAACAGGATTCGAGGCCCAAAACGCATGGAAACGTTGTTAATGGAGAGCAATGGAGTCTAATTTACCCCTATATCAGGTCTATGAGCTTTCTGACCAAGGCGGCTCGGTTGCCGCAACCCGGGCTGACGCAAGCCCAAGTTAACCGATGCTACTGCGTGGCACAGAATTGAAGATCACCCAAACAAGCGGGGATTCCAAGCACTAGAATAACATGGACACGCCGCTTCCGCCGAAGAGGCATTCTGTGACATGGGACACTGTTGCAACAATATGCTTCTAATATAGTTACCCTGCGCTCCCTGAGGAGATTCACGTCTGATGCCGGTTTCAGCCTGGTTCATCCGCCGCACGATAGTTTCGATCTGCCTTCTCTCATGCGCCGCGGTCTGCGGGTGCCAGAAGAATTCGTCGGATGCAGTCAGAGTTTCTGCCCAGGACGCAGCGCGCAAAAATCCCGTGGAAGCGTCCCCCACCTCCATCGCGGAGGGCCAGAAACTCTATGATTCAAGCGATTGCGCGATTTGCCACGGCAAGAGTGGGGACGGCAAGGGCGTGCTCGCCAAAGACATCAACATGAATACTCATAACTGGCACGACGCGCAGTCGCTATCGGCCCTTACGGACGGCGAACTGTTTTTCATACTCGCAAAAGGCAAAGGCCGCATGCCGGGGTACGAAAAGCGCGAGACGCCAGACCAGATGTGGCAGATGGTGGACTACATTCGCGCTCTGAGCAGCAAGTGACAGCGGAGGGCACATGGGGAAGGCACGGGCACTTACGAGGAATTTTTTGGGGACAGATGGCTACTGCTTGACGGAGCCTTCGGCGTAAACAGTGACCGTCAGCAGGAAAAAGTTCGCGTTCATGCCCTCCACCACCCAGCCCACCATTGCCGCCGGATGCGACCGGTCGGGCCCCACGTAGGTTCTCTCGCCGGTCGGCTTGGTCCGCGGTTCGGTCCAGCTGATCCAGGCTGCCGGAGTTACGGAACGAAGCTCTTTCGCGTACTTGGCGTACTTGGCCAGCAGGAGAGCGCGGTTCTTGCTTTCGGCCACGTCGCAGCTATCCGCATAGCGCGGTTTCATTTCCACGCGGATGTAGCATTCCGTAGCCCCCGGTATCGCCACCGTGGACTTGTAATCGGTTTCTCCGTACGCGTCCTGGGGATCCTTGCGGATCGCCGCAAAATCGTCGGATCGATGATCGATGATCTGCTTCATGGTGCGCGAAATCTCGTCGGCGGCGAATGAGGTGGGCGCCGGGAGCGGAATCAGCAGAAAAATCGCCGCCATACAGAAAAAGATTAACCCGCGCATGAGTGTCTCAGCTCGCTCTGCCGCATCATTTTTCCGAGGAAAGGTCAGTTCCCTTTCTAAACGAACCGCGTGGCAATGGCAATCGGATTAGTTGCCCGGCGGTGAGATGATTCGGATCCTTCATCTCGGGATTCAGCGCGCGAATTTGCTGCAACAGTTGGGCATCGAATCTGCCGGCGTACGAAAGGCTGATGTCCTGGATCGTCTGCCCGGGGGTGGCAGCCACGGTGATGATCTGCGTGGCGCCCGTTTCCAGCGGATCGGCGGTGTAATCCATTTCCGTGGGCGCGCCTTCACCGGCAGGCGCGACAGGCGATGTCGCAGTCGGGGCTGGCTGAGGCGGCGCAACGTTCGGAGACGGAGAAACGGCCGGAGGCGGTGGCGCGCTAACAAGCGCCGGAGCGAGGGCTGGCTTCGGCCCTTCCGGCGGCTCCGTCAACCGCAGCATGAAAGCCGTGAGAGAAATCCCCGCCAGGAAAAGAATCCCGGTCACCACAGCCGCGCGAAGCGCCCAGCGGGGCAAACGGAAGCTTCTGTCCGGTTCGTAGGTCAGATTCAGAATCGGTTGCACGGGCGCGGCATTTTCTTCTTTGGCGTCTCCAAGCGCTTCGGATACTTCGGGCGCCACTACTGCATCTGGCGCCTCTGTTGCAGCGTCGAGCGAGACTGTTGCTGGTGCTGCCTCCGCGACAATTTCAGCAACTCCGGAGGAAATTGTCTCCGTTGCTGCGTCAGCGACATCGGTTTCTCGTTCGGCGAAAGGCTGCCCGTCCAGCTTCGCTATCACGCTTTGCACAATCTCGACGGGCACGGCTTTGCATCCAGCCTCGTGGGCCGCGCAAAGCGCGCTGTAGCACAGATTATTAATCGTCCGAGGAATCCCCCGGCTGCGATCCGCGATCAAGGCGACCGCCGGATGCGTGAACAACGGTTCCCCCGAATGTCCCGCGATCTTCAGCCGGTGCTCGATGTAGCTGGCTGTTTCCTCCGCTGAGAGTGGTTCGAGCCGCGCGAGCACCGCCAGTCGCTGGCGAAGCTGCGCGAGCTGCGGCTGCGCCAGCTTGTCCGAAAGCTGCGGCTGACCCGCCAGGACGATCTGTAGCATCTTGGCGTAAGAAGTCTCGAAGTTCGAAAGCAGCCGCACCGTCTCCAGCACGGAATCCTCGAGGTTTTGCGCCTCGTCCACGATCAGCACGAAGCGCCGGCCCGCAATCATCTCCGCGAACAATATCTCGTTCAGCTTGCTGTGCATCGACACGAGGTCCATGCCGCGCGTATCGACGCCCAGCTCATTCAGAAGATATTGGAAGAACTCCCGCGAACTGCATTGCGTCTGGAACAGAAACACCGTTCGGGCGCAATCATGGAGCTCGTCGAGCAGTTGATAGAGAAGGGTGGTTTTGCCCATGCCCGGCTCGGCGATGAGGGCAAAAAAGCCGCGCCCGTCCTGAATACCGGACAAAAGCGAGCTGAGAGCCTCGCGGTGCGTGCGCGTGCGGTACAGGTACGCGGGATCCGGAGTCACGCCGAACGGCTGCTGGCGCAGATTGTAGAACTCCAGAAACATGGTCACCGCTCCGAATGCGCTGGGCGCTACAAAGCCGCCGAAAAGGGAGGGAATGCCTCGCAAAACGGATCGAACGAGCGCACCCGCCCCGAATGAGTCACTCGATACGTCCCGAAGACCGCAGTGTGCTACAACCGGCACGCCGGATGCAAGATGGTTGCAAGTCCGCTAACCTACGCGTCGGGCCAAAGTGCCCAGCCACACCGGCAAATTCCCTTTCCGCATCCGCTCTCAATGCCGTATGCTGCGCCTTATCGGGACTTTAAGGGGCTCGCAACCGGTTTTGAGACCACATAGTCTTCCAACGGAACCTCTCGCCGAGCTGTCCCCCGCAAAGAAGCGCATTGCTAATCTAACGCTGTGGCCCCTCGTCGCCGCGACCTTCTTCATGGTTTCAGGCGGCGCCTACGGCACCGAAGACATCATTCACGGCGCGGGATACGGCCGCGGCATCGTGATTCTGCTGCTCACGCCAATCCTTTGGAGCGTTCCCACAGCCTTCATGGTCGGCGAACTTGCCAGCGCCCTTCCCCACGAAGGCGGCTACTACGCCTGGGTGCGCCGCGGGATGGGAAATTTCTGGGGCTTTCAGGAGGCGTGGCTGTCGCTGGTCGCGAGCGTCTTCGATATGGCGATCTACCCCACACTCTTCGTCGCCTATCTCGAACGCCTCTTCCCATCGGTTGCGTCAGGCCATCGAGCGCTGATCGTCGGTCTCGCAGTAATTGCGGTAAGCGCCGCGTGGAATATTCTCGGCGTCCGCGCGATCGGCGTTTCTTCGTTTTGGCTTTTCCTGCTTCTGTCCGCCCCCTTTGCATTGATCGTGATTCTGGCCCCGCTGAAGACAGGCGCCCTTTCCGGCGCAGTGACCTCGCCCGTCACTTCTACCATCGGCATGGTGGGAGGAATCCTGATCGCCATGTGGAATTACATGGGCTGGGACAGCGCTTCGACAATCGCCGCCGAAGTGCAAGATCCGCAGCGAACCTACCCTCGCGCGATGCTGCTCTCGGTAATCATTGTGGCCGCGACCTACATCCTCCCGGTTTCCGCCATGTGGCTCACCGGCGTTTCGTCATCCGCGTTCGAGACAGGCTCCTGGGCCGATCTCGCGGCATTGGTCGGAGGACCTTGGCTTCGGGTGGCGCTCGTGCTGGGCGGATTGATCAGCGCCTTCGGCATGCTCAATGCTCTGGTGATGAGCTACTCGCGACTCCCGCTCGCGATGGCGCAGGACCACATGCTGCCCCGCTCGTTCGCAAAGTTGAACGCCAGGACAGGCGCGCCGTGGGTCGCCATCCTCGTGTGCGCCGCAGGCTGGGCGCTCTGCTTAGGCCTGGGATTCGAACGCCTCATCACGCTCGACGTGCTGCTCTCCGGCGCAAGCGTCGTTCTGGAATTTGCCGCGCTCTACGCCCTGCGAGTGAAGGAACCCGAGCTGAAGCGCCCGTTCCGCGTGCCAGGGGGCACAACCGGAGCCGCACTGATCGGCGTCTGCCCGCTGCTACTTCTGGGCATCTCCGTGTTTCATAGCGAGAGTGAACGCATCCTGGGCATCAATGGTTTGCTTTTTGGCGTGCTTTTGATTCTGGCGGGCTTTGCAGCCTATTGGGCGCAGAGGGCAGCAAGCGGGGGCGCCCGCGTTACCACCGCTCCGTCCGACACTCCAAAATTCTAAGCCGTTGCGTAATTCTACCGATTCGCCGCGGAGATTTGCGTATTCCCCGTACCCTGCCCCAGCGCTTGCATCGCCTGCGCGCGGACTTCCCGCACTTTTTCATCCAGGGGACCGACAATGCCCATGGCCAGATATGCGTCGAGGTCGGCCACGACTGCGGAGAATTTGTTCTGCTGAAGATGAATCTGCGCCAGCAGCAGTCGCGCTCCGGACGCGTTGGGATTCGACGTAACCGCTTCCCGCGCGTTTTCCTCGGCCTCCTGCAACCGGGAAGTCGAGTAGAGCACCCAGGCCAGCACAAAATGCCCGGTAACGTCCGCAGGAGACTTCTCCAGCCCAGCCCGCACCACCTCTTCGGCTGCCGCAAACTGCTTCATGACGGTGGCCAGAACAAGCCCCAGGCCGAAGTCTGCCGGGGCGTACTGCCCGCCGCTCAAATCGATTGCTTTACGGAACGCCGACTCAGCATCTCCCCAACGATCGAGATCCAGCTCGGCGGCCCCGAGCTTTGCGTAAGCCTCGTAATAATCCGGATACGCTTTGATGGCCTTCTGAAACTCGGGAGTACTCCCGGCGGCATCCTTCGCGGCGAAGCGCCTAGTTCCCTTTTCACAATCCTTGCGCGCCTTTTCGGGAATCTGAAGTTGGTGAACGGAGACCACCGAGGAAGTCGGGGACGCGACACCCGCCCCAGCAGGATTGCCAGAAGAAGTATTTGACTGGGCCAAGCAGACCAGCGGCAAAGCCAGGAACACCAGCAAGAAAGCAGCAACCAGTACTGACCGGCTCATCGCACACCTCCCGAGCCTTGCTTACTTGCCCTCATTGTGAAGAGGAACGGTGCAGCGCCAATACTCGAATACGCGCGAGTTGTAACTTTAGGAACCTAACCGAACGTACAGGTGGCGGGCCTGTACGAATGGACACCCGCTCACGCAGCAACGACACCCGAGGAGAATTTTGCTATCCCGCGAGGCGCGGCGTCACGCCGCGCGGCATTTCTGCTAAACTTTTTGCCGTGCGGAACTCCGTTTGGCTACTCTTTTTTTTCCTGCTGGCATTTGGAAGTGGATGGACGAGTCGGGTGCTGGCGCACCAGGCGCCCTTGGCGCCGTCGCCTTCAACGGGGGCTCCGCAATCCGCACCCAGCCGACAGCCTTCCACAGCGCTGGCGCATCCGGCTCAATTCAGCTACACAGGTCCGGTGATCGTACTCGATCCAGCGCACGGCGGCACAGACTCGGGAGCGCGTGGACAGGACGGCCCGATCGAGAAGGACGTGGTGCTGCAATTCGCGCGGGTAGCGCGCGTGGAACTGGTGCGGCAGGGCTATCGCGTTGTCTTGACCCGCGATGACGATTCCAATCCCTCCTACGACGACCGCGCCGCGTTCGCCAATTCGTACCACGACGCGATCTTCATCACCCTGCACATTTCCTCGACCGGAACCGCAGGCACCGCTCGCGCGTATTTCTATCAGTTCTGGAGGCCCTTCCCGCCGCAGAGCAAATCGGCTGCGCCCGGCGCGGATGAGACGAATCCACGCACACCTGCGCCCGCTCCTCCGCTTGCGGCTTCAGGCCTCATTCCCTGGAACGAAGCGCAGCGAAACTACGCGGATGCGAGCCACCGTCTCGCGGACCAGCTGCAGATCCAGCTAGCGCAGCCATTCTCAGGATCACCGGCACAGTCAAAGGCTGCAGCCGTCAGGGGGCTTCGCTCGGTGGCCGCGCCCGCAGTGGCGATCGAAATGTCCAGCATCGCGGATTCCAACGCAGCGTCCTTCACCGCCATGGCAATGCGCGCTGGCCGTTTCCATCTCCAAGGGTATTCAGGCCTTCCGGCCGGCGAACTCCGCGGGAGCGAAATAGTGGCTCGCAAGTGGAAAATCGTCGTGGCTGCGCTGGCGATTGCCGTCGTGGTTGGACTAATCAGCTTCCACAGCCTCCGCGAGCGGGTTCGACGCCTTTCTCAAGCGCAATCGGCGGAGGAGCAGGCGCGCCGCGAAGTACTCGCTCCGCCCATCACCACTCCCACGGACGTTACCGTCGCGGCAAAACTCTTTTGGGCGGCATCCCCGGACCAGCTCGCGCCAGTCACGATTCAGCTGCCCCTCTCGGCCGACCCGGTGCAGCGCTCGAAACAGATTCTCCACGCGCTGATCGCTTCGGCTCCCACGGCCGAGCAGCGCACCCTCCCCGGGGACGCCGAACTTCTCGGCTTCTACGTTCTCCCGGACGGAACCTCCATCGCGGATTTCTCCGATGCGCTCGTCTCCGAAATTCCCTCGGGAATTTTAAGCGAGCAGATGACGGTGGATTCCATCGTGCAGACGCTCGAGAACAACGTCCCCACCCTGCGCCGCCTGAAGATCCTGATTCACGGGCAGGAGGCCGAAACGCTCGCCGGCCACCTGGACCTCACCGGCTACTTCGAACTGAATCCGCCCGCGGATCTGACGCCAACGGCCTCCGGAGACAACTCTTCGCAAACAGCGCCGGCCCAACCGCCCGCTACATCCCCAGCGGCAAGATCTATTCCCGCGGCCCAATCAACTACAAAGCCCTGATGCTTCCCTGCTACCTCTGTTGACACTTCCCGCTACTGTGGTCACACTGAGCATCCACAATCGGGCACAGCCCGAGAGTAGTCACCGAAAACCAAGGAGATGCATTTGCGATCCGACGGACGCGCCCGCGACGAGTTACGGTCTGTAAAAATTATTCCCGATTTCATCAAGAGCGCGGAAGGCAGCGTGCTGATCGAAACGGGTAATACGCGGGTGATCGTCACCGCCACGGTGGACGATGGTGTACCCTCGTTCCTCAAAGGCACCGGCAAAGGCTGGGTCACCGGCGAATACGGAATGCTCCCACGCTCCACCGAAGAGCGCACACCGCGGGAATCCACGCGCGGACGCCAGTCCGGGCGCACGCTGGAAATTCAGCGCATGATCGGCCGCACTCTTCGCGCCGTCACGGACCTGAAGGCGCTCGGAGAGCGAACGGTGTGGCTTGATTGCGACGTGATTCAGGCCGATGGCGGCACGCGAACCGCCTCCGTCACCGGCGCCTTCGTGGCTCTTGCGCTGGCCCTCGAACGCATGGTCGCAGCCGGCATGCTACGGTCGGTCCCGCTGATCGATTCCGTAGCGGCCACCAGTGTCGGAGTCGTGGACGACCAGCTTTTGCTCGATCTGGCGTATGAAGAAGATTCGCGGGCGCAGGTGGACATGAACGTGGTGATGACCGGGGGCGGAAGGTTTGTGGAGGTCCAGGCCAGCGCGGAAGGCCGGCCCTACACGAATCAGGAGCTTCAGGGGCTGATCGACCTGGCCGCCGGCGGAATCCGTCATCTCTGCAAGGTACAGCAGGAATTGGTGCAGATGACTTTCAGCGGGCGCTCGCGCTAACTGGACGGAAGCCCGCATGGCACCGCCTCGATTGTTCCTGGCATCGTCGAACCCAGGCAAACTGCGCGAGTATCGCGAACTCGCCGGTGAATCTCCCGTGCAGCTAGACCTCCTTCCCGGTTTCAGCGGATTTCCAGCCTTCGACGAAAACGCGCCCACGTTCGCCGAAAATAGCGCTGGAAAGGCCCTGCACTACAGCCAATTCACCCCGGAGATGGTCGTCGCGGACGATTCGGGTCTGGTAGTACCGGCTCTCGGCGGCGTACCCGGAATTCATTCGGCGCGATACGCCGGCCCCGGGGCAAGCGACGCCGACCGGGTCCAAAAGCTGCTGCGCGAGATGCAGGGGAAAGAAGGCGAGGACCGACGGGCCCGGTTCGTCTGTGTCACCACGCTAGCTCGCGGCGGGCGCGTCGTCGCCATCACATCCGACTACGTCGAAGGCACTCTGACCCACGAACCACGCGGAGCACAGGGCTTTGGCTATGATCCGGTCTTCTTCTGCCCTCCCCTCGGCCACACCTTCGCCGAAGCGTCTCAGGCTGAGAAAAACAACTACAGTCATCGCGGTAGGGCCTTCCGCAAAACTCTCGGTCTGCTCTTATCCCAGCAGATTCCGTGACGCTTTCCCGCATCTACAGCATCCAAGGTATGTAACCGAAAGTGCTTGCCCCAGTAGACTAATCGGGCATATGAAGTAGATGCCTTTTGAGGTGTTCCGTGGCTAGTTCACAGACAGCCCCGAAGATCCATTCGCCTTTGCTTTCGCGATTGGAAGAAGCGCGCACGCGCACAGACGAGCTTTTCAAGGTTCTCGCGCCCAATTCGTTTTACGACCGGCCGATCCCTGAGCGCCATCGCTTGATCTTTTACCTTGGTCATCTGGAAGCGTTCGACTGGAATCTGCTCGGCCCCGCGCTGGGTCTCGAACCCGTCAACGAAACTCTGAACCGGCTTTTCGCATTCGGGATTGACCCGGTCGGCGGCGGGCTGCCCACCGATGTGGCCTCCGATTGGCCCACAATCGCCGAGGTGGAAAAGTACAACCGAGGCGTCCGCGAGCAGCTGGATGAGCGCCTGAATGAAACGGGCTCCGCGGCGATTCTGGAAGGACCATTGCTCAATGTAGCGATCGAGCATCGGCTCATGCACGCCGAAACGCTCGCCTATCTCTTCCACAATTTGCCGGTGCAGCACAAGCTTCCCTACGACGTCACTTCCGGCGATCCGGGCTTGGCTCCGCGCCAACGCCAGGTCACGATTCCCGCCGGTTCAGCCACGCTGGGGCAGGTTCGCGGATTGGCAAATGCTTTTGGCTGGGACAATGAATTCGCCGAGCAGGTGCTGCAGGTACCCAGTTTCTCGATCGACGTCTTCCCCACGACCAACCACGACTTCCTGAGGTTTGTGCACGCCGGGGGTTACGAAAACGCGGCCCACTGGCGGCCGGAAGACTGGGAATGGAAAAGGCAGCAAGGGCTGGAGCATCCGCATTTTTGGGTCCGGCAATCCAGCGCGCCCGCCACCGATCCCGAAACCCCCTGGGAATATCAGGGAATGTTTGGGCGCGTTCCGCTTCCCGCCGCGTGGCCCGTGTATGTGAGCTACGCCGAAGCACATGCCTTCGCCCAATGGGCCGGCAGGAAACTACCTACCGAGGAGCAATGGCACCGGGCCGCCTACGCGAGACAGGATGGAACCGAATCCAGTTTCCCTTGGGGCGAGGCACATCCTGACCCGACTCGCGGGAATTTCCATCACATGTCCTGGGAACCCACCCGCGTGGACGCACATCCGAAGGGCGCGAGCGCGTTCGGCGTCTTCGATCTGCTCGGCAACGGCTGGGAGTGGACCTCCACTCCGTTCGGGCCGCTCCCGGGCTTCGAGCCGTTTCCTTTCTACAAAGGCTACTCGGCGGACTTTTTCGACGGAAAGCACTTCGTGATGAAGGGCGGTTCGGCCCGCACCGATTCCTGCATGCTGCGGCGCTCCTACCGCAACTGGTTTCAGCCGCACTATCCCTACATTTATTCGACATTCCGCTGCGTGGAGGAATAAGTCATGGCCACCGCTTCCCGAATGGCTGTTGCCATTCCGTCCAATGAGTTTCTGGCTGAATTTTCCTCCGACGTGGTGGTGGGATTGAGTCACCCCGGCCAGAAAGAACTTCCTTCGAAATATCTGTACGACGAATTGGGGTCTGTCCTCTTCGATGCCATTTGCGTTCTCCCGGAATACGGCTTGAGCCGCGCCGGAATGCGCACGCTGCAGCAGCACTCTGACGCGATCGTCGAGCGCATCCCAAGCCCGGTGATCGTGGCCGAACTCGGCAGTGGCAGCGGCCAGAAAACACGCTGGCTGCTCGAGGCGCTGGCCCGCCGGCAAAGGGTGAATTACTACCCGATCGACATTTCGCGCAGCGCTCTTTTCCGCTGCGAACAGGAACTCGGCCAGCTCGATATGGTGAGCCTCGTCGGATTCGAAAGCGCCTACCTCGACGGGCTGCACAAAGTGGCTGCACGCCGCCGCGCAGGTGAAAACCTGCTGGTGCTTTTCCTCGGAAGCACCATTGGAAATTTTGACCGCCCCGCCGGCGACCAGTTCCTGCGCGAGGTGCGCACGATTCTTCAGGAGGGCGACTCGCTCCTGCTGGCCACCGATCTGGAAAAGCCCGCTCCGGTGATGAAGCTCGCTTACGACGACCCGGCGGGAGTCACGGCGGCATTCAACAAGAATATTCTCGCCCGGATCAACCGCGAGCTCGATGCGGATTTCGACCTGGGACGGTTCGAACACCTGGCGCGCTATGACGAAACGGAACGCCGTGTGGAGATGCACCTCCGCTCCACGGAGTTTCAGTGGGTGACCATCCGCAAGGCGGGTTTCAGATTCCACCTGCGCGAGGGTGAGACCATCTGGACGGAGAGCTCGCACAAGTACAATCCCGCCGAAGTCGTTCAGATGGGGGAGCGCACCGGGTTTCGCTGTGAGGGCCAGTGGATCGACGCCGAATGGCCGCTCGCGCAGAATCTCTTTTTCGCCGTGTAGTCATCCTCGCAATTAGACACAGGAAGAAAATGCCCAAAGCTATTTGGAAAGGCGCCGTTGTGGCGGAAAGCGATCGCACCATCGTCGTCGAAGGGAATCACTATTTTCCGCCGGACTCAGTGCGGAGTGAATTCTTCTCGCCTAGCAAAACTCACACGCAGTGCCCGTGGAAAGGCGAAGCCAGTTATCGCAACGTCGAAGTGAACGGCGAACGCAATCCGGACGCTGCCTGGTATTACCCCGATCCCTCTCCGGCCGCGAAGCAAATCAAGGATTACGTCGCGTTCTGGAAGGGCGTGCGCGTCGAGCCCTGATCGTCCAGCCCCGATCTTCGAGTCTCTGATCGCTGTGTTATAGTTTTTTCGTTCATGCCCCCCCCAAAGCGAAAGCTGGCGCGAAAGCCCGCCAAAGATAAGACGCGAACCTCGGGCCTCGGTCGCGGCACGAACCCGGCTCGAGTGCAGGCGATCCTGAAGAAACTGGACGAAGCCTACCCGGATGTAACGTGCGCGCTCGTCCACGAGAATCCATTCCAATTGCTGATTTCGACGATCCTCTCGGCCCAGTGTACCGACGTGCGCGTAAACGAGGTGACTGCCAAGCTGTATCCGAAATACCCGACTCCCGAAGCGTTCGCCTACGCAAACCCCAGCGAACTTGAAAACGACATCCGCCCCACGGGATTCTTCAGGAACAAGACGAAATCGATCATGGGCGCCAGCAAAAAGATCATCGACGACTTCCAAGGCCAGGTTCCCAGGACGATGGAGGAACTACTGACGCTGCCCGGCGTCGCCCGTAAAACTGCGAACGTGGTGCTCGGCACGGCTTTTGGGATCGCGGCGGGAGTTGTGGTAGATACGCACGTACAAAGACTTAGTGGCCGCCTCGATCTCAGTAAGAATACCGACCCGAAGAAAATCGAGCAGGACCTGATGAAGGTGATCCCCAAGTCCAAGTGGATCCTCTTTTCCCACCAGCTGATCTGGCACGGGCGGCGCATCTGCCAGGCCCGCAACCCGCGGTGTATCGAGTGCAATCTCGAGCCCCTATGTTATTCAAAAGACAAGACAATCTGATCCACGCGCCAGCTCGAAAACTCTTACGGCACACCGTCAATCGAAGCTAAATAGCCCGTTCCGCCCGCCGATATACACTTATGCTTAGGAACCCGTCGCCATGACGCTGACCCAGGAAGTCTCCACGCCCGCCGCATCCGACCTGCAACTACGCATGTCGGACCTGATTTCGGCCCTTTCCCTCGCCCTCGACCTCACCGAAGGCCAGCCGATGGGGCACGCCGTGAAATCCTGCGTGCTGGGCATGCGCATGGCGGAAATACTAAAGCTCTCCGTAGAAACACGGTCGGATCTTTACTATGCCCTGCTGCTGAAGGATGCGGGCTGCAGCAGCAACGCCGCGCGCATGTACGAAATCTTCGGCGGCGATGAACGCGCGGCAAAAAAGGAAGTAAAAACCACCGACTGGAGCCGCGTCACCTTCGACGGCCTCGAATACCTGATGCGCAACGTGATGCCGGGGCGTTCGCGCCTCGACCGCGTGATCGCCATCGCGCACATCGCCATCAACCGCAAAGACCAGTCCACCGAACTCTTCCAGCTGCGCTGCGAGCGCGGCGGGCAGATCGCCAAGAAAATCGGGCTCTCGGAAGCGACCACCAAAGCCATCTACTCGCTCGACGAGCACTGGGACGGCAAGGGATTTCCGCATGGAATCAAAGAGGCCGAGATTCCCCTACTCTCGCGCATCATGAATCTGTGCCAGACACTCGAAGTGTTCGCGGCGGTCAGCGGTCCGCAGGACGCGTTCCAGGTGATCGAAGAACGGTCCGGCACGTGGTTCGATCCCGAACTCGTCGCAGCCTGCCGGGAGCTGGAAAAAGATGCGGCGCTCTGGGAATTGCTCGAGACCGAAGACGTGCGCGCAAAAGTGATCGATATCGAGCCGTTTGGCGTGTTTCAGTACGCCGACGACTCGCGGATTGACAGCATCTGCGAAGCCTTCGCGGATGTGATCGACGTGAAGTCTCCCTACACCCACGCTCATTCCAAGGGTGTGACCGCCGCCGCGGTGGCCATCGCATCCCGGCTCGGCCTGGACAGGGAAATTCCCGTCATCCGGCGCGCCGCCCTGCTGCACGACATCGGAAAATTGAGCGTGCCCAACAAGATTCTCGACAAGAACGGGAAGCTCACCGCACAGGAGTGGGAAGCCATGCGGCTGCATCCTTACTACACGCAGAGAATTCTCGAAAGGATTTCAGGATTCAAGCATCTGGCATTCATCGCCAGCACGCACCACGAAAAGCTCGACGGCTCCGGCTACTACCGGAACCTCCGCGCCACGCAGTTGCCGCTCTCTGCGCGTTCGATCACGATGGCCGACATCTACGACGCGCTCTCGGCCAAGCGCCCCTATCGCGACGCGCTGCCGACGGAGAAAGTGCTCGAGATTATTTCCAGGGAAGTTCCGCACGCGCTCGACGAGTCTTGTTTCGAGGCGCTCAAGGCCATCGCCCAATCACAGGCGCCGGTCGCCGGCATTCCGTAGATTCTTTTCAGGCGAGATTCAATACCAGAATGCGGGGTTCGGTCATCTCTTCGATGGCGTAGCGCACGCCCTCGCGGCCCATGCCGGATTCCTTCACGCCACCGTACGGCATGTGATCGATGCGGAAGGAGGACATGTCGCCCGCAATCACGCCGCCGACTTCGAGTTCCTCGAAGGCTCTGAAAAGGAGCCTCGCGTCGCGGGTGAACAAGCCTGCCTGCAGGCCAAACGGCGAATCGTTGATGCGCCGGATCGCGTCGTCAAAATCGTCGTACGGCTCGACGGTCACCACCGGCGCGAAAACTTCCTGGCAGCTGACTTTCATATGGGGACGCGTGTGTGTCAGCACAGTAGGTTCCAGGAACGAACCGGTTCGCTTGCCGCCGGTGGCAATCTTTGCCCCGGCGCGAGCGGCTTCGTCAATCCAAGAGGCGGCCCGGCGCGCGGCATCTTCGTTGATCATTGGCCCCACGTCGGTGGATTCATCGAGGGGATCGCCCATTTTCAGCTTTCGCACGCCGTCCACGAGCCTCGAGAGAAACCTTTCCTCCACGTCGCGGTGAACGAAAATCCTCTGCACCGAAACGCAGGTCTGCCCCGCATAAGCGTACCCGCCCGTGACGCAACGGTCGGCCGCATCCTCCGCAGGCCAGTCCGAATGGACGATAACGGCGGCATTGCCTCCCAGCTCCAACGCGACCTTTTTCTTTCCCGACTTAGCCTTCAGCGCCCATCCCACCGGGCCGCTCCCGGTGAACGAGAGCATCTTCAGCCGGTCGTCCGTAACCAGGCGTTCGGCGTCGGAATTCGCGAGATTCAGCACGTTGAAAGCGCCCTTCGGCCAGCCGGATTTCGCAATCACTTCCGCGAGCAGCAGCGAAGTCAGCGGAGTCTTCGGAGCCGGCTTCAGGACGATCGTGCAGCCGGCGGCAATCGCGGGAGCCACTTTATGGGCCACCAGGTTCAACGGAAAGTTAAACGGGGAGATGGCAAGGATCGGGCCCAGCGCAAAGCGGCGGACAATGGCTCCCCGCCCGGCCGCTGAGGCCTGCCAATCGAGCGGCAGCCATTCGCCGCCAATCCGCGTCGCTTCTTCGGCAGCTATCGCAAACGTGAAAACGGCGCGGTTCACTTCCTCGCGGGCCGTGCGGATCGGCTTGCCGGCCTCCGAAGCAATCAGGCGCGCGAATTCTTCCTGGCGAACTCGAATGCCTTCGGAAATTTCGCGCAAAATGCGCTGCCGCTCGAAACCGGGCATCTTGCGGGTCGTCTCAAACGCCCGCTGCGCGGCTTTTACCGCAGTTTCCGCGTGCTCTGCCGTAGCCCAAAAGGTCGTCCCGACCACCGCTCCATCGTAGGGAGACACAACTTCAAACGGCTCGCCTTCCGTAAGCCATTCACCATCCAGAAGAAAGCCCCAATTCGTCGCCGTGGTTATCGTGGTTGACAAGGATCCCAGTCCCTCGCTGTCTTCGCATTAGATCAACTTCCAGCGTATTCGGGTTCAAACTCATTTTCAACGCCCAAACGTCACCCCTGCCTCAATATCATCGCTGATGCCCGGTTTGTTTGATGGCGGGGCTATCTGGCGGGACGCACTTAACTGAGTTACTGCAGGGGAGCAGCCGGCAGATCGGAGGCGACGTACCCGGACTTGTAGTACGCGCGCAGAGCCACGGGGCCGGCGGGAATGGTAACCTGCACCTTAATTTTCCGGCGAGTATGCTCCGGCGATGTCGAACTGGGGTGGTAACCGAGAACGTACTGGCTCCTGATCTCCCGGCTGATCGCGGCTGCGGCCTCCGGAATCTTCGAGGCCTGGGCGACCGCAACCACGCGCCCGCCGGTGGCATCGGTGATTTTGCTCAGCCATCCGCGGCCCATGGATTCCTCCAGGGTTTTGAACGGGCCGGTATCGAAAATCCCAATCGCGTAGGCGTCAAGGTCCGATTCCTGCAAGACCCGCTTGATCTCCTTCATATGGTGGCGGCTGTGATTATCGCCGCCGTCGGAGACGATCAGCAGGGCCTTGCGCCGGTAGCGCGCGGACCGCAGACGCAACGCTCCCTCTGAAATCGCGTCGAAAAGCGCGGTATTGCCCTCGGGAACCTGGAGCGCCAGCCGCGACTGGATGGCGTCGATCGATTGGGTTTCGCCGGACACCAGGCTTGGGCGGTCGGAAAACGTGATCACGAAATAGTCGTCCTCCGCGTTGGCATTCTTGAAAAATTCCGACACGGCCGCGCGCA
This sequence comes from uncultured Acidobacteriota bacterium, assembly GCA_963709105.1. Taxonomy (GTDB): domain Bacteria; phylum Acidobacteriota; class Terriglobia; order Acidiferrales; family UBA7541; genus Palsa-295. Next base: position 996,263 of record CAVPVC010000016.1, read on the forward strand.
CCATGTCGAACTTGTTCGTCATGCTCTTGCTCAGGTCGAGAATCAGCCCGACGGAGATGGGGGCATCCTCGGTGGCAAAATAGCCGATCTGCTGCTCCTGGCCATCCTGGTAGAGAGAAAAATTATGCTTTTCAAGGCCTATTACGGGATGGTCCGTCATGTCAGTAACCAACACGGGGACGAGCACCATGCGCACATCCATCCGAAGCAATCTTTCCGGGCTTTTTTGCGGAGCAGGAGAAGGAAGGGGAGTTGGTTGAGCCGCGACCTCGGCAGCGACAAAGTGGTCATTTTGGGGCGGTCCAGCGGCAAGCGGCATGCCCAGGGCGAGCAATGCAAAACACGCAAGGCTCCGCCAGCCAACTTGACTACACATCCGTACCGCACGAATTCCGAAATTGTCCAATTCTGAATCCGCGGACCGTGAGATTTTGCTGGTTCTGATGCACGACGGTTTACCGCAATGCATCGACCGCGTCAAGCAATGTTTCGACGGGCCTGCTCCTGGCGCTGGAATGCTTCGGAAAGGCTCCATCATGCAGGGAGGAATGTCAGAGCCAGTGGTATAAATCTAAAGCTTCACCGAAATCTTAACGACGAGCAACGCGGAGACCACGCGATTGAAACCGGCCCTTATCGACTTTCAGAATATTCGCGTCATGCGGGGAGAGAAATTCGCCCTCGATGACTTCAGCCTGCGCATCATGCCTCAGGAGCACATCGCCATCCTCGGCCCGAACGGCTGCGGCAAGTCGACCCTGATCAAGACGATCACGCGCGAGTGCTATCCCGTGCCGCGCGACAATTCCCGGATCACCATTCTGGGGAACGAGCGCTGGAACGTATTCGAACTGCGTTTGCTGCTGGGCATCGTTTCAAACGACCTCATGGAGCGCGTGAAGGGCCACGCCACCGGCCGCGAAATCGTGCTCTCCGGATTTTTCAGCAGCACCCAGGTGTTCGCCAACCATCACGTGGAGCCGGACCATCTCCAGAAGGCCGAAGCGGCGCTGATTCGATTGGACGCGATGCATCTGGCCGACCGGCCGGTCGCGCAGATGTCTTCGGGAGAAGCTCAGCGCATCCTGATCGCCCGCGCTCTGGTGCATGAACCACTGGCCCTCATCTTCGATGAGCCCTCCACCAGCCTCGATATCCTCATGCAGCACAACTTGCGCGAAGCGATGCGCGGCCTGGCGCAGTCGGGCGTGGGGATCGTGCTGGTGACGCATCACGCCGCGGACATCATCCCGGAAATCGAGCGCGTCGTCCTGATGCGCGAAGGCCGCGTGCTGGCGGACGGCCGCAAGGACGAACTCCTCGTCGAAGACCGCATGTCCAAGCTATTCGGGTATCCGGTGGAAATCATCCGGCGCGACGGCTATTACCACATCTGGTAGCGCTTTCCGCAGCAGCATCCACAGCAACATTCGCGAAAGACGAAAAGGCAGCGTAAAACCTAACGGCCGGAAGGAGAGCTCCGGGCATTCGATTGGCTACGGGCTATCAAAAGGAAAGACTGCCGTGGACTATTGTAGCCGGTTCGCTACGCGGAGATTATGCGCGCCGGAAAACAGGAACATCCCGGTGCTGATGGTCTGCGGGACCCACCAAGTCCGCCGTATGAGATTGTTCTCGCTGCGCTGCATGTGGCGGGCGGCAAAGTCGAGCGCCACCGGGCAGGCTTGAATCGCCGCGTAAATAGCCGACGAATTGGCGAAGGGCCGCATCAGGGGATCCTGCTCCACCGCCCCGCGCGAGATGGCGTCGCGCGTCGTGTAGGCGTCGAACGCGGCTACGGCATGCTGCGCGATCGACAGCGCAATCCACTGGCGTCGCGACGGTAAAGACTCAACCGAAATCGTGCGCTGCGGCGCCGAGTCGGACTCCGGCACGCGGATCATCGCCAGCGACGGCGAATTTTGCAGCGCAGTATGAAGCGAAGCTGGATTCAAACCGCCGGATGAAGATTCGCTTGAATCGCCGCTCGCAGTGGCGCTATCGAGAGGCTTCGCAATGGCAGAACCAGAACCCGTCGAAACGGAGGCGAAACTCGCTGGGCTGGGCCCCGCGTCGGGAAGATTTGCGGCGTACAGCTTGGGAGCCGCTTCGTTGTAATCGGCAGCACTGTCCGAGACGCTCGGGACCGGCGTCTGCACGGCGGGGGAAAACTGGAACAGCAATGCGGCAATTGCAAGAACCATGGAAGGGGGCTCCTTGGTCGAACACAGGAGCAAAGGGCACGGGTAGTACCAAGCCTAAAATCAGCTAAACCATGTATTTGCAATCTTGACAGGAGGTCCACACCGGGAGAGCAATGGAACGGGACTTCCGGTTCGCGGCTCTTTTCTACCGTTGTGCTTGGGGCGTTTTGGGAGGAGTGTCCTCGGCTGCGGCTGCCCCGGAACCGGCATTCCGCGCCGAGGCAGGGGCCAGCGCCTTAATCTTCACCCGCGCCACGCGGCGCCGGTCCATCTCTGTAACAGTGAAGCGGTATCCCTCAGCCTCAAAACTTTCGCCGCCCTTGGGCACAAATCCAAGCCGGTTCAGGATAAATCCGCCCACCGTCTCATAGGAAGAATCGTCGGGAAGCGCAATATGGTACTGCGCCTCCAGATCCCGAACCGTCATCGACCCCTCGAAGATCATTCCCCCGTCGGGCAGAAGGTGCGGCTTTTCCACCACGTCAAATTCGTCATGAATCTCGCCGACCATCTGCTCGAGAATGTCTTCGAGAGTAACGAGCCCCAGAATGCTTCCAAACTCGTCGACAACCATCGCCAGGCCCGTGCGCCGGGCGCGGAACTCGAGGAGCAATTCGCTCGCGGGCTTCGTCTCCGGAACGATCAGGACGTCGCGCAGCATGCTCTTCAGATGAAATTGAGAAGGGCCGTCCTCGGGAGAAGAGCGCGAGGGATCGAGCAAGGTCCACAGCGCATCCTTGATGTGAACGAAGCCGAGGATGTGGTCGAGCGTACCTTCGTATACGGGAATGCGGGAACGCTGCGTGGTAGCGAATAGCTTCATGGTCTCTTCGAGAGTCGCATCGGCGGGCAGGGCATGCATGTCCGGGCGCGGAACCATGATTTCGCGCGCCTGGATTTGCCCCAGTTCGATGGCGCTCTGGATGAATTTCACTTCCGCCTCGGGAATCAGACCGCGGTCCCGGGCCTGCTGGATCATCACCTGCAATTCTTCGGTGGAGCGGACGAGCGTGTGGCTGTGCGGCGCAACAACGCCGAGCGCGAGCACGAGCTTTTCGGCGACGCCGTCCAAAAGATCGATGGCCGGGCGGAACGTCTGAAGAAACCAATGAAACGGGCGCGCCACAAGAAGAGCAACGCGCTCGGCCCGCGCAAGGCTTAAACCCTTCGGAACAAGCTCTCCGAGCACCACCTGAAAAAACGTAAGCAGGCCGAACGCCAGCACAAGCGCCACGGCGTGCGCCACAAGAGCGCCCCACGGCCGCCGAATATCCTCCACTAGAGGATTGAGGACGCGCGAAAGCGCCACCTCGCCCAGATACCCGAGCAGCAGGCTCGCAATGGTGATGCCCACCTGCACGCCTGAAACCACGCGGCCGATGTCGCCAAGCAATTGCTCGACGATCTTCGCGCGAGGATCGCCCTTCTCGCTCAACTGCCGCACACGCGAAACGCGGACGGCTACGAGCGAAAATTCCGTCGCGGCGAAGAATGCGTTGATTCCGATGAGCAGAAGCACGCCGAAAAGTTGAAGCGCACTCATCGCGAGGGCACGCCCGGGTTTTGATGGAACGAAGTGTAAGGCGGGTGGTTCACGGCAGAGAGCATCGAGTATCCCGGTCTGTCGCTACCGCTGCGACGCCTTGCCGGAAGCGATGGCGGAATTGAAGTCAGCGGATTTTCCCTTGGCGATAGACAGCGTCTTCCACCGCCCGCCGGCAAAATGCTTCGCGATGTACACGATTTGGCCCACGTGGTAGGCAGTGTGCGTGGTGCCGCGATTGATCGCCTGCATCACCGAATGGGCCTCGCCGCGAATCGTCACTTTTCGCACCAGGTCCGCATCGGTGAGTCCCGCGAGAGCGCCAAAAAATTCCGACCAACCCGCATTCCACGCCGCCATCATTTCGGCGCGCGTCTGAAAGGGCCGCTCGAACTCGCCGTCGCGATTGCGCCCGGGCTTTTCGCCGTCGGTGGTGAGAAAATCCTTCCAGCGCGACTGCATGTTGCCGGACAAATGCTTGACGATTGTGGCGATGGAATTCGATTCCCCGCCGGGAGCCACCGCGAGCATCTCGTCCGGCACCTGCTCGATGGCGCCTTCGGCCAGGTGCTTATAGTAGCGAAGGATATCCAGCGAGTCCTTTACATACGAAGCCGTAAACTCCAGCGCCATGAGCGGATTGTGCATGGTCCGCCCCCGTTACGCAAGAGGCCGAGGCATCGCTCACGTGGGGTCGCACGCGAAGACGAATCCGTATTCGTCCACCGGGTGTTCCGTGCGCTTTGCGTTGTTATTCCCGCGCCCATAGGTTACAGTTACCGGCTTTCACCAAGGGGTCCGAGACACATGCCAGCCGCCGGAAAAGAGAAGTTGAAAGTTTTGATACGCCGGGCCGCGATCAACCGGCGCGTTCGCGAAGTCGCCAAGGAGATTTCGCGCGACTTCCAGGGCGAGCGCGTTCACTTGATCGGCGTGCTGAAAGGCGCGTGCATCTTTCTTTCCGACCTCGTGCGCGAGATCAATCTGGAATGCTCGATCGATTTCATCGCCGTGTCGAGTTACGGAAAAGGCAAAGAATCCTCCGGACAGGTGCGCGTGCTCAAGGACCTCGACAGCAGCATCGAGGGGCTGAACGTCGTTCTCGTCGAGGATATTCTCGATACCGGCCTCACGCTGAGCTATCTTTTGCGGGTCTTGCAGCAGCGCAAGCCCAAGGCTCTTCGCGTGGCGGCGCTGCTCGATAAACCTTCGCGCAGGCTGAAACAAGTGGAGGGCAATTACATCGGCTTCAGCATCCCCAATGAGTTCGTGGTCGGCTACGGACTCGATTATTCGGAGCGATATCGCAACCTGAAGGATGTGTGCATCCTCAAGCTTCCCGCAGACGGGCCGAGTCATTAGAATCGCCGGAGCCTCAAACACGATCGAGCGCGTGATCCGACCGCTGTAGTTGATATTTATCTGCGCCAGAGCACATCTTTTACGGACGGCTATTCTCCGGCTGTTATAATAATCTCCTTCATAACTTTCGCTGGTACTGCAAGGTTTGGGGACCCGGCTTGCCCGCTCTGGAATACTGCCTTCGGACGGGATTTGCACGAGCTTGTGGACTGTAAATGGACTCGATCGAACTCAATTCGATGGTGGAGATTCCCGCCGAAACGCTCGCGGTGCTGACGGAGATCAGCCGCGAAATCAACTCCTCCCTGAACCTTGACGAGGTGCTGGCAAGCGCCGCGTCTCAGGTGAAGCGCCTCATCGATTTCGAGATTTTCTCCCTGCTGCTGATCGACGAAAGCGCCAACAACCTCTATTTCCGATTCGCCATCGGCCATCGTCTGGAAGTTGTCGAGCACTGGCGCATTCCCATCGGCGACGGCATCATCGGCTCGGCCGCCGCCACAGGCCAGGCGATCCGCGTGGGAGACGTTTCCAAGGACTCGCGCTACCTGCCCGCCGTGGAAGCGGTGCACTCCGAACTGGCGGTGCCCATCGTCGCCCGCGGGAAAGTGGTGGGCGTGATGGACATCGAAAGCCGCCAGCTCGATTATTTCACTCCCGCGCAGCAAAACATCCTGACGCTCGTGGCCAGCCGCATCGGCACAGCCATCGTAAACGCGCAGCTCTACGAGAATGCCCAGAAGCAGGCGGAAACCCTGCTGATGCTCAATGAAATCGGGCGCGAGGCGAACTCGACGCTGCAAGTGGAAGAAGTCCTGCGCCGCGCCGCCGAACTCACCAAGCGGTTGATCGACTACCAGATTTTCAGCATCCTGCTCATCGACGAAGTCGAAGGAGTGTTCCGCCACCGCGTGACCGTGAAATTCGGCCAGCGCATCCAGGAAAAATCCACGGTTCCGGTCTACGAGGGCATCATCGGAGCGGCGGCCTCGCTTCGCCGGCCCGTGTTTGTTCCGGATGTCTCGCTCGATCCGCGCTACCGGATGGCCAATCCTGAAACGCGCTCCGAGCTGGCCGTGCCGATGATCTTCAAGAATCGCGTGGTCGGCGTGATGGACCTCGAAAGCCCGCAGGTGAACTATTTCACCCCGGATCACGTGCAGGTGCTCTCAATTCTCGCCGCGCACCTGGCCGTCTCGATCGAAAACGCGCGCCTCTACGAGCAGGTGATTCGCGACGAAGCGCGCATGGAGCGCGACCTCAACGCCGCACGGAGAATTCAGGGCGCGCTGCTCCCCCGTCTGCCGGGGCCCGAGTTCGGGTTGGATATCGCCGCGCGCGTGGTCTCCTCACGCGAACTGAGCGGAGACGTCTACGACTTTCTCCGCTACGGACCGCAGGACCTGGGCATCGCTCTGGGCGACGTGAGCGGCAAAGGAAGCGCGGCGGCGCTCTATGGCGCGGTGGCGATCGGCACGCTGCGCAGCCTCGGCTCGCAAAAGCCGCGGCCCGCGAACATGCTCCGCGCCATCAATGGATTTCTTGGGGAGCGCCTGATCGAAGGCCGGTTCATGACGCTGTGCTTCGCGACGTGGCACCGGCGCAAGCGCAGACTGCGCATCGCCAACGCAGGACAGGAGCAGCCTCTGCTCTTTCATGGCGGGCGCTGCGAGCAAATCCAGCTTGCGGGCTTTCCGCTCGGGATGTTTGAAGAGGTCACCTACGACGAACGCAGCTACATTCTGGATCCGGGCGATATCGTGGTGTTTTTCTCCGACGGCATCGGCGACGCGCAGAGCCCCACGCTCGAATTCTTCGGTCACGCGGGCATCAACCGCCTCATCATGGACAATCAGCACGCCACTGCCGATGGACTCGCCGACCGTATTCTTGAGGAGGTGGACCGCTTCTCTGGGGGAAAGCACCCTACCGATGATCGTACGGTGCTGGTGCTGAAGGTCGTCTAAAATCTAAAATCGCTCTTCCGAAGGCGTCTTACCTTTCACCCCATCGCAATTTGCTTCTCAGCACTTCAAAATAAGTTTTCTGCGGCGACTGCACAAATGCCACCCGGTTCGGGGACTTGGTGATGGCCACGCGGTCGCGCGGCTCCAGCTTGAATCCCACCTGGCCATCGAGCGTGAGATAGACCGGCTCTTCGGCCGCGGCGATGTCGATCTCCACGCACGAGGTATCGGGAATCACGAGCGGACGGTTCGTCAGCATGTGCGGGCAAATCGGCGTGATGACGAACGCGTCGAGATGCGGATGCACGACCGGTCCGCCCGCAGCCAGCGAATAGGCGGTGGAACCGGTGGGAGTCGCGACGATCAGCCCATCGGCCCGGTAGCGGCCCACCTGGGCGCCATCCACGTACACGTCGAAATCCAGCATCCGGGCGAGTGCCGCTTTGTTGATGACGGCGTCATTCAGCGCCACTTGCTTCTCAACGCTCTTGCCGCCGCGAAAAATCTGGGCCGTCAGCATCATGCGCTCGCTGAACTGATGCTCGCCGGCCAGCACACGCTCGAGCACCGGGTAGAGTTCTTCTCGCGTGACGCTCGTAAGAAATCCCAGGCCGCCCAGGTTCACTGCGAGGATGGGAACCTTGTGCCCGCCAAGCGCGCGAGTTGCCGAAAGCAGCGTGCCGTCGCCTCCCAGCACGATCAGCAGATCGATCTTCTCGGCGAGTGCTTCCCGCGCGAAAACGGGCGCGCCCGTATCCACGCATTGCGCCGTCTCCTTATCCACAAACACGGCAATTTCCCGCTCGCCCAGCCATTGAATCAGCGGCGGCACCACCGAACACACCACTTCCGGGATGGGTTTGCATACGATGCCGACGGAGCGAATCATAACGGTGAGTGTTGCATTTTATTCCATGCGGCGCGTCTTCGCGTGAAGAAAAAACTCCTGGTTTCCTTCCGCGCCCGGCAGTTTGCTGGGCTTCACGCCCACAACTTCAAGGCCCAGGCGGTTCGCCGCCTCGACGACGCCCTGCACCGCCCTCTCATGCAACGCAGGGTCGCGAACGATGCCGCCCTTTCCAACATCACGCTTCTCCAACTCAAATTGCGGCTTGATCAGAATCAGCAAATCGGCGCCGGGCGCCGCGACCGACGAGAGCGCAGGCAACACCTTGGTCACCGAAATGAACGACAGGTCGGCCGTGATCAGCGCGACCGGATCGGCGATATCGCCGGCCTGCAGGTGGCGCGCATTCTTCTCGATCCGCACCACGCGCGCATCCTGCTGGAGCTTCCAGTCCAGCTGAGCGATGGTCACATCCACCGCATACACTTTGCTGGCCCCATGCTGCAGAAGGCAGTCGGTAAAGCCGCCCGTCGAGCTTCCCGCATCGAGGCAGATTTTTCCGTCGGGCGTAACGCCAAAATCCTCGAGCGCGCCTTCCAGCTTCAATCCGCCGCGGCTCGCATAGCGCAGCGGCTGGCCAACAATTTCAACCTGCGAGTCTGCAGAAATCCGCGTGCCAGGCTTGTCGATTCTCTGCCCCGCAATCTGCACCTGTCCGGCCATGATCATGGATTGCGCCCTTTCGCGCGACGGCGCCAGGCCGCGCTCGACCATCAGCACGTCGATGCGCGGTTTTTCCGCCTTGGGAATCTTCATGGGTGCGTGGGCTGAAGGCAGTTCGGCATTCGCCTGCCGCAAACTCAAAAATCGGTGTTTATGATCGTCGAGCGACGAGGAATTGCGCGAGTTGCCGCAGCTGCAACGCCTTCTCGCCGTAGCAATCGAGTCCCTTCAGCGCATTCGCTTCAAGTTCGGCCGCGATCGAGCGCGACTTCTCGATCCCGTAAAGCGCGGGATAGGTGGCCTTCTGCTGCGCCTGATCTTTCCCGGCGGTCTTGCCGAGCGACGCGGAGGATTCCTCCACATCCAGAATATCGTCGACCACCTGGAAAGCCCAGCCGATCTGCCCGCCGAAGCGCCGCAACCGTTCGACATCCTCGTGATTCGCGCCGCCCGCAATGGCCCCCGCCACAATCGAGCCGCAAATGAGCGCGGCCGTCTTCGACCGGTGAATGTATTCCAGCGTCGCGGCGTCCACCGGCTTGCCGCCGGCCTCGACATCGGCAACCTGCCCGCCAACCATCCCGTCAACAGTGCCGGCCGCAGCGCTGATTTCTGCGATGACCTGTACCCGCCGTGAAGCTTCCAGAGAAGCCGCCGCAAGCGCCTGAAACGCCAGCGTGAGCAAAGCATCTCCCGCAAGAATGGCCATCGCTTCGCCGAAGACCTTATGACACGTCGGCTTGCCGCGGCGCAGATCGTCGTTATCGAGCGCCGGCAAGTCGTCGTGAATCAAGGAATAGGTGTGTATGAACTCGATCGCGCAGCCAACCTGAATCGCGCCCGCCAGCGCATCCGTAAACATCCGCGCCGATGCCAGGCACAGAATCGGCCGGATGCGCTTGCCGCCCGCAAAAACGCTGTAGCGCATGGCGCGGTGGATCGAGGACGGCGGCGTCTGCTCGGCAGGCAAAAGTTTCTGCAGCTGCGCCTCAATGGCGGCGTGGTCCGCCTCAAAAAATTCCGGGAGCTTCATGCGGCGCGGGAAGTCCAGAAAATATCGTTGGGAGCCCGGAAGAGATTCAACGGATTGTAAAACATCAGATTGGTACTAGGAGGATTCATCTTCCGGCTCGAACGGCTCTGCGGCAATTTTTCCGTCCGCTTTCTTCAGGAGAATCTCGACGCGGCCTTCGGCCTCTTCGAGCTGCTTCTGGCAGTCGCGCGAAAGTTTGACGCCTTCCTCGAAAAGCTTCATGGCCTCGTCCAGCGAAAGCTCCGTGCTTTCCAGGCGCTTGACCACTTCTTCGAGCCGCGCCAGCGACTTTTCAAAATCGCCCTTGCGCTGCGGCTCGGCCGCTTTATTCGGAGTCGAACCCATCGGCACTGTTGCGTCCCTTCGGCGTGAATCGTTGCGTTTGCGCGGTGAATCAAAGCCGCAAAACGCACTGCCCAATATAGACGCACTGGCAGAGCGGAGCAAGCCGCTTGCGGCTCAGCCCAACGCGTACCAAATGGGCATCTGACAGGCATCCGGGAGGGCAGTTGCCACGGCTGGCGAGACCAAGTATAGAATGGAGACCGTGGGCGTGCGGTCCGAGCAACTCCCCAGCACACTCGATTGAGCCGTGGGGTACAATACGCCGTAACTCAGACAGGAGTCTGCTCCTCAATGGCCATCGCAAACGCAACTCCCCCGGCCGCCCTGGAAACTCGCCCCTGTACCAACAAGCTCGCGCTGACCATGTTGACCACCCTCTTTTTCATGTGGGGTTTTCTCACCGCGCTCAACGACATTCTGGTGCCGCACCTGAAATCCATCTTCGACCTCACGTATGCCGAGGTCATGCTGATCCAGTTCAGCTTCTTCTCCGCCTACTTCGTCTTCGCTATCCCGTCCGGCAAAGTGGTCGAATGGATCGGTTACAAGCGAACCATCGTCGTCGGCCTGATTACGATGGGCCTGGGCGCGCTTCTTTTCATTCCCGCCGCGAGCGTGCCCTCGTTTCCGCTTTTTCTCGGCGCGCTGATCGTGCTCGCCGCAGGCATCACCGCGTTGCAGGTGGCCGCGAATCCGTACGTGGCCGTCCTGGGCCCCCCTGAGACGGCATCCAGCCGTTTGAATCTGACGCAAGCATTCAACTCGCTCGGCACGACCATCGCTCCGTATCTGGGCAGCCTGTTTATCCTGAGCAGCGCGCCGTTGGCCATCGAGCAGATACGCCGCCTTCCGCCGAGCCAGCTTCTAGCCTATCGGCTGCAGCAAGCGTCGTCCGTGAAGCTGCCTTATCTAGGCCTCGCGCTCACTCTGATCGCGCTCGCGATCGTGGTGGCGAAATTCAATCTGCCGGCCATCTCCGCGGAGAATGCCAGCAAACCCGGCGGCAGCGGGTCGGCGATCTGGAAGCAGCGCCGCCTAATGCTGGGGGCCATCGGCATCTTTGTTTACGTGGGCGCGGAGGTTTCCATCGGAAGCTTTCTGGTGAGCTACATGAGCCAGCCGTACGTCGGCAACATCCCGGTGCAAATTGCGGCGCGCTATGTTTCGTTCTATTGGGGCGGAGCCATGATCGGCAGGTTCATCGGCTCGGGTCTCTTGCAGAAAATCCGCACCGGCACCCTGCTGGGCATTTTCGCCATTATCGCCGGCAGCCTGGTTTCGCTTTCGATGCTGACCACGGGCCACGTGGCGATGTGGAGCATCCTCGCGGTCGGCCTTTTCAATTCGATCATGTTCCCCAGCATCTTCACGCTGGGAATCGACGGGCTTGGCCCGCTGACGGGCGAAGGTTCGGGAGTGCTGATCTGCGCGATTGTGGGCGGAGCGATTCTCCCCGAACTTCAGGGCATCCTCGCGGATCGCATCGGAATTCACCACGCCTTCTTCATTCCGGTGATCTGCTATCTCTACATCATGTACTTCGCGTTCTGGGGATCGCGACAGCGCCAGTCCGCGTGATCGAAAGAAGTTCTGCAATCGTCAAAAGCTGAACTGCGCCTGCAGCTGGATTTGGCGAACGGCAGACCCGTTTCCAAACGCCCCTCCCGCAAGAGCATTCGGCACATCGAATTGCCGCGAACCCAAACTGCCCGCCGGCGTGGAATCGTTCACGATATTGAACAGGTTTCGCGCGTTCACGCTGAACGTCAGGCTGTAACGCTGATTGCTGGCCGCCGGCCCGCCGAACCGGCCGCCGCCTCCGCCTCCGCGGCCCCCGGGTCCGCCCCCTCGCCCGAATCCCCCCGGCCCTCTCGCCGGTCCGGCAGCGGCGTTCTGAGCGGCAGTTTCCTTTTTCGGGCCAAACCCGAACGTCTTGGAAAGCCGCAGATTGAACGTGAACAGATTCGGCGCCGTGTAGTTATTGATCGGGATGATTGCCTGCCCGGGCGATGGCACGGTGTTGAACGTTCCGAGCGGAGTGCACAGAATGTTCGAGTTCGCGGCATTCGGAGTAACGCTCGGGCACGTCGTGGACGAAACCAACGAGGGCCGGTTGTTGAAAATCGAGTCGCCGTTCAAATCAAGAGGGGTAGTCACATTAAAGGGAGTGCCGGAATTGAAAATCATAAAGGGGTTCAGGCGGAATCCATACGGCAGCGAAATACTCCCGCCGAAAAAGAGGCGGTTGCGCACATCGAAGGACGCCCTTCCGTAATCCGCGCCAATGTTGTAAGGATTCGATGGGAAGCTGCCGGCTCCCGCTGAATCGCTGTGGGCGTAATTCAGGGAGTAATATCCCGAAAGCGAGAGCCAGGCCCCGGCGCGAACGTTCACATTCGCGATGAACTGGTTCTGGTTGAAAATGCCCTCCGACTCGTACTGATAGATGTTCTCTAGAATTCCATTCGGGCGCACCCCGCTCGTGGGCACCCCTAACACATAGGTCCCTGGAAGCGGCGCATTCACATTGTCGGTAAGGAGTTCGTGCACCCCGCGCGAGTTAATGTAGGAGAGCGTCAGATTCGCCACCCGGGATACTTGGCGCTCCATGCTGATGGCGGTCTGCATGGTGTAGGGCGCGTGAAGATTTGGCGCGATCCGGTAAATCGTGGGGACTCCGGTTTGCGAGGATTGCAGCGCGCTGACCGGCGGAATATTCGGGTAGAAAGTCGGATTCGCCACGATATATTCCTGCTGCGTGATGCCGTTCTGGCGTTCCGCCTGCAAAATCAGGCCATTTGTAAACCGGTCGTAGAACATTCCCCATCCGGCCCGCAGCACCGTTTTCGGAGACCCCGACTTGCCCTTTCCGATGCCCCACGCAATTCCAAAGCGCGGAGCTGGATCGGCGTGATCGGGTATGTCGGTTTGCGTCTCGAATCGCAAGCCGGTGCTGATGGTTACATTGGGACGCCAGCGCCAGTCATCCTGGATATAGAGGCCCGCGTCGAACACGTTCGAGGAAGCCAGCGGACTTCCCACCGTGAGGGAGAACTGTGCCGGAGCGTTCGCCAGGTAATCGGCGAGCGTGGGGAATAAAAAGTTCCCGTTAAAGTTCGCGCTGGAGGTGTTTCCCTCGGTGAGTTCGCGCAGCCGCGCCCCAAACTTCAGCACGTGATTCCCGAAAGCAACCGACGTGTAATTCTGCAATTCGTAATGATTCTGCGTGTCGATGATTGCGCCGAGGTTGTTTCCGCCCGAAACGAATTCGTTGGGAACAGTGATGGTCGTCGCCGTGTTCTGCGGCGTCTGATTTTCCGCATCGTGAAGGTACTGGAAGCGCGTCTCATTGACGACCTTGGTGCCGAAAATTTGCGTATCGCTCAACTGCACAGTCTGTTCGGTAGTCAGCAGGTTGTAACCTTGCGACGGAAGAGCGTACTGCCCCACGCCGTCGTTGGTCGCGGTGTCGCGATAATACTGGTAGCGCACCGTAAGCGTGTTATTCGTGGCCAGCTGATAATCGAGTCGCGGGCCGATGTTGGTGCGGGTGCGCGGGTTGGGAACGCCCTGGGTAAACAGTTGGCCCGGCTGCGTCTGGGCATTCACCACTTCCACGTCGTTGATGTTGCGCCGCTGTGCGTCGATGAAAAACGACGCTTTCTTGTTCAACGGGCCGCCGAAACTCCCGCTGAATTGCGTGGTGTCATAGCCCGGAAGAGTTGCGTTACCCAGAAAGGGACTGCGGCTGTTGAACGCCGAATCGTTGCCAAGAACCATAAACTGCCCGTGAAATTGATCCGTTCCCGGCTTCGTGAAAATCTCGATTCGGCCATAGCCGAGCTTGTCAAATTCCGCCGAAAAAGGGTTCTGATTGATGCGTATCTCGCGAATCGAGGACTTGGGCGGAAGCTGCCCGGCGGTGAACCCGTCAATATACATCTGCCCGCCATTCGGACCCACGGACGGGCCGGCCAGGGCCTCCAAATCCGATTGCAGTTCATCGGGGTCGTCCGATAGCTGATCGAGGTCCTTGCCGGAGAGGACGATGGCTCCGCCGTTATTTTCGGGGCTCACGCTGAGAGCAGTCCCGGCATCCGCAGTGACCTCCACTTTCTCCTGCTCCGCGGCGATCGTGAGCGGAAGATCGACCTTTTGAGCCTGCCCCGCGGCAACCTGCACCGGCGCGCTTTGATATTCCTCGAAACCCTTGGCATCGGCCTTCACGGTATACGCGCCGGGCGCGAGGCCTTTCACTTCGTAACTGCCGTCCCGGCCTGACTGGGTCGTCGACGGCTGGCCACTCGTTCCCGTCACCTGAACGGTTGCATTTTGTATGGCCGCCCCGGAAGGATCGGTGACCTGCCCGCGAACACTGCCCGTGGCGGACTGCGCCCGCAGCCTTCCGCCACCCAGTAGAGCCGCACACAATCCGGCCACCGCGCCTGCGATCTCGACAAACCTGCGCAATTTGCGCAACCCCATCACGTCTCCCCAACGCTCCGCATCCGAAGCCTGAATTCTATTATGTGCCTTTACTGTGCCGCATCGCCCGCCGGCGCTTCCATGCTCCAGGGGGGAAGAATCATCGATTGCCCGCTTCCATTGGGGGACGCCTGAAGAATCGGCTCCACGCCGCTTACGAGGGTGATTGCCGTGACGCCGCCAGACCCGCTCCCAGCGGTCGAAACGATCATGACAGCGTCACCCTTTTGTAGATCAGATAAAGTAGCCCTGGGTACCCGATTGAGTATCTGCTGAATATCTCCGCCTCCGCCCCGCCCACCCTGGCCTTTACCGCCGTCTGCCGGTGAGCCGCCAGCCCCCGGTCCCGGAGCTCCCGCCGCACCCGTTGGCTTCTCGCCATTGGCAGCGCCAGGACCATTCCCAGCCGCCCCCGATCCGGCGCCGGCCTGCCCGCCCTTGAGCCTCATCGCCATGAACTGGGCCATCTGCGGAGGGAGTTTCCGAAGCTGCGAATCCTGGGTGATCTTCACGTCCACCGGCTTTTTGGCAATCAGGTCCATAACATTAATGGTGCTTGAAGCGGTATCGATCGAGGAAATCGTGCCGGCAATGTTCCGGAATGCTCCCGAGACAATCTCCTCGGCGGCCAGCTCGCTGCCGTCCGCGCTGCGCGTCCCGCGGGCGAGCACCTGATCGCCCGGCTTGATCTCGCCAAGTGAGCTTGGCTTGGCGTCATCGAAGTTCACCGAATCCGGGGCATAGCGCCGCAGAATCGTATCCTTCGAAGTGTGGATGGCCACATCTTTGGAACCGGCCGCCGCCCGCGCGGTAATCGTAATCGTTCCCGTCGCCGTGTCGACCGCACTCACCAGGCCTCCCACTCCCCTTCTCTGCCAGTCCTGCCGGTCGTGCTCCTGCTTGGACGCCACATCTGCCTTCTTCATTGCAATCACCGAGGTCGCCGCCACCGAATGCCCGTCCTCGGAAATCTTGCCCATCACCAGGATGCGGTCTCCCACCTGTAAATCGGACAGCGTCAGCGGCGAAGCGTTCTTCAAATCCTTGGCACCCGGTTCGATGCGAAGAATCCTGGCAGCGTCTCCTACGGAAACACTGTAGCTAACCCCCGCATCGGTCGACAAAATCAGGGAATTCCCGGAGATGCTCTTGATCGTCCCCAGCGGTCTGGCCGGCGCGGCCTGGCCAGCGGGTGGCGCCTGCGGCTCGGCCTTCGCAGCCATCGGGCAAAAAGTAAGTGCAATCGATAATGCCAACCAAATGCGCACGCATACATTTCTGTTCAAGCCCAACGAAAATTCCATAAATTTCGCCTCGTTCGCCTGCCAAGGACATCTTCACACCGAGCACGTAACTATGGCATTTTTTCTCCGACGGTTTTTAGACGTACTCGCTAGGTGGTCGTTTCAGGGCACGGCGTTTGGCTCGCCAACGGTAACCTGCTATCCCTGAATAAATTACCGGCAATCGAGGGGTTCCGGGCCCCTTTGCGGAGGGCAGTTACTTCAGTGCCAACAGTACCCTGCTTCTAAGAACTCTCACGTCATTCTGCGTACGATTCGGTTTGCGTCCCGCCGCACCCTGCTGAATAATCATCAAAGTCCGTAATTTCCTGGCGCGTCGCTTCATCGTCGAATGCTTGGGGCCTGATTCAAGTTTGGTAGTGCAGCCCGAACTCCGCCCCCTGGGGGAAATGTGGCAAAAAGCACGTTGGAATTCCTCACCGAGAACGACTGGTCGCTGATCCTGGCGAAGTCGAAGCGCCTGAACTATGCCGCGGGCGAGGAAATCATCAAGCAGGGAATCCCCGGGAAAGCTATTTACATCATTCGCAGGGGCACGGCTTCGGTCGAAGTGACCAATCTCGAGGGAAAAACGGAGATCGCGGTCCTCGGCCCGGAAGAAATCTGCGGCGACATCGCCTTTCTTCTCAAGGATGAAATGCTGAAGGACAAAACCTCCGCCTCCGTCCTGGCCAAGGGAAAGGTCGAGGCAGACCTGGTCGAAGCGGAAGAACTCGGCAAGCTGTTCGAATCGTTTCCCAGCGTGGGCGCCCGCTTCTACCGCTCACTCGCGGTCGTTCTCGCGCGCCGCCTGCGCGAGACCTCGCGCACCCTCGCCAAGGCCTACGGTACGAAGCAGTAGCCCCCCCCTCATCACCTCTGCCTCGCAGCACTCCCAAGGTAGGCCTCGACGCGGTCGTTTTGAGTGAATACTGATTATTCCAGATGGATCTCAGCGGTAACGATAGAGTGTCACGCGCTGGATGCCTGCTTTGGTTGCGCGTTGCCGGTACGGCGGCACCCAACTGCCGGGAGCCCAGCGCATCACAATCATGTCGCCCTCTTCGGTGTCGTCGCCAGCCAACCGGCGTTCGGGAATCCAGCGCCCGCCGGCAAAAGAGCCTTCTTCAACAGTAGCGATGCCAGCCAGCGGAGGCCCCGGAGTGCTCGGAGAGAACGTGACGGTTATCCCGCTGCCGGCCATGTAGAACTCGTCAGGGCCCGTCGCAACGAAAATCGCCGCACCGAAGGTGAAAGGCGGAATGGGCGTGGCCTGAGTCATGGGTGCAACGCGGGGAGTCAGAAATGCGGCTTCGAGCGTGTAATTCCCCACCTTGATCTTTTGAGGGGGATCGTTCGGAGCCAGCAGAACAGCGGACATTGTGCCATCGCCCTGATGTTTCAGAATCAGGGGCGCGAGTTGTTCGATCAGATCGTAGCTATCGATCAAGGCGCGTGTCGGGATCGGGCGACCTCTCGACAGCTCCCATCGCCGAGAACCCCACCGCATTGTGGCGTCCGATAGCGTACAGCACCCTGGCGGCGCCTACGGAACCTCCGACGTTCTCGGGTATGAACAAAGGGTTCCCCGACCGGTCGTATCGCGCCGCGAACTCCGCGAAATTGCCGTAAGCATCCGGCGAGAGCATGTCGATCTGCGGCGCTCCCGCTCGCCATACATCCATCAGGTCGTCCATGGGGCCGCCAACGGCGGAAAATCGGGTTCGCTGCCCTTTGCGCTCCTCGTCGAGCGAGCGCGACGCCAACGCCGCGTTCAGGAACATGGGAATGGCGTATTCGGCTTTGCCCGCCTGCGCTACCCTGCCGATATATCGTGCATAATTCCACGCCATAAAAATTTCGTCGGTCGCCGCATTTTGACCGAACACCTCTTCCCATGTGCCGGACGTTTTGAATCCACCCGCTTCCCAGATCGCCCGAAACTCCGGGATCAGGCTGTCCTTGTGCGTCTGGAGATAATCCACCAACTGTTGCGGCACCGGCTCCTCGAACGCCTTATTCGCCAGGAGCGAGCGGTCACGCGAATCCAACCTCATTCCGATTTCGTTCTCTACCTGAATCATGATCACGGTGTGCTGCCGGCCGTCCACATCCTTCACATGCCGCATCAGTGCCGCGAAAGCATGAGCGTCCGCATCGCGGTTTGCATCGCTCAAGGGCGTCAACAATTCCAGGGTCTTGCCCGCCTGGATTTGCGCGCGCGGAAAACGTTCGAAATCCTTCTTCACCCAGTCAGGCGGATAACTCGAGAGGCCGTTCTTCCAGCTGGCGAACCACAAGAGCGCGAGATGCAGGTTGTGTTCGCGCGCACCGTGGATGACGCCATCCAGCACGGTGAAATCGAATTTCCCTTCCTCGGGCTCGATCTGCGCCCAGGAAACCGGCGCCAGCACAGTGTTCAGCTTGGCCTGAACGAGTTTCGGCCATATCGGCTTCATGTAATCGAGACTGCTGGAACTGTCGTTGTTCAATTCCCCGGCCAGGACGAGAAACGGCTTGCCGTCGACAATGAGTTGCGTGGCCCCTCCCTGCTTGCGCAAGTGGGGAATTTCCGTGGAGCCATTTGTGGAGACAGATGACGTCGAGACAGGCTTTGAAGGCGCGCTCGCAGCCGTCTGGCAAAACGACGGGGAAGCCAGTAGCAGGGAGAAAACCAAAGCGCCGCAACTCAGCAGCAGAACGCGGCGACGATCCTGCGCCTCACGATTTAACCGCACGTATCCCCCTTCGCGCTTCTTGGCTTTTTGGCGAATCGCGGCCGCCATCCAACTCAACGCAGCGTCTTGTTGAGAAAGTCCACGGTACGCTGCCAGGCAAGCTTCGCGGCAGTTCCGTCATAGCGCGGCGTGGAATCGTTATGGAAGCTGTGGTGTGTTCCCGGATAAAAATAGGAGGTGTATTCCACGTGGTTTGCCTTCAACGCAGCCTCGAAGGCCGGGCGGCCGGGATTTGACGCGTTGTCCACCTCGGCATAGTGGAGCTGCAAAGGAACCTTGATCTTGGGCACATCGGCCGTTTCAGGCTCTCGCCCGTAATAGGAAACCGCGGACGCCAACCCGCCCGGCATCTGGATCGTGAGTTGGACTGCCACTCCTCCCCCGAAGCAGAAACCGACCATGCCCACCTTCCCCGAGCATCCCGGATCGGCCTTGAGATAGGTGATCCCCGCGCCGAAGTCTTCCGTCATCGTGTTGCGGTCCATGTGCTTCTGCATCTCCAGGCCCTTCTCCTGATCTCCTGGGTATCCCCCCATAGACGTCAGCGCGTCCGGCGCCAGAGCAATGAAGTCGAGCAGAGCCAGGCGGCGAGCCACGTCTTCCACATACGGATTGAGCCCCCCGGCCTCATGCCCGACGATCACGCCCGGCAACTTTCCGGCCGGTTTTGCCGGACGGGAAAGGTAGGCGTGCATGGTTCCCGAGCCCTTTGGCGAGGGATAATTCACGTAGCCGGACTTGATCCGCGGGTCATCCTTGGCAACCTGCTGCGCCAGGGCGTAATTCGGGCAGAGGCTCTCCAACAGAGCGGCCCCGCTGATGCCAAGCGCAAACTTCGCCGCGCGATCGACGAATTCGCGGCGCGTAATTGCCCCGTGCGCATATTCGTCATACAGGTTGAATATCTCGTGACTGTATTTCGGAGATTCCTTCGGCTCCATTGGGAGACCCCTCTCTAAGTCCGCAAACCTGAGCAACCTGGTGATCGCAGGGCGATCACTAGGCAGGGCACGCTACTACAGCCAAAACCGCCAAGGCAACTGAAAAGGACCGCGACCAATTGCCAGGCTCATCGGCCAGATAGGAAAGGTATCCGCATGTTCCACCAAGGCTTACGAAAGTCTTGGGAGACGCCTATCCCGGCAATCTGTGATCTGCGTCACCTTTTCGCGTGATCACATGCACCTCCCGTCGAATCTCCCCGGGCGAGAATACGCTTGCAGTAGGAAGGAAGGGATCTCGTGAAGGGAATCCTCAAGCTGGCGTACAAGCTGCTCGCCAACGACAAAGCGAAGTTTACCGCGCTGCTCGTCGGAATCACGTTCGCTTCCTTCTCGATGATCTTCATTTCTTCGATGTTTGTCGGGGTGATGAATCATTCGTCCTCGACGATCATTAACGTCGGCGCCTCCATCTGGGTGATGGACCCGACCGTGCAGATTCCCGCCAACTCGATTGGAATGCCAGATTACGTACTGGACGCGGTAAGAAGCATGCGTGGGGTTTCCTATGCTGTCCCCCTTTATTCCGGAACGGCCCTCGTGAAGCTTCCTGACGGCAGCTATCAAGCCGCTACCGTTATGGGCTTAGACGACACCAGCCTCTTCGGCCGACCGGAAATGGTGGATGGAAAAATCACGGACGTTTACGCCGAGAACGGCTTTATCGTCGTCCAGGATGGAGACTATCCGAAGCTGGGGAGCCCGGGAGTCGGCTCGGAGTTTGAGATCAACGATCACCGGGCGGTCATCGTAGGCACCGCGAAAGTGGCCATGTCCGGGCTTTTTGGCTTGCCCACTCTTTACACCACTTATAATCGCGCCACTCAGTACATCCCTAACCCGCGCTACACAATTTCGTACGTGCTCGTCGAGCCCAAGAGCGCCGCCGACGTTTCCAACATCAAGAAACAGGTCAGCGCGCTCGGCTATCTCGCGCTCACCAAAGACGAATTCATGAAGAGGAGCATTCACTACTACATTTACGAGACGGGGATGGGAACCAACCTTTTGATCATGACGGTGATCACGTTTGCCGTTGGTCTCTCCGTCTCCGGTCAGACGTTTTACACGTTCATCCTCGAGAACCTGGAAAGATTCGGAGCCCTGAAGGCCATCGGGGCAACCAGTTCCGAGCTGATTTTTATGATCCTGTTCCAGGTGAGTTTCACGTCCCTGATGGGTTACGGAATGGGCCTCGGCCTTTGCACGGTGTTTGTCACACTCGCCAAGCTACGCCTTCCAAGCTACTTCGCCATGGTTACGTACGCCAACCTCCTGCTGGGCCTGGTCATGGTGCTGATCATCGCCGCACTTTCGAGCTACGTGAGCGTCCGCAGGGTGCTGCGGATCGAGCCGTTCGAGATTTTCAGGGGATGACAAATGTCTCGCACCGCCATTCACGCGAACGGGCTCGAAAAGTGGTTTGGCGAAGGCCAGGCCAAAACCCTTGCGTTGAGAAAAGTCGATCTGGAAACCGATTTCGGAGAGATGGTCTATATCGTCGGGCCGTCGGGCAGCGGCAAGACCACCCTCCTAAGCGTGCTCTCCGGCATCCTGCGCCCCAATAGCGGCTCCGTTCTGGTCGACGGAACCGACATCTGGAAACTCGGTGGCGACGATCTCGCTGAATTCCGCCGCAACAAGATCGGGTTTGTCTTCCAGGACTTCCACCTCTTCCCCCGGTTGAATACCGCGGAAAATGTGGCGATTCCCCTAATCCTCCGGAAAAACGACTGGGATGAATCCGTTCGCGAGGCTTCCAAATATCTCGAAATCGTTGGCCTGAAAGGGCGTGAGGAGTTGCCGCCCGTAAAACTGAGCGGAGGCGAACAGCAACGCGTGGCCATCGCCCGCGCCATGATCGGGCAGCCGGAAATCCTGATCATGGACGAACCGACCGCTTCCCTCGACGGAGACACCGGCCAGACAATTTTGAAGTTTGTGAAACAAAACATTCTGAATCCCAATCGCTGCATCTTGGTAGTAACGCACGACGAGAGAATTTATGAATACGCTACCAGGATCCTGCTGATGGAGGATGGACGGCTCACGGGAACCAAAGAGAGGGCCGCATGAGAAATAAACTCCTGTTCACGCTCTCGATCGCCGGCATTCTAGCCGGAATATGGGCAGCTTATTTGTTCAGCATTACGAAGGCGGCTCTTCCCCCGGTTTTCAACCCCGCCTCGGATCCCTACGTGAGCGGCATCTACGCCGAGGGAATTGTGGAAAGCGTCCAGGCCAGCGGAGAAAACATCAGCCTGTATCCCGAAGTGCCCGGCACGGTAAAAGAGATTCTGGTCGCGGAAGGCCAGGAAGTGCGCAAGGGCGAACCGTTGCTGCTGATCGACGACTCCATCCAAAGGGCCACCACGGAACAACAGAGATCCGCCGCGCTGGCCGCCCACGCAATGCTGGAGGAGTTGAGGGCCGAACCGCGAAAGGAAAATCTCGATATCGCGGAGGCACAGGTTCTCTCGGCCAAAGCTTCGCTCAAAACGGCCCAGGACGAAATGGCGAAGCAAAAGGCGTCGGCCGAGCTTGATCCAAGGTCCGTGAGCCGGGACGCACTGGACAGCGCCATCAACGCCGAAGCACTGGCGCAAGCCAACCTGGAGGTCGCGCGCAGGCAGCGCGATCTCACCAAAGCGGGCGCCTGGACCTTCGATATCCGCAATCAGGAGAGCCAGTACATCGCCCTCGACAGATCCTATCGCGCCTCCACCGCTCTTCTTTCCAAGTACACCCTCCGCGCGCCAACAGATGGCCTGGTGCTTTCCATCGGCACCATTGTGGGCAACTACGTCTCACCGCAGGGCGCCTACGAAACGTACACGCAGGGAATGAATCCCGTCCTGGTGCTGGGAACGCCGCAAACAAATCTTCAAGTTCGCTGCTACATCGACGAGATTCTCGTTCCGAAGCTCCCACCCCTGGCAAAGATCAAGGCGCAGATGTCGATACGCGGAGCCAATATCCGGCTGCCTCTCGAGTACGTTCGAGTGCAGCCGATCGTCTCGCCCAAGATCGAGCTCTCCGACCAGCGCCAGGAGCGCGTGGACCTCCGGGTGCTGCCGATCATCTTCAAGGTCGAGAAGCCCAAAGCCGTGAATCTTTACCCCGGCGAACTCGTGGACGTGTACCTCGGAGAATGAAATGAGACGCCACTGTGTTCACCTTCTACTCGCCGGCATCGGCATCCTTTCCGCCGCGGGTTGCAGCGTGGGACCGAAGTACGTGCGCCCGTCGATCCAGACTCCTGCGGCCTACAAAGAACTCCCGCAGCCCGCCGCCAACGGTCCGCAATCCTGGCGCACGGCCCAACCCCAGGACGGCGCAAACCGCGGGCGCTGGTGGGAGGTTTTCAACGATCCGCAATTGAACGCGCTGGAAGAGCAGGCCACCTCCTCCAACCGCGAAATCGCCGCGGCGGCCGCCAACTTCCTGGCAGCGCGGGCCCTGGTCCGCGAGGCGCGCTCGCAGTATTTCCCCACGGTCACCGCCAACCCCAGCATCGTGAATTCGCGCCCCTCACCAGGACAATTCGGCGGCCTGCAAACGGGCAGCGCCTCGGGATTGACCGTCAAATCGTTCACCGACTACTCGCTCCCCTTTGACGCCTCCTGGGAACCTGATTTCTGGGGACGCATCCGCGGAACAGTGAAAAGCAATGCTTACTCGGCTCAAGCTAGCGCCGCCGACCTGGAAAATACCCGGCTGAGCATACAAGCCGAACTCGCAGTCGATTACTACGAGCTTCGCGCGCAGGATTCGCTCAAAGAAATTTTTGATTCCACGGTCACCGATTATCAGGATGCTTTCGATCTCACGCGCAGCCAGTACACCGCCGGCCTCGCCTCCGATGAAGCCGCGGCGCAAGCCGAATCTCAGCTAAAAGGCGCCCAAGCGCAGGATACAAACCTGGGAATCCTGCGCGCGCAGTACGAGCATGCCATCGCAACTCTGATGGGCCAATCCGCATCAACATTCTCCCTGCGAGCAAGCCCTTTGACCGGAAGCGCTCCCACAATTCCCGCGGGCGTCCCGTCCGACCTGCTCGAGAGGCGCCCCGACATCGCCGCGGCAGAGCGTTCCGCAGCCCAGGCAAACGCGCAAATCGGCGTCGCCAAAGCGGCCTATTTCCCCACAATCCTGCTTTCGGCTACCGGAGGATTCGGAACCTCGTCAGTAGCCGACTGGCTCACCTGGCCCAGCCGCTTCTGGTCCGTCGGACCGAGCGTTGCCGAAACCATTTTCGATGCCGGCCTCCGCAAAGCGACCGTCCTGCAATACCGCGCTACATTCGACGAAACCGTGGCGAACTACCAGCAGACCGTGCTCACCGCTTTCCAGCAAGTGGAGGACAATCTCGCTTCACTCCGCATCCTCTCGCAGAATATCGACCAGCAGAACGCCGCAGTCGAGGCGGCCGCGAGAAGCCTTCAAGAAGCCACGGCGCGATACAAAGGCGGGCTCGATCCCTATCTCAATGTGATCAACGCGCAAAGCATCTTGCTGAACGACCGCCAAACGGCAGTGAGCTTCCGCATGCAGCAGATGGTGGCAAGCGTCCAGTTGATCAAAGCCCTCGGCGGCGGGTGGGATGTAAATCGGATGCCCTCGACTCGAGAGGTAGGAGCGAAGATCGTCTCCAACCCCGGCACAGCAACCAACTAAAAGTCGCTCATCGTGAACTAGAGAAGCTTTTCGCGCGCCTCTTGCGAAAACGGAACTAATTCGTCGAAACGCCCGCCGCGCACTTTGTTCGCCCACGCCGGGTCGGCCAGCAAGCCGCGGCCGACCGCGACAAGATCGAAGTCACCGCGGTTCAGCATCTCCAGCAACCGTCCCATTCCGGCAGCGCGCCCCGGTTCGCCGCCCGGCGGACCGGCAACGGTCTCCGGCGATGCTTGCACAGGCAGAAAATCCGATGTGAGTGACACCGCTCCCACGGTAATCGTCGGCTTGCCGGTAAGCTTTTTGGTCCAGCCGGCCAGATTGAGATCGCTGCCCGGAAACTCGGGCTCCCAGAATCGGCGTTGCGAGCAGTGAAATGCATCCACGCCCGCTGCGGCAAGCGGTTCAAGAAACGCGGCAAGCTCTTCCGGAGTGGTAACGTTGCGGGCGCTATAGTCCTGAACCTTCCACTGCGAGAAGCGCAGCACGATGGGAAAGTTCGCACCCGTGCGGCGGCGGCACTCCTGAATAATCTCGGTGGCGAATCGAGCACGCGCGACGAGGCTGCCTCCGTACTTGTCAGTCCGGTAGTTTGTCCCGCCCCAGAAGAACTGATCGATGATGTAGCCATGCGCGCCATGCAGTTCGATCCCGTGGAAACCGATCGACTGCGCCGTGGCTGCAGCTTGAGCGAACGCCTCGATGACCGCATCGATGTCGGCTTGCGTCATCGGCTCGCCAACTTTTTCTCCCGGTCTTCGAAATCCGGACGGGCTAACAGGCGGCGCTGCCACCCCGGGGAAAAATGCGGGATTGTGATTCGCCCCCAGGTGCCAGAGCTGCACCATGATGCGACCTCCGGCCGCCCGCACCTCCTGAACCACGCGCGACCAGCCCGCCAGGGCGGCTTCCCCATAGATATGGGGTGTCTCGGGCTTGTGGCCCGCCGCCGGATGGCCGATGATCGTGCCCTCGGTGATGATCAGGCCCACTCCCCCTTCCGCGCGCCGGCGATAATACGCTGCGACGTTTTCACCCGGCACGCCGCCGGGTGAAAAGTTCCTCGTCATCGGCGCCATGACGATACGATTCGGCAACTGCAATCCGTTCAGTACGAAGGGTTCGAAGAGTTTTTCAGTGTTTAACGGCACGCAAAACCTTCCTGGCGATGTCTAAGGCCTATTAGCGTTTCGGTCGCGCCCTGAGAATCGCACACCGGGGTCCATGCTTGTAAGAGCGAACGTTGTCGGCTATCGTTTTTATAGCAGAACGCGATTCGATGGCGATTCGCCGCGTCTTGCCTTATGCCCGGGAGATGCACCCGATATGATCGTCACAGTTCAACAGCACATCGTTCAAGAGCAGGAAGCCGTGAGCCCGAGCTCGCGCGGCACTTTCTCGTGGCTCCTTTCCGGCATTACCCTCGCGACGAAAATGATCCAGGCCCGCGTCCGCCAGGCCGGACTGCTCGACGCCCTCGGCTCCGCGGGTGCAACGAACATCCAGGGAGAAGTGCAGCAGAAGCTCGACGTCTACGCGAATCAAGCCCTCCTGCACTGCCTGGGCGTCCGGGACGCGGTTGCCATCCTCGTCTCGGAAGAAAACGATCACCCGGTCACCTTTGACCGCGCCCCCGAAACCGGCAAGTACGTGGTGATTTTCGATCCGCTGGACGGCTCATCGAACATCGACGTGAACGTGAACGTCGGCACCATCTTTTCGATCTTCCGCCGGCCCGAAAACGTCAAGAGCACGCTCCACGACGCCGTGCTGCAACCGGGTTCGAAACAAGTCGCGGCGGGCTACGTCGTCTACGGCTCATCCACCGTATTCGTCTACACGGCGGGACGCGGCGTCTTTGGATTCACCCTCGACCCCAACGTCGGGGCTTTCGTTCTCAGCCATGAGAACATGCGCATGCCGGATTCCGGCAAGTTCTATTCGGTGAACGAGGCCAACGTGCGAAGGTTCCCCGCGGAATACCAGGAATATCTCGAGCGTTTGCGGAGCGGAGCGCTGGGCCGGGAGTATAGCTCGCGTTACATCGGCTCGCTCGTTGCGGACTTTCACCGCACGCTGCTCAAAGGCGGCGTCTTTCTTTATCCGCCCACCGAGAGCCATCCGCAGGGCAAACTCCGTCTGCTGTACGAAGCGAATCCGCTCGCCTTCATCGCCGAGCAAGCGGGCGGCGCAGCCACCGACGGACGCCGGCGCATCGTGAACATTCAGCCCACGGATATTCACCAGCGGACGCCGCTGGTCATCGGCAGCCGCGCGGAAATGGCCGAGTTCGAGCGTTGCTGCGACGCCCTTTCGGCTCGCCCGCCGCAGCAAGTCGCCCAGCAAGTCTTATGATCGAGGGGTTGCCGTGTGCCGGCTTTACGCGGGCAGCGCGACCACTTCACCGATCAGCACGTCCGGCATGCCGTCGTAATATTTCGCGATATCGCCCATCACTTCACCCATTCGCGGACTCTGCATCGCCGTCTGCAACGCGGCCGGCGAATCGAAGTAGGCGGAGAAAATCACCTGGTAGTAGGGGTTGGAGCCGTCCGGAGTCATATTCACCTTCACCATTTCGGTTTTACGCAAACCGCCGGGAGCCATCACGCTGGTCGCGAGCGGCACATGTTTCGCAAGGTAATAAGCCTCGTCGAAGCGGACACCGTGCTTGTAGCAGACTTTCAATACTGTCATCGAAATACCTCCAGGGGATTTTTTCAAGCCCAGCTGTAACCGTGTTTCGACAAAGGAAGTGAGCGAATGCGTTCGCCATTGGCCACGAAAATCGCATTGGCAACCGCAGGAAGAATGGGCGGCAACGCCGGCTCGCCCAAGCCAGTCGGCGGGTTGTCCGTGCGGAGGAAATGCACCTCGATTTCCCGCGGCGCCTGCCGCATGCGCGTGGGTTGATACTGATGGAAGTTGCTTTGCACCGCCCGGCCGCGGTCGATCGTGATCTCCCAGTTCATCAGGTGGCTCAATCCTTCGATCACCGCGCCCTGCACGATGTTCACCGCGTTGCTGGTGTTCACGATCTGGCTGCCGATATCGGCGGCGACCCACACCTTGTTCACCTTGATCTTTTTGTTCGCATCCACGCTGACTTCCACCACCTCGGCAAAGTACCCGCGGTGCGCGAACACGTAGGCCACGCCCATGGCCGTGCCCTTCGGCAGGGCGCGCTTGCCCCAATTGGATTTTTCCGCCACCAGTTGCAGGACGCCGCGCATCCGATCCACGTCCACCTTGCCATCCACGGGAGGGCTGGGCGGATACGCAGGGTTTGAAATCTGCGGGCGCGAGAGCAGCCGCAGGCCAAACTCCACCGGATCGGTTCCCGCGGCATGCGCCATCTCATCCACAAACGACTGGAACACGAAGCAAAAAGCATTGCTTCCCGGAGCGCGCAGTGCATACATCGGAACGCCCGATGCGATCAGCGACGATTGAAAATCGAAGTTGGGCACGAACGTCGCCGGAAACTGATTGGGCCCGATGCCCGCCTGTCGCGTCTGGTATTGCTTGTTTTCCCCGAAGCTGACGAAATGATTTCGCCAGGCCGCAAGATTTCCCGGAAGCGTCGATGGCGCCTTTGAGGTAGTGAAAGCCCGCCAGGCGATAGTGATCGTGGCCAATATCGTCTTCCCGCGTCCAGAGAAGTTTTACCGGCGCGCCCGCCATTTTCGAAATCCAGGCGGACTCGAGCATGTAGTCGTTCGTGAGCCGCCGGCCGAACCCTCCGCCGGTGCGCAGCATGTGTACGGTGATATTTTTTTCCGGGATGCCCATCAGCTTGGCAACATCCTCGCGCCCCGTGCCCGGCGTCTGGCTGGGCGACCAGAACGTGAGCTTGCCATTGTCGTAATGGGCCACGCAGTTCTGCGGCTCCAGCGTGGCATGCGAGAGAAGCGGATACGAATAAGCGCCCTCGACTACTTTCACCGCGGAGCGGAATGCCGCGTCTACATTGCCCTCGACGCGAATCGGGAATTGCGGCGCCTGCTTGGAAAGCTCGTCGGCACGCCGCTGGAATCCTTCGCTGCTCTGTTGCGCCGTGGCGCCTTCATCCCAGCTGACCTTCAGCTTTTGCCGCGCCGACTGCGCTTGCCACCAGCTGTCCGCCACAATCGCGACCCCGCTATGCAGCCCCGTAAGTTCCTTCGTTCCCTCAATGATGAACGCGTGGCGCACGCCCGGCATGGCCTTGATTTCTTCGAGGTTGGCGCTCACGGCTTACCCATGAACACTGGACACTTCTGGTACACCGCCCACAGCATGTTGGGAACCGTGAAATCGATGCTATAGATCGGCTTGCCGCGCACGATGGACGGAACGTCCACTCCATGAATCGGCTGCCCGACGATTTTGTAATCCCGGGGGTCTTTCAGCTTTACCGAAGCGAGCTCGGGCGGAGTCATCGCGGCCACTTTGGACGCGAGGTCGCCGTAGGCTGCAGAACGCTTCGAACGCGGATGATTTACGCGGCCGGAGGACGTGGAGCATTCGGCCTCTTCCATGTTCCATTGCTGCGCCGCGGCGGAGACGAACATCGCCCGGCAAGCCGCGCCCACCTGCCGCAGTGGATCCCAAAGGGAAGCCGTGGCCTCGCTGCCGCCCGCGCGCTGGCGCCCGTATCTCGCTTCGTCCAGATCGGCTTGCTCGACGGTGACATCCTTCCAGTCGATATCGAGCTCTTCCGCGATGATCATGGGAAGCTCGGTCTTCACGCCCTGGCCCACTTCGGGATTCATCGCCATGATCGTGAACGTGCCGTCCGGCCTGATTTTGACGAACGCGGTGGGTACGAAGGCAGGCGCCGGCTTCGCGGAGTTCTGCGCCATCGCTTGGGAAAACGGATCGAGAAAGGCTGCAATCATCACACCGCCGCCCGCCAAAGCCGAAACGCGGAGGAACGAACGCCGGCCAAGCGTCCTGCCCGCGTTCACCGGAGCCGGACCGAGGAGTGGAGCTTCAGCTTTCACGAAATTCCTTTGCCGAATTCTTACTTGGCGAGCGGGTCAGGCCGAATCTGGAAATGCGCGATGGAGGTGGTGTTTCCCTTTCCTCCTTCAAGATTCCAGATCACTTTTTCTTCGTTCCCCGTCCACAACCCCCGGCCCTTCCAGCCGGCCTTCGGGTCGTCGATGCGGCCTTCCATGTTCCGCGTATAGAAGTCGAGCGGATACGGCACTCGCATGGTGATGAACTTCTTGGTGTCGGGCAGAAACGCGATCAGGGAATCGGCGCCTGTTCCGTCCACGATCGGAACATTCTTGCCCAGGCCCAAAGTATCGTAGCGGTCCACCCAGTTGTGATAGAAGTGATCCGCCGAAACCGTGGTGCCTTTGAACTTCGGGCTCGGCACTGGGTAGAGCGTCCACCCTTCGGGACACTGCTGTCCCGTCGCCTTCGGGCCGTTGAGCGGCCCCTTGCACTTGCGCCGGTCGAAGCTGGCCAGATCGGCGCTGCCGGTCAGAGCCGCCCACACGATGCCGTTGGTATCGACGGCGAGTCCCAGCGTGCCAAAAGCCTCCACTCCAGGGCGCTTCGGATTATCGAACGGCGGCTCGTAGACCTCCGTCTTGCACGTGGCCGGCGGATTGTCGCCTACGGTCATGCGGATAATTCTGCCTGGCACTGGCGAACTCAATCCCGCATACCAGATGCTTCCGTCTGCCTGATCGAAGGAAAATCCGTAGCCATTGCCTCCGTCCACCGCGCGATCGAGTTTCGGATCGATTGGCTCGTCCGGCTTCGTGTACGCGCCGGTTTTCCCGTCCCCGTTGTAATCGATCACCGCGGGGCACCAGCCCATGGATTTCTGCACGTCGTGCGTTTCATCCCAGATGCGCGTATGAATCCAGCCGACGCCGCCCATGCGGGGCGGAACCGCATTGGTCCCGGTGAAGTAGAGCGTCTCGTCCTTGTCATTCCCGAACGCCATGTGCCCGGCCGAAAGGCAAAGGTCGATCAACTCGAACTTGCCCGTCTTGGGATCGTAATTATCGAGATCCCGCGGATACCAGTCGTTGGGCATCGGGAAATTCTCGGCAAAGGGATTCCCGGAGCCCTTCTTGCAATAGTCGGACACGCCGGGCCGGGTCTGCGCGTGAAGCCAGATACGGCCTTTGCTGTCCATGTGCGGCATGCCGATGTAGTTCGTATCGTTCCAGATCAGTTCGTTGCCCCAGACCGGAGATCCAGCCAGTTCGTTCTGCGGCATCGACGGGGTCATGAATTTTCTGTCGGCTTCGTTGCGCACCGGAACGCGGATCATCGTTTTCGAGTTGTCCTTCAGATTCAACGCCCAGAGTTCGCCGGACAGGAAGTCGGAGGCATACACCATCCCGTACGCGTTCTCCGTCGGATTCAGTTCATTGGTGCTGACCACGTCGTGAATGAACGACTTTTCTGTGTCGACCTCCCATAGCGTGACCACTACGTTGCGCTCGATTCCCTGCGGACGCGGCGGCGCAGGGGGCAACTCCCCTGCGGCGATGCGGTTGGTCCAGTCCGCGAACATCGCCAGGCCGCGGTCGTGTCCGAACCTGTCCATCGTGATTTTCATGCGAAAGCCGTCCTGGCCGGACTGGATGCGCCGGTCCCAGGCCAATGACGGAGAGTCGAAGTTCCCCAGATTCGGCTCGATTTCGCGCATCATCTTCGTTCCCATCTGGTGGCAGACGCTGCAGCCTCTTTTCACGTAAAAGACATATTCGGCCTGATTCTTAAGATCGGAACCCTTCAGCGGAAACGCGCTCTTCGGGGGAATGTTCAACAGCGAATACCAGTAATCGGCCGGGTAGTACTGCGCGGCGGACATGGCGTCGGGCGCAATCACAGCGGTGAGCGCCAGCGTATGGCCGGGCGTCGATTCCACCGGCTTCGAGTCGACCAGCCCGTACCCCCTCACCCAGACCTTGTACGTAGCTTTCGGGAGTTGAGGTAGTAAAAACCGACCCCCGTCATCAGTTACAACGATTTTGCGGACCTTCGTAGGCAACTCCGTAGTCTCGGCAATCACCCATACACCGGCTTCCGGCCCCTTCGAATCCGTCACCACGCCGCCGATGTCATCGGCGTCGATGGCCACGCGCTGCGCCGCTTCTTGCGCCGCCGGCGTTGGCCCCGCAGGACTTGCGCCCGTCCGCGTTATCCCCACAGCCAATATAAGTCCAAAAGCCAGAAGCACGCCGATGCCTGTCCGCCGCGTCCAATCTCTCTGCACGTGATCCCTCCGGGTCCTAAATTCCGCGTAATCCGATCTGTCAAAGGTGGTTAGTAAGCTCGGTTTCCCCCGGTTGCTATATCCCAGTGCGTCGCTGCATGTCAAGCGGTCGAGCTCATCCTTTGTTAGCCGGCTCGTGTTTCGAGATGATGTATCTAACCCTTGTGCTAAAATCTGGGGCGGAATCCATGCAATTGATTGCAATTCGAGGCTGCTAAGAGGAAACGGAGAGATCGTGCGCCCACTTTATAGATTGTTGGTGGTTGGCTTGTTGCTGTGTGCTGGTTCGGTGTGTCATGGGGCTGCAATTTCGGGGACCGTAAAAGGCGCGGATGGGGCGCCGTTTCAGGGGGCGTTCGTGGAGGCGCAGAACACCAAGACCCGGATCACGGTCTCCGTGTTGTCCAACACGCAGGGGCGCTACCAGATCCCGAACCTGCCCGCGGGGGAGTATCGGCTGCTGATCCGAGCGGTTGGTTTCCGGACCGATCCCAAGACGGGCGTGAAGCTGACCGCCGATCAGAAGGCCTCCTACGATTTTGCGCTGCAACAGGGCGTGGTTCACTGGAACGATATCTCCTACTATCAGGGGCGACAGCTGTTCCCAGCGGGTAGGGGGAAAGATCTGATGGGCCAGCACTGCGCGACCTGCCACCAGTTTCAGACCCGCATGGCGTCGGTCACGCGCGATGCCGATGGCTGGGCGGACCGCATCCACTACATGCGGACGGTCATGCACTTTTCTTTCGATCGGTTCACCGATCAGGATGCTTCCGACCTCGCTTCGTATCTGACAAGTTTGTTCGGCCCTGACTCCGTGCTGCCAAAATCTCCGGCCGACATGGCGGGCTACAAGGACACGGTTCGTCCCTTCGGCAACGACTCTCTGAACATCGTTTATGTGGAATACGACATGCCCGGGCCCAGCCGCATGCCCTTCAGTGCGGCTCCGGACAAAGACGGCTACTTGTGGATTCCGAACTTCTCGCCGGCCAATAAAATTACCCGGCTCGATCCCAAGACGGGCGAGATGCAGGACTACACCGTTCCCGATACGGAGCCTGCCGCGATTCATTCGGCTGTCCCGGCGCCCGACGGGTCCGTTTGGCTGGCCGAGCAAGCGTCCAACCGATTGGGGCGGTGGGATCCCAACACGAAGCAGATCACCGAATACCAGGACGCCTATCTTCCCGGGAAAGAGAACACCGGAGATGGCGGCCAGAAGCACACGGTTCGATTCGACCCCAGTGGAAATGTTTGGGCCAGCGGAGTTCCGCTGACCAAGTACGATCCGGAAACGAGAAAGTTCACGCGCTTTGAGGAAGGGAAATTTATTTATGACGTGAAGCCGGATAAAAACGGCGACGTCTGGTTTACAAGCCCCGGCGCGAACAGCATCGGCAAGGTCGACGGAAA
Organism: uncultured Acidobacteriota bacterium; assembly: GCA_963709105.1. Classification (GTDB taxonomy): domain Bacteria; phylum Acidobacteriota; class Terriglobia; order Acidiferrales; family UBA7541; genus Palsa-295. Next base: position 1,029,118 of record CAVPVC010000016.1, read on the forward strand.
AGCTCTGCAGGTCACGAAGTGGGTGCTTCCGGCGCCGAAGAGTTTTCCGCGGCGGATGGAAATCGGCCCAGACGGCATGATCTGGGTCAGCGAATTCGAGGGCGGAAAGATGGCGAAGTTCGACCCCACCACCCAGAAGTTCACGGAGTATCCGCTCCCGGGACCCGACCCGAGCCCCTACAGCATGGGCTTCGATACCGACGGGTACCTCTGGTACAACTCCCACCGCATGGACACGCTCAACCGGTTGGATACCAAGACCGGGAAAGTGATCGAATACCCGGTGCCGCATTCGGAAGTCGATATGCGGGAATTTTTCCGCGATGCGCAGGGGAGATTGTGGTACGGCACGAATCCCAACAATAAAGTCGGATACTTTTACCTGGCGAACACGAATGGGGCGGCGAGTTCCGCCGGCAAGTAGGCGAGATCCATAGCCCTTTTAACGAGCTGAACTGCGTTGGTTTATTTGGCGCCCCCTGGACTGGGGCGGGACTTCGTTGGCCACGTTAGCTTTCCTGTCGCGTCATAGATTTCAAGCGAGGGTTGCCCGTCTCTAACCGTCAATCGCCCCATCACCCTGCCTGCAGCGTCGCTGAGCAGAAAAGTTTGCGCCTCTACCGTCGTAGCGTGCACGAACTCTTCCTGGGTCTTTTGTTGCGCCGTGACATTCGCTGTCAGCGAGAGGCCCAGTGTCAAGAGAACGAGCAGTCCCGCGCTTTTCCAAACCCGACTTCTTCTTTCGAGCTTCTTTATCCGGGCAACCAGGTGTTGGTACTCAGGCTCGGCCATTTGCATAGCATGTACTCTCCGATTTTTGGTTCTTTCCTACCACCACTTCACTGACTACAAACGATGGCCTTGTCCACATGTAGAAGAACTAATGACAACATAAAGGCCCCTCTTCAGAACTGACGAGCGACCCCATTGAAATCGGTAATGAGGCATATCAAATCTTCGACAGATGCGAGAACAGTCAGGCTTGTTAGACTCTTTTATGATTCGGCGGCCAGGCACCCCAACCCCAACCCTAAGAACATATGGCCGCTTTTCGGGAATTTCACATCCGCCTCACGGAGGTTCACATGAATCCCCTACTTCTCGGATTGACCGTTCTCGCCGTGGCTGTAGGCATTGTTGCGCCGCTGGGGACCCTCGGTTTCGTTTTTTGGCATTGGCATAAGGAGTTGTCCCGACCAAGAAGCTGGCGGAAGAAAATGAGCGATCCACATCGACCGTTCCTAGTGGCGCATGCCAGTTTGTCTAAATAGCGCTTGGAGCGAGGCTGCGGTAGAGACTACTTGCCTTCATTGGGGGGAGCTTTGCGATTCTGGTCCGCGTCAAAGGCCAGCAGCGACGCGGGTCGCCCTTCCTGTGCGTCGACCTGCGACTTGAATTGCACGATCAGGTCCTGGGCCGCCGGGCCTACAAACCAGCTTCCCCATTTTCTGTAATCAGTCCACAGGCTTGCTCCCGTTTGTGGATCGATGACATTCATGTACATAACCTCGACGGGCACCGGCCTGCCGGGCGGCTTATCGCGCGTGATGTAATCACCGAGATAGGGAGCCTCCGAAAACAGGAAGATCAAATCGGTTCGGCGCGGATTCGAGGACAGGTAAAAACGCTTCCACTTCCCCACTTCCAGCACGCCAACCTTTTTCACAGCGGCCTTTTCTCGAGGGCAATCGAAGCAATCGACATAGACCAGCACAGCTTTCATTACCTTCGGAGGCAGGAGGCGCATCATCTCAAAAACGTGGATGGTGCCGGTGGTTTCGTCCAGCGAGCCGACTACCAGTACGTTATCGCCTGCAAACGGTGCCGCCGCTTTCTCATCGTCAAGGTGGTAGACAGTTCTATCTTCAGTATTCGAGAGCACATATCTTGCGCCGATCTTTCTATCGACGACCTCACCCTTGAATACCCGGCGCTCCTCCGCCCTTAGCGGAGCGCTGAACAGCACAAGCGCAGCGATTCCGACGATCGCTTTCGCTACCAGAAATCGTGTCACCGACCTAAAACGCATGGCTTAGCCCAAGGGACAATCGCATGATGGAACCTAAAGCGGCGGAATGCCCGGCCCGAAGCTGGCTAGCCGGCATTCGACCATATTGGGATCGATATTGCGATGCATTTCAGCGAGGATTCTTCGCTTCGGTTGTGTCCGGCTCAACGGAGGTCACCGTGACATCGGATCGAAACTGTTCTCCGGTAACCGTGACGGTGCGGCCGGCGAACCGTTTCAACTTGTCGTCGGCGCCGAGGAGCCGGTAATTTCTCGTACCCACCACGAGCACGTACGCTCCTCCCTGATTCACCCACCAGGAGACACACTCGGTCCGGGTTTTGGCCTTGCACGCGTTGGGCAGGACGCACATAGCGCAACTCACCCACCCGGTCAGCGTCACGGTATTTGACGCAGTCTGCGCGAAAGCCGCCGCTGCTGATGTCAACAAGATCACCAGAATGCCCGCTTGAACAATGCGTCGCAACTCCGATTTTTTACGCATGCCGGTTGCCCCCCTATCTCCATGCGATCTGAATCGACGTCAAAGCTGCGTTCAAGTTCCAGGTTCCGCACAACCAGAGGTTAAGGAAGGCAGCGTATAGAAGGCGTAAAGACGTTCCTCTCTGGGCAAAGGGAATAGGTGCGGGCCCTATTTCCGGCGAAGATGCGCGGGCCAGGACCGTTGTTCGAACGCCAGATGTCGTGGAGGAAAAGAGTCCCGCCATGCGATAAAAAAAGCTGAGCGGCCAGCGTCGCAAACAGGATTGCGACGGTGGCCGCCCAGGTTAACGTGTGCGATTTTCACGGCGTCAGGCGGCGGCCAAACCCTTAACGGCCGGGCTTAGATTGTTCCACGCTGCCTTGCCGGACTTACCGATCATCTCCACCTGAAGAATGTTTCCGTCGAGATGCCCGGTGACCGTCGCTTTATCGGCGATGTACTTCAGGATTTCGTCCTTATTGCCCTGAAGCTTGTAAATTTTGTCGCCGACAACCATCACGATGTCATCTCCCTGATTCTTCACAGATTCCCGAGCCCACGTCCAGGGAGTGAACCCCTTATGCATCGGCTGGTTGCCTACGCAATGAGCGCAGGTTACCAATCCGGTGAAGGTAACGGAGTTCACTGGCTGGGCGAAAGACGGAACGGTGACTAGAAACGACAACGCGACAAGGCTTGCCAGTGCGAAGACTCGAACTGCTGTTGAGCGGGTCATGGTGTTTCCTCCATGACCGAGAAGATAAGATGCGGAACATACGGAAGGCATAAGATTACTCTAAGTTCTTCGTTATGGTTCATCGGCACAAACCGAGCATCTGAACGCCGTGGGAGATGAGCGGAACAACGCACGACATATCAACTCCATATTATTTAGATACTGTCACGTGCATACTTCTATATTTTTAAATTACGTGGAACAGATCAGCGGAAAACTGACGGCGGGCGGTTGCTGGGAATTGTGCGCGAAGAGAGAGCCTTGGTCGCTGCGCTCCTCAGGATGAAGCGCAAAGAACGGAGAAGGAAAGAAGAAGCAGATCCCTCAACCATCCGCGCTTCGCGCGTATGGGCTCAGGATGACACGAAAGGCGACTGCGAAAGGCAAAGGCAGAAGTAAAGGCCGAAGACCGACCCTTAAAACCGAAGGGCCGGGCACCCGTAAAGGCTTGAGGTTCTCCGCGGCCTGTGAAGCCGAATCGATTTTCAGGCGTTTGCGGCACGGATAAATCCGTGCCGTGACGAAACACCGAGGTTGCCACACAGGCTCTTCTGGGGGCGAGCACCGACTTCGTCGCGTACTTACACGTATCCGCCGAAAGATGGGTGGAACATGCAATTATGCGGGAGGGGTGCTCTATGCACGGATAACGAAGGCGACCAGGAGCAAGGTCAAGAAGCCATATAGGTCAGGGCTCGGATTCACAATCGCTTTGGCAGAGCGCCCGGGTTGTTGACTAACTACGATCTGGTTCCGTTTCCAGAAACGGGCACGTTCTGCGGCAGAGTCCGGCGGTTCGTAGTGGGCAGAAAGGAAAGCAGCGATCCTCTCAGACGCGCAGCGATATCCCATGTCCCTTTCAGCAAGGAAGTATAGAAGAGAGCGGCCAAAGCTTTATTATGGGGATTATCCAGGTGCCAGCCTTCGTCGCCCTTCCAGTTGATGTCCCTCGAGGAAGCACAACCCGACTGCTGGCTGACGGCTCGTCCAGAAACTTCGTTTGCTGGCGACATTTTTGCCTCCGCTACAATTTCTAGTCATTGATTATTGGCGTGGCAAATTCGGAAAGCATAAAAAGGCCATTCGCTTTTTGAATGTCTCCGATCCATTCGTCAAATATCGGGAAAGTGAGCGAAATGTTGCCGGCGGTAAGCGCGGTGTCCGCGACGCGCGCCTGCTTTCATCACCCGCCGACCGGAGCGACACGGCCAGCGGATATATCCGCGTACTTCACTTACGACTTCTTTATGCAGGATTCCTTATATTGGATGGGACTGCACATTGGCCATGAGAAAACTGCAACAGCTTCTGCTGATCGTCTTCGCGAGCAGCGCTTTTGTGCCGGCGGCGATGGCCAAGAAAACCGAACGCCTGGCTTTGCCTGCGAAAATCATGCAGGCAAACTCGGTGTACGTCGATTGCGTCTGCCCTCGAGCTCTGGGAGCCGCGCAAGAAACCGCGGTGAGCGAGATCCGCACGTGGGGACGCTTTCAGGTTGCGGAAGACCGGCGGCACTCCGACTTGGTATTTCTATTTTCAGGAAATCCCTACCTCGGCGATTACCTCACGCGTGATGGTCCGGACAAAAGGCCGGTGAGGATCGAATCCACCATAATGACCGTCATCGACCCGAATACCGGCCAGACCCTGTGGACGGACTCAAGACAATGGGGCAGCTGGCGCGTGAAAGGCGCCACGAAGGACCTGGTGAACGAACTGCGGCAGCAGATGGAAGGGCAGACGAAGAGGTGGAGCTTGGATAGCATCCTCCAGTGCAGCGCGACGCCCGTCTACGCGGGATTCGGGCATCTCACGCCCGAGGAGGCCATCGCAAAATCCGCATCCGGGGATCCCAGCGTTTTCGGCACGCCCGACCGGCTTAGCCTGACCTCCCCGGAAGCTCCGGAATTTTGCAAGCGGACAGAGTTCGTGCTGAACTCCCTGCATCGAATTGTGGGCTTTCAAGTGATCGTAACCCGCGGAGACGATCTCGACGTGGGCGAGGTGCTCCAGCGAGCGGACCGCTTCGACTTTTCCGGCGGGAAGTATGCCAATGGCGACCAGGTATTTTTCAGCGCGCAAAGTAAGGATAAAAAAGTGCTGATACAGTTCGACGCCGAGGGCCACAGGTCGGTTCTATCGCGGGTCACCTTTTTCTACTGAGGGGATAGAGGATCAACGGTGGAATAGCGGCGGATATCAGGCGGACCGGTGGACCAACACCTTATTTATTCGATGGACAGCCAGGTGACAGGACGCTAAGAGAAGGGCCGATGAGAAGGCGGCTCGACCTGGACCTAGTTTGCGAGCGCGCCGGCACTTACGGTTATCCGAACTTTGGGCAGACTGGCCTGAACTCGCGCGAACACTTCTTCTACTCCAAATGGTTTTAGGATATAGGCATCAGCGCCTGCGCGAATCGCGTGCGCCTTCTTTTCCTCGGAGTTCTCACCGCTTATAACGATAATAGCAATGTCGGAGCAAGCGCGAATTTCGCGGCAAGCCGTGGTCGCCGGCAAAGCGGAGGTGTCATTGTCCAAGAGCACCAAGTCATCTTTCCGGGAGCTCCGTTTAATCACGTCGTCGACACTCTCGAGGTTCGTAACCTCGTAGCCTTTCGCTTCAAGAGTGATCCGCAGCGCTCGGGCGATGCTCGGTTCCCTGGATACGACCAGTATCGATCCTTCGCTCATGGAAAGTTCCTCCAAGTAAAAGCCACGAGATCATCCCAGCCAACTCAACGGATCAGGCAAGTGCCATCAACTTATTCGCCACGTATAGGAATGTAGAAGGTGCGCGATATGGAAGGCATAAAATGCTTCTAAGATGCTCGTATGCTATTCGTAAGGATATGCAGTGCCCATCACTCCCTAACGTTGTGCTTATGCGCTCGTCTGCGGGGGATTTAAATCCGAAGGCGGTGAGGGAAGCCTGATAGAAGCGGGGTCGAGACTCCTGACTGGGGCCAGGCCAGAATGTTTTTATGGAAACCATAGGCATACATATGTTTTACTTAGTTTGTCTATATTGAGACGCGGCAGCGCCCGACCCCGAGGTCAATCACATGGCTCAAACGATGGACATGGCTATCGGAAACATCCATCTTGAAAATCCTAAAACCGCGCTGCGCGCAAAAGACGAGGTCCGTTACCGCATAGCTGAAACAGGCATCGTTCCGGCCATTCGTGTTGGCTCTGAAGAGGATGCTCTCTTCGTGGCCGAGGCCCTTGCTGCGGCGGGAATCCCGATCGTTGAAATCAGCACCGTTTTCCCCGGAGCGTTTCACGCCATTTCCCACGTGGCCGAGCGCCTGCCGGAAATCACGGTAGGAGCAGGCAATATACTCAATATCGAGACGGCTCGCCGTTGTTTGGACGAGGGCGCGCAATTCCTGACAACCGACGGATTGATTGAGAACGTGGTCGAGCTGGCCATCCGTGAAGAAGTTGTAGTTTTTCCGGGGGCTTTGACTCCCACGGAGGTTATCGCTGCATGGCAGTCGGGGGCCGATTTCGTCAAGGTTATGCCCTGCGACGCCGTAGGGGGAGCCAACTACATTCGATCCTTGACGTTTTCGATGCCCCAGATACGCCTGATCGCTGCGGGCGGCATCAATCAACGAACGGCCTTGAGCTTCATAGCGGCCGGGGCGACTGCTCTGGGCGTGGGACGGGATCTCATCCCCGCGGAAGCAATCCATTCCCGCCAACCCCAACGGATCCAGGAACTCGCCCGAAGATTCCTGAGTTCGGTCGACAACGGCCGTAATTAGAATCGGGACTTTGCCGTCGACGACCACGTCGAGGGCTTGCACGATTCGCCGCTTATCCTCAGCCTCCTGCGAAGAAACTGACCTCTCTCCTGACTTGTAGTCGACGCACAGATCAACACACACTGGCCGAATAAAGCTCGCATATGGATTTGCTAAGCGTGGATTATTTCCAGTATGCCGGGACAAATATGACGAATTATTTATCAGTTCCTTATGAAGATGTTTCCATTATGGGCGCGACAAACAGAGCCCGAAACGAAGTCGAACCCGTGAATCCCAGATCCCGCGGTTATCGCAGGCTTCGCTTGGAAGACACTTGAGCGGACAATTGACGCGCACACCTACGAATAAGGCGACGGCGAAAATACTGGTGGTGGACGACGATCCGCAGGTTCGCCGCACCTTTCGAGCGATTCTCGCAAGCCAGGGGTGCTTGGTCATCGAGGCGCGCGACGGCAATGAAGCCATCGAGGAGATCAGGGCGGATGCGCCCGATTTAGTCCTGCTCGACATCAACATGCCGGGGATCGACGGGTTTGAAACCTGCAGGCAAATTCGGGGGTTTTCCGATGTACCGATCATCATCGTGACGGTCCGCGGCGAAGAAAACGACAAGGTCATTGCCCTGGACGCCGGAGCGGACGATTACATCGTGAAGCCATTTGGCACGCAAGAGCTTCTGGCGCGTATTCGCGGAGTTGTCCGAAGAGTGCCCAGCGCCAAAGAAATACCTCCTTTCAATTCCTCGGGATTGAGTATCGACTTCGAACGCCGCAGAGTGGTGGCTCATGGAAAGCCTGTTCACCTTACGCCGACGGAATTTGAACTCCTGAAGCACCTCGTTGTGAACCGGGGCAAACCCATGTCTCACCTGAAATTGCTCCACCTTCTTTGGGGGCCGGATCATGCGGACGATCGTGAGCCCTTGCGGGTTTTCATCGGGCAGTTGCGCAAGAAGATCGAGCAAGATGCGGAGCATCCGCGCTATATCCATACGGAGCCCTTAGTCGGTTATCGCTTCGATCCTGATTTTGGGATGCCGAGGAAAACAAGAAAATCCAACTCTTGATCACTGGATCGCGTGTTGATCTTCCGAGGCAACTGCGCTGGGACGAGGGGCTACGATGGCCTTCGTTTCATGAATCTGAGCGAGCGATGAGCCAGTAGCGAGTCCTTTCAATCCGCACGGCTTGAGTAGTTAGGGATTGGACTTCTTGCCCGCGTCGCTTTGTACCTCTGTCCCAGAGGCGTCGTACACGTAGTGAAGGATCAAGGCCGGGGAGTGCCGATTGTCGACATGCACGGTTTCGAGAAGCTTGCGGCCATCCGGAGACAATTCAAAGGTCCTGCACATTTTACCGCCCAGCGGACTTTTCTCATCCGAGACGAGCTGGCCGCCGTTCCAGTGCGCCAGGACCTGCTCATGGCTTTCGTCGGTGGACTTTTTCGGCAACTGACGCCGGTCCGTGAATAAGGTCAACTGGTACAAACGGTCACCGGTCACGTCGATCTCGGAGTCTTTCAGGTCCACGGTCAGCAATTGCGCGGGGTGAATCATGGGCTGCAGTTTGGGATTATCTTCCATGTCGTAACCTGTGCTCCGGGGCATCCCACCGCCATTGCTGCTTCCGGGATAGCCGGGATTAGCGCTGGGATTACCGCCCACTTGGTGTCCAGCGCCGCCGGGGTAGCCACCTCCTCCGGGGTACCCTCCGCCTCCAGGATACCCACCGCCAGCGGGATACCCACCGCCGCCGGGATAACCGCCGCCAGGATAGCCGCCACCGCCAACAGGAGAGCCACTACCTGCATAGCCGACGAGATCGATGCTGGCCTGGCTTTCCACAGACCGAACTTCCTGCAACGAATCATCGCTTTCGTCATGATTGAACTTCCACGAGCCGGCGAGGGTTGCCCTCGGCGGAATCTGCCCCTTCGCAGGAGCGGGCGGCGATTGGGCACTCAGGCGCGTCGGGTTCACGCCTAAGGCAGCAATCAGAAGTCCGGCACAGGCAATCATTGCAGTACGTCGCGCTTTCATCTGTCCTCCAAGTCGCGCAATTCCTCTGACAACATATTCATCAAGTTCATCAAGCAAGGAAACGGCGCCGGAACCAGCTCCGGCGCCGACCCGGTTGAGGTTATCGTCAACACCAATGCACACCAGTGGTTCGTTCTAAACTAGAACTTCACCATGATCGAAAGTGTTTCCGCCCACTGGCTCTTGCGAAGATCCGGCTGCCAGAGGGTCATGCCAATTGCGCTGCAGGTGTTGCTGACGGCGTTGCCGACGTTGTCCACGGGAAGACCATATCCCGAGTAGTTAGCGAAACTGGACACCACGGACGTTGCCCCATTCGTGCAGATGTAACTTGCACTGGAACCGACGGTTCCATTGTACGAGAGGGGCGCCACGTCGCCGCCTGGAGGAGTAATGCCGTGCCGGCCTGAGAAGTACGGAACGTTTGCGTAACGGTAACCCGTCTCGGCGCGGAACGTGATGAATTGAGAGGGCATGTAGTCGAAAGTGACCGTGCTATCCCACGCCTTATACTTGAGCCCCGGCGCTTCCGGAAAGTACGGCGACCCCGAAACCGCATTTGCCCCATTGATCGGCGGGAGCAGCGTCAGATAGCGTCCCGGATTGTCCAAGACCCCGCCACCGACGGTTACGCCGAAGAGATCCTTGTGAAACCAGAAGCGGTTATAGGCCATGTAACCAACCATCGACTGCTTGAACTGGCCGTGTTTGTTGTTAAAGCAGTTCGTCTGTGAGCCTGGAATCGATTTCGTGCCGCCATATTCGCAACCCGCATCGGCCGTGAAGGTGAAAGCCATGCGGTCCAAACCAAGGTTCTCTTTATGCTCCCAGTACTTGACCTCGATACTGTTGTCGGTATGGATTCTCGAACGCCCGGGATTCCCGAGTTCATCGGTGCCCATGCCGTAATTGTTCGTGGTGATGGAGATCCAGCTTTTCGGGCGCCAATTGATCTGCCCTCCAAGACCTGGATGTCCGTTGTATCTAGCATACGATTGCCAGCCGTTGATGAACCAGGGCTCAATCTTCAGCTTTTCGGTTGGGAACCACTGAATCCGCACGCCGTTGAAGAACCAAGGCGTATTGGACGACACGTAGGAGGGCTGATAAGCCCAGTTGTCAAAGTTGTAGTAGCTGAACAGACCGATGTAGGACACGAAGATTCCGGCGTCGATGTTCAGCCCATGATCCACGTTGAAGTGGTACCCACCCCACGCTTCCGAGAAGTATCTATAAGCGTCGTTGAGGTCCCATTGGCCCACACCGGCGCTGCCGTCGTTGCGGGGCGTCGTGGTCGAAAACAAACCGTTCATCGTGAGGAGGCGGGCGCGAACGTTGCCCACGCGGAGGTCACCGCCGACGCTCATCTGTTCTAACTGGACTTCGCCGTTGCGGAAGCTTTCGGTCGACCCGCCCATCGTGTGGTCTACGGGCTGGTTGTTGCTGTTGATATAGTTTGCATCAACCCGGATCTCCGGCGTGAAGTACTTGGTGGCCAGTGGCGTGTCTTCGTTGCGGGACGTGTTGTTCATCCACGTCCAGTCAGCGAATGCAAAGGGATCCGACTTCGTTTGGGTTTGCGTCGGGAAATCCGGCGGGGCAGCCGCCGGGGCGGGAGTTGCGGACGGGCTCGCAGCCGTCGCCGGGGCTTGTCCTTGTGCCGACATCGCTATGGAGGAAGACGACGAAGAAGAGTACGCCGTTGGCGACTCCGGAGCTGCTGGAGCGGCTGCTGGTGGCACGGCAGGCTTGAGCACCGCTTCCAGTTCCGCAATGCGGGCCTTCATCTCTGCCAGTTCCTTCTCGAGTGGAGAGGGCGCTTCGGGAGCGGCAGCAGCAACAGGCTCCGCCAGAGCGCTGGACGGACTGGCGCCCGCAGGGGGCGCGGTTTCGCTGAGCCGCATATCAAATCGCAGGTCATCTCCCGCCGCAACGGCCAGATATGTGACTTGCGAACTTGCGCCGCCTTGCTTGGCGGCAACCAGTTGGTAATGCCCGGGCTTAAGGTTTCCGACTACGAAGCTCCCCTGGCGGTCACTTACGACCACCTGGTCTGCATTTTCATCGATGCTGTGAATGGTGACCTGCACTTGGGGCACGGCCAGACCACGTGCGTCCAGCGTTGTCCCGTGGAGAACTCCGGGCGCCGGTTCGCCGTAAGTTGGCACACCCCACAAATAGACTCCCATGAGCAGGAACAGGAAGGCCGACAGGACGGCGACCAACGGTTTGCGATTCATAGAACCCCTTTTGAAACAAAAGTGAAATTCGATGGAGGGAAACTACAGAGTGATACATAGGGAATCCGTAAAGATTCCTATGCATAATTTGATTGGATTGCATCAGTCTTTCCATTACGTGAAGCCGGAAATATTTCTTCGCGCACATTGTCGCTGGTAGGTCAATCGTCGAGATCCCCGCAAAGAACTCACTGGAAGCATTCTCGGAAAAGCTCAGTGTGGATACTGAGAAGGGCGCGACGAGAATTGCGGATTGCGGAAATATCCTTTGTTCATAGGTGTTTATAGGCGAGACATTCTACGAGGAAGATTCACGCAGTCTCCGTCCGCATGCCGCCATGCGGCGAGCCAATGAACATTCAGCCCGAGATGTTACTCGACTCCGATTCCCGCTGACAGCTTTGCTGCGGCCCTGGAAACGAGATATCGAAGGCGATCAGGGGAATGGTTCAACCGAGGCATTCATTAGTCTTTTATATATGTTTATATATGTTGGGAAAGACGGAAAAAGAGAGGGTAAACTTACAAATATATTAGCACTTCTTTATCACTCCCTTACGCCAGGCGGTTAATAATATATGTATCCAGTGATGGTAGAGCGCCAGTAAGGGGCTCGAGTCTTCTTTGTATCAGCCGCAACAAGAGGAAATCTTGATCGCCCAACCCACTAAGACGATCGCGAAGAGAGAATCCGCAAAAATACTTGTGGTTGACGACGAGCCACAAGTGCGTCGGACACTCCGCGCCATTCTCACCGGCCAGGGCTGCAGCGTGATCGAAGCGCGCGACGGAGAAGAAGCTATAGAAGAGGTGAAGGCCGATTGCCCGGACCTCCTGTTGCTGGACATCAACATGCCGGGAATCGATGGTCTCGAAGCTTGCAAGAGAATCCGAGAACTATCGGATGTTCCCATTATCATGGTCACAGTTCGCGGAAGCGAAAAGGATAAAGTTGTAGCTCTCGATGCGGGCGCCGACGACTACCTGGTGAAGCCCTTCGGCACTCAGGAGTTACTGGCGCGCGTGCGCGCGGCAGTCCGGCGACTGCCAAGTGCGGAAGAGATTCCGGCATTCGTTTCGCCAAACCTGAAGATTGACTTCGAGCATCGACGCGTCATCGCTCGCGGACAGCCAGTCCATCTCACACCGACGGAATTTGAACTCTTAAAACAGCTCGTCGTGAACCAGGGAAAGCCGGTATCCCACTTGAAGTTGCTTCATCTACTCTGGGGACCGGAGCATTCCAACGATCGGGAGCCCTTGCGGGTCTTCATTGGCCAATTGCGCAGAAAGATCGAGCCAGATCCTGACGAACCCCGATTCATTCTTACCGAACCTCTCATTGGCTATCGTTTTGAACCGGACGCCGAGAAGCCGGCCAAAGCGCGCAAACAAGGTTAGCGAGGGCTTCAACTTCAAATGAATTCCGCAACGGTGCTGATCGTTGACGATGAACCTCAAATCAGGAGGGTGCTCCTCACCATCCTGACCTCACAGGGCTATTCGGTGATTGAGGCCAAGACGGGCGATGAGGCATTGGAAAAAATCCGCACCGAACGTCTCGATTTGATCCTTCTCGATGTGAACATGCCGGGGAGATCCGGCATCGAAACGTGCCGCGAAATTCGTGAAGCGGGCGATATCCCGGTGATCATCCTCACCGTGCGCAATGCCGAGCGCGATAAGGTGCAGGCGCTCGATGCCGGCGCAAACGATTACGTGGTCAAACCTTTTGGAGCCGACGAACTCCTGGCTCGCGTTCGCGCGACGCTACGCCGTTCGGCGCCCACAGGGTCCCTGCCTTCTTTCTTTTCGGACGACTTGAACATCGATTTTGAAAAACGCGCGATTGCGCTTAAGGGAAGGACCGTTCGGCTCACTCCTAAGGAATTCGAGCTGTTGCATTATCTTGTCGCCAACCGGGGGAAGCCTCTTCCGCACCGGCGATTGCTACAAGCCGTCTGGGGGCCCGACTACGGACAGGAAACCGAATATTTGCGTGTTTTCATCAACCAATTGCGAAAGAAAATAGAACCGGACCCAAAGAACCCTCGCTATATCCACACCGAACCCTGGGTTGGATATCGTTTCGACCCCCCACAGGAAAAGGCCGGCCCCGGCCACGCCGAAAGCTAATTCCACGAAGAAGTCGGCAATAAGTCCACAAGAATTCCGCATCAGGAATACATAAAGAAACCATTAAGCTCTCCACAGATAAATCAATGGTTTGTATAGATTTAATGAGTTGGAACCCCCTCGACGGCGCGTTATACCTTTAGGCAGTTTTACAAACAGTTCCGAGTGGGGTTAGCTGATGTCGACGAAGACTGCAGATTTTGACTGGGTGGGGTCGGCCGGCGCGTTCCACGCCGATCGCTCCGCGTTTCATGAGTCCGCCGCCGCGCGAAAAGCGACTTTTTCATTTCGTGAGTTCACAGGGCGGCTTTTGCGAGGCTCCATGATCGCCAGGATAGCGGCATGCCTGGTAGCAGTTATTTCGATTACTGAATTTTTCCGCTGTGTCCCTGCGGCCAACGTGACGACGGTGGGATTCTCCTATCTGGTTGCGATTCTTGTGGCCTCCACTCTTTTCGATCTCCCGACATTGATCGTCATGTGCATCGCGGCAACGATGGCCTATGACTTCTACTTTCTGCCTCCCGTGGGCACCTTAGCTGTAGCCAGTCCACAGGACTGGGTTTCTCTATTTGCGTTCCTGCTGACCGCCGTGCTGGGATGCCGAATCAGCACGAGCGAGCGAAACCACGCGAAGGAAGCTGTCCTGAGGCGCGTCGAGGTGGAGAGACTGTACACCCTGAGCAGCAGGCTGTTGGGTGCGAAAGACTCGGTTGACGTAATTGATGCGATTCCCAAGCATATTGCAGCATCGTTTGGGCTTGAATCCGCGGCGCTCTATTTTTCCGCTACGCAGAGGACATTTTGTTCGGAGACCGATTTGCCGCCGGGAGAGATGCAACACCTGAAGGCGGTAGCGTCGCTCGGCCATCTGCAGGTGGCCGCTTGTCGCAATGTTTCTTTCGCTCCCATTCGACTGGGAGAATCTGTCGCAGGAAGCATCGCGCTCTGCGGCGCGGCACCCGCCGGCGAGACGCTTGAGGCGGTGGCGGCTATCGTCGGCTTGGCCATCGAAAGGGCCACCGCCATCCAAAATATCGCCAAGATCGAAGCGGCCCGCGAAAGTGAACGCTTGAAATCTGTGTTGCTGGATGCCATCACACACGACTTCCGGACTCCGCTTACGTCCATCAAAGTATCTGCGACGGGTCTGCTTGACGATCTGGAATTCGACCGGGAGCAACGGAAAGAACTTCTGACAATCATCGATGAGGAATGCGACCGCATCAATCACCTGGTGGGCGAGGCGTCGGAAATGGCCCGACTAGAATCGCACGAGGCGAATCTCGAATTGGGGGCACATCCGGTCGGAGAATTCATTTCCTCGGCGATCGAGGACTGCACGGATGTTACCCCAGTCAGAGATATCCATTTGGATGTCAAGCACCAGGATTCGCGGCTTCTGGTGGATTTATCGCTGGCGAAGAAGGTGTTGGTCCACCTGGTCACCAATGCACATCTGTACTCTTCCCCGGGACAGCCGATCACGATCGCGACGGAACAGCGAGGGCAATTTCTGACGATCAGTGTTGCGGACAAGGGACCGGGCATCGAAGACGCGGAAATCGACCACATCTTCGAAAAGTTCTATCGCGGGAAAAATCAAAGGTATCGCGTGAAGGGCACCGGCATGGGCCTGCCAATAGCCAAGGCTATCGTGGAGACACACGGGGGAACCATCGGCGCCGTGAGCCGCGTGGGCCAAGGTTCCGTTTTCTCATTCAGCTTGCCAATAGAACAGTGACGCTCCCCACTATGGGCGGGACCAGATGCTGTCTTTTCTTGCAGCTGCTTGCACCCGGCCGTTGTTCACGAAGCTGAGGAACCTGCGCGCCAACTCGACGATACGGTCCGACTGGCGGAGCCGAATGGCTTCCTTCGGAATCAATTCCCGGCCGACTCCGAGAGCAGTGGCACCAGAAAGAATAAAATTGAGGGCAGTCAACTGGTTCACGCCCCCCGCAGCGATCAGCGGCACGTGGGGCAGCGGGGCCTTAATCGACCTGATATAGCTGTCGCCCCCGACGGCCGCGCACGGGACCACCTTCACAAAGTCTGAGCCGGCTCCCCAAGCCGCGATTACCTCGCTCGGTGTGAGAACCCCGGGAAAAACCACGATGTGTTCCTTCACGGCGAACTCAACAACGTTCAGGACGAGTCCGTCCGTCGTGAGAAATTGGGCTCCGGCATCCACGCAGCGGCGCGCCGTTTCGATGTCGAGGATGCTTCCCGCGCCAACCGTCATTTCCGGATTGGTTTTCACCAGATTGGATATCACTTCTAGCGCGCCTGGAACCGTCATGGTGATTTCCACGATGGGAATGCCGCCGCGAGTGACGGATTCGGCGGCAAAGCGTGCGTCCTCCGCCGAAGAGACACGGACAGCCGGGATGATGCCGATTTCCTCGATGCGCGCGTGAACTTCTGCCTTTTTCATTCGACTCCTTGCTGGACTTCCGAGACTTTCTGGGAAGTCACATAAACTGATCGCGGTTCGGTAAGGATCGTAATCACCTGCAACTCGCCGGCCTTCGTCTTTTAGTCCGGTTTTGGCAGAAAAACACGCTCGCAAGAAAGATATTTCAAGGCGGCGTCGAGCACCATGGGGCTGTCCGGACGCCGGAACACGTAAGGAAAGTCCAGAAATCCTCCATGGAGGGCGTTGAAGTATACGGGCGGCAGCAGAAGGCTCCCATCGGATAGAACGTTTACAACGGTGACGGAAGCATATTTCCAGTACGGTTCGTAAATGCGCGCCGTGGGAGCGGTGGAGCGTAAAGCGCCCGCCGTTTGGCCATACACTTCATTGGGAGAGAGCGATGCCGGGCCAATGGATGTTGACGTCGACCAAATCACCAAATACCTTGGCTTGTCGGCGGACATCACGGAGCCATTCAAGCAGAGCCCCGGATATTTCTTCTGGCCCGCGTTTTCCCACCATCTCTCCTGCGCCGGATCCAGTCCGGTGCGAAGCCCGGGTGTTCCTGAGTCTGCCCGCAACACCTGAAAGAACGCTTTGCAGGGTGCCTGATCCTGCGCAAGCAGCGGGATCGCCCCGAGCGTCGCCAGGGCAAGGACGACCAGAAGTTTCACGGTAAGCCTCGCTTTCACACGGCCTCGAAATTCAGTTCCCGGCGCCTTCATGGCAGTTTTGCGAGATCCCAGCGCCATGTTTTGTCATCGACTTTTTGGCCGAAAATTCCCACAAGAGACGATTTCCCCAGTACGTGGCCATCCATGGTCTTCAAAAGATCCGCACGAGTGGAACCTGCAGGCAGGTCAACCTTTGCGTCGAGAGCGTACAGCTCGAAAACATAGTGATGCGGGCGGGCGCCCACGGGAGGGCACGGGGGCTGGTATCCATTTGCGCCGCGAACGCTCCTGCCCTGCTGAATGCCATCGGGAGAGGTATCCGGTTGAACGCCCGGGGGCAACTCCGTCGAGCTGGAAGGAATATTCCAGAGGATCCAGTGAGTTACATCCATTGCTCCCATGGCGGGGGCTGCATCCGGATCATGGAAAATCAGAGCAAAGCTCATCGTGCCAGTAGGCGCGCCGGTCCATTGCAGGCGGGGCGACAAACTGTCGGGAACCCCGCAGGTATATTGAACAGGAATCCAGTCTTCGTCGTAGTAAGCGGAGGTCATCTCGAAGGCCGGCGGCGCCGTCGTGGGGGGCTGCTGCGCGGCAGCTTTCTGCGCGCCGGTCGTCAGCGACATGAGAACCATGAGCACATTCAGCATTGTTATTCGCGTTGTCATTCGCATGAACTTCCGCTCCTCGCCCTAAGCCTTGCGGCCGGCCCTAAAACAGACTCCTCGTGCCTACTGCTTCGCGAAG
Organism: uncultured Acidobacteriota bacterium; assembly: GCA_963709105.1. GTDB lineage: Bacteria > Acidobacteriota > Terriglobia > Acidiferrales > UBA7541 > Palsa-295. Next base: position 1,046,375 of record CAVPVC010000016.1, read on the forward strand.
CTGCTCGAGGGCGAGTAAATAGGAAGCGAGAGATTGCCGGTAAGCCAGCTCGGTGGCTCGATAACTTCGCTCGGCGTCCAGGAAATCGAGGAGCGCGAGGCCACCGCGCCTGTATGCATACTCGCTGATGTCGCGCGACTGGGTGGCCACATCCAAGTATTTCGAAATATAGAGCTGCACCACGCGGTCATTCGATTGCAGGCCTTCGTAGGCATCTTTGACGTCGGTCAGCACCTGGCCGTTGGTCGCTATCTGCTGCTCCTGGGCCTGAGTGATCGCGTAGCGCGTCCGCGCGATTTCGCCCTGGTTGCGATTGAAAATCGGTAACGGGATGCTGGCGAGGACGGTGGCGGCATTGATGCCGTTCACATGCGAGTAGTTTCCCGAAACGGTGACGTCCTGCTTTCCATTCGCTTTCTGCAACTGGTACTGGCTGTCAGCCGCTGTCACGCCTTGCTGGGCTGCGCGCAGGTCGGGACGGTTCTGCAAGGCCTTCATTTGCAGGTCCTCGACATTGACCTTTACCGGCTGGTATTTGAAATCGCCGGCAACGTCGTAATCGGCAGTGACGGATTCATATCCGAGCAATTGCCTCAAGTCCGACAGTGATTGGACTTTTGCGAGCAGCGCCTGCTCCTGGTCGGCTTCGAATTGCAGCAGCTGAAGCTTGATCATCAGGAAGTTGTTTTCGCTCAGGCCACCGGCCTTGTATTGATGCTCGCTGATGTCCACGGTGGTCTGGAAGCTCTTCAGGTCCTGGTCGGCGAGATCGAGTGTGGATTCGGCAAGCTGGGCGTTGTAGAAAAGGGTGGCGACCTGAAACGAAAGCCCTCGTTCATTGTCAGCCACCAGCGAACGCGTCTGAGCGGTGATATCCTTCTGCGCCTGAAGACGGTCCAGGCGCTTCCCGCCGCGTTCGATCAAGTAGCTGAGTCCGATATCACCTTCCGTGTTGTTCTTCAAATAGTCCGGGGTGGACACTCCAGAATATAAACCCGGATTTTGGCTGGCCGGCGAGCCGAGCGGCAAGTATTCCCAGTCGGCGAAGAGGGTCGGATTAGGACGCAAGCCTTGGGTAACCTCTTCAGCCTCGCTCTGCTGGACTGTGGTTCGCATGGCGATCAACAGGTGATTGTGCTGGAGCGCCATCTGGATGGCTTCATCGAGAGTGATCCGGCGTGGCCCCTGTCCGTAGACGACGAAGGCGAACGTCAAAACTGCCGCGGCCGCGACGACTAGTCTGCTCCGCAGTGTTTTGGGACTTGCGCAATTATGCTTCAAAGGCCGCCTCCGGTTCGGGGAGTGTGTCGCCGTCTCGGGCGATCCAGACATACAGGGTCGGCAGCAGAAAAATGCTCAGAACCAGATCAGAGATAAGGCCGCCGACGATGACGATAGCGAAAGGCCGCTGCGAGTCCGACCCGATGGCATGGGACATCGCGGCCGGCAACAAGCCGAAGGTAGCCACGAGCATCGTCATCATGATGGGACGCAACCTGAGGATAGCTCCTTCGACGGCGGCGTCCGCAACCGTGTATCCCCGAGCACGAAGCTGATTGATGTACTCGAGCATGATGACGCCGGTCTGCACCGAAACACCGAAGAGCGCGAGAAAGCCTACGCCGGAAGAAACGCTGAAAAACGTGTGGGTGACCAGGAGCGCCGCCAAACCACCGACACGGGCCATCGCAACGTTGGCAAGAATCAGAAGCGCCCACTTGAACGAGCGAAACATCGTGTACAGAATCACGAAGATCAACAGAATGGTGAGCGGCACGATGAAAAGGAGCCTCGCTTCGGCGCGCTTCTCGCTCTCATACTCTCCCGACCACTGGATGTGGTACCCGCGCGGGAGTTGTACCTGCTTGTTGACCTTGTCGATGGCTTCGGTCACGGTCGTTCCCAGATCGCGGTCCCGGACTTCGAAGCGAATCGCGACGTAGCGGGAGTTGGCTTCGCGATAGATGTCGTAAGCACCGTCCCTGATTTGCACTTTCGCAAGCTGCGCCAAGGAGACCCGCTCTCCGGTCGGAGAGAGCAAACGAATGTTCTGGATCGCTTCTTTGGTATCGCGATAGGGTTGCTGGTAGCGCACCGTTAGGTCGTAGACTTCTTCTCCCCTTAGAACCTGGGTGACCGCGTTCCCACCGACGGCCGTCTGAATGGCGTCCTGGACATCGGCCACGTTGATGCCAAAACGCGCGGCCGCCTGGCGATCAACGGTCACGTTGAGGTTGGGCTGGCCCGTATCGCGAAGAAGCCCAAGGTCCTTGACCCCGGCGATATGGGACATTACCTCCTTCATCTGTTCGCCCTTTTCCTCGAGAACGTCGAGGTCCGGGCCATACAGCTTGGCGGCCAGGCCGCCCTTTGTTCCGGTCATCGTCTCGTCGACGTTGTCCTCAATCGGCTGCGAGAAATTCCAGAAAACCCCGGGGGACTTTGAGACCTCGCGGTTCATGGCCGCGATGAGCGCGTCTTTGTCTTTGTGAAAGACCGGGCGCCACTGGTCCTTCGGCTTCAAGTCGACGAAATATTCCGTGTTGCCGAATCCGCCCGTGTCCGTTCCGTCATCGGGCGCCCCCGTCTGCGACACGACCTGGGTCACTTCCGGGAATGAAGCAAAAATAAGGCGATTCTTCGCGGCGAAACGCGTGCCCTCCGTGTAGCCGGTGCTGTTGGAAAGCGATCCGCGCGCCCAGATGGCGCCCTCGTCCAGATGCGGCAGGAACTCCGCGCCGATGATCCCGCTGAAGGTCAGAAAGAGCGCGATGGCCAGCGAGGCCACGCCCACGCCCAGAGTGAAAACCCGGTGTTCAATAGCCCAGCGGAGGGATTTGCGGTATCGGTCGGTGAGAAAAACCATTACCGGGTTTCTCCATTCGGTGACGCCACGACGGAAAAGCAAACTCGCCAGTACGGGCGCGATCAGAATGGCAAAAGTCATGGCGCCCAGCAGCGCGAATGCAACAGTCCAGGCCATGGGTCTGAAGAGGCGGCCCTCTACGCGCTGCAGGGTGAAAATGGGCATATAGGCCGTAATGATGATGGCAATGGCGAAGAACACCGGCCGCTGCACTTCGTGGCACGCCTCGCGAATCATCTCATTGGGTGTCTTGACGATGGCGGTGCTTTGATGTCCGGGCCTGGCATCCGATCGAGAGGTATCCGGCCGATGGCCAAGATGGCGAATGATGTTTTCCACCATCACCACGGCGCCGTCCACGACCATTCCAAAATCGAGCGCACCGAGCGAAAGAAGGTTGGCGGGGATATGGCGCAGGTCGAGACAAATGGAGGCAAAGAGCAGTGAAAAGGGGATCGTTAGCGCGACGATGATCGCCCCGCGAATATTGCCTAAAAACATCAGCAGAATCACCGTCACCAGGATCATGCCCTCGCCGAGGTTGTCCATCACGGTGTGCAGCGTGTAATGCAGCAGGTCGCTGCGATCCAGCATGGGAACCACCGTCACGCCAACGGGCAGAATCTTGGTATTGAGTTCCTCCACCTTTTTATGAATCGCGTCGAGCGTCGGCCCTTCCTCCGCACCCTTGAGCATCAGCACACTGCCCTGGATCACATCGTCTTCGTCGACGATGACGCCATCGGGCCGATGCGTGGCTTTAGCCATGTGTCCCAGCCGAATTCTGGGGCCCCACCCTACTTCGGCGATATCTCTGATACGAACCGGGGTGCCGGACTTCGTTGTCAAAACGGTTTGTTGAATGTCCTGGACATTGCGATAGAGCCCAAGGGCGCGGACGTTCAACTGTTGTGTGCCGGCTTCGACAAAGCTACCGCCGGCGTTGGCGTTGTTAATGGCCAACTGCTGCTCAACCTGGCCAATGCTTAACCCGTATGAGATCAGTTTGTTCGGATCCACGCGGACCTGATACTCGCGCACCGTGCCCCCGAAGTCGCTCACGTCCACAACGTTAGTGACGGACTTGAACTCCTTCAACAGAACCCAGTCCTCGATTGTCCTGAGGTCCATCAGGTCGTAACTGGGATTGGTGCTGCGCAGCGTGTACCAGTAAATCTGGCCGGTGAGACTCCAATCCGTCCCGATTTGCGGCTGGACGCCCTGCGGAACGGTCACCAGCGTGAGCCGCTCGAGGACCTTTTGCCTATTCCAGTCGTTGACGGAGTCATCGTCGAAGATCAGGGTCATCAGGGAAAGACCAAAGATCGACTCGGAGCGCATCACCGACAGGTGGGCGATTCCGTTCACTTGAACTTCGATGGGAATCGTCACCTGCTGTTCCACTTCCTCAGCAGCATGGCCGGGCCACTGGCTGATGATGGTTACGTAGTTGTCGGCGATGTCCGGATAGGCCTCCACAGGAAGGCTGTGGAAGGAAAAAGCGCCCCAGATGGTGAGAAGCACGCCGACTGCGAGCACAACGAATCTGTTGTTCAGAGCAAAATCTACGAGAGTGCGGATCATCCTCTAATCCCCGTTTGAATCTCTGTTTTCAGCGCGTTCCTACGGCCGTCATTCATTGTCGATCGCCGTCTGCAACGCCAGCGCGTTGGAAACCACTTTCTGCCCAGGCTGCAGGCCTGAAAGGACCTGCTCCATCTGGTTCGGCAACTGATCTCCGCTGGTGACTTCCACCCGCTGAAACTTCTGGTCGGGCGCCGGCATGAACACCCAATCTCGATCATGGAGATGGATGATTGCCGACGCCGGGACCGACGTGTAGGTCTGTTTCTTCAAGCCGTAAAACGTGGCCGTCGCAAACATGCCGATGCGCATCATCCTGCCGGGACTCGCCACCTGTATGCGGACCTTCGCCGTACGTATCGTGGGATCGAGAAGCGCTCCGATATTGCTGATCGTTCCTTTCAAGACCTGGCCGGGAAACGCATTCAAGCGAACCTCCGCCTGCTGGCCCATTTGCAAATTCGAGATATCGTTCTCGTAAACGTCGCAGACGATCCAGACATCGGACAAATCCGAAACCGTGAACGGGTTCGCCGAATAGCTTTGGATCGTGCTTCCGTTCACGACTTCCTGATCGGTAATTTCCCCCGTGATGGGAGAGGTGATATCGACGAGCCCGGCCGGATGGTCGGGATCGTTGCCAATCAACCGGAGATGCTCGGTGGCGGTATCCAAGGTGGTTTTGGCATCGTCTTCGTTATCCTGGGCGGCCTCGACGTCCTGCACCGCCATGGCGCCATGTTCATAGAGGTCCTTGGTTCGATCGAGCTGTTTTCGCGCGAGGAGTTCGTCGGAAACGGCCTTGCGATAGGCGTCGTAACCTCCCGACACATCGTCGCTGCGAATGCGGAGCAGCAACTGGCCTTTTTGCACCGTGTCGCCGAGCCGGGCACGAATATCGACCACACGGCCCGAAGCGAGTGTGACGACCGGGACCGTCTTGAGAACGTCCGGATACACCGCGCCATTTACCACCAGCTTGGAGGGGGCTTGGTATTCCGCTGCCGTCGCCAGAGGATACTGCTCCGGATGTTCCACGGCGAAATGGGTGACATCCACGCCAGGGACGATGTTGGCGGGCGGCGGAGCCTCTTGAGCTTCGGTATTCTCGTGCTTGGCGCAACCGGCCAGCGCGATTACTGCGATCAGCAGATGGCATATCTTGTGCAGCTCACGACGTCGCATATTCCCCTCACATCTCAAGCTGAAGTGTTTACTGTGGAATCTCTCCCCTGCGGGTTCAAGACCGGGTACACCTTGAACAGTCAGACCCAAGCAGCAGATCTAAAACCGCTCAAATAAATAACAACGACGGACGAGGATTTTTACGCGAACGAAGGCGGGGCTCGATTGGCCCCGAAGGAAAGAAATAGCCGGGAGGCGCTGCGATAATTGGGCAAACAAATCGCGCCTTCCTGTTCCTGCAAATAGCCGAGACCGGCCAGGCATTCAGCCGTGTAGGATTCCAGGCAGGCGAGATTCGCACCGAGGTAAGTCTCTTGCGCCGTGAATGCGAATTCGGAAGGTTCGTCGCGCAGGGCGTTCGCGAAGGATGCCACATCCGCCCTTGAAAAGTAGCCATTGCCATCGTTCAGAAACAGTGCAACGGGAGCGTGCGAACTGGCGGAACGGACTATTAAATCCAGATTCCCATCGCCGGTGACATCGCGCGGCGTGATGAGAAGTCCGCCGAAAGGCGCCCTGAGCTTCAATATCTGATGGCGGCCCTCGGTGAGCCGTATTTCGATCCAGTAGCGCGCGCTCGCGGAATCAAGCTTTTCCAGTTCCACGGTCGCGAGGTCCGGATGGGTGTCGCCAGTGAAGTCCGCCATCGCGAGGCTGAGCGCGGGAGCCGTGGGAGGCTCAAAGGTTCCAGACGTCAGCACAGCCGCCGCTGTCGCGCGCGTTGAAATCGCAAACGATCGACTATGTGAGGCGATTGCTCTGCCTGCGTTCGCGACGGGCGACGGCTCCCAACTCACGCGCTGAGCACTGCACGCGAGCGCCAGAGCCAAAGCCAAAACGAGGCTGAAGGCGGTTAGAGTTCTGTGCGAATCTCTGTTTCTCATGTCTGATCTAACACCAGCGAAGCTGAGGATTGAATAAGAAACGCGTAAAAACTTTATAAACTCGCGCACTTGAATCGGCTCCAACTGCCTGAAAAGAACCGGTGAAGCGGGGCAGCGTTGGAACCAACGAAACTCCAACGCTGCCCGTTGATCTGCTGAGTTTCCTTTACCATCTCCGCTACAAGCGGAGGTCAAAAGTTACCGAGGTTAGAATTTCACCATTACGGCAATGGTGCTATTCCATTGGTTATGGCGCAGATCGGGCGACCACGCAGACCAACCGCTGCCGTATTGCGACAGACAGGAGGCTCCGATGGCGTTACCCACGTTGTCCGCCGCGAAGCCGTTTCCTGACGGCGAAAAGGCCGACACCGCGGAAGTCGATCCGTTCGTGCACAGGTAACTCGACGCGGTACCCACGCTTCCGTTGTAAGCCACGGGTCCCACGTTTCCTCCCGGAGGCGTAATCCCTTGCCTGCCGGAGAAGTACGGGATACTGGCGTAGCGGTAGCCCGTCTCAAAGCGGAAAGTGATGAATTGAGAAGGCATGTAGTCAAACGTGATCGTGCTGTCCCAGGCCTTGTACGGCAGTCCCGGGGCCTCAGGGAAGTACGGTGAGCCGGACACGGAAGTCGCTCCGTTGATCGGCGGGAGCAACGTCAGATAGCGTCCCGGGTTATCCATCGCACCGCCGCCAATGGTGGTCGCAAAGAGGTCCTTGTGGAACCAGAAGCGGTTGTAGAGCATCCAGCCGGCAAAGGATTGCTTGGGATGGCCGTTCTTGTCACCCCAGCAAGCTGTAACGGTGCCGGGAGCCGAGCCGCCGTATTCGCATCCCAGGTCGCCCGTGAGAGTGAAGGCCATCTTGTCCAATCCCAGGTTCTCGGGCTTGTTGTAGTATCTGAGCTCCATGCTGTCATCGGTGTGGATACGCGAACGTCCGGGAATGCCGAGTTCGTCTGTACCCATTCCGTAGTTGTTGAAAACGAAGGAGAGCCATTCTCTGGGAATCCACTTGATCTGACCTCCGAGACCAGGATGGCCGTTGAATTTGGCATAGGATTGCCAGCCGTTGATGATCCAGGGCTCGATCTTCAGCTTGTCCGTCGGGAACCACTGGATACGGACGCCGTTGAAGAACCAGGGCGTGTTGGAAGAAACGTACGAAGGTTGGTAGGTCCAGTTGTCAAAGTTGTAGTAACTGAACAAGCCGATGTACGACACGAAAATACCGTAGTCGATGTTCAGCCCGTGACTCACGTTGAAGTGATAACCCGCCCAGGCCTCGGAGAAGTATTTGTAAGCGTCGTTAAGGTTCCATTGGCCGACGCCGGCGCTGCCATCGTTGCGCGGCGTCGTGGTTGCAAACAGACCATTCATCGTCAGGAGGCGAGCGCGGACGTTATCGATGCGCAGGTCGCCGCCAACGCTCATCTGCTCCAACTGAAACTCACCGTTCCGGAAACTTTCGGTGGAGCCGCCCATGGTGTGGTCTTTGGGCTGGTTGTAACTCTCGATGAAGTTGGTGTCTACGCGGATTTCTGGGGTGAAATACTTGGTAGCCAGCGGCGTATCTTTGGTGCGCGGAGTGTTGTTCTCCCACGTGTTATCGAATGAAAATGGCGCCGACTTGGTGGTTACCTCCGCGTTGCAGCAGGTTGATGCAGGCGCGGCGGCCGGAGGCGTAGCTGTCGAGGACTCGGCTGGCGCCTGCCCTTGCGCAGGGATTGGCGCTACCGAAGTGGACTCAACTGGGGCCGCAGCGGGCTGTTCGGATGGCGCAGCCTTGAGCTTAGCCTCCAGCTCTTCCATGCGAACCCTCATCTCATCCATGCCCTCTTTCATCTCGTCGATTTCTTTCGTTATCGCAGAGGGAGAGTCCGGGTCGGCGGCAGGCGGTGTCGGGGGTGTGGTCGAGGCACTCGGACTTCCGCCGGAAGCAGAGCCACTGAGCTTTAAGTCGAACCGCAGGTCGTCCCCAGCTGCCACGGCCAGGTAAGTCACTTGCGAGCTGGCCAATCCTTGTTTGTTGGCGATCAGCTGATAATGCCCCGGCTTGAGATTTCCTACGACGAAGTTTCCCTGCCCGTCACTTACTACGACTCGATCAGCGTTGTCGTCGACGCTGTGAACGGTGACTTGTACCTGAGGCGTCACCAGACCGCGCGCGTCCAGCGTGGTCCCGTGAAGGACGCCGGGTGCCGGTTCTCCATAAGCGGGAGTGCCCCACAAATGCACGCCAAGGATCAAAAACATAAGGGCCGACAAGGCGGCGCCCAACGGTTTGCGATTCATAAAACCCCTTTCGAGACAAATTGAAATTCGATTTCGGGAAAGTACAGAGCGAGACATAGAAAACCCGTAAATGTTCCTATCGATGATTCGATTGGCTTGCATCAGTTTTTCGACTGGCCTTTCCCCACAGTTTTTCATTTCAACCCTCCCAGTGGACAGAGGCGTGCGCCTTGTTCGCCCCACGCAACAAGTGATGAATCTTCAGACTTTGGGTCCTAAAAACAACAGAACGGGAAATGTTTCAGCGGCTTTCATGAGATGTATTAGACAGGCTGCACATAAGCCCGGAATAAGCGAGCCATCAAAACTTCGTAAGAGGCGGGAAGAGCGTCCGAGAAGGGTACGAAGCCGGCTTTATAAAGCTATAACTCTTCTTTTATCACTTCCTTACTATCCCCACTGGACCATGTTGCGAAACCCAAGGGCGTGTGTTGCCAAAAGAATCCGGAGGAGTTTGAAAGCAGCGCGATCACACAACCGGCACATGCAGGCACAGAAACAGGCACTTAAAATACTTGTGGTCGACGATGAGGCGCAGGTTCGCCGGGCACTACGCGCCGTACTCAACGGTTACGGCTGTACCGTCATTGAATCGGCGGATGGTGAGGAAGCTCTGGCGGAAGTGAAGGCTGATCGGCCAGATCTGGTTTTGTTGGACTTCAACCTGCCGGGAATCGCCGGCCTCGAAGTCTGTAAGAGAATCCGGCAGTTATCGGATGTTCCGATCATCATGGTCACCGTCCGCGACAGTGAGAAGGATAAAGTCCTGGCTTTGGACGGCGGAGCCGATGACTACCTCGTCAAACCCTTTGGAACTCAAGAGCTGTTGGCCCGAGTGCGAGCAGCCACTCGAAAGGCGGCCAAAGCAGAAGAAGTTCCGCCGTTCGTTTCTGCGAATCTAAAAGTGGACTTCGAGCGCCGCCGCGTCTTCGCGCGCGGGGAAGCTGTACATCTCACGCCAAAAGAATTTGAACTCTTTAAGCAACTGATCCTCGGTCGTGGAAAACCGGTACCTCACCTGAAATTGCTGCACGTTCTTTGGGGTCCGGAGCATTCCTGCGATCGAGAGCCCTTGCGAGTCCTGATTGGCCACTTGCGCAGAAAGATCGAGCCGACCCCAGACGAACCCCGCTACATTCTTACCGAACCTCTGATCGGCTATCGATTCAACGCTGAGGGTGAACAACCAGCCGAGCGGCGATATCAGTGTTCCGCGCCAAGGGCCGAAGATTGAAGCCCCATGAATACGCGAGCCAGGGTTTTGTTTTGCCGGACGGACGAACCATCCGCAGTTAAAAGAAGCGGCCGATAGTCCCGTGGACAGATCGGGGCCATTTTTATCTGTTCCTTATGCAAATGTTTTCATGATGAGGCTGCCGCAGAGAGGCTTTGACGTATTGGTGGCGTGAACTGGAGAAATCCGGATCACCTTCCGCTTTGGCCGGAGATGGCATTTGAGCGCAGAAACCATGAATATGTCGGCGAAGAAATTGCCCGCCAGAATACTTGTGGTGGACGACGATTCACAGATCCGAAGAACCTTTCGCACCATCCTGGCAAGTCAGGGGTGCATGGTCATTGAAGCGCGGGATGGTTACGAAGCGATCGAGGAAATCAAAGCAGATTGCCCGGATTTAGTCCTGCTCGATATCAATATGCCCGGTATGGACGGCATCGAGACCTGCAGGGGAATTCGCGAGTTTTCCGATGTCACAATCATCGTGGTGACGGTCCGCGGAGACGAGCAGGATAAAGTGGTGGTTTTGGACGCAGGGGCCAACGACTACATCGTCAAGCCATTCGGCAGCCAGGAGCTTCTGGCGCGCATTCGCGCGGCAGCGAGAAGAGCTCCGGGAGCCCCCGAGATGCCTCCGTTCAATGCATCGGGCCTCAGCATTGACTTTGAACGTAGGCAAGTGGTCGCAAACGGACGTCCCGTTCACCTCACCCCGACGGAATTTAAGCTTTTGAAGCACTTGGTTTCGAACCAGGGAAAACTCGTGCCTTACTCGAACTTCCTCCATCTCCTTTGGGGCCCGGAGCATGCGGACGATCGAGAGCTTTTGTGGTTCTTCATTGGTCAACTGCGCAAGAAGCTGGAGGAACACCCGGAACAGCCGCGCTACATCCACACCGAGCCTTCGGTTGGCTATCGCTTTGACCCTGATTATGCGACGACGAAGGCGCGGAAATAGAATTTCCTAGCGAATCTACCCAACCTCTTTTAAAGCAACAACATCCAATCTCAGGGCCAGAAATCGAGTTCAGGCCAGACCCGGGCCGACCGCGTCAAATCACCGGCAGGAAACAAATGGAACTCTTCCGGAGAAATACAGGAAGGAAATATCTCTCATCGGAGGAGGTAGATGAGGGTTATGAGTCGGCACACGGTGCTGTGCGGGACGGCCATAGCGATTCTGTTGGCCGCCTTAGCTCGACCAAGCCGCGGGCAATCGCTGCACAGTGTTGTCGAACCGCGCGCTCGGGTGTTCCCGACGGTTGCCCCGGGGGTTACCGCAATTAAGCGCGATGCTTCCGGCCATTATTATATTCTTGCCAAGCCCGCGGCTCTTGTATCGATATATGACCCAGGCGGAAAGCTCGTTGGTCAGATTCCTAACGCCAATTCACAAGGAGCCAAGATCAGATATGCGGTCGATATGGACTTGAGTCCGGATGGGCACCTGTTTGTTGCCGACCGGGGAGCGAACGCTATCGACATTTTCGGCCCGGACGGTTCGATGGTGGCCAGAGTTCCCGTTGTCGCTCCGACGTCGGTGGTGGCGCTCACAGACGGGGAGTTCGCCGTCACCACTTTGACCTCCAAGCGACTCATCCAGGTCATGGATGAAAAGGGACATTTGCTACGAAGCTTCGGAGACCCAATCGACGTGGAAGAAATCGCAGAAGAGGGCTCGCCGGCCAAACCTCTGAATGACTGGGGAAAAATCGTGGGCAGCTCCGCGGGCGACATTTATTTCGCTTTCACGTCGCTTCCCGATCCTCTCTTCCGAAAATATGACCGTAACGGATACGTGGGCTACGAGGCCTCCGTGCCCCAGAATTTCTTCGCGACCGGAGCGACAACGCAGACCGACAGAGTCGAGATCCGATTGAATTTGACGCACGTCTCCTTATCGGAACAGACGAATGGCTGGATAAGCCTGGGCTCCTCGGGCGATGTGAAGTTCGGGGGCGGGATGGGGACGGGACTCAGCCGGGTCCTAGGACCCGGAAGGAGCCTTGGGCGCGCGGGGATGCAACCGAGCATGTCGCAACCCGGATTTGGAAGCACTCCGGGCGGAGTGGGAGGAGGCACGATCGGCGGGACTTTCACCGGCCAAATCACCGATCAAGGGACACAGTTCCAGATGGGTGTCGGGAACATTGGCTCCTTGCGAGGCGGGGCGCGAGGCCGACGCGGCGGCAGCGCAACTGCCGATCAGGAAACAGATCAGGAACCGCCGCAAGGCGGCTCGCTGCAATTCTTTGGATCCGACAATGACGCCACAGGCGAGTCCTCCACCCAGGAGCTTGGGTTCATGGCCGGAGATTCTTCAACGCAAGGCAAAAACAATGCAGACAACTATGGAGGAACCGATATCAGCCAGGATTTTGGCCTATCGGCGGCTTTCTTTTACGGGACACTTAATTCCGTTACCTTCCAACCTCCGGGTGCTTTCGGGGGCATTCCAGGAGGAATCCCCGGTGGTGGCATAAGATTTCAACATCAGGGCCCGGGCGGCTTCGGCGCGGGAGGCTCATCAGGAACCCACTTCGGTGAGTCGCACTTCGGACCCCACGGACATTTCGGCGCTGGAGAGAGCGATTTCACAGCCACTTTACGAGTGAACCTCGGCGATCTTGGCAGGAATTCATTGGACAAAGCCGCGATTACGGCGACTAGCGTGGACCCGGTCACCGGGGAGCTGTGGGCTGGAGTCGGCGACGCGCTGATCCGCTTCAGCGAAGATGGAAATCCCATTGAAATTTACTATCTGACCCTGAAAGGGGGCGTACCATTGAAGCCGTCGGCGGTGCTCGTGGAGCCCGATCGCTTCCTCATTGCAGCGGATCCCTGGGGAATATTCGAATTTGCCAGGCTTCCATAGGCCGCTTGACCGACGTTGACGCCATAGCTCGGAGGAAGATTTTGCGCTCCAGAGCCACTGAATATTTTTGTGAACCGGGCCCGGCTAATCACGGGTACTATTTCCCTGCAAAATACGTCTTCCGCCCTTGCGGGAAGAAGGCGAGAAGGCGGTATTGTAATCACTGTGAATTCTAAGACCGCAATCTCGCGCACGAAAGCACGGCGCGGGGAAACCGGCGTTTTAAACCTTGGCCCGGGGAGCTTGGTCTCGTTAATCTTAATGATCCTGTGTTGCAGCTTGCCAGCTCTCGCGGAGTCTAAGCAGGCCGCTCAGGAACCTGCCACAGAGTCTACAAGCGGGGGTTCCTCCGATCAGCAATTGTCAGGAAGCATTGATGGGACAGTTGTCGATCAGACGGGCGCCGTGGTCGCCGGAGCACGAATCACACTTACCCGCAGCCAGTCTCCAAAACAAGAAACGCTCTCGGGCAGAGATGGGCAATTCTCTTTCGCCAACATCCCTCCCGGGCCCTTTCAGCTGGCGATCGCGTCGGATGGATTCGCGGCGCAGTCGTCGTCGGGAATCCTGCGCCCTGGAGAGGTCCACGTCGTCCCTCCGATTGCTTTGGCTGTTGCAGCCACCATCACCGAAGTGCAGGTGATGCCCTCACAGGAAGAAATTGCAGAAGAGGAAATCAAGGATCAGGAGAAACAGCGCGTAATGGGCTTCATCCCGAATTTCTATGTCAGCTACGTGCCCAACGCGGTGCCTCTCAACTCCAGGCAAAAGTTCAGGCTTGCCTTGAAAACGAGCTTCGATCCGGTCACCTTCGGCCTGAATGGAGCTTCTGCTGGAATCCAGCAGGCGACAAATTCTTTCAGCGGGTATGGGCAAGGCGTGCAGGGCTACGCCAAACGCTACGGCGCCTCGTACGCTGACTTCGTGACCGGCACGTTCATCGGGAGCGCCATACTGCCGTCGCTGCTGAAACAGGACCCGCGCTATTTTTATAAGGGAACCGGCAGCAAGCGATCCAGAATTCTCTACGCAATCGCCAACGCGGTTATCTGCAAAGGCGACAATGGAAATTGGCAACCGAATTACTCGAGCGTGCTCGGGAGCGTAGCCTCAGCAGGTATCTCAAACTCCTACTACCCTGCTGGAAATCGTGGGGTGGCATTGACGTTTGAAAACGCGCTCATGGAAACCGGCGAAAATGCCGCGGGCAATCTCCTGCAGGAATTCCTCATCCGCAAGTTGACACCGAACCTCCCAAACCATCAGCACGATAAGTCTTAGTTGCGAGTTGAGACATCCCACAGGGGAGAAGCGCGGCATCGGTGGATCGAGCGGTAGAGTTAGCGCAAAAGGCTGGCGCACGTTTTGAAGCGGCGCCAAGAAGAGAACTGAATCAATCGCACTGATTAATGGCACAGAGCAATGGCACAGATTAATGGCACAAAGACGCCGTAGCATCGAACTCACTCAGGTGACCGAGTGGGAGAACGGTAAGGCCGCGCGTGTCGAGGATTGTCTGGCGGCCGAAGAGCCGTTGGAGATGCGGGCCGGACGGTATTCTCTCGGTATCACTCTCCGCACACCGGGCGACGATGAGGAACTGGTGGCGGGCTTTCTCTTTACTGAGGGCATCCTCTCTCGGCGAGAGGACTTGGTGGCCCTCCGAATGCCGGACGATACCGCCCGAAACAGAAATCTGGTGCGGGTAACTCTCGATCCCGGCGTGCGCCTATCGGCGAATAACGCGGCGCGCAGATTCTCCGCGGGATCGGCCTGTGGCGTATGTGGGAAGGCATCCATCACCCAACTCCGCCGGCGAGGCTTGCGTCGGCCAGAAGCTGCATCGCTGTTCGATCCTGAAATTCTCTGCCAGTTGCCGCCGCGGTTGCGCGCAGCGCAGGCTGTCTTTGGCCGAACCGGCGGGCTGCACGCGGCGGCACTTTTCACCCCCGGCGGCGAGTTGCTCGTCTTGCGCGAAGACATCGGCAGACACAACGCTGTGGACAAGGTTATCGGCTGGGCTCTCCTTAACGGGCGCGTTCCGCTCAGCGATCACGTACTGATGGTCAGCGGCCGTGGTGGCTTCGAGATCGTGCAAAAGGCGATTACCGGGGGCATTCCGCTGCTAGCGTCGGTGTCCGCGCCGTCGAGCCTCGCGGTGCAACTGGCGCGCGAACTGGGATTGACACTCGTCGGTTTCCTGCGAGGGCGTCGCTTCGTCATCTACGCCGGCGAGGAGCGGATCGCGGTCTCCGCATCGGCTTCGGCCGGCGCGCCGTGACGTGCTCGTTGGCGGACGGGCGGTTGGCCGCCCACCATTTCTGCGCCTCTTCATAATCCCCGGGTGAGTTCATGTTTCTCAAAATGAGCCCGCTCGGATCGATCCGGCGCCACTCGCGCGCGTAGACAAGATCCACGCGACAATGTTTGATGGCATCGGAAACCTTCCGCACGCCGCCCGCCAGCGCAGCCGCTACCGGCGCAACGCATTCGCGGCGATAGACGGCGGCCAGCGGTTCCATCCCCCGCTCGGTTTGCGGAACGACGGCCTCGCCGCGCGAACGCACGGCTCGGGAAAGCAGCCAGTCAATCCATTCTGCCGAAAGGTAGGGCAGGTCACAGGCGACAATCAAATTCCAGCGGGCGTTCGTCGCTGCTAGAGCGGTGGCGATGCCCGCCAGAGGCCCACACTTGGATTTGTCCCGCCCTTGAGCGTATGCGTCATCCTCGATCGCGGACAGCCCGAGGGCCGCGTACCGGCGGGGCGAGCCGACAATGGTCACATCGGAAACAAAGGGTTCGAGTAATCGCGCTGTGCGGAGGATCAGAGGGACGCCTCCGAGTTCGAGAAGACCCTTGTCGCGGCCCATGCGCGAGCTGGCGCCGCCCGCAAGAATAAAGCCGGCAATTGCGCGACGGCGCTTCAGGTCCATCCAGCGGTTCCCCGGCAGCGCCTCGCAGTATTTTCCATTTTGCGTGGATCAGGTTCCCAACAGGTTCATTTGCAGTTTCTGGTAGCCGTGCTCGCGCGCCCACAAGTCGAGAGGAATTGTTGCCAGTTCATCGACAACGGGAACCGCCAGCCCGGTCTTCGTCAAGTCGATGCACTTCAGATAGGTGTGGCATGTGTCGCAAACGTCCGCGCGGACATGCGCAATTTCAGGCGCCGAGTAGAAGGCCATCTGAGGCTCGCGCTCTTCGCCGCAGGCTGGGCAATAAATTCTTCGAAAAGCCCATTCGTGCGCGCACAGCATGCAAATGAGCGATTTTTTCGCGCCGTCGCCCTCGCGCCGCAATACTCCGACGATCGGCCTGCCGCCGCAAAGCGGGCAAGTTGATGGAGTCCCGTCCACGGTTTCTATGTCGCGGTGATCGCCAAGATATTCGGCGTACGGCTGAAGAAAGATCCACGCAAGCAGCCGATCGAAACCGTGCGAATCCGCCGTCAGGGCCTGCTCTGCGTCGCCCACCGGAGCAACCAGTTCGAGCTCGCCATGCCAGAAATCCTCCAGCGCATTTTGCCATGCCGCGGGTCCTTGCCGCGCCAATCGTGCAGCGGCTTGGGCGAGCGGCGCCGGCGCAATCCGCTGGATCACCGATAGAAATGGGGAAAAGTGGGGCAGCAGAACGAAAAGATCTAATTCTCGCCGAAGAGGTCCGGATGAATATTGCTTCCGGGCTGCACCAAGATGAAACTCAAGATCCGCATAGACGGATTTCTGCGATCGCGCCACGCATTCGTAAAATCGAAGGCCTTCGGAAGCAAACGGATACGCTGATTGCAACTCGCGCGCTCGATTGATCCGCTCATCCCATTTGCCATCTTTCATTTCCTTGCCGAAGCATTCCGAAGAATTTGCTCAAACCACAAGCGGTGATGTTTCAGCGCCCAGGCGCGTGAAACGTCACCGCGGATCACGGACCCGAAAGCCCCGCGTTCGTTTGCCGTTCCCATGTACACATGGATCATGAACAAACCGATCGTCAGCAAAGCCGCGGAAGGGTGAACGATGACCGCAAGATATCGCAGAGATCGAAAATTCCAGGGAATGGAATTTGGGAACCAGAGAACAATTCCGGAAAGCAACAGAAGGATGCCGCACCAGAAGAAACCCCAAAAAAGAAACTTTTGACCGGGGTTGAAGCGGTCTGCCGAAGGCACCTTGTCGTCTTCATTGCGAATGTACTCGGGCATCGCTGCCCACCATGCTTTGTCAGCCGGGGTCTCCCTCATCTGCGGGCTCCACATCCCGTACATTACAAACACAGCAACGATCCAGATGAGCCCAGCCCAAGGGTGCAGCTCTCGCGACACCGTGCCCCCGCCAAAAATCACCGCGATCCAGAAAAGCCATGGCGACCAGAACGCGAGCCCCGTGAGAAGCAAGTACACATATGAGAACCCGGCCATCCAGTGCACCAGACGCTCGTGAAACGAATACCGCAGAACCCGCCCGTTGGGAAGGAGATATGGATCGCTCATACCTGTTTCTGCTCCTGACGTGATTCCTCTTCGTCCTCCTTAACAATCTTCGGACCGAAACGCAGGTAATGGACAAAGATACCCACCACGCCTCCGATCATCGCCAGATTCCCGAGCCATTTGAGCGGCGACTTCCAGAGCCGCACGGTCCAGGGAATATGCGGATCCTTCGGTAAGCCGCCGTACAACTCGGGATTCTTGGCATCGTGCAGAACGTATATCACGTGAGTGCCGCCCACTCCGGGAGGATCGTACACTCCGGCGTCCGCGAATCCGGAATTCTCACGAAGCTGCTCCGCGCGCGTCTCCGCCAGCTCCTTCATTTCCGACTTCGTTCCAAAATGCAGGCATCCCGTGGGACACGCCTTGATGCAAGCCGGCTCGAGCCCTTGCGATACGCGGTCGTTGCACAGCGTGCACTTGAAAACCTTGCGCGCCGCCGGGCTGAATTTCGGAATGTTGAACGGGCAGCCCGTTATGCAATAGCCGCAGCCGATGCAGTTCGCCTCCTGAAAATCCACGATTCCGTTGGCATACTGCACGATGGCTGCATCCGCAGGGCACGCCGCCAGGCAGCCGGGGTCTTCGCAGTGCATGCACTGGTCTTTGCGCATCAACAGCATCAGGCTGCCGTCGTCACGCTCGTGTTCGTTGAACTTGATCAGATTCCAGTAGTTCCACGCCGTCTCCGGCATGGTCTGGTAAGTGTTATCGAACTTCGTCTCGCTGAACGTATAACCGTTCCACTCCAGGCAGGCCACTTCGCATGCTTTGCATCCGATGCAGGTGGTGGTGTCCACGAGCTTGCAGACCTGGAATTCTCGGTTCAATCCGGCGCCGGGAACCGTCCCGGCGTGTCCTGAAATTCTGATGATTTCCGTGGACGCCTGGCTCATGGTCGGCTCCCTACGCCTTCTCGATTTTCACGAGGAAGCCCTTGGATTCGGGGGTGTGGGCGTTCGGATCGGTCACCGCGGGCGTCAGCAAATTCGCCGGCGTCCGCGCATTTCTTCCTTCGTCCTCGTCAATGCCGCGGAAGCCCTGGTGAATCGGCAATCCGATCTGATAGACCTTCTTTCCGTCGATCATCATCGGCTTCAGGCGGCGGGTCACGAAGGCTTTGGCGGTGTAGGTTCCCCGCGCGCTGATCACGTGGATCAAATCCGTACCGCGAATTCCCTTTTCGTCCGCCAGCTCAACCGGAATTTCCACGAAAGGCTCTGGGATCAGCTGGACGTTCATCGGATTATTTTTCGTCCAGTAGTGATACTGCTCGGTGAGCCGGTAGGTGGTGCAGACGATGCTGTATTCCTCGGGCGATCCAAATTTGTCGTACGGTGTGTTGAATTTCTTGACGAGCGGGTTATTGGACTGACTCGGGATGCAACGGATTTTTAATGGGGCTTTCGATCGGTTCGTAGTGCTCGGGGAATGGCCCGTCCGCGAGCACGCCGATCGGAGCGAACAATCGTCCGATGCCTTCGGGATTCATGATGAACGGCCCCATGTGGTCTTTGGGATGAGAGTCGGGTTTGAAGTCCGGAACATCGTTGCCGACCCATTTTCCCGACGCTTCGTTCCACCAGACTTGCTTGCGATCCGGATCCCAGGGAGTTCCGGCCGTGTTGCAGGACGCGCGATTGTAGAGCACGCGCCGGTTGGCCGGCCAACTCCAAGCCCAGTTGGGATAAACGCCCATGCCGGAAGGATCTTCGGTGCCGCGGCGCTGGACCTGCGCGCCGGCTTCGGTCCACATGCCGGAATAAATCCAGTTGCCGCACGTCGTGGTGCCGTCATCTTTGAGCCATGCGAATCCGGGGAGCTGCTGGCCCGCTTTGATCACCTGGCCCGTGGCATCGTCTTTCAGGTCGGCAAGAGCTCTTCCGTTAAGCTCCATGGCCACTTGTGAAAGCGGCGGATGGGCCGCGTCCGCGTACGCCCAGCTCAGATTCAGAATCGGATCGGGAAATTTCCCGCCATTTTTCCTGTAGAGATCGCGAACGCGCAGGAAAATCTCCGCGATGATGTCCTGATCGAGGCGCGCTTGCCCCGGAGGCGGCACCGCGGCATATTTCCAGGTGACCCAGCGGGCCGAGTTGGTCATGCTGCCGTCTTTTTCGGCAAAGCCGGCGCAGGGCAGGCGATAAACCGTGGTGTTGATGTTTTTCTGCTCGTCGGCCGTGATTCCCGGCGCTCGCCAGAACTCGCTGGTCTCATCCGGATAAATTTCGCCCACCACGAGCCAGTCGGCTTTCTTCAGCGCGTTGATATTCTTGTTGGTGTCCGGGCCGATCATCACTCCGTTCATTCCGAAGGCCATCATGCCCTTGATCTTGCCGTTGTACATATCGTCCCAGATGTGAGTCCAGGAGCAATCCTGGCCGGCCTTGGGCAGATACTCGAACGCAAAGCCGTTCTCCTTTGTCGCCGCGTCGCCATAGAACGACTTGAGCAGCGACACCATGAATTTCGGAGTGTTGGCATAGTAGTTCATCGAATCCCACGGCGACGGCTTCGAAGAAGTCGGAGTGGTGCGCTTCAAATAAACAGCCAAGTCCGTGTCGTCCGGAACAGGGCCTTTCAAATAGCCGGGGAGAGAATCGTAGAGACCGGCCATGTCGGTGGCGCCTTGAATATTGGAATGGCCGCGCAGAGCGTTTACGCCTCCGCCAGCCCTTCCGACATTGCCCAAAAGAAGCTGGATCATCGCGGCCGTGCGAATGATCTGCGTTCCGAAGGTATGCTGCGTCCAGCCGACCGCGTAGATGATCGTCGCGACTTTTTTCATGTCGCCGTCTTTGCGGACTGACGTAAACAGATCGACGGCCTTCAGATATTGCTCCTTGGGGATGCCGGTGATTCGCTCGACCACCTCGGGCGTGTAACGGGAGTACTGCTGCTTCATCAACTGGAAGACACAGCGTGGGTGCTGGAGCGTGAGGTCATAAGCCACGTTGGGCGGCAGAGCCGGAGGAGGCGCCGGACCTCCTGGTTTCCCTGGCACCGGTTCCGGTGCGTGACCCGACGCCGCGGCCGCGCCCGACTGGCCGCCGACAGTTCCGCCTCCTTCGTAATTCCAGGTGGTTTTGTCGTACGCGCTCGATGCAGCGTTAAACCCGGAGTACAAACCATCCTCAGGAAGCTTGAAACCCTCTTTCACAATGAACGCGGCGTTCGTGTAGTTGACGAGATATTCCCTGGCGATACGATTGTTCTCGATGGCGTAGCGGATCAAGCCGCCGAGGAATGCGATATCCGTGCCGGCGCGAATTTGCAGGAAGAGGTCTGCTGTTGAGGACGTGCGCGTGAATCGCGGGTCTACGGAAATCAGCTTGGCGTTGCGGTTGCGCTTGGCCTCCATCGCCCACTTGAACCCGCAGGGATGGTTCTCGGCGGGATTTCCGCCCATGATCAACATCATGTCGGTGTTCTTGATGTCGATCCAGCCGTTGGTCATCGCCCCGCGTCCAAACGTTGGTCCCAAACTTGAGACCGTGGGGCCGTGTCAAACACGGGCTTGGTTTTCTAAATAAACCAAGCCCAGACTCCTCATCGTCTTTACGACCAGGTAATTGAACTCATTGGTGTCGGTGCAGCCACCGATGAACGATATGCCTTCGCACCGGTTTACGGTGCGGCCGTTCGCATCCTTCTCGACAAAACTGGCGTCGCGGGTCTTCTTGGTCCATTGCGCAATCTCATCGAGGGCGTCGTCCCAGGAAATATCCTGCCACTCGGTCGCGCCCGGGCGCCGGACTTGCGGCATGGTGAGCCGCCGGGGATTGAGCATATCCTGCTCGAGGGAAGAGCCTTTCGGGCAGAGCGTTCCACGGTTGGTGGGGTGATCGGGATCGCCTTCGACGTGGACTACCTGCGGCGTGACGTTCTTCGCCCCGTCACCGATCGTGTAAATGAGGACGCCGCATCCGACCGCACAATAGGGACACGTGGACCGCGTCTCCCGAGCACGAGCGATCTTTAATTCTTTGAGCTGGGCATAGGCGGGCCTGAGGTCGAACCCGAAAATAGAAGCGGCGACTCCCCCGACGGCTGCTACCCTGAAGAAATCTCTGCGCGACGTCTGCATCGGAGAGTACCTCCGCTTCCGACTTACGAACCAGCCGGCTCGCTATTTCATAGGCTTCAGCAATTGTTTGTCAAGAGGTTTATAAGCCGCCAGCCGATGCTGGCAATACGGCACCTCCTTATGGATGATTTAATCAACGCGCGGCGGCAGCCGCGGAGCCCGTGAAGAAGGCCAACAGATCGGCGTTGATTTGATCGGCGTTGGTCGCCGGCATTCCGTGGGGAAAGCCGGGATAGACTTTCAGCGTTGCGTTTTTTAGTATTTTTGCGGAGAGCGGGCCGGCGGCGACGATCGGCACGATCTGATCGTCGTCTCCATGCATCACCAGCACGGGGATGTCTATTTTTTTCAGGTCTTCGGTGAAGTCGGTCTCCGAGAACGCCTTGATGCAATCGTAGTGCGCCTTCATCCCGCCCATCATGCCCTGCAGCCACCAGTGCTCGCGGATGCCCTCTGAAATCTTCGCGCCGGGGCGATTGTAGCCGTAAAACGGGAGCGTGATGTCCCGATAGAATTGCGGGCGGTTGGCTGCGAGCGCCGCGCGCAGTCCGTCGAACGCCGACAGGGGCTGGCCAGTCGGATTCTTATCCGTCTTCAGCATGAGCGGAGGAACGGCACTGATCAGCGCGGCCTTGGAGACGCGTTTCGAGCCGTGGCGGCCGAGATAGCGGGCCACCTCGCCGCCACCGGTCGAGTGGCCGACCATGATGGCGTCCTTCAGGTCGAGCGCTTCGAACAGCGCCGCCAGATCGTCCGCGTAGGTGTTCATTTCGTTGCCGTCCCATGTCTGCGTGGAGCGGCCATGACCCCGGCGGTCGTGAGCGATGACGCGATAGCCGCGCTGGCCGAAGAAGAGCATCTGGCCGTCCCAGTCGTCGGCGCTGAGCGGCCAACCGTGACTGAAGACCACCGGCTGCCCCTTGCCCCAATCCTTGTAGAAAATCTGTGTTCCGTCTTTGGTCGTTATCGTTGGCATTGGTGGTTCTCCTTTTGGTTCGTGCTCAGTTCTGATGCTGGTTCTGGTGCGCAGTCGCAATTCGAACAATTAGGTGTGTCTCTAGAGGTCCTGCACGATTTCCGACAGAAACCAGGTGCGACGCTCGGTCTCGTCGATCCAATTCTCGATCAGGCTGGCCGTGGCAACGTCATTATGTTTTTCGCACACCTCATGGGTGAGGCGCAAAAAACGCGTGAGTTCGCGGTTGTCGGTTCGAAGGTCGCCGAGCATTTCGCCGGGGCTTACGGATTCCTTGTTGTTGTCTTTGAGGCGTTGATGCCGGGAAATATCACCGATGGAGCGGAGAGTTGTGCCGCCGATCTTGCGGGCGCGTTCAGCGATATCGTCGGTCATGGCGAAAATCTGGTCGGCGTGCTCGTCAAGCAGGAGATGGTAATCGCGGAAATTCCGGCCGCTCATGTGCCAGTGGAAATTCTTGGTCTTCATATAGAGTGCAAATGCGTCGCCAAGCAAGTGACGGAGCTCTTTCGATACTTCCACAACGCCGTCATGCTCGATATCCGAGGTGGGCTCGATGGTTCTCGTTTCGCGCGTTCCGGCCGAAGTCTCGCCATTTTTTCCCATAACTTTCTCCCCCTCAAGTTTTAAACTAATGCGCCCTGCCGACCAAAAACAGTGCACCTGGCCTGCCAGAGTACGATTGTTGTGAGGACCGGCATCTTCCTGAAGACACGTAGGATGGCGTCGGTTAGAAATCGGCAAGCGTCAGGAGTGTCCAAGAATCCGACACGCGAATCCAGGAATCCAACAGCGCTCGACTAGGCTCCTCGCGACGAGCGAACGGCGGCGATGCGGCTGCCCCGAGGACCCTGGGCTGCGTTGCAGCAGGGCGTGTCGGTTGGTTGGCAAAAGGTCAGCCTGTTGGCACGGTGACGCTGCGGCGTAGCCTTCATCGAATTTTGCTTTTGCAGCTTTCTCCTTTCCTCTCATGGTATTTCGGGGCCAAAGCGGCAGCCCGGCCCATCGGCGCAGGAATTGCATTAGAGAGGATTGTCTTCGTACTTCCAATCGAGGGAGGGTCGTATTTATGGCCGTGCTTCAAACGTCCTTGGCGAGTTTCGGGAATGCAGTCGGGCCGCGACAGCCTCGCCCAATCGCCGGTAATAGAAGGCTGCGACACGGCGTTGCCAGTGCCCCAGTCCCCCTGGAGGCCGTGAGCGCCGCCGATTCGTCCGCCAGCCCCGAATGGATATTGATACAGCAAGCGGTGGCGGGAAAGTCCGACTCGCAGAACGCGCTCTTCGCCGCCTATAGCTCGCGGCTGTACCGTACCGCGTTCGCGGTGCTTCGCAACAAGGAGGACGCCGAGGATGCCCTGCAGGACGCCTTGTGCAATGCGCACATCCACCTGCGATCCTTCCAGGGGCGTTCGTCCTTCGTCACGTGGTTGACGCGCATTGTGCTGAACTCGGCGCTGATGATCCGGCGCAGGCAGAACTCCCGGGCCGCGCTTTCGCTGCATGAAGTTATGGAGGATCAGGAAGGGGGAGCGGGCCGCGAATTCGCGGACATCGGGCCCAACCCCGAAGAGCTCTGCCGTGCGGCCGAGCTTGAGGGCTTCCTAGCGGCAGAGGTTGAAAAGCTGCCCTCGAAACTCCAGACCGCTTTACAACTCCGCGAGGTCGAGGGGCTTTCGATTGAGGAATCGAGCCGCAAGCTGGGGCTTGGCAAAAACGCGTTCAAATCGCGCTTGTTGCGCGCGCGCCGGCGGGTAATCGACTCACTCAATAATTCGCTGAACACAGCACCGAATAGCCGCCGATTGAGGCATTCACATTTTCACCGGCTATCGGGCCGCCCGATCCAACGAGCAAGTGCCGCAGCACCAAACCTCCGTTGAAATCCCACCCCCGACGACCAAGGACACGACGGAAGCGCGACAGCTGTTGTTGCGCTTCCGGCCCGCGCGTCCAGACGCTTCCCTCTCCAAAGGGCGATGACTGCTTGATGGTGGCGGCCGTCGCGGTGATGCGTCCATCTGCGGACACCTAAACCGGCAGGTTCTTCTTCCCGCCGTTTACTTTGCACTTCACCATCGGTGAGACTTTCTGAATCTTGGCCACGCCGCTTCTTCGTTAGTGACAAATACTGGCCGGTGGGAAAAGTCAGCGAGAAATGACGAAAAAAGTGTGACAGCCTGTGTGACAAGCGCAGGAAGTCCTGTAGTTTGAATGGTTGGCGGAGAGGGTGGGATTCTAGCCGTTGAATGCTGAGCCTTGTACCGCCTTGCACGGCCTTGTTCGAACACGGCAAACAAAGCACTTATAAGAATTTCAACTTCCGCCCGACTTTATCAACGGTTCTGGAGCCTAATTCGCTCGAAAAATGTAGCACGGCAAGGGAAAATGTAGCATGAGACCGTAAAACCCGTTACATTCCGATTTTCTTGCTGAGTTCGGGATTCATGCCGCCCAACTTCTCGAACCGCTCGGCGATCCGCTTCATGATTCTCTGTTCTGCTGCGGTTTCGCCCGAAGGGAGAAACCGATACCAGTGCGCTAGTTGCTCTTTGTCGGCCTTCTCGACTTCGTCGATTGTCGGAAATCCCTTCATCGGAGCGCCTTGTGTTTCACTCTACCACACCTTAGATATGCAACCGCCTGCGATGCTCGGAGGTTTTTGCGCCTTGAAGAATGATGATTGTCGGAAATGAAAAATGCCTGAGCTGAGACAGCGGCGGATGAAAACCATCCAGCGCATGCGCTGTTTCTTGACTGTTTATCAAAGCCTTATTCAGCCCTTCCAACTTTTTCATGCCATCGAGTCGGTTCTGTCCATGACCTGGGCATACCTAGGAGCGATCTGTGTCGATGAATGCGCCAACATCCGGCCTATCGTAACCGCCCAACGACCTCAGACTGCTTTTCCTTGCCGCTGCGGCCTTACTAATTTGGGGCGGGTTCATTCGCAAGAAAGTCCTGTATCCAATTGCCGAAGTGAGACCACAAACACTTATGCTCGTCCGGCTAAGTCGAATAGCTACTGGCATATTGGCGGCATTTCTCATCTGGGCGCATTTCTCAAAATGAGATCGAGCAAGCTCGACTAAATAGAACCGAGATTCCTGTCTTCCCCCTTCTCGCGTGGCGGATATTTAGTTCGAGTCCTTCCGATTCACTGAATATCGTTTACTTGTGTATGGTCTCGATCTGAAAGTCATGGTGAAACGATGCCTCCCGGCACGGCCAACTCAACTGCTCTAGCAAGAACAGCACAAGGTAGCGGTGAAGGTAATCTATCGCGCGGCCTTACGAACGAGGAGGCTCTGACTCGGCTTGCGAAGTACGGCCCAAATCGGTCCGGCTAATCCGGCATTTATGTAACTCGACGAACTGGATCTCCCAGGATATCAGCTCTTACAACGACTTGGAGGTTGACGTTGGCCAAATTGGGGCGGCCATCAATATTACTTGCCTGTGTAGCTTACCCGCCAGATCGAATTCGATCCGTCGTCACTAACAAGCAGAGAGCCATCCTGGGCGATCGCGATTCCTACCGGCCGGCCCCACGCCTGACCATTGTCGAGCACAAAGCCGGTGAGAAAGTCTTCGTATTCGCCAGAAGCCTTGCCCGTCTGGTGCCGCGGAATACGAATGACTTCGTATCCGACCCGTATCGACTTATTCCAAGATCCGTGCTCGGAAGCAAAAATGTCGTCGTCGAATTGCTTTGGAAATTGCTTCCCGTCGTAGAACGTGATCCCCAAGGATGCGTTGTGCGGCTGCAAAACAACGTCTGGCGTGATCACCTTGTCTTTCAACTCAGGGTGGGCACCCATGTGCCGCGGGTCCTGATGGCCACCCATGTACCACCAGGGCCAGCCGTAGAATCCACCCTCCGTCACGTGCGTAATGTAATCGGGGACCAGATTATCGCCCAAAGCATCACGCTCATTCGTCGAGCACCAGAGATCGCCGGTCTTGGGGTCCACCGCCAGTCCACCCCCGGAATTGCGGATTCCGTAGGCATACACTTTCAAATCTGAACCGTCGGGATTGAACGACAGGATGTCCGCGCGATTCTTCTCTGCTGGGTGGGTATCGGGATCGTCTATGTTCGATGCCGAACCGACAGAGACAAACATGCGCTTACCATCGATGGAGAATTGCACGCTCCGCGTCCAATGCCCACCGGGTGGAAGGTCAACGATATGTTCGGCGGCGCCGCGAGCTTTCAAATCACCGTTTTGATAAGGAAACCGGATGACCGCGTCCGTATCACCGATGTAAACCCATTTCGGGTCGTTGCCCGGCGGATAAAAGGCTATCCCATAGGGACGTTTAAGGCCGCTCGCGAACACCTCTACTTGCTGCGGCTTTGAATCCGAAGTGATTCCGCGAAAGACCTTGATGTCACCGGCCGTACCTTCTGCGACGAAGGAATCGCCATTTGGAGCTCTCCGAATCGTGCGCGGATTATTCAATCCAGTTGCATACAGGTCAACCTTGAAACCGGCCGGGGCCTTAGGCCAAGCATCAGCAGGCCGCGCAACCACATCGGGATGATTCTCAGCAGAAGATGTTGCATACGGCTCGGGCAAATCTTGAACCGTGATCTTCCGGACATTCCCCGGCTTCTCGTAGCGGAAGTCGGTGAACGGAGGCGTCGGAGGTGGGGCGGTGACTTTCCCAGGTGCTGGTTGGGCGCTCGCCAAGCTCGCCGCACTCGGGACTAATGACCATGAGCCCGATTTGATGAGTGTTACCAGCTGCCAGCGCTCCTGGTCCGAAAGCTGCTTCCAGGAAGGCATGCCGTTATTCTGATTGCCATTGGTGATGAACCAAAAAAGTTCGCCGTCGTTCGTCGACTGCGCGGGGCCTCCCACCAGAGCCGGGATGTTTCCAGTCCCCATGCCGCTCTGTCCGTGGCAACCAGCGCAGTTGGCCGCGTAGAGCTTCGCTCCCGCTTCAGCAGCGCTTCTCTGGCTTGAATATGGATTTTTTGATTGGTCGGCGGAGGCAGGTGCATCGTGAAACCGGGAATTCTGGGCCTTGAGTGATGGGAACACCCCAAAAGTGGATAGACCCAACACCGCGAGAAAACTGATCGTAACCCGCATCTTGCTCCCTACGCTCTTCCCTATTGTGACCATGATGGCATCCTCCCTAGCGACGATTTTTACAAGGAGCGAACTCGGTGCGCAAGTTCGTCCCGCTGCTATTACAGATGGCCCCTATACGAGCTAACTCGAAGTTGCATTCCATGGAACGGGCTCAGGATGAATTGAATACGAGCCCCGTCTCCAATCGCGATACTTGCAAAGTACCGTTGCGAACATTCAGCTCTTCCGCCCTACAGCGAAAGCAATCAGGAACACCTTGTGACAGAGCACATCGGCCGGTCTGTCTGACCTTATTTACGAGCTCGACACCCCGTTAAGGCCGAGATATCATCTACGCGATGAAACTCTCCGCACGCAATCACCTGGTTGGCAAGGTCGAGGAGCTTACCCTCGGGAGTGTGATGGCCCATGTGGTGGTCAGAGTCGGGGACAACATCATCGACAGTGTAATAACCCGGCGAAGCGCCGAAGAAATGGAATTGAAAATCGGTGATACCGTTGCCGCTGTGATCAAATCCACAGAGGTTATGCTTCAGAAGGACTAACATGCGCGGCTTCATAGTTCGGTCTCGCCTTCACTTAATCATTCAATTTGCACTACTGCTCGCGTCTGTATATTGCCCGTGTGCACTTGGGCAAGCAGCTGCTACCTCCGCTCAGCTGATAGTCACCGGGGACATCCCCAAGCCCCTTTCTCTCTCGCTGGACGATCTACGGAGGCAGCCGCGTACCACGGTTAAGACCAAGAATGAGCACCAAGATAACAACGAAGAAGTGTATGAAGGAGTAGCTCTCGCGACATTGCTGAAGCAAGCTGGTGCATCCCAAGGCTCGCAACTCCGAGGGGCAGCTATGGCGACGTACGTTTTAGCCGAGGGTTCAGATGGATATCGCGTGACCTTTTCCCTTGCTGAGCTGGACTCCGATTTCGAGGAGTCGGAAGTCATTGTTGCGGACACGCTGAACGGAGCGCCTCTCGGCGGTAAACTTGGACCGTTACGATTGGTCGTCCCACACGACAAACGACCAGCCCGCTGGGTTCGAATGCTCCAGTCAATCAAGGTGGTGAGCGTTCCCAAGTAGCGCCGCGCCCATTTCCTATAGTGCCTCCATCTATGCCCGCACAGCTCGCATTCTCTGTCCATTACCTCTCACCCAGAAGGGCTTTCGACTTGGGCCTCATCGGTCTACTGGGGCGAAACCGTACTTCTCAAGAACGGCGCGAGCCTGAGCGCCCAGCAGAAAAGCCTCGAAATCTTTTGCGCCGGCAGGATTGCGTGACGCTTTTATGATTGCGACGGGATAGATTACGGGCGAGTGGGATCCTTCGGGAGCATCCGCGACGACTTTAACTTTGGAAGATATCCGCGCATCGGTCGCGTAGACGATGCCTGCGTTCACGTTTCCTGTTGCCACGTAGGTAAGTACTTGCCGAACATCCTTAGCCAGGACAAATTTAGGCTTCAGCTGATCGTATAAGTTGAGATGAGTGAGAATCTCTCGCGCATACATTCCGGCGGGAACCGTTTGGGGCTCGCCTATCGCTATATGCCTTACTTCGGACTTCGCCAAGTCCTGGAAGCTTTTAATACCAACTTCCCCCGCAGGAACAATCAGAACCACACGATTTCTTGTCAGGTTTCTTCGCGTTCCAGGCAGCAAGAGGTCCTTCGATTCCAGTCTGTCCAGCTCCTCGGGCGCAGCCGAGATGAACACATCGACGGGCGCGCCCTCCTCGATCTGCCGCTGCAATGTTCCCGAGCCACCTAGATTGAAGTGGACGACTGTCCCTGGCTTTTGCGAACGGTAGAGCGTGGCGGCCTCATCCAGTGCGTCTTTCAGGCTGACCGCCGCCGATACGGTGAGCTCCTGCTTCGTAGTTTGCGACCGACTTCGGAGCGGGAAGCGGCTGCCCGCCAGAATGACCGCGAGCAAAACGAGCAGCCGCAATTGAAGTGGTCGAGATTGCATTTTTCTACCAGAGCAGCTTCAATCCAAATTGAATTTGACGCGATGTCGTCGACGTGCTGGTGATCTGCCCCGCAGTCGGATTTACCTGTGGGAGGGTCGAAGCCGTGGTGCTTCCCTGCGGCGGCGGAGTCAATACCGCAACGATCAGATTGGGCGTGTTGAAATTTGCGTGGTTTAAGATGTTGAAGAATTCCGCCCGGAATTGCAGGCTCATGCGTTCGCGAATCGGAGTTTCCTTCATCAGGGAGAAATCCCATGTCGCCAGCCCCGGCCCTATCAGCGCGTCTCTCGGGGCGTTGCCGTAGAATCCGGAATTGTTGGGAGGCGCTATAAAGGCAGCCGGGTTGAACCATTCACTCACAGTCCCCGGGACCGGATTTCCAGCAAACGCTGGATTGATGAAAGGCCGCACGGGATTTTTCGTATCCCCGTTTCGCGATGGGTTGTAGCTCATTTGCGGAGTGAATGGAAATCCGGATTGTACCGTCACGATGCTATTTACCGACCACCCGCCCACGATCCCATCGAGCCAGCCAGCCAAGTTGCCCGCAAACGCCCGACCGTGCCCAACCGGCAGTTGGTAGACGATACTGATGACGCCTACATGCTTGGCGTTGAACGTCGCCAGGCCTTTATCCGCCGCCAGATTGAAAGGATTCGAGACAAGTCCAGGAGCGTTGTTTGCGGTTGTACCATTCAACGAATCACCGTCGTCAAGCGCCTTCGACCACGTATAGACACCGCGCAGCGACAATCCCTTGCTGAATCGGTGGTTCGCATCCACTTGCAAGGCATTGTAGCTACTGGTACCTAGCGAGAACCAAGACCACGGGTTGGCGAGGCTAAAGTTGCATGTTGTAACCGTCGCGCTACAAGCGGCGGGAGTGTAATACGTTCCGGCTGGCACGGCCGCGCCGGTTAAGGCGCCAAAACCGGCGGGAAAGCTCGTGGGGCATGCCACGTTAGGGCAAATCACTGGCGAAGGTTCATTGGTATCCAAACCGATAATTTCATGATAGCCATGCGATCCGATGTAACCGACGCTCAAAGAAGTGTCGGGTGTTAGCTCCCGCTGGACGCGGAGCGAGTACGAAATGAGGGTGGGAGTTTTCAAGTTAGGTTGCACTCCGCCAGGGGCGTACTTTGCGCCCGCGGCTACAGGAGAGAGCGGTTCCGGTAGGTTCGCAACAGGCACGGAGCTTACCGCGTACGCCGGATTAAATGGCCCATTCTGGTCCATACGATATCCCAGTGCGTCCTGAAGGTCGTTATACATTCCAAATCCGGCGCGAATGGCCGTTTTTTCACCGAACGGGCTCCAGGCCACACCGATTCGAGGCTGGGCCAGAAACTTCGCATTGTTCGTGGTGAAAGGAGAGCCGCTGATGTTTGGAGTGGTATTGATCACGCCATTTGTGAACAAAAAGTTGGCTGCGCGGCCATGCGCCTCGTTCCATCCGGTCGACGATTCCGCCCGGAATCCCAGCGACAAAGTCAGCCTGCGGTTCACTCGAATCACATCTTCCGCATAGAATGCGGAGAAGAGCGAGCGCCAATTCAATTCCGTCGGGGCAGGATCGTAGGTAAACGTTCCTACAACTCCCCCCAACAGCGCATTGATGCTGCCGAAGGATGCCTGTCCCCATTGGCTGAGCGCGATATTTTCATTCGATTGAAACTGCTGAAACCATGCGCCGAAGCTGAATTGATGCCTGCCGCGAGTCACCGTCACCCGGTCCTCATAGGTGAAGAGGTTTCTAAACACATCCAGATTTGTTCCGTTGTTGCTCCCTGCTAATCCCAGTTGCGTCGCAGGATTCGAAGCGGTGCTTCCCCCGACCACCACGGCGCCCGTGGGGTAGGTTCCCACAAAGCTTGTGACGCCGGTCGCGGGAGTTCCGGGGGTAAGTGCGCCAAGGAAATAATAGGCCGCGCGAGAGTAGCCAACTCGCGCCGTGTTCACCAGGGAGGGAGAAAAGACGTGCGTTTCTTCCAAGCTCAGCACCTGTTCTCGCA
The DNA here is from genome assembly GCA_963709105.1 of uncultured Acidobacteriota bacterium. Lineage (GTDB taxonomy): Bacteria > Acidobacteriota > Terriglobia > Acidiferrales > UBA7541 > Palsa-295. The sequence continues at coordinate 1,077,938 of CAVPVC010000016.1, forward strand.
AGTTGGCTATATCGGTGCTGAATGGATCGAGAGGCGTGGCCGTCACGGCTGCGCCATCGTCAACGGTGTAGATCGCGCTGAGGGTGTCTTTTGGAGAGAAGACGTGGTCCACACGCAGCGTGCCGAAGTCCTCGCGTATGGTTTGTGGCGCACTCCCGGTAAACTGCGCAATGCCGCTCAGACCTCCGCCTGGAAGCGCAAGCTCCGGCCCGTTCGGCGCGGGCCACAAGTTCAGCAATTGCTGCACCTTTAGCGCGCAGGCAGCCTGCTGCGCCGCCGTGCACGCGGACCCGAACTTGACAAATGTGCCGGCGCGCGAATCAAGAGCCGGCACGAAAGTGTTCGATGTCTGGCTCAAGAACTGTCTCAGCCCTTCGTAATTCGCAAACACAAATGTCTTGCCGGCCCGGATCGGTCCGCCCATCGCACCGCCAAACTGGTTTCGCCGAAACGGCGGCGCCGAGGCGCCTTCAGGATCGAAGTAGTTCCGCGCGTCCAAAACGTTATTGCGCAGAAATTCGTATGCCGACCCGTGCCATTGGTTCGTGCCCGATCTGGTGACGATCACCACCTGTCCGCCTGGCCGTTTGCCGTACTCGGCACCGTAGGAATCGCGCAAGACGTTAAATTCGCGGACAGATTCAACTCCCAGCAGCTCCCCGCTCGTGCTCGCAGGCTGCATGTTGTTTTCGGCGGCGCCAGTGTATTCCACGCCATTCAAGAGAAAGATGTTTTGCTGCGGCCGGTTTCCTGAAACCGCAAAATTGTTGCCATTCGTGGAATTCGATATGCCCGTTCCACCTGTCTTCTGCATGGTGAAATTCACAACCCCGGGATTGAGCGGCAAGAGCAGGTCAAAGCTTCGCCCGTTAAGAGGAAGGTCTTTAACCTGTTGCTCGCCGACCAGCCCTGAAATGTCCGACGTCGTGGTGCTCACGATCGGCGCGTTTTCATTCACCGTCACCTGCTCTTCGATCTGCCCCAGGCGCAATGCCAGGTTGACAATCGCTTCCTGACCCACCACCAGTTGAATTCCTGTGCGGACTTCCTCGGAAAAGCCCTGCTTTCTGGCGTGGATTTCATAGAGGCCGACCGGCAGCTCAAAAAGATCGTAGCGGCCTGCATCGTTGGTAGTAGCGGTGCGGGTGATGCCCGTATCCACTTCCTTCGCCGTCACCCCCGCGCCCACCACCGCCGCGCCGGAGGGATCCGTGACGATTCCGGAAAGAGTTGCCGATACCTGTGCAAAAGCGCTGGAAGCCCAGAAAATCATAACCACGAGAAGCACACGCCGCATGATTTCAATCCCCCTGTGTCTTATTCCCCTGTATCAATTGTAGTGCGACAATCCAGAACCAGCTCCAAACGGAGTGTATGTTTTAATACGGATGCTAACGATATGTCAAACCGGTTGAGTGCGTTAACGTGGAACGGGATATTACAAACTCCACGGAGGGAGGGAGAAGCGCGCTAGACGCGGACGATCATTACTTCGGTGGACTTGATAAGCGCGGCGGCAGTGTCGCCGACCTTCAACCGCATTTCACGAACAGCGTCAGCCGTGATGATCGATGTGATGTGCTGCCCACCGATCGCGAGGCCCACCTGCGCCATCAAACCGTCGATCTTAATTTCGGTAATTCGACCCACTAGTTGATTGCGACCGCTGATTCTGCGGAAGTTCGCGCGGCGTTCGTTCACTGGAATGCGTGCTGAAACTTGATGCAAAAATTGGTCGAGTTCTGTTTCAGGAATCCGGTGATGCCCTCCCGCTGTTTTTATGGTGCGCAGCTTTTTCTTGTAGATCCATTGCTTTAGTGTTGGGTAGCTTATGCCCAGTATCTTTGCGGCATTGCGGGGAGAAAATAACGTAGCCTGATTCATGTGCCTCTCACAAAGCACTTTTACGCTGATTCGCCAAAGCCGTCAATCTTCCTGTCGAGCATCCTCCGCCATCGCCAGATTTGCACGACATAGGCTACATCTAAAAGTATCTTCAGCACGCTGAGATTGAGGTGGCTCCGATGTCTTGCGGTTGTCCTTCTCTATCGGTGTTGCTAACAGCGGAAGGTTTATCGATGGAATCGACCCACTGGAACAGCCTTTCCCAGAATATGGCCATCGATCGCTTTGAGTAGGTCGGCCCGGGTCGCATCGGGACCGAGATCAATCTTTGTGTCCAGCGCGTAAATATCGAAGTTGTAGTGATAGTAAGGCCCTGGAGGCGCTCCGGGGCCGAAGTAACCGACCAACCCGCGAATGACCTTGAGCTGGATCGTTCCATCGGGCAACTGAGGGCTGGCCGGCACGTTTTCGGGAAGACCGGTGGCAGTCCCCGGAATATTGAACGCCGCCCAGTGCAGCGCATCTTCGGATCTCTTATCGATTGCCACGTTCAGATCGTGGACGATCAGAACGAAGCTGATCGTATTTTCGGGAACGTTGGTCCAGTCGAGGTTGGGCGAAATTGGATTGGGGACGGAGTGCGTATACTTCGCAGGAATGACTCCGCCATCGTCGAATGCCGTCGTCGTCAAAGTAAAGCCCTGCTTGGAGGGCGGCCCCGCAGGTGTTTGCCCTCCAGGCGTTCGAACCGGCGGCACCGGTCAACAAAATTGCGCAAATTATCAGGGTTCGCAACAGCTTCATCTCTCGAAGCCCTCCTCAGGATTTAGTGGCGTGACGTTATCTATAAATCTACCGACAGTTACAGTCGTGGAATTCCTTTTCGAACTGCAAAGAGAAGCGGGCTACCGGTGAAAGCGTCCCACCAGCACAGCCTTTCCTAAAATATGCCCGTCGATCGCTTTGAGGACTACGTTGCGCGTTGCGTCCCGCGCCAAGTCAAGCTTCATATCGATGGCATATAGCTCTAAGGTGTAGTGATGATACGGGCCTGGCGCGCCGGCGCCAGGGCCTGTGTAGCCCACATCTCCGCGGGTATTCTTCGCTTGGATGCTCCCGTCCGCCAGCGTGGGATTGGGCGGCACATTTTCGGGGAGTTCGCGAGCGGTTCCCGGAATATTGAACACCATCCAGTGGAGAACGTCCTCGAGCTTTTTCCCCGGTGCACCGTCCGGATCGTGCATGATCAGAACAAAGCTCACCGTATTCGCCGGTACATTGGTCCATTGCAGCTTTGGCGAGACCGGATTCGGTACCGATTGCGCAAACTTGGGAGGAATAATCGATCCGTCCTCGAAGGCCGTCGTGGTCAGCGTTAGCCCCGGCGCTGAAGCAGGCCCCGTCTGCTGCATCTGTGCCTCAAGCACAGGGCCAACACTCGGTATCACTAGAACTGCAAACATCGCGAGCATCCGCATCATTTTCATTTGGATTCCCTCTCTCATTCTCTTTACAGAGGTCTCCTATTCGCCAAGCCCAGCACTAGTCCACTTCCGACATCGCCAGCAAACAATAGAGCGAATCGGTTCGCGCCCAGTTCCAGACCGAGCAGAGTCAGAATCACCACCTACTTCTCCCATCGCGCTGCGGTTCCTCGTCGGCGGATCCGTCAACACGATCGGGAACCAGCTGGCCATGGAACGCACGCACGTACTCAAACGTCACGTCGGCTGCCCTCAACGCGTCCTCAATCGTGCCCAGGTTCTCGCTCTTAGCATGTTGGAGCACAAGAACCCCACGATTCTCACTCGATGGTCTAGTTGATTTCATCCACCAAAGTGCCCCCAACGCGATATATGCTAAGAACTACGCTTATAACCGTTAAAATAATACGTATCGAGTCGTTTATGGTATATTCCCAAACTGTCGTAACGGTATTGGGATGTTCGACCGTTCAAGCGCGAGGGAGGCATACAAATGGTGAAGTTGGCGAGCGCGGTTCTTCTCACGGCGCTGCTATCAAGCGCGGTCTATGCACAGACCAATGCCGGCGAGCAGAAACCCGATCCCGACCTTCCCTTCACTATGACGCAGGTGGCGAGCTTCGACCTGCCCTGGCGCATCGCGTTCCTGCCCGATGGCCGCATGCTGGTGACTGAAAAGGTCGGCCGCGTCGATCTGGTCACCCAGCAAGGCGCCAAGACCGAAGTGGCAGGGCGTCCCGCCCAGTCTATTACCAAGGCCAGAACGGCATGCTGGGCGTCTTCCTCTCGCCCCATTACGCCACCGACCACAATGTGTATCTCACCTATGTCGAACCGGGTGATTATGGCGGCGGCCTGGCGCTGGGCCGCGGGCCAGCTTGTGCTGGACGGCGACCGTCGCCAAGCTGGACGGGTTCCAGGTGCTGTGGCGCCAGATGCCCAAGGGCAAGGGCGGCCAGGAAGGCGCGCAGATCGCCTTCTCGCCGGACGGCAACTACCTCTTCCTCACGGTGGGCGATCGCCAGCGCATTCACCCCCGCCCAGGATCCCAACCAGCCGGAGGGCAAGATCCTGCGGCTGACGCTGGACGGCAAACCCGCCCCCGGCAATCCGATGGAGGGCAAAACCGGCGCGTCTACCATTCCCTTGATCGATCCGCCCGGCCGATACCGAAGCGGCCAAGACTGCGCCGGTGGTCAGCACCTACACGTTCCCCGCGCCCAACCTGACGCCGGCCGAAACCTGGACCACCGGCCACCGCACGCCTTACGGCCTCGCCTTCGGTCCCGATGGCCGGCTGTGGGAAGTCGAGCATGGCCCGCGCGGCGGCGACGAACTGAACCTGATCGAGCCGGGCAAGAATTACGGCTGGCCGCTGGTCTCCTATGGCGTGAATTATAACGGCGTGCCAATCGCCAGTCCCGATACGCGGCCCGACCTCGCCAAGCCCGTGATCTATTGGGTGCCGGTGATCGCGCCGGGCAACCTGATGTTCTACAAGGGCAGCGTCTTCCCGCAATGGAACGGCAACGCGTTGATCGGCGGCCTGGTCAGCAAGTCGCTCGTCCGCATCACGTTTGATGGCAAGGGCGGCGCCGACTGCGGCCCAGCGCTGGAACATCGGCAAACGCGTCCGCGATATCGAAGAGGGCCCGGACGGCTCGCTTTGGATGCTGGAGGACGCCAATCCCGGCGGCCTGTTTCACCTCACGCCGAAATAGTTCAACCGAAGGAAAATACCAGGAGGCTCTTGATGAGATTCGTTTCCGCCGCCGTGTTTTGTTTGTTGGTGGGTTTGAGCCCCACCGCTTTGGCCATTACGGTCACCACTGACGCCGGGGCCGAACCGGAAAGCATCACCGCCGCGCCCGATGGTGGACTGATCCTGGGCAGCGCGACCAAGCCCACGATCTATCGCGCCGCCAAGGGCGAAACCAGGGCCAGTCGCTGGATCGATGCCAGCGCTGACGGCGCCGTGACGTTTCTCGGCGTATTGTCGGATTTTTCCACCAACACGCTCTGGGCCTGCGAGATCGGGCCGCGGAACGCGCCCGGCACCCCCAGCCCAAGCACCCTCCTGAGCTTCGACCTCACTAGCGGCGCGCTGAAAACGCGCTGGAAACTGCCGGGCGATTCCAGTCTGTGCAACGATTTCACCGTCGGCCCCGATCACGCACTCTATGTCAGCGATACTTTCAACTCCACCATCTACCGGCTGCCCCCGGGTAAAACTGCAGGCGAGGTCTTCATCACCAATCGCGCGCTCGACGGCATCGACGGCCTCACCTTCCTAGACGGAGTCCTTTACGCCAACAATGTGGTTGCCGGCACGATCTGGCGCATTCCGATGGACGCCAGCGGCAAGGCTGGCAACCCGGTGAACATCTGGACCGACCAACCGCTCAAGGGGCCCGATGGCATGCGCGCGGCGGGCGGTCATCTGTTCGTAGCGGAAAATGCCAATGGCCGCGCGTCGATGCTCACCATCGCGGGCGACATCGCACACGTCACTGTGATCCAGACTGGCCTGAAAAGGCCCACCGCCATCGAACCGGCGGGCGATGTGCTGTGGGTGGGCGACCGCGTCAGCGATAACGCCATGTCGATCCCGCTGCCGCACTGAGCGTGGGCCAGCAAAAGAACAAGTGGGATGAGTGTCCCGCGTTACTGGTTTTTCCTCGCGGGCTGGCCCCTTGTATACGTTCCTGTCAAGGAGGTCCAAACCAGGTGTTCACTCGTCTTCTGTGCCGGGAGGCATAGCTGAATGCTCTTGTACGTGCTGGCGTTCGTAGGTGGCATATTGACGATTGTCAGCCCCTGTGTGTTGCCAGTTTTGCCCTTTGTGTTCTCCCGTGCAGATCAGCCGTTTCGGCGCAGTGGCTTGCCTCTTCTCGCAGGCATGGCGATAACATTCGCTCTTGTCGCAGGGGTTGCTACGGTTGCCGGTGCCTGGCTAGTTCGTGCAAATCAACTCGGCAGAATTCTGGCGATGGTAATCTTCGCCGTCCTTGGCCTCACGCTGTTGTTTCCCGGTCTCGCCGAATATCTGTCTCGGCCGCTTGTGCGGCTGGGAGGGCGTGTTAGCGGACCGGACAATCAGCCGCCGAGCATCGGAGAGTCCCTGCTGCTTGGCGTGTCGACGGGGCTTCTCTGGGCACCGTGTGCCGGTCCAATCCTCGGATTGATACTCACCGGTGTGGCCGTCGAAGGCGCTAACGCCCACACCGCTTTGTTGCTCCTCACCTTTGCTTCCGGGGCAGGCTGCTCACTGGCTCTCGCCTTGCTCGCGGGGAACAGAGTCTTTGCGCTGATGAAGCGGTCTTTAGGGGCGGAGGAATGGATTCGCCGCGGCTTGGGATTTGCGGTTTTGTTGGGAGTCGTTGCCATTGCCTTCGGTTGGGACCGTGGGGTTCTGCAACGAATCTCTTTGGCCAGCACTGCTGGGATCGAACAGAGCTTGGTCGATCGTGTTCGGCCACGAGCTGATGCTTCGTTCATCACTTCCAACGTTGCGCAAACGGGGAACGTAATGACAGGTCCGGCGATGACTGGGCCGGTGATGGCTTCCAGTGGAACACAAGCGGGGCCAGCGATGATGGCGACTAAAACGGCACCGCCTCAACTGGCGAGTGAAGGAGCCCTGCCTAGTTTCGATGGTGCAGTTGCCTGGCTAAATTCGGCGCCACTCACGACTGAGCACTTGAAAGGGAAAGTGATCGTCGTCGATTTCTGGACCTATTCATGCATCAACTGCCTGCGCTCGATTCCTTATACGGAGGCTTGGGCGGAAAAATATAAAAGCGATGGCCTGGTCGTAATCGGCGTGCATACTCCCGAGTTTGCTTTTGAAAAGGACCAAGAGAATGTTTCGAAAGCTGTACGCGACTTGAAAATTGACTATCCGGTTGCCATCGACAGCAACTATGCGATTTGGAAAGCATTCCACAATGAATATTGGCCAGCCCACTACTTTATAGACGCGCGTGGAACGATTCGCTATCACCACTTCGGAGAAGGAGAATACGAAAAGTCCGAAGAAGTGATTCAGCAACTCTTGCAGGAGAAGAACGCAGGACTGAAGGCAGCGGGCATCGTTAAAATATGTGCTGTTGGCGCAGAGGCGCCGCCAGACCTCAGCGATGTTCGGTCACCGGAAACCTATATCGGATATGACCGGCAGCAGAACTACGTTTCTCCGGAGAAGATCAAACAGGACGCATCAGCCGTCTACACTGCACCTGGTCGGCTCGATGTGAACGATTGGGGTTTGGCAGGCAACTGGAATGTGGGCGGGGAGCGGGCTATGCTTCTGGCGGCGCCCGGGAAAATCGTTCTCCGATTCCATGCTCGAGATTTACATCTCGTGCTCGGGCCCGGGAAGGACGGCAAGCCCATTCGTTTCCGCGTGCTGCTCGATGGGAATGCTCCTCTTAGTGACCATGGAGAGGATGTCGACGGCCGGGGGAATGGCTCAATAAAGGAATACCGCCTCTACCAATTAATCCGGCAAAAGGGAAAAGTTGAGGATCGCACTTTTCAAATCGAGTTTCTTGATCCTGGCGTACAGGCGTTCGCATTTACATTTGGATGATTCTAGATGACGGAGGAGGTTGCGATGTCTGAATCGAATGGAAAGAATGATCGTTCCCATCGCGCATTGGGTCGCAGGGCGTTTGTTGTGGCGTCTGGCGCTGCGTTGGCCGGACTTGCCTGGTGGCGTTATCGAAAAACCGATTCCGCTCCCGTCGAGGCTGCGCCCGCTGGCCAGCCTTCGCAGGTAACCATCGTCGAATTCACGGATGCGGGAATGCGTAAAGGCGTCGTTACTGTAACAAAGATTCAGAAAAGCGATGCGGATTGGAAACGGCAGCTATCCCCTGATTCTTTTGAAGTGACGCGCCATGCGGGAACGGAGAGGCCTTTCACCGGGGAACTTCTGAACGTCCATGAGAAAGGCGTATTCCGCTGCATCTGCTGCGACACGGCTCTTTTTAACTCCGACACGAAATTCGAGTCCGGCACCGGCTGGCCCAGCTTCTGGGCGCCGATTGCTAAGGAAAACGTGATCGAATTCCCGGATAACAGTTTTGGTATGGAACGGACGGCTGTTTCCTGCCGCAGGTGCGATGCGCATACAGGACACGTCTTCGATGACGGTCCCAAGCCCACCGGCTTGCGGTACTGCATGAATTCAGTTGCATTGCGATTCGTAAGGGCTTCCTGAAATGACGGCACTTGCTCACGGTCGCCATCACTAGTGGCCTGTCGCGGAGAAAATGTTACTGCGGCCGCCACAACCAAAGGCCGAAAGCAAGTTTACGCATGGCGGGTGCAAGCCATTTAGGCCGATCTTCTCCCCGAATCCCATACTAACGATCTCTCTGCGACAGGCCACTAGCAAATGCAAAGCAAGTACACGATTCCGACTCCCGAGCGATCAGCCCTCTTGACGATTGACGTTCAGCGGGACTTCGCAAATCCGGGCGCTGTTGCAGAAATCCAGGGGACGAATGACCGCGTCCCCGCCATGCGGCGGGTCTTGGATGTTTACCGTCAGCGTCGGTTGCCGATCGTGCATGCGGTCCGGCTATATCTCGCCGATGGAACAAATGCAGATCTTTGCCGTAGGGAGATGGTCGAGGGAGGAAAATCGGTTGTACTGCCGGGAAGCCATGGCGCGGAAATCGTTGACTTGCTTAAACGTGGCCCGGATGTGGCGCTTGATGCAAACCTGCTATTGGAGAGGAACCTGCAATTGCTAGCGGAGAACGAGTGGGCCATGTACAAACCGCGCTGGGATGCCTTTCATCGAACGCCTCTTGAGAAGCATCTGCGAGATCTCGCGGTAACGACAGTGGTTGTTGTGGGCTGTAACTTTCCCAATTGTCCTCGCGCGACCATTTATGGCGCGAGCATGCGAGATTTTCGCGCTGTTCTGGTTGCCGACGCCGTTTCCGGCGTCTACGACCAGGGGCTCAAGGAGTTGAATAGCATCGGCGTAGCTACACCGTCATCGGAAGAATACGTGGGCTGGCTCGCGGGATCTCCAAGTCAGGTTTCATCTCAGAGTGTCACTTGACGCGATTGTTGTGAGATTCCCAGCATTCCGGCGAATGGCGATGAGTTCCGCGGCGATGCCGATCGCAGCTTCTTCTGGCGTCAGCGCCCCGATTTCGAGTCCAACGGGCGCATGCACGCGCGCAAATTCCGATGGGAAATAGCCGTCACCCTCGAGCGCCTTGTAGATGGAAAAGATCGTGCGCTTGCTTCCGATCATTCCGATATAGCGTGCTTCGGTACGCACCGCCCAAGCCAGCACTCGCATATCGTTCTCGTGGCCATGAGTCACGATCAAGAGATAGCTTGAGGCGTTAGGCCGGAGTTTTTGGGACGCTTCCGAGAATGTAGCATAAACTTCCCCGGCCATCGGGAAATGCCCGTGGTTCGCATACGCTTCTCGATCGCCAATAAGGCCGATTGCGAATCCGGCCGCGCTCGCCACACAAGCCGTTGCGAATGGAACGTCCCCTGCACCGAAAATGTAGAGCGTCGGGGACGGTACGATGGGTTCCACAAAGATTTCCAGCGTGCCGCCGCAAATCAGGCCTGCATCGTATGCGGCGTCGTGGTTCAAATTGAAGGTCATTTTGCGCGGTTGCTCGGCCTTCGTCACTTCCTTAGCTGCCGCCCAGACTTCTGCCTCCACACAGCCACCGCCAATCGTTCCCTCAATCGAGCCGTCCTCGCGCACCAGCATCCGCGAGCTTTCGTAGCTCGGGATTGAGCCATTGGTGTGGACAATCGTCGCCAAGGCGCACCTTTCACCTACCCGGCGCATGCGCACGATTTCTTCAAAAATATCCATGTGTTTGGTTTGAGCTTCTGTCGCCTGGCTAGGCGTTAGTGCCGGCCATTTCTGTGCTGTGGTCATTGGACTCAGCAATCGATGGTTCCATTACGCTGAAAAGCTGAGTTTCCTTTGCCTCGCTCCTTCGTCTGAGGAGGTGCCAACTATCCGCATAATCCTTGAGTTGCTGTAACGGCTGCGATGTGATTTCCGAGAGCCGACTCCTCGGAACGATTAAAAACTGTTGCTCATATTCAGCTACCAGGTCCGGAACGTAGATTACGAACTCAGCCCAGGCGTTCCCGGGCACACGAAGCTCGGCAGTCGCCCGGTCTCTGCCGCTCATTGGGTTTAGACAGCGCCTGGGCATCAGGTGGCATCTGCGCCCGTTAATGTAAACGCGATCCTGGATGTGCCGCGGACCGAAGGTCTTGCGAACGAAATCTATCTTAAATCCTAGATCTGCGGCCTTCCGCCTAACGGCCTGCAATTTCCAATTACGGTGTCGTAATGGTTTGCCTGACTCGGTCATCTACCGTCAACCCAAACAGCACTTTTATAAATGCCTGCCTTACTTCACTCTTCTAGTCCGCAACTGCGGCAGAGGGTGCAGTGCAACAATAGAACCATTTTAGGTGTATATTATCGCGATGTCTAGGTGGCTCCATACGACTTATAGGGCATGGCTGGGGACGTATGGTTGTCTGTGAAGTGTTCTTTAAAGAGTTCTATTCGCGGGGAACTGATGAATACTTGCAGGCTTGGTGGACTGGATGACCGCAGAGGGCTGGAAACTCGTCGAATGCTGCCGCCAATCCGAACATCCCGGGTTTTGGACCGCCGTTTTTGGTCGGGCAAGACGCAATAACGGCGCCTAACACTTGATCATTCCAGGCGAAACAGGGAGATCCCGTGGGTCAGTTGATTGTGGGTGGTGAAAGTAGGGTCTGCTCGTTTCCGGATAGCGGAAAGGTCTTTTCGAGCTGGGCACCGCGAATCGGAGGAATTTGACTTGTCGGCAACTGGAAAGAAAGAATCCGTACTTCCACGGCAGCCGCTTAGAAATCGCCTGCGGCAGGCGAACGCCAAGTACATGTCTCGATGCAGTCGGACACTCGAATTAGACTACGAGCAAAGATATCCCGAGATATTCGAAGAGCTGAAAGATGAACGTGCTCGTTATGCGCTGGCAACGATTTTGGAACACCGGAATAGGCTTTTGTCTATTTACCCACTGGATGTACCCGCGACCGACTACATATTAAGTCAGTTTTATTTTGAGGCAGCACGACTTCACTGCGGACCGGAGTTGCGCGCGTCGCAAGTCGCCGATAGGATTCTCAATCTCACACATCGAGTCGTAGAACCGTGGCGAACTTCGCGGGATATGCCGCAGAAGCGCCTGGCTGTTTTCAGGTCGTTGCGGGGCTTTCCTCGCGCGTCGAGGAAAGCGCGACTCATCCGTAGCGAACTCCGCCGCCTCTTGGGGGATGCTTCTTAAGATCGACAAATCCCATCCTATGAGCTCGCTATTTGTGAGAATGGGCCCGCACATTTGAGTGTCGGGCAATGCACGGCCTTCGGCATGAAGTTCGGTGAAAGCACATCCCCTCTTCAGCCGTTCGCGATTCTATCGATTCGTATGATTTTCGTGCCGATCTCTTGAGGCAACCGGTGCCACATTGCGCTTGATCCCGACAGCGATGAAATTGCACCCACTATTGTACTCTTCGACCGCAAGTTCGCCGAAAATCTCACCGATGCTTCGGAGCACATCTTTTTCGTAATCCCAGTTCGTTGTGTATTTGAAAATCGGCCCCGCGATTGGATTGAACGCCCGCGCTAAACCGGTAAACGTTTTGGCATCCAAGACAACAAACTTGGCACCGGGTTTTAGAGCTACGGCTACTCTCCTGAGAGCAGCAGCTTCGCCGGGCATCGCGCTCAGCCCAAATGTACACAATGCTCCATCCAAGCATGCAGACGGCAAATTCAGCCTTGCGGCATCCTCCTGTCGGAATTCGATATTGTCCCAACCATTCGTCTTTGCCACCGCTCGTGCGGTAGCGAGCATCCCAGCGCTGTAATCCACAGCGACGATCCTCCCTGAAGATCCTACTTTCTCGAACAGATGAGACAAATTGACGCCAGCACCGCAGGCTAGGTCCAGGACTGAATCGCCTTGTTTCAAAGCTATTGCGGCAACGGCACGCGCTTGTAGATGCTGCTCCCGACCAAAGCAGACACTCCACCGAATACCGCGATAGACGCGCTTATGTGCGCCAAGCCAGTCGTAAACCCGCTTTCCGTGTGAAAGATCGAGGACCATCTCAGCACGTTAGCAAAGACGATTCTCCCGAGTAAACTTAACTATCACAATTGGCCAGTTCACGGGAGTGCGATTCGCTGCGACACCGAGAAAAACAGGTGTGGGTGCGTCAATTTGACGCATTCCCAGACCCGCAATCCTAAGATAAGTTCCCCCCTTCTTGAAAGTTTGGACCTGCTCTGATGTTCACAAATCCTCATAGCCGATAGGGAGGCAACTGTGTTTAGGCGTTTGCTCGCGAAAGGCATCTTTTACAATCTTCCATTCTTCGCATTGCTGACTCTCGGCGCGGCGAATATTGTTCTTGGCCAGGAGGCAATCACGAACGCGATTATTACCGGGCGTGTATTCGATAGCACGGGCTCTGTCGTGTCTCGGGCAACGGTTCAGTTGTATTCCGATCCCGAAGGCAAGACCGCGCTCGCAGAAACAACAACCAACGCGGTAGGCGAATACACCATTTCAACTTCGGCGGGCGCGTTCGTTCTTTCGGTCGGCACCGATAAATTCCAGACCACAAAGAAACAAATTCGTGTTAGCGCGGGCCAACAACTCAGCCAGGATTTCTCGCTCGAACTCGCGGCTGTCTCACAGTCGATCAACGTGGTCGCTGAGGGCCTTTACGTGCGGCCAACGGGGACAACCGGGACTAAGATTGACACACCCGCTTGGGAAACGCCTTTCACGGCCGACACGGTGACGCGAGAACTGGTTGATGACCAGGGTGACCACACCCTCGAACAGGTGTTGCAAAACGTGAGTTCGGTGCAGGCGGCCGACTACGACGCCGGATGGGGCGCGAAATCATATTTTGTACGCGGGTTCGACACGAATAACCTCCTGTTCCAGGATGGCGTGCGCTTACCCCAGTACGCTGAAATTGAACCCGCCATGATCGATGGATTTACGGTACTGAAGGGCGCGGCCGCAGGGCTATATGGCCGAATCGAGCCAGGCGGAATCATCAACGTCACTACGCTGAAACCACAGCCGACTGCGGCTTATGGGCTCGGCCTTACCTATGGCCCCTATGGGCTCGCCCGCGTTCAGGCCGATGCGACCGGTCCACTGTATCACTCGCACAATCTCCTTTACCGGGGCATCGTGGCATACGAGATAGCCAATTCATATCGCGACACCGTCCAGACAAGACACCTTACGGTGAGTCCGGCACTTACATGGACGCCCACCGCTAATGACCGCTTTGACCTGCGCTTCGAGTACAAGCACTGGCAGGATGACAACGACCAGGGCATGCTTCTGGTTCCGGCAGTCATCGATCCGGCAAGCGGCAACATCCTCGCGAACCGCATACCGGATCTGCCCCGCAGCGTATATTTCGGCGCATCGGGGGCTTATTACAACGTTAGGAACAGGCAGGAAACCCTGACCTGGACCCACAAACTCGGCCGCAACTGGACGCTCAAACCGATGGCAGTAGTCTCCCACATGAGCCAGCCGGGCGGATCGGAAACCGGTCCTACGGGATGGCTGAATACCCCCGCTGCGGGCTTCGGATCGCAAAATCCCACGACCGCGACTTACTACGTCGGCGACCCGTCTGCTGTCGGCGCCGCAAATACCTTTGCGGAGATCGATTTGACCGGAAGAGTATCGTTTCTAGGCATGCAGCACAGCCTGTTGGCGAGCACTGAATTCAACAACCAATCGTCGTTCTATCATATGTGGCCTTACGGGGGAAACCTGCCGCAGACAATCGACGTCTATGACCCAGTTTATCAGCCGGTTTCCGAATTTTACACGCCACCGAGTTCCACACCTCCGACCTATGCCTATACGATCCACAACCGGTGGTACTCCGGGACGGTACAGGATCAGGTTACGATTGGAAAACGGCTTAGGATTCTGGGCGGAATTCGCTATGACAGTGCCACTTATAAATTTGACAACTACAGTAGCTACCCTGGCGGAACAGGTGTCACTCAAGGCACAGACACCAAGCCGCAGCCGAGGGTGGGGGCTAGTTACGATCTGCTGCCATGGCTGGCTGCGTTTGGTTCCTATTCCGAGTCGCTCGGAGACTCCTCCGCTGGTTCTATTCTTTACAACGGAAAGAATGCGAAGGCACTCACTGCCAATCAGTGGGAAGTCGGACTCAAAGGACACTGGCTGGGCAATCGCCTAACGGGAGAAGTGAACTACTTCGACCTGAAAAAACAGAATATCCTGGTGGATGAGCCGATCGCTACCTTCCACGGCAGCTGCACGTCGCCCAATTCGGGGTCCACATGCGCAATTCAGGTGGGACAGGAAGGCAGCCGCGGCGTCGAGGTATCGCTGAACGGCCGGATCTCGTCTTTCTGGAACGTGGTAGCGAGCTACGCCAACATCCTTGCTCGGGTTCTCCCGAATACCGACGGCACAAGTGACTCTGCGCTGCCGGTCGGACAGCGACTCCTCGACATCCCCCCCAACTCCGGCTCCCTGTGGGCCTACTATCACAACACGCGCGGCTGGGGGGCGGGACTCGGGTTGGTCGGCGCGGGCGAGCGCCCCGTCGATCAGCCCAGCTACCAGCAGAATACGACGCTGGTTCTCCCCGGGTACGTGCAATGGAACGCGGTGGTGAGCTATCGATGGGAGTTGGAGAAGGTTGAGCCAACGGTACAAGTCCGCTTCGATAATATAACGAACGTAAATGCTTGGCAGCCGGGATATGGATCGTATGGAGTAATTCCATCCCAGCCCTTCTCGGTCTATGGTACGTTCAAACTTACGCTGCGCTGACTGTTCACAAGGTGCGGTTCTGAACCATGATCCGGCGCTATTTTATCTGGCAGCACCGCTGGACCGGGCTCCTGATGGCCAGCTTCCTCTTTGTCGTTGGCCTCACCGGCTCCCTGCTCGCTTTCAACAGCGAACTGGAGCGGTTGATTAGCCCACAACTATTCGCCACGCCCAGGCCCGGCGTGGCGCGCCTTGACTTCGCCACACTCGCTTCGCGCGCCGGGGCAGACGTTCCGCAAGGTCGGGTAAGAGAGGTGTATTTCCCGGAAACCGATCAGGCTGAAGTCGAATTCACCCCTCGGAATGATCCTGCAACCGGGAAGTCCATCGATCTCGGCTTTACTCAGTTCTTTGTGGATCCGTGGACTGGTCACGAACTCGGTCGGCGCATAAGGGGTGACCTCTCGCAAGGCTCCATCAATCTGATGCCCTTCATCTACAGCGTGCACTGGACGCTTGCGCTTGGTACGTCCGGCCAGTGGGTGCTGGGTATCGTAGCGCTGATTTGGACGCTTGATTGTTTCGTCGGATTCTATCTCACGCTGCCACGCGGCAAAGGCGGTTTCTGGCGTCGCTGGCATTTCGCGTGGCTCATAAAATGGCGTGCCAGCTCGTTTCGACTCAATTTCGATCTGCATCGCGCCAGTGGTCTCTGGCTTTGGCCGCTGCTTTTTGTCTTCGCCTGGTCGAGCGTAATGATGAATATCCGGCCAGCCTATGAATCGGTTATGCAGCGGGTGTTCGACTACAGGTCACCGGTTGACGCGTTTGAGTCTCTGCCCCGGCACCCGAACGAGAATCCTCTTCTCGATTGGCATGCGGCCGAGGCAACCGGCGAACGACTGATGGCAGAGCAGGCGTTGAAATACGGATTCACTGTGAGCCAGCCGCTTGGCCTGTCATACGACCCCGATCTAGGCGCGTATCGTTACGAGGTTCGGGGCAGCCTAGATGTCTTTGAGC
This sequence comes from uncultured Acidobacteriota bacterium, assembly GCA_963709105.1. GTDB lineage: Bacteria > Acidobacteriota > Terriglobia > Acidiferrales > UBA7541 > Palsa-295. The sequence continues at coordinate 1,094,154 of CAVPVC010000016.1, forward strand.
GCGCCCCAAAAGCTGGCAGCACTTACGTCAGGTTTGATGGTAATACAGGGGCGTTGGTGACGATCTTCCGGCCAACCGGCGGACATAGTGGCAACACGGTCGAAAGCTGGCTTTACGCCCTGCATATGACTCGTGTCTTCGGTCGCGCGTACCAGATTTGTGTTTGTGCGCTGGGGCTTGTGACCGCGATGCTGCCAGCAACCGGCGTCTACATCTGGTGGAAGAAGCGCAGGGGCCGAAAGCTCGGCGAATCGCGTCGCCGGATCGTCGAAGCTCAGGAAGCGAACTAACGGTGATGAAGCATTTCCCAGTGAAAGCGATCTTTAGTGCGTTGGCCGCTTTCACGATAATGGCTGGGTGCGGGAAGCAATCCGGCGCTCCTCACTACGAATTTGAACCTGTACCGCATCCTTTAATCGTTCCCGCGGGGATCGATTCCTCGCGGAATGCCCGAGTAGCGGCCGATTGGATTTCATCGCCCACTATCTATGTGTTGGCGATCCTCGAAAATAATGAAGTTCCAGGACTCGCTCTACTCAATTCGGAAGATGGCGGGGACAGTTTCGGGCCTCCTGTGTGGGTGAGCGAGAAGGGGAAGACTGTAAGTTCAGCCGGCGAGAATGGCCCGGCGTTCATTTACACTCCGGACTGGCTCTACGCTGCCTGGACCGAAAAGGGAGACCTTCGATTTGCCAGGTCCCGGTGGGGCGCCCCCTTTCAGAAGAGAGTAAAGGTTACCGACAAGACGACCGACACTTTTAGCGGGTACCCCTCAATTGGGGTTGCTCCCAACGGAGACGTTTACATCGTCTGGATCGATACGCGTCCCCAACCCGAGACCGGAGATAAGGAAACCTACTCCCTCTACATGGCGCGTTCCACCGATCAAGGTGTAACGTTCGGGAAAAACATGCGCGTGGCTAAAGAGATTTGCCCCTGCTGTCGCCCAACCTTGGCCTTTGGTCCTAGAGGTGAAGTACTTGTATTTTGGAGACACATTTATCCAGGTCCGATTCACGACATGACGGTCGCAACGACTACCGACGGGGGAAACAGCTTCTCTCCCTCCCAGCGCGTGGCCGTAGACAACTGGAAAATCGACGGCTGTCCCGACTCCGGGCCGACCGCTGTCCGAAGCGGGAATCGGGTCTATGTTGCGTGGCTGACTGAGGCGTCGCCCAAAATCAGCGGAGTGCGTCTTTCTTGGTCAGATGATGCCGGTAAGACCTGGGCCCCTGCCGTGAAAGGATCGCAAAATATCCTCGACGCCAACTATCCCGCCATGTCGGTGGCCGACGATGGGCGCGTTGTACTGGTTTTTCAAGGGCGCGATCCCAACCAACAGGTTGGCTGGGCACAAACTGGTATCTTCGCTGTAACCATTGGCCCAGATGGGAAGCTCTCGCTCCCGACTCCAGTTCCAGGCATTCCTTCCCCCGCTCATCGTCCTGCAGTCGCCGCTGGCACTGGGGGTCGGGTATACGTGGTATGGACCGGAACAATTGGGGAGAAAGAGGCTGTATACATGTCGCGCGCTCGCTTGCAGTCCAAATCAGGAGGCAACTAATTAATCGATCCTCCGCAAGGATGTAGTCGCCACACACTCTGGTATTGGACTGTGATATGTTTCTGGGAGCTCAATCGACAGGGAGGACTCGTTATGAAAAGACTGCTTTGGGGCATCGCGTTTGCGTTGACAGCCTTGCCCGTTTGGGCTGCGCTCAAAGTAGGCGATAAGGCGCCCGATTTTTCGGCTCGGGCTTCCCTGGCCGGAAAGGAGTTTAAGTTTTCTCTGAAGGATGCGCTGAAGAAGGGCCCCGTAGTGGTCTATTTCTACCCGTCTGCTTACACCAAAGGCTGCGACCTCGAAGCGCATACGTTTGCTGGGCAGAAAGACAAATTTGATGCCGCCGGTGCAACCATCATCGGTGTGTCTGGCGACAGTGTTGCGCGGCTCGATCAGTTCTCAGCAGACCCGGATTATTGTGCCGGAAAGTTTCCGGTAGCCTCCGATTCGACCGGCAAGATCGCCGCCTCCTACAGTCTCGCGACGACCAGTCCCAAAGCCGGTATGGCCGATGTGCGCGGCGTCGCTATTGATCATGATTTTATCGAACGCGAAACCTTCGTCATTGGCAAAGACCACAAGATCATCGCTGCGTTTTCATCAAAGGACGATAACCTTTCGCCTGACCAGCACGTAGCAAAATCGCTGACAATCGTGCAGCAACTCGCCTCCAAATAGCGCAACAGTACATTTTAATTAGCCTGCCTTTCGCGAAACCGTAGACACTCGCCCGGCAAGACGTGAACAACAGAAGGGCTGAATCTAAAGTTTATTCCGAAGATACTCAACAACTAGGTAGCCGAGCAGCCCAGAATGACGGCAATTACGAAATTCGTTACTGAGAAAACGTCTTCGATGCCAAACACCAGGCTCTTTCCACGGCCAACCGTACGAGTAAATTCCCCCATCAAAAGATTGGAATAGAACAGACGATTATGGAACCGTCTCAACAATCGCCCTCCAGACCGTTGTAAGCTTTTTGCGCTCTCTAGGATTCGGGGCCATTGGCTAGATTCAATTGCACGCAGGAGAAAATCTGCGAAACGCTGAACGGCTTTTTCAGATAATCATTGGCACCGGCATCCAGTGCTCTTCTCCTGCTTTCCTCTCCGGCACTCATTATGACTATAGGTATGTCGGAATTGGTCCGGACCTGCCTGCAAACCTCGATACCTGTGATACCGGGCATGTTGATGTCTAGTAGAATCAGGTCGTACTTTTCAGAGTAGATCAGATCCAGCGCATCCTCGCCGCATTCGGCGTCCGCAACGTCATAGCCTTTAGTAGTGAGCACAGCTCGCAGAATGCGACGAATTTGCGGTTCGTCGTCCACCACCAGGATTCGCCTGACCAATGTCATGCTCTCTTCCAAGCATCTGATATCAGCTTACCGCTGTTTTTGAAGTCGCTTTTTTGCCTGGGGAGTGGAGACTGGTACTGAATCGACCAGATCCCCAGCATGAGGGTTTCCGCCACTACGTGTCCTACCCATTTTTGCCACGGCGTTCTACTTGTCCACGAACCTTTGAATATTTCTGCCATTGCTTGCGTCTCCGATTGAAAATGGGCATTGATTATGGACTTCCTATTCATTTCGTCCCCCAGGGGCTGCTTGCAGCTCGAATAAGAGAAGTGTTTCTGCTCCCCTCGCGGATAAAGGCTCACCGGAAGGGTTCCCAAACACAGGCAGAGTCAAATGGGGAATAAGGTAGGGAAAAGAACTAACAGCGAAGAAAGAAAAACGTGTTCGGTCCAACAAGTGTGCCGACATTTCCGACTGTTGAGCCGGATTTGTAAAATCGGCTCGCTCCAAGAATTGGATTCACAATATCCAAGTGGCTAGGACCAGTGGATGACGACGTTGGCTTTCCGTGGACTGTGGTAATCGTGAGAGCTTTCGATCCGTTGAGTACGAATTCCGGCAAATCCACCTGTGGCAGTATCAGAACTCCTGCCACACATATAACTGTGGCAGCGATGACTATCAGCAACACGATCCTGCTGGCCTTTACGTCCACCGCTCCCTCTAGCTGACCTGAAGCGTCTCGTGTGTGAATTCTACAATAGATTGGGTTCCCACAATCGTCTCCACAGTCACGAATACGAGCTATTTGCATGATTCCGCCAAACCGTGCCACTAAAATTGGCGCGTCAGGTTTCGTAAGTCCCGGTAAGTTATCGGAACATACGCCGCGGGCTGAATCGGGGAGACCTTAATAACAGCCGAAAGCTCATCGATCCTGCGAAGTTTCCTGATTGTCTTTGAGCTACAGACAAACCAGAATTCCGACAATCCACTGGCTACGATCCACATGCCGGAACTTTGAGATGCTTGTTTTCACATTCCAGAGCTACCCGTCCGCGGAAACACTTTCCTCGCTGAAACCATTACCCTTGATGCGTTCAAGAAGCTCTTCGATACGTTGAGCGCGGAGCCTGCATTTGTTGGCCTGCTCTTCGCTAAGTCGGCTTCGTAGCGATTTGGCCTGCTGGTTCGTCAAACGGAACACCTCGTCCAGCATTTCCTCTCGATCTCCCATATTGTCCTCTGCTCCAAATCCTTTTCTGCGATGCACACGACGTTGGGTCGGACTAATGCTTAGCGACTCGTGACGGCTGAGCGGTGATGTATGAGCCCAACACAAGAATGCTTGCGAGCAATTGCGCACCCAACGTCTCGACTGTCGGAAAAATCGAAAACCAAAGCCCTATCCACTCCGGAGTCACCTTTACCAGCTCAGGGATTTCTGTTTTTGGAAGCCAATGAGCAAGTTGCATCTCCTGCGCTTGCTCACCGACCATGACCAGCAGGACGAATCCAAGCATCACGCCTGTCACGACAAGCATCCTCCTGTAAGGCAACCGGCGGTGAGCCGTGAACGTAAGAATTGCCACAACGCCAGAAAGCAGCATGCCAAGGAGAACGCCGTCTAACACGGCACTGCCACCTGACTTGAGCCTGTAAGTCTGAAGGAAGAGCACGACTTCAAATCCTTCTCGGTAGAAAGACGTGAATCCCAATAACCCCATCCCCCACAGGAGACCTGCTTTGGCCCTCTTCGTTTGATTGCTTTTCAATAGTGCCCGTTTGCGCTCGGTGTGGACCGAAATCCAGCCGGTCCAATAGGTCTTGTGAAAAAACCAATTCATGACCACAAGAAGAACGATGATTGCTACGAGCCCGGTTCCGGCCTGAACGGCAAGGGCTGAAACATTCTTGCCGAGGTCATCGAGGATGAGCACCGCGAAATGCCAAGTCACAAGAGTTGAGAGGAACCCAATCCCTGCTCCCGCCGCAACGGGACGCAGATATCCACGCCCCGATCGAGTCCTGTCCGCCGTGATGGCGGCCAAAACCAAAACACACTCAAGGCCCTCGCGAAAGACGAGAACTCCGACATTAAGGACTGTCGAGGTTTGTCCTGCCTCAAATGCAGAGAGAAAGGAATTACCAGCCGGTGCAATCCCGTGCCGGAACGTAAAAGCCAGTGTCAGAAGAGCGGTCCCGAGAAGAATGGCCCATCGAAGGAAGTGTTTTCGCCTGGGAGTTGCCGCCATCCCACCGATTGCATTTACACATCTCTTCTCAGTCATGGGGCTTGCACTCGTTCCCATGTCTTTTCATTCGCAGTCTCGCAGATCAGATTCAATTTGCCCTTTATAGTGCTCATAAATCCCAGAAGTGCCATCGTCGGAAGGGCTGTCATGTCTTTGCCGGTTGACCGATCCTCGGATGAAAAACAAGACCGCCATGAACCCAGCAATCGCAGATACGGGCGGCAGGCCATACATGACCTTGTGCCTGGTCCCTTCAGGATCCACCAGGATTTGAAGGCCATACAAGGCTTTGTAGTGATCCAATATCTCCCTGTCCGACTTCCCGGCCAGAACCATCTCGCCAATTTCCTTCCGCATGTCGAACGCGATATCGCTCATGTGCTTCGAAACGGGCTGGGTGTAGCAGCACGGCGCTAACAGCGAGTCCTCAAGGTGCACAATGCGCTCCGATTGGTGTGGTGACGGTGTTAGCGGGATAATAGTTGTTGCGAAGAGAAGCAGTAGAACGTTCATTTTCGCCTCCTCAGGCTAAAACCGCGCCCCTAGGGCTTCGGAAGAGAAATATTGTGGAACCGCTCGCTCACTGCGTCCCAGGAGATCACCTTATGGAAGGCGGCGACATAATCCGCGCGAACGTTTTTGTACTTCAGATAGTAGGCATGCTCCCAAACGTCGATTCCCAGCAGCGGAGTTCTGCCAGCCATCCACGGGCTGTCTTGATTGGGCGTCGTCTCGATTGAGAGCCCGCCCTTGTCATCGGAGCTGAGCCACGCCCACCCACTGCCGAAGACACTCAGCGCAACCTTCGTAAACTGGTCCTGAAATCCGGAGAAACTGCCGAATTTGGTGTCGATGGCCCGTGCCAACTCTCCCTGTGGCCGGTCCGGACCGTTGCTGTGCATGATCTGCCAGAAAAAGGAATGATTTGCGTGACCACCTCCGTTGTTACGGACGACCGTGCGAATCGGTTCGGGAACCTTATCCAGGTGCCGAACCAGCTCCTCAACGGACATCGCGGCAACATCCGGGTAGTTCGCTACCGCGTTGTTCAAATTATTCACATACGCCGCATGGTGCTTGTCGTGATGCAAGTGCATGGTTTCGGCGTCAATGTAAGGTTCAAGTGCTTCGTAGCCGTAGGGTAATGCCGGCAGAGTGAACGGCTGCCCTGCTTTGACAGGTTGGGTCTGCCCACTGGACGAATCGGGCACCAGGGCGCCCATACCTGCGAGTGCCGATATTCCCGCTAGTTTGATCAAATCTCGCCGCTGTTGAAACATGTTCCTTCTCCTTTATCGTGGCGGCTAACCAACCATCTATGTAATCGTTTGGTTGCCGACCTAATTGATGCCACTTTTGAAGCGTAAAGAAATTTAATGACCTCCTACTTCTAACCCGATCTCACAACTGTAAGTTGAGAACTACGGAGGGGGGAACTTCATCTTCCGTCGCTTCCGGCGGCACGACGCCATTCAATTGGAGATAGACCACCAAGGTTCCGTATTGACCGATGTTGTCTTCAAAGGCTTGGAGTGCCGCATCGAAGCGAGTCGTCCGGTCACCGCGCTTGGCTGTAACTGTATCAGCCGTGTTCTGGTCGTTCATGCTCGCCAAGATCATGTCGCCGTAATCGTAACTATCCTCCAATGCATCCAGGATTGCTGTTCGTCCCCTGAGGTTCTTGTACTTCGCAGCGAGGCTTTCAGTCTCTTCCTGCTTCTTACCTGCCACGTACCCCATATTCGTATAATTAGCTTCAATCGCTTGCATCACCAACTGTAGGAAACTGCGCATGGTCTTCGTCGGCCTAAAGTCGTATTTGTCTTCGGGCATGGCCGCTACCATTGGAATGAACATGTTGCGAAGATGCTTCCACTGTGCTCGCATTACGTCTGAGTTACTTGAATTCCCTAGACTGTGAAGAAATCGCATCAGGTCATCGACTTCGTCCGCATTGAGACTCTGCTGGAACGGAGGCATGATGCCTCGCCCATCTGATATTGTCTTTCGGACTTGCTCATCGGTAGCCGGCGCGCCGCTGGGCAGCGTTTGGCGGAGGAATAAGCCAGCCAGATTGGGAGGATCCTTTACCAAATTGAGATCGCTCGTGTTGTGACACGGCGCACACCAAAGGGCATAGAGCCCTTGGCCCCTCCGCTGGGCTTCTGAAGTGCGGTGGTCGCTAACAGCCGCACGCGAACAGGAAGACAAGCAGATCACTAGAAGGACCTCTCCCTTGAGCAATCCCAAATTCGGTCTCACTGCTTTTCTTTGCTTTCTCCGCAACCGGTCATGATGAGGTTGGCTGGTTGCTATGTTTCTGCTGTCGACAGCCAGACATCCTTGCTCTGTATTCGTTTGAGGCTTCCATTTTTATCGATTGACAGCTGCTTGTTGTCGCAAAGCCGAGACCACATCGGCATTCTTCCACTGATTGTCCGACCAGCTCTGAGACACAGTTCCGTCCGTCGCCAATAAAACTGTCTTCATCGAGTGCGATATCAGGTTGTCCTGTTCAAAATATTCGAGTCCAAACGCGGTCGCGAGCTTCCTCAAATCGTCCGGGCTGGTCGAGACAAATTCCCAATGTTCGAAGCCTGTTGGATCGTTGCCGAGATAAGCCAGACCATACTTCCGGAGGACCGGTGGAGTGTCGTATTGGGGATCGAGACTGATGGTTATCAAATGCGTCTTCGCGTAGTCTCCTGGAGTTTTCGCCAGCTCGTTTTGGACCGCCGCAAACTTACTGCTGGTGAGCGGGCAAAAAGTTGGATAGGGGCATCGCGTATACACAAACGTGACCAAAATAGCTTTCCCTCTAAAGTCGGCGAGGTGCAGCGCTTTCCCATCCTGATTCGTCAGCGCTATATCCGGAACCGGTTCACCGGGCAGAAGTTCATGGGGAGGCAGTGACGACACTGTTCCGCGCCCAGTCTTGTCCTTTATCGCCAGGTGCTCCAGCCAGTAGTCATTGTTTCCACCCACAACGACATCGGCCGTGATTAGATCGCCTGGCTGGACCTGTTGGAATCCTTGGGTATCTTTGATGGGGTAGGTCATCGTCATCGCTGCCATAAAGCCCGGGATATCGCTATGGTTCACGGTGAGTTGCTGCGTCGAGTCGCTTTTCCCCAGCACGCGCCCTTGCAGTGAGTAGTGTTTCGGCGAGCTGCGACAGCCAGTCAGAAGCCACGGCATCGCAACTAGCAAAGCAATTGGCGTAATTCCGGATTTATATTGGCGACGCATTTCTGTCTCCCGTTGAAGAACCCGTCTTCCGGGCGCGACAGCCCGGCTGGTCTAGTCCATGCCAGAAAAATCCCATGGCCTCACACTGAATTCACCTTGCCGGGCACAGACCGAGCCAGTGCCGCGCGGCGGGAATTCTTTGCAACATGAAACGCTCCGTCAGCAAGACCACAATAATAGAGAGCCCCATCAGCGGCAGGTAAACCCCGAAAGCGGTAATCAGGATCACGAGTCCTGTGGGGACAGGTATTTGATTCCCAGGCAAGGGGGGAGCGCCCAGGACACTTTCTGGGCGTCGCCGCCACCACATCACCACAGCGCTGATGCTGAGCAGTACTAAACCAGTGGCCATAAACACGCCGAGAAGTTGATTGAACAACCCAAAAAGCTGGCCTTCGTGTGCTGCCACGCCGTAACCCACTGCTTGATCGATCCAGTGGTGTTGGTTGAAGTTCACGCGTTTGAGAATACTTCCGGTTGCAGGGTCGAGATCTAGATCGACTCGCTGTGGACGGTTTTGAGTGTCAGATTTCGCTGTCCATGGCGCTCTAGGGCCCGAAGGCGGAGAGATCAGGACCGGATAAGGAAGGCTTAGGGGAGCCACTGTCGCAACCATCTTGTCAATCGCGTCATAAGACCCCGTCGTTTGTCCAGCGCCTCCCATGTCGGCCATCCCTAGCATCGACGCCATGCTACCGGCACTCAGCGCGAGCCGCGCTGCAATTTCGGAAGAACTACCGTTGGTCCAAACCCGCTTTACCTCCTCGGTTCGCGTCACCTTGCGAATTCCCTCTAGATAGTCTCCCCAGCTCTTTGCCCAGGGAAGGCCGGTGAATAATTGAAAGAGGGCCAGCAACGAAACCCACACGCCCGTAACGGCATGAAGGTCTCGCCAGAATATTCGCTTGCCTTGCCTAAACCTCGGGTACAACACGCCCGCGATTGAAACTGCCTGACGAGGCCACCACAGGTAAATGCCGCTCAGAATCATGATGATTGCCCAAGATGCAGCAAGTTCCACAATCCTAGAGCCCCAATCCCCACTCAGCAATTCACCGTGCAAGTGGAACACTACCATCATGGGACGTTTGTCCTCATTCACGACCTTCATGACATTGAGCGTCTGCGGGTGCACGTAAACCCGGAACTCGTCCTTACCCCGGCCGACGATGATCCGTATCGCAGACTCCGCAGTCTGCGGCAGTTCGTAAAAGTGAAGGTTCGAACCGGGCACAGCATTAATCGCTGTTTGTATCTGCGCTGCACGGCTGGCGCGTGGACCCGTTATCTGGAGATGCTCGTAGGGATGATCGAGCCACCTCTCAATCTGTGGTCTGAACAGGTAGATGGAGCCTGTTAGCGAGAGCCAGATTACGAAAGGGATGCAGAAAAGCCCTGCGTAGAAATGCCATCGCCAAACCGTGCGATAGTCAACCCACGGCTGCCCTGGTGGGGGTTGGTCTGCGAGCTTCATTGTTGTGCTTACATTTGATCGCAAGCTTTGAATCCCAGGAAGTCGCCAGCCCAAGATTTACGGACACGAACCACGCTGAAATGCAGGATCAAATGTTCCATTCTCCTCTTTGTTCTGAAAAACATCGCATGTTAGTGTCTTCAGAAACGCACCTGACATTCAGTCCGGACATTGATCGGCGAACCAGGGAAAATCACCGCGTTCGTATTGCCAGTTTCAAAATAACGCCGGTTTGTCAGGTTCTGAATATTTACACTGATCTTGTAAAGCTTCTCGTCCTTGTGGGATGGCCCAAAAACATAACTCGCCGCCGCATCTACGCGAGCATATCCAGGCAGGAGAACGTCGTCGTATGGGTCGACATAGCGGTAGCTGCGTGCTCGAATACCGCCTCCGAAACTCAAACCGCTCAGAGGGCCGTGCTGCAGTTGGTAGACCGTCCAAAGGCTCCCGCTGTGGCGGGGCGCATTTTGGAGGGTGTCGCCGATGGTAAACACGGGGTCTGCGACGATCCATGCCTCGTTATAGGCGTAAGCAAAGGTCATGTCCCAGCCGGGAAGGATGCGTCCGGATGTGTCCAGCTCGATGCCTTTCGACTCCGTCGTGCCAATTTGGCTAGAAGTTAGAGGATCGCCGGGATTGGTGATCAATAGATTGGATGCGCGAATGCGATAAAGCGCCAGCGACGAGGAAATCCTCCCGTGAAGTTCAGAGGTGCGGATGCCGACCTCGAACTGGTTGCCAAATTCGGGTCGAAAGGGCAGCCCCCCTGGGATGAGTTGTGCCGCGAGCGTTGGACTGAAGCTGCGGCTAAAGCTTGCGTACAAGGACAGGGATGGAATCAGTTGATAAGTGGCTCCTATTCGCGGGAGCGCGGCAAAATTACTTTGCCGAGTGTGCGTATCGTATACGATTTCGTCGTACCGCTGCGTGAAGCCCTCGAAGCGAGCTCCAATCAGAAGCTTCAACTTCGGCAAGAGCGTGATCTGATCCTGTACATAACCACCGTGTGTCAAAAGCTTTGAGGTCCCATCAAGCGGGTAATAATCCGGAGAGGCGGGGTTGAAGAAGTAGGTCATCAGTGTGCTCGGATTCGGGAGGGTGAGACTGAAGGGGACCGGGTTATGCAAGCTAATTGGTGGCGCATCGCTGAAGACGCCGTCCTGCACGACGGATTGCGTGCCGTACTGAAATCCGATCAGGAAATTGTGTTCGATTCTTCCCGTCCTGAAGATGCCTGTCAGGTCGGTCTGCCAATCGTAGTAGCGGAGCGGATAGGCAAGATCCTCGTCATATCTTCCGAGCGTTGGATTATTGGGTGTGGCTGGGCCCACAAGACTCGTGTCAAGGTAATCCCAGTTGATGAGCGTCGCCTGAAAGCGGCTGCGCACCGTCCACCGCTGGCCCAATCGATGCGAGATGTCCACGCTCCCAAGCCTGTTCTGAAGAAGCGAATACTGCCACGGTTCTCCGTAGTAGTTGCTGATAGGTACGGGGGCGGGACGATCCCCGAGTGCCGGAATGCCATAGTCGGTGGTAGTCCTACCGTGCAGATACTCGACTAGAACACGAATTGTGGTGGAGTCGTCCGGCTTCCAAGTCAGCGCAGGCGCCAGAAAGTACCGGCGATCATGGAAGTAGTCTCGAAAGTTGTATGAATCTGCGAACTCTCCGTTCAGACGGTAGAAAAGCTTCCCACTACTCCCGATCGGACCCGTGATGTCAATCGTCGGGCGCACGCTCCCGTATCGATCTGCTTGGAAAGAGAGAACGACGTGCGTGTCAGGCAGTGGTTCTTTGGTGATCAGGTTGACGATACCGCCCGATGCGGCCCGTCCATAAAGAACTGAAGATGGCCCTTTCAGAATTTCGACTTGATCTACGTCGGTCATGTCCGAGGGAACCATCCCATCGAACACAAAGCCGTCACGGTAATAGTTGCTGAATACTCCAAGGGGAAGACCGCGGATTGTTAGCGCGTTTCCGACGTCGCCCGCTGCAAGAACATCGCGATTCACGCCGCTGATATTTTCGGCTGCGTCGGCGAAATGGATGTCCTGTTGACTCTCGATTAGAGTTTGATTGGCGACCCCAACACCTTGTGGTATTTCGTTAAGTGGGATGTTTGTCTTGGTGGCTGTCGACGATTCATCCGTGCGGAAAGAGCCGACTTCCGCTGTCACCGTCACCTGCTCTCCGAAACCAGCTATTTCCATCTCGACAGAGACTTGTACTTCCGTTTGTCCTGTAGCGAGGCTGACTTTTTGCTCGACGTGGGTGAAGCCTGACCGCTCAACTTCCACGGAGTATTCACCAGGTCCGAGGTTGTGAAAGGCAAAGCTACCATCCTCTCCCGTCTTCGTCTGCTGCAAACGCAGGGCAGCGCCATTCAGCAAAATCACTTCGGCGTTCTGTAGAACCCCGCCTTGTTGGTCCACAACTTGTCCGCTTATGTTTGCAGTACCGCCCGTTTCCTGACCGCGAGAAACTGCCGTGACCAAAAAACAGAGGCCAAACAACAGACCCGCGCGAGCGAGCCGGACCAACTTAGGTCCACGAAAATGCATGAGAACACCACAGCTAGACGAACGCAAAGACATGCAACCTCCTCATCAGAAGATTTGTGAGCGTTTCCTTAAATTGCAGGGCTACAGACGAGGAGGCTGTTCAGGAGGCAGCACGGACTGCGAAGGCTCGACAGCGTAGGAGATCAAGCCCGGGAACCGTGTTTGCTGCAGGATCGAGACGACGTAGTGTCGTGCTAAAATCGCTTCCGCAAAAAATAGAATTCCGAAATCGGATTGATGATTGCAGTTGCAGATACCCATATTGCACGACCGGCTCGACTCTGTTTTTCCACCGCACAGCTTTTTACCATGCTTATCTTGGGAATGAGAGGGCCGGTGCATCGGGCACATCTCACCGCAACAACAGCAACCCGTCGATGGCTGCAATATGGCAGAAGCCATGGCCGCAACGGGATTGGCCATCATCGCAATGAAAAGAAACAATGCATGCACACGTCGCATTGCAAAATTTGTACTACCGACGGTTTTAAAAAGCAAGTTTTCTCGCGAAAACTAAAGAGCGCACCCTGCGGCCACTCCAATGGAGTTGCGTCCAAAACTTTTTGGTAGTAGAACCTACCAGATGCGGCACATTCAAGCATTCATGTTGTTGGCTACAATGCTATCGAGCCCGCTCTTGGGATTCGCGGAAGCGATCTCTCAGTCGTCTGACTGCTGTTGCTGCGGCACTTTTTGTCCGATGCACAAGAGCGGCTCTTCGCGACGGGGGCCGGACGGGAAGCCGCTATGTGGTGGTGCCAGGGGTGGGGGTCAACAGTGCAACATGGCTGCTTGTAATCAGCACGCTGATTCCGGAATTCTGCAACTTGCGCCGGAAGCAATTCTGTCCGATGTTGAGGCTTTGCTGTTGCCAGGGCCAGCGCGTATGTCGAGCGTAATTATATATGCGAAAGAACCTTCCCGATTTATTTTGCCTCTAGAGAAGCCTCCGCGCCGTTAGATCTGCGTTTTCGACTAATTATCTAAGGCCCCCAGTCCGTCCGCTCTTAAACTCTGAGTGTGGTGGGGTGCCATTGCAGCGTTGCCGGGGCCACATCGTTTCCGGGGCACCGATGACATGCCGCCTTCCAACTGAAAACGGAAGGCACATCGAGAAAGTCAGAAATCCATCGAGGAGGATTGACGAAAATGCAAAATATCAAAATGTTTACGTGTGGTTTTCTTCTGCTTCTTGCCGGATACGCTTACGCCGCCGACAAAATGCCCGGAGGCGTTCAGACACGGAAGGCAGATTCCGGGACGGTTGTTTTGGCGGACGCGAAGGGAATGACACTCTATACGTCCGACAGGGATGCTTCGGGAAAATCGACCTGCAATGGGCAGTGCGCCATGAACTGGCCGCCATTGGCCGCTTCAGCAGACGCGAAGTCCACGGGGGACTGGAGTGTTGTAACTCGCGATGACGGTTCCACGCAATGGGCCTACAAAGGGAAACCGCTGTACACCTTTGTCAAGGACATGAAGGCTGGCGACACTGCTGGTGACGGTGCTGCCAAGGGCAACTGGCATGCCGCTCTGCCGTAACAGATGTTGAACGAAGGGGCCGTCCTCGTCATCCCGAGCGCGGCCCCTTCTCAATATCGGTCGATTGGTTCTAAATGTCCCGGAGCAACTCTCTGGTGATTTGATTTCTTTGCAGCTCGCGGAAAATATGTTTCCTCGTTCATCGAAATCAACGTCACATGACATGTGTGGCGACAATGGCAGCTATTGCTCTTTGCTTTCAGATGCCGGTACGCCCGGTCATTTACGCAGGGCGAAGCCAAAAAGTGCATTGCCCGAGGCAACGACGACGTATTGCTTGCCGTCTACCTCGTAGCTGATGGGTGCTGCGACCGTTTCCCCCCCGAGATTGGTTTTCCAAACCAGATCGCCCGACTTAGCGTTGAGCGCCTGGAAGTAGCCTTCGCGTCCCCCAACAAAGAGCACGTCTGAGGCTGTGGTTAGAATCCCACTGGTGTTGACATCATGCATTTCAAACGACCATTTCCTTTTCCCAGTTTGGGGATCCAGCGCAATTACGGCGCCATGCCCGGCGGCCTCGGTGTAGCTATTGATCGGGCCACCGCGAAAAGTAATTTGAGCTCCTGGAATAGGAGAATTCACGGTTCCGCCGGAGTAACGCTGCCCCTCTTTGTAGTCAATAGGAAGGCCTGTGATGACAGTTCCGAAGTCTTCCCAAGTGGAGACATAGAGCAGTCCGGTACGCGGACTGTAAGATGGAGAGTACCAGTTCGTGCCACCTTGTATGCCCGGATACGTCGGTGTACCTGCACGCTGGGGTGTCAAGACCGGCCGTCCCGTCACTTCATCCAAACCGCTGGCCCAGTTGACCTTCACAAATGGACCGCCCGCCAAAAACTTACCTGTGGTCCTGTCCAAAGCATAATAGAAGCCGTTGCGATTGGCCCAGATCAACAGTTTGCGCGGACTGCCATTCCAATTGGTATCAATGAGAACGGGAATCTGCACCGCGTCATAATCACGCGAGTCGTTCGGCGTGAATTGAAAAAACCATTTGAGAGTCCCGGTGTCGGGATCAAGGGCAACGACAGAATCAGAATAAAGATTGTCACCCGGCCGTAGGCTGGGGTTAAGATCGGGGCTCGGATTGCCAACTCCCCAGTAGGTGAGGTTAAGGCCGGGATCGTAGGAACCGGTAACCCATACGGGGGCACCTCCGTGCAACCAGCTGTCCCCGGCCCAGGTTTCATGTCCTGGCTCGCCGGGTCCCGGGATCGTATAGAATTTCCACGCCTCTTTGCCGGTTTTCGCTTCGTATGCGGCAATGAACCCGCGAATGCCGTACTCCCCTCCTCCAACACCGACCAGCACTTTGTCCTTGATCACCAGTGGCGCAAGCGTCATGGCATAACCCGCTGCAGCATCCGCCGCCTTGACATTCCAAACAGGGTGGCCATTCTTGGCGTCGATGGCGATGAGGTGCGCGTCGATCGTAGCCATAAACAGAGTGTCTCCCAGCATCGCCACTCCGCGATTCACGCGCCCACAGCAAGGCTTGGCATCGGCCGATGGGCTGTAGTGGTAGATCCAGAATGCCCGGCCCGTCTTGGGATCGAGCGCAACAACGTCGTTGGGCGCCTGCGTGACATACATGACCCCGTCTACAACCAGGGGCGTCGACTCGAATTTTTCCAGTGATTGTGCTTGAAAAACCCACTTCAACTCGAGATCCTTCACGTTGGCGAGACCGATCTGTTGGAGCGGACTATAGCGGTGGCTCGAATAGCCGGCCGAATAGCTGAGCCAGTTCTTAGGTTCGCTTGAGGAGTGAAGCAGCCGGTCGCTGGAAACCTGCGCGGCGATTGAACACGGGAGCAATGACACGAAAAACAGCAGAAATGGTCCGCGC
Organism: uncultured Acidobacteriota bacterium; assembly: GCA_963709105.1. Taxonomy (GTDB): domain Bacteria; phylum Acidobacteriota; class Terriglobia; order Acidiferrales; family UBA7541; genus Palsa-295. The sequence continues at coordinate 1,109,963 of CAVPVC010000016.1, forward strand.
CATCGGGAAATCATTTCGAGCCTTTCAAGGAAAATAGATACGCCACGGCGTCGGCGATTTCCGCCGAACTGAAGGTGTCCTTGTAAGACGGCATGGACGAGATCTTGATCACCGTGTACTGGCGCAGGGTGGCTTTATCAAGCGACACGAGATTTTCATGTTCGTCGATGAGTTGAACTGTGTAGGTGTCTTCGTTGAGCCGCCGTCCGGTGATAACCTTTCCCTCCCGAGTGACTGCGCGCACGGAACGGTTCACAGGCAACATCGAAGCCGTCGGGTCGAGAAGCGTTTTCTCGAGAAGATCGGCAGTATGGGTCGCGCCGACGTCGCTCAGGTCCGGGGCTACACGCGGGCCTTTCCCGTTCACGCGATGGCAACTCGCGCAATTGCCCTTTCCTTCGAACAGGGCCTGGCCGCGCCCTGCATCACCCATGGCTATGCCGCGCGCGTCAAAGGTGCTCATATTGCGAAGATAAGCGATGATCTCCGTGAGCTCCGCCGTATCGAAATTGAACGACGGCATGGCCGTTCCCGCCACGCCGGTTGTGATAATCGTGCGAAGGTCGGAGTCGGAAGACACTGGCACTCGAAACTGCCCGGCGCGAAAATTCACGCCGGGCACCGCATCACCGTTTGCGCCATGGCACGCTGTGCACTGCATCTTGAATATTTGCGAGCCGTATGCGATGTCCGCCTGCGCGTATTGTCCGGGAGGATTCTGAGCCTTGGCCCCTTGCTGCAACAGTACCAATAGCACACACAAACACGGGAGCAGCCGGTGGCATGGATAACTGCGGCGGCGTTTCACAGATACCAATAATCTTCGTTCGGAAAGCACATTATTCCGTTTAGTCGGCAGCATCGATTGCACCTGAAAATCTTCTGATATTTTCCTGTAATGCTTGCGCAACGCGGCAAGGTGCTGGGTGTTCGCAATAGTTGTCTGTGATCACGATCATCTCAGTTCCCCATTCATTTCATTCAATTGTGACGCGCCACCCTCAAACGATTCCATTAGGCACGTTTCGGGCAGCTGCGGTTTCCAAACTGCGAGTCTAGCCCAGGATGCCACTTTGGGAAAATCTCGGCCTGCGACAATTTGTCGCAGGCCGATGGAAACCGGTTGGCATACGATGGCAAGGAAGTGATGTCCGATCAACAGCGATGGCTCGGCTGAATGTCTCGACTGGGGCTCGGGTTTCCTGTCGGGCTTGCTTGGCCTCGCCCTGACAATGACCGGCAAACGGCATTCAATCAGAAGCTGAAACGGTTACGGGGGATTCCGTGGACATATTTGGATCATTTGCACTACTGCTAGGGCTGCTGGCAGCCGTTTATGCATTTGTAGGTGGAATCGTGGGAATTGTCATCCGTCGGACGGCCCTTACCAAGAGTGCCCGTAACGCCGGAATGGCCGTTTTCGGGCTTGTAACACTTGCCGTTTCCTCCCTTGAGTATTTATTCTTTACCGATAATTTCACGATGGCCTATGTGGCCGAGCATAGCAATCACGCTCTGCCTCTCTTCTACAAATTTGCGGCGCTATGGTCGGGACAGGAAGGCTCGCTCCTGTTCTGGAGCTGGCTGCTTTCGATTTACACATTCTCCGCACTTTTTCTTAATCGCAAAAAACACCCGGAACTGATGCCGTATGTGGGCGTTGTGCTTGCAGGAGTCCAGACTTTCTTTCTGATGTTGAATAATTTCGTAGCGACCCCTTTTGAGGTTTTGGGAAGCGCAAACTCGATCGGTGTGTTTCACCTGGCGCGGCTTTCGGAAGGCAATGGCCTGAATCCTCTGTTGCAGTATCCGGAGATGGTGATACATCCTCCGATGCTGTACCTCGGGTATACGGGGTTCACGATTCCCTTTGCGTTTGCACTGGCGGCATTGCTTGGACACTATCCTGGGGAGAAATGGATTCACATCACGCGGCGCTGGACGATGGTCGCGTGGTGTTTTCAGAGCATCGGAATTCTTCTGGGAGCGCATTGGGCTTATGCGGTGCTTGGGTGGGGCGGATATTGGTCCTGGGACCCAGTTGAAAACGCGTCACTACTGCCTTGGATTACCGGGACCGCTTTTCTGCACTCGGTGATGATGCAGGAAAAGCGCGGCATGATGAAGGTCTGGAATGTGTGGCTTGTGTTCACTACCTTCATGTTGTCAATTCTCGGGACGCTACTGACACGTTCGGGTGTAATTAGTTCGGTACATGCCTTTGCGCAATCGGGGATAGGCACCTGGTTCGTGATTTTTCTGGGCGTTATCCTGGCTGTCTGCTTCTGGGCTTGGTGGAACAATCGCGATTATCTGAAGAGCGATAATCAGCTCGATTCGCTGGTTTCACGGGAGTCGAGCTTTCTCTTCAACAATTTAGTTCTCCTTGCTGCCTGCTTTGCCGTGCTTTGGGGAACGCTGTTCCCTGTGCTTTCAGAATGGTTCACGCGGAGCAAGATCAGCGTGGGACCGCCATTTTTCAACAAAGTGAATGTGCCAATTGCTCTGTTCCTGCTGTTCTTGACAGGGGTGGGGCCGATACTAGCCTGGCGAAAGACTTCCTTTGATGCTCTGCGGCGTAACTTTGCGTGGCCTTTGGCGGGTGGTATTGTTTCTGGAATTGTGGCGTTCACATTTGGCTTCCGAGAGACTTATGCGCTGATTTGCCTGACCCTTTCCGTTTTTGTGACCCTGACCATTTTTGCTGAGTTTTTCCGAGGCGCCCGGGTAATCGCCGCGCGCGACAGTACGAACATTATATCGGCGGTGGGCGACCTCACCATGCGTAATACCCGACGCTACGGTGGTTACGTTGTGCACTTCGGTATGGTGCTGGTCTTCATCGGCATTGCGGGCTCAGCGTTCAACAAAGACATTCAAATGGATATGGCGCCGGGGCAATCGCTTTCGATCGGTTCTTATACGATTTTTTGCCAGAACTTTGATCAGATGGCGAACGACAATTATCAGTCCGAGCGGGCCACTCTTGAGGTTTTTCGAAATGGTCACTCCGTGATGATGCTTTATCCGCAACGGCGTCTGTACCTGGCGAGCCAGGTCACCGAGACAATGGTGGCCGTACAAAGTTCACCTCTTCGAGACCTGTATGTTGTTTTTGCCGGGCTAAATCCGGATACGGGCAAGCCCGTAATTCACGCTTATCTGAATCCATTAGTGAAATGGATTTGGTTTGGAGGGATTGTGGTTGTACTTGGCACGGGGCTAGCAATGTTGCCAAACCGGCGTCCGGCGCTCATGCTGAAAACCACGCAGGAAAAGGCATGGTATGGCGCTCTTGCCACACCTTCACCTGCGGTTGTGCGCAGGGCTGAATCAAATGATTAGAGTTCTGCCTGCGCGAGAGTCTAGCTGGGTCGCATCGTTGCGCGTTTCCCGCAGGAGATGTGCGGCGATAGCGGCTGTCCTCGCCGAACTGTCTCTCATCCCAGCTGCCAACGTGGCGATAAGCTAGAAGTGATTTAGTGATTTTCAGACTCGATATTAAAGAGAACCACTTCTGGGCAGATGTTGAAACAAAACGACGGAGGGTAAATGGAAACCATCTTTCGAAGGATTGCGTGTCCCATCATACTCGGCCTAACTTTTTGCTTCGCGGTATGCAATAGCGTAGCGGCCCAGGGTGGGGCGGCCGGTTCGGCGGCAACTGTCCAGGGCGATCTGCTCAAGGATTGGCAGGCCCAGAAGAATACGGTCATGGGCATCGCTGACGCGATGCCTGCCGATAAATTTGGATACAAGGCAACGCCTGCGGAACGCAGTTACGGCGAACAGGTGATGCACGTGGCTCTGATTAACGTTGCTTTGCTGAAGCTGGTGGGTGGAAAGGCGACAGTTCCGTCGTTCACAACCCAGAGCGCGACGACCAAAGAACAGATGATCAAGGCTCTGGCAGATTCATATGACTATGGAACGGCTCTTCTCCAGGAACATACGGACACCACCCTCACTCAAACGATAACCGGGCCTCAATTCCTTGGGCCATCGACTCGTGCTCGCATTTTTTGGTTCTTAATGAGTCACTCGATGGACACCTATGGACAGATGGTCGTCTATTTGCATTTAAATGATATCGTGCCTCCAGCGAGTCGCAAATAGATAGACGCACTTCCTGATATCGATGTGCCGGAGCTGGGCAACTTTTCAATCGACTGTAAACATATTCTCCTATGCCTTCACTTTCAGCCATTTCTTGTGGATCATTGCACCGCAGGCGTCACGGCTGTGCTGTTATCTGCTCGCCCGTGGCGCTGAATTTGATACCTCAGACTGTGCGTGCTATTCGGGCGGAGATCTTCGGAACGGGGTTTCCTCGTTTTTGTCCGTTTCGACTACCGTATTGAAAATGATAGCCGCACGCTGATTGAAATGGGGGAAAGCTGCGATGCGTCTGCTGGGAAGATATTTCACAATCTTGCTCTTTGCTGGCCTGTCGCTTGCGGTTGGATGCCGCAAGTCGACAAACCAGTATGCTCTCAGGGGGCAAGTGCTTGCTAAGGATGTTCCGGGTCAGTTGGTCACTGTGTCTCATGAAGATATTCCGGGCTTCATGCCAGCTATGACGATGAATTACCCCACGAAAGATCCTCATGGGATCCACGAAGTCGAGCCTGGCGACATGATCACGGCAGACGTTATCGTCAAGAGCAACCGAGACTTCTGGCTGGAAAACGTCAGAATTACTGACCGGAGCAAACGAGGCACTATCTCCGTAACCAAGCCGCACGCACTTCTCTCCGGGGAACGCGTACCAGATGTTCCGCTCGTCACTCAGGATGGTAAAACATTGCACCTATGGAATTTCAAAGGGAAGGCTGTCCTGCTTACATTTATTTACACGCGCTGTCCGTTTCCAACGTTCTACCCACTAATCAGCAGCAAGTTTGCTGCGGTCCACAATACATTGGCTCAAGCCCCACTCTTTTACGAACAAACGCACATGGTGAGCGTGAGTCTCGATCCAAGCTACGATACCGCGCCGGTGTTGCGCAAATACGGCTTGGCGTATCTGAAAGGCAACGTTTCGGGCTTCTCACAACGGGATTTCGTTTCAACGAGTCCTGCCAACCTTCAGCAGCTGGCTACCGCATTCGGTCTTGTATATTACGCGGAAGGTAATCAAATCTCTCACACGATGAACACGATCCTCCTTGCTCCAGATGGAACTGTCAAGCAGATGTGGCCTGGGAGTGAATGGAAGACGTCAGAGGTCGTAGCAGCGCTAAAAGATGCTGCGTCCTTAAATAATTGAAGAAAGGTGTGGATAGCACACTTAGAGCGTGCTATCGACCCTCGGCATTACTTCACTGCTACGGGAATTCACAGAAATGCGACCACCTCTCTCCGAGAGTGATAAGAGCGATGCGATTTTGCCATGAATAACAAGGAGACCTGGGCTCATGCTTGCTGGCGTTTGGCCGCAATGCCTTGGTTTTGGCAGTTCGGATCTATCATTTTCGTGGTGTCTGGAGTTATGGGCTACTTTTGGGCGACCCCTGGAGACCCCCAGAAACAAGAGTTGGCTTACATACAAGGTCGTAGTCTGTACCAGAACTTCTGTGCTGGCTGTCACGACGCGACGGGATTACAGCTGGTTCAGCAGCCGCCCAAACTGGATGGTCTCTTTAGGCGGAATAAGCTTCCCAGCGGGGCTCCAGCGACAGACAAGGAGCTGAGGAATGTAATTTTGCAAGGGCGAGGCATCATGCCACCGTTTGATGGAATTGTCGACAAGGATGACGTAGAAGCTCTAGTTCAATACTTGCACACCCTGTGATTTGACGGACGTACTTCCCCTTGCCGGAGTAGGCTCCCTGCCGCTACTCGCATTCTGTCGACCGGCATGTGGGCAGTATAGTAAAACAAAGGTGACCACAATGGTCCGCGGATTCTAAGGGGCCCCAATGGCAACCTTGGAAAGGTTATCGTCGGTTTTCCATTGATTCTGCCGATTTCCCGGCCCACGTACTCTCTTTATCCTTGTACGAGAGATGGTGCAGACTGTCGGTAGGCGAAACAGCTTAGTCTGACTCGCAGAACAGTCGACGCAGTCAAGAGTGAGGACCCATGGATCGGCGTAAGTTTATCTCCCGGAGTGTCGTGGCGGGTCTTGGGACTCTGAGTGTCAGTAAATTCGTTGGGGAATCTGTACCCAAGAAACCTAGCCAAGCATGGTGTGGACCGAATTTAGAAAAGTATGTGGGCTCGCCAATGACCATGCAAGCTCAACAAAAAACCGGAGTCGCGGCATACCAAGATGGCCGTTTCATCTTGCAGATTGCCCCAGTAATCGTGGAGCTTACCCAGAAGCATGCCGTCTGTACGATCGGGTACAACGGGATATCTCCGGGGCCGCTGCTCCGCATGCGCGAAGGCGTGCCTGTGACCGTGGATGTAAGCAATGAGACTTACGTGCACGAGTTTATACACTGGCACGGGTTGATGGCACCGTCTGAAGTGGATGGAGCAAGGGACGAGGGCACCCCCTTTATCGCACCTCATAGCCGGCGACGTTACAGTTTTGTTCCGTGGCCGGCCGGTACTCGCTGGTATCACACTCATGTTTCTGCTGGCATTGACTTGTATCGCGGTCTTTATACAGGCCAGTTCGGCTTTGTCTATATAGAACCGAAGCACGACCCAGGTCGCTATGACCAGGAATTCTTCCTGGCTCTGCGCGAATGGGAACCATTTTTATACCGTCCCAAGAAGATTCGCCAAGGAACTCAAGCAGGTCTGAAAGTTGCTTATTCGTTCTGTTCAATCAACGACAAAGCGCTCGGCCATGGTGAGCCACTCCGGGTTCGGGAAGGTCAGCGCATACTTTTTCATGTGCTGAACGCGAGTGCAACGGAACAGCGCGTCGTGGCTTTGCCAAGCCATCGCTTCCAGGTCATTGCCCTGGACGGGAATCCTGTTCCCTCGCCTAGGTTAGTGGATGTTCTTCAGTTGGGACCTGGCGAACGCGTCGATGCCACCGTACAGATGAATCAGCCTGGCGTCTGGATCTTGGGTTGCACAAATGACGTCGACCGCAACAAGGGTCTCGGAGTGGTTATCGAATATGCCGGACAGATGGGTTTCCCCCAATGGGCGGCTCCACCCGACATGCGATGGGACTATACCAAGTTTGGCAGGGCCGCCACACAATCTGTTCCGGACCGGACGATAAATCTCGTGTTTCAAAAAGTTCCCGGCAGACCGAACGGATTCGACAATTGGCTGGTGAACGGGACGAAACGCACCGAGGACATTCGTCTCCGAGAGGGTGGCCGATATCGGTTTGTGTTACACAACAACAGCGACTGCTGCCAGCCAATCCACTTTCACCGGCACATTTTCGAAGTCGTTGACGTTAACGGACGGCCAACCGGAGGGATTATGAAAGATACAGTCGTAGTGCCGCCCTATGGCAGGGTATCGGTCGATCTTATCGCCGACCAACCTGGTAGCTCACTTCTTTGCTGCCACATCCAGCCGCACATGGATTATGGCTTCAAGGCATTGCTTTCCACTCAAGCTGAAGGTGACGCTTCTTAACGTTGATGAGGGTGCGGCATTTTGTCGCAAGCATTTCCGCCTGTGATCTCGTTGGTTTAGCATGGAGACAGCACGTTTCATGAGCAGCCCGCATTCCATACCTGAAGCAGCCCCGCAGATTGCCCTCCCGTGGATCATTCGCCTTCGTTATGGGATGATGCTCGGCCAGATTGTGACGGCGATTGTCGTCCATTTTCTGCTTAAGATCGACCTTCCTCTTTTGTGGATTGCCTTCGGACCCGCGCTGGTCGGCTGCAGTAACTTATTGCTGTCAGCGAGACTCTCTGATCCGGAACCGCCCCGGCGGGTCACGACTTCCACGCTGGTAGCATCGGTCTTCATCCTGGATACGTTTTGTCTCACCGCCCTACTTATGTTGACAGGGGGGGCTAGTAATCCATTTAGTCTGCTCTATCTCGTCCACATCACCTTGTCCGCAATTATCCTGACGAAACGGCAGACGTGGCTTCTGGGGGGACTCTCGGTCCTCTGCTTCGGTTTGTTGTTCGTGACTTACCGGCCGATCGCGGCTCTCGAAATGCACCACCATGAGCAGGGTTTCAATCTCCACTTGATCGGGATGTGGGTCGCATTCACGGTGGCGACATTTTTGATTGCCGCATTTTCCGGAAAGATTTCTGAGCTGCTCCGCGAGCGCGAAGATTCATTGCTCCGCATGCAGGAGGAACTTGCGAAAAAAGATCGGTTGGCCTCGCTGGCGACTTTGGCTGCCGGAGCCGCGCACGAACTGAGTACACCGTTGGGAACGATCGCCTTGGTTGCAAAAGAAATGGAGCGGTACGCAAACCGAATGGTTCACGACACGGTCTTGGCCGAAGATAGCCTGCTGATCCGTACAGAGGTCGACCGATGCCACGAAATTCTCTGGAGAATGAGCGTAAGCGGTGCGGAGCCAGCCGGTCAGGCGTCGGAACGTGTGGAGGTTCGAGAATTAGTGCAAGGACTTTTCGATGAGATTCCTCAGCGATCCCGCCTCCAAGTTAAACTGGCGGACCCGCTGCCTGCTTTGATAATCCCACGACGTTCCATCGAGCAAGCATTAATCGCTCTAGTCCGAAATGCTTTTGAGGCGAGCGACTCTGATTCGGAGGTCGGCCTGTTGATCGCCAGTTCCGCTAATTTCGTTCAATTCACGGTCACGGATCGGGGTAAGGGAATGTCTCCTGAAGCACTGCGACGGATCGGCGAGCCGTTTTTTACCACTAAACAAGCGGGGAAAGGCATGGGGCTAGGAACCTTCCTGGTCAGGACGGTGTCCGAGCAGCTCGGTGGTTGCCTAAAGTTTGAGTCCTCATTAAATGAAGGAACGACCGCCATTCTGGAGCTTCCAGCGGCCGTCAAATCAGAGGCCACCTATGTGCACGACTGAGGACCACCTTGCACTCGTCGCTTTGGTTGTCGACGACGATGACATTTTTCGGAACCGGCTTTGCCGCGCGCTCACGGACCGGGGTTGGGAGGCCGCCGGAGCTGGCGATGGGGCAACCGCTCTACGGCTGGCTGCCGCGTCGAGTCCCGATCTCGCGGTCGTGGATCTACGGTTGCCGGAAATGGGCGGGTTAAACATCGTTCGCGAGCTTCGCAACCTAGATGAAACCACGTGTATCATCATGCTAACGGGCTACGGAAGTATCTCCACAGCCCTCGCAGCAACAAAATTAGGTGCCAACCACTACTTGAGCAAGCCGTCGGATGCAGATCAGATCTTAGGCGCATACGACAAGATCACGACCGGCAGCTCCGACCACGAGGCCCCCTCTGGAACGGAAGTCCCTAGTCTGGCCCGAGTCGAATGGGAGCACATTCAACGTGTTCTGGTGGATTGCCAAGGCAACATTTCGCAAGCCGCGAAACTTCTTGGCCTTCACCGTCGTTCTCTTCAGCGAAAGCTCGCGAAGTATCCACCACGTCGGTAGTCTTCGGCCGCGATGATTTGTCGCATTGCAGCGCGACAGACTTGATGTTTCATGGACAAAATAAGCTCCGCGCGAGATGTGACACTGTTTCTTTACCGTGAATAAAACAGTTTTAAAGCGATGATGCAGACATGGCTCGGGTTGTTGACATTTTGGCTTTGGGCCTGTAATGGTGCATGAAGACAGCTGCTGGCATCGTACGTTGAATACCGTTGGCATTGCGAAAGACGACTTGAATGCCTTCCACCGAAACGATCTTGATCTGTCGGCGGCCGAAGGATCCGCGCGGACGCCAAATCTTCCCCTTGCGGAGAAACGGAAGAAACTCAGTCTGTACGTGAAAATGGTAGAGCATTACTCACTCCAACAAGCGAGCCCCCGATGATGCCTAGCAAAGACCTTAGAATTCATGGCGCGAGGAGACTAAATCAGATTCACCTGCAAGTGAATGTGACAAATTGACGCAGCCCTGGGCATCGTCCAAGTGTTTGTTAATTGGCACGGTCTATTGAGGGAAGGCGCCGGGCGGGGTGATCTTCTGCCAGCCTTGGCCATTGAGTGCATCGAGAAAAGCCAGCAGATCCTGCTTGGTTTCCTCATCCATATAGAAGGGTGCGAGGCGAGTGTCCAAGTGCGGATTAGGCAACCCTCCCTTTGCGTAGAGATCCAGGACCTCATCGAGAGTCTTGGACCGGCCGTCATGCATGTAAGGCCCACGATGCGCCAGATCCCGCAGGGTTGGCACTTTGAACTTTCCGAAATCGCCACGCTTTTTGGTAATCGCTTCGAGCCCGGGGTCGGGATTAGCTTGGTCCATGCCTATTCCAAGATTAGCAAATTTCTCAGTCGTGAAGTTCGGTCCGGAGTGACATTCGGCGCACTCACCTTTTCCATTGAAAAAATTCAAGCCGGCTTTCTGCTGCTTCGTCAAAGCGGATTTGTCGCCGGCGATGTAGCGGTCGTATGCGGAATCCCCCGAAACGATGGTGCGCTCGAAGCTGGCGATCGCCTTGGCGATTCGGTCGAAGGTGATAGCGGGGTCGCCGAAAGCAGCGCCGAAGAGCGCGGCGTAGCCTTTGATGTTCTGGAGCCTTTCAACCACTTGATCAGCGGTCATACCCATTTCATCGGGGTTGGTTATTGGCACGACCACTTGCGACTCCAGCGTCGGCGCCCGTCCGTCCCAGAATTGGGATTTGCCCCATGCTCGGTTGATGAGCGTAGGCGTGTGACGAACACCAAATTTCCCATCGACTCCGCTCGATACCGGCGTGCTTCCGGAAAAGGCGTGACTCGGCTCGTGGCAGAAAGCGCAGGAAACCTGACCATTTGCGGAAAGGCGCCCATCGAAGAACAGTATCTTTCCAAGTTCGACCCGTACCGGCGAGTAACTGTTGTCTTCCGGCCATGGAACCGGCGGGAAACCCAAAGGAACTTGTGGTTCATCCGATTTTGATAAAAGGGTGCCAGGGGTAAAAACGACGCAGAAAAGGCAGAGGCGCATAAGGAACCGCGCTTTTCTGACTTTGCTGGACCCGAACAATCACTCGCTCCCTTCCTGTCCGTTCCCTTTTAAGATGCGCGGAACGTGAGGGGTGATGAATCGAAAGCGATGCCCGATGATCATTTTAACCAATAGATGGTCGGTGCTGCGAGTAACGCCCACACCCACCCCGAGATTGAACTCCCAGTTCGGACCGAAATCATAGTCGATTGCAGGCACGATCTGATGCTGTTGCAAATAGACGGGGTCAAACCCTGTGATGGATCCCAAAGATCCATAGTATTCGAGGCCCGCGCTCAGCTTTCGGGTGATTGAATAAGCGGCCTTGAAGTTGGGAGAGAAACCAACCCCCTCCGATACGCTTGGCCCGTGAAAAGACCGCTCCAGGGCTGGATTGAAGGCGAGGTACCAGGGACCCAATTGTTTGTCGATAATAGGGCGGATTTCCCAAGTCCACGTGTCCGCGGAAAAAATCGGCCGCTGGTAGCCGAGTTCGGTCGAGAGGCTCACTCCCACCGGCCAATGCCAGCTATCCGGAACACGAACGCGGGGACGGATGTGATCGCCCACCCACTTGTAGCCCTGGTGTGGACCGTAACTCGTGAAGATGTACAATCCCGTCTCGAACCAGTCGTTCCAGCCTTGGGTGATCTCCACCGTCTCGTGCAATTGATGGTTGTCGGGAAGCACTCCGTCAACCGAGGTCTTAAAACCTTCAAACGTGTAATTGCTGTGAAGTTCGACCATCGTCCGACCTGGAGCGACCGTATCGGATCCATACACCTGAATCTCGTAGTTGC
>CAVPVC010000017.1:0-10342 GCA_963709105.1 uncultured Acidobacteriota bacterium
ACACGGCCCTCATCCTGAGGAGCGCAGCGACGAAGGACCTCTCTCCAAGCGCCAACTCAAGCGACACTCAACAACCCGCCGCTCCTTCCAGGGGTCGGGGCTTCGGCCCCGACAAAAGCCGAGCGCGCAGCGCCCACCGCTCGCGGCGCCCTTCCCGCGACCCGTTGCCGTTCGCTTTTCGCTGTCGTCCCTGGGATCGCCATTCTCCTGAATGGCGCTTTTGAAACCGCCAACCGGGAGATTGAAGTTCCCGGGCCATCCCTGCTTCTGCTTTTAGGTTTTGCACTGCCCCTTCTTTCGTCGTCATCCTGAGGAGCGCAGCGACGAAAACGGTTCTCTATCGCTCGCGATGAATCCCTCTTCGCGTGCCAACTCGGCAACATCACTGCAACCCGCCACGCCTTATAGTGGTCGGGGCTTTCAACCCCGACAAAAAACCAGAGCGCGCAGCGTCTACCGCTCGCGGCGCCGTTCCCGCGAGCCGTTGCCGTTCGCTTTTCGCCGTCGTCCCTGGGATCGCCATTCTCCTGAATGGCGTCTTTGAACCCGCCAACCGCGAGATTGAAGTTCCCGGGCCATCCCTGCTTCTACTTTTAGGTTTTGCATTGCCCCTTCTTTCGTCGTCATCTTGAGGAGCGCAGCGACGAAGAACGGTTCTCCATCGCTCGTTTTTCGAGCGATGAATCCCTCTTCGCGTGCCAACTCGGCAACATCACTGCAACCCGCCACGCCTCCTAGGGGGTCGGGGCTTCCAGCCCCCGACAAAAAGCCGGCGCGTAGCGCCCACCGCTCGCGGCGCCGTTCCCGCGAGCCTTCCGTTCTCGCTGGGACCAGGCTCCACCCTCGCCGCGTGTCGTCCTGAACGAAATGAAGGATCTGCTTTTTCTTTTCTTCTCCCACGCTCGCGGTTCTCGCGATGAATCTCTCTCCTCGCCCGATTTCCAGCAATCGCCCGCCGCAAAACAATGCCTTTTAGTGGTCGGGACTTCAGCCCGGACAGAAAGCCGGCGCGCAGCGTCTACCTCTCGCGGTGCCTTTGCCGCGAGCCTTTTCGTCGCGCCTTCCGGGATATCAGCACACCGCAGCGCAACGGTTATAGCTTGGCGATCGTGGAGTTCTCTCGTCGCCGCAAACGACCGACTTACCAGGATTTGGCCAGAAAGCGACTTCCCAGAAGCAGACTTCTAGCCCGGAATCGCTTCCGGGTATGCCGTCACTTGGCTCAAAGCGGAAGGACGACTTGGAGTCTCGCGGATGATGCCTAGACAGGTTATATATAGAACTTGAATGGTAGCCTTGGTTCACAGTCAATCGGTGCGGACATCAACACGTCTCCGACAGCATTGGCGAATCGGATCGTGACGGGAAGCCGATCGTTGTGTAGGCATGAGTTGAAGTTAATCTTCGTTAGGCCGAGGATATCGTTCAACACGGTCTCGAGATCGCACAAACCGCGTTGAACACGAATTTGAATTGGGTTTGGCGTCTCGGGGCCCATATATGTATCCAGGCGGGCAACGTAGCCGGAAGTCCAGAGGTAAGCCGTTCGCTCATCGATTACCAACGCGGTGCCTCGTATCACTGGATATGCGCCCGGCCGAAACAGTTTGAGGTCGTCGAAGGCGTCAGTAATCTGAACGCCCACGAGGTTTGTTTCCTTACCGCATCCCTCGGTAAACCCTCCCCATTCTTCATCGGTGAACGCTGAACTCGCATGAATGAAGAGCTCGGCTGGAGGATTTGGATGCTGATGTCTATATTCTTCGACGACCATGTTGATGAGATTCCGAGCAGCGGCGTGGTCAAGATGAAATTGCTTTGTGTCGGTGTGAAACCAAGGCCCGAGCGCGCCTCGAAACACTACTCCCTCGCCATCCGTTAAGAACATTTGAGCGGCGCAACACGCGTGCTTGAGATCACTGGACAATTCGCTTCGCTTATAAACCAACCCGACATAACAGACGCCGCTTCTGACGTTTGCCAACTGCCATGGCTTGCCGCCCCCTTTGTAATACGCTCCTGTTCCCAGTTTCCAGGCGACTGTTGCTCCGTCTTCCAAACGACGCATTGGCATACCGTTATCGCGGCGGAATTCATCCGGAGTGAGAGTAGTCTCGCGAACAACTTGAGTGACGATGCGATCCTTCAATAACCGCGCCTTTAGTTGTCGTCGGAAGTTAACGGCATATTCATAGACCTGCGCATCTTGTTCGTCAGCACCGAAAAGTGTCGGCTGCACCTTCAGTCCCTGAGCGCGTCTCCGTGAGATCACCACTTCGCCAGCGGTGCGATCTTCTTTTGGCACCACCGACTGAGGCCGACCTAGCTCGTAAACAATTTCGGGCACAACAACAAACCAGAAGCTAGGTGGATTTTCGAGACGATTGTTTTCTCGGATGAGGCGACTGACAAATTGATCAACGACGGCATGAATAGCCTCATGCCTGTTTTCAATGTGCAGGAGGCGATGAATTTCTCCAAGGTCGAGATCCTCGATGGTGGAAATGGGTTCAACTGGCCACTCGCTCTTAAACGCTTCAGCAAAACCCGGAAATGGTATGTGCTGCGGTTCAACTGCCCGGCTACGAGGTCCTGGTTTGGGCGTTTCGATGTAGCTGGCCATCTGCTGGGACCACTTTTGGAATCGCCGTAGTCCCTCCGGCGTCCCAATCGCACCGAACCTTGTCGTCCTAAGGTTAACCGTGCTGTCCACGGGCCCAAAGAGGAAAAGCCCATCTCGCGGATAAACCATTTTTTGTCCGTATCCAAATTCAAGCAATGGCTCACCAAAGTAGCCTATCGTTGGGTTTATCTTCTTTCCCTGTCCCTGCTTCGTTGACTTTTTCTTAGGCCTCATCCGATATTTCCTCGTCCCCGACAAAGTCAATGTCTGGATCGTCGACGTCCTGATCGAGAGTTGTAGCAAGATCGAATATGCTCACAGGGCTGACAAAGGTCAGGGAAGGCAGAGTAAGTACAAGGCCTTCGCTTGCACCGAGAGGAACGTCAAAAAGCGTGGAACCATCTGCAAGCCAGAATAGAAACGTCAGCAGCATGTCACGCCAACGAGCATTGCGCCAGCCTTTCGCAAATGAACGTCTAAGCCGATGCATTCGGGCCGCACTGGTCAAAGGAGTTGCTCTGTCCTCAGTGAAGATCAGTCTGGATTTCACCCTTACGTGCAAGGAAGGAACGCTGCGAAATGAGGTCGAGATTCCGAAGTGCCAATGAACACGTCTCTTCGACGAGAATCCCTGCAACTGACGACTGCCATTTAATTCGTCCCATCGAAAACCAATTCGCCCCTCCGGAGCCCCTTGCCCAAGCCACCAGCAGATCTGCCGGTTCGACATCTCATACGACTTCAGGCCTTTCGTTTTGAAAACACGCCCAAGCCCTTGGTTCACCAAATCGGCGAATACCTTACGAGCATCCTTCGTATGAACCCCCAGCGCAGGCCACCCTGAGTGTAGAAAGCGATTTATCTTTATCTTCTCAGATGTCGCTGAACCGAGGCGATCACACGAAAATGAGCCGTCCCTGAACTTTGCGGACGGATAGGTACTTGCGTTGCCGTCAGGGCATTTATCCGGATAATAGTAAAGAAGAGAAGGGGTTCTTCTCACCTCCAGCCAGTTCGAGACAAGTTTTTCCGGGACAGAAGTAATCTTCTTTCCATTTATGAGCTGCACAGCCTGCCAGGAGTCGGTGGTCCCGCCCACTCTCGGAACCGAATACCGTTCCTCAAGGGCAACGAGCAATTCAAGGAAACCCTGTGCCCAACTGCGTTCAAAATCGATGTATTGAGCCTGCACAATCAAAAAGGGGGCTTCAAAGGGCGTGAGCCTGAGCGGTATGATGAACTCCTGGTCTTCGATCTTTCGTGCCACTTCGGAAGCGATTTGAATTTCGTTGCGAACGCCTTGTTTCTGTACCGAGCGCGCATTGGCGACCAGAAGTACTTTGCACGCCCGCTCGCGGATGGCGTTTTCCAGTTTTCGCTGCCAGTCCTCTCCTCCCGTTAGGCGCAACACATCCGCCCACACCTCATAGCCGAGGGCTGCTAGTTTTGCTCCGAGCCAAAGCGTGAAAGGATTGTCTTCCGGCGACGCATGACTGATGAAGATCGCCTTACGTTCGCTCATCCAAGGCCTCTAAGAAAGATCACAAGATCGATAAGTACCAAGACGCTAAGAATAGCAGCCGCCGAACGAATTCCGTCGTAGCTTTTTGGGAGTCGCATCATTGCAGCGTTGCTCTAGGTGCGACGCGAGAGCCAGCGCGCCGTGCCCCCGGCCCTTGCCTTCGGGTGGTCGTCCTGAAGAGCGCAGCGACGAGGCACGTCTCTCCGCCGCTCAATTCGAGCCCGCCACCGGGGTCGCCAGCTCCTTTTAGGGAGGGGCGCGGTTTCCAGCCGCGACATAAAAAATCAGGGCGTGCAGCGCCCTCCTCTCGCGGCGCATTTCCCGCGAGGCTTCGCTTTTCCCGAACTGGCACACCACCGGAATCTGCGTAGTTTTGCGCAGGCCGTGCGTAGAATTCAGATACTTAAAGTTGATGATAATTTTCGGAACGCGAAATCTTGCGTAACCATTGGGAATCCAGTGGATTACAGACAGTCAAGTCATCAGGAGGATGCGTAGGTCCCGCAAATTATTGCCGGTCGGGCCCGTAATCACCGCATCGCCCAGCCGTTCGAAAAAATTGTAAGCGTCGCTGCGCCGCATAAACTCATCCGGGTCAATGCCCAACGCCCGCGACCGCCCCAGCGTCTCGCCATCCGCAATTGTACCGGCCGCGGGACTGTTTCCGTCGATTCCGTCCGTTCCCGCGCTCAGCACCGTAATTCCCCTATCCGCAATTTTGCGCACGCACGCCAGCACGAACGCCGAATTCCTTCCGCCGATTCCATTCCCCGTCACTGGACTGCTCACTTCGCCATCGGCCAGCACCGCCACCGGCCCCCGGTTAGCCATCTTCTGCGATTCCAGCAGCTTGAGCAGGTGATCCGCGGCCTTCTCGATCGGCCATCCGTCCGTCAGGTTGTCGCACAAACAGACGTAGCCTTCGGCCTCGCAAGCCCGATGCGCCGCGTGAAGCAATTCATGCGAACTCAGGAGGAGTTCGAAGCGTGACCGTAGAAATGCGGAGTCGCCCGCCTTGGGCGTTTCCGCCAGCCCGCGCTCAAATGCCGCTCGCACGGTAGCTGGGAACTGACTGAGCAGATTATATTTACGCGCAATCTCCTGCGCGTCCTGCACCGTAGAAGGGTCCGGCAGCGTAGGCCCCGAAGCCAGCGCCGACTCCTCCCCTGGCGGCACATCGCTGATCGCAAAAGTCACCTTCATCGATCGCGGCGCGGCGGCGGCGAGACGTCCGCCCTTGGTGGCGGATAAGTGCTTGCGAATCACATTGATTTGCTCGATGGAAGCGCCGCAGGTGACCAGCGCGGAGTTGAGTTTCTGGAAATCCGCCAGCGTCAGAGCCGGGTCGAGCGGCTGATCCACCAGCGCCGATCCGCCCCCGGAAATCAGAAAAAAAATCAGAGTCTCGTCGCCGCATCTTGATAACAGCTCTAGAGTTGCGCGGCCGGCGGCGAAACTTTTTTCATCGGGAATTGGATGCCCGCCGACGAACGTTTTCCAGCCGGACAGCTCGCGGGCGGGCGCTGCGGGAACCACGAGGATTCCGTCCGGCGCAAAATCGGGAGAGAGAATTCCGGCCAGGCCCTCCGCCATCGCGAATGCGGCTTTGCCCAGTGCGATGGCTACGATTTCGCGGTAGTCCCGCAGATCGATGGCGCGAATCCCCGGCGCGAATTTGCGTGCCGTTGCGGGCGAGGGCTTTTTCCAGCGCCGCTGGAATGTCGATGGCCGCGAGTGTCTCGCGGAAGATGCGCTCGGCGGTCTGCTTCATATCAGCATGTTTCCGGGAAGCGAAGAGTCGCGGGAAATGCGCCGTGAGAGGAAGGCGCTATCGCGCTCTGTGATTTTATGACGGAGCTGGACGTTTCGAGCCGTCCTTGTAGCCACGGATTTCCCTTCGGCATGCTTTCCTTTTCGCGGAATTATACCTTCGCGGATCACGATGCCGCGCGATGCGACAAGAGTGTCGAGTGGCGCGCACCGGTTATGAGTGTTTTCAATCAGTTGTGTTGTATTCCGTTCGTCTGAGTGTGTCGAGTGAGCCGCGGCCGTTTTGGAAGTTTTTTCCGAAAGAAAAGCGAAAATGAATGAGCGCTTGCGGGGCTGGAAAAGAACCGGCGTGTCTGGGCCGGACCGCGCGGGCATCGAAGGCTGGCGGGAAATGCGCCGCGAGAGAAAGGCGCTGCGCGCCGGGTTGTTGTCGTGGCGGAAGCCACGACCTACAGTGCCGAGGCGGATGCGGTGTCGTCCGGGTGCGCGCTTTGTGTTCGTTGTCATGTGCCGAAGTTAGGTGTAGCACGAGGCAGGGCTGGTTGTCAGGGTGGAGTTCGCGTGGTGTTTTTTGGAGGCGTGTTACCAAGGGGGGCGATTTGTCTTTGGCGGGCCGGGACGATTCGGATCAAGGCTTGTGTGGATTTCGCGCGGAACGAAAAGCTGCTGCACGGGCAGTCCTCTTTGTGTCAGCGGACACACGGCGCGGGGCCGGATTCACTTGCATGTAATAAAGCCATGAGAAATCGAAAGTCAAAGGCGAAGTTGGTCAAAGGGCACTCGGGTGCCAAAGCCTGAAGCGGAGCTAAGGGAGTTAGAATCGATTCGCAGCTGCCAAAATCATGCCACACCCTTCCGTGCCCTGTTGACGCCGTAGATGCTCGTTGGCGGTTTCAACGGGTCTGGGCCGTAAACTTGTTTCACTAGCTCCAGATGCTCTGGCGAAACTGAGTCCCGTATCTCCCTCAGGTAGCGGATAAACTCCATGCGCGTGTTGTAAGAGAACACTTGGCAATCGAAAGACAGCTTGTACTCGTTCGGGATGCTTCGCAACAGCTCCCTGCATTCATTGTCTACAAACATCGCGTCGCAGTAGGGCAAAAGCGCCGATATGACTTCGACATCGTTCGCCATGCCCTGACTTGGCAATCTCTTTTGGCCGCTCGCTGCCTTTCTAGAAAGTGAAGCGTACATTGCAGCACCCACTAGGTTGAATGGTGTGTTGTCGATGGCGTTCGATTGCAAGAACGCGCCTAGGCGCTGCAGACCCTTCTTTTTGTCCTGAGCGTGAATCACAAATTGTTGTTGAAGACTGAACATCTGGTCTTCTTCCCAAGATGGCATCATCTCGTTCAGTGTTTCTAGGTCAAAAGTCGGCATTTGCCCGCGGACGATCCGCTCCGCCATGTGTGCTCGCTTGTTCAACTGTCTGAAGTAGCCGACTACTAAAGCTTCGCGATGTGCGACTTTTTCAGCCGCGTATACTTCCCCAAAGCTCTTCTTCTGTGCTTGCCACTGTGCAAAAACGTCCTGCAACGCCGAATGGGTTCGGTTCCGGCTTTCACGCAGCCCCTGTACTGTGCCGGGCAGCACCCCATCCACGGTTATGTACATGCGCCCGTCCCAATCGTGCAGTCTGCCAGAAGAAATCCTCTCCGCGTTTAAGTCAAACGCCAGCGGCTCGTTATTCAACCAGCAGTTGGCAGCATGTCCGATTTGACGGATTCTGATTTCTTCAGCGCGCCTAAAACTCTCGCCGCAGGAAAAATATTCGTAAGTGCCTTTCAGCAGGTCATTGAATGACGAAACAAGCGTCTCGTTGTGATGCTCGCGCGAATCAGGAAAAGCGACAAGCTGAAGATTGCGAACCACGCCCATTACTTCAAAGAGTTCTCTCCAAAATGGATTAGAAGCCGCTCGTCCGTGGCCTTGAACGTCCGGGCAGAGCATCTTCATGATGTCGCTGTAAGCAAATTGATCCACGTAAACGATCTTCTTTTTCAGTTCGGGCAGGCGCACAGTTGCCGTGTGCCAGCAAACGCGACACCGTCTTTGGCACCGAGTATCACTGACATTGAGCACACCGTATTCTTCAGCGCCGCACTTTGGGCACTTTAGAAACGGCGACATGATGAAGTCGCGTGGGTCAATGCGAATTGTGCGAGTATTTCTCATAACTCGACACACCATCATACCATGTTGGAGCGAAACTAAAGCGAAGAGAAAAGCTGATCAGAACACGGTTGCGAGAGACAACCGTCAGCGGCAGGGACTCGTGGTGAGTGGCTAGTGCTTACGACGAGCAGAAGGCTCGCGGGAACAGCGCCGCGAGCGGTAGGCGCTGCGCGATCTGGGTTTTTGTCGGGGCTGGAAGCCCCCATCCCCTATGAGGCGGGGCGGGTTAAGGACGCGTGGCGAAATTGACATTTGAAGAGAGCTCCATCGCTCGAAAAGCGAGCGATGGAGAACTGCTGGCGTCCCGTTATTTGGCGGGCCTTACCGAGGGTGGCACCATTCCGTTCATTCGCAGGTAGCTGGCGAGCTGGGAGTAGTGGTCTTCGAGGTCGTCGGTCAATTCGAGCAGGGCTCTGGCTCGGGGTACCTGACGGCCGCCGAAGAATTTGACCGTGTCGCCGAGCTTCGAATCCTGGAGGCTGGTCAGCGCCTGCGAGCAGAAATTTAGCGACGCCTTCACCGCGGGGACTAGCTTCTCCTTGGGATCGGCGTCGGTTACTTTCCAATTCTGCGGGGCCGGCGTGTCGGAAAGAATCGCGCAGAGGTTGAAATCGGACTGGGCGATGTGCGAGACGATTTTCCCGAACGTCCACTGGTCGGGCGTGGGGCGATAGGCGTATTTTTCGGCGGGCATTGCGTCGGCGGCGGCCGCGATGTACTTCGATTGGCGTTCGACGATCTCCTGCGCGCTGGCTACAACCGGGTTTGCCGGAGAGCTTTGCGCTTGAACCGCGAGCGGGGCGGCCAGACACATCGCCATTAGCAGGATGCGTTTTCGTGCGATCATTTTTTCCCTTTCCGTCAACAGAGATGCTCAATTCAAGGCGCCAGCTTGGCTGATCATACTCCAAGAGGGCTCCACGGGGGGCTCCATGGGCAACATGGAGGCAGAGGAGGTTGAGGAGGCAAAGGAGGTAGAGGAGGAAGGCTCGCGGTAAAGACACCGCGAGCGGTAGGCGCTGCGCGCTCTGCTTTTTGTCGGGGCTGGAAGCCGCGACCTACACGGCTCTGCTTGCTGCCCGCTGGCCTGGTTCCCTGTTACGAAACAATACCTCATGCGACGGCGCGGGCATTGCCGTGAAGACTGGCCGGATGGCGTAAGCTGCCCCCATTGCAAGGGCCAGAAGGTTTAGGTCTCGAAAGCCGCGACTTGTTCCTGTGCGCCTCATGCGACTACCAATTCAGCGTTACCGTGCATACGATCTTCCACGACACGCACCTTCCCCTTGTGACGTGGTTTCTCGCCACCATGTTGCTCTGTGAAGCAAAGAAGGGTATGTCCGCTTGCCAGATTCAGCGATCCTTGGGAATCAAGACCTATAAGACGGCGTGGCATCTCTGCCATCGCATCCGCAAGGCTATGCCGGAAACCAACAAAGGAAAACTGTATGGCGTTGTCGAAATGGACGAGACCTACGTTGGTGGTCGCGCTCCGAGAGGGCAGGGATATACAGGGCGCTACACAAAAAGGAAATAGTTATTGGTATCCGCCAGCGAACGGTGATCTTCGATTGTTCCACGCGAAGGACGTGAAGGCCGGAACGATTGCCCAATTCATCCGCGAGAATATCAGCGAAGATGTTGACGTGATTATGACTGATGACTTTGCTTCGTATCCATTCGCTGTGGAGCGGGCCGGAATACCCCGAACACGGCGCGAAACCATCGATCACAGCGGCAGAGTCTATGTCATGGGCAACACACATACGGACACCGTAGAATCCGCTTTCTCGCTTCTCAAGCGTGGCGTAATGGGCACATGGCATAGAGTCAGTCCTAAAAATCTTCCAGCTTACCTCGACGAAATGTGCTTCCGGTTTAACAACCGCCAAAAACCCTTATCTTTTTCGAGATACGATACTGGAATTAATTGCATCTCCGAACCTTGAGTACAAAAAGCTCACGGCTGTAGCTTGAACCAATACGTGAACTCACCCCAGTGATCTTTACTAGGGTATTTGAAGATAGGCTCTATGGGGAATTCGGACTTGTATGTGCCACCATCCATTTCTACGAAAACTGGGCCTGTGCGCACCCGATCAAATGGATATGGCCTAACAAGACGCAGCCCGCGTTTATCTTCGGTCCACCATTCACCCTGAACACGTACGACATCCGGCAGTAAAACGACCTGGAATACTACCCGGTCGCGGCCATCCTTAACTTCCAATGAGTTCTTGGTGTAGTTTTTG
>CAVPVC010000018.1:0-83284 GCA_963709105.1 uncultured Acidobacteriota bacterium
ACAACCTGCTTGCGCTCGTTCGGCGTTCTCTATTTGGCACTTGTGCCATAACTCCCCGTTCGACTTGCGATCACGAAAATAGATTGCCCACGGGCCGCGATCTACGGTGTGACGCCGATCGGCTTTGGAAACGGATTGAACGGAGTTACCATAGCGCCCGGTTCCAACTGACATCGAAGGAAAGCGGGGATTACACATGCGATTCGGAAAACATCTTCTCGTCACAGCCGTCGCGATCCCGAGTTTATTCGCGTTTGCGACGCTTGCGGCCGCGCAACAGCAGGCTTCGCTGCTTAAAGTGACGCAGATCAAGGACAACATCTATTGGGTCCAGGGTGGCGTCGGTTCTAACGACGGCATCATCGTGGGTACGACTGGCGTCATTGTCGTGGATACGAAAACAACTCCGGATTCGGAAAAGGAAGTGATCGCCGAAATTGCCAAGATCACTCCCAAAGGTGTGAATGCGGCCATTATTACGCACAGCGATGGCGACCACGTCAACGGGCTGGCCGCTTTTCCGGCAGGGTTAACCATCGTTGCGCAGGAGAACTGCAAGAAAGAGATGGAAGCTTCCGCCAGCAGCCGCAACCCGGCGCCCCAGGATCGTCTCCCCACCAAGACCTACAACAAAACCGCCAAGCTGACGATCGATGGTATTCGCATTCGCCTGTACCACTGGGCGCCGGGGCACACCAGCGGCGACACGGTCGTGTATCTACCCAACCAGAAAGTCGTCTTCAGCGGCGACCTGCTGACCACGAACCGCCGGAATGACGACACGGGCATTCATTTAGAGAAGCATGGCTCCGCTGCCGGCTGGATCGAAAATGCCAAGGGCATGATCGGCCTCGATGCCGATATCTACTTGACTGGGCACGGCGACAGGATGACCAAGGCCGACGTGCAGAGGAAGTTCGATCTTATTCAGGACAAGTACAACAAGGTCAAGGCCATGGTCGCGCAAGGCAAATCTCTGGACGAAGTCAAACAAGCCTTCGGCGAAACCGATTCGCCAGCGGCCAACGCCCCGGGGGGCCCAAGCTTTACCGTAATCGCATATAGGGAATTAACCGGGAAGAGTTAGTTAGTCAAAGGCATTGGAGATCACGAAGTACTCTCGGCGCGAATCCGGTCCCGGGTAACTTGGGGTAACTTGCGCGCCGATTGCTCTTCTTGCGTCACGGGATGTCAGCGTCGCGCTGGCGATTCGGCGGATTGGGCGTCTATTTGCGAGCGGATTCAGTCCGGTCGCTCTTACGCTGCCAGATAGAAATAGCCGACCTTGTTGTTCGGATTGGTGCCGTACCACATGCGGCCCTGCGAATCGAGGAAGAATTCCCGCATGGCGAGCTCCGAGTGCGGAGCCGGATATTCGATTACCTGGCCAGTCTTCGTATCGAAGCGGCCGAGTTCGTCCATGTGATGGGAGTCATACCAAAGATAGCCGTCGGCGTCGAAGCCCGTGCTATAGGGAGTGGGCTCCGGTCCTGGCAGAGGATATTCTTTGAAGGTTTCGGTCTTGGGGTCGAATCGCGCGATTTTGCCGGCGTTGAATTCGGCGACCCAAATCATTCCATCGGGACCTATTTCCATCCGCCGCGGAAAACACTTCTCGGTCGGCATGGTCCATTCGGAAACCTTCATTGTCTTGCCGTCGACTTTGCCGATCTTATTTCCCCGGGAACCGGTAGTGAACCAGACGTCGCCGTTCTTATCCGTTTTGACGTCGTAGCTGGACTTCACTTCCTCGAAACGCGTGAATTTTCTGGTTTCCGGATCGAATTTTGTGAGGGGAGAGCCGCTGGCCCAGACGTTTCCGCTCGGGTCGATGCGAATCGTGTGTTTTGACCCGCCGGCGCCGATCCCTTCTTTCCCCGGAGTATACGCGTCCTGATATTCGGTTATTGTGCGGGTGTTGGGGTCCCAGCGACCGATCTTGTTCGATGCCTGCTCGGTAAGCCACACGGAGCCGTCGGGCGCCGGCACGGCCGAATGAATCGCGGCGGTTCCCACATTGGGAACGGAGAAATCCTGCATGTCGCCGGTCTTGGGATCGAGGCGCGTAATTTTGTTGGCAACGCCGAAGTCGGGGATCCACAAATAGCCGTCTTTGTCCGGAGCGGCGCTGAACGGCATGCGGCTGGGGCCCGGCATGTCATATTCGACATACACAATATTCAGGGCGTCGCTGTTGAAAGGGCGCACCGTGTCGCTGTAGCCCGGCATGTCCGCGGGAGATTTGGGAAGCACAGAATCGGGGCCGAACAACTTGGTCAGGTACGATGAAATATCATCTGCATCCTGATCGGTGAGGTTCCAGGTGTTGAAGTGCATCGCGGTGCGCATGTACTCGACGCGGTCTCTCCAGCCATCGGCGTCGCGCGTTACAGAAGCCATGCGGGTCTGAAACAAATGGCAGGTGGAACAGTTCGCGTCGATCAGGTCCTTCCCTTTTGCCGGCGGCCAGAATTTCCGGGCTTGATAGTAGGAAATGTCATTCCAGCGGAGAGAGCCCTTTTGCAAAGCAAAATCGTAGGAGGCATTCTGGTCTGCCCCGAGCTTCACTCCTGTTTTCGGGTCGGTGCGGAAGCCGACGGCGCGTATCGTCAAGCGATAGTCTCCGGCCGGCAGATTGTGGATCCGATACTGCCCATGGGGATCGGAAAGAACAATTACCGTAATCCTCGTCTTCGTGTTTTGAGCCTCGACGAAGGCACCCTGAAACGGCGCGCCTTCGGTGCCTTTCACGGTCCCAGTAATTGTCGCGCCGGAGGACACGAAGCAGCAGAAGGCGATCAAGCTAAGCAACGCAGCGAACCTGTTCTGTAACGCCATGGCATCTCCCGTTCAATCTGTCTGGAGGAGAATTCTATCGCCACGAGACCTTTCTGGCCAGCGATGATCTGATGGAGGGTTCATGCTTGAGAGATGTCATGGGCAGGCGCGTAATTCACTTGTCGCGAGTGGGCGCGAAACCAGGAGGAGGAACTACGACGGCGATTAGCTGGCGGATCATTCCGTCGGACTTCGTCAGGACGTAGATTTCGCCGTCGCCATCGACAGCCAAACGCAGATCGACGCGCCCGCCGTGGTAGGGGACGCCCTCGGGATCGGTTTTGGGCGGAGTGGTTGCGTTGGCGATGGTAGGCAGCACGCGGCCTGCGACCGCAGGGGTGCCGCCCTTGCGCGCCCACGCATCGGCGGCGATGTCATACATTCGCCGCTTTACAGGAGCTTCTTCCGGGGTGGCGTCGGGGCCTTTGTACACGATCTGCAATTCGTGAATCTCGGCCTGCTTGTTGCGTTCTCCGTGCCCCGCGATCATTTCATCCAAATTGCAGTAGAAAATCCGGCCCGTCGAAATATCGTTGAAAATATATTTGCCGCGAAGTGCCGGCATTCGCTTGCCGCGGTAGACGAAGCCACTGCCGATCGCGTCGCCATCCATGTGACTGTAGACGGCGGACGGGTAAAGCGGAGTCACCGGCTCGGCAAGGCCATCCACCGCGAGCCGATCATGCTCGGGAAAGGGAACCGGCGGATTCATCTGGCTGCCCGTGATGCTGGCGACATTGGGACGCGTGAAGAACTGTTCGTTGCCCTCGCGCTCCGCGTAACCGTAATTCGCTCCCTTGTGGATGATGTCGACTTCTTCCCAGGAATTTGCGCCGATATCGTCCACCAGGATGGTTTTTGTCGCAGGGTCCCACGTCATACGGTGCGGATGGCGGAAGCCGTACGCGTAGATTTCGGGGCGGGCGTTGGGCACTGAGATGAATGGATTCGGATCTGTGCCGGTCGTGGGAACCCGGTAACGGCCGTTTGCGCTGAGCATGTCTTTCGGACGCAAATGGATGTCGGGAGTGATCCGCAGAATTTTCCCGTGAAGCATATTGAGCTGTTGCGCGAGGGTTTGCCCGGGGCCTGCTATTTCACCGGCAAAGTCTTCGCCCACGGTGACGTAGAGGTTTCCATAATCCCGGTCACCGCGATGCGCGAGGGGATTGAACGTCAAATCGCCCATGATGTGGCTGCCGTGATTGAACCCGATGCGGAGCAATTCGCGCGCCGT
This sequence comes from uncultured Acidobacteriota bacterium, assembly GCA_963709105.1. GTDB lineage: Bacteria > Acidobacteriota > Terriglobia > Acidiferrales > UBA7541 > Palsa-295. Next base: position 4,076 of record CAVPVC010000018.1, read on the forward strand.
GCCTTCAAAGGTGGCGTTGCGAATGTTGGTGTCCGTCCATTCGATGAGCACACACTCGACGTGGGGCTGCTCCGCAGAACGATTGAACGAGGGAGTTACCGTGTAGCCGTCCAGATTCAAGCCGGGTTGCTGCGCATTCGTCGGCATGGCAGGGCCGTAGCCGGGCCGTTCGGAATGAACGGTGTAAAACTTGCCGTTTTTCGCGTAATCCGGATCGAACGCGAAAGAAACGACGCCCATCGGACCGGAGTTGGCGAGGAAACTGGGAAAAATATCCACGAAGCGAAGGTAGGGCGTGAACTGCTTGGTGCTCTTGTCGAGGATGTAGAGCGTTCCGTTCTCGTCATCAACGAACAAGCGCGAGGCCGCCAGAGGAGCGTTCGCAGGTTCGGAGCGTAAAGATGTGACGCGGGCGAGTTCACCCTTGAAATTGATGGTTCCATTTTTGGCGCCCGGTATGGGCACAAATCCTGAGTCAACGGCCATGTGGCGAGTGGGCCCGGAGAGTGGAACGCTTGCATAATCTTCCAGCAGGACGGCTGTTCCGTCTTTGTGAATTTGAGGCCCGGAGGGATATTGCGCGCGCGCCACACCCGCGCTCACGAAAAGACTCAACAGCAACAGAAGAAAAATAATGCGCTCGGACATTCTCTCAATCATTCCATGCTCGTTTCGTTCACGGATTGCCGCAACGGTCTACTTGCCGAGGTTACTCTTTCTTTTCGGAAACTTCTCTGTACAAAACTTCGGTGAAGTGGTCGAAGGAGACGTGATGCGAATAGCTCTCATAGCCCGACAGGATTTTTTCTTTCTTCATCTGGTCGAGGGTCTGGCCTTCGCGGATGGCTTTTTCCACGCGTCCCCTGGCATCGCGAAGCATCTCGATGTACGGCTTGATGTCGGCGACGGTCATCGGACGGGGGCCATGGCCCGGGATCACTCTGGTATCGGGCGGATAAGTGGCGATCATATCCTCGAGCGCCGCGATGACCGCTTTGACGCTGCCGCCATGCTCCCAGTCGACGATGGGGAACCCATCGGTGCGATAGCTGTCCCCTGAATGAAGCACATGCGAAGTGGCGAAGTAAACGACGGTGCCGCCATCGGTGTCCGCGTGCGGATAGTGTGTGAGGCGAATCTCTTCCCCGTTCCAGTAAAAAGTGGCGCGGTCGGTGTAGGTGAGGGTGGGGATCGCTTCTTTGGCAAAGGGATCGTATTTGACGCCGTCGCGCATCGTACCGGAAATCATGATGCTGCGAGTGTTTTCATGGGCGGCGATCAGCGCTCCCTGTTTTTCGAAGTAGGCGTTCCCGCCGGTATCGCCGGGATGCCAGTGCATATCGACGACCAGACGCACGGGCTTGTCGCTGAGCCTTTTCACGGCGGCGTCGACCTTGTCGGACATCTGGGAGAAGCTGGAGTTGACCATCATGATCCCGTCGTTGGTGACGCAAACGGCGATGTCTCCGCCGGCGCCGGTCAACATATACAGATTCCCGCCCACCTTTTGCGTCTGCACCTCGATCTTGGAGAAATCCTGCGGCTCCTGCGCCGAAACCGGCCGGGCAAACAGCAGGAGTGGGAGGAGTGCGCCGATAGCAGGAAGTTTACGCAGTCCCCGTGGTCTTCGCAGTCTCAGCGGACCGGCACAATTCTTCATGGATTCCCCTTGGCGGTTTCGGAATCGAGGACTCTTTGCCGCAAATCCCGCCGAGTATATTTCTTCACGAATGGCAAGGCAACAGGAGGCCGCTGAGCCAGGAAACGAGTACACTTGCTTTATAAACGGAGGATGTTGTATCACGTTCGGGACCGGTTGCAACGGGTTTACCTTGGGGGAGAGAAGATGGAGGGATGCATTGTGCGGCTTCTGGCGATAATCGCCGTGTTTTGTGGCGTATTCGCCGCGGTGCTGGCGATAGGTCGGGCCGCGGAGCGCCCGAATGCGGGGGGACTGGCACGGCAGGCGGGGGGAAGCGAGGTTTCAATCGATGCGGCCGACATCGGTGGGGTAGTCACCAGCTCAAACGGACCCGAAGCAGGCGTCTGGGTGATTGCGGAAACCACGGAGTTACCCACCAAGTTTCGCAAGATCGTTGTCACCGATGACCGCGGGCAGTATCTGATCCCCGACCTGCCGAAGGCGCACTATAAGGTTTGGGTGCGGGGATATGGGCTGGTCGATTCGGAACCGGTTGACGCGCAGCGTGGCCAGACGCTGGCACTGAAGGCCGTGGTGGCTCCGGACACGCGTGCCGCGGCGCAGTATTACCCCTCGAGCTACTGGTACTCGCTTATGGAGGTACCCCCGAAGAGCGCGTTCCCGATCAAGACTTCGGGCACGCAGCGGTCCCAGCAGGGCGATCCTAATTACACGCCCGGGTATTCGAAGTCGCAGTCCTATTGGATCGACGGGCTGCATTCGGAATGCGAGATGTGCCACCAGATCGGCGATAAGGCGACGCGCGAGTTTCCCGCGAGCCTGGGGAAGTTCGATGCCAGCACGCATGCATGGGAGCGGCGCATCCTTTCGGGCCAATTCGGCGCGGAGATGACGGCGACCTTCAACGCCACGTTCGGGCATGATCGCGGGTTCGCGATGTTCGCCGACTGGACCGACCGGATCGCGCGCGGCGAAGTGCCCCCGGCTCCGCCGCGCCCCCAGGGAATCGAACGCAACGTGGTTCTCACTCTGTGGGATATCGGGCAGTGGAATACGTTTCTGCACGGCATCGTCGCGAGTGACGTCCGGAATCCGACGATGAACGCGTACGGGCACATCTACAACACGGATTGGGAACTGGGAACGGTGACGATTGTCGATCCTAGCGAAAGCACTGTCTCGACCGTCAAGATTCCGCTGCGGCATGAAGAGGAACGAGCCACGATGTCGATGGGGGCGAGCCAGGTGAATGCGGCGCCCTCCCCTTACTGGGGAGACCAGTTGGCGTGGCCGGAGGATTCGGTGAATGCCGCCTACGCGCAGATGGACAGCAAGGGGCGCATATGGATCGGCGCGCAGAATCGCAAACTCGATCCGCCGCCTTATTGCAAAGCGACGTCCAGCAATGTTTTTGCGCGAAACTGGGAACCGCCGCCGCAGACTCGCGATGGCGGCTGGGGCGTCGATATCTACGACCCAAAAACCGGGAGGTTCGAGGCGGTCGATTTGTGCTTCGTGATTCACCATTTGAAACTCGCCTACGACCGGGACGAAACGGTGTACTTCGCACTCAAGATTGGCCAGGTGGGCGGCGTGGGATGGGTGAATTCGCGCGTGTGGGATGAGACGCATGACGCGGAGAAGGCTCAAGGCTGGTGCCCGCCGGTGATCGACTACAACGGCGACGGGAAGATCGGCGCGTATACCAGAGCGCCTCAGCCGCCCGATCCGAAGCTCGACAGATTTGTCGATGGAACCCGGGGTTACGGAATTTCCGTGAGTCCCGTGGATGGCAGCGTGTGGGTGGGGATCACCAAGCCGATGCCCGGGAGACTTCTGCGCTTTGTTCGAGGATCGAACCCGCCTGCCACCTGCATGACGGAAATTTACGAACCGCCCTTCACGGCCAATCCTACTGGCGGCGAGAAGCTCGGGTATGTGCCGCGCGGCGTGGATTTCGACACCAACGGCCTGGTGTGGACGAATCTTGGCGGCAGCGGGCAGCTCGCCAGTTTTGACCGCAGCAAGTGTAAAGTACTTCGGGGACCCACCGCCACGGGGCAGCACTGCCCGGAGGGATGGACGCTCTACCCCGTACCAGGGCCTACCTTTAAGGGCGAGACAGAAGCGAAGGCGGACTGGATCTATTTTGTCTGGGTCGACCGGTTCAATATTCTTGGTCTCGGCAAGAATTCCGTGGTGGTGACAGGGACGGGCTCGGATTCCCTGCTGGTGTTTCAGCCCCCGACAAAGACGTGGACGGTGATGCGCGTGCCATACCCGATGGGATTTTACGCGCGCGATATGAACGGCCGCATTGACGACGCGAATGCCGGTTGGAAGGGCAGGGGAATCTGGGCGGACAACGATACGCGCACAACGTGGCATATCGAGGGCGGAAAAGGCATGCCGAGCCAGCTCGTGCATTTCCAGATGCGGCCTGACCCGCTCGCAAAGTAACTGTCGTAACTTGATGACAGGGATATTCATCCGGGTCTTTCGTCATAAGGAGTGTTGTAATGAATTCTAAGATTCCGCGGATTCTCGCGATGGCCCTTTTGGCCTCCGGTGTGTTTGCTGCAGTGCTCGCGATCGCTCGCGCCGCGGATCGCCCGGGGCCGGGGGGAATGGCAGTTCAGGCAGGCGGTGGTGAGGTTTCGCCCGGCGCTACGGATATCGGGGGCGTCGTGACCAGCGCGAACGGACCCGAGGCGGGCGTGTGGGTTATCGCGGAAACAACAGAGTTGCCTACCAAGTTCCGCAAGATCGTCGTGACCGATGACCGCGGCCGATATCTGATCCCCGATCTGCCGAAGGCGCATTACAAGGTGTGGGTTAGAGGATACGGGCTGGTCGATTCTGAGCCGGTAGGCGCGGAGCGCGGCGCGACGCTTGCGTTGAAGGCGGTGGTGGCTCCCGACGCGCGCGCGGCGGCGCAGTATTATCCCGCGAGCTACTGGTATTCGCTCATGGAAGTGCCGCCCAAGAGCGCTTTCCCGATCAAGACGAGCGGAGCGCTGCACACGACCCAAGGCGTGGCTCCCTCGGCGGAAGGAGTCGTAAAAACGCAGGCGGACTGGATCGACGGACTGCATTCCGGCTGCGAAATGTGCCACCAGATGGGCGACAAGGCGACGCGCGAGCTTTCTCCGAATCTGGGCACATCTGACACGAGCGCCCATGCCTGGGAGCGGCGAATCCTCTCCGGGCAATTTGGCGGCAACATGACCAGCACGCTGAACGGCTATTTCGGGCATGACCGCGGGCTCGCTATGTTTGCGGACTGGAGCGATCGGATTGCAAAGGGCGAATTGCCGCCGGCGCCCCCGCGCCCGCAGGGAATCGAGCGCAATGTGGTGCTCACCGTTTGGGATCAAGGAACCTGGAATACTTTTCTGCACGGAATTCTCGCGAGCAACCGGAGAAATCCCACGCAAAATGCGTACGGCCATATTTACAGCACGGACTTCGAATCCACGGTGATGCTGATCGTCGATCCGAGCGAGAACACGGTGCAAACGGTGAAGATTCCGTTGCGGGCCGAGGAGCAGCACGCCAGCCTGCGCCCCAACGGCGCGCCGTCTCCCTACTGGGGAGACACGCTGGTGTGGCCGGAGGGCGCGGTGAGTCCGGTGAATCCCCAGATGGACCGCGAAGGGCGCGTGTGGATCGGCATGATGCAGAACGAGCGCCGGGAGCATCCCGCCTATTGCAAGGCGTCCGCGGGCAACGTGTTCGCGAAAAACTGGGAGCCGCCCTCGGCGATTGGCGCGGGCGTGGATATTTACGATCCGAAGACGGGCAAGTTCGAGGGAATCGATCTCTGCTTCGGCATCCATCATTTGATGATCGCCGACGACAAGAACGAAACTGTTTACTTCAGCATCGCTATAAATCAGACAGGCGGCGTAGGATGGCTCAATCCGCGTGTGTGGGACGCGACGCACGACGCCGCGAAGGCGCAAGGCTGGTGCCCGTCCATCATCGATTACAACGGCGATGGGAAAATCGGGGAGTACACGAAAGCGCCTCAGCCGCCCGATCCGAAGCTCGACCGGTTTGTGGATGGAACCAGAGGGTATGGAATTACCGTCAATCCAGTGGATGGGAGCGTGTGGGCCGCGAACATCAGGCCGGTGCCGGGAAAGATTATCCGTTTTGTTCCGGGCGCGAATCCTCCTGCTACGTGCATGACGGAAGTTTACGAACCGCCGTTCACGACAGCCGCCGATCCCAACGCCGCGGGAGATCTTGGATACGTTCCGCGCGGGATCGATTTCGATACGAACGGGCTGCTTTGGACCGGCCTGGGCGGCAGCGGGCAACTCGCGAGTTTCGACCGCAGCAAGTGCAAGGTACTGAATGGCCCGACGGCCACCGGTCAACATTGTCCCGAGGGATGGACGTTATATCCGGCGCCGGGGCCAACTTTTAAAGGCGAGAGCGAAGCGAAGGCGGACTGGCTGTATTTCAACTGGGTGGATCGGTTCAATAGTCTCGGCCTCGGGAAAAATGCTGTGGTCGTGACCGGTTCGGGTTCAGACTCCCTGTTGGTGTTTCAGCCCGCTACGAAGACCTGGACGGTGATGCGGGTGCCATATCCCATGGGGTTCTATTCGCGCGGCATCGATAGCCGCATCGACGATCCCAGTGCCGGTTGGAAAGGCCGCGGAATCTGGGTGGACAATGACACCCGCACGACATGGCACGTGGAAGGCGGCAAAGGGACTCCGAGCCAGCTGGTGCATTTCCAGGTGCGCCCCGATCCACTTGCCAAGTGACGATCGCCTGCGTTTGCCGCGAAGAGGAGAGTTAGCGATGCGTTGTTCCAGCTATCGAGTTCGTGGTCTGCCGCTCCTGCTGCTGTTTGCGGCTGCGCTGGCGGCGCTGCCTGCGTCGGCGCAGACCGACTTGTCGGGGCAATGGAGCCAGAAGCTGTTCGAAGACTGGCCGGAGCGCAATCCGGGTCCGTGGATCGGCGACTACACCGGCATGCCCATCAACGATGAAGACCGCATGCGAGGCGACACGTGGGACGCAGCGAAATGGGAGGTGACCGAGCGCCAGTGCCAGCCGCACCCCGCGGATTACGCGCCCCGCGGACCAGCCGACCTGCGGATCTGGCCCGATGTTGACCGCTTAACGCAGGGCATCCGCGCGTGGAACCTGACCACCAGGTGGATGATTCCACACCGCGTGATCTACATGGACGGCCGGCCGCATCCGCCCGCCTGGGCTCCGCATACCTGGCAGGGTTTTTCGACCGGGGAATGGGAAGGAGACGCGCTGAAAATCACAACGACTCATCTGAAAGAGGGATGGGTGCGGCGCAACGGGTTGGCACGAAGCCAACGGGCCACGATGATCGAATACCTGATTCGCCATCACGGCTATCTCACGATGGTCACCATCGTGGAGGACCCGCTTTACCTGACAAAACCATTTGTCCGCACGTCGGATTGGGTCGCCACGGAAAGCAATATGACGCTTCCGAACTTGTGCATCCCCAGCGTGGAGGTGGAGCACGAGAAGGGTTGGGTTCCTTACCACCTTCCCGGAAAGAACCCGTGGCTGTATGAATTCGCGGATAAAGTCGGGATGCCGCATGAAGCGACGCGCGGCGGGGCGGAAACGATGTACCCGGAATACCAGAAGAAGCTGGCAGAGATGGCCGCAGCCAAGGCAGCCGGACCATCGGCCAAGGGGTCTCAATGAACGGCAATTCCTGGGTCTGGCGCCGGCAAATCTTCGTTCTTGGCTCTGGTGGTGATGGTCTTTTGCGCTACCGGTATCTGTGGAGCGCAGGAATCGAAGGCCGACAGCGCGCACGTCCACGTGATGCACGTGCAAGGCAACGTTTATATGCTGGTGGAACCCGGCCTGAACAACATCACGGTTCAAATCGGCAATCAGTACGTCATCGTTGTGGACACGGGCGTTCCTGAATACAGCGACGAGGTGATTGCAGCGATCCGGTCGCTTTCCGACCTGCCGATCATGTTTATCGCCAACACCAGCGACGACGCAGACCACACGGGTGGCAACATCAAGCTCTCCCAGGCGGGATGGACTTTGCCGAATGCCGACGCCGGAGGCACCAGCCGCGATCCCGATCTGCTCGCTGGGCTCAATAAGGACAGGCTCGCGCCGGGGGCCGTAATCATGGGGCATTCGGACACGATTGCGCGGGTGCTTAGCGCCAAACTCGCTACGACCGATGCGATTACCTATGGCAACGAGGGGTCGAGGTTGTACAGCAACGAGGCGGTGCTGTTCTATCACATGCCCGCCGCGCACACCGACGGAGACACCGTGGTGTTTTTTCGCGACTCGGAGGTGTTGAGCGTTGGCGAATTGTTTTCCACCGAGACCTACCCGGTGATCGAAGCCGACAAAGGCGGCAGCCTTCGCGGAACTATCGATGCGTTGAACGACATGATCGAGCTCATGGTCCCGAAGGAAAACGAGGAAGGCGGCACGTACCTGATACCCGGCCACGGATATCTCTGCGACAGAAACGACGTGGTGAACTATCGCGACATGCTGACCATCATCCGCGGACGCGATTCAGGACATGGTGAAACGAGGAATGACGGTCGAGCAAGTGAAGGCGGCGAAACCAAGTTTCGACTACGATCCCGTGTTCGGTTCGCGCACGGGCAAGTGGACCACCGACAAGTTCATCGAAACCGTGTATCGCGAAGTTGCGAACGATAAGAATCAGCAGGCGCGTAAGCAATAGTTAATAAGGAGCGCAAATGGTGTGGTTGAAGCGCCGGATGTCTCAAGACCGGACAGTTTTTTATTCCGCAACGGCGGGCGGGTTGTTATTTATTTTATCGATCATTATCGGTGCTCCACGGACTTCGCACGCAGGGCCAGCCCAGGCAGCGAATGACGCGAAGGCTCCGGCCACCGCAAAAGAATCCGCAGTGATCGATATGACGGGCTATTGGGTTGCGCTCGTCAATGAAGACTGGCGCTGGCGCATGATCACTCCCGCCAAGGGTGATTACGAAAGCCTCCCGATCAACGCCGAAGCAAAGCGCGTAGCCGACACGTGGGATCCCGCCAAAGATCAAGCCGAAGGGAATGAATGCAAGGCGTACGGCGCGGGAAACATCATGCGCATACCCGAACGCCTTCATATCACCTGGGCAGATGGCAATACTCTGCAGATGGAGACGGACGCGGGAATGCAGAAGCGCCTCTTCCACTTCGACGGATCGAAATGGCAAGGGGGCGAGCCGCAATGGCAGGGTGACTCCGTCGCCAAATGGGAAAAGGGAGTTCAATATCCGGGAGAAGGGGGAGCCACCTACGGAGGGCCCAAGCCGGGCAAGGGAGGCGACCTGCAAGTGATCACCACGCACATGCGGCCCGGATATCTGCGCAAGAACGGGGTTCCCTACAGCGAGAATGCGGTGCTCACCGAATATTACAATGTTTTTTATCCGCACGGACCCCGGGGCCCGGGGTACCTGATCCTGACGTCGATCGTCGACGACCCCAAGTACCTCACGCAGCCTTTCATCATCAGCGGGCAATTCGAGCGCGAGCCGGACGGCTCGAAGTGGGATCCTGAACCGTGCCGTCCGCTATGGCCCCTTCAAGCGACGGGAGATCCGGACAAGGACCGCTGAAAAAATCGCCCATCAGAATCGGGCAGCATAACTGCGGCGTGATCGACATGTTCTTGAATTCATTGCGGTGAGAGAGGCTCTATGCGCTTCAAAAGACTGAGCAAGACGTTCGCATTACTGGGCTCGGTAACACTCCTCGCTTCATTTTCCTATGGAGCATCGATTCAGGGGACCGTCAAAGGACCGGACGGGGCGTCCTTTCAGGATGCGTTCGTCGAGGCGCAAAACTCGAAGACAAAGATAACGACGATCGTGGTTTCCGACAGCCAGGGGCACTACCGGATCGAAAAACTGCCGGCCGGGGAATATCGCGTGCAGATTCGAGCCGTAGGCTACAAGGCGGATCCGCGAACCGGCGTGAACCTCGCCGCCGATCAAAATGCCTCGTTCGATTTCGCCCTTCAGAACGGCACGGTTCGCTGGAGCGATATTTCCGTGTCACAGGCGAAGCAGCTTATGCCCGATGCCAAGGGCAAGAACATATTTTTCGGGAACTGTTCCGTGTGCCATTCCTTCCAGAGCCGCCTCGCGGCGGTCTCGCGCGATCAGGATGGCTATAGAGACCGGATCCGCTATATGCAGCAGGCCATGCACTTTAGTTTTACGTTCAGCACGCCCGGCAGATTCGACGACGCGCAGGGCGATGAGCTGGCGGCGTGGCTGGCGAGCTCGTTCGGCCCTGAAGCCACACTTCCGAAGTCTCCCGCCGCGATGCCCGGTTATAAGGACACGCTGATCCAGTTCGGCAGTGAGGCCGCGAACATCGTTTTTGTGGAGTACGACATGCCCACCCCCAGCCAGATGCCCTTCAGCGCCGCACCTGCTAAGGACGGAAGCTTGTGGATTCCGAATTTCGGCACGAACAACAGCATCACGCGGCTCGATCCCAAGACCGGGCAGACCGAGACCTATCGCGTTCCAACGCAGGGAACCGCGGCCATTCATTCCGCGATTCCGGCTCCCGACGGCTCGGTCTGGCTGTGCCAGCAGGGCTCGAACGAAATCGGAAGATGGGACCCCAATACCAAGGCGATCACCGAATATCAGGACCCATATCTTCCCGGAAAAGAGCGCACGGAATCAGGCGGGGAAAAGCATACGTGCCGCGTGGATCCCGGAGGGAACGTGTGGGCCACGGGAAGCCCGCTGACGCGTTTCGATCCCGAGACCAGAAAGTTCACGCATTTCTTTGACGTCCCGCTGCAGGCCTATGGAATCGAACCGGGTGTCGACGGCAACATGTGGTTCACCAAGCAGAGCACGAACCAGATCGGCAAAGTGGACTGGAAAACGCTGAAAGTGACGTACTACACGCCGCCGAACAGCAAGAAACTCGAGCACCCGTATCCGCGGCGCCTAGCGATGGATTCGAAGGGAATTGTCTGGGTGGGCGAGTACACGGCCGGGATCATCGATCGTTTCGATCCCAAGACGGAGGCGTTCAAGGAATACGTGTTGCCGGGCTTCAGCCCGAGTCCCTATGCAATGGGGATCGATGCGGAAGACAACGTCTGGTATTCCTCTTTCGACCAGGACGTGCTTGGGCGCCTCGATCCCGCAACCGGCAAGATCACCCTTTTTCCGTTCCCCCACCCGGAGAATACCATCCGCGAATTCTTCCGCGATCCGCTGGGGAATATGTGGTACGGCACGCCGTCGAATAACAAGGTCGGCTACTTTTACGTGACGGGCAAAGGCTCCCAACGCGCGAGCAACTAAAGTAAAAAGTCGCTTGTTCTGAACTGAGCTACCCGGCGTAATCCGGCAAATGCGGCGATGCGCCGTGCTGCCTTGCGGTCGCGTCGCGCTATTTCGCCAGCGGGTCCGGCCGCAGCTGGAATTTTACGACTTTGCTCGTGGTGCCCTTCCCGCCTTCCATATGCTGCGGTGCGCGCGTGGCGTAGGTGGAATACAATCCCCGGCCCTTCCATCCGGCGTTCGGATCGTCCACGCGCCCATCGAGGCTCTTCGCGAAAAAGCCCATCGGATAGGGAACGCGCAGCGTCACAAACTTGCCGGTGGCTGGCATGAGCGCGAGCAGGGAATCCGACAAGTTGCCGGTGGCGATGGGAATATTCTTGCCCAGGCCGAATGTGTCGAACTGGTCGACCCAGTCGTAGTAGTTCGCATCCGAGCTTCCCGATTCCGTGCCTTTGAACGAGGGACCGGGGAAGGGATACATCGTCCAGCCTTCCGGGCACTGCTGGCCCGTGGCGGTGGGGCCGTTCAGCGGACCTTTGCACTTGCGGCGGTCGAAGCTTGCGAAGTGTCCGCTGGTGAGCACCGTCCACACCACTCCGTTGCGGTCGATATCCATGCCGCGCAGACCGAATCCATGCACGACGGCTTTGGGATTGTTCCAGGGCAATTCATAGATTTCCGCAAGCGTGGTGGTCGGCGGATTCGACCCCAGATTCAGGCGCACAATCGCGCCCGGCACTCCAATCACGGTTCCCCAGACCGATCCATCGAGCGGGCTTGGATTGACGCTGTAAAAGTTGCCGTGGATGCGCTTGTCCTTGGTCGGATCGAGCGGTTGGTCGGGCTCCGTGTAGTCGTCGCGCTTGCCGTTGCCGTTGGTATCGAGCACCAGAGCCGTCCAGCCCTGGGATTTGTCGGCGTCGTGCGTTTCATCCCACGTTTTCGTATTTAGCCAGCCCACAACGTCGCGGCCGCCGGAAAACCACAGCGTGCTGTTGGCGTCTTCGGCGAACATCAGGTGCAGCGTTGCGAAACACGTGTCGATCATTTCAAACTTTCCGGTTTTCGGATCGTACACGTTGGCCTGCCGAGCGCTGGTTTCCAACGGAAAGAGCTTGGCGGAGGGATTGTCACCGCCCTGCTTGCAGAAGGAGGGATTCTTCTCGGGCGCGCGCACGACTGCCGCCGACCAGATGCGGCCTTTCGCGTCCATCATCAAGCTGTGGACGTTGGCTTTGCTGCTCCAGATTTTCTCGTCGCCCCAATACGGCGAGGGGTCCGATATGTCCTGCGACGCCGCGTACGGCGTGTCGGCGTCGCGCACCGGTACAGGGATTTCCGCGGCGGTGTCCTTCTTCGGGTCGACAACGCTGATGAAATCGGTGCTGACCTCATGGACGCCATAAATCGGCCCGTTCGCGTTCATAGATGGGTTGCGGCGGTCGGTGGCAATCTCGTCGTGGAAATATTCCTTCCCGTTTCCCCAGTCCCACTCGGTGATCACGATGTTCCGCTCGACTCCCTGCGGGCGTGGCGGGGCTTGCTGGGGATACTCGCCGGCCGCGATGCGGTCTGTCCAATCGGCATACATGCCAAGCGCACCCTCGCGTCCGATGCGCGTGATCCCAGCGGTCATTTGCGAGCCCACTTGCGCCGAAGCTATCCGTCGGCTCCATGCGGCCACCGACGAATCGAAATGGCCGAGAGCCGGCTCGAGTTCGCGCGTCGCCTTGTCGCCAATCTGATGGCAGGATTCGCAGTTGTTCACTTTCAGCTGATCGATCCACTGGTCTTGGCTCTTCACCGACGGCGAGATGCCATTGCCGGTGGGGCCGGTGCCCGGGAAATCGGTTTTTGCCGGAAGCTTGAGAAGCGAATACCAGTAAGAAGCAGGATAGTAGTTCGCTGCGGCGCGCGCGTCTGGGGCGATCGTCGCCGTCAAATCCACGTCCTTGCCCGGCGCAGCCTGCACCGGCGAGGAATCCACGAGGCCATAGCCGCGCACCCACACCTTGTAATTCGCCTTCGGCAACTCAGGCACGAGGTACCGGCCGTGGTCGTCGGTGACGACAATCTTGACGTACTTCGTCGGCAGGTCGGTGGTCTCCGCGATCACCCACACTCCGGCCTCCGGACCCTGCGAGCTGGTGACCACGCCGCCGATATCGTCACTACTCACATTGACGGCTCCCGCGGCACGCTTCGCCGCATGCAGCTTCGGCAATCCCATGCCTAACAACACAGTCACGCCAGCCGCCAAAATCCCGGTGCACCAAAAGTTCTTCGTCATGGTCGCGCCCTCCCAGCTAGGCTGCCTTTGTTCGTACTCGATCTCAGATTGGGTGATTGTCGGTCAGTAACCCGTCCAGCCGAAGATGCTACTGCTCGAACACACTATTCCGGCGCAATTAGCTTGTCAATCACCCGGCCGCTTACGAGATCAATTCACGGGCTCACTGACGGGTGAGCAGCGGCTGCGAGAACCGGATCGGAATGCCGAAGTTCGAGCCGCCAAAGCCTTTCAAAACGGCGAACGTGACTCCCACAACTTTTCCCTGTTGATTGATGAGCGGGCCGCCGGACCCTCCGGAAGTAGTCTGTGCGTCGAACACAATTTTATCCGACAGCACGTCGCCGATGTGCCCCTGCGTGATCAAGGGCCGGATGAGGTTGCGGCGCGCCAGCGAATCGAGCACCTGGGAAATATCGCTGCCTCCCTGGGTGAGAATTTGCTGCGCGGTATCTTCGTCGGTGCGCGCGAGAAGTGCGGCCAGTCCGGTGGCGTAACCCATCAGGACGATCGGTTGGCCCGGTTGCGCGGCTTCCTTGGCCGAGTCGATCGAGAGAAGAGGCCTCTTCAGGTCCTGAAGGTTTACGGCCATGGTGGCGAGATCGGTGTCTTTCGAGATGTCCTGGATTTCAGCGGTGAACGCTCGCGGATCACCGGGGAAATATGCGTGAATGGAGGAGATTTCGGCCTGCACGCCCTCGGTCGTAAGGGACGAGAGATCGTCGCTTTTCCACCACGGCTCGGCCACGTGCCGGTTCGTAATCACACGGCCGCCCGGCCCGGCCAGGAATCCCGTGCCGAAGACATCCATCTTCACTTCGGGTCCGCGTCCATCGAGCGTTACGATTGGATTGCCGGTGCTATCCTCGATCGGCTCGCCCTGCGGATTGAGTCCGGCGTAGCGAAGCCGTTGTCCGGCTTGCGTATTCCGAAATGCAACGGAGACGTGCAGGAGACACACGCTCTGCACGTCGGTGGGAATGAGGCTTTGAGCGGAGCCGCGTTCCTGCTCAACGCGCTTGAGGCGGGCGTTCGTGTCGGCCAGTTCCTTCACCAGGTCGGTCATTTCGTCGGAACTGGCGTTGGCTATCTTCGATTTCAGATCGGCAGCGTGCCTCTGCAATTCCTCCTGCGCGGGGGCCACTGCGGTTTCCGAACCCTGCTCCGCCCGCAGCCTCCGGGCCTCGGCGATAAGCCTTTCCTGCCGAAGGATGCCGCCCTCAAGACCGGCGATGATCTTATTGGCCTGCTTCGTTTCCTTTTGGGCGCTGTGGGCGAAGAGGAAATAGAATCCCGCCATGACAGCCGCCACCGCAAACACGGCGGCAAAGCCGATCTTCAGGCGGCGGTCCAGAGAAAACGCGTCGTTCGTCATTTTTTCGGTTACCGCGAGCGCCTCGAAAGCCGTATGCGCCATGTGCTGGCCTTCTTCGGCCACGCGCAGCTTATCGGCGAGGTCCTTTTCCCTGTGGAGTGCCCGCAACTGCGAGCGTATCCGCGCGAGGAATTCGGCTTGATCCCACGGCTGGGAGATGGCATCGTCCGCGCCAAGGTCGAGAGCCTCCGCGCGCTCTTCGGACTGGCTGGCGGCCCGGGCGGCGGCGAGCAAAATCACGCGGACGCCGGCGGTAGCAGCGGAGCCGCGAATCGTCGCGAGAATCGAGTGAGCATCGTGATCGAGCGTGGCTGCGTCGATCAGGATTACGTCCGCGCCGGATTGGTGAACGGCCGCGAGGAGTTCTTCGGCGCCGGCAAAAACGGAAGCCTCGTATCCGGCAGAGCGAAGCGCGGAAAGAAGCTTCTCGCGGGTTGCGGGATCTGCTCCAAGAACGGCAATCTTTTCGGGAGTGTTATTCATGGCGTGAAGGGCCAGACTGCCCTAGCGACCGCGGCCCGCTTCCAATTATATAGAGGAAGCGCACCCGGCGGAGGTTTCATAATAAATAGCTTGCGGAGGTTATGTTGGACGAGATCGAACGATTGAATCAGCGGATCATGCGCTGCCGGAAGTGCCCCAGGCTGGTGGCATATCGGGAGAAAGTGGCCCGCGAAAAGCGGCTGGCCTTCCGCGAGTGGGAGTACTGGGGCAAGCCCATTCCGGGGTTTGGCGATCCACACGCGAAGCTCATCATTTTAGGGCTGGCGCCCGCGGCGCACGGCGCCAACCGCACAGGGCGAATGTTCACGGGAGACCGGTCGGGAGACTTTCTCTACCGGGCGCTGTATCGCACCGGCTTTGCGAACCAGCCAACCTCCATGGATCGCAGGGACGGGCTCAAGCTTACGAATGCTTATATCTCCGCCGCGGCGCGCTGCGCACCGCCCGCGAACAAGCCGCTGCCATCTGAGTTGGACAATTGCCGGCCCTATCTTGAAACGGAATTGAGTTTGCTGAGGCCGAGGGCGGTTCTCGCGCTGGGCGGCATTGCGATGCGCGTCTATCTCGGCATTTTGAAGCGAACCGGCAGGATCAAGGGTTTTGCGGCGTTTCCGCTGCGGCACGGTGCGAGTTATGACCTGGGGGTCGATCTTCCCCGATTGTTCGTCTCGTACCACCCGAGCCAGCAGAACACCTTCACTGGCAAATTGACCGACAAAATGATTGAGAACGTCCTGCACGACATTCGCCAGTTCCTCGGCGACGCGTGATCAACAGAAGCGGAAGGACCCTTTATTTGACACTCTTGCGGAGCCCCTGCTAGCCTGCATGGGACGCCACGGTTCCCTCCGCGCCCACGCCGCATGAGCAGCGAGCCAAATCATCCGCCCGGCAACCAGCCCATCATCGAATTTCAAAAAGCGCATTACCAGCTTTCCAACGGGAAAGTTCTGCTGAAGGAAGTGAGTTTCGCGGTGCCTCGCGGCGAGACTCTGGTTCTGCTGGGACGCAGCGGCGCCGGAAAAACCACCGCGCTGAAATTGATCAATCGCTTGCTCGAGCCGAGCAGCGGGCAGGTCTGCGTCGAAGGGCGTTCGACGGTTGACTGGGACCCGATCGCATTGCGGCGCAGAATCGGCTACGTGATTCAGGAAGCCGGATTATTTCCGCATTACACTGTGGAGCAGAACGTTTCGCTGGTGCCGCGCCTCGAAAAGTGGCCGGCCGATCGCATCGAAGCGCGGCTGAAGGAATTATTTGCGCTCGTCGGGCTGGACGCCTCCGAATTTCGCTCGCGCTATCCGCATGAACTCTCCGGCGGTCAGAGGCAGCGTGTGGGCGTGGCCCGGGCGCTTGCGGCCGATCCCCCCATTTTGTTGATGGACGAGCCCCTCGGCGCGCTCGATCCTCTGACTCGCGGCGAGGTCCGGGGCGAGCTCCACGATTTGCAGAAACGCTTGAAAAAGACCGTGGTCATCGTCACGCACGATATCGCGGAAGCCCTGCTGCTGGGCACGCGAATCGGCCTGATGGAAGCGGGAGAGCTGCGAGGAATCTATTCGCCGGACGAATTCCTCCATGCCACCGAACCCATCGCGGCCGCCTACGTGGCGCAACTTAAAATGATCCAGGAAGCCGGAGAGCAGAAATGAAATTAGCGGCATTTCTTTCTCAACATGGCGGGGAAATTTTCCAGGCGACGCTCGAACATGTGTGGCTGGTGGCCCTCGCCATGCTGCTGGCGATCGCGATAGGGGTGCCCTTGGGGATTCTGGTCGCGCGGCGGCCCTGGCTGTCGAAGCCGATCCTGGGCAGCGCGAACGTTGCGGAGACGATCCCGAGCCTCGCGCTGTTTGGCTTTCTGCTGCCGGTACCATGGCTCGGCGATCGCGCCGATCGCGTGGCCATCGCCGCGCTGACTTTGTACGCCCTGCTGCCGATCATCCGCAATACAGCCACGGGAATCTCTGGCGTTGACCGCTCTGTGCGCGAAGCCGCGCGCGGCATGGGCATGACCGAGCGGCAGATCCTGCTGCGGGTTGAATTGCCTCTTTCGCTTTCGACCGTGATTGCCGGAATTCGCGTCGCGACGGTTCTTACGATTGGCGTGGCCACGATTGCGGCGGCGGTCGGCAGCGGCGGATTAGGCGAGTTCATTTTTCGGGGCCTAGCGATGGTCAACAATCCGCTGATCATGGCCGGAGCGATACCCGCGGCGCTGCTTGCCCTGGCGGCCGATTTCGGCCTCAGCCTGCTCGAACGGAAGCTTCGTCCCGCGAGATGAGGATCGGATGAACGCGCCACGGAGCCGCTGCGCTATTCCTTTTCTCGTCCTGTTGCTGGCCGCGGGGCTCGCCGCATGCGGCGGAGTCAGCAGAAATACCATCGTCGTCGGCTCGAAGAATTTTCCGGAGCAGGCGCTGCTCGGCGAAATCCTCGCGCAGCAAATTGAGGCGCGGACTCACCTGCGCGTCGAACGCCGGTTCTACCTTGCCGGAAGCTTCATCTGCCAGCAGGCCATGCTGGCGGGCCGCATCGACACCTACGTCGAATATACCGGCACGGCGTTGACCGCGATCCTGCACGATCCGGTCTCGCGCGATCCAAGCGGCGTTTTCGGGCGGGTGCGGACCGAGTACCAGCAGCGTTTCAACTTTAAGGTACTGCCCTCCCTCGGTTTCGACGACACGTTTGCAATCGTGATCCGCGGAGAAGACGCGCGCCGGCTGCATTTGAAGACTTTGTCGGAGGCGGCGCGGTTCACCCCACAGTGGCGTCCCGGATTTGGCTACGAATTCATGGAACGCGAGGATGGTTATGCGGGGCTCGCCCGCGTGTATGGACTCAAGTTCAATGCAAAACCCGGCATTCTGGATTTGGGGCTTCTTTACCGAGCCTTGTTGGATAAGCAGGTAGACCTGATCGCCGCAAACTCGACGGACGGATTGCTCTCCGCGCGAGACCTCACCGTATTGGAGGACGACAAGCATTACTTCCCGCCGTATGAAGCGGTGCCGATTGTGCGCGGCGATACCCTGGCGCGCTTCCCGGGATTGCAGGGCGCTCTTGCGGAGCTGTCCGGGAAAATATCGGATGCGGAAATGAGAAAGATGAATTACGCGGTGGTGGCCGAGCAGCGTGACATCAGCGAAGTCGCGCGAGAATTTCTTCGCTCGAAGAGCATGCCCTGATTGTTCCCAGGCCAGGGGAGATGCTCGTGGTCCGGCCGGAATCTTAGTCGGATTCCTGCAGGCGCTTGAAATGAGCTTCCAGCGCCGCACAATATTCGCGGCCCGCGGTGAGTTCGGCTTGCAGCCGCTTTACAAGAAGTTCGAGCCGAACAATCTCATTGCGAAGCTTGTGAACCTCGGCAGGCTGGGCCGACGCCGTCGGAGCGGCAGCGGGAGTTTTGGCGGCCGGGGCAACCGGCCGCAGCGGCTCAATGCGTGCTGGAGCGGGACTGGTGGCAGGCTCGACCCTCTGCGGAGGGGCGGCTTGCGCAGGTGGCGGCGCGGCCGGGCTTGTCGAAAACAGATCGCTGAGCGCCTCCGCCTGCGGGCGGGAGGATGGCGTTGCAGTAACGCTGCCGTTGGCCAGGAGTCCTGGATGCTTCGCGCCAATCAATCCCTTCACCCGCGCAATCAAATCCTGGGGCTGGAAGGGCTTTCGAATTAATTCGTCCGCCTTCACGGTCATCGCTTTTTCGGCCACCGACTGGTTCACGATCCCCGACATCAGAATCACCGGAATCTTCGCCGAGCCGTTCATGCTGCCGGACGAACTGGCAGACCTCGTAGCCGTCCTTATCCGGCATGATCACGTCGGTGATCACGGCGTCGGGCGCGGTCTCGGCGAACTGTGCCAGGGCCGAAGCGGCGTCGGCGCAGGTAACGACATGGATGTTTTCCTTGCGGAAGGCTATCTTGATGACTTCCCGCATGGTCGCGCTGTCGTCAATGAAATAGACCGTCGGCACGCGGGCCGCAGTGAGGGTTTGCGTTTCGCTCATGACGGCTCCTCCACTTTGTCGCGCTCGATTTCGTCGAATTCACGCATGGCATCGAGCAGAAGATCGGTGGCCGAACGCAGCACGGTGCGTTGCACGGCCGTGGACCCATACACGAATTTGTAAACGCCGCTGATCGTGCCCTGGCACGTGCGAATAATCTCCGTCACGGCTTCATCGCCGAACAACACGCCGCATTCGGCGTGGAAAATGTCTCCGCCCTCGAAAAATATAATTCCGTCAGTGTCGTCCGCGTTGATGTGCAAGGCGCCCGACTGGCGGGATTGCCCGAGCATCTGAATCACGCCGGGAAGGTCGAGGTGCAGCAGGCTGCCGCTGAGGTCGGTTTCCGCTTTGGAGAGCATTTGCGTGGGCTGAAAACCCTGGTGGCGGCTGATCAGGAAACTTTTCACGTGCGCGGCAATTTCGGACGGTTCGCGCCGCCGATCCACGTAATCGTCGCAACCCGCGCGATAGGATTCGAGCAGCGCCTGGTCGCCATCGTTGCCCACGGCGATCAGCGGGATCGTTGCCGTTTTCGGGTCGCGGCGAAGAATGGGCGCCATTTCGAGCGCCCCCATTTCGCGAAGGTTGGTGGCGCAAAGGATTGCGGCGGGGGCGTTCCATTCGAGCATGGTCAGCGCATAGGAGCCCTGCGAGCACGGAACCACATCGAAGCCCTGTTGCTTGAGCGCGTCGCCTACGCGTTTCGAAAAATAGACATTGCTGTCGATCAAGCAGCACGCGCGGACGGCTTGCCGAAGGATTCACGACTGGCCCTCCGATCGCGATGATCCCGCGTTCGCTTCCAGCGCTTTCGCAAGCGCGCGGAGATCGAGTACGTCGATGGCCTCTTCCCCTAAAAGCAGACTGCCGCAAATGTAGCCCGGCGCTGCTTGCTCCGCCGGCCGTATCTCGCCGGCCACTAATTCGGATTCGCCGTTCACCGGAATCGCGAGCAAGTCCCCCGATTCCGCGGCACTGCCATCCGCAATCAGATAAAAAAGATTCGCAGACGACTTGCGCCCACCCACGATGTCGCTCGCGTTGCAGACCGGCACGATTTTTCCCCGCCGGACGATGACGCCCGAAACCAGGCTCGTCGTATGCGGAAAACGGTGCAGCCGCACGGGCGGTGACAATTCAGCCACGAGGTTGGCGGGCGCGGCGAACCGCCGCTCACCGATGTGTACGAGCACGAATGATTGCCGGGCTCCCTGAGCCGCTGCTGGCGTCGCGTTCATTGACGTTTCGCTTGGCGCGTTCATGGGCGGGTACCCTCGAGTTCGCGTTGCGAAGCCTGATGTGCTGCCTCTTCAAGGCGCCAGAATTCCTGCGACGTGAGGAACCCGGCCGGTTGCACGACGGGTACCACATGGTCGTCGATGTAAGTGAGTCCTCGATACCACCGGCGCTCGTCCCCCGTGAAAGCTCTTGGAAGCGGATACGTCGCGGAAATCTCGGTCATCCGGCCGATCCGGTCCACCAGAATCGCGGCGCGAAGTTGCCGCAGAATCAAAACCAACGCGGGTCGCGACACGGGCAATCCAAAATGCTGCGCCGCATTTACAACGTAATATCTCTGTCGGGCGCGATTGATCGTGTGTCGCACCTTGGGCAGGCCGGAGCAGTCGATTTCATTGGCCATGCCGGAAAGGCTGTCGGTGCTGCGAATTTCCTGGACGTCGCTTGCCGCTATGGCAAAGGTCTGGTTCGAAACCGAGAACAGAATGATCGCTTCCGACGGTCCGCTGCGGAGTTCCTTCGCCGGTTCGAAGGTGGCGAATTTCATCGGGCTCCCGCCGGCGCCAGTGGGCACAATTTGGTAACGTGCTGCACAATTGCCGCGCTGATGGAGTCCAGCGGCAAAACCTCGTCCACCGCTCCCGCTTTGATTGCTTCGCCCGGCATGCCAAAAATTGTGGAGCTGGCTTCGTCCTGCGCGATCACGTAGCCGCCGTGGGCCTTCACCGCTTTCGCGCCCTTGGTGCCGTCAT
This sequence comes from uncultured Acidobacteriota bacterium, assembly GCA_963709105.1. Taxonomy (GTDB): domain Bacteria; phylum Acidobacteriota; class Terriglobia; order Acidiferrales; family UBA7541; genus Palsa-295. Next base: position 25,255 of record CAVPVC010000018.1, read on the forward strand.
TTCCCATGCCGGTAAGAATCACCGCTACGGCGAGGCCGCGGGCGTATTCGGCGGCGGATTCAAGCGCCATGTCCGCGCTGGGGCGGTAGCGGTGGCCTTCGACGGACGAATCCGCATCGAGACGCACGTTTCCCACGGGAGATATCCGCAGATGGTGCGATCCGGGACACAGATACACGATTCCGGGTTTGGCCGATTCGGTTGCATGAAGCTGCTTGACGGGCAACGCCGAGATTTCCGCCAGTTGCTGTAGAAATTGTTTTGTGAACGTGGCCGGCATGTGAAGCACCAGCAAAACTACGCCGGGAAAATCCGCCGGCAGCCCAGCGACCACCCGCGCCACCGCCGCAGGACCGCCCGTGGAAGCCGCGATCACGACAAAGGGGAACTTCGCGTTGTTTCGCGGAGCAGTGTCTCTCTTTTCATCTGCTTTCTTCGCGGCGAGGCAGGGGGCCTGCGTTCCCGCTCGGCTCGCCGTACGGATCACGCGAACCTTTGCCGCTCGCTTCAGCTTTCGCGTGAGCTCCTCGCGAATTGTCTGCATGTCCAGGTCGATCGCGCCCGTAGGCTTGGGTACGCAGTCGATCGCTCCCAGTTCCAGCGCGCGCAGGGCGGATGCAGCGTTCTTTCGGGCCGCGGAGCTGACCACGACGATGGGCCGGGGATTCTGCGACATGATGATCTCGATTGCCTCCAACCCATTCACGTGCGGCATCTCGATATCCATCGTGATCACATCGGGCCACAGCGATTCGGCCAGCGCCACCGCCTCGCGGCCGTCGCCCGCCTGGCCGATTACTTCCAGCTGCGGATCCGAGTGAATGATTTCCCGAAGAACTTTGCACATGAAGGGGGAATCATCGACGATCAGTACCCGCGTCTTTTTGAGGTCGGTGTTGGCCATGTCAATCCTGCTGCGCCGCCACGCTGTCGATGGTTTGCCCCAGCGTCGCATTCGCGCCGATCAGGTTCTCGACCACCGATAGCAGCTGGTCTTCCTGCACCGGCTTCGTCAGGAAGCCAGCCGCGCCTTCCTGTACGGCGCGATCGCGGTGTTTTGCTCCCGCACGCGACGTGACGACGAGAACGGGAATCTGCCACGTCGAAGTGTCTTGCCGCAGGTGCGCCATCAGCTCGTAGCCATTCATGCGGGGCATTTCGAGGTCGGTGATAAGCAGGTTGCAGCTGGCTCCGGCGATGATTTCCGCTGCTTCGAGACCGTCGGAGGCGAGCCGCACGCGGTAACCGGCCTTCTCCAGCATTCGTCCCACAAATTTCCGCACGCTGATGGAATCATCCGCCACCACGATCACGCGTTCGTCCGCAACGGGATCGATCGCTTCTGCTGGAATCTGCCCGCTCGCCACGGCCTCCGCGCCCGGCGCAAAAACGCGTGCCGCTGGTGACGCCAGGGACTGGCCGCGCTGCTCCGCTGCTTCCGCGGAGACAAGCCTGTTCAAATCGATCAGCAGAATAAGGCTGCCGTCCGGCGCGATCGTCGTGCCGGGGAAAAGTTTGACGCGCCGCAGGTATGCGCCGAGGCTCTTAATGACGATTTCGTCCTTGCCCAGCACTTCGTCGACAACGACCCCTACCTGCTTGCCAGCCACTTTGACGATGACCATGTGGAAATAGCCGTTCGTCGGCTCAAGCGGCGGCAGGCCGAGTTGCAGGTCGAGGCGGACGACCTCGGTAACCACGTCCCGCACGCGCGTGAGGAGCTTGCCCCCCACATCCTCGATGTCGTAAGCGCGCAGCCGGCGGATTTCCTCGATCATCGCCAGCGGCAGAGCGAACACGAGCTTTCCGCAGCGCACGAACAGCGCCTGCGAAATAATCAGCGTCAGTGGCACTTTTACGGTAAAGCAGGCGCCGCGTCCCGTTTCCGAGCGGACTTCGATCTCGCCGTTCAAGGCTTGCACGTTCGAACGGACGACATCCAGTCCGACGCCTCGCCCCGCAAGCTCGGACGTGGCGGCAGCCGTGGAAAAGCCGGGACGGAACAAGTATTCGCGGAGCTCGCGCTCGGAAAGCTGCGAAGCCACGACCGGCGAGGCCGCGTTTGACTCCACTACGCGCTGACGAATGCGTTCGTAGTCGATTCCGCGGCCGTCATCTTCCACTTCGATGAAGATATGGTTTCCGCGATGGTATGCCCGAACCGAGACACGCGCTTGAAGCGGCTTTCCCGAGGCGAGCCTTTCGTCGGCGCTCTCAATTCCATGAGCGACCGCGTTGCGCACGAGGTGAATCAGGGGATCGGAAATATGTTGGATGATGTTGTTGTCGAGTTCGGTCTCGGCGCCTTCGAGAGCCAGCTCCACCTGCTTTTCCGCCGCTTTGGAAGCGTCGCGGGCCGTCCGCGTAAGCCGGGTGTAGAGGTTGCCGATGGGCACCATCCGCGCGGCGGTGATTTCGTCCTGTAGGTGATGCGCGAGCTTGGTGAACTCGTCGATGTCTGCGTCGACGCGACCCATGAAACCGCCGAGTTGCGTGAGGACCTCGTTGACGTCCGCCGAAATTTCCGTGAGCGAACGCGACAATATGTTGAAGTCGTCGTAGCGATCCATCTCCAGCTCGCTGAATTCAAGCAGATCGCTCGACATCACTGGTGACACGGGCGGAAAGCCTCCGCGGAATGTATCCTTCTGCGGCGGCTGGCTGCCGGGAACGAGCCTGGGCTGAATGCGGTTGAACTCGTGCTTTTCCTGAAACTCGGATACCTTACCGGCCAGGCGACCTTTCGAGAACGTCAGCACGTCGATGAGCTTCGAGAGCTCCGAGAGGCGCCCAAGCATGCGCGTGCGGTTGATCACAAGCTCGCCGACGGCATTCATCATGCGGTCGAGGCGTTCGAGCGAGATGCGGACCGAGTGCGATTGTGGCAGGGGTTGCGCGGTTGCCGGGTGAGCCGGTTCTGTCGGTGCGGCGGCCGGAGTTTCCGCCCGGGCAGGGCTGGCCGGCGTGGCGGGTGGCTCGTCGGCAGTGGCGCCAGAGCCTTCCGTAGGCATGAGTGCCGCGATTCGCCCCAGCAGCGGATTGACGGCGGCTTCCATTTCCTGCGAGCCTTGCCACTGACGATGGAGGAACTTCTTCAGGACATCGACCGTCTGAAGACAAAGATCGATGAGCGACGCGCAGGGATGCAGCGTTCCATCCCGCAGGCAGCCGATCAGGTCCTCGATGCGATGGGCGATGGCCGCGAGGCGGTGCAGGCCCACCTGCGCCGCCGAACCTTTGATCGTGTGTATGGAACGGAAGAGCCGGTTGATATCTTCGGGATTCGGATGACTTTCGAGCACCAACAGGCATTCCGTGATTGTCTGGAAATGTTCTTCGGCTTCCGGAAGGAAGAACTCCAGAACCTCGGCGGGCACCTCAGTGTCTTCAGGCAGTTCCGAGACCACGGGCGGAGCAAAAAAGGCCTGAGTAGAAGGGGCGCTCGCAGGTTCGCGCTCATACCCTTGGGACTCCTGTGTCGCTTGTGGCTCCGACGTGCTGTTGCTTTCTTGCGACGGCGGCGCGGGAAAGGCAAAGGCGTGCCGCTGCTTGAACTCGCCGATGTCTTCGATCGTTTCCTGGCCGCTCGAGCTGATCTGCAGCAGATCGAACTCCAGAACCGAAATCGCGCCGGAAATAAACTCGGTGAGCGGGCCCAGCATTTCGGCCCCGACCGTCGTGTTCATGGCGTAATGGAAAATGTGCGCCATCTTCGCGGCGACTTCGGAAAAGTGCGGGTAACCGTAACTCGCTGACGTGCCGGCCAGCGAATGTGCCGAGATGTACAGTTTTTCGATATCCTCCGGGCGGGCCTGCGCCTCCTGCAGGAGCCCGGAATATTCGCGCAGATATTGAAGGTGTTCCGAGGATTCCTGCAGGAACAGCTCCACTCCCTCCTGGCTCGGCCCGTTCACTGGCGCCCCCCTGCCAAAACGAGCGCGGGACGCGGCTCGGCCATCGCCGGTTTGCGATAGATGCGGCAATCGCCGTGAACGATCGGTTCGAAATTCACGGGAACGTTCGAAAGCGTCTCGGAATGTCCCAGCAGAAAGTACCCGCCCGGCTCGAGCGCTTCGTAGAAGCGGCGGAGAATATCGAGGCGGCGTTCCGGAGAAAAATACATAAGCACATTCATGCAGAAAATGCAGTCGACTTTGCCGACATACGGCACCTCGGCAAGATTCATTTGCGCGAAGGAAATCATTCGCTGGAGGCGGGGCTTCACCTGGAAACCCTGTTTTACGGTTGTGAAATAGGCGTCGATCTGGCCGAGCGGCATATTGAGAAGGCTCCGCCGGGAATAGATTCCGCGTTCGGCATGGCGTAAGGCCCGGCGGCTGATATCGGTGGCAAGAATTTCAACGCTCCAGGATTCCGCATACTTCAGCGTTTCGCAGAGGGTGATGGCGATCGAGTACGGCTCTTCACCGGTCGAGCAACCGGCGCTCCAGATGCGCAGCGTTCGCGGGCTCCGCCAGAGCTTTCTTTCGTGCGCTTCCACGAACACTCTCTGTTCGAGCGCGCTGTAGATGGCGGGATAGCGGAAGAACGAAGTCTCCTGTGTCAGCAACCGTTCCAGCAACGCTTCGTAATCGGCGCCCGATGTGCGGATGCGCGCGAGCAATTCCGCGGCTCCAGCCAGGCCTTTTTCCTCGATGTAGTCGTGGATGTGCGTGGAGAAAAAGCGCTCGCGGGACGCGTCGAATTGAATCGCCGAGCGCTGCTCGATCAGCGAACGAATCTCCGCCGATTGCGATTCGGAGAGCGGCGCATTGGTGAGGGGTTGCGATTTCATTTCCGGCACTCGTGTTGAAAATCCTTACGTGCCCACGTCCGTTCGATCAGCGAGGCGCGCCGACCGGTGCGGCGGGTTGCAGCGCCTCCTCGACACTCGCCGGGCGCCCTGATTGCGAACGGAACTGGGCGAGTGCGTCGTTGAGCTGCTCCGATAGGCGGACCATGTGTCCCACCGTCGAAGCCGTCTGGCGCGCGCCCTGCGTGGTCTCGCGGGTGATGCCGGAGATGATCTGCATGGCGTTCGCAACGCCTTCAGTGCCGCGCACCTGCTGTTTGGACGCGAGTGAGATTTCCTGCACGAGTTCGGCGGACTGCCGGACGACGCTCGAAATGGCTTCGAGAGCCTTGCCGGCTTGATCGGCCAGGCCGGTGCCGACTTCCACTTCGCGCGTGCCCTCTTCCATCACGACAACCGCCTCGTTTGTCTCCGCCTGAATGGCTTTGATCAAAGCCGCGATGTCTTTCGTGGCGCTGCGGGAGTGCTCAGCGAGCTTGCGAACCTCGTCGGCAACGACCGCGAATCCGCGGCCCGCCTCGCCCGCGCGTGCCGCTTCAATGGCCGCGTTCAGCGCGAGAAGGTTGGTCTGCTCGGTGATGTCGTTGATCACGTTGATGATTTCCGAAATTTCGAGTGAGCGGTCACCCAGCGATTTGATTTTCTTTGCCGTGGCCTGCACGGAAGCGCGAATGCGCTGCATGCCTTCGAGCGTGTCGCGGACGGCGCGGTTTCCCTGTTCAGCGGCGTCAAGCGCGCGGCGCGCGGCTTCGGCGCTGGCTTCGGCGTTGTTGGAGACTTGCTTCATCGAGACCGTCAGCTCTTCGACCGCGGAAGACGTGTTGGTGATTTCCTGGTCCTGCTGTGTGGCGCCTTCCGTCATATCGTCGGCGGCTTCGAGAATCTGGTTGGCGCTGGTGCTCACGTCGATGGCGGCTTTGCGCACGCGCTCGAGCACCTTGGTGAAATTGTCGAGCATGAAGTTGACGGAGTCGACCACGTTGCCGAGCGCGTCGCTCGTGACTTTGCCGCGGATCGTCAAGTCGCCACGAGCCACCAGATTGATGGTGTTCAGCAGGTCGGTAATACTTCGCTGCAACGATTCCTGGCTCTGCTGATTGGACATCGCGTGGGCTACCTTGGCGGCGCTGCGGTTGTAGTTTTCGGCGATGACCCCAAACTCGTCGCGACTCTTGATCTCCACGCGCGCGCGCGCGTCGCCGCTCGCGAGGCGCTCGGAAAATTGCGCGAGCTCGGAAGCGGGCTTGAGCACGCGCGAACTCAGCACCACCACCAGCGATACAGCGGCCACAAGCGCCAGCGCGACCGCGCCCAGCAGAGCCGTAGTCGCGGCGGCTGGCAGCGAGGCCGCATTGAGCAGCGACTGCCCAGCCGAATTTCTTCCCGCGTGGAAGGCGAGGCCCAGCACGCCGATGAGGGCGGCAGTGGTCCAGGCGACCAGCAGCCAGATGGTGGAACTCAAGCGAGTCTTCATAACTTCCTCCCCAGAACTTGTGCGCCACGCCGCGGCCTGCCCGCGAGCGCAGAGCAAGCTGCTTAAATTACGGGAACCTGAAATACCTCGAGCAAGCGCTGCACGTCGACCACGAGCGCAAGCCGGTCGTCATGCCGCAGCATCCCGCGGCAATGCGGCACATTGGCCGGAGCCTGGTCGATCAGGCCTTCCTCGGCCGCGGAATGTGTGCCGATCACTTCGTCCGCCGCGATTCCCAGGTGCACATCGTCGCTGTGCGTTTCGCCCTTCAGTACCGCGACTACCACATGCTTCGGAAGCAATCCAGGACGGCGAGCCTCGGTGAAGGCGATATCGACGAGTGGCACGATCGTTCCCCGCAGATTGAAAACCCCCAGTAGAAACGCCGGAGCGAGCGGAACGCGTGTAAGACTGGGCCAATCGACCACTTCTTCGACTTGCAACACGGAAAGGCAGAAGCGCTCCCGGCCGGCGCGGAACACGCAATATTGGCGCTCGGGGCGCCGGTCTTCCATCGCGACATCGGTATCGCGGACTTCGCCTACAAGTCCCTCGGACAAGCCGGAACTGTCGGCGCGAAATTCCATCAGGCCAGCTTTTTCACCGCACTGATGAGTTCATCCGGCGTGAATGGCTTTGCGACGAAGCCATTGGCCCCCTGTTGCAATCCCCAGTAGCGATCGCTCGGCGCCGTTTTGGAGGTCACCAGAATCACGGGAATCTTTGCGTAGGATTGGTGATTCTTCAAGTCGCGGCACGCTTGAAATCCGTTCCGCTTGGGCATCACCACGTCGAGCAAAATGACGTTGGGGCGCTCGTCCTCGATGGCCTCTTCCAGCTTGGTAGGATCTGAGATAGCAACCGATTGATAACCGCCCTGCGTCAGCACCGATTGAAGCAGCCTGGTCTCTGCCAGCGAATCATCGACAACCAAAACCTTCTTCACCACAGCGGAATCCCCCCTTTTTAGCGAACCGGAGACTGAACCGACGCCTGAACAGAAGACTGAACCGGCCCACACGTAGCCCGGCAAGAAGAGTGCAACTCAAAAGCCACCCTTTGCGGCGCTGTCTGATATGACAACAGCGGTTATGCTATGAAATAAATGGAGTTATATGATGCTTGGCTGCTTCAGACTTTCTGGGCAGGGCGATGCGCCGCGGTCTCTGTCTCAGCCTGAGATGGCTTCTCACCGGCCCGCATTTCCGAGTCCAGCGATGAGAATCGCTGCATAATCTCATTGAGACGCAGGGCCATGGTGTGAATCGTCTGAATTTGATCGCGCGTCTCGTCCATGGCCTTTCGTGGCGCGAGCAGGAGCAAATCCGCGTTCCCCAGCACGGAGGTGAGAGCGTTGTTTACATTGGGACGCATGTCGAGCATGTAACGCCCTAGGATCGCGTGGTTTTGAGATTCCAGGGCCAGCCGTTCGGCGCGATGCGCCCGCCCGAGCGCTTGGACGCGGCGCAGCATTTCACTCGCGAGAAGGATGAGTGTGTTCGTCCAGCCTTCCTGGCGCGGCAGTACTAGCAGATTCGGATACTCGCTGCGGAGACCTGCGATTCCGTTCTCATCTTCGGTCACGCAAATGACGGGTTTGTGCTTCGTACTGACTAGCGAGTGGAGGATGGACGATTGTCTGCGGGAAGCGAATTCGACGATGAGAAGGTCGTAGCGGGCGGCGCTGGAGGACTGCCATACGTCGCTTGTCGCGAGAGTGATTTCGGGAACGTTCCGTTCGACCTGCCAGCGGGCCACTACGCTGCGGCCAAATTCCGCATCGTCGGAAACGAGCAGAACGCTCGGAGGAGCCAAGCGGTTTTCCGGGGCGTCGTCTCGCTGGGTCACGGCTGAAGCTTCTCTGCTTCTTCGATAAAGGAAAGCAGTCTCTTCGTGCTGATGCCCAGATTGACAGCCGCTTCCGTATTCTTCGATCGCTTGGCCTGTTCCACTCGCCCCTGGAAATAGGAAACCTCTCCCCGCGCGAGGGCGAGCGCCGACGCCAGCGAGCCCTCCTCGCCGGAGCGTTTTCGCTGGTCCATCCCCACGGCCAGCAGCGCACGTGAAACGACGGCGCGGCGCAAGTCTTCCGATTCCTGAGTACCTTTACTTACGAAGGCGGCTACTTCCCACGAAGAGAGCAGCACCTTGGTGTCCTGGAGAATGATCGTGGACATCGATCGCCCGCGAGAGGGCGGCGCCGCAATTAATTGCTCCCAGATCGCTTCCAGGCACTTGTCCGCCTCCGCGGCCCCAGTGGGTGAAGCGGGAGAAGCGGACGCGGAGTGCGATGCCGCACCTGCCGCCGCAGCGCGTTCACTCGGCACCGCAGGCGCAGAAGGCCCCGGCTCTTTCGCTTGCGACACGGCACCGGCATCCTCGGGCGTGTTCGCCGGCGCAAAAGATGCTCCCTTCGCATTAGCAGACGAGAGCTCCTGCTCCGCCGGAGCAACCGCATGTGCGTTTGTTGGCCTGCTATCGAGTGAGCAGTAGCGGCCGAGCGCTTCCTCGAGGTCCGTCCGCAAGGCCAGAAGCTGCTCAAATGACCGTGTTACCGAGCTCTCCGTATAGTCTTTCTGGAAGGGCTGCTTCCAGTTGGCGCAGAATTGGCGAAGGTGGCCGGTAGTTTCGGCGGCTGAAAAGCCCGCCCTGCGGCAATCGACGACTTTCACTCCTTTTGCTTCAAGCTCCTCGATTGCCCCGCGAACCGCGCTCAAATCGGCGTGCAACACCCGAATGAAGGTCCGCCGAAGAAGAAAGTTAAAGCGGCAGAATGCAACCAAAGCCGCCGGGTCGTAGAACATGCAGCCGGCCGAATCCTTGAGCAGACGGCCTTGTTCGAGGAGTCCATTCTCCATGACGTCGCGCAGGCTGTCGCAGCCTTCAAGGCGATGCAGAATCTTTTCGAGCGGCTCGCACCACTCGAGCGGCGTGGCATCCGCGGCAGCCAGAACCGGCTGCAGGACGCGCGCGACATCTGCGAGTTGGATCTCCTGCCGGTAGAGTTCTTCGGGCGCGCACAGCGCGAAATACTGCACCAGCAGCCAATCCACTTTATCGCGGTCGACCGTGGACTTCTCCGGCTTCCGGAGTTGCCGCTGAATGAACGCGCGGAGGCTCGGTTCACTGGCATGGAGGGTCGCCGGGGGAACCTGCCGAAGCTGGTAGGCGAGAAGGTGATCGTCAATCGTATCGAGCCATTTTAGATCCCGGTCGAAGACGCTTCGCGTCGGCCTCGCCGGAGGCACTTCGCCGGCGGGATAAGGCAGGGGCGCCAGGTCGAATTCGATGGCCAGGGTGGCATAGAGCGGGTAAGCAAGCCGGGCTTCGGCCCACAACGCAGCCAAATCCGCATTACTCAAACCACTCGGGCGAGAGCTCTCGCGCACTTCGGGCGGATGCATTGTGGGGCTGGAGGTGGACTGGCTCACGGTTTGATAATCCAGTTCTCGACTTCGCTCTCGAACCGCGCGGCGACGGCTTTCCGGCCGCCGTCATAGCGCACTGCGACGACCGTGGCGCGGACGTCGAGCGAATGATCGGAGGTGGCGATATGAATGCGGTCCTCGAATTCCAGCGGCAGAGACGAGCCGAAGAGGACTTCCTGAGAGGTGCCGAATTCGATCACCGTGCGTTCCTGCAGACGTTGCCGGCCCACGCTCATCGTCGAGAGCTGGACAGGAATCCGCACGGGCGAAGCGCTGGGAAAAAGTTCGGCGAGTCTGTCGACGCATGCCGGAACATCAAGAACCGTCCCCAATTCCGTTTCGTATGGCAATTCGGCCCCTTTTCGAGATTCGCGATCTCTCCGCGGCGTGCGATTTTCGGAGTTAACCCCAGAGTGAGTTTGCAAGAGTGCAGCCAAACGGTTCTGCGCCTGGCCCTTTTCTAAGTTATTGAAATCCTTGAGTCTGTCGGAGGAGCCGAGGAACGGCTGTCTCAATCTGAAACATGCCGTCTCATCGGGAATCCGCTGAGGCTTCTCGAATTCTGAAAGAGGAATGGAGGTCTTCTAATGGGCGATCTGTGCGAACGGCTTCTCCGCATTTCGGAAAGCGATGTTGTAGCGCTTCAGCTTCCGGTAGAGCGTTGCCCGGCTGATGCCGAGCATCTTGCCTGCTAATGCCTTGTCGCCTTCGGCCTGTTCGAATACGCGCTGGATGGTGATGCGCTCGAGATCGGCGAGCGCCGTTGTGGAAAGCGCCGCGTTGTCGGGGCTGATAAAGCTGGAGCCTTCTTCCCCGCGTATGGCGGGTGGTAGATCCTCAATGTCCAGAACGTGATCGTCTCCCAGCGCCACAGCGCGGGCGATGCAGTTTTCGAGTTCACGCACATTGCCCGGCCAGTCATATTGCAAGAAACATTTCATCGCCCCGGGCATCACCTGAATACTCTCGCCGGGAGCATAGCGGTCCAGGAAGTAATGCACGAGCTGCGGAATGTCGGAGCGATGTTCGCGCAGGCTCGGCAGGCGGATCGTTACGACGTTCAGCCGGAAATAAAGGTCCTTACGGAAGGTTCCGTCGCGATAGGCCGATTCGAGATCGCGATTGGTGGCCGCTACCACGCGCACGTTCACGGCAACTTTGGTGTTGCTTCCCACTGGACGCACTTCCCGTTCCTGCAGCACGCGCAGGAGTTTTGCCTGCAGTTCCAGCGGCAGCTCGCCTATTTCATCGAGGAAAATTGTCCCGCCGTTCGCCGCGTAAAAAAGTCCCGCCTTGGCTTTCAGCGCGCCGGTAAACGCGCCTTTTTCGTGCCCGAAAAGTTCGCTCTCCATCAGCGTGGGGACAAGCGATCCGCAGTCCACCGCCACAAACGGCATCTGCGCCAAAGGCCCGCGGAAATGGATGGCCCGCGCAACCAGTTCCTTACCCGTTCCGCTCTCGCCGGTGATCAGGACCGGGGTGCGGCTATCCTTGAGGCGCGAGACCATCCGCAGAACATCCTGAATCTTCGCGGACGTGCCGACGATTCCATCCAGTTGCGTTTCTGAATCGACGCGCTCCCGGAGAAAACGATTCTCGGTAACCAGCTGAACCTTTTCCGCCATTCGCTGCAACAGGAGACGCAGCCGTTCTACGCGAAACGGCTTTTCAATATAGTCGTAAGCGCCCTTTCGCATGGCCTCCACCGCGGATTCGATGGAGCCGTGCCCCGTCATGATCGCGACTTCGGTGCGCGGCGCGGTGTCCTTGATTCTTCGCAGTAGTTCGACACCGGAAAGACTCGGCAGTTTCAAGTCGGTAACGACGATGTCGGGAGGAGCCATTTCCAGTGCTTCGGCGGCAGCCTCGGCCGTGTCCGCCTCGCTGCAAACGAAACCGAGGCCCTGGCCGACCGTCATGCAGAGCCGCCGGATGCTTTGTTCGTCGTCGACAATTAACAAGCGCAGTCGTAAATCATCGGTCATAGTGGCCGTCAGCTTCCTTTGGCACCTTCGCGTTTTGCGTGGCGCTGATCATTTCTGTAAAGTCGCCCGGCTGTTTTTCCGGACGCGTCATCCCGCGGCTTCCGCTGCCAGCAGCTCGACGGGAGATTTCGCGGTCGGCAGCCGTATCGTAAACGTGCAGCCTGGGCCGTCCGCGTTGTTCCGGGCAACGATGTCTCCGCGGTGCGATCGAACGATCCCGTAACAGATGCTCAGTCCGAGCCCGGTGCCCTTGCCGACAGCCTTCGTGGTGAAGAACGGGTCGAATATGCGGTCGGGATGCGATATCCCCGGTCCAGTGTCTCGAAAGGAAATTTCCAGGTGTCCTGCGCGGTGAGACGTTGTGATTTCGATTTTGCCCGCGCGCCCGCTTTCCTGCACGGCGTCATAAGCGTTGTTCAGAACGTTCAGAAAAACCTGCTGCAGCTGATGAGGATCGCCCACCAGCAGCGGCAGGTGTTCGTCGTAATTTTCGATGACTTCGATGCCCTGGCTGGAGAACTCGTAGGCGCGGAGTTTCAGCGTCTGCCGCACCACGGAATTAAGCTGCACGGGCTCGTGCTGTTCCGGCATCTGGCGAGCGAAGCTGAGCAGGTTCTGGACGATGTTACGGGTGCGCTGCGCTTCATGCAGGATGATCTGCAGGTCCTGCTTGGCGTCCTCCGGCACGCGCGGATTCTCGATCAGAAGATCGGTAAAGCCCACGATCGCGGCGAGCGGATTATTCACCTCGTGAGCCACTCCGGAAACCAATTGGCCCAGCGCGGCCATTTTTTCCGTATGCATCAGTTTGGCCTGAAGGTCGGCGGCATCGGTGATGTCTGCCATCACCACGACAATACTGTTGATGTTTCCCTGTTCGTCCCGCATGGGGCTGAGACTGATTGAAAATTGCCCAACCGGCCGCGAGCCCCGGGAGAGCGGAATTTCCAGTTCGACGGCATCTCCTGCCAGGGTGCGGTCGAGAGCCTCCAGAAAAGAAGAGCGCCGTGTCGCCGGCACGAAGTCGGCCAGCGATTGTCCCAGCAGTTCCTGCTCGCTGTAACCGGCTTCCGCGCAACGCCGGTTGGAGTAGCTGATGAGCCCCGCCGTGTCGAGCACGAGGATCATGCTTTGGGTGTTGTTGAGAATGTTCCGGTTGAAGTCGCGCTCGCGGCGGTAGCGGCGTTCGGCGTCGCGTTTGTCGGTAATATCTTTCAGGACGTGGATCGTTCGCGAGTCTCCCTCTTCCGAGCGGATCCGCGAAGTGGAGATCAGATAGGTGCGTCCTCTCGCCTGGTGGGTGGTCTCCTCCTGAGCTGCGTCGGCGTTGCGGCAGAAAGAACATTTGCGGGCTGCAGGTGTTGAGAGAAGCTCCAGCATTCCCACGTCCCAACCGATCGCCTCGGTGGGCGGCACCTTGAGCAGGTCAGCCAGCGCGCGATTCAGCCTGAGCACTTTCCCATTTTCGTCGTGTACCAGGATGAAATCGGAAATGGCGTCGAAGTCCTCGACCCATCGTTTTCGCGATTGCTCGATCCGCTCGATCATCCGCACATTTTCGAAAGAGACGGAAGCATGGCTCGCGAGCGCTTGCAGCAACTGGCTTTGGCTTCCCGAAAGGCGGATGGCCACGTCCGCGAGGCACAGCAATCCGAGCGCGCGATCGTCGCTTCCCTGTAACCGTGCCAGAACAAGCTGACGCCAGCCCACTGCTTCAGCAAGGTCATTTCCCAACAGCGCAGACGCGGAGGCGGCGCGCAATTCAGCCCACGGTGCGCTCGCCAGTTCCGCAAAGCGATTGGCGAGCCGCGCCTGAACTTCGTTGTTCCACCGGATGGCGGGGCCGCTTAGGGCTGCGATGTGCCAGTGGGAAGGGGTCGCCAGCGCCAAAACCGCCGCGCGGGCGCCCAGCATTTGCGTCGCGCGCGCCGTGAGCCGCCGCGAAAGTTCGTGGGTGCCGATGGAGGGATTCAGTTCCAGAGTAGCCGCGGAAAAATGGGCGAGCAGGTCCCCCGTGGGGTCGTCGACACCAGAAGGGACATCCCGAATTGTCTTCAATGCACGCACGGAGGATCAGGGGGCTTGCGCGCGTATTCCGACAGCAACCCGACGTTAGAATCCATCTCATTTTGAGTCAACAATTGCGAGGAAGAGGTTGTTGTAAGTGCTAATCCGCGTCGCAAGATGAGACGCGCCCAGCGGAGCAGGTTCTGCCTGAGACTTCAACGACTTGCAGCCTGTCGGCCCAAAACAGGGTGTGGGCGTAACTACAGGCGAATCCTTGCGATAGGGCCGTAACTCATCCCGTGCACCAGCATTCGATTCAGCCCGTATTGGCATCTCCATTGCACCCTCACGCCCGGATACCCTTGGGCCGGTTCACGGTGTCTATTGCGCGGCGGTGAAGAATGCTGCCCGCCGCAGGGTCATGGCCAGCGTAGTCGGTCCCGTTTTCACGCCCGGTATTCCCGCAGTCAGGATGTGGAGGCTTTTCTGATGACGATTGGGAAGAAGCTCTATCTCGGATTCGGTTCCGTTCTCGCGATCATGTTGTTTCTCCTCGTCATAAATATTTTCACTGTCCAGCGCCAATACACGGCGCGGTCGGCGGTCGCTTCGGGTCTGGTGGACGTGCAGACGATCGAGGCGGTGCGTTACGAGATCATGCAAAACCGTCTGGCTCTGGGCAACTACCTCCTGAGCGGCGATCTGCGGGACGAAGACAAGACCAATCGAGGCATGAGCGACCTCACCCAGCTGCTGCACCAGGGCGAAGGGATGGCCACCGATCAGGGCCTGCGCATCGCGCTTTCTCAGGTTGAGGACAACGAGCACAATTGGGAAGAGAATTTTGCGAAGCCGATGATCGCCAAGCGGCATCAGGTGGATGCCGGCAATTCCACGATTGCCGACCTGCAGGTCTTTTACCTCCAGCACGACCCGGTTTCCTGGATCAACCGGTCCACTACGATCTTGGACGAAGCCAGCCGCGCGGTGCGGCGTGCCCAGGAAAACTCCAACCAGTCTTCGGACTCGGCCACGATGATCAGCGCCGTGATTACAACCATCGGAACCCTGTTCGCCGTGCTCCTGGGCGGCATGATCGCCTTCTTCACCGCGAAATCCATCAAAGAGCCGCTCCATCAACTAATCGACGTGGCCCATCGCATCGGCGACACGGGCGACCTTGAACAGTCCATCGACATCCGCCGCCGCGACGAAGTGGGTCTACTTGCCGAGAACTTCCACAAGATGATCGTTCACCTGAAGCAGATGGCCGCGGTGTCCGCCGCGATCGCCGAAGGCCGTTTGTCGGTTTCCGTGCAGCCGCGCTCTGCCCAGGACACGATGGCGGTTGCGTTCTCCCGGATGACCCACGGGCTACGGGAACTTGTCAGCCAGGTTCGCGATAGCGCCTCTCAGGTTGCCAACGGTGCGGGCCAGATGGCGACGGCTTCCGATGAATCGGCCAAAGTCAGCGTGCAGGCGGCTTCCGCGATCGATGAAGTTACCAGCACGATGCACGAAATGAGCATCAACGTGCAAAGCGTGGTGAAGAACACGCAAGTACAGTCGTCGAGCGTCGCGGAAACATCCGCCTCGATCGACGAAATGGTCACCTCGATTCAACGCGTGGCCGACACCGCCCGGCTGCTGGTCGAAATCTCCTATCGTTCCCGGGAAGAAGCAAAGAGCGGAATGACCACCATGGACAAAGCAACCGAGGGGCTGAACCGGGCGAGCCAGTCCATCCAGTCTTCGGCGGAAATTATCGATGCGCTGGGCCGGCGCGCCGACGACATAGGCAAGATCATCGAGGTGATCGACGATCTGGCCGAACAAACCAACCTTCTGGCCCTCAACGCCGCCATCGAAGCGGCGCGCGCCGGAGAGCACGGGCTGGGATTCGCGGTCGTCGCGGAAGAGGTAAGAAAACTGGCCGAGAAGTCGACGCAGTCCACCAAAGAAATTTCCGACCTTATCGGCGGCATCCAGAAGGAAGCCCGCGAAGCTGTCGAGAACATGGACAAAAGCACCACCATGGTGCAGGAAGGCCTGCTTCTCAACAAGGACCTCAGCCTGGCACTCGACAAGATCTCGGACGTTGTCTCCGAAGTGTACAAGTTCTCGCAGGAGATCGGCGCGGCCACCACGGAACAATCCAACGGCTCGGCCCAGATCGCCAAAGCCACCAATCGCTTGACCGAGATCACCCATGAAATCAATTCCTCTGTGGAGGAGCAGGCCTCTGGCGCGCAAGCCGTCGTCCGCGCCATGGAAAGAATGCGCGAAATGGTGCAGCAATCCACGTCCAGCTCCACCGGCCTTGCCACCACGGCTGAACAAATGTCCAACCTTTCCCGCGCGTTGTTGGAATCGATGGGCCGGTTCGTGATCGACGAGACCGAAGCGGACGGCCGCCGGTACTTGCCTCCGAAAGAGACTCAGCCGGAAGCAGCGCGGCGCGCTCCCCGCGAATACGCAGAGGTAGGTCGGTCCTGAAGAGACCTACTTCATCTGCGGACAGGGACATCCAGCTCGTTGCCTTCCGGATCGGGCCAGAAACATTCGGCTTGCCCATCTCGGCGGTCCGGGAGATCGTTCGCGTTCCCCAGATTACGGCGGTTCCCAACGCGCCGGACTATATCGAGGGCGTGATCAATCTTCGGGGGCAGATCATTCCCGTGATGGACCTGCGGAAAAGGTTTCGCGCGGAATCGGCGGAACCCGGCAAGAAAAGCCGCATCGTGGTAGTGGAGCTGGAAGAGAGATTCATCGGGCTCATCGTAAGTTCCGCCTCGGAGGTCCTCCGTATTCCGCCCTCGGAAATCGAAGACCCTCACAACGTCTTCCGGGAAGGCGAGATCGATTACATTACCGGCGTCGGAAAGTTGAAAGGCCGGCTCGTGATTATGCTGGATTTGAAAAAGATCTTACGGCAAGGGGAACTCCAGAGTCTGGGGGGAGCCGGGGTATCGGACGAACCCCTTCTTGCAGGCGGCATCGCCCGCAATTTATAGGCAGCCGCCCCACAAAGCCCAGAGGGAAGAATGTCGACGCTCACAGTCCAGGTTCCGCTCAGTCCGGCTGAGTTAAAGCTCCTTCAGACGCTGATCTATCAGGAATGCGGCATGTTTTTTGACGAGCGTCGCATGGATTTTCTGCAGGACCGCCTGCAGCGCCGCATCAAAATATGCCAGCTGGATTCCTTCTACGCGTATTACCTTTTGCTCGTCAGCCGCAAGGGCAAGCAGGAACTGAACGCCCTGCTGGAGAACCTTACCGTTAACGAGACCAGCTTCTTTCGCATCCGCCCACAGCTGGACCTGTTCCAGAAAGTGGTGCTCGAAGGGCTTTTGAAAAAGAAGCAGGAGCGCCGCGACTGGACCATTCGCATCTGGAGCGCGGGCTGCTCCACGGGACAGGAACCCTACACCCTCGCCATCATGATTTGCGACGCGCTGGCTTACTACTATCTCCGCAATCCGCTGCCTTTCGACATGCCGACGCCGAAGCCGCTGGTTCCGCCCCCCTGGAAAGTGGAAATCCTGGCTTCCGATATCAACTACACAGCGCTGCTCACGGCCCAGCAGGCTGTCTACACTCAGGCTCAAATGGAGAGTGTGGATTATACCTGCCGGCTCCGCTATTTCGACAAAGTGGGCGACCGCTATGCGATAAAGCCTGCGCTCAAGAATCTTGTCCAGTTCGATTTGCACAACCTGAAGACGGTCTTTCTTCCCCGCCACAATGACGCCATTTTTTGCCGCAACGTCATGATCTATTTCGACGGGCCCGAACAAACGCGCCTCGTCGAAAAGTTCTATCACTGCCTGAATCCGGAGGGCTATTTGTTCGTCGGCCACGCGGAGAGCCTGTTCGGGCTCACCACGAAGTTCCATATGATTCACGAAAACAACGCGACGGTCTACCAGCGGATCGACAAGGTGGTTCGGTGAACTTTCATTCCGACCAGCAGGCGTCGGAGCTTCTCGACGTCTTCTTTGAAAGCGCCGAAGAGCTTCTGCAAGGGATGAACGGGGCGGGGCTCGCCCTGGAGGCGAATCCCTGCGACGGCGAGGAGCTTCGCCACGTCCGCCGAGCGGTACACACGCTCAAGGGGGACTCGGCCGCTTGCGGCTTCCGCGAGCTCAGCGAATTGGCTCATCACCTCGAGGACGCCTTGACTCCCGAGCTTGCCAAAGAGAATGGAGCCGAGATCGCGTCCGTGGTGCTCACCGCCGCCGACACGTTTCGCGAGATGCTGGCCGCCTACCGCTCGAACGCGGAACCCCCGCACGGGAAAATTCTGCGGGAATTGGTCGAGCGGCTTGTTTCCAGGCCGGCAAAAGCCGCGGCGGATTCCACCCTCGAAGCAAAGCCCGCGTGGACGGAGTACGAGCGCCTCATGATCGCCGAGGCCTGTGCGGCCGGAGAGCCGGTTTACCACGTCATTCTGCACCTCGATTCGCAGGCGCCGTTCAATTCCCTGTCGTTTGAACTGGTGAAAAAAGCCTTCGCTGGCGTGGGCCGCCTTCTGGGACTTATCCCCCAGGAGGTGACGTCGGCGGAAACCTGCCGGACGATCGAAGCGGCCCTATCAAGCTCGCAATCGCCGGATTGGATCAAGCAGCGATGCCATGTGCCCTCTGTCGTCGAAAAGATTTCCGTCGAGCGAATGGATGCGCCGCAGATCGCGAAGCGCGACGTGCTTCAAGTGTTGTTGGAAGCAGAGGCCGCGGCTATTGCCGTTAAATCGGGTAAAGACGGACCTCTCAAGACTCCCCATAGCCGCGAAGAACTCCCCGCCGAGCAGCGCAACGAACAACTCAGGGAGCGGCGCGACGAACAACGCGAGGATCGCCGGCGCGAACCTGCGCCTCCCAATCCCATCCATTCTGCCGTGGAAGGAAGCTTGCGCGTTGAAACGGCCCGCATCGACGCCGTGATGAACCTGGTCGGTGAGTTGATCATCGGGAAATCCATGCTCCAGCGGACCATCAACGAATTCGAGCGCCGCTACCCGAAAGAGCCGTTGCGCGGAAGATTGTCCGACGCGCTCGCATTCCAGTCGCGCGTCCTGGACGAACTGCAGAAGTCCGTCATGAAGATCCGCATGGTTCCCGTCGAGCAGCTCTTCCGGCGCTTTCCCCGCATCGTGCGCGACATCGCCAGATTGCGGAACAAAGACATCGTTCTCGAAGTCTCGGGCCAGAACACCGATCTCGACAAAAGCATCCTCGACGCGCTCGGCGAGCCCCTCGCCCATCTCGTCCGGAATGCGGCGGACCATGGCATCGAGTCGCCCGCGGACCGCCAGGCCGCCGGGAAACCCGCGCGCGGCACGATTCACTTGAATGCGTATCACGAGGGAGACCAGGTCGTTATTGAAGTTTCCGATGACGGCATGGGACTGGACCGCGAAAAAATTGTCCGCCGCGCCGTAGAAAGAGAAATCTTCACCGCCGAAGAAGCCCTTCGCCTGAGCGAATCCGAGGCCCTGCAATTGATCTTCAAGCCCGGGTTCAGCACCAAGGACGAAATTACGGAAATCTCCGGACGCGGCGTCGGGCTCGATGTCGTGAAGTCCGTTCTCGAAAGCATGAAAGGCTTCGTCGAAGTGATGAGCGAGCCTGGACGGGGCACCACCTTTAAGCTTCTGGTACCGCTCACTCTGGCCAGCATTCAGGCGCTCCTGTTCCGCGTGGACGGGCGGCTCTACGCGGTTCCCTTGGCTTCCGTTGTTGAGATCACGCGCATCACCCCGGAAGAGATCCATGTGGTGAATGATCGTGAAGTTGTCCAATTGCGGAAGCAGATTTTAACCCTGGTGCGTCTAGGGCGGAACGGTGCCACTCCGCCGCGGGAAAAACCGAAACGCATTTTCGTGGTGGTGGTAGGAGTGGGAGTCCGCCGCTTTGGCCTGGTGGTCGATAGCCTCATGGGCGAAGAAGAACTCGTGATCAAGCCCTTGGAGGACCAGCTCATCGCTTCTCCCCTCATCAGCGGAGCGTCGATCCTGGGTGACGGCACGGTGGTGATGATCCTGAATATGGCCGCTCTGATGCCGCGGGTTCCTAAAGTGCCGGGACCAGGGGCGGCAGTATGAGCGGAAAAGTGCGCGTTCTCGTCGTCGACGACTCCGCCCTGATGCGCAAGCTCATTCCCCAGGCATTGTCGCGCGACCCTTCGATTGAAGTGATCGGCACCGCCATGGATGGATTGATTGGCCTGCGGAAAATTGAAGAACTGCGGCCCGATGTCGTCACACTCGACCTCGAAATGCCCCGGATGGACGGCATGGAAATGCTGCGGCAGATCACGCGCGAGCACGGCGTTCCAGTGATCGTCTTCAGCGCTCACACCGAGGCGGGCGCAGCGGTGACTCTGAAGGCTCTGGCGCTCGGCGCCTTCGATTTTGTCGCCAAGCCGCACGAAGCGGCTTCCGGCAGCATCGATCAAATTTCAGCGGAGCTGACGCTCAAGGTCAAGGTGGCCGCCGCTTCCGGCGCTCCCAAACTCATCATTTCCGAGCCTGCGCTGAAGCCGAAGGAGCCTCGCAAGGCTTCCGCCCCGTTGCGCTTGCCTTCGCGAATTGTCGCGCTGGGTGTCTCCACCGGCGGGCCCAACGCGCTCGAGTATCTTTTCTCACAGCTGCCCGAAGATTTTCCCGGTTGTTTACTCGTGGTCCAGCACATGCCGGAGGGCTTTACCGGAATGTTTGCGCGGCGCTTGAACGAGTGTTCGGCCATTGAAGTAAAAGAGGCCCAATCGGGCGACTTGCTTCTCGCCGGGCGAGCTCTGATCTGCCCAGGAAACCGGCACATGAAGGTTCGCCGCATGGAGCACGGAGACATTGTCATGCTCGACGGACAGCCAAAGATCAACGGCCACCGCCCCTCGGCCGACGTGCTTTTCGAGTCGGTCGCGCAGGAGTTTGCAGGAAACGCCGTTGCCATCTTGATGACCGGAATGGGCGACGACGGCGCCGCCGGTATGGGCGCGGTTCGCTCCGCGGGCGGATTAACAATCGCCCAGAGCCTGGATACCTGCGTCGTGGAAAGCATGCCCCGTGCGGCTATCGAACGGGGATTCGCCATGCGCGTGGTTCCTCTGCATCTGATCGCAAGCAATTTGCAATCGATCTGCGCGGCCGCCTATGCGCCGCCTAACCTGGAGACCTCGGCCCTGCTGTCGAGCGCCGGTCCCGCGGAATCTTTATTGAGAAGGAGATCGTCATGAAGCCATTTGAGCCCTTGGCGCGCAAGCGGGACGGCCAGCCCGTGCGCTTCCTTATCGTGGACGACTCGGTGTTCGCGAGGAAGAGCATTACCAAAATGGTGGAGACTTTTGGAGGCCTGGTGGCGGGCGAAGCCGGCGACGGCTTGACCGCGATCACCGAATATGGCCGCACCAACCCTGACATCGTTCTGATGGATATCACCATGCCCCAGATGGAAGGCATCGAAGCGGTCGAACGCATCGTCCAGGAACATCCGGATGCGCGCGTGGTGATGGTTTCATCGGTGGGATACCAGGAAAATATCCTCGCCGCCCTTCAAAAAGGCGCGCGCCATTTCGTCCAGAAGCCCGTAAAGCCCGAAGTTCTCTACGAAATTCTGCGCTATGTCCTGAACGAGGAACCCGCCACCGCTCCGGTGGGGGCGTCCGAGGGGAGAACGCCATGAAAATGGACTTGATCCAGCCTTTTATCGGTTCTCTGGACACCGTGCTCGCCGAAATGATGAAGGCCCCGGTGACCATAGCGGATGTCACCATGGAAGAAGAAGGCTATCTCAGGAAGGGCCTGGCCGCCGTCGTCGGCTTCAAGGGACAAATCGAAGGCCGCATCATCCTCGACATGGAACCCAGCGCTGCGGCAAAAATCGCCGAATACATGGCCGGTGGCGAAGTGGACCCGGCCGAGTCGATCGTGCCCGAAACGGTCTGTGAACTGGCCAACATGGTGATCGGAAACGCCGTAACGCAGCTGAACGACCGCGGATTTCAGTTCCGGGTCTTCCCGCCCGCACTACTCACGGAAGATCAGTGCGCCAAGATCGGAAGCGATTCGGAGGCCACGATTCTTTCCTTTGACACGCCCGTCGGCGTCGTACACCTGAACATTTCCATGAAATATCATTCCCGCCGCTCTGGCGAACGCCAGCCCGTCGCAGTCGGCTAAAAACCGTCACCGCAAACGTGGGTCTTGCCTTGTACGTTGCGGCTTTCAGCCGCGACAAAAAGACGCTGCGCGCAGCGCCTACCGCTCGGGGTGCCTTTACCGCGAGCCTTACTCCTCTACTTCCTTTGCCTCCTCAACCTCCTCTGCTTCCTGAGTTTCCTCTCACCGCGCCCGCGGCCCCACCCGCCGATACTCGGTGCCGTGGCGAAATAATCCCGCCTTCGGAATTTCCTCGGAATAAACGATGCGCGCCGGAAGGAAAATATTCGCGGTATCCGGAGAATACGGCACGGCCACCTCGATGGCTGCATTGGCGTCGAACCGGCGCTTGCTGCGGAAACACATTCCGATGGGAGAGATGTCCTCGCACACGGCGAGTTCGTCGTCTTCACCGGCCTTCCGGATGCAGGCCGTCAGCCGTGTCTGGAGCCGCAATCGCTGCCGCTCTCGCTGTTCCCCGTCGGTCGGAGGGCCGGCTGTTGCCTCGCTGCTCGCGCGACGCGTCCGCGCCTTCATTTTCTTTTCGTCTTCGTGGGGAACCTGCGTCCAGATGCTGGGGACAGAGCAGGTCTTGCAATGTCTTGCGATCCCCCGGTTCGTCTCGAAAGCGCGGAGTTCGATTTCGTTGAGGTAGGCCACCTCTCGCCCGTGGCAATAGGTGCATTCGAGCAGCATTTTGGCCACGGCGTCCGATTCTTCCAGAATTGCCGGGAAGTCGACGCCCCACAGGTCCATCTCGGGATCGAGAACCTCGACGCTGTAGAGATAACCGTCTCTCTGCTGGCCCATCTGATTCACGACGCGTGCGTGGCCCTGCCGCTGAGATTCACTGGGTGCCTTGCGCTGGATGTGGATTTGCTGTCCCGGCGCCAACTCTCTGGGGAAGACGATCATGGCCCCGCGCCGGCTGACGATCAAAGTCTTGCCGGGCTCCTTGAATTCCGCGCCATGGCTGTCGGTCCCGGAAACATCTAGCAGAACGGTTAGTGAAACGCGATCGCTGCGTCGTCGCGACGGCGATGACATTTGTTCCCAGCTCCTCCCTAGATCAGCTTCGCTGTGCAACATAGCATATCCTGATTCCGCCCTCCCTCACAGCAAACGGTTTAGCGCCTATCACTTGACTCGCCGCGTTACGATAGTCGGCCGTAGGGGCGAGTTGCCGCTGGTTGGGCCATGGCCGGCGATTCCGGCAGGCGGAGTGGCGCGTTTGGGGCCATCTCTACCACGACAACACGACCCTTACAATTTGCCTCGACCGTGATAATGTGCTTCCCGTAAAGAGCGGAAAACGAAACGAAAAAGATGAAGGAAACCCAACGCCCCACTCGACACACTGAGACGAACGAAACCGCACCTATCTTGTTGAAAATAAATGAAACCGTACATGCTCACTCGACACTCTTATTGGGGCAGCTGGGGTATCCGAAAAGGAGCGCGGAATGAGGATTGAGGGGCGTCGCCGGAGCGGTACTTGCCTGTCGAAGTTCCGGGCAATCCTGGCAACGCTTGCGTGGATATTGTTGGTTGGCGGCACGGCCTCCCTTGCCGCAGCCCAGGGAGTCCAGATTTCCGGCGCGATCTCCGGCCATGTCGAAGATGCCTCCGGGGCGGCCGTGAGCGCCGCGACGATCACGGTAACCAGTACCGAGACAGGGGCCGCGCGCGTAGTGACCACCGACGACTCCGGCAATTTTACCGCCGTGGGGTTGCCTCTTGGCTCGCAGGAGGTGAAGGCCGAAAAGAAGGGCTTCAAGGCCGCAGTTCGCAAGGGCATCGAGCTGGAGGTAGGGCAGGAAGTGGACCTGACCCTGCGACTTGAGCTCGGAGAAATCGTCGAGCAAGTCGTCGTGTCTGAAGAAGTACCGGTGGTGAACACGACCACCGCCGCCATATCGGGTGTTGTGGGCGAGCGGGAAGTGAAAGACCTGCCGCTCAATGGCCGAAGCTTCGACGATCTGATCACTCTCAATCCCGGCGCCATCAATTACAGCGCTTTGAAGAGCGCGCAAACAAGCACCAGCAACGGCAACACGTTTTCGGTCTCCGGTCGGCGCACCTACGAAAATCTGTTTTTGCTGAATGGCATTGAATACACGGGATCAAGCCAGCTGGCCGTAACACCCGGCGGGGTGAGCGGATATCTGCTCGGAATCGATGCCGTTCGCGAGTTCAACGTACTAACGGACACCTACTCCGCCGAATACGGCAAGCGGGCCGGCGCGCAGGTGAGCGTGGTCACCCAGTCGGGAAGCAATACTCTGCACGGCTCCGCTTTTGAATTTCTCAGAAACAATGTTCTGGATGCGACGAACTATTTTGCCCAGGGCAACTCGCCTCCCTTCAAGCAGAACCAGTTCGGTGCCTCGCTGGGCGGCCCGATCGCGAAAGACAAGTGGTTTCTGTTCGGCAATTATGAGGGATTTCGGCAGGCTTTGACGCAGAGCAACGTCGCCATCGTTCCCGACCAGCAGGTGCGCCAGGGCTTTGTGCCGAATTCTGTGACCGGTGTGTACGCCAAGGTCCCCAATCTGAATACGTCGATGTTGCAATACATGTCCTTCTGGCCTCAGCCAAACGGTCCCGAGTTGCTCGTTCCCGGAAGCACAATTCCTTCCGGCACGGCTTACTCGTATAACAGCCCCAAACAAAGCATCCGCGAGGATTTCGGTACCCTGCGAACGGATTACGTTCTGAGCAATCGGGATTCGCTGTCCGGCGCCTACACGATCGACGACGGCAACAGCCTCGTGCCCCTGGCAGACCCCTTGTTCGCTTCCTACTCGTTGCTTCGCATGCAGGTGCTCAGCCTGCAGGAAACTCACGTTTTTTCCCCGAACATTCTGAACACGTTTCGCGCCGGCTTTTCGCGCGCGGGATTCGGCCTGGACTCCCCTCTTTTGTCCTCGTTTTCGCCAAGCCTCGACTTCGTTACCGGCGCCGGTCCCGGCGGAATCGTGATTGGAGGAGGAGCTTCGACCACCGGACTCGCCGCGCTCACTTCCGCGGGTCCGAACAACGCGGCGGGAGTCGTGAATCACCGGAACCTGTTTACGTATACCGATGACGTCCAGATCAGCAAGGGAATCCACCAAATCAGCGTAGGCGCCTGGTTCCAGCGCCTCCAGGACAATGAGAACAGTGCATCGCGCCAGGCTGGGCAAGCTACCTTTCTGACCCTGACAACGTTTCTGCAAAGCACCACCAGCACGTTTCAGGTGGTGACCAGCCCCAACGAGCTGGGTTGGCGAAGCCTCTTCGGCGCCTGGTACGTGGAGGATGCCATCCACCTCAGATCGAATCTCACGATTCGCACCGGCATCCGCCACGAATTCACCACGGGTTGGAACGAGGAATTGGGAAGAGCTTCGAATTATGTGACCGCGTCAGGCGTGCTCGTCACCGCGCCGCAGGTCGGCAATTCGATATTCACTCAAAACAACGCCACAAAGCTCTTCAGCCCCCGCGTAGGCCTCGCCTGGGACGTCTTCGGAAACGGAAAAACCGCGGTCCGCGCCGGATTCGGCACCTACTACTCACTGATAGACGACCTGGCGTTTCTGATGAACTCCCTGCCTCCGTACAACGGCTCGTTTTCCTGTTCCGGCGCATTATTCTCGATCGTACCTATCGCCCCCCGGTCAACATTGCCCTGTCCATATGCCCCCCAGGGAGTCCAGGCGAACGCGAAAACTCCGACGGTTGAGGAATGGAATCTTGCGGTGGAGCAGGAGCTGGCCCACAACACCGCCTTCCGCATCGCCTATGTGGGATCGCACGGATACCACGGTTTTGTCAGCATCGATCCGAATACGATCCCCTCGCAGATATGTTCCAATCCCAGCGGTTGCACGGCCGGCGGCGTCGCTACCAATGGCACTCCGGCCACTGCTGCAAACCAAAGCCACGTCGCCCAGGGTGCGGAATACATTCCTGTTGGCACGAGGCCCAATCCGGCTCTGGGCGCAGGTTTCTTTTGGTACACCGAAGGCAATACGAGCTACAACGCGCTGGAAACAGAAGTCAGCCAGCGGCTGAGCCACGGCTTGCAGTTCCGGGCCAGCTACACCTGGTCGAAGAATCTCGACATCAATTCAGCGCTCACTGGCGCACAGGCCAGCAATCAATCGCAAATGGTGATGGACCGGAACGATTTGCGCCGGGACTGGGGCCCATCCGCGCTGAATCCCGCAAACCAGGGAAGCATCTCCGCACGCTACGAATTGCCGTTTGGCCAGGGCAAGCATTGGCTCAGCAACACCAGCGGGATCGAGAGCAAACTGATCGATGGCTGGCAGTTGAACGGAATCGCCACTTTCTTGAGCGGTTTCCCGTTCACGCCGGTGATCGGCTCGAATCGCTCGGGAGATGGAGACACGAGAAATCCCGACCGGCCCTCGCCGAACCCGGGCTTTTCGGGCCCCATTCTGCTGGATACTCCAACGAGATGGTTCAACCCTAACGCCTTCGCTCTGCCTGCTCCCGGCACCTATGGAACTCTTGGAAGGGGCACGTTTACGGGACCAGGATTGGCAGACGTCGATCTCTCGCTCTTCAAGGACACGCGGGTGTCCGACAGGACGAGGGTGGAATTCCGCGCGGAGTTTTTCAACGCGCTCAACCACGTAAACTTCGGTCCGCCCAATCCGACGGTTTTCGCCAGCGGAGGTCTCAACGCTTCCGCCGGAACCATCACCACGCTGGCGACAAATCCCCGGCAAATCCAGTTCGGATTGAAGCTGATTTTCTAGAACGAGTGTCAGCGGCCTGAACTGAGGGTAGGAGGCGGATATTCCGGCAGCTTGCTGTTTTGCTGATCGCTGCGCTTCACTTCCAGCTCGTCAAGCAGAATGGACGGGCTGATCACGGTGGACGGAACAGCGCCCTGGCGGTTGCTCACCAGCGGATCGTTCCCGACAGCGACCAGGTCGTTGCGCAGCGTGCGTGTATCGAGTTCGTCGAACGCCGCTCCGCGCACCAGTTCCTGGTGCCCGTCCTGATAGACGCGATAGAGCAGCCGGGGGTTCGTGCCCGCCAGCGTTTCGACGTAATACCCGAAAGGCTTGCTGTCCTGCTTGCAGAGTTCGATCAGTTTCTTCTTCAGTTCTTCCGGCGAAGACGACTGCTTCGATTGCACGATCAGATTTCCAATGCTTGGTGTGGGAGGCTGACCCGGCGCGGCGCGCCCGTGCCCGTTCGACTCCGGAAAATCGCGGATGGGCTCGCGCCCCAGCAGGTAGCTCACCAGGCTTCCATCTTCGATCACCGGCACCGCTTCCGCGCGCACGCCCTCGTCATCGACGTCATAGCTTCCGATCAGGCTCTTGCCATCGAACGTCTTCATCGTGGGATCGTCGGTGACCGAAAGAAAGTTCGGCAACACCCGCCCTTTATAATTCGACGAGTAATCCCCCGTCGTTCGCGCCGACTCGCCCGGCTTCGGCCGGTTTCCCAGCACATTCTCGCCGACCATCTCAAAGAACAGGTCGCTCGCCGCATCGGGACCGAACAGCACTGGGCCGCGATAGTCCTCATCGACCACGGGAGCGTCGCGCAGGCCGCGCAGCGTCTCAATCACCTTGGCGACGTCTGCCTGGAACTCCTCCGGCGCCGGCAATTCTTTCAGATTCGCGGCTCCGTAATAGGGCGAGCGCTCCAGGCGCATTCCATCCGCGGCCTGCGTCGAGGCCGCCGCATTTACAAAGTACACGGTGTAGCCGGATCGCGTTACCGATCCTTCAGTGTTCACGAAATACTGATTCACCGCCCGGAATCGCAGCGCGGCGGTAAGGGATTCGATCTTCGGATCCGACCGGAATAGTGCGGTGGATTTTTCGAGCGTGTCCTTCCATGGCTTGGGATCGAAATCGAGCTTCGCAACCGGCTCGATCGACTGCAAAGCGGTCGCCTTCGCGAAATCATCGAAAGGCTGGTCGGCAGTGAACTGGCTCAGCGCAGCCTTTTTTTGCGCCAGCGCCTGGCTCGCCGCCTTGTAAGCCTGGTCCGTGGCGAGCCAAAGCTGCCAACGCAGTGCGGTCGCGTCATTGTCGAGCGGCGCAAACGCTGCCGAGCCAACTCCCGGGCCATAGTAGCTGTCCTGTTTGTAATCGCCCACCCGCACCACCACGCGCACCGAGCGTCCGTGGAAGCGCTGCTCCTGGCGCAGCGCTCCGAACGCTGCCTCGGCGTCGTACTCGTCGATATCCGAAAGGCGGTATTCGATGTAATACGGCGCCGGCACGTTGTCCATCTTGAGCTTTGCTTTCGAGCGGTCGAGCTCCTGCTGCATGGCTTGCAGCAGCACATCCGGCGAAGAGTCATTCGATTGTTTTGCAAGCTTAGCGGATTTATCAGGCGGTGGCTGCCCAAGCGCGATTTTGCCGTGGGCAAGCGTGGCGGCGCAGAGCAGAAAAATCAAAGGGCCCTTCCACCGGCGCGAATGCTTGCTCATCGCGCCACCGGATTGTTGGCGGTGTCCGACGTTGCAACTTCATCGAACCCTGGCGGCGGCAGAAGCGGAGGGCGCTGCGTCCCCTTGGCGCGCTTCTGCACCTCGATCTCGGAGAAAAGCATGGCGGGCGCGGCGGCCGCGACGGGCACCTGCCCCGATTCGGCTCCGCACACGCCGTTGAACACCTGTTCGGTGTCACCGGTGAGGATGATGTTGTTCAGGGAAAGCAGCGGCGTTCCCACGATGTCCACCCCGCGCACCAGTTCATCGGGGCGGCCATCCGGATATACGCGCCACACCATCACGGGAATCACCTGAAAGGCCTGCGGAGACGCCCGCGCCGTCAGCGTAAAACCGCCCTGGATATCCTCGAAATACAATCCGTAAGGTTTTCCCTGCTTCTTGATTTCATCCACGAATTTCTGCTTCAGCTCGGAGTCTTTCACCGTGTTGGTCGAAGTGACGATCAGGTTTCCCTGCCGCCCCACGGGCATCAGGCCGGGCTGGCGCCTTCCGTGTCCGTTCGAATGGCTGAAATCGGTGATGGGCGCGCGCGACATCAGAAAATTCTTCAGCACGCCATTCTCAACCGCGTTCACCTTTTCTGCAGGCACGCCTTCGTCGTCGAAATCATAGGTGCCGGCAAGTTTTACCCCGCCCAGTTCCTTCAGCGTGGGGTCGTCGGTCACGCTCAAAAACGAGGGCAGCACGAGCTGATTTACCTTCTTTGTGAACGTCTGCCCCTCGGTATCGCCGCGCTGGCGATGCCCTTCGAGTCGGTGCCCGAGAACCTCGTGAAAGAACACGGCGGCGGCGCGGCCGGAAAGCAACGCGGGACCGGCATAGGGTTCGGCGACGGGCGCTGAGCGCAAGGCCTTCAGGTCCGCCGCGATCTTCTCCACCTTGCCATGCAGTTCCGCCTCGGAAGGAAGCTGGTCAGGGGACGCCGCCTGAAAGGTCTCGACGCGCATCAGCTCCATGCCATCGTCGGCGCGCGTTTCTCCCTCGATCACCAGCCGGCTGATCGCCGCGGGCTGCACGAGAGCGGTTCCCTCGCTCGTAGCGAGATACGAGCGGTCCGTCGAAAATTGCAAGTAAACCGTGGATGAGTAGACGTTCGGATATTTCAAAAAGCCCGCGGAGAGCCTTCGAATGCGGTCTTCCCAGGTTTTGCGATCGAGTAAAGGCTGCGGCCGCGGTTCGCCGGCGTGCGTCTGGGGAGCTTCCAGGGAAAAATCGGGAGACTTGTCCTCTTCGGCCGATTGCACCGCCTGATTCGTCTTCACCTTCAGGAATGTGGAGGAGGCCTGTTCGTACTCCCGGTCCGTCAGTTGCCAGAGCACGCGCGCAATGGAGTCGGAATCGTCGCTCAGAGGCAGGGAACCGGAGACAACTCCGGAAGGGCGGTTCTGGCTGTGCGTGTTATCGAGGGCCGCCGAGCCCACGCGCATCATCACATCCGCCTGCCGCCGATGACCCTCGGAAGAAACGATCAGGCTTCCCGCGGTTCCTGCGATGGTCACGGAAGTGGCGTCCGCAACCGAGAAGCTCAGGTAGTAGGTTGCAGGATCGGATTTCTCAAGCGAGCCAATCGCGCGGTGCAATTCGCGCTGCATCGTATCGAGCAGAACGTCGGGGCGCGGAGCTGAGTGCAGCGCGGTCAGGGGAATACCGCACGCAGCCACGAAAAGGCAAATGAACAACCGGGGAAAAGCTCTTCGCATATGGGCGATTGGTCGAACCGCCAATCTAGCACATTTGGCCGCGTACCGTTGAAAAGTTAAGACTCGGTGGCCGTATGAGGAATCAGGAAGCAGGAGGGTTATTCTTCTGAAGATCGGGCGGAGGTATTTCTCCGGATGCGTTCTGATCGCCGGAGGATTCTCCAACGGGATCGGCATCTGCCTGCTGGTCCGCCGGCTTCACGAGAGTCGCATAGTATTCAGGCCGCGTATGACGCAAATGGTCCGCGGATGTTTTTCCAGTCAGCCACGAGCGATCCATCGGATAGACGTCCGGATCAAAAACGACCGTGTACATGTGCCAGATCAAAATCGATAAAGTGGCCAGGATCGCTTCGTAGAAATGCAGGGTCGTAGCCGCGTCGGATACCCATTTCGGGAGATACCGGAGTGCGAGGTTATTGAACCAGAGAATCAGGCCGCTTCCCGCCATCACCACCGTTCCCCAAAGAAAAGCCCAGTATTCGATTTTCTCGGCGTAGCTGAACATGCCGAAGACCGGCCGCGTGTCTGAAAGGCCCAGGTTATAGAGAAGCATGGCGCCTAAATCGCGCAGATCGCCTGAACGGGGCGTTATCTCCCGCAAAATCACGCGGTCCCGGCGGACTAGGCTCAAATGAACGATGTGGTATCCGAGCGCAAACAAGAGAACGATTGCAGCAATCCGGTGTACGGTACCGCGAAAAGCGAAATGACCTTCGCCAAGCAGCAAGGGGTGAGCCCACCAGGCTTCCGGGAACTTCAAGGCGAAACCGGTGACCACCAGCAGCAGGAAACTCATCATCACAAGCCAGTGCTCGATTCGAAAGTGCAGATTCATGCGTGCCACTTCGCTTCCGGTTCTGATCAGCGGATTCATCCGCAGCTTGCGGAGGAAGTCGAGAAACTGGTGAAAGAACATAAAGCCCACGGCCAGGGGAATCAGCACCCAGTAAATTCGCCGGATGGACTTCACCACAACGTGCTCGCTTTGGCTCGCCATCCCCACGTGAACGGGACCGATGGCAAACGTGCGGCCGGCGCCGGGATGGCAAGCCCCGCAGGTCTGAGCGAGATTCGCGGCATTCACGGTAGACCGGGGATCGGAGGAGGGAAAGATATTGTGAACCCCGTGGCAGGAAGAGCAGTTGGCGACGGTCTGTGAACCCGATCGCGACGCCAACCCATGAAAGCTGTCAGCGAATGTGGGCACGCGATCGGCGGGCAGATTGTAACGGGCGTCCAGACGCGCGTCGCTATGGCATCGCCCGCACGTCGCGCCCGAGACCTGGGCAGGATTCACGGGCGACTCCGCTTCGCTTGGAGCGAGGATCGTATGCTCGCCGTGGCAGTCCGTGCACACCGGCGCATCCAGCGATCCGTGCAGTACGGCCTGCCCGTGGACGCTGGCCATGTAAGCGGTCTCAACCTTGGCATGGCACGCGCCGCACGTGGCCGGCACATTCCAATGGTTCGTCCGCGATCGCGCGTCGCGGCCGCCAAAGATTGCGTGGCTCGAATGGCAATCGGAACACGAGGCCGCGTTCTCATTTCCGGCCGCCAGGGCTCGGCCATGCACGCTCGCCTCGTAACTTTCCACGGGCCGGGCAAATGGGATCTGGTGCCTGGCCAGAAAGCCCGGGTTTGAATGACACGAACCGCAGGTATTCGGCAGGTTCTTTTTCGCTACGGGAGAAAGCGGATCCTGCGACGAAAGGACCTTGTGGATCGGTCCGTGACAGCTCTCGCAAGTGGGACTTTGCGGATCGCCCTTTTTTGCCGCCTGGCGGTGTGCGCTGGTGAGCAGCGCTTTCACTTCCTTGGCGTGGCACATATTGCATTGCCGCGGCATCACCCTGGATGCCGCTTGCGCCTCGTGAGCGGAACCGTGACAGCTTGTGCACGATAGGTTTCCGAGGGTGAAGTGGACGCTCTTCAAAGCGTCGGAATTTTCTTCCACATGGCATGACGAGCACTGCACTTTCGCTACGTGGGCCGGATGTGGAAATTCCCTCACGTCCGTGTGACAGGTGAAACAGGTCAGCTCCCCATGGACGCTTGCCTTATGCTTTGCTTCATTTACAAAAACGCTGTGGCCCGATTCCGATTTCAATTCGCTTTGCCCGTGACAGCTCAGGCATTCAGTGTCGGTAAGGGCTGCTTTGGCGGTTTGCGCGTGCGCAGCCGGGAGGCTCGCCAAAGCAAGGAAGAGTGCCAGAGCTAACGTGTGATGTCGCAAGTTCGGCATCGCCGGGCAAAGCAAGGATACGTCACTTCATTCCAAGGTCCGCTAGCACTTTCGGATTCGCTTCATCGATCGCGAGAAGCTGGTGGCAAGTGTCGCAGTCGTTGGGGATGACGCGGCCATCGGAACTCTTGTGGCTCCCGTCGTGGCACCGGAAGCAGCCGAGAGAGTCTGTGTGTCCAAGATTATTTGGATAAGTTCCCCAGGTGATTTTCATTGCGGGAAAGATATTCCGAAGATAGATAGCCTGGACCTGGCTGCTTGCCTGATCCACTAGGGGCCGTTTGTCGCGGTAGACGGCGGGATATGACGCGCGATACCAATCCTGCAAGCTCGATTCGATCTTCCTGCTCGCCGTATCGCGGTCGGGATAGCTCGCGTTCAAGACCTGCACTGCCGTCTTTTTTATGAACGGCAATTCGGGACTGATGCGGCCCTCGGACATGGCCTCATCCACGGCGCGGTCCGGCAGCTGAAACACGTGGGTGGGCCGGTTGTGGCAATCGACGCAGTCCATGGTCCTGTGTTCACCGGCCGCGAGTTCCTGAGGCGTGGCTTTTGCGTCCGTCGAGATAAAAGCTACCGTTTTCCCGCTGTCGTCCAAATAATCGACTTCGGGAATCACCTGCCGCTGGCGGTCCGTCGAGATGTACTGCACGCGCGAATGATCGTTCAGGTGCCTGCCGTGGATGCCGACCGAGCCTTGAAAGGTCCGGCCTCCCACCTTCAACAAGAGCACCGTCGTCAGCGCCGTATTCTTTTCATCGTCGGAATATTTCGTTCGCACGATGAATTTGTCGCCCGTAAACCTTTGTGGCCAGTGGCACTGCTCGCAAGTCTCGCGCGCGGGGCGCAACTGTTCGACGGGGGTGGGTATCGGCCGCTCGTAGGTGTGAAACGTAACGGCGACGATCTGGCGCACGCCCGAAACCTTCGAGCGGACAAACCATCCGGCCCCCGGGCCAATGTGACACTGCACGCAACTCACTCGCTGGTGCGGCGAAGACTGATAGGCCGTGAACTCCGGCTGCATCACGGTGTGGCAGGTCTGGCCGCAAAACCTCGCGGAGTCCATATATTCCACGCCGCGATACGATGCGATGCCAAAGATCGCGAGGTTGGCGATCGTCAGTCCGGCCACCCACAGGGCCGCTTGCCGGAAAACCGGCCTGGTGAAGTCAATTTTGGGATATACGTGGGGAATCTCACCGGATCGGGCAAGTTCATGGCGCCTCACCAAAATGCCGATCGGCATCAGGATGAGACCGAGAAGGAAAACTGCGGGAAGGATCAGGAGCAGAATAAGGCCGAGATACGGATTGACGCTTCCGCCGCCAAAAAGATCGAACGCCCAGAATCCGATCAGCGTGATCGCTGAACTTGTGGTGATAACCGCGCCGACCAGCGAGAGCGTGTTGTTTCCAAGATAGGCAGCGGGCCGAAGCCAGGAAGCGATGTGTTCGCGAGGGTTCATCCGTTGGGGCAGGTTCCAGCGTCTTCGAACATCGGCAAAATCTACGTCTTCTTCAGCGTGCGAATGTAGCCAACGATTCCCTTAATCTGTTCGTCGGTCAGCTTTCCCTTGTACGCCGGCATCTTGTTCTTGCCGTCCGAGGTGATTGCGATCAACTGCGCGTCCGTCTGCGCCTGCACTTCACTCGATCCGAGATCGCGCAACTTGAATGCTTTTCCCATAGCAGTGTTGCCGGAGCCGTCTGCACCGTGGCAGGCGGCACACTTGGTTTTGTAAAGAGCCGCCGCATCGTCCGCCGCTCGAGCAGATGTGCCAGTCAGAACCAGAAACAAACAAGCGATGAGTAGGGCCGTAAATCGAGCGACAAAAAATCGTTGAGACTCCATATTGCCTCCTGAGGAACCAGGCTGCGTTTAAACGTGCAGTCTACTTTTTGCCCAAATCCCGGATGTAAGCGACGAGTTGCTTGATCTGGTCGCCGGTCAGCTTGTCCTTATAGGCGGGCATCGGACTTTTGCCCGCGGTGATGATGTCCGTCAACTGCGCATCGGTTTGCTTCTGCACATCCGCGGAATGCAGGTCGCGTATCTTGAGTGATTTTCCGACCGACGTGCTGCCGGAGCCGTCCGCCGCGTGGCAACCCGCGCACTTCGATTTATACAGACTCGCTGCATCGTTCTGGGACCATGCAGGCAGGGCAGAGCAAAGCAGAGCCGCGGACAATGCCGCCGACAGTGTGAAGGTCGAACGGGCTCGAATTAGCCGATGATTCATATAGCGCCTCCCGGATGAATTGTGAACGAATGATACCAAGGCAATTCGTTTCTCAACATTAAAGTTTTTAAAAGGCGTAAAGAACGGAGAACGTTGCCGTGCTGCCGTTGAAATCCCGCAAGGGAATGGGAGTGAGCCCGGAAATCACGCTCGGGCCCTTTTCATCGTATCCGTAGTAATTCCAGGCCGTCTTGTAACTGAAACCCTTGTACAGATCGACCTTCACCGCTGCGTAGGGCTTTGTGTAATTGAATGCGAGAGTGCCGGCCGGTTGCAGCGGGTTCAGGAAGAGCGTGCTGCCGCCGACAAATGTGCCCGAGTAGCCCAGCGTTGTCGAGACGCGCTGAATGGGCTTCCACATCACGTCGAAATAAGCGAAATGCTGGTTGCTGTTGTAGAAGGACGTGGCGCTCTGCGCCACGGGTGATCCGGTGATGGGGCAGACCGGGTAGGTGGGCACGCCGGTGCCGCTCGCGGCGAAGCAGACAAGGGCTTGCGAGTAAATATTGGTGTAGTTGTATCCGACGTCCACCGAGTATTTTGCGTTCGGAGAAATTACAGTGACGAAGCCGTAGGTGCGTCCGTGCTCCAGATTATTCACCTGGTAGACGTTGTCGCGATTTTCGTGGATGTCGATCGAGCCATCGAGGTTCAGCCATTGCCGCGGCGTGTAGTTGGCGTGGATCTTGTAGCTTTGCATCTGCCGCGGGCTGGTGCGCGTATAGGCGAAATCGTTGTAGCCGAATTCAAAGTCGCCGGTGATGCGGAGCGAATCCATGGGCCGCGCTGTGAAGCCAAGCAGAGCCGCCTGCTCGTTGATGTCGTAAATGTTGCGAGCCGTATCGCTGCCGGCAATCGAGGCCGACCGCGATGATCGAGCCATTGGCCTGGAGGGTGCAGTTCGACGGAAGCACGTGCGGGAGCGGGCGCTGCGGGAAAAGCGCAGTCGCCGCGCGCGGCCAGGTGATCGTTGGCCGCGGTGCCCGTCGAGCCGCCCGGAAAATAGATTTCGGCGGTATCGTAAGACGAAGTTGAACTGCGCGATTTTCCGGTTCGTGTAGCGATACCCCACGCGTCCGCTCAAGCGCCTCGACAAATCGTATTGCAGCTGCAAGGTGTTCTGCTTCAGGTTCTGGCCGAGAAAGTGTCGAGTCCATCTCGGTCTGTGATGTCCGGGCCTGAACCCGATGCGTGCTGCGGGCAGCTCGCCGCGGTATAAGGCGCCGGGCAAATCGTGTTGAATGTGGCCGGAGTGAAACTCACGATCGGCAGCAGCATGGATGGGAAACTCGCACCGAAACTCGAGAACTGATTGCCTTCCACTCCATTCCATACGCCGGGGATACGCCAGTTATCGTAGCGGAAGGCATCCTCGATGCGGAGCTTTTCCGTCACGGAATAAATAGCCCCGGCGTCGGCGTTCACCGAAACCCGCTTGGCCACCGCCGGTCCGCTCGTGGTGCTGCCGCGCGTGTCGGTTCGAGTGGTCAGGCCGGTGAGCACTTCGTTGAAATCCGGAATCTGGTTGTTGCTGGAGCTATAGCCCAGGGCACCCGACATTTCCAGGTTCTTGAAGTAGGTGGACTGGAAGCTGAATCGTTCGGTGGGAGTAAAGATGCGGGGCCGGCCCGTCCGCAAATAGGAGGTAATCCCATTGCAGATGGGGCTTGCGAAACCCGGCGTGGTCGTCGGGAACGGAGTGGCGCAGGGAGTGCTGCCGGCCGTGTTCCAGACGATTCCCAGATCGACGGGAACCGAGCCGGGCAGAAGATAGCTGAGATTGTTGTCGGTGGTGATGTTGTCCTGCTTGTCATAAGCAAGGTACTGATCGTAGGACAGAGTGGTCTTGGGCAGGAAGCGGAAGTCGACGCCTGCACGATAGGCGTTCTCCGTGGTGCGATATGCGGTTGTAAATTGGGGGAGAATGCCGCTGTCGTAGGATTCGAGTCCGGGTCCTTCACTCACATTGCGCGAATAGCCCAGGCGGAACCGCACGCGCGATTGCGGGAGGAGCATCAGGTTGTAATCCTGCATGCGGCGCACCATGTCCAGCGCATTCGGCGATGTCGTCAAGGCGATCGCAGGTTTGGAAGTCGCCGGGTTCAGCGGATTGGCGAACAGGTTGTAGTCCCAGAAATTCTTGTCGCGGCGGAATAGCAGCTGAAAGTCATACCACTTGTTCTTGTCGATGTGCAGCCGCGAGACATCGTTCGGATCGCCGCCATAGCCGAAATTGCTGAAGCTGAGATTGTCGAACAAAAGCCCGCGGTGATCGATCGAATGCATTTCCAGGGTGTAGTTGAACAGGCGCACGCCCTGGCCCAGGTTGACGAACGTGTCGTAGGTTTCGTTGTTCCCGTTGATCCAGTCCGCCCGGTAGCCGAACTCGATCGTCTGCTGGATATTGTAATTGCCCGAGTCCACGCCCTTGCTGTCGGGAGCGTGTTCTGCGCGCGGGCAAACGGCGCGAGCGAAAGCGCGGCGATGAGGATCAGAATGCGAAGCTGCCCTGCATGGAGACCGTTCCTAGTCATGGTCATCTCTATTTGAAAAACGTGGCGTCAAAATTCGAGCCGTGTATTTGCACGTGGCAGAGCGTGCAGGCTTGGAATTGGGTGGCCTGGTTATGGAAGGACGGGGTTCCGGGTGCCGCGCTGAACGTCGACGTCGTGTGGCATTGCAGGCAAAGCATGTTCACATTGCTGAATTTGAGCATGTGCGGGTTGGGAGAACCGTGGGTCACATGGCAGGAAGAGCAACCCTCCGTCTTAATGGGCGCGTGCTCGAAAACAAACGGCCCGTGCTTGTCGACGTGGCACTTGAAGCAGACGGCATCCTGCGCGCCGGAAGTCCGCACCTGCTTGGGCGCTTCGGTTCCGTGCGGGTTGTGGCAATCGCTGCACTGCACTAAACCTTCATTCACTCGATGGTGGAAGGGCATGGCAAACTGCGGTTTCTGCTGCAAATGGCAGCTGTAGCAAAGCTCCGGCTGCGCCTTCACCAGGAGTGCTTCCCTGGTCTGCGCGTGATGCGGGGAATGGCAGGACGTGCAGCTCACTTCGTTCTGGCGGTGCAGGGAGTTTGTGGCGTTCATGTGCTCGACCGAAGAGGCATGGCAGGTCAGGCAGCGGTCGTTAATTTCCTTCGGGGAATGGTCGGCAAAGATGAATATCTTTGTTTTGTCGCCGCCGCCGGCAACGTGGGCCGCCCCGGGCCCATGGCATCCCTCGCACCCTTGATGGGAAGGGCCGCCCTTGGTATCGAGGGTCGTTTTCCAGTGAGGAGTCTTCTCCCAGCCGTTGTAGATCTCTTCGTGGCAGGTTTTACAAACCTCGGCCCCCACATAATCGGAATCCTTGCCTTGAGCTGTGGAGGTTCCGGCCCGGTTCGGCGCTCTTCCCGCGAAGGCCGTGGACGTGAATGCGATCAGCAGTGCCAGGCAAACACCAATTCCCCAGTAACTTCCGCGACGCTTCATAGACCTTCCCTCAGAAGCAGGCTTCCAGAAACCGCCGGACGGTACATCATAGGCGGATTCCGAGATTAAAACTGTGCAATAAAGCACACTATGGCGTGATGGCCGTCACAGCAAAGTAATATGAATTGTCTGCTGACCTGCTGAATTTCATAATGGGATTTGACGAGCCCGCTATTTCCCATATTGGCTTTCATTGGGTCGATTTGGTGAAGCCACACTCTCTATAACGCCACATTTCAACTGGTTGGCCCAGGCTTCGGCGCCAGTTAATGCAACTTAGCGGCCAGGGTTCAGGTGGGAAGTGCGGGGCAATAATGTGGTGTTGGCGAGGTCGAGAAGCGAACGGCTAAGTTAGTTGGAGGGAGGAGTCGGGTCGCTTTCGTTGGCGTAGTGCCAGACGAGGTAACCGAGGCCCGCCAGCGTCCCCATAATGATGGCGGTAAAAACGAGCGGTTCGTAATTGTGGATCGCCTTCTGAGGGACGTTGGTGTTGCCGCTATTGTCGTCGGAGTTGGTTCCCGTTCCGGAGCCCTCCGGGCCTTGCGCCAACGAAACGTTATAGGCGTTCCCCTCGGCGATGGTGCGCTCGAAACCCGCATTGCTCACGACAACGGCGCCGTGATAGGCAGCGACCATGATCTTCCCGGGGCCGACGATGGTGACCTCTCCGAAAGCAGCTTTGCCGTTCGCCCCGCGAATGATCCCTACGGGCGTCTCGATCTCGAAATGACTCGCGGCCGGCGACGAAAACCCCACCGTTCCGCGGTCGAGTTTCACGCGAATGTTGTCGTGGTCCTGCAGAAGCATCGCGAAACTAGCGGCCGACAGATACACCTGATTCGAACCTATGCGAACGCGCAGCGTGCCGTCGGGATCTGTTTGCAGGGAATCGCCGGCAAAAACGTTCGTGCCCAAAGCAGCCGTGGCTTCGCTAAGATGGGCATTCTCAGCGTTTACGACCATGCCGAGGGGGGTACCGGCCGCAGCCATCACGGAAAGATTGCACAGTCCGGCGCTTAGCAGCGCAACAAGTGCCAGACGGATGATTGGACGCAAGAGTCCCTCCGGACGCCATTATCAATCTAGGTCCGAGCGCTGCACGTGTCAATAGATTCGAAGCTGTATGACGCGAAAGGTCAACTCGCTCACATCTTCCGTTGGGAAAATTCCTCGCTGTGGGTAGCAAACTCCGGGTAGGCGCCAGAACCGAGTTCGTAGAGGTCCAATCCCTGGCGTTCTCCCTCGGTAGCGATCCGCTGCGGATACGCCCGATCCAACAGCCAGTTCAAGGCGTAGGCTGTTGGCAACACGAACCCGATAAGGCTAGCCAGACCAGCAAGCTGCGCGAGCCATTGGCCCGCCTCGGCCCCAGCAAAATTCGCGAAGATGCCCACCGACAGCACGCCCCAAATCCCGCCCACGGCATGCGACGATATCGCTCCGCTGGGGTCGTCAACCGCCAGTCGCAGCTCGAACCATTCCACCGAGAACGTTACGAGCGCCCCCGCGATGCCGCCGATCACGATCGCCTCCGCCGGAACCACAAAAGCGCATGCGGCGCTGCTCGCCACCAGCCCACCGATCCAGCTGTTCGCGCTTAACGAAGCGTCCGGCTTGCCAAAGCGAACTCCTGTTATCGCCACACCCATCAGCGCTGCCGCGGCTCCCGACAGCGTCGTGTTTATCGCGACCAGCACCGATAGTCCCGGAGCGGCGCCGGCAAATAGCAGCGATCCGGCCACGTTGACACCTATCCATCCCACCAGCGCCAGCGTGCAGCCAAGCAGTATGAGCACGCTATTGTGCCCTGGGATCGCGCTCGGCATTCCCTCCAGCGTGTATTTGCCGCGCCGCGGACCCAGGATCCACGCAATCGCGAGGGCGGTGAGTCCGCCAACAGCCTGAATCGTGCTGGAACCGCCCGCGTCCACAAAACCGCGCCCGAGCCCGGAGGTCGACCCGAGTTGAGCGAGCCATCCGCCGCCCCACACCCAGTGCGCAAAGACGGGGTAAGTCCATCCGGCCAGCAGCGCGGTGGAAGAGCAAATCGCCCGCAGCCTCCAGCGCTCGGCACCCGCGCCGAGGGGTATCAGGGCGGCCAGCCCCACGCTAGACATCCCAAAGAGCACGGCGAGTGAAACAGGGGAGCCGTTGAGAACGATTCCCCGAAGAAGAAACTTCTGGCGCGCAATCCAGCTCCATTCTTTTCCGGCAACCGTGATGTGGTATCCGGCGATGCCCGGATACCCCTGCCAGGCGAACCCGAACGCAAAATAGACCAGGGCGGCGACGGAAATCACGCACAGGGATGACAACATCGAGTGCGACGCGCTGCGGGAGCGCCCCAGGCCCGTATTGATTAACGACAATCCGGCCCACGCGAATGGAATCAGGAAAATCGCGATCACGCACAGAACGGTGCCGGCATCGGAGAGAACGGGCGCAGGGACGGGCATCAATCGCCTTCACCCCGCAACAAAGGATGAGAACGCGCGAAAAGAACCAGCCCGATCGTTTCCACGCCGAGGCCTGCGAGCAAAAAAACAATCCGGGGAGCGCCCGATGCGAGCAGCGTAACCGCGCCCGCAGCGATTATCCAGCCGGAAACCAACAGGAGAAACCCTAATATTTTCACGAAAGCTCCACGGATTTCGGCATAGCATCCCTCTAGTTCAGGCGTTTCGCGTCATAAATAAATTGAATGGACCACATACAAGGTTCCTGTGGTAACGGGTTCGCGTCGCGAAAAAGGCTATTGGCCCGGAAGCCGTGTTTGCTCTGGAATCTTCGATTTAGAGCCTATTGCTTCTTTTTCCAGGTTTCAAGCCCGCTCATTTGAAACTTCTATCCCTGTGATCAGAACGTTGCATTGTACTAATTCTTTATCTTTCCTTAATGTGCCACGGATCAGTGCACATACCAGTGCATCCTTAAAGGAGGACACCGTATTATGGCCGAGAAAACAACCGGTGAGATGCAGGCTACCTTAGGATTGACTGGGTTGACGATGAACGCCATGGCGCTCATCGCTCCCGGCGCATTCCTTTGGCTCACCTTTTACGCCCAGGCGACAGAAGGCGCAACGTCCCCGGCGATGTGGATCGGGATCGTATTCGCACTTTTGCTGTGCCTTGCCACCGCAGTTTGTTACGCCGAAATGGCGAAACTGTACCCTGGCACGGGGAGTTCGTACTACTTCGCGGAACAGTCGTTTCTGAATCATGACAAGGCCTGGAGGTTCGCACGGCTGTCGAAGTTCATTGTCGGCTGGGCCTCCCATCTCTACTACTGGATCTATCCCGGTGTGATGGTTGCCGTAACCGGAATCTTCACCGGATACGTCGTTGGAACTCTCTGGCCGAACTTCATGAGCGCTTCGAATCCCGGGCCCATGTTCATGATGCTTGTTGCCGTCATATTCACCTTCGGAGTGGCCTACATTGCGCACCGCGGCGTGAATGGCTCCACGGCGGTCAGCATTGCCATCAACGTCATCCAGATATCCGCTTTGATTGTGTTTTCCGTGATGGCGATTGGCTACCGCATGCACCATGCCCCGGGCAGCGTCGCGTTCCAGTGGGATTCCACGACTAGCGAAGGGTACGATTACGAATTCAAAACAGAATCACAAATGGTGGCCGGTCAAAAAACCGATGTCATCGTTCGAGACGCAAATATGGTCCCCCAACCGCAGTTGGACGCGGCGGGAAAGCCGGTGCCTTACCACATCAGCTACCCTGACAAAGACTCGATGGGGAATTTCCTGAGTCACGGAAGCGCTGGCTCGGTGATTGGGATCCACAATTTCGGTTGGATGTTCGTTCAGGCAACCGTCGCCATCCTGATTCTGGTGGGCTTTGAATCGGTCACGGCGATGGGAGGTGAAGCCAGAAACGCCAAACGAGACGTTCCGATTGCCGTTATCACTTCACTGTTGGTGCAAGGGGCCTTCTGCTATTTGTTCGAGTATTTTGCCGCTAATTATTTCTTAAATAGCGGCTACACCATGCAGAATGCCGCCGGATCCGCGGCGCCCATCGGCGACATGATGGTAATGGTCGGCGACGCGCTGTTTGGTTCCGGACATGGCCGCACCTTCATGCTGATTGAAGCGGTCACCGTGTTCCTGGCGCTCATCGGGACGACGCTCTCCTGCATTAACACCGGGGCCCGTGTCACCTACGCCATGGGCAAGGATCAGGAAGTGCCGGAGCACTTCGGCATGCTTCACGACACGAACCTGAGCCCGCACCGCGCCATCTGGACTCTCGCGATCATTTCAGCAATCACGGGATGCATCGCTCTTCTGATGGTTTTCGGAGACGGTGGCGCCCCGGCCGATGCCGCGATTCAGGCCCTGCCTCATGGGTTCTGGTCGAGTTTCGGATACCTCACACATGACAAGATGGCTGCTCTTCCGAATACGCTGCTGACGGTCACGCTGGCTTCGAACTTCGGAACCTTCTTGTTGTACATGCTGAGTTGTGTCACATGCATCGTGTGTTTCCATAACCATCCCCAATTCAGCTTCGTCAAGCACATGCTGGTTCCTGTGTTCGGCGTGGTTGCCAACCTGGTTTGCATGGCGTTCTACCTGGTGGGGCCGTTCATGGGTTATGGCACCAAGATGGAGCCGTTCCTGGCCTTGGGCATCGCTGCAGTCTGGGCCATTTACGGAGGGATCTACTTCACGATGTCGAGCAAGAAAACGGGGCGCACTACGCTTGTCCCGAGCCGCTCGACGACCGCCTCGTGATTTAGGGCCGGTAACAGCGATTTCAGGGCGGGCGCGAGCCCGCCCTGTTTTTATTTGGCAAGGATCTGAGGTCTAATGTATAGAGGCCGTGCAGTGACGAATGCCGGTGTAGCCGCCGGAGCGGCGCGCGCGCTGGCGCCTCCACAATTTTCGATGGATGTCGAATTCGCGAAACTCTCTGACCTTGGGCGGGTGCGCCTGGGCAATGAAGACTATGTAGGACACGCCGCGCCGGAATCCCCGGAACGGGTGCGCTCTCACGGCTGGCTGTTTGTCGTTGCCGACGGCGTGGGCGGCCACGATCTCGGTGAAGTCGCCTCGCAGACGGCCGTCGAGAGCATCCTCGCGGGTTTTCGCGACGCCACTGCCGGAGAGTCCCATGGGAATCTCCTCGGCCGGTTGGTTCAGAAGGCGAACAAGCTGGTCGTCGATGCCGGCCACGCCTCGGAGTCCGCGGGCGCGTCGATGGCCACCACCGTCGTCGCCTGCGCGCTTCGCTACGATCGCGCCACCGTTGCGCACGTCGGCGATTCCCGCTGCTACCTGATCAGGAAGAGCCAAGCCACCCTGCTCACCCGCGACCATACCGTTGCCAACGAGCACGTAAAACTTGGGCTGCTTTCCGCCGATGAAGCGGCCAATTCCCCCAACAGCCACATGCTCAGCCGCTGCCTCGGAAGCGAGCTCATCGTTGCTGCTGAAATCAACGAGCACCAGGTCTTTGCAGACGACGTCCTGCTGCTTTGCTCCGACGGATTGCATGGCTCTGTCACCGGTTCGGAAATGGCGGCGGTCGCCGGCCATGGCGGGGACTTGGCCCAGGCGGCACAGAAATTGGTCGACATTGCCAACCAGCGCGACGGTAGTGATAATATCAGCGTGCTCCTGATACGCGTTCGAAGCGTGGAACGCGTCGGCATGTACCGCGGGCGTCCATATCTTCTTCGCTGAAGAATGGGCACACCGCGAATTTTTTTGCCCGACCCACGCTGACTGAGGTTTCCCGTCCGCCCCGGCGAACAACTCGATCACTATCGCATCGATAGCCTGGCCGCACGCAGCGGCATGGCTTCCATTTATCGCGGCACCGATCTCAATACCGGCCGCGCCGTTGCCATCAAAATCCCCCACCCGGAAATGGAAGCCGATCCGGTCCTTTTCGATCGTTTTCGCCGCGAAGAGGATATCGGTAAAAAACTCGACCACCCCGGCGTCATGA
Source organism: uncultured Acidobacteriota bacterium (assembly GCA_963709105.1). GTDB lineage: Bacteria > Acidobacteriota > Terriglobia > Acidiferrales > UBA7541 > Palsa-295. The sequence goes on from CAVPVC010000018.1 coordinate 69,259, forward strand.
AGGTCTACGGAGACGACAAGCGCAGCCAGATTTACATGGTCATGGAATGGGTCGATGGAAAGCTGCTGCGCCAGATACTCAACGCCGAAAAGAAATTGCCGACAGAACGGGTGATCAAAATCGTTCTGGGCATCGCCGAAGCCCTGGGATATATCCACCGCCACGGCGTGGTTCACCGCGATCTCAAACCTGAAAACATCATGATCGGCCCGGACGATCAGGTTAAATTGATCGACTTTGGCATCGCCGGCCAGGAGGGCTCCCGGCGCCTCACCTTTGCGAAGCTTTCGCAGGTGATGGGAACGCCCGAATATATCTCCCCCGAGCAGGTCAAAGGCAAGCGCGGCGATGGCCGGAGCGATATCTACGCGCTCGGCGTGATGCTCTATGAAATGCTGACCGGGAAAGCCCCGTTTCAGGGACCAAACCCATTTGCCATCATGAACGATCGTCTCCTCAACAATCCCACGCCTCCGCGTGAAATCGACCCGAGTATCTCTCCGGAGTTGCAGGAGATTATTTACCGGGCGATCGAGCGCGACCCAAAGAACAGGTATCCCAACACGGCGGAGCTTGCGAAGGACTTGCTGCATCCCGAGCAGGTCGGCGTCGAAGATCGCCCCGAGCTCCGCGATTGGAAAAAGCGGCGAACCCCGTGGCTCCGAAAAATTCTCTTCTACGTCATGCTGGCGATGATCCCCGTCGTAATTTTCGGCCTGCTTCTTTATTTCGCAAAACGATAATCCCGCCCGTTTCCCTAGCCCCTGAAGGCATAAGGATTTTGTAAATAAGGACATAAAGAGAACATATGGATTTCATAATCTTTCACAAATACAACCTATAGATTTAATGAGTTGGACCGGGGCAATCGAGGGCTGTATTTTAGTGCGGATTCAAGCGATTTCATCGCTTACATCTGCACATCTCAAAAGGAGAGCTTCACTCTATGAAGATTACCCCGAGGTATATTCACAAACTGGCTATGCCATTGCTGGCTTTAGGCATGGCAGTCACCCTGTCTCCCGCACTGAAAGCTCAGGTGCAGGCTCAAACAGCGGCCCAAAGCAGCACCCCGACGGCTGCACCGGAAACCCAGCAGCGCCTGGAAGATTTGGAAAAGGAAGTGAGTATTCTTCAACGGGAAATCATCTCGTTGAAGGAAAGCGACAGCGGCACGCCCACGATGAGGACGGCTGCCTTGGTCCAGCCGATCGCGCAGGGACAAGCGCCTGCGGACGCCGCCTCGGCGCCCGCCGCAGCCGCTGCGCCCGCTGCGGATACGAAGGTGAACCTGGCAGGTTTGCTCGGCCCAACGACCTTTACCGGCTTTGTGGATGCATATTATTCGTTCAACTTCAATCAGCCCGGGAATCTCGGCGGCCCCACGGGGCCGAATGGCGTCGATGGCAATGGCTTGCAGTTCTTTGACAACAACACCAACCAGTTCAGCCTCAATGCGGCCGAGATGGTGGTTGACCGGGCTCCCGATGCAACCGCCGGGGGAACGGGCCGCGCCGGATACCACATCGGCATCATCTATGGACAGGCAGCCCAGGCAATTAACGGAGCCGATAGCACCGATCGTTCCAACCTCGCGCTCAAGGAAGCCTACGTCGATTACATTGCGCCGATCGGCAAGGGCCTGACGTTCACGTTCGGCAAGTTTGTGACACCCGCCGGCGCCGAAGTCATTGAGACCAATGGAAACTGGAACTATTCCCGCAGTATTCTGTTTTACTACGCCATCCCGTACTTCCACTTCGGTGCGAACGCAAAGTACACGTTCAACACGCAGTGGGCGGTTACGGGTTATCTCGTAAACGGCTGGAACAACACCCAAGCGGTCAATACTGGCAAAACCTACGGTGTGAGCATTGCCTACACGCCAACGAAGCTGTGGGCCATTACGGAGAACTATCTGGCCGGCCCTCAGGATGACGTCGCTTTGATAGGAGCCGTCGGCAAACCCAATGACAATTGGCGCCAACTATCCGACACCGTGGTCACCTATTCACCCAACGCAAAATGGAATTTCATTGTGAACGGCGACTACGGCTACGGAGACGTGTATCCGACCTTCACGACCACCAAGGGTGTGACCACCACAAAGAATTCCCAGCCGGTGGATTGGTGGGGTGCCGCGGGTTATGTGAAGTACGCTCCGAATGATAAGAGCTACTTCGCCGTCCGTGGTGAGTATTTCTCCGATCCGCAAGGGTTCGCACTGTTCGGTGCGGGAAATACCAATGGCCACGCCGGAGAAGGCACGGCAACGTACGCATATAACCTGACCAGTGGATTGCAGACACGCTTCGAGTTCCGCGAGGATTATTCCAACCGGAACATCTTCGAGAAGGGTGGGCGTTTCGTTAAGACAGAGCCCGTCCTGGAGTTTGGCGTGATCTACACCTTCAACAGCACGAATGCAAAGTAGCCAGTGATTTCGGCTGCGGGATCGCGAAAGCGGTTTCGCAGCTGATGCAGGAAAAGCGGCCGCCCGGCTTCCTCCTTTGCCGGGCGGCCGTTTTTTTTAGCGCAACGTGCTTAGAAATCGGATACCGAATGCGTAGAAATACTGCCGCTAGCGCCGCTCCACCAAGATGTTTCCGAAGCGCGTCCTGAGTGACGTTCAGTTTCGCTTTCGGTTTTTCCGCGTGGCGGTTTTCGGTCGCAACTTCTGCCAGGGTTTTCTGCCGGGCGGCGAGAATCGCTTCTCCTTCGGCTATCCCCTTATCGAACTGCATGAAAGACGAGGGGAAGAAGCTGATGTCTCCGCCGCTCACGTCGACCGCCAGAAACTGAGCGCGCGGAACCGTCGGAAGAGTACGGAAGGCGGCCGCAGCGCCACCCGTACTTCCACCTACGGGAGAACCCGCACCCCCGCCGTTGCCGGTAGGCCCGGCGGGTCCAGCCATCGAGCGCTGCGCATGCGCGGGAAGAGAGAGCGCTAATCCGAGAATCGCGAAGCCAATGAATTTGTTCATAGTCGTCCCTGCTTTCGGGCCGGATTCCACGGCCTGTGGGGGACACCTCCGGATATGGCAATCGCAGGCCCATGCAATGTTCAAGGCACTCGCCGGACGATAAATGAGTTAGAGGATGCTTTTCTCACGGCGACGTCGGCGGCGGCCTGGGAAATGCGAAATGCGGATGAACTTGTGCGCAAGATTTTTGCCGCGGTACTAGATCTAAGTCCTATGCGTAAGACTACGATGCCGGAACGCCGTACCTTGACCCCCAAATGCTTCAAGTGTGATATATTCCGGTGGTGGGGATTCTACTTACGGTTTTTCCGCATTCGAAAGACTGATGGTTTTTATAGAAATTCCCTTGACATAGCAAAGACCCTCCGCTAGTATCGGGGTTCGTCTTCAAGCCTTCCAGCTGGCCTGGGAGTACCTGCTCTTTGACAATCGGATGATACATGCCAGAACCCGTTTGGTTTTGGTCTGTTGTCTCGGGTGTACCGAGGCAATAGGCTATTGAGAAGTCCTGCTCCGGCTTTGCCGGGGCGGGATAAGAACCGAGCGATTTAACAGTTCGTTCCGATCGTGGCAACGCGAGTTGTTACGGTCGAAACATCAGGTTTCAAACGAGAGTTTGATCCTGGCTCAGAGCGAACGCTGGCGGCGTGCTTAACACATGCAAGTCGAACGCGCAGTCTTCTGTAGCAATACAGGAGGCCGGCGCGTGGCGAACGGGTGCGTAACACGTGGATAACCTTCCTTCAGGTGGGGAATAACCCAGTGAAAATTGGGCTAATACCGCATAACATGACGATGGCACATGCCGTTGTCTTCAAAGCCGCAAGGCGCCAGATGAGGGATCCGCGGCCGATTAGCTTGTTGGCGAGGTAATGGCTCACCAAGGCAATGATCGGTAGCCGGACTGAGAGGTTGGCCGGCCACACTGGAACTGAGACACGGTCCAGACTCCTACGGGAGGCAGCAGTGGGGAATCTTGCGCAATGGACGAAAGTCTGACGCAGCAACGCCGCGTGGGGGATGAAGCTTCTCGGAGTGTAAACCCCTTTCGACCCGGACGAATGCCCGCAAGGGTTTGACGGTACGGGTATAAGAAGCCCCGGCTAACTACGTGCCAGCAGCCGCGGTAAAACGTAGGGGGCCAGCGTTGCTCGGAATTACTGGGCGTAAAGGGTCCGTAGGCGGTGTGGCAAGTCGGAAGTGAAATCTCTGGGCTTAACCCAGAGGCTGCTCCCGAAACTGCCATGCTAGAGTGTGAGAGAGGCGAGTGGAATTGCGGGTGTAGCGGTGAAATGCGTAGATATCCGCAGGAACATCCGAGGCGAAAGCGGCTCGCTGGATCACAACTGACGCTGAGGGACGAAAGCTAGGGGAGCAAACAGGATTAGATACCCTGGTAGTCCTAGCCCTAAACCATCAGGACTTGGGGTTTGCCCTGTACGGGGCAAGTCCCGTAGCTAACGCGTTAAGTCCTGCGCCTGGGGAGTACGGTCGCAAGGCTGAAACTCAAAGGAATTGACGGGGGCCCGCACAAGCGGTGGAACATGTGGTTCAATTCGACGCAACGCGAAGAACCTTACCTGGGCTTGAACCGCACAGGACCATCCCTAGAAATAGGGACTTCCCGCAAGGGACCTGTGTAGAGGTGCTGCATGGCTGTCGTCAGCTCGTGCCGTGAGGTGTTGGGTTAAGTCCCGCAACGAGCGCAACCCTTACTCGTAGTTGCCACCCGCAAGGGGGAACTCTACGAGGACTGCTCCGGATAACGGAGAGGAAGGTGGGGATGAGGTCAAGTCAGCATGGCCTTTATGTCCAGGGCTACACACGTGTTACAATGCGCGCTACAAAGCGTCGCGAACCCGCGAGGGGGAGCTAATCGCAAAAAAGCGCGCTCAGTTCGGATTGCAGTCTGCAACTCGACTGCATGAAGCTGGAATCGCTAGTAATGGCGCATCAGAACGGCGCCGTGAATACGTTCCCGGGCCTTGTACACACCGCCCGTCACATCACGAAAGTGGGCTGTACTAGAAATCGCCGTGCCAACCGCAAGGAGGCAGGCGCTCAAGGTATGACTCATGATTGGGGTGAAGTCGTAACAAGGTAGCCGTAGGAGAACCTGCGGCTGGATCACCTCCTTTCTAAAAGAAAAGGGAGCACGACCTGTTTTACTCGCAGGTACGACTCTCCATCCCGGTTCTCACGATCCGGGTTCGTTCGGTGCTTCTCAGCCGAACGGGTTCTGGTAAGTCTCATCCGATAAATCAAAGAGCCATCAGACGAATCTGGCCCGGTCCGATGAAAATCGGATCGGGCTTTTTTATTTGCGCGTGCGAGAATGCCCTTCCGAGGTCGCGCTCCTGACATTCGAACCCGGACGTGGCGCAAACAGCGGCAGGCCGGAAGGATTTGGGAAATTTCGGCGGTCCGATCCATTCGGGGCTTGCCGCCCATTTCGGCGCGGGCGGATCGCGCTATTCGCAAACGGAATACAGTCCCCTCAATGCGTTTCTTCCGAGCCATCTTGCTGCGTGGATTCCTCACGTCATGCGCTATTGGTTTCACAAGAAGTGTCCATTTCGCGACTACACCGGCTCCCGGCAAGGGAAATGGAATCTATTCGATGGAAGATCGAGCCACCTTCAGTCTCGTGGGCGACTGGGGGACTGGAACCGATGAGGCCGCGGAGGTGGCGGATTGCGTTCGGCAATTTGCTCCCGATTTTTCGATTCACCTTGGAGATGTTTACTTCGTGGGCGGGGAAACGGAGATCAAGGAAAATTTTCTTGGCGAGAAAACCAGCCCGTACGATCCGGTCAAATGGCCAATGGGAAAGAAAGGCAGCTTTGCCCTAAGCGGAAATCACGAGATGTATGCGCGCGGGCACGGCTACTACAACGAAATTCTGCCCCGGATGGGGATGAGGGATGCCGGCTCAGAGTGGGGCGGCGGCCAATGGGCCAGCTTCTTCTGCCTGCAAAACAAGTACTGGAGGATCGTAGGGCTTGACACCGCCTACAACGGCACGAAATTCGACTGGGGCAGAATGCCGGTAATCGGCAGAAGCAAATGGATTCGCACCTCCGTGGGATTCAAGCCCAGGTGCGCATTTCCGCCGCCCCTGCTTGCGTGGCTGAAGAACGTCGTGAACCCGGATGGAGACAACCGCGGCCTGATTCTGCTGACGCACCACGGATGCTATTCGGCTTTTAGCGAGTGGTATCAGATTCCGGCCAGGCAACTCGCGCAGATTATCCGCAGGCCGGTGATCTGGTTCTGGGGCCACGAACACAAGCTCGCGATTTACGACAAATACGCGGTTCCGCAGGGGATCGAAGCGTATGGGCGCTGCATCGGGCACGGCGGAATGCCCGTCGAACGCGGCCAGGATCCGGATATCGAATGCCCTTTGCTGGCGTGGGATAACCGGCGATATCAAAATGGGGAACCAGTGAACGTCGGCTACAACGGGCACGCCAACCTGACTTTCGACGGGCCCTCGCTACACGTCGAGTATCGCGATCTTCACTGCGCACTTCTCATGACCGAGGATTGGCGCGTCGATCTATCGTCGGGAAACCTCGAGGGGCCGCATCTCGAAAAGATTCTGGACGACCCCTCATTGCACGTCCGCCGTGTGTGACGCTTTCGCCAAATAATCAATCGTCGCTCCGATGTGGCGAGCGTTCCTTACTTGCGCTGTCCTGGAACGAGGACTTGCTTCGGGTATTTCATCTGTATGTCCCGCTGCTCGGTGCGAATCTCGATCGATTTGAGTTCTCCTTTTGGCTTGCCGCTTGGCTCGATCGCAAATGTCAGCAGAAACTGGTTGTGGAGCGCCATATCCAGTTGCTTCAAATAAGGCGAAAACGACACTGGGGGCAGGAGTCCGTCATACAAATCGTACCCGCCGCTTCCCTCCGTGAGCATCACGAGGTTGCTCTGTGCGTAACTGCCGCGTATGGATCGTGCAAATCGCCCTCCGCCAAGATAAATGGCATGTACGGTCACGCCCGCCTTCTGGACGTCTTCGATCGAGGCGGACACGTAGGGGCTTTCGGGCCCTGTATCGAGGCGGTCGATTCCGCTCGAGATCAGCAGGATCTCGCGGCGCGCGCCGGTGGCGGGCCACTTATTCTTTACTAGATCGCTCACCGAAAGGTACACGCTGGGAGAATCGCCCGCTCGCGGACCGAAGGTCAATCGGAGCGCTTTCGCCGCCGCGGCGTGATCCGTCGTGAAATTGGACGCTGTCTGAACGGTTCCGTTTACAGCGTAAAAGACGCCGACCGAGGTGCTTTTCGACTGCAGGCTGATGAAGCCCGCAATGTCATTGAGCTGGCTCCCCACTCCCAATTGATTCGCGGAGTTGTCAATCACGACCGCGAGCTGCAAAGGCGCCCGCTCGCCCTGCGCCGGAACCCAATTGATGACGTCCAGGCGCGTTTTCCTGGAATAGACGAGGATATCTTGCTTGGTCAGGGGAGGAGGCGCCGAGAATTTCGGGCCAAGGACCGTGACCGTTGTGGTGACCGGAATCTTGGCAGAATTCTGTCCTTGGCCGTAAGCGGAAATCGTACAAAAAAGGGCTGCGAGGGCGAGCAGGCCGGTGCGCACCTGGATGTGCTTGAGCATCTTGAGTCACCTCTATCTCAGAGATGCCCGAGGGCTCCCTCAAGATGCTCGCTCGTTGGCGCGCAGACCGCAGGAAAGTCCGTATATTTTCAGGCAGTTACATTTAGAGTGCCGCCCGTTGGGGCCGTGGAGGTGCCCGTTGTAGCTCCGTTCGAGGTGTATCCGCCGAATTGCTGCGTCAGATCCTGCTGGAGAGTCGCGAAGGCGCTTTGTGCTCCGGCAAGATTTCCGGACTGCAGAGCCTGCGAAAGGGCGCTGAAGTCTGTGGCGATCGTGTTGCCTTGCTGGCCGTTGGCCGAAGACGCACCTTGCGAATTATTTCCGCCGCGGTGATGGTGGTGATGGACTTGGCCCGAACCCGAACCTTGTTGTTGCAGCTGCTGAATGTCCTGCTGCAGAGTGGTAAAGGCGTTCTGCGCGCCCTGAAGATCTCCTGATTGCAGCGCTTGAGAAAGCGCCGTAAATGCCTGCGTGACGGGACTGGCGCTGTTCTGCTGGGTCTGCTGCGTTTGCCCGCTTGGCAGCGCTTGCTGCAGCGTGGCGAAGTCCTGCTGCGCCTGGGTTAAGTTCCCGGACTGCAGGTCCTGCCCAAGCTGATTGAAATCGGTTTGGATTTGCTGGAATTGGCTCTGATTGCTTTGGGTGCTTTGACTCACGTAGAGCTGGGAAAGGAGGGAACTGCTTCCGACGCTGCCAATGGACATCATCGACCTCACAAAAAATAGTTTGCCTGCGCTTTGTTCTCAATGTGTTCTGAATGCTTTGTCCTTCTCAGATGGAATCGGCAATCCGCCCGAATACTTGAATGACGACACTTGAAAGATGTTATGCGCCGGCATGCCAAATATCGCGGACATTGATCCGCGCAACTTCCGAGCTGTATATCGTTGCGGTACACGGCGCTACGTGCGCATCATATGCGGCGTTACGGGCGATGTTGCCCGATGTGCCTAAATAAAGAAGAAAGCGCTAAGTGCTATGCTATTGAGTAACCGTTTTTACGGAATCCCCAACCTTGAAGTCGGAGCCGGAGACAGGTGCGCCAACAGCCGAGATATCATCGACGTCGGTAAGCCGGATCACACCAATGGGAGAAGCCATGCGGCGGATTACCTGACCGGTCGCGGGATCCTTGATTTCACGGGTAACACGCTCCACGTTGAGCTGGTCCCCCACCTTCAAGCCCGCCTTGGCCCCGACATTCAGAACAATCTGTCCGCCATCGACCGCTGCCACAAGCCCGGAAACGCTAACCGTCCTGGTTTGCAGCTTAGCGTTATCGGCGATCACGTCTGTGCTCATCTGTTTCACGGCGCGTTCACTGCTTCCCCGATGATGGTCTGCTGGAAATCGCTGCTGCCAAAGTCGACGTTCCCGCCGCCGAATCCGTGCCAGTTGCCGCCGCCACCCAGCAGCGAAGTGCTGTCACGCTCGGACTGGCCTTTGCCGGAAGCGACGCCCAGAATTTCGGCCGTGTCGATGTCCACCAGCCGAGCATCCACTGCGACGATGGCCTTGCTCTTCTTGCGTCCGATGCCTCCGACGCCGAACCCACCCCAGTTGCCGCCCCCACCGCCGATGTTGGTATTTTTCGTGTCGTTTCCAAATTGCGTGATGCTGCCGACGATAATCGCGTCCACGCCGAGCAGCTTGCCAATCTTCGCGGCGGAATTCGGGTTCGCGCGATCGCTGTTTGAGAAATTCTGCTCGGCGATGATTTTGTCCATCGCTTTGCGCTCGATCACCGAGTAAGTGCCATCCTGCACAAGGTATTTCACCAGAAGATCGGAGATCCCTTTGCCGACGTCCACGTTGGTGCCGAAGAGCGCGGACGTGCTGCTCTGCACGGTGGCGTAGTCAAAATCGAAGATCGCGACGCGCTTCTTGCGTCCTTGCGGTTGGGCGGGGGCAGCCTGCCCGGGGGCCGCTGCGCTGGGGGCAGCTGCGGGGGCCTGAGGGCGTGCGGCGGCGCTCGACCCCGCAGTAAGCAGGACGCAGGACACCAGGGCGTACGACAGAATCTTGTTCATGGTTTTCTCCGCTTAGGGCTTCCAGAGGATGTAAATTGGCCGCAAACTGCGAGGGAATGGTACCGGCGGCTGGCGGTGGATGTCAATATGACCGGCGGCTATAGCTGCGTAAATTGACCTGCAAATTATTCAATGAGGAACTACCTCAGGGCACAATCCCCGGTAACCCATCGAGACTCGTGCGGTTCTTCTGCTCACGATACTTCTTCATACCTTCCGGTCCCTTGCTGTGCGCCCACGACAGGAGCTGCTGCCGATCGTTTTCGTATTTGAAAGTCGGTACCGCATAGCCGCAGGAGTCGCTGACGCGCTGAAACGTCCACTACAATCACGGCCCGCGCGCCTTCGAGATTCGGGAAGAGAGCCTTCAGAGTTTCGAATTCGGGTTCGTGGGCCTCTACGACGCGTCCGCGGCCATGAAGGCGCACGATTTTGGGCGGGCCCTCGAAAGCGCAGAACATCAGATACGATGCGTCCGTTTTCGCTCAGGTGGGCGATGGTTTCAACGCCGCTGCCGGTCAGGTCGAGGTAGGCAGCCGTATTTGCGTTCAGGATTCGAAGGGTGTCGAGGCCCTTCGGCGAAACATTCACGTGGCCCCGCGGATCGAGTGCCGCGGACGCGACAAAGAAGACGCGCTGCGCCTCGATGAATTTGCGCGACTTTTCGTCGAACCACGATCCCATATGCCCCATGGGATTCTCCTCTTCTGCGCTATTGGATAGCCTAGCCACTTCCGGAGCCGAAAACTAGATGGATGCTGGTTTGAAACCTGGGCCCCAAGCGCCCATATTGGATGGCTCGCGGGCCTGTCTAACGCGCTTCGCCGGTCAGGTTTGCCAACCCAATCGGGCGATCAGCGTAAATCGAATTGCTGGGAGGAATCCGCCGTTCGGCCGGCAAAGACCGCCAAAGGCGGCACAGTGCTAGCAGCGGGCTGAGAGGTCTTTGCCGTCGCAGGGTCGTAATCGCCCGGCGGATTGGGGCCAGAGGCGCATCGTCGATCAGGCGAACGGTTTTGCCGTCGCTTTCGATCCCGAGTTGCTTCCATAGACCCGGCAAGATCGACTTCCATGGGCTGGTCTTCATCTTGGCGTAAGGTTGGCCATCGCGGAGACACCTGTTGCGCTGATCTCCCGACCTCGGACGACGTCTTCGAGTTTCCAATCCTGGCGAATGTCGCCTCCCGCATTGAGGATTCCCCGCAGCGCATCCTGCAGTCCCTTTTTGTTGTGCGTCTGCTTGCGGATTTCCACGTCCGCCAGAAGACAGTACAGCGCGCCGCCCCAATACGTAGTCGCCCACGAGTGGTTGTGGTCAAGGCCCTTGCTATCGGGCTCCGGGACGCCTTTGGGCATGTCACGAACGAGGTCCGCCCACATCCGGCGCGGTCATCTGCCCCGCCTGAATGCGGGCAATCGGTTCGACGTACACGGCAATGCCCTCTTCCATCCAGTGGTGATCGTCCTCAACCGAGGGGAAGGAAAGGTGGACCATTTCGTGCGTCAGCATCCAGTCTTCGCTCAGCTCGGAGACTGGCGTTTCGCGGCCCACGCGGATCTTGATGAATCCGCCGTTGAACGGGAACGTTTGTCCGTGCCGGATGCCGCTCCCGTCAGCGGGGATGATGCGGATGCCAGCATGAGGAACAGGATAACGGCCGTAGTATGTCGATACCGCTTCGGCGGCCAATTGCACCCAGTGGATCAGATCCGCGTTGGCAACTTTCAGATCGCCGGATTCAATCGCCACATCGATTCGCGAATTGCCCATCAGAAGTGTGGAAGTCACATCGTCCGCCCTGGCCGGTAAACAGGCACACAAGAGTACAGCCGCGCAAACCTTGAAATAGTTTAGAGATGGCATGGAAAGTCGATGCGAGTCATGCAAAGAATGTCGTTTGGCGCCCGCCATCGCCGGCCAATTCGGCGCGCAAGCAGTGGCCAAGCACTGACGAACGCTCCCCCAGCTCAGCCTCCCGGGGTGCGCGACTTTTCGAAAGCGGGAATGCCAATCAGCCGCCTGAGAAGCGTGTCCAGCGCGATTTTTCCGGCCCAAAGATCAGGATAATGAGCGATGCGATCAGGAACGTATACGGCGCTGCCGCGTAAAATTTGTCGGGGTCGGAGAAGATCGAGAACAGCGCCTCGCGATCCGCGGTGACGTACGCCATGATCATGTTAATGGTGAGGGCCAGCGCGGTAAGGCGCGTCAGCAGTCCGACGGCCAGGAATATCCCGCCGAAAAATTCCAGGCACGAAATAGAAAAGGCCATGGGAGCAGGAAACGGCAAGCCCAGGCTCATGAAAAAGTCGATTACTTTCGGAAGGTTGTGAAGTTTGCCCCAGCCGCTCTCGATCAGTTGCCAGCCCCAGTAGAGCCGGACAAACAACAGGAAGGGGCATTCAGTATGGCTACCAGGCTGAAAAACTTGTCGTAGAGGCTGCCGATCTTGATGAGAAAGTCTCGCATGGAAAGTTAGAGCCTAGCGCCTCCACGAAGTTTTAGGAAATCGCACTTCTTTCTCGGGCTGGCAAAACCATCCAAGGGCCGCCCAGTTCTGAAACCAGCGCTGCAACGATTCCGGCCGTTCTTCCGGCGGAATCGAAGTTTTACGCAAAGCCGCCTCAATGGCCTGGCCCAGCGGCTTGCCCTTGCGGAGCGCACCCAAAATCGCAAACTCTTCGGGTTCGATGCGTCGGAAATAGACCGAATCGTCAAACCGATGGACGGCGAGGAAAATATCATCTGGCTTGAGTTTGGCTACGGCATGCACCTTTTTCCTTGCTGCGCTCCTGAAAAGCGTTGCTGGCGACATCCGTGTCCGTGTCTCGTTGCGCACTTCGAGCAAGAGATCGTCGACCGGGTAGTGGAGGCTCAGCAGCCGAATGCGAGGCTGCAACTTCAGTCGAACTCTCGAAACGCCGAGCGAATTCAGTTCCTCGGGAAGCAGCGCGGGCTCCGCTGGCCCATCGAAGGCTTCGATGTCGGCCCATTCCAGCTGGGCGATCTCCAGGGCCGGCGCCAGCGGTCGCCGCCCACTCGGGATTCTTACGCAGCCATGCCTCCAGCCGCGAGCCCAGATTGCGCAGGGTGAAGATCCGAAGGGCATTCCGCCAGGTACGCCATGCACAGCCGTCGAACCGCCGCTCGCCCAGCATGGCGCGCAGGCCGGGAAAATCCTCGAAGAAAGCCGACGAGCACGCGGAACCAGTATTGCCGGTTGTAAATTTCCAGCCGCTCGAAGGAAGTCAGCCGGTCGTTCGGCTTGATGAACTTCGTCCGGCTTCGCCCGCATGGACCTGCCATCGCGCGCCTTCGATCGCATGCGCTCGGTCGGCGTGAGCGGGCGCATCACCGCGCGCGCCATCCTGCCGCTGCAGTTGCCAGGAGCTTCATACCGCCTGTCGTCAGCGAAGCGCTCGCGACAGGAATTGATTCGCTTTCAGCGCTTCGCGTGGACTTCGTCGAAGGACGGAATGCGGTCGTCCCATTCGAGCAGCGTGGCCGTGGGGCCCACGCGCTCGATGGCGCGCGCGTAGAGCTTCCAGACCGGATCGATCACCGGATGATCGTGCGTATCGAGAATGTATTTCTCGATACTTCGAATGTGCCCGGCGATATGGATCTGCGCCACGCGCTCGGCGGGAACGCTGTTCAGATAATCGAAGGGATCGAAATCGTGGTTCCGCGACGAGACGTAGATGTTGTTCACGTCCAGCAGGATGCCGCAATCGGCGCGTTCCACCACTTCGTTGAGAAATTCCCACTCGGTCATTTCGGAAACGTGGAATTCCGCGTAGCTGCTGACGTTTTCGACCGCGATCGGCACTTCCAGAAAATCGCGCGCCTCGCGGATTTTGCTGCGCGGTGATCTTCGGCCGCCTCGAACGTGTAAGGCATGGGCAGCAGATCGTGCGTGTAGCGCCCGTCCACGCTGCCCCAGCAGAGATGGTCGGTAAGCCACGGAGTCTTGGTGCGCTTCACCAGCGTCTTCAGCCGCTTCAGATGCTCGCGGTTCAGCGGTTCGGCCGAGCCGAAATACATCGAGACGCCGTGCTGCACCACGCGGTATTGTTCCAGAATCTGGTCGAGCACTGCCAGCGGGCGCCCGCCGTCCACCATGAAGTTTTCCGAGATGATCTTCGAACCAATCGCACCACCGGCTTTTTCGGTCAGAATGTGGTGGTAATGCGGAACGCGCAGGCCGATGCCGACGCCATAATCGGTGAATCCGTTGAAGCGATTGGCGGGCATGGCCATTTCGGGATCGCAGCGACCGGCGGGGCCGGATCGACGGTCCGCCCGCTGGAGCGGTCGTTTGGAGGTCCGGGCCTCCGTTGCTGGGCGGTCACCGTTCGCAGCCGCCCTTGCCCTTGCAG
>CAVPVC010000019.1:0-154680 GCA_963709105.1 uncultured Acidobacteriota bacterium
CAGATGGAGGAGCTCGCCAATTTGAGCGTGATCGGGGACTGGGGGACCGGCACCGATGAGGCGCAGGAGGTGGCCGACTGCGTGCAAAGATTTGCTCCGGATTTCACGGTCCACCTGGGAGATGTGTACTTTGTGGGCGGGGAAACGGAGATCCGCGAGAATTTTCTGGGAGAGAAGACCAGCCCGTACGATCCGGTGAAGTGGCCGATGGGCAAACTGGGCAGCTTCGCCCTGAGCGGGAACCACGAGATGTATGCGCGCGGGCGCGGCTACTACAACGACATCCTGCCCCGGATGGGGTTGAAGGCTCCCGGCTCAAAGTGGGGGAGCGGGCAGGGCGCGGCCTTCTTCTGCCTTGAAAACAGATACTGGCGGATCATTGGCCTCGATACCGGATACAACGCCACGCGCTTCGACTGGGGCAAAATGCCGTTCTTCAAGAAGAGCAAATTGATTCGTACCTCCGTGCGGTTCAAGCCCAAATGCAACTTGCCGCAGCCCGAGCTTTCCTGGCTGGAATCCATCGTGAAGCCGGAGGGCGATAACCGCGGGCTGATTCTGCTCACGCATCACGGATGCTATTCGGCCTTCAGCGACTGGTACCAGATTCCTGCAAGGCAGCTGGCGGGCATTATCCGCCGGCCCGTGCTGTGGTTCTGGGGGCACGAGCACAAGCTGGCGATCTACGATAAGTATGCCGTTGCGGGCGGCGTCGAGGCTTACGGCCGTTGTATCGGGCACGGAGGAATGCCCGTAGAACGCGGGGCGGAGCCGGATCTCGAATGCCCCTGGCTCGCGTGGGATAACCGCCGCTATGAGAACGGTGAAAAAGTGAACGTCGGCTACAACGGCTACGCGAATTTCTCTCTGGATGGTCCGTCGCTGCGTGTGGAGTACCGCGACCTCCACTGCACGCTGCTGTTCAAGGAGGATTGGCGTGTAGAACTTTCAACAGGGGCGCTCGAAGGTCCCCACCTCACTAAAGTTCTTCAGGATCCCTCTCTTCACATGCGCGAACGGTGATTTAGCCGGGCCTGGCTCACAAGAATGTGTTTCCGCAGGCTAAGGTTACACAGAAGCGCTATAGCTGGCCGTGTGTTTTGAAGAGGACAAACTGGCCGTCGGCTGCGATGGCGTCGGAAGTCCGCGCGATTTGCGACAGGTAGGCCGCAAAGTTCAGAGAGCGGGTCGCCACCAGGCGCTCGCGGTACCCCGGCCCCTGCATGACGCGCACATAGTCTCCCTGTTTGCGCACTTCGGGTCCCTGGTATTGCCAGAGCACATAGCGAACGTTCTCCGGAACGTGAGCCCACGGCGAGGCCAGACCCACGGTATCGGCGTCGATGATGCGATTTCTTCGATAGTCGAGCAGGAAAGGCGCGTTGATCCAAGCCAGCAAAGGCTCACCAGCGGGAACTTTTTCCTGGAGCGCCTGAATGTGAACTTTTCCCGCCCCGGAAAGCAGGTATGTGTTGTAGTTGAGGTACGCCGGAGACTGTGCGAGATCGGCGAAGGCGAGAATCGATCCGGAACGCGCGGCCTGACGGTAGCGCTCCACCATCGACGGCGCAAAGGATGCGCAGATCGCGAGCGATACGAACAGAGGGAAGTAGAAGAATAGCCCAGGCTTCCATCTTCCGCGGAGCCCGGGGGACATCACGATGGAAGTGACGCAGGCGCCTAAAATAAAAGGGATTGCCAGCCGCAGGCTCTGCGCGTATCCGAAAGCCTTGCCCAGGACGATCACGGTAGCGAAATAGCAAATCGCGCCGCTGCCTGCGCCTGCCAGAAGCGCAAGGGACGACGCGCCCTCCTCCGGCCCAACCCCCGAGTCCAGGGCCAGCAAAGCAAGCGCGGCTATCACGCCCGTCAGCACGGCAATCGCTGTGTAATGCAGAAAAGTAGCTCCATAAAACAGCCTGCCCGGCGAGAGCAGATGGAGCTGGTCATCCGCGCCGACGAGAACCGGCGCATTCACCATTGCGCCGCGAGCGCCGTAGTTGTGAAGGTGCAGCAAAATCCACGGAAAGAGAAAGAGCACGGCAAAGGAAACGACCTTGCCGCACCACGCAAGCTCCGATTTCCACGAAATTTCCCCTTTGCGAGGTGCGAGCAACAGAAAAGCAACGTGAAACGCCGGGAAGATCACAAAACTCGGCTTGAGCGCGACGAGCGACCCATAGACCAATCCCAGGATAACGGCGGATGGAAAAGGGGTCTCTCCGGACGGTCCATCCAGCATAATTGCCGTGGCCATCAGCAGGGCGCCTGAATACAAAGACGATACGTTTACATATTGCGGATTGATCGCAGCGATCAGAACAGGTCCGACGACTGCGCCCGGGAACCACGAAAATTTATTCCAGCCTGCCGCGGCCGTGAGCAGCATCAGGGCCGCGAAGCAGAAGACCGCGTCCACGCCGTTGATATAGCCGATATGGCTCACCGGCAAGAACGACAGCACGAGACCGTGCAGGAAGCTCTGGCCGCCGAGGGTTTCCGATCCCAGCGCGCTGAGCGGACTGCCGGTGAGCGTGCCGGTGGCAAGCATTCTGA
The DNA here is from genome assembly GCA_963709105.1 of uncultured Acidobacteriota bacterium. GTDB lineage: Bacteria > Acidobacteriota > Terriglobia > Acidiferrales > UBA7541 > Palsa-295. The sequence continues at coordinate 2,557 of CAVPVC010000019.1, forward strand.
CCGGATAAGCCAGATACTTCTCAAAGTCGTCGTGAGAATTGAACGCCAGCGGCGGCAGCTGAGTGGCAATCGCAAAGAGCGTCGCCACGCCGATCACCAGAGCGGCTGAAACGATTTCTACCGCCGCTTTCCCCTTGTAATCGAGCTTCCAATGCTGGATACGGCGGAGCTCAACGACGCTTACCGCGAGTTCGATCGCCACCAGAATCCAGAGCGCGGGCTGGTAGGCGATGTGCGCGGCATTGAGGATGCCGCCGGCCGCGATGGTGGCTGCGAGGCCAACACCGATCGAGACGGGCCAGCGCCCCGCAGGGCAGCCCCCCACGCGTTGGATTGCCTCGCCAACTCCCCAAAGTACAAAGCACACAACTATGAGAACAAAGGCCGCCAGGATGGTCGTCATCGGAGGATGGAATTTCTCAAGTCGATGCTAGCAGAAGAATCAGCGGACGCGCATGCGGGCGCTTACGGAGCTTGTCCGAGTTGTAACGGCGGCAGAATTCCTGTTCGTTTTTACCGAGGTTCTCCCGGAACGAGCACCTGTTTGGGATATTTGAGGTCGACGTTGTGTTGCTCGGTGCGGATGTCGATGGGCTTGAGTTCTCCTTTTGACTTTCCGCTCGGAGCGATTGCAAAAGTGAGGAGATATTGGTTGTGAAGCACCATATCCAATTGCTTCAGGTAGGGAGCGAAGGAAATCGGCGCGCCAATACCCTCGTAAAAATTGTAACCGCCGCTTCCGTCGGTAAGCATTACCAGGTTGCTCTGCGCAAATTGGCCGCGGAACGAGTTCGAGAAGCGGCCTCCTCCCGTGTAGATCGTGTGCACGACCACGCCGGCCTTCTGCACGTCCTCGATCGCAGCCGCCACATAGGGACTTTGCGGGCCTTGATCCAGCCGGTCGATTCCACTCGAAATCAGCAGAATTTCGCGGCGTGCGCCGGTCTTGGGCCAGCGGTTCTTTATCAGGTCGCTCACGGAGAGATAGACGCTGGGCGAATCGCCCGCGCGCGGTCCAAGCGTTAACCGCAAGGCTTTCGCCGCGACGTCATGATTTGTAGTGAAATTCGCGGCCGTCTGGACTGTTCCATTGACGGCGTAAAAAACGCCAACAGCCGTACTCCTCGACTGGAGGCTGATGAAGCCGGCAATGTCCTGCAGCTGGCTACCGACGCCCAATTGGCTGGCGGAGTTGTCGATCACAATTGCGAGTTGCAGCGGCGCCCTCTGGCCCTGGGCGGGAGTCCAGTTGATCACGTCCAGGCGCGTCTTCCTGGAAAACACAAGCACATCCTGCCTGGTGAGAGGCGGTGGGGCCGTGAATTTCGGGCCCAGGACCGTGACGGTCGTGGTGAGTGGGATCCGAGAAGGATTCTGCCCTTGAGCGCGAACGGTGGGAATGCACAGAAGTGCACCAGCAGCGATCAGGCCGGCGAGCAGGCGAACGGACTTGAGCATCTTCGTAACCCCCTGTCTGAGAGATGCCCGGGGCGATCACGAAGATGCTTTTTGTCCTAAATCCAGAAGCGCGAAACACTGTATATCTTCAGGCAGTTACGTTCAGATTGGCTCCCGCTGCCGCCGAAGAACTTCCAGTGCTCCCGGTATAGGAGGCCAGGTCTCCCGCGAACTGCTGCGTAAGGTCCTGCTGAAGCGTGGCAAAGGCCGTCTGAGCGCCAGAGAGGTTGCCGGACTGGAGAGCCTGCGAAAGCGCGCCAAAGGCTGTGGCTACCGCGTTGGTCTGCTGACTGGCGGCGGAAGCGGTGCTTTGCGAATTGTTGCCGCCGCCGTGGTGATGGTGGTGCCGCACTTGCCCGGACCCTTGTTGCTGCTGAATATCGCCCTGCAACGTGGTGAAGGCGGTCTGGGCGTCCTGGAGATTCCCCGATTGCAGCGCCTGCGACAGCGCCGTAAATGCCTGCGTGATCGGACTCGCTGTATTCTGCTGCGACTGCGATTGTCCACTGGGAAGGGCTTGCTGCAGCGTGGCGAAATCCTGCTGCGCGCCTGTCAGATTACCTGCTTGCAGATCCTGGCCAAGCTGCTGGAAATCGGTTTGGATTTGCTGGAATGGGCTTTGATTGTTTTGCGTGCTCTGTGTCGCGTAAATCTGGGTGAGAAGGGTGCTGCTTGCAACGCTTGTGATTGACATCGTTCACCTCGTCAGGAATATCTGTTGTTTGGGCTTATCTAGGCGGTAGTAAGCGCAGTATGAGCACGCCCGAGCGCAGTCCTTACCTTGCCTGGAGCGCCGCCATGTCGCATTCTTTGATTTAATCGGCCAAGCCACAGAAAGCTTGATGACTAACACAGGCAACTGGATAGGACAGCTCTTTGAGCGCGGAGGGAAGCGGGCGTTCTGGACTGGTACAACTGAAGTGTCGCGGGCACCAAACCGGCACATGATTCATGCATCCGGCGAGGACGCGATCCTCAAAACAACGGTCGCCCGAGTTTGCTATTGAGTGACCGTTTTCGCGGAATCCCCGACCTTGAAGCCGGAGCCCGAAACGGGTGTGCCGACCGCAGAAATATCATCCACGTCGGTGAGGCGGATTACGCCCACGGGAGAAGTCATGCGGCGGATCGTCTGCCCCGTCGCTGGATCTTTGATCTCGCGAGTGACGCGCTCCACGTTCAGCTGGTCGCCAACTTTGAGGCCAACCTTTGCGCCGACGTTCAGAACGATTTGCCCGCCATCCACGGCGGCCACCAGGCCTTCGACGTTGACCGTCCGGGTCTGAAGCTTCAGGTTGTCAGCGATTACTTCTCCGCTCATCTGCTGGACGGCCTTGTTCACCGCTTCCCCTATGATGGTTTGCTGGAAGTCGCTGCTCCCGAAGTCCACGTTGCCGCCGCCGAATCCGTGCCAGTTGCCTCCGCCGCCGAGCAGGGAGGTGCTGTCGCGTTCCGACTCGCCCTTTCCGGAAGCGACGCCGAGGATTTCAGCGGTATCGATGTCCACGAGACGGGCGTCGACCGCGACGATCGCTTTGCTCTTCTTGTGTCCAAAGCCGCCGACACCGAAGCCGCCCCAGTTGCCACCCCCGCCGCCGATGTTCGTGTTTTTCGTATCGTTGCCGAATTGGGTGATGCTTCCTACGATAATCGCATCCACTCCGAGCAGCTTGCCAATCTTGGCCGCGGAGTTTGGATTCGCGCGGTCGCTGTTGGAGAAATTCTGCTCGGCGATGATTTTGTCCATGGCTTTGCGTTCGATCACCGAGTAGGTGCCGTCCTGAACGAGGAATTTTACGAGCAGGTCGGAGATGCCTTTGCCGACGTCCACGTTAGTCCCAAAGAGCGCGGATGTGTTGCTCTGCACCGTGGCATAGTCAAAATCGAAGATCGCGACGCGCTTCTTGCGTCCTTGGGGTGGCGCGGGGGCAGTCGATGGCGCCGCAGCTCCAGGGGCCGCCAGGGCTTGGGGGCGGGCGCTGCTGCTGAAACCTGTCACCAGGAGTGACCCTAGAACCAGCGTCGTACCAAAGCGATTTTCTTCATGAGTTTTCTCCCTGCTCGGATGCCTCAGAGGATACCAAACTGGCCGCCAACCGCGAGGGAATGTTACCGGCGGGTCTTCGTGGATGTCAACAAAGTAGGCGGTCAGCCGGAGACGCCTGGCAATCCGTCGAGACTCGTCTTGTTCTTCTCTTGGCGGTATTTCGCCAGGCCCTCGGGGCCCTTTTTCTGGATCCAAGCCCCGAGCTGCTGACGATCGTCTTCGTACTTGAGGAGCGGAACGCTGAAGCCGCAGGAGTCGCTCACGCGCAAGACATCCACCACGATAATCGCGCGCGCGCCTTCCATTTCTCCAAAATGGAGTTTCAGCGAAGCGAATTCGGGTTCGTGAATTTCCACCACGCGCCCGCGTCCGTGCAACCGGACGATTTTCGGCGGGCCCTGGAAGGCGCAGAACATTAAAACGATTCGTCCGTTCTCGCGAAGATGCGCGATGGTTTCGACGCCGCTGCCGGTCAGGTCCAGGTAGGCAACCGTGCTCGGGCCGAGAATGCGAAACGTATCGAGGCCTTTGGGCGAAAGATTCACGTGGCCGTGCGGATCGAGCGGGGCTGATGCCACAAAGAACACGTGCTGTGCTGCGATGAATTGCTGAATCTTTTCGTCAATAACAGAGCCTAGATGTCCCATATTTGATGCCCCATAACGGACTCCTCCGGCCGACCCGATAGCTTAGTAAGGCCGATATCTAGCGTAGCCGGTTCAACATTTGAAAACCAGTTGGTCTAGCCCAGCAGGACGGGCAGCAGCACCCCGAGGCCCAGGGCGAAGAACCAGAGAGCGGGTGCGGGCGTTCCCACGGGTCGCACTTTGCGCGCCTCGCGTGCGGCAATTCGTGGATCGAGCAGGAGCCAGCGGGTGTAGCGGCGTTCGAGAAGCAGGAAGGTGAGCGCGGTAACGGCGCCATAAATCAGATGTCCCATCAAGGAGGGCAGCAGCGCCGAAGCAGCATCGGTGCTCCAGTCACATACGCCTGTTAGCAGCAGAGGAAGCAGCGTTAAAGGTCCGGCGTACCACCAGATTAGGCCGAACAGCCAGCCCCACGGCAGACCGAGGCCGAGGCTCGATGCCTCGTTGCGGAACAGCAAGCCGTACGTCATGCCGATCAGGGTGCTGACCAGCAAGTGGATCAGAATTCCGCGAATGCCGGAAAAGCTCGTGTCCAGCCCCGCTACCTTGGGCAAAATGCCGGTGGCGAACAGCAGCGGGCTTGCGACGATGCCGCCGCCGAGTCCCGCCATGGCGCCCCACGCTAGCGAGCGCAAAATATGAATGCCGGCGCCTTCCACTTCGCGATTGAGCGGATCGCTCTGGACGAACAAGCGGATCCAGAAGCGATCGAGAGTGGCGTACGCTACGCCCAGAATGAGGCCATAGAGAATATGCCCAACTAGAGAGCCGAACACGGCAGCGGCATGCTCCGCCGACCAATCGAGCGGTTGGTGGGCGGCCCAGGGGAGAAGAGTGAGTTGCCCCAGAAACCACCAGAAGATCGCGTATCCCAGCCCCCAGCCCATGCACGAGCCGTAACCGCGAACATCGTGCTGGAAAAGAATGCCAAACGTCGCCCCGATCAGCAGCGCTACGCCGAAATGCAAAAGGATTGTCGTGTGGCGCGAGACCGCGAGATCGCCATATCCCGCGAGCAGGGGGAAGTAGTCGCCGGACGCAACCCATCTTCCAAAAATGATGCCGCCGAGCGTTCCCGCAAATCCTCCCGCGACAATTGCGCGTCCCCAGCGAAACTTCGCTGCGGTGTCTCTCGATTGCAATACGCCGCGGACTCCCAGGCCGAGTCCCACCGGCATTCCCAGGCAAATCACAAATGCCACCAGAAGAGGGAATTGGCTACGGGCGTCGCTGAGCATCGCCTGTGAACGGCCAAAGGAATGGGCCCCGCGGAATAGCGGGAGAAGCCCGGCCGGGAATACAATCCACGCGAGCAGCGCGAATGCGAGCGCCCAGATCAGTCCCGCGCCAGGGACTGGTGGCGCGCTTCGCGAAGAACAGCCCGAAGATCAATCCGAAGAGCACACCCGTAAGAAAGGCTTTCAGCGAGTGGGATTGCCAGAAGCACCCCTTGCAGTGCGCCGCCAAGCGCTCCCACGCATAGCCCGAGGAGCGGATCGACCCAGACTGCGGCCCTGGCTGGCGCAGCCGTTGGCACAGTCATGGAGGTTGATTCAGCCACGCCAATCTCCTTACTTCAACTCGATGGTCTGGACAATATCCCGCGGGAAAAACAGCTCGACCGTCCAATCCATCAGCACGCGAATTTTGCGCTCCGAGCCAGGAAGCTTCGCCAGGTAGATTCCGCGCCACATCAGCCATGCGAGGAGTCCTGAAAATCGCATGGTCCGGCCGCGAGCGAACGGCACGGTGAGCTCCGCGCAAGCGGTTTGATGCCCGACCACGCAGAGGGCGCCCAGCGAGTCGAAATGGAATGCCCGCAGGCTGCGGCCATCGGCCTGCGCGCGTATGTTGCCCGCGAGCGTTTGCGCTTCGCGCAGGGCGAATTGCGCAGTGGGAGGGCACGGTTGGCCCGTTTTCGCATCGACCATGGCGGCGCAATCGCCGACCGCCCAAAGGCCGGGCTGCTCCTGCACCTGGAGGTGTTTGTCCACGACCAGCGCGCCGCGCTTGTCCTTGGCGAGCGGAAGGGCCTTCGTCAGGGGGTTGGGAGCCGTGCCGGCGGTCCAGACCAGCGTTTCGGCGTGAATGGCGCCATCGCTTAAGGTCACTACCCCAGGCTGGGCGTCCGTCAGGCGAGTGTTCAGACGAAAGGTAACGCCGCGCTCTTCCATTTTTCTTTGCGCATAACGGCCGAGCGTCTCGCTCAATTCGGGCAGGATGCGGTCGCGCGAATGCACTAGCACGATGCTGAGGTCGTCGCGCCTAAGCTTGGGGTAATCCACGACAATGCCGCGGGCGTAATCGTTCAGTGCTCCGGCGAGTTCGACGCCGGCAAAGCCTCCACCGGCGATCACAAACGTGAGCAACGCGCGACGCCGCGAAGCGTCCTGTTCGCGGTCGGCGCGCTCGAACATTTCGATGACGTGATTGCGAATGCGAATGGCGTCGAGCAGGCTCTTGAAGTTGAAGGAATATTTTTCCAGATTGGCCATGCCCAGATAGTTCGACACCGCACCGAGCGCGAAGACGAGGTGATCGTAGGGAACTTCCCGCCGCTGGCTCTCGCCGCCCGCCGCGGAATCGTTCTGCAGAATCACGCGGCGTCCCGCCAGATCGATTTCGGCCACCGACCCGCGGATAAACTCGGTCTGATGCAGGCTGCTGCGCAGAGGCGTGCTGATGTGGCTTGGCTCCAGGCTGCTGCCCGCGACTTCCGCGAGCATCGGAGTGAACAGAAGCGCGTTGGTCTCGCTCACCAGCGTGACCGAAAGCGACGAGCTGGCGCGGAATTGCTGTTCCAAGCATTCCGCTGTGCGCATTCCGGCGAAGCCTCCGCCCAGGATCACGACGCGCGTCGTTTTCACCGGCACTGACGTCGGCCCCGATTCCGCTCCCAGCGTCGCCGCAGCGAGGTCGCTTAAGCCCTGGGTTACCAGACCGAGCAGCGCGCCGTAAATAACCCAGCCCACGAGCGCCGGAAAGTGACTACGCATTTGTTCCGCGGTCCACTCGGGCATCCGGATTGAAAATAGAGGAATGGCGATGACGCTGATCAACCCCCAGAGGGGAATTCCCAGAGCGGCGCCCGCCATCAGGTTGTCGACGTAGGCTCCGGGAGTTGGCTCAAGAGCCGCCGCATAGCCGATTCCGACCACCACGCCCAGCAGGACGCCAAGGACCGGTTGGCCCAAGGTACTCACCAGAATGGAACTGGCGACACCTCCAGCCAAAACGCCTATCAGACTTCGTCGGAGATAGCGGTTCATGATCCGGTCAGGAGTCGATCACGGTTCATCAATTTGCCGCGAAGCGCCAGCCGAGCGGCCTGCGAAAACGGCCGATGGTTGCGAACTCGCGGTTGGCTGAGTGGCCTTCGCTGTTTGAGGGTCTGTAATGGCGTGGCGAATGGCCGCAAGTGGGGCGTCGTCGATCAAGCGAACGCCGCTGCCATCGCGTTCGATTCCGAGCTCCTTCCAGAGTCCTGGAAGATCCACCTGCATGGGCTGGTCTTTCATCTTCGTGTAAAGGTCTTCCATCACGGTGACGCCTGCAGCGCGGTCTCCGGCCTGCAGCGCGTCGACGAGTTTCCAATCCTGACGGATGTCGCCTCCGGCGTTGAGGATTCCGCGAAGGGCATCCTGCAGGCCCTTTTTGTTGTGCGTTTCGCGGCGGATTTCGACGTCGGCGAGAAAGCAATAGAGCGCCCCTCCCCAATACGTGCTGGCCCACGTGTGCGTGTGGTCCAGGCCGGTGTCGTCAAGGTGAGGGACGCCCTTGGGCATATCGCGCACCAGGTCCGACCACATTTGCGAGGCGGTCATTTGCCCCGCCTGGATGCGTGCGATGGGCTCGACGTATACCGAGATGCCCTCTTCCATCCAGTGGTGATTGTCTTCCACCGACGGAAATGCGAGGTGCACCATTTCGTGCGTGAGCATCCAGTCGCCGTCGAGTTCGGGAACCAATGCTTCCGCGCCCACCCGAATCTTGATGAAGCCGCCGTTATAGGGGAACGTCTGGCCGTGGCGGATACCGTTCCCGTCGACAGGCATGATACGGATGCCGGCGTGAGGAACAGGGTAGCGGCCGTAATACGTGGACACCGCTTCGGCGGCCCGTTGCACCCAGCGCATCAGATCCGCTTGCGAAACCTTCAGGTCGCCCGAATCGATCACCACATCGATTCGCGAGCTACCCATGAGAAGAGTCGAAGTCATATCGCCCGCCCTGGCAGGGAGACACGCCAACAGCAGCATCATCGCGCACAGTTTTGGAACGTTTCGCGAGAGCAACGAAAAATTGGCGCAAGTCATGGGACGCCTTAACGGCCGGTCACAAACGGCCCGCTCAGCTTTCCGGCAACCGTGAATCGTTGGTGGCCGGTGCGCCGATCACCCGCCGGAGAAGCGTGTCGAGCGCGATTTTGCCGGGGCCGAAGATCAGGATGATGAGCGATGCGATGAGGAACGTATAGGGAGCCGCGGCGTAGAATTTGTCAGGGTCGGAAAAGATCGAGAACAGCGCTTCGCGGTCGGCGGTGACGTAAGCCATGATCATGTTGATGGTCAGCGCCAGCGCCGTAAGGCGCGTCAGCAGCCCGGCAGCCAGGAAAATCCCACCGAAAAACTCCAGGCAGGAAATAAAAAACGCCATCGGGCCGGGAGCCGGTAGTCCCAGGCTTGTGAAGAACTGCGTCACCATCGGTAGATGATGGAGTTTCCCCCACCCGCTCTCGATCAGCTGCCATCCCCAGTAGAGGCGGACGAACAGCAGGAAGGGACACTTGAGCCAGCCGACCAATTTGAAAAATTTATCGTAAACGCGGATAGCCCCGTTCAGTAGTTCGCGCATGATGGAAGTACGCCGCTCGCCTCCGAAAGGTTTTAGGAAACGGTCTGCTTTTTATCCGGTTTGCAAAACCAGCCCAGCGCCGCCCAGTTCTGGAACCATGCCTGAACCGCGGCAGGCCTCTCTTCCAGCGGGATCGAGGTTTTTCGCAACGCGGTCTCAATCGCCTGATCCAGCGGCTTTCCCTTGCGGAGCCCGCTTAGAATCGCGAATTCTTCCGGTTCGATGCGCCGGAAGTAAACCGAATCGTCGAATCGGTGGACGGCCAGGAAGATATCGGCCGGCTTGAGTTTGGCGACGGCTTGCACGCGCTTGCGCTTCCGGCGTTCCTGGAAAGTGTTGCTCGCGAAATCCGTGTCGGTGTCATCCTTGCGCACTTCGAGCAGGAGGTCGTCAACGGGGTAATGCAGACTCAAGAGCCGGATGTAAGGCTGCAGCTCCAAGCGAAGACTCGAAGAATCGAGCGTGTTCAGGTCCTCGGGACGCAGCGCTGCTTCCGCTTTGCCGTCGAAAGCCTCGATTTCCGCCCATTCGAGGCGCACGATGTCCAAGGCCAGCGCTTGTTTGCCGCCTGCCCACTGGGGATGTTTGCCCAGCCAGGACTCCAGCTGCGAACCGAGGTTGCGAAGCGTGAAGGATTTGGACGGGCAGTCCACCAGATAAGCCTTGCACATCGCGTCGAAGCGCCTGCCGCCCAGCACCGAGCGCAGCCCGGGAAAATCCTCGATCATGCTCGAGAACAGGCGCAGCCAGTATTGACGGTTATAAATTTCCAGCCGCTCGAACGAAGTCAGCCGGTCATTCGGCTTGATGAACCGGCCGGCATACTCTCGCATCGATTTGCCGTCAGGGGCTTTTCGCTGCATGCGCTCGGACGGCGTGAGGGGCTGCATCACCGCGCGCGCCATCGTACGCTGAAGTTTGAGGAGTTTCATTGCCGGGGTTTCATACCGCGGTCGCAAGCAGCGTGGACGACAGGAATCGGTTGGCCTTGAGCGCCTCGTTGTGGACTTCCTGGAAGGAGGGGATGCTGTCGTCCCATTCCAGAAGCGTGGCAGTATGGCCCACCCGCTGAATGGCGCGTTCGTAGAGCTTCCAGACTGGATCGATCACCGGATGGTCGTGCGTGTCCAGAATGTATTTGCGGTACTTCGAGTGCCCGGCGATGTGAATCTGGGCGACGCGTTCGGCGGGGACGCTGTTAACGTAGGTGAACGGGTCGAAATTGTGATTCTGGGAGGAAACGTAAATATTGTTGACGTCCAGCAGGATGCCGCAATCGGCCTGCTCGACCACTTCGTTCAGGAATTCCCACTCGCTCATTTCGGATACGTGGAACTCGGCGTAGCTGCTTACGTTTTCCACCGCGACAGGCACTTCGAGAAAATCGCGCACTTCCCGGACCTTCTGCGCCGTCAGCCGGGCTGCTTCGAAGGTGTAAGGCATGGGCAGAAGATCGTGCGTGTAACGCCCGTCCACGCTGCCCCAGCAGAGGTGGTCGGAAACCCACGGTGTCTTCGTGCGCTTGACGAGTTCCTTTAGCCGGCGCAGATGCTCGCGATTGGGCTTTTCGGCGGAGCCGAAATACATGGAAACGCCGTGCTGAACCACTTTGTACTGTTCGAGGATGCTGTCGAGAACCTTCAGCGGACGGCCGCCATCGATCATGAAGTTTTCGGAGATGATCTCAAACCAATCGCAGACCGGCTTGCGTGTCAGGATGTGGTGGTAGTGCGGAGCCCGGAGGCCGATGCCGATTCCATAGTCGGTGAATCCGTTGAATCGATTCGCAGGCATTTCTGGTTCCTGTGAGCGAGGCTGTGAGAGGGCCAGTGATCGCACCAGCCCTCCCGGCAGCGGATAATTGTGGGGTTGGTGTTATCCCTTGGGCATCGGGCTGCCATCGGTTGCACAGCCGCCTTTGCCTTTGCAGGAGTTCTTGCCCTTGCAGCCATTGTCGCTGGACTTGCAGCCGCCCTTGCCCTTGCACGAGTTCTGGCCCTTACAAGCATGCTTTTCTTTAGCCGCTTTGGTGGTATCGCCAGAGGCCTGAGCGCCGGGCGAAGCCAAGCCGTTGGTGATGAGGGTGGAAGCCTGAATGCTGGCGCTTCCGGCGAGCAAGCCGGCCAGAGCAGCACCCGTGAGTAGAAACTTATTCGACTTTGTCATTTCCCCACTATCCTCCTGAATGAGATTGAACTGCACTTACCCTTGGGAACTTCCTACAGAAGACCGTTCAGCCTTAGACAATCCCTTGCCTCGGACCAGATCCAAGGCTCCCACGGCTTCTATAACAATACGCAACGTTACGCCCATTGGATTTATCGCGCCAGTAAAAGTTTCATGCACCCCTAGGTACGCCGAGGGCGGTCAGGAGGATACGCATCGGGAAGCGGTTCTGCTATTCTTTCCCGCGCATAAGTCTCGCAACAAGACTTCGATGGGGGGCCGAGAATGTCCGAAGAGCTTCAGGAATTGCAGGAACACGCCGAACATGGGGCGCATGAACCCAGCCTCGCTCCCGTAACTTTGACTATGGCCATTTTTGCCGTGCTCGTGGCGGCCGTCTCGCTGCTTGGCCACCGAGCGCACACGGAAGAGTTGTTGCTGCAGACCAAGGCTACCGACCAATGGGCCTATTATCAGGCAAAGGACATCCGCCGCCACAGCTACGAAGTGTTCCTGGACGAACTCTCTTTGGCCGCGCCTCAAAACGCCGACCTCGCCGCGAAGATAAAAGAAAAGTACAGCAAGGAAGTGGCTCGCTACGCAGCCGAGCAGGGCGAGATCGAAGGGGAAGCCAAGGCCGCGGAAGGCGAAGTGGCGATCGAGCGGCGCCGCGCTGACCGGTTCGACCTGGGCGAGGTAATGCTTGAGGCGGGTCTGGTAATCTGCTCCATTACTTTGATGACGCGCAAGAGAATCTTCTGGCAATCGGGAGGGGTTCTAGGCCTGGTGGGGCTCGGAATTGCCGCCGCCGGGTTTCTTATCCACTGACGCCTCTGCCGGCCGCCCGCCCTGACTGGCTTTTCTTCTGCTCGTACATGGCGCTATCGGCCTCGGCCATCAGATCCTGCAGGGGAACGGGCGTTCGAGGATCGAAGCGGGCAAGCCCAACGCTCAGCGAAAGCGAATAGCGGGCTTCTTCGGCGCTGGCTCTGCGGAGATTTTCCTTCAGCCTCTCCAGCATCGCTTCCTCATGCCGCACGGAAGCTTCGAACGCCAGGACGCAGAATTCGTCGCCGCCGAAGCGCGCGAGTATGTCGGAGTTGCGAAACGTTTGCTTCAACGCCTCCGCCGTGCGAACGATCGCGCGATCGCCTTCCGGATGCCCGTAGGAATCGTTGATCGCTTTCAGGCCGTTGAGGTCGCAGGAAAAAAGCAGGAATTGCTGCCCGCTCCTCTGAGATTGCTTCAACTGCTGGCCCGCAAGAGCCAAAAACCCGCGCCGGTTCTGCAGGCCCGTCAATTCATCGGTGAGCGCGAGGGAGCAAAGTTCCTTGTCCAGCAAAGATTGCCGTATGACGCCCCGAACGGCTCGCAGCAGCGATTCGCTCAGATTCTCGATGTCGGGAGAGGCGTGCGATTGCAGGGCATTGGAGATTTCGTTCAGCTCGTTCAACAGGCGATCCAGTTCGTTGTGCTTTGCGAGCAGAACAGCCGGCAGGTTTTCGCGCAGCAAATCGGACAACGAGTCGCCGGCCAAGTCGCCGGCCGGGAGTGGTTCGCCGATCCCGGCAGACGAGGGCTTCTCCGGCTCGCTAACGAGCTGGATACCGCGTTGGTGGGATGAATGCTCCATCACCTGATAGTAGGTGCCCTCTATCAGGTTAGACAGCGGGTATCCACTGTAACGATGTAGAGCAATTCCCTTAGTGTGCCGAAAGTCTAACTGACGAAGCAACGAGCCGGCTGAGTTGTCTATGTGGTTGGTTCTACGGGCGATAAACTCTAGCGTTTGCCCATAGCGGTGCTGTGTGCCTCGACGTAATCGCGAATATAGGAGTCAAACGCCTTTTCGAGCTTCGTCATTATCGGCACTTTTGCCGATCCCACCGCGCGCCCAGCAATTTCGGTGGCCGGAATTACGTTTCGGTTGGTCGAGGAAATAAACACTTCCTCGCCGGTGTAGAAGTCCTCGGGGAATAGCGTGCGTTCCTCGACGGGGACTCCCACTTTCGGCCCGATTTCCAGCAGAATGCTCCGCGTGATTCCGGCCAGGCAGCCGGACGAGAGAGGCGGTGTGGCGACGCGCCCGTCGCGCGCGCAGAATATATTCGCGGCAGTGCACTCGGACACCTCGCCGCGTTCGTTCAACAGCACTACCTCGTCGAAGCCGGCCTGCTGCGCTTCGTGAAGATTCCACAGATTATTGAGCCAGGAAGTCACCTTCACGCCCGCAAGCGGCGAAGCCCGCGTGGCGCCCGTGTTCGCGCAACCCCAGCCGCGCGCGGTCCCGATGGGCGGGGAGGCCGGAGGAGTACATCACGAGGTCCGCTTGAGGAAAGTCCTCGTCGCTACGCCAGAGTCCGAATTGATTGTAGATGGCATAAATCCGCGCGCAGCCCTCCCGTACGTTGTTTGCTGCCAGCACCTGGCCTAATTGGGTGCGCACGGTTTCTTCGTCGAATGGGAACGGGCAGTGCGTCCTTTCGGCATCTCGCGCGAGGCGTTGCCAGTGGCGCTCGAACGCAAACGGAACGCCCTCGATGACGCGGATCGTCGTGAAAAGACCCCATCCGCTGAGCAGGCCGGCCTGTCCGGGAGACAGCCGCACTTCCTCAACAGGCAGCAAGCGGCCGTTATGAAAAACCATGCGATGAATCATTCTTCCTCCATGCGATCCTTCATTTTAGCGCACAACTGGCGTGCAGCCGCGACCGGCAGAGCGGCGGTGGCAGAAGGCTCAGGCCTCTAGGCGGCAGATGTGGATGTGAGCAGGCTTTCCGCGTACAAAGCGCCTTCCGCGGTTTCCTCGTGTTTGAAGTAGACGAAAACATCGCCTTGTTTCGCGAGAGTTCCCACCGACTGAGTGAGTTCCTTTCGCGCCTTGGGCGAATAATCCTCTTTCCGCAGGCGCAGGTAGGAAAAGCCGGCGGTCTGCACCTTGGGCGTTTCGATCTTTTCGCTTTCGGCTTGGCAAAGGGCAGCATCGGACTTACGGAGCAAATCGTATACCTCGTCGTTGAACCACGACATATGCCGAAACTCGAACGCGACTCTGAAGCCGTGCGGAAGCCCGTCCAGAAAATCCTTGAGCAGCGCCGGATCGCATTTCAGGAAGGGCGGCAGCTGAAACAGCACCGGACCCAGCTTTTCCGCCTCCCGCAGCGGTTCCAGGGCGCCCAGGAAATCTGTCGTGAAAGAGGATGTATCGCGGAGCCGCTTGATATGGGTGATGGTTTGGTGGGCCTTCACCGCAAACCGGAAGCCGGGCGAGGTTGCCTCAATCCAGCCGGTGAGTAATTTCTGGGCGGGAAAGCGGCGAAACGTGTAGTTCAACTCGACGGAGTTCAGCCGGCTCGCGTAATAGCCCAGAAATTTGGCCGATGCCAACTTCGCGGGATAGAACTCCGGCTTCCAGCTAGGATAGGCCCAACCGGATGTGCCTGCATATACCTTGCCCACTGGCCCTCGCAGAAACCACGCCTGCGTATTCTAACCCTCTTGGTGCACGGACGGAGCGTCTGCGGCCAGCCGCAAGTGAGCCGAAACCTGGACGGATTACGCCATCGCAAGTCACCCGATAGGCAGCGCTCCCTATCTTTACTACAATGAAGCCTAGGTATTGTGGAGGATGAGCGTGCGCAAATTTTTGAAGGTTGCAATTGCAAGCTTTGGTCTCGTAGTGCTCCTGCAACTGCTTTCGCCTTCCCTCCCGGCCGCGCCGGTTGCCGACGAGCCATCCGCTCCCCCCAGCCTGGTTGCCCGTGTGCGCGACACCGGATTCCTCCAGATCAGCGCCGACGCCTTCGACGGCCTTTCGCAGGAGCAGAAGATGGACGCCTACTGGCTCTCCATGGCGGCCATCGCGATCAACCCCATCGCCTACGATCAAAATTCGGTTTATGGCCTCCCGGAGAAGCACCTACTGGAAGCCATTCTGACGCACTCGAATGGCGTCGATCCGGCGGTACTCAAAAAGATCATGGAATACACGATGCTTTTCTGGGGGAATCAGGGAAACCACAACGAGTTTACCTCGCGGAAATTCCTGCCCGATTTCACTCCTGCCGAATTGAGCGCCGCCGCCGAGCAGGCCCGTAAGAACGGGGCATCTCAACTGGGCTCGGCAGCCGCGCTGGGAAAAGAGCTCGCCGAACTTCAGAAGCCCATTTTCGATCCTGATTTTCAGCCGATGCTCACGGCAAAAAATCCTCCGAATGGCGAAGACCCGCTCGAAGCCAGCTCCGTCAATTTCTATTCCGGCGTGACCCTCAAGGACCTCGCAGGCTTCACCGAGCACTACGCGCTCAACTCCCGAGTAACTCTGGGGGACGATGGCAAACCCGTTGAAGAGGTCTATCGCGCCGGCACGCCGGACGGAAAAGTTCTTCCCGGGCGATATGCGCGCGAGCTCGGATTGGCCATTCGCGATCTGCAGCAGGCGCTGCCGTACGCGCCCGATTCCCAAAAGAAGGTGATCGAAGCGTTGATCCGTTATTACCAGACCGGCGAGCGCTCCGATTGGATCGCCTGCGGAATTGCCTGGGTGCGCGACAAGAGCAATCCCGATTTTTCAAACGGCTTCGTCGAGGTTTACAAAGATCCGCGGGGGCAGAAGGGCGCCATCCAGGGTTTTGTGACCATCGTCGACGAAAAGATGAACCAGATGATGAAGGGATTCGCCGCAAACGCCGGCTATTTCGAACAGAAGGCTCCCTGGGAGGATAAGTACAAGAATCCCAACCCGAAGCCCCCGGTCGTCAATGCCGACGAGACTCTCATTGAATCGGGAACATTTGCCGTAAACACCATCGGCGACAATCTTCCCAACGAATCGGAGATTCACGAAAAGTATGGCTCGAAGAGTTTCATTTTTACCGGCTCAATCCGCGCGTTGAACGGCGCCACCGGGGACAAGGTCGCCCAGGAGTTTTCGAGTACACCGGCCGAATTCGACCGCGCGGAGAAGTATGGCGATCTCGCCGAAGATTTGTTCACGGCCATGCATGAAGTGATCGGGCACGGCTCGGGCAAGCTCAGCGCCAAGGTCACGAAAGAGCCCGCGTCCTACATCAAGGAATATTATTCCACGCTGGAAGAGTCGCGCGCGGACCTGATGGCGCTCTGGAATTTCTGGGACCCCAAGCTGATCGAGATGGGTGTGATGCCCAACGACGACGTGGCGCGAGCGGCTTACGACAGCGAAGCGCGCGCCGCGCTGGTCCAGTTGCACGAAGTGCCGACGGGCGACACGATCGAAGAAGACCATCGCCGCGGCACGCAGCTCATCGTCAACTATATTCGAGACAAGACTGGCGCCATCCAGCCCCTCGATCGCGACGGGAAGACCTACCTGGTGGTAACCGATTACGAGAAGATGCGGCAGGGCGTCGGGATGCTGCTGGCTGAACTCATGCGCATCAAAGCCGAAGGCGACTACGACGCGGCGAAGGCCCTGATCAACCAATATAGCGTCCACTTCAATACGGCCTGGCGCGACCAGGTCGTCGCGCGCTACAAAACTCTCGACATTCCGAACTATTGGGTGGGCATCAACCCCGAACTGGAACTGCGCAGGGGCGCCGGAAGCCAGGGCGGCAACGTGCAAATCAGCTATCCGCGCGACATCGTTAAGCAGCAACTGCGCTACACAAAAATCGCGGGCGAGTGAGTTGAACAAGCCGCCGGCGGTTGGACAATGTAACAACACCGTTGCTGAAAGAGGCTTTAGCAAGACCGCATTCCCTGCGGGAATTGTGTTAGGTTGCCATTCATAGACGATGCCTGAGCTTCCTGAAGTTGAAACCGTTGTGCGCGGATTGCAAAAGGTCCTGCCAGGCAGGCGCATCGTCGAAGTTCGTTTAGGCAAGACGGATTTTATAGAAGACCCCGCCGCCCTCGAAAGGGAGTTGCCGGGTAGCCGCATAGCCGCGGTGCGGCGCTATGGGAAATTTCTGGTGTTCGATCTGGAATCCCCGCAGGCCGGAACTCACAAACCCGCGTTCTTTTGATTCATCTGGGGATGACTGGACAGCTCATTACATGCGCCCCCGATGCGAGTATTGCTCCGCACACTCACGTGTTTTTTGTGCTCGATGACGGCCGCGAACTTCGCTACAAGGATCCCCGGCGATTTGGCAACATGCAGATGGTGGTGCAAGGCAATGGAAGCCCGCTTGGCAGCCTGGGGCCCGATCCGCTGGAAGCCACCGAGACCGAATTCGTGGCCCGGTTGCGCGGACACCGGGCGCGAATCAAGGCGCTGCTCCTGGATCAGAGCGTGCTGCGGGGCATGGGCAACATCTACGCGGACGAAAGCTTGTGGCGAGCGCGCATCAACCCGATGCGGCTGGCGTCAAGCCTCAAGGAAGCGGAGCTACGGCAGCTCTACCGCGCCGTTCAAACCATCCTCAAGGAAGCTATCCGCCTGCGCGGGTCGTCGATATCCGATTACGTGGATTGTTCCGGCGAGCGCGGAGAATTTCAGTTGAAGCATCGCGTGTACCAGCGCGAAGGAAAGAAGTGCGCTCGCTGCAAGGCGCTCATCCGCCGGGCGATCGTCGCGGGACGCAGCAGCCATTTTTGCCCGCAGTGCCAGCCAGTCCCGCGGGCCCGCAGACGCAAGGAGTAAGCACGCGTTACCGCCAGCTACCGCCAACTGAAGATCAGCAATGCGCCCGCGAAAGCGAACACCCCTGCGTAAGCAAACCCTGCGGCCGGGCTCACTGCGGACCACAGCGCCCCGACTGCAATGCTCGATACCAGGTCGCCGATGCCGTTGGCTGTGGCCAGCACGCCAAATCCTGAGCCGCGCACCTGGGACGGCAACAGTTCCGCGCCGAGCGCTTTTTCGAGCGATTGCTGAAATCCTCCGTGAATGCCTGCCAGCCCGAAAAGAGCCGCCAGAATAGGAATGGTCGGCGGCTCGAAGATAAATCCGGCATACGCGATGACGCCCACCAGATATCCCGCCGCAAGCAGTCCACGCTTGCCGATGCGGTCTCCGAGCGCACCCGCCGGATAAGAAGCCATTGCGTTGACGACGTTGTAGAAAGTGTAAAGCCCGACGGAAATTGTCGCCGCCCGGCCAAATCCAAAGCGCGGCGTCAGAAGCTGGTTAGCGCGCAGGATCAGCAATGTGGGAGCAAAATCTCCGATGCCGTGCGCGAACACGCCCGCAAGGTAGTGCCAATAGGCCTTCGGCAATTGAGCGAAGCTCGACGCAAAACCGGGCGCATGATGCCCCTCCGTGCTTTTCCCCGGCGGGACAAGCCACGCGAAGGCAACAGCCGCGAGCAGGCCAGGCAGGGCGCTCCACCGCAACACGCCGCGTACCCCGAGGACTCCGATCAGCGCCGTGGCGCAAAGGGGCCCAAGAACGGCTCCTACGGTGTCCATCGTCCGCTCGAAACCGAAGGCGCGGCCCGCCTGCTGCGGCAGCACGGAATCCGCCAGCAGCGTATCCCGGGAGGGCCCCCGGCTTCCGCGGCCGATCCATCCAAGCCCGCGCATAACTAAAATGGCCGGCCACGAATGCGCGAAAGCGTACGCAAAGGTGGAAAGGCCGGTGGCCAGATAGCCGATGATTCCGGTTGGCTTGCGCCACTGCGGCCGGTCTGCGATCCAACCCCCTGCCAGCTTTGCGAAGCTTGAGAAGCCGTCCGAAATCCCTTCGATAACGCCCAGCGCGATCGCTGGGGCACCGAGGCTGGCGAGAAAGGCCGGGAGAATCGATGTGGCTGCTTCGTGTCCCCAGTCTGACAAAAGACTGGCCAAGCCGATGCCCAGCACGCCGCGCGTCAGCCAGCGGTTCGACGGCTCTGGCTGCGTGCTCTCAGGTTCGCTCATGCGAGGTTGTTGAGGGGTGCTTCACTGCACCGTTGTATCGGAAGAAGTGGGAACAGGGGAGGCGTGATGAACCACAAGAAGCCACTGGCCCTCGCGCCGCACGAAGACATTCGTCGCCTGCACGACGGCTTCATCGAAGTCTTCGGCAAACGCCGACGTCACGCGCGCGGTGCACGCGACCCAGCCGACATCGCCTTCGACGCGAACCCATTCGCAGCTCAGCGCCACGCGCACGCGCTTGGTATTGGCGAAAATCCGCTCCCAGCGCTCGCGTACCTCGTCCCAGCCGAGCAGCAAGTCCCATCCGGGATGCACGCACTCGACGGTGTCGTCATGCGACCACAGCGCTTCCATCTGGGCAATGTCGAGCGATTCGAACGCAGCGTAGAAGCGATGATTCGCTTCTCGAACGGCGTCTTCGGGACTCACTTGAGCGGGAGCGGGTTGCATGGACATTGGGAAGAGGGATCCAGATGCCGTCAGGCTGGAACTCCCGGCGATACAGTTCCGGGGCAGGGATTATACCCCATGGAGTGCCGCTGTCCTCAGGGCGCCTTTTCCACCGCGATCAGCGGGTCGTCGAGAGCCGCCACCGTGCCGCGCTTATCGGCGCCGTGAATTTTGCCCGAGCCGTCAAGGAAGAAGGAGCGCTGGCCCGTTTTTCCATAATCGTCGGGAGTCGCCGCGACTTCGAAAGTCGCGTCGTCGTCGCTGGCTGCGGGAACGATGCGGTAGCGGAAGCGGTAGCCGGCAGCGCTTCCGGATGCGAGATGCTCGTCCACGAGCGAAGCCAGCTCGGGCGAAATCTGATCCTTGGGCGCAGGGCCAAGTTGCGCGAGCGATTCCGGCAGCTTTCCAAACGCGCGGCGGTACGATTGAATCGCGTCGGCGAGGCCGCGCAGCGCGGCGACGGCGGCATCTTCACGCGCACCAATATCCTGCGCATTCCACTGCCTGGCGAGCTGCGGAATATCGAGCAGCACGAGGCCGAGCGAAAGCAGCCGCCAGCCGCCATTCTCTCGCACCATGCCGAATTCCGTTTCCTGGCTGTCGACGACCGTCACCGGAACAAACGCCAGATTCTCGCGGGAGCGAACGTCGCCGAAGCGAAACTCAACGGTATGCTCGGGGGCTTCGCAGCGGAGCACGGTGTGGCCGTGGTCATCCGAGGAAACCAGCGTTTTGCCGGCTCCGTCGGCCAGCGAAAACCGCTTCAGGAGCGCTGTGCGCTCGTCTTCGGGCAGCGCGCGGTACGCGGCGGCGCTGTCCGAAGTCAGGTAATTGGCGAACTGCGCCTCGTTTTGACGGCAGGCAGCGCCCAACGCGGCCGAGAGAGCGCTCGAAGGATCGGCCTCATGGGAGTCCTGCGCGCAAAGCCTCTCCGAGTTCAATAGCGTGAGCGCCCACAGCAGGATTGCGCCTCGGCCCACAGCCCGCAAAATAGATCGCGTCGTCATGAACGTTCGGATTTCGCCTGCGCCAGGATGGTTGCCAGGTTCTGCGTGAATTTCGACCGGGGCATCACGTCGTGGCAGCCGGCTGCCCGGGCCTTTTGCGCGAGTTCCACCTGCACGTGCGAGAGAAATCCCAGCAGCGGGATTTCTCCGGCGCTGGCCTGCACGCGCTCCACCGCTTCGAGGGGATTGTTGCGAGCATTCAGATCGACGACCACGAGCCTGGGCGGGTTCTCGGCAATCTCCGCGAGCATCGCATCGGGAGTCGTACACGTGCGCAATTCCACGCCGAGGTGCTTTGCCGTCTCGACCAGCTTCGCCTGAAAAAACAAATCGTCGACGAGTGCCACTACGTGGGCCATTTCGTTTCTTCCTCGCTCTCCCGGTTTACCACGCAGGCTTGCGGTGACACAAGCACAGCTGGATGAGCAGACTCGATTCGGTTGGAGAGCTTTGCTTTGCGGGGAAACTCCATCCGAATGCTGAAGTGGCGCACATCGGAGAATTACTGCGGTGCTTCTCGCTTCTAGTGCTCGGCCTCTTCGTGCGCGCCCACGCTTTCATCGGGCACATCCCCGCGACGCCCCTTCACGCGGTCGTAGACGCTGTAGTGGCAGGTTGAGCCGAGGGCTTCATTGTAGTAAGTCGGCACGCCCAGGGCGGTGCGCAATTCCTCATTGAAGCGGCGCAGTTCGGATAGCTGCGTGACGCGGATCGGGAATTTTCTGCCTTCATGGGTCAGCAGGAACTTCTGGTATCCGGCGTCCCAAAGTCTTGTGAACTGCCCCAGAACCATGATGCTGGGAATGATCGTCATCTGGTAGGGGCCGGAAGGCGCCCTGCGCAGTTCAGCGCCGCAACCATGCTTCTCGATCCGAACCACGCCGCCCGAGCTTCGGACCATAAAGCCCTTCGCCGACAATGATTCCACCTGTGCCTGCTCAAACAGCTTATTCACGTACCACATAGCCTTCGAGGATATGAATTCCATCCGGTTCTGTAAAGCCCCAATCTGCTTCCAATCGAAGATTTGAGCATCCAAAAGTCTGTCGGAGCGCCTCTTCCTCGTCCCCGGCGGCTCGCCGATAGTGGCCCGGTTCCGTAGGAAGAGTTCTGCGAATCTGCTAAACTGATTGGAATTAGGTGAATACAAATCGGTTGTCATAGCATCGAAGGAAACTCCGGGGCGTGGTCTTTCCGCTTGGGGCGTTCCCGCTGGGGATTTTGCGAAGGCAAGGTACGTCAGAAGAACGGCGAACAGGATCATGACGGCAGTGAACAAACCCGAGGCAACAGCGGTAGGATCAGCTTCCTACATGCGCCTGGGCCAGCGGCTCGTCGAGCGCATTGGCAACACGCCGCTGCTTCGAATGGAGCGGCTGACCGCCGCATACCCCAACGTCGAGATATATGCCAAGGCGGAGTGGTTCAACCCGGGCGGCTCGGTAAAGGACCGCGCAGCATACTCCATGATCCGCGAAGGCGAACGCCATGGACACTTGCGGCCTGGAAAGGTGATTCTCGACGCAACGAGCGGCAACACCGGAATCGCCTACGCCATGATTGGCGCGGCCCTCGGTTACCGGGTGAAGCTGTGCCTTCCGAACAGCGCCTCGCCCGAGCGGAAGCACATCCTGCACGCCTATGGCGTCGAAATCGTCTACACGCCTGGCGACGAGGGTACCGATGGCGCGATCCGTCGCGTGCGCGAGATCTACAAAGCCGACCCTGACAAGTACTTCTATCCCGATCAGTACGGGAATCCCGCGAATCCCGCGGCGCACTATACGGGAACGGCGCCTGAAATCTGGCTGCAGACGGAAGGGCGCGTCACCCATTTTCTTGCCGGCCTCGGCACGAGCGGCACTTTTGTAGGCACGTCGCGGCGCCTGAAGGAACTGAATCCGAAGATCCGCTGCGTCAGCATGCAGCCGGATTCGGGATTCCATGGCCTCGAAGGCTTGAAGCACATGGCTACCAACATTGTGCCGCCCATCTACGATGCCAGCATCGCGGATGAAGATGTGGCCGTGCAGACCGAAGACGGCCAGCTGATGGCCAGGCGCCTGGCCCGGGAGGAAGGCATTCTGGCGGGAGTAAGCGCGGGAGCCGCTCTTTGGGCGTGCCTCGACCTCGCTCGCCGTCTCCCGCGCGACCAGCACGCCGTGATCGTCACCATATTCCCGGATTCGGGCGATAAATATCTGAGCGATAAATTCTGGAGCGAAGAGTGAGCGGCCTGTGCTGAAAATCGGAAGTGAACTGCTGCAGCGAATCCACGCGCACGGCGTAGAGACGTATCCGCACGAATGCTGTGGAGCGATTCTCGGCCGCGACGACGAATCCTCGCGCGAGGTGCTCGATTTGCTTCCCCTCGCCAATCGCCGCAACGATTCGCCGCGCAATCGCTTTGAGGTGACGCCGGACGACGTGCGCCTGGCTGAAAAGACGGCCGGCGAAAAGAAGATCGAGCTGATCGGATGGTATCATTCGCATCCCGACGCCCCGGCGCGCCCCAGCGAGTTCGACCGCGAGCACGCGTGGCCCTGGTACAGCTACATCATCGTGAGCGTGCTGAAGGGCACGCCGGCCGACACCACGTCATGGCGCCTGCATGACGATCGCGCGGCCTACGATCCCGAGGCGATTGAAACGGTCGCGCATTCGGCGCGCTGTTAGCGGCGTTGCCGCCCGGAGTTGAGCCTCCGTCAGGCTCTTGAGCAAGTTGTTGCAGTTTCAGAAGTTTCACAAGGAGAGAATCGAATGCCAGTGAAAGTCATGATCCCAACGCCGCTGCGGGCCTATGCGGGCAAGCAGGAAAGCGTCCAGTTGCAGGCGGGGACCGTGGGAGAAGCGCTGTCGGCGCTGACCAGCCAGTTCGCGGACCTGAGGAAGCATCTGTTCACCGATGACGGACGGCTGCGCAGCTTCGTCAACGTCTACGTGAACGACGAAGACATCCGCTATTTGCAGAAGGACCAGACCCCCGTGCGCGAAGGCGATGTTGTGAGCATCGTGCCGTCGATTGCGGGCGGCGCGCGCGATCGCGTCTAATCGATTTCACCAAGGGATTTTTCGGGAGAAATCTTTATGGCAACAAAAACGGAAGTTCCTGTGGCAACGCCGGAGGTCAAGCCTGCCGTGTCACTCTCAAAAGAAGAAATTTTGCGTTATAGCCGCCACCTCATCATGCCGGAGGTCGGCATGGAAGGTCAGTTGAAGCTCAAGGCGGCGAAGGTGCTGTGCATCGGCACCGGAGGCCTCGGGGCGCCGCTCGGCCTCTATCTTGCCGCGGCTGGTGTCGGGCGCATCGGATTGGTGGATTTCGATACGGTCGACTTTACGAACCTGCAACGCCAGGTACTTTTCGGCACAAGCGACGTTGGCCGCCCCAAGATTGAGGCTGCCGCCGAGCACCTGCGGAACCTGAATCCCACGATTCAGATCGACACCTTCGAGACTCGCCTGACGAGCGAAAACGCCCTCGATCTGTTCAAGGATTACGACATCATCGTCGACGGCACCGACAATTTCCCCACGCGCTATCTTGTGAACGACGCCTGCGTGCTGCTCGGCAAGCCCAACGTCTATGGCTCGATCTTCCGCTTCGAAGGCCAGATCACAATTTTCGGCGCCCCTGGCGGCCCGTGCTACCGCTGCCTCTATCCCGAGCCGCCCCCGCCGGGGCTGGTGCCATCGTGCGCGGAGGGCGGAGTTCTCGGCGTGCTGCCTGGAATCGTGGGCACCATTCAGGCTGCCGAAACCTTGAAGCTGATCATCGGCAAGGGCGATCCTCTCATCGGCCGCCTGCTGCTGTTCGATGCGCTCGGGATGAAGTTTCGCGAACTCAAGCTGCGCAAGAATCCGGAATGCCCTGTTTGCGGCGACCATCCCACCGTCACCAAGCTGATTGATTACGCGGAGTTCTGCGGCCTTCGTGGCGAGGAAGCCCCTGCCCCTCCAACGACCGTTCCGGAAATCACTCCCCGCGAGCTGAAAACCCGGCTCGACCGCGGCGACGATATTTATGTTCTCGACGTGCGCGAGCCGCACGAATATCAAATCTGCAATATCGGCGGCCACCTGATTCCGCTGGGCGACCTTGCGAGCCGCGTGAACGAGCTCGACAGCTCCCGCGAGATCGTCGCGCACTGCCGCACCGGCAAGCGGTCTGCGCAAGCCTCCGAATTCTTGCTCAAGGCGGGTTTCCGCAAGATATCGAATCTGAAGGGTGGGATTCTGGCCTGGTCGGATGAAGTAGATCCTTCCGTGCCGAAGTACTAAGACTTTCTATTTCACGGAGGATTGGATGGCAGCTACCAAGATCACGGTCCGAAACGACGGGTCGATCCGCGTCGAAGGCGATTTCGAGATTCTGGACCAGGATGGCAAGGCCTTCGGCCTCGGCGGGCGAACCTCGATTGGTCTCTGCCGTTGCGGCCATTCCCAAACGAAGCCCTTTTGCGATGGGGCTCACAAGAAGGCTAATTTTCAGAGCGTTATCGAAGCGCGCGACCTGCCTGCCCCCGCGCCGAAGCCCTGACCCCAGACATTGCCTGTAACCACGTGGGTGGCTCAAGTTTTAGAATGTAACATTTTCACCCCCCGAATTAGGTTTCCCTAATAGAGCTTCATCCTCGCCCGCCATCCTCTCGTTGCAACTAAAGCTAATACGCTCAGTTTTCTATTCGCCAATAGCTGCTGTCCTCATTTGGTACGCCATTTGCTACTTCATCGATGGGCACGTGTTTCGTTTTGAGGGGTCAGTATGGGGCGTCCGGCGAAAATTTGGGAGCTGATCCACCGTTTTCGGCTCGTCCTTCTTGGGATGATCGTGATGGCGGGCTACCTCGCCTTCTTGTCGGTCCTTCGCAACTCCACCTACGTCGCTGACCCGCTCCTGGACACATTCCTGGACATGGCAGGCAGCTTCATCGCCTTCACCTTTGCGGCCAATGCCATGATTCGTTTTCGCGGCACGCATGACCGCATTTCGCTGACTCTCGCTTTCGGCTTCGTGCTCGCAGGATTGATTGAGGCTGCGAAAAGCGTAACGTTTTATCACGGGATGCTGGTTACGGGCCCTGCGATTATCCACCACATCTCTCTGCCGTGGCTGGCTGGGAGAACTCTACTTGGAGTGCTCCTGCTCGCGGCGCTGCTCGTCGAGAGGCGGATACCTCTGGCGCGCGACCCTGGGAAAGAAATCGCCGGAGCCACGCTCGTGGTTGCCGCCGTGGCGTACCTGACGAGCATTTTCTACTTCATGATGCCGGAAGCGCCCAGGATTCATCCCGGCTCGCTGATTCCGCGTCCATGGGACCTGCTGCCGGCCGCGATTTATGTCGTTGCCACGGTAGGTTACGGATGGCGCCTGCGTCGCGTGAGCGCTTCCCTGGACCGGGCGCTTTTCATCGCCGCGGGATTGAATGTCATCTGCCATATCACGATTGCCGAATCGCAGCGCGGCCTTGATGCACCGTACATGCTGGCGCATGTGTTGATGGTTCTGAGCTACGTGGTGGTGCTTGGCGGCACGCTGCTCGATAACGCCCAGCTCTTCGCGCAGGTCAGTCGGCTGGCGGCTTCGGATTCTCTCACGGGACTTGCGAACCACCGGCGTCTGCTCGAAGTTCTGGAAATCGAGATCGAGCGCTCGCGCCGCACCCACCGAACCTTTGCACTCTTGCTCTTCGACCTCGACGATCTCAAGAAGATCAACGACCGGTACGGCCATTTGACCGGGAGCCAGGCCATCAAGCGGCTGGGCAATGCGCTGCGCAGCAATAGCCGCACGATCGATACGCCGGCCCGGTACGGCGGCGATGAGTTTGCCGTCATCCTGCCCGAAATTGACGCGGACGCGGCCCAGGGAGTGGCCGCGCGAATGTGCGCGCGCCTCGCGAACGACGGACAGGTGCCGCACGTGACCGTCAGCGTGGGTGTGTCCGTTTATCCCAACGATGGAACGACAATCGAGAAGTTGTTCATCGCCGCCGACCGGGCCTTATACCGGATGAAACGGGGCGACAAGAAGACGTTTGCCCTCGGCAATGTTGCCGCCATGCTCTGATTTCGGTCGAAAATTGTGCTGCTGCTCTTTAACCCGGCGCGCCGCTTTCGACGCCGCTATTGAATAAATCCCACGTTGGGCTCCGGAGCGGGGCCTGAGCCTTCCGGCAGCTTGCCGAATTGCGCTTCGTAGCGCGAGAGGTTTTCCTGCAGCGCGCGCATCAGCCGCTTCGCGTGGGTGGGGCTCACGATGAGGCTCGCCACCAGCTTGCCCTGCGGCACCGTCGGGAAAAGATAGACGAAATTGAGCGTAAATTCTTCGGCGTTGTGGTGCACGACGACCAGATTGGAATACTGCCCGAGCAGTTCCTTCTCGTCGGCTTTGATCTGCACTTGCTGCTGGTCTTTGGTTGGTTCGGCCATCCGATCCTCTCCTGAGATTCGCTTGCCAACTATAGCAGACGCGCGGCTTTCCCGATCGGTTTTAGAAATCTCCCGCAGTTAGATCGTTGACGGAAACCCTCTATTAAGCGTAGTTTATATAGGAAGTTCAATTAGGTTAACTATGTCCGAGACCTCCCTATCTTCGGCGGCCGCAAAAGCAGACGCTCCGGACGTTTCTGCGTCCCCCCGGAAAGGCCTGCGCGACGGCTGGTGGTATCTGGGCCCGGCGTTCGTTGCCTCGGTCGCCTACATGGACCCCGGCAATTTCGCGACCAACATTGAGGGCGGGGCGCGCTTCGGTTACGAACTTCTCTGGGTGCTCCTGTGGTCGAATGCCATGGCCATCCTGGTTCAGTACCTCGCCGCGAAGCTCGGTATCGCCACCGGCAAGACGTTGCCCGAGAATTGCCGGGGTGAATTTTCACATCCGGTGACGGTTCTCCTGTGGGTCGCAGCCGAAGTAGGCGCCATGGCTACTGACCTGGCTGAGTTCCTGGGCGCGGCCCTGGGCTTCTATTTGCTGTTTGGAATCCCCATGCTGCCCTCCGCGATTCTGACCGGCGTCTGCGTCATGCTTATCCTGGCAGTAGAGCAGCTCGGATTTCAGTGGCTCGAACGGGTGATCATGTTTCTGGTGGGGGTGATCGGAGTGTCATACGCCATCGAGATGTTTCTCAGCAAGCCGTCCTGGCGCCCCATCGTGACGCATGTGCTGTTGCCGGAGATCCATTCGTCCTCGATTTACCTGGCGGTTTCCATGCTCGGTGCGACGGTGATGCCGCACGTCATCTATTTGCACTCCGCCCTGGTGCTGCCGCGACGGGAGGAACTCGATCGCGACGAGCACCATCACCGCAAGATGGAGCTTCTCGACGTGCTTCTGGCCATGAATGGGGCCTGGCTGATTAATTCCGCGATGGTCGTGATGGCTGCAGCCGTATTTTTTGGCGGCGGCATCCACGTGTACTCGATCGAGGCCGCCCACGATACGCTGGGGCCGCTCCTGGGTAAGTTTGCGGGCGTGGCTTTCGCCGTGGCTTTGTTGTGCTCCGGACTTTCCTCCGCCACCGTGGGCACGATGGCGGGCCAGGTGATTCTCCAGGGGTTCATGAACTTCCGCATCAGCATTTTTCTGCGCCGCATTGTGACCATGATCCCGGCGATCCTCGTGATCGCCTGGGGACTCGATCCCTTGAAGACGCTCGTCCTCAGCCAGGCGGTGTTGAGCTTCTGCCTGCCGTTCGCGATGATTCCCCTGCTGATGCTCACCCGCAGAAAAGATCTGATGGGCACTCACGCCAACCGCCCCCTCACGAACTATCTGGCCGTGGTCGCCACGGCGGTCATTTTGGGCATGAACGTCTGGCTTCTGTACGCGATATCGGTTGGGAAATCCTGAGCGGTTGTGCGAAAATTTCGAAGGACTCTTCCGAATCAAACAACCGATGCCGTCTGCGAAAGCCCCTCAAAAATCCCGGGTTCTGTATTTTGTTGCCCTTTTCCTGATTCTCGTCCTGGGGAGTGTAGCGCTCGTCTATGGCGTGAGTAACTGGGCCGCCGCGGAGCGTGCCAAGAAGCTCCCGAATCCGGCTCCCCTCACCGAAGCGAATCTGAAGGCGGGCAAAGCGGTGTACACAAATCACTGCGTGCAATGCCACGGCGACCGCGGAGACGGCAACGGCCAAAAGGCGCAGGAGCTATCGGTGGAGCCGGGCAATTTCACCGACGCCCAAAAAATGAGCGCGCTCACCGACGGCCAGCTTTACTGGCAGATTACCAAGGGTCGCAATCCCATGCCGGCTTTCGAAGACAAGCTTCCGGAATTCGATCGGTGGCTGGCGGTTGATTATATTCGCGGTTTCGTGCACCCAGCGTCCGCAGTCTCTCCGGGCCAGCCGCCTGTTTCCAGACAGCCCTGACCCGGAGTCTTTCGTCGCCTGCGATTACTTCCGTTCGATTTACTTTACGTTTGCGAGTGCGCTGGAAACTTCTGCGATGTCCGGCACCGTGGGAATGTCGTAGTTTTTGAACCACGCCACCTTGCCGCCGCGATCGACGATCGCAATGGCGCGCCCGGTGATGCCTTTGTCCGCGAGATACACGCCGAATTTATCCCCCACTGCGCCGCGGGGCTGGAAGTCCGCCAGCAAAGGATAGGTGATTCCCATTTTTTCGGCGAAGGCCTTGTGCGACCAGGCGCTGTCCACGCTCACGCCGAGCACCTGCGCATCCAGCTGCTCGAACCGCTTCATATCGTTCACAAAGCAGGCATGCTCGTTCGTGCAGACCGGACTCCAGTCCAGCGGATAAAACACGATGACGACGTTCTTCTTGCCCTGGAAATCGGAGAGTTTCACTTCCTTCTGGTTCTGGTCCTTCAACGTAAAATCCGGAGCTGCTGCTCCCACAGAAATCGCCATGCTCGATCCTCCCAGTTCGCTCCCGCGACGGATTTTCTAGAGTTACATGTTCGTGCTGCGAGCAATCATCATAGTAGAAGCCGCCAGCCCAAACAACGTCTACCCGGCTCCAGGTGGTGGCAATCCACCTTTGCCCAATACCGGCTCGGAGGTCAGAAAAAATCAAGTCACGGCGGAATTACCGCCAGCCGGTGGACAGCCAAGAAAAAAGGCCTCGCTTTGCGGCGAGGCCTTCCTTGAAAAGTCTTTGATTCGAGAGTGTGGCGTTGTTATGGTTTCGGAGCCGCAGGCCGCGGGGTGGTCGATTTCGGCGCAGAAGTTCCGCCGCTGGACGCCCCCGACTTCACCGGATTCGCTTCGTCGAACAGCCGGATAATGTCCTGCGTCACGTCGATTTGATTTGCCGCGAAGACCACCGGCGTCTGTTGCGCGGACGTATCCAGGATCACCGCGTAGCCGTTTTCTTTCGAAAACTTATCCAGGATCGCCACCATCTTGCGGCCGATGCGGTTTACCACATCCTGCTGCTCGTCGTTGAAATCGTCCTGGGCTTCCTGCTGCTTCCGCTGATAGCTGCGGTTGAGCTGATCGCCCTGCCGCGCCAGGCGGGCCTTCTCATCGTCGCTAAGCGTGGTCTGGCCGGTGCGCAGCCGCGTCTGAAGGTCGTCCATATCCTTCCGCATCGTTTCGAGTTCCGCTTGCCGCGGCGCGAACTTGGACTGGAGCTCCGCCGCAGCCTGCTTGCCTTCCGCCGTGCTGGTGATCGCCACCTGCACGTTGATAACTCCCACTTTCCCTGGTGCCGCGCTCGCGGCGCCCTGTGCCCACGCGGCAGGCATCGCCAGTAATATCGCCAAGGCAGGCACTGCCAATCGGATCTTCATTCTCTCTCCTTATTTCGGAAATCGGTTAAACCGAAATCGTGGATTATAGCTGCTTCGGAAGAAATCGGTCAATGAGATTCGCCCGTCCAGCGGGTGTCTTTGCAAGCGTTACGCATCTTACGACCAGTTCAGATGCCCTGCCGCGTAGGCAGGTTGGCCGGACAAAATCCCATTTCAGCGCCATCTTCTTGTTCATTATTAATGAGGCAGCGGGACCAGCAGCACCCGGTTATTCGTCTGGTCCGCCACCACCGCCAGGTTCAGCTTGGGATCCATGGCCACCGAAAATTGCTGCGAGCCGCCCAGGTTCAGCACCGCGCGCACCTGCGGATTCAGGCACGCCGCTCCGGAGCTGCTCGGCGGGCAAACGTAATCGAGCACCGAAAGCGTATGGCTCGTGTAATTGGACGTCATCAGCGTGCTGTTCTGGTAGTCGTAATCGAGCGCCGTTGGATCGATGCCCACCCGCACCGGCGTTTGAACCAGGGCGACAGGGTCCAGGAGAATCAGATTGTTGTTCAGCGTGTTCGCGATTACGAACACCTGATTCAGCGGATCGAAAATGACGCCGCTCGGATTCTGAAGCCCGGAGATGCGTTGAGGTATCTCCGTCGAAAGGTCGATCACTTCCACGCTGCTCGTTTGCGACGACGTGCCCACCGCCGCCAGGCTCACGGCAGGATTCGTCGGGTACGGCCTGGGATCGATCGCGACCGATACGGGATTCTGATCCACGTTGCTGGTAATGCTCGATGCCACGAAAGAAGGAGCGGTAGACGTCGCCGCGGGGCTTATAACGCCGATGCTGATGCTCGAGGGCGCGGCCGTGTCGTTCAGTATTCCCGCGTTCGTGACAATGGCGCCGGCCGTATCCGGATTGATCGCCACGGCGGTCGGGCCGGTGCACGATCCGCCGCCCGCGCAGATGGATGAGGTCTGCGGCACATACGTTTGTGTAACGTCCACCAGGGAGGCGTTATTGCTTCCGTTGTTGGCCACTAGTGCTAGTCCGAACCTCGGCAGCACCGCCACGCCCAGTGGAGTTGTGCCCACCGAAAGGGGCGCGCCGATCGTTCCCACGGCTCCCGCAGGCGTCTGGTTGATCCCCACCGGCGTCGAAGCCGTGAGAGCCACCAGAGAAACCGTGCCGCTTCCTGAATTGGTTACCACCGCCAGATCCCGATCGGTGTCGACGGCCACGCCCACCGGGGCGTTCCCCACAGTGATCGCCTGCACCACCGTGAACGCAGTCACGTTCGAAACGGACCCGGAATTCAGCACATCCACCGCATAATTGCGCGCGCCGGCCAGCATGCTTGCCGGAACGGTCGCGGTTAATTGCCGGCATGTCGACGGCGAACCTGCGCACGTGCTGGTTACGGCGGTAGTCGTCAGCGGCACCTGGTCCAATCGCACCACCGAGGACGACGTAAAGCCTTCTCCCGTAACCGTCAGTGTAAGCGGGCTGCTGGAGGTAAACGCGATCGCCGGGCTGGCCTCAACGATCTGCAACGGATCGACTGCCGCACTCAGCGAAAGGACCGACACGGAATTGCTTCCCTGATTCACGACCAGCGCCTGATTGGTCGCCGGATCCACCCCCACGGCTATTGGGGTGCTCCCCAATCCGCCCACCGTCTGCAGCACGACTCCGTTTTCGAGATCGACAATCGTCGCCGTCGAACTCACCGTATTCACCGCGATGCCGAGATTTTCCAGCGAATCGACCCCTGCCGCCACAAAACCAAGCTGGCTCAGCGTTATGCCGTTGGATTGAAAGCTGATCGTGTTCACTGAATTGTCGAGCAGGCTGAACGACGCCAGGTTTCCCGCATTCGGAGCGGTCAGAAGCGCCTGATGCGTTTCGGAGTTTATCCCCACGCCGGACGCCGCCAAGCGCAAGGCTCGCAATCACCTGCGGAACACGCGCGACGTCTCCGCCGCCGGCATTCTGTCCCAGATCGACGACCGTCGTCGTCTGGGCGCCGCCGCCTCCCGGCGTGACCAGCGCCCAGTCCAGCCGTTCATCGACGAAAATCCCCGGTGTGGTTCCGGTGCCGATCGGAGCCGTCGGATCGCCGCCAATCTGCTGCAAGATCACAGGCGTTCCCGTCGACACATCCAGAATTGTGGCCTCGTTGAAAGATTCGTAAGCCACAACGCCGTGGTGGGTGAGAGAGTTGATGCCCACGGAAAAGGGAACTGGGGAGGGGCCCGCCGGAGAACCGGCCGTGGGTCCGATGGCGACCGACACGGTCGAGGTGACCGCACCCGTCGTCAGATCGATCGTCGAGAGGGTCTGATCGCCGCTGTTCACAACCACTGCGATGTGATGCGCCAGAAGGTCATCGATCGCCACGCCGGTGGGCGCATTGCCGACGGCAATTGTCGCTTTCACGGCCGGTGGATTCGCATTCAAATTGATCAACGAAACACTGTTACCGCCCTGGTTGGTAACAACGGCCGTCCCGGTCGCGTAATCGATCGCGATTGCGGAAGGACTCGATCCTACCGCCACGGTCGCTTTGGGGGCCCCGGGGATGGTGGCAGCGGTCGGTGTTATCGCAAGATTGAGTGCCGACATCGAAGGCTGGCCTGCTGCGAGGCCTGAGTTCTGCACTACGATCGGATACAGGCCCGGAGTAGCCAACGCGCCCGGCGGGATCGCCAAAGACAGCTTCCGGCTGCTCGCGATGCTTGGGGCGATAGAAGTGCCGTTGAAAAGCGCCGTCGTCGCCGAGGGGCTGAAGTATCCGCCTGTGAGAGTCACAGTGGGGCTCGCACTCGGGTTCTGCGACACACTATCGGGCGAAGAAGCGACGATGGACGGGCGCATCGGAGTTACATTGAGTGCGAGCGGCCCGGGACTATTGGGGCTTCCGTTCTGGCGCAGCACGGAAACCTGCACTTGTCCCGCCGCCGACAGCAGAGTCCCCGGAATCGTCGCTCTCAGCAGCGTGCCGCTGATATACGTGGTGGTCACGGCGGACGCGGCTTGGCCGGGCGCTGCCACAAAAACCTGATCCGTTGTGAAGAAATTGGAACCCGTCAGATACACATCCTGCTGCGCCGAACCTTGGGAGGTCGTAATCGGGTCGATGCTTGTCAGCACAGCATCGGATATCGCCGATACCGTCACGGTCGCCGTGCCCGACTTCGTCGAGTCCGCGGCCGACGTCGCCGTGATCGTCACGCTGCCGCCCGGAGTCGCCGTGGTGGGAGCAAAATATTCGCCGGCGGTGCAGGGCTGCGGCGCCGAAGGATTCGGGCAAATGAATCCGGTCGAGGAGTTTCCCCCGGCAATTCCGTTTACCTGCCAGCTGACGCCGGTATTCGTGGTGCCGGTAACCGTGGCCGTGAATTGCTGCGTAGCTCCGGCTCCAATCGTTGCCGTTGAGGGAACCACTTGCACGCGCACGCCGGAATCGATCTCCACGTTCGCGATGCCGAAGTAGGCGTTTACACTTTGACCCGTCTCATTCAGATACGGGCTGATTGTGCTGATCGCCATCACCACGAAGCTATTCGGGTTAGGCGGCGCCGGTGGAGCGGTGTAGAGTCCCGTTTGCGAGATGGTGCCGTATCCAGTGAGTCCGCTTCCCGTTGTGGTTGGCACCGTTCCAAGATTGGACGCAGTAGACGGCACGGCTGTGCAGTTTGTCGGCTGAATCGACGGCTGAGCAGCGGGCAGGCAGATTCGCCAGAAGACGGTGGAAGCCGAAGCGCCGGTAACGGTTGCGGCAAACTGCAGCGTTCCGTTCGTGATCACCGTAGCGGTTGCGCCGGTTGTGACGCCTGGAGCGCTCACAGTGACCCCTACCGTAGTGGAGTTCCCCCCGCACGCCGCAGCCATCCCGGCGAGGAGTAGCACCACGCCTAGTCTCCAGACTCTCATCTTGCTCCCTCCGGCCATTTCCTCTCGCTTCCCGGCCCCTTCCCGGTCCGCCGATCTCTCGCCTTTGTAGCCGCGCGCGTCAAAACGTCCTGCTCACTGTAAAGCGGAACGTGCTCTTCGGTTCCAGCAAACTCGGCGGGATCGTCTGCGACGATTGCAGTTGCTCCAGAAAGGTTTGCAGCGCCGGCACCACCTGCGTGTTGTAAACGCCCAGCTCCTTCAGGGAATTTTCGACGGTGGGGCTGAAGTACCACGCCCCCAGCGGCGGAGTCAGCGTGTGCGTCAAGCGCAGGTAATTGTACGCGTAATAGAAGCGGAAAGGCGCGTTGACGATCGGCAGAAACACCACGATCTCGGCTCCGGCCGAGGTGTGCGGCCGGAAATTGGTGCCCCCTAGAATCGGCAGGTTATTGGAAATCTTCAAATTCGGAAAATCCGGGCTCGGATATTGCTGCTGCAGCGAAGCCGCCGCCGCGGGATCCAGACCCAGTTGCGATGGACGCAACACGCCGTTGATGGCGAGATCGTTGAACAGGTCGAACGTCACGCGCGAAACGATCGGGATACGGTATTCCAGATTCAGCACAGCTTGCAAGTCCCCGCCGGGCCGGGTGGGGATGTATTCCAGCACGTTTACAGGCAGCGTTTGCTGCGTGGGCACGCCTTGCTGGTTCAGCAGCTTGGGATTCAGGAACGAAATGTTAGTGGTTGTGGAGAAGGGAATCACCACAAAGGGCGAAATCGTGTAGAAATCGTACCCGCGGACGTCCTGTTCGCCGCCCAGGTAGAACCGGTTGTACGGCGGAACGTTCTCCCCTCCGAAGCCCGTGATCATCGCGCCCTGGAACTTCATCGCAATGATGTTCCGGCGATGGTAGTGGGGACGGTAATACGACATCGAGAATGTGTTGCCGACGGTGTTGACGTTTCCTTGCAGAGGTCCGCCTTCCAGGCTGAACCCGTAGTAAATGCTCTTGCCATGCGTCGGATTCACCGGGCTGTCGACGGTGTTATAGCTGATTGTCGGAGTGATTTTGCTCGAGCGGATGCCGTTGAGGGCCGAAGGTCCCGCGAGCGTCGTAAATTTCGTCTGTTCGAACAGCAGCGTAGCGGACTGGCTGAACGGTTTGATGTTCGTGGTGCTCCAGCCGTAGGTCAACCCCAGCCGGGTGAAGGAAAGCTTCCGCAGCGGGTAGCTCGCGAAAATCGTGAACCCCTTCGAATCCGTGTTGTAGTTTTCCTGCAGCGCCGGGTTGATCGCTACCTGCTGGTTCAGCAACAAGCCTTCCTGTCGCGCGGTATTGTAATCGAACCGGTTCAGGAAGATCGTGAAACCGGTGGAAAGGGGCCGGTCGAACAGATACGGCTCCGTGAATCCGAACTGGATGTTGCGCTGGATGTTGCCAAATTGCACCGAGAACGTAAGCGTTTCGCCGAGGCCCAGGAAGTTATTCGTCTGGTACGAGAGGCCCACGAAGCTGCCGGCGATTCCGCTGACGCCGCCCGAGAAGCTGATCGATTGCTTGCCTTTCTCCTTCACCTTCAGGTTGATGTCTACCGTGCCGGCTTTCACATTTCTCTTCAGTTCCGCGTTTTCCGGCTTGATCGCGTCGAAGTAACCGAGCTGATTCAGCCGCAGAATACTCAGCTCCCACAGCCGGTTGTTGTAGACCTGCCCTTCGTCGAGCAGGATCTCGCGGCGGATCACTTTATCGCGCGTCGTCGTATTTCCCGAAAATTCGATGCGACGCACGAAATACTGCTTTTCCTGATCGAACACCATCGTGAAGTTCACCACCTTCTTCACGTCGTCCGCCTCGGTCATGGGCTCGGCTACGAAATCGATGTAGCCGTATTGGCCATAGAGAGCCTTATAGTTTTCCAGAGCTTTCCGGACTTTCGTCGAAGAAAAGAGGTCGCCCTCTTTCAGGGGAAATACCCGCGCCAGGTACTCCGGCTTGAAAACCAGTCCCTGGTCGGGGTCGGAACTCTGGAACGAGAGTTTGCCCATGTGATACTGGTTTCCCTCGTCGATATGAATGGTGATGTCGGTCGCTTTTCCTTTTTTGTGTCCGATCACGGGTATCGGCAGCGGCAGACCGGAGCGGTTCTGGTCAACGGCCTTGAGATCGATCACATTCACGTCGACTTTGAAGTATCCGTGGTCCTGGTAAAGTCCCCGGACCCCGACTTCGAGGTCCTCATCCAGTTTCGGGCGGTCGAACGTCTTGTTCATGACGGGGATCGACGTAATGTAGAGGGGTATCGAGTAAGGGCGGTCGTTGCGCATCGTGCGGATGATTCGCCGGTCCGAGAAGGCCTTGTTCCCCGTAATCGTAATCGTTCCCACTTTCACCGTGGGCCCCTCGTCGATGTTGAACACCAGCTTCACGGCGTTGGTGGCGGCGATGCGCTCGTAGGTTGGCTTTACGGTGGCAAACTGGTGGCCGTGTGCTGCCAGCAGGCCTTTGATCACAACCTCGGCGCGCGTGATCTTCGTGGGATCGAACTGGCTCTCCACCGAAAGCCCGACTTTCTTGTCCTTGAATGCGTCCAGGATGTCGGACTCGGTGACCGATTTATTCCCCTTGTACTCGATCCGGCGGATGATGGGGCGCTCCGTCACGTAGAAAACCACGATCCGTCCGTTCGGGTTGTTGGGATCGTTCTCCACCTCAAGACGGATGTCCTCGAAAAACTGCGTGTTCCACAGGGCTTGAAAGTCGCGGCGCACTGCTTCGTCGCTATACACATCCCCGGGCCGCGAAAAAATGCGGGCCAGCAGGGTGTCTCGCTGGATGCGGCGGTTTCCGATGATCTCGATGCGGGTGACGACCAGCTGGTTTTCCGCGGACGTTTGATCCTGCTGCGCGAAGAGGGAAGGCACGGCGGCGAAGAAAAGCAGAGACACAACCGCGAGGGTTTCGAATGCGCGCAGAAAAATTTTCTCGCTGGCGGCCGGAATCCTCAAGGCCGCAGTCCCCCGCCCAAGATTGTAAGCTCCCCCGTCCGGACGATCCGGCTCGCGCGTGTAGGATTCTTAGTGGGCCACTGGGGTTGCTTCCACGACAGGACGGAATGCCAGGCCATCGCCGGAGAGGAAAATCTCCAGCGTCGATGGCTGTTGCAAGCCGCCCTGAATGAGAGCTTCCGAAAGTGGGTCTTCGACATACTTCTGTAACGCGCGCCGGAGCGGCCGCGCGCCGTAGTTACGATCGCTGCAGGTCTTCTCGAGGATCCATTGACGCGCCTCAGGGGTCATCGCAATCTGCACCTGGCGGTGCACCAACGTCTCGTTAATCTGGCCCACCAGCAGATCGATGATCAGCAACAGATCGCTGTCTGTGAGCGAGTTGAACAAAATCACCTCGTCAAGGCGGTTCAAAAATTCCGGGTTGAACACTCTCTTGACTTCGGTCATGACCATTTCATCCTGGCTCTTCTCGGCGGCCATTCCGTCCGCCGACTGGAAGCCCAGCCCGGATTGCTTCTGCAATTGCCGCGCCCCCAGGTTCGAGGTGAGGATGATAATGGTGTTTCGGAAGTCTACAGTATTACCCAGCCCATCGGTCAACTGTCCATCTTCAAAAACTTGCAGCAGGATATTATAGACATCCGGGTGGGCCTTCTCGATTTCGTCGAGCAGGATCACCGAATAAGGAGTCCTGCGAACCCGTTCCGTCAATTGGCCGCCCTCTTCGTATCCCACATACCCTGGAGGCGCGCCGATCAGCTTCGAAACGGAATGCTTTTCCATGTATTCGGACATATCGAACCGGATCAGCGACTTCTCGCTGCCGAACAGGAATTCCGCGAGCCTGCGCGCCACTTCCGTCTTGCCGACGCCCGTGGGCCCAAGGAACAGGAAGCATCCCACCGGCCGGCCCGGAGCCTTCAATCCGGCGCGACTGCGACGGATCGCCCGCGCGAGTGCCGTAATCGACTTATCCTGGCTGATGATGCGGCGGTGCAGTTCTTCCTCGATGCGCAGCAGCTTCTGCTGTTCGTCTTCCTTGATCGAGGTAACCGCAATGCCCGTCCACCGCGCCACCACTTCTTCGATGTCTTCGCGGTTCACGATGCCGGTCGACGAATCGTCGAGTTTCAGCTTCTCGCGGAGCATGCGCAGATGCTCTTTTTCCTTGCGTTCCTCTTCGGAATAGAAGCGCGCCTTCTCGAATTCGTGATTGGCGATGGCCGTTTCCATCCGGTGGGTGATGAACTTCACGCGCTTCTGCACTTCCGAGACTTCGTCGGGCAGCATTGCCTGGCGGAGCTTCACGCGCGCACCCGCTTCATCGAGAAGGTCGATGGCCTTGTCCGGGAGGAAACGGTCTGGAATGTAGCGGTTCGAGAGATACACCGCGTAGCGAATGGCGTCTTCGGTGTAGCTCACCGCATGGAACTTTTCATAGCGGTCGCGAACGCCTTGCAGCACCTGGATCGCGTCGTCTTCGTTTGGCGCGGTTACTTTGATGGCCTGGAACCTTCGTTCCAGCGAGCGGTCCTTTTCGACGGACTTGCGGTACTCACCGGGAGTCGTCGCGCCGATGCACTGAATTTCGCCGCGGCTCAGCGCGGGCTTCAGGATGTTGGCTGCGTCGAGAGATCCCTCCGCGGAGCCGGCTCCCACCAGCGTGTGCAGCTCGTCGATGAACACAATCGCGTTCTGGCTCTCCATCAATTCCTTCATGATGGTCTTGAGCCGTTCTTCGAACTGCCCGCGATACTTTGTGCCGGCGACGATCAGGGAAAGGTCAAGTGAAAGAATGCGCTTGTCGGCGAGAAACGGCGGCACGTCTCCATCGGAGATGCGCTGCGCCAGGCCTTCGACGATGGCGGTTTTGCCCACGCCTGGTTCACCGATCAGCACAGGGTTGTTCTTCGTGCGGCGGCACAGGATCTGAATGGCGCGCTCAAGTTCGCGGTCTCGTCCCACGAGCGGATCGAGCTGCCCTTCCATCGCCGCCTGGGTCAGGTCGCGGCTGAATTCTGCAAGCAGGGACGCTTCTTTTGGCCGGTTCACAGGCACCTTCTCTCCCGTACTGCGAGAGAGTTCCTCGCGTACAGTGGAAAGCCGCAATCCCCGCTCCAGCAGGATTTCGGCACCAAAGGACTTTTCCTCGCGCAACACGCCCAGCAGCAGGTGTTCGGTCCCAACGTGTTTATGCCCCAGCCGCTCGGCCTCTTCCGCCGCGTAGTTGAGGATGCGCTTGCATTCCTGGCTCAGCGGGACTTCCACCGAGGTGGAAATGCGTTCCCGGACGGTGATGCGTGACTCTATTTCCTTGCGGATGGATTCGATGGAGCCGTGCGTGCGCAGAAAGCGGTTCGCGAGCGCCTTGTCTTCCCGGAGGAGTCCGAGCAGCAAGTGCTCCGTCTCGATGTAGGGGCTTCCGTACTGGCTCGCCTCGTACCTTGCGAAGAAGATCACTCGCCGAGCCTTTTCTGTGTAGCGTTCAAACACGGGTCACCCGCTCCCCCGGGGTCTTCGCCCCAGCGCCTGCAATTTGCTCTGCTTCAGCTGCGGTCTCTGCAAGCACTTCATTGCGCACGGTCAGTTTTCCGTGTTCCAGCTGGAAAACGCGGTCGGTGCGCCGTGCCAAATTCAAATTATGTGTCGCGATGATAGAAGTTAGATGATGCGATTGATGAAGACGCTGCATCAACTCGAAAACGCTCTCCGCGTTCCGCTCGTCGAGGTCTCCGGTAGGTTCGTCGGCCAGAAGAAGGGTGGGATTATTCACGAGCGACCGGGCGATGGCAACTCGCTGCTGCTCGCCACCGGAGAGCTGTCCGGCGGGTTGTTCTGCCCGGCTCGCGAGTCCTACTTCATCGAGCCAGTCCTTGGCGGTTTTCAGAGCGCCGCCCAGAGCCTTGCCGCGAACCAGCAGCGGCATCGCAACATTTTCCGCAGCAGTGAAGTCCGGCAGCAGGTGATGCCGCTGCCAGACAAAGCCAACGGAATGATTGCGATAATCTGCCAGTTCCGCCTCTCTTAGCGCGCCCAGCGAATCTCCGGCGAAGTATACTTCACCGCTTGTAGGGGTGTCCAGCGCGGCCAGCAAGTGCAGAAAAGTGCTTTTTCCCGTCCCCGAAGGCCCCACGATGGAAACCATTTCTCCCTCTCGCACCGAGAAGTCGATTCCATCTACCGGAGCAATTTCCTGGCCGCCCGAGCGAAAGACCTTGCGAAGTGCTTGCGTGCGCAGGATTTCGGCGCTCGCACGAGCTTGGTGCGGCAACTCCTCTGCCTCTGCTACACCCGCCGCGGCACTCGCATATCGATGCATTTGCTGCTACCTCTCACACGTTAGATGCCGAACTTCCGCTCCAGTATGTCCTTGTTTTCCCGCGACATATTGTCAAATAGACCTGAAGGAAACCCATTTCCTTTCCCAATTGTGCCCCGCGATTGCCTTGCCACTCCGCGTCACTTGCAACGACTCACCCGCCGATATCGGTTCACTACAGCATTCTAACATGGCTCGGCGAAAGAACCGAAAACCGCTCGATGCGATCCCTTTGGAGGCACCCCACCGGGGATCTCTTCACTCGAATCGCAGGATTTCCACCGGTAGAATGCGCGCCGCGGAACGCGCTGGAACCAGCGTGGCGCCGATGCTGATCGCCAAAGCCGCGGCCGCGATCCACACGGAATCGAATCCGTTGGCGTGAAACGGAACGTACGGGATCGCGTATACTTCGGGGTTCAGCGGGATCAGCTCCCAGCGGTTGGCAATCCACGCGAACGTATAACCGAAAAGCAATCCGGCCGCTGTTCCCGCCACGCTCACGGCGAGTCCCTGCAAAATGAAAATGTTTCGCACTTGCGCGCGTCGCGCGCCCATGGCCATCAGCACCGCGATATCGCGCGCGCGATCGGCCACCGTCATCGTAAGCACCACCAGAATATTGAGCCCGGCCACGAACGTAATCAGCCCGATGAAGAGCGCCGTCACCAGTTTCTCGAGACTCAGTGCGCGAAAAAGGGCCCGGTTCTCGTCCATCCACGTGCTCACCGTGAAACCCTTGTCCGCCCGGCGCAGCACTTCACCGGCGACTTTGCTCGCGTCGTCCAGATTCGCCACGCGGATTTCCAACAGGCTCACCACATCCCCGATCCCCGCGAGCGTCTGCGCCGATTGCAGCGTCACGAATCCCCAGTTCGCATCGTAATCGTAGAATCCGGAATCGAAAATTCCGGTCACGCGAAAGCGCCGCGACCGCGGCAGCATCCCGAAAGGTGTCAGATTTCCCTGCGGGCTTGTCACA
This sequence comes from uncultured Acidobacteriota bacterium, assembly GCA_963709105.1. Classification (GTDB taxonomy): domain Bacteria; phylum Acidobacteriota; class Terriglobia; order Acidiferrales; family UBA7541; genus Palsa-295. Next base: position 43,958 of record CAVPVC010000019.1, read on the forward strand.
GTCACGTAATCCCCGGCGGAGATTCCAAAATCGTCCGCCAGCAATCGCCCCACCAGCAGGGCGGGAATCCCATCGGCGTCGGGCGAGAAGTTGTCCGACCCTGAGACGATGTGCCGCAGCGCTTCGCTCGCACGCAGTTCCAACTCCGGATCAACTCCCTTTAGAACGAGGCCGCGCGCGCGCCGGCCCGAAGATAGCAGCACAGTATTGTAAACAGCCGGTTCGATCGAGCGCACCCCCGGTGTGCTGCTCAACTGCGCCATCAGCTCCCGGTACTTGCGGATTCCCTGCGTGCCGATCGGTTTTAAATTGACGTGTGCCGTGATGCCCAGCAACCGGTCGCGCATCGCCTGCCGGAATCCGGTGTTCATCGCCAGCGCCACAACAAGCGTTGTGACGCCTGCCGCCACGCCGATCACCGCCAGCAGCGTGACGAGCCGCAACACCGCTGGCCGGTTCGGCGAACGCAGGTACCGCAGCGCCACCAGCCATTCGAATGTCATTTGGTTTCGCTGTCCGCTGGGGCGCCCTCATTGCCGGGGGACTCCGGCGCGTGGGCTCTCAGTAGGGGGAACAGAATTACTTCACGAATCGCGTGGGAATCCGTGAGCAGCATTACCAGCCGGTCGATCCCGATTCCTTCGCCGGCCGTGGGGGGAAGCCCATGGCTTAGCGCGCGAATGTAATCGGAATCCACTTCTTTGGGCATTTCCTGCCCGCCTTTGGCGACCTGCGCCTGAAACCGGCGTTCCTGGTCGGCAGGATCGTTCAGCTCGGAAAAGCCGTTGGCGATTTCCATTCCGGCAATGAACAGCTCGAACCGCTCCGTAAGCGAAGGGTCGTCCGCGCGGCACTTGGAGAGCGGCGATATTTCCGTCGGGAAATCGTAAATGAATGTAGGTTGGATCAAGTGCTGTTCGGCGACCGCCTCGAACAAATCGCCTATGGCTTCCCCAAGCGAAGCGTTTTTCCCTTCCAGATTGTGGAGAATTTCCAAAAACGTGGCTCGGAGCACGCGCAATTCTTCCTGCCGTTCCGGATTTTCCCAAGGTTGCTCTTGTTTGTGCACGCGGTCCAATTCCTCGATCGCGCCCCGAAGCCTTCCGCTCAACACACCCTTCGACTTCAGATCGCTCAGATCAGGTTTGTTTCCGGCGTGTTCCGGCCAGTGTTTCACGATCGCATCGTGCATCGAAAGCCGCTCGAACTTGCTGAAATCCAGGTCCTGCTCGCCGTAGCGAATCACGATCGTGCCGCAGACGTTCTCGAGCACGTCCTGAAACAGTTCCTCGGTCATGTCCATCAGTTCTTTGTAATCGCTGTAGGCCTGATAGAACTCCAGCATCGTGAATTCCGGCTGGTGAATCGCGTCGATCCCTTCGTTGCGGAAGTTGCGGTTGATTTCATACACGCGGTCCAGGCCGCCGACCACCAGCCTTTTCAAATAGAGTTCCGGAGCAATCCGCAGATACAGGTCCATGTCGAACGTATTGTGGTGGGTCACAAAGGGCCGCGCGGTCGCCCCTCCCAGGATTGGATGCATCATGGGCGTTTCCACTTCCACGTACCCGCGTTCGTCGAAGAAGTGCCGGAGTTCGCGCATGATCTGCGCCCGCCGCATGAAAATTTCGCGCGCGCGTTCGTTGACGATCAGGTCCAGATAGCGACGCCGGAATCGCTGCTCTACGTCCGCCAGGCCATGCCATTTCTCGGGCAGCGGCAACAGAGCTTTGCTCAGAAGCTCGAGCCGCTCCACCCATACCGTCAGCTCGTTGGTCTTGGTGCGGAAGAGATGGCCGGAAATGCCGATGATGTCGCCCAGATCGAGCAACTGAAATAGCTTGTAAGCCTGCTCTCCCACAACATCAAGTTTTACATACATTTGCAGCCGTTTTCCGTCGCCCGCGATATGCGCGAAGGCCGCTTTTCCGTGGGGGCGCAGCGCCACAATCCGGCCCGCCACCCGCACTTCCACGCGCTCGGAACCCAGTTGCTCCGTGGACCGCTCCCCGAAGTGCTCTACTACATCTTTAGGCGTGTGAGTCGAGGTATACTTGTGCGGATAGGGATTGTGCCCTAGCGCCTCGATTTCGCTCAGTTTTTTGCGGCGTTGATGAAACTGGTCGAGCGGCTCAAATTCCAACAGGCGGTTCCTTTCGCGTTCGTTTCCAGGAGTAGCGGCAGTATAGCGACACGCTTCTGAAACCGTCAAACGCATCTTTACGTGGCCGCTTGAATAGGGTAGGTTGCTCTTTCACGGGAGGGGTGGTGTTTCCCAGGCAGCGTCTTCGACGCAGTTGCTCCACCCGGCTCCGCCGGGTTGCTGACGACTGGATTCGAGCCCTCCCGCGCGAAAAAAACGAGATTTTCGAGTCGATCGTCCATCACTGGGAATGCGCTTTCGCTATGACCAGCGTGGCGTTGGACGATTCGCTTACCATGCGCGCCCGCGGTGAACTCGTTTGCGCCGGCCGGCAGGTGGAACTCTCCGCCGTGCTTCTGGACCGTCTTTCGGGCGCGTTGGTCTCCTTTTGCGATTCGCTGGCCGGGCGTGCGCGTTTCATCCAGCAGGCTCCCGCCGTGGAGCCTCTGAATGCGGAATTCTTTCGCGGAAACACTGCCCTCACCGCTGCCCACTGGAACACCCTCCTGCATCACGTGGTTTTTGGCGAGCGCCCCAGGTTCATCAGTAAACTGAAAATTCTTTCCAATATCATCGGGCAGATCGATCAGGAGTTTCACGACACCGCGAACAAAATCTCCAAAGGCTCCGGGGCGGTCGCCTCCTGGGGTCTGCTCGAGTCCCTTCACTATGATTTCAATACCTGCTTGCGGGAGACGGAAATAGTCCTGAAATCTTTTCTGCGCGCCCTGCCCGCGGATCAGCTGGCCGCGTTCACGCTGGAAGCGCAGAATCCGCCAGCTAGGCGCCTCCGCTTGCGGCCTCGCTTCTCCCGGGTGCCTGCTTAGCCTCGCGCTGTTTTACCGGGCGCGCCTGCCGATCTCGTCCGAAAGTGCTTTTGTGAAGGCCCTGGTGCCGAGTTTTCCGCCTAGGTCGGCGGTGCGCCTGCCCTCGTCTTTCAGCAATGCGTCGAGAGATTCGTCGATCAGCTTCGCGCCGGCCGCAAATTTTGTGTCCGCGTGCTTTCGCGCCAGCCAATCCAGGAGCATTCCCGCCGATAGAATCAGAGACGCCGGATTCGCCTTGTCCTGCCCGGCAATATCCGGAGCCGAGCCGTGCTGAGCTTGCGCCATGCAATGCGTGTCGCCCGCGTTGATCGAGCCGGCCAGGCCCAGGCTTCCCGATAGCTCGGCCGCTTCATCGGACAAGATGTCCCCAAACATATTGGTCGTAACCACCACATCGAAGCGTGCGGCGTCGCGCACCAGGAGCGCCGCCATGGAATCCACCAGCTGCTCCTCGTACGCAACGCCCGGGAAATTCTTTGCCACCGCGCGCACCTCGCGCAGAAAAAGCGCGTCCGATACCTTCATCACGTTGGCTTTGTGCACCGCCGTTACCTTTTTCCGGCGCGTTTTCGCGAGTTCAAAGCCCGCCTGCGCGATCCTTCGGGAACTTGCGGCGGTGATCTTCCGCACCGCCAGTGCCATATCGGGCGTCGGCATGAATTCGCCCACTCCCCAGTACATGTTCCGGTCCGCGTAAAATCCCTCGGTATTCTCCCGGACAATCACCAGGTCCATTGGCGTGCGTCCCCAGTGCGGGAGGCCTTCGCGGGAGCGGCTGGGGCGGATATTCGCGTACAGGTCGAGGGTGATGCGCAACTCGCCCGAGACGTTGATCCCGCCTTCCGCCCGCGACGGATAGGTCGCGTGAGACACCGGGCCCAGCACGAGTCCATCGGCGCGCCGGCAGGCCTCCGCAACGGCCGGAGGAAAGGTGGTTTTCTCGCTCTGGAGCCGCGCCAGCCCGATCTCATGGCGCTCAAAAGTGAGGCCGAGCGATAATCTCCGATTGAGCAGTTCCAGGACCTCGCAGGTCGCAGCCGAGATTTCTGGCCCGATCCCGTCGCCGGGCAGAATGACTAGATGCATGAGCTGGGGGACGTCCTTTTTTTATGAGCTTCGATCGTGAGCTTCGACAGCGCGGGGACATATTGGAGCGTTCAGGTCACACCTGTAAAGGCCAAAAACACCCCCGGCTGTCCTGCCTCCGCGGCTCGAACCGGCCCTACTGGACGCGGCGCACAAATCGGACGAAAATAGGCATACCTTGATAAGACAGCGAGTCCAGCAACGCAATTTTGTGGCCGCCACAGTGCCCCGCTTCGATCGCCGGAAAGTTGCGCGGGAAGAACCTCGAAGTGCAACTTCTGGGATGGCCGACGCATCGCAGTTACGGATGCGTCCCCACGGGTAGCGTGGCCCGAGAGAGACGAAATGAACCCGGCGAGATTCCGGAAGCGGAGGCCATCCGGCTCGCCCAGCAGGGGGACGCGGCGGCCTTTGAGCGCTTATACCGCTTGCACAGCCGCCGGGTGTATTCGCTGTGTCTCCGGATGGTGAGCAATACGGCCGAAGCGGAAGACCTGACACAGGAAGCGTTCCTGCAGCTCTTCCGCAAGATCGCGACGTTCCGGGGGGAGTCGGCGTTTTCCACCTGGCTGCACCGGCTGGCAGTCAACGTCGTGCTCATGAAGCTGCGGAAGAAGTCGGGCAACGAAAGCTCGCTCGATCAGCTCACAGAGCCGGATGAGGAAAGCGGCGGCCCGCGGCGGGACTTCGGGACCCTCGATTTGAGGCTGAGCGGTTCGATCGACCGCGTGAACCTGCAGCGCGCCGTCGAGCAATTGCCGCCGGGGTATAAGACGGTGTTTATCCTGCACGATGTGCAGGGTTACGAGCACAACGAGATTGCTGAAATCATGGGTTGTTCCATCGGAAATTCGAAATCGCAGCTTCACAAGGCCAGAGTCCGCCTTCGCGAGTTGCTGCATGAGGCCTTGCGCGACAAAGCCCGGGAAGATCGTAAAGCCGCGGGAACCGCTTCCGGCTCCGGCGGCGAGGATTAAGAGATGAGCACGATCCGTTGCCATGAGTTTATCGATCAGCTGGACCTCTGGATGGAAGGAGAACGCGATCCGCAAGCTCGCGCGCATGTTCGAGATTGTTCCCACTGCCGCGGCTTCGCCGATGACTTGGACGCCATCCAATCTTCCGCGGCGGCCTTGACGGTCGCCGACCCCGAACCCCCGGCCCGAATCTGGAACGCCCTGCGTACGCAGTTGGTCGAGGAAGGTCTGATTCATGAAAGGATTGCCGCCCGGGCCGTTTCGCGCCAGTCATCGTGGTTCGATGGTTTCTTCGCCGCCCTTCCGCGTCCGGCATTGGCTGCCGCGTATTTGATCCTGTTGTGCGCGCTTGCGCTCGGGCTCGTGGGGCCTCTGGGTCTGCGTACGGCGCCATCTGCCGCGTTCCCGCTCAGCGCTCAGCTGGAGAGCGACGAGCAATCCGCCGTTTTCTCCGTGCACGGTTCCCGATCGGCTGTGGTCACTTCTCTTAGCAATAATCTCGCGATTGTTGACAACTACATTGCCCTGTGTGAAAAAAGCGTGCGGGAAGAACCCGACAACGGGCTCGCTCGCGACTATCTGTACCAGGCCTATCAGCAGAAAGCGGATTTGCTAGCCCAGATGACCGAGCGCGGAGATTCCAGCCAATGAACACCCAGCCTTCTTTTGTGAGCCAGTTCAAACCCGGCCTTCCATGGAAGGCGGGATTGCTCCTTCCCGGCCTGCTTTTCATCGGCATGTCCCCCGTTTTTGCCGACCACCTGGAAAAACATTTCAAGGTGGACGCTCGCCCCGAAATCACTCTGCACAACCCCAGCGGCACCGTGGTCGTGAAGGCCTGGACGAAATCCGAGGTGATGGTGATTGCCACGCGCGCAAGCGATGACGTGGAAGTGGACGCGACGCAGACCGGAAACCGCGTGGATATCATGACCCATCCGGTGTCGAACGCCGCGGCCATGTCCGCCGGTGACTCGCGCGCCGATTTTGAAATCCGCGTTCCCGAAGACGCCGAGCTTCAAATTCACGACGATTCCGGCGCCGTCAGCGTGAATAGCGTACTGGGCGATATGAACGTCGAGACGGTTGGCGCGGGCGTGGACCTTTCCGACGACGCAGGCTACCTCACCGTGAAGACCATTGACGGCGCGTTCCAATGCCTGCGCTGCGCCGGGCGCATCGAAGTTTCCTCCATCAGCGGCAATTTCAAGCTGTTGGATCTCCGCAGCTACCAGGTGCGCGCGCAGACCTCCAAAGGCAATATTCTTTTCAGCGGCGAATTCATGCCCAACGGCATGTACCAGCTCAAGAATTATAGCGGCGTGATCGAAGTGCGTTTTTCGCCGGGTGACTCCTTCGATCTCAGCGCGACGTCCCTGAAGGGCCGGGTCAATAACGAGGCGAAACTTTCGCCGCCCGACCACCAGCAGCATTTCTATTCCAGATTCGGCAACAGCCTGTTCGGCTCGTTCAATGCGGGTCGCGCCAAGGTCGAGCTTTCCTCCTTCGATGGTACAATCAACATTCTGAAGCGCAATTAGCCTGGCTATCTGGCGGGCGCCGCGCTTCGAACCCAAAAATCAAGCGATGATCGCCCCAAGGCGGTCACTGGAATGATCGCAGCCGGGCGGTTATCGCTCGAACGGCGATCCCTGGAAAATGATCAGCGAAAACCGTCCGCGCCGCCTCATCTGCCTCACCGGATTCATGGGCAGCGGCAAGTCCACTGCCGGGGGGTTCGTCGCCCGGCAGCTCGGCTGGCCGCACATCGATCTCGACAAGCGCATTACCGAATCCACCGGTCTTTCGATTCCCGAAATCTTCTCGCGCATGGGTGAGCCGGAGTTCCGGCGCATTGAGCGGGACCAGCTCGAGCGCGTGGTCGGCGAGTCCATGGAGACCCAGAAGCCGCGCATCGTTTCGCTCGGCGGCGGCACGATTTCGCAGCCGCAGAATCTGGCTCTGCTGCGCGAGAACGGCGCCGCGCTTATCTGGCTGCACTGCCCGGTGGAGGAACTTCTGCTCCGTTGCGCAGTGGTAACTGACCGACCGCTCTTTCGTGACGAAGCCAGCTTCCGCCGCCTCTACGAGGAAAGGCTTCCGGCCTATGAGTCCGCCGACTACCGCGTCGAAAGCCATGCCGAGCCCGCCCGCGTGGTCGAACAGATACTTGCTCTCGGGATCTTTCCTCGGGTGATTGCATGACCCCGCGCATGTCTCGCAATCCGCTGGGCCGCCGCCTTCTTGCCTCGGTGCTGCTTTGCTGCCTGGTTGCCGCCGTCGGCGTCTCAGCTCGACGTCCGAAGATCGCTGAAGGCTCCGGGTTCCCTGCGAGTCCCGCTCCCGCCACGCTTGCCGCGGACAAGGGAAGGCTCCGCATCATGGTGGGCGGCGCGCAGGTCGGAAAAGAGGATTTCGAGATCGCGCAGAATGGCGCGAACTGGGTAGCGCGGGGCGCCACGGAAGTGAAAGGATCGGACGGCGTCACGCATGTGACCGGCATGCTGGAGCTTCACGCCGACGGCACGCCCGCGCATTACGAGTGGTCCACGCAGGGAGCGAAAAAAGCCTCCGCGTCGATCGGCTTCAACGGTCCCACCGCAACGATCAATCTGGTCGTCGAGGGCGCCAAACCGTTCACGCAGCAGTTCACCTTCAATGGCCCGATGATCGCCGTGCTCGACAACAATCTCTATCACCAGTACGCGGTTCTGGCCCGCCTCTACGACTGGAACAAGAAGGGTCTGCAGACCTTCTCGGTGCTCGTGCCGCAGGCGATGACTCCGGGAAGCGTTACCGTGGAATCGCTGGGCCCGCAGGACGCGGGCGGCAAAAAGCTCGACGAACTTCGCGTGAAGACCGAAGACCTGGAACTCGACCTCTACTTCGAAAATCAGCGCCTCGTAAAAATCGACGCCCCCGAAGCCAACGCAGAAATCGTCCGCGAGTAGCTTCCCGCGCGGGGCGTTTATTCGCGCGTTGAGGAAAGCTACCGCTTGCTTTGCTGTGTTGCGACCAGTTTTGCGGGGACGTAACCCAGCTCCTCGATTCGATTCAGAATTGTGTTGTAGGTCTCCGCGTCGAGCCGGGGAGTGCGGCTAAGCACCCACAGGTATTTGCGCCGGGGTTCGCCTACAACGGAATACCGATACTCGGGATCGAGCACCAGCACCCAGTAGTCTCCCGAGAAGGGCCAGAAGAAAGTCACTTTCAGCTTGGCGTTCGTTTCCGGGTCCACCACCTTTGCCACGCCGCGAACGCTTTTCGTCCTTCCATTCGGTTTGCGGCACGCGTTCACCACTTCGATTTTTCCGTCCTGGCGGAAAGAGTACTGAGCGGTAGTGTCGCTGTCACAGCTGCGTTCGAAGCGGTTGGGATAGCGCGCGATTTCATACCACGTGCCGAGGTAGCGCTGCAGGTCCACTTTGCCGACCGTCTGCAGCGCTGGAGCGGCGGCCGCCTTGCTATCCGCCGCAACCGCTACCGCAACACCGGTGATCGCTACCGCCAGCCCCACCCCAAGCCAGCACAAGTTTTCTGCCGTTTTCCGCCTCATAAGCCCCTTTCGGGAAACCGATCCATGAGATATCCATTAGAGCAGTTTTCGGGGCGCCCGGGATAGAGCAGTGCCCTGAATTTGAGAAGGGGCTTCGTGTAGGTGCTGCTCGCACGCCGCTGTTGACGTGTTGCTATCCCGGATTTCATTCCCCAGGCGCGGTCGCACGCGTCTCTTGTACACTACCGGCATTCCACGAGGAGGTCTTCTGTGATCAATGCACATTTGCTGCCCAAGGGGCGAACGCTACGCAATCTCACGCAGCGAGCGGCGGCCGCGGTGATCGTCAGCTTGCTTGCGGCGCACGGGGCGCTGGCGCAGAAGGTGACCATGGAATTCGACCAAGCCGCCGATTTCACCAAGTACAGGACGTTCGCCATTCGCGACGGCCGCCTCAACAGCAAAAGCGCCGTGCTCAACAGCGACCTGGTGAAAAAACAGATCGAGGCGGATATCGTTCATGACCTTACCGCCAAGGGGTTAATGGAGGTGACCGGGCCCTCCGACCTGAACGTGCGCTACACCTTCGGATCGGCCCGCAAAGTGGAGACCGAGGCTTACCCGGCGGGATGGTACGGCTGGGGAACGCGCATTGTCCGCGTGCCCTACGCCGAGGGAACGCTCGTGATCGATCTTCGCGATCCCACCACGCGTTCGCTTGTCTGGCGCGGCATCGCCAGCGAAGAGAAAAGCGACCCCACAAAGATCGAAGGAAAGCTCGACAAGATGGTCAAAAAAGCCATCGACAAATATCCGCCCAAGAAGTAAGCGCGGAGTGCACGCCGGGCGTGGCATACTATTGCTGCGAGCCGAAAACGATACGCTGTAACAGAGGCGGGGAATAAAAGATGCCCATCTACGAATATGTTTGCGACGATTGCGGCGAGCAATACGAGCGCATCGTCATGAATCAGAGCACGAACGTGAAGTGTCCCAAGTGCGCGAGCGCAAAGAATACGATGCAGCTCTCCGTTTTTGCCGCGCCGGCCAATGGCAGCAAATCCTCCAGCGGTTCAGGAGGACCGGCTCCCTCGGGTGGTTGCGGACCCGCCTGCGGTTGCCACTAGAACGCATCCGAAAGCGCCGGGGAGATTCGCATGGCAATGAGCCGGTCGCTCGCGCGCAGCGAGCACACCACAAACAACCCGCAGCACGAACAGTTCACCGAGACCATCTACGGCGTCATTTGTTCCACCTGCCGCAACTACGTTCTCATCGACAAAACGAATTGCCCCTCCACCTGCCGCGAACACGAAGCCTGCCGGCAAGCCTACAGTTAGCCAAAAGCAAATCCATCTCCCGCGTCGGCGTTAGATGAATGAATTACGTCAGAGTGGTCGCAACTTCCCGGAGAAGGCTCGCGAGTTTTGCAGCGTCCGCCACAGGCGCCTGGCAAGTCGTCTCGACGCAGACCAACGCTTGCGCCGCGTGCGCATCCAGATGCGGCAGCGTTTCGCGAAGCGCGTGCGGCAGATGATGCGACGCAATCTGTTCCGGCGTGGCTCGCAGGAGCGCCTTGCCGAAGCGGTAGGTTTCGCTCGCGGCCTTCTCAAGCGCAGCCGCCCGGGGATCGCCCGGATCGCCCGTCACCACCACCTGAAGCGGGTGACGCGCGTGGAGCAGCGCGGCCAGCCCGTAAGTGGCGGCGAAGAGCCCGTACTTGGGAGCGGGCGCGGCGAATGCCTCCAGCGTCTTCTCCGCCCAGTCTCGATATAGCTTTTCGCCGGTGAAAGCGTGCAGGCGGTCGAGAACGATTGCCGCCACGGAATTTCCCGCCGGCGTGGGCGAATCCTGCAGCGGCTTGCGGCGAACCTCCAGGCCGCCCATAGGCGCTGCGTCTTTGGCGCGATCGAAGAAGCCGCCGCCTTCCGGATCCCCGAAGCGCTCCACCGCGATCCTCATCGCCTGCTCGGCGATTTCGAAGTAACGCCGTTCGAGGGTGATTTCCCACGCGTCGAGCAGCCCGGCGATGGCGAACACCTGATCGTCGAGCGAGCCTTCTAGGCGCGGGCCGCCTACCCGATGCAGGAAGCCTTTCGTGTCATCCCAGGCTTCGGCGACGATGCGGTCGAGCGTCTTGAGCGCGAATTCGCGGCAGTCTTTGCGGTCCAGCACGCGAGCCGCGTCCAGATACGCCGAGACGAACATCGCGTTCCATCCGGTGTAGAGAGTCTGGTCGATCGTTGGAACAGGATGGCGTTCCCGGCGCGCCGCCAGCAGCTTTCCTTTGGCTCGCGCGACCAGGAGCCGTGTGCTCGGCTCGTCCATTTTGAGCTGTTTGGCGAGATCTTCCATCGAAGCCGCCACCCAAAGGACGTTTCTCTCGGGGTCATGATGCATTTCGCCGCGCGGTCCGATGTCGTAATAAATTTCCATCGCACGCGCTTCCTCCGCCGTGAGCACGGCGCGAACCTCGCTTTGCGTCCACGTGAAGTAGTCCCCGTCATCGTCGAGGGTTTGATCCGCATCCTGGCTGGCGTAAAAGCCGCCCCGCTGCTGGTCGGACAACACTTCGCCCACCCACGCGACGATTCCCTCCGCGGTTTCGCGAAACAGCGGATTGCGCATCACCTGGTAGCCGTGCAGAAAATTCCTCAGCAGTTCGGAGTTGTCGTAAGTCATTTTCTCGAAGTGCGGCACGCACCAGCGCTCGTCGACCGAGTAGCGATGGAAGCCCCCGCCCACCTGGTCATAGACGCCTCCCAGGGCCATCCCTTCGAGCGTGCGCTGCGCCACGTGAAGCAGTTGCGCGTCCCGCGTTGCCTGGTAGCGCTCGAGCAGCAGATCGACGGTGCTCGAATGCGGAAACTTTGGCGCGTGCCCGAAGCCGCCGTGCGTTTCGTCGAACTGGCTCAGCGCCGACTCCACGATCGCATCCACCACTGTCGGGTCGAAATCGCCGCGCGCCCCTTGAAAGATTTCCGCTTTAGCCACGGCCTCTTCGAGCGTCATCGCGGACTTATCCACTTCCGCGCGCCGCGTCTTGAACGCTTCGGCCACCGCCAGAAGAATGCGCTTGAATCCGGGACGCCCCATGGCGTCCTCGGGAGGGAAATAGGTGCCGCCATAGAACGGCTTTCCGTCCGGCGTGAGGAACGCAGTCAGCGGCCAACCGCCCTGGCCGGAAATCGCGCTGATCGCTGATTGATACCGCGCGTCGACATCCGGACGTTCGTCGCGGTCCACTTTCACGGGCACGAACAGCTCGTTGATCATCCCGGCGATCTGCGGATTCTCATAGCTTTCGCGGTCGATCACATGGCACCAGTGGCACCACACCGCCCCGATATCCAGAAGCAGCGGTTTGTCCTCGGTGCGAGCCTTGCGGAAGGCTTCCTCGCCCCATTCGTACCAGTCGATCGGCTGATGCGCGGCGGAGCGCAAGTAGGGGCTGGCGGAATCTTTCAAGCGATTTTCGGTGGATTGGGTCACAGGTCGGCTCTTTTCAATTTTTGCTGGGGATATGGAAGCTGCTGCCGGCTCTTCCCGGGTTGTTTCCGCAGCCGGATGCGGCTACTGAATCGGATTCTTGTAATCGGCGTCGCGCGGATCGATCGGCTTGCGTCCCGAAAATCCCTCATCCTGCCGGTGGTAGAAGCGGATGCGGTCTTCGCCCAGCCGCCAGCACAGATACACATCCTCGTCGTTCATGCGCGATGGGAAATCCAGCAGCCCGATGTCGAGGTCCTTCACGATGCAACCGGTCGAATGAATGCGCTCGATCGAGGATTGCAGCGATTCTTCCAGCCGGTTGCGTTCCAGCCGCACCCTCGCCATTTTCTCGTAGTTCACGAGCAGGCCGCCGGATCGCTGGATGCGCTCGGCCAGCGCGCTCAGTTGATCGTCGAGTTCTCCCAGCTTGCGGCGCGTTTCCATCGCCTCGATGAGCATCGGCTCGATCTGCATGCGCAGGCGTTCGGCTTCCGTCAGGGAGAAAAACTTGGATTCTTCGTCTGCCATGTTGTTGCTCTCCAGAAGCGCATCCGGAAGCGAGGCATTGTGGAGCAGCTTGCTTGACCGCCGGCCTGCCCGTCCATATTACCGAAGCAGGGGGCTAACCGCCTATATATACCATTGAACGCGAGGGAGGCACGAAGCCGGGCTCATTGATGCGATGCCCCTTCTCCTTGCGTTCGACGATGCGCAGAATCTCATCGCCGATCTCGCGGTCGGTGGCGCCGCCGCGCAGGAGGTATCGCAGGTCGTGGTCGTCCTTGCTGAAGAGGCAGGTGCGAAGTTTCCCGTCGGCGGTCAGGCGGATGCGCGAGCAGTGGCCGCAGAAGGGCTGGGATACGGGGGCGATCAGTCCGATTTCGCCGCGGCCATCGGCGAAGCGGTATTTGCGCGCGGTTTCGCTGCGCTCGTGGACCACCGGCACCAGCGGCCAGCGCGCCGAGATGCGCTGATGGATCTCCGCGGCGGTCACCACCATATCGCGCGTCCACGCATGGTCCGCGTCGAGCGGCATGAACTCGATGAAGCGCATGATCAGGTCGCGGTCGCGGGCGAATTCGGCGAACGCTTCCACTTCGTCGTCATTGATGCCGCGAACCAGAACCGCGTTCACCTTTACCGGACGCAGGCGCGAGGCTTGCGCCGCGTCGATCCCCGCAATCACGTCGTCGAACGTCTTGGTGCGCGTGACGCGCTCGAACCGCTCGCGGATCAGCGAATCGAGGCTGATGTTGATGCGGTTGATGCCCGCGGCCACCAGGCTGTCGATGCGCGGGGCCAGCATGTAGCCGTTAGTCGTCATGGAGAGGTCCTGGACGCCCAGTGCTTTCAGGCGCGCGATGAAGTCTTCCACGCCTGGCCGCACCAGCGGCTCGCCCCCCGTCACCCGCACTTTGCGAATACCCATTCCCACCAGAATGCGCACCAGCCGCTCGTACTCGTCCCATTCGAGCAGGTTGTTCGCCGGCATGTGCTTTTCCGGGTCAGCCGAGCGGCAATAGACACAGCGGAAGTTGCAGCGGTCGGTGACCGACACGCGAAGGTCGGTAATCTGGCGCCCGAATTTGTCGATCAGCGGCATCTAGTACTTGGATGCCCCGGCACGCGCGCAGAATTCAGCGTTTCGGGTCATCAAGCTCCCCCTAAAATGCAAAAGCCCAAATCCACGTTTGGATTTGGGCAATACAGCATGGTCCCCGAGCCACAGGACCATTCCCCTTTCCAAACGGGAGGCGCAGGCGTTTCCACCCGAACCCTCATCCCCAACACTGCCCGGGGCATCGCCTCGCAAGCCATGAGATGTCTCTCTCATAAGGGCCGGCAAGGTCGGAGAACTCCCTGCATTCTACCCTGCCGCAACGCCCATGGCAAAGAAGAAGGTTTTTCCGGGCAGCGGGAGCAGTTTCCGGTTAGCGTTGATCAGCACTTTGGGGGCGTTGTTTTGGACATAGTGTACTATATATACAATCTAGGCATCGTTTCCCCTTTGCGGTTCTCTCCACATCATCGATCATCTCGAAAGCTGGTAGCTTGCGAATGATGGAATAAAAATGCCGCGGCGCGTATTAGTCAGCACGGTTCTTTTCGGGCTCCCGCTTTACGTACTACTGTGTGTGATTGGATGGGTTATTCCTCCCGTTGTCGGGCGCGCAGTCGACGCCAAGACCGGCAAGGGGGTGCCTGGTATTGACGTCACCTTGGAATACTGTCAATGGAAAATGGGAGCTTCGGCATGCGCGGACGTTGCTGGCAGAACGTGAACCAGAAGATTCGGGTGGTTTTTCTTTCCGGGAGCAATCGCTTGGACCGGGAATCCGCTGGAACTTTTCCAGAGTAGTTGGCTCGCTCTAAACGAAGGCAACCGCGGACAACTTGAAAATAACGGTGGATCGTCTGCAGGCATCATACTTTTTCGTACATTTTTTGATCCAGCTAAGTCTATAGCCAATCCGAACTATTTCCCGATAACGATCATGTCCCATCGACGTGGTTGTACTACCACTTGGAAAGCAGCATGCAGAGAGCAGAGCTTCGTTTGGGGCTTTTCAATTGCCTTGATGCCTGTTCTCCAGCACGTCGAGGACTGTGCGAACCTCCGCCAGTTGCCTTTGCGAGAAGGATGCCGTGAACTGAACACCTACTTGGCCGCATTTGCCAACGTCGATACGTATGAGGAGATACAGAAGGGAAGACAGTTGTGTGGCGAAGTGGATCACGGGGCACTATCCAAAATTTGTCTGGAACAGCTTGCTACCTACGTCGCTAATTCATCAGCCGGTAAGGCAGTGCAGCCAAAAACCGAATCGACCCACAACCGGGTTTTACAGAACAGTGCTGGAAATCGGGCTGCGCCGTGATGTACCGTCGGAGCGCGGAGGTGAGCCAATGTCTTTTGAAGAAGCCCTGGAGCGAGTCTCGCGCGATGACTCATTCAGGGCGACCGTCTACGCCATGAACACTCTCTTGATTCACAAGGGAATTTACACCCAGCAGGAATTCCGGACGCTGTTTGTCGAATGGGTGGAGAAAGAAAATAAAAAGAAGCACGCCAGCGACAACTCAGTCGAGCGTTCCAAAGCCGCTTCGGCTTAGACCCTTTTCCCCGCTTTCGCCCACGCCGCGGGATGCGGAGCTTCAGAGCCCGCGTGGCAACAAGCGCTTCGTATTTTGCCCTTCGTCGCCGCCTTCGCCTTTCGCTGTTATCCTGAGGAGCGCAGCGACGAAGTACGGTTTTCCATCGCGCGGCTTTCGCGCGATGAATCTCTCCTCGCGCCGCAATTCCAGCAACCACCATTGCAGCCACGCCACGCCCGTTAAGGGAGCCGGAGCTTTCCAGTTCCGAAATAAAACAACGGCGCGCAGCGCCATCCCCTCGCGGCGCCCTTCCCGCGAGCCTTCGTCCTCTACTTCCCTTGCCTACTCAACCTCCTCTGCTTCTTCCGCCCCGCGTCAGCTCGCGCCATCGGCAGTCCCGGTCTGGTCCGCGATCAAGCCCGGAAGCGGCTGATATTGCGAATTTCCTTGCGGTAGTCCGGCGCGGAAATTTCCACGGTGCGGCACATTTCATACAGGCGCGACCGAATCCGCTTGCCCACGCGCTCGGTCAGCGTGTCCTCCACCGACGGCGCTACGCATTCCCATCGCGCGCGTCGGGGCAGGCGAGGAAGCCGGGCTCTGAACGGTGTCGGGATCAAGAAAATTGGTGGTCAGGATCGTGACGCGCTTATCGTTATAGCGCGTATTCAGCACATGGCCAACCGTCTCGAGAGCCCAGGGCGACGGCTTGCTCGATCCCACGTCGTCAAGCACGAGAATCTCCGCGGTCAGCACCGGTTCGAGCACGCTCATCTCGGTCGACTGGCTCTCCGGGTTGTAGCTGTCCTGGATTTCCTTCAGCAGCTCGCGGTAGTCATAGAAAAGCCCGCTGTGCCCGCGCAGCACGACGTGCTTGAGCGCGGCGATGGCGAGATGAGTTTTCCCCGCGCCGCAGGGCCCCATCAGCAGAAGGCCGTTCTCGGAGCCCACCGGGAATTCCTCCGCGAAGCGCTGCACCACCAGCTTTGCCTGCGTCGAGGCTGCGATTCCAGCTGTCGAGTTGGTCTCGGGAGACCTGCTCGATATCGTTATCGGTCTCGAAATTGTCGAAATCGCAATGGCGATAGCGCTCCGGGACGCGGGCTCTTGCCAGCGCGCGCTCGGTGCGGTCGCCGGTGGTGCAGTCGCAGGGCACCGCCCACACCATCTTGGGTTCGCCTGCAGCCGCTCCGGGACGCGCGCTTTCGGCTGTCGCCATCGCCTGCGCGCCATCCGTGCTTCTCTCGACGACTTTCCAGCCGCTGCCTTCACAAAGCGGACAATCGGGTCGGGCCATGGCGCAAGGATAAGCGCGGAGCGATGCCAGCGCAAGCGCACGCACGCCGCGACCTTGTGAATCGCCTTCCCCATGGTCTTCCCGGCAAATTCCACCCGGAACGGATACTCCGAAAACTGGACATGTGGTGGTCTAGTACTACTTATGTTAATGGAGAGAGAACTGATACAGCAACTGACACGCTAAAGCCCTCACGAATAAATTCGGTACTTCCAGTACCTACAGTTGTAGTTGACGCCAGTGGGAACATCGGCCACAATTTCGGCACATCAAGAGTTGCACAGGCTACTTGGCTTTGGATCCGGGCCCCGTAGGAGAAGTTCTTCATCCCGAGAGTGTTATCAAAGGAAGAGGAGGATCCGATGATTGAGCGTTCGAGGCTGGAACAACGTGCCTGTCCCCGTGCCAAGATCTCTTTGGGCGTGCGCTCGCGCCCCTCGCAGCCCATGTTCGATCAGTTCGACGAAGTGCTCGTCGCTATGAACTCCTCCCGCAGCGGGTGCTATTTCACCACGAAGAGCGCGCTTTACAAGAAGCGCATGCGCCTGTTTGTCTCAATGCGCTATTCCGATGTCCCCGGCGCCATCAATCGAGATTACTTCAGCGAAGTTCTGCGGGTGGACGAACTCAAGGATCGTCGCATCGGAGTCGCGGTCAAGTTCCTCATGCCGATCAGCCTTACCGTTCAGGACCAGCATCGCCAGGCTGGCATCGTTCCTTATAACTACGTCGAGAGACCGCTACGGCCCGGACCGCCGGCTGTTTCCCGGAGCCGTCGTCCGGCCCGTTGGTCTACCATAGGCCTGTTCTTTATGTTGTGAGTGATGCTTCACTAGCATGCGTGACGGTCAGACGGGACATCACTGGGCTAGTGCTGGAAGGAGCAGGAAGGAGCAGTCTCGGCCTCGGGCACATCCGGGAACGGTTGCGACTCTTAGCGAGCTGTTGATTTTTCCACGCGAATCGGGTGGCGCGGAATCGTGCGCACGATCGCGTTGCGGGCGGCGCGCGGGTCCGGCGCGTTGAAGTTACGCGCCACCTCCGTGCGGACGAATTTGATGAACGCTTCCATCTGCGACTGCATTTCCGCCATCTTGTCGCGCATGTTCAGGATGATTTCGATGCCGGCAAGATTCACGCCGAGTTCGCGGGTGAGGTTCAGGATCACTTCCAGCCGTTCGAGGTCGGAGTCGGTATAAAGCCGCGTGTTCCCCTGCGACCGCGACGGCTTCAGCAGGCCCACGCGCTCGTAGAGCCGCAGCGTCTGCGGATGCAGTTTGTAAAGCTCGGCGACGGCGCTGATCATGTAGCCCGCTTTTGCTTTCTTTCGTGGGCGTGGCGTCATCGGCGTCTCCCTGAGTCTCCTCTGCCTGAAGTGAATCTGTTTCCTGAACGCATCTTGCAAAAGTTGCTGCCGCTAAATACCGCAAGCCACGATCACAAGGACGCGCGCGCAAAAATTTCCTGCCGCGGATCCTCCGGCTCGATCTTGCTGAGTTCCTTCATCAGGTTGCGCACGCGCTCATCTTCCGGCTTGGGAACCACGATCTGCACCTCGATGATCTGATCGCCGCGTTTGCCCGGCTGCCGGATCGAGGGCGCCCCTTTTCCCGCAGGCGCAGCTTCTTCCCGGAGCCGGTTCCGGGGGGAATGCGCACCTGCGACCGGCCGTCGATCGTCGGCACTTCCACCTTCGCGCCAAGCGACGCTTCCGGCACGCTCACCGGAACCACGGTGTACAAATCGTCGCCGCGCCGCTCGAAAAACGGATGCGGCTCAACCCGCAGAATGATATAGAGATCGCCCTGCGGGCCGCCGTGCAATCCGGAGTTTCCGCGTCCTGGCACGCGCACCCGGGAACCCGTCTGCGCGCCGGGAGGAATGCGCACGTCGAGCGTCTCCACCTTGGCCACGCGTCCCTCGCCGCCGCAGTTGCGGCACATGGTGCGAAGCTTGCCGGACCCTCCGCAGCGCGAGCAGGTGATCTGGAAGCGCATCTTCCCGCTGACCTGTGTTACCTGCCCCGAGCCGCCGCAGGTAGGGCAGGTCTTTTCGTCCCCCGGAGCCGCGCCCGTGCCATGGCACACCGAGCAGACATCCAGCCGCGAGAAGCTGATTTTCTTCACCGTGCCGTGCATCGCTTCGGCAAAGGTGATGTCGATCTGATATTCCAGATCGGTGCCCGGCTCGTGCTCCTGTGTTTCCTGGGCCGCGTTCGCGCCGCGAAAAAACTGGCTGAAGAGGTCGCGAAAGCTCGTTCCGCCGCCCTGCGCCCCGCCAGCCGCGCCTGCGCCCGCGCCGCCAAAATCAAAACCGCCGAAATCGAAGTGAATATCCTGCGGAGACGCTCCGCCTGCCCCTGGAGGAGGCCCGCCGCCCGGCCCCGGCACGTTGAAGCCAAACTGGTCATACATCTGCCGCTTCTTGGCGTCGGAGAGAACCTCGTAGGCTTCCTGCACCTGCTTGAACTTCTCCTCCGCGGATTTATCGCCGGGATTCAGATCGGGATGATACTTGCGCGCCAGCTTGCGATAGGCGGCGCGGATATCCTTCACTGACGCCTTGCGCGCGACTCCCAGAAGCTCGTAGTAGTCTTGTTTGGTTGTGGTTGCCATCTTTGGGTTGAACCTCGAAGCCGCGAAGCCCTCAAAGCCTCAGACGCCGCCGAACTAAAAGGCCTCTAAAGCTTGGCCCACCGCGTATTCCATTCGGCGAGTTCCAGCGCTTCGCGCTCGAGTTCCTCTTTTTTCTGCCGCTGGCCTTCCGTGCGTCCGCCCATGCTGGCCTCTTTTTGGCTCGCCCGCGCCAACCAGCGGTCCAATATGACGATTTTCTGTTCGACGCTCGCCGGGTCGGACTTGAAACGCAGAAAATTGCCGGATATTTCCACCGACCGCGGCGGAAAGTCCGCCGTCACTTCCTGCTGCGTATCGTAGAAAAGCCTCCGCCAATCCGCACTCGGGCTGCCCGAGATCCCCACTTGTACCATGAACACTCCATCGCGGATTTTCTGAACTGCTTGAGGCGGGCTGGTGCGCTGAATGCCGGTCGTCGTCAAAAGAACTCTCCTGGAATGGCAGGCGGGCGATCCGCCTCGGCGCAGAGACTGCCCGAGGCGGATCGTCCTGCTGCAAGCTTACTCTGGCTTCTTCAGTTGGGCTTTTTCGACTCGTCGACGTCCACAAATTCCGCGTCAACCACGTCGTTTTGCCCCGGCGCATGGCCCGCGGCACCCGAAGGACCGCCGTTCCCCTGCGCCCCTGACGCCGTGCCATCCGCCGCCGCTCCCGGCGCATTCTGCTGCGCTTTGTAGAGCGATTCGGCGATGCGGTGGGAAGCCTTGGTCAAGCTCTCCGCTGCCGCGTTCAATTTGTCGAGACCGCCCTCGCTGAGCGCGCGCCGCGACTCTTCGATGGCCTCCTCGACGGCCTTCACGTCCGGCTCGGCCAGCTTCTCGCGATTTTCCTTGATGAGCTTCTCGGTCTGATAGACTAGGCTGTCGAGCCGGTTGCGGGCTTCCACTTCCCCGAGTCGCGCCTTGTCTTCCGCCGAGTGCGCATCCGCTTCCTTCTTCATCCGCTCGGCTTCGTCCTTGCTCAAGCCGGTGGAAGCGGTAATCGTGATCTTCTGTTCCTTGTTCGTCGCGGTGTCCTTCGCCGAGACGTTCAGGATGCCGTTCGCGTCGATATCGAAGGTCACCTCCACCTGCGGCATGCCGCGCGGAGCGGGCGGAATTCCGATGAGATGGAATTTCCCGAGCGAGCGGTTGCCGCTGGCGACCGGGCGTTCTCCCTGCAGCACGTGAATCTCGACCGAGGTCTGATTGTCCGCCGCCGTCGAAAACACTTCCGACTTGCGCGTCGGAATGGTCGTGTTGCGCGGGATCAGCACGGTCATCACGCCGCCCAGCGTTTCCACGCCCAAAGAGAGCGGGGTCACGTCGAGCAGGAGAATGTCCTTCACTTCACCGCCCAGCACGCCGCCCTGAATGGCTGCGCCGACCGCCACCACTTCGTCCGCATTCACGCCCTTGTGCGGTTCTTTTCCGTTGAAGAGGTTCTTCACGATGTCGACCACACGCGGGATGCGCGTGGAGCCGCCCACCAACACCACTTCGTCGATCTTGTCAGGCGTCAATCCCGCATCGCTCAATGCCTGCTTCACGGGGCCCACGGTGCGCTGGAGCAAATCCTCCATCAGTTGTTCGAGCTTCGACCGCGTCAGCTTCAACTGCATGTGCTTGGGGCCGGAAGCGTCCGCCGTCAGGAAGGGCAGGTTGATCTCTGTTTCCTGCAGCTGCGACAGCTCGATCTTGGCCTTTTCCGCGGCTTCCTTCAGCCGCTGAATGGCCATGCGGTCCTTGCCGACGTCGAGACCCTGATCGCGCTTGAATTCCGCCACCATCCACTCGACGATCCGCTGGTCGATATCGTCGCCGCCGAGGTGCGTGTCGCCGTTGGTGGACTTCACTTCCACGACGCCTTCGCCCACCTCAAGAATGGAGATATCGAACGTGCCGCCGCCCAGGTCGTACACGGCGATCGTTTCATCTTTCTTCTTGTCGAGGCCGTACGCCAGCGCGGCCGCCGTCGGCTCGTTGATGATGCGCTGCACTTCCAGGCCGGCGATTTCGCCCGCCTGCTTCGTGGCCTGCCGCTGGCTGTCGTTGAAATACGCCGGGACGGTGATCACCGCTTTGGTGACCTTCTCGCCGAGAAAATCCTCCGCCGCCGTCTTCAGCTTCTGGAGAATCATCGCCGACACTTCCGGCGGGCTGTACGATTTGCCCGAAATCTCGACGCGGGCATCGTCGTGCGGTCCCTTGACGATCTTGTAGGGCACACGCTTGGCTTCTTCGGTCACTTCGTCATAGCGCCGGCCCATAAAGCGCTTGATCGAATAAACTGTATTTTCTGGGTTGGTGATTGCCTGGCGCTTGGCCACTTGCCCCACAAGCCGCTCGCCACTCTTGGTGATGCCGACCACGGACGGTGTCGTCCGGGCGCCCTCCTGGTTGGGGATTACTACGGGCTCGCCGCCCTGCATCACGGCGACCACCGAATTCGTTGTACCAAGGTCAATTCCGATAATCTTGCTCATGTATTCCGCTCCTCCCGACTGTTAGCCAGCGGGACTCAATCTCTCAAACTGCGTTATCATAACGGTTGAGTGTTCCTTTGTCAAGTATTACGTATATCCATTAAAATAAGGTGTTTAGTGTATTCATTCGAGGTGTCTAGGAAAGGCTCATATCGCCTGATTCTACAAGGCTTCCGGGCTCCATTTTCGCTTGGCGTAAGTTGCTTTCCGTCGTGTAAACGTTTGTATATCTGGTGTATATGCCAACGCGGTGCACTTTCTGGCCCATCGTGACATTTGCCGCGAAAAGCTGTAATATTTGGCGTTACAATCCGGGGTATCGCACCGTCTAACAGTCGGGAGGCTTCATTGGCTAAAGAAACAGGTTCTTCGTGTGAAAGGGCAGAGCCCGGGAGGCAGACCGCGCGCTCGCGCCGAAGTCGGCAATTGGCTGGCGCCGCTTGTGCCGCAGCACTGCTGATTCTTGCGCTCAGCTTGAATCTGCACGCGGGAGCGCGCGCCTCGGCAAGCCCAGAAAAGCCGGCCAAGGCCGTCGAAACCATACCCGCCCCTGTAAAGACCTACGGATCGAAGAGCGCGCCAATTACCCTGGAAGTATTCGGCGACTACGAGTGCCCCTCCTGTGGCGGGTTCTATGAGTACACCCTCCGTCCGATGATCAGCGACTACGTGGCGGCCGGGAAGGTCTACATCGTGCACCGCGATTTTCCCCTGGCTATGCACAAGTACGGATACGAAGCGGCGCGCTGGGCCAACGCCGCGGCAACCATCGGCAAATTTTCAGAGGCGGAAGCGGCGCTCTACGACAACCAGAATTACTGGGGGCAATCCGGCGACATCCAGAAGTACATGGCGGCGGCCTTGTCTCCCGCCGATCTCCGTCGCGTGCAGAAGCTGATGACCGGCTGTGAAATGAGCGTCGCGCCGGCAAGCCATTCATGTCCCTTCGACGCCTACATCGAGCAGGACAAAGCGCTGGGCAACATGGTCCCGGTAGAGGCCACGCCGACCTTCCGGATTTTTTACAAAGGGCAGAAGTTTCCGGCCGGGCAGGGCGTAGTCTCCTGGACGGTGCTGAAGCAATTCTTCGATCAGTTGCTGAGCCAGTAGGCCGACAGGATGAGCGAAGCAGCCGCACCGGTGTCACGCGCAACGCCCGCGGAATCCCCCTTCACCCTGGGGCGCATTCTTCTGCTGCTCGGGAGACTGGCGCTTGCCTGCGTATTTCTCGTCGCTGCGTACGCGAAACTCAAACCCCAGATCGCGGTGCCTTGGTCGCTCAGCTCGGTCGAAACGTCCCTTTCCATGTTCGCCATGCAGGTGGATTCCTACCAGTTGCTGCCTCCCTCCCAGGTGATTCGCGTGGCGCACTTCTTGCCGCCGTTTGAATTGTTTCTGGGCCTCTGGCTTCTCAGCGGAGTCGCGCTACGCCTCTCTTCCGTCGTTACCACGCTGGTGCTTACAGGATTCTTCACGCTTATGGTGCGTACGTACGCTTTGCACCTGGCGATCAACTGCGGCTGTTTCGGATCGAGCGAGCAGCTCGGGCCGAAAACGATGCTGCGCGACGGCTCGCTGCTCGCGCTCTCCCTGGCTGTCACCGCAGGCGCGTTCTGGTTTCACCGCCAGCGAAGAAGCGTCGCCATTTGAAGCCCGTCCTCCGTGCCGTATAACGCCGCAACAAAGCCATAGGGGGTAACCTGATTTAAAACAGCGACGTACGGCTCACCACGACAACTACCGGTTGCAACTTTCTATCGCCGTGATAGCTTGGCAGAGCCATGAAAAATGTCCGAGCCCTTGGAACCGTCATCAGCGAGGATTCCACTTCTTCCTCCGGCAAAATCCCGCCCGTTTTTGACCCAGCCAAACCACTCATTTCCGCCGCAATTTCCTGCCGCGCTCACTCGACACACATTGTCGAACGGAAACACACGCAACTTATTGAAAACAATCAAAGTCAGTATGCGCCACTCGACACTATAAGAGACCTCTCCGCACATCCAAAATCCGCTCGCTCGGCCCCCGCAAATGGGTCCAAATTCCTCTTACATCGAGCTCCGCCACTCCGCCCGTCCCAGCTCCGCGCGAGGATTTACGGCGTCGCGGCCCTGGCTCTTTCGATCGCACTCACGGGCGCCGCTGCTTCAGCTCAGTCCGCTGCCACCAAGCCGCTCACCGTCGAGAGAATCTATAGCTCCCCGAGCTTGAGCGGCGAGCTTACCCAGGGGATCGAATGGGCGCCGGACGGCAAGCGAATCTCTTACCTCCAGAAAACGGGCGACGCGAACGAGTTGTGGACCATGGATGCGTCCACCGGCGAGCGCAAAGCTCTGGTGAAAGCGGAAACGCTGGCCGCCGTGATGCAGCCGGAAAAAACGCAGGCGGTCCAGGCCACCGGCCTCGGCCGCATCCAGCCGGACAATTATCTCTGGTCGCCCGGCGGCGATTCTCTTTTGTTTATCGGCAGCGACAGCTTGGTGCTGCTCGACCTGAAGACCATGGCTCCGAGGCCCATCGCCACCGGCGGTACCGGCCTGGAGGACCCGAAGTTTTCTCCCGACGGAAAATGGATCAGCTTTGTGCGCGACTCGAATCTCTGGATCGTGAACCTCTCCAAGGGCGGCCCGAAGGCGCTCACCAACGGCGGCAGCGAGGAAGTCCTCAAAGGCAAGCTCGACTGGGTCTATCCCGAGGAACTCGATTGCACCACGGCCTACTGGTGGTCTCCGGATTCGTCGCGCATCGCGTATTACGAGATGGACGAGCGCCCCGTCACGCGCTATCCCATCGTGGACATGAGCTCGCCCGCGGGGGCGATCGAGTACACGCGCTTTCCCCAGGCCGGCGAGCCCAATCCCATCGTGCGCGTGGGAGTCGTGCCGGTCTCCGGCGGCGGCACCACCTGGCTGAACACCGGAACCGACACCGACGTGTACCTACCGCGGGTGGATTGGCTGCGCGACAGCCGCCATCTCGCGATCCAGCGCCTTAATCGCGCACAGAACAAGCTCGACCTGCTTTTCTTCGATATCGGGGGCGGAAAGCCCCGCCCGGTCCTTACCGAGTCCGACAAATACTGGGTGAACATCAGCGACGATCTGTACTTTTTCTCCGACGGCAAGCGCTTTCTCTGGTCGAGTGAACGCACTGGCTTCCGCCACTACTATCTCTACGATCTCGCCGGAAAAGAACTGGAACAGCTCACCAGCGGCGACTGGGGAATCACCGGCACCAGCGGATTCGGCCCCGGCGCCGCCAGTCATCCCGCCGTCGATGAAGCCCACGGCTACATTTATTTTCTCTCGAACAAGGATGACGTCCGCGAGGCCCAGCTCTACCGCGTCTCCCTCGCGGACAAGAGCATCACGCGCATCACGAAGGAACCTGGCACCCATGACGTAACGTTCTCACCCAACGCCGCCGGCTTTGTGGACAAATACTCGAACTCGATGACCCCGCCCCGGCAGGATTTATACAGTGCCGACGGCAAGCGCGCCGCGGCGATCGATGAAAACAAGGTAGCTGAACTGGGCGCGTACGAAATGTCGCCGGTCGAATACGTGGATGTAGCGGCGGACGACGGAACCAAACTCTACGGCATGATGATCAAGCCGGCGAACTTCGACGCTTCCCGCAAATATCCCGTAATCGTCGACGTGTATGGCGGCCCGCAGGTGCAGTACGTGAAAAACGCCTGGGCCGGGTCTGATTTCCTATGGCAGGAATCGATGGCCGAGAAAGGCTTCGTAATTTTCTCCCTGGATAATCGCGGCTCCTACAACCGCGGCCACGCCTTCGAGACTCCTATCTACCACCGCCTGGGCAAGGTCGAGCTCGACGACCAGCTCGCGGGCGTGAAGTATTTGCAGTCGCTACCCTACGTGGACGGGTCGCGCATCGGAATCTGGGGCTGGAGCTACGGCGGCTACATGACCCTCGATGCGCTGTTCAACGCCCCGGACGTTTTCAAGGCGGGTGTATCGGTGGCCCCGGTCAGCAACTGGCGGCTCTACGACACGATTTATACGGAGCGTTACATGGGCCGCCCGCAGGACAACGCCAGCGGCTACCAGGAATCGTCTCCCTCGAACCAGGCGCGGAATCTCAAGGGGAAGCTGATGCTCGCCCACGGGACAGGCGACGACAACGTGCACTTCGCAAACACCTCGGAAGTGATCAACGAGCTGATCCAGGCCGGCCAGTATCCCGCTGATCTGGCGATCTTTCCGGGACGCGGACATCCCATCGGCGACCGGCCCGGCCCGCATTCAGCTTTTCGAGCAGATTACGCGCTTTTTCCTGGATAACTTATAGGAACGCCGTATTCCGCGGCAGTGCCAGCCCGGGTACGTTCAAAATATAATTGCTGGAAGGCCGCTTTTGAAGATCAGCGGATCAGTGATGAGACGATGAAAGTTCGACGGACACTCACCGCATGCAGCGTTGCGATTTTCCTTCTGTGCTGCGTCCGTTGCATGTCTGCCAGGCGAGCGCCCGCCGCTGCTGACAGTTTCTCTCCGGCGATTCTCGACAACGGATTTGCGGAACTCTACAAACTGAATTTCCAGGGCGCGCGGGCGCAGTTTCTTTCCTACGAAAAGCAGCAGCCGGGCGATCCTCTCGGCAAGGTTGCCGAAGCGGCGAGCTACCTCTACGAAGAATTCAACGAAAAGGGCGTCTTTACCTCGGCCTTTTTCCTCGACGACGCGAAGTTCCTGGGCGGCGTGGACGGCAAGCCCTCCGAGAATCGCAACGATGCGTTTATGGGCATCAACCAGCAGGCGCGCGAGATGGCTCAGGGTCTGCTAAAAGAAAATCCGCGCGACGCCCACGGCCTGCTGGTGCTCACGATGGCCGACGGCATGGAATCCGACTACGACGCTCTCATCGAGAAAAAGCAGCTGGCGGGATTGAGCATGATGCGCCGCGCGGATAGCGAAGCCTCGCTGCTGCTCTCGATCGATCCCAACGCGCAGGATGCCTACCTGGCGCTGGGCGCGAGCAATTATGTGATTGGGTCGCTCCCCGGTTATAAGCGGGTTTTCCTGAAGATCGGCGGAGTTCACGGCGACAAGGAACGCGGCATCGAATTGATGCAGCAAGCCGCCGACCACGGCCACTATTTGAAGCCGTTCGCGAAAATACTTCTGGCCCTCGGCTACGAACGCGAGCATCGCTTCGATCGCGCGCGGGTGCTGCTGACCGACCTTACGGTAGAGTTCCCGGAGAACCCGCTGTTTGCTCACGAGCTTTCGCTGATTCAGACGGACCCTCCCCGCAATCGATAATCGCCTGACCGCCAAACGACAGTAATTTGTTACAGCGGATTTTACAGAGCAGGGATTCGGTCGGTTCCCATGTACGGACGCAGCGCTTCCGGAATCACCACCGATCCATCCGCCTGCTGATAGTTCTCCACGATGGCGATCCACGTGCGCCCGACCGCGAGTCCGGAACCATTCAGCGTGTGCAGAAATTCCGTCTTGCCGGTCTTGGGCTTAAAACGAATTCCCGAGCGGCGCGCCTGGAACGCTTCGGTGTTCGAGCAGGAAGAAATCTCCATGAAGTCGTTCGTGGAAGGCAGCCACACCTCTACGTCGTAGGTCTTCGCGGACGCAAAACCCATGTCGGCGGTGCAAAGCTGCATTACGCGGTAATGCAGCCCGAGCTTTTGCAGGATGGTTTCAACGTTGCCAACCAGCGATTCCAATTCGTCGTAGCTCTGCTCGGGCCGCGTGAACTTGAACAGCTCCACTTTCTGGAACTGGTGCTGGCGTTTGATGCCGCGCGTGTCTTTCCCGGCGGCGCCCGCCTCGGCGCGAAAACAGGCCGTCCAGGCGCAGACCTTGAGGGGCAACTCTGCGGCATCGAGGGTTTCGTCGCGGTGCAAGCTGGTCAATTCCACCTCGGCGGTGGGAGTGAGCCAAAGGTCGGTGCCTTCGAGGTGAAACATTTCCGCCGCGAACTTGGGCAACTGGCCAACTCCGGTGAGCGAAGCGGTGTTTACGATGAATGGCGGCAGGATCTCCGTGTAGCCGTGTTCGCGCGTATGCACGTCCAGGAAGAAATTCGCGATGGCGCGTTCGAGCCGCGCTCCCAGCGCTTTGTAAACGGCAAAGCGCGCGCCGGCAATTTTGACGGCCGCGGGCAGATCGAGAATGCCGGTTGCTTCGCCGATGTCCCAGTGAGGCTTGGGCGCAAAATCGAACTTGGGCGGCGTTCCCCACTGGCGGACCTCCACGTTGTCGGCGGAACTCGTGCCGACCGGAACGCTCGCGTGCGGCATGTTGGGGACGGTCAGCAGAAAGCCCTTCAGGGCCTCGTCGAGTTGCGCGATGCGCTCGTCGTCGCGCTTGATCTCTTCCGATACTTCCTTCATGCGCGCAAGTATCGGGCCGGCATCCTTGCCGGACTTCTTGAGCTGGACGATTTCGCCGCTGGCGTTGTTGCGCTCGGCTTTCAGGCGCTCGGTCTGCGTGATGAGCTGGCGGCGCTCCGTGTCGATGGCGCGAAACTGCGCGAGGTCAATGGCCACGCCGCGGTCGCGCGACATTTTTTCGATGGCGTCCAGATGATCGCGTACATATCCCAAATCGAGCATAGGTTCAGCAGAATACCGGAAGTGCGCGGCCCTGAGAAGAAAGAAGGCAAGGAAGAAGCCGCAGGAAGAAGGCGCATAGCGGCCGCGACACGGGGGCTTGCCGGATTGGGTGTATGGCCTCGGATGAACGGTAGCGGGGTTGGGCGAAACGGTCTAAGCTTTCCTTTCGGAGTGAAACGGAATGATCGGCGAAGGCCACAGCACCGACGTACTCGGCACCCTCACCTACGTAACGCCCAAGCTCGACGAATTCCAGTTCGTCAAGTTCTGGAGCGAAGGCGAAGTGGCGCATCTCACGCTCGACCGCCCCGAGCACAACCTCCTGAACGAGAGAATGCTGGCCGAAATCGCCACCGGAATCAGTTCGGTGAGCGAGCGAGGCGAGATCAAGCTGATCGTCCTGGATTCCGCGGCCAAAGCTTTCTGCGGCGGCATCGAGCTAGGCGAATACACGCAGCGGCGCGTGTTCCAGCTGCTCGACGCCTTTCACGGCGCGTTCTCCGCGATGCTCGACACCTCGAAACCGGTGCTGGTGGTGGTCAATGGCCCGGCTTTTGGCGGAGGCGCGGAACTGGCCGCGCTGGGCGACCTTGTCATCGCGACTCCCAAGGCGCGCTTCGCGCAGCCGGAAATTAAATTGGGCGTATTCCCCCCGCTGGCTGCGGCCATTCTTCCTTACATCGTGGGCCCCAAGCTCGCTCTCGAACTGGTACTTACCGGCGAGACGATGAGCGCGGAGCGCGCCCGCGAATTGGGGCTGGTCAACTGGGTGGTTCCGGCGGATGAGTTGCAGAACAAAGTGGACGACGTGATCGCCAAAGTGACCGCGCAATCGGGTCCGGTGCTGACCATGGCCAAGAAAGCGATCCTCGGCAGCCTGGGTATGCCCCTGCGCGACGGCGTCCGCAACTCGATGAAGGTTTTCCTGAACGAACTCGCCGACCTCGAGGACTCGCAGGAGGGTTTGCGAGCGCTCGTCGAAAAGCGCGCCCCGAAGTGGAAGAATCGTTAGTCAGTCCTCCGTTTTGGTTTGCGTAGATTGGTTCCCCCGCACGCAGTTCTTCGTAATTTGACACCCCGGTTGGCGCGGCTTACACTCTGCGTGAAAACAATTCAGCTGGCTCGGGGAGATTGGAAGGCCGTGAAAATCGGCCACGGTCCCGCCACTGTGATCGGCCGGCGCTGCGATAGCGTGCCACTCGTCCCTGAAGGCATGGGATGGGGAAGGCTGCTCCGATAGAATCGGGGCGACAGCGCCCGAAGCTCTCGCCTATGTTTTATGCAGGCGGGGTAGGCCGAAAGTCAGGATACGTCCCCGGGCTGGTGACGCTCACACTCTTCGCGAGAAAGGGTGTGGCGATGAGCCTCGTTCTATTCGCGAGGCTTTTTTATTTTGATGAGAAGGCCGGGAGAGATTGTTGCCGGAGTTGCTGCAGAGTTCTTGGCGAGGATTGCGGTGGTGGGGCTTCGCCGTGATTGCGGTGGCGTTCGTCGCCGCGCTTTCGGTCTGCGCGCAGCATGCCAGTGCGGCTTCCCGGCAAGCGGAGGATGGGAGCCGGCCATCGAAGCGCGGGCAACGTGGTGACGGATGAAGTGGGCAGGCAAGTCTCGATTCCCTCGAAGGTGAACCGGATTGTGACGCTTTCACCCGATTTGACCGAAACGATCTACGCGCTCGGGCTCGACGATAAGCTCGCGGGCGACTCGAATTACTGCGAGACGCCGCCCGCGGCCAAGCTCAAGCCCCACGTTGGAGCGCCGCTGAACCCGAGTCTCGAAGCGATCGTGGCGCTGCATCCCGACCTGGTGCTGGCGTCCACTTCGATTAACCGGCGCGAGACGGTGGACGCGCTGGCGAGGCTCGGAATTGCCGTCTACGCGAGCAATCCGCATA
This sequence comes from uncultured Acidobacteriota bacterium, assembly GCA_963709105.1. GTDB lineage: Bacteria > Acidobacteriota > Terriglobia > Acidiferrales > UBA7541 > Palsa-295. Next base: position 73,970 of record CAVPVC010000019.1, read on the forward strand.
CGGTGCGTGGAATGCTCGACTCGGTAAGAAAAATGTCGGAGCTTATGGGCTCGAGCGCCGCGGGCGAAGCGCTCGTGGGCCCGTTGCAGGCGAGGCTGGACGATTTGCGAATGCGGCTTGCGGAATTGCCGCTCGCGCACGTTTTCTTTGTTGTATGGCAGGAACCGCTCATCAGCATCGGGCAGAACACTTTCATTGCCGACGCGCTGCGCTGGGCGGGGGCGGAATCGGTGATTTTATCCGATCAGAATTGGCCGCACATCAGCTTTGAGGAAGTGGTGCGCTTGCAGCCCGATTACATTGTTTTCACGAGCAACCATGGCGGCGAGGGAGAGACTCAGCTCGCGGACCTTCGCGCAAGAGCCGGATGGAAGGGATTGCGGGCGGTCGAATCCGGGAACGTGGTTGTTGTCAGCGATGAGCTGGCGCGGCCGTCGCCGGGAATGGTGGACGCGATCGAGCAACTGGCGCGCGAACTCCATCCGGAGGCGTTTTCACCGCAGAGCACGAACGGAAACCTTTGATTGGGGTGATCGAGCTCAATTTGCGCGCAGGGCTTCGCCGGAAGAAGGGTGCGTACTATGCGCCCGCTGACGCCACGGCGCGTTTTCAACATTTGCGCTTTGCTGCTCGGCGTGCTGTTCGTGCTGGTGGTGATCTCGCTGCGCATGGGCGCCTATCCGATCGCCGTGCGGGACATCGTGATGACGCTTATTCAACGGCGCGCTGGGGCGGCGAGACCAGATTCCCTCGGAATTTTCCCTGGTTGTGTTTGGCTTGCGGCTTCCGCGCATCGCTCTGGGAATTCTGGTGGGCGCGGCGCTTTCCACCGCCGGCGCGGGTTTTCAGGCGTTGCTGCGGAATCCGCTGGCAGACCCCTACGTGCTGGGAGTTTCCAGCGGAGCGGCGCTCGGCGCGATTGTAAGCCTGATCGTGCTGCCGTTCACGCCGGGAGCCGTGCAGGTGGCGGCGTTTGCGGGCGCAGCGGCCACGATTGGGGCCGTTTATTTTCTGGGCAGACGCGGAGGGCAGCTCGACAGCGCCACGCTGCTGCTGGCGGGAATCATCACGGCGTCGTTTCTTTCCGCGGTGATCATGTTTCTGATGACGATTTTGAGCAGCCGCGATCTGCGCGGGATGGCCTTCTGGCTGATGGGCGATCTTTCGTCGGCGCCTGCCGTCGATCTGCGCTGGCTCTACCTGCTGCTGATCGTCGCGGTGGGCTCGATTTACACAACCTCCTCCGATTTGAACCTGATTCTTACGGGCGAGCAGGAGGCCAGCCACCTGGGCGTCAATGTGCGCCGCGTGAAATTCGTGGTGTACGTGGGAGCCTCGCTGCTCACGGGACTCGCTGTTTCGGTAAGCGGCGCGATCGGTTATGTGGGACTTCTGGTGCCGCACGTGATGCGCATGCTTTTCGGCACCGATTACCGCGTGCTGATTCCGGCATCGGCAATCGGCGGAGCGATCATCGTGGTTGCCGCGGACCTGCTCGCGCGCACGGTCGTCGCGCCCACGGAATTGCCCGTCGGCGCGATGACGGCGATTGCCGGCGCGCCGGTGTTCATTTACCTGATGCGCAGGAGAGTGCGTTGAGCGCAGCCGAACAAAATCGCGGATCGGTGGCCGCGCATCCCGGCAATCAGCTGGCATCGGCGCGTGCGGCGAGCGCTCCTCGCGTGCGGCTGAAAGTCGAGCAGGCGAGCTTCGCCTACTCCCCCACCGACCGCTCGGCGCCCACGTTCACGCTGGGCCCGGCCAGTTTTGAAGCGCATCCGCACGAGCTGGTGGCGATTCTCGGGCCGAACGCCAGCGGGAAATCCACGCTGCTGCGATTGCTCGCCGGGCTCAGCAAGCCTCTCGCCGGGCGCATTGAAGTGGATGGCGAGGAAGTGAGCGCGCTCGATCTGCGGACGCGCGCAAAACGGATCGCGCTGGTGCAGCAGGAGAGCGAGCTGCTTTTTCCGCTGCGCGTTTGGGAATACGTCCTGCAGGGCCGCTATCCGCATGGCCGGCGGCTGCGCTTTGAATCCGACAACGATTGCCTGATGGTGGGAAACGCGCTCGCGCAGGTTGGCGCGGAGCCGCTGCGCGACCGCTGGATGGACCAGCTATCCGGCGGCGAAAAGCAGCGCGTGATTCTGTCTCGCGCGCTGGCGCAGCAGCCTTCGCTGTTGTTGCTGGATGAGCCCACGCAGCATCTCGACATCGGCGGCAAGGTAGAACTCTTGCAGCGGCTGCGCCGGCTCGCTGACGAAACGCGGCATACGGTGCTGGTAGTGACTCATGAACTCGATCTAGCGGCGGAATTTGCGGACCGCATCGTCCTGCTGCACAAGGGCAAGTGCCTGCGCGTGGGAACACCCGCGGAAGTGTACGAACGCGCGCTACTCGAAGAAGTCTTCGAGGCCCCGCTGGAAGTGGAAATGCGGCCAGGCGGACGTCCTCGCGTTTCCTTGCGAGGCGATCGCTAACATTTTATGTTTCATTCCGCGGCGGGCGTATGTTCAGGACTCCGCAAGCGGTGCCGGACGAATTGCTCGGCGCCGTAGACAATCAACCGAGACTCCGTGTACGGGAAGACGGTGAAAAGCCGTCGCCGCCGCGCGACTGTAAGGCGAAGAAGTTTTCAGCATAGGCCACTGACCATGCCGCGAAGCTCAGATGCATTCGAGGCATGGATGGGAAGGCCGTGCTGTAAGCCCTGAAGCAAGGGGCGATTCGCCAAGCCAGGAGACCGGCGGAGTCTCAATCCGGATTTGCACGCACCGCGTGCGCTCTTCGGACAACCTTCAACTCCCGCGCGAGAGGGAGAAAGGGATAAAACATGAGACTGCTTCGCCTTCTGGCCACAGCCGCCGGAATTGTAATTTCCCTGTTGCCGATTCAATCCGCATCCGCTCAGACTCAACCAACCGCCACATCCAACGCCACATCCGCCACAATCACGGGAGCCGTAACCGACCCCAGCGGCGCCGCGATTGCAGGCGTGTCCATCGTTGCGCGGCCCATCGATTCGCCCGGGGAGCCGGTAAGCGCCCGGAGCGATGTGGACGGCAAATTTGTGATCGATTTAACCGCGGGGCGCTACCGTGTGAGCGCGCAGCGCGCGTCTTTCGCGCCTGTGGAGCAGGAATTCACTTTGTCCGCGGGCCAGAGGCAGGCGTGGGACATACGGCTGTCGCTGGAGAGAATGTCGTCGAATGTGATCGTCACGGCCAGCGCGGAGCCGGCGCTCGCCGCGCAGACGCCCGATCTCGTGGACGTAATTTCCCGGGAGCAAATCGACCAGCGGCAGGAAGTATGGCTGGCGGAGATGCTCGCCTCGCAGGAGGGCGCGTCCTTCACGCGGCTCGGTCACTACGGCGGAATCGGCTCCTATTTTCTCGATGGCGGCGATTCCAGCTATACCAAGGTGCTCGTGGACGGAACGCCCATCAACGAACCCGGCGGCGCGTTCGACCTGTCGAATTTCACTCTCGCCAACATCGACAAAATCGAAATCGTCCACGGGGCCTCAAGCGCGTTGTATGGCTCCGACGCCATGGACGGCGTGATCCAGATTTTCACGCACCGTGGCACCACGGAAATACCGGCGATTGCGATTGAAGGCGACGGCGGCACTTTCGGCACCGGCCACGGCGCGGGCCAGTTGAGCGGACTGCTCGGGAAATTCGATTATTCCGCGGCGACCGATTATTTCGCCACCAGCGGCCAGGGCCCCGGGGATTATTTTCGAGTCGCAACGTCCTCCGGGAATTTTGGCTGGAAGTTCTCGGACACCGATTCGCTGCGCTTGACGCTTCGTAACACTACAAGCGACGCGGGACAACCGGGCCAAACTCTTTTGCCGGGCGGAGCCGACATCGGGCAAAGCAGCGATATCCATGATTTTGCGGCGAATCTAACGTGGAGATTTTCAACCGGCGAACACTGGCAGCATCAGCTTTCTGGTTTCGAATCGCGATATCAGCTCGTTGAAAACTCGCCTCCGTATGGAACGTTCCCGTCGGAATACAATCGCGCAGGCGCGATTCTGCAGTCCACGTATGATTTCCAAAACGGCTCTTTCACGGCGGGGTACGAGAATGAGGTAGAAAACGGTCCTACGGCAGGGCGTCACAATCAGGCGGGGTACATGGAAGCGCGCTACCAGTTTGGCAAGCGGCTTTCCCTCATCGCCGGGGGGCGCGTCGAGGCCAATGGATTTTTCGGGACGCGCGTAGTGCCGCGCGCCGGAGCTTCTTATGCCTTGCGCTCCGGCAGCGGGTTCTGGGGTGCGACTCGGTTGCGCGCGTCCTACGGCGAGGGAATCAAGGAGCCCACGATATTGCCGGTGGATTGCAGCCCGCAGCTGAAACCCGAACAAAGTGTGACGGTGGACGCTGGAATCGATCAGTACTTTGCCTCCGACCGGGTGCATCTCTCCGTCACTTTTTTTCATAACGACTTTCGCGATATCGTTAGCTTTAATTTCTCGGGGCCGGAGAATTGCCCGGCCTACGGCGGAAGCTACTTCAACACGGACAAGGCCCGCGCGGCGGGCGTGAACTCATCGTTTGAAGTGAAAGCCGCGCGCTGGCTGAACATCGCCGGGAATTACAGCTACGACGACTCGAAGGTTCTCGAGGCGCCCAACGCGTTCGACCCTGCGCTCGCTCCCGGAAACCGCCTGTTCCTCCGCCCGCTGCACTCCGCCAACCTGATAGCGAACGCTCACTTCCTGCGAATGAACTGGAATCTCGCGGGCTATTACGTGGGCCGCCGGACCGACAGCGACTTCCTCGGCCTGGGCTTCACAAGCACTCCGAGTTACGTGCGGTGGGACCTCTCCAACAGCATCGACCTTGGCCATGGCTTTGCCACCGTGGCTCATTTCGCAAACCTGTTCGATCGCCACTACCAGGACGCGATCGGATACCCCGCTTTGGGCTACAACTACCGCCTCGGGCTGAAATACGTTTGGGGCGGTGAGAAGTAGGGCCGATGCGGCGTCTCAGCAAATTGTCGGCGAGGACCTAGAAAGCACGCACGGTGGGCGGAAGGGGCGGGCGGCATCGCGGGGGCAACTATTCGCCGCTGCCGCCCCGGCCCGTTCGCCGGGTGCGCCATTCGGAGGCGGTGATTTCCCATATTTCGGTGGGAAGGCGTCCGGAAACGAATTCATGCTCGACAGTTGCTATGACGCGCATTCCAGACTTCTCCGAAATGCGGCGCGAGGTCGCGTTGGCAACGGCTTTGGGAGCACGCAGGACCGGGAAGCCTAGCTCCTCGAACCAGTAACGAGTGACCGCCTCGCACGCTTCGCTCATGAACCCCTGTCCTTGCCAGGGCAGGCCGAGCCAGAAGCCGCGATTCTTGTTCTCGCGATTCATCAGCGAGATGCAGCCGATCACCGAATCGGGCGCGCCTTTCAGACGCAGAGTCCAGTGCCATTCCTCGCCGTGCTCGACCGCCGGAAGGGCCACGTCGCGGTAGTAGGTATACGCCCCGTCCGAGGGATACGGCCACGGGACGCGTTTGTTCAGATACCGAACAATCTCCCACTGCGGAAAAAGAAGCTGGATCTGCGGAGCGTCGGCGAGAGTGATCGGGCGCAGCAACAGCCGTGGCGTTTCAAGATCGGGTGTCATGCTGTCGATGGCAAGCGGAGGCGAAAGAAGTGTAACGACAGGGATTTATTGGGGCGTCCAGGGGCGGAGAATCGGTTTGTAGCCTTCCTGCTCCAGGTCGGATTCGATTCTCGCTGCGGCGCCTTGATCTGTGTACGGGCCGACGGCCACGCGGTAGAAGCGGTCGCCATCCCGGTGGTAGACGAAGGCCGAGAAATTCTTTTTGCGCAGTTCGTTCGATAATGTGTCCGCGTTCGCTTCTTCCCCCATTGCGCCCACCTGCAGCACAAACCCTGGATTATCCAACGGGAGAATGGGAGGGATGGCGGTCTCCGCGGACGGCTGGGCCGGAGACGCCGTCAAACTTGCGGAAGCCGGCGCGAACGGCTGGGTTGCGGCAACTGGGGACTTTGCGCGCGGCCTCGGTCGCCCCGCATGCCAGTAGTAGCCCAGCAGAAAGGCGAGGCAGGACATGGCGACGGCCGCGACAAAAATAGACACGAGATGCATCGGCCCGCTATCGGAATCGTACTCATCCCGTTCCCCAAAGCTTCTTCCCGAGCGCGGCTTAAGCGGTGGTTGCAACGGAAAAGAGGCCAGTTCGGGCTGCGCCGTTCTTGCCCGGCTACCTTCCAGGTTTAAAGGGTGGCCGGTCGCGGCGGATGCGGCGCTGGTGAAGGCCGGAACGGCCACTTGGTTTTCAATCAAAGATACTCGCTCCGCGGCGGTGTTTATGATCCAATTCCTCAGCTGCAGACGCGAAGCGTCGGGCAGATCGACGAAGCGGAAACCGGTGCGATAGCCGGAATCGCTTGTCCACGCAACTTCAGCCTTCGCCTGGATACAACAACTTCCCTCGGGCATGTCGAATTCGAGAGAAATGGCGCGGTTCGGATCGTCGATCGAAAAACCCTCGACGGCCAGGCCTCCTTCGGACAAGTCAAAGAGAAGGCTGTATTTGGATTCGTCCAGAAGAACCAGCTGAGGCGAACTCGGTGTGAGCCGTTGATGAAGGCGGCGTTCCTGGACCATCGAAGGTCCTCCTTAGCGTGCCGTGCCTCTGCGACTCATGGTAGACCAAAACCAAACGAATGTTTAGTGGCATACAGTAAATTGTTTAAACTTGGAATGCAACGGGCGATTGGGTCGTCTCAAAATGAGTCACTACCGGGGATTGTGCTGGCAATCATGCGGATAAACTCGGGCGCCGAAACCTCAATCGTCAACGTTCGGTCAGGCCGCCTTGGATTGCCAATTATCTTGACTAGACAGGCTTGATAAGACCACAGTATTTCAAGACGAAATGGCCTGGAAAATCATCGATCGGATCCTGCTGCCAGCGGCTTTTTTCCTGATCGCTTTCGTGGTCTCGCTGACTCTTTGGCAATTGCTCCTGGGGCATCGGCGCGCGGAAATTCAATCCGCAACGAACGAGCAGGTTTCGTTCGTAAAGTCCAAGCTGGAATCGGAATTAAGGGCGAGGATTCTTCCTCTGGAGCGCCTGGCGGGCCAGGGCGAGGCTGCGGGACCTGATTCCTCGAAGATGGAAGGCGCCGCGACCCTGGTAATGAGCGCCTATCCCTCCTACCAGGCAATCGAGTGGGTGGATACAAGCTTTCGAGTGGGCTGGGTTACACCGCTCAAGGGCAACGAGGGCGAGCCGGGGAGGTATCTCGGCGCCAACGAACGCCAACTCGATGCCCTTCAAGCTGCGGAGAAGAGTGGAAACACGATCGCGTCCCGGCCGGTGGACTTGCGCCAGGGCGGAAAAGGCCTTCTGGTTTGCGTGCCGGTGTTTTCCAAGAATCAGGTGACCGGTTTTCTGGTGGGGATTTTTCGCTACCAGGATGTGATTCCGTCAATTTTGCACGATGTCGCGCAGGGATACCGGATCACGCTGTACGACGGGCCGGACGAAATATATAGCGGCGGCGCCAAGCTAACGCCCCAGGACGCGGACTGGGTTGAAACGGCGGATGTGAATTTCGAACAGCTCACGTGGCGGGCGCAGGTATGGCCCAATCCCGTGACGCGTTCTTACACGTTGTCTCTATTGCCACGAGTGGCATTCATCGGTGGAATTTTCATGGCGGGTCTGCTGGCGTTCACCGTCTACCTGGCGGAAACAGCGAGGCTTCATGCCCGGGAAGTAGCCGCCAGCAACAAAGAGCTGAAAAAGGAAATTGCCGTGCGCGAGCAAGCCGAACAGGCGTTGCGCGAAGCGCAAAAGATGGAGGCGGTGGGAAGACTGGCAGGGGGAATCGCGCACGATTTCAATAATCTGCTCATGGTGATTCGCGGGCATGCGGCGCTTTCGCTAAACAGGGTGGGATCCGACGGCGCGCTGCGGCGCGAGTTGAACGAGATCCTCAAATCGACCGACCGTGCTTCGTCGCTGACGCGCCGCCTGCTGGCTTTCAGCCGCAAGCAGGTGTTGCAACTCCGCGTGCTCGATCTCAACACACTGGTAACGCAAGTAAAGGAATTGCTGCCGCCCGTGCTGGGAGAGGATATCCAGCTGTTTCTGGACCTCGACCCCGAGGCCGGTCGCGTGAAGGCCGATGCCGCGCAGATGGAACAGGTGATTATGAACCTGGTGTTCAATGCGCGCGACGCCATGACCGAAGGCGGCGAGCTGACTATCCAGACGGCGCATACGCAACTGGACGAAGACTGGGTGCAGCGCCACGCGGGCGCGCAAACCGGACCGCACGTGATGCTGGCGGTGCACGATACCGGGCGCGGAATGGATGAGGAAGTGCTGACGCACATCTTCGAGCCGTTCTTCACCACCAAGGACCGAACCAAGGGAACGGGTCTTGGTCTGGCCACCGTCTATGGAACCGTGCGGCAGAGCGGCGGATACATCACCGTTTCGAGCAAGGTGGGGCAGGGAACTGTGTTTCAGATTTTCCTCCCCCGCGTCGAGGACCCCGTGGAGGTAGTCGAAGTTCCGGTAGCCACCCCGGAGCCCGCGAGGGGAGCGGAGACGATTCTCGTGGTGGAAGACGACGACGCCGTCCGCCGCATGACGCGCGAGTTCCTCAAGATCAAAGGTTACACGGTACTGGAGGCTCGCGGCGCGGCCAACGCAATCCAGGTCATGGAAGAACGCAACGAGGAAATCGATCTGGTGCTCACGGATGTGCTGATGCCGGGCATGAAGGGGCGCGAGCTGGTCGAGAAACTCACGCAGATTCGCGCCAACATTAAAGTGCTTTATATGTCCGCCTATACCGAGGACGCTGCCATCAACATCGGCGTGCTCAATCCCGGAACGGAATTCATCGAAAAGCCGTTCGGACCCGACGATCTGGCCAATAAGATACGCGAAGTTCTCGCCCGTACATCGACATTGCGCGGTTAGTGCTGCCTGCTCCGCATTTGATGAAATCCCGAGTCGCTTGTCACCTGCCGTTCATCGATTTCAGGCGCTGAAATTCCTGTTAGCTTGCGGCGTCTCCTCGAGATAGCGGCTTTTGCAACCGCTCCGCGAGCCGGATGCGCATGTCATCGGAATTTCACGCTTTCGTATCCCGATTTCATGCGGTTCCAATCTTTTGTTAACCCGCGTCGTTCAGTGTCTGCGTGCATTCTGATTTTCATCCCAACCCGACCGAGAAGGAGTGTGCATGTCGCTAAAAAAAGTCCTGTCGAAGTCCCTGCACTGCGCTCGTGTGGGACTCGTCGTCGCGACCGCGTTCCAGTTCAGCCTGGGCGGCCCGCTGGCGGCTCCCCTGCAAGCTCAAGAGCAAGCCAAGACGAAAAGCCCGATCAAGCACGTCATCGTGATCATTGGAGAGAACCGCACGTTCGATCACATCTTCGCGACGTACAAACCGAAGGATGGTGAGACGGTCGATAACCTCCTTTCCAAAAACATCGTCGACAAGTACGGCAACCCGGGTCCGAATTATTCCTTCGCCGAGCAGTACCATGCCAGCGATACCGTGAAGTATCAGATAAGTCCGATGAGCAAGACAATTTACAAGACGCTCCCGCCTCCCATCACGGGCGGTCCGTCCAACGTCTGCACGGACAATGGAATTTGCACGCTGGCGGAGGCCACCGCCACCGAAAACGGACTGGCTCCGGGCTACTACCAATATTTGCTCACAGGCGGTACGGGGCAGGCTAGCGACGTTCCTGATGCACGCATCGCAAATGTGAACGATCTTCCGCCAGGTCCGTTCCAGCTGACCTCGACAAGCTTCAGCTATGACGACTACGCCGCCAGCCCAGTTCACCGTTTTTACCAGATGTGGCAACAACTCGATTGCAACTATTTCGCCTATTCCACGGAGTGGAATGGCAGCGGATGCAAGGCCGATCTGTTTCCGTGGGTTGAAGTTACGGTAGGTGCGGGCACCAACGGAAAGCCGCTACCCTCCCCTTTCACCGACGCGTCCACAGGTGAAGGCTCCACCTCGATGGGCTTTTATAACGTGCAGGAGGGCGACGCTCCCTACCTGAAGCAACTGGCCGACAACTACGCTATGAGTGACAACTACCACCAGGCCGTTATGGGCGGCACGGGCGCCAACCACGTCATGATGGGAACGGGAGATGCGATCTGGTTCAGCGACGGCAATGGTAATCCCGCGAAGCCGCCCGAAAACACCGTCGTCTACACCGGCACGGTGGACCAGGGAACCGTGAACGAGATCGAAAACCCCAATCCGCTTGCCGGCACAAACAACTGGTACACCGAAGACGGCTACGGGGGCGGCGGTTACGGTTCTGCGGTTTACGGCGGCGGCACCTACAGCAACTGCTCCGATTCAGATGCTCCGGGTGTGACGGCGGTGCTGGACTACCTGGCGACACTGCCTTACGAAGTGAACCCGAAGTGCGACCCGGGACACTACTACCTGCTGAACAACTACAATCCGGGATACTTCGGCGATGGATCGAACGCATATACCGATCACAATCCCGCCAACACGCCTTTCACGATTCCGCCGTCGAGCCTCCGGAACATCGGAGACGCATTGCTCGAGAAGAATATCTCGTGGAAATATTACGGCGATCAGTGGAACAACTACGTTTCTGATCCATATCAGATCAATTACGGAGCCGTGGGTACGAAGAATCCCCTGGGCGTCGTAATCACCGCCGCTGACGAGTACTGCAACATCTGCAATTTCTTCCAGTACTCCACCTCCATCATGACCAACACAGCGGTGCGTACCACGCATCTGAAAGACACTGTCGACTTGTACGCCGACATCCAGAATGGAACCCTTCCCGCTGTCTCTTTCGTCAAGCCCAGCGGCTTTGTCGACGGCCACCCGGCCTCGTCCAAGCTGGACCTGTTCGAGGGATTCGTGAAGAAGATCGTGGATGAAGTGAAGAGCAACGAAGAACTGTGGGAGAGCACCGCCATCTTCATCACCTTTGACGAAGGCGGCGGCTACTACGATTCCGGGTACGTGCAACCGTTGGATTTCTTCGGCGACGGCACGCGCATCCCAATGATCCTCGTTTCGCCTTACACGAAGGCCGGTCACATTTCGCACGACTACACGGACCATGTTTCGATTCTGAAGTTCATCGAAAGGAACTGGGACCTGGAGCCGTTGACCAAGCGAAGTCGCGATAACTACCCCAACCCCAAGTACGACAAAAGCGTGAGCGAATATGTGCCGGTCAACAGCCCGGCCATAGGCGATCTGTTCAGCTTGTTCGACTTCGGCTCGAAGTAACCGATCAGCACAGGCGTAGTGCGGCGCCGGGGCGGAACATCGCTCCGGCGCTGCGTATTTACACGGAGTGGTTTTATCAGGCGCCGGTGAGCGCTTTGTACTGAGCGCCGGTAAGTGGAACTACGGAGAGCCGCCCTTGCCGGACCAGCGGGCTATCCGCGAAGAGTTTGTTGGCTTTTATTTCCGCCAGCGTTACCGGCTTTCCGATGGCTTTGCCGGCTTTGATCTTCACCTCAGGGTTTTTGGGGTCGACCTCGACCGAGACCACCGTTGCCGTACCCACCGCGCTCTTGCGCTCTCCCGTTTCGTAAAGCACCAGGCGATCGCCCGGCTTCATCTGGCGAAGGTTCCGCAGCGCGACGGGATTGTGGACGCCGTCCCAGACGGTTTCTTTGTCGCGCAGGAGATCGTCGAACGAATACGCCGAGGGTTCCGTCTTGAGCAAATAGTCAGAAGCCATGTGTGCCTCGCAGGAGGGGTTGTCCGGAGCGACCATTTTACACTTTGAGGCGATAACCGGAAGCGCTCCGTGCGGAATCCGCGCGGCCTCGAATTTTGTGCCGGCTTCGTGCGAGTTCGTTCTATCCTTCCGAGTCGTGGAATCCGTGAATCTATTTCCGGCTTTTCTGAAGCTTGCGGGACGGCGATGCGTGGTGGTGGGAGCCGGCCCCGTGGGCGAGGAAAAAATTGGCGGCCTGTTGAGGGCTGCCGCGGAGGTGTTCGTCGTAGCGCCGGCCGCAACGGAGCAGGTGCGCGCGTGGGCGGGCGCGGGACGCATCCGCTGGGAAGCGCGGAAATTCCGTCCATCCGATCTTCGCGGCGCTTTCGTGGTCGTGGCGGCAACGTCTTCGGTCGAGCTGCACGAACAGATCTTCCGGCTGGCGCGGCGGCGAGGCGTTTTGTGCAACGTCGTGGACGATCCTGGCCGCTGCGATTTTTATTACGGCTCAGTGGTGAAGCGCGGATCGCTGCAGATCGCCATCTCAACCGGTGGTCTCAGCCCGGCTCTCGCGCAGAGGCTGCGAAAGCAGTTTGAAGCGCAGTTCGGCGCGGAATATGAAGCATGGATCGCGGAGCTTGGCGAAACGAGAGAGAGGCTATTCGCCAGGAAGATCGATCCATCGCGCCGCAAGCAGCTGTTGCACCGGCTGGCGAGCGAATTATCGTTCGAGGAGTTCCTGCGGCGGCGAAAAAGAGCGGCACTCAAGGGGCGAGAGTAGATGCCGCACTGAGCTCAAGGAAGCATTGAAAATCCCTATAGAAGCTATCGAATCTTCGACGAACGAAAATTCGCGAAGCCTTGCTAGACTTCTGCATGGTTCAGCGGCCAGGCGACATTCCCACCCCACACCTCCACGACGCCTGGCCGCTCTTTTCTCTTTCTTAAACGAATCATCCAGAGCGTTTCCGCCGAAGAAGTTCCCCGCTTTGCTCTGCTGCTTCCTTGACGAGAAATCCCATTTTGGGATGAGTAGGCTCCATGTCCGGCGCGATCCCCTGCGCGCGCAGCTCCTCGGAAGTGACGGGGCCGATGGAACCTACGACGATACGCGGGAACTGCGCGCCAAGAGCGTCGCGCAAGCCCATTTCCCCTGCGACCTGCATGAGATGGATCGCCTGGATCGAAGTGGTGAAGAGGGCCACATCCACCTCGCCGCGCGCAACCGCCTCGATGGCCGCGCGCAAGGGTGCCACGTCCTCCGGCAACGCCCACTGGTACACCGGGACGCGCGTCACCAAAGCGCCTCGTTCGGCCAGCCCCGCCACCAGATCCGGATTTGTGGCGCCGTACTCCTGAAGCGCCACCCGGGCTCCCTTTAGCGGAAGCGACGACGCTTTTTCGTCGAGGCTGGCCAGCAATTCCCGCCAGGTGTTTGGTTCGGGAACAGCCACGGTAACCGGCACGCCAAGTTCCTTCAGCGCCGCCACCGGCTTCGGCCCTCGCGCGACGATAGGAATTTTGCTGAGAAAGCCCGAAAATTCAGCCAGGGGGTAGGCGGTTTCGACCACCCGCGCCAGCGCGCGCGTGCCCACACCGGTAAGAAAAATCGCCATATCGAAGCCGCCGCCAGCGAGCGTGCGCGCAAACGCCAGCGCCTCCGTATTCGATTCGAGAGGCACCTCGCGCATCGACGGCGCGACGATCGGCCGGCCTCCATAGTTGGCGATGAGCTTCGCCATTTCCGTGGCGCGGCGGCTCTCCAGAGAAAGAACGCGCAACCCGTTAAAGCCGCCCGGCCGGGTCTGGCCCTTGCTGTTTGGCTCCATGCTTAGCCCCATAGTTAGTTATGATGCATTCATTGTCCGGCTTTCGCCAAGCGTGCCGAAAGCAAGATCGAGTGCGGGGAACCGGCACGGGCGCAGTGAGGAGCAAATGATACGGATACTGATCGTACTTTTATTTACGGCAGAGCTCACGGCCTTCGGCTTTTTCGGCATCGGGTGCATGGCTTCCACAAACATGACCCCTCCGGTGAAAGCCGAGGACGCCAAGCGCCTCCACGAAGAGCATATGCAGTTATGCCACGTCAAAGCGGATCACGTAGTCAACACCGGAGCCTTCGAAGACGACTCCGAGGCCGCCAACAGCATGTGGGCCCGCACCTACAACGATTGCATGAAGGAGCAGCACGAAGAGGGGAGCCAATAAGGCAGTGCTTTACTTTCTATCCTTGCTGCTCTCTTTCTTATGTGCTTCGTAGTGCCCCGCCGGGTCTTCCTTCGCCCACTTGTAATTCTGTTCCTTTTCGGTGGGGAATCTCTCCTTCAATCGGTCAGCGATGTCATTGACCTTCCACAATATCAAGAGCAGCAGGACGGCAATTACCGCTAGCAACGTTTGCGAGTCCAAATTGCTTCGTCCTTATTTGGGGGATTCAGGAGGTGTACGTGCAATCTTCTCGGCTATGGGGAGTTTTTTGTCTTTCCCTTCGTCGTCCAAGATGTGGGCATCACGGCCATCAATCGCAATCTTAGTCTTTCCGTACAATGTCACGTCGAGTGATTGTCGCTTGCCAATGGCAGGGCCGATCACGTAAGTCGTGTCCTCGGTTTCGATCCAGTAAAACACTCTAACGATCCTAATGCCAACAAGGGCTGTGCCGACAGGAAGAACGGCGGCTCCGTTCACATCGGAGGTGATGTTTGCAACCTTGGCATCTTTCCACTGGCGATCTTTCGCGAGTGCTGCGTTCGAGCACAGCAGGATGATGGCGACGGCTACGATTCGCATACTGCCTCCGCGCGGCAGATTCTACCATTTTACTCGGATATAATGCTTTTAAAGGTATCAAGAACAATAACGGTCATATAAGGACTTGCATGCGATTCTCCGAGCGTCAAGGCTTCTATCCAGTCAAGAGAGTGCTGCAATTCGATTCGATGGATGACGGTCTTCGGAACCGTTTATGGAATGGTCTGGCTTCGCTTTTGTGGCAGGAGCCTCGGCAGTTTGACTCCTTCGAGTCTCCGAGCAACTACTCGATTGCAGCACTGATGCGGAGGTTATGGCACGAGCACTTCAAAAAGCCGATTGACACTATTCCGCGGAGCTGCACTAAAGCAATCGATGTAGTGAGGAGATTCTATTTTTCGTGTCAGTGGTACGAGGTTTATGACTTGTTGGAATTCATTGTGAATCGGTATCCGGATCCAAGTCTACAAAGCAGCCTGCTCGCTTATAGCAACCGCGTCCTAGAAGAGGAACTGTCGGCGTATCGGTTTGTGGGTGCAAAGATAGTTCCCATCAGCTCGGAACAAGAGGCCGCGGCGATTGAACGCGCCATCACTGAGTCAGGTTCATTATTCCCGAATGTAGTCGAGCACATCAGGAGGTCTATTGATCTGCTTGCTAAGAAACCGTTACCCGACTATAGGAATTCGATCAAGGAATCCATCAGCGCCGTCGAAGCGTTGTGCGGGGTCGTCACGGGCGATTCGAAAGCCACGCTGGGGCAAGCCCTCAAGGTGATCGATCCAAGAGCAGAGTTGCACGGGGCCTTGCGTTCGGCATTCGAGAAACTGTACGGATACACGAGCGATGCGGAGGGAATCAGGCACGCAATTATGGATGAAGGAACGTTAGAACAAGAGGACGCCGTTTTTATGCTGATAGCTTGCTCGGCATTCATCAGTTACGTCATCGCTAAACGCGCGCGGAAGACCGCTCCATAGGAGCGTCCCTTCTCGCTGTGGGCGAAGCCCAGTGCGATTAACTCCCCCCGCGTGGTTCAGCGAGCGATCGAGTACGGAGTTGGTGCGGTAATGTGAAGTCTCAACAGATTACGGTTGGAGGCGCGGGTGGGAATCGAACCCACGAATGAAGGTTTTGCAGACCTCTCCCTTACCACTTGGGTACCGCGCCCAAACTCCCAGTATAGCGAAACTTAAGGGGGTTCCACCGGGAATACCGTATAGCGCTATTGCGGATTTTGCCGTAGAAAATAGGCGAGGGCGACTTGCATGGCACCACGGGCGGCATCCGGCAAACGCGCTACGGTAAAGGTTCCATCGTCCGCGGCGCGCGGCGAAATTCCTGGCAATCCGGAAATTCCCGGCAACACAGATGAGGCGCAGGTTGCCGTTCGCGGCGGCACGGTGAAGCTGACGAATCTGCAAAAGGTGTTCTGGCCGGAGCTGGGGCTGACCAAGCGCGACCTGCTGCAATATTACCTCGACGTTTCTCCCTGGCTTCTTCCCCACCTGAAGGACCGCGCGATGGTGATGAAGCGCTACCCCAACGGCATCGGCGGCGAATTCTTCTTCATGAAGCGCGCGCCTTCGCCGCGGCCGGCGTTCGTGAAGATCTGCTCGATCAAGCATCATTCAGGGAACGTGATCGACTTTCCGGTGATCGAACACGCGGCCTCTCTCCTGTGGGTGGTGAACCTGGGCTGCATCGATCTGAATCCGTGGTACTCGCGATGCGACGACGTCGAGCGCCCGGATTATCTGCACTTCGATCTCGATCCCGTGGAGGGTGCGTCGTTCGGCCGCGTGCTGGAGACCGCGCTCCTCGTGCGCGACGCTCTGGCCGAGCTGAAGATCGTGAGCTACGCGAAGACCACCGGCTCGCGCGGGGTACACGTGTACGTGCCGATCGTGCGCGGGCCCCTGCAGAAGCAGGTGTGGGAATTCGCGAAGGCTTTTGCCAAGGAACTCGAGAAGCGGCATCCGAAGATCGTCACAGCGGAGTATCGCGTGGCGAAGCGCCCGAGCGGGCACGTGCTCGTGGACTACAACCAGAACGCCTGGAACCGGACGCTCGCGTCGGTGTATTCGGTGCGGCCCAAGCCGGCAGCGACGGTTTCGGCGCCGGTGACCTGGAAGGAAGTCGAGCGCGGCGTGCGGCTGGAGGATTTCACGATGCAGACCGTTCCGCGGCGGCTAAAAAAACTCGGCGACCTCTGGAAGCCGCTGCTGGCGCAACGCGGGCGCGTGCGCCTGGAGAAGTTTCTGTGACGCTGCCGATTGCGCGCGATTACGCGCCTATGGAGGCGCAGCCTGCCGCGGAGTTGCCCGCCGGTCCGCAATGGCAGTACGAGCCCAAATGGGACGGATTCCGCTGCCTCGCGTTTCGCGACGGAGCGCGCGTCGATCTGGAATCGAAATCGGGCAAGCCGTTGACGCGATATTTTCCGGAAGTCGTGGCGGCGCTCGCGGCGTTGAAGGCGAAAAAGTTCGTGCTGGATGGGGAGATCGTGATTCCGGTGGATGGCGGCCTGTCGTTTGACGATCTGCTGATGCGCATCCATCCCGCTGCCAGCCGGATTCTAAAACTCAGCCAAGCGACGCCCGCCGTGCTGATCACCTTCGACCTGCTGGTGGACGATACGGGCAAATCCCTTGCGGAGCAGCCGCTGGAAAAGCGCCGCGCCCACCTTGAAAAATTTGCCGCGAAATATTTGAAGGAGGAAGGACTGGTGCGCCTCTCTCCCTACACCCGCGAAATTGCCACGGCGCGGAAATGGTTCCACATGGGCGTGGGGCTGGATGGCATCGTGGCAAAGCGCACCGATCTGGCTTATCAGAGCGGCGAACGCACCGGCATGATGAAGATCAAGAAACAGCGGACGGCCGATTGCGTGGTCGGCGGCTTCCGGTATCTGGAAAAGAAGCGGCTGGTCGGTTCACTGCTGCTGGGGCTCTATAACGAAAAAGGGCTGCTCGATCACGTGGGATTCACGTCGTCCATTCACAACGAAGAGCGAGCGGCGCTCACCAAGCGACTCGAAAAGATAGTGAAACCGCCGGGATTCACCGGCAAGGCGCCGGGCGGATTGAGCCGCTGGAGCACGAAACATTCCATGGAATGGCAGCCGCTCGATCCGGTGCTCGTGGCGGAGGTGCAATTTGACCATTTCACCGGCGGGAGATTCCGCCATGGGACGCGATTCCTGCGATGGCGTCCCGAGAAAGCTCCGCGCGACTGCACGATGAAGCAGGTGAAGCGCGAGAGCCAGTCGGCGCTCGGGCTGCTCTGAAATGAGACGGCGATCAGCGGCGCTGCGCGAGCCCAGAGTGAGCGCCGGTCAGGCCTTTGCTTCCTGCTTCAGCATGGCGGCGATTTGCGCGCGCGAAGCGTCCACCGATCCCGGAGCCCGCTTTTCACGCCAGGCCTCGAAGCGATTGGCGTGCTCTTCGAGCTGCTTAAACTGATGCGGATTCTTCGAGCGGGTGCGCATCTCGGCGATGATAGGTTTGAGGCATTGCCACACGTACCATTGCTCGCCGCTGTTCTCGAAGAAAAATTCCTCGTTGATCAGGCCGCGATTGACGATGTTGGCGACCATGTCCCAATAACTGATGACCATGCGCATCGACGCGTTTTCCTTGCTGCCCGGCGGGCAGATGCGCGGTACATCGTCGAAGGAGGCGGGATGGAAATTCATGAAGAACCATTCGCGGGCCTCGCGCAGGCGCGCTTCGCGGCGCGTTTCGTAGAGCTGTAGCATCAGGTTCACCTGATCGTGCGTCACTTCCGCCATCGGTACCCCTCCTTATGAAGCGGCTAGCTTACCCGGCTTGCCACGGCTGCCGGAAGGAATTTTTTCGCCGAGTTTCTTGCGTCTAAGGCTATTGGGCCGGCGGCGCGGCTGGGCCGTGCAATTCGACCCTGTGCGTGTTGCTCAAAGGGATTTGCGACTCCTCGAAGCCGATTTTGATGCGGCGGCGAAGTTCGCGGCCCACTTCCTCTTTGCGATTCAGAATCGTGCGCACCTGCAGGCGGAGAACGACACCGTCGAGCGAGAGGGATTCGACGCCGAGCACCCGCGGGCCGTCAACCAGCGCGGGAGACCACTCGGTGTCGTTGCGGAAATCACCGGCAATTTTCTCGAGGGCCGCAAGCGCGGGGCTCACTGCTTCATCGGTGGGCACGGTGACGTCGAGAAAAAGCTGCGACCAGTCGCGGCTCAGGTTGGCGAGTTGGCCCACCAGTCCATTGGGAATCGTGACCACCGCGCCGCTGGCGTTGCGAAGCACGGTCCGACGAAGGGAGAGATATTCGACGCGGCCGGTCTCGCCATTGGCCTGGATCAGGTCGCCGACGACGAACTGGTCCTCGAAAACGATGAAAAATCCGTTGATCAGGTCTTTTACGAGGTTCTGTGCGCCGAAGCCGAGCGCCAGGCTGGCGACCGCCGCCGTGGCTTCCACCGGCGTAACGTTGAAGCCGAGTTCGGGCAGCGCGGTGAGGATCGCTACGCCCGCGATGATGCTGGTTCCGACGCTGTTGAGCAGGCCGGCCATCGTGCGCGTCTGCTGTTCGCGCAGTTGCGCACCGCGCGTGCGCGCCTTGGAAATTTCGACCAGACGCGAAGTGAGGGCCTTCCATATCCGCGCGAGGAGAAATGCGATCGCCACGATAAAGGCGATGCGCAGGCCGCGCGTCCATATGATTTCAGCCCAGTGTGTCGGCGATTGGTTCATGACGAGAGGAGGACGTAAAAAGCGATTATCGCGCTACTTGCCGCCTGAATGGAGAGGCATTTTTATTTGCTTCTCTCTGCCGGGATGGCAACGAAAGCCGGGGGCGGCTGGGAAGGCTCGCGCTACGTCGAGAAAAAGCGGGCGCAGGTCCGATCATTCGTCCTGGAATGAAAGTGACCGGACCGCGCCAGAGCTTGCTTTATTCCTTGCTTCCGGGAACGGCGGCCTCGGCGGCTTCAAAGCCGACCTTGGTGTGCGAGCCGTCGCAAAAGGGCTTTTTCGTCGAAGCGCCGCAACGGCACAACGCGAACTTTTCCGGAGTATCTATTTTCTTGCCGTCCCCGTCGAGCAGCGTAACCGGGCCAGTCACCAGGCAAGGCCCTTTTTTCAGGATCGTAATCGTCGTCTCTGCCATTGTGTCCCCTTTTGTCTGAAGATTTAATTACTTGCCGGATTTTGAGCTTGCTGCCGCTGCCGGAGCTTCCGCAGCGGGCGGCGGAGCGCTGAGAACAAGGATCGCTTTCGCGGAGGGCGGAAGCTGATCCGCGTGTGCGACCAGCTCGCTTACCTGCCAGAGTTCGGTGTCCGTGAGCGACTTCTTGAACGAGGGCATTCCCGAAAGGCGGATTCCGTTGGCCGCTTTCCAGTAACTTTCTGACGGCGGATCGTCAGTAACTCCCTTGCCCCGGAACAACTGCGTGGGTTTCGGGAACATAGTGGAGGCGTAGGTGGTAGGCGGCTGGTCGGGCAGGCCGTGGCAGGCAGCGCAGTGATTCATGTACAGCTTGGCGCCTGCGACGAAGTTCGGTTCATCGGCTGCGACGGGAGAGTCGCCCACGTGGTCCTTCTCGATGCGCGCCCGCAGGGCGATGCTCGCGAGCTTTTTCTCAAAGGGCATTGGCGGCTCCGACGTAGCCACGGGAGCCATGCCCGTCGCGAAATAATAATAGGCGCCCCCTCCCAGCACGATGATGGCGAGAATGAAACCGACCACAATGCCCTTCAGCATGCGTGCGTCCCTGTGTACCCGTGGATTTTGATCAGAAGAATCAGCCGGCTAAGAATCAGAAAGCAAGAGGACCGCCAACGGAGTGTAGCTTAAATCCCCTCAAGGGAAAATGAGGATTTCGCCCGGGCGTGGGTAAGACGGCAGCACGGAGACAGCTCCTGCTTCAGCAATGCCCCAACTATCCGCAGCGCTACTTCGTGGTTGACGCCACCGTCTTGTTTGCCAGGTAGAAGTAGCCAACTTTGTTGTTTGGGTTGGTGCCGTACCACATGCGGCCCTGCGAATCGCGGAAGAATTCCCGCATGAAGAGTTCCGCGTGGGGAAACGGATACTCGATCACTTTGCCTGTTTTCGGATCGAAGCGGCCGATCACGTCCATGTCGTGCGAGTTGTACCAGAGGTAGCCTTCCGTATCGAAGCCGAGCGCGTAGGGCGTGGGGTCGGGGCCGGGAAGCGTATATTCCTTGAAGGTTTCGGTTTTGGGATCGAAGCGGCCCATTTTGCCGGCGTTGAATTCGTCGAACCAGATCATGCCATCGGGCGCGATCTCCATCCGGCGCGGACCGCCGCCGGGCGTAGGCGAATCCCACTGCGTCACCTTGCCGGTTTTCGCGTCGACCTTGCCGATCTTGCTGCCGAACAGGCGCGTGAACCAGATGTCGTCGTTCTCGCTCTGCCGCACGTCGTAGGAATCCTTCACTTCTTCATAGCGCGTGAATTTTTTGGTCTCGGGGTCGAATTTCGAAAGCGGGGAACCCGTGGACCACACATTTCCGCTTCGATCGATCCGGATGGTGTGCTTGGAACCTTTTCCCGGGTCGTGATATTCGGTGATCTGCTGCGTGTCGGGATCCCACCGGCCGACTTTGTTCGAGGCCTGCTCGGCGAGCCACACGGAGCCATCGGGCGCGGGCACGGCGGAGTGAATGCTGGCGGTGCCGATATTCGCAACCGGGTAGTCCTGCATGTCGCCCGTCTTCGGGTCGAGGCGAGTGATCTTGTTGGCGTTTCCGAAGTTGGGAATCCACAGATAGCCATTCTTGTCGGGCGCGGCGCTGAAGGGCATGCGGCTTGGACCGGGCATGTCGTATTCGACGTAAACGATATTCAGCGAATCGCTGCTGAACGGCCGAACAGTGGCTTTGTAGGCGGGCATATCCGCGGGAGACTTCGGCAGAACCGAATCGGGTCCGAAGAGGCTGGTCAGATAAGACGAAAGCTCGGTCGCATCCTGGTCATTCAGGCGTGTGCCGAGGACGTACGTCATGGAAGAACGCATGTAAGCGACGCGATCGGCCCAGCCGTCGGCATCGCGCGTGACCGAAGCCATGCGGCTTTGGAAGGAATGGCAGACGGCGCACGTTTCCGAAAGCAGAATGTCTTTCCCGCGTCCTGGCGGAAAAAGCTGCTTCCCCTGGTAGAGCGAAATGTCGCTCCAGCGAACCGTGCCGGTTTGCAGGCCGAAATCGAGAGACGCGTTCTGATCCGCGGCCAGGGCCACACCCGTGCGCGGCTCGGCGCGATATCCGACCGCGCGGATGAAGACGCGGTACTGCCCGGCGGGAAGATTCTCGATGCGGTAGCGGCCATGCGTGTCGGAGAGCACGGCGACGGTGATTCTCGACTTCATATTCTGCGCTTCCACGAAGGCGCCCTGGAAAGCGCCGTTGTCCGGGCCTTTCACGGTCCCCGTGATTGTGGAAGCAGCAGAAGCGGAAGCACACAGCAACAGCACCGCGAGTATCGAGAGCAGATTTCGTGGCCGCATGGGAACTCCTTGGCGTGTCATTTTGCGCGATGGGGAAGAACTCGCCGGGAATGGCGCTCGTTTCGCGACGCTTCCTCCACAATCCGACGGCACGTGCGGCTGAATATAGCCCAGCGCGCGCCGGGGCACAAAGAAGAATTATCGGGTACAGGGAAGAACGCAGCGCCGCGTTGCGCCACAGCGTGGGCCGCTGGATCGAGAGTATTTATGTGAACAGGAAAGCTGTGTTTACTTCCGACAGCCAGCGGACTTTCTCGTTTTCGAGGTAGAAGGGCTGCGATATGGAGTCGTTGGTTTCGGGGAACTTCGCTCCCCGCGGAGGCGTTTGCAGGAACTGGCGCGCGGTCCACTTCATGGCGTAGAGCATGGCGCGGTCGGCTTCCTTGGCCGTGCGTTCGCCGAAAAGGATCACTGACGTGCCGTCCATTTTTTGCAGTGTGAGTACGGCGGTGCGGTACAGCATCAAAAGCGCGTCATACCAGTTAAGACTGATCTTGCGAATGCCCGTGCATGTGCTGACGATGAGCGTGCGCGGCTCTTCACTGCTCTGGTAAACCCTGGCAACGATTTCGTTCGACTTCAGAATCAGCACAGCGGGAAGAAGGGAAGCGCGAGGCTGGGATTCCTTCGCGGCGAGCGCCGCGTGCATCACGTCCCAGAGCCGGACGTCGCCGTCGAGTTCGATATCTTCTACGCGGATGGACGGAGCTTTGGCCATTTGTCGCTCCTTACTGAAAAAAGTGTAGCGCTTCGACATAAGCGGGGCATAAACAATCCCCGGTGCGTTGCCAATGAGGTATCGGCGGTTGGGACATTCTCTTGTCGCGAGCCATGACCCGCTTCGGCACGTTAGCCGATTCGGCCTCACTTACTGAGATGCTTCCGCCGCGCGTGCCGATTCCCGCTATCGGTCCGCACACAGGCCACGAAAAGCTGACCAGTACAGGGGAAATCTGTATAATGCGGGTCTACACTTTATTGGCTTGGACGCTTCCTCAGAGGGCCGAGTCCAACGGCTTAGGGACCTATGGGCATACGAGTAGCTCTCAATCATAAGACCTGCTACAAGTATCCGAAGCCGGTATGGCTTTCGCCCCATGTCGTCCGCTTGCGCCCCGCCCCGCATTGCCGCACCGCCATTTCCAGCTATTCGCTGAAGGTGGCACCCAGCGAGCATTTCATTAATTGGCAGCAAGACCCATACAGTAATCGCCTCGCTCGGCTGGTTTTTCCCCGTAAAACTACGGAGTTCTCCGTGGTGGTCGACCTGGTTGCGGAACTTACGGTTACCAATCCCTTCGATTTCTTCCTCGAACCCTACGCGGAGGAATTCCCGTTTACCTACGAACACACGCTCGCCCGTGAACTGGGGCCTTACCTGGAGGTTCCGCCCGCTGGGCCGCGGCTAAAGGCCCTGCTTTGTGAGCTTAAGCGCCCGAAAGCCCGTACCGTCGACTATCTCGTCGGCGTCAACCAGGCCCTGCAGAACCGGATCAAGTACCTCATCCGCCTGGAGCCGGGCATTCAAACTCCCGAGGAAACGCTGGAGCTCAAGAGCGGGTCGTGCCGCGACACGGCCTGGCTCATGGTGAACTTCCTGCGGCACATGGGGATGGCAGCGCGTTTTGTTTCCGGCTATCTGATTCAATTGGCGCCAGATGTGAAGTCGCTCGACGGGCCCAGCGGAACCGAACATGATGTTACCGATCTCCATGCCTGGACAGAGGTTTACCTCCCGGGTGCAGGCTGGGTCGGACTCGATCCCACTTCAGGCCTGTTCGCGGGCGAAGGGCACATTCCTCTGGCGTGCTCGGCGGACCCTGTCACGGCTGCGGCAATTACGGGCTTTTTCTCCGAAGATAACGAAGCGGTAGTGAAGTCGGAAGAAGAGTCCGAGACCGCCGATGTTGGCGCTGAATTCGAGTTTTCGATGTCGGTTACGCGCATCCACGAGGACCCGCGTGTAACCAAGCCCTACGACGACTCGCAATGGGCCGCGATCGAAGCCCTGGGCCATCAGGTGGATGCCGATTTGAAGGCGGGCGACGTCCGGCTGACGATGGGCGGGGAGCCGACCTTTGTTTCCATCGACGACATGGACGGGGCGGAGTGGACCGTAGCGGCGCTCGGGCCGAAGAAATACGAACGCGGCGACATGCTGATCCGGCGGCTCCGCGACCGCTTTGCACCCGGCGGCGTGCTGCATCACGGGCAGGGGAAGTGGTATCCGGGGGAATCGCTGCCGCGCTGGGCGCTGGGGCTTTACTGGCGGAAGGATGGCGAGCCGGTTTGGCGCGATCCGGCGCTGGTTGCCGACGAACGTGTGCCCGGCAAGCTCACGAGCGACCAGGCGCGGGCATTCATTTTTTCGCTGTCGGAAAGGCTCGGCGTAAACCCGGATCACGCCCTGCCCGGTTACGAAGACGTCTGGTATTACATGTGGAAAGAGCGGCGCCTGCCGGTCAATGTGGACCCGCTCGAGAACCAGCTGGCCAACCCGGAAGACCGGGCGCGGCTGGCGAAGGTCTTTGAGCAGGGCCTGGACAAGGTGGTCGGGTATGCCTTGCCACTGAGGCGGGACTACTACACCGATGACACGAGTTCATGGGCCAGCGGGGCCTGGTTCTTCCGTCCCGAACGCATGTACCTGATCCCCGGCGACTCCCCGATGGGCTATCGCCTACCACTCGATTCGATTCCCTGGGTGAAGGAATCCGAGCGTCCGTATTTATACGAACAAGACCCCATGGAGGATCGAGCCCCGCTGCGCGACCGCGCCGCGCTTTCCAGGCAGATGCGCCTTACCGGTGGCCTGGAACCGCGCAGCCCGCTGGGGTTCGCCGAACAGATACTCGAAAAGGGCCCCGGCCGGCTGCGCCGCGAGTTGCGCGCGCACCCCTCCGATTTGCCGCCTGCCACAGGCGAATCTGCTCCCTGGATTATCCGGACCGCGCTGTGCACCGAGGTGCGCGGCGGTATCCTGCGCGTCTTCATGCCCCCGCAGCGCTATCTCGAGGATTATCTGGAACTGGTGGCGGCTGTGGAGGATACGGCGGCGGAGCTGGGCACTCCCGTACTTCTGGAAGGCTACACTCCCCCCAACGATCCGCGCGTGAATACGATTCGCGTGACGCCCGATCCGGGCGTCATCGAAGTGAACATGCATCCGGCTGCATCGTGGGACGAGTTGGTGAAAAATACCAACGCCCTTTACGAAGAAGCCCGGCTCACCAGGCTCGCGACCGAAAAGTTCATGCTGGATGGGCGCCACACCGGAACCGGCGGCGGGAATCACATCATCGTCGGGGGACCAAAGGCAGCCGATTCCCCTGTGCTTCGCAATCCGGGGTTGCTGCGAAGCCTGATCGGGTATTGGCACAACCACCCGGCGCTTTCCTATTTATTCAGCGGCATGTTCGTAGGGCCTACCAGCCAGGCGCCGCGGATCGATGAAGCGCGCAACGACCAGGTCTACGAATTGGAAATCGCCTTTCGGCAGGTTCCCGAAGGCCGCGATTGCCCGCCGTGGCTCGTCGACCGCATCTTCCGGGATATTCTGATCGATGCGACCGGCAACACGCACCGGGCGGAGTTCTGCATCGACAAGCTGTACACGCCGGAAGGCGGCGCCGGACGGCTGGGGCTGCTCGAAATGCGGGCGTTCGAAATGCCGCCGCACTCGCGCATGAGCCTCACGCAGCATCTGCTGCTGCGCTCACTGATTGCGCGCTTCTGGAACCAGCCCTACCGGCAGAATCTGGTGCGCTGGCGCACCGAGGTTCACGACCGTTTCATGCTGCCGCATTTCGTGCGGCAGGATCTGGGCGATGTAATCGGCGAACTCAACGAAAGAGGCTACCCTCTCCAGACCGAATGGTTCGCTCCGCACTTTGAATTCCGGTTTCCGTTCTATGGAACGATCGAGCATCGCGGCATCCAGCTGGAATTGCGGCAGGCCATCGAGCCGTGGAACGTTCTCGGCGAAGATCCCGGGCCGGGCGGCACGGTGCGCTACGTGGATTCATCGGTCGAGAGAATGCAGGTGCTGGTGAACGGAATGGTGGATTCGCGCCACGTGGTCACCTGCAACCGGCAGCGCATTCCTCTTCATCCCACCGGGACGAACGGAGAGTTCGTGGCGGGCGTCCGCTATCGGGCCTGGCAGCCGGCGAGTTGCCTGCACCCGACGATCCCGGTGCACGCGCCGCTGGTCTTCGATATCGTGGACACCTGGTCGGGGCGCTCCATCGGCGGATGCACGTATCATGTGGCGCATCCCGGCGGCCGGAGTTACGATCATTTCCCAGTGAATGCCAACGAGGCGGAAAGCCGCCGCATCTCGCGGTTCTTCAAATTCGGCCACACACCGGGACCGGTGAAAGTGGGCGAAGAGAAAATCAGCAAGGAGTTTCCGTTTACGCTCGATCTGCGAGCTACTTAAACGACTGCCGCGATGCACCCTCTCACGCCGCCGGACTCGCTGAGCCCCCGCCGAATTCTCGCGCAGGGTTTTGCCGAGAGGTACGCGGGAAAACCCACCTCCGTCGACGAAATGACCGAATCGAACGGCTCGCTGCGCCCCTATTGGCAGCCGTTTTTGTCCATGCTGGACGAACTCGGTCCGCGCGAACTCGGAAAGCGCTGGGAGCAGGCCCGGCGATTCATTCACGACAACGGCGTAAGCCACAACGTGTATGGGGATCCGAACGGTCTCGACCGCCCGTGGAGCCTTGATCTCATCCCGTTGCTGATCCCGTCGCTGCAATGGGAGCGGCTCAGCGAGGGATTGGTTCAGCGCGCGCAGTTACTGGACCGGTTGCTGGCCGATCTCTACGGTCCCGGCGAAACAGTTCTCACCGGCCTTCTTCCTCCTGAACTGCTTTGGGCCAACATGGGCTTTTTGCGGCCGTGCCACGGCTCGATCGGGCGGGGTGGGCGCTGGCTCCATCTCTACGCGGCGGACATCGTGCGCCGGGCGGACGGCGAATTCCAGGTGTTGAGCGACCGGACGCAGGCCCCGTCGGGCGCGGGCTATTCCCTTGAGAACCGCATCGTTCTTTCGCGCACGCTTTCTTCGGAATTTCGGCAATGTAACGTCGAGAGGCTGGCCTCGTTCTTTTCCTCCCTGCGAAACACTCTGGCATCGCTTGCGCCCTGGACGTACGAAAGTCCCCACATCGTGCTGCTCACGCCCGGCCCTTACAACGAAACCTACTTCGAGCATTCTTATCTCGCGCGCTACCTGGGATATCCGCTGGTGCAGGGCAACGACCTTACCGTGCGGGATGCGAACGTATACGTAAAGACGCTCGAAGGACTGCGGCGCGTGGACGTGATCTTGCGCCGTGTCGACGACGACTATTGCGATCCGCTGGAGATGCACCCCGGCTCGCGTCTCGGCGTCCCGGGATTGCTGCAGTGCGTCCGGATGGGCAAAGTAGCGGTGGCCAACGCGCTCGGCTCCGGCATTTTGCAGGCGGCAGGCTTCTTGCCCTTCTTGCCGGCGCTGTGCCGCCACCTGCTGGGCGAAGAATTGAAGCTGCCGTCCGTGCAGAGCTGGTGGTGCGGGCACCCGGACTCGCTGCGATACGTTCTCGATAATCTTTCCGATCTGGTGATCAAGTCGGCGTATCCCGACGCAGGGGGAAGACCCTGTTTTCGCGCAGGACCTGACGCGGGAGCAATTGGCGGAGCTGGCGCTGCGGATCAGCGATTCCCCGGAAAGGTATGTGGCGCAGGAGCGCGCGATTTCCTGCACCACTCCTTCGCTTGTCGCGGACGACCTGGAGCCGCGCCACTTTGTGATTCGGTCTTATCTCGTGGCTCAGGGAGATTCGTATTCTGTGATGCGCGGCGCGCTGACGCGCATCACGCCATCCACCGAGTCGCTCGTCGTGTCTCTGCAGCGCGGGGGAGGAAGCAAGGACACCTGGATCGTGGCGGACGGTCCCGTGAGCCAGGTGACGCTGCTGCCGCCGCCGGGTGAGCCGGTAGCCATCAGCCGGGGCGGAGGCGACCTCACCAGCCGCATCGCGGAAGACCTTTTCTGGCTGGGGCGTTATATCGAGCGGGCCGAATCGCAGGTGCGCCTGTGCCGCGGAACCATTGCGCGCATCACCGATCAGAGCGGCGTCGATAACCGGCACGCCATCGAGACCTTGCTCCACGCCTGGCCCAAGGGATTTCTGCTGCGGCCGAACTCAGAATTGAATCTGGAGTTCATCGAAGGTCTACTGGGCGATGTGGATGGCAGCGGCCTGCGCGGGATGATCGCGTCGGTGCACAGTTTTGCAAGGGTTCTGCGCGACCGCATTTCTTCCGACGGCTGGCGCATCCTGCAGGAGATTTACACCGCTGTTACCGACGTTCCCGTCGATCCCAATCGCCCGGCGGCGCGCATCCCCGAGCTGCTCGATAACCTGATCGAGCGATTCGCCGCTTTCGTGGGGCTTGCCGGCGATTCGATGACCCGGGGAATGGCGTGGCGATTTCTCGATATCGGGCGGCGCGTGGAGCGCGTGGATTTTACGGCGCGCTTCGTGAGCGGCACCCTGACGCCGCCTGGCAACGATTCCGTTCTTCTCGAAGCGGTGCTCGAAGTGATGGATTGCTCGCTCACCTACCGACGAAGATATCTTACTCACCTCGAAGCCCACGCCGTGGCGGATCTTCTGCTGGCCGATGAGAGCAATCCGCGAGGGGTGGCTTTCCAGCTGGCGCAGCTGGACCAGCACCTGGAAGCCCTGCCGCGCGAAAACAGCCAGCCGGATCGTAACCGCGACCGGCGCACGCTCCTCAAGCTGCGCACCACCATTCAGCTGGCGGATTTGATGGAAGTTTGCAACATGCCCTTCGAGCAGCCTCGGAATGCCCTCAAGTCGCTGCTGGCGGACGTGAACGACCAGGTTGCGCTGCTCGCTGACGCCATCGCGCGGCTCTATTTCTCACATGCGGAATTCTCGCGCGAGCTGGGCGAAGTGTCGCAGGAGTCCACATGATTTACCGCGTTACCCACAAGACGCTGTACGAATACGCGGACGCGGTGAACCTTTCGCACAATATCGTGAGGGCGCGTCCCCGCAACACCAGCGCGCAGACGTGCCGGTGGTACGAACTCGTGGTGTCTCCCGTGCCCGCGATCCGCGGCGAGCGGCGGGATTACTTCGGCAACCACGTTTCCTGGCTCAGCCTGCAGGAGCCCCACACATTGCTCACGATCGAGTCGCGCAGCGAAGTGGAAGTGCGGCTGGAGCTGCGGCCAGAGCTGTCGCAGGGGGCCTCCTGGGAGCAGGTGGCGGCGACGATTGCCGGCTCCTCCGACCCGCAAACCATTCCGGTGAGGCAATTCACCTTCGACTCGCTCTACGGGCGACGGCTGCCGGAGCTGGCGGCTTATGCGATGAGTTCCTTTCCGCCGGACCGGTCGCTTCTGGAGTGCGCGTTCGACCTTACGCTGAGAATTCACGCCGACTTCAAGTATTTGCCCGGGTCGACGAAGGTGGGAACGCCCAGCCTGGAAGTGCTGCGGATTCGGAGGGGCGTCTGCCAGGATTTTGCGCACCTGGCGATCGGGTGCTTGCGATCGCTGGGCCTGGCCGCACGGTATGTGAGTGGGTACCTCGTGACCAAACCGCCTCCGGGGAAGCCTCGATTGGCAGGGGCCGATGCTTCCCACGCCTGGATCGGCGTCTATACTCCGGATTTCGGCTGGGTGGATTTCGACCCGACCAACGGCATGATGCCGCTCGACTCGCACATCACCGTCGCGTGGGGGCGCGACTATGACGATGTTGGCCCGATTCGCGGAATCCTGATCGGTGGGCAGCGTCAGCGGCTCGATGTGGGTGTGGACGTCGTTCCAATAGATACCGCCAACTAAACAAATTGCGTCAGTCGACGTCCTTGAGCTTCGAAAGCTCCGCGTCGATGTGGGATAGCGCCTTGCTGAGCTGTTCGCGATAACGGGGGTTCTGGCTGGCGTTCAAGTCTTTCTCGACGTGCGCGCGGGACAGAAGAAGCACTTCCTTGCGACGGTGCGCTTCCATCTGTTCGGGTGTGAACTGCTTCCTGGGGTTTTCCTGCTCGGCTGCCTGAGACTCCTGAATCTGCTCTTCTACCGCCTTGCTTTCCCATCCTTTAGCCATGTCTATATTCTACGGTGCCGGCATTTCCACGGGCGCACTTTTTTAAAATAAGTTCTTTTGGGAGCAACAGTAACCGGATTGTCGGGCCGCTGCTTTGTGCTTCTGCCGGGTCTCCCAACAAGCGGGGGAGACCTGTCCGTTAGTACAGGTGCCCCTTTGTCTACATATGTCGCAGTTCAATTCCTACTTTGCGGACCTTCCTGATTAGATGGTCTTGGGTCAAAGCGAATCCATCTTGCGGTTGGACAAAATGCGCAAAAAAATGAAGCACCGTGCCATAGCAATGATTGCTGTCGTCGTGTCCCTGGTCCTTTCGACCGGGACGCCGAATTTCGCCCAAAGCGTGGCCGATGCAGCCCGCCAGGAGCGGGAGCGCAAGAGGCAGCTGGCGCTGCACGCCGTCCACGTCTACACCAACGAAGACCTTTCGAAGCCGCACATTCTTGTCCCGGAAGATGAAGCGAGGATTGCCGGGCGGGTGAACGAACCGGTTGGCGCCGAAACGGCCGTGAATGCTGAACCGCCTGCTCCGGTTGCTCCGCTGGTGGTTATGCCAGCGCAAGCCGCCGCCCCAGACATTGCCGACATTGCTACCGCTGTGGTTTCGCTGCCTGAGGCCGTGAAGTCTGCGACGAACGTAGTGCTCCTTTCGAGCGATTCCAATTCCGCGCCGCCATTGGCAACCCGCCATGTACGGAGCGATGCCCCCGCCGTTGCGGCGCATACGCAAGTTCCGGTGACGGTTGGGGAGATCAGTATCCCATCGACCACGATGCCGTTTGCCGCTGCCGATGCTTATGGCCCGGCGAATCTGGTGCTTCCAGTGAGTGTTTCCAAGCCGCTCGTGAGAGAGGCAGGCTCCCGGCTCCAGACCCAACCCGTGCCGTTGTCCATGATCAACACGCCATCGACGACACTGCCATTCGCGACGGCTGAGGCCTACAATCCGGCCAAGCCGGCGCTGCCCGCGGTCGTTTCCAAGCCGATCCTGAAAACGGAGAGCAATCGAGCGCAGACGCAGATGGCCGTACCCATGGTGGTGGCCAATGCTCCGGCGTCGACGATACCCGTCGCGACGAATGCAGGACCTGCCGGTATCATGATCCCGGCGACCGTTTCAAAACCCCTGGTGAAAGATGCAAGCAGCCGGATCATCGAAACCGCAGCTCCGGCGCTGGGCAATTCCTCAGCGATCAGTACCCCCGTGGCGGCAATGCCTTTCGCCACGACGGCTACTTATGGTCCGGCAAAAGTGGGCATGCCCGCACCCGTGGCGCCTGGGGTAGCCCGTGAAATGAAGAGAAATTCGAACTCGGAAATCGCCGCCCCAGCCGTGTCGTACCTTGCGCCAGCCTCCCCGGTGAGAGTCACCCTGACGGAGCACACGATCGTGCGCCCGGCCGAGCCCGTAACGCGGCGCTCGGAGTCTACCTGCTCGGCACCCTGCGACGGAAAGCTGAATACCAGCCCAATAGCACCGGCCGCAGTGCTGGTACGAGCGGATGCGCACTCCGATATCGCCAAGATCCCTCCGAGCCCAGCGTCCGTGCCTGAGACGCTCGGAACGAGGCGCCCTGAGTCCGTCGTAGAGGAATCGACCGAAAAGCTGAAAATACAGCCGGGAGATTCCCTGTGGAGGCTGGCCCAGCGTTATTTCGGCAGCGGTTCGCGCTGGAAGAGGCTGGCGGCGCTTAATCCACAGCTGGCTAACCCGAGCCGTATCCTCGTCGGGGAGTGGATCCACGTGCCTGCGGAGCACAAGCAACACGCTCATCAGGTGGTGATTCAACCCGGCGACACCCTCTGGAAAGTCGCCCAGACGGCCCTGGGAAGCCCGGTCGCGCTGAACTGCATCGCGCAGGCGAACCCACAGATCCAGTCGGTAAACCTGGTGCGCGCCGGTGAGACGCTGACTGTCCCGACGGCCTGCGGCGATCAGGACAAGGCCCAGAACTAGCCGAACAGAAGCACTCCTCTAAAAGCCGCTATTTCTACGCAGCATCCGTATAACTACGGACCCGACGCCGAACCTCGCTCCACCTGCCTCTAAAAGCTTGTGAGCCCCGTTTGCCAACAACTGTTTGTATCTACTGTTTGTATCTACCGCAACTCGAGATTCAAAAAGGGCATTTGGCAGGCGGTGGAGTTAGAATGAAGGCCTCGAAAATGGAACCGGCGTCCAATTTGACGAGCATGAGCCCCGCTGCCAAGCGGACGGTGGACCTGCGCTTTGTCGAATTGGTTGATAAGGTGCGAAGAAATCGCCCGGGAGACGACTTCTCGCTGTTGCGCCGGGCCTACGATTTCGCCGCGGAACATCATCGCGGGCAGATTCGCTTGTCCGGCGAACCCTACCTGAGTCACCCGCTCGAAGTGGCGCATTCGCTGGCGGACATGAAGCTTGACGTAACCTCGTTGTGCGCGGCGCTGCTGCACGACGTGGTGGAAGACACCAAGGTCACGATGGAGAAGCTCTCGACCGAGTTCGGTCCCGACGTGGCGCGCCTTGTCGAGGGCGTCACGAAGATCAGCCGCCTGGATCTGCTCGCTCCGGAAGCCCGCCAGGCCGAGAACGTCCGCAAGATGCTGCTGGCGATGGTCAATGACGTTCGCGTCGTGCTGGTGAAGCTGGCCGACCGGCTGCACAACATGCGCACGCTGCAATATCTCGATTCCGAGAAGCAGCAGCGGATTGCGCGCGAAACGCTCGATATCTACGCGCCGGTGGCGAACCGGCTTGGAATGGGCCTTATCCGCGGCGAACTTGAAGATCTTTCATTCCGGTATCTCGAGCCGGAGGCGTTTTTCGAGCTGCAAAAGAAAATCAGCTCGAAGCAGAAGGTCTTCGACAAGTTTTTGGTCGAAGTGCAGGACATGATTCGCGGCAAGCTGGTCGAGAACGGCATTCCCGCGGAGGTGCAGGCGCGCATCAAGCGCCTCTACTCGCTGCACCAGAAGATTCAGAAGCAGCAGCGGACCCTCGATCAGGTCTACGACCTGCTCGCGGTGCGTGTGGTTACCGACACGGTAAAAAATTGTTACGCGGCGCTGGGCGTGATCCACCAGATATGGCGTCCCGTTCCCGGGCGATTCAAAGACTACATCGCCATGCCGCGGCCCAACCTCTACCAGTCGCTGCACACCGCCGTGATCCATTCCGGGCAGCCCTTCGAGACGCAGATCCGTACGCAGGAAATGCACCGCATCGCGGAGCAAGGCGTGGCGGCGCACTGGAAGTACAAGGACGGCCGCGCGGAAACGGCTTCCTCGCCCGACGATCAGCGCATCATCTGGATGCGCCACCTGATCGAGTGGGTGCAGGAGATGCAGGAGCCGAGCGAGTTCCTATCGACGCTGCGCGTCGATCTGTATCCCGAAGAGGTGTACACGTTCACGCCCAAGGGACGCGTGGTAGTGCTGCCGCGGGGCGCCACGCCCATCGATTTTGCTTATGCCGTACACACTGAGGTTGGCCATCAATGCGCGGGCGCGAAAGTGAACGGCGAAATGGTTCCGCTGCGCCATGCGCTGGCCAACGGCGATGTGGTGGAAATAATTGCTCAAAAGGGGCACGCGCCGTCGCGCGACTGGCTCTCGATCGTGCATACGTCGCGGGCGCGCAGCAAGATACGGCAGTGGATTCACCTGCACGAACGCGAAGAGGCCACCGAAGTGGGGCGGCGCCTGCTCGAGAAGGAAGCGCGCAATTCCGGGTTGAGCCTGAAGAAAATTCCGGATGCCGACTGGCAGCGGGTGGCTTCCGAGTATGGCTGCGCTCGAATTGAGGACCTGCATGCGGACCTGGGCTACGGCAAATGGTCTGCCCGGCAGGTGCTGGCCAAGGCCAGCGGGCAGGTTGTTCCGGAAGCGGGGCCAGAGGAAAAGCCGAAGCTCGCCACAACTGTCAAGCGGATGCTCGGTATCGATGACGCGGCAATTCTGGTGCGTGGGCACGGCGACCTGATGGTCTACCGGTCGAAATGCTGTAACCCGATTCCGGGGGACGATATCGTCGGCTACGTGACGCGCGGCCGCGGAATCGCCGTTCACAGCAAGATCTGCCCCAATGTCGAGAATCTTCTCTACGAAGCGGAGCGGCGCATACCCGTCGAGTGGGCCGATGCGACACAGGCTACCTTCCCGGTGCGCCTGCGTATTTTTACGGAGGATCGCCCGGGCATGCTTGCGGGTATTACCAGCGTCATCAGCGACACCGGCGCAAATATCCGCACGTTTGAGAGCGGCGGGGAAGATAACACGCGCGCGCGCATCGAAGTGGCGCTGGACGTCCGCGATCGCAAGCAATTGGAGCAGATTCTGGCCGGAATCAAGCGCATCCCCGGCGTATTCGATATCGAACGCGTTTACAACGTCTGATTCCTCACTCAGACAGTAATGCTTGGGTTACACGTCTCCAGCAGCAAACTCCGATTACCTGCCAAATTCCCTAGAATAAAGTAGATGTGGAAAGCTGTGCCAATGCGGTGGGAAGCGGCCAGGTTCGTATCCCGGCGTCTTTTTGCGCCAGTCGCGTTGTGCGCGATTACTCTGCTTTTCGCAGGCTGCCACCGCGAGATTCTGGTCGACACCGCCCCGCTCGATACCGCTGGCATGAGTTATGACGCCATTCAGCAGGCGAAAACTCTGAAGGTCACTACCGCGGAAGTCGGCGAGCTTGCCAAGGCGAAACAAGGCGGACTTTCCGACGAGAACGCCGTCAAGATACTTCAGATATTTCGGTCCCAGGGGCACTCCTTCACAGCTGGCGCAACCATTGCGGGACTGATCCGGGCGGGCCTCGACGAGCCTACGGTCGTGGAGTTGGCCAATCTGAACCAGTTAGGCTTGGCCGCCGGCGAACTGGAAGCGATGCGACTGGCGGGTCTTTCTGACGAGACGATTGTCGAAGTAGCTCGTCGCCGCGCGGAGGGCAAGACGGTTTTGTCCGGCGCCTCGCTCGCGGACATGAAGAATGCAGGCCTGCGTGACTCGACGCTGCTTGAACTGTCCCGCCGCGGAATACCGGATTCGCAAGCGACGGCCATCATTGCGCTGCGCCGCAGAGGAACGAACGACCAGGAAATCCTTCGCCATTTTACCGGCTCCTGAAGCTCGAATTTACTCTGTCCTTCGCCGTCGCCATTTGATCCTTCCACCCGTCTGAATGCCTCGGTAGAATTGGTTCATCTTGGACCGCCGATCCTCGCGTTCGTGCTTGGCCAATGTTTCCGCGCTGGTAATTCTGCTTTTGGGAGCGGCGTGCAGCGTTCCGCTGGCTCCTGGCTATCGCATTCTCAAGGAATCGCGCGACGTTCGATTTGTGCCGGGCGATTCGCCACAGGTGCAAGTGAAGTCGAT
Source organism: uncultured Acidobacteriota bacterium (assembly GCA_963709105.1). Taxonomy (GTDB): domain Bacteria; phylum Acidobacteriota; class Terriglobia; order Acidiferrales; family UBA7541; genus Palsa-295. The sequence goes on from CAVPVC010000019.1 coordinate 109,498, forward strand.
CTACACGCTGGAAAATTCCGGGACGATGGATTTGTCTTTTATCGACGTAACCTTCCCGGACGCGCAGGCTTACGGCAGGAAAGAGCTTCGCGTCGAACTGGACGGCCGCGCGGTCGAACCTGTGGGTTTGCCGGAGGAATACCAAGCGTCTTTGCCCACGGCGCGGCGCATTAACTTTGAAACGATCTGGAAGCGCGGCGAGAAGCACGACCTCGCGGTTGAGTATTCCTTCGTCTCACCGGCGGATTCAGGCTCGCGGATCACTATCGGGCGCGACGATTTCCACCTCGGTTCCCGTGGATGGACGGCGGGACTGAGGCCGCCAAACCACTTTCTTTCGCCTTCTCCGGGCAGGGCGGAGCAAATGAGTTACACGGTGCAGGTTCCTCGGGATTTCCTGGTGCTTGCCAGAGGCGCTTCTGCCGGCCGGAAGCAGGAGGGAATAGAAACGATACACCGGTACAAGCTGCGACAGGAGGATCTGGCCCCCTTCATTGTCGCGGGGAAGTATGTAGCGTCGTCGCCGGAGCGTAAGGTGCAGGATGCAATCTTCTGGACGTTTCAGCCGCTCAAAGAGGATCCGGGCGCGGCGATAAAAGCGATCACCGAGGCGTGGAGCGTTCTCGAAAAGGATTTTGGGCCGCTCGATAAAAATATTCACGCTCCGCACATCGTGGAATCCACCGGACTGCGAAATCATGTGACCGGAGATCCAGGTCCCGCAGCGGTCGCGTTCCCGGGAGGGGCTTTGGTGGATTCGCAGGCGCTCGCGCTTGGCATCGGCACTGAAGATTTTCTCGAACGCGTGACTCACGCTCTGGCGCACAACTGGTTTGGCGACGAGGTCTTTTTTGCGCCGGACGCCGCGCTGGGCATGGGTGAGGGATTGCCCGAGTATGCGACGATCGTCGTGGAAGAAAGCGCCAAGGGCGAAGCGGGCCGTCGCCAGCGGGTGGCCCGATATCTGCATGAATACGACAGGGCCCGGAGCGGAGCGAACGAGAGCCCGCTGGGTGTGACGATGCTGACTGACTCGATCGAGCAGCGGAGCATCGCTCTCGCCAAAGCGCCGCTTTTCTTCGTGGCGATCGAGGATGCCTGTGGAGAAGAGCCCATGCGAAGCGGCCTCAAGCGAATGGTCACTTTGCTGCGCGGGCAGGAGACCAGCTATGATGCTCTGCGCTCCGCGTTGGAGGAGTCCAGCGGCAAGAATCTTGCCGAGCTGTTTCGTGTCTGGCTCAACGATAAGGGCATACCGGCGGATTTCCGGGCACGCTATGGCGGCCAGGCAGCCGAAGCGCAGCAGTAAGGAAACTCGCCGCGCACAGGAGGGTTCGTGAAGGAAGTCATCGCAACCGATAAGGGCCCCAAGGCGATTGGGCCGTATTCGCAGGCGATCAAGGCGAACGGGTTTATCTACACCGCCGGGCAAATTCCGTTCGATCCGGCTACGGGCCAGATTATTGATGGCGATGTGGCGGCGCAGACGGCCCGCGTATTCGACAATCTGAAGGCGATCGTGGAGGCTGCCGGCTCGTCCCTCGATAAGGCTGTGAAAGCGACCGTCTACCTGAAGGACATGAACGATTTCGCGGCGATGAACGAGGTGTATGCGCGCTATATGCAAAAAGACGCTCCGGCGCGCTCGACCGTGGAGGTGTCGCGCTTGCCGCGCGACGTCCGCGTGGAGATCGATCTGGTTGTCCTGGCGTGAGCCGATGGGGCGAGGGCGTGTAGCTTTGCGCGCACGGTCCGCCGGCAGGTTCCTGGCCGCGTTCATCTTTCTGTAAGATTCATAGCGGACATTCGTTTCGAGAATTTGCTCTTACCCCTTCTGTGACGCAAGGGCGGCTTTGTGCCTGCACGGCGGGCGGCGCGGCTTGGTCTGTTTTTCAGCGCTTGTAATAAGTATTCGGGTGCGAGCCTATGAACGACTCAAAGTTCGACCTGCTGGTGATCGGAACGGGCCCTGCGGGGCAGAAGGGCGCCATCTGCGCGGCGAAGCTGCGGAAGCGCGTGGCGGTGATCGACCGCACGTTCATGCTCGGCGGGGTCTGCGTGCATACCGGCACGATTCCCAGCAAAAGCGTACGCGAGGCGATTTTTCAGCTCACCGGCATGGCCGTCAAGGCCCTCTACGGAGCGAGTTACCGGGGGATGCGCGATGTTTCGCTCAAGGATCTGGCGTTCCGCGTAACCACGATCGTCCAGCGAGAGACGGACGTGATCCATTCGCAGCTGAGGCGCAACGGCATCGCGATTTTTCAGGGCACCGCCGAGTTTGCCGATCCTCATACCGTGGAGGTGCAGGGAGAGGGAGGAAAGGTGGCCCTGCACGCGGAAAATATTCTGATCGCCTGCGGGACGCGGACCGCCCGCTCCCCGGACATCACTTTCGATGGGAAGCGCGTTCTGGATACGGATCAGATTTTCGCGCTGAGCGAACTTCCGCGGGAGTTGATTGTCGTGGGAGCCGGTGTTGTGGGCCTCGAGTACGCGTCTTTTCTAGCGGCTCTCGGCGTGGAAGTAACGCTGATCGACCAGCGGCCCCTCATTCTGGATTTTGTAGATCGCGAAATCGTCGACACGCTCGAGTACCACCTGCGGCAATTGGGGACTGTATTCCGGCTGGGGGAGAAAGTGACGCGCGTCGGCACCGACCCGAAGCGCGACCGCGTGTTCGCCGAATTGGAGAGCGGCAAGAAAATACTTGCCGATGGGCTGATCTATGCGGTCGGGCGCCAGGCAAACGGGGACCAGCTCCGGCTGGAGGCCGCCGGGCTGAGCGCCGATCCGCGGGGCAAGGTCGGCGTAAATCAGTTCTACCAGACGACTGTGCCGAACATTTACGCGGCGGGTGATGTGATTGGGTTCCCGGCGCTGGCCAGCACGTCGATGGAGCAGGGGCGGCTGGCGAGTTGCCATATGTTCGGGGTGCGGGCGGAGGCGATGTCGCACTTATTCCCTTATGGGATTTATACGATTCCGGAAATCTCCATGGTGGGCCAGACCGAAGAGCAATTGACGGCGGCAAAAGTGCCGTACGAGGTGGGCGTGGCGAAATACGCGGAGCTCGCCAAGAGCATGATGCTCGGCGACGAAACGGGCATGCTGAAATTGCTGTTCGACCGCAACACGCTGAAGCTCCTCGGCGTCCACGCGCTGGGGCAGCGCGCCACGGAAATTATCCACATTGGACAGGCTGTGATGTCTTACGACGGCACCATCAAATATTTTCGCGACACCGTTTTCAACTACCCTACGCTTGCCGAGGCCTACAAGGTGGCCGCGCTCGACGGCCTGAATAAGCTCTGACGCTGCGATGTTTTGGCGGCGCAGGTAGGAGTACCTGTGCCACTGCCACTGAGTAGTCCGCCCTAACTATGCTTCCTAACTGGGCTTTGTTACGATGGCAGGCCCGCTTCGGCGGGCCGTTTTATTTTCTGCGCGCCGGATGGCGGCGTTTCGTGATGGACGCGCCTTGCGGCCATTTCATTGGAGGATGAGTTTGCCGCGCATTCTTGATGTCGGTTGCGGTCCGAAGAAGTATCCCGGCGCGATCGGCCTGGACATGAATCCCGATACGGCAGCCGATGTCATCTGCAATCTGGACCGGGGCGGCCTGCCCTTCCGCGACAATTCGTTCGACCAGGTGCGCGCGGAACACATTATCGAGCACGTGGACAACATCATCGCCACGATGGAGGAGTTTCATCGCGTCACGCGCCCCGGCGGCACGATTTTTCTAGCGACGCCCCATTACACGGATTACAGCTCGTTCCGCGATCCCACGCACCGCTGGCACCTGAACACTTATTCGTTTCTCTATTTCTATCCCGGCGGAATGCATGGCCGCGATATGTGGTACACCAAGGTCCGCATGCGCGAGGTGAAGCTCAACCTCAGCCTGCTGAAGCTCTGGCGCGCATTCGGTTTTGAATTTCTCGTCAATCACAGCCGGATGTTTCGCCAGTTCTGGGAGCACTATTTGAGTTTCGTGATTCGTGGGAAATTGATGGAATTCACGTTTGAGGTCATCAAGTAGCGGGTGGAAGCTCTCGGGCAGTGAATTTGTAACGAGCCGGTGACTGAGTTTGTTTGCGCGTTTGATCTTCGCGTTTGTGCAATTCAGCGCTCGTAAAGGGCTGGCTGAAGCGCCTGCCGAAGACTTTTCACAAGCTTCTGGCGCATCTCCGAAAGAAAACGCCCGGCGCACCGGCGTACGGGGCGAAACGTACGCCTATTGGTATCTGCGGCGGCACGGATACACGCTCGTAGCGCGGAATTACACCTTTCCTGGTTTCAAGGGCGAGATCGATATGGCCGGCTACGATGGCTCCGTGCTGGCCTTCGTCGAGGTGAAGACGCGGTCTATCGCCGGGCCCTTACGCGGCGGCGTGGCGCTGCCTTCCCCTGAAGAGGCGGTCGATTCGGAAAAGCGAAGAAACCTCGTGAGGATGGCGCGGCAGTTTCTGCGCACGCGGCGGATCGAATCGGCACACCGGTTCGATGTGCTCGCGATTGAAACACGCCGCGGGGCGCCACCCGAGGTGCGCCTCCACAAAGATGCGTTTCGCACGTAATCCTGCACCGATTCTGCCGGCAGCAACTTTGGTTGGCATGGCATTTGCTGATATTCTCTGTGCAATACGCTGCAGGGGGCCGCTCGCCGGATTCTCGTTCATGCGTGGACAGGTAGGCGGATAGTTAATTGGCAGCTTCTGAGGAGGATTTTTGCCCGAACTTCGCAAGGATCCGATTACGGGCCGCTGGGTGATCATCTCGACGGATCGTTCCCGGCGTCCGATGGACTTTGTCCGGGAGAGTGTGCAGATCAAGGGGGGCAATTTCTGTCCCTTTTGCCCCGGAAACGAGGGCAAGACGCCGTCTGAAGTGCTCGCCTACGGGCGGAACGGAAGCGGGCGGGACACGCCGGGCTGGTCTCTCCGCGTCGTCCCCAATAAGTTTCCTGCGCTGGGAATCGAGGGATCGCTCGACCGCGAGGGCGAGGGCCTTTTTGACCGCATGAATGGAATCGGCGCGCATGAAGTGGTGATCGAATCACCCGATCACAAGAGCACGCTCGCCACCATGCCGCAGAAGTGCGTGGAAGAAGTGTTGTGGGCCTGCCGGGACCGCATGCTCGACCTTAAAAACGACCGGCGCTTCCGCTATATTCTGCTGTTCAAGAACCACGGCGAGCCCGCCGGGGCTTCGCTCGAGCACACGCATTCCCAAATAATCGCTTTGCCCATCGTGCCAAGGCGCGTGCGGGAAGAGGTCGACTCGGCCAAGCGCTACTACGACGAAAAGGAACGCTGCATCTTCTGCGACATGATTCGCCAGGAGATCGATATTGGCGACCGCATGATCCTGGGCAACGACTTTTTTCTGGCCCTGGCGCCGTACGCTCCGCGGTTCCCGTTCGAAACGTGGATTCTTCCGAGGCAGCACAGTTCGGCGTTCGAAAATATGCCGACGCCCTATTACAGCAGCCTCGCCGCGCTTCTGCGGGACTTTCTGGGAAGGCTGGACTCCGTGCTGGATTTCCCCTCGTACAATCTGGTGGTGCACACCTCGCCCCTCGGCGAAGAGATCAACGATCATTATCACTGGCACATCGAGATGATGCCGAAGCTCACCAAGGTGGCGGGTTTTGAATGGGGCACGGGCTTCTACATCAATCCCACGCCCCCGGAAGAATCGGCGCGGTTTCTCCGCGGCGCAACGTAGGCCGGCGTCCCAGCTGAACGAAATTCTAAAACGCGCCTTAGCTGCGGTTGGAGTTTTGGGTCGCCGGATGCTACTTTTGTCCCGGGAGTGACCGTGCGGCAACGGCTCGCTCCGCAGAGGGTGAATGGCGATGACGTGGGGCAAACGGCGGGCAATCGTTGTCGGTGTTCTGATTTTGTTTCTCGTGCTGATTATCTGGACCGCCTCAAAACCCAAGCGCCTCGCGTCGAATTCCGTTCTGGTGATCGACGCCGAAGGCACGATCGAAGAACAGCCCCCGGTGAGCTTTTTCGGCAGTCTCAGCGGCAATTCCGAACCGGTTCTCCACGATTATCTGGATGCGATCGATTCAGCGCGGACCGATTCGCACATCACCGGCATTGTGGTGAGGATCGCTCCTCTTTCGACGGGCTGGGCAAAGCTGGAGGAAATTCGCGCGCACCTTCTCACCTTCCGTACGAGCCACAAACCGAGTATCTGCTACCTCGGTTATGACGGCGTCGGGAACCCCGAGTATTACCTGGCCAGCGCCTGCGAGCAGGTCTGGCTGGTTCCTTCCAACTCGGTGAGCATCCGGGGAATGATGGCCGAAGCGCTGTTTTTCCGCGGCTCGCTGGACAAGCTGAAGATCATTCCCGAGTTCTATCACGTGGCCGAGTTCAAGACGGCCTATAACATGTTCACGGAGAAAAAGTTCACACCGCCCCATCGCGAGGAGGTGGAATCGGTCCTGCGCAGCATTTACGACCAATATGTTACCGGCGCATCTGCCGCGCGCAGCATCGACCGTTCGAAATTCGAATCCTTCGTCAACGCCGGGCCTCTTCTCACAAGCGATGCGGTGCAGGACAAGATCGTCGACCGGCTGGGCTATTGGGACCAGGTGCAGGATTACTTCAAGTCCCGCTATGGCGGATGGAATCCGGTCTCGCTCAACCAGTACCGATCGTCGCTCGGCACGGACGGCCTCCGCGGCGAGAAAATCGCCGTGGTACACGCAACCGGACTGATCGTTTCCGGCGAGTCCCAGGCGACGCCCGGCGGCGGATTTGTTATGGGCGGGGATTCGGTGGCCGCGGATCTTCGCAACGCGCGAAACGACGGGAGCATTCGCGCGATTGTGCTGCGAATCGATTCCGGCGGCGGCTCCGTGGTGGGAAGCGAAGTGATACGCCGCGAGGTTGAGCTGGCTCAGGGCCAGAAGCCCGTGGTTGTTTCCATGTCGGACGTGGCTGCCTCCGGCGGCTATTGGATTGCGACGCCTGCGGCCAAAATCATTGCCGACGCCAATACCATCACTGGGTCGATTGGTGTTCTCACCGGCAAGTTGAATCTTTCGGGGCTGTACAATCTTCTGGGGATCAGCAGCGACTACGTCGCCACCAGCGACAACGCGACGCTTTTCTCCGACCAGCAGAATTTCACGCCCGCCCAGGAAGCCTACATCCAGAAATCGCTCGGCGAAACCTACGCGCAGTTCACCGAGGGTGTGGCCAAGGGACGGCACATGTCCGTGGCAGCGGTCGACAAGATTGCCAAGGGCCGCGAATGGTCCGGCACTCAGGGCAAGGATTTAGGACTCGTCGATGAGCTGGGCGGATTCGACCGCGCCATCGATGTGGCCAAGGAGCTCGCGCACATCCCCGCCGGCGAGTCCATCCGCATCGTTCGGTTCCCGGAGGAAAAGAGCCTCTTCGAAGAGCTTCTGCAACGGGAAAAGGACACTGTGACGGAGTCGCGCTCAATCGAAGAGACGGTGCGGCGGATCGTGGGCGTGATGGACCCGGTGCAAGCCCGCGTCCCCTACGAACTTCACATACGCTAAGCCCGCGAAACCTGCGTCGAAAGGGCCGCACCGCTAATCAAATTTGCAGCACCGCAAAGAGTTTGTCAAAACCGGGAGGTTTCGACCGAAATGGAAAAGCCGGCAGCCGTTGACGTTCCGATCCACAATCTGCTCAAGCACCGCTGGAGCCCGCGAGCCTTTGCCGATCGGGATGTAGATCCCTCCGTTTTGCGGAGCCTGTTCGAGGCCGCTCGCTGGGCTCCTTCTTCCTACAACGGCCAGCCATGGTCCTTCGTGATTGCCACGCGCAAGGAGCCGGAAGCCTTTCAGCGGGTGCTGAGCTGCTTCGTCGAATTCAATATCGGATGGGCGAAGGGAGCGCCGGTGATCGGCATTTCCATCGCGAGGCTGAACTTTGAGAATAACAACACCCCGAATCGCCACGCCTACCATGACGTCGGGCAGGCGATGGCCAACCTGGCAATCGAGGCTGTGGCGAATGGACTGCAGGTCCATCAAATGGCGGGCATCCTGGTGGACGAGGCGCGCAAAATACTATCGATTCCCGAAGGGTTCGATCCCGTCGCCGGTTTTGCCCTGGGCTATCCGGGCGAACCGCACCAGTTGCCCGATCACCTTCGTGAGCGGGAATTGGCGCCGAGCGAACGCAAAAAGGCCTCCTCGTTCGTCTTCGATGGGAAATGGGGCCATAAGTCACCGATCTTCGGCTAGCAAATCGGGTAGCCAAGAGAATCCGCGATGGAGCGCCGGGTCAAAGAAGCTGACTGGTCCACGAAGCGACGTAGCTTGCGACGTCGTGAAGCACTTCCGAGTCGTTCTTACCGGACGCTTTGAGTACGTGGAAGGAATGGTCGGCGCCTTCCACCACTTCCAGCGTGGCTCGTGATCCCAATTGAGCGCAGACCGGTCGCAGAAGCTGCAAATCGGCGAATGCATCGCGCGTTCCTTGAAGAAACAGCATGGGCACCGTCACCCGCGACAGATGGTCAGCACGTTTGGTCCCCGGGCGATTGGGCGGATGGAGCGGAAAACCGAAGAACACCAGTCCCCTCACTCCTTCCAGCGGATGTTCCGAGGCGGCGGTGGAAGTCATGCGTCCGCCCATCGATTTGCCTCCCGCAAACAGGGGAAGAGTTGGAGCCAGTTCCTTCGCTTTATCGACCGCCGCTCTTACGGCCGCGGTAAGCACGGCGGGCTTGTCGGGAACCTTGCGGCGCTTTTCCATGTACGGAAATTGATAGCGGAGCGTCGCGATACCTGCGGAGTTCAGTTCGCCGCTGAGCGCTTCGAGAAAAGGGTGAGTCATTCCGGCTCCCGCGCCATGAGCCAGAACTAACAGGCCGCTCGGCCTGGCCGGGCGATCGAAGAGCGCCGAGATTTCGTCGCCGTCCGGCAGATCGATTCGCAGTTCACGCGAGGTAGCCATTGCGGCAAAACTGTAGCACAGACTTTTGGCTTGTATCTTCCAGCTGCTGAATTCGACCATGCTTCTGTAATGTGGCAACATGTTAAGCAGGGATTTTGAGAGGAGCGAAAGCTATGGCAAAGGCTACTTTTGCTGCGGGATGTTTCTGGGGAGTGGAAGATGCGTTCCGGCAGATCAAGGGCGTAACCTCGACGGCTGTTGGCTACACCGGCGGAACGAAAGCAAATCCGACCTACAAGGACGTGTGCTCCGGAACGACCGGCCACGCCGAAGCTGTGGAAGTCGAATTCAATCCCCAGGAGGTTTCCTACCTCGAGCTTCTTGCCACCTTCTGGAAGAGCCATGATCCCACGACGCTGAATCGCCAGGGACCGGACTTCGGCACCCAATACCGCTCGGCGATTTTCTTCCACGATCCCGAACAGGAAAGGGACGCGCGCGATTCCAAAGCGATCCTGGAAAAGGAAGGCGTGTTCAAGCGCCCTATCGTCACGCAGATCGTGCCGGCAGTAACGTTCTATCGCGCCGAGGAATATCACCAGCAGTATTTCGAAAAGCAGGGCATACGCTCCTGCCACACGTAGAGTCCGCGGGCCCGGCCCAGGAAATCCATCGCGCCCGCTTTAGCGCGAGCCATGCGGCTGCTACAATAGCTGTTTCTCATAATCCCCAACTTCACATCGAGGCCCCATGGCTGAAATCCAACCGTTTCGCGCGTACCGTTACGACACCAACCGCGTCGCTCTGAAGGACGTTCTCACCCAGCCCTACGACAAGATCAGCCCCGAGATGCAGGATCGCTATTACGCGGCCAGCCCTTACAACCTGATCACCATCGAAAAGGGACGCGTGCTTCCCGGCGATTCCGACACGAACAACGTCTACACGCGCGCCGCTAAAAAAGTGGACGAATGGATTACGGATAAAATCCTCGCGCAGGACGCCGCGCCCAGCATCTACATCTATTCACAGGAGTTTCTGGTGCCGGGGACGCAAACCCGGCGCGTCCGCATCGGCTTTATCGCTCTGGGCCGCGTGGAAGATTACGACGCGCACGTCGTTTTCCGCCACGAGCGCACGCTCTCCGCGCCCAAAGCGGACCGCATCGAATTGCTGCGCCAAACGCGTGTGCAAACCGGGCAGCTTTTCCTTCTGTATGACGATCCCTCGCGCATCATCGACAGCCTTCTCGAAGACACGGCGCACAAAAGCACGCCGCTCGAGTTGACCGACGAGTACGGCGTGATTCATCGGCTGTGGCCGGTGGACGATCCGGCGTTTGTTCGGCGCATCCAAAGCGCGATGAAGGATAAGAAGCTCGTGATTGCCGACGGGCATCACCGCTACGAAACAGCCTTGAATTATCGCAACGAAGGCCGTGCCAACGCCGGCAAGGCGGACCCGCTAGCCGCTCACGAATTTGCGATGATGACGTTCATCAACACCCACTCGAAGGGCCTCACGGTTCTGCCCACGCATCGCGTGGTGGGCAGTCTCGCGAACTTCGATTTCGAAAAGTTCCGCAAGTCGCTGGCTCCCTATTTTGATTGGTACGCCTACCCCTTCCAGAATCCGGAAGAGCGCGCCACCGCGTTCGCGGAATTTCGCAAAGACCTCGAAGGCGAAAGCCATGGACGCCGGGCCATCGGCGTCTACCCGGGAGGCGGCTCGTTCTTTCTGTTTCTGTTGAGGCGCGACGCCGACCTTGAAAGCGTGCTGCCGGATATTTCCGAAGGGCAACGCGGATTGGATGTGGTGCTGCTGCACCGGCTGATTCTCGACAAGGGTCTCGGCATTTCGGCGGAGGCGGTGGCCGCGGAAAAAAACGTGGGCTACGAGCGGGAAATCGAAGCGGCGATCGCCCGCGTGGACCGCGGCGAGGCGCAGATTGCGTTTCTGCTCAAAGCCGTCCGCGTGCAACAGGTGGCCGATATCGCGCTCGCCGGCGATGTGCTCCCGCAAAAATCCACGGATTTCTATCCCAAGCTGCTGAGCGGTGTGGCCATCTACCGCCCGGAAGGCCACCTCTAAAGCGTTTTCAGCTAAAGACGGCAATGCCGACCTCGTCATCCTGTATGCAGGGATAGACGGGGATTGCTGTGCCTTCGTTTGGCCCTGTCATCACTACCCTGAATACCTGATTGCCCGGCCGCCGGATTGGCGTTGTCATTTTGTTGAGGGATATTAGACAGAGGGAATCGCGGCGGAGACATTCGGGAGGCACCCATGCATGGCGACGCGGAAACACCTAAAGAAAATATGGAGCTGGTTACGGAAGCTATCTTCGACGTGCTGTATCACGGTGGCGACATGGATCTCGACGAACTCAAGAAACGGGTAGACGCTCCCGTGGACTTTTTCGATATGGCCATCGGCGCGTTGGTTGAAAAAGGCGACATTGAATTGATGAGGAATGGGGATTCATTCACGGTCCGCCGGACGGCGCCTGCTTTCGCCGTTTTCCCTTTCCGAAGTAATTAGCAGAATTGAGAGGCACCATGAAACGGTCTAAGGAAGGCTTGCCAAAAACATCTCGAAGCGGTGAGCCTCAAGTCAGCAACCCGAATCCTCGTTCTTACGATCCGCGCAAAGAAGCACCCGGCAAAGCCCGGAAAGAAAGAAAAGAGATAGAGCGCGAATTCGGCGACCAGGGTCGAACGCGCGAAAGCGGATCAAACGCGGGTGGCAGCCAGAGCGGCGATGATTCCGATCAAGGCGCATCGCAATGGCGACGGGACCCAAAAGAGGCTGAGCGCAATTCCTGGCAGGATAAAGGCTAGAGGCAAAAAGCCCCGCTAGGATGCTCAAAGCGGGGCGTCTTAGCTTGACAGTCGCTCAGCCAGGGCGTATTTTTGCACCTCCACGGAACGGAAGATGCCCCGCTCCGCGTTGACGTGGAGGCCTGATGACGACCACCCCGGCGAGTCATTTGGATTCTCTCGATGGATTGGTCAACCCAGCGAAGAAGGGAAGCGCCGATCTTCGCGTCCGTATATTAGCTCTCACCCTCAGCGCGCTTTTCTTCGCAACGCTCCTTTTCGCTCAGGGACAGGCCACTCCTAAAATCACCAAGGTAGATCCGTCGTCAGGAAAGGTCAGCGACAGCATTACTGTTTCAGGCGCCGACCTCGGCAAGGATGCGGTAGCGGGTGTATTTCTCTCGGACGACAAGTCGGACTACAAAGCGACGATCGTAAGCCAGGCCGCCGACAAGATTGTGATGAAGGTTCCGCAGGTCAAACCGGGGGGATACAATCTCTCGATTCAGGTGGGGGGCACCACGCTGATCGAGCCGGTCCGTTTCACCGTTCAGGAATAATTCTCCGCTTCAACCGGACCTAACTGCATTTTCGATGTGAATCCCGAGCGCATTTTTCCGGCTGGATCGGGTGTATATTTATGCCGGAAATAGAAGTGGAAACGGAGAGGTTTCAGATGGAGCGGAAGAAAGCGTCCGATTTTCCTCAGGAATTGCTGGACATATTTGACGGCTACGTTCACGGCGACATCGACCGCCGCGCATTTCTCGATGCGGCGAAAAAATATGCCGTCGGCGGGCTGACGGCGACGGCCATCTGGGAAAGCCTCCGCCCCAACTACGCTTTCGGCCAGCAGGTCCCCAAAGACGACCCGCGGATCGAGACCGAATACACCACCCTGCAGTCGCTGCAGGGCAACGGAACCGTCAACGGCTACTACGCGCGGCCCGCGAAATCTTCCGGAAAGCTGCCCGGAGTGCTGGTCGTCCACGAAAACCGCGGCCTGAACCCTCACATCGAAGACGTGACGCGCCGGCTCGCCGTGGCGAACTTCCTGGCCTTCGCGCCCGATGGGCTCACTTCGGTCGGCGGCTATCCCGGCGACGAAGAGAAGGCCACCAATATTTTTCGAACCGTGGATGGCGAGAAGATGTTCGAGGATTTCGTGGTTTCCGCCGCGTGGCTGAAAGCCCGCCCGGAATGTACCGGCAAGATCGGTGTCGTCGGTTTTTGTTACGGCGGCACGATGGCGAATTCCCTGGCGGTTCGTCTCCCGTATCTTTCGGCGGTGGTTCCCTTCTATGGCGGCCAGCCCACGGCTGCGGATGCGGCAAAGATCAAGGCCCCGCTCCTGCTCCACTACGCAGCGCTGGACACGCGTTTCACGGGCGGATGGCCCGCGTACGAAGAAGCGCTCAAGGCCAACCACGTCACCTATGAAGCGTACATCTACGAGGGAGTGAATCACGGTTTCCATAACGACACCACGCCACGGTACGACAAAGCCGCGGCAACACTCGCCTGGCAGCGGACGCTCGCCTTTTTGAACAAATACCTGCGCAGCTGAAGCATTTTCAACGATCGCTGAAACCCGAGCCGTTGACTCGTATGTTTGGCGATCCTTTCCAGCAGGCTCGCGGAGTCTGCGGTAGACTTCCATTTACTTTCATTCGTTCGAGGACTATCCTCCCGGACATAGGAGATGCATATGGCGCGCAAATATATCGATTGCAGGCATATTCCCAGCGACAAGAATTGCACGGTGGCAATTTCAGGTTCGGAAGAGGAAGTTCTCGATCTCGCGGTGATCCACGCCGTCGTTTCCCACGGCCACGACGATCCGTACGAGTTGCGCAAACAGCTTCGCCCATTGCTTATGGACGCGCCCGATGCCATGAGCGCCACCGCTTAAGCGAGGGCACACGAAACTGAACAGACGCACCGGTGTCAGCCTATTCGTATACGCTGGCGGGCGTTGTTTCGACCTTTTTCTGGGGTCGTTGTAGCGTATCTTTCCGCTTCATTACATCCGGCGTTCCTCCCTGCGGGTCCAGCAAATCCACAAGTTGCAGCCGGAGGTTGCCCACGTTGGTGGCATAGGAAAGGCCCACTTCTATGTCGATGACGCCGGCGCGGATCAGCTTCTCGATCTCGAGGTCGAAGCACTGCATGCCGTCGGTGTCGCCGTCGCGCATGGCATCGAGGAGGGTCTTTCCTTCCGTCTCGCCTCGTTCCACGTACTCGCGAGTCCGCATCGTGGATTTTAGTATCTCGAATGCGGCAACGCGGCCGGTGCCGTCCCGCCGCGGGATAAGCCTCTGCGACACAATGTAGCGGAACGCCTTGGCGAGACGATTTCGCACGGCCCCCTGATCGCCTAACGGAAATGCTCCAATCAAACGCTCCACAGTTTTCGAGGCGTCGGTCGTGTGCAACGTGGAGAAGACCAGATGGCCAGTCTCTGCCGCTTCGAGCGCCACTTCGATCGTTTCCCGGTCGCGCATTTCGCCCACAAGAATCACCTCCGGCGCCTGCCGCAACGCGGCCCGCAACGCAAGCCCGAAGTTCAGGGTGTCGCTATGGAGTTCGCGCTGGTGCACGGTGGCTGTCTTGTGGGCGTGCAGGAACTCGATGGGGTCTTCGATGGTGATGATGTGGTAGGCGTTCTCCTCGTTGATCTTGTTCAGGATGGCCGCGAGCGTCGATGATTTTCCGCTGCCGGTGGGACCCGTCACCAGCACGATTCCATTGCGCAGCAGGGCCGTCTCTTTCAATTGCTCGGGCAGGTTCAGGATCGCGAAATCGGGCACGGAGCTGGGAATAACGCGCATCACGATGGCGCAACTGCCGCGCTGGCTGAAAACGTTCACGCGAAAGCGTGCGACCTTGGTCAATCCGTAAGAAATGTCGCAGGAGCCTTCCTCCTTCAGCTTCTGTGCGGCTTGCGCATTCCGCCCCATGAGATCCGCCGCGATCTGTGCAGTGTCTGCGGGTGTGAGCATTCCCACGCCCTGAATGTTCACCGGCACGAGCTTTCCGTTCACTTTCACCTGGGGCAGTCTGCCGGGAGAAAAGACGAGGTCGCTCGTGTTGGGAGCACCCTTCAGCATGGTGGCAATCAGGCTGGGAGTCGGCAGCCTTGCCGGAGCAGCCCCCTGCGGCGCAGGTTGAGTCCGCGCCTCCGGCGATGGCTGGGCGGGTTGCGAAATGCTGGGTGTTTGCATGGGACCTCTTCGCCGCCCGGAGGGAAGTCCGGCCGGGAGGAAAATTGCGACTAAGTGACTAGTACCATTATGGGGGAAGCAAGCCTAGGTGTCCGAAGGAACGAAATCCGCTGTTTTCAATAGATCAGCTGCCTCGCCTAAGCGGCGTATTTTCAGGATGGTGCGTCCGCTGGGAAGGAGGTTACTTGCTGCGCAGGAAGTCGGCGACGGCGGAACTGAAGCGTTGAGGCTGCTCCACATTGGAGAGATGCGCGGTATCAAGGCGCAATTCCTTGGCGCCGGGGATTTCGCGAGCCAGAACTTCGCCGTGCCCCGCCCAGGGAAGGGAGGCATCCCGGTCGCTCCCAATCACAAGCGTGGGAACGGCGATTCCGCGAAGAATCCCGCGATGATCCATATCACGGACGGCCGAGCAGCAGGCGGCATAACCCGCCGGGTTCGTGGAGAGGAAGGTTGCGCGGATCGAATTGACGAGCGGATCGTTCTTCGCAAGCGTCTCAGGCGAGAAAAAGCGGCCCATCGCCGCATCAACGATTGCCGACATGCCGCGATCAAGAACGGCGCGCCGCCGCTCGTCCCAATTCGTTTTCGGCGGAACATAAGGCGAAGTATTGGCCAGCACCAGTCCGGTAAGGCGGTCAGCCGCGTTGGCACCCAGCCATTGTCCGATCATCCCGCCAAGCGAAAGCCCCAGGAAAGAAAACTTCGGTAGCTGAAGCGCGTCGGCGAGGGCAAGAACATCGCGCCCCAATCGCTCCATAGTGTAGTCCCCGGAAGGAGCATCGGAGGCTCCGAGGCCGCGTGTGTCATATCGCAGAACGCGGAACAGCGGGAGCAGATCCGGTATTTGAAGAGTCCACATTCCGATGTCGGTGCCGAGCGCGTTGGACAAAACCAGAACCGGATCCTGATCGTTCCCCTCAATCTGGTATGACAGGCGCGTACCGTCGATGCTAATCACCGGCATGGCGTTTCCAGTATATATGCGCCATCTCGATCTGTCGTCTGTGGCCTCGCTCCCGAATTCAAAGCCTTTAGCGAAACTCGCCAGGTGGAAATCGCGCTAACAAAGAATTCGGGAGTTACTGTCGTTTTTCAAACTTTTCATCCGTTGTTAACCAGCGCATCCGCCAGCTGTGAAATTCTCAACCGCCCCAAGGAGGGGAAAACATAGTGAAGAAAGCGCTTATTGCAGGATTGCTTGTCTCGGCAGCAAGTATCGGTTTAGCCGTGAAATCATCGGCGAATGACGATTGGGACCACTTCCGGAGATTTGAGTTCCATCCAGGAACCCTCGTGCTCAGTCGCACCGTATACGAAGGAACCGCCTCGACCGTCATCGTCGGGCAGACGCTGCCGCCTGGGTGCGTAGCCGGAACGGTTGCAGTTCCCACTACAACACCGCCCGCGACCACCACCGTGAAGGTGGCTTGCAGTGCGGCGGTTGATAACGGCGAGTATCCAAATCTCTCCGACTCGCACAATGTCTGGAATAATAACAAGGCGGACGGGAGCTTCGGCGTTACTTCGCCGATCTTCCTCGACAACATCACGACCGACGGACACCTTCTCGACACCCTCGCCGTGCCAAGCGATCAGATCGTTACCAGCTTCAGTTCGAAATCGGAACTGGCCTTGAACCGGTCCTTAGACAAAAAGTCAATTACGTTCGTGGGCTATCGCGGCGGCACCGGATTTGTAACCGGGCCCAACCAGCTCGACGTATCCAACTCAAATACCCCGGGTGTGGTCGACCCAACCAACCCGGTTGTCTCGCAATACTACCGGTCTGTGGCAGAAGTGAATGCCGATGGACAGATCCAGATCACCGAAGGAAATGCTTACAGCGGCAATAACGGGCGCGCAGCTTTTAAAGCGGACTCGCTCTATTACCTGACGGGAAACGACAATAACGGCGGACTGTCCAAGTCCCAGCTCACGACGACCCCCGTTGGAATCGATCTCATCACTTCGACGGGCGCCGAGCTTCTGGTGCCTGGCCAGGCCCCGCCCGTTCCGCCGAACATCAACAAGATCGGCGATTTTGAGGTCACCCAGCTCGGACTTGGGTATCCCGCCGATAAAGCCGGGAAAGATAACAACTTTCGCGGCCTGACGATCTTCAACCACACGATGTACGTTACCAAGGGCAGCGGCGGCAACGGCGTCAACACGGTGTATCAAGTGGGCAACGCCGGGACTTTGCCGACCGGAACGACCGCGCAGTTGGCGGCACTCCCCATCACGATTCTCCCAGGGTTCCCGACCAATCTTGCCAGTGGCTTGGACAAGAACGGCAATCCCAGTCCGCTTCCCATCTCGTATCCCTTCGGCATTTGGTTCGCTAACGCAAACACGCTGTATGTCTGCGATGAAGGCGACGGCACGCTGGTGACGCCGGCAGTCAACGGGAATGTGGCCGACGCTGCCACTCTGGCCACCGCCGGACTTCAGAAGTGGACACTTGTGAACGGCACCTGGGTGCGCCAGTACATTCTTCAAAATGGACTGAATATCGGCGTTCCCTACGGCGTTACAAATTACCCGGCGGCGCTGAGTCCCGCTACGGATGGCTGCCGCAACATCACTGGGCGTCATAATGGCGACGGCACGGTCACCATTTACGCCGTGACCTCCACCATCAGCTCAAACGGCGATCAGGGCGCCGACCCGAACAAACTCGTCAAGGTCACCGATGTGCTCAACGCAACCACTCTGCCGACGGGCGACGGCGATCACGACCGCGACGACTCGTGGGAGAAGTTTGTCACCCTCCGCACGGCTCGCGCTGGTGAAGTGTTCCGCGGCATATCGTTCGCGCCCGCGGATCGCGATTTCGACGACCGCGACGGCTGGGACGATCACGACGGAAGAAGGTAAACGGAAAGACACAAGTGATGCAGCGCAGCCGTCACTCGGCGGCTGCGCTCTTTTTTTGTAACACAGGGCACCCCGGCTTCACATCCTTGAACCGACATTCCTGTACCAAACCAAAGCTGGGTTGAAAACTCCGCTCTTTGGCATATACTCCGCCGATGAGCGAATCGAAAACCAGTCAATCCCGGTTCGTCCCGGAGTGCCCAATGCTTCTGCCACGCCGCTTTTTCGCGCTGATGCTGCTCGGCGCGATTCTGATTCCCGCCTTCGCGGGCGCTAAGAATTCCAGTGGCAAGAGTTATCTGGTCTATATCGGCACGTACACTCACACGGCCAGCAAAGGCATCTACGCCTATCGCTTCACACCCTCCACGGGAGACATCGTTCCGCTGGGCGTCGTCGCGGAAACCGCTCACCCTTCCTATCTGATCGTGCATCCCAACCATCGCTTTCTTTACGCCGTGAACGAGCACGAGACCGCCACGGAGTCCGGGAACACGATCACCGCCTTCGCGATGGACACGAAAAGCGGGAAGCTGACGTTTTTGAACCGCGTCTCTTCGAAGGGCGTTGGCCCATGCCACATTGCCATCGACAAAACCGGAAAAATTCTCGTTGCAGCGAACTTCGGAAGCGGAAGCGTCGCCGCGTTTCCCATCCATGACGACGGCAGATTGGGCAACGCATCCGCCTTCATCCAGCACCAGGGTTCGAGCATTGACCCGGAGCGCCAGGCAGGGCCGCACGCCCACTGCGTGGTGTTCTCGCCGGACAATCGCTTCGTCATCGTCGCCGACCGCGGCCTTGATAAGGTCTTTGTCTACCGCTTGACCCTCGCGACCGGTTCGCTTGAGCCCAACGATCCGCCGTCCATTGTTTTGCATCCCGGATGGGGACCGCGCCACCTCGCGTTTCATCCCAACGGTAAGTATTTATACGTTGTCAGCGAAATGGGATCGCGGCTGACCACCCTCGATTACAACGCCGCCAATGGCACGTTGAAGGAACTCCAGACTGTTTCGGCCCTGCCGGACGGCTTTACGGGCCGCAACGTCTCGGCGGAAGTCCAGGTGGATCGTGCGGGCAGGTTCGTATACGGCTCCAATCGCGGGGACAACAGCATCGGCGTGTTCGCCATCGATTCAAACACCGGAACGCTCACGCTCGTTGAACACGTTTCCACGCAGGGCAAGACGCCGCGCAACTTCTCGCTCGACCCCACCGGCGCCTACCTCTTCGCCGCCAACCAGGATTCCGCCAACATCGTAATCTTCCGCGTCGATCAAGCCACAGGAAAGTTGACGCCCACGGGAAAGGTTCTCACCGACGCAACCGAACCAACCTGCGTCCTCTTTGTGGCAGCAAAATGATGGGTGAGCTCCACAAGGCAGCACAACCCAATAACTGACGCAAGAGATGTACCTGGCAAGTCAGTGGGGATCAGCCCAAGCAAAAAATTAAGGGCCGCAGAGGCTGATGCATCTGCGGCCCTTAGACCCAAGGCTGAAGGGCGCTACTTGGTCCGCGGTTCACTCACTGAGTTTAGTTCAGGACGTACAATCGAACGCGCACACGGCTGCGACGGCTGTTGAACCGTTGTGGCAGAATCGACGGCGCGGTCATCTGACTGGTCGTTTGTGTGCCTATGATGGTGCCGGCGTGAACGGCGGCAGTGACTGTCACGTTTTCTCCCTCGCCCTCAAACATAACTACGCCTCCTTATATTTTGGAGTGATCTAGAATCTGGGTCAATAGTACCGGTACTACTCAACTTCCCAGCCACGACGCTGTGATATCAGTGCTACCTGCACGCCTCCTGCCACACTGAGCGGGCCAGTTGGGGTCATAACGATCTGAGGCTGACCCGCCAGCTTGTAATCCATAGTAAACACGTCAGTTCTTGCTGTTGACTCTATGAACGCAATCTTGGCTTTGTTCACGGGAGTCATCGCGCCATTCGGGGGCGGAGGATTGGGGTGCTGGGCAAGAAATTCCGAGGAAGCTTCGAATGGCTCTTCCATTTTGACCTCGGCCTCGTACCCTAGATAAAGGGACCACATAAGCTTCTCTAACGTATCGGATGCACATACCACCGTCTTTAGTCCGACTTCATCTTTCGCTTCTGTGCGATTGATTGGGTGACCATGATAAAACAGCTTCGATGTGAGGCTATCTACAATCTCATTAATGTTGTGGTCTTCACTTCGCTTGTCCATGTGCAGCGATAAGATTTTGCGCCATCATGCGGGACTGCGAGAGGGAGCTTTCACATTTCCTAAAGCAAGAGGGTGGATTTTATCGCACATTTGATGAATGCCTGAACCAATTCATCTTCGTGCTGTATGCCAGCATCTTCCTTAACCAGAGTAATAAACGCAGTCACGTCTTCGACGCTGATGCCAAGCTTCTGCCCCGGATGCGTTGGGTCATCTGGGTTGAATGAGTTGGCTACGGTTGGGTCTGTCGGTCCCAACATTCCCATTGGGTGCATCACGATATTGTCTGCACCAAGGGCAGTTAGAGTGGCAGCACTGAATGCCTTGTATGGTACGAGCACAGAGAACTTCCTAGCGTACTCCCGTATCAGGGTAACAAGACGCCATAGAACTGTGCCGTCCCCGCCATTGCTATGGATGAACAAGTCTACGTCGACTGTCTTCTTCGGATTCGCAACAGACTCGAGATGGTCGTAGACCTTCCTAATAGCATCCATCGCCATTTGAACTTCAAGATTGGCGCGAGTGCTGGTTATGTAGGTGATAACGCGCGTGCCTCGCTCTTTCTCTATGCCTTGTA
Organism: uncultured Acidobacteriota bacterium; assembly: GCA_963709105.1. Taxonomy (GTDB): domain Bacteria; phylum Acidobacteriota; class Terriglobia; order Acidiferrales; family UBA7541; genus Palsa-295. The sequence goes on from CAVPVC010000019.1 coordinate 130,120, forward strand.
TCAGTCCGATTCAATCGTTCTTGGCCATAAGGGGAGAGAATCTAATATGGCTCTACCAAGCTGTCAATTGAATAAAAAATAATAGAGGGGATTAAAAAGCATAGCGGGGACAACCCTAATTATTATCCTCTATCTATATCACAAAGGTCCGATCGGCGCCGCAAGTATTTTATTCTGTATACGAAAGTCATCCAAGGCGAATGTGTCGTCGCAGGGATAGTTGCTTAGCCCCGGTCTGTCATTCGCAAATATTGTCCAAGAGCATCACACTAATCTGGCGCTTCGCTGGGTTACACGCAGCGGATTCCTGCGGGAGCGCCGCAGCGGTTACGCCGCCCGTCCGACGGGAAGCAACCCGCCGAGACCGTTTCGACTGTGGCTCGGAAGGCCGATTGGAATAGCGCATCGCAGCTTGACGCCATACGAATTGGGTATTACATTTTTAGAGAAGTAATGGGAGCTAGAAATGGAATCTGCGATCACTGTGAAGGGCAGGCGACCATCCCCAAGGCCGTCCGAAAGCATCTGGGTTTGAAACCTGGAGATCGCGTCAAGTTCTTCATCCACCCCGATGGTAGCGTTGTTCTTCTGCCGAAACTGCCCGCGGCGGCTTTGCGAGGCATCGTCAAATCCCGGCGCCGGCGGCCGCTAACGATCGCGGAGATGAATGACGCCGCTCGCGAAGGTGCCGCCGGCGTCGCTAGCCGTCCCCGGCGTCGATGATTGGTTTAGACACGAACATCCTGGTCCGGTACCTCGCCCAAGACCATCCGATTCAATCACCCAAGGCGACCGAAGTTATCGAGCGGCGACTCAGTGAGGAAAATCCTGGCTTCGTGAGCGCAGTCGCAATTGTCGAAACCGTCTGGGTGCTCGATCGCGCCTACGGCTTGGAAGCGATGAAATCGCCGCGGCCATCGAGCGAATGCTTCAGATTGAGGTTCTTGTCGTCGAAAACGAGCAGGAGGTCTTCATCGCCATGATTGCGCTCAAGCAAAGAAAGGGCACGTTCGGAGACGCCATCATTCTAGCCCTTGGTGCCAGAGCAGGTTGCTCGTACACCCTAACATTCGACCGGAAGACGTCTCGGCTTTCCGGCTTCAGGCTCGCTTAGCCCTCAGGAAGGTGCGGGTCGAAGCGCCAACCTCTCCGCGTTCTCCCTTGCCCGATTCAAAGAGGCGTTGTGGCACAAAAAGAAGGAAATGGTGGGCCTGGGTAGACTTGAACTACCGACCTCACCCTTATCAGGGGTGCGCTCTAGCCACCTGAGCTACAGGCCCAACTACAGCGGTGTGTGGCTGCTTTGCAACCCCACAAGTTTACGACGGGATGGGAGCATCCGCAACTCCGGATAAGCTTTGCGATTGCGCCGCTTCGCTGAAAGCACGCCGATTTTGTGACACAGGCACTCTTGCCTGTGCGGTCAGGAGGACACAGCCAAGAGTAGCTGTGCCACCAAAACGCCGCCGGTGCGACGGCATAAACCAGTCCGTCGGCCAGTATCTTGCTGCCGCTCTGCAGATCTATCTTTTGCCTTCGACGGCAGTGATGCAGGAATCGAGCGTGGCGACTGCGAATTCGGCCTGTTCGTCGTCGATCATCAGCGGTGGGGCGATGCGAATGGTGCTTTCTCCGGCTCCCAAAAGCAGCAAGCCTTTCTGGAAGGCCATCTGAACCACACGATTGCGGAGGTCGGGCGCCTTTTCCTTCGTGTCCTGATCATGCACCAATTCAACGCCAACCATCAGGCCGCGTCCGCGGACGTCTCCGACGATACGGTGCCGTTTCCGCCAGTCCGCCGTGTGGCGGATGATATAAGCGCCCATGCGCTGGGCGTTGGCGATATAAACCCGCTCGAGCAGAGTGAGCGTAGCCAAAGACGCGGCAATCGATACCGGATTCCCGCCGAATGTGGAGGCGTGCGCGCCGGGTTCCCAATCCATCACGTCAGCGCGCGCAACCACGGCGCTCAACGGCATCCCGGAGGCGATACCCTTCGCGGTGCACAGGATGTCGGGTTCGACGCCGGAACGGTCAACCGCCCACCAGCTTCCCGTCCGTCCCATCCCGGACTGGATCTCGTCGGCAATCAGCAGGATGTCGTGCTCGCGGCACAATCGCTGCAGCCCTATCAGGAACTCATCCGGCGCAGGAAGATACCCGCCTTCGCCCTGGATTGGCTCGATAAAGATACCCGCGACATCGCTCGGATCCACAACGCGGCGGAAGAGCTCCTCTTCGATATAAGCCAGCGCGTCCTCGGACGCGTGTTCGGGGCGGATGCCGCCCGATCCCCGATACGTATTGGGGTAATGGGCATGGAAAACGCCGGGAACAAGAGACCCGAAACCCTTGCGTTGGATGGACTTACTAGCTGTCAGCGAGAGAGCGCCCATCGTGCGCCCATGAAAAGAGCCATAAAATGAGATGAACTTCTCGCGCTTCGTACGGTGGCGGGCGAGCTTCATCGCCGCTTCGATCGCCTCGGTTCCCGAGTTGCCGAAAATTACCTTCTTGCGATCCTTGCCCGGGGTGATGGCCACCAGCTTCTCGGCCAGATCGACCATGCCGGGATAGTAGAAGTCCGTACTGGACATGTGGATCAGGTGAGCGGCTTGCTTCTGGATGGCGGCCACAACGTCCGGGTGGCAATGCCCGGTGGCTACCACAGCGATTCCAGCGGCGAAATCGAGAAAGGTGTTGCCGTCGACGTCCTCAATCATGGCGCCGCGGCCCACGTTCGCAACTAGCGGATAATCACGGGTATACGACGGGGACACGACCTTCTGGTCGCGTTCCACGATCTCCTTCGCCTTGGGGCCGGGCAGCTTGGTGACCAGCTGGGGCAGCTTGGGCTGGTTCAATATGGTCGTTGCCGGCATGGCTGAGGTTCCAAGCATCTCATCTTTCAGATGCGGATTGGCGTTTCCGCGAATGCCGCGTGCCGCATCTATAAATCGAGCGGTCCGTTTTAGAGGTGGCTGTCTAGGCGAAAATCAGCCGAAGCCGCGCTCACTTATATTTCCAGCGGACGCTGCCATCCTTGGTATCCTCCACGAGGATACCAGAATCCGCAAGTAACTGGCGTATCTCGTCGGAGCGCTTGAAGTCACGCCGCCGTTTGGCGCCGATCCGCTCTTCCACCAGCGCCTCCACTTGCGTGGAGGTCATCTTCGGCTCGGCCGCCCCGAAGCCCAGCTTGCGAAGCTTCTCGGCGTCGTCATCGGCCAGCACCGCGAGGATGGCATCGAACTTTTCCATGGCAGTGAGGACGCGCAGGGCGTCCTGCTGAAGGAACGTGCCGGCATCCATGGCCGTGTTGACATCGCGAACGAGTTCGAAAACCGCGGCGGTGGCGATGGCCGTATTCACGTCGTCTGCGAGCCCGGCATCGAAATCCCTCTCGGCCCGCTCCACGCGCTTGACCATTTCAGGAACCGAGCCCGGAGAGAATTGCGCGGTCTTCAGCCGCACCACAAAATTGCGCAGCCGCTCAACGGAGCTTTCCGCCGCTTGCAAGGCGTCTTCGGTGAAATTGAGCTGCCGGCGATAGGGAACCGAGAGCAGCGCGTAGCGAATCGTGGAGGGCTTCTGCCCCCGTGCGAAGAGGTCCCGCAGCGTGTAGAAGTTGCCGAGGGACTTGGACATCTTCTGCCCGTCGATGATCAGGTGTTCGGCGTGCACCCAGTGACGCACGAAAGGGTGCCCCGTCGCGCCTTCACTTTGCGCGATTTCATTCTCGTGGTGCGGGAAGGTGAGGTCCACGCCGCCGGTGTGGATATCCAGCGTCTCGCCAAGATACTTCATAGCCATGGCGGAGCACTCTACGTGCCAGCCCGGGCGACCGGGGCCGATGCGCGTCTCCCAGAAATGCTCGCCCGGCTTGGGCGCCTTCCATAGGGCAAAATCGCGGGCATCGTCTTTCTCATACTGGTCCACGTCTACCCGGGCCCCGGCCTTCATTCCATGTACGTCGATCTTGGAGAGCTTTCCGTACTCGGGAAACTTGGCGATACGGAAATAGATCGAGCCGTCGCTATTGTAGGTCATCCCTTTTTGCTGCAGCTTTTCGATCAGGGCCACCATGTCCTCAATGTGATCGGTGGCCCGCACCAATTCTTCCGGCGCTTCGATGTTGAGAGCTCCCGTATCCTCGAGAAATGCGCGGATGTATTTCTCCGTATATTCACGGATGTCGACTCCCGCGTGGGCCGCGCTCTGAATGATGCGGTCGTCCACGTCAGTGACATTCATGACCTGCATCACCCGGTAGCCCTGCGAATGCAGAAAACGCCTCAGCACGTCCTGGAATACGAAGGTGCGGAAGTTACCGATGTGCGCGAAGGCATACACGGTGGGCCCGCAGGTATAAATACGCACTTCGCCCGCGTGGAGCGGTTGCAGGGGCTCGATGCGATTCGTCAGCGTGTTGTGGAGCATTATCGGCGTCATTTTTGGGCTCTATACAAAACGGTTATTCTATCCGAGCACCCCGTTCCCGGCAAACGCCGCGGCAAGATTATCGAATGCCGGCAGGGCAGAGGCGAGGTTACGAGAGTACTACTGCAAGAGGCTGGGACGAACGGAATCTCCGGTCAAAAACGGCTATTCGACGATCCGGAATGTATAGATCTGACCTTCGGATCCGGAAGTGGCCTTTACGCGAGTGGTGGGAGTCAGCAGGCCGTACTCGCCGACATTCAGGTTGGGCAGCGTGATCTTGTAAACCCTCGAAGCGACGGCTTCCAGAGTAAAGGCGACGGTATTTTCAGGAGTGGCCCAGGTGTGGGCGCGGTCGCTCGGGATCGTCCGGAATTCGCGGCGGTCGTTTTTTTCCGTGAAATGTAGCAGTTGGAAGTCGGAGGCGGAGCTTCCTTTCGGCGTAAGGACGTAAAACGCCATGTCGAGCGGGACCATGTTCAACGGAGGCCACGTGGTGACCAGGTCACTGTGCGGGCCGCTGACCGCTCCCACCATGGGCCCACGTTCGAAACCGAGCATCGCCACGCTGCGCAAGCCGCCAGGCGAACGCCATTTCACGGTTTCAGGTTCGGTCGGGACGAGCCTTCCATTCAGCAGCGCAAACACATGGACGTCGTCATGGCCGGTGGAAGCGGTGGCGGAGATGGCGGCGAGCGCGGCATCCACACCCATTTCTTTCTTGGCTACTTCGATGGAAAGCATGGACTTGGATAAGTGATTGGCTAACGCCCGCATTCTTCAGGGCTACAACGGCAGTCACGGAAAGATCGAAATCCACATCGTTGGCCTGGATGTACCGCAGGATGGTGGTGTCGTCGAACCCGGCTTTCACCATCTGCAGGATGTCCTGGTCGGTCAAGGGGCCGTTCGGCTGATCCACCCCGAGCAGAGGCATAGCGAGCGCCAGGATGGCTAAGAGTGCGAAACATTTTCGTCCAAGTGACAACGTTCTTGCCCCCGGGGCGCAAAAGCCCTAGTGAATTACCGGCACAATATTCGCCATCGGCGCATTCCGTAAGATACTGTAAACCAGAGGCTTATCGGTCCGTCCTCGACTGCGTACTTGAAACCGTCGCCATTTGCTGACGCCACGCCTCCGGGCACGTCCGTTTTTGTGAACCGCCGATTGCTCCCGTCCCCCAGATATTGCAGGTATATCACCAAACCGCCGTTTTAGGCGAGCCGAGAGCCGGTGGAAACTGGGAGCTCCGGCAGCGGACGCGTCGCTACCAGGGACTGAAGAGCTGCGTCCACTCCCCCTGCTTTGTGAGGCACGCCGGCCAGTAGAAGTCCCATTTCCACGCCGCTCAGCGTCCCCGCCAGCATCAGATCGTTGAAACTGCCGAGATGTCCGATGCGAAATACTTTGCCCGCAAGTTTGGACAGTCCCGATCCCAGCGACATATCGAAGTGCTCCAGGATGATTTCCCGCAGGCGATCCGCGTCATAGCCATCCGGCATAAAAACAGCCGTGAGCGAACTCGAATATTCCATCGGTTCCTCGCAGACGATCTCCAGCCCCCATGCACGCACGGCCGCCCGCGTAGCTTCCGAGTGACGCTGGTGGCGCTGGAAAACATTCGGCAAGCCTTCCTCGTGCAGCATGTGAAGAGCTTCCTGCAATCCATACAGGAGATTTGTCGCCGGAGTGTACGGGAAAAAACCGCCGCGGTTTGCCTTCAACATCTCCTGCCAATCCCAATAGGCTCGCGGCAGCCGCGCCGTCTTGTTTGCGGCCAGGGCTTTATCGGAAAGGGCATTGAAGCTGATGCCGGGAGGGAGCATCAGCCCCTTCTGCGAGCCCGCGATGGTGACGTCCACTCCCCATTCGTCGTGGCGATAATCGATCGAAGCCAGCGACGAAATCGTATCCACGATCAAGAGTGCCGGATGGCGGGCCCGGTTGATGGCTGCGCGGAGTTCGGCGATGCGGCTGGTGACACCGGTGGAGGTTTCGTTGTGGACCACCAGCACTGCTTTTATCGCGTGGTTTCGATCAGCACTGAGCCGCGCTTCCGCTTCCGCCGGGTCGGTGCCTCTCCGCCAGTTGCCGGGCACGTATTCAACTTGCAAGCTGAATTTCTCTGCGACCTGCCGCCACTGCTGCGAGAAGTGTCCGGTCTCAAAGAGCAGAACGCGATCGCCCGGAGAAAGCGTATTGACGAGCGCCGCTTCCCACGCGCCCGTGCCGGAGCCTGGGTAGATCACCACAGGTCCGCGAGTTTGGAAAATCGGGCGAAGGCCTTCCAGGACTTCCGTGCTCATCTGCGCAAATTCGGCGCTTCGGTGATCGACTACCGGACGATCCATCGCCCGGAGCACACGATCCGGCACGTTGGTGGGGCCGGGTATTTGGAGAAAGTGACGCCCGGTGTGCATGGGGAATTCCTCTGTTAGCGCGTCCGCAGCCGGATCATAACCAGCCTCGGCGGCGAAACTCCAGAATTCTTTTCAGGCCGAGGCGTGCTCGGTCTCTTTCAACTGATCGTAGGCCGGCAGCGTCAGGAACTCGATAAATTTACCGGATTGAATCAGATCGCGAACCAGCTTTGCGGCCTCGGTGTAGCGTCCCGCGCGGAACTGCTCTTCTCCCACCGCTTGCCGGAACTTCGCCAGTTCCTCGTCGATGATCTGGAGGCACAGCTCCGGAGTGATTGCGCGGCCGTCGCTCAGGTGCGCCTTGTGGTGAATCCATTGCCAGAGCTGTGCGCGGCTGATTTCGGCGGTCGCCGCATCTTCCATCAGATTGAACAGCGGCACGCAGCCTACGCCGCGCAGCCACGATTCCAGGTACCCAATGCCCACGGCGATATTTTGGCGCAAGCCGGCTTCGGTGATCTCCGCCTGGGGAACGGCGAGCAAATCCGCGGCGGTGATGTGGACGTCTTCGAGCTTGCGGTCGATTTGATTCGGTTGCGGCATGTACTTGTCGAAGATCTCTTTCGCAATGCCCACGAGGCCGGGATGCGCCACCCATGTGCCATCGTGCCCGTCGGAGGCCTCGCGTTCCTTGTCCGCGCGCACCTGGTCCATCGCGGTTTGATTCAAGGCCGCATCCCGCTTGTTCGGGATGTAGGCGGACATGCCGCCGATGGCATGCACTTCCCGGCGGTGGCAGGTCTTGATCACGAGCTTGCTGTAGGAGCGCAGGAAGTGGCTGGTCATCGTGACGCGGCCGCGATCCGGCAGCACGGCCGCGGGATCGTTCGCGAACTTCTTGATGAAGCTGAAAATGTAATCCCAGCGTCCGCAGTTCAGTCCCGAGGAATGCTCGCGCAGTTCGTAGAGAATTTCGTCCATTTCGAAAGTCGCCAGGATCGTCTCCACCAGGACGGTAGCCTTGATGGTTCCGCGCTTGATGCCGAGCGCATCCTGCGAATAGAGAAACACGTCGTTCCACAGGCGCGCTTCCAGATGGCTTTCGAGTTTCGGCAGATAAAAATAAGGGCCGGTTCCCCTCGCCAGCAGTTCCTTCGCGTTGTGCCAGAAATACAGGCCGAAATCGAACAGCGAACCTGACATCATCTGTCCGTCGACGAGCACATGCTTTTCCGGCAGGTGCCACCCGCGCGGCCGGACAAGCAGAACGGCAATCTGCGGATTCAGCTGGTAAGCCTTTTTCGTCGTGGGGTCCGTGTAGGTAATCGTGCGCCGCACGGCATCGCGCAGATTGATGTGGCCGTCGATCAGGTTGCTCCACGTGGGCGTGTTCGAGTCTTCGAAATCGGCCATGAAGACGCTCGCGCCGGAATTCAGCGCGTTGATAATCATCTTGCGGTCCACGGGGCCGGTGATTTCCACGCGGCGGTCGAGCAGATCGGCCGGAAGCGGAGCCACTCTCCAGTTGCCGTTGCGGATTTCAGCCGTCTGCGGCAGAAAATCGGGACGTTCGCCGGCATCGAGCTTCTTCTGGCGTTCTACTCGCGCGGCGAGCAATTCCCGGCGTCGCGGACCAAAGCGCCGCTCGAGCTCGACCACAAATTTCAAGGCCTCGGGCGTAAGGATTTCGTCCGTCTGCTTATCCTGGGCGCCCAATATTTCCAAGCCCGGCAATGGTTTTGCCCGTTCGCTCACTTGAATGCCTCCGAAGTTCTACGCTTCCCGCGAGGGTGCAACGGTTACAAAGTTTACCAGCCAAGCCGCATATCAGCCCTAAAAAATGTGGCGTTAGCCAGCCTCATCAGATGAGACTGTGGTACGCAAGGCTTCGACGGATTCCACAAATGGATTACACTCTCTAAGCTTTGCATTCGCATGCCCCATTGCCGCCGAGTTCCCACGCCAAGCCCGTCGATACCTTCGCGCAAGCTTCCGATCTCGAAGCTGAATTGAAGCGCACCGTGCACGGGGAAGTACGGTTCGATCGCGGCAGCCGCGCTCTCTACGCCACGGACGGTTCCAATTACCGGCAGGTTCCGATTGGCCTGGTGGTACCGCGCGACACCGGAGATGTGATTGCCGCGGTCGCGGCGTGCAAAAAGTACGGAGCGCCTATTTTGCCGCGCGGCGCCGGGACGAGCCTGGCCGGCCAATGCTGCAACGTCGCCGTGGTGCTCGATTTCACGAAGTACCTGAACCAGATTCTCGAAATCGATCCGGATCGGAAATTTGCGAGGGTGCAGCCGGGAGTCGTTCTCGATACCCTTCGCGACCGCGCCGAGAAGCATCAGCTGACTTTTGCCCCCGATCCCTCCACTCACAACCGCTGCACCATCGGCGGGATGATCGGCAACAATTCCTGCGGAACGCATTCGCTGCTCGGAGGCAAGACCGTCGACAATGTCGAGGAACTGAGCATCCTGCTCTCCGACGGGACGCAAATGACCGTGGCCGCGACGAGCGACGCCGAGCTCGATGGCATCCTTCGCGCGGGCGGTCGCCGCGGCGAAATCTACGCGAAGCTGCGAAATATCCGCGACGCATACGCGCCGCAGATCCGCGCGCGCTTCCCGCAAATCCCGCGCCGCGTCTCCGGGTTCAACCTCGACGAACTCCTCCCCGAGCGCGGCTTTCACGTAGCGCGCGCGCTGGTCGGAACCGAAGGCACCTGCGCCATCGTCCTCGAAGCCAAAGTGAAGCTGATCCACAGCCCGCAGCACCGCAGCCTTGTCGCTCTGGGCTATCGCGACGCGTTTGAAGCTGCCGATCACGTAATGGAGATTCTGGAATTCCAGCCCATCGGACTGGAAGGCTTCGAAGGAAGCATCATCGACGCCCTCAGGAAAAGGCGGGCGCCCAACCTCGATCTCTTGCCCGAGGGCGGCGGATTCCTGCTGGTCGAATTCGGCGCAGATGACCCAGACGAAGTCCGGCAGCTTTCCGCGCGCCTGATCGACCGCCTGAAAAAAGTTCCCCATCCGCCTTCGTCGCGGACTTACACCAGCGCGGAAGCGCGAGCGGTGTGGCAGATTCGCGAATCAGGGCCGCGCGCGGCCGCTTTCGCTCCAGGAGCACCGGCCGAGTGGGAAGGTTGGGACGACGCAGCCGTTGCGCCCGAAAAGCTGGGCGGATATCTGCGCGATATCCGCAAGCTCATGGATGAGTACGACTACCAGGGCGCTTTCTACGGACACTTCGGCCACGGCTGCATCCACATGCGGGTGAGCTTCGATCTCGAAAGCGAGACGGGCATTCGCAATTACGCCGAGTTCGTCGACCGCGCCGCGGACCTCGTGGTCAGCTACGGCGGCTCGCTCTCCGGCGAGCACGGCGACGGGCAATCCCGCGGTGCGCTGCTCCCGAAAATGTTCGGCCCGGAGCTGACGAAGGCCTTCGCCGAGTTCAAAGCCGCTTGGGACCCCGAGAACCGCCTGAATCCGCACAAGGTGGTCGACGCCTATCTGCCCACCGAGAATCTGCGGCTGGGCGCGGATTACAAACCGCTCGACCCGCACACGCATTTCAAGTTCCCCGAGGACGACGGCTCGTTTGCGAAAGCGTCGCTCCGCTGCCTGGGACTCGGGGCCTGCCGCAAACAGGACGCCGGCACCATGTGTCCCAGCTACATGGTGACGCTCGAGGAGGAGCACTCCACTCGCGGGCGCGCCCACATGCTCTTCGAGATGCTCCAGGGTGAAGTTACGCGCGGCGGCTGGAACGACGAGCACGTCAAGAAGTCGCTCGACTTGTGCCTTTCCTGCAAGGCGTGCAAGTCCGAGTGCCCCGCGAACGTCGACATGGCGACGTACAAGGCGGAATTTCTCGCGCATTTTTACGAAAGCCGCCGGCGCCCGCTGCGCGCCTACGCGTTCGGCATGGTGGATAAATGGCTGCGCGTCGCTTCCATCGCGCCGGGGCTCGCGAATTTTGCTAATCGCGCGCCGGTTCTGAGTCACCTCATGCGCCGGGCATTGGGCCTCGCGCCGGCGCGCAAGATGCCGTCGCTTGCGCCGCAATCGTTCCAGCGCTGGGCGCGCAGGAATCGCGTCCCCGGTATGGACGAAGCAGCGCACAGGCGCAGCCCCGTCAGCGCCCGCTATGCACGCGGTGAGGTAATCCTGTGGGCGGACACCTTCAACAACTATCTACATCCCGAAACGAGCCGCGCGGCCTGGGAGGTTCTGCAGGGCGCCGGGTTCCACGTGCGTGTCCCCCGCCAGCATCTCTGCTGCGGCCGCCCGCTCTACGATTTCGGCATGCTCGACGAGGCGAAGGATTACCTGCTGAAGATTCTGGACGTCTTGCGCGAACCGATCGAGGCGGGCCTTCCCATCGTCGTCCTCGAACCGAGTTGCGCGTCCGTGTTTCGCGACGAGCTTTGCAACCTCTTCCCTGGCCATCCGCGAGCCAAGCGCCTGCGCGATCAGACTTTCCTGCTGAGCGAATTTCTGCAGCATCACGCGCCGGGTTTCGAGCCTCCGCGCCTATCGCGAAAAGTGCTGCTCCACGGCCACTGCCATCACAAAGCGCTGATGAAGATGAACGACGAGGAATCGCTGCTGCGAAAAATGGGCGTCGAGCTGCAATCGCTCGACTCCGGCTGCTGCGGCATGGCCGGCCCGTTCGGCTTCGAGAAGGAGAAGTACGCGGTTTCGCAGGCGATAGGGGAGCGCGTGCTGCTTCCCGCCGTTCGCCAAGCGCATCCGGAAACGCTGATCGTCTCCGACGGTTTCAGCTGCCGCGAGCAGATTCGCCAAGCCACCGGCCGCCAAGCCGTGCACCTGGCGGAAGTGTTGCAACTGGCCGCAGTCGCCAGGCACAGCGCCTCCGAATAAGCAGGCACATCATCGTAAGCGCGGGCGGCTCGGCCCGTTACTTTGCCTGTGAAGAGTGGCTGGCGACCTGCTTCCACTCACCGCCAATTTTCACGAACGTATCGGTGCTGAGCACGGTGCGCGTCCGGTGTTCACCCTGGACCATCGCATCGTAGGTGTCCTTGTAAGTGGCCACGGCCGTGTCGCCGTACGCGCGCACCTTGAGTTCGGAGATTTTCTCGCTGTTGAACTTGTTGTTCTTCGCGTCGTCCATCATTTTCATCATCGCTTCTTTGGTGAACCATTGTCCGGCGCTGTCGCCGCCCGTCCAGTCGCTCGCCAGAAGCTTCACATAGAAGGCCTTGTCGCCGGCCAGATCGGCCTTCACCGCGTCATGTTCGAGCTTGGTGACCGCGGCCACGGCGTCATCGCCGGCGGCCCGGGCAGTTTGGATGAAGCCGGTAGCCAGCAGCAGAAGCGCCGCTGTCGATACCAGTAGAACAGTCGCTTTGATCTTCATGGGAATCCCCTTTGTTTTTGAAACGACTTGTTTTTGAACCGAAGTGGGCCGGAGGGTACGATTCCGGTTGAGGCGAGTCTACACCCTGCTCCAGATTGCATCCATTTTATTTCTCGAAGGTCACGCGACGATGCGATCGGGAGCTACGAATCGCATCGCCGCAAGATCGTTTCAGCTTCGTCTTCCGTTAAGACATGTTTCTGAGCCAGCACTGCGATGAGTTCTTCGACCATGTAACGCTCTCCGCCTTGCCGCTCACTCGAACGGTGGGATTCCTCAGCGACTTCTGTAATCGACACCTCAGATGGCGAAGCCCCTTCGAGCTCCGCCAGCCATCTTTTGAGAATTGGCGCTTGGGCCGGAGCGATATTCGTGAACAGAAGTCCCATGCCCACGCCTGTCTGGCAGTGCGCGACGTGCGCTTTGGTGTGGAACGATTTGCCGTTCCGCGTGAGACGCAGATGCACGGCTGTTCTCGACGGGAAGGGATTCATCGTGTCAACGTAACAGCCTCCCGCGCAGATGTCCGTAGTGTGTGCGTCGATCTCCGTTTCTGAAATGGGGTCGATCGCAGTAACCCCTGTCGTGAAGGGATACCGGCACGTGGCTCGACGGTCCGAAGTAGATTCCAAGAGGCTTTTTGCGGTGGATGCAAACATTAGCCACCTCCGCTGTACACTACAATGATAGGAAAGGGGCCCTCACTCTGCAGTGAGCTAAGTCACATGTATGCTCCATCCACCACGTGAACTAAAGTCGTGGTTACTCTGCAACTTACATGGACTACAGCCATAGCTCCCGCCGCTGCAGCCGACGCAATCAGAGACAGTCAAGGGATTGAGGAAGTAGTTGGGGGGAAGTCCGACACTAAAATTGACCCTCTGGAAGCTCGCGCCTATACTTTTGGTGGAAAAAGAGAAATCCTCCTCACTGTTGCAGGGAGTCCGTTATGCCAGCAGAGCGGCCCGTCATTTTGAGTGCGGTTCGCACGCCCATTGGAAAATTTATGGGCGGACTTTCACCTCTCAGCGCCACCGAACTTGGCGCGAAAGTGGTAGCGGAGGTGGTGCGGCGCGCGGGGATTGAGCCTGTGCAGGTGGACGAAGCCATCATGGGCAACGTCGTGCAGGCGGGACTCGGGCAGAATCCCGCGCGGCAGGCGGCTCTGCGGGGTGGCCTCGCTTCGCGCGTTGCCGCGATGACGATCAACAAAGTGTGCGGCTCGGGTCTGAAAGCCGTGGGGCTTGCCGCGCAAGCTGTGACGCTGGGAGAGTCGGAGATTGTGGTCGCGGGCGGTATGGAGTCCATGTCGAATTGCCCGTACCTGCTGAAGGGCGCGCGCAGCGGTTATCGCCTCGGCAACCAGGAAATCTTCGATTCGATGATCGTCGACGGCCTGTGGGACGTCTACGAGAACTTCCACATGGGGATGACCGCTGAACTCGTGGCTGAGAAATACAAAATCTCGCGGCAGCAGCAGGACGAGTTTGCGCTCGAGAGCCATCGCAAAGCGGTGCGCGCGATCAAATCTTGCTTTGTAAGCGAGCAGATCGTGCCGGTCGAGATTCCGCAGAAAAAGGGCGATCCGGTCGTCATCAAGACGGATGAATCCCCGCGCGAGGATACTTCGCTCGAAGCCCTCGGCAGGCTGAAGCCGGCCTTCAAAAAAGACGGCACGGTAACCGCCGGCAACGCGCCTGGCACCAACGACGGCGCGGCCGCCGTCGTCGTCACCAGCGAACGCAACGCGCAGCGGCTTGGCAAAGCGCCGATGGCCCGCATCGTCGCGCAGGCCGTCAGCGGAGTCGATCCCAAGTGGGTGATGATGGCCCCGGTCGACGCCGTCGAAGCGCTGCTGAAGAAAACCGGCTGGGATCGCGACAAGGACGTCGATCTCTACGAGCTGAACGAAGCCTTCGCCGTAGCGGCCATCGCCGTCACGCGCGAACTAAGCTCAATCCCGAAAAGGTAAACGTGAATGGGGGCGCCGTCGCGCTCGGCCATCCGATCGGCGCATCCGGCGCGCGCGTGCTGGTGACGTTGCTCTACGAATTGCAGCGCCGCAATCTCAAACGCGGCATAGCAGCTCTTTGCCTCGGCGGTGGTAACGCGGTAGCTCTGGCCGTCGAACGCTATTAGACTGCGGACGATAAGCGGGGAGTCACAACAGCCGCGGTCAGGTTCTCGACGCCTTCACCTCGCGTGCTTCTTTCCTTCGTCTGCTTCCGTTATCATCCAATCGCTCATGTTCTGCCCCAATTGCAAGACGGAATACCGCGATGGCTTCACGCGTTGCTCCGATTGCGGCGCGCAACTCGTAGAGAAGTTAGCCGCGCCACCTCCCGCGAATCGCCCGCAGGCCGCCGACGGCCCGGAGCTCTTGTGGACCGGAACCGAGCTTCCGATTTCGGGAGCGATCACCACAGCTCTCGATAAGGCTGGAATTCCCTACCACACGCGGACGCGCGATGTCGGGCTACTGCCGGGCCTTTCGCAACCCGTGTACGCAATCTTCATCCCGGGCCGCCATCATGCTGTTGCCCACACCGCGCTCGACGACGCCCTACGCCAATTCGAGGGAGGGCAGCTGCAATCCGACGAGAACGCCGCGGAACCCGATTCTGCGAGCGAGTCGCACGAAGAGGACGACGCAACACCGGACGATATCCCGGAAAATTACGATCCAAACGAGGCCACCGCCGAGGTCTGGTCCGGCGAGGACGCCGATATCAAGAACATGCTGATCGCGAGCCTCCATGAAAACGGGATCGGCTGCGAGCTAACGGGCGAAGACAGCTTCACGATCCTCGTGATGCCGGCAGCAGCGCAGCGCGCCCGCGAAATCGTTCGCGAAGTCATCGAGGCGTCGCCGCCGGAGTAAGCGCCCGCACCCGGCTGAGCGATGTCCCTTTACCTCCTCTGCTTCCTTTAGCTCCCGGCGTTCCGCTATCATCGAACTCTCATGCCATCTAACGAAATCAAAATCGTCGGCGTGCTCGGCGCCGGAACCATGGGCAATGGCATCGCCCACGTGTTTGCGCGCTCGGGATACAGCGTGATTCTCCGCGATGTCGAGCAGCGCTTTCTCGATCGCGGACTGGAGACAATCGCCAGGAACCTGGACCGCGAAGTGAAGAAAGCGAAGATCGGCGAAGCGGACAAAGCAGCTGCGCTTGCCCGCATCCGCCCAGCCACGGACGTCCAATCGCTCTCCGCTGCGGATTTCGTAGTCGAAGCGGTCCCCGAGCAACTTGACTTGAAGGTTCGCGTGCTGAAGGATGCCGACGCGGTGTTGCGCCCCGGCGCGATTCTCGCAAGCAACACGTCCTCGATTTCCATCACGCTCCTCGCCGCGCAAACCAGCCGTCCCGAAAATTTCATCGGCATGCACTTCATGAACCCGGTGCCCGTGATGGTGCTGGTGGAAGTGATCCGCGGCCTCGCCACGAGCGACGCCACGTTTCAATCCACCATGTCGCTTTGCGAAACGCTGCAGAAGACACCCGTCGCGGTGAACGATTCGCCGGGATTTGTTTCCAACCGCGTCCTGATGCCGATGATCAACGAAGCTGCGTTCGCGGTGATGGAAGGCGTCGCGACGCCCGAAGCCGTCGACGCCGTGATGAAAACGGGCATGAACCATCCCATGGGTCCGCTCGAATTGGCCGACTTCATCGGCCTGGACGTGTGCGTCGACATCCTCGAAGTCCTGTTCAAGGGTTTCGGCGATCCCAAGTACCGCGCGTGCCCGTTGCTGAAGAAGTACGTCGCCGCCGGCTGGCTGGGCCGCAAATCCGGCCGCGGCTTCTACAAGTATCCAGGTTAAAACGCGAGCAGCGGGGCAAGGGCATGACGGAGGCCGAAACGATAGGCCCCTGCGTGAAACGCGTCGGCCATTTTCGGAGTCATAGATTCATCGCGCTGGGCAGAAATGCCCTGCAGCGATAGAATCCCGCTTGATACACGGCCAAATGGGGGGCCCCATGCTCTTGCAAACCAGGTTCGCCGCCTTGCTGAGTTTGATGGTTTTCGGCTGCTCTGTGTGCTCCGCCGCAGCGATCACGGGAAATGTGAAGGGCACCGACGGGGCGCCGTTCCAGGGCGCTTTCGTCGAGGCCCAAAACACGAAGACGAGGATCACGACGATTGTGCTTTCCGACAGCCACGGGCGTTATCGAATCGAAAAACTGCCCGCCGGCGAATATCGCCTCCTGATCCGAGCCGTCGGCTTCACCGCAGATCCCCACACCGGCGTGAATCTGACGGCGGACCAGAACGCCTCGTTCGACTTCGCCTTGCAGAAGGGCATGGTGCGTTGGAGCGACATTTCCCAGGCCCAGGGAAAGCTGCTTTTCCCCCCGGCGACGGCAAAGGACCTGATGGTCGACCATTGCTCCATCTGCCACGGATTTGAAACCCGCATGGCTGCCGTAAAGCGCGACGCCGATGGCTGGAAGGACCGCGTCGAATACATGCGTACCGCCATGCATTTCAGCCTGTACGACATAACCGACCAACAGGCCGACGATATCGCCTCTTATCTGACCAAGCTCTGGGGGCCGGATTCGGTGCTGCCCAAGTCTCCCGCGGACATGCCGGCATACAAGGACACCGTGCGGACCTTCAGCAGCGATGCGATGAACATTGTTTATGTGGAATACGACATGCCCGGCCCCAGCCGCATGCCCTTCAGCGCCGCTCCCGACAAGAATGGCTATTTGTGGATTCCCAACTTCGGAGTGGCCAACAAAATTACGCTGCTCGATCCCAAAACGGGCGAGATGCAGGACTTCCCGGTTCCCAATATCGGGACTGCGGCGATCCATTCAGCCGTGCCGGCGCCCGACGGCTCCGTGTGGTTGGCGGAGCAGGCCTCGAACAAGCTCGGAAGATGGGATCCTAAAACACAGCAAATTACGGAGTACCAGGATCAATATCTCCCGGGAAAAGAAGGGATTGCTCTCGGCGGAACGAAGCACACCGTCCGGTTGGATCCGAGCGGAAGGGTGTGGGCCAGCGGTACCCCGCTGACCATGTTCGATCCGGAGACCGGGAAATTCACCCGCTTCGCCGTGGAAGGCGGCGCTTACGACGTAAAGCCGGACAAGAATGGCGATGTCTGGTTTACGAATCCTCGCCGGAACAGGATCGGTAAAGTAGACGGAAATACGATGAAGATCACTTTCTGGACGCCCCCTACCGCCGACTCCTACCCTCGAAGGATGGAAATCGGCGCAGACGGCATCATTTGGATTGGCGAATTCAACTCGGGCAAGATGGCCCGGTTCGATTCCAAGACGCAAACCTTCAAGGAATACCAGCTGCCGGGCCCGGATCCCACTCCTTACGGGATGGGCATCGATGCCGATGGCTATGTCTGGTACGACTCTCACCGCCAGGACACGATTGGGCGCCTCGATCCGAAGAACGGCAATGTGATCGAATATCCAGTTCCTCATTCGGAGATTGCCATGCGGGAATTCTTCTGCGATTCGCAGGGGCGGATGTGGTACGGCACCAATCCGAACAACAAGGTCGGGTATTTCTATCTGGCAAGCAAGAGCGGCCGAACAGAATCAGCCAGCAGGTAGTTCAGAAACGGGCTCAGCCGTATGGAGAAGGTTGGTGGACGTGACCGGGATCGAACCGGTGACCCCCTGCTTGCAAAGCAGGTGCTCTCCCAGCTGAGCTACACGCCCACTTTATTCGACCTTCTGATTGTGTCCCATCTTACGCATTCTACGCAACTTGCTTGTGCTTCAATTTGGGACTAATTGGGCCGTTTGGGACTAACAGACCACATTCCGCCGCAATCTTTTGCTCGTATTCGGCGTCGAAATGCGTATAAGCGTCCGTCATGCTCGAACGAGGAATGCCCTACCCACTTCTTGATAAGGGGATCGGGGACTCCCTGCCGCCGAAGATGGCTCACTCTCGCGTGGCGGAAACTGTGCAGTGTGCCATGCGAGATCTTGAGTCGCTTCAGTAGCGGCCGGAGTTGTTCGACATTCACCGTGCCATTAACCAACGGCGTGCCGCGTGACGTCTGAAAGACCCGGCCGGTCCTCCGTCCGTTGAGATAATCCCTCAACAGTTGGATCGCCTCCGGATCAAGCGGAACGTCACGGAATCCGGCTTTTGTTTTCACCGGACCCTCGATGTGTTTGAACGTGGAACGGGTACAGTGAAACGATCCACGATCAAACTGAATATCCTCGACGTGCAAACCGAAAGCCTCGCCCGGCCGCAATCCGGAAACGCCGAGAAGGTGGTACAGGACCTTGTACTGCCCCTTCGCGGCTTCGACGATACGGCGGATTTCATCTTGCGTAAACCACCGTTGTTCCTTATACGGGATTTCGGGAAGGTTGAGCTTCCACGTCCGCGTGACTCGTTCCTCTTGCTCAAGCACCAGCTTCAGGACTTTCCAGACGTTGCTGATTGACTTCGGAGCCAACTCGCCCGCGTTGTCCAGGTCCGTGATCCACGCCCGGACGACCTTGGCATTGATGTCGTCCAGGAGCATTTCCCCGAACCTTGGCAACAAATGCTTCTTCATAATGTACCGGGCCGAGTTTTGGGAGGAAGGCCGCATCTTAGAAAGAAAATCGGACTCCCACACCTTGGCCACCTGAGCAAAGGTCACAACCGGCTTGCATGCCTTCACGACGTGAGCATCGGTGTTGATCCCCATGGCGGCGATCATTTCCTTTGCCATCCGTTTAGCTTTCGCCTTCGTGTGACCCTTGATTGGACAAACCGAGCGCCACTTCCCCACCCGCTGTCCGTCAGGTCCATCTTCGTATACTTTCATTCTGTACCAGCGACCGTGAGCTTCCACGGTCCCGTTCTGGCCGGATCGAGCCATAAATCTCCGTTTCCGATCCGGCGTCGCTGCGCGAATGCTATCACCCGCCGCTGTCGATGGTGGCTGTATTTTCAGAGCGATCTGCTTCGTTCAACGTCTCGACTCTCTTCGCTGCCGGTCCAGGCTGGCGGGATCGCTAATCAATTCCGCTGCTTCTCCGTTTAAGTGTTGGAGCGTCCACGACAAGGTGCTCGCGGATTACGCTCTCCCCGCCACGGCATTAGGGTCCGCGTGCCGTCGGGACATAAAAGTTCGACAGTAATTTTCTGGGGACGGCGCGCCATCTGAGACCGTGGAGTTAGCGGTCAACAGAATCAGGCGCGCCATCATCCCAGGCAATCGGAACCGGGAAGCGACGGTTCCGGAGTGCCGCTTTTCGCGTTCTCTGCTCCTCCTTTCCGAAATTAGCGCTGCAGGTATATGATTCAGTTTTGAAGTGAACACCCTTGATCCAAAACGGACATTTGGCTATCTAGCAGGATCACCTCGGCAAGCGAGAAAGTTCCTGTCGTCTCTCGCGAACTTGGACGACCGCCGAAGCTGGGACACTTCTCTGTTCGTCGGTGTCGTACCCGGGGTCGCCGTGTCGATGTCGACAAAAAAGAAGCGGCAAATATTGCGCGCTTTGCGGGATGCCTTAAGGAACGTATGGCGAATACAGGATTTGAGAACGAGGCGATTTGGGATCTACCAAATTCTGGCGCTCACGGTTTTCGACATCGATCACCCGGGCAAATTCTGGCCGTTTTCAAGCGCGCCGCTGGATCTTCGAGAGCCATCTCCGTTTGAACATTTTCTGGCCTATTTAATGCAGCCTCGCGTCCGGCCGAAGGTTTGCAAACTTCCGGAATGCCAAAGACCGTATTATTTCGCTGTCAAGCCGGGGCAACAGTACTGCTCCCGCCCCTGCGGACGTATAGCTGTCAACCGAAGCCAAGCGAAGTGGTGGGATCGGACAGGAAGTGTTCGCCGCGAACGGCGGCGCAAGAAAATGGAAAAAGAAAAGATTAAGGCGCGGTATTCGCTTGGCCTATAGCACACCGCCATGAACCGGCGTTGACCCCGACGAGAAACCCACGAAAGGTTGGCAAGGCAACCCGGTCGACCTCCCGTGGGTTATGTACCGGACTGACGGTTATTCTTATGCCCGCGGCCAGATCCGGATTTTGTCCATCGGGACTGCGCTTGGTCGCACGCGGCGCGTACGGCTTTACGTCCGCGCCCATCAGACGGTTGAAGGTTTACAGCCAAACAACAGCCAACTCTGTTGCGCTCGCCAGAGGCAAGCAATCAAGCTGCCTGTTGGCACTTCGGCTTCTCGGGTACAAGTGAGTACCGTCACGATCGGGTTGCGCGCCCGGTGTCAATCGCAGTCACTAGGCCCGCGTTCTGAGGGCTTGTAGGGCCCTATAACCCGCGAATCGACTAATCCCAAAGGGAACCAGCAGCTTGTTAGACAGCGCAACCGTTCCGGATTTTTTGAGTCCGACGAGATGCCAGAGCGCAACGCTCACATGCAGCGATTTCCCTGGCTGCCTGGCAGCCCTGACCAGCCAATTCCATGGAATCGGTCCCTTTAAGAATTTTTCACCGAGCTTGTGCCTGGGCGGCTTTTCATTTCGCGAGGTTCGGAGGGTCTCATTTGATATCTGTTGCAGTCCGTTCGGTTCTGGGGCCATATCTTTTATAGAGAGTCCTTATTAGTAGATAAAGATAAGATTGCACGGGTGTGCGGACGCGCAACTGGGTTGTTGCGCTGCTGCACGTTGATCATGTTCGCCGATGCACAGGTCGATTGAGACGACAACTCGCCGATGATTCCCTGGACCGTATCCCACATCCTTTTTCCACGTTCGTCCTCGAAGCGATTTGGGTAGTGAATCACTTTTGCTTCCGAACGTAGCTGGAAACCTCCGAGGACCAGACCACTTGCCTCAGCCATCGCATCCTGTGCTTTCTGTACTACAGCCGCAATCTGCTCGGAAGGGTGCCTCGACCAAAATGGCGTCGTGGATCGGAGCGCAGACACGGATCCCACGCTCGGCGGCAAAACAACACGCCGAGACGGAGCATTTCTGCCCCGTTCCCTTGCATCGGGAAATTCCGGAGCATCCGCGGATTCGTTTGGGAGGCTGTGTGTATTGTCCAGCCGAAGGTTGTGTACAGACGCCCATGTAGCATGGCGTAATCCACGGCGGCATCCGACCACTGCCAGAATTTCTTATATGTTTCCCGGTGCAAACGGAGAAGCTCGCGGGCTTGGATTGTCGGTTGACCAATCTCCCGTGCCAATGAATCGGGGCCCATACCGTATTGGACAGCGAGGGCACAGGCCTTGAATTGCTCACGCACGACGCCGTGGGTCGCCTTTGTCGCCCCGGCAGGGACAGCGCCAGCTTGCTTGGCAAAAGCTAGATAGGGATCTCCCGACGTATACGCAGCTTGCATGACTTCGTCACCGGAAAGTGCAGCACCAATTCCGAACTCCTGTTGAGACCAGTCCAGGTATATGAGCCCCGTGCCGGGTACTGGCTTTATCAACGAACGTAGCCAGACTGCCGGCCCGAAAATGAACTCCGTGTTACTGGGCTGATTGCGCCCGGTTCGTGCCCGAAAAGCTGAAAGCAGCGCGCGATTGCGACTGTCCGGGCCTACGGCTAGATCGGCCAATCGCATTTGCGATAGCGATACGCGAACTTGACGGATTGGCTCGATCTCCGGGAAACGCGCCGCCATGATGTGAAACGTGTCATCGTCCAACGCAAGTCGGCCAGATTCGAGCTGCGGCCACGGTATTCCTTTCTGTGCGAGCCAAGCGGCGAAGCGCTCGCTCTTGAAGCTCCGCCCTTCATAGATTCCGTAATCGGCATCTACCCGGCGAATCAGTCGATCTTCGATAAGTTCCCAGTTGTTCTTCAACACTGTCAGCGTCCCGATATCGACCGGGATACCGACGTTTTCCATCATCGCAGCGGCCTTCATGTAGGCCCCTCGCATTAAAGCGCGAGGAAGATCTAAATGGGCCAGCATCCGCTCATACAGCTTCCGAAGCGCAACCACATCGCTCTCGCAATATGCTAGCAGTGCGGATCGCTCTGCCGGAGTATAGGGACCCCCGCGTATAGCAAGCTGACGCATGGATTCCTTTTCGACGCTGTCAATCGCATCGAGCCCCCAATACGTCAGTGCTCCAAGCGATCCGGATCCGGCTGGGGTCTCAAGTCCGTTCGTTAAATTGCGGAACTCAACGAACAGATCAGCCACAGCTGCGGGGAGGGGCCACCCAAGAGCCAGGTGGCAGCCCAATTCCGCAGACGCGTAATAGGCGACGAACATAGAGTTGGCAGCTGTGGAGTACGGTGGCACCCCACAGCTTGTGAGTTCACGCCCGAATAGCCGCAGCGTTCGCCCCGAATGCAGCTCGTATGCGACCATGCAGATCGGCTCCGGAAGTGCACCCCCAAGTGCACGAAATTCGAAGTCGACAAACCAAACCTCACCGAAGTGCGAAGGCTTGAGCTGCATCACTTTGCCCCCCGCAATTTCTGGATCGCCGGGTGATCGGCGGTGCGGATAAAGCGGTCGCGAAACGCAATTTCAAGGAGCTTGTTGTAGGCGACGTCGGGCCATTCGGGTTCGGCTAGGTCACCAGTCGCCTCGAATACCTCGTACGCCCCAAGGCTCATGTTCGATACGACGCGAATCCAGCGTCGCGTCGCGAGTTCAGCCGCCTCGAGAGCTGACCGGCCCCATTCGTCGCGCCTGCCGTCCGGATTTGGTAGACGTGCGGGCCAGAGGAAAACAACCCCCTGCCGGTTTACCGCAGTGAACAACGAGCGGCCGGTAACCTCGCCGGGCAGTTCGGAGACGAGGCCTCGGTCCACAAGGTAAATCTCGCGATCGTCTTTCAGTTCAAGCATAGCGACGGGCATGCGGTACGCGGGGTCGGGATGCACTCGAATAAACCATTGGCGATCCGGTTTTCGCACAGGCACGGTGATCAATGCCTTCTTAACGCCAAGGCCATCAGCGAAATCCTGCGATAGCCGCAGGCGTGCAGGATCGAATAGATCAGGTACTACTACTTCAACGTTCTTGTTTTCGTTCACTTGATTTTTCCTTTTTTTGGAAGCCCCCTCATTTCAGGGCTTTCACCCTAAGTCCCCAAGGTGCGGGGTGCGGGGTATATCAACTGACTGAAAGAAAAGTGGATATCGTTTTAGAAGGGTGTGCGGACTACCAAAATGTGCGGGGTAGCTGAGGAACGTCAAATCACTGGGGTTGGGCCGTTATTCGCCTGAACCGCGGTGCGCGGCTCGCTTCTTAGCGCTCCGCGAACGGCTGCTGCTTTCCTGGATCTTCTTCTCCGCTGCTTCATTTGCTCCTGAACGGTTGACCTGTGCCTACGAAGCCGCTTGGCGATTTGGGACTCGTTCGATCCGTACTCCAACCGCAGGGAGGAGTACCTCACGTTGAAGATCCGTGAGCTTCGCTCGCGATCAAAAATACTCTGACAGATCCTGCTTCTTTTGCAGTGCACTTGGCTTGCGGTTCGTATTTTGGGATGGCGAGGCGACCGCACCGTGCCTGGCCAGCTCTTTCTCCTGGGCAACCTGGATGCGAACGCGATTCAGGGCACTCCTCTGGGCTCTCGCAAGCCCGGCTTCAAGCCGAGCGCGGATCTTCTCAGCCTCAACCGTCGTTGCCGTGCCCTCCGTTGTCGTGCTCTCCGTTGCTGTACCCTCAGCGTCGCAGGGGCTTTTTGCGCGCGGCTCGAGCTCACACACGATAGCGATCCATTCGTGGTATTCCTTGTCGAACAGTGGCCAGATCTTTTCAGCTTCACTTTGCACCCACGCGGCGTTGTGCCGCATCCCATACAAACCGTCGACGAACCCCTTTATCAGTCGGGTGGAAGCCCGGAACCACTTGTTATGGTGTTTGTAGTATTCGGACGGCTTGACGCCCACGAAATACCATTCCGGATGGCCGGAGGGATCATGAACCCTAGGTGGATTATCCAGGAAGGGCACATCTTTCACCCGTTTATGGAATGCCCTCGCATCACAGGATACCTCGCGGAATTTGTCCAAGAACTCCTCTCGCAGAGCTGCTACTCCTTCTTCAAGATCGCCCATCGAATGACCCCCATCGAGCACAGACGAAAACTCTACTAATGGCGATTTTAAGCGCGCAATGGAACTGTGGCAAACCGGCAGAACCGTTGCTCATTATAATTCTAACCACTGTAAATGCTTTAACTTACGGGTCAGATGCGGGATAATAAAAGCTAGAAAGACTTCAACGGTACATGTATTAAGGGCGGTGGGTTAAAGCCTCGAAGAGGGTCATTCTTGGTCACAGGCCTAGTGCATTTCGCGCTGGAGCACGGATACTGTGGACCATCCGTTAAATTATTTGGATAGCACGTCGGTTAATCAGGACGCTGGTTTTGCAGGCCACTTTTTCATGGAGCGTCCCAGATGACCAACACAGTG
>CAVPVC010000020.1:0-6058 GCA_963709105.1 uncultured Acidobacteriota bacterium
GTGCAGAGCCGATTCCCTTCCGGCGACCGAATTAGGAAGTTTCCCTCCTGAGTGATACTGCCACCCGCCCTAGAGCCACGCTATTTACATTCGATTTGCAACAAAACGTAAATACGTGGTAAAGATGCTGACGATTTCTGGCCGTTACTAACCAGTGACGCAACACTCCGGATGACCAAATGCTTTCAATTCAAGAATTCGCCGCAGCTATCGACCCTTCAAAAACAACGCTCTTTCTGGGAGCCGGATCTTCGATTCCGTCTGGCTCGCCGAGCGGTCCAGGTCTCGCCAACCAGCTCTGGGACCTCCTCGGAAAAGGGATGAGTATTTCGGAGGATTTAACCGAGACGTGCAGCATTCTTGAGAATAAGGTGGGACGCCCAGCTTTGGTAGAAGAAGTCCGAAACATTCTTCGACCCTTGCAGCCCACTGGCGGTCTTCTATCACTACCTGAATTTGGATGGCACGCTATCTATACGACTAATTTCGACACCCTGATTGAGGCCGCTTATCGTCGACTAGGACGGCCGCTAGTGCCAGTTCGTTCAAACTTCGAGTATTCAAAACTCGAGACCCAAATCGGTACTCCGCTCTTTAAGATCCATGGCTGTATTTCAAACGACGTAGTTGATGGACACACGGGGCGGCTGGTCTTGACCGAGAGAGATTACGAGGAATACGGGCAGTTTCGAGAAGTTCTGTTTAAGAGGCTGGAATTCGACCTTCTGACTAAAGACCTTCTTGTCATCGGATATTCGTTAAAAGATCCCCATGTCCGGAACGATATGACAGAGGCAGCAAAACTCCATCAGACGAAGGGCGCTCCTGGACGGCTTTACGCCTTAATATACGAAAGAGATCCGGATCGCGCTCTTTTAATCGAACGCAGAGGGTTCACGGTTGTATTCGGAGGAATCGACGAATTCTTTCAGGCCCTGAGCGAATCGAGACCCTCGACAGCTGTCGCCGAGCCCGCAACTACCGGGATCTTCGAGCTACCTCCAGTTCTGAGATCGTCGACGATCGAAGTTTCGCACGCATCAGGTCTCCCTTCAGATGCGGTTAGGTTGTTCAACGGAGGTCCGGGTTCTTACTCCGATATTCGGACAGGTCTCACCGTGGAGCGATCAGTATGCAACAGGCTTGTGGATGAATTGCGTTTAACAAGCAAGCAGTATCTGACAATAATTGGTGTCGCGGGGGTAGGCAAGACGACACTTGCGCGACATGTGGTGCTGCGGTTGCAGGAAAAAGACCGTTTGGCATGGGAACATCGGTCAGACTTTCCCTTCAGGTATTCCGAATGGGTCGTTGTCGAAAGACGTTTGAGAGAGGCCGGAATGCGCGGCGTCCTGTTCATCGATGATTGCCCAGAGTTTCTTCGGCAGATAAACCTCCTTGTGGACAGGTTGGGCCGTGAGAACGATCCTGCTCTTACTTTGATCATGACAGCAGGCAGTTCACAGTGGCTGCCGCGCACAAAGTCATCCAACCTATTCAAGAGAGGTTTTGTCGAGAAAGTCTCGACCCTCAGTGAATTGGATATTGAAGCATTTGTGAATTTAGTTGCAACACAACCGGCGATCAGGGAGCTGGTTGACCCCGAGTTCGCGACCGTGAGCCGCGTCGATCAGATTCGGAGGTTACGGTACCGGTGTGCTGCGGATATGTTTGTCTGTCTCAAAAGCATTTTTGCATCAGACGCTTTAGATGCAATCCTCCTCCGCGAGTATGCTGTTCTTAATCCAGACCTGCAGGATATCTATCGGCACGTCTCGGCGCTGGAGGCGGCGGGAACGCGTGTTCACCGCCAATTAGTGATTCGCTTGTTGAGCGTCCAAGCCGATCAGGTCAAGGCACTTCTATCTTTGTTGGAAGGCTTAGTGGAAGAATTGGACATATCTCCAGAAAACGGGCTTTACGCTTGGCAGACGCGACACCCAGTCAT
The DNA here is from genome assembly GCA_963709105.1 of uncultured Acidobacteriota bacterium. Classification (GTDB taxonomy): domain Bacteria; phylum Acidobacteriota; class Terriglobia; order Acidiferrales; family UBA7541; genus Palsa-295. The sequence goes on from CAVPVC010000020.1 coordinate 1,949, forward strand.
CGCAAGCACCATTGCACGGTACAAATACGCGAATCAAGATGAACTTTTTAATCTCCTCAAGTCCGTGGCGAGTAATCTGAATCCGACAGTGTATATTGAACTCCGGACAATCCGAGATTTGTGCAGTGACCAGGGAATCGGAAGATTGACCGATCCGCATCGTCGCCTCGAAATTTACCAATCGCTGATTAGCATGGCACCTGGGGAACGGATTCCTCGCCATCGACTCATAGGAGAACTCCTGAGACTCGGTAATCTAAACGGAGCGGAGCACGCGATTAGAGCTGCTGAAAGGGAGGTTGGGCTAGACTCACCCATCAGCCGGTATAGCGTGAAGCTGGCGCTTGAGAGGGCCTTCGTGACTCCAGGGATTATGGATGAAGATCGGAAGGCGCTCTTGTATCAGGCATCGAGTCTGGCCCTGAAAGGAATTGACCGCAACAAGCAAGACAAGTATGGCTATTTTGCCTATGCAGATGTCGGTAGAGCTCTCGCTGAGAGATTTGCCGAATACGGCGTTCTCGATGACGCGATCCTGCAAATGCAGGCGGCGGCGGAAGTAATCCTTGATCCGCATTTTCTTGGAGAACTTACCCTCCTTGAACAGGAACGGCAACGCATGGTCCAGTCTGCAGGAGAGTAATCCGAGGTACCGAATCCGTTGGGCTAGGCAGACGCCAGAGCTGACCAATTATACGACTCTGCCCCATTTGAACCAACAGACGACCACCGCAGCACTCCAAAAAACCAGTAACGCCGCACTTTTCCGTGTGATACCGTTCCACTCCGCATGGCTTACTTCGCACTAGATGGAGATGAAATGATGACAAACATATATAGAACGCTGGCTATTGGGATGGCGTGCGCGTGGCTGCTGGTGGCGGCTGCTACATCCGTGGCTCAGGATGCGGCTCCGGCGCCTAAGCCGAAGCGGATCAATCGCGCTATTGAATTGCTGGCTGAGGGGCAGCCGATCTATTACACCGGTTCGCATTCGGGGACGGTGGGGACGTTCGAACAGGGGAAGCAGGACGCGCAGACCTGGGCGGATTACATCAGCTACGACATGGAGGCGGCGCCGTACGACATTGCGGGGCTGAAGTCATACATGCAAGGGCTGGCCGCGGGCGGGCCTACGCGCACGGGCCACCGGACGCCAGCGGTGATCGTGAACCTGCCGGTGCGGGGCACCGACGAAGCGACGATGCGGGCGAACGCGTGGATGGTGGAGCAGGTGCTGGCCACGGGAGTCCACGGAATCCTGCTGTGCCATGCGACCACGGCGGGCGCCGTGCGGGCGCTGGTGGAAGCGGTGCGCTATCCCAACCGGATGCAGGGCGTGGGGCAGAATGGACTGCAGGAAGGGCGCCGGGGGGCGCATGGAGGATCCGAGGCCGCAAAAATCTGGGGGATTTCGACGAAGGAATACATGGAGAAAGCCGATGTGTGGCCGCTCAATCCCGATGGGGAAATCCTGCTCGGCGTGAAGATCGAAGACAAGTATGGGTATGCGAACCGGGAAGAGATTCTGAAAGTGCCGGGGATCGGATTCGGCGAGGGCGGCCCGGGCGACATGTCCCTTTCTTACGGGTTCAAATATGGAGACGAGAGCCTGAAGGAAGTGGAAAACACGATTTTTGCCTTCGCGAAAACGCAACACCTCTACTGGCTGGGGATCGGCGAAAACTGGAATAGCGGGCGCACGGAGGAGGGGATCGCCGCAGGCATCAAGAGCGGGCTGATGATCGGGTATGACGAGAAGACGGCCGCCATCGGGCGCAAGGTGACCAACCGGCCGCTGCCGTACTAGGGAGGCAGAGGAGGTTGAGGAGGCAAAGGAGGTTGAGGAGGACGGCTCGCGGTAAAGTCACCGCGAGAGGAAGGCGCTGCGCGCCGTGGCTTTATGTCGGAGCTGAAGCTCCGACCCCCTAAAAAGCCTCAACAGAGATGTCCGTTTCGCGCATGGATGCGGCAGCCGCATATTGCAGCTTGCGTGAAGACCGACCCTTGGAACCGAAGGGTCGGGCACCCGCAAAGGCTAGACCAAGACCTCGCCTTGCGGAGAAGCGCAAGAAATGTGGCCTACTTTTTTTAACCGGCGATTCCAAACGGACTCTGAAGCTCCGATCCTCTAAACACCTTGCCCCCAGCGCAATTTTTTGGGGCTTCGCGCTTCGAAGAGGTGATTTGCAAAAATTACAATTCTTTTCCGCGAGCTGTTGAAGCCGTGCCCTGACGACTTCCGGTTTGTGAGATATCTTGTGGCCGATTGCTAGGCCTTCGCGGGCATTTTCGGGCATGATGGGAGGTGGCTCGGAATACTGATTCGGTTGCCGGGAGAGGTTTATGCCGTGTCTTTTGCTGATTCTTTTTCTGGCGTTTCCGCGGATCGCGCTGGTGCTGCTGTTTCTCTTCTCTCATTATTTGCAGCGGGCTTACCACGGGCTTCTTGTGCCGCTCATCGGGTTCTTGTTTTTGCCGCTGACAACTTTGGCGTACGCGTGGATGGTGAACACCGGGCGGCCCACTATGGGGATCAACCTGATTATTCTGGTGGTGGCGGTGGTGATCGATCTGGGCGGGATGGGCGGCGGGGCGTATCATCGGTCGCGAGATTACTAAGGGGGCGGCGCGAGTACTGAGGGGCGGCGCGAGTACTGAGGGGTGGCGCGAGTACTGAGGGGTGGCGCGAGTACTGAGGGGTGGCGCGAGTACTGAGGACGCGCGGGCGCTGACTTCTTACGCGCTGGCGGACGCGGGTCGCTTGACAACCTGCAAACCCCTGTCTAGCATGGAGTTGCGGTTGACTGGAGGCTTCCATGATCAAGCTCGATATCGTGAACGCAATTGTAACGAAGACGAATATTACGCGGACCAAGGCCGAGCAGGCTGTCGAGACCGTTTTTGAAACCATGAAGAACGCGCTGGGCCGCGGGCAGCGCATCGAGCTTCGGCGCTTTGGCGTGTTCAACGTAAAGCCGCGCAAAACGGGAATTGGACGCAATCCGCGCACCGGGCAACAGGTGAATATTCCGCCGGGCAAAGCGGTCCGATTCAAGCCAGGCAAGGAACTCCAGTCGCTTCCGGCTCCCACTCCGGCAGCAAGCACAACACCTACACAGTCCTGACGCGAGCAGCGCGAAAAACATTTAACACCGCGCGGGATTTTTCGAGCTATAGGACCGCTTTCGGGCGTGGACGCATCCAATCCGCATGAGCAGCTTTCCATACGGTGGCAACGGCCAGGGCCCCACACCCGTCGAGGTGCTGGACGTAAACTTCCGGCCGCTTGGGGAACAGGCGCTTCCGCCACCGCCGAAACCGCAGCGCTTATGGCTCGCGGTGCTGCTGTTCCTGTTGACGCTTGTTTCCACGCTGGCGGTGGGATCGGAGTTTGCGTCTTCGTACGCGCAAAATCGCGAGCCGTTTTCCGGTGGTGCCGATCCGTTTTCGGCAATGCTTGTGCCTTTCGAACATCCGCAACTGCTGCTGCTGGGCGTTCCTTTCTCTTTTACGCTGATGGGAATTCTGCTGGCGCACGAACTCGGGCACTATTACGCCTGCAAGATCTATGGGATCGACGTGAGCTATCCCTACTTCATTCCGGCGCCGACGCTGTTTGGCACGTTTGGGGCGTTCATTAGGATCCGTTCGCCGATTACCACGCGGAAGGCTTTATTTGATGTGGGAATTGCGGGGCCCGTGGTGGGATTTCTGCTCGCGGCCCCCGCGATGGCATACGCCATCGCCACGTCGCGAATCGTTCCGGGCGTGCAGAACACGGCGGAGATTGTGTTCGGGCAGCCGCCGCTGATGCGTTTCTTCATCATGCTGTTTCACCCGCACGTGAACCCGAGCTGGCTGTTGCTGAGCCCGGTGGGGCGCGCGGCGTGGGTGGGATTTTTCGCGACAGCGCTGAACCTGCTGCCGCTGTGGCAGCTCGATGGCGGGCACATCGTGTATAGCCTCACGAGCCGGCAGCATCACCGAATATCCATCGCGGTGGCGCTGATTCTGCTTGTGCTGGGGCGATACGCCTGGAGCGGGTGGTATATGTGGGGCGGCTTGCTGCTGATCCTCACGCTGCGGTTTGGGCATCCGCCGGTGCTC
>CAVPVC010000021.1:0-247479 GCA_963709105.1 uncultured Acidobacteriota bacterium
CGAGCACGGGCGAGCTATTCGAGCAACAGGGCCAACTACATGGAAGGCTTGGTGACTTCGTACTCGGGCACAACGCTGGTCATCAACGTGGACACCACCGGCGGCAGCGGAACTTTCGCCAGCTGGAACATCAACGTCGCCGGCAATGTCGGAGCCACCGGAGCCCCGGGGCAACAGGCGCCACCGGGGCTACCGGCGCGACGGGAGCAACGGGCGCGGCAGGGACGAACGGAACCAACGGAACCAATGGGACGAACGGCGCGGGCTACGCGGCAACGTCCACGACCTCGCTGACCATCGGCACGGGATCGACCAGCTTCACCACTCAGAGCGGACTGGCTTATTCCGCCGGAGCGCGAGCGCGGGCCAGCGATTCCGCCAATACGGCCAACTACATGGAAGGCCTGGTCACTTCGTACTCGGGCACAACGCTGGTCATCAACGTGGACTCCGCCGGCGGCAGCGGAACCTTCGCCGGCTGGAACATCAACGTCGCCGGAAATGTCGGCGCGATGGGCCACCGGAGCAACCGGGCCACCGGCGCTACCGGGGCTACCGGCGCAACGGGCGCCGCAGGCACCAACGGCACCAATGGCACCAATGGGACGCAACGGGGCGGGCTACACCGCGACTTCCACGACCTCGCTGACTATCGGACCGGATCGGCCACCTTCACCACTCAGATCGGGACTGGCCTATTCGGCCGGAGCGCGGGCACGGGCCACTATTCCACCACCACCGCCGACTACATGGAAGGCCTGGTCACTTCGTACTCAGGCACAACGCTGGTGATCAACGTGGACACGGTCGGCGGCAGCGGAACATTCGCCAGCTGGAATATCAATGTCGCCGGAAATGTCGGCGCGACGGGATCGACCGGAGCCACCGGGGCCACCGGCGCCACGGGCCCGAGGGACCACCGGCGCGACGGGATCGACCGGACCAACGGGCTCACAGGGACCCACGGGCGCGACCGGTGCCACGGGCGCCACCGGACCGGCTCCTGCACGACGGCATATGCATTCTTTGTGAATGCCGCGGCCTCTACACCGAGTTGCATCACACTGTCTTCCGTTAACGCCCAGACGAACCTATCAGGTGCTTGCCGCCGACTTCACGAATTACAAGGCGATCACGTGGCCTCCGGCACCTTCACGATTACCTGGTTGCCTCCGGCAGTCAGCCCCCGAATGGCCAGTACATCGATGTCATCAATACGGCTCGGGCGTGGTCACCACTGCGCGCAGCGGACAAAATATAAACGGCGGCAGATCGAATATTACGCTGGCGGCCGGGTCGGCGACGGCACCCACCGCGGCGCATATCGTCTCCGATGGCACGAACTACTACGCCGCACTCATGTCCACCGGAGCAACTGGCGCCACGGGAGCGACGGGAGCGACCGGCGCGCGGACCAACGGGAGCCACCGGCGCCACCGGAGCCACCGGTGCCACGGGGCCCACCGGCGCTACCGGCGCAGCCGGCTCCAACCAGGGATTTGGCGCGGCGTTCGGCAGCGTGGCCTCCGGATCGCCCGCGCTTGTGACCGACACAGCTTACCTCACGGTGCCACACGCCTGCACCATCGCGGCGTGGAACATCACCGTGAACGCGGGAACGGCGACATTCGATATCTGGAAGGTCGCCACGGGCACCGCAATACCAACTTCGTCTAACTCGATTACAGCGTCGGCTCAGCCTGCGATCTCGACGGGAACGGCGATTCACAGCACGACGCTGACCGGCTGGACAACCTCGGTGTCAGCCAACGATATCGTCGCCATCAATCTCAAAACAGTGGCCACGGCGACTTTTGCTTCGATTGTTGTGGAGTGCAACTGATGAGACGGCTTTTTTACTGATGCGGTTCGCGCTGACAAATGTTGGCGGCATTGCGACGCAATTCACTTTCTCGCTGGAGGAAAAAGGTGTGGGAGGTCAAGCCTGAATGAAGTTCGCAGCCTGCCTGGCGCTTCTCTGCTGTTCCGTCCCCGCTTTCGGCGGCTACACCGGATACCGCCTTTTCACGATCAACCACACACTAACGGGGACTGCCAACTCAACGAACTTTACGGTTCTGATCTCCGGAACCTTCGCCGAGTTCGCCACTACGGCCAACGGCGGCAAAGTGCAGAACACGGTTTCCTGCGGCGTCAACTCGATCACCTGCCCGGCCGATCTGGTCTTTACCAGCGACTCCGGGTGCTCCAGTCCGCTGGCGGCTGGGAGATTGAATCGTACACTGCCACCACGGGCCAGATCATCGCGTGGGTCATCGTCCCCACTCTCTCCGTCACCACCAACACGTTGATTTATGCCTGCGCCGGTAACTCGGCCATCACCACTTTTCAGGGAGGCTCCCCGGGCTCGGCCTTCGATTCCAACACCAAAGTGGTTTACCATTTTCCGAACGGAACCACGCTGAGCACCAACGATTCGTCCTCGGGCGGATACAACGCAACGCCGGCTAATTCGCCGACCGCCGTCACCGGAGAGATCGGCGGAGGCGTTCCTTTAACGGATCAATCAGGACGCCGAATCCTCTTCGTTTCCCTGGACCGGAACCAGCGCCGTCACCGTCTCATTCTGGAACTATGTGACCTCGGCCGAAGAACAGAACTCGTTTGCATTCACGGTCGGCAACAGCGCCGCCACCGATCCCCACCGGTTTTCCGCTTCCGTTCCCTGGGGGAGCTCCGACATCTTCTGGGACTATGGCATCAACGGCAACCGGTACGGGCCGCGTCGCCGCCAATTACACGAGTTATCTGGGCGCCTGGACCTATGTGACGCTGGTGTCCACAGGTTCCGCGAAACACCTATCAGGCGATTTATCTCAACGGAGCCGTCGCCGCATCGGCCTCGAGCAGCGCGTCTTCCACGGTGACCGGGGACCTGATCGTGGGTGCATATCCCTACGCCAACCAATATGGCCCGCCTTATCAAAACGGCAACATGGACGAGTTCAGGATCTCCAATGTCGTGCGCTCTGCGTCCTGGATTCTGGCCGAATACAACAACCAGACCAGTCCCTCCACTTTCTACACCGTTTCATCCTTCGTGTCTTTCGGCAGCAGTCCAATCCAGCAGGTGGTATGCGACTACTCCTCCGAAACTCTCCCTGCAGCGTCAACTCTTCTACGGTAACGATTCCAGTGGCGGCGACTCAAGCGGGGAGCGCCCTGATTATGACGTACGGAGGCGGCTCGACCACTAACGCTAACGATATCCAGCGTATCCTGCACGGGCTGCACCTGGGTCCAGGCAGTCTCCTGCAACCCAACACGCGTTGCGGCAGTCTATTACGCCCTCAACGTCCCGGCCGGAACGACCACGCTGACTGTAGTTCTGAACAACATCAACGATTGGTGGTTCAACGTCAGCGAGTGGTCCTGGCTGCCATTGTCGGGGACCGCGATCGATAACAGTCAAACCGGATGCACCAGTGGAACGTCGTCTGCTACGCAGACAAGCGCCAGCGTGACGACCACGAACCGCAACGATCTCATTATTTTCGCCGACCGGGCGAATGAAACGTATTCGTCCGGACCAACGAACAGCTTCGTTGATATGAGTCAGTCCGGAGAATCCGCAGTTTTTTTCGGCCTACTACCTGCCAGGCGCGACTGGCACATACTCTTCATCCTTCACGACATCGAGCGCCGCGTATCTACGCCACCGCCATCGTCGCATTTCTCCCGCGTCCATTTCAGAAGATCCCGAATAGAGTTTGGCCGGTAGCATGCCGGCCTTTCAGACGGGGGCTTCAGGAGCTTCTCGTAACAGTAATTTGACTTCTACCATTTCCAACCGCACGGGCCGCAGGGTTCATTTTCCCGGCAGCGCCCAAGGCGATCATAAGTGAGGACGCGCAGTCTAAGCCCACGTGCTTTGACAACGCGGCAGAGTTAATATCCCACGAACCGGAGATAACGATGCAAACCAAAGTACGGCTCTGGAGATTCTCGTTATTGCTGCTCGCTCTGGGAGCAGCCAACGGTGCAGGCGCACAGGGTATCGAGGGCGTCCGGCCGGCGAGAGCACAAGCTGAAATATTCGGTGGCTATAGTTATCTGGGATCGAATACAGCTGCCAATAACGCGCCGATTAATCTGAACGGCGCCAGCGCCGCTGTGGGTTTTTATGTGCGGAACTGGCTCGGGCTGGTGGGCGACGTCGGCGTCTACCATCAGGGTAGCGTCGCGGCGAGCGGATTCAGCCTCACCGTGTCAACCTTCCAGGCTGGTCCGCGCCTGCGCTGGCGAAATCGCACTCCTCTGACTCCCTTCGGACAGTTGCTTCTGGGCGGAGGGCACGCGGGAGGCACACTCTATACGCGTTCGCTCGGCCCAGGCCTGTCGCCGCTCGGCGCAAATAATAGCTTTGTCCTGACGGGAGGCGGCGGAGTGGATTGGAAACTGAGCCCTCGAATCGGCGTTCGCGTCTTCCAGGCAGAGTATCTCTATTCGCAGTTTCTCAACGGCAACGGCAACCGGCAAGACAATCTAAGGCTAAGCGCCGGAATCGTCATCAACTTCGGCAACGATTGACCGAAGTGATTTGAGCTGTGAGTGGAATGCGGGAAGAGCCGTTCTCAGCGAAAGCAGTTGGCATCAAGGTCGCCCACTCCATGCTGGGTGAAGCTTAAGAAAAGAAGCAGCAACCAAGATACCCTGCGCCCGAATCACCACGTCATGATTTCGGTACCTAATAGATTGCACCGGAATACGGGGCTACGCCAAAATCTCAACTCCAAGCCTGGTTTGAGGAAAACGCCAGAGAGCGGGATCGCCGAGAGAGTGTAATGCTGTGCAATCCTCTCCAAGGCAGCTATTACCATCTGTTTCTGCTGGAATCGGTGCCGCGCTCGGCGAATTTCTGCAAATGGAGACGACCTCCTTGATCGGGCCAAGCGGCAAGCGAATTAACGGATGAGTTCGGCGAAATCTCAGTTCTGGAGCGAACCTTGGTCTCTTCTGCCCGTTCTTGGAACTGAGCGCGAGTGCCGGAACATGCCAGCCACTCGTTAAATGAAAATGTATTCTCCCGCTCCAAATTCCCGTAAACGGGCGTTCACTGGCGTTGTAAAGCGATGGGACTAGTGGAAAACCGAGCTGAACTCGGTTTTCCTTACGGTTTTCTGGTCGGTTTTCCGCCCTCGATTCTGTAACCCTCGACCGTACAAACTGATACGAAGTCAGGACCGCAAAACTGGTACGCGGGCAAGTACATCAAAAGGGCGGGAGCGACCCCACCTTTTCGCCCGGCCTGCGGCCCGAAAAGAATCATGGGGTCGCTCCCGCCCTTTTGCATCGTGTAATGCTCGATGTACTTGCCCGCGTAGCAAGAGCGTATACCACTGCGGAGCAATCCAGCCTTCAATCCGTAAGACAATGGGATTGATAGAGTGTCCAGCCCCGACGTTCGACGAGTTCCATGGCCGAAGTACGAACCATTATTTTCTGAAACACTTGCGCTGCGTTTCGGCCATCCATATGAGTGGAAAGACGTTGCCTGAGGTCCCGATCCCCTAAAATATTTTTCAAGTGAGGCGGGTATTTTTTCTTTGGGGGGTTTTGCCAGCTTCTTGCCCATTAGTATAAGTAGGGGCCGTTCCCGAACACTGGAAGGCCGAGATACCTCCAGAACATTCCGTCAACCCGACTTCCGCAACACTGACCGCCACACGATATAAACCGTTCATAAATCCTAGCATTCGGTCAGCAAGCCAATCGCGATCCTGATCCTCCAAACCTGGCAGCACAATTCCTCAATCTGGAAGGAGACTTCCCAAATGGCAATACTTAAAGCACCTCCTATGCAGCCAAAGAACGAAACGATCCAGCTTCGCGTGTCGCAAGAACTGAAGTTCCGTCTGACCCGCTATGCGGAGTTCATCCACGCGACAACGTCTTACGTCGTAAGTGAAATGCTCGAACGCCTCTTTCGGAAGGACGCCGAGTTCCAAGAATATCTCGCTGCATATCAGCCGCCGGATACCGGAGACGACAGGAAGGAGGACAAGGCGCAACCGTCGCGCAACGAGGTCGCGAACATCACAAAGAAATAGCGTTCCAGTTCATCGATACGAAATCTCACGAGAATCTTTTCACCCTGAACCAAATCTCCGCTTTACCAAACCCCCGCAAAAGGAGCCGCAGCCATGAGCACGCCATTGAAGTCAGAACTTCTCACCGTTCATCAAGTCGCAGAGCTACTGCAAGTCCCCGTGTCCTGGGTCTACGGACGCTTACGCAAGCGGTCGCAGGAAAGATTGCCAGGTTACCGACTCGGAAAATATTGGCGCTTTGATAGAGAAGAAATCCTCGCGTGGGTAACACGCCACCAGACCAACCGTGAGGCGGCTTGACATGCACGCTACACTCAAGAGCGACATAGGAAAAGGCAGACGAGCCAACCACTCGAAAGAGAGGAAAAGGATGGCTCGTTGCCGGTACCAAGATGGCTGTCTGTTTATTCGAGGCAGGAAGCGGAAAATGTGGGTTGCACGCTGGCGAGAAGACGTGATCCAACCTAACGGTGCGATACTGCGCGTACTCCGTTCGGAGACACTCGGACCCGTCAGCGAAATTGCCGGACGTCGCGAAGCCCGCATGCTCTTGCAGACTCGCCTCGCATCTATCAACTCCGGTCAGCGCCGAGCGGAAGCCACAATGACTTTTGGGACCTTTGTGGCTGAACAGTTCGAGCCTGATATTCTTCCAACACTCAAATATGCGACGCAGAAGATTTATTCACTTATTCTGCGAAAGCATCTACTCCCGCGTTTTCGTGATTGTCGGCTGTGTGACATCAATCGTGCGGAGGTTCAGCAGTTCGTAACAGCTAAGCTGAAAGACGGCTACGCCTGGGAAACGACCAGCCATCTCCGAACCTTGATGAGTAAGGTCATGGGTACGGCGGTGAGTTGGAACTATCTCTCGGACAATCCAGTGCGTGGCATAAAGATGCCGGAACGCACGCTGAAGCGACCGCATTGCTTTCTTAGTATGGAACAAGTGCGGCGTTTGATCGCTGCGTCAGAGGAGCCAGTGCGCACTATCGTTTTGCTAGCCGCAATGACGGGGCTGCGCATCGGTGAAATTCTCGGGCTTCGATGGGCTCGGGTGAACTTGACGGCTGGCACATTGCGCGTGGAAGAGACCTGCTACCACGGTCATTTTGGCACGCCAAAAACAAGAGCCAGTCGCCGAGAACTCCCGTTATCCCTGGCGGTCGTTCAGGCGTTACTCGCACATCTTTCGCGTTCAAGCGATAAGTCAGGCGAAGCGTTGGTGTTCTGCACGTCTCGGGGAACGCCACTCGCTTCAAACAATCTGCGTAAGCGGCAATTGCATCCTGCATGTGTACGCGCCGAACTTACTCCGATCAACTGGCATACGCTCAGGCACACGCATGGAACACTTCTACACGAGCAGGGAACGCCTTTACGAGTAGCTCAGGCTCAGTTAGGCCACTCGCACATGTCGACCACGCTCGAAGTGTACACGCACGCCAGTGCGACCGCGCAGAGACAGGCCGTCGATCAGCTTGAAAATCAATTGTTCCCAAATGTTCCCAAATCAGGAGAAGTCGAACAAAGGCCCAATTAGCAACTGATTGAATTTGCAGGTGATGTTGGTGGACGTGACCGGGATCGAACCGGTGACCCCCTGCTTGCAAAGCAGGTGCTCTCCCAGCTGAGCTACACGCCCACAGCGGAAGCTGTCTAAGATTCTAGAGCATTTGCCGCCGTTCGAAAACTCCGAAACTCCGATTTGTCGCGAAACACCGGCACGAGCGTACGAGCCATCAAGTTGTTTCTTCCCTCTCGCCTGAAATGTTGCGCGGAAGCGCAGTCCTGCTCGTCAACTCTAGGACCAAGCCGCCTTGACGTTTTTATTTCCCGCGGCCACTATGGAGAATCATTTCGCGGAGCGCGATGCCTGAAGGAAAAGGACTCCTGATCGTTTACACCGGCCCTGGCAAGGGCAAGACGACTTGCGCGCTGGGCACCGCTTTTCGCGCCGTGGGGCAGGGGTTGCGCGTGCTGATGGTGCAGTTTATCAAGGGCTCGTGGCATTACGGCGAGCTCGACGCGGCCAAGATGCTCGGCGACGACAAGTTCGAAATTCGCCCCATGGGACGCGGCTTCGTGAAAGTTGGCGGCGCGGACACCGATCCCGAAGACGTCCGCCTCTGTGAACAGGCCTGGGACTTCGGCCGCGAACAGATTTACAGCGAGAAATACGATCTAGTTGTGCTCGACGAAATTAATTACGTGATCAGCTATAAAATGCTCAAACCCGATTCCGTGGTCGAGTCGCTGCAGAAGCGTCCGGAGCGCGTCCACGTGATTTGCACCGGGCGCAACGCGCACCCGAAGCTCGTCGAGGCCGCCGACCTCGTCACGGAAATGCGCGAGCTGAAGCACCCTTATACGAAAGGCATCCTCGCGCAGCGGGGAATCGATTACTAGCCATGGCCTGGTTCAAGCGCGACAAGAAGCCCATCGAGAATCCTACGCCCGTCGACGAGCGGCGCGTTCGCACCGAGGGCCTCTGGATCAAGTGCGGTTCCTGCCGCGCTGCCATCTGGAAAAAAGACCTCGAAGGCAACTGGGAAGTTTGCCCCAAGTGCGATTATCATTTCCGTCTCAGCGCGCGGCGCCGCCTCGATCTGCTTTTCGACGACGAGCGCTGGATCGAGTATGACGCGGACCTTGCTTCGAGCGACCCGCTCCAATTCACGGACACCAAGCCGTATGCCAGGCGCCTCGAGGAAGCCCAGCGTAAGCTCGGCATGAAAGACGCCGTCATCACCGCCGAAGGCAGCGTGAACGGCCGGCCCGCAATTTGCTGTTCGATGGAGTTCGGCTTCATTGGCGGATCGATGGGCGCTGTGGTGGGAGAAAAAGTCACCCGCGCGATTGAGCGCTCGCTTTCGCAAAAGCAGCCGCTAGTGGTTGTCTCGTGCTCGGGGGGCGCCCGCATGATGGAAGGGGCGGTCAGCCTGATGCAGCTGGCGAAGGTTTCGGCGGCGCTCGCGCGCCTAGACGAGGCGCGGCTTCCTTACATCTCGGTGCTGACCGATCCCACCACCGGCGGCGTCACCGCCAGCTATGCGATGCTCGGCGATTTGAACATCGCCGAACCCGGAGCGCTGATCGGATTCGCGGGGCCTCGTGTGATCGAACAAACCATTCGCCAGAAGCTGCCGGAAGGTTTTCAGCGCGCGGAATTCCTGCTCGACCACGGCTTTCTCGATGCCGTCGTGCCGCGCCGCGACCTCAAGCCCTACATCTCCCGAGCGCTCGACTTTTTCCTTCAGTAGGCAGCCATGAACTACGACGAATCGGTTCACGCGCTGCTGACCCTCGGACGTGAACTCGGCGCGCCGCGACAGGCGCGTCTGGAAAAGTTCGGCCTCGAAAGCATCTCTACGCTGGCCGGCGATCTTGGCAATCCTCAGCTTGCAGCACCCTGCGTGCATATCGCGGGCACCAACGGCAAGGGTTCCACGGCGGCGATGCTGGAGTCGATCCTCCGCGCCGCCGGTCTGCGCACGGGCCTGTACACGTCGCCGCACCTTGAACGAATCAACGAGCGCATCCGCATCGGCGGCGAGGATATTTCGGATGCGGCCTTCGCCTCTCTATGGACGCGCGGCAAAGTCTCCATCGAAAAGCTAATGGCTTCCGGCGCGCTCGCCGCGCACCCGAGCTTCTTCGAATGCGTCACCGCGATGGCGTTTCTGGCCTTCGCCGAGCATCGCGTCGAGTTCGCTGTGTATGAAGTCGGGATGGGCGGACGCTTCGACGCGACCAACATCGTCCAACCCGAAATTGCGGTGATTACGCCGATCGATTTCGACCACGAAAATTTTCTGGGCCACTCGATCGAAGAGATCGCGGGAGAAAAAGCAGGCATCGTCAAGCCGGGCGCGTGGGTCGTCACGTCGGCCGAACGCCCCGAAGCGCGGGCAGTCATTGCCCGCCGCTGCAAGGAACTCGATGCGCGATTATTTGAAGTGGACGATTGGTGGCGGATCGTCCGAATGGAAGATTTGGATGGCCGCTATCGCGCGGAAGTTTCCACGGCCGATTCGGAGGGCGTCCTCGCCATTGAGCCGTCGCTCCCCGGCCGCTTTCAGATTCGCAATGCCCTCACCGCCGCAACGGCCGCTCGCCTGCTGGCCCGTCGAGGCTTTCGCATCACAGACGAAGCGATCACACGGGGAATCGCCGCCACACGATGGCCGGGGCGCCTGGAACGCCTCGCCAGTCGCCCGGCGCTTTATCTCGACGGAACCCACAATCCCGCCGGTGCGCGCGAGCTGTTGAACTTCTGGAAGGAAAATTTCGCCGGACGCCGCATTTTGCTCGTCTATGGCGCGATGCGCGATAAGGCCGTCGACGAGATTGCCGGAATGCTATTCCCGCGCGCCGATACTGTTATCCTCACGCAGCCCCGCCAACCTCGTGCCGTTTCGGCCGCTCTCCTCGGAGAGATGACGGGCCACCTCGCCGCCGAATTCCACGTCGTATCCGATCCTTTCGATGCGCTCGAACGAGCGCTCGAAATGGCTTATCCCGAAGACGCCGTTTTCGCCACAGGTTCGCTCTATCTTGTAGGAGATTTGCGCGCGTACTGGGCTAAACGAGCGGATCGGCGGAAGGTCCCGGAAACCTCCGTTCCGCGCCAGTGCTGAGCGGAAGCGCATTTCCATAAAGTGGATTTCTCCCCTTCTAATTTTGGAAGCACTCTCGCTCCGTGCTCTGTGCAATAATTTTTCCAATTTGGTAGTTTCCACCCCGCGTGGTTCCAGTTAGCCTCAACCAGGTTGGGAAAGCGGCACATTCATAAACTTTTCACAAATGGCAGGCAGCCTATCTGGTGGTTTCGCGTCTAAGTAACCGTTCGAGGGGGTGTGATGAGGCGAGATGAGCGGAGGCAAAAGCTTGAATCTTTCGGGCGAGGCCCGGCCTTACTCTCGGCGGCGCTGCGACCGCTTCCCAAGAAGATGTGGCTCTACCGCCCGGCGCCGGACCGCTGGAGCATCCACGAAATCATTCACCATCTGGCCGACAGCGAAGCAACTGGTTACGTGCAGTGCCGCACGTTTATCGCCGAGCCCGGCAGCCGCTTCCTCGAGTTGAACGCAGTCCGCTGGACGGATTCGCTGGGCTACTTCCATCAAAGCACCCGCGAAGCGATCGAAATTATCCGCAGGCTGCGCAAAATGACGTACGGTCTCCTCGTCAGCCTCCCGGAGTCGGCATGGTCGTACGCGCTCGAAGACGCGAATAGCGGAGAAATGTTCCTCGAACACTGGCTCGACCGCCAGGAGCGCCACATCCCCCATCACATTGACCAGATCCATCAGAATTACGATCTCTGGCTAACGGCGAACCCGCCACGAAAAGCCCCGCTCTCACAGCCGCGGCCCGTCGCAGAGCCGCGCCGCTCCCTGCTTTCGCTCGGCGTGCGGTAATCCCACTGGGGCGCATCTAAAGAGCGCGCCCGAGTCCCCGTTGCCGGTTTTTCCGCGCCGATGTTACGATAGCGATTCATGAACCCTGAAACAAAAGCCAGGCCCCGCGTCGGTGTCCCGTATCGCACTCGCAAAGAAGAGCTTACGGGCGATTTCGCCATAATTGAAAAATATGTCACTGCCATCAATCGCGCCGGGGGAGAGCCGGTGGTGATTTCTCTGGGCCGTTCCCGGGCGGAGGTGGACCACATTGCCAAAACTCTGGACGCGATCTTGTTGTCTGGCAGCCCCTCGGACCTGGATCCCTCTCTTTTTCATTCCGAGCGCCACGCCCAAACCGCGCCAGCCGACCCGGATCGGGAGCGGACCGATTTCGCCCTTCTCGAACATGCCTTCGCGCAAAACAAGCCGCTCCTCGCCATTTGCTACGGCATCCAGAGCCTCAATGTGTTTCTAGGCGGCACCCTCCTCCAGGACATTCCCAGCGAAGTTGGCACGAAGATCGAGCATGAATGGGACGATGAAAACGGCGCGCCGGAAACCTTCCATCCGATCCGCATCGAGCCGGGCTCCCAGTTGTCACAAATAGCCGGTGCCGACGAGGCGCTCGTGAACAGCTCGCATCATCAGTCGGTTCTCGAACCAGGACGCGACCTTCGCGTGGTCGCGCGTTCAGAGGATCAGGTAATTGAAGCGGTGGAATGGACGGGCGGCGGCCCCTGGGTCGTGGGCGTGCAATGGCATCCCGAGCGCATTGCCGATAAGGACCCGCTCGCGCGGGATTTGTTTCGCACTCTGATCGCAGCGGCGCGCAAAGCGCCGGTTCAAGCCTAGCGCGAAGCGAACGCGGCTCGGCTGCATGGTGCCAGCCTGCTCCTTTTTTCTGCTGTTGAATCGCCTCAGTCGCATCGAGGAGCAATCGTCAGTAATCATCAGTAATTGTTTTGGGGGATCCATGATTTCGCTGGCAGGCAAGGCGGCACTCATCACCGGCGGATCGCGCGGAATTGGCGCCGCCACGGTAAAGCTTTTCGCAGAGGCCGGCGCCGATGTCGTCTTCAGCTACTATTCCAACCGCGAAGCCGCCGCCGCAGTCGAGCAGGAAGCGCGCAAGCACGGCACCCGCATCGAATCATGCAAGTCGGACCCGGGCAAAATGCCCGACGCGAAAAAGCTCGTTGAGTTTGCGCGCGAGCGTCTCGGGCGCGTCGACATCCTCGTCGCCAATGCCGGGAATTTGGAATGAGAGGGAAGCGCCCATCGAAAAACTGCGCGAGGAAGACTGGGACGAAATGGTTCGCGTGAACTTAAAAGGCGTGTATTCCGTGATCCACTATGCCGTTCCGCACATGATCGAGCAGCAGGGCGGCAGGATTATCGCTATCAGCTCCACGGCAGGGCAGCGGGGCGAGGCCTTCCACACTCACTACGCCGCCACAAAAGGCGCTATCATTAGCTTCGTCAAAGGGCTTTCGACCGAACTCGCGCGCCACAACATTCTGGTCAATTGCGTGGCGCCGGGATGGGTGGATACAGACATGTCCTCGCCCGTGCTGAAAACAAAACGCAGCGCAAAAGCCGTGACGGCACCGATTCCCCTTGAATCGTGTTGCCAGCCCTTCGGAAATCGCCGGTCCCATCCTTTTCGCCGCTTCCGATCTGGCAACCTTCGTCACCGGTGAAGTGATCAATGTGAATGGAGGTTCTGTCCTGTGCGGATAACCTGGCGTTCCATTCGGCGGTGTACTCTCTGCTTCGTCGTGATGTCGTCTGTTGCCATGCCGTTCGCCACTGCCCGCTCCGCGTCCGCGCAGGAGACTGTAGTCCTGATGCCGGAAGAAAGCGCCGCCAAGGCCAAGCAGTTGCTCCAGCAGGCCATCGACGCGCTCGGGCGGCAGCGCCTACCTGAACATGCGCGATATGACGTGCACCGGCCGCGCCAGCCAGTTCGGGCATTCCGGAGAGCTCAATGGCTTTGAGACGTTCATCAATTACGTCGAGCCGCCCACCATGGACCGCACCGAGAACCTTCCCCAGCGCAACATTATCGACGTCTATAACGGCGACATGGGCTGGACGCTTGACCGCGGCGGCGTTGCCGAAGCGCCGGTCACCGATCTCGCGCGCTTCCAGGATAACGTCCGGAAGGATATTTTCAACATCCTGAAAAATCGCGTCCACGAGGACGGCATGATCCTCCGCTACGCCGGCGTGGACATCGTGGACCTGCACGAAGTCGATTGGGTGGAACTGGTGGATGCCAATGACAGCACCATCCGCATCGCCATCGCCAAGGACTCGCACCTCCCCATCCGCAAAACCGTTCAGACCCGCGACCCCAAAACCCGCAATGTCACCGAAGAGATCGAGCTGTTCTCGAATTACCACCCCATCAGCGGGATCGAGACGCCCTTCCAGATCGAGCGCGACCGGAACGGCATGAAGATCTATCAGATTTTCTTCGATAAGTGCGACTACAACACCGGCCTGCCGGCCTCGCTGTTTACCAAGGAATCGCTCGACGAGCGCTGGGAAAAGATCGGCAAGAAGGAAAGAGCCAAGGAAAAGAAGGAAGAAAAAAAGGAAGCGAAAGCCTCGTCGTCAAATTAGCTTTTGCCGCAGAACAGAAGTTGAATCTCCAGATCTCCGCGCCGCTCTACGCCTCTCCTGATTTTCTTTTGCGGTGCAGTTTCACGGCGGAGGTTCGCAGCGTTTCCGGAATGTTTTTGTTCGTCGTCAGCTTCACGAGGTCCGTGGCGGTCAGCCTCGGAAACAGGTGCAGCGAAATATCGAGCGGTGTTTTCGGATTATTGATCAGATTCTTCACCACGACGTAGTTCTTCATGAAGTTTCGCAGGCCGGCGATCGTCCGCAGCACTTCCTTGGATAAATTCGTCATGGCGGCAAAGCCTTCCACCTCCGAATCGGTCAGTTTCGGCGATTGCAGCACGCTGCGTTGCACCAGCTTGTTGGGGTCGCGGATCAGCATGAGCCGCTCCGTCTTGCCGCCCTTGAGGGCCATACTGAGCCGCTGGGCCACGCTCATGTGCGCCACGCGCTGCATCAGTGTTTCGCGCTTGGCCGCGTCCGGTTCGATTTCGGCGGCGGCCTCTTCGAGATCGGCCACCGAGAGTGCGCCCTTGGTCATTTCGTCGAGGAGTAGCCTCTGTTCCGCGCTGGGCGCTGAAGACTGCAATACTGCCGCCACCAGCGCGGGATCCTCGCTGAATCGTTCGAGATTATCGAGCAGTGCCTGGATGCCGTGGGTGGTCAGCTCCCCGACCAGCCGCGTGACATAAGATGTGGGGCAACCTGCGTTCTTCGCCAGCGCGTCCGCGATTCCCGATCGCGTCCCAATATTCTCGGCGCAATAGCGAAAGAGCAGGGGGTCGGAATCCGAGCGCTCCAAAGCCTTGATGAAATAGTCCACCGGCTGCGTCAGCAGCACATTGAGTGCTCGCTCGGCCACCGAAGGGTCGGGATCGGCCGCGAGTATGGCGAGCACTTCGACGCGGTCCTCGGGCGTGAGCGAGACTCCTCCCGAGCACACCGCCATCTTTTTTTCCAGCGTTTCGGGTTTGAAGAGAGCTTCGCTGCGCTAATGCGGGCGTTGACGTCAGAGTGGGCATGGCCGGCCTTCCTGGCGGCCGCGCGCGGAATCGAGCAGCCGCGCGGCCGGAAGACTGATTTTCCCACGCGCTTGCGCATTGCGGCCGGGCGCGCGCACTCTCCGTGTCCAATGCTCCACGTTCGCCGATGCGAGACTCGCCCAGTGCCGAAGCATCGGCGGCATGCTTGATGGAAAGCGAATCTTATGGACGCGCGCGCGCCGGTCCGTCTACCATTTGTGCGTTTTCATCTTACGGAGGAATCCATGGCCAAAGGATACTGGGTCACTTTTTACCGCGAGGCTCCGAAGCCCGCCGCACTCGCCGAATACGCCCGGCTGGGCACCATCGCTATTCAAGGCGGAGGGGGACGCTTCATCGCGCGCGGCCCTGCCGTGAAGACTTTCGAAAACGGTTTACAGCAGCGGTCCGTCGTAATTGAATTTGAAAGCGTCGAAAAAGCCATCGCCGCCTACCAAAGCGCGGCGTATCAGGAGGCGCTGAAAGCTCTGGGGCCCATCGATAGGGAAGTTCGGATCATTGAAGGAGTCTAGCAATCCAGGCAGGCCTTGCTCCGTGCGAACTAGCGGGCCGCAGTTCCTGAGCCTTTCAGGTCTTCCCGGCTGAGCGAGACAGTGCCGCCATGCCGTCCGGTTGTACCGGCGAAATGGACGGATTCGCCGTTGAGTTGCAGCTTCGTGGCGCTTGGTTCGTTCGAGGTCACTTCAAAGCCGTCACGAGCCTGAAAGTTCTTCGGGTCGTCGGAATGGAGCCGCCCCTTAAACAACAATTTGCCGTCGCCCATCACGCGAATCTGGCTGGTCTTGCTCGTCTCAAGCCTCAGTTTCAGAAATTCCGGCACGGAGGGCGGAGGCGGAGCGGGTGCCGTCGAATCGGGCTGGGGCGCGACAGAGGCGGGCGAAGGCACAGCGGTGATCCCAGCTCGCGGGGGATGTTTGAGCCGCGGCCGAATCGGGAGGCGGCCCTGCGCGGGGCTCGGCGCAGTGGCCGGGAGCTGCGTGGCATTCGTCACCGGCACGCTGGCCGGCACTTTTGGACTGGCCGCGGCCGCTGCTGCGATTGCGTCTTCAGCCCGTTTTTGCCGTCTCAGCGAAGAGCTTGTGATGGATAAACCACGCAGCTCCAACGATCACCACCAGCAGCGCCGCGATTGCCATGATCGCAGGGCGGTAATCCCGCGGCATCGCCCCGCTCGGCTGCGCCATCAGTTTCGCTTGCGATTCGCCGCCGGTTTCGAGCGCGTATTCGGCGACCATCCCGTCTTCGTCCAGCCCCAGAAAGTGCGCCGTTGCGCGGACGAATCCCCGGTTAAAAGCGCCTCCGGGCAGTTCGTCCCAGCGCCCGTTCTCGAGGGCTTCCAGAAAGCTTGTTTTGATGCGGGTAGCCGCGGCGATCTCGTCGAGAGACACGCCCCGCAACTCCCGCTCGCGTTTTAGGTGTTCACCGAAAGGTGATGACGACATCCGTTTCGAACCAGAAACCAAGAAAAAATATAGGCGTCGGTCAGCGGAGTGTCAATCGTCAGGGCAAATTCTTCGCCTATTATCGGCGAGCCCATTGGTTTTTTGGCACTTTGCTTGCTTTGAGGATTGCGGTGGGCGAAAACGGTTCACTATAATGCCAATGTTGCCAGACAAGCCCACGTACGCGAAGCACTCCTCCCCTCCCGACGCGCTGCGGAGGGCTACGGACGCTAAGCCCTTCTCCGGCACCGAGCGGCGGCGTAACCCCAGCGGCCCTTTCGATTTGCCAGACGGCGGCGAAGTCAGCCTGTTCCATGAGTTGGGCAAGGCGCTCACCTCTTCGCTCCAGCTCGATCAGGTCCTCCGTACCATAATGGAAAAAATCAACGAGGTCCTGCGCCCGGATACCTGGTCGCTGCTGCTGATGGACCTCGACCGCAACGAGCTTTACTTCCAGATCGCCACGGGCAAGGGCTCCGATGCGCTGAAGGACGTTCGTATCAAAGTGGGGCAGGGGCTTGCGGGATGGGTTGCCCAGTCAGGCGAGGCTGTGGTTGTTCCCGACACTACGAAGGATTCCCGTTTCTTCTCGCAGGTCGATGAAAAGACGCGCATGGAAACGCGCTCCATCGTCGCGGTTCCCGTTCGCTTCCGCGAACAATGCCTCGGAGTCATCGAACTTATCAACTGCGTCGGTCCGGAAGGCGTCTTCAGCCAGCGCGACCTGGCCTTGCTCGAAGCTCTGGCGGACTACGCCGCCATCGCCATCGAAAATGCGCGCCACGTGCAGCGCATCCACGAGCTCACCATCACCGACGATTGCACCAGCCTGTACAACGCCCGCCACCTGAATTTCATGCTCGATACGGAGATCTACCGCTCCCATCGCTATGCCTTCGAGTTTTCGCTGATCTTCATCGACCTCGATCATTTCAAGGCCATCAACGATACCTATGGCCACTTGATTGGCTCCAAGCTGCTCTCTGAAATCGGCGAGGCCATCAAAGATAAGTGCCGCATGATCGACTTGGCCTTCCGCTACGGCGGCGATGAATTCGTGATCCTGCTGCCGCAGACCTCCAAGGAAAACGCCCTCGGAGTAGCCCGCCGCTTGCACAAGCTCATCCGCGAAACCGTGTGGCTGAAGGACCCGGGCCTCAACGTCAATATCACCGCCAGCGTCGGCGTCGCCGCCTACCCCAGCGATTCGCGCACCAAGGCCGAACTCCTGCATCTGGCCGACGAAGCCATGTACTTCGTCAAAAACACCACCCGCGACAGCGTCGCCGCCTCCGGCGAAGAAACCGTCCGCAAGCTGGACTCCCGCTGATCGATTCTTCGTTGCGATGCCCTGGTGCCGCAGTCCCCAGAATGGAAGGCCAAATCAGGATTGTTTGGAAGCGGCGGCTACTTGACCGGGTTCGGCAATCGAGTCAGCGGCTGCGGCAGAGGCGGGCGCTTTCGAGCAGAGTTCCACGGCCTCCCCGATTCGCTGCGCCTCCTGGTTCTTAATCGCCTGCCATTTCGCGAACTCCGCTTTCTCGCGCGCCACTTCGTCGCGATTGCGCTGGACGCGCTCCAGGTTCTGCGCCACGATTCGGTCGGTTTCCGCCTGAATCTGTAGATTTACCTCAGCCTTCCGCGCCCAGTATTCCTCGAAGCTCTTCCGCTGGCCGGCCTCGTACGCGTCGAGGGCGTCCCGGCGCAACGCCGCATCGCGCAGCACTTCCTCCACCGAGATGCTGGCCGCATCGAGAGCCATCAGGATCGCCGCGCGCCTGGCGTCGCTGGCCAGCCCGCGCATGTGGTCGCTGCGAATCATCTCGACCACCTTGCTGATGCTATATCCCATCCTCGGATTCAAAATCCCGGCGGCGCGATAAATATCTTCCAGCGATTGCAGATCGCCTTGCGACCTCGCGAGACCGTTCGCGCCGCCGTTCACAGCGGCCTTGCCGATTAAAATATTCTCATCGCTCGCGCTGCCATCCGAGGCCAAGCCGCTATCGCTTTTTCCATTCGGCGACTCCTCTTTTTGGCGCTTGAACGCCATTCCGAGCCAGTTCGTTGACATGGGTCTCCTTTCTTTGTCAGGGGAAGGCGGGACAGGCGGAACCTCCAGAATGGGAGAATCCTTGGCGGAGCTCGTTGAACCCTCGTACCCTTTTGAAACGCTTTGCGGTTCTTGCTTTGTGTCCGGACCAACTCTGCCCGCATGCACTTCGGCTGGTGCGGCGGCGACAGGGAGAATATTCCGTTCCCGCCATTCAAGAATCCTCTGAATACCCAGGACGTAATCCATGCCGTCCCGTCGGCAGTACTTCGTGACGCCTGCAATCTCCTCCCAGGGCCGCTTCACCCACACCGTCGCCCCAACGCCGATGGCCGTATTGACCCGAATGCACGCACCGGAACGGGACGTATCCTCCATCCGCGCCCGAATCGCGCTATGCTTGCTCCCGTCAGGCTCTTCCCACGACACCTCGACCAACGCCATCATGGCCGTTCTTGGCTCCGCCCGAATCCCACTCATGCTCTGTACTATCGGCAGCGTATCAAGGCACTTCAGAGCCGATCGAACGTGCCGTGGGAACCTTTTCCTTCGCTTGACTGTGGGCCCGCGTCTTTGTAATCTCTGCGCCGGCGGGTAAGGAGCGACCATCGCTATGAACTCAAAAGTCATAAACAAAGCTTTTTCATACAGAATCAGGCAACTGGGTATCGCCTGGCTGCTGTTGGCAATCCCCCTGGCGGCGAGTTCCACGCGCATTTACGTCGCGAACACAGCCGGAACCAGCGTTTCGGTCATTGACCCGGCGAAAGGCAAAGTCGTGCAGGAGATTGGAGACATTCAGGTGCCGGAGTCGGTGGCCGTCTCCCCGGACGGGAAGCGCGTCTACATCTCGCAGTGGACCGGCAAAGTACTCACGGTGGTTGATCGCAAATCGGGAAAGAAAATTAAAGATGTGCCCGTCAGCGGCCACTCGCACGATGTCGCGGCCACGAAAGATGGCAAATGGGTATTGGTCTGCAACGCGCAAAATCCCGGCGCGCTGGACATCGTCGACGCCCATACCCTGGAGCTGGCGAAAACCATCCCCATGAAAACGAAGCAGCACGACGTGGTCGTGACTCCCGACAGCAGGTATGCGATCACCACCGCCGAAGGCCAGCCCGTGATGACGGTGATCGATCTTCAGACCCAGGCAATCGCCTGGGAGCATCAATTCGACATGGGCACACAGGTGGCGGCCATCGAACCGAACCCCGACGGTTCCGCCCGCCGTGTCTTCGTGCAGCTGAACCGCCTGCGCGGATTTGCCGTGGTCGATTTTGCGACTCACGAAGAAGTGGCGAGAATCACGCTACCGGACGACGAACCGTCGCGATCAAAACCAGCATGTCGGGCCACGGCATCGCCGTATCGCCCGACGGCAAATGGCTCTGGAACGCCAGCAAGACCTACGACGCCGTATTCATCTATTCCCTGCCGGACATCAAGCTGGTGGGGCGCGTCCACTTGCCGAAGCTGATGCCGCCGGGGCATGACCCTCTGAGCGGCTCACCGAACTGGATCACCTTCACTCCCGACAGCAAGAAGGCCTACATCATCAACGCGATGGATAGGTCGGTCTCCGTCGTCGACGTGAAAACTCTGCAGGTAACCGGGCGCATCCCGGTCGGAGAAGAACCCAGCCGAATGACATTGTTCGCGGGGCGCTAGAATCGCAGTCTCTGTGATCGAACCCGTATTCGAAAAAGATCGCCGAGGGAAGATTTTGATAGTGCCTCGGCGTTTTGACTTTTGCCCCTTGGAGGCGATTTGTGAAGCCTGGAATTTTCGCAAAAGAAGTTGCTGCTCTCTTTTTGTTGTTGATGGTCGTCTTCAGCGCGGCTCAGCTCGGCTGGGGCGCCCGCCAGGCAGGATGCCGCCAAGTCTATGCCGCCCCTTGACTACGAGGTCTTCAAAGCGCGCATCGAGCCCATTTTCCTGAAGAACCGCCCGGGCCACTCCCGCTGCTACTCCTGCCACGGATCGGGAAACGGGCCTCAGTACCTGGTTCCTCTATCGCCGGGCAGCACCACCTGGGACGAGGAACAATCCCGCCAGATCTTCGAGAACGTCTCGAAGCTCGTCGATCGAGACAATCCCGCGAATAGCAAGCTGCTGCTTCGCCCGCTCTCGCCGCTCGCCGGTGGCGACTTGGTGTGGGAGCACAGCGGCGGCAGGCAATTCGAATCCAAGGATGACCCAGACTGGCAGGCCATGGCCGCATGGGCCGGCGCGGCAAAGTAGCCTATTTCCAAAGCGTCAAGATCGAACCCATCGCCATCATGCTGACGAACCGGTAGCCCGCATTGATTGCAAAATATTTGAGCGGCCGGTGTTCGTAAGTAACTGAAGCAATCATCACCGCGGCAACAAAACCCAGCCAGCACCAGAACGTCACCAGCAGGCCCTGTGCCAGGGTGCCGGCGCTCGCATACCGGATGGCATGGGCCAGCACAAACGCCATCGCCGTCGAAGCGAACAAATCGCCAAACAGCGCCGTCGGCAGTGCTTTGTCAAATTCCGCTTTGTTCACCCCCGACATCGCCAGCCACGGCTTTATGAACAGCGCCGGCGAATACCAGATACCGCCAATTACGAAGTTCGTGACCACCGCAACGGCCAGCGCCCACCAATTCGTTGCCACCGTCTGCATGATCGCTGCTCCTTTCAATCTGTCTGGCCTTTCATCCCGGAACGGGGTGAGAGCATAACACCACATGATCGAAACCGAAGCCCTGCACGAGCGGCTCAGAATCCGTGGGATTACAAACTGCGGCTTTTGTTGACTCGCTGGAAATCACGGTTATAGACTCCGCAGCACGCCTGAGAGGATGCTGCGGAATGAAGAGAACAGTGCGTGGATGTGTTTTACCAGCAGTTGCGCTTGTCGTGGGAACCGTATTCGTTCTCTCCGCTCGCGCGCAGGATTTGGCCGGAACCAGGAAGATTGAAACGGTGGGGACTATTCCCTCTGCCGGATACACCGAGGGTCTCTGCCAGACGGCCGATGGCACCGTCTATGTGACGGGACTCGACGATCAGGTGTTCTGGAAGGTCAGCCCGAACGGCCAGGTGCAAGAATTCGCGACGCCTCCCGCGCACATCATGGTCCCGCTGGTAACGAAGGATGGATTTATCGCCACTGCCCGCCGGGGCGCTTCCCCGCGTACGCCGTTGCCGGGTGGCGGTGGAGTGGAACCCGGCAGTGCCGTACACATCGATTTTTCCGTGGACGTGGGCACAGAGATCCTGGTCATCGATAAGACCGGCAAGGTAACGGATACGATCCCCGGTCCGAAAGGGGCCTACTTTAACGGAATCGCGTACGCGGGACATGGCTTTTACGTGATGGCCGATTCCGGCAGCCCTTTCATCTGGCGGTTCGACCTGGCTAAGAGGCAATTTGAGCCTTGGCTGAAAGACGATCAACTTGCGGCGCCTGCGGACCCGCGCCCGAATAACATCGCGGGAAACGGTATCAAGGTACATGGCGGCTGGGTCTATGTAGCAGTCACCAGCCGGAATGCTATCTATCGCATCCGGATGGATTCCAAAGGCCGCCCGAAAGGCGCGCTCACCATGTTCGCGCAAGGCTTCCGTCCGGATGACTTTGACATCGCCCGGGACGGCACCATCTACCTGCCCAGCGGCACATCCCTGTTCAAAATTTCTCCCGCCGGCGAAGTCACCAGGTTTCTCGATGGTGCCGGACTCTCCGCCGCCACCAGGGTCAGCCTGGACGGAAAATGGGTCTACTGGCCCACACGCGGCGGCACCGAGCCCCAACGACTGTTGAGAGTCGCGATCCCATAAGCATTCGACCGCTGAGCGATTCTTTGTGTGAGCACATTGGGGTCCTGCTTGACCGGGGGGCTTTGAATCTTTATCTTCTTCGGGGGGTAAATCATGCAACCACGTGCGTTGAAACGTTTGAGAATCGCGATTCTCGCCGGTGGGCTCTCGGCCTCACTCGCGGTGGCGGCGTTTGCACAGTACAGAATGACCGTCAACAAAGACCGGCTGATCAACGCGCAGAATGAGCCGCAAAACTGGCTCATGATGAACGGCGATTACGGCGCGCAGCGTTATTCCAAGCTTTCCGAGATCAACCGGGAAAACGTCAAGAACCTCCACATGGTGTGGGCCCTCGCGCTCGGCGGCATGCAGGACGTCGGACAGAACGGCCCGGAAAACGAGCTGAATCCGCTGATCGACAACGGTTTTATGTACACCTCAGACGGCTGGGGCACCCTTTACAAGATCGACGCCCGCGAAGCCAACCGCGGCCAGTTCGTGTGGGTCACCGATCCCGGCGTAAAGCATCAGGGCAACAACTCACGCACGCGCGGCGTTGCGCTTTGGGAGGACCTGGTAATCGCCGCTCTTCCCGACGGACGCGTCATCGGCGTGAAGCAAGACACCGGCGAAATTGCCTGGGACAAGATGCTGGCCACCACCAACGAATTCGGCACGCGCGAGCGCTTCGACTCCGCGCCTTTGGTCGTCGACGACAAGGTCCTCGTCTCAAACGGAGCCGGAGACGCCGGAACGCGCGGCTGGGTCGCGGCTCTCGACGCGCGCACGGGTAAAGAACTCTGGCGCTGGTACGTGATCCCCAAGCCCGGCGATCCGGGCAGCGAAACATGGAAGGATAAGAATAACGCCTGGAAAACCGGCGGCGGTGGCATCTGGCAGACCGGATCCTACGATCCGGGCACCAGGCTCACCATCTGGGGCACCGGCAACCCAGTTCCGATGTTCGATCCCGAGGGACGCCCCGGCGACAATCTTTACACCGATTCGGCCGTGGCCCTCAACGTCGACACCGGAAAGCTCGCCTGGTATTTCCAATATACGCCCAATGATGGCTGGGACTATGACGAGATCGGCGTCCACATGCTCTACGACACGATCCTCGACGGCCGGCCCCGCAAGGTCGTCGCGCATTTCGGCCGCAACGGGTTCTTCTACACGCTCGATCGCACCAACGGAAAGTTCATCAAGGGCGCTCAGTACGTCAACGATCTGAACTGGACCAAGGGCCTCAATCCGGAGACCGGCAAGCCCATCGACTACGATCCGAAGCTCGACGTGCAAACCTACAATCCCGCGGCGCGGCAACTCCGCGGCGATCCGGAAAAGCGCACCTGCCCCACCTGGCACGGCGGCGTCGCGCATCAGCCCACCGCGTATAATCCCGTCAAGCACATCGCCTACGGCGTAGGCGTGGAAGGCTGCTACTCGCAGAACGGCGCCGCAGTGGCGTTCCTTTCACCCAACGGCGGCCTCGACAGGAAGAACAGCCAGAAATACACCTACAGCAGCGACCTCTACTACGGCTCGATAACCGCCTTCGACACCATCAGCCACAAAGTCATCGCAAAAGCCGTGACGCCGATCGAAATTCGATCGGGCGCCACGGACACCGCGGGCGGCCTGGTCTTCACCGCGCTGCAGGATGGCTGGGTGGTGGCCTACAACGACGAGACCCTCGAGGAACTCTGGCGGTTCAACGTAGGCACCGCGCTGAAGGGCGCCCCGGTCACCTACGCGATCGGACCCAAACAATACGTTGCCGTTCAAACCAGCGGACGCCACCTGCATCCCGTGAAATACGACAACTTCCAGGATTCCAGCTACCTGTTCGTTTTTGCGCTGAATTGATTTTTCGCTGGGATTTTTAGCGAAGCTCGCACAGGCGCGAAAATTATTTCGGGAAGTCTTTGCAGGCGTCCGTCTCGGAGCCCCAGAACTCGATGCACTTGGCGTGATCCATGGGGCCTTTTCCCACCACCTTCGCGAACAGAAAGTCGACGATCAGGTCGATCTCGCGCGGCTGCAGTGTTGCTGGAGGGTCCGGCATCTTCGTCGGGTACGCTTTTAGATCGGCCTTCGTCTTCCCGTAGCAGTGACCGTCGGTGTAGGCGAATTTGTCGAACGCGGGCATTTGCGCGTTCAGCCGCCCGCACTTGATGGTCAGCACAATTCCGGCGCGGCTCAGCTTGGTTTCGCGCAAGTTGGCGCCGCTGGGCATCTGGCTGTCCATGTTGCGCCCGTCGCCTGCCCAACCATGGCACGATTGGCAGTTTCCTTTCTGCTGGAAAAGCCTCATGCCCTCGGCAATGTCGGAAGCGTCAGGTGCGCTCTGATCCTGCTTCTGGTCCTGTTCCTGCCCGCCCGCACTGAATACGATTGCCATGACGCCGGCTAAAGCCGTGGCCGCAACGAACGCCATGGAAGCGGAACGCAGTCGCGCGAAATATTTGCGCTTTTTAGTCGCACCGTAGGTCCACCTAGTGGTCATGAGCGCAGTATATATCACCGCATCAGCTTCATAAAAGACGCCCCTGAACGCTTGGCCGGATTCACGGCCTGCCTGTCCGCCTTCAAGAGCCCCCTCAAGCCCTACCGCGAAAAGCCGATTACGACAGGAGACGAAGGGTCATGCCCGCTCTTCGTGCCGGATCAAATCGCAACGGAGGATCGAGATGCTGAATGGACCAGGGCCCTGTTGGAACCGGACGCCTCGAACTTTCTCGTGGATTTTAGCCCTTACCTTGGCCGCCGCGCTTGTCGCATGGAAGGCCGCTCCGCTGTATGGAGGGGAAGGCGAGAGCGGCGCAAATGCAGCCTCCATCGCTGCGTCCAACGCTGCAAAACCGAGCGCCGCTGGAGGGTTAGCCGCTGCTTCCGATCGCGAGCTCATCCAGCAGCTCATGGAGCAGATCGGCGCGCTGGAAAATCGTGTTTCTGAAATGGAGTCCAAAGAGGCCGCGGCCACGCCCGAGAAGTTTCTCTCAACGGCGCCTGTTGCCGGTGAATCGAATCCAGCCGCTCTTCCAAATGTTCAGCCTGGCCCAGTGGGCGTCGCCCCGGCGGCGCCAGCACCAGCAGCGTCGCCTGACCAGATGGGTTCCGGAGGCGGCCACACAATGGACCTCCCCGGCGGCCCGAAACTCAATTTCCGCGGCTTCCTCGACTTTAATTTTGACGCCGGCTCAGCCGCCAATCCCCTGATTTATCCACTCACGGTCCCGCCGAGCACCGTCCACAATGAGTTTCAATTCGGCGAATTCGATCTGTTCTTGAGCTCGAAGCTTTCCGATCACATCAACTTTATGAGCGAGATGGTCTTCGGCTCCGACGCCAGTAACTTCTGGGGGATCGACATCGAACGCGCGCAGCTCACCTACAAGCACAACGATTATTTCCAGCTCAGCATCGGTCGGATGCACACCGCGATCGGCTATTACAACACGGCCTATCACCACGGCACCTGGTTCCAGACCCCCACCGGCCGCCCCTTCATGTACTTTTACGAAGACAGTGGTGGCATTCTTCCCGTGCACATTGTGGGAGTCAACGCGACGGGCCTTGTCCCCCGCACCGGCAAGCTGAACCTCCACTGGATCGCGGAGGTCGGCAACGGAGAAAGCTCCGCCTTTATCGGCCAGCCGATTGTCGCCGAGCCCGTCCAGAATTTCGTCTCCGACACTAACCATAAAGCCTACAACCTCGCCGGCTACATCCGCCCGGATTGGATCCAAGGCCTGCAGATCGGGGGAAATTATTACAATTCCGAGCGCGTTCCCGATGGCGTGCCTCACGTCGCGAACGCCATCACCGGACTCTACGCCGTCTACATCACGCCGGTATGGGAGTTCCTCAACGAGTTTCAAGTGCAGCGCGATCGCTCGCTGGGCACATCCGTCACTTCCAATACGCCACTCGCCTACACGCAGTTTTCCAGGAAGCTTGGCCTCTACACGCCCTATTTTCGCTGGCAGGAAGTGAATGTGCCCACCGGGGATCCACTCTATAGCTCCGTCGGCAGGTTTGAGGGGCCGTCGGTCGGCTTGCGCTTCGATTTTTCGGATTACGCGACTTTTAAACTGCAATACAACCGTCTCTACACGCGCGATGCGCTGCCCCGCAATGGTCTGGATACCCAGGTGGGCTTTACATTCTAGCGGGTCGGTCTGCGCTGCACCGGGCCCTGGTAGGAGTGATTCGTACAGAGCGGAGGAGTCCATGGTCAGGCAAATTGTTTTCTATCTCGCCGCCGGCGTTATTTTCTTTGCCTCGGTTGCCATGCCCGGCTCGCCGGTCGCGGCGGCGGGCGATGAAGTGGATGTCATCGTCAACAAGGGGAATCCGGTCGGCGAACTCTCCCTTTCTGACGCCAGGAAGATTTTCATCGGCGACAAAGGTTCCTGGCCCAACGGCAAACGCATCACCGTCCTGATGCTCGCGCCGGGGCAACCCGAGCGAGCCGTTCTGCTGCACGAAGTCTACAAAATGGGAGAAGCTGACTACAGCAAGTATTTCCTGCAGGCCTCCTTCACGGGCAAGGTGGAAGCTCCTCCCAAGGACGTGGCGTCAGCCGCTGAAGTAAAGCAGGCCGTGGCCGCCAACATCGGCGCCATCGGATACGTCAAGAGCGGCGACGCCGACGATTCCGTAAAAGTGGTACTTAAGATTCCCTGAGTCGAGGGGGGCGCGAACGAGATGCAGCTAACAATCAGCAAAAAACTCTACGGTCTGGGCTTGCTCGGCTTGTTGTTCACTCTCGCGGCCGGGATCACCGGTGCGTGGGGAATCACGCGCGTGGCGGGAGGCATCGACGACGTGAGCCGGCTCAGCTCCGTGATTCGCAACCATATTCAAGCCAGCATGTTCCTCGATTGGAGCCGCACCGACATCTCCAAAATGCTCACCACCACCGGCGAAACGCAGGCAACGGCCGCCTCCGAACTCGAAAATCATCAGCAGCTGTTCGTCGAAAGGCTCGACGCGGCGAAATCGTTCGCGAAGGATCCCGAGACGCGAACCGTTCTCGAAAAGGAAAGCGGCTTGGCGGCCCAGTATGTTCGCAGCGCGTCGAAGATCGCCAGTCTTCGTGCGAAGCCGGCCGAGGCCGCCCCGCTCATTGGAGAATTTCTGTCGGGCTACCAGGATCTTCGGAACATGATGGACGCCACCACGGACCAGCTCGAAGCGCGTTCCAAACGCGCGGAGTTGCTGGCCAACACGGTCGTCGGCCGGTCCCGCCTCACTATAGTGATCGTTTGCGTTTTGTCTTCCGTGCTCCTTCTCATAATCGCATTCCGAACCGCCCGCCAGATCAACCGCCGTCTGGCCGATATCGTTCGCAATCTCAAGTCCCTGGCCGCGGGGGATTTGACCCATCAGACCACCGACACGGGAAAAGACGAGCTCGGTGAAATGGCCCATTGGTTCAATAACTCGATGGAGACGCTGCGCGGCACGATCGGGCACGTCGCTTCCAGCGCCCAGGGCGTCACCGCCGCCGTGGAAGGCCTCAACGCCGTGAGCCAGCAGATGAGCGCCGATTCCGAGGAGACCAGCAGCCAGGCAAACGTCGTCTCTTCGACCACCGATCAGGTCACCAGCAGCCTGCAGAGCGTCGCCACCAGCACCGAACAGATGAGCCTGAGCATTCGCGACATCGCCAAGAGCATTGGCGAGGCCGCCCGCGTGGCCGGCGACGCCGTAAAAGTCGTCCAGTCCACCACCAAAACAGTCGGCAAGCTGGGCGATTCGAGCGCCGAGATCGGCAACGTCGTCAAAATCATCATGTCGATTGCGCAGCAGACTAACCTGCTCGCTCTCAACGCCACCATCGAAGCGGCCCGGGCAGGCGATGCTGGCAAGGGCTTTGCTGTGGTCGCGCATGAAGTGAAGGAATTGGCCAATCAGACGGCCAAGGCCACCGAGGACATCAGCCGCAAGATCGAGGCGATCCAGGCCAATACGGTGGAGTCCGTCGAAGCGATTAACAAAATTAGCGAGATTATCGTTCAGATCAACGATATCTCCCGCACCATAGCCGCCGCCATCGAAGAGCAGAACGCCACCACCGACGAAATCTCCCGCAATATTTCCGAAGGCGCGCGGGGCTCGGGAGAAATCGCCAGCAACATTTCCGGCGTCGCACAAGCCGCGCAGAATACCTCCCTGGGCGCCCGCAACGTCCAGAAAGCGGCCGAGGATCTTCGGGGAATGTCCTCCGGTCTCACCAAGCTGGTAGGCCAATTCAAGTACGGCGATTCGGATCGCGCGAGCTCGCCAAATGGCGGCCACTCCGATGCGGAGTCGGAAGCCGCACCTTCCGATCTCCATCACGCCCACGCCTAGAAAAGCCGGAAAAGTTCGCGTTACCGGCTGCGCCTCGTCTTTCGCGGTGGCGTCCTGAATCCGTCCGCGCGGAGCGCGTGACGGCGTGAGGGACCTGCTTCTTCTTGGCAGCCCCGGACTAAGAGTTCCCGGCGAAATGCACCCTTCGCGCGCGCCACGCAGCAAGGATGGGGCTTGCTCTGGCCTTTGCGGGTGCCCGACCCTTCGGTTTTAAGGGTCGGTCTTCACGGCAAATGCCAGCCCCCGCTGCCGCGTCGATGCTCGACGCGGCCCATTTCCGTCATGGCTCTTAGCCGCCCCCTTCATTTCTCCAACCACGACAACCCGGTCCTTACAATTCGCTTCTCCCGTGATAATGTTGGCCTCCAGAGGCGCGAAAACGGCATCGAAAATGGGAAGAAGCGCAAAACTTGACTCGACACACTCGGACGAACGGAATCGCTCCTATCCGATTGAAAACAAAGAAAACGGTGCCTCGCCACTCGACACTCTTATTGCGGCGATTCTGAGGAGCCAGCTTGCGTAATCAGGAGGCCGAGCGATACTCGCGAATGGCGGCCCTGGCCGCTGGACTGCTCGTGCTCCTCGTCGCCGGGGTCTATCTGCAGCGCGCTTACCGCGTCATGCGGCTCCGGCGCGCCCTGCCTTCCACCGTCCCTTCCGAAGTCCAGCAGCAGTCGGATAACTTCTCTTACTCGGACGTTGAGCAGGGCCGCACCATTTTCACCGTTCGCGCCTCCCATGCCACTCAGTTCAAGGACCAGAATCGCGCCCTCCTCCAGGACGTGTGGATCACGGTCTACGGCCGCGAAGGGAACCGCAACGACAATATCCACACTCGCCAGTGCAGCTACGAACCCGCGTCTGGCGGTATTCGCTGCCAGGGCGAAGTCCAGATCGACATGCAGGGCGCTCCCCAACCCGGAGGCAAACCCGTCGGCCAGCCCATGCAGGTGAAGACAAGCGACCTCACCTTCAATCGCGAAACCGGAGAAGCTGCCACGGCGGCTCCGGTCGAGTTCCGTTTTCCTCAAGGCCAGGGCCACGGAGTCGGAGTGAGCTATAGCACGCGAGACTCTACCGTGCGCGTCAACCAATCCGTCGAATTCGACCTGAACGCCTCTGATCGTGCGGGTGGCTTGCCGGTGAACGCCGCCGGAACCAGCCTTGAAATTCGTCGCAACGAACACAGTGTCGTTCTCGCCGGCCCGGCAACCGTCCGGCAGGGAGATCGCCAGCTATCCGCCGCGAAAATCTCCATCGCCCTGGATGAGAATTATCGAGCTCAAAAAGCCGTGGCCGAGGGCAATCCAGTCATTCGCGGCGGGGACCGCGGCGCCAAATTCAGCCTTGCCGCAAATCAATTCCAGGCCGCGCTCAACCAGCAGGGTTGGATCGAGAGCATCGTCGCGGAGGGAAACGTGGCTGGAGCGCGGCAGACGAGCGCCGGGACCGACCATTTGTCGGCGGCACGCTTGGAATTCACGATGCTTCCCGAGCGCAATCTCGTCCGCGAGATGAACGCGAGCGGCGGCGTCACGGCGGAGTCAAAGCAAGGGGCGGATGCGCGTTCTTTGAAGACGAGCGCCCTTCGAGTCGTGTTTGCAAACGCACCGGGCAGCGCTCGGATCGTCCCAAGCCTCGCCGTCTCAGGCGTCCATCCCTGCTGCGGGGTCGCAACGGGTCCAGACAATCGAAACGCTCGCACCTGGCGTCATCGAATCGAGGACGGGAAACGAAACCATAAATATCAGCGCCAGAAAGTTTGTCGCACAATTTGATTCGAACGGGCGCTTCGAAAAGTTGCTGGGCCATTCGGGAGTCGATCTCACCCGCCAGGTCCCAGGCAGCGTTCCACAGTCGAGCTCGGCGGCTGAGTTGGTGGCCACCATCGGCCCGGATGGCCAATGGAATACCCTCGACGAAACCGGGAACGTCCGCTTTCAGCAGGCAGACCGCCATGCAACCGCCGCAAGCGCCAGAATGTCCCGCGCCACGGGAATGATCACGCTGGAAGGCTCGCCCGTCCTATCCGACTCGATGAGCCGCACCACGGCCGCCTCGGTAGCGATCAACCAGCAGTCGGGCGAACTCCACGCCTCGGGCGGGGTCGTCTCCACCTATCTCGCTGCTGCCTCCAATGACGCGGTGAATCTAGGCTCCGGCCCTGCCCACATCTCCGCCGACTCGGTTTCGGGCTCCACAACCTCTGGGCACATTGTCTACGAGGGCCACGCCCGCCTCTGGCAGGGTGAATCGGTTCTGGAGGCTGCCCGGATCGAGCTGTGGCGGGACGAGAAGAAGATGCAGGCCACCGGCCACGTCGTGGCGATCTTCCCTCAGGCCCCTGGTTCCGGCCCCTCGTTCGCGATAGCCGCGACGAAGTCCCCATCCCGTCCCTACCGGCCCGACGCTCTGGCAGATCCACGCGCCCGTGCTCACCTACTGGAGCGACCAGGGCAAAGCCCACTTGGAGGGCGGCGTAACCGCCGCCTCCGATCAAGGCTCGCTAGAATCGCGCACCCTGGATGTATTTCTCACGCCGGCCAACGTCTCCGGAACGCTGCCGGCCGGTCCCTCGAACCCGCCTGGCGCCTCATCAGCTCAGCCATCTGGCGCAGGAGGCCAGCAATTAAGCCGTATCCTGGCCCAGGGAGATGTAGTCGTCCGCCAGGCAGACCGCCGCGGCACCGGCGAGCAGGCCGAATACACCGCCACGGACCAAAAATTCGTCCTCTCCGGCGGCCAGCCCACTCTCACCAACGCCTCCAATGACACAACAACGGGGCGTTCGTTGACCTTCTTTGTAGCGAGTGATACGATTTTGGTCGATTCGCAAGAAGGTGTGCGCTCCATTACGAAGCACCGAGTTGAGAAATGAACCAGCATGTCGAAACTCCAGGCCGCGGAACTGCGGAAGGCTTACCGGGGACGAAAAGTTGTCGATGACGTCAGTCTGGAGATTCGGCAGGGCGAAGTAGTTGGATTGCTGGGACCGAATGGCGCAGGGAAGACGACGACGTTCTACATTCTGGTCGGTCTCGCCCGCCCCGATTATGGGCGCGTTTTGCTGGATGGCGAGGACATCACCGACCTCCCCATGTATTTGAGGGCTCGCGGTGGCATCAGTTACCTTCCCCAGGAACCTTCGGTCTTTCGGAAAATGACGGTGGAGGAAAACCTCCTCGCGGTGCTCGAGACCCTCTCCTTGACGCCCGAGCAGAGGCGAGAGCGCGCCGAGGAGCTCCTGGCACAGATGGGTCTTGGAAGGCGTAAGGTATAGCAGGGCATACGTCCTGTCCGGTGGCGAACGCCGGCGGCTGGAAATCGCCCGTTCGCTCGTCCTTTCCCCCTCCTTTGTGCTGCTGGACGAGCCGTTTGCGGGGATCGACCCCCTGACTGTCGTGGACATACAGAAAATTATCGCGGACCTGAGTGCTTCGGGCATCGGCGTTTTGGTCACCGACCACAACGTGCGGGATACCCTTGCGGTCACAAGTCGTGCTTACATCATTACGGGGGGCAAGATCCTTGCCGCCGGAACGCCCGCGGAGCTTTCCGCCAATCCGGACGTTCGCCGCATCTATCTAGGGGAAGGGTTTCGCCTCAACTGAATGCTATGAACTGGCTCGCGCCAAAACTCAATCTCCGCGTCGCCCAGAAGCAGATTCTCACGCCGGGGCTCGTTCAAATGGTCAGCGTGCTGGCCCTGAACCGCCTGGAGCTTCGGGAGATGATCAACCAGGAGATCATGGCGAATCCGGTCCTCGAAGAGGTCGCCGAAGAGGGAACCGCGGCGGAGAACTACACCGACGAAGCCTTCCTCAAGAAGGAAACGGAAAAACTCCCCGAAACGCCCGCAGCTAACCCCTTTGACGAGTTCGATTTCGGCTCCTTCTTCGGCCAGTACCTCGACACCGGCAGCGAACGCGTCGCCAGCGGCGAGCACGAAGAGATCGAAAAGCCTTC
The DNA here is from genome assembly GCA_963709105.1 of uncultured Acidobacteriota bacterium. GTDB lineage: Bacteria > Acidobacteriota > Terriglobia > Acidiferrales > UBA7541 > Palsa-295. The sequence goes on from CAVPVC010000021.1 coordinate 32,767, forward strand.
TTTCGACAAGTTCCTCTCCTCGCCCGCCAGCCTTACCGACTATCTGATGTGGCAGCTGAGCGTCAGTATTTCCAGCGAGGAAGTCCGTAAAATTGCTGAGTCGATCATCGGCAATCTCGACGAAAACGGCTATCTCACCGCCACCCTCGACGAAATCGCCCAGGCCGCCAACTATTCCATGGAAGACGTCGAAGAAGCGCTCACCATGGTGCAGGAATTCGATCCCCCTGGAGTTGCCGCCCGCGATTTGCAGGAATGCCTGCTGATCCAGCTCAAGGTGGTCGATCCGCAGAATACGCTGGCGCAGCAGATCATCACCGATCATCTGAAGCTTCTGCAGAACAACCAGATGAAAGAGGTCGCCCGCACTCTCAACCGGCCCATCGAGCTCGTCAAGCGCGCCGTGGACGTGATCAAGCGGCTCGATCCCAAGCCCGGCCTGCGCTACAACAAGACCGAGCCTCGGCTCGTCGAACCCGACGTGCAGTTCCGCAAGGTGGATGGCGAGTGGCAGGTTTTCATCAACGATGACGATCTGCCGCAGTTGCGCCTGAGCCCCACATACCGCCGCCTTCTTGCCCGCGATGCCGCGGACCGCGACGTGCGCTCCTATGTGAAGGAGCGCTTCACCGCCGCCATCCAGCTGATGAAGAATATCGAGCAGCGCAAGCACACCATCGTGCGCGTCTGCAATTCAATCCTTCGCCGCCAGGCCGATTATCTCGATTACGGTCCCGACCATCTGAAGCCCATGATGATCAAGGAAGTAGCCGAGGAGGTGGGCGTACACCCCTCCACGGTCAGCCGCGCCGTCGCCAACAAATACGTCCACACGCCGCAGGGCGTTCTCGAGCTGCGAACCTTTTTCTCCGAATCCGTCAACGGGCCCCAGGGCAGCGAGATGTCTTTGTCCTCCCTAAAGCGCCGCGTCAAGCAGATGATCGAAGAGGAAGACACCGCGCACCCGCTCACCGACGAGCAGATCACCAAGAAACTCAGCGACGAAGGCATCCACGTCACGCGCCGCACCGTGGCCAAGTACCGCGAAGACCTCCGCATCCCCAGCACGCACCGCCGCCGGGTAAAGGTCTAGCGGCCGGCCGTGGCGCGACTCGCCCGGAAACGCGATGGGCGCCAGCTCGTGCTCCTCACCGGCCTGTCCGGCTCCGGCAAGGGTTCGATCCTCAATACCTTCGAAGACCTCGGTTTCTATTGCGTGGACAATCTCCCGGTCGCGCTCATTCCCACGTTCAGCGAACTCTATGAAAGCGGCAGCGGAGAAATCGAGCGCGCCGCCTTGCTCGTCGACGCCCGCGAAGGCGAGCAGATCGAAAATCTGCCGAAGATGTACCGCAGGCTCCGCAGCGAACATCCCGTCACGCTGGTGTTCAGCGAAGCCAGCGACGACGCGCTGATTCGCCGCTTCAGCGAGACGCGCCGCCCCCACCCCCTCGCGCACGACGGCGCCATCGCCGATGGCATTCACGAAGAGCGCCGCCGCATGGCGCCCATCCGCCGCCTCGCCGACGTGATCATCGACACCACGAAGTTCAACGTCCACGAACTCCGCCAGTTCATCATCGACCGCTTCCAGAATCCCGGCCGCAATCCGCTGATGATCTCGGTGGTCAGCTTCGGCTTCCGCTACGGCGTCCCCGCGGACGCCGACCTGGTTTTTGACGTTCGCTTCCTGCCCAACCCGCATTTCGTGCAGCGCCTGCGCCCTTTTTCGGGCAAAGACCCGCGCGTCGCGCGCTACATCCGCTCTTTTCCGCAGACGGGCCAGTTCCTGCGGCGCATCGAAAGCCTGCTCGCCTATCTGATCCCGCACTACATCCGCGAAGGGAAGAGCTATCTCACGGTTGCCCTGGGATGCACCGGCGGGCGTCATCGTTCGGTGGCGCTTTCGGAGGTGATCCGCCACAGCCTGCAGAAGAGGGGATACTCCACGAAAGTTGTCCATCGCGATCTGGACAAAACCACCACGTGATAAGCGGGCTTCTCGCCGCGAAATACCCCTTACGAAATCGATATGTTCAGGGCTGCGGACCCGCTCAGACGATTGCCCTTTTTATGCCCGTCGCCTTGCAAGATTCGCCATTCCTGCATAGTCTATGCAGATTCGATTTGTGCACACCGGACCGATGAACGCCAGCCCCGCAACCCAAAAGACGGACGCAGCCTCGCCCTCGAAGGATCGGGACAAGGATCGTGACGAGGTTCGTAAGGGAGATCGCAACGAGGCTCGCCGCCTCCTCGGTTTTCTCATGCCCCACTTCCCGCTGCTGGTCGCGGGAGTCGTCCTGATTGCCGTGATGGGGCTGGTCGACTTCTTGGTCGCCTTCGCCATCCGGCCTGCGCTCGATATCATTTTGAATCCGCGGTCCACCGTTCAGAAGCTGGAGTTGTTCCGTGTGCCGGGCACCGAACACGTGGTCTATCTGAATTCGTTCGTTCCCGCCCGCATTCACCACGTCTGGTCGGTTTTTGCCGTCGCCATGGTTCTTCTGTTCCTGGTGAAAGGCCTCGCCGAATATTTCGGCAGCACGCTCATCCAATACGTCGGCCTCGCCAGCATCACCGATCTGCGGAATCAGGTGTATAGCAAAGTGGTGCAGCAGCCGGTGGGCTTCTTCCAGCAGAATCCGGTGGGCCGCGTGATGTCGGCCGTGATCAGCGATATCGAACAGATGCGCGGCGCTTTCTCCGATTGGATGGCGGAGCTCTTCCGTCAGCTGTTCAGCTTCGTAGCGTTCGTCGCTCGTTCTCACCATCATCGACTGGAGAATGGCCCTCGGATCGGCCGTGCTAATCCCACTCGTGGCGTGGCCGGTGAGCAAGTTTGGCCGGCGCATCCGCAAGTCGTCGGAGCGCAGCCGCTCCCGCTTGGCGGACCTCAGCCAGATCCTCCACGAAACCATCAGCGGGAACCGCGTGGTGAAGGCCTTCGGCATGGAAGGGTTCGAAATACAAAAGTTTCGCGAAGCCGCGCGTAATCTGCTCCGCGAAAATATGCGCTGGGTCCGGGCGCTCGCCGCCACATCTCCTCTGATGGACCTGCTCGGCGCGGTAGTAATCTCGATGATCCTGCTGGCCGCCCGCGGCGAAATCAAAAGCGGCCGTCTCACCCTCGGATTATTCGGCGCATTCACCTATGCGCTGTTCAAGGCTTACGAGCCGATCAAGCGCATCGGCACCGTCTACCAGCTCTTCCTGCAGGCCATCGGAATCTCCACCCAGGTCTTCGCCTTCATCGATCTGCCCGAAGAAAACATGGAAGCGCCCGGGCGCGAAAGCGATGCCGCGCTTTGCGAACTCGATCGATTTTGAGGACGCCAGCTTTGCCTACGACGCCGGCCCGCTGATCCTGAAGGGAATCGATCTGCACGTTCCCGCCGGCGACGTTGTCGCGATTGTCGGTTCGAGCGGCGCCGGGAAGACCACCCTCGTGAATCTTCTGCCTCGCTTCTACACCGCCACTTCCGGTGCCATTCGCATCGACGGCGTCGATCTGCGCGATGTCACGCTTCGCTCGCTGCGCGAGCAGATGGCCATCGTCACGCAGGAAACCATCCTGTTCAACGATACGATCTGGAACAACCTCTGCTACGGGCAACCGTCAATGCCCGAAGAAAAAGTGATTGCCGCGGCGCAGGCAGCTCTGGCTCACGACTTCATCATGGAAATGCCCAACGGCTATCAGACCATGATCGGTGACCGCGGCCAGCGCCTCTCCGGAGGCCAGCGCCAGCGCCTCGCCATCGCCAGGGCTCTCCTCAAAGACGCGCCGATTCTCATTCTCGACGAAGCCACCTCCGAGCTCGACTCCGAATCCGAAATGCTCGTCCAGAACGCCCTGAATAACCTGATGACCGGCCGCACCGTTTTCGTGATCGCTCACCGGCTTTCGACCATCCGCCGCGCCACCACCATCGCCGTGCTCGATAACGGAGCGATTCGCGAGCGCGGTACTCATGAGGAACTTCTCGCTCGCGGCGGCGTCTACGCGCGCCTTTACGATATACAATTCCGCGATGCGGAGCCCGCCTCGCGCGTGGCGGGCCCGCTATGAGTATGTCTGTGGCCAAAGCCGCTTCCGAACCAGTCATCCCTGCGTCGCGGGAGCGCACCGCCCTGCGCTCGATGACGGGCTACGCGCAGGCGCACGCCGTCGAAAGCGGCTGGAGTTTGCGCATTTCCATCCGCAGCGTGAATCACCGCTTTCTCGATCTGCATTTGCGCGTGCCCGAGGGCTTTGAACCGCTCGAACCCGGCATTCGCAGGATGGTTCGCGAACGCGTCCACCGCGGCCATCTGGACGTCACGCTCTATCACGATCTCGCGGGCCCCGCCGCCGTAGGCGTGAACGAAGACGTCGCGGGCGCCTACGTGCAGGCCGTGAACGCGCTGCGCAAGAAATTTGGCATCCAGGCGGAAGCGGACGTTGCCTCGCATCCTGCGCCTTCCCGGCGTGATTGGCTCCGCCGCGGCTTCCCTCGACGAACAACTGGAACGCCTCGAAGTGGTAGTGTCGCGGTGTCTGTCGGAAGCCCTCGACAAGCTGAACCGCATGCGCGAGGACGAAGCCAGCCATCTGCGCGATGAGATGTCCGGCCGCCTCCGCACGATCGCCGCTCATGCCGCCAGGGTGCAGGAAATTGCCGAGCGCGCCCGCCCGGCGTTTGCCCGGCGTCTCGAACAGCGCTTGCGTGAACTTCTCGGCGAGGCCCAGCTCGATCCCGCCCGCCTGGCCCAGGAAGCGGCCATCGCCGCCGAGCGCAGCGACGTTGCCGAAGAACTCGCGCGCCTGGCGAGCCATGTGAACCAGTTCCAGTCGTTACTCACCGGCTCCGCGGATGTCGGCAAGAAACTCGATTTTCTGCTTCAGGAAATGCAGCGCGAGGCGAACACCCTGCTTTCGAAGACCCCGGGCAATGAAGCCGAGGGCCTCGAAATCACCCGGCTCGCTCTCGAAATAAAGTCCGAGATCGAAAAACTCCGCGAACAGGTCCAGAACATCGAATGATTTCCAAACCCCTCGTCTTCATCGTTTCCGGCCCCTCGGGCTCCGGGAAATCCACGCTCGTGCAGAAGCTCTTGCAGCTTCCCGGCACCATGCTGTCGGTTTCGGCTACCACCCGGTACCCCCGCAAGACGGAAAGCGACGGCAAGTGGTACAATTTCGTGTCAGAAGCTGAATTCCAGCAGATGATCGAGCGGGGCGAGTTCCTGGAGTACGCGCAGGTCTTTGGCAAAAACTGGTACGGCACGCCGCGCAGATGGCTGGACGAAGCCATGGCGCAGCAGAAAGATCTCGTGCTCGAGATCGATGTGCAAGGCGCCTTGCAGGTGAAGAAGACTCTGCCGGATGCCATCGCCATTTTCGTTCTGGCTCCTTCCCGCGAGGATATCGAGAGGCGCATTCGCGACCGCGGACAGGATTCGGAAGATGAAATTCGGCGGCGTCTCGAGCGCGCGCGGCAGGAAATGCTCACATACTCGAAGTATGATTACGCGGTCATCAATGACGATCTCGATCGGGCGGGCGCGGAAGTGCAGGCCATTGCAATTGCTTCCCGCTGTCGCGTAGCTCAACGGGAACACCGGATTCATGAAATTCTGAAGTCCTTTGGAGGCTGACCTGGACATGACCGTTTTAAGACAGGCACCCGATAGCCAGTTTGCCTATGTCGTCGTTGTTGCGCGCCGTGCCCGGCAGTTGATGATCGGGGGCCGGCCTCTGCTGGAAAACCCGAGGTCCCGCAAGACCTCCCGCATCGCCGAAGAGGAATTGCAGCGCGGGCTCCTCGAATACGAAGTGCCCGATCTGGGTGAAGAAGGCGCAGAGAAGGATGGCAAGCGGCGCAAGTAACCGGCGGCGCTGGCCGCGTAAGGGCATGTCCACCAGAGTTCCGCAATGAAAATAGCCCTCGGAGTCACGGGCGGCGTCGCCGCCTATAAGGCCGCCGAGCTTGTTCGGCGGCTCCAGCAGGAAAAGCTCGACGTGCAGGTGGTGATGACGCGTGGGGCCCGGGAATTCATCACCCCTCTCACCTTTGCGGCCATCACCGGCAAAAAAGTCATTACGGAAATGTTCGGCGCTGAAGAATCCGGTCCCGCGAACGTGGAAAGCGCCATCGAACATATCGCCGTCGCGCAGCGGATCGACCTTCTTCTCGTGGCACCTGCCACCGCCGACATCCTTGGCAAATTCGCTCATGGAATCGCCGAGGATTTTCTCGGCACGCTGTATCTCGCCACCAAAGCCCCGGTGGTTGTCGCCCCTGCAATGAACGTAAACATGTGGGAGCATCCCGCGACGCAGGCCAATCTGGCAACCTTGCGCGCGCGCGGCGTCCACGTCGTCGATCCCGATGAAGGCTACCTCGCCTGCGGCATGACCGGCGCGGGCCGTCTGGCCGCCACCGAAGCCATCGCGCAAAAAGTCTTCGAGGTCCTCGGGCTGCGCCGCGATCTTGCTGGTAAAACGGTCCTCGTCACCGCCGGTCCCACGCGCGAAGCGCTCGATCCGGTTCGCTTCTTGACGAATCGCTCTTCCGGCAAGATGGGCTACGCCGTGGCCGAAGCCGCCATCCGCCGCGGTGCGCGCGTCATTCTGATCAGCGGACCTACGGACTTGAAAATCCCCGAAGCCGCCGAGTGGGTCCCGGTGAACACCGCCGAACAGATGCGGGCCGCCGTGCGCGAGCGCGCTTCCGAGGCGAACATCGTCATCATGGCCGCTGCGGTAGCCGATTACCGTCCCTCCGCCGCCAGCGCAAGCAAGCTCAAGCGCAGCGAAGGCCGCCTCACCCTTGAACTGGAAGCGACCCCCGACATCCTCGCCGAGCTTGGGAGTGAACCAAGCTCGCGAATCCTCGTCGGCTTCGCCGCCGAAACCGGCGATATCGCCGTGAACGCCCGCGCCAAGCTTTCGCGCAAGGGCGCCGACATGATCGTCGCCAACGACGTGACCCAAGAAGGCGCCGGATTCGACACCGACACCAATATCGTCACGCTGTTCCTTCGCGATGGCCGCGACATAGCCCTGCCCAAAATGGCGAAACTCGACGTAGCCAACCGCATCCTCGACCAGGCCCTGCAAATCCAGAAGCGGTAGCTTCTCCGCAAAATTTCCACCGCGTCTCGTGCTAAAGTTTCCTCGGCGAATCAAAAAATCACGGAGGACCCTTGGATCGATCGAAGCTCGTCCGCATGGAAGCATGGTTCCGTTACAGCGACGAACTCGGCCTGGGGCCTTACTACCGCGATCGCGCTACGACCAAGGGCGCCTATAGCGCGCGGGGTCCCGCGTCAGAAGCGCGGCCCCCAATCGCCGAGCCGCCCCCTCGCGATTCCGCGCCTCTTGCGCTGGCGGCCGGCGCGGGCGCCAGTCGCAGCCCGCTCCCAACTCCAAGCGACGCCCCAGCGCAAAAGCCCGTAGCCGCCCGGCCTGTGATCCAGGTTTCCCCGGCGGCATCGCTCTTCGACGAGCGCATCGAAGGCGATACCCTCGACTTGATCCGCGAAGCCATCGGCGCGAACTGCACGCGCTGCAAGCTCCACAAAGGCCGCACGAAGCTCGTCTACGGCGTTGGAAATCCCAAGGCCGAGCTGGTGTTTGTCGGAGAAGGCCCCGGGCGCGATGAAGACATGCAGGGCGAGCCGTTCGTTGGCCGCGCCGGCAAACTCCTCACCCAGATGATCGAAGCGATGGGCCTGCGCCGCGAAGACGTCTATATCTGCAACGTCGTCAAATGCCGCCCGCCGGAAAATCGCCTGCCCGAGAAGGACGAAATCGCCACCTGCTCGCCTTTCTTGATGCGCCAGCTCGCCGCGATCAACCCCAAGGTAATTTGCGCCCTCGGCAGCTGTGCCTCGCAAACCCTGTTGCAGACGACCGAAGGAATCTCCCGCTTCCGCGGCGAATGGTTCGACTTTCGCGGCTCCAAATTCATAGCCACCTACCATCCCGCCTATCTGCTCCGCAACCCGGGTGCAAAAGGGGAAGTCTGGAAGGACCTGCAGAAGGTGATGGCCGTGTTGGGACTCAAGCCCAAACGCAAATAATCTCCGCAGCCAAGCCATCGTGAAAATTCCCCTCGGACTCATTCTTGGCCTCACCGCCGCTCTTTGCTGGGGACTATCCGACTTCGTCGCCCGCTTTGCCTCGCGACGAATCGGAGCTTATCGCGCCCTGTTGTTCATGCAGTTGATCGGTTTTGCCGCACTCACTGCCTATCTCGTCGCCAGCGGCGGATTTTCGCGCGCTGCCATCTCCGACTGGCATCCTTGGATGCTCGCGTTTCTGGCAGGCAGTCTCAATACAATAGGATCGCTCGCGCTTTACTTCGCCTTTGAAGTGGGAGTCCTCACGGTAGTCGCGCCAATTTCCTCCAGCTATCCGGCAATCACCGTCGTCCTGGCGCTTCTCAGCGGCGAACACATCCGCGCGCTGAACGCCGCCGGCCTTTTCCTCACGCTCGTGGGCCTCGTTTTAGCAGCCACATCTTTTTCTGCGGCTCCATGCACGCCGCAGCAGCAGGGAAACCCTCACTCCTGGTTTTCAAAAGGCGTTGGCTGGGCGATTGTTTCTTTGATTTCTTTCGGTATCATGTTCTGGTTCCTCGGTTTCCACGTGCTGCCGTTTCTAGGCGCCGGGCTGTCGGTCTGGGTGATCCGTCTCGCAACTTGCTCCATGCTGCTTCTCGCCGCAGCTCCGTCGCGCCAGAGCATTCGCCTTCCAAGCGGGAGCACCTGGTGGCTGCTCGTAATCATGGGCCTCATGGACACCACCGCCTACACCGCGAATAACGCGGGCCTCCAAAGCGGACCCGTATCGATTATCACCGTTGTCGCTTCGTTGTACGGCGCCGTGACCGTATTTCTCTCTTCGATATTTCTGCGCGAACGCCTCAGGACGACGCAATGGCTCGGCGTAGTCCTGATTTTCGCCGGCATCGTTCTGGTGAACCTCTAAGCAATTTCCCGCCGTAATCCGCCGCCCGGGCCCAAGCGGCGGCAACCGAGAGTCGCTGTTACACTATTGCGTCCATGTCTAAATTCACGCCTCAACGCTACTGCGAGGTCGCGCTTCCCGTTCCGCTGCGCTCGACTTTTTCCTATGCAGTGCCTTCCGCGCTAAACGGCGAAACGCTCGTGGGCCGCCGCGTAGTGGTTCCGTTCCGCAATCGCCCCATGATTGGCGTAGCGCTCGCCGAATCGGATCAAGCGCCCGATCGCGCCCGCATCAAATCCCGCATAAAAGAAATAGCCGAGGTGATGGACCCCGTTCCAGCCCTCCCGCCCAAGCTCCTCGAACTCGGTCATTGGATCAGCCGCTACTATCTCGCTCCGATCGGCGAGGCCTTCCGCGCGATGCTTCCTCCTGAAATTGAACTTCGCCACGATCGCGAATACGCGCTCACTGACGCCGGCCGCGCCTACCTCGAAGAACTCGCCGCCGCGCCCGCGTTAGCCGATATCGAAAACGCCGAACGCAGCCTCCTGCATCGCTTCGAGAAAAGCGGCGAGCCCCTGACGTCCGCGGCCATAAACCGCATGCCCGGAGGCGAAGCCGCGGCCGAACAGCTAGTTCGTCGCGGCTACCTGACGCCGCGCGATGTCGTGCGCCACCGCAAAGCGCGCGCGCAAAAAATCGTCGCGTGGAATCCCGCCAACGACGCCGGCGAATCCTCGTCAAGGCCTCGATCCCGCCGAAGAAAAAATCCGTGAAGTGCTCACCGCCACGCGCGGCCCGCTCCCGCTGCACCTGCTCGCGGAAAAGGCCGGCGTCTCTCGTTCGGCAATCCTTCGCCTGGAGAAGAAAGGCCGCCTCCTGACGTGGGAAGAAGAGCTCACGACGCCCGAAGATTCCTGGGACACCGACTTCACCCCGCCCGCCAACGTGCTGAACGCCGAACAAAAAGAAGCCCTCGGCGAAATCTGGCGCTGGCTCGTAGCGGGCAAGTTCGCCGCAGCCCTTCTCCACGGCGTCACCGGCAGCGGCAAGACGGAGGTGTATCTAGGCGCGATCGAGGCCGCCCTCTCGCGCGGCAAAACGGCCATCGTGCTAGTCCCCGAAATCGCGCTGACGCTCTGGGTCGGCCGCCTGGTTCGCGCGCGCTTCGGCGAACACGTAGCCGTGCTGCATAGCGCCCTGCCGGACATCGAGCGCGCCCGCGAATGGTGGCGCGTGCGGCACGGGCACGTGCGCGTAGTCGTAGGCACGCGCTCCGCGATCTTCGCGCCCCTCGAAAATCTCGGCCTCATCATCGTGGACGAAGAGCAGGAATCGAGCTACAAGCAGGAAGAAGTCCCGCGCTATCACGGACGCGATACCGCCGTGTATCGCGCGCGTCTCGAAGGCGCCGTCGCGCTCCTGGGCTCCGCCACTCCTTCGCTCGAAACGTTCCACAACGCCCGCGCCGAGAAGTATCACCTGCTCACGCTGGCCTCGCGCGTCGAGAACCGACCGCTCGCCGAAGTTCGCATCGTCGACCTGCGCGAGGAATTCCGCCGCGAGCACCGCGCCCCGCCCGTTTCGGAAGCTTTGCGAGCCGCCATCGCGCTGCGTCTCGAAGAGGGCACCCAAGCGATGGTGCTCATCAACCGCCGCGGCTATTCCTGGTCAATGCTCTGCCGCAGTTGCGGATCGGTGGTGCAATGCCAGAATTGCAGCATCGCGCTCACCTATCACAAGAGCCGCCAGCGCCTCGAGTGCCACTACTGCGGCTATTCGATCCGCCCGCCGAAGGAATGCCCGAAATGCCACGCGGAATATCTATATTTCGTGGGAGACGGAGCCGAGCGCGTGGACGAATACCTTCGCGAGCAATTCCCCAAAGCCCGCATCGCGCGCCTCGATCGCGACACGGTCCGCACCAAGCGCGAATACCAGCAAGTACTCGGAGCCTTCGCCGGCGGCGAAATCGATATCCTCGTTGGCACGCAGATGGTCGCCAAGGGACACGACTTCCAGCGCGTCACGCTGGTGGGCGTAGTCGCCGCCGATCTCGCCCTGGGACGCCCGGATTTCCGCGCCGCCGAACGCACCTTCCAGTTGCTCACCCAGGTAGCCGGCCGCGCCGGCAGAGGAGAACTCTCAGGAGAAGTTTTGGTCGAGACGTATTACCCGGAGCACTACGCCATTCAATACGCCGTCCAGCAGGATTACGTGTCGTTCTACGAAAAGGAAGCCCATTTCCGCCGCGTGCTGCACTACCCGCCCTTCGCCGCGCTCGCCACCGTCCTGGTGCGCGACCGCAAAGTTGAAAACGCCATCCGCTGGTCGCGCGCCCTCGCGGGCTATTTCGCTCCCTTCGAAGAAAAAGGAGTGAAGGTGCTGGGCCCGGCGGCAGCCCCGCTAGCGCGTCTCCGCAACGAATATCGCTTCCAGCTCGTGCTGAAGTCGCTGCACCGGTCCGCGCTCGCGCAAGCCCTCAGCGGCTGCCTGGATTTCTGCGCCTCGAAAGAAATTCCCGAAACCGCCGTGATCGTGGACGTCGACCCCACAAGCCTTTCGTAGCGGAAGCGCAAAATCAGCGGTCTTCAGGTCAAAGCATTACGAGATAGATAGGTTCTAGCGGCTCAGCGCGGGTGTGGCCGTAAAGCAGGAGAGAAAAATAGCCAGCGCGGCGATCGCCCATAACTTTCGCGACGCGTCCAGCTTTTCCCAGTGATCGAGCACCGGCGGATGCCCAAACCGCAGCGTGAGGATCAGCAGCAAGCCGCCCCACATATACCACCCGCTCCAGGCGTATCGCCCCAGCACCAGCAGAATCAGCGCCACCGCGATCGATATCCGGTGATGCTGCCGGCTCGTGAGGCTATAGACGATGTGCCCGCCATCCAGCTGCCACAGCGGCAGCAGATTCAGCGCCGTCGCGAAAAATCCCACCCACGCCGCGCGCCCCACCGGGCTCAGCAACAGCCAGCTCGGGTTCACGTGCGGGTGAAACAGCATGATGAAGAAACGCATCAGCGGCGGCTGCCCGAAGACGATCTCCGCCGTGTTCTGCACGCCCGGAACGATTCGCGACGTGGCGATGGCGTATGCCATCGCGGGGGCCGCGAGCAGAAATCCCACCACGGGCCCCGCAATTCCCACGTCAAATAAAGCCTTTCGCGTAGTAATCGGCGAACGAATCCGGATGAACGCCCCAAACGTGCCAAACAGCGTAGGCGCGGGAATGAAGTAGGGATAGCTCACGTCGATCCCATAGATCTTGCAGGCGTAATAGTGGCCGAGTTCGTGCGCCAGCAGAATTCCCATCAGCGTAAAAGAAAAGGGAACGCCCAGCAGCAGGAGTTGCGGATGCTCGAAAGGCACCAGCATCGCCGAAAATGGATCGGCTCCGCCGGAAAACGGCTCGCGGTTCTGTGCGTACGAAGACGCAAACTCCGATCCCACCGCCAGCGTGGAAACAAGCGTCAACACGAACAGCAGCACCGCGAGCCACAAGTCGCTGCGGTTTCGGCGGTGGCGGAAGCGCCTGTTCTCCAAGCGGCCGGAAGTTTACGTCCAGAACCTCGACGGGTGTGGGGCCGTGGCCGTTGCCACCGTATGGGAAGCTGCTCATGCGGATTGGATGCGTCCACGCCCGAAAGCGGTCCTATCGCCCGAAAAATCCCGCGCGGTTCGAAAATGTTTTCGCGCTGCTCGCGTCAGGGCTGTGTAGGTGTTGTGCTTGCTGCCGGAGTGGGAGCTGGAAGCGACTGGAGTTCCTTGCCTGGCTTGAATCGGACCGCTTTGCCCGGCGGAATATTCACCTGTTGCCCGGTTCGCGGATTGCGTCCAATTCCCGTTTTGCGCGGCTTCACGTTGAACACGCCAAAACGCCGAAGCTCGATTCGCTGCCCGCGGCCCAGCGCGTTCTTCATCGTTTCAAAAACGGTCTCGACAGCCTGTTCCGCCTTGGTCCGCGTAATATTCGTCTTCGTTACAATTGCGTTCACGATATCGAGCTTGATCATCGAAGCCTCCAGCCAACCGCAACTCCATGCTAGACAGGGGTTTGCAGGTTGTCAAGCGACCCGCGTCCGATGCGCGCTAGATCGACTCAGCACCTCGAGCGCACCCCTCAGTACTCGCGCCACCCCTCAGTACTCGCGCGACCGATGATACGCCCCGCCGCCCATCCCGCCCAGGTCGATCACAACCGCCACCACCAGAATAATCAGGTTGATCCCCACGGTAGGGCCGCCCCGTGTTCACCATCCACGCGTACGCCAAAGTTGTCAGCGGCAAAAACAAGAACCCGATCAGCGGCACAAGCAGCCCGTGGTAAGCCCGCTGCAAATAATGAGAGAAAAGAAACAGCACCACCAGCGCGATCCGCGGAAACGCCAGAAAAAGAATCAGCAAAAGACACGGCATGAAATTCTCCAAGCCGCCAAACTAGTATTCGGCGCCAGCACCCATCATGCCCGAAAATGCCCGCGAAGGCGTAGCAATCGGCTAGAAGACATCAGACATCTCATAAATGGAAGTCGTCAGGCAGGCTTGAACAGGTCGCGGAAAAAATCGCGAGTTTGCAAATCACCTTTTCGAAACGCGAGGCCGCAAAAGTTGCGTTCGGGACAAGGTGTTTAGCAGGTCGGAGCTCCAGAGCCCATGTGGCAACAATCGCTCCGTCTTTGCCTTTCGTTGTCATTCCGAACGAGCGCAGCGAGGAGGAATCTCTCTTCCTGCGCCAATTCGAGCAACATCACAGCGACCCACCACGCCTCTTAGGGGGGTCGGAGCTTCAGCTCCGACATAAAGCCACGGCGCGCAGCGCCTTCCTCTCGCGGTGTCTTTACCGCGAGCCTTCCTCCTCAACCTCCTTTGCCTCCTCAACCTCCTCTGCCTCTAGTACGGCAGCGGCCGGTTGGTCACCTTGCGCCCGATGGCGGCCGTCTTCTCGTCATACCCGATCATCAGCCCGCTCTTGATGCCTGCGGCGATCCCTTCCTCCGTGCGCCCGCTGTTCCAGTTTTCGCCGATTCCCAGCCAGTAGAGGTGCTGCGTTTTCGCGAAGGCAAAAATCGTGTTCTCCACTTCCTTCAGGCTCTCGTCTCCATACTTGAAGCCGTAAGAAAGGGACATGTCGCCCGGCCCGCCCTCGCCGAATCCGATCCCCGGCACTTTCAGAATCTCTTCCCGGTTCGCATACCCATACTTGTCTTCGATCTTCACGCCGAGCAGGATTTCCCCATCCGGATTGAGCGGCCACACGTCCGCTTTCTCCATGTATTCCTTCGTCGAAATCCCCCAGATTTTTGCGGCCTCGGATCCTCCATGCGCCCCCCGGCGCCCTTCCTGCAGTCCATTCTGCCCCACGCCCTGCATCCGGTTGGGATAGCGCACCGCTTCCACCAGCGCCCGCACTGCGCCCGCCGTGGTCGCATGGCACAGCAGGATTCCGTGGACGCCCGTAGCCAGCACCTGCTCCACCATCCACGCGTTCGCCCGCATCGTCGCTTCGTCGGTGCCCCGCACCGGCAGGTTCACGATCACCGCCGGCGTCCGGTGGCCCGTGCGCGTAGGCCCGCCCGCCGCCAGCCCTTGCATGTAAGACTTCAGCCCCGCAATGTCGTACGGCGCCGCCTCCATGTCGTAGCTGATGTAGTCCGCCCAGGTCTGCGCGTCCTGCTTCCCCTGTTCGAACGTGCCCACCGTCCCCGAATGCGACCCGGTGTAATAGATCGGCTGCCCCTCGGCCAGCAATTCAATAGCCCGATTGATCCGTTTCGGCTTAGGCGCGGGAGCCGCATTCTGAGCCACGGCGGCAGCCCCCGCCACCAGTAGGCACGCGCACGCCATCGCGAGAGCCAGCGTCCTAAATACGTTTTTCATCATTTCATCTCCATCAGATGCGAAGTATAGCCAAGCGGAGTGGAACGGTATCACACGGAAAAGCGCGGCGTTACAGGTTTTTGGGAGTGCTGCGCTGCGTCTGCTGGTTAAAATGGGGTCAGAATCATCAGGAACAAGGAAAGTAGCGCAGCGATCATTTCGCTGTGTCCTGTATCTACGCCGTTCCCTGAGTGAGATTCATACCGTGCCGGTAAAGAAATGGGATGGAGAACATAGCACTTCCTTTTTTTCCGCCTCGTTTTGCAAGAAATCCAACGTCTACAAGATCATCTGTGGTTGCTTTCCACTTCGAGCCGAGAAGTTTTTGCAAGGCGGCGCTACTGTAGTCAGTCTTGCCACCCGAGAATTTCTCAATGTCTCTCCAAAGATGTGGAAACTCAGCTTCAAGATAAGTCTGACGTTTGCGCCGTGACAGTTCCTCAAATCCGTACCGGATCGCTGCAGGGCTAATGAGCCATTCTGATGTGCCTTCCGGGTCGGCTTGGTATATATCCTGTTGGCGCTGCCTTGCGCGGATGAGCAAGTCGAGAACATCGCGCGGCGTAACAACCCCCCTTCCATCAGCGCAACGGTTATAGATCCAACGGATTGTGGGGCTTTGCTTTGGCCCTCTAAAGACCGTCGGAGGGAATATTTTCCTGAAGCATTTGGCGCGATAAGAAGAACTCGCATCCAGCTGCTCTTGATTTATTTGGAGGTGGGCGCGCAACGCATCGTTAGCGAAAAAACGCTTCACAACCATCGCAAGAATGTGATCCTGCGTCCAACGGAGTGTATCCGCAGACCGCACGGTCAAATGCGTGAGAGCAGTGAAGCCCTCAGGGGTCCTGACGACTTGGTCGAGCATGTCGTCCCGCAGAAACACCTTCACCCTGACGTGGGGAGATGAAAAGTAACGCATCGCCCGGAGTATGCCTCTCAGGGCTGTCCGTTCAACGTCAGATCGACGCGGGAAAATTTCATCGAGTCGATCTACCATAAGCCACAAAGATAGTCGGCTCACTTCTAGCACTCTCTCGAGCGCCTCCTTTACGTCGTTTACATATTGCGGTAGGGGATGTGGTGCCTTCAGTTCTGGTTCTTCCGCCTGGGCGGGCAATTTGGTTCCGAATAGATCCAGCTCAAGGTCCCCGCTATTGTCTGGCGATTTGTACGTAACCTTCGGACGCCATGAAGCCAGAATGTGCAGCGACCACTCAAGCACGTCTTTCAGGGATTTCTTTGCGCTAATGTCTGGTATCTTTGCCGCAACGCACGCCCTCCTGAAGCGATCAATCTCGTTATCGGCATTCCGAAGAAACTCGCTGTACCGTTTGCCTTTTATAAACTGCTCATGCGCTAAGGACACAAGATAGATGCACCAGAAGCTGACGAACTCATCTTCAGAGAGTTGCGCGAAGCGTTCCGTAAAGGCATGGAAAACAGGATCGCCCGGCGCTTGGATGCCGTGCGCGATGACGACCTTTCGTTGATGCAACAAGTGATCTGGCAGAAAATCGACGAAAATCCTAAAAAGGGCGCTCTTGCCAGACCCCTTCGTCCCGGGAATTAAGTCAACCCGATCGTTCAGGAGATCAGCAAACGCGGATGTTTCAATTCTTGCGGTTTCGAGAAGCGTGTCTGATTCCGCGACAGACGTTCCTAGGTCTATGTGCTGAAGAAGCGGCAACAAAACCTTATTTGAGTATGTTTCCAGACCAGTTTTTGCTGAAGTATTCACGGTGCGAAACTCAGTGCTTTTTTGAGGGCTCAGTCTACCTCAACAGTTGCGTTCAGGAGGGAGACTTCTTAATTCGGGCG
This sequence comes from uncultured Acidobacteriota bacterium, assembly GCA_963709105.1. GTDB lineage: Bacteria > Acidobacteriota > Terriglobia > Acidiferrales > UBA7541 > Palsa-295. The sequence continues at coordinate 49,427 of CAVPVC010000021.1, forward strand.
GCGGAAGGGAATCGGCTCTGCACTCTTCTGCTTCGGGCCATACTGCTTCAGCCGGGCGCGCGCCTGATCCGCCCACGGCCCGCTCGGCGCATAGCGCAGGTACAGCGCCCATTGCTCGCGCGCCAGGCGGCGCTCGTTCTTTCTTTCGTACGCCAGCGCGAGGTTGAAATGTACGTCCGCGTGCGCCGGCATGGCCTTGGCCGCGCGGCGAAGGTGGCGGATGGCATCCTCAAACTCACCCTGTTCTTCGAGCACGCACCCCAGGTTATACCGCGAAATGCCGTTGAGCGGATCGAGCTGCACGGCCGCAAAAAACGCCTCCCGCGCCTCGTCGATTCGCCCCATCTGGTAGAGCGCCACACCCTTGTTGATGTGCGCGTCGATCCAATCCGGCGCGAGCTCCAGCGCGCGCTCGTAGTTCTCGACGGCCAGCGGCAGCGATTCCGGCTTCGACTCGCAATTCATCGCCGCCTCAAAAAGCTGCTCCGGCGTCGGGCCGGTCATTGGACGCAGCTTCAAGGGCTGCGACCCGCCATCGTCGAAAAGAAATGCCCATTGCTGTCTCATGGGGTTAAAGGGACGCGTCTCGCCCGGCGGAATCACCAGCACATCGCGGCCTTGTTCGAGGAACCGAAGCTCCTGCAGGGGAAGCGGGTAGCCGCCGCGGAATTGTTGCTCGATCATGCGGACCGCTCGCCGCACTCGCAGCGCGGGAATGTGATTCTCCGTAAGCCGCTTGATGCTCCGCAGCGCCACCAGGTCGCCAAAGCTGTAAAACCGCTCGCCCCAGCGCGCCTCCGGACGCACCAGTTGCAGCCTTTCCCAGTAGCGAAGGCGCCGCGCATCCAGCCCCAGGATGCGGCCCACCTCTCGCCGCGTATACCTCTGCGTCAAAGCGTGTCTACCCCCCGCCAAAAGAAAAGAATTCGCCGTTACGCACAAGATTATGCACTGACTGTCAATCGCGCGGTACGTGAGTTTCGCGTAAGTCTTTCCAGACCTGTGGATATCTACCCTCCACCCCCACCGCGAACCGTGCCCAAACGCCGATAACCAGAAGATGACACGCGGTTGCGCCCCGCCCCCGCCTTGCTAGACTTTTTACAGGCCCCATGGCCGCTTAACGAAGAATCAGTCCGCTCGCTCGAAGGCACGGAACGCCTCTACCTGGAGCGCCAGGTCACCCTGGGGCGCGTGATCCTGGTCGCCTTGTCCCTGGTGACGCTGCTCGAAACCTCGGGCGAGTCGGTGCGCACCGCGTCGGTAGCTTTTCTCGCGGTCTACTTGCTCGTAGCCCTGGCAGCCGCGCTCGCGGAGCGCTTCTCAAGCGAGAGCCGCTTTCGCATCCCCATCGTCGTCGACTTTGTGGCACTGGCCGCGTTTCTCTATCTAACGCCCTCGGTCTCCGCTTTCTGGTTCCTGTTCCTTTTCGCGGTTTTCGCCCAGGCCAACCGCGGCAACACCCGCGCCATGCTCGCGCTGGTCTTTACGGCTACCGCCGGCATCATCTTCCGGGTGGCGTTAGCCGACCCGTTTCGCTGGCAAAGCGTCTGGCATTGGCTGGCAGTAGGCCTGGGCACGATCGTCTCCGGGCTAGGCATGGGATTTCTCGGCGCGCGCGAACGCGACCACCTGAAGCGCCAGCAACTCCTCGAAAAAATCACCAGCCAGCTGCAATTTGACCGCGGCCTCACCGAATCCGTCCGCCAGGCCCTCGGCGAGCTCACCACTGCCTTCGAATGCGAGCAGGCCTGCCTGGCCGTCCGCGACGACGAAATCGAGCGCCTCTTCGTATGGAAAGTTTCCAGGAAAGACACCGAGCCGCGCGGCCCCGAAGTCCTCTCGCTCTCGCGCTGCGAAACGTTCCTGATCGACGCCCTCGAAGTCTCCCTCGGCTGGACGTTCAAGGATGGCGGCGGAGAAGGTTTCGGCTGGGACCGCCGCACCGGCCGCCGTTTTCGCACCGTTCCTCCGCCGCCCGACTCCACCCGCGACGAATTCGCCGCCACATCTCTAATCGCCGCGACGCTCGATAGCGGCGGCCGTCCCTCCGGCAGGATTCTCCTGTTGAATCCCTACGGCCCCTCCGGGACGTCCGACCCCCATCGTCGCTTTTCGGCGGGCGATCTCCGCTGGCTAGAGCAGATCGTGCGTCATCTCGGCCCCCCGCTCGACAACGTGTTTCTCATGCGCAACCTCCGCACCCACGCCGTCGAATCCGAGCGCAGCCGCATTTCCCGCGATCTGCACGACGGCATCCTGCAGACCCTGCTCAGCCTGATCATCCAGCTCGACGTTCTGCGCAACAAAGTCGTCCAGGACCCCCAGAAGGCGCGTGACGAAATCGGCAACCTGCAGAAGATCGTCCAGCAGGAGAGCGAGGAGCTCCGCCGCATGGTCACCGGCATGCGCCCCGTGCGCGTCGAAAGCGCGGACATGCGCGAACTCATGCAGGGCTTCGCCGAACGCTTCCGCAGCGAATACGGTTTGGCCGTCGATTTGTTCATCGAAGACCGCCACCGGCCCCTTCCAGACCGCCTTTGCCGCGAGCTTTTCCAGATATATCGTGAGTCACTACACAACATAAAAAAGCATGCGAATGCCAGCCACGTCGTGGTAAAACTAACGCAGGACGAGTCGAAGGTCTTTCTCGTCGTCGACGACAATGGCCGGGGGTTTAGCTTCTCTGGGCGTTATTCGAGCGAGGAACTCGACCGGCTGCGTCTCGGGCCAATTTCCATCAAAGAACGCACGCGGGGAGTGGGTGGCACGCTCACGGTTGAATCGAATCCTGGGCATGGGGCGCGTCTGACGATCGATATCCCCTTGAATTAATCATGTTGCACCGGCCCATGTTGAACTGACCATGTTGAACCGACCCATACCGAACCGAAAATGACGAAAGCCAAACCCGTAACTCGCATCCTGGTCGCGGACGACCACGCTATCTTCCGCGACGGCCTCCGCAAGCTGCTCGAAGGCGCTGACGACGTGCAGATCGTCGGCGAAGCCTGCAACGGCGTCGAATGCACCAAGATGCTCGCGAAGCTCAAGCCAGATATTCTCCTTCTCGACCTGCGCATGCCCGAAAAAGACGGCCTCGGCGTGCTCGAAGAAGTGAATTTTGACACATTGGGTACCCGTGTGATCGTCCTCACCGCCGCGGAAGACGATCGCGATGTCGTTCGCGCCATGCGCCTCGGAGCCCGCGGTGTAGTTCTGAAGCAGTCCGCAAGCGATCTCCTGCTCAAAAGCATTCGCAAGGTAGCCGACGGCGAAATCTGGCTCGACAATCGCATGACCTCCGAGGTGATCGACGCCTTCAAGAAATCGGCCGAAGCCGGATCGCGCCGCGAAAAGCCCTTGCTGAGCGACCGCGAAAAGGAAATCGTTCAGCTAGTCGCGCAGGGCTTCCGCAACCGCGAAATCGGCGAAAAGCTCTTCATCAGCGAGCAAACCGTAAAGAATCACCTCCACAATATTTTCGACAAGCTGGGCGTCTCCGACCGCCTCGAACTCGCCCTCTACGCCATCCATCACCGCCTCATCGACCAGGCCTAGTCATCTCATTTCCGATGGCGAATTTTCGTAGTCGCAGCACCACCGCAGGCCAAAACCTCCGCGCAGCCAGTTTCGATTGCGGTATTCTGTTTTAGAGCGCAAATGGTAGCGGATTCCATCGGCGGAATTGCTGGCGAGCATGCTAATGAGCACATTGACGAGCAGGATGCTCAAGCAGCTTTTTGGAGGAAGCATGTTCCATCCAACCGCCCGCGCGAGCTCGTTCTGATCATCTGTTTCGTTCTGCTGTTGTTGATGTTTTCGGTCACCGCGCTGGTTTCACGCCTCTACCACAGGAAGATTCACTCCCTGGCCGATCAATGGTATGCCCAGGGTGACGCGGCTTTCCACGCGGGCGACGCCAAGACAGCGATCCTCGATTATCGCAACGCGCTGGTCTACTCGCCAAATAACAGCGTGTTCCAGTTGCATTTGGCGCAGGCGCTGGTCTCGGCGGCGCGCTTCGAAGAAGCTCGCTCGTACCTCATCAACCTTCTCGCCGAATCTCCCGGCAGCGGCGAGATCAATCTCGAATTGGCCAGAATATCTACGCGCCAGCGCGCCTGGCTTGATGCGGTTCGCTACTACCACAGCGCCATTTATGGCGTCTGGGACGCCGATCCGCTCGTTCAGCGTTGGAACGTGCGCAAGGAGCTTTGCCAATTCCTGCTCGAACACGGCGATGTCGCCGGCGCGCAGCCGGAAGTCCTCGCCTTAGCCCAGGAGGTGCCTTCCGGCGACCTTCCGCGCCAAAAAGAAGCCGCCACTCTTCTTCTTCGCACAGGATTATGGACGCGCGCCCTGCAGGATTTTCAGGCCATTCTGAAGCAGTCCCGCGGCGATCAGGATGCGCTCGTCGGCGCGGCCATCGCCTCCTATCAGCTCAGTAAATACGCGCAGGCTCTCGACTATTTCGAAAAATTGCACCACAGCACGGCGTTAGACCAGAATGCGGAGGGCATGCTCCAGACCTCCCGTCAGGTCGAAATGGCCGATCCCTTCCGAAGGGGACTTTCCACCGGCGAAAGAGCGACGCGCGCCGCCGCGGCGCTCGCCCAGGCAACGTCGCTCGTCAGCGATTGTTCCCGGCAACGCGGGCAAGCGATCTCGCAATCCCCCCCAGCCACCGATCTGCAGATGCTCTACGCCGCAGAGCAGGGCATGAGCAAGGATTGGACCGAGGCGAACCTGGCGCGCCACCCCGACCGCATCGACGCCGCAATGTCTCTCGCCTTCCAGATGGAGGACGCTGCCGCGCAGCAATGCGGAGAGCCGCAGAATGGAACCGACCGCATTCTCTGGCTGCTGGATCGCAGCCGTGAAGGCGCGGCCCAATGAGCGATCCGGTCACCCAGATCACACAGCCGCCGCAGATTCCGCAGGCTGAAATCACTCCCGTTGCGTCTGAACCAGCCTCGCCGCTTGGCCGCATCCGCTCTCTCTGGCACTTCTGGACTCGCGAGATCTTCACAGGCAGCGAAGATCGCCTCTTCCTCTTCCTGGCCATTCTGATCGGTGTATTTTCGGGCCTCGCCGTCGTCTGCTTCCGGGTCGCAATCGAATGGACGCAATTCGCCGTTCTCGGTTCTACCCTCGCCCCCAGGGTTCCCCGGGTCTTTCTCGCGCCGGCAATTGCCGGCCTCGGTATCGCGGTCCTCGTCATGAAGGTCTTTCCGCAGTCGCGCGGAAGCGGCGTGAATCAGACCAAGGCTGCCGTGTACGTGCTCAACGGCTATATTTCGTTCAAGACGGTCATCGGCAAATTCATCGTCTGCGCCCTGGCCATCGGCAGCGGCCAGTCGCTCGGGCCCGAAGACCCGTCATTGCAGATCGGCGCCGGGATCGCCTCCGCGATCGGCCGCTCCCTCAAGCTCTCGCAGAAAAAGATTCGCCTGATCGCGCCCGTGGGCGCCGCGGCGGGCCTTGCTGCGGCTTTCAACGCGCCTATTTCGGCGGTCGTGTTCGTCATTGAGGAAGTGATCGGCACGTGGAGCGCGGGTGTGCTGGGCGCGATCGTGCTCGCCGCCGTTTCCAGCGTGGTCACCATGCGCTATTTCCTGGGCGCCGAATCGCTGTTTCGCGTGCCGCCCATCCAGATCGCGCATCCGGCGGAATTCATCGCTTATGCCGTGCTCGGCCTTGCGGGCGGAGGCATTTCTCTCATCTTTTTGAAGTGGCTCGCGTACGCGCGTCCGCGCATGCAGAGTCTGCCGCGATGGTCCAAATACCTTCAGCCTGCCGCCGCCGGTTTGCTGATTGGTTTGGTGGGAATCCGGCTACCGCAGGTGATGGGCGCAGGCTACTCGGTGATTGACGAGGCGCTCCACGGCCAATTCGCCTGGCACCTTCTGCTGCTACTTGCCGTAGTGAAACTGCTCACCACCGGCATCTCGTTCTTGAGCGGCACGCCCGGCGGCATGTTCGCCCCCGCCCTCTTCATCGGGGCTATGCTCGGCGGTTCGGTGGGCGCCATGGAGCATCATTTCTTTCCCCGCCTCACGGTGACCATCGGCACCTTTGCCCTGGTGGGCATGGGCACGTTCTTCGCGGGCTTTCTCCGCGTGCCGATCACCTCGATTTTCATGGTGATCGAGCTTTCGGGCAACTACTCGGCCGCCCTCCCGGTGATGGTATCGAGCCTGATCGCCTACTTCATCTCGCGCCGCTTCCAGTCTGTCCCGTTGTTTGACATGCTCACTCGCCAGGACGGCTTGATCCTTCCCTCGATCGAAGAACGCCGCGAGCAGGTTGCGCTCGTCGTCGAAGACGCGATGCAGCCCGAGACGGCAATCGTAGCCGCGCCCTCCGATACCCTGGCTGTGCTGGCCGCGCGCCTCGGCGAAAACGCGCAGGGCCCTCTCCTTCTTCGCGCTCGCGTCGGCGAATGGCGCCTGCTCGATCCTGCCGAAATCCGTCGCCTTGCCGCCGACCCGCTGAACACCCACACCGCCGGAGACATTTCCTCCAAGGGCCCCCTCCCCATGATTTTCCCCGACGAAGCGCTCGAAGAAGTGCTCCGCTGGGCGGGGGACTGGCCGGTCCTTCCGGTTGTGAATCGCGGCGATCTCGGCAAGCTCGAAGGTGTCTTGGCTCTCGCCGATATCCTTCACGCCTTCCGCAAAGCCTCCGCCGAATAGCCCGTATTTCGGGGATCGATTCCATAAATAACCGTAAATAATAGCCTTACATCTTTACAGGTCTCTAGTAGTACCTACGGAAAGCTCTAGTACTTTCCGGCTACGGAGTCCTATGTAATTGGCTCCTTTGCACTATAGGGCCGGGCGGTGCCGGAGCCTACTCTGAACGGGCTGTTAAGAGGCAGGTGCACTGTGGCACTAAAAGAGCGACGCACATCGCGGCGGTTTCTGATGCGTCTCCCGCTAACCGTCCGCTGGACGGACGAAACGTTGGTTGGAGAAGCCGCCACCGAGTCGCGCGAAGTAAGTTCTCGAGGCCTGTATTTCCATTTGCCGAAAGGGCTCAAGAGCGGTTCCCCGGTTGAGATCGTGATGACTCTTCCTCACGAGCTCACCCAGGCGGGGCCGGTTCGCGTCCGCTGTCTGGGGCGTGTACTCCGCACCAGCCCGGAATATTCCGGCGAAGTGGGAGTGGCAGCAGCCATCGAACGCTACGAGTTTATGCGGAACAGCGAAAGCGCCGCATAGCAAGTTCTTACCCAACCCCTGCGGAGATGGGTGAGAAGAGGCCGGGCGGTCACGGGTCCCTCAGCCGGTGCCGCCCGGTTATTTATTTGCGCCGTCTTAAGCCTTTGCCTTTAATTGTCATCCTGAACCCATACGCGCGAAGCGCGGATGGGTGAGGGACCTGCTTCTTCTTTCGCCGTCAGCCTTTACCACCTCTCCAAGCTTCCCGCGCCGGGTGTTGCCCCTCGGGAATGCCAATCTCCCGATTCGCGTTGTTACCACAGCAGCTTCAATCCGAATTGTATCTGCCGCGAACTCGTCGAGGTGGACGTAATCACCCCAGCGGTCGGCGAATATCCCCCGGTAGCCGCCGTGTACACCACCGGATTCGGTGTATTGAAGTTGGTGTGATTGAGAATGTTGAAGAACTCCGCCCGGAACTGCAAATTCAGCCTCTCCGTAAACAGAATCTTCTTCGTAAGTGAAAAATCCGTCTGCGATGAGCCGAGGCCTTGCAGAACGTTGCGCCCAACATTCCCGTAAGTCCCCGGCGTCGGCTGGATAAACGCAGCCGGGTTGAAGTAGCGAGTAGGACCGCCCAGAATTACCGGTCCGCTGAAACTCGGGTTCCACGAAGGACGCACCGGGTTGCGCGTATCGCCGTCATTCGACGGGTTGTAGGAAAGCTGCGGCGTGAACGGCAATCCCGACTGCACCGTCTCGATCCCGCTGATCTGCCAATCCGCGATAAACCGATTGACCCATTCGTTGGAACCCTTGCCCCGCCCGAATGGCAGCTCGTAGGTGGCATTGATCACCGCCGAGTGCCGTATATCGAACGAAGCCCGGCCGTAATCCGCCCGCAGATTGAGCGGATTGGAGGCAAACGCCGGTGAATTGGTCGCCACGCTGGTGTTCATGCTGTCGCCGTCATCCAGCGATTTCGAGAACGTGTACGCTCCCCGGAATTGCAGTCCGTGGCTCAAGCGCTGATTCACGTCCACCTCAAGCCCGTTGTAGAAGCTGATGCCTTGCGAGACCCAGCTCGTGGTGTTCCACAATGCCGGGTTTGCTAGGCCGGTGCTAGTCGGTGTCACCACCTGCGTGGGGTAAGGATAGGGAGCGCTCGGCAGGTTCTGGTCCACCGAAAGTAGTTCGTGATAGCCGTGCGAGCCGGTATAGCCCACGCTCAGCGTCGTGTTCGGCGCAATCTCCTGCTCGATCTTCATCGAGTAAGTTTCCACCGTCGGCGTCTTCACGTTCGGGTCCACGCCGCTCGGGACCACCGAGTTGTTGAACCCCAGCGTCGTGTAATTGCTTGTCGGGCTGATGCTGGCAAACGTCAGGTTGTGGCCCGTGACGCCCTTGGCCGCGAAGACCGTGTTGAAAGGCGGATTCTGATCCAGCCGGTAGCTCAGGTTGTCGATCAAAGCGTAGTACAAGCCGAAGCCGGCCCGGACCACGGTTTTCTTCAGCCCAAATGGCGACCACGCAATTCCGATGCGCGGCGCCGGAAGGAACGTCGCATTATTCGACGCGAGGGCCGAGCCCCCGACAACCGGCTGCGTTTGGATCACTCCGTTTACGAAAGTGTAGTTCGACGCCCGGCCATGCGCTTCATTCCAGCCGTTGGTGAATTCGCCGCGAAACCCCAGCCGCAATTCGAGGCTGGGCTTCAGCTTGATCGCGTCCTCCGCATAAACCGCGCCTTCGAGCGACCGCCAGTTGAGCGGGGTATACGACGGCGCATAGGTGTAGGTGCTCACAGTCCCGGCGAGAAACGTCTGCAGGCTGGTGAACGAAGCCTGTCCATACTGATCCTGAACCAGGGTGTCGTTTGCCTGCACGTACTCGAACCACACGCCGGCGTTCAGCAGGTGCTTGCCGCGAGTGATCGTCACTTGATCCGCGGCGGTGAACAAATTGCGGGCTGCCGGCAAATTGCTGCCCGCGTTGGTTCCGCCGTTGGTGATTTGCGAAGCGCCATTGAGCGTGGTCCCGCCGCCCACCACAAGAGCTCCCACCGGTTGCCCCGCGTGGACCCAGCCGGGCAGATTAATGCCGGGTGTCTCGCTGTTGAAGTAGAATCCGCCGCGGGAAAACCCGAACGTCGCCCGGTTGAGAAAGGTGGGAGAGAAGACGTGCGTTTCATTGATGCTCGCGACTTGTTCCCGCAGGAAGATATCGACGAAAGTGAACGGATTGCTGGTGGGTGAATGGCCCTGGCTGTCGTCGATCGTGTAAACGACCGCCAGCGAATCCTTGTCCGAGAAGTTTTGGTCGAAGCGAACGCTTCCGAAATCCTCCCGGATGTGCTGGATCGGATTGCTGAACGCCTCGGCAATCCCGCTCTGCCCGCCCGTGGAAGTCAGAAGCTCCGGTCCATTGGCGACAGGCCACAGAGCCAGCAATGGCTTGATGCTGGCCACGGCAGCGGCGCGCGAGGTGTTGTCCGGCACGAGCGTGAGATCGCTCAACCCCAGCTTCTGGCGGAATCCTTCATAGTTGCCGAACAGGAAAGTTTTGTCCTTCTTGATCGGCCCTCCCAGCGATCCCCCGAACACATTGCGCTCGAACGGCGGAATGTTCCCGAAGTCAAAATAGTTTCTCGCATCGAGCGCGCTGTTCCGGAGGAATTCGTAGACGTTCCCGTGCAACTGGTTCGTGCCCGACGCCGTCACGATATTCACCTGCGCTCCCGGCCGCTTTCCATACTCCGCGCCATACGTATTGCTTACCACCGAAAATTCCCGCACCGCATCCACGCCCAGCAGCTGTCCACTAACGCCGCCCGGTGTGGTATTGATTTCCGAGGCGCTCGTGAATTCCACCCCATTCAGAATGTAAAGATTGTCCTGCGGCCGGTGGCCCGAAGCCGCGAACATGTTGCCCACCACCGAATTCGACGTTCCGATTCCCCCGGCGCGCTGCGATGTGTAGTTCACCACGCCGGGATTGAGCGTCAGCAATTGGTCGTAGCTCCGCCCGTTCAACGGCAATTCCTTCACCTGCTTCTCGTTTACCAGCCCCGAGACATCCTCGGTCGTCACCGCAACAAGGTCCGGGCGTTCCGTGACGGTCACGCTCTGCTGCAGCTGGCTCAAGCTCAGCGCCAGATCCACTTCCACGCGCTCCCCGACAACCAGCGTGATCCCCGTCCTGGTCTGCGATTGGAAACCGCTCTTTTCGACGCTCACTGCATAGGTCCCGACCGTCAGCAGCAGCGCATCATAGTGGCCGTCGGCGTCGCTCACGAGATTGCGTACCGCCCCGGTGTCCTGGTTCTCCACCTTCACTGTAGCCGCCGGCACGGCTGCTCCTGTCCCATCGGTAACCACTCCCCAGATGGAAGCCTCCCCCTGCGCGTAACTGATGCGCGCCGCGAGCGCCATCCCCGCGAGCGCCACCGCAACAACAAAAACGATCAGCCCGGATTTCCGGTGCCTGGACAATGTGCGATTCCCTGAACCTTTCATCTCCCACCCCTTTTGAGTTTGAACGTGCGCACCGTGAACGGTTGCGGCTCTGCCGAATCTTCCTGGCTTAGGTTTTGAATGAGCGGCGGAACATCCGTGCCGCGAACTCGCCGGACTAAAAAATGAGGGTCAACAACAACAGAAGCAAGAGGTGTTGAAGAGAGCGCTGAAAGAAGAAAATGCCGAAGCGGAGCCAAAGAGAATCTCGTTGGCTCCGCGCCAGCGTGTCGCCGCGCGGCCAACTGTAAACCGGATGCTGTCACTCTGACTGCTCATTGCCGCCACCTGAATCCCTTCGAAAATATTCGAACGCTCGCGCCAACCAGGGCTTTTATCGGTTATGATCTGGATTTACGCCGCTGCAGGACTAGCTTCTGACGCGGAAAATCGCCTACTGAATGGAGGGACAACAACAACAGGACAGATCGCTCTGCCGCGATGAGGAAACCAACGAATTGAAGTAAATTCGCATAGCCACACTGAATCGTTTAACTACGATGATTACCTTACAGGCATCGCCCCAGCCTGTCAATTTGTAAAATGCGTGGTGTTCCGCTCGCTGGTTCTTGCAGCCGCCAAATCCTTCTCAGTCAAACTCTCCACGCGGATTGATGGCCAGCACAATCATGGGGTTCGCAGCCGGTGGCTTCGCAGACGAACGCCGCGTCGAAGGCCTCCGCCGTCGCATCGCTCGTGCCCGGGCGCGCATCGGCACCGGAGATGGCAGCGCTTCCTCGACTGCGGCCATCACCGGCGCAATCGCAACCAGCGCAATCTTGTTTTCGACATAATCCGCCGTGTAATGCTCCGAGCAGCGCGCACAAAGCCACGCATGCTCCACCGCATGGTGTTTCCCCGGCGCAGACGCCGCCGCCGAATCCACCCGCCGGAAGCGAAAAAACGTGCCTTCGCGGAAACTGGTGAAGCTCTCGTGGCACTCAGGATTTGCGCATCGTGGGAACATAGAAGCCTTCCGGACGAAGGTTCACTGCGTCGGGCAATTGCGAGATTATCGGCACCTGTTCAATCCGTCCAACTCTTTGTTTCTATCGGCGTCATCCGCGTTTCTATTAGTACGTATTCTTTTCGCGAAATGCCATAGAACTTTCGCAGATTGTCATCGGCGCACCATGCGTACACTCGAACATGTGACGAAAGTCACCGCGTTGCGCTCCCGGAAGCGCCTCAGTTTCAAACCGGGCTCATTCTCCCGCCAGGTTTGATGCACCCCGCAACCAGAGGTGTCAGGCTATTCTCAACTTTTTGGTTCACCCGCATTGGAAAATCGAATGGAGGCTAACCCGCCTCTGGGTCTATCCTTACCGGATGGCTCACACCGAAGCGGCGCTGGTTCCCGTAGAAGCGGGATGGCTAGAGCGCGTCTTTCACCTGACCGAGAATCGCACCACCGTATCCCGCGAACTTCTCGGCGGCCTAACGACCTTCATGGCTATGGCGTATGTAGTGGTCGTCAACCCGCGCATCCTGGGCGAAGCGGGCATGCCAGTCGAAGGCGTCCTTTTCGCGACGTGCATCTCCGCCGCCATCTCCACGCTGATCATGGGCCTCTGGGCCAACTACCCCATAGCGCTCGCCCCGGGTATGTCGCTCAACGCCTACTTCACCTATTCTATAGTCCTCGGACGCGGCGTCCCCTGGCAGACCGCCCTCGGCGTCGTCTTCCTGTCCGGCTGCCTCTTCCTGGTCCTCACGCTCACCAACATCCGCGAGCACATCGTCAACGACATTCCCGATTGCCTCAAGCACGGCACCGCTGCCGGCATCGGCTTCTTCATAGCCTTCATCGGGATGCGCAACGCCAAAATCATAATAGCCAATCCCGCCACCTTCGTCGGCATAGGCAAAATTGCCGACCCCCAGGTTCTCCTGGCCGCCTTCGGCCTGATCCTCATAGCGATACTGATGTCCCGCCGCGTGATAGGCGCCATCCTGATAGGGATAGTAGTAATCGCCCTGGCCGGCATCCCGCTGCACCTGGCCACCTGGCCGTCGCACCTGTTTTCGCTGCCGCACCCCGGCGGCACGTTCCTGAAGCTCGATTTCCGTTCGGCGGCAAAGCTAGGCCTGGGCGAACTAATCTTCGTCTTCTTCTTCGTGGATCTCTTCGACAACGTGGGCACCCTGGTAGGCGTCTGCGAACAAGGCGGTTTCCTCCGCGACGGCAAATTCCCCCGCGCCAGCCGCGCCCTCCTGGCCGACGCTTTCGGCACCATCGCCGGCGCGCTAACCGGCACCTCCACGGTAACCAGCTACATCGAAAGCGCCGCAGGCGTAGCCTCGGGCGCCCGCACCGGCCTCGGAAACCTGCTGATAGCCGGCCTTTTCCTGGCAGCCATGTTCTGCGCGCCGGTAGTAGCCGCCATCCCCACCTACGCCACCGCCCCCGCGCTAATCCTGGTGGGCGCGCTAATGTGCGCCTCGCTCGCCAAAATCCGCTGGGACGATTTCAGCGACGCCTTCCCCGCCTTCATCACGTCTAGTAGCCACGCCCCTCACGTTCAGCATAGCCACCGGCCTAAGCCTCGGCCTGCTCTCGTTCACCTTCCTGAAAATAGGCGTAGGCCGCCGCCGTGAAATCAGCCCCCTGATCTGGGTCCTGACAATCCTCTTCGTCCTCCGCTACGCCTTCCTGAGCAAAGAATAGCCGTAAAGGCGTTTTTCCTGCCTTTGCGGGTGCCCGACCCTTTGCAGTACAAGGGTCGGTCTTTTGACGCAGCCTTTCGCTATTGTCTTTGGTGTTGCGGGTACCCGACCCTTTGCAGTACAAGGGTCGGTCTTTTGCTCTGCGGTGTTGTCGCTTTTTTTGACTCTGGCTGTCATCTCTGAAAGCGCGACTGTCAAGCAGGTGCTCCGGAGAATCAACGGGTCGTACCCAGTCATCTCTGCGCCCTCGAATGGGGCATGAAATTCTTCCGGAGGTGTGTCGCATTCATCCTGCAAGCCACTTTCGGCTTATGACAACATCGCGCTCACACCTCCCTGGTCCGACCCGGGGACCGCTGTCGGATCTCGATACTCTTGCTGCCGGCTGAGCACGTGGAAAGTGGCCTCGGCCAGGTGCCGCGCCACCGCTCCCACCGCTTTGGCGTGTCCTTTCCGTTGCCGCAGCCGCCTTTACAGTTGGCTCACATGCCGTTCCGGACATCGCCGGTGGTTCACCGCCACCGAGTTGGCCGCTTCGGCGAACGCCCATTTCAGATAACGATTCACGTCCGGCCGCGTCCGCCCATACCGCACCCGGTCTCCACTGGCGTGCACCCGCGGCGTCGTGCCCGCGTAGCTCGCCAGCCGCTCCGCACTCGCAAATCGGCTCACCTCGCCGATCTCCAGCGACACCGTCGCCGCGAGAATGTTTCCTATCCCGGGAAGGGTTTTCAGACGCTGCATCTCCACGGTGACTTCCACCAGCTCCTCCAGCCGCTGCTCGAACTGTCGAATCTGCTCGTGGAGGGCATCCAGTTGCCTCAACATCTGCCGCGTCACCCAGCCCGTCTGCTCCGGCAGCGTGGCCAGCCGCGCCTCCAGTTCCTCGCGCGCTTTCTTCCCATAAGGATCGCTGTATTGGCTGGGCGGCAATCCCCACTTAGCCAGCGTCGCCGTGATGCGATTCTTCCAGCGCGTCCGCTGCGCCACCGACACCACCCGCGTGCGCGTCAGCTCGCGCAGTTCCCGCAACCGCTCCGGGGGTACCCACACCGTGGGCAGGGTTCCGTTCCGCTGCAGCCGGTTCATTCCGTGCGCATCGAGCGGGTCGGTTTTGTTGATCAGCCCCATCATCAGCTTCGCTTTCCGCGGATGTACCAGCCGCGGGATCAGCCGGGCTCGCTAGGCGATATATTCTTCCATTGCGCAGCTCCTTTTCTAGAGTCTTGCCACCGCCAGCGTATGCCGGCGGCAGGGAGTCGCGCTTTCATATTTTCATCCTGAGGAGAGCAGCGACGAAGAATCCCTCTTCGTGCGCCAATGCGCGCAACATCGACGCGCCAGCCGCGCGACTCCTTCTAGGGGTCGGACTTCTCAGAGTTTGGCAACGTCAGTTTTTCGTCAGGGCGGATTAGCCGGGCCGCAAATGCCGAAAATCAAAGCGGCTTTCAGCCGCTGAGGGAAAAGTTAGCCAGTTGCCACACAGACTCTTCTCTGGCATAACCGAGGGCGCGCAGCGCCTCCCGCTCGCGGTGCCCTCCTTTGCCTCCTCAACCTCCTCTGCCTCCAGGTTCGCTCACGCGATGATGGCCACCACCTCGCCCGCATTCACCGCCTGACCTTCCGCCACAAGGACGCGTTCCACCGTGCCGCTCTTCGGCGACCGCACCGCGTTCTGCATTTTCATCGCTTCCACCACTACAAGTCCCTGCCCGGCTTCAACCTCTTCCCCCGGCTTCACCAGAACCCGCACGATTTTCCCCGGCATCGGCGCAATCACCTGCTGGCGCCCCTGCGATACTGCCGCCGCACCATCGCCGCGCTTCCATTGGCGCGGGTCGTGCACTGCGGCAACGTATTCTTTCCCGCCGACATGCACCCGCAACTTTCCGGCAAATGGTTCCACGCGGGCTTCAAAAGCTTGGCCGCCAATCAGGATGGAAAATACACCGGGGTTGATCTCCGCGGCATCCGCCATAACCTCACGCCCGTCGATGACGCAGCGCCGCAGGTTGCCAGAGCCGCCGCTGGCGCTGGTCAACTCCACCGCCCGCATCTTGCCGTCGAATTCGATGTGGAGTTTCATGGCGCGTTCGCTTCACGCGATCCCGGCCGCTTCATGAGCGCTCCGGGTCGCGGCTTAGCTGTTCGCGCCGCCCCTCGCGCTTCCACAGCGATGCAGGCGCAGCGGCATCCCCGCTCTCAGCGGATGCCGTGCGAGCCCGTGAAATTTGCCATAGCGCCGCGGCCAGAATCGCAGCATCCTCCGCGATGGCGGCGCGCGAATCCTCGCTTGCGGTTTTCATCAAAGGAGGTCGCTGGAGAAAATCGTCGAGCCACCGCGTGTAGATTTCTCCCGCCTGGAAGTCGCGCGAATCCAGGATCCGGTGGAAGAGTGAAATATTGGTCTTGATTCCGGTGGCGTAGTATTCGTCGAGCGCCCGCCGCAGCCGCGCCATGGCCTCGGCGCGGTCCTCGCCCCATACAATGAGCTTGCCGAGCAGCGGATCGTATTCGTTCGGCACGGTCCAGCCGGCGTACACGCCGTCGTCCATGCGCACCCCAGGGCCCGATGGAATCCGGCGATCCAGAATTTTCCCCGGCGACGGAAAGAAATTGTTGTCCGGGTCTTCAGCGTAAATGCGGCACTCGATGGCGTGCCCGCGAATGGCTATGGCGCTTTGCTCGAACGGCAATTTCTCCCCTGCCGCGATGCGAATCTGCCATTTCACCAGATCGAGCGAAGTGACCATCTCGGTCACCGGATGCTCCACCTGCAGGCGCGTGTTCATCTCGAGAAAATAAAATCGCCGGTCCGCATCCACCAGGAATTCCACGGT
Organism: uncultured Acidobacteriota bacterium; assembly: GCA_963709105.1. Classification (GTDB taxonomy): domain Bacteria; phylum Acidobacteriota; class Terriglobia; order Acidiferrales; family UBA7541; genus Palsa-295. The sequence continues at coordinate 65,612 of CAVPVC010000021.1, forward strand.
GCCCGCGTTCGCGTATCCGCCGGAGCGCGCCAGCTTCACCGCCGCCTCGCCCATCGCCCGCCGCAAATCCTCGTCCATCACCGGCGAAGGCGCCTCCTCGATCACCTTCTGATACCTGCGCTGCACCGAGCATTCCCGCTCGCCCAGGTACACCATCCGGCCATGATGATCCCCGAGCACCTGAATCTCGATATGCCGCGGACGCGGCAAATACTTCTCGAGGTACAGGCGCCCGTCGCCAAACGCATTCTCCGCTTCGGATGTGGCGTCGCGCCAGGCGCCCGCCAGCTCCGCCTCGCGCTCGACTAGCCGCATCCCTTTGCCGCCTCCGCCCGCCACGGCCTTCAGCACGAGCGGAAACCCGGTGTCCTTTGCAATCGCGCCGGCAAGCTTCAGATTTGCGATGGGATCGAGCGCGCCCGGTACGGTGGGAACGCCTGCTTGCTTCGCGAGGTGGCGCGCCGCCGTTTTCGATCCCAGCTGCGCCATCGCCTCCGGGGAAGGCCCAATAAAGGTGATTCCGGCAGCCGCACAAGCGCGGGCAAACTCGTGGTTCTCCGCGAGAAAGCCATAACCTGGATGCACCGCATCGCACCCCGCAGCGCGCGCCGCATCCAGAATCTTGTCGATAGCGAGATAGCTCTCGCGAGACGGCGCCGGCCCCAAGCGGTAGGCCTCATCGGCAAGTCGCACGTGAAGAGAATCGCGGTCCGCATCGCTATACACGACCGCGGCCGGCACACCGAGTTCGCGGCAGGCGCGCAGGATGCGCACGGCAATCTCGCCGCGATTCGCTATGAGGATCTTCCGGAACATTTCGTCGCTTGCTAGCTCGCCCGCCGAAAATGGTAGCAGATCGACCCTCAGCCCGGTCCTGAATTCGCGCCTTACGGAGTTGGCAAGCCGCGATCAGGCGGGCTATCATGGCCCCGCGGAGCAAAAGGGAGGTCACCGGCAAATGGATTCGGCGCAGCAACAATCGTGGAAGCAAGCCGCGGCGGAAGCAGCCGCCAGGCTCGTCGAAAACGGTATGGTGCTCGGCCTGGGAACGGGCACCACGGCGGCCCTTTTCGTCTCTGCGTTGGGCCGGCGCGTCCAGCAGGAAGGCCTGCGCGTCGCCGGCCTTCCGACGTCACAGCACACCGGCGACCTAGCCCGCTCCCTCAACATTCCGCTCACGACATTCGCCGAGCATACCGAGCTAGATCTCACAGTCGACGGCGCCGACGAAGTCGAACTGGGCACGCTATTCCTCATAAAGGGCCATGGCGGAGCATTGCTAAGAGAAAAGCTCGTAGCCGCGGCCAGCAAACGCATGGTGGTCATCGCCGACGAGACCAAGCTGGTCGAGCACCTCGGCAAGCAGACCGTGCCGGTAGAAGTGGTGCAATTCGGCTGGCAGGTGACGGACAGCAGACTGAAGAAACTAGGCGCAAAAACAATGCAGAGGCTGACAGCGGGCGGCGATCCGATGATCACCGACAACGGGAATTACATCATCGACTGCGATTTCGGCATCCTGCAGAATCCCAAGGAAACCGCGCATCACCTGGACCACGTAATAGGCGCGGTCGAACACGGTCTATTTCTGGGAATTGCGTCGCAGGTGATAGTCGCCGGGGCCGCGGGAGTAAAAACCCTACAGCGCGCAGCCGTCGCGAAGTAGCGCCAGTCAGACCAGTCCGCTAATTCCTCGCGGCGCAGGCGTGCGGATACACGGCGTCGAGAGCGCCCCAGAGCGCCTTCAGGCTGCGCTCCGCGGCACAAAGAACCCCAAACGAATCCGCATCCTTCTCATTCGCGAGCCAGTTCCGCCAGGCGGCCCGGTGGCGCACATCCGCTTCTTCGTGGACCGCGAAATACTCCAGCGCCCGCGGTTCGGTAATCCCGTAGAAGCGCCGCAGACCGCTGATCTTCTGCGTGGCGATTTCCGGAACCTGCGCCTCGTAAGCGTAGAAGCACGCAACCGCCTGCGCCATCGTCCCTTGCGAGACAACTTCCTCATAGGTGTCGAGCAGCGCAGCGATCCCCGGGAAGGGCCGCGCGTTATCGAGCGAATCCTCGCTCACTTCCAGCGACTCGGCAAACTGCCGCCAAAGTTTCGGGTGCGGCGCCGCCGGATTGAGCTCCTCGGCGACATTTTCATCGATCAATTGCGTAAGCTTGCCAGTACTGCGCGCCGAAAGTTGCTTCAGGTTCTCGGGAAACGCGCGCACGTGCTGATAATACTGCTCCGCGTACACTTGCAGCGATTCCTTCGGCAGGCTTCCTTCGGTCCAGGCGCGATAAAAGGGATGTTTGAGCAGGTGGTGTTGTTCGATCAGGCTGTCGAGCATTTCGAGAACGGTTTTCGCCTTCGCAGTCTTAGCCATTATGGTTACGGGATCTCCCCTCAATTGTTGAGCTGGGATTAAACCGACCGCATCCTACTCGAAATCCTGTACGAATTCCAGTTCCAGTACCTTACTTTTTACAGCACAGCCGCCCAACCAGCATCACAGCGGAATATTCCCGTGCTTCTTCCGGGGATTCGTATCCCGCTTGTTTTCGAGGGAACGAAGCGCCGCAATCAGCTTCGCACGCGTTTGCGACGGCTCGATCACCGCGTCTACATAACCCCGCTCCGCGGCCACATAAGGATTGGCGAAGCGCTCGCGAAAGTCGTCGATCTTCTCGCGGCGCAGCTTTTCGCGCTCAGCCTCCGTGGCGCGATCGAGTTCCCGCCGGTAAACGATGTTCACCGCGCCCTCCGGACCCATCACGGCAATTTCCGCGGTAGGCCAAGCGTAATTAATGTCCGTGCGAATATGCTTCGACGACATCACGCAGTAAGCCCCGCCGTAAGCCTTCCGAGTAATCACAGTAATTTTCGGCACGGTCGCTTCCGCAAACGCAAAAAGCAGCTTCGCGCCGTGCTTGATGATGCCGCCCCATTCCTGCTGCGTGCCGGGCAGAAACCCCGGAACATCCTCGAATGTGATCAGCGGAATATTGAACGCGTCGCAGAAGCGCACAAACCGCGCGCCCTTCACCGACGCGTTGATATCCAGCACGCCCGCCAGAAACGCCGGCTGATTGGCCACGATCCCCACCGGCCGACCCTCCATCCGCGCGAACCCCACCACGATATTTTTCGCGAAGTGCTCGTGCACCTCGAAAAATCCGCCCTCGTCGACGATCCCGCGGATCACGTCGAGCATGTCGTAGGGCTGCTGCGGGTCTTCCGGCACCAGCGCGTTCAGCGCCGCGTTCGCGCGGTCCCAAGGATCGCTCGAAGCGCGGCGCGGCGGATCGTCCAGATTGTTCGACGGGATGTAGCTCACCAGCTCGCGGATCATCGCCAGGCATTCCGCGTCCCCGGCGGCCACAAAGTGCGCGACGCCGCTTTTCGTGTTGTGCGTCATCGCGCCGCCGAGGTCCTGCATGGTCACTTCCTCGTGCGTCACGGTCTTGATCACGTCCGGCCCGGTAACGAACATGTAGGAAGTCTCGCGCGTCATGAAAACGAAATCCGTGATCGCCGGCGAGTACACAGCCCCGCCCGCGCAAGGCCCCAGAATCGCGCTGATCTGCGGGATCACCCCGCTAGCCAAAGTGTTGCGCAGAAAAATATCCGCATAGCCCGCCAGCGACGCAACGCCCTCCTGAATCCGCGCGCCGCCGGAATCGTTGAGCCCGATCACCGGCGCGCCGTTGCGCATCGCCAGGTCCATAATCTTTGTAATCTTCGAAGCGTTGGCCTGCGAAAGCGACCCGCCAAACACCGTGAAATCCTGCGCGAACACGTAGACCAGCCGCCCGTCGATGCGCCCGTACCCGGTGATGAAGCCGTCGCCCGCGGGCCGCTGCGCCTCCAGCCCGAAATCGTGCGACTGGTGCCGCACAAATTTGTCCAGCTCCTCGAACGTGCCTTCGTCAAGCAGCAACTCGATCCGCTCGCGCGCGCCAAGCTTCCCCTCTTTGCGCTGCCGCGCGTAGCGCTCGGCCCCGCCTCCGGCCTCCGCTTCCTCATTGCGCCTGCGCAACTCCGCCAGCCGGTCGTCATGGTTACGATGCGCGCTCATGGTTGCCCCAAGCCAAACGAGCCGCGCCGGTGAGCGCGCGGCAATTGCGCATGTCGGCAGGCAAGTGCCAAGCGTTAGCTCTCATGTCACGCATAGCAGGAATCCTGGGCATGTCGGGCATCTCGGTGAATATCAGGCGTCTCGGGCGCCCCAGATTGTATCAGGACATCCTCCAAATGGACGCTGCACCCGACACTCACAAGAGTGTCGAGTGGCGCATGTCGCCTCTGATTGTTTTCAATCATTTGCGAGCCATTCCGTTCGTCCATGTGTGTCGAGTGAGCACCGCGTGTTTTGTGCCGCTTTTGGCGAAACAAAAGCAAAGAAAAATGAGATGCCCTGGGGACCAGTGGAGGGGTGGGTGGGAGTCCGGGGTGGAGCGCAAGGCCGGGAAGCGAAGGCTCGCGGGAAAACCCACCGCGAGAGGAAGGCGCTCCCGCGCCGATTTGTTGTCGTAGCTGAACGCTACGACCTGCAGCGGCCAAGCCGGCTGCCGATCCTCGCGGCCATCGCTTTGTCGTTTGTCGTCATATGTCCAAGGTCACAGGATCAGGTGTAGCACAGGAGTGCCAGGGTTGTCAGAATGCAAATGTCGTGGTGATTTTTGAAGAGGGGCGTCTGGGTTTCGTTGTCATCGCGAGCCAGCGCAGCGACGGTCTCTCCCGGTTTTTAGGGGGTCGGAGTTTCAACTCTGACATCCCACCCAGGCGCGCAGCGCCTACCTCTCGCGGTGCCTTTTCCGCGAGCCTTCGCTTTCTGCCTTTTGCCGTTGTTGGAAGCCGCCTGAAGTCACTATTTCGCCTTTTGTTCGCCATATAAAGTTGCTAGACTTCTTTAGGAGTGGTGCAGGTGGTCGCATTTGTGATATTCCACATATGGCTTGAACGTCAACCTACATGCTCTGCTTGAAGTAGATAAGAAGCACTACTCGGAGCTCTTCTCGACCATCGAGCACGAAATTTCCTGCGGCGAAGTCCCACCCGCCTCTGTCCGTCTGCACTTCGTACGGCACGATGCCGGGGGGCTAGTTTCCATAGGCAAAGTCGTCGACACCTTGATTTCCTACATAACCCACTTTTGCTTGACCTCGGCAAGGAGGGCAGGCCTAGGGGAACAGGCCAGAAATAGAGCCTTTGTCGAGGCCAGGAGATTATTTCGAGATTCTCCGACTTCAGGTCAGCCTGGAGAACTGCTGGTCTACTTCCTGATCGAAGCGGTCTTGCAGGCTCCTCAAGTCCTCAAAAAGATGCTTATTACAACAAATCCAAATGACGAGAGAAAAGGAAGCGATGGCGTTCACATTCGTTGGGCTCCGGGGGGAGAAGTACTGGAAGTGATCTTTGCTGAGGCGAAGCTACACAAGGACTTTACGGCCGCTTTAGCCAGCGCATTCGCGAGCATGACGGACTTCCATAACTCCGCCACCAAGGATCTGGAAATTAATTATTTTCTGAATACCTTCCCTGTGCTTAACGCCGAGCAGCAAAAGGTTATCTCCTCGTATGTCGAAGGGGAGAATAAGGACAAATGCCAACAGGTTCACGTGTGCTTGATTGGGTACACGTGGAAGGAATACGAGTGCCTCAAAGACTCCAAGGAAGAAGGAATTTCTCGAAGAGTTCGACAGTCGGTATCGAGCGTGGGCCATGACAGAAATGAAACCCAAGCTTCAAGCTGAGTTGGCGGCGTTCGGGCATTCACACCTCCGATTTGAGTTTTTCTTTCTTCCATTGGCTAGCGTTGAGAATTTCAGGGAGCTGTTTCTGAAGAGTCTCTAGCAATGAATGAACTAAACCCAGGAGCTATCGGCGCGATTTTCCTCGGCCTACAAGAACCTCGTCCTATCTGACTTGCGAGGGGAGCTGCTGAAAGAAGAGGCGCCGAAAGTTTCCTTGGCGGATTTAGCCTACCTAGTTAGTACTGCCTCCCGTCTTGCCCTAAATTCAGCTATAGATTCCGAGCTGGCCGGAGCCCAGTGCCAGCTCGCCTATGACATTGCTGTACGAGCACCCAAGTTTGCGAACGGCAGCAGTGGGATCGTTACTCCTCTATGCGAGGGCATCCTTGCTAGGATCGGCAATTTCCCGGCGCGAAACCTTCTAAGACAAACTAGCGGCAAACTGAAACGCATCACCGATCCGTTCTTGGAGCTTGAGGCGGCAGTTCGAGAAGAGGAAAACAGATCAGAAGATGCACCGGAAGGCGTCACCCTTACCGACTTTCAGGTTCGCCTTTTAAAAGCTCTTCGGGAGACCGCAAGCGTAAGTGTATCTGCTCCAACTTCTGCTGGAAAATCATTCACGCTCGAGCTAGAACTCCTGCATCGTCTGTCAGAAGGCGGCGCGTACACTGCTATCTTCTTGGTCCCAACTCGTGCTCTGATTCGGCAAGTCTCGGTTGACCTCGCCGACTTGCTGAGAGAAAACGAAATTGAATGCTCAGTTCTGTCCTCTCTGTCGGTTCCGGAAAATGATGACACTGAGAAACCGCGGAGATTCATTTTCGTACTGACCCAGGAAAGGTTTGCGACCTTCCTTATCGGGATGCCTGTCGACCTGAAGATTGACGCAATCATCGTCGATGAAGCTCAGGAAATTGGGAAGAACAGGCGAGGAATTACTCTGGAACGGGTAATCCGCTTGGCGACGCGCCGATTCCCGGCTGCTCAGCTTTTCTTCAGCAGCCCGCTGCGCTCGAACCCGGAATACCTGCTTTCACTTTTCAAACGACCCGACTTAGCCTCTGCCCATTTCGTCGAATATCAGCGACCCGTCACCCAGAATATAGTTTTAGTGAAGCAGGTGAAGGGACGAACATCGTTAGCCGACATCGAGGCGCTGAGCGACGTCGGATCGATTCCCCTAGGCCAAGTAGAACTGCCATTCAAGTTTCGCGGGCGCTATCTGGTAAATCTTGCAAAATACTTCACCGGTTCCGATGACGTAAGCATCATCTATCGCAACCGGCCGAGCGACGCTGACAAAATTGCGACAGAACTAAGCGAGCTGTTCGAAGAAACACAGGATGAAGAACTTAAGGATTTCGGAGACTTTCTGCACCAAGAGGTCCACCGCTACTACCGGTTAGGGGCGATGGTACGCAAGGGCATTGCCTTCCATTACGCAAACATCCCTCAGATTGTCCGTTCGCGAATAGAAGAACTTGCGAAACGCCGAAAGTTGCGATTCATATGTTGTACAAGTACGTTGCTTCAGGGTGTAAATCTGCCGGCCAAAAATATATTCCTTGAAAACCCGAAGACGGGACTGGGAGAGGCAGGAAAGATTCAGCCCGGCGATTTTTGGAACCTAGTGGGTCGTGCGGGCCGACTAAATCACGAGTTCAGTGGAAACGTATTCTGTATTTACGGCATGTCCTGGGAAAGCAATCCGTTGATTGGTGATCGTATGATGCCAATAGAGTCAGCTTTCCAGATTGCGCTGACTGAGCGAGCGCCTGAATTGGCGATCTGGGCGACCAAGCCGGCCCCTTCGGCGGAAGGCGGCGAGGCTTGGGCGGAACAAGCGTTCGCGAATATCTATGCGGACTACGTCACTACAAAACAGCGGGTCAGTGATTCGATTGAGAATCCCTCCATTCGGGCACATCTGGCGACGGTGGATTCCGCTAGCGAGAAAGCTTATGCCAGCCGCACGCTACCCGATGAGATTTTTTCGAATAACATGTATGTGCACCCAGGGCGGCTCGAAGAACTTGCCGCGATATTTAGGCAAGCCCCAACGATTCTTTCGCTTTGCCCCGTTCAGCCGTTCGCGGCAGACGCATATCAAAATCTTGTCGATATCTTCGCCGTAATCGAACAGGTATTCATTAAATCCGATAACGAGCGACACCGTTACTTCGCCTTTCTGGCGCTTCGCTGGATGCAAGGAATGCCGATCCGTGATCTGGTCAAGGCGCGACTGGAATATAAGAATATCCCCGATGAGGAGAAGATCGTAAACGAGGAGATCCGAGACCTCTTTCGGGAGATCGAGGACGAACTCCGATATCGCTACGTTAAGTACACGAGTATCTACTTGCAGGTGCTTTCGGTAATCCTTAAGGAGAAAGGTGAAATCGAAACGGCCGAGAAGCTGCTTCCGCTGCATACATTTCTTGAGTTCGGGGCCTCAGATAGAGTTTTGATCAACCTGATGTGTCTCGGGCTGTCGCGGACCAGTGCCATTCTCTTGAAAAGGACTGTTTCCTTGAGTTCAGATATGACACTTCAACAATGCAAGCGCTACCTCGATGCCATCAACCTCGCCCGTATTGCGATCCCAGCAATTTGCAAAGCAGAGATTTCTCGCATGCGCGGTAAATCGGACTGAAACGGTGGTTGCGTTCGCAACCTTCCTGGGCTTCCACTCGGTCCGGCCGAGGGGTACGCCTTCGACCCTGCCTGAGCGGCGTTCGGCCACCCCGGGTTGACCAAATGGGCATCGCTGCCTTGCGGGGGGACCACCCGGGTGGTAGCTTAATTATTCCAATCCCTCAAGGATTCGGATAGGGGCGCGCACCGGGAATCGAGCTGTTTCCCAGGCCTGTGCAGGAGTTCCGTTGGCACCGTGGAGCGTTAACGACCAGAAAATCCCGCAAGGGAGGCTGGCGCTTTTTTCCTATGTTTCGGTAGCGTTCATCGTCCTGCTGCTGGTGGGATTCTGGAAGCTGCAGGTCATCCAGTCCGGCCATTTTTCCGATCTCGCCGAACGCAATCAGATCCGCTACATCCCCATCATCGCCCCGCGCGGCGCCCTGCTCGACCGCGAAGGCCGCGTGCTCGTCGATAGCTATCCTTCCTTCAGCATCCTTCTTCTCCGCGACGATCCCAAGGCCCTGCAAAAAAGCCTCGCCGCCGTCGAAGACGGCCTCGGAATCGCCAAGGAAGACCTGACGCAGCAGCTCGAAAACGCCCGCTTCGAGCCGAAATTCGAGCCCATCGTCATCAAGCCCGCCGCGAGCCAGGCGGACATCGCTTTCGTCGAATCGCACCGCGCCGATCTTCCCGTGCTCGAGCTGATGATGGTCCAGCGCCGCCGCTACCAGCACGGCCAGATGCTCGCCAACACCATCGGCTACGTCGGCGAAGTGTCGTCGCAGCAGCTCGAGCAGAGCGACGGCCACTACCGCCCCGGAGACATCGTCGGCAAAGCCGGCCTCGAGCGCGAATACAACGACCAGCTCGAAGGCACCGACGGCATGCGCCGCGTCGTCGTCAACAGCGTCGGCAAAGCCATGCGCACGCTCGACAACGTCGAAGCCATTCCCGGCAAGCCCATTCAGCTGACCATCGATTACGACCTCCAGGCCATCGCCGAAGCCGACATGGCCGAAAAGGCCGGCGCCGTGGTCGCGCTCGACGGGCGCACCGGCGAAGTGCTGGTGATGATCAGCCGCCCCACCTTCGATCCCAACGATTTCGCCGTCCGCATTCCCGCCGCGGAATGGGCCAAGCTCAACACCGACCCCGAAACACCCCTGCTGAACCGCGCGATCCAGGCGCAGCTGGCGCCGGGTTCCGTGTTTAAAATCGTGATGGCCACGGCGATGCTCGATTCGAAGGTGATTCCCGCGAACTTCCAGGCCTACTGCCCCGGCCATGCGGAATTCTACGGACGCGTGTTTCACTGCTGGCGCCCGGCCGGGCACGGTTCGGTGGACGTTCACCGCGCCATCGTCGCCTCCTGCGACGTGTTTTTCTACACCATCGGCAAGACGCTCGGGATCGATCGCATTCACGATTACGCCGTGGGACTGGGGCTGGGGCGCCCGACCGGCGTCGACCTGCCCAGCGAGCAGCCCGGGTTGATTCCCTCCGAAGAGTGGGTGCAGCGCGTCTACCACCACAAGTGGTATGCCGGCGAGACGATCTCCGTTTCGATCGGGCAAGGCTCGGTGACGGTGACGCCCATCCAGCTCGCCCGCATGATCGCGACGGTCGCCAGCGGCGGCACCCTCGTCCAGCCGCACCTGCTGAAGAATCTCGCGACCACGAAGGTGGGCCATTTCCCCCTCTCCGACGACGCCGTGGAGACAGTCACGCAGGGAATGTATGGCGTGATCAACGAAGGCGGCGGCACGGGATACTCGCTGCGCCTTCAGAACGTCGATTTCTCCGGCAAGTCCGGAACGGCGCAGTTGATGAGCTACGAAGCCGGCGCGAAGATGGGTAAAAAGGGAAAGAACACCAACGGCTGGTTTGTAGGCTATGCCCCGCGGCGCAACCCGGAAATCGTGGTCGCCGCCGTGGTGCAGGATACCGATCTGCACGGCGGCTCGACAGCCGGCCCGGTAGTGCGCGACATCGTGAAAGCGTTCTACGACAAGAAAAACGCCCATTTGCAGCAACAGGCGAACGGCGTCCCGCCGACACCCGCCGTCCCGGCCGAACACGTGGAAGCCGCAGCCGCCACGCCGCCTCTGGCCGGGACCGAGGAAACACCGCACCCATGAAGGAACGCCCAAGTACACAGGATTGGGACTGGCCGCTGTTCGGCATCATCTGCGCCATCAGCACGCTCGGCGTGCTGGAGGTGTATTCGTCCACCCACGCCAGCGCCATGGCCGGCATGCAGTGGAAGCAGCTGATGTGGATCGGCATCGGCCTGGTCGGGATGTTCCTGATTTCCCGCATCGATTACCACACCCTGATGGATCAGGCCCCCGCCCTCTACCTCTTCGGCCTGGCCACATTGTTAGTAGTCTTAGTAATCGGCCACTCCCGCTTCGGCGCGAAGAGGTGGGTGGCGCTTGGGGGCGGGGTGAATTTGCAAGTATCGGAGTTGATGAAGTTGATTATAATTGTGGTGCTGGCGCGGTTCTTCACGGACGTGCGGACGGACCGGCTGACGCTGCAGGATATCTTCAAGGTTGGAATCGTCACCGGGATACCTGTACTATTGATTCTGATCCAGCCCGATTTGGGAACGGCGATGGTGCTGGTGCCGGTGGCTGTTGTCGGGGCCTTTCTGGCTGGTATCGAATGGAAGCACCAGGCGGTGGCTCTGGTGTTGATCGCGCTTCTGCTGCCCGTTGGGTGGCATATGCGGACGCACCTCAAGCCCTACCAACAGCAGCGGATAACAACATTCCTGCACCCGGAAGAAAACCCGCGAGGCGCCGGTTACCAGATTTTGCAGTCGGAAATTGCGGTTGGCTCAGGCGGTTTCTGGGGCAAAGGCTTTGGCAAGGGCAGTCAGAACCAGCTGGGGTTCGTACCAGTACGGTATTCGGACTTCATCCTGGCCGCGCTGGCAGAGGAACAAGGATTTATTGGTGTATGCGTGGTCCTATTGTTGTATCTTGGGTTAATTCTGCGGCTGGTAGATAATGCGCAGAAGGCAAAAGACCGTGCAGGGATGTATGTGGTGATGGGAGTTACCGCGATCCTGGGATTTCACGTCCTGGTGAACGCTTCGATGGTGATCGGGTACATGCCGGTCACCGGCATTCCCCTGCCGCTGATGAGCTACGGAGGGTCGGCAACAGCATTTGTTTACATGGCTTTGGGCTTGGTGATGAACGTCCGCATGCGGCGGTTCGTCAACTGAGCCAGTGCAAGCAACACAGATTAGGAACGAGGAAAGACAGTCAGTAAGAAGATCATCAGTGCTCCCGCCGCGGGACACCCCGGCCGGGATTCAAGTTCAGAATGAGGGACGCATCGGTTTGAGCAGCGCAAATCAGCTACGCGACACCTTTTCAGTGGATGGCCGTTCGTGGCAGACGCAAGGCAGCCTCTTACGCCACGCCGGCCCCCGTGCGCGCGCGCGTGTGTACCGCCGCCGTCCGATGCGCCGTGAGGAGCTTCACACAAATGTCGAAGGAAATGGTGATATCGGCGAACCCCCACGAAACACGGGTCGCCATTATGGAAGAAGGACAGCTTTGTGAGTATTACGTCGAGCGTCAAAAAGAATTCGCTTTAGTCGGAAGCATTTACAAGGGCCGTGTGACGCGCGTGCTGCCTGGCATGCAGTCGGCCTTCGTGGAAATCGGCCTCGATAGCGACGCCTTCCTGTACGTGACGGACTTCCTGGAAGAAACCGAGGAACTCGACCACATCGTCACCACGGTGGTGGATAAGGTCGAGAAGATGGAAGCGCAGGGCGGGAACGTGTTCGCGGCGGAGAATCCTTCCGCGCCCGCGATGGAGCCTGCCGACGTCGAGAAGACCCCGTCCGCTTTCGCCTCAGAACCAAGCCACGAGATAGCTGCAGGTGAAGGCGAGCACGGCGGCCAACCGCAAGCCTTTGCGCCGCCACCGGCGCGACCGATGGCGCCGCCCGTACACAACGCTCCGCCGCAGGGTCGCCCGCGCTACGAAGGGCGGAACCGGGGCAACCGCGATTTTGGACGCCGCGGACCAGGCGGGGGCGGTGGCGGGCGTGGCGGACGATTCAACCGGCGAGGGGGCCGCGGGGGCGGAGGCGGGGGTAACCGCTTCGGTCATGGCCGCGATCTGCCATCCTCCAAGTATGCTTCGCCGCACGGTCCGGAAGAAACGCCTGTAGAGGGAGCGCCGGCCGAGGGGCATGTCTCCATCATTTTGCCGGGAGAATCGCTGGCGAAGTATCGCGAGAAGCCTCCCGTGTCTACGCCCGCGGATTTTTCTGCGTCCGCCGCGCCGGTTGCCGAGGAGACGAATTCCTCCTTCGCGCCAGCGGCAGCGCCTGAGTTTGTTCCGGAGCCGGAGCCCGCTCGAGAACCGATCGCGCCGCCTCCTGCGTTTCGTCCACGGGAGGAATATCGCCAGTCTTCGTCATCCTCGTCGTCATCCTCGTCATCGGCTATGCCAGCCTATGGGAGCGGGCTCGAACCGTTGCCCGGGGAGTCGCTGTCGAAATGGAAGCGGCAGGAACCTGTTGCGGAACAAGCTCCCGTGGCCGAACGGGCGGCGCAAGCTTCGGCCCCGGTCGCGCCGATAGAGACTCATGCGCATGAGCAGCCTGTCGAGAAGACGCTCCACCTGTATGAGAACACGGTGACCGAGCATGTTGCCCACGCCCAGCCCGCGGAGCAGGCGAAAATAGACGAAGAGGACGAGCAGGCCAAATTCGTCCACGAGGCCGAAGCATCGGACGAAGCGCATGCCGGCGCTGAGTTAAGCGAAGACGAAGCAGCCACACTCGCCGAGCACGTGGCCGAAGCGCAAATCGAAGAGGAGGCGAGGGAGGCGCAACGGCGGGACTTTGCGGTTTCCGACGCGGCCCTCGAATCGACAGGCATTACCGGTGAACACACCGCGGATGAAGTTCTGGACGAAGAGGTGGAAGAAGCGGTCGCGGGCGCTCTGGATGAGACCGAGGAAGAGGCCGAAGCCGAGGAGCTTGCGGCGCAGGCGGCGGAATCTTTTGCGGCGGGCGAGGAGCATCCGGAATTACTCATGGAGGGCGAACATCTCGCCGCGGAGGGCGCTATGCCGGCTGCCGGCGAACCGGGATCCGGTGAGCCCTCATTCGGCGAAAATGCCCCGCCGCAGCAGCCATTCAACGCGCGCGTCCGCAACGATTTCCGGGCGCGCATGCAGCATCCCCGCCGGGGCGGGCGCGATCGGGGCCGTCGCGACGATCGCGGACGGCGTCCTCATCAGGGTGGAAGCCACGGACACGGTCACAGTCACTCGCAAGGGGGACATCGCCCGCAGCAGGCGCGGCGTCCGCAGCTGATCGCGGACATGCTGAAACAGGGCCAGGAAATCATCGTCCAGATCGCGAAGGAACCGCTCGGCAAGAAGGGCGCGCGCATCACCAGCCACGTCGCGCTGCCGGGACGCTTCCTGGTGTACATGCCGACGCTCGACCACACCGGGGTTTCGCGGAAGATTGCGTCCGCGGAAGACCGCGCGCGGTTGCGGCAGCTGGTGAACGACGCCAAGGGCAGCGCGGGCGGCGGGTTCATCGTGCGCACGGCGGCGGCCAGCGCGGCGCCGGAAGAGGTTCGCGCGGACGTGGAGTTCCTCACGCGCACGTGGGGAGAAATCAAGGCGCGTTCGGAGCAGCGCAAGGCTCCGTCGATTCTGCATCGCGATCTGAACCTGGTGGAGCGCATCCTGCGGGATTACCTGACCAACGAGTACACGGCGGTGTGGGTGGACTCCGAAGAGGAGTACACCAAGGTGGTCGACTTCATGAGCCGCTTCCAGCCCGAGCTGGTGAACCGGGTGAAGCTCTACACCAAGGAAACGCCGGTCTTCGAGGAATTCGGCATCCAGCAGGAAATCGACAAGGGGCTGAGGCCGAAGGTGTGGCTGAAGTCGGGCGGATACATCGTCATCAACCATACCGAAGCGCTGGTGGCGATCGACGTGAACACGGGCAAGTTCGTGGGCAAGGGCTCGAACCGCCTGGAAGACACGATCGTGCGCACGAACCTGGAGGCGGTGAAGGAAATCGTGCGGCAGATGCGGCTGCGCGACCTGGGCGGGATCATCATCATCGACTTCATCGACATGGAGGAGCGGCGCAATCGCGAAAAGGTGATGGCGGCACTCGAAGACGCTTTGCGGGCGGATCGCGCGCCTTCGAAGATGCTGCGCTTCAACGAGTTTGGGTTGATCGCGATCACGCGCAAGCGCACCAAGCAGGCGCTGGAACGCACGCTGTGCCAGCCGTGCCCTTATTGCACGGGGTCGGGGATGGTGAAGTCGATTCCAACGCTTTGCTACGAAATTCAAACGGAGGCGCGGAAGATGGCTCCGCAGATATCGAGCGGCAGCCTGACGTTGCGCGTGCACCCGGAAATTTCCAAGGCGCTCAAGACGCGGGAAGCTTCGCTGATGGAAGAGCTCGAGCACTGGACCAAGAAGAGCATCATCATCCAGGCGGATCCTACGCTGCATTGGGAGCAGTATGATATTTACTAGAGGCTAGAGGCTGGAAGCTTGAGGCTGGAAAGTCGAGGCGCCGCGGGATTCGTTCCGCGGCGCTTTTGTTTTTGTGCACGCGATGGAGGGGCCTTCCTGTGTAACGACTGCTATTGCCCGAGTCCAAGTGGCCCGATACGATCTACCGGCTAGCGGGAGCCCAAGCAGGTATGTTCGCCCTAATGCACAAGCCGACTGACCTGGCGCTCGCCATTTGGCTGGTCATCGCGTTTCCGGCCCCATGTTTCAGTTGTTCGAACGTGGCTGGCAAGGATGGAAACAGATATTTCGCGGAAGCCGACCCTCTTCATAGTACCGAGCGCCAATTCCCCTAGATAACGACAGCAGTCATACGAGTGATAAAATTTGCACATGGAATGCCTGGTCCGCAGGCAGCTTGAAACCGACTATAGAATTGCAGACCGCAAGTGGAAGTATTTCTACAGTCCTGAGTACAAAGCCAACCGCGGTATGTCAGACCACAAATCAAAATAAGAGGCCAAAGCTGCAAGGGCGGAGCTTGACGATGCGATTGAAAAAATCAGAATACATGAGCTTAGCTGCGAAGTGTGCAGCAAGAAATGAAATGTGAGTTGCATATTTGGGCGCTGGTTGTCAGATTCTTGTACGCTGCGGCTCGCTGACCTGTCTCGAATCGAGACAGGTCACTGCAAAGAGCTTTCATTGGACCTTAATTCCATACTCAGAGAGAGATCCGACAGCGGTCCCTGGGTCGGACCAGGGAGGTGTGAGCGCGATGTTGTCATAAGCCGAAAGTGGCTTGCAGGATGAATGCGACACACCTCCGGAAGAGTTTCATGCCCCATTCGAGGGCGCAGAGATGACTGGGTACGACCCGTTGATTCTCCGGAGCACCTGCTTGACAGTCGCGCTTTCAGAGATGACAGCAAAAGGCGAAGGCGACAGCGAATGGCAAAAGAAAGACGGAACGGTTCTAGTTGGGGAGTTTGCCGGCAGATTCGAGGACCTGGCGGGCCATGTAATTCGTTACGTGGGCTTCGTTGCGGAGCTCGGTCATGTAGGCGGAGCGGAGCAATTGTTCCTTGCGGTTGCGCAGCATGTCGCGAATGCCCTGCTGTACTTGCGGATCGGACAATTCGCGCTGGCCGGCCGCCTCTTTGCCGATCAGCTTCAGGATGCGATAGCCGCCGCCCTTGACGGGGATGGGCGGAGTGGATTCGCCGGGCTTCATTGACAGAACGGTTTTTTTGAGCACAGGGTCGGACTGGTTCAGGGCGGATTCGGGAATGAAGCCGAGATCGCCGCCGGTGGCGGCGCTGGTGTCTTCGGAGTAGTCCATGGCGAGCTGCGAAAAATCGGCGCCGGCGTTAAGCTTTTGCTGGAGGATGCCGGCCTTCTGGCGCGCTTCGGTTTCGTTGGTGGCCTTGTCGTTCTTGCGGTTGTGCACCGAAGCATCCGGATGCGGGGTGACCACGATCTGGGCGATGCGGTACTGCGGCTCGGCGACGTTGAATTGCGCGCGGTTTTGATTGTAGAAATTGTTGACGTCCTGATCGGTGATGGAAATCTTGGCGAGAATCTCGCGGTTGAGGAGCTTTTCGATGGAAACCTGGCGGCGAATCTCGCTCTTCAGATCGTCTACGGTGAGGCCGGTGTCGTGGAGCTTCTTCTGAAACTCCTCTTCGGTGTAGGGACTCTTCGATTCGGTGAATTTATCTTCGACTTCCGCATCGGAGGCGACGAGATTCATCTTGGAGGCGCGCTCTAGCAGAATTTCGCTGTTCACCAACTCATCGAGGATGCTCAGTTTGAGGGACAGCGCCTCCTCCAGGGAGGGATTGGGCGCATCGGCGTTAACGCGCGAGCGATAGGCCTTCTCGACATCCGCCCGCATCACCTGCTTGCCGTTGACGACGGCCCAGACATCGGGTCCGGGGGCGAGTTCCTTCTGGCACGACGCCGCGAGCAGGCAGGCGGCCATCGTCGCGAGGGCAAGAAATCTCCGCTTCAATCGGAACTCCTTCCGAAGAAGACCGATATCAGGCGGCCTTCGTTACGCGACCGGAGCGGATGCAGGAGGTACAAACGCGGATTTGCTTTCGCGCGCCGTTGACCACGGCCCTTACGCGACGGAGATTGGGATTCCAGCGGCGACGGGT
Source organism: uncultured Acidobacteriota bacterium (assembly GCA_963709105.1). Taxonomy (GTDB): domain Bacteria; phylum Acidobacteriota; class Terriglobia; order Acidiferrales; family UBA7541; genus Palsa-295. The sequence goes on from CAVPVC010000021.1 coordinate 82,684, forward strand.
GACGTTGTGGGCGTGGCTGATGGTGTTCCCGTAGCTGGGTTTTTTACCGCAAAGTTCACAAGCAAGCGCCATCTGACGTACTCCAGACTATAGAATTTCCGGATATCGTAAGCGGCCATGTTATCAGAGAAAGGCCGGGGCAGAAAGCGATATGACGATCATTTTGGTGGACCCTGGTCCTTTGGCCGCGACTTGTTTCCCTGCGATGAACTATAATGTGTCGGCCGATACCTACAGGGATTCACCGATGCTCACGATCCGGGCTGCCACGATTGCCGATGTGCCACTGCTGAATACGCTGGTGCACGAGCTGGCGGAATATGACCGCGTCAGCCATGAGGCGGTGGTGAGCGAAGAGGACCTGGCTCGGGATGGGTTCGGGTCTCATCCGAAATTTCGCGCCGTGCTCGCGGAATGGGATGGAGAAGTTGCGGGCTACGTGCTGTTTTTCGAGTTCTATTCTACGTTTCAGGGGCGGGCGGGGCTGTTTCTGGACGATATATTTGTGCGTCCTGCGTTCCGGCACCGGGGCATCGGGAGCGCCTTGCTCGACCACGTGGCCGGGCTCGCTTGGAACGAGAAGTATTTCTGCCTGCGATGGGAAGTCCTGGATTGGAATAAGCCCGCCATCGAGTTCTATCGGAGCATCGGGGCGGTATTCCTCGACGAATGGAAGTCAGCCTGCCTCATTGGCGACGCTCTGGAAACTGCTGCCGGGAAAGTCCTTCAAAGTCCTTCTAAATAACCGTAGAGCAATGGGATAGCGTTCTACGCCGGCTACCTCAGCGTTTTCGTGCTGGCGTTAACTACCCGGAAATACCCCTGCCTTATACAGGATTCCCGGGTGCAACCTCCCGAAGTCTTCTGGATTCTACCTATTGAGATATATCCGCAGATATATCGGGTGACACCAGCAACTCTATCCGGTCGCCGGGTTGAATCGAAGGTGGGTGAATTTGTGGAACCGGACAGCCTAACAAATCGCAATATTTGATACAAAGTGAATCAGCTCTTAAACGTTGAAACTTTTTTAAAAAAATAAGGAGATCAAGCCGTGAAATACCAAATCCGCATCATCCTCACACTCTTACTGCTTCTGGTCGGATCCGCGCAGCTGGCGAAGGCGCAGAGTGCCAGCGTCTACTTTGGCTTGGGAACGGCGGTCGATAGCTCCAACGGCCAGCCGATCGATACTTTCGGGAATGGGACATTTTATAACACGCCGCGCATGGGAGGGCTTTTCGAAACTCTTGGCGGAGACGTCATGTTCCGGCCGCACCTGGGGGTAGGATTTGAAACCGCCTTCCGATCTCAGAGCAACTATGCGGGGCTGAACTACCGTCCGCTGCTCTATGATTTCAATGCGATTTACCAGCCGCTGTCGTCGGGGATGGTCGTACCGGAATTTCAGGCGGGGCTGGGAGGAATGAATCTCCGCTACTACGTGAATCAGAATTACTGCGATTCTTTCGGGGGATGCTCCAACTCGAATTACTACGTTGAGAGTTCCAATCATTTTCAGGTGCATTTTTCCGGAGGCGTAAGGTTTTACGTTAAGGGAGGGATTTTCATTCGTCCCCAGGTGGATGTGCACGTGGTGAATAACCTGTTTCAGTTTGGGAGCAGTGTGGTGCCGGAATACAGCGCGGCCATCGGCTATACGTTTGGACGGACACGGTAGCTTTTGTCCCGACATGGCGCTTCATTGCGGGTTCGCGGTGAAGCGCCGTATTCCCCTTGTCTTGAGAGGTAAAACCCCCGCAGAATGTGTCGATTTCCTTGGATTCGTACCCGAAAACAGCGGGCCATCTGGCGAATTTTAAGTATAGGTTCCGGGAGGCTTTATAGGTATGATGGCCCCGAAATTAGGAGCTTTCGGTGACTAAGTACCGGGCATGCCCTGATTGCGGGAGCGGGCGCATAACGAGGTCGCATCAACGCGGCCTGCTCGAACGCTATGTGTGGCCCGTGTTTCGGCTCCGACCATACAGGTGCCGGGACTGCTATATGCGCTTTCTCGGAGCCGCAAGCCTTTCGCAGCCCCCTTCCAAAACCGCCTACCACCAGCCCCACGGTCTTTAACGCTTTTTCTTACAGTTAGTTATGAGCGCTTCGTAGAACTGCCCCTCGGCTTCTTCAGCAGGATGTTCACCATTGCTTGGGCCGCGGCGGTGAGCGGGCGGTCCTGGCGATAGATCAGGTAGAGGCGCCGCTGGATGCGCATCTGCTTCATGGGCAATTCCCGCAGGATTCCTTGCGCGATCTCGGGGCCGACACACATCCTGGGCACGATTGCGACACCCTTTTTCATCTCGACGAACAGCTTGATGCTCTCGATGGTGGGCATCTCGATTTCCATGTGCAGGGGAACGTGGTGGCGGGCGAAGAGCTGTACGACGCGCTGGCGGTGCGGGGATTCGACGATGTGTCCGATGAAGGTTTCCTCGCCGAGATCGGTGATGTCGACTTCGCGGCGTTTCGCCAGGCGGTGGCCCGGCCACACTACGACGGTGAGGTTGTCGCGGTAGAACTCGACGGCCGATAGCTCGGTTTCTTCGGGGATGTAGGAGATCACGCCGATGTCGAGGTGATGGCTGAGCACTTCGCGGGGGACGTCGCGCGAGAATACCCGGTGGACGCGGATGTGAATGCCCTCGTGCAGCTCGCGGTATCGCGCGAGAGCGGGAAGCAAGGCGTGAATCGAGCTTTCGTTGACGCCTAGGGAAACCTGCCCGCGCTGGAGGCCGCGCAGTTCGCGCATGGATTTGCGGATTTCTTCGCGGAGATTCAGCATGCGGTCGGCGTATTCGAGCAGGAGCGCGCCGGCGTCGGTGAGAGTGCGAGCGCCGGAGCCGCGCACGAAGAGCGGCTGTCCTACCCATTCTTCGAGCTTGCGGATGGAGATGCTGATGGCCGGCTGGGTGCGAAAGAGTTTTTCCGCGGCGCGCGAAAAGCTTTTTTCGCGAACGACGGTCTGAAACACCTGCAGCGATGCGAGATCCACGAAAGCTCCTCCCCGGGTGCCCCCGGTTCGTATATAAGAGGGATTTATCCCCCGTGCAACAATTATAAATTAGACTCTATATAGAATCGGGGGTCTACTGGTATTGTTGCAAGGAGCCTTTATGGACAGGATCCACATCTTCGATACGACGCTGCGCGACGGCGAGCAATCTCCCGGTTTTTCGATGAACCGCGAAGAGAAGCTCCGGCTTGCGCGGAAAATCGAAGAGCTTGGCGTGGATGTCGTCGAGGCGGGCTTTCCGATTGCATCGCCGGGGGACCTGGAAGCCGTACGCGCCGTGGCTTCGGAACTGAAGCAATGCCGGGTGGCTGCTCTGGCGCGCGCGCGCCAGGATGACGTGGACGCGGCCCTCCGAGGCCTGGAACCGGCGGCCAAGCCGCGGCTCCATCTTTTTCTCGCGACCTCGGACCTGCACCTGAAGCACAAGCTGCGGATTTCACGCGAGGAAGCGCTGGCGCAGATCGTGAAAATGGTGAGCTTTGGCGCGGCTCATTGCGAAAATGTGGAGTTTTCGGCCGAGGATGCCAGCCGCTCGGATATCGATTTCCTGTGCGAAGTTGCGCTGGCGGCGGCGAGCGCGGGGGCGAACGTAATCAACCTGCCCGATACGGTGGGTTATTCGACGCCCGAAGAATACGGCGAGATTTTCCGCCGGGTTCGCGCGCATCTGGCCGCGTATCCGAATGTGGAATTGAGCGCGCATTGCCACAATGACCTGGGCCTGGCTGTGGCGAACTCGCTCGCGGCAATCGCCGGTGGGGCGCGGCAGGTGGAATGCACGATCAATGGGATTGGGGAGCGCGCGGGAAACGCGTCGCTCGAGGAAATCGCCGTGGCGCTGCACGTGCGGCAGAGCCGCTTTGGCGCAACCACCGGCATCGTGCTCGAAAATATCTATCCCACGAGCCGACTACTTTCGTCGATTACCGGCGTGCCGGTACCGCCGAACAAAGCGGTAGTAGGCGCGAATGCGTTTGCGCACGAAGCGGGGATTCACCAGGATGGAATCCTGAAGAATCCGCTGACCTACGAGATCATCCTTCCTGAAAAAGTGGGCGTACCGGCGCGGCGTCTGGTGCTGGGGAAACACTCCGGCCGAAATGCGCTGCGCTCCCGCCTGGACGAACTCGGCTATCAAACCACCGATGCGGAACTGGCCGCCTGCTATACAATGGCGATTGCGATGGCGGACGCGGAAAAGGAAGTTACCGACCGCGACCTGCTTTCGATCATTCACCAGGTACGGCGCAACCACGCGAACGCAGCCAATCCCGTGGCTGCGAACTGAATTCAAACTGAATTTCCAACCAGGAAATCGGGAACCTTGCGATGACCGAATTGCGGAAGACGATAGCGGTGTTGCCGGGCGACGGAATCGGGCCGGAGGTGACGCGCGCCGCCGTCCAGATCCTCGGGGATTGCGCGACTACTTTCAATCACAAGTTTGAATTTCGCGAACTTCCTTTTGGCGGAGACGCCATCGACCGCTGCGGTTCGCCGCTTCCGGCGGAGACGCTGGCGGGATGCCGCTCGGCGGACGCAATTCTTTTGGGCGCGATCGGGGGGCCGAAATGGGAGGCGCTGCCGCTCGGGACGCGTCCCGAGGCCGGGCTGCTCGGCCTGCGGCAGGAACTGGGGCTCTATATCAATCTGCGGCCCACGCGGCTGCGGCCGTCGCTGCGCGGGATATCGCCGCTGCGGCCGGAGCGGCTGGTGGACTGCGATTTCGAAATGGTGCGCGAGCTGGCCGGGGATGTGTATTTCGGCGAGCATAAGATCGAGGGGGAAAAGGGCAAGGCGCGCGCTCGGGACGTGGCCAATTACAGCGTCCCGGAAATCGAACGGGTGGCGCGCTATGCGTTTGAACGCGCTTCGAAACGCAGCCGCAGGCTGACGAGCGTGGACAAGGCGAACGTTCTGGCGACTTCGACGCTCTGGCGAAAAACCGTTGGCGGCCTGGCGAAAGACTACCCCGACGTCAAGCTCGAGCATATGTACGTGGATAACGCGGCGATGCAGATTGTGCTGCGGCCCGCGCAGTTTGACGTGATCCTCACGTCGAACCTTTTCGGGGACATCCTGAGCGATGAGGCAGCGGCGCTGGCCGGATCGATCGGGCTGATTCCCTCGATGAGCCGCGGCGAGCCGAATAAGCCGGCGCTCTACGAGCCGATTCATGGCTCGGCGCCTACGCTGGCGGGAAAGGATGCCGCGTGTCCGCTTGGCGCGATTTTGTCGGCGACGATGATGCTGCGGGAATCGTTCGGGCTGGAAATCGAGGCGCAGTGGATCGAGACGGCGGTGGACCGGGCGCTCGATCATGGATACCGGACGTCCGATATCGCTGAGCCGGGCGGGCGCGCGGTGCGCAGCTCGGAGCTTACCGAACAGATTCGCAGCGAACTGCACGATGTGCTCGTGCATCACGAGCGCTATGGATGGGGCGTGTAGGCTTCCGGATTTCTCAGGCTTCTTAGATCTTCTTCAACACGAGGCAGCCCGCAATCATGTCGTGGAGGGCCTGCCGCTTCTCGGTAAAACCCGCCATGATGTAGCCGATGAAAAACGGGATGAGTCCGGTGATGATTTTCGAGAAGAACCGGCCCGTGGCGCGGGCGAAGCTTACGCGGCGGCCTTGCAGGTCGGTGACGAACAGGCCGAGCACGATTTTCCCCAGCGTGCCTTGGCGGGCCGAAGATTCCATCAGGGCGAAGTAGAGCCACGACGCCACGATCGTCAAGGGTATCAGGATGAAGAGAATGCCCAGCGCGGCTGCGGGAAACGGAAACGGGCCATGCCACGTGTAGGTGGTGTCGTAGCCGGGGTCGTAGATGACGTTGCGAGCGCTATACATGCCCGGATGAAAGCCCCGTAAGAAGCGGCCCCCAAACGTGAGGAGGCATATCGCGAAAATCGCGCCGAATACGACCGTGAGAATCGCGCTGTCGATGAGGTAAGCCACGACGCGCAACCAGAAACCTGCATAGGGCGCCATCAGCGCGGGATTGACGACGGGGCGCGGCGGGATATAACTGCCGATTGGCGGCGCGGCGATGGGGGGCGGCGGCACGGCCGGCGGTTCCAGAGCGCCAGCGGCGGCGGACGGCATTGCGTCTGCCGCACTGGGTGCGGGCACGGCGATCGCGTTTCCGCAGGTCCGGCAGAAGGCGGCGCCTTCCGGGACTGCGTTGCCACATTTCGTGCAGTACATGCCTTCGCTCCTTGCGATGCGCGCGGCGCGCCGATCCTAAATTTTTCGCGTGACCAGGCAGCCGGCCAGCATATCGTGCAGGGCCTGCTTTCGCGCCGTGAAGCCCGCCATGACGAACCCGATCAGGAACGTCATGGATGAAATAATTTTCGCAAAGAAACGCCCCGACGCGCGAGCAAAAGAAATCCGGTTGCCCGCCAGATCGACCACGCTGAGGCCGAGGGCCTTCTTGCCGAGAGTGGCCCGCCACGGAGAGCTTTCCAGCACGGCAAAATAGACCCAGTTGCCCATCAGAAAGAGGAGCATGAGGGCGGTTACCTGGGGGCTGGTGTTGGTGAACATGAACCACGGGTCGTCGGCGGGAATGCCTTCCGGCTTGCCCATGAGAGGTCGCAGGAGGATGTTGCCCAGCACGGCGCCGAGAAGAATATTGTCGATGAGGTAGGCGGCCAGGCGAAGCCAGAATCCTGCATAGGCAATGCGAGCCTGAGCGGGGCGCGCCCAGGGCGCCGGGGCAGCGTCGTCGTGGGAAGCCGCGGGTGATGTGGCAAGCGGCTGGCCGCACGATCCGCAGAATCCCGCGTCATCCGGCATGAAGATCCCGCACTTGGGACAAGTCAAATCGGCCCCCTGTAGGCTACGAGCAGCAGCTATGGTCGCTCGGATGCTACTGGAGTTAAAAGCGCGAGGTCAATCGGGAATTCCGGGGCTGGAATTCCCGGGCTGGTTGGTTGTGGCTGGATTCAGCAAGATCTGATCACTCATGCGTTGAGGGGCGCACGGCCTCACTTAGCGCGGGGCACTTCGCTCATCAGTGCCATGACATTGTCTTCCGGAATCGAGGAAGAAACCCATCCAAAGGTCATAGGTGGCCATGGGCGCAATCATTCGTGGAACTGACTGGAATCGCACGCCACATTCGGAAAGCTGCCGGTGCGAATCTGTTATATCGGAAACAACGAAGTACAGAATCGAACTTGGATGATCGAACTCCGGCTTCTCGGGTAGGGCGAGCATCAGCCGAATTCCTCCGCAATCGAAGAAGGCCATACCACTGACCGCGAACAGAAGTTGTAAGCCGAGAGCATCACGATAGAATGCCGTAGCACGTTCCAGATCGTGAACTGTAACGGCGATTTGGCCGAGACGCGTAATCAAGGAGCCCGTCGGACTGGCATTCATTGAGGTTGGCCTCCAGGACTCAATTTAGTTAGCATAGCTAACTATACCCCGTGAATAAAGTCAAGCGCAGGAAACAACCTGAGCGGGCAGCCGTGAGCGTGGCAGACGGACTGCACTCCGCGGCCATCCATCTGCTGCGGCGGCTGCGCATGCGCGATCACGCCAGCGGGATTGGCCCGGCACAGCTCTCGGCACTGTCGGTCCTCGTCTTCGGCGGGCCAAAGTCACTGGGCGAGCTGGCAAAAGCGGAGGACGTGCGTCCACCTACAATGAGCCGGATCGTTGCAGCATTGGAACACGCAGGGCTCCTGCGCCGACTGGCGACCGAAGACAAAAGACGACTGTCTCTTCACCCGACGCCCAAGGGCATAAAATTGATGCAGAAGGCGCGAAGGCGGCGGGTCGAAGCGCTGGCATCGGCCCTTGCGTCATTGTCGAAAAGGGAGTTGCAAAAGCTCGCTGATCTGACCGAGCTCATGCGGCAGATAAGCCAGAACATCCAGTGAGTGTAAAACGTGCGTGCACCGTAGGGGCCTGTTTGGACTCTGGTGAGGCTTTAGTCACGCGTTATCAAGCAAGCATCTGGACCTGAAGTGCTGGGGTATGGTTCCAGTGACGACCATGACCGCGACGCACACAATTGTGAGTTTGAGCGTCGCCCTGGTGTTGCTGCTGGCGGCCCCTCGATCCTTGGCTCACCATTCCCGGATGATGTTCGACATGGGCCGGAATGTTACCTATCAGGGCATCGTGAAGGAATACCGGTGGGAGAACCCACATAGTCACATCGTGATAACAGTTGGCGGTGATGCAAAGAATTCATCCACTGCCGGAACGTGGAGCATCGAAGCGTCGAGCGTCAACATCATGAAGGACGAGGGTTGGAGTCCGATGACGTATAAACCGGGCGATCCAATAACGGTGGTTGCACACCCGCTGAAAAATGGTTCGAAGGGCGCTTTGTTGTTCTATGCCATAAATCCGGATGGCACGCGGCTATATCGCGCCCAACATCGTTATGATTTAGAAGCAGAATGATACCAGCATTGCTCGCCGCGACTGCTCCATGTGGTATTACTCAGCGATGAGCTGCCGGGCGATACTTCCCGTGAAGGTGACTTATGTGGAGGCCCAGCCACGAACTAGCGCGCCGAGCGGCTAAACGGAGGTCACGCTACTATTCTGGCGTTCATGTTTCAGACCTTCGCGGGCGTGCTGGTGGTTATTCTTTTTCTGTTCCTCACTCACACCACTGATCGGCGTGACGTTCTATCGGCTGTTGATCTGCCGAAGGCTCAATACACTCAATTGGAGCCGGGCGCGTTGCGAGAAGACGCAATCACTGTGACGGTGCAACGCGATGGGAAGGTCCTCTTCAGGGATGTCCAGAGTTCTTCCGAGGAGCTACCAACTTTGATAAGGGGTGCGATGAAGCAAGGAGCAGAAAGAAAAGTTTTTCTCAGCGCGGACTCAAGGGCGAGAAATGAAGATGTTGAAGCGGTCGTTCAGCAAGTCCGCATTGCGGGAATTAATTCGATTGCCATTATGACGAACGAATACGGCGCAATTCCTAAGTAACGGCGAACCTTCGAATGATCCAGGGTTAGCTGTGAGCCCACAAGGGGGTTTTTGACAGCCTGCCCCCTTTAGCCCGTCAGAGGATTGCGGGCGAACGCGCTGTTGCTTACACTCGTTTGTCGAAGCGGCACGGGAGGACAACTTATGCGCATTTCATTCAGGAATACACTTTGGGCGGCCGGGATCATTGCGGTTTCGGCTGGGCTTTTCGCCAGCGGTTACGCGACGGGGCAGAACCGGTTCGGGCAGCCGAAAACCATCATTCACGTGGTCGAGATCAAGTGGAACCCGGGAGTTTCGGCCGCGGACAAGCAGCGCGTGCTGGCGGGCGTCAAGGAGATGGCGGCAAAGATTCCTGGGATCAAGAACGTGTGGCTGCAGGCCGACCGGCTCGAGCCGCGCGACTTCAATGCGGCGTACGCCATCGAATTCCAGAGCCGCGACGCCGCCGACGCCTACGCCGAAAGCAAGCTTCACGAAGCCTGGGACGCGGCTTACGTGCCGCTGCGCTATGCGAGCGTCTCGATACAGGTTACGAATCCGTAACTGCGATTCTCGTGTTGGGGCAGCCGGTGGCGGCAAAGGCTCGCGGAAAAGACACCGCGAGAGGCAGGCGCTGCGCGCCGCCGGTTATGTCGGAACTAAAGTTCCGACCCCCTGAACACCTTCTTCTCGGACGAAACTTGTGCAGCCTCGCGTTTCTAACAGGAGCTTGCAAAAAAGCGCGATTTTTCCCCCTGTCCTGACGAATTCCATTTGTGAGATGACTTATAGCCGAAGACTCAAACCTTCCCGCGACCGATCCGAATGATCCTGTTAACCTGACTGTCGTCATGGCTACGACTGCAAACGAGAAGGCGCCGGGAGACCGCGCGCTGGAAGAGGGCGCGATTCCTGAAAAGGATTTTCGCGGGAAGCTGCGGGTGCCCATTCGAGACGCTTTGATCTATGGGCTGGCGATCTTTTCGAGCGCGTTTCTGCTGTTTCAAGTGCAGCCGCTGATTACCAAGATCATTCTTCCCTGGTTTGGAGGCGTGGCGGCGGTGTGGACGGTGTGCCTGGTTTTCTTTCAGGTGGTGCTGCTGCTGGGTTATTTTTATGCGCATGTGCTGACGTCGCGCGTCCGCCCGGCGATGCAGGGGCGAGTTCACGCGGCGCTTCTCGCCGTGAGCTTGCTTGCGCTGCCGATTCTTCCTCGGGCTTCGTTTAAGCCGACGGGACCGGAGGCGCCGGCTTGGCACATCCTGGTGCTGCTGGCGGCTACGGTCGGACTGCCTTACCTGGTGCTTTCGTCGACCAGCCCCTTGCTTCAGGCTTGGTACGCGCGAGGACGGGCAGAGGCGTTGCCTTACCGGTTTTACGCGCTATCGAATGCCGGGTCGATGCTGGGGCTGCTCACCTATCCGGTGCTTGTGGAGCCCCGGCTCACTAGCACGCATCAGGCTGCCGGGTGGTCGGTGGCTTACGCGGCGGTTGTGGTGCTTTGCGGCGCTCTGGCGATTTGGTTTCGCCGGCCGGTGGCGGCGGAGGAGTTGCGTCTCGATCCGGCAGAACGCCCGGGCTGGAAAATTCGGGCGCTGTGGATGGCTCTGGCCGCCTGCGGGTCAGCGCTGCTGCTCTCGGTGACCAACCACATCTCGCAAAATATCGCGTCGGTGCCGTTTCTTTGGGTGATCCCGCTGGGCCTTTACCTTTCTACGTTTATTCTGTGCTTCGATCACAGAAACTGGTACCGGCGCGGCGTTTTTCTGCGGCTCCTGGGGATCGCTCTGGGAGGCATGGCATATGCGCTCGATCCTTCGTTTGCCGTGCTGCCGATGAAGGTGCTGATTCCCGTTTATTGCGCGGGGTTCTGGGTCTGCTGCATGTTCTGCCATGGGGAACTGGCGCGGCTGAAGCCCCCGCCGGCACAGCTGACTTCGTTTTACCTGATGATTTCTCTCGGAGGGGCGACCGGGGCCGTGCTGGTGGCGCTCGTGGCGCCGCATGTGTTTTCCGGTTATTACGAGCTGCAGTGCTCGCTGGGGTTGTGCGCGGTTCTCGTGCTTGTCGTGCAGTATCGCGATCCTGAGTGGGGTGTTTGACCGTAAGCGGTGGCAACCGGCGGGGCTCTTGCTGGCGGGATTGGTGATCGCGCTTCTGGTGAGCCTGGTCATGACGGTTCGCGAGCAGCGGCAGGAGTCGCGGAGGGCGGAGCGGAATTTTTATGGCGTTCTGCGGGTGATCGACCATGACGGCGCTACCTTGGGCGATGAAACCAGCGGCGGCTCCGCGCCGGCCCCGCCAGTCGGGCGCAAGGCAAATATCCCGCTGTACCTCAATCCTTATCAAACCTCGTATCGCCGATTACTGAACGGGACGATCGACCACGGGTTGCAATTTCTGTCGCCGGGGCTGCGCAGGAAAGCGACCACCTATTACGCTACGAACTCGGGCGTCGGGATCGCGCTTAACGCCATCGCCAGGGCGCGGGGCATTGCGCGTGGGAGTTGTCGGGTTGGGCGCGGGCACGCTGGCGGTGTACGGCAGGCCCGGTGACACTTACACGTTCTATGAGATCAATCCGCTCGACGTGCAGAATCGCGCAGGAGGAATTTACTTTTTTGCGCGACTCGCAGGCGCGGACCGAGATCGTGCTGGGAGACGCGCGGCTTTCGCTCGATCGCGAGTCGCCGCGGGGCTACGACGCGCTGGTGGTCGATGCGTTTTCGAGCGACTCGATTCCGGTACACCTGCTGACGCGCGAGGCTTTCGAGCTGTATTTCAGGCACCTGAAGCCCGACGGCGTGCTGGCGATTCACGTCTCCAACCAATATCTGAATCTGAACCCGGTGGTGGCGGCGGCTGCGGCGGCGCTGCACAAGGAGGCCGTGCTCATCAATAACAGCGACAACCATGCGCAGGGCGTGTATGCGGCGTCGTGGATCGTGCTCGGGAACCCGAGCGGATTTTACGGGCGGCAGAAGATGGAAGCGTCCGGGGCGATACTGCCGTCGGCAGGCGGCTTGCGTTTGTGGACGGACAACTACAGCAGCCTCTTCGGAATCCTTAAGTAGGCAGGCCGGGCCTGTTGCGCAAGGAAACACGTCCGAATCCTGCGCCTTCATTTGAGCGGCGAGCGATCTATAATTCTGCGCTTAGGCGCGCGAGACGATGCAAGCAGCGATTGAAAAATTCATGGGTTATCTGCGCTACGAGCGCAACGCCTCTCCGGCGACGATTGCGCATTACCGCATCGATCTCGAGCAGTTTCGCGACTTTCTCACGCCGCCGGGCGAGTCCACGCTGGCGCTCGATCAGGTGGACCACAAGATCATCCGCGAATTCGTCAGCTCGCTCTACGACAAGCGGCTGGAGAAATCGTCCATCGCCCGGAAACTGGCGGCGATGCGCAGCTTTTTCAAATTGTGCGTGCGCGAGGGCATCACCAAGCAGAATCCCGCGCGGCTGGTGAGCACGCCGAAGCTTCCCAAACGCGTGCCGCACGTGCTTACCGCGGAGGAGTTGAACGGTTTTCTCGACGCGATGGCGACCGGCTCCCTTTCGCCGAAGGGGAAGAGCAAACGAAAGTCGACGCCGCAATCCGTATTGGATGCCAAGTTGATCCTGAAGCGGGACCGGGCGATTCTGGAGATGCTTTATGGTTCCGGGCTGCGGGTGAGCGAACTGGTGGGGCTGAGCCTTGGCAATATCGATAAGGCCGGGCAGATGGTGCGCGTGCTTGGCAAAGGGCGCAAGGAGCGCGTGGTGCCGTTTGGCAGCAAGGCGCAGGCGTCTCTTGAGGCTTACTGGCCCGTGCGCGCGGAGATTCTTGCTCATCCGCGTATGAAGTACGATCCGGAAGCGGTGTTTGTAAATTACCGGGGCGGCCGGCTGACGGATCGGTCGGTGCACGTGCTGGTGGGAAAGTATGCGCGATTGTGCAACATCGACTGGAAACTGCATCCGCACTCGCTGAGGCATGCCTTCGCCACACATCTGCTGGCCGACGGCGCTGACCTGCGGGCGATTCAGGACCTGCTGGGGCATGTGTCGCTTTCCACGACGCAGCGATACACGCAGGCGAGCATTCATCAGCTGATGGCAGTGTACGACAAGGCGCATCCGCACGCTTAGCGCAGACCGAGCAAATGGAAGGGCAGTTCTCTGCGCCGGGAAGCTTCGGACCAGATCAGAAGCTTTCACTAAAGCAAGTCATCGAAACGTCGCGTGGTTTTAGTGCTTGCCGTGGGAATTGAGGTCGCGCGAGAGAATCAACTTCAAAGTTATTTTGGAAGATCCGCTCGTCAAGCCGAATCCGATACCGCCTTCCACATTCACGATCTCGCTGGTGTGGTCGAAGACTGCAAACAGCTGGTGATACTGTTCGTCCACCGGGTAGAAATTGCGCAGCAGCCCGAGATCGTCATATTCCTCGGCGGCCACCGCCCATTTCGGGGAGAGGTTATAAGCGAGGCGTGAGGCCGGGGCGAAGTCAAGGCTTCTGAAGCCGCCTTTCCAGGAGTTGTCGAGAATCGGGTTGATGATGATATCCCACGGGTGCAGGTGCCAGCCAATGATGGGCCGGATCTCGGAGGAGAAGCGGTTCGGGTCCCAATGCTTCGCGTTGTAGCTGAATTCGAAATTCGCTCCGTAGAAGAATTTGCGGTCCGCCGCATGGGGCCTGACGAAGAGCAGGCGTATCTTTCCGCCGTTGATGGTGGCGCCGCGATCCTTGGAGATACTGTAGAGGGGCAGATACAGCCCCGCCTCGAACCAGGGAGCCACGCCGTACGCCCACTCGGTGACGCCATTGAAAGACTTGTCCGGTATCAGGCCGCCGGGGAATGCGGGCGACGTGAGTCCGTCGGGCGTGAAGTTGTTGTGCCAGGTGAGATTGAAGATGCCTACCTCCGCGATGGACGCGTCGTACACCTGGATTTCATCCGTTTGCGCGAACGAAACAGTGGATGCCGTCAGTGCAATGGCGATCAGCACAAGCGCGCGTACGCCGAGCCTTCGAAGGAGGGTCATTTCGGTTTTCGATGACACTTGGAACTGCCAGTTATATCAGACGAGAGGCATTGGGGGCGGTTACGTTCAATTTCTTTGGGGGGTTGTTTGAAAGGCGGATTCACGCGGAGGGCTAGACGTTCAGAGTGAGAGACGTTTCGGGAATGAACCCGTCGGAACGCCCGGTGCGCGGTGGAGTGGGAACGACGGGCATTTTTGTGCGGTCGATGGGATTGTAAAGGGTGTCGCGCTCGACCGGCACACATCCGGCGGCACGAATGAGGCGTTCGAGTTCCGCGCGCGTGAGGCCTTCGGGAGTGGTGGCGCCGGCGTCGTGGTAGATCTTTTCCTCGACGACCGTGCCGTCCAGATCGTTCGCGCCAAAGCGCAGCGCGATTTGGGCGATTCGCGGAGTCAGCATGATCCAGTAGGCTTTGATGTGTTCGAAATTGTCGAGCATCAGCCGCGAGACGGCGATTGTCTTCAGATCATCGAACGCGGTGGGCTTCGGCAGATGCGCAAGGGCCGTGTTCGCCGGATGAAACTCGAGCGGGATAAACGCTACGAAGCCGTGGGTCTGGTCCTGCGATTCGCGGAGCTGAATCAGGTGGTCCACGCGCTCCTCGAGTGTTTCCACGTGACCGAAAAGCATGGTGGCGTTGGAGCGCAGCCCCACTTCGTGCGCGGTGCGGGCGATCTGCAGCCACATGCGTCCGCTCACCTTGTGGTCGCAAATAATTCTGCGCACGCGCGGATGAAAAACCTCGGCTCCGCCGCCGGGAAGCGATCCCACGCCCGCTTCCTTCATCTTAATCAGCGTGTCGCGAATGGAAAGTTTGGAGAGGCGCGCGTAGTAGTGCACCTCGACCATCGTAAACGCCTTCAAATGCACCTGCGGGAAGCGATCCCGGAGGCCGCGGATCAGGTCGAGATAATAATCGAAGGGAAGATCGGGATGCAGGCCGCCAACGATGTGAAATTCCGTGGCGCCTTCGGCCACGCCTTCCGCGGCGCGCGCCCAGATTTCATCGAGGGCGAATGTGTAGGCGCCCGGTGAGTCCGGTGAGCGTCCAAAGGCGCAGAGCTTGCAGTGCGCTACGCAGACGTTGGTCGGATTAATGTGCCGGTTGATATTGAAATAGCAGACCTTGCCGTGGCGCTTCTCGCGGACGTGATTCGCGAGCCAGCCAACCGCCAGCAGATCGTGGGACTGAAAGAGGGCTAGGCCATCTTCGGCGTTGAGGCGTTCACCGGCGAGAACCTTTTGTGCGATCGGCTCGAGCCGCGCGTCAGTAATTTGGAGACTGGTCATTGTCGATAGAAACTTCCTGGGCGCGCAATTCTCCGCTAAACCCCTGGCTACGCAGGACTAAGGCCGCATGGCAACGGCGGCAGCGCCCCAGAAAAGCAAGAACAATAGACTAATATAGCCATTCACGGTGAAAAACGCAGCATTCATTTTGCTGAGGTCGTTGGGCTTCAGCAGTGAATGCTCGTAGGCGAGCAGCGCCGCTACCACGCCGATTCCCACCCAGGCGGGCCAGGCGAGATGAAAGCTCCAGGCGAGCCACGCAAGGAGGATGACCATCACCGCGTGCATCCCGCGCGCAATTTCGAGAGCCCTCGAGATTCCGAGCTTTCTGGGAATGGAAAATAATCCCGCGGCCTTGTCGAATTCGACGTCCTGGCAGGCATACAGCACATCGAAGCCGCCGACCCAAAGAGTGACCGCCGCGCAAAGAATGAGCATGCGCCAGTCAAGCGATCCGCGGATGGCGATCCACGCAGCCGCGGGAGAAATGCCCAGGCAAAAGCCGAGCACAAAATGGGACCAGGCCGTGAAGCGCTTCGTGTAGGAGTAGAAGAAAAGTATCGCGAGCGCGAGCGGCGAGAGTTTCAGCGCGAGAGGATTCAACTGCCACGCCGCCAGAATCAGCACCGCGGAAGAAACGGCCGTGAACATCCATGCGAAGGCGATGGAAAGCTCTCCGGCAGGGAGTGCGCGAGTCGCGGTGCGCGGGTTGCGGCGGTCATATTCGATGTCGGCGAGGCGGTTTAGCGTCATTGCAGCGGAGCGTGCGCCGACCATTGCCACGACGATCCAGAGGAGCTGGCGCACTGTTGGCAACGCGCCGCCGGCGCGGGCGGCAAGCAGCGCGCCTACGAGCGCGAACGGAAGCGCAAATACCGAATGCTCGAACTTGATCATTTCGAGCACTGTGCGGATTCGGCCTTTCGTCATTTAAAGATTTGCTCTCCGTTCTTACGCTTCTCTGCGTCTATTTCTCGGGCTTGCCTGCCGGACCGCCGCCCTGCCAGTGGTACTGCTTCTCTTGCGGCAGTCCCAGTTGAGCCAGGACGCGGCAGACAAATTGTTCGACAAGGTCATCGACGCTCTTTGGCTCATAGTAAAAAGCGGGCATCGCTGGCATCACGGTCGCGCCGGCATCGTGGACGCGGAGCATGTTTTCAAGATGCACGCGGTTGAGCGGCGTCTCGCGCAGGCACAGGACGAGCGGGCGGCGCTCTTTCAGGCAGACATCGGCGGCGCGCGTCAGCAGGTCCCCGGCGATGCCCCCGGCGATGGAGCCAAGAGTTCCGGCGGAGCAGGGAATCACGACCATGCCGTCGACGAGGGCGCTTCCGGAAGCGATGCTCGCGCCGATGTCCTTGTTCGGCAGATACTCGATTTTCCCGGCCGCGGAGCCGACGATGAGAGACGGCAGCTTTTTCGCGTCCGATGCGACGACGCCCAGCTCCATCGCGAGCAGCCGCATGCCCGCGTCGGTGGCAACCAGGAAGACGCGCTCGACGCGTGGGTCCGAATCGAGCAATCGCAGAATGGTCTGCGCGTAGATGGCACCGCTAGCGCCTGTGATTCCCACGGTGATTGCGCGGCTTCGCGTAGTTTCCATCAGGCTTTCATCTGCCGGGAAACGCCGATGGCGATGCTAAAGGCGAGAATAAAAGTGAAGGCGAATTCGGCGAGGGAAAAGCTGTTCGCGGGTGTGATCAATCTCAAAAATACAGCCTGGATAATGGCAACGCTTAAGGCCAGGCCGGCCGCATTCAGACACGTCGCCTTCTGTTTTCGTTCTTTGGCGAAAGCCATCGTTCATTTCTCAACGGCAGATGATCGAAAAGTGGTTCCGGGACTTGGACTCGAACCAAGATTTTAGGCTCCAAAGGCCCACGTGCTACCAATTGCACCATCCCGGAAAGGCCAAGAAAGTGTAGCAGACAACCCGCGGATTTTGTTCCATGCGCGCGCGAATTCCCAAGCGCGCGTTTGCTGCTGCGACGCCAATTTGTTAGGCTTCATAAACGGCGAAATGCGGAGAGGTGTCCGAGCGGTTTAAGGAGCACGCTTGGAAAGCGTGTGTTGGGGAAACTCAACCGTGGGTTCGAATCCCACCCTCTCCGCCAACCTTTCAAAGTACAGGACTTCCTGCGCTTGTCACACAGGCTGTCACGCTTTTTTCGCTTTCTCGCGCTGACTTTTCCCACCGCCCAGTATTCGTCACTAAGGAAGAAGCGGCGTGGCCATGCCTGACAGTTGGAAGGAGTACTTTCGGGAGCGACTGCAACGGATGAGGGCTTGAGATGAGCGAGCGGAAAAGAGCCCAGCGCGGAGGCGAAGACGGCATCGGACTCGGAAGCGACGCTAGTAGATGTCTGAGGTCCAGAGAACGGTTGCGAAAGCGATATCGCCCGGAACGTGTACGAATTCTGTTTGTGGGCGAAGCACCCCCTGCTTCTGGCCTGTTCTTTTATCAGGCAAATTCAGGACTTTACCGTGCCATTAGGGATACTTTCTTGGCTGCATTTCCATCTTTAGGAAAAGACGAGTTCCTTGAATCTTTCAGAGAACTCGGTTGTTACCTCGTCGATCTCTGTGAGAAGTCCGTCGACAAGATGGATAAGCAATCGCGCCAGCTTATCTGCGAGGCGGGCGAAGACCGCTTAGCTCGCAGACTGCGGCAACTTCGTCCGAAGATTATCGTCACGGTTGTTCGGTCTATCGAGAGCAGTGTGAGACGAGCCGAGGCACGTGCGAAATGGTCGGGTGTGCAAGTCGCGCTTCCATATCCTGGACGATGGCATCACTACCGCACAGTCTTCCGTGAGAGGCTGACACCGGTGCTTCACGGTAGTCTCGCCACCAGGGTAAAACATCTTAAGATCAGGAGAACTTATGTCGCCCCGTCCGCCTTTAC
This sequence comes from uncultured Acidobacteriota bacterium, assembly GCA_963709105.1. GTDB lineage: Bacteria > Acidobacteriota > Terriglobia > Acidiferrales > UBA7541 > Palsa-295. Next base: position 100,889 of record CAVPVC010000021.1, read on the forward strand.
CTCCGTTCAATCGTGAGACAGCAGCTCAGAAAGTCCGCTTGGCGGAGGACGCTTGGAATTCACGCGATTCCGAGAAAGTCTCGTTGGCTTACACGCCTGACTCCCGCTGGCGAAACCGCTCTGAGTTCATAAATGGGAGAGAGCAGATTGTCGCTTTTCTCAAACGGAAGTGGGTAAAGGAATTGGAGTATAGGCTGATTAAGGAACTGTGGGCGTTCGATGCCGACCGAATCGCGGTACGTTTTGCGTACGAATGGCACGACGATTCTGAAAATTGGTTTCGGTCCTATGGCAATGAAAATTGGGAGTTCAACGCGGACGGTTTCATGAGGTTACGTTTAGCAAGCATAAACGATTTGCCGATTACTCAATCAGAGCGCAAGTATCATTGGCCGCTTGGCCGCCGCCCAGATTCCCATCCCGGGTTAACTGATCTTGGTTTGTGACCGCCGCGTCCCGCTTACTTCAGGCGCTTCAGGAACTCATCGATCTCTTCCATAATCAACTTCCACGATTAACGCACCGGGCTGGTCTCCTGCCACACCGACGTACTGAGGAGGCGATCAACAGAAAAGGCGCCGGCTCCCCGGATCACTAGAAAAGCCACGATCGCGAGCACCAGCAGGTGAAACTCAAACCCTTCACCTTTTTGAGTGCCGGTCCAGTTCATAAAGAAGCCGAAGGCATGATGCACAGTCATAATTGCGACTAGCATGTTCACGCCGATTCCAAATGCTGCGATTCGCGTCAGGAAGCCGAATATGAGCCCTACTCCCCCGAAGAACTCTGCCGCGATTGCCAAGAAGGCCAATGGAGCGGGAATATGCATCACACCAGTGAAGAGATGCATCGTACCTGTGAATCCAAAGCCTCCAAACCAACCCAACATCTTCTGCGCGCCGTGCGCGAAAAAGACTACGCCCAGCATCAGTCTGAGAATCGATGTTGCGAGGCTGTCATCCGTGGCAAATAGTCGACGAATCACCGTTTCACCTCCTACTTAAGCGTTAGGTACCTCGACATCAAGATAGATGCGACACCCGCTTGTTAAGATTCATTGTTCAGATGGAATCTTCTGTACCCCAATATTTCTCCACATCGAGTATTCTGTGACTTAATTTCGGTTCAAAAGGAGGTAGCAGTTGGCGATCCTCGTTCCAAGTCCAAGCCGTGAACCGGCGACCCGTGTCTGGCTTGTAATGTGGAAGGCTGCCCACGCAATCGAGCAGAATGCAACTCGAAGTCTTTCTGCTTTGGGCCTCGGCCGCTCCGACTTTGCAGTATTGGAAGTGCTTCTGCACAAGGGACCGCAGCCAGTGAACATCATCGGGAAAAAGGTGCTGCTCACCAGCGGTTCAATCACTGCCGCCGTCGACCGCCTCGAATCGAGAAAACTAATCCGCAGGACGTTCAACCCGAAGGACCGTCGAAGCAGGTTTGTTCGGCTCACCAAAACTGGCCGGCTTTTAATCGGACGAGCCTTCCAAAAACATGCGCTAGATCTGGAAGAGACCATGGCCGTGTTGAGATCCGGCGAACGGGCAGAACTGGTCCGGTTGCTCAAGAAGGTAGGAATGTGGGCAGCTGCGAGACTTGATCCGCCTCGTGTGGGCACTGAACAGGACGGTTGATTCAGGCAGGCCAGCCCGCCACTGAGCCAAAACGTCCGTGAGCTTTCCCAGATAGCACGCAAAGGTGGTCAAAAAGGCTGCTGGAGGCTTCGTGCCGGCGACGCACCTCATTGTCTTAGGAGAGAAAGATCCTTCGGTACAACTTTGGTACAATTGGGGTCGAGATTTCGGGAGAGAGAACCTGTAAGCGACGCTCGGCGACGCATTTAGGATTTTCTGCCCTTTTTACTCTAGAAGGCAGCCGCTCTTTCCTCCAGACACGTCTTGAACTCTGGCAAGCAGAAAATGCTTCACGACACCGACAATTCTACTTAGGCAAGGATCGCGCTCGGCTTGCTCCGAATCGTGGTGGTGAGTCTCAAGTGCGGACTGCGACGACTGTTTGGTCGTCGGAGGTGGGCAGGCCTTTTGCATGAGCGGCAACTGCCGTGAAAACGGCAGCAACCACTCGATCTGCCGTCTCTCTGGAATGCTCACAGAGGACTTTTTCAAGGCGTTCCTGGCCAAAATCCTCATCGGTCAAATTGACAGCTTCGGTGACTCCATCCGTGTAGAACACAATCAGGTCCCCCGGGTCACACGCGACGGTTACCTCTTCGTATTCCGCATCTCCAAATAATCCGAGAGGCATTCCCCCTGCTTGGATAGAAGAAGCTTTCCCGTTGCGCACAACAATGGGATAAGGAAGGCCTGCATTTGCGATGCGGAAAAGGCGGTTTCTTTCGTCCCAGCTAGCATAGATCAGGGACACAAAGCGTCCGCGGATCGGCCGCTTCAGCAGAGCTTTATTCAGCGCGCGGAGCATCTCTGCCGGGCCAAGTTCCTGGGAGGCGAGCGAGCGAAGTATCCCCGTCACCAGAGCCGCGTAGATTGCCGCAGAGGCTCCTTTGCCGCTCACGTCGCCGATCGCTTCGGCGCAGATGGCCTTGCCGGTGTAACGAAAGAAGTCGTAAAAGTCTCCGCCGATGGTGCGGGCGGGGGACGATCGCGCTCCGAGGTCGATCCGGGCTTCTACGGGATGGCGCGCGGGCAGGAGTTCGGACTGTAGCTCGGTTGCAAGCAGCAGCTCTCGTTCCAGCCACTGAGTGTCGGAAACGACTTGAGCCGGGCCCATGCCCGCGAGCTGCCATTCGGTAGGATTCGCTAACTCCAGCATTTGTCCGCCTCCTCGAAGTCCGGTGCTCCCGCTCTTCGATTGAGTGCTCATCTTGCGGCAATGATTTCCGGCGCACATCACGACATGGGATGTTTTTTGCGTAACACCGTTGGGAAAGCTTCGAGATAACCCATTCGTGTATGACCGCGCTTACACGATTCGTAGGTTATGAAACCGGAGGGAGCGGCGACTTGGGCGTGGACGAACCGGCGGGTATCACAATTTCGCGGCGTCCGAAGAGCCGGGCGTCCACCGAGAATGCTCCGGGACCCAGCAACCCGATTGCGACGGCCATCACAACGATCTCGACTGTGGCGAGCTTGTTGTTGAAGAGGTACCCGCCGCGCAGGGGCAAGGAGACCGCATTCACGAGAACGGCGATCCCAATCAGTGCGGCCACCAGCGGGGTGAGAAACCCGATCAGCAGGCAGAAACCGCCTGCGAGCAACAGCGCGCAGGATAAAAGCAATTCGAACGTCCAGCCTCCCGCGTGGGACAAATAGATTGCGCCCTGTCCCACAGCCGTAACGCCGATGGCCGCGCGCAGCAGAAGCAGGGCGATTCCCGGCCAGCTGTCTGGAAACGTGGAAAATAGCCGCTGCAGTGGACCCTCCCGTGGGATCTCGAAACGCAGGACAATAGAAATACACAGAGATGCCCGCAAGCGAAACACTACTTCCCGGTATCTTTGTCTTCCACTTTCGGGGTATTGGTTTCGTGCGGTGGAGTACTAAAGCTCGATGATCCCGCGGCGCACGCCGATCGCAACCGCCTGGGTGCGGTCGCTCGCTCCCAGCTTTTCCATGATGTGCTTGATGTGAACCTTTACAGTTTCTTCGGAAATGAAAAGCCGCTCGGCGATATCGCGGTTGCGGTTCCCCCCGGCGATCTGGCCGAGCACCTCGACTTCTCTCTCCGTGAGAACTTCATCGCTCATGTGCTCGGCAAGCTGCGCCGCCAACTGCGCGGGAATCCTCTTCTTTCCCGCATGAACTTGCCGCACAACCTCGACAAGGTCCTTCGGAGGCATGCTCTTAAGCATGTAGCCGCGGGCCCCCGCCTCGAGAGCACGCTTGATTTCCACATCGCCCTCGAACGTCGTCAACATGATAATCCGCGCGTCGGGGAATTCGGAGCGGATAGCAATGAGTGTTTCAATTCCGCTCATATCGGGAAGACGGAGGTCCATCAGCGTGACGTGGGGCTGATGGTGACGATATTGCTCGATGGCCTCTTGCGCGTTGGCGGCCTGGGCCACCATTACCATGTCCGGCTGATTGTTGATGACGGCAGCGATTCCCTCGCGCAATAGGGGATGATCATCCACGCTGAAAACCCTGATCCGCTCTTCGGCCGTCATCCCAGCCTTCTGCTTTCGCCCTTCGGTAACCTCGCCGGCAACATTCGGAATTTCAGCTTCGAGAGCCATCCCCAGCGGGTATCGGCAGGCTGAAACTGAAAAGCGATATGGGAGGGCACCGACAAATCGACCTCAGTGCCGGCGGACGGACCGCTGGAGACCTTGAATTTGGCCCCAATTCGTTCAGCCCGCTCCCGCATTCCGGAGAGTCCCCAATGGCCGTCCTTCCCCAGGCGAATTACTTCGCCGTTGATCCCGCACCCATTATCGCGGATCACGACCCTCAAACGGCTGGGCGCGTATTCGAGCGCGGCCTCAATGTTGCTCGCGCCGGAATGCCGGAAGGCATTGACGAGCGCCTCCCGGCCGATGCTGTAAACCTCGTCGCGGATTACCGTCTGCAGCGGTGTGGGAGAGCCTTCGACGACTACGCGGTAGTTCACGTCGCTGATACCAAGTTCCTGGGGGATGCGCAGGAAAGCAAGCTTTACATCATGGATACTCTCGGAGGACCTGAGGCCCCGCAACGTGTTCCGCCCTTCGTCGATGACTTGCCTCATCAACTGCAGAATGTGGCTTAAGGAAGGATACACAGGCGAGTCGGCGGGCAGCCGGTCGACAGCCACGTCCAATTGCATGGATGCGCTGACCATACCCTGCAGCAGCGTGTCGTGGAGCTCCTGCGCAACGCGCATGCGCTCCGCGAGCCTCTCTTCGAAGCGGAGGTTCAGTGTTTTGGTCAGCTGGCGGAGGCGCAGGCGATAGAAGCCAAAGACCGCCAGCACCCCTCCGAAGACGCAAACCAGGGGAAACCACCATTTGCGCCAGAAGGGCAAGCCGCCATGAGTGACGGCTGTGGCGAAGACGCCTTCGGTGGGCAGAACATCGGGAGTGAGCGGCGGATGAAAATCAGGCCCGACGAGAAGAGCGGCGTATTGCGTCCCGGGATGCGTCGAGTTCTGCCACTGCGAGTCCGGTTGGATTTTGGTGAACGGCTGGTTGGCGAAGGGCTGCACCCACCAGGCCGTCTCGCCCTTCGCGTAGATGACGATCTGCTGCCCGGGTTTTGCTCCGGCGACGCGCCCCCGGATCGCGCTTAGCTTGTCAGGATCGCCCGCACCCGCGACGGCGATGCTCGTGAATTCGATCGATGGCTGATTGCGAGCGACGTTTTTGATCTGGGTCTCACAGCCGCCTGTGATAATAACAACGAGGATGCAGAGGAACATCGAAACGATACTGAATCGATGGCCTCTCATCGCAGTTTCAGTGGAGCGATCAACCGCGCTTGCGTAAGCCTTGCTCGGGCGCCGCGAAACGTCCGCGCCGGCGTCAACGTTCGAGATGGCTCGCACTTGCCGCATGGCCTCAAAGTCGTCCAAGAAGTTTGATTCCTGCTCCTGCCGATAATAACCGGTCATAGCAACCGCAACTCAGCCTCAGAATGTAAAATGCGCGCCAAACTGGCCCACGCGAGGTCCCGGCACGCCGTTCAGATCCTGGGGCAGCACTTTGCCGAACCCGGCGGTTCCGATCTGAGTGTCCGGCCCGGCGAATCCGTGACGGTTGAAGACATTGAATGCCTGGAAATAAAGGTGCAGCTGATAGCGCTCGGATGCGAAGAAAAGCACTTTGCTGATTCCGGCGTCTTCGGTAGCCAGTCCAGGATTGCGCAGGTTGGCCAGGTAACCCGGCGCGTCCCCGAACGCGCCATTGGGTGGATTGGTAAAGCAAGACGGATTGAAGTAGGTTCCGCCCACCTGGGCGTCGTGGTTTACCTGGAGATTGCAGCCCGGCACGATGTCGGAATAAACATTGTTGATTCCGGGATAGTAGACGTTGGCGGGGATTCGGATGGGTGTTCCCGTGTCGTAGTGAAAATCCCAGCTGATTGTCCAGCCTCCCACCAAAGCGTTCAACGCCGTGCCGGCGTCCGACAGCATTCCCCTCCCGCGGCCAAAGGGCAGTTGGTACAGCACATAGCCCTTGACGATATGCGTCTCATCGAAGTCCGAGATCGTATGCCGCTCCTGCGGCAGATTGTAAACGTCCTGCAGCGGCCCCGTGTAATACAGATCTTCGAAGCTGGTGTCGGTGTCTCCGTGTGACGAGGACAGGTTGTAGCTTGCCAACAGGGACAGGCCGTGCCCGGCTCGCTGCTTTATCGCAAGCTGAAGCGACTGGTAGTCGGAATTCCCCAGCGGAGACCCCACATAGTAGAGCGGCCCGTAGGTGGCAGCCACATTCGGAAAGGGAGCGACGGCTTGCCAACCCAAGCCGGTAAAGCCAGGTTCCGACACCACGCTATATTGATTCCCGGCCTGAACCAGCGCGGTGTAGGCAGAAAGCTTCGGCTGGTTTGCAGCGTCGTATCCGCTCTCCAGATGGTAACCGTGGTTTTGGATGGCGGTGGCATCGAACACCAGGTTCTGGGTGACTTCGTACTCCATTCCCGCTGTCCATTCCTGCACATTGCCCAGTTCCAGCATGCGAGGATCAATCGAGACCATGCCGTATTCGGTGAAATTCGGATTCTCGCCAATGTTGACCGCACGCCCGGGGTAGCCCGCGTCCCAATGGAAGGGCGCGAGCACTTGATTGTTCGGCACGAATCCGGGATTGAATCCGTACGGAATCCCGCTGTAGGTATTCAAATTGAGCGGCACATAAAACACCCCGAAGGAGGCTCTCGCGACGAGCCGGGACGTGAGGCGGTACGCGCCACCGATACGGCCCGAGAAATTGTGGTAGTACTCCTTTTTCTCGAACGAATCGCTTCCGTCTTTAGCAAACTCCAGAGCGCCCGGCTGGCCGGTGACCGGATTGATTGCCGTGGGGTCGAAATCCGACCAGTGCCCGTATTTCTCGTGGTAGCGGCCGTTGAGGTCCCAGCGCAAATCGAGGTTGAGCGTAAATTTCGGCGTGAGTTTGATGTCGTCCTGGGCGTAAAGCGAGACGGATTTACGCCGGCCATAGGTGTTGTCGGGTTCGCTGACGGAGGCTTGATTCACATCTCCCAGAAGAAAGCTTGCGAATCCAAAACCCGCGGTGGGGCCGAAGCTGCCCGCCGTCTGTGAGGGATCGAACACGAAGTGGGGCACTCCGGAATCACCGTGGGAGTTGAATTGCATGGCGCGAAGCTCCGCGCCAAATCGATACGTGTGGCGGCCTCTCACCCAGGAAAGGCTCTCGTTATAAATGAACGTGTTGGCCGCGTAGAAATCGTTGAACTGGCTGCCCAGGCCGGTCTCGTCGATGGGCAAACCGTTCACGTAGGTCTGATCGTTACCATTCACGCCCTGAAACGCGATCACTGGGAAGTTCCCGGAGGCAAAATTGCCCAATCCCAAAGCTGAGGGCCAGTCGCCTTGTCGCGAGCGCGCCTGGCTGGGATTGCGAAATCGATTGAAGGTGACGCTGGCCACGTTCACCAGGCTGTCTGAAATGTTCCAGGAATCGCTCACGCGCACCGAAGGGGCGGTGGTGTTGTGATCGTAGGCATTCGCGAACGGCCCGCCGTCAGTAGAACCGGCGGACCAGACGCCTCCCTGGTCGGAGAGCAGGCGCGGGATGTAAGCAAAGATGAAAGAGCCGCTCAGATGATGGCGCGCCGACAAATTGTAGTCGAGCTTCGTGCTGGCCTGATTGCTCTGGTACCAGGTGGCCGGACTGCTGAACGGCAGGGCGTTGTTGTTGGTGAGTTCCGGCGAAAGAGGCTGGTAATACTTCTGGTAGAGGGCGACGATCTTCTGCGAGACGGCGCTGATTCGCGCGGCCGGAATTATATTTCCCGGAAAGGCGTTCCCCGTCTGCGGATCGATGATGGCGCCTTTGTACACAGTTTGGCCGGAACTGTCCGTTCCGAGAATAGTGGTCTTATCGAGGAGGGCGCTGAAATCGCCGTTCAAAAAAGCGGTCGTAGGAACCGTGGAACTCAGCGGCCCGATGCCGTAGTTCGCAAACGTGTAGCGCTCAAACGCCGAGTAAAAAAACAGCTTATCTTTCTTGATAGCGCCGCCGAAGCTCCCACCGTAGGTATACAAACTATCAGCAGGCTTGCCGAACGCACGCTGACAGCTCGCGGCGCCCGCGGAGTCAAGCCCCGGGGTGGCGAGGCATAACCCGTCGTTGTACTTATTGCCCCAGGACTGGGCGTCGAATGCCGCGTTATGCATATAGTAGACGCCGCTGCCATGCCAGGAATCGCTTCCCGATTTCATCTCGTAACGAAACACGCCGCCGCCGCTACGGCCTTCATCGGCGCGCATACCCGCGGTGGTGGCCTGAAACTCCTGGACAGCCTCCATCGGAGGGCTCGATTCGCTGAGGTAGCCGCCAATTTGAGACACGGCGGAGGTGCCGTCGATCATGACCTCCTTGTCAAAGGCGAGGCTTCCGAGAATATGAGAGTCGTAGTCCGTGCCCTCCACTCCGGGAACGTAGGCGAAGATGAATGTCGAGAGATTGCGGCCGGCCTGAACATTCAACGGGAGTTCCGTAACGGCGGCGTTATTCAGATTCGTTGAAAGGGAGGAGGACTGGGTCTGAAGCAGAGGTGCGTCGGCGGTGACGGTGAGGGTTTCGGAACTCGCGCCGACCGCCAGCACGACGTCGATTTCGGCCGCTTGGCTGATGGCGAGATGGATGTCGGAACGTTCATACTTACCGAACCCGGCCCTGGCACATTCGAGCGCATATTGCCCAACTGGCAAATCCAAAACTTCATAGACGCCCAGGTCGTTGGTGACAGCGCTCGCTTCGAAGGCGCGGCCAGCGTTGGTCACCGAGACGCGGGCGCCCGGAATCACCGCGCCAGTGGTATCTCGCACGGTGCCGGTGATCGAAGCGCGATCTGACTGGGCGAGCATGATTCTATCGGTGGTTAGAAACAACAGCAGCAAGGTGAACCAGAACCTCATGCAGCACCGGGCGCGACGTCGAGCAGGAGAATGTGTTAGTTCTTTCGAAAAGCTAACACGCTCCGCACGATGAAGGAAGGGTAAATTACGGGGAGCAAAATGCCACTCTCCCGAAAGCCGCCTTCCGCGCTATGCCGCAGGCCTGGTCCGCCAGCTGCACCGCTGCTCACCTTTCCGCGCGAGTACACGCGCACATAATCGACAAGCATCTGCTGCGGGAAGACAGTGGAGTTGTCCGGTCTCCCGGGCAGGTTTCCGCCGACCGCCAGATTGAGTACGACAAAAAATGGATGGTCGAAGACCCAGCGCGAGCCATTGGGCAGGTCTGCAGGGGTTCTGGTCGCGTAGAGTTGATCGTCGACGTAAAAGCGAATAATCTCCGGAGCCCACTCCACGGCAAAGACATGGAAATCGTCGCTGAAGTGCCCGTGAGGAAGTGTGAAGCTGCTCGTGATCGCCTGCGTGTCCCAATATCCCGGCCCATTGAGGCTGCTGCGAATCGTCGACTTCATAGCGCCTGAATTCTCCATGATGTCGATCTCTCCGCATGCCGGCCAGCCGGCTTCGTAGAAATCGTCACCCAGCAACCAGAACGCCGGCCACATCCCTTGTCCGAAAGGCACCTTGATGCGGGCCTCAAATCGGCCGTACGACCTGGCTGAAGAGGCCATGCGTCATGATCCGCGCTGAGGTGTAGTGTCCGGCAACGCCGTCGGAACCGGTGAATTCTTCCTTCCTTGCCTCGATCACGAGATGGCCGTCCTCCTGGCGGAGATTCTGCGACCGCGCCGTGTAATATTCCAGCTCGTGATTGCCCCAGCTGTTTCCGCCGGTTTCGGTAACCCAGCGGTTTTTGTCCGGAGGCGAGCCGTTGGGTCCGTTGAACTCGTCGTCCCAGGTCATAACCCAGTCGCGGCCGGGACTATTGTCCGAAGATGCAAAGCGGCCTGGCGAGGAATGCGCCCCATAAATCGGGCAACCCAGCGCGAGGAGAACCGCCACAATTCCTGTTTTCACATGGCTCTTTCGAAAAAATTGGACGATTGCGCCAAAAGACGCACGGCGACTCGAAGCGACGGTCTCTTCTCGATCCACCGATAGTGGCGACAGAATATACCCGCCGTTCGATCGGCGAATCACTCACTCTCGGAGTCTTTTCCTACTCCTTTCGGGGTATTCGTATTCCAACCCATCGTGGTACGCCGCGCCGCCACCTTCCGGGGAACAAAAAGAACACTCCATCTCGGGACGCGTCCGCTTAACGGCGCGTAGCAGAATCCACCCGTAAACCCGGGATACACGCTGGAGAATAAGTTTCCGCTACCACACGACACGCTCTCTCGATCCCTTCACTCAACCAACGCGCACCAACAAGATCGCTCGGTATTCAAAAAAGGAGAAAACGAACATGGCTTCGGGAAATACGGTTCTTTGGGAAGATCAAGGCGGCGCGGGCATATACAGCAGCGCCTGCCAGGCTGAAGCCGAGACGCTCACGAGCACGGCACTCTCCTGCCAGCGTCCATCGCTCCTCAATATCGGCACCCGATCCGCCCGGTGCGATAGCAAGCCTGGCGGCGAAGATACTTTCAGCAGAATCGTCGGAACGAGCCAGGCTCTCAAGGCAGTTCTCGGCCTCGTTCGAACGGTTGCTCCCACGGACGCCACCGTCCTCGTGGAAGGTGAGACGGGAACCGGGAAGGAACTCATTGCGCTCGCCATCCACGAGCGCAGCAACCGGCGGGATCGCGCTTTCGTGAAAATAAACTGCGCGGCCATTCCTCTCGGATTGCTGGAAAGCGAACTCTTTGGCCATGAACGAGGCGCCTTTACGGGTGCCGTCGCGCGCAGGATAGGGCGTTTCGAAGCCGCAGACCGCGGCACGCTGTTTCTTGACGAAATTGGCGATATGCCCCTGGAGTTGCAAGCCAAGCTTCTGCGCGTCCTTCAAGACGGCGAGTTCGAGAGGGTGGGCAGCACCCAAACGCAGCATGTGAACGTGCGGTTAATTGCGGCTACAAATCGCGATCTGGCGGCGATGGTTTCGAAGAAACAATTCCGCAGCGACCTTTACTACCGGCTGAACGTGTTTCCGATACCCGTGCCGCCTCTCCGGGACCGCCTCGAAGACATTCCATTGTTGGTGCGGCATTTCGTAGCAGCATTCGCCGGGCAAATGGGAAAGAATATCGATGAGATTCCCAAGGGCGTGATGAGTTCCCTTGTGACCCACCCCTGGCCCGGAAACATTCGTGAGCTGCAGAATTTTATCGAGCGCAGCGTGATCCTGACTTCCGGAAGCGTTCTCGCCCCTCCCTTCGCGGGACTCAAGCGATCGGCCGCGCCGGAATCGGGGCCGACGACACTGGAGGATCTTGAGCGAATACACATCCGAAAAACTCTCGAGCAAACGCGCTGGATTGTCGGAGGGCCACAAGGCGCGGCGACGCGCCTTGGCATCAATCGATCGACACTGTACTTCCGCATGCAAAAGCTGGGCATCTCACGCACGAGAGAGACTGCAATAGCCGACGCCAGCGGTGCGGCAGATTAGCCCGGTTCCCAAATCAAACTACACTGAGGAAGCCACTAGGATCTGTTGCATGCCCGGTTTTCACCCTCTGGGATCAACAACTTAGTCCGGTTTTGGGAAAGGAAGCGCTCCGACCATTTGCAGGTCCCCGCAGCAAGCCGACTGAGAACGCCCCTTGCGGGGAAAGAACCTATCGGGCAGGGAGCAGCGGTTTTTGTCCTTCTTTCAAATGCTGGTCGAAAGCAGTCAGCTCCGCTGCGTCGGCGGCATAATTGGCCATCAAATGGACCACGTCCACAGTGCCTTTGCGATCGAATAAACGCAGCACTTCGGCGAAAGTCGCCGAGTCAAGAGTCCCAAAGGAAACCTTTCTCGGCCCAAGCATTTGGCGTCCGAATTTAATGATGGCGGTTTCCTTCTCGCCCAGGCCCACTACGGGCTTGTCGTATTTGATCATGTCGATGATGGCCGGCTCGATATGGCGCGGATCGTTCGGATCCCGCCCGTACGCTTCCCATTCGGTCCATTCATACTGGGAGTCCAGCTCGCGCGCCGCCACCAAAACGGAGATCTCGACCAGCCGGTCGGACAGGCCGGTGTCATAAGTGAGATAGCGCTGCTTTTCGTCCTCGCCTGCGGCGAATCGGGGATTGCTGTAGAGGCGTACCGAGCGCTTGGTCATGGCATCGCTCCTGAGCAACCGCTCCGGCCGGTTCACCTGGTCGAAAGCCTTCTTGCCCTCTTCATCCATGTCTTCGCGTTTCGGCAAGGGAAGGCGGTTTCGGGAGTCCGGATAAATGTCCTTGGGGAGCGGTGCCGAGGCCGCGGTGATCGATGCGGCCAGGCTCGCTCTGCGCTCTGCGTCGAACGGGTGGGGCCGGGGAGGAAGCAACGGTTCTTGATCGGCTCTCAAATGATTGTCAAAAGCAGTCATCTCAGCTCCGGCTACGGAATAATCAGCCATCACCCAGACCAAATCCACGGTGCTTTTGCGGCCGAATAAATGGAGTACCTGCGCGAAAGTCTCCGGGGAAACCCTCCTCCGGCCAAAAATTTCGCGTCCGAAGTTGATAATGGCGGTTTCCTTCTCGCCGAGACCGACCACGGGCTTTTCGTATTTGATGATGTCAATGATGGCCGGATCGAGATAGCGCGGGTCCTTCGGGTCCCGCCCATGCGTCTCCCATTGGGTCCATTCATATTGAACGTCCAACTCGCGCGCCGCCACCAAGACGGCGATCTCCAGCAACGGATCGGGTATATCCATTGAATATTTAAGATTGGCTCCCCGGCTGGCTTTTATGAGTTGAGGATCCCAATTACTGACACCGGGTTGATAGATCCCGACAGCCAGCCGCCCGCTTTGATACTCGGCGTTCGGCAAGGGGAGGCGGTTCCTGGAGTCGGGATAGATGTCCTTGGGGAGCGGGGCCTCGGCTGAGCTATTCTCAGGTTTCTGCGCGTGGGTTCGTCCGCCCGCCAATATAGCCACGATGCCCGCGAGCAAAACAACTCCGACGCTTTTGGACAGGTCCATAACTATCTCCTCTCTGAAACAGTCTCCATCGAAATTCCCGTGACCACCTAAGTGACGGAAGATAGTACGCTCAGCAACGTCCGTGGGTTTCCGGAAAGCACCATTTGCTTCTTTTGCGGCGGCATTTGCGCGTTCCTCACGATTTGCAGGTTCAGACTGGTTGTCAAATCACTTATAAAATATCGAAAAAACATGATCCTTCGTTGCCTTAACCAGAGCCTCTCAGCAAGCGGCCGAAGATTGACTGAGCGGCTATCGATCCAACATCGCCAGGATCGGCATACGGTGTCGAATTATAGTTCAAGTAAAATGTCTTACGCGAATCTAATGACGGAAACCTTGCGGTTACTATACAGCACCGGCGAAAGGTGGATCGAAGAGACTAATCGTCGATAAAGCTCGCCCCGTAGCCCAGGTGGGGTCCCATCTCAATGTCGTGATAGCGCTGCCAGTTCCGCGGAAATCGGCGAGGGAGTGTCCTGCGGCTTGAGCTGCCATCGTCCGGGTTCAACTTCAGCGAATCCAGCATCGCGATAGATGTTGCGCACTGGGATGTTGCGAGGAGTTTCGACGATCGCTCCGGTGAGAGTTCTCTGAACCTCCGCAATAATGTGACGCAGAAATGGGTGCTCGATTCCCATACCCAGCACACGGCAGCTGACCACGAATCCCAGGATATCCCCATCGAGAATGACGGCGGCGCCAGTCAGTCCATGATCCCCAAAGCGGTCTGACACATGTAGCGAGAACAGATGCGCGTCCGGCCTGGAGAGCAACTCCGCAAGCTCACTCACGGTAAATGTTCGGCCAGTGGTGTTGAACTGCGTGGTGCGCTGGAACAGTTCCACAATCCTTTCCAGATTGGAGCCGTCCGTCACGCGTTCGATACGACAATTGATCTGAAGGGAAGCGAGATATTGGCTTTCATCCAGCGCCCCAGTGCGGAAGCGCCGCCGTTCCAGCTGCGTTTTCATCCGCCCCGTGCGCTTCGCCGATTCCTCGGTTATAACCGGCAGCTGCAGACGAGGATCGTTGAGAAGCATCCGGCGCAAGCTGAACGGATCGTCTCCCCAGACCTCCACCTCAGGCAGTCGCTGCCGTACCCGGTCGCGTTCGACCGGATGATCGTCGATGAACAGGAACGCATCCAGTGCAAAACCCAGTTCGTCGGCAATCGCGCGAATGTTATCTACTTTGTCTTTCCAGTTGACGCGCCACGTCACCAGATCGTCTGGTGTGAGCAGTCGCGGGTAATTTCCCGGGTATTTCCATAGCTCGCGGACCGTGGCTTCATCGTTCTTGCTGACGCAGGCCAGCACGATCCCGCGTTTCTTAAGGCATAGCAGCGCCTCGTGCAAGCCGAAGTAAAGCCCCACATACGAGAAGGCGCCGCTAATCTCCGGCGTCCATGCAAAAGGGCTGCCCGTTTCGGCCAGCACTCCCGGCCAGAGCGTGCCGTCGAGGTCGACGATCACGCATTTCTTGCGCGCAAGGCCCAGCACGGTAACCAGAGCATCGATATGGGTGCGCGCCAGCGCGGCTTCGCGGACATAGGGGTCGGCGCCCACCCACCGCGCCAGAGGTGCCATATCCGGGAAAACGCCGTGGACAGCCGCTTTTTCGCTCTCTGGGCGTTGCAGCATCCACCCTGGCGATCCGAAATGAGTAAATGATACCTGCCCGTCGTCGAGCATCCGTTCGGAGCCCGCCGCAGCCAGCGCTGCCGCTATGTCGACCACATGCACGTCGGGCATGCCCCCGGCAATCTCCGCGAGCGCCACGTTGGCGAGGCGAAAACGCGTGCGGTGCCCCGTGATACCACGCTCCGCAATCCCGAGCGGCTGCACGGTCGGGTCGGGGAGGTTGTCGATCAGAATCGGCGCGGAAGTCCTTTGGCGCAATTGCCCGAGCAACTGCCGGGCCTGCGCGATGTAGGCAGCGTGAGCAGCCTGGCCAGGAGCAGGAGCTTCCGTGATGAAATGCCGCGCTCGCAACGCGCCGATAAAAATGGCGTCGTGTTTGTGTTCGGCGGCGAAGCGCACATCGTCGGGAAATGTCGCCGAGACGCGCAGGTCGATTCCCCGCAGCGCCGCTTCTTTGCGCAGAAACTCCGCTTCCATCTGGATGTCGCAATCGCCGAACAACAGGACGTCGGCGCGCTTTCGGGCGCCTTCGAAATCTGTAACGCGATAGGCCGGCCCCGTTGCCCAGTACGGATTCCACGCCTTCCTTCATCCCGCGCCGGTAACGTTCGAGCATTTCGGCCGGGTCGCGCCCGTGGGTGGCGGAAAGCTCCGCGCTTACGGCGGCCAGTTCTTCCTCGGGTGTCTTCTCGGTGAGGATATTGCGCTCGACCAGCCCCGCGATCGAACGGGCAATCACGTCGTGGGCATACGGTAGCAGCTTGCCGATCGCGTCGACACTCTTCGGGGAGACTGCGCGGTTCGGACGAAACAATCGACCAGGATGCTAAGGTCGCGGTCCACAGACAAACGCGTGTGGCTGACGGCATGGACGATCAGAAAACGACCGGCGCCAACCGGCAGCTGATGAATGAAACGCGAGCGGCGTAAAATCATCGAGGGGTTCGCAGTTTCATGCCGCGTTTTCGGGATAGAGCCGGTCCTGATCAGCCTGGTAATTCTTCTCTATCTCATGCAACAGCCGGATTGTTCTCCATGCTCTTCTTTGCGTCCGCTTCGCCGTAGAGGAAAGACAGGAATGCATACCGCCGCCCTTTCGTAATCGGAGTCACTTCATGCAGAGCGCCGCAGGAAAAGACGATGGCGCCGCCCACCGGCGCGCGGTACGTACGCCGGCCAAACTCCGGGAAGATCAGGTCGCAGCCCTCATATCCGCCATTCAGGTTCAGCGATAACGCAAACCGGCGATGCTCGACGCCGGCGTTGAGATTGTCTCGGTGGCGAAAAAAATGCCCGCCGATCTCGCTGTCGTAGCAGGAGACCAGGTAGCGATCCATGCGCGTCGCTTTAAACTGGAAATAGAGCTCGATCGCCGGCAGAAGCCGTGTGACGATGCGCTCCCGGATCTTCTCGCGCAATTCGGGCGGCGCGATTACCATGTCCTGGCGGCGTTTCTTGGTGTGATCGGTCGTCGTTGCCGGCTTGCCGCCCCGCGCGACGAGGAAACCCGAATCCGTTCCGCCGACCTTGTCGTAGATGGATACCAGCAGATCGCATAGCGGAAAATCGAATATGCGCGGCACGATCAGCACCGGAGCCGTCAGCGGCACGCCCGCCGAGTTGTCCACGGTCGGCAGATCGCGCAACAGGCGCTCTAAAACCGTGTCGTGGCCGTCCGGGTGGTCACAGGAGATGTTCGCGATCGCGCGTAGCAGCGGATCGAGCGCGATCGTGCGGGGCTTTTCCTGGGCGCCGTAGAATGCGCCGATGGTGCCATCGTAATCGGCGATGAATTTCAGAGTCGGACTGCTCATGGCCAGAAGCTGCGCCGCGTCGTCAGGCGGCGCCGCCAGCACCGTGTAAATGATCAGATGATCGTCCGAGAACAGCGCGGCCTGTTTGCGAAGTGTCGCAAGCGTGCTCTGCGCCTGCGGTTCGTTAAGCGATCCAAGGAACGCCAGCACGATCCAGCGCCCGGCGGAAACGCAAATGTCGGTTTCCCCTCCGCCGAGGTTCGCCGCTCTGAACCAGGGAACCGGATCGCCCAGCATGACTCTCTTTCCATTTTGTCCGCTCATGTGAAGTGTCTCCTCTGCCGGGAAAAGTCGCCCCTGGTAATACGCTAACCTGTCCGCTTTATCGAAAGGGCCGGTATTCCGGAGTGGCGCTTTTTGAAATGCAATCGGGGGGCCAGGTTTCCCTCAGAACTGAGGCAGTTGCTGTTGTGGTTAAACCATCTCTTTTGGGGTACCTGCGAGACCTCGGGGTCGGGGCTGCGCTGCTGCTGGATTTCTCAGGAAAACCAGTCGCCGCTCGCTAGTGCCCAATCAACAGGGGGGCTGCCGTTGCATCGGCCCAGATCGAAATCCAACCTCGGAATAGGGCACGTGGCTCGCCACAGGAGAGTTTGGTGAGGACGGGGAAGAGCGTTTACGCACATATCGCGCATCATGACCACCGGCAAGAAATACAAGGTGTACGAGGCAAGAATTTCCTGGTGCCACACGAGTGTGTGGCTCGCGAGAGAGCAAATGTTCTACGGAACAACTTCGGGCGCGTAGCCAAGGCGGACGCCTGGGTTACCTGGCTGTCGCGCCAGGATTCAAATCTGGTCGAGGCGCGGGCGGCGGCAGAGCGCCCAGCCAGGAAATTCTCCAATCCTACGATCGGCCGGGAAACGTGCGGGAGCTGCAGAACGTAATCGAGCGGGCCGTCATTCTGTGCGACGGCGAGACATTCTCATCCCCTTCTTTCTGCTACGATGGCGGCTGCATGAGCACTTCTAACTTCGCTCCCCAGGGCGCTCTCTGGCGAATCATGGATCAGGCGAATATCGTAATTGTTGGCGGGGGTGTCGTGGGGTGCGCCATCGCCCGGGCACTGTCGGCCTCCTGGAGTGATGTTTTCGTGCTGGAGGCGCTGCCGAAGCTTGGGATGGGAGCCAGTTCCCGCAACAGCGGCGTCATCCACTCCGGAATCTACTACGCGCCGGGATCGCTGAAGGCACGCCATTGCGTGCGGGGCAACCAACTCACACACGAGTTCTGCGCGGCTCACGGCGTGCCACACCGGAACACCGGGAAAATAGTTGTTGCGTCCTCGCCCGCCGAATCGCCAACGCTGCATGCACTTATGAAGAATGGGTGCGCGAATGGCGTCGAGGGATTACGTCTGATCGACCGCGGGGAAATCCGCAAGCGCGAGCCTCACGTCGAGGGTTATGAAGCGATCGAGGTGCCCTCGACCAGCATCGTTTCGAGCGAAGATCTCGTCAAAGCCTATGCCAGGCTTGCGACCAATCGCGGCGCAAACATTGTGACGAACGCGCGCGTCGAACGCCTCGAGTCCACAGGCGACGGCGTCCGGGTCACGAGTTCAGCCGGAGAAATCGACGCGAGATGTTTGGTCAACAGCGCCGGCCTGTTCGCTGATGAAGTGGCCGGGATGCTGGGGTCGCCCATGGCCCGGCACCGCATCTACCCGGTGCGCGGCGAATATTGCGAGGCGGTTCGCGGGAAGCAGCATTTGATACGCGGCCTCGTCTATCCGCTGCCCCATGCCGACGGCTTGAGCCTGGGTATGCACCTCACCAAAACGGTCACCGGATCGATGCTGATCGGGCCCACTGCGCACTACGTTAAAGACAAGAACGACTATGAACGAGACCGCCAACCTGTGGAAGACTTCGCAGCGGGAGCCAAAACGCTTTTGCCCGAGATCGAAGCATCCGACATGGTGCTGGCCTACTCTGGCATTCGCGCAAAACTTGTTCCGCCCGCGGACCCTGCGGGCAAACATCCCGCCCATGCGGGCATCGCCGATTTCATTATTCAACGCGACCCGGATTTTCCGCGAGTGGTGCAGCTGATGGGCATCGAATCCCCTGGCCTCACCTCCGCGCCATCGATCGCCGAGCATGTCAGGGACTTGGTTGCTGAAGTGCTCTCATAGCTTCTGACTATCGGTCCGCGGGGCGGACCGCAGGAATATCGACAGCGGAGTTCGCTTTGGGTCCGTTCGTGACATGGATAACGAAAGAATTTCCGCACCAGCCGAATCGCATCAACTCCACGGCGCGCAGTTGGGGATTCTTCTCCAGCCATTCCCGGAACGCGCGCTGCTGTCCCGCGTTTGGATCGGCGAGGAAGGCAAACCAGTCATCGAAGAGCAGCAAAGTGCCATACTGTAAGTAGGGTGTGATGAAGTCGAGGACTGTGCGCGTCGAGCTGTAAAGGTCGCAATCGATCCACACCACGGCAGCCTTGTGGAGATCCCGGACGAGGGGATTGTCGGGCCGGAGAGACTCTTCAAAAAATCCCGGGACCGCGAACACGCGCTTCATATCGGCGCCGGTGCGCCGTACATTCTTGAGGAATTCGCTCTCGCTGTATTTGTAAACGCCTTCGTGGTACCACTTCCGCCCTGCCACATCTTGTTCATCGTTCGTTGGAAAACCGCAAAATGAATCGAACGCATAAAACTTCATCGGCAAGCCGCGCTTTCTCGCCAAATAACACGCGGCGGAGAAGGCCCTGCCCCGCCATACCCCGAATTCCAGATAATCACCCTCGATCTCCGACGCATGCGCGTAACTCATTGCTTGATCGAGCGCCCGCTCACGAGTGAATCCCGAGGATAGCGCCGCGGCATGCCGTACTCCGAAGTAGAAATAGGCGTGCGGCCCCAGCAGCCTTTCTACTATCCGCGCCAGCTTCATATGGCTCGATCCCTCTCTTTTTTCTTTTCGAGCAAAGATACCAAACCCGGACTCAAGGCCCTAGCGGGTTGCCGCGGGTACTTACACATCCGCAAACCTCACTTGCCGTTGACCCGGCGTTGCCCACGAGCTAGAGTACAACCCCTTAAAGAAAGCCCCTTCGCACTAACTCAAAAGGAGCAACGTCGATGAAATCAGCGGAACGATTTTTCTTGTTAGTATTCGTTGCGGTGGCCCTTTCCGCGAGCGCTTGGGCGCAGGGGCGCGATTACAGCAAGATTGAAATCACGGCAGAGAAAATCACACCGAACCTCTATATGCTGTCGGGTTCCGCGGGTGCAGACCCGAGCCATCAGGACGCCGCCGGCGGAAGGATCGGCGTGCTGGCCGGACCCGATGGCATCTTCATGGTCGATGCCCAGTACGAACCCCTCACGGACAAGGTCCTCGCGACGATCCGTCAAATCAGCCCCGCGCCGATTCGTTTCATGGTCAACACGCACGTACACGGCGACCACACAGGCGGCAACGCAAATTTCGCCAGGATGGGCGTCACGATCTTTGCCCGCGAAGAGCTTCGTGAACAGCTCGCCCATCCTGTAACGCCGGGAATTGAGCTGCCGCCGCCCAGCGCGAATCCTGTTCCGGCTCCCGACCCTGCCTCGCTCCCCGTGGTGACCTACGGACTCGGCAGCACGGTAAAATTTCACATGAACGGCGAGATCATCGACCTGATTCCGGTTCGGGCGGCCCATACCGGCGGCGACACGATGGTTCGATTTGAGAACGCGAATGCCATAATGATTGGCGATTTCTACCGCAACTACGGCTACCCCTACATCGACACCAACAATGGCGGCACCCTGAAAGGCGCTCTCGCAGCGCTCAACACGATCATGGAACTGGCCGGCCCAGACACGAAGCTCATTCCGGGTCACGGCACCATCATTAACCGGAAGGACATCATCCCCTACCGCGACATGATCTTCGCCGTGCAGACAAAAGTGCAGCAGATGATTGCGCAGGGTAAAACCCGGCAGGAAGTGCTGGCCGCCAAGGTGACCGCTCCCTACGATGCCAGCGTTCCCGGCAGCACGGCGGTGAGCGCCGACCGTTTTGTGGGCATGGTCTATTCGGAATTGAAGGCTGGCAATCCGTAGCCAGGATCTTGGGAACCCGGAACGCCGGCTTTCTTCGTCGTGATCGCGTCGTTTAGGTCAGGCTCAAGGGAATGGGTCTTTCGGTTGTGCGCCTTTTGCGCCCGGATCTGAGGACGGCTGCAATCAGCGCGTCGATATCCCGCGACTTCGTGCGGTGATTGACGATCGCCGCGCGGATGGCGAGCCGCCCGTCGATCGTGGTGGTGGATGGAGCGGCCACTCCGGACTCCTGAATGTCCGCAACGATCTCGGCATTTATCGAATCGCTTCCGTCGCTGCGGTACCGGAAACAAACGATATTCAACTGCACCGGCGCGGCGAGTTCGAGTTCCGGCGTTTGCTCTACTCGTTGACGGAGGTATTGGGCGAGGGCGCAGGTGTGGGAAATTACGGCGCCCAGTTGCGCGGTTCCATACGTTTTGATCGTGAACCAGGTTTTGAGCGCGCGAAATCCCCGCGAAAGATCGGGGCCGAGGTCGCAGGGCCACGGCGAACCCGCCGCCAGTCCGCGCGCTTCCCGCCGCAGATACTCCGCCGGTGAGGAGAATGTCTCAAGGTGTTGTTGTCCGCCGCGCACGAGCAGGAATCCGGCGTCGTAGGGAACCTGGGCCCACTTGTGAAAATCGAACGCGATCGAGTTCGCTCGTTCGATTCCGTGCAGCCTGGGCGCAAGATCGGGAGAAAGGATTGCCAGCGCTCCGAATGCTCCGTCGACGTGAAACCAGAGATGCTGCTCGTCTGCCACCTCGCCTAGCCCGCTGAGATCGTCGATCGCGCCGATATCCACCGTTCCCGCGGTCCCCACAATCAGGAAAGGAGTGAGCCCGGCATTCCTGTCGGCTGCGATAGCGCGTCGTAGGTCGCCGACGTCTATGCGATGCATGGCGTCCACGGGGATGCAGCGCAGCGCCGCCCTTCCCAGGCCGCTCATATCCATCGCTTTGGCGATGCAGCCATGCGCGGCGCTGGATGTGTAAGCGACCAGCCGACTGTCGCTGCGACCATCATTTTGCACGACCCCGCTGCGTTTACTCGCGCTGTGTCGCGCGACGAGGAGGGCCATGAAATTGGCGATGGACGAGCCGGTAACGAACAGTCCCGAAGCGCCCTCCGGGAATCCGAACATCTGCCGCGCCCACTCGGTAACCTGGCGCTCCACCTCGATAGGCATGTGATCGCGCCCCCCGAGATTCGCGTTCAGTCCTCCCGCGAGCATCTCCGCAAGCATCCCCACGACCGAGCCTCCACCGTGGACCCATCCCATGAAACCCGGGTGCACATTCCCCGCGGAAAACGGAAGGATGGAGTTGGTGAATTCGCGATAGACGTTGCCCAGGGGCGTGGGCTTCGCCGGGAGCGGCTCGCGAAATTTTGCGCGGACATTGTTCGTTACCGGCTGCCACACCGGCCTGCGGCGAATATCCTGCAGATAATCGAACATGTCGTCGAGCATGCGATGGCCGAGGGCGCGGACGCTTGACCAATCGGCCGGATCGAGATTCGGTTCTTCGATATCCGTTGCAGGACTGTGCGGGACCGGGCGCTCTTCGATGCGCTCCTCCAGATGTGAACTCGGCTTCATACGGCGACCGCCTCCCTCAAGGCCTTGCGCTTCAGCATATCGCGAAACGCCGCGAACAATTTCTGCATGTGCGCGCTTTTGTAGGGGTAGACATCCGGCCGGTCCATATCGTGCGCGGCTAGATCCACGCCGCCCTCAAATACCAGCAGCCTGCCGTCCGGCAACTCCGCGCAATCGATCCCGAAGTATTCGAGTCCGAATCGCTCCGCGATGGCCTCAAGCGCCCTCGCGTGTCGTCCCGCGAAGCCGTTGTCAAACTCCGCCATGAAGTGAGCTTCTTCCTCTCGCTTGGCCCCGCTGTTAGCCATCCCGGCGTTGTAGTACCAGACTTTCCAGCCTTCGGAGATGGCCATGTGCACTGGATAAGCCCTGCCATCGACCCACATGACCCGGTATTTGCGAAACAAGCCGTCAGAACTCCGGTAGTCGACAAATCGGGAGACGAAGAATTCCATCTCCTGCTGCTTCCCGAGGTAGGCTGCGATCGAGGAAGGCTCGTCGAGCTTCGCGAGAGATCGTCCGGCGTGGGAGTCGACCGGTCGCACAATAAGTGGAAACGTAGATTGACTGAGAAAATCGGCCGCTGCTGTTGACCCGTCGCCCATTTGCTCAAGAGCTGCACGATTAGCTCGGATGGTAGCGGGCATCAGAAGTTCCGGAACGGCTCCCAGTAGCGAATGCATCCGTTCGCGCGCCGAGCGCATGATTCTGTCGGGCTGATTGAGTACGGCGCAGGGCCAGCCCGGTATGAGTCGCTGGATCTCACGCAGCACCGCGCGGTTCTGATCCGATTCGCAGGGCGTCGCGATGGCGATGTCATGTTCAGGAAGCGGATTCGGGATCGGCTGGCCGGGAACTATATAGAGGATGTACAGCGCGACATCCGAGCCATCGAGGAGAAATTCAATGGGCGTGTTGTTGCCCACGTCTCCCGGCGCCATCAATGCCAGGACGCGCAAAGCCTGCGGCGAGGCCCCCCATGAGGGCCGGTACAGTGCCTGAATGCGCAGCGCCTGGGCCTGGTGCCGCAATCCCTCCGCTTGGTTGCCGAGCAGCTGCTCGATCACCGAAAGGTCCATCAGAGCGGCGGCATCGAGTGGGTCCCCTTCCATGCGGGCCAAAAGTTGCGACCGCAGCGGCTTCAAGTCGTGGCCGTCGAAGGCCTGCTTGAATAACCGCGCCACCGATATGGTGGCACTGCGCGGCGACTCGACCGTGCTGTTATCCATGTTTGCGCTCCTGGCCGAAACTTTCTAGCGCAACCGTTTTTAGAGCGACGCTGCCTGGATGAGGCAGTCGCAGCGCAGTTTCGGTGTTGTTTGCAGTGGCGGAGGTCGAGAAGGAGAAGGGAACTGCCTCGGCCGGGCGCATCGACAATCGCTTGTTCGCCTCATCGATCTCGCTCAGTGCGTCGATGTTTTTTACCAGCAAATCGATTTTGTCGAGGATGATGCGCACCTGCTCGAATTCCTGGGCGAGTTCTCGAAGAGATGCGGCCGTGCCGGCGTGCGCGCCAAGTGCCGGACACGACCCGGGCCCCCGCGCTGATGCGCAATGTACCGGCGATGCCAACTGTGGAATCCGGAATACCGACAGGCTGGCCGATGTGGCACAGATGCGCTGCAAGTTCGCGCTCGCGGGCAGCCGCGGACTGCGGCAGCAGAGTGGAAACGTCACGGTTCAACGCCCGGTAAATCTTCCCGCAATCCTCGGCGGATAGCGCCTTTCCGCCGCAGCTCACGGTGAACGGGAAGATGGTCCTCACAGCCCATCTCTTCGTTGTCGAATGCGTCTGTTCCGGACTGCCCAAAGGCGGGGAGCAGCCGCAGGTTCGCTCGATCTGCAATCCGTTGCGAAACGGCGCGCGAGAATTCCTGAAGCGCCAAAGACCGGTAGTACGTGGGAACGTTGAAATAGCCGCGCATTTCCTCAACCGCCGCTGCCCAGCGCAGCAGTTGCCCGATATTCGGGCGAGCCGGGCAATCCGGAGCGCACGCCATGCCAGCTGACGGGCCAATCGTTTCGGTTGGTATAAAGTCCGAGCCCCGCGGGGACGGCCGCGGCCTGCTTCATCACGGAGGAAGCCGCCGCCGGAACCAGAAGCGCACCGCTCAAGGGCGGCCCGGTGAAGAATTTCGAGCCGGTGACCAGCACCAGAAATCCCTGGTCCAGATAATAGCGAATGCGGCGGCGTCCCGTGCGCATCTGGCAAGCATCGACGACGATCTGAACGGTTCGCCCCCAGTTCGATTTCACCTCGCGCAGACAATCCAGCGACGGACAGCGCGAGCCGAATTTTGATCCGTCCATCGCGAGCAGCACCACGCTCTTTCCGGCGGCCACAGAGCCGGAAACCGCGGCCAGTACCTCGCGGTCGATCGCCTCACTCGAGCGCAGAGACCCGCAGCTATCGCGCAGGGGAATTTCGATCCGAGCGGTATTCTCGGCGAAGCCGTCTACTCGTTCGCCCTCGGTTACCGCGCCGCCCTGCGCCGTGCTCGAACTGAAATGGCACCCGCTGATGGCCCGGGCCGTCCCGCTGCCGGTTTCATCGGATCCCACGATCACCGGCACAGTCGGGCCTTGCAGCAAGTTTTGCGCGACGTAGAAGGCCTGCAGCTGTGAGTCGGTTCCGGACGGCGAGAAAATAATTTCAGTTCCGAGCCCGTCCAACTTCAGAAGCGTTCGCAGGTGCTCCCGCAGCCATTCGGCTTCGCGATCGCACGCCTCTTGCATCGTCGTACGGCGAGTCGCCTCGATCAGTCGCTGCTGCGCTTTCGCGGCCGCCGCGAATCCCCGCTCCGAAATAGATGTTGCCGTGGACGACGCGAACGTGAACGCCTCGGGCCGCGGCCAGGATTGGCATCCGTACCCGTTCAGTAAAAGTACGGAGTCGATGCGCAGGCGCGGGTCGCCGCCCGAAGTCAGCAGGTATTCAAGCGGAGATATGAGTCCGCAGTTTTGCTGGTTGGCCAAACTCGCCACTTCGGCTATTGCGGCTGTTTCCGCCACGTTGCTCCTGTTCAAACGAGACATGGTCCTCGCTGGAATTCCTGAAACCGCCTCGGTCTTGTCTTTTAACTGACTTTGAATCAGCGCATTACATTTTCCGCGCGAGACAGGTCCCGGCATCTAGCGGCACGTTGCATACCAGCGGAGCAACCGAGTCGGTTAGAAAGTGCTAACGTCAGTCTCGACTCGTTGGGATCGAAGAAATGGGAGAGACTAGTGAGGAAGTTGGTAATACTACCGATTCAGCAGGGCCAGATCGCGGGCAAAGCGGGTTTTCAGGCATTCGTGGAACTGCCGGCTCCGCTCGATGTCTTCGCGGTGGAATAGAATTTTGCCGCGCTGCTCGGTCACTTCGTCGACGCCGGCAGCGGCTAGGAAATCCGCGGCCGCCGCCAGGGTGCGTTCGAAACCTGCCACGCGTTCCCGGATGGTTCGTGCCGGCATGCCCGGCGCGATGCCCCAGAAATGGCCGGCATCCCGGAAATGTTTGGGCAGCGCCGGGTTCTGCAGCCACGTCCGGAAAACGGGGTGCGCCAGAATCTGTTTGATCTCCTGCTCGAGCTTTCTCCCGGCCTTCTCGCGCACGATCGGGTCGGCGGGGCGCAGGCGGCTTCCCGCGGCGAGTCCCGCCGGCGTAAGGCGATACACGCGGTTTTGAACCCGTTCCAGGTAGCCGAGTGCGATCAGTCCCTTGTTGGCAACGCCGCGGCTGTCCAGTTCTTTGTGGATTTTGTCGGCATCCGGGTAGTCCTCTTCATAACCACGCAGCCCCCATGCGGCCGGCGCCCCCTTCCACGCGCGCACCAGGAGGTCCTCAATCGTGAAGGTCTTCTCGCAGGCGCCGTCGGAGCAGGCCAGAGCCGCCAGCAGGACCTGCTCTTTCAGTCCCAGCCCCCGTGCGTCCACCTAGTCGAGAGCCCCGCCGAAATTAACGTAGCTTTGCAGCTTGTCCCACATGGCCTGCTTCAGCTGCACTTCTTTCAGGTCAAGGATCACCTTGTGCCGGGCCCACAGGTCGGGGCGTTCGGTCTCGCCCCGTGCGTCGAATTCCTCGCGCATGTGAACCTGCAGCACCATGTCGACCACTTTTTGCGCGTGGAAAGCTCGCCAGAGCCGGATATCTTCTGCACGCTGCGCAAAGAAAAAGGATGCGTCGGGGCTTTGCAGGTTCAGCCACCAGAGATTGTTCTGGTAATCGGAAACCTCCTGCCACAACGCCGGCTGCTCGGGATCGCCTTGCCGTATTTCTCCGGTGGCGGGATCGGTGTCGCGGTCGGTGAGGCGCAGTTCCGGAAATCCCGAGCCCCGGCGCGGCTCCTCGCGAGCGGGTGTTACCGTGACGTCCGTGGGGATGCGCGCCCACACGCCGCCGTCTTCGGGATCTCCCGCGCCGGCGGTTATGCTGATCCGGCCGAGCCGGTTGCCGGTCACCCATCCGTCGGGCTGCACGCGGACGGTCAGAGGGTCGCCGTCTTCCTGCTTCCAATTCAGCAAGACGTTCGCCGCCCGCGCTCCCTCGTCGTTGGTGACTTCTGCAACGATCTGTTTCCTGCGTCCGAGCGGCAGTTCCACGCTCCGCGGCGTCAGCAGCACGTGATCCACGGCCCACACCTCGACTGGAATTTTCGGCGACTCGATTTTCGTATTCTTCAGGCGAGCCCAGATGTGGGTGGCGCCTTTGCCCGCCGCCAGCAGCGCTTTTCGAGCTTCCTTTCTTTCGCCGAGCCGGACGATCCGGTGGTCGCCCGAATGCCACTCTAGCTCGGCGCGTGGCACAACTTTACCGGACACATCCACCACCTTCGCGTTCGCGATCACTGCGATCTGCGCTACCACGCCGCGTCCAATGCGAACGCTCCCGCCCTGGTTCCAAGCGAGTTCGATCGCGTCCGGCTCTCCGCCGCATTCGCCCTCGTATCCTTCGGAGAGAGTTTCCTGCGATCCTGTCCCGTTCCGTCCCGCGTCCCCATTACCTCCGTTCCCAGTGCCCGGCAAGAAGCGGTTCTTGAACGAATTCAGCACCCGGTTTTCTTCATGCACTTCGTCCAGTGCTTCCTGGTCCATTTCGCGGCGGCGGCTATCGTGGATTGCTTTGGCGAGCGTGCGGATTCCTTCGGCCACAAAAATATCGAGTGCGTCCACGAGCGGGCCATCGGCCGGCCGCTTCCGGCCCAGCTCCACGTACGCCGGCTCGAGCGCGCATAACTCCACGGTGGCGTAGATGTACTGCGTGCCGGGCGTGTTGGGCGCGATTTCGGAAACCTGCTTGGAGCCGATCATCTGCTGCGACGTCCGGTAGGACACTTTCCAGCGCGGCTTCAGTTTTCGGTATGCGTTCGGCATGTTTTCGAGCGACGTGTAAAGAATCAGCCGGCCGCGAGGCCGCTTGCCGCCCAGAGTCATGGATTGGATCGTCGCCGTTGGTGTCCGGCAGCTGCTCGGGGATTTCGTGGACGACGGGTTGCTCGAAGCCGGGATAGGCGGGAATCTCCTCGAGTCCCAGAAATTTCCCTTCGTTCAGGAGCCGCCCGTTGTGCGCGGCATACAAACGCAGCTGCTGCACGGCTAATGTTGACTGGTCGTGGCGAAGTACGCGCAGGACCAGATCTTGTGCTTCGATTCGACTCTTGAAAAAACCGGCTGGGTCCACTCCTTCCACCAGCGTGAATGCTTTACGCTTTCGCAAAGCCTCCTGCAATTCCGCCGGGAGGTCCTCGAAGGCGAGGTCGTAGGGTTTTAGCGCCCTCCGAACCTCCGCTTTCCATGAAATATTGGGGAGCTCACAACCCGCGGCGCTGCTCGGCACGAACCCCGGGATTCCCCGTTCGAGACTGTTGGCCGCGCCCTCAAATCCCTTGCAGCTCAGCTTATTTTCTTGCACGCCCAGAATCCTGCTGGGTCCGCGGAACAGGCGATACATGTAGGCTTTCCCGCCGTTGCCCTGGGTTTCCTCCTCGATGAGCGCCGAGCCGCGGCCTGACGCGCCAGGGTCCTGCCAGGTGCTCCATGCGGTCACATCTTCCAGGCTCGCTCCGCCCACATCGAGCAGGCCGATGCGCGCGGGCAGCCGGGGGCTTGCATCTCGGAGCAGCAGCAAAGCAGCCCGGTGTTTTTCGTCCACGTTCGCACGGTCCTGCTGGTAGGCGCGCCGTGCATTCTTCAGCCATTCGGCGATTCCTTCATCGTGGCTGCTGATCCAGCGCGTGACAGAGGTCAGCGTCCCCAATTCGTGGAAACGAATGCTCGCGTCGCGTTCGATCGTCAGCAGACGTTTCCCTGGCGCGAATGCCGGTCTGCTATCGATCGTTTGAGCCGTCGCTTTCATTTTTATCGCGTGGGGAATCAGGAGCACATACAGGCCCAACTGCAAAGATCGCGCCGGCAATTGAAGCGACAGCTCTTACGTTCGATGATCGGCAAATGCCCGCAGATCATTAGTGCCGGAATGAAATTCCCGGCGCGAAGATTTCGCCGAGGCGCTCGGTAAAGTCGAATCGTTTCAAACGAGTGTCGAAAAAGAGCAGAAAATTCCAGAGTGGAACCGCCCGAGACGTTAAGAATCCTGGAGCCTGGCGAGAGGGAACGATTTGGAATGACTCTACGGCGTCCAGCGCCTTGCGATGGACTTCATCCCGTCTTTTTCGAGGGCACTCTGGGCCAGCCGCGCGGACTGGTTGTCGGGGTAAGGGCCCACCATGACTCTATAGAAATGATCGCCGGGCCGCTTTGAAACAAAGGCCGCGAAATTCTTCGACTGCAGGGATTCCTCAAGCTGCTTGGCGTTCTCTTCTTCCCTCATAGCCGCCACCTGAAGGGCGAACTTCCCGCCCGCAGCCGGTGCGAGAGGAACATTCGGTCCCGGCACTGCGCCCACTCTTTTGTTTCCTGCCGCCAAACTCGCCGGAGGCGCGGCCACGGGCAGCCGGGAAGCCGGCGCGTGGGGAGCTTCCGTGACCTTTGGCTGAGCCTGTGCAAGAGGCGCGTCCCCGCTGGGAGCGGCTGATTTTTTTGCAAACCAGCCAGCTATCCGGGCCAGAGTGTCGTACCGACCCGCTGCAAGAGCGAGCAAAATCAAAAGCACGGCCGCAGAAGCGAGGAGGGGAAATCTTCGACGATTCGCTGCATCCCCTGCGCTCGTCCGATCGAAAATGTCGGGCGCGCCGGCTGGATCCACGGCGATCTGGTTGTTCGGCTCCTTCTCTGCACGCGCTTCGGATCGCGCAGAATCTTCCTCGTCGCGCGAATCGCCAACGGAAGGGGCATCATATTCCGGGTCTACGTATTCTTGCCCTTGCTCACCTTCCCACCCATCTTCCTCGCTAGCTTGCTGACCGACGGCGCGCGTTTGAAAGGAATTTATGCCCGATGGATCGGGCAGTCCCGTGGCGGCGCGATCCCCGGCCCAGGTTCCTCGCAGTTCCTGCAGGGAATCGCCAAAGGAAAGCCACGCCTGCACCTCCCGCCTGGCGTCCTCCGTGATGCCGACAAACTCGATCCCCGCGACATGCTTCTCGTCGTTGCTCCAGACCACGCGCCCGTGCGTGTCGATCCAGCCCATCGAGCGCAGCGATTGCAATCGCAGCGGAAGCGCGCCGTTGCCGGCGATGCTCTGCGAGGTCTGCACGCAGAGGCCGCCCTCGCTGATATTGAGGATCAAGCCCGTAGTGTTTTCGCCGACTTGCGCCGACGCGAATAAAACAGGCTTGCGCAAAAAGCGGCGGGACTTCGAGGGGAAAGGCCTGTCTGCGGCGGTAGGAAACGGGGCGTCCATGGCGGCGGTCCCAAAACCTGCTCAATCGGACTCTGTCCCCGATTCTCAGGGAAGTCAATCGACTTTTGCGGCTGCCGTGGAAGGAACGGCAAGTAGCATAAATGAGCGCCGCGCGAATCCGCTCGGCGGGAAAGGGCCGGAATCAACAGCGGCCCGCCGTGCTTTTTTTCTCTCCCTCTCCGCGGGAAACCAGGGTGAAGTTGGTGGCCACTTCGTAGTCGATCTCCACGATGCCTTCATCCCATTTGACGGTGATTCGAAAAGGTTCGGAATGTGTACCGGGGGGACCAAAAACTTCGGTGACGCTCCCCCAATCTCCCGCCCTGTTCTTGATGCGGTCTCCGACCTTCGGAGTCTCATCACTCGCGTAGCGCAAGATTCCCCCCCACTTTCCCCCAACCCGCAAACGTCACACGAAAAGTACCGATTCGGGAAAATGGCGAGCGCTTGCTTGGTATACATAGCGGGTTCCGGGTAGGCCCGGATAGGCTTGCTTCGGTCGAGAAGAGAAGGAAAGGTTGGGGATAGGGGATGCGCGCCCGTTCGGAAGGGTTGCGGAGGCTCTATTCGCAGCCATACAGCGGGAAATCGTCCAGCTTTTTCGCCGCCGTGGCGCTTTTCCGGAGCTGCGCCGAGGTCAACAGGACGCGCGCCTGGCCGCAGCTCTTCGCCACGCCTTGCCCCAGCAGGTACAGGTTGGCTAACTCCACCTCCGCCGGGACGTTCCCTTTTTCGACGGCCTTCCACAGCAGTTGCGCGGCTTTTGCCTGCTGTTCCGGATCGGCGTCTTTTCGCAATAACTCTCGAGCTTGCGCCAGCGCCGTTTGGCCGGGGTCTTCGGAGATGGCAGGCGCGACGGGTTTTCCGGCCTGCGCGGGTTCGGGTTTCGCCGACTCGGCCGCAACCGGCACAGCGGATTGGAAAGCCGGCAGGTTTGCCACGGCGGCCAGCGGCGTGGAAGTTCTCTCCGCAGGAAACGGAAGCGGGAAGGGAATGTTGGCCGGCACGGGTAACGCGGCGTTCTTCGATCTCTGGCGCGGAACCTCCGTGGTGTTTTCGTGAGCGCGGGAAAAAGGAGTGCGCCAGTACGCGGAGCGGAGGAACGAAACAAATCTCTCGACGCCCGGCTTTGCCTTCGCGGCCCCACCGCTTGCGGCGGGACGATTTACCGAGTGCCAGATCCCCAGAGCGATGCAACAGGCCAGCAGGGCCGTCACCACGTTGGCCGCAAAGGCTAGGCCTTTCGCGTGGAACCGGGGACCGCTGCGAACCGGTTCTTCGAAGGCGAGAATCGGTGGGCCCGTCATTTTTCGCTCTTTCTTCAGAAGCACGGGGACTTCCGGGGATGGCAAGTAGCGGCCGAGTAATTCCCGCAAGTCTTCGGGCAGCTGTGTGAAGCGCACGCCGGCCCGCTTACCGGTGACGTCCTTCCACATGAGCTGTCCCGCGGCAGCCGAAGCCGCCGTTGTGCGGCCCGCTATTTCAAAGCGCAGCGTTCCGGTTTCTTCCAATGGCGAGCTGGCCAGAAATCCTAAACCGTCGCGAGAGACATCGAGCACGACGCCGCTGTTGCCGGAGGACAAGCGGATCACCAGAAACGGATCGGGCGTGACGCGCAGCGTGCGGCGTCTTTCCTGTGATTTTCTCAACGACGCGGGAATGGAGATCGTTTCCATCGGCAATGCCGGAATACGGCGTGTCCAGACCCACGAATGTAGTCCATATCGCGTTGCGCACGCCATCGCCGTTCGCGGGCAAGATTCCATGTTAGTTATCCTCTGGAATCGCCATTCGGGCTCGTCGCTGCCTCTGGCCCCGGTTATCGCTGAGGGGCACCCTTGCCAGTAGTTGGGTAGTATCGTTGACCAGCGATACACGCGAGTGATGTGAGTCACCGGAACGCAGTTTATCAATTGGAGTACAACGGAACTGTTCCCAACCCCAAAACGCCGTCAGTCGCGCTATCTTGGAAGCAGAGGGTTTAGGGGATGGCGAGGCTCTCCGCCGGCTCGCGCCCTTAGAAAATCCCAAGAAAAGTTTCACCAGAAGCGGTAGCGCCCAGCCCATCGGTGGATCGATTCGGATTGTTTTCTCGCGCGTAGGGAAGACTCTGGCTCGATCCCGGAACGGTTTGGCCCTGCCCTCAGCGAGGCCCGCGGGAATGAGAAAGCTCCTGTTTGCACCAGCCGACCCCCGCACGTGCAAGGTTTGGGAAGGCTCTTTGCAGGCGTACAAAGGCGTGTGGGAAGTGCGCATCGTTTCCGATGCCGCGGCGGTTTTGACGCACCTGGCGGAAGCACCATGGGATGCGGTGGTGGCCCACTTGGCTTCCCAGAATGGCACCTCCCTGTTGGCCAAGGCGCGCGAATCTTTTCCGGAAGCCGTGCGCATCGGCGTGGTCGCTCCGAGCCAGTTGCGGGCTCCGCAGCCGGCCTGCGCGCACCAGGTGATTTCCGAGCCGCTGGATCTGAAAGAACTGGAAGTGGCGCTGGAGCGTTCCTGCCGCCTGCGGGATCTCCTCCGCGGGGAGCGCATCTGCCAGACGGTGGGCGAACTGGGCGAGTTGCCCTCCGCGCCGGGCGTCTACCTGCGGCTGGTGCAGAAGCTTAACCGTCCCGATACGTCGATTGGCGAAATTGCCGAAATCATCGAGGGCGACGTGGGCACCTCGGCCCGGCTGTTGCAGCTGGTGAACTCGGTGATCTTCCGCACCTCGCGCGAGATTGTGACCGTCAAGATGGCGGCCAGCCTCCTGGGACTGAACGTCATCAAGAACGTGGTGCTCTCCATGGAAGCGTTCCAGGCCTTCCAGAAAATTCCCAAGATTCCCGGATTTTCCTGGGAGGATCTGCAGGCGCACTGCCGCATCACCGCGACCATCGTGGGACAGATGCAGATTCCCCCGGAAGTGCGCGATGCGGCCATCGTGGCGGCCCTGCTGCACGACATCGGCAAGCTCGTGCTGGCGTGCAAAATGCCGGACCGCTTTGCGCGCCTGGTGGCCCGCGCGCAGGCCGAAGAAAAGCCTTTGCATCGAATCGAGGAAGAGTTGTGGGGCATCACCCACGCCGAGGTGGGCGCGTATCTGCTGGGGCTGTGGGGGCTGCCGCTGCGCGTGACCGAGGCGATTGCCTATCATCACGCGCCGGCGAGCGTTCCGCACCAGCGCTTCGACGCCCTCGCGGCGGTCTACGTGGCCAACCTGCTGGCTCATGAACAGGAAGGGGCTGCGCGCGAACGCGAATGGGATGGCGCGTTCCTGGAATCCCTGGGAGTCGCCCCGCAGCTGGCCGGTTGGAAAGCGATGGCCCGGCAGGTGGCGTCCACCCAGCCGGAATCTGCCGGCGTGCACTGAAGCAAAACTTTTTGTGCGTGGGAATTTTCGCAGGCACACGAGGACCAACCTTGAAAGTACTGATCCATGCCGGGGAAGAGCTGCTGAAAAAGAATCTTACGCGGTGGGGCTACGAGGTGCTCAGCGCTTCCGACGGAAACGATGCCCTCGCGCAGCTCACGCAAACCGACCATCCCAAGCTGGCCATTCTCAACTACGAAATGGATGGACTGTGCGGCGCGGATCTGTGCCGCCGGCTGCGCGCCGATTCCATCGACCTCTATACGTATATGATTCTGCTCATGGAAACGTCCCAGAAGGACGATCTGCTGGAGGCCTTCGAGCAGGGAGCCGACGACTATCTCGTGAAGCCCTTCGACGGCTACGAACTCCGCGCTAAGCTTCTGGTGGCCAAGCGCATTCTCGGCTTGCAGGACCGCCTGATCGCCATGCGCGACGAACTGCAGGTGCAGGCCACCCACGACGCCCTGACCGGGCTGTGGAACCGCCGCGCCTCGATGGCCGCCCTGGACCGCGAACTGACGCGCGCGAGCCGTGAGAAAAAGACCGTGGGGCTGATGCTGGCCGACCTCGATCACTTCAAGAATATCAACGACACCTACGGGCATCTGGCGGGCGACAAAGTCTTGCAGGCGGTGGCCACCCGGATCAAAAGCGCGTTGCGTTCTTACGACACGGTCGGCCGCTATGGCGGCGAGGAATTCCTGATCCTCTCGCCGGGATGCGACGAGGCCGCCCTTCTGCGCCGCGCCGAGCACCTGCGTTCTTCGATCGCCGGGGAACCGGTGCGTACCCCGGAGGGAGACATCTCGATCTCGCTCAGTCTGGGAGCCGCCGTGTCCGCCGGAGCCACCCTGCGGGACCAGTTTCTGAAGGCCGCCGACGAGGCCCTCTACCGGGCCAAGCGGGGCGGGCGGAACCGCGTGGAGTTGGCGCGCGGTCTGGAAGAGGCCGTGCCTTTACCCTTACATTCCCAGGGATAATTTCGAACTAGCCTTGGCGGACCGGCTGCGCCGGGCCGAAGGTCGTGTCGACGCACGTCAACACCTCCCCGAAGTACGCTTCCAGTTCCTCGAAAAAGCGGCTCAGGTAGGGGCGGCCCATCTGGCGGCAGGTCTGCACCAGGATCAGCCAGGCGGGGGAGCAGGTGAAGTCGATTTTGCGCGCCTCGTAGTACCCGTGCCCCAGCCCGTGTTCGCGGCAGAACAAGTCGCTCAGGTGCACGATGGCCACCAGGTCTTTGACTGAAGGGGCGGCTTCGATGTCGTGGTGAAACTGCACGACCGTAGTGATGTCCGGGGAAAGCTTCCAAGCCTGCCCCAGTATCCGGCCGGTGTCGGCGTGCGTAAAACCCAGCAGTTCTTTTTCGGCTTCGTCCAGGGAGATGGAGCGGGCTGCGGCCATTTTGAAAACCGCGTCGGTTTCCTGCGGCAGCAGCACGGCGTTGGCGAGAATGCCCAGGTCGTGCAGCAGCCCCGCCAGATAGGCCTTTTCCGCGGCGTGCGAATGCACCAGTTTGGCCAGCCGCTGGCTCACCAGGGCGCATCCCAGCGCATGCCGCCAGAAAACCGTGCGGTCGATGCCCTTCGGAAAGGGATCGAAGGCCTGGGGAAGAGTGCACGAGAATACGATGTCGCTCACGCGCCAGAGCCCCAGCCCGACCACCGCTTCGCGCACCGTTTCTACCAGCCGGCGTCTGCCGAACATGGCGGAATTGGTCATGCGCACGCATTGCGCGGCCACCGATTCGTCGCGGGAGACCAGTCGGACCACCTGATCGAAGTCGATTTCCGTCGGCGGTTGGTCTAAACATGCCATCAGCTGCGTGAGAATCACCGGCAGGGCCGGGAGAGAATCGATGCCGGCGATGCGTTCCTCAAGCTGCGCTAGGCGGGCGCGGACCGCGTCGGCCGCTGCTTCCGGCGGTACAGCCGCCGGATCGGCGGGCATGGCCACGGGCTCCTTGGGCAGGACGCTCATGGAAGAGGAGCCGCCTTTTTTCCCGACGCGGAGGCCGCCGCCGGATTCGCTTTCGCGGGCGGCGTCGGTTCGACGGTCGCCCCGGCCGGCGGATCGGATTTTCCGGCCGCGAGGGGTCCCGTCTTCGGGGAAAGGACTTGGGCCGCTTTCGCCAGCCCCGCCGGGTCCGGTTTTCCGGCGCGGGCCGGGTCTCCGATCACCGCCACGGGGAGCGTGGGGGGTTTCAGGACCACGATGTCCACCCGCCGGTTGTGCGCCTTGCCTTCGGCGGTGCTGTTGGAATCCACCGGATGATACTCCGCATAGCCGGCCGCGGCCAGCCGGGCCGGCGCGAAATGATAGCGGGTGATGAACATCTCGATCAGCTCCGTGGCGCGCGCCGTGGACAGCTCCCAGTTAGAGTGGAACTGGGCGGTGTGGATGGGCACGTTGTCGGTGTGACCCTCAATGCGCAGCAGCTCGTTGCGGTCTTTGAGAATGACGGCCAGGCGGTCAATGGCGTCCTGCGAGGAGCTGCGCAGCGTCGCCGAACCGCTTTCGAAGAATCCGATTTCCCGCAGGCTGATCACCAGGCCTTCGCGCCGCGAATTGAGTTCCACGACGTGCCGCTGAATCTCCGGCGCGAGAGCCCGTTCGATCTCCCCCTGAATATCCTGAATGTCGCCCGGCAGCAGGGCGTTGCTGAGCGCGCCCTGGGCCGGTTGGACGAAGCGCTGCAGGTCCTGGCTGCGCACCACGTTTTCGATGGCCTGCACATCCTGAAACGGCATGGGCTCGGTGGTCGAGAGGGGCAGCTTGGTGTTGGAAGTCTCGAACACGCCCATCTGCTGAAAGGCCACCTGGATGGCCAGCGATATTTTGCCCACCTTGCGCTTGTCTACCTGGGAAGAGGAGTACAGCACCACGAAGAAAGCGAACAGCAGGGTGATGAAGTCTGCGTAGGAGACCAGCCAGCGTTCGTGGTTGACGTGTTCTTCGTGCCTTTTCTTCCGGCTCATGCCACCTTCTCCTGGGCGGCGGCACCCTTTTCCGCTCCCTTGGTGGTGGCCGGCTTCTTGTTGGCCTCAGCGAAGAAACCGAGCAGTTTTGTTTCAATCATGCGCGGGTTCATGCCTTCCAGGATGGAAATCACGCCCTCGAGCATCATCTCGCGCACGATCTGCTCCTGACGGATGCGCATCTTGATTTTTCCCGAGCAGGGCAGGAAGAACAGGTTGGCCGCGCCCACCCCGTAGATGGTGGCCACGAAGGCCACCGCGATGCCGCGGCCTACTTCGGTGATGTTATCGAGGTGCTGCATCACCTGAATCAACCCCAGCACCGCGCCGATGATCCCCACCGTGGGCGCGAACCCGCCGGCCGACTCAAATACCTTGGGGATGTGCTCCTCGTGCTCTGCCTGGTTGTCCAGTTCGAGCTCCATCATCTTCTGGAGCTCCTGCGGTTCGGTGCCGTCGACCGCGAGCATCAGGGATTTCTTTAAAAAAGGATCGTTGATTTTTTCCACTTCGCTGTCGAGCGAGACGATGCCCTCCTTGCGGGCCTTCTGGGCGTAGCCTACGATCTCGCCGATCTGCGCGTGCGGATCCTTGCTCTTGTCGATAAAAACCGAGCCCAGGCGTCCAAAGGCGGCCAGCACCACCGCTAGGGGGAACTGGATCATCACCGCGCCGAGCGTGCCGCCGAAAACGATCATCGCCGCGGTGGGCTGGATGATCTGGGCCACTTTGCCGCCCTCCAGGGTCAGCCCCAGGAGGATGCCCCCGATGGCCACGACCACGCCGCCAAAGCTGCTCTTGTCCATGCCCGGTTAACTCTTTCCCGCCGGGAATTGAATTTCCCGGGCCAAGCCGCGCGGGGCCGGTTCGGGCTCGGTCATCTGGAAGGGCAGCTCGGCCAGGATCCGGCGGCGGAACTCCACGATCTTCTCGACCACCTGCGCGCTCGATTCCAGCACCACGATCTTCTCTCCGGTCACCAGGGTCAGCACCGTGTCGGGGGCGTTTTCGATCAGCTTGATCAGGTCGCAGTTGATCAACAGCGGGTGATGGTTCAGGCGTGTCAGCTGGATCATAGCGGTGCCGCGGAAACCGGGTCCCCCAGGACTGGCGAGGCGCAAGAATGCCTCAAGTGTCTTATCGGCACACCGGGCCTTTAAGTTCAGTCCCGGAAGTAGAAAAAATCGTGCGGGTTACCACACCGGTTCTATGAGACCCCCGCGCGATGGTCCCGCCCGTGCACGCACCGTCCCGGGCGGATCATAAGCCCAGGGAAATGAGTCCGCTCTGGGCAATTTTTGCCCAGGGCTGCTTCCAAGGAAGAGCGATGGAACCTACGACACGCGTAGCCCTCTCCATGATCGTCCGCAACGAAGCTTCCACCCTGCGGCGGTGCCTCGACAGTGTCCGCGGGATCGTGGATGAAATCGTCATCGGCGACACCGGGTCGACCGACGGCACTGCGGCATCTGGCCCGGGACTGCGGCGCGCGTGTGGTGGACGTGCCCTGGACGGAGGACTTCGCCGCGGCTCGCAACGCCGCGCTGGCCGGAATCCGCGCCGGCTGGGTGCTCAGCCTGGACGCCGACGAGGTTCTCGACCCCGGCGCGGCGGGCGGCCTTGCCCGAGCCGTCCAGGCCCCGGACGTGGCCGGCTACCAGGTGTCCATCCGCAACTACGTTCTCAGCCTGGAAGACCGCGTGTGGGACCGGCCGGCCCAGCCCAACGACTTCCGCCTGCCGGCCGCGCAGAGCTATCCCGCCTACGTGGATCATCAGAACGTGCGGCTGTTTCGCCGCGACCCGCGCCTGATCTTCGTGGGCCGGGTGCATGAAAGCGTTGGCCCGTCAATCGAAGCCGCCGGGCTGCGGCTGGGGCACGCTTCCTTTTTGATTCACCACTTCGGCTTGGCCGCCGACGCGGAAATCGCGCGCGCGCAAGAACCGCTTCTACCGGGAACTCGGCCGGCGTAAGGTGCAGGATCTGCCCGGGAATGCCCAGGCGCACCTCGAACTCGGGCTTGTGGAACTGGACAATTTCGGCAATCTCGACGAGGCCCGGCAATGTTTCGAGCGCGCCTGCCAGCTGAACCCGCAGCTCGGCGTAGCTTGGTTTTTCGCCGGCATCACCCACCTCCGGCGCGAGGACCACGCGGAAGCCCTGCGCTGCCTGCGGCGGGCGGAACGCTGCGGACACGCCACCCCGGCGGTGGCCGAGGCGCGCGGGGACGCCCACTACAACCGGGGAGAATTTGCCGAGGCGTCACGGGCCTACCAGCAGGCGCTGCAGCGGTCCCAGGAATCTGCGGGACTGGAAAGCAAGCTGGGCCTGGCGCTGGCGCGCGCGGGATCCCGCGAAGGGGGCTTGGAACTGGCCAATGGGCGCGGTGCGCAAGCGCCCCCAGGCCGGGGAGCTGCACGACCGGCTGATCCAGCTGCTCGTCTGGCTGGAGCGCTTCCGGGAGGCCGCCCTGGCGGCGGAAAACAAGCTGCGCCAGGTGCCCGGCACTGCGGCGACGGACTTCCTGCGCGCCGCCCGCTTGTGGTCGAC
Source organism: uncultured Acidobacteriota bacterium (assembly GCA_963709105.1). Lineage (GTDB taxonomy): Bacteria > Acidobacteriota > Terriglobia > Acidiferrales > UBA7541 > Palsa-295. The sequence goes on from CAVPVC010000021.1 coordinate 139,793, forward strand.
CCAGGGCGATTGGGCGCGGGCTGCGGCCATTCTGCACGTGGGCCGGCAGTTGCACGGCGGCGACTCCGCACTCGGGCAGGCTCTGGCGGACTTGGAGGCTCGCGAGGGGGCAGGCGTTAATCAACTTGTAACAGCGCTCCAGAACTCCCGTACCGGGGCGACCCAGGACTAAAGTTTCAAAGCGGTACTGCCGAAGAAGTGGGTGAACGACGAGAAGTTCCCGTAGCGAGATGCGAGTCCCCGCGGCCCAGGGTCTGTCCCTTCCCAGCCAAAGGCTCCAGGCCGCCAACCGGGACGCTCAACTCTACGGAAAAAGGAGCCTCTCACAATGTCTTTCGGAGTACTCAACAACATCCCCGCCCTGCAGGCGGAGGCGGCATTAGGCAACACGCAGTCAACCTTGAACACCACCCTGGAGCAGCTGGCCACCGGCCAGCGCATCAACTCCGGTGCCACCGATCCGGCCGGCTTGGCCATTGCCAACGGCTTGTCGGCCAACATCGCGGCCCTCAACCAGTCCATTCAGAATGCCAACGACGGCACCGGTTCGCTGCAGGTGGCCGACGGCGCTCTGTCGCAGGTGACCTCGCTTTTGAATACCGCCGTGACGATCGCCACGGAAGCCGCCACGGGCACGGTCAGCAGCGCGCAGCGCGATTCGCTGAACTCGGAATATCAGGCGATTCTGAGTGAAATCAACCGGATCGGCACGTCCACGGCCTACAACGGGACGTCGGTCTTTTCCGCCAGCACGACCTCGATCTTCCTCACCGACGCCAATTCCAGCAGTACCATCACGGACACCGTCGGAGCCCTGTCGACCACCGTTCTGGGCCTGACCACCGGGGGAACCAACACCAGTCTGGCTGGCACCGACGGCACCGGCGCGCAGGCCGCTCTGACGGCCATCGACGCGGCCATCCAGACGGTGGCCAACGACCGCGGTACGATCGGCGCGTCCGTCAACCGCCTGAACGACGCATCGGCGGTTATGACCACGCAGGTGCAGAACCTGACGGCGGCAGAGAACAACATCATGGCGGCGGATATTCCGTCAACCATCTCGGACCTGTCCCGCGAGTCGGTCTTGAACCAGACGGGTATGGCCGCTCTGGCGCAAGCCAACTCCCAGGAGTCGAGCATTCTGACGCTCCTGCACTAGTCGGGTGGGTAGCGAAAAACCGGGCCGGGCGGGCCCCCTCGCGGGTTCCGCCCGTGTCTATTGCAGCAAGAGCAGACGTAGCACGCGGCCATCGGATTGCAACAGGATTGCCGGGGAGTTCCTTGGGGAACAATGGGTACAATCAATAGCTTTGGAAACGTCCTTCTTCCGGCGGGAAGCACGCCGATCGATGTGCAGGCCCTGCTGAACTCCGCCCTGGCTGCCGCCCAGGCTCCGTTGACCAACCTGCAGCAGCAGCAGACCACCGAGCAGACCCAGTCGGCCGCCCTGCAGAGCATCGCGACCGACGTGACCGCCCTGACCACTGCGGCGCAGGCCCTCACCGACACCAACGGGGCCATCAACTCCTTGACCGCCAGCTCTTCCGATTCCACGGTGCTCACCGCCAGTGCGGATTCCTTCGCGCAGGCCGGCACGCATTCGATCGTGGTGAATTCCCTGGCGACCACCGCTTCCTATTACACCAACGCCGTGGCTACCGCCACCACCACGCTTGCGGCGGGAACTTTCCAGATCGCCGTGGGCAGCGGCGCGCCCGCCACGGTGACCATCGATGACACCGACAACACCCTCAACGGACTTTCGGCGGCCATCAACGCCCAGAACCTGGGAGTGACCGCCAGCGTCATCACCGATGCCAACGGCGCGCGCCTGGCCCTGGTCAGCAACACCTCGGGCAGCGCCGGCGGCATCACCGTGTCCGGCAACACCACCGGGCTGACTTTCAATCTGGCGGCCTCCGGCTCCAACGCCTCGCTCACCGTGGACGGGGTCCCGGTGAACTCGGCCAGCAATACCGTCGCGGGCGTGATTCCGGGGGTCACTCTGAACCTCAACGGGGCCTCGCCCGGCGAGACGGTCACCCTGTCGCTCGCCCCCGATGCCAGCCAGGCCTCCACCGCGGTCAGCCAGTTCGTGGCCGCCTGGAACACGGTCATCGGAGACATCAACACCCAGTTTACGGTATCCCCCAACGGCACCGCCAGCGGCCCGCTCGAAGCAGACAACACCCTGCGCGACATCCAGAATCAGCTGCTCGCCGCCATCAGCGACTCCATTTCCGGCAACAGCGGTCTGGTGAACCTGGCTAGCATCGGCATCAATCTGAATACCGACGGCACGCTGTCCCTCGATTCCGGGACGCTCTCCAACGCCCTCAACACCAACTTCGCCGCGGTGCAGAACCTGCTGCAGGGGAGCTCCGGCGTGGGCGCGTTTCTCTCCAGCACGCTCAACCAGATCTCCGATCCCACGCAGGGCTCGATCGCCCTGGACCTGCAGGGCCTCTCGCAGACCGACCAGTCCCTGACCCAGCAGATTGACGCCATGCAGACCCTGCTGTCGTCGCAGACGCAGACCCTCACGGCGCAGTACGCGCAGATGGAAACCACCTTACAGGAGATGCCCCAGCTGCAGGCCGAAATGACCCAGCAGCTGGCCGGCCTGAGCAGCAACGGATAAAGCGCCCATGAACCAACAACAGATTGCCGGACAGTATCGCCAGAGCAGCACCCAGGGAGTCAACCCCGTCGGGCTGGTGGTGCGTCTCTACGACGCGATTATCGAGGATCTCCGCCGCGCCCGCGAGGCCATCCGCACCGGAGAGGTCGAGCGGCGCGTCAAGGCCGTCAACCACGCCCTGCTCATCCTGGCCGAACTGGAGAGCGTTCTGGATCAGGAGCGGGGCGGCCAGGTGGCCCGCCACCTGGGAGGGTTCTACCGCGTCACCCGGGCCATGATCGTCGAGGCCAACGTGCGCGCCAGCGACGCGCCGTTCGCCCGCCTGATGGACCTGTTTCTCCCGGTGCGCCAGGCCTGGCAGCAGGCCGAACAGGATTTTGCCCGGCAGCCGCAGCCGGAGCCGGCGGCCCCGCGCCGGCGCGCCGCGTACCCGGCGGCGGATGCGGATGCGGAAACACCGTCCTCGAGCTGGAGCGTGTGATGGAAGACCATGCGGTCGCCCTCGCCTGCGTCCGCGGGGCCAATGAGCAGATGGGCCGGTCTCTAGCGCGCATCGAGGAAGCGCTGGCCGGCCGCGCGACCTTTACCGCCGACGACCTGCGCATGATCGCCGCGCCGGTCCGCGCCATGGCCCCCGTGATTGCCCGCGCGGAGCAACTGCGCGCGGCGGTGCCGGGATTGCCGCCCGAGCTGGAAATCTACGCCCGGAATCTGCGCGACATGGACCGCGCCTTCGACCGGGTGCGCTGCCTGCTGCTGTCGCGCTGCGCGCAGATCGAGGCCCGCCGCAGCCATCTCGAATCCGTGCGTTTGTGGGCCGGCGCGTGGCGGCAGACGCGATGAAGGCGCGAGCACGATGACGCAGCGCAAGGATCCGACGGACGGTTTCCGGCGCTGAGATTTTTCCCCTTGGCATGGCCCTTCCCTTCACTCTCGATCCCTCCTGGCAGCAGCGTCCCCTGCTGGTGTTTGCCTGCCACGAGGCCTGGGTGCATCAGCTGCGCTGGCTCGACCGGCCCCTTGATATCGTCGTGGGACTGCGCGGCCGGCCCGCGGGGTGGGACGAGAAGATGCGTCCCGTGCCGCCCGGCGCGCGTCTGGTGCGCCTGGAGGAAGCCCTCCGGCCCGCCCAGCCTTACGGATGCATCATCGCCCACAATCTGAGCGATCTTCTGGATGTCAAATCCCGGCCCGGCCCGCGCCTGCTGGTGCTGCACGAGACCCTCGACGGGGCGGCCCTGGAGCAGCAGCTGCCGGTGCCCGTGGAACAGTTTCGCGAAGCCGTGGCGCAGTACGTCCGCCTCACCGGAACGCACGTGGTGGCGGTGTCCTCGCTGAAGGGCCGCTCCTGGGGTTTTGCCAACGACATTGTGCCGTTTTCGGCGGACGCAGGGGACGGTCTGCCCTGGCAGGGAGATCTGGCGCGCGGCCTGCGCGTGTCCAACCACATCCTGCGGCGGCCCAAGATTCTGTTGTGGGAGTTTCATCAACAGGCCTTTGGCGAACTGCCAGTCACCCTGGTGGGCCACAATCCCGCCCTGCCGGACGTGCACCCGGCGGGCAGCTGGGCGGAACTCCAGCGGATTTTCCGGCGGCACCGTTTCTATATTCACACCGCCGACCCGCGTCTCGAAGACGGTTACAATATGGCCACCCTGGAAGCCATGGCCGCGGGCCTGCCGGTGCTGGGCAACCGCCATCCTACGTCCCCGGTGGAGCACGGCGTTAGCGGCTTCCTTTCCGACGACCCGGTGGAGCTGCGGGGCTATGCGCTGCGGCTGCTGGCGGATCGGGCGCTGGCCGCGCGGATGGGAGCGGCCGCCCAGGTATGCGTAGAGAGGCGTTTCTCCGGCGCACACTTCCGGACGGGCTTCTGCCGGTCGATTGAGACGGCGCAGCGCCAGTGGCTGGCCAGCCAGAACGCCCCAGCTGCGCACCGCTCCGAAGCCGTTCGCTGACGTTCCCTGCTTTACCCCCGTACGCGAACCCCTCGCTGCGCCCGTCGCGGTCGAAACGCGCGGAATTACGTGTTAGATTTTAATGAGGGAGGAGCTTGGCAAAGAAGAGCGCGCTGCGTTTCTTCCGCGGCGGGAGTTCCTGCGGGACTACTTGAGGTAGGTAAGCAGGCTCGGGAGGTTCAGAACCTGGCCGGTGGCGCTCAGGGCCGCCTGCAGGTCCACCTGGGCCTGCGACTCGTTGGCCACCACGGCGGTCAGATTGGCACCCACCAGCTGGTTCTGCTGCGTGCTCAGGTTCACCTGTTCCTGGTTGAGGAAATTCTGGGAACTCTGCAGCTGGCTGAGACCGTTGCCGTAGGTGATGCGCTGGGTGGTGAGCTGCGAGAAGGCCTGTTGGACCTCGGTATTGGCGGCGGCGATGCCGGTGCCGGAGGTGAGCGCGTTGGCCAGGTCGTTCAGGGCGCTGAAGACGTTGCCGCCGGAATTCAGGAACAGCTGGCTGCCGGCCACGTTGGTCTGCACCGACGTGCCCTCCGCAATCTGCACGCTGGTCACGTCCGAATTTCCGTTGTACTGCACCCCCGAAGACGCGCTGGCATCCTGCGCGAAGGGCGGCGCGGAGACGTTGGTTCCCCCAAACACATACACTCCTTCGTAGGCCGTGTTGGCCAGCCCCAGCATCTGCTGCTGCAGTCCCTGCACCTGCTGCGCCAGGGCCTGCCGGTCGGAGTCGGAAAGCGTGCCGTTTGCGCCCTGCGCTCCCACGGTGATGGCTGTCGTGAGTAACTGGGTGGCGTTGCTCAGGGCCGAGTCGGCCGCCTGCAGCTTGCCCTGCACGTCGGTCACGTTGGTCAGGAACTGGTCGTTTTCGCTGGAAAGCGCGTTGTTGCCGACGAGCGCCGCGGCGGCGGCGGGGTTGTCGGAGAGATTGTTCACGCTGCGGCCGCTGGACATCTGCTCGATGGCCGTCTGCTGGTTCTGCTGGGCCTGCTCGATCGAGGCCAGCAGGTCAGGCGTGATGTCGGGATTCAGGCGGACGCTCATCAGCCGCTCGCCGTGGTGGTCTGGCCCAGATTGATGGCCGTGGCGGTCAGGCTGTTGATCACCCCCGCTACCTGAGCGGCGGCCTCGTAGGCCTGTTGATACTGGATCAGGTTGGCGGCTTCCTCGTTGATGTTTACTCCGGAAACGCTGCCGATCTGATTCTGGATCTGCTGCACCAGGGCCTGCGATCCGGAAACCTCCGACTGCGCCGTCGAAACGGTGTTGCCGATCTGAAAGATCAGATTCGAATACGCGTTGAGCGGGGTCTGGCCGTTAACGATGTTTTGGTTCTGCAGGTTCAGCATGGCCGTCAGGTTGGAGTTGTCCCCGGTGCTGCCGTCCAGGCTGGCGGCAATCTGGGAAGGATCGGTTATGGCCACGCTCATCTGCAGCGCGGCCCCAGTTCCGCCCGCCGGAGGGGGCGTGAAAATGTTTCCGCCAGGCGCGCCGTTCAGGTCCGTGCCGGCCTGGTTGACGGAGTTGACGGCGTTCTCCAGGTTGGAGGCCAGCGAGTCCAGCGAAGAGAGCACCGCGGGGATGCCCGTATCGCGTGCTTCGATGGCTCCACCCAGCGTGCCCCCGGTGATGCTGGAGGTGATGTTGGCTTCCTGCGACAGGACCTGCTGAAAACCGGTGGTTGGATCGGCCTGCGTGGCCAGCTGAAAGCTCTGGTTGCCCACCACCAGGCTGGCTCCGCCGGTGGTGGTCAGCGTGAGGCTGTTGTTGCCCGCCGGGATTTCCGAAAGGTCCACCAGGCCGGAGAGCTGGTTGATCAGCTCGTCGCGCTGGTCCTGAAACGGTCCCGGGTTCTGCCCCGTGCTGGTGGCCGTGCTGACTTCGCCGTTGAGCTGGGCGATCTGCGCGGTGAGCGAGTTGATCTGGCTCACCGACTGCGTCACGGTCATGTCCGCGCTGCGCTGCTGCGACACTAGGTTGGCGGCCGTGCTGCTGAAGCCTTGGGCCAGATTCTGGGCTGCGCTGAGCACCCCCGCCCGCAGGCTGGTGTCCGACGGACTGGTCGAAAGCTGCTGCAGGCTGTTGAAGAAGCCGCTGATCGAACTCTGCAGGCCGGTGCCGCTGGTTTCGTTGAACAGGGTCTGCACCTGCTGCATGGACCCGAGGTAGGAATTGTATTTGCTCTGCTGCTGGGTTTCCTGATCGAGCTGGGTTTGCAGCAGGCTGCTGCGCTGGCTGACCACCTGTTGCAGCTGCACGCCGTTGCCCACCAGCAGGCCGCCGTATTCCACCGGCGAAACCTCCGCCAGGTCGACGGTCTGCCGGGAATAGCCCGGCGTATTGGCGTTGGCGATGTTGTTGCTCGTGGTGCTCAGCGCGGCCTGGTCGGTGAGCATGGCTCCGACGGCGATATTCAGACTGGCTCCGAGGGTTCCCACGGTTAGACCCTTTCCTCGCAGATGGTGCCGTTGGCGGGGGCCACGTGCGCGGCGTAGGTGGGCGCGTGCGACTGGAACAGATTGAGCAGGACGTGCACGCTGCGGCGCGAGCGCCGCAGCATCGCCTGATGGGCGTTGTTGAGTTGCTGCAGCTGGCCCTGCGCGGCGGCCACCCGGCGCATCGTTTCGCGAATCTTTTCCGCCAGGGCCGGTTCGGTCCCTGGGACTGCCGGCCAGCGGATCTCGGCGCTGGCGGAGGGAACTCCGGCCAGCCGCGCGCACTGCACCTGGGCCTGGCTGATGTCGTGGTCCAGGGCGCGAATCTGCCCGCAGAACTGCTCCTGCTCGCGGATGCGTCCGCGCATGGCCTCGAGGTCCAGGGCGATGAAGTCGGCGCGCGACTCGGCCAGCGTTTTGGTGAGGGCGTCGAGCAGCGCCAGACGCCGCTCGAGCAGCCGCCAGTAGCGTTCGCTTTCCGTGTTCATGGTTGCGGCCAGTTCATTGCTTAGGCCAGTTCATCGAGCTGATGGGCGTCATCCTGTTCCGGTTCCAGCGGCGGCGGTGCCGGCGCGGGCGTGCTGGCGGCCTTCGGCTGGGGCGGCTTTTCGCGGCGCGAATCCGCTCCCTGCTGGGCGCTGTCTCCCAGCGGTTCGATCCGTGCTGGCAAAAGATCCGCCATGAAAAATTCCCCGGCCCCGGTGGGCTACTGCGGGTTGCCCGTGCCCAGGAGTTCCGCCATCATCGCGCTGGCGATCTGCCCGTTGCTGGGTTGGTAGGTTCCCTGCGCCAGCTGCTGCTGCAGGGCGGCCACGCGGTTGGCGCGGACGTCGGGAGTTTGGGCCAGCTGGGCTTTCAGCTGCTGCGCCTCGCTCAAGGCCCCGGAAAACTGGACGGTGTCGCCGTCATCCCCGGGGGACTCGACGCCGGCTCCCGCGCCGGTCTGCGGCAGCGGGATTTTCGCCGGCCCCTTGGCATTACCCACGTTGTCGGGGGCAACGTTGCCGAGATACTGTGAACTGGGATCAATGCGCATGCTGAATCCTCTCACCGGGCCCTCGCAGATGGCACGCCGACTTCTCTAAGTCCATCGGCCCGGAATGAGAAAACATTAATGCAATTTTAAGTCGTTTCATTCTGTTATTTTGCCCGCTTCCGCCTGTCCGTCAACAGGTGCCGCGCCCGCGCCGCCCTTTGGGGCCGGATCCAGGTGGGCCAGGAGCAGCTTGGCGATGCCCAGACCGCCGGCGCGGCCCACCGCTCCGGACATGATCTCGATGCCCCAGTCGTCCAGAGTTCCGTGCGCCGGGTCGGCGTCGGTTTCAGAGCTGCCGAAGCTCTGCTTCATGCCCTTCCACATCGAGGCCAGCAGGATGGACTCAAAATCCCCCGCAGCCTTCTTCAGTTTGGCTTCGTCCGCTGAGCCCAGCGCGGCTGGTGCCGGTGTTGCACCTTGCGTCGCTACGGCGGGGATCGCGCTGCTGTCGATCGGAACCATCACAGAACCTCCAGCTCCGCTTCGAGAGCGCCGGCCGCCTTGATGGCTTGCAGGATGGAAACGATATCGCGCGCGCCGGCTCCCAGCGTCTGGAGTCCGCGCACGAGTTCCTCCACCGTGGCTCCCTCCTTCAGCTGGATCAACTGCGCGGGGGTGTCGGTGGCCTGCACCTCGGTCTGCGGCACCACCTCGGTGGTTCCCCCGCTGGAAAACGCGGTCGGCTGCGAGACCTGGTAGGTCGTCGAGATCTGGATGGCCAGATTGCCGTGCAGAATGGAGCATGCGCTCAGGGTCACGGTGCTGCCCATGACCACCGTTCCGGTGCGCTCGTTGATCACGACTTTGGCGGGTGGATGCACGCTCACCGGAAGGCTGCCGATGCGCGCCATCAATTCCGGAACCGCGCCCACCGTGGCGGTGATCCCGAGAACGTCCACCCGACGGCTGTCCACCGCGCGGGCCACTTCCTTGCCCATTTCTTTGTTGATGGCTGCGGCCACGTCGCGCGCGGCGGAGAAGTCCGGATCGCGCAGCAGCAGCGAGAGCCGCGTCATGCTGGAGAGGTCGAGCGAAGTATCGCGCTCGACGATGCCGCCCGCCGGCACGCGCCCGACGGTAAGGTGATTCACGGTTTTCGAATTCCCGCCGCCCCCGGCGCTGTAGCCGCCGAGCGTGAGGGCTCCCTGGGCCACCGCGTACACGGTGCCGTCGGCGGACTTGAGCGGGGTCATCAGCAGCAACCCGCCGGCGAGGCTCTTGGCGTCCCCGGCGGAGGAAACGGTCACATCGATGGTCATGCCCGGGCGCGCAAACGGCGGCAGCTCGGCGGTGACGAAGACGGCGGCCATGTTGTTCACGCGGATGGAGGTCGCCGGAACCTGCACGCCCATCCGCTGCAGCAGATTGGCCAGCGTTTGGGTGGAAAAGACGGTCTGCTGGCTGTCCCCGGTACGGTTGAGGCCGACCACCACGCCGTAGCCCACCAGCGGGTTGTCGCGCACGCCCTCGATGGTGGTGATGTCCTTGATCTGGGCTCCGCGCCCGCTGTCCACCGCTGCCCCCGCGCCGGAGGCGCAGGCGGCTAGTGTCGCGAAGGCCAGCAAACCGCTGATGAGAGTGCGCAACATGGCAGGCATCGTCTCCCTAGAAACTTAGAACCCTTAGAAACTCAAAACTTTGAGCAGCAGGCGCACCACCGCGTTGGGCCGCGCCGTGGCATCGGCCACCGCGCCCTTGCCCTTGATGGACAGCTCCACGCTGGTGACCTGCGTGGACAGCACGGTGTTGCTGGTGGACACGTCCCCCGGCCGAACCAGGCCCCGCAGGGTGACCGTCTGGCGATCATTGCCCACGGTGAAGTCGCGCACCGCTTCGATCACCAGCACGCCGTTGGGCAGCACGTCCACCACCCGCCCGGAAAGGTTCAGGTTGAGGCTCGAACTCATAGTGGAGGCCCCTTTGCCGTCGAGGGCCGTGGTGGAGTTGGCGTTGAACATGTTCTGCAGGGCGTTGCTCGGGCCGATTTTTCCCAGCAGCCCGGTCACCGCCGACTGGGTGCTGAACGTCCGCGAGGTGTTGTTTTCCCCGCTGGTCGCGGCGGAGAAGGTGTCCACCAGCTGCACCACGATCAGATCGCCCGGCCAGTGCGCCTTGTAATCCGCGCCCAGGTCCGACAGCGGCCCCGACGAAACCCACAGGCTGCCGGTGGTCGCCGGGGCCTCCGCGCCGGCGTCGCGCACCCGCTTCAGATAATCGTCCAGCGACGTGCTGGCCGGTCCGGGTTTCTTGCGGTCCTTCAGAAAATTGTTGGCGCGCGCCGGCGGCGCGGCCAGAAAGCAGCCCGCCAGCAGCGCCGCGGTGATGCCGCGGGAAATGCGCCCGGGGGCTTTTGGCGAAGAAAGAATTCTCAAAATTGGGCCTCCAGCTGTCCGGGAGCAATGACGCGACCGCGCAGAATCTGGCCGCTCCCGGCCACCTTCACGCGCACCGTTTCATCGAGCGTGCCTTTTTCCAGGGGCAGCACCTGCAGGAACATCTGCATGCTCCCGGAAATCACATGCAGCTTGGCTATTTTTTTCGGTTCCACGAGGGGAATCCCTCCCGCAGGAATCGCGGAGTTGTTCGCGGGACGGGCCGCGCGCAAGGCGCTTTCGAGATCGCTCGCATCGCGCGGCCTGTCGCTCGCCACGGCGGGGGACTCTTCGCGGGCCGCGGAGGGCCGCTCGGCCAGTACCAGAAAGGGCAGGGCGCGCGGGTCGGCGGCCGAGGCCAGAAGAAAACGGTCCTGCTGCAGCGCGGCGTCGTAGTCGATGCGCCGCACCTCGAGTCGCGCGTCCGTGGCGGCCACCGTGACGGCGGGCGAGAAGTGCACAGTTTCGGGATCCAGTTCAGTATCCAGTTTAGTATCCAAGGCTGCGCGCCCGGGCAGTCCGTTGCGCCGCAGGGCGGCTTGAATGGCGGCGACCACTTCCTCGCGGGTCACCGGGCGGCTCGCGCGGTGCACCAGCACATGCGGTGGAATTACCATCTGTTGCCGCGCCGCTTCGGGAAGCAGTCCGGCGATGCGCTCCCCGGCCAGGGTCAGTGTGCCCCCCGGCGGAGGCGCGGCAGCCAGCCGGATTTTTCCCGCGGCTTCGCGCATTCCCGGCGTGGCTTCCGCGGGAAGCAGGTCGGAAAGGTAGATCGATTCTCCCGCCACGCGCGCCTCGGCGAGCAGCGCCCACGCAGGCGGCGCGGCCCCGGCCCCGGCCGCGAACGGCAGGAGTGAGAGCAGCACAAGCAGCAGAAGGAACAGCAATGGTTTCGAACGGTGCAAGGCCGGCTCCGCTTACCGCGACATCGAGTTGACGTCCTGAAACATCTGGTCGGCGGCCTGCACCACCTTCGAATTGGATTCGTAGGAGCGCTGCGCCAGGATCATTTCCACAAATTCTTCCACCACGTTCACGTTGGACTGTTCGAGCTGCCCCTGCTGAATCGTGCCCAGTCCCTCGCTGCCGCCGGCGGTACCCAGGATGGCGTCTCCGGAGGCGGTGGTCGGCAGGAACAGGTTCTGCCCGGTGCTGTTGAGCCCGCCGGGATTGGCAAACGTGGCCAGCTGAATCTGTCCCACCTGCTGGGCCTGCTGCTGGCCGGGCAGGGCCACGCTGACGGTGCCGTCGGTGCCGACGGTGATGCTGGTGGCGTTGTTGGGAATGGCGATGGCCGGCTGCAGAGCGTAGCCGTCCGCGTTGACGATCTGTCCCTGCGCGCTCACCTGAAAGCTTCCCGCCCGCGTGTAGGCCAGTTCGCCGCTGGGCAGCTGCACCTGGAAGAAGCCGTTGCCCTGGATGGCTAGGTCGAGCTGGTTTCCGGTCTGCTGGAAATCGCCCTGCGTCTGGATCATCTCGGAGGACGACGAGCGCGCCCCCAGGCCGATCTGCAGGCCCGTCGAATAGGTGGTCTGCTGGGTGGACGCCGCGCCCGGGAGCACCAGGTTCTGATAGAGCATGTCCTGAAACTGCAGGCGGCGCTTGCGGAAGCCCGCCGTGCTGGCGTTGGCCAGGTTGTTGGCGATGTTGTCCAGATTAAGCTGCTGGGCGATCATGCCGCTGGCGGCCGTGCTGAGGGTGCGAAACATGGGTTTCTCCTGGGCTCTAGACGCGCGGCAGTTCCTGCACCGCGGTCTGGTTGAAATCGGTGTTAAAGATGGTCAGCGCGCGCTGCATCATTTCCGCGGTGCGCTGCAGATCGATCAGGGCCACCGCGCTGGTGATGGGATCGGCGTTGGAGGATTCCAGCATGCGCTGGCGCACCTGCGCGGTCGACGGAATGGCCTGGGCGTCGGGGCCGGCCACCAGGTCCGAGTTGCCCTCCGGCGAAAGCGAGGTGCCGGGGGCGAAATCGACGGTCTTGAGCTGCGCCACCACGGCTCCGTCCACGGAGATCGTTCCGTCCGTGCTCACGTTGACGTTCCCCGAAGGCAGCTGGATGGGGTTGCCGTCCTGCCCCTGCACCAGATTGCCTTTGGAGTCCACCAGCTGGCGGGTGGTGTTGAGGCTGAAATTTCCGTTGCGCGTGTAGCGCAGTCCGGCGGCGGTCTTCACCACGAAGAATCCGGAACCGTCCAGGGCCAGGTCGGTGTCGTTGCCGGTGGTCTGCAGGGAACCGGCTGCCAGATCCACGCGCGCGCCGCCCATCAGGCCGTAATCGTTGATGGCCTGGTTCACCGGCGAGAGAGCGCGGTTGGTGAGCGAGGCCGAGAAGGCCCGGTAGAACTCCTTTTCAGACTTGTAGCCGGCGGTGTTGACGTTGGCCAGGTTGTTGGCCAGCAGATCGAGCGACTGCATCCGCGAAGCCAGGCCGGTAAAGGCTGAATAAAATCCGCTGTCCATGGGACTCCTTTTCACAGTGGTACAGCACGAGGCAGGCCATGTTAGGCGGTCCTAACGGGAAGGAGAGCGGCGGTGTTTCCGCGGGTTTACGCGCGGGTCGGGGGGATCTATTTTCGAGGCCGCGAACGCCACGGACGCACCTTGCCCAGCAGGGCCGGCGCGGCTGGGCAGAATTTTCCCCGGCGGGCTAGCAGGAGCCGAAGCGCGGAAAGGCCGTCGGTTGCGCACAGGTTTGCAGAAACGCGGAGTGCGCCGCCTGGTCCTCTTCGAGCAGGTTCGCGGGGCGCATGTGGCACAGCAGGTCTCCGTCGGCCGGGGCTGTGCGGGGTCCGGGTTGTGTGCGCAGGACCGCTTCGGCCGGGGCGCTCGGGGACTGGCAGCAGCGGTCGCCCGCCGCGACGATGGCCGTCAGCGTGGCGTCCTGGGTGGCCAGCGCGGGATCGTGGTGGTGCTCCAGCACGTCGGACATCCAGGGAGAGAAGTTGCCGCAGCAGGAGATCCAGCGCCCCACTTCGCAGTGATCCACGCCGAAATAGTCGCGCTCGAGGGCCGGGGAGTCCTGAATCCCGCCGGGGATGGCCAGGCCCTCCTGCTCCTCTTCGCGCGCGACGATCAGCAGCGGCAGACGCCCGATATCGTGCAGCAGCCCGCCGAAATAAGCCTGATCGGCCGACGCCGGACGCACTTCTCCAGCAATCCGCTGGCTCAGCAGGGCGGTGAGCAGGCTGTGATGCCAGAATTCACGCACGGTTTCCGCCGGCAGGCGGCGTCCCGCGAAGTCCGCCAGGGCGCACCCCAGCACCAGGATGCGCAGGCGTTCCGATCCCAGCAGCACCACGGCTTCGGACACATCCAGGGGACGATGGTATTCCTCCAGGGGAGAAGAACTCAAAAGGCCCAGAATCTGCGCGCCGAGACGCGGTTCCGAGCGCAGCAGGGCGCTCACATTCCCCAGGTTCATCACCGGGTCGCTCAGCTGCCGGAGCAGTTCGAACAGACGGCCTTCCGGAACGGGGAATCCCTCGGCCACCAGCGACATCACGCGATTCTTGCGGTTCCGGCGGGCGGAGTCTCCGGCAGGCAGTATCTGACGGCACAGGTCAGCGGTTCTGGGTCCCAAGCGCGGCATCCGATCCCCCTCAATAGGTTTATCGGCTGCGCCGGGAAAGTCTTTAGCGATGGGGGGAGGTTACCGAGTACTTATGAGGCGGGGAATGAAACAGAAGATGGTGCGCGCCGCGGGTATTTTCAAAGCGCAGCCAGACGTGATCGGCAGCCCCGGCGATCTGCACCCGGGCGGCGCACAGCTTGGCGGCGTAGCCGGCCGCCAGATGCGCCATGTCGCGGGGGCCGCGCACGCTGTCGAACACGGTCTCTTCCGGCGAAACTTTGACGCGGCGGAAGGCTTCGGCGACCAGGCGGTCGGCCGCCACGCACGGGACCGCGCGCACCCCGCACATCCGCTCGACCGCGTACAGCAGGGTGTGATCCACGCGCCGGGTGAAGGCCAGATGAAACACCCCCGTCGAGGGAGAGTGATGCGCCGGCAGAACGCCGGCGGATTGCAGCAGCGCGAAGGGGAGCAGCCGGACAGATTCCTGGTACGAGCGGCTGGCTTCCAGTGGGAATACCGGGCAGCCCCACTGCCTTCCCAGCGTCGCGGTCAGCGCCGTTTCGCTCAGGGCGTCGGCTTCCAGAAGCAGGCGGCCCAGCCGTGTTCCGGGTTGCTCGCGCTGCCGCTGGAGCGCTTCCTGCAACTGGGCGCTGGTGATCAGGCCGCGGGACACCAGCAGAAGCCCCAGCGGCACACGGTGCGGCCGTTCCTCGTCCGGCTGGGCCAGCAGCAAATGGCGTTCGATCTCCCGTTCGAAAGCGGTTTCGGCGCAGGCCGCGCAGCAATAGCGCTTGCCCTCGAAGAGGATTTCCTCGGAGCGGGCCCGCCAGCGGGGCCACAGCCGGCGGCGCTCCGGACACTCCGCGTAGGCGCACTGGTGGCGCAGCCGCGCGAACGGCAGGAGGCCCAAGCCGGGTACGGCGTCCGCCGTGTCTCCGCTGCCTCTTTCTCCGATCGATTTGTCGCTCAGAAAATTCATGATCCGGCCGACTCGTTGCGATTCCTTCCCCGACGGACATTCCGTCAGGCGTTCGGTTTCCTCTGCGTTCTGAAGCTTCTGCTCCGGCCGGATGCTATCCGGCCAGCAGCGCCGCGGATGGCTGGGCGGCCAGTTCGGTAATGCGCAGCCCGAAATTTCCGTTGATCACGACCACCTCGCCGCGGGCCATCAGGCGGCCCGCCACCAGCAGGTCTGCCGGGGCGTTGAGTTCGCGGTCGAGTTCGAAGATGGCTCCGGGTCCGGCCGCGAGCACGTCGCGCAGCAGCAGTTGCGTCTCGCCGAAACGGATCGTGGCCTCCAGCTGGACGTCCAGCAGGAGGTCGAGATGCGCGTTGGGCGGGGCCGCGTCGCCGGCAGGCCCGGAATCTGCGGATACGATGGGTTCGTTCACTGTTTTCCCTCACCTTCTTTTTTTGGAACGATCGAGAGCGTCTGCTGCACCTGCGCGCCGCGCTGCGAGCCGCAGCGCACCGGCGAGGCCCGGAACATTTCCCGCCCGGCCACGTGCACCGGCAGCAGTTCATCGGCGCGCACCTTCAGCACCACCACGTCTCCCGGCTGCAAACCGCACAGCTGGCGGATGGAAACGGTGCTTCGCGGCAGCAGCAGTTCGGCTTCCAGGCGGCTGCCGAGCAATTGCTCCTGCAGGCGGCTGCGGTCCCGCGGGGCGCTCGCGGGTGGAGAGCTCTCCTGCGGCGCGAGCCGGCGCAGCAGCGCCGACGCCACGGTGGAAGGAAAGGCCAGAACGAGTTGGCCCTGCGTTTCCTGCACGCGCACCTGAAAGGTGGCCACCAGCAAGTTGTCGGCAGGCGGAAGCAGAGCGGCCGCGTCGTTCTTGAGCAGGCCGCCGCCCCAGGCCGTGTCCAATTTCAAGACCGGGTGCCAGGCTTCCTGCAGGGCCTGACCGATGCTGTGTCCCACCGGCTCGAAGAGCTGCTGCTCGATTTCGGTGAGGCCGCGGGTTTCCGCGGCGTCCTGCCCGGTGCCCCCCAGAATGCGGTCGAGGATGGGAAAGACGAGCGAGAGATCCATCTGAAGCAGGGCCGTGCCGCCGGCGCGTCCGAGGAGCGCCAGGCAGCCGGGCTCGGGAAGTTTTTCCAGAAAAGCCACGCCGGAGGCCCGTTCGACCGACGCACAGGTGGCTTCGACGCTCGCGCGCAGCAGTGCTCCCAGCTTTTCCGCGATGTTCTGCGCGCACTGCTGGTGCAGCAGCTCGAGGGCCTGCTGCTGGGCCGCCGAGGGCTGGCCTACCTGGCGCGGATCGAACGGCGTCACCGCCGGGGCGTTTTCCGGCGCGAGCACGGCGGAGGTCTTGCGCCGCGCTTTCAGGCGCAGCGGGCCGAGTTGTGCGGGATCGAAGGTCGCTTCCATGCTGTTCTCCCCCAGTCCAGTCTTAGTCCAGCCGGCCCATTGTTCTCGTTAGTCCAGCCGCACGACGGGTGCCGGGCCGCCCTCGGGAGGCGCGGTACGCGCCTGCATCAGCTCCTGCAAGCGCGCGCGCATGCGCACCAGCGCGAGCGAGTGCAGCTGCGAGACGCGCGACTCGCCGATTCCCAGGACGCTGCCCACTTCCTTCATGGTCAGTTCTTCCAGATAGTAGAGGGCCATCACCTGGCGCTCTTTTTCTTCCAGCGATTTCATGGCTTCGGCCAGAAAGCTTTTCAGCTCCGACTGCAGGCACTGGAAAAAGGGATTTTCCTCCGGCCCATTGGGCTGGTAGGTGCAGTCGGCCGGCTCGTCGAACTCCTCTCCGTTGTCCGGCTGCAGGGTTCCCAGATCCAGCCCGTGCAGCTCGCCGAGCAGCTGCTGAAACTCGAGGAGTCCCAGGCCCAATTTCTGGGCCATTTCCAGCTCCGAGGGAGCGTGGCCGAGCGCGGTGGAAAGGTTGCGGAAGGTTTCCTCCACGGCGCGGGCCTGCTTGCGCAGCCGCCGCGGGCTCCAGTCGGTGGCCCGCAGGCTGTCCAGAATGGCCCCGCGGATGCGGAATTTCGCGTAGGACTTCAGCTGCACGTGGCGCGTGGGATCGAACTTGTCCACCGCGTCGATCAGCCCCAGCACCCCGGCATGCACCAGGTCTTCCAGGGGAATCTGCGCGGGCAGGCGCTCGTGAATGCGCCGCGCGATGTACTGCACCTCGGGCAGGTGCTCGGTGAGCAGTTTCTCGCGCTCCGCCGCCGCGAGCGGCGCGGTGCGTTCGGCGATGGTGGTCTCGGTTTTGGTTTCCGTGGTCATGCCGCGTTTCCCCGGGTGTTCCGTTGTCTGTCTGGGTGCATCAGCGCACCATTCCTAGCGACTGCACCGACACCGTGGCGGGAATCTCCGCCGGCGACAGCACGATGATGCGCGGCAGAAAGGGTTCGAGCAGCCGCCGCAGATAGAACCGCGCCGGACTGGCGCACACCAGGGTCATGGAGTTCAGAGCCGCCTTATCTCCGATCGATTTCTGGAGTCCTTCGAGCACGCGGCGCACCGAAACCGAGGCCCCCGAGCGGTCTCCGGCAAATTGCGGGTCGACGCTGCGCTGGATCTCCTGCTCCACGGCCGGATCGAGCGTCAGCACCTTGAGCTTGCGGTCCTCGCCCAGCAGCGGCTGCACCAGCGAGCGGCCGAGGGCCTGCCGGGTGGCTTCCACCAGCGCTACCGGCGACTTGTTCGTTCCAGCGGTATCGAGCAGCACTTCCAAAATCGTGGTGAGGTCGCGCACCGAGACCTGTTCGCGCAGCAGCTGCTGCAGCACCTTCTGAACCTCTCCCAGCGTCAGCAGGCGCGGCACGAGTTCGTCCACCAGCTTGGGCTGGCTCTCGGCCAGCGCGTCCAGCAGGCGCTTGGTTTCCTGGCGGGTGAGCAGTTCGTGGGCGAACTGGCGCACCACCTCGGCGATGTGGGTGGCCAGCACGGAGGTCTGATCCACCACCACGTAGCCCTTGGTGAGGGCCAGTTCCTGCAGGCCGGGAGCGATCCATTTGGCGGCCGTGCCGAAGGCCGGCTCGCGCGTGTCGAAGCCGTCCAGAGCCGCGGGATTGGGTTCCGAGCTGATGGCCAGCACGCGGTCCTGGTAGAGCTCCCAGCGGGCGATTTCCACCCCACGCAGGTAGATCACGTACTCGCGCGGTTTCAGCTTCAGGTTGTCGGTGATGTGGATGGACGGCACCAGGAACCCCAGCTGCAGGGCCAGATGGCGGCGCAGCGCGCGGATGCGCTGCAGCAGCTGGCCTCCCTGGGCCTGGTCGACCAGCGGCACCAGGGCGTAGCCCACTTCGAGGCTGAGCTCGTCGAGCTTGAGGAGTTTTTCGATCTGCTGCTGGTTGTCGGGTTTCTTTTCTTTTTTGGCCGTGGCGGTTTCCGCGGCGGCCGCCTTGTCGCTGCGGGCCGCACGCGAAGCGAGAAAAGCGGCCGCGCCGGCCAGCAGGAAGAACGAGAATTTGGGCAGCCCGGGGATCAGTCCGAGCAGGAACACCACGCCCGCGGCGATCTGCAGCGGCACCTTCTTGCTGAACAGTTGCCGGCCCAATTCGGATCCCACCGGTTCGTCTGTGGAGGTGCGCGTCACCACCATGCCGCCGGCCACCGAAACCAGCAGCGAGGGAATCATGGTCACCAGGCCGTCGCCCACGGTGAGGATGGTGTAGGTCTTGAGGGCCTGATCGAAAGGGATGTTCAGTTGGAAGACGCCGATCAGGAAGCCCGCAATGATGTTGATCGCGGTGATCAGAATGGTGGCCAGGGCATCGCGCTGGCTGAAGCGCGCCGCGCCGTCCATGGCCCCGTAGAATTCGGCCTCGCGGGCGATCTGTTCGCGGCGCGCGCGGGCCTGCGCTTCGTCGATCAGCCCGGCGTTCATGTCCGCGTCGATGGCCATCTGTTTTCCGGGCAGCGCGTCCAGGGTGAAGCGCGCGCCCACTTCCGCGGTGCGCACCGCGCCGTGGTTGATCACCAGATACTGGATGGCGATCAGGGCCAGGAAGATCACGAATCCCACCACGTAGTTGCCGCCCACGACGAACTGCCCGAAGGCCTCGATCACGTGCCCTGCGGCGGCCGTGCCTTCGTTGCCGTGCAGCAGGATGCGGCGGCTGCTGGCGATATTCAGGGAAATGCGGAACAGAGTCAGGATCAGAAGCAGGGTGGGGAAGGCGGAAAACTGCACCGGTTTCAGGATGTAAAGGGCCGAGAGCAGCACGATCACGCCGAGGGTCACGCTGGCGGCCAGAAACACGTCCAGGGCCAGACTCGGCACCGGAACCAGCATCATGAACACCATGCACACGGCGGCTAGCGGGAGCAGCCAGTCGAGAGAGCCCTTTTTGGCCAGGGCTAGGGGCGCGGTTTTCCTGTCCGTTGCGGGTGCCATGGGTGCCATCGGTTAGCCCGCCGCCTTGGGCTGCGCCGCCAGCAGGCGCGCCTGCGCGCGGTACAGGAAGGCCAGGATTTCGGCCACCGCGGCGTACAGCTTGGGCGGAATCGCCTGGCCCACTTCGGTGGTCTTGTAGAGGGCCTGCGCGAGGACGCGGTTCTCCACGATGGGAATCTCGTGCCAGCGGGCGATTTCCTTGATTTTCTGGGCCAGCAGGTTGCGCCCTTTGGCCACCACCACCGGCGCGGACATGGTCTCCGGGCGGTACTCGATGGCCACGGCGTAGTGCGTCGGGTTGGTGATCACCGCGGTGGCGCGCGCCACGTCCTTGGCCATGGTCTTGCGCAACAGCGCGCGGCGTAGCCGTCTCATGCGCCCGCGGATGAGCGGGTTGCCGTCGGAATCCTTGGTCTCCTGCTTGACCTCCTGCTTGGTCATGCGCAGGGAGCGTTCGTAGTTGTAGCGCTGCAGACAATAATCCAGGCCGGACCAGGCCAGCAGCACCAGTCCGAACTTCCAGGCCAGCTCGAAGAGCAGCGCACCCAGGTGCGCCAGGATCGCGCGGGAATCGAAGCGCGCCGCGTGGGCGATCGGCGAGAAATCCCGCCGCAGAACGTTGACGGAGAGCGCGGCGATGGCCACGAAGGGCACCAGCGAGCGCAGCAGGCGGGTCAGCCCGGCGGTGGAGAAAATGTGTCCCAGATTGCTCGCCGGATTCAGGCGGCCCCAGTTGGGCTGCAGCGATTCCGGAGCG
Source organism: uncultured Acidobacteriota bacterium (assembly GCA_963709105.1). Lineage (GTDB taxonomy): Bacteria > Acidobacteriota > Terriglobia > Acidiferrales > UBA7541 > Palsa-295. The sequence goes on from CAVPVC010000021.1 coordinate 159,923, forward strand.
AACACGAAACCGCCCTGCGCGGTAAGGGTCAGCAGGGACACGGCCAGGGCCAGCGAAAGGACCGGGGCCAGCCACTGGGCCACCGCCAGCAGGGTCCAGGAGAAGATGGGTGTTCCCAGCCCGATCTCGCCGCCGGTGCCCAGAGACAGCAGCCGTTCGAGCAGTTCCCGCCAGCGCACGATCCAGATCTGCGGCTGCCAGGCCAGCGCCAGCGTAAGCGCCAGCAGGGCCAGCGTGGAAGCCAGGTCGCGCGAGCGCACCACCTGGCCCTTCTGGCGCGCGTTCTGCCTGCGCCGCGCGGTAGCCCTTTCGGATCGGTTGTCGGCCATGTCGTTTTTGCGGCTAGCGGGCCACGCCCAGCACGCGCTCCATAAAACCTACGGCATTTAAGAATCTATGTTCCAGCAGCAGCGGCCACAGGCCTACGGAAGCGGCCAGCAGCGCGTAGCCCGCCATGCTCTTCGCGGAGATGCCGATCAACATGGCCGGCAGCTGCGGCGAGGCTTTGCTCAGAAAGCCGATGGTCACGTCGATGACCATGGTGGCCAGCAGGATAGGCGCGGCGATCTGCACCCCGATCAGGAACATGGCCCCGGCCCCGCGCAGCAGCTCGCGCGCCGCAGCCAGCGAAACCATCCCGGTGCCCGCCGGAAAGTAGCCAAAACTTTTCACCACCGCGCGCAGGATCCAGTGGTGCACGTCCAGCTGCAGAAAAATCAGCATGGCGATCATCTGGTAGAAGATCGACAGCACCGGCGTCTCGATGTTGGTCTGCGGGTCGATGATGGCCGCCAGAGAAAAGCCCAGCTGCGCCCCGGCCAGCTGCCCGGCCATCTGCGCGCCCTCCAGAACGATCTGCACCGAAAGCCCCATCAGCAGCCCCACGACGGCCTCCGAGAGCGCCATGCGCGTGACGCTGAAAATGGTCAGCGTAAACGCCGGCGTGGGACACACCCCGTAGAGCAGCGCGGTGAGCGCCAGCACCAGGGCCGCCTTCACCCGCGCGGGAAACGCCTCGCTGCCGAAAAACGGCGCGAAGGTCATCAGTCCGGCGAGGCGCACCCCGATGGGCAGGGCGTGAGCCAGCATGTTTTCCAGCACAGGGGACATTCCGCTCGTGTTTCTCCTCTTCGGCTGCTAGTGCGTAAACGCCCGGAAATCGGAAAAAATATTGATGGTGAAGGCCACCAGGTGATGCAGCATCCAGGGCGTCAACAGGAACACGATTCCGCCCACCGCCGCCAGGCGCGGCACGGTCGTCACCGTGGGATCCTGCACCGAGGTCATCACCTGCCCGATATTGATCAGCAGGCTCACCACCGTGGCGGAAATCAGGATCGGCGCGGCCACCCAGAAGGCGGCTTCGAGCGTCTGGCGGGCCATGGAGACCACTTGTTCCGGCGACATGTTCGTTTTCCTTCCCTGAAAATTCGCGTGCCCACTAAAAAATGAAAATCAAAACTAGTGAAAACTTTTCAGCATCGAACCGACCACCAGGTTCCACCCGTCAGCCACCACGAACAGCAGGATCTTCAGCGGCGTCGAGATCACCACCGGCGGCAGCTGCATCATGCCGATCGAGGTGGTCACCGAGGCGGTGACCATGTCGATCACCAGGAACGGCAGAAACAGGATTGCGCCGATCTGAAAACCAGTCTTGAGTTCCGAGAGGATGTAGGCCGGAATCACGATGCGCATGGGCAGGTCGTCGGGCTGCTTGGGACGGCCCTGCTGGGCCATGTCCACAAACAGCGCGAGATCCTTCTCGCGGGTGTAGCGCAGCATGAATTCGCGCAGCGGCACCGAGCCGCGGTCGAGGGCTTCCCAGGTGGTGATCGCGCCGCTCTCGAGCGGCACCAGGGCCTGCTGGTTGATGGCCAGAGCCACCGGCTGCATCAGAAAATAGGTCAGAAACAGGGACAGCCCGATCAGCGTCTGGTTGGCCGGGGTGCTCTGCGTGCCGAGCGCCTGGCGCAGGAAATGGAAGATCACTAGGATGCGCACGAAGGGCGTGGCCGAAAGCAGCAGCGCCGGCAGCAGGGTGAGCAGGGTCATCAGCGCGACGATGGTCCACGACGTGGAGTCGCCGTGCAGGGTGAGTCCCGGGAGCTGCAGGGAGATGCCTTGTCCGGGCGCGGTAGCGGCCGCGGCGGCGGCCGCGCGCACCGGCAGAATGCCTCCGGTCAAGAACACGGCGGTCGCGGCGGAAAAAGTTCGGAAACGCGGGAGCGCGTTCTTCACGGGCGCTCCGCGGCAGACGCGGCGGCGGGCCGCGCCGCGTCGAGGGTCTGCAACAGCGTGATGTGTTCGGGCGTGGCCGCCAGCAGAAAGCGCTGGTCTTCGAATTCGACCACCGCCACCACGCGCTTTTCGCCCAGCGAAAGGCTCTCGCACAGGCGCAGGTGGCGCACGCGGCGCTGCACGCGCACACTCGCCCACAGGGTGTGCAGCCGGGTCCACAGAGAACCCAGCAGCGTGCCGCGCAGATCCTGCAGTTCCAGAGCCGGAGAAATTTTCATGGAGTCTTCACACCAGTTCCGTGAGGCGCACGCCGCGGTGCTCGCCGGCGGCGGCCAGCTTTCCGCAACCCACGCGCGCCCCGTTCACGTCCACCGCAACGTCCGCATCCGCCGCCACGCCGGCGTCCACCAGCGAGCCCACTTCGAGGCTCAGCAGATCTCCTACGGTGAACCCGCGCACGGAAATTTCCGCCCCCAGGCGGACGGGCAGCCAGCCGGCTTCCTGCCAGGCGCTGTCCGGGATTTCCTGCCGAGGGGCCTGTGGCACTGCCAGAGCGGTGGCCATGGCTAACGCTGTACCAGGAACTCCGTGAAGTACACGTTGCGCGCGTCGATTTCGGGAACCTTCTGCTGCAGGGTAGCGAGCAGGCGCTGCTTGAGCGCGTTCTTGCCGTCCGGGGTCAGCAGCTCTTCGGCCTTGCAGGCGCTCAGAACGGTCAGGATGGCGTCGCGTGTCTGCGCGGTCGGAAAGCCGGTGTTCTCGGCCCCTTCCTTCCCGGGGTCGCCCTTGGGCGTGTGCCCCAGGCCGAGGTCCAGGGTGGCGCGCAGGAAATGGCTCTCTTCCTGATCGGCCAGATTCACGGTGAAGCTATCCAGGTGGACGGTGTACTCCGCCTGCGGTTTTTCCACCTTCGGGGCGGCCGCCTGGGCCTGCTTTCCGTGCACGAAAAAGAACCACGTCGCGCCGGAGCCGCCGAGCAGCATGACGAGACCGACGAGCACGAAGAGCAAGGCCTTCGATTTAGGCTTCGGAGAAGCCTCTGCGGGACTGCTAGTGGGCTGTGCCATGACGGCACAGGGAATGCAATCTTGCGACCGAAGTGGCACGCCCGAGCGTCGCCCGTTGCGTGAGGTAAAGCACCCGCGTAGAACCAAAAGAAAACGCGGCTGTTACACCCACGCCCACGGGAGAATCCGGGCACTTCCGTGGTGCAGGACGGCGTTGCACCCGGGGCCACGATCTTTCGTTCGAGGTTTCGATCTAAGAATGATTAGAAAGTTTTTATTAAGGATGGCGCAGACGGCCCGGAAGCGGGACTCCGCGTTCGGGCCGGCTGCGCCGTTGGTTAGTTAGTGTTTATCCGTTCTGGATCATGTTGATCGCGTACTGCGACACCTGGTCGAGCGTGGTCACCGTCTGCGCGTTGGCCTGATAGTCGCGCTGGGCGAGGATCAGGTTCGAGAATTCGGTGGCGATGTCCACGTTGGACTGTTCCAGCGAGCCGCCGGTAATCGAGCCCAGGCCGCCGGCATTGGGAGCGCCGATGGTGGGCTGTCCCGAGGACAGGCTGGCCAGGTAGGTGTTGGAGCCGTTTTTCAGCAGCCCCTGGGAGTTGGTGAAGGAGGCCAAAGCGAGTTGCCCGAGAGCCAGCGTCGCGCCGTTGCTGAAGACGCCCTGGATGGTGCCGTCGCTAGCCACCGAAAAGCTCTGCAGCGAACCGCTCGAATACCCATCGGTCTGCGTCGAGTAGGTGGATGACGGTCCGGCCACCTGGGTGAGCAGCCCGGTGCCGCTGGGACCGGTCAGATTCCAGTTCAGGGCCATGTTGGTGGCCCCGTCGGCTAGGTTGTTGATGGCTACCGCCACCGTGCCGGTGGGCGAGGTGAGCTGGCCGTTGCCGTTGAAGGTGAGCGAGCCGCTCTTCACCGTGACGGGGTTGCCGGTCTGGCCGACGTCGCTGGCCGGAATGGTGAGATCGTAGTTCCACGTGTTGGAAGCCGTCTTGGTGAAGGTCGCGGTGAGCACATGCGTGCCGCCCAGGGCGTCGTACACGGTGACCGGGGTGCTGAATGTTCCGGCCTGCTGGGCCGTTCCGGAGGTGGCAAACGCCTCGGACTGGGTACTGGTCGCGGCGTCGGTCAGGGTGTTGGCGGAAAAGGTGACGGCCTGGCCGCTTTTGGCGGTAACCACCAGCGTGTTTCCCGCGATCGAAGCGGTGTAGTTGGGGTTGGCGTTGATGGCGGTTACCGCGCTGTTCAGGGTGTCGCCCGCAGCGGCGGTGTAGGTGAAGGCGTTGGTGCCGTCGGTGAAGTCCAGCGCGCTGCCGGTCTTGAGCACCGTGGCCGGCGCGATGCCGCTGCCGGTCTGCTGGGCGGCGGCGCTCACGGCCGTTCCGCCGCTCGAGTTCAGGCTGACCGTCAGGCTGAACTGCGAGGAGGCTTTGGCCGGCACGGTCAGTCCGGCCGGGATCATCAGCGGTGCCACTGTCTGGTTGGCGTTGACCACCCCGTTGACCGCCGGATAGCCCATCACCTGCCCGCCATCGCTGGCCAGAAGGTCGCCATTGGAGGCGATTGAAAAGTTTCCAGCGCGGGTGAATTCCTGCTCCCCGTCCTTGTTGACCACGAAATAGCCCTCGCCGTCGACGGCCACGTCGGTGGGTACGCCGGTGGCGCTGATGGTGCCCTCGGTGAAGTTCGAGCTGATGGAGCCCACCGTCACGCCCGATCCCACCTCCTGCGGGTTGCCGGCGGCGCTGCTGCCGATCTGCTGGTAGAACAAGTCCTGAAAGTTGGCGTCGCTCGATTTATAGCCGACGGTGTTCATGTTGGCCAGGTCGTTGGAAATCACCGAAAGGTCGACCGAGGCGCTGTTCAAGCCGGAAAGTGCCGATGAAAATGAGCCCATCTGTTCCTCCTGTTGATTCTTCGCGCGCGGCGAAAGATTTGTAAACCAAGTAATTCAACGAACTGACTATACCGAAGACGATGCGCCGGTTCCGGAAGCGCCGGACGACCCGGTGCTGCCTTGCCCCGTCGTGGAACTGGAAGACGTTCCCAGCACGCTCTGCAGGTCGGACTGGATCTGCACCAGCTGCTGCAGCGAATTGATCTGCGTGAGTTCGCTGACCATCTGCGAGGGGTCCATGGGATTGAGTGGATCCTGGGCCTGCAGCTGGGTGGTGAGCAGGGTCAGAAACGAATTGGCATTCAGGCCGCCCGTTCCCGAGCTCGTGGAGGAGCTGTTGGACGACGGCAGCTGCGTACTCGCCGGAGGCGTCGGTTGCAGCAGCGACGTGGGGTTGCTCATCAGACTGGATGCGGAAGCCATGCGATGTTTCTCCTTGGTGCGGCCTCTAGGCCTGCACGCTGAGCCTGCCATTGGAATCGAAAGCCGTGTGGTTCTCCGGGGACGTCTCGATGGTCCCGGTGTTTTGCGCCGCCCCCAAAAATCCCGCGGCCGCCCCGCCGATGGGCGAGGGCCGCGAAGAATTTCCGCCCTGGTTCTGGTGACGCGCCGCGCTGTCGCCGATGCCCGGTCCGGCGTGCGCGGGGCCCTGCTGCAAAGAAACGTTCTCCACGCGCAGCTGGCGCTCGCTAAGGGCCTGGTGCAGCGCCGGCAGATCGTTCGCGAGGGCGGCGTGCGCGTCGTGCCGCTCGACGGTGATGGCCGCTCCCACCTGGTCCCCGGTGACGTGCGCGCGCACCTGCACCGCGCCTAGTCCTTCGGTCCGCAGGGCCACGTTCATCTCCGCTCCGGCCAGCGAGCTGGTGACGCGGTCTGACGTCGCGGTACTCGCAGAAGCGCGCTCCCCGCCGTTCCAGGCTTGCAGTCCGGGGGAAAGCTCCGGGCCGTCTTCCGAGCGTTCCCGCAGGGCCGTGTGCGAAGAAGGCGCGTCCGGGGCGGAAGCGCTGGCCGCGAGGGAGGATTTCGAATCGCTGTGGTACGGGCCGGGGGCTACGGTGAGCTGAGAAACGGCCGGGATCGCGGCAGGGCTGTCGGCAGCCGTCGCCGCGAAGAGACTGGTCACCGGTTTAAAGAGACTGTTCGCGGGTGCACCGGAGACGGCTTCTCCGGACGCAGCCGTCGCGGCTGCCGAAAAGGGCGCGTCCGGCCCTTCGGAAACCGGGGCCGTCGCGGGCGCGGTTCCCGCCGGAAGAGGGCGCGCTGTTCCGTCTGCCGAAAACAGGGAACGGGTGTCGAGCGTTTGTCCCGGCTCCTGGGCCATCGCCGGCGTGGGTTCGGCGAGCGACGGCTGCGAATCGATCCCGAGTGGTTCGGCGCGAAAACTGGACGGTACGAATCGCCACGCAGCCGGTGTCGAGAGAGTTATTTTCGCGGAAGCGGCCGCAACCGGTGCCGGCGTTCTGCCCGGCGAAGGAACGGGATCGGGTGCGGCGGGAAACTCCGGCACAATCGCTGTCGCAACGGTCGGATCACCAGGTGGCGTCTGTGCCGCTAGAGACGCCCGAAGCGAGTCCGGGGATGCGCTTGCCCCAGTCGTAGCCCCCGGGTGCGCGGTAGACGCGAAGTTTCCCTGCGGAATTCCGTCCCAGAGGAACGCAGCGGGCAGCAGGGAAGCGAAGGATCGAGAACCTCCGGCTGCTGGCGATTTTGCCGGAACCGGGTCCGCCGCCGCAGCGTTCCCAGAGGGAAGCGCAGATGCCGGCACGGCGGAAACAGAATCCGTGGCTGACGGAGACTGGCTGGCTGGTCCCCAAGAGCCGGATGAATTGTCCGGACCGCTCACGAACGCTGGCGCGCCGGTCGTACGGACCGTCCCGGGGAGCGGCGTCAGAAGAGTCGTCTGCGCGCAGGATGGAGGTGCGCTGGCCTGCGGCAGAGGCGCGTTCGCCGGAACTAAAGCGGTATCCGCGGTGAGGCCGCCGCTCGATTCAGAACCCTGTGTGGTGTCCGGACGGGCCGCAGGGTCGGTGACACTGGAAGCGGGAATTTGTGTCGCAGTGCTTTGGCCGCCGGTGGGCAGGACGGTTGAAACGAAAGCTTGCGCTGTGTCGTTGTCGCTCGGCGGGTTCGTGAAGCTCCGAACCGAAACTTGCGGCGCAGGGCTGCTCATCGTGGCGGCACTGGAATCGAACCTTGGTCCCGCGGTGCTGCTGTCCGCAAGGGTCACGATGCTTGGCCCGGAAGTTGGCGCTACGCCGCTCGTCCCGCCGCGGTTGTCCGGCCCAAGCGATGCGAAAGCGGCGGCTGTGTTGTGGTCACCGTCGCGCCGGGGGCCGCGAAGAGCGCTCCGGAAACTGCGGAAGCAGGCGCATCGCCCGGGGCGTCCGCTGTGCCGGCGGAATCCGGCAAAGCGATCGAAAGGGAAAGGGGAGCAGTTGGCAGCGGGGCAGCCGGCGCTGGAAAGATCGCCGGAACCGCCTGCGATGGGCGATTCTGCGGAATCGGAAGCCGTGGGGCCGGTGCTGGCCGCAGGGTCTGCCGGCGCGGTGCCGCCGCTGGACTTTCTCGCGTGGGCTGCGGCAGACGCTCTGCTCGCGAGCGAAGCCTGCAGCACGTCCGAGAAGCTCGCGACGGCGCTCAGCGAAGAGCCTGCCGCGGCTGGTTGCGCGGCGGTTTTTCCCCGCAATGACGTCCCGGTTTCTACGCTGGCTGCCGGCATTGTATGCGACACATCCACCATGGATTCGATTTGTCCCGCCGACAGAAAGGCATCCCGAGGACCAAAAAAGAACCGAGGTGTGCGGCTATGTGTTTCTCGCAAGTGCCACAAAAAGGGAGGGTTGAAAAAGGGACTGAAGTTTTTACGAAAACGGCCGATACGGGGCTGGGTAACGGTTGCCCGGCGGCTGGGCAATTCGGCGCTCGCAACCGGTCAGCGAAAGGAGCTCGCGGCGATTTCGCTACAGCCCTGAGTGTGGGGAGGCGGCTGGGATGCCGCTAGGAATTTTTGCGGGCAGCCTGGCGTACGAGAAAAAGTTCGTCGAGCTGGCGCTGGGTCCGGCGCGACTGCTCGAGTTCGTAGGCCGCCAGCTGCTCCTCCCGCAGGTGCGCGATCGTTTCCTTTTTCTGGCGGGCCTGGAGATAGCGCTGCATCTGGGCCTGCTGCGCGCGTTCGAGTTCCTGCAGCTTTGTTTGCAGCAGGCGGCGGCGTTCGAGGGAGGCCGATTCGCGGGCGGCGCTGAAGTGCAGTTCCGCTCCGGAGATTCCTGCCGATGCGTCCTGCCAGACGCCGCGCCGGATTTGCTCCGCTTCGGCGTCGAGGGAAACCATCTCTGCGCGGACGCCTGCGAGCTGCACGGCCAGGGCCTGCAGTTTCTGCAGCTCGGACCGCTCCTGCAGCTCGCGCACGCGCAGCACTCCTTGCAGGGGGAAGACGAAGGCCATCGCTTATCCCGGCAGCGCCAGCAGCGCCGGCAGCGTCTGCTCGATGGAGGACTTGTCGTTCTTGTTCTGCTGCAGGAACGCATTGATGGCCGGCTGCGCCGCGATGGCCTGATCCAATAGAGGATCGCCGCCCTTCTGGTAAGCCCCGATGCGCAGAAGATCTTCGGACGCGGCGTAGGAGGCGATCAGCGACCGCAGGCGCGCCGCTTTCTGCAGATGCTCCGGGCCGCATACGGCAGGCATGAGACGGCTGAGGCTGTCGAGCGCCGAGATCGGCGGATAGTGCCCGCGCGCCGCCAGGCGGCGGTCCAGAACAATGTGGCCGTCGAGCAGGGAACGCGCCGCGTCCACCAGAGGATCCTGCTGGTCGTCGCCTTCCATCAGCACGGTGTAGAAACCGGTGATGCTGCCGCCGCCGAAATGCCCGGCGCGCTCAAGCAGTTGCGCGAGCAGTGTGAACACCGAAGGCGTGTACCCCTTGGCCGTGGGCGGCTCTCCGGCGGCCAGGCCAATTTCGCGCTGGGCCATGGCAAAGCGGGTGAGCGAGTCGGCCACCAGCAGCACGTGCTTTCCCTGCGCGGCAAAATATTCGGCGATGGTAGTGGCGGCGAGCGCGGCGCGAATGCGCGAAAGCGGCGGCTGGTCGGAGGTGGACACGACCACTACCGACCGCGACAGGCCTTCTTCGCCCAGGGCGTCTTCCAGAAACTCCCGCACCTCGCGGCCGCGCTCGCCCACCAGAGCCAGAACGGTGAGATCGGCGGAGGTTCCACGGGTCATCATGCCGACGAGCGTGCTCTTGCCCACGCCGCTGCCGCCGAAAATTCCCATGCGCTGCCCGCGCCCGCAGGTGAGCATCCCATCGATGGCGCGGATGCCGCAGCCCAGCGCTTCGCTGATGCGCGTGCGGGTGAGTGGCAAGGGCGCGTCGCCGCGCAGCGGCCAGTATTCCCGCGCCCCGTAGGAGCCTTTGGAATCGAGCGGCTCGCCGGTGCCGTCGATCACGCGGCCGAGCAGGCCCGGCCCCACGCGCAGGCACGGGCGCGTGCCGCGGGTGACGATGCGGTCGCCGTAGCGGATTCCCGCCGGCCGTTCCAGCGGCATGGAGAGAACCAGCTTGCCGCGGAAGCCCACGATCTCGCCGGCCAGCGTGCGGCCCTCGGAGGTGAGGATGGCGCAGCCCTCGCCCACGGAACAGAACGGTCCCTCCGATTCCACCAGGTAGTCGACCACCTTGGTCACGCGCCCGACCCAGCGAAAGGTGGAGAAATCGTCCAGCCTGCGAAAATAAGGAGCGAGCGGACTCGCGGCGCTCATGCCGCTCCCCGGGGACGCTGTTCCAGAAGATCCAGAAACCCCTGCTCGATTTCCTTGAGCTGTGTTTCCAGGCTGATGTGCGTGCTGCCGAGTTCAGTTTCCAGGGCGCAGCTGCCGGGGGCGAGCGAGGCGTCGCCCATCAGCTCCGGTGCCGGGACGACATCGGTCGAGCGGCTGAAGTAGTCGCGCCAGAAGGGAATTTCCTGCGGATTGGCGCGCAGGCGCACCTGCGTGCCGTCGTTCAGACTTTCCAGGGCCACGCGCACGATGCCGGTGAGCAGCAGCGGGTCCATCTGCACCTCGCGATGCAGAATCTTGCGCGCGATGGACAGCGCCAGCTGCACGATTTCGCTCTCCGCGCGCTGGAAATAGCCCTCGCGCTGGACCGCGAACTGGCGCAGCGCTTCGGAGAGTTCGCCGCGCAGGCCCGACAGTGTTTTTTCAAACTCCGCACGGGCGCGCGCTTCGCCTTCGGCCAGTCCCTTTTCGTACAGGGCCTGCCCGCTCGCTGCGGCGGATGCTTCGCTGCCCGCGCCGGAAGCATTCCAGGCGGCTCCGCCGTGCGCACGTACGCCATTCTCCCCGCCGGGAGAGGAGAACACGAACGGCTGGGCGGCCACGTCTTCGGGAGCGGCGGGTTTAGACGACAAAGGCGTCCTCGGCTTCATTCTTCAGGGTCATTTTTCCTTCCGCTTCGAGCTTGCGCGCCACGGCGACGATTTCGGTCTGGGCCTGCTGCACGTCCTTGGATCGGATGGGGCCCAGCGCCTCCATGTCTTCCTTGAGCATTTCGACGGCGCGCGAGGACATGCACTTGAAGAAATGATTGCGCAGGTTTTCCGAGGCTCCCTTGAGGCCGGTGGCCAGGGCTTTTTTGTCCACCTGCGAAAGCAGCTCGCGCAGGCCGGTTTCGGGCACCTCGACGAAATCCTCGAAGGTGAACATCTGGTTGCGGATGGTGGCGGCGAGCGAGGCGTTGTCCTTCTCGATTCCCGCCAGCAGATCGGTAGTCACTTTCGGTCCCACGCGGTTGAGCAAGTCGGCCACCGTGTCGACGCCGCCGAAGGCGCGCTGGTCCTGCTTTTCCGCCGGGGCGGCCAGCTTGCGCTGCAGCACCACGGAGATCTTCTGCACCACCTCGGGAGAAAAATTCTGCATTTCGGCCAGCCGCCGCACCGCCTGCGTGCGCGCCGGTTCGGGCAACAGCAGCAGCACGTTTTTGGAAACCGCGGCGTTCAGGTGCGCGAGCACCAGCGCGATGGTCTGGGGGTGTTCCTGCTGCAGGACTTTCACGATCTGCTCGGGCGGGGCCTTCTGCACCGCCTCGAAGTTCTTACTGGTGGTCTCGAGCGAGCGCACCTGGTCGACCAGCGGGCGGCTTTCCTCGTTGCCCAGCACCTTGACCAGGAACTGCGTGGCGAACTCCGGGCCGCCGCGCCCCACCGATTCCTGCGTGGTCGACTGCTGCTGGTATTCCTGCAAAACCTCGGCCGCCGCTTCGGGAGGAATGCTGCCCAGCGCGGCGATCTCCTGCGCGAGAACCCGCAGGGCTCCCTCGGGCAGGCGCTCGCAGATCTTGCGGGCGGCTTCGTCCCCCAGCAGCACCATCAGCATGGCTGCCTTGGCGGGATTGCTGACAAGTTTCGCCGGCGGCGCGCTCACGACGCCCCGCCCTCACCCAGCCAGTTCTGCACCAGCCGTCCGGCGCTTTCCGGATCGGCCTTCACGGTGGAGACCACCTGCTGGCGCATGTTCAGGGCGCGCTGCAGTTGCGGGTCGGCGGCGGAGGCCGCCCCCAGTCCCGGCCGGCTGGCCGAGGCCAGTTCCGGCGCGGACTGCGCTGCCCCGAGGGCCGGGTTCGCGGCTCCCGCGGGTAAGGCTGGCTGGCCCGCATTTTCAAACGCCGCCAGCACCTGCTTTTTCACCGGATTCAGAACCAGGAAGTAGACCATCAGGAAGAGTCCGAACAACGCCACGTAGCGCAGCATGCCGGTCCAGCGTTCCGTCACCACGCGCACGCGCTCGGGAAGGCTCGGCCCTTCGAGTTTTTCTACCGGGGCCGCCTGGAAGGAAATATTCTGCACCGAAATCTGGTCCCCGCGGGCCGGGTCAAAGCCCAACGCGGCCTTGGCCAGATCCTCGATCTGTTTCATCTCCTGCGGGCTGCGCTTGCGGCGCGTCTCGCTGCCCTGTCCGTCGGCGGGCGCGGTGACGGCGTCGTCCACCAGGATGGCCGCGGCGATGCGCTTGAAGCGCCCAGCCGGTTCGATCAAGTGCTTGGTGGTGTGGCTGACGGCGAAGGTCTTGTTCTCGCTGCGGATCCCCTGGCTGGTCTGCCCGCTGGTGCTCTGGTTGGCGGCGTTTCCGGCGGGCGGCGTGTTGGGAGCGTTGGTGGCCGTGCCGGGAATGCCCGAGGAATCCAGGTCCTGCGCGGTCTCCTGCGACGTCTGCGAGGTGACCACCGCGGCGGTCGCGGGGTCGTAGAGATCCTGGGTGCTTTCGGCGGACGTGGGATCGTACTCGATGGTGACGCTCGATTTCACGTGGTCGGCTCCCACCACCGGCGAGAGCACCTGCACCACGCGCTCAGCCATGGCCGTCTCCAGGTCCACGCCGCTGGTTTCGAGCTCTCCCAACTGCCCGTGGGTCTGGTTGGGCATGCGCCCGTCGGTGGTAATCACGCTGACGTTCTGCGGCGTAAGGTCGTCCCAGGCGCTCGACACCAGATTGGCGATCGAGGATGCGGTCTGGTCGGACAAGCGCGTGCCGCGCAGCTTGAGGACCACGGCAGCCTTGGCGGGGCGCTCGCGCTCGGTGAACAGGGACTCGTGCGGGAGCACCAGGTGCACGCGCACCTGCTCCACGCCGTTCATGGTCTGGATGGTGCGTTCGAGTTCGGCTTCGAGGGCCCGCTGGTAGTTCACTTTTTCGGAGAAGTCGCTGCCCGACCAGTTGGGCTTGTCGAAGAGTTCAAAACCCATGCGCCCGCTCGCGAGAGGGCCTTGGGAAGCCGCCTGCAGGCGCGCCTTGTCGAGTTCGTCGGAGGGCACCAGCACGGAGGTGCCGTCGCCGGAAATACGGAAGCTGATATTCTGCGCTCCGAGGTCCTGGGTGAGTTTCTGGGCATCGGCCGGAGCCAGGCCGGTGTAGAGCGGTTTGTAATCGCTGTTGCCGATCATCCACACGAAGCCCCACACGGTGGCCCCTACCACCGCGACGCCCACCAGCAGCAGGATCACCTGCGCAGTGGTGAGGCCCTTGAGAAAGGCCGCGATCTGTTTCTGGAATTTTTCCATGGTTTGTTTGGGCCCGTTCCGCTGCGTTTAATCCGCCGCAATCAAAAAGCGGAGCGGAGAATTTCGATGATCCGTTTCCTGCCTCTAGAACGGGATGCGTGATACTTCCTGATACGCCGAAATGATCTTGTTGCGCACCTGCACCATCAACTCGAAGGTCAGGTTGGCTTTCTCCACCGCGATCATGGCGGAATGCACGTCCTGCCCGCCGCCGCTCAGCATGCTGGCCACCTGGGTGTCCGCCTGGGACTGCAGCTGGCCCACCTGGTCGACCGCCGAGTGTAGCGTGTCGAGGAAGCTCGATCCGCCCGAGGCATCGGATCCGCCGGAGCCCTGCTGCGCGCCGCCCGCGGCGATGTTCAGGTCCGGCTGCGCCTGCGGCAAGCCTTGAATGGGATTGGTCATGATGCGTTTCTCCCTGCCTTTTCCGTTCGTTCGTGCTCAGCGATTCCGGTTTCGCTTAGGACTTCAGAATGTCGATCGACGACTGGATCATGTTCTTGGTGCTCTGCACCGCCGAGGCGTTCAGCTGGTAGGAGCGCGCCGCGCCCATCAGGTTGACCATTTCCTCCACCGGATTGATGGCCGGGTACGAGACGTAGCCGTCGGCGTCCGCGTCGGGGTGGCCCGGTTCGAAGCGCCGCACCGGAGGTGCGCCGTCGGCCACTACGTTCTTCACGTGCACGCCTTCGGCGTGCAGATCGGTGAACGACGCCAGAGTCGCGGGGAAGCTGCCCGTTTCCGGCAGCGTGTGCGCGCCGAACACCACGTGCATGCGCTGGTACGGGCCGGTGCCGCTGGCCGAATGGGTGGTTTCGGCGTTGGCCAGGTTGCTGGTGACCACTTCCGCCCTCTCGCGCTCGGCCTGCAAGGCCGAGCCGCTGATTTCCAAAACGCGAAACAGGTTCATGCCGATGTCCCTCCTTCGGTGATGGCCATCTGTAAATTCTTGAACTGCGATTTGAGCAGCTGCTCGGCGATGCCGAACTGCAGCTGCACCTCGGAAAGCAGCAGGCTCTCGCGGTCGATGCTCACGTTGTTGCCGTCGGGCCGCGTCACCAGGCCGGGCACTTCGTGTACGAACGGCTCGGTCTGGTCCGCCGGCTGCGCCCTGCATGGCGCGGGCGAGTTCGCCCTGAAAGTCGATGTCCTTGGTGCGGTAGCCGGGCGTATCGACGTTGGCGATGTTGCTGGTGATCAGCGACTGCCGCTTGGCCGCCAGGTCCATGTAGCGCGCCAGCAGGTCGGCCTGCGTGGAGTCGAATCCAGCTCATACCGCCGCCTCGCGCGCCGCCAGCCCGTATTCGCGGATCTTGTTGCGCACCGTGCGCAGGCTCACGCCCATCATTTCCGCGGTGCGCGTGCGGTTGCCGTTGGTGGCCAGCAGGGTGGCTTCGAGCAGGGAGCGCTCCATGTCCTGCAGGGTCAGGCCCGGCTTGGGCAGGGCCGCCGGTGCAGGCGCCTGCGACCGGGACACCGGTGGCGAACAGTTCCACGCCCAGCGTGGTGCTGTGCGTGAGGGCCAGTGCGCGGCGGATGAAATTCTCCAGTTCGCGCACGTTGCCCGGCCAGTCGTAATCTTCCATGGCCGCGGCCAGTTCCGGAGCAATGTGAAAGCGGCGGCCCTGCGCCTTGGGTTCGTACTTGCGCAGGAAATGTTCGGCCAGCGTCGAGAATGTCTCCGCGGCGCTGCTGCAGCGTGGGGATGGAGAACGGAATCACGTTCAGCCGGTAGTAAAGATCGGCGCGGAACGTGCCGGCTTCGATCAGCGCGGGCAGGGAGCGGTTGGTGGTGGCGATCACGCGCACGTTTACCGGCAGGGGATGGGTGTCGCCCAGGCGGTCGATCTCGCGCTCCTGCAGCACGCGCAGCAGTTTGGGTTGCAGGCTGAGCGGCATCTCGCCGATTTCATCGAGCAGCAGCGTGCCGCCGTCGGCCACCTGAAACTTTCCGGGTTTGGCGGCGATGGCTCCGGTAAACGCCCCGCGCACATGGCCGAAGAGTTCGCTTTCCAGCAGGTTTTCGGGAAAGGCCGAGCAGTTCACCGCCACGAAGGGTTTGCCGGCGCGCGCGCTGGAACGGTGAATCAGCCGCGCCAGCAGTTCCTTCCCGGTGCCGCTTTCCGCTTCGATCAGGATGTCCGCTTCGGTGAGCGCCACGCGCCGCGCCTGCGCCAGCAGGGCCTGAAACACGGCCGATTCGCCCACAAATTCCGGGGCGTTCTGATGCTGCCATTCGGCGGCCTGTCCCAGGATGCGCTGCGCGGTTTCTTCGAGCTGCGCGAAGGAAACCGGCTTCATCAGGTAGTCGCACGCGCCTTCCTTCATGGTGAGCACGGCTTCCGGGACGCTTCCGTAGGCGGTCAGAAGAATCACCGCGGTTTGCGGCGGCGATCTGCCGCACGCCCTGCATCACGTCCAGTCCGTCGCCGTCGCCCATGCGCATGTCGGTGACCACCAGGCCGCACGGGGCGCTGCGGAACTTGGCCAGCGCCTCGGCCACTCCGCCGGCCGTGGACACCTGCCATCCGCCGCGGCGGAAATTGGCGTCCAGCGCGGCGCGCATGGAAGCTTCGTCGTCTACCACCAGCACCTGGCTCATGCCGATCCTTTCTGAAGAGGCAGCGACAGGGAGAATGTGGTTCCCTGCTGCGTCGAACTCTGCACCCGGATGGTCCCGCCATGCTGCTCGATCACTTTTTTGCAGACGGAAAGCCCCAGCCCGGGGCTGCCGGCCTTGGTCGTGAATCCGGGTTCGAAGATGCTGGGCACGGCGGCGGGATCGATCCCGTGGCCTTGATCCTGAAAGTCGACCTGCACGAAAGCCCCGGACCCGCTCCGGCACCGCAGATGGCCAGCGTGCCGCCCCCTGCATGGCGTGAAAGGCGTTCAGGGAAAGATTGAGGAAAACCTGCTGCAGGCGGTGCGCGTCGGCCGCCACGGTCGCGGTTCCCGAGCGAATTTTCCAGGCGGATCGTCAGGCCGCGTTGCCGCGCCAGCGGCCCCAGAAATTCGGCCGTTTCCCGCAGCAGGCGGTCGAGGCTCGTGGGCAGCAGTTCGCCGCACGGCTGACTGTGAAATTGCAGGACGTTATTCACCGTCGCGGAAAGCGAGCGCAGCCCGGCCTGCAGGTGCGTCACCCACTGATTCGCTTCCGGCATGTCCGCGGTCGAACCGGCCAGCAGTCCGGCGAACAGTTCCATGCTCCCCAGCGGATTGCGGATTTCGTGCGCCAGCACGGTGGCGATTTCCGCCAGAGCGTGCGCGCGCCGGGCGGCTTCGCGCTCGGCGGCCATGCGTTTCTGCTCGCTGATGTCGCGCAGAATCCAGATCGTTTCGGACCCGCCTCCGGGAAAACCTCCACGCGGGTGGCGGACACCCCGATGGCCGTGTCGGCGGCAGCGGCGGAGGTCCACTCCTGCTCGGTGCGCGCGCCCCCGGGAATGATTTCGCTGAGAAGTTTTTCGATGGAGGCCGGACAGGTCGCGGAGGCTTCCGGATGCCAGGTTTCTTCCAGCTCCGAGCAGACGCCGGGCTTCGGGATTGGCCATGCGCGGCTGGCCGTCGCCTTCGGTGACCAGAATGCCGCACGGCAGGCCTTCGAGAATGCGGCCCAGGAAAGCCCGCATGCGCGAGGTTTCTTCCAGGCTGCGGGACAGCTCCCCGTTGGCGCACTCCAGATCGGTGCGCAGACGACCCACTTCCGCCTGCAGCTGGGCGTAGGATTTCTCGAGCGAACCGGCCGCCTGCGTGAAGGTCAGAAAGGCGTGCGCCAGCGACTTGCGGGTCCGCCGCGCGATGCTGCGGCGCGTGCGCCCGCGGTGGACTTTGCCGGGCTGTAGGCAATTTTGGCATCCCTGCGCGGTACTGCAAGCACGGTGCCAAAAAGAAACAGTCTCTTCGTTAGGGAGCGCTAAGCTGCGTGCTGTTCTCTTCCGGGGGAGGGAGATTCGGAGGGAGAGCGCTTTTCGCGCGTCATTGAGCGAAGCAGCGCCCGGTCGACGCGTGTTTTCCCCGGTTACGGGAAGGAAACACAGAAAAATTTCAGGAGCACACTCCCTGCGATCCGCAGGGGAGGGCGCGAAAAATTAGATGGTTCTAAAGTGCGACGGGTCGGCGGTGTGACTGAAATGCTCGACGTGCAGCTGCAGTTCTTGCCCAGCCAGGATGAATGCCCGCTCGACGGAGTGCTGCAGCTCGCGAACGTTTCCCGGCCATTGCGCCTGGCGCAGGAAAGCGATGGACGAGGCCGAAAGTCTCTTGGCTGGAATTCCGGCTTCGCGGCAGAGATCGTCGAGGAACTTTTCGGCCAGCGGCCCGATATCCTCCGGGCGCTCGCGAAGCGGCGGCAGTTCCATGGGAAAAACGGCGATGCGGTAGTAGAGGTCCTGGCGGAAGAGTTTCTGCTTCACGTGATTGAGCAGGTTCACGTTGGTCGCGCACAACACCCGCACGTCCACGCGAAAAACGTCGGAGCTTCCCAGGCGCTGCACTTCGCCATCCTGCAGAAAGCGGAGAAGCTTGGCCTGCATGGTCAGAGGAAGATCCCCGATCTCATCGAGAAACAGGGTTCCGCCGTGGGCGTTGTGAATGCGCCCCACGCGGGACTGCACCGCGCCGGTGAACGCGCCGCGCGCATGCCCGAACAACTCGGCTTCGAGCAGCGCTTCCGGAATAGCCGCGCAGTTCACCACCACAAAAGGATTCGTCGAACGCCGGCTGATCTCATGAATGCCGCGGGCCACAAGCTCTTTCCCGGTTCCGGTCTCGCCGGTGATGAGCACGGTCGTGTCGCGGGCCGCCACCAGCCGCGCCAGCTGGTAGATGTGTTGCATGGACCGCCCCTTGCCAACCATGGACGGAAGCGGTTCTTTTTCAGTGACGTGCGGAATATCGGAGGGATGCAATGGCGCAGCGGCCGCGGGAGCCACGGGGGCCGGCGTTGGCACCGGTTCCAGCGCGATCTTTTCCTCCGAAGAAGCCAGGATGGTGACCTTGACCTGCGGGAAACGCCGGCGCACCAGTTCGGCGACCTCCTGCACATTCAAATCGGGCAGTTGCCGGTCGAGAATCAAAGAGTCGAACGCCAGGGAATTCAATTTCGACAGGGCGTGCGCGCCGCTGAAGGCTTCTTCGACGCTCCCCTCCCCGCGATCCGGGCTCAGAAACCGGCTGCGGAACGCCGGATTGTTGCTCGCGACCAGCAGGCGCGGTGGAGTCGGTGAAACTACGGATGCGTGTGCGGACATGAATGCACGATCCCCCAGTCAACAAAATGTTAGAAAAATACAATAACTTGATTCTAATTAATGCCCTGCAGGGCAAATATTGCCCATGCTTCCTTGGCGGAAGCAATCAGCGGACCGATGCAGAAGGCGATTGTGGATTAGAATCTTTCGGATTACTACCTGCGTATTCGCCGAAAATGATTCGAATTGGCTTATGTATAAACACGGACAAACAAATGATTTTGGAAAGGTGACGGCGGACACAGAGTTCGGTTTGAATTGTAAGTATGCGTTATAGTACGTACGTTGTTCTTCGCACAGGAGGACCCGCTTCATGCGCGTGCTGGTGGTAGAAGAAGATCCGATGCTGGCGGAGTTTTTGCGCGACCGGCTGATCGAGGAGGGGTTCGAAGTCCTCCTGGCCGCAAGCGGTCCTGACGCCGAACGTTTCCTCGAGACCGAGACTTTCGAGGTCATGGTTCTCGACCTGAGCCTCCCGGACGAATCCGGGCTGCAGGCGCTGCGGCAGGCGCGGGCGAAGAAGGCCGACCTCGCCATTTTGGTGCTGGCGCCCGCGGGTTCGCCCACCGATTGCGTGAAGGGCCTCGACGCCGGAGCCGACGACTATCTGGCCAAGCCATTTTCCTACGCGGAGTTGAACGCGCGCATCCGCGCGCTGCTGCGGCGCCGCTCGAGCCCTGCCGAAGCCCAGCTGAAAGTTGAGGATCTGGTTCTCGACCGCATCGCCCGCACCGTGCAACGGGGGCGGCATCGCATCGACCTGACGCAGATGGAATTCGAGCTTTTGGAATTTCTGATGGAGCGTTCGTTCCAGCCGGTTCCCCGCGAGCTGATTACGAAGAAGGCCTGGGAGCTGGAAGCCGACAAGCCGACCAACCTGGTGGCGGTGTACATCAATTATCTTCGCAAGAAGGTGGATGCGGGATTCGATCGTCCCCTGATCAGGACAATACGGGGCGTGGGCTATCAGATCGGAGAGCGGGAATCCCCTTCCGAGAACTGAATAGGCAGACTCCCACCCACGGAACGGAATTCTGGCCGTCGGCGGGCACGTCGGGCATAAGCTGGTGGAGGTGGACGGGTAAGGGAGTCCGGCCGATCCGGATGGCCGTTTTTAGCACGCTGTGCCCTTCGAGGAGACCCCAACCATGGGGTCCGAAAAACGCCGCTTCCTCGGGTGGCCCGAACTGGAAGGAAATACCTGCGGCATTCGCGTGGACACCGGCCGTGCGGTTCATATTATCCAGCACTGCCGGAGAGACAACCTCTAGAATCCAGCGTTCGAAGTGGCGGTGTCCGGCCAGCTCGCCGGCTAGCGCGGCGGCCTCTTCGGGTCGGAAATAAATCAGCACTCCCTCGCATACGATCAAAATTTTATTGCCGCGCAGGTTGAGGTCCCGAAAAAAGGCCGATCGGCGGCCGCGATCGCACAGATCGAGCGCGACGCGTTCCAGGCGGCAGCGCGGTCTTTCGCCCCTCAGCACGTCGTCCTTGTAGCGCAGGATTTCCGCGCCATCGGCTTCAATCCACTGGAGAGAGGAAGGCAGTTCCATGCGGTAGGGCCGGGCGTCCAAACCCGCGCCGAGGTTCAGCACCACGTCCACGCCTGCCCGGATCTCGCGAGCGATCAGCTGATCGAAAAGATACGTGCGTATAACCCAGGACGTCGCGTGCGTTTCATTGGAAAGCGCCCCGGCAATTTCGAAACCGCGCGGACCGGCCAGCCGGGTGGCGAAGGGATCGCGGAACAGGGCGTCGGGCCGCTCGGTTTCGCCGGCGCGAAACACGGCCGCCCACCGGGCCGTATCGGAAATGTCGCGGAGGATTGCAGTCGTGGTTGCCATGGAGTGCGATTCCGTTCTATTCCATTCCCGGGCATGAAATACCGTCGCTCACGCCCGGCGCCTCGCTGTGCCGCCGTGAATCACGTGCACGCCGGCTGCCGAAACTGCTCCCGGGATTTCGGGATGGAATGCCCCCTGCGTGCGTTGGACTTGTCTAATACGGCTATCGGTTCAAGAAATGACGATCACGGGGGCGGCAGATTTGTGGTTACGTTCGTTTTGCCTGGTTTCCGTGCGGATTGGCACAGGATTGACTGGCTCCGTATCAGCAGTGAGCACGTCCTGGTTTGCCGATGACTCGGTTTTCTCCTCTGGCATGGATCTTGCTTGACAACCGCGGAAGCCACTCGCGCCCGGAGGATGGATCCGCCATGCCCAGACTGCGCTCATTACCGGAATCACAGGACAGGACGGCTCGTATCTGGCCGAATTTCTTCTGGCCAAGGGCTACCGCGTGTTCGGACTGGTGCGGCGCAACAGCACGGTCTATTTCGAGCGCCTGGCTCATTTTCAGGATCAGATCGAACTGCTGCCGGGCGATCTTCTCGACCAGACTCTCTGATCACGGCGATGCGGGAAAGCCAACCGGACGAGGTCTACAACCTGGCCGCCAGAGCTTCGTGCCGACGAGGTGGGAGCAGCCGGTATTGACCGGGCGAGGTTACAGGTCTGGGCGTGACGCGGCTGCTCGACGCGGTCGCGTGGTCGATCCCCGGATCCGCTTCTACCAGGCAAGCTCGAGCGAGATGTTCGGCAAGGTGCGCGAATCACTGCAGAGCGAGAAGACACCGTTTTATCCGCGTAGCCCCTATGGAGTTGCCAAGGTGTACGGCCACTGGCATCACGGTGAACTACCGCGAGAGTTACGACCTGTTCGCCTGTTCCGGCATCCTGTTCAACCATGAGTCGCCGCGACGGGGGCTGGAGTTCGTCACGCGCAAGATCACTCACGGGCGTGGCGCGCATCAAGCTGGGCCTGGACCACGAGCTGCGTCTGGGGAATCTGGACGCGAAGCGCGACTGGGGACACGCGGGCGACTACGTGGGAGCCATGTGGCTGATGCTGCAGCAAGACAAGCCCGACGACTACGTGATCGCCACCGGTGAGACCGCTGTGCCGACCGTGAGGGTGCATGTGGGGCTCGACTACGACGAAAGACTGTGCGGCCGCGAAGGCTATGCGGTTCGAAAGCCGCGAAAGCCCGGATGGAAGCCGAAGACGTCGTTTTGAGGAGCTAGTGGTCCTGATGGGATGCCGACCTGGTGGCACTGACTGGCAGCGCCTCTCCTCCGAAGCCAAGGCTGCTTGATCTGGGCATCTGAGCGCTTCGAGCGCCAGCGTCAATGGACCAGGCTCGGGCGGCGCGCGCGGTAGACCTTCTAACCACAGGATGCCTGCGCAATCGAGTTGGATCGCAGGCCACAAAGAGAGACAAAAGCGCCAATCGGGAGATTGGCGTTCCCGGGAGGCGGCGCCCCCGCGCGCCGCCGAAGCTATTTACCGTTGGGGCTTTAGTTCCCCGGTGTGTTTGTTTTTCCTGCGGGGGGAGCCGCGCTGGCGGATTTGGGCGTACTCAGGTAGCCCTTGGCCTGATCCTTGCCTAGGTCGAAGACGACGATTTCGTAGGGGGCGCGGGCGCCGCGCACGTAGAACTGGATCGGCTCGCCGACGGTCTTATCCTTCTTTTCGATGTTCTTGTCGTCCGCCACGACGTCCACCGTGTACTTATAGTGTTTCGTGTCGGTCTTGCGGAGCGTCACCTGGATCGGGCCGACGTGCTGCGGCGTCTTTTCCTTCTTCAGAGAAAACTCGAAGATGTCGCGTTCTCCTAGCCGCTTGAGCTCTTCCACTTCGTCATGATTGCGGGCAATCAGGCCGCTCTGCACGCCCATATCGCCTACGGTGCTTTGCAATTTGCTCTTGGTCGATTCGAGATCCGCCTTGGTGGCGGCCACGTCGCTCTTGGTGGTGCTGATTTCGGTGGTCACTTGCCCGAACTTCGTGGTGGTATCGGCCTGCACGGCGCCGATCTGCTGGCGAAGCTGCTCGTCGCTTTGCAGCTGGTCTTTCTTGATGGATTGGGCGAGGCCGCGGGCGCGGGCGAGTTCGTCCTGGGTCAGACCGAGCTTCTGGCTGGTCACGTCCAGCTTGGCCTGTAATTCGGCGATGCGCGCATTGGTCTTGGCGAATTCCGCATCAACTGCCTGGGCCTTTTTGTCGGCGGCGTCCAGAGCGGCGCGGGCAGACTGGCGGTCGTTATAGTTTGTGTAAAACAGATATCCGACAAGCGCGAACGCGACCACGAAAAGCAGAAGAACCCAGCGCGGCAAGGAGGATGTCTCCACGATTTGGGGTTCAGCGGGAACATTCGGATTCGGAGTCAAACTCATGCGAGCCTCCCTCAGAGATGCATGGCCGTTAAATTGGATTATGGCCGAGGCGGCGCGAGTTGTCTATCGTCTGCCGCTTCTGAGCGTTTTTTGCAGGGGCAGGGGTGGTGGCTAAGGTTTTCTGTGTGGCCGCCATGGCAACAAGGCCTATCTGGGGCGTTGCTGACAGCAGCGCTTTTGGTTATGCTGTCGCCCATCGCCAGGGAGAGTCGCTCTATGATCTGTCCGCAGTGCCGCAGCGCCGATTGCTTCCGCTCGCATCGTTCCGGAATGATGGATTTCGCGTTTACGCTCGCGGGGTGCCGGCCGTGGCGGTGTCATACGTGCGATCGAAGGTTTTATGCGTGGCGTGTAGCGCTGAGCTTCTCTCATTTTGCACACTGCCATCGATGCGGGAATTTCGATCTGGAGCGTATTTCGCGCGACCGCGTGGAAGATGGGACGATGCTGTTTGCCAAGCGCTTCCTGCGCATCCCGGCTTACCGATGCGATCCTTGCCGGGAGCGGTTCTTCAGCATCCGGCCAGTCCGAAAAATCCTTCCCTCTATGGCGCCAGCAGCGGAGAGCAAAGAGCCGGTGGCGGTGGGTGGTGGAAGCTAGTCCTTTACGCTTGATCTGCTAGCATCGATCTGTCTCCCTGCCTCTTGTTTCGCTCCGCCCGATTGTCCCGCAGTAAATTTCCGCTAGTCACGCAGAATTAACATTGCAGTCACAGGTGGTTCAAGAGGCATGGATTACCTTGCCTGCTCTGATTCGCACGCCCCGGGTGGATCGCGGCGGAATCAGATCATCGATCATCCCAAGCACGTTCTTGCGACCTGAAGGCGGAGGCAGTTTCCCGAGCTAGCACAGGAGTGTCACTTTCGACGAGAGAAGTTAGCCTCAGTCGACTACCAGCTCCTGCCGGGAGTGTGTGAAGTCAAAGTGGAAGCAACGACGGAAGTAGTGCAGAGCTAATCTCAAGGAGGAATGAATGCGAGTAATCGTAGTAGCAGCGATGGTCCTCGGCTTCGCCGTATCTCCGGCCCTGGCCCGGCCCGCAGGGGCGGGGGACAAGGCTGCGACAACCGCAGCGGCCACAAGCGGTGCCTCGGCCGCGAACACGCCGAGCGAGTCGGCAACCGCGTCAAAGAGCGACTCTCCCGCGAAGCCGGCGGAATCGAATATGGAAAGCGAGCTCCAGGAACTTCGGGATCTGATCGAAGCGCAATCCAAGCAGATTCAAGTGCAGAGCGAGGCGCTCAAGGAACAGCAGCAGCAGATGCAGGCGCTTGAGAAGCAGCTGAAGATTTCGAGTTCGGCCCCGGCGAACGCCAGCATCGCAGCGGCGCCGGCTCCGCTTTTCGCCGTCATCGCCCGTGATGACTCCGAATGCGATTTCCAATGCTCCGGTGGCCTCGAACTCTCCCGCGGGCGCGCAAAAGCCCGCAGACGACGGGCCGCAGTCGCTGCGCTTCAAGGGCATTACAATCACGCCCGGCGGTTTCATGGCGGCAGAAACGGTGTGGCACCAGCAAGCCCTGGGTGCGGACATCAACACGCCTAGCTACGGCAGCACCGCTCCCTTCGATGGCGCCTCGCAGGCTCACATCTCTGAATTCAGCGCCAGCGGGCGGCAATCGCGCATCAGCATGCTGGCAGAGGGCAGACTCAATGGGGTGAAGATCGGCGGCTATTACGAAATGGACTTTCTCTCCGCTGGCACCACATCGAACCCCAACCAGAGCAACAGCTATACCCTGCGGCAGCGGCAGTTCTGGGCTCAGGCGGCGTTCGATAGCGGATTCACTGTTACGGGCGGCCAACAGTGGAGCCTGATCACGGAAACCAGCCACGGCATGGATAACCGTACCGAGAACCTGCCTTTGACCATCGACGCGCAATACCACACTGGCTTCAGCTGGGCGCGGCAATATGGCTTCCGCCTCACCAAGAACTTCGGCAACAAGGTCTGGCTGGGCGCCGCGGTGGAAGAAGCGCAGGCCACGTTGACGGTTCACGGTAACGCGACGGCTCAAGCCGCGGCCACGAATCTGTGCACCAACGCCGGTTGCACCACGACTACCACGGTCAACCTGAATCCTACGTTTAATAACTTCCTTCTCGGCGCCTTCGGCACCAGCGGCGGCCTCGATAACCCGCTCGGCAACTACGCTTACAACCTGTCTCCCGATTTCGTCGTGAAGGCCGTCTGGGAACCGGGCTTCGGCCACTACGAAGTGTTTGGCGTGCTGGCTTCTTTCCATGACCGGATCTTCCCGTGCATTCCCATCACAGGCACGACACCGCCTGCGGGTTGCACCTCGATCACATCCGCGCAGGGCGCTACCAATGACGCCCGAGTTGGCGGTGGCGGCGGCGCCAACGCCCGCTGGGCGCTTTTCGCCAAGAAGGTCGATCTCGGCCTCCACTTCTTCGGCGGCGATGGCATCGGCCGTTACGGCTCTGCCGGTTTGCCCGACTCCACCACCCGACCGGATGGGACGCTGGCTCTGCTGCGCAACTATCAAGCCCTCGGAACACTGCAATTCCACCCGACTCCCAAGCTCGATATCTATCTGAACGTCGGCGGAGAATTCACCAACCGCGCCGAATACACCAAGTCCGGGGCGACCCGAACGAAGGGTACGGCGCGCTTGGGTTCAGCAACGCGGGTTGCTGGACGGAGACCCTGCCGGTCACCGGACCCTCTACCAGCACGAACCTCGGAGTTCCCAGCGGCGTCGGCGGCTCGACCGGATTCATTCCCGGTCCGCTCGGAAGCTGCACAGGGGATATCCGCCGGGTGGTCGAAGGAACGGCGGGATTCTGGTATCGCTTCTACAACGGCCCCAGAGGACGAGTTCAGTTCGGCATGCAGTATTCGAGCTACGTTCGCCAGGCCTTCAGCGGAGTCGGTGCTGCCGCAGGGGCGAGTATCGGCACCAGCGGTGAGCCCAAGTCGAACGAGAACATGGTGTTCACCTCGTTCCGCTACTACTTGCCGTAAGAAACCCGGCGCAGGGGATTCCCCGCGTCACAACCGAAGTGCAGAGAGGGCGCCGCAAAATGCGGCGCCCTTTTTTATTTCTGACCAATCACAAAGAAGGCTCGGCATCTTCGTTGCTTCAGATCGCTTCATCCGAACGCTGGCTCTGTTCCTCCCGCCGTATTTCCTTGAAGCGCCGATGCAACCGGGGCCAAGATAGGTTCGTCTGAAAATTTCCCATGCACGACAACGTACTTCTGGTGGAAGACGAAGAGGCGCTGCGCATGACGGTGGGCGACCGCTTGCGCAATGAAGGCTACGTGGTGGAATACGCTACCAACGGCGACGAGGCCTTTGAAAAGGCCGCCCGGCTGCCGTTCGACCTGATCATCCTCGACATCATGCTGCCTCGCCGGGACGGATTTACGGTTTGCCGCGACATCCGTGATGCCGGCCTGATCACTCCGATACTCATGCTGACCGCGCGGGGGCAGACGTCGGACAAGGTGAGCGGTTTGAAGATCGGCGCCGACGATTACGTCACCAAGCCTTTCGACATGCAGGAGCTGATGGCCCGCGTGGAAGCTCTTTTGCGGCGCGCCCCCAACCGGCCGGCGGCCGCGCAGGCCGGCGCGCACCAGTTTGGTTCGGTGCGCATCGATCTTCGCGGAACCGAGGCCACCAGGGACGGAAAGCCCGTGAATCTTTCGGCCCGCGAGTTTCAATTGCTGCGCTACTTTATCGAACATGCCGGGACGACGCTCTCGCGCGACGAGCTTCTGAGAGAAGTGTGGGGCTACAGCGCGGATACCTTTACGCGCACCGTGGATGTGCATGTGGCGAGCTTGCGGCAGAAACTCGAGTCCGACCCGAAGCAGCCGCGGCTGATCCTCACGGTGCAAGGCCTCGGATATAAATTCAAAACGTCGTAGCGAACGCACAGGCAGTTCTCTCCCATGGCGGCTCGCCTCCGCGGGCATTGTGCAATCCGTAACGGAGTGAATAGGGAACATCCGCGCACTGAACTCTTGTTTGGCTGCCTGCGGGTTCGGGCGTATATATAAAGGGTTGTTTTGGCCTGAAGTCCGCAAGCAGGAGCGCTGTGAAAGTACCCTTCAAAGAACGGGCGCTGTCGGCGGCCGTCGTGGTTCCGGCCGCGGTGATCGTGATCGTGCTGGGCGTGCTGCAGTACAACTGGAGCAACCAGGTGAGCGACGCCACCAGCCTCCGGCTGGCGGACAGCCTGCAAATGTCGATGGTCAACTGGCACCTGGATTTTTTCCGCGTGTTTTCACAGGTGTGCCTGAATCTGGGGATTGATCCGGATGGCAATCCGCCCCCGAATATCCAGGAGCTGGCGCGCTCGTTTACGGAATGGAAGGCCGGGGCGGCGTACCCAGACCTGGTCTCGGACTTCTATATTCTTCCGGCCGGGAAGATTCCTCATGGCGCGGTGCTGCACTACGACGCGGGAACGAAACGCCTTGAATCGTCGAGCCAGCCGACCGAACTGGCGGGATTGCAGGAGAAGCTGCAATCGGCCTTGTCGACGTACCCTGCCGACTTGAGTCCAACGAAGAAGCCTCTCTCGCCTTCGCCTCCGCAATTTGTGGAGGGGTTTTATGCGGGCGGGCCGCTGATCGGCTGGCGTTTCGAGCCGGGGATACCCGCGCTTCTGCATCCGCTGTTCCCGGGCAGAGATTCCGCCGGAGGCTCGATCGGCAAAGGCGAATCGGTGGAATGGATTGTGCTGGAGCTGAACGACGACGTCATACGAACGCGGGTTCTGCCCGATTTGGCACAGCGCTACTTCCAGGGCACGGATGGACTGGATTTCCAGATTGCGGTGGTGGCCGGAGATAAGCCCGGACGCGTGCTGTATTCCTCGGACTCCGGCTTCGGGGCGAAGCAGGTGGGCGACGCGGACGGGAACATGGATTTGTTCGGCCGCGTATCCGATCCGGCACTGGGGTCTCCCGTGCACGTATTCCACAAGCCGTCGGTGAATCGCGGGCCGGCCGCGGCCGTGGGCGTTTCCTGGTTTCCGCTGCTCGCGGAGGTTCCCGCCGATCAGGACTGGCAGTTGATCGTGAAGCACCGCAGGGGAGGGCCGCTCGGTGCGTTCGGAGCGGAGTTGCGCAGGAGGGACCTGGCGATCAGCTTCGGTGTGCTGTTTCTGCTGGTGCTGAGCATGGCGATGCTGATCGTGACGAGCTACCGGGCGCAGCGGCTTGCCAAGCTACAGATGAATTTTGTGACCACCATTTCCCATGAGCTGCGAACGCCGCTTACGGTGATTAGTTCGGCCGCCGACAACATCGCGCATGGAGTGGTGGAGGGAAAGCAGCAACTGGCCCAGTACGGTTCGGTGATCGGGAACCATGCGCGGCAGCTTTCCGGACTCGTGGAGCAGATCCTGTTGTTCGCGGCTACCCGCGATGGCCATCAACGGTACGATTCCCGCCCGCTTCCGGTGAGCCAGATTATCGACGCCGCGCTCGGCAATACGGAAGGGCTGATCCGCACGGCTCAGGTTACGGTGGAGCAGGACATTGCGCCGGACCTTCCGCAAGTGGCGGGTGATCTGCCGGCGCTCTCGCAATGCCTGCAGAATCTGATCACCAACGCTCTGAAATATGGAAAGGGGCAGCCGTGGATCGGTATCCAGGCTCGCCTGAGCGAAGACAGCATTCGCGGAAGGGAAGTGCAGATCAGCGTTTCCGACCGGGGGATGGGCATCGACTCCGCGGACTTGCCCCACATTTTCGAGCCTTTCTACAGGAGCACGGCGGTGGCAGCCGCGCAGATTCACGGCACAGGTCTGGGTCTGCCGCTGGCGAAAAGCATCGCGGAGGCCATGCGGGGAGACCTGACAGTGAAGAGCGCTCCGGGTAAAGGGAGCACTTTTACACTACACCTGCCGTGCGTCTCCGATGCGGCTGCGGCGGCCCAAGTAGAGCCGAATCCGGCAGTTACATCACACTACTCCCCGAAGGAAAGCGACGCAGGTTTCTAACACCCTCCCCCGGGGCTGACGATCCCGAACGTTTTCGAACAGGTTTTACAACCTCCTTACAGCAACGCAATTCGACCCTGATGTAGGCTACCGCACATTGTCGTGAGGGTTCAGTGTTGCTTACCGATTCAATGAGCTTGATGCGGAGCGCTGGGAATCCGTCACACAACATGCAACTCCGGAATCGGCGGTCCATTGAGCGATCGCCAGCGGAGCTTCGCGGGGGAAAATACATGAGGCAGCTCTTGGAGGCATCTGTGAAGATGGCAGCTCTGGTCGCCGCGTGGCTCGTAGTCTTTTTTCTGGCGACTGCCGCGTTCGGGCAGATGAACACGGCCGATATCACCGGAAATGTTACTGACCCCAGCGGCGGGATCATTCGGGGGGCTACCGTCACCGCGCTGCAGGTCGCGACGCAGACAAAGCATACGGCGGTTACGAATGACACGGGTCAATACTCCCTGCCGCAACTTCCTCTCGGCGAGTACACGATAACCGCCGAAGCACCAGGGTTCAAACAAGCCGCCCAGCAGAACGTCATTCTTCATGTGAGCGACGATATCCGGCAAGATTTCTCCCTCCAGGTGGGCAATCAAAATGAAACAGTGAGCGTAGAGGCAGCACCGGAACAACTCCAGACGCAATCGGTTTCCGTCAAGGATGTGATCGAGAACAACGAGGTTGTCGACCTGCCGCTGAAGAACCGGCAGTTTCTTCAACTGACTTTACTAAGTGAAGGTGTTACCAATCCGCCGGGAGGCACGAGAGGGGATTCCTTGCAGCAGACAGGCTCGCTGATCAACGTCCTAGGGCAGCGGACCGGCCACAATCTGTTCCTTGTCGATGGGACGAGCATCACGGACGAGTATTACAACAACGTTGTCCTGAATCCCTCGCCCGATGCCATTCAGGAGTTCATTATCAACAAGACGGATTATCAGGCGGAGTTCGGGGGGAAATCGGGCGCGGTGATCAACGTGGTCACGAAATCGGGTACAAACAATTTTCATGGAAGTGCCTACGAATTCCTGCGAAATGACGCAGTGGATGCTGAAAACTATTTTGCTCTGAAGAACGAGCCCGTGCCGGCCTACAAAGAGAATCAGTTCGGCGGGGCGCTGGGAGGCCCGGTCGTCAAGGACCATACCTTCTTCTTCGTGAATTACGACGGGCAAAGGCTCCGGCAAGATTTGGCTCATCTTTTTACGGTTCCCACCGCCGCGCAGCGAGCGGGCGCCATCGGTAGCACTCCTGTGACCGGTCCTTTCGATCCCGCCGCGGTTGCGTTGCTGAGCCCGGCTCTGACACCGCTGCCCAACTTGCCCGGAACCAGCAACAATCTATTGGAAGAAAGCGAATCACAGTTTGATTCGAATTCATATAACGCGAGACTGGATCAGCGAATTTCTTCGGCTGACTATGTATTTGCCCGAGTCTCGGTCTTTGACGCTCACGAAATCGATCCTTACGGATCGACCATTCTCAATGAAGCCCAGCTCCCGGCGTTTGGACGCACGCTGAACACGCACACCGTGAATCTGTCCATCGGTGAAACGCATACTTTCTCGACCAACTTGTTGAACGAGTTCCGGTTTGGCTGGTTGAGGGTGTCGGGCGGACAGGGCGATCCCAACGCGGGCAATCCCTTTGCGACGACGTATGGGCTGAAAGGCACGACAACGAGTCCAGCCGACCAGGGTTATCCGCAGATGAATTTGAGCAACGAATTCACCACGATTGGTTCTCCGACTGGCTTTACGTCTCGAGTGGATCGTGATTTCGAGCTTGTGGATAACGTGATGCTACATAAAAATGCGCATACCATCCAGTTTGGCGGCTACATCTTTCATCTCGATTTCAATCCCCGCTATCCGAATAACGCGCGTGGCGTGTACACCTACAGCGGTGCGTATACGGGAACGCCGTTGGGGGATTTCCTGAAAGGCGAGCCGGCATCCGCGCAGGTGGGACTGGGAGAAGGCGCGGAAAATGCAACCACGAATTGGGCGCATTTTTATGCGCAGGACGATTGGCAGATCACGCGCAGCCTAGTGCTGAATCTCGGCCTGCGATATGAATACAACGCGAACCTCGTGGCAGAACCGAACCAGACATCCAATATTGATCTGACTGCCCCGGGTGGTCCCGCTTTTGTGGTCGCGGGCAACCCGGCGGCCTTGACTGGAACGGCGGCGGCGAATGCGGCTCTGAGCCCTATTCCTATCATCTCGGCGGCGACGGTCGGCTGGAACAACAGTTTGTTAACTCCGCGGAATGTGCGGTTTTCACCGCGCCTTGGGCTGGCGTGGCAAGTTCCCGGAAAGCAGGGGTTGGTGGTGCGGGCGGGTTTTGGAGTTTACACAAACCAAGCATCTTACAGCATTCTTCAAAATCTGGCGGAGAACATGCCGTTCTTCTTCACGGAGACGGTGACGGCTCCGGCGGCGTTCAATCCGAACTATTCCACGGGGAACATTCTCTCGTCCGTAAATTACAAAGTGCCCGGTTCTATTGGCGCGAACAGTGTGAATCATACGTTCCGCGTCGAATACAACGAGGTTTACAACTTAAGCGTGCAGAAGGCCGTCACAAGCAATACCACGATCGAAGCGGAATACGTGGGATCGCGCACGGTTCACGCCGACAGCTCTACCGTGCTGAACATGCCGGTGCTGCCGCCGGCCGGCACGACGAGTTCCGCTCAGTCGCGCCGTCCTTATCCGCAACTGACGGCGTTTACGACGATTCGCTGGAATGGGTGGGCAACCTTCAATTCTTTAACGCTTAAGGCAAATCGCCGGTTTACTCACGACCTTTCTTTTGAGACCACCTATACATGGTCGAAATCCATGGATGACGCTTCAGATACCGGCACGACTAACAATGAATACAACCTCCCTCAGAATTCTTATGCGCCGCAACTGGAGAGCGCGCCTTCCTCCTTCGACCATCGGAACCGGTTTACCGGCAATGTGGTTTACGATCTTCCCATTGCTCGACATTCCAGCGGAATGATGCAGGCAGCGCTAGCCGGCTGGCGAGCGAGCGGGCTGTTCACGGCGCAGACCGGGGCTCCGTTTACTGTCAACCTTTCGACGGCTGCTGGAAACGAGCCGGCGGACGTTGGTCTGGTGAACTCGACGACGAATGTGGAGCGCCCGAATGTAGTCGGCAGCCCCAATTCCGGCCCTCACACTGCAACGGAGTGGTTCAATCCGGCATCTTTTGCTCTCCCGGCGCCGTTCACGTTTGGCAACGCAGGACGAAACGATGTGTACGGGCCGGGCTATGTGGATCTGGATTTCTCCTTGCAGAAGGATTTCGTCCTGCCGCTTGAGAACTCAAAGCTGCAGTTCCGGTTCGACGCTTTCAATGCATTCAATCACCCGAACTTCAACGTGCCGGGTCGCGTGGCTACATTCAGCAGCGCCGGTGTGCAAACGTCCCCAACTTTTGGCGTGATCACGAGCGCGTTGGATCCGAGGGAATTGCAGTTTGCGCTGAAGTTCGAGTTCTAACGACTCCGGGCGAAGAAATCTCCTGGCAGGCGCTTCTACGAGGCGCCGCCTTTTTCGTTGGTGGCGCCGGTATCAGGTGGGAAGGCGCACTTCCACGTCCAGCCCCTCGAGCACCGGACGTACGCGGCGGATCACCTCGCTGGCCCACAGTTTCTCGCTCAGCAAGACGAGCGAGCCATCCTCAAAACTGCAGACGGCGCACAGGAAATAATTCGGGAACGCTTTGTGGTAGGCGTCGACCCCGCGTCGCGCGAGATCGGATTCGAGGTCAGGATCGCCGCTTTCCAGCGGGCCTCCGGCGCGCGCGCCGAACGTCTCGCCCTGAAACCGATCAAGCAGCGCTTCCAGCAGAGGGATTTCCGGGGCTGGAATCACGATGCAACGTTGGCTGGCCTCGCGGTATGCCAGTTTATGGTGGTCGCAATACTCCTTGACGCGGTCGATGTGGCTGAAAAAATCGAGACTCCACGGGTCTTTCCCGGTGACGGCCCACAGCACGCGGCTCCAGATGCGCGCGGCATCGGTTCCGCGCACCGGTTCGCGGTTCTCGTCGGCTTCCACCAATTCGAGGCCGACGGCGCGTACATCGGGGCCGAGGTCGAGCGGTTCGATATCGAGGAGGTTCACTACCCCGTTCCCTCTTCGAGCGTTGCCGGGAATTGATTCTGGAAGCCGGGCGATTGCTTCCGCACTTCCAGCCAATCGAAAAAAGCGTCCGGAGTTTCGAGCCACACCGCAAACCATTGCGCGACTTCCTGTTTCTCGGCGCGCTTGTGCGCATCCACCTTGTGGTTGCGGGCGATCATCTCGGCGCGCCGGCGCCCGAGCCGGGCGACTTCGCGCACGCGTTCTGCGGCGGCACGTTCGTGGTCGTGCAGGAATTTTCGCAGAAGCTCATCCAGACGCACCAGGCACATTTCCGCTTCTTCGAGCGTGGAGAAATGCAGCAGGTCGCTGAACTCTTCCTCGTATTTTCCCTGCGTGTCCGAGCGCGTCGACATGGCCACGCGCATTCCCGCCTCTTCGAGCACGCTCACGATGTAGTCGGGCGACGTCTTGCCCCGCTCTCCCAGCTGAGCCATCAGCTTGCGGCGAATCTGCTCGATTTCGGCAGGGGTGAATCGCGGCTTGCCCAGTTCGCGGGCCACGTCGAGGATCAGCGCCTTTTTTGTGGAAGTACCGGCGGAGGGATGTTCGCTGGATCGATCGGAAATCAAAGTCGCCTCACTGGTCGGCCTTGCGGGATGGAGGGTCCGGCCGGGCCGCATCCTCGTTGAGAAGATGCCGGAGCCGCGCCACGTTCTTGTTATGTTCGGCCAGGGTGCGGCTGAAAAAATGCCCGCCCTGATCGTTGGCTACAAAGTAGAGATAATCCGTGGTGGCAGGGGAAAGCGCCGCGCGGAGCGATGCTTCTCCGGGATTGGCGATAGGCCCGGGCGGCAGGCCGGGATGCTGGTACGTGTTGTAGGGCGAATCGATGCGCAAATCCGCGGGCTTTACATCCAGGACCACACGCCCGGCGAGCAGCATCGCGTACTGCACGGTCGGGTCGCATTGCAGCGGGTAAGAATGGCGAAGGCGGTTGTAGAACACGCCGGCCACCAGCGGCCGCTCGTCTGCATTGGGAGTTTCGCGCTCCACGAGAGAGGCGAGCGTCACGGCATCCTTGGGCGTCATATTACCGGGCAGCTGCGGAAACCTGGGAACCTGCAGCGTCTCCCAGACCTTTCGAAAATGCCGAACCATCGTTGCGGCGATCTGTTCGCAGGTGGTGCGGCGCGTGAACTGGTAGGTGGAGGGAAAGAGAAAGCCTTCCAGGCTCTTCGCATGCGGAGCGAGGTCGGAGATGAGCGAGGTATCGTGAGCGGCGGCGAGAAAATCGTCATTCTGGCAGATCCCCTGATGCTGGAGCTGGTTGGCGATGTCGAACATCGTCCAGCCCTCGGGAATCGTCACGATGTGGACGAAAAT
Organism: uncultured Acidobacteriota bacterium; assembly: GCA_963709105.1. Classification (GTDB taxonomy): domain Bacteria; phylum Acidobacteriota; class Terriglobia; order Acidiferrales; family UBA7541; genus Palsa-295. Next base: position 194,085 of record CAVPVC010000021.1, read on the forward strand.
CTGCCCGTGCGAAATTTTCCAGAAGACCTCGCGCGAATTCACCTGATGGTCGAACAGATATTCTCCGGCCTGAAGGGGCCTGCGGAAATGCCAGTCGCTGAACAGGGCAAAGGCGAGGCGGTTGCGGATTACGTCGTTGTTGCGAAGTATGCCGGCGATTCCCCATCGCGACGTGCCGCGTGGGATGTCCACGAACACTTTTTCTGGCCGGTGCCCGCGATAGGGGCGGCTGATTTGCGATTCGAGCCAACCGGCGCCCGCCCCCAATGCCGCGATGGCCAGCAAAGCCAATAGCCCCAGGCGGCGCATCTTCAGCGAGCCTCGCCGGGGGGCACGGGTTCCTGCTGCCCTTGTTCTCTGCCGAGATACTCGCGCAACAGAATTGCGGCGGCGACTTCATCTACACGCCTCTGAGTGCGCGCGGACCTGTTTTCGCCCATGGTTTCGCGAGCCGCCCAGGTTGTAAGCCGTTCGTCCATGAGTTCCACGGGGATCCCCAGGTTCTTGTTCAGCCGGACCGCAAATCGCGCGGCCTCGTCCGCCATCTCCCCTGCTTCACCGGTGATGTGAAGCGGATGGCCGACGAGGATCAGTCTGACCGAGTTTTTGCGGCAGACGTCGCGGAGTCGCGCCAGATCCTTTTCGCGATTTGTTCGCATAAGGGTCGTCAAGGGCTGTGCTGTTAGCCGAAGGTCGTCTGAAAGCGCCAATCCGATTTTCCTGCGCCCGTAATCGACGGCGAGGATGCGACCGGGTCCGACGTGCGACTTTGATGCGGCTTGCACTCTCTGCAGCGGTGCACGCGCGTGGATTTTCATCTAGAACCATTATACGCGACGTGTCCCGCGATAATCGATGAGGCCATGTACGACGCAGGATGGAGCGGACTGGCGCGCCGGAACTGCCACGATTGAAGATCTTGGTAGCAGGCGTACGCGCATCGGGCTCGCGTGAGAAATTTCTTAGGCTCGCGAAGCGATATGTACTAGACGTTCCATTACTAGACCTTATTTTTGGGTAACGTGTTGGAACTCGAACGTTTTCATTAGAGAGATAAGAACTCGTACGCAGAAATTTCCTGCTTCGGGCATTTTCTACCGCCGGTACATTGTTTTGTGTAGAAGCTAGGACTAGTATCCGTCTCAATATGAGCCAGTTGAAGCAGTTGAAATGGACAGCGGTTTTGGCAATTCAACTGCGACTGCCGGAAGTCGTTGCGCCAGCATGGATTTTTCGGGTTTTTGGACGAAGCAGGTAAGTCCTCCCGTTCAGTTTTTCTTTTTTTCGGCACCACCCAATACGCTTTGGAAGTCGAAGCATCAATCCAAAAGAGTTTGCCGAAGCCGTCTTCGGCAACTGGGGGAGAGTTTCTGGTGAAGAAAGAGCGCCTGCCGCAGAACTCTGTCGATGGGGAAGAGAAGAACCCGGTGAGCGGTTCCGGATCGTTTGTGTTCTGCGAGAAATCCACGGGGGTTGCGAAATTCCGGGCGGAATCGAACGACGATCCCAGTAGCACGATCGAACGCATTGCCGGCCAGTTGGCGATGCAGTGCCTGGTCCGGGGCCACGAACCGGAGGATTTTGTGGTGCTGGTGCCGGCCGAAGGGCCAATCGTGGGCCGGTTTCTGTCGCGCGCGAAGGAACTTCTGGAGGAGGGCCGCGCGGTGTCCCGCCCCGCGACGCTGAGCCCGCGTCAAAGCGAAATCCTGTTGTCGGTGATCCGCAACCGCGCCAACAAGGAAATCGCCTCGAAGCTCAACATCACGGTGCGCACGGTAAAATTTCACATCTCGTCGTTGTTGAATAAGTTTGGCGTGGACAACCGGGTGGATCTGGCGCGGCGCGCCGCAGGCTTTATGAAGGATGGTGCGGAAGATGCCGAAGGACTGGCGTTCCGGCCTGGCGCAGAAAGTTCGGAACGGCGGCAAATGGGTCCGGTGCCGGTGAAGTCGCCTTCCCGCGAGGCAAGCGAGAAGGCGCGCAGTATTCGATTTGCCGGCCGTCAGATGATGGCTTAGAGCGTATAGCGAGTGATCGTTGTTGGTGCCGGCCACTCGCCTGCCTTTTTACCTGATCTTCAATTTTTTTAGGTCGATCGAGGGCTCGGGGAATTTCAGATCCATTTTCTCGAGCGTCTCGGCGATGATGTGTGAAATGGCCAGGTTCCGGAACCATTTTTTGTCCGCGGGAATGATGTACCACGGCGCACCGGGCGTGCAGCACTTGGTTAGGGCCTCCTCGTAGGCTTTCTGATAGGCATCCCAAAACAGTCTTTCGTTAAAGTCGGCCTGGGAGACCTTCCATCGTTTGTTGGGATCGTCCACGCGCTCCAGCAGGCGCTTTTTTTGTTCCTCTTTGCTGATGTGCAAGAAAAACTTCAGAATCTTCACGTTGTTTTCGTGCAGGATTTTCTCGAAGCGATTGATCTGCTCGTAACGCTGCGACCAGATTTCCCTGGGGACCAGATTGTGCACCCTCACAATCAGCACGTCTTCGTAGTGCGAGCGGTTGAAGATGCCGAGATCGCCGAATACCGGCACGGCTCTATGCACGCGCCAGAGGAAATCGTGCGCGGCTTCTTCGGGTGACGGGACTTTGAACGATGTTACCGGGCAGCCCTGGGGGTTGATGCCGGACATGACGTGGCGGATCGTGCCGTCTTTTCCCGCGGCGTCGAGCCCCTGCAAGACGATCAGCACGGCGCGTTTGCGCTCGGCGTAAAGGACGTATTGCAGGTCATCGATCCTTTTGAGCGCTTTGTCGAGGCTCACCTTCATCGCGTGGTTCTTTTTCCATCCTAGAGTGTCGGCGGGATCATACTTCGCGAGCTTTACCTTCTGCCCGGGTTTGACGGCAAGTTCCTTGCTGAAGTTTGTCGCCATTGGCTGCTAGACCTCCTGTTGAATCGGCGCCCGGCAAGACAATTCAGGATAGCGCGTTTGAGCGCCGGGGATGCGTTCGGTTGCCATGCCGAAGAAACCTCTGCCGCGCAACGCCGCTGTTAAATCGCTTACAAGCCGCGCTTTTTTTTGATCCTGTGCGACGTTCCGAAGTATCATAAAACCGAGCTTGTGGCTCACCCCAATGGCGACCGTACCTCCCGAAATTCTGGATGCCGCGCAACCGGTTCCTGAGAATATTCCCGCGCCCAAGCGCGAATATCCGGGTGCGCTGATCGTCGTGGAGGGAATCGACGGCTCCGGCAAGAGCACCCAGCTCTACCTGCTGAAGCGCTGGCTCGAGATTCGCGGATACCGCATTCACTTCACGGAGTGGAATTCATCACCGCTGGTAAAGTCCGCGACGCGCCGGGGGAAGCAGCGGCGCCTGCTGACTCCCACCACGTTTTCTCTTCTGCACGCGGCCGACTTTGCCGACCGCTGCGAACGCCAGATCATGCCCTTGCTTCATGGGGGATACCTGGTGCTGGCGGACCGCTATATATACACCGCTTTCGCGCGAGATGCGGCGCGGGGCTGCTCGCCGCACTGGCTGCGGAATCTCTACAGCTTTGCTCCCATTCCCGACATTACGTTTTACTTCCGCGCCCCGCTGGATGTGGCGGTCGACCGCATCGTTGCCGGGCGTCCCAAACTCAAGTATTACGAGGCGGGAATGGACCTAGGCATGTCCCTGGATCGCGCGGAGAGCTTCCGCATTTTTCAGGAGCGTATTCTGAACAATTACGATCAGATGGTCAGTACGGACCGTTTCGTTCTGATGGACGGGACTTACCGCGTGAACAAACTGCAAAAGCTCATGCGCGAAATACTGGAAGAGCGGGTGGAGCTGGAGCAGTTCGCTCCCAAAAAGAAATGAAGACCTCTGCCAAGAACGGATCCGCAGCGGCGGCAAACGGAAAGCCGGCGAGGGCTTCCAAGGCGTCGGCAAAGCGGAAGAACGGCCCACCGGAACCCAAGACAAGCGGCCAGCCGGAAGCGACCGCGCGCTTTTATGGAAGTGCGCTGCCGGGTGTGAAGTCCGAGGAGCTGAGCGGCAATCTTATCGTTCTGGAAGGCACCGACGGCTCGGGGCGGTCGACGCAGATTTCACTTTTGACCGAGTGGCTGGAATCCCAGGGCTTTGCCGTGGAGACGATGGGCTTGCGCAGGTCGGCGCTGGTGGGCGAGGACATCGATGGATTGCTTGCCGAAAACTCGGTGACCCGCATGACCCTCGCGCTCATGTACAGCACGGATTTCTTCGACCAGCTTGAACGGCGCCTGCTGCCCGCGTTGCGTTCCGGGTTGATCGTGCTGGCGGACCGCTATATTTTCACGCTGATCGCGAGGGCCGCGGTGCGGGGAATCAGCCGCGATTATCTCCACGGAATTTACGAAATGGCGCTGCGGCCGGATTTGACCTTCTGGCTGAATGTGCGGCCGGAGGTCGCCTTTGACCGCGAGTTCCGGAAATCGCAGACGATCAGTTACTGGGAATCGGGACGCGACATGTCGCTGTCGAACGATTTGTTTCAGTCGTTCATCCGCTATCAATCGATGATCAAGAGGGAGTTCGAGTACCTTTCCAAGCGGCACGGCTTCATCGAATTGGACGGCGAAGGAAGCGTCTCCGAGGTGAATCGCGTGCTGCGGAAGCAGATCGCCTCGCATCTCGGCATTCCGAGGACGCAATACAGACCTTCGCACGCCCTGTCTCACCTCTGGCGCTAAGTGGCCGCTCCCGTCCAACTGGCAGCGGTGGACGCGGGATCGAATGCGATCCGTTTGGTGATCGCGCGGGCCACGTCGCCGCACCACATCCAAATCCTCGAAAATGAGCGCGTGGCCGTCCGGCTGGGCCACAACGCTTTCACTCACCGCTTGCTCGACGACGAAACGATTTCCCGCGCCGCCCGCGCCTTCCGGCACTTCCGCGACCGCATGGATCAGCATCATGTTACGTGCTACCGCGCCGTAGCCACGGCGGCGGCCCGCGAGGTTCGCAATTATCGCCGATTGATGGAGCGAATCCGCCGAAAGGCCGGCCTGGAGCTCGAGGTCATCAGCAGCGAGGAGGAAGCGCGGCTGGTTTGTCAGGCAGTCCATTGGGCGCTCGGCAACCAGGTGCAGCCGCGGCTCATTTTCGATCTGGGCGGTGGAAGCCTGGAACTGAATTTTTTTCAGCGCGGTGTGCTGGAACATCGCGTCGGCCTGCCCCTGGGCACGATTCGGCTGATGGAAACGTATGGGATCAAGGGCGCGATTGGCGAAGATATGGTAAGGAGGCTGCGGCATCATATTATTTCGCTGCTAGAGAGCTCCGTGCCGCAGCGCCCGAAGTTGTCGCGTTCGATTGCGGTCGCCTGCGGTGGCAACGCGGAAGCGCTGGTGCGACTCGCGACGGGCCCTTTCGTCGGCCGGGTGCCTACCATCAACGTGAGGCTGCTGCGGGACCAAACCTGGCGGCTGCTGCGCCTCGATGTGGCCGGGCGCATGCGAGCTTTCCGGGTACGGCAGGACCGCGCGGAGGTGATGGGCATAGCGGCGATCATCATCACCACGCTCGCGAAGTGGCTGGGGCTGCGCTCCCTGCTGGTGCCCGGCGTAGGCGTCCGCGAAGGCCTGCTGCTGGACCTTGTCGCCGAGCAGTATTCGGGCGGCGTCACGTCCGAGGAAGAAAAAGGACGGGCCGACGAATTGCTGGCCGCGGTGCGCTGGTTCGCGCGGCGGCTGAATTACGACCCTCATCATGCGGACCAGGTTTCCCGCCTGGCTCTTTCGCTTTTCGATCAGCTTCGCCCGCTCCACGAAATGGGAGCGGAACCCCGACTGGTGCTCGAGATGGGGGCGCTGCTCCACGATGTGGGGCATTTCGTGAACCGCAAAGCTCACAACCGGCACGGCGAGTACCTGGTTTGCAACAGCGATATTCCGGGGCTGAGGGGCTGGCGGCGCGACATGGTGGCGGCTCTGGTGCGCTATCACAATACGAAGTCCGAGCCGCATCTTGACCATATCGCCTATGCGGCTCTCGACAGCGAGCGGCGCCGTCAGCTCCGCCTGCTCACATCCTTGCTGCGGATCGCGGAGAAGTTGGAATCCGACCACGCCCAGCAAGTCGCCGGCGTAGACGTGCAGATTCTCGGGCATCGGGCGGTGTTTCTGATCCAGGCCTCGGAAGGTACGCGGTTAGATATTGCCGGTTTGCAGCGGAAAGCGGATCTGTTCGAGAGGGAGTTTCACCTGACGGCCGAATTTCGACGCGTTCAAAAGGGCGCAAAGGTAGCGTAAAACGGAATGATTCTTTACATCGTTCGCCATGGAATTGCCATCGACCGCACGGACCCTAAATCGCCCCCGGAAGCGGAACGCCCGCTGACTGCCAAGGGCGTCCAGAAGAGCCGGGCGGCGGCGCTCGGTTTGCGCGCTCTGAAAGTCAAGCCGGACACGCTGATCACGAGCCCCTACGTGCGCGCGGCGCAAACCGCTGAGATCTTCGCCGAAGCGCTGGGCTTCGCTCCCGACAAGATTCGCGTCAGCGAGGCGCTGAAGCCCGCCGCCGAACCCGCCAAAATCGTTCAGGAAATCTCGCAATCGAAGGTAAAGGAAGTGATGTGCTTCGGCCACGCCCCCCACGTGGACCGACTGATCGAGCATCTGGCGGGCGCGCATGGCGCTTTCACGGAGTTGAAAAAGGCGGGAGTGGCTTGCCTGGAACAAGCGAGCGCGCACGGCAAGTGGCAAATGCGCTGGATGGTAACGCCGAAAATTCTCCGCGATCTCGGCGACTAAGCGGATCGCCGCTGTGGAAATGGGGCGGCTACCAGTGAGTGCCCCCATTGAAAGCCTGCCCGCCAGACGATCCAGGGTGAATCCTTCGCCGACACTTTTGCGGCGAAAGCATCGAGGCGGGACTTACGTTCGTCGCCGATTCTGGCGAGCCATTGCGCGACGTTCCCAGGGGCCAGCGCGGACGATTCCTTGCGGATTTCGGCCCGCAGCACGTCCAGGTCGTGCACTTCTCCCAGCATATCCTGCATTTGCTTGAGGTCTTCCAACCACACTTCATACCGCTGCGGCAGAAAGTTCTCGACAATGTAGCGGAACTGTTTGATGCCGATACGCAACCGATGCCATGCCACGCAGCTGGGCCGCCGGCGCGCCCGCTGGTACAGTTCGACAGCATCGTTCAGCCTGGCAAGGGCGAGCCGCTGGTAGACTACGCTTTCGAGCGGAAAGAACCGCGCTTTCGGCGAGAGCTTGCGGGACCAGCGGCGCCAGTTCTTGCGGTCGAAATCTTCCAGGGCCTGCGCGGCGTGCTGGCGATGTTTCCGCTCCTGCTGGGCGAGCACCCGGAGCATGTGTCTGCGAACCGGATCGCCGGGTCTGCTGAGCTTCTTGACCCAAAGCCGCTCTACCTGGGCGTCGCGCAGGGCCCCCAAAGCGTGAAAAAGCTCGCCGCTCGATTTCTTGATCTTTTTCCAGCCGCGGGAGGGATTCACGTCATTGAGTGCTTCGGCCATCGTACGGCTTCGCCGCAGTGCTACCCGCAAATCGTGAATGATATCGACATCCCAATCGGGGCCGATCTTCGAAGAGAGTTCGAGGGCCCGGCCCATCCAGACTTCAAGCCCGGTGCATTTCGCAGTAATACCAGAAGGCAATGAAATCGAAAGTGACATGGGAAGTACGCTAGCCTGGGTGGGGCCTAAGAGCCGATAGTACCGCGTAGAGGGGAATTTTGCCATTCGGGCAGGACCACATGAGAAGGCTCGTGAGGATTTCACGCTCGGCTTCTTGAGCTGGGGGTGCTAGCGGCGATAATACAGGGCCCTTCGCTGGCGCTTTTCGCCGAGGGCGCCGAGACTCTTCAGCAGCAACGAACAAGTGGCGATGAGCGACGGAACGCAAACCAGAACCACCAAAGCGACTCCGACGGCGATCGAGATCTTCAGGATCATGTAGTCCTCTTGCGGGGCCGGGGCACCCGCTGCAGTTCAAGAGGAGTGCATGTTAGAGACCGGGCTTTAGGTACTGAAAGTAAAAGGGTTAGACTGGTCTGGGGGTGCCTCCGAGGCACCTGTTTTTCCTATTTTGGCGATCCGCGTTGCCGATAATCGCACTTTAGCCGCCCGCCTCCTTCGAGCGGGGTTCTTAGCGCAAATAGCCCCAGGTGTGTAACCGGTCGCTGTCTTCGGCCCATCGATCGCCTATATCGGTCCGGTAATACATATTGGGAAGCATCACATTCTTGATGCGGGAATAGACCTGCGCTTGCGCCTGCCGCATCGTGGGCCCGGTGCCGACCACGATCAGGATGACCCCGGAAGTTCCGGCGACCAGCCACTGCCCATTCACTTGTTTCACGTCTTCGATATGGATTTCGTCCTGCGGAGGCTTTTTGAAAACGATGACGGAATTTTTTGAAAAGGAATCGAAGGTCTCGTCGTCGTCAAACGGGAAGGGCGGGACGACAATCCGCACGCCGATCTGAAATCCGCTGCGCGTCTTCAGCTTGGGATCGTTGCCGTTCGCCAGGTCCAGAAAGAACTGGCCGATGGGCGTAATCATGCCTGCCTGCTGGATGCTGATGGTGGGATATCCGAAACGGGAGGTGAATTCCAGCGGATAGATTCCATGGTTGTTCACGATGCAGTTCAGATCGATGTACCCGACGTAGCCTTCCGAGGCCAGCACCGGCTCCATTTTGAGTAGCGTTTGATTGAACAGCTGGTTGGGGCCGCTCCAGAACATCGAGGTTCCCATTTCGCCTGTAGGCGGGCCGATATCGCCGGGGAAAAGCTTCTTGTGCTCGAAATTGACGTTGATGGGATAGATGAAATTTTTGCCGTTGAAAAAGCCTCCGACCGCCACCTCGACGCCCGTCACGCGGCGTTGCAACTGGAAGACTTTGATCTCCTCGGACAGCGCCTTCTTGTAGGCCTCCAGCATGCGGATCACATCCTGCCCGTCGTCTTCCTCGCCGACAAAGAGGCGGCGCTTCACGTTCTGTGCTTCGCCGCTGGGTTTGATCACATAGCGCCCGGGATTCTGCACCACGTGCTCGACGGCGTCATCGAAGGACACGAATTCCCCGTAAGGAATAATGTTGACGCCGGCTTTCTTGAGTTCTTCCTGGCCGAAGGAGCGATCGTCCTCGAGGCGATCCGAGTAGGCTGTGCCGCCGACGACCTTCTTTCCCTGGCTGCGCAGCGCCTGCGCCTTCTCGCCCTGGCCCAGCGTGTCGTCGAATATGATGATATCGGCCCAGTCGACGTCCTTCTCCCAATCCTTCGACTTCGCCACGAATCCGTCCCCGATGTCGCGTTCCTTCTTGTCTCCGATAAAGTAGCGGACCTCGTGGCCTTCTTTGGCGACCTGCCAGGCAATGTCGCTGATAAGTCCCGTAAGCGATACGAACAGAAAATTCTTTTTCTCCATCAGGCTCCCCGTGAATTTATTGAAGCGAAGTCCGCCATCTTACCTGAGCGCCACAAGGCCGCATGTTAACGGAGTATTACTGAGGGATCCGGTGATCGGCCTGAAACAAAGGCGAGAGACCTGTGGGCTATCCAGGAGGAATCTACGAAACGAAGGAACAGCCGAGTCGAATGCGGCCGTCTTCGAGTTGCTGGGCGTAGGTCTTGCGCAAAATCACCCGCACGGGCGGCAGGATCGGCACGTGCAATACGGCGTTGAATTGATCCGGGACATCCTCTGATTTTTCGAGCAGCAGCGCCACTCCTCCGTAACTGAGGTCGAGAACCTTCGCGGTCTTCTGGCCGAGGTCAGAGAGAACTGCGTGAGCCTTCGTCCCGACCAGAGACACGCGCTCCCACTTGCGCTGGTCCGAATGGGGCTGGGATCGCGGAGCTGCGTTTGCGGCGGCACCAGACGGAGACATTCTCGGCGCAGGGGCCGGCGTTGGCGTCGGAGAGGGAGGCGTGGCAGAAGCTTCGCGTTGCGCGGGCTTCTCCAGTTGAATGACTCGCGGAGCGGCTGCGCCGTCGTGCTTCAGCTCATAGAGGCGTTTGTCGGCAAGGCCCATCAATTCGCTTTTTTGGTCGCCATCCTGCGGGTAGACGGCAATGCCAAAATCCAGCGTCACGCCCGTGCCAACTTTTAAAGGTTGCACCTCGGCCTCATATTGCGCGCGCACGCGTCGGCAGAGGGTCACAGCCTGTTCAGGATCGGTTTGGGGCAACAGCAGCGAAAATTCGTCGCCCCCGATGCGAAACGCGAAGTCGGAAGCGCGCAGCGTCTTGCGCAACGTGCTGGCCGCGAGTTGGATCACCTGGTCGCCTTGCAGGTGCCCATGGCGATCGTTCACGTCCTTCAGTTTGCGCAGGTCGAGAATGACCAGCGCGAGGCTGTGGCTGTAACGTTTGGCGCGATTCAGTTCTTTATCGGAGTATTCGTCGAAGAGGCGTCGATTGTAGAGCCCGGTGAGCGCGTCGGTGGCGGCGTTGATCTGGAGTTTTTTGAACTCGTCGTACTCCATCAGGATGGGCACTCGCAGAAAATTCATCGACGAAAGCACATCCACCATCGCGGTTTTCAGCGAAACGCGCTTCCCCAGGCTTTCATTGAGTTCCCGGCGGCGCTGAAGGATCTGTTCCCAGTATTCGTTGCTCTTGCTTTCAGAGAGGTCGATTTGTGCAGTGGTGCGGAAGAACTGCCGGAGAAACTGGCCGCGGACAAAATCGTCCAGCCCTTGCAGGGTCTCGACGAGCAAATCCAAAAAGGAGTCTTCGGCCGATGGCTGCGGCCGGGAAACTTCGCCGGGCTGGGGCATCAAATTATTGTCCGCATTGCGTAAGCCTCTCCTCACACGCGAGAGGAGCGCACACGGGGCTCTTTAGCGTCTTGCACGGGATCGTCCACTCTCGGCGGAAGAGGCAGCGGTTGGATAAGTCCGTAATCGATTGTGAAGAGTATACTTAAGTGCCCCTCGACAACCTGCTCCCGAGATAACTCGGTTCCGTTCCGGGAATAATGAAAACCAGTTCCACTTTATACCCAACTTCAAAGCGATTCCAGATGAGGAACTGTGGATAACTCAGTCGAGGGGGCTAATAAACTCGAGTGCGATCAGGAAGGTATCTCCGGCTTCCTGCTGGCGGATGACCCTGCACTGAATGGGGGGCATTCCGGCGGGAACAAGTGCTGAAGAGGTTATCGACGGTGCGGGGATTGTTACCGTTAACAGCGATCCCGGCCTTAGCGGGCGGGGACAGGCAATGCACGCACCATTTGCGCTGATATCGAGGGTTTTACCCAGCTCCAGGAATTGCTCTCCCTGCGAATCCCGTGCGCGGATAAACAGAGGAATCTGCAGCCTGAGGCGTGTCGAACGCCGCCCGTCGGTCACCAGGGGCAGTACCGTGACGTGGGGCGAAATGTTTTCCTTAGGCATAGGTATAGTTTCAGTACTACTGAATCTGTAGCAATTGGATGGCAACTGTTTATAATTTCGCACGATTTTATTTGTAATGTAATGAGTGCCTTAGAGACAGTAAGGGAATGTGTGCACCCTCACATCGAACCTTTGTGTCTCGTTAGCTGAAAGATATTTCCACGTTTGTGCAATGGGAGAACCGATTTACCATTGACACGATTTGTCCCCTTTGCGAGCATTACCGCCACAGGCTGGTTCGAGGCGTGGGCCTCAACCCGGGATTAACTTCAAGGGAGGAGAAGTGTCCAAAAGCGCGACCGTGGAGCAATCTGCGAGCGGACAGGCGGCTTTTCAGCTCGTCGCCAGCCTCTTGGATGCCCTCGACCGCCCCTTGCTGGTCTCCGACCGGAGTGGACGCGCCCTTTTCACCAATCTGCATGCCCAGGACCTGCTGAAGGCCAGTGGATTTGCCGCCCTCGAGTTCAATCTTTTCTCCGACATTCTGAAGACCGACCGGACCGGTCTGCTGGGCCAGCTCGAAGGCGGGGAACAGGAAGTGAATCTCCTCGTCGACTCACCTGCGGGGAGAAGCCGAGCCCGCGTTCGCTGGTTGCCTGAGCCGGACTGGTTCGTGGCCTACCTTGAGCCATCCCTTCCGGAGGCTCCGGGAGACGAGGCGGAGATGCGTCAGACCGTTCAGGATCTGATGCAGGAGCGCGAGATCACCTACCGCAATCTGCTGGCGGCCTACTTGCGGCTTCAGGAAGTAAACCGGCAGAAGACCGTGTTTCTCGCTTCGGCGGCTCACGAACTGAAGACGCCGCTGGCTGTGATGAAGGGTTATTACGACTTGCTGCTCTCCGGTTCGCTCGGCAAGCTTTCCGAACGCCAGCGGGAAATGCTGCAGGAGTCAAAAGAGAGCTGTGACCGTCTGGTGCGGCTGGTCTCGATGTTTTTGAATTACTCGGCGCTCGAAAGCGGCAAGCTGATTCTCCAGCTACGCGAGAACGACCTTCGGGATTGCGTGAATGACCTCACGTGCCGCTGGCAGGAGGCTTTCCAGCGCGCCAATGTGAAGCTGGAAGTGAAGATTCATCCGGACCTGCCGCTGTTCAAGTTCGATTATCAGAAGGTTCAGCAATGCATGGCGAACCTGCTCGATAACGCGCTGAAGCATACGCCCGCGGGAGGCGTGATCACGCTGCGCGCCCAGCCGCATTTCTGGGAGCGCCGGACTTCCCAGCTCAATCCTGCCGAAGAAAGACGCCGGGAGAGCCGGCCGTTCACCAACAGCATCCTCATCTCGGTTTCCGACACCGGGAGCGGCATCGCGCCGGAGTTTCATCAGGAGATTTTCGAGGAATTCGTGCGCGTGGACCCTTCTTCGTCGGGCATGGGTTTGGGGCTCGCGATTACCAAGCGGCTGATCCAGGCGCATCGCGGGAAGGTCTGGGTGGATAGCGAACTGGGCAGAGGAAGCTCGTTTTCTTTTCTTCTCCCGAAAGATACGGAGTAATGTGGAGTTGAGGACTCGATAGGACGACGATGGCTCACAAAGACAAAATTCTGGTGGTTGACGACGAACCGAGCATTCGCAAGTATCTCCAGACGCTGCTCGAAGTGGACGGCTTTGACGTAGAAACGGTCTCGAATGGCAAGGATGCCCTCGAGTATGTGGGCAAGAACGAACGCCCTGAATTCATTATCCTCGACGTTCTGATGCCGGAGATGGACGGTCTCGAAACCCTGCGCCAGTTGATGCAGGTGGACCGCGGCCTCAACGTGATCATGCTCTCCTGCTCGAACGAGGTCACCACCGTCGTCGAAGCCATCCGGTTGGGAGCGCTCGATTACCTCACCAAGCCCTTTGAGAAGCCTGAGCTGGACGCCGCATTCCTCAAGTGCCGCCAGAAACAGCAGTTGCGTTCGGAGAACCAGGCCCTTCGGGAGTATTGCGAGGCGTTGACCGAAGACATCTCCTTCTTGGCCGCCAGCCCGCAGATGCTCAAGATACGCCAGCAGATCCTGCAGATTGCGCCGGTGGATGTGCCGGTGTTCATCAGCGGGGAGAGCGGCGTGGGCAAGGAAGTCGTGGCACGGATGATCCACCTCCGGTCGACGCGCCGGCAGCAGGCTTTCGTGAAGGTCAACTGCGCCGCGCTGCCCGGCGAACTCCTCGAATCGGAATTGTTTGGCTACGATCAGGGAGCGTTTACGGGAGCGGTCCGCTCGAAGCCCGGGAAATTCGAACTGGCCAACAAGGGCACGATCTTCCTGGACGAAATCGCGGAAATGAGCCCGCATCTTCAGGCTAAGCTTTTGCACGTCTTGCAAGACGGCCAGTTTTCACGTCTTGGGGCGCGCGCCGTTGTGAACGTCGACGTGCGCGTGCTGGCCGCGACGAACATGGAAGTGAAGGAAGCGATGCGTTCCGGGCGCTTCCGCGAAGACCTTTATTATCGTCTCAACGTGCTCTCGATTCACATTCCGCCGCTGCGCGAACGCACCACGGAAATTCCGCTTCTGTTCCGGCACTTCCTGGTGAAGTACAGCGAGAAATACCAGAAGGTGGCGCCCGATCCTTCCAAGCACCTGATGGAGGCGGCTCTGCGCTATTCATGGCCCGGAAACTTGCGGGAGCTCGAGAACTTCGTGAAGCGCTACGTGATTCTCGAAGACGACGAAGGCAGCTTCCGCGAGCTTCTGGAAATGACCGGCCAGCAACAGCGGACAGCGCCGCGCGAGGAAGCGCCTGCTCCCAAAGAGCAAGGCCTGAAGGCACTCGTGCGGGGCTTGAAGGACGAAGCGGAGATGGAGGCCATCGCCGACGCGCTGGAAAAGACGAATTGGTGCCGCAAGGACGCAGCGCGGATGCTCGGGATCAGCTACAAGGCGCTGCTTTACAAGATGCGCCAGTTCAATCTCGACTCCGGACGCGGATCTCGCGCCAAGGCGGCCAAGGAACTCGCGGAGAAGGAATTGGCGAAGGCCGAACCGCCGGCGGCACCCGCGCTACGAGGCGAATAGCATTTCGTCGCGCGGGCCCTCGGGGCATGGCTCTCGGTACGCCTAGTCCTCCAAAAAGTTGCACAAGTAAGGCACATTCCGCGAAATATCCCTACCCAATCCTTGCGTGTTGATCTAGTATTTCGCTCCGAAGGCGGCTAGACCGAAACCGGTCTTTGGGGGCCTTCGATTTCAGATTGCGCTACCGAACACTTAAGAATGGGCCCTTTTTAGAGGTTTTCAATCGCGTCAAGTGGTCTACTTAATTGAATTGGAAAAGCTCCGGCCCTTCTTCGGGTGAGCGGCAAGTGCCCTGTTACCTTTGGTAGAGGGATTGCTGGTCTTTCGTGGGGGATGCTGTGAGCCTTTTTCAACTCCTGGAGGAGCAGTGGGGATGACCGAACGTCGTATGGCCCGCCGGTACGATCTCTCGTTGCCGGTCAGCATCCGCTTGCCGATCAATCGAGACCCTGGTTCGCACAACGGTCAAACCCGGGATATCTCCACGCGTGGCGTTTATTTTCGAATGCAAAGAGATCTCGCTCCGGGCACGGAGCTCGACTTCACGCTTACTTTGCCCGCCGAAATCACTCGGGGCACCGAGGTGTTCGTGCGCGCTCACGGCCGCGTCGTTCGCGTCGACAAGCGCGAGGATGAAGATGGTCCCGATGTCGGTGTCGCTGCGGTCATCGAGCGATACGACATTATCCGCGGCGAAAATTCCCGCGCCTGACCAGACTTTCCAGATGTCGCGCGTAGGATCCCATCGTGCGCGTGTCCTATTCTCCATGTTCTCTTTCCGGTAAATCTTCGATCGTTTTGTCTCCTTAACGCAGTTACCTTCGGCTTGTCCTCAGTCCGGCAAGACTCTTGTAGTAATTCAAAACGTTCAAGACGAGAGAACATGCGCGTCCCTGTTTCAGATCCGGACTTCTCTGAACTTTTCTGAACTTCCCGCACGAAGCTTTCTGGCGGGAAATGGTGTTCCCGAAAGGGATAACCATTTTCTGGTGAGACGGTGCCCATGGGGTCTCGGCAGGAGGCCATCGCTCGCTCTATATTCCAGACGAGATCGCTGGACATCGCTGTTAACAATAGGCTTAAGTGGCGGGGCTGAAGGCGCGGCTTTTTTGGCGTTTCAGATGCAACGGAAGTCCGCGTAGATTCTTTAACTCAAAAACTTAAATGGTATCTGCCGCGCAATTAAAACCCGACCTGCCCACGCACGCTGGCGATCTGCCGCCCGACGACATTTACTTTGGTCCTTCGGAGGCGATGCAGGCGGTACGACAACGCGTGGACCGCGCCTCCGCGCTGAACGTTCCCATTCTGGTTCTTGGCGAAAGCGGCACCGGCAAAGAGGTTCTTGCGCGATTTATCCACAACCGTTCGCCCTGGAACAACGGGCCGTTCATTAAGGTCAACTGCCCGGCGATTCCGGGGACGCTGCTTGAAAGCGAGCTTTTCGGTTTTGAAAAGGGCGCCTTTACCGGCGCCACGGCGGCCAAGCCCGGGCGCATCGAAATGGCGGAGGGCGGCACGCTCTTCCTGGACGAAATTGCCGAACTCGATGGCAGCTTGCAGGCGAAACTGCTCCATGTGCTTCAGGATGGGCATTTCACCCGCATCGGCGGACACGAAGAGAAGCGCATGGATTCGCGCGTAATTTGCGCTACCAATCGTATTTTGAAAGACGAGATCGAAAGCGGCGGATTCCGGTCGGACCTTTTTTACCGGATCAATGTGATCAGCGTGACTCTCCCCTCGCTGCGGGATCGTCGCGACGATATCCCTTACCTGATCGAATACCTGCGCCAGATGTTCAACCGGCGCTTCCAGCGGGAGGCTCCCAAGCTCTCCAAGGAGGCCGTTCATACCCTCCAGCAGCGAGATTGGCCGGGGAACGTCCGCGAACTGGAAAACTGTATCGCCCGCTACGTGGTTTTGGGTTCTGAAGAAGCGCTTTACGCCGAGCGCGCCGAAAAGAAGCCCTTCAGCTTCTCTTACGAGCGCACCCCCGAGGGCAATATCCCCCTCAAGCGCATCGCCCAGCAGGTTACGCGGCGCATGGAACACGACGTCATTCTGAAGGTGCTTCAAGAGAACCACTGGAATCGCCGCAAGGCTGCTCAGGTTCTGAAGATCAGTTATCGAGCCCTCCTCTATAAGGTTCGCCAGGCCGGCCTTCCGGCTAAACGTCCCCGGAGGAAGGCTGAACCTGAGGCCGGGGTCGAGTTGACTCAAACTTCCACTCCTGGGGATTGAACTTCCTTGCAAGTCGCAGGGCGCCTTCTTCAGTGAAGTTTCCACTACTTCTGGCCTAGTATCTGGTAGGCAATACGCCTTGCCAACCGTCTTGCCCGCCCTTCTCGATTCCGTTAGCCTGAATTCACAATGGGGAAAGCTTCCGAAAAGTCGAACGCCTCGAACCTGAAGGTCTGCCTCCTCTCCCCCCATCCGATGGTGCTGGACGAGTTCAAGCGCCTTCTCGAGAGCTCCGGCTATCAGATCGCTCCCAAATTGCTCGAATCGATGCTGGCTCCGGACCTCCGCCATCTGGAAATTCCCAAGGCGGCCGTTTACGTCCTCGACGCGCATGCCGCGCGCCAGGCGACCGGGGCTCTGCTGGGCAACATTCTGGAGCGTTACGAAAACGCCCGCCTGATCGTTGTCGGAGACAAACTGAAGGAGACCGACAGCCACGCGTTGCTCCGGCAGGGAGTAAAGGGAATTCTTACGTATGTAGAAGCCCGCGAACAGTTACCCCGGGCTTTGCCTCTGGTGGCCGCCGGAGGCTTCTGGGTCCCTCGCGAAACGCTCTCGCGCTTCGTGGATTCCATACTGAGCACCACCCAGGGCCGCCGGTTGCGTACCGATGCCCCCAGCGAGTTGAGCCGCCGGGAGCAAGAGGTTCTCAGCAGCCTCCTGGAGAACCTGGCGAATAAGGAAGTAGCCAGCCGGCTGAATATTTCCGAACGTACCGTCAAGTTTCACGTATCGAATCTGCTGGCGAAGTTCGGAGTCCGCCGCAGGGCAGACCTGATTCTCCTGTGCTACCAGCGCAGGAACCTCGCTTAATCGCTTCCCGGCAGTGGGTGAGTCTCCGGTTACGGCGTCGACGAGGCGCTGGGTCGGCTCACGTGAAGATACTAGTTCAACGAATGGAATGAGACCTCAATTGGCATGACCACCGCGATTGGTGTTCCGTTCGGCCCGATCGCTGGCCTAAAGCGCCAGCGCCGCACCGTTTCAAGAGCCTTTTCATCAAAAGCTACGCCTCCGCTTCTCACGATCTCAATGTTCACCGCGTGGCCATCTGTTTGAATAATGCCCTTCAGCAAAACAGCCACGCTGTCCTTCAAATGTCTTTGGCCTTTGGGAAACTCAGGAGGTGGGCAATACAGGCAACTTGGGAATCCCACTCCACCGACGCCCGGCGTGACGGCGAGAAGTCCAGGGGCGCTGTTTTCCGAGGTGGCTACACCGTCTGTCCGCACGGCCTTGGAGGTCGAAATGTCCTGCAATTTGACGAAAGTGGTCGTGCTATCCCAGCGAAACTTGCCATCGATAAAAAAGAAATAGCCTATGTGGTCCGCACCATCATTCTTAGTCCTGCCTGATGGATTCCAATCAGCAAGAAATAAATCTATCGGTTTTGTAACTGTATCAAACATTTTCGTCGGGTCTAGCTTTTGGACTGAAACTTCGCCGGATTGACTTGCAATGCGAATAATACGTTCTTGAAAGAGAGATTCGCTCTTTTCGAGCCTTTGCCCGTAAGGCCCGGCCCAGCTTTCACCTTTGTCCTCTCCAAAAGTGGAGATGAACCAATTCTGAAAGTTTGGAATCTCAGTCTGTTTAATCAAGTTCTTAAGCAGCGCAATGTCGCCGCTCTTGGCAGCCCCTAGCACAGTTAGCAGAAACTGCCGCAAACCATCGGCATCATCGGGATACACGAAGTTCTCTGGTCCTAACAGTCGTGCCATATCCTCTTGTCCGAACAGTCGCTCAACTGGCTGAACTTCATCGCTTATGACCACAACACACTGGGCACAAAAACCAAGTGTAAGCACGACGTCCAGTGCCATGTTAGCGCCATCTTTTAATTCAAAATGCTCGGTGGCGCTAACGAATCCCTGAGCATTGACGGTCAGGGTGTACAAGCCTGGTGGTAAGCCTACAGATAATCTCCCATCTCTGTCCGTCACCAGACTCTTTTCGAGATTGGTTGGCAGGGGAGAAATCAGAACCTCAGCGTTCGGGATTGTTGCTCCGCTTTGATCTTTGACCGTCAGCACTACCGAGGAGCGTTCATTGATTTGCTTAGAAGGAAAGGCGGCACACATTGGCACTAAAAGCGCAATACAAAACAATATATGGGTGAAAATCGACTTCATGAAGGAGAAGCTAGCACAAATTGGGCAGAAGGATTCTGAAATTTGCTTAAACTCCCGTGTAGCCGGATTACCGGAAGCTGACCTACCACCCGCTTCTCTCGTGCCGTTTACCTGTCTCGCCCATGTTTCTTTAGCTGCTATAATTCCGTTTCTGGTTAATTTCTCGATTCTTCCCTGACACATCAGGCGGAAGGCATAGCGACACCCGGATCCATGGAAACCTTTTTCATTGAGAATTTCGGCTGCCGCGCCACGGAGGCGGACGCTACCGCTATTCGCCAGCAGCTTTTAGACAAGGGACTGGCCTATTCGGCCGACCCTGCTCGCGCGGATGTCGTGGTGTTGAACACGTGCACCGTGACGGCGGCGGCCGACTCTCAGGCGCGCGACGCGGTGCGGAAGATCCATCGCGCGAACCCCGCAGCCCGGATTATTCTCACCGGTTGCTATGCCCAGCGGGCGCCGGAGGAGCTTGCGGCGCTCGACGGTGTGACCTACGTGGTAGGAAATGGGCGGCAGAGCGAAATTCCCGGCTTGATCGAGCGTGGAGCCGGAGTCGAGAAGCGCGTGACGGCGGCCGAGCGGTCGAACGATTTTGTGCCGGTGGGCCAACTAGCAACTCAACTCCCAACTCACCTCGAAGAGCGGCCGACGGACGCGACATTGTCGCTCGCACACGGGCCTGCGAAAGTGCTTACCAGCGATATTTTTGCGCGTGCCACGGTGCAGTTGGCCCCCGCATCTCTGATGGCGGGCGGCCATACCCGCCCGATCCTGAAGATTCAGGACGGGTGCAATAACCGCTGCTCGTATTGCGTGATTCCCTTCGTTCGGGGACGCAGCCGCAGCCTTTCGTCCGATGCTGTCGTTGAAGAAGTGCAAGCGCTCGTGGCGGCAGGGGCTCGGGAAATTGTCTTGAGCGGCATCAATCTGGGCAGCTATGGGCGCGATCTCCTGCCGCGATCCGATCTGCCCACGGTGGTGCGCAGAATCCTCGGCGAGACGCAGGTGGAGCACCTCCGCTTCAGCTCGATCGAGCCGCAGGACGTTACCGAGGAATTCGTCGCCCTGGTAGCCTCCTCCACGAGACTGGCGCCGCACTTTCACGTCCCGCTGCAGTCGGGATCGGACCGCATTCTGAAGGCGATGCACCGCTGGTACCGCAGCGAACTCTATGCCGAGCGGATTCGCGTCATCCGGCGACGGTTGCCCCATGCCGCGATTGGCGCTGACGTGATCGTAGGTTTTCCGGGCGAGACCGACGAGGATTTTCGGCAAACGTTCCGCTTTATCGAAGGGCTGCCATTCACCTACCTGCACGTCTTCTCATTCTCGACGCGGCCGGGCACTGAGGCGTGCGAGATCGGCGAAGCGGTGCCTGCGAAAGTGATTCGCGAGCGCGCCCGCGCGTTGAGGAATCTTTCAGGCCAAAAGGCCGCCGCTTTCCGAAAATTGCTGGAGGGTCGTTCAGTGTGGGCGCTCACGCTTGCCCGTACCGGCGACGACTGGACCGAGGCACTGACGGTAAATTATCTGAAAGTCCGCCTGGCGGGCCAATATGCGCCGAATGAATGGCACGAAATCCGCGTGCCACGGGAGGGCGAGCCAGCCCCTGCTGCCGGGAGCGGTTCAGTCTTCGAAAATCACCTGGGCGAAAGCGAGATTGCCGCTGTGGGTGATCGATAGCGAAATTTGCTTCACGCCGAGGCGGTCGGCGAACTGGCGCGAGGCGCCCGCGAGATTTAGCGTGGGCTTGCCGCTGGGGGCATTCGTCACCTCGATATCGCGCCAGCGGACGCCCAGACGCCAGCCCGTCCCCAAAGCTTTCATCGCGGCTTCCTTGGCGGCGAACCGGGCGGCATAGCGCTCGAATTTGTTCTTCTTTTTTTCGCAATAGGCGACTTCACGGGGCGTGTAGATGCGCTCCAGAAAGTGCGCGCCGTGCCGGAGGATGGCGGCCTCCACCCGGTCGGTTTCCGCGATGTCCACTCCCAAGCCGACGATCATCTGTGCCTTTTTCCCGCGCGAGAACCCTTGCTGCGCTGCCGCGCGATTATACCTATAATTGAATCCTGCCGCATGGAGCGGAGACAAAGCTAATCGAACGCCAGGATGCCCACCACTACCAAGAAAAACTCTGCCACGGCGAAGGCTGCGCCAACGCGACATCAGCCCCGTCGCGCGAAGAATTGGGCACTACGCCGCACGGGCTCTGTGCAGCTTCTGCAAGCCCCCGCGTTGGAGCGCCACAGATGGCTGGTGCACGGATTCAGCACTCGTCCGAGAGGCGTAAGCGAGCTTCCCGTTTCTGGCGACGGCAGCAGGAAGAGCACGAAGGCGCTGAATCTTGGCTTTACGGTTTGGGATTCGCGCCAACGCGTGAGGGCGAACCGCAAGAAGTTTGCCAGTGCGTTGGGCGCGGGGAAGATGAGCGTCGTGACCCTGCGCCAGGTTCATTCCGATATCGTTCACCGCGTGGATTCGCTAGCGGCCGCGCAGGAAAAAGCGGCCCAGGCGGATGCGCTCATCACGCGTGAGCGAGGCGTGCTGCTCGCCGTGCAAACGGCCGATTGCGTCCCGATTCTGCTTGCCGACACGAAAAATCGCGCGGTCGCGGCTATCCATTCCGGCTGGCGCGGCACGCTCCGCCGCATCGCGGAAAAAACCCTGGGCCGCATGCAAATGGACTACGGCACGCATCCCGCCGATGTGATCGCCGCCATCGGCCCCGCCATCGGGGGTTGTTGCTACGAGGTAGGTTCGGAAGTGGCCAGGGAATTCGCATCGCAATTTCCCGAGGCTCGTGAATGGTTCGACGGGCCTTTCGATTCGCTGGCGGCGGGCGACAACGACCCGAACTGGCTTCCGTGGCTGACGATGCGTCCGCCCGGCCATCCGCCGCCGCCCCCGCGCGTGCAATTGGATTTAATCGCGGCCAATCGCGCGATCCTGGCGAAGGCCGGCGTGCCGGCCGCGCAGATTTTCTCTTCGGGCTTCTGCACTTCTTGCCGCACCGATCTGTTTTTCAGTTACCGCCGGGAAGGTACGACCGGGCGATTGATGGCGGCTATTGGCATCCGCTGAAGGCTGGCTGAGCCTTCCCGGGCCGCGACTGCGGCAATTAGCGTGCCAGGTGAACGTCCGGCGCCGGTTGGCGGGAAGCGGACTCCAGTAGTGCAAGCTGTCCGCAGGCGGCCATTACATCCTGCCCGCGCGAATCGCGCACAAAAACCGGCACGCCTTTTTCAGAGAGCGTTTTTCGAAACGCTTCCACGGCTCCAGGATCCGGTCTTTCGTAGGGCAGCTCGCCGGGATTCCACGGAATCAGATTCACTTTCGCGCGCAGATTCGCGAGCAGCCTCACCACGCGTCGCGCATCCTCGGGCGAATCGTTGAATCCGCCCAGCAGAACGTACTCGAAGGTGAGGTGCTCCCACGGACGCAGCGGGTATTCCTTGCAGGCTGCCAGAAGTTTTTCCAGCGGATATTTGCGATTGATGGGCATTATTTCATCGCGCTGCTCGTCCGAGGAGGCGTTCAGCGAAATTGCCAGCTTGGGCCTCACTTTTTCTCGCGCGAGGCGCTCGATGCCGGGCACGATCCCGCTCGTGGAAAGCGTCACGTGCTTGGGTGAAATGGCCAGGCCGTTGGGATCGAGCACGATGCGCAGCGCGGCCATCACCGCGTCGAAATTAAGCAGCGGCTCGCCCTGGCCCATCAGCACGATGTTGGTCTGCGGCTTGAGCGCCGCGCGATTTTCTTCCAGCGCGACGAGGATCTGTCCCAGAATTTCGCCGGCGGAGAGATTGCGGATCAGCCCGAGCGTGGCGGTAAGGCAGAACCGGCAGTCCACGGCGCAGCCCGCCTGCGTGGAGACGCAGATCGTTTGCCGGTTTTCGGACGGCATGAACACCGTCTCGACGGTTGCGGCTGTGACCGCGGCCGCGCCGCCCGCTTCCGACTCTTGTGCATTCAGTCCGAAGACGTAACGAATAGCCCCGTCGGACGATGCATGCCGCCGCATCGATCCTGGGAAGTTCGACGACTGCCTCCCGCGCCAGGCGTTCGCGCAAGCCTTTGGGAAGATTCGTGATACCGGCGAGATCGAATCGCCGTTCGGCATAGAGCGCGTGATAGATCTGTGCTCCGCGGTAGCCGGGCTCGCCCAGCGCCGTGAGAAAGGTGCGCAGCTCATCGGGCGATTTCCCAAGAAGGTTGGTAACGCCGGTGGAAGACATCTTGAAGGAATCTTAGCACGCTCGCGAATGGCATTTGCGGAGGGCGCATGTCAAAATGGTAATGCTCATGCCTAACCCAGTGAACGGAGTCTATAAAGAGACGCTGCCCAACGGCCTCGTCGTAATCACCGAGCCCATGGAATACTTCCACTCGGTATCGGTAGGTGTCTGGCTGCGCAACGGATCACGGCGCGAGCCGGCCGAGATCAACGGGATCTCGCACTTTATCGAGCATATGGTGTTCAAGGGAACCCAGCGCCGCAGCGCGGAGGATATCGCGCGCGAAGTGGATCGCGTCGGGGGAATGCTCGACGCTTTCACCGCCAAGGAAATGGTGTGCTTCAACACGCGCGTCCTCGCCGAGCACCTTCCCAAAGCCTTCGACGTGCTGGCCGACATGGTTCTCGAGCCGAAATTCGCGGGAGACGATATCGACCGCGAAAAGTCGGTGGTGCTCGAAGAAATCCGCATGACCCAGGACAATCCCGAAGACCTGGTCCACGAGCTTTTCACGCAGAACTTTCTGGAATCCGCACTCGCTGGGCAAGCCGATTCTCGGCACTCCTGAAACGGTCTCGGCGCTCACTCAGACCACCCTGCGCGACTGGTTCCAGGATTCCTACGCGCCGAACAATCTGGTGATTACGGCGGCAGGGCATCTGACGCACGCGCAGCTGGTGGACCTGGTGGCCGAGCGCTTTTCGCATTTGTCGCCCTCCACGAAAAACGGCGACCAGCCGCCTCCGAAACCCGCCCCGCACATCACGCTGCGAACCAAGCATGAGCTCGAACAGGTGCATATCTGCATCGGCGTTCCGGCCCTCCCGCTCACCGACCGGCGGCGCTTCGCCGTCTCGGTTCTAAACAACGTTCTGGGCGGAGGCATGTCCTCCCGGCTCTTCCAGAACATCCGCGAGCGCCTGGGGCTCGCCTACGCGATCTTCAGCGAGATGAACTCCTATCGCGATGCCGGGATGCTATCGGTGTACGCGGGCACTTCGCTGGAGACGGCCGGGAAGCTGATTCATTGCGTTCTCGATGAATTCCGGCAGCTCAAGGACGAGCCTCTCGGCGACGAGGAATTGCAGCGCGCGAAGGATCATTTGAAAGGGGCCACGCTGCTGGCTCTTGAGGGCACCGGCTCGCGGATGAACAGCCTGGCGCGCTATCACATGTACTTCAACCGGCACTTCACCGCGCAGGAGCTGATCGCCATGCTCGAAAGCGTCACGGCCGAAGAAGTGCAGCAGATCGCCCGGGAATTTTTCCAGCCGGGGCGCGTCGCCGCCTCCGTGGTTGGCGCGCTCGATGGCTTCGAACTCACTCCCGCGCAACTCGTTTTCTAGCTTTGCTCTGATCCTTGCTCGTGGTCCTGGTTCGCAATCCTGCCGTTGTGAACCGAACACAGCCCTGAAAACTCGCTCGTGCAAAACTGCATTATAATCGTCGTAGTTTGGCGGGTAAGTCTGTATGTCGAATCCAGTTTTGCGGCGGTTAGACTAGCGCCGACTTCATCGCCACGGCGATTCTCATGGAAGCCAAAAAACCCCGGGCTCCTCGCATTCTCCTAACGGCCTCCGCCGAGGTGGTGGATGTGCAGTCGGGCAAATCGCAGAGCGCACAGACGCTGGATTTGAGCGTTGCCGGCTGCTACCTCGAGACACCAAATCCCTTGCCGCTGCGATCCGCGATTCGCCTGAAGCTCGTCTTCAACGAAACCTCGATCACTGTGTTTGGCGACGTGGTTCGTTCCGAACCGGGCAAGGGCATGGGCGTTCGATTCCGAGCGCTCGAGCCGGGCCAGGTGTCGGTCCTCAAGGGCTGGTTCTTCGCCGCGGACCGTCCCGACTGGTAAAGGGGCCCGAAATCTCGCTAAAAAGCGTGCGATTGCCCGGTTTTGAATTGACGCGGACCGGCAGTTTTGCCATGATCCTTCGCGATGCCGCCCGCGAGCTGTAAGCGGCGCGGCGTCACCTGAGGGAACACGCATCTCGTTCCGTATATCCATCCTGACTTCCGGCAGCACGGGCAACTGCACGTTGCTCGAAACTGAGCACACCACCCTCCTCATCGACGCAGGACTTGGCAAGAAGGAATTGCTGCGCCGCCTGGAAGCGCTGGGACGGGCGCAACCCGATCGCGTCGACGGCATCCTGGTCACCCACGAGCACTCCGATCATTCCAGCGGCATCGCGCAGCTGGCGCGTCTGTTCAATTGCCCGGCGTACCTCACCGAGCCTACCCATTCGGAAATCCTGAAAATGTATCCCGAAGGCCCCGTGCAGAAGATGGAGCGCGTCGAGCATATTCATGCGGGCGAGCGCTTCGAGATCGGCGACATCGAAATCAATCCGTTCGCCATCCCGCACGATGCGGCCGATCCCGTGGGCTATGCCTTCCGCTGCAATCGCACGAAAGTGGCCATCGTGACCGATCTCGGCTATATGCCGGAACTCGTGAAGCATCACCTGCGCGAAGCGGATTTTCTGATCCTCGAATCGAACCACGACCTCGATATGCTCAAGGTCGGGCCCTATCCGTGGTTCATCAAGCAGCGCGTGATGAGCCGCACCGGGCATCTTTCCAACACCGTGGTCAGCGAATTTCTTAGCGACACCGAGGTTTTTGACGGCCACGCGCGCCACCTCGTGCTCGCGCACCTCTCCGAGCAGAACAACAATCCCGACCTTGCCCGCCTTTCCGCCGAAGAGGCCCTGGGCCGCCGCGCCGATGAGTTCGCCTTTCGCGGCACGCTGCATATCGCCTCGCAGAGAGTGCCCCTGGGCCCCTTCGAGCTTTAGCCCAGGGCCGTAACAAATCCACCCGCTGGTCACTCGGTCGTCAGTCGCTCGACACTCATAGCAGACCTCTCATCGGCGGAGCTTCTGATTTCCCCGAACAACCCGGAACAGGAACACCTGTCCATCGTTGGCACTTGTGTACAGGGCAAATTCGCACTCGTTCCCGCTATGCTTCGCAAGGGTAAAATACAGGTAAACGGGCAGGTACCAGCAGCGCGGGCGCTGACTGAAGAAGTGCCCGTGTATTTCAGGTCCTATGAAGAGGAACAAGAAGCAGCCTATGTCGACAACATCCCAGATCCCATCGTCGAACGTGGAAACCGGCGACTTGCCGTTGCCCGCGCAGAGCGAGCCTTTGCAGGCCGTCCTGGCGCGGGATAGGGAAGGATTGGTGCCCGCCGATCAGCTGCCATCGGCAGCCGGAGTCCTGGCGGAGCTGTTTCCTCCGGACGACCTCCCGGCTCCTCCTCCTCTAAGCCCTGTGCCTGCAGAAACGGTTTCTAGCGCCACACAGGATTCTGCAGCCGTTGCCAATGTTCCCACGCCGAATACCGTGGACGAACCAGCATCGAGCCAGACGACTTGCCAGTCCTTCCAATGAAGCAGCTGATTCGACGGTTCCTCAGGCCGAGCTTCGGGATGCTTCGGAGAGCCAGTCCAGCGAGGCTCCGAGCCAGGACGAGATGACGGCCGAATTATCGGCGCTGCCCGCGGAGCAGGACGGAGCACAGCCTTCCGGCGAAGCGACGGTTTCGCAGGAGGCTGATCCAAGTCCGAATGCCGCTGTCGCAAAAAACGGAGCGCAACCGAGGAAATCGGTCCTTTCGCGATTGCTCCGCAACGTCAAGGCGGCATTTGCCGGAAATTCGGAACCGCGCGTCTCGAGAGCGTCCGAAGCGGCTGAACCGGAAGCGGCCGAAGCGGCCGCGCCAGCGGAACAATCAACGCGTTTGGGTCAGTCCGCTAGCGTAGGAGTTCCGGTTGCTGAAGAGCGTGTCCTGGCAGAGTCTGGCGAGATGACTGCAGAAGCATCGGCGAACGGGGCCTCGGCCGCGGGCCCGGAAGCTTCCGCACCTGAAACGGAAGAACCCTGGATTCGGCAGCTGGAGGCTCAACTGCGAGAAGACGGCTCATCTCGCCGCCCGCTCCGTGAAGAGCCAGCCGAGCATCAAGCCGCCTTCAGCGATTCTGCGGTAGCCGAACCGGTGTTCCAAAACGAGGAGGAGTTTGCCGAGGACGAAATCGTCGATACCAGCGACGACGACCTCGCAATTGCCTCGGCGATTGAACGCTATGCCAATCTCAGTGACCCGGCACGGGCGAGCCGGCTCGAACCTGCCGAAGACGCCGCAGTCGAGCAGCAGGCTCCAGAGTCAATGGCTGTAAAAGAGGACCTCAACGTCATCCTTGGAATTCCTCGCGACGAGGAGCTAGCAGATCGAGCTCCTGCCTCTTTGGCCTCCGCGACGCAACCACAAGGCAGCGTCGAATCGCCCGCTCCAGGCATTCCTTTCACATCGCCGATGGACGCGGAAGTTGATGTGGAAGTTGACGCTGGAGTTGTGACGTCCGAGGCGCCGCAAGAGATTTCGGCGCAGGCAGCATCCGAGAGCGTGGCGGTGCCGCCAGCCCCGGCGCGATCTTCGCGCGACTGGTCCTTTGAAGAGAAGCTGGCCAGCCATCATGAATGGATCGAGTCGAAGGGCGCGACCGGCAAGAGAATCGATTTCGCCGCCGCCGACCTGGAAGGAAACGATCTGATCGGCGCCAACCTCCGCTATATGGATCTGCGCGACGCGAATCTGCGGGCGGCCGACCTGCTGATGGCGGACTTGCGGGACGCGTGCCTCGTGCGCGCGAACTTCCGGGATGCCTGCCTGGTGGGCGCGAACCTGGAAGGCGCCAATCTCGAAGGCGCGTCGCTGGAAACGTCCATGGGCCTGGTGCCGCATCAACTCGCCGGCGCCAATCTCCACGAGGCCGCGCTTCCCCCGCATATTCTCCAATTCGAGGCGCTCGCGGAGTTCAAGCGGGCCTCACGCACCGTATACGGGTATTTCGCGGCAATGATGTCGCTGAGCGCGCTGTCGTGGATCATGATCTGGGCGACCAAAGACTTTCAGCTCTTGACGAACTCCTCGATTCTTCGCTTCCTGCACTCACCCGAAGCGTCTGCCGCGTTGCCGACCGTGCAGTTCTACCTGATCGCGCCCTTCGCGCTGTTCATTGTCTATCTCGTGTTCCATTTCCACCTGCAGCACTTGTGGGATACCGTGCTGGAGCTGCCCGCCGTGTTTCCGGACGGCCGCGCGCTCGGAGAAAATGAGCCGCGCATTGTCGTCGGGCTGCTGCGCACTCATTTCCGGTGGATGAACCAGGATGCGCCTTCCTCCCGCGCCATCGAGAAGGCCGCTTCGATCCTGCTGGCGTACTGGATTGTGCCGGCCACCCTTCTTTTTTACTGGCTGCGCTACCTGACCCTGCAGGAAATTCACGGCACGGTTTTGCAGGAATTTCTGGTGGTCGGAGCCTCCGGGGCGGCGCTTTACTCCACCACAAAAGTTGGAAAGCCGGCGGCCAATTGGACGCTTGACCAGAACCTGGTTGAGCGGGCCCTTGTCAAACTGCGCGGGATCAATCCAGTGACTTCGGCGCTGGTGCTGCTGGGCGCGCTCACATTTATTTCGGCGGGTACGATCCTGGGTGTTCCGCATGGCAAGGACCGCGCACCCGAGTTCGGAGCGGGCAGCATTCGCCGCTGGGCGCCGACGGTCCTGTGGTCGTTCGGCATCGATCCTTACGCCGATTTGACCGAGGCGGTGATCTCAACCAAACCCGCGGAGTGGAACGGCTCGGATGAGCAGGTGTCCAGCGTAAAGGGTGCGCGCCTGAACGATTCGAACTTCCGCTACGCCCAGGCGTACCGCGCGTTCCTGGCCAATGCCCACCTGCTGCGCGCCAAACTTCAGGGCGCATTTTTGTCGCAGGCGGATTTGCGCAGCGCGGACCTCGGGCAGAGCGACCTGCGCTACGCCACTCTCGATCAGGCGCAGATGAACCACGCGAACCTGGATCGCGCCGTCCTTGACGGGGCGAATCTCTCGCGATCGGATCTGCGTGCGGCGAATCTTTCCTATGCCTCGCTCACCGGAGCGACGCTTGTGGACGCCCGTGTGGATGGCGCGACGCTCTACGGCGCGAAGCTCGCCTCTGCCACACTGATTCGCACGAACTTCGAGAAAGCCGACCTTCGCGAATCGCACTTAAATGGCGCCAACCTCGAGCACGTGGACATGCAGGGTGCGTACCTGTGGTCCGCCAAGCTGCCGGGCGCGTATCTCAATAACGCGCAACTCAGCACGGCGATTTTCGTCGATGCCGACCTGCGCGGCGCCGATCTTCGGTGGGCGCAGCTTCCTGGGACCGTCCTCACGGGCGCCGACCTGACGGGCGCGTTGCTCGATGGCGCCGATTTCCGAAGCGCCGTGGGATTTGGCGCGAATCAGATCTGCTCCGCCAAATCGCGCAAGGGCCTTCTGCTCGATGCCGCTATGCAGGCGCAGGTAACCGCGCAATGCGGTGCAGGCAATTAGAGCCAGTCGCATCCGGCCGGCGCGCGCGTCCCAAAAGAAGCTGCAATTTGTAGTGGCCCTCATCGACTCTGCCCGCCTTATAGCTTGCTAAGAAAAAGAGCGCTTCGCCCCATTCTGACCGCCCGTTCAGCGCGATAGCCTCATAAGGCTAGGCTGGCACTTTGCCCTCCGCTAAGATGAATTGCCAGACACTGGCAATCATTCGGGAGCGACGATGATTCATCCTTGGCATGACCTGAGTCCCGGCAAGTATCTGCCGAAGGAATTCAACGCGGTGATCGAGATTCCGCTGGGATCGAGCGTGAAATACGAGCTCGACAAAGAAAGCGGCATGATTCGCATGGACCGCGTGCTCTATTCGGCGGTCTATTACCCTGCGAATTACGGCTTCATCCCCCAGACCCTCGGGGCGGATCACGATCCGCTCGACGTCTTGGTGCTGTGCCAGGAGTCGGTGGTGCCGCTTACGATCGTCCCGGCGCGGGCCATCGGCCTGATGACCATGATCGACTCCGGCGAAGAGGACCACAAAATCATCGCCATCGCCACCGGCGATCCCGAGTTCGATCACTACTGGGAAGCCAATGAATTGCCGCCGCACAAGCTGGCCATGGTCCGGCGCTTTTTCCTGGACTACAAGAAGCTCGAAGGCAAATCCGTGCAGGTGGAGAAGATCGAGCCGGCCAGGATGGCCTACCCGCTGATCGAACAGGGACTCGAGGAATACAGGAAAAAGATGAGAAAAGGCGGACGCCGGAAGAAGTAAGCTTGTGCCGGAGGTCTACCTATGCCGCGGAAACCAACAAAGAAATGGGTGGCGAACGTAAAGACAGATTCGACGCATCCACCCGAGGGGTTATTTACCAAGAGCGCCGGCACCATCGCGCGGACGCTAGCCTCTAAGAAAGTGTCCCCCAAAGGCCCCGGCTCGGGCATGCGTATGCTGAACTACTTCATCAATCGCGCCGGCCGCGGACTCGAGCCAGCCAGGCGCGCGGAGCTGGAAAAGGCCAAAGCCCTGCTTTCGAAGAAAATCGCGCAGAAGAAAAAGAAGGCCTGAGGGCAAGAAAAACCGGCAGCCTGCCCATAAAGTCCCCGCCCGGATCCGCCCGGCTAGCGCTCGATTCTTTTCTGCCGGAAGGGCTTTTCGTTGCAGTCGTGGGTGTCGAACCTCGATTGCGTTTCGGCGAGCTTTTTCTCGTAAGGGACATTCACGATCCACAAGCAGGAATCGCACTCGTAAACAGTCATCAGCGCGTTCGACCGCCCCAGCACTTTGCGTAGCTTGCGATCCGCTATCATCAGATTGTGACCGGTCATCTCTGCCTTTTACTCTATTTTGGGCCGTCAGGATGGTATCACGACAAGCCTGGCGTCAGGGCGCGCCCGGTTCTCCGCGGGTCTCCATCACAAGCTGGAACGAGGTTGTCAGTATTGAGAAAAGCCCAATGGTGGAGGCGGGGGGAGTCGAACCCCCGTCCGAGAAACCTTGCAACTCGAAGACTACATGCTTATCCCGTTCCGTTGGTTTCGCCGGAAGCGCTCAGAGCGGGCAAGACGCGCCGCTGGCTAGTCCGATGATCTCGCCGACGCGTTACGGACCGAAACGCCCCGGCCAGCCTACTGTGTGACGCCTCATCTCAAGCGCGCAGGCGACGCTTGAGGAGACGCGCTGCTTAGGTTTTAACTAAGCTGCGAGAGGCAACTGCGTATTGGCAGTTGTATTGTTCCACCCGATTGCGGGCAGGTGGCGCCCGGCATGCCTTCGGAGCCGCTACAGTTTCCGTCGAGACCGTTTCGCCCCCGCTGGATGCTACAAGGATACCACCCGGCCGGCGCGAAGCCTAATCGATCTCCGCGCCGAACGCTACGGGCTTCACCCCGCAAGCCCTGCCTTTTACCACGACAACTACACCCGGACAGCTTGCCTCCCGTTGTGCTACACCTAGGTTCGTATGGCGAGAAACGGCAAACCGTGGATTTAGGGACGTGAGGGCCAGGACTGTCGCCACATCCGAAGGAGCCTATTTTTCTATTCGTCTTTTCTTCGCCAAAACCGACGAAAATGGATGCTGCTCACTCGACACACTGAGACGAACGGAGCGGGGCGTAAATGACTGAAAACAATCAGAGTCACCATGCGCCACTCGACACTACTAGAAGCCTGTGCGCACACCGATTTACAGCGCTATTTCGCCGGGGTTGCGGCAAGGTGCCCGGTCGCTTCCACCTCGATTTCCACGGTGTCTTTAACGCGCAGGATGAACGTGCTGGGATTCTTCAGTCCCCACTTCTGGTAGGGCACGGCGAAGTGCACGGTGGCAGTCACTTGCGAACCTGCAATCTGAATGGAGAGAGGGAGCGCGAACTCGTGGTCCTGCCCGTGGAGGCGGAATATGCCGGAGACCTCGACCTGCGAAGTACCCTGCGCGTTGACTACGCCCTTTACCCGCGCGGGCATGAATACAATTTCGGGGTATTTCGGGCTTTCCAGAATTTCGCGATGCATCTTCGAATCGCGGCCATCGTTGCCGCTGTCGCCACTGGTCGCGTCGACGACGATGGCTCCCCCGGCCTTGCCCGTCGCCGGATCGAAATGGACCACGCCGCTCTTCAGCCTGAAGGTTCCGTGGACCGCGTGCAGAGTGGCCCCGAGCGTGTATTCAATGCGGGTTTGCGCCGGGTCCAGCGTTACCACCGTTTCCTGCGCGGACACGCGCGGCGACGCAAGCAGCGCAACAAGGAAAAGGAAGATGACTCCGGCGCAGTGTCTGCACGGCGGCTTACGCAATAGCTGGGAGTTTAGGATTGGCACAAACATCCTTGAGCGGGCTGAAATCAGAGCGCGATTCCGAATGCTCACATGAGATGCCCGGAGGGCGGCGGAAGTTGTCGCGCGGGAAGCTATCGCGTGAGCAACGCAATCAGCGCGGCGTACTCCGGGTAGAGCTTCGAGAGAATCTCGCGCGATCCCGTTTCGTAATCTTTGTAATCAAAGCCGGGAGACATCGTGGTCCCCAACAGCGCATAGCTTCCGCCGGAACGAAGCCGGGAACCTTGCCACACGCCTCCTCGTACGACGCGCTGCGGACGCATGCCCGCGGCGATGTCCTGCCCGAGCACTGTAATTTCTCCCCGTCCGTCGGGATGCAGTTGCAGCGTTTCCACCGGATCGCCCAGATAGAAATGGAAAATTTCGTCGCCGGGCAGCTTGTGCAGCGCGGAAAACGTCTCCGGCGTAAGCATGTAATAGATGGCGGTGCCCGCGGCCCGGTCGCCCGGATAGGCCTCCGGCAACAGAGCCTTGGGGATACGGAGAGCGGACTGGTAAGTCTCGACGAAATAGCCGCCCTCGATCGGGTGAGGCTCCAGCTTCAGGAGCGCGCGAATCTGGTCCGCTGTCAGCATAGCGCCATTCTCCTTTTGTACGAGGAAGTCATCTTAGCCGAATCTGACCTCGATGCGAGCGCGGGTACCCCTGTCGAATGGGAAACGCCTTCCGGAATGCCAGTTGACACCCCCGGAGGCGGTTTTCATAATCGAGAAGAGGCGAAGAAACCGTGAAAGACGCTGGGGAAGCCCCCGAGCGCGGCGTGGAAGACGTTGTTTCCAGGGCGCTGCGCGACAATCTGACTCCGCTCCAGCGGACTGCCGACGATCTGCATCAGGCGTGCGCCGATTTCGTCGCCGCCTGCGGCTCCTCCAAGCCCAGCAACGCGCTTCCAGCGCTGCTCCGCGCGCAGACTGCGGCCTCTTCGCTCGCTTCGTCCCTTTCTGTTCTTTCCAATTTTCTCGTGGTTGCCATCAAGCCCGCAGAGCGCCCGGCCTTTTTAGCCCAGGCCGCCGCCGTCGCGGATGCAGGCGAAAAGGTTGCTGTTGCGGCGGAAGCCGCGCCGGCCTACGATGCGGTAGCCACACAGGAAGCGCCGTCCGAATGGGCTGAGGAAGTTCCGCAGGCTCCCGTCCAACCGGTCGATCTGCCCGTCGAGAACAAGGCCGGTTCCTACACCGAAGAGCTTGCCTTGGAGCCCGAGGCGGAGGTTCACCAAGCGCAGGCGGAAGCCTTCGCCCCGCCCGCCATGCATGAAGCCGTTCACGAGCCCACCGCTGCGTCCGAGCCGGCATTTGACTTGACGAGCTTTCCGGCGGACATTCAGGAATTGCACCGCCGCGCCAACCGGGTAGCCAAAGTGGCGATGCAGGACATCAAACTATTGCGCCCCAAGGACGTCCAAATGGGACGCGACAACAAAGACATTTGCGAACGGTTACGCAGTGAACTCGACAAAGCACGCAAAGAATACGACCGCCGCTTTCGCGCGATTCAGGATCATCCGGTGGATTACTTCCATCGCTGGATGGTGGAAATCCTCGCCGAGGGGAATGTGGAAGCCCTCGGAGAATATCCCTACCCCTCGCCTGTACTGCGTCACTAGGAAAGTTGCGATGACGGCACGGGTCCGGCTCGTTTGCGCGGCCGGCATCCTTCTGGCGTTGTGTCCCCAGGCATTGCCTGCGCAGAAGAAAACCCATCAGCGCGGCCTCAGCCTGTAGCAACGTCCGGCCGCACCCGCTTCCTCTGCGATCAACCAACTCGAAAAACTCTCCGCTCAGCTGAAGCAGAAGAATGCCCCGGCAGCCTACGCCGCGCTGAGTTCGCTCGCGAACCAGAAAAAATCGCCGCTGGCAACGCGCGCTGCCCTCGCGCTCGGATTCTATGACTATTCCAAGGGGCGTTACCCCGAGGCGTCCAATTGGCTCGAACGCGCCAAGAAGGACCCGCTGCTCACGGATTACGCGCTTTACTGGTCGGCTGAAACGCATATGGCGCAGCACGAGGACGCAGCCGCTCTGGCGGAACTGAAGCAGATTCGCCAGGAATATCCCGATGCGGTGATCACCGAGCAGGTGCTGCAGTCGATAGGTTTGGCGGCCATCGCGCTGAATCAGCCAGCCGAGGCAGTGCGGGCGCTCGACGCCTATTCCCTCACGGCGCAGCGGCCCGGCCTGCTGCTTCTTCGCGGCGAAGCGCGCGAAAAGGCGGGGCAAGTCGTCGATGCGGCGGCGGACTATCAGGCTGTCTACACGCGCTTTGCTCTCAGCGAACAAGCGCGCGAAGCGGCGATGAGAATTGAATTCCTGCGTAGCGCATCGGCACAAATCCCTGCGATCCCTCTCGATCAGCGGCTCGCTCACGCGGACACGCTCTTTAATGCAAAGGAGTGGGGACCTGCCCGCACGGAATATTCCGCGATCCTGCAGCAGGTTTCCGGTGCTGAATTCGAGCGGGCCCAGCTCCGAATTCTCGAATGCGGAATGGGTCTGGGCGGGTCGCCTTCGCAGGTGATTGCGTTGAAGGTAACCGACCCGGACGTGGATGCCGAGCGCTCCTACACGCTCGCCGATTACTATCGCGGCCATCAGCTTGAGACCGACATGACAGCCTCCGTCGAGAACGCGGCATCACGCGCGCCGTCAAGCAAATGGACTGCGTCCGCGCTCTTCCTGGCCGGAAATTATTATTGGGTGCGGCTGGATCGCGACCGCGCTTCGGATTATTACAAGCGGGTTGCGGAGCAATTTCCAACTTTCCCCGACGCCACGAATGCTCAATGGCGAGTGGCCTGGACCGCCGTGCTGAAACGCGCACCGGAAGGGGCGGAACTGCTTCAGGAGCACCTGCGCCGCTTTCCGGGATCGATCTACACTCCTGATGCGCTGTACTGGCTAGGGCGGCTGGCGGAAGACGCCGGTGTGGCCGGACTGGCCCGCAGCTACTACGACAAGCTGATTGAACGTTTCCCGCAGAATTATTTCGAGGGCCTGGCGGTCGCGCGGGTCCGCGGTCTCGATCCGGCTCCGAAGCAAGTGTCCGATGTGCTGGCGGCGATTCCGCCCGTGCCACCTTCCCAGAAACTGGGGGAAACGATTCCCGCCGCGGCAGAGCGCAGCAAGGCCCGCGCGGATGCGTTGCGCTCGATCGCCTTCGACGCTTCGGCCGAACTCGAACTGCGCGCCGCGTATGTGGCGACGGGCGAGCCGCGCCTCCTGCTCGAAGCTGCGCAGGCGGCGGTGGACGCGGGGCACTGTGGCGCGGCGATTGTGACGGTCCGGCAGATTTTCCCCCAGCTGGAAGCGCATCCGCTGCTCGAGGTGCCGCGGCCGGTCTGGCTTGCGGCGTATGCCATGCCGTTCCAATCGTCGATCCGGAAGTGGTCCCAAAGCGCGGCGATCGATCCGATGCTGGTGGCCGGGCTGATCCGGCAGGAGTCGGCCTTCGAGCCCGAGGCGCATTCCTCGGCAAATGCCTTCGGGCTGATGCAGCTGCTTCCCACGACGGCGCGTCGCCTGGCCAAACAGGCGAACATCCGCTACGCGCACGCGCGGCTCGTGGATCCCGATTACAACGTGAGGCTGGGCACGCATTTACGTCGCGGGCTTGCAGAAGCAGTTTGGGAATGTGGAATCGGCGCTGGCTGCGTATAATGCGGGCGAAGACCGTGTGGCGTCCTGGACCGCGGGGCAGAACTACCGCGAACCGGCGGAGTTTGTGGAATCGATTCCGTTCACCGAGACGCGCCAATACGTTCAAATCGTGACGCGAAACGCGGATATCTACCGCAGATTGTATGGTGCCGACAATGAATCCCGCAAAAGCCGCAGCCGGGGCGCCCGTTAGCTCGAAACTCTCCCTGAAAGCCGAGCAGTTTACCGAATCCGTGATCCGTGAAATGACGCGCCTCGCGCTGCATTACGGCGCCGTCAACCTGTCGCAGGGCTTTCCCGATTTTCCCGCTCCCGCCGAAATCAAGCGCGCCGCCCAGGAAGCCATTGAGGCGGACATCAATCAATACGCGGTCACCTGGGGGACGAAGCCGCTGCGCGACGCCATCGCCGAGAAATTCGCGCGCACCCAGGGCGTCACCGTGGACCCGGAGCGCGAGATTACCGTCTGCTGCGGGGCGACCGAGGCGATGATCGCCTCGCTGATGGCCATCATCAATCCCGGCGATGAAGTGGTGGTGTTCGAGCCGTTCTACGAGAATTACGGGCCGGATTCGATTCTTTCCGGCGCGACGCCGCGGTTCGTCAAGCTTCGCCCTCCCGACTGGACGTTCGATCCCAAGGAACTTGCGGAGGCTTTCAACAATTCCACCAAGGCCATCATCATCAATTCGCCGAACAATCCCACCGGGAAGGTGTTTACGCGCGCCGAACTCGAATGCATTCGCGACCTGTGCGTCCGCTGGGATACGTTTTCGATCTCCGACGAAATCTACGAGCACATGCTGTACGATGGCGCCGAGCACATTTCGATCGCGTCGCTCGAAGGAATGCGCGACCGCGCGATTACCCTGAACGCGCTTTCGAAAACCTACAGCGTCACCGGATGGCGCGTGGGATGGGCCATTGCGCCGCCGGAGGTGACCGCCCCGATCCGCAAAGTCCACGACTTCCTCACGGTCGGCGCTGCCGCGCCTCTGCAGGCGGCAGGAGCCGTTGCGCTGCGATTCCCGCCGAGTTACTACGAAACGATGGCGCGCGAGTACGCGGAACGTCGCGAGCGCATGCTCAATATGCTTACAGAAGCTGGTTTCCGGTGCGGCAGGCCGAAAGGCGCCTACTACATCATGGCGGACATCTCGGCGTTCGGTTTTCCGGACGACGTTTCTTTCGCGAGGCATCTGGTGAAGGATATCGGCGTTGCTGCGGTGCCGGGCTCGAGCTTCTACCGCAATCCTGCCGATGGCCGCACGCAGCTGCGCTTCACCTTCTGCAAGACGGAAAAGACGATGCAGCTGGCCGCCGAAAGGCTAGCGAAGCTGAAGGCGAAGTAGGCAAGACTGCGCCGGTGTCGCGCGCCGCTTACAAATTCAGATCGAACGACTGCCGGTACGCCGGAATCGTTACCGGCCAGTGAAACTGGCTGGTAATCGCGCCGCGAAGCGCGTCGAGGGCCACCGGTTCGCCGTGCACCAGAAAAGTCTGGCGCGGCGGCGCCTGAAAGCCCGAGAGCCATCGCAGCAATTCACTTTTTCCGGCATGAGCGGACAGCTGGCCTATGTTGACGACTTCCGCCCGCACCGGCACTTGTTCTCCGTAAATGCGGACGTATTTCGCTCCGTCCTGCAAAGCCCGGCCGCGCGACGCCTCCGCCTGGTAGCCCACCAGCAGGACAGCGCTGCGAGAATCGGGGAGCCGCCGCTCAAGGTGGTGCAGGATTCGCCCGCCCGTCGCCATGCCGCTGGCCGAAATGATGATGCAGGGCGAAACGACCTCGTTGATTTTCTTCGATTCCTCCACAGTGCGCGTCATGTGCACTTCGCGCATGTTCAGCGGATCGTGATTGCCTTCGAGCTCTTCCTTGGTGAATTCGAGGTCGTGGTCTTCGGTGTGGTTGGCGTATAAACCGGTCACGTTGATCGCCATGGGGCTGTCGACGAACACCGGAAGGTGCGGAATTCGCTTGTCATCTTCGAGCTTCCGCAGGAAGTACATCAGCATTTGCGTGCGTCCCACGGCGAATGCCGGAATCACCACCGCCCCGCCGCGCTTGTTCACCCGGTTGATCACGTCCGCGAGCTCGTCCTCGACCGAACCGCTGGGATGGTCGCGGTCGCCATAGGTGGATTCACAGAGCAAAAAGTCCGCGCGCGTGGGCGGTTCGGGATCTTTCAGAATCGGCTCGCCGTAACGCCCGATGTCGCCCGAGAAAACCACCAGCATCTGCTTGTTGTTTTCCGTGATGGTCAGCTCGATCCACGAAGAGCCGAGAATGTGGCCGGCGTCGTGCCCCTGCACCGAAAATTGCGGGCTGATCGTGAAAGAATCCGCGCGCGGAATATCCCGGAATTGCTTCGAGAGCGGTCTGGGCCTCGGCCACCGTGTAGAGTGGCAGCGGGGGCTTGTGGCTGGCATAGCCCTTTTTTGCTGCGTACTGCGCGTCTTCTTCCTGGAGATGCGCCGAATCCGGAAGGAGCAGGCCGCACAGCTCGCGCGTGGCCGGGTTCGCATAGATCGGCCCGTGATAGCCGGAGCGCACCAGCCGGGGGAGATAGCCGGTGTGGTCGATGTGCGCGTGCGTGAGCACGACCCAGTCGATCGTGGCGGGATCCACCGGCAGGCGATCCCAATTGCGCTGTTTGAGTTCCTTGGAACCTTCGAAGAGGCCGCAGTCAACCAGCAACCGCTTGCCTTCCGCTTCCACCAGATATTTCGATCCCGTTACCGTTCCTGCCGCGCCCAGAAAAGTGATTTTTGCCATCGGCCGAGTATTCTAGATGATTCCGCTGAAAAACCCCTGCCGCTATTTTCGCTGCCGTTGCCATCGGCTTGCTCGCGAATGGTCCGGAAATCCCGATCAAAACGCCATGCCTATTGACACTCGTGGGGCAATACGTTCATCCTAATTGACTTTCGTTGATGGTACATCGCGCGAGACGTGGCCCAACGCGAGTGGGGGAGCGAGTGACGGTTCGAATCTGCTTTCACGACAAATGCTTCGACGGGGCGTCTTCGGCGGCGATCTTTTCCCGCTTCTACCGGGAGCGCATCGATCCGAACGCGGAATTCCTCTATACCGGCATGACCCACAAGGCCTCGCAGCCTTTTGAAGACGGAACTTTCGACGGCGACGAAAACGCCATCGTCGATTTCAAGTATTCCAGCTCCCCGCTGCTGACCTGGTGGTTCGACCACCATCAGAGCGCGTTCCTGAAGCCGCAAGACGCCGAGCATTTCCGGAACGACCACTCGGGCAAGAAGTTTTACGATCCTACCTACAAGTCCTGCACGAAGTTTCTCGCCACCATCGCTTCGGAAAAATTCGGATTTGACGCGCGGCCGATTGCGGACCTCGTCAAGTGGGGAGATATCATCGATGGCGCGCAATTCGCGTCTCCGCAGGAGGCCGTGGGACTGGCCGAGCCTGCGATGCAACTGGCGCTTGTGATCGAAGCCGCCCCGGAGCCGAATCTGGTGCAGCAGTTGATTCCGGAATTGGCCGAGATACCTCTCAGCGAGATGATCGACCTGCCGATCGTGAAGAAGCACCTGGGCCCGCTGCTCGAGCGCCACCGGCATTCCATGGAAATATTACGAGAGCGCGCCGACTCACGCGGCGGCGTGGTCTATTTCGATGTTAGCGATCTGGACCTGGAAGGCTACAACAAGTTCATTCCGTATTACCTCTATCCGGACGCCCTCTACACGGTTGGCGTGAGCGCCTCGCCCACGCGCTCGAAAGTGTCCGTGGGGACCAATCCCTGGAAGGAAGCCTCGGCCGAAGTGAACCTCGCGTCCCTTTGCGAGAAGTACGGAGGGGGAGGGCACCCGCGCGTGGCGGCCATCTCTTTGGGACCGGGAGATCTGATGCGCGCGCGCAAAGTCGCCAGGGACATCGCGAACACCTTGCGCCAATAACGCCGCTTCACCCCAGCGGCCCTGCTGCTGGAACCCCCGCTCTAGAAGATGTAACTTCGATTCTCCTCACTACAGTAAGAAATAATCGAAAACAATGGCAGTGCTGGAGTTAGCGTTAGCCACCGACCGGCTTGCGCTGCATCTAATCTCGCAGATGGAGGCAAGCCATGAATATACGAGGTAAGTCATTTATATTAGCCGCAGTGGGGGTTCTAGCCCTCGCCGCAGCTTTCGTATCCCCAACGTGGGCACAGAACGAAGGCGAGATTCAGAACCAGAATTCAAATGTGAATCAGAACGCCCACCCTCCGCAGGTTGGAAGCATCAACTACGTGGAAGGGCAGGCTTCGATAGACGGCCAGCCGATCGCTCCCAATTCTGTGGGTTCGGTTAATTTGGAGAAAGGCCAGACGCTTACAACGCAGGCTGGCAAGGTAGAAGTTCTACTGACGCCTGGCGTATTTCTACGAGTGGGCGACAACAGCGCGGTGAAAATGATCTCGCCCGATCTGGCCAACACCGAAGCCGAGGTGGACAAGGGCGAGGCCATGGTGGAAGTAGCGAATATCAGCAAGGACAACAGAATACGCATCGATGAAAACGGAGCAAGCGCCCGGCTTTTGAAGAAGGGGCTCTATGACTTCGACGTCACCCGCAACCAAATTCGCGTTTTCAGCGGCAAGGCGGACGTTTCCGCGAACAACAGCACCGTTGGAGTTGGAGGCGACCACCAGGTAACTCTCGATACGAGCGCCAAGCTAAAGTCGCGAGGGTTCGATTCTAAGCAATATGCCGACGAACTCTACCGCTGGTCGGGCCTGCGGGCGGGATACCTGGCGGAGGCGGATGCCGATGAGGCGCGTCTCTATGTCAATGGAGGGGCGGGTTGGGCCGGCACCGGTTGGTATTGGGACCCGTGGTTCGGTTCCTATACGTTTATCCCGGGCGATGGAATCTTTTACAGCCCGTTCGGCTGGGGTTTCTACTCACCGTTTGCGGTGTGGGGTTCTCCGTTTTTCTACGGAGGGTATTACGGCGGGATCTACGGACGGCCTCACCGCTTTGGCGAATTCCACGAGCCTTATGGGCACGGTTTTGAGCCGAGGGGAGGATTTCATGGCGGCTTCGGCGGTGGTGGTTTCCACGGAGGAGGCGGCGGGTTCCACGGCGGCGGTGGCGGACGGCGCTAAGCCACGGGCCTGCTCTCAGATGGTCTGAAAAAGAAAAAAGCTCGCAGGAACTGCGAGCTTTTTTCTTTATTCCGGCCTTAAAGCCACATCAAGTCTCTACGCCCAGCTATAGCCGTGCTTAGCGATCGGAAGCGAGCGAACACGGTCCCCGTTGATCGCGAAGATGGCGTTGGTGATGGCCGGAATAACCGGAGGCAGCGCGGGCTCACCCAATCCAGTCGGCGGGTTGTCCGAGCGCAGGAAATGAACCTCGATCTCCGGAGGGGCCTGCCGCATGCGGGTCGGCTGATAATCCTGGAAATTACCTTGCGACGCGCGGCCCGCGTCGACGGTGATCGCCCAGTTCATCAGATGGCTCATGCCTTCGATCACCGCGCCCTGCGCCATATTGAGGGCGTTGCTGGAATTGATGATCTGGTTGCCGATATCGCCCGCGACCCAAACCTTGTTCACTTTCACTTTCTTGTTCGCGTCCACGGTGACTTCCGCCACCTCGGCGAAATATCCGCGAAGGGCAAACTGAAATGCCACGCCCATGGCCGTGCCTTTGGGAAGCGTGCGCTTGCCCCAGTTGGACTTTTCGGCCAGAAGCAGCAGCAAATTGCGCATCCGCACAGAGTCGATCTCCGGCTCCATGGCCAGGGGAGGATTTGCAATGTTTACCCTGGGCTGCGCCAGCAACTCGAGGCGGAACTGCATGGGGTCTTTTCCTGCAGCGTGCGCCAGCTCGTCGATGAACGATTGCACCACGAAGCAGAAAGCGTTGGTGCCGGGGGCGCGCAGCGAATGCATGGGAACGCCGGACGGTATCAGCGACACCTGGAAATCGAAGTTGGGCAGGAAGGTCGCCGGGAACTGATTCGCCTCCATGCCGGCGGGAGGCGTCTGGAACTTCTTATTTTCGCCGAAGCTGACGAAGTGATTCCGCCAGGTGGTGAGCTTTTGCGAGCTGTCGATCCCGCCTTTGAGGTAGTGAAAGCCGGCGGGGCGGTAATGATCGTGGCGCATATCGTCCTCGCGCGTCCAGAGCACTTTTACAGGGGCGCCCACCTCTCTTGAGATCCACGCGGATTCGAGCATGTAATCGTTGGTGAGGCGCCGTCCGAAGCCGCCGCCGGAGCGAATCATGTGCACAGTGATGTTTTCTTCGGGGATTCCGAGCACCTTGGCGACTTCCTGGCGGCCTGCACCGGGAGTCTGAGTAGGGGACCAGAAGACGAGCTTGCCGTTATCGTAATGCGCGACGCAGTTCTGGGGCTCCATCGTGGCGTGCGAAAGCAAAGGATAGGAATAAGCAGCCTCGACCACTTTCGCGGCCGAGCCCAGCCCGGCTTCCGAATCGCCATCCACGCGGAGAGGGAACTGCGGGGCCTTTTTCGAAAACTCGTCGGCCTGGCGCTGGAAGCCTTCGCTGCTCTGCGTCGCGGTGGGGCCTTCGTCCCAGGTAACTTTCAGCTTTTGTCGCGCCGACTGGGCTTGCCACCAGCTGTCGGCGACAATGGCGATGCCGCTGTGCAAGCCGGTGTAATCTCTCGTGCCTTCGATAATGAAAGCATGGCGAACGCCGGGCAGTGCCTTGATCTCGTCGAGGTTCGCGCTCAGCGCTTTGCCCATGAAGACCGGGCATTTCTCGTGGACCGCCCACAGCATGTTGGGCACGGTGAAGTCGATGCTATAGATGGGCTTGCCGCGGACGATGGAGGGCACGTCCACGCCGGGAATGGGCTGGCCGATGATCTTGTAGTCCGCGGGATTTTTCAGCTTTACGGAGGTGAGTTCGGGCGGAGTGATCACCGCGACCTTGGAAGCGAGGTCGCTATAGGACGCGGACCGATTCGTGCGCTCGTGCTTCACGCGGCCGGAGGAGGTGGACAGTTCGGCCTCTTCGACGTTCCATTCCTGCGCCGCGGCGGAAATGAACATCGAGCGGCACGCCGCGCCCACTTGGCGCAGCGGATCCCAGTTGAAGGGAGTGGTGCCGCTGCCGCCGGCGCGCTGGCGGCCGTATTTCGATTCGTCGAGGTCGGCTTGCTCGACTCGCACATTCTTCCAGTCGATATCGAGCTCTTCCGCGATGATCATGGGAAGCTCGGTCTTCACGCCCTGGCCGATTTCAGGGTTCTTGTTGAGAATTGTGACAGTACCGTCCGCACCCATCTTGATGAACGCGGTCGCCACAAACGTGGGATTCGTCGCCCCAGCCGCCGGTGCCTGCGCGAGCACCTGCGTGATCGGATCGGCGTAAACGGCGAAGAGCAGGCCTCCGCCGGCGATCGCGGAAACGCGCAGAAACGAGCGGCGGTCGAGCGAGACGGACTTTACCGGTTCCAGCAGGGAATTTTTCACAGGGCCTCCTTCACTTCGAGGGAGCCATTGCGGCCCGGTTGGATGTTTTGTGCGGTTGACTTCGAAGCGTAGGACGCCGCTTTGTGAATCGCTTCGCGGATGCGAATGTAGGTGCCGCAGCGGCAGATGTTGCCGGTCATGGCCGCGTCAATCTCCTGATCGGTGGGATTCGGAGTTCGCGCCAGCAGCGCGGAAGCCGACATCATCTGGCCCGCCTGGCAGTAGCCGCATTGCGGCACGTCAATTTCCTGCCAGGCGATCTGCACCGGATGCGTGCCATCCGCGGAGAGACCCTCCAGCGTG
The DNA here is from genome assembly GCA_963709105.1 of uncultured Acidobacteriota bacterium. Classification (GTDB taxonomy): domain Bacteria; phylum Acidobacteriota; class Terriglobia; order Acidiferrales; family UBA7541; genus Palsa-295. Next base: position 237,721 of record CAVPVC010000021.1, read on the forward strand.
ACGATCGGCGCATCGGCCGCAGCCGAAACCGGGGTCAGGCAGGAACGCACCGCCCTTCCGCGAAGGTGTACCGTACACGCGCCGCACTGGCCGATGCCGCAGCCAAATTTGGTGCCTTTGAGATTGAGCACGTCGCGCAACACCCACAGCAGAGGCATGTCCGCCGGGACATCGACGGTAGCGGTCTGGCCATTCACATTTAATTTGTATGCCATCTGGTCAACTCCGAGAAAAAGAGACTTGCGTTGCCGGCAACGACTGCCCGCCTTGTGACGGTTGTCTAATGTCGTTCATCTGAGGCTCGAGTAAGCATAGCGGGCGACAGTATGGACTTCCATTGGGAAATCGGATGTTACGAACCGGTAGGGTAGCACAGGCCAAAGCTGTGGGGCAATCGGGTTGGAACCCTACCTGTGTCATGAATGGACGCGCAATTTCGCGCATATTCGCGAGTCTTCGCTCTCATTTCCTTCGTGATTCATCTTTTCTGCGCGATCGGACCGAGTTGGTCTGGATACGCCGCGAGCAGCGGGGGAGGCGCATGCACTTTTTTCTGGTTCAGTAGGCTTAGTAGTTCCAGGGCGTTCACGGCGGCCTTTCCGAGATTGTGGTTATTCGCGACTACATAAGTTGTCGCCGTTTGCGCGGATACTTCGGCCACGCGCTCTTTCCACTGCTCCAGTTCATTCCCGGAATAGAGGTAATCGTATCGGTCACGCACATTGGTTTCGCCAAACCACTGCTTGTAGTTTCGTCCGTGCAGGCGGATATATCCGATCGACGACGTCGCTTTTGCCGCTGGGCGTATGGCGCGGCCGAGCAGCGGCTGATCGATGTTGCACAATCCAACGCCGAGCGAAGCGAGCCAGCTCAGGATCTCCGGCTGGTTCCAACTGGCATGCCGCACCTCGACTACCAGCGGGTACTCGGCGAATTTCGCCACGAGTTGCTGCAAATACGCGCGGTTCTCGTCTGTATATTTGAACGAGATGGGAAATTGCGCGAGCACCGCGCCCAGCAGCCCTGCAGAGGCCATCACGTCGAATCCGGCTTTTACATCGCGCTCATCGCCAGCTGCCGGGCGGATCGTGCTCGCTGAAGTGGATTCGATCTCCGAAACGGGCGAATGCGTGAATCCGCGGTAGAGCTTTGCGGTGAAAGTGAAATCCGGATTCCGGCCGGATACGATGTGGCACCATTCGCGCCCTACTTCGGGCCTGATCGGTCCGTAGAAGGAGGTATTGATCTCCACCAGATTGAAAAATTCAGCCACATACGCCAGCCTCTGGGCAGCCTTCAGAGAGGCGGGATAGACGATGCCCGCCCAGTCCTTGTACGACCAGCCGGCCAGACCGATTTTGATAACTCCGGACATGCATCCATGATAGCGGATCGAACGAAGATGCGTTTCCTATGCATCGCAGGCGGTTGTGGCGTTGTGATTCGCCGGCAAAACATGTATTTTGATAGACGGTTACGAGCCCTTCGGGGGCGCCTCGTCGTCGGAAACCCCAGGATTCACGCCATCGGGCAGTCCGCATCCATTCGGGGACGAAAGTTTTCTGCATCAGGTTTAGCCGCTGATAAGCTACACGTTCAGGCAGGGATGAGGCTCAAAATAATCGAAATTGCCAATTGTGGCATACCGGGCGAAGAATGCCTCCACCTCGCCGTGCAAGCGGCCGTGGACCTGAATTTTTACGCCGTTTTCGATACCTCCCGGATCGGCGGCGGGCTTATTTCGCGGTTTTCGGCCCACACCTACTGGTTCCAGCCGCAGGCGGTGATGCCAGGGGATACCGTGACGCTTTACACCGGTCCCGGAGCGAATTCGTTCGCGAAGCTTCCGGACGGGTCAACGGCATATTCGTTCTACTGGGGATTGAGCAGCACGATTTGGAACGACCCCTCCTCCTGCGCCGTGCTTTTGGAGGTAAACCAGTGGCAAACGTCTCCCTCCGGCGATAGCGGCGCTGGAACGGCTCGCAGCGGGACATGAAAAACAGGCGGGCGGGTTCGCAGGAAACGGAATTGCGTTCTCACGCGACCTGGGGCGGCAGATCGAGGTACAATAGACAAGGCACAAGCGCCCATTTTCGCCCTCGTGGAACGAATCGCGAATTTCGACAGACAGGAGCAATAGGAACATGGCATACGGTAGACGCGACAAGCCGGAAAAAAACAAGTCAGGACGAGCGGGATTCGTGGATGCCCGCCTCGAAGAGCTTCGGCGCCGCTGGGAAGCAACCACCGACGAGCGCGTGAAGGCGGAAGTATCCGAGCAAATCCGTGAGTGGCAGTCTTTCAAGCCGGAACGGTCGTCCTCGGGCGGCGGCAGGCGCTAGAGCTGTTCTGCTGTAGCTTGCTGTAGGGCAGGCACGACGCCTGCGATTTGGCAAGAGGCTCGGTTCTCGGACTCCGAGCCTTAGCGCTTGCGCCTACCCAGGCTTCATGTAACTACCGTCGCTCCGGGCCTAGCGTTTCGGTCTGTGCGTTTCGGCCGCTGCTGAAACGGCACCTTGCGCCCCCCTTCCTTGCGGTCGCTGGCGAATTGAAAGATTTCACTGGCATGCTTTCTGGCAGCACACCCGCCGCATTGCCTTCAGGAATCGGCTACGCCATTCGAATCCTGATTGGCACAACGATCGTCTGGCTCGCTCTGGCTCGAATCAAGAACGTCGACCCTCTCTGGGCCATCATTTCGGTTGTCATTGTGTCGGAGCCGGAACTGGAGACGGCCGTCCTGGCCTTCAAGTCCCGCGCCGCAAACACCCTGATCGGCTGCGCCGTCGGCCTGTTGTTCCTGTTCGTGCTGGGCCCGGCGGTGTGGTCCATCCTGCTGGCAATGGCGGTCTCGGTAGTGATTTGCACGAGCTTTATCCGCGTGCCACTGAGTTGGAGGATCGCGCCCATCACCGTGGCTCTGGTGATGACGCCGAGCGTGCTGAATCACTCCACTGCGGCGGGTTTTCCCATCGCATTGCGGCGAACGGGTGAGGTGCTTTTTGGCAGCGCGGTGGCGGTGTGCGTGTCCCTCGCAGGGTCAAAGCTGCGGCGCGGGACCCAGACTAGTTAGAGGCTCTTCAGGTTTCGGGTGCGCGGTTGCGGATCAGAGATCGAGGCCGAGTTGCAGCTTGGCGGCTTCGGACATGCGCGCAGGGCCCCAGGGAGGGTCGAGGACGACCTCGACGTGGACTTCGCGAACCGTGGGCAGCTTGGCGAGCTTGGTTTCCACGTCCGATTTAAGCACGTTGCCCATGCCGCAACCGGGCGCCGTGAGCGTCATCTCAATGTCGATGCGATGAGCGCCCTGATCGAGCGGTTTTACCTGGCAGGAATAGATGAGTCCCAGATCGGCGATGTTCACCGGAATCTCGGGATCGTAGACGGTCTTGAGCTGGTCCCAGACCATCTTTTCGCTGAAGGGCTCGCTTTCGGAAGATGCTTCCGGCACAGCTGGCGCGTTCGACAGGCCGAGAGCATCCGCATCCTTCGCATCGATGCGATACATCAGGCCGTAGTCGCTGTAGACCGTGTAGGTGGTGCCGAGATTCTGCATCACCCGCACCACGGTGCCGGCAGGCAGCTTGTTGTTGATGCCGCTGGGGACTTCGACGACGTCCGTTTCGCGGCTTAGCGTGATGGGTTGGTTTGTGACCGGCATAGGAAACTTACCTCGTTGCTTTGAGCCTTAGCGCCGGCTCTACCGCAGAAACTGAAAACTACTCCGTCGAAATGGCGTCCTGTTTCCCTTCGAGCGCGGCCTGCAGCGTGTGCCAGGCAAGCGTGGCGCACTTCACGCGCACGGGAAATTCCGACACTCCCGAGAAAACCGTCAGCTTGCCGAGTTCCACCGGCGCGCCATTCGAAGGCTCGTGCCCGGTGACCATATCGTGAAAGCCGCCGAAAAGCTTCTCGGCATCGGCTTTCGTCTTGCCTTTCAGGCTCTGCGTCATCATCGAAGCTGAAGCCTTGGAAATGGCGCAGCCCGAGCCCTGGAAGCTGATGTCGCGGATCGAGTCGCCCTGGAGATCGAGATAGATGGTGAAGCGGTCTCCGCACAGGGGATTGAACCCCTCGGCTTTGTGATTTGCGCCGGCCATCTCGCGGAAATTCCGCGGGGCCTTGCTGTGCTCGAGGATCACGTCCTGATAGAGATCGCGCAGGTCGGGCATTACGCGAATACCTCCCGCACCTTTTCGATGCCGGCAACCAGCGCGTCGACTTCTTCGCGCGTGTTATAAAGCGCGAACGAAGCGCGGGCCGTGGCGGGAATGCCGAAGCGCTCCATCACCGGTTGGGAGCAGTGATGCCCGGTGCGAATGGCGATGCTTTCCTGGTCGAGAATCGTTCCGATGTCGTGGGGGTGAATGCCTTCCATCACGAACGAAAGCACGCCCGCTTTTTCTCTTGCCGTTCCCACGAGGCGGATCCCCGGAATCGCCCCCACTTTCTGGGTGGCATACTCCAGAAGATCGTGTTCATGAGCGGCGGCGTTTTCGATTCCGATCCCGTCAAGGTAGCGGATGGCCGCGCCCAGCCCGATGGCGCCGGAAATATCGGGCGTGCCGGCCTCGAACTTGAACGGGAGCTTGTTGAAAATCGTTTTTTCGAAGGTGACCGAGCTGATCATGTCGCCGCCGCCCTGGTAGGGAGGCATCGCTTCGAGCAGCGCGGCTTTGCCGTAAAGAACGCCGATGCCGGTGGGACCGTAAACTTTGTGTCCCGAAAAGGCGTAAAAATCGCAATCGAGCGCCTGCACGTCGACCTTCAGGTGCGGCACGGCTTGCGCGCCGTCCACAAGCACTGGAATGTTCCGCGCGTGCGCGAGTTCGATCATCTTGCGGATCGGCGTGATCGAGCCCAGGGCGTTGGAAACATGCGTGACGGCGGCGATTTTCGTCCGCGGGCCGAGCAGGTTCGCAAATTCGTCGAGCAGCAGCTCGCCGCGATCGTTGATGGGCGCGACGCGCAGCTTCGCGCCTTTTTCTTCGCAGAGGAGCTGCCACGGCACGATATTCGAATGGTGCTCCATCGCGGTGATGAGCACTTCATCGCCCGCGCCCACATGGACGCGCCCGTAGGTTTGCGCCACCAGATTGATGGCTTCGGTGGCCCCGCGAACAAAGATGATTTCCTTCGAGTGGGCGGCGTTGAGAAAGCCCTGAATCGCCGAGCGCGCCGCTTCGTGTTCCTCGGTGGCGTGCTCGGAGAGGAAATGCACGCCGCGATGGATGTTGGCGTTGTCGCGCTCGTAATAGCGCGTGATCGCGTTGATCACCGACTGCGGCTTTTGCGACGTGGCGGCGTTGTCGAGATAAACGAGCTGCTTGCCGCGAATCTTCTGCCGGAGAATGGGAAAGTCGCCGCGAATCTTTTCCACGTCATACGCGGGCGCGGCTTCGCGGGCTGGCGACGGAGCCGAAGCCTGCCGTGCGGCCACCGGCCGCGATTTTGCGGCGCTCTTCTTGGCGGCGGTGGTCATCCCACTTCCTCCAGGTTTCGCTCGGCCTCGTGTTGATGCGTGGCGCGGGCAAACCCAGCCGAAGATTGCGCGATATGCACAAGATGCGCGTGGATCAGTTTCTCGACGTGCGTCCGCGCGGGCCCTTCCTGCATGCGATCCAGACATTCGCTCGCAAAGGCCATAAGCAGCAGGCGGCGCGCGGAAACTTCGTCGATCCCGCGGGAGCGCAGGTAGAAAAGCGCATTCTCTTCGATCTGGCCGATGGTAGCGCCGTGCGTGCACTTCACATCGTCCGCGTAAATTTCCAGCTGGGGCTTGGTGTCGATCTGCGCCTGGTCGGAGAGAAGCAGGTTGCGATTGGTCTGCTTCGCGTCGGTCTTCTGGGCGTCTTTATGCACCACGATGCGGCCGTGGAATACGCCGTGGGCTTTGCCGTCGAGGATGCCGTTGTAGAACTGGCGGCTGCCGCAATGAGCCTTGGCGTGTTCCACCAGCATGTAATTATCGAGATGCTGGCGCCCAGTGCCGATGAAAAGGCCGTTGATCAGGCATTCGCCGCCTTCGCCCGCGAGAACCGGGTGAACGTTGTTGCGGACGAGCGCGCCGCCAATCAGCACGGAGTGCGACGAAATGTTGGCGCTGCGGCCCTGTTCGATGCGTAGCGTGGAAATGTTGAACGCCTGCATATCTTCGCGCTCGATCATGTAATGCGAGACCACGGCATTGTCGCCCGCGATCAGCTCCGTCGCCGTGTTGCAGAGCGCCGGCGCGCCGCCGAGCGAGACGTAATCCTCGATGACCGTGGCCTGGCTGCCCTCCTCCGCGACGATCAGGTTCCGCGGATGAATCATGGAAGGCGCATCGTGCGCGGTGGAGACAAACAGCAGATGAACGGGCGCTTCGAGCACCGCGCCTTTGCCAATGTGAATGAAAGCGCCGTCTTCGATAAACGCGGTGTTGAGCGCGGAGAAAGCGTCGCGCTCGGATGTTGAGATATTTTCCGAGATACGGCTCAACAGCCTCGGGGCGTTCGGCGATCGCGGCAGCGAGGCTCGACACCGCCACGCCTGCCGGCAATTTCGCCAGGGACGAAAGAGCGGGAGAGAATCGCCCGTCCACAAAAACAAGCTGGCACGCCGCACCCGCGACACCGAAGGGCTCGATCTGACGGCTCGTGGGAACGCGGTTCCCGGCGCCGTTCAGCTGGAAATTTGTCTGGGCGATGGCGGATATATTCGTAAAGCGCCAGTCCTCATCGTGCGTCGTGGGGAAGCCTGTCTCGTTGAAGCGATCGAAACCGCTTTGCCGAAGCGTCCGCAGCCACGCGGGTTCGCGGCCCGCGCCGGATTTCACGATGTGGGCGAAAGGTTCCGCGTAGTTTTGCAGTGCCTGGCTTGCTGTCGCCACTTTCTGTCCTCACTCAAAGCAAATGTGTGCGCTGTTGCGCGCTGTCGTCAGGCGGGAGTTGCGCTGGCGCTGCGCGCGCCGGTTTCGGTCCCGTAGCCCTTGTCTTCGAGTTCGAGCGCAAGCTCCGGGCCGCCCGAACGCACGATCCGTCCATCGACGAGCACGTGGACGCGGTCGGGCACGATGTAATCGAGCAGGCGCTGGTAGTGCGTGACCACGAGAATCGCGCGGTCCGGGCTGCGCATGGTGTTCACGCCCTGCGCGACGATCCGCAGCGCATCGATGTCGAGGCCGGAATCGGTCTCGTCGAGGATCGCAAGCTTCGGCTGGAGCACGGCCATCTGCAGAATCTCGTTGCGCTTTTTCTCGCCGCCCGAAAACGACTCGTTCACCGAGCGGTTCATCAGCTTTTCGTCCATGTTGAGCAGCTTCAGCTTCTCGCGCATGAGCGGGAGAAAATCCATGGCGTCCATTTCGTCCTCGCCGCGATACTTGCGGATAGCGTTCAACGCCGAGCGCAGGAAATAGGCGTTGCTGATCCCCGGAATCTCGACGGGATACTGGAAGGCGAGAAAAAGGCCTTCGCACGCCGCCTCTTCGGCTTTCATGTCGAGCAGGTTCTTCCCATTGAACAGCACCTCGCCGCCGGTAACCTCGTAGGTCTCGCGGCGCGCCAGCACCTGCGAAAGAGTGCTTTTGCCCGACCCATTGGGCCCCATGATCGAGTGGACTTCACCCGCGTTGATCGACAGATTGATTCCCTTGAGAATCTCGCGATCGTCCACCCGGACTCTCAAATCCTTAATTTCGAGCAAGCTCATCGTTTCTCCGTCCGCCCTACCGTTCAGTGACTTGTGAATGAAAACCGCAGGCTATCCGACGCTGCCTTCCAGGCTCACGCTCAGCAACTTTTGCGCCTCGACCGCAAATTCCATGGGAAGTTCGCGGAACACGCGCTTGCAGAAGCCGTTGACGATCATCGACACGGCGTCTTCGGCCTTCAGCCCGCGCTGGCGCAGATAGAACAGCTGGTCCTCGCCGATTTTCGAGGTGGAAGCCTCGTGCTCCATGCGCGCCGTGGAATTCTTCACTTCGATATACGGGAACGTATGCGCGCCGCATTTATCTCCGATCAGCAGCGAATCGCACTGGGTGTAGTTCCGCGCGTCGACGGCGTCTTTCAGGATTTTCACCTCGCCGCGGTAGGTGTTCTGCCCGTGGCCGGCGGAAATTCCCTTGGAAACAATCGTGCTGCGCGTGTTCTTGCCGAGGTGGATCATCTTGGTGCCGGTGTCGGCCTGCTGGTAATTGTTGGTGAGCGCGACGGAATAGAACTCCCCGATCGAATTGTCGCCCTGCAGAATGCAGCTGGGATATTTCCAGGTGATGGCGGAGCCGGTCTCCACCTGCGTCCACGAAATCTTGGAATTCCTGCCGAGGCACTTGCCGCGCTTGGTGACGAAATTGTAGATGCCGCCCTTGCCGTTCTTGTCGCCGGGATACCAGTTCTGCACCGTGGAATATTTGATCTGCGCGTCGTCGAGCGCGATCAGCTCGACCACCGCCGCGTGCAGCTGGTTCTCATCGCGAATCGGCGCCGTGCAGCCTTCGAGATAGCTCACGGAAGCGCCTTCGTCGGCGACGATCAGGGTGCGCTCGAACTGTCCCGTTTCCGCCGCGTTGATGCGGAAGTAGGTGGAAAGCTCCATCGGGCAGCGGACGCCCTTGGGCACGTATACGAACGAGCCGTCGGTGAACACGGCGGCGTTCAAAGTGGCGAAGAAGTTGTCGGTGTAGGGCACCACGGAGCCGAGATACTTTTTCACCAGATCGGGATGCTTCTGCACCGCCTCGCTGAACGAACAGAAGATCACGCCCGCTTCGCCAAGCTTGGCTTTGAACGTGGTGGCCACCGAAACGCTGTCGAACACCGCGTCCACCGCAACACCCGCGAGCATTTTCTGTTCCTCGAGCGGGATGCCGAGCTTTTCGTAGGTGCGGCGAATCTCCGGATCGAGTTCGTCGAGGTTCTTCAGGCTGGGCTTCTGCTTGGGCGCGGAGTAATACACGATGTTCTGGTAATCGATCGGCGGGTACTTGATGTTCGCCCACTTCGGTTCCGCGTCCGACTGCTGCAGCGTCACCCAATGCCGGTACGCCTTCAGCCGCCACTGCAGCATGAAGTCGGGCTCGTTCTTTTTGGCCGAGATGAAGCGGATGATGTCTTCATTCAGGCCCTTGGGCGCGCGGTCTTCGTTGATGTCGGTAACGAAGCCCCATTTGTACTCCTGCTGCGCCAACTCACGAATTGTGTCGGTATTCGAGCTCATTGGATACTCCCGGATGCGATCATGGGCACCAGCCTGCCCCGCGCGTCTTTGATGCTGGTAAGGTGCAACGGTTGCACCAGGTCGGAAAGCGTGATTTTTTCGAGCACGCCTCGCACAGCCTGGTTGATGATTCGCTGGTTGCTCTTGATGGGGCAGCTCAGCTCCAGATTGCACGCCCCCAAAACGTCCGTACTGCACTCCGTGAGGGCCATGGGGCCCTCGATGGCCGCAATAATATCGATCACGGAAATCTGGTGGGCCGCCCTGGCCAGCATGTAGCCGCCCTTGGTGCCGCGATGCGAGATAAGCAGCCCGCTTTGCGACAGTTCCTTCAGCAGCTTGCTCACCGTCGAGGGAGGCAGCTTGGACTCAACCGCCAAATCGCGGGCGGTGCGCTGCGGCAGGGAAGACTCGCTACGGGCGATGCACGTCATCAGCACCAGCCCGTAATCCGTTAATTTACCAAGCTTTACCATTCCCCGCTCGCCGCATCCTATATAGTACTGATTCAGTCCGGTATCGATTCTAGCAGCCGCCCAAACCTCTTGCAAGCTT
>CAVPVC010000022.1:0-72857 GCA_963709105.1 uncultured Acidobacteriota bacterium
ACGGCTGGAGTCTCACCGCTCACGATTGCCCAAATGCTAGGGCATTCATCAACACAGATCGTCCCACGATATGCGCAGGTGCTCGATCAGAATCGGCTCGATGCGATGAAGAAACTGGACGAACTGAGAAAATCAGCAATTACCAATCAGGAAGCTTCTGAATCAACTACGGATGAAGCGGCCCCCGGAATGCGGCAGTAAAACCTTCGATTGCCGTCGAGCGTAGACCCGGGCCAATGCCAGCGCTACACTAGACAACCTCGCATGAATGAAGCGGAGATGCTCGTATATAAAGTCTGTCGGGAATCCTTCCTGTCTCTGTCGTCCTATATGAATCCACGAAAAAAGCCGCTTGGAGAAGAACTTTGCGATGTCCTTGTTGTCTGCGAACCGGACATAATAATTTTTAGCGTCAAACAGATAAAGCTTGCGAATAGCGGCGACCCAAACATTGACGCTCAAAGATGGCGCAGACGTGCAGTGGAGGAATCAACCGCGCAACTTTATGAGCCGAGCGAATCATAGGGATGAGCAAACAGGTCGTTAAGAGCGACAACTCCCTCGGTGTGGTTTTCCCGACGGCTCCGGAAGCCAAAATCCATCGAGTTGCAGTAGCACTGGGTGGTCACCGGAAAGTTGGATTGCCTTTTGGGGATTTCGGCAAGGGATTCGTTCACGTTCTTGATGAAATATCGTTCTTAACCCTGCTGAACGAGCTCAATACGATAACCGATTTCGTCAACTATCTGTCCGCGAAGGAACGCTTCTTCAAATCAGGAGTTAAAGCGATTTTCGAAGGGCAAGAAGAAGATCTTCTCGCATTCTATTTGTACAAGGGTCGTAAATTCCCAGACAACTACGATGCCATTCTGATTTCTGACGGCTTGTGGGAACAGGTGCAGTCAAAGCAGGAGTATGCTCGAAAACAAGAGGCGGACAAAGACAGCCTCATTTGGGACAAGATAATAGAGGAATTTTGCGAGGGCGCGCTCAAGAATGAACTGGAGTTCTCATCGAGCCTCACAAATACCGAGCGTTCAGTCCGCACTATAGCCAGAGAAACTAGGTTTGCACGGCGAATACTGGGCAAGGCATTTAAGGAATTTCTCGACGCGTCTATGAAGGTTCGCTCCCGGAAGTTGAAATCTCCTTCCGGAATTGTTTACGTTTTCTTAGCAATGCCGCATGGTGTGGACAGAAAGTTCCGCGTAGCCGAGCTAAGTAATAGGTGTTTTGTTGCGCGGGGATTGCAGACAGAGGCTACAGTTGTCGGGCTGGCCACGGAGCAATATGTAAAAGGTCAGGGCCACTCTTTGGACCTCTGTCACCTTTACCTGCCTGTCTGGAGCACAGCGCAGCAGAAGAGATTGGAGCAGATGCAGAAGGAGCTGGGATATTTCACAGATCCACTTGTGACGAAAGACTCCGAAGACGAATACCCACAAAAGTAGTGACCGATAATCGGAAACTACACTCCCGATTTCGAAATGAGGCCGTTGCCGCGGCGGGAAATGAGGGAAACCGTTCAGAAAGTACTACACTTTTACTACACCTCGCGATTTTGGCCCTTTTTATTGCTCAACACTTTTCTCGTAAATCAATATAAAATCATCAGAGTTAATCCACGTGGGGCCCGTAGCTCAGCTGGTTAGAGCAGCGGACTCATAATCCGTTGGTCCAAGGTTCAAATCCTTGCGGGCCCACCAACACATTGCGGGGCCAGCCTGGACGCATGGGTGACACGAAGTACCTAAGACACGGGTAACCGCCTGGGCCAAAAGGGCTTGCGACCGGTTCGAACACTCGCGTTTCCATATCTAACTAATTCAAATCATAATCCGTGAAGCTGACGAGCCGGATATCGTCGTGAACCTCGTTGATGCCCCGCTGCTGGTTCGCCCAGGGCGGTCATTCGACGTAAAATGGAATAGACTGGAGAAGCGCAAGAGGTCCACGGAGATCGAACCCCATGCAATACATGGTCATCGGAATGTTCGGAAAATACGCGGATGCCGAGGCGGCGGTTCTCGACCTCGAGTCGGCAGGCATCGTCGGCGAACAAGTGGAAGTGATCAGCGATATCGACGAAGACGCGCGAACCGCGAACACCCCGGGAGAGCCTTCCACCAAGCCCCGCGAACCGCGCGGCGCGATTGCGCGCCTCTTCGGCGCCGGCGGCCCTCTCGCCAAACCCGAAGTGCGCGACGTCTCCGGCGAGCAGCCCAATTACATCGGCGAACAGGAATTTTACGCCAACCATCTGAAGCAGGGCGGTGCGGTGATGATCGTCCGAACCTCCTCGGAGCCCTCCGCCACCCGCGCCGCCGCAATTATGCACAGTCACGACGGCCACACCCCCGGAGCCAAATCCGACCCCGTCGTCCGCCGCGTCGACTAGAAGCCGGCTGCCGTCTCATAAATGGAACTCGTCAGGGCTCAGCTCTTAGCCGCGGAAGGGCGATTGAGCCAGTTACCAAACAGGCTCTTCAGGCCCGGGCATAAAGCCGCGGCGCGCAGCGCCAACCGCTCGCGGTGCCTTTACCGCGAGCCTTCCTCCTCAACCTCCTCCGCCTCCTCAGTTCGCCGCCGCCGCTGCCTACTTAGGTTTCATCAGGTTCGGCGCCAGTACATCCACCTGATCGAAAGGTATTTCCGTGAACTGCGCGCCCGGAAATTCCTTCTTGAGCCCGTCGCGAAACGCGCCCACATTCCCTGCGAGCACGATATCGATATCCTTCGTCTCCAGATACCGCTGCGCCGCCTTTTGCACTTCCGCGGAGCTGACCTTTCGTATCTTATCCGGATACGTGCTGTTGTAATCCGCGGGCAGATGGAACTCGGCGACCGACAGCACGTGATCGGCCACCTGCTCCGCCGTTTCCGACTGAATGGGATAAACGCCCGCCAGATAATCCCGCGCCATGTTCATCTCCGCGGGCGTTACATCTCCCGTCGACATCTTCGTTAGCAGGTCCACCACGAGCTTCGTCGCCTGCACGGTTGCCGCGGTTCGCGTGAACGTCCCTACGCCGAACGACCCCGCAAACATATGCGGGCTGAAGTTCGAATACGCGCCATACGTCAACCCGCTCTTCACCCGCACTTCCGTGTTCAGCCGGCTGTTGTATCCGCCGCCGAAGACGTGGTTCATAACCCGCACCGCAAAATAATCCGGATCGTTCCGCCGGATCCCCAGAGTCCCCACGCGAATCTGCGTCTGCACCGCGTCCGGCTTGTCGATCAGCCAGAAGTGCTGTCCGGACGGCGCAACCGGCAGCGCCGGCACATCCGCAGCCACATCCGCCTTCGACGATTTCGGCCACGCCCCGAAATATTTCTCCGCCGCCGCAAACGCTTCCTCCGGCGCAATGTCGCCGGCAAACGCTAGCAGCGCCGTATTGGGCGCGTAGTTGGCGTCATGGAATTTCACCAGATCGTCGCGCGTAAGCTTCTGGATGCTTCCCGTGGTGCCCTCCTGCGGCCACCCGTAAGGTGACGCGCCGTAGACCACCCGCCCGAACACCACCGATGCCAGGTATTCGGGATCGGAATATTGCACCGTGAGATTCGAGAGCAGCTGCTGCCGCCTGCGGTCCAGTTCGTCGCCAAGGAACGCGGGATGCAGCACCACGTCGGACATCAAATCGAGCCCCGTGCCCAAATCCTTCTTCACGATGTTCAGCGTGACGGTCGAAGAATCCTTCCCCGAAGCCGCCTCAAGCTTCCCGCCGATAAAATCGATAGCCTCGGCAATCTCGCGCGCCGACCGTTTCTCGGTGCCCTGCGTCAGCATGTTCGCGGTCATCTGCGCCACGCCGGGCATGGCAGCCGGGTCTTTGATGCTTCCCGCGGTCAGCAGCACCATCCGGGCGGCAATCGAAGGCTGTTCGTGATCGGTCACCACGAACACTCGCAAGCCGTTCGACAGCGTCTTGGTCGCCGCTTGTGGAAAGTGGAAAGCCTTCGGCGGCCCCGCCCCGGGCATCGTGGGGACGAGCTTGACGCCCGGCGGCACCACTCCCGTCCCATTCTTATTTTCCGCCGCGGGCTCATGTGACGCCGTACCCGCCTGGCCAGTCGTCGCAGTCTGCCGCGCAGAAGCCGCAAGGCCCCACAGTGCCACCACGGCCAGCGCCAGCGCCGCCGTCACAAAATTCCACTGCTTCGTTGCGCGCGTCATTGTTGCTCCTGGGGTTTCTCTTGGGGTTTCTCCTGTGGGCCGCGCCGCGGATGGCTCTCGGCCGGCGTGAGGAACAGCACGGTGGCATGCTGCGCAACGAAATATTGCTCCGCCGCGCGCTGGATATCTGCCGGAGTCACCTTCAGATATCGATCCAGCTCGGAATTCACCAGCGCCGGGTCCTTCCCGATCACCGCGGCTTCGGCCAAAGCGACCGCCTTTTCCTGGTCGGTATCACGCCCCAGAATAAATCCCGAAATTTCCTGATTCTTGGCCTTCTCGAGTTCTTTAGCCTCCACCGGCTTTTCTTTCAGGTCGTTCAGCACATTCTCAACGGCCTGCTTGCCCTGCTCCGCCGTGTGTCCCGGATTCATAATCGCGTAAGCCCAGAACAAATTGGGATCCTCGCTGAAATTTCCGAACCCGGCCGACTGCACCGCAATCTGCTGCTTGTACACCAACTCCTGGTAGAGCCGGCTGCTCTCGCCCCCGGCCAGAATATTTGACGCCAGGTCGAGCGGATAAGCGTCGGGCCGATAGCGCGCCGGTATCTTGTACCCGATCACCACCGCGGGCAGCGGCGTGTTCGAATACGATTTGCTCACGTCGCGTTCGGCGGTCTGCGCGGGCTCCGGAGCGTTGATCCGCGGAATCGGCTGCGCCGAAGCCGGAATACCCTCGAAATATTTCTTCGTCCACGCCATGGCCTGCGCCGAATCGAAATCCCCTACGATCACCAGCGTCGCGTTATTCGGCTTGTAGAACGTGTTGAAAAAGTCGCGAACGTCTTCAATCGTCGCCTTGTCCAGGTCCGCAATGCTCCCGATCGGCGTGTGATGGTAGGCGTGCACGGTAAACGCCGCCGCGCGCAGGTCCTCTTCGAGCGCGCCATACGGCTGGTTGTCCACGCGCACCCGCCGCTCTTCCTCCACCACCTGCCGCTCGGACTTGAAATTCGCCTCGTCCACGTTGAGGCTCCCCATGCGGTCTGCCTCGAGCCACAGCACGCGTTCCAGGTAATCGCTCGGGAAAGTCTCGAAGAAGTTGGTAGTATCGTCGCCGGTCTCGGCGTTGTCGAAGCCGCCCACCGCTTCGATAATCCGCGAATGCTCGTCGGTGCCCACATGCGCCGAGCCCTTGAACATCAGGTGTTCGAACAGGTGCGCGAAGCCCGTGCGCCCGGGCCGTTCGTCTTTCGACCCCACGTGATACCACACCTGCAGATTGATCACCGGCACTGCGTGATTCTCCAGCAGGATCACTTCCAGCCCGTTCGCCAGCGTGTGCTTCGTGAAATTCATCTTCGGCGGCCGCACTTCAGACGCGGATTGTTGAGCGCCCGGCGGTATCACCATCCCCGAAATCGCCGCCAGCATTACGATGACGATGCCCAGCTGAAAAATCGGTTTCGCGGTAGCGCGAAAGTTTGCTCGCATGAACCCACTCTCCAGGTAGCCCGCCCGCTCGGTGAAGATTTGCGGCGCCACGGCACTCAAAGCTGAAATTGTACCCTCGCGCAGTCGGCCGCGCGGCGTATATTCCAGATTAGACGCCGCCTTCTCAAAAAGGATTTCCTCAGCAAACGCCCGTGAGCAGGCGCCGCGCGCCCGCCCCAACGCCCTGTTTTCCGATTCGCACGCCCGCCAAAAGGTTTGTTGCCGCCGTACGAATCGATATGGTGCTATGGAAACGCCCCAGAACGCCGCCCGGCACCATGAGGAGGCAGTATGCGCAGCCTGGTTGGACTCGTCATTACCCTGCTGATTGTCTTCGCAGGATACAAGCTCTTCTTCTCGCAGCTGCAGGCCACCGGCAGCGCCTCCCCCGCCCGCTCCATAGATGTAGCCGGCGTGAAGGGCGATCTAATAGCCATAGCGCAATCCGAGCGCATCTACCAGGCCGAGCACAACACCTACGGCACCCTGGATCAGCTAACCTCCAGCGGCGCCATGAGCATGTCCAAGACCGGCCGGGACGGCTACACCTACGATGCCGAAGCCTCCGCCAGCAGCTTCCGCGTAGTAGCCCATTGCCCCGCCGCCGCAAATCCCGGCTGCACAAATCTAGCCATCGACGAAACCATGGACGTCCGCTCCGTCCAGTAAATATTCGAAGCGCTTTCGTGTGCGCGTCATTTCAGCTTCGGCTCCACGGCCATTCAGGGATTCACCACCGTCCAGGAGAATCCTTTGCAGCCGCCTCGTCCGCTCTGCTACCATTGTGTATAGTGGGCTGCATCCTGAATCCTGGGAGCGGCACCGGAGGCATCAATGAGCGTCGCACTTCGTGCGGGCAACGGGAAAGTGACCGTGCCCGACATCCTCTCGCGCAAGTCTCAATCCCTCGGCTCCTTTGAATCGAATGACGCGAAACGAAAAATCACCTGCCTCACTGCCTATGACTATCCCACCGCCCGTTTGCTCGACGAAGCAGGCGTGGACGTCCTCCTCGTAGGCGACTCCCTCGGCATGGCCGTGCTCGGCTACGACAGCACGCTGCCGGTCACCGTCGACGACATCGTCTGCCACACCCGCGCCGTACGTCGCGGCACTCGCCGCGCGCTGCTGGTGGCCGACATGCCCTACGGCAGCTTCCACGTTTCCATCGAGGAGTCCATTCGCAACGCCGTGCGCCTGGTGAAAGAAGGCGGCGCCGAAGCAGTCAAGATTGAAGGTGGCGAGCGCCGCATCGAGCTAATCGCCCGTCTGGTCGAAGCCGAAATCCCCGTCATGGGACACATCGGCCTCACCCCGCAATCGTTCAACGCGCTCGGCGGGTTCCAGGTCCAGGGCAAGACGGCCGAAGCCGCGCGCCAAGTCGAACGCGACGCCCGCGCAGTCGAAGCCGCCGGAGCGTTCGCGGTCGTGCTCGAATCGATGCCCCGCGATCTCGCGGCCCGCATCACTTCGAACCTCCGCATCCCCACCATCGGCATAGGCGCCGGCCCCGATTGCGACGGCCAGATCC
This sequence comes from uncultured Acidobacteriota bacterium, assembly GCA_963709105.1. Lineage (GTDB taxonomy): Bacteria > Acidobacteriota > Terriglobia > Acidiferrales > UBA7541 > Palsa-295. The sequence continues at coordinate 7,148 of CAVPVC010000022.1, forward strand.
TGGTCTTCCACGATCTGGTAGGCCTCACGGCAGGCCACAAGCCCAAATTCGTGCGCCAGTACGCCGACGTATCCTCCGAAGTCTCGCAAGCCGTTTCGAAATATTGCGAAGACGTGCGCACCGGCAGTTTCCCGTCCGACGCCGAGTCCTACCACTCGCCCGCCGAACTGCGCGAGCGTGTGCCCGCGCCGCAGCGCTCCTGAAAATGCGCCGCCTCTCTCGTCGCTCTCTTCCGACGCTGCGCTCACGCCCTCTCTCGAATGTTTTCCGTCAGAACGGCGTTCTTGCGCCTAGCAGTTCTCTCCGTACCTTTTCTTTTCGTTGTCATCCTGAGCGCAGCGAAGGATCTCTCTTCGCCGTTGCCGTTGCGGGTGCCCGACCCTTCGGCGTCAGTATTGTGATCGGGCTGTCTTTTGTAAGAGGTTTTTCGCAATGAAAGTTCTGATTTCCGGTGCGGGAATTGCGGGACCGACTCTCGCGTACTGGCTCGCCCGTTCCGGATGGAAGCCCACCATCGTAGAATCGGCGCCCTGCTTACGTACTGGCGGCTACCTCATCGACTTCTGGGGCGCAGGTTTCGACATCGCGGACCGGATGGGCGTGTTGGCAGCGATCGTCGGCAGAGGATACAAGGTCAGGGAGGTAAGAGTCGTAAATCAGAGCGGCAAACGGGTCGCAGGGTTCCCGGTCGATGCATTTTCGCGGACGACCCGCGGCCGATTTATCACCCTTCCCCGAACCGCACTAGCCTCAGCGATCTTCGGCAAGATTGAAGGCCGTGTCGAAACGATATTTGGCGATAGCGTGGATCGCATTGACCAGACAGGAAGTGCCGTTCAGGTCGGGTTCAAACGCGCAGGTTCGCATGAGTTCGACCTCGTCGTGGGAGCCGACGGTCTCCATTCACGTGTGCGTGAACTCGTTTTTGGTGAGGAAAGCCGATTTGAGAAGTATTTGGGGTTCAAGGTCGCAGCCTTCGAGGTGGAAGGCTACAGGCCGAGGGACGAACTGGTTAATGTGATGTACTCGCAGGTGGGCCAGCAGGTGGCGCGGTTTGCCATGCACGGTGACCGCACGTTGTTCTTATTTATATTTAAGGATGACGATCCTGCTGGAACCGATGATATCCAGGACCAAAAGGCGCTCTTGCGAAAGCGCTTTGGAAACAGCGGGTGGGAATGTCGGCAGATTCTGGAAGCGCTTGATGCCAGCGACGATCTTTATTTCGATCGTGTGAGCCAAATACGAATGGATTCAGCGCAAGGATTGTGGACGCGAGGCCGGGTAACGCTGGTCGGCGATGCGGCGTTCTGCGTCTCACTACTGGCGGGGCAGGGTACGGCACTAGCCATGGTGGCGGCGTATATTCTTGCTGGGGAACTGCATCGTGCTGACGGTAACTATACGGAAGCTTTTAGACGGTATCAGGATCTGTTCGGTCCGTTCGTTTTCAACAAGCAGAAGGCCGCACTGCGCTTTGCCGGTGCATTCGCGCCGAAATCGAAGTTCGCCCTGTTCCTACGCAATCAGATTTTCAACCTTCTGGCAATCCCCTGGATTGCAGATTTTACGGTCGGCCGTGACCTCGTCGACAAGCTCCGTCTTCCAGACTACTCATTCGTGCAGCATCCCATCCGGCTTTGAGAAGTTATCGGAAGACTCTTTGCTTCCCAGTGATCGGCAATCCGGAGGTGTAACGCAGGTCCTGATACAAAACAGCTTCAGTTCCGGCGTAACGGATGGCGCGCAGAGCCTTCCGCTCGCGGTGACTTTGCCGCGAGGGATGTGCTCGTGTTTGTGCCAGGGCAAGGCGTAGTATCGTAGCCCGCGTATCGCGTGAGAAGCCTTGTAGGTCGTGGCTTTAGCCACGACATTAAATGGGGCGCGGAGCGCCTCCGCTCGCGGTGAATTCCCCGCGACGAGCGACTTCGCTCGCTTCAGTCTTTGTTCTGTTTTTTAGGGTGCCCACCCTTTCGGTTTTAAAAGGGTGGGTCTGTGACAAAAGCTCGTCTCGAGCTTCAAAAAGGTGATGCGTCATGAACATTCAGGATTTTCGCCTGCTCTACGAGTTCGACTCCTGGGCCAACCATCGCGTCATGGACGCCTGCGCCGCCCTCAGCGACGAGCAATTCACGCAGGACCTCGGCAACAGCTTTCGCTCCATTCGCGACACGCTGTTCCACATCTGCGGGGCGGAATGGATCTGGCTGGAGCGCTGGCACGGCCGCACTCCCACCGCGCTCCCCAATGCCGCCGATTACCCCAATCTCGAAGCAGTACGCCGCCGCTGGGCCGAAGTCGAGCGCGACATCCACGACTACGTAGCCTCGCTAACCCCGGAAGACTTGCAGCGCGTGATCCACACCAAAACCCTCGCCGGCGTGCCATTTGCGCAGCCCCTCTGGCAATGCCTCCAGCACGTAGCCAATCACAGCACCTACCACCGCGGCCAGATCACCACCATGCTGCGCCAGTTAGGCGCCAAGCCCGTAGGCACGGACTTAATCGGCTTCTACCGCGAACGCGCACAAACCGCCGCTCAATAACGCTGTCCAAGATGAAGCGCTGCTCGCTGGACGCAGGACTCGGATGATAAGCCGCACGATGACAAGCGGCGCAATACCACGCCGCACAACGAGGCTTCGCATGATAATAGCCCTGCAAACGGACGGTAGTGTCTCAGTTTCATCAAAAGTGGAATATAGGGAATTCCTTCCTAAAAAATCGGCGCCAAGAAGGTTTTGTTTTCCAATCTTTTGGACCCACCCAACCTTCGTTGCCACCAAGAACATACTTCAGGCCGCCACCTCTTTGAGGCACGCCCTGTGTACATTGGTACCACCGGTTAGCATTCCCAATGCGAACGTAATACGTTGTCTTTGCCATGATGCGCTAGTTTGCCCGGAGAACGATTTCTTCTAGGCTCCAAACATGATCCGATAGGCCAGCCGCCATTGCCGGAGTAATCCTCAAAGTCTTGTGTATGCTCGCAAAATTGTAGTGCATGAAGTGAATTGCGACCATCGCCGCCTGGTTCTCCACTTTCTTCGAGAAGGCATTTGTTAGACGGGTGAAGCGCCGCATTCCCATTCTCATAGCAAGATTCTGGCGTTCCACAAAGCTAGTCGAAATATGCTTCGGATCGGGGTTTCCGGTTATCGCTATCGGCTTGCATTCGATCACTTCTGCCGGGCTGTACAGCGAATCATCGGATGCGGCGGTGCCGTAAATCTTCACCAGCATCGCGTAGTCGATTGCCGAACCAAAAGCGTCTTCCACGGCGTTCAAATACACGCGGTGTCCGTCCGTCGTTAGCCGTACCCGATTCTTGAGCCGAAACGCCAAATCTTCCACGAACTCGTAGGCAATTGCTCCGTCACGCCTACCAACGCGATAGCTCACGCAGAGTTTGGAATCCGCGTCCAATGCGGTCCACGTCCAAACATCGCCCCATTCCTTACCCTGTTTCTCTGGCCTCACGTTCTTAACCTTTGCGCCCACGAACGCCCAAATTTCGTCGCACTGAACGCGCCGTGCTTGGATATTGCGGACGTTGTGGTGGTGGTATCCGGCGCACGCGGTTCCAAGATCGACCGACAACTTCGTCACAGTGTTGATCGAAACATCGGCAAGGCGGCTTGTGGCGCGAAGGCTATTGCCTTGGACCAAGAGGCCCAAAATCTGCGTTCGCTTCTCAAGCGGTAGGCGGTTCATGTCATTGAAGATACACCCTCTCTTTGCATTTGTCAAGCATAGAGTTCAGTTTAAAGTCACACTGCCGTCAGTGTGGCGCTGATTTATAGCATTAGAGTGACAACTGTGTTATGGTTTATTCGTTGCGGCGACTCACGGCGTGCTGCGTGGCATCGCGCAGCGGCAGCATCCGTTAATGGGAGGCGTCCTATGCCTGAGAGTAAAGAAATGAAGAGACTTACCGCTAGATGGTCTACCGGCGCGGGATGGCCGAAAAGATTGGACTGGATCGAGATTGGAGGCATAAGGGGTTGGCAGAAAGAGCGGGTCGAGTTGCGATACCCGATAATGGCAATCGTTGGAGAAAACGGTTCCGGAAAGAGCACTGTGCTTCAATGCATTGCATCGGTCTATAAATCAAAACCTACAAAGGAACAGGGCAAGAAGCGACAGCCTAAGAAACTAACCTATGCTTCGGATTTTTTTCCAGACACCGCATGGGAAACGATCAAAGACGCCACGATTCGATATTCATATCGGCAGGGCGGCAATCCACCCACGGAGAACTCACTTCGTAAGCCAGAGCCGCGATGGAGGGGTTACAAAGAACGGCCAAGCAGAGACGTGATTTTTCGCGACCTTAGTCGCATTCAACCGATCACCGCACGCGTTGGATATGCCCGTTTAGCAAAGCCGAAATGGACAGAGAAAAAGATCGTAGATTTCGACAAGAAAAATCTTAAGCGATTTAGCCAAATCATGGGCCGAGAATTCAATCTCGGAAAAATGTCATATACGGATGGTGACGAGAATCGCCCGGTTCCCGTTATCGGCCACCACGGCACGCAGTACTCTGGGTTTCACCAAGGAGCGGGCGAAACGGTTTTGGCGGAATTACTCCAAGTCCCGATCCCTCCTAATAGCATGGTTCTAATAGACGAAGTCGAGAGCTCGCTCCATCCTCGGCTTCAGCGACGCCTGATTCGTGATCTTGCAGAACTCGCGCGCAATCTGGAGCTACAGATTGTGATTACAACACATTCTCCAATCATTCTGGATGAGCTTCCCGCCGAAGCGCGAGCGCACATAATGGTCAACGATGAAAAGCGCACGATTCTGTACGGCGTCACCCCGGATTTCGCGATGACAAAGATGGATGACGTACCGCGGCCGGAATGTGAACTCTATGTTGAAGATGAACGAGCCGAAAGAATGCTTCTTGAGCTGATTGTAGCGCATTCAACTAACCGCGATTGTGCGCTGCGGTGCAGGACAACGCGTTACGGTGTGGCATCGGTCGGGCAGCAGTTGGGATTAATGGTTAAACAGGGAAGATGGAAAACTCCGACATTCGTTTTTCTGGATGGCGATCAGGGGCAAACTGTCGGATGCTTGAATCTCCCTGGACAAGACCCCCCTGAAGTCGTGGTTTTTGAAGGACTGCGCGAAAAGAATTGGGCCGCACTAGCCGAGCGGGTAAGGCGAGAGTTCGCAGCGATAGCGGATGCTTGCGCTCAAGCGATGGCTTTGCCAGACCACCATGAATGGGTCACTTACGCTTCAAACAAACTTGTTCTATCAGGTGACGTTCTATGGCACGCGATGTGTTCAGAGTGGGCTACTCAATGCGTTGCCGCTGATGACGTTCGGGATATCATCCAGCCTATCGAGGACGCTTTGGATAAGGTGCTGGTAACTTTTGCCGCGCCCACCGTGTCCTTCGCAAACATGTCACGACGGGAATCCGTGCCACCTAGGAAGCCGAAGAACGATCCCATCGAGAATCGGCTGCTTTTCGAGCAATCGCAGAGCGGCGCGAAGGAGTGAGTTTTGCCGCTCGGGCCTTGCCGCCTTTTATCCCGGCTTTGCGTTTTGGTGAGAGATTTCTCTTCGATTCACTAACGGTATCGTCCATTTCGCCCGTAGCGATGTCCACGATCATTTTCGCAAGCTGATTCGGGTCGCGTGGGCGTTTCGGCATAGCCACATTATCCCACAGGCGATGCCGAGCAATTCAGGCCCTCTCAGTCAAACCGAGACACTACCGACCCCCTAAGGAAATCGTCCAAAGGTTTTGAGACACGGGCACCCCTGAAGGTTCCCCTTTTTATTAGTCGTCTGCTAGGCGTGGTCATCCCGGCGATCCTCGTCCGCTAACCTTCCCCGCTCGCCCATCTAACCCCATAGCTGCCCTCATTTCTGGCAGACTATATTTGTAGGTCGTGGCTTCAGCCACGACATAAAAAATCGGCGCGAAGCGCCTTCCTCTCGCGGTGCTGTTCCCGCGGGCTTTCGCTTCTACGATCCCCTTTCCCTGGAAAGCCGCTGGGGTGCGAAAACTATCGAGGAAATCCCGCCTCCGCCAACTGAAGGAAGGGTGACTCCAGCCACCCCATGGAAACCGTCCACACCATAGCCTGGATGCAGCAGATCGCGCTCGACGCCCGCGCCAAAGAACGCGTCCTCGGCCTCGTCCCCACGATGGGCGCGCTCCACGAAGGCCATCTCTCGCTCGTTCGTGAGGCTCTGCGGCGCTGTTCCCCTGTAGTCGTCTCGCTTTTCGTAAACCCGAAGCAGTTCGGCCCATCCGAAGACCTTCAGAAGTATCCGCGAAACCTCGAAGCCGATCGCGCCGCGCTGGAAAAGCTCGGCGTCGACTATCTCTTCGCGCCGTCCGCCGAAGAAATGTACCCCAAGGGCTTCCGCACCGCCGTCACTGTCGAAGGACTCGGCGATCGCCTCGAAGGCCGCTCCCGCCCAGGACATTTCCGGGGCGTCGCCACCGTCGTTCTAAAGCTTTTCGAAATCGTCCAGCCGCGCCTCGCATTTTTCGGCCGCAAGGACGCGCAACAGCTCCGCATCATTCGCCAAATGGCCGCGGACCTGAACCTCGACGCCGAAATCGTCACCTGCCCGATCGTGCGCGAGCCCGGCGGCCTGGCCCTTTCCTCCCGCAACTCCTATCTGAAGGATGGCGAACGCCAGTCCGCAACGGCCCTCTATCGCTCGCTCGACGCTGCCCGGCGCGCGATCCAGGCAGGCGAACGCGACCCTATCCGGATTTTGGCGGCCTTACGCCACGTGATCGACGCGGAGCCAGGAGTTGCGCTGGATTATGCGGAGATTGTAGATGCGGACACCTTCGAGCCGTCCATGACGCTCAGGCGCCCTTGCTACCTGGTGATTGCCGCCCGAGTCGGCGGCACGCGGCTAATCGATAACGCCCTCATCGAACCCGAAGGAGATGCCGTGAGCGTCTCGCTGTAGGTCGTTGCCCTCAATGCCGTCGCCGCGTCTATTTCTGCCGCACGGCCGCCAGCACTTCCTCGGCGTGCCCTTTGCTGCCAGCCTTATCCCACACCTTGCGGATTTTTCCATCCGGCCCGATCCAGAATGTCATGCGCACGATGCCGAGGTAGGATTTCCCGAGAAATCGCTTCATGCGCCGCGCCCCGTAGGCCTCGATCACGGCGAAATCCGGGTCCGACAGCAGCGGAAAGTTCAGGTTGTACTTGGTCCTGAACTTTGCCTGTGCTTCCACGGTGTCGGCGCTGCATCCGATCACCGAGGTCTGAAGAGCCGTAAATTCCTTGAGGGCGTCACGAAACTCGGACGCTTCGTTCGTTCAACCGGGTGTATTGGCCTTCGGGAAGAAATAAAGAATGAGGTTTTTCCCGCGATACTCGCCGAGCGAAATCGTCCGGCCGTCGTCGGCAGTCGCGTGGAAATCGGGAGCCTGGTCGCCTTCGTTCAGCACTTTCTTCTCCGGGTACTCGAGCGGCTTCAGGACTCCGAGAGCACGCGCTTCAGCACTTCGTTCACCAGCTGCGGGTTGGCCTGCCCCCGCGTCTCGCGCATCACTTGCCCCACGAAAAACTTGAAGACGCCTTCGTTCCCGCTGCGATACTTGGCCACATTGTCCGGGCTTTTCGCGGTAACTTCGCGCGCGATTTTCTCGATCGCGCCCGCGTCGCTGATTTGCCCGAGTCCCTCCGCGGCCACGATTTCCGACGCGCTCTTTCCCGTCTCGAACATTTTCGCGAACACTTTTTTCCCGCTGGCCGCCGTGATCTCGCCGCTTTCCACTTTTTTGAGCAGTTCCGCGAGCGCCATCGCCGGTAGCGGGCACTCGCCGATGCTCTTGCCCGCATCGTTGAGGCGCCGCAGCAGTTCGACCCCAATCCAATTCGCCGCCGTCTTGCCCGGAGCGCCCGCTTTCACCGCCGCTTCAAAATAATCAGCCAGCGCGCGCGACGCGGTCAGCACGCCCGCATCGTAAGGGGTGATCCCGTAATCCCGCAGGAAGCGAGACAGTTTCGCGGCCGGCAGTTCCGGCATTTCTTCCCGCACCTGCTGGATCGTGGAATCGGAAATCGCCACCGGCAGCAGGTCGGGGTCGGGGAAATAGCGGTAGTCGTGCGCGAATTCCTTCGACCGCATCGGTTCGGTGCGCCCAGCCGTCACGTTCCACAGCCGGGTCTCCTGCGTAATGGTCCCGCCGGATTCGAGCACACCGATCTGCCGCTCGATCTCGTATTCCAGCGCATGCGTAAGATAACGGAACGAGTTCAGGTTTTTTACTTCCGCTTTAGTACCGAATTTTGCCGCGCCCCGCAGGCGCACGCTCACGTTGGCGTCACAACGCAGCGATCCCTGCTCCATGTTGCAGTCGCTAACTTCCGTGTATTCAAGGATCTGCTTCAGCGTGGTGAGGTAAGCGTAGGCCTCCGCAGAAGTACGCAGGTCCGGCTCCGACACGATTTCGATGAGCGGTACACCGCAGCGGTTGAAGTCGATGTAGCTCCACCGGTCCGAATCCGGAAAGCCCTCGTGCAGGCTCTTCCCCGCATCGTCCTCCATGTGCAACCGCGTGATTCCAATCCTCTTCGCCGCGCCCTCGACTTCGATATCGAGCCAGCCCATCGTAGCGAGCGGCAGTTCGTACATCGAAATCTGGTAGCCCTTGGGCAGATCAGGATAAAAGTAGTTTTTGCGCGCAAATCGCGACCGCGCCTGCACGGTGCAGTTGATGGCCAGCGAAGCCCGCAGCGCCAGTTGCAACCCCTTCTTGTTCAACACCGGCAGCGCCCCCGGCAACCCCAAACACACAGGACACGTATTCGAATTCGGCGCATCCCCAAAATTAGTAGAGCACCCACAAAACGCCTTCGTCAGAGTGGAGAGTTGGGCGTGGACTTCCAGGCCTATTACGGGCTCGTATTTCGCCAGAACTTCGGGCGAAATCTGGGGCATGGTTTCGGTGGGTCGGGTCATAGGATAAGTCGCAAATTATAGCATCCACAGCTACAAAGACGATGACATCCGGCGAAGACGGGCGAAACTTTCAAGAGACAAAATCCAATCAACTTTATGCATACCGATTCGCTTTTGCGGTTACTTCGTACGTACTTTTTCCCAATCCGGTTTTGTCCGCGGCTAGATGGCCGGTGTAGATGGCCATTCCTACGGCGGCGTGCATGCCGATCTTCTCGAGGGCGTTCACTTCGCGCATACTGCGGATTCCGCCGGCGCGCGGTGATCGGGAATTTTGTGACACGGCGGAGCTTTTTGAACCAGGCGAGGTCGGTGCCCTTCATGGTGCCTTCGTTGTCGACGAAGGTGGAGAGGAATTCCGAGCAGTAGGGTTCGAGGTCGGGGATTACTTCTTCGGGGCGAAGCTTCAACCGCTCCTGCCAGCCGCGGACCACTATGCGCCCGCCTTCGGTGTCGAGCGCTACGATCACCTTCTTTCGCGCCTACGCGTTTTGCGAGGCCGGCCAGAAACTTTTCTGCAATCTTGCCGTCCTCGAAGGCGGCGCTGCCCACTATGATTTTTTCCGCGCCCCAGGAGAGGATTTTCTCCGCTTGCGCGGCTTTGCGGATGCCTCCGCCTACGCGCACTTTCATCTTGCCTCGCGCGCAGAGCGTCTTGATCCAGCGGGAGTTTGAGCCTTTGCGCATGGCGGCGTCGAGGTCGATCACGTGGAGGATGGGATAGTCGCGGAAGCGCTCGAGGAGGCCAAGAACATCGTCAACGGACAGGGCGAGGCGGCGTCCGCGAACGAGTTGCACGGCTTTGCCGTCTTGCAGGTCGATACAGGGGATGATCATGGGTTCGCTTTCGCTACCTGCTCAGGCGGATCGGGACTTGGCGCTCCGCCAGAAATTTCTTCAGCGCGGGGATGGAATGCGTGGCGCTGTGGAAAACAGAGGCGGCGAGCGCGGCGTCGGCGCAGCCCTCCTGAAACACGTTCAGAAAATCGTCGAAGGTGCTGGCGCCGCCGGAGGCGATCACCGGAACGGGCACCGTGGCGGCAATTTTGGCGGTGAGCGCGCAATCGAAGCCGCTGCAGGTGCCGTCGCGGTCAATCGAGGTGAGCAGGATTTCGCCTGCTCCGCGGGAGACGGCTTCGGCGGCCCATTGCGCGGCGTCGAGGCCGGTGGCGTCACGGCCACCGCGTGTGTAGGCTTCCCAGGATTCGGGGCCGGTGCGCTTGACGTCGATGGAAAGCACGACGGCTTGCGCGCCGAACTGCTGCGAGAGTTCGGAAATCAGTTCCGGGCGCTTGACGGCTGCGGTGTTGACGGTGACTTTGTCGGCGCCGGCCCGCAGCACGGCGCGGCCGTCTTCGAGCTTACGGATGCCGCCGCCGGCTGTAAGCGGGATGTTCAATTGTTCGGCTACGCGGCGGATGGTTTCGAGGAATGTCGCGCGGCCTTCATGGGTGGCGCTGATATCGAGGACTACTAGTTCATCGGCGCCTTCGAGGTTGTAGCGGGCGGCGAGATCGGCCGGGTCGCCCATGTCGCGCAGGCCTTCGAATTCGATTCCTTTGACGACGCGGCCGGCATCGACATCGAGGCAAGGAATGATGCGGCGAGCGAGGGTCATTGTTCGCGCCCCTTTGCTTTGCTGTTGGACTCGCGGGCGGAGTCCAGGAAATTTTTCAGGACGAGGGCTCCCGTTTCGCCGGATTTTTCCGGGTGGAACTGCACGCCCGCGAGATTGCCCTCTTCGACGACCGCTGCGAAGGGGAATCCGTGATTGCAGACGGCGGCGGTTTCGGTTCCAGTGCCGGGCGCGGCGTAGGAGTGGGCGAAATAAAAGTAGGCGTCTTCGGGAATGCCCAGCAGCAGCTGACTGGGCTGTTTGCGCTCGACCTGATTCCAGCCGATGTGCGGGGCCTTCACGTTTTGCGGAAGCATGCGGACCTGTCCGCTGAAAAAGCCGAGGCCGGGGTCGCCGGGGGCCTCGTCGCTCGATTCGTACATGGCTTGCAGGCCCAGGCAGATGCCCAAAATGGGGATGCCTTCGTCGCGGGCCATTTTGAGCGACGACGTGAGATTGCGCTCGTGGAGTCCGGCGACGAAGGCGGAGAAGTGTCCTACGCCGGGGAGGACCACGGCTTTGGCGCCGGCGATTTGTTCGGGGCGGACGGCACGCTCGGTCTCGGCGCCTAATTTTTGCAGGGCGCGCTCGACGGAAGGCAGATTGCCAGCGCCGTAATCAACGATGGCTACTTTCATGAGGGCTCACTCTGGGCTATGGCTGGCATGGGCTGAGAGTTGCAAATTCGGCTCCCGATAGGACTGAAAGAAGAAAAGAGAAGGCTCGCGGAAAAGACACCGCGAGAGGAAGGCGCTGTGCGCCGCCGGTTATGTCGGAGCTGAAGCTCCGACCCCCTAAGAGGCGTGTCGGGTGGCAGTGATGTTGCTCGAATTGGCACACGAAGAGAAATTCCTCGTCGCTTCGCTCGCTCGGAATGACAACGAAAGGCAAAGGCGGAAGGAAAATCGAAAGAAAGACCCGCCCTTAAAATCGAAGGGTGGGGCACCCGCAACTGCAACGGTGACACGCCGATGACTGCGGGGAGATGGCGACTGGAACATCCCAAGCGACTATCGGAGCGCGTCATAGCAGGCCCTTTGTGGATGGGAGGACGTTGCGGAGGCGCTTGTCGCGGGAGACGGCGAAGCGCAGGGCTTTGGCGAAGGCTTTGAAGATGGATTCGACCTGGTGGTGCGAGGAGTGGCCGTACATGAGCTTGAGGTGGACGTTGGCGGCAGCGGACTGGGCGAAGCCGCGGAAGAAATCTTCGAGGAGTTCGGTTTGGAAGTCGCCTACCTTTGGGGCAGAGAATTTCCAGGTGCAGACGCAGTAAGCGCGGCCGGAGAAGTCGAGGGCGGCGGCGGCGAGGCAATCGTCCATGGGCATCAGGAAATAGCCGGAGCGGAGGATGCCGCGCTTTGTGCCGAGGGCTTGTTTTACGGCTTCGCCGAGGGCTATGCCTACGTCTTCTACTGTGTGGTGCTGGTCTACGTCGAGGTCGCCCGTCGCTTTCAGTTCGAGGTCGAGGGCGCCGTGGCGGGCGATCTGTTCGAGCATGTGGTCGAAGAAGCGGATGCCCGTGGAGATGTTGGCGCGGCCCTTGCCGTCGAGGTTTAGGCGGAGGGCGATGTCGGTCTCCTTGGTGGTGCGTTGGAGCTTGGCTTTTCTCATGTGGTTGCTCTCGGGAGAATGGGAGGAACGAAGCGACGGGACGGAAAAAGCAGAAGCAGATCCTTCACTGCGTTCAGGATGACAACAAAAAAATAAGGATGACTACGCACACGCGAAAGACGAGCGGTCATAGGATGGCCTTTAGTTCGCGGAGGAGGCGTTTCGTTTGCGCGGGCGTGCCGGCGGTTATGCGGACGTAGCCTTGGCCGTGGAAGTCGCTGGAGCGGTCGCGCAGGAGGATGCCTTTGCGGTCGAGGGTGGCTACGATTCGTTTTGCGCGGTCGCCTAGATATGCCAGGACGAAGTTGCCGCCGCTGGGGAAACAGGGGATGGCTAGGCGCTTCAGGCCGAGTTCCAGTTGCTGGCGGCCGGCTTTTACTTCGCGGACCGTGCGCTTGATGAAGGCGCGGTCTTGCATGGCGGCTTTGGCAGCTGTTAGCGCGGCGGCGTTCACCGGGTAGGGGGACTGGGACTTGCGCATGGTGGAGGCCAAGTCGCAATTGACGAAGATGCAGCCCAGGCGTAGGCCGGCGAGGCCGGCGGTTTTTGAGAAGGTTCGGGTGACTATCAGGTTGGCGTGGCGGCGAATCCAGGGGATTACCGTTACGCCGGAGAATTCGAAATAGGCTTCGTCGATTACTACCATGGTGTTCTTGGCTGCGGTTAGTAGGCGGCGGAGTTCCGGGAGCGGGAGTAGATTGCCCGTGGGGCTGTTGGGATTGGGTAGAAAGAATACGCGCGGCGGCACCTGTGAGGATTGGACTGGAACGTCAACTTCTGGCGTTGTCTTGGGTGGCTGCTGGTCGGCGCGCACCCTTGAACTGCTTAAGGGTGCGGCACCCGGAAAAACTTCTTCTTGCGGCACACTTGCGCTTGGCGAGACATTCTCGCCCTTCAATATTGCTTGGACTTCTTGCCAGGGGAATTGCATTTCTTTGGTGTAGCGCGGGGCGGCTATCTGGGCGCCTGCCAGTTCGGAGTAGAAGCGGTACATGGCGTAGGTTGGCTCTACCAGAAGCACGGCGTCGTTGGGTTCTACGAAGGTGCTTACTATTACGTGTAGGGCTTCGTCGGTGCCGTTGGTTAGGAGAAGCTCGTCCGGGCTGACCTTGAAATACTTGGCCATTTGGCGGCGGACGGTTTCCTGCTCGGGGTAGGAACAGATTTCGGCGCTGGTCAGCTTGGCTAGGGCCTGGCGGACTTTGGGGGAGCAGCCTAGGGGGTTCTCGTTGAAATCGAGGCGGAGCTTTTTTGTGCGGCCTTCGAGGGGCGGGTTGTAGGCGCGCATTTTTTCTACGGCGGCGCGGATGGGGACGGGCGGCTTCATTTGCGGGCCCCTTTTTGCGCGTCCTTTTGCGAGTCAATATTGCGCGCTGCGGCGTTCCGCGCTCCGCTGCTTCGCGCTTCACCGTTTCGCACGCTGCCGTTTCGGACTTCGACCGAGCGCGCGTGCGCGTCCAGGCCTTCGGCGCGGGCGAATTCGGCGGCTACCGGTGCCAGGCGCTGGAAGCCGGACTGCGAGACTTCCTGCACGCTGATGCACTTCACGAAGTCGGTTACGGAAAGGCCGCCGCGGGTGCGAGCGACGCCTCCGGTGGGGAGGACGTGGTTGGTGCCGCTGGCGTAATCGCCGAAGGTTTGGGCGCTCCAATCGCCGAGAAAAATGCTTCCGGCGGAGTCGATGCGATCCAGCAGCGCGCTGGAGTTGTCGGGCAGAGTTAGATGCTCCGGGGCGAAGCGATTGACGAAGCGAATGGCATCGGCGAGATTGCGCGCGACCAGGACTACGCCGTTATTCGCCAGAGAGCGGCGGGCTAGATTCGTATCGGGCAATTCGGCGAGCTGGCGTTCGATTTCCGCGGCTACCGCATGGCCCAGGCGCTGCGAGGTGGTGACGAAAATCGAGATGGCGTCGGGGTCGTGTTCGGCTTGGGCGATCAGGTCGGCGGCGATGAATTGGGGATTGCCGCGATCTGCGAAGACGATGGCTTCGGTGGGGCCGGCGAGCATGTCAATGGCGCAATCGGCGCTGACGAGGCGCTTGGCGGCAGTTACGAAGCGATTGCCGGGGCCGAAGATTTTGTCCACGCGAGGGATGGATTTGGTGCCGTAGGCGAGCGCGGCTACGGCTTGCGCGCCACCTACGCGGGCTACCGAGCGCACACCCAGCCGCTCGGCTGCGGCCAGCAGCGCGGCGCCTGGTTGCGGACTTACTACTACGATCTGGCGCACGCCGGCTTCCTGCGCGGGGACTACCGTCATTAGCATGGTGGAGACGAGCGAGAAACGTCCGCCGGGAAGATAGCAGCCGATGGATTCGATGGCGCGCACGCGCTGGCTGGCGCAGACTCCGGGCTCGACTTCGATATTCCATTCCTGGGGCTTCTGCTTGCGCGCTACGGCGCGGATGTTGCGCGCGGCGTGGTCGATCGCGGTGAGGAAATCCGCGGGAACTTTGCGGACGGCTTGCTTGAGTTCAGCGGGCGGCACCCAAACGTTTTTCGCAGAGAGCGCTACGCGGTCAAACTTTTTGGTGTAGGCGAAGAGCGCGGTATCGCCGCGACGGCGCACGTCATCGACTATGCGCTCGGCGATGCGCTCGGCTTCGCGGCTGCTGTCGCGGCGTGAGGCGAGGACTTTTTCCTGCGCGGCCGGGGTGAGAGCTACGACGCGCATCCGCATGGACTGGCGGGCCATTAGTAGACAACCTTGTTCAGCGGATATTCGACGATGCCTTCGGCGCGGGCGGCCTTGAGTTTGGGGATTAGCTGGCGGACCGTTTTTTCCTCGACGATAGTGTTGATGGCGACCCAGTCGGGATCGCTTAGTTGCGAGATGGTGGGATTGCGGAGGGACGGTAACGCGGTTAGCAGGTTGTCTAGGTCTGCGCGGCGCACGTTGAGGAGGAGGCCTACGCGGCTGTAGGCTTTGATGGCGCCGTCGAGGAGCATGGCCAGGCCGTCGATTTTTTCGCGCTTCCAGGGATCGCTCAGGGCGGTGCGATTGGCGATGAAGCGGGTGGAGGATTCCAGCAGCGTGTCGACGATGCGGAGACGGTTAGCGCGGAGCGACGAACCGGTCTCGGTGATTTCGACGATGGCGTCGGCGAGCTTGGGAACCTTAACTTCGGTTGCCCCCCACGAAAATTCGACGCGGGCGTTCACGCCGTTGCGCTCGAGATATTTCTGCGTGATGTGGACGACTTCGGTGGCGATGACTTTGCCTTCGAGGTCCTTCACGGAATTGATGGAGGAATTTTCGGCTACGGCCAGGACCCAGCGTACGCGGGCCAGGCTGGTCTTCGAGTAGACGAGTTCGGCGATTTCCTGGACGTCTGCGCCGGACTCGATGATCCAGTCGTTGCCAGTGAGGCCGCAATCGAGGCCGCCGTGTTCGACGTAGCGGGCCATTTCCTGCGCGCGGACCAACATGCATTCGATTTCGGGATCGTCGATGGCGGGGTAGTAGCTGCGCGAGTTGACGGAAATGCGCCAGCCGGCGCGCGCGAACAGCTCGACGGTGGAATCCTGGAGGCTTCCCTTGGGTACACCGAGCTTGAGTGAGGGCATTACTTTTTTCCTTTTCCGTAAAGTTCTTCGGGAGTGAGGACGCGCTCGGCGACTACGGTGGCATCGCCGTCGGCGTCGAGGCGGCGGAAGAAGCAGCTGCGATAGCCTTCGTGGCAGACGGCGCCGCCGTCGAGCTGAACGCGGACCAGGATGGCGTCAACGTCGCAATCGGTGCGCAGCTCGCGGAGGATGAGCTTCTGGCCGCTGGTTTCGCCCTTGGTCCAGAGCTTCTTGCGTGAGCGGCTGAAGAAGGTGACGAAGCCGGTGCTGCGGGTGAGGTCGTAGGCTTCGCGGTTCATGAAGCCGAGCATGAGGACTTCGCCGTTTTTGTCGTCCTGCACGATGGCGGGGATGAGGCCGCCTTCCTTGTCGAAATCGAGTTCCATGGAAATTTTGTCTCCCGTGCGAGTGGTTGCAAAAAAAAAGCCCGCTGAGCGCTTCCGCGCCAGCGGGCTGATGAGTGCGAGCTATGGTTCGCTAGCTAGCCACACCGCCGCGGGCACGGATTCGTGTGGTGAGGATGGTGGTGCTGTTGCGCCCGTGGCTTCATGACGAAGTAAAAAATACGGGAGGGCGGGGTTTTTGTCAAGCAAGGATTCGGGGCGAGGATTCGCGGCGCTTGTCAGCGGAGGAGGTCTTCGAGCTGGACCTTGGCTTCGGTTTTGGCGTCGCGGTATTTGACGATTACGGGCGTGTAGAGAGAGAGGTTCCATTCTTTACCGCGGCCTTGGGAGATGGCGCGGGAGCCGGCTACTACTACGGCGTTTTCGGGGATGACGAGGGGGTCGCTGTCGGAGGCGGCGTGGACTTTTCCGGTGACTATGTCGTAGACCGGAGTGGAGCGGTTTAGGATGGTGCCGCTGCCCAGGACGGCGCGTTTTTTTACTACTGTGCCTTCGTAGACGCCGGAGTTGCCGCCTACGAGAACTTCGTCTTCGACGATTACCGGAAGGGCGCCGATGGGCTCCAGCACGCCGCCGATTTGCGCGGCTGCGGAGATGTGGCACTTCTTGCCGATTTGCGCGCAGCTGCCGACCAGGGCGTGCGAGTCGACCATGGTGCCTTCGTCCACGTAGGCGCCTACGTTGATGTACATCGGGGGCATGCAGGTGACGCCCTTGGCGACGTAGACGCCGTCGCGAATGCTGGAGCCGCCGGGGACGATGCGGACTCCGGAGGCGGCGGTGAAAGATTTTACCGGGTAGGTGGATTTGTCGAAGAAGGGCTGCCGGGCGGCGTCGATGGACATGTCCACGATGGCGCCCATGCGGAAGCCGAGCAGGATCCCCTTCTTGACCCACGGGTTGACGCGCCAGCCGGTGGTCGCGGAGGCGTCGGGCTCAGCGGCGCGGACCTGGCCGGCGTTCAGAGCGTCCTTGAACTGCTGGAAGAGGCTGCGCTGCGCTTCGGTGTACTGCGGCGGATTTTCGTCAAACAGGGCTTCGATTTCAGCGTGCAGCATAGACCTGCTGGACCATGCCGAGCGATTCGAGCACGCCGCGGATTTTGGCGACATTTTCGGGCTTGGGCTGCACGAGCGGGAGTCGGCAGAAAGGCTCGCAGAGTCCCATGAGAGACATGGCGACTTTGGCCGGTGTGGGATTGGTCTCGATGAAATTGATGTCCATCAGGCGGAAGTAGCGGTGCTGGATGGCGCGGGCGGCGGCGAAGTCGCTGGCGAGGCCCAGCTGGACCAGGCGCGTCATTTCCGCGGGGATTTCGTTGGAGGCGACCGAGATCAGGCCCTTTCCGCCGATGGCGAGCAGGGGGAGGGTGATACCGTCGTCACCGGAGAGCACGAGAAAATTTTCCGGGACGATGTCGAGCAGGGCGGCCATCTGCGAAATGTTGCCGGAGGCTTCCTTGACGCCGATGATGTTGCCGATCTGGGCGAGCCGGGCGATGGTGGCAGGCTCGATGTTGACGCCGGTGCGGCCGGGAATGTTGTAGAGAATGATGGGCAGCTCGACCGCGGCGGCGAGGGCTTTGAAATGCTGGTAGAGACCCTCCTGGGTGGGCTTGTTGTAATACGGGCTGACGGAGAGGATGCCGCTGGCGCCCATTTCCTTGTATTCGCGAGCGAGCGAGATCACGTGCGACGTGTCGTTGCCGCCGGCGCCGGCCAGCACGGGGACTTTGCCGCGGGCTTCGTCGATGGTGAGCTGGACGACGCGGAGCTGTTCGGCGTGGGAGAGCGTGGGGCTCTCGCCGGTGGTGCCGCAGGGGACCAGAAAGTTGATGCCCGCGTCGATCTGGCGGCGGGCGAGGCGGCGAATGGCTTCCTCGTCGAGAGAAAGATCGCGGCGAAAGGGGGTGATCAGTGCTGTTCCGCATCCTGTGAACATTTGCGTGTCTCCTTCTACGGCCCTGTTGGCAGAGGCTAATTTTATGCTAGTTCGTTGACGATGGCGCGAAAATCGTAAAAGCCCTTTTTGCCGGCCAGCCAGCGGGCGGCGCGCAGGGCTCCGCGGGCGAAACCGTCGCGGCCGCGGGCGGTGTGGCGGATGGTGATGGTGTCGGCGGCGGAATCGAAGCCGATTTCGTGGGTGCCGGCGTGGGTGCCGGCGCGGCTGGCGGCTACGTCGATGGGCTTGTCGTAGCCGTTCTTTTTCATCGTCTCGACGAGCGCTAGCATGGTGCCGGATGGGGCGTCCTTTTTTGTGGCGTGGTGGATTTCCCAGCCCCAGGCGGCGTATTCCGGCTGGCGGGCGAGCAGGCGCGCGGCTTCGGCTACCAGGTGAGAGAAGACGCTTACCCCTATCGAGAAGTTGGGGCTCCAGACGAGGCCGGTGCCGGCTTTTTCTACGGCGGCGCGGGCGCGGTTTAGCTGATTGAACCAGCCGGTGGTGCCTACCACTACGTTGACGCCTAGATTCGCGAGGCGTTCGATATTTTCGGGGGCGGTGGAGGGCGTGGAGAATTCCACGGCGGCGTCGATGCCGCTAAAATTGAAGGCGGTTAGGCCTTCGAAGTTGGCGTTGTTGTCGATGTCGAGGCGGAGCTTGACTTCGAAGCCGTATTCAGGCGCCAGGCGCTCGATGATGTGTCCCATTTTGCCGTAACCGACTATTGCCAGGTTCATGTTCCCCGCTTCTTAGCAGTGCTCAGAGTCAAAGACGAAATGCAGCGGCAATAAGGGCAAAAGACCGACCCTTTACACCGAAGGGTCGGGCACCCGCAAAAGCAGATCCTTCGTCGCTGCGCTCCTCAGGATGACAGCGCGTTTTTTTAGGGATGACACTATTACGCCACCTCGCGTCCCGGCCGCGACTGCTGCGCTCGGGATGACACCCTCACGTTGACCTCTAGAGCCGGTGTGGCAACTGGCTAAACCGTCCCTCAGCGGCTGAAGCCGGCATTGATCTTCGAGCATTGCGGCACGGATAAATCCGTGCCCTGACGAACAACCGACGTTGCGACACAGGCTCCCTGGCCCAGCACGGCTCACCAACCAAGCCGCGCAAAATCAGCCGAACACCGATGGGTCGCGATCGGTGAAGAATTCGTTGTGCACCGCGGCGGCTGCTTTTGCCAAGTCCTGCGAGGCTATCACGACTCCTAGATTGAGTCGCGAGGAGCCTTGCGAAATCATCAGGACGTTGACGCATTTTAACGCTCCCAGGACGCGGGCGGCTACGCCGGGGGTTTCGCGGATTTTGTCGCCTACGGCGCAGAGGATGGCGCGGTCCTTTTCTATGGAGACTTCGGTGAACGGCTCTAGCTCGGCGCAGATTTCCGGGAGGCGCGCGTCGTCGTCCACCGTTAGCGAGACGCTGACTTCGGATGTGGAGACCATGTCCACGGGCGTTTCGAAGCGGTCGAAGGCTTCGAAGATGCGGCGGAGGAAGCCGTGAGCGCCGAGCATGCGGGTGGAGCGGATGTTGACGACCGTGATGCCCTTTTTGCAGGCTACCGATTTCAGCACGTTGGTGCAGGAGACGGCGTTGGCTACGATTTTTGTGCCGGGGGCTTCGGGGCGGCGGGAGTTGAGAATCCAGACCGGAATGTTTTTCTCTTTCGCCGGGAGAACCGTGGCGGGGTGCAGGACCTTGGCGCCGAAATAGGCCAGCTCGGCTGCTTCGTCGAAGGAGATGGTTTTTACCGGATGCGTGCCGGGGACGAGAGTGGGGTCGCAGGTGAGCACGCCGTCGACGTCGGTCCAGATGTCGATTCCGTCGGCGTCGATCGCGGCGCCTACTAGTGCGGCGGAGAAATCCGAACCGCCGCGGCCTAGGGTGGTGGTCACGCCTTCCTGATTGGCCGCGATGAAGCCGCCCATTACGGTGACGCGATGCTTGCCGTTGGCGGCGATGCTGGCGGCGGTGCGCGGGTAGGTCTCCGCGATCAGGGGCGACGCGTGGGTGAAGCGGGAGTCGGTGACAATGACGTTGCGGGAATCGAGGTGCACGCTGGGAATGCCCTGGCTGTCGAGCGCTAGCGCTACGATGCGGCTGGAGAGGCGCTCGCCGAAGCTGGCTACGGCGTCTTGCGAGCGCGGGGTGAGATCGGAGACGGCGCAGAGGCCTTCGACGATTTCGCCGAGGTCCCGGAAATGGTCGGTTAGGACGGTTTCTAATTCCTTGCGATGGGCTTCCGAGACGAGCGGTACGGCCTCGCGGCGGTGAAAATCCTCGATGGCGCGGAGTTGCGCGAGGGCTTCGGGGCGTTTGCCCTGGGAGGCGTTGGCGGCCATTGCTAGGAGGGCGTTGGTGGTTTTGCCCATGGCGGAGACTACTACTACTGGATGTTTCGGCAGGCGCGAGCGGACGATGTCCGCGACGCGGAGGATGGCCGAGGTGGATTCGAGGGAACTGCCGCCGAATTTCATTACGATCATTGGGTTAGGGGTCCTTGTGTTGGGGGTATGGGTTGAAAGGCATCGGCAAAAGGCTTGCGGAAAGGGCGTTGCGAGCGGTTGGCGCGTGTGTGGCGTGAAACTGGTAACAGAGAAAGCGAAGACCCACCCTTACACGACAAAGGGTGGGGCACCCGCAAAGGCAACGGCAACTGCGAAACGAAGAGAGAGGTTGCTTGGGTCAGCATGTGGCTACCAGGCGGCGGACGGCGGCGGCGTAGAGATCGACGGCTTGCAGGAGGTCGCGTTTGGCGATGTGCTCGTCTGCGGTGTGGGCTACGTGAATGCTGCCGGGGCCTAGTAGCAGGGGTTCGCCCCAGGCTCCGGCGAACATCGGGACGTCGGTGGTGTAGGAGACTACTGTGGTGGGGATGCCGTCGACGCTGTGAAATTCTATGGCTGGGATGAAGAGAACTTCGTTTAGCTCTACGCGGTCTCCCACGGCTTGCGCTAACGATTGGCGGACGGGGGCGGGGTCGCCCACTACGCGCACGAGGATTTCGGCTTTGGCGGAATCGGCTATTACGTTGGGGGCGCGGCCTCCGGCGATGGTGCCGATATTCATGGTGCTCGGTCCGAGGAGGGGATCGACCGGGAGCTCTACTCGGCGGAGATTTTCCAGGGCGTCTAGCAGCTTTTCGATGGCCGATTCGCCCAGTTCCGGGTAGGCGGAATGCGCCAGACGGCCCTTGGCTATAGCTTCGAAGCGCAGGACTCCTTTGGAGGCCAGGACTAACTTGTTTTCCGTGGGCTCGCCGTTGATCAGGTAACGGGAGCCGCGCGGGTTGCGGGAGGCGGCGATGGCTCCTGCACTGCTGCGTTCCTCTCCGACTACGAAGAGGAGGCCCAGGTTCCTGATGCCGGTGGCCAGGAGCTTTTCGGCGGCGGCTATCATCGCGGCGATTATGCCTTTGGCGTCGCAGGAACCGCGTCCCCAGATGTGGTCGGAATCTTCGCGCGAGGGGAAAAAGGGCGGGACAGTGTCCATGTGGGTGGAGAGGGTGACGAGCGGCGCGCCCCAGGAGGCGAAGACGTTGAAGCGGCCGGGGACGACGTCCATGCGCTCGACGCGACCGCCGGAGGAGGCGGCGAGGGCGGAGAGATGGTCGTAGAGATAGGAGCCGACCTGGGCTTCGTTGTCGCTGATCGATTCGATATCGACCAGCGCGCGCGTGAGTTCGAAGACGTTCAATGTTTGAGCCTTGAGAGCCAGGGGCGGGGCGCAGCGGGAGGGAGACAACGCGCGATTGCGCAGGTGTCTTCGCCTCTCGATAGCGCTCCATCCGCTTTGCAACGGATGACAGTGGACCCGCCTTAGGCGTGTCCCCCAACCGCCGCGGCCTCAGCCCAGCGCGGCGATTTCGGCGGATTGCAAAGCCCCTTTGGCCCAGCCTCCGAAGCTGCTCGGGAATCCGGCCGGGCTACTGATGGCCTCCGCACCTCTACCAAGAACGAATTTAGTCTAGTGGGAGGCTCCTGATTAAGTCAAGCAGGCGGCGGGAAGGTAGTGCGTGAGTTTTCGGTGATGGCTGTATTCATCCGTTATAGTCCGGGCGCGTCGGAGCGTTTCGATAGGTGGCTTGTCCTGGGCGATGCCATGATCGCCGCCACACGAGCCGCAAGGTTGAATGCGACAGGCCAAATCACGTAGAGCAGAACCACAATGTACATCAGTTCCATCCCCTCGGAGAAGGCCCACATTCCCAACGAGGCATTCTGGAGATTGACGATCTGAGCAGTGGAAATTCCGGTGGTGGCAGATTGATACAGGATCATCAGGTTGCGCTTGAGAACCATGGCCTGATAGGCGAGCAGCCATATGGCGACGAAGATGCCGACTTCGTAGCCCACGCGCACAAACCTGTTCAGGCTTTGCACAAACCGCGTGTGCGGATCGGTTTCCGCGGACGATTTGTCGCGGAGCCTCGCCAGAATGGCGAACCCAACGGGTCCTAATGCCGCGAAAAGAATCCACCATGAGGATCGCTTCTTGGACCGGATTGCCAGGAAACACGCGAGCAGCCACAAGATCCCTGCAACGGCGGCCGATCCCAACGCCAACGTGATCTTCAGCATGCTGAGCAGGTCGTAGTCCCGCGCATAATTGGGATGACCTGCCGCAATTTCGGGGTTGATCAGGCTGAACAGCAATCCCCCCAGCAGCAAGACCATGGGAATGAGCAACAGCAGAACCAGCGCCGCGACCATCTGTTTCTTCATCATCCGCATCGTCATCCACATCATGGCATAGCCTTCTCGACCCCCGGGCGGCGTCAAACGTGGTGTGCGTTGGTTGTCAACTCGGGAGAGGTCGGATTGCCGGAAACTGACCCGCTACCAGGGGAAGGCAGTGGTCGCCCTATTCCAATGCGATTTCAACAGGATGGGGGAAACTTCGGGTATCGTTTGGTCATCACAGCTATGGGGACCCGTGCGTGTAGTCCGAGGAGGGGTCATAGCACATGAGCATCGCTAGAATTGGCAAAGGGTTCTTCGGGTCTCGGTTGGGCAGGCAGATTCTTGGCTGCGTGTTGTCTCTCATGCTGGTGTTTGCAACGTGGCCGCAGAATGTGGCGGCCAACCAGGACGCGCAGCAGCAAGCTCCGCCGCCTCCCGGATATCCGGGGGCGCCGGGCGCTCCAGCACCGGCTTACGCGCAACAGACGCCTGAACAGTTGCAGCAGCTGGTGGCGCCGATTGCGCTGTATCCGGATTCGCTGGTGGCGCAAATTCTCGCGGCGGCTACTTTTCCCGAGCAGGTGGTGGAAGCGGACCGATGGGTGCAGGCGCATCCGGATTTGAAGGGCGATGCGTTGGGCCAAGCGGTCGATCAACAGCCGTGGGACCCGAGCGTGAAGGCGCTTGCGGCGTTTCCGACCGTGCTGGGAAACATGGACAAGAACATCTCCTGGACGTCTTCTCTGGGCGATGCGTATTACAACCAGCAGCAGGATGTGATGAATGCGGTGCAGGTGATGCGGCAGCGCGCGCAACAGGCCGGCAACCTGAAGGATACTCCACAGCAGACGGTGGCGACCCAAGGGCCGGACATCACGATTCAGCCCACCAATCCGGAGGTGGTGTACGTTCCGGCATACGATCCGTGGCTGGTTTATGGGGATCCCATACTGGCGTGGCCGGGATGGTATCCGTATCCGGGGATCTGGTATGGCGGACCGTACCTCTCGTTTGGAGTGGGCTTCGGAATCGGATTTTTTGGCGGCTTCGGATGGGGCTGGGGGCACTGGGGATTCGACTGGGGCCATCGATACCCGGTCTTCGACCACAACCGGTATTACTCGCGGAGCACCACGTTTTATAACCGGGACAATTTTTACCGCGGAGGCGGCGTGCGCGGCGGGTTTAACGGAGACCGGGGCGGATTCCGCGGCGCCGCTCCGGCCGGGGGCAGGGCGTTCAACGGAGGGGCCGAGCGAGGCGGGGGCGGAGTTTACAACCGTCCTGGCGCGACGCCGAGACCGTTCAACGGGAATACACAGGCTGCGCGGGGATATGCGGAACCGCGCGGCCAGAGCGGGGTTCGCTCGGACGCGTTCAGCGGCTTCGGCAATGGCGGACAGGCGAGGAGCTTCTCGTCACGCGGAAGCGCGAGTTTCGGGGGCGGAGGGGGATTTCGCGGTGGAGGCGGGGGATTTGGCGGCGGAGGAGGGGGCGGCGGGCGGGGTGGCGGGCGGCGATAACCGATCTCGTGATGTTCTCAGGAGAACGTGGAAATTCAGAAATGGAGAAAAGCTCTATGCGTCGAACGAAGCTGAACTGCGGGATGAACGGCGGGCTATCTCATACGACTCGTTTTGCTGCATGGGCTGCGACGGCACTTCTTTTGACGGCGTGCTGGCCCACCCGTTCCATGGCGCAGCAGCAGGGGCAAAAGACATTTTCGTCAGCGGAAGAAGCTAGCCAGGCGCTCGCGAGCGCCGCGGAAAAGAACGACGAGAAGGCGATGCTCGACATCCTGGGACCGGATGGGAAGCAGCTGGTATCGTCGGGCGATGCTACCGAGGACACCAACAACCGCGCGAATTTTGCACAGAAGTATCATCAGATGCACCGGCTGGTGCGAGAGCCGGACGGGACTACCACTCTGTACATCGGGGCGGAGAACTGGCCGACGCCCATACCGCTGATGGACAAAGGGAATGCGTGGTATTTCGACACCGAAGGCGGCAAGAGGGAGATTCTGTACCGGCGCGTTGGCGAGAACGAAATGTGCGCGATGGGCGTTTTGCAGCAGCTGGCGGCCGCGGAGAAGGAATACTACTCGACGCAGCAGAACGCGTATGCGAAGCAGATCTTCAGCGACGATGGGCAGCACAATGGATTGTATTGGAAGGCGGGCGACAGCGAGCCCGTTAGCCCAATCGGGCCGCTGGTAGCGCAGGCGGTTGCGGAGGGTTATGTGAAGGGACGAAACGTTGCGCCAACGCCTTTTCACGGCTACTACTTTCACGTCCTGACGGCGCAAGGCGCGAATGCGCCGGGAGGGGCGAAGAGCTACGTCGTTGACGGCAAGATGACGGGCGGGTTCGCTTTTGTGGCGTATCCGGCGGAATACAGATCGTCCGGCGTGATGACATTTATTGTTGGCGCGGATGGAGTTGTGTACCAGAAGGATCTGGGGAGCCGAACGGCGGTGCTTGGCAAGGCCATGAAGGAATACAACCCGAGTCCGAGTTGGCAGAAGGGCGATGACGCGCAGGAAGCGAGCGCCGGGGCGGAGAAAACCAAGTAGGTATGTACGCGCGAAAATTCCGGGCGGAGATTGTGGAGGGCGAGGTGCGGCGGGACGTGCCGCTTGAATGGCTGGACAGCTTTTGCATGAGGAACTTTACCGGTTCGGGGGAATTCGACGACACGCTGCCTACCGGGGACGGGCGGCTGGAGGCGGGGTTGGGGATCGATCCTGCGCGGCTGGCGGCGGCGATGAGTGAATGGTTCAGCAAGCGCGGCAAAGGTAACGGGAAGCCAGTGCGGATTGAATTGCGGCCGGCCGGGTGATTTGAGCGCCTCAGTGCAGCGCTTGGATCGGGCGAAACGGTTTGTGCCGCCCCTTCGGGGCTTCGCGGTGTTTTAATACCGGCTTCCCACCGCTGCCGCGGTGGGGTACGCTCTTCCGCCCCTGGCGGGGCTGGAGAAAAGAAGGACCTAACGCAGGAGGGTGCGGCGGTGGCCTAGGGGGGAGTCGCGGCGTTCTTTTACGCGGCGCTCTATGTCGCCCTTCAGGGCGGCTCTTATTCTGGGCAGGGCGGCTCGGGTGGCTTGTTCGCCGCCGGCCACCAGCTGGGGCGTCTTTACGAATTCATCCCACAAAATGTGATGGACGTTGGGCTCGATCAGAACGTCGGTGGCGGCGCGCCAGGACTGCGTGGCGGCTATCTGGATGATCGAGAAGGAGCGGCTGATTACTTCTATGGTGTTGCGCGGCCTGGATTCCAGCAGGCCGGGCTCCAGGTGCACCGAGATTACTACCTCCGCGCCCATTTTGCGGACGGCGGGGGCGGGGACCGTTTCGGTTAGGAATCCGTCTACTAGAATGCGATTGCGATATTCGACCGGTAGGAACAGGCCGGGGTAGGCGCAGGAGGCGCGCAGGGCGGGGCCGATTTCGCCGTCGCGAAAATGGACCGATTCGCCGGCGATCAGGTCGGTGGCGACGATGCAGAGCGGGAGCTTCATCTCGGCGAACGTTTGCGCGGAGGTGAAGCGGTGGAGATAGTTATCCAGGCGCTCGTTGGAGGCCATACCCATGCGCGAAAGCGTCCAGCGGCCGAAATCGCTGAACTTGGTGAGGGCGCCGTGGCGCTCCATTTCGTCGAGGGTTGCGCCGCTGGCGTAGCTGGCGGCTACCAGCGCGCCGACGCTGGTTCCAGCGATGAAATCGACGGGGATTTGCTCCTGTTCGAGGACGCGGAGCACGCCGATGTGGGCGATGCCGCGCGCGAAGCCGCCGCCGAGGGCGACCCCGATCCTGGGGCGGCGAATCTCGCCGCCGTCGGTGTCAGCGTAGGCAAACGACCGGAAACCCTGGATCGCCTTTTTGAACCATGCCGCGCCTGTGCCCATCCGTCGCCCCCACTCCACTGAGGACACTGTAACAAATTTCACCGGGCGGGGCGTTTCCGGTTGACCCGCGCGTACACGTTTTGCCACCATGACGTGTTTGAATTAACGGGTTTCTGCGGCGTGGGCGAGGACAAGCTTCATGAGGCGGACGATTGAAAGAGTGGCAGTGCTGGGTGCCGGTACGATGGGCGCGCGCATTGCCGCGCACTTGGCGAATGCGGGGATTCCCTGCTATCTGCTCGATATCGTGCCGCCGGAATTGAACGCCGACGAAAAGCGCAAGGGGCTCACGTTGCAGGATCCGCGGGTGCGAAACCGGATCGTGCTGGCGGGGCTGGAGGCTGCGAAAAAGTCGCGGCCGGCGGCGTTCTTCACTGCGGAAACAGCGCGGCTGATCGCGCCGGGAAATTTCGACGACAACATGGCGTGGTGCGGGCAGGTGGATTGGATCATCGAGGCGGTGGCGGAAAATCTGGAAATCAAGCGGCGGCTGTTCGAGCGCGTGGAGGCGGTGCGCAAACCGGGAACGATCGTTACCTCGAACACTTCCGGGCTGCCGATCCACCTGATTGCGGAGGGGCGCTCGGAAGATTTTCAGCAGCACTGGGCGGGGACGCACTTCTTCAATCCTCCGCGGTACATGAAGCTGGTGGAATTAATTGCGGGGCCGAAGACGCGTCCCGAGGTGCTGGACGCGCTCGACGAGATTTGCGACCGGCGGCTTGGCAAGGGCGTGGTGCGCGCGAAGGACACGCCGAATTTTATCGCGAACCGCATCGGCACGTTTTCGATGGTGAACGCGATCAACCAGATGGCGGCGCTCGATATGACGGTGGAGGACGTGGACGCGTGCACCGGGCCCGCGGTGGGCTGGCCGAAGTCGGCCACATTTCGCACGGCGGACATCGTGGGGCTCGACGTGCTGGCGCACGTGATCCGCAACATTTATGAGAATGTGCCGGAGGACGAGTCGCGGGAAGTCTACCGCGTGCCGGCCCTGATCGAGGCAATGATCGCGAAGGGAATGCTGGGCGAGAAGACGGGGAGCGGATTTTACAAGCGTATCAAGAAGGGCGCGGAATCGGAAATTCTGACGCTCGACTGGCATACGATGGAGTACCGCGCGCGGCAGAAGGCCAAGTTCGCGTCGATTGAAGCGGGAAAGGCGATCGAGGACACGCGCGAGCGGATCCGCTTGCTGGTGGCTCCGGCGATCGAGGGAAAAGGCGGCGACAAGGCCAGTCGGTTCATCTGGACGAACCTGAGCGAGACGTGTCTGTACGCGGCGCGGCGCGTGGCGGAGATTGCGAATACGATTACCGACGTCGACCGGGCGATGCAGTGGGGATTCGCGTGGGAGCTGGGACCATTCGAGGTGTGGGATGCGATCGGCGTCGAGAGGATGGCCGCGGCGCTGGGGCGCGAGGGAAAGCAGATTCCGGCGGTGGTGAGCAAGGTGCTGGCGACTCCGGAGAAATCGTTCTACGCGCGCGAAAAGGGAACGACGCGGTATTTCGATCTGGCCAGCGGCGCGCACCAGCCCGTTCCGGAGCGCGAGGGAGTGATCGTTCTGAAGGCGTTGAAAGACCGGACGCCGGTGGTGCAGAAAAACGCGGGGGCGAGCCTGATCGATCTGGGCGACGGGGTAATCTGCTGCGAATTTCACTCGAAGATGAATGCGGTGGGAGCGGACATCGTCGCGATGCTGAACGCGGGGATCGCGCGGCTGGGGACCGAGTTCGAGGCGATGGTGATCGCCAACCAGGCGACAAATTTTTCGGTGGGCGCGAACCTGATGCTGCTGCTCATCAGCGCGCAGGAAGGCGAGTGGGACGAAATTCACATGCTGGTGCGGCAATTCCAGCGGGTGAACATGGCGATCAAGTACGCGCCGCGGCCCGTGGTGAGCGCGCCGCAAGGGATGGCGCTCGGCGGAGGGTGCGAAATCAATCTGCACGCGGCGAGAATTCAGGCGGCGGCCGAGCTGTACATGGGGCTGGTGGAAACGGGAGTGGGGCTGATCCCCGGGGGCGGCGGAACAAAAGAGATGCTGATCCGAGCGAACGAGCACGCGGCGGGGGCCGAGGACCTCGATCTGTTTCACGCGCTCAAGCCGATTTTCGAAAACGTGGCCATGGGGAAGGTTTCGACGAGCGCCGAGGATGCGCGTTCGCTCGGGTATCTGCGGCCGGCGGATGCGATTTCGATGAACCGGGACCGCCAGGTGGCGGATGCCAAGCAGGCGGCGCTTGCGATGGTGCGGGCGGGGTACCATCCGCCCCCGCCTGCGGAAATCCGCGTGCTGGGCGAGGAGTTTCTGGCGGCGGCGAAGCTTGCCATTCATCTGCTGGTTCGGGGAGAATACGCGTCCGAGTACGACGCTGCGGTGGGGCGAAAGCTCGCGTACATCATGGCGGGGGGCGGGATCACGGCGGCGCAAGCGGTGCCGGAGCAATACATTCTGGATCTCGAGCGGGAGGCGTTCGTGAGCCTGTGCGGCGAGCGCAAGACGCAGGAGCGGATCGCGCACACGCTCAAGACGGGGAAGCCTCTGCGGAACTAGCTCTTGCAGAACCAAGGCCGGAAAAACCTGGGCAGGCACGGGCAACTAATTGAGGCCGCAGACGTTCTTAGTAGTTCGCCGTTTGGAGAATGGGGTAGACCGATATACTCTAGACTCCCGCTTCAGTGAAATTCAAATTCGGTGTCCACTGCAAGATCATGTTCCCGTGGAGAGATTTTGAGGCAAGGCCTGAGAATACGAGCGATGACGATGCGAATACGCGGTGGCCGCCATTGCGCCGGGCGAGGCGCTCGCGGATGAGCTGGAGAAGCTTGCGATCTGTCGCTCTCTTTGCGGTTGCGGGCCTGGTGGCGCTGGCGGGTTGCGGGCGGCCGAATGCCAATACCAGCAGCAGTTCGAGCACTTCTTCGAGCAGCACGTCGAGCACATCAACTACCCCTAGCGATGTGGCGGTGTACCCGGCTACGGCGAGCGTTCCGGTAAACGGAAAGGCTCAATTCACGGCTTTTGCCGCTAGCCAGCCGACCGGGACGGTGACGTGGAGTGTGGCCGGCGGAGGGAGTATTTCCGCGGCCGGGCTGTTTACGGCTCCGGCGAGCCCCGCTACGGTGACTGTTACCGCGACTTCGTCCGGGCTAACCGGAACGGCGACGCTCAACGTGACGGCTGCGCAGGGAGTGTCCGTGAATCCATCCGCCGTGGCGATCGCCGCGGGAGGGACGCAGGCGTTTACGGCTACCGTGAACGGAACCGGGGTGACGGCAACCTGGGAAGTGAACGGAACGCCGGGGGGCGACGGCCTGCACGGGACGATCGATACGAACGGGAACTACAGCGCTCCGGCTACGCCTCCGCCCGGGGGTTCGACGACCATCACTGCGATCAGCGGGAGCGGGGCTTCCACGGTTTCGGGGACGGCGACGGTGGCGGTGATTTTTTCCAACAGCTCTCTCAACGGGGCGTACGCATTTTCCTACAAGGGCAATAATTCGTCCGGGTATACGGCGGTGGCCGGGAGTTTTTTTGCGCAAGGCGCTTCGGGCATGACGGGGCAGATTTTCGGGGGCGTGGAGGATACTCTGGTGGCGGGAAAGAGTTCGGCTACGCACTCGCAGTTCACCGGAACTTTTACGGTGAACCCGGACGGCACGGCGTCGGCCACTTTGTCGAACAGTACTACGTGGGAATTCGCGCTGGTGTCCAATCCCGCGGGGGGCGCGTCACGGCAGGCCGTGCTGGTTCGGTTCGATGCCACTTCGACGGGTTCCGGTTCGATTAATGCGCAGAACCAAGGATTGCTGAGCGCGTCGGCTTTCTCCGGCAATTACGCCTTCGGGTTTTCGGGAGTGGATAGCAGCGGAGCGCCGCTGGCAATCGCGGGCAGATTTTATGCGGATGGATTCGGCACGATTCCGGCAGGGGCGGCGGTGCAGGACATCAACGACAACGGCAACAGCACCTATTCCCTTACGAGCGGAACGACAACGACCACGACGCCTACCACCTCGAATGCCGCCGATACCACACTGCACGGAAGTTTCCTGATGGATCCAACGACACCCGGACGAGGGACGCTGACGTTTGCCAGCACCAACACGATATTGGCGACCAACGGCTATACGATGCAACTGGCCTTCTACATTGTGGACAACACGCACCTGAAGGTGGTTGAGATCGATAACGTGGCGGCGCTGGCGGGGGACATCTACAGCTATAGCACTGCGGTGCCCAATACCGCATCCGATGGCGCCTTCACAGCGGGTTCGACGCTGCCGGCGGGAAACTACGCGTTCACGATTTCGGGGTCGTCGACGAACGGCGCGTATGCCGCCGGGGGAATATTTAACAATTCCGGGACGAATGCCGCGACGAGCGGTTCGCTGAGCGGCGTTCTGGACATCAACAGCGGGGTCGCGAGCCTCCTGCTGAACACTTCGATAACCGGGTCGAGCTTCACCGTGGATCCGAATTTCGGGCGGCTGATCATTACTATCCGGGTGAACGGGATCACGGAAAACTTCGCCGGGTACACAGCGGCCTACAATACCCTGACTGGCCCGGTGGAATTTGTGGAGCTGATCGAACTCGATACGAAGATCATTGCCAGTGGCGTCGCTTACCCGCAGGCCGCCTCGGGGCAACTACAGGGGAACTATGCACTGAACCTAGCCGGCGCATCGGGGCAGAAGAATGGCGCGGTGGAGCAGGACGTGCTGGGAGAGGTTACGGCGGCGAGTTCGACATCGCTGAGCGGCTCGCTTTACATCAACAACTACGCTCTCAATACCCTGGTTCCCCATTCGACGCTCACCAGCACAACGATGGTGGTGAGCCCCACTTCGAACGGGCGGGGCACGGCGACGATTGCGACAAGCGTGGCTAACTATTCGCTGGCGTACTACATCATCGACAGCAGCAACGTGCTTCTGTTGGAAGCGGACGGGGCGCGGGTGACTACCGGATTTCTTGTCCGGCAATACTGATCTGGTTCGAACCTGCCTTTTTTTTCATCCAAGAGTGAAATTCGAAGACCGCAAGCTACTTTGCGACGGCGAAGCTGGCGACTATGCCGTAGAGGAAATCGATTCCTTTGCGGAAGGAATCGACGGGGATGCGCTCGTCGTCGGCGTGCTTGCGGGCGAGATCACCTTCGGTGAGGGGGAAGGTGTCCAACCCGTAGGACTGCACATTGCGCAGGCGCAGCGGGATGGAATCGGTGGCTCCGGTGGACATTTCCGGAACCACGACTGCGCCTGGAAACTGCTGTTTGGCCTGCTGCGAAATCACGTTGAACAAATCCGATGTGACGGAGGAGGATGGCGCTGTTTCTCCGGCGTTGGGCTGCACCTCAAAGCGGATGGCCGGATCGTTGACGAGGGTTTGCAGTTTGGCGAGCAGCGGCGAGACCATGTTGCCGGGAAGCAGGCGGATGTTGAGCACGGCGCGCGCCTCGGAGGGAATCACGTTCTGGCGAATGCCGGCCTGGAGAATCGTGGGAACTACGGTGTCGCGCAGCATGGAATTCCAGGCGGGGTTGGCGTCGGAGATCCAGCGCGCGGCGTGGTCGGCGCGATCGGCGGATTCCAGGGCGCGCATCCATTTGGCGGTCTCTTCGTCCTGGATGGGAGCAAGGCCCTCGAAGTAGGCGCGGGTGACGGAATTGAACTGCACGGGCGCTTCAAAGTTGCCGATCTTCCCGATGGCTTCCGCGAGATGGGTGACGGGATTGTCCTTGCGAGGAATCGAGGCGTGGCCGGAGGTGCCTTTGGCGATCACGTTGACATTGACGGAAACCTTTTCGGCGGCCTGGACGCCGACGTACTGAACTTTTCCGTTGGCGGAAACGACGTCGCCGCCTTCATTAATGGCGTAGCCGCAGGCTATTTTGTCCCAGTGCTTTTCGGTGGCGAACTTCATGCCGAATTCGCCGCCGTTTTCCTCGTCGCCTTCGGCGAGGAAGATGACGTCACGATTGAGGTGGGCGCCGGAACGCTTCAGGGCGACCAGAACGGCGAGGTTGGCGACGGTCATGCCCTTGTCGTCGATGGCGCCGCGGCCGTAGAGGTAGTTGTCCTTGATGGCGGCGGTAAATGGGTCGACGGTCCATTTGGATTTGTCGACTCCTACCGTATCGAGATGGCCCATGAGGAGAAGGGCGCGGGAAGGGTCCGGCATGGCGCTCGACGAGAGGCGTGCGACGATGAAGCCGCGGCCTGGCGTGCTTTCGAAAATCTCGGAGTGGATTCCTTCTTTGTCGAGGATGCCGGCTATATACTTCGCGGCGACGAGTTCGTTGCCTGGGGGATTGACCGTGTTGATGCGAATCAAATCCTGGAGCCAGCCGACGGCGTCACTTTCGAGCTGGGACAAATCGTTCGGGGCGGGGGAAGCAGACGCGGACGCGGGCGGCGTGGTTTGTGGCGCGGAGGTCTGCGCGTGCATTGGCGAAACTTCGGAGAATGCTCCCGGTAGAATCCCCAGCAACGCTGCTGACAGCAGGATTCGGCAAGCGTGTTGCGCCATCCTTTTCAGCCTGGAATGAATCTCAAAGTGCATCGCCGCCCCCGAATTTCATACTATCATGGCGAATTGGGGCGGCTGGGCGATGGAAGCGGAGTTTTCAGCGCTGCAAGTGACGATCACGTCACGCGCTGCGTGGGATTTGGGCTGATGGAGGTTGAACATGCTTGAGAACAAGTGGCTGAGCGCGATATTGCTGGGGACGCTGATTGCCGTGCTGGGCATTCCTCCGAATACCCTGGCAGCCTTGGCGCGGCAGCAGAATGGACCGCAATCGGCTCCGCTGGCCGAGCAGCCCGCGCCGCCGGTAGCTCCGAGCGGCCAGCCGCAGGCGCCGCAGAAGCAGGCGCAGGCTACGGCTCCGCAGACTTCCATATCGGTGGAATCCAACCTAGTGAATGTGGACGCGGTGGTCACGAACCAGGACGGCGACGTGCTGAGCGGACTGACCAAGGAAAATTTCCGGATCACCGATAACGGGCAGCCGCAACAGATTACCAATTTCGCTCCGTCGGAGGCGCCCATTACGATGGTGATCCTGATGGAATACAGCGCTCGGTTCGGCGGGTATTTCGCGTTCAAGACGCGGCAGTATTCGTTCAGCATCCTGAACTCGCTGACGCCGAAGGACTGGGTGGCTTTGAAGACTTTCTCGATGCGCACGCGGGTGGAAGTGGACTTCACGCAGAACAAGCAGGAAGTGGCGCAGGCGATCAACGCGCTGTTCTTCCCGGATTTCAGCGAGGCGAATCTTTTCGATGCGGTGCTGGAGACGCTCGATCAGCTGCGGGATGTGAAGGGTAAGAAGTCGATCCTCGTGCTGGCGACTGGGTTCGATACCTTCAGCAAGCACACGCTGGATCAAACGCTCAACCGCATCAAGGAAACCGATGTGCCGATTTTCTGCGTGGGCATGGGCGAGGAAATCGATCTGTACAATCCTACGGGGGCCGGAGTGGGTTACCTGCAGGCGAAGAACCAGATGACGACGTTTGCGAACATGACCGGGGGGTACGCTTGGTTTCCGCGTTTTGAAGGGGAGATGCCGGATATTTTCAATTCGGTGGCGGCGTTTCTGCGCAGCCAGTACACGCTGGGGTTCACGCCTACGACTACGCAGGACGGACGGTTTCACAAGCTGAAAGTGGAGGCGGTGGACGAGCAGGGCGATCCGCTGACCGTGCCGGATAAGAAGGGGAAGAGGAAGAAAACGATTGTGCACGCGCGCCAGGGGTACATGGCGGCTACGGCTACGCCTAGCTGAGGGAAGCGGCCGGCAAGATCAATAACCGCGGGATAGATCTACGAGATTCAGGAGTTCGCTCCCGGCGAACCAGCGCTTCAGATTTTCTGCCATTAGTTCCTCTTCGCGATCCCAGGTGTTTTCGGTTGTGCCGCTCACGTGTGGAGTTATGAAGACGTTGTTCATGTTCCATAGCGGGCTTTCGGGCGGTAGGGGTTCCTTTGCGGTGACGTCGAGGGCGGCGCCCGCGAATACGTTTCGCTCGAGGGCTGAGATCAGGGCAGGTTCATCAATTAACGAGCCGCGGGCTACGTTGATCAGGTAGGCCGAGGGCTTCATTAGCGCAAATTCAGGCTCGCCGAACATGTTCTGCGTTTGCGGCGTGGCGGGGGCGGCTACTACCACGAAGTCGGCTTGCGGCAATGCTTCGTGGAGCTGCGACGTGTGGAAGACGCGCTCGGCTTCGCCGGAACGGGCGCGGCCGGAATGCGTTAGCGCCCAGATGCGCATTCCCAGAGGCTGCACGACTCGGGCGGTTTCGCGGCCGATGGCTCCGAAGCCTACGAAAAGCACAACCTGAACGCGCAATTCCCGCGGTTTTACGGGTGCGTTCCACAATTCGTTGAGCGCCCAGATGTACTGGCGCTGGTAGCGCAGGCAATCCGGGAAGCGCCTTGCCAAAGCTACGATCATGCCGAGGATGTGCTGGGCGATCGGGACGCAGTGGACGCTGCTGGCGTTGGTGAGAATTACGCCCCGCTCGCGCAATTCGGGGTACATGAATTGCGCTACGCCGGCGGAGACTGCTTGAATCCACTGGAGCTTCGGGGCTAACGCCAGGCGGGCCGCGTTGAGCGCGTGGCCCATAAAGATATTGGTGTCGGGAAGCTCGCGCTCTAAACCGGTGAAGTCCGGTAGATAGGCGATTCGCAGCTGCGGGAAGCGGGCGCGCATGCGTTCGGCGGCGTCAGGCGGGGGATTCCACAGCGGCGCGGGGTTGTTGACGCAGATGAGGAGCTTTGTTTCCGACGGATTTCTGGGCGCGCGTTCCGCCATGTCATTTTCTCGTGACGCGCAGATCGCGGCCGGTCATTTCGCCGGGTTCGGGAAGGTCCAGAACGCCGAGAAGCGTGGGGGAAATGTCGCGGAGGGAGCCGCCGGGCTTCAGTTGGGCTTGGCCATCCTCGGTGACCAGGATGAAAGGGACCGGATTCGTGGTGTGGTAGGTATGCGGGCCGCCGGTGACGGGGTCGATCATGGTTTCGGCGTTGCCGTGATCGGCGGTGATGATCCAGGCGCCGCCGCGCGGGCGCAGGCACTGGAAAATTCTGCCGAGGCAGGCGTCGACGGTTTCGACGGCTTTGATGGTGGCTTCGAGCTGGCCGGAGTGGCCGACCATGTCGGCGTTGGCGAAGTTCATGATGATGGCGTCGAAATCGCCTTTTTCGATGGCGTGGATGACGGTGTCGGCGATACCGGCGGCGGACATTTCGGGTTTCAGGTCGTAGGTGGGAACTTTGGGCGAGGGAACGAGGGCGCGTTCTTCGCCGGGAAAGGGTTTTTCGACGCCGCCGTTGAAAAAATAGGTGACGTGGGCGTATTTCTCGGTTTCGGCGACGCGCAGGTTTTTGAATTCGCGCTCGGCGAAGACGTTGGCGAGGATGTGCTCGAGTTTTTCGGGTGCGAGGAGATAGCGCAGCCAGGGCCACGTTTTTTCGTACTGCGTCATGGCGACGTAGGCGAGGTTCTGCGGGCGTGCGGGATCGGCGAACTTGTCGAAGCCGGGCTCGGCGAGGGCCTTGGTGATCTGGCGGGCGCGATCGGCGCGGAAATTGAAGAAGACCACGGCATCGTCGCTGCGAATCACGCCGCGCGGAACGGCCGGAGCGCCGGGGGCGGCTTCGGTGGTGATGGTGGCGGGGATGATGAATTCGTCGGTGACGCCTTTTTCGTAGCTGGCGCGCACGGCGGCGATGGGATCGGTGAAGCGGGCGGCGGTGTCGCCGTGGACCATGGCGCGATAGGCCTGTTCGATGCGCTCCCAGCGATTGTCGCGGTCCATGGCGTAGTAGCGGCCGCTGACGCTGGCGATCTGGCCGACGCCGTACTCGCGCATCTTCTGCTCGAGCTGACGGAGGAAGTCGATGCCGCTGTTGGGAGGGGTGTCGCGACCGTCCATGAAACAGTGCACGAAGACTTTCTTTACCTGGTTTTCGCGGGCCATGCGGAGGAGCTGGAAGAGATGCTCGATGTGCGAGTGGACGCCGCCGTCGCTTACGAGGCCGATCAAGTGGAGCTGGCGTGCGCGGGCGCGTTCCATCGCGTCAAGGAGCAGCGGCTGGCGGAAGAATTCGCCGCTGGCGATGAGCTGGTCGACGCGGGTGATGTCCATCTGGACGATGCGGCCGGCGCCGATATTGAGGTGGCCCACTTCGCTATTGCCCATTTGGCCTTCGGGCAGGCCGACGTATGGACCGGAGGTTTGGATCAGCGTGTTGGGGAAATCCTTGAGGAGGCGGTCGTAGTTGGGTTTGCGGGCGAGGGCTATGGCGTTGCCTTTGGTTTCGGCGCGATAGCCCCAGCCGTCGAGGACGGTCAGCACGATTGGTTTGGGTCGGTTGCTCATGGGCGTTCAGGATACACGAGGGGGCGAGGCAGGGACCAGATGGGAAATGTAGATTCCGGCGTGTGGAAACACGGCGGCGATTTTTCATCAGTAACGGGGAGGAAAACTTAAGAGAGATCCTTCGTCGCGTCGCTCCTCAAGGATGACAGCGAAAAGCGAACGGCGTGGGCTGAGGGCAGGGGCAAGAGAAACAGAAGACCACCGCAGAAGACCGACCCTTAACACCGAAGGGTCGGGCACCCGCAAAGGGCACGGCAAGAGCGGTTCTTGCGGAGACTAGAAAAAATGCATTGCGGGCAGACAATTGCTTGACACGTGTGTCCAGCGTTGTATGATTATGCAGGCGGATGCATAATCACGCATTGAGGCGTGGGGATCCCATGGCGGTACAGAAACGATTTCGGCAGGGGCAGATTCTGAAGCTGCTCTCGGGGCAGCCGGTGGCGAGCCAGGACGAGCTGCGGCGGCAGCTGGGGCATCTGGGCGTTCGCGTGACGCAGGCGACGCTTTCGCGGGATTTGCGGGAACTGCGGCTGGTGAAAACCGTCGAGGGGTATCGCCCGCTGTCGGCGGCCACTGAGGAGGCTTCGCCGCTTCCGGCGCTGGCGCGGGCGCTGAAGGATTTTTTGCTGGATATACGTCCTGCGCAGAACATGCTGGTGCTGAAGACTCCGCCTAGCGGGGCGCAGCCGCTGGCGGCGGCTGTTGACGGCGAGCACTGGAAAGAGGTGGCGGGGACTTTGGCGGGGGACGATACCGTCCTGCTGATTACTACGTCGCGGAACGCTTGCAAGACGGTTCAGAAGCGGATTGAGGACATGCTTCGATGAGCGAGCAGGCGAAGGTGGCGGTCGTCGGGGCTACGGGCTATGCGGGATACGAGCTGGCGCGGCTGCTGCTGCGGCATCCGAACGTTAGCACGCCCACATTTTTTTTGCGGGAGGGGCGCGCGAACGTGCGCTGCCTTACGGAGCTGTACCCACAGCTGCGCGGGTGGGGCGAGGCGCCTTGCAAGCCACTATCTACGGAGGCTGTCGCTGGCAGCGGGGCGGAGGTGGTGTTTCTTTCCACTCCGCACGAGGCTTCGCTGGAACTGGTTCCGGAGCTTCTGAAGGCGAATCCCGCGCTGCGCATCGTGGATTTGAGCGGGGCGTACCGCTTTCGCGATCCGGAGACTTTTGCGCATTGGTACAAATTGCCGGCGCCGGATGCGGCGACGCTGGCCGAAGCGGCTTACGGGCTGCCGGAACTATACGAGGCGGAGTTGCCCAAGGCGCGGATCGTGGCGAATCCCGGCTGCTACCCGACTTCGGTGATCCTGGGGCTCAAGCCGCTGGTGGGGGCGGGCTGGATCGACATGGCGCACGGGATCGTCTGCGACTGCAAATCGGGCGTGACCGGGGCGGGCAAAGAGCCGAAGCGCGAGACGCACTTTGTCGAGGTGAACGAAAACTTTCGCGCGTACAACCTGTTCAAGCACCGGCACACGCCGGAGGTGTCCGACCACTTGGGATTGCGGCTGGGGGATTTTGTTTTTACGACACATCTGCTGCCGGTGGACCGGGGAATCCTTTCGACGCTGTACGTGCGGCTGAAGGGTGCGCGGAAGGCGGAGGATGTGGAGGCGCTGTTTGCAAAGTTCTATGCCGGGCGGCCGATGGTGCGCGTGTTGCGCCACGGGGGCCTGCCGGAGCTGCAGCACGTGACGCACACGAATTTTTGCGATATCGGATTCGCGCTCGATGCGGCGGGCGAGCGGTTGATCGTGGTGGCGTGCCTGGACAATCTGGGCAAGGGCGCGGCGGGACAAGCGGTGCAAAATCTGAACGGGATGCGTGGATATCCCGAAACGGCGGGGTTGCTATGAGACTTGTGGTGAAAATCGCAGGGGCGCTACTCGAAAAAGAAGAGCACGTGCAGGCGATTGCCCGCCAGATCGCCGAGGTGGCGCGCGCTGGCCATGAGGTTCTGGTGATCCACGGGGGCGGGAAGATTTTCACGGCGACACTGGCGCGCATGGGGATCACCAGCCGCTTCAAGAACGGCTTGCGCGTGACCGATCGCGAAACGCGCGATGCGGCGATCATGGTGTTTGCGGGCCTGCTGAACAAGAAACTCGCGGGAGCCATCTCGCTCGCCGGGCAGCCCGCGGTAGGCATTGGCGCGTCGGATGCGG
This sequence comes from uncultured Acidobacteriota bacterium, assembly GCA_963709105.1. Classification (GTDB taxonomy): domain Bacteria; phylum Acidobacteriota; class Terriglobia; order Acidiferrales; family UBA7541; genus Palsa-295. The sequence goes on from CAVPVC010000022.1 coordinate 46,438, forward strand.
CCTGCTTTCTCGCCGAGCCGATGCAGGTGGATGAACGCGAAGGCGGGCTGGGCTTCGTCGGATACCTCACCGAGGTAAACGTGGAATTTCTCAATTCGCTGTGGCGCGCGGGCCTGGTCCCGGTGGGTTCGTGCATGGGGCTGGGGGCGGACGGCGAGCTTTACAACATCAATGCCGACCATATGGCCGCGGCGGCCGCAGAATTCGTTGAGGCTGACCGGCTGATCTTTTTGACCGACGTGGCCGGGGTGCTCAACGGCGACAAGGTGCTGCGCGCGGTGAAAGGGACCGACGTGGAAGACCTGATCCGGCAGCATAAGGTTTCCGGCGGCATGATCCTGAAGCTGGAAGCTGCCAAGCGCGCGCTGGCGGGCGGCGTGGCGGAGGTGCGCATCGTGGGAGGCACGCAGCGCCGGGCGCTGCTGAACGCGATCAGCGGATCGTCACGTTCGGCGGGAACGCGTGTGTTCCCCACCATCCGGACGCGCAGCAAGGCGCGGACGGCGCATGGCGCCGCGGACTGACATGCCGAAGAAGAAATCCAGCGTCGCGAAGCGGGGGTCGCCGGCGAAGATCGTCGCCGACAGCACGCGCTACCTGATGAACACGTACCGGCGCCCTCCGGTGGTGTTCGCGCACGGGCGCGGGTGCCGTTTGTACGATTCGCAGGGGCGCGCTTATCTGGATTTTCTGGCGGGGATTGCGGTGAACGCGCTGGGGTACGCGCATCCGCGGATGGTTCGCGTGATCCGGCGGGAAGCCGGGCGCGCGACGCACATCTCGAATTTGTTTCACAACCCCTACCAAGGGCCGCTTGCGCGCAAGCTGGCGGAATGGTCGGGGCTCGACCGCGTGTTTTTCAGCAACAGCGGGGCGGAGGCGATGGAAGGCGCGCTGAAGCTGGCGCGAGCTTACGCGCACGCGAAGACGGAAGCGGGCGGGGCGCCGAAAATGCGCATTCTGGCGCTGGAGAATTCGTTTCACGGGCGCACGTTTGGGGCGCTTTCAATTACCTACACGCCGAAGTATCGGGCGCCGTTCGAGCCGCTGGTGCCGGGAGTGGAATTTGTGCGGGTGAACGATGTGGCGGACCTGGAAAGCAAATTCGACGCGTCGGTGTGCGCGATCGTTATCGAGCCCATTCAGGGTGAAGGCGGAATATTTCCGATCGGCGAGGCTTTCTGGAAGCGGGCGCGCGAGCTGGCGACACGGTACGATGCGGCGCTGATCGCGGATGAGATACAGTCCGGCCTGGGACGCACCGGGCGCTATTTCGCGTACCAGAAATTTGGCGAGGACGCGCTGCCCGATGTGGTGACCGTTGCCAAGCCGCTTGCGGGCGGGTTGCCACTTGGCGCGTTCATTGCCAACGAGCAATTTGCTTCGGCTTTCACGCCGGGGATGCACGGTACGACGTTTGGCGGCGGCCCGCTGGTTTGCGCGGCGGCTTTGGAGTTTCTGAGCATCGTGGAAGAGGACGATCTTCTCGCCAACGTGCGGGCGCGCGGCGCGGAACTTCGCGCGGGCCTGGAAAAACTCGCTACGCGTTTTGACTTTATTCGAGAGGTTCGCGGCGAAGGATTGATCCTCGGGATCGACCTGGCGATCGAAGGTGCGGCGTTCGTGCAGGAAGCGCTGCGACGGAGCCTGCTGATCAATTGCACGCACGACCATATCCTGCGCCTGCTACCGCCGTTCATTATCCGGCGAGCGGATGTTACCGAGTTTCTCCGCAAGTTCGAAGCGGTGCTGGCGACAGCGCAGAAAACCGCGGCGAAGGCTCGTACCGCCGCGCATCCCACCCATGCGGCAAGCCACAGTACATCGCTGGCTTCGGCTGCCGCGAGGTAAATTCACATGACAGCTCTGAACGTATCGCTATCTTTGTCGAACGATTTGCTGACCGGAACCGAGTGGAACCCCGCGCAACTGCGCGAGTTTTTCCAGCTGGCGGCGGACATCAAGGGCCGGCCGGAGCGTTACCGCACGGCGCTGGCGGGCAAGTTTCTGGCGCTGATTTTCGAGAAGCCGTCGCTGCGGACGCGGGTGACCTTCGAGGTGGGCGTGGCGAGCCTCGGCGGCACGGCGGTGTTTCTGGATCACACGCTCACGCACCTGGGAGAGCGGGAATGCGTGCGCGACATCGCGAAGAATCTGGAGCGCTGGGTGCACGGGATCGTGGCGCGGGTGTTCGCGCAGGAATCGCTCGAGGATTTCGCGAAGAACGCGAGCATCCCGGTGATCAATGCGCTGTCGGACAAATATCATCCGTGCCAGGCACTGGCGGATTTCTTCACGCTGGAAGAGCGCTTCGGCAACCTGCGCGGATTCAAGCTGGCCTACATCGGGGACGGGAACAATATGTGCCACTCGCTGCTCACGATCGGGGCGCGCGTGGGAGCGCACGTGCGGGTGGCGACGCCCGCGGGCTACGAACCCGATGCGGCGATTGTGGCCGAAGCAAAGCGCGTGGCCCGCGAGACGCGCGGGAAGATCGAGATCCTGCGCTCGCCGGAGGAAGCGGTTGCCGGCGTACAGGCAGTCTACACGGACGTGTGGGCCAGCATGGGCCAGGAGGACGAATCGGCCAAGCGGGCCGCGGACTTCGAAGGGTATGAAGTAAACGAAAAGCTCTTCTCGCAGGCCGCGCCCGACGCGATTTTCATGCACTGCCTGCCGGCGCATCGCGGCCTGGAAGTGAGCGCGGGAGTGATCGATTCCCCTCGCTCCGTGGTGTACGACCAGGCGGAAAATCGCCTGCACGTTCAGAAGGCGGTTCTGCACACTCTGCTTACTTAAATCCAAGGAGAACGAATTGGCGAAGAAAGTTGTGCTGGCATATTCCGGAGGACTGGACACCTCCATCATTATTCCCTGGCTGAAGGAGAATTACGGCGGCTGCGAGGTGATCGCGATGATCGGCGACCTCGGGCAGAAGGAAGACCTGGAAGCGGCGAAGAAGAAGGCGCTGGCGACAGGGGCGAGTTCGGCGCATATCGAAGACCTGCGCGAGGAATTCATCACCGAATATGTTTGGCCGACGCTGCGGGCCGGGGCGGTCTACGAGCATAAATATCTGCTGGGCACGTCTTTTGCGCGGCCGATTCTGGCGAAGCGGCAGGTAGAGCTGGCGCACAAGATGGGAGCGGACGCGCTGGCGCACGGGTGCACCGGGAAAGGGAACGACCAGGTGCGATTCGAGCTGGCCGCGAAGGCGCTGGGGCCGGAGCTGGCGATCATCGCGCCGTGGCGGGAGTGGAATATCGTGTCGCGCGAGGAGGCCATTGCGTACGCGCAGGCGCACAGCGTGCCGGTGGAGCAGAGCAAGAAAAATATCTACAGCCGCGACCGCAACGTCTGGCACCTGAGCCACGAAGGCGGCGTGCTGGAAGACCCGGCGAACGCGCCGGATGAGGCGATGTGGCAGTGGATCGTCGCGCCCGAGAGCGCGCCGGACAAGCCGACCACGGTCGAGATCGGATTCGAGGAAGGGATTCCCGTCTCGGTGAACGGCAAGAAGCTCAAGCCGCTGGCGTTGATCGAAGAGCTTAACGAAATTGCGGCCGCGAATGGCGTGGGGCGGATGGAACTGGTGGAAAACCGGCTGGTGGGCATCAAGTCGCGCGGAGCTTATGAGACGCCGGGGGGAACGCTGCTGGTGCTGGCGCATCGCGAACTCGAATCGCTGGCTCTCGACCGCGAGACGGCGCACTACCAGCAGATTCTCTCGCTGCGCTACGCGGAGATGGTCTATTACGGGATGTGGTTTACGCCGCTGCGGGAGGCGCTCGACGGATTTTTCGCCAGCTCGCAGAAGCGCGTGACCGGGTCGGTCGGGCTGACGCTGCGCCGCGGCAATGTGACGGTGGCATCGCGGAAATCGCCGTATTCGCTGTACCGGGCGGGGCTGGCGAGCTTTACCATGACCGGCTACAACCCCAAGGACGCCGAGGGATTCATCAACCTCTTCGCGCTTCCCATCACCGTGCCGCTTGAGGCGCAGGTGAAGTGACCGACCGAAACGACACTGAATCGAATAACCACATAAATGACTGAGAAGACCGATCCCGGCGGGCAGAAAATGTGGGGCGGGCGGTTCGACCGCGGCCCCGATGCGTCGTTTTATGAATTTGAGCGCTCCTGGCAGTTCGACCGCAGGATGCTTCCGCAGGAGCTGGCGCTCGACCGCGCTTGGGCGCGGGCGATTGCGGCGGCGGGAATCCTGACGGCCGAAGAGAGCCAGAAGATCGTTACGGCGCTGGACGAAATCGAGCGGCGGGCGGCTACGGATTCGGCTTGGCTCGACGGTTCGACTGCGGAAGACGTTCACCATTTTGCCGAGACGGCGCTGATCGAAAAGCTGGGCCCGCTTGGGGCGAAGCTGCATACGGGTCGCAGCCGCAACGAGATGGTGGCGACCGAATTTCGCATGTACGTGCGAGCGGCGGCGCGGGAGATGCGCGGGGCCATCGCGCTGCTGGGGCGCGCGTTTGCCGCGCAGGCGGAGAAAAACCTGCACGTGCCGATGGCGGGAACCACGCACATGCAGCACGCGCAGCCTCTGCTGCTTTCGCACTGGCTGCTCGCGCATGGCGAGGCGTATCAGCGGGACGCGGAGCGGTTTGCGTCAGCGTCCGACCGCGCGGATTCGTGTCCGCTGGGTTCCGGGGCGCTGGCGGGGACGGCTTTTCCGATCGACCGGAAGGCGCTGGCGAAGGACCTGGGGTTCAGTCGCATCACGCCGAACAGCCTGGACGCGGTGAGCGATCGCGACTTCGCGCTGGAGTATCTTTTCGCGCTTTCGACGCTGGCGATGCACCTCTCGCGGCTTTCCGAGGACATGATCCTGTTCGCTTCGCCGGAGTTCGGGTTTCTCGATCTGCCGGACGAATACTCCACCGGCAGCAGCCTGATGCCGCAGAAGAAAAATCCCGACGCGTGGGAACTGATCCGCGGCAAGACGGGGCGGATTTACGGCGCGCTTTTTGCGCTGTTCACGACGACGCAAGGGACTGCCCTCGAGCTACCAGCGCGATTTGCAGGAGGATAAGGAAGCGCTTTTTGCGGCGCACGACCAGGCGCTGGCCATGGTGAAAATTGCCGGCGGCGACATTGGCGGCGACGCGCTTCCGGGAGGCCGACCTGTGCGCGGCGGCGCAGGATCCGGGGCTTGTGGCGACGGAGCTGGCGGATTACCTGGTGGGCTGCGGGGTCCCGTTTCGCGAGGCGCATGAAATTGTCGGGAAAGGTGCTGCGCGCGGCGGAGCAGGACGGGAAATCGATCCGCGAAATGCCGCTCGCGCGGCTGAAGGAATTTTCGCCGGTGTTTGGCGGCGATGTGGCGACCGTGCTGACAGTGGAGGCGGCGCTGGCGCGGCGTTCGATTACGGGCGGAACGGCTCCGGGGGCCGTGCGCGCCGCTCTGCAGGATTACAAGGCCCGGCTTGGCAAACTTGAGGAGAGTCTGTGAACGCACCGCTTACCGCCGGAGAATTGCCGCGGGGCTTCAGCTTCGCCGCGATGCACTGCGGGCTGAAAAAAACGAAGCTCGATCTGGGGCTGCTTTTGAGCGAAGTGCCGGCATCGGCGGCCGCCGTGTTTACCTCCAACCAGGTGGCAGCCGCGCCGGTGGTGCTTTGCCGCGCACACATGCAGAAATCGCGGCAGAAAATTCGCGGGATCATCGTGAATTCGGGGAACGCGAACTGCTGCTCGGGACCGGAGGGCTATGCGGCGTCGGTGGCTACGGCGGAGCGGCTGGCGCAGGAACTCGGGCGCGTCGATCCTTCGCAGCTGCTGGTGTGCTCGACGGGCGTGATCGGGGCGCCGCTGCAGGTGGATAAGATTCTCGTGTCCGTGCCGGAGCTGGTTCGTTCGCGGAAGAGCGACGTGGGTGCGTTCGAGCAGTTTGCGCGCTCGATCATGACTACGGACACGGTGCCCAAGTGGGCTACCGAACGCATTCGCATCGGAGGGAAGCAGGTGCGCATTGCCGGGTGCGCTAAGGGATCGGGGATGATCCATCCGAATATGGCGACGATGTTCGGGTTCATCGCGACGGATGCGGCGATTCCCGCGCCGGTGCTGTCGCGGGTGCTGAAGGCAGCGGTCGGCCCGACCTTCAACTCGATTACCGTGGATGGCGATACTTCGACCAACGATACGGTGGCGCTGCTGGCCAACGGCGAGGCTGGCGCGCGCTCGATCACCGGGGGCGCGAATTACGAGAAGTTCTTCGAGGCGCTGCATGCGGTTTGCAAATCGCTGGCGCTGGCGATTGTCGCGGACGGGGAAGGCGCGCAACGGGTGATCGAGATTGAGGTGCGCGGGGCGCCGTCGGACCGGGCTGCCGACCAGGTGGCGCGGACGATTGCGAATTCACCGCTGGTGAAGACGGCGGTTGCCGGCGCGGACCCGAACTGGGGGCGCATCCTGGCGGCCGCGGGACGCTCCGGCGTGAAGTTCAATTTCGAACGCGCGGATATATGGCTGGCGGGCATCGAAGTGTGCCGCGGCGGGCGGGAATACGCGTTCGATGAGATCGTGACGCACGAGAAGATGCTGGAGAAATTCGTGCCGATTGTCGTGGATCTGCATTCGGGCGAGGGGAAGGCGAGGATGTGGACCTGCGACTTCACGAAGGAATACATTCATATCAACGCGAGCTACCGGACATAAGCACCCAGGCCGCTGAACGCGGCGAAGTCAAATTCCCCCCCTGAACTGGCGGTAATTCCCATTCTTTGAATGCCGGTTGCCACAAAGACGCAAGCGCTTTTCGGACTATCCCAATAGTGCAACTGCGTGAAACGCAACTACCGAGAGGCAGGCCGCGAATTTTAGCCGATCGATGCGCAGGATTCGGTGGTGGGTCAGCTTCCGGTAATTCGACTACACGGAAATTTGGAGTACTAGGCCACCATCTGTCCGGTAAGCCGACTTATCAGACGTTAGGACGAACCCGTGATATAAATTCGTCATGCGAACGGGAGGTTCCTGATGTTCAAAACTCCGATCCTGTCCTGCATATGCACCCTACTATGCCTGCTCCCAGTGAATGCGCAGTCCACTGCCACATCAAAAGGCTGCGAACGATGCACTTCAGTTGCAGCTCTCCAAGGAAGGGAAAGACTGTTTGGACGTGCGCAACAACTATGGGGATATGGTCTGCATGGCAGAGGTAGCAACGCAGACCGAAAAGGATTTTTCCACCTTCTATGAGAATTTGAAAGCAATACTCGACCAACCTAATCAGAAGAACTTAGAAGATGCACAGACAAAATGGGTCGTCTACCGCCATGCGACCTGTCAGGCAATCGATGAGTTCTTTCGGCAAGGCACAGCCCGTGTAGGCATGGTGGAGCGATGCGAAATCCAAGTCACACGAAGCCGAATGAAGGATCTCGATGCGATTTACAATCTTCCACTCCATCATTGATAGGCACGTAAATATTCCCCGAAATAGTGAAGCGTTCCTTCCCGTGGCCGAACTAGAAAGGCTGACCCCTGAGTAACGCGCTACTCGTACATATACAATACTAGACCTGAATCGGGCTTTAGCGGCCAGACGAAAACACGGAAAGAGCGTCGGGATCTCTGTGTAAACCACAATGAGCGCATTTACGAAAGAGGAAAAAATTGCCGAACCACCATCTCCCGATGAAGCACTTTCCACAACGCGGACAGTCGAAAGCACAAATACGCACAAAGGCCGCGATCCACAAGCATGCCCAGACGCCCGCCACATAGGGAGCCACTCTGTCGGTGTGGAAAATATTTTCGGACAGAAGCGTGACGACCAAAACAACCGGGATAAAGCCAGCGAATATAGCGACCCAATAGATCACAAGTCGTCGGTACGTTTTCCATTCTTTTGAATATTCGCTCATGGCGGCAAATCAATAACTGGCGAATATCCCGAATCGTAGCAGAAGCCAAGGCAAACATCCCGTACTTGCGTCTCAAGTTGCTCCTGTGGAACCTTTTTGGTGTCCTCAGTCAAATCAACGAGTGCGGTTGGCAAGACATCGAAAACCAGATGAAGGTCTTTTCCCCCGCGCTCCTGTTGCACAGAAACAAACCATTGATCGACGCTCCAGTTGTGCGGTGGAAAGGCAGTAGCCATACGAGCCCTTTCAAATTGGGAGTCGGACACTATTCGTCGCAGGTGTGCGAAACCTTCTTCCGTCAGTACACCAGTAATTTGATCCTTGTTGAACGTGTATTCAAACAGCCTGCGACGATCTTGCCCCGAGTAAAACTTGCCGTCGCGGTAGAAGAAAAAAGTCGTTTCTTTCACTCTCAGCCCGTGCTTTTCAAAATGCACCAGCGCCACTAGGTATCGCGGACCTCGTAAAGTCGTAGATCGGAATTAGGTATGGACTGACGGAAGATGCGTACCACACCGCGACGAACAAGAAGGCAGTGAGGAGCGCGGGCCAGAAGCGATCCGAAGCGCAACCTCCCAGCAAGTCTACTGCTTGGCAAACCCTGAATGCGGAGAAAACTGTCAGCGCAGACAGCAGTCCAATTGAGAGAATTGTTAACCAAGCGACGAAAAGCGCTTCGCGGTACTGTCCTGCATCCGGTAAGTTGAATGTGAGCCATGAGCTGAAAGTGGATCCGTTGAATTCGACCAGTCGGAAAAGGGGCCATATCATTAGCGCCCCCGCCAAAGCTATCGGGTCGCCCAACCTGCTTCCCATGAAGAGGCAAATCGAAGATGCGAGCAGGAGAGCCGCTCCGAGGAACGCAGCAACTTCGTATGCGTTACTACCCGAGAATCTGAAAGTTCCATAAATGCGAAAGCGCAAGAACAAGGCGAGAACCATCAGCATGCCGAGATAGAAACTCGCGGCCCGAAGTTCAGTTCTACGCTCTCGGGAATGTCGTGGCAACGAACTCACTATATCGTTGGACACAGGCTCGGCGGGATTTGTTCCAAAGGAGCGTCAACTCCTGGTTAACGCGGTTACCGGAAACTGACCCGCTGCCCAGGTGCCCCACGGTTGACTGGCGAGGGCGGTTTGCAGCAAGATGCTGCTGAGTTGCTGGAGCGCTCGCTTCAGACCGAAGAGCCGGCACCGACCGGCGGCTAGCGGCCGAGATCCTGCTTCTTCAGCCTCGCGTGGCCCTTCGTTTGACCGGGGGCACAAGGAGCACGACAGTGAAGAAACTCTACGTGGGGAATTTGTCGTTCAAGGCTACGGAAGATCAGGTGCAAGCGCTGTTTTCGGAGATCGGAGTGCAGCCGGATTCGCTCACGCTGCTTCGCGATCGATTTACGGGGCAGCCTCGCGGGTTCGGTTTCGCGGAAGTAGGCGACGACGCGGAAGCGGAAAAAGCGATCGCGGCTTTAAACGGCAAGGACTTTCTCGGACGAGCGCTGGTGGTGAACGAAGCCAGGCCGCAGCGTGAGGGCGGCGGAGGCGGCGGTGGCGGACGCGGAGGGTATGGCGGCCACGGCGGGGGTGGAGGCGGCGGACGCGGCGGACATGGTGGCGGAGGCGGTGGTGGCGGGCGTGGAGGACGCGGGGGCGGCGGTGGTGGCGGGTACGGGCGGGATCGCTAAGATATTTGCTCGAATTAAGCAGTTTTCGACCGGCGCGGACCGACCCTTGACACCGAAGGGTCGGGCACCCGCAGAGACAAAAGCAGATACTTCGTCGCTGAGCTCCCACTCGGTGGCGTGATTTCTACGCTATGGCTGTTTGCTGCTTATTGGCTGGGACCAGCGGTTTCGGTTCGCTGGCTTCCACGTTTGACCCGTTGTAGACAAACCTCTCGATGGTTGTTCCCCGCAGGCCTTGCCGGATCAGGTCCGTCACGTTTAGTTTGCTTTCGGCTTCATCGAGATCCTTTGGGCTGGCGTAGAGGGAGGGCTTGCGCGGCATGAAGACGGGGCAGCAATCGTGAAACGGCTCGGAGGAAATTTCGTAGGTGCCGATCTTGTGCGCGGTGGCGAGGATGTCCATTTTGTCGGCGCCGATGAGTGGCCGAAATACGGGGATGCGGGCGGCGGCGTCTACGGCGACCAGGTTTCGGAGGGTTTGCGACGCTACCTGGCCCAGGCTGTCTCCGGTTAGCAGGGCCAAGGCGTGGTCGCGGCCTGCTAGCACCTGGCTGATTCGCAGCATCATTCTGCGATAGAGCAGAATCCGGCACTCTTCGGGTGCGTAGCGAACGATCTCCCGCTGAATTTCTTCAAACGGAACGCGATATAGCTTGGCGCGGAATTGATAGCGGACCAGTTGCTTTACCAGGCCGCTCGCTACGTGCAGGGACGATTCGCCCGGCCTTGCGCCCGTACCGTAGAAATGAATGAAGCTCAGATGGGCGCCGCGCTTCATCATGTGATAGGCGGCGATGGCCGAATCGTAGCCGCCCGAGAGCAGGCAGGCGATGCGTCCTGCGGTGTTGGCGGGCAATCCGCCGGGGCCGGGAATTTTTCTGGCGTAGACGAGCAGCGGGCCAGGAGTGACTTCTACGTGGCAGGTGATCTCGGGATCGGTCAACTGCACTTTCGGGGTGCGGCCTTGTGCGCGGAGCCGGTCAAGCAGGAAGCGGCCGATGGCTGCTTCCATTTCCATGGTGCCGTGGGGGAATGATTTATCGCTGCGCTTCACCCGCACCGCAAAGTTGCTGAAACGCAACGGCTCGATTTCGTCCCAGGCGGCTTGGCAGACGGCTTCCATGCTGCGTTCGACGGGACGTGCCACGGCGTAATAGGCGACGCCGAGAACGCGCTCGACACGCGCGACGGCCTCCTCCACGGACGCTCCTTCGCGCAACCTGACCAGGAAACGATCGCCGGGCTGCTCGATTCTTTGCACGGGAATTCCCTGCAGAGAGTGGCGCAGCGCGGTGAAAAGCTTTCCGAGAAAAAATCGGCGGTTGCGGCCTTTCAGCCACAGCTCGTGGTAATGGACGACGATGACCGGGGTACTCATGGAATTTTATTGGCGATCAAATGATGCTGTAACGCCGATAGAGTATATCAGGGTATATCGGGGCCTATCGGGCAGCGTGATGCGCAGGCGGCGCCGCGATTTTTCGGTCAGATCAGAACGGCTATAGGGCACAGTACCCGCTTCGGGCTGGCGCGTTCGTAACGTGCGATAACTCTATGGATACATGCAGGATTGGGAGGCGACAATCCACAGGTACGAGGGTTAGAATTTGCCACGGCCTGGGGATTCACAGCTGGGCCGAAATATTCATGCTACCCAAAGAGCTTGTGTCGCATCCAAAGCACTGAACACGGAGGAGCCCATGTGGAACCGGCGAGACTGGGATGATTTCTTCCATATCGTAAAGAGGCGCGGGCAGATGAACCGTCCGCCGCGGCCGGTACATCGATCCTTGCGCAATCGACTGACTCCCGCGGAAGGTTATAGTCTGGCTGAACTGGATGATGCTGGCCTGAGCATCGAGCAGGCTGAGATGCTGGGTTTGCCCGTGGACGCTGGCCGCGTGGGCGCTTACGGACCGAATGTTTCGGCGCTGCGGGATTATGTGCGGGCTACGCGTTCGCGGATGTAGGGCGTGTGGCAGCTGGCTAAATCGTCCCTCTGCGGCTGAAGCCGCATTGATTTTCTGGCATTTGCGGCACGGATGAATCCGTGCCCTGACGAAAAACGACTTGCCACACAGGCTCTAGTCTCGCCCCGACCTATCTCGCGGCAACCTTTGGAAATCCTCGATTAAGATTTTTGCCAGAATCTTGCTACCGCTGCGTAATCAGGGTCGTCTTTCGATGCGTCCTTGACGGCGCTGTATGTTGCGAATGCGGCGGCACCTGCCGGCAGTTCAATTCCCGCTTTGCGCGCTAGTTCGAGGGCCAGGCGAACATCCTTGTGCATTAGGCGCAGAGGGAAACTGGCCGGGTATTCGTTTTTCAGGATGAGGGGCGCTTTCACGTCGAGTAGGGCGGAGCGGCCCATGCTGGATTGCAGCACCTCGCTCAGGCGCTCTCCTTTGATTCCGGCGGAACGGACTAGCGCCATCGCTTCGGACAGCGCCTGTACTTCGAGAGCCAGGATCAGGTTCATTGCCAGCTTTACTGTTTGGCCCGCGCCGCTTGGGCCGAGCAGGAAAAAGCGCTTGCCCATGGCTTCGAAAACGGGCTTCACGCGCTCGTACACTTCGGCTTTGCCGCCGATCATGAAGACGAGTTCGCCCTTTTCGGCGCCCCAGGTGCCGCCGGTGACGGGGGCGTCGAGGAAATCGACGCCACGTTCGGCGCAGGCGGCGGCTTCGCGCCGCGCGAGATCCGGCGAGATCGTGCTGGAGTCGATGAACGTGCTGCCGCGGCGCAGGCCTTCTAGCGCGCCTTGCGGTCCAAAGACAACCTCTTCCAGAGCGGGGGGATCGCTGACAATCGTTACCAGCACATCCGCCTGGGTGCCTACCTCGCGCGGATTCGCCGCGAGCTTCGCGCCTTCGCGAACGAGATCGTCCGCTTTGGAAGGAGTGCGATTCCAGACTACGAGCGGGAAGCCTGCTTTTAGCAGGTTTCGCCCCATCGGCTTGCCCATCAAGCCGAGGCCAATCAGTCCAACGGTCGGTGCCATTCAAGCCTCCAATCAGCAGAAATAATATAAACGCGGACGAGCCCGGGAATGTGAACTTTTCGCGGACGGTTCAAACGGGGGAGAATTCGACGCGGTGGCGCTGCGGGTCGATGCGCTCGGCGCGAACGCGGATGCGATCGCCGATGCTGTAGATGCGCCGGGGGCTCGAGGCGCGCGAGCGGCGGTGATGCTCGCAGACGATGGCGTGATCGCGGTCGCGGTAGAGGCATTGCTGCCCGGTAAACTCCTCCAGCCTGTCGATACCGACGAGGCCTTCCACGAAAATATCGACGAGTTCCACGAAGAAGCCGAACTTCTGCACGGAAACGATCAGCGCGTCATATTCCTCGCCGAGATGGCTCTCCATGAACTGGGCGGTCTTCCACTGGACGAGTTCGCGTTCGGCCGCGTCCGCGCGGCGCTCCGCTTCCGAGCTTTCCGAGGCGATGCTCTCGAGTTCGGCGCGGCGGTAGGGGCCGAGCATCGGCACGGATTCTTCTTTGCCGGCTTTCACGACAATGGCGCGGGGGGCTTGCGCCGTGGGATTTTCGAGCGCCCATTTCAGGATGCGATGCACGATGAGGTCGGGATAGCGGCGGATGGGAGACGTGAAATGGGTGTATTCCTGGACGGCGAGAGCGAAGTGCCCCAGTGCGTCGGCGGCGTAACGAGCCTGCTTGAGCGAGCGCAGCATCAGGTAGGAAAGGATGCGCTCTTCGGGCTTTCCCGCGATTTTTTCGGTGAGCCTTTGGTAGTGCTGCGGGAGGATGTCGATTTGCTCGGGGGGCAATGACACCGTCATTTGACGCGTGCGGCCGCGGCCTTTGCGTCCGGCGCGCGCGGCGGCCTGCACCTGGCCGTGCTTCACGGCGATGCGGCGCTCGGCGAGATCGTCCACACCGAGAGAGTAGCCGAAGGCGTGGGCGAGTTCTTCAAATTCGAGAACCTTTTTGGGGTCGGGCTTTTCGTGGACGCGGTGCAGCGAGGCGATGCCGCGCTTTTCCAGATATTGCGCGACCGCTTCGTTCGCGGCGAGCATGAACTCCTCGATGAGGCGGTGGGCAATGTTGCGCACGCTGCGGGTGACGCCCTGCATGCGGCCTTGCTCGTCGAACTCGATGATCGGCTCGGGAAGATCGAAGTCGATGGAGCCGCGTTCGCCGCGCCGCTTGTTCAGCAGGAGCGCCAGCTCCTTCATGCGGCGGAACGCGCCGACCAGAGGCTCGTAGCGCTTGGTCATTTCCGGATCGCCTTCCAGCACCTTGTGGACGTTGGTGTAGGTCATGCGCTCGACGGAACGGATGACGCCGGGGGTGAAGTCGGAGCGGAGCATTTTTCCGGACGCGTCCATTTCCATGACTACGCTCATGACCAGGCGATCGACTTTCGGATTGAGCGAGCAGATGCCGTTGGAGAGCTCTTCGGGGAGCATGGGGATGGCGCGGTTCGGGAAATAGACGGAATTGCCGCGCAGGCGCGCTTCCTGATCGAGAGGCGAGGCGCGGCGGACGTAATGCGCTACGTCGGCGATATGCACCTGAAGCTCGTAGTGACCGTTGGGCAGCGGGGCTACGTGGACGGCGTCGTCAAAATCGCGCGCGGTTTCGCCGTCAATGGTTACGATGGGAAGATTTCTAAAATCGCGCCGGCCGTCGAGATCGGCCTCGGTTACGGTCTGCGGGGCGGCCTTGGCTTCGGCGACGGCGTCTGCCGGGAATTCATGGGGCAGATGATGTTTGCGGATGATGATTTCGACGTCGACGCCGATTTCGCCGGGGCGGCCTAGAATTTCCAGGACGCGGCCGGTGGGGGCGAGGCCGCCTTTCGGGTAACGCGTGATTTCGACGTTGACTACGGCGCCGTCGAGTTCGGCGAGGCGCACGCGTCGATTGGTCGAGCGGATCGGCGCCGGATGCGTCGCGCAGTTTCTGGCGGAGATCGGGGCTGAGTTCGTCTCCCGGCGGGATGAGGACTTCGTGATGGATGCGGGTGTCGTACGGGAGCACTTGATTGCTGTGCGCGCCGTAGCGAAACAGGCCGACGAGAGTGGGATGTTCGCGCTCGACAACCTGGACGATGCGGCCTTCGGCGCGGCCGTCGTTGCGGCGGCGGGCGATGCGTGCGAGGACTTTGTCGCCGTGCATGGCGTCGCCGATGCCGTCGCGGCCGATGAAGAGATCGCCTTCGACGCCGGGAATCGGTTTGTCGGGCACGACGAAGCCGTAGCCATCGCGATGGGTGACCATGCGGCCGGCAATCAGATTCGGGTCGGCGGATCGCCTGGGACTGCCCGACGCCGCGCGTTCTTCCTGCTGCACCGGCGACGGGCGTTCTTTTGCGGGGCGCGAGGATTGTTTTGAGCCGGTGAGGCGGTAGCGGCCCCCATGAATTTCTTCTATGTCGCCGGCTTTTTTCAGCTGCTGGATGATTCGCGGAAGATAACGGCGACCGCGATGCTTGAGCTCCATGGCGTGAGCGATCTGGCGAATGGTGGCGGGGTGCGGCTGAGCCGAGAGGTGCGCGAGTACTTCCTCGCGACTGACTTCCAACGGGCGGGGTTCCTGATCTTCTACGGTGTGCTGGCGTCTCATGGGATTGTGCGGGTGTGTCTGTGTGCGGTCTCAGGCTAACGGATTTCCGGCTGCGTAGCAAAAACTGAATTGGTTTGCGCGGGGGCGTCACGGCGGGGGCGGAGAGGCGATCGGGGCATTGAGGATCACGACTTTGCCGTCCGCATCGCGCGAAAGAGGCGGGGCATATTCGCCGAGTTCTTCGCGGCGCCACCAGGTTCCGTTCGCTCGCTTCGTTTGCCGGTCGGTGAACCAATACTGATAGATGATGGTGCGGACTTCCTTCGGGGGCGTGCTGTCGAAGGGATTGCCGGCGAAGAGTTCGAGCACGTCGGGCTGGTTCTGGAGGAGGCGCTCTTCGGTCCAGAGGACGAAGCGATAGTCCTGCCAGGTGCCCAGCGAGGCGAACCAGAGATTCCAGTCGAAGCGCGGCTGATAGGGCGCGTAGATGCCGGGGGGCTTGCGGAGGCCCTGCGGCTTGTAGCGGAACGGATAGGGGAGCCACGTTTTTCCGTCGCGCGAGCCTTGAAATTCGATTTCGTAGCGGGCGTGGGTCATTACCGCGAACAATCCGTATTGATTGGCGATGCGGAATGGGTCGAGGGTGCGTTCGGGCCACTCGGAGAGCGGGAGCCTGCCGCGGAAAAACATCTGGGCGAGCTGGACGCTTGTTATGTAGAAGACTGTGCCGAGACAAATCGCGGCGACCAGTATGCGAAAGGGTCTAAGAGCGAGGCTCCATCGCGTTCGCGGGTCGTCACTGTCGAGTCTCGCGGTTTGGAGCGGATCGGCCTCACGCTTCTCGATGAGGCGGCGGAGGCTCGCGGGAAGAATTGCTGCGACGATTCGGTCGTCGAGAAGGAGGAAGCCGAGCGAGAGCACGATGTAATTCAGGAACGCGTAGTTGGCCGTGAGAATAATGCCGATTTGAAAGGGCGTGAGGATGCAGAAGGCCACGATGCGGAAGCGGCGCGGCAGAAATACGAGCCAGCACAGGCCGAGTTCGGCCGCGAAGGTGAAAAGTACCGTGCCGGCGTGAAACCAGTGAGGGAGTTGCTGCACGTACCAGCCGATCCAGCTGGGCAGCGGGCCGTTCTGGTAATAATCGTCCATGGCGGTGAGGCGCCGCCAGGACTGGTCGCCGCTGGCTAGTTTCACTACGCCCGACTCGAAATAGATGCGGAACCATTCCCAGCGCAGGAGAAAGAGGCTGGCGCGGGAAGGCGGGTGAGCGCGCGCGAGACCCGGCCGCAGACCGGGCGGGGCGAAGAAGAGGGAGATGAAACCGGCTTCGAGCAGCATGCCGTCGGACTGGTAGCTGGAAAAATCCTGCGCGGTGCTTACGAAGGAGACGAAGCACGCGAAGCAGATTACTAGCATTCCGCGCGGCCAAAGGTTGAAGCTCAGAAGGACCGATGCGAGCAGGCCTATCCAGCACACCAGCATGAGGGCGCGGTCGCTCGATCCCAGCCAGAAGAGGCTGGGTATAAACCAGAATCTGCGGGCGTGGAGGACCGCGGCGGCGGCTTGCAAGTAGTCTGCGGCGGGCAGAATGCCGTTGGGGCCGTTGAGTCCTTTGATTTGAAACAGGAGGGAGTAGAAGGCGGAGAAATAAATCAGGCCGAGGGCTCGGAGGAAAATCCAGCGGGGCGAGAGGTGTCCCGGGCGCTGGTCGCCGACGGGTTCAGGGCCGAACAGCCAGTTGAGAGCCGCTACTAGCCGGGTTTCCATGCGGCGCGATTATAGCGGAATCAGCGATGGCGGCGGCCTTGAACAGATTGTGAGGGACGGAGCTTCGCGATTCGCGCCGAGTTTATGGCTGGGTGTAGTTGCTGGGCAGCGAGCGCAGATAGGCGACGACCGCCTGCGCGTCCGCGTGATTCATATGATAGATGTGCATGGGCGGGTGGATGGCGATGCCGTTGGGGCCCACGCCCTTTTCGAGGACTGTTTCCGCCTGGGCTGTCGGTGAAGCCTTCGAGGCCGGCGATGGCGGGGGCGCGCCAGGCCCAGTCGGTCATGTTATGAACGGGCATGATCCAGGTCGGGGCGCCTTGAAGGTATTTCGAGTTGTCGAGATTGTTGTTGGCGTCGCGCGAGGTGTGGCATTCGGAGCACATGCCGACGTTGTCCACCAGATACTGGCCGCGGGCTACGAGGGCCTCCTGGGAAGCCGCGGGGGTTCCTTTTTGGGCCGGCGCGGCCTGGGCTTGCGCGGCGGCGTTATCGCGCGACAGCAGACTCGAAGCCGCAAACCCAGCCGCCAGAATGATCCCTGCACAAACGATCCAACGGTACATTGCTTTCATTTCAATTCGATCCTGGACCTAATTTGGTGTTGATGCGGCCCTTTGCGTGAGGGCCAATGGAACCGCTCGAACGAAAAAGTATCGCAAAACAGAGTTGGCGTGTCCATCTGGTTTTCAGGGAAGCACATGATCTGCCATAAACGCTTGCGAGTGATTGGCGTCACGAATCTAGAAGGAAGAAATTTGGTGCCCAAGAGAGGACTCGAACCTCCACTCCCTTGCGAGAACTAGCTCCTGAAGCTAGCGCGTCTGCCAATTCCGCCACTTGGGCAATGACCGGTTGCGAACCGAGGCTCAACCATATTGCCGCCGGGCCGATACTTTGTCAACGAAGCACACACCGGAGAGAAGAAGGGTTGACCACCGGCGCGGCGGCACCTAGAGTTGAGCCTTAGAGTTGGGTCCTGGAGTACCGGGGAGCAGGAGGGCACTTATGGCATCTGCGCGCGCGATGATCGAGCGTCGGCGTTCCAGCCGCGTGATGGCCCGCATTCCTGTCAGCGTACGACTGAAGGACGCGCCGGGGCAGCGGCTCGACGCGGCTACCGAAGCGACTTCGGTGAGCCGAAGCGGGGCACTGCTGTGCATTCCGTTTTCTCCCGTTCTGGGATCGCGTATCGAAGTGGAACATGGCGTGTCGCGGGAATCGCGCGAATTTCGCGTGGTCCGCGTGAGCGCGCCCAAGCCGGGCGGGTTGTTTGAGCTGGGCGTAGAGATCCTGCATCCCAACCGGAACTTCTGGGGCATCGCGTTCCCCGACGACAGCCCGAACGATTGACCTTCATTTCCCGAGTGCTATAATCCCGCCACTAGACCAACCGGGCCCGCACGGGCCGAAAATCGAGCAGTCTTCTAGCGGCTTGCGGGGAGTGGAGGTGGCCATGGAAGCGCTTCACGCTGCGTTGTTTCCTCTGTTTGTTGCCTGGGGAGTTGTGACCGCGATTCTCATCTTTGTGCTGATTTACCGGAGCATGCTGGAGAATCGCGAAGAGGATCAGATCTTCCTCGACTCGGCGGCCCAGTCGATGGCCAACGAGCAGCGCGCCCTGGTGTCGCGCATCGAAGCCCTGAGCAAGCCGATCGTGGCTTTGATCGTGGTATCGAGCGTGCTGCTGGTGGGCGTTGCGGGGCTGTGGCTCTGGCAAGGCTTCCAGAACTTTTAGCGGCCCTGGACACGCGCCAGGGCCATTCCCTGGCACCACATTGCCCAGGTATGTGGTGTTGAGGTGTCGCGCCGGCGACTATTGCGGAAGCTGCTGCTGAGGTTGTTGCTGCGGCGGCGGGGCGCTGGCCGCTTGGCCCGGGCATATCTCCGACGTGTGATTGTGGACGATCACCCAGTTGTCTCCCACCTTGTTTAGAACCAGCGTGGTTTGTCCGCGCGCGGTGAACGGCCTGCCGCTGTACATTCCGTCGAACTGCCACTGGTAGGAAGTCCAGGAAATGTCTCCGTGGACGAAGATGAAGGTGTTGCGGCGAATCAGCTGCATGCCCTGGAACGCGGCTTTCTGTTTCTCGTAGAGCGCGACGTAATTATTCCAGCCGACCACCGGTGGCTCGTAGCTGCCGCTGACGAAGGTGGCGTTGTCGGCGTAATACTTGTGCATCGCTTCGACGTTGCCTACCTGGAAGGCGCCGAGCATTTCGCCGATGGCGTGGTCGATCTGCTCGGAGGTGGATGTGGGGAGAGCGGGCAGCCCTTGGGCGGAAGCGTTTTCATCGATCCCGTTTTTCTTTTTTTGGCGGGCCGACGTGCCGGATGCCAGGGCCAATATCAAAATGCCCGGCAGCAGCCATAGGAGATGCCGACCGATGCGGTTCTGCGTTTTCGTCATCGCTTCCTCCGATTCTGAGGAAGCTTAGCACGAAGCGAAAAGCGTCAACCGGAGAAGTCGGAAGTGTGTGCCACGCGGCGCGAGGTGCAAGAGCCTGCCGGCGTTTATCGCCAGCACAAGGCGGGCGTCTATTTCTTCTTCAGGAAGCTTTCCGATTTCCGAAAGGCTTCCTGCGCCGCCTCGTAAGCCTTGGCGGAATGCTCCATGGCCTGCCGGGAATGTTCGTGGGCGCTCAGGTGGTCTTCTTTTTCGTGATGGGCCGCGGCTACACGGTGTGCGTGAGCGGCGAGATCGTGAAACTCCGCGGCGCGACGATGTGAATCATTTGGCATTTGTTTTCTCCTTGATCGCTCAGTCAGGCTCAGTGAGGGTTGTTCGCCGGCATGGGCATATTCGGCATGTCGGGTGTATTGGGCATCGACTGCGCCGGGCTTGCGGCTGGCGTAACATTCTTCTCCACCACGATGGGAGGAGCGGATTCGATGGCCGCGCCCGTCACGATAATCTGACCGATCATGAAGGAATGCGGCAGACAGGCATAGGAATATGTTCCGGGCCGGTTAAAGGTTACCGCTGAGGATTTTCCCGAGCCGAGCATTCCGGTGTCCCAACCGCCGTCTTCGGACGAAGCGGCGTTGTGAAATTGCTTGCCGGTATTGGTGAAGATCACTTTGGTGCCGGCGGGGACGGTGATGCGGTTGGGCGTGAAGGAATAATCGATCAGCGTCACGGTGTTGGTCTTGACGATCGGGCCGGTGACTTCGACGACCGACTGCGGGGGCGGCGGAGCGGCGAACGGATGCAGCCTGTTGCCGGGCGAGCCTTTCAGCGAAAACGCCCAGATCATGTCGCCATTGGCGGAGGTGGTCTGCGTGGAAACGCCGCCGGCGGCTATGGCGATGTATTGGGTGCCGTCGATTTCGTAGGTGATGGCGGGGGCGTCCGCGCCTGCGCCAGTCTGCCATTGCCAGAGCAATTCGCCGGTTTTGTCGTTGTAGGCTTGAAGAGTTCCGTCCGGATCGCCGTGGAAAACGAGGCCGCTGGCCGTGGCCATGGCTCCGCTGCCCTGGCCGACGGAATAAGGCATTTTCTTCTGCCAGACAATCTTGTTGGTGCGCGAATCGACAGCGGTGAAGGTGCCGGAGAAACGTGCGCCGATCGGCGGCGCCACGGCCAAGCCGGCGCCAATCGCTGCTCTTGGACGGTCGGAGGCTGTGGCGTAGAAGTAGCCGGTTCGCGGACTGTAGGCCATCGGCGCCCAATTCACGCCACCGTTTCCTCCGGGTGAAATCAAGACGGGATGATCGTAGACAGCGGCGAAAATGCACTTGGTTACCCAGCCCCCCAAGGGCTGAGGACACTGCGGCATCAGGGCATCTCCGCGGGGGATCGGCTGCGTGGGGGACGTGGCGACACGGGGATCCTGCTCCACCGGCTTTTCGTCGATGCCAATGAGCGGCTTTCCGTTGGTGCGATCCAGCATGTAGATCCAGCCGGTCTTGCAAGCCTCGGCTATGCCCTTGCGGTTCACGCCGCCGTAGACCTGATCGAAGAGGATGACCGGGCTGGGGCAATCGAAGTCCCACATGTCGTGATGGACCACCTGGTAATGCCAGGCGTAGGTGCCATCCAGGTGAAGCGCCATGATGGACGCGCTGAATAAATTGTTGCCGGGGCGATGGCCCGAGTTGCCGAACACGGGGTTGCCGGTGCTGAAATAGAGGAGCCCGAGTTCGGGATCAACGGCGGGCGTCTGCCAGACGCTTGCGCCGCCGTGGCGATCCTGATGGTTGTCTTTCAGCGTGCTGGGATCCTGCGAGACCGCAGAGTCGTCGGTCGGTGGCGGCCAGGTGTCGCCTCCGAGTTCGCCGGGGCCGGCGGCGGTCCAAAAATGCCAGAGTTCCTTGCCGGTATTTCCGTCGAGGGCCGTGAGTTTGCCGCGCGCGCCCATGTCTCCGCCGGAGATGCCGGTGTAAACCACACCTTTATAATAAAGAGGCGCGGAGGTGATGGTGTAGCCGTCCTGCCATTCGCCGATGCGGGTCTGCCACAACAATTTGCCGGTCTCGGCTTCGAGGGCGACGAAAGTGCCGTCGAGATAGCCCAGGAAGACTTTTCCGTCGCCTACGGCGACTCCGCGATTGTCCCAGCCGCAGCAAACGGTGGAGATGTTCTGATCGATGCCGGAGCGATGCTCCCAGATCAGAGAGCCGGTTTTTGCGTCGAGAGCGAAAACGTCGTCGTTGCCGGTGGTGACATACATGATGCCGTCTTTTACGATGGGCGTGTTTTCCAGCGAATATTTGCTGCCGAGGCCGGAGCCCAGATGGGTGACCCAGGCGCCCTTCAGATCCTTTACATTGGCGGGGGTGATCTGATCGAGCGTGGAGAAACGCGTGTTGTTCCAGTCGCCGCCAACCGTCAGCCATTCTTTTCCGGAAGGCTGGCGCAAATCGGCAATTCCCTGGCCCTTCAAGGCGAAGAAGGGCACGAGAAAACCGATGGCAATCGCAATGGCCGCTATCTTGGAGCGCATATTTCGCATCTCTTTCTCCTGAAAAATCGGACTACCTGCGACCGGGTAGCCGGGAAACAATGATGGATTGCGTGCGTGGGAGCATTCTACCTAGTAACGACCTCGATGGGAATGTAGGGCGTGCTACAATCCGCCGCGAAATTGCTGGCGGGTCGAAACGCACGTTCGAATCGCAAGGTGCATCGCAGAGTTATCACAGGGCGCTTGTTATGAAAGACGTGATGGAAGCAGCGGCCGTTGCAGTGAAATCCGAGAGCAAGCTGGGCTGGATCTCCGATCTGGCCACGGCGGAGCGGCGGGCGCTGGGGGCGTGCATCGGTGGCTGGACGCTGGACGCGATGGACGTGCAGCTCTACAGCTTTGTGATTCCCGCGCTGATTGCCACCTGGGGCATGACCCGCGGGCAAGCGGGGCTGCTGGGTACGGCGGCACTGATCGTCTCGGCGTTTGGGGGATGGCTGGCGGGATGGTTCGCCGACCGCATCGGGCGCGTTCGCACTTTGCAAATCGCGATCCTATGGTTCGCGGGCTTTACGTTCATTTCTGGACTCGCGCAGAATTTTGGGCAGCTGTTTGCTGCGCGGTCGCTGCTGGGGCTTGGCTTCGGAGGGGAGTGGGCTGCCGGGGCGGTGCTTCTGGGCGAAACGATCCGGCCACAACATCGCGGCAAGGCTCTGGGGGCCATGCATGCGGGCTGGGCCGTGGGATGGGGCATCGCGGCTTTGCTGTACGCTTTTTTCTTTTCGATTCTGCCGGCGCAGACTGCTTGGCGCGCTATGTTTATGGTGGGAGTGGCTCCGGCGTTTCTGGTTTTCTGGGTGCGGCGCTATGTGGAGGAGCCGGCGCTGTATCTCGAGTCGCGAGCCCTGCTGGCCGCGAGCGGCGACAAGCCCTCGTTCTTTGAAATATTCCGGAGGCCGCTGCTGCGGATCACGGTTCTCGGCAGCCTGATGGGAACCGGGGCGCAGGGAGGTTATTTTGCCGTGACCACATGGCTGCCCACTTTTCTGCGAACCGAGCGCGGGCTTTCCGTACTGGACTCCGCGGGGTATCTCTCCGTTTCGATTGCAGGGGCTTTTTGCGGTTATTTGTCGGGCGGGTATCTCGCGGACCGGATCGGGAGGAGATTCACGTTTCTTGTTTTTGCGGTGGGAGCGGGCGTGATTGCGGTGACGTATACCATGTTTCGATTTGGCAACGGGGCCATGCTTGTTCTCGGATTTCCGCTCGGGTTCTTCGCGTCGGGGGTGTTCAGCGCCATGGGCCCGTTTTTTACCGAGCACTTTCCTACGCGGGTGCGAGGCGTGGGGCAGGGTTTCGCGTATAACGCCGGAAGGGCAACGGGGGCGCTGTTTCCGACGCTGGTGGGATTTCTCTCGACAAAAATTCCGCTGGGGCGGGCGATCGGACTTTTTGCGGCGCTGGCGTACGGAACGATGGCGGTGGCGGCGTTTTTGCTGCCGGAAACGCGGGGCAAGGTACTGGAGCCCTAGGGTTCGCGGCTGCTAGTGCTTCGGTGCCGCCGGGCGGACCTCTCGTTTGGCGTTCAAGGTGGCGAAGATCACCCAGGCGAGATCCACTACGTAGAGTGCGATGACCACGTCGCCCAATTTCTTCTGACAAATCACTTTGCCGCATCAGTTCGACGACACCCCAGAGCAGGAAGGCGCCTGCCAGGAGAGCGTTTTTCAGGAGTTCAACGAGGCATGGGCGCTGTATCGCCTGGACGATCAGAAAGGACACGCCGATCAGCAACAGCGAAGCTGCCGAAATAGCGGACGCCGAGAATGCTAGTGGGATGTGGATTTGCGCGTCGGTCGCCAGGAGGGCGGCAATACCGGCTGCGGCTATTGCGCCCAGCGCCATCGCGAGCCATCGCAGTAACAGATTCATGCTGAAGGACACATCCTCCGGTTGATTGGTTCCTGCGCGACATCCATTTCACGGTGAACTGGAAGTCTGAGACGCGCTGCGGAACAAACAGCAACAACACAAATATACTGTGGCGCGTGTAAAAAAGTCGTAAGGGGCGATGTTTCGCCGAACGTTCGCTTGGGGATGAAGTCAGCTCGAACGCCGACTCTTACTGTGCTACCTGCGATTCTTTCCCTCTCTTCCGGCGTTCTTCGTGAGATGCCACGAGTCGCACCAGGAACAACGATAGGCGCGGAGGTCTTTGGGCGCGTTGGTGGTGGCGATCTGGTGCGCGGCTGTTGCGAGAGCTTCGCCCTCGGTTGCGTATTTGCGCTTTCCGCTTACCGGGCATTTCGATTCGGTGTCCACGCCGCCTACCTCCTTTTCTGCAAGCATGCTCTCGGCGTGCCAGCCGATACCACCTGGGTGTGAATCGGCGTTATTATGCAGACGCGAAAGGTGACCCTCATGCTGAGAATATCCGGGAACGTTGGGTTGCGCCAACTGTCGAGAGGCGCCGCAATGGTCTATTTGTTCAGCGCCGCTTTGCTGCTGGCCGGAGTGGCGGAGGCGCGGATTACGAGGGTTGTGATCACGCGAACAGAGTCGCCGACGTTCGGAGGGGCATCGTTTGGAAGCGTGGGAACGTACGAGAAGCTTGTGGGCCGGGCCTACGGCGAGGTGGACCCGTCGAACCGCCGCAACGCTGTGATTACCGACATCGCGCTTGCGCCGCGGAACGCGCGGGGAATGGTGGAGTATTCGACCGACATTTACATCCTGCGGCCCGTCGACCCATCAAAGGGAAACCACAGGGTGTTCTTCGATATCAACAACCGCGGCGGCGCGCGGGCGCTTTCCGTTATGAACGAAGCGCATTCGGGCGGAAACGATCCGACTGCGGCCGCGGATGCGGGCAACGGTTTCCTGATGCGCGAGGGCTATACGATCGTGATGAGCGGATGGGACGTTACCGCGGCGCCGGGCAAGGGGCGCATGACCATTACGGTTCCGGTGGCAGCGAATCCGGATGGCTCGCCGATCACAGGACCGGCGCTGGAAGAATTTGTGATCGATGACGCTACGACACTGAGAGGCACACTCACGTATCCCGCAGCGACGCTCGACAAGTCGTCGGCCAGCCTCACGGTGCGAACGCTTTATTCGGACCCGCCCGTGCCGGTGGGGCGCGAGAACTGGGAGTTTGTCAACGAGCGGGCGATCCGGCTGCTGCCGGAGGGCACGCCGTTTAAAAATGGCAAGCTTTACGAATTTGTCTACACTGCGAAAGACCCTGTCGTAGCGGGGCTTGCCTTTGCGAGCTTGCGGGACCTGACTGAGTTTCTGCACTACGGGACGGCGAACCCTCTCGCCGGGAACGTGAAATATGTCTACTCCTTTTCGTCTTCTCAGCCATCGCGATTCATCCACGACTTTCTTTATCTGGGCTTCAACGAGGACGAGCGAGGGCGGCCGGTTTTCGACGGCGTGCTGAGCTGGCTGGGAGGCGCGAGCGGAGGATTCTTCAACTATCGATTCGCGCAGCCGGGGCGGACTCACCGGCAGCATATCGCCCGGTGGTATCCCGAGCGGCAGTTTCCGTTTGCGGACCAGATCACCTACGATCCGGTGACGCGCAAGACGGACGGGCGGCTGCGCAGATGCCTCGCGACGCATACGTGCCCCAAAATCTTCGAGGCGAATTCCGAGAACGAATACTGGGCCAAGGCCGGGTCGCTGCTGCATACAACCACGCGCGGGAAAGACCTTGCCGACCCTGCGAACGTCCGCTTCTACCTGCTCTCGAGCCTGCCGCACGGCGCCGGAAACGGCCCGGGCATTTGCGAGCAACCGCGCAATCCACTGGTGCCGGGACCGGCTCTGCGTGCTTTGCTGGTGGCCATGGATGAATGGGTGGCGGCGGGAACCGAGCCGCCCCAGAGCCGCGTTCCGCGCCGGAGCGATGGAACGCTCGTGGCTTCGCTGCCGCAGGCCGGCGAGGGCTTTCCGGTGATCGAAGGCGTCACCTACAACGGGCGCCTGCACGAGGGCGATCTGCTGAATTACGGGGAGACGTTCGACCGAGGCTTGTTTACGCGCATTCCGCCGAAGTTTCTGGGGTCGCCTTATCCGGCGCTGGTCCCCAAAACCGATCCGGATGGAAACGATATCGCGGGCATTCGAATGGTGGATGTGGCCGTGCCCACGGCGACGTACACGGGCTGGGCGCTACGGGCGGGTCCGGCGGCGGGAGACGGCTGCGACGCAGCGGGGCAGAAACTCGATTTCGCGCAGACGAAGGCGGAGCGAATCGCCAAGGGCGACCCGCGGCTCTCGATCGAGGAGCGCTACGACACGCACGAGGCGTACGTGAAAAACGTGACGGACGCCGCGCAGCAGCTTCTGCAGCAGCGATTCCTTTTGCAGGAAGACGTCGAGCGATATATCCAGAAGGCTCAGGCGAGCGATATCCGGAAACAGGAGTAGCGGGCAGCACGGGATTCTGTTGATCGCTGCGTCGATGCGGCGCGCGTTGGGGAAGTGCGAGCGAAACCTTGGTGCTATACTACCCGGGCAGGATCGTTCCCGGCTTTCGTTTCCTTCCACCGCGGAGAGGTGCTGGAGTGGCCGAACAGGGCTGCCTGCTAAGCAGTTACACCCCAAAAGGGTGTCGGGGGTTCGAA
>CAVPVC010000023.1:0-28372 GCA_963709105.1 uncultured Acidobacteriota bacterium
AAAATAGGCATTCAGATCATCCTCGCCAGCGTCCTCTGCCTGATCCCGACGCCAGTCATCACTACCGTTCAGAGACGAGGCTCGCCAGAGAGTCTTGAGGTGCGCGGCGGAGCCGGATACTCGGGCGCCCTTGTCAGGGCACTCACGGCCGCAAACCGGTCTACGTCGTTTCCCGTATCCCGTGAGCCATTCATGAGCGCGGTCACGCGTCAGAGGCCAGGGCGAAGCGTCTTTCAAAGACCATTGATTCGAAGAGAAGTCGTACTCCTGCAACTCGCACTGCTTTTCGTTTACGAGACCCGCATACCCTCCAGCGAGGCGGTGATGATTTTTTGCTGGGGCATTTCATTCTCCTTCAAGCGAAAGACCTCGCTATCTGCCTGCATAGTTCTTCTTACCACGATATTAACGTCATGATCCAGCGTCGCAACGAAACGCAGACGGGTCTCAAGGGAAAACCCCTGGGCGCCCTACGCTATCGCGTTTGACAGCTCTAAGGATGTTGAGGCAATCCAAATGGTTCAGGCGTGGTGTAAAGTGTCAGGTTCTCCGCCATTCCTTGCTACATTTTGCTACTCTTTTTCGGTTATTTGCCGTTTGACGGGAAGGCGTAGGTTGTTGCTATATATGTAGTTGTCAATACTCAAGTCAAATAGATACTGTTTGTTGTGAGTGTGTAGCAAAAGGTCTCGAACTCAGCATTAGAGCGTGTCAATCGGTTAGGGGAGATTCCCCCCCTCTCCGCCATCCATTCAAATCGCATGACTGAGGCTGTTTGCTACAAATCGCGCTACAGATTCTGTCGACCTGATCGCTCGCTCTTCCCTCCAACTCAGTATTGGTTGTTATGGAGAAGAGCGAATTGCCGAAGCCCTCGAAGGTCTCCCTTTACATCCGAATAAGGACGGATCGTGGGTGGTGATATGAAAAACCTGCCATCAGCGGAAACGGGAAACTTCGTCCGCTGTGCGCCATCGTTAACGGCACGTCGGAGCACCACGAAGAGGGTGCCTACAATCTCCGCTATTTTGATACCCGACGACGAGTATCGTTCACAAAGCTCGTGACTGTGATAGCTCTCGCCTGGTGGGGGGCACCAGTGTAGGGCCAACGACGGCATTGTCCAGTCCCCTTTGGAAAAAACAAAATCCAAAAAAGCGATTTTCCCCATTCAAAAAATCGGCTTCCACTTTTGCGCGGGCGCGCTATCCTCTGGCCAAACTTCAGTTGGGCCTTTTCGAGGGGCCGCAGTTGGCCTCGGTTTTCGCCCTTGACGCAATTCCCTTGAGAGGACGAAACATGTCGAAAATCATGAATTCCCTTCCTGTCGTTGATGTTTCGGGCTTAACTTCAAGCAGCCTGGTTGAGCGGAAAGCTGTCGCTGTGGAAATGGGGCATGCTTGTCGCGAAATTGGCTTCTTCTATGTGAGCAACCACGGAATCCCTGAGGCTATGTGCGATGGGGTGTTTTCCGCCGCGCGAGATTTTTTTTCGTTGCCACTGGAGAGCAAGAAACGGTTGTCCTGTACGCTCTCGCCGCACAGGGACCGCGGCTATTTCGCGATGGAAGACGAGCGCCTGAACGTGGATTCAGGCCTGCCGGACTTTAAGGAGGCATTCGACACTGCGCTCGAACCGAGTGCCGACGATCCGGAGGTGCTTGCGGGCAAGCCGTATCGAGGAGGGAATCCATGGCCCTCGATTCCGGGTTGGCGCGAGACGATGCTTTCTTACTATGACGCCTGCTGGGCACTGGGTCTCCGGATTCACCGCGGGTTTGCACTCGACCTCGGCATCGAGGAGAGCTTCTTTGACGACAAGCTCAATGCTCCGTTGGCGGTATTGCGAGTGCTGCATTACCCCTCACGACCGATGACGCCAGATCGGGCTCCGGACAGCGGAGCGGGAACTCACACCGACTACGGCAATCTAACGATCCTCGCGACGGACACAGTTGGGGGACTACAAGTTCGGGCGAGGAGCGGCGACTGGATCGATGTGCCAAAGATACCCGGGACATTTATCTGTAATATCAGCGATTGTCTGGTGCGGTGGACGAACGATGTCTACGTGTCGACGCCCCACCGGGTCGCGATTCCGGTGCAAGACCGCTACTCGGTGGCGTTTTTTCTCGATCCCAATCCCGAAGCCCGCGTCGAAGTGCTGCAAAGTTGTGTTCCGCCCGGAACCAACCCGAAGTACCAGCCAATAGACGCCCTCGACTATTGGCGTTACCGGCTCACGGGAGCCGTTCCTCGGGTTTAACCTCAAGTAGGCTGTCTAGAAGGGGACCGCTGCCGTTGTGGAATGGGGCGCGCGATTGTTGCGAGTCGTGCCCCCAACAGCGGATCTGGAACGCACGCACCAGGGCCATGACAATCTTAGGATCCTCGCCGCGGATGTATTCCCGGTTCTTCAAGCACGGGCGAAAAGCAGCGTCCCGGCGGACGTGCGAAAGATACCCGGAACACTGTCGGTAATATTGGGAGTTGCCTGAGGTAGCAGTCAACGCTGTCTGCGTCCCACGCCACATCGGCCGTGTAATAATAAAGCGTCACCTTACTTAGGTTGTATGTATTCTTTATCTAACGTAACTCTCGCGTCCCACAGTGCAACCGCTCAGGCTGGCAATGGCAGCCTCTGCCGCAAATAGAAAAGCAAAAAAATCGATTCTTCATAATCCAAACAATCGTCTTCCAATTCCGCGCAAGCGCGCTACTGTAGCACGAAACAGATGCCGGGCCTTTTTCGGCGGGCCGCACCTGGCCCGGGTTTTCGCCCTTAACGAAAAGTTTGCAAAAGGACGAAACATGCCGAAAAAGGTTTCCATTTTTATTTCCGCAGTACTGTTCTATTTATCTCTGTCAATGGCGCCCGGCTCATCGGCGCAGCAAACGCTGGGCGGAATCACTGGGACGGTGACGGACGCTTCGGGGGCTGTCGTTCCGGGCGCAACGGTCACGATCGTCGGCGACCAGACTAAACTCACGCGCACGCTTCAGACCAACGAGGCCGGCCGCTACGATTTCGTCAACCTGCCGATCGGAAACTACACGATCACGTTCACTCTCGCTGGCTTTCAAACGTTGAATATTCCGTCGATTCAGGTGCAGGCCAATCGCACCGCGACCGTCGACGCCGATTTGAAGATCGGCCACTTGGGCGAGTCGATCACAGTCGAGGAAACACCGCTCCTCAACGACGTCGACACCACCAACGGCTACGTGATGGATAAAGCGGAACTGGATGCAATTCCATTGCCCACGGGATCTTTTACCGGTTACGTGATGCTTTCTCCAGGCGTGAACGAGGAACTCCCCGCGGGGACGGGAGCAAACGCGGGCCTGGGCAACCAGCCGGTTTGGGCAAATGGCCAGCGCGACACCAGCAATACGTTTCTCTTGAATGGCGTGGACGCCAACAATTTATTTAACGGCAAGACTACCAGCCAGGTCACATCCTCTCGAGTTGTGAATGAAACCGGTGTGGCCACCTCTTCCGCCCTGAGCGCCCTTCCGGTTCAGAGCAGCGCATCGGTGTATCTGGCCGTCGGGGAGTCGATCCCCACGCCTGCGCCCGAGTCCGTTCAGGAAGTTCGCGTGAACACGTCGATGTATGACGCGCAGCAGGGATCGACGAGCGGCGCGCAAATTGACATCAGCACCGGCTCGGGCACGAATGCCATTCATGGGCAGGCGTACGTTCATCGCGGAACGAACTGGCTAAACGCCGATCCATATTTCTTTAACGCCGATCCAAATATTCCGCAGAATGAAGACAATCGCAGTTTGCACCGCTATTCCGCGGGTGGAACGTTCGGCGTGCCGATTATAAAAATAAGCTGTTCTTCTATGGAAGCTATCAACACACGCACGCCTCGGACGAAGAGATCGGAATCTCCAGGCCCACCGTCCCGCCCGGGCTCACCAACGATCGCTCCGCGACAGCGCTCGCTGCGGTGGCAAACAACAACAACCTGTCGTTTCTGGGATTGGGAGATGGCCCTGTGAATCCCACGGTGGGACTCGCGGCGGGGGATATCAATCCGATCGCCTACACTTTTCTCAACTACAAATTCCCCAACGGGCAATATTTGATTCCCCCGGCAAATCCCAACGCGCTCGCGTTGAACACTACAAACCCGGCACTGATTGAAGCGTTTCCCGAAGATGCGGAAATTCCGGGCACGGCCTACTTCATTGCCAACCAGGCCATTTCCGACCTGGACTGGAACCCGAACTCGACCCACTCGTTTTCGGCGAAATATTATTACCAGCATGATCCGACCACCGCTCCGTATGCCTATTCGTCCGTCGCGGGTTTTCCCCAGCATCTCGACGCGGGCAGCCAGGTGATTTCCCTCAGCCAGGCACAAGTCGTGCGGCCTAATTTGAGCGTCACGGAAACCTTCGGGTTCATTCGAGAAAAGGCTTACTCCACCATTGGTCAGCCATTTACCCCGGCTCAGTTCGGCAACGACTGCCAGGCGTTGACCCACTTTGACGCCGCCGACTGCACGATCAACACGTTCGGCTCCAATGTTTTCCCTAGCATCACCATTTCTTATCCGGGCAATGTCCTGCCTTCCTATCAGCCTCTGCTAAATATCGGAGCTGGCGCGTTATCTCTCGCGGCACTTACCGGTGTTTTCCAGAACCGTTTTAATCCCTCTGCGAACGCGATCTGGACGATCGGGAAGCACACGATTACGTTCGGAGGAAGCTTCGCGTATACACAGCTCAATACGCGCGACCGAAGGAACGAATTGGGAGTGATCGAAGCGGAGTCCATCAACCAGTTTCTGCAAGGCGAACTGACCAACGGTTACCTGAATACCGCGACACAGTTCCTGAGCGGAGATCCTAATCGTCACTGGCGCGCGAACGAAACCGGCGAATACATTCAAGACAAATTTCAGATACGCTCGAACCTCTCGATCACAGCGGGTCTGCGCTTCGATTGGAACGGAGGGTTGACGGAGAAAAACGGAAAACTTTTCAACTTTGACCCCAGCGCCTATTCCTATAATCCATCGACAGACACGATTACATCGGACGGTTTGATCGTCGCCGGAAATAACGCTCATGGCACCCCCGGAGTGAGCAATTCGACCTTGACCGGGCGGCAGTGGGGTTTTGCGCCGCGGATTGGCGTGGCATGGAGCCCGAAGAAGTTCAATAACAAGCTCGTCGTCCGCGCTGGATGGGGCATGTACTACGATCGCGGCGAGCTGTACGCATACCTCTCCCAACCGGCGGCCGCGACCGTCGCGCCCGGCGGTCCGTTCGGCGTCAATCAGCAACTGCCGTTCGTGAACGGCCAATTCTGCCGGGCTCCATCCCCGGGCATCTATCAGACGTGCAGCACGACACTTTCGAACCCTTGAGGCGCGACACTGGCGCCTCCTCCAAACTGCAATCCGGACACGATTACCCAGCCAACCGCCGTCAACGGCAACCTCATCCCTCCCGCGCTCCCGAATGCAGGCGGCATCGAAAATGGCGATCTTCCATTTTATTTGGCAGCTTACGAGCGCAATAACAAGCTGCCGTACACCATGAACTCGTCGTTCGACATACAGTGGCAGCCGCGAAACGACCTCGCCATTGATATCGGGGCGGTCGATGCCCTGGGCCGGCACGAAGTGATCCCCATCCCGTTCAATCAGGCGAGAATCGCTACGCCTGCCAACCCGCTGTGCGGACCCGCGTCAGTCTGCCCGAGTCCATCCGCGTCACCCTATGCTCAGTCCTACACGTACGGATACACAGTTCAGACGAGCACCGGGTGCGGATTCTTAGGTTGCACACTGAATTTGCCCAATGGGCAGCCAATGCAATACAACACCGATGGCGGCAACGTGGACGAGCGCGCTCCCTACATCGGATATTCCGCGGATTCAGAGTTGTATTCGGCCGCGGGTATCTCGGCTTACAACGCCCTCCAAGTCCATGTGGAAAAGCGGCTGAGCCACGGGCTGCAGGCTGGCTTCTCCTATACCTACTCGAAATCGTTGGATGAGCAGAGCGCGCTCGGGCTCTATTTCAATGGAAATAATCCTCTGAACCTGCGCAGCGCCTACGGGCACTCGGACTTCGATCGCACACATGTTTTCAACATCGATTACCACTACGAACTGCCGGCAGTGTTCGGTGCGGACTCCGGAAAGGGCAAGATCTTCAACGGCTGGGCCGTTCAAGGTCTGGTCACGCTGCAGAGCGGACAACCTTACTCGGTCGGTGACTATTCCGGCGCCGTTGGAAGCGTTTACTACAGCCTGGACGATGGGATCACCAATCCCCTCGCTCCCTTGGCCCCTGGGTGTACGGCGAAGAGCGCGGTGACCGGGGCCATCGGATACAATATTAACCAGCCTGCCTTGAACGCGGCCTGTTTTACCGTTCCGTTGCTTCTGCCATGCAATGTCGCCAATGCCCAGCAAGTGGATGTAAAGTTCCCGTGTTCCGCGATTCCGCCGGGAGACATCTTTGAGACCAACTTCGCCACCAGCGATCTGCGCAACATTTTCCGCCAGTCCTGGCAGAAGCGCGGCGACCTATCGATCGTCAAGATGACTACGCTGACGGAACGCTTCAAACTGAAATACACCCTCGATATATTCAATGTGACAAACCATCCGAGCTTCGATATCCCGATCAATAACATCGACCAAAACCTGGCCTTTAATCCGTTCCCGGTGGCCCAGGCGCCTTACGGGAACAGCACGACACCAACCCTTGCCTCGGGTTGCTCAGGCGCCAACCCTCAAAACGGATTTTATTACTGCCCCACTGGCCTCGGTCAGGTAGTGAAGACAATCGGCAGTTCGCGACAAATCCAGATGTCGGTCAGCCTGATGTTCTACTTTTCACGGGCAAAGCCTTTCGAAGAAATTGCACGAGGTCCGGTGTGACGGAATTGAGGGAACAGTTTTATGATTTAGTCTTTTAGCAGTTTGTTAAAAAACTGCGTCGTCGCTGAAACTATAGTTAAAAGAACTCGTCCGACTAAAGGAAGGGCAAGGAGACGAGTGAATGCGCGGCGGCGATAACCGGCAAGATGGAATGTTCAGCTGCGTTTCTCCCGAAAAGCGAGTTCCAGCGAATCATCCGTGGCGGCCTGTCCGCACAAATGGTGGATGATACGTACATCTTTCCAATCCGAATATCATTCCTGAGCCGCCAATGAAGCCCGCTAAATTTAAGTACATTCGCGCGGAAACTGTTGAGCATGCGGTTGATCTGCTCGATGGCACGGACGCCGGGGTGAGAATTCTTGCGGGTGGCCAAAGTTTAATTCCGGCCTTGAGCGCCAGAACCGTGAAGGCATCTGTGTTGCTCGATATTATGCATTGTCCCGGGTTAAATGATATTTCGCAAAATCCTGGCACTATGACGATCGGCGCCGCATGCCGGCAATCTCGAATTGAAAGAGATTCGGCAATTCTTCAAAACATTCCACTGCTCTCCGAAGCACTTGGCTGGGTGGCAATGCCGCAAGTTCGCAGTCGCGGCACGGCAGTCGGATGTTTAGCGCAAGCCAATCCGGGGGGAGAGGTTCCGGTGGTGGCCCTGGCTTTGGATGCTGAGTTTAATCTTCTGTCGCGCGGCGGGGTAAAGCAGAAGATGCCCGCACGGGAAGTTTATGCGATAGAGGCGGGTACCCGCTTACCTCTGCAAAGTGTGGTTGTATCGGCTTCCTTCCGTGCGCGTGCTGTGGGCGAAGGCTGGGGGTTCAGCGAAGTGCAATTACGCCAAGGCCACTTCGCGCTCGTATGCTGTGCCGCCACGATGATAGTGGATGAAAAGGGCTTTATTAAGTCGGTGACAATTGCGATTGGAGGGCTCACGGCAAATCCCTATCGCGCGGAACAAGCGGAAAAAGCATTGATGGGAGAATCAGCGAATGCTGATTTAGTGCTCTGCGATGCGGCGCAAATCGTGGCAACGGAGCGGCCATGGCCTGCACACACGGATTTGCATGCGACTGCCGATTTTCGATCTAAAACCGCAGTTCCCGCCGTTGCACGTGCCTTGAGGGATGCGCGCCTTCGCTGCTCACGACAGACAAGGGCTTCCTATGAGCACGCTTGATTCGACGCCCGGAATAGAAATACTCGATGATTCCAGCGAATCGCACACAAGTCTGAACGTCACGGTAAACGGGAAACAACTAAATACGTCCGTCATCGACCGTCTCCTGTTGAGCGATTTCCTGCGCGATCATCTGGGCCTGACGGCTTTCAAAGTTGCCTGCGGGGAAGGTGCATGTGGAGCGTGCACGGTCTTGATTGATGGGGACCCCGCCCGTGCCTGCACTTTGCTGGCGGTACAAACCGACGGAGCGGAAATCCTTACGCTCGAAGGATTGAACGCTCCAGAGGGACTGAATCAAGTGCAGCAGATTTTCCAGCAGCAACACGCATTGCAGTGCGGATACTGCACACCGGGATGGCTCATGACGGTGTACAGCATGATCCAGCGTTTCATCCATCCGGATTCTCCTGAAGTTGCTCAGTACCTCAGCGGCCACATTTGCCGGTGCACTGGAT
Source organism: uncultured Acidobacteriota bacterium (assembly GCA_963709105.1). GTDB lineage: Bacteria > Acidobacteriota > Terriglobia > Acidiferrales > UBA7541 > Palsa-295. Next base: position 8,552 of record CAVPVC010000023.1, read on the forward strand.
ATAAGAACATCTGGTCGGCAGTTCGTCGTGCTTTAAGCACGGAGATTGAGAAGTTAGCGAGCAAAGAAGAATGACGGGAAAGACGCTGGCTCTTGCAGCTCCTCCGAAAACCCGCAGGTTCATGGGCGAAGCTGTATTGCGTGCGGAGGATCGGGAATTGTTGCAGGGGCGTGGAGGATTTCTGGCCGATCTTCCGCAACCGGACGCCGCGGAAATTTGCGTGCTTCGATCTACAGAGGCGCACGCACTGGTGCGCGCCATTCGGAAAGAGCGCGCGCTGAAGATTCCCGGAGTCATTGCCGTGCTTTCCGCGGACGACCTGAAGTTTGTTGATGACAAACTTCCTTGCGTGGACATGATTCCCGGAACGCTGGATGTGCGCCAGCGCGTTATCGCTCGCGATCGCGCCCGTTATGTTGGGCAGGCTGTGGCGCTGGTTGTTGCGGTCAACCGATATATCGCGGAAGATGCAGCCGCTCTCGTGGAAATTGAATATGAATCATTGCAGCCGGTGACCGATCACATGGCCGCAATGAATCCCGGTGCCCCGTTACTCTATCCAGAGCTTGGCACGAACATCGTCTACCAGGTTACGCAATGCGACGGAAACCCTGATTTTGCCGCGGGCGACGACGATCTGGTGATTCGCAAGCGATTTGAATTTCACAGGCAGACAGCGGTTCCCCTTGAAACACGCGGCGTTACCGCAAAGCTTATCGACAATGGGGCGCGGCTGCATGTTGAAAGCTGCACGCAGTTGCCCCAAGTGCTGCGCTCCGTCCTGGCCTCCGCATTTGGACTTGACCTCGCAAGCGTTCGCGTGACTGCACCGCGCCTCGGCGGCGGTTTCGGATGCAAAGAAATGGTCTACCCCGAAGAAATTCTGGTCGCGGCCGCCGCGCGAAAACTTCAGCGCCCTGTTCGCTGGCTGGAAGACCGGCGGGAATATTTTGCCTCCACGACTCAGGCGCGCGAAGAAGCAATCGATGCGGAAGCGGTTGTCACCCCGGACGGAATATTTGTCGGGCTCCGCGTCACGGGATACGCAAATATCGGCGCTGCATTCGGTTTTGTGGGCAACACGCCAATCACCGCCATGGGAGCCATGGTGCGCGGGCCATACCGCGTTCCCAACCTCGATGCACGCGCATGTTCCGTGGTGACGAATAAAACGCCCTTAAATGTTTTGCGCGGCGCGGGAGCGCCGCAGGCCGCACTGGTCATGGAGCGGCTGCTGGACGAAGCGGCGCGCATTCTAAAAATGGATCGCGCGGAAATTCGCAGGCGCAACCTGATTCAGCCGAATGAATTGCCGCTCGATCGCGGCCGGACGGGTTTCGCCAATTCGTATCACGTGATTTATGACGAAGGCGATTATCCGCGATGTCTCGAAGCAGGATTAAAGCTCTCCGATTACGAGCATTTTGAGATCGATCGTAAAGCGGCTGCCGCGCGTGGACAGTTGCTCGACCTAGGCATCGCGATGTACGTGGAAATTACGGCCGTCGGCCGGTACGAAACAGCGCGCATCGCTTTGCAATCCGACGGAACGGTGCTTCTATTCAGTTCGATCGTGCCCGTCGGCCAGGGTTCAGAGACGACGCAGCGGCAACTCGTGGCTGAGGAACTGGGCGTTTCAATGGAGCAAATGGTGATTCGGCAGGGCGACACGGATGAAGTGCCAGACGCGGTAGGAACTTTCGCCAGCAGGGGCGCGGCGATTGGCGGGGCTGTGGGGCGCATGGCCGCGCGTGAGTTGGTCAAAAACATTTTGGAATGTTTTACCGCGACCTTGAAATGCGATTCATCCAGTGTGCAATGGAAAAACGGCCGGGTGTTAATCACGGGAGCCGAGGATGAATGTATCCCCCTGTCGGAAATTCCCTCGCGGTTGGCATTTCTGCACGGGAAAAAGGAGCCGGAAGGAATCGACGCCAAGTTTCGGCTCGAGGTTCCGAAGCCTTCCTATTCTTACGCAACGCACATTGCCGTGGTTGAAATCGATCCGGAAACCGGTGCTATAACAATTCCGCGCTATACGGTTGCGCATGACTGCGGAAAAATCGTGAATCCTCTTCTTGTCGAAGGACAAATTGTCGGCGGAGTTGTGCAGGGAATTGGCGCCGTACTCCGCGAACGAATCGTTTACGATTCCGAGGGGCAACTCCAGACGCGCGCCATGATGGATTACGTTTTGCCCGGTGCGTGCGACGCGCCCGCGGACTTCCGACTCTGGCACATGGAAACGCCGACCAGCCTAAATCCTTTCGGAATGCGTGGAGTTGGAGAGGGCGGAACCATCGGGGCGCATGCGGCAATGGCAAATGCCGTGGCCGATGCGTTGCGCGATTATGAGATCGATGTAAAAGAGTCGGGCCCATTCAATCCCACCTGGGTCATGGAAGCTTTGAACAAATCCAAGCGCCCATGCATCTGAAAATCGCCGATCGTGAATAATCGTTCGGTCGCTGGCCCAGGGATTTTTACGTTGTGGGCGGCGCGCCTTTGCGGACGGCAGCCAAGCCGTAAGCGTCCTCCAAATGCTGATCCGGTTTTTCTTTCAAGTATCGTGCAAAAAGCGCGACACCCTCGGGATCTTCCAAAATTTCAACTTTCACGCCCTTCTTGCTGATCAAATCTTCCGTACCCGAGAAGTTTGTAACGTCGCCGACAACCAGGCGGCTAAATTGCCTTCTGTAAATGAGCGCGGCGCAAATGTCGCAAGGGCTCAGTGAAGTAAACATTGTGGTCTGACTGAAATCCTGCCGGCCGGCATCGCGCGCCGCCGAGGTTTCTCCGTGATTGTACGGATGATTTTCCTGGACGAGGGTATTGGTATTGTGTCCCTTGCCCACAATTTTACGCGTTTTGTTGTCGATGATCACACCGCCAATGGGGCATCCGCCCTCGTCATATCCCTTTTCCGCCAGCAGAAATGCGAGGCGCATATAATCTTTATCGGTCAGCTTCGCACAAAATCCATCTTCAACGATTTTAGAAAGGCTTTTGGTCGGAAGATGCGCAATCGTGTTTAACACCTCCGGTGTGACGGGAGTATCCTTGGTGATGAATGTCTTCATGTAAGATCCTTTGTACGCGCAAACTCTTGCGCTATAGGAATTAGGAACGCCGTTATTTTATTTCCGTAGACTGACTTGCGGGAATCACAATCTGATCATCGCAAGTCCTCCTGCATGGAAGCTTGCTCTCGCGAGCGAAAAACAGAAAACAAGACAACGGCAATCAAATAAGAGAAAAAAACATAGGGCAGTTTGCCATACACGTCGTGCGTTACCGGATAAAGATTTGCAACAAGCGCGTACACCATCGCGGCGCATGCGATGTACGGAATCGTTGTGGTTGCGAGGTTGCTCACCCCGTGGTGAGCGCGCAGATAACCAGGAAGAGCAAAACACACTAAGCCGTAACTGACCACAAATCCATAAACGGCCATCATTCCCAGCCAGCCATAGACGTCCACTCCGCTCGTTCCCCGTGAGGCGAGGAACGCTACCGGAAGAAATGCCACGAGACCTGTGACGATTACCGCTCCGGTTGGCGTTTCATTTTGCGCATGAGTTTTCCTAAACGACGCGTGCGTCAATCCGTTGTGCGACATTTGCAGCAGCACGCGTGCGGCGGCCGTGATGCCCGCCAAACTTCCAGCGAACAAACTCACCAGCGCCCCCAGGTCAATCAAGAACCCCAGCACCGGGAATCCGCCGACACTCGCCAGAATATGCATAGGAACATTGGACGTCCCCAGATCTTTTCCGCTCATGCCAAAACCCAACACTTCCGTGTAAGCGCAAATGGTAAAAAATGGTCCGCCCAGAACAGAGGTGAGGATCACAGCCCGAGGAATGGCCTTTAGGGGATTGCGAGCCTCGGATCCCAAGACTGTCGCGCCCTCGAATCCGACGAAGCTATATAAAGCGAGAACTAATCCTTGTCGAAAACCGCTGCCCGTTACGCCGCGAAGATGAGCCTGATTCGAATCGCCGTGCAGGCCATGGTGAAATAAAACCAGGGCCATCACCGCGACAACGGCACTTACGGAAACCCCCTTCCATTACCAGCATGGCTCGGGCGGAGAGTTTTACGTCTCTCCAGGCGATCCAGATAAAGGGTACGGTATAAATCGTCGCTAACATCAAAACGGAGATTTCGTGGCCCGTGCTATTCAGAATCATGACGTTCGCGTAATAGTAGAAAGCACGGATATTGCTGGCAGTTCCCATGACATACGCCAGCAATAAACTCCACGCGGCGACAGCCCCGAGCCAAGGAGGAAGAATCATCGCTGCATACGAATAAAGGGACCCAGGTGAGGACGAATATCGTGCAAATCGGCTGATGCACCAGGCAACTAATAGAATTCCGCACGTCCCCAATATATACAGGAGCCATGTGCCATTTCCCGTGAGAGTGAATACCAGCGGAACGGTGACGAACGGAGTGAGCGTCGGGCATGCGCCGGAAATAGATTGCGCCAAAGTTTCCATTGGCGAAAGGGAAGCGGTGCGTAAGCCGAAGCCGGCGCGTTTCAGAGCTGCATCGATTCCTTTTGCGACAAGAGCAGGCGTAGCAGCGCCGGATTCATCAGATTGCCGAAGGACGGTTCGCTGGAATAAATGAGGCTCAAGGCTGCCGGGTGGAAAACCCCTTTTGTTCGCCATCATTGTGGCCCTTCCGCCTGAGCGCTTCGCGCGGGAACGCTCAAAAGTTAATTTCTTGCTTAGATTCGCGCTTGCAGCGGATGGCGCTACAATGTCGGATCAATAACGCCATAATGCAGCTTCAAGACTCGAAATAACAATCGAAATAATGAATCCACGACATCGAAACAAAAAGCTTCAGATTCGATGAGCGCGCGGGTAGCCTCTCCCAAACAGGTTTGCCTTACGGGCCTTTTAGAAGGGCCGCAGTCGGCCTCGGCTTTCGCCCTTGGATCGAAAAGTTTCTCACCTTGCGTCTAATCCAGGTTTCAAGGGTACGAAACGATGTTTGGCGTATTTGTATACCCGCACTCTTTTGTGACCTGGGTTATTAGTCCAGCCGGCGTGAGTGAGAATCACCCATAAGGAGAACGGGACATCACACTCAGCTAAAGTACGATCGGAAAGGCCTGCTCAATCCCGGCAAAATGACTACGTTTCCGACTGCTGAATGCGCAACGGCGGGAGTGATTAAGAAATGAAAACCTAGATCCCGAACGCGCACACTTTTTTCCCTATTTGAATTGGAAGCGAGTGGACGCCCTCTCACGAGAGACCACGCTTCTGGTTCTTCCCACCGCAGCCATCGAACAGCACGGTCCCCACTTGCCGCTGGCCACGGACACGCCGATCAACAACATGGTGCTCGGGAGGGTGCTCGGTAAATTGCCCACCGATTTGCCGGTCTATGCCTTGCCGCCCGTGCATTACGGCAAAAGCAACGAGCACATCGGTTTTCCGAGAATGCTTTCCCTCACTTCCGCCACGTTCATGGCCGTGCTGCGAGACCTTGGTTCGAGCTTGTCCTCGGTGGGATTCCGAAAAATCGTTCGCTACAACACGTACGGCGGAAATGTTTCGAATAGGTGGCCCGGTCGGCGAAAAGATCGTGTTGCATCGGCCGGTCGAAGATCACACTACTTATCGGGAGTTGCCCCATCGCGAGGGTCGGCATACCAGGTTACAGGACCTCAATTCCAGGATCATTGATCCAGAGTTGGTTCATTCTGTTTCTGGGTCAAACCTACCGCTTGTCCGGTTGATGAAAAGTTTATAAGTTTGTCGTCTTAATAATCCGCTTAACTGGCCAGCCATTTGCTCTTCTGTAAGTCTGGCAGATTGTTCTTGAGCGGTCCCGATTAGTCCCCGTCGCCCTTTGGATTCGACAGGGAGGATGGATAAGAGATATTCGTTGGATACACAGCATGAAAGTCGTGGTTCTCGCGGGGGGATACGGGACTCGTTTGGCGGAACAAACGGAAATAAAGCCCAAGCCCATGGTGGAAGTCGGGGGCTACCCGATGCTATGGCACATTCTGAAACACTACGCGCACTACGGACACTCTGAATTCGTTATCGCGCTGGGCCACCGCGGCGACGATATAAAACGTTATTTTTTGGAGCGAACAAGCCTCACCGGCGATTTGACCATTCGGCTGGCCACGCAGGAACTCGAACGCCAGAACGCCACGCTTGAGGATTGGACGGTGAGATTGATTGAAACCGGTTCAGAAACAAATACCGGAGGCAGAGTGAAACGGCTCGAGTCCCTGCTGGATGGCGGCACGTTCATGCTCACCTATGGCGATGCCGTGGCCGATGTGGATATGAGGCGCCTGCTGAAGTTTCACAAGACGCACGGACGCCTGGCCACGGTTACCGCGGTTCGTCCGCCGGCGCGCTTTGGCGGACTGATCTTTGATGGCGACTTGGTCGCGCAGTTTACCGAAAAGCCTCAGATAGGGGAGGGCTGGATCAACGGAGGATATCTCGTCTTTGAGCCCGGCATCTTCCGCTACCTTGCCGATGACGGGTGCAGCCTCGAAGCGGATGCACTCGAGCAGATGGCGCGCGACAAACAGCTGGCCGCTTACCGGCATGAAGGCTTCTGGCAATGCATGGACACACTTCGAGAAAAACGCCTGCTCGAGAATATCTGGCAAAGCGGCCACGCGCCCTGGAGAATATGGGACTAAACGCAGAGCGAATGGAGTGGGCCGAGGCATTTCGAGGCCGCCGCGTGCTGATCACCGGGCACACGGGCTTCAAGGGTTCCTGGCTGGCCCTGTGGCTCGATCGCCTGGGGGCGCGGGTGAGCGGCTACGCTCTCCCTCCACCGACGACCCCGAGTAACTTCCTTGCCTCGGATGTGGCGATCGGGTTGGAACATGAAACAACGGCAGACGTGCGTGATCTGGCCCGGTTACAAGCTGCCGTGAACGATTGCGAACCCGATGCGATCTTTCACCTCGCTGGGCAGACTCTGGTCCGGCAGGGCTACGCAGAGGCCCGCACGACGTTCGAGGTGAATGTCATGGGTGCGGTCAACGTGCTGGAAGTGGTGCGAAAGGCGCGCCGCTCGTGCGTGGTCATCGTCGTGACGAGCGATAAATGTTACGACAATTCAAATTCCTCGGCGCCTCATCGTGAAGGCGACGCGCTCGGCGGGCACGATCCCTACAGCGCCAGCAAAGCGTCCGTTGAGATCGTGACCCAGGCATACCGCAAGTCATTTTTCCCGCCGCAGGAATTGCCGCGCCACAAAGTCAGTGTGGCTTCGGTTCGCGCCGGCAATGCCATCGGTGGAGGCGACTGGGCTGCCGACCGCATCGTGCCCGATACGGTGCGGGCGCTGGCGGTAAATCGACCTGTCGTCCTCAGGAACCCGAAGGCTTTGCGTCCGTGGCAGCACGTCCTTGATCCCCTGTGCGGCTATCTGATGCTCGCCGGGCGCATGATTCTGAGTGAAGAGCCAGGTCTTTGCAGCGCCTGGAATTTCGGGCCTGGCCCGGCGAGCACCGTGACCGGGCAGCAAGTCGTGGAAGAACTGTTCAGAAATTGGGGCAGCGGCCGCTGGGAAGATGCTAACCCTGTCGACCGCTTACACGAAGAGCAAGCCTTGCGGTTGTCGAACGATCGCGCGCGAGAAGAGCTCGGCTGGCGGCCACGATGGGATTTCCAAGAGTCGGTCCGCCGAACCGCGCGATGGTACAAGAGTTTCTACGAGAATCCATCGTGTTCCACGCGGGACCTCTGTCTGAGGGACATTTCGGACTATGAATCAGCTGCTACCAGCGCGCCGGGCGCACCGGACGTCGCGTTCCAGAAAGCCGGCACTCGTTAACAGCCCTGAAGAACAAGGCGCGCTGCGCTGCCGCGGGTGCTCGGCGGGCGGCCTGCGCACGATTCTTGATCTTGGCTGTCTGCCCCTGGCGAATGGCCTGCTGAATGAACGGCAGGTGCTCGAGCCTGAGCCCACCTACCCGCTGATCCTCGCTTTTTGCTCGCGCTGCGCCCTGGTGCAGATCACCGAGACTTTGCCTGCCGCCGATCTCTACCGGCAATACGTCTATTTTTCATCTTATTCCAGCACGATGCTGGGTGAATCGCGCCGGATTGCCGAGCGCATCATCCGTGTCCGCCGGCTGAACCAGAACAGCCGCGCGATCGAAATTGCGAGCAATGACGGCTACCTGCTGCAGTTTTACAAGGAGGCTGGGATTTCGGTACTGGGCGTTGAGCCCGCCTCCAATGTCGCCGCGGCGGCCATCGGCCGGGGCATCCCCACTGTTTGCGATTTCTTCAGCCCCGCGATCGCGCAGCAATTATGCGAGGAAGGCAAACGAGCGGACGTGATACACGCCCACAACGTTCTGGCTCACGTGGCTGACATCCATGATTTCTTTCGCGGCCTGGCCATGCTGCTCGAAAGCGAGGGCGTGATTGCGATTGAGGTGCCCTACGTCCGGGACATGATCGAAGGCGCCGAGTTCGACACGATCTACCATGAACATCTTTCTTATTTTTCGCTGAGTGCCTTGCATCGCATTGGCGAACTGCATGCTCTCGCGATTACCGACGTCGAGCGGCTCTCGATTCACGGCGGATCCTTGAGAATCTTCATGACACATGCGGGGACGGGCGCGCCTGTCTGCGACTCTGTTCCCCGAATGTTGGATGAGGAACGGCGCTGTGGCCTGACGAGCGCTGCTTTCTATGATGGATTCGCGGCACAGGTTAAGCGGCTCAGATGCAAGTTAGTCAGCCATCTTCGATCCTTAAAATCCCAGGGAGCGCGGCTAGCGGCCTATGGGGCTTCCGCCAAAGGAGCCACGCTTTTGAATTTCTGCGGAATTGACGGTGGCATTCTGGATTTTGTCGTCGACCGGAGCCCGGCAAAACATGGGTTGTACACGCCCGGAACACACTTGCCTATCCACAAGGTGGAGGCGCTTCTTCGTCAAATGCCCGATTTCGTTGTACTTCTCGCCTGGAATTGGGCCGATGAGATTATCGAACAGCAGGCCGAATACCGTCATCGCGGGGGGCGTTTCATTGTCCCGATTCCGGAACTGCGCGTGATTTGATGGGATAAGAGGCGGGGATAGCCGTAGTTCTGAAAAGAGAGGGAAGTGATCTTTCTTCCTGGAAAAATAGCGGGGGTCTGCCTTATAGAGCCGCAAAAAATCGAGGATGCGCGAGGTTTTTTCGCGCGGGTTTTCTGCCGTGGGGAGTTCGCAGCGCACGGCCTGAAGTCTGAAATGGCCCAGTGCAATATTTCTTTCAATGGGCAGAGGGGAACGCTGCGAGGAATGCACTATCAGACAGCCCCGAGGGAAGAAACGAAACTCATCCGCTGCACGCGGGGCGCGATCTATGACGTCGTGCTCGACTTGCGCCCGCAATCGCCGACATTTCGTCTCTGGGAGGCCGCCAGCCTGACGGCTGACAATTGCCGCATGGTGTACGTCCCCGCAGGAGTCGCGCATGGATTTCAGACCCTGGCGGACGACACCGAGGTGTTTTATCAGATGTCAGAATTCTACGCGGAGAATTGCGCACGAGGCGTCCGCTGGGACGATCCCGCTTTCGCGATCGAGTGGCCTGTGAAACCCCCGATTCTTTCCGAGCGCGACCGGAGCCATCGTCTATGGCCGTGACCTCGAGTGAGAATGTCGCCAGGGGATCGGCGGGAATCTATGCCGACTCGGCTATACCGGTCTTCAAACCTTTGATCGAAGAAGCCGAGTACGCGGCGAGCCGGCAAGCTCTCGAACTCGGCTGGCTGGGCATGGGCAGCTACGTCAGAGACTTTGAAGATGCCGCGGGGCATTATCTGGGTGTGGCTGACCGGTTCGTAGCCGCAGTGAGCACCGGCCATGCGGCGCTGCACCTTGCCCTGCTGATCGCCGGCGCCGGGCCGGGAGACGAAGTCATTACGCCTTCGTTCAACAATGTGACCGACTTCCAGGCAATTCTGGCGACGGGCGCGGCGCCAGTCTTCTGCGATATCGATGACGCTACGTTGTCCATCGATCTCGATAAAGCCGAGCGCCTCGTCACGGCGCGAACAAAAGCCATCATCGTCATGGATTATGGCTGCCAACTGTGCGATCACGCTCGCGTGGCCGAGTTTTCGAAAAAGTATCGCGTCAGGGTCATTCACGACGCGGCTCACTCATTCGGTTCGATGTACCGGGGCCAAATGGTCGGCAGCTTTTCCGATATCTGCATATTCAGCTTCGACCCGGTCAAGACGCTGACCTGTATCGACGGCGGCCTGCTGGTGGTGCAGAGCCGAGACGAGATTGAGATGGTTCATGAGATGCGTCTGGCAGGCATGAGCCAGCCGTCGTCTTTGATGTACCAAAACCAGAGAGCATGGACCTACGACGTGAAGCAGATCGGGTTCCGCTACCACATGGCGAATCTGCATGCCTCGATCGGCCTGGCGCAACTTGCCAAAATGGAGCGAATTTCCGAAACGCGGCGCGCTGCCTGCCGCTTTTACAACGACGGCCTGAAACAAATCTCCTGTATACGCGTACCGCAGACAGACTTCGCCGGCATCACCCCGTTCCTGTACTACGTCCGCGTGCCGGAGTTGCAGCGGGACGGCTTTCGCGCTTGTCTGAGAGAACATGGAGTCGACACCGGTATTCACTGGCAGCCAGGACACTGGTTCACGCTGTTCAAGGATTGCCGTCGCGGAGACCTGGCCGTCACGGAAAACGCCGGCCGTCAAATCGTTTCGCTGCCGTTGCATTCCTCCATGGCCGAGGAAACGGTCGCTCGCGTGATACAGGCGGTAGAGAGTTTCTTCCAGAACTGACATGGGCAAGCCCAGCGCCATTCTGATGGGGTCAAAGCCGGGTTCGGTAGTGGCGCTCTCGATCATGGTGGAGCGTGGGTGGGAGGTCAAGGGGGTGGTCGCACCGCCGCGAAACCTTCATCCGTGGATCGCCGGCCCGACCGTGGACGCTTTTGCGAGCGCTCTCGGCATCCCCGTTTTCTCCCAGGCCGAACTCTCGGAGAAACAGCGCACGGACTTCGTAATCAGCTACATGTTTCGCAATCGTGTGAGGCCGGAGGTCCTTTCCCTCGCAAAACGCGCGGCTGTGAATTTTCATGCGGGCCCGCTGCCGGAGTTTGGCGGATGGGCCTTCTATAGCGTGGCCATACTCGAAAATGTCCGGGAGTACGGATGCACGTGCCACTTCATGGACAACAACTTCGACACCGGGCCTTTGCTCAAAGTGCGGCGTTTTCCCATCGATGCCTCCCGGGAGACTGCCTACAGCCTCGAGCAAAAGACGCAAACGGAAATGGTGCGGCTCTTTATCGATTACTGCGAGTTGGCAGAGTCTGGCGAGGCGCTGCCCTGCGAGCCGCAAGAGAGCCATAGGATGAGGTACCTCCGCCGCGAGGAATTCGACGCGCTCAAAACGATCCCGCCCCACGCGGACGCGGAGACGATTGAGCGGTACGCGCGCGCATTCTGGTATCCGCCTTATGCCTGCGCTCAAATTGCTGCGGGTGACCACGTGGTGGAAGTGTTTCCAACAATCGTCAGAGACGAGTTAGCCAGGCTCCTCCATTCGCGGGATCTTCGCATGCTGCAAGACGTGGCGCTCGCCGCCTGCCGACCGCAGGTCGCTCGATGATTGTCATCCAAGACGGCAAAGTGATCGTTCGCGAAACGGGAGCCGAACCTGTCGAATTCGGAATCGGCACGCCGGAAGCCTTTCGCGTGCTCAGCCAGCTTTGGATTCGCTCGGGCTGGGACGTGAAATATGTTTACAGCTTTACCTGGCTGGGGCGCCCCATGATCCAGCTTCCCGAGGACATGATCCGGCTCCAGGAAGTGATTTGCGCCGTTCAGCCGGATCTGATCGTAGAGACCGGCGTGGCGCACGGCGGGTCGCTTTGTTTTTGTGCGAGCGTTTGCAAGGCAATCGGAAAGGGCCGCGTGGTAGGCGTGGACATCGAGATTCGCCCGCACAATCGCGTTGCAATTGAGTCGCACTGCCTGGCGCCCTACATATCGCTCGTCGAAGGCGATTCGGTCGATCCCGAAGTCGTCTCGAAAGTGCGCGCGCAGATCCCTCCCTGCGGCCGGGTGCTGGTCCTGCTCGATTCCTGCCACACGAAAGAACACGTGCGGGCCGAACTCGAAGCGTACTCGCCGATGGTGACGCCCGGCTCGTACATCGTGGCGATGGACGGCGTCATGGAGCGATTGGCCGATGCGCCGCGCGCCTGTTCGGACTGGCGATGGAACAATCCCCAGCAGGCCGCTCGGGAATTTGCCGCCGTGCATTCCGATTTCGAGATTGTGGAACCGGCTTTTCTGTTCAACGAGGGAATGATCGCCGAGCGCGTCACATACTGGCCGGGCGCGTTTCTGCGCAGGACACACCCGGCGACCGATCCGGTGGGCTAGCAGGTCGGCGATGACAGAAGACAACGGCACAACTTCGCCGGGAGTCGGACGAGAGCCAGCCGCGCGGGATGAGGCGCGTCTCGTGAGCATCGGCATGCCCGTCTTTGAAGGCGAGCGGTTTGTGGGCGAAGCCCTGGAGTCTCTTCTGGCCCAGGACTATCCCCACTTTGAACTGATCGTCTCCGATAACGCTTCGCAGGATCGGACGGAAGAAATCTGCCGGGAGTATCAGCGGCGAGACCGCCGCATACGCTACATACGGCAGCAGGAGAATCGCGGCTCACCCTGGAATTTTGCGTTTGTTGCTCGCGAGTCGCGCGGCGACTACTTTCTGTGGGCTGCTCACGACGATCTGTGGCATCCCACGTTTCTTCGAAAGTGCGTGAGCGCTCTAGCTTCTCATCCGGAAGCGGTGCTTTGCTGCACGGAGATCAATCTTATCGACGAGCATGGCGCTCCGTCGGTGCACTACCCCAATTACAAGAACATTGACACCCTCGGATTTCGGCCGGTAGACCGTATTCACGCCCTCCTGTCGCTTCCCGGCTGGTTTGCTATCTACGGTTTGATGCGCCGGGAGATTCTCCACAAAATCTCGCTGGGTCTGAACGTCTTCGCGTGGGATGTGATTCTTCTCCTCGAGATACTGCTGATAGGGCCCAACGCGAGAGTGCCGGAAACCCTGTTCACGTTTCGCGTGGCGGAGCCGAGGAACGCTCAGGAGTATGCGCAAGTCTTCCAGAACCAGGCCGCGTCCTCCGCCATGCCGTATGCAGGTGCGGCCGTTCACCTTTTGGAAACCGTTTACCGCTCGACGCTGTCGGCGAGCGAAAAGACGCAGGCCTTCGCCCACTTCATTGTGGATTGTCAAAGACCCCCGTGGCGCGTAACGATCGCCGAGGAATTACTCGGCCCGAATATTCGCGTGGATGAAAGACAGTTCGCGCTGCTGACGGGGCTGCTTCTGAACCGCTGCGTCCCCTTTGATGAAATCGAGCACAACGCGCTGTGCAAAGCGATCCTCCGTTCCGCGATGGACCCGCCCGATCTGCTGCGTATCGCGCGCAGAGTCCTCTCGCAACCCGATCCGTCTCTGAGCGCCGTACCAGCGGGCGCGGTCAAGGTGTGATGGTTTCCCGAACCCCGCTCACGGGAAGCCGCACGTAAAATGTAGTACCGCGTCCCAATTCCGTCTCGAAGGTGAGTGTTCCGCCGTGTTTTTTCACAACGATTGACCGCGCAATCGACAGTCCCTGGCCCGTCCCCTTTCCCACTCCTTTCGTCGTGAAGAACGGATCGAAAATCTTCTCCCGGATTTCCTCGGGTATACCCGTTCCGCTGTCAGAAATTGCCACCTCGACGAACTCCCCTTCTTGTTTGGTTCGCACTTCAATTCTTCCTTTGCTCCCCGCCGGTTTCTTGGCGTCCCCGATCGCGTGCGCCGCGTTGACCAGCAGGTTCAAAAACACCTGGTTCAGGTCTCCCAGGTTGCAGAAGACCGGGGAGAGCTGGCCGTAGTCGCAGTTCACATCCGCCACGTACTTGAGTTCGTTTCGCGCGACTATCAGCGTGCTTTCAATGGCCTGATTGAGATCCGCCGCGGCCATGCCCCGGTGGTCGACATGCGAGAAATCCTTCATGGCCCGGACGATGGTAGCGACTTGTTTCAGGCCCTCGATCGTTTGATCGATGGCTTTGGGGATCTCGTCCCGCAGAAACTCCCAATCGACCTTTTCGCGTTCCGCCACAGCATCGTCGATGGCTTGTCTGCTGAGCGAACCTTTTATGATTTCCGCGGAGATGTTCTCGTACCTGGCCACGACGCCGGAGATCGCGCGAAAGGCATCGCGCAGGAAATGAGTATTGTCGCTCACGAACTGAATCGGCGTGTTTATTTCATGAGCAATTCCGGCAGCCAGAGCGCCGACAGCCTCGAGTTTCTGAGCGTGGCGGAGATCCATTTCCATTTTCTTGTTATCTTCCATCAAGAGGTTCAGATGGGCCGTGCGCTCCTCGACTCTCCGTTCCAGATCCTTTTGCGCGTGCAGCAATTCGATATCCCGCTGTTGGATGTGGCCCAACATCGCGTTGAACGCATCCACCAGCGCCCCCACTTCATCCTTGCCGAGCTTTTGGGCGCGAATGGAATAGTCCTGCTGTTGGTCAACGGTGAGGGCGGTGGCCGCGAGTTGCCGGATCGGCGTGGAAACAATGCGCTGCAGCACCAACGCGAGCAGCAGCGCGAGCCCCATCGACGCAAGTAGCACCAGCAGGACAAGGCCGAGAAAACGATCGATCTGACGATTGACATCCCGCAGATCAGACTCGATAAAGATGGTGCCTTGCGCTTGTTCTTTTAGGACGACCTTATGAAACAGGAACAAGTGCCCCGAAATCGTATAGCTTCCCTCCTGCGACGAAGGGACGGCCGGGCACTGGATGGGAGAGGTACGGGTGTAATTTGCGAAAACCTTGCCGTCGAGGTCATAGGTGCATGCGAGGATCACATTTTCATTCGCGCGCAGGGCGCCAAGAATGGTTTCCGCCGCTTTACTGTCGCGAAATGTCAGTGCGGCGGCGCTGTTAAAGCCCACCATTTGGGCCGCGGTTTCGAGTTCCTGGGCCTTGGAACGGAGAAGAGTCGCCCGGGCGTAGAAGCTAAGCGCCGTCGACACCACGAGCAGGGCCACCGTGCATGTAAGCACGACGATACCTTGCAGTTTCGCGTGAATTGGAAGGTCTCGATACGAGCGCATGTCAGTTCGTCTTGGTGGAAGGGATGTCGTGAACGATTGTCGCCAATGCCAGAACGTTGGAGCTGATGGCCAAATGAGACCGTTGCACCGAATCGACGTTGATGGAGAAGTGCACGGCATTATCTTCGAGATACAACTGGATCCCGCCACCCCGCCTGGCAAAATCCTGGGCGTCCCCTACCACCAGCGTGCTGGATGCTTTCAGTCGGTCGAGAATAACTGGGAGATTCTTGTTTTCCGCCCGGCTGACAAAGGCGATCTGGCAGATCGTCAAATCATCCGAGTTGCGCACGCGGCGAATCAAGATTTCGTGCTGGTCGATTCGCTGGCCTCGGACGATGCGGTCCAAAGCGCTGCCGAATGGATCGGCGCCCACGATGCAAAGCACAAACGGCGATCTGTTCGAGGCGGTGGTGTTGGCAGGCCAATCGACAAATTTTGCGAAATCGTAAAGGAACGTCGCTTTGACGTCGTATTCGGCAACTCCGCTCGATTGCCCGTGGCAAGCCAGGCTGCTGAAGAGAATGGCGGACAGAAGGGCGCGCAGGCGTAGCGATGGGATTGAAAATCGAAGGTTCATGCGGGCCGCAGGGACTTGGAGCGTATGAGCCCTCCCCGCCATGCGTTCATTCCGATCGATGAGTGCGATAGAAGAGCCAAAAGCCGGAACATAGGATTATCAGAGACGCACCGCGCTTCGTGGACTTTATCGGTAACCGGAAGCCAATCATTACAGTTGAGCAATAAAGCCCCGGAACACGTCGGGAACACTCCTGGAAATGGGGCGCCGCTGTTCATTTGTGGAACAGGCCCATCGGCTTGATACAGCACACGGGCCGTCAGCCAGCAAATGGGGAGCGGTACTGCGCCGGAAATTCATGCAAATACGGAACGGAGCCGATTTTATTGATTGGCACAGGAACTGCTAACCACCTCAGTTCTTGTCAACAGCATGCAGGGAGAAAAGGAATCGTCCGTTCAGCGGTGCCGGGGCGCACTCCGCGCGAAGGCCCGGGTGTATGGACTGGCGGGTTGGATATTCCTGCTGCTTTCGTGCGCTTCCTCGGCCCAGCCCCAGCAGCAAGCGCCGGAAGACCTTAAGCAACTCCCCATCGAGGACTTGGTGAATGTGAAGATCGAGACCGTCTATGGTGCGTCAAAATTCATCGAGAAAGTCGGAGACGCGCCGGCCTCGGTGACCATCGTTACCGGGGAAGAAATTCAACGGTACGGATATCGAACCCTGGCAGACGTGCTGAAGAGCGTGCGGGGATTTTATGTGATCTACGACCGCAACTATACGTACGTGGGCGTACGGGGATTTTCCAGGCCCAGCGACTACAACGCGCGAATCCTGTTCCTGATCGACGGCCATCGCGAAAACGACAACATTTTCGATGGGGCTTATGTGGGGACAGAGTTCCCCGTAGACATCGACTTGATCGATCACATCGAGATTATTCGCGGGCCCGGCTCCGCGGTGTACGGCACAGGAGCGTTTGCCGCCGTCATCAACGTGATCACCAAGCGCGGCCGGGACCTCGACGCGCTGGAAATATCAGGTGAAGCCGGCAGCTGGAACACGTACAAGACCCGGCTCAGCTATGGACACCGATTCAACAACGACCTGGAATTCCTCGTCTCCGGAAGTTTTTACAACAGTCTCGGACAAAGGCGGTTGTTCTTTCAGGCGTTCGACACGCCGGCGACCAATAACGGTATCGCCATGGACGCGGACAGGGACCAGTCCTATAGCATTCTTGGTGACATCATTCGCCGCGATTTCACGGTACACGTGGTCCTGAACTCCCGAACGAAACATATTCCGACGGCATCCTTCGGGACGGTTTTCGACGACCCGCGCACCAAGACCACCGACGCCCGGCGCTACATCGACCTGCAATACGCACATTCTCTAGCGAACAAATGGGACATCCTCGGACGAGCCTCTTACGACTGGTACGGATACAATGGGCTCTACATCTACGATTACGCGGGAACGGGAATCCCTCCTTTTACGAAGAATATCGACCTGGCAACGGGCACCTGGTCCAATTTCGAGTTCGACGCTTCCCGGACTTTCTTCGATCGCCACCGGGTCGCGCTGGGAGCCGAATACCGTGACGATTTCGAGCAGCAGCAATCCAATTACGATCAGCAGCCGTACATGCTCTACCTGAATAACAGGGGCAGCTCTAAGGACGCCGCGTACTATTTTCAGGATCAGTTCTCCTTGCGAAAAAACCTGGTTCTCGTGGGCGGCTTGCGCAGCGACTGGTACGACACGTTTGGAACCACCTACAATCCCCGCTTCGCTCTGGTCTACACTCTGGGCAACAACACCCGCTTCAAAGCGACCTACAACCGGGCATTTCGGGCTCCGAACCGCTACGAGGAATTCTACGTCAGCAGCAATAGCGACGAAGCTAATCCCTCTCTGCTGCCGGAGCGGATTACCAGCGTCGAGTTGGAAGTTGACCAGAGTCTGGGAAAGCAGTTTCAGTTCACCGCAGCCGGCTTCGGCAATCACATGGATGACTTGATTACACCGGATCTCAACTCCAGCACCGGCCGCCTGGAGTACACCAACAGCGATGCTTTGCGTACCAAGGGTCTGGAGTTCGAATTGGCGGGCAAGACGCGCAGAGGTCTGCAGGGAAAGGCCTCTTATTCCCTTCAGAATTCCCGGGATCCTTACAATAACGTCGTCGCGAACTCGCCCCACCAGCTGGGGAAAATGAATCTTTCGGTTCCCCTGCCTCGAAAGCTTTTCGCCGGGGTCGAGGGTCAGTACACAAGCCGGCGAAGCACTCTATCGGGTCCCGTGTTGGGCGGATTTGGAGTGGTGAATGTCACCCTGCTGGCGCGGCACCTCGGCCGGCAGTTCGACGTGTGGGCCAACATCGATAACCTCCTGGACAAACGCTACGCCGATTCGGCCGGCCTGGAGTTCCAGGAGGCGTTCATCCCTCAGGACGGGCGTAGCTTCAGGGTGGGGCTGACGTACCGGGTTTCGTCGAGATGACGGCAAAGCAAAAGACCCGGTGGGTGCCCGGGCGGGTAATTTTTTGCGGGTGAACGTAAACGGAAAGAGGAAGTCGAACGATGATCCGCATTCTGTTCGTGGACGATGAAGTGAAGATTCTCGACGGGTTGAAGCGGATGATGTGGCTGCACAGGTGCGAGTGGGATATGGCGTTCGCACCCGGGGGGCGTGCAGCTCTCTCAATGCTGGAGTCCTGTGCGTTTGACGTGGTGGTTTCGGACATGCGGATGCCGGAGATGGACGGGGCCGCCCTGCTGGAAATCGTGCGGGAGAAATATCCCAACGTCCTGCGTTTTATTCTTTCCGGCTATACCGAACTGGAGGCTGCCTACCGCGCGGTTCCGGTAGCACATCAGTTCTTATCGAAGCCATGCGATGCGGACGCGCTCCGCGACGGTATCCAGCGATCGACCAGTTTGGTCGAGGTGCTCAACAGCAAGATGATGGCAAGCATGGTGGGTTCCCTGCGGGACTTGCCGTCGATGCCGCGCACGTGCGCGGAGTTGCGCGGGGTGATGGCCGACCCGGATGCTTCCATCGACCAGGTGGTGCGGGTGGTCGAGCAGGACGTGGCTATTGCGGCCAAGGTGCTGCAGTTGGTGAACTCGGCGTTTTTTGGGGTGACGCGGGAAATTGCCAACATCAAAACGGCGGTCAGCTGTCTCGGGATGACGCTCCTGCAGAACCTGGTTCTTTCGGTAGAAATCTTCCGCATCTTCCAGCCGAAGAAAGCGAACCCTGATTTTTCCATGGAAGAGTTTCACCGTCATTCGCAGCTGACGGCGCAGATCGCCTCAAAAATCGGCAGAGACTTGAGACTATCCGACGCGGTGGTCGCCGGCGGGATGCTGCACGACATCGGAAAGCTGGTGATCGCGGAGAAATCCCCCGAGCATTTTGCCCGCGCCACTGCCGGGATGCGCCAGGACCACCGGCCGTTGTTCTCCATCGAGGAGGATCTGATCGGCGTGTCGCACGCGGAAGTTGGAGCATACCTGCTCAGTTTATGGGGGCTTCCAGCGCCGCTGGTGGAGGCCGTGGCGTATCACCATCACCCGGAACGGGCGCCCCAGGGAAAAGCCGATATGGTCGCGGTGGTCCATCTATCGGATTTGATGGCGCATGAGCACGCGGGGAAAAGTGACAACGACAAGATTTGCCGCGAGGTGGATCCCAAGGTTCTGGCGATTCCGAGCGTTTCCGAAAAGCTTCCTCAGTGGCATGAAGCGGCGGAGACGATGGCTCGGGAACCAGCCGCGGCAAGGCCGGCATGATTTTACACATCGGAACTTATGGATACGGGCGATGTCGAATCGCTTAGGAAGTCGCCGGCTCGGCAACCGTCTTCATCAAAAGTTAGTCAGAATTGTTCAAATCATTGTTCAGATCAGGGAAATATTGACGAATTCAGAATATCCAATGTGGTGCGGTACGATCATTGAGCCGTGTCGTCACGCTTGTCACACTTCTTGGTTAGACTGGAACCGTCAAGAGTTGAAGCGGACTGCAACGGACCGTATTCAGTTTGAAGTAAGCGTTGTAAACCCATCAGGTTTGACAGCCTGACAGTTGTTTTGG
>CAVPVC010000024.1:0-105368 GCA_963709105.1 uncultured Acidobacteriota bacterium
TGGCGGCGGATGCAGTCTCGTGCAAACTATTCTCCGATGCAGAAACAGGTAAAAAGACCAGGAATGTGCTTTTTGCCAACAGGCTGTAGCGGTTAAAATGCACAAGAAACCAGTCAGGGCTGCGTTTTGACAGATCACAGCCGAAGATGGCCAGTTTCCGAACAGGGAATTTTCAGGGAATGGAACAGGGATTTAGCGTCCTGAAAGAGGCCTTACTCGCTGCTGACTGAGCGAGTCTGAAGAATTGTTTTCTCTTGCTCTCGCCAGTCAGCGGCACCCTGCGAAGGAGCGTCTTGAGGGTCAGATTGCGATGTCTTCCCGTGAGTAGAGCGTGGCTAACTTTCGGAGAAAGGCTGGCGCACCGGAAAAGTCGTTTGACGTAGCTGGGGGAAAATCCCGACTTCTTGGCTAGTTCTTTGATTGTACGGGCCTCTCCAGAGAGGATCTGTTCATACCAGTCGCGAGCCTGAATCACAGCCTCGCGACGACCGAGCTGTCTCTCACCTGGACTTGGTCCGGGCTGAGTATCTGGAGTGCACCTGCTCGCCGCTGCACCTGAAACTTGCCGGTGAGTTTCATAACCGCGCCCGAGTGCGACGGAGACCCGGGAGCCCGGCCTAGCAAGGGAGCGAACAGGTTAGACTTTTCAACCTCGATCGCAACTGCAGTTGAACTTACAACGACACGTCTTAGAATCTTCCTTAGGAATTCATCCTGTTTGGCAATCTCAAGCTTCATCCATTTGCCCGCCAGAACCTGTGCTCGCTCTTGAATTAACTCGCTTTCCGGCCCATGGACTAGTCCGGCGGTGACTTGGCAGGGGTCTGAAGTAAACGATGAATTTGCGATCTCACGAAGTGTTCCAGTTCCTGAGCCGGGAATCGACTGATTTGAGGTTTGGTTTCCGAGCCGTGAATTACGCTTGCGACGTGTAATAGCGATAGCGTTTCCCATCCTTTAGAGAGTGTGTGGGAGTCAAACGAATGCCACTGGTGTCAAAGAGTATGCCGGAGAGCAAACTGGCTGTTGATTGAGACTTTCCCGTGCGCTGTGCTTGGTTGTTCGCTTTGAGCCGCTGGTCAACCTGATCCCATAGTTTGTGAGAAACAATAGCGGGGTGTTGGCCGGGATAGGCGAATTGTCGATGGGTGATTTTGCCAGTGTAGGTGCGATTGCTCAACAGTTGATAAAGGGCGCCGCGAGAAAACGAGGCGCCACCATAAATCTTGCCCGCAGCGTTGGTGCGCACTTTGCTTCTAATTTGCCGCCCGTCGAGATACCGTTTGAGCTTCTGAACGCAACCCAGGCGCAGGTATTGGCGAAAGATCATACGCACCTTGGCCGCTTCTGCCCGATTGATTATCAGGCGATGGTCCAGACAGTCGTAACTGAGCGGAACAACCCCGCCCATCCACATTCCTTTTTTCTTGGAGGCGGCGATCTTATCCCGAATGCCCTCACCCGTGATTTCTCGTTCGAATTGAGCAAACGACAAGAGGACATTGAGCGTTAGTCTGCCCATTGAACTCGTGGTATTGAACTGCTGTGTTACGGATACAAAGCTGACGCGAGAGGAATCGAGGATTTCAATTATCTTGGCAAAGTCGAGCAGGGAGCGGGTGAGTCGGTCAACTTTATAGACCACCACCGCGTCGACTTTCTGGTCCTTCACATCGCGCAGCAGTTGTTCGAGGGCCGGCCGGTTCATCGAGCCCCCGGAAAAGCCCCCATCGTCATAACGGTCGTTCAGTACAGTCCAACCCTCATGCTTCTGGCTCAGGATAAATGCTCGGCAAGCCTCATGCTGAGCTTCAAGGGAATTAAAGGACTGTTCCAAACCTTCTTCGGAGGATTTCCTGGTGTAGATGGCGCAACGAATACGTTGCCCACTCATGTCTTTCCCTGGGGAGAACGGCAGGGCTTATTGAGCCCGAAGAAGGCGGGGCCGGACCACCGCGTATGGGTAATCTGGCGCGCGATAACCGAGAGGCTTTTGTAGCAGACTCCGCGATACTCGTAACCTCGTTTTGTCACCAAGACCTGATGCATTTCTTCGCGCCATTTGCGGAGGATGCGAGTACCAGGCTTGATTCTCATTCCCAAGCTACGTCCAGAATCTGTCCCCAACGCCTGTGTGGCCCGCCGAAGTTCCATTCGCTGTTCGAGCGTGGGGCCTCCATAGGCATTTTCTTGGAGCCGATAGGCCAGGCAAGGAATGAGCAGTTCGCGACGCACCCCGCAGTTTGCGGGCGTCCCAAACAGCTCATACCAAAGCCTTAACAGCCCCGGACGCGATAAGCCGGGCAATTCGGCGACGGCCTTTGTGATGACTCTCTTCATTGTCGTCCTGTCACATTGCCGCTCTTCTGAGGCAGACAGTCAAGTCAAACGGGGGATGAGGACGCCAGAGGCTAGCCTATAAGGCACCTCGGATTGGCTTCAGCAACACGGGCATAAATTCTTCTTCCATAGCTCATTTTCAGGGGCCATCCTGGCCGCTTTTGAATTGCGGCCTGCCGAAGAAACAATGGACTCCCCAAATAGTTCTTCCATAGTACAGATTTATCTCCGACAGTTGCCTCCTCACGGAGAAACAACATGAAACATCAGATGTTGAGCATCGAATATGTCGCCTTATCGTCGCTGAAACTGAACCCGGAAAATCCGCGGGTACACACCAACAAGCAGGTCGGCCAGATCGCAAAGAGCATTGAGCTTTTGGGTTCAATGTCCCCATTCTTATCAATTCGGACTCGCAGGTAATTGCCGGGCACGGTCGAGCTCTCGCTTGCAAGCAACTTGGGGTGAAGGACGTGCCTGCCGTTCGAGTGGATCATCTCAGTGAACGGCAGATTCAGGGTAAGCGTCCGGTTCTGGCCGTGTGTACGAAGTGTGAGTAGTCGAAGATGATGGTCTTTGTGGACACGAAGAACTGTGTCCACAAAGAGGAATCGTGGACACACAGGATCAAGAACTTCAGGTGAGGACACCTGGGAGGAAGCAGCGGCGCCGCACCATTCAAGAACGTCGAGAGATCGTGGAAGAGACGCTGGTAGCCGGTGCGTCGGTATCGAGAGTCGCGCGTCGGCACGATGTGAATGCGAACCAGGTGTTTTACTGGCGGAAGCTGTATCGGGAAGGACAGCTGGGGGGTGACAGGACCACGCAGTTGCTGCCGGTGAAGGTCCGGAATGATCGAACCGCGAAAGCCCGGGAGGGTGACGGCTTGGCGGTGCGATTGGGAACGATGGAGATCAAGCTTCCGAAGGGAACCCTGCGTATCTCAGGGGCTGTGGATGTGATGGCGTTGCGCGCAGTGCTGGAGTGCCTGGTCGGATGATCGGACCGCCGGCAGGAACGCGCATCTGGATCGCCGCAGGAGTGACGGATCTGCGGCGTGGATTTACCGGCCTGAGTGGCATGGTGCAGACGGCCCTGCAGGAGAACCCATTTTCGGGACACGTGTTCGTGTTTCGCGGTCGGCGAGGTCACCTGATTAAACTGTTATGGTGGGACGGCGATGGTCTGTGTCTGTTCGCGAAAAGACTGGAGCGCGGGAAATTCATTTGGCCACAAGTTACCAGTGGAACAGTGGCACTGACACCGGCCCAGTTGTCCATGCTGCTTGAAGGGATCGATTGGCGGCGCCCGGTGCGCAGCTTCGATCCGCAAATGGCGGTGTGAGCAAAAAGATTTTTGCTCTTTTCTGGTGCGTTTTCATCATGCTGTAAAGAAAGTGCGATAGTATCGCAGCAATGAGCAACGCGAATCGCGTTCTCCCCAATCTCGAAGCCCTGAATCCCACCGAACTGAAAGCCCTGATTGTCTCGCAGCATGAACTGATCGTGTCTCGCGACAGTGAGATCGAGCAGTTGAAGTTGTTAATCGCCAAGCTGCGCCGCATGCAGTTCGGCCGTTCATCGGAAAAGTTGGATCGGCAGATCGAACAACTGGAACTACGGCTCGAAGCGCTGCAGCAGAACGATGCGGAGATGGTTGCCGCTATGCCGGAAAAGATCGCAAGCGTGGAACCGGCGGCCCGATCTTCGCGGCGTCCGCTACCGGCACATCTACCTCGGGAAGTGCGGACCCACCTGCCGAAGCAGAAGACGTGCCCGGATTGCGGCGGAGAGCTACGCAAATTAGGGGAAGACGTTTCCGAAGTGCTCGAGCGCATACCGTCGCGCTTTCAAGTGATCCGGCATGTTCGTGTGAAGCTGGCCTGCGCGTGTTGCGAACGCATTGTACAAGCCGCAGCGCCGAGCCGTCCGATCGAGCGTGGCATCGCGGGACCAGGACTTCTGGCCCACGTGCTGGTCTCAAAATATGCCGATCACTTGCCCTTGTATCGCCAGTCAGAAATCTACGCACGGGAAGGGGTGGAG
Source organism: uncultured Acidobacteriota bacterium (assembly GCA_963709105.1). Taxonomy (GTDB): domain Bacteria; phylum Acidobacteriota; class Terriglobia; order Acidiferrales; family UBA7541; genus Palsa-295. The sequence continues at coordinate 4,386 of CAVPVC010000024.1, forward strand.
CTGGATCGCTCGACGCTGGCGGACTGGGTGGGAGAAACCAGCCGGCTGTTCGACCCCCTGCTGGAAGCGTTGCGGCGTCACGTGATGAGTGCTCAGAAGCTGCATGCCGACGACACGCCGGTTCCGGTGTTGGCCCCTGGTTTGGGAAGGACAAAAACCGGACGACTCTGGACGTATGTACGAGACGATCGGCCAGCGGGAGACCAGACACCACCCGCGGTGTGGTTCGCCTACTCACCGGATCGCAAGGGTGAACATCCCAAAGCTCACCTGAGCCAATTCAGAGGAACGCTGCAGGCGGATGGTTACGCGGGCTTCGATCAGATCTATGAAGCAGGGCGCATTCAGGAAGCGGCCTGCTGGGCGCATGTGCGCAGGAAGTTTTACGATCTGCAGGTCGCCCACAAATCTCCGGTCGCGGCCGAAGCGCTCGAACGAATCGGGGCACTGTATGCGATCGAAAAGGATATCCGGGGACGCTCAGCTGAAGAACGTCGCGGGATCCGTGCCATACGCAGCCGGCCGCTGCTTGGATCGCTGAAACAATGGTTGGAAGAAACCTTGGGTAAGCTTTCGAGGAAATCGGATACGGCGGTGGCAGTTCGTTACGCGCTGGGACGATGGGAAGCGTTGATGCGCTACTGCGACGATGGGCGGTTAGAGATCGATAACAACGCGGCGGAACGCGCGTTGCGTGCTGTGGCTCTCGGTAGAAAAAACTATCTGTTCGCTGGGTCGGACAGAGGTGGTGACAGTGCCGCGGCGATCTACAGTCTGATCGGTACGGCCAAAATAAACGGACTCGACCCGGAGAGCTACTTGCGGAACGTACTGTCGCGCATCGCCGAACACCCGATCAACCGCATCGACGAACTGCTTCCGTGGAATCTTGCTGAAGATCTCGCTAAGACTCTCGTCACGCTGCGTAACCAACACAGCTTCTCGTCAAGTCGGTCTCTGGATGGCGCTTACGTTTCTCCGGCCAAAGTCCTGTGTAGTCGGATTATCGTACAGATACCGTTCTAGTACTCTGGGTTTCCGGAACCGCGTTACGCTAGGCTTACCGAGCTGGGTTGCTACACGAATTGAAACAGGAGTTACTAAACTGCTTTTCGATTTCGATATGGATGCTGCTTAGTAGCCCGCGTGATACATGAAGGCTACGACGCCAGCGGCGAGCAGGCAATAGATCCCAAACCAATACCAGCGTCCGCGCTCGAGCCAGCGGCTTAGCCATTCGAGCGCTATAAGCCCCGCTAGAAATGCGCAGAAAGTCCCCAGGAGGATTGGGCCTATTGCGGATGCGACACTCGCACTACCGCTTAGTTCGTGGGCTTTCATCAGCCGCAGCAATTCTCTTCCGTCGGCTACAGGAGTCAGGATCACTGCCAGCGCAAAGCTGAATTCTTCGGCGAGCACCCGAGCCGCGCCGACGAACATTCCCGCCGAAATCGTGGCACCCGAGCGCGAGAACCCTCGAAATGGCAGACACAAGCCCTGCACGGCGCCGATGATCGACGCCTGTTTGACATCCAGGACAGGACCGGCGGGGGTGGTCATTACCGACGCGCGATGCCTTTCGTACATTCCCGCTACGAAAATCAAAATCCCGGCGGCCGCCAGAGCCGGAGCGATCCATTCCAGATGACTGAATAATTGCTCGACTTCCGCCTTCGGAGTGCCACGAAGCCATACCTTTTCGATGAACAGGATCAGTGCTTCACCGATGACGCCCGTGAAGATTGTGGCAACAATCAGCAGGAACGCGGAAGTCTTAAAGGTCTCGAAATCATAAAAAAAGGCCCGGCGCCACTCCCTCCAGAAGTACAGAATTATGGCGAACATCGTGCCGGTGTGAAGCATCACGAGGAGGAAAGTTGACTCGGGAGCCGAGGGGTCAATCCCCATGAGCTTTTCCGCCACGACCACGTGTGCGGAACTCGACACAGGCAGCAATTCCGCAAAACCTTGAACAAAACCGAGAACAATTATGTGCCAGATTGACATTTTTAAACTGTAGCATTTGTTGCGCCCCGATTCGGCGGGCGAAAGCTGGTGTGGTGACGCGGTAGTAATCTGGCAGCGTGGACTTTAACGGGGTGTGGAGTCACTTCAACTTTCTGTAACGGGGAAGGTTAACCTGCCTGACGCGGCCAGAAAGAAAAAGCAGATCCTTCACTTCGTTCAGGATGACAACGCGGGGGGGGGGCTGATCTCGGCGAGAACGGAAGGCGCGTGGAGCGCTGCATCAAACACCCACCCTTGCAGGAGGGGCAAGGGTGGGGCACCCGCAAAGGCGAGGGGCGATGCCTGGGCGAAGGTGTTGCGAGGGACTGCGGAGGGATTCGCGAAAAGGCTTGTTACCGGGGCGGGAAGGACTATTATGATGCGCGAAACAAATGTGCAGAGGATCTGAATAGGGCTACACCAGCAGAGGCTGGGATACTCGGCGGCGGGGAATTGCTTGCGGCTGGCTTCTCTGCTTTGTGCGGGATTTGTTACCGGGCAACTTGGTGAAAGCGGGCGCTTCGAGATACGCGGCGCATAAGGGGATGGATGCTATGCGAACAACGGGGATGAAGCTGGCCATCTTTCTGGCGGGGGCGTTTTTTGGTTTGCTGACGATTGCTTCAATCTTTGAGACTGAGGCGCGGGCTCGGGCTGGTGCGGCGGCTGCGCAGGCCAATGCTAATGGCTTGGCCGTGGGTGCCGACAATATTGGTGGCGTGGTTACCAGTTCTAAGGGGCCGGAAGCCGGGGTGTGGGTGATTGCGGAGACCACGGACTTTCCGGTGAAGTTTCGCAAGATCGTGGTTACCGACGATCAGGGGCGCTATCTGCTGCCGGAACTGCGCAACGCGAATTACAAGGTTTGGGTGCGCGGGTATGGGCTGGTGGATTCGGAGCCGGTGAATGCGAAGCCTGGTAAAGTCGCTGGCGCTTACCGCAGTGATCGCTCCTGACGTGCGGGCCGCGGCGCAGTATTATCCCGCGAACTACTGGTATTCGTTGTTGAAGATTCCGCCGAAGAGCGCGTTTCCTATGAAGGTGCCGCCGGCGCCGCCTCAGGATGAGGACGAGCGTTTCATCGATTGCCGGGGAAACGACGTGCAGTGCCAGGCCGTGTCCAATTCGGGGAAGCGTCCCAGCCCGCCGCACATCGGGTGGATCAACCTTCCGGACCTGCGCAATGGGCACGAGATCGCGAACCAGGCGCAGTTTGTGTTCAGCATCAAGCGCGGGTGCGAGGACTGCCATCAGATGGGGAACAAGATTACGCGCGAGGTCAACAAGAATCTCGGCAGCTTCGATTCACCCGTGCTGGGGTGGGAACGCATGCTGAAGTCCGGGCAGGTGGGCGGAGAGATGCTCGCGGATGTCGATCATCATTTTGGGCATGACGCCGGACTCGCGATGTTCGCGGACTGGTCCAGCCGGATTGAGGCGGGCGAGGTGCCGCCGGCGCCGCCGCGGCCGCAGGGTCTCGAACGTAACGTGGTGCTCTCGATCTGGGACTTTGCGTCGGACCGGGCGTTTGTCCACGACGTGGCCGCCGGCAATTCCTACTATCCGACAGCGAACGCCTATGGGCGCATCTATGGGACGGACAATGCGTCGGGCGTGGTGGAGTGGATCGATCCTGTGGAGTACACCAAGGGCACGATGTTGCCGCCTGGCTCGGACAGCGCCTCCAAAGCAGGACCCGGGCCTGCGCTGTATAACGAAATGCCGTCGCCGTTCTGGGGCGATGAGATCGTGTGGAAGGCGGCCATCGGCGGAGCGGGCGGCCCGGCCATCGACTCGCAGGGCCGCTTCTGGTATTCGAGCAGGCCTTTGACGCCTCCTACCTGGTGCGGGAAGGGCTCCGACAATGTTTTCGCGAAGAACTTTCCGGTGCGGGGCAGCGGGCTGGTGGTCTACGATCCCAAGACGCACCAGCAGACTGTCGCCGGAAATTGCGGCACAGCGGGCAGCCATCGCGCGTGGTCCAACGACAAAGACGAAACCCTCTACACAACCATGCAACCGGACGAGCCGTTTCGCGATACCGGCGGGTTCGCGTGGTTCAAGACGCGCGTCTGGGAGCAAACGCACGACGCCGAGAAGGCCAATGGCTGGTGCCCGGGCGTGATCGATTACAACGGCGACGGAAAGATTGGCGCGTACACGACGCCCGACCAGCCGGCCGATCCGAAACTGGATCGGATGTTGAGCGGGGTGATTCCCTACGGAGCGGGTTCGAACCCCGTCGACGGTAGTTTCTGGGTTGTGGGCGGCGTGATTGGCGGGCCGAAGACGGCCATCCCGGGGAAAATTGTGCGCTACAGCATGGGGTCGAATCCGCCAGCCACCTGTACTGCCGAGGTGTACGAGCCTCCGTTTAATAATCCGAGGGCGCCGGGAGTGGAGGGGTACGGCACGCAGGGCGTGGAAGTCGACAGCAAGGGGCTGGTGTGGGTGTCGCTCGGGGAGAGCGCGCACCTTGCCAGCTTCGACCGGAGCAAGTGCAAGGTGCTGCGGGGACCGACTGCTACGGGGCAGCATTGTCCGGAGGGTTGGACGCTGTATCCGGTGCCGGGTCCCACGTTCAAGGGAACGGGCGTACGGTCTGACTACTATTATCTGAGCTGGGTGGACCGCGAGAATACGCTTGGGCTGGGTAAAGATGTGCCGGTCATTGACGGAACGGGCTCCGATTCGTTGATCGCGTTTCTCCCGGACAAGAAGAAATTTGTTTATATGCGGGTGCCGTATCCGATGGATTTCTACACGCGCTCGATGTCAGGGCGGATCGACGATCCCAAGGCGGGGTGGAAGGGGCGCGGGATTTGGGCGGGGGACAACGAGAGAGTCGTGTGGCATATCGAAGGAAAGGGGAAGGGCACTACGAGCGAGGTGGTGCATTTCCAGATGCGGCCTGACCCGCTGGCGAAGTAGTCCAAGCCTTTTCGGTGGGTGGCCGATTCTTCACGCGCGACGGCGCTTCCCGGAGCAACCGATCAAGCAGGGTGCCCGTTCTGCCGGGTGCAGGCTTTTAACCCTGCATCATCCCATCACCCATGTCATCCCTATTAATATGATTCCCACAAACAGTAGTACGACACCAATTCCAATCATGACAGCCACCGCCCCTCAGTAATTTCCTTGCAGCACGCGACAGCGTGTAATTCAGGATGTTTTTGTGTCGCGGCCCTGTGAGCAACATCGATCGGCATGGGAATGGAGAGCACCGGACGACACAGGATTTCAGTCAGCGACTTCTTTCAGCAACTTCTTTCAACATGGGAATCGACATCATCTGGGGGCTTAAGCTTTGGAGTCAAGCCAAATATCTCGTACTAGCAGTACCGAATTTATGGGGGATCAAGTCGTGGGGCAACTCCCGCTTGGCCAGATTCTACTCCTGCCGCGTATGTCATGGATAGCACGTTCTGGCTTAGCTGGTCATCGGCGTCTTCCACGGCTTCGATTCCTCCACGGAGTTTCGCAAGGACTTAAGAGCCATCTAGAACGCCAGGCCAGTTAATTTCGCTGGTCTTTCTTGGTGCTTCCGTACAGGTTCTTTCGTTCCACGCACCTACTATTCTATCCACAGGTTCAAACACCGCGGTGAGGTGAACATCTCCGGGTGAGCGAACTACGCGTGCGTCTGTGGTTGCCCGGAACTCCAGGAAAAGTTGCGGAAACTCATTGCTGGGAGTGAAACACATGAAGAATCTGTTGGCTCTGGCTTTTCTTGCCTTCGCAAGCATCTCCACACCGGCCCAAAATGTCGTCACATTTCTCGGTACTGACACGACGACGCAAGGCGCCTGGAAAGGAGTGGGCAACTTTAACGCTCCCCCGGCAAGCAGTTCGCTGGTTTACGGCAAAGATGGGAATATTCTGCCCGACACGGAGGCTTGCGACGCCTGCAATCCGTTTCCAAGCTATGTTTCGTTCGGGCCGCTACTGGTCAACTCTGCGACGCCTGGTTACCTGGGCAGCCATCCTTATAGCACGCACGCCAGCGCCGACCTGGTGCAATGGCCAGGGGTGATGGGGCCTGAGCCGTCCAATACGGGGAACACGAACTATTTTCAGTGCAACTACACCTACGGGAATGCCGCGGCTCCGTGGGCTCCTATGGTCGCTTGGCGTCCTGCGGTCGATACACGAGAGATCAGCACCTGGTACACATGCAACGGAAGCATCCCGGCGTTCTATCTGGAATTCAGCTATGCAGGCACTCACAATTTTGAACTGTACGTGGTCGACGATCAGAACGGCGGCACCAGGCTGAGAAGCGAGCAGATCCAGGTGTTGGATGGAACCACGGGCGCGGTTCTCTACGATTCTGGCTCTTTCACTAACTTCACTGGCGGTATTTACTACAAGTGGATGATCACCGGCCACGTAAAAGTGAAAATCATAAACACGGCTACGAACGGAACGGACGCTGTTGTCAACGGAGTTTTCTTCGATCCACCGACAGCAGGGCTGCTTCCTCCGACAAATTTGAAGGCTACGGTGCAGTAACAGCTTGCGAGTGCAACTGCTGAGCAGTCGCGTGAGCCTTCGTTTGAAGCGATGTTTTATTTGTTGCCCTAGTTAAAGTGTCATACCGGCCGTGCCGTTTCAGAATGAAACCTGGCGCGGCTCGCGCTTCAATTCAGTACTCCTATTACCCTACCTTTTAACTTGACGTTGATTGGTTCGCTGGTATTCTTCTCTCCCATTTTTCTTTTCCAACCCGTTCTAAGGAGATCGATTCATGCGCCCATTAACCATTCGGCTTTTGGCTCTCGCGGCCTTTCTGCTTTGCTTGAACGCCCGTTCCTTTGCGGCGAGTGGAACGGCGACGTTGATCGGCACAGACACCACCACGCTGGGGAACTGGCAGGGGATGTACGGAACCGTTGGCTATTACATCCCCAATGGTCCCTCAGTGATTCCGTCGGATGGTTCCTCATTCAGTCCCGGCGCTGCTTCGACGTACACGTGGGGCGTGAATGTACCCTCGCCGAACGCGCTGAAGACGGGCGCTTCCACCGATATCGCTTCCTGCTGGTATAACAACCTCGGAACTTCATCTCCGAGCCTCACCTTTGACGTTATTATCCCTGCGGGGCAAACCCAGACAGTGGCTTTGTACCTGATGGATTACGACCACTATGGACGGTCTGAATCGGTTTCCGTTACCGATGCGAGCAACGATACTCCGCCGCTGCAAGGGCCCAACGCCCTTTCGGGCGCAAACTTTGTCAACGGGGAATATCTGGTCTGGTCGATCAGCGGCGAGGTACACATCAACATCACGCTGGTGGGTGGCATCAACGCTGTGGCCAGCGGAATATTTTTCGGGGAGAACGGCCTGATGCCGCCTCCGGTCGCTACCGGCGCCTACCTGTTTCAAAAAACCAACGGAAGCCTTGGGGTCGGCGGGTACGCGACCTTGACCTTCACACTGCCAGCCGGTACATACATCGTTCAGTTTACCGCGAACGCGTTTTCCAACACGACTGTAGCCCCCGGCACCCTTAATCAGATTGAAATAACAGACCCAGAGGGAAATCTCCCAATCACCACGCCGGATGAAAATTGGAACAGTATAGCGGCGTCCGGCGGGACCGTGATTTTCCCACCATATGTGGTAACGCTGACGGTAAGCCCGGCAAGTACAACGCTGTACAAGATCGTGCTCGACAATTACGGTGTCGCGGTGGGGTACTCCTTGCGTGTGGTGGCGACTCCGGTCTCAGGACTGTCGGTGCAGTCATTTGGAGTGGGGACTCCTTAAGGCTCGCCGGTCGTTGGTAGAGAGTCGAACCTGGAGTGACGCCGTCATGGGCGTCACCAGGCTCACCCACGACGGGAGACTACTTAACATCAACCCGCAAAACGCTTGAAAGGCTGCGCGATCCCGGGCGGGGCAGGAGGAGACTCCCGCCCCGCTGGATAAATCAGCAGCGCGAGCTACCTGACAATTTGCCTTACGGGCGAAAAGGCGGCCTTTTCGCAATTTAGTCACGCCCCCTGAGGATGACGGTCAGCGGGCGAAACGGGTGGGGCGAAACGGATTGTGCCGCCCCTCCGGGACTTCACGGTACTTTAATACCGGCGTCCCACCGCTGCCGCGGTGGGCTACGTTGTTCCGCCCCTGGCGGGGCTGGATCAAGACAAAGAGAAGACCCACCCTTACACTACAAAGGGTGGGGCACCCGCGAAGGCCACGTCATCATTCGCGCGAACGGCGCGCGATGGAAGACCGTTCGTCCTCGCTGCGGTCGTTCGGAATTACAACTAAAGGCAAAGATCAGCGGGACCACTTCTGTACGCGCCAGTTCTTGATTTCGGCTACGTAGATATCCGCGCCGTCGGGTGAGACGGCTATGGCGTGGGGGAAGTCTACCTCTCCGGGGGCTTTGCCGTAGTGGCTCAGCTCGCCGAGGACTTTGCCGTCGGTGCTTAGCTTGGTGATGCGGTCCCAGGCGCCGTCGCACATGTAGATGGCGTTTTCCTGGGCCACGTAAAACACATCCCAGGGCTGGCCTACGTCGGTCCATTTCGCCAGGAATTTGCCGTCGCGGTCGAAGACCTGCACGCGCGAGTTGCCGCGGTCGGCCACATAGATGCGTCCCTGGGTGTCCATGGTGACGCCGTGGGGCAGCCGGAACTGGCCGTCACCGTTGCCGGGCGTGCCGAACTGGCGGACGTAGTGGCCGTCGTTGGTGAACTCTACGATGCGGGAGTTGCCATAGCCGTCCGAAATTAGCATGTTGCCGTTGGCCAGCGGCCAGAAGTTGGTGGGGCGATTGAAGCCGCTCTTGCTTTCGTTGGCGTTGGGCGATCCCTGGCGGTTGCCGAGAGTCATCAGCAGGCGGCCTTCGGGGCTGAATTTGAAGTTGATGCTGCCATCGACATCGCCCAGCCAGATGTTGCCGTTTACATCCACTTTCAGGCCGTGGGCGCCCTTGCCGATATCGGTAGTCAGGCGAACGGTATCGCGATTCCAGGCCTGGAGCATTTTGCCGCTCTTATCGAACTCCATGACGGGCCATGCGCCGCGATTGGCTACCCAGACGTTGCCGTGTTTATCGATGTCGACGCCGGTGGTCTCCCCGAAGTTGTAGCCCTTCGGCAGAGTCGGCCAGTTGGCTACCAGCTTGTGGGGAAGTTGGGGACCGTGCTGAAACTTTTTGAGTCCCTCGGCGATTTGATCGGGGTCGGTGCCATTGCGCAGCACCCTCGCGGGGGCTTCGGTGCCTTCGGCGGCTTCCGATTGCCCGGCCGCGGAGGGCGCCACGCTCTGGATCGCGAGGCCAGCGAACGCCGTGGAACATACAAGCAGGATTGCCAAAAGCCGGTAACGTATGGCCTGGTTCATTTGATCTCCGTCACGAAAGGGGAGGCTGTCAAGCGGAGCGAATATTAGGTGCGATACACGGGCAAAGTCAACAGAAAGTCCGCGTCACCGATTGTTCCCATGCGACACGCATCGCGAAGTAATCCGCCGACGCTTTGAGGGAGTGGCAAAAAAAGACCGATGGGGTGTACTTTGAAATGCGCAGTCAGGGTGCACTTGCGGCGCGACGGAAGGGCTGCGGGATTGCCTTGGCGTTACGGAGGAATGAATTATGAAAGCGATTGTTGTCCGCCAATATGGCGGCCCTGAAGTGCTGAAATTCGAGGAGTACCCCGATCCGGTGGCCGGGCCGGGGGAAGTGCTGGTGCGAGTGGCTGCCAGCAGCGTGAATCCGATCGATTACAAGCGGCGTGCCGGGTTAACGAAAGACTTCTATCCCATGACTTTTCCGGGACTGATAGGAGTCGACCTGGCGGGGACGGTGTTGAAGATTGGGCCGGGAGTAGAGGGATTTTCCGTGGGCGACCAGGTGTTCGCCATGGCGGACAATACTTACGCGGAGTTTTGTGTGGTGAAAGCCGCGAGTCTGGCGAAAGTTCCCAAGGGGCTCGATTTGATTCAGGCGGCGGCGCTGCCGCTGGTGACGACGACCGGCAACCAACTGCTTTTAGCTACGGGAGTCAAAGCGGGCCAGACTGTTTTGGTCGCAGGCGCTGCTGGAAATGTCGGGCGTTCGGCGGTATTCACCGCGAAGGAACGTGGGGCCACTGTGATCGCGGGGATTTTGAAGAGGCAGATAGATCAGGCCAAGAGTATCGGCGCGGATCAGGCGGCCGCGACCGACGACGACACCGCGATCGCGAATCTTCCGCCGCTCGATGCGGTGGCGGATGCGGTGGGCGGAAGAACCGCCGAGAAGCTGATCGCCAAGGTGAAGCCGGGAGGAGTGTATTCGTCGGTTGTCGACGTGCCGCAGAACGCGGCGAAGTACCCATCTGTAAAGGTGGTGCACGTATTCTCGAAATTCGACAGGAAAACGCTGGAGTTCATGGGCGAAGCGGTGCGAGACGGCAAGCTGGTAATCCCGATTAGTCAGAAACTGCCACTGAGTGAAGCGGCCAAGGCTCATGCTCTGGCCGAAAAGGGCGCGAACGGTAAGATTCTGTTGGTGGTCTGAGCTGCTATGTAGAGTGCGGCGATTCTCATGTCACGCGCGTTGGCACCGACGAGACATTACATCGCCATCGTCGGAGACGGCATCGCCCGTACCCCATTTGCGACAGGCTTGCGGTTCAACGCTTCTCATAGGGGTGGAAGATGTAGTCTTTCGCCTTCACGGCCGTATGGCACGAGTTTCCGCAGTCAACGGGGCTGGGATCGACCGTGAACTTGTCCGACGCCGCGTCGTAATTGAAGAGCGCGTATCCCCATCCGCCGGTTTTCGGAAATTTCTTGCTGTTCTTTTCCATGACGAAAGCCTGGGTAAAGACGTCCGGCACGTCCACAACGAAGGGGGCCTCGGTGCTCTTCTTGGGCTTCCACTGGAGCTTGACGATCCTGGAGCCGTCCGGGAAAGGCTGGCCGTTGCCGGGAACGCCCGCCTTGTACGCACGGATCATGGCCGGATTGGCGACGATCACCTTGAGCACTTCGTCGGTCCGGGCGGAAGAGACTGTGGCCCAGTCCTCGTATCCCCTGAAGTCGGAGAACGCGATACCGCCGGGCGATTTCAGCGAGTACTTGTCCTGCGCGTAAGCGGCCGCGGCGCCGAGAACGGCGAGCGTTGCCGTGGCTATGGCGATCGTGAGCTTGCTTTTGCGCTCCATGGCTGATCCTTTCCTAATTCTTCTTAGTTGGTGTTAACCGGTCTTAACCAGCTCTGACCGGGATTTCAATTGGCAAGAGTAACTCTAAAACGCGCTTTTTACGCTCGCATCACAGTCCTGGATCAAGTTCCGGATCAGAGTTCTGGATCAGAGTCCAGCCAGTAACTTGCCGGCGAGCCAGTAATCGACGCTGAGCTTTCCCGGACCGGAGCAGATCAGCCATATAAAGAACAGCACGTACAGGACTTCCGGAAGGTAGAGGAAATCGTCGAGCCAATTCAGCGGCGAAAGTGCTTTTGGTATGGCGGAAAGTTTGGTGGTCAGGATGGCGACGAGCATATCGACCAATAAAGCCACGGAGGCCGGGATCGAAAGAAGGCCCACGGCCAGCACGGATCCGCCGACGAACTCGACAGTCGACACGAAATAAGCCGTCTGGCGGGGAAACGGGACTTTGGCCTTGACGAGCGTTTCGTACATCGTTTGCTTGCTGGCGGCGGCAAACAATTTGTTTGCCCCGGAGATGGCGAAGAACAGGCCGAGCGAAACGCGTACCAGCAGGATGGCATACGGTTCCCAATCACTGCTACCCTGCAACGCAAACTGGACCAAGCGTTTCCAATCCATCTCTTGTCCCTCCATCGGAGTGCTCGACAATTAAGCTGAAAAGCGCAAACGGCGTCGTCAGCGAATTCTCGGGCTTCGAGACTATGTGTCCATGCGTTCGACCCATTGAGCGCGCGATGCGGGAGCCGGGAATGGATCCGCAAAGTACTGCGTTTCCCGCGCCACCTTGTCGCCGCTGAACTCCATGATGCTCACGGTGTAGGACGGCTTGCCGTCATAGGTCAGGATGAATTCGGTGACCCAAAGATCACCGCCGCCAACGATTCGCCGGACGGTAAAGCGCTTTTTGCTCGGCTGACTGGCGCGCTGGCCCTGTATGTTGCGCCGGCCGCGGGTTCGCTCGCCGGACTGCGGGTATTCCAGCACCGCATCCTCGTGATATATGAGGTGCTCCGTTTCAAAATCGCTGGCATCGGACGCGGCCCAATGCCGATCCAGCGCCGCACGGATCTCCTGATCGCGCACTCCAGAATGCTGGTCCGTGTTTTGTGGATCGTTCATCTTGAGCCTTCCATTTGACGAAAAGCTGAATGCGTTGGCGGAATCGGAGCGTAAGACTTGTGAAGCCGCACCGTTTCTTCGATCACCCAGAGTCTACACCGCGTCGAGGAGTCTAATTCCGGATAACGTCTATACTGAGACATCTCGATACGCAATCAAGTAGGTTACCGGCAGTCTTGGGAATGCGCCGCGAAGCTCGCCTGCTTGCCATCGATATTCGGTTGAGGTCAGCTTGTTCGTCATCTCCCGCAACTCCACGGGTTTATATGTGCGAAGGCACGACACCACTCCATCGAACAGCAATACGAGCGGAATGATCGGAACGACATAGGTGTAAAACAGGCGCGACCAGCGGAACGGACGGACAAAAGGAGTGAAGAAAGAACGGCGTGAGGGACCGAGAGCACTATCAAGAGAATCGCTGACGGCGTACGTCGCGTGATTTCAAATATGCCGATCCCTTGCCTGGCATTTACAGCGCTTTGAATTATGTTTCGCGCCTCGTCGAAAGGGAAATGGTGGAACGATGTAAACATTGTGCGAAATCCGCAGAGTTCAGGGGGTATGTCTCTGGCGTCAACGGAGCCGCGGTAGAAACGAATTGGAACTCAGAACGAGGCTGAGCATTTCCGGACGCCCTGGAATTGGGGTACTTATCCGTGAGGGAAACATGGAAGTCTGTGGCGCCGCATTTGAGTCGTTGAGCGAGATGGAACCGCGGCCCTCCACCACCGGAGCACAGATCGACAATGGAGGGGTTCTGCGAGGAATGCAAGAGTGCATTGAAGCAGCAGGGGGCGGTGGAAGCGTACGCCTTCGAGACATTGAGACCGTACTGAAGCGTATCCATGATGTTATTTCGAAGGAATGTTGGAAACCACGGCTGCTCGTGGAGTTCGATGAGCTGTATGCGATGCATATCAGTACCCTGCCGGGCGAAGAGACGGCGCGCCGGCTAACAGCCGTAGATATTCCTGGATTCTCCGAGCGCCGTCGGGCACAACAACATCCCGCCGCCGAATCGGCGGCGGATCGCCAGTATACCTTCGGCACTTGAATCCAGACTGTGAAATTCCCGGTTCAGGTCGTTTAGTCCCGGGCGCAATTCACCGTTCCATCCGGGCTGGTGTAGCGGTGCTCTCCTGAAGGACATGGTGCGGCCTGACCTTGCCGGCCCTGGTCGCCAGTCTGTCCCTGCCGGCCCTGATCTCTGTTCTGACCCCGATCTCCGTCCCGCCCTGATCTCCGGACTGGCCCGTCGCGCCTTGTTGTCCAGTCTGTCCTTGCGGTCCGGCTGGTCCTGGCGCTGCCGCTGGTGTCACGTTGCAGCCTGCAACAAGTAGCACTAGCAAGAACGCACTCATAACTAGCGATTGCTTCATTTTGATTCTCCTTGTGGCGTGCGCTCGCGGTAGACGCGCCGCGGATGACGCTACACAACGAGGATCGTAGCGACGATACACAGGCGGGCGCTGTCCCAATTCGCACAGTTCTACCGAGGCGAGAGGAAGGAGTCCGTGGAGGTGTAGTGGGGTAACCGGACATTTGGCGGCTTGGTACCCTAAACTCGCCCAGCGGCGCTGGTTCGCTGCGAGCGAATACTGCCAAACATGATTTACACGGGTGGGATCGCATCGTACAATTCGCCAACTCACGGGCGCGCTGCGGCTCGCATTTGCGACGCGCAAAGGGGAGACTTCTGTGGCCACTCAGAGTACGGGCTTCGCTGCCGGTATTGAGAAAGATGCTGGCACGACTAACCAGTTCAAGACGTTCCTTAGCCGGTATTTTTATTTCTGCATGTCACTGGCGATGGCGGGGCTGGTGGTCTGGGGATTCAGCCACACGGTGGAGGCCAGCCTGTTCCATGCTAGCCCCCCGCGGCCGCTCATCCTGTGGGTGCACGGCGCCGCCTTCGCGACGTGGGTGATCTTTTTCATCGTGCAGTCGGCACTGGTGCGCGTGCGGAAGGTTAGCGTACACCGCTTTCTGGGCTGGTTTGGAGCGGGGATTGCGACGGCGATGGTGGCGCTGGGCTTCACGGTGGCGGTGGTGATGACGCGCTTCGATACTTTTGTGCTGCATCAGAAGGGCGTGGCTGCGTTCCTGTCGATTCCGTTCACCGACATGATCGTCTTCGGCGTGTGCATCGCGCTGGCTGTTTATTGGAGAAAGAGGCCGGAATACCATCGGCGTCTTGTGTTCATCGCGACCTGCGAGCTGATGGACGCTGCTATCGGCCGGTTCGATTTCTGGTTCAACCACAGCCTGTTTTATGTGGGACTGGACCTTCTGATTGCGCTGGGCATGATGCGGGATTGGGTGGTGGATGGACGAGTCCACAAGGTGTATCTGTATGCGCTGCCTCCCATGATCGTCGTGCAGAGCCTGGCGATTTATGCGTGGCGAGTGGATCCGGCGTGGTGGAAGGGGATCACGCAGGCGATCCTGGGATTTTGACAGCGAGGGATTTTGAGGGCGGCGGGCGACTGCTGAGCTCGACATATCCGATGACCGCTGCGTGAATCGAGGCGTTGCGTCATTCACGGGGGTGCTCCTTGACTGTAGGCGTCGATACGAGCGTTCAAAACCTACTTCAAAGGAGCGCCCTTTTTAAAATGCGTAATCAAGAGCTTGGGTGATTTCTTGTCGTGTCGATCTCTGCAACGATGCGATGATGTTGGGGGTCGAAAACGAAATAGTGGCCCGGCTTTTCTGCTGCGACCCCCTCCATGTGTTCCTTAGCCGTCTTAAGGTGATATGGAACTGTTTCTATCCACTCCAAGCTTTGCCCAACAACATCTTTGCAGATGTCCAGACCGTCTGTTGTGGAGTTCATCGGGAGCCTCCTGACTTCTAAATCCTCCCCGTCGCGAGAAGAGCGAGTCTCCAATTCAGGCTATCCTTCAAGGAGCTGAACCAGAGCTCTAGTTGCCAGCGACGCTTTTGTTGACCAGAACTTTAATCTCAGCCCGACGGTTCTCTTCTCGCCCGGCCGGACTTTCATTCGATGCTGCCGGCCCATACTCACCCATCGCGCCAGGAGCCACAATACGGTGCACCGGTACACCGGCCTGCTGTATCAAGTAAGCGACCACCGCCTTGGCACGGTCCTCGCTCAACTGTTCATTCATCTTGGCTTCGCCACTTGCATCGGTGAAGCCCACGACCTCTATGAGATATCCGCTAAGTGGGACGGCGGTTTGCGCCAATTGCCTGAGTTGTTCCTGATCGTCCGCTGAAATTGTGGAGCTGCTCACCGGGAATTTGACGGTTGCCTGGGACTTCACGTCATAGTCAGTTAGCGCCGTAAAGCGTTTCGTAAACCCCTCGATTTCGTTTATTTTTTGGTCGATCTGTTTTTTGTTGGCCGCAGCGTTCCGCTCATACATTGCGATAAACTTTTTGATCTCTGCAATGTCTTGCGCGTTGCTCTGAATATTCTCGCTGTTGGCTTCGATAGCCTTCATGTTGGCAGCGACTTGCTCCGCGGTGGGGTGCAGTCCAGCCTGGATCATCTCTGAGGTTTCCAAGTCGTCTCCATCGACGGTGATCGTGTCTTCCACAATGCGGCCCCGGTCGTCCGACACTCCGTCGACATCCAGCTTCAATCCCGGTATCAGCACCGTGTCGGCTTTTTCTTCTCTTCCTAAGCCAAACAGCCCCTTATTGTCCTTCGTTCGCGTGTCTCCGGTGAGGACTACGGTAACGTTTCCGTTGGAGGTTCTTACGATCAAATCGTCTCCGGTGCGCGACGTGATTATGCCCTTTGCTTCGGTTTTGTCGCCAGCCGCGCCCACAGCTACCGATCCCAACAAAAACAACGACATCACGGTTACTGCAATCGTCTTAGGGTGCATAGCTACCTCTCTCTTCTCGTTTTGTTGAACTCGCACGGAAATTGCCGATATCCACGAGAGATTTCAACATCCGTCAAAAATGCATGCCACTGCGAAAACTAACAGGGCTTCCTGAAGCCGGCTGCCGGACGAAGGAAGTCCTGAACGACAATGCTCCGTCTGAAGTTCTGATTTGTCAGATAGCCGAAGAAGTAAAGCGTTACTTCAAAATGGGCGGTTACGGCGTTACTCAGTCAAAGGGACAAAATGGAAGCTCGGCCGGGTCGGTAGTGCGGGGTTCCGATTCTTGGAGTCCACGGCTGCCTTGAGAAGGGGTGGAATTACCGCAGCCGGACGATGACCATAGACGCGCAGTCTACTTGTAAGGAGAGCCTTCTCTGCTCGCTCAAGGTACAGGCTTCACTGCCCGTATTGAAAAAGAGGCAGGCACGACGAACCAGCTTAAGACGTGGTTGAGTCGGTACTTCTTTGAGGCGGCCAGAACCTATCCGATGGCTTCTACTTGGCCAGGGGATCGGGCCTCATCTGGACTTTTACTAGTTTGTCGCGGGTGCCTTTGCCGCCTTCTATGTGCCAGGCGGTATAGGGGTTGTAACTGGTCCAGAAGCCGCGGCCCTTCCAGCCGGCCTTGGGGTCGTCGATGCGGCCTTGCATCCCGCGGGTGAAGAAGCCCATGGGATAGGGAACGCGGATCATTACGAACTGGCCGGTTTTCGGGACTAGCGCTTGCAGAGCGCCGGAGTTTACGGCTCCCGTTACCGGAATGTTTTTGCCCAGGCCGAGGGTGCCGTAGCGGTCCACGGCGATCAGGTAGTTCAGATCGGAATTGATCTTGGTGCCGCCCTGAAATGTGGGGCCCTGATTTCTATAGAGCGTCCAGCCCTCGGGGCAGTGCGGGCCTACGGCGGTCGGGCCGTTCAGCACCTTGCATTTGCGGCGATCGAACGACGTGACGTAGTCGGTGGTGCGCCAGTTCTGCCAGGCAACGCCCTCGGTGTCTACCGCAACGCCGCCTGCGCTGAGGACGGGAGGGTCTTGCCCCGTGGGAGGAAAATAGATTTCCGCGCGGCTTGTTTCGGGAGGATTGGAGCCCAGGTCGATGCGCACCAACTGCCTGTCCTCGAGGCCAATTCCTGAACACCAGATGCTGCCGTCCACCGGGCTTACCGAAATCGAATAGCAGCTGAAAAATACGCGGTGGTCCTTGGTGGGATCGACTGGTTCGTTCGGTTCCGTCCACGGCTTGGTGATTTTCCCGTCGCCATTGGTGTCCACGACTCCCGGAACCCAGCCCTGCGATTGCTCGCTGTTGTGAGTTTTGTCCCAGGCGGCCGTGTCGACCCAGCCGACCGCGCCGGCGGCGCCGAAGAACAGTTTGCCGTCTGCGCCGAAATCGTTGTGGTCGGTCGTGAAGCAGGTGTCGACCTCGGAAACATCGCCTTTCTCCGGGTCATACACCGCTACCTGTTTTGTGGCGCGCTCGATATGGAAGTACTGGGCGAATTTATTGCCGGAGTCCGCTTTGCAGAAGTCCGGCGCTTTGGCTCCGCGAATCCTGCTGGCGGTCCAAACGCGGCGATACTGATCGATTGCCGCCGCGCGCGGCTGGGAACTCGAGAGCCAGATATTTTCGTCGCCCCAGTAGGGGGAAGTCATGTTCATCGAGCCGGTGGGTTCCGCTTGCGACGGGATGGTTACTTCGCTCGTAGTGTTCTTTACCGGATCGAGCAAGACCAGCGAGTTGCCGCTGGATTGCACGCCGTACACGGGGCCGTTCGCGTTCACGCTGGGATTGCGGAGGTCGCTGGCCGCTTCATCGTGCAGGTAATTCGATGCCGTGCCCCAGTCCCACAACGTGAGCACAATGTTGCGCTCGACGCCGGTCGGACGCGGCGGGGCCACCGTGGGATATTCGCCCGCGGCGATGCGGTCACTCCATTCGGCGAACATGGTGCGCTGCTCCCCGAGTCCCATGTAGGAGGCGCTCATGCCCGCGCCGGCCGGGCCCGATTTCGTGCGGCGATCCCAGGCTTCCAGGCTGTTGTGAAACGGGCCGAGAGCCTTGGTGATTTCGGGAATCTCGCGCGTGGCGGGATCTCCGATCTGATGGCAGGTCAGGCAGTATTTTACCTTGCCGATAAAATCGTCCGGTGCGAGCTTGCCGCTCGGTATTTTCGCGAGGCTGTACCAATAATTGGCCGGATAATACTGCGCTGCGGCTCGCGCGTCCGGCGCGACCACGGCTTTCAGGTCCAAATGCTGGCCCGGCTTGGCCGGTACGCGCGGCGAGTCCACGAGTCCGTATCCGCGGACAAAGACCTGGTAGTTGGCCATGGGTAACTGGGGCAGCACGTAGCGGCCGCGATCGTCGGTGACAACGATCTTGACGTACCTGGTGGGCAGGTCGGTGGTCTCGGCGACCACCCAGACTCCGGCTTCGGCGCCCTTTGAGCTGGTGACGGCGCCGCTGATGTAGTCGCCGGTGCCCGTGGCGGCGCTGCCGCGCTTTTCCGTCGCAAGGAGCCAGGCAAAACCGAACAGCAGAACCGCGGCAAGCATCCCGAGGGCGCGGAGTGTCTTTCTCCTGGCGATTCCCTCGATCATTTTCTGGCTCATTGACTAGCCTCCGGCAGCGCCGTATATGGCGGGAACTTTTCGAATGGATTGTTCGCCCGCACATCCTACCCTTGTCGCGATTTCGATACAACGAATTCGTCAGCGATGCCGTTAGGCAGGCAGGCGCTAACCGGACACATTGGCGCTATACTTGCGCGGGGTGTTTTAGGCGGGGCTCTATCCTGAACGAAAGCGAGATGCCATGCGGCCACAATTGAGGTTTTTCCTTTTGGCGGCGCTGACGATTTTTGCGGGGTCGTTGTGCTATGGCGCGACGATTACGGGAACGGTGAGGGGCGCCGATGGCGCTCCGTTTCAGGGCGCCTTCGTCGAAGCCCGCAACATGAAAATGAAGATGACGGTGATCGTGCTCTCCGACAGCCAGGGGCGCTACCGCCTCGAAAAGCTGCCCGCCGGCGAATATCGCGTGCAGATCGATGCCACCGGCTACCGGGCGGAGCCTCGCACGGGCGTGAGCCTCGGCGCGGACCAGAAGACTTCTTTCGATTTCGCTTTGCAGGCCGGCACGGTCCGCTGGAACGAGATTCATCTTTACCAGGCGAAACAGTTCTGGCCCGCGGCAAAAGGGAAGGATCTGCTCTTTAAAAATTGCATGATCTGCCACGAATTCCAGAGCCGCATGGCTTCGGTGACGCGGGACGCGGATGGCTGGAGAGACCGGGTGGAGTTCATGCGGACGGCGATGCATTCCGCGCTGGCGTATATCACGGACCAAAATGCCGACGATCTCGCGTCGTATCTCACCGAGCTGTTCGGGCCGGAATCGGTGCTGCCGAAATCTCCCGCGGACCTGCCGCAGTACAAGGAAACGGTGCGATCGTTCAGCAGCGACGCCATGAATATCGTGTACGTGGAGTACGACATGCCGGGCCCGAGCCGCATGCCCTTCAGCGCCGCGCCGGACAAGGACGGTTATTTGTGGATCCCGAATTCAGGCCGGGCGAACAAGATCACCCGGCTGGATCCTAAAACCGGAGAGATGACCGATTTCACCGCTCCCCACATTGGCACGGCCGCAATTCACTCGGCAATTCCTGCGCCGGACGGCTCGGTCTGGCTGGCCGAACAGGGTTCGAACAAAGTGGGAAGATGGGATCCCAATACGCAGCAGATCACCGAGTACCAGGACGCTTATCCTCCCGGCAAGGAAGGAATTTCGTCGGCGGGGCAAAAGCACACGATTCGGCTGGACTCTGCCGGGAACGTCTGGTCGAGCGGGATTCCGCTGACCAAGTTTGACCCGGAAACTTTGAAATTCACGCGCTTCGCGGAAGTGCCGGCGACCTACGATGTGAAACCGGACAAGAATGGAGATATCTGGTTCACCGATCCCTTCACCAATACGTTCGGCAAAGTCGACGGAAAAACGATGAAGGTTACGAGGTGGAATTCACCGACTGCGGACTCGTATCCGCGGCGCCTCGAAATGACCGCTGACGGCACGATCTTTGTGGGCGAGTTTAACGCGGGCAAGATGATTCGGTTCGATCCCGCTACACAAGCCCTCAAGGAATTCTCTCTGCCGGGTCCCGATCCGAGTCCTTATGCGATGGGCGTGGATACCGACGGGTACATCTGGTACGACTCCCACCACATGGATAACCTTGGGCGTATCGATCCGAAAACGGGGAAAGTGATCGAGTATCCCTTCCCGCATTTTGAGAACTGCGCGCGGGAATTCTTCCGCGATTCGCAGGGGCGGATGTGGTACGGCACGGCGCCGAATAACAAGGTCGGTTACTTCTACCTGGCGAGCCAAATCGGCGGGCCCCGAATCGGCCAGCAAGTAAAGACAGGATCTATCCCGCTTCGCCGACGCTAACCGTTAGCCTCTTGCGCGGTTACGTGAAAACCCCATGGCGCCCATTTGGATTTTTCGAACCGGCGCGGCTGTAATTTTGACTATAATCGGCGCGGCCTGCGGGGTAGGATGCTGGGGGTCATTTTAGATCGAGGAGGGATCGTGTTCTCACAGATTCGCGCTTTTGTGCTGCTGGCAATTATTTTGGCGCTTGGTTCGGTTTGTAGCGGCGCAACGGTTACCGGAACCGTGAAGGGGCCGGATAGCGCTCCGTTTCAAGGGGCTTTCGTGGAGGCGCAGAACACGAAAAGCAAGATTACGGTGATCGTGTTGTCCGACAGGCGAGGGCGCTACACGATAGAAAATCTGCCGGCCGGGGAATATCGCGTGCAGATCAGCGCCACTGGCTATCGTGCCGATCCCCGCGCGGGCGTGAAGCTCACCGCGGACCAGCACGGCTCGTTCGACTTCGCTCTGCAGACCGCGCCGGTGCGCTGGAATGAAATTCATTTTTACCAGGCCGCGGCGCTCTGGCCGCCGGCGAAAGGGAAGGACCTGATTTTCGATCACTGCTCGATCTGCCATCAATTCCAGAGCCGCATGGCTTCGGTCAGACGCGACGCGGACGGCTGGCGGGATCGCGTCGAGTACATGCGCACCGCCGAGCACTACGCCCTGGGGATGATCACCGATAAGGATGCGGACGACATCGCGACGTATCTCACGAGCTTGTTCGGGCCGGAGTCGGTGCTGCCGAAATCGCCCGCGGATATGCCGCAGTACAAGTCCACGGTGCGCTCTTTCGACAGCGACGCGATGAATATCGTGTACGTGGAATACGACATGCCAGGCCCAAGCCGGATGCCGTTCAGCGCCGCTCCGGACAAGGATGGGTATTTCTGGATTCCCAATTCCGGATCGGCGAACAAGATCACGCGGCTCGACTCGCGCACGGGGGAGATGCAGGATTTCCAGGCGCCTTACATCGGCACCGCCGGTATTCATTCGGCTGTGCCCGGGCCGGACGGCGCTGTGTGGATCGCCGAGCAGGGTCCCAACAAGATCGGGCGATGGGATCCCAACACGCAGACGATCACCGAATACCAGGATCCGTATGTTCCGGGCGAAGAGGGAATCCGGGGAAGGGGATCGAAGCACACGCTGCGGCTGGACCCGAGCGGCAACGTGTGGTCGAGCGGCGTGCCGCTGACGAAATTCGATCCTGAGACGCGGAAATTTACGCACTTTGCCGAAGTGCCGGCGCTCTACGATGTGAAGCCGGACGCCAACGGGGATATCTGGTTCGCGAATCCCACGGGCAACAAAATTGGCAAGCTGGATGGAAAGACGATGAAGGTCACGCAGTGGACTTCTCCCACCAAGGATTCTTACCCGCGGCGTCTGGAGATCGGCCTGGACGGCTTGATTTATTCGGGCGAATTCAACGGCGGCAAGATGATTCAGTTCGACCCCAAAACACAGGCCCTCAAGGAATACCAGTTGCCCGGGCCCGATCCGAGTCCCTATGCGCTGGGGGTGGATGCCGACGGGGGCATCTGGTATGACTCGCACAACCAGGACAACCTGGGGCGCTTCGATCCGAAGACCGGCAAAATTACCGAGTATCCGTTCCCGCATTATGAGAACTGCGCGCGGGAATTTTTCCGCGATGCGCAGGGCCGGATGTGGTACGGTACGTCCCCGAATAACAAGGTGGGGTATTTCTACCTGACGAAAAAGACGGGCGGGCAGGAGTCGGCGAGCAAGTAAGTAATTTCCACACGCAGTGAAAAAGTTCTGACTGCCAGGGGAGGACACACGATGCAAACGAATCGGATGCTGGCGTTCGCGATTGTCATTTCATTGTTCAGCGCCACATTGTTGATCGCTACCGCAGGCAGCGCGGCCCCGCAGCAGGCCCCTACTGCCAACCGGCCGCCTACACTCTTCAGGCTCACGAGCACTGCTTACGCCGACGGCGGCACGATACCAAAACCGTACACGTGCCTGGCGACTCCCACTTATCCCGACAGCAACTCGGTTTCGCCCCCGCTGCAATGGAGCAATCCTCCGAAGGGCACGGCCAGCTTCGCGATCATTTTCCACGATGCGGAGGGAGCCGCCGCTAAGGGCACGATGGACACCACGCACTGGATCCTGTGGAATATTCCAGGGACCACGACCCAACTGCCCGAAAGCATTCCGCCGGGTTCCTCGCCGGACGGCATCCAGCAGGGCATCAACGTGCGCAAGGCGAACGGCTATGAAGGGCCGTGCGCGCCTCCCGTCGTGCCGCACCACTACATATTCGAACTGTACGCGCTCGATCAGAAGCTGGACCTGATGGCGGGATCCACCCGCGCCGACCTGCTGAAGGCGATGGAAGGGCACATTCTCGGGAAAGCCGTCTACGTGGGAACCTTCAGCCGGCCATAGTTCACAACGCCCACATCACAATGGGGGCCGTACATCCCCATATTCGTAGCGGGTTGAAATGGTGGCTTTGCCATCGTCGCTGGTGGTGACTTCGCGCAGCGGCAGGCCCTTTGTCTTGGAAATCCATACCTGCGAGTCGATCGTACCCTTGGGCGTCTCCGAGTGCGAGGTGTACGCCGACGCGAGTTCGCCGTTTACCGTCTCATCCTTCAGCGACCGGCAGACATCTTTGGAATGGGCATCGCGCTTGAGCTGCTGCTCTGTCTGCTCCAGGTCTTTGATCGAGCCAGCCAGAGTCCATTTGCCATCGATCTTCATATACATGGAGCCGGCGGCGTAGATGATCTCCGATGCGAAGGTCTGGCCGCCAATCTTGGAAGTCGTGTAGAGGTGAGCTGGGCGTGCTGTGGACCTTGCTGGAAGCGTCCGCAACCACCTTCTCCATCACTTTGCACTCGTCTTGTGCCGCGAGAGGCGGCGCGCCAGCCAGGAGGCAGGCGATTGTGAAGGCTGCTACGATGCAACGCAGCGGGAGCGACCCGGTTTCGATGACCAAAGCCATTACGTGGATACTAACAAACTTGTCGCGCGCGAACAGGGATGCCTGGGCACATCGAATCCCCCCTGAGTCGTTGAGGGAGTAGTCCAAGAAGACGGGCGGAAGCGAACAGATTGGAACGGCGAGCGCGGAGCGGGTTTGCTCGATGATTCTCCCGTTCCTTTCAACAACAACTCCCACCAGGCTCTTCCAACACAATCAGCTTTTGCTTTTTTCGCCGTTCCCTTTTATGCTTGTCGATTCGAAACAGGGAATCCCAGGACGGAATGGCCGATCGTCATAATCTTCGCGGCGTGTACAAGTTTGCAGTGGCGACTTGCTGCTGCACCATCCTCTTATTGATGGCCGGGGCGCTGGTCACCAGCAATAACGCCGCGGACTCCGTCCCCGATTGGCCCCTCGCCTACGGAAGGATCATCCCTCCTCTGGTCGGCGGCGTCCGTTTCGAGTACGCGCACCGCGTCCTGGCGGGTCTCGTCTCGGTGTTAACGCTTATCCTGGCCATCTGGGTAACTCGCGCCGACCGCCGCTCCCTGGCCCGCAAGCTCAGCTGGACGGCTCTAGCGCTGGTGCTCGCGCAAGCGGTTCTCGGCGGCATCAGGGTGCTCGTAGGGCATCCGGCGCTTTCCGCGACCGCCCACGCCACTCTGGCGCAAATTTACTTCCTGACCATCGTAGGACTTTCGGTTTATCTGAGCCCGTGGTGGCAGAGCGACCTCCCGCAGTTGGACGACACGTCGTCTCCCCCCGCCCGCTCTCTCACTCTTTGGACCACGCTCGCCATTCTCGCGCAGTTGGTGCTCGGCGCGGCCTTCCGGCACGGCGCCTTCGGCATCAATCCTCATCTGATGGGCGCGGGAATCCTGATCGTGCTAGTGGTCTGGACGGGGCGCACGGTGAAAAAGCGTTTCAAAGGGGTGCGGGAACTCCGCCTGGGCGTGGTCTTCCTGCACGCGTGTTTCGGAACGCAACTGTTGCTCGGCGGCGCAGCGTATTGGGCGGTGATGAATGCAGGCGATAATTTTCAGCCGTCCCTGCTCTATGTTGTTCTGACGGTCGCTCACGTGCTGGGTGGAGCGTTGACCCTGGCTGCGTCAACGGTTTTGACCCTTTCTTGCATTCGTTTGATCCGTCCGTCGTCTTTCGTCGCAACCGATTCATCCGGCGCACGCCTGGCGGGGCGCCCAACCGCGGGCTGAGGCCGCCCGAACAAGCAGGGGATGACAAGCGCTCATGAACGAACTTCGTGCGGAAGCGATCGCGGCCCAAAGTAAGTCCTGGGCCTACGTGGCCCTCACCAAGCCCGACGTCACGTTTCTCGTGGTGATCACCACCGTCGCCGGTTTCTACCTGGGCTCCAACGGCCCGATGGACTGGCTGCTCCTGCTGCACACCCTTTGCGGCACCATGCTGGTTGCAGGCGGCACCGCCGCGCTGAACCAGTATGTCGAGCGCGACATGGACGCGGTCATGCGCCGGACGGCCGCCCGCCCCCTGCCCTCGGGCCAATTGCAGCCGCGCGAAGTTCTGATTTTCGGCTTTGGAGCCATCGTAGTAGGCGGCGCCTGGCTGGCGGTTGCCGTAAGCAGTCTGGCATCGATGGTGGCGCTGGCCACCTGCGTCCTTTACCTGTGCTTGTATACGCCACTCAAGACCCGCACCACCTGGGCCACCGCGGTAGGAGCGGTGCCCGGAGCCCTGCCCCCCGTGATCGGCTGGGTTGCGGCGCACGGCTCGCTTTCCCTCGGCGGATGGGTTTTGTTCGCCATCCTGTTCTTCTGGCAATTCCCGCACTTCATGGCGATCGCCTGGATTTATCGCGAAGACTACGCCCGCGCCGGAATCAAGATGCTGCCGGTAGTCGATCCCAAGGGTGACGCGACCTTCCGCCAGATCGTCTGCACCTCCGCGATCCTGGTCTGGGTCAGCGCCCTGCCATCGCTTCTCGGAATGGCCAGCATCCGCTATTTCTTCGGCGCCCTGGTGCTGGGCATGCTGCTGCTGCAGGTAGGTCTCTGGGCCAACCGCTCGCGCACCAACGTCCGCGCCAAGTGGCTGATGCATGCCACGGTAGCGCACATCCCCCTACTGCTAACGTGGATGATCGTCGACAAGCTCGTCCGGTGAGCGCCCCGCGCGCCTCCGAAAGCTCCGCAGGCAGTTATTCTGAGCGCGGTGTAAGCGCAGAGAATCCCTCTTCCGGCTTCGGCTTCGATCGGGAGGCATCCATCGATCGCAAGGCCAACCCTCTGTTGCAGTCCGGCTTTTCCCTATGACGATCCCGCTGTCGTCGCTTCCCGGAGTAAACGCATCGCTCAACGGCGCTTCGGCTGTGTTCCTCTTTGCCGGCTACCTGTTCATCCGCCGCGGGAAAATCCAGGCACATCGCGCCTGCATGATCACCGCGTTCACCTGCTCCACAATTTTTCTGGCGTGCTACGTATACTTCCACCTGCACGCGGGAATCATCCGCTTCGGCGGACAGGGCTGGATTCGCCCCGTTTATTTCACCCTGCTAACATCGCATACGATCCTGGCGGTAGTAATCGTGCCGCTCGTGCTGATCACCCTCTCCCGCGCCCTGCGCGAACGCTTCGACCGCCACCGCGCCATAGCCCGCTGGACGCTGCCCCTATGGCTCTATGTCTCGGTCACCGGCGTAATCATCTATTGGCTGCTCTACATCGCCTACAAACCAATAGGCGCCCCCGCCTAAAGTCGTTTTTCTTTTTGGGCTGAAAAGCTGGGCAAGGCTCGGGACGACGCAGGGGAAGGGTGACGCGGGGCGGGGAAAGCGCTATTTATACGACAGCACGGCCTTACCATCCTCGATCTTGATATCGCTGATGTCGTTGGGCAGCTTCAGCTTCTCTCTGTTTTCCGGCGAAGCCATCATCTTCTCCACCGCCGCATCGAGCGTCGCTTGCGGCAAGGGCAGGGAACCCAGCTTCCCCGCGACCGGCTGGAATTTCACGTATCCGTCCTGCGCGCCCATATGCCCGTCGAGTTCGAGCGACATGTCCCGCCCGTGAAAATCGAATACCACGTAAGCCTTCACGAGGTCCCCGTCCATATCCACCTTCACGTCTTTCACCGACGACTGCACTTGTTCGATCGATTGGGGATCGGAGCTGGACAGCGCGGCCATCGCATCGTTAGCCGGATTATTCCCGGGCGCAGGCGAAGCCGGGGTATTCGCAATAGTCGCAGCCGGCATAGCCGCACCAGCATCCGTTGACGGGGCCGCCGGCGCGGAGCCTGCCAGCTGCAGATTCTGCGCGAGGTAGGAGTTCAACTCCGTGCCGTCCATCTGCACCTGGGCGGGCTGCCCGGCAGCTTTGGCCTGGTCCGCTGCTGCGAATTTCTGTTCCACGCGCTTGGCGGCCGCAGGATCGGTGGCGACATGCGGCGCGGGAGACTTGTGCAGAACAAGCAGGATCACCACGATGAGGCCCGCGAAGCTGAGCCGCGTAGAAACCTGATAGATCTTCCTGATGACAGTGGCGTCCGCCATGGAATCTCCCTCGCAGAAAGCTTAGCAGGGGAGAGAACGCGGAATTGGGGGGCGGCGCCAAGCGTAGCGAAGTGCTTACTGCCCCGAAGGACAGGCCGCTTCGGTAGAATTACGGATTTTTGTCTCCGTCCGTAGTTTCCTACTAGTTCAAACTTGAAGTATTTCCATGCTCCAAATTGACCGGATTTTCAGCCATCTTTGCGGCTGCCGCGGGTCAGTTTTCCAGCGCGCGCACCACGGCATCGCTGAATTCGGAGGTGGTTGCCGTGCCGCCCACGTCTCGCGTAAGGGTCTTCCCCTCGCGATACACCTGAAAGAGCGCGTTCCGGACGCTCCGCGCCGCCGCCGTTTCGCCGATGTAGTCGAGCATCATGATCGCGCTCATCAACAGCGCGGTAGGATTGGCAATGCCTTTACCCGCGATATCAGGGGCTGTTCCGTGCACCGCCTCGAAAAGCGCGACGCCCTCGCCGATGTTTCCGCTGGGCACCATGCCGAGCCCGCCGACCAGTCCCGCCGCCAGATCGCTCATGATGTCGCCATAGAGGTTCGTAAGCAGCAGCATGTCGAACTGGTTCGGATTGAGCACCATCTGCATGCACGCGTTGTCGACGATCAATTCCTTGTACTCGATCTCGGGATATTGCGCCGCCACCGCCCGCGCCGAAGTAAGAAATAAACCGTCCGACAGCTTCATGATGTTGGCTTTGTGGATCGCATGAATTTTTTTGCGCCCATATTTCTTGCGCATATTCAAAAGCGAAGCGGGCGATGCGCGTGGACGCTTTTTCGGTAATGATTTTCAGGCTTTCCACCACGCCGGGGGCGACGATGTGTTCGAGGCCGGAGTAAAGATCTTCTGTGTTTTCGCGGACGAGCACCATGTCCACGTTGTCGAATTTCGTCTTCACGCCCTCCAAGTTCTTCACCGGCCGGAGATTGGCGTACAAATCGAGCGCCTTGCGCAGGCCTACGTTCATGCTGGGAGCGCCGCCCGCCACGGCCGTGGCCAGCGGGCCTTTCAACGCCACTTTATTCTTGAGGATGGACTCGACTACGCCCGAATGCATGAAATCGGCGCCGGGGCGGCCGGTGTCCGGCCGGGTGGCGATTTCTTCCCACTGGATGCTGACGCCTGCCGCGTGGATGATTTGTTGTACCGCTGAGGAGACTTCCGGTCCGATTCCGTCGCCGGGAATGAGGGTAATGGTATGGGTCATCGGTATTATTCTAGGGGAGGCGCGTCGAAAGGCATAGCCGTTCCACGGCGAGGTGACGCGTAAAGCTGACTGACGTGACGCGCGTCACATCGCATTTCAGGTCTCGCGGCAAATCTGTTATAATCGTTTTCGGATTTATGGCGCGTGGCCGATGGAGTTTCCGCGCGCGATCCGCAGGAGGATGAAATGGTTCAACTTACGCCGACCGCAATCACGAAGGTAAAAGAGATTTTGTCGCAGCAGACCCCGGAACCCGCCGGCTTGCGCGTCGCCGTCGTGGGCGGCGGTTGCTCGGGCTTCAGCTATCACATGGCCTTTGAGAACCAGGTCAACAAGGATGCCGACAACGTGTACGAATTCGAGGGCTTGAAGGTTCTCGTCGACCAGATGAGCGAGATGTACCTGGAAGGCGTTTCGATTGATTACATCGAGACGCTCGAAGGTTCGGGCTTTAAGTTCAACAACCCGAACGTCAAGAGCACCTGCGGCTGCGGCAGTTCGTTCACCGTATAACCTGGCACCGTATAACCTGGCGGCACGTGAACGCCAAGTTTCGCTCTCAGGCTCCCGGAGGCTTTGGCTTCCGGGAGCTTTTTTGTTGCGCTCGTCTCATTGTTGGCGCAAATACATTGCATCCAAAAATCTGATCCTCAAAACGGGTCTCTGCCTGTAACCAATCCGCAACATCCGTTGTATATTAAGTGTTCCAGAAACAACGTCGCTCGCCTGATGAGTCTATCGCGGGCCGGGAAAGTACCTTATCGGAGGCTTGGCCGAGGCGTAAGCAATGGTGCAGGTTAGCGCCAGCCAGACTTGGGCATGAACAACCGGGGAACGAAGTCCGCCGCCTATCCTTATCAGGGTCTGCCTCATCGCGGCCTGCCGCCCGCGCAGGGGCTGTATAACCCTCAAAATGAACACGATAACTGCGGCGTCGGTTTCGTCGCCAATATCGAGGGGAACAAGTCCCACGATATCGTCCTGAAGGGCATCCAGATCCTGATCAACCTGACGCACCGCGGCGCCTGCGGGTGCGATCCGCAGACCGGCGATGGCGCTGGCCTCCTGATCCAGATCCCGCATGCGTTTTTCGAGCGCGAATGCGCCCGCCTGGGCTTCACTTTGCCGGCTCCCGGCGAATACGGCGTGGGAATGGTGTTTCTGCCGGTGGACCCTCAGGAGCAGATTCTCTGCCAGGGCGTCCTCGAGAAGATCGCACGGGAGCACGGCCTCACAGTGCTCGGCTGGCGCGACACGCCGATCAACGGCGACATGATCGGACGCGTCGCGCGCAACACCCAGCCCTACATCGAGCAGTTTTTCGTGCGGCGCGGGCCGGAGATGGATCAGGACGCGCTGGAGCGCAAGCTCTACGTGGTGCGCAAGCAGGCCGAGGCGCTGATCGCCGAGTCCGACCTCGAAGAGAAGGATTTCTTCTACATTCCGTCGCTTTCTTCGCGGACGATCGTTTACAAGGGCCTGCTGCTCGCTCCGCAGATCAGCCAGTTCTACAAGGAATTGTCGGATCGCGAACTCACGAGCGCTCTGTGCCTGGTCCACCAGCGCTTTTCGACGAATACGTTTCCGAGCTGGAAGCTGGCCCATCCGTATCGCTACATTTCCCACAACGGCGAGATCAACACGCTGCGCGGCAATGCCAACTGGATGTACGCGCGCCAGTCCGTGCTGGCCTCCCGGCTGTTTGGCGCCGACATCGAAAAGCTTCTGCCGATTATCGTTCCGGGCGGCAGCGACTCGGCCATGCTCGACAACGCCGTCGAACTGCTCACTCTGTCCGGGCGCAGCCTGCCGCATGTGATGTCCATGCTGATCCCCGAGGCCTGGGAGCACGATGCGTCCATGCCGGACGATGTGAAGGCCTTCTATGAATATCACGCGTCGCTGATGGAGCCGTGGGACGGCCCCGCGGCGGTGGCTTTCACCGATGGGCGCGTGATCGGCGCGAAGCTCGACCGCAACGGCCTGCGTCCCGGCCGCTATCTCGTGACGGCGGACGGCCTGGTGGTGATGGCCTCCGAAGCGGGCGTGCTGCCGATCAAGCCGGAAGACATTCGGATGAAGGGGCGGCTCGCGCCCGGCCGCATGCTGCTCGTGGACACGGAGCAGAAGCGCCTGATTTCAGACGAAGAAGTGAAAAAGCAGCTGGCCGCGCGGCAGCCCTATGCGCAGTGGGTGCGGGAAAATCAGATCACGCTCGATCATCTGCCCAGCCCCGCGAACGTGCATGCCACCAATCACGAAACGATCCTGATGCACCAGCGCGCCTTCGGCTACACGGACGAAGACCTGAAGACGATCCTGCACCCGGCGGCCATCAAGGGCGAAGAGCCCATCGGCTCGATGGGAATCGACACGCCGCTGGCGTGCCTTTCGGACAAGCCGCAGCTGCTGTTCAATTATTTCAAGCAGACCTTCGCGCAGGTGACCAATCCGGCGATCGATCCGATCCGCGAGGACCTGGTGATGTCGCTCAACAGCTACATCGGGCGCGAGGGCAACATCCTGGAAGAAACGCCGAAGAATTGCCACACGCTGAAGCTGCGCCATCCGATCATTTCCAACTGGCGGCTGGAAAAGCTGCGCAACGTGAAATGGGGCGATTTCCTGGCCACCACTCTTCCCGCGCTGTTCCGCGTCGAAGGGGGCGAGCTCGCGCTGGAGAAGGCTGTCGAAGAGCTTTGCCGCGCCGCTTCGAAGGCCATCAAGTCCGGATACACGCTGCTGATCCTGTCCGATCGCGGCGTGAACGAAGAATGCGCGCCGATCCCGAGCCTGCTGGCGCTCTCGGCCGTTCACAACCATCTGATCCGCGAGAAAACGCGCAATCAGGTGGCGTTGATCGTGGAATCGGGCGAGCCCCGCGAGGTGATGCACTTCGCGCTGCTGCTCGGCTATGGCGCGAGCGCCGTGAATCCCTATCTCGCGATCGGAACGCTCGAGGATCTCTACCGCGACGGCCATTTCCCGGCGGATTACACCTGGGACAAGGTTTTCAAAAGCTACATGAAGGCCACGGACAAGGGGCTGCTCAAGACTTTCTCGAAGATGGGCATCTCCACGCTGCAAAGCTACCAGGGCGCGCAGATATTCGAAGCGATCGGCTTGAACCGTGAGGTTGTGGACCGCTACTTCACCGGCACCGCTTCGCGCATCGAGGGCGTGGGCATCGAAGTGCTGGCGCGCGAAGCGCTGATGAAGCATCAGTTCGCGATGCGCTCGGTGAGCGAATCGGATACCGAACTTCGCGTCGGCGGCGAATACCAATACCGCGTGCGCGGCGAGCGGCATCTGCTGAATCCGACCACCGTGAGCAAGCTGCAGCACGCCGTGCGGCAGCAGAGTTTCGAGACGTTCGAGGAATTCGCGAAGATCGTCGACGAGCAGAACCGCGATCTGCTGATGCTGCGCGGCATGTTCGATTTCAAGCCCGCCGGGCCGGCGGTTCCGCTGGAAGACGTGGAGCCGGCGGTCTGAAATCGTGAAGCGCTTCGCTACCGGGGCGATGTCGTTCGGTTCGATCAGCAAGGAAGCGCACGAAACGCTGGCCATCGCCATGAACCGCATCCACGCCAAGTCCAACACCGGCGAAGGCGGCGAGGACGAGGCGCGCTTCACGCCCGATGCGAATGGCGATTTGCGGCGCAGCGCGATCAAGCAGGTGGCTTCGGCGCGCTTCGGCGTCACCACCAACTACCTGGTGAACGCCGACGACCTGCAGATCAAAATCTCGCAGGGCGCAAAGCCCGGCGAAGGCGGACAGTTGCCGGGCCACAAGGTGGACGACGTGATCGCCCGCGTGCGCCATTCGATTCCCGGCGTCGGCCTGATTTCGCCGCCGCCGCACCACGATATTTATTCCATCGAGGATCTTGCGCAGCTGATTCACGACCTGAAGAACGCGAATCCCCAGGCGCGCATTTCGGTGAAGCTCGTGGCGGAAGTGGGCGTCGGGACGGTGGCCGCGGGCGTGGCCAAGGCCCATGCGGACGTGATCCTCATCAGCGGCTACGACGGCGGCACCGGCGCTTCGCCGATCAGCTCGATCCGCCACGCGGGCATTCCCTGGGAGCTGGGGCTCTCCGAGACGCAGCAGGTGCTGGTGCTGAACGATCTGCGCAGCCGCGTGCGCCTGCAGGTGGACGGCAAATTGCAGACCGGCCGCGACGTGGCGATTGCCGCGCTGCTGGGCGCCGAGGAGTTCGGCTTCTCGACCGCGCCGCTGATCGCCATGGGCTGCATCATGATGCGCAAATGCCATCTGAACACCTGCCCGGTGGGCCTGGCGACGCAGGACCCGGAGCTTCGCAAGAAATTCCAGGGCCAGCCCGAGCACGTGATCAATTTCTTCTTCTTCGTTGCCGAGGACCTGCGCCGCATCATGGCCGAGCTCGGCTTCCGCACCGTGAATGAGATGGTCGGCCGCGTCGATTGCCTGACGCAGCGCACCGATATCGAGCACTGGAAGGCGAAGGGAATCGATCTCTCCGCGGTTCTCTACAATCCGCCGGTGCCGAGCAACATCGGCCGGCGCTGCCTGCAGGCGCAGGATCACGGCCTGGACCAGGCGCTCGATCGCAAGCTGATCGAAATGACGCAGGATGCCCTCGAGAATCGCACGCCCGTGTCGCTGAGCATGCCCATCCGCAATATTCACCGCACCGTCGGCACCATGCTGAGCGGGGAAATCGCGCGCAAGTATGGCTCGCAGGGCTTGCCCGAGGACACGATTCGCGTGCAGTTCACCGGCTGCGCGGGGCAGAGCTTCGGCGCGTTTCTGGCGAAGGGCGTCACGCTCACGCTCGAAGGCGACGGCAACGATTACGTCGGCAAGGGACTCTCCGGCGGGAAAGTGATCGTCTACCACTCGCGCAAGTCGGAATTCGTGCTCGAAGAAAACATTTTGATCGGCAACGTTTGCCTCTACGGCGCCACCAGCGGTGAAGCCTATTTCGGCGGCATGGCCGGCGAACGCTTTGCGGTGCGCAATTCCGGCGCGACCGCCGTTGTGGAAGGCGTCGGCGACCACGGCTGCGAATACATGACCAACGGCTTGGTCGTGGTGCTGGGACGCACGGGGCGCAATTTCGCCGCGGGCATGACCGGCGGCAACGCCTACGTGCTCGATCGCGACGCCGATTTTGCGCTGCGCTGCAATCGCGCCGAAGTGGACCTCGAGCCTGTGGTGCACCAGAAAGATATCGACCTGCTGCACAAGCTGATCTCGCGGCACTGCGAATACACCGGCAGCCCGCAGGCGAAATGGATCCTCGAAAACTGGGAGGCCACGCTGCCGCAGTTCGTGAAGGTGTTCCCGCACGAGTACAAGCGGGTTCTGGGCATACCGCGCGTTCCGGCGGGCGTGCTGGTGGGGCAAGCGGGCCAGAAGACTCGCGGGCAGGTGACCGGTGGGTAAAGTCACGGGATTCAAGGAATACAACCGGGAAACTCCGACGCGGCGGCCCGTGGCGGAGCGCGTGAACGATTATTTCGAGGTCTACCAGCCGTTCCCGGAGGAAAGCGTGCGCACGCAGGCGGCGCGCTGCATGGATTGCGGCATTCCGTTCTGCCACACCGGCTGCCCGGTGAACAACATCATTCCCGACTGGAACGATCTCGTCTATCACGACGAGTGGAAGGATGCGATTCGCGTTCTGCACTCCACGAATAATTTCCCCGAGTTTACCGGCCGTATTTGCCCCGCGCCCTGCGAGGCGGCCTGCGTGCTGGGCATCAACGAGCCGCCGGTCACGATCAAGGTGATCGAGAAGACCATCGTCGACCACGCCTGGAAAGAAGGCTGGATCAAGCCGGAGCCGCCGGCCACGCGCACCGGAAAACGCGTCGCGGTGGTTGGTTCGGGGCCCGCGGGACTCGCGGCCGCGCAGCAACTGAATCGCGCCGGCCACTGGGTCACGCTTTTCGAGAAGGCCGACCGCATCGGCGGGCTGCTGCGCTACGGCATTCCCGATTTCAAGATGGAGAAGCGCGTCCTCGACCGGCGTCTCGAACAGCTCACCGCCGAGGGCGTGCAATTCCAGACCAACGCGCACGTGGGCCACAACGTTCCGGTAGAGGCGCTGCGCAAGGAATTCGACGCGATTCTGCTCACCGGCGGAGCCGAAGCGCCGCGCGACTTGAAGGTGCCGGGCCGCGAGCTGAAGGGCATCCATTTCGCCATGGACTTCCTGCCGCAGCAGAACAAGCGCGTGGCGGGCGACGATGTCCCCGGGCAGATTCTCGCCACCGGCAAGCACGTGGTGATCATCGGCGGCGGCGACACGGGCGCCGATTGCCTGGGCACCTGCCACCGGCACAAGGCCGCGTCGGTGAGCCAGTTCGAAATCATGCCGATGCCTCCCGCGGAGCGCCATCCCAGCACGCCCTGGCCGCTATGGCCGTTGCAACTGCGCACCGAGAGCGCGCACGAAGAGGGCGGGCTGCGCGACTGGGCGCTTGGCACTACGAAGTTCGTCGGGGATGAAAAGGGCAACGTGAAGCAGCTCCACGGCGTTCGCGTGGGGCCGCCGCCGAAGTTCGAGCCTATGCCGGGGACCGACGTGGTGATCGATACCGACCTGGTGCTTCTTGCCCTGGGCTTCACGGGTCCCGTGAAGAAGGGAATGATCGAGCAGTTCGGCGTGGAGCTCGATTCGCGCGGCAACGTGGCTACGAAAGGGAACTACATGAGTTCGGTTCCCGGCATTTTTGCGGCCGGGGACATGCGCCGCGGGCAGTCGCTGGTTGTGTGGGCGATTGCCGAGGGCCGCAGCGCCGCGAAGGCGATTGACCAGTATCTTTGCCGCGAGCAGTAGACGCTTGAGGCGCTCGAGGCGCTCCGCAACATCACCCGCAGAACGAGCGCTGGCCATTCGTTGCTGCCCTCGAACCCTGTTTGCTCGTCTGAGACTTTCCCCTCGCCAGCCGTTGTTAACATAGACCTTTCCCGAGGCTTCATCATTTCTGTTGTGGCGGGATGGGAGAGGCTGCTGTGAATTTCCCGGAGTCGTGGACCGAACGCCTGCCGTTTCTTCTGGCTCTTGATGAGGAGTGGGAGCCTGTGCCGCGCGTTGTGTTCTACATTGCGGCGTCATTCTACGCAATCTTTCTTTTTCAATTGGCGCGCGGAAGCGGCTTTCCGCAGTTCATGGACCTGGTGTTCATTCCCATTCACGAAGGCGGACACCTGCTGTTCCGCTTTTTCGGGGAGTTCATTGCCGTGGCGGGCGGCACGCTGTTGCAGTTGGGTGTTCCGCTGATGCTGGCTTCTTATTTTATTTTTCATCGGCAGGTGCAGGGGGCGGCTTTTTGCGTATTTTTCTTTTTCGAGCAGTTTCTGCCGATATCGGTGTATATGGCGGACGCGCGGGCGCAGGAATTGCCGCTGCTGACGGTGGGCGACAGCGACTACGTGATCCACGACTGGAATTATCTGTTCGACAGGCTTGGCGTGCTCGACCACGACACGCAGATCGCTCACGCGGTGCGCGTCATCGGGTGGATTGGAATGCTGGGGA
This sequence comes from uncultured Acidobacteriota bacterium, assembly GCA_963709105.1. Lineage (GTDB taxonomy): Bacteria > Acidobacteriota > Terriglobia > Acidiferrales > UBA7541 > Palsa-295. The sequence continues at coordinate 40,248 of CAVPVC010000024.1, forward strand.
CGGTTGCGTGGATGGTTTGGCGCAGCCTGGGAGCGAGGTCGAGGCAGCCGCAGCCCCGGCAGCTTGGCCTGCGCTAGTTGGATTGCGCGGGGCGTCTTTGCGGTTCGGCGTTTGCTAGTGCAGCCCGCGGCGCAAGTCCATCAGGTGCGGCAATTCTACTTCGAGGATGCGACCGTAATCGCCCAGCGTGACGTGAATGTCTTCTGCGGGACCTACGTCGCGATCGGTCCAGTCGCTGCTGGGGATGAGCCTTTCTTGCTGCGCGAGATCGCCGGTCTCGTAATCGTCTCCCTGCTTTTGCAGATCGCCCGGGATTACCTGATAGACGAGCCTGGCTTTGATGTCGAGCATCAGCCAGCGGTGACCGAGTAATACGAGCACCAGGTTGGCGTCCTTCTTTTTGTCCGGCTGGTAGATGTTCCAGGTGAGCGGAATTTTGTCGTCGATCTTCACCTGCGCTTCGGTGACGGATTTCCAGCGGTAGCGATCGGCGGCGTTGGCTCCGGATGCAGACGTAAGCGCAACGAAGCAGAGGAATGCGGCGATCGTTGTGATGGTCGCGATTTTGCGCGAGGCGGTTCGCGTGGCGTGACTGGCGATGAAGGGGATAAATTGTCTCCTGATAACACCAATCGGAACGGCTGCGGCTCGCCGAAACGTCGTGCGTCTTGCTGTTACGCAGGGATCTCCGCGAAAGATTTGTCGAGCAGCCGGATGCCTTCGTCCACGTCGGCTTTGGCGATGTTCATCGGCGGGGCCATGCGGATCACGTTGCCGTACAGGCCGCCCTTTGCCGATGAGCAGGCGATTGTCGCGCGCGCGTTCCATCAGCTGCGTTGCCTGGGCGGGGGCGGGCTCCTTGGTCTGGCGGTCGCGCACGAGTTCGAGCGCCTGCATCATGCCCATTCCGCGGACGTCGCCGATCAGCGGATACTTTTCCTTCAGCTCTTCGAGACGGGCACGGAAATAGCCGCCGACTACGTGCGTGTTTTCGAGGAGGTTTTCTTCCTCGATCACTTCGATCACCGCGCGGGCGGCTACCGACGTTACCGGGTTGCCGCCGAACGTGGAGATCGTCAGGCCCTGGAACTTGCCGGCGAGTTCGGAGGTGGTGATCGTCGCGCCCACCGGCACGCCGTTGCCCATGCTCTTTGCGCAGGTGATGATGTCGGGCGTCACTTCCCACTGCTCGATGCCGAACCACTTTCGGCCGGTGCGGCCGAAGCCTGTCTGCACTTCGTCGGAAATGAACAGGCCGCCGTAATTTTTCACGATGCGGTAGACGATCTTGAAATATTCGGGCGGCGGAGTGATGAAGCCTCCCACGCCTTGAATCGGCTCGGCGATAAATGCGGCGATCGACCCGCCGGTGGCGGTTTGGATCAGGTTCTCGACGTCGTTCGCGCAGGCCACGCCGCAGTCGGGATATTTCAAGTGCAGCGGGCAGCGGTAGCAATAGGGGTTGAGCGCGTGCGATACGCCTACGCTGATCACGCCGCTTTTTCGCCAGGGTGCCTGGGCCGTCACGCTTTTGGCCAGCGCGGATCCGCCTGAGTAGGCATGACGCAGCGCGACAATGTCGTAGCTGGGGCTGGCCATGCGCGCTAGAAGGATGGCGGCTTCGTTCGCCTCGGTGCCGGAACTGGTGAAGAAGCTCTTCTGCAACTGCCCGGGAGTGATCTCGGCGAGCTTTTCGGCCAGGGCTACGATGGCTTCGTTGGGGAACAGCGTCGAGGTGTGCTGGAGCTTATCGACCTGGGCTTTGATCTTGGAGGTGACCTTCGGGTTGCAATGTCCCAGGCCGACCGTGACGATGCCGCCGAAGAAGTCGAGGTACTTGTTGCCCTCGATGTCCCACAGATACTGCATGGAGCCGTGGTCGGCCACCAGCGGATGCTGGTAGTAATTGGTGACCGCGGGCCACAGATATTCCTTGTGCTTGCGGATGACCTCTTCGCTGCGGCTGGCTACGGCTTTGGCTGGCGTGTCCATTGGACGAGAGCAATCTCCCCGAACTTCATTTGCAGCTGGCGCGCTGGCAACCCGCGCGCCCGATCCCGCAAGTTCATTGCCTGCCGCAGTTTAACCTGCTGTGCTTTCGGCGGCAATAGACCAACCGGCAACCCCTTGCGAAGAACGGTGTGGCGCTTTGGCCGGTTCCCGTATAATTTGCCCCAACAATGGATAGCGTGTTCAAGAACGTGATTCGCGCCGTGGCCCGGATTTTCCCGGATTGCGTCACGCTTTGCCAGGCCATCGCGTTCAACATGTTCCTGGCATTTTTTCCCCTGCTTCTCTTCTCGCTGGGGTTTATGGCGATTACGTCGCATTTCGTCGACGCGGTGCGGGAGATCCCCGACCGGCTGAGCCTGATCCTGCCGCCCGGGAGCATGACCGTGGTGGCGGCTTATTTCGTGCGCCGCGTGTTGCGTCCCTGGCGGTGGATGATTTTCGGGCTGTTGGGAACGATGCTCGCGGGCACGCAGGTGATGGCCGGCTACATGGAGGGTTTCCGCATCATCGAAGGAGACCTGCTCGGCCCCACGTACTGGCGACGGCAACTCCGCGCGCTGAGTCTGCTTTGCCTGACGATCGTGCCGATGCTTTCGGTGGTCATCCTCACGGTGTATGGCAGGCAGATTCGCGAGTGGCTGGTGCTGGAAACGGGATCGGCGAGCGTGGCGCGCGTTCTGGATCTGGCTATCTTTGCGGGCGCCATATTTCCGCTGGCGATGGGCACACTTGTGCTGCTCTACCGCATCGGCCGGCCGGGCCATCGGGGGCTGGTCAATCTGTTCCCGGGAGCGGCGGTTTCCACGGTCCTGTGGTGGGCCGTCGACATTTCCTTCGGCTTTTACATGCGCAAGATGCCTTACGATTTCGTCTACCGCGGACTGGCGGCGGCCATCGGTCTGCTTCTGTGGATGTTTCTGACGGCGATCGTCGTTTTCCTCGGCGCCGCGTACAACGCGGAAGTGCGCGAAGCGGCCGGGGAAGCCGAAGAGCAGGTCACCAGCCCGGCTCTGCGCAAGATCTGGTGACGCGACGGCATCATCCCCGCGCATCCCTCGCTGCAAAAACCTGATACACTTCCCGGTAGGCAGTCTGAATAGGCAGTCTGGCTTGGCTGTGGCGGATACTTCGGTTCCCGGAGGCGCCATGTGCGAAATGCGAGTCGAATGCTATTCGGGTTATCGTGCCGACGAAAGTCCTCTCCGTTTTACTCTCCGTGGACGCCAATTTGAAGTGAATGAGCTGGACGGGCGGTGGTACAGCCCGGCGGCCAGCTATTTCCGCGTGCGCGCGAACGACGGCAATTACTACGTGCTGCGCCACGACGAAGTCCAGGATGTGTGGACGCTCGACGGCTTTCGGGCGGCCCGGTAGCCGTTTGCCCCGGTCTCGTGTGCTATACTTGTATAGCGAGGTGCTCATGCTGGCCATCCGCCTGCCGCGGTCCATCGAAAAACGACTGGAGAGGCTCGCCCGGCGCACCGGACGCACCAAGACTTACTATGCCCGCGAAGCGATCCTCGAATACCTGGACGATCTCGAAGACCTGTATCTGGCCGAAGGCGCGCTGGAGCGCGTCCGCAGCGGCGAGGAGCGTGCCATTCCGCTCAAAGTCTCGCTGAAACGCCATGGCTTGGAGCGTTGAGCTTTCTGAGTCGGCGGACCGGGAGCTCGCGAAGCTCGACGCGCAACGCCGGAAACGAATCTTGAAGTTCCTTGGCGAGCGCGTCGCCAAGCTGGACGATCCGCGCAGCCTGGGGCAGGCGTTGCACGGCTCGCGTCTGGGCGAGTTCTGGAAGTACCGCGTGGGCGGTTACCGTCTCATCTGCAAAATCGAAGATGACCGCTTGGTTGTTCTGGTTCTCCGCCTGGGACACCGCAAGGAAGTCTATCGCTGAGGGAACAGATCGCAGAAATCCTCTCGCGTCTATCCACTTCCGGCTGGTCTGTTTTCAAACGACCGATTCCTGCACCTAAGAGGCAATAGCGCCTGTTCAGGGTGCTGAACCACGAGCAACTTTTGCCGTATTCTGGTGTTCTATCGAAGGAGCCATGAAACTAACTCGTTCAAAGCGCAGCATTGCAGCGCGGCGAAAGACGGCCAGGACGGCCGGTCGTCCATCTGCCGTGGAAGCGGCATTTGTTGCCGGTGTAATCGCGATTCTCCTCTCGTTTTTGGGCAGCGCGATCGTGCCTGCCGCGAACGCTGGCAAGCGCGACAAAAACAAAGATGCAAGCGCCCTGAACAAGAAGTTCAAGGGCAAACTCCCCATCACCGAACTTACCGAGGACGAGGCCATCGATCACGCCCTCAACCGCCTCGCGTACGGCCCGCGTCCGGAAGACGTTGAGCGCATCCGCGAGATAGGGCTAGAGAAGTGGATCGACCAGCAGCTGAATCCCGACTCGATCGACGATTCGGCTCTCGACGCGCGGCTGAAAAAATATCCCACGCTGAAAATGTCTTCGCAGGAGCTGTTGGAGCAGTTCCCTCAGCTCGCTCAAGCCGCAAAGCAACAGGGCGTCACCAAGGAAGAAATTCAGGAAGAGCAGCGCGAGAAGCGGCGCGAGGCGATGACCTCGGTGCTAGTGACCGGGGACGATAATCTCGACAAGGCGCAGTTGCAGCTCGCGATGATCCAGGGCCCTGGCCGCATCGTCGCGGAGCTTTCGATGGCGAAAGTCGACCGCGCCATCTACAGCCAGCGGCAGCTGGAAGCCGTGATGGAAGACTTCTGGTTCAACCATTTCAACGTGTATGCGAACAAGGGCGCGGACCGGTGGTTTCTCACCTCTTATATGCGCGACACCATCCGGCCACGCACGCTGGGCAAGTTTGACGATCTGCTCATCGCCACAGCCAAGAGCCCGGCGATGCTCTTTTTCCTGGATAACTGGCAGAGTGTCGATCCCGACGCGTTCCAGAAATGGCGCCAGCAGATGGAAGGGCGTCGCCGATTTCAGGGGATGTTCCGCGGCGGCTTTACGCCGCCCATGCCTGGGGAGTTTCCGCGCCCCGGCGCCAACATGCCGGGATTTCCAGCGGCGAACCAACAGCCGCAGCGCCCGGAAGAGCGCGGCCTGAACGAAAACTATGGCCGCGAGGTCATGGAGCTGCACACCATCGGCGTGGACGCCGGCTATACCCAGCAGGACGTGATCGAGATGGCCAAGTGCCTCACCGGCTGGACGATTCGCGAGCCGCGCCGCGATCCTGAATATGTCTTCAAGCCCGAGTTCCACACGCAGGGCAAGAAAATCGTGATGGGGCATACGATCGACTACGGCGGCGAGAAGGACGGCGAGGAAGCGCTGCGAATGCTCGCCAACGACCCGCGCGCCGCGACCTTTATTTCGACGGAAATCGCCCGGCATTTTGTTTCCGACAACCCGCCACAATCGCTGATCGACCGAATGACCAAGGAGTACGAAGAGAGCGGCGGCAACATCCGCGACGTGTTGCGCACGATGATCTACTCGCCCGAGTTCTGGTCGAAGCAGGCCTATCGCGCCAAGGTGAAAACGCCGTTCGAGCTGGTAGCCAGCACCGCGCGCGCCCTGGACGCCGACATTGCCGTCTCACTGCCCGTGGCGCAATGGGTGGGCCGCATGGGCGAGCCGTTGTTCCTGTGCGAGCCTCCCACCGGATATTCCGACAAGTCGGAAACGTGGGTGAATACCGGCGCGCTCCTGAACCGGCTGAATTTCGCGCTGTCGTTTGCGAGCGATCATATGCTGGGTGCGACCGTCGATCTGGGCATCATGCTGGGTGATGACGCTTCCAAGGATGCCGAGATGGCGCTCTCCCGCGCCCTCGATGTTTTCCTCAATGGCCAGGTGGCTCCTGGCACGCGCGATACGCTGGAAGAGCGCCTGAAAGACCCGCAGATTCTGCAGGCGAAGCTGGACGATCCGGTGAAGCAGGTGAACGAAGGGCTGATCTCGGGATTGGTTCTCGGCGCGCCGGAATTTCAGCGGCGGTAGGTTCAGGAAGAAGCGCAACCAACGGCCCGCGGCAAGGAGAAGTTCCATGGCAATTTCACGGCGATATTTTCTGAAGAGCGGCGGAATCGCGATGCTGGGAATGGCGTCACTGCCGTCCTTTCTGCAGCGCGCCGTGGCCTCCACCGTCTCACCCAACAAGAAAAAGATGGTTGTCCTGTTCCAGCGCGGCGCGATGGACGGCTTGAACGTGGTGGTTCCGTTCGCCGAGCCGAATTACTACCAGATGCGCCCCACGATCGCCATTCCGCAGCCGCAGCGCGGCGGCGCCGAGGCGGCCCTCGATCTCGACGGGTTCTTCGGCCTGCATCCCAGCCTTCAGCCGCTGCTGCCGCTTTTCCAGAAGAACGAACTGGCCATCGTGCAGGCGGTTGGCTCGCCCGATCCGACCCGGTCGCATTTCGACGCGCAGGATTTCATGGAGTCCGGCACGCCCGGCGTGAAGTCAACCGAAGATGGCTGGCTCAACCGCGCGCTGCAGGCGATCCCGGAGGATCACCCGTCGCCCTTCCGGGCGGTCGCGTTTGGCCCGTATCTGCCGCGCACCTTGCAGGGCAGCGTCTCCGCGGTGGCGATCCCCGACCTGAAGCAGTTCAAGATGAATGGGCCGCAGGATACGCGCCCAGGGCGGCTTCGAGGCGATGTACGCGCAAACCGTCGACCAGGCCTTGCGCGGCGTGGGGCATGAGACATTCGAAGCGATCGACCAGCTCAAGAAGATCAATCCCGACTTGTACGAGCCCGAGAACGGCGCGGCGTATCCCAAGAGCCGCTTCGGCCAGAGCCTGATGGAGATCGCCGAGCTGTTCAAGGCCGACGTGGGCCTGGAGGTGGCGTTCCTCGATAGCGGCGGCTGGGATCATCACGTGAACGAGGGCGGCGTGCAGGGGCAGCTCTCGAACCTGCTGCGCGATCTGGGGCAGGGAATCGCGGCGTTTCATCAGGATATGGGCGATCGCATGGGCGACGTCGTGTTCGTGAGCATGTCCGAGTTTGGCCGGACCGCGCACGAGAACGGCAATCGCGGCACCGACCATGGGCACGCGAACTGCATGTTCGTGATGGGCGGCGACGTGAAGGGCGGCAAGGTCTACACGCGATGGCCTGGGTTGAGCGAGGGGCAGCTGAATCAGGGGCGCGACCTGGCGGTGACCACCGACTATCGCAGCGTGCTGGGGGAGATTATTTCCACGCACCTGGGCGACAAGGACCTGAAGAAGGTGTTTCCGGGATATGCGAACGACCCGCGGCAGTTTCTGGGGTTGCTGAGGACGTAGTGCTCCACGGCGTCTCGCGGAGTGTTCGCGAGAATTGAAGAGCAAGAACCGAAGAAGAACCAAAGGATCCTTCGTCGCTGCGCTCCTCAGGATGACTGCCAAAATCTAAACCGGGAAACCAAAGCAGATCCTTCACTTCGTTCAGGATGACAGGTGTGGGGTGGTTCGGGACGAGACAGGCTGCTTGTTGCTCCGTTCGCTCTGAATGACAACGAAAGGCAAAGGCGCGAGCACATCGAAAGAAAGATACGAAGGGTGGGGCACCCGCAACTACAACTGCCACGGCTTCGCTTAGGATAGATCGAACGGCTGAGACGCGGCACGCCCGGGATCACGAGGAAAACCTGACGACGAAAGCCAAAGAGTAAGGCGCGCAAACAAAAAGGGAGGGCGATTTCGCCCTCCCTTTTTGTTTTGAATTACCCGGCCCCTGCGGTTGAGAAAAACTAGGCGCTTTCGACGCCTTCGCGTCCCGGCGCGCTATGCGCTGCTTCGGCCTTGATGCGCATGCCGAAGAACGACCGGTAGACGAACAGGAACGACACGAGGAAGAACACGCCCGCAAGGATCTGCGTCAATTGCGGATTCTTGGAGGTGAGCTCCACCGCCAGTTCGACGGCGAGCAGGCCGAACAGCGTGGTGAATTTGATGATCGGGTTCAGGGCCACGGAAGACGTGTCCTTGAACGGATCGCCCACGGTGTCGCCGACTACGGTTGCGTCATGCAGCGGCGTGCCTTTCTGCTTCAGTTCCACTTCGACGATCTTCTTGGCGTTGTCCCATGCGCCGCCGGCGTTGGCCATGAAAATGGCCTGGTACAAGCCGGAAATCGCGATGGAGATCAGGTAGCCGATGAAGAAGAACGGCTCGACGAACGCGAACGACAGCGTGGCAAAAAACACGGCGAAAAAGATGTTCCACATGCCTTTTTGCGCGTACACCGTGCAGATTTCCACCACCTTCTTGCTGTCGGTGATGGAGGCTTTGTCGATGCCTTCGAGCTTGATATTCGCCTTGATGAACTCGACCGCCCGGTAGGCGCCGGTGGTCACGGCCTGCGTGGAAGCGCCGGTGAACCAGTAAATCATGGCCCCGCCGGTGATCAGGCCGAGCACGAACGGCGCGTGCAGCAGCGAGAGCTTGTCGACGTTGGTGGTGATGCCGTTGGTGAGCGCCATGATGATCGAGAAGATCATCGTGGTGGCGCCGACCACGGCGGTTCCGATCAGCACCGGCTTGGCCGTGGCTTTGAAGGTGTTGCCCGCGCCGTCGTTGGCTTCGAGAAGATCCTTGGCGCGGTGGAAGTTGACGTCGATACCGAAGTCCTTCTTCAGCTCCTGCTCGATGTTGGGAACCTGCTCGATCAGCGAAAGTTCATAGACCGACTGCGCGTTGTCCGTTACCGGGCCGTAGGAATCGACGGCGATGGTTACCGGCCCCATTCCCAGGAAGCCGAAGGCCACCAGGCCAAACGCGAACACGGGCGCGGCAATCATCATGGCGCCCAGCCCCATCGAGCTGAAGATGTAGCCGATCGACATCAGGCCGACCATCGTCAAGCCCAGGTAGTAGCAGGAGAAGTTCCCGGCCACGAAGCCGGAGAGAATTCCCAGCGATGCGCCGCCTTCGCGCGCCGAGCTGACGACTTCACGCACGTGCCGCGATTCCATCGAGGTGAACACTTTTACCAGTTCGGGAATCACGGCGCCCGCCAGCGTGCCGCAGGAGATGATCGTCGAAAGCTTCCACCATTGCGTGGAGTCGCCGCCGAGATCGGGAATCATGTAGTAGGAAATGACGTAGGTCATCGCGATCGAAACGATGGAGGTGATCCAGACCAGCGAGGTCAGCGGGCTCTCGAAGTTCATTTCGTCCGCGTTGCCGTAGCGCGCTTTGGCGATGGCGCCGTTGAGGAAGTACGCGCCCGCCGCGGAAACCAGCATGGCGATGCGCATCACGAAGATCCACACCAGCAATTGCACCTGCACCGTGGGGCTCTTTACGCCCAGCAGAATGAACGTGATCAGCGCGACGCCGGTGACGCCGTAGGTTTCAAAGCCGTCCGCGCTGGGGCCGACCGAGTCGCCCGCGTTGTCGCCGGTGCAATCGGCGATCACGCCGGGGTTGCGCGCGTCGTCTTCCTTGATCTTGAAGACGATCTTCATCAGGTCGGAGCCGATGTCGGCGATCTTGGTGAAGATGCCGCCGGCGATGCGCAGCGCGGCCGCGCCGAGCGATTCGCCGATGGCGAAGCCGATGAAGCAGGGGCCGGCGTAGTCGCCGGGAACGAAGAGCAGGATCACCAGCATCATCAGCAGCTCGACGCTGATGAGCATCATGCCGATGCTCATGCCCGCGCTGAGCGGGATCTGGTAGATCGGGTAAGGCTTGCCGCGCAGGCCGGCGAAGGCGGTGCGCGAGTTGGCGAAGGTGTTGACGCGAATGCCGAACCAGGCCACGCCGTAGCTGCCCGCGATTCCCAGCACGCTGAAGGCGAGGATCATGATCACGCGCGACGCTTCGTATTTCAGCAGCACGCCGAAGTACAGCACGATGATCGCGGCGATGAACGACCACAGCAGCATGAGGAACTTGCCCTGGGTGATGAGGTAGGTCTTGCAGGTCTCATAGATCAGTTCGGAAATTTCGCGCATGGTGCGGTGCACCGGCAGATTCTTCAGGCCCACGTAAATCGACATGCCGAAGATCAGCCCGAAGACGCAGAAGACGATGCCGAAGGTCAGCAGCTTGTGGCCGTCGATGCCGAAGAAGGGCACCGAGGAGAGGTCGGGGAGCTTGAGATTGGCCTCGCCGCCAACGCTATTATCCTGGGCGCGAGCCGCTGCTGCTCCGAGCAGCGCCGTCAACAACAATGCCGTACCGGCCGTGCATATCCTTGAAAGGCGGCAACGGAGCCATCCATTGCCCGCGAAACTTTCTTGCATCAGTTTCCTCCACCGTCGATTTTCGTTCGTGTAACGCGCGTCCACTGGCCTTGCGGGGCCAGCGGTTGAAATTTGAAAGGCTTGGAATGGGCCGGGAATGATTCGATGGCGGGAATCGCGGCCGCTACACACAACCGTCCCGTCTCTTTGTTAGCACCGGCCGCCAAAAACAGCAGGCGCAAGCGGTTTCCGGCGTGCTAACACCCATAAACTTCGCGAACTCTGTCTCCTTCGGAACAAGGTTCCCTGAACAGGAACCCGCGATGCAGAAGCCACACACTCCCAGACATTCTTTTGTAGCAGTTTCGCCCTGTTTCGTCAAGAAAATGGGGACTTTGTGGTGCGAGGGCGGGGGTGTGGCAGACGCCGCTCCCGTGTCACCGGGACGCGCGCTTGGCCTGCTTGTTTCGATAGAGGGACACATCGGCTCTTCGAATGAGGTCTTCAGAGTTTTCAGGTGACTTGTATTGCGCCCAACCATACGAACTGGAGACGCCGATGGGATTCCCGTTGTATTCGGTCTCAAAGGCAATAATCCGATCCAATACGACCTGCACTTTCTCGGGTGGGCAGCCGGTAAGCACCACCAGGAACTCGTCTCCACCAAGCCGCACCGCAAAGTCCGATCCGCGGACACTCTTGTTCAACCGGCGGGCAAATTCTTTCAAGACAGAGTCGCCGGCAGCGTGGCCGAAAGCGTCGTTGATCGTTTTAAAGCCATCGAGGTCGAACAGAATGATTATCAGGGGATCCCCGGATCTTTGGGCTCGGCTGATCTCCCTATCCAGCCCGTACCCGCAAAATCGCCTGTTGTAGAGCCCGGTCAATGGATCGAGAACGGCGTCTTGCAGCAAGCGCTCCTCCCGTTGTTTGCGGTCCGTAATATCGTGTCCGTAGGCGATCCATTCGCGGACCATTCCGTCGGCGCCGAAAATGGGTATGCCGCGCACAATCACGTGGCGCCATTCTCCATCGATGCGGCGCAGCCGGTTTTCCACCTGGTAGGGCGTGCGCTCGGCTAAAGAACGAGAGACGGCTTCGCTTACACTGGAACGATCCTCGGGATGGATCGCCTCGATCCATCCGCCGTTTCTCACTTCTTCAAGCGTTTGGCCGGTGAAGCGGTACCAACTGATGTTCTCCGAGAGGGGCTCCCCGTTGGCGTCGGTGTGATAAACAATCGGGGAGGTGGCGGTCACAAGCATGCGAAATCGTTCCTCGATTGTTCGAGGGGCCGTATCGCGTTTCTTTTCTTCCATCGAAGGATGGTGTCCGTCTGGAGTTTCTCCGGTTCGCGGCATGAGGGCCCCTTAACTAGTTTCTGCGGCAATAAATTCCAACATCTTCCAGCTTCAGCCAGGAACCTTTCGCGACTTCTCCGACTCGGGGGGCTTTTTCGCGCCCCCTTCGCGCGGGGACTTCGGCTTGCTCTGCAAGTCCGCAGCGCGGCGCAGAAGTTGCTCCAGCTCTCGGTGTTGCGAATTCACCGGCACGGCTCCTTCTGACTGTTTACGCAAGTTCTGCCCCCTGCGGATTCAAAAAACGTTGAGTCACCAGCCTCAGCTCCAATCGCCCGCCGTCTACAGAAATGTGTCGTCACCGACTCTGGAGGCGCCTGCACTCGTGGCTGCTTCCTGCTGCATTCTTGCCTGAATTCTGCGGATGGATTCCTCGCACCAGGTCAGCCAGCCCCGGTAGGAGTGCAGTCCCATGCGCAGGGTGAGATGGCGGTGGAAGGATTCTGAGGAGAGCCGGTCCGGAAACAATGGGTCGCGCCGCGCCCACTCCTTCTCCACGCACTTGAGTCCTTCCAGGCGGAAGGCCCAGCGCATGCGCAGATCTTCGAAAAATTGGAGGGTCTGCTTCAAGTCGCAGAGTTCATCCATCAGGTAGATCTGCGCCAGAAAAATGTGCCGCATGTCCTGAAACTGGGGGCCGGCCTGCAGCCACGCGGCGAGCTCTTCGTGTCCGGCTGCGGTGGTCTCGTAAACGACGCGGGAGGGGCCTCGCTTCGAGGCGATACGGCGGGATTTTAGAAAGCGTTGCTTTTCGAGGCGGCGGAGCGTGGGATAAATCTGGCTCAGCTCGGCAGCCCAGAAATGCCCAATGCCCTTGCCGAGGATTCCCTTCAAGTCGTAGCCGCTGGCGGGTTCCCGGAGCAGGCCGAGGAGGATGTAGTCCAGGCTCACGCAAGCACTATATAAGTATAGATATAGCTTGGCAAGGCCTTTATTCTATGTGTCTTTAGCAAGCAATTCATCAGGGAGGCAGGAGCAATGCGAGTCTGCACACGATAACGTGTCCTCAAGTTAGGACCAGTTCGACAGCTGACGAGTTGCTTGCTTTTTAGAGAGGCGAGTAGTAGAAAGGTGTGCAATGCGACGTGTGCATGCCTTTTTCCTTTTCATTGCGATGATGGCCAATCCCATTGCGGCCATGGCCTCTGCCGTATTGCAGCAATCGACCTGCTGCTGTTGCGGCGAGATGTGCCCGATGCACCGGCCTTCCCACTCGCAAGATGAACATGGGAAAAAGCTGTGCGGCGGCGGTAAAAGTGAGTCGAGCCAGCCGTGCAACATGGGCATCTGCAACTGCAATCATCGTTCCGATTTCGGAATTCTGTTTTTCGTAGAAGCGGTTTTGACACAACACCACGTTGTTTCGATCCTGGAGCAAACACGGTTTCGCGGCTTGAGCTCATACGTTGCTGAGCCTTTGCGATCCGTGCTGCCTCCTGAACAACCTCCTCGTCTGTAGTCCGTAAGCCCCGACAGTTCAAAGCACTAAAAAAACTACATTGACGAGGAGAGTGTGTATGCATGGGGTCGTAATTCGTTCGCTGTGGATGGGTGTCCGCGTTCTTGCTGTAGCTGTTTTGTTGATTGCTTCAACTTCAGACGTTCTTCGGGCACAGGAGACTGTCAATTACGCCAGCGTCAGCGGTGATGTGACAGATCCGTCGGGTGCTGTCGTCACCGGGGCAGACATCACTGCACGCCAGCTCGACACAAACGTAACCATCTCAACCACGACGGACAGCGAAGGACGCTTCCGTTTTCCGTACCTGAAAGTTGGGCAGTACGAAATAAAAGTTAAGAAGCAAGGCTTCGGTGATGCGACACGTGAGGTGACGCTAACCGTTGGCTCGGCGTTCGAATTGGCCTTTCCGCTGGAAGTCGGCATTGCCCAGGAAAGTGTGAATGTCAGCGGCGAGGCGGCCGAAATCGAAACGGCTCGCACGCAAGTCGCGGGCACGGTCACCCAAAATGAGGTGAATAGCCTGCCGCTCAACGGGCGCAGCTTCCTCAACCTGACGCTACTCATTCCCGGGGTTTCTCCCACCAATACCGCCAGCACACAGTTATTCGCGGAGACTTCGGCAGTCCCGGGACAGGGCATTTCAGTCAGCAGCCAGCGCAATTTCTCAAACAGTTTCATCGTGGATGGCCTTTCCGCCAACGATGACGCGGCAGGGCTCGTTCTGACGTTTTATGGCCTAGACGTGGTGCAGGAATTTCAGGTGGTCACGTCGGGAGGGCAAGCGGAGTTCGGCCGCGCCTTAGGCGGTTACGTGAATATGGTCACGAAGAGCGGAACCGACGCAGTTCATGGCGCGGTGTACGGGTACTTTCAGAATCAGCGATTCAACGCCGAAAATGCCCTCTCTCACGCGAACCTTCCACTGACACAGGCTCAATATGGCGCCAGTATCGGGGGACCGATCGTTCACGGCCGCACCTTTTACTTTGCTAATTTCGAGCAACGCCTGTTAAACCAGGCCGGCAATCCCGTCATCACGATCACGCCGGCGAATCTCGCCAGTATCAACGCCCGCCTCACAGCGGTGGGTTACAGAGGTCCTTTGCTTTCCACCGGCCAGTACCCGAATCCGGTTCACAACGTCAATTTTCTGGAAAAGGTGGACCACAGCTTCGGCGAGCATGATCAATTCAGCGCCCGCTACAGCCTGTATGACGTCCATTCCACGAACTCCCGGGGCGTTGGCGGCTTGAGTGCAGTGAGCGCCGCGGCCGGGCTGAGCGACCTCGATCAGACTGTGGCGGTCAGCAATGTTTACACTCTGTCACCACGCACGGTGAATGAAACGCGGGCGCAATTCACCAACAGCAACCTGCTGGCACCGCCGAATGACGCCATCGGGCCGGCGGTGAGCATATCCGGGGCCGCTTCCTTTGGAACGCTCTCAGGTTCACCCACCGGACGCCTCGACCGGCTTTTCGAAGTTGCCGACAACCTATCGCACCAGAAGGGGCCGCATGCTCTCCGCGTGGGCGTGGACTTCCTGTACAACGATCTCACCATCACTTTCCCGCAATCCATCCGCGGCAGCTACTCCTTCTCCAGCGTGAACAGCTTTCTGACGGGAACCTATAGCACCTTTACTCAAACCTTCGGCAACCCCGTGGTGCCACAGACGAACCCCAATGTCGGCTTTTACGGACAAGACGAATGGCAAGTGAACCATCGTCTTACGGTCAACGCGGGCGTGCGGTACGATCTGGAATTCCTGAAGTCCATCGCCACGGATACCAACAACGTCTCGCCACGGTTGGGGTTTGCCTGGTCTCCGTTTGCCCAGAGGCATACCGTCGTGCGTGGAGGGTTTGGGATCTTTTACGACCGCGTGGCACTGCGTCCCCTGGCCAACGCTCTACTCTCCGGAGGGAACACCACCAACGTCGCTCAAATCCAGCTGCTGAGCACCACTCTTAACTTCGGTCAGACGGGGGCGCCCGTGTTTCCGAACATCCTTGCGAGTGCGCCATCCGGCCTGCCGGTTAGCTTTTCCACGATGGACCGGCACATGCCAAACGCTTACTCCGAGCAAGCCAGCCTGGAGATTGAGCAGCAGCTGGGCAGCCACGGTACCCTGAGCGTCAACTACCAGCATCTTCGTGGCGTTGACCTCATCATTTCAGTCAATCTGAATACACCCACGTGCACGTCGGCGGTCGATCCGGTCAACCTGTGCCGTCCGAATCCCGGCTATCAAAACAACAAGCAATATTACCCAGGAGCAGCTTCTCAGTACGACGGCCTATCGGTTTCTTACGTATACCGGCCCATTCGCTGGGGAACCTTCCGCGTCTCCTACACCTACTCGAAGGCCCTGGACGATGTGAGCGAGTTCTTCTTCAGCGCGCCCCTCAACAACTTCAACATCCACCAGGATTGGGGGCGTTCCGACGACGACCAATGGCATCGCCTGGTGTTTGACACGACGCTTCACACCTCGATGGACCGAGCAACCAGCCCTTGGCAACGCATCAGTCATGGGTTTCAGCTCAACGGAATTTTGACGTACTACTCCTCTTTGCCCTTCAACATTGTGAGCGGAGCCAACACGATTCAGACCACGGCAGGCAGGCCATGCCCGGGACTTGCCGGAAACGCTTCCGCTTGCACGAGCAACGTGGGGTTGATGATCGGCCGGAACACCGGCACGGGTTTTGATTCTTTCAGCCTCAATGCGCGTCTCAGCCGGACCTTTGCCTTTGGCGAGCGCTTTCGCCTCGAAGCGATTGCCGAATTGTTCAACGCTCTCAATCACCCGAATTATCAGATACCGAACAACTCCTTCGGTACGGGTGTGTATCCGACCAACCCTTCATCCACCTTCGGCCAGCCAACGGCCGTTGGCGGCCCGCTCGCCGCAGAACTGGCGTTGCGCGTGAGCTTCTAAGACTGGCGACTTAAGTGAGACCTGTTGCGTGATCCACGCGGGCTCTGGTAAGCGGACAAAACAGCGTCCGCCAACTGTGGCTTGCGTCGCGCACAGAGATTTTGAGTGAGGGGAGAACATGGGAGATCAGGAGGAATCGCTGGATGAGTTTTTCCGTTTGACGCACGAGCAGGCGGAGGCGCTAGGAAGGATGCTCAGCGACGAGGACTCCGCCAAATTCAGGTCGCGCGCTCAGCGGATCGAAGAACTTCTGGAACAAGTCAAGCAGGACGATCGGTGCAAGATATAGGCTGCCAGGGGCATTTGAACCCGCGGTGGCCGACGTGCCATTGACCGAAAGAGTGGGAGGAGCGTCTTTTGAAACTCGAGCAAAATCATTCGAAAACAGGGATCGCAGTGCTGGCGCTTGGCCTCCTGCTCTCTGGTGCGGGTTGCCGGCAGGCATCGCGCGCCCGTTACCAGTTCGAGTCGACGCCGTCGAACGTCCTGGCAGCTGTGGCCAAGTGGTCGATGGCGCCCCAGCTCGGTATCTCTCCCGCAGGCACTCTGTACTTGCTGGCGTTGTATGGAGATGACGGGAAAAAGCGGCTGGGCATGGCCGTGTCTCACAACGGGGGCGACACCTTTGATTCACCGATTCCGATTGGCGATGAAGGAGCCGATATACGGGCACAGGGGGAAAGCAGTCCGGCTCTGTTCGCGACATCTACCTCCATATATGCACTCTGGGAGCAGTCAAATGCGTCGGGACCTTCGGACCTGATGTTCGCGCGATCTCGCTCCGGCCAATCCTTCGATAGACCCATCAGAGTAAGCGATAAAACGCAGCCGTCCTTCAATGGCTTCGCGTCACTCGCAGTTGCGCCGGCCGGAGATGTATATGCCGCCTGGCTGGATGGCCGCAATCCATCCGAGATGCACGGCACGTTTTCTGTATACCTTGCCCGATCCACCGATCGCGGCGCATCGTTCAAACCCAATGTGCTCGTCGCGAATGGATCCTGCCCGTGCTGCCGGCCCAAAGTTGCTCCAGGGATGGGCGGCGCGGTTTATGTAACTTGGCGAAAGGTATTTCAGGGCAACATCCGGGACATGGTCGTTTCTGCCTCGAAGGATGCCGGTGAGACGTTTGCGCCGCCCGTTCGAATTGCCGAAGACAACTGGAAGATCAACGGATGCCCTGAATCAGGGGCGACCGCTCTGGTCGTGGGGCGGAGGCTCTATGTGGCATGGATGACCGAAGCGACTCCTCAACAGGCAGGAGTGAAACTCGCGTGGTCGGATGACGGGGCAAAATCGTTTGCTCCGCCGCTGCTGGTCTCAAAGGGTTTGCTCGATGCGAATCATCCCGTGCTATCCGCGTCGGGTGATTCGGACCCCGTCCTGGTGTTTCAAGCCCGTGCCGCGGACGCTGGGCAGAACTGGAATCCGCAGAGCCCCTATCTGGTTGAAATCGATGCAACCGGAAGAATATCGCCACCGGCAAAAATTCCCGTGAGCGCCTCGATCTCCTATCCTACGGTCGCGTTGGGAAGCGCCGGTCGTGCCTTCTTCGCGTGGAATCAGAGCGGTGAGGGGGGCAGCCGGATATTTTTCTCCCGCGGGAGAAAAGGTCTTTAGACGGAAACGTTTCTCAGGAGGGCGTGCCGGCGGAAAGAAGCCTCTGTGTCAGGCGCGGCCCTTGCCGGAATCGTCGAGGGCCATTAGGTCTTCGGGGAAGGGATGGAAGAAGGTCTGGTCGCGGAGGTATTCCGATTCGAACCTTTCCACCCAGGACCTGAGAATGCTGACCGCGCTGCTTAGGGGGGTCGTCCCCTGGCGATAGGCTTCCGTGATTTCGAGGAAGTGGCGCTTTTCGCGGGCGGACAGGTCCTTCTTGAAATAGCCCAGGGCGTGCGTCAGGACGTTCACCGGCGACGCGTGGCGGGGGGGCTTGTGCAGCGCTTTGCGAAAATATATGCCGTAGGAGTCGAGAAGCTCGCCGACTGATTTACCACCGGGGTTCGCGACAATTCTGCCGAGTTCGCGCAGGTTGGTCTGGCTATAGGACATCAGCAGCAGTTTGTTCGCGGCGTGGAAGCGGACCAGGCTGTGCATCGAGGGTTTCTGCTGGAGCCGGCGGAAACGGGCGGAGGCGAAGATGCGCGTCAGGAAATGCTCGCGAATATTCATGTTCTTCAGGCGGCCTTCGTCTTCGACGGCGCGGTCGCCGAAGCGCTCCAGCACGGCGCCTCCGAAAAAACCGGCGGTTCGGCCGATCGACGCGCCCTTTTCCGGCCCTGCGTATACCTTTACGTCGGTGAAGCCGCAGGAGGGCGAGCGGTTCTTCAGGATGAACCCGTCCACCTCATCCAGATCGCCGAGGAAGCGGGAGGTGAAGCTACGCATCTCCTCGGAAACATCGAGGCCGGAGGCGGGCTGTATAAGTTTGAAGCTCGCGCCGGAGGCGACGACGCGGACGGGGGCGCGCGGCGTCCCCAGGCCGATTTCGACTTCGGGGCACACGCAGACGAACTCGACGTGGGGCTCGATGCGGGCGACGAACTTGTCCTGCACGATCTGGCCGTTGTAACGACAGGGATCGAAGCCGATGCACTTGCTAATGACGATTCTCGGTTTCGGGAACGCTGTCAAAGTAGGTTTTCCGTAGTTCTCGCCACCCGGGCGGCATTCAGCGGGTGGGGGAACGTCGCCTCAAGCATACCGCTTACATGGCGGAAGTGCTGGAAGAAGAGGGATAGGTGCCGATGCGCCAATACGCAGTGGAAGGGAAGCGATCACCGAGGATTTCAAACGGCAGAGGGGGCGATGGGCGTTCAAAAAAATGGCCGGGGCAGGAATATGTCCCCCACCCCAGCCAGCGAGCTTTGACCTACGCTGTTACGGGTGTCGGCTTCTTGACGGTATTGATCGTCTTGAGAATCCGCGAGACGATCTGGTACGGATCGGCCTCGGAGTTCGGGCGGCGATCTTCCAGATAGCCCTTGTAACCGTTCTTGATGAAGTTCACCGGCAGCCGGATGGAAGCGCCGCGGTCAGACAAGCCGTAGCTGAACTTGTCGATGGCCTGGGTTTCGTGCAGACCGGTCAAGCGCAGATGGTTGTCCGGGCCGTACACGTCGATGTGGGCCCTGATGTTGTCCTGGAAGGCCTTCATCAGAGCTTCCAGATATTCCTTTCCGCCGACTTCTCGGATGTATTTCGTCGAGAAGTTGGTGTGCATGCCGGAGCCGTTCCAGTCGCCCTTGATGGGCTTGCAATACAACTGGAAGTCGACTTGGTATTTTTCGCACAGGCGCGCCATCAGGTAACGGGCGGTCCAGAGGTCGTCGGCAGCCTTGGCGGAGCCTTTGGCGAAAATCTGGAATTCCCACTGGCCTTTGGCGACCTCGGCGTTGATGCCTTCGTGATTGATGCCGGCGGCGAGGCAAAGTTCCAGGTGCTCGTCGACGATCGTCCGGGCGATGTCCCCCATGTATTTGTAGCCGACGCCGCAGTAGTACGGGCCCTGGGGAACGCTCGGGTGGCCGTGCTCGGGGAAGCCGAGAGGACGCCCATCCTTGAAGAGGAAATATTCCTGCTCGAAACCGACCCACAGGTCCGGGTCGTTCTCGATGGTAGCGCGCATGTTGGTGGAATGCGGCGTGCCGTCCGGATGCATTACTTCGCAGAGGACGATATAACCGTCCTTGCGAGCGGCATCAGGATAGAAAGCTACGGGCTTGAGTATACAGTCGGACTTGCTGCCTTCCGCCTGCATGGTTGAACTGCCGTCAAATCCCCACAGGGGCAGATCGGCGAGTGTGGGTGGTTTTTCGAAGGATTTCAGTTGGGTCTTGCCGCGCAGTTCCGGTACAGGCTTCCTGCCGTCAAGCCAGATATATTCGAGTTTGTATTTGGTCATGGGAGCAGAGGATACATTAGGAGGTGAATGCCGCCAAGAAATATTAAATAAATAAACGATTCTTTATTTTTATGCAAGCTATGAATCCCGCTGATGGAACGGCGGGTTTGTTGCGCTGATCCGTTCTTGAGGCGAGGTTGTAGATTAGCTAAGCGAGGCTGCCTGAGTTAAGCGGCTGCTCGCGTCAACGATTCACCGAAGTGGCGATCGACACGGCCTCTTGCGTACCGCGAAACGAGTTCCCTCCGCTGTTTCCAGAGGAAGACCTCCACATCGGCATCGGTTCGCGAATCGCTAAGCCGCTGCAATAGGGCCGCGACATGCTTGAGCCGTAGGATGGCCATTCTATCCGTATAGGCGGCATCGGAGAGAGTCGCGGCCATGCCACCGTCGTCCATCAAAATGGTCTTTAGCCACCTCAGGTAGCGTGCCCGAGTAAGGTGAATCTCTTCGAATCCATTTCCGGGGCGATAATTGATCTGCTCTCGATACAGTTGCTCTCTGAAGCGCAGCTGACTCGAAGTGGGCGCCAGATCGGCGACTGTTGCCCGATCAGGCCAACCCATTTCGGTAACGATATCGTAGTAAGCGTGCCAGACATCACTGTGGCTTTGTCTCCGTTTGCGCTGCTGAATCCTAAAATAAGGGGCGGGGAAGTCTGTACGGTTCACCTCGAATACGTCCCCCGTTCTGAGTTCTGTAACCGACTTCATCTGAAGCCGCATAAAGCTGAGCGCAGAGAAATAATTCGAGTAGTACGTAGCCACTCCTGCCCAAGTGGAAGCTTGCAACTCCCGGAGGTGGTCTCGTAAGAGGTAAAGCGCCAGCGCTCGATCAAAGAACTCGTCCGCCTCTTGTAGCATGGCGCCTGCTAGTTCGCGGGAGAAAACCGCTTGGACCCGACCCCCGCCGGGGACCCAAACGACTCCGATGTTATCTCGAATATGTCCGTGCCGTCGGGAGAATTGTGAAACCGATACTTCCAGGTCAGAGAACGTCACGGTGGCACTCAGACCAGTTGCAGCGAGCTTTTCTTGGCGGTTTGTTTCGGTTCGCTTGTTTTGAGGGCGTCGGCTAGGGCGCCTGCCAGCCTGTTCTCACCGGGATGCCCGGCCCATCCTTTATGCTGCTCGGCGGAAAAGTTATAGGTCTTAATTGGCGTGAGTACATCAATGATCGACTTCGTGGTGAAATTCTGGAATCGTTGCAGGCATGTGTTAAAAACCTGGGGTAGCACAATAAGCCAAGCTGAAAATCCGAGAGCTTTGGTCAGTACGCTATGCTTATTTCCCCAGTCACTTGCGAAGATTGTTTTGATCGCCGTGAAGTAGTTTTTCAAAATTCCGTACTGTTCCTCCTCTGAGTACTGGAATAGCGCTCCACGCTCCGAGATCAGACTTTCAACCGCAGCAACTACCCGCGTCTGCGTTATCAGGCCATCGCCTGAGCCAGTTAAGTCGACTTGAAGATACCAGGGGGACTCGGGATCTTCGTTGAGTTTCGTAGCGAGCTCGTGTCCTCGTTGCTGAACATAGGTCCCATCCTTGGTTAGATCGAGAAGATCGTAAAGCAGCGAGGTGGGCACACCTTTTTGCTTCGAGTTTATAATTTTGAATTGCTTGGCTTGTTCCTCAACGCTCTTGTCCAGAAAAGCAGTTACAACCAAGGAGTAACTAGTTTTCGCTTGTCGCAAGCCAAACATGCGGTGCTGTCCATCGATAACCCAGGCTGCCTTGGGATGGTCAGGAATTCGCAAAACTTGTCTCTTTTCATCGTAGCTCGCGCCCTCCTCGAGATTGACGAGGATGCTGTTCGGAATGCAGCCATTTTGTTTGTCGATGTAGTGGGCGATGTCGGCCGCTCGCTGCTTTGAAAGATTACGCTGATATCCTGCGTCTTTGTCGTCGTCACGACGGCTAACGAAGGCAATGCGGTCGAATGTCGACGAATCCAATACGAAGCTGAAAATTTGCCAGTTACGCTGTTGTGCCAGCATTGTTTTAACTTCAATAAACTTCATTTCTGATTTCTTGGCGTCCATTGCGCCATTATAGCGACGGTGAACAGTGACCGCAATTAAGATCACGGTTGAATTACTATGTCGCCTATATCCGGCCTAAATGATCGACTTAAGGATCAGATAGGGGCCGACGTGCGACCGCGTGTTGCTTCATCAATGGGCTTCAGTACCATGCGAGCAAAAGTCTTACTGGTGGGGACGGGGCCGTTCCTGGGCATACTTTCCATGCACCCAAGACGCTGGCTTGTCCGTCCATAGGAGATGCCTGTTTTTGAGTGCGGCTGCGGCTTTGACACTCGCTTGCCGGCGACGGGGCCGGCGGCGCTTGAGGGGGCTCAAACGGGCCTGCTAGACTTTTCGTCCGCACTTCCGATGAGATTCCTGAGCATTTTCATTCATAGGCCGGTGGCGACGACGCTGGTGATGGCGGCGATCACGCTTGCCGGGGCGGTGGCCTTCAGCCAGCTTCCCGTGGCGCCTTTGCCGCAGGTGGATTTCCCGACGATTTCGGTGCAGGCCAATCTGCCGGGGGGCAGCCCGGAGAATATGGCGGCGTCGGTGGCCGCGCCGCTCGAACGCCAGTTCGGGCGCATCGCCGGCGTCACGGAAATGACCTCGGCGAGCTATCTCGGATCGACCAACATCACCATGCAGTTCGACATCGACCGCAACATCGACGGCGCCGCGCGCGACGTGCAGGCCGCCATCAACGCCGCCCGCAGTTTTCTTCCCGCGAATATGCCGACCAATCCGATCTACCGGAAAATCAATCCGGCGGACATTCCGGTGATGGATTTGACGCTCACGTCGGACGTTCACGACGTGCCGTTCATCTTCGACGCGGCCTCGACGATCCTGCAGCAGCGGCTTTCGCAGATTCCGGGCGTGGGGCAGGTGATGGTCAACGGCGGCGCGCTGCCCGCCGTGCGCGTCGAGCTGAACCCCACGCAGCTCAGCAGCTACGGCCTCGGGTTGCAGGACGTGAGCAACATGCTGCGCCAGCAGAACGCCAACCTCCCCAAGGGCCAGATTTCCGATGAGCGCACGACCGCGGACATCCTCGCGAACGATCAATTGATGCAGGCGAGCGATTACCGGAACCTGACGGTCGGCTACCACAACGGCGCGGCGGTGCGGCTCTCCGACGTGGCCGACGTGCAGGACTCCGTGCAGAACGTGCGCGTGACCGGCTTCTCCAACGAGAAGCGCTCGGTGCTGGTGCTGGTTTTCCGCCAGCCCGGCGCCAACCTGATCGACACCGTGGAGCGCATCCACGAGGCGATGCCGTCGCTGAAGGCCGAAATGCCCGCGGCGATCGACGTGAACGACACCATCGACCGGACGGCGATCATCCGCGAATCGGTGCGCGATGTGGAAGGCTCGCTGGGCGTCTCGATCGCCCTGGTGATTCTGGTGGTGTTCGTTTTTCTGCGCAACGTTCGCGCGACGCTGATTGCCACGCTGGCGGTTCCCGTTTCCCTGATCGGCACTTTCGGCGTGATGTATCTGCTTCATTACAGCGTGGACAACCTGTCGCTGATGGCCGTGACGATTGCCACCGGCTTCGTGGTGGATGACGCCATCGTGGTGATCGAAAACGTGAACCGGCACCTGGAAGAAGGGATGCGGCCGCTGCCGGCGGCGCTGCTGGGCGGGCAGGAGATCGGCTTCACGGTGCTATCGATGAGCAGTTCGCTCATCGCCGTGTTCATCCCGATTCTGATGATGGGCGGGATGGTCGGGCGATTGTTCCGCGAATTTGCGGTTACTCTGTCGGCCGCCATCGCCGTGTCCCTGCTTGTTTCGCTGACGCTTACGCCGATGCTGTGTTCGCGCCTGCTGCGGGAAAAAAGCCACGGAAAAGCCGGGCTGGCTGAAGGAAAAGGGCGAACAGTTTTTCACCGCCATCCTGCGCGGCTATGACCGCAGCCTGCGCTGGGTGCTGCAACATCCCGCTGTGACGATGATGATTCTTACGGGCACCATCCTGTTGAACGTGTATCTCTTCATGACCGTCAAGAAGGGCTTTTTCCCGCAACAGGACAACGGAACGATCCAGGGAAGCGTGCTGGCGCCTCAGGATATTTCCTACCAATCCATGAGGACCCTGACGGACCGCTTCGTGAAGGTGATCAAGAGCGATCCCGGCGTGGGAACCGTGATGGGCTTTACCGGCGGATACGGAGCGACCAATACCGCGGGGATGTACATCGCGTTGAAGCCGCTGCAGGAACGAAAGGTCAGCTCGACCGAGATCGTCAACCGGCTGCGCCCGAAGCTGATGTCCATTCCCGGCGCCAGCGTGTTCCTGCGGGCCGGCGAGGACCTTCGCGTGGGAGGCCGCCAGAGCAATGCCACGTATCAATACACCATCGAGAGCGAGAATGTGCAGGATCTGGTGACGTGGGGGCCGATCGTCCTGGCGAAGATGAAGGCTCTTCCCGGACTGCTGGACGTGAACAGCGACCAGCAAAACGAGGGCTTGCAGAGTTCGCTCGTGTATGACCGCGCGACGGCCTCCCGCATGGGAATCACGCCGCAGATGATCGACAACACGCTCTACGACGCGTTCGGCCAGGCGGAAGTGTCCACGATTTACAAAACGCAGAATCAGTACTACGTGGTGATGGAGGTGGCGCCGCAGTTCTGGCAGGACCCGCGGCAGCTCGCGAATATTTATGTGAAGTCCGCATCGGGCCGCGCGGTTCCGTTGAGCGCGATTACGCGCTTGCAGACGAAGACCGCGCCGATTTCGGTGAACCACCAGGGGCAGTTCCCGTCGGTAACGGTGTCGTTCAACCTGGCCCCGGGCGTGGCGCTCAGCGACGCGGCCAGGGTGATCGACGAAATGGAGCAGGGAATCGGGATGCCGGAGAGCATCCACGGAATGTTTGCCGGAACGCTGCAGGCGTTCCAGCAATCGCTTTCCAGCGAGCCTCTGCTGCTCACCATGGCGGTGATTACCGTTTACATCGTGCTGGGCATTTTGTACGAAAGCTGCATCCACCCGATTACGATTCTCTCGACGCTGCCCTCGGCGGGAGTGGGCGCGATTCTGGCCCTGCTGCTCTTCCGCATGGACCTGACGGTGATCTCGATGATCGGGATCGTTCTGCTGATCGGCATCGTGATCAAGAACGCGATTCTGATGATCGATTTCGCGTTGACGGCCGAGCGCCAGGGAGGGAAAAGCTCGATCGACGCGATTTACCAGGCGTGCCTGCTGCGCTTTCGCCCCATCCTCATGACGACGATGGCCGCCCTGTTCGGCGCGCTGCCTTTGGCCCTGGGGCGCGGGATGGGCTCGGAGCTGCGGCGTCCGCTGGCCATTTCGATTATCGGCGGATTGCTGTTCAGCCAGATGCTAACCCTGTACACGACCCCGGTCGTGTATCTCTACGCCGACCGCTTCCGCCATTGGTGGGCGGCATCCCGGCGCAGCCGCTTCCAGGTGAGCGCGGAGCAGCCCGGCGACTAAGCGCCCGCGGTTCGGGGTTCGTGGAAATCGTTGGTCGAAGGGGAACGAAGAGAAGGCGCGATAACAATGGTGCTCGCTGGCTGGGCCAGGATGGCATGCCCTCCCAGACACTCGCCCGACTTGGGACATTCCACACATCCCCCGGAAGGCAGTGATTCTGGGTTGAGGCGCGGCTCGGCACCCAGCCAGTAAAGCCCGTTGGCCATGACGCAAAAGCCGGTGGCGGCGAACCACACCATGGCTCCTCCCACGAATAGCGTGAACAGCGTCACCCAGGGGCTGAGAAACAAGACTAGTAAGGACGCGGTAGAAATGTTGATGCCAACGAAAAGATAGATGCGGCGCTCGAGGTACCACTTGTCGATCTGCATGAAGTAGAGTTTCGAGCGGGTGGAGGCCTTCGCTCCGAGCATGGGAGGGAAGCCCAGAAAGCGCAACACAGTGCCGATGGGGCAAAAGCCGGTCAAGGCCACGTTAATGGAAACAAGCCCGGTGGCGGCTACCCCCAGGATCCACAGGCGATTCACCAGCAATGCCATGGCGGTGCTGGCCAACAGCACCACTCCGGCGATTAACCAGACAGTCCGTTCGATGTACCACTCGTTGGTGGGAACAATGTAAACACCCGAACGCATGGCCATAATTTGGTGCCTCCTCAGGCGATTCGTGTACTGTCCGTGCGATATGCTATGCGAACTCCCGGGGCGAGACTGTTCAAAACAGCACACTTTTCGCGGGCATAGCTGAAAGGGGCAATGGCGCGCCTAAATCCGTCCCTGGATTTATTGTTGGCCCGGCCCTCTTTTGCGAGCAAGTCTCTATATGTCGTTATCTGAGAGAAAGCGGCCGTGGTCGTTGGATTCTAGCCAGTGGTAGAGGTGAACCTGATACAAATACGAACCCACGAGTTCTTCTCCTAACTCGTGCGTCTCGCTGCAAACGAAAGGCACCTGCAGCCCCGCAAGTGCGGCGACCAGGAACTGGGTGGTCCGATTGGGATCGACGCTCGCGTGCGCAAAAGGAGATTTCACCTGACTCAGCGTGCTGGTCACCACCAGCAAGCGATGCGGGTACCGAGCCATGAGCCGGAGCCGGTCGATGAAGGCCTTCCGATCGACAGTCGAAGAGTGGACTAAGTCCGAGAGATCTTTTCGTTCCACCACGCAGATATCTTCGAGCCCGGCTACGGAATAGTCTCCCAGCGGAAGCGCTTTCTTTTCGATTCCTGCAAACCATCCCTTGAAGCGCGAGAAATTGAATGGATTCTGCTCGCGCGAATCGACGAGGAGTGTCGGGCGGGGCGTCTGCAGCTGCGTGCCGCCGCGTTCGGCAAGCGCGGGAATCGGCGGATGCGGCACCGGTGCAGCGGTCATCTGCCATTCGAGGGGAGAAGTAATCAGGGTGCGGCGCCTTCTCGTGAATCTGTCTCTCACGCCGCGATCCTTTCCCAGTGCACAGTTGGAATTCTTCAGTACCACAATTGTACCTAAAAGCGAAGACTTCCGATGCGGCCAGCCCCTATAAAAATGTTTGCGATAGCCCGTTGCGGGGTTGGATTTGAACCGATGACCTCCGGACTGAGCGCGGCAGCACTCAGAAGAAAGATGACAGCCTGTCGGGCTCATGGAATTGGCAAACGGAGGAACGAAGAG
Source organism: uncultured Acidobacteriota bacterium (assembly GCA_963709105.1). GTDB lineage: Bacteria > Acidobacteriota > Terriglobia > Acidiferrales > UBA7541 > Palsa-295. Next base: position 67,243 of record CAVPVC010000024.1, read on the forward strand.
GAATGGTTGCGGGGGTTGGATTTGAACCAACGACCTCCGGGTTATGAGCCCGACGAGCTACCAGGCTGCTCCACCCCGCGTCATAGATACTACGCGACTTGCTGCTCTTCTGCAACCGCACCCACATCAGGTGCCCGATAAGTGCCCAGAATTCGAGCACGCTGACGTTCAAACTGCTCCATATGCTCAGCCAAGACGTGTGCGTAAATGTCCAGAGTTGTTGAAATGCTGCCGTGCCCCAGAATCTTGGACACCACAGTCACTGGCACCCCAGCCTGTAGCTGCCGCGTTGCGAACGTATGGCGAAACATGTGCAAATGGCCGTTCGTAACTTTCAGCTTCCCGCGCAGGTGCCTCTTCAACACAAGGTCAGCATTCCACGGCGTACCGTTCTTCGTGGTGAAGACGAATCCTTCAGCCCGGTTTCCAATGTGGGTTCTGAGTTCATCCACAATCTGAAATGGGATGGGGATTTCCCGAATTGCGTTCTTCGTCTTCGGAGACTGAACCTTGCCGCGCCAAACGGCTTGACGGACGCGAAGCAGTTTTCTGATCGGGTCAACGTCGCAAACACGAAGCCCGCACAGTTCACCTGCCCGCATCCCGGTTTCAACGGCCAGCCAGTAGAAAAGCCTCACTGCTCCCGTTGACCTGCTGAGAATGCCTTCCACTTCAGCATCCGAATAGGCGCGCACTTCTGTTTCCGACTTTCCAATTTTCTTGGCCGACTCCCAAATGTTCTCCCGCACGTTTCCCCATGCCCGGCCTTGCTTCAGGATGAGTTTTAACGTGCCGAAGATGTTCTTCTTGGTCTTGCGACTGACAGCCAACTTCGATAGGAACGTGTCAATGTCCCGTGTGGTGATTTCCCGAATCTGCCGCTTGCCGAAAAATGGGAGCAAATGGTTCGTGAGATGTCCACGCATATTCAAAACTGTCGAAGGCTTCATCTCTGGAAACGCTTGGTCGCTCCACTCTTGGGCAAGAGCCTGAAACGTCGTGGCTGATTCGGGAAGGTATCCGGGATCGTTAACGCGGGCAAGGATGCCGTCGAGCTGCCTCTTGGCCTGCTTCTCTGTAATTCTTCCGACGATTCCGAAGACCCTGGAACGCTTTCTTCGGATGATCTGGCCATTCGACAGACGGATATCCTCTTTCCACCGTCCCATATAGCTGTCATGCGCTTTGCCGTGCTTAACCACTATTTCTCCGTGCTGGTAACGTGTGCGAGCCATGTCCCTCCCTTTCGTTGGGTCATGGCTCTGCCGGATTCGAGGAAGAATGTTAGCACAACCTTCCTGGCCCGTTCCGTCTAACGGTTCACTTTGCAACCGATCCTGTCTGATTTGCGACATTTCGCTGTGACCGGACACCGACAGCTTTGGGTGATCCCTTTATCGATCAGATTTCACACACCGTTTGTTCGTTCATCTGTACGATCTGATTCTTCACTTCGTGTTTCCGCGCCAACTGTCCTACGTTGAAGGTCTTCCTGGGCCTTTGACACGGTGTGGCGCGCGTAATACACCGGATCACTCTTGTCGTTGGCACGGTAATCTGCGATTCGTCGGATCACCTCTTCTGAGTCGTCACCACGAGCCAGCGCGCGTTTGGCATAGGCCCAGTCATGCTCCGATTGGCTCAGCGTGGTACCGGGAGCGCGATGGGTGCGCGCAGTCTCTTCATTGTGGTGTCGGGGAGCATCCTGTGAATCAATCGGAACCTTGAAATCCCGAAGGTGGTATGTCTGCGTTGATTCGACACGGGCCTCGCACATAGAAATCTGTGGTCGTATTTTTTGTTAGCGAAGCCGGGCAATCGCAGGACCCGTGTAGAGTCCGTTGCTGCCGGATCGCCGCCGAACTCTCTGACCATCCCACGCTGCAACGCCTCCGCCTCTTCGGGCGTGATTCCCTCAACCTTCCATACGACTTGGAATTTGTCTGGCGATGTGTTCAGTACGTAGTTTGGTTGCGGAACTAGATCGGAGTTCTTAATTGCTTCGAGAGCGGCGGACCCGCCGTGGTCCAGATCAATGTAAAGATGGCGGATTGTCTCGATGTCGTCTTTTGTGCGAGTCGATGCATCCTGCTTCAGCGGGTTCATCCCAACATAGATGTCAGCCCCATTCGCGTTCTTGTAGCGGAGCCATGCCTGGAACTCAGGGCTGGCCGCCTTCTGTGCCGTCGTGATCCGCTGTGTCGTCTCGCCCAGATGTCCGATTCAGAACGAGAACGGCGATTCGCTCGGAAGGCTTGAAGTTGTCGTTGATGTACTCCGACGCTGATGGGGAAAACGTTTTGGCATTTTCGGTTTCGTTCATCGGGGTTCCTCACGCTTCTGGTAGATTGCGCAGAATTCGTATTCGTCGGCGTCGGGGTCATACCGATGGATTTCGAGCACCTCAGAAATAAAGCGCCTGCCGGGCCGCCGTTCGAGTTGCACTACAACGTTGAGAGAATCGCCGATATTGCTCTTGATGGCCCGATACGGGAGTTCAACCCCACTCTGAAGGACGCAACTCGTAAACCGGGCGAGACCTTGCTTGGCAGACGTTGCATGGACGGTCGAGAGACTGCCAGAGTGACCCGTATTGAGAAGCTGCAAGAGATCGAACGCCTCGCCGCCGCGTATCTCACCAAGAATGATCCGGTCCGGGCGGTGGCGGAGGGCTGCTTTCAGCAGGTCGCGGATGCTCACTGCCGGAAGGCCGTTCTGTGGCTGCCGCGCCTCGAAACGAACGAGATTGTCCTGATCCATCTGAATTTCGGACGTGTCTTCGATTAGAAGAATTCTCTCGTCGGGGGGAATGAATTTTCCGAGGATATTTACGAGGGTCGTTTTACCCGTGCCCGGTCCCGCCCGTAATGAGAATGTTCTTGCGGGCCAGGACAAAGTTCTCAAGCTGGTTCGCGAGTGATCTTTCAATCGTGCCAACTTTAATTAGGTCCTCAATCCCAAAGTGGCGGGAATTGAATTTGCGAATGGTGAGTGTTACCCCGTTCAAGCTGCACGGGGGAATTACAGCCGCGACGCGGCTGCCGTCAGGCAGGCGTGAGTCGAGAATCGGCTTAGACTCCGAAATATCATCACCGAGACGGCGAGCGATATTCTTTACCGCGACCATCAGGGACTTTTCCCCAATCGAGAGCCCGTGGACTTCCTCGACGAAACCGGCCTTCTCGACGAACACACGGTCTGCGCCCGTTCACCATGACCTCGCTGATCGAGTCATCCAGGATCAAGTGCTCGATGGGCTTCAGGAATGGAAGGATCGTCTCGAATCCGTTCATCAGAGTTCTCCGTCTGCGAGCTGCCGGAAGTAGGATTTGTTCGGGTCGTTGAAGTAGGGCTTCAAATAGCAGAACATCGGCGGCATCGGATTCGTGCCGTCATACGCGATGGTCACGGATTGCGCGTTGCGGAGTTCCGTGAAGGTCTTCATGTCGAAGCGAAAATCGACCTGCGTGTTGTAGCTCTTCGAGGCCGTAATGTTGGACTTGTGCGAGAGCGCTTTTCCTGTGAGCAGGCTTACGCGGGCGTCGTGCCCACTCTCAGAGAGGTTGTAACTGACCTTGAGCTTGTCTTCGCGTCCGCACAGCTCGCTGGCGGTTCTGGCGGAGAAATCATCCGAGAGTGCGAGGAATATCTTCGTGCGGAAAGTCTGCAAGAGTGTGCGCCAAGTTTCACCGGGCAGAGCGGACTTGAGAGAACTGATGCTTTGGGTGGCGACAATTGGAATGCACTTCGGCTGTCGGGAGAGGCTGAAGAACTTCTCATCGCCGGTCGGCTCGCTTTCACCAACGGTGGCAAAATGCTGGTACTCGTCGCACATGAATAGAACCTCCCGGAAATGGCGGTCGGGGTTTGCTTCCATTTCCGGGACACGGTTCAAGACTGCTCGTTCGAAGTCGAGTTTCATCATTACGCCGATGGCTTTTGCCAGACCCGCGTTCATCCCAATCGGAAAGTTCAGCGCGCAGACCTTGCCGTTCTCGATGAGCCATTTGAATGAAGGCAGGGGCTTGCCGTACTTGAAATCGGCATTTGCCTGGGGGTCGTAGCACTGCGCCGGTGGGCAGAACGTCCGCTTCACGGACGGGTTGTCGTCGAACAGCGAAAGAAATACCGAAATCCCTTCGACGATTGATGTGCGCAGCTTTGGCTCAATCCGTCGCCAATCGTGGTTGAACCAACGCTTGACTGCTTCGAGCTGCTCTTTCTTTTCTGGTGAAACCGGCTTGCGTCCGCCGACATTCTCCGCTTCCCATTGAATCGCCTTGTCTTTCAATACAGCGGCAAGGCCGGGCGTCAGAGTCGCTACATAACTCTTCGATTCTTCGTCCAGCCGGAATTTGAACGGCTCAAGCTCGCGGGGATGCTTGAGATATTCCTCCTCCGAAACCAGCACGGAATCCGTCTCGGTGAGTCTGCGCTCTGCTTCGTTGATTTTCTTTTCGAGCGTGGCGGGGTCAATCGCGCATTCGTAGACATCGAACAAGGTTACGTAGTCGAACGCTACCTTATGGAGAAGGATGATGAACTTGACCAGATTCGTGTACGCCTGCTGCCAGAAAGGTTCCTTACCCCGCCCGAAGAGGTTGTTTAGCAGCGACGCGATGTTGTATGCCAAGGCATACGCGTCGAGGTCGTTGTGAAGCGGGTTGTAGCGATATTCAGAATCGAGGCTGATTTCGATATAGTCTTCAGCCTCTCCCGTGGCGCTCCAGGATTTCTCTAACCCTGTGGCAGAAGTCGCCCTTCACTTCGAGAACGAGGCCTCCGATCCTCTTATCTTTATCTCCTGCCCGGTACCCAAGAATCTGATCTGCGTATGGGTACATGCAGCAGCTTGTCTTTCCGGTGCCGATTGCGCCGAGAATTGCGATGCCCGTGAAAAGACCCCTTTCCGGGATCACGAGCCACTGTGGATTTTCTGCGGGTACCTGCTTACGAGGATTGTGAACCTCCCCGAGGACGAGGAAGAGTTCGTCCCTCTTGCGAGGGTCGGGAAAGAGAGGCAATCGGCCCGCGCGAATTCGGCGGCCCGCTTTAAGAGTAAAAATGTAAACGCCAGAGAGCACGATGGAATAACCGATGTACGGGGTCGAGAAGAGGAACAGGGTGTAAGAGTATTTGACGAAGAAGAAGATTGACGGCGACCGCAGAGCCATGACCTGCAGGAAGACATTTTCTTCGGGAAACGGCACCCGAAAATAGAGGGTCATTCCCGTAGCCGCCGCCAGCAAGCAGGCGACGAAGTTCTTCGAGTTAAGGATTTTCTGCATCATTTTGCTGCCGCTCTTGCAACCGCGTTCCCGTCCCTCTTGCCAGCCGTTTGTTGCTGCTTTCTCCAGTTCAGGAACTGCTTGTCCTTGAACAGCAGGATCTTCAAAGCCGAATTCACGACATGATCCGGCGTGCTTTCGATGAACGTCGCGTACTTTTCGACGGTCGAGACGACAATGTCCTCCAGCTCGTACTCTCTCTTAACGAGTTCCGGTCGTTTGTTGATGATCGACATATCCTTCCTCCTTGTGAGTTATCTGCTTCCCTGGACGCGGGCAAAACACGTTCTAAAAGGAACGCGCATTCCGTTCCCTGGGCTGGAGCGACCCCACGATTCTTTGGGCAGCCGAAGGCTCCCAAAAGTGGGGTCGCTCCAGCCCAACTCGGTGTTTTGCCCGTGTCCAAAATTGACTGCCGCGCCATGCGCATCCTCTACGCTCCCACTAACTTCCGTTCACCATCCGGGTGAACGGAACGGTGAACGGGGTGGTGATCTGTGTCTTTCATGCACCGTTCACCGTCATTACGGTCCTCAGCAACGGGAGACCAATGGGCTTTCACCAGATAGGTATCGAAGAACACAGTTCTATCGGGAGTCAGTTGGGAGAATTCCCTCCGCAGATCGCGCTCTTTTAGCTCTCCGGTGCGCCATGCTTCGTACAGGCTCTCAAACCGCTCCCCGTGAAACCGCCGCCGCGCATCATTCAGGAACTCAAAATCCTCGGTTACCGGCACGACGTACTCGCGGTTGTCCCACTTCCTGCGAACCTGGAAGTAGCGGAGGACTTCACTCGAAACATCCGATTCAAGCGGCCTTTTTACCAAGGCGCGGAAGCGGTCTTCAGCCGTTCGGAAATGGGCGTCCTTTGGTGCGATGTATAGAAAGCGAAAAGTTTTTAGCTGCCGGAACAACCCCTGATAGGCGTTGACGTGACCTGTGAAGCTGGAAGGCGTTTCGAACCCCGAATCCACAAAGCTCAGCGTGACCACAGGGGGAGCCCCTGGGAGAGGCGGGGCAAGGAAGAGAGGAAATTTATCTACAAAATAACGAATCGTAGGACGGCTGCCTGAAGCGCCTTCGTAAACCTTAGCGGGAAGGAGGTCCTTGGAAATCTCTAATTTTTCGCAGAAAAAGCTCACCTTGTCTTGCTCGGTTTCAAAATACGCGAGGTCCTGATTGTTCAGGATGAAGTCCAAAAGGACGAGGCGCGTACGGATGAAATCAAACGAATGTTGGCGGCGGTTGCGGAGGTTGTCTTTCTCGATCTGGCCGTAAATGGTCCTGGAAAATAGATGAAAGACAGACCCTGCGCCCATATAGTCGCGCATGGTGGCGTGCCCATGCTTCAGGAGTTTCTGGGCAAAGGCATTCGACCGCTTACCGCGCTTGGCCTGCGTGAAATTGAGGAACTGCCGCAGCGTGAAGTAGCCTGAGTGGATCGCGACTATATAAATGAAGCGAGCCTCCGCTTCGGTGTAGCCGAGTTCTTTGATTCGCTCGATTTGGTTAGCCTGGATGTTCATAGGGAGAGAATCTCCGCTGTCAGTTCTTTCTGGTCTAGAACACGACGCAGGCCAGGGGCGTCTTGTGCGCGGGCATAAAGAGAGAATCCAGCACGCACCTTTTCTGCTAGATTGCTCCCCCGGTAGTGCTCGGTAGCAAGCTCAAGGTCCACGCGAGCCATATCGCCATCACGGCCTTCGTACTCGATCCGAAGGTCGGGGAGCGGAATCTTTCCGCGAACAAGCTGTAGGCCGTGTTTCTCCGCTATCTCTCTCTTGCTCTCGGCGGAATGTTTTTCTGGGCCGAGCTTCGCCAAGTCGTGAAAAACGCGCTTCTTTAATTCGAAGTCGAGGACAACGCGCGGATTCTTGCCGCCCTCCCGGTCAATCTTTTCGGCGGCCTTGTGATAGAGGCGATAGAGGTCGGCGTCGTGGTGCGCTTCGCGTGGTTTCGTGAAGCCGTAATAGGTCGCTTGATTTGCCAGGGACCGTTCCGGTTGACCGGAGAAATTGATGGCCCTTTTTGGTTAAAGTCAGCAGTCGGCGAGGAGCGGTATCAGAGTGTGGGATGCTCTTCTCAACGATGAGACCTTGCCGGATGAGGCTTGCTACATCCGGTCTCATGCGGTCCTTGTCACCGTGATACTGGAACTCTTCAAGATCCTCGCTCGCGACGGCACGGAACTTGCCAATCTCAGTGAGACTCTCAATTTCAGAAGTTCGGACGGCATACGTTCTGCCGCGAAATTCGTACGCCTTGCGCGGTTCGACAGGGCGCTCCGTTTCCGCTTTTGGTCCGCGTTCGGGTGCCAGCCGAGCATCATCCTGCGCGTCACTGCCAGGTCCCTGTTCCAACGAGGAGTCGGAGCGACCCGTTTGGCGGGCACCGGAAACCGGCTCGGGTCCGGCGTCTCTGGGATCGACGGATTCAGGCGCGTAATCGCGAGACACGCTAGTCCACCTCCTCTTCGAGGGATGGAGCGGTCACTTCCGTCTGCCCGACATGTAGCTGCTTGTCGAGATGCGAGAGTTTTCTGCCGGTGTCTTTGAGGAAGAATTTGCGGTTCAAAGCGAAGGCGAGCGCGAAGACGTTGATAAAGAGAACCGCACAGTAGATCAAGATTGGCGTGCCATAGAACCGGAACAAGACGCTCTTATAGGAAATGAAGTAGGTCAGCGTCTGCATACACCAGAAGCCAAGTCCCAGGACGATGGCGATGGTCAGCATGAGTGCGTTCGCAACCATAGGTGCTCACTTGAAGGCTTGGTCCTCGCGGAAATACGTGATCGCAAGGCCCAACGGATTGATCGGAATAAGCTCGTTCGGAACGTTGCTCTTAAAAACAAACACGAAATTGGCGGTATACAGGTCGCGCTTGATCTCGCTGTGATCCGAGGGCGAGTAATAGACCATGTAAAAGTCCACACGCGCCTTGTAGGGCGGGGACTGCATGTCTTCGAGAGCGACTTTCTTCACATCAATGTCGATTTCGGGGACGGAGGTGTTCGTGATGAACTTCTTAATGACATCGTCCTTGCGGTAGGCGTCGATGATGCCGTCCGCAAGCTTGCCGTCCAGGAAATAGAGAGACTTCGAAAAGTCATCCTGGATCGTGTAGCGGTTGCGGCGGTAATAGAGCGCGCAGAACTGTGAAAGAAAATATTTGGCTTCGGCATCCTGTGGCTTGTACTCGAAGTTGTGATAATTGATGGCTTCAGCCCGGCCCAAGTCGTCAATTCGAATGACGAGGGGACGGAAGTTCTGAAAGGTGCGAATCGTTCTCAGGTCCACAAGGGCGAGTCCGATGGCTACAAGAGAGACGAGGACCAGCGCGATTTTCAGATAGGTGTTGGTCACCATCGGATCGCCATACTGTTCGAGATAGAGTCGTTTCGCATTTTGAAAGGTCGCGTCGTTGTTCATCCGAAGACCCTCTCCAGAATTCCGGCAGAAGACCCTCCCGCCGTTCCGCTAAAGATGTGGTTGGTAAGCGCCGGGATTTTCAGAAGCGTATAGATCGACGCGAGAAAAGTGATGAAGAGGACCGGAAACGCCTCAATGAGCTGGACCGTCGAGATAGTCCCTGTGGGCTGAAGATCGAAGATGCCCAAGAATGAGGTTCGCAATTACGTAGACAACCGCCGCTGCGATGACCTGGTAGAAAGCATATTGGATGAAGCATTTGAACCAACCCCAAAACAGCCACTCCAATTTCGGGACGATAAAGAACGGTATGAATATAGGCCCTACGAGCACGCACACGGCAGTGGCGATGAATCCGAAGGCGATTACGACAATCGCGATGGCCTGGGCGGCAGCGAGCAAAATAATGATGACGACATAAATGATCGTTCCAAGGATGTCCGTGATGCCCGGCGAATCCATGCGTGTCTCGTAATCGGCGATTCTCTCTTCGACGGTTTGGAGTTCGGTCTGATTGATTTTATTTGCGAGAAACTGCGACTCGTCGGTGATGAGGTTATGAAAGCTTGCGCCCATGCCCGGAATCGGGGTGCTGTAGTAATTCACCATTGCAAAACCGAAGGCGATGGTCAGGAGCAGGCTTGCGAAGTTGTCGAAATTAAACATGTGCCGTCCGCCAGCGGCGGAGAGTGCCGATTTCACGCCGTACCAAACCACCAGGATTGTGGCAAAGGATCGGAACAGGTTCTGGCCCATTGCGTCGAAGAAGCCAAGATTCTGCGTGAGCAGATTGTTGATGGCCTGAAAGATGAATTGGAGGTAGTCCATCGTAGTGGCTCCTTCGACGCGCCGGGTATGAGCAATTCCTTCTAAGGCATCCGAAAGTTCTGTAGAGACTCTGTCAACGTGCCGTTCACTTGAGCCATATTTCCGGCAAGGTTGGCACGTCGCGAGATGTCGGTGTTGATGGCGTTGGTCGTGGCCTCGCGTTGCTGCTTCGCGATGATGGTTTGCTGTTCGAGAAGCGACGCGAGGAGCTTGTTTGAGTCCTGAAGCGTGCGGAGCGTCAATACTCCGGCCGCATTGATCTTGTTCAGGACGGAGACTTCGGTGTTCAGATTTGGGTCCGCAGACAACGAATCCTGTTCAAGGTTCGCGATCTGCGTTTGAACATTCTGAGCGTTCCCACGGATTGATCCGATAGCGGCCATCGCCGTGGTGTTTGCGCCGTCAGCGAGTTCTACGGACGCATACTGGGATTTCACCCGTGCCTGTTCATCGTCGGTCATGCCGGAGATGTGGTCGGGGCTGTATTGGAGCAGCTGGGTTGTGGCTTGCTGGTAGCCTGTGGTTACGGTGGGAAACAGGCCGGAGTTGATCCCGGTCACCCAAGTTCCTGTGTTTTGGTACGTGTTCCCAGCGAGAGTGTTCCTCCATTGCGAGAACTGGGCCTGATAACGAGCAGGCATGTTTTGGAGGTTGCGGGACATTTGCAAAGCCAGGTTGTACTGGGTAATGAGTTGGGTGTAGCTGTTCTTCAATTGAACGAGTTGTTGTTGAAGTTCGGCATAGCGCAGCAACGCGTTCGCGTAATTCGTGGGGTCGTAAACGATCCCGAATCCGAATTGCGCCGAAGCAGTTCCAACGCACAACCCCATGATGAGCAAAAGTGCCAGGGCCTTTCTTTTCATTTTCTGTTCTCCTCTCTGAGTTTTACCGATGTTGCTGTTTGCACCCGGCCCTCACAGGTCGGGCGGCATTTTGTGATTGTTGTAGTCGGGCATCGCGAGGTCGCCCGAAAGATAGACCTTCACGCGGTGTCCTTCCCGGATCGTTACGGTTGGCAGAATGTTGAGAAACTTGTCGAGAATCTGCTCGGAAGACTGCGCCATGCTCTGAGCGAATCCCTGGCGCATCAGGTCGGCACCGGAAGCGTTAAATGTGCCTCCGGTTCCGGCCTCCGCTACGGCCCCGAGCGCACCGATAGCGAGTGAAGTGCCGAAAATGCGTAGATAGTGGTTGTTTACTTGATCTCGCAAACCGGCGTCGCCGATCTGGTTGAGACCCTTGAACTGGTCGAGATTCAGGGAATATCCGTCCGGCATGATGAGACGGTGGAAGGCGACGGCAAGCCGGGTTTGGCCGAACGCCTCAACCCGCCTTGTCTCACCAAGAATCTTCGTTCCTGCGGGAATGAGAAGATGCTGGCGGTCGTGGGAGTACACGTCGTTCGAGAGCAGGCATTCGACTGGTCCGACGAACTGTCCGTCGAGACGGTTGATGAGAACGGATTCGAGAATTGTTCCTTCGAAGAGAATGTAAGTTTTCCCTGCCGCCGCGTCCGACGACTTTTGGATCGCGGCGGCAGGGGTTGTCGCCTCCTTGCCTTCAGTTTTGACATCGGCTGGACCTGTTGGTGCGGAAGAACTGCCCGTTTGCGCAGAGGGCATAGAATTCGGCTGGCCTGCCATCGGACCTTGGGTTGCGATATTGGGTTGGGCGTCCTTTAGGATTTGAGCGACTTGGGCCAATTGAGCTAGGTCAGGCCCAGTGGACGGAGGACTTGAAGGACCTGCGTCCGGGTTTTGTGACGACGGTTCGGAGAGGGGGGACTGCGTTCCCGGAGCGGTCTTTCGGTAGCTCAGCGCGATATTTGAGGAGAATAGTGAAACGTATTGCCGCCTTTTGCGCTCCGTTTGAATCGGATCTTCAGTGCTGCCCGGTGTCGAAGTGCCGGATGCGTTGCTCGATTGCGGCTGTTGTGGGTCCGGCGCGGCTCCGAGCAAACGATTTTGCTGTACAAGAGCACTCTGGGCTGCGAGTTGCTGTCTCTGAAGTTCCTGAATTCGGTTTTGTAAGTCCGTAATCTTCGTTTCGTTTACTTCAAGCGGAAGCGGGGTTTGGATCGTGGAGGCATTTGCTTTTGGGAGACTCGCCTGCTTTTTCCCACCCGTGAGCCACATGATGACAACCATGAGAACTGCGAGACCCAGGATGAGCCACGATTGAACGTGCTTTGGCAGAAGACCGGGGGGTGTCGTCGTCTTTTCTTGAATTGGTTCGTTCATGGTTCTCTCCTTCTCGCGGGCTTTCGGGGTTCCCACTATCCTCGCCGCGTAAATGTGATTTTCTTTTTGCCGATGGCAAGGTAGCCGGAAGTCGATCACCTTCGGGATGATGTAGACGCCGTTCTCAAGCTGAAAGTTGATGAGGTTCGGCTTGCCGTCCTTGATTTCGTAGAGGGCCGGTTTCTCGCGGGCGGCGCACTTGATATAGGTGAAGGAGTCGTCGTGGTAAATCGCCGACACGAGGAAGGGTTCCTGCGAACCTTTCTTGTCCAGTGCGTAATCGAACTGGAGCTTCGTTGAATAGTCGGTTTTGAACTTGTCGACTTGCTCGGTTGCGCGCGCTTCGGCTGCGTGAATCCGTTCGTCTGTCTGAGCGTGAAGGGCGTCTAATTCCTTCTTGTAGGCTTCGGCCTCGCCCGCACGAACATAGCCCTGCAAGAGACTGTTGCCGCCGATGCTCGACTCTTCTTTTGGCTCGACGAAGAGCTTGAGGTCCGGTTCGACGGTCGGCTCGTTGCTTATTTCCGTCAGCAGGAACGAGTAGACGTGGCCTGATGCGGTAATTAGATGGAGGTCACTCCGAATCCCAGCCTGCGCCGGATGGATGTAGCACAGGTTGTGCGCCCCGTTGATGATCCAGAAGTCCTTGTCGCCGGTCGCAAAGTCCAGAATGTCTTCGTCCTGCGGCAACACAATCAGCGTGGAATATCGGAGCTTTGCGCGAACTGCGATAACGTCCTGTTGCGAGTATTTCACCGTGCGAGCGACACCAGATTGCGCAAAGACAGGTAATGCAATGCAGACAACGAACCAGAGAATCGCGAGTGAGAGACTGCTTCTACGGAGCATCAGAGGAATCTTCATTTGTCTTCTCCTTTGACAAGCCTGGGCATGGGTAAGGTTTTCATTCGGCTATCCCCGCCAACACGTCGAGCCCCTTTTCGAAGCCGTAGGTCTCGAACGCTTCCTTCCGTTTGCGGTTGTCGAATGGGTCGTTTGTGTAAATCCAGTAGCTCTTCCGGTCAACCGTGAGGTTCGCGACCTTCGCGAGTTCCGGGGTCTTAATCAGAAACTGCTGCTTGGGGACCAGTGACGAAATTAAATCAACTTCGTTCTCGTTCAAATGGAACTGCCTCCGATAGAGGTCCCGATCCATATCGGGATTGGCCAGGAAGATTTTGGTCGGGCAGCTTTCGATAATTACATCCAACACTTCCGACCGGCGCAGCTCGTCGAGGGATTGGGTAGAGAGAATCATCGCGGCGTTGGCTTTTCTCCACGTCTTGAGCGCCTCGACGATGTACCGCTGAATGCTCGGATTCTTCAAAAACACCCATGCCTCATCTATGAAAAACGCCTTGAATACGGTACTGATCTCCCGGTCGCTAATGACGGAGTTCGCGCGATGCAGGATGTAGAACAGGAGCGGTTCGAGAATTTCGGGGTATTGGCTCATTTTCTGGAAGTCGAAACACTGGAAACGAGAAAAGGAAATCGTGTCTTCCGAATTGTCGAAGAGGAATCCGAACTGGCCGCCGCGTGTCCACTTCGCGAGCCTGTCGGCAATCCGATGTCCCAGCGTGTTTGCCAAAACTCCAAGCGTTCGGAGCTGTGGGTCAACCGAATACAGATTCTCGATCTGCTGGTAGAGATCCCGTTCCTCGCCGGGTTCCAAGTCGATTGGAGACGAGCCTTGCAGCAAAACCTTCACAAACAGGGCAAGAAAGTCGAGATTCTCCTTCGTCGGCGGAAGAGAGAACGGATTGATCCTGAAGTCAGCGGAGTTGATTCCTATCTTCACGTACGAACCGCCGAAAAGCTGCGTGAGGCTTTCGAAACTGCCGCCGAGGTCAAAAATGAATGTCCACGGGTCGTATTTCTGAAGATTGGTGATAAGAAAGTTCAGAAGGAACGATTTCCCGGCTCCAGTTCGCCCGAGAATCATGGTGTGGGCCACGTCCCGGTGATGGAGGTTTAGGAAATACGGCGTGTGATGGTTGGTTTCGAGAACCGCGAGATATTCCTGACGGAGATGGTGGTTCTGGTGTTCGCCACAGTGCAGGGTGAACAGAAACGAATAATCCGCATAATTCGAGTTGAGCAGATACACATAACGGAGGTTGAAGACGTGGTTGCCGGGAACGGTAGCAAGGAATGAATTCAGAAGGTTGTATTTCTCTTCGTAAAGTTGTGCGTCGTGAACGCTGAACACCTTGTAGAATTCGGCGCATGCCCGTTCCACTTTTGCCAAGTCGAGGTCGTAAATAACGACGGTCAGCGAGAAGTTGCCGAAGTAATTTCCCTTAAGTTCGATTTCCTTGATGCTGTCCCCGAGTTCTCGTACCTGCGATTCCTTCGAGTCGTCCACGAGCACATCGTGTGCGGGGGCGTCGTTGAGGTTCACCTGACTGACGAATGAGTGTTTCGTGTTATGGAAATGGCGGCGCTTGGCCTGGATGGTTCTCCTCATTGTTCCCGAGTCTTCCTTTTTCCACTCGGTCACGACATGGAAGTTGGCCTGGACTTCGAGCAGTCGCTCAAAGATCAATGGGAAGCTTTGCGCGGAGGGTTCCTTGAGCGTCAACACCTTCACGTAATAATTGTCGAGGCGAAGGAATCCGCGATGGCATTCGAGATGGGATTCGCAGAGGTAATAGTCCAGAAAAGTGTCATATTTCAGGCGGGCGAGCGCAATCTTTTGCGGATCGAAATTGAGAGTTTGCTTGAGGACGCGGAATGCTTCCTGCTTGTCGAGCAACCGCATGGGCAGGAAATCGCTTACCTGTAGGATGAAGCTCTCGACTTTCTGTCGCAGAGTCGCTTGACCCTTGCTGATTTCCCGGTCGAGCAATACAACCTGCTTTGTCCCAGAGAAGTGCGCCCGCAGTTCACCGAGTGCTTTGGACGGATGTTTCGGGAACTCCGAGAGCGCTCTGCTGAGCGTTCGTGTGTACCGGAAACCCTCGAACAGAATCACGTAGTAAATCGAGAGCGAGAAGAGCGTGTCTGATTTCCCGGCAAAATACGCGACGCGGTTCTTGATGGCGGCATCTACGATTGGCTTGCCGTAGAGCTTGTAGGGAATCGTTTCGTTGTTCCGTTTGAAGAGATACTGGTAGATGCGGTATTTGTCATCGAACAGCTTCAGTGCCGATTCAAGACGCTTGGTGATGCCGTCGAGCGCATTGCCGTCCAGGCATTCGTAATCCACTCCATGAACTTCGAGGACTACCCCCATGTCTCCCGTCTTGGTCAAGAAAACATTGGAGTCGATGAACCCGTAGAGGTTCACTTGCTCGTTGAACGAGCCCGTTTCTTGGTAATTCTTGAAGATGCGCTGGAGCTTAAGCATTGGTGATCCTGCGAATCGACACCGGGCTGAGTTTTGCCGGATCGTATTGGCTGCGAAGTTTGGGTGATGTGAGTAGACATCGGAGAATCTGCGGGTCGGTCCCGGTAGCCCACCGCGCTGCAAAGTAGAGCAGCAGAAACATCAATAGGCCCCCCAGAAGGCTGCCAAGCAGATTGAACGTTCCCGCACCGATACACATCGCGAAGAAGAAAAGCTTTCTCTCGGCTCCCAGGATCGTCAGGGGCCGGGATAGCGACCGATGGACCATGTTGATTCGTCTGTTCTCAGGCATAGCGCATTCCTCCAGTCGCGGATAATTATCCGGGAAAGAGCCAGGCGAGGAAGTTCACCGCCGCGATTGCCATGCCTACGCCGAAAAGCACACCGGCAAGCACTCGCTTCGAGCCGCCCTCCCCGAAAGCGAACGTCAAACCGGAAACCACAATTGCGACGAGGGAGAGCCCGCGAGCGATGGTGCTGGTGAACGCCGTTTGCAGGACGTTTACGGCGTTCTCCCAGGGTGAGTTTGCTTGCGCAAAGGCAGGTGCGGCGAGGAGCAAGCCCAATGCGACTGCCGCGATCTGTCTAGAGATGGTCCTGAATTGAATTGCTTTTCGCCAAAGTATGCTCATGTCTGCGGTTCTCCTTCTTTCATGCGCTTCTTAGCGCCTGCTTGTGAGATTTCTCGCGTAACCCGTGGCTCCCGCAGTAAAAGCTGAGAGCAAGAAGGAAAAACCGTTCCACTGGCTAAGAGACCGTGTCCGTAGTCAAGGCACACGTGGAGCACAAGCTCCGTCCAGGGGGTTTTTACCTTCGCGTCTAGCCAGTCGTCGGGTGGCCGTCCGCGAGGCTTGGCGGCTTACAGCGGCGGGTTGGGTCCGCCAAGCTCGCGGGGGAGAATCCTGCGAGAACTCCCCTCAATTATAAAGAGGCAAAAAAATCGACAAATGTCAGGGGGGAAATAACGTTTTTTTCGGTTCTAGCTTCTGGAACCCTCGACGGCTCTCGGGCAATAGTGCTTGTCACCGGCTCGCTTTCAAGCGGGCAAGCAAACCGCTACAGGTCTTGTAGCACGGGGAGCAGTGAAAAACGTGGTAGACGATGGAAGCATCGACTTGCTGGGGATCATGGGCCAAGCGTTTCAGTATTGCTTGGGAGGGACAGCCCTCTCTTCGGGGGTTGGGATACTCTTTGGAGAGATGCTCCTTAACGAATTTGAGGAGCGTCTTCTCAGAATACGACTCTCGCGCTGCTCTCTTTTGCTTTCGTCTCACGGCGGGCAAGACAGGAAAACCTCCTCATGTGACTCGTCGCGATTGTTGAAGTGCCTTTCGAAGACGTTGGACCGTCGAGCTGAATCGTTCCCGCGCCGCACCGCTCGAAACACCGCAGCGCCGCTCAATTTCCTTCCACGAATAGCCTTCCAACCGACGGAGGACGATATTTTGCGTGACTTTATCACAGCTAGCAAGGGCCTCCGCTAGGAAGAGGTTTCGCTCCATATCTTGTACGTCTGCATATTGCGCCTGGCGCGCCAAGGAAAGACTGGTCGGATCGTTGAGCACGGCTTCCATCCGCTTCTGCCTTCTAACACGCCGCATGTACGCGAGGAAGAGGTACCCACGAATGTCTGTCACATCCGGTTTGCCTCTAGCCGCTTTCTCCTGGCGGGTTTTAGAGACAGTGGCCGCCGTTTCTTCAAACAGGCTAATCGCCAAGGCGGGGTCACCGAGGACTTTTTCAGCATAGCGGACGGCACCGGGACCGATTTCTTGGGCCACGGACAATACGGAAGGATCGATTGTTCTCCCTAGGTGGTCAACTGAATTCAGTAAAAACGGGAGACTTGGCGTCGTTTTTCGGTGTGGGTGCATGGGTTCCCCACTGTTACCCGTCGCCAACTAGTTTTAAGCCTGAAAGTGGGGAATGGCGGGAATGTTTATATTACGTGCACTTAGTGATTACTGTACTAGAGAACAGTGGCCGTGCGCTCTACGCCAGGAAAAATAAAGCGAACATCGGGAACAGCGCGGCCTCTCACTGGGCTTCCCATCCTTGGTCTGTAAGAGTCAAGTTTTGATTAAGCGTTGTCTTTCCCACTCCGTTGATCGTGGGGACGATTCCGGGGAAGGCTCTTTGGATATCCGGGTTCTTTGCCCAATCAGCAAGATTCTCGATTTTATATGTGTAGTACAGCGTCATTTCTTTCTTATCGCCGACAGCAATAGGCCCCTCGGTCTTGGTAACCGAGTCCAGCGCTTGCTGTCCAAAGCAGATGTCGCCTCGACTTTCCTTCTGGCCGATCAAACCGGCGGCTTCCTTTTCCTGGTAAAACTTCTTGCCGTCGTCGGTCAACTCGTACCGAAGAACCTTGACCTTCACAGGGGCTGTGCCTGATAAGGGCGTGACTTCGGTCTCCGTCTCGTGGGACCGCACTAAGCCAACTTTCTCTAGAGCGGCCATTTGCGATCCTCTGACGATGCCCGGACCTCGGTCACT
Source organism: uncultured Acidobacteriota bacterium (assembly GCA_963709105.1). GTDB lineage: Bacteria > Acidobacteriota > Terriglobia > Acidiferrales > UBA7541 > Palsa-295. Next base: position 84,878 of record CAVPVC010000024.1, read on the forward strand.
GTCCTGGAGGTCTACTGGCCATTTGGCGGCTAAGCCAAGGCATAGCTGGCCTTTTTTGACCAAGTAAGCATTCGTCGCTTCGGACAAATTCTTCTCGTTCGCGTCGTTCTTGCTTCCACAACCCACCAGAAGGAGAGTTCCAAGAACCATGACGCACAGGACATTGTTTTTCATGGCTTCCTCCAGTCACAAGATACTCCAATAAGGGGAATTAGTCGCACAAAATGGGAGTGCGTTCCTTTGAGTGAGACGGGTCGCCTACCGCGACTCGCCTTGCGGCGACTCTAGATCGACTTGACAACAATCCATATTTCTGCAAACATCGAAATATGGTGACACTCTCATCGAAGAAGAACACCGAGCAGGTGGCTAGATATGCCGATATGTTCTCGGCGATTGGCACGGAACCACGACTGCGGATCATGCAATTGCTGTTGTCCGCTCATCCTGACGGCTTGACTGTCGGCGAGATTCAGACTGAGTTGGACATCCCGAATTCCACGCTGTCCCATCACCTAGACAAACTTAAGAATGAAGGACTTGTGCAAGTCCAGCGCGAGAGTACGTTCTTGCGCTATACGGCGAACACTGACGCTTTGCAAGAATTGCTGCAATTCCTTTACGCGGAATGCTGCACTCGGAATAAGGCTGTAAAGCCCCGTGACATCGTTCAGATTTGCAGATAGGAGAAACATGAGCGATACAAGCATAAGAAATGTGGTGAAAGAGAAATACGGACAAGCTGCTCTGCGAGTCACGACCGGGGGAAGCGGTTGTTGCGGAGCCACGGCATCGGACGGGTTGAATTGCGATCCAATCACGTCAAATCTTTACGATGCTCTGCAAGCGAGTGAAATTCCCGCCGAGGCCATGCTGGCATCGCTAGGATGCGGCAATCCGACCGCGTTGGCGAAGCTGAATCCTGGAGAAGTGGTACTCGACTTGGGCTCGGGCGGTGGAATTGATGTTCTATTGTCGGCAAAGCGCGTCGGCGCGACAGGCAAGGCGTACGGCCTCGATATGACCGATGAAATGCTGAGTGCTCGCGAACGAGAACAAGCAGAAATCTGGGCTCGATAACGTCGAGTTCTTGAAGGGCGAGATTGAGAACATCCCGCTTCCTGATAGTTCCGTAGACGTTGTCATCTCAAACTGCGTCATTAATCTTTCAGCGGACAAAGACCGTGTGCTCAAGGAAGCGTTCCGCGTGTTAAAGCCCGGAGGGCGTTTCGCCGTGTCCGACGTTGTGACTCGTGGCGAAATGCTCCCCGAGATCCGCAAGAGTGTGCTGTTGTGGGTTGGGTGTATCGCGGGCGCTCTGGAAGAGAATGAATACCGCAACAAACTGTCGAGTGCCGGATTTGAAAACGTCGAGATTGAACCAACCCGCATTTATAGAGCTGGAGGATGCCCGAGAGTTCCTTTCCGGCGAAGGCGTAGATGTGGATGCTCTTGCGGGACAGGTGGACGGTAAGTTTATGGGTGCGTTTATCCGTGCCATAAAACCCTCCAATTCAAATATTTGTTGTGGACCGGATTGCTGCAAGTAACGAGCGAATTATGATCAAACACTACAACGTCTTGTTCCTGTGCACTGGAAATTCCGCTCGTTCGATCATGGCGGAAGCCATCATGAATCGTAAAGGTAAGCCGACTTTCACCGCATACAGTGCGGGAAGCCATGCCACGGGACACGTTCGTCCCGAGGCGCTACGACAACTAGAACTCGCAAAGTTACCGACCGACGGCGCTCGTAGTAAGAATTGGGACGAGTTCGCCCGACCTGGCGCACCGGAACTTCATTTTGTTTTCACCGTCTGTGACAATGCAGCCAAAGAAGTCTGTCCCATCTGGCCAGGCCAACCCATGACAGCTCATTGGGGAGTGCCTGACCCTGCCGCCGTGACAGGTACGCCTGAACAGATTGAGAAGGCATTTCGAGAAGCCTACATGATTCTCGACCGTCGAATCAGCCTGTTCTTGTGCTTACCCTTATCCAGTCTCGACGGACTCGCTATCAAGAAAGAAATTGACCGCATCGGGCACGAATGAAAATATCGCTCGCGCGTCGGGTCGTTGCGGAATTCATAGGGACGGCATTCCTGGTGGCGGCAGTCATCGGCTCCGGCGTCATGGGAGACCGCTTGGCCAACGGCAATATCGCCTTGGCTCTTCTTGCTAACACGATTGCTACCGGAGCCGCGCTCGTGGCTCTCATCTTCGCCTTCGGCGGGATCTCCGGTGCACACTTCAATCCCGTCGTTTCCGTGATGGACGCTTTGGAGCGAGGGTTACCTTGGAAACAGACTCCTCACTATGTCATCGGCCAGGTACTCGGCGGAATCACAGGGGCCATCGTTGCCCACCTCATGTTTGGACTCCCGCTTGTTTCCTTGTCGCGTCATGTTCGAAGCGGCCCTCCGCAAGTGTTCAGTGAGTTTGTAGCAACATTCGGCCTCGTCTCCGTCATTTGGGGTTGTTCCCGGCTTCGATCCAGCGCTGTTCCATTCGCTGTCGGCGCATATATCACAGCCGCCTACTGGTTCACGGCATCTACATCGTTTGCTAATCCCGCCGTCACGATTGCGCGATGCTTGAGCGACACATTCGCGGGTATCCGCCCCAACGATGTCCCGTGGTTCGTCATAGCACAGTTCCTCGGAGGGATTGCGGCGACGATGGTTTTTCGCTGGCTTGTGCCTAATCTACAGAATCGGGCCAAGGAAGTCCTCGTTCCTCATTACGTCGAGCGGAATCATTAGATTCACGGTAATCCAGTACTCCACCGAACCTGATTGATCTTGCCGCGCGGTCAGAACCCTACATTCCGAATTACAGAGGTCTTTTCAAATGGTCGCGAACGCTCTCCTATTGGCTCTTAGCTTTTTGCTCGCCATCGCTTTCTATCTCATGGGGGAGCTGAAGTTCCTAATCCCTTATCGTGCGTTTCTTTTCCACGAGTACGGCTGGGCACTCGCAGTCTTTTCTGGTGGACTGTTTCTCAATATCTTCGCGGGCGCGTTCGTCCTCATTCGCAAGTCCTTCCTCAAAGACACTGGCCGGAAGCTGTCCCACATCGACAAGCAGTTCCATGTTGGAAACGTGAATCTGCCCGCAGACTCAGATTACGACGAGAGAACCTGAACAATGTCCCGCTACGACTTCGATCCAGAAGACTACCGCGCTCCCGATCCACCGGCGAAACAAGAGTCGGAACGCAAGCCTGAGGATGCCAAGCCGGAGCCCGGCAGAGGCGGTGCTAGTGGCGGCGAACAACCGGAATCGAGGAACCGCGCCGAACGCCCCAGAAACATCGAGCGCGGGAATCGTCGCCCACGTCAGGATCGAGACAGGGAATACAACTTGCGCGACTCGGAGGTCGCTGCCCTTATTGAAATTGCCAAGTTCCGCAGCGTGAAGACTGACGACCTCGTAGAAATTCAATACCAAGGCAACGCGGACCAGGCCACACAAGACCTCAGAAACCTCACGGCCCAGGGACTCATCCAGCGAAGAACCCTGCCGGGCACGGAGAAAGAACAGCTTCTAACAGTCACCCGATCAGCGCATGCGTTCCTGAACCGTAACCGACCCCAAGGACTTGCTGCGAATCAATCCCTTCATCACGGCTTCGTCAAGCCTCGTGAAGCCCGCCACGATGCCATGCTCTATCGTTTGTATCAGAAGGCATCGGAAAAGATTGAAAAGGACGGCGGCACGAATCTCAGGGTTGTCCTCGACTATGAACTGAAACGCGACCTCTATCGAGAACTGGCAAAGCTCAAGTCATTGCCACAGTCGGAGCAAGATGCGAGGCGGGAACAAATCGCCCAGGAGCACGGACTGAAAGTTGTAGACGGCAAGATTCCGCTGCCCGATTTGAGGATCGAATACGAGACGCGAGACCACGAGCAGTCCCGCGTCGATTTGGAACTTGCCACGCGAGACTATCGCGGGCATCACCTCGCAGAAAAGGGTAAGGCAGGCTTTTCGATCTACGCACCGGCAGACGACGCCTCTCGCGTGCGTGCCGCCGCGCAAGACCCACACCTCATTTCGGAGATCCTCTCGCTATGAAAATCCAACAGGAACACCTCGCAGCCATCAAGAGCTTCGGATATACGGAGCGCGAAGCCCGCTTCCTCTACATGGTAGCGATCCATTCGGGCTATTTCACGCAGGCACATTTGCGGCAGTTCAGCGGCAACAGGTCAGGCCGCACTGTCCGCGCATTCATCAAGAGGGCTCTCGAACAGGAGCATGTTAAAGAGAGCAAGCATCAGAACAACGCTCGCGTCTATCAACTGACCTACAAGCCGATGTACGCGGCCATCGGGCGGGCGAACATTCGGAATCGCCGCGAGCACTCATTTGATTTCATCAAGACCAAGCTCGCTTGCCTGGATTTCATCATTGCCCATCCTCACCATGATTACTTTGAGGGCGAAGCCGACAAGGTCCAGTATTTTCAGGATCACTTTCAAATCCGTCCTCAAGAGATGCCAGGAAAGACCTATGCCGGAGCGAATCGCGTCCCAGATACGATTCGCTACTTCGTGGACAAGTTCCCAATGTTCCTCGACGAGGCTCGCCCCGGAGAGGCTGTGCCCACGCTGACCTACGTTGACCCAGGCATCGGCCATCTTTCAGATTTCAATACGCACCTTGAAACCTATTCGGGCTTCCTAAAACGATTGCCACTCTTTGCATTCGTTTATGCAGGACCGCGCACGGCATTCTTTTCAAAGGCAGAGGCTCTCTTCAGGGGAACACTCGACCCTCAGACCGGGAAGCTTTCCTCGCAGCTTGCCCGGTACTTCGCTCTACGCGCCGCGTGGGAAGCAAAACGATATGAAACGCTGACCAATAGCGACCTCGAATTTCTGAATCACGCAAAGCAGTGCTTTCCCGGCGAGCCGTTCGAGTCCGCATACAAGAAATGGCAGACGGGCCAGATCAGCGAAAAGCAATTGGTTGCGGAAATCGAGAGCCGTCCGATCTCACAGGCAGGAGGTGCAATTCAAAACCTGCCTGCTTCCTCGTGACTATTCTTCGTTCGGGCAGAACTCGAAAGTCACTGGAAAACCGTGCTGAAAACGGTTTTCCTCACGGTTTTCCTTTCGGTTTTCCGCACCCGCCAATCCTAAGACCCGAACAACCAGCGAGATACGAAGTCCCGAGACACAAAACGGGACGCGGGCAAAATCGCGGAAAGGGCGGGAGCGACCCCACCTGACGGACCGCTTCGCGGCCCTGGTCCCTTCGGGCTTCGGGGGTCGCTCCCGCCCTTTCTCCATTTCGCTCAAAGCTTTTGCCCGCGTCCCTCGAATCGTTCGGAAACAATCCAGCAAAGGAGATCAACGATGTCCATCATCAAAAAGCCAGCCGAGCCACCCAAAATCGTCTCGCTCGAAGTCCAGATTGAACAACCCATTCTCGACACACTCGACCGCTATGCGGAATTCATCGGGACGAGCCGAGAGCACATCGTCGCGTCCGCTCTCCGGCTCGTCTTCAAAAAGGATTACGACTTCAAGCGTTGGCTCCGTTCACAAAACTCATCTGACTCCCAAGCGACGCCTCGCACAGCGAAGAAGTCATGATTCAACGCATCCTCAACTCGAAGAACTTCATTGCCTTCGTTCTCGCTTCGGCAACAGGGATGACTCTCTACTTCCTGTTGCCGTTCCCAGAGGGGAACCTTTTCCTCCGCCTGATCGCCGTCAAGGCTCCGCTCGTCTATTCGGGCGCGAAATACAGCTACACCGCGATGCTCTTCACGACGCCCTACATCATCCTTTCAATTCTTCTTTCCGGCTTGTACATCTTCACCCTGAAGATCCGTAAGCGGGTTTCTCCGGCACGATTGCCTGCCTATCCTGACGCACAACACCGCGACAAGCTCTTCCTCGTCGTCGGCGAGGTTCACGACCCGCGCAAGCCGGTCCCGGCTGAGAACCCCACTGGCTTACGATCCCGGAGCGTGGCCTCTACACCGGCATCGCAATCTTGGGAGCAGTGGGCACCGGCAAGACGAGTTGCTGCATGTATCCCTTCGCCGAGCAGCTCATCGCCTACAAAGCCCACGACGAAGCGAAGCGCATAGGCGGACTCGTACTCGAAGTCAAAGGCGACTTCTGCCACAAGGTCAGAGGAATTCTGGAAAGGTATCGAGAGGGCCGAAGACTACATCGAAGTCAGCCTGCACTCCGAGTACCGCTACAACCCCCTACACAACGATCTGGACGCGTACGCCCTGGCCTACAGCATCGCGGCGCTTCTGAACAATCTTTTCGGCAAGGGCAAAGAACCGTTCTGGCAGCAGGCCTACACGAACCTCGTGAAGTTCATCATCCTGCTTCACAAAGTCGCCTACGACTACGTAACGCTCTTCGACGTGTACGAATGCGCGATCTCACCCGAAGTTCTGGAAAAGCGGATCGAGGAAGCGGAGAAGAAACTATCGAAGTTCTTCATCGAAGTGACGCCGGAGACCTACACGGCATGGGTGAGCGACCTCAAGGCGTTCTCTTTCGAACTCGACAAACCGAACAATGTTTATCGGGCCAAGGCCATCACCGAACTGTGCGACATTCTGCGAAACAAGAAGATCCCATTCCAGTTCAATGCAGATTCATCCAGTGACCGAGACTTTCGCAAGTGGGAGCAGCTCGAAGCCGTGAAGCGATGGTTTCATTACGACTGGAAACGGATCGAGCCCAAGCTGCGCACCTCGATTGTGGAAGGCATCTCCGTCTTTCTTTCTCTGTTCGATGACAACCCCGACGTGAAGAGGACGTTCTGTCCCCCTGTCGAGTGCTACGACCCGGTAGCCAATGCGGATCACCGATACGGGAAGCCGTTGCCTTCGTTCACTTGGCTCGTTGAGACTGGCAAAGTCTGCGCCCTCAATTTTCCCATCGGCATGAACGCCGGTCTCGCCAAGGCTCTAGGCGTGATGATGAAATTGGATTTTCAAAGGGCTGTCCTCAATCGCGTTCCAGAGATGGAAGCGCACCGAGAGCGATACTTCCGCCAAGTCTTCTTCATCTGCGATGAATACCAGCACTTTGCCACCGTCGGAGAGAACGAGCCCACGGGCGATGAAAAGTTCTTCAGCCTTTCGCGACAGCCGAGGTGCATTCCCATCGTGGCCACGCAGAGCATCAGTTCGCTCAAGTCCTCGTTGCCCGGAGACACCTGGCGCTCGTTGCTCCAGACGTTCCGCACCAAGATATTTCTGGCGCTGTCGGATGACTTCTCCGCTCAAACGGCAAGCGAGTTGTGCGGCAAAGAAGACCGCCTCAAGGTCAGCTACAACTTCTCCGAAAGCGGCCACGATGCCCGTGTGAGCTTTCTGTCAGGCAAGGCCATTTCGAACCGCGCCAACGTAACGGCGTCGAAAAGTTACAACACCCGCACGGACTACCGCTTTGACATGAAGACCTTCACGGAACTGAAGAACGCACAGGCAATCGCCATCGCGTATGACGGCCTGAATCCAATGCCGCCGATGTTCTGCTATCTGAAGCCCTACTACAACGACGTGAACCGCTCGTATTTCGAGCAGCTCGCCAGTGGAGAAATCTAATGCTCGGTTTTGAAACCATCCTCCCATTCTTGCGGCCCATCGAGCACCTGATCCGCGATGACTCCATAAGCGAAATCATGGTCAACGGCTCGACTCACGTCTTCATTGAGCGGGCTGGCGTACTTCAAGAAGTGCCTGACCTCACCTTGAGCGAGAAATCTTTGATGGTCGCCGTCAAGAACATCGCCCGGCGACTTGGAGACGACATCTCCGAGCAGAAACCGATCCTGGACTCCCGGCTGCCTGACGGTAGCCGCGTCGCCGCCGTGATCCCGCCGTGCAGCATCCACGGCGTCACGCTCACAATTCGAAAGTTCAACAGTCGCCATTTCACAATTGAAGACTTGGTGAAATGCGGAAGCCTTGATGCAATTCTTCGTTGCAACGCCTGAAGAACTACGTCGAGAGACGGCAGAACATCCTCATCAGTGGCGGAACCGGTTCGGGAAAAACAACGCTCTTGAACGCTTTGGGAAAGCTCATTTCGGATGACGACCGCATTCTCCTGATCGAAGACACTTCCGAGATTCAACTCGAAAAGCCAAACCTCGTCCGTTTTGAAGCTCGTCAGGCACAGGCAGGCCTTCCCGCCGTCGCGATCCGCGACTTATTGAAGGCATCACTTCGACACCGGCCCGACCGAATCATTCTCGGTGAGATTCGCGGAGGTGAGGCATTCGATTTGCTTCAACTCCTCAATACCGGCCACTCAGGAACGCTATCAACCGTTCACGCCAGTTCCGCGCAGCAAGCGATCTCAAGATTCACGAGCTGCGTTCTGCAAAGCGGCGTCGAATTGCCCTATCGCGCTATCAAGACCAACATCGGCGACTCGCTCAACGTCATCATTCAGCTCGAACGTCGCCCAGGCATTCGATTCGTGTCGGAAGTTCTTGAAATAAAGGGATACGACGCAGAGAGTGACCGCTACGATCTATCTCTCCGTCTTCTCCCCGCAAGTCTAAAACCCGCTCGTTAAGCAAACATTCTCATTTGTATCCGCCGAGCAGAACCAATGGAAACCAAACCACAGTTGCCGTCTGTCGAAGTCGCTGTTACAGTCGCACAAGCGACGCCAGAAAAGCGGACAGGGAGAAAATCCATGTCACGTCGATCTGGTCAGAATGGTTGTATTCAGGAGGATGGCAACTGGTACGTCGTTCGATTCTGGAAGGATGTCGAGGGCCAAGAAAAGAGGCAGCGTGTACGCGAGAGAATCTGCCCCATCTCTGGTCCCGGCAAACTCTCAGCGTCTGAACGGAAACACAAGGCCAAGGAAATAATCGCGGCCAGCGGAGCCGATACCGTGGAGCATTTCGAAAGAGTCGTTCGTTCGAACCACGGCATCACGTTTCGTGAACAGGCCGAGATTTGGTTGAAACAGATGAAGAATCGCAAGCGCAAGCCGGTGGCTCCGTCTACGCTTGACAATTGGGAACGCTGCTTGAGGAACTGGCTCAATCCGAACATCGGTGATATGCCTCTCGACTCCGTCGGTAATCTCGCGTTGAGGAATCTCGGCGAGACGATGGTGAAGGGCGGCTTAGGTGCTTCGGCGATAAGGTCATACACAAACGCGGTCAAGATGGTTGTGGCTTCGGCGGTCAATGAAGAAGGGGATGCGCTCTATCCCCGAAATTGGAATCACGACTTCATCGACCTGCCCGAAGATAGAAATCCGAAGCAACCTATCCTGGCCAGTAGTGTAGTGACCGCCATTGTCGGTGCACCAAAAGAGAAATATTACCGTATGTTCTACGCGCTCTGCGCATCTGCGGGATTGCGATTTGGTGAGGCGCTGGGGATCGACATAAGCAATATTTCCCCGGACTGCACCACAATCAAAATCTGTCAGAAGGCGTGGAGGGGACAGATTCACAATTACCTGAAGTCCGAAAGCGGCAAGCGTGAGATCGATCTGCACCCAACGGTCGCGGCGATGCTGAAGGATTTCATTGGCGAGAGGAAGTCTGGCCTTCTGTTCTCCACTCGAACAGGGCCGACAGCTCTCGCAGTCGAACATCCTGCGGCGCTCTCTGCATCCGATCCTAACCAGCCTCAAACAGCCGAAAACTGGGCTGTCACGCATTTCGTCGTTTCCGTATCACTTGGCTTCGCAAGAACTTGGTTCCCGAGGAACTCATCACGTTCTGGCATGGCCACGCGGGAAAGACGGTGACCGACAGCTATTCCAAGTTGAAGGACGATGTGGAGTTTCGCAAGCAAGTAGCCGAGAAAGTGGGCTTGGGTTTCGAACTCCCGTCCGAAAAAGCCGTTGTTGGACCGAATGGACCGAAACTCGAAGTTGGACCCGTTGAAGAACTCGCTGTAAACTGTTGAGAGTAATATTGGTTGCACCGTGTGGGCGTGTAGCTCAGCTGGGAGAGCACCTGCTTTGCAAGCAGGGGGTCAGGGGTTCGAATCCCGTCACGTCCACCAACATCACCTGCAAATTCAATCAGTTGCTAATTGGGCCTTTGCGCGACTACCGAAACTTGGGTCCATTTGGGTCCAATAAGAAGCTTCTCCACTTTTTCAACCGCTCTGCGTTGCTCTTCCGGAATCGCGTGCAGATAAATCTGCCGTGTGACTTCCGGCGAAGCGTGGCCTAAAAGCGCTTGCACGGTGCCTAGCGGTGCTCCCACAGCGTCTAGCAACGTCGCGTGGCAATGACGCAAGGCGTGCCACGTTATTCGCGGCAAACCGAGTTTCTTGCACGTCGGTCGCAGATGACGCTGTAAAAGGTTTCGCCGGCACAGTGGACGGCCCGAGTCTGTTGCGAAGACTAACTGCTCAGACTCAAGCACACCTTGGCGCAAAGTGGAAAGACTGGAGGCTGCTTCTGGACACAATGGAATTGCACGAACACTTCGCCTTGTTTTGGGCTTGTCGAAGTGTCCCTCGTAAACGGTTTCCGTTACTTGCAGCATCTTCGCGTCCAGATCCACATTCTTCCACCGAAGCGCAAGAAGCTCACCAATTCTTAATCCAGTCAACACCAGGAGCAGTGCGATGGATTTGGCGGGCTCGGGAAGAGCTGTGACTAGACGTTGTACTTGCTGGGGCGTAACGACAGGCCGCTCCGGGTTGCAATCCCTCCTCGGGAGTCGCGTCTTGCGTACTGGATTGTCGGAGATGTAGTCCCATTCCTCCGCCGTACCCAGCACTTTGCTTAACGCACATCGGATATGGTGCACGGTCTCCCACGCAAACCCGTCACGAAGCTTTGCCGCTAGAAAAGTCTGAATCGCTTCACGCGGAATGTCAGGAAGCCGCCGTTCACCAAAAGCAGGAATCAGATGAGCGCGGAGCATATATTTGTAATGCATTTGTGTTGCGTGCTTGAGTGTCGGGAGCACAACGGGTTCCCAGTCCATTTGCACGAATTCCTTCAATGTACGCATGGCCTGTGGCCGCTGACTTCCGCTATTCAATGAACGAAGCCGCTCCGAGAGAGCACGCATTGCGAGACGGCGTGTGGTTAGTTCTGCGACGGCACCAATTACGAATGACCGCCGCATCCTTCCCATTGTTCCGTCTGCGTTAATGACATCCTCCCACCAGCGGGCAACCCAGACCTTCTCTCGTTTGCCTCGCTTGAAAAGCGAACCTCGCTGAAACCGCCTACGAACCATCGTTCCTCCTTCGATGGTCCGCTTGGTTTGTTCCGTGTCACCTCTCAGTGTAGTAGGCATGTCAAGCCGCCTCTCGGTTCGTTTGGTGGCGGGTTACCCAAGCCAGCACTTCCCCTCTGTCGAAGCGCCAATATTTCCCGAGGCGGTATCCTGGTAATCGTTCAAACGAACGCTTGCGCAAGCGTCCGTACACCCAGGACACCGGGACTTGCAATAACTCCGCGACCTGAGGAACGGTGAGGAGTTCAGAATTCAATGGCGTGTTCATGACTGCGGCTCCTTTTGCGGGGATTGGTAAAGCGGAGATTTGGTTCAGGCTGAAAAGATTCTTGCGGTATTTCGGATCGAGGAACTTGCGGCGCTACTTGTGCGAGGCCTGCGCGACTTCGCTGGGCAACGGTTGTGTCTTCGTCTCCTTGGTCTCCTTGTTGTGCTGTTCTGCTTCCGGAGGTTTGCACGCTGCAAGGTACTCTTGGAATTCAACGTCCTTCCGAAAGAGACGTTCGAGCATTTCAATTACGACGTAGGACGTACTTGCATGAATGAACTCTGCGTAGCGCGTAAGCCGGAACTTCAGCTCTTGTGGCACGCGAAGCTGGATCGTTTCGTTCTTAGGTTGTATCAGTGGTGCTTTAAGAATTGGCATCCGGGGGTCTCCTTTCAGATTGGGGAAGTGCGTGGCAAATCGTGGAAGGTCACAGTGGGAGGAGGAGCGGCTTCCAGTATTCGCAAGTGGTGTCTACTTATACTAATGGGCAAGAAGGCGGCAAAAACCCCCAAATAAAAAATACCCGCCTCACTTGAAATATATTTGAGGGGATCGGAACCCCAGCCAAAGTCTTTCCACTGATAGGAATGGCCGGAATGCGGCGCAAATGTTTCAGAGGATAATGTTTCATGCTTCGGCCACAGAATTCGTCGAACGTCGGGGCTCAACACTCTATCAATTCTAATGTCATACCGATTGAATGCTCGATTCCTTAAGAGGTGATAAGTTTCTTGGGACGCGGGCAAGTACGTCGAGCATTACAAAATTAAAAAGGGCGGGAGCGACCCCGTGTTGCTTTTCGGGCCGCAGGCCGGGCGAAAAGATGGGGTCGCTCCCGCCCTTTTGACGTACTTGCCCGCGTCCCGGTTTTGCGGTTCTGACTTCGTATGAGTCTGTGCTGTCGAGGGTTACAGAATCGAGGGCGGAAAACCGAAAGGAAAACCGTAAGGAAAACCGAGTTCAGCTCGGTTTTCTACTATTTCGACCTTCAGCGTCCCGCTTTTGGAAGCTCGGTACCTTGGTTGAGAATGTCCAGATAGCGGTGATACGTGAAGAGCCGATGGCGCTGTTTGCCCGTCGTCTCACGAACCATGCCGAGCTTCACCATGTGCTGCAAAGCTTTCGCCACAGTGGGTGCGGAGAGAGAAAGTTGCTCGGCGGTCGCTGGGATCGTGAGGATCGGCTTGCGTTGAAGGTATAGATGGACGCGCAGAACTGACGCAGCGGGGCGGCCAAGCGCCTCAATCTTCCGGCGGTCTTTTTCGATGAGCGTGAGTATCTCCCTCGATGTATCGGCTGCCTGCTGAGCCGTCTCCTTCACCCCTGTTAGAAAGAATTCAATCCAAGTCTCCCAATCTCCGTGGGTGCGGACGCGGTCAAGCAATTCATAATATTTCTGCCGGTTCATTTTGAAATACAAGCTGAGGTACAGAATCGGCTCGCGGATCGCTCCAGCGACGCACAGCAAGAACGTAATCAGCAAGCGGCCCAGTCGTCCGTTTCCGTCCAGGAAGGGATGAATGGTTTCGAATTGCACATGCACGAGGGCCGTCTTCACGAGGAGGGGCAGGTCTTCGTGCTCGCGATGCAGGAACTTTTCGAGCGCCCCCATGCATTCCATCAATTGCTCAGGCGGAGGCGGAACAAATGCAGCATTGCCGGGCCGAGTGCCGCCAATCCAGTTTTGTGTCTCGCGGAATTCGCCGGGCCGCTTTTCGCTGCCGCGCCCTTTGGACAAGAGAATCTTGTGAATTTCCCGGATCAGACGGAGGGACAGCGGGAAATCTTCGCGGAGTCTCCTCAGGCCATGATTCATCGCTGCCACATAATTTGAAACGTCCTGAACATCTCCCAGCGGAACGCTAGGGGCCTCGGCGCTTTCGAACAGCATCAGGTCAGAAAATGACGACTGCGTTCCCTCGATCTGCGAAGAGAGCACGGCTTCCTTGCGAACGTACAGGTAGATGAATAGCGATGGGTCGGGCAAAATGGACGCGAGCCCGTCCAGGCGTCCGAGGGCTTGGTTTGCTTGCTCAAGGAGGGGCAAGAGCGGCTGGAGGGCCAGCGGCGGGTCCGGTGGCAACGGCGGCGGCACATAGGCCCGGAAAGACTCGTCCTTGAAGGTCTTGAGGACGTAGGTCCCGAGGCGGCTGTTGGGTTTGGTTGGTGTCGCCATTACAAAACCATCGTTTCGTTAGGAATTTGCTAACGAAACTATATAGCCTTTTCCTTTCGTTGACTAGCGTGGACTTTAAAGGGCGCAACCACAAGAACGACAGGCCTGCGTTTAGAACCGTTCGCTCGGCATTTTCTTCGATGTGCCTCCATGGATAAGGCGCTGCGCAGACCTCAATATGCGCCGAGCGCCGAACCCTCAACAGCGCATTCACGCTGATCTTAAGCTCCGCCTGTTCCGCTAGGTAATCAGGGTGCACGCTTAGTTAAAGGCGTCATGGCGATGCGCACGCCGTCCTTCTCATCTTCATTCCCAGCGGTGCCGGAGATGCGAAAGGCAGCATACTGCACGTCGCTTTGCTTGACCGGCACGGGAACGGACCACTTCTTTCCAGTTGCATATTTATCAGCGGGCGGAGGATTTGAAGTGGTCGAAGGCTCAAGGGCGGCCTCACGCACATGATAATTGACCGCTCGATTTGTGGCCTCTCGCGTGCGAATGATGATCCGCCAATCTCCTTCTTTCGGACCATCGACTACAAGCGTTGTGCCCTGCTTGCGGACAGATTGTTGGGCAGCAACGAAGCACCCCCTCTCTTTCTCCGTGCAGTTAAGCAGAAATGCGTCGGAGGCTACTGGTCCAAGCGACTCGGAAGAAACATTCACGCGCCACTGAGCGAGACCTAAAGGAACGTCCTGATCGAGAGCCGCTGACGCATACGCTCCAGAGCCCACGAGTTCGAAAGATTTCAGTTTGCCGTCATAAAATTCCACTCGCCCCTCGATGTCAGCCAGTTTATTCGTCACAATCAGATTCTGGCCGTCTAACGCGAAAGCCACCGCATATTTGGAGAGCGTCAATGTACCTGTGATCGGCACGTCCGGCGCGGGCGGATCATACGGTGTTTCATATTCGGGCCGGCCGCGATTTTCCCAGAACACCGAGCCAGTCCCTGCACGCACATCCGCCGTCAGAGCCTCAAAATGCTCCATGGGGCCAACATTGTGGACGGCGTCGGCAGGCTTGCCGCTGGGCATCTTGTCGCTTGGGTCGAAATTGAGATATTCGCCTCCTGGTCCGAATTCCATTCCACGCGCAGATATGAAATCGGGGCCTCCCCAAGGAATGTCTACTGTGGCTCGCATCGCCTGAACGCCTTCGTCAATGCGGAAATATCGGTAATTTACACGCCGAGGAGGGATGGTCGCCTCATAGCTTTCGACTCCCGGTGCGACAACCTTCGGCACTTCTGGAGCGCGAACGGAAATCGGAACCTCTAGCATCACCACATTTACTTCTTTGTCGATGAGCTGAAGAAAGGCGACGTGAAGACCAGAATTTACTTTGGCCGCAAACTCGATCTTCTTCGGCACGCCGCGCGTAAAGCTCACGTCGCGATCGAGAATCGTGTAGGTCCCATCATCGGCGCGCAGATCCAAACGGTAGGCGCGCGCGCCGTCATAGCCCCCAGTCCGCGTCAGCCACAGACCTCCATGGATCGTACTTCCCGGCGACGGCAAGTCAGCATGGAAGCCGTAGGCCTCGACGCGCTCGCCGTTCTGCTCGCGAGCGATCGTGAATGACGTGAGAGCTGCGTTCTTTGGGTCGTCGGCTTTTGCCATCTTCTCCAATTGATCCCAGGCGCGGGTTGCATCGATCAAACCGTGGCCCTGCTCCGCAGCTGCGAGTCCAGAAATTTGCTTCGCGCTGATGAATACGGCATTCGTGAGCCGCGTGGCGTCGTATCTCACGTTCTCTCGTCGGGCTTCACTGATCAAATCCGCAAGAACTCCGCTCACAACAACAATCGTGGGCAAATTATTCGAGCCTATGCTGTATCCGTCGGGCGCGGGTGCTTCGACAAGATCCTGCGTCATGTGCCGCTTCCCGTCCGCCCACCTCGAATCGAATGGGACGTATCGCGATTCAGTTACGAGTGATGCAGAGGGAGCGAGAATCGTGTTCACGAGGCCATTTTCGTTGAACCACACTTGGCTGTTCATAGCTTCGAGGTAAGGTGGAGGTAGCTGCCTGTTCCGACGAAGCATCTCCGGGCTTTGATAATCATCCACGTGAATTGCATTTGCCAGATCGCAAAAGCAGACGAACGGTTTGAGATAAACCGCGAGGGCGCGTTCCATGACATGACGTTCAAACGCTTCGCTGTCTAAATCCCGCGCGATCCCCCCGGAGTCATTTACAACATCAGAGTCAGGCCTCGCCAGGGCCCGCAATTGGACCGAAAGTTGTTCCTCCCCGAATCGAACGTCAACCAACTGGGCGGAAGGAGCAGTTCCGTCGAAAAGGCCACCCGTTAATTTATTGCCTGCCAGTGGCCCGGCGATATATGCGCCGTGCTCGCCACCAATTGAGATAAAGGCTGCTTTGCGTTCAGCATCAATCTTCACGCCAAACGGAATTCGATTGTCATCTGCTCCATCCCGCGAGCCAAAGAAGCCGATATCGTGATGCAAGGCATAGTCGGTCAGCGCTGGATCTCCCGAGAAATCGCCATCTCCATTTGTGTCAACCCAAACGAGCCTTTTCTCTTCGCTCCAAAGCACTCCTGCGCTTAACTCGACTTTTGGAATCGGGTGTTCTTTCGGATCATCTTCAAATCCCAGCGTTATCTTGTGATCGTAAGCCCCGAAACGATATTCACCATCGCCGGGGACTTTCCATTTGCGACCGGCGGCATCAATCGAGCCATCTTTCGATTTCGTCGGCGGACCGAACACCACCCAGGCATCGTCGGTTTGGGAGTGGTAACCATATCGAGATCAGAGACTTTCGGAACGAGCACTCCTCGCGAGTCGCGTCCCTTCAGCAGCTCGGGATGCAGCAAGTCGAAACCTCATCTGCAACGGCCACCCGCACGCCGCGCCCATCCGCATCGGGGTGCTTTTTCCACAAATCGGTCAGCCCTATCTCGTCGGCAGGAAAATAGGGACCGTCGGGCGGTAGAGTTGTTGCCACGCGAGGGGTAGGAATTGCGAACGGCGGGACGGGTACTATATTTCGTTCCGGGATAGGAATGAAGTTCTCTTCCTTGAATATTCTCGGCACGGTTGCGAAAGCGATTCCGGCGATATCGAGCGAGTCGAAGAGTGTATCTTTCGGCAGCACTACGAGCGCGTAGCCAACTTTTCCATCGGCGTATTCAACCTTTGCCCCGAGCTTGTCGAGAGACGCAGATACTTCTTTGTAGCACCCCGGTGCCGCCAGATATTCAAACGTGATTTCGGCATCTTGACTGTACGCCGCAGCCACAAATTTCTGGCGATCGTAGGCGGTAAGCTCCGCGTGGCCCGTGCACTGGGCCAGCAGCGGAGAACCTACCAAATACGCCGTGAAAATGACGGTCCAGGCTAACAGGCGATTCTTCTTCAAGGAACTCCTTTTCGCGATGCCGAAAACCAGTGGCCAAATAAACGGCGTTCAAATTACGTTGAATACCTTCTTGAAGCCCGAGTCCATATGGAGCTGCTGATGACAGTGGAATAGGGTCAAGCCAGCCTCCGTTGGAACCCAATCGACCTCGGCAGTCCCAAATGGTTTTATGACAAAGACATCTTTGCTGATACCCGTGGCGAGTTTGCCGTCCATACGGACCAGTTCAAAGCGGCTGCGATGGAAATGCAGCGGGTGCCAATCGTCGCTATTGTTTTTAAATGCGACTCGATATCGTTTGCCGCGAGTTAGAACTGTTGGAGCATCGCCTTTGTCATAGGCATGACTGTTGATCAGCCACTGCTCAAATCCTTTCGGGGTCTGCATGATTTGATCTATCACCATGGGAAAAGCGATATTTTCCTTTACAGGAGTCTCCCCGTTCGAGAACAGCGTGTAATCCCAGTCACGACCGGTTGGATCCTTCCAAGCCGGCTCGCCACGCTTTCCTGCATATTCCACGATGACGCCCATGCCTTGATCCCGCAATACATCGTCATTCGAACCGAATATCCAAACACCCGGTGTTCGCATCTCGACCACCGCATCAACGCGTTCGCCCACACCGAGTTCCAATATGTCCACAAGCGTCGGTTTCGGTACGGGATTGCCGTCGAGGGCAATTACGCGGAAGTTGTGTCCCGGCAGAGACATGCGGATATTATTTGTGGCGCTTGCGTGAGCAAATGAAAGAGCACTCGCTGGCCTTCTTTCACTCGGATCGGTTCGCCGTGGCCAAGTGCTTTGCCGTTAATCGAGGCCGATCTGTATGCAACCTCCCAATGGTCTGGCTCTAATTTGCTGGCCTGGCGTTCTCGCTCCTGTTGTTCCGGGGTTTCGAAGGTCTGCTCGTCTAACTCGTCATTTGTGAGGTATCCGTCCCACTCGTGAGTCGAAAGAAAAATCTCCTGGTCGTGTCGGCCCAGATCGCTCTTAGGCTCGACATATACAAAACCAAACTGCCCGCTGTAAGTGCCGCACTTTAGACCACTGCTGGGCGTCCCGTAGGAACCACACATAGGACTGGCTCCGTCCATTGCGTGCGAATGCACGTATCGTGCGCCGGCTGGTTGCGGGATGAGCAGATAATTGAGCTTTCCGCCAGCGGGGACGGGAAAGCTCCTCTCCTCCATGGTTCCGTCAAGACTTGCCGGAACCAAGAAGCCGTGCCAGTGAACGTATTCTTCCACATCGGTATCATTTGTGATTTCGACATGAACGGGAACGCCTTCCCTCATTCGAAGCGGGGATGCTAAAGTTCCACCATTATAGGCCGTGGTCTCGATCATGTTTCCCGGTGCGATTTCTATTTTCGCTGGCGCAATGCGAAGCTTCAGATCGGGATTGGGATCTTCCAGCGCTGATAAATGTTCTCTTCCGAGAAACAGCGCGCCGCTCGTGATGGCGAGCGACAACAGTTCGCGGCGGGTAAGTGTCATGCGTTATTTGTGAAACGTGGCGGAGTGCATTTCTTTATCATCTTCGCCGATAATCCGAATCGTCAAGTCGTGATCGTTGGCTTCCAGCACTCCGAAACCGTAGGCCTCTTTGGCCCAGACAGTGTCGGGATCATCGTGAACCGCGACTTCTCCCCGGCCGCTCGATCCGATGACGAACAGATTTACGCCGTCGACAGGTTTATGTTGCTCCAGATTGTGCACGTGGCCGGAAATGTAGACATCCGCACGGCCCTTGAGCACGGGAAGAAGCGCACTGATTAGGTCCGGGACGCAAAGTCGGTCGTATAAATCGGCATGTGACAGTAGACGACCTTCCATTTCGCCTTGCTCGCATCGAGTTGTTGCTGGAGCCAACGAAGCTGGATGGCTGGAACGGACGGCCACGCACCTTCATATTCGCCATTGAAAACGAAAAACTGCACGGGCCCTGCCGTGTATGTGTAATAGGGCGCAGGAAGATTCCAGTGGGAAATTTCGGTCGAATAACCTATTTCAAGCATCGGATATTCGCCACCCCAATCGTGGTTGCCGAAGCATGGATAGAAAGTGATGCCCATCGGCCCGTATAAATCCTCGAAAGCGAGCTTGAAATTGGGGTCGTCGAAGCTCTTGAGATCAACGTAAAAGTTGTCACCCAACGTAATTCCGAAATCGAAAGGCTTCTTCTGGTGCTCCCACTCATGGCGGTGGCAATCTTGCGCTGATCCTCCCCACGTGTGCCAAAATCGCCCATCATCACCACACGAATGGAATCGCTCTTCGTAGGCGCACTAAATACGGGTGGCGCTTTCCGCATAAACTCCGGAAGGTCGATTTGATCGCGAATGTACAAGAGATCCTGCTGCTCCGCTTCCAGCTGATCGATGTGCTCCTTATTTGTCACGTAGTCGTCATCAGGAAGATCAAATAAGCGGCGATCTACTGCCGCCTGTGCACGCCTAGCTTCCAGAATATTCAGAGCTTTCACGGCATCCAGCGAAATGTCCGGATCGGGCTCAACCGCTGCCTCGTGTTCTAAAAAAGGAACCGCAAGCGGGCTGTTTACCCAATTGTCACCGTAAGCGACCTCGTAAAGTAAGCGACCCAGAGACTTCGCGTCGGCAGCGATGTGCTCATCTCCCTGCGTGCGGGCAGTAGCAATCAAGTCGTCCAGGTGACCGACAACAAAATCCTCCGCTCCTGCGTCGTGAGTAAAGCTTCCATTGCCTCGAAACGTACTTCCTCATTGAGTTCGCGTTCGTTGGGAATTTCTCGCGGCGACACCGTCAGATGCGTGAAAGCGTGGTAGCGAAGCGCGATGGGCCGCCAATCCTCGGGGAGATGCAGAAGTAATTGTTCCTCTGCCGTCGGCGTAGAAGCTTTTGCTGCAGTCGGCGCCGCTGCCGACGCCACCTCTGGCTTGGATGGAACCGCTGGTACGGGTGTGGGCGACGGAGCGGGGGTGCCCGGCCGCACCTTGTTGAGCGAACAGCATGACACTCGCCGTAGCAAACAGGGAGCGTCCGCGCCGAGAATAATCTCCCAGGATTCATGCTTCCCTTCTGAATGCTTGCTTCCTTGATTTCGCGCTACTTGTGGAAGGTAGCTACGTGGAAAGTTGTCATCTTCGCCGATAATCCGAACAGTCAAATCGGGGCCATTGGCTTCCAACACTCCGAAGCCGTAAGCTTCCCTGGCGAAGATTGTGTTTGGGTCGGCCTCATTTACTTCAACTTCGCCTCTGCCGCTTGAGCCTATGATGAAAAAATTCACTCCGCTCACCGGCTTGAACTGGTCGAGGTTGTGGACGTGGCCCGCTATGTAAAAGTCCGCGCGGCCTTTGAGAACTTGAGTAGGTCCTGCATTGGGCCAGTGTCCACATACAAACTGGTGAAAATTGGCACGTGCCCATATACAACTTTCCAGGTGGCT
>CAVPVC010000025.1:0-282201 GCA_963709105.1 uncultured Acidobacteriota bacterium
GTTTGTAACTGCGTGATTTTATAATATTTTAGAACTTTGCGCTGGAGATAAAGATGGCCGAGAATGGTGCGTCGCACTGAAGTTGGTGCACTTTTTCAGAGGCTTTCCTCGCTTTTACCTTGGAATTCACAATTGCCGATACTTTTGATCTTGAATTACTCTGGCGCCGGATTCATTTGGCGAGCGACAACTATGAAGCGATTGGGGGCCGGGCCGACGTAGTAAAAAGGGAAACAGGTGATCAGGGTGAGCGTCCGTTCGGCGTATGGCTGCAGGACTTGGATATCGTTGGGAGGCACTACGGCCGTGGACTCGACTTCATACTGAAATGCGCCTTCCAGCGTTTTGAGTGTGACCGTGTCACCTCGCCGAATATTACGCAACGGCCGAAAGAAAGTGTCGCGATGGCCGGCCAGCGTGACGTTGCCCTGGCCGCCCGGCATGGCTGTTTCGACGATATGCCCAACTGCGTGCCGTAAGATTTTCGATGAGTCGCCTTGTACAACAATTGTTTGAACTCCCAGCCGCGGGACCTCCAATTCGCCGATAACGTCGCCTGGGACTAGGTGACGTGGTCGCTGATTACGGCTTACTTTCACATTTTCGAATCGCGCTTTTTCCACGGTTTGGTAGGCATGCGCATCGGCGATGGTATAGGCGGCGTAAGCAAGAACGAGGATGCCGCCTATCAGAAAAAGGTAATACACCGCACGTGCGATGAAGTTCGCGGGCTTCCCTGGTTTGCCCGGCGCGGCCCCGTGGGTACTCATGACGCATTCCTCTCGGTGGCGGGAGCCGATTGCTTCTGCAGCGCTGTGTCGAAGTAGCCCGGTCGCGTCCGCACTCGGACTTTGCCACGCTTGTAATCCGCAATTTTTACTTCTATCTTTCGAAACGGGTGGACGATGTTCGTTTTTTCCGGGGGGAACGCGAGCGTGTATTGCTCGCGAAGATCGCGGGCAATCTGCTTCGAGATGTCGGTGACGTTATCTCCATCGCCGGGGAAATAAGCGATGCCGCCCGTGTCTTTAGAGAGTCGCAGAAGGGCCGTGGGATTTTCTTCCTCGTTGGAGTCTACCAACCCGATGGCATAGATCGTCACCTGGTATCGCCGGGCCAAGTCCAGAATCTGCGAAAAGTTGTGGACGCTGGCGTTGTCTCCGCCGTCGCTGACGATGACGAGCGATTTTTTATCCAAATGGCCGAGCTGGAGATGTTGGATCCCCTCCGCGACGGCGTCGTACAGGGCTGTTTTACCGCGCGCGTTGACGGCCGACACGGCTCTTTCCAGTATTTGTGGATCGTTTGTGAACGCGGCGCCGGAGGGCGGTTCGAGCGAAACAGTGTCGTTGAAATCGACGACGAACATCTCATCCTGAGGGTTGCTCGACCGCGCGAATGCATTCAACGCGGCTGCGACGTTGCGGAGTTTGGATCCCATGCTGCGGCTGTGATCGACGATCAACCCCACGGTCACAGGCGTATCTTCCTGTTGGAACGAGGTAACCGTTTGGAGCCGCCCGTCCTCGTATACGCGGAAGTTTGGCAGGGCGAGTCCGGAGACAAAGTTTCCGTCCCGGTCGGTTACGCTCACGGGCAACACGACTAGCTCGGTGGTAACCGAAATCGTGGATTGGCCAGCCGCACTGCGCGATGCGGGCTGCTGTGCCGGAGACCACGAGTGAGCGACTAGACCGCCAGAAAACAGCAAAGCCATCGATAAACAAAAAGTTCGAGCCGAATTGCGCCTTTTCGATCGCATGATGAGAGTCGCTGGTAAGTCTCCACGCGCCGCGGGATAAGAATCGTTGGCAATAAGAACCCGCGGCGCCCTGGAGCTTGATACGTTATGAACCTTACAGCGCGAAGCGCTTCAGAACGAATGCAAAGCCAAGCGACGCTATGCCCAGCAGAGCAATCAGCGGAAGGGAGCTGGCCGTCTTCGGCAAACTCGTGTTCTGCGCGACGAGAGGCGCTGTCTGTTCTGCGGCGGGTGGAGTGGTCGCTATTACTTCTTCTACCGGAACTTCCTTCTCCTCCGGGGTAACCGCGACAAGCGGAGCCGTCTTCAGGTCAGCGGGGGTAACGTCTTCGGCAAGCGCCGGAACGGGTTGCTTGGTTGCGACGGCCAGCTCGATCGCCCGATGCTTCGGATACACAAATTCCTGGCCGAAGTTATCGCCGGGATAGAACCAGGCCTTGAGGGCTTCCGGATTATCGCCGGTTCTCTCCGCGAATTTGACTACGGTTTGCCCGGTCGGACGAAGCCGCCAGTCGTCGATCGCCAGCACCGTGGCGATGACCTTTTTTCCGTCCGCATCCAGGAATTGTACAACGTGGCGTTCGGATGCCAGGTCCACAAGCTTGATGGTGTAGGTGCCGGCCGGCAGAATCTGGCCGGGGATTTCGACCGGCTGGCTGAATGTCATGACGGTCTTTTTGTTCCATTCATCGGCGCCGGCGCGCGGGGTAAACAAGGCGGCGAGCACGGAGAGACTGAGTACGAGCAGAACTGACTTGATGATCTTCATGTTCATTTCCTCCTGAGAAATGTAAGAACTTGGCGGTAACTATCGGGGCCTGGGAACTGCCCCAAGAAAGTGCACGAGTGGTTATGTTTTGTCCGGTAGCGCTGTCGGCTGCCCGCGGAGCAGGACTCACAACTGCCACTGACCCTGTAAGCAAAGTCAGTTTAGAAGAGCCCGGCACCCGTATCTGTCCGATTACGGACACATTTGAATAGATACCGGCACACCGCCTGGGATGGCGTGGAGCCGGCGAAGGGTGGAGAACCTTCAGGATTAACTGGGCACCGAGGGGCTTACCGCGAACGAGCCGAGGGCCTACCTGTAACGGATTACAGCATTACCTTGTTCCGGGTTTCTACTGCGGATCGAGCAGCTTTCCCGAACTGAAGTGGTATATCAAATATGTAGCCGGATTGCTCGAGCACAAGCTAAGCAGACGTTCTTTGGCGTGCTCTAAGGTCGCCGCACTCTCTACCCAAAGGCGTCCACCGCCCGGAATCTTCTGATAAATGTCGTACATCCAGTTCATGGTCATCTCCAAGGTTTGCCTATATGACGCTAAGACCACTCTAATCTGTTACCGCGCCGGAGGATGTCCGGAACAACACATGGACGGACTAACAGGCGGCGCTCGTTTGTGTGCTTTTTGGCACAGTTTGTGCTGTAGCAAGACAGGTACGATAGCTCGGCTTCTATCAGCGAATCGCCGACCGATCATGAAGAAAACTAAACCAGCCGCGTTTGACGCTCAAGGCTTTCTGGATTCGACAGGCGTGGCCCGAAAGGTCGTGGAGTATCGCAGAAAGGAAGCAATCTTCTCGCAGGGCGATTCCTCCAGGCACGTGATGTATATCCAAAAAGGAGGCGTGAAGCTCTCCGTCGTCAACGAGGTAGGCAAGGAAGCCGTCGTTGCGATGCTGGGACCGGGAGATTTCTTCGGCGAAGGATGCCTGGCAGGGCAGAAGCTGTGCATCGGAACTGCCACCGCGATCACACCGACCACAGTTCTAGCTATAGAGAAAAATGAGATGAGCCGGATGCTCCACCGGGAACACGCGTTCTCCGATCGTTTTATCAAACACATGCTTTCGCGGAACATTCGAGTGGAGGAAGACCTGATCGATCAGCTTTTCAACTCGACGGAGAAAAGGCTCGCACGCACGCTTCTATTGCTGGCGCGCTACGGAAAGAAGGACCAGCCGCAGAAGGTGTTGGCCAGCATATCGCAGGAAACGCTGGCGGAAATGATCGGAACGACGCGGTCGCGCGTGAATCTTTTCATGAACAAGTTCAAGAAACTGGGATTTATTCATACCAACGGCGGGCTGCACATCAACAGTTCGCTCCTGAGCGTCGTGCTGCACGACTAGAGTGGGCAATCCATCGCCCAATCATGAGCGGTCGCACAGTCGTTTTCCGGACGCGGAGACAATCGAGGCGTACCGATGGCGTGGGCGATTTCAATTATTGTTCTCAGCTTATGGATCATCGGCGTCACGATGCCCTATACGCTGCATGGGCACATTCATCTCTTGCTGGCTCTCGCGGTGGCCATTGTCCTCGTTCCGGTAGTCTTTCGCGCCGCGCAGAAAATGAGGTGATAGCGATGGGCTACGCCCGAGCGACAGGTATGCGCCTTGCATTGCTTTGGGGGAAGACGTGACGATACTGGATACGGTGTTACTGGTGTTCGTGATTGCCTTGTATGCAGGAATGCTGGTGTCAGACGCCCGTTGGCGCCGCGCCTACGGCAAAACGGGTCACCTCTGAGCCGAACCGAACGAAACTCTCTCTGACTGTTTCTGCAATGCGGGGCCCTAAAGTGATTAGGGCAGGTCGTATTTGAACCCTTCTGTGTTCCGCTGCAACTGCCGCCTGAGGGCCTTCACGCGCACGGAGATGGCCGCGAGCCTTTTTCTGGCAACCGCCCCTGCCTTTGAAACTTTGCGAGCAACGCGACCGGTTCGCCTTCGTGCAGTCTCGATTTTCGGCGCCACAAGGCTGGGAGTGCTATTCCTTTCCATCTTTTCCTCCTGTCGACACCAGGCTCGGAATCGCGCCAGGCGCGCGCTTTGCCTTCATTGCGTAAAGTGCGACGTCTGCCGCGGTCAGCAGGGCTTCGATAGCCTGGCCATCCTGCGGATAGATCGCGGCTCCGACGCTAACCGACAGCTTCGGCTCACCCCCGTCGGAGGCAAGGGTATTGCAAATGCGCTGGGCGACGAGACCGGCCGGTTCTGCTCCTGTCTCGGGCAGGACAAGCGCGAATTCATCTCCGCCAAAGCGCGCCGCCGTATCAATATCCCGGCAACTGACACACAAGGCGTCGGCCAGACGGCACAGGGCCCGGCTTCCCGTCACGTGGCCGTAGCGATCGTTTATTTTTTTCAACTGGTCCAGGTCGAACAACAAGAGAGCGAATTGCCGGCCGGTGCGAGCGGACCGTTTGATTTCGCTGTCGAGAATATCGATGAGATGGCGGTAATTGGCCAGTCCCGTGAGGGAGTCTTTGGTCGCCTGGTCGCGCAGACTGTCTTCCAGTTCGCGCTGGTTCGTCACATTTTCGATGATGACCTCATAGCCGTCTATCCTGCCGCGCTCGACCAGGATTTCCCGTCCGCTAAGCCGCACCTTCAGACTCGTGCCGTCTCTCCGCTTCCAGTCAATCTCGACAGGTTTCACTGGATTGCCGGACCGGCCACCCTCCAGGATCTGGTTCCGGATGGAGGGATCGCGGAAAATGATTCCCGTCAGCCCCTCAGCCATGAGTTCTTTCTTTGACGGATATCCAAGCATTGTTACCAACGCCTGGTTGACATCCACAAGCTTGCCTTCCATGTTCCAGCGGCACATCCCATACGCGAGGTTTCCTACCAGGGCGCGGTAGCGAGCTTGCGAATGCCTCAATTTTTTCTCGGCCTGATCGCGCTGCTCGCGCAAGTTGCTTTCGCCGAGCACCCGGCGAATCGCGACGGGAAGGTGGCCAATGTTTCCCATCTCAATGCAGTCGGCGGCGCCTTTCGTAATGAGCTTCGCTATGGTCTCGGCCTGGTCGATGTACGTTACATAAATGAGGGGAACGCCCTTGTCCAATTGCTGCAGAAGCTCCAGGGCCTGCGTGCCTTGCCAGTTGGGCGCGGGATACTCGGCCACAACGATGTCATAGACCTTCGATTTAAGATGTTCCGCAAACTCCTCGGACGTGAAGACGATATCTGCGCTGAGTTTGCATTGCGCTCGCTTGAGTTCCTTCACGCAGCGCTCTGCATCCCCAGCTTCACTGTAAAAGAGGATGCGCAGGGGCCGCCCCCGTCTGGCCGCTCCCGTGAGAAAAGGAACGGGACCAGCGGGCTGACCACGGTTTCGGTAAAGTGAAGGCATTTGGAAGTGCCATTCCGGGAGCCAACCCGATTGCTGGCCGGTTCCCGGAATTGTTCATGCTCCCAATTAAGACAGTATTGGAGAGGCCCGGGTGGCGTATGTCCGAAACGGTACACTTTAACTACACGTATTAACGGATACGACACACGGGAATCGACAATCGCTAAAGTCCTGGATTGCCCGGGTCTCTGTCGCGTAACGACAGCTTTGCGGAAGGCTTGGAGGGTAGCGAAGACCTGTCCCATTCGGCACAGACGGCTGGGCGTCACAACACTACACTCTGGACGTATCTAAATTGAGGTGACACAGATGAAATTCCCAATCGCAACAGGAGTATTGCTTGTGCTTTTCGGAAGCACTGCTTCCGTCTACGCCCGCCAGGAAAAGGGCCACGAGGACGAGCACGGGCAACAGCAGGGGGCTAAGCCAGCCGAACAGAAGGATAGGCCGGTACAACCGCAACGGCAGTCGCAGCCACAACAACATCAAGCCCAGCCAGCGGCGCACCAACAGACACAGAATGCAAGGCCGGCAGAGCAACCGCGCACACAGCAGGCCCCGCATACGCAGCAGCCACAGACACATGCGGTGAATCAGGCACAGCAGACGAATAACGGGCGGAGCCAGGAACACCCGCAGCAGACACATGCTGTGGCTGAAAACAGAGGCGGTTCCCAGCATGGCCGCATTTCCGACGCGCACTACGCTTCCAGTTTTGGCAGCGGACACAGATTCCATGTCAGTCGAGGGCAGTATGACAGCCGGCGCTTCAACTATGGCGGCTACTCCTTCGGTTTCATCGATCCGTGGCCAGTCGGCTGGGGATATTCAGACGACGTTTACGTGGTGTATACCGACGGCGGCTATTACATGTATGATAATTTTCATCCGGGGCTCCGCATCTCGATCAATATTCTTTAGTGTTCTGTCCACTACTGGTTCGGGAGCGTTCGCCAGGTAGCCGTTCTTACGAAAAGTCAGGGATCGGCTACCTGGCGCACGCCATTCTTCGGAACGGCGCTTCGGGGGAGTTACTTCCTGGAAAGCACTACTGTTCAGCGTGATCAGGGATGGCAAGGTCCCGCAGTGCCAATCGCCCCAGTGATGTCACAAAACATGTTCGACGCTCAAAGGAGCCGA
This sequence comes from uncultured Acidobacteriota bacterium, assembly GCA_963709105.1. Taxonomy (GTDB): domain Bacteria; phylum Acidobacteriota; class Terriglobia; order Acidiferrales; family UBA7541; genus Palsa-295. The sequence goes on from CAVPVC010000025.1 coordinate 7,050, forward strand.
TAAGCCATGACTCTTCTATTCATCATTGCGATTGTTTTAGTCGTGACGCTTGTGGGAAGCCTTCCGATTTGGCCACACAGCAAGAACTGGGGTTATTACCCTATCGGCGGCGTCAGCGCGGTCATACTGATTCTTCTGATTCTATTCTTTGCCGGCCACCCACGCGTGCACTGACCGGCGCCCCTTCTGCCTGTAGGTGTTGCCCGCCGCGGCGCCGATAATCAGGCTGGACCAAGATTGTCGCAGGCGCGAAAAGCAAACCCGAAGGCGATGAGTTGACAGTCACGCACTGCCAGCTCATCGCCAACTTCACCGGGCCTGGGCGTCAGACCGATGCCAACCAAGTCACCGCAGGCCGCCAACCAGGTACACGACCAGCACGATGAGCAGGATCGTCCCAACGATCCCAAGGCCGCCGCCCATTCCCCATCTCGAATAACCGTAATACCCTCCGCCTCCACCGAACAACAGAATCAGAAGGATAATTAGAAGTAACATCGGAGATCTCCTTCAGCGTTTACGCCGCTTGTATCGTCTGAACTTCGAACCACATCGTACACGCAGCCTGCGCCCCGATCTGTCCTGTTCGGGACAGGTGCTGGGTTCTGCATGCGCAGGCGGATTTTCATGGCCGCCAGGTGAACACGTTTCCAAACCCGACAAACACCTTCACGAGCCACAAAAGAACGGTCACGCCAAGGAGAGCCATCAGAAATCTCCTGGTCATCGCTTCCAGCGGCAGCGCGTTAATCACCCAAGCCACGAAAAGCGCCACGGCGACAATAATTGCTGCTCCTATGAATGACATTTGATTGACATTTCTGTTCGGTTCCGGTTTGCCCGGCAAGCGATGCTCTATTTCCGCGCAACACATATTAGCGTGGCCGGATCGCGCCGGCTCCGCGATGGCCCGAAGGCCGGTAATCGACTCAAGGTGGATATGGAAGAAGAGGTACGCAGAATTCGGATCGCGTTCGCGTCCCCTTGGTTTTCTGGCTGAATACGGAAAAACGTTCGTACCGAGCATGACAGGGTGTGTGGAGCATGTTTCTCACACCCCGTCATGCTGCCGGTACGAACGGGGGACATCCAAGGAGCAATCGAGAATTCTCCTGCTATCTCTCTTTGGCTTCCTGCACGTATCCGCCGATTTCGTGAATCAATTGCCGAGCCGAGACGGGCACAGCGACTTTGCCGCTCAGGATTTCATGGCGGTCAACATTGTCGCCGTACATCGCTTTGTCTCCGCTTTTGTCGGCCTGCACTACCGCTCCATCCAGGCTTACCCCGGCAAAAACTCCCTTGGTACGGGAATAAGACAGGATTTCCGCGCTCAATTTAAGGTCGGTTGCGGCGGTGGCGTTGCGGCCTACGGGTCCGGCGGCGACGGATGCGTCGGCTCCGAGCTTGAATTTGTCGCTGAGCAGGCTTTGCAGCGCGTGATCGTTCATGAACAGCATCACGAGGTCGGTGGAAGATCCCCCGATCTGATAACCGACGCTGCCGCCGTCAATGGCCAAAAACATCGGCGCGCTCCAGCCATGACGGGTGCGGCAGGTTGCCAGTCCCCGGCCATAGTTGCCGCCGAATATGAAAGCGAACTTCACCTCTCCCGGAATAATAGCGATGCATTTCGCCGATTCCAGCAGATCGCGAGGAATGCCTTGATCCGGAGCATTCATGATGTCCCGGAATACTTCAGCAGCCTTGTGGCTGCGCTTGACGTCATCCTCCCGGTCGGAGGCGACGGCGGTTAGTGTTACGAGCAGAGCGAGTGTTGCGACGGCTAGAAACCTTTTCAACATTTCATTGTCTCCCTTTTGAGATTGAATCTGCGTACTGAAACGATCTTCCGGTTGCATTGAAAAGCCCGTTAAGTTCGCCCAAACGAGTGCTCATCGATGTGGCCTCCGCGGACGGACTGGACTATCGGCTCAAGATGTTTTGCCCTTGCAGCCCTGGTGCGCGCACGTGCAATCAATATCCGGTGTCTTTTCCATGGCCTCGCACTGGGTACTGCAGTATTTGCCCGACGTGGTCACACACGAACAAACGGGGTGTGCGCACTTCTCACCTTTTGCAGTCGACATTTCTTTTCTCCTGGCTTCGGATCAACAACAGCGAGCGATCCAGACGCCATCTTAGGATCGTGGGACCGCGATGTCTGTCCCATTCGGGACACATTTGCACGCACTGGAATCGGGAGTTTTGCGTCTTTCGGCACAGCATCCGTGGCACCCGCATGTTTAAACTGCGCGAGGGTGGATCAGATGGGCGAAGGAACCTTCGATATTTTCGCGGGAGCGCCTGAAGAACATGGCTTGTGGTGGAACAAAATCAGTCTGCCTGCTGCGGCGCCACCTGCAATCGCAGCGAGCGTTTCCTGTGTTTCCACCACACGCTGAAGCGGTCCATATAGAGGTAGACAACCGGGGTGGTGAAAAGCGTCAGCATCTGGCTGAAGAGCAGGCCGCCCACGATCGTGACTCCCAGCGGTATCCTCAATTCAGAGCCGATGCCCCGGGCCAGAGCTAGGGGCATCGCCCCCAGCATAGCGGCCATCGTCGTCATCAGGATGGGCCGAAAGCGCAGCAGACAGGCCTCGTGAATCGCGCTTTTGGCGTCGCGGTGTTCGTTGCGCTGCGCCGCGAGGGCAAAATCGATCATCAGGATGGCGTTCTTTTTCACCAGTCCGATCAGCAATATGATTCCCACCAGCGCGATCACGTTGAGGTCCATGTGGAAGAGCATCAAAGCCAGCACCGCACCCACGCCCGCCGACGGCAACGTGGAGAGAATCGTAATCGGGTGGATATAGCTTTCGTAGAGCATCCCCAGGACGATATAGACCGCCAATAGAGCCGTAGCGATCAGGAACGGTTCGGTGGCAATCGAAGCCTGGAAGGCCTGCATGCTTCCGGAATACGCGCTCCGAATCGAGGCCGGCACGCCCAGATTCTGCTCCGCCTGGCTGATGGCCTGAACCGCATCGCTTAAGGCCACTCCATGCGCAAGATTGAAAGAGATCGTCACGGCCGGGAATTGCCCGTCGTGATTCACGGCCAGCGGAGCGATTCTTTTTTCGAAATGAGCCACCGCGCTGAGCGGAACCACCGCCCCGGTGGAAGAGTGAATATAAATATCGTCGAGCCCCTGCGGGTTCTGCCAGTACTGCGGCGCCACTTCCATCACCACGTGGTATTGGTTGAGCGAGGTGTACATCGTGGAAACCTGGGACTGCCCGAAGGCGCTGTAGAGAGTGCTATCCATCAGCTGTGTGGTGATTCCCATCCGCGCCGCCGTCCGGCGGTCGTACACCAACCGGGCTTCCAGGCCGCTATTCTGCTGGTCGGTGTCGACGTCGGTGAGGTCGCGCAGTTTCCTCATTTGATTGAAAATGATCGGTCCCCATTGCACCAGGTCGTCGACGCTATCCGACCGCAGCGTGTATTGAAATTGCGCGTTGGAAGACTTCGCGCCAATTTTCAGATTCTGGCTGGCCTGCAGGACGGCACGCGCTCCCGGCACACTGTTGAGCTTGGGGCGCATACGGTCAATCACCTGGCTGGCGGACAGTTGCCGGTCTTCGAACGGCGTCAGCGTCACATTGACGTGGGCGGTGTTCACCGGGCCGTTTCCGCCCGTATAAACCAAAACGTCCTCCACCGCGGGATCTGTCTTGATGAGGTTGACGAACCGATAGCTCAGCCGATTCATGGCCTGAAACGAAATATCCTGAGAAGCGCGAACGCCCCCGATCAGTTTGCCGGTGTCGCCCAGCGGAAAAAAGCCCTTGGGCACGATCACCAGAAGATAGATGTTCACGGCAATCGTGATCAGCAGGATTCCCAGCGTGAACCGCTCGTGCCCCAGCACCCACCTCAGGCCGTGATCGTACGCGCGCAGCATAAAATCGAAGCCCTTTTCGGTGGTGCGGTAAATTCGCCCGTGCGTCTCTCCCTCTTTCCGCTTCAGCAGATGGGCGCACATCATCGGGGTCATCGTCAGCGAAACACAGCAGCGAAACCAGAATCGACACGGAAAGTGTGACGGCAAACTCGCGGAACACCCGCCCCACGATGCCGGCCATCAGCAGGATCGGAATGAACACGGCCACCAGAGACAACGTCATGGAAAGAACCGTGAATCCGATTTCCTGCGCTCCGCGCAAAGCGGCTTCGAAGGGGCGCATTCCCTGCTCGAAGTACCGCGTGATGTTTTCGATCACGACAATGGCGTCGTCAACCACAAAGCCCGTGCAAATCGTGAGGGCCATCAGCGAAACGTTGTCGATGCTGTAGCCGAACAGGTACATCACGCCGAATGTGCCGAGCAGCGAAACCGGAACCGCGACGCTGGGAATCAGCGTGGCACGCGGGCTGCGTAAAAAGACGAAAACCACCAGAACCACCAGCCCGATCGAAACCAGAAGAGACCGCTCGGCTTCGCGGATCGAGGGACGGATTCTCGCGGACCGGTCCGACGTGACCGTCACTTCGATTCCCGCCGGAATCGAAGCCTGCAGCGCCGGAAGCGCCTGCCGCACGTGGTCGATCGTGTCGATGATATTGGCGTTGGGCTGCCGGTAGACCTGCATCGTCACGCACGGACGGCCGTTGAAATAGCCGGCTGTGCGGATGTTCTCGGTGGAATCCCGGACCTCCGCGACATCCGACAATTTGATGGCGGCGCCCTTGTGGTAGCCGACGATCAGCGGCTTGTAATACTCGGCCTTCAGAAGCTGGTCGTTGGCGAGGATGTCCGCTGTCGTATCGTCGTCCCAGATCTGGCCTTTCGGCACATTGGCGTTCTGCTGGCTCAGCATGTTCTTTACATCCTGCAGACCGAGCCCGTAGCTGTTTAACTGGGTAGGATTGATTTCCACGCGAACCGCGGGGAGCGAGCTGCCGCCCACGTATACCTGCCCCACGCCGGAAACCTGCGACAGTTTCTGCTGCATGATCGTTGAAGCGGCGTCATAGAGGCGCCCCGTATCGTAAATCCTGGACGTGAGAGCGATCACCAGGATCGGATCGTCGGCCGGATTCACCTTCTGATAGGTGGGATTGTTCGGAAGGTTCGCCGGCAGGTAGCTGCGAGCGGCATTGATGGCGGCCTGGACGTCCCGGGCGGCGCCGTCAATGTTTCGGTTCAGGTCGAACTGCAGGGCAATGGAGGTGCTGCCGAGGTAGCTTGACGAGCTCATCTCGGTGACGCCCGCGATGCGCCCGAATTGGCGCTCAAGGGGCGTGGCCACCGAGGAGGCCATGATTTCCGGGCTGGCGCCAGGCAAGCTCGCCTGCACGCTGATCGTCGGATAATCGATTTGAGGCAGCGCCGCGATCGGCAGCACCAGGAAACCGATGATCCCGGCGAGCGCCACGGCTATCGTCAGCAGCGTAGTGGCCACCGGCCGGTGGATGAACGGAGTGGAGACGTTCATTTCGGAATCCGCCCGACATGGCCGCGACTCTTACAAGCCCATTGCATAGTTAAAAAGGACGCCGGGCAGGGCATTGTGGTTTCGGTAATCACAGCAGTGTGAGGCCTGGCCGGAAGTCATCTCCGCCAGGCCGCCAGCGATCTAGTGTCCGACAAAACGCACCGCCCGGACAAGGGGAGCACTGCGGAGGAGGTTCGGGATCAAGAAACGCGGCGCTGGCTGCATACCCCGAACCGCGCTTGGGCCGCGTGGTTCGGGGACCATTCGCCCGAAGGTCAGCTGCCCTTTTGGACGCGCAGATTGTTGGTCACGGCGAATACGTTCGGCACGGAGTTCGCGCGGATTCCCGCGGTGTCCTTGTCTGCTTCGCTGTTGACCACGCCTTCGAGCGTTACATGGCCATTGTCCACGATGATGTGGATGGCCGCGACGGCCATGTCCGCGTAGCGCTGCAGCGACGGGAACGAATAGATTGCCTGAAACTCGGCGCGGCGAATCCGGTCGTCCATGGGAGAGGGAGGAAGCACCTGGATCTGATTGTCCACGGACTCGACCCCTTCGATGCTTTTCACCGCTTTCCCGGCGTCGTCTTTGATGTCCGGGCGCGTGACCTGGCCGGTCAGAGTTACCTTGTCGCCGTCCACGCGATACGCCAGATTGTCGAACACGGAATAGTAGGGAAGAAGGACGAGTTGATGCCGTACCTCGTTCATGAGCCAAGCCTGATTGCCCGAACCTCGTTGCGCCCCTTGCGCGCGGCAAGGAAGCGAGACCGACCCCAACGCGACCGACAACGCTGCAAACAGCAAGAACTTTTTCATGTTTTGCCTCCTGGCGGCTCCGCTCTGAATGATTGCTATGAATTCTTTGGAATGAGGCCTTAAGTGGCGTCTTCCCAAAATTCGGTTTCTTCGTGAGATGTGGCGACAAACCTTGGCTTCGGTTGCGCGGTCACTCGACGCGTGTTTCCGTCTCTATCCCTGAAAGTGCGCGAGGGCGAATTCAGATACTTCCGAGCGCCAGCAGCTTGGTCGGCAACGGCTCCGGCAATTGTGTTCATGATCGCCTCCGTTGTCTCAAAATATGCGCGGTGGTGTTTTCAGACCATACGGAAATGTCCCAAGGTGTCTGGAGAAGGTACGTTAGGCGGAAGGATGCGGTGGGATGCTAACCTGCTGAAGAAACGGGCGTTGAAGCGTTTTCAGGACGCCTGTTCCAGCGCTGGGCTTCGACAAAAACCACACAGCTCGGCTCGGGAGAGACTGTGAGTATTTTCCCGGTGGTAGTCAGGCCGCCCGTAGTCGGGTTCACTTACAGCATGGCGATATGAGTAGAGAGTATCAATGATCAGAGCGTGACTCGGTTGTTTCCAGCGCGACTTCAGGAGTACGATGGGCGCAATTTGGAGGCTCATCATGAATGCAGCGAGGCGGAAGTCGGTCGGATTTACGCTGTCGATCCTGGCCGCGTGGGGAATTACAGCGGGCGTCGCAGTCGTTCGCCTGCACGCTGGTCCGCGCCGAAACGGCGCCATTGCTCAGGCGCAAGCGAGCGGGGTGTCCGTGGGCGCGGATAACGTGGGTGGAGTGGTCACCAGCGCGAACGGACCGGAAGCGGGCGTGTGGGTGATCGCCGAGACCAACGACTTTCAGACCAAGTTCCGCAAGATCGTCGTCACCGACGATCGCGGACGCTACCTGATTCCCGATCTGCCCAAAGCCAATTACAAAATTTGGGTGCGCGGGTACGGCCTGGTGGATTCGCAGCCGGTCGATGCCAAGCCGGGGCAAACATTGGCGCTCGCTGCGGTGGTAGCTCCGTCACCCGCCGCGGCGGCGCAGTACTATCCTCCGAATTATTGGTATTCCATGCTGGAGATTCCGCCCAAGGACGCGTTTCCGATGACGGTTCCGGGACAGGGCTCCTTCCTCGAATTGCACACCGGCCGCACCATACAGACGCAGGCGGATTACATCTGGGGCCTTCGAAGAGGCTGCGAGGTTTGTCACCAGATGGGCACCAAAGCCACGCGCGAAGTCGAGCCGGAGATCGGCAGTTTCCCGACAATCCGGGAAGGTTGGGAGAGAAAGCTTGAGGTCGGCCAGGGCGGCCGGGAGTTGCACACCACCCCTGCCTTGGGACTCAGCAATCCCACGGCGATGAGTCTATGGGTCGCCTGGATGGAGCAAATCTCCAAAGGCGCATTGCCGCCGGTTCCTCCGCGGCCGCAGGGAGTGGAGCGCAACCTGGTCCTTACGATGTGGGACTTTGCGACGCGCACTGCGTTTCCTCACGATCTGATCAGCACCGATAAGCGGGAGCCGACCGTGAATGGCAACGGGCACGTCTACATCGTCGACTGGGCGGAGGGCGCCGTCAGCATCATCGATCCGGTGGAGAACACCGACCAGATCGCGAGAGTTCCGCTGCGCAACGAAGAGTGGCGCAAACAGTTCAAGAGCGGGGAGCCGGACGTGATGCCGGAGTACCCGTCTCCCTATTGGGGCAAGGAGCTGAAGCAGGTTCGGCTCGATCCCGTGAATGCCGGGCCGGGCATGATGGACAGCAAGGGCCGCACCTGGTTCAACGTGCAGTCCCGGCTGGACGTTCCGGCCTATTGCCAGGCGGGCTCCGATAATCCGTTCGCCAAATACTATCCGTTAAAGCAGCGCCGCCAGCGCAACGAAGGCGTCGCTTACTACGATCCCAAGACCAGCCAATTTACCGTGATCGACACGTGTACCGGCGGCTCGCACACCGCATTCGGCTACGACAAGGACGAAACCTTTTATATGAGCGCGCGGGGCGTTTACGGGCTCAGCTGGGTAAAGGCGCGCGTCTGGGACGAGACGCACGACCCGGAGAAATCGCAAGGCTGGTGTCCCGCGATCCTCGATTACAACGGGGACGGCAAGATCACCAAGCCCTGGACCACGGCGGACCAGCCGGCCGACCCGAAGCTTGACCGCATGATTCCCGGCCCTACGGGCTACATCATCGCGGTCAGTCCCACCGACGGAAGCGTGTGGTTTCACACCACCGATCTGATCCCGGGGCGAATCGTTCGCATGGATGTGGGAACGCACCCGCCGGAGACCTGCATCGCGGAGGTGTATGAGCCACCGTTCAGCGTGAAGGATCAGGACGGCTATGGCCCGCAGGGAATCGACGTGGATTCCAACGGGGTTGTATGGGTCGGCCTCACCGGCAGCGGGCAGTTGGCCAGCTTTGACCGGCGCAAGTGCAAGGTGAAGAATGGTCCGACGGCGACGGGCCAGCACTGTCCCGAAGGCTGGACGCTGTATCCCGTTCCCGGCCCGCAATTCAAGGGAAGCAACGTGGCCGCGGATTATTTCTACAACGACTGGGTCGATCGCGCCAACACGGTCGGTTTGGGCAATGACGTACCGGTCATCACCGGAACGGGCTCCGATTCGCTGATTGCCTACCTGCCTTCCACGAAAAAGTGGGTCACCCTGCGCGTGCCGTATCCGATGGGCTTCTTCACGCGCAGCCTGGACGGCCGCATCGACGATCCCAAAGGCGGCTGGAAGGGGCGAGGGTTGTGGTCGGCGGTCGAGAGCCGCGTCGTGTGGCACACCGAAGGAGGCTGGGGCACGCGGCCCTATGCCGTCCACTTCCAGCTGCGGCCTGATCCGCTGGCCAAGTGAAACGGAGCGTTACTTCTTGTCCGGCAGCGTGAATACGTAGAGCGTGTTGCCGTGGGGCGGCTGGTGAACGTCCGGCAGCACGGGGACGTGGTGTACGCCCGTGCCCACGGCGACATATTCCTTTCCGTCGACGCTGTAGGTTACAGGGAACCCCTGCACGGAATTTCCCAGGCGCGTTTGCCAGATCGTCGCGCCGGTCTTCGCATCGAGAGCGCGGAAATAGCGGTCCAGATCGCCGATGAACGCGAGGCCCGTGTCGGTGGTGAGCACTGAGGTTTGAAACGTGGCGTGCTGCTGGACGTTCCATACTTCCTTTAACGTTTTCACATCGTAAGCCGCCAGCTTGCCGACGTTGCCGTTGGTGCCGGGCATCTGGAAATGTTTCTCCGTGGCTGCGCCGCCGCCCGAGCCGTCTTCGAACGCAACCTTCCGGCTGGTCATTTCCATGCAGCTTTGCGCGAGTGGAATGAGCAGCAGACCGCCCTGCGGGTAATAGCTCATCGACTGCCAGCCGTGGCCGCCCTGCATCCCGGGGCATACTTTTACGCCCTCGCCAAGTTTCTGCTCGACGATGTCGGGCCGGTAGGTGAGCTTCCCGGTCTTGGGATCGACGCCGCTGAACACATTCTGATACACCGTTTCGTGTTCGGCGAGAAACTTTCCCGTTTCGCGGTCGAGCTTCCACAGGATGCCGGCTTTGCCGATGGTGAATGCGGCCTTGAGAGTGCCGATGTCGATCAAAACACGTTCGTACACCTCGTCGAGATCGAGCGTCTCGCCCGCGACGTGCTGGAAATACCACGCGAGCGAGCCATCGTCGGGACGAAGCGCGAGCGTGCAGCTGGTGTAAAGATCCTGATCGGCGACGCGCGATCCGCGCGCGACTTGCATCCAGGGCTTGGGCTGCGCCACGCCCCAGTACGTGAGATTCAGCTCGGGATCGTAACTTCCGGTGATCCAGGTTTCCCCGCCCGCGCGCAGCATGTTCGAGAGCTTGCCCCACGTGTCGCCGCCGGGCTCGCCGGATTTGGCGATGGTGTTGAAGCGCCAAAGCAGCTTGCCGGTATCCGGATCGTAGGCGCTGATGAAGCAGCCCTGCTCCGCCGGATTTTCCTTGTAGCGGTCGCAGCCGGTAATCCCCTGAAGCACTTTTCCGTGAATCACGATGGGTCCGCTGGAGTTGCCGAAACCCTTGGTGTAATCGGCCATTTCTACGTCCCACACGGTCTTGCCGGTGCGTGCGTCGAGCGCGGCGAGATGCGCGTCGGTGGTGGGCACGAACACCTTATCGTTATAGATTGCGAGATTGCGGATGGCGCCCGTTCCGCCGCCCTGCAGGCCGGTGGGGCGGATGTGATTTTCCCAGATGAGGTCGCCGGTGCGCGCATCGAGCGCCTGCACGATGTTGTCAGTGTTGAAGAGATACATGATTCCGTTGTGCACGAGCGGCTGTGGCTGGTTGGCGTAGCCTTCGTTCATCGACCAGACCCACGCGAGGCGCAAGTCGCCGACGTTTTTGGGAGTGACTTGCGAGAGGGTGCTGTGGTTCCAGGATTGGTAATTGCCGCGAACCACGAGCCAGTCGGCCGGATCGGGATGCAGCAGCATGTCGTCGGTCACCGCGACGTAATTTTTCACTTCGCCTTTGACGGTGAGGCCGAGGGGCGCGCCTCCTGCCGGGCCGACTGCGCCGCCGGGCGCACCGGCCTGCGCGGCAGCAGTGCCGCCGGTGGCGACGTCGCCGATCGTGACGCCTGCATCGGCGGTCAGGTCATCCGCGCCGGCCGCGGCGCCGTTCGCCGTAAGAATAAACGCAATGAGGCTCAGAGAATCCTGGTTGCTCAGCGACCCGGGACTGTCGGCGGGCATCGTCTCGCGGATGATTGTGAAAAGATCGCTGGTGGTGCGCTTTCGCCAGGCGTTCAGGAAAGTGCTGCCCGCTAGCGGAGGGGCTTCCACTCCGCCAGCCATGTCGGGGAGATGGCAGGAGGCGCATTTCTGCTGATACAAAACGCGTCCCCGGTTGACTTGCGTGAAGCTGAAGGCGCGCGCGGGCGGCGCCTGCCGCGCGGAGATGAAGCCAGCGCTGGCGGCGAAAGCAGCGATTGCCAGAAACCGAAAAGCTCTTCGCAAAAACATCAGGAACTCCCTCTGCCTGTCGCGGCGACAGCCGGGCGACAGTTCCGCCCCCAAAGCAACGGCATCGTACGCGGACTGGTTCGCCAGTTCAAGCAGTTCGCCGAAACCGGCTTTCGTCTTCCTCGCCATTACGGATGAGCCAGGGGTCAATCGCATGCTCAAATATCTGTATACGCTTTGGCAAACCGCACGTCAAAAACGAAGGGTTGACATGGCGCTCTGGCGGCTCATAGGATGGCTGCCTTGGTCCGGACTTTTCCTTTTGATGGAGGAGACTTTTGATGCGAGCGGCAATTGCATTTTTTATTACGTTGGCGCTTTCGGTGGTGGCGGCCGTGGCCCAGACGCCTGCGGGGAAGACTTTCGACATTTATGTGATTGACGTGGAGGGCGGGAACTCGACGCTTTTCGTCGCGCCTTCGGGCGATTCGACGCTGATCGACACCGGGAGCGGAGGGCCGAACAACCGGGACGGCAACCGCATCCTGGACGCCATTCACGACGCCGGGCTCAACCACATCGACAATTTGATCAGCACGCACTGGCATGGCGACCACTTCGGCGGCATGGCGGACGTGGCGTCGCGCATTCCCATACACAATTTCGTGGATCATGGCCCGAACATCCAGCCGCAGAATGCGCGCACCGATGAGTTCATGAACAAGACGTACCCCGCGCTCTATGCCGAGGCGAAACACACCGTCGCGAAGCCGGGCGACAAGCTTCCGATGAGAGGCCTCGACTGGACGATCGTGAGTTCGGCGGGAGAAGTGATCAAGAAACCGCTCCCTGGCGCAGGCGCGCCGAACCCTGAATGCGCGAGTTTTGTTCCCAAGGGCAAGGACGAAGATGGGGGCGTGGAGAACACGATGTCGGTGGGAAGCGTCATTACGTTCGGAAAGTTCCGGATGGCGCACCTGGGCGACTTCACCTGGAACAAAGAGTTCGATTTGATGTGCCCGATCAACCGGATTGGAGTGCTCGATTTGTGGATCGTCTCCCACCACGGACTGACCGCCTCCAGCTCTCCTCAACTGGTTTACGCGATCCGGCCGCGGGTCATGATCATGAATGACGGGCCGCGCAAAGGCGGCCCACCTGCAACGATGAAGACCCTCTTTAGCTCGCCAGGCCTCGAGGACCTCTGGGAAATTCATTTCTCGATTCTGGGCGGACAGGAATACACCGTGCCGGGATTGTTCATCGCGAATGAGATGGACAATCCGATTACAGCGATGCCGATTGACCCGGCGCCGCAGCCTGCTCCGGGCACGCCCGGACCGACGCATGACGGCAAGGCTTACTATATAAAGGTGTCCGCGCAGGCGGATGGCACGTTCACGGTTACGAACCAGCGCAACGGCTTCAGCAAGACTTACAACGCACGCTGAGTACTGAGCCGAAAAGGAAACCAAGATGCGAGCACACTTTCGATTACTCTCGCTGGCAAGTCTGATGGCTTTGCTGGGTTCGGCGGGTTATGGGGCGACGGTCACGGGAACGGTGAAAGGCGCAGACGGAGCGCCGTTCCAGGGCGCTTTCGTGGAGGCTCAGAACACGAAATCGCACATCACAACGATCGTGCTCTCCGATAGCCACGGGCAGTACCACATCCCGGATCTTCCCGCGGGGGACTACCGCGTGCAGTTGCGCGCCGTGGGTTTTCGCACCGATCCGCGGACGGGAGTGAAGCTGGCGGCGGACCAGAAGGCGTCCTACGATTTTGCGCTGCAGAAGGGCGCCGTTCGCTGGAACGACATTTCCTTTTATCAACTGAAGCAGCTGCTCCCTCAGGCGAAAGGGAAGGACCTCATCGTCCAGCACTGCTCGACCTGCCACCTGATGCAGACGCGGATGGCTTCGATGACGCGGGACGAAGAGGGCTGGAGGGATCGCGTCGATTACATGCGGACGGCGATGCATTTCGCGCTGGCGAATGTGAGCGATCAGGAGGCGGGCGATATCGCTTCCTATCTCACCACGCTGTTCGGGCCGGACTCGGTGCTGCCGAAATCGCCGACAGACATGCCGGGTTACAAGGACACGGTGCGTCCTTTCAGCAGCGACTCGGCGAATATCGTGTTCGTGGAGTACGACATGCCGGGGCCGAACCGGATGCCGTTCAGCGCGGCGCCGGCGAAGGACGGTTCCGTGTGGATCCCCGATTTCGGGATCGACAACATGATCACGCGGCTCGATCCGAAGACAGGCGAGATGCAGGACTATAAGGTTCCCAACGTCGGGACCGCCGCGATCCACTCCGCCGTGCCGGCGCCGGACGGTTCTGTGTGGCTGGCCGAACAAGGCTCGAACAAGATCGGGCGCTGGGATCCCAACACCAAGCAGATTACCGAGTACCAAGATGCGTTTCTCCCCGGGAAAGAAGGCATGGGCGAAGGTGGGAACAAGCACACGGTGCGGCTCGACCCCAGCGGCAATGTGTGGGGCAGCGGGCAGCCGCTGACGAAATTCGATCCCGAAACGCGGAAATTTACGCGCTTCGATGAAGTGAAGATCGCTTACGACGTGAAGCCGGATAAAAACGGCGACGTCTGGTTTACGCAACCGGGAGCGAACAAGATCGGGAAAGTCGACGGGAAAACGATGAAGGTTTCCCAGTGGACCGTTCCCACTCCCAAATGCTATGCGCGGCGGATGGAAATCGGCCCGGACGGGATGATCTGGGTCGGCGAATTCAACGCGGGGAAGATTGCACGGTTCGATCCGGCTACGGAAACGTTCAAGGAATACACGCTGCCCGGTCCAGTCCCCACTCCCTACAGCATGGGCTTCGATGCGGACGGCTATCTCTGGTATGACTCTCACTACATGGATGAGCTGGGGCGGTTTGACACCAAAACCGGAGAGGTAGTCGAGTATCCGGTGCCGCACTCGGAAATTGCTATGCGCGAGTTCTTCCGCGACGGGCAGGGGCGCATGTGGTACGGCACGAATCCTAATAACAAGGTAGGTTACTTCTATCTCGCGAATGCGGGCGGGCCTTCGTCTGTCAAAAACTAGAGGTTGAACTGCGCGGATTCAGGACAAAGTCCAAACCCGCCAATCGGGAGATTGGCGTTCCCGGGGGCTGGAAACCCATTCTTTGCGCGACGCGTCCAACGAGTCTGAGAGAGAGCAAACTGTCACGTTTCGCTGTTACTTTCGATTGACCGGTTGCGGCTGAGCGCTCTTGTTCATCAGGCTCCCTGGGCTTCCAACGTGCCTTGCTCCCTCCTTGTGGGTGGTTTATGATGACGCACCGGGGAAGAGTTCACTTGCATTTGGATGGGTCGAACGCCGGTTAACCCCCTCTCAGGAATCCCGATAGGAAGAGAAACGACATGACGCACCTCACGAATCGTTTCGGCCACCGTGGCTTGCGATGGGCCTGTTTTCCGCTTTTGCTGATGTTTGTGGCGGCCCTCACGGGCTCGCCGCTTCGCGCGCAGGTCGATCTGGCGGGCGAGTGGACTGAAAATCTGCACGAAGACATGCCCGAGCGGGGCGACGTCGCCATCGGCGATTACCTGAGTTTGCCGATTAACGACGCGACACGCATGCGGGCCGACACCTGGGACGCCGAGCAGTGGACGATGGTGGAACACTTGTGCCACGCGCATCCCCTGGACTATGCGCCGCGCGGACCGTCGCAGATGCGCATCTGGTCGGACGTGGACCCGCTGACGCAGGGCGTTTCCGCGTGGCATACCATCATCAGTTACATGCTTCCCGAGCGGACGATTTACATGGATGGACGGCCGCATCCGCCGGAGTGGGCGGCGCACACCTGGCAGGGATTCTCGACCGGCGAGTGGGTGGGCGACATGTTGAAGGTAACGACCACTCACCTGAAAGAGGGCTATTTCCGGCGCAACGGCCTGGCGCGCAGCGAGAAGGCGACCGTCACGGAATACTTTATTCGTTACCCGACTACGCTGACGCTGGTGACGATCGTGGAAGACCCCGTCTATCTGACGGAGCCTTTCATCATCACGTCGGATTGGATACAGGATATCGGCCGCCAGCTTTCACCTAATTTCTGCATTTCCAGCGTGGAAATCGACCATCCGAAAGGGTGGGTCGCTTACCACCTGCCCGGTGAAAACCCGTGGCTGAACGAGTATTCGCAAAGAACGGGCGTGCCGTACGAAGCGGTGCGAGGCGGAGCGGAGACGATGTATCCCGAATATCAGAAGAAGCTGGAGAAGATGCCGGTGCCGCCGCCGCTTCCGAAAGAGTCCGCGGAGACGGGTAGATGAATTTGAACTGGCTCCGTAGGGCGGGCTCTTGGGGATGGGCTGTTGGGCTGGCGGTGATGATTTTTTGCGGCACGGCGCGCCTGGCCGCTGCGCGGACTTCCGCTGTCGAAGAACCCGATTTCGACTCCAAGAACATCCACGTTCTGCACGTGCGCGGCAATGTGTACATGCTGGTGGGCGCGGGCTGCAACGTCACCCTGCAGGTGGGCGAACAGTATCTGATCGTCGTAGACACGGGTCTTCCGCGATTCAGCGATGAACTGCTGGCGACCGTCCGGAAAATCTCCAGCTTGCCGATCATGTTTTTCGGCAATACCACCGCCGATGCCGACCATACCGGCGGGAACGCCACGTTTTACAAGGCCGGCGGAGCGCTTCCGAACGCGACCCAGGGTTTTGCCCGTGAAGAAGAGAAGGATTTGAGTCGCCTGAAACTGCTGCCCGGCGGCACGATCATCGCGAGCCTCAATACCGTAAACCGGACCGAAGAGCAGGCGGGAAAAACGACCGCTATCGGCTTCGGCAACGAGGGTTTCAAGCTCTACAACAACGAGGCCGTGGTTTTCTACCAGATGCCGCCGGCTCACACCGACGGGGACTCGATTGTTTTCTTTCGCGCGTCGGACGTGGTAAGCGCGGGAGACATTTTTACGACCACCAGTTACCCGGTGATTGAGACCGAGAATGGCGGCACGGTCGCGGGCTTCATAGATTCCCTCAATGACCTGATCGAGATTCTCGTGCCGAAGTATGGCGAAGAGGGCGGCACGTACGTGATCCCGGGCCACGGCCACCTCTCGGACCGGGCCGATGTGGTGAACTATCGCGACATGGTTACCATCATTCGAGGGCGCATTCAGAAAATGGTCAAAAACGGAATGACGCTCGAGCAGGTGAAGGCGGCCAAGCCGACTCTGGATTATGACGGAATCTACGGAGCCGACGGGGGCCGTAAATTTACGGAGATCGTCTATCGCGAAATCGCAAAAACAGCGAATCCGCCAGGGCAAAAGTAGCCGGAGCAGGAACAATGATGACCAGGATTTGTCGAAAGAGCGCGGCCACCCGCATTACAGTGTGGGGAATTTTGTTGGGGAGCCTCCTCCTCATCTTGGGGACGGTGGCCGGCACACCCGCCGCGCAGCGCCAGGCCAGGACGGCAGGCGGTCCGCCCGCCTCAGCAAAGGCGAGCGCGGTAGTCGATGTGACCGGTTACTGGGTCGCTATCGTGGATGAGGACTGGGTCTGGCGCATGATGACGCCCGCCAAAGGTGATTACACCAGCGCTCCTTTGAACGCCGAGGGCCGGCGCGTCACCGATGCCTGGGATCCCGAGAAAGACAAAGCGGAAGGCAATGAGTGCAAGGCCTACGGCGCGGGCGGCATCATGCGCATGCCGGCCCGGCTGCACATCTTCTGGGTCGACGACAATACCCTCGAAATGGACATCGATGCGGGAATGCAGAAGCGCCTGTTTCATTTTGACGGTTCGAAATGGCAAGGCGGAGAGCCTCAGCTGCAGGGAGATTCAGTCGCTACCTGGGATAAGCAGCTGCAAAGGCGGGCCGGAACGCCCTTTGACGGTCCCGCGCCCGGGAAGGGCGGCAACCTGCATGTGGTAACTACGCATATGCGCCCGGGATATCTCGAGAAGAACGGAGTGCCCTACAGCGGAAACGCGGTGCTCGAGGAACACTTCACGGTACTCGATCTGCACGGCGTGGCTCAGTACCTGATCCTGACATCGGTGATCGAAGATCCTACCTACCTCAGGGAACCATTTCTCTTGAGCAGCCAGTTCAAGCGCGAGCCGGATGGATCCAAGTGGGATCCTACGCCGTGCCGCCCCCTGTGGCCTCTTTCGCTTCGAGCGAAGCTGGGCCAGCGGGGATCGGGACCGGTTAGCGACGCACAGTAGGCGTCAAGCGGTTCCTCTTCACTACGTAACACCCGAAGCTGACTTGCTGCGGCCTACTGAGTTGCCGCGATGCGGAACTTCTGCACTCTTCTACCGCCGCGCGTCTCGCCGACGTAGATGTTGCCCTTGGAGTCGACTGCAAGGGTATGGCCGTGGGTCATTTCGCCCATCTGGTGGCCGGGGCGGCTGAAACTCCCGAGAATTTCGCCGGTGACGTGATCGAAGATGTCCACCTGATCGCGCCATTCATCGACGGCGAACATGTATTTCTGTTCCGGGTCCGGAGAAAAGCCGACCCAGGAATTCGCGCCGAGTTCCGTAGAACGGTTATTGGGATAGTGGGGCCTCGGGTTCACCATGAAATTCCGCTTGAAGTTCCCCATCTTGTCGAAAACCTGCACTCGGTCGCCTTGTTTGTCGCAGACGTAGACCAGGCCGGCGTTGTCGAAGACCACGCAGTGAACGATCTTTATGAAAATACCGCCGACGCCGGCCTCGGTTTCAGCGGCGTTTCCCTGGCGCCCCCACTGGCGGAGGAACTGGCCATTGCGGTCGAACACGGCGATGCGGGTGTTGCCGTAGCCGTCCGATACATAAATATCGCCGTTCGCCGGATCGACAGCGACCCCGGAAGGCTTGAAGAAGCTCGTGTGGCTGGAATTCAAGGCCCTGCCGTCGGCGGTGCCGTCGGAGCTGTCCATCACGCCCTTGGTGCCGATCTGCATCAGGAGCTTGCTTCCGTCGTGCGCGTATTTCTGGATGATTCCGTCGCCGCTGCCGGCGATCCAAACGTTGTTTTCATAATCGACGTAGCATCCGTGGAGCATCTTCGGAAGGACTTTGGCGTCTCCCCACGAGTTGACGACATTCCCGTCGGGATCGAATTCGATCACGGGAGGGGCGGACACGGCGGTTTCGGTTTCTTTCTCTTCCAGATTTTGCCGGTTCACGATAAACACGTGGTCTTTGGCGTCCACGCAGACGCCGCCGACGTCTCCCGTGATCCACTTGTTGGGCAGCGGTTTGGGCCAATAGGGATCCACTTCGTATTTGGGCACGGAAGGCGCGGGCCCTGCGGGATCCTTCGCTTGGACTGGCGACGGATTATAGATCGCAATTGAGATACCCAGCGCCGCAAGCGCTATAGCTGGCCACACGTGCTTAGCTATTTTCACCATGCTATTGCTCTCCTTACTTCTCGTACAAATTTTGCGAATTCCAAAGACTCAGGCCGATCCTGCTCATAGAAACGAAATGCAGATCCCTCACTCCGTTCGGGATGACATGTAATTGTCAGTGCGCCAACGGATCAGGCCGCACCTGGAAATGCGCTAGTTGGCTCGGCATGTCCTTGCCGCCTTCGGTCAGCTGCGAACCTCTTTGCTGATTGGCTGCCCACAGCCCGCGTCCCTTCCAGCCCGTATTTGGATTGTCGATACGGGCATCGAAGAAGCGCGAGAAGAAACCCATCGGATAGGGCACGCGGATGCGCACCCACTGCTTCGTATCCGGATGGAAAATTAGCAGAGAGTCGGAGTCGGCGCCATCGACGATGGGAAGATCGGCGCCCATACCGAGCGCATTATGCTGATCGACCCACATGTAATAATTGAAGTCGGCTTTCACCTCGGGCTGTGTCTTGAACGTGGGTCCCGGGATGGGGTAGAACTCCCAGCCTTCGGGGCAATGCCTTCCGGTGGTGGCCTCCGGGCCCGTCAGTACCTTGCATTTGCTGCGGTCGAAGCGCGCAAGAACGCCTTCGCTGGCCAGCGACGCCCAGACGATGCCCTTTGAATCCAACGCCATTCCGCGGGGATGAGACCCGCCGGTTGAAAATCCCTTGGCGTCATAAGGCACTTCGTAGACCTCGGCATTGCAAGTCTCGGGAGGATTCGAACCCCTCACCATGCGGATCAGCTTTCCGGGCATCGCGGTTACCGCCGAATACCAGACGCTTCCGTCCGCCGTGTTGTAGGCCACGCCGTACGCTCCGGGAGCGGCGATGGCGCGATCGAGTTTCGGGTCGAGCGGCGCGGGCGGCTTGGTGAAAGGCCCGAGTTTCCCGTCGCCGTTGTAGTCAATTACGGCCGGGCACCATCCCTGCGATTTCTCGGAGTCGTGCGTTTCATCCCAAACGCGGGTATTCACCCAGCCGATCCCGCCGGGGTCGCCCTGCACGGAGAAATACAGCGTGTTGTCTTTGTCGTCGCCAAACATGATGCGCGTTGAGCGGAAGCACAGGTTGACGAAACCCCATTTGCCGGTCTTGGGGTCGTAAACATCCACGCCCTTGCCGCCGAACTCGCGCGGTGAATACTTGGCATACGGATTGTTCGAACCCACTTTGCAGAAGGCCGGATTGCCGATCTGGTTTTCGACGTTGAACCACACGCGGCCCTGGCCGTCCATCGTGATGGGGCCGGGATTGATGGGGTCCTTCCAAACGAGTTCATCGCCGAAGTAAACCGACGGAGCGAGCTGGGATTGCGGCGACCACGGCGCGAGCTTCGTGCGGTCGTAGTTGTCAGGGAACGGAACCTCGATCATTCTCCGCGAATTTGTGACCGGGTCGATCACGGCCAAAGCCCCGGCAGACCAGTCGGCGCCGTAAACCGGTCCATTTGCGTTCACCGTGGGATTCCGCTTGTCCGTGCTGATGAGCGCGTGAAGGAAGGACGCTCGCACCGACCAATCCCAAACCGACACCACCACGTTGCGCTCGGTTCCTTGCGGACGCGGCGGAACGGGCGGCACCTCCCCTTTGGCAATGCGGTCGCCCCAATCGGCAAACATTTCGAGGGCCTGATCGTGCCCGAGAAGGTTCAGTCCGTGCATCATTCCCCGGCCGAGCTGGCTGGAGGAAATGAACCGGGCCCAGGCGTCCTTGCTGGTCTCGAACTTGCCCAGGCTCGCGGGAATTTCGCGTGTGGACTTCGTTCCCAATTGATGGCAGCCGTAACAGGCCTTGATGTCGTAGAGCCACTCGGCCTGCGTTTGGAGTGTAGTGGGAGGATGAGCGGTGGAGCTGATGTGCGTTTGCTTCACTTGGTCCCCTTCACCGGTGTCTCCTCCCTCCAAAGCCGGAGGGGCCGGGATGGTCATGGGAAACGCGCTCTTGGGCGGCACGTTCAGCAGAGATACCCAGTAGCTCGCCGGGTAATACTGCGCTGCGGCCTGGGGCGTGGGAGCCACCACCGCTTTGAGCGCGAGCGTTTTACCGGGCGTGGAAGTCACGGGATCCGAATCCACCAGTCCGTACCCGCGCACCCAGACTTTGTAATTCGCCTTGGGCATCTCCGGAATCAGGTACCGTCCCGCATCGTCGGTGATGACGATCTTGCGAAACTTCGTGGGCAGATCGGTCGTTTCCGCGATCACCCACACGCCCGCTTCGGGACCGTTCGCGCTGGTCACCACGCCGCCGATATCGTCTGAGTTGACGGCGATCCGGCTTGCCTCGGCCTGCGCCGCGGCGCCAGCCCCTCTGGGGGCCGCTTCGATTCGCAAGATAGCCGCGAAGAAGATCAAGCCTGAAATGGCGCAGGTCAGGATAACCGCGGACTTTGATTTCACGTTTGGCATTACATCCCCTTTTTCATCGATGACAGGCAATCGGCGGCGTCCCCAACGCCGCCTGCCACGCTGCTTGATCCCGGATATTTCAGGCCGCAGAATCGTATGCGGACAGCTAGCTTCTGTGAAACTATTCGGACGCGCGGTGAAACTATTTGGGTGCGTCTGGCGTATAATATACCTCACGCGGAGTTGCAACAATTAAAGTGATGTGCCTCGGGAGGAGGAGTCACCATGAGATGGAAATTTCTGATTCTTGCAGTGTGTGCGTCGGCGATCTGGGTGGGCGGAGCCAGCGCTCATCACTCTTTCGCGGCGACCTATATCGTCGACAAAGAAATCAAAGTGGATGGAAAGCTGGTGGAATTCATGTACCGCAATCCGCACTCATTCGTGAAAGTGGAAGCGCCCGATGACGCGGGGCAAATGCAGACCTGGACGGTGGAGTGGGGCGGGGGAGCGCAGTTGAGCCGCGACGGCGTGTCCCGGGATACCCTGAAGGCCGGCGACCGCGTAATCGTGAGCGGCAATCCCGGGCGCGATGCGAGTGAACACCGGCTGCGGCTGCACAGCATCGTCCGCCCGGCGGACGGTTGGAAGTGGGTCGGCACCATTCAATAAGAATTCGATAACCGAGGAATACCGGGCGGTGTGCTAGGATCGCCGCCCTGCGGAACGAGTTTCTGGACCCAATCTGCGTAATATTTCTGATACCAGCCTATCTGGTTTTCCTCTCCGATCTTCCAAAAAGCGTAGAAAAGCCTTCCAGCTGATCTCATAAACGGGATATTGCCCTTTCCAGGGTAGCGACTGCTTCGTCCCCAGTAGTACTAACCCCCTTGTATAGAGTGTCCTTTTAGGCAAATCGAAATAATCTATAGATGGCATAGTGCTTGCAAATAATCCGGTTACCGATGGACACTGTTGTGTCTTGTTTTGGGGCGGCGGTCCAGCGCAACTACGGATCGTTCAAATAACAACTAACAACGACTTTCAACTCAGAGAAGAATCCCAATATGGGGGGGATGTGAATGTTTAAAGAAATTTCTAGGCGCGCGCGCGGCCACATGTTTGTGGTGGGATTGTTGGCACTGCTCATTTGCTCCATGACGCTGAGTCCGTCGCTATTCAGCCAGTCGGCATCGACCGGCGCGTTGTCGGGCACTTTGAAGGATTCCTCAGGCGCTGTGGTGCCCAATGCAACCGTGACGCTGACGAGCATTGACACCGCTCAAGTGCGGACCACGACGACAAGTGCCGACGGCACTTACAAGTTTGGGTTGCTGCCTCCGGGTAATTATGGCGTTAAGTTCGAAGCCGCCGGGTTCAATGCTCTTGAGGTGCCGTCGGTTACGGTTAGTGTGACGGAAACGGCTGTTCTGGATCAAACCTTGCAGGTTGGCGCGCAGACGCAGGAAGTGGAGGTTCGTGCTCAAGCGGCGGCTATTCAGACCGAAAGCACTACTGTGGGCACGGTGGTAAATTCTCAAACCGTCACGGAAACGCCGTTGACCACCCGGAATTACACCAACCTGTTGGGGCTTTCGTCCGGGGCGAATGGCAACGTGTTCAACGCCGGCAACATCGGCAAGGGCACCACGGATATCGCGGTGAACGGCGCCACGACTTCGCAGAACAACTTTATGCAGGACGGCGCGCCTATCGTGGCGTGGAGCGGTAACGGCTATGCGGCTGACTCCGGCGGATCGCCCGGCATTGCGGTAGTGAACCCGGACGCCGTCGAGGAATTCAAGATTCAGACCTCGATGTTTGACGCCGGATACGGCCGCAAGCCGGGTGCCAGCGTGAACGTGGTCACCAAGTCTGGCACGAACCAGTTTCACGGCACGGCTTTTGAGTTTTTTCGCAACACCGATCTCAACGCCAACGACTATTTCCGCAAGCTGAACGTCGCACCCGTTCCGAACGGTCGCGCCGTTTTGAATCAGAACCAGTTCGGGGGCGTATTCGGTGGACCGGTAAAGAAGGATAAGCTGTTCTTCTTCGCCTCATACCAGGAAACCCGCCAGATCAATGGTCTTTCAGCCGCCGGCGCTTCTGACCCGGTTTTGGTAGGGATTCCCAACATTGCCCGCAACACCCCGGCTTTTCAAGCTGCCGTAGGCGCTGCATTTTGCCCTGGCGGCTCCGCAACAATCGGACAAGGCTCAAGCCTCAATGGTCCCTCTATACAAACTACGGGATATACCAAGCTCGCTTGTAACGGATCGAACATCAATCCTGTAGCGCTGAAGCTTCTGCAGTTGCAGAATGCGGACGGGAGCTATTTCATTCCGGGTTCGTCGACCGGCCTGAATCAAAGCGTTTTCGAGAGCGGCGCCGCCAAGTATACCGAGCATCAGGCGATCGGCAACTTTGATTATGTGATTAATGACAAGAACACTCTTTCTGGCCGATGGACCTATTCGGACGCCATCACAAATGCCCCGATAGGATGCAACATCACTGCGACAACCTTTACGACGTGCCTCCCCGAGGGATCAGGCGCTACGGTGCAGATTCCGACTCAGTATGTCACGGGAAAGCTCACCACCAGCCTCACCAGCAATCTGGTAAATGAGGCGCGAGTGTCCCTGCAGCGCTCTGTCGGTAAACCCCAGAATACGACCCCGTTCACCGATGCTCAGGTCGGAATGGCGCCGCTGGAACCATCCGTACCGTACCTGAATGGCGTAACCATCACGGGATTGTTCCAGTTTGGCGCTCAGCTGAAGAACAACACCGACAAGTGGAACCTCGCGTATGAATTTTCGGACCAGATCTCCTGGTCGCACGGGAAGCATACGATTCGGACCGGTTTCGAGTATGAGCGCGACCGCCAAGACTGGCATTTCCCTGGATTGGCAATTGGGTCTCTCACTTTCAAGACCTTTCAGGACTTCCTGTTGGGTCTCCCCGGGTGCCCGCCGGGCACTGTGGGAACTGCTGCCTGCACAAACAGCACAGCCGCGGGGGTCACAAACGGTACTGCCCAGAGCAATATTTCAAGCTCGGGCAACTCAGTGGGCATTACGCCGGCGGGGGGCGAGGACTTCCAGTTCCGCGCACCTGTGGCGAATGCTTTCCTCCAGGACGATTATAAGGTCCGCAGCAACGTAACGCTGAATCTCGGAGTGCGCTGGGAGTGGTTCCCGCTGAACTATGCCGCTAACGGTGAAAATACCAACGTCTGGTTACCACTGATCGCCACGGTTCCAAACGGGCAATTGGGAACGACCGCTGCCACGGGAACACTCGCGGGCTTTGTGGTGCCTTCGAACTTCCCCTTTGCGGATTTTCCTGCACCACCCGTGGGAGGTCTCTTTATAAATAACAAGAAGACTCCAACGGCGAATGACGCACCTATAGCGAACTTTGCTCCCCGCATCGGGCTTGCTTGGAAGCCTCTGGCTAGCGACCGGCTTGTGTTCCGTAGCGGTTTCGGCACCTTCTACGACCGCGCTGGTAACACGATTTACAACAAGAGCGCCACACAGGGCTCGCCCTACGACACTCCAGTCGCACAGAGTGCCGGAGCAAACTGGTATTCCACCGAGGCTTCGCCTTATTGCAGCGTTCCCACACCGGGCATAAGCCTTGCATGCGTCGCGCCGGCGTTGGGATGGACCCCACGATTCTTTAACCCGGCCACCGGAACGGGTTCCAACCTGGCGATCCTTTCGACGAACACCATTTACTATGTCCCAGTGACGTACGAGTGGAACGCGAACATCCAGTACGAGTTTGCAAATCAATGGGTGCTGGAGTTGGGGTATGTGGGGAGCCGGGGTGTACATCAGGTTCCCGACGCTACCGTGGGCGGCGGAATTCTCGAGCATAATGCCAACCAGCCCTTGCTGGCCAGCGCAAGCAATCCCCTTGATTGCGGAGCGCCCACAGGCTGCATCACTACCAATACTTCAGGAAACGCCACGCTCCGGGTGCCATATCTGGGCTTTTCTACAAGCGGTATCGGCGTAGATCAGACCATTTCAGATAGCCATTTCAACAGCTTGCAGGCTACGGTAACTAAGCGTTTCTCGCACGGGATGCAAATGCAGGCCGCATACACATGGGCCCGCGGATTCACCACGGCAAGCTACATCGCCTATAACAATGCCGATTTGCCTCTCGTGTATGGACCGATGCCTTTCCTTCGCCCCCAAAGGTTGACGGTTAACTACACTTATGATCTCCCCTTTGGTAAGCACGAAGGGATTCTTGATAAGGTTGCCAGCGGCTGGAACCTGTCAGGCGTGACGACTGTTCAGAACGGCGTACCGCTTACCATTACCGACGCAAACGGCGGAAACATCTACGCGGCAGGTGGTGGAAACCAGACCTCGACCGCTCAGCTCTGCGGTTGCGGAGTGCCCGTCGCGACTTCAGGGAGCGACAAGTCCCGACTGGGTGGGGCCTTGAGTGCACAGCCTTGGATAAACATTGCTGCATTCACTAAGTTCGCCAGCACAACCAACAATGGTTACGGGAATTCCGGTTACGGCATTGTCCCGGGGCCGGGTCAGTTCAACTGGGATATCAGCTTGGTGAAGACAACCAAGGTGGGGGGTATCAACGAGAATGCGGTGTTGGTGTTTCGCTCGGAGTTCTTCAACGCATTCAACCACGCTCAGTTTGCCAACCCGATCGGCGGTTCGAACCTAACCTCGGACGTTACCTCATCCACCTTCGGGCAGATCAACGCCACGTCGGTGAACCCGCGGCTGATTCAGTTCGCTCTCAAGTACGTGTTCTAGGTCGTTCTAACCCATACAAAAGGGCCGCGTTCGCGCGGCCTTTTTTTTTGCCCGGTCGCGCGGTATCGCGCGGGGATGACGAAAGTGGTGCGTCCCCGGAAGTGGGCGGTTTCAAAAATCCGCGCTTGGTGTATAGTTTTTGAGGCGCTGCCATCCCTGAACGCTGGCTTGCAAACCCATTGTGGCCTCTTCAAATCGCAGTTTGCCAAGCTCTGTCAGGACTCCGGAATTTGAACGGACTTGAACCTGAAAAATGAATAGACCTTTGCGAGTGATGAAATTCGGCGGTACGTCGGTGGGCGATGCGTCGTGCATCGCGCGCGTGGCGAAGATTGTGAAGGATGCGTCGCTGGAAGGGCCGGTGGTAACCGTGGTGTCCGCGATGAGCGGCGTTACCAATCGCCTGATCGAAGCGGCGAAGAAGGCGGAGGCGGGCGAGCGCGATCCTGTCGCTGCGGCTTTTGAGACGCTGCGCAAGCAGCATCACGCCGCGCTGGAGACACTGATCCAGTCGAAGGAGCGCCGCAGCCAGCTGGCGTCGCGCGTGGAAGCGATTTTGGACGAAGGCGAGCGGCTGTGCAAAGGAACGGCTCTTCTTCGCGAATTGACACCGCGGACGCTCGATGCGGTTTCGAGCCTGGGCGAAAGGCTTTCCGCACCCATGGTGGCAGGAGCACTGGAAGAGCTTGGCGTGCGAAGCGAGGCAGTTGAGGCGACCGAGTTAATCGTGACCGACCCTTATCACGGCGGGGCCGACCCCATTATGGACCGCACCCGGGAGCACTGCGAATCGCGGTTGCGGCCATTGTTGCAGGAAGGTGTCGTACCGGTGGTGACCGGTTTCATCGGAGCGACGATTGACGGGGTGCTCACGACACTCGGGCGCGGCGGGTCGGACTATTCAGCGACGATTCTCGGCGCGGCGATCGGCGCGGACGAGATCATCATCTGGACCGACGTGGATGGGGTATTGACCGCGGACCCGCGCCTGGTGGCGGAAGCGCGCACAATTCCGGAGATTTCCTATCGCGAAGCCACCGAACTGGCGTACTTCGGTGCAAAAGTGCTGCATCCGAAGACGCTGCGCGCGGTGGTGCGGCAGGGAATTCCCGTGTGGATACGCAACAGCTTTTCGCCCGAAAAAGGCGGCACCAAAATCACGCCCAAGGGCCGCAGCAATGGCGGGGGCGTGAAGGCGCTCACGGCCATCAAGGATGTAACGCTCATCAGTCTCGGCGGGCCGGGAATTGTAGGCGTGCCGGACGTGGTGGGCCGCACGTTTTCGACGACGGCGGAAGTCCATGCCAGCGTCCTGCTGATTTCGCAATCTTCCTCGCAGAACGATATCTGCTTCATCGTCGCATCCACCGACGCGAAGCTGACCGTGGAGGCGCTGCGCAAAGAGTTCGCGCAGGACGTGGCCCACGAGAAGGTAGAGCACATCACCGTCGACCCGAATATCGCGATCGTCGCGGTGGTCGGCGAGAATATGCGCGGCACGCCCGGCGTGGCCGGCCGTGTGTTCATCGCGCTGGGCCAGGAAAACGTGAACATCATTGCCATCGCGCAGGGATCCTCGGAATCCAACATTTCGTTCGTGGTGGCGGAACAGGACATGAAGGCCGCTCTGGTAGCCACCCACCGTGAATTCGGTCTGGGCGCAAACAGAACCCAGGAGCAGCCGGTGCAGGTTTCCTGAATGGCACAACAGACTTTACGCGAGGTCGAAAAGACGCTCGACGGCAAGGCCTCGCAGCACTGCATTCTCCCCGGCTGTGGCGCCTCCTACGGAATCCGCGAGCGCATTTACGTGTGCCCTAGGTGCGGCGGCCCGCTGGAAATCGAATTGCGGCTTCCTCCGGCAAGCGAAAGCGCAGGGCTTCCCAAGCTTTGGGCCGTGCGCGCCGGATCGCGCGACGCGCGCGACATCAGCGGTGTGTGGCGCTATCGCGAGCTGCTGCCATTCGATGATGCCGCCCCGTTTGTAACTCTTTTCGAAGGCAATACGCCCCTTTACGATGCACCACGCTGCGCGGAATATTGCGGGCTGGTGGGGCTGCGCCTGAAGCATCAGGGATGCAATCCCACCGGTTCGTTCAAGGATACAGGTATGACGGCGGCCGTCACCCAGGCGGTGGTGCTGGGAGCGCGCACGGCGGTTTGTGCAAGCACGGGCAACACCGCGGCTAGCCTCGCGGCCTACGCGGCTCGTGCCGGCCTGCAGGCGGCGATCCTGGTGCCCCACGGGCAGATCAGCGCCGCGAAGCTCGCCCAGAGCATGGATTACGGCGCCGCTGTGCTGGAACTCGAAGGTAATTTCGACGAGTGCATGCGGCTCATTCAGGAACTGGGCGACGACCCCTCGATTTACGTCGCGAACTCGATCAACCCCTTCCGCATCGAGGGGCAGAAGACGGTGGCCTTCGAGTTGATGCAGCAATGCAATTGGAAAGTTCCGGACCACATCGTGGTTCCCGGCGGCAACCTCGGGAACAGCACGGCGCTCGGCAAGGGATTCGAGGAGCTGCTGCAACTGGGCTTGATTGACCGGTTGCCGAAGTTGAGCGTGGTGCAGGCCGAAGGCTCCGCGCCGCTCGCGCGCCTGTTTGCGAACCTGTCCGCGAACCTCGGCGCAGAGTCGACGCATCCGCACGCAGCGCTTCCCACCACGATGACGCCTGTGGAGAAGCCCCGGACGCTCGCCACGGCGATCAAGATCGGCGCTCCTGTTTCGTGGCAGAAGAGTTTGCGTGCCGTGCTGCGCTCGCACGGGCAAGTGATCGGCGTGAGCGAGCAGGAAATCGCCGACGCCAAGGCCATGATCGGGCGCGATGGAATCGGTTGCGAACCCGCGTCGGCCACCACGGTGGCGGGTATTCGCAAACTGGTGGCCGCGGGCAAAATCCACCCGGAAGAAGAAGTGTTCGCAGTGCTGACGGGCCATGTCCTGAAAGATCCGGACTACGTGAACCAATACCATCGGGGAACGTTATCGATGGATACTGACAAGGGCCCGCAGCCGATCAACGGTTCTTTTCGAAACGTACCGCGGCGCGTCGCCGCAACAAAATCAGCTGTTTTGCAGAGTTTAGAAAAACGAAATTGATGTTCTGCCGGCGTGTTTACCGAAGCGCCCGGCTGGGCGATACCTTCCCGCGAAATTGAACTGCCTGACCCAATGAGCGCGCCGCGCGAAAATGTTTATGAAGTTCGTGTCCCCGCTTCGACTGCGAATCTGGGAGCGGGATTCGATTGCCTCGGCCTGGCGCTGGAGCTGTACCTAAGCGTGCGCGCCACGGTTGTCTCCGGCCGGGGAACGAACAGCCATGCGCGCAGCATGGGAGTGCGCGGGTCGTCGGCATTGCCGAAGTCGGCCGACCAGAATCTGATCCTGCGAGCCATGAAGCTGACCGCCGACCGTGAGGGATTCAGCCTGCCGACCGTCCGGCTCGCCGTACAAAACGAAATACCCGTTGCGGGCGGGCTCGGCAGCAGCGCGGCCGCGGCAGTCGCCGGAGTGGCGCTGGGCTTCGCGGTGAATGGAAAATCCATTCCGAAGGAAACCGCGTTGCGGTACGCCACGGAGATGGAAGGTCACGCGGACAACGTCGGCGCGGCGCTGATGGGAGGATTCGTCGTAACCTTCACGCGCGGCGATGGAAGCGTGGTGGCGGTGAGGAAGAACTGGCCGAAAATGGTGCGGCTGATTCTGGTCACGCCTTCGACCGGCCTGGAAACCAAGAAATCCCGCGCCGTGCTGGCGCCGACGGTGTCGCGGGCAGACGCCGTTCACAACCTGCAGCGGACGGCGCTGTTCGTGGCGGCAATCGAAGAGCGGCGCTTCGAATTGCTCTGGGACGCCATGGATGACCGGTTGCACCAGGGCGCGCGGCAGACGCTCATTCCCGGCCTGGGTGATGTGTTGAGTCTGGCAAAGATGCCGGGGCTGCTGGGAGTGGCGCTAAGCGGCGCGGGGCCGAGTGTAATCGCCCTCGCCACCGACCGTTTTCACGAGATCGGCAAAGCGATAGCCAGCCGGTTTGAAAGAAACGGTGTCGCTTCGACGGTGCGAATTCTGGAGGCTGCACAGGACGGGCTCACCGCAACACAGCAGAGGGTCAACCGGAGTTGAAGTTCAATGTGGGCGTTCTTCCGCGCGATTCAATGCCAGGAACGGTTCCGAACCCGCC
Organism: uncultured Acidobacteriota bacterium; assembly: GCA_963709105.1. Lineage (GTDB taxonomy): Bacteria > Acidobacteriota > Terriglobia > Acidiferrales > UBA7541 > Palsa-295. Next base: position 37,000 of record CAVPVC010000025.1, read on the forward strand.
TGCGAAATTTCTCCGCAACGAACCACACGCCAAGACCGACCCCGAGAAGTAATATCGTGCTCGGTTCAGGGGTAGCAATGAGAGGAACCCCGGGTGTATCCGAATCCGTCGAAGACCCTGAGCCAGTTGAACCCGCTGTATTCAGAAAGGTTCCTGTTCCAGTCGATGACCCGGTGCCGCCGGAATTTCCAAGCCCCGGACCGAACGCCGCCCCGGGGGCGAACGGGTAAAACGGTCGAGCGAAATCGCTGTGTTCGAGCGCGAGCGGATGCCCGGTAGAGAAAGGAGCCGGAGGGGTGAGTTCTCCCTCGATGGGCAGATTCGAGGCTTCCAGCTCGCCCGCCGGCGCGAATTCCTCGAAGGCATCGACAGCCGGCTGCTGGGCCGATAACGGCGCCTGTGCCGTGTCCGCGATGCGGTTGCCGCAGCGGGTCCGGGCCTCGTGAGTGCCGTCTGTTATCAGAGTTTCGCCTTTGTGAAGCAGCAGGGCGTGGTTGGTCCAGAACACCTGTTCGCCCATCCGGTAGGAAACGTAGGCCAGGCGGTCGCGATTCAGGGAAATCACATGCGCCTTGGCAATGTCAAAATCCGCATAGTGTCGCGCCACCACAGCGTCATTTCGAACCGCCGAGCCAAGCTCACCCGCAGACCGCACTCCGCCGGCGATCACCGAATAGGGGTATAGAGGCCGGGCGTCAGGCAACGAATCGGGAACGATGATCGCCAGGCTATGCGAACCGTATCCCGCGCTGGAGGAGACTGCATCCCCCTTGCGGGCTGCGAGGGGACCGGAATGCCGATGAGAGGTCGCCACGGAGGCAACAACGATGGCCGTCGCTAAAAGGAGCAGCAGTGCAGATCGCCGGGTCGGGGTGCTTTTCTTCCGATCGGAAGCTGTATGTAGTGTTCTACCCATGATTCCTTTATCGACTTATGTGCACCTCAACTTAGAGTGGCAATCGAGTTGCCGAAGCGGAAGCCATTGATTCTGCGTGCTATACGGTCACTCTTGCCCCGGACTGAACCACAAAAGTAGTATTATTTTTCCACATAAGGGCGAAAGTTGAGTGAACTGTGAACGCGCCGGGTATCCTATTGTGTACCCTCTTTACGCATCCTTGGCGCGCGTCACTTTTACTGAAGAGCCTGCTGGGGAGACTCTGAGATTACCGGGAAGGTACGACTAAAGACCAAAGCCGAATTGCATTTCCAGAACGTACGCCGAAGCCACTCACCTCACCTGCGTCGACCGGGCCTGTTTGAGACGAACTATCTCCTCTAGCTCCTTGTGCCAATGCCAGAACATAACGCACAAGGCGCCCAGGGGCGCGACGATGCACACGGTGGCCGCCAGAATGAGGAAGCCCAGAAAAAGGAGATTTAGCACAGTTCCGGCCATAAAACTCTCCGAAATCACCGATATAGCTTCCTGGCAGACAAGTATTCTGTCGTTATCAGGCCCCGTCGTCAAGGAATCCTTCGTAAAGCAACGAAAGCTCGGCGCGCCGACCATGACAACGGTTGTGCCCGGCAACCCCGCCGATTCAGACAGTATCTCTGAATGAGAGCAGGAAGCCCGCTGAAGATCTCCGAACCGGGATGACGGAAGGCCCGGTTTGAATGGGCCTGTGCGATAATGTTGAGCTGCGAGGCGCGTCGACAGCCCCTGCCCTGTAAATTTTCCGGAGTCTATCAGGAGAAGGTAGGAATATGTGGATTGTTCGGCTTGCGATCCGGCGTCCCTACACCTTTGTTGTAGCGTCGATCCTGATTGTGATTCTTGGCATGTTCGCGATCCTGCGGACTCCGACCGATATTTTCCCCAGCATCGATATTCCCGTAATTGCCATCGATTGGAGCTACACCGGTCTGTCGCCTGAGGAAATGTCGGACCGGATTATTTACGGCTTTGAGCGCGGGATTACCGGGACGGTCTACGACATCGAGCACATCGAGTCGCAGTCGCTGCCGGGCAACGGCCTTGTAGAGGTGTTTTTCCAGCCGGATGCCGACGTCAATACTGCCGTGGCGGAAATAACGGCGGTGTCACAAACCGTGATCAAAACGATGCCCCCCGGCACGACCGCTCCCCTGATCTTTACTTACAACGCCTCGACTGTGCCCATTCTGCAACTCGCAGTTTCGGGGCACGGGCTGAGCGAGCAACAGATCTTCGATACCATGAATAATTTTGTCCGCCCCACGCTTGCCACGGTACACGGAGCGGTTTTGACGAATCCGTATGGCGGCAAGCAGCGGCAGATTCAGGTGGACCTCAACATTCCCGCTCTCCAGGCAAAAGGGTTGTCGGCGAGCGATGTGGTGATGGCGGTGAGCACACAGAATCTTGTTCTCCCGGCCGGCACAGCGAAGATGGGTCCTTATGAGTATCAAGTCGACCTGAACTCTTCGCCGCTCCGCGTGGAGGAGCTCAACAACCTGCCTATCAAGACCGTCAACGGGTCGCCGATTTATATACGGGATGTAGCCCACGTTCGGGATGGGTACCCGCCGCAAACGAATATTGTGCGGGTGGACGGGGCGCGTTCGGTGCTCCAGACCGTGCTGAAAAAGGGGAACGCTTCGGCGACCCAGGTGGTTGCCGACGTGAAGGAGAAACTGCCGATAGTTTTGGCGGATGCTCCGTACAAAGTGAAAGCGGATCTGGTCGCAGACCAGTCTCTGTTTGTGCGAGCTTCGATCAACGGAGTTTTTCGAGAAGGCGCCATCGCGGCCTGCCTTACAGGATTGATGATCCTGATATTTCTGGGAAGCTGGCGCAGCACCATTATCATCGCCGTATCGATTCCCCTGTCGGTCCTGTGTTCGCTGATCGCCATGAGCGCCCTGGGACAAACCATCAACATCATGACGCTGGGAGGGCTGGCGCTGGCGGTGGGGATTCTGGTGGACGATGCGACGGTAGAAGTGGAAAACATCAACCGGAACATCGACCAGGGAAAAGAGATCACCCAGGCCATCCTGGACGGCGCCTCGCAGATCGCGGTTCCCGCCCTGGTGTCGACGCTTTCGATCTGCATCGTATTCGTGCCGATGTTTTTCCTTACCGGTGTCGCACGATATCTCTTTGTTCCATTCGCGGAAGCGGTTGTGTTCGCGATGTTGGCGTCTTACTTGCTGTCAAGGACGCTGGTGCCGACGATGGCGCGATTTCTGCTGGTGGCCCAGTCCGGCAAAGAAGATCCTGACGCAGCGGCAAAATCGCGGAATCCGTTCGTCCGGATGCAGGCGAGCTTTGAGACAAGGTTTGAGCGCTTGCGGCTTCGCTATCGTGACGCGCTGGCGATTGCGATCAGGCATCGGAAACTCTTCATCCTGCTCTTCTTCCCGGCTTGCATCCTTTCTTTCGCGCTGCTGCCGCTGGTGGGTCAGGACTTCTTCCCGACTGTCGACAACGGCGAATTCAAATTTCACCTGAGAGCGCCCACCGGCACGCGAATCGAAGAGACCGCCGACTTATGCAGCCAGGTGGATGACGAGATCCGCCGGACCGTTCCGCCGAATGAACTGGTCACGATTATCGATAACATCGGTTTACCCTACAGCACCCAAAACCTTGCCTACAGCATCTCCGCGCCAACCGGACCCGCCGATGCGGATATTCAGGTGGAACTCACCCCGAAGCACCGCCCGACGCGGGAGTACGTAACCGAGCTGCGCAGCCGCCTGAACCACGACTTTCCCGGAGTGATGTTCTATGCCATCCCGGTGGACATCGTGAGCCAGATACTGAACTTCGGTCTTCCGGCTCCCATCGATATCCAGATCGTGGGGCACAAACTGGCGCTCAATCACGCCTTCGCCGAAAAGCTGCTGAACCAGCTGAAGTTTGTCCCCGGGGCCGTCGATTTGAGGATTCAGCAGGCATTCAACTACCCGAAGATTCACATCGACGTGGATCGCACCAAAGCGAGCGAGATTGGATACACGCAGAGCGACGTCGCGACGAACCTGCTGGTCTCGTTGAGCGGAAGCTTTCAGACGGCGCCTTCGTTCTGGCTGGATCCTGTTTTGGGCATCAGCTATTCGATCGCAACGCAAGCTCCGCAGTATCGCGTCGATACGCTCCAGGACCTCAAGAACATACCGGTTTCCAATGGGCGAGGCGGAACGCCGCAAATTCTGGAGGGACTTGCGTCCTTCAGCCGCAGCGGGGAGATGGCTGTCGTGTCGCACTACGACATTACGCCCGTTCTCGATATCTTCGGCGCGGTGGACGGGCGGGATCTGGGCGGAGTCGCGCGGGATATTCAGCCTATTGTCGAGCGGGCCAGGAAGGAGCTGCCCGAAGGCTCGCAGTTGATGGTCCGCGGGCAGATTCAGACGATGAATGCCTCGTATGAGGGGTTGCTTGTCGGCCTCGTATTCTCGATCCTGCTGGTCTACTTTCTGATTGTCGTAAATTTTCAGTCCTGGCTTGATCCCTTCATTATTCTGATGGCGCTTCCGGCGGCATTGGCCGGGATCGTCTGGTTTCTCTTCGTAACCCGAACGACCATCACTGTGCCCGCCTTGACCGGAGCGATCATGTGCATGGGCGTGGCGACAGCGAATAGCATCCTGGTGGTGAGCTTCTCGAAGGAACGGTTTGAAGCAGGAAGGACACCCTCGGAAGCGGCTTTGGAAGCTGGGTACACACGGTTCCGGCCCGTGTTGATGACGGCGCTGGCGATGATCATAGGCATGCTGCCGATGTCCCTGGGGTTGGGAGAGGGCGGGGAGGAGAATGCGCCACTGGGGCGGGCGGTGATTGGGGGACTGCTTTTCGCCACGGCTGCGACGCTGTTTTTCGTGCCTGTTTTCTTCAGTTTTATACACGATGCGCGCCAGAAGGAGTGATGGCGGGTCCGCTTTTCTGAAACGAAACGATCGACTATACGTCTAATAGATGCGACGAGTTACGAGCGCACCCACGATAGAGATGAACGAAACCCGGATGCCCCCACAGCCAGAAGTGTCCCTGCCGCCGGAACGCCCGCGGTCCGGGCATGCTGTGTGGATTGCGATCGTGGTTATTCTTGTCATTGCGGCAGTCGTGATCGCGGGAGTGATTCCGCGCGAGAAGGCCAAGGCTGCGCTCGTGACCGAGACGCGGGATCTGGCAATCCCCACCGTTGCCGTAATTCACCCCAAGCTGGGCGCGCCCCAGACGGAAATCGTTCTGCCCGGCAATATCGAGGCGTTCATCGATTCTCCCATTTATGCGCGCACGAATGGGTACCTGAAGAAGTGGTACGCGGATATTGGGGCGCACGTGAAGGACGGGCAGCTCCTCGCGGAGATCGAAACACCGGAACTGGATCAGCAGCTGGATCAGGCGCGGGCTGAGCTGAATACGGCGCAGGCCAACAACCGGCTCGCGGAAATCACCGCCAACCGCTATCAGGACCTGGCGAAAACGGATTCGGTTTCCAAACAGGATGTGGACAACGCCGCGGGCGATTTTGAGGCGAAGAAGGCCATGGTCGCGTCGGCGGAATCTAACGTGAGGCGCCTCGAGCAGCTGCAGTCGTTCGAGAAGATTTATGCGCCATTCGACGGCGTAATCACCGCGCGCAACACCGATATCGGGCATTTGATCAATTCAGGGGCGGGAGGCCCGGCCACGGAGCTGTTTCACATCGCCGACACGCGGTCTGTGCGCGTCTTTGTAAACGTGCCGCAGGATTATTCCCAGTCCGCGCGGCCGGGACTCACCGCGGATCTGACGCTGCAGGAATTTCCCGACAAACGCTTCAAGGGAAAACTGGTGCGCACCGCCAACGCCATCGATCTTTCTTCGCGCACGCTACTGGTGGAAGTGGACGTGAATAACCCTACGGGCGAACTGCTGCCGGGCGCGTACGCACAGGTTCATTTGAACGTCGTGGCGGGCGCACCGGCTGCTATTTTGCCCGTGAGCGCGATGCTGTTTCGCTCGGAAGGCCTGCAGGTGGCGATCGTCGATAATGACAATCGCGTCGAACTTCGAAGCGTCGTTGCGGGCAAGGACTTTGGGAACGAGCTTGAGATCGTCTCGGGCATCAAGCCGACCGATTGGGTGATTAACAATCCTTCGGATTCCCTGATTTCGGGCGAAAGTGTCCGCCTCGCCGATGCCTCTCCGAATACCGGAAACGGCGCAACAAGCCAGCCTCCCCAGTGACATTTGAGCCGCGAATGCGCCGCTACGTTCCCATGACCGGCTTGCAGGTGTATCCGGCAATATTTGAGTGCTTCTCGAATCTGTGCCCATCAAGATTCCGGGCGGGTCGCCGTCTTTGCGTTCTGGCGGTTGCTTCGCTCCTGATCACCGGTTGCACCGTCGGACCGAAATATGTGAAACCCACGACGGAAGTGCCTTCCAGCTACAAGGAAACCGCCCAGAATTTCAAAGAGGCCCAACCGAGCGACCAGATCGGGAAGGGCACGTGGTGGGCGATCTACAACGATCCCCAGTTGAATGACCTCGAAGAGCAGATTCGCGTTTCCAATCAGACGCTGAAAGCGGCGCAGGCGCAGTTCGAGGCCGCGAGGGCTGCGATTCGCGTGGCCCACTCCCAGGCTCTGCCAAACATTACGGGCGGCGTCTCGGGTACGCACAACAGCGAGTCGTTCAATCGCCCTCTCAGCAACACAAATTTGTATTACCAGGACTACGTGCTGCCCGTCGACGTTTCCTACGAACCCGACTTGTGGGGCCGAGTGCGCCGTCTGGTGGAAGCGAACCGCTCCGAGGCGCAGGCGACGGCCGCCGATCTGGCGAATGTCGATTTAAGCCTTCACGCGGAGCTCGCCGTGGATTATTTCCAGCTGCGAGGGCTCGACGCACAGAAAAAGCTCCTCGACTCGACGGTTGAATCCTATACAAGAGCGCTTGAACTCACCCAGAGCCGCTATCACGGAGGCGTTGCAACCGCTGTGGATGTGGCGCAGGCGCAGACGCAGCTGGAGACGACGCGCGCGTTGGCGATCGATGTGGAAGCAAACCGGGCGGCGTTCGAACATGCCATCGCCGTCCTGGTGGGCAAGCCGGCTTCTTCGTTCGCGCTTCCGCCGCTATCGTTGAGCGCGCCGCCCCCGCCCGTTCCGCCCGGTGTGCCGTCCGACCTGCTCGAGCGACGGCCCGATATTGCTGCCGCCGAAAGGCGTGTGGAGGAAGCGAACGCACAGATCGGCGTGGCGAAAGCAGCCTACTATCCCAACGTGAACCTATCCGCCGGGGGCGGCTTTGAAAGCGGCGCGATCGGCACCTTCATTCAAGGCGCCAGTGGCTTTTGGACATTGGCGGGCTCGGCTGCGGAACTCATTTTCGATGGCGGCCAGCGGCGTGGGATTTCCGATCAGACACGCGCTCTTTATGAGCAGTCTGTCGACAACTACCGGCAGACGGTGCTCGTCGCGTTCCAGGAAGTCGAAGATAACCTGGCGGCGCTACGAGTGTTGCAGGAGGAAGCCAAGACCGAAGATGCCGCCGTGGCCGCGGCGCAGCACTCTTTGGACCTGTCGACGACACGCTACAAAGGCGGAGTCACCAACTACCTGGAAGTTACCACCGCTCAGAGCGCCGCGCTCTCGGATGAGGTGACCGCGCTTGAGATTCTGATTCGCCGCATGAATGCCAGCGTGCTGCTCATCAAGGCAATTGGCGGGGGATGGGACGTTTCGCAGATTCCGCCCGTCTAGCGCTTCAGGTAGGATACTAGCGTGCCGCATCCTAACGGCACGCCATGAGCGCTAGAACAAGATACGCTGGCCCGTCAGCCCTTTGCGTCGCTTTGATCTCTGCTTTTATTTTTGCCTGCGTTGCCTTTTCTCCGCGGATTTCGGCGAACTCTCCAGGCGAAGCGGATACACGATTCGATCTGCGCACCGGCTGGAAGCTGCAGTCTTCGTGCCAGTTGAAATCAACCGGGGAGAGGATTTCCGCGGGCGGATTCCGCACGGACGGGTGGCACAGCGTTACGGTCCCCTCCACGGTCGTCGCGGCGCTTGTCGCGGACAAGACCTTTCCCGATCCCTACTTCGGTCAAAATCTTCGCGACATACCTGGCGCGTCGTATCCAGCCGGGCAGAATTTCTCGGTTCTTGCCATGCCCGAGAATAGCCCGTTTCGGTGTTCGTGGTGGTACCGCGTGGAATTCCGGCTTCCGCCGGCTTACGCCGGGCGTCACGCGTGGCTGAATTTTGAAGGCATCAACAATCGCGCAAACATCTGGGTAAATGGGCGCCGCATCGCCGGCGCGAAGGAAGTCGCCGGCGCTTACCGCACGTACGAATTCGACGTGACTTCGTTTCTGGGCCAGGGCAAAGTGAATGTCCTCGCGGTTGAGACCATCGCACAGAAGGAGACCGACCTGGGCATCAACTGGGTCGACTGGAATCCGGCGCCTCCCGACAAAGATATGGGCCTTTGGCGAGACGTTTACTTGCGGCAGAGCGGCCCCGTCACGATCCGATATCCGCTGGTGATTACTCATTTCCCGGCTGCGTCGCTCGATCGCGCTGATCTGACGGTGGAAGCGGAGCTTCACAATGCCAGCGCCAGCCAGGTAACCGGCACTCTGAGCGGCAAGATCGAGCAGGCGGCATTTGAAAAGCGCGTCACCCTGGGGCCCGGTGAATCACGCACCGTGCGATTTGCTCCCGATGAGTTCCCACAACTCGAAATGGCCCATCCAAAAATTTGGTGGCCCGCGCAAATGGGGACGCCGAACCTGCACGAGATCTCGTTGCAATTTGCGACGGAGAACGGCGAGATTTCAGATTCCGAAAGCGCCCGATTCGGAATCCGCGAGATCGCTTCCGAGGTGGACGGGCGCGGGCACCGGGTCTTTCGCGTAAATGGGGAGCGCATTTTACTCAGGGGCGCGGGATGGGCTCCGGATATGCTGTTGCGTGAATCTTCCGAGCGATTGCGAAACGAATTCCGCTACATCCGCGACTTGAACCTGAATGCGATCCGCCTTGAAGGCAAGATGGAAACGGAGGCCTTTTACAATCTGGCGGACGAACAGGGACTACTCGTGATGGCGGGCTGGAGCTGTTGCGATTACTGGGAGCAGTGGGCGAAATGGAAACCCGGCGATCTCGGGATCGCCACAGCCTCGCTGAAGTCCCAAATCCTGCGGCTCCGGAGTCATCCAAGTGCCCTCGTTTGGCTGAACGGCAGCGATAACCCGCCGCCTGCCAACGTCGAGAAGGCTTACATCGAAGTCCTGAAGCAGAACGACTGGCCAAACCCTTATGTTTCGTCCGCTTCCGCATCCGCTACCAGGGTTACGGGCCCTTCAGGCTTCAAGATGACGGGCCCTTATGACTATGTGCCGCCGGATTACTGGCTAAATGCCGGAGAGAAATATGGCGGGGCCCGCGGATTCATCACCGAGACATCGGCGGGACCCTCGGTTCCCGTGACCGGTTCTCTGAAAAAGATGCTGCCGCTGGCCCAAGTCGCCCCTGACAGCGCCGCATGGGATTACCACGCGGGTTTGCTAGGATTCAAGAACCTCGGCCACATGGAAGACGCTATGAAGCGGATTTACGGCGCTCCCGGGGATCTCGCCGATTACCAGCTCAAGGCGCAAGCCATGGCTTACGACAGCGAACGAGCGATGTTTGAGGCCTACTCGCGAAACAAGTACGAATCGACGGGCGTGATCCAATGGATGTTAAACAACGCTTGGCCCTCGCTGATCTGGCATCTTTACGATCATTATCTTCAGCTCGCGGGTGGATATTTCGGAGCCAAGAAGGCCTGCGAGCCTCTGCACGTGCAGTATTCCTATGACGATCGCAGCGTTGTGGTGGTAAACAGCCGCTACGAGGCCGCCGCGGCGCTGGACGTTACCGCTCGAGCGTACGACTTCGATTTACACGAACGATTTTCGAAGCACGCCCGGATCGACGTTGGCGCGGATGCAGTTGCGAACGCATTCACTCTGCCCCTTGAGGCATTCAGCTCGGCGTCGCCCGTTCATTTTGTGGCTCTCGACCTGCAAGGCGCCGACGGCAAGAAAATCACCACCAATTTCTATTGGATTTCCGCCAAAAAGACCGTCTACGACTGGAAAAAGACGACGTACCAGTTTACTCCCGCATCGTCCTACGAGGATTTCACCGCGCTCCAGTCGCTTCCAAAGATCGGCGCGCTGGATGTGGCGGCATTTATCGAACCGGGTGAACAGGGTTCCATGGTCCGCGTGAAGCTGAGGAATCCGAGCGATGGGCTCGCGTTTCAAGTGGCGCTGGCGGTCGAGCGCTCCAGCGACGGCGAGGAGATTCTTCCCGTGCTCTGGCAGGACAACTATATCGAGCTGCTGCCGGGCGAGTCGCGCGAAATCGCCGCGCAATTCGTGGATTCAAAAGCCCTTCGCGAAGGCGCGAAGCTGCGCGTGGCAGGATGGAATATCCAGAATGCCATTGTTCCGATTCAGCGGCCCGCGCCCGATGGCCCTCAAGGCGAGAGTAAGTGACGGTCGCGAACGTCGGCGCCGAAGTTCCGCAAGCGACCGGAAAACTGAGGCGTGTCCTCACTCTCTGGGATTTGATCATCATCGGTATCGTGATCGTCCAGCCCATTGCGCCCATGGGAATCTACGGCGTAATCAGCAATGAGGCCGGTGGTCACGTTGTAACTACGATTCTGATCGCGATGATCGCCATGCTGTTCACGGCGATCAGTTACGGGAAAATGGCTCGGGCGTACCCGAGCGCGGGGTCCGCCTACACCTATGTGAGCCGGGAGATTCATCCGGCGCTCGGATACGTGACCGGCTGGGCCATGGTAATGGATTACGTTCTGAACCCGCTCATCTGCACCGTAATCTGCAGCAAGCTCACGCAGAATATTTTCCCAGGCCTGCCCTATTGGGCGCTCGCGACCGCCTTTGCGGTAACTTTCACAGCCCTGAATCTTCGCGCCGTCAAGACGTCGGCTCGGATTAACGACGTGCTGGCGGGAGCGATGATGATCGTCGTCTTGATCTTCTTTGCTTTCGTGGTTCGTTTCCTTTGGGGGCTCCATCAATATGGCGCCGCCCTGTTCACTCAGCCGTTCTACAACCCTGCAACGTTTAGCTGGCATGGGGTGTTTCGCGGCACATCGATTGCGGTGCTCACGTACATAGGATTCGACGGAATCTCGACACTTTCCGAAGAGGCCGAGAATCCAAAACGGAACATTTTGCTCGCCACAGTTTTGGTCTGCGTAATCACGGGCATTCTTTCGGCGCTGGAAGTCTATGCCGCACAGCTGGTATGGGGGCCGAAGCCATTCCCGCCACAAATGGTGGAATCGGCGTTTCCGTTGGTGGCGCGGCAGGCGGGCGGATTTTTTCTCTTCCACCTCGTGAATTTCACGATCCTGATTGCGAATGTCGGGTCGGGCATGGGATCGCAACTCGCGGCGGCAAGATTGCTTTACGGAATGGGGCGCAGCGACGCCATTCCGCAGGGATTCTTTGGTGCGATTGAGTCGAAACGGCACATTCCCCTGAATAATATTGCCCTCATTGGTGCATTTGCTCTGCTCGGCTCGTTTCTGGTGAGCTACGAGCGTGGCGTCGAATTGCTGAATTTCGGGGCCTTCATTGCGTTCATGGGCGTGAATGCGGCGGCGTTCTTCCGGTATTTCGTCCGCGCCGACCAGAAGAGGTGGGCGAATCTGGCGATCCCTGCCCTTGGTTTTGGAATTTGCTTCTTTATCTGGCTGAATCTGAGCCAAGCCGCGAAGTTAGCCGGCACAGCCTGGATGGCGGCTGGAATCCTTTATGGCGCCATAAAAACGAAAGGCTTTCAATCGGACCTGGTACAGTTTGAAATACCCAGCGACGAGGTGTAGCGGTTCACCACCGCTGATGACGTTGGGATCTCTCCCCACACCTAAACCTTTCCCTGCAACTGACGATTGTTTCGTTACGGGTCTGCTCACGCAGACTAATGCGAAGCGAAGTCCGACCCTTTCCAAAGGCTGGATTTAGACAAGTATGGCCACGCGTCCTATTAAGGTACTGGTTATCGATAGCGATGCGCCGGCCGCCAGCGAACTCTGCGGAAAACTGGCGGATGCGAAGAATGTTTCCTTTGGTGTGGAAGTCGCCCGAACAATCTCGGAAGGGTTCGAACTGCTGGGCTCCGCGCGATTCGACGCAGTGATTGTTGACCTCAACGCCTCGGGAGCCAGCGGCCTGGCGAGTCTGAAGCAGCTGCAGGTGCGGGCCGCCGAGACGCCGATCGTGGTAGTCAGCTCTGTCTACCAGGACTCCGAGGCATTGGAAACGGTCCGCGCGGGAGCGCAGGACTATCTGGCGAAGAATCGCATAAACCCCGCCGCGTTGGAGCGCATTCTGGTCCATTGCATCGAACGCCAGCGCGCCCGCTCCCGCGCGGCGATGCAATCCTCCATCTCGCGAGTCCTGGCTGAGGCAGAGACGATGCCGGAAGCCACCACCCAGATACTGCGCGTGCTCTGCGAGTTTCTTGAGTATGGCTTCGGTCAGGCTCGGAGCCTCGACCGCGGGTCGGGGGAATTGATCTCCGCGGAGACGTGGCAAGGCCCTTCCAAAGCGGACCCCGGCTTCGTGGCGCTCAAGCAGACACGCCGTTTGGGACGAGGAAAAGACCTTCCGGGCCGTACCTGGGAAGCCGGTGGCGCTCTGTGGATTCCCGTCGTGGCGCAGGATTCAGAATATGCGCGAGACGAGACGTTGGCGGGGTTGCGAAGCGCTCTGGCGTTCCCGATCACCTTGGGACAAGAAGTCCTTGGGGTGATCGAACTATTCAGTTCCGAGGTTCTTGAGCCGGATGACGAACTCCTCGGAATTCTAACGAACATCGGCAACCAAATCGGTCAGTTCCTCGCGCGAAAAAGGGCCGAAGAGCAGAAGGCGCGCCTCATGCAAGAACGCCTGCTGATTCTGGACTGCGCCTCGGAAGGCATCTATGGACTTGATTTGAACGGATGCGTCACCTTTATGAATCGCTCGGCCGCGCGGATGTTTCGCTGCGATCCGCAGGCACTGATTGGCCAGCACCTTCATGAGCTGTTCCATCATACGCATCCGGACGGTACGGCATACCCCGCGCAGGATTGCCCCATTGTCACCGTTTTCACCACAGGTGAAGGGAGCCGTTCCGACCAGGAATATTTCTGGAGAACCGACGGCACGCATCTCGCCGTGGACTATTCGGCATTTCCCGTGATCGAGGAAGGGCACATCAAGGGAGCCGTGGTCTGCTTCAACGACATCACCGACCGCAAGAGGATGGAGGTGGAACTCCGTCACGCCCAGAAGCTGGAGGCCGTCGGGGGGCTCGCCGCGGGAATCGCGCACGAGATCAACACGCCCATCCAGTTTGTGGGCGATAACACACATTTCGTCCAGGATTCCTTCCGGGATTGCACCGAAATGATCCACAAGTACGAAGAAATCTGCCAGGAGGCCCGGCGCGGCTCAGTGCGGGCGGAACTCCTTCAGGAAGTGGACGAAATCCGGCAAAGAATCGACTGGGAGTACATGCGCAGCGAGATTCCCAAGGCGATGGAGCAAATGCTTGATGGCATTGCCAGGGTGGCGAAGATTGTCCGGGCGATGAAAGAGTTTTCACACGTGGATCGAAGCCCGGAGAAAACAGCCGCTGACTTGAATAAGGCGCTCGAAAGCACTCTGGTGGTCGCGCGATCCGAACTGAAGTATGTAGCCGACGTGGAAGAAGATTACGGGGAATTGCCTCCGGTGCTTTGCCATCTGGGGGATCTGAACCAGGTGTTCCTGAATTTGATGGTCAACGCGGCTCAAGCCATTGGAGACGTGATGGCGAAGAGCGGGAAGAAGGGCCGCATCGTCGTGCGTACCCGGCAGGACGCAGAGTGGGTGGAAATATCGATTCAGGACACCGGGACAGGGATTCCCGAAGCGGCACGCGACAAAATATTCGACCCGTTTTTCACCACGAAGGAAGTTGGAAAAGGTACCGGGCAGGGTTTGACGCTCGCCAGGGCGATTGTTGTGGAGAAGCACGGCGGAACGCTGACGTTTGAAACCGAGGTGGGGAAGGGAACGACGTTTTACGTTCGTTTACCGGTCAACGGAGTGCCGGAGCCGCGAGAGGCGGTGACGAAGTGACGCGCATTCTTTTTGTCGACGATGAGATCAAGATTCTGGAGGGGCTCCAACGGATGCTGAGGCCTCAGCGGCGCGATTGGGAGATGGCCTTTGCGCCGGGCGGCAAAGCGGCTCTGACGATGCTGGAAGCGTCCCCATTCGATGTGATCGTTTCGGACATGAGAATGCCCGAAATCGACGGCGCCGCGTTGCTGGAGATCGTGCGCGGGAAGTACCCGAACATCCTGCGAATCATTCTATCGGGGTATACCGAGCTGGAAGCGTCGTACCGCGCCGTCCCGGTGGCGCATCAGTTCCTGCTGAAGCCGTGCGAGCCCGACGCGCTACGCGAGGCGATCGAGCGCGCCACAAGCCTGATTGAAGTGTTGCACAGTAAAATGCTGGCGGGTCTCGTGGGCTCGTTGCGGGACTTGCCATCCCTTCCGCGCACCTACGCCGCGCTCCGCAGCCTTCTTTCGAATTCCGCAAGCTCTGTAGACCAGGTGGTGCGGATTGTCGAGAAGGATGTGGCCATTTCGGCCAAGGTTCTCCAACTCGTGAATTCCGCGTTTTTTGGTGTCACGCGCGAGATTTCCGACATGAAAACGGCGGTAAGCTATTTGGGCATCACCATCCTGCAGAATCTGGTGCTTTCCGTGGAGGTTTTCCGTACGTTCCACCCCAAAAGGCCCATCGCTGGATTCTCCCTTGAGGAATTCCATCACCACTCACAGTTGACGGCGCGGATTGCTTCAGAGATAGCCAAAACAATGGCGGTCCCGCAAGCAGTCGTCGTCGCCGGCCTTCTGCACGACATCGGCAAGCTTGTCATCGCCGAGAGAGCGCCGGAGCATCTGTCCCGCGCGCTGGAGGGAGCACGGCAGGACAAGCGGCCGTTGTTTGCCATTGAGGAAGAGTTGATCGGTGTCTCCCACGCCGAGGTGGGAGCGTACCTGCTGAGTTTGTGGGGCCTGCCCTCGCCGGTTGTCGAGGCCGTGGCCCACCACCACCATCCCGAGCGCGTGCCGCACGCCAAATTGGACCTGCTCTCCACGGTGTATCTCTCGAACGTGCTGGCCCACGATCCGTTGGGAACAAAAAATTGCGGAGGGGAGTTGGAGCAGGAAATCCACCCCGTCATACTCGCAATCCCGGGCGTGCCGGAGAACCTTCCGAAATGGCGTGAGCTGGCGGAAACAGTTTCGCGGGAATTGCAGGGAGCAAGCTATGTCTGACGATCCCCGGCCACGGATTCTTTGCGTCGACGACGACCAGAACGTTCTTGACGGGTTGCGGCGCACCCTCCGGAGCATTTTCGTGGTGGAGACAGCCATCGGGGGAAGGCTGGGGCTGGAAATTCTCAAAGCGAAAGGTCCGTTCGTTGTGGTGACATCCGACCTCCGCATGCCGCTGATGGACGGCGTTGAGTTTCTGTCCCGCGCGCGGGCACTTGCTCCGGACGCCGTCCGCGTTTTGCTGACCGGACAGGGAGACATGGAATCCGCTATCGGGGCTGTCAACGATGGAAACATCTTCCGATTCCTCTGCAAACCCTGCCCCACAGGGGTTCTGGTGAGGGCCTTGATGGCGTGCGCGGAGCAGCATCGTCTATTGACTGCGGAGAAAGTTTTGCTGGAACAGACCCTCCGTGGAAGCATCAAGGCGCTGACGGATATCCTCGCTCTTACAAACCCGGCGGCTTTTGGCCGCGCCACCCGTGTTCAGCGCACTGTCGCGGAGATCATGGCGCATTTCGAAATTGCCGAACGCTGGCCGGTGGAAGTGGCGGCGATGCTTTCGCAGATCGGATATGTGACTCTTTCGCAGCGAACGCAGGACAAAATCTACAAAGGGGAGCATCTTACGGATTCGGAATCAGCGATGGTAGACCGCGTCCCCCAGGTGGCCGAACAGTTCCTGGCGAGTATCCCGCGTCTTGAACTGGTGAGAGATATTTTGCGGCTCTACCCGCAGGATTTCGCCGGCCCCGAAAAAACGACGAGTTCCTCGTTGCCCTGGGGGGCGCGGGCGCTGAAGATCGCCCTGGATTACGACGTCCTGGAGACCGAACGCGGAACTCAGGAAGGCCTCTTCGAAATCCTGCGGGGCCGTACCGGCCTGTATGACCCGGAAATCCTGGAGGCCTTCGCGGAGTTGCGGGGCCGCGGGAAAAAGGAAATGCGGGAGCACGACCTCATGCTGCGGGACATGCAGGCGGGGATGTTTTTCGGTGAGGACGTGAAGTCCGCGAAAGGCCTTCTGCTGATCGCCCGCGGGCAGGAAGTTACGCCCAGCTTGCTGGAGCGCATCCGAAACTTTTCGTCCGAGCTGGGAATTCGCGAGCCCATCCGCATGATCGAGCCGTTGCCGGTCGCCAAACTGTCTTTGCGGTTCCCCGTCCAAGTGTAGAACTTGCCGGGCTGTGCCGAGCGAGAGCGCCGTACTTCCTAGTCCGATTCCTGCGTGACAATGTGGACGTCCACCGCCGGAGCGTCGCGCAGGAAATGATTGATCGCATTGAGGTAGCGCAGCTTGCGCCACCCTTCTCCCGCCGACCTTCCGAAAATCATCTGCGTGACGTGTTTTTCCCGTACGAATTGAGCGGCCGCGTCGGCCACGCTCTTTCCTTTCAGGCGGACGGGCTTGGCTCCCAGGCTTTCCGCGAACTGGAGATTGGCCTCGAGCGATTTCTCATTCTTCACGCCCTCGCGCTCGAGATCGACGTGCAGGGCGTAGAGCTCCGCGTCCATGCGGCGCGCCATGCGGGCAGCGCGCGCCACCAGGTATTGCGCCCGGGGGTTGGCGCTGATGCATACGGCGATGCGTTCGCGGACCGCCCAGTTCTGCTGGATATCCTTTTCGTCCATATAGGACGACAGGCTGCGGTCCACCTGTTCGGCAACCTGGCGCAGCGCAAGTTCGCGCAGCGCGATCAAGTTTCCGCGCCTGAAAAAATTCCGCAGCGCCTGTTCAATCTTTTCCTTGTGGTATACATCGCCGCGCTTCATGCGGTTTTGGAGGGCTTCAGGCGTGAGGTCCACCATCACGGTTTCCTGGGAGAGTTGAAGCACCCAGTCCGGTACGGTTTCGCGCACAATCACGCCTGTAAACGCGTTGACGGTCGGCGCGACGCTTTCGATATGCTGAATGTTCACCGTGGAAATCACGTCGATATTCGCTTCGAGCAGCTCCAGGACGTCTTCGTAGCGCTTGCGGTGGCGCGTGCCGGGAATGTTGGTGTGGGCCAGTTCGTCCACCAGCGCGACTTGGGGCTTGCGCGCCAGAATCGCGTCAATATCCATCTCCTCGAATTCGGTCCCTTTGTAATCGATTTTGCGGCGGGGAACGGACTCGAGCTGCGAAGCGAGTTCGGCGATGCCCTTTCTTCCGTGTGTTTCCACCAGCCCGATCACGATATCTTCCCCGCGGCTGTGGCGGCGGATAGCCTCGCTCAGCATGCTGTAGGTTTTGCCCACGCCCGGCGCGTAGCCGAGGAAGAGCTTCAACACGCCCTTGGTTTTTTGCGCGGGAGTGGTTACTTCCAGCCACTCTTCGGGTGTCTTCGGCATGGCGTCATTCTCTGCTAACAGGCACTGGGAAGCTACGGTAGAATACCACCGTGCGTTCTCCGGTTTTGAGCCGTATCTTCCAATTCGCTGGCGCTTTTGGAATCGTCGCTGGAATCGTCCTTCTGTACCACAAAGTTCTTCTGGTCAATGCCACGACGGTTGCTATGACGCTTCTTTTGGCTATTTTAGTCGTTTCCACGTTCTGGGGCATGTCCGTTTCCATCCCGATGTCTTTGGCCGCGGTATTGGCTTTCAACTACTATTTCCTTCCCCCTGTTGGCACTTTTACGGTTGCCGACCCGCAGAACTGGGTGGCGCTCGTCGCGTTTCTCGCTGTCGCTGTTATCGGAAGCCACCTGGCAACGCGCGCGCGGCAACAGTCCGAGGAAGCTTCCGCCCGCCAGCGGGACATCGAGAAGCTGTATGCGTTCAGCCGCGATCTTCTTGAATCCGGCAACGTGATGGAACTGCTGAATCGCATCCCCGCACGGATCGTAAAAACATTCGAAGTGGGAGCGGCGGCATTGTTTCTTGCCGACAAGCAGAAGGTGTACCGGTCCGGTCCAGTGGTTCCCCGACTGGATACCGACAGCCTCAAGGCAGTCATGGCGCGCGAGGAACCCGTCATCGACACACCCAACAGTCTCTGCCTCGTTCCGGTTCGGATCGGTGTGCGGGCGATCGGCAGTCTGGGGATTTCAGGAAGGGCGCTTTCGCTGCAAACGCTCGAGGCCATTGGAACGCTCGTCGCCATCGCGATGGCCCATGCGCGCGCTGTCGAGCAACTGGGGCAGACCGAGGCAGCGCGCCAGGGAGAGCAGTTGCGCACAGCCCTTCTCGATGCGGTCACGCACGCGCTGCGCACTCCGCTTACCTCCATCAAGGCTTCCGTTACGAATCTGCTTTCAAACGGGGCCCTGGTACCCGAACAGAAGCACGAACTTCTGACGATCATCAACGAAGAAACCGACCGTTTGAACCGCCTCGTCGGCGAAGCGGGAGAAATGGCACGTCTGGATGCCGGCGAAGTGGAATTGGAACTCAAGCCCCACACTGTGGACGAACTCATCAAGGCGGCTCTGGAGCATTGCAGGGGATCTCTTGCCAGCCGCCCGGTGAATATCCAGGTGCCGCCGGGCCTCCCTCCCGTTCGGGCGGACGTGGCGAGGGCCCGGGAGGTTCTCGTCCATTTGATAGAGAACGCGAACCAATATTCCCCACCTAACCAGCCAATTACGATCACTGCGGAAGCGCATGGTGATACTGTGGTAACGAGCGTGGCCGACCGCGGCGATGGGATTGACGATCTTGAGCAGGCTCTCATTTTCGAAAAGTTCTACCGCGGTAAAGATCAGCGTTACAGCGTGGAGGGAACCGGAATGGGGCTGCCCATTGCCAAAGCGATCGTCGAAGCCCATGGCGGTTCCATCAATTTAATGAGCCAGCGCGGGCATGGGTCGGTTTTTTCGTTTTCCCTGCCTGTGGATCATAGCCGTCCGGTGCAAGTATGAACTCCGCGACCGTGCTGGTCGTCGACGACGAGCCGCAGATCCGCCGCGTGTTGCGGACCACCCTCACCTCGCATGGTTATGCGGTGGTGGAAGCGCGAACCGGAGATGAAGCGCTCGAACAGATCCGCAACGAGCACGTGGACCTGATCCTCCTCGATGTGAATATGCCGGGCCGCTCGGGGCTGGAAACCTGCCGGGAGATCCGCGGCACGAGCGACATTCCCATCATCATGCTTACCGTCCGCAACACGGAGCGCGACAAGGTGCAGGCCCTCGATGCCGGCGCCGACGATTACGTCGTCAAACCCTTTGGATCCGAGGAGCTCATGGCGCGCATACGCGCCGGCCTCCGCAGGTCCGCGGGCGCCGAGACCATCCCTGAATTCGTCGCGCCGGGCCTGACCATAAATTTCGACAAGCGCCTGGTGATGGTGGGAGATCGCCCGGTGCGTCTCACGCCCAAGGAATTCGAATTGCTGCGTTACCTCGTGGCGAACCAGGGAAGATCGCTGGGCCATCGCCGGTTGCTCCAGGCCGTCTGGGGGCCGGATTACGGCGATGAAACCGAATACCTCCGTGTCTTCATCAACCAACTGCGCAAGAAAATCGAGCTGGATCCTCGGGAGCCGATGTACATTCACACCGAACCTTGGGTCGGATATCGCTTTGAGGCGCCTGCCGAGAAGAACCGAGCCCCGCGCACTGAGAAGTAACGCATCCGATAAGCAATCAAAGAAAAGCTTTAGTGCATTGGCCGGATTGCGTCCAGATCGAGATTGAGATCGAGCACATTCACACGGGGTTCTCCCAGCAGGCCGAACTGCCGCTCTTCCGTGTGCTTCTGCACCAGCGCCCGAACGTCCTGCTCGCCCATTCCGCGCTCGTGCGCAACCCGCGGAACTTGAAACTCCGCTGCCGCGGGAGAAATGTGAGGATCGAGGCCAGATCCCGAAGTCGTCACCAGGTCCGCCGGAATCGGCGCAGCGGGATTGGTCGGTTGCAACGCCTTGACGCTGGCGTTGACGCGGTCGATGAGGGCCTTGTTCGTCGGGCCCAGATTTGACCCACCCGATGCCGTGGGATCGTACCCGGCCGCGCCTGCCGCGGAAGGCCGGGAATAGAAGTATCCAGGCGCGGTGAAGGGTTGGCCGATCAGGTGCGAGCCAACCAGCTTCCCGCCCTGGGTGATTAGTTCTCCGTTGGCCTGCTTTGGAAAGAGCATCTGAGCGAGCCCGGTAACCACCAGCGGGTAGATGATCCCCAGCAGAACGGTTGTTGCCAGCGTAAACCAGACTGAAATCAAGAGATTTTTTTTCATGGTAGCCTCACGCCCATCCGATGTGCGTAATGATCAGATCGATGACTTTGATTCCGATGAATGGCGCTACGATGCCGCCCACTCCGTAGACAAGAAGGTTCCATCGCAGCAGCGCTTCCGCGCCCAGCGGGCGATAGCGCACCCCGCGCAGCGCGAGCGGCACGAGCGCGATGATGATGAGCGCGTTGAAAATCACGGCGGACAAAATGGCCGATTGGGGCGTCTTGAGCGCCATGACGTTCAGCACGTTGAGCTGTGGGAAAGCGCCGGCGAACATGGCCGGGATGATCGCGAAATATTTTGCCACGTCGTTGGCAACCGAGAATGTGGTCAACGCGCCTCGCGTGATCAGCAACTGTTTTCCGATCTCGACCACCTCGATGAGCTTGGTCGGGTTCGAATCGAGGTCCACCATGTTGCCGGCTTCCTTGGCAGCTTGGGTGCCGGCGTTCATCGCCAGCCCGACGTCGGCTTGCGCCAGCGCGGGTGCGTCGTTGGTGCCGTCGCCGGTCATGGCAACGAGTTTGCCCTTGGCCTGCTCGGCGCGGATCAGGGCCAGCTTGTCCTCGGGTTTTGCCTGGGCGAGGAAATCGTCGAGACCCGCCTCGCGGGCGATTGCAGCGGCAGTGAGCGGGTTGTCGCCGGTAATCATCACCGTGCGGATTCCCATCGCCCGCAATTGATCGAAGCGCTCCCGCATCCCGCCCTTGATGATGTCTTTCAAGTGGATGGTTCCGAGAATCTTGTGGTCCTCGGCAACTAGAAGGGGGGTGCCGCCGGAATTCGAGATCGTCTTGACGGCCTCCTCCACTTCCGGCGGAACGTAATGGCCGCATTCCTTGCAATGCTCTGTGATGGCATCGAAGGCGCCTTTGCGAATGTGTCGGCCGTCGAGATCGACGCCCGACATTCGCGTCACCGCCGTGAACGGAATGAACGTGGCCGCGTAAGCGGAAAGTTCGCGGCCGCGCAGCCCGTATTTTTCCTTGGCCAGCACGACGATCGAGCGCCCTTCCGGCGTCTCATCCGACAACGAAGCCAGCTGGGCCGCGTCCGCGAGTTCCTGCTCCGTCACACCGGGTGCCGGAACAAATTCCGTGGCTCGACGGTTGCCCAGCGTGATGGTGCCGGTCTTGTCGAGCAGAAGCGTATCGACGTCGCCGGCGGCCTCCACGGCCCGGCCAGACATCGCCAGAACGTTTCGCTGAACCACACGGTCCATGCCCGCGATGCCGATGGCGGAAAGCAATCCGCCGATGGTCGTCGGTATCAGGCAAACGAGCAGCGAGATCAGAACGAAAATCGATTGCGGCGACCCCGAGTAAATCGCCATGGGCTGCAGCGTAACCACAGCCAGCAGGAACACGATGGTCAGCCCGGACAGCAAGATGTTCAGCGCAATCTCGTTGGGCGTCTTCTGCCGCTCGGCCCCTTCGACCAGCTTGATCATGCGGTCAAGGAAGGTCTCGCCGGGGTTCGACGTGATGCGGACGATGATTTCGTCGGAAAGCACACGCGTGCCGCCGGTAACCGCGGAGCGATCGCCGCCCGATTCGCGGATCACCGGAGCGGATTCGCCGGTAATCGCCGATTCGTCCACCGACGCCACGCCTTCGACAACCTCGCCGTCTCCCGGTATGAATTCCCCGGCGATCACTTTCACGCGGTCATTGACGCGCAGCTTCGAGCCTGCGATGTCCTCAAGCGAGCCATCCTGCCGGATGCGCCGGGCCACCGTCTCGGCGCGGGCTTTGCGCAGGGTGTCCGCCTGCGCCTTGCCCCGCCCTTCAGCCATCGCTTCCGCAAAATTGGCGAACAGAACGGTGAACCACAGCCACAGCGTGATCTGGAGTTCGAAACCGAAGCCGCCCAGGTGCTGGATGCGGTCGCGCACCAGGTCGAATGTAGTGATGACGGAGCCGACCTCCACCACGAACATCACCGGATTCTTCATGAGCGTGCGCGGATTGAGCTTCTTGAACGAATCGCGTATCGCCCCGCCGACGATCCCTCCGGTCCAGAGCGATTGCTTCCGTTCCTTGGTCAGTTCCTTGAAATTGGAGCCCGGAACATTCGCCGGCGACGGCACATTTTCTGGTTCGATCGATTGAGTGGTCATGGGATTCCTCAAAACACCTTTCCGGCGTTCATCAGCAAGTGCTCCAGGATCGGGCCCAGGCTGAGCGCGGGGAAGAAAGTAAGTGCGCTGACGATCAGGATCACGGCAGTCAGCAGGAAGGTGAAAAGCGGCGTCGTCACCGGAAACGTTCCGGCCGAAGGAGGCACGAGCTTCTTGCGCGCCAGGTTTCCCGCGATGGCCAGGATCGGGATATGTTGGATGAAACGGCCCAGCAGCATGGCAAAAGCGAGAGAAACGTTGAACCACAGCGTATTGCCGTTCAGTCCTGCAAAAGCGGATCCGTTGTTGCCAGTGCTGGACGTGTAAGCATAGAGGACTTGCGTCAGGCCGTGAGGTCCGGGATTCGAAATGCTGGAGGTCCCGAATTTATTCACCACCGAAATTCCCGTGAACACGAGAATCGACAAACAGAAAATCAGCACCGAAAGCATCGCCATTTTTACGTCATAGGCCTCGATTTTCTTGCCCAGGTACTCCGGTGTGCGGCCCACCATCAAGCCGGCGATGAAGACGGCCAGAATCACGAAGACGATAATCCCGTACAGTCCGGCTCCCGCTCCTCCGAACACGACTTCACCCAGCATGATATTGATCAGCGGCACCATTCCGCCCAGCGGCGTGAAGGAATCATGCATGGAGTTGACGCAACCGCAGCTCGCATCGGTGGTGATCGTCGCATAGAGCGCGGAATCGGCAATTCCGAAGCGCACTTCCTTCCCTTCCATATTCCCGCCGGATTGCGTGGCGCTCACTTTCTGGTTGATGCCGTGAAGCAACGGGTTCCCTTTGGCCTCGGCGTTGTAGGCGACGAGCACTCCGGCCATAAACAGGATGGCCATGCATCCCCACACCGCCCAGCCGTGCTTGGGAGAGCCGGTCATCCGGCCCAGCGTGTAGGTGAGCCCCGCGGGGATCGCGAAGATCAGCAACAGTTGGAGAAAATTCGTAAAAGGAGTGGGATTTTCAAACGGGTGCGCGCTATTGGCGTTGAAAGGGCCCCCGCCGTTGGTGCCAAACTCCTTGATGGCTTCCTGCGAAGCAAACGGCCCTTGCGCGATCACCTGGTCCGTAACCGTTTGAGTTGTAGTCTTGCCGTCCGCCCCGGTCGTCTGTACCGTCTGAGGGTTCAGCAACTTCGCGGTGTCATACGGCTTCAGGTTCTGAATCATGCCCTGGGACACGAAAACCAGCGCGACGAGGAGGCTGATCGGCAGCAGGACCCACAAAAAGCAGCGCGTCATATCCACCCAGAAATTGCCGATGGTTTTGGATTCACGGCGCGCGATTCCGCGCACCACCGCGATGGCGATCACAATACCGACGGCAGCGGAGGCGAAGTTGTGGTACGCAAGCCCCGCCATCTGCGTGAAGTAGCTCATCGTAGATTCACCGGCGTAGTTCTGCCAGTTGGTATTGGTAAGGAACGAGGCAGCCGTGTTGAAGGCCAGGTCCGTCGGGACCTTGGCGAAGTGCTGCGGGTTCCACGGCAGCAACTGCTGCACGCGCTCGATCAGGTAAAGCGTGAGCATGCCGACGCTGCTGAACAGCAGCATGGCAATGGTGTACTCCTTCCAATCCATCTCGCGGGTGTCGTCCACACCGCAAAGCCGGTAAAGCAGGCGCTCCACAGGCCGCAGCACCGGATCGAGAAACGTCTTCTCGCCGGCAAAGACGCGCGCCATGAAAACGCCCATCGGCTTGGTAATTGCCAGAAGCACCAGAAGATAAATGCCGATTTGCAGCCAGCCGTTCGCAGTCATGTTAGAACCTCTCCGGCCACAACAGCGCCGCGATCAAATACACAAACATCAGAGTACAAATCCCGAGCAGCACGATATCGCCTAGCATTGGTTCTCTCCCTTACTTCAGCCGGTCGCAGGCCCAGACGTACGCAATTGCGACGGCGAAGAATCCTACCGTACAAGCAACAAAAAGAAGGTCTTTCATGTGATCTCAACTCCTACAGTTCTCGTAGTGCCAGCGGAATCATCACAAACTGATCCGAGGCCAAACTACCTTCTCCCGGTCAGGAAGAGATAAACGAAACACAAAAACTTCATAAAGACGGTGCCATCCTGCCTTCACCCTGCGCGCCGAGATGTGATGTGCGTCACATCCTGCTGTGATGCCTTTTCGTTCTTTTTCGGGACCGGGACCAGAAGAAACGGCCCGAGATATGTGGACTCCAACTGGTAAACCTCCAACCCGGACTCGTGTACGGTCCGCGACACCGCCTGACGCCTGCCATTCGGAGCCAGGTCGAAATCGGCGGTCGCGGATGCGGCCTCGGTGCCACGCTCGACACCTGTCAATTGCTCCTCGCGCCAGCAGAGAGGGATCGTTTTCGCGCCGACGACCTTCTCCTGCTTTCCGCGCCGAAGCTCCCGTTGGAAACTCACGAGAGCGTAAACGTAAAAGCCCAGTAGCGGAGCCATCGTTGCCAGAATCAGAATTTTCATGCTGTTTCTCCTTCCAATGCGGCCCAGATTCGATAGCCAGCATTGAAAGACAAGGTGAGTCTATTCCCGGCGCATCAAAATGGCATAAGCGCAGCATAAGGATTTAATAAGCTAATCCAAGGGGTATACAAGGGTTTGCTAGACCGAGGTATCGTCATCAAAAGTCGATACTTCGGAGCTGTGCGCGCATCCAATTAAGTGCGATACGCACTTTCAGCTGCCGCGATGGGGGCGGGTTCCTCGGCGGCCGGGGATGGCAAACAACATGGCTAACGCGCACCGCGTGGTGATTCTGGGTGGGGGATTCGGCGGCCTGAGCGCGGCGCAGCAGCTTAAGGGAGCCCCCGTAGAAGTCACATTAATTGACCGCTGCAATTATCATTTGTTCCAACCTCTCCTGTACCAGGTCGCGACGGGGTCTCTGTCCCCAGCGAATATCGCCTCTCCTCTACGCAATATCCTGAAGGGCCAGAAAAACGTCCGCGTGCTTCTTGCCGAGGCTACTCGTATTGACGCCGGCAACCGCCGCGTCATTCTGAAAGATGGCGAAGTTGAATACGACACACTCGTCGTGGCGACGGGATCGAGCCACCAGTACTTCGGCCACGACGAATGGGAGAAATTTGCTCCCGGCTTGAAGACCATCGACGACGCAACGGACATGCGCCGCCGCATCCTGCTGGCCTTTGAAGCGGCCGAGCGGGAGAGCGACCCTGAAAAATTAAAGGCCTGGATGACCTTCGTAATTGTCGGAGGCGGGCCTACGGGCGCCGAGCTTGCCGGCGCGCTGGGGGAAATCGCCAACGACACTCTCCGTCACGATTTCCGCAACATCGATCCCTCGCAGACACGCATCATCCTGGTGGAAGGCACGGGGCGCGTGCTGCCTTCATATCCAACGCCGCTCTCGGCGGCCGCGCAGAAAATGCTGGAACGCCTCAAGGTGACGGTCCGCACCGGCGCCTTCGTAACCAATGTGCAAGAGCATTCCGTCACCATCCGGGAGGGCGACCACACCGAAGAGATTCCCACGCGGACGATTCTCTGGGCGGCAGGCGTCCTGAGTTCGCCGCTGGGGCGTATCCTGGGAGAAGAAACTGGTGCCCCTATCGACAAAGCGGGGCGCGTTGTGGTCGATACTGATCTCACGGTCCCCGGACATCCCGAGATCTTCGTGATCGGGGACCTTGCGAACTATAGCCACCAGACTGGGAAGCCTTTGCCGGGTGTCGCACAGCCGGCCATTCAGCAAGGCCATTACGTGGCGAAAGTGATTGCCGGACGGATGCGGGGCGATAAAGAGTTGAAGCCGTTTCGCTACTTTGACAAGGGAAATCTGGCGACAATCGGGCGCGGCGCGGCTGTAGCCGACCTGAATTGGCTGCAGCTCTCAGGCTGGCCCGCGTGGCTCATCTGGGTATTTGTGCACCTGCTTTACATTGTTCAATTCCAGAACCGGCTTCTCATATTCATGCAGTGGGGCTGGCTTTACCTTACCTACGATCGTTCAGCGCGCCTGATTACGGGCGGCGATCTATTTCCTCTCGACCTGTAAAGCGAAAGCGCGCATCCGCGAATAGATTCCCGGTCGAGGCCCAGGCCGCATCGATTGTTCCCTCTAAATTGAAATCCTCATATTACAATCACGTCCACGGCTATCCTGATGAACCGAAGCGAAAAAGCGATCCTTGCTGTCTTGTCTGTCCTGCTGGTGGTGGCCTTCGGCGCGGTCGTATATACGCGAGGGTGGTCAAACTACCGGGAAGAACTTCGTACGATCGACCAAACGACTCGACGGTCCTCGCTGGTCGATACGCACCCCCTCGATACAGCACAGCAACTGGCGCCCCTCGCTGTTACACACGAGGAGCAGGCCTTCTCGCAGGAGACCCTCCGGCTGGGCGACCATTCCGTGGATCTCGCTTTCTCGGCGGCGATGCGCGACGCGATCGAAAATCCCGCTCCGCTAACTCCCGAAACGCGCGACCTTCTTTTGCGTATCAGGAAGGTAGAAACGAGTGTAGCCGCCGACCAATCTCGCGTCGCGCAGCTAACTCAGCAGTTGCCGAAGGCCGCCGAGACTCAAAAAGATTCGCTTCAGGAACAACTGGGCATCGCGCAGGCGCAGTTGGCTCTCGACCAGGACGATTTGGAGGACGCCCACGAAGACCTGATCCGGGCGGGCGGAGATAAACAGGCTGCCATTCAGCAGTTGATCGATCAGCACGAGGCGTCGGAGGCGCACACCGCGAACGCGCATCCGGGAGCCATCGCCAGCACCGCGGCCTCGACTGCGGTGCCGTCTGTTGAAATCACGCAGTCGCGGAATATCGTTGCCGAGTCCGAGGCCTGGTGGTCCCTACGATCAAAGAAAAAGCTGCTCGTTCAAGCCGGGGACGAAGCGCTGGCGCGGGCGGCGAAGCTTTCCGCCTTGCACGAAGCGCTGGAGAAAGAACTCGACGAGGAAAAAGCACAGAAGAAAGTCCTTCACAAAGTTGCGGCGCCTCCGGCCGCCAGCCTGTCACCTTCCACTCCCGCAGGAAGTCCGCAGCCCAGCGCAACTTTGTCGCTTCTCCGTCAGTTGGCCGAAGATCAAAAAACACTTTCCGAATTCGACAAGAGAATCGAATTCGAAAAGCAGCTGGCCGCCGCCTACGCAGGCTGGGCCGCGAATGTGGACGAGCGCGAAAAAGCGTTTCTGCATGCGATGCTCGTCGGCATATTCCTGATTCTGTTGATCGCCGTTCTCGTTCTCCTTGGCAGCTACTGGATTCAGCGCATTTTTGCTGGAATTGCGCTGGAGCGGCGGCAACTCCACACGGTCCGAGCGGTGGTTTTGCTTTCGACGCAGGCCCTGGGCCTTGTGTTCGTTCTGCTGGTCATATTCGGCATCCCGAGCAACCTGGCGACAGTACTAGCGCTCGCGGGCGCCGGTCTTACGGTCGCCATGAAGGACTTTATCGTCGGGTTCTTCGGCTGGTTCGTGCTGATGGGCAAGAATGGAATTCGGCCGGGCGACTGGGTCGAGATCAACGGAGTGGGTGGGGAGGTGGTCGGAGTCGGGCTCCTTCACACGGTGTTGCTGGAGACCGGCAGTTGGACAGACGCGGGCCATCCCACGGGGCGGAAAGTGTCCTTTGTGAACAGCTTTGCCATCGAAGGGCACTACTTCAATTTTTCCACGTCCGGCCAATGGTTATGGGACCAGATTGAAGTCCAGGTTCCCGACAGCGCCGAGCCATACGAAACGGCAGAAGCAATCCAGAAGATTGTGGCCGACGCCACAGCGCCTAGTGCCCATCTCGCGGAAGAGGAGTGGAATCGCGTAACTCCCGCTTACGCCAAGCGGGGCTTTTCAGCGACACCATCCATGGGTATTCAACCGGAAGGGGCCGGTGTAAAGGTCATGGTGCGGTACATCACGCGAGTGAACGAGCGGCACGAGGTGCGCGCACAGATTTACCGCGCCGTGGTCGATCTCCTGCACAAAAAGCAGATTCCGGAATCGGCCGCAACGGTGTCGACCGCAGGTCCGGCTCCGAGCCGCTCCTGACTTTCGGGAAACTCCCGCCTAGGTGGCTCAGAGGGCCGTGAAGATGTGAAAACTCAGGACGCCCAGAACCGCCCCGATCGTCGAGCCCGCCAGGACATCGCTCAGGAAGTGCATTCCTAGGATGATCCGCGATCCGGCGATCAGAGCCGCTACTGCCAGAAGCGGGGCCTGCAATTGCGGGTAAAAGAGCCCGATCGAAATCGCGATGCTGAACGCCGTGATGGAATGTCCCGAGGGGAACGAATACTTGTCCGGCGGCAGAATGCACGACCAGCAGTGCGGCTCGATCTCGCACGGCCTTTTGCGATGGCTCGCGTGTTTGAGGGCGCGAAACAGAAAGATACTCACCACCGCCGCGGTAACTCCCGCGCCAATCGCGGCGAAGCGATGTTCTCCGCCATAGAGAGCAAGGATCAGGGCCAGGGCGTACCAGAGCCAGCCGTCCCCGCCGCGCGTTGCCGCGATCATCAAGATGCGGAACCAGCGCGGAGCGCGCCAGCGATGTACGTGTTTCATGAGCCGGTGATCGTTGGACTCGATCTGGTGCCAGACAGCTTTAGTGACGGTCATACCAACTCCTCCACCGCGGTTTGCGGTGCAGTGAGCCAGCGGCGACGCTTGCTGCGGGTCTCGGGCTGGTTCAGAACCTGCGGCGCCCAACGGCGAAGGAAGGCGCGTTCATCGTAATAGTTGAGGAGCGTGATGGCGGGGACGAGCACGGCCAGCGGCGTAAGAAGCGTGGTCCAGGATTTTTCGCGCATCATTTCGAACGCGATCAGGAAGACGTCGCGAGTGAGCTTCGTAAAGCATCCGGACTCCCCTGCCACCTGGCCCATTCCGTTGCGAAGCGCCGCAAAAAATTCCTCTTTGTTCTTGGCGCCCGGCACTTCCGTGTAGGCGGTTCCCACGGAAGCGAGGGCGTGGGCGTCGCTTCCGCCGATGGCGATCTTGTTCCATTGGCGCGCCAGAGCCGCGGCCTCGTTGTTGGCGCTTTCCAGCATGTGGCTGTTGTGGATTTCCACCGCCGGGAAATATTCCTCAAACCATTCGAAGTCCTCGAGTTCCCGGCGCCCCGTCACACTGGAGAACACATGATTAATGCTGAAGAAGAGCTTTCGTTCGCTCAGGTACATCAGCAGGGCTACCAGGTCTTTGCGGCGTTGTTGAAGCTGGACGTGCTGGCGCTCATGGAAGTCGTACACACCGATATGGACTTCCGTACCGCTGGGCATCCGGCACGTCAGCTCCTCGCTCAGAAAGAAATCCGGGTGGCGTCTGAGCCGCTCGGACCCTTCGATCGCGTCGTGGTCGGTCAGCGTGAATAAGTTCATGCCGCGCCGCTGGAGCTGGGAGTAGACCTGGTCGGGATCGCTGTAGCTTTCACGACAGAACTTGCCGACAAAGGGGGTGGTGCAGGCCCCTGAAAAGTACGAGTGGACATGCATATCGCACTTCACGTTTTCCACAATAAATCCACAAGGTTACTCACAGATGACAGCTGTGCTAACGTTCTGAAAATAAAGCCACTTAATCAGTTAGGCACAAAAATACGCTTTTAACACTCCTGAAACATTCTTCGGCCCTTGCGGTGCCAGAATGCCCTGCGAATGCCACGCATCGAGTTTGTTTTCTTCGACGCCGGAGGGGGGCACCGCGCAGCGGCCACGGCGCTTGAAATGGCCATCCAGTCGGGGCGGAAGCCCTGGGAAGTCCGCCTCACCAACCTGCAGGAACTCCTCGACGAACTCGATATCCTCAAAAGATACTTCAACATCCGCATCCAGGACTTCTATAACGAGATGCTGCGCACTGGCTGGACGCTGGGAAGCCCCCAGCTCATGCGCGTGCTGCAACTGGTGATCCGGGCCTACCACCGCCCGACCGTAAAACTACTCGAAAAGCACTGGAAGGAAACCAATCCAGACATGGTGGTTTCCTTCGTGCCGCATTTCAATCGCGCCATGGGGGAAAGTTACGGCCGTGTTTTCCCGGAGCGGCCCTTCGTAACAATACTCACGGATATTGCGGACTACCCTCCCCATTTTTGGATCGAGCGGCAGCTGCAATATCTGGTCTGCGGTTCGGACCGCGCCGTCGAACAGGCTCATTCCATGGGGCATACCGATGACCGCGTTTCCCGTGCCTCGGGAATGATTCTCCATCCCAGATTCTACGAACCCCCCGTGGAAGACCGCCTCGCCGAACGGGCCAAACTCGGACTTCGGCCCGATCTGCCGACGGGGCTCATACTTTTCGGAGGACATGGCTCGAAGGCGATGCTCGACATCGCCGATTGCCTGGACCGCTCCAATCTGGAGCTGCAGCTGATCCTGATCTGCGGCAAGAATGACAAGCTCAGGGACGCGCTGCGCGCGCAAAAATCGCGCCTCCCGCGCTTTGTGGAGGGTTTCACCAGCAAGGTAAACCACTACATGCAGCTGGCCGATTTCTTTATCGGCAAGCCGGGGCCTGGCAGCGTCAGCGAAGCCCTGGCCATGAAGCTGCCGGTGATCGTCGAATGCAACGCGTGGACTCTTCCCCAGGAGCGCTACAACGCGGTATGGATCGTCGAGAAGGAAGTGGGGATCGTGCTCAAGAATTTCCGTAGGATCGACGAGGCGGTCGCGCAACTTATTCAGCCCGCAACCCTTGCGCGCTACCGGGAGAACGCGGCGGCGATGCACAACCGCGCCGTCTTCGAGATTCCCGAAATATTGCAGAAGATTCTCAACGAAGGGCGATCCGTATCATCCGCAGACGCCTCCGTAGTTTCCGCAGGGCATCCATAGCCGCTCGTTCTGGATTGTTAGATAACTGTTTGAATCAGGGGCGCTGGAAATAAGCAGTCAACAGTATTCCAGCGATGGCGGAAATCGCCATTGCTAAAACGAGGATCCACGCAGCAGCGCGGCGCTCACGCGATTGCGCGAGTTCGCGAGCGGCATCGGCCGGCGTACTTTTGCCTGCTGCAGATCCCATGGGGTCATTCTAGCTTACTTCCTCGCGGAGCGATGCAATTCCGTGGTAATCCGCAGAGATATGGCTAAGTTCCTACCCGCAGCGTCCGCGTAAGATTCGCCAGCGTAGCGAGTGCCGAGAAAGCCGCCAGCTGGGAAGTGCGCGGATTATCTTTCGAGGGCTCATTCTCGACGTCTACGGAGAGACGCCCGAACTCTCCTTGTACGCGAATCTCATGCACATTCTTGCTGCCGCCCGGAACAGCAACAACTCTTACGCAGACAGGCACAGTGCGATCTACGGCCAGGCGCAGGGAGGCCGCCACATTGGAGGTTGTCGGGAAGGCCCGCGCAGCTTCTTCGGCGGTCCCTTCAAAGATCACCGTCTCCTCGTGAAACGTGTCGAGCGGAACATTGTTGTCGACCACGTACTTCGTGCCGCGGAGCGCCGCGATCGGCTTGCGGCTGGTGAGCACGGCGGATTGCACGTAGCCCATCGAAGCAGATTTGATCCCGTCGAGCCCGGCGATTGCGCCGGACGGCACGTAGATCCGGCAGCCTTTCTCGCCGGCCTGGCGAAACCAGTCCTCGTGGCCGAGAAGGCCGCCCACGCTCATGATGAGCATGTCGCGTCCGGCCGCGAACGCTTTCGGGACAAAATCGAGCAGCGCATGTTGGCTGGCCGCTTCGACCACCAGATCCGCGCGCTGCACGAGTTCGTGCAGCGAGACGACGCGCGGCCGCGTCGCGAGTGCGGCTGCAACCGATTCGGCTCTTTGCTCGTCCTGATCGGCGATGGCAACGAGATCCGCGTCAATGCGTTTGGCATCGAGAGCCGCCGCCAGCGTCCGCCCGATCGAACCTACGCCGAGAATCCCTACCCGAAGACGGATCGCTGCGTTCACGCGAGCTCCAGCATGCGATCGATGGCCCGGCGGGCCCTGACCGCTATTTCGGGCGGCACGGTGATCTGCGGCGACATCGTTTCGAGCGACTGCAAAACCCGGTCGAGAGTGATTGTCTTCATGAAGGCGCAAATGGCGCGCGGATTGATGGGAATGAAATTCTTGTCCGGGAACTTCTTGCCGAGCTGATGCATGATCCCGATTTCCGTGCCCACGGCGAATTCATTCGCGGACGATTCCCCAATGTGCCGCAGCATTCCTTCGGTGGAAAGGAAGAATGTCCGATCCTGGGGCAGCGAACCGTCCGCCGCTTTGGCCATGCACGAACTCACGCAGCCGCACTCGGGGTGGAGGAGAAGCTCGATATCCGGATGCTCGTCCATGATTTCGACCACGTCGTCGGGCCGGATCGTTTTGTGGACGTGGCAGTAGCCCGGGTAAGCGACGATATTGCTCCGGCCGGTCTGCCGCGCGACCACGGCGGCGAGAAACTTGTCGGGAAGAAACAGGATG
The DNA here is from genome assembly GCA_963709105.1 of uncultured Acidobacteriota bacterium. GTDB lineage: Bacteria > Acidobacteriota > Terriglobia > Acidiferrales > UBA7541 > Palsa-295. The sequence continues at coordinate 70,030 of CAVPVC010000025.1, forward strand.
GGGCGGTCGGCGGGGATGGCGGAAACCACTTTTGCCGCGTTGGCCGACGTGCAGCAGTAATCGCTCTCGGCTTTCACCGCCGCCGACGTATTGATGTACGAGACGACCACGGCATCGGGCAATTTCGCTTTCCATTTCAGCAACTCTTCCGGCGTGATAGCGGCGGCCAGCGAGCAGCCTGCGCGCAGGTCCGGCAAAAGCACGATTTTGTCCGGGCACAAAATCGCGGCTGTCTCGGCCATAAAATGCACGCCGCAGAAAACAATCACCGCCGCATCGGTTTTGGCGGCCGCTTGCGAAAGCTTCAGCGAATCCGCCACGGCGTCCGCTACCTCCTGCACTTCGGGGCGCTGGTAATGATGGGCGAGCAGAATCGCATTGTGCTTGGCGCAAAGCTCCCGGATGCGTTCCTGTTTGCGGCGAATCTCCTCGGGGCCGTCGGGGATCGCCTCCACTTCTGGAATCGTGTAGCGAGTTTCAAGGCTATCTTGCAGAAGTTCTGATGGCATTGGATTCTCCCTATGGTTGCGTCCGAATTGAATTATGAAATTCTTAGGCAAAGGTCGAGCGCTCGCACTGAATGAGTCAGGGCCCCTACCGATATCGCATCCACGCCGGTGTCCGCGTAGGCCTCGGCGTTCTTCTCCGACACTCCCCCGCTCGCTTCGATGAGCGTGTAATTCCAGAAATGCTCGCGGCGCAGCGAGTCGAGAATCGGATTGATCTCCCTTGGCGGCAGGTTGTCGAGCATCAGCAGGCAGGGGTAGCGCTCTCCCGACTGCTTTTGGAGCCTGCGGAAAGTGCCAGCTGCCGTCAGCGCCGCCCATTCGCTTCTTACTTCGATCTCGATGAATGCCGCTTCGCCGCGGTGATGCCAGGCGCGCTCGAGAGCCAGCGGCGCGGCTTCTTCTTCGCGCCGCGCGATCAGCGCGAGATGGTTGTTCTTGATCAGGATCGCGTCGCCCAGGCCCAGCCGGTGCGTTCCGCCGCCGCCCAGGTGGACCGCTCGCTTGTCGAGCAATCCCCAAAGAGTCTTGCGGGTCGCCACCACGCGCGTGGAGGGGCAACGCTCGCGAACCCGCTGATGGATGCAGCGGGTCGTCGTGGCAATGCCGCTCATGCGCTGCAGCAGGTTGAGCCCCGATCGTTCGAGTGAGAGCAAGGTATTGTGGTCGCCCTCCAGCCGCAGGATCACGTCGTCTTCGGCGAAGACCTCGCCATCCTTCTTCTCGAAGCGAACGGAAATCCCGCGGGACTCGAACAGAAACGCGAATTCCTCCAGGCCCGCCGCCACGCCGGCTTCCCGGGCCAGCACGACCCCGGAAACCGGCTTGCTCGCGATCTCCAGGGCCGCCACGGTCAGATCCCGGGGAGCGAGATCCTGCCGGAGCAGTTCTTCCATCAGGGTGCGGACCTCGTGCAGATAGTCCGGATTCTGCAGGGTGAGGCAGCCGCCCCGGAACAGGGCCTTTTCGAGTTGCTGCTCGCGTGTGAGGGTCGATTCCATCGGAGTGCCCCTACTTCAGGAGGAATCCCCGGGCGCGCAGCTTGGCTTTGGCCCGCGAGATCATTTCCTCCCGCGATGCCTCGACCGTGTGCAGATGAACTCCCTGCGTGAGCGAGGAGAGCAGCGCCGCCTTGGTGCTGCGGATGTTGCCCAGAAAGTCCTGCAAGTCGGCGCGTGATTCGATCATCAGCGATCCGCGGAGTTCGCCATAGAGGGGATGCTCCACCAGCACGTCCAGAATCCTGACGCCGTGGTCCACCAGAATCTGCAGCTCTTCTTCGGTGCGCTCGGGCGCATGGCGGCAGGCCAGAATCGCGCGAAACGCGCGCGAAGACTGCTGCGGCAGGCGGTAGCCCTGCGGCGTCGCGAGAATCTCGTTTCCGGCGGCCCGCAGAATGGCGATGTCCTGCACCACGCACTGCCGGCTCACGCGGAAGTGCCGCGCCAGCTCGCCACCCTGTGCCGGTCCGCGCTGCGTCCCCAGCCATGCCAGCATCCGGCGGCGCCGTTCGTCGCCCGAATCAAGCCGGGAAGCTTTTGCGTCCGCGCTGTGGATTGACCGTGTCGCCATAGCGATAATCTCTGTCTTGTCAGCTATCTAGTCTAGCGTAAAGTCTAGCATAAGGCGGCGAGATCTGCCGGTTGAGCCAGGAAGAATTGGAGCGTTCTGAAGATGCGCTGCAGGAAGAAAGCTGCTGGTGCCCGGGGCGGGAGTTGAACCCGCATAGCCCTAAGGCCAAGGGATTTTAAGTCCCCCGCGTATGCCATTCCGCCACCCGGGCGCTGTTTGTGAAAGCCTATCTTAACGAATTACTTGCTGCAACACCGATGCTTCTCTGCACACCGCCTCCAGAACACGAACGCTGCCGCTGACTCAGGGCGCCTGGAGAAGAAGGCCTTTGCCAAGGGAGCGGGGCGGGAACATAATAGCGCCCGCTCAATTCAAGAACTCGCGCCGCGAAATCATTGCGTAAGCATCGTAGATGGTCCTCGTGAAGTGGCGTCGCGAATCATGTGGGGGAACTATGAGGAGCATGAACCGGTGGTGGATTGCAGTGGCGGGGGTATGCCTGCAGATGTCGCTGGGAGCGGCGTACGCGTGGAGCGTGTTCCGGATTCCGCTTTCGAAGGAATTTGGATGGACGATTTCGCAGGTCACGATTACGTTCACGATCAGCTGGTTTTTCCTGGGGTGCGCCGCCGTGCTGGGTGGGCTGTGGCTGCATCGAACCAGTCCGCGCGTGGTGGCGATGACGGCGGGTTTTCTTTGGGGGGCCGGCGTGTTTCTGGCGAGCTTCTCGGCGCACAAGCTCTGGTGGCTTTATCTGACTTACGGAGTTCTGGGAGGAATCGGCCTGGGGATGGGATACATCGTGCCGATCTCGGTGCTGGTGAAGTGGTTTCCGGATCGCCGGGGGCTGATCACGGGGATCGCCGTGGCGGGATTCGGCTCGGGATCGCTCATCTCCGCGCCGGTGGCGCACCGGCTGATTGAACGCGTCGGGGTGCTGACGACGTTCGCTTACCTGGGGATTGCGTACGCGATTGTCGCGATAGCTTCGGGGTCGTTTATGCGGCTTCCGCCGGAGGGATGGACGCCGGAGGGATGGGCTCCATCCGCGGCGCAAATCTCCCAGCGCTGCGACCGCGACTTCACTTTGGGCGAGGCTCTTGGAAAATGGCAATGGTGGGCGCTGTGCCTGCTGATGTCGATCAACACGATGGCCGGCCTGTCGATCGTGTCGCAGGCGGCGCCGATATTTCAGGAGATGGGGAAGGCCAGCGCGGCGGCAGCGGCGGGATTGGTGGGGGTGATCAGCATCGGGAACGGACTGGGGCGCATCTTCTGGGCGTGGATTTCCGATGTGACCACGCGAAAAACGGCGTTCTTCCTGATGTATCTGGCGGAGGCGATTCTTTTCTGGACTTACCACAGCATTTCTTCGCTTACGATTCTGGCGGCGGCCACGTTCGTGGTGGTGATGTGCTACGGCGGGGCGTACGGGATCACGCCGGCGTTCACGGCGGATTATTTTGGGCCTCGCCACGTGGGGCCCATTTTTGGATTGATGATGCTGCCGTGGGCTTTCGCGTCGGCATTCGGGCCTTCGCTTTTTGCCTATCTGCGGCAAGTCACGGGCACGTACACGCAGGGACTGTATCTGATCGCGGGCATGATGACGGTGTCGCTCATTCTGCCGATTCTTGTCTCGCCTCCGCGCAGCCGCGATCCCGAAGAAGCAGTGCCACCGGAGGGCGCGTTTCTTGAGGCACTCGAGGCGAACGATGCTTCATAGTAAGGAGCTACGACGAGCAGGGGCTCGCAGAGGAGCTAATTTCCCAAATTGGTAGTCGCGGGCGCAGCGGGTTCGATTTCGCGGGCGTGGACGATGAAACGCTTCGGCGCGGATCCCACGTAATAAAACGGGAAGCATGTCACCAAAGTGAGATGGGGCTCCGGCGTAGGACTTAGCACGTCCGAGCGGTCCGGCATGACTACTTCGGTCGATTCGACTTTGTATTGGTATGTGGCTCCCGTCGTTTTGAGGGTGATCACGTCGCCCGGGCGCACGTTTCGTAAAGGGCGGAAGAACGTATCGCGATGTCCCGCGATCCCTACGTTTCCGGCGTTTCCCGGCAAGGCCGTTCCGGGAATGTGGCCGATCGCACGCCGCAAATCGGCGTCGGTGTCTCCTTCGATGACAACCATATCCATGTTTAGGCGCGGAATTTCAAAGCGCGCCAAGGGAGCGCCGTCTGCGGGCGGTTTTGCCTGCGAAACCGATGGCTCAACCGGCACATTCACGTAGACGTGCTGCTCGAATTGCCTGGCCGCCTCTTTCTGGTAGAGGTGGGCGCTGATCAGAACGAATGCCGAGTATCCCAGCGCCAGCGCACCGCAAATGAACAATAAATACCGCAGCCGCTTCAGATTCCTGCGGAGTCCGTTTGGGGCGGTGGTCACTGTGTTTCTCCCTGCGAAGCAGGGAGATTCGGTGCTGCCGGAGGATTCGAGATCAGGTAGCCCGCGCGCGCGTGGACGTTGAGCTTTCCGTTTCCGGAGGCGGTCACCCGAATCGTCTGCCAGCCTTCCGTCCGCGCCTCGGGCGCGAAACCCAGGGTGTATTGCTTTCGGAGATTCACGGCGATTTTCCGAGTGATATCAGTTACCTCGGCCGGAGAAGAGGGGAAGTACGCTTCTCCTCCCGTTGCCTTTGCCAGCTTTCGCAGCACGCGCGGGCTTGCATCAGGGTCTTCTTCCCCGTTGTAAATGCCGATGCAGTAAATCTGCGCGCTGGACATTCTCGCGGCGTCGAGCATCTGTGCCTGGGTATGGCGGCTGGCGTTGTCTCCGCCGTCCGTGACCAGAATCAAAGCGTGACGATTGAGGGAGCTGAGGCTCAGGTGTCTTAGTGCGTCGATGACTGCGTCATACAGCGCCGTTTGCCCGTTCGCGCCCGTTCCCGCGAGCGCCGCGCGCAACTCTCTTTCGTCGCTGGTGAAGGGAACCGCGGCGGGAAGAGTGAGCGCCACTACTTCGTTGAAATTGACCACAAACAGATGGTCCTGCGGATTGCTGGAGCGGGCAAAGGCCTCAGCGGCGGCGCTCACCTCCGCAAGTTTCGGACCCATGCTGGCGCTGTGGTCTACCACTAATCCCACGGCTACGGGCAGGTCCTGCCGACCGAACATCGAAATCGTCTCCTGGCGACCGTTTTCGAAAATGCGGAAATTTTCTTTGGCCAGGCCGTCGACGAAGTTGCCCTTGCGGTCGGTAACGGTGATGGGCAGATCCACGAGGTTCGTGCTTACCGAGATGGGGTTGCTTTCCGGTAGGTAAGGCTGGGGTGCAGATTGAGCTTGAAGAACGCTGTTGCCCAGCGCAATCAAGCCCAGAAGCCCCAGGATTCGAGTAAGGCTTCGCATCTGCACCCCAAGGGAAAATAGGATCTACCCTCTATGATGCACCTTTTAGAGGCCGGGTTCCTCCTCAGAGCGGCCGCCGACGAAGAAGCCCAGCATCAAACCGGCCGCCAGAAAGAGTCCGCCCAGCAGCGCAATCTGGAAGATTGGGCTGGCGGTCTTGGGCAGCGGATGATTGCTGGCAACGAGGTTGTTGTCATTCTGTGAAGTTGTTTGCGGAGCCGGCTGACTCTGCTGATTGGCAGCGGAGTTGTAAGCTGGCGCCGGGGCCGGTGCGGGAGTGGCGTCGGCTGATTCATTCTGCGAAGAGTTGTTGTTACCCGTCGCTTGAGTCACCTGCGCGCCTTTAAGGTCGTTATCGGACGTGTTGTCGGCAACGGCCGGTACGTTCATGTGGTTGGCGGCCGCCAGTTGCGTAGCTTCCCTCATGGGATAGGCGAATTCGTGGCCGAAATTCTCGCCGGGATAAAACCACGCACGCAAAGCCGCCGGAGCATTGCCCGGGCGTTCGCGAAACAGGATCACCGTCTTGCCCGTCGGGGTCAAACGGTAGTCGGGTATGGTGAGCAGGGTGGCCAGGGTGTTCTCGCCGTTCTTGTCGCGGATCTCCACGATCGAGGTCTCGTTGCTGGGCAAAACATCGAGCTGGAACACATATTCACCGGCGGGCAACACCTTGCCGGGAATCTGAACCGGGCCGCTGAACGTAACGTGCGTAATTCTGTGGAAAGTAGACTGAGCCTGCGCGGCAGGAACAAGGCCGATGCCGGCCACTAGAAGCGTCAGGGTGATCGCGATCGAATTCAAGAATTTCATTCCGTCCTCCTTGGTATCTAGACTTGATGTGCAAACTTGATGCGCAAACGAATCTGTTTCTTTTTCTGTGCGTAAGCGAACCCGGGCTGTCATATGGGTATTTGATTCCCGCCTGCGGCCGGTTCCAATACAGCTGTTCCCTGAGAGCGCTATGGATATTCCTTCAGGAATTCTTTTAGTGCGGGGAGATCCGGCCTGATTTCAGCGAGATGCGAGGGCGACGGGCGTTTATGCGGCACTCATGCGATGGATTCGATTCGCCGGTCAGGAATGAACCACAGGAGCGCGACCGCCACGTAGAGGAACAGAGCAATCCAGGGGCGCACGAAGGCGAGGGGAATTGCCAGCGCATAAATGAGCAGGGACACTTTGCCTTTCAGATCGCTGCCGACAGCTCGCGCCAGTTTCGAGTGGGGACCGTTGCACGCAATAATGGATCGTTCGAGAAGGAGGTAGGCCACCGCGGACATGCCCAGCACCACTCCGTACGTTGCGGTGGGCGCGGCGGCGAAGTGGGTGTCGTCCACCCAGCGAATCGCGAAGGGAACGAGCGAAATCCAGAACAGCAGAAACAGGTTCGCCCACAATACTATCCCGTTGATGCGTTCGGTGGCGTGGAGCATGTGATGGTGGTTGTTCCAGAAGATCCCGACGTTGGCGAAGCTGAGTGTATAGGCCAGAAGCACCGGGATGTCGGAAGCCAGCGAGGCGAAAGTTGCGCCCGGCGGCACCTTCAGATCGAGCACCATGATCGTGATGGCGATGGCGATCACGCCGTCGGTGAACGCCTCGAGACGTTGCTTGCTCATGGCCGCTCGGCCCCTTTCACTCTCACAAGTGCCCTTCTTCCGAACAGGCGTTACAAGAGTCTAGCGAGTCGATGTTTGGCTGCACAGCAGCTTGTAAAGCTCGATCTCAACGGGCAGTCTCGTGGCACAGCTTAAGATCGGGGCCGGATAATGGTAAGATAATCGGCGTTTGGCGGCTGATGTCCGCTGAAGGCCGCGCTGTGGCGATATCGTCTAAAGGTTAGGACGGAGCCCTCTCAAGGCTCAAATCCGGGTTCGAGTCCCGGTATCGCTACCATCTCTCTCGCAAACCCAATATTATCTGCGACTCCCGACTGCTCAGGGCGAATCTGGACTCGACCCTCGTGCGGACTCTCGCCTTTACCCCAACTCTTGCGTTGTCGGATGCGAACTTCGGGTTGGCCCTCCAATTGGACTGCGAATCGCCCTATGCTATAAGTAAGAGGCTGCCCTAACTCTGAGGAAATTGTGCCATTTATAAATTTTCCTGCACGCGAGATAAACTGCAAGCTTGTCTATTACGGCCCCGGGTTGGGCGGCAAGACCGCTAATCTACAGTGGATATACGAACACACCGGAACGAGCCAGAAGGGCAAGATGGTTTCGCTCGCCACGGAAACAGATCGCACACTTTTCTTCGATTTTCTGCCTCTTGATCTGGGCACGGTGCGCGGATTTCGCACCCGATTCCATCTCTATACGGTCCCCGGACAGGTGTTCTACGAGGCTAGCCGCCGGCTGATTCTGAAAGGGGCGGACGGAGTCGTGTTCGTCGCCGATTCCCAGGAAGAACGCCTCGACGCAAACCTCGAAACGCTGGATAACCTGCGCGAACATCTCAAGGATCACAATCTGGACTTCGGCACAATTCCCTATGTCCTGCAGGTGAACAAACGGGACCTTCCCAACGTGCTTCCCGTGGCAGAACTCCAGAAGCAACTGGCCGTCAAAGGCGAACCCACGGTGGAAGCCGTGGCCGTTACCGGCCAGGGAGTCTTCGATACCCTCAAGGAAGTAGCGAAACTCGTCCTCGCTGACCTGAAGAAAAACTCCTAGAAAAACTACTCGATTGGTGTTTTGCGGTACGTGAAAAATCAGCGGTGCGCTCGAGAAAAGTCCGAGGAAAATTAAACGGGAGGTGAAAACCGAGGCTTCCACCTCCCGGGGTGGGTGGGGTTTGTTGCCGGTCGCCCGAGGGGATTTTGGTGTCCCGTTTCCGGCGCCCTAGCAAACCGGCCTTTAAGCCGGTGCCACATGTAAGTGAAGGATTATCACACCCGCTGAAACGGTGTCAACCTGAATCGCCGCCGCGGCGCTGGCAATAATGTTACGTGTGAAAGTTTATACAGCGAATACCCTGCCGCCAACGCGCACGATGCGAGAGCATTTACCTTTGCGAACGTGATTGCCGAACAGGCTGGTTGACCACGGCAACGCCCGCTGTATGCGTGTTAAAGTATGAAAAGATTGAGTGTGGTTCGAGCTTGACGCCCGATCAAACGTGTGGGCGTTTCGTTTCCTGTCTGATCTCTGGCAGCGGTTGATCTCCGCGAAAGACATGCGACCCTCGAAACCATCCAAGCGCACCCCACAGATGGAACGATGGCTGCGCAGGGCCCCTCGCAACCCCCGCCGCATTTTCGCGAGACCTTCATGACTGTCTCCAAGGCGAAGTCCTTCCGGAATGTCATTTACACGAGCCTGGCCAAGGGCACAACGCTCGTCTGTATAACGGTCACAAGCTCGATCGTGGCCAGGAACCTCAGCCCGTCCGACTACGGAGTCGTGGGATTTGCCGGCATCATCATCGGCTTCCTGAGCCATTTCGGTGACATCGGCGTGGGAACCGCGGCGATTCGGCGGCCCACTATCGACCGAAACAGCCTCCAGACAGCGTTCACGCTCAAGGTGTTTCTTAGTATTGGCGCGTTCGTGGCGGCTTACCTGTTCGCCCCGTTCGCGCATCATTTCTTCCAGCATCCGGCTACCGCAAACGTGATTCGCGTGCTGGCCTTCGATTTCCTAGTCACCGTGATCGGCTTTATGTCGATGGTGACGCTGACCCGGGAGCAAAACTATCGGGCGCTGGTGATTCCCGGCGTCATCGGCACGGTGGTTCGTTCCATCATCGCCATCACGCTCATCTTTCATGGCTGGAAGTATTGGGCGGTTGTAGCGGCCGATGTCGGCGCGAATCTGGCGAACAGCATCGGGAACCAGCTCATTCGAAGGATTCCTCTCAGGTTCCACTTCGACTGGCCGGATGCCGACGAATACTTGAGGTTCGGCGCGCCCCTTCTGGGGAGCGGCATCCTGATTTTTCTCTTGTTTAACCTCGACAACCTTCTGGTCGGATCCGCCATGGGCAGCACCCAGTTGGGCTACTATGCGCTCGCGTTCACCTGGGGAAGCTTCATCTGCGGTTTGCTCTACGACACGGTGAACAATGCTTTGCTCCCGGCGTTTTCGGCGATTCAGCACGACGCCGCGGCAATGCGCCGCTGGTATTTGAAGACTGTCGATTTGGTGGCGTTCGTTTCGGTGGTCGCCAATGCGACGCTGCTGGCCAATGCGCACTTTTTCCTCGTCACATTCCTGGGCAAGGGCAGCAACAAATGGGTTCCGGCTACGCTCGCCCTTCAGATTTTGTGCGTTTACGGAATCGTCCGGACGACGATTGAGCCCGTCGGCAACTGCATCATGGCGCTGGGCCGCACCCGGGCTCTGCTGCACGCCAACGTTCTTGCGGGCTCCATTGAGCTGGCCCTGCTTCTGCTGGTGGTAAGAACGGGCAGGATTGAACTCGTCGCGGCCGTGGTCCTTTTCGCGTACTCCACTCAAGCCGTCGTATATATTCCGTTTGTCCAGCAGCATTTGGGAATCGGCATCAAAGACCTCGCCGTTCAACTCTGGCCGCTGGCTCCCGCGCTTCTCGGAGGGTACGCTGTCGCTTCGCTGCTGCCTCCGTGGCTGGGAAGTTCCCTGCCCACCCTGGCTGTCCGAGCATTGGTCACGGCGCTGGCGGTCGCCTTGATCCATGGATTGTGCACGCGTTTTCGCTGCTTCCAGGAAGCGCGCACGATGATTTTTCAGAATCTCGCGCGGGCGCAAGCCTGACGCAACACGTATTTAGTGTAAGCGGGATATCGCGTTGTAACTATATCCAAACGAACTGTGCGGGCTTTTGAATCCCAAGTTCGCCAGGAGTGCCAATTCCCAATGCCCGGCCCGCGTAAATCGGCTTCCATTGAGATTGTTCTCCTCTTGTTTATCGTGCTCGCGCTGCCGGTTACTGCTTTGGCGCAGGCGACTCACTTCTGCCGTGCCCGGCCACTCCAATGGCGAACAGGCCACCGCGCGCGCCTTCGAAGTGGCCCGCGCGAATCCGCTCGCTCTTCGGGCTTTTCTCGTGGCGATGCCGAAAGGCGCCGACTTACACAATCACCTGAGCGGCGCCGTCTACGCGGAATCGTGGATTCGCGCCGCCGTGGAAGATAGCCTGTGCATCGATCGCGCGCGACTTTCGTTTTCGAAACCCCAGACGCAAGGTGGCGCTTCTTCGTCCTGCGGCGAAGGAAAAGCTCCAGCGTCGGCCGCCTATGGAGATCAGCATCTCTACGATGCCTTAATTGACGCATTCTCGATGCGTGGCTTTGTGCCTTCGCCAGGCGTCACGGGCCACGATCATTTCTTCAAAACCTTCGAACTTTTTGGCGCCTCGGAGCCGCCCCAGGTCGGCGCCTTCGCGAGCCACACCGGGGAATGGCTCGATGAAGTGGCCACCCGCGCGGCCGCGCAGAACGAGCAGTATCTCGAGCTGATGCAGACGCCCAACTTCAGCCACACCGCGGCGATCGCCGCCCAAATCGGCTGGAAGTACGATTTCGCTCAACTCCGCCAGGATTTGTTGAGTCACGGACTGCGCGACGACATCGCCGTCGCAAGCAGAAGTCTCGATCAAGCCGAAGCCTTTCGCCGCCAGCGCGAACGCTGCGGCGATAAGGACGAATCGCCCGCCTGTCGCGTCAAGATCCGCTATCTCTACCAGGTTCTTCGCGGCTTTCCCAAGGAACAGGTCTTCGCCCAGACGCTCCTGGGATTCGAAACGGCCGCGGTCGATCCACGCTTCGTGGGAATCAACTTCGTGATGCCCGAAGATGGCTACACCTCCATGGAGGATTACACCCTCCACATGCGCATCGTCGGATTCCTGCACGGTCTTTATCCGAAGGTGCACATCAGCCTGCACGCGGGCGAACTGGCGCCGGGTCTCGTCCCTCCCGAAGGGCTGCAGTTTCACATCCGCCAGGCCGTCGAATACGCCCACGCGGAGCGCATCGGCCATGGTGTGGACGTGATGTATGAGGATCGCCCCTACGATCTGCTCAAGGAAATGGCTGCGCTGCACGTGATGGTCGAGGTGAACCTGACCAGCAACGATGTGATTCTCGGCGTCGCCGGCAAAGACCATCCTTTTCCGATCTATCGCAAATTTTCCGTGCCGGTCGCCCTTTCTACGGATGATGAAGGCGTTTCGCGCATCGACCTGACTCATGAATACGTTCGCGCCGTCGAAACCTACGGCCTGCATTATGCGGAACTCAAGCAGATGGTCCGCACCGGGCTCGAACACAGCTTCCTTCCGGGTGCCAGCCTGTGGGCCGGACGGGATGCTTTTTCCCGCGCCGCTTCGGCGTGCTCGGCCGCGCCGCTCGGTGGTGAAAAAACCTCCGGGGCATGCGAGTCGTTTCTTCAGAGCAGCGAGAAGGCCAGCCAGCAGTGGGAACTCGAACGCCGCTTTCGCGTGTTCGAAGCCAGCCGCTGGCAGTAGCGGGCGCGCGCTTCATTCCGATTACGAATCGTCCACATCAGGCTTGTGTATGTGCTGCCCGCTCGCGTAAGAATCGCTGGAATCCATTGCATCTAATCGCCCAGATGGTACATTCCGTGGACTGATCTTCTCCTTGCGAGAATGGTCAGCAGAAGCAAAAACCGGGTTAGTACGCGGCCAGGGAGAGTGCGCATGCACCGTTTCACGGGACTTCTGGGAATGGCGACCATGATCGCGATCGCGTATGCGTTCTCTACGAATCGCCGCGCCATTCGCTACAAGACGGTCGCCTGGGGACTCGGCTTGCAGGTGGCCTTCGCCTTCCTAGTAATGCGCTGGGATTTTGGCCGGCTAATCTTCGAGAAATTAGGCAACGGCGCGAAATGGCTCCTCGATTTCGCCTACTACGGATCGTCCTTCGTCTTCGGCGACCTCGGCCAGAAGAATTCTCCCCGCGGTTTTTATTTCGCTTTCCAGGCCCTTCCTACGATTGTTTTTATCGCGGCGTTTTTTGCGGTTCTCTATTACCTCGGCGTCATGCAGCTGATCGTCAAAGCGGCGGCTCGCGTGATGACTGGCCTTATGGGCGCGAGCGGCGCCGAATCGCTCAACGTCGCCGCCAGTATTTTCATGGGGCAGACAGAAGCGCCGCTCACCATTCGCCCCTTTTTGCCGGAAGTCACGCGATCCGAACTCATGACCATCATGACCAGCGGCATGGCCCACGTCTCCGGCGGCATGATGGCGGCCTACATGGCGTACGGAATCCAGGCCAAGCATCTTCTGGCGGCCGTGATCATGACGGCGCCCGGAACGATTCTTCTGGCCAAGATTCTCGTGCCGGAAACGGAGAAGCCGCTCACGTCTGGCCGCGTGGAGATGGCGGAAATCGAGCGGGATGTGAACGTGCTCGGGGCGATTTCGCGCGGCACCATCGACGGCTTGCACCTCGCCCTCAACGTCGCCGCCATGCTCATTTCCTTCATCGCGCTGATTTATCTTGTCGATGGCTGCTTCGGGGCCGTTCACAACTGGCTTGCACCGCACGGCATGGCCTGGTTTCCCTCGAGCATCGAGCAGATTTTCGGCTGGCTGTTCTCGCCGATTGCCTGGGTGATCGGCGTTCCGTGGCAGGATTGCCATACCGTCGCCAACCTGCTTGGGCTCCGCATGGTGACCAACGAACTCGTCGCTTTCCAGCGGCTGGGGCCGATGGAAGCGACGATGGATCCGCGCTCTTTTACGATTGCCACCTTCGCGCTCTGCGGGTTCGCGAATCTCAGTTCCATCGGCATCCAGATCGGAGGAATTGGCGCGCTCGCGCCCAACAAGAAATCCGAGCTTGCGAGGCTTGGATTGCGGGCCATGATGGCCGGCACGATGGCCAACCTGATGTCCGCGTCGATTGTGGGAGTGATGATGCGATGAGCGAGGCACGTTCAAAGTCCGCGAAAGATACCGGTGAGTTTGCCCGGGCCGAACGCGCGGCGAAATTCATTCTCGCGAAAACGAAGCTGCGGCCCAAAATAGCGCTCGTGCTGGGATCGGGACTCGGAGCCTTCGCCGATGAGTTTCACGGCGCCGTGCGAATCGCCTACGAAAAGATCCCCGGCTTTCCGCGCTCCACAATCGAAGGGCACGCCGGATGTCTCGTGGTCGGAAAAGTCGGCGCGGTTCCGGTGGCCGCCATGCAGGGCCGCGTGCACTTCTACGAAGGTTATGCGGCGAAGGAAGTTGTTTTCCCGATGCGCGTTTTCCGGCGGCTGGGAATTCGCGCTGCGATTCTGACCAATGCCGCCGGCGCGATCAATCTGCAGTTCAATCAGGGGGCGCTCGTCGTCATTCGCGATCACATCAACTTGCAGGGCACGAATCCACTAATCGGCCCCAACGACAAGCGCTTTGGCCCGCGCTTCTCGGACATGACCCATGCATACTCGCGGCCGTATCGCGACATCGCCTCCGCCGAAGCGAACAAACTCGGCATCGCGCTTCACGAGGGAGTCTACGCGGGATTGTCGGGGCCCAGCTTCGAAACGCCCGCCGAAATTCGTTACCTGAAGACGATCGGCGCCGATATGGTGGGCATGTCCACGGTTCCCGAAGTGATTGTCGCCCGGCACATGGACATCCAGGTTCTGGGAATTTCCTGCGTCACGAATATGGCTGCCGGGATTTTGGACCAGGAGATCAATCATGCCGAGGTTCTGGAAACTGGCGAGCGCGTGAGGTCTCAGTTCGTTGCTTTGCTGCGCGCCGTGATTCCGCGGATCGCGGCTGGAATCAGCTGAAAGCTACCCCGCCGCGCTTTCCGAGCGGTCCCCTGCTCGCCTCGCTCGCGCGCGAATATTTCGGCCATTGATCTTCGAACCCTCGAAGAGTTCCGTAATCGTCACAGAGAGCCGGCGTTTTGTCTCTTCGCTGGCTTTTGTGTTTTCACAGCGGCATCGCGATAAAAAACCTCAATGCCAAACCCGTCGGCAAGCGTATCGAGCGGAGACTTCGATCTTCTGCCGTCGGCCCGAATCGTCATCGGCCCGGTTCAGGACTCGCTGTCGGTTCGGAGAAGAAAAGCGAGGAAGGAACGCGCGGCCACGTCGTACACGTCGCAGACTTTGAATTCTTGTGGATCTTGCGGGCCGGTTCGATGCGTGTCAAACAAAAGCGACCATTTGCTGCCAAATGCAGCCTCCGGAAGCGTGAACGGCACATTCTCGTGATGGGAATTCATGATCAGAAGCAGTGCCGCCGCCTCTCCATTCTGCCGCGTCTCCGCGCGGCCATCGATGAGCATCCCGAAACAATGCATCCCCGGGTCGTCCCAGTCTTCTGGCCTGACCTGCTGCGCTGCGGGAGTCACCCACATGATATCGCGAATTCCCAACTCCTCCTGGAACTCGCCTGAAAAGAAACGCCGGTTACGCAGAATGGGATACTTGCACCGGAGCAGGGTCAGCTTCTGCACGAATCGAATTAAATCCTGCCCGCTCTCTTTGATGTCCCAGTTGAGCCAGCTGATTTCGTCGTCCTGGCAATACGCATTGTTATTGCCCCCCTGGGTGCGAGCGAATTCGTCGCCTGCCAGCAGCATGGGTGTGCCTTGCGAAAGCAGAAGAGTTGCGAGCAGGTTTTTCATCTGCTGTTGTCGCAAGGCATTGATCGCGGGATCGTCCGTGGGGCCTTCCGCGCCGCAATTCCAGGAGTGATTGTCCGAGGAGCCGTCTTTGTTGTCCTCGCCGTTCGCTTCGTTGTGTTTCTCGTTATAGGTAAAGAGGTCCTTGAGAGTAAATCCGTCGTGCGCGGTGACGAAATTAACCGACGCCCACGGCTTTCTGCCGTGGTGGTTGAAAATGTCGGCCGAAGCGCAGAGCCGGGGAGCCAGGGCGCTGGCGGGCGCTCCGGCTTTCCAGAATTCGCGCACGGTGTCGCGGAATTTGTCGTTCCATTCGGCCCATCCTGGAGGGAAGGCGCCCACCTGGTAACCGCCGGGTCCGCAATCCCAGGGTTCGGCAATCAGCTTCACCGTTCCCAGGACAGGGTCCTGGCTGCACGACTTCAAAAAGCCGCTGCGATTGTCAAAGCCGTTGGGCTCTCGCGCGAGAATCGTGCCCAGGTCGAACCGGAACCCATCCACCTGCATCAACTGCACCCAATACCGCAGGCTGTCGGTCACCATCTGGATCACACGCGGATGCGTGGTATTCAGCGTGTTCCCCGTGCCCGTGTCGTTGATGTAATAGCGCGGTTGGTCCTGTATCAGACGATAGTACGAGGCGTTGTCGATACCCCGGAACGAGAGCGTCGGCCCGAGTTCGCTTCCCTCGGCGGTGTGGTTATAAACAACATCGAGGATCACTTCGATGCCCGCGTCGTGGAAGCGGGCCACCATTTCCTTGAACTCGTGCATGCTGTGGCGCGAGTCCGCGGCGTACCGCGGATGCGGGGCAAAAAAGCCGATGGTGTTATAGCCCCAATAGTTGCGCAGCCCTTTTTCGAGCAGGTGGTTATCGTCGACAAACGTTTGAACCGGCAGCAGTTCGATCGAAGTGATGCCAAGGTCTTGATGTACTCAACTACCTTCGGATGCGACAGGCCGGCAAACGTCCCTCGCTCGTTCTCCGGAACGGCGGGATGCAGCTTCGTGAATCCTCGCACGTGCGCTTCATAGAAGATGGTGCGGTCCCACGGGACCTGGTGCCGGGCGGTTCGCTCTCTCCACTCGAATGCCGGATCCACCACCACGCATTTCGGCATGAACGGCGCGCTGTCGCGAGTGTCGAAGCTCAGGTCGGCGTCCTTCGATCCGATCGTGTAGCCAAAAACGGCGGGATCCCACTTCAACTCCCCGATGTGCGCGCAAGCGTATGGGTCGAGAAGCAGCTTATTGGGATTGAAGCGGTGGCCTTCCTCGGGAGCGTAAGGCCCCGAGACCCGGTAGCCGTACAGCGTGCCGGGCCCAAGGTCCGGGACGTAGCCGTGCCAGATTTCGTCGGTGTATTCGGGCAGGTCGATGCGCTGGAGTTCCATCTCGCCTGTTTTATCGAACAGGCAAACCTCGACTTTCGTGGCGTTCGCGGAAAACAGCGCGAAATTGACGCCCGCACCGTCCCAGGTAGCCCCGCGCGGGAAGGGGAGGCCTTCTTGCACATCTGGATTTTTGATCTTTGCCATGTGACTCAGCGACCAACGGCGCTGAGCCACAAAGTATTGTCGCGGAGCTGGTTAAGTTGAATACAGGCATCCAAGTAGCGACAAGGTTTTAGTTCCCTAGCAGACCCAGCGACGAGGAATTAAGGAAGGGGAATGCCGGGCGACGCTACGATTCCCGCCATGCGCAATATCTCGGAGTACTCTTCGTCGGTCAGGGGGCAGATGGTCAACCGGGTGTTCTTGAGGAACTTGATTTTCTTCAGCAGCTTATTCTGGCGTAACTCGGCCAACGTCACCTGCCGGGGCAGCCGCTCGATCGCGCGCAAATCCATTACAAGCGTCTTGGATTCTTTTTCGTGAGGGTCAGGGTAGGGATCGCGGCTTACCTCAGCGAGGGCGTAAACGGCGTGTTCGGCCTTGCCGTGATAACAGAGAGCGCGATCACCCTTGTGGACCTGCTTGAGCTGGCGGAGGGCGTCCGGTTTTGCGCCGGCGTGCCGCCACATTTCCTTGCCCTTCACAAAGAGGGTGTCCCAGTGGTAGACCCGTGGGTCGACTGCTAATAGCCAGCGTCGTGGTTTGGGGAGAGGCGGTTGAGTCGTCATCCGTCGAAGAGTACCCGCGCACTATACACGGAAGAGGAGAAAAAGTGGCAGAATTTGTTACCCGAGAATCTAGGATAGCGACAAAACGGGAAGGATTGCGCTCATATGCTTCAGAATCATGGGATTACGAGGCATGACATGCACGAGGCGTTGCTCGCGGAGTTCCAGCCTCTGCTGATGTAGTAGAGGTGCGTAGCGATTCGCCTACTTTTCAACCTTTGCCAATAGCTCGGCGAACCTCTGCTCGCGGTCCTTTTGGTCGAGGCCCTGATAAATGTCGGCTATCTGCGTGGCGTTCATCGAGCAGAACTTAGGCCCGCACATGGAGCAGAACTTGGCTTCCTTGTAGAAATCGTCCGGAAGCGTTTCGTCGTGCATGGCCTGGGCAGTTTCGGGGTCCAGGGACAGCGCAAACTGCTTCTTCCAATCGAAGAGGAAGCGGGCGTAGCTCAGGGCATCGTCGCGGTCACGAGCGCCGGGGCGGTGGCGGGCGACATCCGCAGCGTGGGCGGCAATCTTGTAGGCGATCACGCCCTGGCGGACATCGTCGGCATTGGGCAATCCCAGATGCTCCTTGGGGGTGACGTAGCACAGCATGGAAGCGCCGTGCCACCCGATCATTGCGGCGCCGATGGCGCTGGTGATGTGGTCGTAGCCGGGGGCGATGTCAGTGACGAGCGGCCCTAGCGTATAAAAGGGCGCTTCGTAACAGAGTTCGTTCTCTTTCTTTACCTGCAATTCGATCTGATCGAGCGGAATGTGTCCGGGGCCTTCGATCATCACTTGCACGTCGTATTCCCAGGCCTTCTTGGTCAGCTCGCCGAGAACTTTCAATTCCGCGAACTGCGCTTCGTCGCTGGCGTCGGCCAGGCAGCCGGGACGCAGGCCGTCACCGAGCGAAAAGCTTACGTCGTGCTTCTGGAAAATCTTGCAGATGGCATCAAAATTCTCGTAGAGGAAATTCTGCTGCTTGTGGAAGCTCATCCACTGCGCGAGGATGGCGCCGCCGCGGCTGACGATTCCGGTGATGCGATTGCGCACGAGCGGGAGAAACTCGCGCAGCACGCCGGCGTGGATGGTCATGTAGTCGACGCCCTGCTCGGCCTGCTCTTCGATTACTTCGAGCATCACGTTGATGTTCAGATCTTCGGCGCGGCGCACGCGGGAGATCGCCTCGTAAATAGGCACGGTGCCGATGGGCACCGGGGAGGCATTGATGATGGCTTTGCGAATCATGGGGATGTCGCCGCCGGTGGAGAGGTCCATAACGGTATCCGAGCCGTAGTGGACGGCGCGATGGAGTTTCTCGAGTTCGTCGTTGACGTTTGAGGTGGTGGCGGAATTTCCGATGTTTGCGTTGATCTTGCAGCAGAACGCTACGCCGATGCCCATCGGCTCCAGGTTGTGATGGTGGATGTTGGCGGGGATGATGGCGCGGCCGCGCGCCACTTCGTCGCGCACAAGCTCCGGGGAGATCTTCTCGCGGGTTGCGACGTAGAGCATCTCTTCGGTGATGACGCCCTTGCGCGCATAGTGCATCTGCGAAAAATTGCGCACGCCGCCGTTCATCGCCGCGGTCCGCTTTTCAATCCACGCTTCTCTGATCCCCATAAACACCCCCGTCCATCAAAACGAATTCATTGCGAGCCGGTTCATTATCGCACCCGCCCTCCCAACCGGCAACTCAGCTCGGGGCGATCGCCTCACTCGCAGCAAAGAGCTGAGAGAGATCCCTCGTCGCTTCGCTCTGTCGGGATGACAACGAAAACAAAGGCGCAAGCGCAAGCGAAAGAAAGACCCACCCTTAAAACCGAAGGGTGGGGCACCCGCAACTGCAACACCAGGTGAGTGCGGCGAGGCAGCGAATGTAAAAGCCGCGTGGCGACCATCGCATAAGAGTGTCGAGTCGTCACCTTCGTCACTGAGCGTTTTCAACAGGTTAACCTCGTTTCCGTTCGTCTTAGTGTGTCGAGTCAGGTGCGGCAAAAATCGTGCTGCCGGGCCCGTTTTTTGCGTTCGAGTTGTCATTTCTGGCCGCATCTGGAAGCACCCTAGCGCGTTCCGAATGGGGATTGCAACCAGTAGTTGTCGTGGTAAAGAGCGCGCGGCTTTTCGAACAGACCCGGACCACGCTCCGTTCCAGCCGCAAAGGCCAGGTGAGGGACACCATTGCTGAAAAGCAATGGACGCGGGCGTTGACGTAGGTGCGGATGGCCCCGTATAATTGTGGTTTCCCAATAACGTTAGGAGACAGCATGTACGCCGTAATTCGCACTGGGGGTAAGCAGTATCGCGTGGAGCCGGGGCAGACCGTGCAGGTGGAGCGGCTCGAAGGCAAGGTGGGGGGCACGGTGACGTTTGACAGCGTTCTCTCCGTGCGCACTGACGAGAAGAAAATTATCGGCGGCGCCGATGCCGCCAAGGCCAAAGTGACCGGCAAGATCATCCGGCATCTTCGCGGGCCTAAACTGAAAACGTTGAAATACAAAACGGGCGGCCAATACAACATTCAGCGCGGCCACCGGCAGGGCTACACCGCCGTAGAAGTCGGCGACATTCAACTTTCCTAGAGGCTTTTGAAATGGCACACAAAAAGGGCGGCGGTTCTTCAGTAAACGGGCGCGATTCGCACGGCCAGAGGCTGGGCGTGAAGCGTTTTGGCGGCCAGGTGGTTTCGGGCGGGAGCATTCTGATCCGGCAGCGCGGCACGCGCTATAAGGCCGGGAAGAACGTGGCGCGCGCCAAGGACGATTCCTTGTTCGCGTTGATCCACGGCGTGGTGCGGTTCGAGGATCGCGGCGGGCGCGGGAAGTTCATCAGCGTGCTTACCGTGGAAGAAGCCTCGGCGGCGGCCGATGAGAAGAAGTCTGCTGCTGCAGCTGCGGACTGAAGGCTCGCGGAAAAGGCGCCGCGAGAGGTAGGCGCTGCGCGCCGTCGATTATGTCGGAGCTGAAGCTCCGACCCCCTAAAGAGCTTGTCCCGAATGTGATTCTTGCTGCTTCTACAGTGAGTGAAGACCCACTCTTGAAAACGGGCAAAGAATGGGCACCCGCAAAACCGTGCTGCAAGCACCAAGGCTCGGATTCCGATTCCCGGAATGCCAACCTTCGATGCTCATAGTGCAAATATGAGGCTTCCTATTTTCTTGCTTGTGTGACCATCCTCCCGGGCGCCGGTATTTTTGTGTTTCCACCCATGCCTGTCGTATCCTTTTTGCTGTATCTGTGGGTTTGGCACCTCCCTGAGCGCGCGAGCGACCTATGTTTGCTGACGAAGCCAAGATTGTGGTGAAAGGCGGCGACGGCGGAAACGGCTGCATGGCCTTCCGCAGGGAGAAGTACGTCCCGCGGGGTGGCCCTTCGGGCGGCGACGGGGGCCATGGCGGGGCTATTTACCTGGAGTCGAATCCGAACGACAACACGCTGCTGCGATACCGCTACAATAGGGAATTCCGGGCTGAGCGCGGGCGGCATGGCGAAGGCTCGAAGTGCCATGGGCGCATGGGAGAGGACACGATCCTTGCTGTTCCCGTCGGCACGGTGGTTTTCGATGCGGATTCGGGCGAGCAGCTTTTCGATTTTACCGAGCCGGGGCAGAGGTTTCGCGCCGCCCGCGGCGGGCGCGGCGGGCGTGGCAACGGCAATCCGCGATTCGTGAGGCCGTGGCACCAGGCGCCTACTGAGCACGAAGATGGCAGTCCCGGCGAAGAGCGCCACTTGCGGCTTGAACTGAAACTTCTCGCGGACGTGGGGCTGGTGGGCTTTCCGAACGCGGGCAAATCGACGCTGATTTCCCGGATTTCGGCGGCCAAGCCGAAAATTGCGGCATATCCGTTCACGACGCTCGAGCCGCATCTGGGTGTTGTCTCTGCCGATCCGGACGCGGCTCCCGGGAACGGGCGAACGTTTGTGGTGGCGGACGTACCCGGACTGATCGAAGGCGCGCACGAGGGCGCGGGGCTCGGCATCAGGTTCCTCAAGCATGTGGAGCGCACGCGGCTGATCGCGCACCTGGTGGATACCAGCGACTTCAACGACCATGACCCGGTGCACGATTTCGAGATCATCGAACACGAGCTTGCCGCGTTCAGCCCGGCGCTGGCGGAAAAGCCGATGATCGTCGTGGCGACGAAACTCGATGCCACGACCCACCGCGAGCACCTTGAGGAACTCCGCAAGTTTGCCGAACGGCGCGGGCTCGAATTTCACGCCATTTCCTCCGCAACCGGCGAGGGAATCGTGGAACTGGTGCGCGCCATGGCCAACGCGCTCGACAGGATTCCGAAGCCCATTCCGGCCGCGCAGGCCGAAGCGATCGAGCTGCCAGAGGAGCATTTGCGCGAAGGGCATCACGATCCTCTCGGCGAAAATCCGGACCAAGAGAATCATCCTGCCGCGCCGCACCGGGAGGAGCGTTGACCTCGCAGTCCGTTCAGAAAACGGCGGGCGGGGAGCATCGCCGGGCCGTGGCGCTCTTTGGCGGCACGTTCGATCCGATTCACGCGGGGCACATCGCCGTCGCCCAAGCCGCGCAGCGGCGTTTTCACCTGGACGCCATTCATTTCATTCCCTCGTCGCGCCCGCCGCATAAGACCAAGATGGCGCTCACGCCATTTCTGCACCGCTATGCGATGGTCGCGCTTGCCTGCGCGGACCATGCGACATTTGTGCCGTCGGTCGCCGAAGCCGACATGGACGGGGCCACGCCGCGCGTTTTCTATACCATCGATACGGTGCGGCGATTTCGCCGCGAGCATCCCGACGATCATCTTTATTTTATTGTGGGCGCCGACCAGTTTCTGGAACTCCCCACGTGGAAGAACTATGAGGCGCTGCTCGATTGCTGCGACTTCATCATCGCGAGCCGGCCGGGGTTCAAACTGGATGCGCTGCGGCTGGTGATCCCGCCGGAAAAACTCGGGGCGGACGGGTCAAGCGCCAATTCGGGCGCCAATCCGGGAAAGATCGCGCTGCGGAAATCGTCCATTTATATGCTGACGACGGTGTCCAGCCACGTTTCTTCGACTGAAATCCGCAACCGGCTCGACGAACACAAGGGCATCCACGGGCTTGTGCCGCCGCGCGTGGAGGAATACATTCTGGGACAGGCACTGTACCGGTGACCCCGAACTCCCTTCGTCCCGAAATTCTCTGGGCCGTGGAAGCGGCGCAGGACAAGCAGGCGGTGGACATTACCGTGCTGAATCTTTCCGGGGCGGGCGCGTTCGCGGAATATTTTCTGCTGTGCTCGGGAAGCAGCCACCCGCAGGTGCGGGCCATCGGGGAAGCGATCGAGGAACGCCTCGCGCGCGAAGGGATCCACCTGGCGCATCGCGAAGGGAAAATGAGCGCCGAGTGGGTGCTGCTCGACTACGGCTATTTTGTGGCGCATATCTTCAGCGAGCGCGCGCGGGAATACTACGACCTTGAGCGGCTGTGGCGGACGGCGGAGCGCTTCAATTTCCCGGCGCCCGGAAAACCGCCGGAAGCTGCCGGGGAATCGGAGCACAGCGGCACGCAACAGTAAGGGTGGGCGGGAAGTCAGGTTGAATGCCGCAGTGAGCGCGGCAGTGAGTACGGTGACGACCGCGGCAATGAACACCACAACGAGGGCGACGACTAGCGGCACAACGAGCACTGGGGTCGCGTGGGTGGCCGCGGAGCCGGCTTCGCTGCAAATTCTGGAAACCGCGCAGAAACTCGCCGATACCGCGACTACACTTCTGATTACCGGCGAGAGCGGCACGGGAAAGGACCAGCTTGCGCGCTGGATTCACGACCATGGTCCCCGCCGCGACGCTGCCTTTCTGAAGATCGATTGCGCCAGCCTTCCCGCGGAGCTTGTGGAATCGGAGCTTTTTGGCCACGAGCGCGGGGCGTTTACCGGGGCCGCCGCGCGCAAGCCCGGGCGCCTGGAGATGGCGCAGGGGGGCACCATCGCGCTGGATGAGGTGGCGGCGCTCGCTCCGGGTTTGCAGGCGAAGCTGCTGCGCGTGCTTGAGGAGCGTACCTTCGAGCGGCTGGGCGGCACCGAAACCCTGCACATGGACGCGCGGATCATGGCGCTTACGAATACCGACCTCCCCAAGGCGGTTGCTTCCGGGCGCTTTCGCGAGGACCTGTTTTTTCGGCTGAACGTGGTGGCGATTGCGGTTCCTTCGTTGCGGGAGCGCCGGGGAGATATTCCTGCGCTGGCTGCTCATTTTCTGGTGCGGCTGGGACCGGTTCACGGCCGGGCGGATGCTTCTCTCGATCCTGCGGCGCGGAAACTTCTTGAGTCGTATGCGTGGCCGGGGAATGTGCGCGAACTCAAGAACGCGATCGAACACGCGCTGATATTCGCTGCGGGGCCCGTGCTTAGCGTCGAGGATTTTCCGCAGATCCTGCAAGCTGCGGGAAACGCGCACGTTGCGAGCGGGCTGAAGTCTCTCGAAGATCTTGAGCGCGAAGCGGTCAAGGCGACGCTTGATCAAACGCACTACAAGATCGCCCGCGCCGCGGAAATCCTCGGTATCAGCCGGAAGACGCTGCTGGAGAAGCGGAAGCGGTACGGGCTCCTCTAGCGGCGATGCGCTCTTGAAGTTCCACTTCGACGAACGCAGCGGCCTATCGCAATGAAAATCCGCTTGATCATGCTTGGCAAGACGCGCCGCGAAGAGGCTCGCGCACTCTTCGACGATTACCTTGGGCGCATCCGGCGATATGCGGAGACCGAGGTGAACGAATTGCGCGACGGGACGCTGGCGGCTCTACGCAAATTGAAGATGGAGCCGGGGGCGGCGGTCGTCCTGTTGGATGCGGGCGGCAAGCAATTTACCTCGCAGCAATTCGCGCACTGGATCGGTAGCGTTCGCGACCGCGGAACGCGCGAGATTGTTTTTCTGTGCGGGGATGCTTCGGGATTTCCGGACGCTTTGCGCGACGCGGCGAAGCAGAAGATTTCGCTTTCGACGCTTACCATGCCGCATGAGTTTGCTCGCGTCGTGCTGGCAGAGCAGATTTACCGCGCTTTTGCGATTCTTGCCGGGCATCCCTATCCTAAATAAGGGGGGATGCGACCGGGCCAGAAAGCGCGAAGAATGCTTGTGTTGCGCGTCACACAGGGCTAGTACCGTATCTTGCTTTTCGGGTCTCCGTGCCCTAAGATTTTTGTATACACTTTAAGCTCGTCTATCGCGCCGCGTTTAGATTGCCGTACCTGCGGGTGCGTTTCCCGTCGCGCACAACATCCTAGGAGGATCTGTGTCAACACCATTGGAAAAGTGGGTCGAAGAGACAGCACGGCTTACGAAGCCGCGAAAAGATCGTGTGGTGCGATGGATCGCGGGAAGAGAACGAACGCCTGGCCGCAGGAAATGCTGCGCGATGGCACTTACATGTCGCTTAATGAAAAGACCTATCCCGGCTGTTACCTTCACCGCAGCAATCCCAACGATGTGGCCCGCACCGAAGGCCTGACGTTTATCTGCACGCGCGAAAAATCCGACGTGGGACCCACGAATAACTGGATGTCGCCGGAAGAGGGCAAGGCCAAGGTTCGCCCCCTTTTTGACGGGGCGATGAAGGGCCGCACGATGTACGTGGTGCCCTACATTCTGGGGCCGGAGAAGTCGCCGTACAGCAAGATTGGCGTGGAGATTACCGACAGCGCTTACGTGGTGGCGAGCATGCGGATTATGTCCCGCATGGGCAAGGTGGCGCTCGACCGGCTGGGAAGTTCGGACGATTTTGTTCCCGGGCTGCATTCGCTGGGGGATTTGAATCCGGACCGCAGGTTCATCCTTCATTTTCCGGAAGAAAAGCTGATCTGGAGCGTGGGTTCCGGTTATGGTGGCAACGCGCTGCTCGGCAAGAAGTGCTTCGCGCTGCGAATTGCGAGCTGGATGGCGCGCGGCGAGGGTTGGATGGCCGAGCATATGCTGATTCTGGGGCTCGAAGACCCGTCGGGGAAAGTGACGTATATGGCGGCGGCGTTTCCGAGCGCTTGCGGCAAGACGAATCTTGCGATGATGGTTTCCGCGCTGGAGAAGCAGGGCTATCGCGTGTGGACGATCGGCGACGACATCGCCTGGATGCATGTGGGATCCGATGGAACGCTCCGCGCCATCAATCCCGAGGCGGGCTTTTTTGGGGTGGCGCCCGGCACCAACGAAAAGACCAACCCGAACATCATGGGGGCGCTCCACAAGAACACGATCTTCACCAACGTGGGTCTGACGCCGTCGCGCGAGCCGTGGTGGGAGGGAATCGATGGCGCCGTCCCGCAAGGGCTGACCACCTGGAAGGGCGAGCCTTTGAACGGCAATTCGGGGCCGGCGGCTCATCCGAATTCGCGTTATACCGTTCCGGCGTGCCAGTCGCCATCCATTTCGTCGCATTGGGCCGATCCGGAGGGAGTGCCGATCTCGGCGATTATTTTTGGCGGCCGGCGGGCGCATCTTGCACCGCTGGTGTACGAATCGCAGAACTGGCAGCACGGTGTGTTTGTCGGCGCGACGATGGCTTCGGAAACTACGGCAGCCGCGACGGGCGCAGTGGGCGTCACGCGGCGCGATCCGATGGCGATGCTTCCATTCTGCGGGTACAACATGGCGCGATTACTTCGCGCACTGGCTGAAGATGGGGGCCAAGCTGAAGAATCCGCCACGGATTTTTCACGTGAACTGGTTCCGGCGCGGGGCCGATGGGAAGTTCCTGTGGCCCGGTTACGGCGACAACGTCCGCGTGCTGAAGTGGATGCTGGATCGCATCGAGGGCCGCGCGAAAGCGACCGAGACGCCCATTGGGAGTGTTCCGGCTCCGGGTTCGCTGCTCCTTGACGGACTTTCGATTTCGCAGGACACGCTAAACGAGCTTCTTCGCGTCGATCCGAGCGCATGGGCGGAGGAGTCGCGGGCGGTCGGGAAATTTTTCAAGGAATTTGGCGACCGGCTTCCCGAGGCGCTGCGTGAGGAACATCGGGCGCTGGACGAGCGGCTGCAGCGTGCCGCGGTGCCGGTGAAGTAATCGGAGGCAGACGAGGAAGGCTCGCGGTAAAGGCACCGCGAGAGGAAGGCGCTGCGCGCCGAGTTTATTTGTCGAAGCTTGAAGGTTCTGGCCCGCTAAAAATATCTCCCCATTTCATGAAACCGCAGCGCGGCATTGACCGGGAGCCGCTGGGAACCTGTTGCATTCCCGAGCCTAGCAGCTAAGATGATCGGGTGGCGAAGACTGGGCAAAGACGACATTCTTCGAGCCGGGCTTGTCCGCGTTTGGCGCGCTGGATCGAGTGCTGGCTTCGTGGCTGGCTTTCGCGCTTCTAGTTCCAATTCTGGTTGCCGCTACCGCTTCATCTCAATCGATCGCTCCGTCGAGCAAACCTACGCCCAGCGCTGGTTCCAATCTCGTTGTGGTTCCGGACCTGGCGCAGCGGGTAGCGAAATTCCGGCGCGTGCACATGCCATTCAATTCGCAGAGGCTGAGTGCTCGCGAGCGGCAGATGATCGACAAGCTCGTGGATGCTTCGGGGCTTCTGGATTGCATTTACTGGCGCCAAAGCGATCCCGAGGGTCTGAAACTTTATCTATCGCTCGCTGGAAGCAAGAATCCGCAGGACGAACTTCTTCGCCGCTACTTGAAGATCAACGGCAGCCGTTTCGATTTGATCGACGACGAAAAGCCGTTTGTGGGAACTCAGCCCATGCCGCCGGGGCGCGGATTTTTCCCGGAAGACATGACCCGGGCAAAGTTCGACGCGTATGTGGCGGCGCATCCGGCGCAGAAGGCGGCGCTGTTTGCTCCGCAAACGATCGTGCGCTGGAAGGGCGGCGCTCTCGAAACGATTCCTTACCATGTCGCCTACCGGGAATTTCTGGAGCCGATGGCGAAGGACCTGCGCGAAGCGGCCGCGCTCAGCGACGATCCGGCATTCGCGAACTTTCTCCGCCTGCGAGCGGACGCCTTGCTTACCGACGATTATTTTGCGAGCGACATCGCGTGGCTCGGCCTGCAGAATCCCAAATTCGACGTGATTTTCGCGCCCTATGAGACGTACCTGGATTCGCTCCTCGGCGTGAAGACCTCCTACGGGGCGTCGGTGATGATTCGCAACGAGGAGGAAAGCAAAAAGCTCGCGGTATTCCAGCAATATGTTCCCGACCTACAGGAGTCGCTGCCCCTCTCGCACGACGACCTGCCCTCGAAACGCGGCAAGCAATCGCCGATGGAGGTGGTGGATTCGCCTTACCGTGCGGGCGACCTGCTGCACGGCTACCAGGCTGTGGCCGACAATCTTCCGAACGATCCGCGCATCCACGAGCAAAAAGGCTCGAAGAAGATGTTCTGGAAGAACTTCATGGATGCGCGCGTGGACTACATTATTCTGCCGCTGGCCAAGCGGGTGATGAAACCCGAACAGGCTGCGCTTGCGAGCGGCGAGGGCTATCTTACCGACACGCTGATGCATGAGATTTCGCACGGCCTGGGGCCGGCCTTCGCGCGCACCTCGGCGGGCAAAGTGGATATTCGCGAGGCGATCGGGGCGCAATACTCGGGGCTCGAAGAAGCCAAGGCCGACGTGGTGGGCGAAATGGGAGTGAAGTGGCTGATCGACCACGGGGCCTTCCCCAGGGAGAAGCAGAACGTCGTCTACGCTTCCTACGTGGCGGGGATCTTCCGCACGGTTCGCTTCGGAATCGCCGAGGCGCACGGCGCGGCCGAGATGATGGAGTTCAATTACCTGGCGGAGCAGGGAGCGATTCACCGTGACGCGGCAAGCGGTCTTTATGAAATAAGCTTCGACCGCATGCCGGCCGTGATTGCCTCACTGGGCAAGGAATTGCTCGAGCAGGAGGCCACGGGCGACCGCGCGCGGACCGAACGCTGGTTCAAGAAGTACGCGGTGATGCCGCCGGAGCTCTCCGCGGCGCTGGCGAAGGCTTCCGACATTCCCGTGGATGTGGATCCGGAGTTCGACTTTCACCCGCCGCTTCGCTAAAGAACTCAGAGAATGGACTGGACTTCCTCGTCGATGGCTACGTGCGTCTGGGGGAAGCCGTTGATCTGGAAATCCGCCCCGGCGGCGCAGGCGAAGTGCAGGAAGCGGCTGATGTGATAGTCCTCGTCGAAGGTACTGAAAACGCTCTCGATTTCTCCTTTCGAGAGTCCGAGCGACGTGAGCGGGATCTGCTTTCCGAAGCCGCCCGCGGCCGCCAGATACTTCTCCACGATTTCTTTCAGCTCGATATTCATAGCCAAACTTATATCCAGAGATACGCGCCGGATTCACCGTAGGGCAGGTTCACGTAAAAAAGATTCGCCTCCGGAATCGCTTCGAACGAATCGCACAGCTTGCGCGCTCCGTGGGCGGCGCACAGGGACTCGCCGGCGGCGCCCGTGATTTTCTCCACCTCGTCGAGGCTGGCCACCTGCTCTCGCGGAAACCAGAGCCAGGTGGCCAGCTGTTCACATCGTACACAGGAGCCGAAACCCTCAGCCAGACGTTTCTCGATGGCGCCCGCTACGTCTGGCGCGACACCAGCCGGGCTGAAGTCGGGATCTGCGACAAAAAAATACTGCGTGAACAGCTCGGGATCGGGTTCAAAGGCGACCACGAAGCCGGGATACCGCGCGAGTTCGGGCGCGAGAGTTTCCGTGAGGCACGAGCGGCACAGGACGACCTCGGGACGCGCAGGATCGCGCTGCGTCACACGTTTACCCCTCAGATAGAGGGTGTCGGGGAGAAGCGTCGCCAGCCATTCGGCGTCATGCTCGAGGTGAATGCATTCGGCGGGCGAACCTTTGAGCCGGGCCCACCAGTTGCGGCTCCGCGGCAGAATCCGTACGGAGGGATAGGCGGTTTCATGAGACATCTGGCTCAAATCTTCCACCCCATTTCCGCCCCAAGAGGGCCATTTGGGACGCGTATGGTAACAGAAGGAATCTGAATGGGTGCGCGGGAAATATTTTGCTTTCTTTCGTTCGCGAGGCGCTAACGGCCGCGCAGATCGCGCCCCGGAACCATCCCGGTGCGTCCTACGTCCATTGACAACGTGCAAACCGGACGCGTATCATTTCCCACGATACAGCGTCGCGAGCGGATGCTTATCCCCTTCAAGCTCTAACCCCCGGATGGGTGGAGTAACCGAGGTAGAACTCTCGGCAAGCTGGGCAGTCATTGCTACGGAGGCCGCTTCCCATGTCACCCGAACACGACGAGAAACCCCAACCTTCTGCCCCGGAGACCATCATGGCAGAGCCTTCATCGGAAAATATACAATTCGCGGCTGCCTCTGCCGTCGCGGCTGAACCGCAGAGCACAGGCGCAGCCACTGCCGTAGCCCGCGCTACTGAGACTGTTGCGGTCAGCGATTCTCCCGTGACTTACCCATCGAGCGGGATTCCATCGACCGGAACTCAATCTGCTGGAACGAGTTTGCCAAGCGCGAAGGTGGAGGTTGCAACCCCACCTGCCGCCGAGAGCGACACTGCGGAATCCTCCGAGACCACCGAAACGATGGACCAGCTGCTCGATCAGTTTCCCACTCCTGAAACGGCGGCGGCGGAAGGGGAAATATTCGACGGACGGGTGCTGGCTGTCACCGAGGCGGGCGTGGTTGTGGATGTCGGGGGGAAGTTTGAAGGGCTGGTGCCGGCGCAGGAGTTCCTGGATTCGGGCGCTCCAATTGAATTCGGCGAGGGACAGACGATCGAAGTGGAGCGTTTGCACGAGCAGCGCGACGGTTACGTGCTGCTGTCGCATGTGCGCGCGCATCGCCGCCGTGTGTGGGAGCGAATCGAGAAGGCTTACCGGGATCATAGCAATCTCAAGGGCAAGATTCTGGAGCGGATCAAGGGCGGTCTGGTGGTCGATATCGGCGCGCGGGCTTTCCTGCCCGCGTCGCAGATTGAGCTGCGACCGGTGCACGATCTGGATGGCTGGAAAGACAAAGAGATCGAAGTCCGCATCCTTAAGCTGAACCGGAAGCGCGGCAACATCGTGGTGAGCCACCGAGCGCTGCTGGAGGAAGAGCAAAAAGCCAAGCGCGACATGCTGGCTTCCACGCTGGCCGAAGGCAGCGTAGTGACCGGGCACGTGAAGAATATTACGGATTACGGCGTATTTGTGGATTTAGGCGGAATGGACGGATTACTCCACGTGAGCGATCTCGTCTGGGGGCGCGTGCCGCATCCTTCGACGCTGGTGAAGGCCGGAGACGAAATTCAGGTGCAGGTGCTGAAATTCGACAAGGAAAAGCAGCGTATTTCGCTGGGGAGAAAGCAGCTTCTTCCCGATCCCTGGGCGACGGTGCCGGAGCGATTGCCGGTGGGCACGCGGATACAAGGGAAAGTCGTAGGCGTTACCGACTACGGGGCTTTCGTGCAGATCGAGCCGGGAGTCGAGGGACTGGTTCACGTAAGCGAGATGAGCTGGTCCAAGCGCACCAAGCATCCTTCGAAAATCGTAAAGGTTGGCGACGACGTCGACGTGGTGGTCCTGGAGCTCAAAACCGACCAGCGGCGCATTTCCCTGGGACTCAAGCAAACCCTTCCTGATCCATGGGAAGCGGCGGCCGAGAAGTATCCCGTGGGGACGATTATCAACGGGCGCATCCGCAACCTCGCCGAATTTGGCGCGTTTGTGGAAATTGAAGAAGGCATGGAAGGCCTGATCCATATCAGCGATGTGAGCTGGACCGAGCGGATCAAGCATCCCAGCGAGAAATTCAAGAAGGGTGATTCCGTGCAGGCCCGCGTGCTGAAGGTGGATTCGCAGAACCGCCGGCTTTCCCTGGGTATCAAGCAGGTGAACGACATCTGGGCCAACTGGTTTGGCGCGCATAAGGCGGGCGAGGTCATTAAGGGAAAAGTGACCAGAACGACGGACTTTGGCGCGTTCGTGGAACTGGCCGACGGCATAGAAGGTCTGTGCCATGTGTCTGAAATCGAAGAGCGGAAGCCCAAGGGCGAGCGGGAAAAGGAAAAGGCGCCGCGCGGCGCGCGCGTGACCTCTGTGCTGGCAGGCGGTCAGGAATACGACTTCAAAATCATCCGTCTGGAGCCAGAAGAGCGCAAAATCAGTTTGAGTTATCGCGCGGCGCAGAAGCAGGCGGAACGGCAGGAGATCGAGACGTTCCGGTCAACGAAGTCATCGCCGACTGCAACGATCGGCGATGCCATCATGGCCAAGCGGCAGTCATCGTAGCGAACACCCTCCAAGGGGCCGGATTTCCGGGGTTCACCTCCCCTTCCCGGGCGAATAATCTTTACCTTACGTTAGATTGATGATATCAAAGAGGTTGTGGCGCTCCCCGGCTTCAGCGCCCCGGGCCATCGCTTTACTACGATCGACTTCTTGAGGAGGCTTTTATCCCATGGCAGAGGCAGCCGGCGAGCGAACGCACATCAAAGAACAAACGATGACCAAGGCCGACCTGGTGGAAGAAGTCACACGTGTGACCGATCTTCCAAGGAAGGAATCCGAGGCGGTCGTCGAGACGATTTTCGAGAGCATCATCGCGGCGCTGCAAGCGGACGATAAGATCGAGATTCGCGGCTTCGGAAGCTTTCGCACACGCCAGCGCCGCGGGCGCACCGGGCGCAACCCGAAGACCGGGGCGAAAGTAGAAGTGCCGCCGAAGAAAATCCCGTATTTCAAGCCCAGCAAAGAACTGAAGGACTTCATCAATACCTCGGGGCCGGCCACGGCTTCCGCAGGCTCCCACGAACCCGGCGCGCAGGGCTAAGCAGCATGGATTATTTGTGGTCGCCCTGGCGCTACCGCTATATCGCCAGCGAAGGGAAGAGCGACGGTTGCGTATTCTGCGACGCGATTGCGGCAAACGACGACGCGGAAACGCTGGTGGTTCTGCGGGGCGAGAAAAACTTCATTATTCTCAACCGGTATCCCTACACGAGTGGGCACGTGATGGTGGTTCCCTACGCTCACGTGGGCGAGCTTTCCGCGGTTCCTGCTGATACGCTTTCCGAAATGATGCGTCTGGCGCAGCGTGCGCAGGCTGCGCTCGAAAAAACGTATCATCCGGAGGGGTATAACCTGGGCATGAATCTGGGGCGGGCGGCAGGGGCGGGTATCGTGGGGCATTTGCACCTGCACGTGCTGCCGCGGTGGGCGGGCGACGCAAATTTTATGACTGTGGTCGGGGAAACGCGGGTGGAGCCTGAAGAGCTTTCGACGACCTATCGGAGGCTTCGCAGCGTTCTCGCCTAAGCGCCTTCTGCCGAGCGAAATTCCTACTGGGTGTTGGCTGCGGCCAGATGCGGGGCGTCCCAGAAATCGGGACGTCCGAGAAGTTCCACGCCGATGTGGCGGCGGCCTTCTGAGTCAAAGCGCGAGTAAACCACGCGTGCTTCCGCTCGTTTACCTTTGTCGCGGCGACACAAGATCACGCGCCCGTTGATTTCGACGGAATGGCGGCAAACGAAACCGGCGCCATGAAGGCTCACGGTGGACGTCCAGGTCTCTTCCTCCCAGGTATTGCGCGGATCTTCCCGGCGCAGCCAGACGGGGACGGAGGCGGGCACTCGCGGGCTGCGGCGCAACGAACGGCCGAGTTCTGAACCGCGGCGCTGGATGTTGAGAAGTCCGGATCGGTAGGGACCAATCGCGGATTCTTCGCCGGCCGAGAGTTCTTCCGCCTGGCGCATGCAATCGGCCAAAAAGTTCTTGAGGCTTGCGGCTGCGGCGGTATCGACCGGTTTCACCTTCAGGCAGGCGCTGCGGGCGTCCATCTCCTGGAGTGAAACGGAAAGAAAGTGGTCGAGGCACAACGGGCGGGTTTCGAGCTGCGTGGTCACGCTGTGGCTGCAGCCATCGCACGAACATTGGCTGGCCTTCAGCGCGCGGGGCGCGTCGAGCCATGCAATTTGAGTTGCCATCTGCCGTCCCAAGAGCCCCTGCCGGGGGCCAAGCTCATTGCCAAGCTTATTGCTTCGGAAGCTTTCCGATACCTTTGGCTACATCGGAAATCGCGGCACCGACGAGTTCCAAGTGTGCACGGCTTTGATTCTCCAGCTCGAGAGAGAACTGGCGGGTTGTTTCCGCGGCTTTCCGCTGGATGTCGCCAAGCGCGGCCTCGATCGGGGCCAGCGCCGTGTGTAAACGCGCTTGCGCTTCGGCCTCCTGCCGCTGGGCAGAAGAATGGAAGCGGTCGAGGGAGGCGTTCATAGCCGCCTGGATCGTCTTCTGAAGTTCTTCGCGGGCGGAATCGAGACGTTCGCGCACGATCATCTCAAACTTTGTTTCGAAGCCGGAGCAGACTTCCTCGATTTTCCCCGTAGCTTTCGAGAGCGCCTGATCGAGCACCCTTTCGAGTTCCTCGCGCTGTTGCACCAGCCCGGCGATCGTCTCCTTGGCGTGATCGATTACCGGAGCCGACTGTTCCTTGAGCCGCGAGACGATGCGGTCGACGCCTTCCTCTCGCGACGATTCGAGGCCGCGCTGCAGGCGGTCCAGGGCGTTGGCGGAGAGGCTTTGCGCGAGATGATCGAGCTCCTTGCTGCGTTCCTCCACACGTTCGAGGGCGCGACGAATATCGGAATCGAGCCTCCTGGTCCAGGCGGCGTGAAGAGTCTTGGCGCTTTCCTGGCTGACCTTGTTCCATTGCTTGAGGGATTGCTCGACCCAGGGTCCCGTTTGGGAGGAAGCGAGTTCGGTGAGCACGGCCTTGGCCTCTTCGCGAAGTCCATGACGAACATCGTCGAGTGTGGATGTGGCCTTTTCGCGAACCGCGGCTCCGGCCGCCTCGAAAAGAATTTTTTCCATCTGCTGGTGAAACTCGCCGACCAATTTCTCGACGGGGCGCTCGACGGGGCGTTCCATGGAGGGTGACAGAGAGGGTTTCGCAGTTGCCGGGGCGGCTCCTGCGCCGTTGGCGGGCTGTGACGGAGGGGCGGTTTTCGCAACGGGTTCGGGTTTTGGAACGGCAAACGGTTTCGACTTTGCGGAGGCGGGTTCTTTCAAGCGCGCTTCGCAGAACGCGACCCAATCCTGCGGCGGGGAGTCAATGCCCCAGATATTCCCCGGATCTTCGAG
Organism: uncultured Acidobacteriota bacterium; assembly: GCA_963709105.1. Taxonomy (GTDB): domain Bacteria; phylum Acidobacteriota; class Terriglobia; order Acidiferrales; family UBA7541; genus Palsa-295. Next base: position 104,203 of record CAVPVC010000025.1, read on the forward strand.
TTCGATGGCGGTTTCGTAGGTGCCGTTGGCATCGAGCGGGCGCTTCACCCATTTGACCAGACCGCGGGCGGAGATGGTCTCTGTGCCGTGGTTCGTGGGATTCAGTTCCAGCATGACCCAGGAATTGGTGAGTACGTCATGCTTCGATTCGTAGCGGCAGCCGTGGCAGCTTACGGCGACAGTGGAGACTTCTTCGCGATAAGGGCCGCGGTAGGAATCGACTCCCATCACCGTGATCGGGACGGCGGCATTCAGGCGAGTGCTGCGGCGGAGGGGGCGGGTAAGATCGCTGGCGGTTGACGTGTTTGACATAATTCCTCTTTAGCTGTGAATTCGATGTACTCAGGATACGGCAAGCCTTTTCGCTGAATAGCGGCCAAATTCGGAGGGCGTGTTAATGGGTAACTACCAGGAAACACGCCAGGAATGGGCGTGAAGCTGGGAAGCCTTCAGGCCTTATTGAGCGGCTGACGGACAGCTGCAAGCGACGAAAGCGCCCGGGATGATTTCCGTCTGGGCGCACGAATACGGCCGCCAGTCTTTGGCGGAAAGCGAGATTGCCGCGGACATATGCGTCGCGAAAAGGTCCAGGAGTTTTGCGCGGACCAGTTCGCTGGAGCGGATCAACAGAGAGATGGTCCGCAGATTCGCCGGACTATAGGAGGGAAAACTTGAGAGCTGGCGGAAATCGTAGGCTTGTTCCCAATCGGGTTTCGCCGGCAAGGCAGGACCCTCGAAGTTCTTTAGATACAGGACCGCGTAATCCACGAGTGCGCCGTTAGCCGTGTCGTACACACCAATCTCGAACTCTGGATTGTGGTGGTCCGGGGCTATGGAGGGGGCGATGTTCGTTGCGAAATAAGGGGCGCCGGCGGCGTCCGACAAGACCCGGAAGTCATTGATGTGAGTATGACCCGCGTAGCTGTCGCGGAGGGACTCTTTGTGGCCTTCGATCGCTGCGAGGAATGCATCGAGATATGGTTTTTTCCAGAACGCCAACGGCGTGGAACATGTACCCGACTTCGACGACGCGTAAGCATCGATCCCCGGGGGCAGATGCATGATGAGGGTTGCTGTGTGGCTGCGGGCGCGAAGGCCATCGAGCTGAGATATGAGCCAGTCCATCTCTTGCGCGCCAGCATCGGAAGTCCCTTTCGAGGTGCCGCCAGTGTAAAGCCGCGACCACAGGGTGGTGTTCAGGACGAGGAACTCCTGGCTCGGCACAGTAGGATGGGGCACGGTGTAATAACCGCCCTGGAGAAAGTCCCGGGCGGCGTCTGGATTGGCGGCGACAACTTTCCATTCTTTCGACAGTGCCTCCAGGAGCGGTTTCCCGGGCGCGGCGTAGTCCCCGGCTACTGAATCGTTATTCCCCAGTGCTCCCACAATCGGAACGGCCGGGAAGGACTGCTGAATCATGCGGTTTACGAAGACCATCGTCTTGATCACGAAATTCTCGTAGCCCCGGCTGTCCGGCATGAATTGGCGGTATTTTTTTTCGAAATCGTGTCCTAAGTAGTCTCCGGTTACGAGTACGTAGTCATACGGAGTGCCGGTGTCACGAGCGGCCCCAAGGGCGGATACCAGGAGGGCATAGTTCGTATCTGAACGCACGGCCGGCGTGGCGGGCGCTGCCGGGAGATCGCGGCCCGCGTGGGACTCGAGAATACCCGGCCATTTCTCGACAGGATTCGACGCGAGGGCTTCGACTCCGCGCGGATCGGTGCCGGTAAAGGGATCGAAGTGAATATCCGTGAGAATCAGGAAGGTTCGTTCATTCTGCCCGACGGAAACGATCCCGTTTTGGAGAGCTTGTCGAGGATTCGCGCCGGCCGACATCGCATGGAAGCGCAGAAGCCAACAGGCAAGGAGGAGGACTGCGGCGGCGACCTGTCTTCGAGCATCCATCGTGCGGCTAAACTCCAACCTCAACTATAACAGTGAAGGCGGGACGAACAGTTTCAGAGGATGGCGCAAAAACGACGTGGAGAGGAGCGGGCGAGAACAAGTCCCCAACTCATCTCCGGGCGGCGGCGTCTCAAGAATGGGCAGCATTCGAGGTCAGGCGGGGCGTCCGAAGCAGTGGTATTCGAACCCGCGCGCCTTTATATCCTTGGGGGACAATATGTTACGCCCGTCGAGGATCAGTGGTCGATCCATCGCGTTGCGTACGCGCTCCCAATCGAGTGTTTTGAACTCATCCCACTCGGTGGCGATGAGCAGCGCTTCGGAGCCCTCCGCAGCCTCGTAAGGAGATTTTGCATACTCGATCTGGGGCAGCACGGCGCGTGCCCGTTCCATGGCTTCCGGATCGTAGGCGCGAATCCGGGCACCTTCCCCTAACAGCTGGTTGATTAAATCGATGGCCGGGGCAAAGCGAATATCGTCCGTGTTGGCCTTGAAGGCGAGGCCCAGAACACCGATTTGTTTGCCGCGGATGACCCAGAGGGCCTGGCGTATTTTTTCACAGAAGCGTTCGATCTGCTTTTTGTTGACTTTTTCCGCTTCGCGAAGCATCGTGAAATCCACGCCGGAACGCTCGGCCAGGTGCACGAAGGCCTGCAAGTCCTTGGGCAGGCAGAAACCTCCGAAACCCAATCCCGTGCGCAGAAAGCTTTTACCGATGCGCGGATCCATTCCGACGGCGTGCATCACTTCTTCGATGTCCGCTCCCAGCCGCTCAGCGAGCGCCGACACCATGTTGGCGTAGGAAATCTTGAGCGCCAGGAATGAATTGGAGGCGTGTTTGATGAGTTCAGCGCTGTTGATCGTGGTGACGAGCCAGGCGGGTTTCGGGCCCTGTGGGCAGCCGGACGGATGGACGAGGCATTTGAAACTCTGCTCCAGAACAGGGCGGTAGATTTCCTTCAGCTGCTTTTCGGCATTTTCATCTTCCACGCCGACAACGATGCGGTCGGGATGGAGGAAGTCTTCCACCGCGGTGCCTTCGCGCAGAAATTCGGGATTGGAGGCAACACTAAAGGTTACGTTCGATTTACGTCCATAAACGCCCAGGGCGCGCTTGAGTTCCTGGCCTGTGCGAGCCGGCACAGTGCTTTTCTCCACGACGATTTTGGGGCTGCGCGCTTCGGTGGCGATCATTCGCGCGACGTGGTCGATAGCGCTCAGGTCCGCATCCCCGTTGGGGAGCGGCGGGGTTCCCACACAGATGAAGATGGCATCGCCGCGAGTGGCGGCGTCGGCGAGATTCGCGCTGAAGCTGATCTTCTTCTCTGCTCGGGCCTTGGCGATCACCTTTTCGAGGCCCGGTTCGTAAATAGGCAGCCCTCCATCCTCAAGAATCTTGATTTTTGAGGCGTCATTATCGGTGCATACCACCTCATGACCGATTCCCGCGAGGCAACCGCCGGTCACCAAGCCGACATAACCCGAGCCAATCACCGAAATCTTCAATGGAATCTCCTGATAAGGATTTTAAGGACCCGAACCCACGAACCTTCATTGTGTTCCATCCGGTATGCAATTCCAAGCGGCCGACGCGGCGATGTTTCTATTCTCTCAATTGAGACGCATGCTTGGATTTTGAAACCGAGTCTGCGAGGATTGACGATGGCGAATATTACGCGAAGGGAATTTGAAAGAAAAAGTTTTCCTCTATTTCCCCGGGAAGCCGCATGTTCGCTAGGGAAGATGCCTCGATGCCAGTTTAATTCGTTTTTAATCAGATGTTTATACGCGGAACAAAAATGGACCGGCACTTGCATCCCAAGCACGGGGAATTGCCTTTAGTGCGTTAGTACTCTTGCGGCCACTACAACAGTAGGGCACTCTTCAGTTCCAGGGCTAACAGGGGAATGAAGAACGGAGTCTATTATTTAAGGTCAAATGTTCTTGTTGAGCCCCTGGTAGACGGTTGGTATGCCTGGGCGCACTTAATCCCTCCTGCGACCGCGGCGCGAAATCTCACCGAGCGACATCTGCGCATCATGGAGTCCTATATCGAGTCTCCTGAAGCGCACCAGGCCGCAGTCCGAAACCCGGCGCTGCTGGGCGGCCCCTTCATGGATCTGGGCGAAAACCGGGTAAAGGAAGTTGCGGAGCTGCGTGATCGCACTCTGCGGGACCGCCAGGCGCTGGTTGAACTTTCGCGCTCGATTGAAGAGCTTGACGCGATGCTGCGCACGAAGGGGACCGGCTACAGTATGGAGGTCCTCTATGACGAGGTACCGAGGAGCCTTCAGGGTTACGTGGAATTGACCTACGACTTGAATAACCACCCGTCCTTCCGCCTGATCGAACCGCTTCTTTACAAGAGCAAGGCGTACGACGAATCGATGCAAAGCCTGATGTTCTCAGAGGTCACCGGCGACGACCGGCCTTTCGTGCTGAGCACGCCCCGGCTGGACAAGGGAAACTCGGTGCAGTTGCAGATTCCTTTCTCGAGCGAGCGGATCGACAAGCTCTTCCGCATGAAGAATGAGCCGGCTTCTTTCGAATTTGTCCGCGAGGCGCTGGATCTGAATGACGAAGATGCCAATCGTTTTCGCTCGTTCCTGACTCCCGAGCCGCCCCGCCCGTATGCAAAATACGACGGCAAAGGAGCGCGGTGGCGCTATTTCGGGCATGCTTGCATCCTTCTCGAGACCAGGAACGTCAGCGTGCTGATGGATCCGGTGCTCAGCTACTCGTACGAGAATAGTATTTCGCGGTACACGTATGAAGACCTTCCCGAGGCGATCGATTACGTCCTGATCACGCACAACCATCAGGATCACATCCTCTTTGAGACGCTGCTTCAATTGCGGCACCGCATCCGCAACATCGTGGTGCCCCGCAACGGGGGCGGCGCGCTGCAGGACCCGTCGCTGAAACTGCTCCTCAAGCAGTGCGGCTTTCGAAATGTCATTGAGCTGGCCGAGATGGAAGAAATTGAATTCGAGGGCGGCGCGATCACGGCCATTCCGTTTCTCGGCGAGCACGGCGATTTGAACGTGCTCACCAAGTCCGCGTACCACCTGCGCGTGGGCGACCACACGCTGTTGTTTGCGGCGGATTCCTGCAACATCGCGCCGAAACTGTACGAGCACATCCATGAGCAAATCGGGGATGTGGATGTGTTGTTTGTGGGAATGGAATGCGACGGCGCTCCCATGTCCTGGATCTACGGACCGCTGCTCACACAGCGGCTGGATCGGCCGAAGGACCAGTCGCGGCGCCTGGCGGGATCGAATTACGAGCGAGCCATGGCCATCGTGAACCAGCTGCATTGCAAGGAAGTATATGTTTATGCGATGGGACAGGAACCTTGGCTTAATTATATAATGAGCATTAAGTACACGGAGAAATCGAATCCGATTATCCAGTCCGACCGGCTGATTGAGGCGTGCCGGTCTCGCGGGATCGTTGCCGAGCGACTGTTTGGCGAGAAGGAGATTTTGCTGCCCTAGCTTTCGCACCGCCATGACACTTCCCCTTCAAAATCCGGCGACGGTACGGCAGCGGGGCGCGGTTGATCCCACCGCCTTTTCTGCGGGGGCGCACAGCGAAAAATCGTGGGCCGGAGAACGGACCGACTACCCTCGCGACAAGACGATTGCGCGGCTGTTCGAGGAAGCCGCTGGGCAGTATCCCGATCGCATTGCGGTGGTTTGCGGGTCACGGAAGCTCAGCTACTCGGAGTTGAACGCGCGGGCAAACGAGTTGGCGGCGCGGTTGCGGTCTTTGGGCGTGGCTCGCGAAACGATGGTGGGATGCTGCGTCGAGCGTTCCCCCGAGATGATCGTCGCGTTCCTGGGTATTCTGAAAGCTGGCGGGGCTTATGTGCCGCTTGAATCTTCTTATCCGCAAGATCGCTTGGATTACATGCTCGCGGAAACGGGCACGCCCGTGATTTTGTGCCAGAGGACACTCGCCGGAACATTCGCCGACCGGAATGTTGCGGTTCTTTGTGTTGACGAAATGGCGACGCACGGCGATGGCACACCGCAAGCTGCCAATACAGACCCGATGGGCGCGGCCACTGACTTGGCCTATGTAATGTACACCTCGGGTTCGACCGGCCGACCGAAAGGAGTGATGGTTGAAAACCGTGCGGTGGTGCGCCTGGTTCGGAATACCAACTTCTGCAAGTTTGGGCCCGAGGAGGTTTTTCTCCAGTTTGCGCCGGTGTCCTTCGATGCCTCCACGCTGGAAATCTGGGGACCACTCTTGAACGGCGGAAAGCTTGTATTGATGCCTCCGCAAGCGGCCTCGCTGGAAGATTTGGGCCGCGCGATTCGGGAACACGGGATCACGACCCTGTGGCTCACCTCCGGCCTCTTCAATTTGATGGTGGACCAGAGGCTGGAGGATTTGCGCCCGATCCGGCAACTTCTGGCTGGCGGGGATGTTCTTTCCTCGCGCCACGTTCGCAGGGTGCTTGAGAACTTACCGGATTGCACCGTGATCAATGGCTATGGACCGACCGAGAACACAACATTTACGTGTTGCCACGTGATGCGGAGGGGCGACCCGGTACCCGAATCGGTGCCCATCGGGAGGCCTGTCTCGAATACGCGCGTTTACATCCTCGATGAAAACGTGCGGCCCGTGGGCGGACACACGTCCGGGGAACTCTATGCTGGTGGCGACGGAGTGGCGCGCGGTTATCTGAAAGACCCGGCGAAGACGGCCGAGAAAGTTGTGCGCGATCCGTTTTCTGACGAGCCCGGTGCGCGGATGTACCGAACAGGTGATCTGGCACGGTGGCGGGATGACGGCGTTGTCGAGTTTCTTGGCCGAATCGACAACCAGGTGAAAATCCATGGCTACCGCATCGAGCCTGGAGAAATCGAGATCGCGCTGCGGACCCACAAGTTCGTCAACCAGGCTTGCGTCGTGCCGCATACCGCAGACGATGGCTCGAAGCGGCTGGTGTGCTATTTCACGACTGCGGACAACCGCGAGCTCAGCGACCAAAGAATTGAAGCAATTTCTTTCCGGCAAGGTGCCGGCGCACATGGTGCCGGCGTTGTTCGTTCGCATGGGACGCTTGCCGCTATCTCCCAACGGAAAGGTTGACCGAACCGCTTTGCCTCAACCCGTATTGGGCGGAGATGAGTCAATGGGGGCAGGAATGGCAACCGAGTTCGAGTCGCAAATTGCCGATGTGTGGAAGCGGGTGTTGCGTGTGGAGCGCGCCGGGCTGGACGATAATTTCTTCGATCTGGGGGGCGATTCGCTGCTGCTGCTGGCGGTTCACGCGAATCTTCAGAAGGCCCTCCAGCTTGAAATTCCCATTACCGATCTTTTTGAGTTCGCCACTGTCCGGACTCTTGCCGCTCATCTAAGCAAAGGGGGACTGGCTGCTTCCTCGTTTTCAGACGTGCAGCAGCAGGCGCAAAAGCAGCGCGATGCTTTTTCCCGCGAGCGCCAGCGGCATTCGGGCGGCGCCTCGTGAGCGCCCGAGACAACATTGACCCGCCACTGGAAGGAGTTGCCATCATTGGCATGGCGGGACTTTTCCCCGGGGCGCGCTCCGTGGCGGAGTTCTGGCGCAATCAGCTCGATGGCGTCGAGTCCATCTCGCACTTCACCGTGGACGAACTCGAAGTGGCCGGGGCTGCGGAACTGGCGCGCGATCCGAATTACGTCCGGGCGCGGTCGATTCTCGAGGATGTCGACCAGTTCGATCCGGAATTTTTCGGGATTTATCCGCGCGAAGCGGAATTGATCGATCCGCAGCAGCGCCTGTTTCTCGAATGCTGCTGGCAGGCGTTCGAAGATGCTGGGTACGACCCGGGCGCTTACCCGGGAGCGGTTGGCGTATACGCCGGATGCAGCACGAGCACATATTTCCTCTCGCAGATTTGCAAGGATCCCGCATTCATCGAATCGTTCACCGGCGCCTACCAGGTGGGGAACTACGCCGAGATGATGGGGAACAACCTCGACTTTCTGGCCACACGCGTGGCTTACAAGCTCAACCTGCGCGGTCCGGCGTTCACCATGCAGGCGGGCTGCTCGACCTCACTGCTCGCGGTGACGCAGGCGTGCCAGTCCTTGCTGACGTATCAAAGCGACATGGCGCTGGCGGGCGGAAGCTCGATCACGTTTCCGCAAAAGCGCGGCTCTTATTATCAAGACGGCGGAATGGTCTCGCCGGACGGGCACTGCCGCACTTTTGAAGCGGGGGCGCAGGGGACCGTATTCGGCAGCGGTGTGGGCGTTGTGCTGCTGAAGCGCTGTGAGGATGCGGTCCGCGACGGAGACCAAATCTATGCGGTGATTCGCGGCTTTGCGGCGAATAACGACGGGTCCGCGAAAGTGGGCTACACGGCGCCAAGTGTCGAAGGGCAGTCGAGGGTTATTGCGCTGGCGCAGGCTGCCGCCGGCGTGGAGCCGGAGACCATCGGATACATCGAAGCGCATGGCACGGCGACTCCGCTGGGCGATCCGATCGAGCTTGCGGCGCTGGCGCAGGCGTTTGGGCCGCGCGGCGGCAGGAAGAATTTTTGCGCGGTGGGCACGGCCAAGACGAACGTGGGCCATCTCGACATCGCGGCCGGGGTGACCGGGCTGATCCATGCGGCGCACATCGTGCGTGATGGGGTGTTTCCTCCTACCCTTCATTACACGAGGCCGAATCCACAATTCGACCTTGCGAACAGCCCCTTTTATGTAAACTCGCGACGCGCGAATTGGAACTCCGGCGGAATCCCGCGGCGGGCGGGCGTGAGCGCCTTTGGCGTAGGCGGCACGAATGCGCATGTTGTGCTGGAACAGGCACCGGAGCGCGCGACCGATCCTTCGTCGCTGCGCTTACATCTCTTGCCGTTGTCCGCGCGATCGGAAGCGGCTCTCGATCGTGCGACGGAAGATTTTGCCGAATACTTGAAATCGAATTCCGAAGCGGACCTGGCGGATGTCGCCTGGACGCTTCAAACCGGGCGCCGCGCGTTTGCCTGCCGGCGTGTGGTGGTGGCGCGCGACTTGCGGATGCGATCGACGCGCTCGTGAAGCGTGATCGTAAGCGCGTGCAGACGCGGTTAAGCGCTAAAGAAAACAGTTCCGTGTGTTTTCTGTTTCCGGGGCAGGGATCGCAGCACCTCAATATGGGCCGCGAGATTTACGATTCTGAGCCGGTGTTTCGCGCCGCGGTTGACCGGTGCGCGGAAATACTGCAGCCCTTCCTGGATGCGGATCTCCGCTCGCTGCTGTATCCGCCGGAGAGCGCCTCGGATGCGGACAAGAGGCGCGTCACGGACACGATCATTGCCCAGCCCGCGATTTTCACCATCGAGTACGCGCTCGCTCAGCTATGGATGAGCTGGGGAATTCGACCGCACGCCATGCTGGGCCACAGCATCGGCGAGTTTGTGGCGGCGTGCGTGGCTGGCGTTTTCTCGCTGGAAGATGCCCTTGCGCTGGTGGCCGAGCGCGGGCGCATGATGCAGGAGATTCCTGCCGGCGGCATGCTTTCGGTGCGGCTGCCGGAAGCGGAGTTGCGCAGCCGGTTGAACGGAACGCTTTCGCTGGCCGCCGTGAACGCGCCATCGCTGTGCGTGGTGGCCGGGCCTTTCGAAGCGCTCGAGGCGTTCGAGCAGCGCCTGAATAGCGAAGGCGTCGCCTGCCGCAGGCTCACGACGTCTCACGCCTTTCATTCCTCGATGATGGATCCGCTGATCGAGCCGTTCACCAAGCGCGTCTCGCAGGTGAAACTGAATCCGCCGCGCATTCCCTACGTATCCGGAGTCACCGGCAAATGGATCACCAAGGACGAAGCGACCGATCCCTCTTACTGGGCGCGCCATTTCCGGCAGCCCGTGCAGTTTTCTCTCGGCGTCACGGAACTGCGAAACGACCCGCGCAATATTTTGCTCGAGGTTGGACCGGGAAACGTGCTGAACGTTCTAGCGCGCGAGAATGGTTCGTTCGCCGATGCGGTGATCGTGTCGTCTCTGTCGGATGGATATTCGGCGGAGGGCGATTCCGCGAGCCTGGCGGCGGCGCTTGGGTCGCTGTGGCTCGCGGGCGTCCAGCCGGACTGGAAGGCCGTGCACCGCAATGAGCGCAGGCAGCGGGTTTCGTTGCCGACCTATCCTTTTGAACGGAAGCGGTATTGGCTGGAACCGTCCGGCGTAGAAAAGAATTCCTTGCGCGGCGCAATCGCGCCAGATGTCCCAAATCTCGTGCAGAACCATCAACAGGCGGGAGCAAATACCTTGGTTGAAGAAAGTATTCCAAACACCCAGACGCGCGCGTCGCGAATCCAGCAAGCGCTGGCGGAAATCTTCGAAGGTCTGTCCGGCAAGGAAATTTCGGCGGCCGATTCTTCGGTCACATTCCTCGAAATGGGCTTCGATTCTCTGTTCCTGACGCAGGTGACGCAGGCTCTGCAGGCGAAGTTCGGTCTCAAGATTACGTTCCGGCAGTTGCTGGGCGATCAATCGACTCTCGACGATCTGACTGCCTATATCGACAGCAAGCTGCCTGCGAGTGCATTCGCAGCCCCTGCCGCGTCTTCCCCCGCGGCCACTGCGCCCGCAACGAACCCGCTTCGCGGTGATCTTAGCGCGGCCTCTGCGCTTGCAAACGTAAATCGCGAGGGCGGTGCATCGGCGTCCGCGGTGGAGCGGCTGATGCGCGAGCAGCTTCAGGCAATGAATCAGCTCTTCGCTCAGCAACTGGCCGCACTTCAGAATCAGCCGAGTGACTTGGCCGCAACCACGCCTGCTGCGCCGCCCCCCGTCGCCGCTTCTGCGACCAAACCGGTGAAGGAACTGGCGGGTTACACGCCTTATAAACCGTTGCCCAAGGCTCCTTCGGGCGAATTGACCGCGCGTCAGAAGGACCACATTCAATCGCTCGTAGAGCGTTACACACAACGCACGGCGGGTTCCAAGCGCAAGACGCAGGAATACCGGAATGTGCTGGCCGACCCGCGCGTGGTGGCGGGATTCCGCCCCGAGTGGAAAGAGATGGTTTATCCGATCGTTACGGTGCGTTCGCAGGGATCGAAACTGTGGGACGTGGACGGCAACGAATACATCGACATCCTGAACGGCTTTGGGCCGATCATGCTCGGCCATCGCCCGGACTTTTTGCAGCAGGCCATCGCGAAGCAACTTCAGGAGGGATTTGAAACCGGGCCGCAAACGCTGCTGGCGGGCGAAGTGGCAAAAATGATCTGCGAATTCACCGGGAACGAGCGGGCGACGTTCTGCAACACGGGATCCGAAGCCGTGATCGCGGCGATGCGCGTGGCTCGGACCGTAACCGGCCGGAACAAAGTCGTGTTTTTCGCGGGCGACTATCACGGAATGTTCGATGAAGTTCTGGTGAAGGGAATCCATCGGGCCGGAGTTCCGCAGTCCGTTCCGGCCGCGCCGGGAATTCCGCGAGAGTCGGTTTCAAACATCACCGTTCTGGAATACGGAGCACCCGAATCGCTCGAATGGATTCGCGCCAACGTATCGTCGCTCGCCGCGGTGATGGTGGAACCGGTGCAGAGCCGCCACCCGAACCTTCAGCCGGTGCGATTCCTGAAGCAATTGCGGGAGATCACCGAGAATGCCGGCGCTTGCCTGATTTTCGATGAAGTTGTAACCGGCTTCCGCGTACACCCGGGCGGTTGCCAGGCGCTTTTCGATATTCGCGCCGATCTGGCGACGTATGGAAAAGTGCTCGCGGGCGGCATGCCCATTGGGGTGCTGGCAGGGAAACGCCAGTACATGGACGCGCTTGACGGGGGAATGTGGGAGTTTGGCGACAGCTCTTACCCCGAAGTGGGCGTCACCTTCTTCGCGGGAACGTTCGTGCGTCATCCGCTCACGCTGGCCGCCGTGAAGGTTGTGCTGGAACACTTCAGGGAACAAGGCCCGGAACTGCAACGGCGGTTGAGCGAGCGCACCGGCAACATGGTGCAGCGCCTGAATGAGATCATCGAGAAGAACGGCGTGGCGACCCGCGTCGAAAATTTCGCCAGCATCTTCTATTTCAGTTTCCCTTCCGACGCCCGGTTCGGCAGCCTGTTCTACTACCACCTGCGCGTGAAGGGGATTCACTTGCTCGAAGGCTTCCCATGCTTCCTGACGACGGCGCACACGGATGCCGATATCGAACGGATCGTTCGCGCGTTCGAAGAAACGATCGAAGAAATGAAGCGCGGCGACACTTTGCCGGTGGTCGCTCCTCATGCGCAGCGAACCGAAACAGTCCTAGAGCCCATGCCTGTGGAAGCGCTTGCGTCGGCTTCGTTTTCGGCCGCCACGGAAGCGCCGCTCACCGAGTCGCAACTCGAAGTATGGCTCTCCGACCAGATCGGCGACGATGCGTCCTGCAGTTACAATGAATCCTTCACGCTGCATTTGCGCGGGAAGCTCGACGAAAACGTGCTGCGAGAAGCCTTGCGGCAGGCCACGGCGCGGCACGACGCATTGCGCGCAACCTTTGACTCCGAAGGCGGGGAGCAGCATTTCGCCACGCATCTGAATCCGGACATTCCGCTCATAGATCTGGCTGGATTGGGCGAGCCGGAACGCCAGGCCCATGTGCAACACCTGATCGATGAAGAATCGCGGATGCGCTTCGATTTGAGCAAGGGGCCTCTTGTCCGGGCGCGCCTTGTCAGGATCAGTTCGCAGTATCACCAGCTGATATTCACTTCCCATCACATGGTTTGCGACGGCTGGTCAACGAATGTGCTGCTCGACGAGGCCGCTCAGCTCTATAACGCCCTGAAGGAAGGCCGTGCGTGCGATCTGCCCCCAGCGATGCCTTTTGCCGCGTACGCGCAATCCCAGCAGGAATTTTTCAACAGCGCGGAAGGCCTGGAGAACGAAAAATACTGGATGGAACAGTTTCGCGATCCCGCATCGCCGCTCGATTTGCCGGCCGATCACCTCCGCCCGGCGCTGAAGGAATTCAAGGGGGCGACGTATCGTAAGAAAATCGACGCGCAAACGCTGAGCAATATTAAAAAGATCGGCGCCCGGCAGAAATGCACGCTTTTCGTAACTCTTCTAGCGGGCTTTCAGATCCTCCTGTCGAGGCTCAGCGGCCAGAACGACATTGTTGTCGGTATTCCCTCGGCCGGGCAGTCGCTCGTGGAAGACAAAGTTCTGGTGGGGCACTGCGTGAACTTCCTTCCGCTGCGCGCGCGCGTGGAAAGCGGACAGACCGCCGCGTCGTTTCTCGCCCAGGTTCGGCAGACACTCTTCGCCGCCTACGATCACCAGAACTACACCTATGGCCGGCTGGTGCGGAAACTCAACCTGCAGCGCGACCCTGGCCGGCTGCCGCTGACCGAGATTCAGTTCAACCTGGAAAAGGTCGGGGAAGGAGTCCGCTTCGACGGGCTTGAGGCCGAAATCGATCCCAATCCAAAGGCCTTCGTCAATTTCGATATTTTCCTGAATGTGGTGGAAACGAAAAATGGTCTGACGCTCGACTGCGATTACAACACCGGCCTTTACGACGAAGCGACAATTGCGCGGTGGCTCGACCACTACGAAATGCTGCTCGATGGCATGGTGGCCGATCCCGATAGCCTGGTTTCCCGTTTGCCACTCCTCACCGAATCGGAAACGCGCCGCTTCCTGCAGCAATGGAATGACACCGCCCGGGCATTCCCGCGCAATTTGACGGTCCACAAGCTGATCGAACAGCAGGTGGAGGAAACACCGGATTCGACCGCCGTCATTTTCGAAGACACTCACCTCACGTACGCGGAACTGAATCGCAGATCGAACCAGCTGGCTCACCACTTGAGAGGGCTTGGCGTGAAGCCGGGTTCCCTGGTGGCCGTGTTTGTCGAGCGTGGCGTAGAAATGATCGTGGCGCTTCTCGGAACGATGAAGGCCGGTGGAGCGTATGTGCCGCTCGATCCCACGTTCCCGCCTGATCGCCTCCGGTTCGTCCTGGGCGACGCAAAGGCGTCGATTGTCCTGACCCAGGAGCCGCTCACCGAGGGTTGGTCTTTCGGCGACGCGCGGGTCATTCGCCTCGACTCGGATTGGCCGCAGATTGCGAAGGAAAGCGGCAACTCGCCGGAGGAAATCGCCGGTGCGGAAGATCTGGCTTACGTGCTCTATACCTCGGGTTCCACGGGAAAGCCCAAGGGCGTGGAAATTCCGCATCGGGCCGTCGTCAACCTTCTGCAAGCCATGCTTTTGAGGCCCGGGCTCAAGAAAAGCGACACGTTTGCGGCGATTACCACGCTTTCTTTCGATATATCGGGTCTGGAACTTTATCTGCCTCTGTGCACCGGCGCAAAGCTGGTGATCGTGAGCCGTGAGGTGGGCGCATTTGGGGTGCAACTCCTCGAATACCTCAAGAAAGTAAACGCGACGGCCATGCAGGCGACACCGGTCACGTGGAAGCAGCTGATTGAGGCCGGGTGGGACGGGAATCCCCCGCTGAAAGTGCTGTGCGGCGGCGAAGCGTTTCCAAGAGAACTTGCAAATCAATTAACAAAGCGCTCAATATCCGTGTGGAATATGTACGGACCCACGGAGACGACCATCTGGTCCGGGACCGACGAGGTCGAAAGCGGCAGCGGCCCGGTTCCCATCGGGAGCCCGATCGCGAACACGCAGTTCTATGTGCTTGATAAGGAGCTTCAGCTGGTTCCCCTGGGAATTCCAGGAGAGCTTTACATCGCGGGCGACGGATTGGCGCGAGGCTATCTGAACCAGCCGGGGCTCACGGCGAGCCGGTTTCTCGCGAATCCCTTCAGCAAGCAGCCCAACGCTAGGATGTATAGAACGGGCGATCTGGTTCTCCGGCGGCCGAATGGCGACCTGGAGTTTCTCGGCCGGGCGGACGATCAGATCAAACTGCGAGGTTTCCGGATCGAGCTCGGCGAAATTGAATCCGTGTTGGCAACTTATACGGGGATTAAGGAAGCAGTTGTGCTTTTGCGCAAGGACGTCCCGGATGAAGAACGCCTGGTGGCTTATTTTGTCTTGAACGGCGGCGCTCCAAAGCCTGCCGCTGCGGAGTTGCGCGATTTTCTGTTGGCCAAGTTGCCCGACTATATGATCCCGGCCGCGTTTATTGCGATGGAAGCGTTCCCTTTGACCCCCAACGGCAAGATCGACCGGCGCGCGCTGCCTGCTCCGGACTGGTCCGGGCAAACTCGAGCCTCTCAATACGTAGCCCCGCGCACCGCCGAAGAGCAATCGCTGGCGCGGATTTGGGCCGAGGTACTGCGTTTGGAAAAGGTAGGGGTGAACGACAACCTGTTTGAGCTGGGCGCCGACTCCCTGCACGTCTTCCAGATCGCAGCGCGAGCCAATAAATCGGGTATTCCGGTAACACCGCGCCAGATACTTCAGTTCCGGTCGGTAGCCGCGATTCTCGCGGAACTATCCAAATCGGCCGGGGCCAAGTTGCAACCGGCGATCGTTCCGGTGGCCCGTGAGAAATATCGAGTCACACGCAAGGGTGCGCCGGAGCTAGAACCGAAGGCATGACGGATTCAGGCGACCTCCGAAGGGCCCCGTTGGACATGTCAAGTCCAGATTCACGCGCGAACCCGAACGTTGACGAAGACGAGCTGTTCGCATTTCCTCTTTCGCCGGTGCAGGAGAGGATGTGGCATGCGGACCGGGCCAAT
Organism: uncultured Acidobacteriota bacterium; assembly: GCA_963709105.1. Lineage (GTDB taxonomy): Bacteria > Acidobacteriota > Terriglobia > Acidiferrales > UBA7541 > Palsa-295. The sequence continues at coordinate 119,762 of CAVPVC010000025.1, forward strand.
CCTGGCAATCCGGCGTATAACGGATCGTTTCGCTGGATTCTGGAAGGCCCTGTCGATCCAGCTTTGGTGGAGCGCACGTTCAACGAGATCGTGCGGAGGCACGAGGCGTTGCGGACCACCTTTGCCCTGGTGGATGGAAGGCCGGTCCAGGTCGTTTCCCCGAATCTGCGCCTGCGCGTCTCTCTGACAGACCTCCGACCGCTTGCTCCCGAAATTCGTGAACGGGAAATGGACCGGTTGTGCGCCGAGGAGGCTTGCCGGCGATTCAACATCGAAAACGACGAATTGATCCGGACCGGGCTGCTGCGCATGGAGGAACACTGCTACATCCTCATGCTGACCATGCACCACTTAGTGTCGGATGGCTGGTCGGTGGGCCTGGTCATGGAAGAGTTTCAGAAAATCTACGGTGCATTTGCGGAGGGACGCCTATCTCCTCTTCCCGAGTTGCCCATCCAGTACGCCGACTACGTGGTTTGGAAGCAGGACCAATTGTCCGGCCCTGAGATTGGAAGACAACTCGACTACTGGAAACGCAAACTTTCGGGGTACCGGACCCTCGAAGTTCGCCCGGATTTTCCGCGGCCTGCCGAGCGGACGACCAGCTGTGCAATCGTCTCGACGCTGTCTGCCACGCAGCCTCACCGACGCGCTCCGGGAGTTCAGCACCGAGCAGGGCGGAACGATGTTCATCACCAGCCTTTCCGCGTGCCTGGCGCTTCTTTCGCAATACACCGGCGAGAAGGATGTGTCGGTGGGCTCGCCGCTGGCGGGCAGAAACCGGACCGATGTCGAGGGCCTGATAGGGCTGTTTGTGAATCACGTGGTTCTGCGTGCGTCGGCGGAGGGCGATCCGGCATTTGTCGATTTCGCGAAACGCGTCCGCGAAACGGTGTGGGATGCGTTCGCCAATCAGGATGTTCCTTTTGAAAATGTGATTGAGGCGTTGCGGCCCGCCGCGGAAACCTTTGAGGAGCCATTTTTCCGCGTCAACTTCATCTGCCAGCGCGAATACGCGCGAGCTTCGGAATTCGTGTTTGAGTTTGCCGGGATCAAGATGTCGACGATGCCGTCGAAGTCCCAAGGCGCGCTTTACGATCTGAATTTCTTTATGGTCGAGCGCGAGGCGGGCTGGCGTCTTTCGATTGAATACAATACCGACCTCTATCAGGAAGCTACAGCACAGCGAATGCTGCGGAATTTCCAGGAGATCCTGGAAGGCATCGTGAGCGATCCGACGCGCAAGTTATCGCAGCTTTCTTCGCCTCGAAATCCTTCGTCCGATTCCGTGTTCTCTGGCAGTGAGGCCAACGTCTCCGCCACGGAGCCGTCTGCCGCGGCTGCTTCAGAGGCTGAGCTCTACGCGATGCCGGCCAGTGCCGCCCAGGAACGTTTCTGGCTGCTATCAAAATTCGCGCCCGGGAACGCCGCTTTCCACATGCCGGCGTGCGTCCGGCTGACGGGGCCTGTGTCGGAAAAAGCTCTCGGTGAAAGCCTCCGCACGCTTGCCGGAAGGCACGAAATTCTTCGTACCAGCTTCGAGGAGAACGACGGCAAGTTGACCCAGATCATTTCACCCTTCGAGAAGTGCACGCTCGAAGTCGTCGATCTTCAGAATTCCAACGACGCGGCCGCCGAAGCGAATCTGGAGCGCCTGGTGAGAGAAGAGGCCCAGCGGCCTTTCGATCTGGGAACGGGACCGGTTTTTCGGGCAAAGTTGTTCCGCTTGGATGGCGAGCATCACGTTCTAGTGGTGACCATGCATCACATCATTGCGGATGGATGGTCTCACAACGTATTTCAACAGGAGCTCTGGTCCATTTATGATGCGATCATCCATGGGGCAAAGCCGGAGCTGCCACCACTTCCCATCCAATACGGTGACTTCGCGGCGTGGCAGGGGGACTGGCTAGCGTCTGACGGCGCCCGCGAGCACCTCGAGTTCTGGACGAAGCAGCTTTCAGGCTCCCTGAAAATCCTCGATTTCCCGACCGATCATCCGCCGAGCAATCGTATTTCACTTGAGTCGCGTCTTGAAACGGTTCTTCTCCCGCAGGAGTTAACGGCTGCCTTGAAATCCGTGAGCCAGTCCGAAAACGTGACGATGTTCATGACCCTGCTCACGGGTTTCGTGATTCTGCTGTCGCGCTATGCCGATCAACCGGAAGTCACGGTGGGATCGCCTGTGGCGAACCGGCGCACCGAGACGGAGGGTCTGATCGGTCCCTTTTCCGGCCCCGTAGCGCTCCATGTGGAAACGGGAGGGAATCCCACTCTGCGCGAGACCCTGGCTCGGGTGCGGGACGTGACGCTCAACGCGCTGGCTCACGCCGAATTACCGTTCGAAGTGTTGGTTGAACAGCTGAAAGTTCGGTCGGTTCATGGACGCAACCCGCTATTTCAGTTTTATTTTTTCTATCAGACGGCGTTCCTGCAGCCGCGCCAATTGCAGAATTTGACGGTCACTCCCATGCCCACGTTTGGGCTGGGGACGCCTTTTGAAATGCAGCTGGGCATTATCGAACGAGCGGAAGGTGTGCGGCTGCAGCTGGAATATAATACCGCCCTTTTTGAGCCGGCTGCGATCCGACGTGTTCTTTGCGATTACTGCAACATACTCCAAGCTATGGTTCAGAATCCCGATCAGCGGGCCACCGAACTCCCGATTTCAGCCCCGGTGAAAGCGAAATTCGCCCCGTCTGTGACTCGCGTCGCGGAAAAGGCCACAGTCCCTCGAAATGACACTGAGAAGCGGCTGACGAAGTTGTGGGAGGAGCTGCTCGGCGTGGCGCCAATCGGCATTCGACAAAACTATTTCGACCTTGGCGGGAATTCGCTGCTCGCGGTCCGGCTGTTTGCCCGCATCGAGAAGGAGTTCCATGTGAATCTCCCCCTCGCGACTCTCTTTGAAGCCCAGACCATCGAGCAGCTAGCCGATGTTCTGGACAACAAGGTCGAAGAGGGTGGCTGGAGCCCGCTGGTCACGATCCAGCCGGCCGGCTCGCGTACTCCGTTCTTTTGCATTCACGGGGGCGGCGGAAACGTTTTGATTTACCGCGCGCTTTCGCAACATTTGGGAGCAGATCAGCCTTTTTACGGCCTGGAGTCCCAGGGGCTCGACGGCCGGCGTCCGCTGCTTACGCGAATCGAGGATATGGCGGAGCTTTACGTCAAGGAGCTTCGGCGCGTGCAGCCCCACGGCCCCTATTTCCTCGGAGGCTATTGCATGGGCGGCACGGTGGCGCTTGAGATGGCGCAGCGGCTCATTGCCCAAGGGGAAGAGGTTGCGTTGCTTGCTTTGTTCGATACCGTCAATTGGGCAAAGATCCGCAGGAACGTGCTATACGACAAAATGGTTTACCAGGTGGAGAGAGTAGCCTTTCATTGTTTAAATTTCGGACTCTTGGACTTTGCGCAAAAAGTTGAATTTATTAAGGAAAAGCTAAGAGTTCTATGGAATCGCAGCAGCGTCTGGCGGGGCTGGTTCGAGAGGAAACTCGGAAGCGATTCGGAATTCTCGGTGCTTGCAAAGATTTGGGATGTGAACGACCGGGCCATACTGAGTTACGTACCGAAGGCTTACCCTGGAACGATCACTGATTTTCGCCCCATGCGGCAGTACTCCCAGTACCTTGGGGAGCCAATGGACTGGCCGGGGCTAGTAAAGCAACACGATATGGTGACTCTGCGGGTTTACCCGGCAGGAATGCTGCTGGAACCTTTCGTTCAGGATTTAGCGCGGGCGCTCCGAAATTCGATCAAGAAGGCTACTGAGAATAAATAGCCCGGACGATTCCACCGCCCCCAACTCCCGCCCAAATACAAAAATCCTTTGAGTCGTAAGCCCGTTAGGTGTAATTTCCCTTATCGGAGTACTTCCATGTCATATGTGTTACTGCGAAACGTGGGCAAGGCAGGCGATACCGTATGGCGTCGTTTACCGCCCACAGTACGGGAAGGACCTTCGGGCCGGCTGGTGGGAAGCTGTATTCACGCACTATCGCGCAAATTCAGTTCTCGCGGCCAGTCCGAATCGACGTGGTTCCTTCGCAATGAAGCTCTGCTCTCTACTGTCCTCGAAATCATCAGTGGCAGCTTTGCATCAGGCGCGCGCGTTCGGATTTGCTCCATGGCGTGCAGTTCCGGTGCGGAGCTGTATTCGCTTCTTTGGCTGATTCGCAAGACTCGGCCGGATCTGGACGTTGTCGCCCTGGGCGTCGACATTTCCGAAGCTGCCATCAAGAGAGCCCGCTTGGCGTGTTATTTGCGGGATGACATGGAGTTCCGCGGGTCGATTTACGAGGAGGCCTTCCGCGGATTGTTTGAAGCGGACGGCCCGGTTTTTCGCGTCAAGGACGCAATCCGAAGGGGAGTGCGATGGGTCCAGGGCGATGCCCGCGATACCGCTCTTCCCTCAAAGTGCGGGAGTTGTGACGTCGTTCTGGCGAATAATTTTTTGATCCACATGGAACCCCCTGATGCAAGCGCCGCTCTTACGAATGTCGCGCGCCTCGTGAGGCCCGGCGGAATACTCGTCTGTCGCGGAGTTGACTTGGATGTACGCCAGAAAGTTGTAAACCGTCTCGGTCTGAAACCTCTACCCGTTCGACTGGAACAAATCCACAACGCAGAACTGGATCTGGACGCAAGGCGGCACTGGCCGTGGAAATATTACGGCCTGGAACCGCTAAACCTAAACCGAAAAGACTGTGTCCAGCGCTACAGCGCGGTATTCCAAGTGTGCGGACAAGCCTGAAATCCGGCAAGCGTGAACATCACGATTCAGATCTTCCTCCGCGCATGACGCCCTTGGCGATCGTGCCGCCTATATCTATGGAGTAACTTTATGACCGCCGCCGCGAAACCCGCACTGAAGCGAGAAGCGGTTCCTGGGGAATCCAGCCAAAGCCCTCATCTGAATCTTGACCAGAAGAGCCTCCAGGAATTGTTTGACCGCCAGGCTTTTCCTTTCGCTCACAATCTGAGCAGCCTCGATTTGTTTACCGCCGATTCGCTGCGCGGTCTCTCAGAGAAGTTTTCGGGCTTTCCGCGCGACTATTTTATAGCCGGAAGCGCCGCATCGCCGGAAACGAAGTTTTATGCGGTGCCGAATGGGGGGCACGGCCCGGTAGAGGCGCTCGAAAATCTCGATAAGGTAAGCTGCCGGATATTGCTGAAGCGCCCCGAAAGCCACGATGCGCGGTTCCGGGACCTCCTTCAGACACTGTTTGCGCAGGTCGTCGATTTGCTCGGGGGACTCGGCCGCGAACGGGTGGAGCGGCTGGAGTCAGCTATCCTGATCAGTTCCGGTTCTACCACGACCCCGATTCACTTTGACCCGGAGATCGGCTTCTTTTCGCAAATCGAGGGAGAGAAGTTCTACCACGTCTATCCGCCTGACAGCGCCAGTGAAATCGAGATGGAGCGCTTCTACGTTCGCGGAAGAGTCGACATCGGCAACGTGGAATTCAGCGGGCTGAACCCGCAACGAGAGCAGGTATTCCGTCTACTGCCAGGGATGGGATTCCACCAGCCGCAGAACTCGCCCCACTGGGTGCGGACCGGCGACTCGCGTTCCGTTTCATATACGTTCGTCTTTCAAACCGACGTTTCTCGTGCGCGGGACCGCACGCGCGCGTTCAATTATTGTCTTCGCCGATTAGGAATTTCCCCCGCCCATTTGGGCGCCCATCCGGCGGCAGATGCCTTGAAGGCCCGAGCGATGAAGGCGGCAGTTCCAGTTCAGCTATTCGGACGAGTGGTCAACAAGGCACAGCGTGTGCTGGCCGGTAAGAGATTGTCATAGACTCTAGCAATTGAATGGAGAGGTATGCGTGTTCGCTATTGCTCGTTGGCAACAGCGGGCGATTCGGGGGATTGGGCATTGTCCGCCTTCGAGAAATAGAACCCGGAGTAGGAGGGGACCGACAGCTTCGGGAAGAGCGGCAATTTCAGTGACAATTCGAGAGCTCGCCACTGGTCGATGAGTTTGTATCCTCCTGCCGCGAACGACGATACCAGTTCGCCCAAATTCCATACCTTGCACGGAAAAGCGCAGGACGCGGTCTGCTGAACACTGATGAAGGAAGGTTGGGTTTCGTGAACGGGGCTTCGATTGATCAGGATGTGTCCGCGGCGGGTTGTTGAACTGCTGCAAGAACGCAGGAATGTCCTTTTCCCAGTAGTGGAAGGCTCCTGAAACCAGCAGGATTTGATCGCTCTCAAATGCGCCGGGCGAATCCACGAACCGTAAAGCGGCAGCTTTTCGCTCCGCGGCAATCCGGCGTCCGTTTTCCAGCATGAACGGTATATCGAAGACGGTCCACTCGATGTCCCCCAGATTCAGCAAGCGCGGCGAGTAGCTGTAGTAGACATTCCCCACATTGCCGCCAAAATCAAAAATTCGTGGATTCCGCGGGTGAATGTTTGAAATCCAGTACAACGTGGCGTAGTCGCTGGGGCGAAGGGATTCCGAATGGCGGAGATGTACTTCAATTTCGCCGGGATCTTCGTGGCCGACCGGGTTTGCCCTTCGCGCGGCTCTCCATCCTTCTTCGAACGTCGCATACCAGCCGTAGGGCCCGCTGAAGGCGTTTAAGGCGTGCCTGCCACCAGGAATGCCGGCGATTCCCGTCAGGACGGTGCGGCAAGGTTCCGAAGCCAGAACTTCGACGGAAGCTTTTCGGAGAGTCAAGAACGCCTCGGCGATCAGTGTAGCGCAGTATTTCCGAACGCCGGCTGGCCGGTGCGCAGTTCATTGGCCAGCCGCAGAAAATCCTCGTTTTTGGGGGAACCCTGCGTGAGATCGAGATTTATTCCGAAAAGGCGGTCGTTCTTACTCACGTACACCAGGACGGGCCGGTCACCCCACCCGCCATCGAAAACGATCACGGTGGAGTATCCCTCGCCTCCCCCGGGAAGGGAGCCCATCCCCTCTCCCGCCAAGTCGGCGAAGTTTGGAGCATCGGCCCCATTTGGGAGTTCGCTGACCAGGACACGGCCAGCCGATCCCTGGTACGCGCAGGAATTCGCATAGGGCGCGACGGTGACTGGATCGCCCAGCAGTTGTTGCAGCTGATTGGGAGGCAACAAGCCACAATATCCTGGGTTGGGAGGAATCACATCCTGCTGTTGCCGGACACTTCGTCCCGAACGCACAAAGACTTCGACTCGGTCAAAGGAAGTCGAAAAGACGGAAGGGCCGCCGTATTGCGCTGCTTTCTGATGAACCAGACTGCAACCGAGGCACACGACCGCGCAGGGATCTCCGGCGCTTGTAGGGAAAGCCGCTGACCGGTTGTGGATGCCCACGTAATGAACGTTCGGACCTCCCACACCCGCCTTTAGCAGAGCCAGCATCGGATAGTCGTAGTGCTGAACCGAGGCGTCGAGCCCGATGTTGCGGCACCCAGCTGCCTGCACGAAGCGCGCTGCGGCGAAAAACGAATCAGCAAGATAAAGGTGTTGATCCGCGAAGTACATCTTATCTCTGGCCATCCTCAAGAGACTGGGTACAGGTACCCTTCTGTGGGCCTCCCTGATTTGCAAAAGGGGCCGAGGAGAATTCAAGAGGATAAAAGGAACAGACCCAGCAATGACTGTGGTCGCCACGAACGCGACGATCCATCGGGGGCAGACCTCAGACAGCACTACCGCAACCACAGCACATGCCAACATGAACAGGGGCAGATGAAACCGTCCATTCCAGGGCTGCCAGCGGAGGCTTGCACAGAAAAAGACAAACGCACCGATCAACCCGATCGTAAAGATGGCGGTCTCCCGCTTCGAGGGTGAGCGCATAAGAAGAATCAGCGGGAGAACTGTGAGAAACAGAAAGAGAACGAGCAGATTTCCAGCACGGGTCTCGGTTAGAGACAAGCTGTTGAGTCCGAATGGAATCGTTTCCCCTGCATTCCCTCCCTCGATCATCCGTGGATCGTCGGGATCGGCGCCGAGGCCGCGAATCATTCCCCTGAAAACCTTCTCCGTCAGGGCGTCGATCCGGCCGGTTGTTCCTAGGTGCAGGGCGGCGTTTCGCAGGACATTTGCGGCAATGTCTTGCGGCTTGAATGTGCCATTGGCAAAACGCCGTTGGCCCAGAGTGTCGGCATCGCCGTCGGCGGAAGCAAAGCCAAGAGGCGAACCGCTCAGCCGCATGTTCCGTACGTAGAGAGGGCCGTTAAGCATCAGAATGATGACGGCGACGGCTGGAATCCACGGAAGAAACTTTCTCCGGCGATCTGCGGGCCACATCCAGAACACCGCGGCCAGGAGCGCCGGCAGGAGCGTGTAAGCGGTGCCTTTCGTCATCACCGCCAGGCCAATGGCCGCCGCGCCCAGTAACGCGTTCGTCCAACTCGGGTTAGAACGCCATCGCAGGAGGCAATATACGCAGGCCACGACCCAAAAACCGATCGTTTCGTCCGGTTTACTGCTGGAAGCGAACAAAATCGCGCTTGGGATCGTGGCGCAAAGCAGCGATGCGAGAAGTTGTGCCGACCGGCCGCCTCGGAGTTCTCTCACAATTAAAGAGACCCCGACGATACTTCCCGCAAAAGAGAACCAGGATACAAGATCGGCGAATCGATCGCTCCCTTGCAGCGCGATCAGGTGCATCATTGCGTAGTCGGCCCAGGGGCTCATCATGAGCTGCTGATAGTCGACCGTGGGGTACATGCGGACGCTGTGATTTTCGAGCCACATGATCGCGCGCGGCATGTTGTATTGCATGGCGTCCCACGAATTTGGCGCCCCGGCAATGGCGACCACCGCTGTCAGTGCAAGGATCACGGCGATAGCCGCGATCGAGGCGCGTTCGATGCCAGAAAGTTTGACAGCCACTGTCCGACCGGGGTTATCACCAAGAGCCGCGGATTGCATTTTCATGCTGCGGATCGCCACGAGCCATGCGAGAGCTGCCGCAAGTAACCACGCCGCGGCCAGGCCCAGCCGGGAGATCCAGAAGACGATGCTCAGGGTTTCCGTTGCGAATGCCAACCAAACGGCCCACAGAATCGCAGCTTCTATAAAGCTCGTGCGCCAGTCTCGATTTCCGACGTAGAGTGCAGCCCAGCATCCGATGAATGCTATAAGGGGAAGTATCACCATAAAGGCATGGTTAACAGGGGCTCAGCGAAGGCGCTTGTACTTGTTGGCGGCCCAGACGATCGGCTGCACGGCGTGCGATTTGACGGCATCCAGAGCCGGAGACACCCCTGGAGGGGTTGGCTTCAATCCGAGTTTTCGAAGCAAAAAATTGGCGCGATAGGCGTTGGCTCGCAGGGGATCCTTGAATTGGAAATTCACGCTGAGAGAAACGGAGACATTGTCGTCATTCTGGAGCCAGTGCGGCGAGTTCACCGGAATATGCACGCCCAGTCCTGGCGCCATCTTGTAGGCGATGGCCCGGTTCTGAAGATGTGGCTTGTAGGCCGCTGCGTTGTTATCGATAGTCCAGAAACGCTCGATCTCTTCTTCCGGAAGCACGTCGCGATCCTCCCGGTCGAAGACATACATCGTTTTCGTGCCTTTAATTTGGAGCAGAAAATTGCATTCGCGGTCGATGTGGTAGGTGGTGACGCGTTTGGGCGACGTCACGAAAATAATGATGTCCTCGACCATGATCTGCGAGTCGATTCCGGGCCCGATATGCTCTTTGATTTCCGCCAAGCCACGATCGAGCAGCACCCGATACTCCGGATCGTTCTGAGCGGAGCGGAAAATGAACCAAGCGCCGCAAGTTTCGATGCGTTCCATGGCCTCGACCACGGAGAAGGGCCTTTCGGGGACTGCATCCCAGCGCTGGTCAATCTTAATGTCGCCCGCATCGTAGTAGATTTCCTTCGGGCGGGTCTTCAGCGTGCGGTCGGCGAGTTCCAGCAACTTCGGAAGCTGAAAAAGGGGATGCGTTGCCAGGTAATGCCTGATTTCAAAGCTCTTGCGATTGAACTTCTCGTGGAATTGCGCCGGGTCGGCTTCGATGCAGCGTTCAGAAATTGAGCTGTCCGCCTTCGGGACTGCCGTGGTGGTCGTGGTTCTGGTCATGGGTCGATTTCCAGTGGGCTGGCCTGCGTTTTATAGTGCCAGATGGAAAGGGAGCGCTTCAACAATTTCGAAGAAGTCAGTTTCTTGTATCTGGTAGTCCCTCAGCCCATCCAACTGACTACTGAAATACTCCATCAACGTAATGAGTGAGTTTTCGTCGAGTGGTACTGGTGGTACTGATACGTTCCACAGTGGCACGATTTTCCACATCCCCTAAATCGCGTCGTCCGATTGACTCCCTTTCTGCCCGGCCTAATATTCGATCACATTCGTATTGTGAATGTTTGGCCGAGTAAAAAGCCAAACGTGTCGTTATCGATTCAGGAAATCAGGCGCCCGCAGGAGACGACCAGGTTGAGCAGGGTATTTGACGCGCGTAAGCACGCCGAAAAATCAAAAAGTGTGCGAGAAATTGCCCCTGGGACCGCGCAATCTCCTCAGCCAGGCTCGCATTTGGCAGCAGCTACGACCCTGTCGTCTGAAGGGCCGCGAGACACAGATAGCGTAAGGCCCCCACAACCAGGGCCGATCGTGCGTTCGCTGTTGCGAATGCCGCGCAGCGTGGTGCGTTCTTTGGTGCCTTCGGAGCCGGGCCATTCGCAGGCGACTGGCAGCGTTGAACCTGCCACGCTGATCCTGCCTAAGGATCCAATGTATCCGGCGGTTGCGAAGGAATGCTCTGTCTCGGGCCGGGTCGAAGTGCAGTTTCGCATCAGTCCGGAAGGAAAGGTGTATGACGTGAAATCGGTGACGGGCGCTCCCATTCTGGCCCGAGCTGCCATGGAAGCAGTGGCGGCGAGGCGCTACGAACCGGCGCGACTCGACGGGGCCCCGATCGACTCACAAGCTACCACCAACTTTGATTTCAGGCTGAGCTGAGGCTCGGCGCATGTTTGGGCTTCGAGGGAAATTTCCCGACAACTGAGGCTACTGAAATGTATAAAGCGCATTTTGGACTGAACGAGAATCCCTTCAACATCAACACCGACCCGCGTTACCTGTATCTAACGCGGCGAACGCAGGAAGCGCTCGATTGCCTGACCTACGGGATCGAAGCGCGCAAGGGTTTTATCCTGCTGACCGGCGAGGTGGGAACTGGCAAGACCACCATTCTGAACAAACTTCTCGATTCGCTGCATCAGCAGCGCGCTGCGACGGCATTTGTCTTTAACCCCCGGATGACCGCGTCGCAGCTATTCGACTATATGATTGCCGATTTCGGTATTCCGGTAACGTCGAAGGCGAGAAGCCATGTGTTGTTCAGGTTGCACCAGTGGCTGTTGGACCGCTACCAGGCAGGCGAGCAAACCGTGCTCGTTGTGGATGAGGCCCAGGTTCTCTCGCTTCAGGCGCTGGAAGAAATCCGTTTGCTGACGAATCTGGAGACTTCGACACACAAACTGCTTCAGATCGTGCTGGCGGGACAGCCCGAAGTCGAAAAGAAACTGAACCAGCGGGACCTTCGGCAGCTCCGGCAGCGCATCGCGCTCCGGGCGAAGACGCTCCCCCTAACGCTGGAAGAAACTTCCGGATACATTCTCGAGCGCCTGCGTATCGCGGGCAGCAATGGGAACGAGATTTTCACTTCCGAGGCGATCGAAGCCGTGCACAAGCATGCGCGCGGCATTCCGCGCGTGACAAATCTGATCAGCGAACAATCGCTTGTCCGGGCGTTCATGAATCGGGAAAATTCCGTTTCCGCTGAGGTCGTCGAGCAAGTGGCACTCGATCTCAGCCTGGATGAGATTGACCATTCCACAGAGCCGCAGCCTCCACGGAAGAGCCGCACCAAGCGCCGCCGTCGCAGCTATCCAGACGCGCCCGCGCTTCAACACGGCCATCCACGGAACCGCCGGGCAGACGAGCCAGCAGCCGCCCGTCGGGATCAATCAGATTAAGCTCCCGTTATTTGTGTACGGCTGCGGACCGGACGGCGAGCCGTTCTATGAGCACGCCCACACCGTCGCGACCAATCCGCACGGGGGATTGCTTTCGATGAACACCGCGGTACAGCCGGGCCAGAAGATCCTTATCACCAATCAGCAGAACGAGCACTCTCAGGAATGCGTTGTGGAATTCCTCGGCGCCCGCCTGGGGCGCGGCGTCGACGTTGCGTTTGAATTTCCCAACCCAATGCCCGAGTTTTGGGTACCCCGGGAACTCGCAAAAACCCCAGCGAGCCAAGGTGAGGAAGTTTGCGCGTAGATTTATCGCTAGGAGCGAAGCGAATTCCAACAATAACAGGACACATCCCGGAAAGTAGGCAGACCAGGACATTTTATGTATGAAGAATTTTTCGGCTTGATTTCCAGCCCGTTCCAGCTGTCACCCGATCCGTTCTTTATGATTCCGTCGGAAAGGAGCCAGGAAGCCCTGGCGTCGATTTACGGCGCGATACGGCTGCGGAAAGGCTTTGTCGTAATGACCGGTGAAGTGGGCACCGGTAAGACCCTGGTGCTGCGCTGTCTCATGGAGCGTTTGGAGCGGGAGGAAATCCCCTTCGCGTACTTCATAGGGCCGCGTTTGTCCACGGTCGATTTCCTGAGCTATATAGCGTTTGAGTTGGGACTGAGCGTGCCGGAACCCAGCAAGGGAAACCTGTTGCGCGCGTTGTACGTGTTTTTGCTGAGCCAATTCGAGAAGGGCTTCACGACCGTGCTGATCGTCGATGAAGCTCACCAGATGCCGCGCAGCGTTCTCGAAGAAATCAGGCTTCTGACGAATTTCGAAACGGCTCAGCAAAAGCTCGCGCAGATTGTCCTGGTCGGGCAGCCCGAACTGGACAAGAAACTGGACACGGTCGAGCTGCGCTCCTTGAAACAACGCATCGCGGTTCGCTGCCATTTGGAACCGCTCCGAGCCGAAGACATAGGACTTTACATCGAGCGGCGGCTGGAACTTGCCGGAGCCGGCTCGCAAGCGGCGACATTGTTTCCGCCAGAGTCGGTCCAGGCAATTTACTCCTATTCGCAGGGCATTCCCCGGCTGGTCAACAGTATTTGCGACCAGGCTCTGACTGCGGCGTGCGCGCGGCAGATTCGCGTCGTGCCGGTGGAGGTCATCAAGTCAGTCGCATCCCATTTCCGGCTGGAACCCGTCGCCCGGATCAAGCTGCCGGAAAAACCCGTGTCGCTGGCGAGTCATTCGGATGACCCCGAACCGGATAGTTCCCGGCACTTCATATCTCTCCCCAGTGTGGCGGCCGTGAGTGCACGCGAGATGGAGGCGCCGGTACCGCACCACGTCGTCGAAGACAAGGGGACGCCCCTCCCAGCGGCGATATTGAGCACTCCACAGCCCGCGCTAGAGGTTGGGGCCGGCCATCGCGACTTTTCTGCCACGCAAGAAAGCAAGCCGGCGAAGGAACAAATTGTTGCGGTCGCGGCGCTCTCTCCCTCAGCAGTTCCCGTAACGACTCCCGTAAAAACTCACGAGCGCCCTCGTGCAACTGCAACGGCATCCGCCCCGGTTGGGGCTGCGCGAGTGTCGCCTTTCGCCCGCAAGAACACTCTGGTGGCTTCGGTCGCGCGGGAAAGCGTTCAGCCGGAGAAGGGGAGGGAATTCAGCGTCGCAGAGCCGTCGCCAATGCGCCGGTGGCTGAAGCCAGGACTGCGGCTCTCGCTGATGATTATAGCCGCGGCGGTTGTGCCGGCGGCGCTGGCGATGGGAGTCTACATGGCGCGCCACCAGAAGACAGCAGTGGCGGCGCCGCGTTCGGTCAGCAACCCGAAAGCAATTTCTCCGGCGGAACAACCAACAAGCGCCGCCCCGGTTGTATCAACAACTCCCTTCGCGGATAAGGCCACGACTCCCAGCGAAATTATCGTGCCGCAAACTGTGAGCGCGCGTTCCATCTTTCCAGCGTCCCCGACATTGCCGGCGCTTCGCACGACGGTTGTCGCCGCTCCGTCGACGAAGCCAGCTCCTAAGTCATTTCCTCAACCAGCGGCTATCGAGCCTCCTCCTCCGATTGTAGCGGGGATGCAAACAAGAGATTCGGACGTTGGGAAAGCCCTCGCTGCTAATTCGGTTCCGGCCCCGGCGCTCCCGGCTGTAAACCTTGCCAGCAATTCGACGCCATCTTTTGTGGGACAGCCGAAGGAACCGGTCCCTGGGAGTGGATTGCTCGGGACTTCCGCGCCTGGACCCACGCCCCCGGTTGCGAACATTACCAATCATCTCGATCCACCCAAGCTTTTGTCTTCTCCCCCGCCAAGTTATCCGTCGGTCGCGCGCTCGACCAACGTGTCAGGCTTCGTGTTGATCGATGCGGTGGTGGACGAAACGGGCAAGGTGGGTGACATGAGGGTTCTTTCGGGAAATCCAGTCCTGAGGCAGGCGGCAATGGAAAGCCTGCGTATGTGGAAGTACGAACCCGCACGGCTCAACGGTCAACCCACGTCGGCCCACGTACAAGTCAGAATGAACTTCAGTCTGCACTAGATTTCAGGACGTACACTCCTTATTCCCTCGCACGGAAGGACCGCTGACGACCTTTATCCCAAAGGCAGGAAAACACGCTGTTCGATCTGCGCATGCCTGCATGCATAACACGTAATTGGGCACCCCCCAATGTCTCGAACAGCACAGACAACCGCGGCGACGTTGATTAGGATGGCGGCGAGTTCTGAAGGCAAAGGATGGAGGGAAAGTATGTTTCACTTAATCTGGTATATTCTGATCGGGCTGGTCTCGGGAGTTGTCGCGAAATCGGTAATGCACGTGCACATGACGATGTTCTGGACGATCGTGCTCGGCATCATCGGATCGATCATCGGGGGTGGCGTTACACACGTCCTTTTTCGCCCAAAAAACGCACGATATCATCCTGCAGGCCTCATTTTTTCCACGCTGGGCGCAATCCTGGTTCTCTATATCTGCTATAAGCTGAAGATTCATTTTCCCCAGGTATAGCCTCACATTCAGGGAAAACGATGAATTCTTCGTATCTCAACGAGATCTGCCGCTGGAAGGAATGTACATCCTCCGGGTTCTCGACTGTCCGTTAGATCAGCCTGTGGGACCGGATCAGCCAGATAACCAAACCAAGGGGCACGGCAACCAGGCAAAGGGCGCCCGTAAGCAGCAGAACCAGGAAAAGAACGTCCCGCCAGGCGTGGCTTTCACCCGCGGCTCGGTTTTTCTCTCGCAGTAACAGACGGTAATTTCTACGATTCGCCTTCCAGACGACGTGGAAAGCGTCGCCGACTACGGGAATTGCCCCCAGCATGGCCTCCAGGATTACGTTTGCTATCATGCGTGCAAGAGTGACCAACGCTGCGCCACGTCGCCAGGCTGCAACAATAATAATCAGGGAGGCGATGCCCGCGACCGCGTCCCCTACGCCCGGAATCCAGCCGATCAGAAAATCGAGCCCGAAGCGGATCTGCGTTCCCGGAATGCGAAAGATATCGTCCAATATCGCGGCGATATGATCGAGATGTTCGTCTGTCGAAGTGGCAGGGGAGCGGCGGGCCATAGAGGCCATTCTAGACCATTGTTTCAGTCCGTAGCTTTTACGCGACCCGCTTTTCCGCGCGCGGCAATTCAGCTGTGACGACGAACCGGTCTCTTTAACCATGTATCTTTCTGGACAGTTTTATTTGGTACTGCTTAGTAGCCTACAGGCTGAAATCGGCGAGGTCCGCCATTCGACAAATTGACACAAAAGAGGAAAGGTGGCTGATATGCGACTCCAAATGAATTTAAGAAAATGTGTCTGGGTTCTGGCGGTAGTCCTGGTTGGTGGTATCACGGCAGGCAAAGCACAGGCTGCGGCGCCTCGCGCGGCGGCCCATGCATCACAAGACCAGGCTCACGATCAGGATTATTCAAAAAACAAGACGTACCAGCAAGGTGTGCGCGAAGGGCAGGATGACAGCAAGCATAACAAGGACCACTCCAAGAAAAGGCACTTCAAGAAAGACGAAGACCAAAAAGCTTACGAGGCTGGCTACCAGCAGGGACATCAGGGCGATCAACAGCACCATTGATTGACAGCGAATAAAAATGGCCCTGCCATCGAGCACGCGGAGCATTGGCAGGGTTTTTGCCGGCATCGATCATCCCACGGCGGAGGGTTCTACCAACACCACGGGAAATGCACATGAGCGTCAGAGGCCCACACATGAAGGCAACGAGACAGACGAGATCTCATCTTGGCGGATTCTCTTCAGGAGCCAGCCTGGGCGGCAGGGTGTCGCGTTATCGGCGCAAGCAGAACATTTACGCGCAAGGCGCGCCCGCTTACACGCTTTTCTACATCCAGGAAGGAGGGGTGCGGCTCACTAGTCGAGCGAAACACCAAACGCCGGCTGTTACCGCCATCCTGGGGGTGGGCGATCTCTTTGGTGAGCTTTGTCTCGCAGGCTATCCCCTTCGCATGTCCACGGCCGTCGCGTTGACCGCCAGTTCGATACGCACCATCCATAAGACGAAGATGCTCCAGATGCTTCGCAAAAAGAATAAGCTGTCCAATTCTCTGGTGGCCTATCTGTTGTCGAGCGTGAAGAAGTATCAGGATCATGTCGCGGAACTGTTGACGTCTTCTGCCGAACAGCGACTGGCGGGGGTGCTTTTGCGGCTGGCTCACTTGGATAAGAGAGGTCCACCGGTTGCTGAAATTCCCAAAATAAGCCATCAAGTTTTGGCGGAGATGGTCGGTACCACGCGCCCACGAGTCAACCTGTTCATGAATCGATTCAGAAAGCAAGGATTTATCGACTACGATGGGGGATTGGAAGTGCGCCAATCGTTGCGCAAAGTCCTGAGGCCCCGCTAGAAGTCCGCAGTCAGCACGGAGTTTTGCGCGATCATTTCAAATCGTTCTGCCAGCTGGTGTAGAATGTCGCCGAACGTGGAGGCCGTCAGAAAATTTCACTTAGAGACGGACTGAGGCGCTTATGAAATCACACTGGCATATGAAACGTGATCTCGCACTCGTCGCTGCTATGGTAAGCGTGCTGTTGACTCCAAGCGGTGCGAGCGCGCAGGAGTTGCAGGGGAAATCACTTGTCAGCGCCCTCCAGCGCGGCGGATACGTGATTCTCATGCGTCATGCAAATGCACCCCGGGAACTTCCCAGCGCGCAAACCGCCGATCCTGAAAACGTCCACCTCGAGCGCCAACTCGATGAAAACGGCCGCACCACAGCCGTTGCTTTCGGAAAGGCGCTGCGCGATTTAAAAATACCTATCGGCCAGGTACTATCGAGTCCCACTTATCGCGCCTTCGAAACGGCGCGATACGCACAATTGCCGAGCCCGAAAGCCATCCCCGAACTCGGCGACAATGGCCAGAGCATGCAGATTACAAAAGAGTCGCAGGCCGCCTGGCTCCAGAAACACGTCACGGAATTCTCTTCCGGCACCAACACCATCCTCATCACCCACCAACCGAACATAGCGGGAGCTTTTCCGCAATGGTCCGATGGTTTGGCCGAAGGCGAAGCCCTCATTCTTGGTCCCGACGGCAAAGGGGGCGCCAGACTCATCGCCCGCGTGAAAATTGAAGAGTGGCCTAAGCTGGGTACTTAGTTAGCAGGCAGCTGAAAAGATCGGATAGCTCGACGGTTTTACGCAGCGCCAGGGCTCATTGTGCGCAGTGCGGCTTTTACTCGCTCGGAAGTGAAGGGAATCTCACGAATCCGCGCTCCGGTCGCATCGAAGATCGCGTTGGCGAGCGCCGCAGCCAGCACGGTGATCGAGAGTTCGCCGGCACCGGTTGCTTCCACGTTCGGGCGCTCGATGACCTTCACTTCAATCTCGGGTATGGCAAAACCGAACGGCAAGCTATGGTAGCTCGCCCAATCGAACGATGTGACCTTCTGATCGTCCCAGGTGACCTCTTCGAGCAGAGCGCGGCTGATTCCCTGAAGGGCGCCGCCTTCAAGTCTGATTTCTGAGTCCATCGGGATTTGAGATGGGCCCACAGTCGACGCACACAAAGATGCGTTTTGCAGTGATCTTGCCGGTATCCTGGTCTACCTCAATCTCAACGACGATCGCCCCGTAGCTGTTGGTTCCCTCGTGCGCCACGCAGGCAACGCCGCGACCAGCAGAAATTCCGGAGCGGCGAATGCTGGGTCTGGGAGACGGGCGAGCCTGCCAATTGGCGGCTATTGCCACACCCTTCAGCACGTCAATCAAACGATCGCGAGTCAAGTGACGCAGCCGAAAAGCAACGGGGTCGGCATTGGAATGGGCGGCGATTTCGTCGATAAAGGATTCATGGGCAAAAGTGTTCTGCAAACACGCGGGTGAGCGCAGCGGACCCGTCCAAAATGGAGACACGACATTGTGGACGAGCACTCGCTCAGACCGAATGTTTCCCGTCCCGTTGTTCACGCCTGCGATGTTCCCGGCAACATACGAGGGAATCGTGTTGACGCTGTTGTCGTAATGCGCCGGCTCGGGCGCGGGTGATCGTGCCGCAAATGGGTCGGGTGGAAAGCCTGCCAGAAAGCCGGTAATTATATTCCCGGGAGTCCCTGCGCCGGGCCGATTCCCCAAAACGGGCATCCAGGACTCGTGGTGCCATGCGACGATGTTGCCGTTTGCATCGATCGCGGCTCTTTCATCGAGGACGAACGCATTTCCGTAGCTTTCCCAGGCCATTTCGTCTTTTCGGGTAAGCTGCACACGGACCGGCTTGCCGACCGCCTGCGACAGCAGTGCGGCGTCGTAGGTCACGGTATCGGCGCCATTGTTTCCGTAGCACCCGGAACCGCGCGTGAAAATAACGCGCAGATTTTCGGGCTTGAGTCCCAGGAGCATGGCGGCGCTGCTTCGCATGTACCACACGCCCTGCGTCGCAGACCACACCGTCGCTTTCTCTCCCTGCACATCTGCGACGGCGCACGAACTCCCCATCGATCCATGCATTTGATAGGGATGGCGATAAGTCGCCTTCAGGACCACAGCGGCATGTGAAAACTTCTCGTCCACGTCCTTCGAATCGAGCAGCAACGTATCGCGGGTGGGCTTCTGGTTCCTCAACAAGTCATAGAAATTCGCCTGAGAGGGTAGGCCGGCGCCCGGCGTCCAGGTGATCTTCAAGGCATTCGCAGCTTGAATCGCTTGCCACGGCTTTTCCGCAACGACTCCGACGAAGTTGTTCTTTACGACCACCTTCACAACGCCCGGCAATGCTTGAACAGAGCTTTCGTCAACAGTCACTACGGTTGCCCCCACGGCGGGAGGGCGGACCACTCTTCCGTGCAGCATGCCGGGGACGCGGACGTTGTGAACGAATTCGAATCGCCCGGTCGCCAGAGCTGGAAGATCGGGACGCCGTACCGGCTTCCCGAGCACGGTCCACTCGCTCGGAGTCTTTCGCTTGGCATTTGCATCGAGTGTGATGTTGAACTTTTTCCCGCCCACCAACTCACCATAATTCAACGCCCGCGATGGGCCGCCCTTCGGTTGAATCTGGCCATCTACTGCGACGAGTTCTCCGGGAGGCACTCCAAGTCGTTCGGAGGCGAGGCGCAGAAGCATCTCGCGCGCAGTTGCCGCGGCCTGCGCCAGATTAGTGTGGTTGAAGTTCGTAGCGTGCGACAAACTGCCGGACGTATAAGCCTGATCGGGGGTGAAAGCCGTATCGCCGTAGATCAGCTTGACCCGCTCGAAAGATACGCAAAGCTCTTCGGCTACCAACTGCGTTTGTGCGGTAACGATGCCCTGGCCGAGTTCGACTTTGCCGGTATATGCCGTTACGCTGCCATCATCCGCAATGGCAATCCATGAATCCAGCTGGTCCTGGGGAGGTGACCCTGGAGCAACGGGACGCGCAGCCTGCGCGTGACTGGAAGTAACTCCCATGCCGAGGTCCCACATGCTGAAACTCACAATGAGTGCCGCCGATTGCTTGAGGAAATCACGGCGCGAGAATCCAGAATCCTTGGGGGCCGAGCGGGGCTTCGGCGTCACGGAAATTTGCGGCGCACGTTTGGGGGATTCGCTCACTGAGCCACCCCGTGAGCATAGCGTTTGATTGCCCGCAGCATGCGGACGTGCGTGAAGCAACGGCAAAGTACGTTGGAGAGGGCTTGCTCGATCTGTTCGTCAGTCGCTTTCGGATTCTTATCTACGAAGGCTTTGGCGTTCATGATTACAGCGTTCAGGCAAAAGCCGCACTGCGCAGCCTGTTCGTCGATGAAAGCTTGCTGAATCGGGTGCGGTTTTTCCGGAGTTCCCAGACCCTCGAGAGTCGTGATTTCGGAACCGGCCACTGCTTCCACCGGGGTAATGCACGACCGGATCGCTTGCCCTTTTACGATCACCGTGCAGGCCCCGCATTGTCCCAGGCCGCAGCCAAATTTCGGCCCTCGCAGTTCCAGATCGTCGCTCAATGCGTAAAGCAGAGGCGTTGACGGATCGAGGTCGAGCGTGTGGGCAACGCCGTTAACTTTAAGCGTGATGGCACTCATACAAATCTTAAGTTAGGGCCATTCTGGGAAGGAGGTCAAGCCTTGACTCACTTTCGGTTCGGGAAACATTGCGTGCCCTGCGCACATCCCTCGAACGCGAGGTTGAGGTATTATGGGGCCGTTTTGGCGACTCCGAGGGAACTATGCGTGGAATAACTAAATGCAGCGGACTGCTTAGTCTCATTATTTTTGCACTCGTTGCCACTCCCGCTCTTTTTGCACAGGCCATTCGGCCGGGAGAGAATCTCGACGCCGTGCTCGCATCCTCAAAATATGACGTGCGAACAGGAGAAAACCTTCAGCTTCCGCCCGGTGGCGACTGGCACGTTCGATGGGCAGAAGCCGATTTCCCCGTGGTCAAGAAAGTCGCAGACAATGTGTATCTCTACCAGGCACCGCACAACACCTCCGGATGGATCACCAATAGCCTCATCGTAATCACAACGGCTGGTGTGGTCGTGCTGGATGGCCAGGGTCGCGCCGGGGAAATGGCGCGCATGGTCGACGAGATTAAAAAGCTCACTCCGCAACCGATCAAATATATCGTGGTTGGAAGTCCCCACGGCGATCATGGGGAAACCGCCTTTAGCTCAATGCCTGGGGTGGATCAGGTCAGGTTCATCGGCCATGCGATTACGAAGGAATGGTTCGAAGCGGATGCGAAGATACCGGACAAATCTGGGAAGCTGCGGGATATTGTCAAGATTACGGACATCGTAGGCTCGCTGCCGCCGGATCCGCGGGAACCGGCGCCCCACGTCACAAAAGTTCTCAAGGTGGGCAACACAGAACTCCGCATCATGTACATGGGCCGCGGCCACTCAGGACCCGATCTTGAGACCTATCTTCCTAAAGAACGAATCCTCTGGATGAGTGAATCGTTTGAATCGCGGCAAGTGCCGTCGATGGGAGACAGTTCCTATCCATCGGAATGGATCGCGCTGCTGAAGGAAGCGGCCAAGATGAAGAACGTGGACAACTATCTTGGAGCGCATGGCTTCATGGATAGTCCTGCGGTCAATAAGGAAGAGTTTCTCAACAGCATTCGCGCCCTGCAGGCTGTGTATGCCGAAGGTAAACGGCTGCACGATGCAGGCATCCCGATCGAAGACGTTCCCAAGAGCTGGCATTTGGGTCCGTACGCGCATGACTTCTTTAGTGAAGCCGCGCTGCCTGATATCACCGCGGTCTATATGGAACTGGATGGCAAATTGCCACCGTGTCCTATGTGCCGCCCCCGTCGCTTCGCCGCGGATCGTGGCCCGGCTCCAGCGGAATAAGATTGCGGTTGGCGATATGGCTCGATTCGCGGGCAATGCGCGCCAGTGAACCGCTGCACGGATGGCTTACTTGGCGAGCGGGTCGGGCCGGATCTGAAAATGGGCGACGAAGGTCGTGGTTCCTTTTCCGCCCTCGACATGCCAGACGACGCGTTCTTCGTCGGCAGCCCACAATCCCCGCCCCTTCCAGCCGGCTTTCGCATCGTCAATCCGGCCGTTCATGCTGCGCGTGTAAAAATCGAGCGGATACGGAACCCGCAGCGTGACAAACTTCTTCGTCTCCGGCACAAAAGCAATCAGCGAATCCGAGCCTGTTCCGTTCACGATCGGCACGTTCTTGCCTAGGCCGAGCGTATCGTAGCGATCCACCCAATTGTGATAGAAGGAGTCCGATAGCACGTCGGTTCCTTTGAATTTGGGACCCGGGACCGGGTAAAGCGCCCAGCCCTCGGGACAATGCTGGCCCATCGCGGTCGGACCGTTGAGGGGCCCCTTACACTTGCGACGGTCGAAGCTGGCAAGGTCATTGCTGCCGGCGAGCGCTGTCCACACCACACCATTCGTATCGATGCCTATCCCCAGGGTGGAATAAGCTTCCACGCCCGGAAGCTTGGGATTGTCAAAGGGAGGTTCGTAAATTTCCGTCAAACACGTTGCCGGCGGATTGGCGCCGGGCACCATACGGATGATCTTTCCGGGAACCTCCGTGCTGGTGGAGGCGACGCCAGCCGCAAACCACAGGCTGCCGTCCACAGGGCTGACGGCGATGCCGTACGAACTAGCCCCCATCACGGCCCGGTCGAGTTTCGGGTCCGGCGGCTCGTCCGGTTTCGTATACGCACCGATTTTCCCATCGCCGTTGTAGTCAAGAATCGCCGGGCACCAGCCTTGCGATTTCTCGGCATCGTGCGTCTGGTCCCATACGCGCGTCTTGATCCAGGCGATTATGCCCATCCCTCGAGCGCCGGAGGTGTTGCCATAGTACAAAGTCTGATCCTGATCGTTTGCAAATATCATATGCGCGGCCGACAAGCAGGTATCGATCATTTCGAACTTTCCCGTGGAAGGATCGTAGTTCAGGGCGCCCTGGGCAACCGATTTGGGCGGCATCGGGAAATTCTTCGCAAAAGGATTATCGGAGCCTTCCTTGCAATAATCGGGCAGATCCGGCCGGGTCTGCGCATGAAACCAAAGGCGTCCCCTGCCGTCCATTTGCGGGGACGATGGAGTGATGGGATCATTCCAGACAATTTCATTGCCCCAGTAGGGAGACGGCGCGGCGACAGTCTGCGGCGAAACCCGACGCATCAGCTTCCGATCGCTTTCGTTGCGCAGAGGGACATTGATCATGGAGCTTGTATTCTTGACCGGATCCAGGACGTCAATCGCGCCGATCGCCCGGTCGGGGCCATAAATCGGGCCAAAGGCATTCGCCGTGGGGTTCCGCTCATCGGTGCTCATGACGTCATGGACGAAGGATTTATCGGTTCCGAAATCCCATAGCGTGATGACCGCGTTGCGCTCAATGCCCTGGGGTCGCGGCGGCGCCGGCGGTACCTCACCTGCGGCAATCCGATTGCTCCAATCTGCGAACATCGCTAAGCCGCGGTCGTGTCCAAAATTGTTGAGAGCGCCGGTCATTTGCGGGCCCACCTGGCCAGACATTAGCCGCCGCTCCCAAGTCAGGGCGGGCGAATCGAATGTGCCGAGACCTGGCTCAATCTCACGCGTCGCTTTGTTGCCCATCTGATGGCACACCTCGCAAGCCCTCTTCAGGAGAAAGACCCATTGAGCCTGCGACTCGACTTCTGTGCCTTTGATCGCCGCGAAGTTGCCGCTGGAGTTGTCATTTGCCTGCGCTGCGGCCTCGCCACTGGTACGAATCTTCATTGGGAAGGCGCTCTTTGGCGGCAGATTCACAAGCGAATACCAGTAATCCCCGGGATAGTATTGCGCGGCGGCTTGGGCGCTGGGAGCTATGACCGCAGCCAGCGGCAGTATTTTGCCCGGCGTAGCCACCACCGGCTTCGAATCCACCAAGCCATAGCCTCGCACCCACACCTTGTAATTCGCCTGAGGCAACTCCGGCAGCAGATACCTGCCAGCGTCATCCGTCACAACGATCTTGCGAAACTTTGTCGGCAAGTCAGTGGTTTCAGCAATCACCCATACACCGGCCTCCGGCCCCTTCGAACTCGTTACGACGCCTCCGATATCGTCGCCGTTCACGGAGACGCCATCGGTTGTCGCCGGTGGGGTCGCCGAATTGCCCTGCGGTCGAGCTGTATGAAACAATGGCGAAATTACGAGGAAGCTACACGGCAGGAGAATGCGTACCAGTGAGCCCCTCACCCAGATTGCTCGCATTGAGTCTTTCCTTTGTGACGCTTCCATTTCAGCTTATGGGGTACCTATCCGTCGGCATCCGAGGTGGCTTCGAGCCGCTTGCTGAAGAGTATATGGCCAACCTGTTCTCAGGCGGGACAAGTACCATTGTTTGGCTTGAGTTGTCAATTGACGAGAGATCACTGTCAAGACGCATTCTCCGAGTATCTCGAAGCAGGCTTCCTCAAGGGCCGGGGTCGGATGACTAATGCGAAAGATTATGTGGAAGTCCATTGGAGTAACTGTGGCGGCGTTCGGTATTGTCGCCATCGCCGCAGCCGTTCACATGGAGGCGCTTTTCCGTCCGGCAGATTCAGCGCCGCGTCCAGACCCCAATGTCTTCACCACAATTGACCGCCCCGGGGCCGACTTCACTCTACTATGGGGAATCAATACGCAAGGCGAGATCGTGGGAACAGCAGGCAAGGGGGCCGCTTTCCGTGGTGGAAGTGGGTTCCTCCGACGGACCGATGGCAGCTTCGTGACGATTGACGCGGCGATCCCGGGAGTAGCAGTTAAGATGACCAGTGCGCGCGGTATTAACCCTGCAGGCAAGATCGTTGGCTTTTACAAAGATGCAGCTAACTTTAACCATGGTTTTCTCCGCGGCATGGACGGCAGTTTCACAGTTATAGACTTTCCCGGTGCCGTCTTCAGACCCTTCGAGGACGAAAGCGGAGTTTTTGCGGAGACTGGAGCTCTATCAATCGATCCCCATGGCGAGATAATAGGGAACTACCTGGATATGGACGGAAAGACGCTCCAGACTCACGGATTTCTTCTACGCCGTGGCAAGTACACGTCGATCGACTACCCCGGTGCTGCCCTAACCTTTGTCCGTGGCATTAATCCCGACGGCGACATCATGGGACGCTACGACATCCTCGACGTCACTACGGATAAAGTAAAAACCCACAGCTTTCTGTTGCGCCATGGTAAATTCACATCAATCGATTTCCCTGGCGCCGTGAGAACCTTTGCCCGCGGGATTAATTCCGACGGCGACATCGTCGGACGCTATGACATCCTCGACGTTGCCACCAATAAGGTGAAAGTCCTTGGCTTTGTGCTCCACCATGGAACTTTCACGTCGATTGATTTCCCCGCGAACGGTATCAACTCCGCTGGCGATATCGTGGGAACGTACACGGGTGCCGACGGGAAGGAGCACGGCTATCTAATGAGTGGCATGGCGTTGAGAAAGCGATAATTCCTGTAATAGCTTCCGTGATCTCCCCGTTGAATGCGGGGGGCAGGCGGGTTGATGGTGGCTCATCATTTGGTTCTGGAGCGTGGAGCGTGAAAAGAGCAATTGTTGTTCTCGCGATCGGATTGGCCTGGACCCTACAGTATGGCCTGGGTGAAGCGAACGTTTCTGGAGCAGGCATTACGAAGATCGTGATTGCCGATCGTCATCCTGCTTTTGGAGGCGCCTCTTTTGGCAGCGCGGGCCCCTACGAAATGTTGACCGGAACGGTCTACGGCGAGTTGGACCCGAAGGCTGCCATGAATTCCAGCATTGTTAACCTCCAGAATGCTCCACTGAATGCCAAGGGCCTCGTGGAATACAGTACGGCAATTGCCATACTCAAGCCCGTCGATATCAATAAGGGCAACGGAAGACTTATCTACGACGTGTTAAATCGCGGCCACGAAAAGGCCCTTTCGGACTTGAATCTAAGCAAGTTCAGCCGTACCGGGCCCCAGGAGGTCTCCGATCCGGCGACTGCATTCATTATGAAACGTGGCTACACGGTGGCTTGGAGTGGATGGGAAGCGGAAGGGTCGGCTGAGAGCTCTCGACCGGGGTTGCTGAAGGCGAATTTCCCCATAGCAATGCGCGATGGGAAACCGATTACCGGCACCAGTCGCGAAGAATTTACCGACATCCCTGCTGGCCCATCATTCACCGAACTCTTGACGTATCCTGCGGCCAATCTGGATACGTCTGCGGCCACTCTTACCGTGCGCGAACGCGAGGAAGACCCGCGAAAACCGCTGCCTGCTTCGAGCTGGAGTTACATCGATGCAAAGCACGTGCACATCACGGCCGCTCCCGGGTTTGACAGGGGAGCTTTGTATGAGCTGATTTATCAGGCGACGGACGCTGTAGTGGAAGGAATTGCGTTCCCGTCCATCAGGGATTTCGTGTCGTTCCTGCGGTATGCCGAGCGCGACTCGACAGGGCAGCCCAATCCCGTGCATCCGGCGACTCCATTCAAGGCAGTCATTGGAATGGGCATATCGCAAAGCGGTCGGGTTACCAAGGCTGTGGTGTCTGAAGGGTTCAATGTGGATAGCTCCGGCCGCAGGGTTTTTGATGGCGTTCTGAGCGCCCTTTCAGGCTCGGGTTCGCACGAATTCAATGCCGCGTTTGCTCAACCGGGTCGCTATTCAATGCAGCATGAGGACCGTCTTTATTCCAGCGACCAATTCCCTTTCACCTACGCGACAACTACGGATCCGCTTACCGGAAAAACCGACGGACTGCTTGCCAAATGCACGAAAACTCATTCGTGCCCCAAGATTTTCCAGTTCGATTCAGACACGGAAGTCTGGCAGAGGCGTGTGTCGTTGGTCTTTACAGATACAACCGGTAAGCCGGTGCCCATCCCTGACAACGTTCGCATCTATATGCCGACGGGCGTCCCGCACGACTCCAATGACCTGAGTGAGTCGATCGCCGGCACAGCGGATCGGGGCATCTGCGAGCAAAGGCGAAACCCGTTGCACTATAGATATTACGTGCGGGCCTTGTTCCTGGCGCTTGACCGCTGGGTTACCAAAGGAGTGGAACCGCCTCCCAGCCATTATCCAAACTTAAAAGACGGCACATTGATTTCTGTGGCGGAGGCAGGCAAGTTATGGCCGACTATTCCGGGCGTTCCATTCAATCCGGAAATCAACAGATTCTGGTTGAGGGACAATAGCCATCAGCCTCCGGTTGTTTCCGGACCTGAGTATCCGATCTTTGTTGCGCGCACCAATGCGGATGGCAACCCGATCGGAGGAATCGAGCCGCCGGAAATCGAAGTTCCGTTAGGCACGTACTCGGGCAAAAACACGCGCGCAGCGGGCTATGGCGAGGGCGACCTTTGTGGTCTCAACGGCAGCTATATTCCTTTCGCTGTCACCAAGAAGGAACGTATGGCGAACCACGATTCCAGGCTTTCGCTGGAAGAGCGTTACAAAAACCAAGAGGATTTTTCGGCCAAGCGGAAAAAGGCAGCTGATGAACTTGTGCGGCAGCGATTCCTTTTGCCGGAGGATGCCGCGGTGTTTTCTGCTGTCACCCTGCCGAAAGCGATCGCGAAAGCAGAGACTAACCCATAGTCGTCGACAGTTCCGGGAAATAAGACAGAACCGTTTACCTTGACAAAAGTGGCGGAAGCAATAAAACTTCTACCCTCGTGAACGATCAAACTGTTGCGCGCCGTAAATTCCTGAAGTTCCTTGCTGCCAGCCCCTACGTCGCTTCGCTGGGTGGAATTGCCTCTTTTCTCCAGCGCGGCGTTCTTGCCCAGAGTGCACAGCAGGCTCCTGAAGTGATCGCCGATCCCGCCGAAGCCCTCAACGTATTTGATTTCGAGGAAGCTGCCCACCGCAAAGTGCAGCCCGGTCATTGGGCGCACATGGTGACTGGCGTCGACGATGATGCTACTCTGCGCGCCAATCGCGAAGGATTTCAGCACATCCAATTGCGGCCGCGCCGCCTTCGAGATGCCACCAAGGTGGACATGCGCGTGGAGCTTTTTGGAACCACCTACAATAGCCCGATATTCACTTGCCCGACCGGAGGTGAGAGATCGTTTCATCCCGACGGTGAATTAGCCGTTGCGCGAGCGGCCAAAGCCCGCGGCACTCTCCAGTTTCTGTCGACGGCTACGTCCTTTGGAGTAGAAGAGGTGAACGCGGCCCTGGGTCGCCCGGTTTGGTATTCGCTGTATGCGCCAAGTCCCTGGGAAGCCTGCGAACAACTCCTGCAGCGCGTGGAAACTTCGGGATGCAGCGTGATTGCTCTTACGGTTGATACGGTAGCGGGCGCGCACAACGAAACCGAGGCTCGTATGCGGCCGAAAGATCTGAGCCAATGCGCTGCCTGCCACGACGTCAAGGGTTCGTCGGTCATCCGCCGGACGCAGCCGATGCGCGACGGCATTCACGTGCCAGGCATGCGGCCGACGAATCCCGCTCTGGACTGGGCTTATGTCGATCAAATCCGGAAATTCTGGAAGGGGAAATTCATCATCAAGGGTTTGACGACCCGCGAGGATGCGCGGTTGTGCATCGAGCACGGCATCGACGGCATCCTCGTCTCGAACCACGGCGGGCGCGTCACGGAAACTCTCGAGCCGACTATCGAAGCGCTTCCTGAAGTGGTCGAAGGAGTGAACGGGCGTATTCCAGTGTTCGTGGACGGTGGCTTTCGGCGCGGTACCGATGTTTTCAAGGCTCTTGCGCTGGGAGCCAAGGCCGTCGGAATCGGGCGGCCGATGCTGTGGGGCTTGGGCGCATTCGGACAAGCCGGCGTCGATCGCGTGCTGGAAATCCTTCAGGGCGAACTCAGACTTGCGATGGGCAATTGCGGCACGCAGACGGTGGCGGACATTACGCGTGCGTATGTTGCCACACCCGACTGGCGAAGCTAGTTATTCCGGTGTCGCTACGCCCTTAACGACGAGCATTTTCCCTACTTCTTGAGGCCGAAAGCGTACACTCTCCCGTCCCAGGTGGAAACGTAGACTTTGCCTCCGGCAACCACCGGCTCGGTGAAATGCGTCCAGCTGTCGATCAAGTTGCCGCTTGAATACAATTGCTGTCCGGTTTCCGCATCGATCGCGTACAAGACCGCGTGACTGACGGGAATATTTCCGGGCTTACCTTTCGCTCGGGACTCCATCGTGGTCTTCCCCGTATCGAGTGCGTAGACCACGCCGTTCGCAACCACAGGGGGATCGGGTGCGTGTATGTCGCTAGAGATCCAGATCGGGGCGAGCGTAGGCGTATTCTTCGTCGAATCGAGGCGAACTTCGAACGCCATGATGCTGCCTTGATCCGCTTTTCCGTAGGAGTATTTAAAACTAGATGCATCTTTGGATGGCGGCCCCTCCATGGGCACCAACAGCCACCGTCGTCCTCGCCCGTCTTGCCAGGTCGCCATTGACCCCAAAACGCCCCGGTCGTCATGCAGAACCTGATCATTGCCCCATCGGGGTGACTGGTAGAGTGGAGTGTGATGGTCAGCGCCGCCGAGGTTGCTGGCGTCCAACAGGGAAACCACCGCTTCCTTGCCTGCGGAAGCGAGCAGCGTCCATTTCTCGAAGGAGAAGATCGTGGGATTGGTTGCCCCGAGGTCCAGATCTTTCTCCTCAAGATATTCCCAATTCGCTGGAGTGTATGTGTCGAGCAGCCGGAGGTCCTTGAAACTCAAAAACAACAGGGTATGCGCGAACTTGCCGGCCGCCGGATCGTAGGCACCGTCGGCTGTTTGCGTGTATAAACCTTTCGGGCCGGAAACAAGGCCGCCGCGCCCCCAGGCACCACCTCCTCTGCCTGTGCTCGTATAATACTCAACGACTCTCCGCGCCGGATCCTTCAAATCGATCGCGGTAAAGTGAGAGATCGCACCGCCACAGCCTCGCGCCGTGGGTGAATAGATAACCCCATCGATGAGATTCAGACTCCAGTTACGCGCGAAAGGAGTGGTGAAGTCTATGGCCGGCAAGCGCTCGTCCCCATTCTCCAGACTCAGACCGCGCAGCTTGCCGTCGCTGGTCGACACATAAATGACTCCCGCATCCTTATCGATTACAGGGGTGGCATTCTGGGTGTTGGAACACGATAACGTGGCCGCTTGCTTCGGCGTCATCTGGTTGGGAAACCGCTTCTGCCAGGCAACCTCACCTGTCTCGGAGTCGATTGCGTAAACGGTGTTGTCGCTTCCCACTACGAATACGCGCGTCGCCGGTCCGGCTGGGCCATTCACTGTGGCGACCAAGGGAGACGTCAGCGTCGAGAGAACCACATCCTGCGGAGAGGTGGACAGCTGAGATTTCCACTTCAACTCGAGACGGGAAACATTGTCCCGGGTGAGCGTCGTTTCAGACTGATTCCAGCCCGTGCGCTGCTGATCGTGGCCCCACGTTAACCACTCGCTTTGGGCCGACGCCTCCACCGGTCCCAAAAGAAGCATCAGGCTGACAGAAAAGCTGAACGTGATCGTGAATACTTTCCAAATCAGTGGACGCTCATCCATGCCAACCCCCTGGTGTAGCGCTCAAAATCCTCCGGAATCTGCGCAGGCCGAAGACGAAGGCTGCACAGTCGCAACTAAGGCGTAAGCCCCAGGGCGAGCGCAGGATTGGTCTTCGCCATGAGGTTGACATCCGCCACGGATATTCCTTCCTTGTGCAGCGCCTCCATGAAATTGAGCAGAGCCTGGGGATGCAGTGGCGACTTGTTCCGGGCCGATCCGAAATTCGTGGCAAGGATGCAGGACCGGGGGCCTACCCTGCGAATCGCGTCTACAAACTCGCTCATTGTATGCTGCTGCTCAATTCCGAACGAATTACTGTAGTCGAATTCAATGAAGGCCCCTTCCTGGGCTGCCTGTTGCATTTGTGGAATCGTCATATCAACCACTATGTCGTTCGCCCCTGTAACGACGATATGGGTTACGCCGCGCTGATGCGCTTCGTGTACAACCATTAACCCTTCTTCCGCCGAAATGTGCCCGGTCTCGAGAACCAATTGATGATTTTGAGCGATGAAATCGATGACTTCCAGCACCTCGGGAAGCAGATGGCCGTCCCTTGAGACCGGCACAGTCGTGACGGTCGAACCAGAAGTTTTTGAATACGGCAGCCCTCTCGCATCGAGTCTTTGCACAAAGGCTTCAGAATCGAACGTGGGCATCCATACGACCCTGCCCCAGCCCCCCTTCATCATGGTCATCCGCTTTACCGCTTCCAGATTGATCCCACCGACGGACCTATCCAGGACGATCCCCCCGAAAACTTCTATCCCGGGGACTTCTTTTCGGACCATGTAGGCGAGCGCAGCTGTCGATTCCCAGTGGTTCTTGAGCACCAGCCCGCGCATGCCCATTTTCTTGGCGAGCCGTGCCAAGTCGTCCGCATCAATCGAGCGCTCGACGCTGTCGGGACCGCTATGCACTCGAGTGTCTATAGCGCCTTTTAGATTTAAATCTGCCTGCCCATATACCGGCACAGCCAGAAGGAATAGATAGGTCCACGCCCACCTCACTCGTCTCCTCAGAAGAAAAGAAAATGTCGAGGTCATCCGCTTCTCCCCTCTCAATTGTTTGCCTCATCGTCAAACGGCCGCCGGAATGCGTCACGGTTTGGAATCTTGTTTTGGAATCTTCGTCGAAGACAGGTTGAATGTCCAGGTATGTCTCCACCGGAACTGGCTCCGCCACGAAGTTCGGTGCGAACATTGACATAAAAGAACGGACGGAGGTACCGTACGACGCAACAATGGCGCCAAAGTTGTTCCGTGGGGACGTGGAATGTCTGATCGCAGAGAATTCTTGAAAAACGCGGCGGTTGCGACAGCTGGCGTTCTGCTAGGTGCCTGTGATCTTAGGGACGCATCTGCCAACCCTCCACAATTGACAGGTCGGGCGAAACGCCGAGAGATCTTCGTGGGAGGGCGCCGCTTAAAAACGGTGGATATTCACTCTCACTGTTTCCCGGACATTCGCGATCTGCTAGAAGGGTCACGAGGACGAGACCAAGGAGGACAATGGCTTCCTGAATCCGCACCGACGGTTCACGATGCTGGAGCCCGCCAAGATTGCAGATCGTTTGCAAAATATGGATGAACATGGAATCGATGTTCAGGCGGTGAGCCTGTTTTCCGGATACAACTATTGGGCGGATCGAGATTTAGCCGCCCGCCTCGCCCAGCGCCAGAACGAACAACTCTTCGATTTGTGCACCGCTCACCCCGACCGCTTCGTTGGTTTGGGACCGGTATCGTTACAACATCCCGA
This sequence comes from uncultured Acidobacteriota bacterium, assembly GCA_963709105.1. Taxonomy (GTDB): domain Bacteria; phylum Acidobacteriota; class Terriglobia; order Acidiferrales; family UBA7541; genus Palsa-295. The sequence continues at coordinate 151,917 of CAVPVC010000025.1, forward strand.
TCTGACGATTCAGCAGATGGAAGACGGTGTCACCAAGTATGGATTCCGCGGATTCGTTATCGGCGCGACAGTGAACGGAGAAGAGTTGTCCGCGCCCAAATTTAACCCGTTTTGGGCCAAAGCCGAGGAGTTGGGAATCGTTATTTTCATTCATCCCGTGGGTTTTCCAGAAGCCGGGAAGCGGTTTCAGGGGAACGGTGGCTTGGGCAACATCATCGGCAATCCACTGGAGACGACGGTCGCCCTCTCCCACCTTATTTTTGAAGGAACGCTGGACCGCTATCCAGGGGTGAAAATTGTTGCGGCGCATGGCGGCGGCTATCTGCCGTCCTACCTGGGGAGATCAAATCACTGTGCGGAAAAAATTCCCACGGTTTGCAAGGCGGTCAAAAAATTGCCCGGTGATTACTTCAAGGAACAAATCTATTGCGACACGGTGGTGTACAGCTCGGAGGGTCTGAGGCACCTCGTAGCCGAGGTGGGAGCCAACCACGTGGTGTATGGGACAGATTTTCCGGCATCCGTGAATGAGCCGGTATCAGCCAATGAGCCCTTTCAGCGCGATTTGCCGGGAAATCAGTACGATCTGCAGCCGCTCTTTGGCGAAGACCTCCAGGCTGATTTCGTGCTGAACTCGGGACTGAGCACTGCCGACAAGAGAGCGATTCTCGGGGAAAACGCGGCTAAGATTCTTAGAATCGGGGCCTAGGCCTCAGCGGGGCGGAAAAAAAAACGCTTCCGTCATGTTTTATAAACCACGACATTTTACGAGTGTAACGAGGAACCGCTCGCAATTCCAAACTACTGATCTGGATTATTCTGTCCCCTGTCGTGCTGGGGAAGTACTCGCCCGTCAGGAAATTCCACCCGTGTCAAGACAACTACGTGCGCTCCGTTCTTTGACGGGTGATAATAAATCGTGACCTGATCGCCCGCCTTAACGCTGTCCGGAGTGAAACCATCCGCCCTCATGTTGCGGGGGTTCCCGCTTTCGGAAAACCAATGTTCGACATTTCCGTTGGCATCTTTCACGTCAAAGGCAATGGATGAGTGAGGATTTTCCATCAATAGGCTGACGATCGTTGCTTTCACCGACAACGTCGTGGTCATGTCATACGCGGCGTACCCGTGATGCGCCAGTGCCGGCGTGGAGACCAGCACCAGGCCAATGAATCCGGCCAACAGACCGTTCCTCTTAATAGATATCACTGCTCACCCTCCCAGGATTGCTTCCGCTCACTTCTTGTAATATTCGGTTACCCGCTTATCGAAGTTCTTGTTGTCCTCAGGGCTGCATATCCATTCCGTATATTGGTCAAACTTGTAAGTGTTGTCATGCACCTTTTCAATGGGCACCAGGTGGTAATACCTCTCGAACCCAGGCCAGGATTTGTCGCCCCACGCTTTTGGATCGTAATACGTCATATCGAGCACCATGTGGTCATGGTCCACACGCGTGTAGCGCTCCACGAGATGGAATGCGTCGCTCTTCCACTGGCCAAGGCTCTGAGTGATCTGGGTTCTTCCGTTGAAACCGATCGTATCGACAACCAGCGTGTCGCCCTCCCAATGGGCCGTCGAGTCGCCCTCGAACGTGGGGTCGATTTCTTTGGGATGCTCACGGTCGAGCCAGAAGATGCGCCATTCGCGGTGATAATTGTTCAGCTGAACGATTCGCTCAGGGCTCATAAAAAAAGTTAACATGCCTAAACTGGGATAGTCATACATGGCCGGCGCAGCCAGAGGTTCGCAATCTTTGCCGGGATATTCGCCCTCGGGGTCGTTAGCAGTGACACCATTGGGGTCCGTGGCATAACACGGATCCTGATTCATCGGGCAAAGGTGTCCGGGGCGATCCCATCCTGGCAGGGTCTTTCCTCCCGGGATAGGGTCGTGCGAGATCGATTTCATCAACAGGTTTTTCTTTGCCCAATCCGTCAGAGGGGGCTCCGGTAATTTTTGGTCGTAGCTAGCCCAGTTTCGCCGCCCAATCTTGGGATTTTGAGGGTCGCCAATCCAATTTCCGCTAAAGTCATGGGGGTCAAACGGCAGATTCGCTGTTGCGCTCGTCTTTTCGGTGCTGGGAGTGCTCTGAGGAGACTGCGCATGCAGCTGGGCCGAAATAGCAACTGAGGCAAACAGAACTACGAAGGAATACAAATGACGGATTCTCATATTTAACCCGTGAGCAGCTTCCGTGAATCCTGAAGTCTGTTTCTCTTAATTTCGCTACTCATCCCACTTTATTTAGTCCAACTTCTACAATACCAGTCAAGTGAAGTCAAACGCTGTTTGCCCCGGTCCCTGGCGACTTAGTTGCCAGCCGGCCCCAGCGTATCAAGCGAAAACTGGATGTAGCGCCCGAAAGTGATCACGGCGAACCAAAGGAGCAAGGAACTCGCCGCGACGAGTTTGGCGGAGACCGGCGCGTCTTCTCCGGGTCCCACGCGTTCGACTCCTTCAAAAATGCCGGTCATGTAGAATGCCGCGGCATTCACTCCAAGCAGCATCAGGGACAGCATCTTGAACCAAAAAACTCCTTTGTAAATGTAATTGGTAGGCTGGCCGATGAAGCCCAGCATGCCCGTCACAATATTCACGCCCAATCCGGCAATTCCCCAGGGAAGAAGCTGGTGGAGGGGGCCAATCGGAAGTCGCTTCAAAAACCCCATGATGCGTATGTCGAAAAGCCCCACCGTCCCGATGATCAGGATCAGCCCCAAGAAATGCATGATCATCATAAAAGTCCACCACCATTTGCTGAAAACCACGGCTTGCATAAACTTGTCCGGCGTCGGCTCGATCGCGTACAGCAGGGAGCCCACAGGACCTTCCGTTACTTTCCCATTTGCTGACAGTTCCTGTGCGTCCCGTACTTCCGGATGCCGAATGTCACCACCCGTGTTGCCGGTTCTCGCCATCAGACCTGCTGTCACGAGTGAAAACAGGAGGACGGCAGCGACATTCCAATTTTTAGGTCGGGAGCTTATCCGTGAGTGCCACAATGCGATTAGAGCGAAAGCGCCGGTCGCTTCCATAAACCAGAACGACAGCATCGCCGAGCCCTGGTGCCTTTGAACCAAAGCGTCGGAGACGCCGGGTCCTTGGATCATCAGCATGGCGCCGTAGCCGCTCAAGAAGGTGGGAATGGTCAAAAGAGCGACGCCCGCGAAAGTGAGGTAGCTGCTTCGCCGCAGGTCCTCGTTTTTCCCGGCGAAAGAAACAAGGAACAGGCCGAGGCCGACGATCGTTCCAATGATGGGGAAGTGGTTCAGCAGCAAGTGCAGGTGCGAAAAATTCATCAGTTACTCCCCCAAATCCTTCCAGGACGTTGTCTCAGGTCCGGCAAGCCCTGCGCGACTAAGCTCAAAACAATCCTTCTCGCGGGGAGCTAGCCACCGGCGGGATGGCCGAAGGTGCCATATATGGCTGTGTCCGGCAGGAGCCGCCCCAATGTGACAACTCCGATCCAAAAGAAGAGCGACCACCTCGCCAATACCTTGCCCTTTGCGATCATCGCCAATTCGTCCAGGCTGGAGTCTCCGAAGACCCGAATGTCGACCCTTCGCATGGTGATTACGCCCAGCATAATAAACGTCAACTTCGCGTAAAAGTCAGGATTCGTAAGTTCCTTGGTCGGGTAGGCGAGCAAGAGCAGTATTCCCGTCGTTACACTCGTGGCAAGGCCGGCCCACATAATACTAAAGAGACCCCTGAGCGGCTTAAGGGGAATCGAAGGCGCAGCGCCAAGAATCCGCAAATCAATCACCGCATTTCCGCCAACCAAGAGTGCCATTCCGATGGTGTGTAGCGTCAGGAAGAAATAGAAGCCAAAAAACGAAGGCGATTCGCGAAGCCACGTACTGAGCGCTGTTTTTTCAATCGTGTGAAGAATCTCGGGAACGGCCAAATGTTATCTCCGGATCGCTTTGGAATTCTAAATCTGTTGCCCGCGTCGAAGTCCACAAAAATCAGCACCGAACGGCGGCTTTGTCAGGCGCGTCCCGCCCACGATGCATATAATCCAGTTTCTGAAAACAAGCAATCTATTTGGATGCTGAGCCGCGTTCAAGAACTTGCATTCGAAGGGAGCCGCCGGAATATTCCGAACTAAAATCCCTGGACCTGGCGTGTTAACTTGCTCTTGTGGAACAGGGAGAACAAGTCCGGACAGCGTTTTCACTGGTTGCATCATTTTGTGAAGTTCCTCCCGCTTGTCTTTCTGGCGCTGCCCCTTTTTGTGATGGCACAAGCCTTTCAAGAGAGCAACGGCATCATTGATATGGATGGCGAGCGATTTCCTCCCGAAGATCCTCACGAAAAGGCCGAATGGACTTTCGCCCGTTTTCGTTACGATCTCGACTATCAGTTCGGGCAGTTTCGTTTTCGGCGATGGGCGGCGGACTACCCGAAATCCGACCGTCAGTTTGTAGTGGGCGTGCGCCGCTTAACACGGATACAGGCGCGCTCCACCGAGCATCTGATCGATGCGGACAACGACGAAATATACGAGTGGCCCTGGCTCTACGTCGAGGATGCGGGCGCCTGGCGTCTGTCGGAGAAACAGGCCGGGCGCTTGCGGGACTTCCTGCTTCGGGGTGGCTTTTTGATGGTCGATGATTCGCACGGCGACAATGAGTGGCAAACTTTTCTCGGCGGGATGCGCATGATTTTCCCTGACCGCCCCATTGAAAACTTGGAAAACCAGGACGAAATCTTCCATGTCGTTTACGACTTGGATGACCGCGTTCAAATCCCGGGGACGCGCTATATCTGGGGACGGCGCTCGTACACCCCGGACAGCGCCATTCCTGCGTGGCGTGCTATTCGCGACGATAAAGGTCGTATCGTCGTCGCCATCTGTCACAATTCCGATGTCGGCGACGCATGGGAATGGGCCGACAGCCCCCAGTATCCCGAACGCGCTGCGTCGCTGGCGTATCGCATCGGCATCAACTACGTCGTCTATGGAATGACTCACTGAACCCGGTCGTCTGTAATTCATGTTTGGCGTGATCGCCGGTTTTGGGGTGGATGTTATCTTACCGGCGTCAAACTAGAGGTCTCGCCTCGGACGTCGCGTTTTATGAGGGGTAGCCGGAGTTGGACCGAATCACGGCTATCAACTGTTCAGGCTTTATCGGCTTGGCGAGGATGTCGAAGCGGTGGCCCTGCTGGCGGGCTTTTGCCAGCAAATCGACGGTGGCTGCCTGGCCCGAAAAAAGGATGAGCCGGCAGTCGGGAACGATCTCCCGGATCCTGATTCCCGTTTCAATTCCATTGAGTCCCGGCATAATCACATCGCTGAGCACGATATCGGGACGCAGGGTCTTCGCGAGTTCTATGGCGGCAGTCCCGTCGGATACCGGCGTGGCCTCAAAACCTTGATCATTCAAGATTTCGGCGACGGTCTCTGCGATCAATACTTCGTCGTCAATTACGATGATCCGCTGATTTTTCGTTTCGTCGACGAATTGCTGTTCATCCGGATTGTGCTTTGCTCCGTTTGGGAGCCACTTTGGATCTCCGAAAGTGGGCCACAGGGGAACAGTTGCAGCCTGCCAGTTTACGATCATCAGTCCTCGCGACGATTTATTTACTGTGACTAGAGTTTAGTTCTTCGGAGGCCGCTCCGGCAAGAAGACAGAAAACGCCGTCCAGGTGCGCCCCGGCTGGACGCTGCTGCGCACGTGTAGCGAGCCATGATGCTTCGCCACCAGGTTCTGCGTCAGCCATAGCCCCAGACCCGTTCCCACATCTTTTTTTGTGGTATAGAAAGGCTCAAAGATTTTCTTCCGGTGCGCGGGGGCGATACCGCTCCCATTGTCCAGAAAAGTGACGCGCACTCCCGGCGCCCCGCCACCGGCCGGCATGCGGGCTTTCGAGGCCCGAATCGCGAGACAGCCTTCGTCAGAAAGCGCTTCGATGGCGTTGGCAATCAGATTGGCGAAAATCTGCCGTATCTCGCCGGGGTATCCCACCACCTTGAGTCCGTCGCCGTAGTCGGGCCGCAGCGTAATTCGCTTGAAGTGAATCTTCCTCGCATAGAGGGACAACACTTCTTCAAGAGTCGTCGAAATGTCCACTTCCGCCGGAGAGGTGCTGTCGCGATAGAAACCCAGAGTATTCTTGGTGATTTGTGCGATCCGGTCGAGCTCCTGGTCCGCCAGCTTCAAATATTTTTCCACGTTCAGGGGCTGCCGGCGTGCCAGATAAACCAGATTGGTGACCGCCTCCAAAGGATTATTGATTTCATGCGCGATGCTTGCGGCGAGCCTGCCCGTGGCGGCCAGCTTTTCCGTTTGCCGCAGGGCCTCCTCGGAGCGCCGCTGTTCCGTTATGTCGGTATTGGTTCCAAACCATCGTACGACGTTGCCTTGTGCATCCCGCACCGGCATCGCCAGGGTCAGAAACTGACGAAATGTGCCGTCCGCGCCGCGGAGGGGGAAAATCATTTCAAACGGCTTGCCGGTCGCAAGCGAGGCTCGCCATTTAGTGAGGACCTCCTCAATCGTTTCGGGAGCGTGCACCGATTGCCAGCCCCATCCAGCCATTTCTTCAGGGGAAGTCCCCGTGTATTCGTACCAGCGATGGTTGTACCAGAAGAGGCCGCCGTCGGGCCCTGCCATCCAGGCCAGTTGTGGGATGGAGTCGGCCAGAGTCCTGAATTGCTGTTCGCTCTCCTGCAATGCCCGATCGCGCTTATGAATCTCGACGAGCATTCCATTGAAGGCATCCACGAGAAGCGCCACCTCGTCGCGATCGCCGGTCGCTTGCGCGCGAACCGAATAATCCTTCTCCCGCGATACATGCCGCGCCGTCTCCGCCAGTCGAAGAATCGGGTGTGAGACCACCCGCTGCAGTATCCGGGAGAGGACCAGGGCAGCTACCAGTGAGGCCCCCAGGATCACGAGCAGGATGACGGCGTAACTTCGGAGTCGGTCATACATCGCGCCCATGTCAGACCGGATGTAAACGATCCCGGCCGGTTTTCCCTGAAAGACAATGGTGTGGACCAAGCCAAATTCCCCACGTTTAAAAGCATAGCTGTCACCCTGACCGTGCCTGAATGCGGGCAGATCGACGGTAGAAACATCCGTCTGGCGCGAATAACCCGCGAACAGCCTGCCTGTCGGGGTATAGATACCTGCATAGATGATGTGCGGAGATGCGCTCAGCGCCGACAATGTGCTCTCGGCTGACTTGGGATCGTTGAAGATCAACGGCGAAACCGCGTTGGACCCGATGATCTGCGCCTCGATCGACGTGTTGCCGATCAGGTTGGCCCGGAAGGTGATCACGTCGTAGACAAAAAACGCAGCTGACGCCAGAATCAGCGCGCCGCCGCTCACCAGCAGATTCATGGCGGTGAGCTTTTTCGAGAGCGAATCGCGAAGCGTGCTCATGGTTGTGCGCTCGTGTCGGGCGGTTCTTTCCGGATGTCGGTGGCGACCTTCAGCAATTGCGAGCTCAGCGTGAGCCCGGCTTTTTCGGCCGCTGTGAGATTCACTTCAAAGCGAACTTTGTTTTCCTTGAGAACGAATTGGATCATGCCACCGTTGCTCGTGAAGGCGGGCATGTCGCTGACGGTCAGGACGGCGGAGCTACCCACAGCTGCCAGGATTTCCTTGATCCGCGACGCCTCTGAAGAGCTGATAAATAGAATCTGACAGTTGGTCGCCTCGCGCGGGATGGCGATCCGCCTCGCGGCGAGCTTCCGGTTGTCGATCGCCTCTCCGGCAAGCGTGGCGTCCAGGGCGCTTCCGAACGGATCGCGTCCTAGCACACACACATCGAAGGTTCCCTGAGTGGCTGCGGCGGTGCCTGGCCACACGACGAATCTTCCGAAGTTGTAAAGATAAACGGCTTTTACCTGGTATTCCTCTGGCTTAGATTGTTGTGCGATCCCAACGGGACAAAGGCTTAGGGATAATAGAAGTATCGCCGCGAGCAATGCCAATCGCCGCCGACGGGGGCGATTTCGGCGCGCGAAACGGAAACCAACGAAGCCGGGAGCAGGCGTCACTTGCGTCAGTTTTCCTTGCTTGTCCAGACCAGCTTCCCGTAAAAACTTCTCTTGATCGCGACGTTGGGACCCGGATCGCTGGCGAACTCAAAGTGATCGGGCTGCAACAGGTTGCGGCCGACGGCCGAGAGTTCCCAGTGGTTCCAGAAGGTCCATGCGAGACGGGCGTCGGCGGTGGAATAAGACGGGATCGAGATGCCCGCCAACTTGCTCACATACCGGTAGTCGAAATCGAAAGTAATGCGCTTCGGTAAATCGAATGACGATTGCAGCAGGACCTGATGTTGCGGGCTTTCCCCGTTGGTGGCCGGTGCGCTCCCGATATCGAGCGAGTTCGGTCCTCTTCTAATCGACATATGCAGGAAGGAATACGATCCACGCAGCCGCCAGAAGGAAGTCGGCTTCCATTCCGGGGCGATTTCCGCGCCGGCTGATGTTCCGTCCAGGCCGTTTCCGAACTCCGCCGGAAGCAGGATGTGCGTCGGAGGAGGGGCAGTCTCTACGAAGGGCGAGCCGGTGATATCCTCGCTGAACAAGTCGGAGTATTGGTTAAAGAATGCGGCCAGGTCGAAGTAGACATTCCGGCCCAGTAATCTCCGATATCCCGCTTCATAGCTATCGAGTTTTTCCGAGTGGAAGTTCCGATTGGCGTTGAAGCGCGCGAAGAAAGGCAATCCCGTGGCCGATGTTCCGATGTATCCCGAGAGAAAAAAGTCTTCTTCGCCGTCCGACGGTGTCCGCACGGCCCGCGTGAAGGAGGTCCAAAAGGTTTGGGTATCGGTAGGGGTCCAGAGAAAGCGGACGCTCGGCTCCGGCTCGACGCCGGTGTAATTCGTGAGCAGGAGTTTTGTGCCCACCTCGAAGGTCAAGCGATTGGGCACGAGCGTCATATCGTCCTGGATAAAAGCGGAATAGAGTTCATCGGTTCGCGAGTTCGGCTGGAAATACAGGCCCGTGGTGACTTCCGGCTCGTGCCCGTGGCTCGCGCGGGCGCCCAGGCCATAGGAAAGGTGGTTGCGCGACCCAAGGTAGGAGCGTTCCAGATAATCGAAATCGACGGTGTTGCGAATGTCGTCAAAGTTCGGTTCGTAGCGATTGGTTCGATCGTAGTAGACCTGCAGCTGGATGTCCTCGCCCTCACGAAAGGTTCGCGTCCAGCGGCCCAGAATATTTCCGCCGGAAAGAACCGCATTCCCCGTCAGGATTTGCGAAAAGGGAGGCGCGTAATTCACAGCCTGCACGGTCTCACCGGCGCGCTGATCGTACAAGTCTCCTTGCAGCGTGAAGGAATCGCGCTCGCTTTTCTTCCAATCGGCTCGGAAGCCGCCCTGCATCGAGCGCCAGTGGTCATAGCTGTTGAAATCCGAGTGAATCTCCGGGCTGCGATTGAAAGCCTTCGCGTAGAAGCGATAACTCAGGCCATTGGGATCGCCCCCGCCGTAGCGGGCGGCCAGAAATCCCTGCTCTTCATTTCCGCCGCCGGTGCTTACCAGCGCTCCTTGAGTGTCCTTGCTGCTCTTGGTGATGATGTTGATCACGCCCTGCACCGCATTGGGCCCCCACACCGTACCGCCCGGGCCGCGGATCACTTCGATGCGGTCGATATCCTCCATCACGGTGTCCTGCACTTCCCAGTAAGTGCCCGCAATCAGGGTGGTGTAGACGCTGCGGCCGTCGATCAGCACCAGCACGGACCGGTTCAGGCGGCTGTCAAAGCCGCGGATTCCGATGGACCACTTGTCGCCGTCGATGCGCTCGACTTCTACTCCGGGCGCGAGCCGCAGCGCCTCGGGTATGCTGGTCGCGCCTGAACGGCGGATGTCATCCTGGGTGATCACGTAGACCGCAGCCGCAGTCTTCCAGACTTGTTCCGGCGCCTTGGATTTCGTGGTCACCTCAACGTCCCCGAGTTGTTCGAGGTCGAGCTGCTTCAGCTGTTGTTGCGAAGGGTTGCTCGCCTGCGGCCGCGCGGAGGATTCGAAGGCCCCAAGCAAAATGAACAGGGCGGCAATTTTGCGCAAACATATCCAGGGGCGATGGGTTTGCATTTGGAGTTCTCCAATGGATTGAAGTTCAGGCTGGGCCGGCGCCTCCGAGAAGTTCATCCAGCTATTGCGCGCCACCGCGCCGCGTCCAAACGGCTTGCAGCTAATGAACCACCACTCAGACCGGCCGGCGATCGAGCAGCGCCGCGATGGAATCGAGCAACTGTTCTGCCCGGCAACTTCCCTTGACGATCCACTGATCCACGATGCCCGACGCTTCGCCCGGCAAGTCCGACATTCCCGAAAGAACCACGATCGGAATAGCCGGGTTGATCCGCTTCAATTCGGCCGCCACGGCGGTTCCCTTCATTCCAGACATCCAGTAATCCAGGATCACGGCGTCGACCTTTTCGGACTGGAAGATTTGGAGGCCCTGCGCTCCCGAGTGCGCGGCGATCACGCGGTACCCGGCGGACTCGAGCAACAGCTTTCGCGGCAACAATCCTGCCGCTTCGTCATCAATTAAGAGAATGGTGGCCGTATCCTGATCGCTCTTCTGGAAGGCGGTCTGCTCGGTCGCATGCGCCGTCCGTCTGGAATTCTTTCTGTCCGCCCTCAGGCTCGCTCGGGGCCGGCAGAACCACCAAGATTCGCGTGCCGCCGGGGTCTGAGCGAATGTCCATTCGGCCTCCAAACTGGCGGATCCTTTCGCGCATTCCGCGCAACCCGACACCGAAGCTCGTTCCGGAGGAAATCTTTGACTGAGTTTCAAACGGGATGCCCTTGCCCTCATCCTGGACTACCAGCGTAATTTCTCCGGCGGAACGGCTGATACGCACCTGCGCGGTCGAGCTTCCTGAGTGGCGATGAACATTGGTGAGGCATTCCTGAACGGTTCGAAAAAGGGACAGCGCCAGATCGCGCGGCAGCCCGTCGCTGAAGCCCGAAGCGAGGTCCATGGACACCAAGATTTTGCTGCGCTCTGCAAATCCGTCTCCGTACCAGCGCAGCGCGGATTCTAGGCCCATTTCGTCGAGCAGCGGCGGGTGCAGAAGGTGAGACATCGTACGGATTTCTTGAAGGGCCTGCTCGGTTAACCTCGTGTTCTCGTCGAGGGACTGCCGCGCCGTTGGACTGAGCTTGTCTTTTTCGTCGTTGAGTTTCGAAAGGTTCAGATTCAACGCGACGATCAGCTGCCCCACTCCGTCGTGCAGTTCACGGGCAATACGGCGCCGCTCTTCATCCTGGATTTGCAGCAATTTCCCCGAGAGTTCCCGGAGCTTGCTGCTGGAGTCCTCCAGTTCTTGCCGCAGGGCCTCTTCCGCTTGCCTGCGCGTACTGTCGTCGCGAAAACAAACCACCACACCCACCGGGCTGCCCTCGCTTTTTAGCGGCGAGGAGCTGAACACCACGGGAAAGAAGGTGCCATCTTTACGGATAAAAACGTCTTTATGGTCCCGTAGCTGGATTCCCTTATCTAGAACCTGCAAGCCGGGGCACTCGGACGCGGGGAAGGGCGTGCCGTCGGGGTGCTTGTAGTGAGTGACATCGTGCATCTTTTTTCCCAGCAATTCGGCCGAAGTCCATCCGAACATCGTCTCCGCCGCGGAATTGATGTAGGTAACCCTCCCTTGGGCATCGACGGTGTAGATGCCCTCGGCCGTGCTATTCACGGCACAGCGCAACCGCTCTTCACTCTCGTAAAGAGTCTTCTCATGCGCAGCGCTTCTCTGAAGAATCTCCTGAGGATCAGGCTCGTGGCTGCGCTCAGCCAGGTCGAGGGGCTGAAGAGAACGCTTGCCGCGGGCGAGCCGGGCGATGGCAGGGAGCAGGTCGGTGGTGACGCTCGATTTGAAGACATAGTCGCGCGCTCCTGCGTGAAATGCCTGGCGAACCATTTGCGCATCCTCGTGCCGGCTCACGATCACGATTTCGGCTTCGGGAACCAGGCGCTTGATCTCCCTGGTTGCTTCCAGGCCATTCAGGCGACGCATGCCAATGTCCATAATCACAATGTCGGGGCGCAGCGCCGCCGCCTTTTCGACGGCATCCTGGCCGTTCACCGCCTCCCCGCATATGCTTAATGAGGGATCTGTCTCGAGAACCGAGCAGAGGCCCTTTCTCGCGCCCTCGTGATCCTCGACCACCAGAATCCGCATCGCCCGCCTAGGCAGAACGCCCTTTTTGTATGATCGACCGTGCCACGTTAACCGCCAATCATATACACGTACCCAGATCGGCCCAATAAGGTGTTCTCTGTAGAAAAGGCCATGGTATTTGGTCCACGGCCCTCGCCGCTGCTCGATGGAGTCTCGAAATTTGGTCCCATGCAGAAGGCTGCGACTGACCACATTCGAGCCAGACTGCAAGGGACCGATACAGTTACTGCCGTCCGCTATTCAAGGCATTCAGCCAAAGCTTGCGCGGGCGTATTCCCGGCGTTAAGCGACTGGCGTAACGCGCCTCGCAAATCGGCACGGCCCGCAAAGAGGGAAGTGTGTGCCGACGGCGCCCAATATCCCGAACGCGCTCCATCGCTCGCGTATCGGATCTGCATCAGCTACGCGATCTATGGAATTACTCATTGCACCCTGTCGCCTGCAATGGACGGCGCACGGGACGCGGGTAACATACCTAGCCTAGCTCCCGAGCTTCGTCCTAGGCGGCGCCACTGGGAATTGCTGCTCCATCCTGCCAATCTGGACGAGCGATATCCCAAGCACTTACTGCCGCTTTACTCCCATTATTTATCCTCGGATGCATTTTCGTCGCGTGCTTCGAAATCCGGGCGGGCAAAGAGTCTTTCCCTTTTAGGATTTGGCTTGCGCTCGCGTTCAACTTCGCGGTGGACCGGTAGGGAAATCTTTGCGGAATGCATCTGCTCGAAGTGATCGAAAATCGTAATCGAACCCTGTAAGACCTCGCCGCGACCGATATCTTCGGGCAGTGGCTCGTGGCAGAATGCCAGAAGAGAACCGCGAAGGAATTCCGCACGACGGAATTGGGTTCTGCCTCCCAGAAACCGATTGATGGTTTCGTTGCGGTGAAACTTCCGCTCCGATCGACCCCAAAACTCATAGTGCGGCCATTCGCCGTGATCGTTCTCTTCCAGAGGCCGGAACCTCGCATCCGGCCAACGCGACAGGCGAATATCGACGCCGGAAAACACGAACAGTGGCATGTCGACGGTGATCTTGATTGGAACAATGAGACCGGTGCCGCCGTTGAGGTTGAAGATCACGCTCTCGTAGTCATCGAAATCCTGACGGATCAGCAGCGAGGAGGCTTCATCCTTGCCGGACTCAATGGCGACCGGAATGCCGGCCGCTTGGACCCGATCTACGAGCTCGTTCTCCGCCTGACGCTCTTTATATGTTTTTTTCATTACTGGCTCCTTGCCGCCGCCCGCCGGGTCTGTGCCCAGGTCGGCGCGGCGATTTAATTGATTTGACCTACATGACCTACATGCCTACAGCCTTACAATCATCACATTCGCGCACGGCGGGTACATCAAACTGGTGCGCGAGTTCGTGCGCCCGACCACAAACCTCATTGGTCAAGCGCAGCTTGACTCCCCTTGCGTCACGCGGCTCCGCCGAGAATCCCAGATTCTTGATTCTTCGTCCTGTTTCTCCGGCATCAAGCCGCCGAAGGCTCCCTCGCCCTTCCAAGATCTTCCCTGCCATCGCTGCGATCTCTCCAACGTAGACGCTTTCCAATTTCGCTTCCCGACAGTGGGCGAGAATCGCTTCGACGATCACCGTGTTCGGGTCCACCCAATTGGCCGCCTCAATCTCAGCATTCTCCTGCGCGAGAAGGGCGTGTAGTTCGCCCTGAATCTCAGAGTCTTCCGGCGTGGCAGCAGCAAGGCTCATTGCCAGTTGCTGCAGTGGAAAGGCGAACTTCGAAGTGTCGAAGCAGGTGGCGCATGCTGTCAGATAACGGGAAAATCGGAAGCCCAGCAGTTTGGCCTGAAATTCCTCCGCGATGCGCTCCTGCTGCTCGGCATTGAGAACGGGCAGACGCCCGAAGGTCGGCATGCAGGGCACCCGAATCGATGACGCCGCCCAAGTGTCCTCGTCGAAACCCGCGTCGCCAAGGACCACTTGGGCACCGAATAAATCGCGCAGTTGCCCGGCCCGGAGAACTGGATTCCCACGAACGCTGGCTGCCTTTAGTAAAGCTCCGAGCTTGGGAGATATTGCCTCCTGCCGCAGGAGCAAGGTCAGGCGCATGCCGCTTGGGAGGGAACACAATCCTGCGGGGGTTACCGAGCTCATGGGCACCGCACGCCGGCAACAGCAGTGGAGCAATTGCATCAATTGATGAGCCCGCGCGGTGTCGGGCCCTTCAATCAGCATTCGCGGCGCGGTTTGCATCGCGTCAACCAGCCAGGTCGCGAGAATGAACCGCCCTACCAGCGCCGTAGGCTTTTCGGGCAGGCGAACAAAACGATCGATTAGGTTACAGAGTTCCGGTAGAAATTCGCGGACCGGCCCGGATGTACCGACCTGTGCGGGCAGCTTCAGCTCGCGAAGGATCGTGTCGTGGATGGCGTGCGGTTCGTATCGCCGGCCGCGACATTCGACGACATCGCCAACGATTTGCTCGCGCCCATTCCACAGAAGAAGACGGGGACGCATGGAGGCGCCGCTACGGACCAACTCTACAAACGTGCCATCGGGACACACTTCGCCAAAGGTGGCGATTGGATCTACAGAAACTGGGGAGGCCACTGCCTTACGCGCCGCAGGCTGCGTCACTCAAACCGCTTTTTTTGCGGCCTAAAAAAAAGGCCGCGAATTGAACTCCATCGCGGCGTCCGTCGGTCGAGAAATACTGAGTAACCGATGCAAAACTGGTCAAAGACTAACCGAAGTGGGCCCAAAAATCAAGGGGTGGATGGTTAGCAAAGTTAGGCGGGCGCAATCCTGACTTGCGTGAGCTTCCTTGTCTGAGCGCGTCGGCAAGGCCCCGAGCGACGCCGCTGGAAAGCGCAAGCGGGCTTTGAGCATGGCGGCCTCCCGAATGATCCTCAGCCACACATTCGAGTAGCGGCCGGAAATCCAATGCACTGCCGTTGAACGGAAAGTCGTGGGCATCGAGATTCTCGGCGGTGCGCGCGAGCTGCTCAAACCACATAGCAGCCGACCCTCGAAACTCGCTCCGCGCCTGAAGCCAACGAGGTCGGCGCCCGTCTTTAAGAGCCTGCCCATGGAAGTGGTCGTGAAGGTTGGGGACTCCCGGGCGCATAAGAGCGGGAACCCCGATGGAACCCCGATAGCGTGTGGGAAAATCGAACGGTGGAGCGAAGCTGATGCCGAGGACTTGGGCTGCAGTTTGTGCTCCTGCAGTTTGTGCTCTTGTAGAGCCCAACGTTCGGTGATATGGTGGCTTGCGTTATACGTCCCCTTCCTCATACGCGTTTTTGCTGAAAGGCCAAGCAAGCAGTGTTGTTCCGGATAAGCTACGGCACGACAAGAACGGGTGTCGATTCGCGAGGAAGCGCTCAGGACCATGCCCTACAACGTCCCTGTCCGGCAGTCTTTCCCGGCCGCTGTCAACCTGACTTTTTCAGAATCACACTTCCGGCAACGCTATCCTTCGTCTAATTCTTCGAAAATCCTCAATCTTTCTTCAAATCCTGTGGGCTGTATCACAGACAACCTTCGATGGATGTGCTTAACTGCGCAGGTGCAATCGTAGATTTGCGCTGCTGGGAGAGGAACAATGAAATCGCGCAGAGACCCGTTGCCGGCGGCGTTGCGGGCGCGTGGCGTATCGCGCCGCGAATTCGCGAAGTTTTGCAGCTTGATGGTTACCACACTGGCTTTGCCGCCACGATACATCGCCGCAGTCACAAAGGCACTCACGCAAGCGGAACGCCCCGTTCTCGTATGGCTTGAGTTTCAAGATTGCGCGGGCAACTCGGAATCGATGTTGCGCAGCAGCAACCCCCCGGTTGCGGATTTTGTTCTCGATCTTCTGTCCTGGGAATATCACGAGTTGCTGATGGCCGGCGCGGGCAAGCAGGCAGAGGATGCGCTCGAACGTGTTGTCCGGGAGCATCCGGGCGAGTATATCGCCGTCGTGGAAGGCGCTATCCCCACCGCAGATGGAGGGGTGTACTGCACGATCGGCGGAAAGACCGCGCTGGACATCGCCACGCGGGTTTGCGGTAGCGCCGCGGCGGTTATCGCAGTCGGTGCTTGCGCATGGGATGGAGGGCTCGTCCGCTCGAATCCGAATCCAACTGGCGCACTTGGATTACAGGAGGCCGTCCCCGGGTTAAAGAAAGTGATCAATTTGGGGGGATGCCCACACAATCCAGCGAACACCGCCGCGGTGCTGGTGCACTACCTGACTTTTCACGACTTCCCGGCCCTCGATCAGTACAACCGGCCTTTGTTCGCCTACGGCAACATCATTCACGACCAATGCGAGCGGCGCGCTCATTACGATGCCGGCCGTTATGTCGAGGAATGGGGTGACGAAGGACACAGGAAAGGTTATTGCCTCTACAAAATGGGGTGCAAAGGTCCTGAAGCGACCTACAACTGCCCTACCGTTCGTTGGAATGACGGCACGAGCTGGCCCGTGAAAGCGGGACATGGCTGCATTGCCTGTGCTTCGCATCGCTTCTGGGATACGAAGTCACCGTTCTACAAGCGATTGCCTTCGGTGCCCGGATTCCCGGCAGATGTAGACGCAGGAACGCTCGGCCTCTGGTTGACCGGTGGCATGGCGGCGGGTCTCGGCTTGCACGGAATCGCGAGCGCCGGAAGGGCACAGATGCGGCCCAAAGGCGAGGAACTCCGAGGGGGACCAACCGAAATCGCAAGGGGTGGCGGGCTAGTGGAGCGCGAAGGCCCGCCCGAGAAACCATGACCTGCGTTCCGCTTCTACTGGCGATTCGTATTAGCCCGCGCGGCGGGGGAGTAGCCGCGACGAGATAGGATTTATGCGAAAAAGAACTTCGCCCGCATCAGCTTTGGGCCAGTTCCCTAAAACCGAACTGGTCCGCACATATGTGTGGGAGAAGCCGGTTCGAATCTCTCACTGGCTGATGTTCTTCGCGTTCGTCTCGCTTTCGTTCACGGGTCTGTATATGCATCACCCGTTTCTGCTGGCATCAGGAAGGGCCTCCTTCCTGATGGCTAAGATGCGGTTCGTTCATGTGGTTTCTGGATTCGTGCTGATCGCCGCGATCGCTTTGCGGATTTACTGGTTTTTTAAAGGTAATTTCTGGTCGCGCTGGTCTTCGTATATCCCCATTCATCGCGAGCAATGGGAGGGCATCGGATCGATGCTCGAGTTCTATTCGTTCCTGCGCTTCGATCCAGGACACCGAACGGGCCACAATCCGTTGGCCGCACTCAGCTACTTCATCATCTATATATTGATTCTGGTCGAGATCCTGACCGGCTTGTTCCTGTTCGGGCAGGTTCTCGGAAATCCCGTATTGCATCAATTCACGGCCTGGATGGCCGTGCTGATATCTCCGTCGTACCTTCGTCTCATTCATTATTTCCTGACGTTCGTGTTCTTCGCGTTCATCATGTTTCACGTCTATGCTTCGGTCCTGGTTTCCCTCGAGGAAGAAAACGGACTCCTGGACAGCATCTTTTCCGGATGGAAATTCATGCCCGCCGGAGAGCTGCGCCATGAGATTGCGGCGATTCCGGAAGTCCGGGGCTTCGTCAAGCGCCACGAACTGTTGCCGCGCGGCACGCCGGAAGAACAGCGCGTGGGGACGGTGCCCAAACCCCGGCCGGGGCCCGGCCCGGTGGTCTTATTTCAAAACTGGATCAGTTTCGCGGGCACGGGCATCGTCGCCATAGGCGTGTTGGTCTTCGCCGTATTGATGGCCTACCACACCATCGGGGGCGGGGCGCTCGTGCAACCTTACGGCGATCTGGTGATCTTTTTTCTGCCGCCGGTCTTCATCTTTGCCGGTACAGCGGTCATTTTGGCGGGTATGTACCTCGAGTGGATCCGGTGGCGGATGAACAAGCCATTATCATTCGCGCGCTACCCCAAATGGGACCTGAATCTGGCCGCTGAAAGAAAAGCGCTCCTGGTTGTCACGATCGGAGCGGCGATCATTGCTGTTCCGGCGATTTATGGAAGCGGCCAAGCTTACATCTACACGGATGCCACGCCGTTCTGCGGCTCGGTTTGCCATTCTATGGCCCCGGAATACACCACCTACCAACGCTCGCCGCACGCCCATGTGACGTGCGCGCAGTGCCACGTCGGGCCGGGAGCCACAGGCTATATTGTTGCGAAGTTTCGCGGCATGACGGAACTCGTCGAGACCATCCAAAACGATTATCCCCGGCCGATTCCCTCACCCGTGACCGCACTGCACACGATACAAGGCAATTGCGAGGCGTGTCATTGGCCGTCCAATTCCTTCGGATCACGCGAGTCTCGTCACGTCCACTTCCTGTCGGACGAGCAGAATACACGCTGGGAAATAGATTTGTCGGTAATGGTCGGCGGCGGCCCATCTCAATCCCCGGAACCCGGAGCGCACTGGCACATCGCAAACAAAGTGGAGTACGTTGCGAGCGACCCTGAAAGGCAGACTATTTCCTGGGTGCGATCGGTGAACCGAAACACTGGCTTGGCGGAGGTGTATACATCAGAGGCGCAGCATTCCGCGGCGCCGAGCGCCGGCGAGATTCGAACGATGGAGTGCGTGGATTGTCACAATCGACCGACGCACATACTGGAGTCTCCCGACCAGAGCCTGGACACGGCGCTTGTCGACGGCCGCATTGATGCTTCGCTTCCCTTCATCAAGCAGCAGGGCGTCGCGGCGCTGACGGCAACTTATGTCGATCGAGAACAGGCGTTCAGCGGAATCGACAAGGAGCTCCGCAGCTATTACAAAAAGACCTACCCTCAGGTGTATGCAGGCAAGCCACAAGCGATAGAGGCCGCCATCGGGTACCTCCAGACCACCTACGATCGGAATTTCTTCCCGTCGATGAAGGTCAAGTGGGATACGTATGCCACAAACGATCGCCACCTGGATTCCGCGGGGTGCTTTCGCTGTCACGACAGCCAGCATAAGAGCGTGAGCGGAAACGTCATTCGCTCCGATTGTGATACCTGCCACCGGATTCTAGGTCAGGGCAAGGCCAGTAGCATACAGTTCGCCACTGAGCGCAAGGGGCTAACATTCGCTCACCCGGTAGACATAGGCGATATCTGGCAATCGCAACCGTGCAACTCTTGCCACACGGGCGGATCGCTATGACGCATCAAGTGGGTTCCAGGATGACTCAGGTCGGACGTGAAAGACTTGTAAAACGGAGCAAATAAGGAGGTGCATATGATGAGCGGAACTCGGGCTTTAAGGGTAATCGCGTTTATGTCGATTTCGATCGGTGTCGGTATCCTCAGCCGTGCAGCCTGGGGATTTGTCGCTTTCGGAATTCTCGTATTAATCGACAACTTCTTGATTAAGAGTCACGAACCGTCGCCGCCCGATCATAGCGTTGTCGAGCGAGAAGTCACGGAACCGTGATTGCCGTGGTCCGGAGCGCCTTCCGTGGCGGCAAGATCGCAAGCACGAAACGCGGGAGGCATGTCGTTTGCTCGGCGCCGAACGCGTGATGCGCAAGCCTGCGAGGAATGCGCAACACGAGCCTGAACCGGCAGCAGTTCGATATCGGCGAAGTGCGGGGAGGATAGCATGGCGCGGATTGTGGTCGATCCTGTAACGCGTATTGAGGGGCATCTTCGCATAGAGGCCCAGGTGGACGGCGGCGCCATCACGGATGCGTGGAGCTCCGGAACGATGTTCCGTGGAATCGAGCTGATCCTCCGCGGTCGGGACCCGCGAGAAGCCTGGATCTGGGCGCAGCGGATCTGCGGAGTGTGCACGATGGTTCACGCCCTCGCTTCCGTGAATGCCGTGGAAGATGCCTTGGGTATCGAAGTTCCCGACAATGCCCGTCTGGTTCGGAACATCATCGCGGCGACGCAGACGGTCCAAGATCACGTCGTACATTTCTATCATCTGCACGCTCTTGACTGGGTCGACGTGGTCTCCGCCCTGAAAGCCGACCCGGCAAAAACCTCGCAACTCGCCCAATCGATCTCCGATTGGCCCGTGTCGAGCGAAAAATACTTCAAGGGCGTCCAGGACCGGGTCAGCGCCCTGGTTGCGAGTAAACAACTGAGCCTGTTCGGGGCGGGTTATTGGGGGCACCCGGCCTACCATCTCCCGCCCGAAGCAAACCTCATGGCCGTAGCCCATTACCTGGAAGCGCTGCAGTTCCAGAAGGAATTCATCCGCATCCATGCGGTTCTCGGCGGCAAGAATCCCCACCTGCAGACGTTTCTGGTGGGCGGCATGGCCACCTCGCTTGATCCGAACGAACCGAATGCCACGGTGAATCCCGAACGAATCGATTTCCTGCTGCAACTGGCGAAGTCCGCGCACGCCTTTGTGACTCAAGTCTACATTCCAGACGTTCTGGCGGTTGCCGGTTTCTACCCCGACTGGTTTGAACGCGGCGAAGGCCTGGGCAATTTCATGTGTTACGGCGCTTACCCCCAGGGCAGCATCAAAGATCCGGCGAATTTCTTTCTTCCTCGGGGCATCATCCTGAATCGCGATCTCTCCAAGGTCCACCCGGTCGATCCGGAAAATATCACCGAGTACGTGGCCCATTCCTGGTACGACTACTCGAACGGAAATCAGACCGCGAAACACCCGTACGAGGGCGAAACAAATCCCAAATACACGGGACCCAAACCTCCCTACGAATATCTCGAAGTGGACCAGAAATATTCCTGGCTCAAGGCTCCTCGTTATCAAGACAAAGCGATGGAAGTCGGGCCGTTGGCCCGGTTTCTGGTGGCCTATGCTTCTGGCCAACCCGATGTCAAAGCCATCGTGGATTCCACTTTGGCAAAGCTGAAGGCTCCGCCCACTGCGCTGTTCTCGACCCTTGGCCGTATCGCGGCGCGCGCTCTTGAAACACAACTCCTCGCCGACCGCCTCGTTGGATGGATCGAAGAATTAGGAAGCAATCTGGCCAGAGGCGATCTCCGAATTCACAACGGAGAGAAGTGGGATCCGAACTCCTGGCCTGACACGGCGAGGGGATTCGGCTTCTTTGAGGCCCCCCGAGGTTCTTTAGGACATTGGGTGGGGATCGAAAACAAGTCCATCAAGAATTATCAGGCGGTGGTACCCTCCACTTGGAATGCGGGGCCACGGGACGCCAACGGCCAGCGGGGGGCGTACGAAGCTGCGCTCATCAAGACTCCGGTCGCGGATCCGGATCGCCCGCTGGAGCTTCTGCGCACCATCCACTCCTTCGATCCTTGTCTGGCGTGCGCCGTCCACGTAGTCGACGCACACGGGCACGTCCACACCCGGGTGCAGGGCTAGAACGAAGATTCCACGCAAAGGAAGTGGACACGCAGTCAGGGATGTGAAATGGACGATTTGCTTTCTTCAGATACAGTGGTTATAGGGGTCGGCAACACGATCCTGTCCGACGACGGCGTCGGCGTTCATGCTGCGATGTTGCTGAAGGATGATCCCAGATTGCCTTCTGGTGTCACCGTTCTGGACGGTGGCACGCTCGGTCTTGAATTAATACCATACGCTTCCGGAGCGTCCCGCGTGCTGCTGCTTGACGCCATCCACTCGGATAAAACACCCGGAACATTCGCTCGGATGACCGGAGCTGACCTGCTGGCCACAACGGGCGGATGGAGCGCCCACCAATTGGGTGTCGCCGATCTGATCGCCGCTCTTTTCCTGGTCTCAACGCATCCCCAGGATATTGTTGTGCTCGGCGTACAACCCGCAAACACGGACTGGGGCACGACCTTATCAAGCAAGGTACAAGCTGCCCTCGCGGGCTTGGTGGATGCCGCCCTGTCGCAGCTGAACCTCTGGCAGCAATCACCTCAAGCGAGTTTGGAGGCTCGTGCGCCCTCTGTGTCGAAACCTCCGTCTCTAAGTCAAGGAATCTGCTCTTCTCACGAAGAAGGAGCGACCTAACGTGTGCCTCGCCATTCCCGGGAAAATCGTCAGCAGCGATATGAGCAACGGAATTCGCGTGGGTCGGGTCCAGTTTGGGGGGATCGTCAGGGAAACGTGCCTCGACTTCGTTCCCGAAGCATCGGTCGGAGACTACGTGATCGTTCACGTCGGATTCGCAATCAGCCGGGTCGATCGTGAAGAAGCCGAGCGAAGCTATGAGTTGCTTGAGTCGATGGGATTGCTCAAGAGCGAATTCGAATCGGATATGGCGGATTCGTAAGCTATAGATAAGAGGGTACCGGCAGAGTTCCGAGGAAATCCATGAAGTATTTGGACGAATACCGAGACGAGAAGATTGCGCGCGGGATTGTGGCCGAGTTGGGCCGGCGCGCTACCCAACCCTGGGTTTTAATGGAGATATGTGGTGGCCAAACCCACACGCTGATGCGTTACGGCATCGACGATCTCCTTCCCGCCGGGATTGAACTGGTCCACGGTCCGGGGTGCCCTGTGTGCGTGACATCTCTTGAAACAATTGACAAGGCTATCGCCATCGCTTCGCATCCCGAAACAACCTTGATTTCCTATGGAGATATGCTGAGGGTACCCGGATCGCGTACCGATCTGTTCCATGTGAAGGCCCAGGGCGGAGATGTCCGGGTAGTTTACTCCCCCACGGAGGCGCTTAAATTTGCCCGCGCGAATCCAGGCCGCAAAGTGGTCTTTTTTGCTGTTGGCTTTGAAACCACGGCTCCCGCGAACGCCATGGCAGTTTGGCAAGCCAAGCGCGAGGGGTTGAAAAACTTCTCGATTCTGGCCTCTCACGTTCTGGTGCCGCCGGCTATTCGAGTTCTTTTGAGTTCCCCGCGCAACCGTGTGCAGGGTTTCATCGGTCCGGGTCACGTTTGCACGATCATGGGTTATCGCGAATACGAAGACCTGGTCCGGGAATTTCGAGTGCCGATCGTTGTGGGCGGATTCGAACCGCTCGATCTGCTGGAAGCGATCCTGATGCTTGTGACTCAGCTCGAAGAAGGCCGGGCAGACGTGGAGAACCAATACGTCCGGTCCGTGACGTACGAGGGCAATCTGCGCGCTCAGAAGGTATTGGCGGAAGTGTTCGAGATATGCGACCGTAAATGGCGCGGAATCGGCGGAATTCCCGAGAGCGGCCTCGCTCTCCGGGAAGAATACGCCGACATTCGATGCAGATCGCATTTTCGGAACAGAAGGCGTGACCGCGGAGGAACCCGCGGAGTGCATTAGCGCGGAGGTGCTGCAAGGGTTGAAGAAACCAACGGATTGCTCGGCATTCGGGACGCGCTGCACGCCGGAAAATCCGATCGGCGCACCGATGGTTTCTTCCGAGGGTGCGTGCGCTGCGTATTACCAATATCGCAGGCACGCGATAGCAGCAAAGGCAAACCACTGATGCCGCCCGAAGCCAAAGTCGATGCGGCCTTGAATTGCCCCGTTCCGATTGCAGCCGGAGAGTCGATCCTCCTAGGCCACGGCAGCGGCGGCCGAATGAGCGGCGATCTGCTGCGAAATATAGTGCTTCCGGCTCTTCACAATCCTGCGCTTGACCAATTGAATGATCAGGCCATCGTAGATGTTGGCGGGGCCCGGATTGCGTTTACCACGGACTCCTTCGTCGTGAAACCGCTGTTTTTCCCCGGTGGCGACATCGGAACGCTGGCCGTGAACGGAACGGTGAATGATCTGGCGATGGGCGGGGCAACACCTCTTTTCCTAAGCCTTGCTCTTATCCTTGAGGAAGGACTTCCGCTCGAAATTCTCCACCGGGTTATGGAATCCATCCGCGTTGCGGCAGCCCTGGCGGGCGTTGCCGTGGTCACCGGAGACACAAAGGTTGTGGAAAAAGGGAGCGGGGATGGATTGTTTGTGAACACATCGGGAATCGGACTCGTCTCATCCGGGATTCGTCTTTCCGCCGATCAGGCACGTCCGGGAGATCGTGTGCTGCTCAGTGGAACCATCGGTGACCACGGGATCACGATCCTGTCTCAGAGGGAAGGCCTCGAATTCGAAAGTGCCGTGGCGAGTGACACGGCAGCTCTGCACACCCTCGTTGCCGCAATGCTTGGCGCAAATTCTCACATTCGGTGCCTTCGGGACCCAACGCGCGGTGGCCTATCAAGTTCGTTGAACGAGATTGCTGCCCGATCGGGTGTGGGGATCGAGCTCGAGGAGCGCTCGATTCCAATTCGGGAGGAAGTCCAGGGCGCATGCGAGATGCTTGGGCTCGATCCAATGTATGTGGCAAACGAAGGGAAGCTGGTCGCAATTGTTGAAGCCCACGCCGCCGAAGAGATTCTCGATGCGATGCGCCAGCATCCCCTGGGTCGCGCGGCTCAGATCATCGGAACGGTCACCGATTCACATCCGGCGATGGTCAGCCTGCGAACACGCTTGGGAACTTCACGCGTCGTCGGTCAGATATCCGGTGACCAGCTGCCGAGAATCTGCTAGAGACGCCTGCGCTCGAATAGGCGACATCCAGGATTATGCAAGTCCGCAAGGAAATCCAAGTCACAGGGATTGTCCAGGGAGTCGGATTCCGACCCTACGTCTATCGGCTCGCCTTGGACCGCAAACTCGATGGATACATCAGCAACACTCCGGCCGGAGTTACTATCGAGATTCAAGGTCCATCAGAGCTGGTCGAGGATTTCGTCTCGCACCTTCCCACGCAGGCGCCAGCACTTGCACAAATTACCCATATGTTGGTTCGCGAGATGGAGTGCAAATCAGACCGGCGGTTCGAAATTCTGCCGAGCAATACCGGCGAGCATGCGAGTGCACTGATTTCCCCGGACGTCGCCGTCTGTAAGGACTGTCTTCACGAGTTATTCGATCCGCAAGACCGCCGGTACTTGTATCCGTTTATCAATTGCACCAACTGCGGACCGCGTTTCACGATCACTCGGGACATTCCCTACGACCGGGCACGCACTTCGATGTCGGTATTCCGGATGTGTGACAAGTGCCGCGCGGAATACGAGGACCCGCACAACCGTCGCTTCCACGCTCAGCCAAATGCGTGCTGGGAATGCGGCCCGAAACTCGGCTTTTTGAATGCCCAAGGGCACCCCATGAACGTGCTCGACCCGATTGAGGCGGCTATTGAGCGTCTCCAGATGGGCGAAATATTGGCCGTTAAGGGCCTTGGAGGATTTCACCTCGCAGTGGATGTCACCAACTCAGCCGCTGTTGGACGGTTGCGTCAGCGCAAGCAGCGCGTTGCGAAGCCGTTTGCCGTGATGGTGCGCGATCTGAAAGCCGCCAGCGAATTCTGCGCGATCGATGCCGAAGCCGAGAGATTTCTGAAAAGCCGGCAGAGCCCCATTGTGGTGCTGCCAAGATTAGACGACGCTTCAATCACTGAAGCTGTAGCGCCGAACCAGCGCGACCTCGGACTATTCCTGCCCTATACGCCCCTGCATCATTTACTTTTTGCAGCAGGCGAGTTCAGGGCATTGGTCATGACAAGCGGAAACCTGAGTGAAGAACCGATTGCAACGGGCAACTGCGAAGCAGTAAACCGTCTGGGCTCCATCGCAGACTTTTTTCTTGTGCACGACCGGGAAATTCTTGTTCGCTGTGACGATTCAGTCGTGCGTCCTTCAACCGGCAGGTTGCGACAAATCCGCAGGTCGCGAGGCTGCGTGCCGGCACCTATACGATTGCACAAGGAACTGCCGCAGATTCTTGCCGTCGGCGGAGAACTGAAAAATACCATCTGCTTGACGCGCCGCTATCTCGCCTTTCTGAGCCAGCACATCGGCGACCTTGAGAACACCGAGAGTTTTGGCTTCTTCACCGATACAGTCGCGTACCTGTCACGGATGCTCGAAATCGAGCCGGAAGTCATTGCCCATGACCTTCATCCGGATTATCTGTCGACGAAATGGGCGATGGCACAGAGAGGACCACGCCTTGTCGCGGTGCAACATCATCACGCACATATTGCCGCCTGCATGGCGGAAAACCGGATCGATGGACCGGTCATTGGACTGGCCCTCGATGGAACTGGCTACGGCACCGACGGTCACATATGGGGCGGCGAAGCCCTGTTCGCGCGATATGCAAGCTTCGAGCGAGCTGCGCATTTTGCGTACGTGGCCCTTCCCGGAGGGGCAGCGGCAATTCGCCAGCCCTGGCGGATGGCGGTGAGCTATCTGGCGCACACCTTTGGAGACGATTTCCTTGGTCTGGATATCCCCTTTGTCCGCGGACTCGATCGCGCGAAAGGGGAGTTGATTCTGCGGATGATTACGCGGCAGGTGAATTCTCCCCTGACTTCGAGTTGCGGTCGATTGTTCGATGGCGTCGCCGCCCTAATCGGAATTCGACAGGAAGTAAGCTACGAAGCACAGGCTGCCATTGAACTGGAAATGTCGGCACGATCATCGGCGGAAACCGGTCGGTATCCCTTCCTGATTCGCCGTCATGACAAATGCTGGCAAATAGATACATCGCCCTTGTTTGGCGCCATCGTTGAGGATCTTCGCAGGGACGTCTGCGCAGAAACGATCAGCCGGCGATTTCACAACGGACTGGTCGAGACTCTCGTGCAACTCGCGTGCTTGCTGCGCGAAGAATCCTGCATCAATCAGATCTGCTTGAGCGGAGGTACCTTCAACAACTTACTTCTATTCGAGGCTTTGCTTGGCAAGCTTGAATCGCACGGCTTTGCCGTTTTCACTCACTCCGAGGTTCCCCCTGGCGACGGTGGCCTCAGCCTCGGCCAGGCGGTCGTTGCTGCGCACAGCGCAATATAAAATTTGCCGATTAGAAGAGCGGTTCGAAACTTGTTCGGGGCGTCGATTTAAAAGCAGCGCTATTCTGATTCCTAACGTCCAGCGATCTCTGGTCGAAGTGTATAGGCACTCAGGACGCGCATGTAATTACTCCGCTCAAATGCCGCGGGGTCTGGCACGGATTGATGGCTCATGCTTCCTTGCATTTGCTGAATCGATTCGTACTCGTGCTCTTCCATCCAGCGCGTCATTCCGCGGAGGACCGAAGCGATGTGTCGAGTTCCATTCTGAAGCAGGGCCGACGCCATCATGGCGACACTGGCGCCGGCAGCAGTTGACTTCAGAACGTCTTGCGCAGTGTGTACGCCTCCGGTAACGGCCAGATCTGCGCGCACTTTTCCAAAGAGAATGGCTACCCAGTGAAGACGAAGAAGCAATTCTTCGGAGCGGCTCAAGGTGAGGCTGGAAATCACGTTTAGAGACTCGATGTCGAAGTCAGGCTGGTAGAAGCGATTGAACAGCACCAGGCTACTGGCACCGGAAGCGTCTAGTTGTTTGCCCATGTGAGCCATTGCGGTGAAAAATGGCGAGAGTTTTACGGCGACAGGGATGCCGACGCTCTCTTTCACCTCGCGCACCAGATCGCAATACCTGCGCTCCATTTCACCGCCCGATATGGCCGGATCGGTAGCAATGGAATAGACGTTTAACTCGATCGCGTCCGCGCCCGCTTCCGCCATCAAGCATGCGTAGCGGGTCCAACCTCCGGAAGAGGTCCCATTCAGGCTCGCGATAACGGGAATGGTAACCCGTTGCTTGGCTCGCCGTATCAGATCCAGGTAGCCTTCCGGCCCGAGACCGTAGCTGTGTGCATCGGGAAAGTAGCTCAGGGATTCGGGAAAGCTTTCGGCGCCCCGGGAAAGATCGGAGTCAAGGGCCTGTCCTTCGAGTGCGATCTGCTCCTCAAACAACGAAGGAAGAACCACGGCGCCCGCTCCGGCATCTTCCAACTGGCAGATCTTGTCAACTGACTCGCAAAGCGGAGAAGACGAGGCCACGATCGGTGATTTCAATGTCAGACCGAGATATTTGGTCGTGATATCGATCATTCGTCGCCTCCTGCATCTAATGGTCTCGGGGCTGGAAAATCCGTGTGCTTTTCCTCTTTGACAGAAGCTGTTGGGGCATGCCCGGCGATCGCGGCGCGGTTTGAATAGACGCGCCATTGCCGCTCCACATCCTCCTGCGCCGCAAGAAGAAGCTCTCGCGCAGCCTCTGGATGCGTTCTGGCCAGCATCGTGTAGCGGGCTTCCTGATACGCATATTGCTTCAGTGGAATGCTGGGTGCTTTCGAGTCGAGCTGGAAAGGATTCTTCCCTTGCGCACGAAGGGACGGGTTATATCGTATGAGCGGCCAATAACCGGATTGCACAGCCGCTTTTTGTTGTTCCATGCCAAAAGTCATGTCGTAGCCGTGAGCAACACAATGGCTGTACGCGATGATCAGCGATGGGCCGTTGAACGCTTCTGCTTCAAGGAAAGCCTTTACCGTGTGCGTGTCGCCTCCGCCCATTGCGACGCGAGCCACGTACACAGAGCCATAGCTGATGGCTTCCATCGCGAGGTCTTTCTTGCCGGTATGCTTGCCTCCCGCCGCAAATTTCGCAACAGCACCTCGCGGCGTGGCCTTCGACATCTGCCCGCCGGTGTTCGAATAGACCTCGGTGTCGAGCACGAGAACATTCACGTTCTCCCCCGAACCAAGTACATGATCGAGTCCCCCGGCTCCGATATCGTATGCCCAGCCATCGCCGCCCACGAGCCAGACGCTCTTGCGGACCAGGGCGTCGGCCACGGCCAACAAGTCACGGCATTCTGGAAAATCCCCCGAAGAGATGGCTTGTTTCAGCTCTGCCACCCGCTCTCGCTGCGCTTCGATTCCAGGCTCGTCGGACTGATCCGCTTCGAGAAGCGCGCTCACCAGCTTTTCGCCAACGCGTGGCGCTGACCGCCGTAGAAGCTCGCGCGCATACTCGGCCATCTTATCTACTGCGAGCCGCATTCCGAGGCCAAACTCGGCGTTGTCTTCGAAGAGAGAATTTGACCAGGCCGGCCCTCGTCCGGAAGAAGTCGCCGTATAGGGAGTGGTGGGCAGGTTACCGCCGTAAATCGACGAACAGCCGGTCGCATTGGCGATCAGCAGACGATCCCCAAAGAGTTGTGTAAGCAACTTTATATAGGGCGTCTCGCCGCAGCCGGCGCACGCTCCGGAGAACTCGAAGAGAGGCTCGAGCAATTGGACGTCTTTCACCTGCGTGTGGCCCAGACGGTTACGGTCGAAATTCGGAATATTCAGGAAAAAGGCCCAGTTTGCGCCTTCGCTCTCCCGCAACGGCGCCTGAGACTCCATATTGATGGCCTTGTGCTTCGCCTCGCTCTTGCTTTTTGCCGGGCACACCTCCACGCAAAGTCGGCATCCCGTGCAATCCTCGGGCGAGACCTGGAGCACGTAATGCTGCGTTTCGAAATCCCGCCAGCGGGCTTTCGAAGACTTAAAGGTCGCGGGAGCGCCCGCCAGCGCGCCGGAATCGCAAATCTTCGCCCGTATAACGGCGTGCGGGCAAACGAGCACGCACTTGCCGCACTGAATACAAAGCTGCTCGTCCCACGCCGGAATCTCTTGAGCGATATTCCGCTTTTCCCATTTCGCTGTGCCGGTCGGAAACGTTCCGTCCACAGACATCGCGCTTACAGGTAGGGAGTCTCCCCGTCCCGCAATGATCGTGCCCAGGGTATTTCGTACGAATGAGGGAGCCTGCGCGGGCACCGGCGGCAGAATATCGAACACATTTGTGGCCTGCGACGGCACGCTAACAACGTGCAGATTCGACAGCGAGTGGTCGACCGCAGCGAAATTCTTTGCCACCACTGCTTCCCCCCTTTTCCCATATGTTTTTTGGATCGCCCTCCGTATCGCTTCGATGGCTTCCTCTCGCGGGAGCACGCCGCTGATCGCAAAAAAGCACGTCTGCATGATGGTATTGATCCGGTTGCCCATGCCTGCTTCACGTGCGACCTTATAGGCATCGATAACGTACAACCTCAGTTGCTTATGAATAATTGCCTCTTGCATCGACCGCGGCAAATGACTCCACACCTCATTCGATCCAAACGGGGCGTTCAGCAGGAACGTGCCGCCAGGCTCCGCTTCGGACAGTACATCCGAGCGTTCAAGAAACTGGAACTGGTGGCAGGCGACGAAGTTAGCCTTGCTGATCAGATAGGTCGAACGAATCGGGTGAGGCCCGAAACGTAGATGAGACACCGTGACCGAACCCGCTTTCTTCGAGTCATACACAAAGTAGCCTTGAGCGTGGTTGTCAGTGCTCTCACCAATGATCTTGATTGAATTCTTGTTTGCGCCAACGGTTCCATCGGATCCCAGCCCGTAGAAAACAGCCCGCACAGTTGCGGGGTCTTCGGTCGAGAAGGCCGGATCGTAGTCCAGGCTCGTATGCGTCACGTCGTCGTGGATACCAATCGTAAAATGATTCTTGGGAGAATCCTTTTTGAGCTCATCGAAAACAGACTTGACCATCGCCGGCGTGAATTCCTTAGACGACAGGCCGTATCGGCCTCCAATCACAACGGGAAACATTGGAAGGTCGACCCTGTTCTCGTGGAGCGCCGTCAGGACGTCCGTGTAAAGGGGTTCGCCGGTACTTCCCGGCTCCTTTGTGCGGTCAAGCACGGCAATGGTCCGCGCGGTTTGTGGCAGCGCCGAAATGAAGGCGTGGGAATCGAAGGGACGGAAAAGCCGAACCTTCAGCATCCCCACTTTTTCGCCTTGTCGTTGAAGATAGTCAACCGTCTCGCCCGCCGCACCGGTCCCGGATCCCATCAGGATGATCACGCGTTCGGCATCAGGCGCTCCCTCGTAGTCGAACAGTTGATAGCGCCGGCCGGTCTGCCGCGCGAAGCGGTCCATCACGTCCTGCACGATCGTGGGGCAAGCACGGTAGTACGGATTGCAGGCCTCTCTCGCCTGAAAGAAGACGTCTGGATTTTGGGCCGTGCCGCGCAGAACCGGGTGATCCGGCGAGAGAGCCCGCTCCCGGTGTTTCCGAACCAGAGAATCGCTCACCAACGCCCTCAGATCGGCATCCTCAAGCGGAGCGATTTTGTTGATCTCGTGAGATGTACGGAACCCGTCGAAGAAATGCAGGAAAGGAATGCGCGATTCGAGCGTGCTCGCTTGCGCGATGAGCGCAAAGTCGGACGCTTCCTGCACGGAACTTGAACAAAGCATCGCGAAGCCGGTTGTTCGCGCCGCCATCACGTCGCTGTGATCGCCAAAAATCGAAAGGGCGTGCGTGGCAATCGTGCGGGCGGCCACGTGAATCACCGCCGGCGTCAGTTCACCGGCGATTTTGTACATATTGGGAATCATCAGCAACAGGCCCTGAGATGCGGTGAAAGTCGTGCCCAATGCCCCCGCTTGAAGTGCGCCGTGCCACGCTCCGGCTGCGCCTCCCTCGCTCTGCATTTCCGTAACGGTGGGGACGACTCCAAAGATGTTCTTGCGCCCCTCTTCCTTCCATTGGTCGGCCCATTCACCCATGGGGGAAGCCGGCGTAATGGGAAAGATCGCGATCACCTCGTTAAGCCGGTACGCGACCGAGGCGACCGCTTCATTCGCGTCCAGGATCACAGTTGCTTGCTTCATTACTTCACCTTCGGCGTTGCGGAAGTCTCGGTTGTTAATGGATCGCCCTTCGCCGGTCCTTTCTATCCAACTGGGGAAATCGGCAAAAGGCGAAGGGAGGATTAGTAACTAGATCCTTTCGCAGAACGCGACTCCAGTTGATCTCTGAACGTCCCGGCGGGCTGTGATATGGGTCACGTTCGAGAGTGACCCGGCTCCTTAATTAGCTCTTTGATGCTGATCTCATGAAGGTCCCCGCAAATCTGCAGAATCTGGAAAGAGAAGGATGGGCTGACAGCGCCTAGTAACCCGAACGCGCTGCATCGCGGGCGTATCGCATCGGATCAACTACGACGTCATCGATTATGACTCTGAGATCGCGAACTTTCTTGTTCTTCAGAAGGACTTGTGCAATCGCAAATCGACGGCATATCCGCCATTCTGGTCGCGCAAGACGGTTACGGATGTCTGGCGACTCGTCCGGTACTGCAGTTGAACAGTGGTGGACTGAGTGGACGTCACGTCCGTGCTGAAAGTGAGCAAAATATTCCCCGTAACCCGCTGTTGGATTGCTACCTGTGCGCCGGGATTGACCTGGTTATTGCCTGCCATGGGGTCGATCGTAAGCTGGGAGATGCCGGCCAATTTCTGAATCTTTCCGCTCACCTGGCTAGCCACCCCCTGCGCGATAACTGATTCCGCTCCAACGCTGGCCGGAGTGGTGCTCTGGGCCGACTCCTCGGCGGTCTGCCCGAGCGCCAGCAGATTAATGATGTCCGAGGGCGGAAGGGGAGGGTCGGATGTGTAGGTCGTTCTCAGCTGCTCGACAGGTCCGATGAAATTCAGGGTGATGTTGTACTGGTCCACGGTGGTGGCCACGTAGAGGTTGACTATAGCCTCCGTATGCGTGGGATTTGAGAATTCGATGGTTCCGTTGCGCACCTCATAGCGCTTGCCCAGAAAGAAGACGTCCCCGCCGGTAAGGTTCACGCGCCCGAGGATCACCGGATTGGCCATGGTTCCGGTGAGGTTGAGGTTTGCGGCGCCCTGCATGCTCAGCTGGCTGCTGACGAGATCCACGTCCCGGGCGGATTGTATGGCCACGTTCACTTTCATATTCTGTTGAAAAACGCTCAAAGTTGATGCGACAGAAGTCCCGTTAAATTGGCTGGCGAAATTCGCCAGGTCGAACTGCTGCGTAAACGACAGGCGATCAAACACCACGCGCCCACTCAGAGTGGAGTCAGCCTCATTTCCATTCAGCTGCAGGTTGCAGTCTACGACGGAGCGAAGCCCTTCGGGATACCGCACCCGTATGGACTTACCCTGAAGTCCGAGATTAAAACTCGCCTGAGAACCATACGTCATGTATCCCTGCGCCGAGAGAGTGCCGCCGCCAACTGCCCCCGTGAGTTGCCCGATATCGATGCGATTGCCGGAAACGTTCATCACGCCATTCAACCCCTCGATCCCTACCGGCACCGAATCCGTGGAGAGATACGCGTTCTCGATTCGCAGATGTCCGTGCAGGGCGGGATGGTTGAAATCGCTGCCTTGCCCTGTGAGCGCCAATTCAACGCGCCCAGAGCTCTTTAATCCTTTCGTCAACGTCTGAAGGAGAGAAAGATCGATACCGCCGTTGGCAGCGATATTGAACGCTGTGTTTGTGCTCCTTAACGGAATCACTCCTTGCAGCGTTAAATCCGTGCCAGTTCCCTTGAACTCGGTCTGCTGAAGCGTCGCGATCCCACCGCGATAATCAAGGCGCAGCGGGCGCACCAGCGCTAAATCTGCGGCCTGATAGCCGATGTTAAATGTGGGAATCTCAACATGCGCTTCGATTTGCGACGGTTTCTTCAATGGCCCGTGTAATTGGGCGTGAATTTCGGTCTGGCCCTGCAAGCCAGGCTGGCTTCCCGAGAGGTAGCCGGCCAGTAGTGGGCCTATCGGAAGCTGCCGGACATCGACGGACGCAGCACCGTTGTATTGGCCGGCCAGTTCGACATCTCCGTTCGCTTCGATCTTTCCGTGTGCAATTACCGACTGCAGAGTGAAATTCGCGTGCTGGTGCGCGACGGCCAATTGAGCCTCCGCATCGGAAACGGATTGATCGCGGATTTGCAGCTGCGCGATCTGGAGATGAGCGGAGAGTTGCGGATCCCGAAGGGTGCCCCTACCGTTCGCGGTCAAGTTGAGGGCGCCGGCGATACCCAAATCGCGCGCCTGCACTGCATGTAATTCTCCGAGCTTGAGTCCAGACGTGTGCACGCTCAGCTGATACTCTCCGCTTTGAGGCGAAAAAGTGAGATTCGCGTCTATATCGCCGGCGGGAATGTGCAGTTGAGCCGTCGACTGGAGCGAATTTCCGTTCCCCTTAAAATCGAGCGCCAGAGCCTCGACCGGCTCGCCCCAAGCGGACGCTTTCACGACTCGCACGCTACCTTGTCCACCCAGACTTTGCTCGGAGCCTCGGAGCGCGACATTTCCCGAAAGAGTGCCGATGATCGGGTAGTGCCGTTGTGCGAGGCGCTCCAACTCCGCGACATTGAGGTTTATCGCCCTTACGTCCGCCGATAGCGGGCTCGATGGTTTAAACGACCAATGATCCAATCCCGCCTCCCCGCTGAAATTGATTTGCCCTTGCTGCGCGCCTACCAGAGCGGCGTTCTTCAAAGCGATATTCGACGGTGAGACGGTGAGGCTTGTGTGAAATGAGCGCCAGCGGCCACCTTCCGCCTGGAGGTTGCTCGCGGAAAGTTGCCCTTGAAGCCTCGGGGTCTTCGGGGAGCCGGTAACTTGCCCGGAGAAAACAGCGGAGCCCTGAATATCGAACGGCTTGGAACCCGTGGCCGAGCGGGAAGGTTTAGCAGTTGCCACGCCAATTTCAGAAACCAGAGCAGCGACTTCGTGCAGATCGCTGGTGCCACACTGCACAAGCAAGTTGGATTGCCTGCCCAAAGTGCCGCTGAGCGAGACTTGCGTGGTACCAGTCTGCAGGTGAGACTGCCCGAAGGAAGCGAAATCGCGGCTGGCATCGTAGCGAACATCGACCACGCCATTCAGCGGGATGCGGCCATGGCCCGTGGGCGAATGTGCGGGTGAGGAAACGGTGACATGCGCGTGCGCGACGATATTGTGAATGCTTCCCGGCCAGGATGCTTCTGCGCTTACATCGGCGCGACCGATGAAATTTAGGCGATCGTAACTTCCCGGAGGCAGCGCACGACTTACTGCATCGAGAGAAACTCCTTTCAGACTTGCCGCAAGCCGCGTCGAAGACCGACCAGCGAGGTTCTTCACTTCGCCATTGGCGCTGAGATGGCCTTGCAGGAGTTCCGCGTCCAAATCCTGGACGCGAAGGCTTCCTTTCTCCAATGAAAACGCCCCTCGGACCGATCTCGCATCCGCAGAGACCTGACTGGCGCGCAGGGTAAGTAGCGAGCTGCTGATGCGCCCGTCTATGTAGGCAGCGTCGAGAAAGGATGCGTCGGGGATATTGCGATAGCGGAGCGAGCCGGCCATCGAGACCTGCCCGGACGGAAGGGATGGATTTTTAAGTATTCGGGCAATTTCCTGAGTGAATAAAACCGCGTCGTAGGTGCCTTGAATGTCGGGATTCGCATAGTTCACAAGAGTGGCATGCGCGGTGAGGCGAGAGTTCCCCACAGTCAGCAACATCGGTTCGATATCCAGTTGCGAGCGGCTGGCGGCAAACTTCAATCGAGCGGCGTGTTCGACCGGATCGAAATCTTTAGCGACGATGCGGGCGTGATCGTAACCCAGCGAGCCCTGGTATTGACCGGCGAGAACGCTGAATTTTACATTCGCCTGGAAATCGCGGAGGTCGGCGGAGAGAGGTATCTGGCGGTCGTCGTAATAAATCCGCCCGGCGTTGATTAGAACGTGCCCGATCGCCATGTTGAACGCCGTGTCGACTGGGTTCGATGGCGCGGCGGGGGAAGGAGACTTCGGGATGTTGGTGGCGCCATGCGCGTCGATCTGCAAATCCACCACGGGCTCATCCAACACGATGTCCGATAGGTCGATTTTCCTCTTCAGGGCGGAAACAATCTTCAGGCCGATGCCCAGGTGATCCGCTCTAAACAAAGGTGGTTCTGTTGCACCGGCCGTGCCGCTGATCGCAACATCGTAGAAATCGACGCCTAGTTTTCGCCAATGGATATCCATGCGTTTGATACTTACGGGCGCGCCGGTGGCGGCCTCCGCTTTCTCGACGACCTTCGCCAGCACAAACCTGTTGAAAGCCTCCGTATGCGCGGCAAGGTAAGCCGCACCGGTGAGAGTCGCCAGCACACCGACAACAATCACAAACGTTAACAAGAGCGCTTTCTTCCAGTTCACGGATCGCTCCTCAGCCATAGCGCTTTTCCATCCTCAGAAGGATTGGCCCAGCGTGACAAAATACTGCGTCGCCTTCACCCCTGGAACATTGGTCACACGGTAGCCGATATCGAAGCGAACCGGCCCTACCGGCGTACGGTAACGGATCCCGAAACCGATCGTATTCGTGTAATCGTCCACGAGTTGCCGCAAATTGATGTTGGCGTACACATTCCCACCGTCATAAAAAAAGACGCCCCCCAGGTTGTTGACCACCTTCAAAGGGAAGCGCGCTTCCGAGTTCAAGATGAAAAGCATATTGCCGCCGATCGGCACGCTGATCACAGTACATGTCGCAGGATTGCTGGGATTGCTGCATACGCTCACGGGGCGTTGGGGGCCGGCGCCGTTGATGGGGAATCCGCGCAGGGAATCGGCGCCCCCGGTGAAAAATCGCTGGCTGAGCGGCACCATGCTTCCCGAAAAAGGCGTCGCCAGGCCGAGGCGAACGTTGTTCGCCCAAGTGAGCCATGGCCGCACAGGAACGTAGAACGCGGTCTGCCCGAGAAAACGAACGAAGTTGGCGCTCGATCCCAAGGCCGTAGGAGTAACGCCAAAAGTCAAATGTCTGGTACAAGCCATGATGGGCGTCGAGCGGGTTGTCGCGGCTATCGTGAAGATACTCGCCGGAGAAGGTGGAGAGCCGGACATGCTGATCCTGCGGAAGCACCAGGTCCGGAATGAGAAGCTTGCTCAGATCAATGCGCTGGAAGCTGTAGAGCGCGATCACCTTTTTTGTGCGCTTGGCGTCCAGGGTCTTTTCAATCTGCAATGAGCCCCCGCCGAGTTCGGCGGTGAAAAGGGGGTTTTCCGTGCTTCGCTGCGCCGACAAGGTGAACAGAGAACTCCAGGTACTGCCGCGGAGCCGGGGATCGGCGTAGGTGAACGCGCCGCTCTGATCCAGGCGCGATAGCACCGTCGAGAACGTGGCGGTTTCAGCACGACCGAGCATGTTGTGGCGGGCGATCGAGAACGAGAAGCGGGGCCCAAAAAACTCTTCTGAGTCACGCTGAATTTTGTGCCTAGTCCGATGGGAGGAATTCCAGGAAGCGCTACGGCGCCGACGGGAATATTCGCGCTTCGAGGAATCACTTCGAGCCCTCCGCCGACATCCAAGGTGTATCGCGGCGATTCGTGGACCTTGACGAGGACCTCCTCCTGCGTCTGATCGCTGACCGGGCGCAACGGTTTGATGCTGACCCAATCGAAGATATTCAGATTGTAGAGATCGCTCTCCGCAGTAAAGAATTTGCCCTCGCTGAGTGGCTTGCCGGAGCTTACGTTGGAAGAGGCGACATCGCGGAGAAAACTAGGCCGCGTGACGTCTTCCCCCAAGAGAACTACATCACTCACGTGGCCTTGCGGTCCTTCCTCAATCGTATAAACCACATTCATCCGATGCACGTTTAGCGGATCGGGCGAGACCTCGGATTTTAGCGTGGCGTTCAAATAGCCCGAATCGAGGTAGACGGCAAGGATGTGATTGCGATCGATATCGAGGAGGTGCGGAGAATAGGGCTTTCCCGGTTGCAAGTTCAGGGCGCCTTTGGCCGAAAGATTTGCCTGCGACCGGGTATGATTTCCCTCGATACGGAGACTTTCGACCTTGTCCTGTTCTCCTTCGTTTATTTGGAAGGTGACGTCCACTTGAGGCTTCGAGTCCGAGAACCTGGGGCTGACCGATACATCGGCAAAACCCGAATCCTTGTATAAAGCGATCAAAGAGTCGGAACTCTTGCGAAGAAGCGTGTCACTGAATTTGCCGTGCGAGAACGTGTGCCCCAGCAACGAATGACCTTTCTTGATCGCCACCACCGATTTCAGGCGCTTGTCGTCAAAATAATGGTTCCCTTGGAAGAGCACCCCCTCGACGCGATGGCGGGCGCCCTTGTCGACCTGATAGGTGACCGAAACCTTATCGGGAAGCTGTTCATAATTCGTGCTGACCTTCACGTCGAAATAGCCTTTGGATTGAAAGTAGCTCACAAGATTTCTCTCGCCCTCATCGACCAGATCGCGATCCACCGCGCTTTCTTCGTAAATGGGAATTTCGCGCCGGATCGTTCGTTTCCAGAGGTGGGCTCCGACGACGCGAACCGAAACAAGTGGTCCGGGATTGACTTGAAATGTGATGTCAGCGCGGTTCGTTTGCGGGTTGTACTCGGATGACGCGTGCCGGACGACGGGCGCAAGCCTGTTCTCGTTGCGAAGGTGCGCGCGAATATACCCAACCGCTTTGGTAATTTTAGAGGGCGAGTACGCCTGGCCAGACTTCAGGGAGTCGCGCTTCACGCGAGCCCAAATGGAATGCAGGTCCTTGCGGATGCGATCGGCCTCGTCCACCGGAACGCCGTCAATATTTATATCTCCGACTTTGGCACGCGGGCCGAGTTGTACATGGAAGACCAGATTGACGATTTTGTGCGGATCATCCCGCTGGGCCTCCGGCTGCACTTCTGCCAAGAAATATCCCTGAACCTGCAGGAACTTCTGCAAGGCGCTTTGCCCTTGCGGCAGGAGGTCGTCGAAATAGGGCGATTGCTCGGGAATGTCCACAGCCTGCAGTAGCTGGGTGTAGCCAAACTGTCTCTTGATCCCGGGGAAGGTGAGAATTCCAATATACGACGCGGGCTCCAGAATGAATTGGACGCTGAGCCCTGCCTGTTCCGGTTCCACGCTCACCTGAACCTTCGAAAATTGTTTAGTCTGTTCGAGTGCTCCGACGCTCGACTCAACGGCAGCCGAAGAAAAAGGTTCGCCCGGTTTTATCTTTAGCAGCGCACGGAAAGAAGCTGCATCCATCGCCGGGCTGACCGAGATTTCCACCTTCGAAACCGTTTTTCCTTCGAAACCGGCGTAGGTTTCCGGCTTTGCTTCCTGCGAAGCCGCCGAAAAGCAGAAGAGCAACTGCAAGAAAAGAACCAAAGCGCTCTCTCTCATGGTATGCGACGGCCGGCCGTGGCACCCGATGAACCACGTTCGCGTGCATGAATTCTTTCCATCACGCTGTCGGTTTCCGCACCGATCAAAAGAATAAGGCTGGCAAGATAAATCCAGACCATGAGGATGATGAACCCGGCCATCGTCCCGTAAAACCGTGGATAGCTCCCGAAATGGCGGAGGTAGAAATTGAAAATGGCGGATCCAGCCACCATCGTGAGGATGACGAAGGCGGTGCCGGGTGTCAGCCAATGCCAGCGCTTTCGAATATGCGGCAAGAAATAATTCATCAGATCCAGTCCGAGGAGCATCAGTAACAGGCTCGCCAGCCAGCGCCCGAATTCCCAGGGAAGCTGAAAAGTCACGACGGCGTCGAGACGCATTGAAATTATGGCTGCCGCCCAATGGCCGAACGTGAGGAGTCCAAAGCTGCCCAGCAGAAATACGGCGCCCACCAAAGTTGCCGCGATCGCGAGTACGCGTTTTTTCCAAAATCCTCTCGTTTCCTTCGCACCGTAAGCGACGGTCAGCGATTCCATCAGGCTGACGAACCCGGACGAGGCGGTCCAAATCGTCGCAAGAAGTCCCAGCGAGAAGAATCCGGTTGAAGTCTGGGTGAGATTTAGAATGGTCGTGAACACCATGCGCCGCGAATCCCGCGGCAAGTAATCGGTGATCCATTGCGCCAGGTTGTGCCACAAGCTTGTCGACGGAAGCCAGCCCACGAACGCGGCGACCATGATGAAAAACGGAAAGAGCGACAGCGAAAAGTAATAGGACATTTCTGCCGCCAGGTCCACGCAATCGTCCGTAACTACCCCATCCCAAATCTCGCCTATAAGATTCCTGATGCGCCCGGTTCCCGCACGAGGTGTCACGAAGTCAGCAAACAACCGGGTATTCGCTCGAATCGCCACAATACAACCTCTTTAAGAGAATGGCAGGCTGAAGGCGCGCTAGGCGGATTCCCGGTGCAGCCTTTCACTCCAAAGAAGGTTGGCAGGGTGGCGGAGGCAGAGCCATCCCTGAAAACATGTAGACATGGGGGGATGCATTCGTATCTCTGATATTTCTAGCTGCTTTCTCGGGGGCCTAGCAATCGTTGCCCGCAGTGTCCGGACGACGCGTTTTATAAGGCATAGCCGGAGCGGGACCGAATTACGGCTATCAACTGTTCAGGCTTTATCGGTTGGCGAGGATGTCGAAGCGATGGCCCTGCTGGCGGGCCTGTGCCAGCAAATCGACGGTGGCCGCCTGGCCGGAAAAAAGGATGAGCCGGCAGAAGGGAACGATCTCCGGGATCCTGTAATTGCGTGCCGCCTTCTTCATGACAGCCCTCCTTTTCCCGCCTTTTTCCTCTTACTCCTTACGTGCGGAAGCGAGCAAAGCGGCACATCTGCAGCGGTGTTACCCACTCGCGCACGCAAATGACGATACCGACAGCAATCAAATCACCCTGGCGTGAGGAAGATTTTCACTGACCGGGAAAAACGTCGTGACCACTGCCACATCACCAGACAAGTTCGCTCGTGCAACTGGGTTGCCCAGCAAACTCGAATTTAATCCAGTGGCTAAAGCCGCTGTCGAAGCCGTGACCTGCAAAGAATTGCTCGCTGCACCGCAGGTTCCATTTCCTCAGATTCCAGATTCCTATCTAAGAGTATAAAAATTAGGGTAGTATTCCGCTGCCGAGTTTCCGCATATGCAGTCAATTAGAAGCTGAAATTCAAGGGCTGATCGTCGTTGGCTGTGCCGCAGGGGGAGAAGAAACAATGCCCAGATGTTTCCGTTCGTTTCTCGCGATTGTTTTGAGTTTTTGTATGGCGGGGATTATTCCCGCAGCCTACTCGCAGTCGGGCACGAAGGATGGCGAGTGGCGCACCTACGGGGGCGACCTCGGGTACACGCGATACGCGCCGCTCGATCAGATCGACGCTTCCAACTTTAACCGGCTGGAAGTTGCATGGCGCGTCAAGACGGACATCTTTGGCCCGCGGCCGGAATATCAATATGAAGGCACGCCGCTGATGGTGAAAGGGAAGCTCTATGTCACGGCTGGATCGCGCCGTGCGGTCGTCTGCCTCGACGCGGCGACGGGCGAGCTGATCTGGATGCACAGCGAAAACGAAGGGGTGCGCGCCCAAAACGCTCCGCGGCAGTTTTCCGGCCATGGCGTGTCGTACTGGACAGACGGCAAGGACGAGAGAATTCTCTACGTGACCATTGGCTACCGGCTGATTTCGCTGGATGCCAAAACCGGAATCCCGGTGCCCACATTCGGCACCGGTGGCGCAGTTGACCTGAAAAAAGACGACGATCAGGTGATGGACCCGGAAACCGCGCCCATCGGGCTGCATTCAACTCCTACCGTTGCGAAGAACGTGGTGATCGTGGGCGCCGCCATGCTCGACGGCAACGTGCCCAAGAGCAAGACCGCCGTGAAGGGTTATGTGCGCGCCTTCGATGTGCGCACCGGAAAGCGCCTGTGGATTTTCCACACGATTCCGCGACCTGGCGAATTTGGCATCAACACCTGGGAGAAGGATTCCTGGTCCTACACCGGAAACACGGGGGCGTGGGGGCAGATCTCGGTAGACGAAGACTTGAACATGGCCTACCTGCCCGTCGAGCTCCCGACTGGAGACAGATACGGAGGCCACCGGCCTGGTGCCGGACTTTTCGGCGAAACCATTGTGGCCGTCGATCTCTATACCGGAAAGCGCATTTGGCACTACCAATTGGTTCACCACGGCTTGTGGGATATGGACATTCCTTGCGCGCCGATGCTGGTGGATTTCAATCTGGATGGGAGAGTCGTCAAGGCGGTGGCGCAGCCGACCAAGCAGGCATATCTCTATGTGCTGGATCGCAAAACCGGGAAGCCGATCTGGCCTATCGAAGAAAAGCCAGTGCCGCAGGGCAGCGTTCCGGGCGAATGGTATTCGCCGACGCAGCCAATTCCGAGCAAGCCGCCCGCTTACGGCCATCAGGGCGTCACGGTAGATGACTTGATCGATTTCACGCCGGAGTTGCGCGCCGAAGCCCTTCAAATGCTTAAGGACAATAAGTACGAGATTGGGCCGCTGTTCACGCCTCCGGTCGTCAGCAAGGCGGAAGGCCCGCTGGGCGTCGTCATCTCACCGGCCGGACAAGGCGGAACCAACTGGCCGGGAGGAGCCTACGATCCCGAGACGCACCTGCTGTACGTGTTTTCGGAGACCACCAGCCAGGTCTCGAGCCTGATTCATCCTCCGCCGGAAATTTCAGACATGGACTATGTCACGGGACGCGCGGGACAGATTCCGTCTTCCGCGCGTCCGATGGGCGCAGTCGCGGCTCCGCGTCCCCCGACTGCCGCGGCCCCACCCGCCGGTGGAGGAGGACCTCTTACTGTGCGCGGTTTGCCGCTGCTGAAGCCGCCCTACGGAATTCTGACAGCCATCAATCTGGACAAGGGCGATCTCGCGTGGGAAATTGCTCACGGCGAAACGCCGGATAATGTGCGCAACAGCCCGGCGCTGAAAGGTCTGAATATTCCGCGCACCGGACGCACCGGCCTGCTCGGCCCGCTAGTGACCAAGACCCTGGTGATCATCGGCGAAGCGGGCTTTTTCACCGCTCCTAACGGACAGCGCGGCGCGATGCTGCGCGCGTACGATAAAGCCACCGGCAAGGAAGTCGGGGCAATCTTCATGCCCGCTCCGCAGAGCGGCTCGCCCATGACGTACATGCTCAACGGCCAGCAGTACCTGGCGGTTGCGATCAGCGGCGGAAACTATTCCGCCGAGCTGGTCGTATATAAGCTGCCGTCCGGGAATTCCGGATCGCCCGCGACACAATCGCGAGAAGTGCAACCGACACAACCCGCGGGGACGCAGGTGGCGGCCTCGAGCGCGCCGCTTTACACCGCGGCACAAGCCGGTCGCGGCCAGGCTCAGTACACGCAGCAATGCGCCTCGTGCCATGGACAGAGCCTGGAGGGCATCGAAATCGCCCCGCCCCTCGCCGGTCCCGATTTCATCGACAAGTGGACGGGCCAGTCTCTTGGCGATCTGTTCGAACGCATCCGCACCACCATGCCCAAAAACAAACCCGGCAGCCTCACGCGCGATGCGGTCGCCGATATCACCGCCTACATCCTCAGCGTGAACCAGTATCCGTGCCGGCTCAACAGATTTGCCTGCCGACACGCAGGCCGTTGAGGGGAATTCGAATCGATGCCGCAAAACCACGGTGATTCATACCCACCGCCTAGAGGTCTTGGTTGGATTCCCGGGGGCGTGATATGAGTCACGCGGAAGATATCGACGGGCATTCAATCGGGTGGTTGATTCCCGTGAGGGCACAATTCCCGTCCTTCATGAGGCACTCGCGCCCTTACAAATAGGCGGTCCACGCTGCCGAGCTGTGCTACCGAGCGAATCTGGTCCCCGCTGGCGCAGAATGTCATGTTTTACTAGCGCTTGGGCAAACGACTGCGACCGCGGAGGTCCGAAGTGCTTTGAGTCGAGTTTACCAGACGCGTCTTACGGGTTCGGGATGGACGTTCACGACGTTCACCACGTTCACTCGGCGCGGACGGAGTCTTTTCCGTCTTTGCGGCCTCCGTCCTGGCGACTTGGGGGCCAGCACTGTTCACTGATACGTCGGTCGGGGAGCAGATCTTGCAATCTTCGACCGGGTCTTCTGTCCTGTGATCGCGGGCGTTTGCGTGTATGCGCTCCCGAGTGGAGGGGTCAAGGAACAGGATGTAGCCCGTATTCGTCCGCTGGCGATTCGTCAGCGACAAGGAGGTCAAAATATTCCCCATTTTGCGCTCGTTCACAATCGACTCGCCTCGCTTGGTAAGCTCTGAATTCACCGCGGCGGTCAACCCACGGAGCCCGACTGCGGGTGCTTTCGGTTTCTCATGAATCCACGAATACAGGACATGCAGCACCGTCGCCTGCGCTGGTGATAGCACCGCCGTCTGCAGCTCGCTTTGTTGCTCGATCAAAACCGCTAGGATTTCGCACAACTTCTCATCCTGTGTAATAGGAAGCGCGACCGCCCGATAGAGGTCGAGTTGCCGACCCGACAGTTTTACGTCGGCGGGAATTTTCGGCGCCGGGAATCCGTTGAAATGTTCAAATCGGAACTGCTGGAGTTGCATCCGGACCTTCTTCGCGAACGCCAGGATGGTTGGATGGTTCGGGCTCTTCAAGTCTGTGCGGGCGGTTTTGTGCATCGGCACAATCAGGCAGCGACTGTTGAGCGCCGCGTCATCCGGCAGTTCGAGCCATGAAAACGCCTTGGGGCCGAATGCCAACCGGGCCTTGTCTTTTCGGAGAGAAACAAATCCAGTTGTGCTAGTTGCTCTCAGCAGATGCATAAGCTCGCGTGAGTGGCCCGACGTCAGCGTTTCGTCGAGCAGGATCGTCGGCCGGATCCGATCAGAAATCTCATAAAAGGCAGCCGAGGTGATATCGGCGGTCAGCAGGCTGCGGTAGCACAAGAGGTTCAGAACCCGCAGCGCCGTCGTCTTGCCCGAGCCGGGGGGGCCGACTAGGGCGACGTAGGGGGCAGCTTGTAACTGTTCGGGGAACCAGGTGCTCATGGCGTACGCGGTCAGCAGGATGCGCCACGGCATCTCAAGGTCAAGGCATATGTTGAAGAAACTGCCGACAGCGCCAACAAGGTCAAGCAGGGCTCCGTGTGCTTCCACACCCTGGGCAAGGCACACGTGCTGGAGAACGCGGTCGGCGCGCGGCAGCGGCACAAGATTCCTGGTTCCATCCTCGAACCTTTCCGCCAGGCTGACGGTTCGCTCCCGGTACACCGCGAGGATAGACCTCCCCGGATTGGCCGGATCTTCAATCATCTCGATGAGCGTTCCGTCCGGAAGTTGCGCAAAATCGATTTCTACGATGTTGGAGCTCTCCATAATTTTCCCCCAGCAGTGCGTCGTACCGACGACTGGCTTGATCTCGATGTGGTTGATAAAGGCAGCCAAAATGTTACTGGCCAAAAAAAAAGACGAAGATACGCGGCGCCACTGCCGCTGCTCTTCGTCCTGTCCGTCAACACATTACCAACGGAAAACCCACTCTAAAGCACGACGCCGGGATTGTCAAACGG
The DNA here is from genome assembly GCA_963709105.1 of uncultured Acidobacteriota bacterium. Lineage (GTDB taxonomy): Bacteria > Acidobacteriota > Terriglobia > Acidiferrales > UBA7541 > Palsa-295. The sequence continues at coordinate 196,894 of CAVPVC010000025.1, forward strand.
CCTGGCAAAGTGATCCTCCCGGGCGGCGGGCGGCAAGGCCCTCTCAGTTTGGGGCTTCTGAGGGCTCCATGGCAAAACCTGTAGCAACACTCAAATCGACGGCGATTACAGGGTAGTAACATGCTGTAAAGGAATTAGATGCAATAAGATTGCGCCGTCTCTCTGCTTTTGGTATACTGGTAGAAGATCAACGGTAGAGAGGTATATTGAATGGCTCTTAATATTAAGAATGAAGAGACCCATAAGTTGGCCCAAGAATTAGCAAGGCTGACTGGCGAAAGCATGACCTCTGCAATCACCGAAGCCGTCCGGGAACGCTTGGAGAGGGTACGCGGGGAGCACGGCGACAGCCTCGAGGATCGTTTGGTCAAGATCGGCAAGGAGTGCGCAGGACATCTACAGGAGGCCTACCGGCTTATCGATCATGGCGAGATGCTGTACGACGAACGCGGGTTGCCGCGATGATTATCGATGCATCGGCTCTCATCGCAATTCTTCGCGATGAGCCGGAAGCACGGACATTCGCGAAGGCCATAGCCGGTACGAACATCCGGCGAGTTTCGGCCGTCAATTACGTCGAGGCAGCAGCCGTCATCGATGCGAGCCGAAACCCCGTGGCCAGTCGACGGTTTGACGATCTGTTCCGCGAGGCAGGTCTCGTCATTGAGCAGGTTACGGAGGCGCAAGCCCGGATCGCCCGCGAAGCCTATCGCGATTTCGGCAAGGGCAGTGGTCATCCTGCGGGCCTGAATTTCGGGGACTGCTTCGCCTATGCCCTAGCCAAGACGACGGGCGAACCGATTCTGTTCAAGGGGGATGATTTCTCACGCACCGATCTCTCGCCCGTCCTCACGTGACACCGTGTTCTCGACCCAACTGGACCGGAATCCTGCCAGTTGCTTCAGCGTATTCCCCCCCCAAAGTGCTCGAATTGGTGGTGGCATTTCAGTTCGCGGCTTGCCGCAATTAATCATTAAGGCCGCCAACGAGGGAGACCTTGCCACATGGAGAGAGATTCGCGAAATAATCGAGGGCAAGACACGGATCGACGCCAGTCGACTTTTTAATTCGTAGCGGAGCCCCGAACCATGCCAACTCCAATTTGATCTACGGCGCGAATCGGTTTTCCATCGACAAAGAGGACTTCCAGCAGCTTCTCGCTCTCCACTTGTCTGCCAATTTCATCTCTAAGCCCGCCGACGACCTGCTTGGTCGCGGCATCGATCACGTCTCCCGACGAAGGATAAACAAATTTCCCATCGATACCGAATGTGATCCACGAAGGATTGCTCCTGGTTCGAATGCTCTTGATCTGCTTCGGCGGCATCACGGTTGCGTCAAAGACATGAACAAACCCGTTCGCCACGTCCCCCAACCACAGTTCCTTCTCATCGGGCGATAAGGCAATTCCATGCGTGGGACAATTGTGTTCCGTCGTGCGTTCCTTGGACCATCCATACCCATTCACTTCCACGCGGTGGATCACCTTACCGCTCGCCACATCGGCCACTTCGAAGCCCAGCAGTTGGTTGACATTGGCAAAGACCAGTGAGCCCCGGCCATTGATGGTGAAAGGGCGGACGCTATTCCCGAATGTAATCGTTTCCACAACGGTATTCGTCTTCGTATCGGCAATGCCTACGGTGGGGCCCGAGAGGAAGACACGCGAGCCGTCGAGACTAAACACGGTGTTATGGGGATTATTGACCGTGTCCTTTGTGTTGAGCTTCTTGATTCGTTTTCCGGTCACCGCATCGGCGACGTACCAGTTTGCCCCTTCCACCGCTGGAACGTAGAGGAGCTTCCCGTCAGGCGAAACTGCCACTCGGTCGCAGCAATCGCCATCGTAGGTCTGTTCCCAAACCATCTTGTCTGTCTTGAGGTCGATGGCGGCAAGCTCGAAATTCGTACTGACATAAAGCAATCCGGTGACCGGGCTGGCTGCAATGCCATGAATACTTTGCGGCTCCTGGGCCGCCGGAGTGTCCCATGTAGCTATCCGCTTCACAAACTGAAAGTGCCGGCCAACATCGTATACCAGCACTCCGATGCCCCCATATTGTAGATATTGCCTTCTGCCCGGAACCGCCACATACAGTAAGTCGCGCTTTACATTTGTGGGTCGTCGCTGGAAAGGCTCTACCTGTTCAGGCCTGTCAGTCACTGCTTGCTGGGCTGCGTTTACGACGCGTTGCTCATGAAACAACGCACTTGCCGACGCAAGAATAAAAAGACATGTAGTAAAAACGGCCGATCCGATTCGGTTCATTGATTGCTCTCGTGGTGTAACCCAAAAACATATTCGTCTCGATGTGTGAGCCGCGCCGTTGCCCGCAACTTCAGTTGCGCGCAACGCTACCGGACGCTAACGAGGATTGCAAGGAAATAGTGTTAAAGGTTCGCTTCACACCGACAGCTGACCCGAATCGGTCCTTTGTTCCACAGGAGAGGGTTTGGCCAAAGGCAACGACCGACCCAATCTCCACAGACGTGGCGTATCAATCCTTTGAAAATCCCGTTTTCTTGATCACCTGGGCAGTCTTTGTTATATCCTTCGCGGAGAAGGGAAGAGCGGGGAATCGCTGGAAAATAAAAAGAGAGGCGCTGGTTCGTTCACAGCCGCCCCTCTAGTCTATGTCTAATTTTTCGAGTACCTCAGGGATCACCTCCTTCTCGGCAAGCAGCCGATGATAAAGCAACGCGTCGAAATTCTCGAATCTGCCTGCGGCTGCATTTCGCTCCCAAAGTGCTGCAAATACAGCGAAAACACTTATGCTCACAGGCTACACGTTCCCCCCGGCCCGCGTACGGGCAACCGTGGATAGGCTTACCTCGCGATGCTTGGCAGTCTACCGCAAGGGGACAATTATGAAAGCCGTTGGAAAACTTCTGCTCAGTGCGTTTGTGGGACTCTGCATGCTGCAAGCGGCATCCGCCCAGGACCGCGACTACGATCACGAACATGATCGCATTACCAGAATCGAGCCGGGCATGCTTATTGCCGTGCGCACCAACGACACCATCGACGTCGAACACCGCGACAACCGGGTGTATTCAGGCGTTGTCGACCAGGATGTCCGCGGCAGTAACGGCCTCGGGCGTCGAACTCATTGTGCGCACGGCGCCGGACAATGATCTCCTCATCGACATCGATTCCGTCACCGTGAACGGCGTGCGCTACGCCGTCAAGACAGAGCCGAACCGCCAGGAATCCCGCCGCGACGACAGCGTGGTGGGCGCCATTGTGGGCGCAATTCAGGGAGGCGACGCCCGAGGCCGCGCCGTCCGCATTCCGCGGGATTCGCTCCTGACTTTCCGCATTCAGCGCCCGCTCGAGATGGGCGTCGCCGATCGCGGCATCGATCGCGACGGCCACCACTACCACGACTGGTACGACGACCACGATCGCTAAGACGCTGGAGGAAGGGGTCGAGCGGTTCGCGGGCCGTTGAGATTTTCTGCCAGAGGTGATTCGTGACTGATTCTTTCGCTGTACAGATGCGCTTCGTTCGATTTGCACCTCGCCGGATTCCCCGCATGATCGGCCGCACTATCCAAAGACTCCGAACGCCGCCCGTAAAGGACGACTTGGATTTCGACACAGTCCATGGAACCGACACGCGTGAAATCATCAAGGTCTACAAGCTCGATTCGGTGAGCCCCTCCTACATTTATAGCCACGGATACGACGCGTGCGACATCGTGCGCCTGCGGCGAGACCTCTCCTATCCCATGATTGCGAGGGAGCATTACGAGTTTATCGACATCGGGTGTGGAAAAGGGCGCGCCTTGATCTTTGCAGCCGAAATGGGGTTCGGCAAGGTGACGGGAGTGGAGATTTCGCCGATGCTTTCAGAAATTGCCTCGCGAAATCTGAAAGTATGCGGAATCGGTGGAACGGTCGTGACGCAGGACGCCGGCGAGTTCGCGATCCCGGACAATCCCTGCGTCTGCTACCTCTACGACCCTTTCGGGAAACGCGTCATGAAAAACTTTGCCGAAAATGTCGCGAAAAGGGTCCAGCGTTCGGGCAACGATCTGTGGGTCGTTTACCGGGGCCCCCTCTACAGCGAAGTTCTGGAAGACTGCAGGGGACTGAAAATGTTCGAACAGACGTTCGATACGGCTTTTTACCGGTCACAGGCGCTGACGACCCCGCCAGCCTCAAACGTTGCGGGCGGAAGAGCGCTTCCAAATGTCCTATGAATAGAGCAAAGGCTCCTGTTTTCATTTTGGGCAGCCCCCGATCCGGCACCACGTTGTTGTACAACATCATTCTATCGTCCGGGAATTTCGCGAAGTATTTTGCCGAAAGCTATGTGTTCGACCGGATTGTGCCGGCGTTCGGCGATCTCCGCTTCAGAGCCAACCGCGTGAAGTTAGTGGAGGCCTGGATTCGGAGCGACTATTTCAAGAGGACCGGCCTCAACGCCGCCGAGATTCGCGACGACATTCTTTCCAACTGCAGAAACGCCGGGGATTTTCTGCGGATCTTCATGGAGCAGATGGCCCGCAAGCAAGGCGTCGAACGGTGGGCGGAAAACACGCCCAATCATCTTTTGCAGATCCCGCAGATCAAAGGAACCATCCCGGACGCGCTGATCGTTCACATCATTCGCGATGGAAGAGATGTGGCCACGTCGCTGGACCGCCTCGGCGGCCCGGGACGGCGCTTTTCGTGGGACAAGAACCATGGGCTGCTGGTTTGCGGTCTCTACTGGGAATGGATGGTGCGTAAGGGCCGGGAATACGGCCGCCGCCTGGGTCCCGACTACCTGGAAGTGCGCTATGAGGAGCTGGTCCAGCATCCAAGGGAGGTCCTCAAGACATTGAGTGCCTTCATCGATCACGACCTCGACTACGATCGCATCCAGCAGAACGCCATCGGCGCAGTGAAGAGTCCAAACTCATCGTTCGACGAAACCTCTCGCCAGCAGGCCTTCAACCCGATCGGAAGGTGGAAGAATCTCGGGGGGATAGAGGCGCAGCGACTGCAGGCGTTGCTGGGGCCGTTTCTGAAGGAATTAGGCTACGAAGTGGACCGCGTGCCCAAACTCGACTTCACCGCATGGAGGCTGCGCATCTTTTACTATCTCTTCCGTGAAGTGAAGGAACTGCTCAAGGGAAGCCAGTTCAGCAAATTTTTCGTCTGGAAGAATTGTCTCGAGCCTGGCTATCTCGACGGAAGCCTCTTTCGCTGGAAGGGCGCCGCTTACTGAAACGGCTGCAACTTGTTTTCCTGTTTTGTGTCCCTTGCTCGTCCCCCTGATTCGTTTCAGCGGAAATGTTGATATGGTGTGGTGCGCAACGGGAACTGCGACGCAAGGTTCCGGTCAGCGAGTAACTGCAATCGCGCTTAACCCTGGAAATCTGGAATAAAAACCAGCACTTTGAGGTGGTTTGGCGGGATAGGCATGAGTTGTAGGCAATACGGACGTTATCCAGAAACGGCGTTCTGGGAAGTTAGGAACGACGGTCCGACGGAACTATTTCACGTTTCTTCACGCTTCGCTCAGTGGTGCACTCTGGATGCACAAGTGCGACCGCTCCTCCCCTGCTACTTGGACTGGCTCAGAGCGGGCCCAGGAGCGCTCACGGCAGTGAAGTGTCGCTTCAATCCTTGCCGGGTTGTGCAACCAGGTTGCACAATCTCCCATGTGATGCGCTCGGACACCCCATCACCCCTATCAACGGACCAATGGAAATCGGGCTTTTTGTCGCTGCGATAGCTTCGCTTTATCTTCGCCCGAGGTACAACAGAGCCTCTCGCGCTGGTCAAGAATTTTTTGACCTCGATCACTGTCATCCTGCCGCTCTGGCGGCTGCGCTTTAGTGACTGAAGAATTAAGATCCAGGCTGGAAGCTGACATCCAGGGCCGATTGAACGATCACCCGCCCACGCTTACAGGTGCGGATGGTTTGGGGAATTTAGTGCGAGGATGCTTTGGGCTTCGCTTCGTGCTTTTGGATTTCGCCTTTGAGGACCTTTTACGAAACTCAACCGTGGTCATCCGTCTCACCCGTCAGAAGCCATTCTGGTGACCTCTCACTACACTGCCGACTAATTGCCAGCAACGACTTCCGAATTCTCGCCAATCTCAGAAGACTTGATGCCCCGATTTCTCGCTCCGGCCGGTTGACAGGTAGCTCTGACTTATCCCTATTCGTCGCGCGAATTCCGCCTGGTTCATATCAAAACCTCGTAATTCCCGAATACGCCGTCCAACGGCCTTCCAATCAACCGGCGTAACACCAGTACCCGAGATTTTCCTTGACACCATTATGTGTATATAAATAAAATATGCGTATACAGATTGAGACCCATTAGTCGAGAGCTACACTTACGATCTTTTTCTACAACGTCAAGGCAGACCGAGCGCAATGAAAGAAAATCGGGACATTTATGGGCGTCAAGCTTAAGCAGCACGTCCGCTCATAAGCATTTTCGGATGCATTTCGGAGCAAATTCGATGAAAAAGCCAGCCGTTTCGTTTCGAGTAAATGCCCTGCTAGCACGCAAAACCTGGGGAGAAATTTCCAAAACTGCCATGCGAGGCCTTAAAGAATTGACTAGTACACACTCACTTTCCGTGGCGGCCGGAGACCTTCAATTTTGGATGGCAAATGGTACGTCACGCATTCCGGCCTACTTCGCATTGCCCAGCGTGGTCATTGCTTGGGCATCAACACAGTCCTCCTCAAACAGCTCTCCAATCCAGAGGGTGATCGCTGGGTTTTCAGGGCAACTGTTTACAAACTTCATCTTCCCGTAAGGGTTCGTCGGATATGGAGATGCCGATCCCTCGAATGTATCGCCTCTCGTCCGCGGCGCCGAAATGCGCGTTGCCGAAACCCGGGCGGTCAACCGCGCTCTCCGCAAAGCCTACGGCATCGGCCTCTGCTCCGTCGAGGAGCTGGGATGGGCTTCCCTGCCCCAGCGGCCGCCATCCTCTTCGAGCAATTCGAACGGTTCTCACAGTTTCCACGGTTCAAACGGCTCGCATGCAGGGAACGGCTCGAACGGTTCAAACGGCAGCCCCAGCCGGCTCCGGGACAAGCTCTGCCTCCTGATCCGCCAGTACAACCTCGATCCGACCCTCGTTAAGGAGTATGCCGCCCATTTCTGCGGCACCGAAACCATCAAGGACGCGAGCCGCGATTTGGTCGAATCCTTCATTGCGCACCTCTCGTCCTCGGCCAAAGAAGACATCGACGGCCTGATCTGCAAACTCAACTCCTTTTCCCGCCCTGTGGAGGTGAAACAGTGAAACGCCATATTCCAGGTCTTCATTCCCGACAGCCGAATGGCGACGCCCCCTTGGAGGGGCTGTTCCTGGTTCGCGTCGAATGGGCCTCCTACCGCTGGCATCCGCAAAAGGCCTTCCTTCAGGTCCGATTCGTCGTGCTCGAACCCGCGTCTTTCGCCCGCCGGTCCTTCTCCGGCCGGCTCTATTCAACCGAGCGCGCCCTCTGGAAGCTCAATTGGTTCCTGCGCGATTTCGGCTACGACATGGAATTGCTCACCCAGGACCAGATGGACGAAAAAGCCTTGATCAACCTTCGTGGAGTCGTCCGGACCACATATAAAACGCTGAACGGCCACACCTTTCAGAACCTCGAAGCGTTCGCGCCGGAGTCGGACTGGGCTGAGCTGTCTCTGGCCGAGGCGACCGTAATCCACACACAGGAACTGCGATGATTTACAGCTACACCCAGATCAGCCAATACCTGCGCTGCCCTCGCAGCTATCGCTACCGCTATCTCGACGGCTGGCGCGAGAAAGACACCCGGGCCGCCATGGTCTTCGGGCGATGCTTTGAGAACGCGCTGCGCGCTTACTTCGAACGACGGGACTGCACCGAGGCGCTGTTCAAGGAATGGGAAGCCTTCCGTGACACTCCCTTTGTGTACCGCAAGGGTGAATCCTGGGATCGGCTCCTGCACCAAGGAACCCATCTGCTCGAGAAGTTTGTCCGGGAGGACAGGGTTCGTGTTGCCCGCCCAAAGGAAAACCTGCAGCTCAAGATCATTCGCAACCTCGAAGGAGGCAACGATTTCGTCTCCTATGTTGACGCGATCGGCGAGCTGGATGGCAAGCGCTGCCTGATCGACTGGAAAACCACGACCAGCCGGTATTCCGAGGAGCCCGAGGGGCTTCTCTCACTTGATCCGCAGCTTATTTGCTATTCCTGGATCAGCGGTATCGCCGATGTGGCTTTTGTCGTGTTCGTCCGGAAGCAGGCGCCCGAGATCCAATACCTGAAGGCCACCATCTCTGAGGAACAGCGCAAGGAATTTGGTCGCCTGGTTGAGACTACCATCCAGCAGCTGGAGTCAGGCCAATTCGCCTCGCACAGCGGTATCCGCTTTCCGCAAAACGGCTGCACGAGCTGTGCCCATCTGGGCCTCTGCCTTGGGAACCAGAAACTGATCGACACGAACCTGATTCGACGGCCGGGAGCGAGCGACCTTGATTGGCTTGACGAACTTGTGGACTAACGGATTGCCGATGGTTGCGCCGAAACTCAATCGCCGGCGGGCATTGTTCGTTCTGGACAAGATCGATGAGATCTTGGCTTGGGAGAAGGCAAAGGAGCGCGAGAAAGACGTGCGGTTCGTGGATTTAGGGCGGTATCTGTGCGAAACGCGGGCGGGGCAATACTGGAGGATGGAAAACCTGAAATCGTTTGACGAGTTCCTGGAGAAGCGGTTCCCGGAATCGCGCCGGAAAGCCTATTACCTGATGGCGATTCACGAGAATCTGACGAAGATTCCGAAACAACAGCTTAGGGAGGTCGGCTGGCGCAAGGCGACGGAGATGGCCAAGGTGGCGCGCAGGGACGGGAAGGACTTCGATTGTGCACACATGGGTGCACAAAGCCAAGGAAATGCCGCAGGGGGAGTTCAAGCGGGAGGTCGGAACGACACCTGACAGGGAAGGAGATCAGAACCGTGGGAGGTGATTTATTTCAAGGTTTACAAGAGCCAGCTCGTGGTCATTGAGCAGGCCCTTGAAACAGCTGCACTTATGCTGGGGAGTGACAAATCACGAGGCTACATGCTGGAGATGATTTGCGCAGATTTTCTGGCGGGGCAAATCTCGAAACGGGCAATTCTGATGTCCTGATGACCTCCTTGGATCGGCTGTTTGATTCCCTTCCCCAGCCCAAGAGACAGGAATTCCTGGACAAAGCGCGAACGGCTTCATGAACTCCATCCGCCCCAAACGACCGCGGCTCGCTCTCGATCAGCAGGCTTATCGAGAACTGCATGAAAAGGTGCTAAGGCGAGACGGCTGGCGCTGTCAATGCTGCGGCTCGATGCGCAATCTTCAGGTTCATCACATGCAGTCAGCGCAGTTTGCTCGGTGACGATGCAGAGGAAAATCTCATCACCCTATGCGATCAGTGTCACAAGAGAACGCACCTGCGATAGCGTGCGGTAAACACGACGGAAACGGTTCCGTTTTCAGGATCCATCCACAAGGTGTTGTTCGGGACAGTGACGGTCGCTGGATAACCCAATTATGATAAGGGTATGGATTACGATTAAAATCGTATCACGCCGGGAGGAAGATGTGAATTTTGAAGATCGTTGATGCGGGAAAGAACTCCCGATTCAGGCCAGGGCGGAGCGACGATCCGGCAGACTCCCCGCGCCGGACGCCGATTAAAGATCTTTTGTCTTTCGTCCTTACACTGTGCCCGAACGCACTCAAGTTGGTTCGGCCAGCAGTCCGCTCCAATTTTCCCGAAGCCAAGAGAGACGCCCACGCTTTCGCGATGTCCTTAATCATTAAGGCCGCCAACAAGGGAGACCTTGCTACATAGAGAGAGATTGCGATATAGTCGAGGGCAAGACACGGATCGACGTAAGTCGACTTTTTAAATTCGCAGCGGAGTCCCAAACCAGGCCGACTCCAATTTGATCCGCGGTGCGAATCGACTGATGAGGAGGCCAACGATATCGCATCTTATATAGCGCGTCCGCGGCGAAGAACGAGACATCGGGAATTGCGTTGAAGACTGTGAAGGCTCAGGAGATGAGCGCGGCACGCGTTTCGCATCAAATAAGTCCAACTGACTTCAAATGACTGAATCCGTGAACCCCCCGCGCTCACTTAAGGCGCTCTCCGCATTTATATTTCTACTGGGTTTCATCTATTTGTTGCTCGGGATATTTCAGCCATTAAATCCCTTCGACGAAGGCTTCATAAACTATGGCGCTGAGCGAGTCTCGCACGGGGATGTTCCGTACCGGGATTTTTGGGTTGTTTATACGCCGGGGCAGTTCTATACGGTTGCAGGAGTTTTTAGAATTTTCGGCTACTCCATCCTGGTGGAGCGGATTTGGGATACAGTCGTGAGATTTGGGATCTGCGTCCTAGTGCTCCTGATCACCCAAAGGCTGGCTGGAAAGAAATATGCTTATATGTCCTTTGTGATCTGCGTGGTGTATCTCGCTTGGTGCGGTAGCTATGGCTATCCGGTCATCCCAGCGATGTTCTGTGGCCTGGGAGCTATTCTATTGCTGATGGAGTTCTACGTTGAGAGGCGATCGTTTCTTCTATTTTTGAGTGGGCTTGCAACGGGTACAACTGTTCTCTATCGACAAGATATCGGAGTCTACATCTTGCTATCTGCGGTGGCGGCGATGGTGATTGTGTCATTCGAGAGGCCCATGCTGAAAGGCCAAATCATGGCCCGCGGAACTAATTGTTTCGAGTGCATCGTGTCGTACGGGCTCGGAATCTGTATTTTACTCATTCCGTGCTTTTTTTATTTCTTGCGAGCAGTTCCCATAGGAGTTTTAAGAGCGGACCTAATTACCTTCCCGCGAGAAGCCTCTCGCTTTTTACCACTCCCTCCTATTCTTCCGGGCGTTGTGCTGTTCAAGTCGAGCTTGCGGTTGCATGATATCTGGTTTTTGTTTTATGCGCCGATCGCAATATTTCTGGTTGGCTGGGTCGGACTATTTCGGTCATTTTGTAATCCCGTAAAATACCCCGAGAAGGTGCAGCAGTTCGGGCGAGCAGCGCTTACAGTATTCGGAACGGGATTACTGCTCACTGTCATCACGCGAGCCGACATTACCCATTGCCTCGCTATTACAATTGTGACCAGCGCTTTACTCCCAGTATTACTGGCTGATTGGTTCGCAAGGAGGCGACCAGCCTGGTCTACGGCATTGGTGATGCTATGTCTAGCGTTGCTGAGCCTGCCATATGTGGTGGCTCCTATCAGAAGGCTTTACTGGTACGATTCGCAATACGGTCCGCGTAAAGGCGAATCAGTTCTGCAGAGGGCCCGGTTTTTCCAGGTGCCCGCAGACGAGGAAAATGCGATCCGGTTTATTCAGCAACATGTCCCCGAAGAGCAGGCGCTTTTTGTCGGAAACTCGCAGCATCATCGTATTTTCGTGAACAACATTATGTTCTATTTCCTATCCCAGCGCCGCGCTGGAACTATGTATTACGAATTTGAGCCTGGAATGACCACGACAGTTCAAATCCAAAGAGACATCGTGGCAGACCTAAGCCGCAATCAAGTCAAATATGTCGTTCGGTGTGCCGGCTTTGACCGCTCAGATAACCCGGGAGAAAATTTTCATGACAGCGGCGTCACCATAATCGACGATTTCTTGGCACAGAAATATCGGCCGGTTGAAAAGTTTGGAGACTACTCGATATGGGCAAGCCAATAACCCGAATGATTCCGATTTTTATCAAAGAGCTCAATCGGCATGCCGATTGCAAAAACATCAGTGGCCACATTATATTATAGCGGTTACCGTAGCCTGCCGACCCTCAAAACAAAAGTTTGTCAGAGTCGGCGTGTCGTTATTACGACGAAACCGCAGACCGGAATATCCGGCAACAGGCGGCACGGCTCGCTGCAATTCTACCGGCTCCTTTGGAGCGACGACCCGAGCGCACGAATAACTACAGCGCGATTATCCTTAAGCGGATGAGCCAGATGGGTTGGTGATCGTCGCTAACATTTTCCTAATGCGTGGATTGGATTACTCCCGCGCTGGGTTCTGGTCGGATGGTCGGCAAACCGGAAGTTGGCTAGAAACGGCGTTCGAGGAGATCGACGCAGCCATGGGCTGCTGCTGGCCCGCGCTTCCTCGAAGCGGACTTATCGGGACTTGGAAGTATGCCAAGAGTACTTCGCCTCTAGGAAGAGCGCCTCGAAATCACGTCCCCCGTCGGGCCGCCACACATGTCTTTGGTAGAAGCAGGTCCTTTTGATGAGAATCTGGTTGCAATAAGCTTGTCGGTGGCCATGTAACCAACGGTAACTGAAACCACGAGTAAAGCCCCTAAGAGTTTCGGCGGCCCAGGGAGGGGAATATCAAACCACCTGCAACCTACGCCGATAAGCAATCCAAGAATCATACCCGCTGCCGCTTTGCCCATCTATCGTCTCCTTGCCTCGCTCTGGTTGTTGCGGTTATTTCGTTGTCCTGGCTGGAAATAAGACCTCACAAACTCCATATGGTCTCGATCGAGCATTTCCTGCCTGGCTCGCTCGACGCCGTGATAATCCTCACCGACGAAACAGCGAAACGAGATATTAGTTCCAGGCTCTCCTCGTTGTCCGGATTTCTTACACGCCCTGAAACACCAGGGCCATAAACGCGCTGGGTGTCATAAAACCATTGCCCCACTCCTCATCGGTACGGGCGCCAGGCTTGGCCGCGACAATCTCCGCCAACGATTTACCCTGCTTCTTGAGTGCCGCCACTTTGTCACGGATATTAACCAACACATCGCGGAATAAAATTAGGTCTGCTTTTCCGCCCACGGCACCGTGGCCGGGAATGACGATCATCTTGTCAGTCACTTTCGCAATGTTCGCTTCTGCGGCGCGGATTTGTCCGGCAATACTGCCTCCAGTCGAGTAATCAATGAAGGGGTAATTGCGATTCCAAAAAGTGTCTCCGGCGTGAAAAATGTCGGCCTCTGTAAAGTGCACGGAGATGTCAGAGTCCGTGTGGGCAGGTAAGTAGTGCTTGAGGACGAGAGTGGTGCTGTTCATGTGCAGCGTGTGGTCTTCTTTAAATACGGTTGAGGGGATCGCGCCCGCCGGCGCGGCCGGGAACGTGTGCTTCCAACCCTCGACGCGGGTGTCCACGGAAAGATGCTTGCGCGTGTTTTCTTGCGCCAGAATACTGGCCCCGGCTTTGTGCACCCATTCGTTACCGCCCGCGTGATCGAAGTGCCAGTGGGTATTTATCAGCTGCTTGATGGGGGCCGCATTAATGCCAGCCAGAGCTTGAGACACTCTCGGACCTGCGGTGACAATTTCCGAATCAACGAGCAGCTTTCCATCAGAGCCGGTAAGTACCGCGATATTTCCCCCGGCACCCAACAAAGCCGTGATATTCCGGCGAAGCGGTTGTCCGGTAATCTTCGCTATGGCGGCCTCTTTGAAAGCGTTTAAGACGAGAGCATCTTCTTGAGCGAACAGTGCCCTTGGAGCAAGCGATGCCGCGACCATCGAAATACCGCCGGCGACTACGAAGTCGCGGCGCGAAATTTCGGCGGACATTTTGCTGATCATGTAGTGCTCCTTGATAGATCTTCTGCGGATAAATCGTACACTGGTTTTCCCGTGATCGAATTAAACGGGTATTTTGCGGCCAGTTTAGAAACCTCGGAGACCAAGGCCCTTTAAATCGGGGTGGATGTCCGGATGGGGGCTTGGCTGCGGCGATTTCTGCACGGTCAGACCCTAATGGAAGGACCGTCGATGCACACGAACCTCAAGCTCAAATCAGTTCCGCCCGCGCTGTATTTCTCAATTTCTCTACCGCGTGGGATATTTTCCACGGTATTGTATCAACGGCAGACTTTAGCTGCTGAACTGCGATACAGAGTTTGTCGCGAACATTCGATTGAACGCAACAACAATCTGGAGGAAAGATAATGGCGAGCGCTGGCACAGTCCCAGAGAAACAATCTGCGGTACATTACAAGACGACTCGCATAAATGACCTCGACATTTTCTATCGAGACGCCGGTCCCAAAGATGCGCCGGTTATCCTGCTGCTGCACGGATTTCCGACTTCATCGAACATGTTTCGCAACTTAATGCCCCGTCTTGCGGTTCGTGTCGTCTAATCGCCCCGGACTATCCCGGCTACGGCCTGAGCAGCATGCCGGACCACAAGAGCTTTGCGTACACCTTCGAAAATTACGCCAAGATCGTGGACGGGCTCGTCCAGCAGCTCGGTATCGGCAAGTATTCCCTCTATCTGATGGATTATGGCGCCCCCACGGGCTACCGGCTAGCGCTGCTGCATCCCGAGCGAGTGCAGGCGCTTATCGTCCAGAACGGAAACGCTTACGACGAGGGGCTGCTAAATTCCGGGATCCAATCAAGGTTTACTGGAACGACCCTACCCCGGAGAATCGCGCTGCAATTCATTTGGCTAGTCGATGCGAAATCGCCGCGTTGGCAATACAAGACCGGCGTGAGCGACCTCACGTTACTGGACCCGACAACATGGGTTATAGATCAGATTGGCCTGGACCGCCCGGGCAATCGCGATATCCAGATGGACGTCATGTATGACTACCGGACGAACGTTCCTCTCTATCCGAAATTTCAGGCTTTCTTCAGGGAATACCAGCCGCCCACTTTGATCGTATGGGGCAAAAATGATTTCATTTTTCCGGCAGAGGGCGCAGTTCCCTATAGCCGCGATCTGAAAAATCTCGAGACGCATCTGCTGGATACCGGGCATTTTGCACTTGAGACGCATGGAGAAGAAATCGCCAGCCGCATCGAAGGGTTCCTCTCAAAAAATAAAATAACCCGCTAAGTTAGACCCTAGCGCAACTACCGCGGGCCGGTGATGTTACGGCCCGCACCTAGCCAACGACCTATGGCGAAAAGTTTCGGATCGCTCGTTTTCACGCCGGTCATCACGGCCCTGCAGGAGCGGTATGGCAGTCACCGGCAGTACACAAGGCTCGAACAATCAGCCGATACCCCCGCTCGTCTCGGCCCGGACGAAATCGACTTCGTTGGCGAACGCGACACCTTTTACATAGCCAGTGTCGGCGCGACAGGTTGGCCTTACGTCCAGCATCGCGGTGGGCCAAAAGGCTTTCTAAAAGTAATCGACGAACACACGATCGCTTTCGCGGATTTCAGCGGGAATAAGCAATACGTAAGTACCGGCAATCTGATGACGGATGACCGGGTGGCTGTCATTCTTGTCGACTACCCGAGGCAGCTGCGTCTCAAAATTCTGGGACGCACCCAAATATTCGAAGCTGGAGAAGCAAAAGAATGGATCGAGAAGGTCCGTGATCCTGGATACAAGGCCACGATCGAACGAGTGTACGTGATTAAGGTCGATGCCTTCGATTGGAACTGCCAACAACATATCGTTCCTCGTTTCACGGAAGAGGAAATTGGCGAAGCGCTGGCGCCTCTGGAAAAACGGATGCAAGGGCTGGAGGAAGAAAACAAGAAGCTGCGCGCCGAGGTGGCTCGGCTCGCCGAAAGGAAGCGCTAACATGCGCTCTGAGATCTCTCCCAAATCTTTTTTGAAAGGAATTATCATGCACAGCACTCTCATTTACCCAGTTGCCGTAGCCGCCTGTATCCTGCTCGTCACCGTTGCCTCTGGCCAGAGTGCCAGGGATATTCGCGGTCCATCGCCGTTGGTCGCCATCGAAAACGAACCTCCGCCCAAGCTGATTGTCGATCCGCCACTCGCCGAACCGCTTGCTCAGGGCCGCGTATTCATCCAGTACCGAACGGAAAATCTGCGCGTGGTTCCAGTGTTTGGCAAAGGTGCTCTCGATGTGTCGCCGCGAATCGGGCATATACACATCACCGTCGATGACGCCTCGTGGCATTTTGTCGACGCGAGCGGCGAAACGATCATCCTGGTCGGCTTGAAACCCGGCCCCCACAAAGTGCTCATCGAACTCGCTGACCCCACTCACAAAGTAATCACCAGCCAGACCGTGAAGTTCACGGTGCCCGACGCTAAGGCCCCGAGTCATTGAACCATTGTGCTCGTCTATCCGCAGTGGCCTAAGGAGAGAGCCGTGAACAAATGCCCATGCTGGCTCGCGGTCCTGTTGGTCATGACGGCTGCGGTCGCAACCGCAGCATTCCAAGAAGGTGTTCGCTCTCATGTGGATAAGGCCGACGCCGGACTCGCTTGGCCAGAACTGATGGCGAGCATGGCGAAGATGGATGTCGCCATGGCATCCGTCAAGTCATCCGGAAGCAGCGATGCGGATTTTGTCAGACTGATGCTCCCGCACCATCAGGCAGCGCTCCACATGGCGAAGATCCAGCTTCTGTACGGCAAGGATCCGCAGATGCGCAGGCTGGCGCAAGAGATCATCACTGACCAGCAATCGGAAATTGAATTGATGCAGCTCTGGTTAAAGAAGCATGCGGCCGGCTCGCTGAAAGCAGGCCAGACGCTCGTCCCGAACATGAGCAAGGAGTAATAGCGTGAAAACGTTCGCTTGGTTGTCGCTTCTCTTCTTGGCGCATGTGGGCTCGCGCAACAAGCGCCCTGGGGCCGGCCAGACATTCCCCTCTCCGGCCACGATCGCGTGTATGCGGCAGATCAGACTTCGAACACGGTTTCCGTGATCGATCCGTCAAGCAACAAACTTCTCGGCGTGATCAGGCTCGGTGACCCCGTGCCTGGCGCTTTCAGTCCGCTCTACAGAGGTGAGTTGCTCGTCCATGGTCTGGGATATTCGCCGGATTCCAAGACGCTCGCCGTGGTCTCGGTGGGCTCGAATTCCGTCACGTTGATTGACACGGCCACGAACGCGATAAAGGGAATTGATTTACGTGGGACGTTCGCCACACGAAGCATTCTTCACACCCAACGGGCGCGAATTGTGGGTTACGGTGCGAGGCGAAAACTACGTGTCTGTGATTGATCCCATCGAAATGAAGGAAACTCGCCACATCGAAATGGCCAACGGTCCGGGCATGACCGTGTTCGGCCCCGACGGCAGGTACGGATTCGTCTGTTCCAGTTTCGTTCCGGAATTCGGTGGTTGACGCCGCGTCACATCAAATTCTTAAGCGCTTGCCGCAAGCGAGTCCGTTTTGCCCCAATATCGCCGTGAGTCCGGAAAACGACGAGGTATGGATCACCCTGAAAGATGCGGGCAAGGTGCAGGTGTTCAGCGCGAAGCCGCCGTTTGAGCAAGAAGCTCTGCTGGAGACAGGTCCAATCACGAACCATGTGAATTTCGTCAACAATCGCAATGGCAAATTTGCTTACGTCACCATCGGCGGAGCGAATGTCGTGAAAGTGTTCCGCAGAGGTGTGTCTCCGGTGTTAGTTGCCACCATTCCGGTGGGAAATCTTCCCCACGGCATCTGGCCGTCGGGTGACGGATCCAGAGTCTACGTCGCATTGGAGAACGGTGGCAGGCGGTCGCAATTGATACGCTGACGAATAAGGTGATCGCCAACATTCCGATTGGCCAGACGACGCAGGCTTTGGTGTATGTGCCGGGCGCGGTTCCGAGCGGCGTCGGCACGGATAATCTTTAGTCCCCTGGGGGAGGCTGGCAACACAGCGCGCTTGCACCTGGAGGCGGGAGGAACCGCCCTTCCGGATGCACAGGCGTCGGTGGCCGTGAATTCGCTTGGTCTGCTCGATCTGGTCCAGATTGCGGCCGCAGGGCTCGCGCCTAAATCGCAATATCAGGTTTACCTGGCAGAGTCCAACCATGCGCCTTTCGGAAAACTCGAACCTTTGGCGATTTTGAAAACGAATCCTGATGGAGCGGGAATCGTCCAGGCGATCGGCCCGCTGAAGGTGCTCGCGAGGGGGCCAGCTTCTTTGACTGTGTCCAAACAGCGGTTTCTGATTGTCACCGATAATAATGATGTAAATCGGGTTGTTCTTAGGCAGGTCAACTCTTCCAACGGCTCATAGGTTTGGTGTGAAGGCTCCAGCGCTCACCGAATATAAGACTCGATGCTTGACGGGAGGGAATGAGGCCGAGGTATGCGTCCAAGCTCACACGCCAAAGGCCTTACCTACAACGTGTGTCTTCGTACAGTTGAAGGGTGGTGATTGCACCGTCCTTGATCTTCACGTGGAGGGCAAACGGAGTACTCAATGGTCGCTCGGTCGTATTGGTCACGTGGCTAAAAGTGCCGAACGCCACGCATCCTCACCCTCAATCAGAAGCTGGTCAAGCTTCACGTTGCTCTTCTCCCGATGAAAGTCAGACCACATTGTACGGAAATAATCCGGCACGTCCTCGCGCCGGCTCCGATGGCCCGTCCAGGGAAGATCGCTGGAGCCAGGCATACCGATCGATAGCCTCAGCGAAGAGCGCGGCGACCCCATCCGCGTCCATCGCACCGAGACGACGGAAAAACTCGTTGACGGTGCTGCGTGTATCGGACATTCGCCAGCTCCTGTGATTTGAGGCCCCACGTCAGATCCCCGGCTTTTCGCTCGCGTTACAAATCAATAACCACGTCGTCTGAGGTTGAGCAACAGATTAGCAGGTTTCCCTGAGCGGGTAGTCGACCGGTCCCGGATCGTAAGCGACACTTCCCGAGATCAACCCACCTTCACATGTGTGGCAAAACACTGTGGTTCGGCACGACCAGCGTACCGGCACATCGCAGGCCTCCGCAAAATCGAGAAGGCTTGGAATTTTGGATCCCAGAAAGAACGTCCAGACCGCTTCGCGCGAAAGACACTCGGGGACCTGGCCCCGCAGGCCCTTCCGGAAAGTGGGGAGCCCGTTGCGTCCTTTTGGAGATGCCGGGTGTATCTGGCGGCCTGGCCTGCGCCGAAAATCTCCGCGTGTATCTGGTCGTCTGAAATTCCCGACGCCGCGAGCCCGGCCGTCAAATCCCGCAAGAATGCGAGAGGACCGCATAAATAAAAATCCCGGCGTTGCGAGGTACGCCAAGTTTTTCGAGCACATCCGCTGCGATATGTCCCGACTTGTCGAAGTCGATTCCTGGCCGGTCTTGCGCACTAGGGCGGCTATATCGGATGTAGCTCTTACCTTGGGGAAGCGTTTTAACCAGGTTGTGTGGCACTTCCTCCCGCAAACGGATGGTCCTCGCGATTACGGGCTCCAAACAACCACCAGACTTCGCGTGGCGAACCTTCATTTGCCAGCGCGTGCAGCATCGCCAGCACCGGGGCTGCTCCCACACCGGCGCTCAGCAATACAATCGGTTTATCTCCCGGCCTAAGCGCGAAGTTGCCGGCGTAGCGCTGCCACATCCAAAACATCAACCACCCGCACCGGCGTATGCAGGTAAGTGCTGGCCGCTCCGTTCACCTCCTGCTCTGACGCTCACGCGATAGTGATCCTGAGCAGGCAAATCCGAAAGCGAGTAGTTGCGATATAGAGCGGCTCCTTAGTCGTAGGTCGCATGCGCAAAACAACGAACTGGCCTGGAAGAGCGGCAACCAGCGGGAGGCTGTCCCCCTGCGACCAGCACCAGAGAGATCACGGATTCGCTCTCGCGCTCAATTTGCGACACTCGCAAGGGGGCGAAATCCCGGCCACGCCGGCGGAGGGCCGCTCGGGGGTGCAAGTCCGGCGTTTCCTGTCGCCGGAGTTCCTTTCGTCTCCTCTTGTAAAATTGCTTGGAAGGAGCCTTTCCATCCTTCGCTGAGTGCCGGGATGCGCAACGCCCGGTCCAATTGCTCGCGGGTATGACCTTGCAGATACAGCATCGCGTCGATCTCCGCGACACTCATGTGCTCAGTGCCATCTGCGACCTTTACAATGTCGTCCCCGGCGCCGACTTTGCCTTCTTCCAGTACGCGAAAATAAAAGCCCGGTCGGTGATGAGCGACCAACTTCATGGGCATCTGCGGTTCTTCCATGCGGATACCGACGCGGTAGCACGTGACGCGCGGCTGTGAAATTTCGAACAAGGCCGAACCGATGCGGTATCGGTCACCGATACACACTTCCGCGTCCGGCAATCCGTCGACGGTGAAATTTTCTCCAAATTGTCCGTAAGAGAGATTGTTGCGGCCGAGCTCGCG
Source organism: uncultured Acidobacteriota bacterium (assembly GCA_963709105.1). Lineage (GTDB taxonomy): Bacteria > Acidobacteriota > Terriglobia > Acidiferrales > UBA7541 > Palsa-295. Next base: position 216,940 of record CAVPVC010000025.1, read on the forward strand.
CTCCCAGTAACGGTAGGAATCCAGCTGATAAACCATAACCGGCCGGTTCAAGCCTCCATGACCGGCCAAGTCTCCTTGCCCGTCGCCGTCGATATTGAGCCTCCGGACCTTGACCCGTCCCTGCGTTGGGTTTTTCCAGATGCCCGTGTAAACGGTCTTGCCGCGCCACGTGATGTTCCGCGGGAGACCGACGTTGACCGATACCAGCCGTGCTGCCAAAGTTCCTCCCTGCTCTCTACATGGGCCCACACACAAAGCCCGTCGGCTTTGAACTTATCACAATCGATGCGCCGGGCTTAGGGTAGATCGCCGCACTCCACAGCATTTTCAAATTGACCGAGAAACGATCCGGTGGTATTTTTTGCGTCTCTTAATTTCGCCCCGGAGAAGCATCGATGCTGCGCAAACTCATAGGCATTGTTGGTCTTTCTGGAATCTTGTTGTCTTTGGGCGCTGCTTCCACGATATCTGCCGGAGATGATGTTTCCTTTCCAAAATTGTTCAGGAATTGGTTCGGGGTGAACTCTATGATCGTGACCCAGGACAGCCCGATTTTCGGGCAACTCGGTGGCATGCACCTGATCCACGTGAATGCGCAGGGATTGCAGACGCTCAAGAACGGCGGTCCGTTTCCCTATCCCGACGGAACCGTTTTCGCGGATGACGTTCACGAATTCTAAGTGAAAGACGGTTCTTACGTCGAAGGTAACAAGAAAGCGATAGCGGTAATGGTAAAGGATGCGAAGAAGTATCCTACGACCGGCGGATGGGGATTCCAAGTGTGGGGCGGCGGTGACCCATCGAAGCCACTAGTTCCTGACGCCGCTCATGCCATCACGGCGTGTTTCGCCTGCCACACACCACAAAAGGAACAGGACTACACGTTTTCAACCTACATTCCTTGAGATCGGCCTTGACGTTCAAATTCTTCTGGCGCACGGGCGCTGGGAGAGTGTACCGTTTGCCCGCGAAAATCTATCTCCCAGATTGATTCGCTCGTTGAATCGGTCCCCAATCGGCAAGAAAGGTGGTTGCGCGCGAACGATCATCCCCCGGACCGTGTTGGTTGTCGGTTATGCCGATGCTGAAGCCGCACCTTCGAAGAACGTCAGCAGATCGGCATTGATCTGGTCGGCGTGGGTCGCGGGCATGCCGTGAGGAAAGCCCGGATAAACCTTCAGCGTGGCGTTCTTCAGGATCTTCGCGGACAAGAGACCCGCAGCCGATCGGCACAATCTGATCGTCGTCACCATGCATCACCAGCACGGGGATGTCGATTTTCTTAAGGTCTTCGGTGAAGTCGGTCTCCGAAAAGGCTTTGATGCAGTCGTAATGGGCCTTCATGCCTCCCATCATTCCTTGCAGCCACCAGTGTTCGCGGATGCCTTCGGAAATCTTTGCGCCGGGCCGGTTGTAGCCGTAAAACGGAAGCGTGATGTCCTTGTAGAACTGCGGCCGATTGGCCGCGAGGGCCGCCCGCAGACCGTCGAAGACCGAGAGGGGCGCGCCGGCAGGATTCTTCTCCGTCTTCAGCATGAGCGGTGGCACGGCACTGATCAACACAGCTTTGGCGACACGCTTCGTGCCGTGGCGGCCGATATAGCGAGCAACTTCGCCGCCGCCGGTCGAGTGGCCGACCATGATGGCGTTCTTCAGATCGAGCTTTTCGAATAGGGTCTGCGAGATCGTCGGCATAGGTGTCCATGTCGTTGCCGTCCCAGGTCTGGCTGGACCGTCCATGACCGCGCCGGTCGTGCGCAATCACGCGATAGCCGCGCTGGCCGAAGAACAGCATTTGCCCGTCCCAGTCGTCCGCCCTTAGCGGCCAGCCATGCCAGAACACGATGGGCTGCCCGTTTCCCCAGTCTTTGTAATAAATTTGTGTCCCGTCCTTAGTCGTAATCGTCGCCATATGAATTCTCCTCGTGTCGGAATAGCTTTCGGGCGGCCCGATTACAAATTAGTGAGTGTCTCGGACAAGAACCACGTCCGGCGCTCGGTCTGGTCGATCCAGTTTTCGATCAAGCTGGCAGTGGCGACGTCGTTGTGCTTGTCGCAGATTTCATGGGTCTGGCGCAAAAAACGCGTGAGTTCAAGACTGTCGGCGCGAACCTCGGACAGCATCTCTTCGGGACTGAGGGACTCCTCGTTATTGTCTGCCAGACGCTGGTGTTTCGAGATGTCGCTGATCGATCGAAGCGTGGTTCCGCTGATCTTCCTCGCCCGTTCCGCAATATCATCGGTCATGTCAAATATCTGCCCTGCTTGCTCATCGAGGAGCAGGTGGTAATCCCGAAAATGAGGACCGGTCATATGCCAGTGGAAGTTCTTGGTCTTCACGTACAGCACAAATACGTCCGCGAGCAATTGACGCAATGAAGCCGATATCTCGATCACGGCATCGGTAGAGAGGTCGGTTCTCGGTTTCGTTTTTTCCTGTGCTGGGACTGCGGCCGCCTTCGGCATAATTGCCTCCTTTTGCTTTAAATCGTTAAGTTGTGCGTCGCCAAAAGAGCTGGCTCCGTTTGACTGAATATCGTGGGGCTTCCGTTGGAGTAATCGAGTGACTCCCAGCAGGGGCAATAACCCTCCCCTTTATTCGGGGGCCTGATGGTAACCCATGATGTTGATATCGTGCAAGATGTTGGCAATTTCTAAGGAATGCGTTGTGAAGCAACAAGAGGTAGAAGGTTTGGAGTGGCTAGAAGTTATCGAGAAACGGCGTTCGAGGAAAGTAGCCCAAGCTTCCTCCAAGGGGACTTGTGGACAGCGAGGAAAGTTTGAATACTTTGAACCGAACCCGGTATCCTGGAATAGCTCTACACAAGCGACTTCTCGGTACCGATCTGGCGCGCCTCCCGAAGCCCTTTTAGGGGAACTACAAGCTTTGCTGCGCAGATCGGCACTACTGCGGGTGCCCGATCTGGAGGACGATCTTGCCGGACTTGTGGGGTGCGCCCGCAAGCATGGCCTGCGCCTGGCGCGCCTCCGAAAGCGGCAGGACTGAGCCCACACGCGCTGTGATTCTGCCCGCGTCAAACAATGTTGTGAGCGTCTGCAGGCGCGCGGTGGTCACCTCGGCGTAGAAGAAGATGGCCCCGGCCGGCAGCGGCTGCGTGGAGACCGAGGTGACGAGTTTGCCTCCGGGTTTCAACGCAGCGACGCAGCGCTGAAACGTACTGCCCCCGACCGTGTCGAGGATGGCATCCACCTGCGGGAGGTCCTGCTCGAATGCGGGCTTGCTGGAGTCGATGATGGATTTCACGCCCAAGGAACGGAGCAGGTCTTCGTCGTCGAGGTGGGCGATGGCAACGACGTGGATCCCGGCGTCTACGGCCATTTGTACGGCGTAGGCCCCGACGTTCCCGGCGGCTCCGACGACCATTACCGTTTGTCCGCGCAGTCGCCTGTGCATACTGGAAGAGCATTTGCCAGGCGGTCACGGCGATGACGGGAGCCGACGCTGCTTCGACGTAATTCAGCGAATGCGGTTTGCGGGCGATCATCCCGGCCGTGGCCACGGCGAACTCGGCCTGGGCGCCACAGAACTGCGGGTTGGTGACGCCATAGACTTCGTCGGCCGGCGCGAAGTCGGTAACGCCGGGGCCGACCTTCTCGACGACACCGGAGAGGTCCGAACCGAGGGTGAGCGGAGGTTGCGGGCTGACCTTGCTCTTGCCCTCACGGATGATCGCGTCCCAGGGAGCGACGCCTGCGGCCATCACGCGCACCAGAACTTCGCCAGGGCCCGGCGACGGCACCGGCACATCCTCGACCACTACGACGTCGGGCGGCCCGAAGCTATGAATTCTGGCTGCTTTCACGGTTCATTCCTCCTCACCTTGAAGATGCTTGAAGGCCATTCGGGATTTCCGGCTCTACTCACGCAGGCCGAACGCTATTGAACTGCGCAGCGAGTTTTTTCATTGCTGCATTTTCGCGGATAACTTCACCAGCCTCTCGACTGTGCAAAGCTATCTCTGCGGCGATTGAGCGACCGAGAATTCGCTGATCAATATTGCCAAACGACCCAGGCACGAGGCTTCCCAACCAACCGACCCAGGCCGGGGTATGAGCGTTGCCGACAATGATGCCGGGGCGAAAGATGGCGAGGCGGGTAAAACCGATGTTGCGCACGGTGTCTTCCTTCATGCCCATGACTCGCACATAGCGAAACCGGCTGCGAGCTGTGCTTCCTGCCGCAGAAAGCAGGCAAAACTGGGCGATTCCGGCGTCATGGCAGCCACGCGCAAAGGCGCCGACGACGCCGACCTCAAGTCGTTTCAATTCTTCTTCGCTCCAGCGCATCGATCCAGAACCGACACCCACACAGCTCACGGCGCTGACGGGACCTTGGCTTAAAACTTCGCGGGCAAGGGCGGCAGTGCGCTCGGCAAAGTCAGCAGCGCCGGTATCAAGAACGACGTTGCGCACCCGCGATCGCGGCGCAATGGGCTTTCTGGTGACCATCACCACTTCCCGGCATTCCGGAATTGCTAGCAGTTCCGCGACGGCTGCACCGCCGACTTGTCCGGTACCACCGAGGATAATTGCGGCGAAATTCTGCTTCATAAATAGGACCTCTGCTTAGGGAAGGATGCGACAGCCCCGTTCACCCCAAGAGGGAAGCATACTTGGTCTCGGTTCTAAATTGAGCCAATAAGGCATCTCTTCCTCAATTGGCGCTGTCAGGCTGATGCACTTGTTGAGCGCTTCAGGAGTTAGCGCAGATAATTAGTCCTCGGAAACGCGCCAGCAGTGACCGATCAATCGCTGGAGAGAAGCCGACTTGTCGGGACTTGGCTGGCTTTCTCCGGAGGGATGCGTGGAGGAGGTCCGGGAAAGCCGTTCGGCATCGTCATGCGAGTCATGGCGATCTGAATATTTGGGTCAGGTCGGAGCAACAGCGACGAGGATCCCGGTAGAGAGAAATGCCGCGCGAATTTTGCCCAAACATACCCTGGAGGATGCGATTCAACCCGGGCCGAATTGTACTTCATTCCACGCTCCTCCCGCGAGGTGCTAGATAAGACTATAATTCGGAAGAACGGAGACAAATGTTCGCAATTACTGGAATTACCGGCAATGTAGGCGGCGAGGTCGCTCGCAACCTGCTGGCTGCAGGGCAGCCTGTGCGGGCCGTGGTTCGAGATCTGTCCAAAGGAGAAACGTGGAGCAAGAGCGGCTGCAGCCTCGCCGCCGCCGACATCGACGACGCTGTAGCGATGACCGCCGCGTTCAAAGGGTCCGAAGGCGTGTTCGTCGTCGTGCCGCCTACCTTCGACCCGTCGCCTGACTTTACCGAAGCACGAAAAAGGGCCGAAACTTTGAGTTCCGCGCTCAACGCGGCCCGCCCTGGAAAAGTCGTTTATCTGTCGACGATCGGTGCGCAAGCAACCCGCTCGAACCTGCTGACCCAACACACGATCATCGAGCAAGCGCTCAGAACGGTGCCACGGCCGATCACATTCCTTAGGCCGGGCTGGTTTATGGAGAACTCTTCGTGGGACGTCGCTCCAGCGACGAGCAAGGGCGTTATTCTAAGCTTCCTACAGCCTCTCGACAAGCCAGTGCCGATGGTTGCCACAGCCGACATCGGGCGACTCGCCGCCCAGTTGCTCCAGGAAACGTGGAGTGGTCACAGGATTGTCGAGTTGGAGGGAGCGCATCGAGTCACTCCCAACGAGATCGCAACTACTTTTACAAAACTGCTCGGCCGCCCTGTAAAAGTTGAAGCCGTGCCGCGCGAGACCTGGGAATCGCTATTCAAATCACAGGGCATGAAGAACCCGGCGCCGCGCATTCAGATGCTCGATGGCTTCAACGAAGGGTGGATCGAGTTCGAGGCTGGTCAAGCCGGCTCCCGCAAAGGAAATGTGGCAATGGAAACTGTGTTGCGAATGCTCATCGAACGCGAACGTAACTTGTGAGGGTTCTCCCGATTGAGAGTGCCGCCCGTACGGCTTGAAGTAGCTGGGACTCACCAGGGTCCAACCCCTATCGAAACGAGTTGGAAACAGGAGGAAGAATGTCGCAAGTGTGGTTAGTTACGGGTAGTTCTCGCGGTCTGGGTCGCGCCATTGTCGAGGCCAGCCTTGCAGCCGGTAATAAGGTCATGGCGACAGCCCGAAACACCGAATCACTTAGCGATCTGTCGGACCGCTACGGTAATCAGGTGAAACTATTTGCCCTGGATGTGACCGACGAGTCCGCCGCGACTGCTGCCGTGAAGACAGCTATCGATACGTTTGGCTCGCTGGACGTTGTTGTCAACAACGCGGGATACGGCAATCTCTCGTCTGTCGAAGACACACCCATGTCGGATTTTCGCGCGCAAATCGAAACGAACCTCTTCGGGACGATCATTGTGACAAAGGCAGCCCTTCCGTATTTCCGCGAAAGGAAGGGCGGTCATTTTGTTCAATTTTCATCGATGGGAGGAAGGATCGGACCTCCGGGTCGCGGACCCTACTCGGCTGCGAAATGGGGCGTTGAAGGTTTCTCCGAAGTGTTGTCGCGCGAAGCATCTCCGCTGGGCGTTAAGGTCACCATTGTTGAACCAGGTGGCTTTCGCACCGACTTTGCGGGAAGTTCTACAAAGCTGAGCGAAGGGCGTCCCGAATACGATTCGACAGTTGGCGCGACCGCCAGGTTTCAGCGTGACTACAATGGAAAGCAGCCGGGCGATCCGAAAAAGGCTGCTCAAGCAATCGTTCGTCTGACTCAGGAGCAAAATCCACCGTTGCGGCTTTTACTCGGCAGCGACGCGTACAATGGCGCAGAAAAGAACGACCTTGCGCGGTTGGAAGAAGCCAGAAGATGGAAAGAGCTCAGCTTGTCGACTGATTTCTAGTTTCGTCTGCATCTTCGGAGGGATCAAATGGGACTGCTCGAAATCCTTGACCATCGACTGTGCGGAGCGGCTCAGGACGAACCCCTCAGTCCCGGGCCAGGGCAAGCCGGCAATCCCGGCAAAGGTCAGAATTAGAACTGTTGTGATCGATGTGATCTTCATGAGGAATGCACCACATTCATTCTGGCCCGATTGGAACATCTTGCAGTCAATAGAAATCTCCGGTGTGCGTCAAATGCAATTTGAATCCTTTCTGACGCGCTTGTGTTGATTGAGCCGAGCAACTACCCAGATGGTCCACTCGGAAGCTCCCCAGAAACGGCGTTCTGGGAAGTTAGGAACGACGGTCCGACGGAACTACTTCACGCTTCGCTCTCAGCGATGCACTCTGGTTGCACAAATGCGACCGCTCCTGCCCTGCAACTTGGACTGGCCCAGAGCAGGTCCAGGAACGCTCACGGTAGTGAAGTGTCGCTTCAATCCTAAGCGGGTTGTGCAACCAGGTTGCACAAACGCCCAGTATGCGTCCGGGCGCGCCAGCACACGCCGTCAACGGATCCAAGGAAATCGGTCTTTTTGTCGCAGTTATAGGTTCTCTTTAGCTTCGCCCACAATACAACAAGCGTCTCGCGCTGGTCACGAATCTTTTGCTTCCATCGCTGCCATACATCGTGCAGAAGGCTGCGCTTTGGTGACTGAAGAATTCAGATCCAGTCCGGAAGCTGACATTGAGGACCGATTGAGGATCGCCCTGTTTCACGCTTGCAGGCGCGGATGGATTGGGGAATTTGGTGTGCGGATGCTTTTGGGTTTCGCTTCGTGCTTCTGGATTTCGGTCTTGAGGATGCTTCTTTGCTAATCCTCAGGGGAATCGCGGCCTCCGATCTTACTCTTCCGTCCTCATGTTGGAACATCTGACGATATTGACAGTCAAACCTACGACTTCGATTGTCGCCGGGTCTGCACATGGGGAAACACCTCGTCGCCGTCGGCCTTGCCCTCTAGAACAGCCTTCTCGAGCAAGAATTCAATTTGGCCATTCAGTGAGCGGTGTTCTCGCTCGGCCATTATCGGCAAGTCTTTTTTTTAGGCTGGCGGAAATTCTCAACAAGAGTCGCCCTTTTTGTTCATTCATGGACATCGATCGGCACAACTAGCAGGAATCCTTTCTCTTGACAATGCGATATCATATAGATATCATTATGGTATCAAGTAGTTCGCGCTCAGGAGCTTCTGCAATGCCCAAGAATGACAGCTCTCGGCTATTACGTCACAATCTCCGAGCCGTCAAACAGGTTTATCCGCCACTGGTGCGAGCCAATCGTCAGGTGTTGTGCGATCTGACACGAGAGCTCGGGCTCTCAGTCTCAAAACGCGAAATCCAGTTGCTAAACGGAATTGGACGTCACCCACGCCGGCTTACTACGAATTGCTATGCGGCGAGGCTGTTCGGGAATCAGAACGGTGCTCCAAAGGCAACAGTCTCACCCGTCACCAGCCGATGGGTTTTCAAAGCGACGGTCTATAAATCTCGCGAATCGGAGGATTCGTTGGCTACGGCGACGCCGATCCCTCCAACGTCTCTCCTCTTGTCCGCGGCGCCGAGATGCGCGTCGCCGAGACCCGAGCCGTCAACCGCGCACTCCGAAAAGCCTACGGCATCGGCCTCTGCTCCGTCGAGGAGCTGGGGTGGGCTTCCCTGCCCCCGCAGTCGCCATCCTCTTCGAGCAATTCGAACGGTTCTCACAGTTTCCACGGTTCAAACGGGTCGCATGCAGGGAACGGCTCGAACGGTTCAAACGGCGGCCCGAGCCGGCTCCGGGACAAGCTCTGCCTCCTGATCCGCCAGTACAACCTCGATCCGACCCTCGTTAAGGAATATGCCGCCCATTTCTGCGGCACCGAAACAATCAAGGACGCGAGCCGCGATTTGGTCGAGTCGTTCATTGCGCACCTCTCGTCCTCAGCCAAAGAAGACATCGACGGCCTGATCTGCAAACTCAACTCCTTTTCACGCCCTGTGGAGGTGAAACAGTGAAACGCCATATCCCAGGTCTTCATTCCCGACAGCCGAATGGCGACGCTCCCTTGGAGGGCCTGTTCCTGGTTCGCGTCGAATGGGCCTCCTACCGCTGGCATCCGCAAAAGGCTTTCGTTCAAGTCCGCTTCGTCGTGCTCGAACCCGCGTCTTTCGCCCGCCGGTCCTTCTCCGGCCGGCTCTACTCGACCGAGCGCGCGCTCTGGAAGCTCAATTGGTTCCTGCGCGATTTCGGCTACGACATGGAATTGCTTTGCCAGGATCAAATGGATGAGAAGGCCCTGATCAACCTTCGTGGCGTCGTCCGGACCACTTATAAAACCCTGAACGGCCACACCTTTCAGAACCTCGAAGCGTTCGCCCCGGAAGTCGGATTGGGCTGAGCTGTCTCTGGCCGAGGCGACCGTAATCCACACACAGGAACTGCGATGATTTACAGCTACACCCAGATCAGCCAATACCTGCGCTGCCCTCGCAGCTATCGCTACCGCTATCTCGATGGCTGGCGCGAGAAAGATACCCGGGCCGCCATGGTCTTCGGGCGATGCTTTGAGAACGCTCTGCGCGCTTACTTCGAACGACGGGACTGCACCGAGGCGCTGTTCAAGGAATGGGAAGCCTTCCGTGACACTCCCTTTGTGTACCGCAAGGGTGAATCCTGGGATCGGCTCCTGCACCAAGGAACCCATCTGATCGAAAAGTTTGTCCGGGAGGACAGGGTTCGTGTTGCCCGCCCCAAGGAAAACCTGCAGCTCAAGATCGTTCGCAACCTCGAAGGAGGCAACGATTTCGTCTCCTACGTTGACGCGATCGGCGAGCTGGATGGCAAGCGCTGCCTGATCGACTGGAAAACCACGACCAGCCGGTATTCCGAGGAGCCCGAGGGGCTCCTCTCACTTGATCCGCAGCTTATTTGCTATTCCTGGATCAGCGGTATCGCCGATGTGGCTTTTGTCGTATTCGTCCGGAAGCAGGCGCCCGAGATCCAATACCTGAAGGCCACCATCTCTGAGGAACAGCGCAAGGAATTTGGTCGCCTGGTTGAGACGACCATCCAACAGCTGGAGTCAGAGCCAATTCGCCTCGCACAGCGGGATCCGCTTCCCGCAAACGGCTGCGCCTTGCAAAAAGTCGCGGCTCGACGCCAGAGAGCAATACCAAACCTGGCGGGTCGGCATCTACGACCAAATCCGGGAGTTGATGTCGATGCAAGGCAGCCTGAACATCGAGCGGATGTGTCAACTGGCGAACGTCAGCCGGGCCGGTTTCTACCGATCGCTGCGGGAGCGGGAGCCGGCGGAAGAGGATATGGAGGTGCGGTCGGCGATCCAGAAGATCTTTCGCCGAACACAAGCGGCGCTACGGGTACCGGCGGGTGAGCGCCGAGTTGCGGCGGCGCGGCATGCTGGTCAACCACAAGCGCGTGGCGCGGACTGATGCGGGAGGACAACCTGCTGGCGGTGCAGCCGAGAACGTTCGTGGTCACTACTGATTCGGATCACGAACTGGAGGTCTATCTCAATCTGGCCAGCCGGATGAAGCTGACCGGCGATGAATCAGCTTTGGGTAGCGGACATCACTTACATCCGGCTGCATCGCGAGTTTGTGTATCTGGCGGTGATCCTGGATGCATTTTCCCGCAAGGTGGTGGGCTGGGAGCTGGGCCGAACGCTGACCGCGCGCTTACCGATTGCGGCGCTGGAGAAGGCGATCGCCGAACGGCAACCGCCGCCCGGCCTGGTGCATCATTCCGATCGCGGCATTCAGTATGCCTGTGGGGAATACGTTGATGTTCTGCGAAAGCACGGCATGATTCCGAGCATGAGCCGGCCGGCGAACCCGTACGACAACGCCAGTTGCGAGAGCTTCATGAAGACCCTCAAGCGGGAGGAGATTTATGCCAACGAGTATCGCGATCTGGATCATCTGCGCGAAAACATCGCGGCGTTCATCGACAGTTACTACAATCGGGTCGGCTCCATTCGGCGCTCGGCTACAGACCGCCGGAGGAGTTCGAGCAGGCAGCGCAGGCCCGGCGACGATTTCGCAGGGAGCGACGATGAGTTTTTTCAGGCATGGGGAGATCTATCGATCCGATGTAGCATCAAAGGCAGAAACGGGGAGCCGGCCGAAACCGGCTCCCCGGACCATCGTCTCGATGAGTCTCCGGCCGGCTATTCCTCGGCGGGTTGCTCTCCAGCAGAGCCCGCCTCCGCTTCACCAGCCGAGGACCATAGTGGCGGAGAAGAGGAATTTGAGAAGCAAAAAACAGTAAACGGCAAGTGTGACAATTGCAGTGTCTCAACAGAGGGGTTCACCCCAGCGAACTGTGCCCATCTGGGCCTCTGCATTGGGAACCAGAAACTGATCGACACGAACCTGATTCGACGGCCGGGAGCGAACGACCTTGATTGGCTTTTGACGAACTTGTGGACTAACGGATTGCCGATGATAGAGCCGAAACTCAATCGCCGGCGGGCATTGTTCGTCCTGGACAAGATCGACGAGATCTTGGCGTGGGAGAAAGCAAAGGAGCGAGAGAGAGACGTGCGGTTCGTGGATTTAGGACGGTATTGTGCGAGACGCGGGCAGGGCAATACTGGAGGATGGAGAACTTGAAATCGTTTGATGAATTTCTGGAGAAGCGGTTCCCGGAATCGCGCCGGAAAGCTTATTACCTGATGGCGATTCACGAGAATCTAACGAAGATTCCCAAACAACAGCTTAGGGAGATCGGCTGCGCAAGGCGACGGTGATGGCAAAGGTGGCGCGCCGGGACGGGAAGGCCTTCGATTGTGCACCATGGGTGCACAAAGCCAAGGACATGCCCAGGGGGGAGTTCGAGCGAGAGGTCGAGAAACACCTTACCGGGAAGGAATCAGAATCTTGGGAGGTGATTTATTTCAAGATGTAGAAGAGCCACTCGTAGTCATTCAGCAGGCCCTTGAAACAGCGGCACTCATGCTGGGAAGCGACAAATCGCGGGGATACGCGCTGGAAATGATTTGTGCCGATTTTCTTGCCGGAGCACATCTTGAAAACCAGAAGCCAGAATAATCCGCGAATCCGTCTCCGTTGATCCAAATTGTTGGGTCGTTCACTGTGAAAGAAACTCATAAGAAGCGCCCGAGGCTCAAACTGGGACCGCGGGATTACAGAACGTTGCACCGCAAAGTGTTAGAGCGCGATTCATGGCGTTGCCAGTGTTGCGGCTCTATGCGCGACCTTCAGGTTCATCACAAACAATCGAGGAGTTCATTAGGTGATGACTCCGAACAGAATTTGATCACCCTCTGTGCTCAGTGTCACAGCGGATTCCATAATCGAAGGAACGTGAAAAAACAACTTGGAGCGTAGGTCGGTTTAGTGTGTGGCTACTGCTGCGTCTTGCTCCTTCGCGTGCTCGTCTCCCGACAGCTTCGTGGGAACCATTCGAAGGCCGCTGGCTGCCGATTGCTGCCCCGCCCCGCCGCTCTCGTGATATTCCGCATCCTGGTTTACTTCCCAGACGTCGTAGAGCCTCTTTCCCGCGATGAGGTTCCTAGCCGTCAGCATGGCAGTCATCATAGCGTGATCCTGATTATTGTATTTGTGCATTCCGTTGCGGCCGATGAGATGCAAACCTGGGAATGCACTCTCGATCTCCGAGACAAACTTTTTCACGTTGGCCTTGTATTGGTCGTCATACACGGGATAAGCCTTTTTTTGACGGACCACACAACCGTCTTGAACATCCGCCGGATTGAGCAATCCCAACTGTTCCATTTCGCGCGACGCAAGGTCGATCAAAGCTCATCTTCCATTCCCCAAATACCATCTCCTTCAAAACAAAAGTACTCGAGACCGTAGCAGCAAAGCTCCGGATCAAGGACCAATTCAGGCGACCAGGATTTAAAATTCTGGACGCGCCCAACCTTCACCGTTGGGTCGTGAATATATATCCAGTTGTCCGGCAGGAATAAACGGTCCTTTGCAATCAGAGCGACAGTGAGAAAGTCGCGGTAGCGTAGCCCATCCGCTGCTCCCAAGGCTTCCTCCCGAGGAGCGGGCTCGAGCATTTTCGACAAATCGCGGATGGCGGCCGTGGAAATGACGTGATCGGCGACTATAGACGTGTTCTTTCCATTTTCTCCGCGTGCAGTGACCTCCACTCGCCATTGTTCTGATAGCATTTTTCTACCGGGTGTCCCAGCAGAATTCTGCCTCCCATGTCGCGAATACGGTCCGCGCATTCCTCCCACATCATTCCCGGGCCGAGCCGCGGATAGCGAAAAGAATTGATAAGTGTCTTAATACATTCTGCGTGTTTTTCTTGGGCGCGGGAAGAATGGCGTTCTTTACGGCACTCGCCAGAGACAGTCCTTTTATCCGTTGTGCCGCCCAGTCGGCCGAGATGTCCTTGCAGTCCATTCCCCAAACTTTTTCGGTGAAGGTGTTGAAGAAGATTCCGTAGAGCCGTCGCCCAAATTGATTGACGACCCAATCTTCAAATGTTCGCGGATCAGCAATTGGAACCCTTGTGGTTTTCAGATAGCGAAAGAATGAATAACACTGACATCCCCCATATTCTCAGATGTTGAATAGACCTTCGGCGGCGGCTAAAAGGTAGGAGTAAATGTTGTGATAAAAGATCCGCAATATGTGGCGGCTTGGAAAACGACTTTGCCTGAAATTTTTGCGGTTTAGTCTTACTTCCTGCGGATTTGGAAAAAACAGTGTGGATCAATGAGAAGCTGCAATCCACGGCGGGACTGAACCGTGGGGGAACAGTATCCCCTTTATATATTCAGGGTCAACTTTGAAAATTGTTACGTCCCAGCCGGCCTCTGCAAATAAACCGCCCCATGCTCGCTGTACCTCTCTATATAATCGCCACCCGCTTCATTCTTCACCTCAAAACTCAGGAAACCTGAGATTGCAGAAATACTAGGCTATCTCACAGTAAGAAAGTGTTCTTAACTAATTTTAACGCTATCGTGATATGGGTTCGAATAGTCAGATATTTCGGTGGTCTTTGTCGTCAACGATATTCCACGCCGGCCCCGAAGACGGAATCTGTGCACGCGTCAGGGTTAACCGCAATGCTAGACTAACGGAGCAACTGGTGCAGTGGAACTATCGGGCAGGCTGATTGCGAATGTGACGGGGAATGATGGTATTTGGAAGCGTCGGATGCCATAGGAACGTATCGCGGACAATCGAATCCACTACTCGCCCGTTTGGATTCCGGCGTTGCCATCTGGATTGCCGTGCGACTGATCTGATCACTACCCAATAGAGATTACCGGTATATTTCGGTTCACAAAGCGGCCCAAGTGCGTCACAATTCTTCCTGCCGATGAGAGATCGCCCGCCGGAACTTTCTATCATTATTCCAACATATAACGAAGAGAAGCGGCTCCCACGCACGCTTGCGAGCATCCGCGATTATTTCGCAGTCGCAAACAAGCACGGAGACCAAATGGAGATTTGGTGGTCGACGATGGTTCGACAGATGAAACGGTAACGGTGGTGCGCCAGTGGATGTGTGAAATGCCGTGTTTGAAACTGGTGTTGAACGGACAGAACCGGGGAAAGGGGTACAGCGTCCGCCATGGGATGCTCGAAGCACGCGGGCGCGTGATGCTTTTCACGGACGCGGATCTTTCTTCGCCCATCGAGGAATCGGAGAAGCTATTCGCGGCAATAGAGGCGGGAAACAATGTAGCCATCGGATCACGGGCCATGGATCGCATCTGATCAAAGTGCATCAATCACGGCTCCGCGAGATTGCTGGGATGATATTCAATAGCTTTGTAAAGCTGTTTACGGGATTGCCGTTTCAGGACACGCAATGCGGATTCAAGGCATTCGTGCGTGAGCGGTCTCAAATCATCTTTGAGCAGCAGCGCGTTGAGCGATTCGGATTCGATCCCGAGATCCTGTTTCTGGCCCAACGCCATGGCTTGCAGGCGGTGGAGGTGCCGGTCCGCTGGGCGCACGATCCGGCCACGCGTGTCCGGGTGGTACGAGAGAGCCTGCAGATGTTCGGGGACCTCGTCTTTATCCGCTGGAATTGGCTTCTGGGGCGCTATCCACGGGGTCCCAAAAGTAAATGAGAGCCTTTTGACACCGCGTTTAGCCAGATTCAAGACTCACACAGAGCCTCGCTGCGCACCCGTGCAGCAAGGCTAGTAAGCAGGACGCTTTTTCCCGAGAACGGTTTTCGCAACGGAAAGGAGGCGAGGGTGCTCTACATAGAACATTGTCCCTCATCTCAGACAGTCTTCTACGGGCGAAGGCTTTCGCCCGCCATCCGGCCCTGCGGTTCGCCTTAGATAAGCCAAACTCATTTGTCTGGCGATATTCCAGCGTTCGTGACGCTCCAGGCAGCAGATAGAATAAAATACGTGTCGCGGCCGCTTCGCTGTTTGAATCGAGACAATCCTGGCCATCTGCCAGGATATGTTCCGGCATCGACCCCGGCGCGGACCATTCGACCGAAAAATCAACCGCCGTCTTGGTGGAATTCTTGATTCTGACGCGCTTCGAGGCGGGGCAGGTGGGTACAACCCTGCTGGATGACACCCGGCTCGCACAAGAATTCTCCGCTGCTGTCTGCAATCTTGCCCACCGCATCCGGGGGACGATCGAATTGATCAAATTGACCACCTGAATCAGCGGCTGTGGATCCTCGAAATTGTCTCGTGACGTCTCCACTACGAGAACGGTATTTGCTGATGAAAACGTTCAGAAGTCACATCCTGTGCGGGCGCACCCGGATTGTATTTTTTGAGAAATAGAGGGAAAATGCTGGATTTCCAAATGGAGGGGTGCAGCAAATCACCTATGGTGTGAAGAGCGGCGCTCGCCCTGAGGATGTGGCGTGAGGTTTTGATTGCCCCCTTAAAATTGTGGGCATTCACCACACTCATCGCTTCCTCAGAAAAGCAGCCTTGCAAAAGCATCATCACCTCATCCCAGGGAAATCCTGATCCCGTCGCGGGCTGACCTTTCACCCGCTTCTTGGCAGTGGTAAGAATGGCAAATTCCAGAAAGCGGACGTCCGTTCGTGGTGAATCGGGAGCCGGGCGCGGGTTGTTGCCGTGGAAACAGATTGAGAGACCATCCGGCTGTTCCTTGAACATACGAATAACCGCTTGCGAGCTTCTTCTCGTGGTTGCGATGGGCATGAATGCTATCAATGTGTGAAAATTGTGTTCATCTATCATCTCAAGAAAATGTTGGTAGTTAAGGAAACCGTAGTTTTTTGGCAACAAGGATCGTCGATGACAACGGACCGAACGGAGGCTCCGGCTGCCAGCGTTGTTTGCCAAATACTTTTCGAAGTGCCATGACGGCGGGGGCACCTATTGAGAGAAGAAGTCTGTGAGGCGGGTGCTTCGCATAACTTCGTCAAGATCGGCGACTTGTTTGTGCCCAAAAGTGAAGATGTCTTAGTTTACCAAGACTTTTCAGATAAGCAAGTTAACCGATGCCCACCGATCCAGATGAGAAGTATCGTAAGGATGCAGCATACCTCCACTTTGTAAAAAAAAACTAAAATTATTCAAGGAGTTGGCTCGGTCTGAAGTGACTTCCTGAAGAGGCGCTGCAGATGTCTTCACTCTGGGGGCGCCACTTCGTAAGGGAAGCCGGGCTGTCGAGCGGACGAGCTCATTGAGTCTTAGTGCTGCATAGATTCACGAGCATGCTCTACTATCGGTAAAGGCGTCTGGCTGGGGATTGTGAACTAGGATAAACGGGAAGTGCCTGATAAGGGATTCACCAACTCCACGGAAACACGTCTTGTGACAGCCAATCGCGAATCGTTTGAGGATTCAGCACGAGGCAATCACGCCCGCTTGGCCCAGACTTCGCAATGAATTCTGCTGGGTTCGAGGCTTCCTCGGGCAGGGAAAGTCGCAGGAAATCTATACCTAGTGCTCCGGCGAGACGAATCAGGCCGGCGTCTATCCTCTGGATCTTGTCCACAAAAAGGAACGACCAATTTCACCACTATCTCCCGTACCAAAAAGAGTTCACTGGCTCAGCCTGCAGGTGTGATCTTTGGTTTCTTGGGAAGAGGTTTGAGCTGCCTCGAAAATTCTTTCAGGGGAGTATCGGGCCACAGCGGAACGCCACATTTGGCTATCGGAAAGGCAGGATTGCCCTGAACGATCGTCATGGCTGGAACCGAATTGGTTACCACACTCCCCGCAGTGACGACCGCACCATCGCCAATGATGACGTCCGGGAGGATGATCACTCCAGGGCCCACGAAGGCGTTTTTCCCGATTTTCACTCCACCAGGGTTTCCTTAAAGTGGGCGATGATAATCACGCCTACGCCTATGTAAGCATCATCGTCGATCGTGATGAGATTGGGGTAGGCCGATCTCAAGGATAAAGTTGTAACTGATCCAAACATTCTTACCGATGGCGACTCCGCGAGCGCGGTCAAGAAAAACGCGCATCGACTGGCTTCCCGGCAGCAGCATCGCGAGCAACTGGAAGATGCGGTTACCAGTCCTCGGAGTGGATTTTCGGACATTCTTTAGACTCGCTTCGGTCTTCCGAGGTTTTCCGCCGCCAGGAAATTTGCCGGAATCCCCCAAACCCGACTTCAAGATACTCTGGCGTGTTGCGAGAGATACTGATGAATTGCGTCGAACGATCCCAATTCCATCAGGTCCGGCAGATCGATTTGCACGCCGAATTCTTCGTCGATCACCGTCACAAGCGAAACCCCCACCAGGGAATCCCAACCTGGCATCGACTCGATTTGAACCGTTCTGATTTCCTCGGGCGTCGCCACTGGAAACACGGACGCAAAGCATCGAGCCAAGCGATCATTTACTTCAGCCACGGAGTTCTACCTCCTCGACACGATGAAATAGAGCAGGCGCCTTCTGATAGAAAGACTCTCTGGAAAGCCGACAATCCTCTTCTGCCACCGAATCCAGTATCAGCGTGAGAAATTCCTGCAGCGGGCCGTTTCGGTTGTCGCGCGGTATGCGAACCGTATTTCCTCGGCATCGAACTTCTCAAACAGGTATTTCAAGCATTGGTGCTCGATGCGGCGGGAAAAGCCCGGCGGCTCATAACCGATGATTCGACAAAAAGCTTCCTGCCGCACACCTTACCCAAAAGAACGCCGATCTTCCCCAGCTTTCCGAACTTGTCCTCGTAAGACACGCCAACGGCAAAACTTTTCGGGGCTTCCAGGAAAGCCACCCAGGCTATTCGTTCAGTCGTACGCCATTAGATTAAATTGGTTCGTCTTGTTAATCAACTCGAAGGACCTTGTATCTGTGGACGACTTTCCAAAGGTAAACAGCACGGATGCTTCCGCCTCTTGCAGAAAACGGTCGGCGGACGGCCTTCTGCGCTCAACGATTCCTGAAAGCCGCTGGCATCGCGAATGCTTTGCAGGCGAAGAGAGTCTTCTTCCGAAAGAACCGCTTCCCGAATAAATTGCGAGGTCCTGAGCAGATCCCAAAATCCTACGTAGTCGGTCTTCGGGAAAACGATGAATTCCATCTCGGGAAACGCTGACTTAACTTCCGCGACCTCCATCGGGCTATCGTCGATAAAAACGACGGAATCCGCGGCTATATTCCACACCTGGAGGATACGGCTGATGGATTCCGACTTGCGCGACCAGTGAGCCTCGACGGGAAAAATGGAATCTTTCGAAATCTGAAGATCCTCTCGTTAGAGGGCCTCCTTCACCAGAGCTCCCTCATTCTTGCTGGCAATTGCGATCAACACGCCGGCGCTTGAAAGTGAGGCCAAGAATTGCTGATAAATCCCGTGAATTTGCGTCTTCCGGTCGAGATGCCAGGAGATTCCCTCCACCCCTACTTCGCCGAGAATACCGGACCAGAGTGTGTCATCAAGATCGGTGATCAGGCCCTTTTTGCGGGTCGCCGTCTGAATCAGTGCCGCGAGCCCCTCCGCAATGGCCGACGCGTGAGCCGTCTTATAAGGAAATCCATAAATCATTTCCGACTTGAAGTCGAAGCGGGCACCCGGCGGCGAGCATTCGTCGAGATACTGGGCGTTCAGGACTCGAAGGCGAGGGAATCCGGCAAGAGACACTGCAAACGACGCCATATGCTCCGCAGTTGAAGCTCATAGTGGCTGCTCTCTTGATTGGCAGTAAAGAAGAGCGGCGGGAGAGGAAGAGTCGGCAGACAAAGGGAGACGAGCAGGCTGGAAGATAGCCTTTGCAGGGTTTGGCCAAGACGAGCGAGCGACCGGCTTACCGTCTCCAGTACGTCCGGCAGGCGATCAACCTGCCAGCCGCCGAGATTTCTCACGCCGAGCCGCTGGTCGAGGTCCGCCCACTCGACGACAACGGCAATTGCGTCGAAGTTGGCGGGCTCAACCCGTTCTCCATTCCCGAGAAGATCGCCAAACAACCCGGTCTTTATTTCAACGCGGGTCTTCAAGAGAATCGCCCCGAATGACTGCGAGAAATGTCTCCAAATGGACCGGGTAAAGCGGCCACCAAGAACACCTTAGAACCGAAGCATCTTCAGGAAAGCGCCTTTTTTTGTATTCCAGAGCTTCAATCAGGTTCAAGTGTTACCACCGCGAGTTAATCGGCCAGTCCTAAAAAATATAAGCTTCAAAAAACGAACGAGGAATGCGCACAAGTAAGAGCAATGATTGCGTTCACCTTCAAGATTAATCCAAATGTTAGCACAAGCGCTTTTCCCGTCGGGCTGGTCAAAACCAGCTATTTTCCAGAATCTAGAATCGTTGCGCCCTTTTGGCCAAGCAGCGCCACCGGATGAACGCTCAGATCGCTCTCACAGCCACCTGATCGCGTATACGGTGCCAGGCATTTGCTCTTCCGATAAAATGGGAGTGACATTGTGGGCTCCGGGGGAGATATTGCTGACAAGTCCTTATGGAACTAGACTGCATCACGTGGGTTTCGTGGTTGCGGCGATACAAGGGTCAATTCAAGGTTTTGTGAGGTCCTTGGCTGCACAGTGGGACGGAAGATACTCCATGATCCCTTGCAGAAAGTCAGAGTCACCTTCCTCCAAACGCAAAATCCGAGCGACGCTCAAGTCGAACTCGTGGAGCCTGCAGGCTGGGGACTCGCCAATCCTGAGTTTTCTACAGAAGGGCGGCGGGCTCCACCACCTGTGCTACGAAGTAACCAATCTGGACAGCGAGCTGGACGAAATGCGGTCCAGAGGTTTCCGTGGTAAGAAAACCTCTGCCCGCGATAGCTTTTGAGAACCGGCGAATCGCGTGGCTCTCAACCAAGCAGAAACTGCTTTTGGAGTTTCTCGAAGCTAGGCGAAAGTAAGAAATCTCAAAACCCCGCTTCGGCCATCAAGTCGGGCAGCAGGACGATCTCCGCAAGGCTTGGAAGAAATCCTCGCTCGAGAAAACGATTCCGTTTCCGAGTCTTGAGAGATTTCACATACCGTCCGATGCTCAGCCTTCCGCCGAGAATATCTACAACGCTCGTGGGGATATCGGTAACCATGCGCATCCATCCCACGCCCGGACGTCCTTGGCAAAAGGTTACCGTTTCTCCGACTTGATCGGCGTAGAGCGGATAGGAAAAATCGACGCCGGCTGCAGCCCCCAGCGAATGGAAGCCCCAAGTCCTTACATTGACATCCAAGAGCTTGAACTTGCCATCCCGCGGATCGAGCTTGTACTCGACCTCAGCGAGTCCGTAATAGTTTATGGCTTTCAGAAATCGAATTGTCGGGTCTTCCACTTCAGGGAGATCAAGACTTTCGACGAACGTCGCGGCCCGGCCGAATTCGGGGGGATGCTGCCGCCAACGCTGCGCGGCCATGCTGCCGATCGGGCTGCCATTCTTGAAGAACATGCAGGATGAAAACTGCAAATGTCCGTCGCCCGGGATAATGTCCTGCACCAGAACTTCGTTGGACCCAACGTGACTGGAAGCCTTTAAGAAGAGGGCTTTCAGTTCCTCGCGGCTATTGGCTCGCCAGGCCTTCGCCTTGGTTGCGTAAAAGAAATCCTCTTTGACGGCGGGTTTGATGCCGAGCGGAAAGTCCGCGTCAATATTGTCAATATCTTCGAGGCTCTTGGGGCACCACGTTCGGGGAATAGGGATATCCAACTCCTTCGCCAAAGAATACGTGTTCCATTTGTTCCACGCCCACTTGACCACATCCCAGCCGGGCGTGGGGACGCGAAAAACTCTACAGAGGGCATCGCGATGCCGTGCAAACGCGGCGACGTGTTCGTCCCTGGTGGGGAAAAGTACCCAGCCTTGCAAATTCATCCGGTGCCCCGTGTCGATAAGAAAGTCTACCGTTTTCTCCGGGTCGCGCAGTTCCGGCGCAGCAACTGTCAGAGTGGTGTATTTTGAGAAGCGCCCGATAGAGTATTCGTCATCTACAATGCAAACGGGTATCCCGCGCCGCCCAAGGCTCCTGGCAATGCCCAGCCCGTGGAAATCACCGCCCACCACAACAGCTCCCACCCGATCGTTTCCGGCATTTTTCGGGACCGTGATTTTCATTGGGTCTTCGGTGTGTTTCATTAATCAGGCGGCCACTTTGGATCGCAACACCGTTGGTACGTGACGAGCAAGCGAACTGGCTGCAAAGTCCGTCCCACAAACAAAAAACATCAGCGGGCCAAAATCCCAGGCCGAAGGAGCGCCAAGGAAATGCAATCCCGGTACGGACGACTCGAATCCCGCGCTAACCCTTGGGAAGCCATTCACCAAAGCCACCTTCTTGAGCACTTCCGGAGGCAGGAAAGAATACTGCGACACATCCACACGATAGCCGGTCCCCTGGTAGACGTGATCGACTTCACGAGAACTTCCATCATTCAGGCGAAGATGCAGCTTTCCCGCGCGGAGTTTAGCAGATTCGATTGAGGTATTTATAGTTATGGGAATGTTCGTAAATCGCGGCTTAAGCCATCGCGCCCCGGCCGACCGGAGGGCCCGCTTCCTGAACCAATTCTGCGTGGGTCGAGGAAAATACTTCACCATGTTGGGGACTGCGACGATGCGGCTGACACCGGCTGGTCCGATGTCATACGGGGAATACAATAACTTGGCGATCGGTTTGATCTTGTGAATTTTGTCCTTCATTCCGAGCCAATGCACTTGCGAAGCGCGGACAATCAGTTCCACCTCGGCGCCGGCTTCGTGAATAAGAGCGGCTCCCTCCAGTGCACTCTGCCCGGCCCCGACTACGACAACTCGCTTACCCGCAAAGCGGCTTACGTTTCGCTGGTCGGAGGCATGGCTTACAAATTCAGGCGAGAAGCCTTCGAACTGCGGCAATCGTCGGGCAAACGGACCTATGCCCGCCGCGATAACAACTCGGCCACTCGTGTAGCGTGCCCCATCGTCAAGGGTAAGGGCAAATCCCTTCGCGACCTTATCCAAACGGGCGACCCGGCGCGTATCGACGTCAGGTATGGCCTGGCGCTGCAACCACTTTCCGTATGCCACAAATTGTTCAACGGGGATAGGCACAGGAATGCTTTGGCCAGACGCTTCGCGATAGGAATCGAAAGTCAGCTTCCTGCTCGAGCCGATATGCGACGCATCCCAAGGAGAACGCAGTAACATGCCTTCCGGCATATGGGAATTCCAAAATTCCATGGGTTCGCCGAATACTCGAACATCAAGCCCCGCCAGCTCGCGCAGCCGCGCGCCAGCCCCTATTCCGTACGGCCCGGCGCCGACTATGGCAACATCAAAATCCGGATTCATCTCTCACCTCTTAACAAAGGGACTCTGCGAGACTGTTGTTTCCAGAATGAAACTAATAGGGTTAGCCACGATCTACTACATACTTAGTGTATAACAATCGGCCGGATAACGTATTTCAAGTTCAGGGAACTGTTCCAAGCCCTGGCTTGGTTGAGTCACTCAGATGCGTTGACGGGTACCGCAAAGACAAAATGGGGGGAGCCGCGAGGAAAGAGATCCCGCTAGAAGCCGCGTTGGAAAAATAAATAGGGAACCAAGGCGCATTCAACAAAGGCAGGAACATTATCCTGACGGCTGAAGACAGCCTCTTCATCCACATCGAGCAGCGAACGAACGTTGTCGCGCGCCTGCCTTTCACCAGGTAGCGCCTCAGACAGCGCCGGAGTTGCCAGAGCCAATTTTTCTCAGCCACACGAAAATCAATGCAAGTGGTACGAACGCGGCCGCGAAGAAGAACATTCCGCCGGATTGATGCAGCCGGCCATAAAGAAATCCAGGGTCTACATAAACGGCCAGCGCCGAGAGCGTCGCAATCCGCAGACCGTTCTTGGCCACCGACAGAGGCACTGCCAGTAGGCAAACCAGCAGCTGCTTCCACGTTGCCTTCAAAAACATGTGGCTTGCGAGCACCGTCATGATCAGCAACGCCAGAGTCGATCGAATACCGCTGCATTCCTCGGCGACTCGAATGGCAATGCCGGGCAGAGAAAACACCAGTCCGTTCTGCAGGTAAGGTATTCCGAAGAGGCTAAAGAGCGCAGCAGCGGATTGCGCGCTTCCCACCTGGAGGGCATAAATCGTCTTCGCCAGAATCGGTTCGGGAATCGGAATCATAAAGAACAAAAAGCACAATGCGAAACGCGCTGCGCGAAATGCCGGAAATCCAAAGAACAGCCCGAATGCGCCGATCCATACGAGTACGACGCCGGAAACGGCCAGAGAAAGCTGATTGGCGTTCTGGAGCTGAAAGACATTCAGCCTCGCCGAGGTGATGGCAAGCAATCCGACCGTAATCAACGCCCCTCCAGGCTTCCACGGCAGGTCTGTTTGTGAGAACACTGTTTTTCTATTGGTGTAAATCAGAAATAAGCTCACCAGCGGAATCAACGGAATGTGCGTATAGGTGTCATTCCCAAGGGCCAGTGCAGAAACCATTTGCATGAGGCGCCATGCGATGAGAAATGGCGATAAGCAAACCAGTAGAAAACCGATGGCCCGGAGCCTCGAAATTGCTCCAGCAGCGCCGGGCTGCTCGTCCGCATGCAAACTCGGAGACATGATCTTTGCCGACATCATGAAGCCACCGCCTGGTTGTCCGCGACGCTCGCGAACTGATACCGCAAGCACCCTTTCTCAAGAACGGCGTAAGCGACACGGGCTCTTTCTTTCTCCGGGCCTTCAATAACCCAGCCGGACCCGTTTTCTACAAGCTTCATCTGGTTTCTCGACCGCCACCACTTATCAATCTCCCCCGGCACCGTGACCCAGACGCCTTCGCGCTTTGTCATTTCCCGCAAATATCGCAGCAGTTTCAAGTACACGGCGCGAGCCCGCATTTCAATCAAATAGTCCGGATGAGAGATGAAACTGATTAACCCGTTTCTCTGGAGGATCAGGTCGACCTGCTCCTTCCATAAATCGATGGAATAATCGTTGAGAATCTGGAAAACAGAGTAGTCCTGACTCGTTGTCAAAGGGATTTCCAAAATCCTGCCGACGAAGTAGGGCATCACGGTGCAGCAGCCGCCGCGCTGTGGTTCAAGATGCGCCACATTGGGTGCCGACATATCGTAAGAAAATTCAAACGCATCGTACCAGTCGAGGTTCCGGTACATGGCCCCTGAACGAAACCCACTAGCCTTGTATTTGCGGATGTATCCGTTTATTTTTTCCGCCCGGCGGAGGAACTCCGCCCGTTCGCGGTACAGATTTCCGTCATGGTTGAGGTCGTGTACGTTGAACTCAAAACCGCGGCCCCGGATATCCTCAACATAACTGTCAGGGACCTCATAACGCTTTTCCGGTACCACCTGGATCGATGCACGGAATCCGTAGGACGCATCAAGCTCCATTAATGTAGAAGTGAAATCGCGCCCCGCCGCCGTCTCCACGTCGTGCGTCAGGACGAGAGCGCTGGGGGCTCCCTCCGGCCAGAACCAGATAAAGGGGATTTTTGAGACGCCCCTCGCTTCCATCAAGAGCCGCAGGTACTCTTCGTGCAAATTGTCCACGGTAAAGTCTACCGGCCACTTGGGAAACGGGAGCTTACGCCAGCCGTTGAAATAAGATCGCTGCAGATAACGGCGGACCTCAACCGGCAGAATTTCCCGGACAGAGTAATATGCCTTGCGGACGGCGATGTGATTCAACAACTTCTTAGGAGAAGGTGCGAACTGCTTCACGTAATGTTCAAAACGAAGATTGTCGATAACTCGCGATATGTTGAATGGCAAATAAATATTCGATCCGTTGCGGCGAACGTTCTTGAGCGCGTCGAACGACTTGGCCTTAGAAGCTTCGCTTGAAACCCCAGAGTCACTCGCGCCGTAGCAAACGATCTTCGATCCGAATTGAAAGAATCCAGTGTCACCCACTTCCGACTCCGAGGCAGTCGGCTGCTCCCAGCCGTCAGGAAGGCGGTAATAACTAGTGAGAACGTGTTCCATATTGTGAAGACTTATTATCCCTTAGGAAGTAAATTCGCGTGAAAGAAATACGGAAGAGATCTGTGCAAAACCTGGTTTTGTCAGCCAATATGGCGATAAATAATCGTTCCAGTAAACGCTAGCAACTTCCCGGGCATCCGGGCAAATACCTGTTTGAGGACGTTCAACGTCCGGTCTTCTGCCTGCGAAACACCGCGGGGGAATCGTAAATACACCAATGAGCTGGAACGAGGAGCCCACTTGTCCTTGAAATTGATAAGGCCCTCATTGCTTGCTTCCGTGCGGCCAAAATCGAAGGCCCGAGCATGTGATGATTTTGCGGCGGCGATAGCCCTCCACAGGAGCAGAGGGGTGGCGCCCAGATTATTATATCGGGCATCCGAGCAACCGTATTTGTAATAAGCGATGTCCTTGAACCGCAGGGTCAGGATGGAGGCAACCGGCTCTTTTTCTTTGGTTGCCATCCAAATCTCGAGGGAATCTCCAAAAGCATCCACGAGGTTTCTGAACCATGCATAGGGCTGGGGCGGCAACCCGTGACGTTTTCTCGTCATCACCAGTAAGTCGTAAAACCTGCGCAAGAGATTTTCCGACCGGCCGCATTCTTCACGGAGCCCGGCACGTTCGGCGCGACGGATGCGGCGCTGTACCGAATCTTTATCGAAGCTGCGAAACAGCTCTTCGGTCTGCGGCTGAAGATAAAGCCGGTGCCAAAAATAGTTCCCGCTTCTTTGGAAGCTGTCTCTTCCGGCCGCTGCCTCCACGACCCCGTCGACGGGCCGGAACTCGACGTAACGCCATTTTCTTTGCGCCACGGCATCCTGAAAGTACAGCATCAGAAGCTGCAAATCGCTAGACGAATCAAACAAGGGCTCACAATAATCAGAAAAGGGCAGAGATACGAGCCGACGACCCGTGAGCCAACTGCGAACATCGCAGCTTACCAGACCATTCTCTAATGGGCTTCCAGGGGGCGATGTCGTGAAGACAACGGGTTTATACCCGTACGTTTCTTTAAGCGTTCCCAGCCATGCCCTCGTGTGAAATACAGACGCCTTCGGATGTCCATTGACGAAATCTGTCCATCGTTTATCGTGAAGTGGATCAACGGAGTAGATTTCCCCGGGTCGCTTTGCCTTATCTGTAATTTGGACCGCGGTTTCGGTTTCCATCGGCCTGTTGGCAGCTAACTCGACTCCGGGTGCAGGGGTCGTCCCACCGCCCCGGATGCCGCGAATATACTCTTAAGTTTCCTCTTGGCGGCAAATGCGACTGGCAACCAGCGGTAGGCGCCGCTCAATTTCAGATAAAACTCGATCGGCCAGTCGGTAGGTTCCACCGTGATACGACCAGAGACAAACTCTTTGGACCCCAGCTCGGCCGGATAGGGGAGTGTCGTAAAGATACGCTCGTAGCCCGCCCCACGGCAAATGTTTATTAAATCCTCGTTAAATGCCCCGTAGGGAAAGGCGAACAGGGTGAACTCACGGCTCAGCATTCGCTCGAGTTTCGCCCTCGATGTCGCAATTTCGTCGATTGCCTGCTCCCGATTCAGTTTTGGCAGGAAGGGATGTGTTCGTGTGTGCGAGCCCAAAGAAATAAGATCCGCCGGCAGCTCGCTTCAGCTCATCGACCGACATGAATCTTCCTGGGTAACCTTTCCATCCGGGATCTTGTCCCAGCAGATCGCTGGTCACAAAAATCGTGGCCGGGATCTTGCGCTGGACAAGTTCCGGCACGGCCTGATCGGCAACGTTCGTGAAGCCATCATCGAAAGTTACGGCTGCGTAGCGGGTCGCGGGCGCAAGAGGTTCGCGACGGCCCACAGACACCGGGACATTTCTCTTGAGCAGCATGTCCATCTGGCGGGCAAATGCTGTACGGTGTTGCGGCAGAACACAATGATAATAGAGCGTAATGCATCGGCCCGGGGGAGTGCGCCCGGCCAACCGAAATAGCGCGTCTCTAAACGTTGTGATTCCGAAAAAAAACACGCTGATACCGAGCTTCAACAGCCTCGTGGGCAAGGCCTGCTCGACGGTTTCGGTCCTGTTTTCCAAATTCTTGCGTTCGTCAATCGAGGTATCAAACCGTGTTCAGCGAGACTTTTGCGCTCCCGGGAGAAGCGACCGGATCCTGGCCATTTGTTCCTTTCGAAGGTAGGCCATAAATTCCTCGGGAACCTGTCTGGGAAGGCGTTTCCAGTAAGCCGTAACAAATCCCGAAAACCGAACCGCCGCGGCCAGAAAATAAGGCTTGTCCGTGACGCGCCGGGCCATCTTGATCATTTCAAACAGCGGGTGGGTTCCCATGTAGAAATCCATAATCCCGCCGCGGTAAGCATATTTGTACAGGCCGAACCCCTTGCCAGTCGGCCGGTGGTGGAAAGCCCGCAATTCCGAGATGGAGTGCACGTGCCACCCTTTCATCCGCAAGGTGACCTCTGCATACCAGTCCGCTCCTGCCCAGGTAAACGGTCTGTAGCCTCCCAACTCCTCCAGGCATTCGCGGCGGAATAGTTGCACGGCATGAGCTACCGAGCTCACCACGTTACCTTTCCGATTCCGAAACTCGCCCTCCTGCTCTTCGTGAATAAATCCCCCAGCCAGACCTAAGCGTGGATCTTCGGCGAACTTTTCGAGCAAGCGTTCGAAGTACGTAGGTTCGAGTGTCACATCCGCGTCCAGGTTTCCGATGAAGTCGGTCTGGACGCTCTTCAACTGTGCGAAGCCCCGATTGATCGCATGGACTTGCGCCGTCAGATCACGCGGATGTTCCTCGGTGATGGTGTAGAGTTCGATGAACGGATACTGGTCGGCATAGCGCTGCACGATTTCCGCGGTGCGGTCGGAAGACCCGTCGTTGACGAACAACCCATTTTTGCGGGCGCACCGTCTGGCTGACGATCGACTGGATCACCTTCTCGATCAGCTTTTCTTCATTGTAGGCGGCTGTCGCCAAAGCATATGACCTGGAAAACCCACTCTTGGCCGTGGGCTGCTTCATTGTGTCGCTCCGCTGCTCCAGCGGTCGGTCATTCACTGGAGACAAAGTGGTACTCACGATCGGTTCCTCCATCGGCCCATGTCAGGCAACCACAGTGCCTGAAACGACGCCTGAGGTAAGCTGCTTGTCTCTTTCTTCGAAATACTGGGCAATGGAATCGATTGTGGCGTCGAGCGGAGTCGTTGCGCGCCACCCAATGCACTTGGATATCTTTTCGATCGACGGAACCCGGCGGAGCATATCTTCGAAACCCTCTTCGTAGGCCTGTTCGTATGGGATGTAGCGTATCTCGGAGTCGCTTTTCACACGCTGCTTCACCAGTTTGGCAAGCCCCTCGATCGTGATTTCCTCAGTACTCCCGATGTTGAATACCTCGCCGACCGCTTTGGGGGTCGCCACTAGTTTCAGCAATGCCTGCACAACGTCTCCGACATGGCAGAAGCATCGTGACTGCTTGCCGTCACCGAATACCGTCATCGGCTTTCCGGCCATCGCCTGCCGCACGAAATTGGGAACCACCATCCCATATCTGCCCGTCTGGCGCGGACCAATCGTATTGAAAAATCGAGTAACAATCACTGGAAGCTTCTTCTCTCGGTAATAGGCGAGACCCAGAAATTCATCAAGGGCTTTGGAGGCCGCGTAGCTCCAGCGACCTTTGCTGGTAGCTCCCATCACGAGATCGCCATCCTCGCGAAAAGGAATTTCCGTGCTTTTCCCGTATACCTCGGAAGTTGACGCCACGAGCACCGTCTTCTTTTTCTTCTGCGCCGCTTGCAACACCAGTTCGGTGCCCTTTACGTTCGTTTCGATCGTGTGCACGGGGCTTTCCACGATCAGCCGGACGCCGACCGCCGCGGCGAAATGAATCACCAGGTCGCTTTCGTCGACAAGTTCGGCCAGCAGAATACGGTTCATTACTGTGTCGATCCAATAATGGAAGTTCGGCAGCGGCTTGAGGTGGCGGATGTTCTCCATGCTGCCCGTGCTCAGGTCATCCAGAATAAGCACATCATCGCCGCGTGCCAGAAGCGCCTCGGCAAGGTGAGATCCGATGAATCCCGCACCACCTGTAATCAGAACACGCATTGAGTTTCTCCTTGTGTAAGGCCTAGCGTATCGCTAGCAATTTTGTGCAATCCGACTTGCGTAAGAATCTGGGAACACAAACAGGTTCGAGAAGCTGTCTCCGAATCAGTTCGTGGGCGCAACTCCGCTTGTCCTCGGCGGGCTCGCGTCCAGAGTTTGTTCCTTCGAGCGCAAAACCCACTGAATGCAGGCCATGGATCGCTGGGCCTTCAAACCAACCTTCTCGCGCCAGCGCCGCCCGAGAAGCGACAGAGCCGAAAAACCGATGTACCGGATGGTATCGTGCAGCAGCAACCCGGCCAGAAACCCTCGTTGGGCCAGCCAGGAGTGGTGCTTCTGAAAATACTGAAGGTTCGCCCGGTGCATTTCGACGTAGAAATAAACGGGAGCTCGTGAGGAAGAGCCACCGCCGTAGTGAACAATCTCCGCGCCGGGATAAAAGACCAACGGCCATCCCGCTTTTCCGAACCGCACGCACCAGTCCAAATCATCTCCGTACATAAAAAAACGCTCGTCGATCAGCCCGACCTGATCCATCGCCGCGCGCCGGACCATCAGGAACGCCCCGTTCAGCACATCCACTTCGCGAAGCTTCTGGTGATCGAAATCGGCCATCAACAGCCCGCCAAACAGCGGCAGGCGCTTCAGCGGTGTTCGATCCAAAGCCAGCGCTCGGCACCACGCGTTCCACACGCTCGGCGGCCGCATGCACGATTTCTGCCGCGATCCGTCAGCGTTAAACGTCTTCGGCCCCACCACGCCAACTTTCGGGTTCTGCTCCAGGTAATCGACTAACTTCCGAAAGCACCCGGGAAGTATCCGCACGTCGGGATTCACCAGGCACACGTACTTGCCCTGGCTCTTTCTGATCGCCAGGTTGTTTCCTCTTGCAAAGCCAAGGTTCGTGGGGCTGCGAATCAGCTCCACTTCGGGGTACCGCTCGGCAATCATCTCTGCCGTGCCGTCGGTGGAAGCGTTATCGACCGCGATCACCTCGGCGGAAAGCCCTCGGAGGTCGGCCAGAATGGACCCGAAGTTCTCATCCACGAACTTCTTGCCATTCCAGGTAACCACAACAATCGACAGATCCACCAAAATCTCCTCGTCCAACTCAAACGGCCGCCGTTCAGCCGCCCAAGCTTACAGCGCAGTTTTCAGGATCGGAATACCCAGGTCGCAGGACTTTCGCCGGGAATTCACCGGGGTCGAACCCTTCCAGCAGCCCGCCAATTCGAGCTCCCTGATAAAAAGCCACTTAATCAGTGTACGGGAACGAATTCTAATGTTCCACAGCGACTAAAAGCGCGGTGCTGAGAGAGGCACTCATCGTGTGACACTATTATTTCTTACCGTTACTGACCCAGGCTATAGCGTCGCCCGCATATCTACCGGGTACGTCGTATATGGGGCTTGCGCCGGCTAGCGAGGACTCACCAAAAGTCACCACTACAGTTCCAGATTGCTCCCTAGGACCTCGGGCGTTTTGGCATTGCAAAATATTGTCCCAAAAATACTTGACATCTACTAACGCGGCGGGCGGGCGGTTTTTCCTCGTGATTGCGTTTTCAACGGACTCTATGGGACTGCCCGCCTTTTCAGCAAAGGCTATCTCATAGCCACAGTAGTCAGAATTGTGGAGCCAGGCCAGGACATTTTCCAACTGGTACGTTCGTTCGCGCTCCGTAAGGAGAGGACTGGCAACACGTGTTACCACCGGCACCCTCATGCCAAGGCGGACCATCAGTATAAGCGACGCCATTACAAGGCTGATCCCAACCACATATTGAGGTTTTAAAAAGGAGAGCGCCTCTTCGCCCTCAGACCATCCCAGGGGCGTCGCGTAGACAGCTACGATTATTGCAAAGAGCGCATAGATCGGCGTACCGATCCCCCCACCGAACGGAAGTAGCGCGGCGGTTAGCATCAAAAAGAATAAACTCCAACTGCGCAGACGAAATAGCTTTATTAGCACCGCTGCGAACCAAAGAAACAGGAGCGGTACGCTTTTAAAAAGAAGCGCGACGCTGAGTGCCGCCACACAAAGGGAAGCCGCGAATTTTACTTTAGGTGAAAGCTTCATGCTCCAAACAACCAGCAGCGTCAGCACGAATGCCACGAGGGATGCTATGCGATTGACCTCATTGGTTCGATAGCTCACCAGGAATCCGAAAAGCTTGGTACTAAGAGGCATATGTTCGCGCTGGAAGAGAAACAACGTCGCGGCGATTGCCAGGATGCCAAGCGACCAGAGTCCAATCGCCTGGGCGCGCTGCACTTTGTCGCGTTGCCAAAAAGTATCCAGACAAAATCCGGAATAAAAGCCAACGAAAAGAGCGGTTGAAAAGGGGTGCCAAAACATCAGCAATACCGCGATTGCCGCGAACCACGTCTCTCGTTTTTGAAATTCGCCGGTAGCTTGAAAGTGAAGCAAAGCCCCCAGCATCAGGACAACTGCACCGTAAAAAATTCCATTGATATGGAATAAATGAACGTAACCGGAAAAAAATACGCCCCCGGCAACAAAAGAGACCAATGCAAACAGGCGCCTTTGCGGTGCAACGGAATAAATGAGCCACCAGGCGAGAACAAACATCGCGTATACGAATAATTGAAACAAGGTCTGACGCACCACGCTAGTCGGAAAAATCCGCGGGTCCAGAACGCGAAAGCACAGCCAGGTCACAGTCTCCGCCAACGGACGATAAGTCGAAGACAGGCCAAACGAGAACTGCTGCGCGAAGGTTTGAATTCGAGCCCAGGCAAGCCACGAATAGGTCTCTCTGTGACTGGCAAACGGTACGGCCATAAAAAACCAAAAGGAAAACCCGAGTACCGTCAAAATAAAATAAAGGACCTTCTGAATCCGAGCGTTCGGATGGGAAGAGCGGATACCGTTCAGCCCCGGGATCTCACCCAGGCGCGGAGGGGCCGCTATTGCGGTGGACGCGCCTTCATTCACTGTAACCGACATATCGGACGTGGCTCCTGGACGCTACTATATTGGCCGTCGAAAATTCGAAGGAGATCAACCGCGAATGGCAAGCTTTCAACGCTGCGGACGGCGATAAGCTCCCGACAACGGGGCTCTCTCAACCGATACGGGCGCAGGACCCAGGCGCGAACTCGATCCGGCCAATGGAGCCTGCCACCCTGCCGGGGACGCCACCGGCACCGGCCGTGGCGCCCAGGGCCGCATCGGCTCAATATCTTTGGCAGTGTCAGGCGCGCCCGCCAGCGCCACCGAAGTGATCGCCGAAATCATCGCCAGGAGGCACCACCATACCGTTTGACTCTGGTCGAAATAGTAAATTCCGAAGTAAGCTACCACAGTAGCCATCAGCGCGGCGCCAAACGACCACACTTGCAGTTCCAGCTTCCTGTCCCCCGCGAGTTCGGCGGCCCGTCTCGCCAAGCCCAGCCGGCGGAAGCACTGCCAGAAAATCCCAATAAAGAAGAGCAGGCCCAGCAACCCAGCCTCTTTGGCCACCGTCACATACGCATCGGCGATGTCGTCCATATAAGCGCCCCAGCTGGCGGTACTTTTCGTCCCCACGAAAAACCATTCGCCGAAATGGAGGATCGCCTGATTGATCAGCTCGTACCGGTGATATCCGGAATTGCCGTTCACCACGTCGAACCGTGCGATCAGCGCCCAGACCGGCGCCTTCATCACCAATTGCAGCGCCACCAGGCAAGCCACCAATCCCCACCGGAACATTTTCAAGTTATGGCGAAAGCGCCACATACAAAGAGCGCCGATGGCGACGATACAAGCCCCCACGGGCGTCGCGGAATGGCAAGTGATCATCATTAGAACCGCAGACACGGCGCCGGCCGCTGCAATCAGCTTCGATTTGCCGCCCTGCCACCAAAGCCCGATAAAGAGCGGAAGCAGGTTGGCTCCCACCGTCCCCGCCACAATCGAATGCGCGAATGCCGCCTGGGACCTCAGTTTCCCTTCGCGGACTGCAGTGAATTCCGGCACTCCGCCAAATACCGAGAATACGTTGCGGCCTGTCTCCTGTTCGAGAATCATGAAAGCTGCAAAAAACACACAGGCCACCGCCAGGGTTCGGAGGACCCGCTGCACGTCCTCACAGTCGCGAATCCACAGCCTCAACAGAAAATAAATGCCCAGAACATTGTAAAGAAACCCCATCCGGCCCACGACTTCATCCCAGCTCCCCCAGAGCAGTATTCAGCAGATTGCGTCCGTCAGCGCCCACAGGAGCAACGCCTTATCGATTCCGTTCCATTGGAATCTCTTCGTTTCATCCCCGTCTGCCCCCATGAGTACCCGTACCCAAGCGAAGGGAAGCATCATCCGGAAGATCATGAAGTGCAGGCCGCCGACCATCAGGAGCTGGGCGTTCGGAATGAACAGACTCATCAACAGATAGGGCACAATCGGCGTATTTCCGCGGCAAAAGGAACAACAGCAGAATAGCGACCACGACAAACACACCCGTGCCTGCGGTGAGTGTGGTCTGGCCTTGGAGTTGGTCGTTCACTGCTTACGAGTCTCCGAGACTACTCGTCCCCGCAAGAAGCCATTCGGCGAAATGACGGTTTCTTCCTTACCACCAAGTAGTAGCCAGAATGGCGAGGCCAGATGCGCTTCGTCAAGCGCTCGCACTTCTCGAAGACTTCATCCCCGCCGAATTTCCACGCAGAATCCACAATCTTACAGAGAAGGCCTCGGCAATAGAAATACCAAATGGGAACTCGCTCTAAAATCTCATACTCATAGCCGCTCTCTTCAAATGCTTTCGTTACGACGGCATCGCTTTCAAAAGCATATTTACGTGGCGAGAAACTCCGCAGGATCCGCCTTAATTTTGTGTCGGCATCCGTAATCTTGGGCGCAAGGGAAAGCAAATAAGAAACGTGCCCAATACTCCACTTTTGGGGCAACTCCCAGAGCAGAATCCCGTCATCTCTCAGCAGTGAGAAATAATTCTTCAACAGGGCGCCCCACTCAGGCACCAGATAGGCGGCTCCAAATTCGTGCACGACATCAAAATAACCCTTTGGAAGGGCACTCGGGTTTAGCATGTCGCCAAAGGTCAACCGTGATTCGGCACCCTGCCTTGCGCAATTTCTAAATCGGGGGGGATAAATGTCAAACCCCACAAACTCAGACCTCGGCTGACAAAAAGATGCGAGAAGAAGCGCGTCCCCATTGCCGCAACCCATGTCAACGAATTTGCAAGTCGGCATTAAGATGACGGTTAAATAAACTGTTCCATCACTTGAAATTTTGTTTTCAGGTGCCATTTAATAAACGGGCCCGCTCCCCCCCGGTAGCCAGTAGCTTCCTCGAAAAACCCGCTTCGCGACGAGCCCTGAGCGCGAGGAAGCAAAGAAGCGTCATTGGTCATCTGCTTTCTCCTTACCAGAGAGATGTTCGTGGATCTTTTGCCCCGCCGAACATCAATCTCGTGCCCCTCAAACATGGGGTACCAAAGGCAATCGCCGATAAACCCCCCAGCAATATCTATTTAGCCTTTCAAGAAAACGAGCGACGTATTCGACGCCCCGGGAAATTCTTTGCGCGCTAGCCTGGAAATCCATAATTCGCGATAATTTCGTCCCAATCTCTGAACATATTTCTTCAGTTTCTCGCTATCCTTTTTTCCCTCTATCTCGCTAGGATACCTCGCCGCATCCTTATTTCGCATTCTCTCATTTCTATTTCTTCCTCCAGCGCTTTTCTGGATCATCTTTCCGCGGATTGATTCCATATAGTCAAGCGGATCACTGATAAGAGCCCATGGTCCTTCAAGCGCGATCCTTAGCGCAAGCTCATAATCCTCGTGGAAATATCTTAAGGTTTCGTCGAAGCCGCCAATTTTCTCCAGCGCATCGCGTCGAATCATGCGCCGTCTGGCAAAAAAAAACAAATCTAGTGGCGAGTAGCTCTGGAGCATTTGTCCAGATACCCTCTTCGTCACGCGGAAACAACCAAGCCAACTGAAAGGCTGTGAGACGCGACCCTTCGTGTATCTGAGTAGTGTGTCGCAAATACAACACGCCACGGACTCGTCGGTCCTCTGTAGCAGAGAGACTTGTCGTTCTAATTTTGTCGGCAGCCATAAATCGTCGGAATCCTGAAAAGCGACGAACTCTCCGCGCGCTGCCTCGATTCCTCGATTTCTTGCGCTGAAGGACCAGCGTTAGCTTGCGCAATGATCCGGATCCTATCCCGTAAGTCCGGAACTTCCGGGGTATCATCAGTCGATCCGTCGTCGACGATCATGATTTCAATGTTCGGATAAGTTTGATCCAGAATATTGTCGATCGTCCGGCAGATCACATTCGCCCTGTTGTAGGTGGGTATTACAACGCTCACCAAGGGGACATCCATCGTGCGACATTCGTTGCTCCTCTTTATGCCTGGCTCAAGTACGTCGAAAGGTGGCAACCTTCGCAGCCAAAGAAGATTAGGATATTCAAGGGGTGCAACCGCTCACTGGAATGCAACCGTAGCTTTAGCACTGTTAAGTGTAACCGATGGCTGGACGCTAGTGCCAGTTCTTACGGCCGTTTTGCCAATTGTACCTGGGTACTATCGCGGTTGGAACAACGGGCCCACCAAGAACCCCTATTGCGGTTCCGGCGCGCCCTTAAAGGAAGGCCTACTGCACTACGGCGCTCAAGCCGGATGGTGGTGTTGGGCCTGGTAACGCTCCCTGACCTGATACGTTCCTATGGTCCAATTGTTCGATCCTCGAGTGGCGCGCATGATCGATCGAAGTGTAGCCGGGCAATGTGTAAGGCCCGCTTTGTCAAAGGGCTCGTGATACAGACCGTAAGATTGGCCCCGCTGTGGCTCGCCGAAGCCGGTTGCGGTGTAGTAGGGCGGCGCCAATGATAGGGGATTCCCCTTGAGCTGCTCAAGCCGGATCCTCCTCCTCCGCATGATGGTACTGGTGAAAACTGCCAGTTAGCAAGTTATGGAAAAAATTTCCAAAAAATCGCTATTTACCTGTGCGAATTACTGAATAAATAAAAATCGTTGTAATTTGAAGCTGCGAGCTTGATGAACTGTTTGGACTGAAGTCGCTAGAATACCTAACTACTATTGGAAATATGTTGTTTTCAAAGTGAAAATTTGAGCCCTCCACTGTACCTGAACTGCCGCCTTGGTCGGTTCTGAGTGCCATGCGTAGGACCACCGAGCGTGTTGTTTAACGTGCATAAAGGCTTATTCGGCGCCCTTTACGCTTCCGCCCGGAGATTACGATATCCGCTTCCTGAGTCCTACCGAATCAGTCCCGGAATATATTGTTGAACACATATAGTGTATTAAATCCTACACGCACTCCCGGCCTATGAATAGATAGCCCGTGCAGTTGTGTAACGCGTATTGGCGCGCATGTCGCCTGTACATAATTGTTATAGATTAGCTGCCCCGTGAAAGACAACCGGAGTTGGTGTCGCCGCCGAAATACGAATATTCCATCCCAGTGCAGCGGAAATCCATGTCGGGAAGAAACGCATCGAAGTGAGGCCCCAGTTGAGTTGCCGTAGATACTGACGCTCCGGTCGCTGTCTCGCCAGTGTTGCCGTCAAGCCCCACAATGATCATCCAACTCGAATAGTCGAGTGGTATTGTCGTAGAAAAGGCGCGCTAGTCATTGTGGTGTAGGAATCGATAATTCCTTGGCGTGCAATGGCTGAGATTGTTGTTGTGAATTTTTACCGTGTTATAGCCCTCACTTCGATATTGATGCAAAGTTGACGCTTCCCATTCCGGTTCGTTCGACACGTCGGGCGGCACGATCTGGTACATCGGGGAAATGGTCAGGTTTTCGATTTCAATGTCACTGCCGCTATATCCCGAGTAAATTCCCCTGCTGGATTGCTGGTAGGTGAGACTTGTCCCGTTGGCGGTTGTTGCAATCGACCCATTCGTGCCGCCGTTGATGAGAATGTGCGACTGCCCATTCAGGTAGATAGCCCCACCGGCGTAGGCGAAGTAAGGGGCCGTGACGGATGCGCCGCTCTCAAAAAACAACGTTACTGACGTTACCGCTTCCGCCACTACCCTGAAATGTTAAAGGCGTGCTATTCGCAGCTCCTGCAATCGTGCCGCACAGATGCACCGTGGTGCCGGGGCCTATTTGGGCCGTTCCGTAGCCCCAGTTGCCCGGCAGTGTTAAAGAAGCTGACGGGCTTCGCGTCGGCGCAGTCGGCTCCGTTGGCCGCTCCAGCGGCGTTCTGTGCGATGTAAACGGCGCTCGCCGAGGCATGCGCGCCGATTGTGAAAAGAGTCAGGCACGCCATCGTCAGAACCGCTTTCTTGAAAAGGCTCATTTTCATCCCCTCTGATTGCCGTTAGTTGCGCCCTTACCCGGAGTCCTGTGCTTCCAGACTTGCGGTAAAGTTAGCAGCTGGGCTTGAACCGCCACAACTGACCAAAAGACCAGTAAGAGGACAGGGGATCAACCAGAATTGTCTGGCCGACGATTCCTACCGGTGTCCATCAACTACATCGTTTCTATGGGGCTAAACTTTAGATCTTATTTTTGCCCTGACCGTCCGAACAGGCATTGCTAAGAATTGAATCGAGACCAGAACTTCTGCAAGGGGCTCGCCTTTAAATCACGCTACAGCCATTGTGACGTCGGATCAATGATAGGTCTGTTGCCCCAAATGATGTATGTAGTTCCTCTTGGTCCAGACAATTCTCCAGCCTTGCGAAAGAGCCCGCCGACACAGCTCAAATTCATTGCCGTAATCCGGCAGGCTCGGATCAAATCCCCCCAACTGCTCCCAAAGCGTTCGCCGGATGAAGAATGCAAACCCTCCCACTTCCGGCAGGTCCACAAAACTCCGCGGAGGCCATGGCTTCACACACTTTTCAGCGAACCGAAATACCTGCGAGTCCGTCCAGAAATGCCTGCAGAGTTCGGCCCGCCTGTTCATTTGTGCAGTAGGCTGTTTGACTTGTGGTTGGACCACAGATCCCAATCCTCGGATCTGCCTCAAAGGCCTCCTGGGCGGCGCGCCAGCTCCAAGGTGTTACGACGGTGTCAGAATTCAGTAAGCAAAGATAGGGGCGTGTAGCCAGCCTCGCTCCGCTTTCGGTGGCCCTGCTATGTCCCTCGGCCTTCTCGTTGCAAATGAGTTTCCACTGATTGCGAGAAACAAACTTCCGAACTAAATCGGCAGTCTCCTTTTGGACGGAACCATCTTCCACAAGGAGGACCTCAGCCCGCGGTGCGTAACATTCCAAACTCTGCAAGCACCGCTCCGTTACAGTAATGGGTGCGTCGCGGAAGGGAATAATGATCGATATCTCTGCGCTCGCCTCCTTCTCCTCCTCAGGCTGGGAGAATTCAGCTGTAAGAGGCAGGCCGATGCTCAGAAAACGTGCCCGAACCTGCCGCATACGTCGTCTCAAATGATCCGGCAGGTGTTTGCGTAATCGTCGAAGCATCTCTTGTTGACTGTGTTGAAGAAAGCGACTGGATAACGGAACTACTCGGCGCCGCCCATGAGCCGCCGCACCTTGGCGCCAACCCTTGCCCAAGGCATGGGCACCACCTTCACCACGTGTTCCATTTTGACCGGCGCGGGATCCATCACCGACGCAGTGAGTTTGTGCGCGTACGCCCAACGGTCCTCGGTCTTAAAGTCTCCATAGCAGGGATGCGGCTTTACGAGCACCTCGTAAATCTTCTGCACCTGCGCGCTGTTTCTCTCTTCCTCGCTCATGGCCTTGCCGGCCGCCGTCGAGCCTCCGTCGATCCAGTGCAGATCGTCGAAAATGAACCAGCCGTTGCGGCGCAGCAGCCTGTCGGCCAGCAGAAACGCGAAGCCGTCCACAAACCAGTTGTGCGCCCCGTCGAGGAAACAGAAATCGAACCGCGGCGTGGGGTCCTCTTCCAGAAACTTCATCAGGCGCCACGTGTAGGACGTGTGCTCGTAATAGCACTTTACGGAGTCGCGCAGACCCAGCTTCGTGAGCAGTTCCTCGATATTGGGCTTTTCGTTACGCGCCCCTTCGAGATCGATGCTGGTAATCGACCCTCCGCCTTGCTCCGCGAGCGCCGCCGCCATGTAGCATGTCGAAACGCCGTGGCAGAAGCCAAGTTCCAGCACGTCGCGTATTTTGTTCGTGTGGATGAACTCGGTCAGCGTCTCGCCCTGGTCCAGGGTCATGTACGGCACGTCACCAATAATTTTTCGCACTTCGCTGGGTTTCATTGTCCGCTCTTCCTTGGAAAACTTTAGTGCCGCGCGGCAAGATTATCGACAAGATTCAGATAATCGCCCTTTTTCGCTTCCCAGTTGTTTTGCGCGACGTACTGGTTGGCGCGGCCGACCTGCTGCCGTCGCTGCTCGGCGTCGCCCCACATCGAGAAGATGCATTCCGCCAGCGCTTCGTCGTTATCGGAATCGTAGTATTTCAGGACGGTGTCGTCGTAGTAGCGCGAATGAATGCTCGTGCGCGAAGCGACGATCGGCACGCCCGCCGCCATAAATTCGAGAATCTTCGTGCTCGCGGCCTCGTTGCTGAAAGGGATTTTCGACATCTTGGGTTCCACGGCAAGGTCCGTGTTGACCATGACCCGGGCAATTTCCTTCGAAGGCATGCCGCTGTGGAAAAATACCCGGTTGTCGAGGTGCATGTCGGCGGTGAGCTGTATCAGCCGGGGCTTATCGGCACCCTCGCCATAAATGTGGAATTCGGTGTTGGGCATGCGGTCTGAAACCCGTCCGAACGCCCTGATCGCAACTTCCAGTCCCTGGTGCTTGTTCAGGCTGCCCGGGTACGTAATCAGGAATTTTCCGTTCTTGCGCTCGCGAACGCAGGACCTGAACAGATCGAGCACCGGATAATTCCGGACGGTCGTGCATTTATTTGCCGGAACCGACCGGCTGATCAGCCGTTCTCGCCAGAGATCGTTGGCGACAATCACGTGATCCGCAAACGCGCAGGAGCGGCGCTCCGCGAAAACCATCAGCTTGAACCAGATCGAATCCGCGGCCACCCGGAATTTACTGGCATAAAGCTCCGGGAGAAGGTCGTGAATGTCCAAAATCACCGCGGCGCCGGACAGCTTCGGCATAAGCGCCGAAAACACCAGGAAATCAGGAACCGAATGTACGTGCACGAGCTGGTAAGGATTCTGGCGGTGTCTTTTCGTCAAGAGCATTGCCGAGGACAGCATGAAGCGGGCGATGCGCCAGCCGTAATGGAGTTTCCGTCTTTCATTGACGGGCCGCGGCTGAATTCGGAACACGTTGACGCCGTCCACGACGCCGTAATCTTCGTCACCCTCTTTTCTCAACGCAATGACATCAACCGTATCGCCGCGTTCCTTCAAGGCCGTCGCATATTGCCTCACTCGAGGGTCGGACTCATAAAAGCTGTAGACCACCATGCAAATTCTCATTTTAGGTCCCGTACCGCGACGTCCCACCAGAACAGAGCGTCAAGCCCTTCAGCTTAGGCCGTTCGCCGATCCCGCAAAGCCCATAGGTGTACCTCTGTATACGGTTAGACAACACATTCCCGGATATTCACTTAAACGAAGGGATGATCAGGGAGCGTTTTACCGAAGATAGATCATGCTATC
Organism: uncultured Acidobacteriota bacterium; assembly: GCA_963709105.1. GTDB lineage: Bacteria > Acidobacteriota > Terriglobia > Acidiferrales > UBA7541 > Palsa-295. The sequence continues at coordinate 257,908 of CAVPVC010000025.1, forward strand.
CCGGACCAACGCATCGACGTTACAGAACCCGCGCTACATGGAAGCCGTACTGCTGAAAGGTACCCGCCTCCCAGCAGGGTCATCTTAATACAATCCCGTCCAGTCGAGCCATCGGCAACTTCCCGTAGTCAGCTGGAGGAGCGCACCGACGCAAACTCTTCGATGGCCTTGGCCACACCGGCTTGCTGGTCCGCGCGAAGGCCCGGATACATCGGCAGAGACAAGCACTCCGACGCCACCTGCTCGCAAACCGGGAAATCACCCGGCTTATGGTTCATCCCGGCATATGCCTTTTGCAGGTGGAGTGGAATCGGATAGTGGATTCCAGTACCAATCCCCGCCTGATTGAGCTGATCCTGAAGCTCGCTGCGGTGCGGCGTGCGCACGACATACAGATGATAGACCGCCTTGGAATGCGAAGGCTCGTAAGGAAGAGTGATGCTGCCCGATATCGGCGCCAGCAGTTCCTGGTAACGGAGCGCGCATTCGCGGCGCTGTTCATTCCATTGATTCAGCCGCGTCAGCTTGATGCCAAGAATGCCAGCCTGTATGGCATCGAGCCGGCCATTGTAGCCTTCCATGTCGTGGTAATACTTCTTGGCCTGGCCGTGGTCGCGCAACATGCGCATTTTTTGGGCGATCGGCTCGCTGTCTGTGGTGGCCGCTCCGCCTTCACCGCAAGCTCCCAGATTCTTGCCCGGGTAGAAACTGAACGCAGCTGCGTGGCCGATCGACCCTGCTTTGAGCCAGCGGTTCTGCTTTTTCGAAAAATATTCGGCGCCGTGAGCCTGGCAGGCGTCTTCAACGACGATCAGGCGGTAGCGCTCCGCAAGCGCCATGATCGGATCCATATCCGCGACTTGCCCGTAGAGATGCACGGGAACCACGGCCGTGACCGGCGCTTTCCATTCACGATGGTAAAGCCTTCCGGACGCCTGGTCGACATAGCATTCGGTTTCCAGATAGGACTGAAGCTTCGCCGGATCCATGCAGTACGTGCGGTCGTCGATATCGACGAAATCGATTCGCCCTCCCGCCTGAGTGATCGCTTCGGTTGTCGCGATGAACGTATGGGGAACAGTGACGACGACATCCCCCGCCTGAACGCCGGCGGCCATCAGAGCGAAACGCACAGCATCGGTGCCGCTTGCAAGGCCCACACAATGCTTGCTGCCGCAAAAACGGGCGAAATCCCGTTCGAATCCCTCAACCAAAGGACCGCCCACGAATCCGGCCGTCCGCAAAACCGACTGGAACACCGCAACCAATTCCGGCTCAAGCTCCTGATGCATCGTCACGAGATCAAGAAAAGGGGTCTTGTTCTTCGCATCCGCCATGTGGGTTTCTCTCACTCCTGTGTGATGTAACGCCGGACTTTCGCGGGATTGCCGACGACAATCGCGTTTGCCGGGACGTCTTTGGTGACCACGCTTCCCGCCCCGACGATCGCGTTCTCCCCGATCACGACGTTGGACAAAACCGTGCTGCCTGAACCAATCGAAGCCCCGCGTTTTACGAGAGTCTTCTCGACTTTCCAGTCCTTCTCCGTCTGAAGGCCGCCATCCGCTGCGGTTGCCCGCGGATAGGAGTCGTTAACGAAGGTCACGCTATGGCCCACAAATACGTTGTCCTCAATCGTGACGCCTTCGCAGATGAAGGTGTGGCTGGATATTTTGCAGCGGCGGCCGACGCGAGCGTTCTTCTGAATCTCGACGAACGCTCCGACCTTGGTTTCTTCGCCGATCTCACAGCCATACAGATTGATGAACTTCGAGAGCCTCACATCTTTGCCGAGCTTTACATCGGGGGCAATACTGCAGAATTCGTTCACAGGCGGACCAGCTCTCCCCTCTTTTGGATGGACCGGTCAGCCGCCTCCAGCATGCGCACGATACGCAGGCCGGCGTGTCCGTCGTTGAAGGGAGTTTTCCCCTCCCTGAGGCATTTCGCAAAATAATCGAGCTCCACGCGAAGTGCTTCGACTTGCGGAACCTGCGGCGCCCACATGTCTCCGGTGCGATAACTCACCAGAATATCTCGCAGTCCTTCGCCGGACGTGATGTCCACACCTTTGTCGTACACGCGAATCTTCTCATCGGCGACCAGATCGTTCCAAACCAGCATCTTTTTTTGCCCGCCCACCATCGTCATCCTCATCTTTACGGGGGAAAGCCAGTTCACGTTAATGTGGGCGATGATGCTGTCGGGGAAATAGACGGTTAAATAAGCGACGTCCTCTACCCCGTTTAAATGTTTTTCGCCGGTGGCCACGATCGCTTCGGGCTCCCGCTTGATCAGATAATCCATGATCGAGAGGTCGTGCGGCGCCAGGTCCCAAATAACGCTCACGTCGTGCTGGAAAAGGCCCAGATTCACGCGCAGCGAATCGTAGTAGTACAAATCTCCCAAGACGCCGCTTTCGATTAATTCATTGATCTTTTTCACCGCTCCGGTGAACAGGAACGTGTGATCGACCATGATCATGAGCTTCTTGCGTGCGGCGAGCTCGACGAGTTCTTCCGCTTGCGCGATGCTCGATGTAAATGGCTTCTCCACAAAAACGTGCTTCCCGTGTTCGAGCGCGGCTTTCGCCAGCTCATAATGAGTCCAGACGGGCGTAATCACAGCGACGGCGTCGATATTGGACGAACGCACAATTTCCATCGGGTCGGCAACGGCTTGAATCTCGGGATAAGACTTGCGCACGCGGGCTAGCGCTGCGGCATTCTTGTCCGAAACCATTGTCACGCGCGTGGAATCCAGTCCGTGCAAATTCCGGACGATATTGGGACCCCAATAGCCGTAGCCGATAACGCCGAATCGAATCATATTCTTCTACAATTCCTCTCTCCGAAGGGAGGGACAAACAGGTGAAAACCTATAATTCATGATACGCCGTGCGCACTTTGCACGGAATGCCTAATTTTGTGGAAGTTTCTTAACAGAATCGGGGGAGGCCTCAAGGAACAGGGTCGGCCGGGTCAGCTTGCGCCCTTCCCGAGGTCAGTAAGCCCCATCGCCAGTGAGGACCGCACGGGGAGTTGCCGCGAGAATCTTCAGGTCGAGCCACAGTGACCAGGACTGGGAATATCTGAGATCGAGCCGGACCATATCGTCAAAGGACGTGCGGCTTCTTCCGCTCACCTGCCACAATCCGGTAACGCCCGGTTTCACCTCAAGCACGCGCCGCCTGTGCCAGATATCGTAGACCCTGAATTCATAGGCCACCGGAGGGCGCGGTCCCACCAGAGACATATCTCCGCACAACACATTCCAGAATTGCGGAATCTCGTCGAAGCTTATCTTGCGGAGAAAGCGTCCCACCGGGGTAATCCGCGGATCATCCATGATTTTGTAAACCATGGAGCCGGAATCACTTCGCGCTTCCGTCGCTTTCCCGGCAATGAAGCGTTCGACATAGTCCCGATGAATTTTCGGATCATTATTTGAATACATCGTCCGAAACTTAAGACACTTGAACGGCGCCCCGAATTGCCCTAACCGCTCCTGTGCAAAAAAGACGGGCCCCTCGGAGCTTAGTTTGATCGCTATTGCGATCACCGCAAAAATAGGCGAAAGAACCAGAAGCAGTGCCGAGCTTCCAGCAATGTCTATCGCTCGTTTTGCAATCAAAGGAAGCCGCTTGCGGGATCCTTGCTGCGTAAGGTCCGGATAAAGCGAAACATCGGCAGATGAATCGGGACCGTTCTGGTTCAAATTTTCCGGGAACAGGTGCGCTGTGATTACCACCTTGGATGCATATTGCCGATCCACGCGCTCATGAAGAGCCTTTACGACCTTCCCGAGCAGTGCCTGCGTGATAGGGTTTTTCTCGGACAAATTTACTTCGGTAAATATCACGCCAAGGATCGAACCCTGCTTGTACCATCCGATCAAGTCGGTTTCCCGGCTGGAGGCGAGCACGGCTGATGTGAGTTGCTCAAGCAATCGGCCCGAGTTTCCGTTTTGAAACAGTGCGTGCGCATCAAGCAACATCAGCACGAAAGGCTTGCGCGAACGTTCCGCCCGCCGTCGTTCGAGTGCGAGCATCGTATGGAAGGTGTCTTCCTCAAGACGATTCACTTCCCTGGCGGCAATTCTTCCCGGCCTCCCGGCAAGATTCTGAGAGGACAATGCTCCTGCGGCGGAAGTCTTAGGGTCCCTGTCTCGCATATTGTTTTTATGGCCTAAAAAACTGTTACAAAGTTTCCGACTCTGCTGTCACTGATCGGCCTAACCCTGGCCGAAAATTTCTAGGCAACCGCTTCCTGGAGTGCCACAGGTTGAACGATCGGACCGAGAGCATCCGCTCTCATCGGCGTAGTGGGCCTTACCCGGGAACGATCGATCTCAAGCGCAACAGAACGGCGCAGAAGTGACACCGACACGACAATCCGCTGCCGCCCCTTGAAATTGATAAGAATGCCTTCCAGGCCGTTCAGCGAGCTGTTCAGCGACTCATCTTCAATCCGGATTTTCTGGCCGATTTCAAGATAAGGCCATGGTTCTGCATGAAAGCCGGATGACACGACCGTCTGAATCGCCGCAATTTCAGAATCCTCAACGGGAACCGGTATCCGGCCTCTGCCAACGACCGCTACCACCCCGGGGGTTACCAGTATAGGCAAGCGCTTCTGGGCGTCAAACTGGCAAAAAATATAGCCTGGGAACAGGGGAGCCATCACCTCTCTCCTCTTCCCACTCCACGATTTCCTGAGTAGATATTGGGGTAGAAACGTTTCGTAACCCTTGCCCGACAGGAACTGCGCGGTTGAGCCTTCCCAGCGAGACTTTACCTGCAACGCAAACCACTGCTGGCTAAGCAATTTAGGCCCCCGAACGAGAAAGCTGGAGCATTCCAGCGACAAGAATCTAGGCTACCGCCACAAAACAAACTCCGCTGCCATTACCGCAATCGACCTGCCACATCCCTGCGATGGTACGAAAAAAGGAATTTCGTGTTGCGGAAATTATGCAGCTGAAAATAAAACACTTGTTACGAATAAATCCAAAATGTCCCACTCGAAAATGACCTCTTTCCCTCGTAGAAGGGCAAATGAGTGAAAAGTCTTGCCATTCCTTGCCCATAGTTTTCATTTCGCCGCCGCAAAACGTCATGAAAGGTTGGCAAACGACGTCGCAAAGCTATGTCACTGTTCTACATAAGCTTACGGCCAGCAGGGAACCGCTTTCCCAATGGGATTTCACCGTAATCGTCTTTGTAGACAGGGTTTGTCGGCAAGCTCCGTCTCAATTTGCGAAATCACGCGTTCCACGAGAAGAATCGAAGAACAGCAGGGGAATCTCCATTGCAGACCAATGCGCCGGGATTAGTGACACCTGCCCAAAATGAGAAGATCTGCCACTCCGGCATAGTCCCTCGCAAGAATCTCGCGGGTTCCCCGGGTGTCAGAGTCACATCAAAGCTATCTAGTTTAATATGAAGGCCTTGACCCTGAGCTTTGATATAGGCTTCTTTGCGCGTCCAAGCGAGGAAAAACGCTTCGGCCCTCAAATCGGGTGATAAAGCCACTAATTCCTGGAGCTCGCGATGAGAGAAAAACCGCCTCGCGATGTCTTCGCCGGGAAAGTCGGTTGCGATCGCTTCGACATCGATTCCTAACTTCCGCTGGCGAGCGAAAGCATAAACCCCCAGTCCTTCCTTGTGCGACAGGTTGAAATGCAATGAATTAACTTGGTTCTGCTCCAGTTCCGGTTTCCCCTGGGGACCATATCTAAAGCTGAGACTGGGAGGTTCGCGCTTGAGATACGCTCCGAGCAACGTCCGCAAAATGCCGCGCCCCGCAATGAAACGAGCGCGGTCTCGAGCAAAATGGAAGCGGTCCGCGCGCAATATTTCATCGGGTGATAGCGTAGCTTCCAAATCCCGTAAAGCCGCAACTTCACAATCGAGAGATGCCCTCCAAACCGCTATCTCGTCGTCCGGCAAGCTGAATTCCGGAGGCGCCGCTTTCCAGTCTGTTGCTACGAATCCCATCGAATACAACGAGTGTATCAACCCAATTGGCGCTAGCGTTATGAATCATCTATATCGGAGTTGTTTTCGTGCGGATTTGACCTCGCGTCGTTAAGACCGGGAAAGCCACGTCTTCAGCCGACGCCAATTGAAATCGGCGCTGCGGTCCATTGCGAGCCAAAGCTTGGACCGAGCAAGCGTATCCCGCCCGCAAGCAGCCAATTTCCGCAGAGCAACTCAGCCCGAAACGTTGGCCCGCCCTCGAACGGTTCGTCGCTCGCCTGCATCGTCGCTGGTCAGAAAGGTCTGGCGACGTTAGAATCCTACGCCATAATGACCGAACAGGAGATGTTATGCAGTTACAAACTCGCTTCCTCTCTTTGATGATTTGGGTGTTTTGTTTCGGGTCCGCATGCTACGCGGCGACGATCACGGGAACGGTAAAGGGCGGAGACGGGGCGCCGTTCCAGGGCGCGTTTGTGGAGGCGCAGAGCGCGAAAACTCGGATCACTGTGATTGTGCTCTCCGACAGCCGCGGGCAGTATCGGATCGAAAAACTGCCTGCCGGCGACTACCGGCTTCAGATCCGAGCGGTTGGTTTTCGCGCCGATCCGAAAGCGGGAGTAAATCTGACGGCCGAACAGAATGCCTCCTACGATTTTGCGTTGCAGAAGGGCACTGTCCGCTGGAATGACATTTCGTTTTATCAAGCAAGGCAATTGTGGCCAGAGGCGAAGGGCAAGGATCTGATCGTCGCGAACTGTTCCACGTGTCACCTCTTTCAAACTCGAATGGCATCTGTGACGCGCGAAGCCGATGGCTGGAGAGACCGGGTTGAGTACATGCGGACCGCGATGCATTTTTCTTTGGCGAAAGTTACCAATCAAGATGCGGACGATATTGCATCTTATCTGGCCAACTTGTTTGGGCCGGAGTCGGTGCTGCCCAAATCTCCAACAGACATGCCAGCGTACAAAAACACGGTGAGACCGTTCAGCAGCGACGCCCTAAACATAGTGTATGTGGAGTATGAAATGCCAGGTCCGAGCCGGATGCCATTTAGCGCCGCGCCGGACAAGAATGGCTACTTGTGGATTCCGAACTTTGGAGTTGCGAACAAAATCACTCGGCTCGATCCTAAGACAGGCGACATGCAGGACTTTTCGGTTCCCAACATAGGGACCGCCGCGATCCATTCGGCGGTACCGGCTCCTGATGGGTCCGTTTGGCTTGCTGAGCAAGCGTCGAACAAGATCGGACGATGGGATCCCAATACGCAGCAGATTACCGAATATCAGGATCCATATCTTCCAGGAAAGGAAGGAGTGCAAGACGGCGGTAACAAGCACACTATTCGATTGGATCCAGCCGGGAACGTGTGGTCAAGTGGCACGCCGCTCGTTAAGTTCGATCCGGAGACGGCAAAATTCACCCGATTCGATACTGAAGCGCCGTCCACCTACGATGTCAAACCAGACAGGAATGGACACGTTTGGTTTACCGCAGGAAATAAGATCGGCAAGGTAGACGGCAAAACAATGAAAGTCACTCAGTGGGAGGTTCCCACAAGCAAGAGCTTTCCACGACGGATGGAAATAGCCTCCGACGGAATGATCTGGGTAGGCGAATTCAGCTCCGGGAAAATGGCACGTTTCGATCCTGTGACACAAACCTTCAAGGAATATCCCCTTCCGGGACCGGCTCCGACTCCATACAGCATGGGCTTCGATGCCGATGGTTATCTTTGGTATGACTCCCACCACATGGATCTGCTGGGGCGCTTCGATACCAAGACCGGAAAGGTGATCGAATATCCGTTTCCCCATTCGGAAATCGCCATGCGGGAATTCTTCCGCGATTCGCAAGGTCGGATGTGGTACGGCACCAATCCGAACAACAAAGTTGGCTACTTTTATTTAGCAAACAGGAACGCAGGAACCGAATCCGTCAGCAAGTAAGAAATCAGCCTTTAAAGAAACCTTGGTCCGGTCATTCACGCAAGGCAAATGCAAAGAGGGCATTACCCGAGGCAATAGCGATGTACTGCTTGCCGTCCACCTGAAAGGTTACCGGTGCGGCGACGATCTGCCCTCCGAGATTCGTTTTCCACAACAGAGCCCCCGACTTGGCGTCCAGGGCCTGGAAGTAGCCTTCACGTCCTCCGGCGAACAGGAGGTCCGAGGCGGTTGTCAGAATCCCGCTGGTATTGACATCGTACATATCAAACGACCACTTCTTTGCCCCGGTATGAGGATCTAGCGCGATCACAGCGCCGCGCCCGGCCACGTCGGTGTCGGTATTGATGGGCCCCCGCCCCATACTATTAGGAATTTGCCCCCCTGGAATCGGAGCTGTGATGATACCTCCGCCAAAGTGCTGACCTTTCTTGTATTCAACGGGGACTCCTTGGAAGATGGCCCCGTAGTCTTCCCAAGTGGAAATATAGAAGAGCCCGGTATTCGGACTGTAGGAGGGTGCGTACCAGTTCGTGCCCCCCTGTCCGCCAGGATATGTTGGTGTACCAGGAGGGTGCGGCGTCAGGATTGGCTGCCCCGTCGATTCATCGAGACTGCTGGCCCAGTTGACCTTTATAAACGGACACCCGGAAAGAAATTTGCCGGTCGTCCTGTCTAACGCATAAAAGAAACCGTTGCGATTGGCCCAAAGCAGCAATTTGCGCGGAGTTCCGTTCCAATTCGTATCGATGAGAACCGGGATCTGCACCGAGTCATAATCGTGTGAGTCGTTCGGCGTGAATTGAAAATGCCACTTCAGAACCCCGGTGTCGGGATCAAGAGCGACGACCGAATCTGAATAGAGGTTGTCACCTGGGCGCTGGGCAGCGTTGTAGTCGGGCCCTGGATTACCGACTCCCCAGTAGGTGAGGTTGAGGTCGGGATCATAAGAACCGGTAAGCCAGACCGAGGCGCCTCCGTGCAGCCATGCATCCCCGGTCCAGGTTTCATGTCCGGGCTCGCCGGGACCTGGAATCGTGTGGAATTTCCACACCTCCTTGCCCGTTTGGGCTTCATACGCCGCAATGAAGCCACGAATACCGTACTCACCGCCAGCTACTCCCACCAGCACCTTGTCTTTTATCACCAGCGGGGCAAGCGTCATGGCATAGCCCGCAGCGGCGTCCGCCACTTTGGCATTCCAAACAGAGTGACCATTCTTGGCGTCGATGGCGATCAAGTGAGCGTCAATGGTGGCCATGAACAAAGTGTCGCCCAGCATGGCCACTCCGCGATTCACTCGTCCACAGCAAGGCTTGGCATCCGACGACGGGCTATAGTGGTAGACCCAGAATGCGCGACCAGTCTTGGGGTCGAGCGCCACAACGTCATTTGGCGGCTGAGTGACGTACATGACCCCGTCAACAACCAGTGGCGTCGACTCAAATTTCTGAAGCGACTGCGCCTGGAACACCCACTTCAGTTCCAGATCCTTCACGTTCGCAAGGCTGATCTGCTGCAGCAGGCTATAGTGGTGGCTCGAATAGTCGCCGGAATATGTGAGCCAGTTCTGAGGTTCAGCCGAGGAATGAAGTAAGCGATCGCTGGAAACTTGAGCAGCCAAAGAGAGCGGAATCAGCCACAACAGCGACAACAGAAGTGATTTAGGCCGTCCAGATCTCATTCAAGCAATCCCACCGTCACGTAACTCCTTATAATCATATACCTGACCCGCGGCGATGGGCCAGTAGCTTTGGCGATCCAAAGTCAGCCACAATTCCAGAAGGACTTAGCCAAGGCCCTCAAAAGAGTTTGCAATTCGGCTTTCACAGCCCTCCAAGAATCATCCATTTGGCAAGCTCTTCGCCATGGGCAAATCGCTAAGCATCGATGGGGGGCCTCTTACATGCCAGAGTCAATTGAAATGTAATGAAATCCTTGTAACCCACCACCGACCGGCTCCGTCGTTCTACACTGGCGGTTTAAATGACGACGAGCACAAGATCCCCTGAAGAAAAAACGCCGCACGAAGTGGATCGAATAGATCTGCTCGGCCAGCATGGTTCAACACCGCCAGGTCCGGAAAAGCCGAAGAAGCGCGGATTGATTTGGGTCGTTCTCCTGCTGATCATTGCTTCTGTAACGGGATACGCGGTCTGGCGGGCGGGCCACCCGGTCGCCCCGCAGAATGCTACCGGAAACGCGCCCCGGCGAGGCTTGGGCGGCGGTCCGGGTCGTGGGGCTCCCCTCGGCCCAGTGCCGGTGGTAGTGACGAAGGTCGCGCGCTCCAGCATTCCCGTATATCTCAACGGCCTCGGCAACGTCAGCGCTTTTTACACAGTTACCGTCAAGTCCCGGGTTGACGGCCAAATAATGAAAATTCATTTTAACGAAGGAGATTTGGTTAAGGAGGGCCAAGTTCTCTTCGAGATCGACCCGCGGCCCTATCAGATTCAGCTGGAAGTGGCTCAAGGCACGCTGGCGCGCGACGAGGCCATCCTAAATGAGGCGCGAATCGATCTGGATCGATACAAGGCCGCTTTTGACAAGAACGCAATTGCAAAGCAGCAGCTCGATGACCAGGTGCAGATAGTGGCGCAGGATGAAGGCACGGTGAAACAGGACGTAGCCAATGTTGACAACGCCAAGCTGCAGTTGGTCTATGCGAATGTCACCGCCCCGATTACGGGTGTCTTAGGCCTCCGCCTTGTGGACCCCGGCAACATCGTTCACGCTGCCGATACAGCCGGCATGATCGTGATCACCCAGCTGCAGCCGATTGCCGTTCTGTTTACGATTCCCGAGGACAGCCTTCCGCAGGTCACGCAAAAGCTGCGAGCGGGCGTGCACCTGCCGGCCGATGCCTATAATCGCGATAATTCCAGAAAACTGGCATCCGGCAAATTAGTGACCCTCGATAATCAGATCGATAACACCACCGGCACGTCCAAACTCAAGGCGGTTTTCGACAACAAGGACAACGCGCTTTTCCCTCAGCAATTCGTCAATATACGTCTGCTCGTGGACACGCTGACCGATCAACTGGTCGTGCCCAATGTCGCCATTCAGAACGGTCAGCAAGGCACTTTCGTCTATGTTGTCGACAACCGCTCCAGGGTTCACCTTAAAACCGTTCGCGTGGGAATCACCACGGACACATCGACCGACATTCTCAGCGGTCTCTCGGAAGGGGATCAGGTGGTCATTGATGGCACCGACCGGCTCGTGGAAGGCGCAACTGTCCGCGTGCGACGACCGGGAGATCTTGACAACCCCTCAGGCCCTGGCGGCGGAGGAAGGGGGCGGGGCGGCCATGGTGGATCCAGACGGGGTGAGACAGCGGGCAACGGAGGTGATGGCGGATCGAAAGGAGGAAGCGGTCATCCAGAAGAGACCACGGCGGAGGCCCTCCTCAGTGAGTCTGAGTCCCTCACGAATCTTCATCCTGAGGCCGGTGGCGACATCGCTGATGATGGCGGGCGTGGTGCTGATCGGAGTCGTCGCTTTCCGGCAGTTGCCTATCTCGGCGCTTCCTCAGGTCGATTACCCCACCATGCAGGTTCAGACGTTTTATCCCGGCGCGAGTCCGGAAGTGGTGACTTCTTCCATCACCGCGCCGCTCGAAAAACAGTTCGGGCAAGTGCCGGGGCTGACACAGATGACTTCGATCAGTTCCTTTGGCAGCTCCCTGATCACCCTGCAGTTTTCCCTCGATCTCAACATCGACATCGCGGAACAGGAGGTGCAGGCTGCCATCAATGCGGCGACTACCTTTCTCCCCACAAACCTGCCCGTGCCTCCGATTTATAGCAAAACAAATCCCGCCGACGCGCCTATTCTGACCCTGGCTATTACGTCTTCGACCGTGCCGCTGCCGAAAGTCGAAGAACTCGCGGAAACCCGCATAGCACAGAGACTTTCGCAGCTCCAGGGTGTAGGACTCGTGAGCATCAGCGGGGGCCAGCGCCCGGCCGTCCGCGTGCTTGCCAATCCCACTGCCCTGGCGTCGTATGGTTTGAGTCTTGAAACGCTGCGAACAGCGCTTAGCAGCGCGAACGTCAACCAGGCCAAAGGCAACTTCGATGGACCGGATCAGTCCTGGACGATCAATGACAACGACGAGCTTGAGGCCGGCGCTCAATATGGGCCGATCATCATTGCCTACCGCAATGGCGCACCGGTGCGCATTTCAGACGTCGCCACGGTCGTCGACGGCGCGGAAAACACGAAGCTTGCCGCTTGGGTGAACGACGAACGCGGAATCATTCTGAATATTCAGCGGCAGCCCGGGACAAACATCATCAGCGTGGTGGACACGATCCAGGCCCTCCTTCCCCAAATCGAAGCGTCCCTGCCGCGAGGGGTTGCCGTAAGAATCGTCACGGACCGCACCACGACGATCCGCGCATCGGTAAAGGATGTCGAGTTCGAGCTACTGCTTACCACCGCGCTCGTTGTGATGGTCATCTTTTTGTTTTTGCGCAGCGCTTCGGCCACCATCATCCCCGGCATCGCCGTGCCTCTTTCGCTGGTCGGCACATTCGCCGTCATGTATCTGCTCGGATACAGCCTGGATAACCTTTCCTTGATGGCGCTCACGATTTCCACCGGTTTCGTCGTGGATGATGCCATCGTGATGATCGAAAACATCTCGCGCTACATCGAGATGGGGGAATCCCCCATGCAAGCCGCTCTGAAGGGCTCGGCGGAGATCGGATTCACCATCGTCTCGTTGACGGTCTCGCTCATCGCCGTTTTGATTCCCCTTCTTTTCATGGCGGATATAGTCGGCCGCTTGTTCCGGGAATTTGCCGTGACTCTCGCCGTCACGATCATATTCTCGGCGTTCGTCTCCCTGACGTTGACGCCCATGATGGCGGCGCGAATTCTGAAGCATCGCCCAGAAACCGAGCAGGGCAAATTGTATCGTTGGTCGGAGTGGTGCTTCGTGAAGACCATCGAACAGTACGGCAAGATGCTCCGGCTGGTCCTGCGCCATCAGACACTTACGCTACTTGTAGCCGCGGGCACCCTCGCCCTCACCATCTACCTTTACGTGATCGTCCCCAAGGGCTTCTTCCCCGTGCAGGACACCGGGACAATCCTGGGGATTTCACAGGCGCCAGAGACAGTTTCGTTTTCCGCCATGTCCCGGTTGCAGCAGGAACTGGTCCGAGTCATTCGCCAGGATCCGGCGGTTGAGAATCTCACCTCTTTCATCGGGGCCGATGGCGTGAACACCACGATGAACAGCGGCCGCATTCAGATCACGCTCAAGCCGCTCGAACAGCGCGCCGGCGTTTCAGCGGTCGATGTGATCCGGCGCCTGGAGCCGAAGCTGCAGCAGGTGGCCGGCATCGAGCTTTTCATGCAGCCTGTGCAGGACCTGACTGTGGAAGACCGGATCAGCCGGACTCAATATCAGTATTCCCTCGATGCCCCCGATAAGGCGCTCTTGGATCTGTGGGTTCCGCGCCTTGTAGACCGAATGAAACAGCTGCCCGAATTGCGTGGCGTCGCCAGCGATCAGCAGAACAACGGCCTCGGATTGTTCGTCGATATCGACCGCGATACGGCCGGCAGGCTTGGGATCACGCCCCAAAACATTGACGATGCCCTCTACGATTCCTTCGGCCAGCGGCAGGTTTCGACAATTTATACCCAGACGAATCAGTTTCACGTGATTCTGGAAGTGGCGCCCCGCTTTCAGCAGGACGCATCCAGCCTGTCAGACATGTATGTGCCCACCGGGGCGGCCTCTGCCAATCTGGCATCGACGATCGCCTTGGCGGGTACGAATTCGGCTCTGACGGGCGCGGCGACAATCCCGCCCGCTCCTCTCAAAGAACTCGTAAAAGCGTCCACCATCCCTTCGCCCATTACGATCAACCATCAAAGTCAATTCCCGGTAGCGACTCTTTCATTCAATCTGGCGCCCGGGGCATCGCTCGGTGCGGCGGTCCAGCATATCAAGCAGGTCACTCAGGAACTGGGTATGCCCGCCAGTATTGAAGCTGGCTTCCAGGGAACGGCCCGCGCATTCGAATCGTCTCTGGCAAACGAATCCACTTTGATTCTTGCCGCTATCATCACGGTCTACATCGTTCTTGGGATGCTGTATGAAAGTTTCATCCATCCGATCACCATTCTTTCGACACTGCCGTCGGCCGGAGTCGGTGCAATCCTGGCCTTGGTCCTCTTTAAGAAAGATCTCGATGTAATTGCGCTGATCGGCGTGATTCTTCTGATTGGTATCGTGAAGAAGAACGCCATCATGATGATCGACTTTGCCCTCGAAGCCGAGCGCAACGAAGGCAAGCCGCCCGAGGAAGCGATCTACCAGGCGTGCCTGCTGCGCTTCCGCCCGATCATGATGACGACGATGGCCGCGCTTCTCGGCGCCGTGCCGCTAGCCTTCGGCACCGGTGTCGGTTCTGAATTGCGACAACCGCTAGGCATCTGCATCATCGGTGGCCTGCTGGTCAGCCAGGTCATGACGCTTTTCACCACGCCGGTGATTTACTTGTTCTTCGGGCGGATCGCAGCCTGGGTTCGCCGGTCTCATGGTTCTGAGGAAGGCGGACAGCTATCTTCGGTGCCCAGTTAAGAGGGCGGTCTCGATCATATGAGCATCTCCACGCCCTTCATTTACAGGCCGGTAGCCACGACGTTGTTCCTGGTGGCCATCACACTCGCCGGCGGCCTGGCTTATACGCTTTTGCCGGTTTCTGCATTGCCGGAAGTTGACTTCCCGACCATTACCGTCACCGCCAGCCTGCCGGGTGCCAGCCCGGCCGTGATGGCGGCGTCTGTGGCGACTCCCCTTGAGAAACAGTTCACGCGCATTGCCGGGGTCACCGAAATGACCTCGAACAGCTCGGTCGGAGCCGCGCAGGTAACGCTGCAATTCGATCTGAACCGCGACATCAATGCGGCCGCGCGCGAAGTGCAGGCAGCCATTAATTCTTCAGCGGGGCTTCTCCCTTCGAATCTTCCCTCCCTTCCCAGGTACAAGAAGATCAATCCGGCTGACCAGCCAATCCTGCTGATGACGCTCGAGTCCGACGTAGTCCCGCGTCCTCAGTTGTACGATATCGCCTCCTCGGTGTTTGCGCAGAAGCTGTCGCAGGTGAATGGTGTCGGTCAGGTGACAGTGGGGGGAAGTTCTCTTCCGGCGGTTCGCGTCGAGGTCAACCCGCAGCCCGTCTCGAACTACAACGTGGGGCTCGATCAGATCGGCACATTCCTCCAAAACTCAAATGCGAACCGCCCCAAGGGCGCGCTCGCCAACGCCGATGTTCAGGTTCCCATCTATGCCAGCGATCAGCTTTTCCTTGCGAAAGACTACAAGGATCTCGTGGTTGTTTACCGGAATGGCGCACCCGTTCGGCTATCGGACTTGGGTCGCGTCATCGATGGAAATGAAGACGTTCGAAACATGGGCATCGTAAACGGCAATCCGATGGTTCTGATACAAATCAACCGGCAGCCGAACGCCAATATCGTAGACACGGTTGCGCGTATCAAAGCCTTGATTCCTCAATTCCAGGCCCAGCTTCCGCCGACGGTCCGCTTCAAAATAGCGAGTGACCGCACCGTTACGACGCGCGATTCGATGCGGGATGCCCAGCGCAATATGATCGTTTCCATCGGCTTGGTGATTTTGGTGGTGTTCGTCTTCCTCCGCAGCGGTTGGTCGACATTTATCCCCAGCGTAGCCGTGCCGGTGTCGATCCTCGCCACGTTCGGCGTGATGTACCTGATGGGTTATACGCTGGACAATCTTTCGCTGATGGCGCTTACGATTGCGACGGGATTCGTGGTCGACGATGCGATCGTGGTGGTTGAAAACATTACGCGCCACCTCGAAAACGGCATGAAGCCGATGCAGGCTGCTCTCAAAGGCGCGGCGGAAACCGGCTTTACCGTGTTATCCATGAGCGTCTCGCTGATTGCCGTCTTCATACCGATTTTAATGATGAGCGGTGTGGTGGGCCGTCTGTTTCGTGAATTCGCGGTCACTCTGTCGGCCGCCATCGTTGTGTCGATGGTTGTCTCAGTCACGGTTACGCCGATGATGTGCGCGTGGCTCCTGAAAGAACATCGGCAACATGGATACATGTACACGCTCGGCGATCGATTTTTTAAGTGGATCATCTCCGCATACGCGTCGGCCCTCGACGTGGTCCTCGATCATCCCTCATCGGTTCTGTTTGTCATTCTGCTAACGCTCGGCGTGAACGTGTACCTCTACGTCAAAATTCCCAAGGGATTTTTCCCGCAGCAGGATACCGGCCGGCTGAACGGCGCCGTCCTGGGCGAACAGCACATCTCCTACCAGGCACTGGTCGAGAAGGCGAAATGGTTTGAAGAACAGATCCGGAGTGACCCGGATGTGGAGACCGTCATGATGGTAGCCGGCACCAGCGGCGGCGGATTCGGCGGAAATGCCGCGGCTATCAATGTTCAGCTCAAGCCCGTCGGGGTTCGCAAGTCGACTTCTGACCAGGTGATTGCCCGCCTCCGCCGCCAGACTGCCGGCATGCCCGGAGCAATCATGTTTCTCCAGAACTCCCAGGACGTGCGGGTCGGCGGCAGGCAGGGCAACGCGCAATATCAATATACGTTGCAAGGCCCGGACTTCCAGTCTCTCGCGGAATGGGGCCCAAAAGTCTTGCAGCGGCTATCGGCGCTTCCGCAGATTGCCGACGTCAGCTCGGACCTGCAGAATTCCGGCTTGTCCTCGACTGTAATCATTGACCGTGATACCGCGTCGCGCCTCGGTCTCACGGCGCAGGCTGTGGATTCCGCGCTCTATGATGCGTTTGGCCAGCGCCAGGTCTCGGTAATGTACAAATCGATTAACCAATACCACGTCGTTCTCGCGCTGCAGCAGCAGTGGTGGGAAAATCCGGATTTCCTGAAAATAATCTACGTCCAGACGCCCAAGGGCACCGACGTTCCATTGTCGGCCTTCACGCATTTCGCACAGGGGCTCACCCCCATCAGGCTGCCCCACCAGGGGCAATTCCCGGCAACCACCTTTTCTTTCAATCTCGCGGAGAACGTTCCTCTAAGCGATGCCGTGGTCGCTATTGACCGGGCTGAAGTGGACCTGGGTCTCCCCGCCAACATCACCGGCAGGTTCGCCGGTACGGCTCGAGCTTATCAGCAGGCGCTTAGCAATCAGCCGGTCTTGATCGGGACGGCGTTGCTCGCCGTTTATATCGTGCTGGGAATTCTATATGAGAGCCTGATCCACCCCCTGACCATCATCTCAACGCTGCCATCCGCGGGCGTGGGAGCGCTGGTGGCGATGGTCCTTTTTAAGAGCAACCTCGACATCGTCGGCATGATCGGAATTATCCTGCTGATTGGCATCGTGAAAAAGAACGCGATCATGATGATCGATTTTGCGCTGGCCGCCGAAAGAAACGAAGGAATGGATTCGCGGAACGCCATCTACCAGGCCTGCCTGCTGCGCTTCCGTCCCATCATGATGACGACGATGTGCGCGCTGCTGGGTGGCATGCCGATGGCGCTCGGCTGGGGCGCGGGCGCGGAATTGCGGAAGCCCCTCGGCATCGCTATTGTGGGCGGCCTGCTGGTCAGCCAGATGTTGACGTTGTTCACCACCCCGGTGATTTATCTCTATCTGGATCGTCTCCGCAAGCGTTTCACGTCGCGCCAGCCGAGCTATCGCCACCGCCCGGGATTTCTGGTTCCAGGCGGCGTGGCCGGCGATTAGTGCTGGCGAAATTGCAGGGCGCGATATAAGTGTCCGATCTTTTTGTCTCGCTGGAAGCCGATGCGTTAGAGAAAGGCCAACCTTGATGAGTGGCCGGCCGGCGCTGCTAGGGTTCTTATGCATTGGGCGGCAAAGATCTCGTTCTCTCGCGGTTCTTTTACTCGTGCCGCTTTTCTTAGTCCCTGCCGTTTTAGCCGATCCACAACCAGACTATCCGCCCAAACCACGAAAGTAGGTGTCGCCGAAAGAGCAAGCTCAAGAACGTGACCATTGTTTGAGGGAAGGGAATCCTATCGAGCAGGAAGCAGAGGATTTCGCCCTTCCGGCAACTGCATGTCAAAGGCATTCACCAGCGCTGAGGTTGCGGCATATTGACCCATCAGCGAAGCTAAATCCACGGTGCCGCGAGGGCCGAAGAGACCCAAAGCCTCTGCAAACGTTGCGGAGGAAACCTTTTTCTGAGCGAATAACTCGCGGCCGAAAGCAATAATGACAGCTTCCTTTTTCCCTAGGCCAACTGCTGGCTTGCTGTATTTGATGATGTCGATGACACTCGGTTCGACACCTGCCTTCAGTCCGGATCGTTCGTGCGACGCCCATTCATACTGATTGTCCATCTCCCGCGCTGTGACTAAGATTGCTATCTCGGTAAGCCGGTCGCCCAATCCGGTTTCTGTCCGTAGATAACGAAAAGCATCGCTCATTGGTTTGGCGAGTTTGGGGCTATAGAGCCGGATGCCCGCAGGTGTCCGGAGGCCCCGTATGTTCGCCGTGCTCAGAGTCCGTCAGTTCGTCGAAAACTTTCCTGCCGTAATCATCCATGTCATCACGTTTTGGCAATGGCAGACGGTACCTCGAGTCTGGATCGATGTCCTTGGGGAGAGGGGTCACGGCCGTAGCTGCGGATGAGTCTGGGTCGTGCGGGGGATTCTGGGCGCGTGTGTCCGTGCCAAACAGCATGCCCACGATGCCGGTGAGCAAAATCATTCTTATCATTCGAGTGCCACGCATAGATGACCTCCTTTTGAATGGGGACCTGAAACCTATCGAGAAGGAAGCAACGGCTTTTGTCCTGCCTGCAACTGCATGTCGAAAGCGGTCAACTCCGCTGCTGTTGCTGAATAGAGCGCCATCAACTCGACCAAATCAACGGTTCCGCGGCGGCCGAACAAACGCAGTATCGTAGCGAAAGTGGCAGAGGAAACTTTCTTCTGGCCAAACATCTCGCGTCCGAGCGTAATGATGGCTGTTTCCTTTTCGCCAAGACCCGTCACCGGCCTTCTGTACTTGATGATGTCGATGACGGCTGGTTCGACAAAACCCGGATCTCCCGGCATCCGCGCATGCATTTCCCATTGGGTCCATTCGTACTGATTGTCCATTTCCCGCGCCGTCACCAAGACTGCTATCTCGGTAATCCGGTCACCCAATCCAGTTTCGTACTTGAGATAGTGGTGGGCTTCGCCCAGGGGTTTGGCGAGTTGAGGGCTGTAAAGACGCAGGGGGGTCGGTGGGGTCCCAGGATTTATCCGGGCTAGTTCGTCGAAGACTTTCTTGCCGTAGTCGTCCATGTCGTCGCGTTTCGGTAATGGAAGACGGTTCCTGGAGTCCGGATAGATGTCCTTTGGGAGCGTGGCTGCGGTTTGGCCTTCGGTGTTCAAATGATGTTTCGCTTCGATTCCCGCCTCCAACATCATACCCATGACGCCAGCGAGCAAAATAACTCCTGCAGTGCTGAACATGTTCATTTTGGGCTCCTCTCCTAGGGCGAGGGTAGGTTTACAGTATTTGTAGTAATTGTTTCAATATGAAAAGGCCGAAATGGTCAGGAAGGCTCAACATACGTTGCAGCAGTTGGTTCCGATTCATAGCCAGCAAATATCTGGGAACGACTCTTATCGATCAACTGCTTATAATTTTGGGTAACCGTTGCTATAAAACGCCTGCTGACGTCAGACCACTGCTCACGGGTTATTCATCCCATCCTCTCATACAGGTTAATCTTGGCCCTTAGGATCTGCTTCCGCAGCGGGTTCGGGACCGGCGGATGCGGTTGCCGAGCACGACCAGGTGAGCGAGATATACTAGATCATCGACGGCTCCGCGACGCTTCTGACCGGTCCGGACCTGGTGGGCGCGAAGCCGAGGCCGGCCAACCTGCTGACGGTCCGCGAACAGAACGGACCCGGCTTCAATGCCGCGTCGATCAAAAACCCGGCGACCCACCAGCTTAGGGCCGGGGATGTGATGATAATTGTGGCAGGCACGGGCCACTGGTTCACCCGAATCGACGATCACATCACGTATGTGATCGCACGGATCGACCCGGACAAGATCCTTCCTCTCAAGACCGAAGCGCAATCGCAAGCGTTGCTGAAAAAGCTGTACGTCACCGGCCACGGAAAGTTCTAAGGGACGAACGCCGAGAACACATCGAGCGAATGAAATGGCTGTTAGCAGGGCAGGCGACAAAACAGTGACCTGCTGACGCACCAACCCCTGCTGCTGCGTGGACAGCGCTTTGGTCGAATGGTTCAGTCGAATTAGCGCTGCACATGAATCGCAGTATCTATCGAGATAAAACGGGAGACGTTCTGAGACTTGGGCTTTTTGTGCTCAACGGACCGTAGGGCACACCTCCATGCTAGAATCCACGCCCTAGGCCATATTGTCTGGCGGTGGCTAAGAAGGGACAGGTTTCCCCCTATGGCCCACGATGTCTTCATCAGTTATGCCTCGGAGGACAAGTCTGTGGCGGACGCTGTCTGCGCCACTCTCGAATCGCGCGGCATCCGCTGCTGGATTGCGCCCCGCGATGTCCTTCCGGGCCTCCACTATGGCGAGGCCATCATCGATGCGATTCGTGAGTGCCGCATCATGATCCTGGTGTTCTCTTCCAAGGCGAATCTCTCCGGTCACATTCCGAAAGAGATCGAACGCGCGGTAAGCCAGGGCTCAACGATCATGCCCCTGCGCATCGAAGACGTGGTCCCGGCCAAGTCGCTCGACTATTTCATCGGAGGCGTTCATTGGCTGGATGCGCTAACTCCTCCCATTGAAGCACACCTGCAGAGACTGGCCGGGAACGTAAAGACCTTGCTTTCCCGGCAATGTGTCAGCCGCACCTGTTAGTCCCACGCCGGTCGGCACGGCGCCGCCTCTGCCTTCCACTACCCCGCTAGCAGCGGCACCCCACGCAGCGCGGGCGGGACGGCCGGTAGGCTCGTACGCAATCATTGCCGTGCTCGTGGCCGTCATCCTGGTGCTCGGCTTTCTTGTGCTTCGATCTAACTCGCCAGGCCGTGTTGTAACGGAGCAAACGAACGCGCCGCTCCCAGCGCAACCGATTGTGCCACCCGCCGTACGTTCATCGGCGACCGCCGCCTCACCCGTCTCGGTTGGGGCGGCCATGAAATTCAGCGCGCCAGCCACCTTGGCAGCTCGACCGGATCAGCCGGCGAAACTGGCTGCGCCGCCCAAGCCTGCAAGCACGCCGGCGAAAATCTCTGCGGCCGCGGCTCATCCACCGAACTCCGACGTCCACTCGGCCAACATCGTTTTCCGCAATGGCCCGGGAGCCACCATCAAGCTTGCCCAGCTCCTCGGCGACCAGGACAACGAGCGCCATCAGCCAACGCTTAACCAAACCGTCTCTCGATACGGCATTGAGGGCTCGTCGCTCGGCTATTCCTTCGAGCACCAAGGCCGCGCCTACTTCCTATTCGATGACATCGTCGGCCGCGCACTCCGCTGGCCCGATGCCATCGCGACCACCGACTCTACCGACCCGGATGCGCAGGTCCCGCTCGATTTCCTCTCCGGTGTTCGCGGCCAGTATCTGCACATCCAGCCCGAGGGGCTCAACATGGGCCTCAACGCGGGGCCTGTCGCCGGAATTAGTCTCGGCGGCCAGATGTATGTCGTCGTCCGAACCAACGATCCTAGAAATCGCACTACCGAGCATTCCGTGCTTACCAAATTTGTTGCTCCGTCCACGTTCCAAGCCTTGCGCACGATCTCGGAGCTACCCGATGGACACTTTCTCAAAATGTCGCTGCACGAGCAGACTGGCTCAGCCGCCGGTCTTCCTCCCGGAGGCCCCTACGTCTTTATGTGGGGAACAGGCGCATATCGCGAGAGTGACGCGTACCTGGCCATCGTCGCGGTGGCGCAATTCGAATCCGGAATGGGAGCGCGATATTTTGCGGGGCTGAGCGGCTCGGGCGCACCGTTGTGGAGCGACAAGGAATCGGATGCCAAACCAGTCGTGAAAGACGGCACACTCGGCGACCTCTCTGTCACCTGGTGCAAGGATCTCGGCTTGTGGCTCATGACGTACGATCGCCGCACCGCTCCCAATGGCATTGTCTTTTCTTACTCCCAAACGCCTTGGGGTCCCTGGAGCGAACCCCAGCTGGTGTTCAACATGATTGTCGATGGAGCTCTCGGAAAATATATTCACAATCCGTACGCCCGTCCTAGTGATGGCCTTGCCGGCCCGGTCCTCCTGCCGCGCAACCAAGGTGACCGGGAAAGCCTGCGAGGAGCGGCTTACGCTCCATATGTCGTCGAGCGTTGGACTAGACGGCAAGGCTCCGAGCTGGACATCTACTACACTATGTCAACGCTCAATCCCTACGTAGTCGTGCTGATGAAATCGCGGTTCCAGGTCGAGTAGGAACGGCTCTGTGTTCCCAGGAACGATTTTTGCAAAGTCCTTTGCGCTCCCACTTCCCGGTCACTATGTTTTCAGAGTGTGTGCGTGAGCTCTGCCAGCCAGCATTCGCGATCTGGCCTGAACCTCCCGCACATCTTGGTGATCGGATTTACGGGGCATCGCCAGCTTCCCGACGAAAATAGGTCGCGGGCCGCAATCCGCCAGGTACTCACGGAATGGAAAACCAGAGATCCCGGCGCGATCTGCGGGCTGTCGTCTGCGGCTTCGGGCGCTGACCTCTTGTTCGCTGAGACTTGCCTCGAATTGAACTTGCCGCTTCGGATCTTTCTGCCGATGCCCTCCGAACAATTTCGCCACGACTTTGATCAGCCAGCCTGGGAGCGTGCCGAACACGTCGTCCAGGCTGCGTTGTCCGCGGAAGTGATCGGCACGGGTGGTGACCCGGTCGAACGCTACTACGAGACGGGCATCGAGACCGTTCAGCAAAGCCAGTTGCTAATCGCGCTCTGGGACGGCGGTCCCAGGCAGGGCTTGGGCGGCACCGCCGACATGGTTGATTTTGCCCTGAAGCTTGCGCGGCCCCTGATCTGGATCCACAGCGGCACAGGGGAGGTCCGCTACTTCAATGACAACCCCAAATTGCTTCGCGATCCGGAACTGGATTTTCTGAATGGCTTGCCCGCACCTCTCGCCGACCTTCCCTCAAGCACACCTTACGAGATCGTGCAGTCGTGGCTCGTCAAGGTCGACGAGAACGCCAGCCGCCTGGCGCCGCAATTTCGCCGCTTGGCCGCGATCCCGATTCTGTGCACTGCCGCTGCGGCGATCCTAAACGGACGAAGCTCCTTCACCGGCGGCGCAATCCTCTGGTTGTGGCTGGGGACCGCTCTCGGAATCATGGCCGCAGGGCTTCCCTACTTGATGCGGCTCAACCGCCGCCAGATCGCTTGGACCCGAGCGCGCACTGCCGCCGAAGTGTGCCGCTCCTTTCTGGCGCTCTGGCGCACCCCGGCCTTGTACGATGCCGTCGGACCTGAAACTCTGCCCGAGGTCGCCGGCATACTCCGCTCTCTTAATTTCCTGAAGCTATTGAATCGCGACTCGCTGCGGACCTCACTCGAAGAGTTCAAGCGCGACTACCGCCGGGACCGAGTGCAGCATCAGATCGCCTATTTTGATCGTCACGCCGGCCATGCCGCGCGGCAGATTCGCAAGTATCGGATCTTCGTCGGAGTCAGCGTTTGCCTTGGAGTGGCTCTCAATATCCTCATCTTGATGAACGCGCATGGCCTCAGCCATTCGGTCCCGCTGCGCTGGCATCCGGTATTGGCGCTTGTGGCCACCGCGGGCTTCCAACTCGCCACCGTGGCCGGAGCTTTGCTTTTTGTCTACGATTATCAGCGCCGTCGCGAGCGCTATCGCGACTTGCATCGCATGTTGCTCCAATGGGACAAGCAACTGGAGCTGTCCCAGACCTGGCCGATTGTCTTGCGCACCACTTCGCTGGTCGAAAAAGCCTTGCTCGCCGAATTGATCGAGTGGCGCTCGCTGATTCGCCACCGCAAAGTCCCTGACAAATAATCAGGGGTTGACCTTTGTCAACCGCGATCGCGGATAGGAGAAATTTGCTGTGCATCTATTCTCTACGCTTGCGCCTCTGCCGTCACATACTCGACCAACTGCGGTAATCCTTTTCAATGTTCAAACTCGTGATAAGCGGAAACCGGAAACTACGGAGCCAGTGTCCTGTCCCAATGGCCAGTTAATCGTTCGGCAAAACTTCGTTGCCAACACTCGCCGGGAAGTTCATCTTTGAGGGCAGGAACAGGCGAAATGCTTGAAAGACGACTTGCCAGCGCAAGGCGATTGTTCCGAGCGCCTGGGAGCTTTTTCGGATGGCACGGGTGTCTGCTCTGCTTCTCTGTTGTGATGTTCG
>CAVPVC010000026.1:0-36570 GCA_963709105.1 uncultured Acidobacteriota bacterium
CCAATCATCATCGACGATCAGGATTTTCGCCATTAACAGGTCTCCCTCCGGCTAGATCGCAATCAGCGCCCTACCGGGACCTCGCTCAGAACACGCCTCTCTAATGCCTCGCGAATCTTCTGTCTCAAGCCGTCCCGCGTAAAGGGCTTCATCAAAAAGAAGCTCTCGTTCCGATGGGCCCCTGCGATTCGAACGCCGCCGTATAGCCAGACATGTAGACGATTTTTATCGCTGGCCGCTGATGACTCAATTTTTGCGCCAGGGCAAGGCCTCCCATCCCGGGCATCACCATGTCGGTTAGCAAAAGATCGATGGATTCGTCGTGGATTCGGCTCACCTCCAGGCCGTCCGCGCCGTCGTTCGCCTCAAGCATCGTGTAGCCGCACCCTTCGAGGTGGTGCGTGTCAACTTCCGCAGAGAAGTTTCGTCCTCGGCAAGCAGAATCGTTTGTTTCCTTTCAATGAACCGGGCGATTCGCCGAGGCATTCTCTAGCCTCACCGCGGCGTCGACCCGGGGAAGATAAATTTTAAAAGTCGTTCCCTGGCCGGGAGAACTATCGATATCGATGTAACCGCCGGTCTGTTTAACGACCCCATACACGGTGGAGAGGCCCAGTCCGGCCTTTGCCTTTTTCTTTGGTGGTGAAGAAGGGGTCAAACGCCCGGCCTTCGTTTGAGCATCCATGCCGTTCCTGTGTCCGCTACAGTGAGGCAAACATACGGTCCCGTTTCAACCGGATAGGGATGCCGCCGCACAAAAACCTCGTCCATCACAATATTTTCCGTTTGTACGATCAGCTTGCCGCCCTGCGGCATGGCATCTCGAGCGTTCACAGCTAGATTCATCACGATCTGTTCAATTTGGCTCTGGTCGGCTTTCAATCTGTCAAGAGCCCCGTCGAGTTCCGTAGTAAGTTCAATGTCTTCGCCGATCACTCGTCGGAGCATTTCTCCATGTCGGTCACAATGGCGTTCAGATCGAGAACTTTCTGAGTAAGCACCTGCTGGCGGCTGAAGGCCTGGAAGTTGCCGGTCAGGGACGCGGCGCGTTCTCCCGCTTTCAAGATTTCTTCGACGCTCCCGCGAAGAACATGGGTTTTTTCAGCTGCTCTTGAACGGAGTCCGCGTAGCCGATGATGACGCTAAGAAGATTATTGAAATCGTGTGCGATTCCACCGGAAAGCGACCAACGGCTTCCATTTTTTGCGACTGGCGGAACTGCTCTTCCAGATGCTGACGGTCGGTGATATCGCGGTTTACGATAACGAGTTTTTCGATTTGCCTTCATCGTTTCGTACCGTGTTAGCCGTAGATCCAACATCCGCCAGGTTCCGTCCCTGTGACGCATGCGGTACTCGATGCTGCGAGCTACACCGCCGATTTTCGCTTCCTTCGCGGCTCTTGAACGATCTGACATCGTCAGGATGAATCTGTTCGAACGCGGACGTCGCTTTAGTCCGCTGTCGTAGCCAAGGATTCGTTCGTACGCAGGGCTGTTATAGAGCCGGCGACCGCAGCGTCGACCAGCGCAATCATATCGGCTGCATTTTCGCTAATGAACCGGAAGAGTTCTTCCCGTTGCCCAAATTCCCGACGAATCCGATGGATTTGGGAGTTGCTGGTAAATGGTGTAAATGTCGAACAGCAGCACTAACCCCACCAACCCACGAACGGCCAGCGTCATATGTAAGGACTCAAATCGCTCGGGTTCTGAGTCAGTAGGGGGAAAATAAATGACGCGATTCCCAATGTCAGCAGCAAGCTTACGAGAACAGCGGAGGACCATAGCACCCACTCCCGACGTTCGATTTGTCTGAGGATCGGACGAATGGGATTCCGAGATGGCGTTTCTTTAAGGTCCATGAATGTCCTCAACTCGCTGAGACGAGTCGCCTATTGAATTGAGTATGCTCCTTGAAAAGCGCCGCGATAATTTTGGCGAGCGAGAGTTGTCTAAGTTGCTATCCAGGGTGTGCACAAAGAGGGGTTTTAACTTGAATTCATAGGTGATCGCTTGGGATGAAATGGCCGGTTCGGTAAAAGCGCTGCACCCTGCCGCACAGGAAAAAAGGGACTTTAGGGTGCTGGTTCGAAAGGGTTGTCTGCGTGGCGGTCGTAAATCGTTGAATTTGCTAGTTCGGTTCTTGGGCCCAGGGGTGGTTTGGAGACTAAAGTCTATGGACCAGCAAGGGACGTTCGATGCTCCGGTTCGCTCCCTGCGTTGAAAACGTCAACACATTCGAAAAATACTTGAGGCAACCGGCTCCGCAGGGCGACTAGACTTTACTCGCTGGTTAAGGAACTGGAACGGGTATGTTCTCATCAACCGACGTAGCCAACTTCCTAGCCTGCCATCATCTGCTGACGCTCGACCGTGCCCTGGCAGCCGGGCAAATCAAAAAACAATTTTTTCACGATCCCGGCATTGAGCTTCTGCGGGAATTGGGAGCCAAGCACGAGCAAGCGTACCTCCGCCACCTGGCTGATACACAAGGGCTCGACATCGCTGAAATTCCCACCAACGTTTCTCAGGCAGAAGCCGTAGCCCGCACAGTTAACACGCTTCGCCACGGCGTCAGCGTCGTATACCAGGGCACTTTTCGACATGGACCGTGCTGAGATACAGACCACCGAAAAAGACGAAAAAGCTGAAAAAGGCAAATAACATTCAAGCACAAAAATAGGCGTCATTTGCGGCGTGAATTTCACACGATTTATTTTTCAGTTCTTGCAGTTCATCAGGCAAAACCGGCGTAAAACCTCGACTATCGCCTATAGCCATTTCAAGTTCATCCACGCCGCCAGAATTGAAGAGATGCCCCGCCAATATTACGTGCGCCGCCATTTTCTTTAGACCTGAAACGGTTTTCATGGGGTATTTTCCGTAATAATGCTCCACAAAGTATCTTGCGGGATTTGTGTCGTGACCAGCAAAAACGCTATTGGGGTTGTCGCAGAGTTCAAAGTTTTGAGTGCAAGCCCAGTAGGTAGCGGCCCAGATGGTAAATCCAGGACGTTCGAATTGGACCCAAAGTATTTTTCTAGGCTGCGTTTCAGAAAATTTCCATTTGCCTTTGTATTCGTCACATGCGGCGGTAACGGCATCCATGAAATTCCCCGAGCTTTCGAATACCAAATCGGCCGCCTTTTCTGCAAGCTTCGTGCTGATATATTTGGCGCAATCATCCCCGGCGAACGTGCAAACAAACCTTGGTTTAATCACCATCTTTGAATTTCGATCAGTAAACGCAATCGGGTCTGCTTGAAGGGATATTAGTCTGTCGCTCGCGACAACAACACCGTCGCTTCCGCGCAACACTACCTGCAAGGTCACTGGCGGCTCCTCGGACAGCCTCAGCCTGTTTTTTACGATTGGTAGTGTATCCATAGTAAGAATCCAACGCAACGTGCTTGTGCAGGGGTATGGCTGTCCCGAAAACGCTCGTAAATAACCTCTTCCATGTATGCGATATAGTCGCCGAGGCACATCGGGTTCTCGTTCCACTCGCTTTATGAAATCTTCTCTTGCCACAAGCCCCAGAACAACAATTGAACATTATTAAACGTTTTGAGGGTCAGCGGAGGTAATCTAGCAGAGAATTAAAAAGCAGAACCGCGCGGTGTAATCAGCACCGCCGTCGCCGTTTCGTCGTGCTGCTTGGAGGCAACGAACAATGAGATTGTTTTCGATAATTTTACTCGTTGTTGGCGTTGTAGCCGCGCAGTCGGCACCGCCTCGGAAGGACATACCAGCGATAGCCAAAGCCGCTAATGGTGTCATCGTTTCAATCATCACGTCGGACAAGGATGGTAGAGGGTGTGACGGGTAAGAAAGCTGTCGATTCCGAAGCAATGACCGTCAAAAACTAGCCTGCCTCGTGCCGGGACCGACTTGATAGCCGAGATGTAGGGTTCGCTGAGACGTTTGCCCGAAAATGTAGTGGAGAAGGGTTGCTCTGGAGAAGTTATAGGTTGACGGAGAAAAATGATGTTCAACAAAGGTCCGATCTTCTGTGTAGTCTTCTTGATGCTGGTTGGCTGCGGCGGGAGCAGCAGTAGCAGTAGCAATGGCGGTAGCGGCGGTGGCGGAAGCACGTTTTGTCGATAACCGAGATCGTGGCCCGAGAATGGAAAAAGTATCAAGCCGAGCACCCAGCCAATAACTCCTACACGCGGCTGGGGGGGCTCGCTCCGATTCCAGCAAAGCCCAGCACGAGCCCAGCGATTGAACCGTTTCCCTGTAAGTTGTAGTCTCAGTCTCATCGTCTGTTTTGCTTCAGGAAGGAGTCAAGGTTGAGTAAAGAACCGGAAGTCGGTAGACAAATCACGGTTCGCGGTATGGCGTACGCCCCCACCAGCGAGCAGGGCGTCGTTGCCTTGTTTGGGAGACTTGCACCGAGACTGGGATTTTGCATTGAGCAAGTTCAAATAAGGTGTCCAGACTGCCGGGCAAGACGCAAGGGGAGGATTTGCCGGATTGAGTTTGAGTATTGGGCGAGCGACTTCGAGATTCATGAACACAACCCAGACAAGGTGGATTACGTCGTTTGTTGGCATAATGACTGGGCGTCGCGCCCCAAAAAGTACAAACACTTAGAAATCATCGAACTAAAGAGATTCGTTGATGCTCTTCCGAGCGTTTTTGTGGTCGCTTGTCGTGAAAACAGTGGTCAGGGCAAGGGACTAGATACAAGGAATCGTACAGAATGGAACGTGCCAGTAAATGCTGAGATTGACGACCTTGTCATCATGTACCGTGCTGGAAAAGATACCAAAGGAAACCCTGCTTCTAAAATCAAGGACATCTGGCGAGTCGTTGGTCCGTTCACACGATACGGCAAGCGCAACAAGGAAGACCGATGGCCCGGTCTTCAAGCCGGACTAAAGCTCGTTGTGCGGCTCAAGAAACATCCTGTTACGTATGCCGAACTTTGCCGTGACAGAAACACTCGTGACTTGGGTGTGGTTCTTAGGCGATTCATCGGCATGACGGACGTTACTGATGATTGGCCAGTGCTCTATAATAAGATTGTCAGTCTGAATCCAAAAGCAAAGAGCGACCTTCGGCAGTGGCATTTTGATTAGCGACAAACACCATACAGGCTTACTTGCGAGACAGGTAGTACAGAACTGGCTTAGACTGCCGTGCCTCGCTGTACGGCTTCCTGACGCTGCTGGCGGTGCGATCTGGAATGATGCTCAGGACGCTTGACGGCGATCCCGGGGGCTATTTCGAGCCGGGGATGGGTAACGGGTGGCTCGGCATGCTCGACTGTCGAAGAAACAGCGGAGCCAACCGTGCGCTCTTTCAACTATGTGCCAACGTCAACTCTGAAAGTAGACAGAATAGAGTCACCGACTGTAGGACACAAATGTCCTGGCTCTGCAGTCCAGTGAATATCGCATGCGCTGTCCGGTAGCTGGCTGGGCTCACACTTTGGAATAATCTGCGTGCATCAGACGGCAACGCGGCAGCGGTGACTTGGGTTACGATTTACGCTGATTACCTCAGTTGCAGTGAGACGCCGGGTCAACATTTTCTCTTTTCAATTTGAAATATTCCACGGGGGAAAAATCCCGAAAGCCGTTCTTGGATTTGAAGCCTGTGTGTTTTCATCGTAAGCGCCATCCAGAGACCGACTTGACGAGAAGCTGTGTTGGTTAGGCAGCGTGACGAGGGCTAGCGGATCTTCAGCAAGATTCCAAGGGAGCAACTCCTCGATGCGATTGACCGGGTGATCCGCAATGCGGGACAGTACGTTCCGCAAGTAGCTTTCCGGATCGAGTCCGTTTAGTTTAGCCGTTCCGATCAGACTGTACATCGTCGCGGCGCTTTCACCCCCTCCATCGGAGCCAGCGAAAAGAAATTCTTTCTTCCCAGAGCCACGACCCGCAACGCTCGTTCCGCCGCATTATTATCGATTTCGATGCGGCCATCATCACAGAAGCGCATCAGCGCCTCCCACCGTCCTAGCGCGTAACGAACGGCCACGGCCGTATCGGATTTTCTCGAAAGCTTCCCCAAGGTTTCTTCCAGCCATTGTTTCAGCGATTCCAGCAACGGTCGGCTGCGCGTGTTGCGAATCTCACGCCGTTCGTCGGGTGGACGTCCTCGGATATCTTTTTCGATGGCATACAATTCCCCGATGCGTTCCAGAGCCTCAGCGGCGACCGGAGATTTGTGCGCGACCTGAAGATCGTAAAACTTTCTCCGCACGTGCGCCCAGCAGGCCGCTTCCTGAATGCGGCCTGCTGTGTAGATCTGATCAAAGCCCGCGTAACCATCCGCTTGCAGTGTGCCGGTAAAGTTGCTCAGATGAGATTGCGGGTGTTCGCCCTTGCGATCCGGGGAATACGCGAACCACACCGCAGCGTGGTGTGTTGTCTCCTGCGGGGCGATCGTCGCGCACGTAGGTCCACAGCCGCCCGGTTTTGGTCTTGCCCAACCCTGGTGCCAACACCGGAACCGGCATGTCATCCGCATGTAGTTTGCCGGCAGACAGAACGTGACGTCGCAGAGCTTCGACGCAGCGGCGCGAGTAGCTCACTGGATCCACCTACCCAGTCTGCCAGGGTGGAACGATCCAACTCCACACCGGAACGCGCAAAGATCTGCGACTGACGATACAGCGGTAGGTGGTCGCAGTATTTCGAGCTCAGCACATGGGCCAAAAGCCCAGGACCCGCCATGCCTCGCTCGATCGGCCGGCTCGGGGCTTCCGCCTGCACGATCCGATCGCAGCCGGCACAAGCCAGCTTGGGACGAACGTATTGGATGACTTTGAGACTGGCTGGCACGTACTCCAGGACTCCGAAATATCCTCACCAAGATGCTTTAGCTTCCCGCCACAGTCCGGACAAGCTTCGTGCTTCGGAAGACACTTTCGCACTTCCCTTGGTAAGTGTCGGGTAAGGGCCGCCGCACAGGGCGGGCCACGGTAGTGCTTCCCGTTGATCCTGGAGTTGCAGCTTTCTTCTCTGCGCCTCACCTCCAGCTCTTCCAGCCGCAGTTCCAGTTGTTCGATCTGACTTTCCCTCTTTTCCGATGACCGGCCGAATTCCATGCGGCGTAGTTTTGCGATGAGCAGCTTCAAGTGCTCGATTTCACTGTCGCGCGAAGCGAGCTGCTCGCGCTGAGAGGATTGATTTACGAAATCAGGGCTTGCAGTGCGGTGGGATTCAGCGCTTCGAGTTGGCGAGAACGGGATTGGCGGCATCCATTGCCGCGAACATAGCGCAGTTCCTTTACAGCGTGATGAAAACACATCAGAAAAATAGCAAAAATCTTTTTTCACACCGCCATCTGCGGATCGTGGCTGCGCACCGGGCGTCGCCAATCGATTCCTTCAAGCAGCATGGATAACTGTGCCGGTGTCAGTGCCACCGTTCCGCTCGTGACTTGTGGCCACATGAATTTTCCTCGCTCGATTCTTTTCGCAAACAGACACAGACCATCGCCGTCCCACCATAACATCTTGATCAGGTGACCTCGCCGGCCGCGAAACACAAACACATGTCCCGAAAATGGGTTCTCCTGCAAGGCCGTTTGCACCATGCCACTCAGGCCGGTAAATCCACGCCGCAGATCCGTTACTCCTGCGGCGATCCAGATGCGCGTTCCTGCCGGCGGTCCGATCATCCGACCAGGCACTCCAGCACTGCGCGCAACGCCACCACATCCACAGTCCCGGAGATACGAAGGGTTCCCTTCGGAAGCTTGATCTCCATCGTTCCCAATCGCACCGCCAAGCCATCACCCTCCACGGCTTTCGCGGTTCGATCATTCCGGACCTTCACTGGCAGCAGCTGCGTGGTCCTGTCACCCCCCAGCTGCCCTTCCCGATACAGCTTCCGCCAGTAAAACACCTGGTTCGCATTCACATCGTGCCGACGCGCGACTCTCGATACCGACGCACCGGCTACCAGCGTCTCTTCCACGATCTCTCGACGTTCTTGAATGGTTCGGCGCCGTTGCTTCCTCCCAGGTGTCCTTACCTGAAGTTCTTGATCCTGTGTGTCCACGATTCCTCTTTGTGGACACAGTTGTTCGTGTCCACAAAGGCCATCATCTTCGACTACTCACACTTCGTACACACGGCCAGAACCGGCTTTCAATTACCCACAAGTCTAGCTCGCATGACGAAGCCCAACTCGATATCGGTCAGCCGGGACATCCCTCTCCAGAGAACGATATTGCCAGGTGGAGAATCGCCCGCGCGCGCGAGATAGCCCCCAAGTCTCGCAATCCTGATCAGGTAACTCGAAATCGATTTTGTTTGTGGACGCCGCGTTCCTTTATCTTTCGCCAGCTGATCAAGTAGATGGATTTCGAGCGCGGTGAATGCCAGTGTCGGCGAAGCATTCGGTACAGCACGGTTCATCATCGTCAGCCAGAAAATCCTCCAGCCAAGGATGCAAAAGACGGAGATCAAATTGGTTAACCGTTGTGCTGTTCGCAGTCGTGATTCCTCCGCTTTACAGCCAGACTTCAGGATCTTGTGAAAGGTCTCTATCTTCCAGCGCATGCTGTACCACCTGAGCTTTTCAATGGCCTGGTCGCGAGAGCGTACCGGCAAGTTCGTGATCAATTTCCAGTCGATCTTGTTTCGACCTTGCGGTGTTCCGCGCTCCTGTGCATGGATGACTGTGAGCGTGAGTTCCGGGTAATGTTTGTGTTTGCCGATAGGAGGAAGAACCCGGATGCGACGATATCTGATTTCAAGAATGGCTTCCGATCGATCACCTTTTTCGTCGCTGACCTGGACGCGATGATGCCCTTGGATGCGCACCTCTTTCATTTCGTCGGCAATGGTATGTTTCCCATCTCCTGCAAGACGATCCACGCAGGTGCGCACTAGGAAGTGTGTGCCTGCCTCTTGCGCCGTGCAGAAAAGCTCATAAATATCACTCTCGCGGTCACCAATATGAACGCAGCGCTCCGGGTCGTTTAAAAGCACTGTGGATTGCTTAAGGTTTTCCAGCCATCGAACACTTTCCTTCTTCTCAATCGGCACTCGTGTCGGATTAATTTTCTTCTTGAGCGCGTTGCAACCCGTAAACCTGTTCCTGGTCCAGAATTTCGTGGCGGTCAGGCCAAGAGGAAGCCCATTGATGGTTACTGCCAGGCTGGAATGCATCTGAATTCCACAGACAACGTAGTGCCGCAGCTGGCCGTTTAGACGTCTCCCCAGAGGAAGACGATGCAGAATGCCGACCGAGCGGATATCCTTGCGGTGATAGGTGAATTCCGTTGTGTCGTGAAGGACCAAAACAGTGGCATCGGTGGCAGCGAATCGCTCGCGTGTTGATCGAAAGTGCCCAGCAAGAATAGCCTCTTCGGTGACGCGACGATTGGACAGAAAACGATAGGCCGCCTTGGTGTTTGCCCAGTCCTGGCAAACCAAAGGAATGCTCTCACCAGTGCTGTCGGAGAGCTGCTGGAAGAGTCTTCTGAATCGCTTGTCAAGCCGGACGTCTTGGAACTCGCTACCGGCAAGTTCACGATCAATCCATGTGTTGGTTTGGGAAGCGATGTTGTGATCAACCCGCAGTGAGTGGTGCGACCCCTGCCGTTTGGTCATAGCCGCAGTTTCACTGTACGCCGGCCTTGCGCAAAGCTAATGCTCAGCACGGATTCATCGGTTCAACCAATTAGATAACAGGGCGTACTGGAACTGCCCGAAAGTTGTGGGTAATTGAAAGCCGGTTCTGGCCGTGTGTACGAAGTGTGAGTAGTCGAAGATGATGGCCTTTGTGGACACGAACAACTGTGTCCACAAAGAGGACTCGTGGACACACAGGATCAAGAACTTCAGGTAAGAGCGCCTGGGAGGAAGCAACGGCGCCGCACCATTCAGGAACGTCGAGAGATCGTGGAAGAGACGCTGGTGGCCGGCACGTCGGTATCGAGAGTGGCGCGGCGGCACGATGTGAATGCGAACCAGGTGTTTTACTGGCGGAAGCTGTATCGGGAAGGACAGCTGGGGGGTGAGAGGACCACGCAGTTGCTGGCGGTGAAGGTCCGGGATGATCGAACCGCGAAAGCCGAGGAGGGTGATGGCTTGGCGGTGCGATTGGGGACCATGGAGATCAAGCTTCCGAAGGGAACCCTGCGTATTTCTGGGTCTGTGGATGTGGTGGCGCTGCGCGCTGTGCTGGAGTGCCTGGTCGGATGATCGGACCACCGGCAGGAACGCGCATCTGGATCGCCGCGGGAGTGACGGATCTGCGGCGTGGATTTACCGGCTTGAGTGGCATGGTACAGACGGCCTTGCAGGAGAACCCATTTTCGGGACACGTATTCGTGTTTCGCGGCCGGCGAGGTCACCTGATTAAACTGTTATGGTGGGACGGCGATGGTTTGTGTCTGTTCGCGAAAAGACTGGAACGCGGAAAATTCATTTGGCCGCAAGTCACCAGCGGAACAGTAGCACTGACACCAGCCCAGTTGTCCATGCTGCTAGAAGGGATCGATTGGCGGCGCCCGGTGCGCAGCTTCGATCCGCAAATGGCAGTGTGAGGAAAGAGATTTTTGCTATTTTCTGGTGCGTTTTCATCATGCTGTAAAGAAAGTGCGATAGTATCGCAGCAATGAGCAACGCGAATCGCGTTCTCCCCAATCTCGAAGCCCTGAATCCCACCGAACTGAAAGCCCTGATTGTCTCGCAGCATGAGCTGATCGTGTCTCGCGACAGTGAGATCGAGCAGTTGAAGTTGTTAATCGCCAAGCTGCGCCGCATGCAGTTCGGCCGGTCGTCAGAAAAGCTGGATCGGCAGATCGAACAACTGGAACTGCGGCTGGAAGCGCTGCAGCAGAACGATGCGGAGAGGGTTGCCGCTACGCCGGCAAAGATCGCGAGCGTGGAACGGCGGCCCGATCGTCGCGGCGCCCGCTACCGGCACATCTACCTCGGGAAGTGCGGACCCACCTGCCGAAGCAGCAGGCGTGCCCGGATTGCGGCGGAGAACTACGCAAGTTGGGAGAAGACGTTTCCGAGGTGTTGGAGCGCATACCGTCGCGCTTTCAAGTGATCCGGCATGTTCGTGTGAAGCTGGCCTGCGCGTGTTGCGACCGCATCGTACAAGCCGCAGCGCCGAGCCGTCCGATCGAGCGTGGCATCGCGGGACCAGGACTTCTGGCCCACGTGCTGGTCTCAAAATATGCCGATCACTTGCCCTTGTATCGCCAGTCAGAAATCTATGCACGGGAAGGGGTGGAGCTGGATCGCTCGACACTGGCGGACTGGGTGGGAGAAACCAGCCGGCTGTTCGACCCCCTGCTGGAAGCGTTGCGACGTCACGTGATGAGTGCTCAGAAGCTGCACGCCGACGACACGCCGGTTCCAGTGTTGGCACCAGGCTTGGGAAGGACAAAAACCGGACGACTGTGGACGTATGTACGAGACGATCGGCCAGCGGGAGACCAGACCCCACCCGCGGTGTGGTTCGCCTACTCACCGGATCGCAAAGGGGAACATCCCAAAGCTCACTTGAGCCAATTCAGAGGAATGCTGCAGGCGGATGGTTACGCGGGCTTCGATCAGATCTATGAAGCAGGGAGCATTCAGGAAGCGGCGTGCTGGGCGCATGTGCGTAGGAAGTTTTACGATCTGCAGGTCGCCCACAAGTCTCCGGTCGCGGCTGAAGCGCTCGAACGAATCGGGGCACTGTATGCGATCGAAAAGGAGATCCAGGGACGCTCACCTGAAGAACGTCGCGGGATCCGCGACATACGCAGTCGGCCGCTGCTTGGATTCGCTGAAACAATGGCTGGAAGAAACCTTAGGTAAGCTTTCCAGAAAATCGGACACGGCAGTGGCAGTTCGTTACGCACTGGGACGATGGGAAGCGTTGATGCGCTACTGCGACGATGGGCGGTTGGAGATCGATAACAACGCGGCCGAACGCGCGTTGCGTGCTGTGGCTCTCGGTAGAAAAAACTATCTGTTCGCTGGATCGGACAGAGGTGGTGACAGTGCCGCGGCAATCTACAGTCTAATCGGTACAGCCAAACTAAACGGACTCGACCCGGAGAACTACTTGCGAACCGTACTGTCGCGTATCGCGGAACAATCGATCAACCGCATCGACGAACTGCTTCCGTGGAATCTCGCTGAAGATCTCGCTAAGAGACTCTCGTCACGCTGCGTAACCAATACCGCTTCTCGTCAAGTCGGTCTCCGGATGGCGCTTACACATTACGTCGCGCCCGCCATTTGTTTCGCCAACCGCTGAATGCAACAGAACCGACATTCTGTTGCGGCGCGAACAGATTGTTAGCGCTCGGTGGTCCCGGCCCGCCATCAATCTGCAGGGATGCGGTGAACCAAAACACATGGTTTGATACGGCCGATTTCGAGTGGAACTCACCTCGACTTTTGTATCCTTTGCGGCCACCGCGCCGACACCCTTTTGGTACACGTGGCACTCGGATGCTCCGGCCACGCGCCTTACATCAAATCCTCAAATCCTGATTTCTGTTTTAAGGAGAGTCTACTTGAGCTTGTCGGCAACCTTGGCCAAGCCAGCCCTTGCGCAAGCGGCGTCCTGTTCGCCGTCGTGCGCTCCGCTGACAGAGATTGCGCCGAGGAGGTCGTCGCCGACTTTGATCGGGATGCCGCCCTTCGCGAATACCGAGTCGCTCATGGGGACCGGTGTTGCAGTTCCGGGGGGAGGGTTTGCCGCCGGGGGGCCCGATGGAAATCCGAAATGCATCACGCTATTGGTCTTCATGCGGCCAATCTGGACACTCCCAAGTCCGGCGCCATCGTCCCTCAGAAGCGCTTTGAGTTCATTCCCTCGGTCAACAACGGTGACCGTGACTTTGTAGCCCTTTGCGCGACACTGGAGCATGGCTTCTTGCGCCATGGTCTGCGCCACCTCGATGGTCAGTACTTTCTCAGTCGGTAGCCCTTGTGCCGACGCTAATACACCGGTAGCCGCGATCCATACTAGAAGGGAACTGAGTTTCATGCCGGACCTTTCTGCTGCTCATAGTGTGGCAGCGCCGAAAGAGAACCGCTCTGCCGTGTTTGTATTCATTAGACCTATCCACGGCAGTGTTCTTGTTTGACTTAACGCTCGCCAATGTTCTCCTTGCTGACTTGGCGAGCGGATCTGGCCGAAGTGGGAAATGCACCATCTGAGCGTTGGGCTTTTGCCGCCTTCCGCATGCCAGAATGACTCGCGTCTCGGTTGATGCCCAAGGCCGACGGCCCTTCTAGCAAGACATTAATATTTTCCGTCGCCACTTGCCTTTAACTGCTCACTTAGCAAGTGGGTCAGGCCGAATCTGGAAGTGAACCATTTGCGGGGTTTGTCCCTTGCCACGCTCCGAATGCCAGATGACGCGTGTCTCAGTTGATGCCCAAAGCCCACGCCCTTTCCACCCGGTTTTGGGATCGTCAATGCGCCCGTCCATGTCACGAGTGTAAAACCCCATGGGATAGGGGACGCGAAACGTAAACCACTCTTTTGTATCAGGCTTGAAAACCTTCAAAGAGTCGGAGTCGGTCCCGAGCACTACCGAGACGTTATTGCCCAAGCCCAAAGTGTTGTAGCGATCCACCCAATTGAGATAATGCCAATCCGTGCGGATGTCGGTCCCCTTGAACACTGGGCCTGGTACCGGATAGATCGTCCAGCCTTCCGGGCAGTGCTGTCCGGTTGCAGTCGGACCATTCAGCACCTTGCATTTGCGCCGGTCGAAGCTCGCCAGTTCGCTGCTGCCAGCCAGCGCCGTCCACACCACGCCGTTGGTATCCACGTCGATGCCGTGCGACGCGTAATGCATCTCGTTGGGAAACTTCGGATTGTTGAACGGCGGCTCGTAAACCTCGGTCGCACAGGTCGCGGGGGGATTCGGGCCCGGTACCGCCCGCACGATTCTTCCCGGCAGAGGGAAAGGTCCCGCGTACCACACGCTGCCATCCACCGGGTTCACCGAGATACCGTAGCCGTCGGGCGTCCCAATGCGATCCAGCTTTGGATCGGGCGGCTCATTGAGCATGGTAAACGCGCCGGTCTTCCCGTCCCCGTTATAGTCGATCACCGGGGCACACCAGCCCTGCGCTTTGGCTGCATCGTGCGTCTCATCCCACACGCGCGTCTTGAACCACCCCAGGCCGCCGCGGCGCAGCGAGAAATAAATGGTCTCGTCCTTGTCGTTGGCGAATGCCGCATGGCTCTGCCCGAAGCAGAGGTCCACTGCTTCGATTTTTTCCGTCTTGGGATCGTAGATGTCCACGCCCCACCCGGGAGGATTTTCCCAGGGCTTCAGGACGCGGCCCGCGCTCTGGCGCAGGTCCAGGCCGATCCGCTGAATGTCTCCGTTTCTGGGATTCCCGTCCTCCCAGGTTTTCGCAAACACGTTCCCGGAGATGGACTTGCAGAAATCAGGGGCTTCCGGCTTGCGATTCTGCATGTTGATCCAGAGCCGGCCTTTGCTATCCATCTGCGTGTTCGCCGGGTTCACGACATCTTCCTTCCAGACGATTTGATTGCCCCAATAGGGCGACCGCGCCGTTACCTGTTGCGGGGACCACGGCGGCATGGATTTTCGGTCGGCTTCGTTGCGCAACGGCAGCTTGATGGTGCTGGCGGAGTTTTCCTGCGGGTCAACGAAAACGAGCGTGCCCCTTTCCCAGTCGGCCTCGAAAGCGGGCCCGTTCGCGTTCACGTGGGGATTCCATTTATTCGTAGTGACCAGGCCATGGAAGAAAGACTCCGGCGCGCCCAAGTCCCACAGTGTAAGCACCACATTGCGTTCCAAACCTTGCGGCCGCGGAGGTGCGGGAGGAACTTCTCCCGCCGTAATGCGCGAAGTCCAGTCCGCAAACATGGCGATACCCTGGTTATACCCAAACTGGCTCATGGTATCGACCATCTCGCCGCCTGTCTGGCCCGATCGTATCCGGCGATCCCAGGCGGCAGTGGCGGACGGGAACGTGCCCAGATTCCGCGGCATTTCCCGGATTGTCTTGGTCCCCATCTGGTGGCAGGCTTGACAGCCTGACTTCACCAAATCGACCCAGTGCGCCTGAGTAGGAATCACGCCATGAACTCCATAGAGCACACTGTCGGCACCAGGAGCCGGCATGGGAAAGGCGTTCTTCGGAGGGATCTTTAACAAGGACACCCAATAGTTGGGTGGGTAGTATTGTGCAGCGGCAACAGGACTTGGGGCTATCACCGCGTGAAGCGCCAAGGTCCTGCCCGGTAGTGCATCGACCGGGGTTGAGTCTACGAGGCCGTAGCCCCGCACCCAAACTTTATAGCTGGCCTTGGGCAAATCCGGCAGCAGAAACCTTCCCTGATCATCGGTGACCACGATTTTGCGCAGCTTGGTCTCAAAATCCCTGGTCTCCGCTATCACCCAGACGCCGGCCTCAGCGCCGTGGGAACTGGTCACCACGCCGCCAATGTCGTCAGTGCCCACAGCTACCTCGCGGGCCAGCGCGGCGAGCCCTTCTTCCCGAGGCATGGCTTCGATGCGAACCATACCAGGGCGGCTGAAGGCTGCACAGATCAGAAGCCCCAAAACTACAAGCCGGACGATCAACCGTTTCTCCATCAGGATGTCCCTGTCACAAACGTCTTGCGTCTCACGGCAAAGGTTAGAAAATGATCTTCAGTGCGAACTGAATCTGCCGCGCCGTGGTCGAAGTAGTGGTGATCTGGCCCGCCGTTCCAACCGGGGCTTCTGAGTAGGATCCAATATCGGATGTGCTGCCGGAAAAAACAGTTCCGGAAGGCATGCCAAAGTTTGAGCGATTTAGAATATTAAAGAACTCGGCGCGGAACTGAAAAGCTCCCGCTTCTCCTAAGAAGTGCACAGCAGTGTCTTTCACGAGAGAAAAGTCCCAGGTCCCCAGACCTGGTCCCCGAAGAAGACCACGTGAAGCATTACCGAGGATGCCGCAAGTTTGCCCCGCGTTCCCCGCTCCTGGACACGGCACCATCGGCTGTAATGTAAACATCAGCGGATTAAACCACTGAGTCTGGATTCCCTGTTATTACGGTGTTGGCATAGAATGGAACGAAAGTCTTTGTCGTACTATTGGGATGCCCGTCCGGACCGATTGCCCAGGCGCCACCGTAGCGGTTCCTACGTCCACCTTTTCACTGAGGGCATTTTCTATAACTCCCGAATTCGATCGATTGATGCTATCAAGAGGAGTGAAAGGGTACCCGCTCTGCACTGACACGATCGTTCCGATCCACCAGCCGTTTGAAAGTTTGGTTAGGAAGCCATTCCATCTGGGGTTTGGAAAATGGTAGAGCAGGTTGAATCGCAAGTTGTGCCGAAGGTCAAAACACGAAGGCCCAGCGTCCCTTCTCAGAAAATTCGGGTCGCTGCTTTCGTCCATGCCCGGAGCATTGCAGTCCGAGACCGCTAGGTTACCCTCGGTGGTATCTATGGAGTGGGCGAACGTGTAGTTCCCCTGGAACTCCAACCCTCTGCTTACCCGCTTGTTCAGGGTGATCTGAAACGCGTTGTACCAGGAATCCCCCACGGTGCTGGTAATCTGATCGTTCAGATAATTCGGATTGATCCTGCAAGATGGCACGGTGTTCTCGCAGGCCACGAGATTGTCGGACCAGTACTCTACGTTTCCAGGACCAACGTAGGTGGGAATGCCCGGATTACCTTCCCGAACTGTAAATAAGTGAGCACCGCGTGTATGTACATACGCGGCCGTTAACGCCATGTTCGCAGGCAATCGCTGTTCTATGCTCAGGTTATACTGCAGCATGTGCGGCTGGTAGGAGTTGTAATCGACATTCTCGGACAGCGTCTTGCCATACTGCGCTGGTGTGAACACAAACGGGAATGTGATGACCGCGTTTGCGGTCTGATTGTTAATCTGGGTTGTGCTGGAAATCGGTGGCGAATTGGCTGAGTTCTGGGTGAAAAGGTTCCCGTAATTTCCAACATCATAGTAGATTCCAAAGGCGCTTCTAACTGAAGTCTTTCCGTTTCCGAATACATCCCACGCAAGGCCGAGCCGAGGGCTGAAGTTCAAGAGGGTTGGATTGACAAAAATCGGGCCCTGGGTCGGTGTTGGGTCCAGTCCATGGTCTCGAATTGCGTACCCGTTATTGTTCAGTTCCCAGGGCGTCGTTATGAATTCGTAACGCAGTCCCAAATTAAGAGTTAATCTCGACGCCGCGCGCCACTCGTCCTGCGCGTAAAATCCAAACGTGTTGAAAATGAAATCCCGGTTCGAATTAGAGCCCGGGGTGGGTGCGGTGTATTTCGAAGGAATAGCCTTCAAGAGCCCGGCCAAACTGGCGTACGTTATCGATCCCGCGAGCTGCTGGCCAGTAAGGCCTCGTTGTATCGGTTAATCAGAACACCAAACTTGAAACCGTTCTTACCCTTGTCATAGTAGACATCGTCGCTCAGCGTGTAGATGTTCTGAAGGTGGAAAAGCGTGAGGGTGCCGGTATTGCCGAT
The DNA here is from genome assembly GCA_963709105.1 of uncultured Acidobacteriota bacterium. Classification (GTDB taxonomy): domain Bacteria; phylum Acidobacteriota; class Terriglobia; order Acidiferrales; family UBA7541; genus Palsa-295. The sequence goes on from CAVPVC010000026.1 coordinate 17,459, forward strand.
GGTGGAAAGGCCCGTGACCGACACTTGTCCCATCGGCTGCCCCGGCACAAAGGAGGGCACTCCTGGCGTCGCCTCAAGATAAAGCGGCATTGTATTAAAGTTCGTCCGTGCAAAGGAAAGACGAACCGTGTTCAGTAGAGTGGGAGAGAAAATATGAGTCTCTGATAAGGTCAGATATTGGTCCCGACTGGTCCCCGCGCTTCCCCACTGTGGGAAAGCCGCTCCGCCCGTCGCGCTGGCAGAAAAACTCGCCAGAGGGTCGTTTACGTTGCTCGCGTCGGACGTATAGCGCCCGAAAAGAGAATTCTTGTCCGAAAAATTCTGGTCTATCCGCATCTGTCCGTAATACACGTGCTGCGAATCGGGCGCAGAGAACGAAAAGGTAGGAGTCGTGAGAGTCCCTGCTGTCGGACTTGGATACAGCGCCAGAAAAGGCGCGGTAATTGGACTGACTGCCAGCGAATTCGTGCCCGCACCTGCCGGGTTGCTCCCCAGTTGGGAACACGGCCCCGTGGATCCCGCCGGCTGAACACCTTGGCCATTCCAAACGGCCTGACCGGTAAAAGTCGGATGGCACGCAGCCGCCGGCACATTGGAGAGTACGGTGAATCCCAGCTTTACATTCAGCTGCTCGTAAACCCCATAAAAGAAGGTCTTATCTTTCTTAATAGGGCCACCCATGGATCCCCCAAAATTGTTCTTTTCGAATTGTGCGATTTTCGGGCCGTCGAAATAATTCCGGGCGTCCAAGGCGCTGTTTCGGAGATATTCGAATGCATCTCCATGGTATTGGTTGGTTCCCCCCTTGCTGACGATCAACATCTGGCTGCCCATTGTCATTCCATACTCGGCGCCATAGGCATCCGTAATGACTTTGTACTCCTTGATTCCATCAACACCTAATGTTGTTGACGCAATGGACGAGCCTGTCCAGCCGGATTGATTCACGATGGAAGTTCCGTCCAGCAGGAAGTTATTCGAGATAGTTGGGGATCCGTTGCTGCTGAAAATTGTGCCGGTCATTCCCCCCAGGCTGTTATTGTTTTTGTTTTGCGATACGCCCGGTTGCATCAAGCTAAGATCGATATAGTTCCGTCCGTTCAGCGGGAGGTCTGCCATTTTGGCGTCGTTGACGAGCCCACCCAAGGAACTGTTGGTTGTATCGATCATCGGCGCGCCAGCCTCGACGGTTACGCTCTGCGTGGTTGAGCCGCACTGGAGGGAGAAGTTTACATCGACAATGTCAGCCACGTGTAACTCGATACCGGGCTTGACAATACGTTCGAAGCCGCTCTTGTCAACGATCACTCTGTACTCGCCGGGAGAAAGCGCCGGAATGGTATACAGGCCAGATTCGTTGGTCTGAACCGTAGCGGCGGCGCTTGTATTCACGTTCACAGCCTGAACGGTCGCACCGGTGACTACGAGTCCCGAGGAGTCAGTAACCCGGCCGGTCAATGTGGCGGAACGTTCCTGGGAGAGTGCGGTCATCGCAAACAAGAACACAGAAAACCCAACCAATAGCGACACAGACAAAGGACGCCGCAAGCGCATCAACTGTTCTCCTCTCTTAATATCAACCGGGATGTGATTCCCTTATGTGGTATTCCGCTGAGAGGGACGAACTGTGCCACCCTAGGAAAAAAAAGGAGGCATCCGAGGATCGATCACACAGATGGGTATTCACGGGTGGTTCGGCTGGCCGGCAATGTATGCGTACATGACTTTTTTCCCGTGAGGCTCCTTGGAGTCGCGGAGTGACTCGGATGTAACGAAAACAGAATCGATCCCCGCGAGCAAGGCGGGATCGTTCACGGTAAGCACCCACCGACGCTGGTCGTGGTCATCAACCTCAAAAGTTCCTAGATTCCGAACAGATTGCGGCCCTGGTTCCCGTTGCCCCAGGCTTGAAAGGTGTACTTCGCCGGAGTTAACCTTCCGTTCGGAAGGTCGAAGGCGTAAAAAACGAGGGATCTCCCCTCCGCGTAAAACACGCGTCCGAATGCCTTCGCGTCCTTCCCACCGCCTTCTACATCGTGTACGTCCAAGATGTGAAGGTTACGTGCACCCATGAGCTGACGCACGTCCTTTGTCGCTGCCATTAGCTGATTCTCGCGGTCCAACGCGGCGTTCTTTTCTCCAATCGATTCCGTTAAATCGCGGACTTGGGATTCAAGATTGACCATCGCACTCAGCATGTCTGCTCGTTCGAGGGAAAGGCTATCGCCCTGCGCACGAAGGTTGGCGATGGTAGCGTTTCTTCTTCCTCGCGCTCGCCAGTTCGCTCTTCTCGGCCTCTGTCTGCCGCAGAACAGTTGACAGCTTCTCCAGCTGCAGCCGTGCTTCATCGACGTTCTTCTGCAATGTTTGTCGCGATTCTAGGGAAACCGCGCTTTCTTTCTTCATCAGCTCGATCGTTGCGGTTTCCACTGCCACCGTTTTGCCGAGATTGGTCAACTGCGCGCGAAGAACTTCGTTCTCGCCCGCAATTTGTGCGGAACGTTCATCGACCGCGCCCTTCGTCAAATGAGGTGCGACCTTATATTCTCGGCCAACCCACGCTGCCAAAACCGCGACCACGGCAACAGTCGCGATCGCCAATCCGGGCCACATTTCCAATGCCCGCCAGGACGGAGAAGGTTTTGACGAGTTCGTGTCATGCAACCGCTCTACATCCGGTGTAAAGTTGATTCCGTTGGCCCGGGCCCTTGCTAGGAAGCGCGCGCGAACTTCCGTGTCCACTCGAGGCGTGGGAAGAGATGACTTAATCCGCCAGCGAATTACATCCGCTTGCGGCAACTGGTGCTGAATAACGCGAGCATACTCGAGGTGCACATCGCGGCAGATCGAACATTCCTTTAGATGATCTGCTAGCTCCCGATCCTCTTGAGGCGAAAGTTGCCCGGTTGCTGAAAGCGCGCTCAGCTCGCGAAAATATTCATGATTGAACATGGGGAATTGGCTCTTGGGAAGAAGATGATTTCTGACGGCCATCGGCTGCGCCGCACCAATACCGACCGGAGCTTCTCCAATCCTCGGTAGTAGTGGTGTCTCACACTATCCAGTGACTCACCGGTTCTTTCTGCGATTTCATGCATGGTAAGGCCATCGTAATAGGCCAATTCCAGGGCCGTTCTTTGGGGCTTATTCAAATGACCCAGCGCCTGCTTCACAGCGCGTGCCGACTCCAAAGTATCAAGAGCTCCGCTGCGCCCGGTGGCTGGCTCGTTTTCTCGTGCAACAGACTCCTCCGGGCGCAAGTAAATACCTCGAAGATTCAAGTACTGCCTCCGATTAAAGCTGCGGTTGTAGACACACTGCAGCATCCAGACCTTTGTCGTGCCACGCGCAGGATCAAATTGAGAAGCCGAACGGAGAACTTCGAGAAACACCGATTGCATCAGATCCTCTGCCTCACCGGCGTCTCGAAGAATACGTATCGCAATCTTCATCACCAGGCGATGGTAGCGGTCGAATAGCACCGCCAAGGCATCTCCATTGCCCCCTTTCAATTGGACCATGAGCACGTCATCCGGCATCAAGACAAGCTCTGCGTAAGAAGGTTGTGAGCCCGTGACATCCGTTGCCCCGAGTTTCAACGTTGCGCCCCGGCCTTTGAGTGCTGTTCCGTTAATAGGTCTGCCCACAAATCACCCTATTGGCGGGGTATATAACATATGTTCCTGAAATTCGTAAGGACTAATTACAGAAGTATTTTGATCCTTTGTTGGCACAACATGGAGGGCTCGTCTGTATCGAGCGACTGCGATTTAACCAACGTCGGCCCCGTCGGCGGGGAGGCTTTGGTCCATACTTTTCATTCGGAAAGACTCTTTCAGTCGTTCGGACTCCCATCGCATTTCCGGCTTCGCCCAGAGCTTTTGCTTTGTATTTTCGGCAACGCTAAGCGAGTAGCCGGCCGCAACAGCGGCCTCTTTGTCGTTCATGCCCAGCACCTTCTCTCGTAAGAACGCATGCTGTCGGCGGGTGGTCAATCCGCGAATTCGAATTGCTTTTTTCCGTGACCTCGCCCGACCTTTTCTCATAATCACTCCTCGGGAAAATCACCTGGCGTACTCTTGTGCGTTGCCTGATCCGATTCCCCGTTAGCAGGGAATCAGGGCTGGTTGGGATCGGAGTGTTTTCGAGTCACCAGAATCGTTACCGGATTCGATTCGAGTCGCCCAGGCGTGCATCCGACCTTTGCAGAGGAGCTGCAGCGGTATCCAGCGTATGCGTTCCAAAAGGTCAAAACAGGCCTTTGGAACGGCCGGTTCGCAATTGTTGTAGTCCTCTGGAGGTAGGGGGGCCGAAAGGGCGGCATTCGCGTTTCTTGAGACCTATCGGTATAGGGTATAAGAGCCGAACAGCATTGGCCTGGACAGTATTGCTTCGGCATTGCGGGGATCGGCGTAGACGTATGGGTACCACCACTCCGGGCGATCTTTTTTGGGCCCTTCGACGGCCCTAATCATTCTCCCAAGATCAGTCCTCGGGCGGAAGATCAATGCGCCCCCTTCCGAGGCGTAACGCAATTGAGCGCACGATCGACACTGCCAACTTCTGGACATGAAGACCGCGTGGGGCTTGGACGGATCTAGCCTCCAAGGGTAGAGCGCACGCCGTGGCGTTTGGCAGTGCGGGCAGATGACAAGTCGGGCCTTTCCTCCATTCCTCGGCAGATGTCGCTCGGTCGTAAGAAGCCAATTCTTCATGCCGTTTGCCCGCTTGATTTCAACGCATTTGGCCCATGGAATTTCTCGCTCCATTTCAGGGAAACGCATAACGCGGACAGCTTCCAGGATTCTTTCGCAATCCTGGTCCATCCAGAGCATTAAGTAGGGCACGTTTCGGGGATCATCCAACATCCAAGTCAAAGCCCCGACTGGTAAACAGGGTACATTCTCGCAGTTAATACGTGGCCCCATGAAACGTCCTTCCGAGTCTCTAACCGTTTTTCGCTGCTCCACCATCTATTCCTCGTGTTAGTCCTTTCCCTTAAAATCCCAATTACGGGGAGCGTCTTCAAAGAAACGGTCAAGATCAATCTTGCGGAACCTGTACTTTCCACCAATTACTCGTCCCTCGATCTCTCCGCATCGCAGATATGCCCGTAACGTCCGTGGATTCATTCGCAAAACGGCGGCGGCCTCTCGGAGCGTTAACAGCTTTTCACCGATGGGGGGCGGCGTAACGGTCGGTCGCCGCTTGTTCGCCATGCGAAGCATCCTTTCTACAAATAGAGATAGACCAATCCACAAAATCGAATCGGCCTGTGTTTTTGGCGTCCAATTGGATTGGCAGCGTCCAACTAGCGTCCAAAACCGTCCATTTTTCCGGGTGTTTTCAGCGACTCAGCCGCGTAAGGGCAATCGAGTCATCAAGATTTATGGAGCGGGCGATGGGAATCGAACCCACGTCCGAACGTTGGGAAGGTGCGGCGTATAAGGTTCGTTCATGCCGCAACTGGCAACTCTTCAGTGAGCGAACGGATGCAATCGGGCCATGAATGGCTCGTCCACAGAACACGTCAACTACGGATACCGGATTCATAGTAGGTAGCGCAACGCTCAGTGCGGTCTCTGGCTCTCCTTCAGGGTCAAGGCAGTGCCAAGTATCCTGCCCAGACCAGCAACACGGCCGACGCGGCATCCCCACACCGTCAGGACCTTCCATCCCCGCCTGCGGAGAGCCCGGCGGACCCGCTCGTCGCGTTTCCTGTTCGCCTGGATTTTGTCTGTCCAGAATTTCCTCCTCGTGGAGGGCAATTTTGAGCGGGGGCAGCCCTTGTGGCCGTGCCAAAAACAGCCGTTGACGAAAATGGCCACGTGGAACTGCGGGACAATTATGTCCGGCGTGCCGGGCAGCCGCCGATCGTGTCGCCGGAAACGAATTCCGTGCCGCCGGAGGAATCTCTCCACGAGCCTTTCCGGGAGCGCGTTTGATCCGCGTACTCGGCTCATCAGCCAACTGCGTTTTTGCTTTGACAGCGTGTCTGCCATGATTTACGGCTATCCCCCAGTGCCTCTGACCCGGGAGCCCACCGCTCGTCTGAAATAAGTTCGGGCACGAGGTGCTGAATCGGGACGCAACGGATTCCGCTTTGAGCCGCTGCCCGACTCCAGGAATTCAAGAAACTGGGACACCTGAGCTTTGGTCAGGTTGTAGATTGTGAGATGGAAACGCCCTTCGTGTTCGGATCGGAAGACATCCGCATCCAGAGCGTGCGCCTTGCACTGCTGGTTGAAGTCCCGTGCTACTCGGTCGTCCTTTTCAATACCGGCGGTATCACGTTTCGGTGCGGCTACCTTTTGGTAGGCCGCGTCCACGCTCATCTTTTGTTCATTGAGTGCGTCAAGGGCGGCCCGCGCTTCGGAATCCCCGCTGTCTGCCTTTTGGACGATGGCCTCAAGCTTCCTCGCCGTGGGACGACTCATGCCCACGACCGCTGCGGCGTTGTCTTCGGCCCTACCCTTGGAAAAGTTTTTCCCAGGGTCAATCTTCCTTCCCGCGAGCATCCGTTCCTTGGCGAGAGACGCTTCAATACGCTTAAGCTCCTTGAACTCGCGGGCTTTCTGTTCAAGGGTTTTCAGCCTTTGGCGGTTGGATTCAATGAGCAGTTGCTCGGCCTGGAAATCGCTACCGCCGAACGTCATTGCAAGGATGTGGAAGTCTTTGTCGGGCCGACCTTCCGCTATTGTCTTGCACGCCTGCCAACGGCGATGCCCGGCCAGGATTTGCTTGTCCCGGTTGACGACGATGGGTTGCAGGATTCCTACCTTCTCAATGGATCCAATCAGCGTTTGTCATATCTCCTAAGTTCGGGGTTTCAGGATAGTGGTGGGCCAGCACCGCGCTGGGGAACGGGAGAATCTCGGAGAACCATGCGGGTTTCCAGCCGAGCGGCGCCCAGGCCACCGTCGCGGCGCCGATGCCGCTGCACACGCATCCATAGGCAAGCATCTTCAAGAACTCCCGGCGACCGCCTACGATACCAGAGAGGCTAGCGCAATGCATGGATCGTACATCTGCGTGATTCAATACCGTACGCCAGAATTCAGTTGGGAGATTGAAACCAGAGGATTGAAACTTACTTCGCCTTCTTTGCCTTCGCCGCCCTGATCTTCGCCCACCGTGCCTTCGCTGCCCGAGCAATTTTTGCCTTCACCGCAGCCGACATGGTTCTCTTGCCGCTCGTTCCATTCGTGCTGCTCACGTGCCCCGACGATACCGCCGCCGTGCTACCACCGTTCAACGCAGCAATGGCACTCTTAATCGCCGCCAACTGTCTCTCCAGCTTCGATTCTTCATTGTGCAATGCTTCTACGATATTCATGAAACCTCCGTGAAGCTATTAGACACTGGCGTATGTCGAAGTACAAGACGGTGGCGACACCATATAATCACAAATCGTGGACAACCTGGCAGAAATCCGCCTCGGCACTTCCTCCTTCACTGCTGCGGGATGGGAAGGCTCGTTTTACCCAAAGGGCATCAAATCCGCCGACCGCCTGAGCTTCTACGCAGAACGCTTTGACACGGTTGAAATCGACAGCACATTCTACGCCTGCCCATCGCCCCGTACCGTGGAGGGTTGGAAGAGCAAAACTCCAGAGGATTTCATTTTTTCGTTCAAGGTGCCTCAGATCATCACTCACGAGAAGGTGCTCGGTCAATTGCGACATCGAGTTAAAGCAATTCGTGGACACGATGGGCATCCTCGGCGGAAAGCTGGGACCAATGGTTCTTCAGTTCCCGTTCTTCGATAAGGCGGCATTCAAATCGCAAACCGATTTTCTGGACCGCCTGATTCCGTTCCTGAAAAAGCTTCCGCAGGGCTACATGTTCGCCGTGGAGATCAGGAACAGGGAATGGCTCGATGCCCAGTTTGCCGGAGTGCTGCGGGATTTTAAGGTCGCTCTCGTCCTGCAAGATCAATCACGAATGCCAGCGCCAAAGAACTTTCCCAACGATTCGATCCAATCACGGCGGATTGGACGTACATCCGCTGGCTGGGTGACCGAAAAGGCATCGAGCGGCTCACGACGACTTGGAACAAGACCGTGATCGACCGCGCTAACGAAATCAGGTCGTGGGTGGATGTTTGCTACGAGACCGTGCGTCGGGGCGTTAAGGTCTTCGCCTATGCGAATAACCACTATGGCGGGCACGCCCCGGCGACGATTAGGCAGTTCCGTGAATTGTGGCGCGGGAAGGGTTTGCCGGAGATCGGGGCGCAGATTCCAGAACCGCCAAGGGAACGGACGCTTTTTTGATTTGTAGACTGAGGCGGCCATAAACCAAACGATGCTGCCGCCCTCGGAAATTATAGACCACTTTATCTCATAAGATTCAGATGGCATTTAACGAACGGAAGTGCAAGGAACACTCAACGGTCAGACGAGGGCATGATTCGCTGGGGCAATAATGGAGGGTGAAAGGGCGAGCCGAAGCCCGCCCTTCCCGTTTTACTGACTGATTTGTGCAGCTTCGTTGCGTCCTTCGAACTCCACCTCAGTAACCTTGCTTCCATCGGTTAGAATCTCCGCACTCTGTGCCTTCGTCGGAAGCTTTGTCCATTGAATTGGAACCGTCGCAATGACCTTGTTTTTCTGGATCACTTGAATCTCCGACTTTCCCTCCTCCGCTTTCAATTCATACTGACCGGGTTTGATTTGAGTATTTCCGATGGTTGTAGGGGTTTCAGGATTCCAGTCGGTCGAATATGAATGGGCTGCCCAAGCTGGAATCGCCGCAAACGAAAATGCTAGCACGACCAAAGATTTCTTAGTGTTCGAACGCAAGGGCCGATGTCTCCTCTGATTGGATTCAGGTGAATGCCGGGGAAATATTGACCCGAGTTCCCTGTGGTGAGCGACGTGCCGTGTGAAGTCCAGCACGCCACTCAGTTAATTGGGACCGCTGAATCTTGTATTGGGTTTCAGGAAGTGGGGTCTAATAATGTAAACATATTGTAAAGTCCATAACTGGATATGCTGCAACGGTTTGCCACGATGCTTAGATATCCGATACCGCAAGTAGTTGGGTTGATGTATCGTCGGTCGATGCTCATAGGGCAAAAACTCAAGGAACTCACGAGAAGCGAAGAACCTCAGTCAGGGCGACATCGAAGAACGGACTGGACTGCTCCGATGCTATACGTCCCGTGTGGAGAACGGACACACGGTTCCAGCAGTTGAGACCTTGGAGAAATATGCCAGAGCCCTTGAGATTCCGCTCTACAAACTCTTCTACGACGGCAAAGGGAAGGCAAAGAAACTTGATCTTCCAGCGACCAAGGAAGACGAAGCGTTATGGGGCGCTAAGGGGAAAGCTCACCGTGAACTGCGTTTGTTCGCCGGGGCGTTGTCCCGAATGAATGAGAAGAAGCGGAGGCTCCTCTTGAGCATGGCACAGAAAATGGCGGCGACGAATTCAAAATGACGCCCACGCTGGACTTTAGGGGATACGCAGGGCGGCGATACTTTTCAGTCCGCTGCTTTTCTTCGGTGCTGACTGCCGGAATGAGCATCGATTAGCTCATCAACCTTAGCGTGAGCTTTTGAAATAGACTTTCTGGCTTGCTGAATAAAGCGTAGAGCCTCGGTAGCTTTGGCTTGTCCTTCGGGATCATGACTTATTGAGGACTGCAATTTTGCAAGCTTCGATTCAATTTCTTGCAGGCAAGCAGAGCAAATCGCCAATCTGCTTTTCATCACAGACCTCACATCTGAGTAGTCCACTATTTGGCACTACTGTTAATCAAGTCAAACTGTAAAAGGCGAGCGAATTTGCCGGAGAGGAAAGGTCTTCTTCCTGAGGTTGGAACAGGGATTGCCAACAGCTATCTCGGAATCGCTGGCCGGAAGAAGATTTATCGCACTCTAGGACGGAAAATTCGCTTCCGCTCAATCGCCTCTGCCGCAGCGCCCTTCGGGATCGAGGGTCGCGCCGCGCCCGAGCTTGCGTGTTTTCCTGCCGTCGAGGACATCGTGTGGTCTCCAGCCTTTGATTGGTTCCTCGAAACAAACTAGCACGTCGCGACTGACGAGCGAAACCGCGCTAGACTTTTGTCACATCCTTAAATCTGAAAGGAATGGCAAGGAGTCTTTGCGTTTGCATGAGGGCACGATCAAATCGGTCAGTCGTCATCGTCATCTTTATTTGTCTTCTGGTCGCCGCGGTTATCGCCTATCGGACGAAGCAAGTCGGAGTGCGGGATTTCCCTCGATCAGCAGGGCGTGGTCCACAAGCGGAAAGCACGGATGCACGCATTGGCCCTAAAGACATCTATCCCGATCCAATTCAAACGCCGGGAGCCGTGAATCTCGACATCACTCAGGACGACATCGATCAAACAATCTGCAATCCTCAGTGGTCAACCAGATCCGTCCGCCCGCCTGCCCATTACACAGACAGGCTCAAATTTGAACAGATCGAGGAATACGGCGATTCGGACAGGGACCCACGTGACTACGAGGAGGATCATTTAATTCCGCTGAGGGGTGGGTTGTGCAATATGGGTAGCAACCATCCAAGCGTAGCCCTCGGGATCGACAACGGTTCCGCAGCGGTCGCCCCAAAACATATCCATCACCGGTCCCTTGGGCACGGCCCCGAGCTTTACCGCCTTTGCAACCACCTTGTCTGCGTTCTCCGTCAGCAGATACAAACTCGCCGGTGAGGAGCCGATTGTTTTCGCGCTGCGGGCACCCATCTGTGGAATTTCTGGTCCCAACATTAATGTCGTACCCCGGAGCGTCAGCTCGGCATGTATCGCCTTGCCGTCTGGGCCATTCATGATTCCCCGTTTGGCAAAGCCGAATGCCTTTTGATAAAAAGCTGCCGCCGCCTTCACATCGGTCACCGTTAGCATTGTCGTTACCGAGCAGTACTGCTTTTTATTGAGGGGATCGATCTTTTTTGGCATACCACTCCTTTGGTGAGATGAGCATTCGACGGCATTGTTACAGGATTCGGTGATCGTAGTAAAGGCACTTCGCGCCAACTCTTGGTGTTCGGCTCATCGGACATATCGGAATTCGGAAAATCGTGCGCCACGGCTGGCTCCGCCCGCTCGCCAGATGGCACGGCCGGTCGTCAATAAAGCCCGCATAGCCCCCGAACCAGCGGTCCTGCGCCCACGAAGGTCATTCCCCGCCGTGCGAGCGTTCCTGCGACCTTTCAAAGGGAGCTTTGCCTGCGACAATGGGATGGGGAATCGGCACCGTGCGGAGACCAGCGAGGCGGTTGTCACGAGCACGCTACACCCACCACGACGGCGGTACGGGTGGGCGGATGAAATCGGAGCGGCAGCAGTCCTGGAGTGCCCTGAAGAGGCGAAACCCAGCGTTCGCCGCGCCATTTCTCAAGTGTTACTTCATTTGGACGGTTAGCGCGTTACTCAGGAGTTTTCTCCGCAGGGGCCATATCGGGGCTAGGTGGCGGGGGCGGTGCAAAGGGAATGGAGTCCCCGCTAGCAGCCTGCCAAAGCCTTCAGCAGACTGCTAGTGCGGCCTCTCTAACTTTATATCGGCACGTCCAGGAGTTTCTTTAGCGACCACGAGCCGGGGGTTTACCAACATCAGGAACGTAAACATTCATGCACCATTCACATCGTTCATGATAGCGTGGCGTCGAATCCCCTGCTCCGCCACGGATCGACGCCCTCCTAGGTCGATCTGCCCCCGGTGGAGCAGGGGCTCACGCCGTTCAACTTGGTGACGGGAAGTTATATACTCCGCATCCATGGAAAAGCGCGACGCTCTCGACCTGGCACTGCCCCTGACCTCTAAGGATGCGGAAGCGACACTGAAGCGTGCCGTGCGACCGCTCCCGGAGGGCGAGCCGAAGCCGCCCCTTCCGATCTGTTATGCGTTACTGACTGATTTGTGCTGCTTCGGCGCTCCCGTCGAACTCCACCTCTGTAACCTTGCTGCCATCGGTTATAATCTCCGAATTGCGGGCCTTGGTCGGAAGCTTTGTCCACTGAATTGGAACTGTTGCAATCACCTTGTTCTTTTGAGAACCTGTAGCTCGGATTTCCCCTCCTCCGCTTTCAATTCATACTGACCGGGTTTGACTTGCATGGTCCCGATGGTCATAGGCTGGCTCGGGGTCCAGTCGGTCGAAAAATTATGGGCTGCCCAAAGGGGAAGTGCAGAAACAGAAAGCGCTAAAGCGACAAACGATTTCTTAGCGTTTAAACGCAAGGGCCGATGTCTCCTGTGACTGGATTCAGGTGAATTACCGGAACGAGTGATCCGTGATTCCCTGTGAAGAGGGCGTGTGATGCAAAAAGGCCAGCACACTACTCAGTAACTTAGACCGTCCTAGTTCTGTATTAGGTTTCAAGAAATGGGTCTAATCATGTAAGAACGTTTTTAAAGTCGCCAATCCACAAAATGTGATGAACATCACAATCTGCGGTGCGCTGCTAGACCTGAACAACGCCGAAACCGATTCTTTCACCCAGCCGTCACACCAGCAGCTTAACAGTCTCGGTTCGTGTGCGAGACTCTGACGCGCGTCAGGCCCCCCGCCCGGCGCGCGTCTTTTTTTTGCGGAGACCACTGGTTCATTCTGTGCTTGGAAGGTCAGGCACGCCTTCAGTCGATAACTCCCGGTAAGTCGGAAAACCGGACAGATACCGGCCCAGTACTCCATATGGACGGTAAGGGCTGCGTTAATCGGGAGTTGACTGGCTCTTGCTGCGAAAGGTCCACGGATTATCGAAATCAGATTCCAAGTGTGTCGGTGGAGCTGCGTCGCTAGTACCAGTTTAGCCATTCAACTTTAAAGTTATTACTGATCACTTGTGTTACGGCGTATGGTAGGTACGTGAGATGTGCTCGGAAAGCCCCACTGACGGCTTGGATGAGCGCCGGTGGGGCTCTGATAAGTGGTGCAGAGCGCCGATTGTTATTCCGGTCCCAGGACCATTTTCCGAAGCGATCTCTCTGCTTCCGAGACAGCGGTATGCAAACAGAACGGCTAGAGCCGCCAGTCCCGAACGAACTCGCAGGCCCCCGGGAGCTGATTCAACTGCAAGCCGCCGCTCTGGAAGCCGCAGCCAACCCCATCCTCATAAGCAAGCGGGACGGCACAATCGTCTGGGCTAACAAGGCCTTCGAGGAACTCTCCGGCTACACGCGAGAGGAAGCTCTTGGCCAAAGCACCAGCCTTCTCAAGACGGAGCGGCAATCACCCTCGTTCTACAAGAACATGTGGGAGACGATCCTCTCCGGGAAGCAGTGGCGGGGAGAGCTGGTGAATCGCCGCAAGGACGGAAGCTGTTACGAGGAGGAGATGACCATCACCCCGGTGAAAGACGCGGCCGGAGAGGTCAGCCACTTTATCGCCATCAAGCTGGACATCACGGAACGCAAACGCGCGGAAGAGCGGATCTGTCGCTTGGCTCAGGCCGTCGAAAACAGTGCCGAGTTGATTGCTCTCGCCGATCCCGACGGCCGTATCTCGTTTGCCAATCAGGCTCTGCTTCAGGCCACTGGATACCAGGAAAGCGAGATTATTGGAGAGCTTTTTGGAAAAACGCTCATCTCGCGCAACAATCCGCCGACTCTTGATGAAGAAATTCGAGTCCGCACGATTTTCGGCGGCGGATGGAGAGGCGAATGCCTCGGCCGCCGCAAGGACGATAGCGACTTCCCGGTATTCCTGAGCACGGGCCAGATCAAGGACAGCCAGGGCCAGGTCATCGGGATATTTGGAATCGGGCAAGACATCACCGATCGCAAGCGTCTTGAGGAACAGTTGCTCGTCTCCCAGAAGATGGAGGCGGTGGGGCGGCTGGCCGGCGGCGTCGCCCACGATTTCAACAATCTCCTGGGCGTCATCATGGGCTACAGCGACCTGGTTTTGGACGGTTTTCCCTCTGGACGACCCACGATGCCAGCAACTCGAACAAATCAAGAAAGCAGGCCTCCGCGCAACGTCGCTGACGCGGCAACTGCTTGACCTTCAGCCGCAAGCAGGTGTGCCAGCCAACGGTTCTGGATATCAACGCGCTCGTGACCGATTTCAACAAGATGCTCCGCCGGATGATCGGCGAAGACATTGAGTTCGCGCAACGCCCTGCAACCAAGGGCTTGGACGAGTGAAAGCCGATCCGGGACAGATCGAACAGGTCATCATGAACCTGGTGGTGAATTCCCGCGACGCCATGCCCAATGGCGGGAAACTCACCATCGAAACCGCCAACGTGGACCTGGACGAAGAGTACTGCGCGCGCACCCGGCCGTTCAGCCGGGACGCTACGTGATGCTCGCCGTCAGCGACACGGGTTCGGGGATGGACGCCGAAACGCAGGCCCGCATTTTCGAACCGTTCTTCACCACGAAAGAGGAAGGCAAGGGAACCGGACTGGGCCTGGCAACCGTGTACGGAGTGGTGAAGCAAAGCGAAGGCCACATCTGGGTTTACAGCGAGTTAGGAAAGGGGACGACTTTCAAAATCTACTTTCCGCGCGCCGACGAGCCCGGTCATAAGGCGCGGACGGACGATCGAGAACACAGCAGCGTCTTCGCGGGGCTCCGAGACGATTTTGTTGGCCGAGGACGCCACGCCCCTGCGCGTGCTCACATGCGCACTCCTTGAGAATGGCGGCTATAAAGTGCTCGCGGCGGAAAACGGGATGGAAGCCATCAAGCTCGCTGAACGATGGGATCAGCCCATCGATCTCCTGCTCACGGACGTGGTGATGCCGGGAATGAGCGGGCGGGAATTGGCCGATCGTTTGGCGGTGAAGCGCCCGGAAATGAAGGTGCTGTATATGTCGGGATACACGAATGACGCGATCGTGCGCCATGGCGTTCTGGAGCCCGGGATTTTTTTCCTTGAGAAGCCATTTTCTCAAGAGGCCCTCGACGCGCAAGTTGCGCGAAGTGCTTGGCTGCGCGGAAACGGTCTGCTCTAGTAACGGTGCCGGCGGGCCCGAATTGCGCAAGAACGGGTAGAGGAGGATCCAGTGCCGCAACATGCTCTCGTCGTGGACGATGATCTTGAAATGTGCAAGGTGATCCAGGCGATCCTGCACTCGGCAGATACGGAGGCTTGATCTCAACGGACAGTGCGCACGCGGTTGAAATTCTACACAACCAGAAATTTGATGCAGTGTTTCTCGACGTGAATATGCCTCGCCCCTGACGGAATCGAGCTGACAAGGCTGATTCGCGCCTCAGGCTCCCAACCAAAAGACTCCGGTCATCATTGTAAGCGGAGAGGAAGACCCGTCTGTGGTCAGTCGTGGATTTCAGGCGGGGGCCACCTTCTTCCTATTCAAACCAATCAACAGAGAGCGTCTACTGAATCTATCGCGCACCACACATGGCGCAGTCGAGCGTGAGAGGCGCCACTATCAGCGTGTCGTGGTAAGCCGCAATGTTCATATACTATTCGACGGCGATGTTCTGGAGGGGCGGACGATCGATGTAAGTTTGAACGGCCTGCTGGTCCGAGCTGCTCGAACGCTTGCAGTCGGTTCCGCCGTGAGCATTCGCCTGTTCCTACGTCCGGAACGCAACCGATCACGGCGAGATGGAACAGTCGTTCGCGTGGCTGGCCCGCATATGGGAATCCATCTTGCTCGGATCGCGCAGGATGCAAGTAAGCGGCTGCAAGATTTCCTCTTGCCTTTGATTTTGCCGGTGCCCGATGCGCAGGTGGATTTGGATGATTAGGGGCTTTCGAAGTTTTGTCGCCTCCTGAGGGAACCGAACGGAGATTTTATTCAGCAGATGATTTTGCGGCGGGGAAAAATGAAGGGCCGACAGTTCCCGGTAACTGCGTTTCTTGGGAGCTGATCCGCTGGGGAGCCGTGTATGAAAGGGTCATTTCGGGATTTTGTGGAGGCAGCGCCTGACGCCATGGTGGTGGTCAACTCGCGGTGGCAAAATAATCCTCGTGAACTCACAAACCGAAAAACTGTTCGGTTATCAGCGCGAAGAATTGATCCATCAGACGCTCGAGGTTTTGCTTCCTGAACGATTTCGAGGACAACATCAGGGTCACCGTGCACAGTTCTTTGCCAGTCCGCGTTGCGGCCGATGGGGCATGCTGTGGAATTGTTCGGTCGGCGGAAGGATGGCACCGGAGTTTCCGGCAGACATTGCCCTTAGCCCGATCGAAACCGAAGACGGAATTGTGGTTTTCGGCGCGGTGCGGGACATGACAGAGCGCAAACAGGCTGAAAAGATCATGGAACTTAACGCAGCGTTGCAACGCCAGCTGGCAGAGCAGAATGCCCAACTTGAGTCGGCAAAGAATGAATTGGCAGCCCTGAAAGAGCGCGAGCGAGGCGGCGGAGGTTCTGCGGAAAACCAAAGCATAACTGCGACAGGCGACCCTTCCAATCCTTGGAACGGCTCCGAATCCCAGGGAGAAATGAAGTATCCCAAAGAATAGCAGCAGTGCCTATGATCGTCGTTATGCCCAAGCGCACTGCTGCGTAACGGTCTTAGAGTTCTTCGCCCTGCGGTTTTCATCGCGTTGTCGTGACGAGACCTGTAGGCAGGAAAACATCTGCGTTGGCCCCGTCAGCGGCTGATACTATTGTTCACACTTGTTGCGGTTTCCACCGAAGTGGACTCTTCTGATCGAAGCTCGGGCGATTCCTAGCGTTGATTCCGATACTTTTCATCCACGAATACTCCTATTGTGTGCCGCCGGTCACGGCTCCGTGTGACTGGAAGCACCGGCGCTGATAAAGAATCACAAGCATGCCGATGTAGAAGTAGAGAGGCCAGCCCATTAGCGACTGGCAAGAAATGCGGGGATTGGCATTCGACGGTCAAGGTTGCCCAGGGAATCGCTCTCTGTCGAGTCTTTTCCAAAGACCGAGTGTCTATCTGCCGGGAATGCCATCACAGAAAGAGACAACTATATGAATATCGACTGGAGTACTCTTAACCAAGCGAGTGAAGAATATAGCGATCAGTTCTCAGCCCGGCGACTGTGGACAGCGGTCCTTCTACAGGCACTCGACGACTGGAAATCGTCCAATATTCGCCTCAAGACGAGCGCCGAGAGATTCTTCTTTCAGAGCAGCACCGATTTCAGTCAGGTGTGCAGGAGTGCGGGGCTCGCGCCAGAGAGCGTAGTAAGCAGGCTGCAGCGTATGAGCACGCTTGCCCGTCAGCAGCCAACGTTTCCAGCTCTGGCAGATTGCCCGAGCCGGAAGTATCGGTCCCTAACGGGACAAGGTCGCGGGTCGAGAACCGTTCCAGAATCCGTATAACTCCTGGTTAGTCGTGCCAGATACCGGGCTAGTACTCGACACTTCAGTTCAGAATTCTCGGTCCAGAAATAGGCCGCTGTTAAAAAATAGTGACCTCGGACACACTGGGATATGTCGGAAATCACTGCAGTTTTGGGAGAGAAAATATACTGTAACGAGCAAGGAGGAAGCAAAAAGCATTCGACGGGAGTGAGCAAGAGAGGCAACGGCAGAAAGTGATACCGGCCCCAAGGCTCCGCCCAGAAAGGGTTGACCGTTCAAGGCTTTTCCTTAGAACAACAGATTTAGGGCGGCCTTCACGCTGGGGCCGCCTTCTTTTTTGTTTTTCAACTTTTTACAGATCCGCACCGTGTTCGCCGAGGGCGTTAATCACGGAAATTAGTGTTTTTCCCCAACAAATTCCACTTGGACGTATAGTCAAATTATCGTACATATACCTGGCTAGTACTGCCTTCGGTCAGCACATGGCCGTCCTTGAAGATTCGCTGCTCCAAAAACACTTGTTTCCGGAACACCCGATCGGCTCATTTTCCCCAGTGTAGATTCAAGGGCTTGCAGGAACCTGCGCGCAGGGGTTTTCGGAACACGGCCAAACGAAACCTCCCGCTCACCAGCCCGAGTTTTTGTACCACGACGAATGAGAGAGTTTACATCACAGCCAGGGCCTGTGAACTTGGGTTTGGTGCAACCAGAGGGCTACAGGCCGCTGGTGCTGGCGGCCTGTAGCCGAGCGCCGAATGCGGCCGCCTCGTGTTGTATTCCACTCGCCACTTCTCGATCACGATCTGCGCCTCCTTCAGCGAGTAAAAAATCTCCCCGTTCAAGCATTCATCCCGCAGCTTCCCGTTGAAGCTCTCGCAGTAACCGTTCTCCCAAGGACTGCCCGGCTCGATGTACAGCGTTCCCGTCCCCACATTCCCCAGCCACTTCCGAAGTTCCTCGGCCACGAACTCCGGACCGTTGTCGGACCGAATGTTCTCTGGAACTCCTCGCCACAGCATCACATCTGCCAACGCCTCGATCACCTCATAGCTCCCCAGTCTTCGAGCTACTCGAATCGCCAGGCACTCCCTCGTGTATTCATCGATCATCGTCAGCATGCGGATCGTTCTGCCGTCATGAGTCATCGCGCTCACGAAGTCGTAGCTCCACACGTGATTCGCCCGCTCGGGCCTCAGCCGCACGCAAGAGCCGTCATTGAACCAGAGCCTTCTCCGTGGCTTTTGTTTCTTGGGTATCTTCAGCCCTTCGCGACGCCAGATGCGCTGCACTCGATCTTTCCCCACCTGCCAGCCTGCCGTCCGCAACAGCGCCGTGATCCTCCGGTAGCCGTAACGGCCATACTCACTGGCCAGGGTAATAATCGCTCGCGTCAGCGCATCTTCATCCACTCTCTGGATCGGCAGGTAGCGCTGCGTTCCACGCCACTGATTCACCAGCCGGCAAGCATGCCGCTCGGAGAGTTCATGCTTCTCCCGCGCATGCTCCACCGCACAGCGACGCCGCTCAGGGCTTAGAAGTTTCCCTCCGCAATATCCTTCAGAACCTGCTTCTCCAGCGACAGCTCCGCCACCACTCGCTTGAGCTTCGCGTTTTCTTTCTCCAGTTCCTTCAGTCGTTTTGCTTGATCCAGCTTCAGGCCGCCGTATTCCTTCCGCCAGCGGTAGTAGGTCTGTACGGTGATCTCTGCTTCCTTGCAGACTTGCGGGGTGGTCTTTCCGTTCGCAATTCCTACTTCAATCTGACGCAGCAACGTCACGATCTGTTCTGCTTTGTACCTCTTGTTTGGCATTTCCAGCCGTCCTCCTCGTGAATTCTCTCTCACGTCGGCTGGTACAAAAAAGCCCGGTCAGGTCAC
>CAVPVC010000027.1:0-75415 GCA_963709105.1 uncultured Acidobacteriota bacterium
GGGCGCAGGAGGTCTGGAGTTCAAATCTCCACGCCCCGACCATTATCTTCAACGAGTTGAGAGCGGCGCTCATCATCTCCGTTGACTCCGCAGGGGAAGCCTTCGACCCGCTTCCCTGTAACCGAAACATGCGGCGGAGAACTTCCCCAAACGGTTTCGCCTCTATTGGGTTTGTGACAGCCCTGAATGCCGCCGGGACTGCCTTCATTTCTAACGAGGTTTGACACCGTACCATCGGGTCATTGACTCATCACATGAAGCTCTGCTAAGTTTTGCAGCAGTTTACTGTACTGTTAGTACTAGTAGGCAGTCACGGTTACACCTTGCATCTTGGAGTGCACCGCTACTGTTGGTGACGTCAAAATGAGAGAAACTGATAGCACGGGAGCCGTATCCCTTTCTTCGGTTGATTTTCGCACAGCTACCCTTTACGGCAAGTTATGGCCCCGATACGGCGATGATCTCTTCTCAGAATCTGTGGATCTGTTTGCCGCCCGCTGGCTTGCGAACGGCGAGGATCCGGATTTCTTCAGAGATAAGGTATGCCTTGATGTGGGATGCGGCGGCGGCCGGTATTCTTTTGCCATGTCTCGGATGGGTGCGCGAAGTGTCGTGGGTATCGACCTCAGCGAGACGGGCCTCGCGGATGCGAGAAAAAGAAGTGAGGCATTCCCGCCGGGTAACGTTCGCTTCATGCATGCCTCTGCGCTCGAGCTGCCATTCCCCGATGAACAATTCGACTTCGTCTGTTGCAGCGGTGTGCTGCACCACACGCCGTGCGTGGAAAAAGGCTTACAGGAAATTTACCGCGTGCTCAAACCAGGCGGATTCACGTACCTGTTGCTTTACGGCGCCGGCGGATTGTTTTGGCCGTTAAACGATCTCTTGCGGCCGTTGGCGGCGCTGCTAGGCGAGCAATATCTTGAGAAGGCACTCGATATCATGAGCTGTGCTGCGAACAAACGCCGGGTGCTTCTCGACGACACATTCACACCCATATTGGAGAGGTACTCCAAGGAACGGGTGGCGCAACTCCTGAAGTCGGCAGGGTTTTGCGGCTGGCGCAGGTGGAACTCAGCGCAATTGGATCATGAAAGTAACGCTGCCGTTCTGATCGAGGAAATGGAGGAGCGAGGACGGCTTTATGGGACAGAGGTTTGCCCCTCCAATCCTCAGAACGCTGCCATTCAGTTGCACTGTTCAAACATCTGCCGCAGTGTGATAGCGGCAGCACGGGAACTGGAGCGCCAGTGCCAGTCGGGGCACATTACTGAAGAAGAGTTACGCGCAGCGCTCATCGGCGAGGGGCACCATCGGATTATCGCAGAACGCAGCCTTAGGGGGACACTTGGTCACCCAGCATGAAACCCTCCGCGATCGCTATTCTCGCGAAGGCTATGTTTTCGCGAAGAAGGTCTTCAGCGCAGAGAATCTGAGCCTGCTCGCAGATTGTCTCCGCGCCGTGCTTGAACAGGGCACTCCGACTGGCTGCGCCAAGAACGCCACAATCGAGGAATTGATCCTGAAGCGTGAAAGCCAAGACCACAGTCTGGTCTATAAGGCCGCCCAGGCGATGGGCTCCGGCGCCGCTGCCTGCCAACTGCTCGGCTCGTCGCGGATTTTTGACGCCATCTGCTCCGCGACTGGTTTCGAAAAAGCCAACTTACATATGATGCCGATGTACCTCATCATACAGTTGCCCTCTGACGACCGATTCGACTACACGTGGCATCAGGACGGGGCATATTATCCCTGGTGCCAGAGTTTTCTGACGCTCTGGTTTCCCGTCAATCGAAGCACAACCCAAATGACAGGAACCATCAGCGTTATACCCGGTTCTCATCAAGCTGGCATACGAGAAACGGAAACTTTCCTGAAAAACGGCTTCTTCAAACAAATGCAGTCGAAACTGGAGGCCGGCGAAGAAGCCCGGGAAGAAATCCTCGATGTCGAACTGGGTGACTGCTGCATCATGAGCGGGAATGCCGTGCATCGCAGCGTCGCGAACCGATGCCCAACCCCAAGGGTGGCGGGCGTTCTCCGCATCGCCAATCTGGAGAGTCAGCAGAGCTACGAACGCGAGCGCTTCTACTGCGTTCATAAGTCCTGAGCCGCGCCTTGGATACCCCGGCCCAGATACCTCGCGTGAAGGGTGCCCTTCTCTCGTCCTTGGTGACGGTGGCTTTGATACTGCTTCCCTTCAACGCCCCTGCACTCGGTCAACTGGCGGCCAACCTGCGTTTGTACGAGCGGCGTTGCGCCACGTGCCATCAGAATCCGAGCCGCCAGAAAAATATCCCCGACGATTCGCAACTTCTGAAAATGTCGCCAGAAGTGGTTTATAGCGCTATCGCGAAGCTCCCCGCGCACACGTCGATTCAAAACATTCCTGAAAATGAAAAGCTTTCGATTGCCGAGTACCTGGGTGGCCGTAAGGTGAGGCTGGCCAATGGGGCGAGCGCCACACCCCGGGAGAATCGGTGCACAAGCAATCCCGCTCTGCGATCCGGCCAATTCGATCCGGAGTGGAGCGACTGGGGTGCCGACACGGCGAACTCGCGGTTTCAGCCGGCACGAGCCGCGGGGTTGCTCCCGGATCAGGTTCCGCAGCTGAAGCTTAAATGGGCCTTCGGCTTTCCCGATGTCGAAGCGGTGTACGGACAGCCGAGCGTCTGGGCCGGCCGCGTCTTTATTGGTGTCGATACCGGGATGGTGTATTCGCTCGATGCAAGAACGGGCTGCGTGTATTGGTCGTTTGAAGCGGATGCCGGAGTGCGCAACGCGATCAGCATCGGGCCGGTCAAGGGCAAAGACCTTTCAAAATTTGCTGTTTATTTCGGCGACATCAAAGCGAACTTGTACAAACTCGATGCTCGCAGCGGCAAGCTGCTCTGGAAGGTAAAAATCGAGGACAATGCCGTCGCGCGAATCACCGGCTCGCCGGCGTTATATCGTGATCGTTTATACGTACCGGTTGCCTCGATCGAAGAATGGGTCGCCGGCCTTGGCGTAAACTACCCCTGTTGCACCTTTCGAGGCAGCGTCGCCGCCGTTGACGCCGGCACGGGCAAGCAAATCTGGAAGACCTATGTAATACCCGATCAGCCCAAACTCGCCGGCAAAACTCCGAATGGGGCACAGCGCTGGGCACCCGCCGGCGGAGGAGTCTGGGATTCCCCCACGGTCGACGCCCAGGCTCACGCCATTTATATCGGCACCGGAGATTCCTATACCGAACCGGCGCCCAATACCATCGATGCCGTCATGGCCCTCGATATGTACACCGGGAAACTCATCTGGTCGGTGCAAGATACTGGAGGTGATGTCTGGCTATATGCCTGCCGTCCTGGATACGCCAGTGGAAACTGTCCGGCAAAATTGGGTCCCGACTTTGACTTCGGCTCCTCCCCGATTTTGAAAGTGCTGCCGGATGGACGCAGGATTCTGATTGCCGGTCAGAAAAGCGGGGTTGTTTGGGCGCACGACGCCAGCCGGATGGGCGCTGTCGTCTGGAAGACTCAACTTTCGGACACCCTGGCTCCCGGGGAGATTACATTCGGCGGGGCTGCGAACGACCAAGCCGCCTATTTTGGGCTAAGAGATGGAGGAGTCGCCGCGATAGACCTCGCGACGGGCAGCAAAAAGTGGTTTGCAAGTGAGGACGACTCTCATAATTCCACCCATCTACGAGGACAGACCGCAGCTATCACCGGCATCCCAGAGGTCATATTCTCCGGCGGATGGGACGGCATGCTGCGTGCCTACTCCACCAAGAATGGCCAGCGCATTTGGGAATATGACACGGTGCGCGAATTCAAGACGGTGAATGGTGTCGCAGCAAAAGGAGGGTCCATGGCAGGCCCGGGCCCAGTCGTCGCCGGTGGAATGCTTTTCGTGGGGTCGGGCTACGTCGTTGGCGCAAGTCTCCCCGGAAACGCACTCCTGGCTTTTGGTCCATAATTCATTCGGTGGGCAAGCGGAAATCAACCCGCACCAACTGTTCCAACTGCCTGCCCTTACCCCTATCCTGAAGCCCGGCAGAGCCGGTGCTATTTGAAAAACACTCCGCTGACCACCGAATTGAGTCCACCGGTTGTGATCAAGTTGATCTTGACGTTGCCGGAAATACTCCAAACCAAGTAGACTCCCTGGGTGAAGGCGGAAATGCTGCGGCTGTCCAGGACGGCGTTCGTCGCGGCGTCGAGAACCTGAATGGTTTCCGAGCGGCCGTAATTGTCCCAATCCAGGGCATAGACCGCGACCCGGTGCGTGTTTCCGTCGGTGAGATTGAGAACAAAATTGAATGTCGTACCGCTGAACCACGTCGCCGCAATTCTTCCCGAACCGCTGCCGGTTTGCAGGGCCCGCGGATCGGTGGTGCCGGAAGCCCAGGTATAATTCGACTGATTCTGCGCCGCGAACGCCGAAGCATAGATGGGAAGACTCTGCGAACTGTTGGCGATCGAATATCCGTCCGCTCCGTAGACTCCCTTCCAGTTGCCTTGCGTGGCCGTGTCGAAACCCGCGAAGCTCGCGGTGGCGCCGGCGGCGGTGGTCAACTGAACCGTTGACGTGCCAAAAGCGGCGCCACTCGCGGCGCTCGTGGCGGTTACGGTCACCGTCTGGGCGCTCGATATTGTCGCGGGAGCGATGTATTGACCGGTGGACGAAACGCTTCCCGACGCCGGGACGATGGACCACGTCACAGTTTTATTCGAAGTGCCCGACACCTGCGCTGCGAACTGCTGCGCTTGCCCGGCCGCCAAGGTTACGCTCGGCGGATTCACGCTGACTCCGACGGCGGTGCTTCCAAAAAACACACCGCTGATCACGGTGTTGCCTCCGCCCGTCAGTGTGATGTTGATTTTGACGTTGCCGGAAATGTTCCAAACCAGATAAATACCCTGAGTGAAGCTGGAAATCGTACGGGTATCGAGCACGGTGCTGCTCGCCGCGTCGACAATCTGAATTTGCTCCGCCCTTCCTCCGCCATAGTTATCCCAGTCCAGAGCATAGAGCGCAACCTGATGGGTGTTGCCGTCAGTCAGATTGATATTGAAGCTGAAAGCTGCGCCGTTAAACCAGGTTGCCGCGATTCTTCCCAGGTTGCTGCCGGTTTGCAGAGCCCGCGGATCGGTCGTGTTGGAAGACCACGTATAGTTCGACTGATTTTGGATGGAGAAAGCCGCATAGGACGGAATACTCTGTGAGTCCCCGGCTACTGAATAGCCGTCTCCTCCATAGACGCCGTGCCAATTGCCTTGCGTGACCGTATCAGCGCCAACGAAGGTAGCCTGGCTCGACGACGAGCCCGAGGTCGTAACTACAATCGTGACCGTCGCCGTCGCCCCCTTGTAATCCGTCATATCCGTAGGAGTGAAAGTGACCGACAGAGTTTGGTTTCCTCCGGGGAGAATCGTGCCGGCCAGCGGCGTATAGGCAAAATTGCCGGGCACCGTTGAGCTGTTGAAACTAGCCGACGCATTCAGCTGGGTGCTGCTGAGTGCCGTGCCATAGGAGATGGACGAAGGTGTCGCCCAGGTGATAGTGGGCGCGGCTTGATTCACGGTTATGCCGACCGTAGCCGTCACCGTCGCGTAGAGAGTGGTATCGGTGGGAGTGAATGTCACCGACAGCGTGTGGCTTCCAGCCGTCAGCAATGTGCCGACCGCGGGCGTGTAGACAGAGCTGCCTGGCACCGTTGCGCCGTTGAAGCTGGCCGTCGCATCGAGTTGCGTGACACCTAGAGCGGTCCCGTAGGTGACGGCCGCGGGAGCCGCCCAATTAATGGCCGGTATGTTTTGATTGGTCACTAGCAGCGTGACCGAAGAACTCGCCGCCTTGTAGTCGGTCGTATCCGTAGGCGTGAACAGGACGGAAAGAGTCTGGCTCCCCACCCCGAGAATCGTGCCGGATGCCGGCGTATAAGCAAAGTTGCCCGGCACTGCTGCGTTGTTGGAACTAGCCGACGCATCGAGTTGTGTGCTGCCGAGCGCCGTGCCGTAAGTGATGGCAGCAGGAGCCGCCCAGGCGATGGTCGGCGTAGCCTGATTGACGATGATACTGGCCGTGGCTGTGGCCATTGTGTAATGAATCGTATCGGTGGGAGTGAAGGTCGCCGACAACGTGTGGCTTCCAGCCGACAGCACCGTGCCAGCTGCGGGCGTGTAGACAAAACTGCCCGGCACAGCAGCGTTGTTGAAGCTGGCCGCCGCATCGAGCTGCGTGCCGCCCAGCGCGGTACCGTAAGTGAGGGCAGCAGGAGCCGCCCAGGCAATCGTGGGCGCGCTTTGAGTGACGCCACTGCCGCCGAAGAAAACTCCGCTGACGACCGCGTTCCCGCCCCCCGTCAAAGTGACGTTGATTTTGACGTGGCCGGAAATATTCCAAACAAGATAAATCCCTTGCGTGAAACTCGAAATGTTGCGGGTATCGAGCACGGTGCTAGTGGTCGCGTCGACAATCTGAATTTGCTCCGCCCTTCCTCCGCCATAGTTATCCCAATCCAAGGCATAGAGTGCGACGCGATGAGCGTTTCCGTCCGTGAGATTGACGTCGAAATTGAAGGCTGTATAGCTATACCAGGTCGCTGCGATTCTCCCGGAGTCACTGCCGTTTTGCGGGGCGCGTGGATCGGTAGTGCTGGAAGCCCAGGTATAGTTCGACTGGTTTTGAACGGCAAACGTAGCGTAGGAGGGAATACTCTGCGAGTCGCCAGCCACGGAATACCCATCACCGCCATAGACTCCGTGCCAACTGCCTTGGGTGACCGTATCGAATCCAACGAAGCTCGTGGTAGCGGCTACACCGGAAACGAGAGAAATGGTTGCCGTGCCGGATAGAGACGAGTTTGCAACACTGGTCGCCGTTACGTTGATTGTTTGGCTGTTCGCAATGCTGGCGGGGGCCGTATAAAGCCCCGCGGACGAAATGCTTCCCGTTGTCCCGCTCATGGACCAGTTCACAGCCTGGTTTGTTACCCCCTTTACGATTGCTGTGAATTGCTGGATCTGGCCCTGGACCAGCGTCACGCTTCGGGGCGACACAACCACAGGCCCGGCCAAAGCAAGCACGTCGCTCGCGGACAAGGCGCGGTTGTAAACCCGCACCTCGTCCATGCTGCCAGTAAAGAACGTGCCGAAGGGAGACCATGGGTTCAAGCCCATCTGAAACCACGTGGCGGCCGCGCCGGCCCCGGAATTCATGGTCACGGTTGAACTCAGCACGCCATCCACATAAAAGGTCACACTGGTTCCCAATTGAATCACGACGGCAAGGTGATGCCAGTTGCCATCATTGATTTTCGTCACATCCGTAGCGACTTCGGGTCCGGATATCACGTTGGCGCCGCCGACCAGAAGCTCCGCCGTTCCGGCCGGTGTGGTTCGCAACAGGTAGCCATATCCCGATCCTGCCGCCGAATATTTGCTGAGCAGTGCTTCGTCGCGGCTCGCATTGGTGGTTTGTACCCATAGAGACAGGCTCAAATTACTCAGAAGATCGTATGCCTGGGAACCGGTAACAACTTGCGTATAGCTGGACGAACCGTTGAACTGCAGTGCCTGTCCTACTGCACCGGGCACAGATGTAGTCGAGTAGGCTGTAGCGTTGCCGTTGTTGCCGGACTGGTCGAACACGGTCGAGCCGATCGTATAGGCGGAGTCGAAGCTCCAGTAACCTATCAACCCGCTGGTCGGTCCGCTGACCACATTGTTAAATGTCACTGTCACGGGGCTGGAAGTAGCCTGGTTGCCCGCCGTGTCAACCGCGACAGCAGTGATCTGGTGAGTGGCATTGGCCAACGTTGCGGTATCGAATGCCAGGGTGTAGGGCGCGCTGGCGACGGTTCCCACGGAAACTCCATCGACGAGAAACTGCACGCTTGCAATTCCCAACACGTCCGATGCACTCGCCGATAGCGTGATGGCTCCGAACAAGCTCTGGCCACTCGCGGGGGATGTGAGCGAAATAGTGGGAGGGGTGTTATTCCTGGTGAAGGTCGCCGAAGCGGTAGCACTGGTCGTCATATGAGCAGCCGAGGCCACGGCTTTGACTGTAGCGCTGGCCGTCAACGAAAACGGCGCCGTGTAGACCGGCGATAGCGCCGTGGGGAGGCTACCATCGAGCGTGTAGTTGATGGTAGCTCCTGCTGTTCCGGTGTACAGGGTGACGGTGGTGGAAGTGTTGAATAACGCGCCGGCTGGAATAATCTCTGGCGTGGCGACGGTGGTGGGATACGCGGCGCTGCCTTGATTATCCGTCGGGCCGGTAAAGCCGGGGCCATTCGCGGCAACGTATCCATTGCTCGCGCCGGAAATGCTCGAAGTCACCCAGAACGAGTACAGGCTTCCGGACGTGAGGTAGAAATTGAATCGCACCGGCTGGCCCGCCAAACTCGAAAGGTCGGTGACGGTGCCGTTATTCCAGCTAACCTGCTGGAGCGTTTTGTTGACGCTCAGCGGAACGCAATTAGCCTTCGAATAAGGCGCGATCACGTTGCCGCTGGTATCGGTCACTTCCACCAGCAGCTGGCCGCTGGGATCGTTCACATTGACGAACATGTAGTTGCCGGAGAACTGCACGGGCCGGGTGGTCAGCTCGGCCTGCGTCGAACCCGCATCCATCGAGTAAAAACCGTCGCGCCTCAATGTCGCCAGACCGGTCGCCCCGACGGTACTAACGCCGTGCGGGCCGTTGCGTCCACTGAAATAGAACCACAGCTCATCCCCCACGACGAGGAACCCGCCGCCCGCCGACTGCGTATCACCCATGTTCCAGGTTCCCGACAGGTTCGATGCCGGAATGAACGCATTGCTGGGCCCGCTGCCGCGCGTCGGACGAACCCACTGAAATCCGTCGCGGCTGAACCCAGCGCCCAGTTCCACCAGCGCCGGCCCCGGCAACCCGCTCGGATCGTCGGAGGGGTATGCCGGTCCCGGGTAATACCAGCTGAATAGCCCCACGATCACGCTCTCGTAAGCGACCGCGTCCAGGTTGTAGAGCTGCGGGTACAGTCCTCCGGTGACGTATGGGGGATCGTTCACGTCCGGCCCGGTCCAGAAGCTGTCGGTAAAATCTGCGGGCGTCCAGGTCGTCAGATCCGGACTTTCCGCGTAGTAGCGCACGCGGCTGGTGTAGCCAGGATGGCTCCCCGAAGCCGGGAGAGGGAGATAGTTTTTTATACTATCGACCCATACATTCCGGAACGGATTCCAGAACAGTGTAGTTCGATCGTCGATCACACCGACGGGATACTGGGACTGGCTCTGCTGGGTCCAGCTGATTCCGTCCGGTGAGAAGTACACAACGATTCCGTACCCATTGAAGATGAATGCCTTGAATTTCCGCGCCGGATTCGGGTCGGCCAAGTCCATCCACACGGTGCCGGAGTCGCGCGCCGGGGAAATTTCCAGCACTTGATCCGTATTGGGAGTTACCGCGTTTGCCAGGGCAGGCTTAATCCAGCTCTTGCCGTCTGTGGAGTAGGCATAACAAACCATGTTTCCCGCTCCACAGTAGAACCACATCCTGAACAAATCCGTGGCGGGATCAAACCAGACGCCATCGCTATAGGGGAATGCGTTCCCCGTCGTATCCGAAGAACTCGGGGTCAGGATAGGGTTGCCCGGATACATCAGCGGCTGGTGCTGCGTCCGCGTCAGTGTGGTCGATTGAATTAGGAAGTCATCGACGAACAGTTGGCGTCCGGTATTTATGGGAATGACGGCAGGAGGATTGGTGATATAGGAAGGAACATTGTAATTCTGGCTCGGCCCTCCCACCGGCGGCCATTGCTGGGGGAGGGCGATGCCATTATAGAGAACCTGTCCTCCGGATTGAGCGTTGAGGTTGGCTGCCCCCATCATCAGCAAGATGAAGAGCCAGCCGCCGCGAAGCACCCGAAATGGATTGCTTATCACAGGCATTTCGCTCCACACGTCTCGCAGCTTTTTCGATCTTGCGGCGCATTCGTAACCAGACAGCCACCGAGGGGAGAAGGCGGGAGGTGGTTATTCATCGCGAAAATAAAATCATATCTGTTGCCACGAAACCTTACTAAGTCTTCCCAACCAAGAGCAACGACAACCTAATGACGGTTGCCTAATGTGGCAACATTCTCTTTTGTTTAAGTTAGCTTTTGAGTGGCGGCGGTAGAACTCTGCTACGGTTTGCGTGGAGAGACCTTAAGCTGAATTATTTGAAGAAGACGCCGCTGATCACGGCGTTTCCGCCCCGGTTCATCGTAACCACGATTTTCACGTGCCCCGAGACGTTCCATACGAGGTAAATTCCGTTGGTAAATGCGGAGATCGATTCGGTGTCCAGCGTGGCTCCGCTGTTCGCATCCATCACCTGCACCAACTCGGCCCGCCCACCGAGGTAGTTGTCCCAATCCAGCGCGTACAGAGCCACCTGGCGCGTGTTGGCATCCGTAAGGTTTACGTCGAAGCTGAAGTTGGTCGCGCTAAACCACGTCGCAGCCAGCCTTCCCGACCCGTCTTGCAGCGCCCGCACATCCGCCGTGCCCGACGCCCAAGTGTAGTTCGACCCGCCCGAAACCGAAAAAGTAGGATCGAAGCTCGGAAGGCTCTGCGGCCCGTTCGCCAGCGAATAACCAGTCCCGCCATACTTGCCCTGCCAGTTCCCTTGCGTCGCCATGTCGAATCCCTGGAAGCTTGCCGTGGCGCCCGCCGGGGCCAGGTTCACCGTCAAAGTGAACGTCTGCGAAGCATTCGCTCCAACGCCGTTGCTCGCGCTGAACATCAGCGTGTACATCCCGTTGGTTCCGCTCGGCGGCGTTCCGCTCAGCACGCCAGTAGCGGGGTTAAAGTTCAACCAGCCGGGCGGCGTTCCGCTCTCGGTGATGGAGGGCGCGGGATTACCCGCCGCCGTGACGTTAAATGTTCCCGGCGAGTCGATCGTGAATGCCGCCGCCGGCGCGCTTGTGAACGAGGGAACCGTCTGCTGCGACGCGCCGAAAAATATTCCGCTCACCACGGCGTTTCCGCTCTTCGTGTTGGTGACTACGATTTTCACGTGCCCGGACACGTTCCACACCAGATAAATCCCGTTTGTAAATGCAGAAATAGCCCGTGAGTCGAGCACCGTGCCGCTGCTCGCGTCCTGCACGGCAATCGTTTCCGCCCGCCCTCCGAGATAGGTATCCCAGTCCAGCGCATACACCGCAATCTGGTGCGTGCCCCCATCCGTGAGATTCACATCGAACGTAAACGACGAGGCGCTGAACCATGTGGCCGCGATTCTTCCCGTCCCGCTGCCCATCTGCAGGGCGCGCGGATCGGTGGTGCTCTGTACCCACGTATAATTCGACTGGCTCAGCATTGAAAATACCGCGTAACCGGGAAGGCTCTGCGAGTCGTTAGCGATCGAATCACCATCGGCACCGTACTTTCCCTTCCAAGTGCCCTGCGTGACGGCGTCCAACCCAACAAAGCTCGCCTGTGCGCTGACGGATGCAGCCGCGTTAACTGTAATCATCACCGTCGCACTAGCCGTCTTATAGTCCACGGTGTCAGAGGGCGTAAAGGTCACCGACAAAGTCTGGCTCCCGGAGCCCAGCACAACCCCCGAAGCGGGCGTATAGACAAAACTCCCGGCGATCGCCGAACCATTCGCGGTCTCCGTAGCATCCAGTTGAGTGCCGCTCAGGGCAGTGCCCTGGGTAATGGGCGCCGGCACAGCCCAGGCGATCACCGGCACAGCCTGATTCACCAACAGCGAAGCAGTAGTGCTGACGGACTTGTAAGTCACGTTGTCAGTCGGGGTGAAGGTGACCGACAGTGTCTGGATTCCCGCTCCCAAAAGCGCTCCCGCCGCGGGCGTGTAAGCGTAGGAACCCGGCACAGCCACCCCTCCGTAGCTAGCGACAGCATTCAGCTGAGTACCGCTCAGCGCAGTCCCGTAAGTAATCGCAGCCGGGGTGACCCAGGAAAGAGTGGGCGTGATCTGCGTCGTGCTCGCCCCGCCCCAGAATACCCCGCTCACCACGGCATTCCCGCCGCCCGTCAGCACGACGTTGATCTTCACGTGCCCGGAGATGTTCCAGATCAGGTAGATGCCGTTAACGAACTGCGAAATGCTGCGCTGGTCGAGGGACGCACCTGTGCCGGCGTCCAGGATCTGCACGTTTTCGGCCCTTCCGCCGTAGTTGTCCCAATCCACTGCGTACAGCGCGATCTGATGGGTCTTTCCATCCGTCAAATTGACGTCAAAGCTGAAGCTTGAGGTGGTGAACCAGGTCGCCGCGATTCTTCCCGTGTTCGCGCCGTTCTGCAGCGCCCGGGGGTCGGTTGTGGAACCTGCCCACGTGTAGTTCAACTGTCCCGCCGGCGCAAAAGTCGGATCGTAGACGGGCAAGCTTTGCGAATCGTTGGCTATGGCATAGCCTTCCGCGCCGTACTTGACCCTCCAGCCTCCCTGCGTGGTGGTATCGGAGCCAACAAAGCTCGCCTGTGCGCTAGGCGCGCCCGGATTCACGGTCAACGTGGCGGTGGCGCTCGCCGCCTGGTAGTCCGTCGTGTCACTGGGAACGAACGTCACGGACAGCGTCTGGGTCCCGTAGCTAAGCACTGTACCCGCGGCAGGGTTGTAGGTGAAGGTGCCTGCGATGGACGCCCCGCTTACGGTCGCCGTCGCATCCAGTTGCGTGCCGCTAAGCGCGATGCCCTGCGCGATAGGCGCCGGCGTGGCCCAGGTGATCGTCGGCGTGATCTTGCCGCTAGCCACCGGGTCGAAGAACACCGCGCTCAGCACGGCGTTCGATCCGGTGTTGGTGACGAGGATCTTTACGTGCCCCGATATATTCCAGACCAGGTAGATTCCGTTGGTGAAAGCGGAAATCGTGCGCGTGTCCAGAACGATGTTTGTGCCTACGTCGATGATCTGCACCTTTTCCGTTCTTCCGCCGCCATAGTTGTCCCAATCGAGCGCGTAGAGCGAAATCTGGTGCGTGTTGCCATCGGTAAGATTGACGTCGAAACTGAACGTCGTGGCGCTGTACCAGGCCGCCGCCAGCCGCATCGCGCCGTTCTGCAGAGCCCTCACGTCGGTGGTATTAGACGTCCACGTGTAGTTCGACTGGCCCTGGACCGTAAATGCCGAATCGTAGGACGGAAGGCTCTGGGGACCGTTCGCGAGCGAATATCCGTTCGTTCCGTAGACATTTTGCCAATTGCCTTTCGTCAGGGCGTCCGTACCCACGAAAGCTACACTCGCAGTGCTCACCAAAGTGATCGTCGCGGTGCCGAATTTGGTTGAGTCGGCGGTGCTTGTGGCCGTAACGTGACCACCTGAGTCGTTGCGACCGTAGCGGGCGCAACGTAAACACCCGCGCTGGAAATGCTTCCCACCTGCGGGCTGATCGACCAGTTCACCGCTTGCCCGGGCGAGTTCAGCACTACCGCGGTAAATGTTTGCGACTGGCCTTGATGGAGCGTCACCACGACGGGCGAAAGCCCCACGGGCGAGAGCGACGTGGTGGTCATCACCACGAAGGTGCCAAACTGAGGCGCCGTGTGCGCAGGCGCTGGGAATCCAATGGGCGCGGCCTTGGGCAAGCCAACCATCGGGATGGTCGTCAAACCCCCGGCGTATATGCCGCCGGCCACGGGCGGCCCGTAAAAATTCTGCGCATCCTGAATCACATACTGGTCGCCCGGGCTGAGGATTCCCGACAGGTTCGCACTGACGCTCGCAGCCGAGTTCCAGTTATAGGCCGTGATATTGGCGCGCTTGGGTTCGTAATTATTGGGCTGCACGTAGACCCACGATCCCGTGGGAGCGCTCGGGGTAAAAGTGCTATTAGCGTCAAATCCTGTCGAGGATTGCCAATTCTGGAAGGTCAGGTATTGCGTGTTAGTAAAGTTGTTTCCGTCGTAGCCTGCTGTGGAGAAGATATCCCCGCCGTAGTACGTGTTGTTGTTCCACACGTAATTCGACAAATTCTGGCCGCTGAACAACCCGATCGCAACCGCTTGCGGCGAAGCCGCATTAGTGGAAACT
This sequence comes from uncultured Acidobacteriota bacterium, assembly GCA_963709105.1. GTDB lineage: Bacteria > Acidobacteriota > Terriglobia > Acidiferrales > UBA7541 > Palsa-295. Next base: position 14,023 of record CAVPVC010000027.1, read on the forward strand.
ACGTTACCTGTGAAGACCACCGGGCCGGTTTGCCCATCCATGCTGAACCCGGACGAGCCGCCGGCAAAAACGTTGTTTTGCACCGTGGCGTCCAGGCCCGGCGTGTACTGGCCGACATTGACGTAGCCGCCGCTCGCGGTCGACGGAAAGTAGCTGTAATTGTTCTCCACCTGGATATTCTGGCGCTCTGCTCCCCCGGCGATGATCAGGTTGTACTGATAATTGGGAGTAGGCCACGAATCCGTGTTGTACAAAGTGTTGCCGGTTACGTTGAACCCAACGACGGATGACGTGCCGCTTCCATAGATTTGAATGCCTTCAAACGCATTGTCCCCGACGAAGTTATTCGCAACGACCTTCGTCCCGGTGCTGTTCTGAAAATACATCCCGTGGCCCATATTGCGGGTGGGGCCTACGAAACCGTTGTAGTAAACGATATTTCCATAAAACTCGGAGCTCGGAGACGCGTTGTAGGCACTGAAGCCCTCACCGGTGTCGTGCACGACCATGTTGATGAACTGGTCTCCGGGACCGCCGTATACCCCGACGCCAAAAGCGGGACACGCGCCTAAGCTGATGCGGTCGTCCGCGGAATCCTGGACCTCCAATCCCCAGAACCACGAATAGGTACCGTTGACCGTAAGCACCAGCAATCCACACCCGCTGCCATCGAGAGTGGCGCGCTGCCCGCTAAAATTCCGCACGATGATCGGCGCGGTGGCCGTTCCGTTGAGCAGACTTACAAAGTTGCCCTTGTAGGTCCCTGCGAGAAGCCAAATGATGTCTCCCGGCGCGACAGATGACGGCTGATTCAAAGCGGTTTGCAAATCCCAGGGATTACCCATGCTTCCGTCGCCCGCCGGGGTCCCGGTCGGAGAAACATAATGGTCCGCGCTCGGGACCAGGGTAACGACGGACGTAGTAAACTTCGTTGGATCCGTAACACTCGTTGCGGTTACGGTGACCGTCGTTTGCGAGGCAATGGTCGACGGCGCCAGATAAACACCCGTGGACGAGATGGTTCCGGTAGCCGGGCTGATCGTCCAGGCGACCGATTGATTGGTTGAATTCTGCACAGTAGCGGTGAATTGCTGAGGCTGGTAGCGGCCAAGCATCGCCGTCGCAGGCGCGACGGAAACGGAAACCGGCGGCTCCAGTTGAATGAGCGCAGTGGCAGACTGGGTTGAATCGGCTGTGCTCGTCGCTGTTACAGCTACCACCTGGGCTGCGGTGATGGCAGCCGGTGCCGCATAAGCCCCCGAAGTCGATAAGGTTCCAACATTCGGACTGAACGACCACGTCACCGGTTGGTTCGGCACATTCTGCACGGTTGCGGCAAACTGCTGCGTTTGGCCTTGATATAAAGTCGTGCTCGGAGGCGTCACCGCCACGGTGGAAGTTCTCGAATAGGTGTAAACCGCGATGGCGGTAGCATTGGCGTTGAGCTGAAACGAAATCGTATTGCCAACTTGCGCGGCTCCGTTCAATTGCCAATTGCTGAACGAATAGACCTTGCTTCCGGACGTGAATGTGGCCGGCGCGGTGAGGGTCACCGCAGTCCCGTCGTCGAGCTGTATGCTGGCATTCGTGTTCTGCGTCACAGTGCCGGTGATGGGCGCACCGGCCACCGGAGTCGACTGAATGGTGAGCGTATCCTGGATCACGTGGCTAGCCATGGCGAAGAACTCGCCGCGGTCCAGCGGCACATAGGACTCGACGCCATTCGTATAGGTGTATTCGAGGGTGCCAACATCGCCGGGATTAAGCCACCAATCGCCGGTCATGAACACGCGGGAGTGCCCGTCCGTCATCATGCTCGGCACTCGCCAAACCAGGCGCCCATTCTGGTCCTGGATGAGGCCGTGGTCGGTGATCGCGTAGCCAGTTGCGGGGTCGAGCGAGACGCTCATGAGGTGAAAGTCTGCAACCGGAGTGCCCGGCGGAGCGTCGTCGCCCTGATGGCCGTAACCGTTGTTGGCCCGCTGGTACCAAAAGACGCGATTATTGCCCAGGGCCATGCCGATATAGTTGTAGCCTATCCACTGGATGTTCGTGAATTCCAGGCCGGAGCCGATCACCTTGCTGGAGTCGAACATATAGAGCATGCCGCCGCCCAGTGAGAAAACAGCGCGATTACCATCGAGCGGCTGCATCCACTGGATGTAGCGCCCGACCTGATCGCTGCTGCTTGGATCGATCTCGTTTTCATTCCAGAGATAGTTCGGCGGCAACTCATTTTGATAAACATCGATGTTGCCCGTGGCACCTTCCACCCGGTACAAAACACCGTTCCCGTATTGCGGAGAGAACCACGCGTCGCCCCGCTGGTCCACGAACATCCACAAACAGGCGGCAAACTCTCCCCCGACTTGGCCGAGATTGGTTTTTGCGCCGGTGATCGCATTGAAGCGAAAGACATAGGAGGCCTGGCCGGCGCTCTCGCCGGTGACAAACACGTAGATATAATTCCGCACCGGATCAACGCCTACTGCGGAGTAAGAATCGTAGTTGGGATAAATCACTCCGAAGTCGCGAAAGTTCCCTGTCGACAGCTGATAACCGATCAAGTGCGATCCGGTCCAGGTGGTGTAGGCGCCGGGAAGGTCGCTGGCAAAGTGCGTCGAGAAGTAAAGCCAGCCATTGGCCTCGACAATGTCACTGTGAATCTTGCCTTGCGGATTCGTGTACGGATCTTCGCCGCAAATTACGGTAATGTCCGGAGCGAGAACCGTGAGCTGATTTGTGTTGGGATTAAATTTGAAAAAAGCAGCGCCGTGGTGCGCATCCTGCGTGGAACTCGCAAAATAGACGTTCCCATCCGACGCATAGCGAATCCCCTCCCACTGCCCTTCCAACGTGGGGACATACGTATTCAAATCGTAGGATTGCACCGGCTGCGTTTGAGCCGAAGCGAACGTGCAGCACACGAAGAACCACACCGCCGCCAGGCTCAGGCGAACCCAGAGGCGAAGCATCTTGGTCTGGCCGGCAAAGCTGCATCCCGCACTCGCGCTTATGACGATACCCCCGCTAAGCAGCATGAACTTCGCGTTGCACGCCTGCGGCACCAACGCACGTCGACCACCGGCTTTGCGCAACAGAGCCGACCCCAGGGTCGAAACCTTCTATTGATTGGAGGAAATTTATCCTGCGAGGCTATCGTTACCAAGGCGTCGGGCACAAGTGAATTCTCAGCAATAGAAAACGGGGTACAGCTATTACTGATAGTACTCGCGTGCGTGCTACTCATAACGCGGCCTGGCGCCAGCCTGGTTTTGGCTGCAAGGGATCGCAGTTTTTCCAAACAGACCGCGAAGGATGCTGTTCGATCGGCTGCTGCGTCATTGGTCGATTTCATAGCCCGGCAATGTACGTACTACGGTTCATAGGGTGAGGAATATATCGAAAGCTATCCAACCGTTGTTGTGGCCTAGTCTTTCATCAGTCATGCTTACGCGCGAAGAAATGGCCGGAAGCCACTCGCCAGCCAAAAGCCGGGACAAATTCTTGAGCTATAATCCCGAGCCGTGACCGACTTACCCCCACAACGGATGCAGTGCATGGAAGTATGGGGCGGAAGCCAGCTGACTTCGCGTGCGGTTGAATTCGGCGGGTTGAACGTATGGGTTTATAGCAAACCCTACGGACAGGCCCCGCGCGGCGGCGATGTCTATTACGCGTCAAGCTGCGCCACTGGCCGTATCAGCAGACTGCTGCTGGCCGACGTCTCGGGACACGGAATCGCCGTGGCCGCGATTGCCGCCGACTTGCGGACGCTGATGCGGCGGTTCGTCAATCATCTGGACCAATCCGAATTCGTGCGATTGCTCAATCAGCAGTTCACTGCGCTATCGCAGGCCGGAACATTTGCAACCGCGATCGTGACCACTTTCTTTGCTTCCACGGGGCGCTTGATGGTGTGCAACGCCGGCCATCCGCGGCCCTTTTTGTACCGGGCGGCGTCTCGCCAATGGAGTTTCCTGGGCGACGAAGACACGGCCAGCCCAGGCAAGCCCAGCAACATACCGCTCGGAATCATGGACATGGCGCTCTACGAACAGTTTGACGTCGAATTACAGCCCGGCGATTGCCTGATCGGCTATACGGATGCCCTCATTGAATCCCGCGATGCGGACGGCGAAATGCTGGGCGAAGCTGGGTTGCTGCGAATCGTTCGCTTGCTGGGAGACGTGGAACCGTCAAAGTTGACCGTTGCGGTTTTGAAGGAAATTGCCGAACGTTATCCTGCGAATCTATCCGACGATGATGTGACCTTGCTGGTGATTCAGGCCAGCGGGAAGGAATCTCCGCACTCTCTTGGAGAAAAGGTGAAAGCGCATCTGCGTTTGTTCGGTTCGCTGATTCGTTCCATCAACCCAAAGTCCGAGAGACCCCCCCTTCCCGATATGAATCTTGCGAATATCGGCGGAGCAATCATTCCAGCATTAGGACGCCGTTGGCGGGCGCCCGGCGTCAAGCCCGGCTCATCCAATCAAGACGATTAAGAGATCGAAACAGTCCCGGAACGCAAGGGTAGTCAGTCGGCCGGGCCTTGTCGTGACACCTGGATTTCCTTCACGATCTGGTCGAGCAGGCCTGCGAATTCGCTACCGCGAACGGCCGGCGCGTCCACGCACTTTTGGCCCTTGAGGACGAGCGTCAGCCACCAGCATCCCGCTTCCACACGGTGGCAGAAGAAAATACTGGTGTGAGATTTGTCCGCGCCAGCAAGCAACGGATTCGGCCGGTGAAGGGGAATCGTACTGAGGACTAAATCGAATGAGTATTCGTTCAGCAGCTTCGCACCCTCGGCAGTGGAACACGCGAACCAACAAGAGCAGCCACGATTCTCTAACTGCATCTGAATGTGCCAGAAACTCTTTCTGGTCGTATCCAGCAGCAGGACTCTGACGCTCCGCTCCATAAATTCTCCCTGCGCTTGATGTCAAATCCTGTAAATATCCGGAGAATCTCGGAATCCAGGCAGAGGCCGCGTGGCCGCTTACGCTGAACAGCTGCGATCTGGGTAGGGAGGACGCGTCGATTTATACATTACGTGATTGGATGAGCTGCCTTGTGCGACGAAGGTGGTTTTTCTCTGACACTCCAGAACCTTTCGTGACATGCCAGTGGAAGCCAGAAGCGATGCGGTGTCAAATAAGGAGGATTGGGCGTTCTTCATGATCGGAGCTGCCTTTTTCGGACACCTGAGGCACCTCCACTCTATCTACCTGCTGGAGCCAATACTGTCCCAAAAGAGACACTCTTGAGCCTTAGCCATTCCTTTTCTTGTACAAATGCTACCCAACTGCTAAAGAGCGCACTTCGATTAGGGACGTCATGTGGATCGCCAAGTCCTGAGCGGCCTGATAACGCGAGAAGCAAGGCATACTTCAAATGGAGAGCCGCCACGGCAATCGTAGCCACCCCTCTGCCGCCCACGACACGAGACTTAGCGGAGGATTGGCTCTTTCACCAGCGGACAGTTAACTCCTACACCGCTAGCAGGTGGTATAATCGAACCCATGACCGAACCAAAAGACACCCTTTGGCAACTCCGGTGTAAGAACGAGAAATGCAACGAGTTCTTCGACTACTTCGGCCGCTTGAGTACCATGACCCGCATCAGCTGCACCCACTGCGGAAAATCCTCAAAACACTTAGTTTCCGACTTTACCCGCCACAACTCCGCCGAATAAGCCTGCCGGGACGGTACGGTAGTTGGTTTAGTTTGAACTTCTTGCCATCGACTGTGCGTGTATAGGCGCGCCAGCGCTTTCCCGCTTTCCCGCTCTCTCGTCTTTTCGGGTGCCCCGTGACCGAAGCAGCAAAAAACAAGCAAAGAAAAAGAAAAGGTGGTTAGGAGGTCGGAGCTTCCAGAGTCTCTGTGGCAACGCCGGTTTTTCGTCAGGGCACGGATTTATCCGTGCCGATAATGCCCGAAAATCAAAGGGCTTCAGCCACTCAGGGACGATTCACCTGCCACACGAGCTCTTTCATCTCGGGCATAAAAACAACGGCGCGCAGCGCCCCTCGCTCGCGGCGAATTTCCCGCGAGCCCTGGTCCTCTACTTCCTTTGCCTCCTCAACCTCCTCTGCTTCATCTTCTTCCGCAATTGCATGCGCAAGCAGAACTGCCTAACATGGATTGTGGTGAAAAACTTCACACCGCCGAAGCATTTGCGCAACGGCCACCTGATGACCATCGCCGGCTCGTTCTGGCGGCGCAGCTTTCCCAGGTTGCCTGCCAGCGTAACCCGGCAGTTCGACGTGGAGCCCGGTACGAAGGTCCGCGGCGAATGTCATTGGCAGCCGCATGCCAAGAAACACCCGGTTCTCGTGCTGCTGCACGGCCTGGAGGGATCGAGCGAATCCGGCTACATGCTCGGCACCGCCGAGAAAGCCTGGCTCGCGGGCTTCAATGTAGTGCGGCTGAACCAGAGAAATTGCGGCAACACCGAGCACCTCACTGAAACTCTTTACCACTCGGGCCTGAGCGGCGACATCCGCACAGTTGTTCTCGAATTGATCGAACGGGATGGCTTCGGCAACATATTCGCCGCGGGCTTTTCGATGGGCGGCAACCTCGTGCTGAAGATGGCCGGGGAATTTGGCGACGCCGCCCCCCCGGAATTGCGGGGATTTGCCGCCGTGGCGCCCGCCATGGACTTGGCCGGCTGCGCGGCTGCGCTCGAGGAACCCTCGAATTTCTTCTATGAGCACGTTTCGTCCGGCGGATGAAGCGCCGCATGCGCGACAAGGCGAAAATGTATCCGCATCGCTACCAACTCGGCGGGATGCGCCATATCCGCTCCGTCCGGGGCTTCGACGACGCAATCACGGCACGCTTCTGCGGCTTCCGCGACGCCGCCGATTATTACGCGCAATCGAGCGCCAACCGCATCATCGCCCACATTCGGCGCCCCACCCTGATCGTCACTGCGCAGGACGATCCGGTAGTCCCCTTCGCCGCATTCGAGCATCCCGCCATTCGGGAGAATCCCTTCATCACGCTGCTCGCGCCGAAGCACGGCGGCCACTGCGCGTTTATTTCAAAAGAGTCGGGCGAGGAAAGATTCTGGTCGGAAGCGCGGATTGTGGAATTCTGTGCCGGTCAGGCGGCGATGAAAGACACGAAGAATGCTGCCGGAGAAGGGTACCGCTTCGCAAGCATCTCGCAAGTAGTTCTAAACCCGTTCCAGAAGCATCGCGATGCCCTGCCCCACACCGATGCACATTGACGCGATCGCATAGCGCCCGCCCGCGCGCTTCAGTTGCCGCGAAGCAGTCAGCACCAATCGTGCCCCACTCATACCCAGTGGGTGACCCAGCGCAATCGCTCCGCCATTGGGATTCACTTTTTCACTGTCGTCGGGCAAGCCGAGAGTGCGCGTCACCGCGAGCGCCTGGGCGGCGAAAGCCTCGTTGAGTTCAAACAAGTCAATGTCCGTCATCGAGAGGCTCGTGCGCGCCAGCAGTTTTCGCACAGCCGGAATCGGCCCAATACCCATAACGCGCGGTTCCACGCCGGCAGTCGCGGCCGCCACCACCCTCGCCACAGGCGTCAATCCAAACTTCACCGCCGCAGCTTCCGAAGCGACGAAGAGAGCGCACGCCCCGTCGTTGATGCCCGAAGCGTTTCCGGCGGTTACCGTCCCGTTCTTCCGGAACGGCGCCGGGAGTTTCGCCAGTTTCTCGATCGTGGTATCCGCGCGAATATGCTCGTCGTCCGTCACCGCGTTTACCGTCCCCTTGGGCCCCGGCACACTCACCGCCACGATTTCCTCTGCGAAGATGCCGGCCTTCTGAGCGGCGGCTGCTTTCTGCTGCGAGCGCAACGCGAACTGGTCCTGGCAGCGCCGCTCAATGCCGTAAGCCTCCGCGACATTCTCCGCGGTTTCCGCCATCGAATCCGTGCCGTACTTCTGTTCCATCAGCGGATTGACGAACCGCCAGCCCAGCGTCGTATCGTAGATTTGCGCTTCGCGCGAAAACGGCGAAGCCGCCTTCGGAATTACAAAGGGGCTGCGGCTCATGCTTTCCACGCCGCCCGCAATCGCAAGCGAAATCTCGCCGGCACCGATAGCTCGCGCCGCCACGGAAACTGCCTCCATCCCGGACCCGCACAACCGGTTCACTGTAGCCGCCGGCACGGTATGGGGAATCCCCGCCAGCAGCGACGCCATGCGCGCCACGTTGCGGTTGTCTTCACCCGCCTGGTTGACGCAGCCCAGAAACACCTCATCGATCGACTCCCAATCGCTCTTGGGAAAGCGCTCTCGCAACGCAGACAAAGGAACCGTCGCCAGGTCGTCCGTGCGCACCTGCGCCAGCGCGCCTCCATAACGCCCGATCGGCGTGCGAACTCCCTCACAAATAAAGGCAGGCGGCATCCCATCGTTCCTTTCGCGGATAATTGCGATTCCAACACAGTTTCGGTTGAGCAAATCCGCGTGTCAAGCCACCAAGGTTCGCTGGCGGCCACAGTCGGTGGAATTTGTGAGATGTCTTATGATGGATTTGACGGCGACGTTTGCCACCGGCACGGATCGCCGGGCGCTTTCTTTCGGCGATCTGTGCCGGCTACGAAATGGACGGACCGATGGCTTCCCGCATTGAAGATTACGCGATGATTGGCGATTTGGAGACGGCGGCGCTGGTTGGTAGAGATGGGTCCATCGACTGGCTGTGCCTGCCGCGCTTCGATTCCGGGGCTTGCTTTGCGGCGCTGCTGGGCACTCCCGAACACGGGCGCTGGAAGCTGGCTCCGGCGGGGTCCGCCAGGCAAACCGCACGGCGCTACTTGCAGGACACTTTGATCCTGGAGACGGATTTCGAAACTGGCGATGGCGGAGTCACGGTGGTGGATTTCATGCCGGTGCGGGAGAAAAACCCTCATCTGGTTCGGATCGTGCGGGGGCGGCGCGGCGAAGTTGCGATGGATATCGAACTGAGTCTTCGGTTCGATTATGGCGAACTGGTTCCGTGGATTACGCGGCTCGAGGACGGACGATTGCAGGGAGTGGCGGGGCCTCACATGGTGGTGCTGCGGAGTTCCGTGCCGCTGCGGGGCGAGAACCTGAAGACTGTCTCGCAATTCACGGTAAAGGCGGGCGAGTCGGTGTCCTTCGTGCTGGGCCATGGGCCGTCTCATCTTCCTGCTCCGGACGCGATTGATGCGGAGAAGGCTTATTTGAAGACCGTGGAATTCTGGAAGGAGTGGACGAGCGGATGCAAGTATCGCGGGCCATATGCTGAACAGGTGAAACGGTCATTGATCACTTTAAAAGGGCTGACGTATCTGCCTACCGGGGGAATCACGGCGGCCCCCACCACTTCCCTTCCCGAGAAAATCGGAGGGGAGCGAAACTGGGATTACCGCTACTGCTGGCTGCGGGACGCCACGCTCACGTTGCAGGTGCTCATGGACGCGGGCTACCAGGAGGAGGCGGCCTGACTGGCGCGACTGGCTGGTGCGGGCGGTCGCGGGAAGTCCCGATCAGGTGCAGATTCTCTACGGGCTGGCGGGCGAGCGGCATGTGAAGGAATGGGAGATACCCTGGCTGCCCGGCTATGAGGGATCGAAGCCGGTGCGCATCGGCAACGCTGCGTCCGAGCAACTGCAACTGGATATATATGGCGAGATCGCGGGCGTGCTGCACCACGCCCGTAAGGGGAACTTACGGATGGCGAACCGGACGTCGCGCTCGGCGAGGCGCTGCTGGAACACCTCGAAAAAATCTGGAAGGATCCCGACGAGGGCATCTGGGAGGTACGCGGGCCGCGTCGGCACTTTACGCATTCGAAGGTGATGGCGTGGTTTGCGTTCGACAGCCGGATCAAGAGCTCCGAGCAGTTCGGGTTGAAGGGACCGCTGGACCGCTGGCGGCGGGTGCGGCAGGAGATTCACGACGACGTTTGCCGCAACGGGTTCAATGCCGAATGGGCAGCTTTGTGCAGTCCTACGGCTCGACGGCTCTGGACGCAAGCCTGCTGGTGATTCCGCGTGTGAATTTTCTGCCGGCGTCCGACGCCCGCGTGCAGGGGACGATCCGCGCGATCGAACACGATCTGGTAAGAGGCGGCTTCGTGGAGCGCTACCACACTCACGAGGCGGATGACGGACTGCCTCCCGGAGAAGGAGTGTTCCTGCCGTGCAGCTTCTGGCTGGCGGATGCTTATGCCGAGTCCGGCAGGCTGGATGACGCGCGGAAACTCTTCGAAAGGCTGCTGCAATTGCAGAACGATCTTGGCTTGCTTTCCGAAGAGTACGATCCGGAGGTCAAGCGCTTCGTCGGCAACTTCCCCCAGGCTTTTTCGCATCTGGCGCTCGTGAACACGGCGTTCACGCTCAGCCGCGCGGAACGTTAAAAGTTAACGCGATCGCGGGGGCACCAGGTTGTTCGCGCGGTAGTAGACGACGAGCTGGCCGTAGTGTTCGCCGTCATCCTCGATGACGCTCCACCAGAGAGTGGAAACGCGAACAGGGTCGGCGGTGAACGGCGAGAAGATCGCCTTATCGAGTCCGGCGTCTCCCTGCGCCTTGATTACGGCGGAGCCGGCAGCGACGGCATCTTTCAGCAACTTGACTACGTCCCCCTTGGACTTGTAGACGGCGCGCGAGGGATGCTCGCCGTGAAAGTCGGGACCCGGCCTGGGAGCCCTTGACTGCGGTTATCGCCAGAAAATCGTCGTTGGCCACATGCAGGATCGTTTCCGCGAAGGTGCGCTGATCCTTCTGGACCTTGAAATCGTACTTGTCCTCGGGAAAATCCTGGGCCATCTCGACGAGCTTGCCGCCAATTTCGTCCCAGGCGCGTGACAAGTCTTCCGAAGGGGGCAGCAACAGGTCGCTGGAGTCTTTGGCCGGCTTGGCTGAGGCTTGGGATGTTACGCGCTCGGCGGGGATCGCCGCTGGTGTCGCCAACAGTTGAAAGAAAACAAGAACGCTCAAGCACATGCCCAGGCGCATGGGTGATTCTCCTGTGAAATTCCTGAAAATTTATCACGGCAGAGCCTAACACGCGGAACCGGGGATCAGGAAGGGCGAGGCCGAGCCGCTTCGTTCCGCGGTTGCACGTTCGTCTGCGTCGGTGAACAATCGAGGCATGGAAATCCAAGGATGGGACGATCGGTACCGGTCAGGAAGGGCGGAGGAGCGGGAGACCGAAGCTAACCCGCTCCTGGTAGAGACGTGTTCGAAGCTGCCGCCTGGCAAGGCGCTCGACCTGGCTTGCGGCGCGGGACGCAATGCCATCTGGCTTGCGCAGCGTGGATGGAGCGTTACGGCGGTGGATGGGGCGCCTACGGCAATTGAGATTCTGCGGCGCCGCGCCTCGGAAGGCGGCGTTGCGGTGGATGCGAAAATTTCCGATCTCGAAAAGCGCGGATTCGAGATCGAAGAAAACTGCTGGGACCTGATTGCGATGTGCTTCTATCTGCAGACCTCTCTATTTGAACCGTCGAAGCGGGGAGTGCGGCCGGGAGGCATCGTGCTGGCGATCGTCCACATCGCGGAAGATGGAGAAGAGCCGACGGGCCACCGGCTGCGGCCGGGCGAACTGCGGCAATATTTCTCAGACTGCGAGATTCTCCACTACTACGAGGGGAAGTCGAACGACCCCGCCCACAAGCGGCCGGTGGCCGAGATCGTGGCCAGGCGCGCTTAGCCTGCGGCTGTGAGGGTCTTTGGCGGGTCGGAGCTTCTCATCCGCCGCCAGTCGATCCGCCACTGCCCGCGCGGCATTTTCACCCACGCCAACTGCTTCTCGGGAGTTCCGCGGGCGTGATGATAGAGCGCGGCGGTTCGCTGATAGAAACCGCGGGTGTGCGGGGAGTCGCCAAATCCCAGCAGGCGGCAGTCGAGGTGATGGCAAAACTCGTGGCAGAGCGTGCTGAAGAATGTGCCGTAGGAAGTCACCTGCTTGCGCACGGCGGTTCGCGTCCAGATACGGATGAGCCTGGTTTGCGGGTGATAGTCGCCGAACAGCTCTACTGACCAACCGCCTTCGCGAACGCGCAACGGGCGTGCCGCGAGAACGCGGACCTCGGGGCGCGGAACTCCGTAGAAATCGGCCGCGACAGAGAGGAAGTCACTGCAAGCGTATGAGATAGCCGCCGGCTTGCCGGATTCCATCGCGGATTCGATGGACAGGGCCCGGGTGACGAGGCGCTCATCGGCGGGCACGCGGAGGCCGATGCGCTGGTCGCTGCCGAGAAATTCAGTGAGTGATTGGGGTCTGCGCGGCGGACGATCTGTAACCATTCCAATTTATCTTTAGCCGAAGATGCGCGTTCCTGCAAGTGGGCGCTGCAAACGTGAAAATGGCGCCTTCAGAAAGAGGCGGCATTCGGGTCGATGCAATACCGAATATACTGATGCTATGAACACTCGCGTCGATCATTCTTTGATCCGGTGCAAATTGGGGACGCGGATCGCACTTATCTGCGCTTTGGCGATTGGCGCAAGCGCCGCTTCAGGACAAGGCCCGGTGCAAAATGCGCAGGGGCTGGATCGTGGCGCGGTGTTGAATCACCTGAACGCGGCGCTTAGCTGGTACCGGGATGCCACGAATCGCGTGCAGACTCCCGGATTGCCCAGCGACGTGGTTTATCAGGACACCGCGCAAAATCTCGCGATGCAGGCTCTGCGACTGGCCTTCCAATCGGCCGACGCCGAAGCAGCCCTGATTGACTCGGCGAACAAAGGCACCGCCGGAGACAACGCGAATCAAACCGCTTCAGGTGGGGATCAGCCAGCCAACTACAGCCGGATGGAAACGCAGGTTTCCGCTCAGATTGCCAACCTGCAGTCTGAAATTGAAGCGCTCGACAAACAGATCGCGGGCTCCGCGGCCAGCAAGCGGCAGGCGCTCCTTTCCCAGCGCGACGCTCTGCAGGGTGAGTTGGACCTCAACAAAGCGATGCAGGATTCGATTGAAAAAATCGCGAGTTTTGCCGAAAGCAGTGAAACGGCGAGCCAAGGACTAGCGGGCACTGTCAATACACTGGCCCGATCTGTCCCGGAAGTTCTCGCTACGAGTAAAACGGCTTCCAGCACAAAGACAGCGACCGCGCCCTCGAAGAGTTCCAATTCGGCCGGCCTCGTGGGGCAAGCGCTTTCGCTCTACGACCAGGTGACGGCCATGCACGAACTCGATCAATTGATTGCGCAAACGGCGCGCGTGCACGACGCGGCTGCCGCCGTCCGCAGCCCGCTGCGAGACAACCTGGCAGCTACGATCCGCCGCGGTAATGCGTTGACGGGTTCCTCCGCTTCACAGGCGCCGCCTTCGGCTCCGGCCTTACCTCCGGCAAGCGTGCAGAGCGAATACCGGAGCCTCACGAACAATTTCAAGCAGTACGCGGCGGTCCTGGTGCCGCTCGCGCAGGAGATGACCGTTCTCGACGAAAGCCGCTCGAATTTCGCCGACTGGAGGCGGTCGATTGCGCGGGAATCGCGGGGCACGCTCGAATCGCTGCTCACGCGGGTGACGGGAATCGCTCTTGCGCTTGGACTGGTGGTTTTCTTGTCCGAGATATGGCGGCGGCTCGCGTTCAAGTATGTTCGCGATCAGCGGCGGCGCCGCCAATTCATGATCATGCGCCGATTCGTTATTGGATTTTTATTCGGCATCGTCGTCATTCTGGGATTTGTGAGCGAATTCAGCTCGCTGGCCACGTTCGCGGGATTTGTGACCGCCGGTGTCGCTGTTGGATTGCAAACTGTTCTTCTCTCCGTGGCCGCCTATTTTTTCGTGATCGGACGCTACGGCATTCGCGTGGGAGACCGCATCAGCATTGCGGGCGTGACAGGGGATGTGATCGACATCGGCCTGGTCCGCCTGTATTTGATGGAGCTTTCGGGGCCGGCGGTGGACCTCTACCCGACCGGGCGAATCGTGGTGTTCTCCAACTCGGTGCTTTTCCAGGCGACGACGCCGCTTTTCAAGCAGCTTCCGGGCACCGATTACACATGGCACGAGGTGGTGCTGGATTTGACGGCGGCAGGAAATCATAAAGCGGTTCAGGACCAGGTCGCCGCGGCCGTGAATGCCATCTACCAGCAGTACCGTGAGGATATCGAACGCCAGACCAACTCTATCGAGGGACGCGTGGAGTTCCAGATCACCGTCCCCGGGCCGGATGCGAAGCTGCAATTTGGCGACAGCGGGCTGGAACTGATCGTTCGCTACCCGGTGGGCATCCGGAAGGCATCCGAGATCGACGATCACGTGACGCGGGCGCTGCTCGAAATGATCGACAAGTATCCGGAGTTAAAATCCGCGATCGTAGGCTCGCCAAAAATACGGGCCGTTGTGAAAGGCTAGGGTTTGCGGCGGCCCAACGGTGGCCTATGAACGGCCGCGCACTAATGAAAATGCGAGATTAGAACGGTGTCGCCGATTCGGCGGCCGCGGGCGTAAATCATCTCGTTTCCGTCCGGGGAGACCGCGAAGGACCAGATCATGTCGGACGAGAAATTGGTGATCTGCCGGGGCGCAGGCGGCGTCTTGCCCGGACCCACGATCGCTTGGGCCCAGACGTTGCAGACTCCGTGCTTGTCCACGAGAAATAGAAGGGAGCGCCCGTCTTTGGTCCAGGCGAGACTCTCTCCGGATTGGTGGACTAGCGTCGTTCCGGGAGGCAGGGTGTAAACGCTTTGCACCTCGCCGCTTTCGATGCCTACGATGGCTACCTGTATCGGCTTGTCGGGGCCTGGATCGTAGGAAGCCGCGATCGAGCGGCCGTCGGGCGAGATGACCGGGTATTCCAGATGTTCCTTCCCGACGGGAACCGGCGAGCCGCCATCGATGCCAACTTTCATGATTCGCACCGGGCCCGGCAAAACAGCCTGGTAGACGACAAACTTCCCGTCCGGCGAACAGCTGGGGCGCTCGTCTTCCGGACCGCTGGTAATCTTCTTGAGATTCACGCCATCCGCGCCTGCACGCCAAATTGAGGCGTGGCCTGAGTTATCGATTACCGTCAGTACGAACCCTCCCCCTTTGTCGCAAGCCGCCGGCCACACGGGAGATCCGGAGGTAACCACGTCCTGCAGATCGCCACCTTTCGGGGAAATGCTGGCGAGGCGCAGAACACCGGAAGTGTAGTAGGTGTAGAAAGATTCTGTTTGCCGTCCATGCCATGCCTGCCAAGCCATCGGCGCGCCCTACGCCGGAGGTGATCTGGTGGGGCTCCGAGAGACCCGCGCTTCCCGCGGGAGACACCGACAGGCTCGATGCGAAAGAGAGCTGCGTGGTCGCCAGGGTTATGTCATCTCCGGTAATGCTGGTTCCCGAGTAATAATTCAAATCGTTGGTGATCCGTAGGGTGTTTCCGGCAGGAAAGGTGACCTCCCATAGCTGCGCATTAAAGGAAGAGTTACTGTTCGGTAGCGTAAAGACAACCCCGGAACCGTCGCGCAGCCAGGTGACCTGGGCGGGATCGGACCACAAAGTCGAGCCGAGCGGCTTTTCAGTGCCGGAATCGACAGAAACCGTTTCGAGAATGTATTCGTCCTGATCGCTGCTGGAGGTTCTCTGCACGGCGATGCGCTTGCCGTCAGGAGACCAACTGGGGCCGCCAGAAGAATAGGCAGCGGGAAAAGTGAGGGACGCGAGCTTCCGTTCGGCGGAGCCATCCGAATTGGCAAGCACCAGGGATGACGTCATGTTTTCAGGCGACTGCCGCACGAACACCAGCCGCTTGCCGTCCGGCGAGAAGCTGATCGGGCTATCGACATCGAAGAGAATCTGGCGCGGTGCGCCGCCCAGCGACGGCAACTGATCGAGGGCCGAGTGATCCGCGTTGGGGTCGCGCTCGACGAAATAGACGTAGTTGCCGTCGGGAGAAAACGCGAGGCTGGTAATCAGTCTGGAGGATGCCGGCACGACTTGCGCCATGCTCCCGGTGGCCAACTGGCGCACCCAAACGCTCGACGGTCCATTTTCCGAGCGGACGTACGCCAGCCACTTGCCGTCGCTCGAGATCGCCGGGGTCTGGATATTTCCGCTGGAAGTTACCGGCGTGATCATCATCTTCATGAAGTCCGCTTCCTGCTGTTGATGGCCGTAATGGTTGTGAAAGTGGATACCGAGAAAGGCTCCGGCGCCCGCCACTATGAGGACGACCAGGATGGGGATGATCCACCAACCGCGACGCCGGCGAAGGGGAATGGCGGCCGTTTGCGGAAATGCGGGCAAAGAGACCGGCTGTGCCGCCACCGGCGTCGAGCCGGAAGCCGGATTTGAACTCTGGGCGGCTGCCGCGGCCGACACGGTTCCGGCGCGTGCTGAGTCGGTGTCGCGCTTGAGCCGCTTGAGGTCGGTGCGAAGCTCGGCGGCGGTCTGATAGCGGAGATCGCGGTTCTTCTCGAGCGATTTGGCGACGATTTCTTCGAATTTGTGGGGAATTCCCGGGTTGAGTGAAGAAGGCACTACCGGCTCCCGGTTCAAAATCGCATCGAAAACCACGGCGGAAGTGGCTCCATCGAAGGCCTGGCGGCCGGTGGCCATTTCATAGAGCACGGCGCCGAGACTGAACAAATCGGTGCGTGCATCGAGGTCTTCCCCGCGCGCTTGCTCGGGGGACATGTAGGCGATGGTTCCTAACGTCGAGCCCGGGCTGGTCACCATGAGGTTGTCAGTTGTCAGCAAATTCGCTGTGCTGCCGGCTGTCACACCCTCCGCGATGCGCCGCGGGACCGCGTGCTTGGCGAGGCCGAAATCCAGGATTTTTGCCAGGTTCCGCGTGGTGATGAAAATATTCGCGGGCTTTATATCGCGATGGACGATGCCGCTCGAGTGCGCCGCGTCGAGCGCGTCGGAGATCTGCGTTCCGAAATCGAGAAGCAGGTCCAGCGACAGAGGGCGCCCCCCCACGCGATCCCCCAGCGTCTGACCCTCCATCAACTCCATGACCAGGAAGGGCTGGCCGTTGTTTTCGCCGATGTCATAAATGACGCAGATGCCGGGGTGATTCAGCGAAGACGCCGCCTGGGCCTCGCGCCGAAACCGTTCGAGCGCCAGGGGATCCTTCAACGAGCCTTCGGAGAGAAACTTGAGCGCCACCTGGCGGCCCAGACGCGTGTCTTCGGCGCGGAACACCTGGCCCATGCCGCCGGCGCCGAGCACTTCCAGAATTCGGTAATGGGAGACTGTCTGGCCGATCATTGAACTCTGCTAATGGAATCTGCCAAGTGACTCTGCCAATTGACCCTGCCAATATCTTACATCGCGCGCCAGTGCGAGCAGCGTAGAAACCGGATTGTCCATGCAATGAAAAACGGGAAGCGGAAACTCCGCTCCCCGTAAGACTTCGCCCTCCAGAGCTGGATTTATTGAGCGGGCGCGGACCGCGGCATCACGGTTACGGTGACTGGCTGGTCCAACTGAAAATCGAGCTTCGTTTCAGAGGGAATCTTCACCTGCTTTCCCCTCGTGGCGCCCTGATAAACTCCGCCTGCTCCCGCTCCCACGCCGGCTCCGATGGCAGCGCCTTTTCCTCCGCCGGCGAGCCCGCCTATGAGCGCGCCCAGGATTGCGCCGCCGCCCACTTTTTCAGCGGTGTTTTTTCCCCGTGAGCTGCCGCTCAGGGAGTACGTGCTGCTTACGAGCGGATACGAGCGGCCCTGATATTCGATCTTGACCAGTTCGAGATGCAGCTCACTTTTTCCGGACACATGTCCCGCGGAGCTGGCGCTCGTCAGCCGAACGTACACGTCGGCGCCTTTGGGGATGGTGACCTGGTTATCCACGACGATCGGCGCATCCAGCGCGGCATGGAAAATTTCGCCGGTGCGATTGACGGAAGAATCGACGCCATCGATCATCCGGATCGTCAGGGTGGTGCTCGACGGAATTACAACCTCGATCGGCTGCGGAGGAGGAGGGGGCGGCGGGGGTGGCGGCGCCGGTTGCGGTGCAGGCGTTGGTTGCGGCGCGGCTGCGGGGAGAGGCTGGTCCGGCGGTGGTTGATACTGGTCCGAGGGAGGAGGAGGAGGCACGTTCTGCGCCGTCTCGTTTTGCTCGAGTTCCTTGAGATGCCTGTTCTTGCGGGCTTTGCGGGTATCCGCTTCCGGCGCGGGGGGAGCCGGAGTTCGCTTGGAGGTTGCAGCGGGCGGCGGTGGGGCTTGCGGAACCTGGGCCACCGGCGGCGGAGATTGCTGCACCACCATCTGATCGTTCACTTTCGAGACGCCGGCGGTCTGGGTGGCGATCTTGTACGCGTCGTAGCGCGCCGCATCGTTCGGTACTGTTCCACTCAGCGTGACCTCGCCTTCTCGGGAAGAAACGATCAGGCTGGCATCCTTCAATTGCGGGTCTGAAAACATCTGGGATTTAATGTTGGTTACGAGCGCCGTGTCGTCCGGTTTCCTGGCACAGCCGGCTGCGAGCACGATCGCGAGCAACGCGAGGGAATACACACACCGCTTACGCATTACGTTTTCTCCCGGACTCACCCATTTAGCTTTGAAGCCTGCGCGGAACGCGTTCGGAACTCCGCATCAGCGTATTTTACTACGATGCGAAGCGGTCACTAAGTGCTGTCTCGGCAAAGCAGTTGGGGGAAACGTGCAACCGGTTATTTGACGACTCTCAGGGGCGCGGAGCGAGAGTTATCGCTCCATTGAGCCGGCGATGATCTGGTTGCCCTGGACGCGGATTTCGATAGCCGTGGGGGGCCTCCAGCCCGGCCCCTTCTGTATTTCTCCGCGGACCAAACCGCTGGGCGCGTTTCCATACTGAGTCAGGTCGAAAACGGTTCCGTTACAGGGATCCGCTACCATGGGATGGCCAGCGTCGAAGCCATAGGCTGCCTGCAGCTTACGGAGATCGGTAACATATTCGAGTTGGCAGCTTCCAAACGGCTCGACCAGCGAAAATCCCCAAAAAGCTCCGCCGGGAAGATGCACCACCATTGCGGGAAGGCGCTTCAAAGTTACCGGATCGCGATAGTAAAAGCGGCTGGCAGCCCAGGGCTTTGACAATTGGGCCTTCGTGGCAACCGCGCCGGGACCCACTGGCAGCTTCGGATCTGCCGCCGACGATTCGGTGATCGGAGTGGCCGGCTTGGCTGGCTCCGCGATGAGGGCTGGTTTCGCCGGTGGAGCGGACGTTTTCTTTAACCCGAACAAAAGAAAGGCAGTTGTGAGCGCGCCGGCCAGGCTGAGCCCCACCCATAGAAGCTTTAGCGGGGGCGGATTGTCGTTCGTCGGTATGCTGGCCGATGGGGCGATAATGCCAGGAGATACGTAAGCTTCCTCTGATTCGGTGCTTTCCGGAACCTTCTCTTCCGGCGCGGACACGCCGGGAATGCGAGGCTGTGTAGGCTTAAATGGGTCGAGGATTTTGTTCTCGGGCATGGGCGCAGCGCTACCTGATTAGCTTGGTTCGGGAAATCGCGAAATGCAAGAGACCGAAACGCTTCTGCTGTTAACTATCTGGAAATGCGGAAGAGATACTTCATCTTCCTCAAGATAGCGCCGCCAAAAGGCATTTCCGCCACAACGGCAAGGTGTCAGGAAGCCGGACCGAGGGAGATGGAGTGGTGAGCGGCGTATTCGTGAAGATTGGCGAGGCTCAGGAGAAGCTCCAACATGCGGTCGCGCTCCTCCGGCTTCGGCTCGGACGCCCCTTCCTCGAGATTCGTAACGATGGTGAGGGCGTCGGCAAGAAGTCTTTCCACGACCTGCGAATCGATGGCGCCGCCTTCGCGAAAACGCTCCATGAGCTGATCGGTACGCAGAAACGCCTCGTCGAGGAAATGATCGAGGCACATTTGTTCGCTCGCGAGGCTGGGCGGGATCAGGTTGGCACAAGGTGCTCGGCGGCAAATCCCGGCGATTGTGGCATTCATAATAGCTAACTTCCCCAACAGATAAACCTCAGAGCACGGGAGAGTAGCACATTTTGCGATCACGAAAGTAAACACTGTGTAAAACGAAAAGTTCCGGGGAATCACGCAGTGTGCGGACTTAAATGAGGCAAGGCTTAGGATTCTACGCCGTGGCACTTCTTGTATTTCTTGCCCGAACCGCACGGGCACGGATCGTTCCGGCCGATCTTCGCGGCGGCGCGAACCGGCTTGGGGGCTTCCGCTTGCGCGGGGCCGGCCTGGAACTGTAATTCCTTTTGCTGCTGTTGCTGGCGGCGCTCGATCTGCTTGGCCTGGTCTTCGGGGCGCGCGGGCTGCATGAGGAAAAGGAATCGCACCGCTTCGGTATCGATGCGGTCCATCATGTCTTCAAAGAGGGTGAAGGCTTCCTTCTTGAACTCGACCAGGGGATCTTTTTGGCCGTAGCCGCGGAGGCCAATTCCCTCCTTCAGGTGATCGAGGGTGAGGAGATGGTCTTTCCACTGCGCGTCCACAATGTCGAGAAGGATATGGCGTTCGAGCCAGCGGAGCATCTGCTCGCCGAAAAGCGTTTCCTTTTCGCTGTAGCGCTCCTTTACTTTTTCGAGCAGCGTGTCGGCCAGCTGATTGTGATTCAGATTCGCGGTGTCGATGTTCGCGGACTTGAGATCGAAGCCGAACTGATTCAGGAGCTCGTTGCCGAGCTGGGTTACGTTCCACTGATCGGGATGCTGCGTGGCCGGGGCATAGGTTTCCGCGAGCGAATTGGCGATGGCTTCGGCGCGCTCGAGGACGAATTCCTTCTGGTCGCGGCCTTCGAGGAACGATCGGCGCAGCGAATAGACCGTCTCCCGCTGCTTGTTCATCACGTCGTCGTATTCGAGCAGGTGCTTGCGGGCCTCGAAGTTCTGCGCTTCGACGGCCTTCTGCGCGTTTTCGATGCGCTTGCTGATGAGGCGGGATTCGATCGGCACGCCTTCCGTCATGCCCAGGCGGAACATCAGCGCCTTCACGCGCTCGCCGCCGAAGATGCGCAGCAGGTCGTCCTCGAGCGAGAGAAAGAAACGCGAGGAGCCGGGATCGCCCTGGCGGCCGGCGCGGCCTCGCAGCTGATTGTCGATGCGGCGGGCCTCGTGGCGCTCGGTGCCAAGAATGTGCAGGCCGCCCATGGCGACGACTTCGTCATGCTCGGCGCGGCATTGCCCGGTGAACTGATCCAGAATCGGCTTCCATTGATCGAGCGGCACCTGGAAAATTTTGCCTTCCTGCTGGAAGAGCACCATGGAAGCGCCATTGCCGCCATTGAGTTCGGCGACAGCCGTCTGGCTGGACGCACTGGCCTGCGCGGCCGTCTCCGCGGCATCGGCTTGTGCCGGAGTTTCTGCGCCGGGAGGAATTCCGATCACTGCGCTGGCGGGCGCGTAGGGCATGGCCAGCTTGTTCTTCATGCAGTATTCGCGCGTCATCGCTTCGGGATTGCCGCCCAGCAGGATGTCGGTTCCGCGGCCGGCCATGTTGGTTGAAACGGTTACCGCGCCCTTGCGCCCGGCCTGCGAAATCACTTTCGCTTCGCGCTCGTGCTGCTTGGCGTTCAACACCTGGTGAGGGATGCCGGCCTTCTTCAGCAGCTCCGCGATTTTTTCCGATTTCTCGATGGAGATGCTGCCTACCAGCACCGGTTGCCCGCTCTCGTGATATTGCCGGATGCCGCCGGTGCGCGTGCCGTCTTCCTGGATGATGCCGTTGACCGCCGCCTCGAATTTTTCGGGCTCCGTGCGATAGACGACGTCCGAATATTCCTTGCGGATCAGCGCCTTGTTGGTGGGAATCGCCACGACTTCGAGTTTGTAAATCTTGTCGAATTCGGGAGCTTCGGTTTCGGCCGTCCCGGTCATGCCGGAAAGCTTGGAGTACATGCGGAAATAATTCTGGAAGGTGATCGTGGCGAGGGTCTGGTTTTCGCGCTCGATCTTGACGCCCTCTTTGGCTTCGACGGCCTGGTGCAGCCCGTCGGACCAGCGGCGCCCCGGCATCTGGCGGCCGGTGAATTCGTCGACGATCACCACGCCGCCATCTTTGATCACGTAATCGACGTCTTTCTCGTACAGGGTGTGCGCGCGCAGGCCCTGGTAGACGTGGTGAATCATGTCCATGTTGGCCGGGTCGTAGAGGTTGCCCAGATTCAGCAACCGCTCGCATTTCGAAACGCCCTCTTCGGTGAGCGTCGCGGTGCGCATTTTTTCGTCGAGGGTGTAATCCATCTCCGGGATCAGCTTGGGGATGATCTTGTCGACGCGGTAATACTTGTCGGTGGATTCCTCGGCTGGGCCGGAAATGATGAGCGGGGTGCGCGCTTCGTCGATCAGGATCGAGTCCACTTCGTCGACCACGCCGAAATGGTGGCCGCGCTGGACGCAATCCTTCAAATCGTACTTCATGTTGTCGCGCAGATAATCGAAGCCGAATTCGTTGTTCGTGCCGAAGGTGATATCGGCGCCATAGGCGGCGCGGCGCTGCGCATCGTCCAGATCGTGGACGATCACGCCGACCGTCATCCCCAGGGTCTTGTAAATCGGGCTCATCCATTCGGCGTCGCGGCGGGCGAGGTAGTCGTTCACGGTGACGATGTGAACGCCTTTGCCCGTGAGCGCATTGAGATAGGCGGGGAGCGTGGCGACGAGCGTTTTTCCTTCGCCCGTCTTCATCTCGGCGATTTTCCCGTGGTGCAGGACGATGCCGCCGATGAGCTGCACGTCGAAGTGCCGCATATTGAGGGTGCGGCGCCCCGCTTCGCGAACCAGGGCGAAGGCCGGCACCAGCGCCGGATCGACCGCCTCGCGAAGCTTCCGTTTGTAATCCGGGTCGTCGCGTTCGAGTCCTTCGAGGCGGCCCTGCACTTCGGCCTTGAGCGCCAGCGTTCGCTCGCCGAGCTGCGCATCGGAGAGCTGCTTCATCTCCGGCTCAAGGGCGTTGATCTCCGCCACAATCGGCTGGATGCGCTTGACGTCGCGCTCGTGCTTGGTGCCGATAAAGCGCGCTACAACGTTATCTATGATCCGTTCGACATCCATTTTGTGTGGTTTCGAGGTCCCTCAGAACCTGTCAGATATCCGTGACGTATTGAGATGCGAGGATTACTCCGTGCGTTGGCAACCGGAACATCTCACATTGTATCCGCTTGCCGCCTCCGGCGCAAAGCGCCGGATCTTTGGGTAGCGATTCAGTCCGATGATTGCATCTATGAGACAGACTAGCCATCTCACAAATGGAACTCGTCAGGGCACGACTTCAGTCGTGCAAAAAAACCGGGCGCGACAGCGCCTTCCTCTCGCGGTGCCTTTCCCGCGAGCCTTCGCTCCTCTTGCCTCCTTTGCCTCCTCAGCCTCCTGTGCCTCCGGGTAACTCGCCTTACTGCGCCGGAATCATCACGCGCACGTAGGTGACTTCCCCGCCTGCCGGGACGAGCGCCTGGTGCGGCGTCTTAGCGGGGATGTGAATCATGTCGCCCGGCGGATATCTCATGGCGCTCGCCGCCATCGATGCCCGTCCCGCTCATCTCCCCGCGCATTTCCCCTTCGCCGCCTGTCGATTTCGCGTCGATGAGAGTGCCGCCGACCACCAGCGTGGCGTGTCCGCTTTCGACCACCCAAAGGTCCACATAATCCGCGTGAAATTCAGGCGCGCCCGTGCCCACGCGATGAATCAGTCGAACGCGATGGTTCCCGTAAGCGCCCAGCGTTTCGCGCGCGGAGTGATCGGCGTGCACCTTCTGGTCGAGCGCCTTTTCGTGCGCCTGAAAGTCCGCCACAGTCCACATGCCAAATCCATCGGGATCCCCGGCGCTGGCAGCCGTAGCGCACAGAATCGCGGCAAGCGTAGCAGCAAGCAGTAAACGCATGGTCAGCCCTCGCTTCAAATCCCGGAATTTTGCCTCACCCGGACGCGCAAGTTATACAACGAACGAAGCGCCAGAGCAAAAAGGTGGGCCTACTCCATTACGACGAACTCCAGAAGAGTATTCACGTCCAGTAGGTATTTCATGGAAAATCGGCGAGGATTTCGCGCACCTCGGTGCTCGTCAGCTTGGGAGCCTTGGGACCCGCGGTTAGAAACGGCAATCCAGTCACAGGATCGCGAATGATTCGTGCGTTTCGCGGGCGAATTTTTCGCGGAGTCAGCACAATATGCGGGCCTTCGACTCTGGCCTCCAGCGAATCTCCCGGTTGCAGTCCGAGTTTGCGCCGGATTCTACTGGGGACCACTACCTGTCCCTTTGTTGAAATCGTTGTGCGCATGGTAAGGCCATCTTACTAGAAGCTTGCAATCACGGGCGAATGTCATAACTCGTCTTCGTGCCGAAGCCCACAGGCGGCTTCAAGGTAAGCGCGGACGATCATCGCATACTCACCATCATCTTTGGCATGGCGGCGCAACTCGGTCCTGAGTAGCTCTCTAATGGCACCATCGGGTTCCTGAGCGTATTGGTCGGCGAGTGCTTGGAGTGACTCGATCCGTTCCTTCCTACGCTCCAAAAGGGCAGGGCGGTTGAGACCGAGTTGCTCTATCGTAAGCCGTGCGCGGTTATGTCCCGGTCGTCGTCCAATCATGAAGCCGAGTGCAAGAAACTCTTTAGTAGGGTCATCTTCAAATGGATTTAGGAGCGGCGTATTAGCATCCCAGAAATCGCCTTTGGCATTGTTACAGAGAGCGCATGCGAGAGTGAGGTTCTCCAGGTTTAGTCGTTCACGGGGAAAGGCAGACTTGGGCTTTATGTGTTCGATATCACCGTAGTAAACGTGTGTGATTTTCGATTCACAATATACGCACTTTCCGTGGGCTTCGGCGACCAAATGGTCTTTTAAGGGAGCGTATCGGTAAGAATCCAGAAGGGCTTGGGGAGGGGGATTGCCCGTATCGAGGCATTCGAGAAGACGACATGCATGTTCTGCGAGCCAATCTCGGAGATTGTTAGGCACTGCACTGCGCCTAAGTCGAATCACCGGGACAAGCGATCCTGAGCAAGTTTGGCCAAGGTAGCTGGAATGAATCGCTCAAGCCCGAGAGCCCGAAGACGCTCTCCTAATTCAACGACAACTTCCGGTGTTAGCTCTTGACCTGATAGATATTCCGCGGTCTCACGGAGGCTCTGCTCTACCCACGTCGGCGACGACGATGGCAATCCGAGCACATCGCGCAGGATCTCGTTCGATGAGCCACTGCGGTCGAGGGACGTGAGAGGCTCGGAGCGTACTTTGTGGTCTGGGCCATAACGAAGCGCGTAAGTTTGGGAATCTGGAACCGAAGTGACAATGAATGGGTTATGCGTTGCACAGATGAACTGAACATTTGGGAACGCTGACAGGAATGTCCCGAGGAGAGTACGCTGAAGCTCAGGGTGGAGGTGATTCTCCGGCTCGTCGATCGTTACAGCAAACGGTGTGTCAGATGAGGCGTACATGAAAACTTGCCATGCCAAATCGATGAGAGATGAAATACCACCTGACACCGCATCCAAGGAGAAGTCACCCGATCGGGTTATCAGCACAATCTCCGGCAAACGGACAGATAGGCGCGTAAAACCTAGAGACGGAGGCAGAACAGTTTGCAAAACGTTCTCAAAACCTTCAAAAATCGCCAAACTTTCGGGATTCTTATCGATCACCTCGTTGCCATAGCCGAATGCCGCAAGTGCAATCAGCGTTTCCTTCATGTAGTAGTTTGGCGTTCGCTGATGATGCCCCCCGTAATACCGCATGCGGACTATATCCGTGTACGCGGCGAAGGCCTGATCCCGACGCCTCGGCACGGTGGGGATGTTCTCAACCGATTGGTAGGAATAAATTGGTCTGTGCGACGGAATATGCAGACCTTTTTGATTTTGTTGATTGTGAATATTCACATGAAACTGGGCCGAAACAGTCGCGGGTAGCGTAAGGCGAGCAGCCTGTCCGTTAGCGTACGTCAGTTGACCTATCTCCTGCTCGCCAGCAGCGGGAGCGGGAGCCACAGGGGCGAGTGATTCCTCGTGGGAGGTAGATCTCTCCTGCAGCCACGTCTCGTAGTCTTTAAGAGAATCTTCCGTCCAGTAGTCTGAAGAGAACGAGATTCCATCCCGTTGTCGTCTCGGAGTTCCAACGAGAGTTCCCTGCCAACCAAAGTGGCGACTGAGAAGATTGAGAGCCGTAGTCTTACCGGCTCCATTCGCTCCCGTCAGGACTGTCAAGCGCTCGTGGAATTCCAAATCGAGTTCACGGAACTGACGCCAGTTCGTGATGCGAAGACGTTTGAAAATCATAGGGCTGGGACCCGTCCTTTAGCTCCGAGATGCTACCTCAGGTGCCCGTGCCACGTCACTATAAGACCACTTATGGTTGAGAGAGCCTGGTTCGACAGCAGCAGTGAAAACGGCCCGGATGTGTTGGAAACTACCACGAATTTACTACGGATGGTGTTTAGCCCGAATTGGGAAATCAAACGGCTCTGCTAAATCTATCATTCAACATCAGTAAGAATGGTGGGGCTGGGGAGAGTCGAACTCCCGACACGCAGTTTAGGAAACTGCTGCTCTATCCATCTGAGCTACAGCCCCACGGAAGCTGGCCTGAAGATTTTATATGATTTGTGATGGCGGCGTCGAAAATTAGAGCTGCCACGCCAGCGACAATTCCGAGGACCCTATATGCTTGGCCCATGCCGCAAGCGCCTTCACTTGCAGGAGATGTTTTCGATCACTGGCAGGCCGTCGATCTGCTCGCCATTTTTGTAGGTGACGGAGCACTGGGCCAGGCCTTTGGGCAGCGCGCGGGCGAGCGTGAGCGAGGTGCCGGAATAGCGGCAGGCGATCCAGTAGCCGCGTTGAGACTTGGCGTCGAATTGCCACAGAGCCGTCCGCGTCTTTTGCGTCTTGGTGTCGCGATCGGGGACCAGCGACGCGCCTTCTTCCACGGGGCCGTCGTAAAACGTGACGCCGCTCAGCTGGTGCACGGCCTTCTCTGCGATGGCTTTCCAGCCCCCAACGGGCGTTACGAGACGCGGCTCGGAGACCTGAACGCTCTCCGGGCACGCGATCTTCTCCGTGCCAAGCGCCGCAGGGCAGCCAGAGCAGCAGAATCAGGAGGCAGCAGCACAGGATGGAGCTCCGAGTCATGACGAAAGCGGCCAGCCTTCTCCTGTTCCTTGTCCCCGTTCCTGCCCCTGTTATTGAATCCGACGCTTCCGGCTATTTCATCGCGCCCGGCAACACCGGCGCTTCAGCTATCTCATTGCGTCCAGCGCGTCACCCGGCGCTTCCTCCCGCCGCTATTTGGAAGGCCCGTTCTCGTTCCAGCCAACCGGGGGCAGCAGCGCCTGGAGCGGCCACAGCGGGCGGCAGGGCGTGGGATCCCACTTCGAGCCGTCGGGTTCGCGCCGGAACTGTCCGCTGGTGACATACGTGTCCGGAAAGATACTTCGGGTCGTCGATGCCGGTGGTCACAGTGAGATAGACAGTGCCCTGCGGGCCTTCGGGGTAAAACACGTTGTAATACTCGCTGATCACGGCATTCTCGCTATACGGAACGCCGTTCTTGCGCAGATAGCCGGGGCGCACGTGCGTGGTGATCACTTCCAGGTCGCCTCCCTTGCCCGGGCTGGGACCGCCGTAAGCGGCATCCCCGCCATATTGAACCTGCTTCTCCCAGCGCGCCACGGAATCTCCCTGCCACTGCAGCGGCCCGCCCTGCCACTTCGGCCCGTTGAAATGGAAGAGCCGCTTCTGCATGCCCGCGTCGGTGTCCATTTCCAGCGTGTTGTCGTCGGCCCAGAAAATGTGCAGGCGTTCCGGGATGCGCATGATGTTCCCGGCGCCGTAGGCCCGGCATTCGTTCCCTTCGGCTTTGTCCTTCGCGGGATCCCACAGATCCGCCACGCGGTGGCCTTCGGAATTCAGCGGAAGACTGGCGTAATCGCCCTTGCCCGGCGTCAGCATGCGCCAGCGCCAGTCCTCGTTGACGATGGCGACCCAGTAGCCGGTCATATCGATCACCGCCGCAGCCTTGGCCGTTGCCGGAGGCTTCGCGCCTCGCCCTTCCTGGGCACGCGCAAGTCCCGCGCCCGGCACGCGCAGCCCGAGCAACAGCGCCCCCGCCGCGGCCAGGTACAAAATCGAGCGACTCCTTGTAATCCGATAACGCGCCATGCTCTTCCGCGCCATTTTCTTCCGCTCCTTGCTCCGACTTACTTGCCAACTTGCTTGCCTGCTTACTTGCCGGTTCCGCTCTTCGGCTGAGCTTTTTCCCTGGTCAGGTCGCGATACACGGCCTCGACGAACATGTCGGTCGTCCACGGACCGCTCTTCGCGCCGTAGACAGGGTCGTAGTCAAAGGTGGGCTTCGCGGCCTTCACCTGCTCGAGCGTCATGTCCTTCTTGATCATGTCCTGAATGCGTCCGCGAATGATGGTGACCATGTCGCGATAGTTCACCACGTCGTTGCGGTCGCAGAGGTGGCCGTGGCCGGGAACCACGTACGTGCCGCCCTCCTCGTTTTCCCGCGGCACCAGAAGCGTGATGATCTGGTTGAGCGCGTCGACAAAACCGTCGATGCCGCCGCCCTTATCCGACTCGATCACCGGGTAGCCGGTGGTCGAAAAAAGATCGCCCACGCTGACGACTTCCGACCCACGGAAAAACACGACCGTGTCTCCGTCGGTGTGCGCCGCGGGCATGTAGTAGAAGAGCACCGGCTCGCCGTTGAAGAGCTGGAAACCCTCGCTCCCGTAGGTGACCGAAGCCGACACCAGTCCCGGGTTGCTGTTTCGATCCACCGTGTTCTTGTGCCCGACAATCGGCGCCCCTTGTCCCAGGCTGACCTTGGTGACAATCGCCTTGGACACGGAGGAATCCACGCCCGTGCTGCCGGCGTTGGGCAGCGCCCACCCCGCCTGCGAAATCTGAGGGTCGGCGCCGGTGTGGTCGGCGTCGGAACTGGTATTCACGATGAACATGATCGGCAGGCTGGAGAGCGAACGGATCGCCGCAATCACTTGATCGCTCAGCTCCGGAACGCCCGTGTCCACCACGATGATGTACTTTTCGCCGATCTGCACGGTGATGTTGCTGGTCGGCTCAACCAGCATGTACACGTTGCCCTGCGCGTGAAATATGTGGACCTGCGAATCGGGTTTCGCTTGGCCGTCCTGCGCGGCGGAAGACTGCGCCGGGCGAGGCCGCTCCGCAGCCGCACCTCCTGCGCAAACGGCCATCGCCAGCGCACACGCGCAAGTGCACGCGGCCATCGAACGCAACATGCTTACCGCGCCTGCGGGCCTCGACGAGCTTGCACTCATCGTCCCCCCTTCTCCGGCGATTGCGTTTGCGCTGCCTTGGGGGCGCCCATCTGCGCCAGCTTTTTCTGGTATTCGGGATACATCGTTTCCGCACCGCCTCGCGAAGCCTCGTAGGGGATGCCGGTCCTTTCCGCGTATTCGCTCAGCCACGGATTCTGCCCCGGCAGGTGGTAGGCGACCCACCCCTTGTCGTGCTCGATTTCCACGCCCTGGATGCATAAATTGGGATACGTCTCGTTGCCTTCCGCTTCCACCCAGTCCGAGGTGCGAATGAACGGCTCGGTCAGATAGAGGGGATCCTTCACGATGGTAACCATGGTGAGGAAGCGATGATGCCGAACCAAATATTCAATCATGGTGGCCTTTTCGCTGCGTGCCAGGCCGTTGCGCCGCACCCATCCCTCTCTCAGGTGAGTGGTGGTGATCTTCAGCGCGTCGCCTTCCCATTCGCCGGTGGAAAAGCCCTGCCAGGTATGCGGAGCCCACTCCGGCGGATGCGGACGTCCATCCATATAGATCACCCGGTGCGCCAGCATCCAGCTGGTCGTCAGGTGCCACTCCTTGATTCCCTGCGTCAGGCGGTCGGTGTCCGACCAGATGCGC
This sequence comes from uncultured Acidobacteriota bacterium, assembly GCA_963709105.1. Lineage (GTDB taxonomy): Bacteria > Acidobacteriota > Terriglobia > Acidiferrales > UBA7541 > Palsa-295. The sequence continues at coordinate 43,807 of CAVPVC010000027.1, forward strand.
AGATTGGCGGGTCCGCGGGGCGCGTAGTCCGAAGGATGCGGCTGGCATTGGTGCTCCACCATCACCCATTTCTCGGCGTCCCAGGTGTCGCCCCTCATGCGATCTGCGTCATTGATGGGCATGCCGGTGTAATCCCCGATATGCGGACCCGGACTCCGCTCGGGCCAGTCCTCCTGCATCTTCTGCCGCCATTGCCCCGACAATTCCACTTGGGCGCGCACAGGCCGCGGCGCAAGCGCCGCAAAAAACATCAGCATGAATGGCAGACAAAGTAACCGGCAATTCCGCATCATCGTGGATCTCCCTTCAAACAGGGGCGTTGCACCGATGTGACTTTAGACGTAAGCGCAGCAGCAGATGGGTAAATAAGATTTATCTCCACTCGGAAATCGACACTCCCCAGCGCCCACGGCTGTACCGGCGGAGAGCTTACATCGAAGATAAACGGGTTGCAAATCGCAGAATCAGTGGCCAGAAAGCTGGTACGATTCTGCGATTTGGCAGTCCGCCGTTGCGGGCGATATGATTACGCCACGCTGGCCGAGCCTTAGCCTGCGCCAAGAACCAAGGGAGAACGCCTTTGAAATGGACACCGGGAGGACAAAGCTCCGACATCGAAGATGACCGCGACTCCAGCGGAGGCGGCGGAGGCTTTGGCTTCGGCGGCATACATCTCGGGCTCGGCGGCACGCTTATCCTGCTGATTCTGAGCTTTGTCTTTCGCACCAATCTTTTTGCCCTGCTCGGAGGAGGCGTCGCGGATACCGGCTCCGCCGTCAGCCAGCCCGACCCGGCGCGCGACGAACAGGAAAAGCCCCTCGTACAATTTGTTTCCTTCGTCCTGGACGACGTGCAGAACACCTGGACGCAGGTCTTGCCGCAACAGACCGGCACTCCCTATCACCACGCCAAGCTCGTGCTGTTTCGCGATGCGATCGATTCTGGCTGTGGCGGCGCGCAATCCGCCACGGGGCCTTTCTATTGTCCCGAGGACGAGAAGGTCTACATCGACCTGGGATTCTTCGATGAACTCAGCCAGCGATTCGGCGCGCCGGGGCAGTTTGCGCAGGCCTACGTGCTCGCCCACGAACTCGGCCATCACGTGCAGAAGTTACTGGGCATCGAAGCCCGCGTGCAGCAATTGCAGGAGCGCGATAACAGCGAAGCGAATCCCCTCTCCGTGAAACTCGAACTCCAGGCCGATTGCTTCGCGGGCGTGTGGGCGCACACCACGCAACAGCGGGGCCTCCTCGAGAAAGGCGACGTGGAATCGGCGCTCGGCGCAGCCTCTGCCGTGGGCGATGACCGCCTGCAAAAAATGGCCACAGGACGCGTGAACCCGGAGTCGTTCACGCATGGAACATCCCAGCAGCGAACGCACTGGTTTACGACGGGATTAGACGAGGGGAAGGTGGCAGCGTGTAATACGTTCGGGGCGGGGCAATAACTCGGCTAGCGGTTCGCCTTCAGTTGGTCAAGTAGGTCCAAACCCATTCGACGGCCGAAAGGCCTGCAAAACCCACTCCCAGGTAGAACGCCATGTAGGCGCAAAGGAAAGCCGCCGCAATCACTGTATCTTTCGTAGCGTGCTGAACGGGCATCGGTGTTTGATTTCGGGCCGTGTTCACCGCCCGCCAGGACGCGGCGGCGGGGAACGTAGGAACCTGGCAACCTGCTGTTTGAGAGTTGGCTAACATGCCAAAATTGTAGACACGGATCGCATAAGAATCCAATTCAAAGACCTGCTCCAAGGGATCACATTTAGGAATGCCACGTCCTGGAAACCCCTGGGACGCTCGTACTAGAACGACGGCAAGCGCCGCGGTAATGTAACCGGAAATGGGTTGTGCAACGGCCGTGGAGACATTTCCAAAGGCGTCTTCGCTTGCAGGAAGAGTCCTGCGTCAACAAAGAAAGTAATTCAGCCGATAGATTTAATCATGTTGACGAAAACCGTGAGCCTCACTACTTTTAATGCCTAACGTAAAGGGGAATGACACTTGGGGCCAACCACGCACGCACCCGACTCGAATTATGTCCTGACGCTGGAAGAAATCAGCCATCTTGCAAATGAGGGAGGCAAGCCCGCCGAAACCCTCATGAACGTCGTGGCTCTCATCGCCAAGCGTTTTGAGACGGATGTTTGCTCCGCCTACCTGCTCGAACCGGACCGCGCCAATCTCGTGATGGCGGCGACCGTAGGATTGCGCCCGCAGTGTATCGGCACCCTGCGGCTGGCCCTGCACGAAGGGCTCGTGGGCCTTGTTGCGGAGGACGTTCGCCCTGTCGCGGTGGAGCAGGTGAAGAATCATTCCCGCTTCAAATATTTTCGCGAAGCCGGCGAAGACGACCTGCAATCGTTCCTCGGAGTGCCGCTGATAGACCGCGGCGATCTCCAGGGTGTTCTCGTGGTGCAGACGAGGGAGCCGCGCCTGTTTCTCGAGAGCGAAATCCGCATGCTCGCGGAAGCCGCGGCGCAGGTGGCCCCGGTCGTCAGCGAGGCACGCACGCTCGATCGATTTATCGCGCCGGCCCAGGAAAGGCTCTGGACGCTCGCTCGCAATTTGTGGTGGAGCTGGGATAACGACTCCACCAGCCTGTTCCTCGATCTCGATCCGCAGCGCTGGCGGCAGCTGAATCACAATCCCATTGCGCTGCTTTCCGAAATTCCCCTTGAGAAAATCGAGCGCCGCGCGGGTGAACTGGTGCTCCACGGACGCATCAACTACGCCTATCGCCGCCAGCGCGAATATCTGGAAAAGGATCGCACGTGGGGCGCAAGGCACGCGGGAATTCTGCGGCCCCGCCCGGTGGCTTATTTCTCGGCGGAATTCGGCTTGCACGAGTCCATTCCCATCTATTCCGGCGGCCTGGGAGTTCTCGCGGGAGATCATCTGAAGAGCGCGTCGGACCTCGGAATCCCGCTGGTCGCCATCGGATTGTTTTATGGACAGGGATATTTCCGCCAGCATCTCGATAAAACCGGCTGGCAGCTCGAGGATTACCTTCCCACCGATGTGAACCAGCAGCCCATGGAACCTGCCATTGGGAAGAATGGCGAACCCGTCATGGTGCAGATCGAAACGCGGGGCTGCGCGATCGGCGCCAAAGTCTGGCGCGTAAAAGTGGGCCGCATCGAGCTGTTCCTTCTCGATTCCAACGTCGAGGGCAACGCCCCGGAAGACCGCGAACTCACCTCGCGCCTGTACGGCGGCGACCGCCGCATCCGCATCCGGCAGGAGCTACTGCTGGGCGTGGGCGGCTTCCGCGCTCTCAAAGCGCTGGGAATCACGCCCGGTGTTCTCCATCTAAATGAGGGACACAGCGGGTTCGCGGTATTGGAAGCGATTCGAAGCCGCATGGAAGACGAAGGAATTTCTTTCGACGCGGCAGTGCCGCGCGTTGCACGGGAAGTCGTGTTCACCACGCACACGCCCGTCCCGGCCGGCCATGACCGCTTCGGCGCGGATCAGATCGAGGAGCATTTGGGTCCTCTGCGCGAGGCGATGGGACTCTCTCACGAAGGGCTCATGGCGTTCGGCCGCGAAAACCCCTCAAACCACTCGGAAGAATTCTGCATGACTGTGCTGGGCTTGAAGCTCTCCCGCCGCGCGAACGCCGTCTCGGCATTGCATGGCGAAGTATCGCGGGAGATGTGGACTGGACTCCAGCTCAGCAGCCGGGATGAGCCCTCGCGTATCGGGCATATCACCAACGGCGTGCACGTTCCCTCGTGGCTGGCGCCGCAGATGTTCCGCCTCTATGACCGCCACCTCGGCACCGATTGGCACGAGCGCAGCGCCGAAGCCAAAATCTGGGAAGGAATCGAGAACGTCGACGACGGCGAGCTTTGGGAAACGCATTTGAGCCTGAAGTCGCGCCTGCTCGACTTTGTGCGCCGCCGCGCCATGGAGCAGGCGGAAGGGCGCGCGGAATCGCCCGAGACCGTCCGGCGGCTGGGACGCATGCTGAGTCCCGACGCGCTCACCGTCGGCTTCGCCCGCCGCTTTGCCACCTACAAGCGGGCCAACCTGATCCTGCGGGACATCGAGAAGCTGGCTTTGATGGTGAATGACCCGAAGCGGCCCGTGCAATTCGTGTTCGCGGGCAAGGCCCATCCCCACGATGAACTCGGCAAGCGCGTGCTGCAGCAGATCGCCGAGCTGATGCGCGACGGCCAATTCGCCAACAAGTTCGTTTTCGTCGAAGACTACGACATTAACGTTGGCCGGCATTTCGTCCAGGGCGTCGACGTCTGGCTGAACAATCCGCGCCGTCCTCTCGAGGCCTCCGGCACCAGCGGGCAAAAAGTGGTTTTGAATGGAGGCTTGAACCTCTCCGTGCTGGACGGCTGGTGGGCCGAGGCCTACGACGGGTTGAACGGATTCGCCATCGGCACCGGGCGCACCCACACCAACATGGACGTGCACGACACCCGCGACGGCGAAGACCTCTACCGCGCGCTTCGCGAAGAAGTGATCCCGCTCTACTACCAGCGCGATCGCGACGGCCTCCCCCGCGGCTGGATCAAGCGCATGAAGCGCGCCATCCGCACCCTGGGCTGGCGATTCAACGCCGACCGCATGGTGATGGACTACACAATGAAATGCTACGTCCCCGCAGCCGGCGGCACGTCCAGCGACATGCGCCTCACTTCGTAAGCCACGTTGGGGAGCCGGAGCTTCGATTCCCGATTCCAGCACGCGCCGTGGCAGCCGCTCAACGCCTTTTAGGGATGGGGTGTCATCAGAAAATAAGCTTCGAGGCGATCTGGAACAGCCGCGGCGGAGCGGCGCTGACGACCTGGCCAAAAGTCGCGCTGCCGATGTTGCCTTGCACTGCTGAAGGACCGTAAAACTGAGCGTGGTTGAACGCGTTAAATGCCTCCAGGCGCAATTCGAAGGATTTGGATTCGGTGAGCTTGAAGTTCTTCTGCAACGTCAAATCGTAATTGTCGATCCCCGGCCCGGAGAAGAACCGGCGCCCGCTGTTGCCGATCGTGTTAGCGATCGTGTTTCCTACCGTGGGGTCGTCGGCCGGCGAGCTGAAGAGCGAGGGGTTGAAGTACGGGTTTCCATTGCGCGGGTTGTGATTGAGAGCGAGCGGACCGGGAGTGTAGTCAAGTTCATCGAGGCCCGTGACGTTAATGCCGTTCCCTTCCGATCCGATCAAGGAAGTATCGATGGGATTGATCAGCGTCACGGGAAAGCCCGTGCTGTAGCGGGTGATGCCCGAGACCGACCAACCTTCCGTCCAGCGGTTGTCGGCGCGGAAGAGGCGTTCGAAGGGGATGCTGACGGTATAGCTCGCGACAAAGTTATGGCGCATATCGAAGGACGAAAGACCTCGGAGGAGATTCGGATCGAATGGGTCCACCTGATCCGCGAAATTCGAACCTTGATCCAGCGATTTACTGTAGGTATAGCTGGCGAATAATTGCACTCGCCCGCTAACGTGGCGGACGCTGGCCTCCAGCGCGTTGTAACTGGAATTGCCGATGGTCGTCTGATAGCTGACATCGCCGAAATTGGCGCCCAAAGGCCCCCGGGTATTGTAGGTGTTCTCGTCCCCGGGACCGCACATGGGAATGCTGAGGCACAGGGCAGGGTTGCCGGGATTGGCCGGCTCAAGCACCAGAAGACGATGGGCCTGGTTTCCCACATACTCGACGCTAAGCAGCGTCATGGACCCAAGCTGCCTCTGCAGGGACAGCATGTACTCCTCGGTGTAGGGAATGCGGTCGTCGGTCTTATAGCCGGGTATTGTGCTGATGGGCTCGAATTGCGAGAAGTCGATGTTGGAGTCCGGATGGCTTCTCGACACATTGGTCGGCGCGAGTTGCACCGGAAAGCGCTGGCCTTCCACATTGCCGGTGACGTCCACAAACGGAGTAGCAAGAAGGGGCGGAGCGGGACTCGTGTAGGTGAATCCGTAGGGAGCGTTGTCGCTGATGAGTCCCAAGGTTTCTCCCGGAATGGCCGCATAGAATATCCCGTAACTCGCCCGGACGCTGGTGGTGCCGGAAGCTCCCACGATTTTGCGCAGCGGCGAATCGCCGCGCACATCGGGCGAGTAAGCCAAACCGATGCGGGGTGCGAAGTCACGGTTTCCCGCTGGTGCCAGCGTACGCGCTACGCCCGGATCTCCCGGATAAACAATGCCGGTGGGAGCGGTGGGAAACACCTCGGATTGCTCCCCGGGAATAAACGTGATGTTGTTGTTATATTTCTCATACCAGGGCTCGATACGGTCCCAGCGCAGACCGTAATTCAGTGTGAGATTGCTTTTCACGCGCCAGCTGTCTTCCGCGTAGATGCCCGCGTACTTGTTCCGGCCATAGAAGGGTCTGAGCTGGTTCTGAGTGTAGATGCTCGAAACGCCGATGAGGAAATCCGCGAAGTCGAGGCCGGTCTCCTGCCCGGTAATGTTAAAGCTGCCATTCAGATCGGCGAAAGGATACGTGTTGATCTGGTCGTATTCGAGCTGAGCCCCCACTTTGATTAAGTGCGTTCCCAGCACTTTGGAAAAATTGTCGCTCAAACCGAAGTCGTTGTTGATCTGATCGAACTCTTCCGGGACGGACCCAATCGAAAAACTATTGAAGATAATGCTTTCGACGCCCTCCGTTTGGGGCGCCCCTGGAACGATTCCCGTAAAGCCCTGCGAGGCAAGGCTGACCCCCAGCCCGCCAGCCGGCTTGCCCAGATCGTTTTTATCGCGCGTATAATTGACGTGAAATTCATTCACGACACTCGTTCCAAACGTTTTGGTATCGCCTATGTCAATCAATTGTGCGCGGCCCGTGTACAGACCGTTGAACCCGGGCACGCTGGCTCCGTCCTGGCCGGTCGGGTAAGGATTGTTCTCGGTATAATCGTCAAAAGAATAGTAGCCGAATATCGTGCCCCAGCGCGTGTTGGCATCGACGCGCTCACCAATCTTATTGTCGTGCAGAATCTGATCGAACGCCGACGTCGAAAAGTTGTTTCCGAGACCCGGCGTGGGCGTCGGGATATATTTCAGCAATGCCAGGGCGGGAGCGGACCACGCACTCTGCGGGATTACGGCACCCGGGAAAACGCACGTAGCGGTGGTGCATCCCGGGAAATAGTAGGGTTCACCCCCGGAAACCGGGTACCCGAGCTTCTGCGTCAGTTGGGCCGCGATAGAAGTGTCGGTTCCCGAGCCCGAGAATAAGTCGGGACTCACCGTGCCGGTCAACGAGCTCGCTTGATCGGACAAGTTGCCGGTGCGGTCTTGCAACGACGGCACGGGTATCAGCCCGGTGTCGGTCCCTTCAATCTGCCGTGTGCCTTGATAATCCGTGAAGAAGAAGACTTTCTTGCGAACGATGGGCCCGCCGAAAGTGCCCCCGAACTGGTTTTGAATGAATGTTGCGCGAGTGGGAGAGAAATAATTGCGCGAATCCAGATCGGTGTTGCGGAGGAATTCGAAAGCGTCTCCGTGAAACTCGTTGGTTCCGGACTTCGTAATAACATTGATTTGGCCGCCGGTGTAGCGGCCGTACTCCGAGTCAAAATTGTCGGACAGGATTCGGAATTCGGAGATGGAATCGAGATTGGGGATGATGGCGGCGGCGAGGCTGCCGGTCTCTTCGGCATCGGCGCCATTGACCAGATAGCCGTTGGCGGCCTCCCTCTGGCCGTTGATGGAAATGGCCCCCGCGTTCAAATCGCCGGAAGGAGAAAACACGGTCTGCCCCAACCCAACGACCGTGTTGGATGTGATCGTCGTAACAGGAGTAACGCCGGGCTGAAGCGCAAGCAGGTCGGTATAGCTGCGCCCGTTTAGTGGCAAAGCTGCCACATTGGCGGATGTGATGACGTCCCCTAACTGGGTGCTGGCTGTCTCCGCCTGCACGGTCGATTCCGCTACGGTTATAGTCTCCTGGTTCGCGCCTACTTCGAGCGCTGCATCCACTATGATTGCGCTGTTCACGTCCACCGTTATGCTGGTCCGGCGATAGGGCCGGAAGCCGGCGTCCGTCACGTCGAGGTTGTAATGCCCGACCGGCAGGGTCGGAAAGGAGTAGGCGCCGGCGTCGTTACTCACCGCTGTTTGTTCAACCCCCGTTTCTATATTGGTTACCGTGATGGTGGCTTTCGCAATCACGCCGCCGGTTGCGTCCTTAACGGTCCCGGAGATACTTCCCCCGACGGCCGCCGGAGTGGATGAGGAAAGAGCGAGCGGCAGAGTCAAAACCGCAAGCAAGAAGACCGATCGTGCAATCAGAGACGCAAGTCCCCGCTCAGTCTTACAAAGAGCCTGCATTTTTCCCCTCCACAAGTACGGAAGCGAAGGCGTGCCGATATGGCCCACCGACTTCGGCTTCTTGCCTCCACGACCCAACCCGCGAGCTATGCCGCGCACTGTCCGCTTGTCACACGCTAGTCCATAGTGTTCCCGGCCGCTGTAAATTGCGTGTAAAAGGTGGTTTTTGAGCGAGGGGGGTAGTTAAGGGGTTTGCGCTGCTCACTCAGCCTCTGAGCGCGCTGATTTTGAGAAATCCAAACTTGCCGACAGAAGCTCTCGAGTGGCGCTACTGCTGGTCGGGCAGCGCAAATACGTACAGCGCGTTGCCGTGCATCGGATGATGAATGTCCGGGAGGATTGCCCGGGGAGCCTCGCGGGGGCTGCCTCCGCCTAATCCCGTTGTGACCGCGATGTATTGCTTCCCTCCCGCCGCGAAAGACACCGGGAATCCCTGAACGGACGTACCGAGCCGTGTCTTCCACAATGTTTTGCCGGTGGCAGCATCCATCGCGCGGAAATAGCGATCGAGATCGCCTACGAATGCCAGGCCGCCACCCGTAGAAAGCACCGAAGTGAGGAAGGGCGGACGCTGCTGCCAGCTCCAGACTTCCTTCATCGTCTTCACGTCGTAGGCGACCAGCTTGCCGACGTTGCCGTCGGTGCCGGGCATCTCATAAAATCTGCGATCGGCCGACCCGCCGCCCGAACCATCGACAAACTCGACCTTGCGGCCGAACATCTCCATGCAGCTCTGGCTCAGCGGGATGATCAGAATCCCCGTGGGAGGGTAATAGCTGATCGCCGGCCAGTCGTGCCCGCCCTCGGTGCTGGGGCAGACCTGCACGCCCTCGCCAATTTTCTGCTCGACCACGTCGGGCCGGTACGTGAGCTTCCCCGTCTTCGGATCCAGGCCGCTGAAGACGTTCTGAAACATTGTCTCTTTCTGCGAGATGAATTTGCCGCTCTGGCGGTCGAGCTTCCACAGAATGCCGGTCTTGCCGATCGTGAAGGCGGCCTTCAAATCTCCGATGTCGACCAACACGCGCTCGTAGACTTCGTCGAGATCGAGAGACTCACCCGCCACATGCTGGTAGTACCAAGCCAGCGAGCCGTCATCGGGACGCAGCGCCAAAGTCGAACTGGTGTACAGATCCTGGTCGTTCACGCCCGATCCGCGGCTCACCTGCATCCAGGGCTTGGGCTGCGCGACGCCCCAATACGTGAGATTGAGCTCCGGATCGTAGCTGCCGGTAATCCAGGTCTCGCCGCCCGCGCGCAGCATGTTGGTCAGCTTGCCCCAGGTATCGCCGCCGGGCTCGCCGGACCGCGCAACGGTGTTGAACCGCCAAAGAATCTTGCCAGTGGCAGCGTCGAGCGCGCTGATGTAGCAGCCCTGTTCGCTGTCGCTGGCCTTATAGCGATTGCAGCCGCCAAGTCCCTGCAACACTTTGCCGTTGATTACGATCGGCCCGCTCGAGTTGCCAAATCCCTTGGATGTGTCCGCGAGGACGGTGTCCCAAAGCGTCTTGCCGGTGCGCGCATCGAGAGCTTCCAGATGCGCGTCGGTGGTGGCGACAAAGACCTTGTCTCCGTAAATGGCCATGTTGCGCATGGCTCCCGTGCCGCCGCTCTGGCGGCCAGGCGGGCGCAGGCGATTTTCCCAGATCAGCTCGCCGGTGGGACCGTCGAGCGCCTGGACAATATTGTCCGGGTTCACGAGGTAAATGATTCCGTTGTGTACGAGCGGGCTGGGCTCGTTAGAGCCCGTGCCCTCATTCATCCCCCACACCCAGGCGAGGCGCAAATCACGCACGTTTCGCGTGTTGATCTGTGTGAGAGGACTGTGGCTCCAGGCCTGATAATTCCCGCGAATCATCAGCCAATCGTTCGGATCGGGATGAACCAGCATTTCGCTGGTAACCGGGAACGTAATTGCGCACCTCTCCCTCAATGGTAACCCCGGTCGCCGGAGCGGCGGCCCGCCGAGGAGTGGCATTGTCCGAAGGCGGAGGCGGCGGCTTCGTCGCCGCTTGTGCAGCGGAACCTGCCGGCGCAGCCTTGGCCACACTGACGATTGGCACTGCCACAGTCGCAGCAAACGGCGTCGTGCCAGCCGGAGCTCCGTTAGACTGAAGAATAAAAGCCGTCAGATTTACGGCATCTTGATCGCTGAGCGAGCCCGGATTATTGGCCGGCATGGTGTAACGGATGCGGCTGAACAGATCGGCAGTGGTTCGCGTGTTCCAGGCGTTTACAAAGTTGTTGCCAGCCAGCGGTGGCGCATCCATGCTGCCGCGGAGATCGGGTTGATGACACGCGGCACACGTGGACTGGAACGTCGCGCGGCCAGCATTTGCCTGATCGGTCGTGTAAACTCCAGCCGCCGGGGCCTGCCTCCCCGAAGCGACCGACAAAACAAGCGCCAGCGTCAGCGTCATCGTCAGCGTGACAGGCAGCGCCAATATTCCCAACGCCCTTAATCGGCTCATCGCAATCCTTTTCTACGATTTCTTCTACGGTTTCTCCCGCAAGAACCATCCCCACAAGTTGCCGGCCGGGGCACCCTGCGAGTTGATCTGTATGTAGAGGCTGCTCTTCCGGAGGTCCTCGACCTGCTCCGCCGTGAGGTCAATGGAGGCGCTGATCGTTCCGCTGGCGGCGTTGGGCACCGGCACATCGAGGATCACCGGCCCGCGTACCGCCTTCGGCCCATGATGAATCTGAGCCGCAATGGCGGGCGACTTCAGTCCGGCAAACGTCCCGCTGATCTTGAGCGTTTTACCCGACAACACCGCCGTAAGCGAGCCGGACCCCGCCACCGTCGCCAGCATTCCCTGATCGAGCGGCACAGGCGACAGCCTCACTTTGTAAACTTCTCCGCTCTGCGCGAACGCGCCAAGCGCCATCCACAAAATTGCCATGGCGAGGACGGCAAACGTGAACGCGCGCCGCGCCGTTCCAGCGCAAGTTGTTCCCGCGCTATCCATTTCAGTACTAGATGATCGCACTCGACCGACCTCGTGTTTGAAGCGACGGCATCGTACGCCGCAGCCCCAGACGAATCAAGCATAGATTGCCAAGCAGCCCGCCGGGGGCGCAGGCTGGCCGAAAACCAGCGCCGCCGGTGGAACTCAACCAATGGGAGAAATTGTCCCTACAGCCTTTTCCCAGACACGAGACAGAAACTTGCTGAAAGCTAAGCAATTACACGCAGTGACCGTCAGTCAACTTTGGCAAGCCCCGTGCCTTTAGTACCACCGTACGGGGAATCACCAGAAAAGGAGATGCCATGAAATTCCGCTCTAATTTGCTGAAAGCAGCGCGCGTTTCCGTCGCGCTGGCGCTGACTGCCTTCACGGTGGGGGTCTGCACGGCGAGCGCCGCCACCACGCAGGATCAGCCAGTCAACGAACAGGCTCTGAACAAACACGTCCACCATGCGCTCGTAATGAATCCATGGTACGGCGTATTCGACAACATCACCTACCAGCTCAACGGCACCCAGGTCGTGCTGTCCGGCCAGGTAGTGCTCCCGGTGACCAAGTCCGACGCGGAGAAGGCAGTGCGGCGCGTGGAGGGCGTCACGCAGGTGGTCGACAACATCCAGGTGCTGCCGGTGTCGAACTTTGACAACCAGATCCGCCGCGCCGAGTTCCGGCGAATCTTTTCAGGCGACACGCTGGGCCGCTACGCGATGGGTGCGGTGCCGTCCATCCACATCATCGTGAATAACGGCCACGTGACCCTGGAAGGAACCGTGATGAACCAGATGGACGCCAACATTGCGCGCATCCGCGCCAACGAAGTGCCAGGCGTGTTCTCGGTAACGAACAACCTGCACATCGGCTGATCGTTCGCGGGGATTTGCAGCTCACTACAGCGGCCCACTAAACTCAATCCTCAGGCCCGGTTCAAGCCGGGCCTGAGCTTTTTTTGCCTACAGAAAGCCCGCATCGAAAGCCCGCGGCAGTAGTTTGCCGGACCGCTCGTATTCCACCTTGCCCTGAAGGTTCGCAAGGATCACCGGAACGTCCCCGCAGAATTCCCAGATGATCTGGCGGCAGGCGCCGCAAGGCGGAGTCAGCGTCTCGGTATCGGCCACGACAGCGATGGCGTCAAAGCCGTGCTCGCCCTCGGAGACAGCCTTGAAGATCGCAACGCGTTCCGCGCAGCAGGTAAGCCCGTAGCTGGCGTTCTCCACGTTGCAACCGGTGTAAATCCTTCCGGATTTCGCCCGCAGCGCCGCGCCCACGCGGAAGTTCGAGAACGGCGCGTGCGCATTCTCCCTGGCAAGTTTCGCTCCGGCAATCAATGCGTCGTATTCAGCCATGTTCCTGTCGCGGCTTGCAGTTATGCCCCGATGATCTTGCGCACCAGCGGGTGCGCAAGGGGCGCCTGCGCGCCAATTTCAAAGCTCCGCGCCAAAAGGGCCGCGGTCTCGCGAAGCCGCGCATCCGAATTGTAGCGAATTGTGCACAGCGTTTCGCCGGCTTTTACGGCGTCGCCCACTTTCTTCTCGAGAATCAGTCCCACGGCGGGATCGATCTTGTCCTCCATCTTCTCGCGCCCGCCGCCAAGCATCATGCTGGCGACGCCAATCTGCTCGCAATGAATGGACGTGACGTAGCCCCCGCGATGCGAGGTGACGTGCTGCTCGGACTGCGCGCGAGGAAGGCGGCTGGGCTCGTCCACGACGCGCGGGTCGCCGCCCTGCAGCCGGATGACTTCGCGAAACGTGTCGCGAGCGCGGCCCGATGCGATCATTTCCGCCGCCAGCTGCTTACCCTCCGCGACCGTCTTCACGCGCCCGCCCAGCAAGAACATCCACGCGGAGAGCTCGTCGCAAAGCTCGCGCAGATCGGCCGGGCCCTGGCCATTCAGAATTTCGAGCACTTCCTCGATTTCCAGGGCGTTGCCGACTTTGCGGCCCAGCGGCTGGTCCATATCGGTGATGAGCGCGACCATCTTTTTGCCCATGCGCTTGCCCGTCTCCACCATCAATCCCGCCAGGTACTCGGCATCGGCGGAATTCTTCATGAAGGCGCCGCTGCCGGTCTTCACATCGAGAACCAGCGCGTCGATTCCCTCCGCCATTTTCTTGCTCATGATGGACGCGCAGATGAGGAACGGGCTTTCGACGGTGGCGGTCACGTCGCGCAGGGCGTAGAGCTTTTTGTCGGCCGGCGCAATCTCGGGCGTCTGGCCGATCAGCGCGCAGCCGCACGTTTCGAGCACGCGGCGAAACTCGGCGAGCGAGAGGTTCACGTTGAAGCCGGGGATGGATTCAAGCTTGTCGAGCGTGCCGCCGGTGTGGCCGAGGCCGCGCCCGCTGATCATTGGCACGTAAACCGGTGGGCAATTTCGGGACCCTTGCGCGGGCGCGCCCCCCGCAGCAACCCTGGCACCGGCTGCCGCGACCACGGGCGCAATCACCAGGGAGGTCTTGTCGCCGACGCCGCCCGTCGAGTGTTTATCCACCTTGGCGCCGGGAATGCCGGAAAAGTCGATCACCTCGCCCGAATGCAGCATCGCTTCGGTGAGGGCCGCGGCCTCGGCGGGCGTCATGCCGCGCCAGACCACCGCCATCAGCCAAGCCGCAAGCTGGTAATCGGGAACAGTTCCGTGAGTCGCGCCCTGGACGAGGAACTCGATCTCCTCGCGGGAAAGTTCTCCAGCGTCACGCTTCTTGCGAATGATGTCGACAGCGCGCATAGGTTTGGGAATCGCGCCACAGCCTGCGCGCGAATGGGCCTCTGCATTATAACCGGGCAGCGCAAACCCGCGACTTCCCTCCTGGGAACGCCAATCTCCCGATTGGCGGGGTTAAGCAGCCGGAGCTTTTGGATAATGGGAGAGCAGCCGAAGCAGACCATCGCCGCGGTCGTGAATTTCCTGTGATGATCACCTGGATGATCCGCGGATGGCTATGCGAAATTAGCGTTCGCCGTACGTTAGGAACTTCGGTGGAACAACTTCGGGGAAGTTGCCAGATCGGATGGCTCCAATGAGGGCTCTTAGTTCCTCCTTGTCTTTATCGTCGCTCAAAGAATAGAACCTGGAAAGGTCCCAGCGGATTCGCTCCAGACGTTGATCGGCAAGGGCGATGGTCGTTGTGTCGTCCCAATCCCATTTGCCTTCCGTCCCGAGCAGATGTCTTTCGAGTTCATCCGCAAACTGTTCGGGTGTGACAATTCGTTTCTTTCTAAAGATTCCGAAAATTGCCGAGACGAACAAAAGCAAGATCACTCCAAGAAGAAAAAAGTATAGTCCGGCCGTTGAATGCCAAAGGTAACCGGTTACGATTACTGGCGCGAACGCAGCTAGCAAGATGAAAACACAACCGAGACGGTTTGACAGATTATCCGACCGCTTTCCAAGGTTTGCTCTAATCAGGGCATTTAACCCATATAAGAAAAACCAGATGCCTGCTAACAGGGGAAAGAAATTCGAAATTCGAACCTGCCTAAGACTGTCGAAGTAGGCATACTCGCCGTGCAGCAACGATCTGAGGGACCCGACAAAAAGAACGGTTCCGAAGGCAACGAAGGCGAAGTTAAGGATACGAACCCTCATGGTATAACCCCTCTTTTAATAGCAGATCAAGTCCCGTGGGGCCAAGGGTCAACGAGATCGCCGTGAGGCACAGACGGGAGTTAGCGGTCCCCCCCCGACGCTCTTATTGGCGTTTGACCTTGTTAGGCGTAAGCTCCTCTAGATTGTTGAGAATTTCTTGTTCGAGGAGACTGGGACATGGCGGGAACATACAAAATAACCGAACTGGTAGGAACTTCGCCCGTGAGCTTCGCGGAGGCCGCGAAGGCCGCTGTCGCCGAAGCGGCGAAGACGGTACGCAACATGGAATGGTTTGAGATCGCCGATGAAAGGGGCCGGATTAAGGACGGCAAGATTGAGGAGTTCCAGGTCAGGCTGCGAATCGGTTTTAAGATCGAGCGGTAAATCCTGACGGGATGTTCAGGCCGCAGTGCCAGAGTATCGGACATATACCGGGCTCAGTACTCTAAGTTTCCGATAAGCGCGTTTACCAGGCAGGTCTTGTGTTCGGCTGCATCGCCTGCTAGATTCCGGTCATGAAACGCATCCTAGTTTCAATCGCTTTGGTTTTCGTAACCTCCGCAACAGCAGGTCCCCCGCAAGATAGCGAGAAGCGTAAGGTCGCTTGCAAAACAGCAGAGAACACAAAGACGTGCTACTGGACCCACGGCAGGCTCCTTGCTGCCAACGGAAATCCTTCTTATCGACTTTGGAAGATAGGAACACACCGTGTTTTAGGTATCTACAGCGGACCGGGCGCTGAAAAGGCAGATGAACTAGATAATGAACACCCTGAGTTGCCCGCCAATCTGAGCAAATATGACTTGCAGAAAACAACGATTTTTGGTGATTTTGAAGTTTGTCCTTTAGAAGCAGAAAAGGAAGGACATATGCAGTCCGCCTGCATTGAATCTGCGAAAAAGATCATTCCCGAAGCGTATTGAGCAGCACTTGCTTGCCTCAACTGATAAGTCGGACCGACAAGAGATTGCTGCTAATTTCCGCATGATTCGATATGGGGCCACCGCAATAGGACAGGAGTTAAGCCATGTACAGAAACATTTTGGTTGCGTGCCTTCTTGTTGCCGTTCTGCTGGGTAGCCCCATAACTCAATCGGTCGCCAGCGATGGGGATATGATCGAATACGACCGTCGGCTTGCCGAAAACCACAAAACTGTGTTCCCCGCGGCAGGGGTTGTCCCGGATGCGGAGACTGCAAAGTCAATCGCGTTGGCTGTCGCGATACCGATTTGGGGGAAAAATACGGTCACATCCGAACTGCCGCTCAGAGCGGGTCTCAAAGGAAGCGTCTGGACAGTGATCGGAAATCCTCATTTGCATGGCGGTGAAAAGGGCGGCGAGCTAATTGTCCAACTCGACAGGCGGACCGGAGCGGTGCTTTCGCTTCTTCATACGCAGTAGTTTTTGCTCGGTAGCTGGAAATCCGCAACTCCTGAGTAGTCGGATAATCGGACAAATACAGGGCTGGTACTGTAATGCCCGATTTTAGGGATGAACACCAGCCGCATCCATTTCTCGGTCTATTTCATCGGGCGATATCCCGAGATTTGCCTTGCATCTTATTCTGGCGCGTAACCAGACCTTGCGCGATTCCTCGGTGCGAGGCTTGCTCTCGAACGCTTCATCGTTCTCTCTGACACAAGAGTTATAACTGCTTTTGTCAGCGGTGGCCCTCGCAGTGAGCCGTGCGGCCAGCCTGGATCGTTCCTGGTTCCATTGGTACAGGCGATAGCCCTCTATCCCGAGCGCCAGACTCACCAAGCCAGCAACAATCAGCGATGTTCGGTTCACCATTTCTCGTGGATTCAAGATGGCCCGCTGTTTGAATGGCGTCAAGTCCTGTGTAGTCGGCTTACCGGAAACTGACTCACTACCAACCCCAGGCCATCCTGTGAATTTGCCGGGTAATGATTTAGAATTACCGACCGAATGGATATCCAGCGGAATAAGAAGGTTATCGCCATTTACCCGGGTTCGTTCGACCCGGTCACCAACGGCCACCTCGACCTGATCGCGCGCGCCGCGATGATCTTCGACAAGGTGGTGGTGGCGGTCACGCGCAACCCCGACAAAGACGCGCTCTTCGAGGTGAAGGAACGCGTCGAAATGCTGGAAGCGGTCACCTTCGACTGGAAAAACGTCGAGGTGGACGTGTTCGAGGGCCTGCTGGTGGACTTCGCGCGGTCGCGCAGCGCCGGAGTGATTCTTCGCGGCATCCGCGCCGTCTCCGATTACGAATACGAGCTGCAGATGGCCATGATGAACCGCAAGCTCGAATCGCAGATTGAAACGGTGTTCATGCTGCCCGCCGAAGCCTACAGCTTCGTGAGTTCGCGGCTGGTGAAAGAGCTGGCGCGGCTGCGCGGCCCCATCAAGGGGTTTGTGCCGGCGCTGGTCGAGCAGCGGCTTGCGCGACAAGCTGAAGTAGATCTGCACGAGCGGACGAGGCGCCGGGATGGAACGCGGCACGGGACTCAAAATCACGGAACTGAAAATCACAGAACCGAAGATCGACGACGCTATCCAGCTGACCGACCGGGTGAACCGCATCGGCGTGTCGCCCACCATGGCGGTGCTGCAGGAGGCGGAGAAGTATAAGGCGCAGGGCGTCGACGTGGTCGATTTCGGCCCGGGCGAGCCGGACTTCCCCACCCCGGAGCACATCAAGCGCGCGGCAATCCAGGCGCTCGAAGAAAACCGCACCAAATACACGCCGGGGGCGGGGATTCTGCCGCTGCGGCAGGCCATTTGCGATTGGCACGCGGCGCAGCTGGGGTCGTCCCCTGCGTATCAGCCGGCGGAGTGCGTGGTCACTACCGGCGGCAAGCATGCCATCTTCAATGCCGTTTGCGCGCTGGTGAGTGCGGGCGACGAGGTGCTGATCCCCGCTCCCTACTGGGTGAGCTATCCGGACATCGTGAAATATGCCGGGGGAACGCCCGTGTTTGTGCCGACGCGCGCCGAGGACGATTTTCGCCTGCGCGCCGCCGATGTCGAGCGGGCCGTCACCCCGCGCACGCGCATGGTGATCGTCAACTCGCCGTGCAATCCGACCGGGGCCGTGATTCCGCCGGACGAATTCGCGCGGATTTACGAGGTCTGCCGGCGGCACGGTGTCTGGCTGCTTTCCGATGAATGCTATTCGCACTTTACCTACGGCAGCGCCAGGCCGTTTACGGTGGCCAGCCTGCCGGGTTCGCGCGAGCGGCTGATCGTCGCCGGATCGTTCTCCAAGACTTTTGCCATGACCGGCTGGCGCATGGGCTACCTGCTCGCGCCGCAGCCGCTGATCGCGGCGGTGACCAAGCTGCAGAGCCAGTCCACCTCGAACGCCACCTCGATTGTGCAGTACGCCGCGCTGGAGGCCGCGCGCGGGCCGATGGATTCGGTGTACGAGATGCTCGCCGAGTATGCGCGGCGCCGCGAATGCATTCTCGCGGGCTTGCGCGCGATTCCGGGAATCGCCTGCACGGCGCCCGAAGGCGCGTTTTACGTGTTCCCGAATATTTCCGCGCATCTCAACGCGGACCTTCCCAGCGACACGGCCGCCGCCAAAAAACTGCTCGAACGCGAGCACGTCGCGGTGGTGCCGGGAGAAGCGTTTGGCGCGCCGGGATACGTCCGCATGTCGTACGCCACCTCGATCGAGCGGATCGAAGAAGGGTTGCGCCGGCTCGCTCGCTTTTTTGGCGGCTCCTCCGGCCCGGCACAGTGATTCTTTCCCCCGCGCGACTCGGAGCCTGTATTCAGCGCCCGGCCATGGGGCGCGCTTTCTCTCGCTCCGTTTTTTCCCGAAAAGACCGGGCTTGTCGAGCCCATCGGCGAGGCCTGGATGACCGGCAACGAATGCCGGTTTGCGACCGGGCCGTTCTCGGGACGCAAGCTTCGCGAAGCCTGGCCCGAAATGCCGGTGGAATGGACCGGAACCCTGGTGAAGCGCGGCGGCGATTTTCCGCTCCTGGTGAAATTCCTTTTCCCGGAAGACAAATTATCCGTGCAGGTGCATCCCGGCGACGACTTCGCCGCGCAGCATGAGGCAGCCGCGGGAGGCCGCGGGAAGACGGAAATGTGGTACGCGGTGCGCGCGCGCCCCGGTGCGGAAGTGCTGGTGGGGCTGAAGCCGCACGTCACCGCCAAGGACTTCGAGCGCGCGATCGCGGACGGAACCGCCGAGGATTGCCTGGCGCACGTTCCGGTGAATGCCGGAGACGCTATTTTCGTGCCCGCCGGCACGGCGCACACCATCGGGCCCGGGCTGCTGCTCTGCGAAATCCAGCAGCATTCCGATCTCACCTATCGCGTGTTCGATTACAACCGTCCGGACGCGCAGGGGAAGATGCGCCCGCTGCATATCGAGCGGGCTTTGCAGGTGATGCGCTTCGGCGCGCAGTCTGGCGGGAAAGTCGATCCGGTGCAGGTGAAGCAGGGCGCGCTGACGGAAACCTATCTCGCCAAGTGCCCTTATTTCGCCACGGAAAAGTGGGAGTCGAGCGAGCGCATCGACGCCAGCACGTCCGGCACGCACTTCGACCTGCTGATTTTTCTGGAAGGCCACGGGCATATCCGCCACGGCGGCGAGCTGACACCTTATCGTCCTACGCAGGTATGGATGATGGCGGCGGCCCTGGGCGAGTATCAACTGCAGCCCGAGGCGCGCACTTCCGTGCTGAGAACCTATGTCCCCGCCGATCCCGGCGAATTCGCCCGCCGCATGGCCGCCCGCGGCGTGCCGCCGGAGGCGATTGCGAGGATTGTTCACACATGAAAAAGGGTGAAAAGAGCAAGGCCATGCCGGTCTGCGCCGTGTTGCTCGCCGGAGGGCGCGGCACGCGCTTCTGGCCGCGCAGCCGGATGCGCACGCCGAAGCAGCTCCTGAATATCACCGGCGACGCCACGATGCTGCGCCAGACGGTAAAGCGCCTCGAGTCCGTGGTGCCGGCGGGGAATATGTGGGTGGTAACCAACGTCGAGCAGGCCGCCGCCGTGCGGCGGGAAATGCGCGGGTCGCCGGCCTCGCAAGTGCTGGCCGAACCTGTGGGACGCAATACCGCCGCCGCAATCGGCCTGGCCGCTGTCCAACTCGCCCACAAGCACGGAGACGCGCTGATGGCCGTGCTTCCCTCCGACAGCTACATCGCCGACGTGGCCGGCTACCGCAAACTCGTTCGCGCGGCCCTCGCGCTGGCCCAAACGCCCGGGAATCTGGTGGTGATGGGCGTTCCGCCCACGCGCCCCGAAACCGGCTACGGCTACATCGAAAGCGGAGACGTGTCGGCGCGTCCGAATGGCGTCGAAGCGTACGAGGTGCGCCGCTTCACGGAAAAGCCAGAACTGAAAGTGGCCCGGGAATATGCGGCGTCGGGGAAATATTTCTGGAACGCCGGCATGTTTTTCTGGCGCGTCTCCACCTTTCTGGAAACTCTGAAGCGATTCCTTCCGGCAACGCATGCCGCGCTGCTAGAACTGGCCAAATCGATCGGCACCAGGCGATACGAATCCGCCCTACGCCGCATTTACCCCAAGCTCGAAAGCATTTCCGTGGATTACGCGATCATGGAGCCGGCCACCCGCACGCGAGGGGATCGCCCGCGTCTCCGTAATTCCCGCAAAAATCGGCTGGAGCGACATCGGCTCCTGGGCCGCCGTCTACGAATTGCTCGCGGCGCAAGATGGCGCCAACGTATCGGCGGGCGCACACTTCGCCCTCGACGCCGAGGGCAATTATTTCTGGAGCCCCAAAAAATTCGTAGCCGCAATCGGCGTGCGCAACGTCGTGCTCGTCGAAACCCCCGACGCCCTGCTGCTCTGTTCCCGCGAGCGCTCGCAGGACGTGGGCAAGATCGTGAAATGGCTGGAGGAAAAAAAGCAACGCAAGCTAATCTAGCAACCGACTATGACAGCGATTAAATTCGGAACCGACGGCTGGCGCGGCGTAATCGCCGAGGATTACACGTACGAAAATGTGCGCAACGGTGGCGCACGCAATCGCCCGCTACGTGGTCCGCGGCGCCAATCCCGAGCGCGGGATTCTCGTCGGCTACGACACGCGCTTCGGCTCCGAAAACTTCGCCCGGGTAGCCGCCGAAGCCATTTCCGCGACGGGAACCCCGGTGTGGCTAGCCGCGCACGCCGCGCCCACGCCGGCCCTCTCGCTGATGGTGCGCACGCGCGGAGCTGCCGGCGGCATCCAGATCACCGCAAGCCACAATCCCTATCGCTGGAACGGGATCAAGTTCAAAGCCAGCTACGGCAGTTCCGCCTCGCCCGCCATCGTCGCCCAGATCGAAGTGGAACTCGCCCAGGTGCTCCGCGAAGGAGTGCCGCCGCTCCCGCCGCGCCAAGAACTGATCAAATCCCTGGAGATCCACGAGCCCTACCTCGAAACAATCGCCAAGCTAGTCGATTGGGACCGCCTGCGCGCCTCCAAATTCCGCTATGTGATCGATCCGATGCACGGCGCCGGGCGCGGCCTGCTGCGCGAGCTCTTTCATCGCCACGGAATCGAAACCGACGAAATTCGCGGCACGCGCGACCCTCTTTTCGGCGGCGTGAACCCGGAACCCATCGAGCCGCACGTGGAAGCGCTGCGCCAGGCGGTGCGCAAGGGCCGCTACGACGCAGGCTTCGCGCTCGACGGCGACGCCGACCGCATCGGCGCCATCGACCGCGACGGCAACTTCGTAACGCCGCACCAGATTTTCTCGATCTTGCTCTGGCACCTCGCCGGAACCCGCCGCCTCACAGGCGAGGTCGCCAAAACATTCTCCACCACGAAAATGATCGACAAAATCGCCGCGAAATTCGGCCGCAAAGTCTGGGAGACGCCCATCGGCTTCAAGTACATCTGCGACCGCATGCTCGAAGGAGACATCCTGCTGGGCGGCGAGGAGAGCGGCGGAATCGGCACCAAGCTCTATCTCCCCGAGCGCGACGCCACCGTCAACGCGCTGCTGCTAGCCGAAGTGATGGCCTGGCACGGAAAGCATCTCGGCGAACTGGTGGCCATGCTGCAAGGCGAATTCGGGGAACATCACTACGGACGCGTGGACCTCACGCTCAAAAGCGGCCAAGCCGAACGCGCGCTAGCGCACTTCGCCGCGCCGAAGCTCAGCCGTTTTCTGGACTGGCCGGTCGCCCGCCGCGAGAATCTCGACGGCATCAAGATTTTCCTGGGTGATATTGGCTGGGTGATGGTACGCGCCTCGGGCACCGAACACATGCTGCGCGTTTATTCCGAAACGACGCGGCCCGAGACCACGCGCCGCGTGCTCGACGAAGTGGCCAAGCTCGTCCGCGCCATCTGAGCAGGCAAAAAAAATCAGCCGCGCGAGTGGCCCGGCGCAGCGGCCCTCACTTGGATGTCCGCGCGAAGCAGGCTTTTCGGCGCCGGAACAGCTGTGCCGCATGCCCGCAAAATGTGATGTGCGCCGGTTCGCCGCAGGATTCCCTCCGCGCGATCGGCCAGCACCCCCGTGATCGGCCGCACCGCCAGCAGCAGTTCCCCCCGGCGGAGAGATTTCTCATACCCCGGCGCGATGAAGCCGGAAACACCGAACCCCGCCAGCGCTTCCACGAGCGCGCCGTCCTCGGAATCGTTTACGTAAGTAAGCCAGCCGATGGCTCCGCCGATCAGCGGCTCGATCACCGGCTCAATCCGCCGGACCAAATCGCTGCTTTGACTATCCTTCTTCAATTGGTTGTCGAAGGAGAACGTGTTGGCGACGGCGCATTCCGGAAACATGACGCCGATATCCTCGTTGCGAAAACCAAACGATTTCAGCACGTCTACGCTCGTTCGCAACGCGCGGAAATGAGGATAGACGCCGAAGACGCTGATGCGTTCGAAGACAGCCATCGGCCCTCCACTGACTCATTGGCTAAGCGTTTGATCAAATTAAAGGAGTCCGTTGAAAAAGGGGAATACAGGAAAAACTGCATTTTCGCCGACGCTTCTACCCGATGATCCACGATGACCCACCAAGCCGCCAGGGCCCTCACTTCGCTAGACAACGAAACCGATTAGTGACAAAGTTGGCGCGAGGGCAAGCCTTCGGCGTAATCTGCCTGCCCGTCTACTGAGCACATGTTCCCACATCCCACCGCGCTGCAGCTGGCTTTACTGTCCGCCATAGTGCTCGGCTTCCGCCACGGCTTCGATTACGACCACATCGCCGCAATTTCCGACATAACCAGCGTAGAGCCGTCGCGCAGCAGGGGCATGCGTATGGGGCTCGTCTACGTGCTGGGCCACGCCTCAACCGTCGCCGCACTGGGCGGCGCGGTGATCCTGTTTCAACGCTCTCTGCCGCCACGCATCGACACATGGGCGGAACGAGCGGTGGGATTAACATTGTTGCTTCTCGGGGTATATGTACTTGGGACGCTGCTGAGGCAAGGCTCAGCCTTTGTGCCCCGATCGCGCGCCTCCCTTCTTCTCGATGGCTTTCAATGGCTTTCGTGGCAAATCAAGAGAGTCTTCAATCCGGGCGCGGGCGCCGGCGCTGGCAAGCCCGGAAATGCCAGGGAAAACTACAATCGAAAGTCCGTGTTCCTGATCGGCGTTATACACGGGCCTGGGTGCTGAAACGCCCAGCCAGTTGCTGCTCTTTCTGCTGGCCGCAAACCTAGGAGGACTCACACGCGGATTTCTGGGCCTGGCGATGTTTTTGGCCGGGCTCCTGTCTGATGAACACTCTGATGACCGCTTCGGCGGTAGGAGTTTTCGGGGCCAGCGCGGCGAAACCGCGCCTGATGCGCTTCGTGGTGGCGCTAACAGCCAGCTATAGCTTGATCGTAGGCACGATTTTTCTCTTCGGCGCCGCCGGCAGACTTCCCTCCCTCGGCGGCTGAACAAGGCGCTCGAACCCGCCTGAACCGCCGCGCGTCATTTTGCGGACTGATCCACAAACGCGGCGATATTCGCCTTGAGCTTCGCCAGGCTGTCGTCGCGAAGATACATCATGTGCCCCGCGTCGTAATACTCCAGCGAAATGTTCGAACGAAGATTCGCAGGCAGTTCGAGATGGTCCATGGTGTATTCGGTAGCGAAGAACGGAGTCGCCAGATCGAACAAGCCGTTTTCGGCCTGCACGCGCAAATGGGGATTCGCCACCAGAGCCCGGAGCAAATCGCCTTCAACGTTGGGTGAGCCGGGGAAGCCATAATTTTCACCCGAATGATGCTTCCAATCCCACTCGTGATTGGCATCCTCGTTTAACACTTCGTATTTCCGGTCCTCAGAAAATTTCAGCTCCTCGCGCACGTAACTATAAAAGGCGGCGGTGAAAGGCCCCGTTATGGCCGTTTCCTGGGGATCATAGGCGGCATACTCGGCCAGCAGGTCAATTTGCGCCCCGGAGAAGCGCGCATCGAGACGCCCCGTGGTCAGCCCGCGCGCGCGCTGAAGTTCCGCCATGAACTGCGGCAGATTGACGCGCAGGTTCGCTTTGCGAATGTAATCCTCGCTCAGGCCCGTAAAGCGAGCCAGCTTCTTCACAACCGCTGTTTTCTCCTCTTCGGGCAGCTTGGAGCCTTTCATCAGGGCGGATGCGTATTCAGTCGAGGCGAAGTGGCGGGCATCGGCCAGAAAGGCATTGAGGTCCGCGGGCCGGTCTTCCAGAACTTTGTGATACCAGGCGGTCGCCGCGTAGCTGGGTAGATAGAAAATGTAAGGCATGTCGTCGCCGGGGTTGAACGAAAGCGTGCCGAGGTCAAGCACAGTGGACATCAGAACAATCCCATTCAGGTACATGCCGTTATTCGACTGCAGATAGTTGCTGAGCGCGGCCGAACGAAACGTCCCGTAGCTTTCTCCAATGAGGAACTTCGGCGAATTCCAGCGGCTGTTGCGCGTCACATAGGTGTTGATGAACTGCGCGAACGATTTCACATCCGAGTCGATGCCCCAGAAGTCCTTGTCCTGCGCTTTTCCCGCAGCGTGGCTGTAGCCCGTGCCCACCGGATCGATGAACACAAGATCGGTCTTGTCGAGCAGGGAGTTGGCATTGTCTTCGACTTTATAGGGCGGGGGCGGCGCAGCCTCGGCATTCGGCGTACTCACCCGGCGCGGACCAAACGCACCCATGTGCAGCCAGGCTGAGGACGATCCCGGCCCTCCATTGTAGAGAAACGCGATGGGACGCTGGCTGAGGTCCTTGACGTCGCTCTTCGTATAAGCGACAGAAAAAATAATCGCCGTAGGCTCGTCCTTCTCGTTCTTCAGCAGCGTGGTGAAGGCAGTCGCCTTGTAAGCAATGGTCTGGCCGCCAATGCGAATGGTATGGTCGGTAACGGACGATTCCTCTTTGGGAACGGAGGCGTCCGCAGGCTTCTGATCCGTGGATTTCTGATCCGAGGACTTGGCCTCCGCCGCCTTGGAATCCTTGGAAGCTTCCTGCGCCGCAAGCAGCGGCGGCAGCCCCAGAAGCAACAGAGTCCCCAGAACCGTAAGTTTCAGAATTCCACAAGTTCGAACAATCATCGCGCACCCGCCTTGAGCTCCCAGCCAGATTAGCTCCGCGAACGCGGATTGCAAAGGGGGCATTCCCCGCTTGCGGCCGGCGCTTCAAATATTGGTTGACAGGGTTACACTTCTCGTAAGATTGTTATAAACAATTTATGCGTATCCAATACTCCGTTAGTCTCGTCGTCGGCTTGCTTTTCTGCACTCTCGCCTTGCTGGAGTTTCCCGAGCTTCTGAATCTCAGCGACGACACGTCGAACGATTACTCGCTGGTGATTTTCCGAAGCACGACGGGCGGAGTGGCGGAAGAGCGGAGAGACATGCCGGTGACGGTCAAGACCGGCGGGAAACGCATAAAAAGCGAGTCGCCGCGGCTTCCGCGGCAAAGCGAGGTTCGATCGCACCCAGGCGACGATCTTCTGCGCTTGCTTTGCATTGAGCGAACTTAGGCATTTCAGCACCCTTCCGTCGATTGGTGAGGCAAAAGCAGAATCTGGACAAGCAGCACCGTTTTGGCATGTAAGGTGCAGCGAGGCCGGGAGCGGGCTCAGGGGGTGAGCCGGTAAAGACCTCGCGGATTTACCGTGTTTAAAAATCTGATCGCTGAAAAAAGGGGGAGACGCCAATGGAAATCGGGCGCAAATTGCGTAAGCTGCGGGAGGAAAGGAATTTGTCGCAGGGGGATCTCGAGGAAAGAACGGGATTGCTACGGTGCTATACGTCGCGCGTGGAGAACGGCTATACCGTTCCCTCGGTAGGCACGCTGGTGAAGTACGCCCGGGCGCTGGATGTCCCGCTCTACCGTTTCTTCACCGACGGGGAATCCGTGAAGGCTCCCGCGCTGCCGAAGAACGGAAGCATGGCCGAGTGGGGCGAGAACGGCAAGGATCACCGGGAGCTTCAACTTTTCGCGAAAGCATTGTCCCGGATGAATCCGCGCAGCCAAAAACTGCTGCTCGCGATGGCGCAGCGCATGGCCAACATGGGCCCGCACGCGTAGCCTTGTCGGGGCATCGCGGTATCACTCCCGCTTTTGTGCCGTAAGACTTTGCGGGTGCCCCACCCTTGCACTTTAAGGGTGGGTCTTGTTTTTCGCCGTCGGCATCGTAGTCGCTCGCTGTCGATCGGAAGACCAAGTCTGAAGAAGAGCAGCTCTAAAAACGAAAGGGCTATCGGAGGCCGTAACCTCCGATAGCCCTTTTTTTTGCAACCCGGAATATCAGGAAATTCCGGGCCTGAGCCGAGCTAGATGCTCGGCTTCGTGCCCGTGTAGTAGAACAGGACGTACGTTTTGATTGCGCCGCTCGCCTGGGGCACTCCGAACACCTTCACGGGGGTTCCCGGCACGACGTTGCTCGTTACCGTGTTCTGGCCCGCGGTGGTCGTGATGTCCACAGAGCTGATGGTCACGATGTTGCCGGTGCGGTCCACCTGGTACACCAGCGGGGCGGAACCTGACGTTGTGCTCAGGGTGTTCGTGACCGCGTTTGTGCCGCCCAGCACCGTCATCGTAAAGCCCCCCGTGCCGACCGTGTATCCGGATGCAACCGTTCCGAGGGGCGCGGTGACGGGCATCAGAACGACCTCTGGAGCGGCCCAGGCATTCGGGCTGGCCGAATCGTTCCAGATGGCGTAGGTCTCGCCATAGGCGTTCAGGATGCCGACCGTTCCGCCAAAGTTCACGGCGCCGTTGGTGGCGTTGATGAAGCTATTCACCACTCCGGAGCCGTCGGTGATAACCGTCGGGAAAGTGAAATTCCAATACTTGAAGCCGCTGATGGGATTTGCGCTGGCATCGTTGCCGTTCGCCGTGCCGCTCGAGATGTAATCGAGCGTCACGGCGTAGTCGTCGCCAGCGGTGTGGAAGTTGCGAGTGTAAGTGAATCCGTTCGAATTGGTGGCGGAAATGGTGCCATCGAATCGGGCGATCTCAATATCGATCGTCTGAGCCACCAGCGCAGACGCCAGCGGATCCACAACGCTGGCATGGATCTTGAATCCGCGCACGAAATTGTGCGAGGTCAGGAAGCCGGTTCCGGTGGCGATGGGAGTGGCGTCCGCGGTTGCGTTCCACGGAGTGCGGAAGAAGAACTCCGTGTTTGCGTTCACCGTGAGGGGAACGCCGGCGCCGAGCTCGTTTTGCACAGTGATGACGTCGGTGGTCGTGTTGACGTGCAGGACGTGGCCTTCCGGGCTCACCCATACGCTATTAAAGCTGCTGCTCGCCCAGATGCGCACGGCGACCAGCGTTCCGTTCGACTGGTAGCGCGCCGCGATGCGGACATTTTTGCCCACGAGAGACGACGCTTGCGCGGAGAAGTTGTGAATCACCGTGTTCGTCTTGGCGTCCACATCGTAAAAAATCGTGCCGTTGGTTGCATCCGCGAGTATCTGGAGACTCTGGGTGCTGGTGACGGCGGTTTCGGGATTCACCGGCGGCTCCGTCGGGAATTCCCTGGCGATCGTGATGGAGGTATTGTCCGAAGAGACGGCGGTGACGCTGCCATAAGCGTGCCGCAGAACCAGCCGCGTGAGGCCCGCGATCGGATGGTGGCGCACCGGACCGTTGAAATTGACGCCCCAAATCGTGGTGCCACCGCTGGTCACCGGCACATGGCCCACGATGAAAGCGGGATGCGCCAGATCGAACTCCAGGTCCAGAGCGTTATTCGAGTTCGCGGTTACCACTAACGGAGAAACGAAGTTCACAGTTACCGGAACCGTAAGGCTTCCGGCGCTGCCCGTGGTTCCCTGGATGTTGATCTGATTCGACGGCACGGTGGCGCCTGGGGTGCCGGCGAACCCCGCCTCCGGATCGGCGGAAGCGGTCAGCAACACGTCTCCGGGATTGCCACCGATAGTGAGTGTAGCGCCGGTGTAGGTGCCGTCGGCGACGGTCAGGTTGCCCAGAATTTCACTCAGCTGATCCAATTGAACGAGGTTGATGATGGGCGCCGGACTGGGAGCCGTGTAAACGTTTACCGGCGTGCCGCCCCCCTGCGGAATCAGGGAAATGGCCTCGATCTTCACTCCGATGGTGGCCCAATCCTCGGTAGCGGAGTCGCTGATTAGCATGCTGACGTTGCCGGTCTGCACTGCGGGAGTCTGTGTGTTAGAGCCGGAATTGCTGGAGGTAGAACCTCCGCCACAACCGACGGAAAGAAGAGGGTGCCGCTGCGATGGCTAATACTGCAATGAAGCGAATCAGCTTGGAATGCATGTTTCTCTCCTGGGAGACACACCTGTCCCCAATGAATTGAGATTTAATAAAAATTATGATGACGGCGGGCCCAAGCCTTCTAGGACTTAAAAACGGTCCCGCGCAATCAGTCCACTAAACACGGCTCTCGATAGAGAGTTGCGCAAAAGTTGCGGTATTTACCGGTACGAAAGTACTAGCCTTCTTCCAAAGATTGACGGGCTTGTTTCGTCCCCTTCATCTATTTTATCGTATGCGGGCTGGGGCCGAACGCGGGGCCCCAAGGGTGCCCCGAAAGGAACCCACGCGAAGCGGCTGGGACAACTCATTTGACGCTTGTGTCATCATTAAGAGTGAATTTTGTTCATAGTGCATTTATGCGTGGCGGCGGGCGTTGCCAGCCGCACCGAGAAGGAGCCATCATGAGTTACAACGAACGCAATAAATTTCAGTCCTTATGGAAAATTGCAGGAATCGGCACTCTGGCTTTCGCTTTTGGTGTTGCGGGTTTGCCAGCTTCGGCCCAGCAGAACCAGGGAAATCTTCCCGGCTACCCGGTGGCGTCGGGACAGGAAGCGCAGAACTCAACCAATGACGTTCCGCAGGAATCCAATCCGGCGCCCGCACCACAGACGGCGCCTCCACAAGATCAGGCGACAGTGCCTCCGAATGCGGCGCCCGCAAACCAACCGTTGCCTTCCCAATTAACGCTGCCCACGGGAACAATCGTTCAGGTAAGGACAAATGAGTGGATTTCCACCAGCCGGAACCTGCCGGGAGACGGGTTTAACGCCACGCTAGCGCAACCCATCGTAGTCGACGGCTGGGTAGTCGCACAGCGCGGCCAAAGCGTGCTAGGGCGCGTAACCATGGTGCAAAAGAATCACGGCACCACGCAGCTAGGCCTGCAATTGAGCGAACTGACTTTCGTAGACGGCCAGCTATTGCCCATCCAAACGCAGCTAGCGCAATCCTCAGCCGGCAGAGACACGGGCCACGACGTAGGCGTAGTGGGAAGCACCACTGGCACCGGAGCCGTAATCGGCGCCATAGCCGCCGGCGGCCAAGGCGCGGCGGTGGGAGCTGGAATTGGAGCGATTGCGGGGCTTGGGGTGATTAGTACGCATGGTAAACCTACGGTGATCCCGCCGGAGACGCTTCTTACGTTCCAGTTGCAGGCGCCGGTAACTATATCAACCGAAAAGAGTAGGGTGGCGTTCCATCCCGTGGGGCAGGCGGATTACAGCGCGGGAGCGAATTCGCAGAGGTCGCAGAGGTTTGCGCGGGACGGTGCCTACGGTACGTATCCTCCGCCACCGCCTCCTGCCTTATTACGGATATCCGTACGCTTATGATCCGTACTTCTACCCATATGGCGGGTGGGGATTCTACCCGGCTCCGCTTGTATTTGGGGTTCGGTTTTGGCCGAGGGTACTACGGGGGATTCCGAGGCAGGTTCCGCTAAGCTACGTACGTATTCGTAATTCCACTGACACTAAAAGCGCCACCCTTGCAGGACCTGGGGTGGCGCTTTTGCTTTGCGGCCGGCAACCGGCCGGCTTATTCCTTTTATTCTTTGTGGCACTCTACGGCGGCGAACGTTAGGGTGACTTCCTTGATCGAAGCATCGGACGCGTCGATGGAGACAGGTGCGGCGTCGATTCGCGCGGGGATCGTGCAGTCGGGGCTGCGGCCGGGGGCGGTGCGCTGGGGATCGAGATCTTCCCAAGCCGAAACTGTGTACTTTCCGGATGCAAACAGGGGGAATTCAAAGAGGTCGTCGGCAACTTTTTCAGCGCCCGGGTTGGCGGTGCCGTCGTCGGCCTTGGCCATAACCGTTAGGTTACCCGGGGGGCGGCTGTGTTCCCATTTCACCCGCACGCGAACTGAGCGGGTGGGATATCCATCGTGAAGCTTGATGTTGGCCTTGAGCAATTGCTGGCCGTCTTTCAGCGCGATCGGTTCGCCGCCGTCGGCGTCCTTTGAGGCTGGGTAGAACGAGCGCGGGAAGGGCGAATTGGGATCTTTGCGGTTCATGCGATTGTAGACGATGACGTATTCGCCCGGCCCGATGTGGTCGAAATCGAAATAGCCTTTGGAGCCTTGATAGCCCCACAGGCCGGGACGATTTTCCGCATACTGTCCGGCGCGATAAAGCTCGACCGAAGCGAGCTTGAGCGGCTTTCCGTCCGGCCCCAGCACGCTGCCGCGAATGTGGCCCGTCGGGAGGGCGTCCACGTTGTATTCGTAACAGGCGCCGTCGGGAATCTTGAATGGCGGCAGTCCCCCGGTAAGCGTCTTCTGCGTGAAAACCATTCGTGCGGGCAGGTTCGCGGTGAAACTGTATTCGCCGGCATGCACGTGGTAGAAGGTGTAAACGCCATCCGGGCCGGTGCTGGTGGAGAAGCGGTCGTCGCGCGAGCGCAGCTTGAGGGCGATGTTGGGAAGAGGGTCGTCGGGATCGTCCGGCGGGGCCAGGAAAGGCGGATCGGCGCGGCGCAGCACGCCAAAAACGGAGGCAACCTGCTGTCCGTTGCGCATGGCCCGCAATTGGGGGAGCAGGGCGCGTCCTTCGCCTGAGGGGCGCGTGCCGTTGCAGACGGTGGCGAAGAGTTTGCCTTCGACCTCCTGCTGCGTGAATACGATGTACTGGTCGCCTTTCTTGAAACGGTAGCCGCAATCGCCATCGTCGCCACCGGAGAAAACATCGATCTCGGTTGCGTTCGGGCCGCTGAAGCGGTCGTCGATATGGAAATGGTAGCGGGTGACCGGGGTGGCGGGCGGCGGTGCGGCCGTGTTTTCTTCGGTACTTCCAGGTGCTGCCGAACCGGCGGGCGGGGCGGCGTTGGCAGGTCCCTGGTCCGCAGGGGAAGCCGGCGCGGCGGGCGTGACATTTTCGACGTCTGTGACGGTGCCCAGGAACACTACGTCGCCCTTCTGGAGTCCCTGACATGCGCCCGGCGAATTTTGCGAGCATGCGCAGGCCTTGGCCGCGCAAGGCCCAGCGAGCCAAACGAGAACAGCGATCGAAATTGTTAGAAGGGTTCGACGAACCATCGCGAATATCCTACCTTGCGGGGCGCGGAGAAATCGAGGGCTG
>CAVPVC010000028.1:0-64304 GCA_963709105.1 uncultured Acidobacteriota bacterium
TGAATCCGCTCACGCGGGTCACCAACAAGCACCTGCTTCCCATTTTTGATAAGCCCATGGTTTACTATCCGATCCAGACGCTGGTGAACGCCGGGATCGAGGAGATTCTTCTCGTCACCGGCGGAAAGAATGCCGGCGATTTCCTCCGGCTGCTCGGCAACGGCCGCGACTTCGGACTCAAGCACCTCAATTACACCTACCAGGAAGGCGAAGGCGGAATCGCGGAGGCCCTGGGCCTGGCCGAGTTTTTCGCCGCCGGCGAGCCCATCTGCGTGATCCTGGGCGATAACATCATCGAGAGCAATATTCGCCAAGCGGTCGAAAATTTTCGTCAGGAAAAGAGCGGGGCGAAGATTCTCTTGAAGGAAGTTACCGACGCCCAAAGATTCGGCGTGGCCGAAATCCGCGGCAAGCACGTGCTGGGAATCGAAGAAAAGCCCAAGGCTCCCAAGTCCAACTACGCCGTGATCGGCATTTATCTCTACGACGCCACCGTTTTCGAGAAGATCAAGCGGTTGAAACCATCGGGACGCGGCGAACTCGAGATCACCGACGTAAACAATTTTTATATCGACGAAGGCCGGCTGACCTACGAGGTGCTCGATGGATGGTGGACCGACGCAGGAACCTTTGAATCCCTGCTTCGCGCCAACAATCTCGTAGCGGAAACGGGCGCGAACAAACTCAATGACCAGGAAAAGCCTGGTCGCCAGGTGGTAAACCGTTGAAGATCTTCGTTACGGGTGGGGCAGGTTTCATCGGATCGAATTTCATCCGGCATGTTCTGGGGCTCAAAAAAGGCTATTCGATCGTCAACTTTGACAAGCTGACCTACGCAGGGAACCTCGAAAACCTCGCGTCCCTTGCCAGGGATCCTGGGTATCGTTTCGTGAAGGGCGATATCTGCGATCCCGCGGCTGTCGAGGCGGCCATGAACGGTTGCGAGTCCGTCGTCCACTTTGCGGCAGAATCGCACGTGGACCGCAGCATCTACGAACCCGCGCCCGTGATCGAAACGAACGTGACCGGCACGTTTGTTCTCCTGCAGGTGGCGCGAAAGTTCAACGTCAAGCGCTTCGTGCACATCTCGACCGACGAAGTGTACGGCGATATCCCGGAAGGCGTGTTTTCCACCGAGGAAAGCCCGTTGAATCCGAGCAGCCCGTATTCGGCGTCCAAAGCGGCCTCGGATCTCCTGGTACGCTCTTATGTGCGCACCTTCGGATTTCCCGCGGTAATCACGCGGTCGTCGAATAACTACGGCCCCTACCAGTTTCCTGAGAAATTTCTGCCCTTGATGATCACCAACGCGCTCGACGGCAAAGCCCTGCCGATCTATGGCGACGGGAAACAACAACGGGATTGGCTGCACGTCGAGGATAATTGCCGGGGCGTATTAGCCGTGCTCGAACGCGGGCGCGTAGGCGAGGTCTACAACATCGGGGGAACGGATGTGGAAGAAAATCTGACCATGGCGCGGCGCCTGCTTCGCGCGACAGGCCAGCCCGAAACTTTGCTTTCCTACGTGAAGGATCGCCCCGGCCACGACCGCCGCTATGCCCTGGATTGCAAGAAAATGGAACGAGAGCTCGGTTGGAAGCCCCAGATTACGCTGGAAGACGGCATCCGGCAGACGATCGATTGGTACAAGTCGAATCAGGCGTGGCTGGCGGGAGTTCGAAAAGGCGACTACCTCTCGTATTATGAAAAGTATTACGAGAATCGGGACTCGTCTCTCCACGCGCTGACGCCCGTAGCTTCAAAAGTCCCGTCATGACGGCTGCAAGGCCGCCGGCGGACGCCGCTGATTCACCCGCTGCGCAAGTGAGCTCCAGAGGATCGTCCTTATTGGAACGGATCGAAACATCTCTCCCCGGCGTCTGCGAACTGCGGCCGAAAATCTTCCGCGATTCCCGCGGCTTTTTCCTGGAGACATATCACCAGCGCAGATTCGCTGACATCGGAATCTGCGATTCGTTCGTGCAGGACAACTTTTCCTTTTCTTCCAAAGGCACCCTCCGCGGACTCCACTACCAGGTGAATCATGCGCAAGCCAAGCTCTGCCGCGTGGTGGGCGGAGAGGCCCTGGACATTGCGGTGGATATCCGCCTGGGCTCCCCGCATTTTGGCAAGTGGGCCAGCGTTATCCTCTCCGCGAAGGAGCAAAACCAGATCTACATCCCCGCCGGCTTTGCCCACGGGTTTCTCGCATTGACCGACGATGTGCAGTTCCTTTACAAGTGCAGCGATTTCTATTATCCGGACGACGAGCGCGGCATTCTTTGGAACGACCCTGACCTGGCCATCGCCTGGAACATCGCGTCGCCCCTCGTATCCGAAAAAGACGCCCGATTGTGCCGCCTCAAAGACGTTCCCAAGGAATTTCTTCCACGCTATACAGCTCGCATGAAACGGCCGATCCTGCTGATTGGTAAAGGCGGCCAAGTCGGATCAGAACTCGCCGGACTGCTTCCGCGCCTGGGTGAGGTCGTCGCTCTTGGCCGCGCGGAACTCGATCTTTCCAAGCCCGAAGAAATACGCGAAGCGATTCGGCGTGTCCAGACCGCGGCTCATCGTCAATGCGGCGGCCTATACAGCCGTGGATCAGGCCGAAAAGGAACCAAGCCTCGCGCAAGCGATCAACGCGGACGCTCCGGAAATCATGGCGGAGGAAGGAAAGAAGATCGGCGCAAGCCTGGTGCACTATTCCACCGACTACGTATTCGACGGAACCAAGAACGCGCCCTATCTTGAAGATGATCCGCCCAACCCGCTGAGCGTCTATGGCAGAACCAAACTCGCCGGAGAGCAGGCCATCCGATCGAGCGGCGTTTCTCACCTGATATTCCGCACCGCGTGGGTCTACGCAGCGCAAGGCCGCAATTTCCTGCTCACCGTCCTGCGGCTCGCAACCCAGCGCGACGAACTGCGCATCGTTCGCGATCAGTACGGCGCCCCGACGCGAAATGTGGAGATCGCCGCGGCAACAATCGCGGCTTTGGCCAGGACCACGGAACGAGCGGACGGCGGAGACGGATTCGCCAATCTCGGCGGAACCTATCACATGACAGCCGCAGGCGTTACCACCTGGTATGACTTCGCGGAGGCAATTCTCCAGGAGGCCTCAGCCACGCCGGCAAGCAGCTCCTGGCTCGCATCCGCGCTCGGGGGACTACCGTTGCGCGCCAAGCGCGTCACCCCGATTACAACCGCAGAATACCCGACCCCGGCGCGCCGCCCAGCCTATTCCGTTCTATCGAATTCCAAGTTAGCGAAAGTTTTCGGCATCGAACTCCCGGACTGGAGGATTCAATTACATCGCGCATTCGCAGATCAATCATAATCCGATACATCGCATGAAACGCGCGGTCGCGAGCCAGGGCAGTATCTGTGTGAGGCTCAGGCGGGCTCTATAACGTTTCGGGCAGAATGCCTGAATGCACAGTCATTCACGTTCCTGACCGAGGAGAATCTCATCACTTTATGCGATCGGTGTCACAGACGAACGCATTTGCTATAGCCTCGTTGCGGAGCCGTTTCCAGGCGTTCGGTTCGGGGTATGGCGGGCCCCGAGCACTTCTTTGGGCATGAACAAACTGAAAACCTAATGACGCCACGCCGCTTCATTAAGAGCATGAAGCATGTCTAGACAGCGGATTCCCGAACAACACACCCTTCGCCTCTCTCGCGAGCCATGTACTGATCGTGGATCCAACGATATGTTTTCTCCAAACCGGACCGCAAGGAAACGTTGGGCTCCCAGTTGAGATATTTCTTGATCAGGGTGTTGTCGCTGTTGCGGCCGTTCACGCCCTTGGGCGCGCTCAGATTGTAATTGCGCTTCAGCTTGATGCCGGCGATATCTTCGGCGATGTCGACCAGCTGATTGATCGTGACCAGTTCGCTGCGACCCGAGATTGATCGGCTCGAGAATGTCGCTAATTCATGATCAGTCTCAATGCCCTTGATGCAGTCGTCGATGTACATGAAGCTGCGCGTCTGGTGGCCAGTCGCCCCAGATCTCGATTTCATGCTTGCCGGAGAGCTTGGCTTCGATCACTTTGCGGCAAACGGCGGCGGGAGCTTTCTCGCGTCCGCCGTCCAGGTGCCGCAGGGGCCATAGACATTGTGAAAGCGCGCGACGCGGGTACTCCAGGCCGAAATCTTCGCGGAAGTGGCGGCACATGCGCTCGGAGAAAAGCTTCTCCCAGCCGTAGCCGTCTTCGGGCAGAGCGGGATAGGCATCTTCTTCCTTCAGCGCGACGACTTCGGATGTCTTCTGCTTTTCGGCGTTGTAGACGCAAGCGGACGAGGAATAGAAGAACCGCTTCACGCCGTGCTTCGGCCGCCAGCAGCATGTGCGTGTTGATCAGCACCGAAAGCATGCAAAGGGCCTTGTTGTTTTCGATGAAGCCCATGCCGCCCATGTCGGCGGCGAGATTGTAGATGTCGGCAGGCGTCCCGGGCCGCGGTCTCGCAGTTCTCCTTGAGGTTTAGATCAAGCCACAGATTTTCCACGTCGTCGAACCGCTGGTACCATTCGTCGAACGGCTTGACGTCAACAGCTCTGATCTTCTTATAGCCATGGCTGCGCAAAGCGAAACGAGACTTCCGCCGATGAAGCCGCCGGCTCCGGTGACGACAACCAGCTTGGAATTATCGTTCGTCAACATTCTTCTCCTTTGTCCATGAAAAATGCACGTCGCTTCGACTGCTTAGTCGAATTTCTTCAACCCCGCCAGTTCCAGCGCTACAAAAAAGGTAAATTGGGAGCCATATACAAGGTAACGTCTCCAGAGGCGCCGAGGCTCACGAAGGAGGCGGAAGAACCACTCCAAACCATTTTCACGCATCCACTCGGGCGCCTGTGCAACGCGATCGGTGTGAAAATCAAAAGCGGCGCCCACGCCTACGAGGACAGGAACCTCGAGACGATCACGGTGCTCGAACATCCAACGTTCCTGCTTTCGCCTTGCCCAGGCCCACCCACACGACATCGGCTCGTGAACCATTGATCATCTCAACGACATCTCTGTCTTCCGCGTCGGTAAGCGCCCGGAACGGCGGGCAATATGTGCCTGCCAGAATGAGTCCCGGAAATCGGGCCACAAACCTTGCGGCGAGTTCGTCAGCGACACCCGGCGCACCGCCGTAAAAAAAGTGACGATAGCCCTTCGCCGCAGTCTCCTCACAAAAGGTCGCCATCAATTCAGGGCCGTAGACCCGGCGCTTCAACGGGTGGCCTTTGCTGCGTGCTAGCCAGACTAGCGGCATACCGTCGGGAACAACGAGGTCTGCATCGTTCAGGACAGCCCGAAACGTCGGGTCATGGTGGGCTTCAGTGACACCATGCATCCCCGTGACAGCAACAAAATGCCCCCGCTGGCGCTCACATATCCACTCTTTCATACAGGCTACAACGCCAGGGATTTGGATCGCGTTGACCCGCACTCCCAACAGGCGATAACTCGCGTCTTTGTCGTCTGGAAAGGAACCAGTATGAAGCATGAGCTAACTCAACGTTCAAGAACACGGTGAGGATGCTCCGTCGGGATCGTAAAGAACACTGCCCGACCACAGGAGCGCCTCCGGCCACTCGCTTTTGCTGTATACGCCCAACTCTCGATTGCAGGAAATCATATCATCCTTCCGAATTAGCAACGGCTGCAAGTCCGCCCCATCCTACTCCACGGTCGCCCAATCAAGCGTCCGATAACCCGCCGGCGAATCTCCTCCGCGATGAATTATTCAAGCGGCCCCTGAGACTCAACGGCAACATGGCTTAGCTGAGCTGATTTCGACTGTCAAGATGATAATCCATCTGGTCCCGAATCATATCGCGCAACGACCGTCGAACGCTAAATCCCAACGCTTCAATTTTCCGTGTGTCACTAATCAGCATGGGAACCTCGACCGGGCGAAAGCGGTCCGGGCCGAACTCGACGAGCACTTTTGCTCGACTCGTAGTTACGATCAGCCCTCGATCATTCAGTTCATAGTGCAGTGTTCCCCCAATGATTGCATCGTCGAGAGCGTTGCTCAGCCACAACACACCGAACCGGTTTGATTGAATCTCCTTAAGCGGATGCTCAAGACGCTTCCCTCCGCCACAAGTCTCCACGGCTTCAATCTCATAGCCCAGTTCAGCTAAAGTCAACAAAACGTATGTTAGTACGGAGTGCATCCTCATGGACCCTAATACGTAAACTTCGCCAGGAGCCGCCTTATCGGCGAGCAGCAGGTAACCATCTACGATATCAAGCACGTGGCTCCAGTCTCGAAGTGCGTTAACGTTCCCGACAACTATCTTTTGCGCCTCTCCCTGGCTGAGTCGAATACACTGTCCGACAAGATCGGCTGTTACAAAATGGTCGCTTCTGCCAGCACCTTCCTGATTGAATCCTCTCGCGACGACCGTCTTCATCCGGTACGCATAATGGTATTTTTATCAGATGATCTCCCTGCACCTTACTTACAGCGTAAGGGCTCATCGGTCGAAGAGGATTCGTTTCATTGACCGGGAGTTCGGGCGACGATCTGGGGGGGGGAAGACAACACCGTATTTGTTGATAGCCGCTTCAATCGGGCTTCCGAGGCTAACTGGAGGCCGTACTCCTCTGACGATCCCGCGAACATGATTTTCAATCGAACCCCGTTGAGCGGGACCGCTTCCAACAGGTTGGCTGTGCCCGAAGTGTTCACGAGAAAAGTTTCCAGAGGGTGGCAAAACTGCGAGGGACGTAGGATTGGGCCGCCAAATGAAAGACAGCGTCCGGCTTAGCAAAGCCCAGGGCCGCAATGATCGACGCAAGATCCGTAATGTCACCTTCCAATAGAGACACGCTGGACCCGATTCCCAACCGGGACAGCCGCGACGGAACGCCGGATTGCGTGCTTCGACAGGACCAGGCCGGAAACCTCCCATCCGCGACTGACAAGCTCCTTGGCGAGATGGGACCCTACGAATCCCGATATTCCAGTAATGAGTGCCCTCTTCATTCGCCATCTCCCGAGCATCCCGCAAAACTAGATCGCCTGCGACTGTTGCGGGCCCATGACGCCCTTCCAAGTAATTGGCGCACCTTCAGTTCATTTGCCGCGCAAAGCCCGGCGATCGACTCCCATAAGCAGCTCGTAATTGCGCTCTGCAGTGTACTTGACTTCGTATTCTGAACGAGCTTCACGTCCCATCGTCTCCATCTCCCGCGGATGCGTCCATGCCCACTTCACCTTCTCAGCCAAATCGTTCGGATCTCCAGCCTTGAAGTGCAGCCCCGTAACCTTATCTCGGACGATCTCTTCCATCGGGGCCACCCGCGACGCGATGACAGGTATGCCGCACGCGAAGGCCTCCACTGCGACAAGTCCAAATGTTTCGTAGTACCCCTCGGAAGGCCAGACCAGAAATCGAGCCCCCTGAAACAAATGAGTTAGTTCCTGCCGGCTAAGCCGCGGCACCATTTCGATCTGGTAGTTGCGATCGCTGGCGCGCTCCTGTACGTCGCGCAACAAATCTCCCTCGCCACGAATTTTCAGGGGGAATCGCCTTCAAGTTTTCCCAAGCGTTGAGAAGAGTCAATACACCCTTTTCCGGGGACAGACGTCCCGCAAATAGCGCATACGATTGGGCCTCTTGCGTTGGCCCCGGATCAGGAGCTATAAAATGCGGCTTGACGGCAATCTTCTCCGGCGGGAGTCCAGCGTCCACGAATTTTTGGTGATAGAAGTCTGTGGCAACAAGATAGGTATCCACCAGTTTTTCCAGGTCTTCAAGTATCGATGAACCGTCAGCATCGCGGCTACGACGCCTGTCTGAAGTCGCGATTTGCGGTAGCAAGCGTGCAGGACTCCCGGCCACGGTGCAATTTTCCCCCACGCACTCCTCGCAAATACTGCCCTCGCGAAATCGAGTCGCCGCGGGACACATGAGCCGCGGATTGTCCAAGGATTGAACGACCGGAATGTTGGCCTCCCTGCAGGCTGAATATGCCGACGGAGACACAAGGGGAAACGTATTGTGAAAGTGAACGACATCTGGTTTTTCTGTGTCCACGAGTTTGCGCATTTGTTTCGAGCTATCCCAAGCCCAGACGGTGCGAAATGGAAGGCTCGCTTTTTCCACGGGTCCGTATCGCTTGATCTCGTCGTTCTGTCTTATATACACGGGTACCTGATGCCCGTTTGATTCAAGAGCGCCTTCTCGGCATGGAATGCGATATCTTCGCCGCCACGCTGTTGGTAAAAATTGTGGACCATTAGTATCTTCATTCCGTTTAACCGCAATCGCCGCGACGTGCGCTGCTCCGGAAAAGCCGTGACGTTTGCCTGGCGAGCTACGAATAACGCGGTGC
This sequence comes from uncultured Acidobacteriota bacterium, assembly GCA_963709105.1. Classification (GTDB taxonomy): domain Bacteria; phylum Acidobacteriota; class Terriglobia; order Acidiferrales; family UBA7541; genus Palsa-295. Next base: position 8,352 of record CAVPVC010000028.1, read on the forward strand.
TATAATCAACAGATGCCCCGCGGGCCGCAACATACCGCCTGACTAGCTACCATCTGGATTCGCTCACGACCACCACAATTCACCTCGGAACTTACAGATTCCGTGCTACTTATTGGAGACGCTATGATATCGTGTTTCCAGTCATTTTGATGCGGAACACTGGAAGAAAATTCTCACACAGGACAAAGAGATGAAGAAGGCAAAGAAGGCTTTGATTACCGGCATCACCGGCCAGGACGGCGCCTACCTCGCCGAGTTTCTGCTGGAGAAAGGTTACGAAGTGCACGGCATCAAGCGCCGTCGCCTCGCTGTTCAACACCGATCGAATCGATCATCTTTATCAGGATCCGCATGAGCGCAACGTGCAGTTGCGCCTGCACTACGGCGATCTGACCGATGCCAGCAACCTGATCCGCATCGTGCAGCAGGTGCAGCCGGACGAAATCTATAATCTCGCCGCGCAAAGTCATGTCGCGGTGTCATTCGAATCGCCCGAATACACCGCCAATGCCGATGCGCTCGGAACGCTGCGGTTACTCGAGGCCATTCGAATTCTCGGCCTGGAACGCAAGACGCGCTTCTACCAGGCTTCGACCTCCGAAATGTTCGGGCAGGTACAGGAGATCCCGCAGCGCGAGACCACTCCGTTCTATCCGCGCTCGCCCTATGCGGCGGCCAAGGTCTACGCCACTGGATCACCGTCAATTACCGCGAGGCCTACGGCCTGTTTGCCTGAACGGCATCCTGTTCAATCACGAGTCGCCGATCCGCGGTGAGACCTTCGTCACCCGCAAGATCACCCGCGGCCTGGCGCAGATCCACGCCGGGCTCGGGAGCGCCTGTTTCTCGGCAATCTGGATTCGCTGCGCGATTGGGGTCATGCGCGTGACTATGTGCGAGACAGTGGCTGATGTTGCAGCAGGCGCAGCCGGATGACTTCGTCATCGCCACCGGCGAGCAGCATACCGTGAGCGAATTTGTCGACGTGGCGGCTGAAGAAGCAGGCATGAAGATTGAATGGCGCGGAAATGGTGTCGACGAGGAGGGATTTGACGAAAAAGGCCGCCGCGTCGTAGCCGTCAATCCCCGATATTTTCGGCTCACCGAAGTCAACAGCCTTATCGGAGACGCCAGTAAAGCGCGCATCAAGCTGGGATGGAAGCCCCGGACAACGTTTCGAGAAATGGTGAGAGAAATGGTAGCGTCCGATTTAAGAAAAGTGGAGCAGGACAGGACCATCAGGAGAATCACCGGGTGCCGGATCGGCACCAATAGATTCACTCCGAAGGTTGAACGTTAAGCAAGAAGCTACGCAGTCCTACCGAACTCGCGGTTAAAGACGATCCTGTTTCGTTCCCGGGTCAGCCACGGTTTCAGGTGATCCTTTTTCCCGATGCAACAGAAGAACTTGTTTCCTTGTTTCCGTGCAAGCGGAACACGATTCAACACTTTCTGCAGAGCGCGCACAACCCCAAGAAAGTTGTCAGGACCAAGAAGGTCGGTGAACGTGGAAATCCTCGTGTGCGTTCTTAGGGCCAATTCCTGACGGTCCACATTGAAATCCCAATAAGGATAAACGTAGAGATCGAACTCGCGCTCGGGGATAAAGGATGAAACAGCCTTAAAAACATCCTTTTTATTCCATCGGTAGATAAAGTTCGGTACGCACGAGTCCCGAACCCCACCGGACTCATAATTGTGATAAATCACCGCCGGCAATTCATAGGGGAAAGAAAATCCCGCTTTCACGAGGACGCTCATCAACCAGGAGTCGTTCGGTTCGAGAATGATGACATGGTGCCGGCTCACCCTCAGCATCTCGCCCAAAGCCACGTGCGGAGATCGGCAATGGTGCAGCACCTCATGGGCGATTACGAAATCGTACGATTCATCCGGTAGTTCCATACGTTCGGCATCCGCAAAGACAACTTCGACTCCCAACCCATAGGCTTCCGGGACCGTCTCGCGGGATACCGGTTGAAAAGTAGAAAGCGTCATCTTTCGGAAGCCCGCGCTCTGCAGAATCCCAACATCCTGGATGCTGCCACCCACAATTAGCGCCTTTCCGGCTGTGTCAATGCAGCATCTCCGAACGCAGTTTGCTAGAATGCGGGCAAACAGACTTCGGTCCTTCGTCACACTTCCCAGTTCGGGCTTGGTTAACGCCTTGGCTGTTTCATTCATTCCAATAAGCCTTCTGGATGGTGGTCGTGCTTCCGCAGTTTTTTCGCAGTCTAATCAAGAGCCTCTTGGAGCCCACAAGCGATTCTCGTAGGCGTTGAGCTTTCTATTCGCTGGCCGACGCTAGATTGATACTCATACGGGGAGACACATTCACCCTCTAGGCGCTATTGAACACCCGATGGGCTCCAATGCACGGCAACCAAGCTTGTGCCCAAAACGGGAATCCGGTAGACACAATCGTCGATTCCGGAAACAGCCCCTGCAACTCGCTGGCGTAAAGCAAAATAATATCTTCATATTTCTCAAGATAATACGGGGAGAGGCATACGATTCTTCGTTGCCATGATGTCGGGAAAAACTGATAAAAGGGCAATAGTGTGTGCGGCTCAATCGGAAACAGTCTGTTGGGAGTCGTAACGAAATAACCGAAACGGGCTACGCGTCGAATCTCGGCTGCGAACCGCGTCCGCTGATCGAGTCCGCCAACGTGTTCGAGCACAGCATTGGAAAAAACCCAATCGAAAGACTTGGATGGAAAGGGTAGATGGCAACCATCTGCGATAATTCGACAGACGTTTTCATCTGTGGAGGGCACATCCGCCGGCATCAGATTAAGGACGACTACTTCCTCGAACGCTTCATAAAGAGGCCTGAACTCTGAATCAATTCCAATTCCGCCGCCTACGTCAAGCAGCGTTCGTCTTCGGAGTTTTTTGTATCGACTGAAAGAACAGGACCACCTTCTTCTGGCGCAGGTATTTATGGACAGGCCTTCCCGATGCGCTTCACCGCGCCGCGCATACCCTCGATCACAGCAATTCCCCAGTGCCTGTTCGGTCCGGCAAGACGATACCCCCATTCATCCAGTCGATTATTAACGACTCGCAACTAGAACTGCGTGCAGAGGCCCAAGTGTCATGACAATTCAACAAGTCTACCAAAGTGATGTCGCAATTCGCATCGTGTAGTTTTGACCCAAAGCATAGTCAGTCGCCTACAGACACGGCTTGTTATTCCGAAGTGGGCCCTTCAACAGTGAACCCTGCGCCGCCAAAGCCGCCGCATCTTGTGAGCACATGACCGGCGCGACCGCGCAGCCAACGATCAAATAGAAAGGAATCGCCCCATAAGGAGTTTTCGAAGAAAGCTGTAAAGGAGGCGAGCACCAAACATGCGACCCAGAACAAAAATCCAAAGGGCTGTCCGGTCTGCTGCCAGCTTCTCCGCAATAACTTCGCTAGCGCAATCTGAAATGCGAAAAAGAGCGCGACTCCGAGCCAACCTCCGTAGCCGAGCGCGTAAAGAAAGAAGTTATGGGGCGTGCGGATGAACTGTCCTTCAAGATATGGCACCAAATCGCCCAAGGGAAATCCATAACCATAACCCAGGATAGCGCGCGCGGGAGTTGCGTGAACGGAAATAAAGATCTCACCCCACCAGATCGTGCGCCACAGTGTGGTATCTGAAGCTGTCTGGTAGTTGTCGGTGTATTCTGCCGCGAGGTCGGGGGCGACCGGAGCGATAACCCGGCCGACGATATCGCGCGCCGAGATGACCCCCGCTCCCCGCACTTCGGGTCCTTGAATCCTGACATCCAAAGCAAACATAAGAATGAAGAAGAATAGGAGAAACGCCCCCGCCGCCACCGCAAACTGCTTGAGGCGCTTCGCGAGCCAGCCCCAGAGCAGCAACCCGACCCAAAAGCCAACCATTCGCCTCGGATTTGCATTCCGAGAAGAACAAATACATTTAGCAGAAAAAGGTGCCACACGGACCAAAGATCGGCTTCAAAAGCAAGCAGACCGAGCAACGCGATGGCGGAGCCAAAGGGCTCGCCAAACAGGGGCACCGCCACGACGTCCGCCGAAACACCGGGGATTGTCCAGGGCACGGTGTCGAGGAATAGAATATACGCGACGCCATAGATTCCGTTGAACTATGCCAAGAGGCGGACCAGTTTCCGAAGAAACCCGGGTGAGCGCAGCCCGACAAACACGCCCAGAAATAAATACAGCGGATAGTAATTAAAGGCCAGGTCTCGAACGGCGGTCATCAGCAGATATCCCATGGATATCCCGCGAAACACCTGAAAAATTCCATACGCGAACAAGAGCGAAAAGACCCGCATCACACTTCTGAGTGCGGGGGCTTTCATTGCGATCCAAGGCCAGCGGCCCCGGGAAGTTCCGGGACCACACACGAGAAAGTATGCCAGTACACCTTCGCCCACGAACAGGCTCAACTGCGGTATACCCAAATACGCAAAGGACCTGCTCATAGACAAGTAGCCGACTATCAGGCAAGCGGCGATTTTTGCCCAACTACTCTTCATCGAATTGATCCTGGCTTCGGGCAGCACTAGAGAACTGTAGCGGGGAGACGAACCGCACTTCTTTGAGACCAATCTTGGGTACGCGCAATATAGGGGAATAGCCGCTGAATCTAAAGGGAATCCTTAGCCGTACGGTGTCCCAGGGCATAGTCGCTGCCTTTAGTTCCACTGGTTCTCTCCAGCTGAGCTCGCAAGAAAAAAATATACATCGAACCCGCGGCGACGCACGAAGAAAGAAACAATCCTTCCGCCGCCCCCTCGACACCCCGCCAGGCAGCAAGCCAGGGAGCCCTGCCAGGATCGTCACCGCACTGGAAGCTACGTAAGACCAGAAGTTGCCATCAGGGCGTTCCATCGCCATTTGCCCAGCACTCAGCACCGTAACGACGCAGGCCGCTAACAGGGAAAGCAGCAGGAACATCAGCGGAATAGATGATTCCTGGTACTTGCCGCCATAGAGCGATTGAAAAACCTTCGTGCGGAAGAGCCAAACAGACAGGGAAAAAAATCCCGCTCCCAAAACAAGCAGGGTCAAGGAAATAATCGCAGTACGGTTCATGCTCTTCGGTCCATTCATTCGATTTCGAACAAGGACAGGGATGAGCAGAGGAGACACCGCAACCAGGACATGAAGCACGGGGTTTATGACATTCATCAAGGCCCGTAGAGCCGCTGCTCCTGCCAGCCCCACCCACGCGGGCATCAGCAAATAATAAATGTTCACTGGAGATCCAGGCCACGGCGGCCGCGGCGACGGACCACCTGCCGTAGCGCCAATGGAATGTTGCCACCTCGGAGGATTTTATGCCATCAGATCCCGAATGCCACCGGGGACGGAGGCAAGCTATTAGAAACAAGCTCGCGATGAAGGAAGCGCCGCTCATGAGGGCAAGTGCCGTTACGGCTGAAAGAATCCTGATTGAATGCGCGGCGAAAAGCAGACCCAACATGGCGGCGAGGTATAGGATCCCGCCAAACGTCGCCCAGACCGGCTGCAGCTCCACATAAAAGGCTCTCGCAACAACCAGGATAAGAGAATGATAGGACTAGTCCAAGCCAGTGCCAGCAATGCGTGTCCGACCGGTATCGACGACCAGCGCCCAATTGCTATCCCGACAGCCGCCGTCAGCAACGCGACGGGAGCATCACGAGAAAATGCCCCCGCACTAGGATTCCCATGTATTCATCGAGCCGATCCTTATACTTGGCCGGCCCAAAAACCAACATCGGTTCCACAAGCGTTGCACTATGCAAAAAGGAAAACAAAACAAAAACAGAATATGCCAAAGCGAATACGCCGTAGTCAGTCGGACTGAGCCAGCGCGCGAGGAAAACATTCAGAGCAGCAGATTGGAGCCTGCTGAAGAGGCCTTGGTCGGCTATCGCTAGAACTCCCCTCCCCGCCCACGGCACGAGACCAGGGTGAAGCATTCCTGGAATCAACCGGCGAATGGGGCTCTCCTTCTTTTCCGGAATCAAATTCAAGACAGCGGCGTGCCCAGGGCTTGAATGATCGCTTGAGAACTGCTTGGCAAGGCTCAGCTTACCACCGCTAGTCGCGGCACGGCATGCTTATGGGATCTTACGTTGCTGGCGTTCCCAACGGCCGGCTCCAGCCTGAACCTGAAACCGCCAGCGGAGGAGGGTTTAAGTTCACTGGCCGTCTCCTTGAAAAACCGCTGGGATCGTCTTGACCAGAATCGTCAGGTCCATCCAGAGATTCCAGCTCCCGATGTACTCCAAGTCCAAATGCATGTTTTTCTCGAAAGAAGGATCCTTGCGCGAAGTGACCTGCCACAGGCCGGTAATTCCTGGTCTCACTTCCAGGCGGCGCAGATGTTCGACGTCGTATTGCTTGTAATCGTCCAGAGGATGAGGCCGGGGCCCGACCAGGCTCATATCGCCCTTCAATACGTTCCACAGCTGAGGAATTTCATCGATACTGAACTTTCGAAGAACCTTCCCTATTCGCGTAATACGCGGATCATCATTGATCTTAAAAAAGGGCCCTTGGCGCTCATTGCGATACGCCCAACGAATCCTTCAGTTCGTCGGCGTTGACAACCATTGTCCGGAGCTTGTAGCACGTGAAGACATACCCCTTCTTGCCGACGCGGAGGGAACGATAAAATACGGGCCCTTTGGAGTCGATTTTAATCCCTGACAAGCCGATGATCAGAATCAGCGGAAAACAAAGAATCAACCCCGCCACGGGACGCGCACAAGGTCCAAGAGCCCTCTTCACATATAACCCAAAACTCGGAATGGTTTGCCACTCCAAATCCATCAACGGGAAACCACCGAGGTAGCGCAGGGGCGCGTGCCAACCCAACCCGTCGTACATATCGGGCACGACGGTCACATGAAGACCAAACTGCCCTGCCTCCATTGCAACGCTCTTGACGAGTTCTCGTTCTGACGGAACGGCGACGAAAACCTCATCCACGAATTCGGCCCGCGCGATCCGTGGCAGATCCTCGATCTTCCCGAGCAATCTGGGATCGCCGGAATGATTCGCATCGAGAAAACCCTTGAAGCGATAACCCCAAAGCTTGTTTTCATCGAGTTGCCTCGCCAACGCCTGCCCGACTTTTCCGGCCCCCACGATCACCGCGTTGCGCGCTCCTATGCCTCGCTCGACACGGCGGATCACGATCTTTCGCTTGACGTAGCGCCAGGTGGAGAGCGCTACGATGTTCAGGAGAAAACTGGCCACCACCACCACACGCGAAATAATACTTACCCCAGACAAATAAATGAAGGCGGTGAGCAAGAGCGTGGCAAAAGAGACCGCTTTGGCGACAGCAAAAGATTCCTCCCACGCAAAGCGAGTACGGGGTGTGCTATAGAGATCCTGAAATCGGCAGAAAAGGAGGATCAAAGCCGCGTACAAGAGTAAGAAGCCCCAATTGTGGGCCATCGACTGGCGGATCGTAGTCGCGATTGTTCTCGACACGATGGCATGCCACAGGTCGGAGGCTGAAAACCGTATCCCAAATGCCAACGCGCCGTTCACCAACACGCAGACGACGTCGATCAGCGCATAGCACAGCTGAATCCAAAGCCCTCCAACAAAACCGGATCGGTGCCAGTTTCTTCTTTCCCGGCCGTTCCGCCCGCTCGAATTGAGCCATTCGTGGCTTCCGTACGAAGCTGGCGATTGCCCATCGGTGCCCCGGATAACCTGGTCAACCGTGGCCGAGGCCTTCAGAAAAGGCGGCCGATTCCCCGTAGTGTGAGTCGTAGAAGCCATTGCGATTGCTAAGACCAGCCTCCGCTAAAGTCAACAGCGATTTGTAGCAGCTTCTTTGTCCTGTCGTTCGGACCAGCTTCGCTCATTTCACGGCTTTTTGTAAGGAATATCCCCGGATTTTCGGATCGAGTCACCCTCGGCGTCTTTTCCGAGCGCGACCACCGGTTTGCAAAACCCGGGAACGCTGCGCGTGCAACCGAAAATTGGGCAAATTGTCCGCGCACGTCACTTACGACTTCTTGCGCAAAGGCTGTTGCCGGATCATGCGGGTCGGCCTCGTGCCACGTGCGCGAGCCAAGTATCCATAGGATGGCCAGGATAAAAGCAAGGAGTCCGCACAAAACAGTAATTTTCGCTCGCGGAGGGAAAGATTTTTTCTCGGGGATATCCGGTGGATCAAGAACCTTTACGCTCGGAATCTCTTTCGCTTCCTGCACTTTCGCTAACTCATATTCCTGGGTCAGAGTTTCAAAAATGGCTTCTGAATCTTCGTCCGCCGTAGCAAATCGGCATACGTCACACCCAAAAGCGGCAATTGTCGAATCGATGGATACATCGGCTGGTCATCGGATTTTCGGGCATCCGCAGTGTTTCCGGCGCTTCCGCCCATCTTGTGAAGCTGCCGGTTGAGTTCATCGACCCGAGCCTGAGTCGAACGAACTCGCACGTTGCTGTCGGTGTAAATCTGCTTCAGACCCTGCAGCTCCGTTTGGGCCGCGATCAGCTCTCCTTCCAAAGATCCGGCGGCCTCGACCATAGCCTTGCCCTGCGCCGGCACGTCCAAAGCCATGCTTGCTGGCGAACTCGCTGAAATCCTTCTCCGCGTGTCCGAGATCCTGCTTCACTTGGCTGAGCCTATCCTCGAGAAACAATCGTTCGCGGTGGGCCGCCGAGGTATTCAGCTGGGTCACCACCACGTTGAGTTCGTCGACATACTCTTCGCGCCATGGCGGCCGCTCGTTGCGGGCTCTTGTCGGTCACTTTGATTGCGATGATTCCGCTCTTCTTGTCTTCTGATATATCCGTATGTTTGGCAAGGTCATCGCGCGCATCTTCCCAGCGCCGGTCCCAATACAATTTGCGAAGGTTGAACTTGGTTATAAGATCGTCGCGCACTGTCCTGCTTTGCAGGACTCCGATGAAAAGATCTCCCGAAGTCTTCACACCGAGAACGTTTCCAGCCAGCCCTTCCAAAGCCGTTGCGCCGCCACCGCCACCGCCGCCCGTGAACGCCGACAGCATACCTGCGATTCCCCCTCCCTGTTGGTTGTCAGGTGGCATCAGTCGCGTGGTCGATTCGTAGCGTGCGGGTATCAGGAGAGCAATCAACAAACCCACTGCCATTCCGCAAGCCAGGCATTTCAGCAAAAGACGGCGGGCGCTCCATAGAAGCCGCAGTCGGGCCACACGGCGTTGTTGCCTTTGGCGCGCATCCAGCTCTTCGGCGAGCACCGCCTCATCGTTCAGCGGAATCAAGGCCTCTTCCCGATTGGCCAGTTCCCGCGTCGCCGAAGGACCTTCTCTGTTCATGATGTTCTCGACCGCTTCCTTCGAAAAACACTCAACTTCGCTTGCCAGTTGGCCGTTCAGTTGCCTTTCGGCCAATATGTAAATTGCATGGCCGTAGTCACATCCGTCGGCGTCTTCGCGGAAATAACGGGAAATCCCACTGCTCATATTGAACCGAGCCAGAAAGACTGACGTGAGTGAAGCAAAAAATCGGAATTAACGCCAACGTCAGTAGTGTTCCACCATGGGGTATATATTGCTTGCTAACCTTCTGATGTCGATACGTAAATTGCATGTTACTCCGCGGGGTGAACCAATAGGTTGTCCAGGCTTGAGCGCCCTGGCCTTGCCTCCCGATCCAGCTGCCCATCAGGAGTCCTAAATTAGTATATCCATCCAAAAACCGCGATTGAAGTAAAAGAAGCCGTGGCTCACGTTCCCGCCGATCGGCAGGTCCGTATAAACGCCTTCCACCCGTAAATCGAGCTTGGGAATATGTGGAATCTGTGGAAAGTACAGCCCACTCACCCAGGCGGAGCGGTCCCAGTAAGCAACCGGCGTAATTTGATCGTCGGTGAACCCATCAGCATAAAAAGTCATCCACTTGCGGACCCAGGGAAGCCGGTAGGTCAGATCAAAACCTGACCTGCGGTCCCCAGGGTCGCCAGGCGTACCCGGCGGTCGCATTAGCCAAAGAGAAGATGCTCTTGATGAGACTTATGCGCAGTAAAGGCGGAAGTTCGCCCGCAAAGATGGTTGTCCTCGTGAAGCCAAACTCCACATTGCGGAGTGGGCTTGAAACTAAACGCTTGTCCGTTGATGAATGGCTGGGGACTCAGTGGTGTTGTGAAAGACCGAACGGTACCGGTGCTGACGTATTCACAAAATGATGGCCCTGCCAGCTGTCCCACAAAGAATTCTACTCGAATCGGCCCCAGCCAGCCAAGCAGACTGGGGAGCTTAAAAGGAGTCACGCGATTAATGCGGAACATGTTGATCGGCTCGGCGTTGTTGCTGAACATCATGGGCCGCCGTGGTCCGGCCCCCACCATTCACTCTGCTTGCCGTAGGTGATCTGCCAATTGCCGAGCGTCACTCCCGCATAACCTTCGAGTAGGTCCACCTGATTGACCGAGGGAAATGGAGTACCCGGCGGCTCCGCAGTGAAAAAATCGATTTCTCGTATAGCCTGGCGAGCCGCGGTACGGGAGCGCTGGAGCGGAGGGTGCTTCCTGATACTCCACTCGTGCATAGCCTACCAAAGGGCCGGCGCTGGCCCAGGCGTCGGTCCCAGCGATTTCGTTACTCCCTTCCGCATAGGGTCGCCCATAATCATTGATGATGGTTTGGGCGAAGTCATATCCGTCGCGGAGGGGTTCTCCGGAGATATTCGTATACCGAGCATATATCGAGTTGACGTTAACGTGGACATTACGCGCCAGTCGGGCGAAGCTTCCGGCGCGAATTCCTTCTGTAATGCGGAGATGAGGCTGTCCGACTTCAGGCGCGGGCGGTCCGCCGCGCTGCTCTCGTCCACAGCTTCCTCGAGCAGGCGGGCGCACTCGCGTCGCGTCCAGGGACGCAAACCCAGTAAAGCATCGTCGATATAGCCAAGGGCTACCAGCCGCTCAAGGGCCGGGTAGACCCAGCTGTCCAGTGCGACGTAGGGCGAACCCACATTGCTCGAGGGCCGATTCGGGCCGCGTTCGTGAGATTCGGCGTACGATTCCCAATCTCCACCGCCGAGGGTCGGGTCATGATGGTGCCGGTAAACTTCCTGCCCGATAAACCACCCCAGCGCGCTTCCCACCAAAACATCGGAAGGAAAATGATCTTTGCCGGTTATCCTCGCGGAACTCACCGCCGCCGCAAGGCCGTACGCCACCACCGAGGTAACGGGACCGGGGTATTCATGCGCGATCACGCTGGCGATGGACCAAGCCGCACTGGCGTGTTCCGATGGAAACCCATCTCCGCCGTGCCAGAACTGGCCTTGATAGTTGTCTTGCAAAGGGCGTTCACGGCGCAGAGCGTACTTAAGCGCATACGTGTCCCCAAAAGCGTTGGCGGCTGCTTCGATCGCCAGAAAGCCCGTCTCGCGCATGTGATCGTTATGGGTAAAGTGTCCCCAAACGTACATTCCACCGGCGGCTGCGCCCAGGGCCGCAATGCCATAGTTCGAAAAGCTGTTGCTCGTCGAGATCCGGCTCGGCGAATTGGAGAGGTGCTTGCTCACTTCCGTGTCGGTTGCAAACATCGCCGCCGCGGCGCCTCCCAGAGGAACCAGCCACTCGGCGTCTACAAGATGTATGTGACGGGGACTCGTCCATATCGCCTTCTGATCCTCGGCGAAGTCCCTGAAAACGTGCTTTCCCAAGGTATTCTCATGGTCCTGCGGGTCAGGCTCAGAAGCCGAAGCAGAACTGTCGTTGATTGAACCCGACTTCTGTTGAGAAGTTTCGGCCGCATCTCTCTTTTCCGGAGATCCCTCATCTGACTGACGAGGTACCGGTCTTGCCGAGCAGGTTCCGCTAGATCCGCAAAAAACAGCGAGCATGAAACATCCAATCACCACTGGGGCAAAAGTTCGATGCAACCGTCTTCCTTCCGCCCTTCCCTAGAACCTCAGGAAGAAGGGACCTTACATCCGTTGAAACTTGCCAATAGCCTGTCAAAAATACTAGAGCCTATTGCACAACCCAGCTAAGCTATTGATTCCATTGGGCCGAAACCACGTTGTCCAATAGCTTCTAGTAATGCAAAGCGATAAACAGGGTACTAGTGATCGAGGCAGCTACCTGAGCGGCAGTGAAAAGAACCTGCCAATTCACTCCTCCACCGATCGCCTTTTCCGGTACAACGACCGTGTCTCCAGGCAGCAGCACGGCATTGAAAGAGCTACCCGATAACCAGCTGTCTTTCTGTCCCCCGATTACCGATCCGTCCGCCCGAATCACGAACATGGCACCCTTGTTGGCTAACTGAGTTGGTCCACCCGATTGGCTCAGATACCACTTCGCGTTCTTGCCCGGCCGATAGGACACGGCCGTCGGATTGAAGACCTGGCCGCTCACCATCACGTAACTTGGCTTCTTCGGGATGACGAGCGTGTCCCCTGCCCTCACCTCGACGTCCGCGGGAGTGTTTTTCCAGTGGTCGATGTTCGAAGAAACCCGGATCGCAACCCTTCCAATGGGTGGATTCGCAGTCAACTGCGACAAAGTCGTCTGATACTGTTGAAGCGTCAGCTCCCGTGCTTTCTGTTGCTCTGGAGTGGTCCCCGGCGTTAGTTCGAGATTACCCTGTGCTTCTTTCACGCGCAGAATCATTGAGTCTTGCTGCTTCGACTGCAGCTCGCGAACCTGCGTCCTTAGAAGAACAGCACCGTACGGATATGCGTCCGGACCGAATCCGCCCGCGCGCTGAAGCACTGAACTAAGCTTCTCGCCGGGTGTAATACCGTAGGTTCCCGGATGCTTCGTTTCACCTTTCACCGCGATCGATGCGCCGAGGTCATTCCAGCCTGGAAGCTGCCGGATCGTAACGACATCTCCGTTGTGGAGAGCGAAGTTGGCCTTGGGGTCACCCGCGAGCGCCGCAGACAGCGTAATGGGCTCGTTCTGCCCGTTCAGTCTCGTTTGATTGAGCCATTCATAGTGCGTCACGTCACCGGTTTGCGTATCAGCGCTAGGCTTCAGGCCCCCGCCTACTCGAATCAAATCCGCTACAGTCATGTTCGTCGTCAGCGGGTAGCGACCCGGCTTGCCGACCTCTCCCTCAATGTTCACGGTGGCAGGCTGTACGGCATCTGGATTCCGGTGAATCAGCAGGCGGTCTCGCGGCTGCAAGAGAATGTTTTCCGTTGGATCGCCGGCGAGAGCGCCGAATTAAGGTTCACGCTGAAAATCTTGAACTTGCCGTCCGGCAAGTAGCGAAACACCTGAACGTCTTCCGTTTGCGCATCGGGAGAAAGCCCGCCGGCCAAGTGAACGGCATCAGCAATGTGAATCTGCTCCGGAGGTCCGATACGTTCCCGGCGCCCGAACATCCCCTAAAACGGAGACCGATGGTGGATTCTCAAAGTCGAACCGGCTGAATATTCTGACCGTGTCCATGGGGTGAAGCACCGGCGCCTGCGCAGGATTTGCCAGCGCATCCGCCAGATCGAAGCTTTGAACAGTCGGATGGAAGTCCGGCTGGTTGAGTCGAATGATTTCGGCATATTGAGACGCTGGCTCGGGCAACAAATCCTTGTAGGAACCAATCACGTCGGTGACACGCATGTCGGAGCGATAGGAGTAGCGGCCCGGGCGAACCACGTGGCCTTCCAGGTAAACGGCATCCTCATTGCCGGAGGCGATCGGGAAAATTCGAATGCGGTCGCCATCCTGGATCTGAAAAGCTTGAAGCTTCTGGGTGATCTGCGAAGCATCGCCGGTATCCGGGATATCCAGGCTCAGCATCGTCTGCTTTTCGTGGGCCACGAGCCGTTGCACTTCGATGTGGCGTACCGCAGCTGTCGGCAACAGTCCGCCGGCGAGTTCCAGCACGCTTGCCAGGTCCTTTTCATCTTTTAGCTCGTAAATTGCCGGGCGACGCACCATGCCTTCAATCGTCACCTGCGGTCCCAGCGGCGGGACCAGAATCGTGTCGCCGTTTTCAACCCGTTCCATGCCTGTTCTTACCCCATGGAGCAACAGATCGTACACGTCAACCGTCTCGACGAGCTGATTGTTCCGGTAGTGTCTTACAATGCGAAGCGAACCCTGCGGGGTGGGGCCACCGGCCACGAAAAGCGCATTCAGAGGTGTTGAAAGCGAACTGATATCGTAGGCGCCCGGGCTCGTGATGTCGCCGACGGCATAGACCCGAATGGTGCGGAGGCGCGCCAGTGAAACGTCAGCAGACTCGTCGCGAAACTGCGTTCGGACCATCTGCTGCAGACTCTGCTGCACATCGCCAAGGCTCTTGCCGCTGACCAGCAGAGGTCCCACTTCCGGAATGCTGATGCGGCCTTCGCGGTCCACAGTCCGGTAGAGTTTTCGCGAAACCCCTCCCCAGAGATCGATCGCCAAGCCATCCCCTGGTCCGACCACGTAATCAGGCCCGGCAGGAAGATCCATCGGAATCAAGCTTGGGTCTTGCATGGCATTCTGGAAGACATCCATGCCGAAGCGCTTGGGGGTGGTGGGCCGCGGTGTGGCTTGCAAATACATATCGTAGAGCGATGGAATGTCTCGATAGGGATTTGCTGCACGCACCATTTGCGGGTTCTGCAGAGCAGCAATTTGCTGATTCCGCCGGTTGAGCGTCGCCTGGCTCATTGCGATCGACGCCATTGAGGGGGGGAGGAAGATAAACGAGACCCATTCTGCTGCTGGTTGGTCGCAAACGGACTTATCTCGTTCTGATTGGTGCCACTTGGTACATCCGATCCTCCCGAAATTGCCAAACTCTGGAGATCCGCATTGTCTCCCAACGGGGAAGAAGAAGCGGACTGACCCGTCTGCGCCCCCTGTGGTTGTCGAAGCAGATTGGGCGAGATAGCCGCATCATCGGAGCTTCCCAACGTCGATAGGGAATCGATGGAATCTCCCGAGCCAAGCTGTGAAAGGTCAGATAGATCGCCCCCGGTCTGCATAAGTTGGGCACGCTCCAGAGGATTCGTGCCCTGTCCAGGATAGGTGGGGTCATTCGGCATACTCGGATTCGCAGGCGTACCCGGATTCGTCGGCGGAGGAATTTGTGGTTGGCCCTCCTGAATCTGTTGCTCGCGCTCCATACCCTGTCCGGGTGCATTGTTCAACTGCTGCTGGTTGCAGTCCAACTCAACACCCGCTGCACAAGAACGAGCCTTTTGCATGACCTGCGTGTGTTTCTGTGATCGTGCTTCCGCTTCCTCTTGCACCAACCACTTTACGCGTTCTTGAGTCAGTAGCAGCTGTTCCCGGGCAAGTGCGGAACTTGGATTCACCTGTGGAACGAGATACCCGTATTTTTGCAGCAGCAAGGTAGCCACGGCTCGGAACTGGACATCATTCTCCAAACGGTCAAAAATCGAGTCGTCGCTGAGGTCCGTTTCAGTGATGATCTGGCCGTGGTCCGTGGCGTCTTTCGCGACCCAGCGTTTCAGCTCCACCATGAGGCCGCTGTCTTTGAGCAGCAACGGCTTGATTTCCCCGGCGGAAGCTGCCACTCGGCTCAAGTTTTCTTTGGCCAAATCCGAAGATTGCAATGGCCGGGAGTTTTGATTCTGGGCTCTCGCGGGAGTTTCGCTAAGGATCGCTGTACCCGCCCCCATGGCCAGGCACAACACAATCGCGAGTCTACGCTTGGCTTCCGCTACGAGATTTCGTTTCATTCTCATCCTGCACGTCCTCGGATTGCACCTCTCCGCGTGACACGATGAACAGTCGCCGTTGGAAGAGCGATTCATTGTGTCCTAATAAAGCCGTCTGCGAGGGCGGTGCAACGGCAAATTCAATTCAGATGCGGTTATTCTTCAAAAAGGATGCGGCTCGGGTGGTCGTCCGTTCAGCCGCTGCGGGGCCTCATCAGAAATTTCGATAATACAGCCCCGCCTCTTGGAACACCCTTCCGGTATTCGCTCTGTCGATAAATCGAAATTGCCGAGTCTTGAGCACCCGAACATAGTAGAATTCTGACTTGGCATCCGGCGCTGGAGGATGCCGCGTAAAGAATAGTTAAGGATATCTACAGGCGTCAATAATAGTCAATCAATATCGACCTCAAAGGATACCCAACAGCTTGCCCGCTGGCCCCACAAAGGGCTTGCCCTCCAGGTCTTCCTGATTCCCCGGCTGCTAACCAACGAGCATAACCCTTGCGTGGGGACCACCTTTGCATCCATTCATATTCCCGGATTCCTGATTCAATCGGCGGTACGCGCCGAGCCCGCTCTCCGCAACCGCGCGATCGCGCTCGTCGATGGCGTTCGCCCGCTCTGGACCGTGATTGCCGCAAACGAACCCGCCTTGCACGCCGGAATCCAGCCGGGCATGGCGAAGTCGCAGGCCGACGGTCAACGGCAAGGGTTGGCGGGACGTCCGCATTGCGCTTGGTTACGCGTGGATGGGGCGAAATGGGTCGTGCCGCCCCTTCGGGGCTTCCCGCTACTTTAATACCGGCCTCCCACCGCTGTCGCGGTGGGCTACCCTGTTCCGCCCCTGGCGGGGCTGGATACAGAGAAAGACCCAAGCTTGAAAAACGCAAGGGCGGGGCGCCTGAAAAAAATCGAAAAAGTCACACCCTCTCAGTGCTCCAGGCGGTCACCGCGCGCGGCTTCGGTCATCCTTGGCCACAGCGGCCGGCACGGGCGCCGGATTCCACTTGGAAGCGTCCGGCTCGCGCTTGAATTCCTCGCTGGTGTTGAACGGAAGATTCAGATACTTCGGGTCGTCCACTATCGAAGTCACGATCAGGTAGGAAACGCCATTGCGATCGAACCGGTTGTAATATTCGGTCAAGATCGCATCTCCGCTATAGGGAACCCCGTTCTTGCGCAGGTATCCCGGCCGCATGTGCGTGGTCACAACATGCAAAGCGCCGCCCGTGCCGGGAACCGGCGGGCCCAGCTCTGCCGATTTTTTCCCATGTCGCCACGGAATCGCCCTGCCACTGCGGAGCTCCGCCTTGCCATTTCGAACCGTCGAAATGAAATAGCCGCGTCTGCATGCCGGCATCGGTATCCATCCGCAAAGTATTGTCGTTCGACCAATAGATATGCAGGCGTTCCGGGATGCGCATGATGGCAGCGGCTCCATACGCGCGGCACTGATTGCCCTCGCGCTCGTCTTTCGCCGGGTCCCAGCTGTCGGCGATCTGCCGGCCTTCGGCGTTCAGAGGGAGGCTGGCATAGTCGCCCTTGGCTGGGGTCATCATGCGCCAGCGCCAGTCTGCGTCCACAAGGGAAACCCAGTACCCTGTCAGATCGATCAAGGATTCAGCCTTCGCGTTCGGTGTTCCCGCATTTCGGCTGCTGCCGATTTCGTCGGGAATTATTGTCTGGGCAGAGAGATTGCCTGCTACAGCAGCGATGGCAACGAGTAGCGCTGCTGCAACGGCAAGCCGGCGCATGCTGCGCTTCTGTAAAATTTGGCGAGCCATCATCGGCCTCCGCCCACTTTTTGCTCGTTTGGGGTTTTGCTTTTGTTGCTGAGTTCGCGATAAATGGCTTCAACGAACATGTCGCTCGTCCAGGGACCCGTCGTGGCGCCATAGAGTCCGTCGTAGTCCATCGTGGGCTTTGCCGCCTTCACTTGCTCCAACGTCATTCCCTGCTTTATGTAGTATTGGATGCGGCCTCGAATGATCGTTACCATGTCGCGGTAGTCCACCACATCGTGCCGGTCGCAGACGTGTCCGTGGCCGGGAATCACGTAGGTGCCGCCTTCTTCATTTGCTCTGGGTTGCAGGAACTCGATGATTTGATTCAATGCCGCCACGACTCCGTCGATGCTGCCGCCCTGTTCCGCCCTGATCACCGGGTAACTTTCTAAATTAAGAATATCGCCGGTGCTCACGACATCCGACTTGCGGAAGAGAACGTAGCTATCGCCGTCGGTGTGCGCATTCGGGGGGTGATAAATCCACACGCCTTCATCGTTGTAGAGTCTCCAATATCTGGTTTCGTAGGTATCCGTAGGCCAAAGAGCGGAGGGCACCGGCGGCTCCTTGCCGCTTGGTGCGCTCATCCTTTCGAGGACGTTGTAATGCGCGATGATGGACGATCCGGGCGCCATTTGGTATCTTGCTTCCCCTTGCTTCTGCAGAGGGTTCCTGGAAGTGTTCGGAAGCGCCCACCCCGCCTGTGCCAGGTTCTCGTTGCCGCCGGTGTGATCCGCATCGGCACTGGTATTGACGATAAAAAGGATGTGCCGGTCCGTCACGCTGCGGATCGCCGCCAATACTTCGTCGCTCTTCTGGGGCAACCCGGAGTCGACGGCTATGGCGACGTCACTGCCCACTTGCAGAGTAATGTTCGCGCCGGCGCCCGAGATCATGTACACGTTCCCCTGCACAGGAAGTATCTCGACTTTCGCCTGGCTCCCCTGCTGACTGCGCTCTTCCGCTTGCTGGCCGGCATTCGGAGTCTGCTGCGCAAAGGCAAGAGACCCTGCACCTGCAAGCGCTATAACGCTCAGCGCGAGCACAGCCTGGAAAGCACTCCGCCCAATCCACTGCGTTCCAAGTCATTGTTTGTTCTCTTTGTGCTCGGGAAGCTTGGGCGGTGCGGGCAATCGCGCCAGCTTTTCCTGATACTCGGGATATATCGTTTCCGCGCCGCCGCGGGCCGCCTCTACCGGCACCCCCCATCGGGAGGCGTATTCCGTCAGAAAATTATTTTTACCGGGCAAGTGGTAGGCGACATAACCCTCCGGATGCTCCACGGCGACGCTGGGAAGGCAATAATGCGCTACAAGCCGTGCGGTCGGGGCCCGGACAAAGTTCGCGTTTCGAATGAAAGGCTCCGTGAGATAGACGGGGTCTTCGACATCGGTGATGAGGGTCATGAAATCTCCGTGCGGAATAAAATATTGTATGAAGGTGGCCTTTTCGCTCCGCGGAAGGCCATTCCGCCGAAGAAACGCTTCCTTCATATGGGTGACGGTCACCCGGAGCATGTCGCCCTCCCATTGCCCGGTGGAGAACCCTTCCCAGGTATGAGGCGCGCTCGCCGGGGGATGAGGGCGCCCGTCCATGTAGATCGTTCGCTTTTCGTGCATATAGTCCAACTGCACTTCCCACGCCGCGACTGCCTCGGTGAACGGAACCAGGTCCTGGCGGAACATCAGACCGAACGGCGCATAGGTCGCCCCGTGCGGGTCGCATTCGTGTTCGATCATCTCCAGCTTTTGTGCGTCCCAGGTGTCCGCCCTCATGCGGGCGGCATCGTTGATGGGCATCTCGGTGTAGTCCCCGATCTCCGGCCCGGGAAATAAGTCGGGCTCATCCTCGGTAAGCGTCTCTCCCCATTTCCCGGACAAATCCACCTGAGCGAGTGCAGGACGGCTTGTCAGCCCTGAAGAAAGCAACAGCAGCGATGCCAGAATGGTGAACCGATAGGCATCCAGACATGCAAAATCCTCCCCACGGGCGTTTGTCGCCCGGAACTCACGTGGGGCTATAGCTGACTCCGATTAGCCGTGTCAACAGCTATCGTATATGTACCGTTTGACGTCGATAGGAATTCGCTCAAAGGGACTCCCTGCAGCTGGTAAGGGTTCTTTAGGGACCCGTTCAACGGAGGGGGCGAGAAGTAGTAATATAGGCGTGGGGCAGGGGGCGGCATACTACAGGGCAAGGCTTTGGGGGCGACTGCCTCCAGGAATCCGCGTCGCTCTCCCGCTAATAAGCTATGAATCTTTCCACGCCTTTTATCCATCGGCCGGTGGCCACGACGTTGCTGACGGTGGCGATCGCTCTCGCCGGGATTATCGCTTTCCTTCTGCTGCCGGTGGCAGCGCTGCCTCAGATCGATTATCCGACCATCGCCGTGCAGGCGAGCTTGCCTGGAGCGAGCCCGGAAATCATGGCTTCTTCGGTCGCCACGCCGCTCGAGCGCCAGTTCGGCCGGATTGCCGGCGTTTCGGAAATGACTTCGTCGAGTTATCTGGGCAGCACCGCCATCACCTTGCAGTTCGATTTGAACCGCAACATCGATGGCGCCGCGCAGGGACGTGCAGGCCGCCATCAACGCCGCGCGCAGCTATCTGCCGGCCACCCTGCCGAACAATCCCACGTACGAGAAAGTGAATCCGGCCGACCAGGCGATTTTTGTGATCGTTCTCACGTCCAAAATCTACGATCGCGGGCGCCTCTATGACGCCGGCTCGACGATCATGCAGCAAAAACTCTCCCAGATTCAGGGGGTGGGGCAGGTCTTCATCGGAGGGAGTTCGCTTCCGGCAGTTCGCGTGGATATCAATCCGACGCAATTGAACAGCTACGGGCTGGGCCTGCAGGACGTCAAGAACATGCTGAGCCAGCAGAATTCGAATGTGCCGAAAGGCCAGATCTGGGACGGCACAAGAACAGCGGACATTCTGGCCAACGACCAGCTCCTCAAGGCCGACTACTACAGGCCGCTGATCGTCGGTTACCACAACGGCGCCGCCATCAAACTGTCCGACATCGCCGACGTTCAGGACTCGGTCGAGAACATTCGAGCCGCCGGTTTTTTCAACGGGGAACCGTGCATCACGGTGCAGGTCTTCCGGCAGCCCAACGCCAACATCGTGGAGACCAACGAACGGATCCGCCAGGCGCTTCCGTCGTTGATCGCTTCGATTCCCGCTGGAATGGATGTCGCGGTCATGTTCGACCGCACCAGGATCATCCGGCCGGGAGTGCGGGATGCCGAGCGTTCTCTGCTCATTTCCATAAGTGCTCGTGATCCTGGTGGTATTTGTGTTTTTGCGGAGCCCCCGCGCCACGCTGATTCCGAGCGTCGCCGTTCCCGTTTCTCTGCTCGGCACGTTCGGCGTGATGTATTTGTTCGGCTTCAGCATCGACAACATTTCGCTGATGGCGCTCACGATCTGCACGGGCTTTGTGGTCGATGACGCGATTGTGGTGATCGAGAACATCAGCCGGCACTTCGAGCAGGGAATGAATCCGCTGGAAGCCGCCTTGCACGGCGCGAAGGAAATCGGCTTCACGGTTCTTTCCATGACGCTGTCGCTGGTGGCCGTCTTCATTCCGATTCTCATGATGGCGGGGATCGTCGGCCGGCTTTTCCGGGAGTTTGCCATCACGCTTTCGGTGGCGATTCTGGTTTCTCTGCTTATTTCGCTCACGATGACGCCGATGATGTGTTCGCGCATCCTGAAGCGGGAAAGCGCTGAGAGTCACGGGCGAATTTATCGCATCAACGAGAAGATCTTCAGCTCCATCGTGCGCGTTTACGATCGCGGCCTGACATGGGTGTTGAAGCATGAGGCGTTCACGCTGGGAATTCTGCTGATAACCATCGCCGTGAACATCTATCTTTTTGTGATCGTGCCGAAAGGCTTTTTCCCGCTGGGCGACACCGGCAGCCTCAGGGGCGGTATTCGCGCGTCGCAGGACACTTCCTTTCAGGCCATGCAGGAGATTGCCTCCCGGTTCTCCCATATCCTCAAGTCCGATCCGGCGGTGCAAACGAATGTTGTCTTCACGGGCGGCAACACGCCAATCAACACCGGGCAGATTATCGTGACGTTGAAGCCTTACGAACAGCGCGGCTTGAGCGCCAGCGAAGTGATCGATCGCCTGCGCCCCAAGGTGAATAGCGTGCCGGGAGCGCGCGCCGTCATGTACGCCGTTCAGAATTTGAAAATCGGCGCGAGGACATCGAGCGGACAGTATCAATACACGCTGCGCTCCGATAGCGTGGACGACCTGGTGCAATGGGGGCCGGTTCTCTTTGACCGAATGAAGAAGCTCCCCGAGCTCACCGACGTGGATACGGACCAGCAGAATAGCGGCCTGGAAGCGCGGCTCGTCTACGATCGCCCCACGGCCGCCCGACTGGGAATCACAACTCAGATGATGGACTCGACTCTTTACAGCGCCTTCGGGCAATCCCAGGTTTCGACGATGTACACGCCGCTCAACCAGTATCACGTGGTGATGGAAGTAGCCCCGCGGTTCTGGCAGGACCCGCACGGGCTCGACTACGTTTACATTCGTACCGCGTCCGGCAAGGTGGTTCCGCTCAGCGCGGTGGCCCATTTTGAAAAAAGAATTGCGCCGCTGGCCGTGAACCACGACGGACAGTTCCCGGCGGTGACCATTTCTTTCAATCTGGCCCCCGGAATACATCTGAGCGATGCCGACCGGGTGATCAGCCAGACCGAGCAGGATATCGGCATGCCTTCCTCGATTCGGGGCATGTATTCGGGGCAGCTGCAGGCCTTCGAGGATTCGATTTCCACCCAACCGCTTTTGATCGTCACGGCCCTGTTGACGGTCTATATCGTGCTGGGAATGCTCTATGAAAGCTACATTCATCCGATAACGATTCTTTCCACTTTGCCCTCGGCGGGCGTGGGCGCGGTGCTGGCGCTGATGCTTTTCCACAGGGATCTCGACGTGATCGCGCTGGTGGGGATCATCCTGCTGATTGGCCTGGTGAAGAAGAATGCGATCCTGATGATCGACTTCGCTTTGGCGACACAGCGAAGCGGACACCGGGACGCCAAGAGCGCCATTCATGAGGCGTGTCTTCTGCGTTTTCGTCCCATCTTGATGACGACGATGGCGGCCCTGCTGGGTGCGCTGCCTCTTGCCCTGGCCAAGGGAGTGGGTTCGGAATTGCGGGTTCCGCTGGGAATTACGATCATCGGCGGATTGCTTTTCAGCCAGATGCTGACGCTTTTTACGACTCCCGTCGTCTACCTTTATATGGACCGCTTCGGCGTGTGGTGGCAGCAGCGGAAACGATCCGGCCATTTGCAAGTTACCCCGCAGAGTGCAGACTGAGGCTTCTGTTTGTATGCCTCCCGGTAGAACAAGCGCGGAACGGATTCGCATCGGCGTCGATTTGGGCGGCACGAAGATCGAAGCGCTTGCGATCGATCTAGAAGGGATAGAACTCTGCCGCCATCGCGTTGCCACCCCACGCTTCGATTACGAGGCGACCGTGCGAGCCGTCGCCGAAGAGGTGCGGCGAATCGAAAATGAAACGCGGGGCACCGGCACGGTCGGAGTTGCCATACCGGGAACAATTTCTCTGCAAACCGGCTTGGTGAAAAATGCCAACTCAACCTGGATGAATGGAAAGCCCTTCCAACGGGACCTTGCACAGGCGCTGGGCCGCGAGGTGAGGATCGCGAACGACGCAAATTGCCTCGCGGTTTCGGAGGCAACGGACGGGGCGGCCGCCGGTAAGCACGTGGTATTCGCGGTGATTCTTGGCACCGGCTGTGGCGGGGGCATTTCCTTCGATGGACGCGTTCACAGCGGGATGAACGGCGTCGCCGGAGAATGGGGCCACAATCCGCTCCCCTGGCCTCGAGCCGATGAATATCCTGGCCCTCCGTGTTACTGCGGGAAGAATGGCTGCATTGAAACCTGGATCTCCGGGCCGGGCCTCGAAGCTGATTACAAGCGCGCGACCAATTCGGCTTTGAGCGGAACGGAGATCGTTGCGCGAAGCCTGGCAGGGGAAGCGTCCGCGCTGGCTGCTCTCGACCGGCATCAGGACCGGCTGGCGCGCTCGTTGGCGCACGTGATCAATCTTCTCGACCCGGACGTTATCGTGCTGGGCGGCGGATTGTCGAAAATCGAAAGCCTCTATCGGAATCTCGCGTCGAGAACGCAAGATTACGTTTTCGGCAAGGAAGCGGGCGCCGACATTCTTCCGGCCAAGCATGGAGATTCCAGCGGAGTCCGCGGCGCCGCGTGGCTGTGGCCTCTCGGCGAAGATGGACAATAAGCCACGTAAGGCTGCCCTTTTTCGCATTTTTCCTGAAATCCGCCGGAACTTCCGGCGGCGTCTTGCGGTACATTCGATAGTTCATTCATTCCCGACGAACGGAGATTTGCGATGAGCTTGATCTTTGCCGATGGCTGGCTGATTACCATGAACCCGAAGCGCGAGGTGCTGGAAAACGCCAGCGTGTGCGTCGAGAAAGACCGGATTGTGGCGGTGAGCACGCGCGCAGGATTTACAGCGGCGCTTCCCGGGGGCGGAAATCGTGGATTGCACGGGCCGCATCGTGATGCCCGGAATGGTGAACACGCACACGCACCTTTTTCAAACGCTGATGAAGGGTCTTGGCGACGACAAAGTGCTGAAGCAGTGGTTCACCTGCATGACGGCGCCAAGCGGCGTGCACCTGACGCCCGAGGACGCGCATGCGGCCGCGCTTCACGGCTGCGTTGAATCGATTCGCTCCGGCGTCACGACGCTGGTGGATTTCATGTACGTGCATACGCGACCGGGCATGATCAAGTCGGTGGTGGAGGCGTATGACCAAACCGGGATGCGCGGATTTGTCTGCCGCGGATTCGTATCGTTGGGCGAGGAGTACGGCATTCCCCGCGAGCTGATCGAAGATCCCGAGCACGCCATCGGCGACGCCCGCGAGCAGATGCAGCGTTACAACAAGCCTGGCGGGCGCGTGCAGGTAGGCGTGGCGCCCAACATGATCTGGGCGGTGGACGAGAAGGGCTATCGATTGACGCGGAAGCTTGCCGACGAGCAGCACGCCCTGATCACAACCCATATTGCCGAAACTACGTTCGAGCTGCAGACCGCCGCCACGCGCTACGGGCAAACCGACACCGAGTTTCTAAGCGAGATCGGCTTTCTCGGCCCGGACGTTCTCGCGGCGCACTGCGTTCATTGCAAACAGCACGACATCCGGATTCTGCTGCACCACAACACGAAGGTGGCGCACAACCCTTGCAGCAATATGTACCTGGCCTCGGGGAATCCGCCGATTCCGGAAATGCTGCTTGCGGGTGTCACGGTGGGAATTGCATCCGATGGGCCCGCCAGCAGCAACAATCACAGCTTGTTTCAGGCGATGAAGTTCGCGGCTCTCATGCAAAAAGGGTTTCATCAGGACGCGACGATCATCACCGCGGAAAAAGTTCTGGAAATGGCGACCATCGATGGCGCCCGCGCCGTGGGCCTGGAGGCGGAGATCGGCTCGATCGAGCCCGGCAAAAAAGCGGACATCATCGTGCTGGATTTCAATAACGCGTTCATGACGCCGATCCACCACCCCGTATCCGCGATTGTCTACTCCGCGCTGGGGCATGAGGTGACGACCGTGATGATCGACGGCCGCTTCGTGATGCGCGACGGCGTGGTGACCGGCGTCAACGAAGCCGCCGTGAGGCGGCAGGCGCAGATCGCCGCCGACGATCTCGCGCGCCGGTCGGGTTCCGACAAGTTCAAAAAGCGGCCGTGGCGGTCGATGACAATCTAGCGGCCTGGCTTCCCGCCCGACGCTCTAATCCTTCACGTACGGCGTCATCAACGCTGCGGGCTGGATCGCTTTGCCGCCGAAGACGCCTGAGATGGCCAGAATCGTGACGATGTAGGGCAGCGCGAGCAGGAGTTGAGGCGGCACGCCCGTTCCGAGGATCTGGAGCGACAGTTGCAGCGCGTCGCAAGCGCCGAAAACCATGGCTGCGACAGCCGCTTTCAGCGGGTTCCAGCGGCCGAAGATCACGATCCCCAGCGCGATGAATCCCTGCCCGGAGACAATGTTCTCCCGGAAAAAACCCACCTGCGCGAGCACTAAATATCCGCCCGCCATCCCGGCGGCCGCTCCCGAGATCAGCGTTCCGGCGTACCGCATGCGATAAACGGAAACCCCGGCGGAATCAGCCGCCGCGGGGTTTTCTCCCGACGCCCGCAGCGCCAGCCCGAAGTTCGTCCGAAACAGCACGAAGTGCGCCACGAATGCCAGAAGGAGCGTGAGATAGAACAGAAACGTTTGCCCGAAGAGCACCGGCCCGAGCACCGGCAGGCTGCTGAGAAAAGGGATGTGAACCGACGGGAACATCGCCACGCTTTCCGGCACCGCGGAATTGCCGATCGCCCGCCGGTAGACGGTGCTGGCGACGCCGATTGCGAGAACGTTGAAGACCAGTCCAGCTACAACCTGGCTCGCTCGCACGCTCACATACATCCACGCGAGAAAAAGATTGGCCGCGATCGCCCACCAGCACCGCGGCGAGCACGCCGATCCAGATCATCCCCGTGTAAGCCGCCGCAAGGAAACTCGCCAGGGCCCCCAACAGCATGGTTCCCTCGATCCCCACATTCAGCACGCCGCTTCGTTCGGCAAATGTTTCACCGAGAGCGGCTAACAGCACCGGGCCGGCGAGCCGCAAGCTGGCGGATAGCCAGGTGACGACGAAGGCGGACGCCAGGAACGAAGCGGCCGTTCATTTAGACACCTGTTCGGCTGCGACTTCCGGCGCGCGGCGCCAGAAAACGGAAGGCGTTATTTTGTAGTAGCGCAGCGCGTCGAACGCGAGCACAAAAAGCACCGCGAGGCTTTGCAAAATAAATGTGATCGAGGAAGGAATGCTCACCCGGCGCTGCATCGCGTCGGCGCCCACCGACATGCCTCCATACAGAAGCGCGGTCGGAATTACGGCCAGCGGATTCAGCCGCGCGAGAAGCGCCACAATGATTCCGGCAAAACCCACGCCGCCGCTGATTCCATCCATCAGGCGGTGTTGCGAACCGAGCACCTCCACCAGGCCTGCCAACGCGCCCAATCCTCCCGCGAAAAAGGCGGCGATTGCGAGTCTGCGCCCCACATCGATGCCCGCGTAGCGCGCGGCGGACGGGTTGAAGCCGGTCACGATCAGTTCGTATCCGAGGGGCATTTTTTGCAGCAGCATCCAGACAAGCCCCGCGGCCGCGATCGCGATCAGAATGCCCGCGTGCGCTCGCGTTCCGCGCAGGATAAAAGGCAGCCACGTGGCGCGAGGAAGCAGGGGCGTTTCCGGAAGGCTCCCGGGAGCCCGCAGCGGGCCCGAGACGAGATATTGCAGAAAGAAAATCGCCACGTAATTCGACATCAGCGAGATCAGCACTTCGTTGCCGCCGAATCGCGCGCGCACCAGCGCCACCCATCCGGCCCAGGCGCCTCCGGCCGCAAAGCTGAAGAGGATTGCGAGCGCCAGAAAAAGAACGAAAGGGAGCGGCCCGTATGTCGTCGCCTCCCGGCGCCGTCAGCAAAGCCAGCCAGGCCGTGGCCGTGGCGCCGATCACAAAGCATCCTTCAAATCCGAGATAGCTGAAGCCGGAGCGCCAGCTCACGATCGTGCCGAGCGCGATCAGAGCCAGCGGCGACGCCCGCACAAGCGAATAGCCAAACCCGCGCAGCGTGGCGAAAGGCTCGTGAAAGAGAGCGAAGTACGCCTGCAGCGGGCTTGCGCCGTAAGACCGAAAGAGAAACGCGGTAATGAGCATCGCCGCGAGAAAAGCCGCCGCTGTGCTGGCTATTATGGCGAGCGGCGAATCCGCGGGCTCCAGGCGGCGCTCAATGAATCTCGCCATGGCGCGCCTCCTTCGACTGGAGACGCCATGCCCGCCATTCCTCCGGGCGCGATTCCCGCCATCATCAGGCCAATCTGCTCGACCGAAGCTCCGGCCGCGTCCACGATCCCCATGATGCGCCCTTCGAACATCACGGCGATCCGGTCGGCCAGGTTCAGCAGCTCTTCCAGTTCCGCGGAGATCAATAGAATTGCTTTGCCTTCCTCGCCGGGCAAGCAGCAGCTCTCGCCAGATCGATTCCACCGCGCCCACGTCGAGACCGCGCGTCGGCTGTTCCACAATCAAGCGCGGCCGACCCGCGCGTGATTTCGCGGCCCAGAATCAGCTTTTGAAGATTGCCACCGGAAAGCTTTCCCGCCGCGCCGTCGATCCCGGAGCCGCGAATTCCAAAGCGGCTCACGAGCGCTTGTGCGGATTCGCGGGCGTCGCGAACGCTGCGAAAGAAGCGGCCCGCGTGTGCTTCCGCTGCAAGCCCAGAATGGCATTGTCGGCAACGGACATTGCCGTAACCGACCCGACATGGCGGCGGTCGGCCGGCACATATGAAATGCCCAGCGCGCGATGCCGGGCGACACTCAGCGTCGTGACGTCCGGCTCCCCTGAGAAGCACGCGGCCGGCTCTTGATTTCGCGCAGGTGCATGATCGCTTCGGCCAGCTCCGACTGCCCGTTGCCGTCGACGCCGGCGATGCCGAGGATTTCGCCGGCATGCACGTCGAGACTCACGCCGCGCACCTTCTCCAGCCCGGATTCATCGTCCACGCGCAAATCTTTGATTTGCAGAACCGGCTCGCCACGAACGCGGCCGGATTTTTCCGCGCGCAGGTTCACCTCGCGCCCTACCATCAGCTGCGTCAGCTCGCGCTCCGACGTCGATCCAATGGCGCGCGTCGCCACCACCTGCCCGTCGCGCATCACCGTCGACGCGGTCGGCAAGTTCCATAATCTCGCTGAGCTTGTGGGTGACGATCACCACCGAGCGGCCATCCTCGCGGAGCTTCGCGCAGGATCGCGAAGAGCTGGTCTTTCTCCTGCGGAGTGAGCACGGCGGTGGGTTCATCGAGGATCAGCAAGCGCGCGTCACGATACAGAAGCTTGAGAATCTCCACCCGCTGCTGCACGCCGATCGGCAGCGATCCGACCCTGGCCTACGGATCGAGCGCCAGCCCGTGCCGATTGCTCAAATCGCGCAGCCTGGCCGAAGCTTTCTGCAAATCGAGGAGCGGCCCGCCGCCATCCCGCAAACCGAGCACGGTGTTTTCGGCCACCGAAAATGGCCGCACCAGCATGAATTCCTGATGCACCATGCCGATGCCGCGCGCGATGGCATCTTTCGGGCTCGCCAGATGCACGCGTTCGCGCGTCGATCGAATATTTCGCCGGAATCCATCGCGTGGAATCCGTAGAGAATCTGCATCAGCGTGCTCTTGCCCGCGCCGTTCTCGCCCACCAGCGCGTGGATCTCGCCGGACTGAATGGTGAGATTGACGCGGTTGTTCGCCAGCACACCGGGAAAGCGCTTTACGATGTTCCTCATTTCCAGCGTGTGCTTCACCAGTGGCTCCTCAACGAAGCAAGAAGTTGTGTGCACTCAAGTCAAAGGCATTACGCTAGGAACGTCGATCGACGGCGATTTTGTGCGACGCAATGTCGCTCCAGACTTTCTGAAAAGTGTTCCACTGATCCGCGGATATCAGGCGCGGGTTGTAATCCCCATTCGCGCCGCACTTGAGCAGCCACATTTGGTTCACGGGAGGCTGCCACTCGGAGCCGCCAGAGAACGTGTGCGACGCCACCTTCTGCGCCACCGTCTCGACCATTCCTCCCAGGTTCAACTCGAAACTCGTTGCCATGTTGTTCGGAGCGAGGGCCGTCTGATCGGAATAGCAGCCCATGATCTTTATATTCGCCGCCACGGCGCCCTGGATCGCTCCAAGACCGGTGACATCGGCCGCATGCCAGATCACGTCCACGCCGTTCCCGATCAGGATCGAAGCCGCCTCCCGGCCTTTGGAGGCGTTATCGTAATCTCCGTGAAGATCCCGAGGCCGCGGATTCCCGGCACGGTGCGCTGCGCCGCCGCGATAAAAATCTTTTTAATCCGCTGCTGGATCGGATCGTCACCGCCGCCGATGAAGCCGACCGCTTGCTTCTTTTCCGAAATCAGGGCCGCCAGCGCTCCCGCCCCGTACGCCGCCCCGAAATATCCCATGTTGACGTACATGAGGTTGGACGGCACGGCGGACTGCGGGAGAAACGTGGTCACGAAATAGCGCTGGCCGGGATAATCGGGCGCCACTTCGAGCAAGGTGCTGCTGAATTCAACGCCGTGCCCGATGATGAGATCGAACCCGTCGTCGGAGTAGCCGCGCGCCACCTGGTCCATCTGCGCGAGGCTGATGTTCTCGGCGTAGGCTGTTTTGAAACCGAGGCTCTCTTTGAGTTCCTTCAGCCCGGTATAAGCCAGCTGGCCCCACCCGCCATCCGTGATGACTCCCGAGAGCAGCAGGGCGACGCTGGTCCGCCGCTTCGAGTCCACCTTGGCGGCAACGGCCCACGAGGCGAGTCCGGAAGCAAGCATCGCGTGGAAGGCACGCCTGGATATCGGGCCCATCCCGTGCTCCTGAGAAAGCGCAAAGACGCAGTGCGAGGGAGACAGTCAGCAGCGCCCGCGCCTCACCAGCATCCCTGCGGAGAGCCACAATGATAACACCCGAAGGAAAGCGGGGTTCGATCGGGCCGGCGGACAGAGTTCTGAAAGCCGATTCGAAAACTTACGCTGAAAAAAAAAAGGCGGGCTTTGGCCCGCCTCTTTCTTTCTCTTCGCCATACCTACAAGCCCTATTAATCGATTTGAAGCGCTTCGGTGCGGCCCCCAAACTCTACTTCGGTGACTTTAGTTCCATCGGTAAGGATCTCCGAACTCTGGGGCTTGGACTTAAGAGTTGTCCAGTGCCCCGGAACCGTTGCAATCACCTTGTTCTTTTGCAGCACCTGCAACTCCGACTTTCCTTCTTCTGCTTTCAACTGGTACTGGCCGGGTTGAATCTGCGTGGTTCCAATCATGACTGGCTGCGTGGGGCTCCAATCCGTCGAATAATTATGGGCCGCCCAAAGCGGAAAAGCGGCAACCGAGAGTGCCAAAGCGATGACAGATTTCTTCGAGTTAAAGCGCAAGGGCCGATGTCTCCTGTGGTTGGATTCAGGTGAATTCCCGGAAAGATTGAGCCGAGTTCCCTGTGGTGAATAGCGCGCCCTTCGTGAGGCAGCGCGTTACTCATTATTTGGACCGCACAACCCCCTGCGCAGGTTTCAGGAATCTCTACTTTTTTTCTTACTTGTGAATATGATTAGTCATGAATAGCGCGTTACTTCGGTCGTGCTATAAGTCACAATCTTTCTGGGAGTTGCGCGTCGTGGAAGCCGGTTCATTATTTTGTAACATTCGGTGCGTAGATTGCGCTCCATGAAAATATCGGTCCGTTCTTTCATCGCAGCGTTATTTCTAACTTGCTTAGCAGCCGCGGGTCTCGCATGGACCTCCGCGGCCGGGGACGCACGCAAATCGCCGGGTGCAGACGTACTCAGCCAGCCCGGCCCGACCTTCACCGTGCCCGATTCGCAGCTTCCCAAAAAGCTCTCGATCATCGTCTACGGCGACATGCGCTTCACCGATCCTTCGAACACCAAAGTAGCGAATCCGCGGGCACGCCAGCTCCTGGTGGACAAAGTCGCGTCCGAACATCCCGACGCCCTGGAATTGACCGGCGACATTGCCTACGCGGGAAAGAATCCGGCGGACTACGAAGAATTCAGATCGGAAACAGCCTCTTGGAGAGCTGCCAAGCTGCGGGTTTATCCGGCGCTGGGGAATCACGAACTCGTCGGGGGCCCCGAGTCCTTGAAAAACTGGTGGGCCGCGTTTCCCGAACTCAACAACCGGCGCTGGTATTCGGTTGAGCTGGGTAAGCGCGTTTATCTCATAAATCTCGACAGCAATTCCGACTTGATGGAAGACAGCCCGCAGATGCTCTGGCTGCAGGATCAGATTGCTCGTCTACCCAAGCCGGTTGAATTCGTCTTCATCCTGCTGCATCACCCGCCGGTTGCCGACAAGCAGACGCTTACCGAGGTGGATCACAATCCCCGGCCCAACGAAATTGCCTTGCGCGATTATCTGTCTAAGACTGCGCCGCAGTCCCGCGTGCAATTCATTGTTGCGTCGGGCCACATCCACAACTACGAGCGCCTGAGCCTGGACGGAGTCACTTATCTGGTTTCAGGAGGAGGAGGTGCGCATCCCTATCAGGTCGAGAGGGGGCCCGCGGACCAATACCAGACAACCGATTCCATCAATTTCCATTACATCCTGTTTCATCTCGACAACAAACAGCTCGAGGCCGCCATGTACCGGCTCGTTGATCCGGACGCGCAAACGCCCGAATGGCAGGAGAGAGACCGCTTCGTCATCGCGGCGCAACGCTAAAAATAGGATTCCAAAACTTGGGTGAATGAAATTCAAATAATCGTGACATAAGATCGTACTTAGCACCCGCGGACGCTTGCGACGGCGGGAATGACCGCGGAAAAAGGAGAAACGAAATGATACCGATGTCTCAGGCAATGCTAGTGGAGATTCAGCAGGAAGCCGCAACCACACGGCGCGTACTCGAACGAGTCCCCGAAAATAAGCTGGCTTGGAGACCCCACCAGAAGTCGATGACGCTCGGGCAGCTTGCGCTGCACACGGCGGAGGTGCCCGGCGCCATCGCGAAAATCTCGGAGCCCGACGAGTTCGACGCTTCGCAGGCAAACTTCGGCGTGAAGCAGCCGGAAAGCCTGGGAGAAATCTTCGCGGCGCACGATGAAAGCGTTCGGGCCGCCGAAGATTGCCTGAAGGCGCTTACGCAGGAGAAGGCAAACGCGACCTGGCGGCTGAAAATGGGGACAAAGGAAGTTCTCACCATCCCGCGCGCGGGGTTGCTTCGCGCGATCATGCTGAATCACTGGTACCACCATCGCGGCCAGCTCTCCGTGTATCTGCGGTTGCTGGATGTTCCGCTGCCGTCGATTTACGGCCCGAGCGCGGACGAGAATCCGTTCGGCTAATTTCGCAGGGGGACGGGATCGAACGGCGCATCCCCTCGAGTTTCGCGATGCGATTAGCTGCGATCGCCTGACTGCTTCGCCAGGCGGCCCAGAAACTCCTGCACTTCCGCGCGAAGGGCGAAACTGCGAGGGGCGATCGCCAGCACGAGCGCGTCCGCCCATTCAAGGTCCCGCGCGCGCGGCGCGACGTATCCCTTGTGTATAGCGTCCTGTGGCTCCGCGCTTCCCAGAAAGCGCAGCCGGATATCGCATTTCGCCTGGACCGCTCCCAGAGCGAGATCCAGGGCGAGTTTCTCGCCGTCCGCATCGTCCGAGTGGAAGATTACGAGGACGTTCATCGGCAGCAGCTATCCGTCTGATGCTCGATTCCATACGGGAGGCTCCCCGCCAACAATATATGATATGGAAGTTCCGAAGGGATGGACGATTTACGTGTGTCGGGGAGGAGCGGCGTGATTACAATTCGCAGAAGTGAGGAGAGGGGCCACGCGAAGCATGGGTGGCTCGATTCGCGTCATACTTTTTCTTTTGCCGATTACCATGATCCGGAGCACATGGGATTTCGCAGCCTGCGCGTCATCAACGAAGATCGCGTCGCTCCGGGCAGGGGTTTTGGCGCGCATGCCCATCGCGATATGGAAATCCTCAGTTATGTGCTGGAAGGAACGCTTTCCCACAAAGACAGCATGGGGCACGAGGAACGGCTGAATCCGGATGAGATTCAAAAGATGTCCGCAGGCAGCGGCATCGTTCACAGTGAGTTCAATGGATCGGCTACCGAACCCGTTCATTTTCTCCAGATTTGGATTGAGCCCAAATCGGACGGAGGCGCGCCCGCATACGAACAGCTGCGATTGGATACCGCGGCGAAACGCGACAAGCTCCTGCTCTTAGCCGGACCCGACCGTATCGCCGGAGCCACCCAGATTAATCAGGACGCGCGGGTCTTTGTAACCGAGGTTTCGCCCGGCCACACGGTTTCACACGATTTGGAGAAGAACAAACACGCGTGGGTTCAGGTCGTGCGAGGGGCGGCCAAAGTAAACGGCGCCAGTTTGACGACCGGCGATGCGGCAGCTCTCAGCAAGGAAGAGAAACTGACCATCACGGGAGAAGGCTCGCAGCCAAGCGAACTTTTGATCTTTGACCTGAGCTAGGCGAAGCACCCGGCCCTGAATTCTACACCCCGGTTCGGCGCAGCCAACGCGCGGGCAAAGGGACACGCCGGAATGATCTGGTCGCAATCCGGCGATCTTATGTATTAAAATACCCGCCAATTAGCCGCTCGTTGTCTGAAGGAGTTCCTATGGTCACCATCACCGTCAACGGTGTCCGGCGCGAGATTCAGGCGCCCGGCGACACCCCGCTGCTCTATGTTCTAAGAAACGATCTTGAGCTGACCGGGCCGCAGTTCGGCTGCGGGCTGTCCCAGTGCGGGGCTTGTTCGGTTCTGCTCGACGGCAAGGAAATTCGCTCGTGCTCGACGCCTGTCTCGGAAGTGGCGGGCAAGGAGGTCACCACACTGGAGGGCCTCCCCGCGAGGTGGGCTAAGCAGAAGGGCCTGTCGCAGGCGGAAACGGAAAAAACCCTCCACCCCATTCAACAAGCCTGGATCGAGGAACAGACGCCTTTGTGCGGCTTCTGCCAGAGCGGCATGATGATCAAGGCGACCGAGCTGCTCGAAAGCAACGCGACGCCCACCGTCGAAGAGATCAAGCAGGCCTTTACGACGTCGGGGCCGTCCGCCCATCTTTGCCGCTGTGGAAGTTACACCGCCATCATCGAAGCCGTCCAGCGCGCTTCGACGATGATGGCGAAAGCGAGGTAAGCGATGGCTATCTCCAACGAAAAACCGGTTGACGTTTTTGGGGCCACGCTCACGCGCCGCGCGTTCGTCAAAGCGGGCGGCGCTCTGTTTGTCGGCATCAGCGTAGCTGGGGCGGGCATCTTGACGAAGGGCGCCCACGCTGCCACCGGCAACACGAACTCGCTTGACCCCGCGCTTCCCTCTTCCTGGATCGAGATTCATCCCGACAACACCATCCTGATTCGCACGGGCAAGAGCGATTTCGGCCAGAGCACAACGTTCACAGCGTACCGCCAGATTGTGGCCGAAGAACTGAACGCGCCGTTCGAGGCCATTACGACGGTCGTGACGGGCGACACCAACAGCACGCCGGACGGCAGCGGCGCCTTCGACTTTCTCGGCAGAGGAATGCCGAACATCCGCAAAGCCGCGGCCTACACGCATCAGGCCCTGCTCGATTTGGCGTCGCAGCGGCTCGGCGTCCCCAAGAGCGAGCTTTCCGTCAAGGACGGCATCGTTTCCGGCGGCGGCAAGAAGATCTCCTACGGCGATCTGGTGAAGGATCAGCAGCTGAATCTCACCATTCCGGTGAGCGGAACGCTCACCGACATTCGCGGGTTGACCATCGAAGGCAATCCGCCGATGAAGCCGGTCAGCCAGTACACGATTATCGGAAAGTCCTTCCGCAACACGATCACTGCCTCCAAAGTAGCCGCTCGCGAGACGTGGGCTACCGATGTGCGTCTTCCCGGGATGCTGCACGCTCGCATGGTGCACCCGAAAACGCTGGGTTCGACACTCGTGTCCGCCGGCGAATTGGACAAGACCCGGTTTCCCAACGCGCAGGTTGTCGTCAAGGGCAACCTGGTCGGCGTCGTGGCGCCCACGGAGTGGGAAGCCATCCGCGCCGCGCAGCAGGTGGCTAGCGCCACCAAGTGGACGGATTGGAAAGGCCTGCCCGGCAGCGCAAACCTGCACCGCTACTTGAAAGACAGCGCCGACTGGAAATCCGCGCCGGTGTCCAAGGGCGATAAGAACCGCGGCGACGTGGCGCCCGCGATGGCGGCAGCCGGTAAAAAGCTTACGGCTACGTATGAGTTTTCCTACATGAAGCATGCGCCGATCGGGCCGGCCATGGCCGTGGCCGATGTTCGAGCCGACGGCGAGGTGCACATCTACGCGCACAACCAGAATCCCCAGGCGCTGCGCGGTGAAATTGCGACGATGCTGGGTATTTCCACCGCTCGCGTTGTAGTGCACGCGTTACCCGGGCCCGGCCACTACGGCCGGTCCAACGGCGGAAACGCGGGCGCGGAAGATGAAGCGGTCATTCTGTCGCAAGCCGTCGGGTCGGCCTGTCCGCGTGCAGTGGATGCGGGCCGACGACCTGCAATGGTCCACGCAGTCGCCGGCTGCCGTCGCGGACGTGCAGATCGCACTCGACGATAAAGGCAAAATGGTCGCCTATCAGGTGGACCATTACATGCCCGCGCCCCAGGACGACCGGCCCATCGGCGCGGTGATCGCCGGCCTGCCGACGATGCCCGCACCCGAGCCGCACGCGCCGCCTGCCAACATTACCGCTTCCACGGGAAACCGCCTTTCCGATCCGTGGGTCTACGACGGCGTACCGCGGCTGGCGGAATTCGGCCACGGCACGTTTCAGGTCGGCCAGCAAGCTTCGCCGCTCACCGTCGGGCTCCGCGATCACAGCATGCGCACTCCGGGACAATTCCAGCAGAATTTCCCGCGCGAGTTGGCCATGAGTGAAGCGGCGGCGCTCGCTGGCGTCGACGCCATCCAGTTCCGCATCGATCACGCCACCGAAGAGCGCCTCATCCGCGTGCTCAAAACCGTCCGCGACGCGTCCGGGTGGGAAACGCGCCCGTCGCCGCAGGCGCGTCCAGTCTCGACTGGCGATTCGCCGGTACGCGGCCGCGGCGTCTCGGCCATGCTTCGTTCGGCCACTTACTGGGCGTGTGTCTGTGAGATCGCCGTCACTCCCAGCACGGGAGCAATCGTGGTGGAGAAGTACACGATCGCCGTCGATCCTGGCATTGTCGTAAACCCGATGCAGATGAAGCGACAGGTGGAAGGCGGAGCGGTGATGGGCATCTGCCACGCACTTCTGGAAGAGGCCACCTTTGACGAAAGCGGTATCACCAACCGTGATTGGCGCTCCTATCCAATTCTTAAGATGGCGGACATTCCGGAGATCAAAGTGGTGCTGCTCCACCGGCCGGAAGTCGGCAGCTATGGCGGCGGGTCGGAGGCGGCCAACGCCCTCGCTGCGCCCGCGATTGCCGCGGCGCTCTTTGACGCCACAGGGAAGATCATGCGTCGCCTGCCGCTAAAGCCCGCCTACGTGCAAGCGGCTCTCAAAGCCTGAATCACCGCCGGGAAGCACAATGGAAGCGCAGCGAGCCTCGGCCTTGCTCGATAGCATCTCGAAGCGTACGCGCACGTGCTCCTGTCGAGGCAAACCCTATCGGCGAATCCCAGCGATAAATCAACCCAAAGAATGAGGAGGAGGCTTTTATGAGCGATACGACTTCGCAGGCAGCGACAATGCGCGCAAAGGCGCGAC
This sequence comes from uncultured Acidobacteriota bacterium, assembly GCA_963709105.1. Classification (GTDB taxonomy): domain Bacteria; phylum Acidobacteriota; class Terriglobia; order Acidiferrales; family UBA7541; genus Palsa-295. Next base: position 45,169 of record CAVPVC010000028.1, read on the forward strand.
ACACAGCGCCTCCTGCAACGATCCACAGGGTCGAAGCCGACGGGGTCCGAGTTTTCTATCGGGCCGCTGGGGATCCCTCCGGTCCCGTGATTCTCCTGCTGCACGGATTCCCAGCCTCATCGTTCATGTTCCGAGAGCTGATTCCGCGCCTCGCCGACAATTACCGTGTGATCGCTCCCGACCTGCCTGGGTTCGGGTTCACGGAGGTTCCGGAGGGGCGAAAATATGCCTACACGTTCGATGGATTGGCTTCGACCATGGAAGCCTTCACGCAAGCACTTAAATTGAACCGCTATGCGATCTATGTCTTCGATTACGGCGCGCCAACAGGATTCCGCCTGGCTATGGCTCACCCCGACCGAGTGACGGCGATCATTTCACAGAACGGGAATGCGTACGAAGAAGGACTTGCCGAGGCCTGGGCTCCGATCCGGAAATACTGGGCCGCACCCACGGCGGAAAACCGGGAGGCAATCCGCAAGAATATTCTGACACTGGAAGGAACGAGATGGCAGTACACGCACGGAGCGGCCAATGCAGATAGCATTCCCCCAGAGTCCTACACATTGGACACGGCACTGTTCGAGCGGCCCGGCAACAAGGAGATCCAGCTCGATTTGTTTCTCGATTACGCGTCAAATGTGAAGCTCTATCCCAAATTTCAGAAATATTTTCGTGAATCGAAGCCGCCTTTGCTTGCGGTGTGGGGCAAGAACGATCCCTTTTTCCTGCCCGCGGGAGCGGAAGCTTTCCGGAAAGACTTGCCCAACGCAAAGGTCCAACTCCTCGACACCGGACATTTTGCGACGGAAACACACGCCGTGGAAATTGCCGCCGCCATCCAGCAGTTCCTGGAAGCAAATGGCGGTGAGCGCCATGACTGAGAAAACGCGGGTTATGTCGTCGCAAAGCTTCGCAATTTTTAGTGGAATCGCGGCCTATCGGCAGGTACGCAAAAGTGCGGCCATGGCGCTCGCGTTCCTTGCTGTCGTCGTAATCCCATCCGAGACGTTACGGGGCCAGACCCGAGCCGAAGCGAAGAACATGAACCTTGTCGGCTCAAACGACTTGCAGGGCCGCAGCGCCTATCAGCCGACGATTGAAAAGCAGGGTGACCGGTACATCGCCTACATCGGCCACCACGGGGGAAAAGCCCTGAATCCCCTGTCGGGCCGCGAGGAACCGAACGGAACCTCCATCCTCGACGTCACCGATCCAGCCCGACCCAAATATCTCGCGCACATTCCCGGCGAGCCCGCCGATCCTCACGCCACGGGAGAATCCGGCGGCGCGCAAATGGCGCGCGTGTGCACGGGCCTGCCCCGCGCGGACCAAAGAAAGTACTACCTGCTGCGCAGCTTTGGCGACTCCGCGCATGAAATCTGGGACGTGACCGACCCATCCAAGCCCAGCCGCGTCACCGTGATCGTTGGCCGCCTTCACGACACGCACAAGAACTGGTGGGAATGCGATACCGGCATCGCCTATCTCGTTTCCGGACTGCCCGGCTGGCGCACCCGGCGCATGATGCAAATTTATGACTTGAGCGATCCCGCGCATCCCGTGTTCATCCGGAATTTCGGACTGCCCGGGCAGCAGCCGGGAGCGACCGGGCCGGTCCCCAGCGATATGCACGGCGCTATCTCCACCGGGCCAAAGGGCAACCGGCTGTACGTAGCCTACGGAACCACCAAAAACGGCGTGCTGCAGATTCTCGACCGCAAAAAACTTTTGACCGGCCCTAAAGAGCCCACCGACGCGAACCTGAGGTATCCGCAAATCGCGCGCGTCAATCTTCCGCCGGACGTGGGAGCGCACACGTCGTTTCCCATCCTGGGCGTCACGCTTCCCGAGTTCGCGGATCACAAAACGGGGAATGTGCGCGACTTTGTCGCGGTGGTTGGCGAAGCGCTCGACAACGAATGCCAGCAGCCCCGCCAGATGGTGCGCTTTTTCGACATCACCACCGAAACGATACCCGTGGGCGTTTCCACCTGGACCGTCCCGGAGACGAGCGAGAATTTCTGCACCCGCGGCGGGCGTTTTGGGACGCACTCATCCAACGAGAATATGACGCCGATCTACTACAAGCGCGTGCTCTTCCTGGCGCACTTCAATGCCGGCGTGCGCGCCCTCGACGTGCGCGACCCGTTCCATCCCACCGAAATGGCGTACTACATTCCTGCAATCACCGATAAAACTGACAAGCGCTGTGTAGGAACCGGCACGGACCAGCATTGCAAAGTAGCCATCCAAACCAACAACGTGGATGTGGACGACCGCGGCTATATCTACGGCGTCGACCGCGCGGACACCGGCATGGTCATCCTCAAGCTTTCCGGCGAAGCAAGATCCGTGGCGAATCTCCCTTAGAAGCCGAGTGAAGTGCTTCGGACTGTCCGGAGATATGTCTGCGTTTAGGGTTTCGCCCCCGCTGTCTCCGTCCTGCTAGGCAAGGTCTCCGCAGATATAGTTGCTGCATCCTCCGGCAGAAGGAGTCTCTCCCGCATCAGCCGGCCGGCTGCTTGTTTTCGTTTGGCGGTAAAGTCGTCCTGACTCGGATAGCGCTCTTCCAGCGAGAGCCGGGAGTCATGATTCGCGAGACGCTCCTTCCGAGTGCCTGCAAACGGAATGTAACTCCCGTAAAGAGCGCATAGGTCGCCCTCCACAAAGCCTTCTGCACGGGTGTTGCGCCCGGAATAAGTGCCGGTGGGAACCGCGATCTCGGGAGGCTCAATGCCTCCTATGGGATTGCCGTCGGCGTTGGTGCGTTCGACGAAGATGGGATACTCAGGCCCGGCGACGGTGGGAGGCTGGTGGCTGTAGTCGAGCGCCCAGATTCTGTTGATATCGGGGCTGAAGGGAACGCCGGGTATATCGGGCCATAGCTTGGCGGCCTGAGCCATTGTGACCAGGGTGCCATCTTTCAAGTTCGGGTAGCGGCTGGGAGGAGGCACTACACCCTCAGTGACCCATTGGTCGAGAGCCAGGAACAGCACCCGCGCGTAGTATCGGTACCGCAGTTGGTTTTTCAGTTCCTTGCAGACGCCGCGTTCCAGCGTTCCCAGAGTCGACCCGACAATGTCATTGGACTCATGCGGAACGCCCGGTATATAGACGCGGACGTTGTCCGGGATGGGGACCGGTTTCCCGCTCGGACTGGTAACGACAAGCGACGCGCGGCCCTGCCACATTTCCGTATCGGTATCGAGGTGCAAGATCTTTGGGCAGGAATGAGACTTGGTGCATTTCACGAGTATTCCGTCGGTCTTGCCGCTGGAGGGATCCGTGGTCGTTGCGTAGGTAAATTTGGGAGCTGGCACGTGACAGCCAGGCATCGGGACAAGAACGCGCCGTTCGACCTGAACAGCGTTCGATACGATGGCTGCCATTGGGGGTTAGTAAAATAACTCCTGTCGTCTATCATGCGAAGGTGGCTGAGCGAAAAAACATCTGTTTCTTAAGCACGTCTAAGTTTGGACGCCGATGCTGAAACGTAAAGACTTGTGGAAATGATGAGATCGACGATTTTTTAGCACCTTTCGAGGAGGAACTCTGGGGTAATGCTGTTCGGCCTCCGGCTTCAATGAAGTCGGAAAATCGGACATCGGCAGTACTGGGCGGGTATATGTCCGGTAGGGCGTTACTCAGGCACCAGACATCATCCGAGCGATATCGCCAAACAGAAAAGTTGTGTAAGCTGAAATTTCAACCATGACGGGCGCAACATCCAGTGAAGACTAACTAGGACATTTGGTCCGAAATAGGCCATGTATAATGTCTTTCGCAAACTGGTAAACGGCGAACTCGTACTGGTGCGTTCCTATGCTGAATTGGAAGAAGCGAAGCTGGTTGTAGCACTTTTCAACGAATGTTGGCCCGGTGAATACTGCGTTCGGGAGGGCAAGTCGAGTGCGGATGGCGGAGCGTCACTGAACGATCAATTCTAGGTGTCGAGCCGTCATCTCTTCGGTATTATGTTCTTTCTCTGCTGGGGGATGCTTGGATTCATATTCAGGCTCAGTTCCGAATTTGGAGCGTACTCCTGCCGAAGCGATACCCCTAGCGAGACTTGCCGGATCGGCATTACCGGCCCTGACGAGTCTTCGATTTTTCGCCGCGTTCTACGTCGTCATGGGTCACTCGATGTCTTGGCTGAAGGTGCGCTTCCGTTTTCCTCTTCGCGTCGAAACATTTCTCGGAAACGGATATCTTGCCGTTTGCCTTTTCTTTCTTCTTTCAGGTTTTATTCTCTCCTATACGTATGGGGCGCACTCCTCGACTGCTCTTGCACGCAAGAAATTTTGGGCAGCGCGATTTGCTCGAATCTATCCAGTTTATCTGCTCTCTCTTCTTCTCATCCTTCCATTCGAGTATCACAATATTTCCTGGCCTAAAGCCATCAGCGTGCTTCTGATGATTCAAGCATGGAACCCATTGCACCCGGAACTCATTGGTGTTTGGAACTACCCCGCCTGGTCTTTGTCGGTAGAGGCTTTCTTTTATTTATGCTTTCCTTTCATACAAAAACGCTTGTGGCAAGCATCGTCGCGCAAGGTTCTTTTTGTGGGCGTTTTCGCTTCACTGATCTCCATCCTTTTTCATACTCCCATCCAGGGGCTTGGCTTGTGGGACCCCGGCATCACCGGCAGATGGCTACCGCTGCCAATCTTGCGAATTTCAGAATTTCTTCTCGGCATGGTCCTCGGTAATATCTTTGTGCGATTCGGCCCTATCGCTAGAGACACCGCATTTAGCACCCTGGCCGTGTTCAGCTCAATTCTGCTTCTCTCCGACCCCACGGGGCGTTGGGTAAGTTTAGTCGTCCTGACTTTTGCGCTCCTGATCTACTCGCTCGCCTCGTCGGAAGGCGGGGTATTCTCTTTCCTCTCGAATCCTTTAATGATCTTGCTCGGCGGTGCCAGCTATTCGATTTACTTACTTCAGCTTCCGGTGCGTGATTGGGTTCGCACCCTTGGTTCTGGTCATTTCCTAAATAGACTCCAGGCCCCTATAACGCCATTTGTTCTAATTCTGTTTTCGATCTTAGTGTTCCGAGTCTGGGAAGAGCCAGCGCGCAAAGCCGTCCGGGGATGGCTCGTGCGGAAAGCACAGGAACTATGAATCATAGAAGACTCGTGGCAGGAAAACATTCGATGCCCAGGTTTTACCTTGTAAACCTATGTCGGCGATCCGATGTGGAATCCGGAATTATCCGCCTAGCCAGGCACAAGCGCCCGCTCGACACATCTTTAAAAATTTCTACCGAGCAGCAGGACGGCAACGGCGATGACGAGTGCCAAAAAGTGCCGCCGCCAAAGCCCATCGCAAATTCTCGCTTTCACGTCCGTTTAGCACATCCGCTCCAGGTCATTGAGGAGTGTCTTTCGCCCCACTCTCAAATATCTCGAGACTTGATGAAAGCAAAACGCTCTTTCATTCGCAAGAAAGGTGTCTCAATGAACTTATAGGACACATATGCGAATATTATTGTCGATGTGAGCGCAACTGGAAGACGTAAAGCCAGCATCACCGATGAAATACTCGACCCGCGATGAAAATGCGCGGCGAGCGCGTTGGAAGAGCGGATTCCAATTCGGATGCCCAGCTGATGAAAGACGTACAAGCCGTAGGAAATTTTCCCGAGATAAACCAATCTCCCTGGACACCATTGCCTCGGACATCCCAATACGGCGACGAGCAAGAGGACACAACCCAGAGCAACGCAACCATAGCCCATCATTATTTGCGAGACTGGAACAAATTCCCCCCAGCCAAGAATCCGGAAGAAGCCACTAGCGAAAAGCCACAACGCCACGCCTGCAACAAGCATTACAATTCTAACGAATTGACCGAGGTGCGGAGTGTTTCCCTGGAGCCATAAGGCAATGAGAGCCCCGATCCCAAAAAACTGAAATTGTACGATACTGTTGGTCCAAATTCCTTGTTCCAAGCTGGTCCCTGCTCGGAACAAGACGTAGAGCCAGAAATAAGAAAACGGTATCAACAGGGAGGACGTAATCACCAAGCAACGGACGCCATATTTCGCAATCGAAGGCCAAAGCAGGTAGAACTGCTCTTCGATAGAGATGCTCCACAACGGACCAGCGGGATTTTGAGCTTGACCGTGTCTGGCAGTGTAGTAATTTCCAAGCATGAAAAAATAAGCGACGAGACGATCAAAACCCCACACACTCCTCGGCCGTATTAGTCCAAAAAAATAGCCGAAGATTACCATCAAAAAGTAAAGCGGCCAAATTCTAAGGATTCGGCGTAGGTAAAAGGCACGGAAATGGATTGCGCCTGTTTGGCTCAGTTCCCGCAGGAGCAGTTCCGTTATCAGATAGGCGCTTAAGAGGAAGAATAAGCAAAGGCCAAATCCTCCGGCATTCCGGAAATCCCATTCCAATGAGATCAAAACTGATTTGATCCCGGTGAATTCTCTTGGGTTCGATGGTTGTAAGATGTGAGCGAGAAACACGCTGAAGAAGGCGAAGAACCGCAACACGTCAAGTTCAGGTCGATAAAAGCGTGACTCTGTCGTCATCTCAAATTGTGGAGGAACGGACGAGAAGCTCTCTGTCCAAAAGGCTCTGAGGCACGAAACCGAATACCGTGCTCCGCAATCGCTTCAGCGACAATTGTAGGTCCTCACTTCTATTCTCCACTCGGGCGGCACCATGCTAGGGGACGATTGCTTCAGTGCGGCTCCTGAATCTCGGACGAGCCGTTCCGAGCTGTCCAAAGTGCACAATCTATCGAGCCCACTTTGTGTTTCAGCAGTTAGGCCTTCCGACGTTCCATAGTGAACGCCCTTTACAAGTACTGTTTTCGATGCTGTTGGCCTTCCAGAGTCAATCCACTGCTCTGGGTCGTAAACACCGGACCTGCGAATCGAATTCGGTAGCAGACCGACAAAGTCGCCCTTCTGCGTATGCGGTCCGCCTACGGGAAGCAGATAAGTAAGGTAAAAGAAGAAGGACGGGTTATTGCCGATCACGACTCCCTGTTCACTCACAATGTCAGCCGAGCGTTGTGCGATTGACTCCCAGGGTTCCACCCAGTGAGGGGCGGCGTATAAATTACGCGAACATATGCCGTACCAACCGATACCTGCGCAGAAGGCCAACATCGCAACGAGAGTCCGGCGAGCAACTCGATTCGTCATCGTACCAAGCGTAACGCCAATCGAAAGCAACAGCCACGGTGCCATGAATAATATCCGCTTAGGAATAATCGCACCCAGTGCCGCAAGGAAGACGATGAGCCCCAAAAAGTAGAATAAAAACGCTTCTGCCTGCGGGGGAGCCCACATCAGCGTAAGAAGCAAACAAAAGGCAACCACGATCGCTGTCGGGATGCCGATTGTCCAATGCCAAGGAGCCACTGATTCACTCACAAAGATCGAATAGATATTGTAAGCAACGTTGTAAAGAATATTCATGATGGCCACAAACGAAAACAAGTGAGGCCGCGGTCCCATCTCTGCCTCTTTTTGGAAGGAGCGGAGAATCGGGAGATAGGCAATTACCAGAGTGGCCCCTGTGAGAAAAAGATGGCGTGTTGCGTCCCGAAAGTCATGGCGATTTCGGATTGCATAGTCGACACCCAGAAGCCCCAGGAAGGCCCAGCCTAGATAATTCGCGTAAATCAGTGCGGTAGATGCTGCCACCAGCCAACTCCAATTGGTCACTGTGGGGTTGTCCAAAAATGTGAAATAGGCAAGCGTAAGAAGCGAGACAAGTAAGAAGCAGAACGGATACCAAGTTGCGAGACGGCCGAAATGAAAGCCGAAAGGCGACAACACGGTGATCAGAAGCGTCCAGAATTGGCTGCGAATTCCACCTAGGCGCTTCGCCGCGGTTGACAACACCCACGCGCCGAATACGTAGAACAGTATTGATGGAATACGGAGAAGATGAATGTTCCCGGCTGTCAGGCGCAGCCAGCCGTGTAACAGTATGTCGTAAAGAGGAGGATGTTCGTGTTCGCCCGCTCCTGTGAGAAAAAGCCGTAAGGTTTCTTTTACCGGCTTCGCTGCGCGATCAATGATTGCGCATTCATCATCTACCTCCGTAAACCACTGGTTCGTAGTGAATAAAATCACTCCCAACGTCAGAGGTAAAATCGCTAAACGGAAATTGCTAGACGCAGCCTGTTGCAGTGCTGGCGTGCAAATTGTCGTGGTTTCCGGTTGCGTTTTATTGAAAGTAGAAACTGTCGGCCTCCCTTAAAACCGGAACTCCAGCGACTGAAATCGCTGGTGTCGTTAGATCAACAAATAATGAAGCGATGCTGCTGACGTGTTGTTACCAAGGAGCATCAGAGTTGCAGCGTGAATATGATTCGGCTCGACGTAGCTGAATTCAATCCTTGTGGGCCACTCAATGAAAATCAAAAGGCCGACTGACTCTGTAGATTTCACCACTCTCATCTGACGCGACCGTTTCGAGCATATAACCGTCGTGTCGAAGTCTGGCGGGCCACCAATCGAAATTACTCCTGCCCGAGTATAGGAGGAAGCTAGGGTGTTGCAACGTGAAGTCCCGAAATTGATATACATTCAATTCAAGACAACAGGTCAAAGCCAGTATTCCTCGGTCAACCGCATCATTTCCTGCATACAAAATCGCGTTTGGAGGATCAACCATCACCACTAAACGCTTCGCTAAACTCTTTGACGCATAGTATGAAAGGACGACGTAACCCTGTCCGTCGGATACCACAACGGGCAGGTTCAATTGACCGGCGGAAGCTAACAAAGGCTCAATGGAATTCGCGGGAGAAGAAAAACTGGCAAAGTTTCTATGTACACTCGTCCAAAAGACGAACTCTTTTCTACTGATCCCCAGGAGTAGAAACGGTACCAACGCCAACAGCAAAAGCCTGTGATTTAGTAAGGGTCGTAGAGCATAGGACGCAGCAATCGACACTCCGAGTATCATCGGCAAAAGGTAACGCCCGGTAAACACGCCATGTCCGATACTCGTTGCGGCGAAAGCCACAAATGGCACGCAAAGCAAACCGACCGCAATCAGGGGTTCGTAAGAAGTGCCAATTGCCGACGGTTTGTCATTTGGCGATTCTCGAATAGGTGCTGTCCATATCGCAATGACGGACAAGGCAGCGGCAACAACGAAGCCAAGTTCAGGCAATACCCGCAAAACGGACGTACCAAAAAGACCATCGTAAGCATGTACTACTACAGTGAAAGTCGGTTTTCCCCAGACATTGGCGCCATAGTACTTCTTGAACCCAGCCCACAATGGCCAGGAGGCTACAAGCGGCAGGAAACCGGCAGTGAGCGCCAGCCATATTCTCCACCGAATTGTCTTCGCATTTGCAGTCCACGCAAGTTCGGCTAGGAAAAATGCAGGGAATGAAAAAAACGCGTAATAGTGAAACGCCTCGGCGCAGAAAAGTGCCAGACCCAACAGGACAATCCAGAATTGTTTAGGGGCACGCTGATAGCAAATAAGCGCCAGTGAAATACACGCAACGAGCAAGCTGTAGGATCGGGCCTCGCTGGCATACCGCCCATACAAAGGTGTCAAAAGCGGGATCAGTGTACACAAAAAAGCACAAATACTCCCCGCCCGTTTTCTAATGAAGACGAACAAGCAACCCACAACAAGACCAAATCCCACGACCGAAGGCAAACGGTAGGCTATTTGCGGATTAGGAACAAACAGCCCGCTCAAGTGTTCGACGAGGACATAAAGCAGAGGGCTAGAGTCCTGCGCTCGTACTAGGGCGGTCCAGAGGGCCGAAAGATTCGGCTGCCGGGCAACCGCCACGGTGAGAAGCTCGTCGTACCAGAAAGGTCGTGAAGCTGCTGCGACGATGTTCTTTACCGTTGTGTAAGCGATTAGAAGAAAGACACAGCTAACTGCGAGCCGATCCGTCCTAAATCGCCAAGGCCAGCGATAGCTTGGCGATTCGGCCGCAATTATTTCCAGCGGTTTCGGTCCACTAATGAGGGCACCTCGAATTGAGCGGTAAAGTAAATCTCTCTTCTCCACGAACCTATCAACCCGCATGGGATCAAATGGATAACATGGTATCAGCGGTCAAAATCACTACGATTATAAATTTAACGACTCGATCTCGAAACGTTATAACCTTTTTCGCGGGCGAGATTTTGGGTGAGTTGACGCATCATATCGGCATGGGCGCGGGTACGCAATCCAGAAGAAAGGATATGTGGAATCTTTTGGCGAGTTTCGGGTCTGGCGGACGAAAGAAACCTTCGAGTGCCTCTTCGGGCACCCTAAGCTTCATGGCACAAAGCTATGTATTACCTTTTAGTTAAGTGAATAATCTTGAGTAATATCAATATAGATTAGAAGGGCAAGAAAGATAATTGCGCTCAACACTACGATTATTCGCATCAGTCGATTTTCAGGAAGGAGGTGTGCCAGCTCAGGGCGGTTGTCGATCTCGCTTCCAACCTGGTCTGTTCGTCCGGTTTCCAGTTCCTCAAGGGAGCGCCCTTCTGGGCCTTTGATTCGGATAGCCATTTGGCAGCCTCCTTATCGATCATTGTAAGCGATTGTCGATCTCCGTTGCAAAGAACAGTGCCAGATCGCCAACGGCAAATATCGGAACGCACGTCGCAACTTGACGAAATGACTCAACAGCAGGACCCCTGCGAATTGTATAGTAAACGTTTAACACCATCTGACGGTTTCTTGAGCCAAAGTCCTTCCATGAGAAGGCCGGCTAGTGTCAAGGTGGTTTTTTGTTTTTCTCTTTTCCTAAATGGAGATTTTTGCTTTTGAACCGAGCCGCCTCTGTCGCCCTCCTTCCATTCGCACTCTTTGTTGAGCGATTTATCGCTCGGTGCCAGGTAGGTGTTCTCGTTTCAGTGGGTGCTGCTACCTGATAATCGACCTCTGCTTTGCTCTGTTGGAGAGAAGCTGGGCCAGGACTTAGTCGCAGTCACCCGGACTCGGCGGTCAAGCTCGGCTACTAGGCAAAACTCGTCAGGCTGCGGCGCTCATCGCTCGGTGGGTGTTCCGCAGAGGTTCATACACCTCGCCGCCTACCCACAAACGATGCAGAAGCACCGCCAATTTCCTTGCCACCGCCACTACCGCTCGTTTCTTGGCGTTTTTTCCTCCTCGCTCGGCAAGCTTCAATCCCCAGCGCCGCAGATCACTGTCTTCTCCAAAGGGACCCAAAATGTAATGCACTCCCTGCACCAGCATCGTTCGCAGATACCGGTCACCCTCTTTGCTGATTTTCTTCTGGGGTTCGCTTTGTCCAGAGTTCCTGCGTCCGGGTCGCAATCCCAGGAAACAACCCACGTCGCGACTCTTCGCAAACCGATGCGGATCTTCGATCGTCAGCAGATAAGTCAACGCGATCTGTGTTCCCACACCCTTCACTTATTTGAGCAAGGCCACTTCGGGATACACCTCTTTGGCGATCTGTTCGATCCGTTGATCGTATTCCCATATGCGCTCATTGAGCGATTCGACTTCCCGCAACAGTGGCTCCAGCACTTCTCGTAAGGCGGTGCTCAGTGCTGTGGCGAGCTCCCGGCCTACCTGCTCCGAGCCCCTCTTGGGTAGTCTTTCGCCATACGACTTCGCTAATCCGCGGGCCGCGTTTATCAAAGCCGTTCGAGCACTCACCAGTTCAGCGCGTGCCCGGATCACGGTCAGGTGGATTTGTGCTTGTGCGCTGCGGTGCCTCACCGGCCCCAACAGTTGCGGATCGATTCGCGCCAGCCGGGCCAGCGTCCGGGCATCGTGCCGATCATCTTTTCGACTGCTCTTGGTGATCAACTGCACTTTCTGTGCGTGGGCCACGATCACTTCGTGCCCCAACTCCGCCAGCAGCCGGCTGATCCATGGAGAATGTGTCCCGGTCTCCAGCACGATCCGACTCGCGGGGAGCTTTTCAAAAGTGCGTTTCATCGCGTCAGGAGTCGTAGGTAATTTCTCTTCCTGAAGGACCTCGCCTAGTTCGTTCAACACGCAATAGAACGACCAGCGATCTCCTAGATCGATACCTATCGTAAGCTGATGCCCTTTGAGAATTTTCTTTCCCGTCACACGCCTGGTGCTAAGCTTCTGCATTGCCGGTCTCCTTTTTGTTTGTGCCTTGAGCACGTCCAACAACTGGGAGCGTATCGCATCCCGCGGAGACCGGCCTTCTCATCCCATCTGGTAAGTCGGCAAACCGGACATCTCTAACAATGTCGGCTCCGTCAAGCGTTTTTCGAGCAGACTGGTCCTTTTCACTCCCAAGGAGTGGTTGGGGTTGGTTTTCGGTTGACCTCTTCATCGAAGACCAAGGCTCGCGTGTAACCTAGCGGTCGGCTTCAGTCCGACCCATACATCTCTCCGATCAGAACTTCGACCATGATTACTAGTTCAAGCTCCCTTTGCAGGGAGCGGGATGCCCACTCAAATACACAGTGTTTAGTTCACACCATGTCCGGTACCGAGCTCTCCCGCGTACGAACCGAATTGTCGAAATTGCTGATCGTCCCACTCTCTTCGCCACATCCAATACAACCGAACCGCCAGCTTGCGTCCCATCGCCACCTTCGCAATGCTCTTTTGCCGACGCATCGCCAGGTGGATGTACCGACGCTTCCAATCTGGATCCGAACGAACGGCCGCTTGAGCTGCCTCCACCAACAGAAACCGCAGCAGAGTGCTGCCTTGCTTGCTGATGTGTCCCAATCGTTGACGGCCCGCACTGGAATCCTCGGCAGGAATCAGTCCTACGTAGCTTCCAATCTGCTTGCCGCATTGGAATCGCTCCGGAGTCCCTAATCGAGATCGCATCTGCGATTCGACCGCGCGCGTCTTTATAGATACGAGAATGCTGCGACCGGCGTATGTGGCGCTTCGATCGCAGGTCCCCAACAGCTGTTGTTTTAGCACTCCACGCGCTTGGATGAAGAGGCTGCGTTAAATGGTCTCGTGGGACACTTACATCCGCTCGTCTTTGGGATACTCGGTCTTCAGCCACCCGGAAATCTGCTCGGGCGACCATTCCAGGATCAGTTTACTCGCAACTGTGTCCCGCAACTTTCGATTCATGGCTAACAGGCAGCGCTTCGGTCGCAACGCCGAGACCCATGCTTGGCAATCGGCATCATGAGCGCGATAAGCAGGCCGGCCACCGTGATGTCTGACCTCTCGGCTAACCGTTGAGGCGGCTCGTTCCATGCGTCTGGCTATCTCACGAATCGATGATCCCGAAACAATGCCTCGCGAGATGTCTTCGCGCTCAGCCAGAGTCAGGGCTAGACGAGACCGGCGGCGAGCTGCCGGACGAATTCCTCCGCTGGGTAATAAAAACTGGTGAATGGTGGTATGCGGCTTGTCAAAGGCGCGACCGATCTCATGCAACGACTGCCCGGCCTTCCACCGTTTCCATATCTCCGTTTTCTGCGCGGCAGAGAGCCTCGAACGCTTCCTCCGGGTCATAAACACCATCCTTAAACAGAAGATCTCTTAGATGGTGTTGCATCGACCTATTGAGACCACCGCCTGAACCGGCCAATATCGCGCACCTAAACTCGATCTGAATTGTTTGCCGCCGTGTCTCGGCAGCTTTTCGTAGCCGAGACGACACTATTGGTAGGGTCAACCGCAACCTCTGACCTCCACGTTACAGCTAGCTCACTCAACCGGTCCCTGCCATGGCGCTGGGCCGGTCCCACGCATCGGTTTCGGGGCGCGATATCATCGACGGGCGGACCCGTCCTGGTTTTCACCCATTTTGGCGAGAGAAATCGCGAGTCGGCTGGCACAGGGATTTAAAGAGAAAACGCAAGACTGCGAGGCATGGCGCAGACGATTCGAACTCTCGGGACCCTTAAAGGGACATCGCGAACCTGGGCAGAGAATTTTCACCGAATGTCGAGTTTGAACTTAGGAAAGGACCGGAGAATCGATAGATCCTGGGAACATCTGCGAGAATTGGGCCGCAAAAGCGCCTTTTGGGCCCAGCCTCTCTACTATCCGAATACTTGATGACTGCGTGACGGTGGACACAGTCGCCCGCGAACTTTTCTCCGCCTTTAATTCCCTGCTAACAGGGAAGAATACAGGGAATTTCCCCCTATGCCCCTAACCCTCCCTTGGATAAATCCCGGGCATATGGTGGTTTAGCCAGAAAACTTCGTTTTTCCGACCAATCGGAACAGGGAATTAACAGGGGGATGAACAGGGAATGGGAAATCCCTGTTGCGAGAATTTTCCGGTGTTGCCGCCCGCTCGCCTGTGAAAATCCTAAGAATGGAATTGTTCCGCCCATCCGTCATGGAGTAATCTGACGCGTCGCTTCCGATCTGAAAAGATCAACTTGGTGTCGTCAGTTAGGACCTTGACGGATCAGCTACTCCCCCGGGTGAAATGGATCACCTGCAAAGAGCCACCGCGGCGCTCAATAGATTGCTTCTTCAAAACTGCCCAAAGACTTTTAGCAGTGTGTGGATTCTCAAACGTGCTCCTGGGTGTTACAACTTTATCCGCAAACACATTCGCTCCGAAGTCGGCGGTATCGACTGGGACGCAATAACCTATGCCCTTGAGCCAAAGTATCAACGACTCTGGGCGCCGCGACGAAAGAGAAACTCCAAACCGTACAGAGACAGGGAGGAAATTAGCCGAATCTTGAATAAATATCGAAGCAAGCTCTATGTTTTTGTCGCTCCAGCCGACGCCATGGATTTGCAAATAAGAGACAAGGTCGCTGTTGCCCTCGTACGCGTCGCCCAAGCGGGAAATTTGCTAGCTAAAACCGAGGTGGTCGGCCTCGTTCGTTACGCGATCGATGGGTGGCTCGACAGCTATTCTTATATGTCTCGTTGGAGGGGCCACGATGATGAGATTCGTGAGCACCTCGAGAGATGCATCCGTCGATATCGATATACTGGTTCATTTTTCAGGTATGTTTTCCGGACTCTCGAGTATGCCGGAAGAGGCATTCGCCCATTTTATGATTGCTCGTTGGATGATCCGATCGCTACCGATGCACGAGAGCGCAAGATAGACAATGTGATTCATAATCCGGAAACCAACGAGATAGGCTTCTACAAATCAAGAAGAGTATGGTCTTAAGATTCGGAGTCTCAGTTCGATGGCAACTGAGTCTGTCAAGTTCTGGCACCCAAGCGAGGGAGAAACAGATTCTCACCATTACACAATCTAAGACATCCCAGGACCTTGAAGCTCGGTTCCCTGGTTGTGAAAACGAGACGCGCTCCAGGCCGCCCTTGCGTATTCCATTTCTCCATCGTCAAGAGAAGCTCAATCTGAAGTCGGTCGGGGCTGTCGAAATAGGCCGGGGTAATCCCGTAATCAAGAACGGCCTGCTTGAATTTATCGAGAGCTTCTTTCAGAGCCGGTGTGGTCTCTTCGTTTCGCCAAGCGCCCGCCTCCGTCTTAAGGAATACAAAGATTGGTTTTCCGAGCTCCTGGGCTCTCTGCAACTCCGCCCCCGTGTAGGTAAGTGTCGGATCTTCTGGAATCAGGGAGCCACCTTTGAAGCGAATGATGAGCGCCACGGCGTCCGACATCTGTAATTCGTCCAGCGCGACCTCAAGCGGGGATGCCGGCTCGGACACGAACAGTTCCATTCCCCAGGGAACAAGTCCGCTTCTGCGAAACGCCTCAACGGCAGCATTGCGTTCTGCGCGCAAGTTCCTAAATGTAGAGCTAATGAAAATTCGCATGTTTCTCAGAACGATTCCCAGGCGAAAACGAACGCTTCCACTTCAAATTGTTCCCGGAGCTTCAAGAACGTGGAATGGAGGTGCGCAATGCCAAGAACGACGATAGCGGAGTTTCAGTTGTTCCATTCTCGCTCTCAGTCGTTAAGACCGACCATTAAACTTCATCATTCCCAAAACCGCATTGGTTGCTCGCACGATCGAGGTAACCTTTCCAGTGATTCTCTCTGCTATCTGAGTATTTGTCGACCGCGTGGCGGAGCGCAGGCGATTCGAACTCTCGGGACCCTTAAGGGACATCGCGGAGATCGAACGAAACGCCGTCGCCAGGAACTCATTTCTAAGGAGACTTTCTCGCCTTCCTCGGGCTATTTTTGAAAAGTTCAGACCGCGCGGCGTGGCAGGCCATTGTCAACGGCCGAAAGCTTAGCGTAGCCCCCTCTCGGAGTCGACCGGGCTATGTATACTGCTCAGCATGCACAATAACCGCGTTCCGAACTCCGTGATGAAGGATCCAGTCACTTGGCTCTATCCTCCCCTCGAACTGTATAATACGGGTCGGCTGCAGGTCTCGCCCGTTCACGAGATATACTTCGAGGAAAGCGGAAATCCCTCTGGTAAGCCGGTCGTCTTTCTGCACGGAGGCCCCGGCGGCGGCTCCGACCCTAAACAGCGCCGCTTCTTCCATCCCGACCAGTACCGCATTGTCAACTTCGACCAGCGCGGCTGCGGCAAGAGCACGCCCTATGCATGTCTGGATGCCAACACCACATGGGACTTGGTCGACGACATCGAAAAAATCCGCGAGCACCTTCGCATCGAACGCTGGCAGGTGTTCGGAGGATCCTGGGGGTCCATGCTCGCTCTCGCCTATTCGGAGACACATCCCGACCGCGTGACCGAAGTCATCCTTCGCGGAATCTTCCTCCTTCGCAAGCAAGAGATCGATTGGTTCTACCAGCGCGGCGCATCGGCCCTTTATCCGGACTCCTGGGAACCATACCTCTCTCACATTCCGGAGGCTGAACGCGGAGATCTGCTCTCAGCCTACTATCGCCGTTTAACTAACGATGACCCCGCCGTGCGACTCGCCGCTGCGAAGATCTGGAGCAGGTGGGAAGGTGCAACTTCAAAACTTCTTCCCGATGCGACTTTCACGGCCCAATATGAGGAGGATGAGTTCGCGCTCGCCTTCGCTCGCATTGAAGCCCACTATTTCATCAACCGGGGTTTTCTCGAAACTGACGATCAGCTGCTGCGAAACGTTTCGCGAATTCGTCACGTTCCCGCGGTGATTGTACAGGGCCGTTACGATGTCGTTTGTCCGATGGAAAGCGCATGGGCACTCCATCGCGCATGGCCCGAGGCGGAACTGATCATCACTCCCGATAGCGGCCACAGTGCCTTCGACCCTCCGAATACGCGTGCCCTCGTAGCGGCAACTGACCGATTCGCAGGTTAAGAGAATCGGAGAAAAAAATCCGGCCACTCAAAATGAAAACAGTGACCGTGGGAATCGACTTCGGAACCACTAATAGTTCGGTTGCTCATATCAACGGAGCGGGAGAGGTTGCGCTTGCTCGGTTTGTCGCCGCCGGCCGATCGACAGAATCCTATCGTTCTCTTCTGTACCTGGAACAGGTTAAGGAACGCGGGGTGAAGGCGTTGAAGTCCTGGAGCGGGCCCGCCGGCATCGACCAATACCTTTCTGGCGATGGCAAAGGCAGGCTGATGCAGTCTCTGAAATCATTCCTAAGCAGCCGCTCCCTGCAAACGACAGAAATATTTGGAAAACGCTATGCGCTCGAAGGGCTGATTGGACGAATCTTGAAGGATCTTCGAGAGAAAGCCGAAGCACAGTTTGGTGTCAAAATCGCTGGAGCAGTGGTCGGTCGGCCAGTTCAGTTCGTCGGTTCCGAGAACGATGATGACAACCGCTATGCGGAGACTCGTCTCCTGGAAGCGTTTACCATCGCTGGCTACGAATCAGTTGAATTCGAGCTAGAACCTGTCGCCGCCGCCCGATATTACGAATCCACCCTGAGTCGGAACCAGCTCATTCTAATTGGCGATTTCGGAGGAGGCACGAGCGATTTTTCTCTGCTCCGCGTTGGCCCCACAATTTTGCGACGGGGAAGATCCGACGGCGACCTTCTAGGAAATGCTGGTGTTGGTTTCGCCGGTGACGCTTTCGATGCGAAGATCATTCGACATTTGATCGCCCCAGCGCTTGGTGCCGGTTCCGAGATACGCTCGATGGATAAGATCCTCTCTGTTCCAAGTTGGGTCTACGCGAAACTCGAGCGCTGGCATCACCTCTCGTTCTTGAAGACAAGGGATGTCATCGAAATGCTCCGTGGCGTTGAGAAGGATGCTTTGGAACCAGAGAAGATAAAGGCGCTCATTCACGTCGTGAGGGAGGATCTTGGGTTCCAATTGCACCGCGCGGTCCAGAAGGTCAAATCGGACCTATCTGATCACGACCGAGCGGTATTTCGGTTTTCCGATGGGTACCTTCAGTTCGAAGCCATTCTCGAAAGAAAAGTATTTGAGGCTTGGATAGAAGAAGAGTTGACGATGATTCGAAATTGCGTCGATTCCCTACTCGCTGAATCGGGCGTGCAGAATGAGGCCATCGATGAAGTTTTTCTAACCGGCGGTTCGTCGTTTGTTCCTGCTGTTCGACGCATCTTTGAGGATCGGTTCGGATCAGGCAAGATTCAGACCGGTAACGAGTTCACTTCCGTAGCTCATGGCCTAGCACTGAAGGCGGCCGTCGGTCTCACGTTGTAGACGTATGCGCGCGCCGGTGTGACCTAGCGTCTTTGTGCGAGTCCAAGATGGTTTGGATCGCATCCCGCAGGTCAGGTCCTGCGCCCCGCCTCTGAGCCAGGAAGATAAAGGGAACCCATAGGGCGAAAAATGGCGCATATGCCGCCTCCGCGCAGCCGGGGCGACGGCGACCGCGCAAAAATGTCATGTGACCGAACTTTCTTGATGCCTTACGCGAGTTTATGGCGACCGATCATGCTGCTATCGTGTGGCGATGGACTTCGGCTGGAAGAGGTTTTGGCGCCCCCTCGCAGCAAAAATTCGAACATTGAAAATCGTCAATTTGGCTGGGGAAGTCGCGTTTTCCTCCATCACGACCGGAAGGGAGAGAAATCGTCAGACTGCGTGGAGCGCAGTCGATTCGAGCTCTCGGGACCCTTAAAGGGACATCGGAAATCCTGGGCAGAGAATTTTCAGGGAATGTGGCGGTTTGACGTCCAGGAAGGGACCGGAGAATCGGTACGGCCCGACAACATCTGCGAGAAATAGCCCGAAAACACGCATTTTTAGTAGATTCTCTCAACTAACTAGATACTTGTCGACTGCGTGGCGGAGGGGGTGGGATTCGAACCCACGAGACCCTTTCGGGCCTAACGGTTTTCAA
>CAVPVC010000029.1:0-6785 GCA_963709105.1 uncultured Acidobacteriota bacterium
GCCTGCTGCCGGTCCCGCCCGCCAGTACAACGCCCTTCATAGTGGTTCCCCCGGTCCCGTGATCGATGGCAAGTCGCTAATTGAGATTATCGCGGTAACGGCGACGCACTGCAACGGTTTCTCGCCCCAGGCGTGTTTGGGGATAACGGGCGCAGTCGTGCAGTTGTTGACGCTAACATAGCAGAGCCTTACGATTGGGATTTATGCAGCTGGCTAACAACGCGCTACCAGGTCTAAATCGGACGGGGTCAACGATCCGACAAGGTCAATAAGGCGTCAGAATGACGATTTTCGAGATTTGCCCTTTTTCGGAAGAACTAAGGAATTGCGTCCAGCTGTGCGATGATTGTTTTGCAGTGAACACTGGCTAAGACTCGTGGGTAAAGCGCCGCCGGACGCGATAGGTTGAGCGGGCGACCGATTTCTTAAGCCGACCCTGGGATAACTGAACACCATTGCGGCGAGGACGGAATTCCTTTCCAGTTGTACAGGCTAACGTGGACCGCAGAAGCGCACTCACGAAATCTAATTGGACCTCTCCGAGGATAGAGGATTTCGAATGAAGGCTTTCCTCCTGGCAGGAGGTCTCGGGACTCGACTGCGGCCACTGACTGACAGTACACCGAAGTGTCTTCTCCCGGTTCAGGGCACGCCCCTGTTGCAGATATGGTTCGACATATGTCGCCAGTTCGGCATTGA
Organism: uncultured Acidobacteriota bacterium; assembly: GCA_963709105.1. GTDB lineage: Bacteria > Acidobacteriota > Terriglobia > Acidiferrales > UBA7541 > Palsa-295. The sequence goes on from CAVPVC010000029.1 coordinate 700, forward strand.
CGAAGTCTTGATCAATGTTCACTCGCACGGCGATGCCGTCCGCAGGTTCATTGACGAACACAAAGAAGGCCTAGCGGTGCGCCTTTTCGAAGAACCCGCGCTTTTGGGCAGCGCAGGAACGATTCTGGCTAACCGAGAATGGGTTACCACAGAGCGGTCTTTTTGGGTGTTTTATGCGGATATTCTTACCACGGTCAATCTAAACCAAATGCTAAGTTTTCACAAAAGCCGCGACCAGATCGCCACGATAGGCGTTCACGAAGTATCGGACCCATCGCGATGTGGCATCGTTCAGGTGGACGAGAGGGGCATAGTCCTTGATTTTGTGGAAAAGCCTAAAGTACCAGTCGGCAATCTGGCCTTCTCAGGATTGATGTTGGCCAACCCGCCTCTCTTAGACGTAATTCCCGACACGAGTCCGGTCGATTTGGGATTTCACGTCTTGCCGCAAATTGTTGGTCGAATGGCGGCGTATCGAATCCCAGATTTTCTAATTGACATCGGAACGCTAGAGTCTTACCGGGCAGCTCAAGAGATATGGCCAGTTCGGGCTCAATCATAGAAGTAAGGTGACTTCCGGTGTTTAGGGGGCATCTTCGATTTTGATGGAGCGATCGTAGACAGGCCCCCAGCGCATTTACGCGCGTCGAATAAATTTCTTGACTCTGTAGGAAGAACAGTTCGGAAAAGCAGCTACAAGTCGCCTTGGACGGAAAAGCGCGACGAAACCCGCGGCACTTTATGAGTGATCTGAACGCAGACCAGATTGTCGAAAACGACTACTGAGTTGAGATTATCGGGGTGACGGTGATTGCACTGCCACGGTTCCCCTAGAGAGGTGCGTTTGCGGATAACTGGTGGACTTTATCGCACTGGAGTTCGATTGATGGGTGAGATTGGTTCTGCGATCCTTCGACCGAGACACGGAACCGGACTTCGAACTTACGATTAAATCTGTGTGAGGGCCATGTTTCACTGTAAAAAATGAGCTCGTCGGTGACACCGGGCGCATAGGGTGATGAGATTCTCCTCTGAGTCATCACCGAGCGAACTGCGCGACTGCATATGATGGACTTGCAGATCGCGCAACGAGCCGCACCGTTGGCAACGCCATCCATCGCGCCGCAGAACCTCCGCATGCAAGATTCGATAGGAATCCTGATCCAGCTTGAGTCTCGGTCGTCTAGGGCGGGCGGATTTCATGAAGCCGTTCGAGCCTTGTCCAAGAATTCTTGTCTCTTGGGCTGGGGAAGAGAATCAAATAACCGATCCAACGAGGTCATCAGGACATCAGGATTACCCGTTTCGAGATTTGCCCCCGCCAGAAAGTCTGCGCAAATCATCTCCAGCATGTAGCCTCGTGATTTGTCACTCCCCAGCATGAGTGCAGCTGTTTCAAGCGCCTGCTCGATTATTGCCAGCTGGCTCTTGTAGAGCTTGAAGTAGATTAGTTCCCACGGTTCGGTCTCCTGCCCTGTCAGTCGTCGTTCCACCTCCCGTTTGAAATCCCGCAGCGGCAATTCAGTGGCTTTGTGCAGCCAGTCTGCACAATCGAAGTCCTTTCCCTCCCTGCGAGCAACCTTGGCCATCTCGACTGCCTTGCTTACGCCAACTTCGCGCAGTCGTGGTTTCGGTATGCGCGTCAGATTTTCGTGGATTGCCATCAAGTAGTAGGCCTGCCGCCGCGATTCCGGGAACCGCTTCTCCAGAAATTCATCAAACGATTTCAGGTTCTCCATCCTCCAGTATTGCCCCGCCCGCGTTTCGCACAGATACCGCCCTAAATCCACGAACCGCACGTCTTTCTCGCGCTCCTTTGCCTTCTCCCAGGCCAAGATCTCATCGATCTTGTCCAGAACGAACAATGCCCGCCGCCGATTGAGTTTTGGCGCAACCATCGGTAATCCGTTAGTCCACAAGTTCGTCAAGCCAATCAAGGTCGCTCGCTCCCGGCCGTCGGATCAGGTTCGTGTCGATCAATTTCTGGTTCCCGAGGCAGAGGCCCAAATGGGCGCAGCTCGTGCAGCCGTTTTGCGGAAAGCGGATACCACTGTGCGAGGCGAATCGGCCTGACTCCAGCTGCTGAATTGTAGTCTCGACCAGGCGCCCGAATTCCTTGCGCTGTTCCTCAGAGATGGTGGCCTTCAGGTATTGGATCTCGGGCGCCTGCTTCCGGACAAATACGACAAAAGCCACATCGGCGATACCGCTGATCCAGGAATAGCAAATGAGCTGCGGATCAAGTGAGAGGAGCCCCTCGGGCTCCTCGGAATACCGGCTGGTCGTGGTTTTCCAGTCGATCAGGCAGCGCTTGCCATCCAGCTCGCCGACCGCGTCAACATAGGAGACGAAATCGTTGCCTCCTCCGAGGTTGCGAATGATCTTGAGCTGCATGTTTTCATTTGGGCGGGCAACACGAACCCTGTCCTCCCGGACAAACTTCTCGATCAGGTGGATTCCTTGGTGCAGCAGCCGATCCCAGGATTCTCCCTTCCGGAACACGAACGGGGTGTCGCGGAAAGTTTCCCATTCCTTGTACAGCGCTACAGTGCAGTCCTGGTGTTGGAAATAGGCGCCCAGAGCCTTTTCAAAGCAGCGGCCAAAGACCATGGCGGCCCGGGTGTCCTTCTCGCGCCAGCCGTCGAGGTAGCGGTAGCGATAGCTGCGAGGGCAGCGCAGATACTGGCTGATCTGGGTGTAGCTGTAAATCATCGCAGTTCCTGTGTGTGGATTACGGTCGCCTCGGCCAGAGACAGCTCAGCCCAGTCCGACTCCGGCGCGAACGCTTCGAGGTTCTGAAAGTTGTGGCCGTTCAGCGTTTTATAGGTGGTCCTGACGACGCCGCGAAGATTGATCAACGCCTTCTCGTCCATTTGATCTTGGGTGAGCAGTTCCATGTCGTAGCCGAAATCGCGCAGGAACCAATTCAGCTTCCAGAGGGCACGCTCGGTCGAATAGAGCCGGCCCGAGAAGGAAATGCGCCCGAACGATTCGGGTTCGAGCACGACGAGTCGGACCTGGAGGAAGGCCTTTTGCGGATGCCAGCGGTAAGAGGCCCATTCGACTCGAACCAGGAACAGCCCCTCCAAGGGAGCATCGCCATTCGGCTGTCGGGAATGAAGACCTGGAATATGGCGTTTCACTGGTTCACCTCCGAAGGGCGCGAAAAGGAGTTGAGTTTGCAGATCAGACCGTCGATGTCTTCTCTGGCTGAGGACGCGAGGTGCGCAATGAAGGATTCGACCAAATCGCGGCTCGCGTCCTTGATGGTTTCGGTTCCGCAGAAATGGGCGGCATACTCCTTAACAAGGGTCGGATCGAGGTTGTACTGGCGGATCAGGAGGCAGAGCTTGTCGCGAAGCCGACTCGGGCCGCCGTTTAAACCGTTCGAGCCGTTCGCGGCATGCTGGGCGTTTGAACCGAGGAAACTGTGAGAACCGGTCGAATTGCTCGAGGAGGATGGTGGCTGCGGGGGCAGGGAAGCCCATCCCAGTTCCTCGACGGAGCAGAGGCCGATGCCATAGGCTTTGCGCAAAGCACGGTTGACGGCTCGTGTTTCTGCCACGCGCATCTCGGCGCCGCGGACCAGAGGAGAGACGTTGGAGGGATCAGCGTCGCCGTAGCCGACAAAACCTCTTGAGTTCGCGTGTGGGTACACAGTCGCTTTGAAATACCAACGTGCGGCCATCGGATCGCAGAGATCCTTCACCCGCAACACCCGAATCCCCCTGCAGCGATCACGGCTAGCCAAACGCAGAAGACCAGCATGGGTTACGTACCAACGCCCATCGAGGTACGTGACATCTCCCAGAGTGTCAGCGCCGGTGCAAAAATCCCCATAGTACCGGTTGAATTTTCCCCACCCCTTAACGTGATAAACCGGAGGCCACTCCATACGGAGGAGGTTCCGAGACTTGTTAAGGGGGAGAGACGTGCAAGAACTGAAGGAACTGCAGCGGCAAGGAATGAGCATCCAGGCGATCAGCAAGTTGACCGGCTGGGATCGCAAGACGATTCGCAAGTACACGCAGGCGGCGGGGCTGGCACCGGAGTACGGCCCACGGACAGCAGCGCCGGGTAAGCTCCATGCGTTCAAGCCGTATTTGGAGGAGCGGCTGCGCGCCGGGGTGTGGAACGCACGAGTTTTGCTGCGCGAACTGCGCGAGCGTAACTATGCAGGCGGCTACACGATTCTGACGGACTGGTTACGGCCACAGCGGAGCACGGCACGAGTGGTTGCCGTGCGGCGCTTTGAAACGGCCCCGGGTAAGCAAGCACAAGTGGACTGGGGACATTTGGGCACGCTGGAGATGGGTGAGCAGGGGCAGAAGCTGCACGGTTTCACTTTCACGTTGGGTTACAGCCGCAGGATGGTGGCGGAAGTGGCGCTGGACCAGAAGCTGGGCACATTGTTGCGGCTGCACGAAGCCGCTTTCCAGCAGATCGGCGGCGTGCCGGAAGAGATTCTCTACGACCGCATGAAGACGGTGTGGCTGGGGACGGACGAGCGAGGCGAGATTGTCTGGCACCCGGTGTTTCTGGACTTTGCACGCTACTGGGGATTCACGCCGCGGCTGTGCCGGCCCTATCGCGCCCAGACGAAAGGGAAAGTGGAGTCGGGCGTGAAATATGTACGGCGGAACTTTCTGTGTGGCTTGCAAGGGCGCGAACCAAGCAGCCTGAGCGATCTGAATGCGCGGCTGCGCGAGTGGATCTGGGGCGTAGCGAACCAGCGCGTGCACGGAACGACGCACGAGCAAGTGATGGTGCGCTGGGATGTCGAGCAGTTCAGTTTGCAGTCGTTGGCGGGGCAGCCGCCGTATCCGTACGTGGATGGCGAGCTGCGCAAAGTGGCTCGGGATGCCTATGTGGACTGGCAAGGCAGTCGCTATTCGGTGCCCTGGCAATATGCCGGCCAGGACGTGTGGGTGCAGGAAATTGCAGGGGACGTGGATATCCGTACGGGCCGCGAGCGGATCGCGATGCACGGCAAAGCGCAGCGCAAACATAGCGTGCTGACGTTTCCGCCACATCATCAGGGGATCCCGCTGGGAGTACGGAGGACGGAGGGCAAGATCACGATTCACCTGCGGCAGAGGGCGCCGGAGGTGGAGAAGCGCTCGCTGGCCGCCTATGAGCGCATGGCGAACGGGGGTGGGCGATGAACACCCCGATCGAGCGGTTGCAGACGGCGCTGGAGACGCTGGGATTGAAAGCGGTGGAAGCACGGCTAGAGAACTTGCTGGAAGAAGCGTCGAAGAAGGAGCCGAGCTACGCGGACTTTCTCGATGAGTTGCTGAGCTGCGAGGTGGAAGCACGAAGAACTCGTTATCTGCGGGCCAGGCTGCAGTTGGCGCATTTTCCGTTCGTAAAAACCTTCGAGCAGTTCGATTTCGGGTTTCAGCCCTCGCTGGATGAGCGGCAGATGCGGGAGTTGCGATCGCTGCGGTTTATCCACGAAGCCAGCAACGTGATTTTGCTGGGACCGCCCGGGGTCGGGAAGACGCATTTGAGCGTGGCCTTGGCGGAAGAGGCGATCCGCTCGGGATTAGGCGCGTATTTCATCACCGCGCACGATCTGGCAGCGGACTTGGGGCGCGCGTATCGGGAAGGCCGGTTGGATCGGCGTATGCGCGTGTACCTGGCCCCGAAAGTTCTGGTGATTGACGAAGTGGGGTATCTACCGCTGGACGATCTGGGAGCTACGATTTTCTTTCAGCTGGTGAGCGCACGATACGAGCGCGGGAGCATCATCCTCACCTCGAACAAAAGCTACGGGGACTGGGGATCGATCTTCGGCGATTCGATCATCGCCACGGCGATCCTGGACCGGTTGCTGCATCACTCGACGACCATCAACATTCGCGGGGAAAGCTACCGGCTGAAGGACCGTCGCAAGGCAGGTCTGGTGCCGCCACGCGGACAGGAAGGGTCTTCGACCGCCACCTCCTTGGCCTCGGACTCCGTTGCGCCCAAAACGCGCCAAAAGACGGCGCTGGGCTCCACTCCGTCCGAGGCCAAGGAGGCCCATCAATGAAGCTCAGGGGTGGGGAATTTTCGACCGGCACAACGGGGATTTTTCAACC
>CAVPVC010000030.1:0-288655 GCA_963709105.1 uncultured Acidobacteriota bacterium
CTACGATCGATGGCCAGCCGCTGATTCAGATTATCGCGATAACGTGAAGCACAGCAACGGTTTCTCCCCCAGATGTGTTTGCGGATAACGAGGCCTGAAAACGTTAGGTGGCCATAGGATTTGCGATTGGGATCCATTTTCGGGAGGTGGGCTGACAAGCCTAAATCCGCGTGGAGGTCAAAGATTCCTTTGGACAATGAGCTCGTCGGTGACACGGATACATAGGGTGATGAGATTCTCCTCCGCGTCATCACCGAGCGAACTGCGCGATTGCATATGATGGACTTGCAGATCGCGCAGCGAGCCGCACCATTGGCAACGCCATCCATCTCGCCGCAGAACCTCTTCATGCAGGATTCGATAGGACTCCTGATCTAGCTTGAGTCTCGGTCGTCTAGGGCGGACGGATTTCATGAAGTCGTTCGAGCTTTGTCCAAGAATTCCTGTCTCTTGGGCTGGGGAAGAGAATCAAATAACCGATCCAACGAGGTCATCAGGACATCAGAATTACCCGTTTCGAGATTTGCCCCCGCCAGAAAATCTGCGCAAATCATCTCCAGCATGTAGCCTCGTGATTTGTCACTCCCCAGCATAAGTGCAGCTGTTTCAAGCGCCTGCTCGATGACCGCCAGTTGGCTCTTATAAACCTTGAAATAGATCAACTCCCAGGGTTCTGACTCCTTCCCCGTCAGGTGTTTCTCGACTTCTCGCTTGAACTCCTCTTTGCGGAAGTTCCTTGGCTTTGTGCACCCAGGGTGCACAATCGAAAGTTCTTCCCGTCCCGCCGCGCCACCTTCACCAACTCCGCAGCCTTGCGCCACCCTATTTCCTTGAGCTGTTGTTTGGGAATCTTCGTCAGATTTTCGTGAATCGCCATCAGGTAGTAGGCTTTCCGTCGCGACTCCGGAAATCGCTTTTCCAGAAACTCATCAAACGACTTCAGATTCTCCAGCCTCCAGTATTGTCCCGCCCGAACCTCGCACAGATATTGGCCTAGCTCGACGAAACGCACGTCGCGCTCCTGCTCCTTTGTTTTCTCCCAGGACAGGATCTCATCGATCTTCTCCATGAACAGCAGGGCCCGCTGGCGGTTGAGTTTTGGCGCAGCCATCGGCAATCCGTTAATCCACAAGTTCGTCAAGCCAATCAAGGTCGCTCGCTCCCGGCCGACGGATCAGGTTCGTTTCAATCAGTTGCTGGTTACCAAGGCAGAGACCCAGATGAGAGCAGCTCACACAGCCGTTCTGGGGGAAGCGGATCCCGCTGTGCGAGGAGAAATGCCCTGATTCAAGCTGATGGACGGTCGTCTCAACCAAACGACCGAATTCCCGGCGCTGTTCCTCAGCGATCGTGGTCTTCAGGTATTGGATCTCGGGTGCCTGCTTCCGGACGAATACGACAAAAGCCACATCCGGGATTCCGCTGATCCAGGAATAGCAAATAAGCTGTGGATCAAGTGACAGAAGCCCCTCGGGCTCTTCGGAATATCGGCTGGTCGTGGTTTTCCAGTCGATCAGGCAGCGCTTGCCATCCAGCTCGCCGATCGCGTCGATATAGGAAACGAAATCATTGCCTCCCTCGAGGCTGCGAGTGATCTTCAGCTGCAGGTTTTCTTTCGGGCGTGGAACACGAACCCGATCCTCCCGTACGAACTTTTCCAGCAGGTGGACGCCTTGGTGCAGCAGCCGATCCCAGGATTCTCCCTTCCGGTACACAAACGGAGTGTCACGGAAGGCTTCCCATTCCTTGAAGAGCGCCGCGGTGCAGTCCTGTTGTTCGAAGTAAGCGCGCAGAGCGTTCTCAAAGCAGCGGCCAAAGACCATGGCGGCCCGGGTGTCCTTCTCGCGCCAGCCATCGAGATAGCGGTAGCGATAGCTGCGAGGGCAGCGCAGGTACTGGCTGATCTGGGTGTAGCTGTAAATCATCGCTGTTCCTGTGTGTGGATTACGCTCGCCTCGGCCAGAGACAGCTCAGCCCAGTCCGACTTCCGGCGCGAACGCTTCGAGGTTCTGAAAGGTGTGGCCGTTCAGGGTTTTGTATGTGGTCCGGACGACACCGCGAAGGTTGATCAGGGCCTTTTCGTCCATCTGATCCTGGGTGAGCAATTCCATGTCGTAGCCGAAATCGCGCAGGAACCAGTTGAGCTTCCAGAGGGCGCGCTCGGTCGAATAGAGCCGGCCGGAGAAGGACCGGCGGGCGAAAGATGCGGGTTCGAGCACGACGAATCGGACCTGAAGGAAGGCCTTTTGCGGATGCCAGCGGTAAGAGGCCCATTCGACTCGAACCAGGAACAGGCCCTCCAAGGGAGCGTCGCCATTCGGCTGACGGGAATGAAGACCTGGGATATGGCGTTTCACTGTTTCACCTCCGAAGGGCGCGAAAAGGAGTTGAGTTTGCAGATCAGGCCGTCGATGTCTTCTTTGGCTGAGGACGAGAGGTGCGCGATGAACGATTCGACCAAATCGCGGCTCGCGTCCTTGATGGTTTCGGTGCCGCAGAAATGGGCGGCATATTCCTTAACGAGGGTCGGATCGAGGTTGTACTGGCGGATCAGCAGGCAGAGCTTGTCGCGGAGCCGGCTGGGGCTGCCGTTTGAACCGTTCGAGCCGTTCCCTGCATGCGAGCCGTTTGAACCGTGGAAACTGCGAGAACCGTTCGAATTGCTCGAGGAGGATGGCGGCTGCGGGGGCAGGGAAGCCCATCCCAGCTCCTCGACGGAGCAGAGGCCGATGCCATAGGCCTTGCGCAGAGCGCGATTGACGGCCCGGGTTTCGGCAACGCGCATCTCGGCGCCGCGGACCAGGGGAGAGACGTTGGAGGGATCAGCGTCGCCGTAGCCGACAAAACCTCTTGAGTTCGCGTGTGTGTACACAGTCGCTTTGAAACACCAACGTGCGGCCATCGGATCGCAGAGATCCTTCACCCGCAACACCCGGATCCCCCTGCAGCGATCACGGCTAGCCAAACGCAGAAGACCAGCATGGGTTACGTACCAACGCCCATCGAGGTACGTGACATCTCCCAGAGCGACGGAAAGGGCATAGCGTGTGGTCAGTTCTTCCAGCATCTTTTGTGTAAACCTAGAGAGCTGCCCCCAGTGGGCTTTCGCGAGCTTGACATTCGTCCGGATTAAAGGATTTCGTCGTTTCATCAAGTCACCGCGTTTGGAAAAGTTCATGGCGCAGGTACGTAGAGTAAATTTCGCTCATGCGTACCCGCCTACGCATATTATGCGTAGGCGGGTACGCATAGTCAAGTGATTTCCTCTTGATTTCTTGCTTCGCGGTGGGCATAAATCCTTGTGGGTCAATGCGAGAAAAAAATCCAAACGCAGTAGCACTCGGCAAGATGGGCGGTTCAAAGGGTGGAAAGAGTAGGGCTGCAAAACTCACTCCCGAAGAGCGAACTGCGAGCGCTCGGAAGGCAGCGCTTGCCAGGTGGGCGAAGGAAAAGAAGAAGTAGTAGTAATAAATCGAGGCCGATAGAAAAGAAGAGCCTGGGAGAGATCCTCGGAGCCAAAATCAAGAAGTTGAACCCGGCTCAGCGCAAGAATGTCGAGGCCGCGTGCCGCGGAGCTGATTGCCGAAGAAGATGACCTTGCGCGAACTGCCGCAGGCACGCAAGGTGACGCAGGTCAGGATCGCGAAGAAGCGGCGTACCACCCAGGGCAGTGTTTCGCCTCTGGAAAAGCGGAGCGAACTCCTGCTGCTCACGCTCCGGAATGCCGTCGAGGCCATGGGCGGTAATCTGTCTTTAGTGGCCGAATTCCCCGACTGTGAGCCGTTGTTCTGTCCGGCGTTGCCGAAGACGATCAGGGGTCAAAGCCCAAGGGTAAGAGAGACGCGCTCGCTCGAAGTAAGGACTGCTGAGTGGGGCGTCACACAGATTCGTGGATAGCCCCACCGTACTTTGTCGGTGTGATCGTTTCCTTGCTGCTAACCTGGGTGCTCTGAATGCGTCATAGCCTTGCCTAAGTGCCATCTAGGCGACGAGGTAATGCTCGCAAGCCCCAGTTACCGATCATCACCGCGCTTTAGGCCACGGATGATACGCAATTCATTTAACAGCCGGCTCCGCTGACGCTCGTACTGGGTACGATAGCGGTTGATCTGCTCAAGTTCGGTGTCCGGCGCTAGGATTGGGGCGTCGTTCGCAAACTCGATGGACTCCGCAGCTGATTGTAATTGCGATCGCATTTGTTCGACTTCGATCGCAGCGTCGATCGAGCGTAGGATTTCGGCCGTCAGGTTCTGGAGCGCTTCAGGATCAGCATTTCCCAGCCGATCGAACGCGCAGTAGTTCAGTATCACAGTTCCGGCTAGCATATCCATCTCCTTCCCGTAGATGTGCGCCAACGCCTTGACGTCTTCATCGGTCTGCGGGCCACGCGATTCAACACGTGTCTTCAGGTTGGAGAGATACTGTTTGGCGACCGAAGCGGGCAGGCGACGCGAAGGCACGACCCCAGCGTCCGGACCATTCCGGAGAAAAACTGCCTCGAAATGGCTGCGAAACTGGCGATCAGTACCTTGGAATACGGCATACGCTTCCGCGACTTCGAATCGGTACGTCTCGTAATCGATAATTTGCCGAAGTCGTAACTCGTTGTACGCGAGTTTGCGTCCTATTCCGAATTCCGCAGCGCCTTCCAGGCGGAACTCCTTGCGATATTCCTCGAAAAGAGCATCGACGAGCTCAGCCTCGCTGGGCAGAATTCTACTGGCGGTTAAGCCATGTTTACGTGCATTTTGTGATGATCTCTCCTTACCCCTCCGTGTCCGGGGACCAGTTGCCCCGATTACTCCCTTTCCCTTCATGTAACTGCCTCTGTATTATGTACTTACCCCCATTTCGTCATGCAGCCCAGCGGCACTCAAGCCCCCCAAAAAAAAACGCCACGACTCGAAAGTACGTCGCGGCGCAAATAAGTTCCCTCGGCCTCTTCTTACTGAACTTCGACGCTACTCTAGCAGGCATCGCCCGCGACGTCAACATCCCCCCTCTGTCGGTGTCTTAGCTCCATAATTCTGTCACCCCTTAACGGCAACGTGAAAATGTCACCCTATGAGACAGGAGACATTCACGTTGAGTCAGAAGGAATTGCAGCGAGTGACCGTCCTTTCACAATGTGTACAAGGAAACCTGACGTGTGCCAGAGCCGCGGAGCTGCTCGACCTATCGCCGCGGCATATCAAACGGCTCAAATCGCGCTATCGGCAAGGCAGCTCAGCGGCTCTGGCACACGTCAGCCGCGGCCGCCCCAGTCCCCGCCGCACGCCGCAAGCCGTACGCCAACGCGCCCTGGAACTGGCGCGCACGCGCTACGCTGGCTTTAACGATCATCATCTCCAAGAAAAGCTCGTCGAAAAGGAAGGTTTCTCTCTGAGCCGCGAAACCTTGCGACGGCTGCTCCGCGCCAGCGGCCTCGGCTCGCCCCGCAAACGCCGGCCTCCCGCTCATCGCCAGCGGCGTCTGCGCTCGGCCTGCGAAGGGGAGCTTGTGCAACTCGACGGTTCCCCCCACGACTGGCTGGAAGGGCGCGGCCCGCTGCTCACCGCTCTGGGCATGCAGGACGACGCTTCCGGCAAAATCCTTGCCGCTCAGTTCTTCCCCTCGGAAACCTCCCAGGGCTATTTCCGCCTGCTCCAAAGCCTCTTGCGCCGCTACGGCGTCCCGCTCGCCTTCTACGGCGATCGCAGCGGCGTCTTCACCCGCAACGACGAGCACTGGTCGCTCGACGAACAACTCGCCGGCCAGCGCCAGCCCACCCAGTTCGGTCGCGCGCTCCAACAACTCGGCATCACCTTCATCGCCGCGCAGACCCCGCAGGCCAAAGGCCGCATCGAACGCCTCTGGGGCGTGCTTCAGGATCGCCTCACCAGCGAACTCCGCCTGGCCCAAGCCCACGATCTGGACTCGGCCAACCGCGTCCTGGCTCGCTTCGTCGCCGACTACAACCGCCGCTTCGCTCGCACTCCCCGCGACGCAGCGAAGGCCTGGCGTCCGGCTCCGGAAAACCTCGAACGCATCTGTTGCTTCACCCATGAACGCATCGTCAGCAACGATAACGTTGTCCAATGGGGCGGCCGCCGGCTGCAAATTCATCCCCAGCCCCGCCGCTTCAGTTTCGCCGGAGCCAAAATCCAGATCCATCAGGCTCTCAATGGCCGTGTCTCGCTCTACTATCGCGATACCCGGCTCGATCATTCCAACCTTACCGGAGGGTGACATTTTCATGTTGCTACAACACATCCCCCCTCTGTCGGTTAAGGTCGACTTAGATCGCGGCGCACGCCGTCCCGGACACATCAGTGAAAAGAGGCTTGCAGCAAATCGCAGGAACGCTCAGAAGTCCACCGGGCCGCGTACTACACGAGGAAAGCAGAGAAGCAGACACAACGCTCTAAAAAGCGGGATATTCGCTAACGCAATCCTTCTGAATGGCGAGGATTCTGTTGCGTATGACTCACTACGGAAGGGCTTAATGGAGGACTGGAAGCCCGTAGGAACATTTGAGGCGACGTTGGTCGAAACGCTCGCTTCGCTCATATGGCGCAGGCGCCGGCTTCTGAGAGCCGAGAGAGCTGAGATTTCCAAGGTGGTCGAGTTTGACGAGCTTGATTCCTCGATGGCTCAATCTTCCGAATGTTGGGATTTGCTGCGCGCGCCAGGGAATTCAAGCGGAATCCTCAGAAATAGTTCCAATCCATTTGTCATCAAAGAGGCTATAGACACGCTGAAGATATGTCGAGATTGTTTGGAAAAATTCGGTTTTGACGGAAAGGATCCGTGGCGCCTCAGAACTCTCTATGGAGTCGACAGCGAAGGGTTTACACCTCCCGGACTTTTTCGAACATACCAAGTCTATTCGAGACTCGCGACGGATCCCCAAAAAAAATCAGAAGCTAATGCTTCTCCTGACGAGCTGAAGAAAGAGATGCTGGAAATATTCGCCCAAGAAATCGAGCGACTCACGGAGCTGCGGACCGCACTGGAGGTGCTTGATAGTCGAAGAAAGGAGTATGAGGCGCTCGCAGCGCTCGTTCCCTCTGTCGAGATTTCGGAACGTTATATTCGGCGCGAGGCTCATTTGAGTCGGGAAATTGATCGGACGCTGAGCCAACTAGAACGCGCTCGACGGATTCGTCTTTGCAAAACAGAACCGCCGGGAGCCGCCGTGGGTATCAACGCGCCTTAGAATGGAACGTTGAAGTTTGATTTAGCACGTGCTGAAGGCCTTGACCTCCGTCTCACGATTGTCGGAAGCGGATGCGCTGGCGATACACTTGAAATCTCCTGATGCCATCGACGCAGAGTTGGCTCGGAGTCGGCCGGTGTGGGAGTTCGTACGGCGACAGCGCGGGCGCTTGACGCCCATCATGATTCTCTAGCTAGGACACCTCGACAATTGAGAATCCGGTTGACTCTGCCGCTTCAGCCAACCGATGGTCTCCGCAAATGAAGGCTCTTTTTGAAGGTCGCTGCTCGCACCAGATCAGGGATGAAGCAAGTTGGAGGCTGTCGGCCGCCCGCAAAGAATGCTTATCTAGCAGCTGCGTGGCCAACTCACGAACTTGGTCACTAGGAAGGATTTCTTTCCACCCGCGACTCAGCAATCCCAGGCGTTTGACCGCGCCGTTTTTGTCGAGGTCGGTAATCTGCTCGTCACGAAGGAGACGGCAAATCGCACTATGCACTTCCACGAGGCTTCCCCACCACACTACAGGAGCGAATCTCCTCAAGTAGGATTGAGCATGACGGCTCGCAGCTTCGTGAATACATAAGGGGACTAGCGCGCTAGCATCCCAGAAAGCCGTTATTCTCTTCACCGTTCCTCTCGGTCGTCTAGGACAGCCCGGATGGCCTTATTTCCTGCAACCCTTCCCGTCGGGATCTTTAGAAGTTCCTCCACATCAAGTCGCACGCTTGGTAACCGTAATTTTCCGGCCGCCACCAGCAAGAGCTCTTGATCGTCGGCGCCTTCGGACGAAAAAGGAACCAGTTTCGCCACAGGAAGATTGCGGTCTCGGATTACGACTTCTTCACCACTCCTGGCGAAGGTAAGATATTTGCTGAGACGGTTTTTCAGCTCTGCCACATTCACGCTACGCATGCGGGATCTCCTTTCGTCATGGCTATTATAGCCATGAATATACCTCTAATGGAAGCAGGTTGATCCACGATCGGTCCTCGATAAATCTCCGTGCGAAATCTGACCGCGTCTACTGCTTCAGTCACCAAAGCGCAGCCTCCAGAGCAGCTGGAATGACAGTGATCGAGGGCAAAAAGATTCTTGACCAGCGAGAGAGGCTTGCTGTATCTTAGGCGAATATAAAGCGAAGATGTGACGGCGACAAAAAGCCCGATTTCCCTGGTTCCCTTGATAGCGAGCGATGGCGCGCCCGGGCGCATCAGGTGGGCGTTTGTGCAGACGTTGCACAAGTCGGCTACGGTTGAAAGGACACCTTACCACCATGTGCGTTCGTCGACCGGCGCCGGGCCAGTGAGCAGTCCTAGCCGATTCATCCCGAGAGTTTCGTCGATGAGGCCCGAGAAGTTGCGGGGTAGAAGCGTCAGCGTTTACACACCCATGGTGCTCGACTAGAGAGCGAAGCGTGGATTTGCGCCGTCTTGGCGCGCAATCGGAGACGCGCTCTGAAATGTGCCCGAGAGCATTAATCGTAATTGCCATTTACAATGGCATATGGTAAAAAAAATACCATGGCGCTTAAAATAGATAAAGCCGGACGAATTGTCGTTCCCAAATCTCTTCGGGAACGGCTGGGCTTCAGACCCGACACGGAGCTGGAGGCAATTGAGCAGCCCGGGGGCGTGCTCCTCAAGCGAGCGAAACAACAGCCTCCCATGGTTAAGGTCGATGGCCTCTGGGTCCATCAGGGCAGCGCCGAACGGGGTGCCAACTGGGAGCGTATCCTTGAGGACGTGCGTGAAGAGCGCACGGATTCTGTTTTGAAAGCGTAGTCAGGTGGATATTTTCTTCGATACGACAGTTCTTGTTGCCGCTTCCGAGCAAAGCCATCCGCACTATGGGCAGGCCAGGCCTGCTTTGCTGCGCGTTGCCGCGGGGCAGGACAAGGGATTTACCAGCTTGCACTCTATAGCGGAACTCTTTGCCGCACTCACGCGACTACCGGTCCAGCCGCGCATACACGCGGTCGAAGCGGCGCGCATCGTCACCGATAACATTCTGCCGCATTTTGAAGTCGTGTCCCTCGTCAAAGAGGACTATCTGGATTCGCTGAACACGATGGTAAGCGGCGGATGGACCGGCGCGAAGATTTATGATGCTCTTCTGCTCAGTTGCGCGGCAAGATGCGCGGTAGAACGCATCTACACGTTTAATATCGGGGACTTCAAACAGCTGGCGCCGGCCGGGCTGCAAGAGAAAGTATGCGTGCCCTGAAGAGTAGCCAAAACCTTGGTACTGAAGTGCAACCCGGTGGCACAAACGAAATCTATTTGATGATCCGGCGGCGCTGACGACGTTTTCCCGGCCAGTGAAAATATTTCGCTGTCAACTATTTGACTAGATATATGACTAGTTATATCATTGGGTTGGAGGTGGATCATGGGCTCCTGGCCAGTACACGACGCAAAAGCTCGATTTACGGAATTCCTCAATACGGCCCTCAAGAAAGGTCCCCAGATCGTAACGCGTCGCGGAATACAAACTGCAGTTCTGGTTCCCATTGAAGACTGGCGTCGCTTAGAGCAAAACGCGCGTCCTGGTCTTAAGACCTTACTTCTTGGAGCCGAGCCCCGCTTTGAGGATTTGGTTCCCGCTCGTCGCGCCCTGAAGCGCCGCCCTCCTGTGGAGCTTCAATGATTCGATATTTGCTCGACACCAATATTATTTCCGAAGTGCGAAAGCCGAAACCACATGGCGGCGTACTTGCCTGGATCGAGGGGCTGCGCGAGGATCAGCTCTATATCTCGGCAGTCACAATCGGCGAATTGCAACGCGGTGTTGAACGAGCGCGATCCAAGGACAAAACAAAGGCTCTCGCTATCGAATCGTGGTTGGATCAGTTGGAGGTCACGTCCAACGTAATCCCGATGAATGGAACGTGCTTTAGGGAGTGGGCGCGCCTAATGGAGGGCAAGTCGGATCATTTGTTGGAGGATGCCATGATTGCCGCGACCGCCCGAGTGCACGCGCTCAAAGTGGCCACGCGGAACGAAGGTGATTTCGAGCTTCTGCACGTAGATGTGGTCAACCCGTTCAAAACGCCACTGAAAGCCTAAATCAGACTCCAGAAATTAAAAACTCACACCGTTGGTCTTTCTTCTTCGGCGTAGGCTGTTACCGTCGCAACAGTGCTGCTAGGGGTGGCCAAGTCGGAATCGACCATCATCTGGCTCACCTTGCGAGTCACGAACTCCAAGCCACGGCGTGGCGATTCATGATTGAAGAGAATTCCAGAGCAGTTCGAAATAAGTGGTTCTGTTGCGGCGCACAATGCTTGGCCTGGTCCCTCGCACCAGACTTGAGTTAATCGTTGATCAATGGTCTACACACCCGAAAGGCTATGGTTAACAAAAAGGAAATTCGATTGACAATTGAGGCCGGTTCGGTGCTCGCAGAGAGGGGGAGAAGATGGTGAGAAGCGATCGATCAAACCTAATTGTTATCACAGGCGCCGGCGGCTTCATCGGCGGAAGCCTCGTTTCTGCCTTGCGCAACCTGGGTTATCAGAGGATCAGAGGTGTTGACATCAAGCCGTTCGACCAATGGTATCAGCGGTTCGACGACGTTGAAAACCTTTCGCTCGATCTGAATCTCAAGGAGAACTGCGAGATTACGGCCAGGGATTCCTCCGACATCTACAATTTTGCAGCCAACATGGGAGGAATGGGCTTCATCGAGCAGAATAAGGCGCTCTGCATGCTTTCGGTGCTGATTAACACGCATATGTTGCAGGCGGCCGTGAAACAAGGCGCAAAGAGGTTTTTCTACTCTTCCTCGGCTTGTGTCTACAACGCGGACAAGCAGAAGACCTTCCAGGTGGCGGCGCTTAAGGAAGAGGACGCCTATCCAGCTCTTCCCGAGGACGGTTACGGCTGGGAGAAACTTTTCTCAGAGCGCTTGTGCCGCCATTTTCGCGAGGATTTCGGCCTCTACACGCGCATCGCCCGCTTTCACAACGTTTATGGGCCCTGGGGAACTTGGTATGGAGGACGGGAGAAGGCTCCCGCGGCCATTTGCAGAAAAGTGATCGAAGCGAAGCAATCGGGCAGGCGTGAAATTGAGATTTGGGGCTCTGGCACCCAGACGCGCAGCTTCATGTTCATCGATGACTGCATCAAGGGCGTTGATCTAATTATGAATTCGGACATTTTGGAGCCCATCAATCTCGGGTCGAGCGAATCGGTGACTATCAATCAACTGGTTGATCTCGCCGAGGAGATTGCCGGTATCAAGCTGAAGCGAAATTACGATCTGAGTGCGCCCAAGGGCGTAAATGGCAGAAACAGCGACAACACCCTCATCAAGAAATATCTCAACTGGGAACCCAACGTTTCCTTGCGGTCCGGTTTGGAGAAAACATATCGTTGGATCCACGATCAGTACATGGCTCGCGAGAGAGGCGAAGGGTGTGTTGTTCGGGAATCCGCTGTCTAGAAATGCTTCATGTGCATTCAGGCATTCTGCCCGAAACGTTATATCCACGAAGGTCAGCGAATGGAACATTTTTGCGTCCGGTAGTTGATCTGCCACTAGAGCCTGAACCGGTTCCCTTCGTTAGCGCAGGGAACAAGAATGATAAACTCTGGTCCGATGCGAAAGGACACAAGACCCACCTTCCGAGTTCGTTCGGACCTCAAGAAAACACTTGAAGAGATTGCTGCCGCGGAGGGGCGTAGCGTTGCGCCAACTGGGAGCGTATCTTTGAGGACGTGCGTGAAGAGCGCACGGATTCGGTTTTGAAAGCGTAGTCAGGTGGATATTTTCTTCGATACGACAGTTCTTGTTGCGGCTTACGAGCAAAACCATCCGCACTATGGGCAGGCCAGGCCCGCTTTGCTGCGCGTTGCCGCGGGGCAGGACAAGGGATTTACCAGCTTGCACTCTATAGCGGAACTCTTTGCCGCACTCACGCGACTGCCGGTCCAGCCGCGCATACACGCCGTCGAAGCGGCGCGCATCGTCACCGATAACATTTTGCCGCATTTTGAAGTCGTGTCCCTCGTCAAAGAGGACTATCTGGATGCGCTGAACACGATGGTAAGCGGCGGATGGACCGGCGCGAAGATTTACGATGCTCTTCTGCTCAGTTGCGCAGCAAGATGCGCGGTAGAACGCATCTACACGTTCAATATCGGGGACTTCAAACAGTTGGCGCCGGCCGGGCTGCAAGAGAAAGTATGCGTGCCCTGAAGCGCCGCCCTCCTGTGGAGCTTCAATGATTCGACATTTGCTCGACACCGATATTATTTCCGAAGTGCGAAAGCCGAAACCACATGGCGGCGTGCTTGCCTGGACTAACGGGGCTGCCGAGGATCAGATATATATCTCGGCAGTCACAAGCGGCGCGCCTAATGGCGGGCAAGTCGGATCATTTGTTGGACGATGCCATGATTGCCGCGACCGCCCGAGTGCACGCGCTCAAATTGGCCACGCGGAACGAGGGTGATTTCGAGCTTCTGCACGTAGATGTGGTCAACCCGTTCAAAACGCCACTGAAAGCCTAAATCAGACCCCAGGAATTGAAAACCACACCGTGGCTCTTTCTTCTTCGGCGTAGGCTGTTACCGTCGCGTCAGTGCTGCTGCCAGCAGCACTCGTTTTGGAACTTTTGACACAACCGAAGAAATCAGATAATCAGAGTCTATGAAAACAACAAGCATCAGTGTTACCGAGGCAGCACGCAATTTTGCCGATTGTATTAATCGAGCTCACTATCAAAACGTCACTTTTGTGCTTCTGAAGAACGGCAAGCCGGTCGCCCGACTGGCGCCGGACAACGAAAAGGTGTGTCTCGGTCGTGATTTGGCCGAAGCCCTGGCGAGGACCGGCCTGCCCCAGGGTGAAGCAAGGGAGTGGCGTCGTGATCTCCGGACTGCCCGCGAGAAGCTTAAAGCCCGTCCGATAAATGGGAATAATTCTTGACGCTGACGTCGCCGTACGGGGCGAGACTTTCCAGGGCCATCGTGATATCAACGTACGTGGCTGACTCTTCAAATTTGCTAGCGGTTTGCCAGCGTAGCGATGGTTCCCAGACCCAACAGACGATGGTCAGCAGTGACAAGAGTTAGGCCAAGCACTTCCGCCGTGGCAGCCAGGAAGCGGTCGGCCGGGTCTTGGTGTGGAAGGACCAATTCTTGTGCCACGGCGACAATTTCGTGCGTCAATGGAGCTTCGCGCATTAACGCGGTTGCTCTTACGATCCAGTCTCGGGCATTGCCGTGCAGTCGGATTCGACCCCTGGATTGCAAGAGCAGAACTTCCCACGTGCTCACTGGGGAAAGCCATAGCTCGTTGTTCTGATCATTCAATTCGTTTTGCACGCGCCGCGAGAGTTGCTTCGGCTCTGCCACGCTCCAAATCCAAATATGGGTATCGAGCAGAAGCTTCAACGATTGAGCGCCTCGATAGTCTCAATGTCGATGATCGGGGCAAGAATGTCGCCGACGATGTCGATACTGCCCGACAGGGAGCCGATCCAGCTCTGTTTAGCCGCTTGAGGAGAGATAGGAACGACATCCGCGATTGCTTTGCCGCGCCGTGTTACCCGAAGAGGAGCTTTTGTCTTGCTCACCTCTTCCAGTAACGATAGACACTTTGCTTTAAACTCGGAAATCGCGACTTCTTGAATTGGCTTTTGGCTGTTACCAGGCATCGATAGCTCTCTATGACTAACAAAGACTACCATGGTCATCTAAAATAGTCATTAGGAGATTAGCGCCAGATTCAAGGGCGAAAGCACCCTGACTTGACCGAGTCTGGCGGGATCTTCTATTCTGACTAGTCACACTAGTCACTTATCAAAGAGGGAGGGAGGTTATGCCGAAACGTCGCAACAAGCCTCACGCCGCGCTCGAGAAGGTGGCCGGTCTGCGGGATGCCGGACCGCCCTGGCAGGTGCAAACGGCAAAAGCCCGATTTAGCGAAGTGTTTCGACGAGCTCGAACCGAGGGGCCGCAACTCATTACCCGGCAGGGCAAGGAGGCCGTGGTGATGATTTCGGATGTGCAATACGAACAGCTGGTGGGCCGGTCTCACCAGCCGCAAAATCTCGTGCAGTTTTTTCGGGAGTCGCCGCTGGCGGGTATCGACCTCGATCTCGCTCGAGAGAAGGACGACGCGCGCGAAATTGAAATATGAGCGGCTTTCTGCTGGATACCAATTGTATTTCCGAGGTTGTTCGCGTCGATCCCGACCAGGGTGTGTTGAGCTGGCTGGGAGCGGCGGAGGAGAGTTTGCTGCACCTGAGCGTTCTCACCCTGGGTGAGATTCGCAAAGGTGTGGCGAGCCTGACGCAGAGTAAACGCCGCACTCTTCTGGAATCCTGGCTGGAGGCAGAACTCCGGGTTCGCTTTGCCGGAAGAATTCTTTCGATTGACGCGGGTGTAGCCGACCGATGGGGAGCGCTGGCCGCTGAAGTGAAGGCTAAGGGAGCGGTTTTATCGACCATAGACGGCTTGCTGGCCGCGACTGCCCTGCACCACAATCTGACAATCGTCTCCCGCAATATCGGAGATTTTGCGCACACGCACGTTCCCGTGTTGAATCCCTGGAAAGCATAGATCCGCCGCTCGTGTTCTTGCCTCCGATTTCATGTCGCGATTTCATGGCGCGGAACCCTCTCCCTCCTCGGACTGTACCCATCGGTTTCTACAACCTCATTCTGTGAGTGCGGTCGCGCGGAAGGGGCCTTGTTCGTCATATAATCCTCGAAGGAAGGGGTTTTCCGATGCGTGTTTCGCGTGTACTGATGCGTGGAGCGGTCTTGATGGCCGCGTCCTTGCTTGCGGCGGGTTTCGCAGCGGTGGCGGAAGAGGGGATGTGGACCTTTGACAATCCTCCGGCGAAGCTGTTGCAGCAGAAATACGGATTCGTGCCGACGCAGACATGGCTCGATCACGTCCGGCTGTCAAGTGTGCGGCTCAACGACGGAGGCTCGGGTTCGTTTGTTTCGGCGGACGGTTTGCTGCTGACGAACCACCATGTGGCGCGCGGACAGCTGCAGAAAAATTCGACTCCCGAGCACGATTACATCGCGAACGGCTTCTACGCCGCAACCGAGGATCAGGAAATCAAGTCGCCCGACCTCGAAGTCAACGTGCTGGTCTCGATGGAGAATGTTACCGCGCGGGTGCAGGCGGCGGCGAAGCCGGGAATGGCGGATGAGCCTGCGCTGAAGGCCCGGCAGGCCGCCATCGCGGCGATCGAAAGCGAAAGCCTCCAGGCCACCGGCTTGCGATCGGACGTGATTTCCCTCTACAAGGGCGGGGAATACTGGCTCTATCGCTATAAGAAGTACACCGACGTGCGGATCGTCTTTGCCCCCGAAGAGCAGGCGGCATTTTTCGGCGGCGACCCGGATAATTTCACGTACCCGCGCTACGACCTCGATATGGCGCTGTTCCGGGTTTATGAAAACGGGAAGCCGCTCCACACAGAGAACTACCTGAAGTGGAATGCGAAGGGGCCAGCGGAAAACGAGCTGGTGTTCGTGTCGGGGAATCCGGGTTCAACGCAGCGCGAGGACACCGTCGCGCAACTGACCCTCGAGCGCGACGTCATAGAGCCCAACGTGCTGAAACTCCTGCGGCACCGCCTGGCCGTGCTGAAAGAGTTTGGAGCGCAGGGGCCGGAACAGGCTCGCGAGGCGGAGACTCAGGTGTTTTACCTTGAGAATTCGTTGAAGGCCTTCGAGGGACGGCTGCAAGGGTTACTTGACCCGGGCACCTTCGGCAAAAAGGTGAACGACGAAAAGGAATTCCGCGCGAAGGTCGCGGCCAATCGTGATTGGCAGAAGGAATATGGAGGGGCCTGGGCAACGATAGAAGCGGCCACGAAAAAGGATGGCGAATTGTTCCCCAAGGATCTTTTCCGGCGGACCGACAGTCCCCTGTTCGGGTCGGCGCTCTCGCTTGTGCAATATGCAGCCGAGGTGCAGAAACCGGACGGCGAACGGTTGCCGGGTTATCACGATTCCCAGCTCGAATCGCTGCGGTTCAGCGTGGTGTCGCCGGCGCCGGTATATCTCGACATGGAAACGGCGCGGATGGCGGGCAGCTTCCAGGAGGCTCTCGACGAACTCGGGCCAAACGACGCGTGGGTGAAAGCGGCTCTGGATGGCAAGGCGCCAGCCGACGCCGCGCGAACGTACATCGGCGGGAGCAAGCTGGCGGATCCGGCGGTGCGTCGCCAATTACTGGAGGGAGGCGAAGCAGCCATCACAGCGTCCACGGATCCACTCATCCTGCTGGCGAGGCGGCTCGACCCTGTGCTGCGGGCGATGTTGAAGGAGAATGACGAAGAAGTGAAAAGCGTCGAGACCTCCGCCGGGGAAAAGCTCGGGAAGGCCCGTTTCCTGGTTTACGGCAAGGACGCGTACCCCGATGCGACGTTCACGCTGCGGCTTTCCTACGGGACGGCAACCGGCTATCCGATGAACGGGACGAAAGCTCCGTACAAGACCACGTATTACGGGCTCTATGACCGCTCGGCGAGCTTCGACAATCGATCACCGTTCAATCTGCCACAGCGTTATGTGGAAGGGCGGTCGAAGCTCGATCTTTCCACGCCGCTCGACTTCGTTGCGACCGTCGATATCATCGGAGGAAACTCGGGTTCGCCGGTCATCAATCGCAATGGGGAGCTCGTGGGGCTGATCTTCGACGGCAACATCGAGTCGTTGGCGGGAGATTTCGTCTACGACGGGGCGCAGAATCGCGCGGTAGCCGTGGATAGCGCAGCCATGATCGAAGCGCTGCGCAAGCTATACGGGGCGGAAAAGCTCGCCGACGAATTGCAACGGTAGGAAAGCCGGCCGAAGCGCGTGCGCTTGCGCGGAGCCGCACAAGACTGGGAGATTTTCATGACCTCGACCACTGCGTTTACCGAAGGGCAGTCTGCTCAGACATCTGAATTCGAACGCACTCTCGACCGCCTGGCCGAAGTCGCAGTGCATGCCGGGCTGGGACTCGCGCCGGGCCAGGAACTGGTGATGACGGCCACGCTGGACGGGGCGCTGCTGGCGCGGCGCATCACCGAGCATGCTTACAAAGCGGGCGCCTCTCTGGTGACGACTTTGTTTTCCGACGAGAAATCCGCGCTCCTACGCTTTCATCACGCCCCGGATGCCAGCTTCGACGCCGCTCCCTCCTGGTTATATGAAGGCATGGCCCAGGCATTCCGGAGTGGCGCGGCGCGGCTCGCGATCACGGGCAACAATCCTTCGCTGCTTTCGCGCGAGGATCCCGAAAAGGTGAGCCGCGTGAATCGCGCCACGTCGAAAGCCTATCGCCCGGCATTGGAGCTGATCGCGAGCCACCAGATCAACTGGACCATCGTCGCCTGTGCTACTCCCGAGTGGGCCGCGACAGTATTCCCCGGTCTGCCGCAGGATCAGGCGCTGGTCCGGCTGTGGGAGGCCATCTTTGCCGCGTCGCGCGCCGATTTGCCGGATCCGGTGGCCGCTTGGAAATCGCACGACGCGACGCTGCATGCTCGCGCGGCCCGGCTGAACGAGAAGCGCTATGCCTCGCTGCACTTCCGGGGTCCCGGCACGGATCTTCGCGTTGGTCTTGCCGACGGCCACCTCTGGCTGGGCGGAGGCACCACGGCACGAAACGGGCTGTACTGCATTCCCAATATGCCGACCGAAGAGGTTTTCACCACGCCGCACAAGGATCGCGTGGAAGGCCGCGTGACCAGCACTAAGCCTCTGTCGTACCAGGGCACCATGATCGAAGAGATTTCTGTGCGGTTTGAGGGCGGAAAGATCGTGGACGCCCAGGCCGCGCGCGGCAACCAGGTATTGCAGCGCATGATCGAGACGGACGAAGGTGCGCGTCGGCTTGGCGAAGTGGCCCTGGTGCCGCACTCGTCTCCGATTGCCTCGAGTGGATTGCTCTTCCTGAACACCCTTTTTGACGAGAACGCCGCCTCTCATATTGCCCTCGGGCAGGCCTACAGCACTTGTCTGAAAGATGCCGAAGGCCTTACCAAGGAGCAGCTGGCGGCGCGCGGTGCAAACAGCAGTCTGATTCACGTCGACTGGATGATTGGATCGAATCGCGTGGATGTGGATGGAATCGGCGCGGCGGGAGATTCTGAGCCCGTGATGCGCGCCGGAGAGTGGGTTTAGTGGTGGTTCTTTCTCAGCTCTTACTCTGGCTGAGTTCCCGGTAAACAGCCTCGATGAACATGTCGGTTGTCCACGGGCCGGTCGTTGCACCGTAAAGCCCGTCGTAGTCGAGCGTGGGCTTCGACGCCTTCACTTGATCGAGCGTCATTCCCTTTTTCACATCGTGCTGGATCCGATCGCGAATGATGGTAACCATATCGCGGTAGTTCACCACATCGTGCCTGTCGCAGATGTGCCCGTGCCCGGGAATCACGAGCGTGCCACCTTCTTCGTTTTCCCTCGGTTCCATAATTTCGATGATCTGATTTAGGGTCGTGATCAGTCCGTTGATGCTGCCGCCCCGGTCGGCCTTGACCATCGGATAGCTCGCCAAGCTCAGGATATCGCCGGTGCTGACAACGTCTGAGCTTCGGAACAGGACGTAGCTGTCTCCGTCCGTATGCGCGTTCGCGGGATGGTAGAGGAAAACGCCCTCGCCGTTGTAAAACCTCCAGTAGCGGCCCTCATAGGTATCCGTGGGCCAAAGGGCCGATGGGAACGGGGCTTTCTGGCCGGTGGGGGCGCTCATCCTGTCTAGTACGTTCAGGTGCGCGATGATCGACGCTCCGGGCGGCAATTCCAAATCGTTTTGGACTCGTTTTTGAACAGGACTCTGAGCTGAAGTGGGCAGGGCCCAGCCTGCCTTTGACAGGTTCTCGTTTCCGCCGATGTGATCCTCATCGGCACTCGTATCGATAATGAGAAAAATGTGCTTGTCGGTTAAGCTGCGGATCGCCGCGAGAACCTCGTCGCTCATCCGGGCAAGCCCCGCGTCCACGACGATCACAAACTGATCCCCGACCTGGACCGTGATGTTAGCGCCTGCCCCGGCAATCATGTAGACGTTCTTCTGCACGTGCAGCAGTTCGACTTTCCCCTGACCGCGATCGGAACTCTGATTCTGCCGGGAGGAAGCACGACCGGTTCCCCAAAATAAAAGTGTAGCGAGCGCCAGGGTTACCCGCAAAGCGCCAGCACCAGATCGAGGTTCGATATTCATTGCTTCGCTTGGCTGTGCTGGGGGAGCTTGGGCGGCGCCGGCATTTTCGCCAGCTTTTCCTGATATTCGGGATACATTTGCTCGGCGCCTCCCCGGGCCGCCTCAACCGGAATGCCCCAGCGGGACGAAAACTCGGTCAGGAACGGGTTCTCCCCGGGTAGGTGATGAGCCACGTAGCCTTCGGGGTGATTCACCTCATCGCTGGGGATGCAGTAATTCGCGTGGAACTTTCCCGGGGGTGACAGAATCCAGTTCGAGGTGCGGACGAGCGGTTCGGTCATATAGACCGGATCCTCGACATCGGTTACCAGCGTGAAGAAGTCGCCGTGGCGAATGAAATATTCGGTGAGCGTGCCTTTTTCGCTGCGCGTCAGGCCATTCCGGCGAAGCCATCCCTCTTTCAGATGGGTGGTCGTTACCTTCAGCATGTCCCCTTCCCATTCCCCGGTGGAAAATCCCTGCCAGGTGTCCTGGGCATTTGCAGAGGGGTGCGGGCGGCCATCCATGTAGATGGTTCGCTGGGAGAGCATGTAGCGCCACTCCAGGTGCCAGGCGACGACGTCCTGTGTGAACGGGTCCGTAACGGACCAGATGAGCATGTCTGCCGGTCCGCGCGGGGCATAATCCGCCGGGTGAGGGTCGCACAGGTGCTCGACCATCTCCAGTTTTTGCGCGTCCCACGCGTCGGCACGCATGCGCGCCGCGTCATTGATGGGCATGCCGGTGTAGTCGCCGATCTCCGGGCCGGCGTCCCGCTCGACCGCGTCCTCGTGCCATTTCTGCGTCCATTCGCCGGCCAAATCGACCTGAGCGAACGCAGTTTGGCTGGTAACAGCCAGACAAAGCAGCAAAAGGCACGCTAAAAATTTGAGCCGATCGGTGCTCGGCACCGGTATTCTCCTGACGGATGACTTTACTCGAAATATCCGGAAATTTCCCGCTATTCCCGGCCGCGACAAGTATCATTATCCGCGTTGCGTTGTCAAATGCATGACGATGGTGCCGTGATGCGAGAGACCGCTTTTCTTGACAGCTGAAGATGAACTGCGATATAGCCAGCTCGGGTAACGATGGCGCCTAAGCCAGATTCTCATACCGGGAACCTGGGACATCAAAGGGGATGATTGTGAAGAGAACTTCGGTGCGACACGCAATCGCGTTGCTGACGTTGGGCGTGGCTCTGGCTGTGATGATCCCGTGGACGAGCCCGCGCCTGCAGGGAGGGGTTCCGCCTGCCCAGACACAGGCGAAAGGCGTGTCAGTAGGTGCAGACAACATCGGTGGCGTGGTAGCCAGCCCCAAAGGACCCGAAGCCGGCGTGTGGGTGATCGCGGAGACCACGGGCCTGCCGACGAAGTTCCGCAAGATCGTGGTCACCGATGATGCAGGACGCTACCTGTTGCCGGAGCTGCCCCAGGCAACCTACAAGGTCTGGGTGCGAGGCTACGGCCTGGTGGATTCAAAGCCCGTGCAAGCGACGCCGGGTAAGACCCTGGAGTTGACCGCCGTCATTGCACCCGATCCCCGGGCGGCGGCGCAATACTACCCGGCCGATTACTGGTTTTCTCTGCTGAAGATACCGCCCAAGAGTGCTTTCCCCTCCAAGAATCCAGACATTCCATCGCAGGCCCAATTCCTCTTTTATTTGAAGAGGCGCTGCACCTATTGCCATCAGGTGGGCAACAAGGCGACGCGCGAAATCGAGCCGGGCCTCGGAACTTTCGATTCACCCGCTCTCGCCTGGCAGCGGCGTCTTATGTCCGGCCAGGAAGGCGGGGACATGATCCGGGAGGTCAATCGATTCGGGCACGACCGCGGTCTGGCGATGTTCGCGGATTGGAGCAGCCGAATTGCGGCCGGCGAGCTGCCGCCGGCGCCGCCGAGGCCGCAGGGCGTCGAGCGCAACGTGGTCGTGACTTTGTGGGAAATCGACACGGACAAATCGTTTATTCATGACGTGATCGGCACGAACGACTGGAACACCAGCGCCAATGCCTACGGGCCGCTCTACACCCTCGACTGGATGTCGGCCGAGATTTGGGCATTGAATCCAAAGGACAACACGGTCGCCAAGCTGGCGAGTAATCCGTTCCGCGACGAAAACGAGCGAAAGCTCATGCCGCCGCACGACCCACAGACCGTATCGACTCCGTCGCCCTACTGGGGCAACCAGGTAATCTGGACCGATCCCAATCCGATCGGCATGCCGCATATGGATAGCAAGGGCCGGATCTGGTTTCATGCCGGAAGCCCGCCGCGCCTCTCCGAGTATTGCAAGAAAGGCTCCGGAAACCCGTTTGCGGAGAATTTTCCGATGCCGGACGGGGTGCTGCCCAGGCGGCTGGAAAATTACGATCCGAAGACGGGCAAATTTGACTTGCTCGACGTGTGCCTGACACCCGGGCACCTGGCGTTCGGCAACGATAAAGACGAGACGGTCTACTACAACGACACGGCGGCGGTGCCTCCAAGAATGGGCGGCGTCGGCTGGGTTCGTACGCGCATCTGGGACGAAACGCACGACGTGCAGAAATCTATGGGCTGGTGCCCCGCGGTAATCGATTACAACGGCGACGGCAAAACCGGCGCGTATACGAAGCCGGACGAGCCGATCGACCCGAAACTGGATCGCGCGGTTGACGGGGCTAACGGCTACGGATTTGCCTTCAATCCCGTGGACGGCACTTTGTGGTCGGCCGAGGGCGAGCAAGGCCAGATGGAGCCCGGGAAAATCATGCGATATGAAATCGGGAACAATCCTCCGGCGACTTGTAAGACGGAAGTCTACGAGCCGCCGTTCGACAATCCCAAACGGCCCGGCGTGGAGGCGTTTCTCACCCTGGGAATCGCCGTCGACACCAAGGGCCTGGTGTGGGTGGCGCTGAGCGGAAGCAACGATCTCGCGAGCTTCGACCGGCGAAAATGCAAGGGCCCGCTGAACGGCCCCACCGCGACGGGCCAGCATTGCCCCGAGGGTTGGACGCTTTATCCGGTGCCTGGCCCGAAGTTCAAGGGAACCGATATTCCGGCGGACTATTTCTATCACAACTGGCTCGACCGCTTTAACGGTCTTGGCCTGGGCAAGAACGTGCCGATCATAAACTCCAACGGCTCCGATTCGCTGATCGCGTTTCTGCCGGAGACCGGGAAGTTCGTCACCATGCGCGTGCCGTATCCGCTCGACTTCTATACCCGCAACGTGGATTTCCGCATCGACGACCCGAAAGCCGGATGGAAGGGCCGGGGATTGTGGACGGGGAATGAGGAGAAAGTGATCTGGCATCTCGAAGGGGGTAAGGGCAATAAGACCTCCATCGCGCATTTCCAGATCCGGCCCGATCCGCTTGCCAGGTAGCCTTTCTTCTTCCGCGGGAATGCAGGCCGGAGGAATGCCGCTTGACAGTGAGAAAACCGTTCAGTAGATTTCGCGGGCCCAAGGCGCGCGGGAGCTGCGGAGCAGAGGAGGCCTGATCCATGAATAAATTTCGCATGAAGAAGTTTCGCAGGATTGCCTGCATCGCGGGTTTATGCGGCGGAATAGGCGCGATGGCGCTTCCGGCCGTGGCGCAGGAGGCCCAGCCAAAAAAGGCCGTCGACTACGATTATCTTTTGCCCTGGGCCAACAAGGGGGTGAGGCTGCCTTCCACGGCGGAAGCGCAGGCCAAGGAACCTTTTCAGATCTTTGACAACGTTTATTACGTGGGACCGCAATCGGTCAGCATGTATCTGATCAAAACCGACAAGGGACTGATCCTGATCGACTCCGGCTATGACTACACCGTTGAAACGGAACTGGGCAACATCCGGAAGCTGGGTTTCAATCCAACTGACATCAAATACATTCTGATTACTCACGGACACTCGGACCATAGCGCAGGAGTAAAAAAGCTGAAAGCGGCCACGGGCGCGCACGTGGGAATGGCTGCGGGAGACTGGGACGTCTACGAAAAGCCCGCGACAGCGCATCCCTACGAAACGATTCCTCCCGACCTGGTGTACAAAGAAGGCGACGATGTCACGCTGGGCAATACCACCATTCACCTGCATCTGACTCCGGCCAACACCACAGGCTGCCTGAGCATGGAGTACACGGTGTACGATCACGGCAAGCCCTACGAGGCTCTCACCCTGGGCGGAACAGGCTTCAACTTCCCGGCGGAGTGGACCAAGACTTACATCGAGGGCATGGAGAGGATGCGAAAGCTCCCCAACGTTCGCGTGCTCCTGCCGGACCATCCGCAGCTGAATGATGTATTTGTGACGGAAGCCAAGCTCAAATTGCGGAAGCCGGGAGAGCCCAATCCGTTCGTGCAGAGCCGCCAGGAGGTTCTGGACTGGTTCGATACGCTGCTCAAGGCCGCGAGAGAGAAACATCGGCTGGAGCAGGAAGCCGCCAAGAAGTCGTAGCTCCCTAAAAAGTCAGGGCTCTCCGATCCGGTTTCGGATTGCGGAGAGCCCACTCTATTTATTCTCGATTTTCTAAGAAACGGGCGGCTCAATCCAGGTTGCCGCCCGTTCCGTTTAGAATATATACTTCAGCCCGAACTGGATGAGCCGCGGGTTGACCGACGAGCTGGTGATCTGCCCGAAAGTTCCCTTCGTTACATCCAACGTGCCGGGATTGCTGAACTGGGCATGATTGAAGGCATTGTAAAACTCGGTCCGGAAAACCAGCGAAGCGTCCTCGTGTATGCCCCCAACCTTGGTGGTCTTGATCAGGGATATATCCCAATTGAACTGTCCTGGGCCGAGGATAATGCTTGGTCCGACATCGCCCCACCCGGTTCCGTTCGTGGCGGTTCCGTTCGCGTTTAGGGCTAGGGGGACGGCGCAATTTACGGCGGACGTATTGAACCAACCCGCCCCGCCAAACACCCCGCCCAACCGCTGCTTGTCGCTGCCCTGCGCCGCTACGTTCCCCGGACCCATCCCCGGGCAGTATTCAGCCGTTGCCGGGTTGACTTGCCCGTAGATGGTTCCACCTTTGCCGTTGGTGATCGTCAGTGGTACACCGTCCTGCGCAGTCGTCACACCGGACACGCCCCAGCCATTGGCAACCTTTCCCAGCAAACCCTGGTAATTAGACGGTATTTCCCAGAGATAGCTCACCGTGAGGCGTTGCGGATGGTAATTGATATTTCGTTCGTAGGTGGCGGCGTAGGGAGAGTTATAAGCGAATAATGCACCGAAGGCACTGCTCCAAGTATACGCAGCATTCAACGTGAGGCCATGCGATATCTGTTTGCGCAGCGTGACCTGAGCGGCGTTGTATTTGGTCGCGTAATCGTCTGCGAACGCCATAAGCCCGGTAGGTGCGAAGCCGAGGTAGGGCACGCGCAGGGAAGCGTTTGCCACCGTGTTCGTCGTAACGGAACCGGTGGCAATCGCGGGATCAGTCACGGGGCAAGGGAAGCCGACCAGGCAAGGCCCGTTCAATTGCTGGCCGGTGAAGCTAGGTATGCCGCTGGGCGATTCATTCTGAATGCCATGAGAACCAACGTATCCCAACTCCGCAGTCCACGTGGGGAAGAATTGGTACTGCAAGGCCAAATTCCACTCATACGTGGTTGGCGTTCGATTGTAGTTCGGCGTTGTCAGGGTATCTGTCAAATTCGAGCTAAGGCCGGTGGTGAAATCCACGGTCCGAGGCGTCCAGGGGTTAGGGGGAATGACATACGGTTGTTGCATGGAGGACAAAAGAGCCGATTGCTGAGTGGTCTCGAAAAGAGGGGTGGCGTAAGGAATGGCTTGCGTGATCCCCCCGACGTAATTGAGCGCGCCGGAACGATCCCGGAAAATGCCGACACCACTGCGCACGCTGAGCCGATTGCTGGCAAGGGGGGACCAAGCCAGCCCTATGCGCGGAGAAAAGTCGTCCAGCGGGGTATTGTCCTGCTGAAAGCCCTTATGGTTACTCTGAATCAGGCCGCCCACGCCGGGTGCCGGGAATTGCGAGAAGGGGAAATTCGAGGGAACGACGAATCCCGCAAGTGTGCCGAGAGTGCAGGCATCCCCCGTCGGGAGGCTGGGGTTGGGGCAGCTTGCCGAATTCCCCGGTATGGGATTTGCGTTGATGTAGTTGGGGTTGATATTTGTAGCGAACCCTTTCGCGTCGGTCATGATGGGTAAATATTCCCATCGCAGTCCCAGGTTCGCGGTTAACTTTGGAGTTAATTTAAGATCGTCCTGGATGAATAAGGCTGCGTACGAATCACGATACGCATGGTTCAAGCCGCCTGGAGGCGTCTCCGATTGATAATTGCCTGTAGCGGACAAGTTGCTGAAAGCGGTGCCGTTCGTGTTACCTGGATTAGCGACGCTGCAACCGGCGGTCGAGCAGCCGGGCAAGCCCACTAGGAAATCCGCAATGTCCGGGAAAGTCTCGCTACCGATCGAGAGAGCCTTGAAGTACCAGTCGTAGCGGTCGCGTTCGTATTCACCACCGAAGCGGATGGTATGCTTTCCGTGCGTCCAGGAAACCTCGTCGCTCGCATCCCAATCGTCAAAGAATTTCAGAGTGGGAATGCCGCCGGCGGCGCCAATTTCGAAGTCTCCCGTAACGATTATGATGTTCAGTTGATTCAGGTTGCATTGGATCGGTGTGATGCCGGCGGAGAGAGACGCAGTCGCCCCGGGGCAAGACGCGGAATCGGTAAATGGTTCGGTCGGCTGAGCATTTAACGTACCGCGAGCCACCGCAAACCGTACGGTATTTACGAGGCTGGTGCTCGCGATCGATGTGAGCTGGAGGTTACCGTAGTTGTTCCAATAGAGATAGTTGATACCGGTGTCGGGATAGCAAACGCCGTTAGTACAGCCAAAAGGCGCTTTCTCGGGATCACGGCTGAGAAAATAATGTGCCGATAGCGTGTTCTTACTGTTGATCGCATAATCCACATTCTGAAGGAATTGCTCTTCGGAAAAGTAGGCGGGTATAGACAAGGGGACGATCAGGCTGGCCTTTCCAAGACCTTGTGCCTGAGCCCATTGTGCCGGTGTGAGGCTGGGAATTAAATAGCTCCCATCGGGATTCTTAAGCTGTAGTAGATTGATGGCTGCGGGATTTATGTTATACGGGTTCCTGCCTGTTCCGGCCGTACATAGAACCTGGAGTCCGCCTTGCAGGGTGCTGCTTTTATCGGTACCACAACCCGAGCCGAACATTTTTCCCAGCGCCGCCGCAAGAGAGGCCTGATCTGCCGGGTTTCCGATCGTACCGCGGGAATCACCGATTACCCCATCGGTACCTGGAATCGGGAACTCAGAGGGATTCGAGAGACCCTGCGAGGCAGCCCCGTTTTTCTGCCATAGCTGCTGGTAAGACGAGAAAAAGAAAAGCTTGTCCTTCTTGATGGGACCGCCGATGGTGCCGCCATACTGGTTTTGGTCCAAGGCTGCCCGTGGCTTACCGGCTTCATTGAGGAAGAAGTCGTTGGCATTGAGGACTGTATTCCGAAAGAACTCAAACCCGGATCCGTGCAGGCTGTTGGTGCCGGACTTGGTCACCACATTAACGCTGGCACCAGCGTTCCGGCCGAATCCCGCATCGAACATAGAAGTCTGGACTTTGAATTCCTGAATCGCGTCCGGCTCGACCAGACCGATTCCTGGATCGTTTGTGTTTCCGCTGATGTTCCCATTACTGCTGCTATTGGTGATGGAAACCCCGTCCATATAAAGACTGTTCTGGCCGGGGCTCGCGCCATTCACGGAGATATCCGTCGAACCTTTTCCCAGGGTCGTGGCGTTGAAGACGTTCGCATTGGCCCCGGCCTGCAGACCCAGAAGGTTCGTGTAGTTCCGCGTGTTCAGGGGAAGCGCCACTGTAGTCTGGCTGGCGACCACCGTGCCCAAGGTTGCATTGGTGGTGTTCACCGCTTCGGTTTGTCCTTCCACCGTAACCGACGTCGTCTGAGAGCCAACCTGCAGCACGATATTCACAGCCGAGGTTTCCGCCACGTTCACCGTCACGGAGGGAATCTCTTCCGATTTGAAACCGGCGGCGTCGATTTTCAATTTGTATTCGCCCAGCGGCAGTAAACTGATGGTGAAGGAACCGTCGGATGCCGTCGTCGCCGTTCGCGCCGCGGCAGTGCCGATATTTGTGGCTAGCACGGTCGCATTCGGAACCACAGCGTTGGAAGCATCTGTGACGATGCCGGTGATCGCGCCGGTCGACGCCGTTTGCGCCAGGAGCGATGGTCCGAAGACCATCGGGACAGCCACCAGAGCAAGGAAGGCCACTGCGACGACATACTTGTAACCGAAGTCCGGTATTCTTCCAGTCATGCACCCCTCCGATTGAAAGGTCAGTTTCCAGGTCTACTCAATCTCCATCCGACAATGGTCGGAGCCGACGTTTTTCGAGAGGAGCGCTGGGTAGCCCAAAAGAACTGACAACTTGAGGGAGGCTATATCTCAGGGGACCGTCGGTTGTCAATTGTTAATTGCGTTAACAAAGAATCGAGGGGGCTCGGCCGTCACCATAAGCGCAATAAGGGTTCCGGCTGTAGCGGTGCTTAGCAACCGTGGCTTGACACGAGAGGTATACTCCGCCGATGAGCGAATTCAATCGAAGACGAACTTTTCACGATTCACGGCAATTCGGGGAAACCTGCCCCGCAGCCTCGCAATCTTGGCACTCTTTGCATCGCTGCTGGTTCCGTTCACGGGAAGCGGCGCGGGATCTGGCGGCAAGGGCTACTTCGTTTACATCGGAACCTACACGCGCAGCGAAAGCAAAGGCATCTACGGTTACCGCTTTTCGCCAAAGACCGGCGACATTACGCCGCTCGGCCTCATCCAGGAGGCCCACAATCCGTCGTGGATAACCGAGAGCCCGAACCACCGCTTTCTCTATGCCACCGACGAACACCCCGCGAAGGGCGATCCGGGAAACACCGTCTCCGCGTACGCGATGGACACGAAAACCGGCAAACTTACGTTCTTGAATAAAGTTTCGACCAAGGGCGTCGGGCCCGCGCACCTCGCGATCGACAAGACGGGCAAAATGCTGGCGGTGGCAAACTTCGGCAACGGCAGCATCGCCACGATTCCGATTCATTCCGACGGCCGATTCGGCGAAGTAGCGGACTATATCGAGCACCACGGCCACGCCGCGGGTCCTCCGGTTCCTCCGGACGAGAACGGCTTGAGCCCGACCGATCCGCACAACCACTGCGTGATGTTTTCGCCCGACAACCGTTTCCTGCTCGCCTGCAATATTGGACTAGGAAAAGTTTTTGTCTATCGCATTGATCTCGCGACGGGAAAGCTGGAGCAGAATGGCGAACCTTTTACCACATCGGCAGAAGGATGGAGAACTCGCCACCTCGCGTTCTCTCCGAGCGGCAAATACGTGTACATGATCAGCGGATCGATGCAGCTCACCACCGCCGCTTACGATGCCGCCAGCGGCA
This sequence comes from uncultured Acidobacteriota bacterium, assembly GCA_963709105.1. GTDB lineage: Bacteria > Acidobacteriota > Terriglobia > Acidiferrales > UBA7541 > Palsa-295. The sequence goes on from CAVPVC010000030.1 coordinate 28,800, forward strand.
CGTTGAAAGAGCTGCAGACGCTACCGTTCACGCCGGCAGGTTCCAAGGCCGAGGGCTCCGAGGTTCGCGTGGATCGCACCGGCAGGTTTGTTTACGCCTCGAGCCGCGGCATCGACGCGCAGTTGAAATCGATGCACGTTGACGGAAGCATCGACGTGTTCGCCGTCGATCCCGCCACCGGCACGCTCACGGCGGTGCAGCACATTGCGTCCGGCGGACAAACGCCGCGCACGTTTACCTTCGATCCTACGGGCGCGTATATGTTTGTGGGGAACGAGAACTCCGGCAATATCACGGTATTTTCGGTGGATCGGCAAACCGGCAAGCTGACGCCAACGGGAAAAGTGATGACGGACGCACCGGAGCCAAGCTGCATCGTTTTTATCGCAGCGAAGTAATCGAACCAAACGGCGCCGGGCGAAGCGGCCGCCCGGTGCGATCCCTTCGCTTTTCGAACCGCCCGCTAACGTAGACGCGATCAATCCAACAGCAGCACCTTGCGCAATTCCGCCATCGTTGTGGTGCGGGGCCCGTGCAGTGGAACGATCTGCGCGACATCCAGCTTGAGCCGCAGGATGTTGTCGTACATGTTCTGGATGTAAGGATTCACGAAATCGAGACCGATCGTGTCCAGATACGGCGCGGTGATCGCTTCGGTGTTCCACGCATCGGCCTGGATCAGAAACTTCTCTTTCGGCAGATACGCCATCACGATGGCGTCGTGGTGTCCCATGCCGATCTGCTCGTAGATCTCGATGGGGTGCTTGGCGTCGGGGAGCACGGCTTTGCCGTTCAGGATTGTCTCGAACTTGGGGGTCTTTTTCGATATTTCGAGCCGGTCCGGGTTGAGCGTGTGCCGCCCCCTCCACGCGCGTTCATAGAAAGCCTGGTTTGCCGGAAGGGTCACGATCGTGGCGCCTTCGTCCACATATGTCCGCAGGCCGCCGGCGTGGTCGAAATGCGAATGGGTGTTGACGACGTATGTAATCGGCTTGTTGGGGATGAGTTCCTTCGTTTTCGCAATCACAGCGAGGGAACGCTCTTCGTCGAGCGGTGCGTCGACGACCACGATGTGGTCTCCCTGCTCGACGGAGACGCTGTGCCACTGCCCTCCCTTGATCCAGTAGACGCCGTCGGCCAGCTTATCGACGGCCACCTTGACTGGAGCGGTCATCGCGGCACGCAGGCCTTCGGGAACCGGGAGGAGCACCTCGGGATTGGCTTTTACGGAGGAGACAGTGAGGTCCAGCCGCAGCTTCCCGCCCTGCGTGCGGGTAATATGGCCGGGGAACGATACGCCGCCGAAGTCGCGGTAGGCGCCGAAGACGGCTTCACAAAGCATGTCGCCCAGCACCGGATTGTCAATCCAGTAGTACACCTTCTGGACCTCATTCTGTGCGTTGATCTTCCCGACGAGCTTGTGTTTGCCCATCTGGAAGGTCACTTCCGATCCGCCGTCGCTCGTTCGCGTGGACGTGGCGTGGTTCGCCTCCGCTGCTTTCAAGAAACCCTGCGGCGTCGCCCAGATCTCCATCGCCCTTTCTTCCACGTTTTTCGGCTCCGGGATGCTGGTCACGGGCAAGCCGGTTGCGGGACCACCCGGTCGCCCCGTAATCCAGGAGACATCTCCGACCACATACTCGTCTGCCCGTGTCTGGTGAGGGGGAGGGCGAAGGCGGCCCGGATCGACGGTCTGCTTGCTCACGATCTGTACGCGTTTGGTGGCCCGGGGGTAATCGATCGTCGCGGTGTAGCTGCTCACGTCAAATTCCGGGGGCGGAAGGTCCGGATCGGGCTCCTGCCCGAACTGATACCACTTGCCGGAACCTGAATACTCGATCGAATTGATGTGATCGGCGCCGAGCGCCGCAATCGCAGCGTCGAGCGTTCCCGACTGCTGATCGGCCGCACGGCTTGCAGTCGCGGCTGCAGCCGCCAGAACGAGCATAAGAATTCCCCATCTGCGCATCAAATCCTCCCATCCTGACGATTAATTTCTTGATAATTGATACAACCGCTGAATCGAAACCGCTCGTTCTCGCTACTCGATCGCACTTCTGGTGGATTCACATGGCGGACACGTCGTCCGCGGTGAATAACCCTTGAACACAAATTTGTAAGCGCCCGAGGCAGGCGTTCTTTCCGTCCGGGCCGGTCAATTCGGCCTGAACCTCGTAGATGTTCCCTTTGTGGTCGGCGGCGATCTGGTGCCCGGGCGGATGGGTTTGGGCGGCGCCGATGTCGAAGGAGCCCAGGACCTCAAGCGTCTTGCGGTTCAGGATGTAAGTCACCGGAGTTCCTCCGACGTAGAGAAATCGCTGGTCCGGTGAAAAGGCGGCAGACCTTGCCTGCAAGGGGAACTTGCTGTCCAGGCCCACATACTGTTCCGCCAGGAATTTTCCCCCGACCGTAAAAACCTGAACCCTCTTGTTGCCGCGATCGGAGATGTATACGAGGCCGTCGTCCGAGATGATCACGTCATGCGGCACCGCAAATTGCTGGAGCGCGGGCCAGATGCCGCATACCACGGGGCAGTATTCGTTCGGCGGAGCCGGCGGCACGGCGGGGCGCGCTTCCATATCGAGCGGCTTGTTGCCGTAGGCGCCAAACATCCGCTTGAAAGCGCCGGTGTCGGCGTCATACACCATCACGCGGCTGTTGCCATAGCCGTCGGTGACGAAGAGTTCGTTCGTCTTGGGATAGACACGCAGGCCCGTGGCGCCGCGCAGCACCTCCGTGGCATTGCTGCCGGTCTGGCCGCTCTTTCCGATGGCCATCACAAACTTGCCTTCTTTGGTGAACTTGAGGATCTGGTTGTCGTTGGGCAGATTCGCCGGGTTGTTCTCCTTGCCGTCGGCGTTCCCGATAATCCAGACGAAGCCTTTGTAGTCGACGTTGATGCTGTGCTCGTTCGACGGCCATTGATATCCGGGGCCGCTTTCTCCGCCCCAGCCCTGGATGAAGTTGCCGTCATTGTCAAACTCAATCACCGGGGGAGCGGGCGTGGATGTGAGGTCGGGCGCCGTCGAGCGAGGATGCGCGAGGGTTCGTGGGCGGCTCAATATCCAGACATGGTCTTTGTCGTCGATGGCGACGGCGGAGCCAAATCCCATCCGCCACTTGGAAGGCAGCTTGGGCCAGTTGGGGTCCATCTGGAACTGCGGCAAACCGCCCTCGCCAATATGCGGCGCGTCCATCGGCGCGGCGTGCCCGGAGACGGGTTGCCACAAGTGCGATATCGCGCACACCAACAGCGCTGCGGACAACGCGATGGGCAGTGTGAGCTTCATAAATTCTCCTTCAGCGATGGAACGAACGCCGGCGTCAACCGGTTGCGAACGTTGCGACGCCCTTTGGTGGTGGAAGATTCCGGGCAAAGTATCGCGCAAGACGATTATTAAGACAACATAACAGAACGCTAGGGGGATGGAGGGACATCGGCAGGGACAGGAATCAGGCAGGCAGGAAGCGATGGAGCACGATGGGCCCGCGCGATGAATGACACTCGCAGGCGCAGGCTCGTAATGCGAGCTTGGGTCGTCGTGCGGCGGTTATGGGATGCAGGTCGTGGGCGGTAGCGTGCCTGGCTCGCCGGCCATGGTGTAGAGGTCGTAGCTCGCCAGATTGTAGATATCCTGCAGCGACGGCGGGCCCTGGGTCATCCCCGGCAGAAACGTCTGACACTTGTTCCTGGGGTCCTGCGCGTACTGAACGTCGACATAATCGACTTCGACATACTGCATGGGCGCGGGGCCGGGAGTTCCGCCGAAGGTGGATGCATCGGGCGTGCCGTCGAAGAAGACCGTGAAGGTATTGTAGGCGGCCTGTTCGGGCGTGAGATTGGCGCAGTTCGGTGGATTGGGGTCTTTCTGGGAATAGCCCGGGCAGCCCTGCTGTTGCAGCTGGTTGGGGAGCGAAACCTGGAAGTCGAACTCCGCGCCGCCGAGAAACGGACGGTGCGGCGGAGGCGTGAGCGAGGTGAGCACCTTGATGCCCGGGATTCCGATATTGCCGGTCATGGTGTTACTGCCCGCGGTCATTCCGCCCACCTGCGAGGATTTTTCGTTCCGGCCCTGGGCGCGAGCAAAGTAGGAGAGGATCTCGGTCTTGGCCTCACAGGACATGGGATCGCTGCTGGTGGAGCAGTCGACGGCGTAAAGAAAATTGTCGGGATGGACGGAGACGGGATACGGCTGCTCGGGCAACGCGTCGCCGTCGTCGGGGCTGATGACGAGTGTGATGCCGGAGAAGATCAGTTCGTAGGCGTCGATGGCCTGCTTCCACGCGTCGATGAAGACCTGGTCGGAGTCTTGATATCCGGGAAAGAACGGGAAGGAGTGCTGGATGAGGATTTGCCAGGCCTGGTCGGCGGGCATGCCGGAAACCTGGATCGAGTTGTTCTGCGTGGTGGGGAAGATTATTTCAGTGGAGGCGCAAACCGGGCCGGCCATGGCGACGTAAGTGAGGGTGGGGTTGGAGGAGTAGCGGGCGCTGAGATGAACGAGAAAATCGTCCCAGGCAAAGATGTAGAGGGGATTCCAGGGCAGCGGGAGCGGAGGATCGGCGCTGTCGGCGTGGGCCTGCTCCGGGAAATTGTCGAACGTAACTTTGCCGCAGTTAAGGGGAGCGGTGCCGCCGGCAGTAAAGAGGCCGTCGCAGGATGGGAGTTTGTTCATGAGCCACGTGGGCGACTCCACGCCGGGATTGATGAGGAGCTGGACGGATTTGTGCGCAGCGTTGGCGGCGGCGAAGGCGTCGTCGAGGTAGATCCAATTGTAGCCTCCGGGGCCGTCGGCGCAGGAGTTGGTTAAAACGCAAGCTGGGTCGTCGAGCTGGATATGATCCCAGTGCTGGCCTACGGTGATGCCGGAAATGGCGGGATCGGCGAGCAGGCCGGTATATATCGCCTGCAGATACGCACGGTAATCGGCGGAAGTGGCGGGAGTGGGACCTTTGTAGCGGCCGAGAGCGTCTTCAATGCTGACGTGAGCGAAGACGCCGAGTGGCGTGCGGATTTTGGGCGCGAACTGCGCGCGCAACGGGGGCGTGAACACACAGATGCCGGCCAGCATCGAGAGAGCGAGGGTGAGTTTGGCGAACAGATTAGCGAGCGAGACGATAGGACGGCGTGCGGGTGCAATATCCGGACTGGCAATGCCGAACATACCCGGGACAATGGCTTCAGGCAGCAGGATCATGGCGGCCTCCGAGGTGCCCGAGAGTATAGCGCAGGGAAAATTCAAAGTGCAGCGCGATTTCTGAGCGTTTTGGGCAGACGCCGCGCCCTTCGTCACTTGGCCTGGGACGAACCGGACGTTCTTTGTGGCGCTAACGACACAGCTACAGCGGGTGCGCTTGACACAGCGGCCGGTTGGACGTAAAAACCTCCCATATGCAGCGGGAATCTACGCCTCTCACCGAATCCGATCGTCAATCAACAACACAAGGCGAAGACAGATTTGCCGTCGGCTGGCGGAAGCTTACGCGCGAGGAATTTCTGGAGGCTATCAGCGCGGCTGTGCTGGATACGGTGCAAAAGCACGAGTCGGAGCAAGCCGCAAAATCGAGTGACACCCGCCCGGACCCCGCTGAACCGCCGCTGTAAGCTTTCGTCTTCTATTGTGGTTCCAACATCTGCTGTCAGGTTTTAGTCAACGCGGGCAGCGAAGATGGCTGACCGGGGTGAGCGGCTTCCTGGCGTTCGATCCAGACGAGCAGCAGAAGCGCGGGCAGTGTAACCACGGTCGTGAGCAGGAAGAAGTGCACCCAACCGACGCGTTCGGCGAGCACTCCGCTTGACGAAGCCACCATCGTGCGGCCTACCACCGCCAGCGATGAGAGCAGCGCGTACTGCGTGGCCGTGAATGCAGGGGAACAAAGGCTCGAAAGGTAGCCCACCAGCGCCGTGCCGGCCATCGCGCCGGTCACGTTTTCGGCCGTCACGCACAGCGCCAGATAGGGCAGCTTGTGGCCGCCTACCACTTGCAGCACGTAGAACAAATTTCCCGCCGATTGCAGCAGGCCGCATACCATCAGCGAGCGCAGAATGCCGAAGCGCGCCGTCACAACTCCGCCGGCGAGCGCTCCTATGACGGTCGCGAAGAAACCAACCAGCTTCGACATGGCGGCGATTTCGTCCAGCGAGAATCCCAGCGAGATGTAGAGCGGCGTCGCCATGACGCCCGCCATGGCTTCGCCGAGCTTGTAGCCCAGAACAAAAAGAAGAATCACCGGCCAGATCGGGCGGCGCATGAAATCGGCGAAAGGCCCGATCACGGCGGTCGCAAGCCATTGACGGAATGCAGGGCCTTGAGCGCCTGCCGCTCCGGAAAGAACACCCGCGGCTTCCGGCGGGATGCGAGGTTCGGGGCCAAACAGGAAAACCAGAATCCCCACGGCGAGCAGCGCGGCCATGGCCGCATACGCGGCAAACCACCCCGCCCGCGCGGCGATCACCAGCGTACCGGCGCCCGAAACCAGCATGGCGATGCGATAGCCGGTCTGAATCATGCCCGCGCCGGGACCTTGAAGATCGAGCGGGAGAATTTCCACGCGCCAGGCATCGATCACGATGTCCTGGCTCGCGGAGAGGAACGCCACCACGAGCGCCAGCGCTCCCATCATAGCGAGGTGATGTTTGGGATCGCCCGCGCCGAGCGCCAGTATCGCGGCGATCAGCACGATCTGTATGGAGATTCCCCAGCCGCGGCGCCGCCCGAGCGGCAGGGGCGGAGGAAGCCGGTCGAGCAGCGGCGACCACACGAACTTGAACGCGTAAGGAATGCCAACCAAAGCGAAGGCACCGATCGCCGCGCGGCGCACGCCCACGGTGGCAAGCCACGCCGAAAGAGTCGTATAGGTGAGCAGAAGAGGCAGGCCGCTTGAGAATCCGAGCAGAAGAACGAGCAGAACCCGGCGGTCTGAATACACTGCGAGGGATTGCCGCCAGCCGGACGGTTCGCCCGTTTCCATTTTGTTAGCGCTTTGCTGGCCCTGATGTTCCGTCACGCGCTCCGCCACGGCATTTGCGATTGGAAACTTCTAACGGGACACTGCATCCGCAGCGTATATGTTAGTTGAATTTTATGACGGATAGATGGTGCGTGAGGGCGGGTGACGTGGAACCGTCAACCCATTTACGCTCCGCCGGTGTTTTTTCGTCCCCGGCTCCGAGCTGGCGCTGCCTGCGCCTGGCGTGCCGCTCCCTCAGCGGCAGATCGTAACTGGTCGCAAGCTCATATCGAAGGGTCCGTGACGGCTCGCAGGCAATTTGGCGCCGTCGCCTGCAACGAAGCCCGAGCCGGAACCCGGATCGACTGACAAAATCCGGGCCCGGCCCTGATTCCGTGTGCCCTGCTGCGTCACAGATTGTGAATGCTAGCGGTGAATGGTTGCCGCAGTCGGCGGACCGGCGTGTTGCTGGCGCCGTGGCATGTTGCTCGGCATTCGTTCTGTCGACTGAGGCTGTAGCGGCCGCATCTGGTTCGTGCTGACGTGGTCGCTGATTGCCTGCAGCCTTTTCAGGATGCCCTGCCACTGCGTCCAATCAAGTTGCCGCAAAAACGGCCGGAGTCCCTGGATGAACGGGTCCTCGAGCACGGTTTCGCCATTTGTCTCCGGAACGAAGAAGCGGTTCAGACCGACTCCCAGGGCTTCGGCGATCTTCTCGAGCGTGCCGAGGCTGGGCGTCATCTGTCCACTTTCGATCCGCGACAAATAGGAACGGGAGACGCGAGAGCGTGCCTGAAGCTGGCTCTGCGTCATGCCGCGCGATTCCCGCAACTGCCGGATGCGCTGGCCGATATTTTCGACGGTATCTCGATTCGGCCAGTTCTCAAACAGTTGACGGTCGTCCCCCGGCAAATCCTGAGGCGACGGCGTCGGAATGACGAACGTCACCTTCGGGGGCAGCAAGCGCAAACACCGGCGGCAATTGCCCGTGCGTGTGCGGTATTGCACCAGTCCACATACGTGACAACGGATTACTTCGCGGTCCATTTCCATGCTTGTTTCCACAGCTTCTTTTTCCGCCACCGGGTCTCCTCGCAGACTATTCCGGCAATGCGAAGGGGAGGAACGTCATTTAAACGTGTTTCTAGGGAAGGCAGGAACTGGCGCGCGAGTGATTGTCTACAGTGTGCCAATTCTTGTCAAGATAATTTTGTTTTCCCCCCAACAAAGCAAGCCAGTCTACCGCTACAGCTATAGTCATAGAAATAGTACGGATGCCCATTTTTTGGCATCCAGCAACGCCCACGTTTCCCCATGAGAGTGACACGGTTCGTCTGAGAAACATTGCACCGCGCTGTTTGAAAATGACACTTTGCGCCATGCCCCTCGAATCCAAACGGCTTTGCCTCTCCCACTTTCGCCGCCATCTTTGCCCAAGCACGCGCTCCGCCAAACCCATCTCTCTAATATTTGTTTTGTGGTATGAGTTCACTGTCATTTGCCGTTGAGCCGCCAATCGATGGCCCAACTCCAACGATGGATCGGCGGCAAACCCGTCTTAAACTTGAAATGGACCGCCGAAGGTCGTCGAATGAGTGATCGACAGGATGGCTGGAAACTTTTGTGCGAATACACGCAGAGCGAAAGCCTGCGAAAACACGCCCTTGCTGTCGAAGCCTGCCTGCGCGCGTACGCGCGGAAGTACGGGGCCGATGAGGAATTGTGGGGCCTTACCGGATTGCTTCACGATTTCGATTACGAGCGCTGGCCCAACAACGAGCACCATCCCGAGAAGGAGCATCCCTTCGAAGGCTCGAAAATTTTGCGGCAGCATGGCTATCCGGAAGATCTGATCCACGCGATCCTTGGCCATGCGAATTATTCCGGCGTGCAGCGGACTTCGGCGCTCGACCACGCTCTTTTTGCCTGCGACGAGCTGTCTGGATTCCTCACCGCCTGCGCGCTGGTGAAGCCCAGCAAAAGTATTCACGACGTCGAGGCCGCGTCGGTGAAGAAAAAATTGAAAGACAAGGCCTTCGCACGCGGCGTGAGCCGTGACGACGTGTACAAAGGCGCGGAAGAATTAGGTGTGCCGCTCGACGAACACATCAACTTTTGCATCGTCGCCATGCGTGAAGTCGCCGGCGCGTTGGGTCTTTCCGGAACGGCTTAGCTTTTTTTCTTTCTCGCGCGACGAAAATAATAAAATTCCTTCCGCCGCTGTTTCTTTCCGGCATGCAGAAAAATTTCCACACTTTCCACATCGCATCATTTCGCAGACGCACGCTTGATGTCGGGCGGTCTATGTTACAATCTCGCGATTTCGATGGAACGCGCCGGAGAATTTCTCGGAAAAGTTGTTCGAAAACTTGAGAGGCCCGAGGCCTCTCTCGCTTGGCTCAAGGGTTCCTGGTCCACGATCGTGGGAAAAACCCTGGCCGCGCACACGCGACCCATCCGATTCGAGAATGGCTGCCTCGAAGTCGCCGCGGACGGAAAAGGCTGGCGGAAGCAGCTGGAGGGCATGAAATGTGAGTTCTGCGCGCGCGTAAACGAAGCCTGGGGAAAAAATCTCATCCGCGAGATCAAGTTCGTAGCCGCGAAGCCCGGCCCCAAAGTGTCTCGCGAGTTCGACAACGAGCACACTCCTTTCGTTCGCCGTCGAAAAGGCTAGCTTCGCCTTCGCAACAGCGCCGGACGGCTATGTTGGCGCCGCTATCGTTTCTTCCATGTTTGCTCAGCGCACAAAATGGAATCTCGCATCCAATCGCTTGAGCGAAGCCCTCGCCAGGCATCGCGCCTCCGGGCGCCCGCTGATCGATCTGACTGTCTCGAATCCCACAGAAGCTGGTTTTCTCTATGACGGCGAGTCCATTCTCGATGCGCTCCGCCATACGGACGCCTTGCAATACCATCCGGATCCGCAGGGCCTGCCGGCGGCTCGGCGAGCGGTCGCGGAATATTATTCGCAGCATGGAGCGGACGTCTCCATCGAGGACATCGTGCTCACGACGAGCACCAGCGAAGCCTACTCCTTCGTCTTTCGCATGCTTTGCGATCCGGGCGACGAAATCCTGGTGCCCGCGCCGAGCTATCCGCTGTTCGATTTCCTTGCCGATATTCAGGACGTAAAGCTGCTGCCCTATCGTTTGTTCTACGACCATGGATGGCAGATTGATTTCCATGCGTTGAAGGACGCGATCACCGCCCGTTCCCGCGCCGTGATCGTCGTTCACCCCAACAACCCCACCGGGCACTTCCTCCAGCCGCAGCGACTTGCAGGAACTCAACGCCATCTGTTCGAGCCGGGACATGGCCCTGATCGCCGACGAAGTGTTTCTCGATTTCGGCCTGCAGGAGGCGCCGCCGTTCAGTTGCGCCGCCAATCGCGACGCGCTCACGTTTACGATGAGCGGCCTTTCAAAATTTTGCGGGCTGCCGCAAATGAAAATGGCGTGGCTCGTCGCGAGCGGTCCGGCTCAGCCGAAAGCGGAAGCCCTGGCGCGCCTGGACGTGATTGCCGACACCTATCTTTCGGTAAGCGCCCCCATCCAGCTTGCGACGCCCGCACTTCTGAAACAGCAGGGAAATTTTCAAACGCAGGTAAAGGCGCGCGTAAGAGAGAATCTGGCGGAACTCGACCGGCTGTTGCGAATGCAAACTGCGTGCAGCCGCTCAGGAGTGGAAGGCGGGTGGTATGCCGTTCTGCGCATACCGGCCACGCAAACCGACGAGGATTGCGCGATCGAACTCCTCGCCGGGCAGAGTGTCTATATCCATCCGGGACACTTTTTCAATTTTCCGGGCGAAGGATATCTGGTGGCAAGCCTGATCGTGCCGCCTCCTGAATTCGCGGAAGGAATCAAGCGGCTGCTGGCGATGTTCTGACGTCTCGCGTTGTTCCTCTCGCGATTCGAGCCGTGGAGATATCTCAGCTGGCATTCCCCAGGAACTTGTACTTCCCTTCCTGCGTAAGTTTGCGAAGGTAATTTACCAGCTCCCAGCGCTGCGTCTCGGTCAGCTTGTCCTGCCACGATGGCATTGGCGCGCGGCCCGTGGTCATCTTCCAGAACAATTCGCCGTCCGTCGCCTTCTGCATCATTTTCGCGTCCGTGAAATTCGCCGGCTTCTGAGGGAGCGATCCCGCCGCCGCGCCGTTGCTCGCGCCCTTCGGGCCATGGCAGATCACGCAATTTTTCTGATATAGCGCTTGCGCGTCTTTCAATCCGGCGGGCGTCGGCTTCACAGGGTTCTGTACAGCGTCCGCGGATGCGGGGGCCTTCCAGGGTTGCTTCACCTGCTGTGCTCGCGCGTGGCTCGCGTTGAACAAAAGCAGAAACGCCAGCGCGCCGAAAATCTTCAGGGACTGCCCCTGCCACCGCGAATTCTTAACCCTTCTTGATCCGGTCATGTCATCGCTCCTTTTCGCGAAGAAGGATTGTACGACAGGCGCGTCCGGCGCCGGCGTTTTCGAGACGTATTGTACCCGCCCCGCGCTCCAAGGATTGTGACAGAGGTCACCCCTCACTGTTCAACGTCCCGAAACGTGGATGTAACACCACATTAACATCCTCCAAGACCCGCTCCGTTACAATCCACCAGCCATGTCAAACCACATTCAGATTGTTGCTTCACCGGGATCCAGCGACGCGTACAAGATCCTTCACCTCAAGGGTCCCTTGAATATCCACACGATCTTCGATTTCCAAACCGCTCTTCGCGCGGAAACCTCTCCCACATTGATTATCGACTTCGCTGAAGTGCCCTTTATCGACTCGACCGGGCTTGGCGCCCTCGTCGGGGCCAATCTCGCGGCAAAAAAAGCGAATCGCAAGCTCGCCTTTGCGGCCATGAATCCCCAGGTAAAGGCTTTGCTCGATATGACCCACGTCTCTCAGTTTTTCACCGCCTACCCCACGATCCAGGAAGCCGAGACCGCCGTTTCCTGAACTGTTTCACCTCGACGCACGCCCCGAAATTTGACCTTCGTTCTTGTGGGACTGGTCGAAGCACTGCCACACCGGAACACCCGCCCCCACAATTCAAGCTGACGCCACGTTGGAAACAGCTTCCGCATGAGCTGTCGCGGCAAGAGCCGCCGTATGCGATAGAATGGGCGATACCATGGAGCGGGTGCAGCACGCGACGATGAAGATTGGCGGCGGCAAGCTGTTCGGCCGCCTGGTCTTTGCTTTTCTGATCGTCTGCTCGATCGCGCTGGGGGCCGCCGGCGGTCTGCTCTTTGTTTATACGAGCGATCTTCCGGAAGTTCACGCGCTCGAGGATTATCACCCGAACGTTGTCACCGAACTCTACGCCGACGATGGCCAATCCATCGGCACGTTTGCCATCCAGCGGCGCATCCTTCTTACATACGAGCAGATTCCGCAGATACTCAAAAACGCGATTTTCACCACGGAAGACCAGCATTTCGAGGAACACTGGGGCGTCGATTTCCCCCGGGTTCTCGAAGCCGCCTGGCATGACATTGCCCACCACCGCATCGCGGAGGGCGCCAGCACTCTCACGATGCAGCTTGCCGGAGGGCTGTTCCTGAATCGCTCCGACCGCAGCTTTCACCGCAAGATCGAAGAGACCATCCTTGCGTTGCAGATCGAGCGCCATTACACCAAGGAACAGATCTTCACGATGTATTGCAACCAGATCTACCTGGGCGCTGGAAATTATGGAGTGGAGGCCGCCTCGGAATATTACTTCAGCGTGCCGGTGGGCAAGTTGACGGTGGCGCAGGCGGCCACGCTGGCGGCGATCATTCGCGGACCCATCTACTCGCCGACAACTCATCCGGAACGGGCGCTGGCTCGCCGCAACCTGGTGCTGGGCCTGATGGCGCATGACGGAAAAATCACCCGGGCGCAGGCGGAGGCGGCCGAGAAGGAGCCTCTCGGGCTGCGCATCTCTTCCGCGCGGAATGATTTCGCGTCGTACTTCGTCGAAGACATCCGCCAGTATCTCGAGCACACCTATGGCACCGCCGCGGTTCACGAGCAGGGTCTGCGCGTCTACACCACGTTGAATTTCGCCGCGCAAAAGGCCGCCGAGAAGGCCGTGCGGGACGGCTTGCATTCCTACGATCGCCGCCACGGGTGGCGCGGCAATCTTCCCAACATCCTGCGCGATCACCTCGGAACGCCTGAAAAATATCAGAACGACGATTGGCGCAATACGATTCAGAAAGGCGATTACGTCACCGGGCTGGTCACCGCCGTCGAGCCGAAATTCGCCACCATCAAGCTGGGCGCCTATCACGCCATGTTGACCCCGGCGGATTTTTCCTGGACCGGCCATAAATCCCCAACCGAGCTGCTGAAAACCGGCGACCTGGTTGTCGTGTCGGTGAAAGAACTTTCCGGCGCCACGGCCGAAGTGCAACTCGAACAGGAGCCGGCGGCCCAGGCCGCGCTGGTGGCCATCGACAATCCCACCGGTGAAATCAAAGCGATGGTGGGCGGGTACAGCTTCGGCGAATCGAAATTCAACCGCGCCACCCAGGCCATGCGCCAGACGGGCAGTTCGTTCAAGGTGTACGTCTACGCGGAGGCTTTGGACCAGGGCGCTTCGCCCTTCGACACCGTTGTCGACGCGCCGGTCTCATTCCACAGCGGGGGCCTGATCTATTCCCCTCACAACTACGACGAGAAATTTGAGGGCCGGATCACGCTGCGCCGCGCCTTGGCCGATTCGCGGAACGTGCCGGCGGTTCGCCTGCTTGATAAAGTGGGAATCGAGAATGTGATCGACCTGGCGCGGAAATTCGGCGTCCGCAGCCCTCTGCCGCCGTATCTTCCGCTCGCGCTGGGCGCGGCCGATCTCACGCTGATCGAGCACACCTCGGCCTTCACGGTCTTTCCCGACGACGGCATTCATATCGAGCCGCATTATATTCGCCGCGTCACATCGTATGACGGAGCCGTGCTCGAAGAGCCGCGGCCCAACGTCACCGATGTGATCCCTCCGGATGTTGCCCGCACCATGGTCGCGATGCTCGAGGAGGTAGTGCAATTCGGAACCGGCGTTCGCGCCAAGGAATTGGGCCGCGTTTCGGGAGGCAAGACCGGGACGACCAACGATTTCACCGATGCCTGGTACATCGGCTTCACTCCTCAGTTGACCGCCGGCGTTTGGGTGGGCAACGACGACAAGCGCAATTCTCTCGGCAAAAAAGAGACGGGCGCTCGCGCGGCCCTGCCGATCTGGCTCGAATTCATGCAGGACGCCACGAAGGGGACTCCAGTCCAGGATTTCCCGAACGTCGTGCCGCTCGAACAGCTTGCGGGTGGAAGGGAGCTGCAGGTCGATACAGCCGATACCGCGCCTCCCACAGATGCCGCCGAGCAGGGTCTTACCCAGACGAATGCGCCCGGGAAGCCCGCTTCTTCGTCTGGCCCTTTGAAGCCCGGTGAGAAACCGGCCTTGCCTGTCGCTCCCAGGGCAAAGCCGGTTCCGCCTTCCACGCAGAAGACAGCCGTTCCCGTTGCTCCTTCAAGGGATGCCCAACCCCTCGCCCTTTCCCACTAGTTCATCCCGGGCGAGACCTTGACGGTTATCGTTTGCGAAACGGGTCCCACCCCAGAGATCGCAGCTTCTGCGTCTGAGTTTGATCCGGCGAGACGATCAGCAAATCCTTTTTCTTCGTGATCTCTCCAATAGCGGTAAGTTCGGAGAACCCGGGTGCCGCGCGCAAACTCTTCGCTTTCCTCGGCGGCACTGTGAAGAGCAGCTCGTAGTCCTCGCCTCCGTGCAAAGCCATGTGCAGCGGATACAGGGCCCGCTTCGGAAGGATTTTTGGGAGGCTGGCGGGAATCTCCACGGACGGGATATGAGCAGCAATGAGGCGCGCCCCAACGCCGCTCGCTTTGCACAGCCGGGGCAGGTCGGTCGAAAGGCCATCGGAGATATCCATCATGGCGGACGCGATCCGGTGTCGTGCTAGCCAGGCGCCGAGTTTTAGCTGAATCTCCGGATATAGATGAGGCTTCAAGAGTGGCCCGTAACGCCTGTTCTTGCTGAAACTTTTTGTTATCAGCTCAAGGCCCAGTTGGGCGCGACCTAGCTTGCCGCTCACGTAGATCAGGTCGCCGGGTTTCGCCCCTGCGCGGGTGATAGCCAAGCCGTGAGGAATCTCCCCAAGAACAGTGATGCTGATCGAAACAGCCGGAAATCTTGTGGTATCCCCTCCAGCGAGTCGCATGCCCATCTTCCGAGCCGCTCGCCCCATCCCGGCGAGAAAATTATCAAGCCAGGTGGTCAGGAGGGTTTTCGGGAGAGCCAGCGTCAGAAGGAAAAGCCTTGGCACTGCGCCCATAGCGGCCAGGTCGCTCGTGGCTCGAACAAGCGACTTATAGCCAACTGAGTCCGGGGGGTGCCGATGTGGCAGAAAATGGACATCTTGCAGGAACGCGTCGCAGCTTATGACCCAGTCGGCTTTTCCATCCGGGGCGAGTACGGCCGAGTCGTCGCCGATGCCTAAACGCAGGCCGCCTTGACGAGATTTGCGGGAACCAGCCGCCCCCTGCCAGGAGGGGATCGCCTTCGCAATCCTGTTGACCAGTTGGTCTTCGCTGTCCATGAACTGTCCCCTCGTCCAGTTGCCGCCTCTCCTGCTATTAAGGTAATATTTTTCAAGAGGCGGGCCAGCCCTCGATTATAGAGTGGGTTGAATTGAGAAGCGAGGAGCGGCAAACCTACTAAATGTTGGATTAGGGTTGACGCCTAGGGGCGTAGTCGATAGAATCCCCCCTCGGGTTTCGAACCAGGGCTCTCGGTCCAAACTCCAATACGGGCGTCGTTCTAAGAGACACGGCCAGCCGCAGAAGTGTCACGCGGCGTTCTATAAGCCGGATTTGGTTCATAACGGACACAACAAAACGATGAAGGGCAAGTCTTACACATTTTTCATCGCCTCAAGCGCCTCGGGCGGAATGCGCCGGATTCGCATACCGTTTTACGTCCTGCATGGCCTTACGCTGCTTGCGCTTGTGGGTGGAATCACCATCGCCGCCGGCATGGGTTCTTATTCCCGCATGCTCTGGAAAGCCGCCAATTACAATTCCCTGCGCCGCGATCAGGATAATCTGAAGCATCAATTTGTGCAGTTGCAGACCCAGGTGAAGGACACGAATCAGCGGCTTTCCTCTTTGCAGTCCCTGGCGGGTGAAGTAGCCGTCGCGTACGGGATCAATCGCTTTCGCAAGACACCCTTTGACTTGGCAGATACGACAGATACTGCCGCCGAACCCGACAAGCAGTTTGAGCAATCGGTCGACGAGTTCAGCTACCTCGCGAGCAATGTTTCGCTGGCGAATGTGCCCAACAATGGCCTGCGGCTCTTGCCGGCCGCGCAGTTTACGAGTTTAGGAATTGTGCCGACGCTTTGGCCCGTCGTGGGCGAGATCACCGGCCATTTCGGGGAACGCCTGGACCCGTTCAGTGGTGAGGGCGCGTTCCACGCCGGTATGGACATCGCATCGCGTTACGGAGATGCGGTCCGCGCCACGGCGGACGGCGTGGTCGCCGAAGCGGGCGGCGAGCGTTCCGGCTACGGCCGCTTGGTCGTCATCGATCACGGCTTTGGCGTAAGCACCTGGTACGGCCACCTTTCCGCCTTCAAGACGCAGGTGGGCATGCATGTCAAAGCCGGGGATGTAATTGGACTGGAAGGCAAGAGCGGGCGTTCCACCGGCCCCCACCTTCATTACGAAGTGCGCATCTATAACACGCCCGTCAATCCGTGGCGTTACCTCAAAAGCATCAATCCCACCGCGACCGTCGCGAATGCTTTGACCTCCCGCACCACGGGCGACTAATCGAAGCTACCGCACTGCAACTGCTTAAGATTTTCGTTCCCTTGAGATGAGATAACTGCCTTAACCTCCGTTTACCTTGAGCCTTTGTTTCCTTTCTGGACGGTTGGTCCGCGATCCTCTGCGCCAAGCATTTGGGGAGTAACGTCAAAAGTGAGGCGCACCCAGCGGTCCTGTCGGCTGATCCTGGATTCCCTCAGTAGTCCCTCAAGGAACGCACCTTGCTCGTCCGTAAGTTGCCGCGACGTCTTGGGATTCGACAACGCCAGCGAGGCGCCCATGCGCGAAAATTCCAGGAATGTCGCAATTGTGAGAGCGTTCTCCACCGAGGTTGACTCGCCGTCCAGCACCACCCTCAGAACGTTCCCCTGCGGTTGCGCCGCCAAAGTCAGAGCCACAACATCGTGAGCCACGCTTTCGACTTGTGGAGACTTGCTCAGACCTGCGTAGAAGCTCTTCGGCATAAGATCCGCGCGCGCCATCGCAAAGATCGGCGCTCCCGCCAGGCGGTCGATCCCGGCTTTGAGGGCTGGATCAGGCGACGCCGGACGCGCCCTCGCGAGAAGTTCCGCCGATCCGGTGCCGCTGGTAATTGCAATCCTGCCGGGAGACAGGAATTCGAAAGAAACGGGAGGCGTCCCGGGGATTTCGTAGAGCGTCTGCGCGGCGATCGCGCGGGCCTTTCCCGATTTCAGTGCGTAGGCGCGAATCTTCCTCTCATCGAAGCGCCCACCCGCGACGATAAACGCGCGATTCTCTGTCGCCACACTTCCGCCTCGTTCTTCTGTGTTTTCCGGCCAGAACGCAATCGCTCCCTCGTCGAGGTCTCGTGTGTAGTCGAAGCCCGTTTCCCGAACGAACTGCTGATACTCGCGGTCTCCCGACGATTTGTTCCCGCCCAGTCCCAGCAACGCGGAGAGCGGAGAACCCTGCAACTTTCGGAGCGATTCCACATCTACGTATCCAATGGCCGGAGCATCCGGCGGGAGTTCGGCGAGTACTCCGAGCGCGTGTTCTGCCTGCTGGGGAGAGGCGGGATAGACCATGGCCCCTGGCTCCGCTGCAAGTCTTGACGCCTTGCGGGTCGCGAACTGAAGATAAACCAGGCCGGTGACCGCTAATGCCGCGAGCGCCGCAACTCCAATCCATAGGCGCTTAGCAGAAGGCATCTTCACCAACTCGCTTCCTTCCCGTTCGACCAGGTCGCCCATCCTGGACAGCGTACCGGAAAGCTAAGATGAGAGAGCAAGAATTGCGGCCTTTTGAGGCAGATGCAACCACTACTTGCGGGTCAGCGTCGAATCGGGCAGACACATGCTGAGGTCTTCCGGGCGCCAGGGGCCAGTCCAGCCGAAACGTTCAGAGCCTAAACCGATGAGTGCCAAGAGAATCCTAGCCCTGTGGAGCATAGTCCTGATGCTCGGGATTTCGGCGCGCGGGCAAAAACCCGCTGACTCCAAGGGGCCGAGTCCTCGTGCCGCAGCGTCGGCTGCGCCGGGAACGGCCCCGACAGTCGACCAGATCGTCAGCCACTATCAGGCGGCCGTAGGAGGCCGCGCCGCGTGGCAAAAGCTGAAGTCGCGCTCGTCGATGGGGACCGTCGATGTGCCGGCGATGAATCTCTCTGGAACGGTGGTAATTCACGAAAAGGCTCCGGACAAAATGCTAACGATCATCATCATAGCCGGCTCGGCCTTTCGTCAGGGGTTTGACGGCAAGATTGGCTGGGCACAGGACCTGCAGGACGGCCTTCGCGAACAAACGGGTGTCGAACTCGCCGAAGCCAGGCGCCAGTCGGACTTCTACGGTCCCTTTGACCTGCATCAACAATACCCAAAGCTGGTTTCTCTGGGCGTTGAAAAAGTGGATGATCGCGATGCCTACGTGCTCGAAGCCACGCCTCCGGAAGGAGGCGAGCCGGACAAGCTGTTCTTTGACGCCACATCCGGGCTGCCTGTCCAGATCATTAGCCAGCACCACACGCCCGAAGGCGTGTCCGAGTTTCGCGAGCAATTCTCCGACTACCGGGTGGTGGACGGGGTGAAGCTCCCATTCACGATTTCCCAGGAAAGTTCCGATTCCTCGTTCACGGTCCGGATCAGCGAGGTGCGCCATGACATCGAATTTGAGGATAGCGAATTCGCCAAGCCTGCTGTACAATAGGGCATCCCAGCTTTCATAGCAGGAGGATAACTGTCTTGCTGGCACAAGGTTTGCTGGCCCGGAAAACCTTGCTTGCAATTTGATTGCCCCTGTGATAATTTCGCTCGGTTTGACAGGGCTGGCGTAGCTCAGCTGGTAGAGCATCTGATTTGTAATCAGAGGGTCGGGGGTTCAATTCCCTCCGCCAGCTGATTCCTGAGGGATCGGGATTTTGAAGTGAAGGATGCGGACGGATTCCTCGCAATAAAAGCGCTGGGGCTGGTGTCTGCGGACACGAGCCTTTTCTGCATTGCAGAGTAACCCCGTACAGCAGTCCGGTTCAGATATGGCTATGCTCGTGGGCGTGGCCGGTGTGTCCCGAATTGTTTCGCCGGACGGGTGGGTGAGTGGCTAAAACCAGCAGACTGTAAATCTGCCGCTCCTTGCGGGCTACGGAGGTTCGAATCCTCCCCCGTCCACCAGTTTTTGGCGTGGTATTTCCGGATGGGTGCCCCGGGACGCAGCGATACTTTTCAAAGCGCGCGCAAAGCAGCTCCGAATTGCGAAACAGGCGAAAAGCGCAAAGCCCGGTTGCGCTTTCCACGTCTAAGTAATGAGCGGTCAGCATGACCGAAGGGAATCGAAGTTCCGGGCGGGCCGGGTTGGGCCTGGGTAGCTCAGTTGGTAGAGCGCGTCCTTGGTAAGGACGAGGTCACCGGTTCAATCCCGGTCCCAGGCTCCAGTTGCAAAAAGAAGTGAATGAAGAACTGCATTAAGAATAAGAAGTGGATGAGCAGGAATTGCGGGTTGGTTGGCGCGAGCGGGGGTAACTCAGTGGTAGAGTCTCTGCCTTCCAAGCAGATGGTCGCGGGTTCGAGCCCCGTCCCCCGCTCCAGAACGCTGGGCGCCGCGAATATTCAGGGGAATGTAAGGCAGTTGCAATCTTAAAAAGTTTTTTGTCGCGAGGGTGAAAGAAGATGGCGAAGGAGAAATTCGAGCGAGTTAAGCCGCACTTGAACGTGGGGACGATTGGGCACATCGACCACGGCAAGACGACGTTGACGGCGGCGATCACGAAGGTTTTGTCGAAGCATAACCCGAAGGTATCGTTCCGGGCGTTCGATTCGATCGACAACGCGCCGGAAGAACGCGAGCGCGGAATCACGATTGCGGTTTCGCACGTCGAATACGAGACGGCCAACCGGCACTACGCGCACATCGACTGCCCGGGCCACGCCGACTACGTGAAGAACATGATCACCGGCGCGGCGCAGATGGACGGCGCGATCTTGGTGGTCGCGGCGACCGACGGTCCGATGCCGCAGACGCGGGAGCACATTCTGCTGGCGCGGCAGGTCGGCGTGCCGGCGATTGTGGTGTTTCTCAATAAGTGCGACATGGTGGACGACCCCGAACTGCTCGAGCTCGTCGAACTGGAAGTGCGCGAGCTGCTCAAGACCTACCAGTTCCCGGGCGACACGATTCCGGTGGTTCGCGGATCGGCGCTCAAGGCGCTCGAGGGCGACGAGAAGTGGGAGAAGTCGGTGCTGGATCTGATGGACGCGGTCGACAAGCACATCCCGCTGCCGCCGCGCGACGTGGACAAGCCGTTCGCGATGCCCATCGAAGATATTTTCTCGATCTCGGGCCGCGGCACGGTGGTGACGGGCCGAATCGAACGCGGCAAGGTGAAGGTGGGCGAGGAAGTCGAGATCGTAGGCTTCCGTCCGACGATGAAGAAAACGGTGACCGGCGTGGAAATGTTCCGCAAGCTGCTCGATGAGGGCATGGCGGGAGACAACGTCGGGCTCCTGCTGCGCGGCACGGAAAAGGACGAAGTGGAGCGTGGGCAGGTGCTGTCGAAGCCTGGGTCGATCATGCCGCACACGAAGTTCAAGGCGGAAGCGTATGTGTTGACCAAAGAAGAAGGCGGGCGGCACACGCCGTTCTTCACGGGCTACCGGCCGCAGTTCTACTTCCGGACGACGGACGTGACTGGAGACGTGAAGCTGCCGGCGGGCGTGGAAATGGTGATGCCGGGAGACAATGTGTCGGCGGAGATCACGCTGATCACGCCGGTGGCCCTCGAGAAGGGCTTGCGGTTTGCGATTCGCGAAGGCGGCCACACCGTGGGCGCCGGAGCTGTCGCGGAGATCGTCGAGTAAAATATCATGCGAGAAATCATCACACTACAGTGCAACGATTGCAAAAACCGGAATTACACAACCACCAAGAACCGGAAGAAGCATCAGGACCGGCTCGAAACGCAGAAGTTTTGCAACACGTGCCGGAAACACACAGCGCACAAAGAAGTGAAGTAGAGCCGGCACGGACTTCAGGGGAGTAGGTTCAACGGTAGACCGCCGGTCTCCAAAACCGGATGTGGGGGTTCAAATCCCTCCTCCCCTGCCAGCTTTATGGCCGGAAGAGCGCTGGCGGGTGGGGCGGTTTGAATCTGCAGGGGCGAGGCGGGCGGCGGAATGGCGCAGGCGGCAAAATTGAATCGCGAAGAAGACGAACACCGGGTCAGTGGATTTTCCCTGATGTCGCCGGTGGGGAAAGTTTCCGAGTCGTTCAAAAGGCTGGGAAGTTTTTTTCACGACGTGCGCATCGAGATGCGCCAGGTCAACTGGCCGTCGCGGCTGGATGTCTGGTCGACGACCATCGTGGTGATCGTTACGGTTGCTTTTTTTGCTTTGTTCTTCTTTTTTACGGATTCGGTTCTGAGCAAAGCCGAGGACTGGTTATTTCACGTTGTTAAACACTGAAGGAAGTTCCATGCCGAAGCATTGGTATATCGTCCACACCTACTCGGGGTTCGAGAAGAAGGTGAAGGAGAGCCTCGAGGGCCGCGTGGCGGCGTTCGGGCTTACCGAGAAAATCGGCCAGATCGTGATCCCCACCGAGTCGGTGGTCGAAGTGCGCGGCGGCAAAAAAGTGATTTCCCCGCGCATGTGCTACCCGGGCTATGTGCTCGTGGAAATGGACATGGACGATTACACCTGGCACGTCGTGCGCTCCACGCCGCGGGTGACGGGTTTCGTGGGCTCCGGGCAGACGCCCTCGCCGCTGAGCGACGAGGAAGTGCAGAATATTCTGAATCGCGCCACCACCACGGCGGAAAAGCCCAAGCCGAAGCTGTCGTTCGATCGCGGCGAGAAGGTTCGCATCGGCGAGGGGCCGTTCGCGAATTTTACGGGGGTCGTCGAGGAAGTAAACTCCGACCGCAGCACGTTGAAGGTTTCGGTTACAATCTTTGGCCGCTCCACTCCGGTGGAGCTGGATTTTGCGCAGGTTGAGAAGGTCGCCTCCTAAAGCGAAATAGGGCGCTGCGCGCGGGGCGAAGTAGAGGCACGAAGTAGAGGACACCGAGAATGGCGAAAAAAGTTCAATCGATGGTAAAGCTGCAGTTGCCGGCCGCGAAGGCCACCCCGGCTCCCCCGGTCGGCACGGCTCTGGGGCCGCACGGCGTGAACATCATGGATTTCGTGAAGCAGTTCAACGCCAAGACCGCCAAGGAACCGGACGGCATGATCATTCCCGTGCTGGTCACGATTTATAGCGACCGCACGTTCACCTTTATTCTCAAGACGCCCCCCGCTTCCGAGTTGCTCAAGCGCGCGGCGGGCATCGTGAAGGGTTCGCCCGAGCCGAACCGCAACAAAGTGGCCAAGGTAACCCTCAAGCAGGTGGAAGAAATCGCGAAGATGAAGCTGCCCGACCTGAACACGCTGAAGCTCGAATCGGCGATTCGTTCGATCAAGGGCACCGCCCGCAACATGGGCATCGAAGTGGAAGGCTAGGAGTCAGGAGCAGACGATGGGCCGCAGCGCAAAAGTTGGTGGAAAGAATATCGATCGCGCCCGCAAGCTGGTGGAGGCGCGTCCTTACAAACTCGAAGAGGCCGCCGAAGTGCTTCGCAAGGCGCACTTCGTGAAGTTTGACGAGACCGTCGAGCTGGTTCTCAATCTGGGAGTCGACTCGAAACAGTCCGACCAGATGGTTCGCGGCACCGTGGTGCTGCCGCACGGCCTCGGCAAGTCCAAGCGCGTGTTGGTAATCGCCAGCGGCGAAAAGGTGCGCGAGGCGCAGGAAGCCGGCGCGGACTTCGTCGGCGGCGACGACATCGTCCAGAAAATTCAGGACGGCTGGACCGATTACGAAGCGGTGATCGCCACGCCGGACATGATGCGTTCTGCCGGGCGTCTCGGAAAAGTGCTCGGGCCTCGCGGCTTGATGCCCAATCCGAAGACCGGCACGGTGACTTTCGAGATCGCCAAGGCCATCAAGGAAATCAAGGCTGGTAAAGTCGAGTTTCGTCTCGACAAGACCGGCATCATCCATTCGCCCGTGGGAAAGATCAGCTTTTCGGCTCAGCAGCTCGCCGGAAACGCGCAGGCGCTGCTGGCCGCCGTAATCAAGGCCAAGCCCGCCGCGGCGAAGGGCAAGTACATTCAGAAAATTACGCTTACCTCCACGATGGGTCCCGGTATCTTGATCGACCCGATCGAGGCCGAGGACGCAGTCGCGGTGGCAGCCTGAGATTTCGATTTGACATCTAGCCTTTCGCAAAGGGGTTCGGCATGAAGAAGAAGGCCGAAAAGAAAAAGCAGTCCGAGGAGCTTCGCGCGCAGCTCGCGAACGTTTCCACGGTAATTTTGTCGACGTTTCAGGGGATTACCGTCGAGCAGGATACGCAACTGCGCCGCACGGTGGAATCCGCCGGAGGCCACTACCAGGTGGTGAAGAACACGGTGGCCGAGCGCGCCGCGGCCGGCACGCCCACCGAGGGTTTGCTCAAGGACCTCAAGGGCACCAATTCGATCGCCTACACCAAGACCGATCCGGTGGCCCTCGCGAAGATCCTCACGAAAGTGGCGAAGGATACTCCGGCATTCCAGTTTCGCGCCGGATGGGTGGAAGGGCGCGTCATTTCGATTCAGGAAATCGGCCAGCTCGCGCTGCTTCCCAGCAAGGAAGAGCTGATCAGCAAGATCATGTTCATGCTCAACGCCCCGGCCCAGCGCGTCGCCACGGCTCTGGCCGCGGTGCCGCGCAACCTGGCGGTGGTGACGAGCGAAGCGGTGAAGGCCAACAAGTTCGGCGGCGCGGGCGGCAACGCTCCGGCGCCTGAAACAACTTAATCGTACGAATTTCTCATCTCAGGGAGGATAGGAAAAGGCAATGGCTAGCAAAGTGGAAACGATTCTCGAAGAAATAAAGGGTCTGTCGCTGCTGGAAGCTTCCGAGCTGGTGAAGAAGATGGAAGAGGCTTTCGGCGTGTCGGCGGCAGCAGCGGCTCCGGTGATGGTGGCGGGCGGCGGAGCGGGTGCGGCGGGCGCGGCTCCGGCCGAGGAGAAGACGGAATTTACCGTCGTCCTCACCGAAGTGGGCGCGAACAAAATTAACGTGATTAAGGCAGTCCGCGAAGTGACCAGCCTGGGGCTGAAAGAAGCCAAGGACCTGGTCGATGGCGCGCCGAAGACCGTCAAGGAAGGCATCAACAAGGACGAAGCGGCCACCATCAAGAAGAAGTTCGAGGACGCGGGAGCCAAGGTCGAGATCAAGTAGTGTCCCGCGGCGTAGAAACGCCCGGGGCTGGGGAGATCGCGTACGCGCGTGACCCTTTGAAATTCAAAATCTCAAAATAAGTCCTTCCCGGACCGGCGGGGCGGGTGTCTCCCGCGCCGTCGATTCGGCGTTTGCCCTGAAGAGGATAAATCATGAGTAATCGGAATGGTAATCGCGTTGTTCGGGAACGCGAGCGGCTGGATTTTGCCAAAATCAAGACGACGGTTCAGATCCCGAACCTGATCGACGTCCAGAAAAAATCCTATCAGCGGTTTCTGCAAATGGACTTGCTGCCCAGCGAGCGCGAAGACGCGGGTCTGCAGTCCGTGTTCGCCTCTGTGTTTCCGATCCAGGATTTTCGCGGTCTCTCGCAGCTCGACTTCGTCGACTACGCCATCGGCAACTGGGAATGCAAGTGCGGCCACCTGCGCGGCCTGCACCACTTGCGCGCCACCTGCCGCAATTGCGGCGCATCGGTGGTAACCAACCCGTACAAAACCGGCGATGTGCTGTGCGCCAAGTGCGGCACATTCAACAAGAACACGCCGACGTTCTGCAACAAGTGCGGCGATCCGGTCACGCTGCAGCTCAAGTACGACGTCACCGAATGCGAAGAGCGCGGCATGACCTATTCCGCGCCTCTCAAGGTCACCATCCGCCTCACGATCTACGACAAAGATCCTGACACGGGCGCGAAGTCCATCCGCGACATCAAGGAGCAGGAGGTTTTCTTCGGCGATATTCCCCTGATGACGGAAAACGGCACGTTCGTCATCAATGGAACCGAGCGCGTGATCGTTAGCCAGTTGCACCGGTCGCCGGGCGTGTTCTTCGAAACCGCCAACAACCGCAGCTATTTCCTCGGGAAGATCATTCCCTACCGCGGCTCGTGGGTCGAATTCGAGTACGACACCAAGAACATTCTCTACGTCCGCATCGACCGCAAGCGCAAATTCCTCGGCTCGATTTTCCTTCGCGCCCTGGGCATGAAGTCGAATGAAGACATCCTGCGCACCTTCTATCAGGTGGAGCGGATCACGCTGCGCGACGGCGAACTCTACTGGAACGTTTCCGAAAGCCTGGTCGACCGCAAGCTGAGCCGCGAAATCAAGAATCCCAAGACGGGCGACGTGGTCGTGGGCGCGCACAAGCGCATCTCCGAAGCCCTGTACAAGGAGCTCGTAAAGGCGCGCATCGCGCAGGCCGAAATCGGCCCCGCCGATCATCGAAGGCGCGGTGACCGTCGGCGAGCTGGTGAATCGCCAGACCGGCGAAGTGCTGCTCGAAGCCAACAAGCCGCTCACTCCCGAAATGTGGCTCACCATCGCCGAGGCCGGCATCACGGAAGTGGATATTGCGTTCCCCGAACGCGACGACGTGGGCATCATCGTCACGCGCACCCTGGAAAAGGACACGATCCGCTCTCCCAAAGAAGCGCTGATCGAAATCTACCGCAAGCTGCGCCCGGGCGATCCTCCGACGCTCGAGACCGCTACCGCCCTGTTCAACGGCATGTTCTTCGACCCGCGCAAATACGATTTCAGCAAGGTCGGCCGGCTCAAGTTCAACATCAAGCTGGGCCTCGAGACGCCGCTCGAAAAGCGCACGCTCGATCCTTCCGACTTCGTTTCCGCGATCAAGTATCTGCTGAAGCTGCGCAAGAACATCGGCTCGGTGGACGACATCGACCATCTCGGCAACCGCCGCGTCCGCGCGGTGGGCGAGCTGCTCGAAAACCAGTTCCGCATCGGTCTGGTCCGCATGGAACGCGCCATCAAGGAAAAGATGTCCGTGTACCAGGAAATGTCCACGGCCATGCCGCATGACCTGGTGAACGCCAAGCCGGTGATGGCCGCGATCCGCGAGTTCTTCGGAAGTTCGCAGCTCTCGCAGTTCATGGACCAGACCAACCCGCTCAGCGAAATCACGCACAAGCGGCGTCTTTCGGCCCTGGGTCCCGGCGGGTTGTCGCGCGAGCGCGCCGGATTCGAGGTCCGCGACGTTCACCCCACTCACTACGGCCGCATCTGCCCGATTGAAACGCCGGAAGGCCCGAACATCGGCCTGATCAGCTCGCTCTCCAGCTACGCGCGGATCAACGAATTCGGCTTCATCGAGTCGCCCTACCGCAAGGTCAAGGGCGGCCGCGTGATCGACTACGTGCAGATCGTCAACGCCGGCGACAGCGAGTTCAAGGCCGGTGAAATCGTCGAAAAAGAAAAAGTGGAGGACATGAACGAGGAGTTGAAGCGCCGCCGCATCGTGGTCGAGCCCCACTGCTTCTATCTGTCCGCGTGGGAAGAAGACCGCTACGTGGTCGCGCAGGCCAACGCCTCGCTTGACGAGAAGCTCCGCATCACCACCGACCTGGTCAACTGCCGCCAGGCCGGCAACTTCGTTCTGAAGAGCCGCGACGAAGTCGATTACATCGACGTTTCGCCGAAGCAGCTCGTATCGGTCGCCGCCAGCTTGATCCCGTTCCTTGAGAACGACGACGCCAACCGCGCGTTGATGGGATCGAACATGCAGCGCCAGGCCGTGCCGCTGATCAAGGGCGAAGCGCCCCTGGTCGGCACCGGCATGGAGCGGGTCACCGCGCGCGATTCGGGCGCGGTGATCGTGTGCCGCCGCGACGGCATCGTCGACCAGGTGGACTCCGAACGCGTGATCGTGCGCGTCGAATCCGACCAGTCCGGCGTGCTCAGCCGCGAAGTCGGGTCCGACATTTACCTGCTCACGAAGTTCAAGCGCTCCAACCAGAACACCTGCATCAGCCAGAAGCCGCTGGTCCGCGCGGGCGACCGCGTGAAGCAGGGCCAGGTGCTGGCCGACGGCCCCTGCACCGACCGCGGCGAACTCGCCCTGGGGCGCAACGTGCTGGTCGCGTTCCTCCCGTGGCGCGGGTACAACTTCGAAGACGCCATCCTCGTCAGCGAGAAGCTCGTCGAAGAGGATTACTACACCTCGATTCACATCGAGGAATACGAAATCGAGGCGCGCGACACCAAGCTCGGTCCCGAAGAAATCACGCGGGACATTCCCAACATCAACGAGAGCTTCCTGCGCAACCTCGATGAGAGCGGCGTCATTCGCATCGGCGCCACCGTCAAGCCCGGCGACATCCTCGTCGGCAAGGTGACTCCGAAGGGCGAAACCACGCTCACGCCGGAAGAAAAGCTGCTGCGCGCGATCTTCGGCGAAAAGGCCGGCGACGTTCGCGACGCTTCCCTCTACTGCCCGCCGGGCATCGAGGGCACCATCGTCGACGTGAAGATCTTCTGCCGCAAGGGCGCGGAGAAGGACGAGCGTCACAAGGCCATCGAGGCGGCTCACGTCGCCAAGCTCGAAAAGAACCTCGCCGATGAAATCCGCATTCTCACCGACGAGCGCCTGAAGCGCTTGAACGATCTGCTGGGCGGCCAGGTTCTGAACGCCGACCTGCACGACGAGCGCACCAACAAGCGCCTTCTCACCAAGGGCACCGAGCTCACGCGCGACATCCTGGAGAAGATCTCCACCCGCAACCTCAAGCGCCTGCGCTTGAACGACAAGGATCCCCTGCTCATCGAGAAGATCGATGAAGTCGAGGAGATGACCTCGCGCCAGATCGACGTGCTGCGCAAGATCACCGACGAGCGCATCGCCAAGCTCAAGAAGGGCGACGAGCTTCCGCCGGGCGTCATCAAGCTGGTGAAGGCCTACATCGCCATGAAGCGCAAGCTTTCGGTCGGCGACAAGATGGCCGGCCGCCACGGCAACAAGGGCGTGATCGCAAGAATCGTCCCGAAAGAAGACATGCCCTACATGCCGGACGGCACTCCGATGGAAATCGTGCTGAACCCGCTCGGCGTTCCTTCGCGTATGAACGTCGGACAGATTCTCGAAACGCATCTCGGCTGGGCCTCGAAAGAGCTCGGCGAGCGCATCGGGAAGCTGCTGGACGACACATCGGCCCGCGCCGATGCCGTGCGCAAATGGTTCAAGGACGCCTTCGGCCCCACGTCCGTCTGGAAGACGCTGTCCGGTCTGGACGACGAAACGCTGCTCGACGTGGCCCAGGGATTCCGTGAAGGAGTTCCCTTCGCGACGCCCGTGTTCGACGGCGCCCGCGAAGGCGACATTCGCCACCTTCTCCAGTTCACGGAGCTTCCGGAAACCGGCAAGATCACGCTCTATGACGGCATGACCGGTGACGAGTTCGCGCAGAACGTCACCGTCGGCTACATCTACATGCTCAAGCTCTCTCACCTGGTCGACGATAAAATTCACGCTCGTTCGATCGGTCCTTACTCGCTCATCACGCAGCAGCCGCTTGGCGGAAAGGCGCAGTTCGGCGGACAGCGCTTCGGAGAAATGGAAGTCTGGGCGCTCGAAGCCTACGGTGCCGCGCACATTCTGCAGGAGCTGCTCACCGCAAAGTCGGACGACGTCTATGGCCGCGCGAAAATTTACGAGGCCATCGTCAAGGGCGAGCCGGGTATCGAGCCGGGCGTGCCCGAATCGTTCAACGTGCTCGTGCGCGAGTTGCAGTCGCTCTGCCTGGATGTGGAATTGATGAAGCGGCAGAAGCCGCAGCTCGAAGCGGCGGAAGCGGCGGATTAAGAGCACCGGTTAAGAGCTTTGGTTGCGCGCCCGCTCGATTGGCGCGGGCGCGCCAGACAACTTCTTAGCATTGTTTTCTAACCCTGGCGGATGCCGGGGAGGAGGCAGCCCTTGTATCGTTCTAGCCCGTATGATCGCGCCAGCCAGATTGCGGATTTCGATTCCATCCGTATCAGCCTGGCAAGTCCTGAAAAAATCCGGTCCTGGTCGCATGGCGAAGTAACCAAGCCGGAAACCATCAACTACCGCACCTTCAAACCCGAGCGCGACGGCCTGTTCTGCGCCAAGATTTTCGGCCCCGTCACCGACTGGGAGTGCTTGTGCGGCAAATACAAGCGCATGAAGCATCGCGGAGTCATCTGCGATAAGTGCGGCGTCGAAGTCACCCTCAGCAAGGTGCGCCGGGAGCGTCTCGGGCACATCGAGCTGGCTTCGCCCTGCTCGCACGTGTGGTTCTTCAAGGGGTTGCCCAGCCGCATCGGCTACCTGCTCGATATCACCATGCGCGATCTCGAGCACATTCTCTATTTTGAAACGTTCGTCTGCATCGATCCGGGCGAGGTGCCCGGCATCAAGGAAAAGGACATCATTCCGGAGGAAAAGCTCCGCGAACTCCAGCGCGATTATCCCGGAAAGTTCACCTCCGGCATGGGCGCCGAAGCGATCAAGGAACTTCTTCGCCGCGTCGATGTCGATAAGCTCTCCGAAGAGCTGCGCGAAAAAATGAAGGTCGACCCGAGCCTCCAGAAGCGCATCCGCTACGCCAAGCGCCTGAAGGTTCTCGAAGCGTTCCGCAAGAGCGGCAACAAGCCCGAGTGGATGATTCTGGACGTGATTCCGGTGCTTCCGCCCGAGTTGCGCCCGCTCGTGCCCCTCGATGGCGGCCGCTTCGCCACCTCCGACCTGAACGATCTCTATCGCCGCGTGATCAACCGCAACAACCGGTTGAAGAAGCTCATGGAGCTTCACGCGCCCGACGTGATCGTGCGCAACGAGAAGCGCATGCTGCAGGAGGCCGTCGACGCGTTGTTCGACAATGGCCGCCGCGGCCGCGTTCTCCGCGGCACCAACAACCGCCCGCTCAAGTCGCTCTCCGACACGCTCAAGGGCAAGCAGGGCCGCTTCCGCCAGAACCTCCTCGGCAAGCGCGTGGACTACTCCGGCCGCTCGGTCATCGTCGTGGGCCCGGAATTGAAGCTCCACCAGTGCGGTCTGCCGAAGAAGATGGCGCTCGAGCTCTTCAAGCCGTTCATCTATCACAAGCTCGAAGCGGCGGGCCATTGCACCACCATCAAGCAGGCCAAGGAACTCGTCGAGGCCCAGGAAGCGATCGTCTGGGACATTCTCGAGGACGTGATCCGCGAGCATCCGGTGCTTCTCAACCGCGCGCCCACGCTTCACCGCCTCGGCATCCAGGCCTTCGAGCCCACGCTCGTCGAAGGAAAAGCCATCCGCATCCATCCGCTCGTCTGCACCGCGTTCAACGCGGACTTCGACGGCGATCAGATGGCCGTTCACATTCCGCTCTCGCCCGAAGCGCAGGTGGAAGCGTCCGTGCTAATGCTCAGCTCGCACAACATCCTGTCGCCCGCCAACGGTTACCCGCTGGCGGTGCCGACGCAGGACATGGTGCTGGGCATCTATTACATGACCAAGGCCAAGCCGCAGGCTAAGGGCGAAGGCCGCGCGTTCGGCTCGAGCGAAGAAGTCATCATGGCGCTCGATGCCGGCGAAGTCGAATTGCTCACGCCGATCCGCATGCGCTACACCGGCGAAGTGATCGACCTCACCAACGCCTACGACGACCAGGACGTCTCGCACACGGAGCCGATCCAGCTCGCCAAGCAGTTCCTGCACACCACCGTCGGCCGCGTGATTTTCAACGATCACCTGCCGTCGGATATGCCTTTCATCAACGGCTTGCTCAAGAAGAAGGGCATCCAGGCGCTCGTGCAGTATGGTTACCTCCGCTTCGGCCTGGAAAAGACCGTTCTGATGCTCGATCGCCTCAAGGAACTGGGCTTCCTCTATGCGACGAAGTCCGGCGTCTCCATCGGCATCAGCGACATGGTCATCCCCAGCGTCAAGTTCAAGCTGGTCGATTCCGCCGAGCACGAAGTGGTCAAGGTCCAGCAGCAGTATCTCGATGGCGCCATCACCAACGGCGAGCGCTACAACAAGGTCATCGCCATCTGGAGCGACGTGACCGAGAAGGTTGCGGACGAAATGTTCAAGGCCCTCGAAGAGCAGGACAAGCAGGGCCTGATCAATCCCGTCTACGTCATGGCCGACTCCGGAGCCCGCGGTTCGAAGCAGCAGATCCGCCAGCTTTCCGGGATGCGCGGACTCATGGCCAAGCCCTCCGGCGAAGTCATCGAGACCCCGATCACTTCGAACTTCCGCGAAGGTTTGACGGTGTTGCAATACTTCATCTCCACGCACGGCGCCCGGAAGGGTCTCGCCGACACCGCGCTCAAGACCGCCGATTCCGGCTATCTCACGCGCCGCCTGGTCGACGTGGCTCAGGACGTGATCATCAATGAGTTTGATTGCGGCACGGCGGACGGAATTTACGTGGAACCGATTCTCGAAGCCGGCGTCGAAGTCGAACCCTTGCGCGATCGCGTCGTAGGCCGCGTGTCTCTTGAGAAGATCAAGGACTACGAAGGCAACGTGATCGTCGAGATCAACCAGGAAATCACCGAAGAGCTGGCCAATTCGATCCAGGCCGCGGGTATCGAGCGCGTGAAGATTCGTTCCGTGCTCACCTGCGAGTCCCGGCGCGGAGTTTGCGGGCGCTGCTACGGCCGCAACCTGGCCACCGGCCGTTTCGTCGAGATGGGCGAAGCCGTCGGAGTCATCGCGGCGCAGTCCATCGGCGAGCCCGGCACGCAGCTCACCATGCGCACGTTCCACATCGGCGGAACCGCCACCCGCGTCACCGAACAGTCGAAGGTCGAGGCCCGCAACAACGGCTTCGTGAAGTTCATCGACTTGAAGGTGGTCGAGGGCCGCGGCAAGACGATCGTCTCCATGAATCGCTCGGGCTTGATCGCCGTCGTCGACGAAAAGGGCCGCGAGAAGGAACGCCACCACGTCGTGTACGGCGCTCGCGTCAAGGTGGACGAAGGCCAGCCGGTCACTCTCGGCCAGACAATGGTCGAGTGGGATCCCTACACCTTCTCGATCCTCACGGAAACTGCCGGAACGATCGAGTTCAAGGACCTGCAGCCCGGCATCACCATCGAAGAGCAGGTGGACGAAGTCACCGGCCTTTCGCAGTTGGTTGTCACGCTGCCCCCGGGTGACGAAAAGCACCAGCCGACGATTCTCGTGCGCGATTCCACGGGCAAGGCCAAAAAGAAATATCTCATGCCTTCCCGCGCTCACTTGATGGTCGTCGATGGAGACGCGGTTCAGCCGGGCGACGTGCTCGCGAAGATTCCTCGCGAGACCACCAAAACCAAGGACATCACCGGCGGTCTCCCGCGCGTCGTCGAACTCTTCGAGACCCGCAAGCCCCGCGACCCGGCCGTCATCAGCGAAATCGACGGCGTCGTGAAGTACGGCGAAATTGCCAAGGGCCAGCGCAAGATTTACGTCGAGAGCGAGGATGGCAAGACGGTCAAAGAATATTCCATCCCGCGCGGCGTCCACATCAACGTTCAGGAAGGGGAGCATGTGCGGGCCGGTGAGGCGCTTATTGACGGGCCGCTGAACCCGCACGACATTCTCGCCGTCCTCGGAGAAAAGTACACCCAGGCGTATCTGGTGAACTCGATTCAGGAGGTCTACCGGCTGCAGGGTGTCAACATCAACGACAAGCACATCGAGACGATCGTCCGGCAGATGATGCGCTGGGTGAAGGTCGAAGACGTGGGCGACACATCGTTCCTGCTCGAAGAGCAGGTGGACAAGTTCCGCTTCCGCGAGGAAAACGATCGCGTCATCCGCGAAGGGGGACGTCCCGCAACCGGGCGCCCGCTGCTCCTCGGCATCACCAAGGCCTCTCTCTCGACCGATTCCTTCATCTCGGCGGCGAGCTTCCAGGAAACCACCCGCGTCCTCACCGAAGCGGCCATTTCCGGGAAGGTCGACTACCTGCGCGGCCTGAAGGAGAACGTCATCATGGGCCGCCTTATTCCCGCGGGCACCGGCCTGGAGCGCTACCGCAACATCCAGCTTCTCACCGAATTGCCCAAGGAGGAGCCGCAGGAGATGGAGCCGGAGCTATCGCCGGAAGAAGCCGCCGCGCTCGATTTCCTGCGTACGGACAAGGACGCGGTAGCCGAAGGCTAACAGCGATTGCAGTTTGCTCGTTTTTACAGGGCGGTCCGATGGATAATCGGACCGCCTTTTTTATTGCAGCTGTCCCGCAACGTCCTGTTGAGCAGTTGGACTACACCCCGCAACCTTTTGCCTGCCGACCCACCCGCACGGGCTAAGATTTACTGGGGATTTTCAGGCGCCGGAAGCCCTCCGCGAAACATCAGGGAGCGTTTGCCAGATGGTTACAAATGTAACGGACAACCAGCTCGCGTCGGCCGGCTCCGTGAACCCACCCGAAGACCAGTTCAAGAAGCTGGTGGAGGTAATTTCCCGCTCGCAGCACAACTATCGCGAGCTGATCGACAACCTCGATCAGGCGGTTTTCACGCTGTCCCTCGAAGGTGAAGTGCGCGTTGCCAACCGCCGGCTTGCCGAGATCCTGCAGGTTCCCTTTAACGGCCTCATCGGCCATCGCCTGAGTGAATTTATCGAGACGCCCGCGCTGGAAGATGTAAAGCGCTCGCTCCAGGAATTTGTCGGCAATGGCTTCTGGGCCGGCCCGGTTCTGGTGCGCCTGAAAAACGAAAGCAAGCAGCGCTATTTCGATTGCTGGCTGCAGGCGCTGTCCGAAGAAAACCAGGTTGTGTGCGTCACCGGCTGGGCTCGCGACGTCACCGCGCAATACGAAACCGAAATTCGCTTCGCGGAGTTGTTCGAATCGCTTCGCGAAGGGGTCTTCTTTTCCACGACGAACGGCCGGATTCTCGACGCCAATACGGCCCTGATCCGTCTGCTCGGGTTCGACGGCAAAGCCGAGTTGCAGGCCCGCAATCTCCGGGATTTGTATGTCCACCCCGGCGACCGCGATGTGTTGGTGCGCGAGATCGAGGAAAAAGGCTCGTTTCGCGACCGCGAAATCCAACTGCGCCGCAAAGACGGCCAGGTGATTTATTGCCTCGCTTCCGGCTTTGCGATTCGCGACACCTTCGGCAACGTCACGCGCCTGCAGGGAACCCTGGTTGACATTACCGAGCGCCGCAAAATCGAAAGACAGCTGCACCAGGAGCAGGAATTTGTACGGCGTCTCGTTGCCAACTTCCCCGACTTGATCGCCGTTCTGGACCGCAACGGCCGGTTCACCTATGTGAGCCCCAGCGTGAAGGATATTTTGGGCGGCACGCCCCCTCAATATTTGGGCGAGGGATTTGCGGTTCGCTCGGACTTCGAGGACCAGCCTAAAATCGAGGCCATTGTTCGCCGACTGCTGTCGGGCGAGGAATCTTCCGCGCAGTTTGAATTCCGCGTCCGCCACCAGGACGGCGGCTGGAGAATCCTGCGGGTCAGCGCGGGCCCCTTTGTGGACGAGCACGGCAAGGTTGCGGGGGTCGTCGCTTCCGCGCGGGACGTCACCGAAGCAAAGCTCATCGAGCAGCAATTCATTCAGAAAGAAAAGTTCGCCGCCATGGGACAGATGATGGCCGGGGCAGCGCATGAGTTGAACAATCCGCTCACGGCCATACTCGGCGTGGGCGAACTTCTCCGCGAGCGTTCGGCGGACGAAGTCTCCAAACGCCAGCTCGACCTCGTCATGCAGCAGGCCCGCCGCGCCGCGGGGATCGTGCAGAGCCTGCTGGCCTTCGTCCGCCCGTCGGCCAAGGTTCATTGCGATCTTCGCCTGGAATCCATCGTTCAGCAGGCGCTGCAGTTCGCGCAGCCGTCCTTGCGCCAGAAGAATATCTCGGTGAAGTTCGAAGCGGCGGGCAACCTGCCTCCGGTCGTGGGCGACGCCAAGCTTTTGACGCAGGTGTTCCTCAACATTATCGGGAACGCGGAGCAGGCCATTTCAGCGGCGCGGGACCATGGCAGTCTGGCTATATCGCTCGCCGCTGCGGATGGCCACGTCTCTGCCACCATCGTCGATGACGGCCCGGGAATCCCGGCCGCGAATGTGGGCAAGATCTTCGATCCGTTTTTCACCACCAAGCGCCCCGGCGGTGGCACGGGCTTGGGACTTACGATCTCTCTCGCGATCGTCAAGGAGCATGGCGGAACGATTGACGTCGAGTCTCCCTCGGGTTCCGGCGCCGTTTTCCAGGTGATCCTGCCTGCCGCAGGGAAGGCTCATTCGGTCACCTCAAACCTGGCTTCGCCCGCGCGGTCGATCCCACCGGGCTCGGAGGCGCTTCTGGGCTACAGCGTCCTCGTCGTGGACGACGAGGAAAGCATCCGGGAGATCGTGCAGGAAGGGCTGACTGTGCGGGGGATGAAGGTGGAGGCCGTGGAGAGCGCCGAGAAGGCGCTGTCGCTGCTTGGCGGGAACAACTACGACATTGTTCTCTGCGACTTCAATCTTCCCCGGCTGAGCGGCGAGCAGCTCCTGGAGCAGCTGCGGAAAGAGCGGGGCAGCTCGGCGCCTCGGTTCGTTTTTATAACGGGGGAGTTCGTCGATCCCGGCCGGGTTGCGGAGTATTCGGCCAAGGGAGCGGCCATTCTTCAAAAGCCGTTTCGCATCCCGGACCTCGCGAAGCTCTTGGCGTCGTTGCTGGAGCCCGAAAGTTCCAAAAAAATCTAGCTCCGATTCCCGCTATTTCTTTTTCGCCGCATCGGCTTTCGAATTGGCATCGACGCCGAAATCCCACACGTACAGGCTCATGCCGTTGTCCTGCACCACCTCCGCGAGGGCGTATTCTCCCGGTTCGAGCGCTTTGCCGAGGGTGAAGCGATACAGGCCGATGGCGATCTGCCAGCGCTGCATCGGCAGAGTATCTTTCCGTAGCCGCTTCTGGCCGAAGAGCTGATCGAGCTTCTCGATTTCGCGCGAATCCCCGCGCGTGGTGGCGCGGATCAATTCCAGGTCGGGTTCGCTGCCGTCCGCGAGGCGCATGTAGAACTCCGGCTGCCCGTTTTCGACGCGGTATTCGGCGTGCGGGCGGTGGATCATAATACTGTGCTGCGTCGGCACGATGGGGATCGGCACAAAGATCTGCTCGACCACTTTCTTTTTGACGAGTTTGGAATCGATGGGCGCCTGCGCGAGCTTGAGCACCCTTTTTCCGTCGAAGGCGAACAGCCCCTCGCCGCGCGGCAGGAAAACGCCGGGCGCGGCCTCCACGCTGGCGTCGATATCGAGAGGCTCGGCGGTGCGTTCAGCCTCCGTGGCGCGGGCCTTGGCGACAAACGTGGCATCGCGCGCGGCTTCGTCCGCCGCCACTTTCTTGGTCTTGTCCCAATCCACCAGATCGGCGGGCATCTCGTCCCACTGGCCGCTGTCGATGCTGTAATACCGCACGCGGTCGCCTTCCACCTGGTATTCGCGCACCAGTTGAAAGCTGCCGTCTTTCAGCATGAGCTTTTTGCCTCGCGGGAGTTGCGGTTGCGTGGTGGCTGCCTTGGGTGCGTTTTGCGGAGATGCGCTGGGGGCTTGCTTCGCCGATGCGGCGCTTGTGAGCGCGGCAGCCGCCAGCGCTGTGAGAAGCGCTATTTTTGACAAGCGAAAGTTGCGGATCGGAAGCATTTTCGCGATTGCCCGGGTTGGTCTATGCGCCCTCGCGTTTAGGATGCCAATTTCCGTCGTGGGTTTGCAGCGTCAAATTGTGAATCCTCCCGCGTTTTCGAAGGCGCGCGCCAGCCGCAGCACGGAGCCTTCGCGGAAATGCGGCCCAAAGATCTGCATTCCTACCGGCAGGCCCGCTTTTGTTTTTCCGCACGGGACGGAAATCCCCGGCACGCCCGCAAGCGAACCCGTCACGGTGTAAATATCCGCGAGATACATCTGCAGCGGGTCGGAAGATTTTTCACCGATCCGGAACGCGGGCGTCGGGGCTGTCGGCGTCAGAATCGCGTCTACCTTTTGAAACGCGTCGGAGAAGTCGCGGGCGATCAGCGCGCGGACTTTCTGGGCCCGCAGGTAGTACGCGTCGTAGTAGCCGGAGGACAGCGCGTAGGTCCCCAGCATGATTCGCCTTTTCACTTCGGGGCCGAATCCGCGCTCGCGTGTTTTGCGGTACATATCGATGAGCGTGCTGCCCGGCACGCGCAAGCCGTAGCGGACGCCGTCGTAGCGGGCGAGGTTCGAGCTCGCCTCCGCCGTGGCGATGATGTAGTACGCCGCGATGGCGTAATCGGTATGCGGCATCTGCAGCGGGATGCGCTGGCAGCCCAGGCTCTCCAGCAGCGCGATTCCCGCCTGCACTTTTTCCTTCACTTCGGGGTCGAGCCCCTCGCCGAAATAATCCTCGGGCACGCCGATGCGCATTCCCTTGGCGGGCTTTTCAATCTCTGCCAGGTAATTTTCCACCGGCACCGCGGCCGAGGTGGAATCGTTGGGATCGTGCCCCGCGATCACGCCCAGCACCGCAGCCGTATCGGCGATATTCGCGGTAAACGGCCCAATTTTGTCGAGCGAGGACGCGAACGCCACCAGCCCGTAGCGCGAGACGCGCCCGTAGGTCGGCATCAGCCCCGGAATGCCGCAGAACGAGCCCGGCTGCCGGATGGAGCCCCCCGTATCGGTTCCCAGCGACGCGACGGCCAGCCCAGCCGCCACCACCGCGGCCGACCCGCCGCTCGATCCGCCCGGGACGCGATCGGTCGCCGCGGGATTCCGCACCGGCCCGTACGCGGAATTTTCGTTGGAGCTGCCCATGGCAAACTCGTCGCAGTTGGTCTTGCCGAGGATCACCGCTCCGGCGCGTTCCAGCCGCTCGACGGCTGTGGCGTCATACGGCGGCACGTAGTTCTCGAGGATTTTCGATCCGCAGGTTGTGCGGATTCCGGTTGTGCTGATCACGTCTTTTACGGCGATCGGAACGCCCGCCAGCGCCGGCAAAGCCTCGCCGCGGCTGACGGCCGCATCGATCCGCGCGGCCTGCTCGTACGCGCGTTCGGGTGAGAGCGTGAGATAGGCATTCAGCTCGGGATTGCGCTTCTCGATGCGGACATAGAATTCCGAGGCGAGCTCTT
This sequence comes from uncultured Acidobacteriota bacterium, assembly GCA_963709105.1. Taxonomy (GTDB): domain Bacteria; phylum Acidobacteriota; class Terriglobia; order Acidiferrales; family UBA7541; genus Palsa-295. The sequence continues at coordinate 67,121 of CAVPVC010000030.1, forward strand.
TGGCGGAGACTTTCTTGCTGGCGAGCGCCTCGCGCACACCCGCAACCGTCCAGGACGTTGGCGCGCTCATCGTTCGATCACCTTGGGCACCCGGAAGAAGGGCTTTTCGGCATCGGTAGCTCGCGCCAGCACCGCGCCGGCGACGTCGCACCGCCGCAGCACGTCTTCGCGCAGCTCCGGATGGCTTTCCGCTCCCTGGGGAGCGCCGGAGTGGAAGATCACCTGCGCCATGGGTTCCACGCCGCTGACGTCGAGCTCCTTCAGCTTGTCGATGTAGCTGAGGATTTCGTCGAGCTGCCCGCGATAGGTGTCGATCTCCTGGGGGGACAATTCGAGGTGGGCCAATTCGGCCACGCGGAGCACGTCTTCGCGGCTAATTTTCATGGATTCCCCGCGCCGTCACCGCCCGATAAGAGTGTCGAGTCAGCAGCATGCCGGTCGTTTGTTTACAACAACTTAGGCGTGTTTCCGTTCGTCCATGTGTGTCGAGTGAGGGGTGGCTCTTTTGCATCAAAAATCGCAGGCTTTCCTGGCGGATTTCCCGGGCGGCGGGTCCCCCATTTCCAAGTTCGAATTCGGTCGCATGTTTCACGAGAAACATCTTAGTACAGCCAAGAAGGAGTGCAAGCGATGGTTGTCGTGGTAAAACGGCCGCTCGAAAGAATGATTCACCGGGACTAAGGATTCAGGCGGCGGTCGCGGATTTCACGCAGGTGGTCGCGCAGGCGTTCCAGCACCTCGGGTTCCTGGCCATTCTGTAATTCGCGCTCTACTTCATCGAGTGCGAAGTGCACGATGTCGTGATGGTGGATTTCCTGGCCCGGCAGCTTGTCGCTCAACTGGAGCCAGATCTTGTGGAGCAAGTCGATTTCCTTCGGCGTGAGCCGGGGAGCATGGGGGCCCAGGTAGAAAACCTGCTCCTGGCCGGAGGGAGTGAAAATTTCGAGATTCACTTGCGGGCGCGGCGGCTGCAGCCTTTCCCAGGCGATGCCGATCTCGCGGGCCTGCTCGGTGACCGGTTGCTTGGCGGAACTGCCCAGCACGATCGCGCTCGATTCCAGATTCGAAGCTGTGCGGAGGATGGCCTCCCACAAATCGTTTCCCGCAGCCACCGACAGCCGGACCGGCTTGCCCTCTTTTTCGGCGATCGACAGCACCTTGGTGAAGAGGAGCTGTTCGATGGTGCTGAAGAGCTGGTCCGGGGCAAGATCGTATTCCCCCGACGCGGCGCGTCGCAACAGGCGCACGTGCAGCACCACGATTTCGGCTTCCCTTCGCTTCGCGCGCCTCACCGCCGCTTCCAGGTGGTAGAGCGCGTAGTAAGTGCTCACCGGCACGAGGATGTTCCCGGGCTTCACGCCGACAGCTTCCGGAGTGAGTTCCGCGGCCTGCGCAAGGTTGAACTGGTCGAGTTCCACGTGCGTCTGCCCGCGATGTCGTTGGATCCTTTTCTCCGAGATCTCGAAGGCGAGGAAGAGCAATCCCGAAAAAGTGACGCCGGAGATGGTGGCCGCCGGCTTGGTAAACAGGTTCACGATCGCGATGCCAAGCAGCGTCAGGGTAATCAGCGCGAGCCCGAGCGGGATTTCCTTTCCGGCAACGGTGAAATTGAGCGGAACGCGAAACTCACGTTCCTGCGGGTGGGTGTACCGCAGCACCAGAACAGCGATGCCTTTCAGCGCGAAGCTCCAGATCACGCCGAAGGCATAAAGGTTCGCCAGAAAGGTGACGTCGCCGCGGCTGATGACGATGGTCACAATCTGCAGCGCCACGATCATGTTGATGATCCGGTGGGACGTGCCAAACTTCGGATGCGGGTGACGGAACCAATCCGAGAGCACGCCGTCTTCCGACACGCGATTCAACACGCCGTTCGAGCCGATGATCGCCGTGTTCACCGCACCCGAAAGGATCATCGTCCCGACGACGACCACGAACACATGGAACACCAGCCGCAGGATGAACGGCCCTTGCAGGCTCATCGCCAGGCCGCCAATCAAATTCTCGAAAAACTGCGGCCGAATGCGGTCCGGGATGATCATCACCGCAAAAAACGAAACGAGCGACGTGAAGACCATGCTGTAGAGGAAAATAACCAAGGCCGCTTTCTTGAGGTTCTTGAGTTTGGGGTGCTCGATTTCGCGATACACCTGCGCGAGCGATTCCTCCCCGCTCATCGCGAGCACGGAGTGGCCCAGGCCCACGAACACGATTACGGCGGTAATCATCTGCGGAATGCGGGTGCCGTAGAGCCAGCCGAGGGAGTGCTTGTCCTGAATGATGTTGCGCGGAATGGGCGCGGGTGGCAGATGGCCACCACGCACCAGCAGCGTGTACGCGCACCAGCCGATCAGCGCCACGACCATCACCGTGGTGAGCTGCATGATCCAGAGGGCTTTCTCGCTCGATTCGGGGATGCCTTTGATGTTCTCCCACCAGAAATAGACGGTGACGGCGATGGCGAAAGCGGCGGCCGTGCCGTTCGCGTTGACGGTGAGATTCAAGTGCGCGTATGCGAACATCTCATTGAGCAGGCCGGCGAGGTACTGGCCCGCGGACACGCCGCTGATCGGGCCCGTCAGCACGTAATCGAACATCAGGGCGGAAACCGAGAATTTGGCGAGCGCGCCGCCCATGGCCTCCTTCACCACGCGATAGACGCCGCCGCGCACGAACATCCCGCAGCTTTCGACGTAGACTTGCGAAACCGCGTAGGAAAGCAGCATCGTGGCCAGGATGAACCACGGAGCCGTCTTGCCGATGAACTGCTCGGCTTCACCGCCGGCGTAATACGCGGAGGAGGCGAGGTCGTTCAGGACGATCGCTGCGGCGCGCCAGTAAGAAATAAAGGCGAGCATGGCCGTGGTGGCCACGAGCACCTTGGTGGCGGGCCGGCCGGGAATAGAAAATGCGGGCTTCTGGGGATCGGATGCCATGAAACTAGGAATTCAAAAAATTCATGCCCGTTAGATTAGCGGTTTTTCCCCTAAATGGAAAATAAACCTTTTGTATTTGAATCATAAACGGCGGCGAATGGGGTGCGATTTTGCTTCGCAAACCGAATGTTTCCTGAAACTTCAGCGAGATCTAAGCCAGGGTTCCGGGGTGTTTGAGGTAGCGGTTCACGATGGCATCGGCCGAGTGAAGCGTAAGGGCGAGAACGGTCATCGTGGGATGCGCGGAGAAATTCTGCGGAAAAGCCGACCCGCCCAGCACGAAAAGATTCGGCACGTCCCAATGCTGAAGGAACGGGTTTACCACGGAGCTCTCTCGTGAGGTGCCCATGATCGCGCCACCCTGCACGTGGGTCGTTTGGTAGCGTGTGGCGTCGTAATCGCCCAGGCCCGGGTAGACGAGAACTTCGCGTGCCCCCATGGCTTTGCCGATCTCCACCGCTTTGGGAACCGCATACTCCACCATTTTTCGCTCGTTGTCGGTCCAGTTCAGGGTCAGGCGAAGCAGGGGATCGCCGAATTGGTCCGTGTAGGTGGGATCGAGATCCATGAAGTTGCCCTTGTAGGCCATGTGCTCGGCGAGAAGCGCGATGCTGCCGATGCGATCGAAGGAATGGACTGCGGCTTTCTTCCACTCCGAGCCCCAGCGCGATTTAACCGATGGAGGCACCGTGCCGAACGTGCTCACCGGCCGGGCGCCGGTGGATGCCGCTTCGAAGAGGCCTCCGCGAATGAACGCCAGCTGGCCGTGATCGAACACGTCGCCGTCGAAATCGTGCATGGCGGCGGCCGCGGCGCCCGTGCCCATGAAGCGGTTGAGGGGCTTGTCGAAAAATGGCTGCGCCGCCGCTACTTGAATCTGGTGCGTGAGATTGCGCCCAAGGGTGCCTTCGCCGCTCGCGGGATTGTAGGCCTGGCCGATGCCGGAGAGCAGGAGAAGGCGAACGTTGTTGAGCGTCCACGTGCCCACGATCACCAGATCGGCGGGCTGAAAAACTTCCTCGCCGGACTCGTCGCGATAAATCACGCCGCGCGCGATTTCGGTCGCGCCATTTTTCTCGTGGACGATTTTGCGGACCCACGAATGCGTGCGCAGTGAAATATTTTTGTGACGGCGAATCACCGGCAGCAGCGTGTTGGTCGGCTGGGCTTTGGCGCCGATCATGCATCCGAAGCGCTCGCAGAAGCCGCAGTAGGCGCAGGCCGGGCGGACCACCCCGTCGGGATTGGTGTAGGTGGTGCTGATGGTCGCGGCGGGCTGCACGTACGGGTGGTACCCGAGCGACGCGGCGGTCTTTCGGAAATTTTCGGCGAATTCGGGCAGCGTGAGCGGAGGTGTGGGATATTCGCTGCTGCGCGGGCCTTCGAACGGATTGCCTCCCGGGATCAGCTTGCCGTGTAGATTCCCCGCCTTGCCGGAAACACCCAGCAGCGCGTCGACGCGGGCGTAGTAGGTTTCGAGTTCGCTGAACGTCAGGCCCCAGTCCTGGATGGAATGCCCTTCGGGCAGGCGATGCTCGCCGTACTTTTCTTTGGTGCGGGTGAGGATTTCAAACACGTCGGGAAGCGGGCGGTGGCAGGTGCCGTTCCAGTGTTCGCCGGCGCCGCCGGTGCCGGAGCCGGGCAGAAACGAGCCGTACTCGCGAATGGGATAGGCGCGCTTCTGCGCGGAGTGGCGGAACGTCACGGTTTGCTGCGAGGCGTCCTGCATCATCTTGAACAGGACCGCATAGTCGAGTTCGTCCATCCCGGCGAGATACTCGGCGGCGCCGCGCGGGGCGCCGCGCTCGAGCACGGCAATCGAGAGTGGAGTGCGCGAGCCGAGTTCCTTGGCCATGAGGAGGCCGGTCCATCCGCCGCCTACGATGGCTACGTCGACATGAGGGAGATTCTTCATCGTTTATGTGTGCGATAAACTCCGGATTTTGGCGAGATGAGTGTTATATCCCGGCCACGGGTTGTCAACCGCGGAAACCTTGCAAGAAACCCTGCGAGGAGGGGCCTCGCGCTATTCGTCGGCAATGATCGCGTCCGCTTCGATTTCCAGTAGCATGTCGGGCGACACGAGGCCGCTGACCTCGACCATCGTGCTGGCCGGGCGGATTTTGCCGAACACTTCGCCGTGGGCGCGGCCGATTTTCTCCCAGTCGGCGATATTCTTTACGAAGAGGCGTGTGCGCACCACGTCGGACATTTTCGCGCCGGCCTTGGCGAGCGCGGCTTCGATATTTTTGAGGATTTGCACGGTCTGGGCCTGGGGATCGCCGATGCCAACCAGCTGGCCCTGAGCGTCGGTGGCCGTCGTTCCGGCCACGTGTACGTAGGGGCCGACGCGAACCGCGCGCGAATATCCGACGATAGGCTCCCACGGCGTGCCGGACGAAATATTCTGGCGTTTCATTCTTGCTTCCTCCATTTTGCGATTATGGATCGAACAATCATGGATCAAAACGCGCTCGCAGTTCCGCCGGGACCACCGGGCAGGTCTCACTACGCCTGCCGAAGACGGAATAGCGGATGCGCGCGATGAAGTCGTATGCCGCGTCGCGGATGGGGCGCGGAATGATCGCTACGGCCGCGGAGAGTGCGCTCCAAACGCCGCCGAGGCGGCGGCAGATGTAGAGGATTGCGCTGGAACGCGCGAGCAGGCGGCCATCGCCGGTGAGCACCACCACGCTGTCCGGCAAGCTTGGGCGTTGCGCGGGCGGGACGCGCTGCTCGAATGTTGTTCCTTGCAGCGGCGCGTAACGGAAGAGTCCTCGGGAATCGCGCTTCAGCACAAAGCGCACCGTGCGGTGGCACAGGCCGCAGTGGCCATCGTAGAAAATGGTTTCGGTCTCAGGCGGCGCGGCCGGCATCGTGGGCAAAGCATAGCATCTGTAAAGATTTTCCGTCTGCGGACGAAACGCGGCTCACATGCCGTGGAAACCGCCGCTGGACACCATTTCCCGAAGGCACTAAGCTGGCTCTGCCAGGGAAGCTGCGGAGCGAAACGCCATGAAGTGCAACAACATCCTCGAAGCGATTGGAAGAACTCCCTTGATCCGGCTGAACCGCGTCTCGAAAGACGTGCCGGCCGAGGTGTACGTGAAGGCCGATTATCTGAACCCGGGTGGTTCGGTGAAGGACCGCATCGCCATCACGATGATCGACGATGCCGAGCGCAAAGGCCTGCTCAAGCCCGGCGGAACGATCATCGAAGGAACGTCCGGCAACACGGGCGTGGGCCTCGCGCTGCTTGCCGCGGTGCGCGGATACAAGGTTGTCTTTACGATCACCGACAAGCAATCGCGCGAAAAAATCGATTTGCTGAAGGCGTTTGGTGCGGAGGTGATTGTGTGCCCCACCGCCGTCGAGCCGGAGGATCCGCGCAGCTATTACTCCGTGGCGAAAAAACTTTCGCGCGAAATTCCCAACGCCTACTACCCGAACCAGTACGAAAATCCGCTCAATCCCGAGGCCCACTACGCCACCACCGGCCCGGAAATCTGGGAAGACACCGAAGGGAAAATCACGCATTTCGTCTGCGGGATGGGAACCGGAGGAACCATCAGCGGCGCGGGGCGCTTTCTCAAGGAAAAGAATCCCGATGTGAAAGTGATCGGCGTCGATCCGGTGGGCTCGCTCTATTACGAGTACGCCAAAACCGGCAAGATCGGGAAGGCCTGCACCTACGTGGTGGAAGGGATCGGCGAGGATATTTTTCCGCAGACCATGAATTTTCAGATTCTCGACGACGTGCTGCAGGTGACCGACGAGGAATGCTTCGTTTGGGCGCGGCGCCTCGCGAAACGCGAAGGGCTGTTCACGGGCGGCTCGGGCGGCGGCTGCGTGTCGGCCGCGTTGAAGGTTGCCAAAGGCTGCGGGAAGGGCGACGTGGTGGTCGCGCTGCTGCCGGACACTGGTAGCCGCTACCTGAGCAAGATCTACAACGACGGCTGGATGCGCGAACACGGCTACGCGGATTCGGAAGTGACGCTGACCGCCGCCGACGTGATCCGCGTGAAGCACCAGAACGGAAAAACGCGCGAGCCCATCATCGTAGGCCCGAACCAGACGATTTTTCACGCGTTGAAAACCATGCAGCACCAGGACATTTCGCAGCTGCCCGTCTTCGAAGGCGACCAATCGATCGGCACGGTTTACGAGGACCAGATCCTGAATCTCGCGCTGCAGGGAAAAGAGCTTCGCAAACTAATCGTGCGCGAAGTGATGGGCCCGGCCATGCCGCAGGTGCCGTCCACCGCGGCCGTCGAGCGCGTCACCTACATCCTCAGCCACGAAAGCCCCGCCGTGTTCGTCGAGATGGGCGGCGGCAAACTCGAAGTGCTCACGAAATTCGATCTGATGGATACTATCGCCGGCCTCGTAGGCCAGGTTCGCTGATCCTCGAAAAGTCCGCAGAATGTCCGCAAACTGTTGTGCCTCGCTGATAATGTCCCCTGTTGCCCGCTAGAAACGTTCCCTAAATACCTTGGGGACATCAAAATTGCAGGCCGGTCCCTGGTCGCCGAAGTGAATTCCGAAAAGCGCGCAAAACGTCTTCGGGCGGAGATCGAAAAGCGGCTGGGTGCGTCAGCGGTCCACCAGACCACAGGCGCGAAAACCGCCGAGGAGATGCTGGCAAAAGCTCCCAAACGGAAGAGTGCATCTGACGATGACGTTATCGAACAAGCTCTGCTCCACGATCCCGAAGCGCGGGGCCGCTTCCAGCAAATCATCCAGAAGCAGGTTGAGGACTGGGTGCATCGGAAGGTGCCTGCCCTCGGAGGTCGCACGCCACTGCAAGCGGTTCAGGACCCCGACGGCAGGGAGATCGTGGAATCCCTGCTTTTGGACTGGGAACGCAGTGGCGCGTATCAGGCTGGAATTCGCCCGGACCTCCTTGAAGTCAATCCGGTTCTGTAAGTGATTGCGACAGAAGGAGAATTTGGCTCCCCGGGCTAGATTCGAACTAGCAACCCTTCGGTTAACAGCCGAATGCTCTACCATTGAGCTACCGGGGAACCGGCCGGCTGGATATCTAATCTACAACGCCGCCCGGCTCAGCGCCACTCTGGGATGAGAAACCCGCGGGAAGCCGGCCCAACAGAAACGTTCTACTGAAGTTTTTGCTTCGCGGAATCGTGCCCGATGAGACTTTCGAAAATGGCCAGCACGTGCTGGCGATAGCGCACGATGCGTTCGAGCAGCGGGCGCAGTTGGGGATCGCGCCAGGTTTCCTTGTCCCATTTGGCGAGCACGGCCGCCGGGACTTCAATGTCGCGACGCAGCTTTTCCGCCGAGTGCCCTCTCAGAAAAAGCCCGTAAAAAAAGGCCGCTTCCCGTTGCGGGAACTGAAAGTCCTGCACCGTTTCTTCGGGCTGCGGGCTCGAAGGCATCGCCGGATTGACTGAAGTCGCCATGGCCGAAATCGCAGTTTACAGGTTTCGCCGCGCCCGTCAAGAGTACATGCCGCGTAAGGGAAAATATTCGGCGAAGCACTCTCATCGGATGTCGCCCTGGCAACTGTAGGTTGCTCCCTGGAGCACAAGCATCCGGGAACTGCCCCACAGGGCTGAGGGAGCCGGTCTTGTGACCGGCGGCCAGCCGCGCTAAGCTCATCTTTTGCCGTGGCCTCTCGCCATGTCTTATTTCTCTTCCCCTCACCACTGGATTCCGGCCGTCATCTTCCTGGTCACCTACATTCTCATCGCGATTGAAAGCGGCAGGGGAAGCCATTTGGACCGCACCGCGGCGGCCTTCTGCGGCGCGGTCGCCATGGTCCTGGCTCGCGTTCTTTCCCTCGACGAAGCCTACAAAATCATCGACTGGAACACGCTGATCTTTCTGCTGGGCATGATGATCCTGGTCGCGCATTTCCAGATCTCGGGTTTCTTCGACTGGGTAGCGATTCACGTAGCGCGCGTGGCGCGGACCCGCTTTCAGCTCCTCGCCCTTCTGGTTTTCACCTGCGGAATACTGGCTGCCTTCTTTGTGAACGATACGATTTGCCTCGTTCTCACGCCCATCGTCCTGGTGGTCACCGAACGGTTGAAAATCCCTCCGCTGCCGTACTTGCTGGCCGTGGCGTCCTCTTCGAACGTAGGCTCCGTCATGTCCGTCACCGGCAATCCCCAAAATGCGCTCGTCGGTATTTCGGCGCATTTCTCGTTTCTTGGGTTTCTAGCGCATCTGGCTCCCGTGGCGCTGGTCGGTCTGGTGATTAACGTGGCCGTCCTGGCCGCGTTCTTCAGGCAGGACATCCTCCACCAGCCATTCACTCGTGAGCCTGCGCCGGTGCCAGTCGCGCTCGACCGCAGGCTGATGACCAAGTGCTGCCTGGCATCATTACTCGTGATTGTCTTCTGGATCGCCGGCTATTCGTTTCCCCTGGTCGCGATTTCTGTAGGTGCTTTCATCCTGGTGATCGGGCGTGTGAAGGCACAGAACGTCTACCAGCGTCTCGATTGGGAGCTGCTGCTCTTCTTCGGCGCCCTCTTCGTAGTTGTCCACGGCTTTCAGGCGTCGGGCGCCGCCGACTTGTTAATTGCGCGATTCCATCACGCGTTTGAAGGCAGCTTTGAGAAGCAGCTGGCCGGCGTGAGCGGGCTGATGCTGATTCTTTCCAACCTCGTGAGCAACGTCCCCGCGGTGCTTCTGTTCAAGCCGATTGTCGCCTCGTTCCCGGACAGCCATTTCATCTGGCTCGTTGTTGCGAGCTCCAGCACCCTCGCGGGGAATGCGACTCCTCTGAGTTCGGTCGCGAATTTGATCGTGCTGCAGCAGGCCGGGAAACGCGTTTTTATATCGTTTTGGCAGTTTACACGCGTGGGGCTGGTGATCACCCTGCTCACCACGCTAGCGAGCATGGGAATTCTCGCTATCGAACACCGCTTGTTTCCGGGGAGTTAAACTGGAAGAAGAAAAAGGCGGAGGCGGCTCATACAACCGCCTCCGCGAGCCTGCAAGCTTCTTGCGAAGGTGCAACCAACCGGGTTTACTTCGCGTGGGAATAATTCTCGGCGACCTGGTCCCAGTTGATGACGTTCCACCAGGCCTCGATGTATTCAGGCCGGCGGTTCTGGTATTTCAGGTAGTAGGCGTGTTCCCACACATCGAGGCCGAAAAACGCCTTGCCGCCGTCCATGATGGGATTGTCCTGGTTCGCCGATGACTCGATCGCCAGCTTGCCGTCGCGGAAGAGCAGCCAGGCCCAGCCGGAACCGAAGCGCGTGGTGGCCGCCTGATTGAACTTCGTCTTGAAATCGGCGAAGCTGCCGAACGTCGACTTGATGGCGTTTCCAAGATCGCCGCCAGGCTCGCCGCCTCCGCCCTTCTTCATGATTTTCCAGAACATCGAATGGTTCATGTGCCCGCCGCCGTTATTGCGCACGGCCGTGCGGATGTTTTCCGGGACCTTGCCGATTTGCGCGAGGAGTTCCTCGACCGAAAGCTTCTGAAGGTCCGGGTGCGCCTCCAGCGCCTTGTTGAGGTTGGTCACATACGCGGCATGATGCTTGTCGTGGTGGATCTCCATCGTTTTCGCGTCAATGTACGGTTCGAGTGCGTCGAAAGAATATGGGAGAGGCGGCAACGTGTGCGTCATCTGAGGTGCGGCTCCTTGTCCTGCGGATTGTCCAGCAGCTTGGGACATAATGTACCTCCTGAATTGCGGTTCCTGCCCCATAATTATACGCGCCTGGCCGCAAACCGCGGAACGGGCACAAAAATTTCCTGAGATAGCCTTCTGGGAGCCATGATGCCAGCTGCTGAACACGTCGAACGCCACTTCACCGCCTCGGCCGCCGTCCGCGATATCGTCATTGGAATGTCGGACGGGCTCACCGTGCCGTTCGCTCTCGCCGCCGGACTAACGGGCGCGGTCGCTTCCACGGCGATCGTCGTCACGGCGGGCTTCGCCGAAATTGCCGCCGGTTCGATCGCCATGGGCCTGGGCGGGTACCTCGCCGCGAAGACGGACTCGGAGCACTACGCCTCCGAGCGACTCCGCGAAATCCGCGAAACCGTCGAGCTCCCCGACGTCGAAACGGAAGAAGTTGTGAAAGTTTTTCGCGACTACGGACTCTCGCCCGCGCAAATGGAGCCGATCGTCGCCGCCATCACGTCGGACCAGAGCCGCTGGGTCGATTTCATGATGCGCTTTGAACTTGGTTTGGAGGAGCCGGATCCGGCTCGCGCCGGCCGAAGTGCCGGAACGATCGCCGCGTCGTACATCGTGGGAGGACTTGTCCCGCTGGCCCCCTACATCGTGATGAAACAGGTGCGCTCGGCCCTCTGGGTTTCCGTGGGCGTCACCCTGCTCGCGCTGCTCTTTTTCGGATCGATCAAGGGCCACTATACGGGCGTCAGTCCCTGGCGCGCTGGCGCGCAGACAGTGATTGTAGGCGGCCTGGCAGCCGCGGCCGCGTTTTTCATAGCGCGCCTCATTAGCTGACCGGCGATCCAACTCTCAGGCGGCTACCTGGCTGGAGGCGTGGCGCCAAAATGGAGACATCCCTTGTTAAAATGGAGTAACCTCGGATATTGCCCTATTGACGCTTTTGATGGCTCTGGCGCATCTATCAGATGTAGCGTTAGCGGCGTGTCGTTCGTGGCTCGATGGTAAGTCGTTTAGATGCTCGCGAATCGCTGATGAACTGGTAACACGCTGGAACGAGGAACTTTGACCTTTTACTCAAACCGTCCGTCTTTGCGGCCCGTATAGAAAACGAAAACTCGCGGGTCACGTCCAATAGCCTATGACCGGGCTGCCAGCGGCAGTTTCCGGACCAAAGGAGAAAAGAATTATGAGCAGCAGCGAATTTCGTATCCGCCGCTGGGTGGCCACGATTGTGGTCCTTGCGGCAATCATCGGTGGCGTCGTGTTGGATATCGGCCTGCGGCACTGGGGCGGCGGCACGGTATTCGGCGCGCCCACTCTGAACGTAACCGTCGCACACGATACCAACCCTGTCCTTCTGGGCACTTTGCCCAACGGCTTCGCATCGATCCTGAAACCCGTTTTGCCGGCGGTCGTAAACATCAGCTCCTCGAAAGTTGTGAAGAACAGAGGCGAGAATTCGCCATTGTTCAATGATCCCTTCTTCCGGCAATTTTTCGGCAACCAGTTTGGCCAGCAACAGCAGGAACCGCGCTCGCAAAGAGAACAAAGCCTCGGCTCGGGCGTGATCGTCACTTCCGATGGCACGATCCTCACCAATAATCACGTGATCGATGGCGCCACCGACATCAAGGTGTTCCTCAGCGACAATCGCGAATTTCCCGGCAAAGTCGTCGGCACCGACCCCAAGACCGACGTCGCCGTCGTCAAGATCAATGCCACCGGTCTTCCCACCCTGCCTATCGGCGACTCCTCGCGGATGCAGGTGGGAGACATCGTGCTCGCGATCGGCGACCCCTTCGGTATCGGCAAGACGGCCACCATGGGCATCGTCAGCGCCACGGGACGCGGCGGTCTCGGCATCGAGAACTATGAAGACTTCATCCAGACCGACGCTTCGATCAACCCCGGCAATTCCGGCGGCGCGCTCATCGACCTTCACGGCAGTCTGATCGGCATCAACACCGCCATCCTGTCCGGCGAAGGCGGCGGCAATCAGGGCATCGGCTTCGCGATACCCATCAACATGGCGCATAACGTAATGAACCAGATCGTCGAGCACGGCAAAGTCGTGCGCGGCTATTTGGGCGTCCACATTCAGGATGTCACCCCCAGCCTCGCCCACCAGTTTGGGCTCAACCAGGGCGGCGGCGTTCTCATTGGCGACGTGTCTCCCGATACGCCTGCCGCCAAGGCGGGCCTCAAGAAGGGCGATGTCGTGCTCGAATTGAATGGCCAGCCCATCGAAGCCGCCAACCAGCTTCAGGTGCAGATCTCGCAAATGGCCCCGGGATCTTCGGCCAGGATGAAGATCTGGCGTGATGGCAAGTCGCAGGACGTCACCGTAAATCTCGGCGAACTTCCGGAGCAGGCGGAGAAGGAAGGGCCGGGAGAAAACTCCGAAGGCGCGCTGGAAGGCGTCGAGGTGCAGAATGTGACCCCCGACTTGGCTCAGCAACTTCAGTTGCCGGCCGGCACAAAGGGTGTCGTCGTCACCCAGGTCGACCCTTCCAGCGCCGCGGCGTCGGTCGGGCTGGATCGCGGGATGGTGATTCAGGAAGTCAACCGCAAGCCCGTCAACAACGTGGAAGAATACAAGCGCGCTCTGGCGGGTTCGAGCAATCAGCCGGTGCTCCTGTTAGTCAACCAGGGCGGCGTAACGCGTTACCTGGTGGTGGAAACTCACTAAGCAGGGCGCTTCACAAAACGGTTAGGTCGAAAAAGGGCATGGGGTCACACCCTGTGCCCTTTTTTTGGCTACCGGCTCTTCACGAATTCGTATCCATGATTCCCCGTATTCCGGCGTAGCTCTCCTTATCCGACCATCGACCTTGCATACGGCGCCCTGGATAGGCAACTCGACGCGCAACTCCCCCCGCGAACGCGGGTTTAGCCTGTAGAAAGTGCCCCTCGCAGCATGTGTAAAAGATGTGCAAAGCGCCAACAGGTGCATGGCGCACCGTATGAATTGGGTTATCGCTTTCGGCACTACTGAGCCTAGAATAGTACCTGAGGCCTATTCACGCTCCGCCCTTTGCTCTAGTACTAAGGTAGTGCGCTATTTTTGTCTCCGCGCGCAGCCCAACTTGGGAACTTTGCTAGGGTGAAAAATGGTACGTAAATCGAACGGCGCCGTTTTCAACGAATCGCTGCTTCCCGATGGAGAGAAGCGGTGGGGTTCGTTTGGAGTCGGTTTCGTCCTGGAGTGCCTCGCGGTCGCAATCGTCGTCGTACTCCCCATGCTCATGCCTCAGAAGCTCGAGGCTGTCCGGACTTACTGGGTGATGCCGCTCGAAGCTCCGCACATCGAGGCGTGGAAGCCCCAGCCGCCCCCCAAGCCTACGCCGGTGATAAAAAGGCAGATCGTCAAAGAGATTCCCAAACCGGTTGAAATCGAAGTCCCAAAACCGAAAATCTATAACCCCGTGATTATGGCGCCGGTGGCCAAGGTCGCCAAAAAAGCTCCCGTTCCCGACCCCACGCAGCTGGCCAAAGCCTTTCCTGATCCCAACCCCCCGATTTCGCTGGGGAGTTCCGCCATCCCGACTCTGAAAAAGCCTCGGGAGGAAGTTCAGACCGGCGGCTTCGGCGATCCCAACGGCGTGGCGTCGAACGGCAAGACCGATCGCAATCCGAATATCGCTCAGCTGGGCGCTTACGATCTTCCGGCCGGCGCTGGCCAGGGGAATGGGACCGGAGGTGCCAAGGGCGCTAAAGGCACCGTCACCAGCACGGGATTTGGCAACGGTGTTGCTATCGGAACAGGTGGCACCGGCAGCCATGGCACCGTGCAGCAAGGCGCTTTTGCCGACGAGCATGCGGTGGTGGCTGGGCCAAGGGTGAAGCAGACGGCCGCCGTGTCGAATTCCAAGCCGGTGGAGATTCTTTTCAAGCCCAAGCCGGAATATACAGACGAGGCCCGTGCGAAGAAGATTGAAGGAGAAGTTCTGTTGCAGGTCGTCTTCGCGGCTTCGGGCGAAGTGAAGGTTGAGCGCGTCGTTCAGGGACTTGGCTACGGCCTCGACCAGTTCCGCCGAGTCGGCCGCGCGCGAGATCCGCTTCCGTCCGGCACAACAAGAAGGCCAACCGGTGGATGCAAACGCCATCGTCCACATAACTTTTGCTTTGGCATACTGAGGGGGGATTGGAATGGGTAAGGCAAAGAATTTTTTCTTTTCTGTAGCTTTGATGGCCGCTCTTGCCGGAACGCTTTCCGCGCAGAATCAGACGGCCGTGCAAACCGAGCCGAAGGCGGAAACTCCCGCCACAGGTTCTCCGGTCACCACGGTGAATCAGGCGGTCGATCGCATCATTGCCCGCGAGCACGATGAAATCGCCACGATTCGCCGCTACAACCCCATCATCGAAACCTACATTCAGGACATGAAGCCTGATAAGGACATGGGGGCGGTGCCCATCCACGACCATTATTTCCTGGGCCAGGCCAATCTTTCCAAGGGCGTGGTGGATAATTCCATGCTCTCCGGAACCAAGAAAGGCAAGCTCGACGAGCTGAACCCCATCGCCCACCTCGGAAGCTATTTCAGCTCTTCCTACGTTCCGGATGGCTTCCTTCAGATGGTTTATATCGATATGAACGGGCTGGATCGCCAGCACTACCAGTTCGACTACGTCCGCCGCGAATTCCTGGGCGATGTGCGCTGCGTGGTGTTTGACGTGACTCCCCTCCCGAAATCAGGGAAAGGCCGCTTCAAGGGCCGCTTCTGGGCCGAAGACCAGAACTACACCATCGTCCGTTTCAACGGAATCTACACGCCCGTCGCCGGGATCAACGGCTTTAACCTGCACTTCGATAGCTGGAGACTCAACGTGGCGCCCGGCCTCTGGCTTCCCGCGTTCGTGTTCAGCCAGGAATCCGAACTCAAGGATTTTCTCGGCAATAACATCCGCTTCAAATCGCAAACCCGCCTCTGGGGTTATGACCTGAAGGCCACCAGCCCGCAGGAGGAGTTCAGCGAACTCACCATTGAATCGCCCAACGCGATTCAGGATCAGGCTGGCGCGCAGCAGCAGGATCGTTCCCCGGTGGAAGCCGAGCGCGAATGGCAGCACCAGGCTGAAGTAAACGTTCTCGACAGGCTCCAGCGCGTTGGATTGCTGGCTCCCACGGGCGAGGTCGACAAGGTTCTCGAGACCGTCGTCAACAATCTCGAAGTCACCAATAATCTCGACGTGGAACCGGAAGTTCACTGCCGCATTTTGCTCACCGGTACGCTCGAATCTTTCTCGATCGGGCACACGATTGTGCTGAGCCGCGGTTTGCTGGACGTTCTTCCCGATGAAGCAAGCCTCGCCACGATGCTGGCCCAGGAACTTGCGAATATCATCGTCACCAAGCCTTCCACCGATCAATGGGGCTTCAACGACACCACCAACGTCTCCACCGTCGAAGCTCTCAGCCATTTCTCCTTCCGCGACAATCCCGACCAGGTGCAGACGGCCAATCAGAAGGCGGTCGAGCTGCTCAAGAACTCGCCGTACAAGGACAAGCTTGCGACCGCCGGCCTTTTCCTCAAGGAACTCGACGCGGATTCGAAGTCTCTGAACGCGCTCATCAACCCGCGCCTCGGGAATCGCGTCTCCGTATACACGCAGCTGATCAACTCCGCCCCGCAACTCGACCGCGACAAGGTCGACCAGGTTTCGGCTCTTCCGCTAGGCGCCCGCGTGAAGCTCGATCCCTGGACCGACCACGTCGAACTGCTCAAGGCCAAGCCGATTCCTCTGCTTTCGGCCCGCGAGAAAATGCCTTTTGAGGTCACACCCTTCATGCCCTATCTCACTCGCTACCAGAAGCCCTCAAGCGGAATCACAGCCGATCCCGCCAAGGCCGATCTGGCCAAGCAGCAGGGTGAACAGCAGCAACAGGAACCGGCCCGCTAACTTCCCTAAGCGTTTCGTGATTCACAGAAGGCCCGGCAGGCTGCCTCTCATCGCCTGCCGGGCCGTTGCCGCGTTCCGTCAAAAGCGATCGTGGCCTCGATCCCCCTCCACACTGGCAGTTTCCTTCTGCCGCGCGGATGAGCGAAACTCAAGGGGCCATGCCCCGGCAATCCGTTCTCGAATACTTCCGCAAGAATTCGCGGCCGCCCAGCGAACCCGCCGTCGTCTTCCGCCGCGGCTATCGAACCGTTCGCTGGCCGTACGCGCGCCTGTTCGACTCGGCGTCGCATTTCGCGGCGCGTCTCCGATCGCTCGGCATCGCGAAAGGGGATCGCGTCCTTCTCTGGGGAGAAAACTCCGGCGAGTGGATCGCCGCTTTTCTCGGCTGCCTCTTTTGCGGGGTGGTCGTTGTGCCCATGGACGCAATCGCAGACCCGGCGTTCGCCCGTCGCGTTGCGCAGCAGTCCGGCGCGCGACTCGCGGTAGC
Organism: uncultured Acidobacteriota bacterium; assembly: GCA_963709105.1. Taxonomy (GTDB): domain Bacteria; phylum Acidobacteriota; class Terriglobia; order Acidiferrales; family UBA7541; genus Palsa-295. The sequence goes on from CAVPVC010000030.1 coordinate 84,069, forward strand.
AGCCCGCGGTTTGCCCGCGCTCGATCTGCCCATCGCGACGATTGCCCTCGAAGAGCTCGGTGAAGCGTCGGGGCCAGCGGAAGACTTCGCGCCCGCCGTGCTCGACCGCATCGATCCCGTCGAGATTGTGTTTACCTCGGGCACCACGGCGGAGCCGCGCGGCGTCGTCCTCACGCACGCCAATCTGCTCGCGAATCTGGAGCCCATCGAGAAGGAAGTCGATCGTTACCGCCGCTACGAACGCATTTTCCACCCCTTGCGCTTTCTGGACCTGCTGCCGCTGAGCCACGTCTTCGGCCAGCTGCTCGGAATTTTTATTCCGCAGATCGTAGGCGCCACGTCCATCTTTCTGGACACGCTGAATCCCTCGGAAATTCTGCGCACCATTCACGACGAACGCGTCTCCGTGCTGGTAACCGTGCCGCGCCTGATCGAATCCCTCCGCGATCAAATCGAACGGGAACTTGCGAGCGCAGGCCGGCTCGAACGATTCCGGCGGGATTTCGAAGCCGCCGCGAGCGAACACTTTCTGCGCCGCTGGTGGCGCTTCCGCTCGATCCACAGCCGCCTCGGCTGGAAATTCTGGGCGATAATCTCGGGCGGCGCCACGCTCCCGGAAGAAGCGGAAACGTTCTGGAGCCGTCTCGGTTACGCCGTGATTCAAGGCTACGGACTCACCGAGACAACCTCGCTCGTCAGCCTCAATCACCCTTTCCGCCTGGGCCGCCGCTCGATCGGCAAAGCGCTCCCGGGCCTGGAGGTCAAGCTTGCCGGCGACGGAGAAATTCTGGTTCGCGGAGAAAACGTCGCGCGCAGCTACTGGAAGGATTCCGGCGTCAGTCCCGTACTCGACCAGGACGGATGGTTTCACACCGGCGACATCGCCGAACGCGATCCCTCGGGGAATTATCTATTTCAAGGGCCGCAGGAAAAACGTAATCGTCACGCCCGAAGGCCTGAATATTTATCCCGAGGACCTCGAATCGGAATTGCGTAAAGAGCCCGGCGTGCGCGATTGCGTCGTAGTCGGCCTCGATCGCGACGGCAACGCGGAGCCGTGCGCCGTGCTGCTGCTTCGCGACTCATCAAGCTATCCGGCAACCGGCGCAGCCGAAATCATTCGCAGCGCGAACCACAGGCTGGCCGGGTTTCAGCAGATGCGCCATTGGCTCGTTTGGCCCGATAAGGATTTCCCGCGCACGCCCACGCAGAAGCCGCTGCTCTCGCAGATCAAGCAAGCCGCCGAGGCTGAATTAGGCGGGGAAAATCGCGCGCACACCGGCACTGGCTCAAGCCCGCTGAATGAACTGCTAGGCCGAATCGGAAGAGGTGTCGCATTAGAGGAAGGGCAGCTCGCAGAAATTGCAGCTCAGCTCCATCGAGCGCGTCGAGCTTCTGAGCGCGCTGGAAGACCGCTACCAGGTCGACCTGAGCGAAACGCAATTCTCAAACGCAGCCACGGTGGCGGATCTCGAACAACTGCTTCACCAGCCGTCCGCGAGTTCTCCTGTATATCACTACCCCCGCTGGGCGCAGACGTGGCCCGTTCGAATCTTTCGCGCGCTCGTGCTGAACGCTCTGGCGCGACCGGCCATGATGCTGTTAGGTTGGCCGCGCGTTCGTGGCCGTCAAAATTTGAGGAGTGCGAATGGCCCGCTGCTGGTGGTCGCCAATCACGTTGCGTTTTTCGACCCCGCCTACATCTGGGAAGCTCTGCCGGGCCGCATCCACCGCAAACTCGCGGTAGCGATGGACGGCGAACTTCTCGAATCGATGCGAAATCCGCCGCCAGGCACCGGTTTCATCAAAGGATTGGCGGATCGCGCGTCGTATTGGCTGGTCGTCTCGATCTACAACGTATTCCCGCTGCCGCTGCGCGCCGGCTTCCGCAAGAGCTTCGCATTCGCGGGTGAATTGATCGATCGCGGCTGGAGCGTCCTCGTTTTTCCCGAAGGGATTTTGACGCGCGACGGGAAACTCAGCCCCTTCCGCGCAGGAATCGGGCTGCTCGCGACCCGCCTGAACGTGCCGGTCGTGCCATTGCGGCTCGACGGCATCTTCGAATTGAAAGCCGCCGGAAAGAAATGGGCGCGCCCGGCCAGATCAAAGTGACCATAGGTCCGCCGGTACGTTTTCGCGACTCCGACGCCCCCGAGCAAATCGCGCAGGATCTGGAAAATCGGGTAGCCAAACTCGTAGACTAATCTGCTGAGGTGGTGCCTACCCGGTGCCTTTGTGTTTCGCCCTCATTCCGAGCGCCGGTTTTGCGCGAAGATTTCTCTTCAGCCTTTGCCTTTCGTTGTCATCCCGACAGAGCGAAGTGACGAGGGATCTCTCTTAGCCGTCCGCAAGAGAGCACCCAGAGCAATCCCTCTTGCCAACAAGCAAAGCGTCGTCATTCTGAGCGCCGCCTTTGCGCGAAGAATCTCTCTTCGCCTTTGGTGGCACAGGCACTCCTGCCTGTGTGCTTTTGCCTTGAGGATTCTTTCTAAGCCATCAGGGAAAATGTGGATCGCAGGGCAACGGGCGACAGCTCGCTTCGGTGTTCGTTTAAGAGGTCGCCTCAGCGCTCGCCCGAATCTCCTGCCAGCGCTTCGGCCTTCGCTTCGAATCCAGCACTTTCTTGCGCAGCCGGATCGATTTCGGCGTCACTTCCACAAACTCATCGTCGGCAATGAATTCAATCGCCTTCTCGAGCGTCATCTCGCGCGGCGGAACCAGCCGGATCGCCTCATCCGCCGAAGAAGACCGCATGTTGGTCTGCTTCTTTTCCTTCGTGATGTTCACGTTCATATCGTCTTCGCGCGAATTCTCGCCGACGATCATTCCCTCATACACTTCCACGCTGGGCCCCACGAACATCTCGCCGCGTTCCTGAATTCCCCACACCGCGTAGGCGGTGGAAACGCCGGGCCGGTCGCAGACAAGCGCCCCGGTCAGGCGCGAAGCCATGTCGCCGCTGTACTCCGTCCAGCCTTCCAGCAGCGAATGGATCAGCGACGTCCCGCGAGTGTCCGTCAGCAGTTGCCCGCGCAGCCCGATCAATCCCCGCGAAGGGATGCGGAATTCCAACCGCACGCGGCCCGAATGATGGTTCACCATTTTCACCATCTCGCCGCGTCGGCTCCCCAGCGACTCGATCACGATCCCGATAAACGACTCCGGGCAATCCACCACCAGCAATTCCAGCGGCTCCATGCGCTTTCCGTTTTCCTCGCGCACCACGATCTCCGGCTTGCCCACCATCAGCTCGTAGCCCTCGCGCCGCATCGTCTCGATCAAAATCGCCAGCTGCAATTCGCCGCGCGCCAGCACGCGAAACGTATCGGTAGAGGCGCTGTCTTCCACGCGCAAGGACACATTCGTCAGCAATTCGCGCTGCAAGCGCGAGCGCAGGTCGCGCGAGGTCACGTATTGCCCTTCGCGGCCCGCAAAGGGCGAGGTGTTCACGGTAAAGAGCATCGTCAGCGTCGGCTCGTCGATCAACAGAGGTTCGAGCGGCGCCGGATGCTCGAGATCCGTAATGCTCTCGCCGATCTGGATTCCTTCCACGCCCGCGATTCCCACGATGTCGCCCGCAAACACCGTCTCCGCATCGTCGCGTTCGAGGCCGCGAAACGTGAACAGCTTCGTGATCTTGGTCGGCTGGATCGTGCCGTTCAGCTTGGCGATGCCCACTTCCGCGCCACGCGCGAGCGTTCCCTCAAACACGCGCGCGATCGCAATCCTTCCCAGATATTCGCTGTAGTCGAGATTGGTAACCTGAATCTGCAGCACCTTCCCCGGATCGCCCGTGGGGGGCGGAATCGAGGAAACGATCTTCTCAAACAGCGGCTTCAGGTTCGTCGACGAATCGCCGATCTGGTCGTGGGCCACGCCGGTCTTCGCGTTCGTGTAGACCACCGGAAAATCAAGCTGGTCCTCGGTGGCGTCCAGATCGATAAACAGGTCGTAAATTTCATCGAGCACGGCGGCAGGACGCGCATCCGCGCGATCGATCTTGTTCAGCACGATCACCGGCGGCAGCTTCGCCGCCAGCGCCTTCTGCAGCACGTAGCGCGTCTGCGGCAGCGGCCCTTCGCTCGCATCCACCAGCAGCACCACGCCGTCCACCATGCGCAGCGCGCGCTCCACCTCGCCGCCGAAATCGCTGTGGCCCGGCGTGTCAACGATGTTGATCTTGGTGTCGTGGTACGTGAGCGCGGTGTTTTTCGCCAGAATGGTGATCCCGCGCTCGCGCTCGAGGTCGTTCGAATCCATCACGCGGTCGGTCATTTCCTGGTTGGCGCGGAAAATGCCGCTCTGGCGCAGCATGGCGTCCACCAGCGTCGTCTTGCCATGGTCCACGTGGGCAATGATGGCGATGTTGCGTATAGATGTAGTCATCGGTTCGTTTCCCTGAGAGAAAAGGCTGCCTGCGCAGTCTTGCAGCCCCGATGAAGTCCTGATGAGGAGTTTTCTGGAGCAACAAACGCTACAAACGCACCACTATTCTAGCATGCGGCGGGGCTCGGATGGCGGAAGTTCTTGCAGCTCATTTCTTTGCGTAACGGTCGCCAAAGAAATCGTGAGCATTCCACACGGGCCGTTCCTGCGCCTGCGCCACAAGATACCCGCAAAGGAAATTGAATTGCGCGAACTTCACCGCCGCCCCGAAATCGAGTCCCGGCTGTTCCATGCTGTCCTGCGGCGAATGGTAGATCGTCGATTTCCAGTGCTGCTCGATTTTCTCCGGCTGTATCGCGGGATTATCGGACTTGTCCCCGGCGTCGCTCAGGAACGCCGGAATCCCCTGTTTCACGAATGCATACTGGTCGCTGCGAATAAAAATCACCTGCTCGGGCTCCGGATCGGGGCTCACCGTAAGATGCAGCCTTTCCGCCGCGTCCTGCACCACGTGTCCCAGGCTCGAATGCTCCGCGCCATAAGCGACCACGTCTTCGAGCGGCCACAGCATCAGGTCCTCATCCATATTGACGTCCGCCACGAGCGCCGATTTCGGCACGGTCGGATAATGCGCAAAATAGTCGGCCCCCAGCAGTCCTTCTTCCTCCGCGGTGAAAGATACAAACAGGATCGACCGCCGCGGCCGCGGGTTCAGCGTAACCATCGCCCGCGCGATGGCCAGCAGTTCCGCGCTCCCGGACGCATTGTCGAGCGCCCCGTGGTAGACGTTGTCACCCTGCACCGGCACGCCGATGCCCATGTGATCGGAATGCGCCGTGAATACCACGTATTCCCCGCGCAGCGCCGGATCGCTTCCCGTCAGCTTGGCGGCCACATTCGGGCTGTGCATGTCCTCCGATTTCGTCGCGACGTGAATCTTGAATGTAAGCTTTGTCTCAAACGAAGCAAGCTTGCCCGCCTTGGCCGCCGCAAAGATGTCGTCCGGCGAATGCCCGGCTAGCTTCGAAAAACTTCCGCGATTCCGCCACATTCGTAATGGCGATCGCCCGCAATTCCGGATGGTAGTCGTTCGGCCGCCCCTGCGGATCGAGCCAATACAGATCGGGCGCAGCCGAGTCGTTCACTCGATGCTGAAAACTGTACAGACGCTCCAGGTTGGGATCGTTCATGGTCACGTAGCCGACCGCGCCATGCGCCACGGCAATTTCCCTCTTCGTAATTCCCGAGGAATAGTGCGCGCGCATTGACGAATCGAATTGCGGCGGCGCGCCATAGATCAGCGCCACGATTTTGCCCTTCGCATCGATCCCTGCGTAATCGTCATGATGCAGCTCCGGCGCCGTAATCCCGTAGCCCACGAACACCACGGGCGCTTCGACGGAAACGTCCGCGCGCCCGGGATCGGAGGAAGCCAGAAAATCCCGCTTGTCCGCGAGAACTTCCTCTTTGCCGCCCGCCGTCCAGCTCATCGTCGTTTGTGATGCGTCCACGTGGGATCCGCGGAACGGCACGCTCTGAAAGTACGTGCCCTTGTCTCCGGCCGGATCGAGGCCCATCGCCTCGAATTGCGTCGCCATGAATTTTGCGGCGATCTCGTGGCCGCGCGTCCCGGTCCGCCGCCCTTCGAGCAGGCTGTCGGAAAGAAAGCGCATGTCGGCGCGGATCGCTTCCGGCCGGATCGTCGCCATGGCGCGGTCCGCCGCGTCGTTGGCGGCAGGGGTAGACGATGCAATTACGAGGAATAAAACAAATCCCAGGCGGCGCATCTGCGGGAACATGCTCAAGGAAGGGCCCTCCTGATTCAATATAACTTAGTCGAGGCGGAAATTGAGGCGTTCGATCGACCGGGCGCGTCCCGTAGTTTCGTCCACATCGATCAGGACGGTGTTCATCTGCACGTCGCCCTCGGCCACCACGAACCGCGCGGGGAGCGCGTCGAGAAAGCGCTGCAGCACGCCCTCTTTTTCCATGCCGATCACGGAATTATGCGGCCCGGTCATGCCCACATCGGTCGTGTAGGCCGTGCCGCCGGGAAGCACGTGATAATCCGCCGTGGGCACGTGCGTGTGCGTCCCCACGACCACGGAAACTTTTCCGTCGAGATACCACCCCATCGCCTGCTTTTCCGAAGTGGCCTCGGCGTGCATGTCGACAAAAATCACCTTCACGTCCGCCGGGATCTTGGCAAGCTCGCGCGTAGCCGTGCGGAACGGATCGTCCAGCGCCGTCATGAACGTGCGGCCTTGCAGGTTTAACACCGCGTAGGGCACGCCATTCCTGGCACGGCCCACATAAAGACCGCTCCCGGGCAACCCATTCGGAAAATTCGCGGGTCGCAGAAGCCGCGGCTCGTGAGGGAAGAACTCCAGAATCTCGCGGCGGTCCCAGATGTGATTCCCCCCGGTGATCACTTCGATCCCGGACGCGAACAGCTCCTCCGCCAGCCGGGGCGTGATCCCGAATCCCGACGCGGAATTTTCGCCGTTGGCGATGCACAAGTCGATTTGCCGCTGCGAAAGAATGTCCGCCAGGCGGTCGTGAACGATTTTCCGGCCCGGAGAGCCGACGATGTCGCCGATAAAAAGAATTCTCAATTTTCCCGCGGCTCTCTTTCAGATTGGAAAACCACCCACATCGCGTATGCCTTCTGTATCACAGATTCCATCGGCCGCAAAACTTCGCATCGGTGCCGCCAAAGCAAATTCCGGTGCCTGGTTTTCGGGGGAATCGCAAAAAGAAGGGAGCGGTCCACTTCGCCGTGTGTTGCTAGGCCCTGAACCCCACGGTTAAGGCGGGCGCCCAGCGCCTGCTTTAAGGCTTTTCCGCACCGGCAAGCCGGCTCGAAACATGCACAAGGGCAGGTCGACGCGGGCACCCTGGGATCCAGTGTTGGTTCAAAAGGCTTTCGCAACGTCACCTGCGTCGCAGGCCATCTCCCCAACGATTGTAGCAGGGAAGTCGCGCCGCAAAGCTTGTAAGAACGCGGGCGAGTTTCGCGGACTATTCGGAGGGAAGCGGCCGTTTTGCATGGCCGCCTCCCGCCGAATCGGTTCGGGATCAGAAGTGGAAACCGATCTGCGCCGTGATGGTTCGAGGCGTCACATAGTGCGTGCCGCTGAACGTGGAGAGGAAGTTGTACAGAGCCACCTTGTCGGCGACGTTGATCACCGTGATGCGCGCGCTCCATTTGTAGTGATCTCCGTGAAACACGTTGTCGTCGCCCAATGCAATGTCGAACAGATTGCGCGAAGCGATTCGCGGCGGATTGCGATCGTCATCTTCCGTGCCCGGCGCCGGAACCTTGGTGAGCGTTGACCCGTACTGGCTTGCCGGGCACAGGTTCACGCCCAGCGCGGAGCTGAGCGGAGTACCTATGAGGTTTCCCGGCGTGGGCGGCGCCGCATGCACCGATCCGCAGAACAGCCCCGCCTCAAATTGCTGATCGGCGCTGATCCGCGACACGTCCACGATGGTCGTGTCCGTTCCGTCCGGGCCGTTCGCGCAATTTCCGCCTGCGCAGGGCAGTTGCCCTGCCACCAGCCCGCTGTCGTATCTCCAGTTGAGTCCGATCCACGGCCATCGTTGCGACGGCTGATATTGCACATGGGTCGTCTCGTTAAAGCGCTCGTCGTGGTCGATACGGAAAACGGAAACTCCGCCGGGAGTCGCGCCGGCTCCCCCGATCTGCGGCGTGAAGAATCGCGCCGCGACGCTCGACATCACCACATACGCCGAGAATCCCTTGATGTTGGTCACATCGGCCCGGGCGGCAACTCCCGGAATCTTCGAATTGTGCCATTCGATCGGGAACGTGATCGGCGTGTTGCCCAGCACGCTGAAGTCGTATGCGTTGTGCGTGTACTTCCAGATGTATTCGCCGTCCACCACGAAGTGCTTGCCGAAGGCCTGCTGCAACCCGGCGTGAAATTCGTTCCGAAAGCCGGGGCTCAGCAGCGAATTCGCTCCGGGCGTGCAGACCAGCAGCGGAGACAGCACCGGGTCATTGCATCCGATGCTCGAAAGGATGAGGTTTTCGTTGAAAGGAGTCTCGAGACTGCGCGCGTAAGAAACGCGGAGAACCGTGCCGCTCGGCTTCACGTTGTATGCGACGCCGACGCGCGGCTCCGCCTGCTGCGCATGCGTGAGTCCGTTGTAGATGTCGCCGCGGATTCCCAGGTTGAAATTCCAGTTCCCTTTCGTAATCGCGTCCTGCACGTACATCGAGAATTCCTTCACGTTCGCGTGCGGAAGCTGCGGCGAATAAATCGCGCTCCGCGTCTGTCCCGCGGGGCAGCCGTCCGAGGCAGGCAACGAGCCCGTTCTAGTGAGATCGTAGCAGCCCAGCAGCGGGTTAAACGACGAGTCCGGTGTGTAGCCGAGAGCTCCGCAGGCCGCCGGATCGGTCACCAGCGGATTCGTGACGATGCTGCCGCTCGCCGTGTCGCACACCGGATTGAATGTCGGATCCACGATTCCAATATGATCGTTCTCCACAAGGTTCGTTCGCGAATACTGGATGCCCGCCTTGAGATTGTTGACGCCCTTCACGTAAGAGAAACTCGCTTTGCCTCCGGCGTTGGTAAGCATCCGCAGCTGGCTCACGGTTTCTCTCTGAAGTGACGTGGGCCCCAGGTCCGCGAACGGATTTCCGCTGGGGTAGTAGTTGTATTCGTCATGCCGCACGAAAGCCCCCGCCGTAAACACCATCGTCGAACTGATCACCTTGGTCCACGTGGGTGCCAGGTTGAACGTGCGAATCTGCGAGCGCTGATCCGTCGGGCCCACTCGCTTGCCGGTCGGGTCGAGCCCGTTGTTGTTCACCACCACGCCCGACCACGGCGTGGCCAGCTGCGAGTCGAACGAGTTCGGCGTCTGGAACCATGAGCGCGTGAAATTCAGGTTCATATGGACGGAGTCCGCATCGGACAGCTGGTAGTCGATCCGGTCCCAGAAATTTTCCTGGTTGCCTTTGTCGTGCATCACCGCGAACTCGGGCCCGTCGAGAAACCGTCCTGAATTCAATCCGTTCACGGCAATGAAATTTCCCCACTTTGCGCCGCCGTAGGCCACGTCAAACCCCGCATTCGTCGATCCGAAGCTCCCGTACTCGGCCGTCACGCTGCCGTGCGGTGTCGTAACACCCTGCCCCGACCGCGTCGTCACGTCGATTACCAGGCTCGTTTTGTCTCCATATTCGGCGGGCGGCGCTCCTTCGATCACTTCCATCGATTGCACGGCTTCCATCGGGATCTGGTTTGAAAACACCTTGCTCTGCTGGTCCGTGATTGGCTGGCCATCCACGGAAAACGAATTCTCCGCGTGGTCTCCCAGCCCGTGAAACAGCCCGTTGGAATCAGCCGCCACTCCAGGCGATGCCAGCGTCACCAGCGAACTAACCGAAGAAGACGAACTCTCGAGCGGCACTTGGGTGAACAATTGGCGGTCGATGTCGGTATGCGCCGTTGGCTCGGTTTCTACCAGGTCTCCCGCGGCCTCCACCGTCACCGAAGAATTCGCCTGGCCCAGTTCGAGTCCGATCTTCAGATTCACCGGAACAGTGGAGCGAATCTCCACGTCCTCGGAGTGGGACGCAAACCCCGGAGCCGCCACCGTCAAGTGATATGGATTGAAAGGCACATTCGGAAAGTCGAAGTTGCCCGAGCCGTCCGTCGCGGCGGTCCGGTCGTACCCACTGACCGCATTGTGGATCGTTACCGTCGCATTCGTCACGACGGCCCCTGAAGGATCGGTGACGGTCCCTGAAATGGAAGAAGCATTCCCTGATTGGGCCAGGACAGCGGGCCCAATGGTCAGCCAAATCAAAAAGCACAACGTCACTACCAAAATTGCTCGCACAATTCGCATCGTAGTTATTCTCCCGGTATGAAGTACGGCCCTGGCGATCGCAATCGCCAGCAGCGAATGAAAGTGGAGTAGTCACGCGCCGTTCGGTTTGCGGCGAGTGAAGGGAGAACTCTTTTATTCAGGTAAGCGGGGACTAAGCGGGAGGCGCGCGAGGAATGCTGGGAGCGTTCGCCGATTCTCCGGTAGAAGGCGACTGCTCGAAGACCGCGAAAATCGTAACCTGTAGCGGAATCTGAGTCTGCGTCTGCGCGGCCGGCTGCGGGATGGCCGCGTGTGCGATATGGCAGACCTGGCACGTGCAATGCGCTTCGTCGTGAGAGTTCCCGTCGAAGTGCGCGACAACCTGCACGCTCAGCGCAAATACCGCCACCATCAGCGGTACGGCCAGCAGCCGGAGAGGCAATCGCTTCAACAAGTCAAAAACCAACCCCTGAAAGGTATCCTAAACCGGGCGTCTATCCACCGGCAATCAATCTCTTTTGCCGATGCACGATCCGCACATATGAGAAACAGAGATAATCCTTATACAAACGAGTCCGATCAGACCTGCAGCACGTCGCCCTCTCGCGCCACCATCTCATACAGCACGGGATTCACAAAGAATCCCAGGAACAATCTCGACAGCAGCCCCGCCACGATCACAATCGCAAACGGCTTCTGCGTATCCGACCCGATTCCCGTGGAGAGCGCCGCGGGCAGCAGCCCCAGGCACGCGACGAGGGCAGTCATCATGATCGGCCGCAACCGCAACAGCGAAGCCTCGCGCGTGGCGGTGCGGATGTCCCGGTTTTCGAGGCGCAGCTTATTGATATAGGAAACCAGAATCACCGCCGTCTCCACCGAAACTCCCATCAACGCCAGAAGTCCCAGCACAGACGACACGCTGAAAGGCGTGTGCGTGAGCTTGAGCGCGATCAACGCCCCCACCGGCTCGGTCATCACCACGCCCAGCGCAATCGTTACCGGGAAACTTGAAGTTGCCATACAGCGCGAACAGAATCACGAAAATCAGCAGCACCGCGAGCGGCCCGATAATTTCCATTTGATGGCGCGCTTCGAGGTACTCGCCATACTCGCCTCCCCATTCGAGCCGGTAGCCGGCTGGGCAGGGATTTCGCGACATCCGCAATAGACCGTTCGCCATCGGCCACCGCGCTTTGCAAATCGCGCCCTTCGATGCTGTATTGCACGCCGATGTAGCGCGAATTGTTTTCCCGGTAAATAAACGAAGCGCCGCTGGCCTCGTGAATATCGGAAAGCTCGCTCAGCGGAATCTGCTGCCCCGTGGGCGTGCCCACCAGCAGGTTGCCGATCTGCTGCGCATTCTCGCGAAATTCCGGTTTCATGCGCACCACGAGGTCGAATAGCTTTTCGCCCTGGATCACTTGAGTGGCCGCTTGTCCCCCCACCGCCGCCTGCACGATGCCTTCCACGTCCGCTACGTTGATTCCGTAGCGCGCGATCTTGTCGCGGTCCACGTTAATGATCAGGCTCGGCTGCCCCAGTTCGCGCACCACGGTCAGCTCCGTGAATCCCGGCACCTGCGAAAGCCGCCTCTTGATCTCCAGTGCCCTGTCCTGCAGCACGTTGAGGTCGGGCCCGTAAATCTTCACCGCCAGCGCGCTCTTGAGTCCAGTCAGCGCTTCATCCACCGCGTCCTCCGCGGGCTGCGTGTAATTGAAAATAATTCCCGGAAAGGACTTCAGCTGTTTCTGAATGTCCTCGGTCAGCTCAGCCTTATTGTGAATCGATCCCGTCTTCCACACCGAGTCTCCATATGGCTTAAGCCCCACGTAAAATTCGTCGTTGAAGAATCCGGTGGGATCGGTGCCGTCATCCGGCCTCCCGAGTTCGGATCCCACGTCGGTCACCATCGGATATTTCATCAGCAAATTCCGCACCTGCGGAGACAGCTTGCTGGCCTCCTCGAAAGAAATCGTGTAGGGCATCGTGGCGCGAATCCACAGAGCGCCCTCGTCCAGGTGCGGCATGAATTCCCCGCCGATAAAGGGAATCAGCAGCAGCGTCAGCCCGAAAATCACGGTCGCCACGAACATCGTCGTCTTCGGATGATCCAGGCACCAGTCCAGTTCGCCCATATATTTCCGGCGCACCCATTCGAACGGTTTGTTCTCCCGTTCGCGCACGCCGCTCTTGAACCAGTACGCGCACATCACCGGGACAAACGTCAGCGTCAGGATCAGCGCCCCGATCAGCGCGATCGACATCGTGTCCGCCATCGGATGGAACAGCTTCCCGGAAGGGCCGCCCAGCGCGTAAATGGGAATGTATCCCGCGATAATCACCGCCACCGAATAGAAGATGGGCCGGTCCACATCCTTCGCCGCAGCCAGAATCACTTCCTGCAGATCGTATTCCTGCCCCTCGCGCAGGCCCAGCTCGCGAAAAATGTTCTCGACCATCACCAGCGTTCCATCGATGATGATCCCGAAATCGATCGCGCCGATCGAAAGCAGGTTCGCCGCCACGCCCCGCGCGTGCAGAAAAATAAACGAAAACAGCAGCGCCAGCGGAATCGTCAGCGCCACAATCACCGCCGCTCGCACGCTCACCAGGAAAAACATCAGCACGATCAGCACCAGCGCCATCCCCAGCACCAGGTTGTGTTCCACGGTATCGATCGTCAGCCGCACCAGATCGCTGCGGTCGTAATAGGGCTGCACTTTCACGTCCGGCGGCAGGATGTGCTCGTTGAGCTGCTTGGTCTTCTCCTCGACGCCCTTCAGCACGTTCTGCGTCTGCTGCCCGCGCAGCATCATGATCACGCCTTCCACCGCGTCGTCCGTCTTGTTGAACCCGAATTCGCCCAGGCGCGGCGCGCTGCCGATCGTTACTTCGCCCACGTCCCGCACGCGCACCGGCACGCCATTCTGCGAGCCGATCACCACGTCGCCCACATCCCGCGTGTCGCGAATCAGCCCCAGTCCCCGGACGTAGTAGAACTGCCCTCCCTGCGAATAAAAGCCGCCGCCCGCATTGGCGTTGTTGATCCCCAGCTGCTGCAGAATGGTCGGAACGGTGATGTGATATCCATACAGCCGCGCCGGATCGAGCAGCACCTGATACTGCATCACCGTGCCGCCGAAGCCGGAATCGTCCGCCACGCCCCGCACCTGCTTGTATTCGCGCTCGATCACCCAGTCTTCAAAAGTTTTCAGCTCTTGCGGCGAGCGGTCCGGGCTTTGAATCACATAGCGGTAGACGAGCCCCGACGGGCTCGAGAGCGGCGCAAGAGATGGCGTCACTCCCGTGGGATAAGTCACCTCGCTCAGCCGCTGGAACACCACCTGCCGCGCGAAGTAATCGTCGGTATCTTCGTCGAACGTCAAAATCACATCCGACAGCCCGTAAAGAGAAATCGACCGCATCACCGACATCTTCGGCACGCCGTTCATCTCCACTTCGGTGGGGAGCGTGACCAGCCGCTCGATTTCTTCCGCCGCGTGTCCCGGCCACTGCGTAATGATCTCCACCATCGGCGGCGCAAGATCGGGGTACGCGTCCACCGGCATGTGCTGGAACGAGATCGCCCCGCCCACCACCAGAAACACCATCAGCATCAGGATCAGAAATCTCTGCCGCAGCGCGAATTGCACCAGATGGTGGATCATGCCCAGTTGCGTTTCATGTTGCGTTTCATGTTGCGCCTCGATTTACGTCGTAGGCCTGCCGCTCAGTGGAATCTCTCAATGCCGCCCTCACTGCTGGAACGAATTGGCGAACTGGATGAACAAACTCCCGTTCCCCACGATTTTGTCCCCGGCCGAAAGCCCCTTGGTAATCTGCGTCTGGCCGTTCTGGCTTTCCCCGATATCCACGGGACGCCTTCCGAACTGCGTGGCGCCAACCTCCGCGTACACGAACGGCTGGTTCTCGTCGTCGCGCAGCACGGCCGCGTCCGGCACGGCAATCGCGTTCGACACCGTTCCGGCCGTCACAGTCACCGTGCAATACATGTCTCGTTTCAGCTTCTCGCCTTTGTTATCCACCACGATGCGCGCCTGCAATGTCCGCGTGTTCGGATCGAGCGCCGGTGAGACATACGAAATCTTCCCGTGGAATACGTCCGGATAAGCATCCGTCTGCACGGACACGTCGTCGCCGTCGTGCACATAAGCGAGATCGCTCTGGTAAACGTTCGCCAGTACCCACACCGTGCTCATATCGGAGATCGTGAACGCCTGCGTAGTCCCCGCCTGCATCACCTGCCCCGGCGACACCAGCCGCTCCACCACTTCTCCGCTGATCGGCGCCAGCACCGGAATCTGCGCCGAGGAAGGCGCCTTGGCCAGATCCTCCGGATTTTTGATTCCCAGGATTTTCATGCCCTGCTCGGCCGCGTTCCGGTCCGCCTCGGCCTGCGTGCGGTCGGATTCCGCCTGCTGCAGATCGCGCTCGGCAATCGCGTGGTGCTCGTACAGATCCTTGGCGCGCGCGTAGTTCTTGTCCGCCAGCCGGAACGAATCGGCCGCCTTCAGATACGCATCGAGCAGCTGCGAATAATCCGGGCTGCTCACTTCGAGCATCGGCGCCCCTTCTTTCACCTGTTGCCCCGGCACCACCAGGATTCGGCTCACCGGGCCGCCCACCTGCGTGATCACCGGCGTCGTCTTGAACGCGTTGTAAGCCACCGCGCCAGTGAGCCGCAGCGTGCGAGCGAGTTTGGTAGGCGCAACGGTTACCACCTGCACGTGCGACATCTGGTCTTGTGGGATCGTGAAGAGCTCCGGCGTCTGCGATTTCGAGCCTTGCGTCGAGAAGGACGTCATCTGGTTCGCCTTCTCGCCCGGACTGCACGCCGTCAGCGCGCACGCCAGCAGGAGCGCTGCGCCGACTTCGCACCTGCGCCCTCTTATGCCACGTGCCCTCTGTCTAGTGTTCATGGCGCTCCTCATCCTGATCCTGCTCATTGCACGTTTCTCGTTCCCACGGCCTGGCGCAGCTGTTCGACAGCGAGCAGATACGACGCCAGCGCCTGCCGGTAGGCCAACTGCGTCGCGCGGTAGCTGCGTTCCGCGTCCAGAAAATCCAGCAGGCTGGCCGCGCCCCGCTGATAGGCGTATTCGCTGATGTCGCGGTCCTGCTGCGCTTCATCCAGGTATCCCGAGCGATAGAGCGTGACGATCTCATCGTTCGTGCGCAGGTTTTCGTACGCATCGCGAACGTCGGTCAGCACCTGCCCGTTCGTAAATTTGTCCTGTTCCTGAGCCTGGCCGATCGCAAAGCGCGTGCGCGCGATTTCGCCCTGGTTCCGGTCGAAAATGGGAAGTTGAATCTGGCCGAAAAGCGAAGCCGTGTTCAGGTCCGCGATGTGCGTGTAGTTGGCCTGCGCGGTCACGTCTCGCTTGCCGATCGCCTTCTGCAGTTCAAATTGACTGTTGGCCGCGGTGATTCCCTGTTCCGCCGCGCGCAGGTCCGGCCGGTTCTGCAATGCCTTCATCTGGAAGTCTTCCAGGTTTCCGGTCAGTTTCAGATAATCGAATTGCCCGGCCACATCGTAGTCGGCCGGCACCGACTCGTAGCCCAGCAGCTGCCGAAGGTCGGATAGCCCCTGCACCCGCGCCAGCATCGCCTGCGAAACATCCGTCTGGAATTGCAGCATCTGCAGCTTGATCTTCAGCAGGTCGTCTTCGCTGATGTCGCCCGCTTTATACCGCGCCTCGCTGATCTCCACCGTGTTCTGAAAGCTTTTGAGGTCTTCCCGGGAGAGTTCGAGCGTCGATTCGGCCAGTTCCACATTGACGAATTGCTGCGCCACATTGAACGTCAGGCTGCGCTCGTTGTCCGCCACCTGCGAACGCGTCACAGCCGTCGCGTCTTTCGCGGCCTGCAGCCGGTGCTGGCGCTTCTTGCCGCGCTCGAAGAGATAGCTGATCCCTAGGTCGAACTGCGCCGAATAGTCCAGGTAATCGCCGCTGAATTGGCTGGGCTGAAAGAACGGCAGGAACTGCGCGTCGCCCAGGAGCACAGGATTCGGCCGCAGGTTCGCCGTGATCTCCTCCGCCTCATTCTGCTGAATCGTGGTCCGGGCGGCCAGCAAGCTGTGGTTGTGCTGGAGGGCCATCTGCACTGCGTCATCGAGCGATATCTTCACCGACCCCGGGCTCTGGGCCAGCACCTGTGCCGGAGAAGCGGGCGGCGTCGACGGCGGGCCGCCCCCTTGTGGGGCGCTAGGCGGGGCCGCCCCCGGTGTCGTTGATTGAGCGTTGGCAATGCCAGCAAGGCACACCACGAGCGTAAGACTAAGAATCCAAACACGCTTTTCACGCATAGGCTTTCTACCTTCCATGAACGGAGAGAATGGATCGGAGTGCCGGAGCGCGGCACAAGACGAGCAGGAAAACTAGGCTACAGGAGGTGCGCGGGCCGGTTGGCGGCTGTCGAACAGCCCTGGCGAAAACTCGTAATCCTCGGGTTCCGGCTGTGCCGCTACGGGCGCCAGGGCCGGAACGCGATCGCTCGACAGCGGACGCTCGATCGGTTGGTGATTCAGATGGCAGATCTGGCAGGTGTTTTCAGACGTGGAATTCTGATGGTGATGCAGCACGCCCCCAAACGTTGCCGTTACCACCAGCAGCGCGAGGATTGCCAGCGGAACGAAAAAGTAGCGAATTGATTTTCGGTGCGGCATCTAAAACAGGAAGGCCCCACATCCCTCTTAATCATATAGTAGACGCCCCGGAGGTCCAAACAGTTGCGTCTCCCGCGTTACCCGCAGAGCAACGAAGCGTCAGTAGGTGTGTTCGAGGGCGCTTTCGACCAGTCCAACGCACTTCTCGACGCGTTCCCGCAGCGGCCCCTCGATCTGCTTCTGCCGTTCCCGCATCGAGAATAGCTCGTCGGCAATGTTCAACGCCGCCAGCACGGCGACCTTCAGCGAATCCACAGTGCGCGCCGCTTCGGCAACCTCGCGCATCCGCAAATCCACGTAAGCTGCCAGCTCCGTCAGGTATTCGGCGTTCCCTTCCGCATTGACGTTATAGCTCTGATCGTAAATATCGATTTTCACGAGCCCGCTCCCTACAACTGCAAATGAGCCGCCATTGTCCGCGATTGTCCGTCCCGGTGCAACAAACAAAGGCGGATGAGGCTGAGGAAGTAGAGAAGGTTGAAAAAGACGAGGAAGAGAGCTGCCTTCGCCTTTACGACGCTCGCAGCGTCGCGCCCAGCTGCCCTTGCAGCGCGCTCACAATCCGCGACGAAAATTCCCCAATCTGCGCATCCGTCAGCGTCGCCGTCGCGCTCTGAAACGTGACGCGAATCATCAGCGAGAATTTTCCCGCTGGCACCTGCCCGCCGCGAAACAGATCCGCAGCCTCAATGCCCTGCAATTCCGGAATGCCCAGACCCGCGAATCACCCCTGCGACTTGCGCGAAGGAAATCCCGTCGGAAAGCACCAGCGAAAAGTCGCGTTCCACGGCCGGAAAACGCGGGATCGGCGTAAAGCGCAGCGCAGCTCGCGCGGATTCGATTCCCTTGAGCAATAGGTCGAGCTGCAGTTCTGCGACAAAAATATCCTGCCGCAGCTTTGAGCTGCTCGGCGATGCGGCGAGCCAGTTGTCCCGCCACTCCAAGTCCTGCTGTTCCCCCGAGCGCGACCTGTGCCGCTCGGCCGCCTGCCAACCAGCCGGGTCCGCCCGACTGCCAGGCAAAGCCGCCCGCCAGCTCGCCGATGCGATCCAGGTCGCCTTTCAAATCCGCAAACGCAAACTCGCGAGCGTTCTCATGCACCGTTTTCTCGCGCGCCAGTCCGGTCGCCCCAAGCGTGAGCACCGGCGTCTCCACCGGCTCGCCGTCGCGCAATTCGTACTTTCTGCCGATTTCAAATAGCCGCAGATCGCGCTGCCCGTGATTCAAATTCCACTCGAGCGCCGAAATCATGCCCACGATCCCGTTCGACCGCATCACCGAAGCATCTTCCGCGAGCGGGTTGCCGATTACCGCCGGGGCCACGCCTTCCGCGCGGAACAGTTCGTCCCGCCGCGCATCCACCAGCGGAATCTCGACGATCTCCTGGTAACCCAGCGCGATGATTCTCTCGCGCAGCCGGTCCAGTTCCACCGCATGAGGCAGCCGGTGCGCGGGCTGTTTGGCGGGCGGAAGCCTCGGCGGAAATTTGTCGTACCCGTAATGCCGCGCCACCTCTTCGATCAGATCGATTCCCCGCGCAACGTCGCGGCGCCACGACGGCTGCTCGCACTGCCACACGGCGTCGGCGGCATTGGTGTTTCCGCGGTTCGCATCGATGCGGGCGGGACGGAATCCGAGAGCGCCGAGAATTTCCTCGATGTCGCGGTCGGGAACGTCCGCGCCCATCACCCGCAGTAGATCGCTGCGGCTGAGCTGAATCCTGGGCGGCGCTTCCGCGGTGCGGATACACATCCACAACCCCCGCCAGAACTTCCCCGCCCGCCACCTGCTGAATCAACTCCGCCGCGCGCCGCGAAGCAAGTTCCGCCATTTCCGGATCGGCCCCGCGCTCGAATCGGTAGGAAGCCTCGGTCCGCAGCCCCAGCGCCTTCGACGTCCGCCGCACCGAAATCGGATCGAACCAGCCAGCCTCGATCAGGATGTTGCGGCTGCTGAACCCGATCTCGCTGTCCGCGCCGCCCATCACGCCCGCAATCGCGACGGCATGAGAAGCGTCCGCGATCACGCCCATCTCTTTCGTAAGCGTGCGCTCCACGCCATCGAGCGTGCGAATCTTTTCGCCGCCCCGCGCGCGCCGCACCACAATCCGCTTCTCATTCAGCTTGTCCAGATCGAAGGCATGCAGCGGCTGCCCCAGCTCGAACATCACGTAATTCGTCACATCCACCACGTTGTTGATCGACTTCTCGCCAATCGCTTCCAGGCGTTGCCGCAGCCAGTCGGGCGAAGGCTGCACCTTCACGCCGCGCATCACCCGCGCCGTATAGCGCCCGCAAATCTCGGGCGCTTCGATCGCAACTCGCGTCGCGTCCGCGACCTTTTCCGCCGATTCCTTAAGTTTCGGCTCAACCGGTCTTCACCGGCAGCCGGTAAATCGCCGCAATTTCCCGCGCCATCCCGTAATGCCCCAGGCAATCCGGACGGTTCGCCGTAATCTCCGCATCGAGCACCGGCCCCGCCGCCGTTTCCTCGACAGAATCGATTGCCACGCCCGCCAGCGAAAGCCGCGAACGCAGCTCCGCCACCGGCGCCGTAACACCCACAAATTCCTTCACCCAGTTGTATACGACTTTCATCTTTTGCTTTTTGTTGTCATCCCGAGCGAGCGAAGCGACGAGTGATATACTTCTTCTGGTTTCTTCCCAACCGCTCCGATTGCATCGGCTATGGAAACTGGCTCAGGAAGCGGACATCGTTCTGGTACAGCAGCGGAAGCTCGCTGATTCCGTATTTCATCATCGCCAGCCGGTCTACACCCATGCCGAACGCAAATCCGGAGAGCCGCTCCGCGTCGTATTTCACGAAGCCGTACACCGCCGGATCCACCATCCCCGCGCCAAATAACTCGATCCAGCCCGAAAATTTGCAGACGCGGCACCCGCTCCCGCCGCAAACGTGGCAGGTGGCATCGACTTCCGCGGAAGGCTCGGTGAACGGAAAATAGCTCGGCCGAAGCCGCGTCTTCGCCTGCGGCCCGAGAAACTCGCGCACGAAATATTCGACCGTGCCCTTGAAATCGCAGAAAGTGATGTCGGTATCGACGGCCAGCCCTTCGATCTGGTGGAACATGTACCCGTGCGTCGCGTCGGGATTGTCGCGCCGGTAGACTTTCCCCGGCACGATGATCCGCACCGGAGGCGCCTGCTTTTCCATCGTGCGAATCTGCATCGGCGAAGTGTGCGTGCGCAGCAGATGCCCGCCCCGCGCGCCCTCGATGTAGAACGTATCCATGTTGTCGCGCGCGGGATGGTGCTCGGGGATGTTGAGCGCCTCGAAGTTGTAGTAAGGCGTCTCGATCTCGGGCCCCTCCACAACGCTGAACCCGATCGAGAGAAAAATCCGCTGCAGCTCTTCGTACGTCTGCCGGATCAGGTGCCGCGTCCCAATCGCCCGCTCGACGCCCGGAAGCGAAAGATCGATCTGCTCGCGAGCCTGCGCCGCCTGTTCCGCGGCCGCTTCAATAGCGACGCGCCGCTCTTCCAGCACCGCTTCCACGTGCGCCTTGAGCTTGTTCAGCTCCTGGCCCACAACGCGCTTCAATTCCGGCGGCGCCGGCTTCAGCCAGTTGTCGGTGATAAGCGAAAGCATCGCCGGATTTGCGCCCAAGCCACCCATCGCGCAGAGCCTTCCAGCTCGCATCGTCGGCGATCGCGCCGGTAGCCGCATCGAACTCTCTCCGCAGCTGCGCGAAAAGCGACGCGGCGGACTCCGGCGTTGTGGCGCCGAGTCTCCGCCAGCGTCTGCTCGACGATTTTTCTTTCGGCCATTTAAGCGACGGGCGGAGGCGGCTTGACGGGCGCGGTGCCAAGATGCTGCTTCGCCGACGCGACCAGCGCGGTAAAGCCTTCCGCGTCGCGCACGGCGATGTCGGCCAGGATCTTCCGGTCGAGCTCGATGCCGCTCGCCTTGAGCCCGTGAATCAGCTGGCTGTAGGTGATGCCGTTGTTCCGCGCGGCCGCGCCGATGCGCTGAATCCACAGCGTGCGGTAATCGCGCTTGCGCGTGCGCCGGTCGCGGTAGGTGTAGCGCAGCGAACGGTTTACCGCCTCTTTTGCCGACCGGTACAGCTTTCCCTTGGTAAGGAAAAATCCCTTCGCGTGTTTCAGCAGCTTTTTGCGCCGCGCACGGCGCTTGGTACCGCGTTTAACTCGAGCCATTTGCTTACGTCTCCTTAGGCGCCTAAAGGCGCGGAAAAATTTCGCAGCGCTCAGCCCGTCAACACTCTGAGCGCGGCAAAAATAAATTGGTCAGGGAGACAAACAGGATCCGCGAGGACGCACAACCGCGCGCCTCTCGGACGGGTTTGTCTCGATGTGAACCGCTCTACTTTTCTCGCATCAACTAGCATTTGTAGCATTGCGAGAATCCGGCCGGCAGGCACCCGTTACGCGCTGCCTGGCTCGGAAGTCCGTATTTCTACGGATCAAAACTTTTCAAAAGCTTACAGCCCGTAAGGCAGCGCGAGGCGCACGTTCGGAACGTCCGCCGGGTTCACGACCACCTTGTTGGCGAGCTTCCGTTGCCGCCGGGGCGCCTTGGTGCCCAGCAGGTGCCGCTTGCCGGAGTGCCAGCGCATCACTTTCCCGGTGGACGTAATCTTAAAGCGCTTGGCGGCGCCGCGGTGCGTCTTCAGCTTCATTTTCTTGTTCTTCTTCACAATTCCCTCTTGGAGACTTTTTGTGCGGCTACTCCAAAACGTACTACGCCTGGCCGCCGGCCGCCGACTGCGCCGGACGCGCCGGCGCGCTCGCCACCGCGCCCTTTTTCGGCGCGAGCAGCGCGAGCAGGATGTTGGCCTCCATGCGCGGCCCGAATTCCACCTGCGCGTGGTCCATGATGTCCTTGAGCAGCCGGTCCATCTTGGCGCGGCCCACATCCTGGTGCGCCATCTCGCGGCCGCGATGGAAGATCATGGCCTTGACCTTGTAGCCGTCGCCCAGGAAGCGGATGATCTGGTTCTTCCGCACCTGGTAATCGTGCTCGGCGGTCGACGGCCGGAACTTCACTTCCTTGATGTGCGAACTCTTCTGATGCTTCTTCTGCTCGTGGGCTTTCTTGTTCTGCTCGTAGAGGAACTTTCCGTAGTCGACGAGCTTGCAGACCGGAGGCACGGCGTTGGGCGAAATCTCGACGACGTCCAGGCCCGCCTCGCGCGCGGCCTTCATCGCGTCGAACAGCGTCATCACGCCAAGCTGATTGCCTACTTCATCCACCACACGCACTTCGCGAGCGCGAATGCGCTCGTTGACCCGAAGACCGCCGCCAGGACCACCACCACGTTCTGCGATAAACCCACCTCCCGGGTACAGCGACCCTCAGGGTTCGCCACCCGCGTTGGCTCCTTGTGCGGCACAAAAGCCCGCCCAGAGGGAACAGGTCAAAAAGTATAGCACGCCCCGCCAGCCCCGCCGCAAGAGCGCATTTCCCGTGGAAGGGGAGCCGTAGTAAGTGGCACCGGCACTCCTGCCGGTGTGCCTCGTTGTTGCCGTCGCGCCCTTTGCCGCTCGGGTAGAGGAACTCGGCGTTCGCGCTTGCCGTGTGTGCGTAAAATTGCGGACACGGGAACGGACGGGAATCCACCGAAATAGTCCCGTGGCCGGTACAATTGCGGATGGCGAGACGTTGGCGCGCGCGGGCGCTGGGCATTGATCCGGATGAGTTTATGCGACGCAGCGACGCTTACAATTTTTTCGAGCGGCTGGGCGATGCGGTGATTACGGGCCTGGCCGGCAATCATTTGCGGGATCTACGCATCCTCCTGATGGCCGAAAACTTTGCAAACAACTGAGCCCACACGCGTTGCTGCAGATTCCGTCGTTCCCAAATTACCATCAACTTTAAGTATCGGAATTCTACGCACGGCCTACGCAAGACTACGCACGTTCCAGTGGTGTGCCGAGCCTTTCGCCGTTGACGGTTTCGCGTCGTGATACCGCAAGCAAGAACTTGCCGCGAACTGCCGAAAAACTCAACCCAGGTTGCACTATCATTATTTGGACTAGTAGTATTTCCTTCCGGCGAACCGTCGAGAGGGTGGCAAGAATGTTCGAACAAGCCTTCAAAAATATCGACGACGTCCTGCGCAAAGAGGCGGGCTGCACCACCGAACTGGATTACACCGAGCAGACCTCCTGGCTCCTGTTCCTGAAATATCTCGACGCGCTGGAGCAGGACAAGGCCGACGAGGCCGCTCTGGAGGGCAAGAAGTACGCCTTCATCCTCGACAAGCCCTACCGCTGGGAAGAATGGGCCGCGCCCAAGGGCAAGGACGGCCAGATCGACCACAACAAGGCGATGACCGGCGACGACCTGCGCGATTTCGTCAACGACAAGCTGTTCCCCTACCTGCACGGCTTCAAGCAGAAGGCCAGCGGGCCGAACACCATCGAATACAAGATCGGCGAGATCTTCGGCGAGATCAAAAACAAGATCCAGCAGCGGCTACAACCTGCGCGAGATCATCGACCACATCGACGAACTGCGCTTCCGCTCGCAGACCGAAAAGCACGAGCTGAGCCATCTCTACGAAGCCAAGATCAAGAACATGGGCAACGCCGGGCGCAACGGCGGCGAGTATTACACGCCGCGCCCGCTCATCCGCGCCATCGTCCAAGTGGTGAAGCCCAAGATCGGCGAGCGCATCTACGACGGCGCGTGCGGCTCGGCGGGCTTCCTGTGCGAATCGTTCGATTACCTGAAGGCGAAGAAAAACCTGACCACCAAGGACCTGAAAACGCTTCAGGAGCGCACCTTCTACGGCAAGGAAAAGAAGTCCCTCGCCTACGTCATCGCGATCATGAACATGATCCTGCACGGCATCGAAGCGCCGAACATCATCCACACCAACACGCTCACCGAAAACCTTGCCGACATTCAGGAAAAGGACCGCTACGACGTGGTGCTGGCCAATCCGCCCTTCGGCGGCAAGGAGCGCAAGGAAGTGCAGCAGAACTTCCCCATCCGCACCGGCGAGACGGCATTCCTGTTCCTCCAGCACTTCATCAAGATGCTCAAGGCCGGCGGGCGCGGCGGCGTGGTCATCAAGAACACGTTTCTTTCCAACACCGACAACGCCTCCGTGAGCCTGCGCAAGCTGCTGCTGGAAAGCTGCAACCTGCACACCGTGCTCGACTGCCCCGGCGGCACGTTCCAGGGCGCGGGCGTGAAGACCGTGGTGCTCTTCTTTGAGAAAGGCACCAAGACGCGCAAGGTCTGGTACTACCAGCTCGACCCCGGCCGCAACCTCGGCAAGACCAACCCGCTCAATGACGACGACCTCGCCGAGTTCGTGAAGCTGCAAAAGACTTTCGCCGACTCGCCCAAGTCCTGGAGCGTGGACGCCAAGACCATCGACCAGGCGACCTTCGACCTCTCCGTGAAGAATCCGAACGGCGGCGAGGAAGTGACGCACCGCAGCCCGGAGGAGATCATGGACGAAATCGCCGCGCTGGACGCCGAGAGCGCGGAAGTGCTGGCGAACCATTCAAGGCGCTGCTATGAAAAACAGTGGTCGCAACAGCGGGCCTAGCGGATGCTTGCGAGGTCTTTGCCGACGGCGATTGGATCGAAAGTAAAGATCAGTCAACTAGTGGCATACGCCTGATCCAAACAGGCAATATTGGAGAAGGTGTTTTCAAAGACCGGGTCGAAAAGGCGCGCTACATATCCGATACGACGTTTAAGCGACTTCGCTGTACTGAGATATTTGAAGGTGATTGTCTGATATCCCGATTGCCTGACCCGGTCGGCCGAAGTTGCATTTTACCCGATACTGGCGAACGCATGATCACTGCTGTTGATTGCACGATCGTTCGTTTTAATCGGCAGCAGCTGATTTCCAAGTTCTTCAACTTCTACTCTCAATCAGCTGACTATCTTAAGGCCGTGGAAGCAGAGACGACCGGTACCACACGCAAAACGAATTAGCAGAAGCAAGCTCGGTCAGGTTCGGGTTCCAGTTCCGTGCCTCCCCGAGCAGCAGCGCATCGTCGGCATCCTCGACGAAGCGTTTGACGGCATCGCCACCGCCAAAGCCAACGCCGAAAAGAACCTCCAAAACGCCCGCGCCCTCTTCGAAAGCCACCTCCAATCCGTCTTCACTCAACGCGGAAAAGGGTGGGTGGATAAACCGCTCTCGGAACTTTGCGACATCAGGCACGGCCTTGCATTTGATGGAGCGGATTTCTCAAGCGATGTACCCGAGGGCAATCCGCTGGTCATCACTCCCGGCAACTTTACGGAGGACGGCAAGCTGCTGTTCAATGAGAAAAACACCAAGCGATTCAGCGGCGAGCCGCCTGCCGCATTTCAATTCGACGTGGGCGATTTGGTTGTGGTGATGACCGACCTTTCGTCGAAGATGAAGATTCTTGGCAAGCCAGCGTTCGTCGAGGCGGATGACGTTCTGCATAATCAGCGAATCGGACGGGTGATCTTCTTGAATGACCATATCGAGAAGCGCTTGCTCTATTACTTCATTGATGACTGAGGGTTTTCTCAAGAACATCAAGGGGTCAGCGACCGGAACAATGGTTAAACACACTGCACCGAAGCGAATCTTGAGCAACGTGATCTCGTTTCCAGAGAATCGGAAGGAACAGCGGGCAATCATTAACAAGCTCGATGACCTCCGCGAAGAAACCCAACGCCTCGAATCGATTTACCGGCAGAAGCTCGCCGCGCTGGAGGCGCTTCAAAAATCCTTGTTGCACGAGGCATTCCATGGAGAGCTGTAGCCCTGGGAGCGCCAATCTCCCGATTGGCGGGGTGCGCAAAGGCAAAAGCGCCATTCAGGAGAATGGCGGTCCCAGGGAACGGCTTGGAACTGAAACCCCGCGCCTGGAATCCGTCTATCGGCGCACGCAGGCTATGCTCGACGCACTGCAAAAATCCTTGCCGCACGAGGCATTCCATGGAGAGCTGTAGCCCTGGGAGCGCCAATCTCCCGATTGGCGGGGTGTGCCAAGGCAAAAGCGCCATTCAGGAGAATGGCGGTCCCAGGGAACGGCTTGGAAGCGGGAGGCGGCGGCTTGAGATGGTCTGCGAGCGGAAGATTGGCGAGTTAAATGAGTAAGTTGAAAAAGTCGCTGCTACACCAGGCGTTCAATGGACAGCTTTAATCCTGGGAGCGCCAATCTCCCGATTGGCGGGGTGCGCGAAGGCAAAGGCGCCATTCAGGAGAATGGCGGTCCCAGGGAAAATCGCGGCGAGGCTGTGTGGCACAGCCGGGGCTACCTTCCACACTTTGAAGGCGCGGAGGCAATCCAGCATGTGACCTTTCATCTGGCAGACAGTCTGCCCCGTACCGCCATCCTGCGAATCGAAGCGGAGACAAAAGCTCTTCCTGCCGAAAAGCGCGACGCCGAACGGCGCGAGCGGATGGAGGCGTGGATCGATGCCGGCCATGGCTCGTGCTTGCTGCACAAACCGGACATTGCCGAAATGGTGCAACGGGCGCTGCTGGCGTTTGATTCGCGGCGCTACCGGCTGCTGGCGTGGGTGGTGATGCCCAATCACGTGCACGTGCTTTTTCAGCCGATGAATGGATGGGCCGTGGCGAAGACCGTGGCTTCGTGGAAAAAGTTCACCGCGCGCGTGATTTGCGGCAGCCTTCGAAATCATGGCAAGCATCCTGCTCCCGTGTGGCACCGGGAGTATTGGGACCGTTATATACGCGACCGGCGGCACTTCGACCGGGCTATAGGCTATATTCACGAGAATCCGGTGAAAGCGGGGTTGGTTGCTTCGGCTGAAACCTGGCTTTGGAGCAGCGCTTATCAAAACCGCGCCAATCGGGAGATTGGCGTTCCCAGGGGAAAACCTTGAACGAAGCCGAAACTCGAGCCGAACACATTGACCCCGCCCTCAAGGCCGCGGGCTGGGGCGTGGTAGAGGGCAGCCGCATCCTGCGCGAGTATCCCATCACGCTGGGCCGCATCGAAGGGCACGGACGGCGTGCGCAAGCCGATGATCGCCGATTACGTGCTGGTCTATCGCAACCACAAACTGGCGGTGATCGAGGCCAAGGCCTGGGATGAAGCGCTGACCGAAGGCGTGGCGCAGGCCAAGAACTACGCCGGCAAGCTCGCGATCCGCTTCACCTATTCCACCAACGGCCAGAGGCATCTACGGCATCGACATGAACGAGGGCAAGGAAGGCGTCCTGGACCAGTACCCTACGCCGGAAGAACTCTGGAACCGGACATTCGCCGAAGCAAACGCCTGGCGCGACCGCTTCGCCGCCGTGCCTTTCGAGGACAAGGGCGGCTACTTCCAGGGGCGCTACTATCAGGACATCGCCATCGAGCGCGTGCTGGAGGCGATTGCCGCCGGATAAGATCGCGCATCCTGCTGACTCTCGCCACCGGCACGGGCAAGACATTCATCGCCTTTCAGATCGCATGGAAGCTGTTCCACAGCCGCTGGAACCTTGAGCGGGGAGCCGTCGCGCCGCCCGCGCATCCTGTTCCTGGCAGACCGCAACATCCTCGCCGACCAGGCCTACAACGCCTTTTCCGCCTTTCCCGAAGACGCCCTGGTGCGCATCGAGCCGGAGGACATCCGCAAGAAGGGCAAAGTGCCGAAGAACGGCAGCCTGTTCTTCACCATCTTCCAGACCTTCATGAGCGGGCCGCCGAAGGACGGCAAGCCCTCGCCCTATTTCGGCGAGTATCCGCCGGACTTCTTCGACTTCATCGTCATCGACGAATGCCATCGCGGCGGCGCGAACGACGAAAGCAACTGGCGCGGCATCCTGGAATACTTCGCGCCCGCCGTGCAGCTCGGCCTGACCGCCACGCCCAAGCGCAAGGACAACGTGGACACCTACGCCTATTTCGGCGAGCCGGTCTACATCTACTCGCTCAAGGAGGGCATCAACGACGGTTTCCTCACGCCGTTCAAGGTGAAGCAGATTCTCCACGACGCTCGACGAGTATGTCTACACGCCGGACGACAAGCTGATCGAGGGCGAAATCGAGACCGGGAAGCGCTACACGGAAACCGACTTCAACAAGATCATCGAGATCAAGGAACGCGAAGCGCACCGCGTGAAGCTCTTCATGGAGCAGATCAACCAGAACGAAAAGACGCTGGTCTTCTGCGCCACGCAGGACCACGCGCTGGCCGTGCGCGACCTCATCAACCAGATGAAGACGAGCAAGGACCCGAACTATTGCCAGCGCGTCACGGCCAACGACGGCGCGCTGGGCGAGCAGCACCTGCGGGACTTTCAGGACAACGAGAAGACGCATCCCCACCATCCTGACCACGTCGCAAAAGCTCTCCACCGGCGTGGACGCCCGCAACATCCGCAACATCGTGCTGATGCGCCCGATCAACTCGATGATCGAGTTCAAGCAGATCATCGGGCGCGGCACGCGGCTCTACGACGGCAAGGATTACTTCACCATCTACGATTTCGTGAAGGCGCACCATCATTTCAGCGATCCGGAGTGGGACGGCGAGCCGCTGGAACCGGAGCCAAAGCGGAAACATCCCGAACGACGCCAATCGCGGAGATTGGCGTTCCCAGGCGAGCCGGCTGCCTGAGACCGGAGACCGGCAAACGCCCGTCAGAAGAATCAAAGTGAAGCTGGCCGACGGCAAGGCGCGCACCATCCAGCACATGATGGTGACCAGCTTCTGGCACCCGGACGGCACGCCGATGTCCGCGCAGCAGTTCATGGAAATGCTGTTCGGCAAGCTGCCGGAGTTCTTCAAGAACGAAGACGAACTGCGCGCCCTGTGGAGCGCGCCCGACACGCGCGCGAAGCTCCTGCAAGGCCTCGCCGAAAAGGGCTTCGGCCAGGAGCAGATGGCCGAGATGCAGAAGATCATCGACGCCGAAAAGAGCGACCTCTTCGACGTGCTGGCGCATGTGGCCTATGCGCTGCCCCCGCTGACCCGCGGAGAGAACGGGCCGCGCAAAGCGCAAGGTCGAGATCAGCACCCACTTCAACACAAAGCAGCAGGCCTTCCTCGATTTCGTGCTCTCGCATTACGTGAGCGTCGGCGTGCGACGAACTCGACCAGGAGAAGCTGACGCCGCTGCTCCGCCTCAAATACCACAACTCCATTGCCGACGCCGTGGCCGACCTCGGCAGGCCGGAAGAGATTGGCAGGGTCTTCGCAGGCTTTCAGAAGTACCTCTACCAGCAGACGGCTGCCTCAACGCTGTAAGGCTAGTCCGCTCCTCAGGATGACACGAAGGGCTGAAGGCAGAAGCAGGGGTGGCCCGGGAACGCCAATCTCCCGATTGGCGGGTTCAAAAGCGCCATTCAGGAGAATGGCGATCCCAGGGATACAAAGGCGAACAGCAACGGCGCAGCAGCTGGTGCTTAGGTGATCGACTTTGAATTTACTTCGGCGCTTAGGTCGCTGATGAATTGGTCCAGGGGGCGGGGGCCTTGGTCGCCTTTGGTGCGGTGGCGGACGGATACTGTGCCGGCTTCGGCTTCTTTGCCGCCGATTATTAGCATGTAGGGGATTTTTTCTAGCTGGGCGTCGCGGATTTTGGCTTGGAGCTTTTCGTTGCGGTCGTCGAGGTGGACGCGCAGGTTGGATTCTTTCAGCTTGGCGGCTACTTTTTGGGCGTACTCGCTGAATTTTCCGCTTACCGGGAGGACGGTGGCCTGCACCGGGGCTAGCCATGCGGGGAAGGCGCCGGCGTAGTGCTCGATCAGGACGCCGAAGAAGCGCTCTACCGAGCCCCACAGGGCGCGGTGGACCATCAGGGGCATGTGGCGGTTGCCGTCCTCACCTACGTATTCGAGCTTGAAGCGGCGCGGCAGGTTGAAATCGAACTGGACGGTGGTGAGCTGCCAGGGGCGGCCGATCGCGTCGACTAGCTTCACGTCGATTTTGGGGCCGTAGAACGCGGCTTCGCCGGGAATGAATTTGTAGGGGACCTTCATGCGGTCGAGCGTGGAGATGAGCGCGCCCTCGGCGGACTTCCATTCCTCGGGAGTGCCGGTGTAATCCTGCGGGCGGGACGGGTCGCCGCCGGAGAGCTCCACTTCGTAGCGGTCGAAGCCGAACACGCGCAGGACTTCCCAGGCGAATTCGACGCAATCCTGAATTTCTTTTTCGATCTGCTCGGGCATGCAGAAGATGTGCGCGTCGTCCTGGGTGAAGCCGCGGACGCGCAGGAGTCCGTGCAGCACGCCGGAGCGCTCGTAGCGGTAGACGGTGCCGAGCTCGGCCAGGCGCACGGGCAGGTCGCGATAGCTGCGCAGGCGCGACTGGAAAATCAGGATGTGGCCGGGGCAGTTCATGGGCTTGAGCTGGTACTCGGCCTTTTCGACTTCGATGGGGCCGAACATGTTCTCGCGATAGAAATTCGCGTGGCCGCTGGTCTTCCAGAGGTCGAGGCGCATGATGTGCGGCGTGAACACGAGATCGTAGCCGCGGCGGAGGAGCTCGTCGCGCAGCCAGTCTTCCATGATCTTGCGGATCAGGCCGCCCTTGGGATGCCAGAAGATCAGGCCGGGGCCGGCTTCGTCCTGGATGCTGAAGAGGTCGAGTTCCTGGCCGATTTTGCGATGGTCGCGGCGCTTGGCCTCTTCGAGCTTGTGGAGATATTCGTCGAGTTCCTTCTGCTCGACGAAGCAGGCGCCGTAGATGCGCTGCATCTGCGGATTGCCTTCCTGGCCTTTCCAGTAGGCGCCGGCGACGTTCATCAGCTTGAACGCCTTGATGCGGCCGGTGGAAGGGATGTGCGGGCCGCGGCAGAAGTCGGTGAACTTGCCGGTGGTGTAGAAGGAAACCATCGGCTCGGTGGCTTTTTCCTCGACCAGCTCGCACTTGAATTGCTGGTTGGCGCTGCGATAGAGCTCGACGGCTTCGGGCTTGGGGAGGAGCTTGCGCTCGTTGGGCACGTTGCGCTCGGCGATCTCGTGCATCTTGGCTTCGATTTTGGCGAGATCGTCCTGGGTGAAAGGCTCGTCGCGGACGAATTCGTAGAAGAAGCCGTTGTCGATGGGCGGGCCGATGCCCAGCTTCACGCTGGGGTAGAGTTCGAGCACGGCGGCGGCGAGCAGATGCGCGGCGGAGTGGCGGAATACCTGCACGGCGTCGGGATCTTTCGAGGTGAGGATGGAGAGCTTGGTGTCGTGGTCGAGCGGGCGCGAAAGATCGATGAGTTCGCCGTTGGTGCGCGCTACCAGCGCTTCCTTGGCGAGGCGCGGAGAGATCTGGTGCGCGATTTCGGCGGCGGTGGTGCCGCTGGGCACTTCGCGAGTTGCGCCGTCCGGCAATGTGATTTGTATGGTTCCCATGGAGTCTGCTTTCGGTATGGAGACATGTAGCTTACTGGCGGGTGTGAGGCGGGTCAAGGCGCTATCGCGCGTGCTCGCGCCCGGGAAACCTGCGTCACATAGTAATGCGATATTTGCCTTAAAGGACTAAAATGTAGACTCGGGCTGGATGAAGACCACACGGTATTTCCGCGAACAGGTCTTGCGCAAGCGGCCTTACATCCAGCTGGAGTGGTGCCAAAGGATATTGGCTCACCCGCTGGCCCGAGTCGTCCAAGCGGATGGGCGCATTCGGTTCTGGGGCATCATTTCATTCCGGAATTCGGTGACAGGGTGTTGCGCGTCGTAACGCTGGCGGACGGAGAAACGGTGCATAACGCCTTTCCTGACCGGGATTTCAAAACTTCTCCGTCGCAGACGAGGTAGCCGATGAAACTGCATTACGACAAGGAAACCGATTCCCTCTATATTGACCTGAATGAGCGCCCTAGCGCGGACTCGCGCGAAATTCAGGAAGGCATCGTCATCGACCTGGATACGAACGGCCGCATCGTGGGCATCGACATCCAGCACGCCTCGCCTCGAAGCGCAGCACTTCCCCGCCGCGCAGCTCAAGCTCAGCTAACCACCACAAATTTGTGCTGTTACAGATTCCATCGCACGAAACGGTCCGCCCGATCGACGGGTGGCTGAAAACCACCACCTTCGATTGGAAATCACCGGATGGGCACGCTTCGCAAGATTTTAGCAGCGGCACGAGTGTTCGCATCGTGCTGAAAAATTGGAGTTTGCGTCATTTCTGGTTGCGGCGTTGTTTGGCAACGGTCGTGCCCTTAGTGGAATCGGAGTTATTGAGATGAGCTTTTTAAGGCAGGGATGTGAGGCTATCGGAAGGAGTCCTAAGATGAAATACATGCGAATTCTCGCGGTGCTTGGTTTGTTTTTGATTCCAGCAGGTTACGCCCATGCGCAGAGATTTTCTGTCGGCGTGGGGATTGGCGGACCGGCGTATGTAGGGCCGGCACCGGCCTGCGCTTACGGTTACTACGGCTATTACCCGTATGCGTGCGCTCCGTATGGTTACTATGGTCCTAGCTGGTTTTCCGGGGGCGTCTTCATAGGCGCGGGGCCGTGGTATCACGGATACTGGGGCGGTCGTGGTTACGTGGGTCCCGGGTATTATGGCCGGGGTTACTACGGAGGACGCGGATACTACGGAGGACGTGGGTACTATGGCGGACGCGGAGCGGTAGGCGGCGGATTCCGCGGTGGCGCGGTGCACGGATTCAGCGGCGGAGGCGGCGGTTTCCACGGCGGTGGCGGCCATGGAGGCGGGCGACGGTAACATCCCACGCTTACTGTGAAACTTGCGGAGGCCGGCAGGCGACTGCCGGCCTTTTGCTTTTCGTCGCTCAACACTGCTACGCCGAAATCCACGGGGGGAGCTGCGAGGTTAATCAGTACGCCATAGCGGAGAATCTTACGGATGGCAGAGGGTTTGGGAAGTAGCCCAGAATTGACTCGGCAGGCGGGCATCTGCCGCGATCATGCGGGCCATGGCAAACATCCTCTCTTCGACTCTTTGCGCTGACTCCTCTTGCGGGCATGCCAGCTATGTGACCCTTGCCGGGCACGACCTGTGCCGGGCGCATTTCATCGCGGCGTGTTATCGGAGTCTGGAGGAGTGCAGCAAATTTCTCGACAGCAACGACCACTGGAAAGCGACGTCGGGCGAGCCATTCATCGAATCGCTCGTTGAAATCGTGGATCAGACGGCCGCTCTCGGGCTCACGGCGAAAGACCTCGACCGGCTGGAACAAGCCCAGCTGCTCGACATTTTATTTACTGCCGGGAACCTGTTGAAGAACCTGCGACGGAGCGTCCGGAAATTTGTCTCGATGCCGCTCAAGCTTTGCTACCAGGTGACGGGCCACAACTGGAGCGAGAACACCATCACGCAAGAACTCAGCATGCACGGGGCCTCCATGGAATGCCGCATTCCTATTGGCCGGGGCGAGTTGATGACGGTGGAGCGTATCGACATCCATCGCAAGACGCAGGCGAAGGTGCGCTGGCAGAAGCGCCGCGCGGACGGCTCGCAGCTGATCGGCATCGAACTTCTGGATAGCGCCGACTTCTGGGGATTCAACGAAGGCTAAAATCGCAAACGCCCTCGCTTTACATAGCAGTCACCTGCCAGACCGCACCGCGTCTTCCCGCTGGGGCCGGAGCTCGGGTCCGCGAAGCGGAAGGTGTTATCCTCAGGCGGAATTGTTTAGAATTTTTTGATGAGGGAGAAAAAGGCCAGATCGGGCGGGTACTCACGACGAGAGGTTTTGAGGTATCTCGCCCGGGCGGGGGTGTGCTTGCCTCTCGCCGCTCTTCCCGATATTACGGGGGGCGCGGTTGGGGGGATTTTTCCTTCTGTGCAGCAGGCGGCGGGCGCTCCGCAGTCGCCTGCGATTTCAAGATATCAACTGTCCGCGAGCGACGACGCTTTTCTGGAAGATCTGGAAACGGCCAACTTTCTTTATTTCTGGGAACAGACGAATCCCAGCACGGGGCTTACGAAAGACCGGTGCAACGTGCGAGCCAACGATAACAAAGTTGTTGGCAGCATCGCTGCCACCGGATTCGCGCTCACCGCTCTGTGCATCGGCGAGAACCGCGGGTATGTCACCTATGCGCAGGCGCGAGACCGCGCGCTGGTAACTTTGCGATTCCTGTGGAAGAAGCTGCACAACCAGCGCGGCTTTTTCTATCACTGGGCCAATATCAATACGGGCGAGCGGCTGTGGGAGTCGGAGATTTCCTCGATCGATACGGCCATCCTGCTCTGCGGCGTGCTCACCTGCAAGGCGCACTTCGCGCATACCGAAATCACCGATCTCGCGCAGGAAATTTTCAACCGCGTGAACTGGCAGTGGCTGTCGGAAGACACGCTGATACTGCCGCACGGATGGGCCCCGGAGACGGGATTTCTGCGCTATCGCTGGGACAGCTACAGCGAGCTGATGATGCTGTACCTGCTGGGATTGGGTTCGGCGAAGTACCCGCTGCCGCCCGGATCGTGGGACGCCTGGAAGCGGTCGGAGTTCGAATACGACGGGATCAAGTACATCGGGTCATTCGCGCCCATCTTCGTGCACCAGTATTCGCTGGGATGGTTCGACTTCCGCGGCAAGCGCGACAAATACGCGGACTACTTCCAGAATTCGACGCTGGCCACCGAAGCGCACCGCCGGTTCTGCGTCGATTTATCGCGGCAGTTTCCCGATTACAGCGAGGACCTGTGGGGCATCACGGCGTCGGATTCGATCCATGGATACGAAGTATGGGGAGGGCCGCCGAAGACGGGGCCCATCGATGGAACGGTGGTGCCGTGCGCTTCGGCGGGGTCGCTGCCGTTTCTTCCGCAGCAGGTGATGCGGGTGCTGCGCGTGACGTATCTGCGCTACGGCGCGGGCACCTGGAGCCGCTACGGATTCGTGGACGCATTCAATCCACTCACGAACTGGTACGACAGCGACGCGATCGGGATCGATACGGGAATCACCATGGTGATGGCGGAAAACGCGCGCACCGCCTTCGTGTGGGACACCTTCATGAAAAACCCGGAAGCGCAGCGCGGGATGCTGCGCGCGGGATTTGAGAATTACGAGCCGGCGAATCCCCAGGAACTGCTGCCAACTCCTGCCGCGCCTCTCGGCCCGGGCAGGGTGGAAGAATCCGCCAATCCTCATCGCAGTTCGATCAAGGCGAGTCCCTGAGGGGGCAGCGTCAAATGAAGTTCGCCGTTGCGAAGAGACATTTTTTCAGGCGGCTGAGAGCTGCGCAGCCCTGCGCAGGGTTTCTATCTGGGCCTGGGACGGATAAGCGGGGCGGCCCATGGCGTCATAGGCATTGAGCAGCGAGCCGTGCGCGGCGTCCAGCCGCGAAACCGATGCGCGGCTTTTGCGCGTTCCCTGAAACGCGAGAGTGACGTCCCTGGCGTGGCCTTTTTCTTCCGGCAGGAACAAATTCCATAAGGCGATTACGAAGGTTCCGTCCGCGCGGCGCGTTACGAGCACGGAATCCGATTTTTCTTCCAGACGCTGGTCTCCGAGCGAGTGCAGCAGGCGGAAGGCGTTGAAGGCCGGCTTGGGCAGGCCGTCTTCGGCGAGCAGGCCGAAACCGCCGTAGAAAGGCTCCTTCACTACTCCCTGTTCTTCGAATACATCGGAAAAGGTCCAGTAGCTCATGATTTCGGTGAGGCCGTCGCACTGGCGGATGGTGTCGGCGAGCCACGGACCCATGAACGGGGCGTCGGTGACGTCCGGTTCGTTTTTGTAGCTGGCGTTGTACTCGCTGAAAATCACGGGAAGATCCGGGCGCGTGGATGCTTTCACCTGCGCGTGCACTTTTGCCGCGGCGCGGCAAACCATCTGCGTGCGCGGCACGGATTCATCGGTGCCGAGGACGTTCTTGGCGTCGTCGTTGCCGTAGACGTGGGTGGAGACGAAGTCAACCGGGATATGGTTTTCGACGCAATGGCGGATGAAGCGGTCTACCCAGGCGGCCTGCGCGGTGGAGGGTCCGCCGACGCGCAGGCGCGGATTGACCGCCTTGATGGCTTTGGCCGTGGCGTCATAGAGCTGGTAGTAGGTTTGCTCTTTGGGATCGCCCGTCCAGAAATCGAGGTTGGGTTCGTTCCACACCTCGAAATACCACTGCGAGACTTCGTCGATGCCGTAGCGAGCTACCAGGTGCTGGGTGAAGGCCGTGATCATGTCCGACCAGGCGTCCCAATCCTTCGGAGGCGAAATGATGGGGTGATACCAGAACACGTGCTCGGTGGGCTGGGCCGCCAGTTTGCGCGGCATGAAGCTTAATTCGACGAAAGGGCGGACGCCGTTCTGCAGGAGCCCATCGTAGATCTGGTCGACATAGGAAAAATTGTAGACGGGCTTGCCGGAGGAGTCTTCGTCATAGAGGCCGACTTCGTCGTGGAAGATGGCGTGGAAGCGCATGTACTGGAAGCCGGTGGCTTGCCTGACCTGGCGCAGATCGCTGCGGTAGCTGTCGCGCAGGGAAAGGATGGCGCGGCCGGAGCCGAACATCTGCTCCCAGAAATGGGGAAACGGGTGTGAGGGAGCGGTGAGGTCGATCGGGATCGTCTCGGGCGGCGATTGGGTTTGCGCGGAGAGCGGAGACCCAATCGCCGACACGAGCGAGAGAACGAGCGCGGCTGCCAAGGCTGCCAGTTTTGAATGCAAATCACTTCTCCATAGCCACCTTTCTAGTTGTAGCACCGGAGGAAAGGAATGCAAGCGACGCCTGCGGCGGCGTATTTGCGCCAGCCGAAGCTTTGAGGGACTTGAGAAATGCGACGAGCTGCCAGCGCTGCGGCTCGGGTAATTTCGACCAGTCCGGCATGCCGCGCCAGAGGACGCCGTTGGATAAGATCCAGAAAAGCGTTCCGGGCGACGCCTGCGCGACCTGCGGCTTGAGCAGGCTGGCCCCCTTCTTTCCGCCTTCGGCTTTTTTCCCGTGGCAATCGGCGCAGTGCTCTTCGAAGAGCTTGCCGCCCGCGCGGATCGCTTCAGGATCGCTCTCCAGCGGATTGCTTCCGGCGCGCGCCTTCTGCGGGACAACCTCGAGCGCGTGATATGTCTTCGCCTCGCGGGCCGCGTTTGCATCGAGACCCTGCGCGCGAACTCGACACGAAAATGCCGCGAGTAAGACTGTGAGGAGCGTCAGACGAAGCGCAGTGGCGCGAAGCGGGATGCGACTGGTTCTCATTGGCGCCCTCCGAAAAGACGCGAAACCATCTCGCCGAAGCCCGAGAACTCGCGGGAGACGCCCCATCGCAGAAGGAAGCGGTGGCTCTGGTCATTCAAGCCGAAGCCCGGCGAGAGCCGCAGCGTCCAGCCAGAGGGGAGATTCCACGCCGCCACCGGGGCGAGATACTGGGACGTGTTGCGCAATCCCAGGCTGTAGCGGTCGCCCAGGCCGCCATACATTTCCACGCCGGCAATGATGTTTTCGGGGCACAGGTTGCAACGGCTCGCCGAGGCCTTCAGGGCGAGCGGGCGGCTGGCTCCGATGGCGTAGCCGAATTCCCAGGGGTCATTCGAGAGGTTTTTGACGGCCAGGGGATTCACGGCAACATTCCAGCCGCGCCAGGATTTCGAGAGCAGAAGCTTGAATTCGAGTTCGTGATCGTGCTCGCGCCGCAGTTCGGCGTTGGGTTCGGCGTAGTCCGCCTCCACGTCGTGCCCTTCGACTTCCTTCAGGATTTTGTCCGCGCCGCTGGTGTTCTCGAATTCGACGTAGAGAACCGGATTGAGGAAATGCTCGCGCGGCAAAAGGCGGAAGCGGTTCTCCCAGCGGAGGCCCGTGAACAGCGTGCTGTCGTGGAAGGTGGTCTGCCCGGCGAGGTAGAATTCCGTGGTGTACCAGGCGGTGACGCCGTACTCAAATTCGGCCCAGAAGGCCTGGAAGTCGTTGGCATGGCGCTGGGTGCCGAACGTGGAGAAATATTCGACGTCGAGACTGCCGGGCTCTTCGAGATAGTGATCGTAGGTAACGATGTACGGGCTCTCCTGCGCGGGCAACCGGGGGGCAGAGAAGAGAACGCACAGCAAAGCCAGAGCGGCGATGAACAACCAGTGCGCTGGCAGAGAAATCGTCAGGGGCGAAGAACGACGCGGGCCGCGATTGTGTGAGCGTCCATCCTCGCGGCTCGAAAGGAAAACGGGAACACCACCAGCCATTGAGTCTCCTTGAAAACCCTGGCCGGCGCACCTAGAATACGAGCGTGTCGCCGGCCCTCCGGGCTGTCGATTTCCGATCCCCACGGCTCCTCGCCAAAAGGTTTCCGTGGGGATCGGCTTTTACTTTAGAAAAATCCCTTCCCGTGCAATTGAGGGTTTCCCTCCGCCAACTTTTATCTGCAGACAAGGTGCGTCCGCCAGAATAGCGGGCAAAAGCCAGTTGCAACAGAGTTGCAACTGGGAACACATTAGACTTCACACGGCTGTTTGGTGTCAAGGGGAAGAATCTTTGGGCGGTAGCGCTGTCGAGAAGGGATGGCAGAAGCGGATGCGGTGACCGAGAGTGTTCTATGGAAACCGTAAGGCTTCGCAAAGCGCGCGCGGCGCTTCGCGCATCTTCAAAGCTGATGAGACCTAGCTTGAATTTGGATTGGATTGTTTCCGATGCGGTTCCTTAGACTGCCCATGCCATGAAGACGCTTTCGGAGCAGGACAGCAGTGCGGAAATCGATTTTCTGCACGAGATTGGAACGGGAATGTCCGCCGCACCGCTGTCGAAGGTGCTCGACCGCATCGTCCGGTTTGTCGTCGCCGTAATGAAATGCGATTCGTGCTTCGTCTACACCTGAATGACCGCGACCTGGTGCTGCGGGCTTCGAAGAACCTGCACGCAGGGCTGGTGGACCGGCTGACGATCCGGTTCGGACAAGGGATCACGGGCTGGGTGGCCGAGCACAAAAAGCCGGTGGCGATCACGCGGAAGGCGTATCAGGACCCGCGGTTTCAATCGTTCAACGAATTGCCGGAGGACCAGTTCGAGGCGTTTTTGTCGGTGCCGGTGATGTGCCGAAGCAAGCTTGTGGGCGTGATCAACGTGCAGCATCGCCAGCCGCACGCGCACAGCAAGAGGGATGTGCAGCTGATATCCACGATCGGATTTCTAGTGGGCGCGGAGATCGAGCTCGCGCGCATGGAAGAAGAGATCTGGAAGCTTTCCCGGGAAGTGCGCACGCTGAAATCCGCGCAGCCTCCGAAATAAACCCCAGGCTGACAAGATTCTCGCCTGGTTCGTCCCTCAGGAGGGGATCTGCGGTCCGCTGGGTTTCTAGGCTGTGCGCGCGCCCGTGAACAAGTGAATGACCAGCGAGATGACGGCGAACAGCAGGAGCAAGTGAATCAAGCCGCTGGCCACGTGGAACATCACGAAACTGCCCACCCATAGAATGAGCGAGCAGGATGGCAATCAGAAGAAACGGTCCGAACCTCATGACTCCTCCTTCTGAACTCCGCAGTGCAACCTGATGACGCTTACTTCCCTGGGGCGACCTCGATCTGGCTGGTGACGTTTTCCTGGCCGGCTACCGCGGCCGCTTTCGATTCGACAGTGGCTTTCTCCTCATCCGAGCGCACCGGCCCGCGGAGAGTTACTTTGCCGTTTCGCGTGATGATTTTTACGTTGTGTGCATAGGTGGAAAGACTTTTGTCGGACATGATGGATTTGCGAATGCCGCGCGTGATGGCCTGATCCGATGCGTTGGTCTTCTGCTGATCGGCTGTGGGGGATGAACGGTCCTGATTGTTTTTCGCGTTGTCCGGCTGTTGGGTTTCCTGCCAGGTGAAGCGAGTGGCGGATTCGAGCGCCGCCGGCGTGACAGCCAGTGCTATAAAAAGTGCCATAGATCCCAAGACAGCGAATTTACGATGCATGTGATTTGCCCTCCCCGGTGCAATGAGCGAATGCAGAACTCTCACATGAGTAGATCGTACGAACCGGAGAGTAATCCGGCTATACGCGGATTTCCCGAGATACTGGCGGCAGGTTCGGTAGAGGGCAAATGCAGAAGTTTCAGGGCTTTTGCGGCGGTGGGGGAGGCGTGCGTCGAATTGGGCTGGGTAACGGGTTCGGTGTTTAGTAGCTTGATGGAAACGCGGAAGCGCTTGTAGTCGGTGTAGCGCACGGTCATGCGGATGTGGACGTCTTCGGTGCGGAAGTGGAGCACGTCGTCGGCGTGGGTGTAGGTGGGAAACCAGTAATTCCCTTCGATGTTTTCGCGGTAGGTCTCAAAGCGCGGAAAGACATTTTCGTTGTTGCCCTTGCGAATGTCGGGAACGGCCTTGCCGTAGGTCTTGACGATTTCCATGTCGCTGTCGTCGACCCAGATGCGGCCCTGAAAATAGCGCTGATTTTTCTCGAGGCGCTTGGGGCCCACGTCGAAGACGTAGGTGGAAATTTCGTCGACTTTCTCGCGGCCGACGTAGGTGACGTCGTACTTGGGCAACTCCGAGGTGGTGAGCACGAAGGGCTGGACGTTCTTCAGATCGTCGAGATCCTGCTGCGACAGCAGGATTCGCTCGAGCGTGGATTCGGGGGCGTAGGTGACTTCCTCGTTGCGCTTCCCGTTCGGGTAGGTGATGTCGGTGGTCATGCGGTATTCGCCGTCCGGGCGACCCGAATCGGAGATGGTCTGGATGGTGAAGTCCTGGACGTAGGTGAAGTTGTCGCGCTCCTCTTTGAACTCCTGTTCGCGGGCGGCAAATTTCTGGATGATCTGGTCAACCGGGATGGATGGCGGATCCTTCGAAAGGCCTTCGGTGGAGGCGGGTCTTGGAGCTGACTGCTGCGGAGGAGGCGCTTGGCGGACCTGCCGCGGCTGGGGCGCATCCTGGCGGGGGGCGGGGATCGAGGGGTAGTCCTCGCTTTGCGGAGCTGCGCCCTGGAGCGGACCTTGCTCCTGCCCGAAGGCGGGGAGGGAGAGCAGCGATGCCGCGCACAGGAACAGAACCGCCTGCAGCGGCGCTCGGCGCGAGCCCTTTTTGCGTATGTGAGAACCGCCGGCAACACTTTCGCCAAACCTCCGCGTTGCTTCCCTCAATTTATCAGATATAGGAACTTCGGTGTGAAGCAAAGGGTTGCTTGCGGGTGGTGCGGCTGGCCAGGGCGAACGAGCTACTCTTATGGAACTTCCGCCGAATACCTCCGAGCGGATTACCGGGCAAAGAACGGGTCTCGGGTTAAAATGATTGCTCAAGCGAATTTGCAAGCTTGATGGCGGATTCTTTTTGCGGGGATGAGGCTTTGGCGACCCAGGTAGAGACTTTTGCGGCGGCTGGCGAGAAGACGGCGTTCAAGGTGCTGGCGGCGATCAGTTTGTGCCATCTGATGAACGATATGCTTTCGTCGGTGCTGCCGGCTACCTATCCGCTGTTCAAGGCTTGGTTTCACCTGAATTTCACGCAGATCGGGCTGATCACGCTGACGTATCAGTTCACGGCGTCGCTTCTTCAGCCTTTGATTGGAATGCTGACCGACCGGCGGCCCCGGCCGTATTCGCTGAGCGTGGGGATGGCGCTTTCGCTCGCGGGGGTGCTGATGCTGGCCGCGGCGCATGCGTTCGCGATACTGGTGGCCGGCGCGGCGATCCTGGGCGTTGGGTCGGCGGTATTTCATCCGGAGTCGTCGCGCGTGGCGCGGATGGCGTCGGGGGGGCAGCATGGCACGGCGCAGGCGCTGTTTCAGGTGGGAGGAAACGCGGGGCTCGCTTTCGGACCGCTGCTGGTGGCGCTGATTGTGATGCCGCGGGGGCAGGCGAGCATCGCGTGGTTCGGGCTGGCGGCGCTCGTCGGGATCGTGCTGCTGGTGGGCGTGGGCGGGTGGGCCAAGAGGCAGGCTGCGAAAATTCGGAAATCGCGGGCGTCACACGGGGAACATCACGCGGCGCTTCCGACCAAGCGGGTGGTGCTCTCGATCGGGGTGCTGATGGCGCTGCTTTTTTCCAAGTATTTTTATCTGGCCAGTTTGACGAGCTATTACACCTTTTATCTGATCAGCAAATTTCATTTGTCCGTGCGGACGTCGCAGATTTATTTGTTCGTTTTCCTGGGCGCTGTGGCGATGGGGACGATTATTGGGGGCCCCATCGGAGACCGGATCGGGCGCAAATACGTGATCTGGTGCTCGATTCTCGGGGTGCTGCCCTTTACGCTGATCCTGCCTTACGCCAATTTATTCTGGACGGGCATTTTGAGCGTGGTGATCGGGCTTGGTGCTGGCGTCGGCGTTTTCGGCGATTGTGGTGTACGCGCAGGAACTGGTGCCGGGGCGGGTGGGAATGATTTCGGGGCTCTGCTACGGATTCGCTTTCGGAGTGGCGGGGCTGGGCGCGGCCATGCTGGGCGAACTGGCGGACGCTACGAGCATCAGCCATGTGTATCACGTGTGCTCGTTCCTGCCCGCTATTGGAATCCTGGCGGGATTCCTGCCGAATATCGAAGGCGTGAAGCGCCGGCCTGTGGCGGAAGCGGCTGCTTGAACCAACTGCTTGAATCAACTGCTCGAATCAACTACTTGAAACAACTGCTTGAAACCACTGCTTCAAAACAACCGGGCGGGCGATTTACAGGTGCCATGCGCCGAGGCTGTAAAGAAGAAGCGCTAGCACGATTAGCGTGACTACCACGTAGGTCCAATCCCGCTCGTGCGCGAATGCGAAAACCGTGAAAATCACGCGGGCTACGGGTGTGGCGATGAGCAGCAGGATGCCCAGTTGCATAATGCCTCGCGGATGAAGCGCGAGGGCGTCGCGGAGAATCGCCAGGACGTGGCTGAGATCGCCGGGCTCGCCGCGAAAGATTCCGTAATGCGCGGGTGACGAACCATAGCGCGCGAGGTAGAACACTCCGCCGATCAAAACTACCGCGGCCGCGAGGATCACGCCTGTCCGCAAAAGCGTGCCGATAATTTCTTCCACGCGCTTGTCTTCCGCGCGCAAATCCCTCACCTGACGATTGGGCACGGCGCTACCGGGGGCGCTCAATGCGAGAACCTCCCGCTCAATCCATTCACGATCATCTCTACGGCGAGGGCCGCGATCACGAAACTGAACACCGTTCGCAGCAACGGGACGCGGGCCTTGGCCGAGAACGAAGGTGCCGGCGAGCGATCCGGCGAGAACACCCAGCATTACCGGCATGGCGAGGCCGGGATCGATGTAGCCGCGGTTCAGGTAGACGCCTGCGCTGGCGGCCGCGGTGACGCCGATCATGAAATTGCTGGTGGTGGTGGAGACTTTGAAGGGGAGGTGCATGGCGCGGTCCATCGCGAGCACTTTCACGGCGCCGGAGCCGATTCCCAGGATGCCGGAGAGCACGCCGGCGATGTACATGATCCCGAATCCGAGCGGCACTCCTTGCACGTGATATTCCTTGAAGCCGTCCGCCGTGGGATAGGAGCTGTCCATGCGGAGAAGCGCCGCATAACGGCCGGTTTTTTCGGCGTCGAGTTCTTTCGCGGGGGGGCGATAGGAGATGTAGGCCGAGTAGAGCAGCACGAGGCCGAAGATAATCGCGATCACGCGCAGCGGCAGGTGAACCGCGACCAGCGCGCCGGTGATTGCGCCGATGGTGGTGGCGATTTCGAGGAACATGCCTACGCGAATGTTGGAGTATCCCTCGCGCACATAGGCGGCGGCAGCGCCCGAGGACGTGGCGATGACCGACACGAGCGATGCTCCGATCGCGTAGCGGATGTCGACGTGAAAGGCGAGGGTGAGCAGCGGCACGATCACGACCCCGCCGCCCAGGCCCGTGAGAGAGCCGAGAAAGCCCGCGGCAAGCGAGCCGAGGAAGACGAATAAAGTGAGCTCGGCCGTGTTCATGTTCGATCGGCCCTGGGGCCGAGGTCATTCCGAAGCAGCCGGTCGATTAGTTCCTCGACGCCTTTGCCGCTTTCCTGCGGCGTGATCCAATCGGCTTCCTGTTTCAGGGAAGGCACGGCGTTCGCGACGGCAACGCCTAAGCCGCAGGCATGAAGCAAGGAATGATCGTTTTCGCCGTCGCCCACGCCGACCGCCCGATGCGCCGGAACGCCAAGTTCGGAAAGAGCAGCCACCAGGCCGGTGCTCTTGTTCAGGCCGGACGGCAAAATCATCACCGAACCTTTGTTGTAGATCACTTGCAGCTCGAGGCCCAGTTCCTTGATGACCC
Organism: uncultured Acidobacteriota bacterium; assembly: GCA_963709105.1. Taxonomy (GTDB): domain Bacteria; phylum Acidobacteriota; class Terriglobia; order Acidiferrales; family UBA7541; genus Palsa-295. The sequence continues at coordinate 128,006 of CAVPVC010000030.1, forward strand.
GCAGAACGGCTGCATCGTATGGCTCGACGGTGGCGACGATTACCTGGCCCACGGTGAACGGCACGCCGCGAAGGGCGAGGGCTTCGAGGAACGCGGGAGGCGGAGGCTCGCCGAGAATCTTCGTTCCACGGCTTGCGGGCGAATACAGGACTGCGCCGTTATCGGCTACGATGCGGTCGAAAATGGCGTGGTCCGGAAATACCTGCATTAAATCGTCGAGCTGGCGCCCGGTTACGAGAATCGCTTTGCGGCCGGAATCCTTGAGACGCTGCAGCGCCGCCAGCGTGGCGGGCGAAACGGCTCCTTCGTCAGCCAGCGTGCCGTCGTAGTCGCAAGCGAGGGCTAAGGAACGCATGAAGAGTCTGTGTGGCAATTAGCCAAATCATCCCTCAGCGGCTCAACAGGCTGCGGAAAAATGCCAAAATCTGTTCCTCAGGGGCTAAAGCCCTATTGAATGCTTAAGCTTTATGTCGGAGCTGAAGCTCCGACCCCCTAAAAACCCAGGCTTTTCCGCGACCTGTAAAGCCGCATTGATTTCCAGGCATTTGCGGCACGGATAAATTCGTGCCCTGACGATAAACCGACGTTGCCACACAGACTCATGAAGGTTCGGAGGCTCCTGGGCGGCGGAAGCCGGGCGCGTCGAATTACTAGCTTAGTTGGTTTTGGGCCGTGGGAGAAATCCCCAATGGCCTGTATTTTCCGGCGTGCGCAAGTTTCGCTATGGGTGAGGTCAGAGCCCCCGGCTGAGAATGCCGACGAAGGCTCCGCCGAGGACGAGCCAGGCGGAGTTCACGCGAAAACGGAGGAGCGCGAACAGAGAAACGGCTGCTAGCAGGGCCGTCTCGAGGTTGATTACGGAAGCGCGGGCGAGTTGCCAGGAAACGACCGCCATCAGGGCAAGCGATGCCACGTTTACGCCGTCGAGAAAGGCCCCGGCGATTTTTGACCTGCGAATTCCGAAAACGAGGGGGCCGCTGATGGCTACCAGCACGAAGGCTGGAAGAAAGATGCCGACCGTGGCTACCGTGGCGCCTTTCATTCCGCCGAGCAGGTAGCCGATAAATGTGGCGGTGGTGAACACCGGTCCGGGCGTTACCTGGCCGACGGCTACGGCGTCGATCAGCTGACTGTCGGTGAGCCAGCCTCGATGGATCACTAAATCTGCGCGAAGGAAGGCCAGGAGCACGTAGCCGCTGCCAAAAACTACCGCGCCGATCTTCAGAAAAACCAGAAACAGGGAGCTTAGGGTTACGGGTGTGGCTATCGAGGCTGCTACTGCCGCCAACCAGGCGCGAGGCGCTTGCATGAGCTTGTCGAGAGACAGAGAGGGAGCGAGGCTCGTGATGCCGGCGCGGTGGAAATCTACTTTTGTTAGCGCCATGGCGAGTCCCGCGATGAGCAGCAACAGCAGAGGGTGCAGACCTACATAGGCTAGAACTGTCGCGATCAAACCCGCCGCCGCGAGCAGTTTTGTTTTCACGGCGGTGCGGCTGAGTCCCCATAGCGCCTGGAGGATTACGGCTATGACGACCGGTTTCACGCCGTAGAGCAGGGCTGAGATTGCGGGCAGGTGTCCGAAGTGGACGTACGCCCACGCAAACGCGGAGACCATGGCGAAGGCGGGGAGGATGAAGCAGGTGCCGGCGACGAGCAGGCCCGCGAATCCGGCGCGCTGGTAGCCGATGTGGATGGCGAGTTCGCTGGAGCTGGGGCCGGGGATCAGACTGCTTGCGCCGAGCAGGTCGAGAAATTTCTCGCGGGAGAGCCAGCCGCGGCGCCGCACCAGCTCGTCTTCCATGATGGCGATATGCGCGGCAGGTCCGCCGAAGGCGGTGAGGCCGAGGCGCAGGAAAAAGGCGGCGAGTTCACGGAGCGAACCGTTTCCCGCGGAGCGGGCACCTGATGGGACGGATGGGGCGGCGGAGGCGTCAGACACCGGCACTTTTTTCTCCTCTTGTTTGTCGGGGTCGGGCGCGGGAATTATAACCGGCTCAGGGCGCGAATTTCTGATCGCTGAACTGAGCGTCGGTGGGGACCTGGATTTGAACGAAGGGATGATTGGCCGCTTTGTGGCAATTCGAGCAAGAGGACGAGAGCCCCTTATAGGCTTCCACGAATGCTTTCTTGTCTTTCTTGCCGATGGCGTCCTGAACTTTTTGGAGGCTTCCCTTGGTCAGCGCCGGAACGAGGCTCGCGACAGGGGCGCCCTTGAAAGTCGGATTGAACTTTACGGCGTCTTCGAGGCCTTCCTGGATTTCGCCCAGCTCGTAATCGGCCAGGGGCCAGTTCGATTTGCTTCCGGCATAGTAAAGCTTCGCGTGGTGCTGCTGGATGACGCCCATGGTTTCGCCGAGTCCCGGCTTGAGGTCGTCAATGGCGGCTTTGAGCTGGGCGATCTGGGCTTCGAGAGCCGCGGTGGAATTGGCGTCCGAGGTCTGCTGTTGTTGCGCGCAGCCTGCGAGAAAAATGAGTGCGATTCCGAGGATGATTTTATTCATGAGGAGTGCTCCTTGCGTGGCGTGTTCCGCCGGCGAAGGCGGAGTATACACCATGATTTTCGGGGTGGGGCAATGGGCTTAATGGAAATCATGGGAGGGGGCGGCGGCTCGGGTGAGGGTGAGCGGCTGGATGCGGTGGGCTTTTACGGAGATGACGTTGTCCTGATTTTGCAGCGTGCCGTCGATGAGAAGAAATTGCTGGTTGACGACTACCACGCGGTTCCGGGTGAAAAGCTGCGGAGTGATGATGGCGTTGGCGATGCCGGTTTCGTCTTCGATGCTGAGGAACACGAAGCCCTTGGCGGTGCCGGGGCGCTGGCGGGCGATCACGCTGCCGGCGATGCGGACGGGCGTGCCGTCGGAAAGAGCGCGGAGTTCGATGGCGGAGCGGACGCCCTGGCGTTTGAGTGTGGCGCGATGATGAGCCATGGGATGAAGGCCGACGGTGAGCCCGGTGCCGCGAAAGTCGGCTAGGAGGCGCTCTTCGGGGGTCATGGGAGGGAGAGGGGAAGGCGCGAAAGCAGATCCTTCGCTGCGCTCAGGATGACAGGGGGATGGAGTGGGCTCGGGAATTTTATGGTGATGCTTGGATTCGAGTAAGGGGCCAGCAGGCCGGGCGGCGCGCTCTACTTGCCAGAGGGCGCTGCGGCGATGGCCGCGCTGGCCGGAGATTGCATTCAGCGCTCCGATTTCCGCCAGGGCTGTGAGCTCCGATTTTTGGATGGCGGGTAGGCGGAATTTCAGGTCGTCGATGGAAGCGAAGGGGCGGGTGGCGCGTTCGCGAATGATTTCGGAGGCGATTTCGGCGCGCAGGCCTTTTACGAAGTTCAGGCCGAGGCGGACGGCGAAGCCGCGACTGGCAGAGCTCTCTGATTCGCTCACCTCTTGGGTGTCAATGAAGAGAGATTCATCGCTCGAAAGGCGAGCGATGGAGGACCGTTCTTCGCTTCGCTCAGAATGACGATCAAAAGACAATGTGATGCGTTCCAGGGTGCATTTCCAGTTTGAGGTGGCTATGTCGATGGGCTTCACTTTTAGGGCGTGGCGCTGCGCGTCTTTTACCAGGGTGGCGGGATTGTAGAAGCCCATGGGCTGGTTGTTTAGGATGGCGGCGGTGAAGGCGGGCAGGTAATGGCATTTCAGATAGGCGCTGGCGTAGGCGATCAGCGCGAAACTGGCGGCGTGCGATTCGGGGAACCCATAGAGAGCGAAGGAGGTGATGGAGAGGACGATTTTGTCCTGAATGGCGGGGGCTATGCCCTGCTTGTTCATTCCGGCGCGGAGCTTTTTTTCTATGTCTTTCATGCGCGCTTCGGAGCGCTTGAAGCCGAAGGCGCGGCGCAATTCTTCGGCTTCGCCTCCGGTGAATCCGGCGGCGATCATGGCCATGCGCAGCAGTTGCTCCTGAAATAGGGGCACGCCCAGAGTGCGCGCTAGAACCGGGTCGAGCGAGGGATGAAGGCTGTCCGGGGCTTCGCGGCCCTGGCGGCGCTTTAAATAAGGATGAACCATTTTGCCGACGATCGGGCCGGGACGGATGATGCCGACCTGCACCACGATGTCGTAGAAGCAGGTGGGATGCATGCGCGGGAGAAAGGCCATCTGGGCGCGGCTCTCGATTTGAAACATGCCGACTGTGTCCGCTTTCTGCAGCGTTTCGTAGACGAGGGGATCGCCGGCGGGGAGGCGCCCAAGGTCGATCTCTTCGCCGTAGTCGTCGCGAATGATCTGCAGGGAATCTTCCAGCACGGCCATCATGCCCAGGCCGAGCAGGTCTACTTTTACGATGCCCATGTCGGCGCAATCTTCTTTGTCCCATTGGACGACGACGCGGCCGGGCATGGTGGCGGGTTCTAGCGGGACTACGGAATCCAGCTGCCCCTGGCAAATCACCATGCCGCCGGAGTGCTGACCGAGGTGGCGCGGGAGGTCCTGAACCGCCAGGCAGAGCTCGAGGAATTTGCGGATTTGCAGATGCTGGAAATCGAGGCCGGCGTCGCGGAACTGGCGCGCGAGCGTGTCGCTCGCGTCCTTGTATTCCCAGGCGCCGACCAGACTGGTTAGGCGATTCAGGGTTTCGGGATCGAACGAGAGCGCTTTGCCGACTTCGCGCGCGGCCGAGCGCCCGCGGTAGGTGATGACGTTGGCGGTCATGGCCGCGCCCAGCTGGCCGTAGCGCTGATAGACATACTGGATGGCGCGCTCGCGCTGGTCGCCGCTGGGGAGATCGAGATCGATGTCGGGCCACTCGCCGCGTTCCTCGGAGAGAAAGCGTTCGAAGAGAAGGTCCATGCCAACGGGGTCGACGGCGGTGATGCCGAGCGCATAGCAGACGGCGCTATTGGCGGCGGAACCACGTCCCTGGACGAGGATGTTCTGCTCGCGGCAGTAGCGGACGATGTCCCAGACGATCAGAAAATAACCGGCAAGATCGAGGCGCTCGATCATGGCGAGTTCGCGCTCGATCTGGAGGCGGGCGCGTTCGTTTTCGGGGCCGTAACGCCAGAGCATGCCGCCGTGCGTGCGTTCGCGCAGGAAGTGGATCTGCGATTCGCCCCGGGGCGTGGGATATTTCGGGAACTGGTAGCCGAGATCGTTCAAGGTGAATTTCAAGCGCGAGGAGAGAAGCTGGGTGTTGGCGATGGCTTCGGGGAGATCGGAGAAGAGCCGGGTCATTTCGGCGGGAGATTTCAAATGGCGCTCGGAATTGCGCGCGAGAAGTTTGCCCGCGGTGGCGAGGGTGCGGTGGTGGCGGATGCAGGTGAACACATCGAGGATTTCGCGCTGCGGGGGCTGCGCGTAGCAAACGCCGTTGGTCGCGAGCAAGGGCAAATGCAGTTGGCGCGCGATTTCTAGTGCGGCCTGGTTGCGGGCTTCTTCTTCGCGGCAAAAGTGGCGCTGCAATTCGATGTAGACATTGCTGCGGCCGAAGCGCTCGCAGAGCTGGTTGACGGCTGCGGTGGCGGCTTCGATTCCGCCGTGCGCGAGGGCATGGGCGAGCGGACCTTCGTCGCCGCCGGTGAGGCAGATGAGGCCCGGCGAGCTGGCGGCGATTTCTTCGGGCGAGACGTGGCCTTCGCCTTTTTTTGCGCGCAATTTCATGCGCGTGATCAGGCGGCAGAGGTTCTGGTAACCCGCTTGCGATTCGACGAGCAAGGGATAGCGCCAGCCTTCCGGCGAGGTGACTTCGGCACCGATATGGGCCTGGAGAGGGAGCTTTTTGGCGGCGAGATGGAAGCGCGGGGAGCCGTAGACGCCGTCGCGGTCAAGAAGCGCCATGGCCCCCATGCCGCCGGCGGCGCAAACGGCGGCTAGCTCTTCCGGCGTTGCCGAGCCTTCGAGAAAACTGAAAGCGGAGCGGGCGTGGAGTTCGGTGTACATCAATCGTAGATTCCCCGGACGAACCAGCCTTGGCGGAGGGAGTCGAAATAGATGCAATAGACGCCTCCATCGGCACTTTGTTGGGGGCTTTGGGCGAGGCTTGCACTGTGATTGCGATGCGGATTGTGGACGGGCTCGAAGCGGAGTTCGAGGTCCCATTCGTCGTGCTGCCAAGTGTCTTCGCGCCACCAATCGCCGGAAGTGCGCCAGGGGCCGGAGGCGGCGATCACTTCGCCGCGCAGGGCGTTGAAGGAGACACTCATGGGGCGCGCGTTGTGCAGGTCCACTTTTGCCGGTAACGGCGGGCGAAAAATGCGGAAGGCGGTCGAGGGGCGATGAGTTGCGCGGAGAAAATCTTCCCGCTGAGGCAGGAACCGGCTGAGGCGGAATTCGCCGGGGCGATGCGTGTCGACAAGTTCGGGGGAGCCGATATTGGAATCGCCGACTAGATTGGCCAGGCGGGCTACGGTTAGCTCCAATTTCTCCGGGTCGGGAGAGATGGGCTGAAAGAGTCCGGCTTGCGCGGGGCGCGGACGAGCGGGGGCGGCGGACAGTGCCACTTTGAGGATCGGGCTTGCGGGCGGGTCGGACTGCAAATGCAAGCGGAGGAGTTTCAGGAGCATTTTGGAATCGCGCATGGGCACGGGCAGATTCAGGGATTTTTCGTAGGCCTTCGCGGCGGCGGGCTTTTTATTGGGAGCAGGGCGCGGCTTTTTTTTCTGGCGTTCGATGCCGTCGCCGAAGGCGGGATCGAGTTCAAAGCGGACGTGGATGGAATTCGCGGCCAGGGAGCGGGCGTGGAGCCGGGCGCAGAGCTGGTCGAGCAGGCGGCCGAGGATGAAAGACAGCGGATCGAGCTCCTCGACGGAATCTTCGAGCTCCATTTCCTCTTCGAACGAGAGGCTTGTCTGAGCGAGCACCAGCGAACGAATGTTTGCGCCGCGGGCGAGTTCGTGGAGGCGAACGCCTTCCTGTCCGAGGCGCTCCGATAAATCGAGCAGAGGCAATGCGGCCAGCGCGGCGCAGGTGCGGACGCCCCAGCGGTCGAGGGTTGCGAGCGTTTCCGGAGATGCCGGGAGCACGTCCACGGGAAGCGGGCTGAGGCGCTGCGATTCCTCGCCCGGTGGAATCAGGGTGATGCCGGAGAATCCGCGCGAGGCCAGGAGAGCGGCTTCGATATTGAAAGCGATGGCGACGTTCGCGGCGAGGCCGAGGAGAATCGCGCGGGCGGAAAATTCAGCGGCGATATTTTCGGCGGAGCCAAATAAGGAAGCGAGGCCGGCAATGTCGGCAAGGATGGTATCGGGCGCGGTGTCTTCGATGCGCGGGGACATCGACCATCCCAGGTCGAGCAAAGCGGCGTGCGCGGCTTTCTCCTGGGGCCGGGAGCGGTGGCGGATTTCGAGGGCACAGAATTGCGCGGCCTGCGACTTCGCCATGCCCAGCTGAATCCCGGCCTGCACGGCGGGTTCGTTCGCGGCAATCACGGTCCAGAGCGGGGGAACGCCATCGACGAGCGCGATCGCGCGATTGCGGAGAGCGGGCTCGGCGCGCACTGCCGATTGAATCGGGAAGCCGGGAATGTGGATGGATGCAAAAGCCATAAAAATTCGAGTTCGGTGCCAGCCTTCGTGCAAAGGAAATTTTTGTGTTCGTCATTTATTTATTTAAATCGGTATTTCAACGGGTATTTCGACGGGGGCTTCAACATGGACGGCGCCCCGCCTTGCAGGACTCCAGATGGCTTTGGTTTTAAAAAACTGTTCGAGAGCGTTAGGAGCGAAATTGTCAGCGGAGCCTCCCACCCTTCTCACTGCGAAGGGTGGGGCACCCGGAAAAACTTTTGTGGCTTCCGCAGAGATGAAATGTTCCGCGGATGTTCCGGTTTTGCCCAAATCGAGATGAGACTCGCTTGCTTGCAGGCGGGAGCGGAGGACCTCGGCGCGGACTTCGAGGCTGTCGAGCAGGCAGGCCGGCGGATGAAGCGGAAAATTTGTTTCGCGAGTCTCCACCGTCGTCGACCATTGCGCTGGCCCGGTGCCGAGGCGCAGAACGAGGGAGGCGCATGTTTTGGCGTTGGATTCCTGCTCGAGGACGACGAGGATGGTCGGCGTATCTTCGACCGCGCGCCGGAAGCGAAACCAGGCATGGAGCGGGACGTGGCGCACGGTCTCGGGCGGAATATCGCTTAAGTCGAGGGCGATGAGGCCAAAGCCGCCTCCCTGGATGAGCAGATCGGCGGCGCGAAGCGATTGATCGATATTCCGGCAGCGGACCCAAAGGAGCTGCTTGAGGGAGACGCCCGCCGCTTCGGCGGAATGGGGATCGAAGGCGTCTCGCCCGTCGACGAGAGCGCAGACTTCTTCCTTGGCGGTTCTTTCGGCCAGGGCAGAAACCAGCAGGCTGGTGCGTCCGGAGGAGGGAGGGCCGCAAATTTCGGTGAGCCCGCCGCGAGGAAGACCTCCGGTGAGGGAATCGATTTCCGGGATACCGGCGGAAACGGTTTCCATGATTTTGCGATCGCGATAGGAGAAGGGCGCGGAGACGCGTCCGGCCAATGCCGATTCCACCTGGGAGCGCAAAATAGCGAGGTTCCGGGCCATGGTATCGCTGAAGGGTGAGGCAAAAAGCGCGGGCTTTGTTTTCGCTTTTTGTTCGCCTTTACGGGAGGATTCTGTACCAAGAACCGGGGATTGTCAATGCCCGGTTTCTTAGAAGAATCTCTATGAAGAAAGGCGCTTTTCTTCCATGCCGAAGACACGTGTAGGCTCTGAAAAGACATTGTTTCCCATGCATGCGAGCCTCGAGGAACTGGCGAGAGCGGCGAAGGATTGCCAGGCTTGCGATCTCTGGAAGCGCGGCACGCAAACTGTATTCGGCGAAGGCAGATCACACGCCAAAGTGATGCTGGTCGGCGAGCAGCCGGGGAATCAGGAAGACCTGGAGGGCAAGCCCTTTGTGGGTCCGGCGGGCAAGCTACTGGATGCGGCGCTTGTGGAAGCGGGGATCGACCGCGCCAAGGTGTATGTGACCAACGCCGTGAAACATTTCAAATGGGAGCCGCGCGGGAAGCGCCGCATCCATAAAAAGCCGAACGCGGCGGAAGTTGCCGCATGCCGGCCGTGGCTCGATGGGGAAATCGCCGCCTTGCAGCCGAAAGTGATTGTGTGTTTAGGCGCGACCGCGGCTCAAGCCTTACTGGGCCGCGATTTTCGTGTGACACAGCACCGCGGGGAATTCCTGAAGTCGCCGCTGGCGCCGTACCTGATGGCAACCGTCCATCCTTCTTCGATCTTGCGGGCGCCGGACGAAGAAACGCGCCATGAAGAAATGAAACGCTTCATCCAGGACCTGAAGAAAATCGCGAAAATTCTTTGACGATCACCTGGGAAGCACTTCGATGCCGAAATGAGGATTGGAGTAAGTGCCGGTCATTTCCACCGGAACGACGGCCCCATGATGCTTGCGTTTGAAGATCGGGTCGAGCGGCTTGAGCAATACGGATTTGATTCCATGGGTTTCTTTCGACAACTCCGCGTCCGTTTTCAAGGTTCCGTGGAAATCGACCTTCTCGCTGGAGACGTCAAACGTTCCCTTCATTTGCGCGGAGGCTCCGGGAACATCGAAAGAAAGGCTCGAAAATTTTGCGACTCCTTCCGACAGCATTACATGGCCTTTCAGATTCGACTCCACCAGGGGCGGATCGCCGTTATTGTTCTTCATTCCTCGGGAATTCTCGCTTAACCGATTGACGTTCTGTTGCGTCTCGGCCTTGGTAAATCGGCCCGGCGCGATCGCGAAATCGCCTACCAGACTGACCCTTTTCAAAAAGGGGCGATCTCCCGGGAAGAGGACTACACGTGCGCGAAAATTCAGGGGGCCGGACATGGGAGGAACCGGGGCTTTAACGAAGGGCCTCAATACATCCTGAACACTGCCTCGATTCGCAATCAGATCGAGGGTCGTGGTCTTGCCAGGAATGGAGGGCTTCCCGATAATCCCGCCCTGGACTTCAATCGGCGTGTCCTGGAGGAGAACGTCCACACGCGTCAACTTCACGTCACCGTTTGTGCCGTCAACCTGCGCCTGGAAACTGGACTTCAAGGGAAATGGGTGGCCGCTCGTTTTGACCGCGAAAGCGGGGGTGTCGGTGCTGCCTTTTACCTCGATTTGACCCAACCTTCCGTCGAACTTTCCAGTGGAAGAGAGTGTGCCGCCGATTCCGGAAAAAACGGTTAAGTCCGCCTGATCGAATTTGTAACTGCCCGAAACGGGAATCTGGCCGGGATCGTGGGCGTTCCACGGGCCGATTTTGCCGGTGGAGCGAATTTCTCCGGGCGGGAGCGCATTCCGCAACTGCACGCGGTAGGACATTACCTTGTCGACGCCGGCTGAATTGAGCTGGATGCCATGGATTTCAAACCTCAGCGGCGAGTCATCCCGCCTTCCTACTTCCAGCAGTGCGTCGTCCGCGCTGATCTCGCCGACGACAGTTTGCCGGGAGCTTGTATCAGCGGGCGACGATGAACTTTGAGAGGCAACGCTCGATCCACGGGGCGGCACCTGGATGTGCAAGCCGCCAATGACAATTCGCGAAACGTAGCCAGGCCGGAGAAAAAGATCGGCATACTGGGCTTGAATGAGCAGTTTCTGAACGGTGACCAAAGGAGGCGACCCGGACGGGCTAGCCTCGCGGATGAACACCACTCCTTCGGCGATACATCCTGGATGCAGGAAGTAAGTGCTGTGAAATTGAGCCACCGTGACTTTGGTTCCGGGAACCGTCTCCTGCAGCGTTTCGACGATATCCGCCTGATTGAACGGCCAGTACCGAATCAAGAGGGCCGCGCCGATTCCGACCGCCAGAAGGATGACGCAGCACGAGATGAGCAGGATCCATCGCGATTTTGAGAGAGGGCGGCGCATTCCTGAAGGGTCACGAGTCGTTTGCATGGAAAGCCTCCGTCGCGAGCAAGCCTTTTGATCATCCAGTCCACTCGGCCCCGGAGCGCTCGGTATCCGCTCGGGCGCACGCTTTGCCGTTATTATCGAAATGACGGAAGCTTAAGGCCCGCGAGGCGCTGACGTAGAGTTCTTGCGATCCATGCAGACGACCATCGACAAAATCCGTTGTCAGGCCCATCAGGGCAACCATTCGGCCGTGTCGGCGCAGACTAGGGCGACCGTACGCCTGGAGCAGTTCGATGAATGACGGCAATTAGAAGGCACCCAGGAGGATTGGGGATTCCGCGAAACCAAGGAATCCAGCAATTATAGTAGAGCGAGGTGGAAATTCCCGTACTCTGTGCCTGGCCCTCCGCTCCGCCCCAGGCGCTCCGCCCTTCGGGCTCCGCAGGGCTGCGCTCCAGGCCAAGCCAACGACAAGAAACTACAAAAACTCAAAAGGGGACATTTCTAACGAGGTTTGACACAGCAGTCCGCAAACTTGACACGGAAGACTCCGATGCGATAAGAGCTAACCGCGTTCGGCCGCATTCGATTGAATTTCTGAAGCCGCTCCACACGCTGCATAGAAAGCAAAAGGATCCTCATGAATCGACGAACTCTTCGCTTGGGTTGTTATCGGACGTTTTTGTGCGCGATGGCAGTGGCCTGCTTGCTGGTCGGATTTGGCGCGGTGCGAATCTCCAGGGCGGCGGACGGCGCGCCTGCGTTCCAGGTGGATGCGTCGTGGCCGCAGCCGCTTCCGAACAAGTGGGCTCTCGGGCAGGTCGCGGGCATTGCGATGGGGCCGCAGGACCATGTGTGGATTCTTCATCGCCCGTCCACACTCGGCAAAGACGAGATTTTTGCGGCGGAGAATCCTCCTTCCGCGGAGTGCTGCATTCCCGCGCCGCCGGTGATCGAATTCGACGCGGCGGGCAAGGTGGTGCGCGCGTGGGGCGGGCCCGGCCAGGGATATGACTGGCCGCTGCTTGAACATGGCTTGTTCGTCGACTACAAGGGCAATGTCTGGATCAGCGGCAATGCCGGGAAAGGGTGGGGACGGATTTTGAAGTTCACCCCCGAAGGCAAGTTTCTTATGTCGATCGGCGAACCGCTGGCGGCGGGCGAGGAACCGAGCAACAACAGCACAACGCACCTGGGCAACCAGCCCGCGGATATGTTCGTCGATCCGAAAACCAACGATCTCTATCTCGCCGACGGCGACGGCGGAGACCGGCGCGTGATCGTGTTTGACGCCGAAACGGGCGCTTTCCGCAGAATCTGGGGCGGCTATGGCGAGAAGCCGGCCGAGGGCCGAGCCGCGAAATACGATCCCAGCCTGCCGCCTTCGCGATCGTTTTCGGCGGGGGTTCACTGCGTGCTGGTGGGGAATGACGGGCTCGTCTACGTCTGCGATAGAAACGCGGACCGCATCCAGATTTTTCATCCGGATGGGACCTTCGTGAAGGAAGCCTTTGTTTCGCCTAAGACGTTCGGCAACGGAACCGTCTTCGATCTGGCGTTCAGCCCAACCGAAAAATTCATGTACGTCGCCGACGGCGCCAATCAGAAAGTCTGGATCATGCAGCGGGACACGCTCGAGATCGTAGGGTCGTTCGGTCAGCTCGGGCACAGCGCCGGGGAATTCCGCAATCTGCATGAGCTAACTGTGGACTCGAAGGGCAACATCTATACCGCGGAAGTCAGCGAAGGGAAGCGCGTTCAGAAGTTCGTTCTCAAGGGGGCTGGAACCAAGGTCTCAGGCCGCAAGGTCGCAGCCAGCCAGTAGCCAGGATGCCAGCGGCACGCCAGCTGGTAAGGCCGTTTTAGCCCAACATCAGGGCTGGGTGAGGAGCCGGTTCCACCGCCCGCTGGGGAGGCCGAATCTGCACGAAGCGCGCGGTCGAGCGGTCGAGGCTCTCCTGCAGATTCATCAGGGTCAGCAGCGTGGTCAGGACGCGCTTCTTCATGTCATCGGACAGCCGGGCGCTGCCCGTGGCGACGTCGGAAAGCTTCAGCGCCGTCGTCTTGATATAGCTCTCAATCTCGCGCCTTCGGGCGATATTCGCGCCTTCCATGGCCGCTTCGCGACGCATAACGCTGCATTCGTTCTCGATCCCCAGAATGTAGTGCTGGACGCAGATCTGCTCGGTCGCGAGCTCGCGCGGAATCGATGCTTTGCATCCCAGAAGGCAGCTCCGAGTGGAATTGGTTGAAGTCATCGCCTAGATCCCTCTGACACCCTTGGAAGCACGCGATGTACCAAAAAAGCCTTAGCCCATTTGTGGCAGTCGATGCCCGCGCCGGCCCTTTCTGTCTCCCCGATTTGCTAAGTCGAAGGCAGGCAAAGAGCCGCAAAAGTGTCTAACAGCAGCGGAGCCGGGGACTTCTCGGGGCCGGGGCAAGCCTCCCTTTAGAGTAGGCATTTCTACTAACTTTCTCGGTTTCTGCTGCTTGGGAGGTGCGGGCGGTCGTGACTTTCCCCATCGTTGTGGAAAAGCCGGATGTTACGGGTTGCGATCCTGGACTTCGCCGCCGCCCGCTCTTCGCCTGCTGGCGTCCGAAGCGTCGGAGGAGTCTGGGGATAGCCTGTCCCCACAGGGAGCACCCTTCGCCCATCTGTGGAAATCTTTTGCATACGTAGGAAAACTTTTTGCGTCACCTCTAAGTTACTAAAAACACGGAGTTAATGGCGACTTTGCAAACATCGCGTGTTTTGCGGCTCCCCCGAGACGGCCCACCTGTCCAGTCGGCGGAGTGCGATTCTTGTGGCGAAATTGGAAACAGACGCGGCTGTGAGGCCGCTTGTCACTAGACCGGAATGTTATGATTGAACGATTCCTCACCCTTTCAATCTCAGATTCGGGGCATAACACGAGATGCGTATAGAAGACTTCAACCAGCGCCTGAAGCAGGGAATTCTTGTGTGCGATGGCGCCATGGGCTCGCTGCTGTATGACGCGGTGGGGCAGCAGCGTTCAGTTGACGAGCTGAATTCGTCGCATTCGGAGGCGGTCTTTCGAATTCACCAGGCGTACGTCGAGGCAGGCGCGCAGCTGATTGAAACGAATACCTTTGGGGCGAACCGCCACAAGCTCGCCAGCCTGGGCTTGGAAGAGCGCGTAGCGGAGCTCAACCATCGGGGAGTGAAAATCGCGCGCGAAGCCCGGGAGGCGGCCAAGCACGAGGTGCTGATCGCCGGCTCTATTGGCCCGGTAGGGATGGTGCGCCAGCTGGAGGAGCTGCCGGCAGACCAGGTATTGGATATCTTCCGGGAGCAGGCCGGAGCGCTCGAGGAGCGCGGCGTCGATTTATTCATCCTGGAGACCTTCAGCGACGTGGAAGAACTCGTGATCGCCATCGATGCGATCCGCTCATTCTCGCGGTTGCCGGTGGTCGCGCAGATTACCTATTCCGGGGAAGGGACGACGTTCTCCGGCAAGCGGCCGCAGGAAGCCTGGGAGCAGTTGAAGGAAAAGAACATCCAGGCGGTGGGGACCAATTGCACAGTCGGACCGCAATTGCTGCTCCCGGTCGTGCGCGAACTGGCAGCTTGCTCCTCGCTTCCACTATCGGCCATGCCGAACGCGGGTTTTCCGCAGCGCATCGGCGACCGGACGGTCTATCCAAAATCTTCTCCGGAATACTTTGCGCTGTTTGCCGCGGAGGCGGCCGAATTGGGCGCGCGGATACTGGGAGGCTGCTGCGGGACAACTCCTGAACACATTCACGCCATGGCCGAGGCGGTGAAGAAACTGCACCCGGGAGAGTCTGGCGCGAAGGCGGTCGGCAGCACGGTGACGGTGGTTGACCGGGAGGAGCGCGTCCGTCGCGTGGCCGCGCGTGAGCCCGAGAGCCGCCTGTGGGGAAATATCCAGGCCGAAAAATTCGTGGTCTCCGTGGAGATTGACCCCCCGAAGGGCGTCACCATCGATCGTATCGTCGAGCAGGTGGGCCGGGTGATGGGATCGGGACAGGTGGACTCGATCGATATCAATAGCGGAACCCTCGCGCGGGTGGGCATGGACGCGCTGATGCTTGCGGGGGCGCTCGAGGCGCATGGATTCGAGACCGTGCCGCACCTCACCACGCGCGACGCCAATCTGATCGGGCTGCAGGCAATGCTCCTGGGCGCTTGGGCGGTGGGTGGCGTGCGCAACGTGCTGGCGATCACGGGCGATCCGCCTTCCATCGGCGATTACCCGGAAACAAGCGGGGTTTACGAACTGGATTCGATCGGGCTGGTGAAGGTGCTGGCGCGGCTCAACCAGGGAACCGACTGGGCTGGAAAGAACCTGGGCGGGGCCACCAATTTTACGATCGGCGTTGCGGTGAATCCCGTGGCGGACGATCCGGACGAAGAACTGCGGCGCTTTGAGGCGAAGATCGAGGCGGGCGCGCACTTCGCGATGACGCAGCCGATCTTCGATCCCGAGCACTGGCACGCGTTCCTGCAGAAGTTGGGAGGGAAGTGTCCCATTCCAGTTATCGTCGGCCTGTGGCCGCTGACCAGTTACAAGCAGGCGCTGCGCCTGAACAACGAAGTGCCGGGCATCGTGATTCCCAAGCCGGTGCTGGTGGAAATGGAAAAAGCCGGTGAACGGGCGCGCGAGTGCGGCTTCAAACTCGCTCGAAATATGCTCGATTGGGCGCGCACCGCGCGCAGTTACGGGATCGCCGGAGGCTATCTGATTCCGCCCTTCAAGCGCTACGAAGAGATTCTAGAAATCTTCCAGTAGAAATCTTCGAATAGAAGTCGGCAGTCATTCGAGCGCGAAGAAGAATCTCTACTGCTTTAGGACGACCGGAGCAATCAGAAAAACCAGAAGCGCTTTTTCCTCTTCGTCCAGGACGCGGCATTCGTGGCCATGGCCTCGTCGGATATTTCAGGCACATGGGGCAGCGGATTCCCCTCAAAAACAGCCAGTGGATTATCGACCAGAAGGGCTTGGGCTACCTCTTCGCCGCGGGTCTTGGCGAGTTCGTCGAATGCTTCCTTCAGACGCAAAGGCCGCGAGGTGACGTTGTGTGCGTCGCTCGCAAGAAAATGAACGGCCCCGGCATCCAGCCAGTCGTGAGTTACTGCTTGGGCGGCCTTTCCGAACCTGCCGAGCAGCGACTGCGCCGTCACCTGCACGTAGCAGCCCTGCTGCAGCCACCTGAACAGGCGCTCGGGTTGGGCGCGGATCAGCGGGTTGCGCTCGGGATGGGTGATGATGGGGTTGATGCCCGCCAACTGGAGTTCGTGCAGCGATTGATCCAGCGCGGGGGGAATCGAGAAATCCGCGAATTCCACGAGCAGGTAGTTTTTCTGGTTGAGGGTAAAGCGCTCCGGATTCAGGCGGATTTCCTGCAGATTTTCAAAGCTGAGGTGAAAGTCGCAGCCCGTCGCGAAGATCAGGCGGCCTTCGAACCGGGACTGCATTTCATCGCAGCGCTGCCGCACTAGATTAGGAATGAATGGGTGATTTTGCGTGGCGTGCGGCGTCGCGATGACGTGCGTGACGCCTTCGGCAATCGCCATCTCCGCCATCTCGCAGGACATATCAAAGGATTCCGGGCCGTCGTCCATGCCCGGCAGGATGTGGCAGTGAATGTCGATCACGGGTAGCCAGAATAGCGCAGCGTCTTCGAGTAGATCAATGAGCCGGAGGTACCGGTGTTGGCAGAAGCACACGCCGCGGAATCGCCGAGGGGGTCGCTGGGGTTCGCTGCATGGGAAATGTTGGCAGGAGCGCGATGACGGCAGGTCTAAGATAACAAGCGTGTTGCGGCTGCTCCGTTGGTTATTTGCGGTCGCTGGCGAGGCAATCGGACAGAAGCACAAAACAGATGCCAGCCGGTTTCGGCGACCCTTGCAATTCTCGCACATCCACCCAAGGCGTTCGTTCAGGCGCATCGGGAAACTTGCTATAGTTGCTTTTCTGCTCAATCAGTCACGCCGCTGTGGGCGGCGAAAATCAAAAATAAACGTGATCGCAATGGAGGCAGGATGCCCGGGGATCGAAAGCCGGAGTTTTTCGCAGGCAAAGACGTCAAGATTGGAATTATCGGGTGCGGCTACGTAGGTCTGCCCCTGGCGCTGCGTTTTGCCGACGTGGGCCAGCGCGTCACCGGGTTCGATACGGACCAGGTGAAGGTCGACAAACTCAACGCGGGGGAGTCTTACATCCAGCATATTCCCGCGGCCAAAATTTGCCAGCACGTGAAGGGTAAGCGCTTCGATGCGACCACCGACTTCAAGCGCCTGCGCGACATGGACGCGGTGCTCATCTGCGTTCCCACGCCGCTCGATGAACGGCGCGAGCCGGACCTGAGTTACGTGGAGCAGACGGCGCTCTCAATCGCTCCCAATCTGCAGCGGAGCCAGCTGATCGTGCTCGAAAGCACCACCTACCCCGGCACCACCGAGGAGCTAGTGCTGCCGATTCTCGAAAAAGGCGGCCTCAAGTGCCCGGTGAGCCGCGAGGCGTCCGACATCGCCACCGACTTCTACCTGGCGTTCTCACCCGAACGCGAAGATCCCGGCAACAAGCAGTTCGGCCTCGCGCAGATTCCCAAAGTGGTGGGCGGCACGAATCATCCGAGCGGACGCGCGGCCGCCGCGATGTACGCGCAGATTGTGTCAAAGGTTGTGCCGGTAAGCTGCACGCAGGCGGCGGAAATGGTAAAGCTCCTCGAAAACATTTTCCGCTGCGTCAACATCGCCCTGGTGAACGAACTCAAGCAGCTTTGCCTGCGGATGAATCTGGATATCTGGGAGATCATCGACGGAGCGGCTACCAAGCCTTTCGGCTTCATGCCGTTTTATCCCGGGCCGGGGCTGGGCGGGCACTGCATCCCCGTCGACCCGTATTACCTTTCCTGGAAAGCGCGCGAATATGATTTTGCCACGCGGTTCATCGAGCTCGCGGGCGAGATCAACACGGCTATGCCGTACCACGTGGTGGACGCGGTGGCCAGCGCCCTCAACGAGCGCCAGAAGAGCCTGAAGGGCTCCAAGGTGTTATTGATGGGGGTGGCGTACAAGAAGGATGTGGACGATTTGCGCGAGTCGCCTTCGCTGAAACTTCTCGAATTGCTCACGGCGCGCGGCGCCGTGCTCGATTACAACGATCCCTATTTTCCGGCGCTGCATAAAATGCGGCATTACGATTTTTCGAACATGCGCTCGGTGGAAGTCACCCCGGAGCGGCTGGCCGGTTACGATTGCGTGCTGATCGCGACCGATCATTCCAGCTACGATTACGACGCCATCGTGCGCGGCGCGAAACTCGTGGTGGATACGCGCAACGCGACACGCCGCGTCAAGCAGGATCGCGGCAAGATCGTCAACTGCTGAGGGTTCCCGCGCACGCGGGGCCGATTCCGCTGCGTGAGTCGCGGAAACTGTTTCAGGCGAGCAGCGTGTTTACTGTCAGCCATACCTGTCCGGCAGGTCCATTGCACCCGTCATTGGCGAGAGCTAGTTTGGCTTATCATGTCCCCGCGTTTGTCGTCTCAAGCCGATAGGCCAGTCCGCCCGTCCGAGGCGGGGGGACGCCGCAGCATGCGCGTCCTGCTCAGCGTGCCGATTCTGGTGAGCGGGAAGAGTTCTGACGGCGCGGAATTCAAGGAAGACGCGCGGACGCTGGTAGTGAACGCTCATGGCGCGCTGATTTCGCTCGACGCCCCGGTTGTGACCGGCCAGCGAGTGACGGTGGCCAACAAATCCACGCAAAAATCCCAGGAGTGCCGCATCGTCCATCTGGGCAATGGACAGGGCGGAAAGCCGCAGGCGGGCATCGAATTCGTGACTCCCTCCGCCACCTTCTGGCAGATCGACTTTCCACCCGACGATTGGGTCGTTCCCGAGAATTAAATCTCCGGCGCAAAAATCAAAAAACTTGCTTCGTACGCGGCGCTTCGAATTCCAGCTTCGAGCTTCCAGCATCTAGCCTCTAGTTACGGGAAAGTTCAGCCCGTACGCTGCCGAAGGGCAGCACGGATTGGAACTGCACGGGTGTGCGCGCCGGTGTGTTCGCCAGCCACACCTGGAAATTAATATCCGCTGCCTGCGTATTGGGCTGCGATAACTTCACGCCGATTCTCGACGCGGAATAATTTCCGGCGGCGACCGTCACCGCATCGCCTTTCGCTTCCAGCCGCGCGCTCACCTGGTAGATGTTGTGGCCGTCGTAGAGAGGCGCGCGAAATTCAGGCGTTCGCTGCCAATCGACCGCGCGCAGCGCGTAGAGAATTCCCACCGGATCGCGCGTGCCGGGCAGCACCCTTACGTCCAGCCCCGGGGCGCGCGGCGACTGCCCGACCAGCAGGAAATGCTGCACGAACTCGTCTTTGCGGCCGAGTTCGCTGAGGTAGCCTTCGTACTGGTGGGTTTCAAGAGTCGCGGCATCGGCGTAGGAATCGAATTCGTCGTCGATGGTGAAAAGCGTCCGCACCGGGGTCTGGGTGTGCAGGCTCGCTCGAAAGTGCCAGGTGGTCCATCCAAAGAGATTGCGGCGCTCCGGGACGCTCACCTGGAGGGATGCGGCTGTCGCGAACGAGGCCCAGGTCACGCGGTAATTCAGCGTTTCCGCCACATGAAACGGCACCGCCATTTCCTTCGCAGGCTGCGGCGTGTTTTTCGCGGCATTCTTCTGAGTGCTGGCGGAATGCTGCTCGATTCGCGGCGCCGCGAAGAGCGATCCGGTGCGAGCGGCCGGCATGCTGAGCCAAACCAGGCCCGCGAAAAATGCTGCAACGAACGCTATTTTCAAGGGAAAGAGCCGCTCACCCATCGATTCGATCAGACGTCCTGCGGCGCGCAAAGTATTGCGTAGGAGGGACATTCGCGTTCCATGATTGTTGATGGCCACCGCCCGCCAAGCTATATTCAAGCGTACCCGAAAGGCGGAGCGCACACCATAGATTCCCGGCGCGTTGCTACGCGATTGTTCCGCGTCCGGTCCTCTCGCTCTCCCAGAAAAGGAATCGACGAATGCGCTATCTGGTTACCGGCGGTGCGGGTTTTATCGGCTCGAATATCGTGGATGAACTGATTCGCCGCGGCCACCAGGTGGTCGTGCTGGACGATCTTTCCACGGGCAAAGAAGAGAATCTGGCGGGCGTCCGCAGCAAGATCGACTTTCGCGCTGGAACCATCACCGATCTGGGCCACGTGCAGTCCGCCTGCAAGGGCGTGGACTACGTGATCCACCTGGCGGCGCGCACGTCGGTGCCGAAGTCGGTGAAAGACCCGATCGAGTCCAATTTCGTCAATATCGACGGCACTCTGAACGTGCTGGTCGCCGCGCGCGACGCCCAGGCGCGCCGTTTCGTTTTCGCGGCTTCCTCCTCCGCGTACGGAGAAACGCCGACGCTGCCGAAGGTCGAGACCATGCAGCCCGAGCCGATTTCTCCCTACGGCGTCACGAAATTCGTAGGCGAGCTCTACGCCCAGGTTTTCGGCCGCGTCTACGGGCTCGAAAACGCCTGCCTGCGCTACTTCAACGTCTTCGGCCCGCGCCAGGACCCCACGTCGCAATATTCCGGAGTGCTGTCACGCTTCATGCTGGCGATTATCAAGGGCGAGCCACCCACCATCTATGGCGACGGAGAGCAGACGCGCGATTTCACCTACATCGATAACATCGTCGACGTGACCCTCCGCGCCTGCGAGGGCCAGGGAGCCTCCGGCAAAGTGTTCAACGGCGGCACCGGCATCCGGATCAGCCTGAATGAAGTGGTCAAGCTGCTGGGGAAAATCACCGGGAAGAAGATCGAGCCGAAATACGATCCGCCGCGGAACGGCGATATCCGCGATTCCCAGGCCGACATTTCGCTCGCACGCAAGGGGCTGGGCTACGAGCCGCTCGTTTATTTCGAAGAAGGGCTCAAGCGCACCTGGGATTGGTATAAATCCACCTACGCCGCCAGCTGAGCCTCAAACCACCGATTCCGCCCGCTACGAGCTGGCTTGCTGCAGGCGCCCGTGGTTGAGGTAGTCGTGCAGTTCCACCAGCGAATCGACCATCAGGTCGGGCGGCATGGCGCGCATCCCTTCGACGCCGAGGCCATAGCTCACACCGCACGCCCAGATGCCTGAATTCCGCGCGGTCCGCACATCCACGTCCGAGTCTCCCACCATCATCGTTTCGGGCTGGGAAACCTGCAGGTCGCGCCGCAGCACCTCGACGCCGATCGGGTCCGGCTTCTTCCTCTCGAAGCTGTTGCCGCCATACACGTACCGGAAATACTGCGACAGCCCCAGCCCTTCGAGAATCCAGGTGCTGAAACGAACGGGCTTGTTCGTCAATACCGCCATAAGCCGGCCTTCCAGAAGCCTCAACCCCTCCTGCACGCCGGGATAGGGGACGGTGTTATCCAGCATATGCTCGCGGTAATAGGAGAGGAAATAGGCCAGCCCGGTCGCCGCATCTGCCTCGGTGGCGTCCGGTCCCAGGGCCCGCTGCACCAGCGTTTGCGCGCCATTGCCGACATATCCGTAGATGGTCTCGTGCGGGAGTGGCGGGCCTGCCCATGTGGCCGAGCATGGCATTCACGGAGAGGGCGAGGTCCAGCTTCGAGTCAATCAGCGTGCCATCCAGGTCGAAGATCAGGCATCGAATGGTGGACAGGGAGTTGTCTGAGCATGTTGTTTGCAGGCATACGAAGGCGCCGGATGACCGTCTAAGTCTAGAGCGCGGGCGGGCCTCGGACAAGGTAAACGTCCGCGATACCATCCGTTGCGCAGGGTTACAGATTCATGTATTATCGATGGGTTTTGTATGAAACGAGCCGCCCGTCTGCTGCATCATATAAAAGCATCAACGGGCGCTGGGCGAGCGGGCACGGGCGGCCAGAACCTGGCGAAGGGTTCTAAGATCGTCTTATTTCATCCGTTTAAAGGCGTCACTTCCATAGCGCGTCGGGGTGTCTCACCTCGGCCCGATTTTTATTTGGGGCATTCTTTCTTACTTTGCGGCACCTCATCAGGGGGAAATTAGCGTGACGGTTGCTCTCGAGGAAAAATACGACCAGGTAAGGCAGCTCATCGCGATGGGCAAGGAGCGCGGCTACCTGCTCTACGATGAGGTCAACGACATTCTGCCGCCCGAGGTTCATTCCTCGGAAGAAATCGACGATCTTCTTTCCACCTTCGAGCGCTACGGCATCGATGTGTATGAGGACCTTTCCAGCGCCAAGGCCGCCCTCGCGGCTTCCGATTCCGCCGAGCCGCTCGAAGTAAAAGACGAGCCCAGCAGTTCCTCGGAAGACGGCGAGCTGGACCTCACGCCCGGAACCCTCGAAAAGACCAACGATCCCGTGCGCATGTACCTGCGCGAAATGGGAACCGTGCCGCTGCTCACCCGCGAAGGCGAAGTGGCCATCGCGAAGCGCATCGAGCGCGGGCAGTTGCTCGTGCTCAAGACGATCACGCGCGCCCCGCTGATCCTCAAGGAACTTCTCCAGGTCGGCGAGGACCTGCGCAACGGCTCGCGGTCCATCAAGGAAATCGTCCAGTTCGACGACGAAGAGCTCACCGAAGAAAAAGTCGAAGCCAAGACGCGCGACACCCTCAAGCAGATCGACAAGGTCGCCAAGCTGTACCTGATCGCCATGAAGCTGGCGGCCAAGCTGCAGAAAATTCCGCGCGCGAAGAAGAAGCCCTACCTGCACGGCCGCTACGAGCTTTCGCGCACCCGCGTGCAGATGTCGCAGCTGGTCCGCGAGCTCGATTTCAACCTGCTCGAAAAGAAGCGCCTGATCGACAAGATTCACCAGACCGTCGAACGCGTCTATTTCCTGGAGCGCGAAATCGGAAAGCTCGAGCGCCGCGTCGAGGCCTCCAAGGCCGACGTCCAGGCCGAGGCCCGCAAGGACCTGCGCGCCCGCAAGCAGGAACTCGAAGAGATCGAAGTCGCCACCGAAGTAAGCCCCACCGAGCTCAAGCGCGCCATTCAGGTGATTCTTCGGGGCGAAGCCGAAGCGGAACAAGCGAAAAAAGAGCTGATCGAAGCCAACCTCCGGCTGGTCGTCTCCATCGCCAAGAAATACACCAACCGCGGCTTGCAGTTCCTCGACCTGATCCAGGAAGGCAACATCGGCTTGATGAAGGCCGTCGACAAGTTCGAATGGCGCCGCGGCTACAAATTCTCCACCTACGCCACCTGGTGGATTCGCCAGGCCATCACCCGCGCCATCGCCGACCAGGCCCGCACCATCCGCATCCCCGTGCACATGATCGAGACGATCAACAAGCTGGTGCGCACGCAGCGCCAGCTGGTGCAGGAGCTGGGCCGCGAGCCGACCTCCGAAGAAATCGCCAAGCGCATGGACATTCCGGTCGCCAAGGTGCGCAAGATCCTGAAAATCGCGCAGGAGCCGATTTCGCTCGAAACCCCGATCGGCGAGGAAGAAGATTCGCATCTCGGGGATTTCATCGAGGACAAGGCCGTCGTCTCGCCTTCCGATGCGGTGATCAACCTGAGCCTGAAGGAACAGACGTCCTCGGTTCTGAAGACGCTCACCCCGCGCGAAGAAAAAGTGATCAAGATGCGCTTCGGGCTCGACGACGGCAGCGAGCACACGCTCGAAGAAGTGGGCCAGTCGTTCGCGGTAACCCGCGAGCGCATCCGCCAGATCGAAGCCAAGGCGCTGCGCAAGCTGCGCCACCCGTCGCGCTCGCGCAAGCTCCGCGCCTTCCTCGAAGGCTCCGCCAACGACTACTGATATCCGTTGTCTGCGCAAGCTCCTGAAGGCGAGGCCGGACTTCAGGCTTGCTTTGGATGACTACCCAGTTCCTGACTTACTTTCCTCTTTGAGCACGACTTCGTGGAACGTGCCGCAGGCCGGAACCTGGCGGTTCGGGTTTTCCCGGTCGTAGAAAACCGGCACGGACATTCCCTCTTCGAGTTTCTGCGTGTAGTCGGTGCCGGTGCTGGAATGCTTCTGCCCTGAAAAGTCCTCGAATTCGTATTTGATTGCCGAGGCGTTGCGGCTGCCGAATTTCTGCGTGATTCGCGCCGCGACCACTTCTCCATTGGTCAGAAGATCGCGCTCGCGATCCATGGCTCGCCACTGCGAGACGAGCATCAGCAGCAGGAGAAGCGCAAAACCGGCGAGTCCCCATTCGCGGAACCCGAAGGCGGCGAACGAATGCGCCGCGGCCCAGGCGCGATAGAGCTGCACGAGGATCACCCCCACAAAAACGAACAGCACGGCGAGCGTCAGCGTTAGATGAAATGTCCCGCGGCGCGACATGCGCAACGTGCGCGGCGGCAAGGTCTTGAGAATCGCTTCGTATTGAGGTGCGAGCGACGGAGTGACCGATCCCACGCCAATGGCGGCGCCTGCCGCGCCCGCAACGTCCGAGGGCGGCGGTTGCGCCAGCAGAATTTTCAGGTTGCGCCGGGTGACGATGTAGCTCACGGTGAGTGCGATCAGGGGGAAAGTAAGGAAGAAAGCGATCAGGCCGGCGTTCTGCGTGCGTGCGCCGCTGCGGAAAAACATGAATCCCAGAATCAGCACCATCACGGCAAACGCGATGGGCACCATTTTCAGATTCAGGCGCAGCTGCGATTCCGTCTGTTTTTTCTGCCAGCCGCAGTGGGCGCAATAGCGCAGCTTCCCGGCGCTCGTCACCTCGGCGTGGCACATCGGACATGCGGGCTTGGGCATAGCCAATCTATACCGCAAAAGTTCCCCGCGCGTCACGCGATCCCGAATTCCGGCTCGCGGCGGTCTCCTGATACACTCGGCGGATGCCATTTCAGTTTGAAATTCTGGCCACCGATCCTACCGGTGCGCGCCTGGGGCGCCTGACGACCCCGCACGGCGTGATCGAGACGCCGGCATTCATGCCGGTGGGCACTGCGGCTACCGTGAAGGGCCAGACGCAGGAAGACCTCGAAGGCCTCGGCGTGCAGATCCTGCTCGGCAACACGTATCACCTTTACCTGCGGCCGGGGCACGAGCTGATCCGGTCGATGGGCGGCCTGCACGGGTTCATGTCCTGGCCGCACCCGATCCTCACCGACTCCGGCGGTTTTCAGGTGTTCAGCCTGAGCGAGTTGCGCAAGGTGACCAACGAAGGCGTTACGTTCCGCTCGCATCTGGATGGCTCCGAGCATTTCCTTTCGCCGGAGAAAGCGCTCGAAATCGAAATCGCGCTGGGCGCCGACATCATCATGGTGCTCGATGAGTGCATCGAGGCCCCGGCGGACGAAGCGCGCACGCGCGATGCCGCGGCCCGCACGCTCGCCTGGGCGCGACGCTCGCGGGACTATTTCGCCAGCCACGGGGACGCAGCGCGGCAGGCGCTGTTCGCCATCGTGCAGGGTGGCACGCACGCATCGATGCGGCGCGAAAACGCCGAGGCGCTGGTGGAGTTGGATTTCCCGGGGTACGGAATCGGAGGCTTGGCGGTGGGTGAGTCACACGATGTGACCTGCGCGATGACCCAGGTTGTCACCTCGCGGTTACCCGTGGAGAAGCCGCGCTACCTGATGGGCGTGGGGAAGCCGGAGCAGATTCTCGATTACGTCGCGCTGGGTGTGGACATGATGGATTGCGTGCTGCCCACGCGAAGCGCCCGCCACGGCTATCTATTTACGTCCAATGGGCGTCTAATCATCAGGAACGCCGAGTATGCCCGCGATTCCAGGCCCATTGACGAAAATTGTAAATGCTCCGTTTGCGCCCGCTACTCGCGTGCATACTTACGGCATCTTTATACCACTGGAGAGTTTCTCGCGACGATCCTGAACACCCACCATAACCTGTACTTTTACCTTGACATGATGCGCGAAATTCGCGAGGCTATCCGTTTTGGAAAGCTCGAAAGAGTCCGCTCTGACCTTCAGGCACGCCTCACATTGGCAACGAAAAGGCCGTAAGGCGCGGTAAAGGCTGGGCAGCACCTTCGAAAGACAGTTCTAGAACCCGTCGGCTTGTGGTATCGTTCGCCCGCTCGTGGCGGGAAAGGCGTAAATGACCGTGTCATTCGCAGGAGTTGGTCTGAGCCAATTGGCCCTTCTAATGCAGGCTGGTTCGCAGCCGGGTGGGTTTGCTCTGTTTCTTCCGCTGATCCTGATCATGGTCATCTTTTACTTTCTGATGATCATGCCGGCGCAGCGTCGCCAGAAGAAGGTCGCCGAGATGCTCAAGGACCTGAAAACCGGCGACAAAGTGATCACCAATGGCGGGATTTATGGCACCATTGCGGGCCTTGAACCCGATTCCGTGCAGCTGCGGATCGCCGAACAGGTAAAGATCAAAGTCTCGCGCAGCGCCATCGCGGGGCTCCAGACCGAAGAGAAAGAGGCCGGTAAGTAAATGGGTTCGCAGCTCAAGTGGAAGTTCATTTTTATCGCTGTGCGTCATTCTGGCATGCGCTTTTGGATTGGTCGGGCTGCCGCAGTTTCCCACCTCCGCCGGGCAGGTGAAGCAGAATCTCGCGGACCGCATCCGGCTGGGTCTCGACCTCAAGGGCGGCAGCAACCTGGTGCTGCAGGTGCAGGTGGATGAAGCCATCGCCCAGCGCTGCGACGAAACGATCGACCAGCTCAAAAAAGCTCTGCACGACAAGAACGTGAATTTCGGCGAAGTGCGCCGCGTGGATGACACGCACATTCTGGTGCGCGACATCGATCCGGCGACCGCGAGCGGCTTCCGCGACATCGTCAACGACCAGTTCACCGACTGGAGCATCTCGCCCGCCGCGGGAGAAAACAACGGCTACCTGCTGGCGCTCAAGCCCACCGTCATCAAGGATCTCCGCAGCCAGACCATGGACCAGGCGCTCGAGACGATCACCCGCCGCATCAATGCGCTGGGTCTCACCGAGCCGACCATCGCTTTCACCGGCCGCGCCGACAACGAAATTCTCGTGCAGCTGCCGGGTGAGGGCGATCCGACGCGCGCGAAATCCGTGATTCAGGCCGGCGGCCAGCTGCAGCTGAAGCTCCTCGCCGACGAGCAAACCTATCCCTCGCAGGTGGCCGCATTGGCCGCTCACGGCGGCGTGCTGCCTGCCGGAGCGGAGATCGTGCCGGGCAAGTCGGAAAACAACGCCCCCGGGCAGGCGCCTCAGCAGGTGTATTACCTGCTGAATCGCGCGCCGATCGTTACCGGCCAGGACCTTCGCGGCGCTTCCCCGCAGCCCAGCACGAATAATCCCGGGCAGTACGACGTGGAATTCACTCTCTCTACCGCCGCCGCGGCGCGCTTCGGTCCGTTTACCGAAGCCAACGTCGGCAAGCGCATGGCGATCGTGCTCGACAATCAGGTGTACACCGCGCCGGTGATCAACAGCCGCATCGAAGATCGCGGCGTGATCACCGGAAATTTCAGCCAGGAGTCGGGCCAGGATTTGGCGCTGGTGCTCAAGGCCGGCGCGTTGCCGGCTTCGATCAAGTATCTCGAAGAGCGCACCGTAGGCCCCTCGCTCGGAGCGGACTCGATTCGCGAGGGCGTGCGCGCCTCGATCGGCAGCATCATCGTCGTGATGATCTTTCTGCTGATCTATTACCGGCAAAGTGGTGTCAATGCAGTTGTGGCCCTGACGCTCAATTTGATCATCCTGGTGGCCTTCATGGCCTACGTGGGCGCTGTGCTGACGTTGCCGGGCATCGCCGGCGTGATCCTGACGATCGGCATGGGCGTGGACTCCAACGTTCTTGTGTTTGAGCGCATCCGGGAAGAACTGCGCAGCGGGAAAGCCCCGGCCGCCGCCGTGGATACAGGGTTTGACCGGGCGTTTCTGACGATCATCGACACGCACGTGACCACCGTGGTTTCGGCGATCTTTCTCTTTTTGTTCGGCACCGGGCCGGTGCGCGGTTTCGCCGTCACTTTGGTGATCGGCTTGATTGCCAATGTGTTCACTTCGATTTACGTGTCGCGGGCCATTTTCGATTGGCATCTGTCGCGCATGCAGCGGCAGGAGCCGCTGAGCATCTAAGCGCGGTCATTTTGCGTCCTAGTACCGCAACAGATGAAGTGGGCGAGAGTGATTTTAAAGATGGGGTATGCGGGCACAAAAGCGGTCAACGCGGTGTCAAACTAAATCGGGTAGGTAGGTCTCTGGATGGAGCTTTTTCGCAACGTCGACATTGATTGGATGAAGTGGTCGAAGTACTTCATCGGACTTTCGCTGGCGCTCCTGGCCATCGGCTGGGCCTCCGTGTGGCGCGCCGGCGGGATTCGCTACGGAATCGATTTCCGTGGCGGCACGCTGGTGTACGTCCGCTTCGCCAGCGCGCCGCCGCTCGATAAAATCCGCCAGGGGCTGGCCAGCGCGGGTATTCCCAACAGTTCGATTCAGCAGATCAGCGATATTTCCGACCCCACTTCGAAAAATGACGTGGTCATCGGCCTCGAGCAGCAAGGGCAGGGCGATCAGGTTCTGGATGCCGGCAAGCAGACGATTCTCGACGTCCTGCACAAGACGTTCGGTTCGGACAGCAGCGGCAAGCCCGATTTCAATTCCATGTCCGCGGCATCGCTCGCGGCCTACCTCACGCAGAAAGACCCGCTGGGGCTGGGCGTGACCGCTGGGGATCGCTACAACCAGCTTGCGCAGAGACTGGTGGACGCGCGCGACAAGGAACACGGCGGGGTGGTCACCGATTTCGCCCAGCTGAGCAATGTGGACAGTGCGAACTCCGCGCTGATTAATTCACTGAAGGGCGGCCTTTCGCTCAGCAACTTCACCATTCGCAACGTGGATATCGTCGGCCCCAAGGTGGGCGCGCAATTGAGGCGGCAGGCCATTCTCGCTACCCTCTATGCGTTGATCGGCATGTTGGTATATATTGCCTTCCGCTTCGAATGGGTCTACGGAGCGGCGGCGGTGATCGCCGTGTTTCACGACGTGCTGATCACGCTTGGGTTTTTCTCTCTGTTTCATTACGAGATTTCGCTTACGGTGATCGCGGCATTGCTCACCCTGGTCGGTTATTCGATGAACGACACCATCGTGATCTTCGACCGCGTGCGCGAAAATCTCCGGCTGATGAGGCGGGAATCGTTCACCGAGATCGTGAATAAGTCGATCAACCAGACGCTGTCCCGCACCATCCTCACCAGCGGGCTCACGTTTTTGACGGTGCTGGTTCTCTACATCATGGGCGGAGAGGTTTTGCGTGCTTTCTCCTTTGCCATGGTGGTAGGAGTTGTGGTAGGAACGTACTCCAGTTTTGGCATCGCGGCGCCGATCGTGGTCTTCTGGCAGAAGCGATGGGGGCAGGGCACCACTCCTGCCAGTAAGCTTGCAAGCAGCAGCGGCGTTCGCGCAGGATCCGCAGCCGAGAAGCGCGTGGTGGCAGCCGCAAGGAGGTAGTTATGTTTGACCAGCTCGTCGTATCCGGAGAAATGGAGAAGACGCACAAGCCCTGGGCGGTAACGATTTCAGCCATCGTGCAGGTCGTCATCCTCGGCGTGATGATTTTGATCCCGCTGATTTATACCGAAGCGCTCCCGAAGGGGATGCTGAACACCTTCCTCGTAGCGCCCGCTCCTCCTCCTCCCCCGCCTCCTCCTCAGCCGGTCGTCAAAGTGATCAAGGCTCCCAAGGTGATCAACATCCAGAAGATGGTGGCGCCCACGGTGATCCCGAAGAACATCGCGATCGTGAAGGAAGATGCGCCGGTGATCTACACCAACAGCAGCGAAGGCGTGGCGGGCGGAACGGGTAACGTGCTGGGCGGACTCATCGGCAGCGGCCCGGCGGCGCCTCCTCCTCCCAAGCCGGTTACACCGTCGCGTATCCGCGTCGGGGGCAGCGTTGAATCGGCTTCTCTCATCAATAAAGTGACGCCGCAATATCCGCCCATCGCGAAGACGGCGCATGTTTCGGGCACGGTGGTTCTGCACGCGGTGATTTCCAAGGAAGGCACGATTCAGGAGTTGCAGTATGTCTCCGGCCCTCCGCTGCTGATGAAGGCGGCCATGGACGCGGTGAAGGAGTGGCGCTACAAGCCGACCACCCTCAACGGCGAGCCGGTGGAAGTGGATACCACGATCGACGTGGTCTTCACTCTCGGATAACGACTTTTGGATAAGTAATCGTAGGGGGCCTGGGCTCGTTCGCGGGTCTGGTCCGCTTGGGGCAGCAAGGGCGACCGGCAAAATCTCAATGCCGCGATCCAGTAATGACATGGAGGAGGAGTAACATGACGTTTGCAGCGCTACTGTTAATGTTTCAGGAAGGCGGACCGCAGGTCGGCTGGGATTTGGTCACCATGTGGCACAACATGGGCGTCCCCGCCAAGGCGGTGGTTGCCATTCTTTTCGTAATGTCGGCTTGGTCGGTGGGCATCATGATCGACCGCGCCCTCATGTACAGCGCGGCCCGGAAGCAGTCCCGCATTTTCGTGCAGCAGGTCGCCGGCGCCCTGAAAGACAACAAGCTGGACGAAGCGATTTCCATCGCCGAGCGCAACAAGAAGAGCCACATCGCCAAGGTGGTGGCGACGGGCCTCTCCGAATTCCAGGCGGCTTCTTCCCAGGTAAGCGACGAAGAAGTGATCGAAGCGGCCAAGCGCGGCCTCGAACGCTCCGTCGCCATCGTTCACGCCGAGATGAAGCGCGGCCTTTCCGGCCTCGCCACCATCGGCTCCACGGCCCCGTTCGTCGGGCTGTTCGGCACCGTCATGGGCATCATCAACGCGTTTAAAGGCATCTCAACACAGAAAGTCACCGGTTTGTCGGCGGTCGCGGGCGGTATTTCCGAAGCTCTCGTCACCACCGCGCTGGGCCTTC
This sequence comes from uncultured Acidobacteriota bacterium, assembly GCA_963709105.1. GTDB lineage: Bacteria > Acidobacteriota > Terriglobia > Acidiferrales > UBA7541 > Palsa-295. The sequence goes on from CAVPVC010000030.1 coordinate 158,581, forward strand.
TGGTGGCCGTGCCGGCCGTGTGGACCTTCAACTACTTCACCAATCGTGTGGAAGCCTTCGACGTCGAGATGGACAACTCCTCGATGGAGTTGATCAACTACTTCATCACGCGGCGGGGCGGAAAGAAGTAACTCATGGCTCTCAAAGTTCACGCAGCTCCGGTGATGGCATCGCCGAACGTGATTCCGATGGCGGACATCATGCTGGTCTTGCTGATCATCTTCATGGTGATCACGCCCATGTTGCAGAAGGGCGTGACGGTCGACATGGCCCGGGCGCAGAACGCCCACGACATGCAGGCCGCCGACAAGGATGACGCCGTCATCATTGCCATCACCAGGGACGGCAAGACCTTTCTCGGCAACCGGGAAGTCGGCCTCGAAGAAATTACCAACGACGTCAAGGACCTGCTTTCCGACCGGCTCGATAAGACTGTTTTTATCCGTTCCGACTCCCGCGCCAAGTACGGCGACGTGGTCAAAGCGGTAGACGAGGTTCGCTCGGCTGGCGTTGACAACCTGGGTCTTCTCACCCAGAGGATACAGTCCAGCAAAGCTCCGCCGCCTCCGCCGTCCGGAACCGGCCAATAATAAAGGAGTATTTCCATGGGAATGTCAGTTGGTGGTGGCCAGGGGGGACCGGTATCGGAACCCAACATCGTTCCTCTGATCGACGTTCTGCTGGTGCTGATCATCATCTTCATGGTGATCACGCCCAAGACGCCGACAGGGCTGGACGCGCTGGTTCCGCAGCCCCCTCCGCCCAATCAGAAGCAGCAGCCCGACGATAACAAGACCATCGTTGTGCAGGTGGCCCCGAACGGCAAGTTGAAAATCAACCAGGACGATACCACCTGGGACGCGCTCGGCCCGAAGCTGACCGATATTTTCAAGCAGCGCGCCGAGAAGGTGGCTTTCGTCAAGGGCGACGACAACGTGGAGTTCGGGGAAGTTGCGCGCGCGATCGATATCATGCGTGGCTCGGATATCGACCACGTCGGTTTGATCACCGCGAAGATCGAGGCTGGGCAGTAATCGCAGTTCCAGACGCAGGAAGGTTTGCCATCCCGCCGTCTAGGCGATGTTCGCCGCACTTCCGGCAGAGGCGCGACCGGACCAAGGAGAGTAGGATGCAGCGCAAGTTTCATGTGGGGATGCTTTTGTCCGTGCTTCTCGTGTCGCTGGGCGGCGCGGGCTGCGCCAAGCTCAAGGCGCGCGACCTTTTGAATAAGGGCGTGAACGCTTACAAGTCCGCGCAGTTCGACGTGGCTATCGAGGACTTCAAGCAGGCCAAGGATCTCGATCCCACGCTCACCAACGCTCAGCTCTATCTCGCCACCGCCTACGCCACGCAGTACGTTCCCGGCGCGCCTTCGGCCGAGAATGTCCGCAATGGCGAACAGGCCATCGAGGAATTCAAGCAGATTCTCGCGAGCGACCCCAACAATCTCTCCGCCCTCGATGGCATCGGCTCCATTCTCTACAACATGGCCGGCACTCCGTTCGATGAGAGCAAGATGGCGGAGTCCAAGACCTACCATCAGAAGCACATCTCTCTCAAGGCGGACGATCCCGAGCCGTATTACTGGGTGGGCGTGATCGATTGGTCGCTGGCCTACCACGGCAACAAGGAGATGCGCGAGGAGTACAACAGCAGCGCCAAGAAGACCATCAAGGAAAGCGATCCCATGCCCACGCCGCTGGCCACGCAGTTCGGCGCGAAGTACGGCCAGACCATCGACGAAGGCATAGCCGGGCTGCAGAAGGCCATCGAGATCAAGCCGGATTACGACGACGCCATGGCTTATCTGAACCTGCTCTATCGCCAGAAGGCCGACATGGAAACCAGCGCCGATGCTCGCGAAGCGGACCTGAAGAACGCCGACGACCTCGTCGACAAGGTGAAGGCCATCAAGCAGAAGAAAATGGAGAATCCGCAGCAGCCTACATCGTAACTGTTGCGAATTGTCCCGCGTTAGCTTTGGGCCGGCGGATCTCGATATCGACGATCCGCCGGTCTTTTTTTTCGCGTGTGCGAGGCCTTCAGCCAAGTCCCCGTGCTACTCGCTGCTATCTGCGCTATCTTTAGTTCGGACCGTCATGCAAGCCGCCGGAATTCACAGCTTTGAAGTCATTTTCCTCCTGCTTCTGATTTTCGTCGCGGGACTGGCCGCTCTGGCCAAGCGCTTCCAGGTTCCCTACCCCATCGTCATGGTGATCGGAGGCCTGATCCTTGGGTTCTTTCCGCGCGGCTCCACGCCTCGAGTTGAACCCGGACATGGTTTTTCTGTTGATCCTGCCTCCGCTGCTGTTTGCTTCCGCCTTCGTTACTTCGTGGCGCGACTTTCGCTACAACCTCGTCAGCATCTCGATGCTGGCTCTGGGCCTTGTGCTCTTTACCGTGTGGGGAGTCGCGGCCGCGTGTCGCTGGATTCTTCCGGGGTTCGACTGGCGGATGGGCCTGGTGCTAGGCGCGGTCGTCTCGACCACCGATGCGATCGCCGCGACGGCCATTGCGGAGCGCCTGGGCCTGAATAAGCGCATTAGCGACGTGATCGAAGGTGAGAGCCTGGTGAACGATGCGAGCGGCCTGCTTGCGCTCGAATTCACAACCGCCCTGCTCGTGAGCGGCACTTCACCCTCTCCGCTCCAAGGCGTGATGCACTTTCTTTACCTGATCTTCGGCAGTATCGCAGCCGGGTTGCTGATTGCCAAGCTGATCTATTTCATGGAGCTGAAAATCAACGACGCGGCCATCGAAACGACGCTTGGGCTGATCGCGCCTTATGTGGCCTATCTCGCGGGCGGCAGTATCCACGGATCGGGAGTTCTCGCTACTGTGGCCTGCGGACTCTATCTCGGACACAAGAGTTCTCTGTATCTTTCCCTCGGCGCTCGCCTTCAGGGCGCCGCTGTGTGGAACACACTCACTTTTGTACTGAACGGTTTCGTGTTTATCCTGCTCGGGCTTCAGCTTCCTTACATCCTTGAGGACATCCATGGCTATAGGATGGGCCGGCTGGTGGTGCTGGGGGCAGAGTTCAGCCTGGTGGTTATTCTGCTGCGCCTCATTTGGGTCTATCCCGGCGCCTGGGTGTCAAATTTCATCCGGCGGCGCTTGCTGCACCAGCCCGAGCCGTTCCCCGATCCCCGAGGCGTATTCGTGGTTGGGTGGTCCGGCATGCGCGGAGTACTGGCACTTGCGGCGGCAATTTCCCTGCCCGAATACCTGAATAACGGCTCGCCGTTTCCGCAGCGCGCGCTGATCATCTTTCTGACGTTTTCGGTGATTTGCGCAACGCTGGTTGGGCAGGGGCTTACACTTCCGCTGATCATCCGCCGGTTCGGCCTCTGCGGCAGGAGCGGCAAAGACCCCGAAGAAACGCTGGCACGCCAGGCTATGCTTGAGGCCGCGCTGGCCTACCTGGAGTCCGCGCGCGAGGGCGATACACCCGAATCGGAACCCATCTACGACGAACTGATCCGCCTCCAGCGTCTCCGCAGCGGTCTCCAGGAGAAGGCGGACGGCGGAGGAGGCAGCGACTCCCGCAGCCCCGAACTATACGCACGCTTCAAGGCCCTTTCCCGCGAAATCCGCGCTCTGCGGCGCGCCGCCCTGCTCAACCTTTACAACCAACACCGGATTGGAGACGCAATCTTCCGCAAGCTCGAATACGAACTCGACCTCGTGGACGAGCAGTACGCCATTTCGCAGCAAAGCTCAAGCTTTTGAAAGCTCCGATTTGCGCCAACCCATTGAGATCACGGACTTACCGGGAGTCAGCATTTCCCTGGCGACCGGTGCGGTCTTGGCCGGTATTGGTAATTACGCGAGACGCCTTTTGGCGGAACGTTGAAAACCAGAGTTGCGGTCGATTGCTCATTGCCCGGTGGCTGCTTTTGCAGCTGCTCTGCGCCGCCTCCCGGCCATCAGATAGACGTTCGCCCGCGGCTCAAAGAGAGGATCTGCGGAAGCCTCGATGCCCTCCACGCGAGGGATCGGATCGAAAATGATCTGCTGCTGCTCGCTGGCATTGTTGGGAACAATCTCCTTCAGACTGATTTCGCCGAACACAAGCCGGGGACGATCCTCGGGCCAGCGGACCGTGGCATCGTCCGTCGTGTCGCCCTCCTCAGCCAGCTGTACGACGATCTGAAACCTGACTGGTTCCTTCGCCAACCGACTTTTGATCTCGTCGAAGAGAAAGTTCGGACTTTGGGCTGCCGCTCCGGCCTCGTCCAGATATTCATTGCCTGCTACCGGTAAGATCCGGTATCGCCCGTAGCGGCTCACGCCGTCCGCGCTGGAAAACTTGAATGCGGACACCGCGAAGAAAGACTCCTTCGCAAAGCTGATCGGGATCGGCTTGGGAGCTTGCACAAATCTCAGAGCCGCGGGATGCGTGCCGAGGAACTGCTCGATGGCATTCGGGTGTGGCCCCGCGAAATCGGTGGCCACCAGCGCGTGGATGAAGTCTAGGAACTCTTCCGGAGTTCGCGCAGGAAAGGCGTCGACCGAATGAGCGACGATGTCGGTATGAACATGATCGGCAAGATGGAAGCGGACCGCGAAACCGCGAGGGCTCGCGTGCTGAGGGTCGTTGTCGGGAACAGTCGGAATTCCCGCGAAGTCCGAGAAGCGCACCGTCACCGGTGTGGAACCCCGCTGGGCATGTGGGGCGCGCGTAAGCGAGACGGCTGTTGCCGAAGGGGTGAACACGCCGGCCAGCAGGATGCCCTTCGCGTGAGCGGGCCGGAAGCCCGGATGAACACCACCATCGGCTTTGTCAAATCCTTCGATAATGTCGCGGCTAAGGGCCAGCATTTTTTCGTCTGTACTCAAAGGCATGACTTGGTTTCCTCCGCTTATTGGAATCCGGCATCTTAGGTTTGATGTCAAACCGAGTCAACGAGGTGCAATCTCGGGCGGAATAACGGCCGAGGCCCGGCATGCAGGACCATAACAAGTGGCTTCAAATAAACGCAGCTCTAGCCGGAAACCGGCCGATTACCTGCGATTGACGCAGGTGATTGGCTGAGGTTGCATGGAATTAAAAAAGGGATATGATATGGCCTCGTCGCAACCCGAATCCGCCGAAGGCGGCCGATAAAGGTGGGTTTGCGCGCGCCCTGTGATGCGCTGTTTCGCCCCCACGGCCTCCAGGCGTTGCGATTCTGTTGCTCGCGCGGTCTACGAAAAATTTCTGCCGCGTTCACAAAAGCGGCCCCAGGAGGATTTTCGCTTATGAGACACGCCAATACGCGAGGGCTGCGCTTCGTCGTGCCCTTTTTTTTGCTTCTGGTATTTTCGGTTCAACTGGCTCAATCGCAGCCGGTAGGAAACTTTGTGAAGGACGTAATGGACCACAAGGGCGACATTCAGTGGATCACCTATAAGACGCCCACGCTGCCGGATGACGTCTGCACGCTTCTCTCGGCCTGCACGGGGCCCGCGGCCAAGGTGGCTGCGCTGCCGCCCGCCACGATTCACGGACGCAAGGTGGGCAGGGCGCTGTTCCTTACCGAGGTGAAGAAACAACCCACGATCATTCTCGAGCACCAGGTACCCGGCTCGGAAGTCTACTTCTTCCAGCTCGGCCCTGACGGCAGCCTTCAAAAGACGGCGTACCTCGAGACCGGAAAAACCTTCCTGATCATCGCCAACTCGCTGGCCCAGCCCATCTTCCAGGCCGACATGAAGGACTGGCAGGCGTGGGTAGCAAAGCCGGCCCCCGCAAAAGGAAACTAGCAGCCCCTGGCGATCTCATAACTGGAACTGGTCAGGACACGCAGCCCTAAGTGTCTGTTCCGCAATGTCGCTGGCGACAGAAAAGACCTTGGCGCGCACCGCCCATCGCTCGCGGTGCCTCTTCCCCAATCTTTGCCCCTCTTGAATTACGACACCAATCGGAGGGCTCGTTTGACACTCTCGCGCGGCGGCTGCTAAATTGAAGTGTTTGTGCCTATGACAGAGATCACACCGAGAAGGCGGCTTCCAACCTGGATGTTGTGGACGATGGCAGCCGTAAGCCTTTGCTCCGGATGCGGCATGCGCGAGATCACGGCAGTGAAACCCGCCCAGACTCCCGTTCCCCTGCAGACGGCCACCAAACCCGAACTCATCGACCAGTACAACAAGCTCGCAAATTCGATCACTTCGATCAACGCCTCGGTAACCATCCAGCTGACGGCCGGATCGTCCTATTCAGGGGTAATCGAGCAGTATCATGAGGTGAACGGCTTCATACTGGCCCGCAAGCCTTCCGACATCCGGGTCATCGGACAAGTGCCCATCGTCGGGAAAAACATCTTCGACATGCAGAGCGATGGCAAGGTTTTCCATATCTTCATTCCGTCGAAGAACCAGTTTCTTGTGGGCCCGGCTGATCTGGAAAAGCCTTCGTCAAAGCCCATCGAAAATCTGCGGCCGCAGCATCTGAGCGATGCCATCTTCTGGGAACCGATTCCAAGGGGCGATCCGGTGCTTCTGGAGGAGACCACGGTCCCTCCTTCCAATTTCTACGTGCTGGCGGTCGTCCGGGCGGCCGGGCCAGCCAGCGAGGCCCGCACCAATGCCCGGCCGGGCGAAGATTGGGAGATCGCTCGAAAGATATGGTTTGACCGGGCGGATTTGAGCATCGCCCGCATCGATACCTTTGACTCTGGCGGCAAGCCGGCAGCGATTGTACGATACAGCAATTGGGATACGTTCGGCGACGTGCGCTATCCCCGGCAGATCCTGCTCGACCGGCCGCAGAACGATTACCGGCTGCATTTGACGATCACGAAATTGACAGCCAACGAAACCATCGCCCCCGACCGCTTTGAACTGGCGCAGCCCTCGGGATCGACTCTGGTCGATGTAGGCGAAGGAGCCGAGCGGCCGCGGGAAGAGCAGGAACCTTGAGGCCAGGAGCTTCCAAAAGTTGATCCGCTACATGATTTGGCAGAACGTGATGCACCGCCCCATCCGCACGCTGATCACGGTGATCGGCATCGCCGTCGAAGTCACTCTCGTAATCATGGTCGTGGGGCTGACGACCGGCTTGCTGACGGAATCCGCCAAGCGGACCGAAGGCGTTGGCGCCGACATCATGGTCCAACCCCCCTCAGCCTCGGTATTCATGGCTTTCAGCGGCGCGCCCATGCCCATTGCCATCGGAGATAAGCTCCAGCAACTCGACTACGTACAGGCTGTGGCTCCTGTTCTGGTGCAATTTAATTCGGTGAACGGACTCGACATTGTCTACGGAATTGACCAGAACAGCTTTAGCGCCGTCTCGGGCGGTTTTGTGTTCCACTCGGGTCATGAACTGCGGGCCCCTTACGACATTCTGGTGGATGACATTTACGCCCGCGGCAAGAAAATCAAGGTCGGGCAGACGCTGCACATACTCTCCACCGATTTCCACGTCGCCGGCATCGTCGAGCACGGCAAGGGCGCGCGGCTGTTTGTTCCCATGTTCACGCTGCAGGAAATGTCGGGTGCGCACGACAAGGCCTCAGTTTTCTTCGTGAAATGCGACCGCACCGATCACACGGCAGCCGCCTCCGACGCAATCAAACAGCTCCTCCCCGGCTACGAAATCCGCCCCCTGAAGGATTTCCTTTCGCTGATGACCTCGTCGAATCTGCCGGGACTCGCCGTGTTCATCAACATCATGATCGCGATTGCCGTGGCGATCGGCTTCCTGGTGATTTTCCTCTCGATGTACACCACCATCATCGAGCGCACCCGCGAGATCGGCGTATTGAAAGCCCTCGGTGCTTCCAAGCCCTATATCGTGGAGCTCATCCTGAGCGAGACCACGCTCCTCTCGTTGATCGGCATTGCGGTGGGTGTCGGACTAAGCTTCCTGCTGCGCTGGATCTTCGTTTCCGCTTTCCCGTCGATGACGATCCTGATCACTCCGCAGTGGATTCTCATTTCCGGCGCCATCGCCATCGTGGGCGGACTCCTGGGCGCCTCCTATCCCGCCTGGATCGCCAGCCGGAAAGACCCTGTCGAAGCGCTTGCCTACGAGTAGTTGCGCCAAATCTGAACGATTCGCGAACGCAGCGGCTGTTCCCGCACTATGCAGGATGCCCAAACCCGACTAGAATATTTGAACTGCAGAGGTGCGCGATTCCCATGGGGAGCCGGCGTTGGAGCCGATACTTAAGACTGAAAATCTTTGGAAAGTGTATCGGACCGGCAAATTGGAAGTCCCCGCCCTGTGCGGAGTCAACGTGGACGTTTTTCCCGGCGACTTCGTTTCGATCATGGGGCCCTCCGGCTGCGGCAAATCGACGCTCCTGCACGTGATGGGCGGGCTGGCCCAGGCCACGCGAGGACGCGTCCTGCTCGATGGCAACGATCTCACCACGATGAGCGATGCGGCGCGCACCCTGCTGCGGCGTCACAAGGTCGGCTTTGTCTTTCAGAAATTCAACCTCCTGCCAACGCTTGACGCTTATCACAACATCACTCTCGCGCAGCACATTCACGGCAACGGTTTCGATCCGCATCGCTTCGAAGTGGTCGCCAATCTCCTGGGGCTCGGCGATCGCTTACGCCATAAGCCCTCGGAGCTCTCGGGCGGCCAGCAACAGCGCGTGGCCCTCGCGAGGGCGATTATCAGCGAGCCCAAGATCGTATTGGCGGACGAGCCCACCGGCAACCTCGACACCAAGAGTTCGGAAACAGTGCTCTCGCTCCTGCGGCAGCTCAACAAGGACCTCGGCCAGACCATCGTGATGATCACCCACAATCCGGATGCGGCCACCTACGGCAACCGTGTGCTGCACATGCGGGATGGCCTGGTCGTCGACGGGGGACACTAGGGTGCACAGGATACGCGAAGGCATCTCCCGCACTATTTTCTGGTCTTACGAACGCGGCACCTGGCCCTACGACGTGATGGTAATCGCCATCGTCGCCTTTGTTCTGCTGACTCCCCGCAGCTGGTTCCACGACACGCCGCAGATGGCCGACACCGGCACTGCGGGCGTCCAGTTGGTGTCCCAGGAACCCGACGGCAGGACGCGAACCTACCACCTGGATGCCGGGATGCTCTCGCCTCAAAAACGCGCCAGGAAGCCGACCCCGGAGTTGGAGCGCGAAACTCACGACATCATCGAGCGCAAGGTGCCGGAATTCAAGGACCAGCGGTTCCGCGTCGTGCAGATCGACCCGACGCTCTCCGGGGATGGTTCCGTCTTGTATTACAACGTGACGATCGCCCTCTGACTCTTTGCAATCGCTTCGGCGTCCTCTTCCGTGCGCTCAGGTCGCCCGTAACTCCCAACCACTCCAACGCGTTATATTGTGTGTGCTATCATCAGGATAGTGCCCACCTCGCCAGCCTTGCTCCGTCGGAGGAATCCTTGCTGTTCAAGCGAATAGCCTTGGTTCGTGGCTCGCTCTTATTCTTGCTACTGGCGTGCCTTTGCACGCGTGTAAGCGAAGCCCAAAATCACGGTCCCCTCACTCTCGAGGGGGTCCTGGCACAACTGGATAGCCAAGCCGGGCGCTTTCAAGGCCTCTCGGCTGACGTGGAGCGCACCAAGGTTACGGTCGTGGTGAATGACCGCGCCACCAGCAACGGAACGATTCTGCTGCACGGCGACAAGATGCTCCTGCAGATGAAGCCGCCCGACGCCCGTACCATTCTGCGAACCGGCGACAGCCTTTTCGTCTATACGCCGGGGCTGAAACGCGTCGAGGAATACGATCTCGGCAAGAATCGTGCCTTGGTTGACGAATTCATGCTGCTCGGCTTTGGCACCGGCGGAAAACAGCTCCAGGACAGCTACGATGTGACCTTGGCGGGAGAACCGGCCTTGGACGACAAGAAAACCGTCGAGCTCGAATTGATCCCCAAATCGCAGGGCGTGAAAAACCAGTTCTCCAAGATCCAAATCTGGTTCGATCCCGCGACGTGGCTGGCGGTGCAGCAGCAATTCTATGAAACCGGCTCGGGCGACTATTCGATTGTCCGCTACTCCAACATCGTGAAAAATCCACGGATCCAGGAATCTGTCTTCAAGCCCCACTGGCCCAAAGGCACGGAAAAAATCAAGCCGCAGGGCTAAGCGGCTGGGTTCCGGTTACTTCATTTTCACTTCGCCTTAGTGCTCTTGCTTCGTTTCGCTACCTGAAACTGCTGATTCATGTTCGAGGAGGCGGCGCTTGCGCTCGATCCCCCACCGATATCCTGCGAGGCTGCCATCCCGGCGCACCACACGGTGGCAAGGCACAACCACGGACACGGGATTTGTCGCGCAGGCCCGCGCGACGGCGCGTATTGCCGTGGGCTTGCCAAGGGCGTGCGCGATTTCCGTGTAAGTTCGCGTTGACCCGTACGGAATCCGCCGCAGCTCTTCCCACACGCGCCGCTGAAACGCGGTAGCTTGCACATCGGTCGGCAAATCCAGGTGCGGCTCTTTCCCCCTGAGATGCTGGAGCACCGTCTCCAGCCAGCCCCGCAACCTCTTCGCGCCGGCCTCATCGTCCGAGATCTCGGCGCGAGGGTATTCCTTGCGGAGCGCGGACTCGAGCCGCGCATCCGATTCCCCCAGATAGAGAGCGCTGATGCCTCGTTCCGTCGCGGCTACCAGCAATCGCCCGAGCGGCGAGTCTGTGATCGTGTAATGGATGCGCATTCCCGCCCCGCCCTCGCGGTAGGTAGCGGGCGTCATGCCCAAATGAGACCGGGCGCGTTCGTAAAGTCTGCTGCTCGATCCGAATCCTGCGTCGTACAGTGCGGTGGTCACGTTGTCTCCTTTTTTAAGCCGCGATTTCACTCGCAGCATTCGCTGCGCGTCGGCATATTGCCGGGGCGTAATTCCGATGATGCGGCGGAAGGAACGTTCGAGCTGGTGCGCTGCGATTCCGCTCGACGTGGCCAGCGCGGCAAGAGTCAACCCGGAGCTTGCGCCGTCGCCCTCCGCCGCGATTCGCGCCTCGATCCTGCGGCACACCTTCGCCACCGCAGCCACCCGGGGATCGTGAATGCGCGCTTCCCGAGGGCGGCAGCGCAGGCACGGACGAAAGCCTCGTCCCTCGGCCGCCTGCGGCAGCAGAAAAAAGCGCACATGCTCCCGGCTCGGCTTGCGCGAAGGACACGACGGGCGGCAATAGATTCCCGTCGAGCGCACCGCGTAGACGAATTGCCCGTCCGCGCCGCGGTCGCGCGTCTGAATAGCCCGCCACATCGCACGTGGCGACCGGCCAGGGCTGGCTTCGGACTCTTGGCGTCGATATCGCATTGCGTGCTTGGTTTCCTGTTTCATTTACAGCCGCAGACTACCGGAGTTCTCTGCCACGCGGCTATCCGATTCTCGCGCTCAAAGTCTTCGGAAATCCCCCGTCTCATTTTGATTCAGAGCAGTTCCGCCGTGTGCTCTAAGGGTAACAGGCCCGGCAAAATCAAAGCGAAACCAGCTTGACCCTTCAGGCCGCTGCGGGCATATTCGGACAACCGTAGGCGATTCGTTTCATTGACTTGGGAGATGTTTCATGGGTGCTGTTCCAGAAGGCCTTGGGTTTCCGCTGGGAATCTCGCCGGCACATGAACTGGAAAGCCGCACGGAAGCTATTCGCGCGCATTCCGAAAAGCCGGGTCCGCGCAGGTTCACGCGCGTTCCCACCCACGCCATCGGCGTGGCGCAGGAGCGGCGCCGCTATCCGCGAGCTTCCCTGTGCCTGCCGCTGCGCCTGACGCGCGTGGGCGATTCGCCGGAACCGATCCCCGTTACCCTCGTCACCCGCAACATCAGTTCGAGCGGCGTCTACTTCCTGGCTCCCCGCGAGCTGGCGCCGGGCACCGCCATCGAACTCGAAGTGGCGCTGGTAGAGCGGCCGCTCGGATGCGGCACCGTGCAGATGTGCACCGCAGCCCACATTATCCGCTCCGATGAATGCGATACACCCGGCTGGCGCGGGTACGCCGCCAGCTTCGACGATTTTGCGCTGAAACGCGACGACGTAATTCCCCTGCGCTACCGTACAGCCTAACCAGCCCTCATCAGTTTTGCTCTTCATCCTTCGATGGTGCGGTGCAACCCGCCTCGCTTCTGCTTTCTCTGATACGATTTCCGTGCCATGAAACCATCGCCTTTGCCGCCACGCGTGATTCTTTTCGATTGGGACGGCACGCTGCTCAACTCCTACGCTTCCGACACGCGTGCCTATTTGGCGATGTTCCGCGCCCTCGAAATCGATTGGACCATCCGCGAAATCGAACGCCACTATTCGCCCAACTGGTACCGCGTATACCGGGCGGCGCGCATCCCACGCTCCAAGTGGGCCCGGGCGGACCTCCTCTGGCGGAAAGCCTACGCGGCGGAAAGCCCCGCGCTTCTGCCCGGCGCGCGAACCGCGCTGCGGGTGCTATCGCGCAAGTACCGGCTGGGTTTGGTGACCAGCGGCAGCCGGGATCGCGTCCGCTCCCAGATTCGCAAGTTCGAATTCACGGGCTATTTCAAAGCGTGCGTTTACAGCGAGGACGCTCCGAGAAAGAAGCCGCACCCGGCACCCCTGGAACTGGCCCTCGCGCGGTTGAAGGCCGAACCCGAAGAATGCGTCTACGTCGGTGATACCGCGGAGGACATTCAGATGGCGCGGCGCGCCGGTGTTCGGGCGATTGGGGTCCTGGGGCCTTTTCCCTCCGCCAAGCGCATTCGCGCGGAGAATCCCGACGTGCTTCTTGACTCCGTTCGGGAACTTCCGCGCTATCTGCGCGAGCTTTCGGTAGCCTGATACGTGAGCCGGATTGGTAAGGTTGATTAAGGCTTCGACGGGGGCGCGGCTGGCTCTGCCGCCGTACCGTTCGCAGGAGCGGCAGCTCCCGGTGGCGAAGTCACCTTGAAATCGGTCGAGTGGATCACCAGCCGGACGTGCAACTGCGTGTCCTCCGGCCCGTCGACGTAATCGTCGGAATTTGTATAGGTGGGCAGCCAATACTTTTCCTGGAAATTTTCCCGGTAGGTTTCAAACATCGTGAAGGGGAGGGGCTCTCCGCTGCCGGTCATTTCGCCCACGAACTTGCCATACGTCTTCACGATTGCAAAATCGTGGTCTTCCACCCAGATGGCGCCTTCAAAGAGCCGTCGCGAACGGCTGAGCTGCTTCGGCTTCACCTGAAACACGTACGTGTTCAGTTCGTCCAGCTTGTCCTGGCCCGCGTACAGGAAGTTGTAACCGCCGACCTCATCGGAGGTGAGAGCGAATTCCGGAAAAGCGATGATCGCGCGCACGTCCTCCATCGAGACGTGCAATACCTTCATATTCGAAACGGGCTGGGACGTGATGCGAAAGAAGCGGCCCCCGGTGGGCTTGGTGTACATCTGTCCGCTCACGCTGAACTTCCCGCCGGGATCGCCCAATTCTTCCACGCGAATCGACTGCGTGAAATCGTACCCCTCGAAGGCTTTTTTCATCATGTCTTCGTTGGCTGCAAACTTCTGAATGATCTGCTCCATCGGGATCGGCGGCGGCCCAGGGTGCGGAACCGAGGGAATGCGATTCACCTCGAATTTCGGCGGCGCAGCCATCGGCCCCTGGTCCTGCGCGCGCGCCCAAAGAGCGCCGAGGCATACTAGCGCGATCAGGCAGCAGGCGTATCTACTTGCTTGGATGGCATGTCTCATTCGACAAGAATGTCCTGGCAACATTAGATGCACCGTCAGCCTTTTGCGTTGAACGCTGACACCGCATCGTGAACCCAGAAAATAACACAATTCGAACTCCCTCTTGTGGTGTTCTGTTGCGTTCTGGTGCGCGCCGCCGCCGCTCTGATAAGATTGTGCGTTTGCGAGCCGAGGGTGGCGCGTGCCGTGGCGGACGACAGAGCAGCCAGACGTTATTACGTGAGCGGGGCGGTGCAGGGCGTGGGGTATCGCTATTTCGCCCAGCGCACGGCCGAGCGGCTCGGCTTGGCCGGTTACGCCAAGAACTTGCGCGACGGGCGCGTGGAGGTTTATGCCGTCGGGCCTGCCCATTCGCTTGACGTGCTGCGCGCCGATCTCGAGCGCGGGCCGCGCTCGTCGCGCGTTTCGGGAGTGCGCGAGGAACAAGCCGGGATTGACTCGCGCTTTGCCGACGCATTTTCCATCGAGTACGACGAATAACCGCAAAGGAGCCGCATGAACGATCTCAAGAAGCTGATCCGCGAAATCCCCGATCATCCCAAGCCGGGAATCCTGTTCTACGATCTGACGACCCTGCTTCAGGACAAGCAGGGGTTTCACGATACGGTCGATCGCTTGTGCCAGCACTACGATGGAAAGAAAATCGACATCGTGGCGGGAATCGAGGCGCGCGGATTCATCTTCGCTCCCGCTCTCGCTTTCCGCCTGGGGGCTGGCTTCGTGCCGGTGCGCAAGCCGAAAAAGCTTCCGTCGACGACGGCCTCGGTCACCTACCAGCTCGAATACGGCACCGACCAACTCGAGATCCACGAGGATGCCGTGCGCCGGGGACAAAGCGTTCTGCTCTGCGACGATTTGCTTGCAACCGGCGGCACCGCAGCCGCGGCCATCGAGCTCACGCGCAAATTGGGCGGCGAGGTGGTGGGCGCGGCGTTCGCAGTGGAACTTACCTTCTTAAACGGACGCGCCAAACTCCCTGGAATCGACGTTTTTTCGCTGATCAAATACGACCAGTAGCATCATTGAAACTCGCAGGGGAACATTTGGCGGGCAAGGAGCCGGCGTGGCCGCATCCACCGGCGCAGCTTAATTCTTTTGTGAGCCGCCGCGCTGCCGCACGGCTTCAAACAGCATTACTCCCGCCGCCACGGATACGTTGAGCGAGCGCACCGGTCCCGTCGTAGGGATCGAGACCAGAAAATCGCAGCGCTTGCGCGTGAGTTCATGCAGGCCCTCGCCCTCGCGTCCCAGGACAATGCCTACCGAACCTTTCAGGTCCACTAGGGTGTAGCTTTTTTCCGCGCGCTCATCGAGTCCCACCAGCCAGTAGCCCGCTTCCTTCATTTCCTCCATCGCCCGGACGAGGTTCTTCACCCTCGCCACCGGCAAGTGCGCCAGAGCGCCCGCCGAAGCGCGCTCCACGGTGTCGGTCAAACCGGCCGCGCGCCGCTCGGGAATAATCACGCCGCTTGCCCCCGCCGCCAGCGAAGTGCGCACGATCGCTCCGAGATTGTGAGGGTCTTCGATTCCGTCGAGCAGCACCAGCAGACCGTTGCCGGTCTTCAAACGCAGCAGGTCTTCCAGTTCCACGGCCGGCTTCGCGGCGCCCAGCGCGGCGACGCCCTGATGCTCGCGCGTGCCCACAAGCCGATCGATCTGCTGGCGGTCTTCAAAACGCAAGGGAACGTTATTCGCCTTCGCCAAGCGCACCACCGCCTCCACCCGCTCGCCGTGCCTCCCGCGTGCGACCACGATGCGGTCGAGCGGCCGCCCCGCGGTGAGCGCTTCTTCCACGGCATGAAATCCCGTCAGCCAGTTCATGATTCCCTCAGGTTTTACGAAGCGCAACGGCAAACGCCGCTCAATCGAGCGCCGCGCAAAATTCCAGCATGCGTTCCCGCGCGCCTTTTACCGGCGCGGCAAAATCCAGCTTCGCCGCCGCATCCAGCAGCAGGATGACGCGGTCCAGATCGCCCTCGCCCGCGCGGCCGGTAAGCGCCAGTCGAATCGGATGAAACATCTCCCGGCTGCGATAGGGCACCGCCGCCTTGATCCCCTCGACAATTTCTTTGAAGCGATCCGAATCGAGGTCTCCGCCATCGAGAACGCGATTCGCCAGCTCCCGGATCACCTCGCGCGCTCCCGAGCGCGCCAGCACATCCTGATTGGCAGCCTGGAGCAGGCTGGCACGCCGCATTGTAGTTAAAAACCAGCGAAAGCAACTCACCAAGCGCCGCGCGGTCGGCAGACTGCGGCCCCAGAAGCTCCGCCGCCCTCGCGCACCATGCTGCGAGCGCCGAGCCCGCTTCGATTTCGCGCTCCGCAGCGATCCACCTGCGCTCGCGAAGAATCGCCGCCACGTCCCCCGCCGCAAAAATGTTCACAGGAGCAGCGGCAACTGCGGCGGCCGGCGTTTCAGGAGGAGTCGGCTCAGGGAGCATCACTGGCAATGGTATCTCAGTTGGCGATGCCGGATGGGCAATGCGTTCGGGAATGCTCAGCCTTCGAGCGTGGCGATGGCATGGGCCGCGATGGCTTCCCCGCGGCCGATTTCGCCGGTGCCCTCGTTCGTTTTCGCCTTCAGATTGATCTGCTCGGCGGCGATTCCGAGGGCCTTTCGCCAGCGCAACGCGCATCGCGGGGAAATGCGGGCCCAGCTTGGGGCGTTCGCAGATGACCACCGCATCCAGATGATTCACACGCATGCTCCGCTCGTCGAGCAGCCTCCGCGTGTGTTCGAGAAAGATCAGGCTCGACACGCCCTTCCACTTCGGGTCGGTATCTGGAAAGTGCGCTCCGATGTCTCCGAGCCCTGCGGCGCCCAGCAGCGCGTCGCAAAGGGCATGGCTGAGCACGTCGCCGTCGGAATGGCCCACGGAGCCTTTATCGAACGGAACGTCGATTCCGCCAATCATCAGCTTGCGGCCTTCCGCTAGCCGGTGCAGATCGTAAGCGATTCCGCAGCGCGTCATTTCGCGCGCCGCTCCTGCTCGAGGTAAAAGCGCGCCAGATCCATATCCGCCGGACGCGTGATCTTGAAATTCCGCTCGGAGCCCAGCACCACAAAAACCTCGTGCCCGAATCGCTCGACAATCGCCGCTTCGTCCGACCCCGTGAAATCGTCCTCCGCGGCCTTCTTGAAAGCGTCGCGCAGCAGCGCGTACCTGAAAACCTGCGGAGTCTGCGCCAGCACGATCCGCTCCCGCGGAATGGTGGCGGAAATCAGCGCGACATCTTCCGGCAGGCTCGCGCGCTTCACCTCTTTCACCGTATCGATCGCGGGAATGCCGAGAATCGCCGCGCCCCGCGCCCGGGCTTCGGCAATCACCCGTTCCACGTGAGCGGGCGTCACAAACGGTCGCACCGCATCGTGCACCACCACGATTTCCGTTGCCGGGTCCGCTTGCGCGAGCGCGTTCCCCACCGATTGCTGCCGCGTAGCGCCGCCTTGCACCACGCGCGCCGGACGCCCCAATCCCGCTCGCGTGACTTGCTCCTGCAGCGCCGCAACATCCTCGCCGCGGGTCGCAATGAGAAATTCCGTGATCGCCGCGCACGCCGCCAGCCGCCGCAGCGTGAAAATGATGAGCGGCACGCCATCCAGATCGAGAAACTGTTTGGGTTGATCGCCACCCATGCGGGTGCCGAGTCCGGCGGCCGGAACAATCGCAACGATTCGGTTCATGAGCGGGCCAATAGTCTATCGCAGTCGCGCGAAAAGGGGAGAGGCAAAGCAGCCCAAAAAGATTTTCACGACCGTCCGGTTTCCGGATAGTAAGGACGCGGCGGGCGCTCGCCGCCGGCCGAACCCTCGCTGGAGCGTCCGCCCGCAGCGGGTTCGCCCGCAGTCGCCGCAATGGGCCGCGGGAACTGCTCGCCGGCGCGATCGTCAAAGCGCCCGAAGATCATCTTCCCCGCAGTCGTCTGGTGCACCGACGTGACGCTGATATCGATCGTCTTGTTGATCATCTTCCGCGCGCCGTCCACCACCACCATCGTGCCGTCGTCCAGATACGCCACGCCCTGGTTGTATTCCTTGCCCTCGCGCAGGATGAACACGCGCATCACCTCGCCCGGCAGCACCACCGGCTTGAGCGCGTTCGCCAGCTGGTTCACGTTCATGATCTCGATGCCCTGCAGCGTGGCCACCTTGTTCAGGTTGAAATCGTTGGTCACGATTTTCGCGTCATACCGCTTGGCCAGCTCGATCAGCTTCAGGTCCACTTCGGCGATATGCGCGAAGTCGTCGTCCGCGATCTGCACCTCCAGATGCGGCATCTTCTGGACGCGCTGCAGCACCTCCAGCCCGCGCCGCCCGCGCTGGCGCTTCAGCGGGTCCGCCGAATCGGCCACCAGCTGCAGTTCGTGCAAAACAAATTGCGGAATAATGATGGTGCCGTCGAGAAACAGCGCGTCCGCGATGTCCGCCACGCGCCCGTCGATAATGACGCTGGTGTCCAGAAGCTTCACGGAATGCTTGGCGTTGCGCTCGCTGCCGAATACGCCGCCGAACGCCTGCAAATTCAGCATGTCCCCCTTGTTCGCTCCCAGCACCAGCCCGATATAGGCCATCACCAGGAAAATCGCCAGGCTGAAGAACGATCGCGTGCTCTCGGGCATGATCGTGTGCGTGAGGATCAGCGAAGTCAGGTAAGCGCCCAGGATTCCCAGGATCGAGCCGGTCGCCGCGCCGATCAGCCGCCGCAGGCTCGCCCGGCGCAAGCGCACCTCGAACAAAATGACGCCCATCGCGAACACGAACCCGCCGAGCGCACCCATTTCTTTCGATACGCTGAACGGCCGGAAATGGAAGCCCGCGACGGCGCAACAAACGAGGAAGATCAGGCGGAAGCCCAGCATGTCCCAGAACGATCCGACGCGATCCTGGGACGCGCGCGAATACGAATGCGCTTTCGAAGACGGGTGATCGGAAACAGCCGGCGCTGGCGCCCGGCCGGGAACGCTCGAGGTCCGTTGCATTGTGGCACCCTGTGAAGCTTATAAAACGTATGAGCCTATCAGCGGTTATGAGTCGATGGCCCCTATGATCTTCGACCTGTCTTCCGGCGCTATGAAGAAGTATGCGAAGCCGGCATGAATGGAGTCGGCGATGAACGCCCGCCTGCAATGATGAGCGTAGTATAGCACCGAGCGCAAATCGCAAGTCAACGAAGCAGGCGTGTGCGTGTGGTGAAAGTTGCAGGCGCCATCTTTGGCCTGTCTTGTCTCAGAGGTAATAGCGGGGAACGCGCCGGCCAAGCGCGCAAAGAAGGTCGGACGTTACCGTGCCGATTTCGCGGGCGATGTCGGAGACCACCATCGCGTCATCGCCATCCTTGCCGTAGATCGTCACGACATCCCCGAGCTTCACATCGGGAAGGTCGGTCACATCCAGCGTCGTAAGGTCCATTGAAATCGCGCCTACCAGCGGAACGCGCCGCCCGCGCACCAGCGCACAGCCCCGGTTCGTGCGCTGTCGCGGAGATGCCGTCCGCGTAGCCCGCGTTGATCACCGCGATACGCGAAGGCCGCGCGGTAACAAACCGCGCCGAATATCCCACGCCCTGCCCCGCCGGCAGATCGCGCAGCGTGATGATCCGCGCGCGCAGCGAAAGGCTCGGCTCGATCGGAAGCCGCTCCCGCACTTCTTCGCCCTTCTGCGGCGGATCGAAAGACTGGTAGTAGCCGTAGAGAATCGCTCCCGGGCGAATCATGTCCGCATAGGTGCTCGGCCGCGCGCAGATCGCCCCGCTGTTAGCTAGATGCACGATCCCCGGCGACACGCCCAGCTCCCGCATCCGCGCCAGGCACTTTGTAAAAAGCTCCTCCTGATCGTCCGTTTGCCGCGCGCTGAAATCCTCCGCCGAGGCAAAATGCGTAAAAGTGCCTTCGAGCCGGATGTGGCGGCAATCCGCGAGCGCGCTGGCGAAAGCGTCGATTTCAGACGGCGAGATTCCCAGCCGGTTCATGCCCGAATTGATTTTCAAGTGAAACGGCACGCGGGCCGTCTTCGCGCGCGCCGATTTCGCCGCGCGCTCCAGATGCCGCACGTCTTCCAGGCGCGTCACCGTCGGCGTCAGCCCATGCGCGATCAGCCGCTTCTCTTCGCCCGGCCAGAATCCCGTGAGGACCAGAATTCGCTTCCGGATGCCCGCTTCGCGAAGCTCCACGCCCTCATTCCCGCACGTGACTCCGAACCACTCGACTCCCGCCTTCTGCAGCGCCTTCGAAATCGGCACGGCGCCTAGGCCGTACGCGTTCGACTTCACGACCGCCAGAATTTTCGGCTTGGGCCCCACGTGGCGGCGAATCACCCGCAGATTCTTGATGATCGCCTTGAGGGAAATCTCGGCCCACACGGGCCGGCCCCCGGCATGAATTGCTTTGGACATGTTTATTTAGAATGCCAGACAATTCCCCGCGCGCGCGATCAAAAATTCGAAAAGGTATTTAACTTCGCACCGTGTGGGTAAACATTCGCAGGAATTATTGAGGATAGGGCCAGCTCTCGGCACCGCGCCGAGAATCATCCACGAAATGCGCCCTAAAAATGAAAAGCCTACTCTTCGCCCCCAGCGCTCCACGCATCCGGCGCCGCTTCCTCAAAACGCGTGTGCCGGCCAAGGAACACGAAATTCAGCGTGCCGGTGGGGCCGTTGCGCTGTTTGGCGATGATGAGTTCGGCTTTGGCGCGGTCTTCTTCCGGCAGGTCCGTCTTGTAAAAGTTCGGCCGGTTGATGAACATCACCACGTCCGCATCCTGCTCGATGGCGCCCGATTCCCGCAAATCGGAAAGCTGCGGCTTGCGGTCCTCGCGTTCCGGCGCGCGGGTGAGCTGGCTCAGCACGATGACCGGAATCTTCAGTTCCTTCGCCAGTCCCTTGAGCGCCCGCGACATTCCGGAAACTTCCTCCTGCCGGTTCGTGTTGCGTCCCGAACCCGCCGGGACCACCAGCTGCAGGTAGTCGACGATCATCACGGAAAGCCCGCCGATCGCGCACCAGGCGGCGCGCTTTCGCCCCCATTTCCAGCACCGTAGACGAAGCGGAATCGTCGATCCAGATGGGCGCTTCGCCAAGCGTCGCGAGTGTGCCGGTAATCTTCCCCCAGTCGTCGCGGTTCATGTGCCCCGTGCGGAACTTGTGCGCGTCCACGCGCGCCTCGGAGGCCAGCATGCGCAAGAGCAGCGATTCCTTCGACATTTCCAGGCTGAAAATGGCCACAGGCTGTTTGTGCCGCAGCGCGATATTGCTAGCGATGTTCAACGCCAGCGCCGTCTTGCCCATCGATGGCCGCGCCGCCAGGATAATCAGCTCGGATGGCTGCAGGCCCGCCGTTTCATTGTCGAGCCCGGCGTAGCCAGTGGCGAGTCCGGTAATGCGCCGCCCTTCGCTGAAGATTTTCTCGAGGCGTTCGAAGCCGTCCCGGACCACTTCCTTGATGCCGATCAGGCCGGTGCGGACGCGATCCTCGGCCAGCTGAAAAATCGCGTTTTCGGCGCGGTCGAGGATAGTGTCCGCCTCGTCCCCCGCCGCCAGCGCCTGCTCTTGAATGGCTGCCGCGGAATGAATCAGGCTGCGGAGAACGGCCTTTTCCTTCACGATGCGCGCGTAGTGCTCCACATTGGTGACGCGCGGCAGGCCATCGGCCAGCTGCGAAATGTACGCCACGCCGCCCGACGCTTCGAGCACCCCGTGGCTGCTGAGGTCCTCCATCAGCGTGACCGTGTCGATCGCGTGGCGCTTTTCGGCGAGCTGGATCATGCGCTCGAAGATGTGGCGATGCTGGGAAAGGAAGAAATCCTCGGAACGCAGCCGCTCCACGGCGGTATTCAGCACGTGATTATCGAGCAGCACCGCGCCCAGGATGCAGCGCTCCGCTTCGATATTGCTGGGAAGCGGTCTTTCGAGGGTTACGTCAGCCGAAGTCGCCATTCGCTTTAGTTTCGCCTATACACTCGGGGCGTGCAAGCCCCATCTCTTATTTGTGTTTCGTGCGTTTGCGTTCGTTTCAGTCGGAGATTTTTGTTTCCGGTTTAAGAGCGCATCGCATTGTGGGGAACATTGGCGGGCGCGTCAAGGAAGTACTTCACGTGGTAAATGTGGAAATCACCTTGAATGTGCAAAAACTCAAAATCGACGAACGCCGCGCATGCACAATAAAATTACCCAACAAAAATGCGCAATAAAAAAGGGGCGCCGCAAGGGCGCCCCTGTGACAGCCGATAATTCTGTTAAAAGCGAGCCCGCTTACTCTTCCTTGCGAACCACGATCTTCACGCTGCCCGTCACTTCGCGGTAGAGCTTTACGGGAATGTCGTACTCCCCGACGGCCTTGATCGGTTCGGCCAGCACGATCTTCCGCTTGTCGATGTTGTATCCCTTCGCTTCGAGCGCCTCGGCAACGTCGCCGGAGGTGACGGAGCCGAAGAGCTGGTCGTTTTCCCCCGACTTGCGCGCGAATTCAAGCGACACACTGGCAAGCAGCCCCGCCAATGTGCGTCGCCGATTCCTTCTCGGAAGCTTCCTTCTTCGCGAAGGCGGCGCGCATCTTCTCGATCCTCTTCTTGTTGCCCGCGGTGGCTTCCAGCGCCAGCTTGCGCGGAAGCAGAAAATTCCGCGCGTAGCCTTCGGCTACTTCCACCAGTTCGCCGCGGTTGCCCAGCTTTTCGACATCTTCTTGAAGAATGATCTGCATGTTTCAGCCCTCTGCTTTTCTGCGATTTCGCTCGGTAAATCTTGTGGCCGCGCCTTCCGGACGGCCTTCGGATGATAATTCCCTCAGGAAATGGCGCTCTAAAGCTCCGCCGCGAAGGGCAGCAGCGCGATATTCTGCGCTCGCTTGATCGCGACGCCCAGCCAGCGCTGGTGCCGCGCGCAGGTCCCCGTCATCCGGCGGGGAAGAATTTTCCCGCGCTCCTGAATGAACGACATGAGCACGTCGGCCTTCTTGTAGTCGATGTAGTCCACCTTATCGACGCAGAACCGGCACACCTTCTTTTTGCGGACAAAATTCCGCTTGCCCCGCTTCATGGGGCCTCCAG
The DNA here is from genome assembly GCA_963709105.1 of uncultured Acidobacteriota bacterium. Classification (GTDB taxonomy): domain Bacteria; phylum Acidobacteriota; class Terriglobia; order Acidiferrales; family UBA7541; genus Palsa-295. The sequence goes on from CAVPVC010000030.1 coordinate 181,255, forward strand.
GCGGCCGGGGACCTCCCTGGGGACGGGGGCCTCCCGGTCCTGCCGGGTGTCCCGAGGACGACGGCGGTCCGGAGTGATGCTGCTGTACTGCGTGTTCGTCTGCCATTTAATTTCTCCCAAATAAAAACGGATGAAAGCTGGTTAAAGTGCTGCGGCGCTCTGCTCGCTGGCCGGAGCCGGAGCCGCCGGCGCGGATGCCGGTACCGTCTTGCGCGGACGGCGCGCAGCCCGGCGTTCACGGTGGCGCTTCAATTTCTCCTGCCGCTTCAATTCTTCGTCGACGCGAATGGTCATGTATTTGATGACCGGGTCCGCCACCTTGAGGCGCCGTTCGAGTTCCTTGACCACCTCGCCATTGGCCGAACGCACGTCCATATACACGTAGAATCCCTCGCGCAGCCGGCTCACGCGGTAAGCCATGCGCTTGCGGCCCCACTTGTCGGTCTTCTCGATGCGCGCGCCCTTTTCGGTGGCGGTGTGCTCGAGTGTCGCGATCACCTTGTCGATATCGGCTTCCGGCGTGTCCGGCCGGCAAATGAAAATCAGATCGTACTGGCGCTCTTCCATATCTCCTCGATTCCTCGCCGCGTTCCGGCGAGCACTCTTTACTGCGAATTTTCTTCCGAGGGCGTCGCTTTGCGATTGAACCGCGACATCGCCTTGCTCACGCCTTCGGTGCAAATCACCCGGATCGCCTCGATCGCGTCGGCCACCAGCTGCGCGGCCGTCTCGCGTTCGGCGCGCCCCATCGGGTTCAGAACGTAATCCCGAAGCTCGCCCCAGACTTTCTCCGGCCCCACTCCCAGGCGGATGCGGAGAAATTCCTGCCCCACCGCTCCCACGATCGACTTCAGCCCGTTGTGCGTTCCGGCCGAGCCGTGCTCCCTGATCCGCAGGTTGCCCCAGGGCAAATCTACATCGTCCACCAGCACGATCATCTGCGCCGGATCCAGCCCGTACTTCTCGAGCAGCATTCGCGCCGACACGCCGCTCAGATTCATGAACGTCTGCGGCTTTGCGAGAACCACTTCTTCTCCCGCGAACTCGCCGCGCCCCACCAAAGCCTTCGCTTCCGGCCGCGTGACGCGTATACGAGCCTGCTCCGCCAGCGCATCCACCGCAAGAAAGCCCAGATTATGCGGCGTCCACTCGTACTCAGGGCCGGGATTGCCGAGCCCGACGATCAATCTCATATCTTCGGCTCAAGAAGTCCGGCTGCGCGGCCTCCCGCCCCGGGGCGTTGGCGCCATCCGCGGCGCAGAAGCCTACTTCTTCTTCTCGCTCTTTTCGGCCTTGGGAGCAGCCGCCTCGCCCTCCGCTCCCTCTTCTTCCTTCTTGCCCTTCTTGATGACTTCCGGTTCGGCTGCCGCGGTTTCCGTAGCCACCGCCGCTTCCGGAGTTGGCTCTTCTTCCTTCTTGAGCGTAACCACGTGCGCGATCACGCGCAGCGGATCGGTCAGCAGTTTCATCTTTTCCGGATCGAGGGGAATCTCGCCCGCGCGCAACTGCTTGCCGATCATCAGCCCGGTCACGTCCATCTTGAACTCTTCCGGAATGTCGCCGGGGAGGCATTCGATTTCGATTTCGCGCGTCACCACCTCAAAGACGCCGCCCTGCATCTTCACGCCTTGCGGCTCGCCGAACGTGTGTACCGGCACGCGCACGCGCATGCGGACGTCCATGGCGATGCGCAGCAAGTCCACGTGCAGGAGCGCCCCGGAGAGCGGATCCACCTGCCAATCCTTCATCATGGCCTTTTCTTCCGCGCCATCGGCCACGCGCACCGTGAAAATCGTGTTGTGCCCGGTCTCCGACCGGAGAATCTTCGCCACCTGCTTGGCGTTCACCGCGAGCGACACGGAGTCCTTGCGTCCGCCGTACAGGACCGCCGGAACCATCCCCGTCTGCCGGGTACGCCGCGCGGCGCCCTTGCCGCGTTCCTCTCGAACTTTGCCTTCTACTGTAAATGTTTCCATACGTCCCTTCCTCGCCCTATGCCTTCACGTAATGGCTATTTCCGCAGCACCCAACTTAGATGCGTCCCATCATCAGATAAAAAGTTCGCTGATCGACGTTTCTTCGTGAATCGACTGGATTCCCCGCGCCAGAAGCTCCGCCACGCTCAGCACCGTGATTTTCGGCAGCGTCTTGGCATTCCCGTTCAGCGGCACCGAATCGGTCACCACCACTTCCTCGATCTCCGACTGCATGATGCGATCCGCCGCCGGCCCGGAGAACACGGGATGCGTGCAAGCGGCAAACACTTTCGTCGCCCCATGCTTGATCAGCGCCTCGGCGGTTTTTACCAGCGTCCCGGCCGTGTCGATGATGTCGTCGATCACCAGCGCCGGCCGACCCGACACATCGCCGATCAGGTGCATCACTTCGCTCACGTTTACGTCGATGCGCCGCTTATCGACGATCGCCAGCGGCGCGTCGATTCGCTTCGCAAAAAGCCGCGCCCGCTCCACGCCGCCCGCGTCCGGCGAAACCACCGTGATCGGCCCCAGCTTCTTCTTCTGAAAATACTCCACCAGCACCGGCGCGGCGTACAGATGGTCCACCGGGATGTTGAAATATCCCTGAATCTGCGGCGCATGCAGGTCGAGCGACAGCACCCGGCTCGAGCCCGCCGTCTCCAGCAGATCCGCCACCAGCTTCGCCGAGATCGCCACGCGAGGCCGGTCCTTGCGGTCCTGCCGCGCGTACGGGTAATACGGAATCACCGGCGTAATCCGCCACGCCGACGCGCGCTTGAACGCGTCGATCATCAGCAGCAGCTGCATCAGGTGGAAATCCACCGGATTGCAGCAGGGCTGCACCACGAAAACGTCCGCGCCGCGCACGTTCTCGAGAATCTGATACCGCGTCTCGCCGTCGGAAAATTTCCCGTGCTCAGCCCGGCCGCGCGTCACTCCAAGGTACGAACAAATAGCGTCCGCCAGGGCGGGATTCGCAGTCCCGCAGAAAACCTTGAATTTGCCGTCGTTCAAAATGATCCCTCAGCTGGTGACACGCCACCCTAATGCGCGGCCATATTTTTCCCTGGAAAGGGTCTCCACGACGAAAACCGAATCTTCCGGGAACGCACGAGCGGCTCGGCGCGCCTGCGCTGGGTTTCGGAATACTCCGAACACCGCCGACCCGCTACCCGCCAGCGCGGCATCTGCGGCTCCTCGCTTGAGCAATCCCGCCCGGATTTCTCCAAGGCGCGGATGACGGCTGAAAACGGGTCCCTCGAAGTCGTTCGAGACCGCTCCCGGCCGGCTCCAGCACAGAGCGCAGAACCCCCAGATGTTAGGGGGTTTGGAGCGATTTGTCAATTCCTGAGAGAGCCACTGATAGGCATCCTTGGTGCTCACGCCGATTCCCTGGGGTGAAACCACCAGAATGCTTCGCTTCGGCGCGTCGGTAAGCGGATAAATCTCGTCTCCGCGATTGGTTGCCAGCGCCCGCCCTCCAAAGAGAAAAAACGGCACGTCCGCCCCCAGACTCGCGCCAATCTCCATCAACCGCGCGAGCGGCACCTTTTTCTTCGTGAGCCGCAGCATGCCAATCAACGCCGCCGCCGCATCGCTCGATCCGCCCCCCAGCCCGCGCGCCACCGGGATGCGCTTTGCAAGCTTCGCGTGTACGCCGCCCCGCAATCCGATCTCTCCGCCGATCGCTTCAATCGCGCGGCAGACCAGATTCTCGCGCCCCACCGGCAAATCCGCGTCGTCCGTTTCCAGCGTAATGCCCGCGGCAGACGGCGCCAGCGACAGTTCCAGCGTGTCGTGCAGCGAAATCGCCTGAAAAATCGTCCGCAGCTCGTGATACCCGTCCGGGCGCCGCCCCAGGACGTGCAGGCAGAGATTCACTTTCGCAAATGCGGGCAATCGTAACGTTTTTTTCATGCCGGAAACTTACTGCGGTTTCACCGAGTCCGGGGAAGATTTTTGCGCGAGGCGTTTCTTGAGGGTTTTCAGCTGCGCGTCGATCTCGCTCACCTTGTCCGCTTCGTAATCCGCGGGGGTGGCCTTCTGCCATTCCGCAAGAGAACGTTCCAGCAGCTCGGCGGCGCGCTCATTCTGTCCCAGCTTGATGTACACATCCGCCAGATGGCTGAGGATCGTCGGATCGTGCCCCTCGCGGTCTACCGCCTTCTGTAGATACTGCTCCGCTTCGGTCAGCTTGTTCTGCTTGTAATATGCCCAGCCCAGGCTGTCGAGATAAGCCCCGTTGTTCGGGTCCTGCTGCACGGCCTGCTGAATCAGCGAGGTGGCCTCATCGAGCCGGATCCCGCGGTTCGCCAGCATGTATCCGTAATAATTCAGCACCGCCGCATTGTTAGGACTCGCATCCAGCACCCGGCGGAACTGCTGCTCGGCCAGATCGAATTTCTTCTGCCGTTCGTAAATCGCGCCCAGCATGTACCACGCCGTCTCCCGGCCATCCTGGTCGCGCGCCATCTGTTCGGCCTTCTGCGCGGACTGCTCCGCATCGGCATACAGCTTCCCGCGCTCCTGCACCTGCGCGATATCGATATAAATTTCCTGGTCGCTGTCGTTCCCTTGCAGCAATCCCTGCAGGATTTTGGTTCCCTGGGCAGCGTCCGACTTCTCGCCATAAAGCATCGCCAGCGACACGGTGAGCCCCGGGTCTTTCGGCGACGCATCCAGCGCCTTCTTCGCCTCCGTAATGGCGGAATCGATCTGGTGGCTGTCCCGGTACGTCTCGATCAACAGCAACTCGGCCCGCTTCTGCGCATCGGGGCCAAGCTTTTCCATCTCCTGGAAGGTCTGCACCGCCTCGGGATATTTCCGGGCTTCGCGGTAGGCATGCCCCAGCTGCTCGTAGAGAATCGAAAGAGCGTTCGAGTTGTCCTCGTTGCCGGCCTGGTTCTTCACGCCGGCAATCGCATCCGTCAGAACCTTCACGGCGTCGTCATAACGATTCTCGTCTTCGTAAAGCAGCGCCTCGTTATAGAGAACCTCGATGCTTCCCGGCGAAAGCTGCTTCGCCCTCAGCAGGCTCGCCTCCGCCTCGTCGATCTTTCCCAGGCGACGGTCGAGCTGCGCCATGCGCAGATAATTTTCCGCGGTGCCCGGCTCCAGCTGCGAGAGCTTCGTGTACTGCTCCAGCGCCTCGGCGTATTTGTCCTGAGACAGCAAAGCCTGCGCCAATCCGTGCCGATGCCCCGGATCGTCCGGATCCTCGTCCACGGCTTTGCGGTACGCCCCTTCCGCCTTCGCGTAATTCTTCTGCTGCGTGTAGGCGTCGCCGAGCAGGTCGTAAGCGTCGGGCGAGGAAGTATCCCCGGCCGCCTTCTCCAGCAGGTCGATCGCATCCTGCGACCTGCCTTCATCGACGAGCAGCTGGCTCAGTTGTTCGAGCGCCTGATCGTTGTCCGCGTCATGATTCAGGACGCCGCGCAGAACCTTTTCCGCGTCGTCGTGTTTATTCTCGAAGCGATACAGCCGCGCCAGCCACAGCGCGGAAAAAGCGTCGTCCGGCTGGATCTTCAAAATTGCCTGGAACTGCTCGACAGCCCGCGCCAGGTTTTCTTCCTGGGCCGGGCCCCCGCTCATATCCCCGAGGTTCCGCACGTAGATGCGAGCCAGCAGGCGGTGCGCGTCCACATTGTCGGCGTCGGACTTCAGCGCCAGCTGCGCCTCTGCGACCGCCTCGCGTATCCGCTGGGACTTGGCGTAAATCTCGGCCAGCCGCTCCATGATCACCGGGAGAATTCGGCTGCAGCTCGAGCGCTTTCTTGTACGAGTCAATCGAGGCGGACGCCGCATCGGCGCTGTTCGACACTTCGTACTGCTGCTCCTGCAAATGCCCCATCGTAAAGTAGTAGTAAACGTCGCCCTGCGACGCGTCCGGCGATTGCGTGCCGGCAGCCGCAGGCGATGGCGCCGCGTCCTGCGCGAATGTCTGGCTGGTCGTGGCGGCAATGCCCGCCGCGATGAGAAGGGCCCGCCCGGCAATCTTAAGAGTGATTTTCATGAATGCTTCTTCACTCCATTATGGTCTACGCGACGGGGAGCGTCAAAGCTTTCCCAAAGGACTGGGTCTCCGCCTTCTAAATATGACGCACAAGCCCTCGCTTTAGGTGCATCCAACCAAACCATCGGCAGTGGGTCAGTCTCCGGTAAGCCGACTACAGCAGTCGACGGCGTTGTCAAGCTGGTTGACGTTCTTCTGAAGTTCCGGTGAGCTAGAATGTGCGAGATGGATTTACGACAAAACTCCAGCAGAACATCTGAAGATCGCTGCACAAGCATTATCATCGGGCGAGTTGCAGCAGCAAGTCTCGAGTCCTGAGGTCCAATTTCATAGAGTGTATTTGGCTCAGCTAAATGATGCGGTGGGCACACGGGTCTGGCCATATCGGCGTCACTAAGTGGGATTGGCGAGTATCGTCCGAATAGACGAGCCCTTTGCACTGTCTCAGTTAGAACTGATTCACCGTGACCGTTCAGGCCACAATCGGCTCTGCTCAGCAACCGGCGAATCCTCACCAGCAGAGAAGGCGGCAAGAACCCTTCCCGAAGAAGGCCGCCGCATTGGAACCGGAAAACTCAGACAACTACTGCAGTCTCGCCATATCTTATTTGCATTTGGGATGCAGGCCGAAGCCATCAATGTGCGAAGGAAGCCTTACGGTTGAAGCCAAATAATGCAGAAGCCTTTTTGGCTATCGCCTAGGCCCTGCACGAACCGTAAACAATGGTTGAAGCTGCGAGGCCTACAAAAAATCGCTTGAACTGAGTCCGGGACAATTTGTGGCTCTGGCGAACCTTGGAGACGCGTACCTTCAACTGGAGAGAATCGAAGAAGCCAGAGATGCTTTCATCCAGGCGGGAAGTATCAATTCCGAACGATGCCAAAACTCCATCGGTTGCTTGGGGAAGTGTACCTGAAGCTGGGACGGAAGGAAGAGCCTTTCGTGAGTACGAGATTCTCATCGGCCTTGATCGCAATCTTGCGGGAGAGCTGGACAAGTTATTGAAGTAGTGCGACTAACCGGAAACTGACCCACTACCAAACCATCCCCTGATCGTGTCTAATGATTATGTCTGACAGTCAGTTGCGGGAAGGCCGTGTGGCTCCCAAATGCCCAAAATGCATGGCAGGAAGATGATCTTCGGCAGGCATTGCGCCCACAGTTTGTTCTGGCTCGCCGCCATTCTTTTGCTGGCTGCGGCCCCATCGGCGGTTCTGGCCGGGCAAGCCTCAGCGTCCAATCAGGCTCGTTCGGCAGCCCCGACTGAGACCAAGACTCCTGACGGAAGGCCAACGCTTTCCGATTTTGCCTGGCTCGAAGGGAAGTGGCAGGGTGCATGGGGACCGCGGGTCGCCGAAGAAGTCTGGACCGCGCCTAAAGCCGGCCAGATGCTGGGATTATTTCGCGTGATCGAAAACGACAAGACCCTCGTGATCGAATTGTTCTCGCTCTTTGAAACGCCGGATGGAGTGGCCTTGCGGTTCCGCCACTTCACCCCCGCGCTCGTGCCGTGGGAGCAATCGGGCCTTATCACGATGAAACTCGCCGAATTCGGAGCAAAAAGCGCCGTTTTCGAAAACTCCGCCGGCGGCCAGCCGAAACGCGCCGCCTTCACCCGCCTGGATCTCGATACCTACATCTCGAAATCCGAAATCATGCCGGCGAACGGCAGCTCCCACAGCACCGAAATCACCTACCACCGCCAGAAATGAATAGCGCGGCGTTGCACGATGCATTGAACGCGGGGTTTTCGTCAGGGCACGGATTTATCCGTGCCAAAAATACCTGAAAATAAATGCGGCTTCAGCCGCTGAGGTAAGATTTTTCCAGTTGCCGCACAGGTTCTAGCCTACTGCCTGCTTCCTAATGCCGGAAGTGCCGCACCCCGGTAAACACCATCGCCATCCCCAGCTTGTTCGCCGCGGCAATCACGTCGCCATCGCGAACCGATCCGCCCGGCTGAATCACCGCCGTCGCGCCCGCGTTCCCCGCTTCTTCCACGCCGTCCGGGAACGGAAAGAACGCGTCGGACGCCACCACGGTTCCCCCCAGCGGAAGCCCCGCGGTCTCCGCCTTCATCACCGCAATCTTCACCGAATCCACGCGGCTCATTTGCCCCGCCCCGATGCCGGCAGTCTGCCCCTCGTTCGCAAAAACAATGGCGTTCGATTTCACGTGTTTGGAAACCTTCCAGGCAAACAGAAGCGCGCGAATCTCCGCGTCGGTCGGCGCGCGGTCGGTAACCGTTTTTAATTCCGAAGCGCTCAGTTCATGCCGGTCCGCTTCCTGCACCAGCACGCCGCCCGAAATCCGCTTCAATTCGAGCTCTTCCGGAGCGGCCTCGCGCGGCATCTCCAGCAGCCGCAGGTTTTTCTTCGCCGCAAACTTCTCCAGCGCGGCGGCATCGTATCCCGGAGCCACGATACACTCGACGAACAGCTTCGCCACTTCCTCCGCCGTCGCCGCGTCGAGCGCCCGGTTGAACGCCAGCACGCCGCCAAAGGCCGACACCGGATCGCAGGCCAGCGCCTTCACGTACGCGTCGCGCGAGTTGTCCTGCTCGGCCGCTCCGCACGGATTGTTGTGCTTGATGATGGCGACGCCGGGCCGCTTGAATTCGGTCACCAGCCCCCAGGCCGCGTCCAGGTCCACAAGATTGTTGTAGGAAAGCTCCTTGCCCTGCAGTTGCTTCGCGCCCGCGAGTCCCGCTGCCGGGCGCCCGGCAGGTATATAAAGCGCCGCTGCCTGGTGAGGATTTTCGCCGTAGCGCATCGGCTGCCGGCGTTCGCAGAGCGATGTGGATCCGCTCCGGCAGTTTTTCCAGGCTTCCAATTTTCACGGTTTCGTTCGCGGCCAGCCGTTCGAGTTCCGTGGCGATTTCCCCGTCGTATCGCGCCGTCCGCGCGTAACGCTTTGCGCGCCAGCATCAGCCTCGTGGCCAGGCTCAGCTCCCGCTTTTCGCGCAACTCCGCGACAATCGCCGCGTAGTCGCCCGCATCGGTCACCACTCCCACGCTTTGAAAGTTTTTTGCCGCCGACCGCACCATGGCCGGCCCGCCGATATCGATGTTCTCGATCAACTCTTCGGCGGTCACGCCGGGCTTCGCTGCCGTTGCCGAAAACGGATAGAGATTCACCACCACAAGGTCAATCGGGCACGATCGAATGCTCGCCCGCCTGCTTGCGGTCCTCCGCCTTGCCGCGCTGGAACAGGATCCCGCCATGCACCTTCGGGTGCAGCGTCTTGACGCGCCCTCCGAGCATCTCCGGCCAGCCGGTCAGCTCGGAAACATCGCGAACCGGAATACCCGCTTCGCGCAAAAGCTTCGCGGTTCCTCCCGTGGAAACGATTTCGACTCCCAGCCCCGCAAGGTCCCGCGCGAATTCCACCACTCCGGTCTTGTCGTACACGCTGATAAGTGCCCGTTCAATTGCCACAGCGAATCCTCCTGGATTAGAAAAAGGGATACCGAAATAAGAGCGGGCTAGTGTAAGCGTTTGCGCATGATTGCGAAAGGGCAGCCGTTCAGTATTTATTTTGTATTTTATTTCCCGGGAATCCTGCGGCGCGAGCCGCATTTCCCGCCGGCGCTCAGGGATGACTCACGGAATACAACCGGTTGTTCTTCTGCGGCCGCCAGCAGTTGCAGCGTGTATCCGTCGTGCAGCAGCCGCGCGGGCCACCAATCCCAATCGCCTCCCCCTGAATACAGCAGAAAAGCCGGATGCGCTTCTGCGAAATTCTGGAAGTCGTAAACCTGCAGTGGAAGACAGCATTGCAGGGCAGGCAGCTGCTTATCGAGCGAATCGCTGCCGCTATAGACCACGGCCTCCTCAGGATCAACGACCGACACAAAGCGCTTCGCCCAATCCGGCGAAGCGTAATAAGCCAACGGGACATAGTCGTGCCCATCGGACACAACAATCGGGAGGTCCAGCCGGCTGGGCGCCGAGTCCACCAGACGCTCGACGGCGTCCGCCGGCGAAACAGCTTTGCCAAATGTGCCGCTTTCGGCCTTCCAGAAAAAGCCTTCCTGCAATGTCACTGCGATCAGGACAAAACCGGCGAACAGAGCAACAGCCTTTCTTCCAAACTGCGCGAGCATCCAGGCAAAGCCGAGCGGAAGCCCCAGCACCATGGGGAGCACGTAGCGTTCGGCGAGCCCCCCGTGCGCAACCTTCGTTGCGGCATAGCCCACCACAGGCAGGGCCAGCAGCCCCACCGCCAGCCAGCGTTCCTGCCACGAGGCATCCCCGGCGTCATCCTCGCCGCCCCACAGCGATCCCCGCAGCGAAATGATCGCCAGGACGGCAACAATCGCAATCGCGATCGGCGCGAACGTTTTCAGGAACAGCGCGTAAGTATTCGCCGTGCGGACCAGGGAGGCCGGCGCCCAGAAGCGCGCCCCATAAAATTTCTGGATGCCTTTCAGCACAGTCCACGAAAGCGCAAGCGGCACAAGCCCGAAGCCCATCGCCAGCCAGACGCCCCAGCGAATGCGCCGCTCCTTCCAAAGGAGTGAGGTCTCAGCCATGGCGAAGGGCACGAAGGCAAACAATGCGTAAAAGTGCAAAGCCTCGGACGCCGCAAGGCTCAACGCAAAGATAATCACCCACAGAGGCCGCGCCGTTCGCTGGTAGCAGAACAAAGCCATCGCGATACATGCCGCCACCATGCTATAAGGCCGCGCCTCCACTGCGTAGGGGTGATAGAGAGGCGTCAGCAGCAAAGTCGCAGAACACAACAGCGCGCAGATGCCTCCATTCCGCTTGCGGATAACGGCGAACACGCACCAAAGCGCCAAACAAAACCCCGCAATCGAGGGCAGCCGGTAAGCCACATGCTCATTTGCGCTGAAAGCCCTCGAAACGTGCTCGATCAGATAAAACGGCAGCGGATTACTGTCTTTCGCCCCCCTGAATGCCTCCAACAAAGCGGAAAAACTCGCGACCCGCGCCACGGCGACCGTACAAAGCTCGTCATACCAGAACGGCCGCACTGACGCCGCCCACACATTCCGCGCCGCCGTGTACGCGATCAGTATCCATATGCCTCAGTTCGCGAACCGCTCCGCTTCCGGCCCTGAAGTAAGGCTCGGGTGGGGCGGATCTCCTGTCTCAGGCGCTACTGTTTTCAGCTCGATAATCGACTACTCCTATCGCCCCGTGAACTCTCGCGGTTCAGTCCCCGACCACGCTGTACTCGCGGCTTCGTTGCCCGCGCTCCGCGCCGCGAGTCTCCGGCGAAATCGGGTCCGAAGTGGCCAGAAAAGCCTGTAACAGAAAACAGCAAAGCATTCGACGGAATATGCAGGTTGAAATCGATGAAGCTGTGCAGCAGAAGGCCGACTACCGCGGCGATCGCTCCCGCGCGCAACCCGCGCCCGAAGTGGCTCCGCTCGGCCTCGAAGCCCTTCCGCGCCTCGCGATAGAGCAGCCACAAAAACGCCAGCCCGCAGAGTCCCCCGGCAACGCCGGTCTCGGCCAGCCCCTCCATGTAATCGTTGTGGACGTGCTGCACCACGTAGCCGTCATAAAGGGTCTCGTAGCGCGGATACACGGAAACAAGCGTTCCCAGCCCGGCCCCCTTGATCGGATGCGCGAAAAATATCCCCACGGCCCCGCGCACCATGGAGCCGCGCCGCGACATTGTCAGGTCCTGCCGCGCCGTCGAAAATCGCTGGATCGCCTTTCCCGCCCCGACCCACGCAACCACCGCGACAGCCGCCAGCGCGACGGCTGCTAGCGCTATCATGCGCGGACCCTCGCCAGCACGCCGAGTCCGCGCCAGCACCGCCAGGACGCATAGCTCCAAAGCAAATCCAATAATCCCGCCGCGCGACCCCGAAAGCACCAGCGCGCCCACCGGAACAATCGTCAGCACCGTCGCCAGCGGCAGAAGCTCCGAGGAGATCCCCCGGAACAGCATCAATCCGAGCCCCACCGGCAGCGTCAATTCCACGAATCCCGCGAAATGATTGCGGTTCACAAACGGCCCGAACGAATCTCCCCGGATCGTCAGGCTGGGCATCCAGTAGACTTCCCCCTCGGACGTGAAATGCTGGATGATCCCGAGCAGCGAGACTGCAAAGCAAAACACAATCAGGAACCACGCCAGGAAGGAAAGGTCCGCCCGCTTCCGAAACGCCTGCGCCGCCAAAAAAAACAGGATGACGTAGGCCGCCACCCTCAGCACTTCCATCCGCGTCAGAAAAGCATAGGCCGTGCCGCCGAGGAAAAGCTGCAGGAGCCCAATCGCCAGAAACGCCAGCAGCGGCCCATTGAGGGCGTTCCACTGGATCGTCGCCGTCCGGTCCCGCGCGATCGCAATCGCCCACACCAGCAGCAGCACCGCCGCGCTGATCTCCACCACCGCCGCCGACCACGCCTCCACCGCGCCGAATGCCAGCACGCTGAAAGCAATCACCAGGCAGATGCCGCCCCGCACGAGACTCATCGCCCGAAACTCATCGAAGCAGCCTCATGGCTTCGCGCGGCTCGACTCTCCGCCGGGCGTCAGCGACACGCCCGCAATCCACGCCGTCCCGCCAAGCTTGTTATCGAACATCCGGCTGGGAGTCCGCATCAGCCGCACCGCCAGAAAATGGGTCTGCGGTCCGGTCGTCAGGTCCGCCTCCACCGCCGTCCACGGACGCGTCCCGGTAAAATTATCCGTAAGCACGTTTACCGCGTCCCGGTGATTGGGATCGGTCAAGCGAAATTGCACCCCGCGATCGCTGGTGATTTCATCGGTCCGCAGGTAAGCGCGAAAATGATAAGAGCGGCCCGGCTGCACCGGCACGAACTCCGCCGGCTCTTCCAGATCGATGTTCATGCCGCCGCTGAAATCCAGCCTGAAAGAGCGCCCCGTTATGCCAGGCGGCGCGGAATCAAAGTACGCGGCGGCGCCCAGGGGCGCGCTCCAACGCCAATCCAATCCCCCGTTAGCCAAGTCCCGCGAGAAATCCCCATTCCAGATCAGCGATTCTCCCGCTCCCACCTCTCCGGAAAGCCCGGCGCTCGCAAGCGCTTCCCGCCACGCGTGCAGAACGTCCTCCGGCCGGTCGAGCCCGATCAGCGTATCCAGAAACGGAAACGTAGCCGGCAGCGGCAGCGGCTTTCCCAGACCCATTAACCGCTTCCAAACGACCACCGCCGCGTCCGGCTGGTTGTTCGACGTAAGAAAATCGACCGCCTGCAAATAAGCGTCCGGCGTTGCCGGAAGCGCCTCGTCGAGCAGAACGTTCACATCCTCGCTCGACCGCCACGTCCGCGAAATCGCCAGCGGGAGCAGCCCTTTATCGGTCGCGACCGCCCTTTGAATCCTCCGGTAGCCTGCTGAATAATCCCGCCGCCGCACCAGAAAGTTTCCGTAGTTCCACTCGACCAGCGCCGAGGCCGGATACACGGCTTCCGCCCGCTCGAAGGCCTCCTGCGCGCGCGCGGCATCGCCCATTTCCTCATAGGCGCTGGCCAGGTCCATCCAGTAATACGAAGAATTGGGATCGTCCCGAACCGCCCGCTCGTAGGCCTTCACTGCCATCGACGAATCCGGATTCGTGAAATCCAGCTGCCAGAAGCGCCCCACGCGGTCCCAGGCCTCGCCATTTCCCGGCTGCAGTTCCGCGCCGCGTTCTATCAACGCCAGCTTCCCCGACCGCATCCGCCGGTCGGCGATCCAACTCTCGCTCGCTTGGAAAATAAGGATTGCGCAGATCGCCGAAGACAGGCCCAGCAGCGCCCATCGCTCGCCGGAGCCTTCGAGGGAAAGTTGCATACTGCGGGTAATCTGCTATGCCCTCGCTCCTGACGCAAGGACAATTTTTTTCGCGGGCGAGGTCGCCGGAAGTCCGGCAGAGACAATTTCGCAAGGTTCTTAAGCGGAGGCTATTTCTTATCGCCGAAGCGATACACGACGCCGATCGACGCCCGGTACCCGGTTTTCGTGCCTTCTCCAAAAAATTTCGTCGGCGCGTAATCGAACTGAATCAGGCGTATTTCCCAGTGTTTTTTGTACACCCAATCGATTCCGCCTCCCGCCTCCCACCCGAATTTCGAATCCGTGCTGACCGTGTGCGGAAACCCGCCCACCGCCGGATAGCTGTTGTGGTAGAAGTTTTCTCCGAACAGCACGTGCGCAAACGGCGTCAGCTTTCGGCGATGTTTGAAAGGATATATCTGCGGACCCACCATCGCGCTATAGAGGCTGAGATTCCCGTTCAGCCCTTGATCGCGCACGCCCGCGGAAACCTCCGCGCTCGCGCCCAGGCGGCTTAGGATGTTGTAATTGATCGATCCATATCCTCCACCCACCCCCACCCGGACGCTGCTCGACTCCGTGAACATGCGGATGCTGAACCCGCCGGAAAGCTCATACGGCGGCACGTAGATCGGCGGCAGAGGCTGCGCGGGCAGCGTCTCGGCCGGCGGCGTCTGCGCCGGCGCGCCCTGTGCGGGCGTACCCTGCGTTGCCTGCGCGAACGCCGGAAGCATGAAGATCACTACCAAACCGCAAAGCGCGCATAGCTGCCTCATCTACAACGTCCTCCAGGGAAATTTTCCCCTCATCAATTGGCAAGCGGAACTCGTGTCAGATCGGGACGGGCGTCATTGCCGATCCAGAAATCGAGCACTGCATTCTCGCACGAGTCGTTCGCACTTAGCCACCATGCGCCGCCCATGGTGGTCTGCTAACAGGCTTTTCGGAGTCAGGTTGCGTCTTTGTAGGTCGTAGCGTTAGCTACGACATAAGAGAAGGCTCCCAGCGCCTCCCGCTCGCGGTGTTTTTTCCGCGAGCCTTTGCCTTCCTCGAATTGACAGGTCTCCATCCAGCCAGGAGGGGATGCCGCCATCAAGAAAAAAGGCCGCTCGCCCAAAAAGGGCGTGCGGCCTCTTTTTTTCCAAACTATCGGGTGTGGTTAGTTGACCGTCACGTTCACGGTAATCGAGTGGCTCAGAGCCCCCGAAGTTCCGGTGATCGTCACTGGATACGTGCCCGCTCCGGTGGGAGGTGCATTCGAGCAGCCCGCCGCCACGATCAGCAGTGCCGCCGCCCCTGCCAGCCCCAGCCGTGTCCGGAATCTCCGGGCCACAGGAAGAGTGAGCAATAGCATCAGGCCGAAAACCGCGAGCACGATCTGCTGCATCGAGATCGGCGGCCTCCGGTGAGACGTTGGGGGCACCAGCAATCCCTTCGTAACAATCGTTACATTTCCGGTCCCCGGTGCAGTCACTGCGCTCGAGGGCGCCGAGCAGCTTCCCCCTGGAATTGAGGCCGCGCAGGCCAGCGTAACAGCCCCCGTAAAGCCTCCGACTCCCGTCACCGTCACCGCAATCGTGCCGGAAGCGCCGGGATTGACGGTTACAGGCAACCCGCTGAGCGTGAAGTCCCATGCGGTCCCGGTTAGAGGTATCGTCTGCGGGCTCCCCGCGGCATTGTCTGCAATGGTCAACGTGGCGACCTGGCTGCCGCTCGTTCCCGCTGGTGGTGTAAACGTGATGTTGATGACGCACGACGCGTTCGCCGCTACCGTCGCCCCGCTCGTGCAGGTCGTTCCGGTCGCCACGGCAAAGTCGGCCGCGTTCGCCCCCGAAATCGACGGCGCCGCCGTGATGTTCAGGTTGCTGTTGCCGGTGTTCGTGACGGTCACCACCTGCGCAGAGCTCGTCGTGGTGACGAGTTGACCGCCCGCGGCGACTGTAGTGGGAGCTACGCCGGCCACCGGTGCCGCGGCAACGGCCGTACCGGTGATGCCGAGCGTCTGCGGACTGCCCGCTGCGTTGTCCGTGATCGAGAGTGTTGCCGCCCGCGCGCCCGCTGCGGTCGGGGTAAACGTGATATTGATTACGCACGTTGCGTTCGGCGCCACCGCCGCCCCGTTCGTGCAGGTGGTTCCCGCCGCCACGGCAAAGTCGGCCGCGTTCGCGCCGGAAAGCGATGCCGCCGCCGTGATGTTCAGGTTGGCGTTCCCCGTATTCTTCACGGTCACCGCCTGCGCACTGCTCGTCGTATTGACGGTTTGGCTGGTGAACACCAGAGCCGACGGAGTTACGGTAGCCACCGGCGCGGTGGCCACGCCCGTACCCGTGAGGCTGATCGTCTGCGGGCTGCCCGTGGCGTTGTCTGCAATCGTCAGCGTTGCCGATCGCGCGCCCGAAGCGCTGGGTGTGAAGGTGATGTTGATGATGCAGCTCGAAGTCGGAGTCACCGGACTGCTCGTGGTGCAGGTGGTCCCGCTGGCGACGGCGAATTCCGCGCTGCCGGTCGAGGGCGCCGACGTAAACGTCAGGTTGCCCGTTCCGTTGTTCATCACCGTAACGCTCTGCGCGCTGCTCGTCGTGCCCACCGGCTGCGAGCGTCGCAAAGTTCAGCGTGGTCGTCGGGGTCAGCACCACCGTCGGCGACGTCCCGGTGCCGCTAAGGGCCACCGTCTGGGTTCCCGCCGCGGGCGTGCTCGTGCCGTTGTTATACGTATAAGTGACTGGCAGGCTCGCCGTTTCCGGCGTTCCCGAGGTGGACGGCGTAAACGTGACACCAATCGCGCAGGAAGCCCCCGCCGCCAGTGACGTCGTGCAGGCCGCAGTGCCGCCCGAAACCGTCGGCAGCGGCCGCGAAATCGGCCGCGTTGGTGCCGGTAATCGCCGGCAATGGGATCGGTGAGGGTAATCGTAGATCCGGTGTTGTTGGTCAGCGTGAAAAGTCTGAGCCGCGCTTGCCACATGGAAGAGTTGATTGCCGAAGGCCAGCGCGCAGGACGTCGCGGGCGTCACCGACAGGTTAAACGTGCAAGGCGAACCGAACGCCAGCACCGGCAGCAGCGTTAACTTCGCTACGAATCCCGCCTGCACCGTTCCAACCGGCAAAGAGCCGGACGTTTCGAACGCACCCGAGGAGGTCGGAAAATCCGTGAGCGAATGGGTCTGGCCCGCGATAACCGCGTTACCCGACGAGTCGAGTGCCAGCGCAAGACCCTGATCCGGCATGTTGGTGATTCCGCTCCCGCCAAAATAAGTCGAATAAAGCAGGCTGGCAGTGCCGCTGACCGAAGGATTCACCTTGGTGATGAAAGCATCGCCCTGCCCGGCGCCGGACAGCGCCGTTTTGAAGGCCCCTGGAGTAGTCGGGAAATTGGATGATTGGGTCTGACCGCTGACGATTACGTTCCCTAGGCTATCGATCGCGATGCCATTCCCCTGGTCTCCACTATTCCCGCCCAGCAGAGCGGAATAGGTGGGAGATCCATTTACGGTCGTATTCAGTGCGGTGATGAACGCTACGCCGGCTGAGTTCGCAGCCGAGGGAAATTGCCCGGGCACTCCTGGTTGCGTCACTAGAGGTGAAAGAAGGAAACCGGTGGTCGAAGTCGTCTGACCCGTTATGTACACCACGCCGCTTCCGGCCAGCGCGATCGCATTCCCAAGTTCCGACGTTGCCCCGCCCACGTACGTCGCATATACCAGCGAGTTCACCCCGCTTAAGGTGGTGTTGATGGCGGCGACAAACGCCGTGGCATTGGCATTTGGAGCAGTCGTGAGCCAGCCCTTGATATTGGGGAAAGTTCCAGTGGAACCCATGTTCGGGAAGTTGGTGGAGCCCGTGGTTCCCACAATGTACGCGATCTTGCTTGAGTCCACCGCCACCGCCCACCCGATGTCCCCAGAACTCACCGGGTTGGCCTGCGCGTCATTGCCCCCTAGGTAGGTCGAATAGAGAAGGGCGCCGGAAGACGCGGTGGTATTGAGCACCGTAAGAAAGGCATTGCCGGCTACGTTGGGGAGAGTCGCCTGGGCTCCGTTCAATATCGGAAAATTGGGTACCGCGCCGGGTGTGGAAGCCGCGAATCCGGTGATGTACGCATCCTGGCTGGAGTCGACCGCGATTCCATGGCCCACATCTGAGAAATTCGTGCTCGCCAGGTAGCTGGAGTACAACAGCGACGTCGATCCGGCCACGTAAGGATTGAGCTTGGAGATAAACGCGTTTCCAGCGGTGGGGGCTCCGCCGGTAGGGGCCGTTGCGTTGTAAGGAGTCACTACGGATGCTACCGGGAAATTGTCCGAGAACGTCTGTCCCGTAATGTAGACGCAATACCCGGAACTCACGCCATTCATGCAGGTCGTGTTCGCCGCGGGATCCACTGCCACCGAATATGCAACTTCCCCTCCGTCGCCGCTCAAGTAGCTGAAATAGAGCTCTTTCGTGCCGGTCGGATCGATTTCAGAGACGAACGCCCCGCCGTTGGTCGCAATTCCCGCATCAGGCGTGCCGAGACCAACAGTTGTTGCCGGACTTGTTGTGAGCGGGAATGAGGCATTGTACGTTGTGCCGGTGACAAACGCGTTGCCCGACCCGTCTACTGCCACGCCAAGTGCTGAATCGCCTACGGCGCTTCCCCCAAGATACGTCGAATAATCCAGCACCGGGTCGATCACCAGCGTTCGCGAACGGTCATACTCGCCCACCGCGAATTCCACACGCCCATCTTTCGCAATTTCGTAGCCTCCGGCAATTTCCTGCCGCTCGCCGTTGGCTCCCGTCTGATAGATTACTGGCTTCTGGAAGCTCACCTCGCCCGCCGGAATGCTCACGACCAGGTCTCCCCGGCTATCGACGTGAGTTTTTTTGCTGCCCACCAATTGCAGGGCGATCGCCTTGGGATCGGCTCCCGGCGAAACAACAAAGTCGTATTCGAGGCGCCGCTCCTGGCCGTAAAAAGCCAGGTCGACTCCCGGATAAATGCCCTTGTATTCCACCCTCTCGTAGGAGGGCACACCGCCAATCCAGTTCTTGGGGGCATTCCCTATAAAATAGTTCGCCTTTCTATCGAGCTGGGACATTCCTTCCATAGCGAGAGAAGGATTCGCGCCCGCCAACTGCAAGCGAAGAACCGAGGCCTTCGGATTGTCGGAGGGCCGGACCAGTGCTGGAGAGTTCCGATGCGGCAGTTGCCAGAGGGCCAGCACCACTTCCTTCGGCGTCAGAAAAACTTCGTAGCCCGTCCCGCGGCTGAGGTACTTCACCTGGGCGTCGCTTTGGCCCATGTTTCGCTCGAAGGCCAGCGGCAATTTCGCATAGGATTCCAGGACGCTCGCTGCGCCGCCTGGCGTTTTTGCGGAAAGATTTTTTGCTGCGGGCTTCGTGTCGGCAGGAGCTTTTCGTGCCGGATCGGCATCGCTGCGCAGGAGCGTTAAGAAGAATGCCAGAACAGGAATGGCAACCAGAACAAAGGCGTGCAAGGTCTTCGACGACGAAACCCTCATTTTCATCGCAAAACTCCTCTTAGTTTTTCCGCTTGCCTGAAAATTTGAACCGGCATCCGCAAATTCGAACGTGCCGGTGTTGTGTTTAGCCTCTAGGGTAGACCGTCGCTTCCGCCTCCCTGCTTCCGGCGGAAGTCGCTGATCCCAACGAAGTCGAATCGTAGCATGATTTAAAATTGCCCAAACCGTCCAAGACTCAGTCACGTGTCCACAAAAACACGGGGTCCCCACGCTCTAATCAGGATCGACAGGTAGGGTTTTCACTTTAGTACTCAGCTTTGCAGGAGCCGGTCGCAGTACTCTTTCAGCTGGTCTGCTCCTCGCTCACAATCGGCGGCGCAAAGCCCTACCGCCGAGGCCATTCTTCCCAGAACGGCCAGCTCGCTGGCGCGCATTTGTACATCGAGAATGTTGCTGGCGTATGTATTGGCCACCAGCGCGAGAAACAAACCCTGAGCCGATGTGTCCATACTCGCAGTTCGTTCGCCCGTTTTGCGATATCCAAGAATGTAAATTCGGTCCAGCGGTAGAGGACGCGCCTCGAATCGCAATCCCTCCTCCGTCGTCAGACAACTCTTGTCCCCGTTAGCAATCGGCGCCCCCGCGAGCCCGTTTTCTCCATATAAAAGCCCTATCGAATTCGGCCACAAACACACTCCCGGGTACCCCGGATGTACATAAAACACCCCCTCCCGCTCCTCGATGGTTGCGATGTCGTCCGCCAGAACCTCGCAGCCTCGTTGAGCCAGGGCAGCGGCCATCGTGGATTTCCCCGCCCCCGGCGGTCCCACAAACGCGAAGGCCCGGCCGTTGATCGCCACAGCACTCGCATGCAGGCAGATAACGCCACGATGCCGCAGCAGAACTCCCATCACCGGCCCCAGCAGGTACGAAGTTGCTTCTTCCAGCGACGATCCTTCCGGCCAAACGCCCCAGACGCGCCTGCCCGCGCGGTCCAGCCAGAACCGATGCCCATCGCTGTAATCCATGCGCACATAAGCCCCGTCGTCGATCTTCCATATCCGAAGCGCGGGCTCTCCCAAACGATCCGTAAAAGTACTCGTATAGCTCAGGATCTCTGCGCAATTCTTCGCATTTTCAGGAGAACTACCGAGGGTCAGCTCGCAGTCAGAAACGGAAGGCTGGTCGTCAGCTGTAGGTAGGCGAGGAAGTTTAAGATTCGATCGGAGAGTTAAACCGAAAAACGAATAATGGAAGCCTGCCACGTCGTATTCTGCGGCATTCACATCGAAAACATGGAAGTCTGCAACGCGTTCCTGAAGGCCGCGCCCGCGTTCACCTAAACGTGAGTCCTGGTGTGCCCAAGAATATGCCCGTTGTCCGGGCCGCCGTGCGTTCCCACCGTCTTGGTAAGGTCGCGCACAGTCCCATATACCGTTATCTGTGGCGGGGTATACGGCTTCTTGGGTCCCTTTTCAACGGGTTTGGACATCGCGGACCTCCGCGTCCAAGTTATATCGGAGTGGCAGGGCAGACTGCAACCAAAAGTTCAGACAGAGAGGCCGTATGATTACGTAGGCCTCATCGGCATTTTTCACGACCCGCTGCGAAAAAATTTTCTCCGGTTCCACAAACCGCTTCATTTCATTACCGAGAACCAGCTCGTTCAACCGCGCCGACTCGGGGCGCCTCAGTACTTCTGCCAACGGATGCACGGGAAGCGGCGTCTTCGCTCTCCGGACGACGCTCTCCGGCAGTTTTGCCGCCATGGCATCGCGCAACAGGCGCTTCTTGAACAGCCAGGGAAAGGGAGGGAGCGCCAGGAGGTAGTTCACAACCCTCAGATCCAGAAACGGATACCGGAACTCGAGCGGAACGCGCGTCTCTCCCGGGTCCGTGCTTTCAAACAAGTGCGCCCATTCTGGAAGCGCCAGCGAAGCATGCGCCCGAGGCAGCAACGGATGCGCGAGCGCTCCCAGAAACGGCGCCGTTTTCCAACGCTCGGCCACGCCATTCCGCTTCGCAAAATCCGGCGCGATCCATTGCGGGTACAACGAATCTCCGGCGTCCAGCCCGGTAATTTTACTGATCCGCGTCCGTAGTCCCCGCCACGGAAACCTACGCACCCAAAGAAACCGGCTCAGCACGCCCGCAAGGGTGCCCCAATCGCCGCGTCGAAATAAATCCTTCGCGTACGGCCACATCTGGAAGTCCATCAGATTGTCGGCGCCCTCGCCCGACAGCACGACGCGGCCATCCGCACCAATCGCCTGCAATGTCGCAAGATGCCCCGAGCAAAAAGGATTATCCGACGGCTCCGAGGAGGCCGCCTTGCCACCTTCCCAGCCGTCAAATAGCTGCAACTTGCGCGCTGGCAGTACTTTAATTGGAATCTTCAGCCGCTCCGCCGTTTGCCGCGCGTAAAAATCCTCGCGATCGTCAAACGATTCGTGAACCACGGTGTACGCATGCAACTCCGTAGTGCCCGCAGCAGGACTCAGCAGTTCCCGCGCGGTTGCGGCGACCGTCCCTGAATCGAGTCCCCCGCTCAGTAGAATCCCCACGGTATTCGTACGCAGGCGGTCCGCCACTCCGGACTTCAGGATCGAGCCAAAGTGTTCCACGTATTCTTCCGCGCGGCGGTAGCGAATTCGCCCGTCGACGGGCGGAGACCAGTAGCGCTCCGTTCGCACCTCGTCAGCCGACACGCTCAGAAAATGGGCAGGGGGCAGTCGCTGGATGTCGCGAAAGGTCGTGGTGGCTAGATCGCAATTCAATCCGAACAAAAGAAAATCCCCGATGGCGGCTTCGTTCAGTTCATCGGAAATGCCCGGATGCATCCGCAGGCAGTTGAGGGTATTGCTGAAGAGAAACAGATCGTCTTTCGCCGCATAAAAAAACGGCTTGATGCCGAAGTGGTCGCGGGCGCAGAAAAGCCGCTTTCGCGGCGCGTCCCAAAGTGCAAACGCGAAATCGCCCCGCAGCCGAAGCACGGACTGCTCGCCCCAAACGTCATAGGAGTGCAGAATCAGTTCCGGATCGGGAGCCTCACGCCCTATAGCCCACCCGGCGCGATTGAGCTCTTCGATCAGTTCCGCTCGGCAGTCGATGCGCGCATCCGCCGTAATCCAGAGACGCCCGCCGAGATTCGCAGGCTGGCGTTCTGCGTTCGCCTCACGCGTCGTGCGGAGCGTCGTGTGGCCGAAGCCGACAGCGCCGCCATCCGCCCACACCTCCAGCGCGTCCGGTCCGCGAAACTGAAGATATCTGGTGAGAGACTCAAGGACTGCCCGTTCTACACAACCGCCACGCCGCCGGAAGATTCCGACGATGCCGCTCAACGAAGCCGGCTCTCCAGCAAAGGTACCGGCCCATCGAAGGGAGTGAATTGCCGGTGAGTTTCGCTGGCGTCACCGACAGGCGCGCCCCCGGCCTCCACCCACGCATGGGCCTCGAAACGCCCCTGCTCCTTGCGCCCGCCCACCCGCAGTTCCGCTGCAACGCCCTGCCGCCGGAGCAGCCACCACAGCACCAGCGCATGTTCCAGACAGCTCGGTTTGAAAAAAAGGCGCCGTTCCGCCGCGGCATGCATCCTCACAACGGCGGCCGAAACAGAATCCGTGTTCCCGCCGTCGTCGTCCCTGCGAACACGCGCCAGCGCCGCTGCTACTCTCTTCCACGCGCCGAACCCAACCACGCGCAAGCCGACGCGCGTCAACACCAGCCCGGCGAAACTTTGAACGACGATCCGTCGCTCAAAGGAAGTAAGCCGTAAATATCGCCGCAACTCTCGCATCGTTCTCACGCGGGCGCCTCGATTCCGCACATTGAGCGCGTCGCACTTATTCCGCTCGCGAACCCACCACCTCGATAAGTCCTTCCGCCTGCATTTTCTCCAGCAGATCGAGCACGTCTCGCTCGCAGCGTTCCTTTTCGACGTCGTATTCTTCCAGCACGGCGTCGCGCAGCTCCGCCACGCTTCTCTGCCGCTGCAGCAGCTTCCAGATCGAAGCGCCCACCGGATTCACGCCATAATAAACGCTGTTCTGCAAGCCCAGGATCACGGACTCTTCCCCCACCGCGCACGAAACCTGCTCGGTGCTGGCCACCACAATCGTATTCGCGGAGAGAGGCAAGCTCATGCGGGTGCGTCCTCAGGACCCAACGCTGTGCTGCCGATATTCTAACGGGTACGCGGGACCACAACAACGCCCGTGTCATTCGCCGTAGCGTATTCGCTTACCCTGCAGTTGTCTCGGTGTCTTCTGTGAATCAGGGAAAGGTTTAGCGGGAGAAAGACAACCGCAAAAAGTTGTTTCAGAGCGGGGAAATTCTCGAAAAAACTCAGGCTTTCCGCCGCCCCACGTAGTTCAGCTTATATTCCCCAATCTTGCGGCTAAGCGTATTGCGATGAATCCCGAGCACCTTGGCGGCCCGGCACTGATTCCCTTCGGTCCGCTCCAGCGCCCGCTTGATGAATTTCTTCTCGAAGTCCGTCACGGCCTCTTCCAGGAGGATTCCGCGGTCGACCATCAACCCGATCACCGTTTCCAATTGCTCTTTCACGTTGGCACGCTCCGCGGGCAAGGCTGTCGGCAGCCGGAATTTGAAGAGGCGCGGCCCGAGCGCGCGAAAACCGAAAAAATAAACAGCCAAACGCAACGCCGCCCGGAACCCAGGGTGGCGGAAGGCGCTGCGTTTAGCTAAGTGCGTGGCCGGTGATGCGTTGGTAGGACTCTCGGTACTTGTTTGTCGTGCCCGTCACAACGTCCGCGGGAAGCTCCGGCCCGGGCGGCAGCTTGTTCCACCCGATCCGCTCGAGATAATCCCGCACGTACTGCTTGTCGAAAGAAGGCTGAGCTTTGCCGGGCTGGTATTCATCCGCGGGCCAGAACCGCGACGAATCGGGCGTCAGCGCTTCGTCGATCCAGATCAGTTCTTTCCCCAGCAGCCCGAATTCGAATTTAGTGTCGGCAATGATGATGCCGCGCGCCGCCGCGTGTTCGACCGCGCGCCGGTAAAGCGTCAGGCTCGTGTCGCGAAGTTTTTCCGCAAGCGGCAATCCGATGCGCGACACCGTCTCGTCAAACGAAATGTTTTCGTCATGGCCCGTCGTGGCCTTGGTCGACGGCGTAAAAATCGGCTCCGGCAGCCGGTCGGACTCGCGCAAACCCTTGGGCAGCGCGATCCCGCAGATCCCGCCCGTCTTCTGATAATCCTTCCAGCCCGACCCCGAAATATAGCCGCGCACCACGCATTCGATCGGCGCCGGCTCGGTGCGGCGCACGAGCATCCCGCGCCCTTCGAGCAGATCGGCGTAAGGCGCCAGCTCGCCGCCGAAATGGTCCGCGGAAATCACATGATGCGGCACCACGTCGGCCAGCTTCTCGAACCAGAAAAGAGAAAGCTGCGTCAGCACGCGCCCTTTGTCCGGAATTGGCGTGGGCAGCACCACATCGAACGCCGAAAGCCGGTCGGTGGCCACGATCAGCAGCCGGTCGTCGCCCACCTCATAAATGTCGCGAACCTTCCCGCGTCCGCGAAGTTTCAGTCCAGGAAAATTTGTCTGCGCAATAACCATATTCATTTTTGGAGAAGCCACGCGATTGATCCTTGTACTGGAAGGGCCGTAGTTTAGCGCACGGGAAAAACTTGTCAACGGCTAAGAGCCGCTTTTGCACGCACCCTGTGGAAAGATCCATTTGCTTTAGAAGAGGTAGCGATGTTTCGAGATGGAAGCAGAGGAGGTTGAGGAGGCAAATGAGGTTGAGGAGGAAGGCTCGCGGGAACTTCGCCGCGAGAGGAGGGCGCTGTTGCGCCGAGCTTTTTGTTGCGGCTGAAGCTGAAGCCGCGACGTACAAGGCTCTTAATTTCACGGATTCAAATCAGGACATCACCTTTTCTCGATTTGCCGAAAATCAGCCCACTGAGTTGGGTGGAGTCCGTCAGTCAGACGTAGAATTACTGGGTGACGCGGAAAGGCTCTCTCCGATCCTTCATCCGATGGTTTCTCGTCGTGCTGGCGCTGCTTTGGTCGGTTGGTGTGGTCTTACTTGTAGCTGCCCGGTGGGTCGACCCACCGACCACCGCGGTGCACATGGAACGCCGCTTGCAGGCCTGGATTCACCACACGCCGTACAACGAACGACACGAATTCGTTCCGCTGAGCCAAATCTCGCCCGATTTGCAGCACGCTGTCATCGCTGCGGAAGACGCGCGCTTCTACCAGCATCATGGGTTCGATTGGCACGAGATGCAAATCGCCGCTGAAGACGACATGGAAGGCGGCCGCATTCGCGGAGGGTCCACTCTTACGCAGCAACTGGTAAAAAACCTGTTCTTCGGAACCGGCCGTTCCATCCTCCGCAAGGGCGCCGAGTCAACGCTTGTTCCAGTGGCCGAATTGGTCCTCGGCAAGCAGCGCATTCTGGAACTCTATCTCGACGTGGTCGAATGGGGACCTGGTGTGTATGGTGCAGAGTCGGCGTGCCGCTACTACTACGGAGCCTCCGCCCGGAATATCGACCGGCAACGGGCGGCGCAACTCGCCGCAGTTCTGCCTTTGCCCTTGAAGCGGCGGCCCGATCACATGAAGCACTACAGCGGAATCATCCTGGAGCGGATGCGCCAAATGGGCTGGTAATCGCGCAACACATTCCTAAATCGTCATATCGTGCCCGGCGAGCCGGCAAACCTTCGATTTCAACCGGCACTTCAAATGGACGATTTCCGCGCTAACCAGGCGCGACGGCTTCCACTACGCGGCGTTGCTCGCGGCCGCTGCGGGAACCCGCGATTCCGCGGCATCGTCTTCCCATTTCACTGACACGAGTTTCGATACGCCCGGCTCCTGCATCGTCACGCCGTACATCACCGAGCCCATCTCCATCGTCCGGCGGTTGTGCGTCACCACGATGAACTGGGTCTGCCCGCACATCTCGGCGAGCATGCGGTTGAAGCGGCCCACGTTCGCTTCGTCGAGTGGCGCGTCGACTTCGTCGAGGATGCAGAACGGGCTGGGCCGGTAGCGGAACACCGCGATCAGCAGGGCCAGCGCGGTGAGCGCCTTCTCGCCGCCGGAAAGCAGCAGAATGTTCTGCAGCCGCTTGCCCGGCGGCTGCGCGGCGATATCGATTCCCGCTTCGCCGGAGCTGTCCGGCTCGCCCAGGCGCATTTCGCCGGTGCCGCCGCCGAACAGCGACTGGAACGCGATGGCAAAATGGGCGTTGATGAAATTGAACGCCTCTTCGAATTTCTGCCGCGACACCTGGTCGAGCTCGGTGATGGTCATCTGCGTATTTTCGATGGACTGGATCAGGTCGTCGCGCTCGCGCCGCAGGAATTCCTCCCTCTGCTCGCACTCGCGGTATTCGTCGAGCGCCATCATGTTCACCGGGCCCATGGCCTCCGCGCGGGCCTTCATTTCGTTGTAGCTGGTCTCGGCGGCGATGAGGTTCTCGCCGACCAGAAGCTCGGACTCCTGCGCGATGAGTTCCTCGGGCTGCGCGTTGAGTTCCGCCACGCAGGTTTGCCGCAGGTAATCGCGGTCGGCGTCGTTGCGCGCGCGTTCGATCTGGCGCTGGCTGCGCTCGGCGCGCAGTTCATCGAGGGACTGGCGCTTGCCGCGCAAGTCCTCGTCGATCCTGCCCGTGCGCGACCGCGCTTCCTCCCACTCCTGTTCGAGCCCGGCCTTCCCGGCTTCCAGGCGCTCTTTCTCGCTGCGCAGATCGTTCACCTGCACGGCCAGCTGTTCGCAAGCGCTCTCGAGGTTGATCTTCTCCTGAAGCAACGCGCCATATTGCTGCCGCAGGGACGCCTCCCGCTGGCCGCCCTGGGCGACTTCCTCCGACAGCCGCTCGCTCGATGGCCGCCGCGCTCGCCAGCCGCTCGGACATCGTCGCCAGTTCCTCGCGCCGCGCGACCACCCGCTCCTGAAATACCTGGAAATCGTGCCGCAGCCTGTTGAGTCTTTCCCCGGCTTCGGACGCTTCGGCTTCCGCAGCCTCGCGCGAACACTGCGCATCGTTATGCGCAGCCTGCGCCCGCTCGGCGCGCGCCCGCGCTGTTTCCGCTTCTCCGTGGAGCCGCGCAATCTCCCTGCGTTCCGCCCCCAACTGCTCCTCGATCCGGCGGTACTCGCTACGCACCTGATCGCGCTGGTGCGTGGCTGCCACCAAACCTTTCTCGGCCTCCACGTGCTCGGCGCGAGCAACAGCCAGTTGCTGTTCGGCGGACGCTATCGCTTCTTCCAGCCGCGTCAATTCGTCTTGCTGCTCCTGCGCGATCTGTTCGAGCCGCGCGGCTTCGGTTTCGTGCTGCCGCAATTCGCGCTTCAGCGCGAGAGGGCCGGCCTCGCCCTGGCGTCCGCCCGCGACCATGCGCCCGTGATAGCAGGTGCCATCCGGCGTGAGGTAGTAGCCCTGCGCGTTTTCGCGCGCCAGGCGTTCGGCGACCTCCGCGCTTTCGACGATATAAGCCGAGCGCAGCTTCGAAACAAACTGTTTCGTGGCCGGGCCCAGCGGTTCGCGGAATTCCACCAGCTGGTCAAGCCGTGCGAGTACTCCTTCGGGTTGCGCAGCGCCCGTGTCTGGATCCGGCGCCGCCAGATTCGATTGCTGCAGCGAATCCACAAAGAATGTCGCGCGCCCGCCCATTTCTTCGCGCAGCAGCGCCACTCCTGCCCGCGCGTGGTCGAACGATTCCACCACCACGTACTCAAGTTCGTCGCGCAGGAACTGTTCGATCGCCGCCTCGTACTTCTCCTGCACCTCCGCGTAATCGGCCAGCAATCCCACCGCGCGGAACTCGCCGGACGTCCCGGCGCCATTCGCGCCGCCATGGAAGTTGAAAAGCTTCTGGACGGCGTCCGCCGTATAGGCGCGCTCGCTCAAAATGTGGTCGATGGAAGTGCGCTTCGCCCGCGCGCCGGAAAGCTCTTCGCGGGTCTTCTCGAGTTGTTTCCCGGTGTCGTGATGTGCGCGCCGCAGTTCGACGATGCCGGCCTGCGCGTCGCGCACGGTTGTTCCCAAGTGCCGGGCGCGCTCCCCGGCCTGCTCGAACGATGCATCCGCCGCCTGCACGCGCTCCGACAAACCGGAGCATTGCGATTCCATTTCGCGAAGCGCCGCCGCACGCTGCTCTTCCGCAGCCGCATAGCGGGTTGCCGCCTCTTCCGCTTGCACCGACTCCGCCTGCTGCCGCGCCGCTTCCGCAATCAGGCGGCTCGCCAGCTGCCGCAACTCGGTGATGCGCCGGTCGAGCTGTTCCTGTTCGGCCGCGCTCGCCGAGGCGTTCTCGGTAGTTTCTCTCAGCCCCGCTTCGAGCGTGGCGGTTTGTTCGCGCAGCGTGGCGACGGACGCCACTTGATGCGCAAGGCGCGCGTTCAATTCCGCCATGGCGCGTTCGGCCTGCTCGATTTCCACGCTCAGGTGCATGGCGCGCGATTCCAGCTGCGCGGCTTGCTCGCGATTGAAGGTGATGCGGTTTTCGGAGCGGTCCAGATCAAGCGCGGTCTGCCCCAGCAGGTTTTGCGTTTGCCGCAATTCGGCGTCGAGTTCGTAGGTGCGGGCGTTCAGGCGTTCCTGCTCGGCTTCGAGCCCGTGCAGCGTGCTCGCTTCCCGCTCTTCCGCGGCATCCATGTCGCGAAGCAGCGTTTGCAGGCGCGCGGCCTCGATATCCAGGTGCGCCGCTTTGCTCGACAGCATGATCCGCAGCAGCCCGCGCATCTGCTCCCGCAATTCCGCGTAGCGCCGCGCCTTGGAGGCCTGGCGCTTCAGCGACGCCAGCTGCTTTTCCACTTCCACGAAAATGTCGTTTACCCGCGAGAGATTGAGCTTCGCCGCGTCCAGCTTCGCTTCGGAAAGCCGGCGCTTCGTCTTGTACATCGTGACTCCGGCGGCTTCTTCGATGATGGCGCGGCGATCCATGGGCTTCGAATTCAGAATCTGCCCGATGCGCCCCTGCTCGATGATCGCGTAGCTGTCGGGACCAAGGCCGATGCCCATGAAAATTTCCTGGATATCGCGCAGGCGAGCTACGCGCCCGTTGATCAGATATTCGCTCTGCCCGGAGCGGTACAGCCGCCGCGCCACGACGATTTCCCCTGGCCTCATGGTGACCGGTGGTTTGTGCCCGCGTTTCTTCGACGCCTTGTGGTGGTTCCCGTTTTCAGCGGGTTCCGCCGCGGCGCTCTCGATACCCGAGGGAGCTTCCGTTGACGAAAATGCGTCCGGGATCACCTGGATGCCCTCGTGCTCTGGCGCAGTTGCCGATTCCGGCGGTGCGTCCTGGCCCATGTCGCCGTCAATCACCTTCGCGACTGCTTCCGACAGCTCCGGGTCAACCAGCGTCAGCGTCACTTCCGCCATTCCCAGCGGGGGACGCTTCGCGGTGCCGTTGAAAATGCAGTCGGCCATGCGCTCGGCGCGCAGCATCTTGTGGCTCTGCTCGCCCAGCACCCAGGAGATCGCGTCCACCACGTTGGACTTGCCGCAGCCGTTCGGGCCCACGATGCAGGTGATGCCGCTGCCGCTGAACGTGATCGGCGTCTTGTCAAAGAAGGATTTAAAGCCCAACAACTCAACTTTACGGAGTTTTAACACTCAAGCCCTCGCAAGAGATCGCTTCCCCTGTCGCAGATTCGCAGAGGAAATCAAATCGTCTCTCCAGCCTCATCGGCAGAAGAAACTTCGGTGGAAGGTTACTGAGAAGGTCTTTCGAGACAAAAACGCTGGAGGGTCGATTTTCGATGGCCCTGCCGCCTGGCGCTACGATGGCGGTTACGGGAACCTAAGCTAACACGCCTCAAGGGACCTGTAAAGCGCGCATTTGTAGCTTCTTCGGGCAAAAGGAAATTTGTGCGCTCTTTTGGCTTCCATTCGATTGGTAGGCCTTTGGGTCTATTTGACTTGCACGGGTTCGGGGCCTAGCATGGGCGCCACGGAGGGCGAGTGGCTGCGGAAAAAGAGCCGGGAACCAAGCGTATTCTGCTAATTGCGGGTATGTTAGCCGCGATCTTCGCTTTTTCCGCGTGGGGACTTCGTCCACCCGCGCCCGAGGCCGCGAACGCCCCGCCGGATCAGTTCTCCGCAGGCCGCGCCGTAGAAACACTGACCCGCGTGTTGGGCAAAGGAACTCCCCACCCTGTTGGGAGTGAGCCTAATAGCGCGGTACGCGACCGAATTTTGCAGGAATTTGGGAAGATGGGGTACGTTTCGAGGGTTGAAAGTGGTTTCGTCTGCAATCCATTTGGAACCTGCGCGACGGTGAATAATATTGTTGCGCGACTGGAAGGCGCTGATAAGACGGCGGTTCTGCTTGCGGCGCACTACGATTCCGTTCCTGCGGGACCCGGCGCGTCCGACGACGGCGTCGGCGTTGCGGCGGTGCTCGAGTTCGCGCGTGCGCTGAAGTCGCGGCCGGTTCCCCGGCATTCCGTAGTTCTACTGATCGACGACGGAGAAGAGGCGGGGTTGCTCGGCGCGCGGGAATTCGTCCAATCCGATCCCTGGGCCAAGGATGTGCGGGCGGTCGTAAATCTCGACGCTCGTGGGACATCGGGGCCAAGCCTGATGTTCGAGACTGGCAGCGCGAACGCGTGGGCCGCGCGGCTCTACGCCAGGAGCGTTCCGCATCCGGCCACGAGTTCCGTGTTCTACACCGTTTATAAGCAGCTCCCGAACGATACCGATTTCACGGTGTTCAAGGCAGCCGGGTACGAAGGCCTGAACTTCGCTTTCATCGACAATGTGGTGCAATACCACACGCCCGTCGACAACCTGGCGAATGTCAATCCGGCCAGCGTGCAGCATCAGGGCGATAACGCGCTGCATTCACTGCTCGCCCTGGCCAACGCCGATTTATCGCGCATAGCGCCAGAGGAGGCGGTCTACTTCGATGTGTTCGGGCGGCGCACGGTTCGCCTACCCGCACGATGGATGCCGGCGCTCGGGATCGCGACGATTTTCCTCATAGGCTTCGAGATAGGCCTGCTGTTGCGCGCGCGACGCCTCGATCCGCGGCAGTTCCTGCGAGGGCTCTGCGCTTCGCTCTTGATCGTTGCTGGCACCGCAACGCTCGGGTTTCTGCTTCAGCATTTGATGCAGCTTTCCGGCGCCCTCCCGGTGAACTGGATCGCGCACCCGGCCGCTATCCAATTTACTTTCTGGTTCCTGGCAATCAGCGTGGCGATTACGCTGGCCGTGCTTTTCGCGCCCAGCTGCGGATTCTGGGGACTCTGGTCAGGCGTGTGGACCTGGTGGGCGCTGCTCTCCCTGGCGGCGGTTTGGACTGCACGAGGTACCAGCTACGTTTTGCTGATTCCGGCGGCACTGGCGGCAGTATCGGCTCTGCCGGGCGCCCTGCTTCGGAGCGGACAGTTCGAAGAAATTCTTACCGGATCGGCCGTGGTACTGCCGCTCGCGGCATCGGGAATCGTGGGCTTTCCGATCGCTCTATTACTCTACGACGGCCTTGGCAACCGGGCGTTGCCCGGCATCGCTGCACTCATCGCGTTTCTTTTCACGCCGATGCTTCCGCTCTGCGTCGATTTTCTGAAAATAAAAGGCGTGCGAGGCGTGGCGATCTTCTGGACTCCCGTCGTCGTGGCGTTTGCCGCGGGATTTGCCGCTCTTCTGATGCCTCCCTATTCCGCCAAGGCGCCCGAACGCGTCAACATCGAGTACTGGAAGGACGCCGATACCGGGAAGACTCAATGGATCGTCGATCCCGCTTCGGGGCGCTTGCCCGATCCCCTCCTCGCCGCGGCGTCGTTCCGGCACGCCGACAAAGGCCCGTTTCCCTGGGACGCGGGCCCGGCCTTCTTCGCGCCGGCGCCCGGCCTGGACAATCCTGCACCCACACTTACGATTCTCGAGTCGACTCGCCGTTGCCGATCGGAGAAATTACCGCGCGCTCCTGCGGTCCGAGCGAGGCGCGCCGGACGCCATGGTCCTGTTTCCGCCAGGTTCGAATGTCAGTGGGGCGCGCATCAACGACGTGGCGGTGGAGGGCGACTCCAGCCGGAGCCACCGCCTGTTCGGGGATTGGGAAATCTACCGCTGCCTCACGACCCCCGCGGGCGGCGTGGAAATTGCGTTCAGCCTTCCGGCGGGAAAGCCACTGGAAGTCTATGCGCTCGACGCCACCTACGGACTGCCTCCCGCAGGCAAATTTCTGCTCGACGCTCGCCCCTTCACCGCAGCCCCCTCACAGGACGGCGACGTGACAATCATAAGCCGCCGCGTCCAGTTCATTCCGTGAAGGGGATCGAGCGGATCTTCCCGGGCGCCACTGTAGAACCTGTCCGCCTGGGGCAATCTGCCGTCGACGACGTCAATCTGGGCCATGCCTGCGCGCATGTCTTTGTCGCAGCGGAAGCTACGACCCACAAGGATGCAACCGCAACTCCGAAACGCATGTCGGGATATGGCCATCCGATGAGGCGTTCGCCGGCGGGCGACTTCCATAATTGCGGCCAGGGCTGCAAATCCTCTATAATTTAGGGGTACGTCGCAAACCGGGCTAGAATGGGGCCGAGGATGTGCCGCCCGGTTCGTTGCAAGCGCTTCCGATGATCGACCTTACTGAGAAAATTAAGAAAAAGCTTAAGGACGAAATCGCCGCCCTCGAGCACGAATTGCACGACGAGCTTCCCAAGGAGATTAAAGTCGCGCGCGCCCACGGCGACCTTTCGGAGAACGCGGAGTACAAGTACGCCAAGGAGCGGCAGTCTTACGTGTCCGCCCGGCTGGGCCAGCTGCACCAGCGCATGGCCGATCTTTCCATGCTGAATTTGAACAACCTGCCCAAGGACCGCGCCGCCTATGGGTCGCGCATCGTGGTTATCGATGTTGCGAAAGACACCAAAATCGAGTACAAGCTTGTGACGGTCGAGGAGGCCGATTTCAATAAGGGCCTTATTTCCACGACTTCCCCGATTGGCCGCGCTTTGCTCGGCAAAAAAGTGGGCGACGAAGTAAAAGTCACGACGCCCGCGGGCATCAAAGAATACGAGGTGGTTGAACTGGTCACAATTTACGATGAGGAATAGTGGATGGCGCTGACTTCATGTTGACGCGTTCCATCGGCCGGTACCTCTCCTGGCCCATCGATCGTCTCGCAGCCCTGCTGGCTCCTACAGGTATCCCTCCCAACGTCATTACCTGGTCGGCCCTCGTCGTGAATCTGTGGGCCGCCGTGTTGTTTGCCGCGGGCCGATTCGCGGCAGCCGGCGGAATGATGATTCTCGCGGGTCTCTGCGATCTACTCGATGGACCGGTGGCCCGGCGGCAGAACCGCGTGTCCCTCTTCGGGGGCTTCCTCGATTCGATTCTTGACCGGTATGCGGACCTGATCCTTTTCCTCGGGCTGCTCGTTTACTACGTGCAGGTGAACCGCTTCCCGTATGCCTTCCTGGCAGGCGCGGCGATGGCGGGCGCCGTGATGGTCAGCTATGCCAAGGCGCGGGCGGAATCGTTGGTGCCTGGCCCGGGAGTCGGCTTCTGGGAGCGTCCTGAGCGGCTTGTGCTGATGATTCTCGGCGCGCTCACCAACCGCATGCCTCTGGCGCTGTGGATTCTCGCCATTGGCCCTAACATCACCGTGATCCACAATATCGTGCACACCTGGCAACAAACCGAGCGAGGCCGCCGCGCATTGCACAGCCCTGATGACGCACTTGGCGCGCCGCGGTCTTCCTTTGAGTCGCAGGCGCCTCGCGCGACTCCCGATGCACCCCACGTAATGACTCGTTCCGCCGGTCGCGGCGCTTAGCCCGTTTCGCTTCTAGAACAACCGCTCTGGAATCCTTGGAAACTGCACCCGGTTTCTTACTAGAATCATTGCTCCGGAAACGAATCGAAGGGGCTCGAACTTCATGCCGAAGCTCATTGCCGTTGTCGGTGCGCTGGTGATCTGCGCGGGAATTGACCTGCTCTGGCAATCGTACGCGCAGATTCAATACTGGTTTGAGGCTTATCTGGCGTTTTTCAAAGCGATCTGGCGCCGCCAACTGACTTCTCGCTTTCTTGTCTCGGCGAAGAACTTCGCGAAGAATCAGGCTGCGGTGCAGGTGTTGCTGGGCCTCGGATTCGCGTTCGTTCTTGGCCCCCTCCTGCTGTTTGTAAGCCTCACGTTGATCCTGCAGACCCGCTAGAGCGCGTTTACGTGTTTGTTTTTTCTGCCCGCTACTTCCGATCGTCGCTCTTTTTTAATCAAAATATTACTTGCAATATGCAAGTGATATCAATAAGCTGCCTGACGTTGTGGCTCACCCAGCTTCGCAACGACGGTCCGATTGCCCAGTGAGCATCTCGCTGGAGGTGTTTGGAGACCGCTGGTCGCTGTTGATCGTTCGCGACCTGATGGTTCGCGGGTTCCGGACGTTCAAGGAATTCGAGGAGTCGGGCGAGGGGATTTCGACGAACATCCTGGCGGACCGCCTGCAGAAACTTGAAGCGAACGGGATCATTCTGGCGGAGGCGAATCCGACGGACGGGCGGCGGCTGAACTACCGGCTCACGGAGAAGGGAATCGACCTTGCGCCGGTGCTTCTGGAATTGCTTATCTGGTCGGCGCGGCATGAGCAGACTGGCGCGCCATGCGGTTTCATCGAGCAGATGGAAAAGAATCGCGAGGCAGTGATCGCGGAAACCCGGCGGCGCTGGCGAGACCGCGACCCGACGCCGATTCTTCCCAAGTTTCGGGAGTCATGAAGGACGCCGCGGCAGCGCATCTTAGAAAAGCGAGGAGCGAGGCATGAGCAAGGTGAGAGTTCTGGTGGGGACGCGCAAGGGGGCGTTCATCCTGACTGCCGACGGCAAGCGCGAGAAATGGGACGTGACCGGCCCGCACTTCGCGGGCTGGGAGATTTATCACATGAAGGGCTCCCCGCTCGATCCGGATCGCTTGTACGCGTCGCAATCGAGCGGGTGGTTCGGGCAGCTGATCCAGCGCTCGAAGGACGGCGGCAAGACCTGGGAGCCCGTCGGCAACAAGTTTACCTACGACGGTATTCCCGGAACGCACCAGTGGTATGACGGCACGCCGCATCCGTGGGAATTCAAGCGCGTGTGGCACCTGGAGCCGTCTCTTACCGATGCAAACACCGTCTACGCCGGCGTGGAAGATGCCGCGATGTTCCGCTCGACCGATGCGGGCCAGACGTGGGAAGAACTTTCCGGATTGCGCAAGCACGGGTCGGGGCCGCGCTGGGCTCCCGGGGCCGGCGGAATGGGCCTGCACACGATTCTCATCGATCCGAAAAATCCGCAGCGCATGTTCATCGCCATCTCGGCCGCGGGGGCTTTTCGCACGGACGACGGCGGCCAGACCTGGCAGCCGATCAACCAGGGGCTGCGATCCCAGCACATTCCCGATCCGACCGCCGAGGTGGGGCATTGCGTTCACCGCATCGCTATGCATCCCTCGCGTCCGAATGTGCTGTTCATGCAGAAGCACTGGGACGTGATGCGGAGCGACAACTCCGGCGATTTGTGGCAGGAGGTGAGCGGCAACCTGCCCACCGATTTCGGCTTCCCTATCGACGTGCACGCGCATGAGCCGGAGACGATCTACGTGGTTCCGATCAAGAGCGACTCCGAGCACTTTCCCATCGATGGAAAGCTGAGCGTCTATCGCAGCCGCACCGGCGGGAACGAGTGGGAGCCGCTCACGAAAGGCCTGCCGCAGAGCAATTGCTACGTGAATGTGCTGCGCGATGCCATGTCCGTGGATTCGCTGGATTCGTGCGGCGTGTATTTCGGCACCACGGGCGGCCAGGTGTACGCGTCGCCGATGCCGGGGACAGCTGGGCGCCGATTGTGCGGGATCTTCCGGCGGTTCTGTCGGTCGAGGTTCAGACGTTGCGATAGTAGCGGGAAACTAAGCGATGACAACTACCGTGATCCAGGTCGTGCTTCCGCAACACCTGCGAACGCTTGCGCGGGTGGGGGCCGAGATAAGCCTGGAGGTTGAGGGCGAAGTCACGCAGCGGTCGGTGCTGAACGCACTCGAGGGACGGTATCCGATGCTGTGCGGGACGATCCGCGACCACGTCACCCAGGAACGGCGGCCCTTTCCTGCGTTTCTTTGCCTGCCAGGAGGATTTGTCGCACGATTCGCCGGATACTCCGCTGCCTCGGGAGGTCGTAACGGGGAAGGAACCGTTCCTGATCATCGGAGCTATCGCCGGCGGTTAGCGATCAAGAAAAATTGAATTTTTCCGTTTGGCTGGAGACAGCACACTCTCAATTTCAAAGGAGAATTACAGCATGCAGGTGAATCCGTATCTTTTGTTCAACGGCACGTGCGAAGAAGCGTTCAAGTTTTACGAAAAGTGCCTTGGCGGGAAAATTGACGCCATGATGAAACATGCGGGCTCGCCCATGGAGGCAAAAACTCCCCCCGAATGGCTTGACAAAATTCTGCACGCGCGCATGACTGTCGACGGTAGCGTACTCATGGGTTCCGACGCGCCCCCGACGCACTATTCAAAACCGCAGGGTTATTCCGTTTCGATCTCGCTGAAAAATCCGGCAGACGGCGAGCGCATATTTAAAGCGCTGTCGGAAGGGGGAACGGTGACCATGCCGTTTCAGAAGACATTCTGGTCCCCGGGCTTCGGCATGTTGACCGATCGCTTTGGCATCCCGTGGATGATCAACTGCGAATAAGCTTGGCGCTTGATTCGAGGGGTGGCTGACGGAAGTCATCGGCTATTCATACCGCCCGTTTAGAATGAAGGACGAATTTCAAAACTTTGGAGGCATTATGGCGCTTCGCGATTCCATACTTCCCGAATTCGATCACGAAATGGCAACGACACGAAAAACACTGGAGCGCGTTCCCGAGGACAAGCCGGAGTGGAAGCCGCATGAGAAATCCATGAGCTTGGGTCGTCTGGCAGGCCACCTGGCCGAGCTTCCGAGCTTCGTCGCTACGATTCTGCGCGACGATTCGTTCAATATGCGTCGCGGCCGGGGGCGGGCCGTCGCGGCAGCCGCTGGTGATGACGTCGCGCAAGGAGCTTTTGGAGGCATTCGATAAGAATGTCTCCGAGCTACGAAACTCGCTGGCCAGCGCCAGCGATGAAACCTTGATGAAGGAGTGGACGCTGTTTGCGGGCGAAAAGAAAATTTTCAGCGCGCCGCGGCTCGGCGTGATCCGCAGCTTCTGCCTCAATCACGTGATCCATCACCGCGCGCAGATGGGCGTTTATTTGCGGCTCAACAATGTCCCGGTGCCTTCGGTCTATGGACCCTCGGCCGACGAAAACCCGTTCATGTAATCGCCGATAGGGGCGACGACGTTGCGGGCGCGAGGCTAACCTCGCGTCCGGATTCTTCTCATCTTCGAGCTGTTTCGCCTCCACTCTTTTTTAGGCTGCCTCCGGTTGTAACCTCGCTGTTTCCTGTGCTAGCATCCGGCTTTCCGCGGGGTTCATCGCGCGCAATCGCCGGGGGCGGCGCTTCGTGATGTTGATCCCAGTGCAATCCGCGAAGTGGTTGTTCTTTCTATTTCCTCACGAAATGCCTATCCGGAAGCCTCCGCTCACGCGCTTGCGCGTAAGTGTTTCGAAACGCAGGTCCTGCCTTGATTTGCCGATCAGAGAAAACGAGAGAGGTGACGCATGAAATCCTATAACACCGATTGGATTCGCAACGTGGGCATTGTAGGCCACGGCGACACGGGGAAAACCCAGCTCGTGTCGTCGTTGCTGTTCACCGCGGGGATGACGCCGCGGCTGGGAAAAGTGGCGGAAGGCTCCACGGTTACCGACTGGGACGAAGAGGAAATCGCGCGGAAGATATCGATCAACACCGGGCTGGCGTATGCGGAATGGCAGGCGCCGGGGCAGGCTGAAAAGACGAAGATCAATCTGCTCGATACGCCGGGCTACTCGACTTTTCTCAACGAGACGAAGTCATCGCTGATTGCCGCCGACGCGGCGTTGATTGTGGTGGACGCGGCTGCGGGCGTGCAGGTGGTCACCGAAAAGGTGTGGGATTACGCCACCGAGTACGATCAGCCGCGCGCGTTTCTGCTGAACTGGATGGATCGCGACCTGGCGAGCTTCGACCGCGCGTTCGAATCGCTCCAGCGCGTGTTCGGACGTGGCGTGGTGCCGCTGCAGTTGCCGATCGGTTCGGAGCGAGGATTCCGAGGCGTCGTGGATTTGATCACGATGAAGGCGCTGCTTTACACGCCCGATGGCGACGGCAAAGCCAAGATCGAGGAGATTCCCGCGGTGCTGGCCGATCCCGCGAAAACGGCGCATGAGGCGCTGGTGGAACTGGTGGCCGAGGGCGACGACGCGCTCATGCAGGAATTTTTCGACCAGGGCACGCTGCCGGTGGACGATCTGAAAAAAGGTCTGCGCGAGGCGGTGCTGGCGAAGCGGCTTTTTCCGGTGCTGCTGAGTTCGGCCCTGCACAATACTCGGCTCCGACGCGATTCTGAATTTCCTGGTGGAAATTTTTCCCTCGCCGGTGGCGCGCGGAAAAGTCACCGCTCACAAGACTCCCGATCACAAAGGCGAAGCCATCGAGAGGAAAATTTCCGACGGCGATCCGGTATCGATCTTTACGTTCAAGACGCTGGCGGACCCCTTCGCGGGGCGCATCACGTATTTCAAGGTGATGTCGGGCGTGCTGAAAAACGATGCGACGCTCAACAACTTCAACCGCGGTACGCAGGAGCGTTTGCAGCACCTTCAGGTGATGCAGGGAAAGACGGCCACGGCCGTCGGCGACCTTCGCGCTGGCGATATCGGGGCGGTTCCGAAACTGAAGGAGACCACCACTGGCGAGACCCTGGGCGACAAGAGCGGTCCGATTTTTTACGCGCCGGCGCGCATCCCGGAGCCCTCCATCACGTTCGCAGTCGAGCCGAAAACGCGGGCCGATGAAGACCGCATCGGGCAGGCGATCCACAAGATTCTCGAGGAAGACCTGGCGCTGCGTTTCGCGCGCGATCCGCAGACGAAGGAATTCCTGCTGAGCGGCGCGGGGCAGCAGCACGTCGAGGTGGTGGTGGCGAAGCTGCACAAGAGGTATCACGTGGACCTGACCCTGAAGCCGCCCAAAGTGCCCTATCGCGAGACGATTCGCGGCAAGGCCGATGCAGAGGGCAAGCACAAGAAGCAGACCGGCGGCCACGGGCAGTTCGGCGTTTGCCGCATCAAGATGGAACCGCTGCCGCGCGGCGGGGGTTTTGAGTTTGTCGACGATGTGTTCGGGGGAGCGAT
Source organism: uncultured Acidobacteriota bacterium (assembly GCA_963709105.1). Taxonomy (GTDB): domain Bacteria; phylum Acidobacteriota; class Terriglobia; order Acidiferrales; family UBA7541; genus Palsa-295. Next base: position 220,713 of record CAVPVC010000030.1, read on the forward strand.
TCCCAAGAACTGGATTCCGTCGGTGGAGAAGGGCATCCGGGATTCGGCGGAGCGGGGATTTCTGGCGGGGTTCCCGGTGGTGGATTTCCGCGTGAGCCTGTATGACGGCAAATATCACGACGTGGATTCGAGCGACATGGCGTTCAAGATCGCCGGATCGCTCGCGTTCAAGGAATGCATGAAGCAGGCGCGGCCGGCGCTGCTCGAGCCGATCATGCACGTGGAGGTCTACGCCCCGGATCAGTATTCAGGCGACCTGATGGGCAACCTGAGTTCGCGGCGCGGGCGCATCAGCGGCAGCGAAGCGCGGGCGGGAAGCGTGACGATCAAGGCGCTGGTGCCTTTCGCGGAGATGCTCAGCTACGCGAACGAATTGATTTCGATGACGCAGGGCCGCGGCAGCTATTCCATGGAGTTCTCGCACTACGATTTCGTGCCGGCTGAAATCGCCGACAAGGTGATTGCCGCGCACAAGCCGCACCACGCCGGAGACGAGGAGTCGGAAGTGGCGCAGCATCATTCGCACTACTGCTATAGGCGCACACTGCGCTGGGCTCACTCCGCGCAGCCGGGATTTGACCGCATCGCTTTGCCAATTTGGCGCTTGCGATGGCGCGCGGAAATGCGCCATTCTGCGTTCATGAAACCTCTGCTGACAAAGTTGCCGAAAAAATCGGCGAAAAAATCAGGCACAACAAAACGCTTTGGCGATGCGACCATCGCCATTCATACCGGCGAGGAGCGGTTCGGCATCGGCGCTCCCGTCGGCACGCCCATCTCGCGGACGGCCAACTTCACGTTCGCGAACACCGAGGAGATGAAGCGCTGGGCGGAAGGCAAAAGCGCCGCCTACATCTACACGCGGTACGGCAACCCTACGCTCGCCATGGCCGAACAGAAGATCGCGGCACTTGAGGGCGGCGAGGCGGCGGTGGTCACGGCGTCGGGAAGCGCGGCGATATCGAGCGCGCTGCTCGCGGTGCTGCGGGCGGGCGACGAGGTGATCGCCACTCGGCAGCTTTATGGCGGCAGCTATCGCCTGCTGCGGGATATTTTCCCGCGCTTTGGAATCGTGGTGCGGCACGTGGAGTCGGACCTGGCCGGGATCGAGCGGCTGGTGAACCCGAGGACGAAGGCTGTGTACGTGGAGACGCCGACCAATCCGACGCTGAGGCTGGTCGATCTGCAAAAGGTGATGGCGTTCGTGAAAGAGTGGGACCTGATCTCGATCATCGACAACACCTTTGCGACGCCGGTTCTGCAGAAACCCATCGAAATGGGATTCAATCTGGTCGTACACAGCGCGACGAAGTATCTGGCGGGGCATTCGGATGTGATCGCGGGGGCGGCGGTTGGCAGCCAAGCGCTCATCAAGAAGGTGCGCGAGAACGTGATCTACCTGGGCGGCTCGATGGACCCGGAGGCGGCCTTCCTGCTGATTCGCGGGATGAAGACGCTCGAAGTCCGCATGGAAAAGCAATGCCGGAACGCGATGATGGTGGCGAAGTTCCTCGAAAAGCACCCCAAGGTGTCGGCGGTTCACTATCCCGGCTTGCCGTCGCATCCGGACCACAAGCTGGCGAAGCGCCAGATGCGCGGGTTCGGGGCGATGCTGGCGTTTGACATGAAAGGCGGCCTGGCGGCTGCGCGGCGCTTTTGCGACCGCGCGCGCATTTTCCTGCTGGCGGCGAGCCTGGGAGGGGTGGAGTCCCTGGTGGTATTGCCGATATACACTTCGCACTACAAAATGTCCGAGACGGAGCTGCGCGGGGCGGGAGTGCAACCCGGAACCGTGCGCGTGTCGGTGGGTCTCGAAGATCCCGACGATCTGATCGAAGACCTGCGGCAAGCCCTGGCCTAGGCCCGTCTACGCCTAAGGCGCGATCCTTGCACTAGCATTTCAAGCTAGAACGGTGATATAAGGCTGTTCCGAAGCGGCGCAAGTGGGCAAATCTGCACAGTTTGCGACTCTTCTGCCATGTCTTGATTTGGTCAACCCTTGGTACCTCTGGGCCATTGACCTCGGAAAGTAGTACTCGTAATCTTTTATCTGCTGTGGGAAAGTAGGCTCCTACAGTGTTTTCCCTTCGGGCCTCCTCGGATTTGTGATTCGGATGCTGGCTTGCAGTAAGAAGCTATCGGGAAGTCTAAAGGCGAGGTTGCTATGAAGCAGCGGATGAGGAAATGGGCTTTCGTGACCGGCAGCGTCGTATTGCTGGCAGGTTGCGAAGGGACCACCACGAAGGTGCAGGTCAGGCCGCCCGCAGCGCTCCCGGCGCCGGTAACCCCGCCAGAATATGTAAAGCAACCGCTTCCCCTCCCAGACCGGCCGCTTTCCGCCGTTTCGCTGCGCCTGGATACCCGGCCTGCCATCGACATCCTTGTGGGACGCGTTCAGGAGAGCCTCAGCGCCAGCCAGCGGGATTTTACGTCAGGGAATCCCAATCAGGGGCACGGCCGATCTCGATAAGGCCGTCAATTTGATTCTCGTGAGCGGCTTTCAGGCCGAGTCGGATGCGCGGCTCTCGAAACTTTTCGACCAGATCGGCGAGGAGATGCACGCGAATCCTCCGGCACCAGGCGGCCAGGGCGTTGAGGAAGAAGCCGAGGAAGCGGAATCGGCTCCGCCGGCTCAGCCTGCTCCGATCGACGAGCTTGCGGATTTGACGCTGCCCGCGGGCGATCCCCGTCTGATTGCCAAAGCGCAGAGGGAATTGATTACCGTACCGCACGACCTTCCCCTGACGGTCAACGACTCGGTGCTGCAATACCTGAGTTTCTTCACTACGACGCGCGGGCGCGCGATCATGGAACACGGCCTGGGGCGGGCGGGCCGTTACGACCAGATGATACGGCGCGTCCTGAAAGAAGAAGGCGTCCCGCAGGACCTCATGTATCTGGCGCAGGCCGAGAGCGCTTTTCAGCCGCAGGCTGTTTCACGGGCGGGCGCGCGCGGGATCTGGCAGTTCATGCCCTACCGCGGCGAGCAGTACGACCTCGAACGAAGCTATTGGGTGGATGAACGCAGCGATCCGGAAAAGGCCACACGCGCGGCGGCCCGGCACCTGCGCGATCTTTACGGAATGTTCGGCGACTGGTATCTGGTAATGGCGGCGTATAACTCGGGACCGCTCAACGTGGCGAGAGCCGTGGAGCGGACCGGCTACGCGGATTTCTGGGAACTGCAGAAGAGAAACGCGCTGCCGAAGGAGACGCAGAATTACGTTCCGATCATCATCGCCATGGCGCTGGTGGCAAAGGCTCCCGCTCTGTATGGAGTGCAGATCGAGCCGGAAAAGCCCGCGCAGGTGGAAGCGGTGAAGCTCGATCATCCCGTGGATTTGCACCTGGTGGCCGATGCCACCGGGACGGACCTCGATGGACTGCGGCTGCTCAATCCGCAGTTGCTGCGCACGGTGACGCCCAGCCAGCCGGGATTCGAACTGAAGCTTCCGGCCGGCCTGACGGCGCGCTTCCAGCAGAACATCCAGCAGGTCCCGGAAGACAAGAGAACTTCTTGGCGACTGCATACGGTAAACGACGGCGAGACGCTTTCCGACATTGCGCGGCGTTATCGTCTGACGGTTCCCGCATTACAAGTGGCCAACCATCTTGACGCGCACGCGACGGTGCCTTCGGGTTTTCTGCTGAATGTTCCGACGGTACCGGTGGTGACGCGGGTGGTTCACTATCGGGTGCAACGGGGAGATACTCTCGAAGGAATCGCCGACCGCTTCGACGTAACCGTGTCGGACTTGAAGCGCTGGAACCACATCGCGAGCAACCACGCGGCGCGCGGCTCACGGCTGAAAATTTTGACGGGCAGCGAATCCGCTGAGATTTCCGCCGCTGCTTCTTCGCGGAGTGCGACGCATGCCAGCCGCGCCGCGGAGCGGACCGTTTCCACGCGCAGCGCGGACAAATTGGATGCGGTGCAGCACAAGGTGAAGCCGGGGGAGACTCTCTATTCGATTGCGCGGGAATACCGAACGACGGTGTCGGCGCTGAAGGAATCCAATCCGTTTCTTGCGGACCGCTCACTCGAAGCGGGGGATTTGCTGAAAATCCAACGCTAGGGGCTGTTGTGGGTTCTTAAGTCTTTTTATTTCAATACGATACGTGATATCGTTTGTCTCTCTCTGTTTTTCCTCCTTCCAGAAACCCAGGGATCATCCGGCAGCGTTTCAAATATTCAAGCCATGCGCCTTGACAAAGTTCCAAGACTCCGTTTATAAGCGCCGAAGGAGTTTGAAGCCGTCCGGCAACCCCGAGACCCACGGAGGAACGATGTTCTACGCCAAGATGAACAACGATGAGGAAGACGATGAACTGCCCGCTTACGAAGAAGAGGAAGAGGGGCAGGAACAGCCCGTCGAAGCGATCGAAGTAGAGGAGATTGTCATCGAGGAAGAGCCGGAAGAAGAAGGAGCCGAAGCAGCCGCGCCGGCTCCGCGCAAGCCCGCACCGGCAAAACCGAGCAAGGCCAAGAAGGCTCCGGCGAAAAAGAAGGCCAAGGCCAAACCCGCGGCGAAGCCCAAGAAAAAAGCGAAGGCCAAGTCGAAACCAAAAGCGAAGAAGGCGGCGCCGAAGAAAGGCGCCAAGCGAAAAAAACGCTAGCGCTGCCGGAAAGTTTCGGGAGTGCCGGAATGGCGGGACCGCCAAGGCGACGGCAAGCCGGGTCCCGCGTTTTTCTTTGGGGGCGGCCCATCGCTCCCGCTGTTCCCACAAAAAGTGCTTGTCCGCTTCATGCCCCGTTTTTTTTAATCCCTTCCTGCATTCGCTGTGAACGGCAGCAGATTTCCGATGAAACGCCGAAGGGCATGTTCCGGATCGGTTCGATTCGAAAATGTTTTGCTTGCCGCGAACTGTCGCGGTGGCTAGCATACCCGCGCGATGCCGCTGGCAGTGGAGCAAATCCGCAGGATGCGGGGAGGGGCGCAGGCGCACCTGATGCGCTGCGCGGATGAAGAATACTATGTGGTAAAGTTCCAGAATAACCCGCAGGGTGTGCGGATTCTGGCGAACGAATTGCTGGCGACTAGGCTGGCGGCTAGGATAGGAGTGCCGACGGCACAGGCGGCGGTGGTGGAAGTCCGCGAAGGGCTGATCCGGCACACCGAGGATTTAGTGATACAAATGGGGCGCGGGCGCACTCCGTGCGCGGCGGGGTTTCAATTCGGTTCACGTTATCCAGGGGCTCCGGCGGAAACGGTGGTTTACGATTTCCTGCCGGAGGAGCAGTTGTGCGAAGTTCTGAACCTGGACGCCTTCTGCGGGATACTCGCGTTTGACAAGTGGACTTGCAACACGAACGGCCGACAGGCCATCTTCTTCCGCTGCCGCAGCGAATCGCACTACCAGGCGCAGATGATCGATCACGGATTCTGCTTTAACGCCGGGGAATGGAATTTTCCGGACGCGCCCTTGAGGGGCTTATACGCGCGGCACAGAGTATACGGCGGCGTGCGCGGCCTGCAATCGTTTGAGCCCTGGATATCGAGAATCGAAAGGCTTGGGGAGGCGGCGCTGGAAGAGGCGGCCAGCGCGATTCCTCCGGAGTGGTATGACGGAAACCAGGAGGCCCTGGAGCGGCTGCTGGAACAGCTTTTCCGGCGGCGGAACCTTGTCCGGGACCTGATCGTGTCAGCCTGGAAATCTTCGGCGCAGCCGTTTCCCAACTGGAAGTGAGCCATGTCGGAAGAACCGAGAAATGAATTTCGCTACCGGATTCTGCGCTACACGCCAAACCCGGTCCGCGACGAATGGGTGAATATCGGCGTGCTCCTCGAAGAGACCGCGGCTCGCCAGGACGGCCTGTTGAAGCGGACCATCCGGGTGATCGAACAGCAGTCGGAATTTGCCCGGGTTCGCCGACTGCATCCACAGGCCAACGAGGGGCTGTTGCGCGCGCTCCCGGCGGAATTCGACGCACGATTGCGCGAACCCCAGGGCGGAGCCGCAGCCTACCTCGAAAAACTGGGAGATACCCTTTCGAACGTCCTGCAGTTCAGCCCGCAGCATGTGCTGCTTGCCGATGATTTTGACGCCGAGCTCGACCGGCTCTATCGCACTCACGTGGCCCCCCCAAGCCGTACGCCGGGAGGAGCTTTCGAGAGCTCGCGAGACTGGATCAAGAAACGCATCAACGACGTCTTTCTGAGGCGCCGCGTACCCAAGCTCGAGCGCAATATCCGCGTGGAGGAATTCACCGAGCCCGGGGATCCCCTGAAGCTCGACTACGGCTACCGCAACGGGGTGCGCGGATTCGTCCATGCGCTCGCGCTGGGGCGGGATCCCGCGCAGCCGAAGGCTCTGGCCTATACCGCTCACCGCATTCGCCAGCGGCTGCCCGAATGCGAGTTCACCACCATTACCGAGGAAGAGCCTTCCGGCGATAACCGGCGGCATCAATTTGTGGTGCGGCTTTTCGGGGACGAAGGAATCTCCATCGTTCCGTTGTCCCGCATCGACAAGTTTGCCGAAGACCTCCGGCTGCGGCTGCGGTAACGCGGCTCAGAGACGCCCCCATTCCGGGAGATCGCGGCGGCCGAGGAATATCTCGGCGGCCCACGCGCCGAGATAGCTGGAAAGAGCCACGCCGTGCCCGGCAAAGGCGCCGATGACCAGTGCATCGCGGCTCGCCGGGTGGCGGCCGAAAACGGGCTCCCAATTGTCCCGAAACAGGATAGGGCCGCCCCAGCGATGGGTGAATCTCGCGTCCCCTAATGCCGGATGCAGGCCGCGTATTCGCCTTTCCAGGCTGGCGAACATGCGCGCGGGCTCTCCCGAGTCGATCCGCACGTCTTCCAGGCGGCCCGACGGCGCGGGATCCGCCAAGCCGGCACCCCAGACAATGGAGTTGTCCTCGCGGAGGCGGCCCCAGAGGTAGGGGAAATCCACGGTATAGAAAGGTTTTCCATCGGCCAGGCCGATTGCTTTCAGGACCTCCGGCGAGACCGGCGCGGTGAGGGCGGCCAGCGTCAGCTTGGGATGGGCGCCTGAAGCGAGGCCGGAAAGGGGAAGCGACAGGGCGTTTGTGGCGAAAAGAACCTTTTCGGCGGACAGGTGTTCCGGCGCTGACTGCTCATCGCGTCGCGTAATCTCGAGCTCGATAGGAGCGGCCCAGCGGGCGCTCGTAACCCTTCGGTGCTCGAAGATCATCGCGCCCAGCCCGTCGGCAGCATGAGCCAGTCCGCTTACGAGCTTGCCTGGATCGAGGATGCCGCCGGGAACTTCGCGAACGACGCGCAGGGTGCCCGAATCATTCCACGTGACCGGCGAGTCCGCGCGGCCTCCGCTCCGACCGATTTCCCGGGCACCGGGCAGTGCGAGGCCGCAATCGACGTGGAGCTTCGCCAGGATGTCCTGCAGGCCCCCTAGAACGTCTCCCAAGCCGGGAAGATCGCCCGCAGCCGTCTCGGCTAATGCCATGCCGCCCGTGCGTCCGCTGGCACCCTCGCCGATGGAGCCAGCCTCCAGGACTGCGACCGATTTCCCGGGGTCGTGCAGGCGCAGCCATGCCGCTGCCGCCAAACCTGTGAACCCGGCGCCCACGATGGCGATGTCCACCGCGCGCGGAAGCGGCTGGACAGGAGGGTCGAAATCGATTGTCCAGGGCGGCGAACCCCAGGGAGGAGACGGGTTGGGATCAGGGCGCATATAGCACGCGACAATTCCACGCGACAGTTCCACGCAACAATTCAACGCAACGATTGCACGTAGCAATTGCACGCGACAACTGGAAGAGAGGGCCGGAAGAGGGCCACGGATTGGAAGCCGGGAACCCACGAGTTCCCGGCTTGCCTTTGGTTCATCTTTGGCGGAGTAAACCGCCGGCTACAGGATGCTTTCGGTCCAGTTCTCGAGCGTGTGCTTGATGTGGGCCATAAACTGATGAGAGACGGCCCCGTCCACCACGCGGTGGTCGTAGGAGAGCGTGAGATAGACCATCGAGCGGATGGCAATCGCGTCGTCGATTACGACCGGGCGCTTCTCGATGGCGCCGAGACCGAGGATGGCAACGTTGGGCTGGTTGATCACCGGGAGTCCAAAGAGGCCGCCGAAAACGCCGGGGTTGGTGATGCTGAAAGTGCTCTCGGTAACTTCCTCGGGTTTGAGTTTTTTCGTGCGAGCGCGAACTGCGAGATCGTTGAGCGCTCGCGCCAGGCCCAGGAAATTCTTTTCCTCGGCTTCCTTGATTACCGGGACGATCAGGCCCCAGTCCAGGGCTACGGCTACGCCAATGTTGCATTCCTTGTGGAGGACCACATTGGTGCCGTCGGCGGAAGCGTTCACCGTGGGGAAGGCGCGGAGAGCCTCGACGGCGGCCCGGATGAAGAAGGGCATGAAGGTGAGCTTGGTGCCGGCTTGCTCTTCGAACTTGGTCTTCATCTTGGCGCGCAGCGCCGCGATGCCGGTGACGTCGACTTCCTCGACCGAGTAGACGTGCGGGGAGACGCGCTTCGAGAGCACCATGTGCTCCGCGATGCGCTGCCGCATGATGGACATGGGCTGCACTTCGTAGTGGCCGAAATACATCTTCTCGCGGGGCACGGCGTTTTCTAGCACAGCGGAGGCGGAGGCTCCTCCCGATGGCGGAGGGGCTTGCGGTGGCGCAGGACGGGGAGCGGCGTCACCCGATGGTGCGGCGCCCGTACCGGACTCGACGGCGGCCATAATGTCGCGCTTGCTGACGCGGCCTCCTGCGCCGGTTCCGGCGACCTGCGAGAGATCGACGTTGTTCTCCCGCGCGACGCGGCGGACGAGCGGAGAGCTGCGTACTTTCGAGCTGGCGGTTTCGGGAGGATTCGCCGCAGAGGGGGCCGGCAAAGCCTGTGCCGGGGCCGGTGGTGCTGACGGCGCGGCCGCAGCGGGCTTGGCTTGCGGTTGGGCTGGCGCGGGCGGCGCCTTGGGAGCTTCGCTTTTCGCCGGAGCGGCAGGCGCGGCGGACGCAGCCGCGCCGTCGGCGTCAATCACCGCCACGATGGTCTGGATGGGCACCGTCTGGCCTTCGGTGACCTTGATCTCCTTGAGCACGCCAGCGGAAGGGGAGGGAATCTCGGCATCGACCTTGTCGGTGGAGATTTCAAAAAGAGGTTCGTCGCGGTCGATCTTGTCGCCGGGCTTCTTCAGCCACTTGGTGATCGTGCCTTCAAAAATGCTTTCGCCCATCTGGGGCATGATGACGTCGACAGCCATGGTTATCTCCTAGGGTAGAAACTCAAACGGCGCTGAGGCATTCCTCGTGCCAGACGCCCGGAATTCCTTCGAGCGCGTAGATTTCGTCGCCGCCGTGAAAGAACGTGACTTCCTTTACCTTTGCCACGCGGCCGGCGAAATCCAGCTGCTCCGGCTCCAGTTCATTGTGGTACTGCCCCGCTTCGAGGAAGCTCTCGAGAAAGGGGCGATCCGCGATGCGCACCTCGGATCCGACTGCGAACTCCACGTTGTTGAGACCTTTCGTTTTTCCCACTTGCGCTAGCTCACTTTCGTCCGCGTTAGTATTTTGCCAATTCCCGCGCCGCCGCGGCAACTTTTTCGACGTTCGGGAGGAAATGTTGTTCGAGAGAGGGGGCGTAAGGAACCGGGGTATCGAGGCCGGTGACGCGAATCACCGGGCCGTCCAGGTCGGAAAAGGCGCCTTCGCAGACGACGGCGGCGATTTCGCCGGCGATCCCGCCGGTGCGGGTGTCTTCGTGCACCACGAGCAGCCGGTTCGTTTTCTTCACCGAATCGAGAATCGTTTCGCGGTCGAGCGGAAGCAGGGTGCGCAGGTCGATCACCTCGGCCTCGATGCCTTCATTGGCGAGTTCCCGCGCGGCTTCGAGCGAGGTGTGCGCCATGGCGGCGTAGCTGACGATGGTGAGATCCCTTCCCGGGCGCCGGACCACGGCTTTGCCGATGGGCACCGTGTAGTCGCCCGCGGGGATCTCTTCCTTGATCCGCCGGTAGAGGAACTTGTGTTCGAAAAAGAGCACGGGGTTGTTGTCGCGCACGGCGGATTTCAGCAGACCCTTCGCGTCGTAGGCCGTGGAAGGATAAACCACCTTCAGCCCCGGCGTATGCACGAAATACATCTCGGGGTTCGCCGAATGAAACGGGCCGCCGTGGACTCCGCCGCCCGAGGGTCCGCGGATGACGATCGGCGCCGGAGCGCCCCAAAGGTAGTGGGACTTGGCGGCAAAGTTGGTGACCTGGTTGAAGCAGCAGGCGATGAAGTCGATGAATTGCATTTCCGCGATGGGACGAAGGCCCAGATAGCTCATGCCGCACGCCGCGCCGACGATGGCGGTTTCGCTGATGGGAGTGTCGATCACACGCTCGGGGCCGAACCTGGCGAAGAGACCCTCGGTGGCCTTGAACGCGCCGCCATAGACGCCGATATCCTCACCCAGGGTGACCACGCAGGGGTCGCGCTCCATCTCTTCGAAGAGAGCCTCGCGGATGGCTTCGAGCATGGTGACTTCGGCCATCAGCGGTGCCTTCCCCGCTTGTCGTTGCGGCGCGCGTCCTTGGCATTCTGCTGCTCCTGACGGAAGGCCTTGTCTTTCGGGCCGCGCCCGAAGGGGACGCGCAGGGCGGGAGCGGTGGCTAAATCGGGTTGAGTATCGATGGCAGCGGGCGGTTTGGGATGCGGTTTCGCCGGGTGTTTCGGCGCTTGTTTTCCGCCGTGTTTAGCCGGATGCCCCGCCGCCGGCTTCAGGTGAGGCGCCACCGAAATGGCCGGCCGGGGAAGGGCCGCGGGCGGCTGCGCCGCGCCGAAGTCGGAAATGGTCCAAACCCCTTGCACGCTGGAGTTGGGAGGCATGACCTCTTCCTGGGGACGGTGCCACTCCGCCGTGATGGTGTGGCATCCTTCGCAATAGACGCCCTGCTCCGCGAGTTCGGGCGGCGGAAGCGGCGACTCTTCCGCGAACTTCTGGTCGGCGTCGAGCTCCTGCTCGATGCGCGCGTCGATTTCAGCCTTCTTGCCGGGATCCCAGATATGATTCTCGGTGAGATATTTTTCAAAGAGCGCGATGGGATCGCGGGCCTTCCAGTAATCGAACATCGCCTTGGGCACGTACTCGGCGGGATCGTGCTGCGCGTGTCCCTTCATCCGCATGGTCTTGACTTCGAGAAGGACGGGGCCGCGCCCGGCGCGGCATTCGCCGACCGCTTCTTTGGCGGCTTTGTAAACCGCGAGCACGTCGTTGCCGTCGGCGACCATGCCGCGTACGCCATAGGCGTGGGCGCGGTTGGCGAGATCGCGAACGGGAACCTGGCGGGAAACCGGCGTGGAATAGGCCCACTGATTATTCTCAAGGACCACGACGAGCGGCGCGTTCTGGGATGCGGCGAGGTTCATTCCTTCGTGGAAAGCTCCGGTGGAACTGCCGCCGTCGCCAATCCACGTCATGGCGACGATCTTCTGCCCCAGATAGCGGCCGGCCATGGCCACGCCCGCCATCACGGGAATCAGGTCACCGAGCATGGAAATGGGCGAAACGACGTGGCGCTGCTTCAGATCGCCGAAGTGGCTCGTGCCGTCCTTGCCCTGGGTGGGCGAGGTGTACTTGGCCATGTGCTGCGTGAAAATGTCGCGCGGCGGGAAGCCTTTTACGAGAAGGGCGCCGATGTTGCGGATCATGGGCGCCAGCCAGTCCCGCGGTTCGAGCGCGAACGCGCTGCCGACGGAGACCGCTTCCTGTCCCAGGCTTGAGTAAAGGCCGCCTACGATTTTGTTCTGGCGGAACAGGCGAACCATGCGCTCTTCGAGCTGCCGGTTCAACTGCATGTAGTAATAGAGATCGAGCTGCTGGGCGGCGCTCAGCGAGAGTTGCACGGATCCGTTCGAAGGCTTGTTCGAAGATGGCATCACGGGATGGTTCATGAAGCACCCTCCCCAAGAGAAACCTGGCCCGCGTGCTGCGACCCAGGCATTCCGGCCATCACAATATTCGTGCGGAGGGCGGCTTCCAGATCGCGACGGGGCGTTTGGATCATGGTGCGTTCGAATACATTTCCGAAGTGCGAGATGAAACGCGGGCGAACTTCGCCGGTGGAAACTTCGCGCGCGAGCAAACGTTCGAGCGAGGTGGCGCGCTTATCCGGGATGCCGCAGGGCACGATGAGATCGAAGAAGCGCAGGTCGGTCGAGACATTGTAGGCAAAGCCGTGGGACGTAACCCAGCGGCTCAGATGCACGCCCAGCGCGGCGAGTTTTTCTTCTCCCGCAGGGACGTCCACCCAGACGCCGTGTTTGCCCTCCACTCGCTTGCCTGCGATGCCTAATTCGGCCGTGGCGCGCAGCATTACTTCTTCCAGTTGCTCGACGTACCAGCGGACGTCGCGGCGGTGCTCCGCCAAGTCCAGGATCGGATAACCCACGATTTGCCCGGGGCCATGATAGGTGATGTCGCCTCCCCGGTCGCTCGCGTGAAATTCCACATGCATCTGGCCAAGGACGTTCGCTCCGGCGCGCAGATGTTCGCGTTTGCCGTTGCGGCCGAGGGTGATCACGTGTGGGTGTTCGCAGAGGAGCAGCACGTCGGGGATTTCGTGCGCTTTCCGCGCTTCCACCAGCGCGTGCTGCAAGCCGCACGCGGGTGCGTACGGGACGATCCCGAGGTCCACCACCCAGGCGATTTTCTCTGCTTGCTTCACGAGGTTACCGGGTGCCGCTTCTTCATTGTTTAAGCTTGCCACTTCCTGGAATTAGGAGAAACTCCCGCGTCAGTAATTGATGGTGAGCCCGCGGACAGCGTTGAATGCGTCGCCCATTGCTTCCCAGACAGTGGGATGAGCGTGAATGGTGGATGCCATGTCATCCAGCGTGGCTTCCAAGCCGATGGCCGCGACCGGCTCGGCGATAATTTCAGTGGCCAGTGGCCCGATGGCGTGGACGCCCAAAATTTCGCCGTATTTCGCTTCGGCGACCACTTTAATGAAGCCCTCGTGATTGCCGAGGATGGTGGCCTTGCTGTTGGCAAGGAAGGGAAACTTTCCGGTCTTGACCTCCAGCCCGGCATCGCGCGCCTGCTTTTCCGTCAGGCCGATGGAGCCAATCTGGGGCTCGCAGTAGGTGGCGTTGGGGCAGCGTTTGCGGTCGAAGGGTTGCACTGGTTTGCCGGCCATGCGTCCCACGGCGATGATGCCTTCCATGGAGGCGGCGTGGGCGAGTTGCGGAAGTCCGGCGACGATGTCGCCGATGGCGTAAAGATGCGGCTCGCCGGTTTCCAGGAAGGCATCGGTGTGCACGAAGCCGCGCTCGACTTTGGCCTTGGTCTTTTCGAGGCCGATGTTTTCGGTGAGCGGACGCCGTCCGACGGCGATGAGAACCTTTTCCGCGGAGATAGTCTTGGGACTTCCAGACTTGTCCGTGTAGGAGACTGCCGCTCCGTTGGCATCCTTGATGACGGAGGAGACTTTGGCCTCCAGTTCGATCTTGATGCCCTTCTTGCGGAAGCTCTTTTCAAGCTCGGCGGAGATTTCCTCGTCTTCAAGCGGAACGACGCGCGGCAGGGTTTCAAGAAGGGTGACTTCCGAGCCGAACGTGTGAAACACCGAGGCAAATTCAACGCCCACCGCGCCGCATCCGACCACGACGAGCGATTTGGGGATACTTTGCAAAGCGAGAATTTCCCGGTTGGTGAGGATGGTGGTGTTGTCGATTTCGACTCCCGGCAGGGAGCGGGCCTCGGAACCGGTTGCGAGCATGGTGTAGGTGGTTTCGAGTTCGGTGGTCTTTCCGTCTTTTTCCACGGAAACGCGTCCGGGGCCGGCGATGCGTCCCCACCCGGTGATGGAATCCACTTTGTTCTTTTTGAAGAGAGCGGCGATGCCACCGGCGTGTTTCTTGACGATTTTGTCTTTGCGCGTAAGCATCGCGGGCCAGTTCACCTTGACGTCTTTCACCTCGAAGCCGAATTCGGCGGCGCGTTTGAAGTTGTCGTAGATATCGGCATGGTGCAAAAAGACCTTGGTTGGGATGCAGCCTACGTGCAGGCAGGTACCGCCCAGAAACGGATCCTTTTCCACGACGGCGGTTTTCAATCCCCACTGCGAGGCGCGGATTGCGGCCACGTAGCCGCCGGGCCCGCTGCCAACGATCACCAGGTCATATTTTGCCAATCCCGTTTCCCCTTTGCGTTCTTGGTTTTAAATGGAACCAACACGTGCATGACGGAAGGTTGTGTACGACTCGCGTCTTCCAGGCGCGCGGACTTTTAATCTTAACAGCCGCACTTAGGGTTCGCAACAAGACCAGACACTTGTGGGTCTAGAATCCTTTTGGACGCAGAACGCATCCATCATCACGCATCTATCGAAAACGCCCCGCCTCATTGCAGCCGGATCAAGGGATTCGTGCCTTGCGTAATTTGACAAGTGGCGGCGCTACCCGATAGTATGGCTAGTTTTTGACGGGTTACCGGAGCCCTCTATGGGACTAACAATGGACAAGAAAAGGCTCGAGTATTACAAAAAGAAACTCGTTACGCGGCGGGCGGAATTGCTCCGGGGAATCGCCCGCACCGAGCAGGAAGGCCGCGAGGCAGACGAAGATCCGACGGTGGATCTTGCCGATAAGGCAGCCAATTCCTACACGAAGGAATTTCTATTCGGACTGACGCATGAGAACCGGTCGCTTTTGCAGTTGGTCGATGACGCTCTGGCGCGGATAGACAGCGAATCGTTCGGAGAGTGCGCCGCCTGCCATCAGGAATTGCAACAGAAGCGGCTCGAAGCGGTGCCGTGGACCCGCTACTGCATTACTTGCCAGGAGAAAAAAGAACAAGGCCTGCTTTAGTTCGCTTCAACGGCTGAACCGTCCAAACCCTGGTCAGCCCGCAGCCGGTTTCAATTCGGGAATGAATCTCGTAACCGCTGTAACCCGCGCCCAGCCCCTTCCATTCGCCTCCATTTTGAGATAGGTTGTTCCGGTAGCTCTTTCGTTAACAACGCATCGGTGATCTTAAGAAGCGCGCTCGACGCGGTGACGTCGGTGCTGTTTCCGGCGCCCTGCCGTATCTGCGACCAGATTCTCACCAATGCCAGCCGGATTCCCATCTGCAACCGCTGCCTCCACTCCTTTGAGGCGATCGTGCCGCCGCTCTGCGAATGCTGCGGACGCCCGTTCGCTTCTCCCGTAGCCATTCAAGCGACCCGGCCGCTGTGCAGGCTTTGCCGGCTGGACTTTTTTGCGTTCGACCGTGCGCGCAGCTTTGCGATCTATAACGACACCGTGTTCGATGCAATCGTCCTGATGAAATATGAGGAAGTGACGCGGCTAGGCCACTGGTTTGCTGAGCGAATTGCCGGGTGCATCGCGCAGGAGCGGGACGAATGGCGCGTCGATGCGGTAGTGCCCGTTCCGCTCCACCCGATACGGCAGCGCGAACGGGGGTATAACCAGGCGGAATTGATTGCTCGGCCCTTGGCGAAGCGCCTGGGTGCCCGGGTAGACACCCGGCTTTTGACGCGGACCAAGCCCAGGCCTGCTCAGCTGCTGCTTTCGCGCAGCGAGAGATGGAAGTCCGTGCGTGGCGCCTACGCGACCTTGGAAGGGGCAAAGGTTGACAACCTGCGCATTCTGCTGGTAGATGATGTAATGACCACCGGCGCTACGCTGGATGCCTGCGCGAGAGCGCTCAAAAAGGCTGGTGCTTCAAGGGTGGTGGGACTTACGGTGGCCAGGCTGGTTCCGGGTTGGCAAACAGCTACCAGACCCAAAAATTAACCCAGGCGAAAGAATCCCGTAAGGCTTCAGGAGCATCTTAGAAGGCTAGGATTTTTGTCGGCGCAAAAGGGCAGCTATGGACAATCGGCTGAAAACCGGTTTACGTCCCCGTCCTGCACTAGGCTTGAGTTCAGGCGCGCCCCGGGCTGCGAGCACTTCCTCCGCCAGCCGTCCTTCGGTGATGCAGGCTCCCGTCCTTGTTTTGAACGCCACATTTGAGCCGATTAACGTTACTGCTGTGCGGCGGGCGCTGGTTCTGATGCTGAAAGGCGTTGCCCAGGCGGAAGAGACCAACCACACCGAGGTCCATTCCACCTCGAAAGCCGTTCAGGTGCCGTCAGTTATCCGGCTTTTGAGCTACCGGCATATTCCCCAGCAGAGCCGCGCGCTTTCACGGAAGAATATCCTGCTGCGCGACCGGAATACCTGCCAGTTCTGCGGGACGGCGCTTCCGGCGTCCGAGCTGACCCTTGACCATGTGATGCCCCGCTCGAGGGGCGGACGCTCCTCCTGGGAGAATCTGGTGGCCTGCTGCTATACGTGCAACAACCGCAAGGGCGACCGAACACCGGAAGAAGCCGGGATCAAGCTGCAGCGCCGGCCACGGCCGTTTACGCTGCACACTTCGCGCCAGCTGATGCGCCTGATCGGGCACCGAGACGAAAAATGGCGCAAATATCTTTTTTATTGAGTTCGGAAACCTTTTTAAAATACCCGCGTCTAAGCTAGTAATACTTCTAGGACACACCCCGGGAAGCGAGGCTGTTTCGACAGTCCGCTTCCCAAATTTTTTGCCCGCATTTTTGACCAACTGAAACAAGCCTACTGACGGAAGACCACCTGCAACCCCCGGCGCCAGTTTTCATTGAGACCGATGCGCGTGACGTGGATTTCGGGCGAGAGATACTTCAGCAAAATCTCCGTGGCTGAATGAAACTGGAATCCCGGCGCAACCAGCCAGACCTGCGGCGGCTGCGAATCGAGTTCGATTCCGGGGAAGTAACCGTAGCGCTCGAAGTCTCCCTCGCGCTGATGCCGCCGGACGCGGAGCCAGTAATCCACTGCCTGGATCGACAGCTGAATATCTTCGGACGCCTTCAGTTCGATGACTACCAGCTGGCCGCGGCGTGTGACGCCGAGGAGGTCAAGAATGCCCCGGCTTCCGGCGGTGAAGGCGGGGAGCTGGGAATAGAGGTAGCGCGCGTCGAGCCTCGCATCGAGCTTGGTGGGGTCCTCGCGAATCATCGTCTCGATCCAGCGCTCCGGGGCTTTGCGGTAGAGCGCGTGGCTGGTCTGCTCAGCGAGGGGGTTGCGATACAACTCGAGCTGGCGGAGGAGTTTTTCCAGCGCGGGTTCGGTGGCTTTGGTGAGTGGGAGCCGGGAATCGTCGAGGCCGAAAGACAGGCCTTCGATCGACCAGCGGGCAAAGTCGAGGCCGCGAAAAGAGAACGAGGACTCGCAGACACCGGGCATCGGGTGTTGCGCGATGGGAGAGTTTTCTTCGCGAGGCAATGGACGCCAGGGCCGGGACTCGCGAGGCAGCTTCGCGCGCGGCCATCAGTAACGAGTCCATTTCCGGCCGAGGCAGAAGGCGGCTTTGCAGATTGCCCACATCCGCCGGATCTAGTTTGCGAACCTGTCCATCGCGGTGGGAAAACTCGAAGATTTCGGCGCGGGTCGAAGGGGAGAGAGCCAGGATGCGTTCCCTCAGGTGGAGACCCGTATTTTCGGGCACGAAGAGGCGCAAGCCTTCCACCGTGCGGCGCTGCGCGCGGCTGCGCAGCCAGTGGAGCCAGAGAATTCCGAAAGCGAGGCTGGCTTCGACTGAAGAAATCTCGTCAGCCGGGGGGACGGCCAGCAACGCCCAAGTGCCGGATCCTTCGTGCATCTGTCCCCGGACGTAGAGACCCGAGAAGGATTTTTTGAGGTCCTGTGCAACCGTGAGCGAGTCGATCACTGCATCGGGGAAAGCGTCCGAAAGAATGCGGCAGATCCTTGCGCGGAATTGCTCCCGTAAGACACGGCTCGCGGGACGCGCCGCATCGGCGCATAAAAATTCCAGGCGCCCTGGCTTAGCCCGGCCGAACCTTTGGACTTCGAGCAGAGCATGATCGTCGGATCGTTCTTTGATGCAGAGGATGCGGCGGGTGAGGTTTCGCTGGTCCGACCACAAGTGGACGAGCGCGTGTTGTCCGTGGCGGCGAAGTTCCACGTGCAAAGGGTGGAAGTCCGCGAGCCATTCGCCGTCCTCGCGAACTTCGGCGCGGCCGGATGCGGCGATGATGCCCAAAGCGCGGTCGAGCTCGGCCCAATCGTCCATAGACAAACCACCCAATCGTTTAGAAACAGGGACCGGCGACTACCCTACTTGAGGACAAGGCCCGTGACGCGTATGGAAGGATACTGCCGATTCCAATCGGAGGGAATACGTTCGAGGATCACCTGGAAGTCGCGCATCTGGCCCGCTGGGAGAGGAAGGGCTGTGGGCGGAAGGATGATTTCGGAATCGCGCAGGACTGTCTGGTTAAATTGGTCGCGAAATTCGATGACGACTTGTAGTCCCACAACCGCGCGGTCGCCATTGTTTACGATGGTGCCGGCGACGAAAGTGAATTCCTGATTCAGGAAATTCGTGGAATGCGCCATCTGAATGCCTTGAAACTGAATGCGAGAGGCGTAGGACTGCTCTTGCTGGCCGAAAGGCAGTTTGGTTGCAGCAGCGATCCCCGTGGGTTGCGACCGGCGGATCAGCCATGCGGCGCCTGCGCCCAGGATCAGCACAATTACGGCTCCCGCGATGAAAGCGACCGGGAAGCGGCTCTTTTCTTCGTAATTATCGCCTGGCAGCATGCTTCCTTTTTCCCCTAACGCCCGAAAGAGAGACGCAGAATCAGGGGCTCCGGCAGGCCCGCCTGCGTCATGCGGTTCTGCACCGCTTCAATATCATACGGGACACGCCAGAATTCCACCGACCGACGATCGAGGTCCGCGATCGCGAAGGCGGCGCGCGGGTCGCCGTCGCGAGGCTGGCCGACGGAGCCGGGATTCAGCAGATACGAAGTTCCTTTTTCAATCGGCAGGCTGGTGAACAAGTTCCCGGCTGCCGGTTTCAGATGCTGTACGACCACCTGGTCGTCGCGGAGCGTAAAGCCGCCCTGGATGTGGGTGTGCCCAAAGAAAGTGACCGGGGAAGGAGAGTCAAGCAGCCCCTCGACCGCTTGCGCGGGGCCGAACACGTATTCGTCTTCGTCGTGAACAGCGCCATGGATGATCGACAAGCCGTCGAGCGTAACGGGCCCGTGCGGCAGGTTTTCGAGGTAATCAAGATTGGCGGGAAGAAGCTGATCCCGCGTCCAGAGAGTGACGGCGCGAGCCAGGGGATTGAAGTCCTCGGCGTCCACGAGGCCGCTTACGGCCTTGTCGTGATTGCCGCGAATTACGGCGCCGCCGAGGGAGCGAATACGGTCAATGACTTCGTTCGGTTGCGGTCCGTAGCCCACGAGATCGCCCAGGCAAGCGACCTTTTGCCACTGGCCTTCCGCGGCTGCGAGCGCGGCATCCAGGGCGGTAAGGTTCGCGTGGACGTCGCTCAGAATCAGATGGCGCATTCGACAATTACCACGAGCACGATTCCAACGAGCACGATGACAACAATAGTGCCATAGGTGGGTGCTCCGTACGAGGCGCGCTCAGGATTCCGACGGGGATTCGGCGGGCTGGTCGCCGACGGAAAAATATGTGCAATCGGGATGATGGAAGACAAGCGCGCTAACGCTGGCTTCAGGGTCCATCATCATGCCTTCGGTGAGGTGGACGCCGACATCCTCGGGATGGAGCAGCATCCAGATGCCGGCCTGATCCTCGAGATTGGGGCATGCGGGATATCCGAAGCTATAGCGTTTGCCGCGGTAACGCGACGTGAAGCGTTCGGCCATGGTGAGACTGGGAGGATCGGGGAAACCCCAATCTTCGCGAATGCGGCGGTGCAGCCATTCGGCGCAAGCCTCCGCCGTTTCGAGCGCGAGCGCCTGCAATCCATGGGAGTAGAGATATTCACCGGCGGTTTTGGCTTCCTCGGATTTCGCGCGGATGCCTTCGCCGGCCGTGACAACGAAGAGAGCCATATGGTCCCGCTTGCCCGCGGCGGCCGGGAGAATGTAATCGCTCAGGCAAAGCTTTTCGCCGATGAGCTGGCGTTGAAAGTGGAAGGTATGGATGGGCGTGGCGCCGCCGGGAGCGAACAGGGCGATGGAATTTCCGTGGCGCTCGGCTTCAAAGAATTGCCAGACCGCGCCAATTTTCATGAAGCTTCTGGCCTGGCGCTTGATTTCCTCCATGCTGTTGAAGAGTTCAAGGGCCCGCGCGTCGCGCTCGCCCAGGGCCTTTTCGAAGTTTCCGCGAAAGCCCAGGTGACGCCCAAAAAGCATGTAAGGATTGATGTAGCTCCAAATATCGTTCAAGTCGGGGACCGCGCGCACTTTCCGGTCGAGATACGCAGGGGAGGGGATCGCGATATCGGTGCGGATTTTCGCCGCGCGTTCTTCTCCGGCAGGGGCTTGCGGGCGCGGCGCGGCGTCTTCCACGGCGGCGGTCGCGGTAAAGGTGTGCTCCTGAAGAACCGAGTCGCGGCGTTTTGGATCGCTCAATTCGTTCATCAGGCGCAGACCGGTCATGGCGTCTTTGGCATAGCAGACGGCGGTCTGATACTGCGGCGCGATCTTCAACCGCGTGAACTTGTCCGAAAGAGCCGCGCCGCCCACCAGCAGCGGAACGCGAATTCCCGCGTCGCGCAAATCACCCGCCGTGGTGACCATCTGCTGCGCGCTTTTCACCAACAGGCCGGAGAGGCCGATGGCATCGGGCTTGTGCTTTTCATGCGCGCGGATCAGGTCTTCCGGCGGGACCTTGATGCCGAGGTTGATCACGTCATAGCCGTTGTTCTTCAGAATGATTTCGACGAGATTCTTGCCGATATCGTGAACGTCGCCCTTCACGGTGGCGAGGATCACCTTGGCGCGCTTTTCGGTGTCGGCCTTCTCCATGAACTGCTCGAGATGGCTCACGGCGGCCTTCATGGCTTCGGCGGATTGAAGCACTTCGGCCACGATCAGTTCGTTGTTGTTGAAGAGCCTGCCCACCTCGGCCATGCCGGCCATGAGAGGGCCGTTGATAATATCGAGCGGCGAAACGCCTTCTTCGCGCTTGCGATTGAGGTCGTCGATGAGGCCGTCTTTTGAGCCTTCGAGAATATAGTTCGGGAGCCGTTGATCGAGCGGCAGATCCTGCGCGCGCGCTTTCTTGCGGCCGCCGGAGCCACGGAAATGGGCCGAAATTGCGGCAATGTGGAACTGGTTGATGGCGGCTTTTTGTTCGCGGCTTTGTTCGCGCCAGTCGGCTGGGGCGCCGCGGAGAAGCGAAACCTGAGGGTGATCGTCGGGCACAGATTCCGGGACGGTATTGAATAGGAGGCTTTCGGCCAGCTTGCGTTCGGCGTCCGGGATCTGCGCAAAGCGCTCGATGCGCTCCGCGTTGACGATGGCGAGGTCGAGCCCGGCCTTGGTGCAGTGGTATAGGAAAACGGAATTGACTACTTCGCGGGCACCGGCGGGCAGGCCGAACGAGACATTCGAAATGCCGAGCACGGTGCGAACGTACGGAATTGCCTTCTTGATCAGCCGGATTCCCTCGATTGTTTCCACCGCGCCGCCGATATAGTTTTCATCGCCCGTGGCGCAGGGGAAGACCAGGGGATCGAAAATAATATTTTCGGCGTGGATGCCGTATTTTTCCGTCAGCAGCTTGTGGGAGCGCTCCGCTATTTCCAGTTTGCGCTCGCGCGTGAAGGCCTGCGCCTGCTGCGGGTCTTCATCGATGCAGCCGACAATCAGGGCGGCGCCGTAGGAGCGGGCCAGCGGGCAGACGCGCTCGAACTTCTCTTCGCCATCCTCGAGATTGATCGAATTGATGATGCTCTTGCCCTGGCAATAGGTGAGCGAGAGCTCGATCGACCGGGCGTCGGTGGTGTCGATCATGATCGGCGCTTTGATCTTGCGGATCAGCTGGTCGTAAAAGGGCGGAATATCCTTGATTTCGTCGCGGTCCGTGCTTTGCAGGCATACGTCCACGATGTGCGCGCCGCTTTTCACCTGACGGCGGGCGATCTCGGTGGCTTCTTCCCACTGTTCCGCGGCGATGAGTTTTTTGAACTCGCGCGAGCCGATCACGTTGGTGCGTTCGCCGACAATCAAGGGCCGCGTGCTCTCCTCGGCTTCGATCACGTCGATGCCGGAGTAGACCGCCCGATGGCTTGCGCCGGCCGGATGGCGCGGGACTTTCTTTTCCGCCATCTGAGCGATGGCGCGAATGTGTTTTTCCGTGGTTCCGCAGCAGCCGCCGACGATATTCAGCCAGCCGCGCTCGACGAAGCGATCGAGCTGCTCGGCGAGAGTGGTGGGAGTTTCCTGGTACAGCCCCTCTTCGTTCGGAAGGCCGGCATTCGGATAGCAGGAAACGAACCGGTTTGTCAGGGACTGCAGCGTGCGGACGTGGTCGGTCATGAATTCGGGGCCGGTGGCGCAATTCAGCCCGAGCGACAGCACATCGACGTGGTCGAGGGAGGCCCAGAGCGCCTCGATGTTCTGCCCGGCGAGCATGGTCCCCATCGGCTCGATCGTGACGGAGATCATCACGGGGATGGGCTGCCCGAGTTCGCGGCTCAGCTCGTCAATCGCGAGCACTCCGGCTTTGATGTTGCGCGTGTCCTGGCAGGTTTCGAGCAGAAGGATATCCGCGCCGCCTTCTACGAGGCCGCGAGCCTGGTCCCGGAAGTTGTTGCGAAGCTGCTCGAAGGTGATTCCGCCGGTGACGCTGATGGCCTTCGTTGTCGGGCCCATGGATCCGGCGACAAACCGGGGTTTGCCCGGAGTGGAGAATTCGTCAGCGGCTTGTCTCGCGAGCGCCGCAGCGCGGCGGCTGATCTCGTGCGCGTGTTCGCCCAATCCATACTCGGCGAGGACTACGGGGGTGCTGCCGAAAGAATTCGTTTCGATGATGTCCGATCCGGCTTCCAGATACTTGCGGTGGATTCCGAGCACCACGTCGGGCCGGGTGATTACAAGGTTCTCGTTGCAACCTTCCAGATGCGGGCCCCCGAAGTCTGCCGCCGTCAGGTTCACCTGTTGCAGCATGGTGCCCATGGCGCCATCCAGGACGAGGATGCGTTCGCGTAGGAGCTCGCGGAGGGCCAAGCCCTGTTCGATAAGGTTTCTCATGTCCTTAGGATTATCCCGTGGGAATTGCCGGAATGGGGAATTACGTGGGACCGTTGCGACCTGGCGGTAAACGAACCGCAGCTAAAACCTGGCGATTTGTGCGCGTAGAGCGAGAAAGCGGCTCACCTGCCGTCTCTTATGCCTAGCCTGATGATTCTCCGAGGCTTAAGCAGCGTCGGACAGGAACTCGACCTTAAAGGAGGAGGGCACGAATCCTGCGGCAGCGCCACGGGCCAGAAGCTCGCGCACGGCACGCCGGCCTTCCTCTCCATAATCGAGCGTCCAACGATTCACGTACATTCCCACGAATTTGTCCGCCAGTTGCGGGTCCATGTCGCGCGCGAACTGCAGCGCGTAAGCCATCGCTGGCTCGCGATGATCCAAGGCATAGGAAACGCTTTCGCGGATGATGCGCGCTACCTGCATGCCCAACTCCGGCCCCAGGCTGCGCCGAATGGCGTTGCCGCCAAGCGGCAACGGGAGGCCGGTCGACTCCTGCCACCATTGGCCAAGATCAACCACGCGGTGCAATCCGACCTCGGAGAAAAGGAGCTGGCCTTCGTGGATCAGCAGGCCGGCTTCGACTTCCTTGGCCTGCACGGCGCCGAGAATTTTGTCGAAGGGCATTATCACCGTCTCGACGTTCGGCTCGAAAAGCTTCAGCGCGAGATAGGAAGTGGTCCATTCGCCCGGTATGGCGACTTTGCGGCCGGCAAGTTCCGTTTTCTTAATCGGATGCGACGAGACAACGATGGGACCATAGCCTTCGCCGAAGCTCGCGCCACAATCGAGCAGGATGTACTTATCGGCCACGAAGGTGTAGCCGTAAAAGCTCAAGGCGGTGACGTCGTAGGTTTCCTCGCGCGCGGCGCGGTTCAAGGATTCGATGTCGGAAAGAATATGCGTAAACTTCACGCCGGGAAGGCGGACCTTGCCCGTGGCTAGGGCGTAGAACATGAAAGCGTCGTCGCTATCGGGCGAATGCGCCAGGCGCAGTGTGTCGATCTTAGGGCTCGTTGCTTGTGTAGACATTTTTTCGCCGTTCCTGCCACTCACAGAAAGCTATACCCGCCGCACGCGGGCCCGGCATGCCAGAAAGTTGCTGCCCATCGCGGTGACCTTGCGGCTAACGTAACGTTCGGTGTGTGTGCCTTCCGGTGTGAATGACCTTCGTGAACGACCAAGGATACCATAGCCCCCCTCCGCGGGTACAGACGGGCGCCAATTGTGCGATTTGCCGCTAACGGAATAGAATCCTGAGCGAAGGCGAACTTTGCAGCGAGGCAGGCCATGCGGGCGGTCATTCAAAGGGTTACGCGGGCGCGTGTGATTGTTGACGGGCAGGTTCGCGGTGAAATCGGGCCGGGACTCGCGGTGCTGGTTGCCGTGGGGCGAAATGACGTTTCGGCGACGGTTGTGTCCATGGCGGAGAAGACTGTGAATCTGCGGATTTTTAACGATGAGCAGGGAAAGATGAACAAGTCGCTGCTGGACACACAGGGTGCGATGCTGGCGATATCGCAATTTACGTTGTACGGGGACGTTCGCGGGCAGCGGCGACCGAGTTTCCTGCAGGCGGCGCCTCCGGAGCAGGGTAAGGCGCTCTACGATGAATTCGTCGCGGCGGTGAAAGCCATCGGCGTGTGCGTGGAGACGGGTGTATTCCAGGCGTACATGTCGCTGGAGCTTGTGAATGATGGTCCCGTTACGATTCTGCTCGATTCCGAGAAGCAGTTTTAGGCGCCCAAAATAAAATCCATGACACCGCAAGTTGACCTACCAACTGAGTTGGCGCTCTTCGTTTTGACGCTGTGCTGGCTGGGATTTGGCGTGATTCTCGTCGTCGGGAAAAGGGGAGCGGAGAGGTCGACGAAGAGGCAGGATTTCAAGTCGCACGCCGGATTTTTGCTGCAGTGCCTCGGCTATGCGATCTGTTTCAGCTTCGGCCGGAGGTACTTCTCGCCCATCGTGCGCATGTCTCAAACGGCGGAGTGGTTTGTGGCGGCATTCGCGGCGCTGATCGCGATTGCATCGACCTGGTTCTGCTTTGCCGCGGCGCGGGCGCTCGGGAGACAATGGGCCCTGGTTGCGCGGGTGATTGAGGGCCATGAGCTGATCCGGCGGGGGCCTTATGCCGTCGTGCGCAATCCGATCTATTTGGCCATGCTGGGAATGCTTGTTGCGACGGGGCTGATTGTCAGCGGATGGCAGGGCCTGGCCGTCGCCAGCAATTGTTTTCATGATCGGCACCGAAATCCGTATCCGCAGCGAGGAAAAGCTGTTGCGCGAGGCTTTGGGCTCCCAGTTCGACGAATATGCCGCAGAAGTGCCTGCGTTTATTCCCCGCGTTTTCTGAGCCATTCGAAACATGAACTGCGCCGCTTCCAATGTGTGTCGCCACGTTATATCGTAATACGATATAATTAAAAAGAGAGGTGATCGTGAGCCGCAAGTCCGAGTACAAGGCCCTGGCAGACCTGCGTTACGAGATTCGGCGTTTTCTGAGCTTCAGCGAGCAGGCTGCGCGGGTGGCCAAAATAGAACCCCAGCAGCATCAGGCTCTTCTGGCGATCAAGGGCTTGCCGGACGGGCTGCGCCCGACTGTCGGAGTATTGGCGGAACGTTTGCAGATACATCACCACAGCGCGGTGGAATTGAGCAACCGGCTCGAATCGAAGGGACTGATCCGGCGAGAGGCCGGCAAACGGGATCGACGAGAAGTGCTTCTGTGTTTGACGCCCGCCGGAGAGAAGCTGCTGCGCACACTTTCGGCTTCGCATCACGAAGAGCTGCAAACCGCCGGTCCGAGGTTGCTGAAGGCTTTGAAAAGAGTGGTTCGCCGCAAGACATCCAGGAGGAGTTCGAAGTGACATCGTCTGCGTCATTGTCTGAATACCGGCGAATGGCTCCCAGCGGAGCGCCCCGCGGGCTACCGCCTGGGATTTGTCTCGCTGCTGGCGGCACTGGTGGGAATTTCTGCGGGGATCATCGCCTACGTTTTGTACGACCTGATCGGGTTGTTTACCAACCTCGCCTTCTACCACGAGTGGTCGTTTCATTTCCGAAGCCCCGCCGAATCGCCGCTGGGGCTGTGGATCATCGTGACGCCTGTGATCGGCGGCGTCCTCGTAGGATTCATGGCGAAATACGGCTCGGAGAAAATAAAAGGCCACGGCATACCCGAAGCGATGGAGGCGGTGCTGACGTCGCGGAGCAGGATCGAGGCAAAAGTGGCGATTCTCAAGCCGCTCTCGGCGGCCATCGCCATCGGAACGGGAGGGCCGTTTGGAGCGGAGGGTCCGATTATCCAGACGGGTGGGGCAATGGGGTCGCTCGTCGGGCAGATCATTTCAACGACCGCCGCGGAACGCAAGGTGCTGCTCGCTTGCGGAGCGGGCGCGGGCATGGCCGCGACATTCAACACGCCGATTGCGGCCGTGATTCTGGCGATTGAGCTGTTGCTATTCGAATTTCGCTCGCGCTCGTTCATTCCCCTGGTGATTGCGAGCACCCTTGCGACGAGCGTGCGGTCGATGTTTCTGGGGCAGCGATCCATGTTTACGATGAGCAACGCAAACTTCGATGCGTTCCGTGGCCTGCCGTTTTACGTGGTTCTGGGAGTGATCTGCGGAATTACGGCGGTCGGATTTACGAAGCTGCTTTATTGGGTCGAGGATCAGTTTGACAGGATCAAGATCGACGATCTGTGGCATCCCGCCATCGGAGCACTGGGGCTCGGAATCATCGGATATTTCGTTCCGCGCGTGCTGGGCGTGGGATACGACACCATATCCGACATTCTGAACAACAACCTTCCCCTCAAGCTGCTCTTGCTGATCGCGGTTTTTAAAGCGGCAGCGCTGGTGATCTCCCTTGGCTCCGGGACTTCGGGCGGACTGCTCGCGCCGATGTTCATGTCGAGCGCGGCGCTGGGCGGCGTTTTCGCTATGGGGGTGAACCTGATATTCCCGGGCGCACACCTTTCGCCCGGCGCCTTCGCGCTGGTGGCGATGGCCGCGGTTTTTGGGGCCGCGTCGCGCGCCACTTTCACGTTTATCGTATTTGCGTTTGAAATCACCCACGATTACAACGCGATACTTCCGTTGATGCTCGCGTGCGTTATTGCGGACATGATTGCGCTGCGCTATTTGCCAAGTTCGATCATGACGGAGAAGCTGGCGCGGCGCGGATTGAAGGTGCCGGGAGAGTACGAGGCGGGAATTTTGAATGTCGTGCGCGTGGGAGACGTGATGCGGCGGGACGTGCAGCCCATCCCATCCGAAATGACCGTGGCCGAATTGGCGGAGCGCATCAGCGGGAAGAAAAGGCCGGCGGGGAAGGGAGCCGAAACTGCGGACGAACCGCCGCGCAATCTCACCGACGGGCTGCCGATTGTGGATGTGGAGGGCCGGCTGCGCGGCATCGTTACACAGGGAGACTTGCTCCGCGCCCTTGAAAACGATCCGGAGGGAAAAATTACCGTTCTGAAGGCTGGCTCCGGCCAGCCGATCGTTGCGTATCCCGACGAACTTGCGAACGAGGCGATGTATCGGATGCTGGAGAATAATATTGGACGCCTGCCGGTGGTGAGCCGCGACGATCCTGCGAGAATGATCGGGTATTTCAACCGGTCGAGTATCCTCTCCGCGTGGTCCAGGCAAATAGAGGAAGAGGGCGTGCGCGAACATGGATGGATCCGCTCTTGGCGGAATGGAAGGACCAGTTATGCGAACGGAAAGTAGGAGTGTCCGTGGGAGTGACGATGGGAGTATCGCTAGCGTGAAGTGCCGTTTTGAGTTACGCTCAGCGCCTCGGCAGGGCGCCTGTGCCCTTGTGAAATGCTCTTCAAGACGTTCAGCGCGGCTGTGTTTGGAATCGACGCCTACCTGGTGGAGGTGGAGGTAGACGTAGGTCCCGGCCATCCCGGCGACTTCAATGTGGTCGGCCTGCCCGACATTGCCGTGAAAGAGAGCCGCGAACGAATCAAGTCCGCGCTCAGGAACTGCGGCTTCGATTTTCCTTCTTACCAGGCAGTCACCGTGAATCTTGCGCCCGCCGATATTCGCAAGGAAGGTTCCGCGTTCGATCTTGCCCATGGCCCTCGGCGTCCTTGGCTGCCAGGGGACGTTCTTCGGCAAAACACTCGATGCGTACGTGTTCCTGGGCGAGTTATCGCTGGATGGAAGCGTTCGTTCCGTGCGCGGCGCGCTTTCAGCGGCGCTGGCGGCGCGCGATCGCGGCATCCGCAACGTGATTGTGCCGGAAGCGAACGCGCGCGAGGCGGCGGTGGTGGAGGGGATTCAAGTCTTCGGGGTGAAGTCGCTGCCGCAGGCAGCCGACATGGTCAACGCGCCTGAATCGTTCCACCCCATCGCGGTGGATACCTCGCAGGTGCTCGTGCAGGCGAGCCAGTATTCCGTGGATCTTCGCGACGTGCGCGGGCAGATGGCGGCGAAGCGCGCATTGGAGGTTTCCTGCGCGGGAAGCCACAACATCCTCCTGATTGGCCCGCCTGGAGCGGGGAAGACGATGCTGGCCAAGCGCATTCCCACAATTCTGCCGCCGATGTCCCTGGAGGAAGCGATTGAGACCACGCGCATTCACAGCGTGGCGGGCCTTCTCGACGACTCGCGGGGCTTAGTGGGGACGCGGCCGTTCCGCTCGCCTCACCACACTATCAGCGATGCCGGGCTGATCGGCGGGGGCGCGGTGCCCAGACCGGGAGAGGTGTCCGTGGGCCATAACGGCGTGCTGTTTCTGGACGAGCTGCCGGAATTCCAGCGCAACGTTCTGGAAGTGATGCGGCAGCCTTTGGAAGATGGATGCGTCACCATCGCGCGCGCCGCTCTCTCCGTGAGCTTTCCTTCGCGCTTTATGCTGGCGGCGGCCATGAACCCGTGTCCCTGCGGCTTTTTCGGGGATTCCACGCGCGAATGCCACTGCACGCCGATGCAAATTCAGCGCTATGTTTCGAAGATCTCCGGGCCGCTGCTGGACCGCATCGATATCCACATCGAGGTGCCGGCCGTTCAATACAAGGAATTGCGCGGCAACGGCGAGATTGAGAGTTCGGCGAGCGTTCGCGAGCGGGTGCTGCGCGCGCGGTCGATACAGGTGGACCGATACCGCGGTGAAAACAAGATTTATGCCAACGCGCAAATGCCGCCGAAGCTCATTCGCAAACATTGCGCCATTTCCGCGGAAGGCGAAAAGCTGCTGGAAACCGCCATTCAGCGGCTGGGCTTGTCCGCGCGGGCGCACGACCGTATTCTGAAAGTATCGCGGACAATTGCGGACCTGGAGGGCGCCCCGTCCATCGAACCTAACCACTTGAGCGAGGCCATTCAATACCGAACGCTCGATCGCACTTACTGGGCGTGAATGGAATGGAGGGGTGGTATCTGTGTCTACCGGAATTTAGCCGAGAGTTTTGGCGTAAAAGCTTGAAACGTCGTCATCTTCCACGGTGAAGGTGATCTCGATCGGCTTGCAGCAGACTTCGCAGTCTTCGATGTAACTTTGGCGCCCCACCGACAAATCCAGCACCATCGAGATCTCTTCGCCGCAGTAGGGACAAGTAAAAGAGTGTTCCATCAAGCGCCCGGGCGGTGCTGAGTGGGTCCCTGGTTAAAGTCTTCCGCGCTCTTAATCATCATGAGCATCGCCTGGTACCAGGGCCGGAAGAATTCCGCAGCCGATTCGGGATTTGAGTCCCCCTGATCTTTGAAAAGAGCTTGCATGCGTGTATCCGCATTGAAGATTGTCTGGACTAAAAGTGCCGCAGCGTGTTCCATAGGGGTTTCCTCTCGATGAACAGCGGAATGCGATTAACTTGAAGCAACGGGCAAGACTCTCGTGCCCAAAACTCGCCGAGCGAGCGGGATCAATTCGGCGATTGGGTTGCCGCTTCGTGATTCTGAGAGCCGTGCTAGCTCAGGGCGGTTTTCAGGCGCTTTGCGGTTTTCTGCAACTGCTTCTGAAGAGCCGCAACCTGCTTTGAAATTGCTGCCAGTTCCTTCTTGGCGACGACTCCCGCTTTGGCAACTTTGTGAGCTGTACGGTCCGCTTTCCCCATCGCCGCCCCGATTGTTTCGGCAGCCTGCGTGAGCTTGCTGGTCTTAGCCATGCTGTTCCTCCTGAAGTGAAAGGGCTGAAAACGAGATTGTTGGAATGCGTCTAGGACTCGCCACCATATTCGGCTGCGTCGTCGGGAATTTCCGGAGTAGACTCTGGATGCGTGCTAGCAATAGTGCCAACGCCCTGATGGATTTGAGCAGACCGGCCACGGCGCCGTGCTTTGGAACCCAACGGTTTCCGGCGCGGAATCGGCTTTTTCTTGAGTCGGGGCTTCTTACCGGCCGCGGTCTTCTTTTTACCCTTCCTCTTACCAAGGGACCTTTCGGCGGATTTCTTCTTGGTCATGCGGGGAGTCTACCATCGGGGGTACTGCCGGGCAATCGTCAACCAGCGTTCTACCGGCCGCGCCGGGTGCATTATCCGCCGGTAATGGCTAAGAATGCTTACGTAACCAAATGGGAACCGGCAGTCTCCAGCGATGGATTGAGAACCGGTTCTCTCGTGCATACTATTCCCATGAGCAACGCTTATCAGGTTGTGTTTGAATGCCGGAAATGTCACCAGAGAATCGGCGTGCCTCGCAAATCGTCCAAGGCTTCGCTTTCAGAGGATGAGGCCAGAAAAATGTTTGCGGGTGAGGAAATCCAATGTCCGGAGTGCCGGTGGCGCGGGAAGGCGTCCCGAATCAAGCTTCTGCGGATCGTGCCTTTCAACTGGATCTGCTCGCCGGCAGCTTGAATTTCCAGAAACACTCCGGCTTTTCCAGCCGCAAAGGCTATTTCTTGTCGGCGGGCCGCAAGGCCGTCCAAGGGACGTTGGGAATGACGGGCCCGCTGCCATCCAGCAGCCGGATATTGGCCGACTGCATCAGCGCGTTGACGCCGACCACTTCAAAGGCGCCTTCGTGCTGCGTAGAGCGCACGTGATCGCCTCTTTTCGGAACTATCACCTTGGATTCAGTCGCCACTTTTGCCTCCAGTCGGTCGTCGTTTGTCTTCCGCAGTTCTCCTGGCCTAGTAAGTATCCGGCTCGCCCTCGCTTTTTAGGACTCGCAGCAAATGAATCGCGTCGTTCAAAGCGATGCGTTCCAAAAATCCCGGGGGACATTCGGCTTTTGTTTTCAAACGAGAGAAAATAGCCAGCTTCGCGGCCTGAAGGCGCGCAGCGAGCGTGGCCGGGTCGGTTTCGCGCATTGCGGCTTCAAACGCGCGCTGCCAATCGGGAAACTGCAAAGTCAGCGGTTCCGAAGGGAGAGCTTCCACGAGCCCGCCTCCTGGACTGCGATCCATCGGGGATTCGAGCGGAGTCTGTTCCCAATACTGCCGCGTGTCAAATTATATTTTTTCAATCGCGGGCGCTGGTCCGGTGACGTTGCTCTGAGGCTTGTTCAGATGCCGCTGGCCCGAATCCAGAAGCTCTCGGTCCATTTCTCCCCGGCGCCAGGATCTGCAAGCCGGGATATTTCCCTTCGTGGTAGAGATTCACGGCGTTGGTGATGCCGGTCATTGGTTCGAAGCAGACGGTCTGCCGGTCGGGCGGGGTGTAGATGATGGTGGCCGGGTACTTGGGGCCAAAGAGTTCCTCGACCTTTTTTCCGCCTGACTCAATGGAAAAATGCGCAAGGCCGTCGGCGTCGCGCTGGAAATCGGTAAAGCCCGTGTCCAGGTGCTGGCCCTTCACGGGGAATGGGTTGGGAATGTCCAGGGGGATGAGTTCGCCCGTGGCAACCAGGCGATCGTCTGCGATCGCCCTTTTGCGGGCGGCGATCGAAGCGGTCCACTCATCGCGGTCGACGCCCTCGATGCGGAAACACGGATGAAACCCGAGCACGATCGGCATGGGGTCGGCGCTGAGGTTGGTCACGACGAGCTTTGTTTCCAACTCGCCTTTGGAGAGCTGGTACGTCATCTCGTATTCCTGCGCGAACGGCCATTGCGCCATCAGGTCGGGGTGCTTCCAGAACTGGAGCCGGCTGGTGATGTGGGCCGACTGTTTGTCCGCCTTTACCTCGGTCACCTCCCAAAACGGAGACGTGGTCACGAGACCGTGAATGGGGACGGGCCCGCGGACATTGCCAAGCGTCATGTTGAAGGTATATTTCTTGCCGTTGGCCCAGAAATCCTCCTCGCCTAACCGGTTGGCCCAAGGCGCGAGAAAGGGGATGCCTCCCGTTTGCAGCCTCTTCTGAAAGTCCACGACATCGTCCGGGGCGCTCGCCAGCACATTCTTTCCGTGGACTTTCATTTCGTAGAGCCTGTTTCCGACGGAAGGTGCAATGGCGACTTCGATTCCCGCGGCCGCGTCGGTGAGGCGCACGATATCGACCCCGTGCTCGGAAGTTTTTTCGGCGGTGTAGTTCGGCGCGGTCGACGCGACGGAAAGGGTGATGCAGACGGCCAGCAGCAAAATGGAAAGTTTCATTTTTCGAGACCCTCGTAGTGAAGAAGCAAATTTTGTCAGCCAGAAAACCTTGCCGATCGAGACAAAGTGATGCACGGACTCATAAACCGAGCCGCAGTTCCGCTCCGGTGGCGGGAACGCTAAACTTCGCGTACACCACCGAGGCGGGATCGAAGTACCACGCCGACTCTACCTTTTCTAATTCCTGCTGCGATGCGACGTGCGGCACATCTTTGCCATTCAGGCTTACATGTTTCGGGCGGCTCGTCTTGTTGAACTTCGCGATGTAGGTCTTGCCAGAAGCGCCGACCTTGAGGGATATCTGGCTCCCGTTCCTGCTCGCCTGGCACTTTACAATTTCCTGGGTGTGCGCTTTCTCGTCGTCGTCGTAAATAGTGAACTCGGCATCCGAGGAGAGCCAGATATCGAGGGTGACAGGGCTAAAGGGTTTCTCACCGATGTAGGACATGTCCGGCCACATAGGGACGATCGAGTTGTCCCGCACATAGAGAGGCAGTACGTCCAGACTCGGCTCAACGTGCAAATAATCCGGTCCCTTATATTCCTTGCCCGTTTCGTAGTCGTGCCATGTCCCGGCGGGCAGGTAAACGGTCCGTTTGTTCACCGGGGTAGAGACGGGCGCGACCAGGAAAGCGTTCCCAAACATGTATTGGTCTTGAATATTGTGCGTGCTGGGATCGTCCTGAAATTCGAGCACCATGGCTCTCATCATCGGGCAGGCCCGTTTTCGTGGCGTTGTAGGCATGAGAATAGATATAGGGCAGCAGGCGGTATCTCAGCGTTGCATACTTTCGATAGTTTTCAACCGCGCGATCTCCGAATGCCCAGGGCGCCCTTAACGGTGAGCCATTGAAGCGGATGTGAGACTGGAACATCGCCATCTGCAGCCAGCGGATATACAGCTCCGGCGTGAGATGGCCGTTGACATCGCTAAAGCCTCCGGTATCGTTACTCCAGAAGGGCACTCCCGAAAGTCCGATGCAGAGGCCGCCTCGAAGCGTTGAGGCCATTTCTTCCCATTCGCAATTGGGATCGCCGGACCAGCAGATCGGATAGCGCTGCATCCCCGCCGTTCCCGAGCGCGCGTTGACCAGACCCCGGTGTCCCGAGTATTCGGCCACGGCTTCATAAGTGGCCTTGTGATACAGCGTTGTGTAGATGTTGTGTACTTCCAGGCCCGTGCGTTTGTTGAAATAGTAGCCGTCCGCCGGAGTGTCTTCGCCGAAGTCCGACATTCCGATGCCAAAGCAGCCGGCTTGAATGTAATCGCGCACTTTGTCCTTCCACCATTTCACCATGGCGGGGTTGGTGAAGTCTGGAATCACACACGGGAACCGGTTTGCCGCATAGAAACGAGCTCTCCAGGCGTCGTCTCGCTCGACTACATCCACCGAGTTCTCAAGGAGGTTTTTGTGGCCGGGGCCGTTCACCAGAATATCTTCGTAAATCGAGCCGTCCTTCCGGAGCACGACGTACCCGAGCGCTTTGGCTTCGCGCGCCAATTCGGACTCGGACCGCAGAAACGGGTCCACGCGCAATCCGATCTTGATGCCCATCTTGCCGAGTTCCGACGACATCTGCCGGGCGTAGTCCAGCTCCTCTTGCTGAGGATTGTGTTCCGCCTGAATGCTGACGACGGACGTGAAGTAATCGATAGGGAGGTTCAGCTCTCGGAACTTCTTCGCCAGCGCCACGGGACTCAAATCGCCATGGTCGCGCCGGCCGATCGTAAACCACACGCCAAACGATTCTTTGGGTGGAAATGACGGCCAGCCGGTAACTTCCTCGTAGCGAGCCAGCACTTCCTTGAGACTCGGTCCGTAGAGAATGAAGAAATCGAGCCGCGGGTCGTCGACCAGAAAGGTGAAAGACACGACCGACCGGCTGCCGATATCCCAGCGATTGCGAAAGGTCGTGTTGACGAAAATACCGTAGCCGCCGGTGCTCATCAGGAAGGGGATCGTCTTGTGAGAGTCGTCCGTGCCGGAGCCCCACGGATTCACGAGCCATCCGTTCACTCGCAGTCCCAGCTTATTGAGCTTCGTAAACCTCTCGCCGAGGCCGTAAAAGCTTTCGTCTTCGGGAAGGGCGAAGGTTTCATTCGACCGCAGGAATTTTTCTCCCGCGGTGGTGAACCCGAAGGGCAAGCCACGAAAATTTCCCTGGGTGTCTACATCCTTTGCATGCTCCTGCACGACAATCTCGCCCTGCCTGTCATAGACCGCGTACTTCCAGGTTTTTTTCTGAAACTCGATGCGTAAAGAGCCTGTATCGATCGATACAGCCTCGGGCTTTTCCGCAACGTTAAACGCGACGGGCGCCCAGTCTTCCTTGATCTCGAGCAAGCCCTTTACGTTCTTCAACTGCGGGTCGGGGCACATCTGGATGCGGAGAATCTCAGGGGTACATACCGTCAAATTGACGTCCACGCTCTTGCGCTGACTCGTTGCGCAGTGAAATATGACGCCCGTGCCGGTTTTTTCGAAAGAAGAAATGGCCTGAACGAACTCGTGCTGCTCCGTCTCTGTTTGCGCCTGGGGCGCGGCGGTTGCTCGCGTTGCCGCGAGCAGGGCCGGAGCGGAGCCCGCTAAAGCAAGGACTTCTCTTCTTGTCACCATATCTTTTCCTCCGCGCGACGATTTTACGTGGACGAACGCTGCGCAGCCTGATTACAAGTGGAGCATGAGTTCCGACCCGGTTCCGGACGCGCCGAACTTCGCGTACACCACAGAAGATGGGTCGAAATACCAACCAAGATCCGCCTTCTCGAACGCCTCCATCGAAGAAACGTACCGAATCGCGTTGCCGTTTACGGCTACCTGTTTCGGCCGGCTTGTCCGGCGAAACTTCGCGATGTAGGTCTTACCCGACGGGCCTACGCTCAACGTAATCTGGTTCCCCTTCTTCTGCGCCTGGCACTTCACAATTTCCTCTGTGTGCGCTCGCTCGTCATCGTCGTAAAGAGTGCACTCCGTCTGCGAAGACAGCCAGATGTCGAGGGTTACCGGATTTGACGGTTTCTCGCCGACGTAAGCCAGATCGGGTCCCATGGGAATGATGGAGTCCTCTTTCACGTAGAGAGGCAGCGTGTCCAGGGGAGGCTCGATGTGCAAAGTCGCCGGGCCGGAATATTCCTTGCCCGTTTCGTAGTCGTGCCAAGTTCCTTCAGGTAAATAGATGGTTCGTTTGCTGACCGGTTTGTAGACGGGCGCTACCAGAAAAGCGTCTCCAAACATGTATTGGTCCTGAATATTGTGCGTGCTGGGATCATCCTGGAAGTCGAGCACCATGGCCCTGATCATCGGCAGGCCTGTTTTAGTTGCGTTGTATGCGTGGGAATAGATATAGGGCAGGAGGCGGTAACGGAGCTTTGCGTATTTTCGGTAAGTGGCGACAGCGACATCCCCAAACGCCCACGGCGCCCTTAGCGGGAGGCCATTGAATCGCACATGCGATTGAAATATGGCCATCTGCATCCAGCGAATATAAAGCTCAGGCGTCAGATCGCCCGTAGAGAGATAGCCGGCGATATCGTTGCTCCAGAAGGGCACTCCCGACAGGCCGATGGAAAGTCCTGCGCGAAGAGTGGAGGCCATTTCCTCCCACTCGCAGATGGGATCGCCGGACCAGCAGATCGGGTAGCGCTGGATTCCTGCTGTTCCGGAGCGGGCGTTGATCAGCGGCCTGCGGTCGGAGCTCTCAGCGATGGCCTCGAAAGTGGCCTTGTGACAGAGCAGCGGGTAAAGATTGTGCATTTCGAGGGCGCTGCGTTTGTTGTAATAGCAGGCGTCCACAGGCGTGTCTTCGCCGAAGTCGGACATCCCCACACCGAAGCAGCCGGCTTTCACGTAAGCGGCTACTTTGTCCTTCCACCACTGGACTGTGGCTGGGTTGGTGAAGTCCGGAAGCAGGAGAGGCACGCGGTTGGTTTTGTAGTAGCGGGCCCTCCAGGCATCGTCCCTCTCGACTGCTTCCAGCGATTCTTCGATCTTGTTGGGTGTGGCCGGGTAACCCGGCGAGCCCGCCAGAAGGGCTCCATAGGGCGATCCGTCCTTTTGTGTGAGGACGTATCCGCGGGCTTTGGCCTCCTGGGTGGCCTGCCAGTCCATCTCCATAAAAGGGCTGACGTACAGGCCGATCTCGATGCCAAGGGGGCCTAGTTCCTTGGCCATCTGCCGGGCGAGAGCGAGTTCTTCGTCCTGGTTTGTGGTGCGCAGAGATACAACGTGCGTAAAGAAGTCCATGGGAAGATCCATTTCCCTGAACTTTTTCGCAAGCGCCAGCGGAGCGGTTTCTCCTGTCGCGCGGCCCGGTGCTTTGAACCAGAAACCGAAGGACTTTTTAGGCGGGAACGCCGGGCGGCCGGTGATCTCCTGATAGCGAGGCAGCACTTCCTTGAAAGTTGGGCCGTAGATGATGAAGAAATCCAAGCGAGGATCGTCAACCAGGAACGTGTAGGACACCACGGAACGGCTGCCTACGTCCCATCGATTGCGGAACGTGGTGTTGACGAAGATTCCGTAGCCGCCGGTACTCATGAGGAAGGGAATGGCTTTATAGGTGTCGTCGGTTCCCGCGCCCCAGGCATTCGCGAGCCAGCCATTCACGCGCAGGCCGAGCTTGTTCAGTTTGGTGTACCGCTCGCCCAATCCGAAGAAGCTTTCATCGGCCGGGAGGGCCAGCGTTTCGTTCGATCTGTGGAACTTTCCGTCCACGGTGGTGAAACCCAGCGGTAAAGCGCGAAAGTTTCCCTGCGTGTCCACATCGTTCACATGTTCCTGAAGAACCAGCGCTCCCTGCTTGTCGTAAACCGAGTACTTCCAGGGCTTTCTCTGGAATTCGATACGCAGGGACGCTGTTTCGACCGAGACGGCTTCCGGTTTCTCGGTGACTTGGAAGGCGGCAGGAGGCCAGTCTTCCTTGATTTCAAGCAGGCCCTTCACATTCTTTAAAGCGGCGTCCGGGCACATCTGCACGCGCAGGATCTCCGGGGTACACACGGCCAGAGTTACATCGACGTTTTTTTCCTGATTGGTAACACAGTGGAAGACGACGCCGGCATTTGTCTTTTCGAAAGAAGAGATCGCCTGCACGGACTCGTGCCGCTCCAATCCGGTTTGTTCCGGCGCCTGGGCCTCCGCTCGGGCTGCCGCAAGCAAAGCCGGAGCAGAGCCAGCCAGCGCGAGAACTTCTCTTCTCGTTACCATGCGTTTTCTTCTCGCGTATGCTTCTTCCTCGGTTTCTATTTTTGACTCGCGGATGATACTTCTCCGGCTGACTCGTTACAACGAATTTGAAACCAGAGAGGTCGCCCGCGAGTATCAATAAATTAGAACCTGTTTTGTTGAGCGCCTGATTTGCGTGTGTTGCTATAATCCGCTCGCCGTTTTTGTGGAGGACCCCGTACATGAAGAAACTGCTGATTTGCTTTGCCTTGGTCGCCATAGGAGCCCAGGCGAGGCAGGCCCCCTCCGGCGCCGGCCAGCTTTCTTTCAACACGCGATGCGCGGTTTGCCACGGCGCGGACGGGCATGGGAGCGACCGGGCCCCGAGTCTTTCAGGTTACGTCGCGTCGAACACGGACCCACAGATCGCTGCTCTGATCCGTTCCGGCGTGCGGGCCATGCCGCCTCACGACATTGACGATGCGGAGATGAAGGACCTGCTGACCTTCCTGCACACCATTGCTCCCGCGACACCGGTGGTAGTGAGGCAGGGTACGGCAAAACTGCAGGATGGGCGGGTGCTTCAGGGCGAGATACTCAGCGATTCGAACTTCGACATGGATCTGGCCACGTCCGACGGCAAGATTCATCTGCTGGCGCGCGAGGGCGATACCTATCGCGAGAAGCCGGTGATGCCGAAACTGGACTGGCCGAGATACGACGGGAGCTTCACAAGCAATCGCAACAGTCCGCTGGACCAGATCAACACCGCCAACGTCCGGCATTTAACTCTGAAATGG
This sequence comes from uncultured Acidobacteriota bacterium, assembly GCA_963709105.1. Taxonomy (GTDB): domain Bacteria; phylum Acidobacteriota; class Terriglobia; order Acidiferrales; family UBA7541; genus Palsa-295. The sequence continues at coordinate 259,165 of CAVPVC010000030.1, forward strand.
ATGTTCCCGGTTCCTGGAGCGCCGCGCCTGGAGGCTACGCCCGTAGTGGTGGACGGGATCATGTACGTTACATCGATCAATGCCGTCTACGCGCTGGACGCAACCACGGGACGACGGCTGTGGGGCTACCGGCGCGCAACCACGCCGGGCTTGCTGGGAGAAGCATCCGGCGGCGCCAACCGTGGAGTGGCCGTCGACGGAGACCGCGTGTTCATGCTGGCCGATAACGCGCACCTGCTTGCGCTCAACAAGAACAACGGGAAATTGTTGTGGGATACGCCAATGACCGACTGGCCAAAGTCGCAATACAGCGCGACCGGGGCGCCTTATGTGGTGGGCGATCTTGTGGTGGCGGGTGTCGCCGGCGGCGAAGAGGGAACTCGCGGATTTGTCGCGGCATATCAGGCTGCTACCGGTGAGCCTTCGTGGCGATTCTGGACGGTCCCCAAGCCCGGCGAGAAGGGGTCGGAAACCTGGGGCGACGGCAGCGCTTTGGAACACGCCTGCGGAGCTACCTGGATGAGCGGCTCCTACGACCCGAACCTCGACCTGCTGTACTGGTCCGTGGGCAATCCCTGCCCCGACTACAACGGCGCGAACAGGCCGGGAGACAACCTCTATACGGACAGCGTGCTCGCGCTGAAACCGGAGACCGGGGAATTGAAATGGTATTTTCAATTCACGCCGCACGACACCCATGACTGGGACGCCGACGAACCCCTGATGCTCGTCGATGAAAAATTCGCGGGCACGCCTCGCAAGCTTTTGGTGCAGGCGAATCGGAACGGCTTTTTCTACGTGCTGGACCGGACCAATGGGCAGTTTCTGCTGGGAACTCCTTTCGTCAAGAAAAGCACCTGGGCGAGCGGCTATACGCTCGATGGAAAGCCGATTCTGCTTCCGAATTCGGATCCCACGGTTGAAGGTACGCTCGTCTGCCCTGGATCAGGAACGAACTGGCGGGCGGCTTCCTACAATCCGATCCTGAAACTCTTTTTTGTTTCCGCCAGCGATACATGCTCGATCAGCCGCCTGATCCCCGCGCCCTTTGAAATGGGCAAGCGGTACTTCAACGGAGCGGGCAGCCGGGCGCCGGACAGTGGCGGTAAATCGATTCGCGCCCTCGATATCCAGACGGGAAAGATCGTGTGGGATTATCCCCAAACCGCGGACGCCGTGAGCGAGAGCGGGCCGCTTTCCACCAACGGCGGACTTGTGTTTGTCGGCGAAGACAGCGGCGTTTTCACCGCCCTGGACGGCAAAACGGGAAAACCTTTGTGGCACTGGCCAACGAACGAGACCTTTCGGGCATCTCCTATGACTTATATGGTGGGAGGCAAGCAGTTCGTGTGCATCGCCGGGCCAGCAGGGTTCTTGGCATTTGGCCTCCCCGACTAGTGGCTGAGGAGTTCAGTGCGGCCGGACCGCATCATTGACGCGTTGTAAGCACGTCCCCGCGCTGGAAGTGCTACTTGCAAGGCATGATGTTTCGGTGATATATAGTCCTCCGGCGACCGGAGTGGTCTGACCAAACTGGCGGAAAATCTGAAAGGCGGCAACACCATGAAATTATCGGCAAACAAGGTTCTTTCCTGTTTATTGGGAGGCGTAGCGCTCGTAGGCGCGCTGACTTTTGCGCAGCTACCGGCGCAGAGCCAGACCGCGGCGAAGCCCGCGCTCTATAACACAGCGAAGGCCAAACTGTATTCGGGCAAGCAGATCTTCAGCTTCACTCAGGACACATTTGATCCGAAGGGCTATTGCGAGAAGGCCAAGCACTACGATTACACATGGTTTGAAATGCAGCACAGCATTCTCGAGTTCCGGGATATCCGGGACATGATTGCGGCGTGTCCTCATGCGGGGGCCTCGCCGTTCATCCGTCTGCCGGATGCTCAGGAATGGCACATCCAGCACGCGACCGATATCGGCGCGCTGGGTGTGATTGTTCCAACGGTGGATGACGTCTCCCGCTCGCGAGATGCGGCGCAATGGTCGCACTATCCCCCGCAGGGACGGCGCAGTGCCGGCGCTGGCTTGGCAGCCACGGTGTGGGGACCCAACAATCTGGGCATCCCATTCCGCACCTACTATCGACAGACCATCAATGACAATATCCTGTGCGTCGTTATGATCGAGACTCCGACCGGCGTCGCGAACGCGTACGATATCGCCTCGGTGCCGGGCGTCGATGTGGTGATCATCGGAAACAACGACATGAGCTCCTTCTCGGGCTATCCTCAGACCGACGAGAAGTACCATGACCTGATCGCCAAGGTGCATGACGAAGTTCTCAAGGCCGGCAAAATCTTCGGCCAGGCGAACTTCCATTACGCAACCGGCCCTTACAGCAAGGACTCCTATTTCTTCCAGGGCGGTCCTTCGAACGACGGCTGGGCTCCTCCGAAGGGTGATGAGAACGGCGTGCCCAAGAACGAAGAACAGTAGATTTTCGCGGCGGCCGGGCGGATTCGTTTGAAGCGTGAACGTTCCGCCCGGCGCGTCGAAATTGCTCACCGGATTTCAAACGCGCTCTGGAATTACACCCCGGCTGTTCCTTCCCCTCGCTTGTGGCTGTTTCGGACCCGGAATTTAAGGAACCCTATGGATGCTCCGAAGCTTTCCCGCAGAAACTTACTGGCAAGCGCCGCGATTATCGCCGGTTCGGCGATAGCGCCTGAGACCGATCCAGCCGAAGCTGCTTCTTCCGATCGATATCCACGGAACCTTACGGCCGACGATATCGAACGCTGGTCCACGGAGCTTTCCAACTGGGGCAGATGGGGCGCAGACGATCAGGCGGGAACGATCAATCTGATTACCCCCGCCAAGCGCAAGGCAGCCGCGGCTTTGGTCCACGATGGTGTGACGGTGTCCGCGTCGCTCGATGCAGACCTGCCCAAAGAAGGGCCGACGAGTGGACCGCTCCCTGGGGGGCCGCGAGTGGAGGGCGTTCCGCGAACCACGTGGACGCTCACGTCGAAGCCGCCTGGACCCGAGCCGAAGCCGAAGGCTTCCTATGTCGTCGATACGATCGCCGTGGCCTACCATGGAAACGAAACCACCCACATGGATGCGCTGAGCCACGTCTATTACAAAGGGCAAATTTATAACGGGTTTCCGCAAACGAGTTTCACCGATCGCGGCGCTGGCAAAGACGATGTGATGGCTTTTAAGGACGGCATCTTCACGCGAGGCGTGCTGTTCGATATTCCCCGGCTAAAAAATGTGCCGTACCTGGGCGACGAGGAAGCCATCTATCCGGAAGATCTCGAGGCTTGGGAGAAGAAGGCAGGCTTCCGTCTAGAGAGTGGCGACGCGATGCTGGTGCGCACGGGCCGTTGGTTGCGCGTGAAAGAAAAGGGCCCTCTGGATTTGAACAAGCAAGCTCCGGGCCTCTACGCTTCGTGTCTCAAGTGGATGAAGGAGCGCGGCGTGGCGCTTCTCGGCAGTGACGTGGTGCAGGATGTGCGGCCTTCGGGTGTGGAGGGCGTCAATCAGCCGATTCACCAGGTTGCGCTGCGGTCGATGGGAACCCCGCTGATCGATAATTGCGAACTCGAAGCTCTGGCGCGGGCTTCCGCCCAGCGGCATCGCTGGACATTTCTTCTCACGATCAACCCCTTGCGCGTTCCAGGCGCCACGGGGGGGCCCGTAAATCCAATCGCCGTTTTTTGATAGCCGGAGGCTCCACCCGCCCGGCCGGAATCTTAGTGATGTTCGGGATGGCTCTCTTCGGAGTATATTCACGGGAATTGATTGAAGGAGGCGTTATCCGTATGCGATCAAATCGATTCGATACCGATCCGAGCAGACGCGAATTCCTGCAAGCCGCCGGAGCAACTGCGCTCGCTCTGGGCTTATCAAACGTTGCCTGTGCGGTGGATACAAAAGCGCCTGGCGGCAAGCCGTTCTGGGGCGTGTTCCCCATCGGCCAGACCCCTGTGACCCCTGACAACAAGCTGGATTTGGATGGGCTGGCGTCGGAAGTAAAGTTTTGCAATCGAGGGGGCGTGGCGGGTTTCGCGTGGCCGCAAATAGCGAGCGGCTGGTCGACGCTTTCCGAGAAAGAGCGCATGGATGGAGCGGAAGCCATCATTGCGGCGGGCAAGGGCGGGAAGACGTCGGTGGTGATCGGCGTGCAGTCAGCCGATACGGAAATTGCCACGTGCCTCCGCTATGCCAAGCATGCCGCGCAGACAGGAGCGGATGCCATTATCGCGCTGCCGCCTGATAAGGCGGACGACCAGGCGCTCATCGAATACTACAAAACGATCGGCGCAGCCACGGAGCTTCCGCTGGTCGTGCAGACCAAGGGCGATATGAGCGTGGACCTCATTGTGGAGATGTTCCGGCAGATCCCCACGATGAAGTGCGTGAAGGATGAAGCGGGAGATCCGCTGGCACGCGTCACAGAGATACGAGAACGGACCAACAATAAACTCGCGGTCTTTTCCGGACGGGGAGTGCGCATGATGCTGGAAGAAATGCGCCTCGGCTTTTCCGGACATTGCCCCACCACGGGACTCGCCGATCTTTTCCAATCTGCCTTCGATCTTTGGCACGCGGGAAAACACAGGGAGGGATTCGATATGTTTGGCAGGATCCAGGCATTTGAGACCATCCCGGGCGCCGGCCAGTACATCTTGCAGGCCCGGGGAATCCTCAAAGAGGATGCCATGTTCCGCAATACTCCTGGCATGGGAGACGGCCGAAGAAATGCCCCTCTCGATGACGCCGCGAAAAAAGTGGTTCGCGACGCGCTCGCCGAATACTTGAAGCCCTATCTGCGTGGCTAGAAAGTTTGCCAAGGCGCCTCGTTTACTTGCGGTGCTGGCGATGGTGTCTATGCCTGCGGCGCTCGGCGCGACGCAAGAGGCGGATCGGAGCGCCCAGATCGCCTCGGCCCGCGAGCAATTTCAGCGCACTTGTGCGTTGTGCCATGGAAGCAACGCGGAAGGCACGGACCGGGGACCGGCGCTGGCTGGCAATCGCAGGCTTCGAAGCATCAGCGTAAATGAGATTGCGGACGTGATCAAAAATGGCCAAGGGGGCATGCCTTCTTTTCCGCTGCCGCCGGCCCAGCTTCACTCAGTGGCCGCTTTTATCAAGTCCCTGAATGCGACTGCGTATGAAATGCCGCCCGATGGAGACGTAACGGCCGGGGAGCATCTTTTCTTTGGCGCTGGTGGCTGCTCCCAATGCCACATGCTGATGGGACGCGGCGGCATAAACGGACCGGACCTGTCTGAAATCGGCCGTCAGTTGACCGTTGGCGAACTCGGGCAGTGGCTCGCGAATCCTGGAGCGCGAAACGTTCCGGGGTATAGCGTGGTGAACGTCCAGCTTCGGGATGGGACTTCTCTTCGCGGGTTTGCCCGAGGGCGCGGAACTCACAACTTGCAGCTGCAAACCTTTGACGGGCGATTCCATTTTCTGAGCGAAGGTGAATATACGGCGATCGCGGACGAAAAGCCGTCTTTCATGCCTCCCTTTACTGGCAGTACGGAAGAGCGGCGCGATTTGATCGCATTTCTCAGTCGCATGGGTGGAGTCCGCGTGGGTCCCGCGACGGCACCACAGCAGGGCGTTTCAGACAATGCGATCGACGCGATTTTGAGTCCCGCGTCTGGAAATTGGCCGACCTACTCCGGCACCGTCAACGGAAACCGCTACGGCGCGCTCTCGCAGATCAACAAAGAAAACGTCAGCAAGCTCCGGCTCGATTGGAGCTATTCCATCCCTTACTTTGGGCTCGAGACGACGCCACTTGTGCTGGATGGCGTGATGTACGTGACCGGCCCCAACGAAGTGGACGCGCTCGAGGGCCGCAGCGGCCATGAGATCTGGCGTTACTCACGTCCGCGCACGCCTGGGGGCACGATTGCCGGGGACGCGGCCAAGGGTGCGAACCGCGGCGTTGCCGTATTGGGTGATCGCATATTTTTTGTGACCGACAACGCACATTTGATCTGCCTGCACCGCCTGACGGGAGCTGTGCTCTGGGACATCTTCATGCCCGAGGAGCCTGAGCATTATGGCGGTACTTCGGCGCCTTTGGTGGTCGGCGACCTGGTGATTGCCGGCGTTTCTGGCGCCGATGAAGGCATCCGGGGTTTCGTTGCCGCCTACAAAGCTGCCACAGGCGAACTCGCGTGGCGATTCTGGACGGTACCGCGAGCGGACGAAAGCGGCTCTGAAACATGGAAAGGAAACGGCAGCGGAATCAGCGGCGGTTCCACGTGGCTGACGGGCAGCTATGACGTCGAGACGGGCGTTTTGTACTGGGCCACGGGGAATCCTTATCCCGATACTGATGGCGACAACCGCGGCGGAGAGAATCTCTACACAGACTGCGACGTTGCTCTCGATGCCAAGACAGGCAAGCTCCTCTGGTATTACCAATTCACTCCGCATGACCTTCACGATTGGGATGCGACCGAGCCCTTGGTTCTGGCGGACGCGCCTTTTCACGGAAGCCCGCGCAAACTTCTGTTGCACGCCAATCGTAATGGCTTCTTCTACATTCTTGACCGCACCAACGGGAAACTCCTGCAGGCTACACCCCTGGTGAAAAAATTGACGTGGGCCAGCAGGATCGGCGAAAACGGCCGTCCTGATCTTTTGCCTGCAAATGAGACGAGCGCAGGCGGTGTGAAAACGTGTCCTGCTGTGCGCGGTGCGACGAATTGGTATTCGACGGCGTACAATCCTGCCACGCATCTCTACTACGTCATGACGGTTGAGGACTGCACCATCTACCGCAAGTCGCAGAACGGCGGATACGGTCGCGTGGACGATCCGGCCGATCCGCCGATGAAGTACCTTCGCGCATTCGACATCGAAAGCGGGAAAGTCGCATGGGAAAAGCAGTTGATTGGTCCCGCGGAAGCGAATTATTCGGGTGTGCTCTCGACCGGGGGAGGTCTGGTGTTTTTTGGCGAAACGAGCGGAGGCTTTGCCGCCGTAGACGCGAAAACGGGCGAGTATCTGTGGCACTTTGAGGCGAATCAACCGTGGAAGGCTTCGCCCATGACCTACACGGCTGCGGGACGCCAGTATGTCGCGATCGCTTCGGGAGCCAACATTTTATCGTTTGCCCTTTCGGATAAATGAAAAGCGGTTCCAAGGAGACGTCATGCGCAATCAGAAATTCTCGCGCCGCAACTTTCTGCGCGACTCGGCAGTGGGAGTGGCAGCAGGTTCAGCACTGGGGGCGGCTTTGGCGAATCCCGCCCTGGCCGCGGCGCAGACCGTGGGCGTAAAGCCCGCCGATCTGCCGGATTTCACTATCAAGGAAGTGAAGGTCTACGTTGTCGACCTGGGGAATCTTCACAAGCTGAACAGCTCGGAAACGGGCGAGATCGTGTCGATTGTCACTCATGACGGCATCGAAGGGAACTACACGCTCGGCAATCGCAGTCGAACCGAGAATTGGCTGGCGTGGGCGAAGCCGGCTCTCACCGGCAAGAATGTGCTCGAACTGCTTCCTACGCTCACAGCAACCACGGGGATGAAGAGCATAGGAGGATTTGGCGGGCCGCGTCCGAGACCGGCGCCGGGCGCTGCGGCTTCCGGACGCAGCGTTACGCCAGCTCCGCCTAGGGGCCAGAGCATGGCTCCGGCCTTCGACACCGTGACGCGCGGAGCAGGCACTTGGCCGAACCCCTACACCGCGGCGGCTGATATCTGCTTCTGGGATATTTTGGGCAAGGCGGTGAACCAGCCGATTTACAAGGTTATGGGCGGAGGCGCAAAGACTCGCTTGATGGCTTATGCGAGTTCCCAGCATTTGCCCACCGTGGAAGATTACGTGCCGGACGTGTTGAAAGCGAAAGCGCTGGGCTATAAAGGCTACAAAATACATCCGGGGCAGGGGCAGCATGCCACCGGTCCGGCGATTCCCTCCTATATCGGGCACATGGAGGAAATCAGGGAAGTTCGCAAAGCAGTGGGCGACGAATTCGTGCTGATGCACGATCCGGTTCAATCCTATAACCGCCAACAGGCCATGACCGTGGGGCGTCTGCTGGATGAACTTAATTATGCCTGGTTCGAAGATCCGGTCCGCACGATCGACACGGAGGGTTTGATCGAGCTGTGCGCCGCGCTCGCTCTGCCGATACACGTGGGCGAGTTTATATACTCCATCGCGGATTACGCCGAATACATCCAGCGGGGCGCGTTGGATGTGGTGAGGCTCATTTCGGATAATGTCGGAGGAATGACGGGTTCCATGCGCGTCGGGTTGTTAGCCGATGCATTTGGATTGGAATGCACGCCGCACAATTGGGGGAACGTGCTCGACCTCGCGGTTCACTTCCACCTGGAGCTGGCGCTCGCGAACGCGTACTGGTTCGAGATGCCCTTCCCGGCCGAGTGGGCCGACCGCCCTTACCACAAGGACGCGTTCCGAATTGATGCCGAGGGTTATGTCCAGGCGCCTACGCAACCCGGCCTTGGCTATCCGATCGACCGCGACGCGCTGGATAAGATGATCAAGCGGATCGACCGCTAGCTTTTCCGGGAACACCTGCGGCAACAATCTTTGCGCGAGAGGGCAATGGATTAGAATGGCGCGCCCTGGGGACAAATGGCGCCGGCCTCTACGCCGTCCCAAATCGCGTGCGCGGTTGCAATCCCGCGAACTCAAATTTCAAGCAGAACAACAACTGGCCCGGTTCCGCCCTCTTCTTTCCCGGATTGGATGATCGCAGTCGGCGCTGCTGGTTCATATGGCTGAGAAGATGGCCTCGAAGACGGCCGAATCGGATTAAGTCGCGTATGATTCTGGCGTATGGCCTGGCCTCGAGACTTCGGCAGGCCGCCGCAAATCTGAACTTTTTCTCTCGGAAGGAGGGCAGCAGTGTCATTACTCGCCCCTCGAAACGATATGTTCATTAGAGTCGCGCATGGATCGACCCGTCCTCCATCCCGCTCTTTTCTGCGGCGCGCTGCCGGAATTGTTCTCTGCACCGCGCTCGTTAGCTTTTCGCCGGCGGCTCCGGCCCAGAATCGGCCGGCAAGCCAGGCCACAAACCAATTACCAGACCAGTCAGCGGCCGAAGACGCCGGACCTTCGGTGAAGTTAGTCCAGCCCCCCGGGTCCGTGCAATCGACAGGGCCTGTGCTTGTCAGTTTGCAGGACGCGCTCGAACGAGCCCGCAAGAACGACGCGCAGTTTCTCGCGGCGCAGGGAGACGCCAAACTCGCCCGGGAAGATCGAGTGCAGGCGCGCAGCGCAATGCTGCCTTCGATCAGCGACTCGACGCAGTTCTTGAACACGCAGGGGACGGGAGGGACAGGAATACACAACATTCCCGAAGGCAGGTTTGTCACCAACGATGGCGTCCACGTGTATCGGCAATGGGCCGTGCTGCACGAGGATCTTTCGCCGACCACTTACCTGCTGACGGGCGTCCATCGCGCGCAGGCGGCCGAGGCCATCGCCAAGGCCAAGGCGGAAATAGCGGGCCGCGGCCTGGCCGTGACCGTCACGAAGACATACTATGCGCTCGTCGTCGCCCAGCGACGGTATGCGACTACCGAGCAGGCCCTCGATCAATCGAAGCGCTTCTTTAACATCGCTCAGGATCAGGAACGCGCCGGGCAGGCCGCCCACAGCGACGTGGTGAAGGCGGAGATTCAGTATCGCCAACAGGAGCAGGCTTTCGACGAATCCCAGTTGGCGGTGGAAAACGCACGTCTGGATCTCGCCGTATTGATTTTCCCGTCGCTCAGCGAGAATTTCAGCGTAGTGGACGATCTCGATTCCGCCCAACCACTGCCGGGATTCACCGAAGCTGAGTCCATGGCGGGCAGGCAGAACCCTGACCTTCGCGTTGCGAGCGAAACGGTCGGCCAGGCGAACCTGGAGGTCAAGGCTGCGAAAGCGGCCTTTCTTCCTTCGTTCTTGATTGACACCGATTACGGGATTGAAGCGAATTCCTTCGCCCTCAAGTCCGTGTGGTCGACTCATCCCGACGCAGGCCGTGTCCCGGCGCTAGGCTATTTTCTCACCGCGAGCATGAGCTTTCCGGTTTGGGATTGGGGATCGTTGCGGAGTAAACTCCACCAGACCGAGATCAGGCAGGAAGAAGCCCGCACCAGCCTGAGCCGGGCACAGCGAGCGATGCTCGGCAATTTGTACTCCTTTTACAACGAGGCGACGGTGGCCCGGGCCGCAGTCGATTCTTCCCGGCGCACCGCCGATCTTGCCGCCGAAAGCCTGCGGCTGACGAATCTGCGCTATCAGGCGGGGGAATCGACGGCGCTCGAGATGGTAGATGCGCAGAACACGTTGACCTCGGCGCGGAATGCTTACGACGACTCACAAGTGCGGTATCGCGTGGCGTTGGCGAACCTCCAGACATTGACCGGCAATTTCTGAAACAATGCGAACAGGGACGGGATCAAGAGTGAAATGCACGAAGTCTGTACGCTTCTCCGACGATGCGCGATTTCACGCCACCCGATCGAAGATGCGGCGCGTGCGTTTGGCTTCTGGGAATTGTTTCCCTTGCGACAGGCGGCGTCTGCGGCTGCGCAACGAAAGAAGCCGCAGACGAGGCGCCCATGGTCACTGTGCAGGCCGCCCCTGCGGAAAATAAGGCGATCCAGCGCGAAGTCACCGCAGACGCGATCCTCTATCCGAAGGATCAGGCTGCTCTGGTGCCCAAAATCAACGCTCCTATCCAGAAGTTCTACGTGGACCGCGGCAGCCCGGTACATGCCGGGCAACTCCTTGCCGAACTCGAAAACCGCGATATCGCCAGCGCCGTGGCGGACAACCAGGGAGCCTACCAGCAAGCGGAAGCCTCCTACCAGACAGCCCTTCAGAAGGCGCAGCAGGATCTCACGCTCGCCAAGCAGCAATTGGACGCACAGCAAAGGCTCTACGACAATCGCGAGTCGCTGTTCAAACAAGGGGCTGCTTCGGCGAAGGATGTGGAAGACGCGCGCATCGCCTTGACGGAGGCCCAGAACCAATATCAAGTCGCTCAGAAGCAGTACGACCTGAGGGCGGCCGAGGGTCAGCTGATGTCCGCCAAGGCAAAGGCCTCGGGCGCTGAAGCGCAGCTGAGCTATACCAAGATTGTCAGTCCCATCAACGGCGTGGTCACAGACCGCCCGTTCTATGCCGGCGAGACGGCCCCGACCGGCTCTCCCATTCTCACGGTTATGGATTTGTCGCAGGTGGTGGCTCGCGCCCACGTGTCGCAGCAGGAAGCAGCGGCATTGAAAGTGGGAGACGCGGCATCGCTGTCGTTACCCGGCGGAACTCCCGTTCCCGGCAACGTAAGTCTCGTGAGCCCTGCGTTGGATCCTAACAGCACCACCGTTGAAGTATGGGTGCAGGCGCGCAATCCTGGAATGCAATTGAAGCCCGGGGCCAGCGTGAAAGTCTCGATGGTTGCCGAAAAAGTGTCCCACGCGATCGTGATTCCGGCGCAGGCCTTGCTCACATCCTCGGACGGCGCCACTTCCGTGATCGTTCTTGACTCAAGCAACGTTCCCCATAAGCAGAAAGTGGAAACAGGCATCCGCAACGGAAACGATGTGCAGATAACGCAAGGCCTGAAAGCCGGGGAGCGTGTGGTAACCGTGGGCGCATTCGAGTTGGACAAAGAGGATCCGGACGTTCTGCAGAAAACGAAAATTCAGGTGCAGGCGCCTGGCACGGCCGAAGGCGGTGAGGCCGGAGGTCAATAGATGTCCGCCGACACGCAGGCCCCTTCGGTCGTTGTTCCGCCTCGCAGGAGTTTCCCTGCCGAAGATCCTTCGCGCTACTGGTTCGCCCGCCACTCCAAATCGATCATCTTTCTCGTGATTATTCTGGCGCTTGTGGGAGTCTACGAGGCGCTCTCTATCCCGATTGCCGTTTTCCCGTCCACAAATTTTCCGCGGATCATCATCGGCGTGGACAACGGCGTGATGCCCATCGATCAGATGGAAGTCACGATTACGCGGCCGATTGAAGGAGCGGTGAATAGCGTTCCGGGCCTCGAGGACGTCCGATCGACGACTAGCCGGGGTTCGGCGGAAGTGGATTTGTTCTTCAACTGGAACGTCGATATGGCGCAGACGCTGCTGCAGGTGAATGCCGCCGTTTCGCGAATCCAGAGCACGCTGCCGTCTACCGCGCAGATTCAGACCAACCGCCTCGATTTCGCAAGCTTTCCGATCCTCGGCTACAGCCTCACTTCCGACAAGGTGCCGCAGACTCAACTCTGGGAGCTGGCCACCTACGATCTGAAGCCGCGGCTAAACCGGCTGAATGGAGTTGCCAGCGTGCTCGTTCAGGGCGGGCAGACCCCTGAATTCCAGATCACGCCCGATGCGGCCCGCATGTTGCGCGCTAAAGTGACCTTGCAGGACATTCTGGATGCGGTGAACAAAACGAACCTGATCGATTCGCCCGGGCTGCTGAGCCGCAATCATCAGCTGTTTCTGGGCCTGATCAATGCGCAGGTGCAGACGCCCGAGCAGATCGGCGACATCGTCGTCAAAGACGCCAACAATATTCCGGTGCAGGTTCGCGATATAGCCTCCGTCGGGCCTTCCACGGCCCCGAATTACACGGTGGTTACCGCCAACGGCAAGCCGGCGGTCCTGCTCAGCATCAACCGCCAGCCGGATAGCAACACCGTTGAAGTAGCCAATGAAGTGCACCAGGAAATCGAGAGCCTTCGCTCCGTTCTTCCCTCGGGCGTGGAACTGAGCGTCTTTTACGACCAGTCGAACATCGTTCGCGAATCGATTGGCAGCGTGCGCGACGCGATCATCATCGGCATTTTTCTCACCGGATTTATTATCTGGCTGTTCCTGCGCGACCTGGGTACCGCCATCCTGGCCGGCGTCGTGGTGCCGCTGACCATCTGCATCACGTTCGTCGCGCTGAAGGTCATGGGGCAAAGCTTCAACATGATGACGCTCGGCGGCCTCGCTGCAGCGGGCGGCCTGGTGATCGACGATGCGATCGTAGTCGTCGAGAATATCGTCCTCCATCGCGATGGCGGCGAAGGGCCGTTTGAAGCCACCAGCAAGGCTCTCAAAGAGCTCACCGTTCCGCTGATCGGCTCTACCCTGACGCCCATCGTCGTCTTCCTGCCGCTGATTTCGATCACCGGCGTGACCGGCACCTTCTTCCGCGCCCTGGCCGTGGCCATGAGCGTTTCGCTGCTCACGTCGCTCGTGCTCGCGCTGAGCTGGACGACCAATCTGGGCTCACGCCTGATCCGCCGCAAGAGCGGGCTGGGAGCCGGCGGTACGAATGATGAAAATACAGAGGGAAATTTGCGGCCCGGTTCTGCGGACCCGGCCGCCGCTCTGCCGCCCGAATCCGGGCACTCCGCCGAGCAGGAAGAAATTCGCCGGCTGATGGCCGCCGAAGAAGCGTCGCTTCGGGGAGGAATTTTCGAGCGCGTTCTGAAGCTCTACGAGCGCTGGGTTCGCCGCGCGCTGGAACGCCCCGCGTGGCTTGCTTTGTTCTGCGCGATTCTGATCGTGGTTTCCTACGCCGGCTACAAGCATCTGGGCAGCGACCTGCTCCCCGCCAATGGACGAGGGCGGCTTCATTCTCGACTACGTGATGCCCCCTGGGAGTTCGCTCCAGGAAACCAACCGCGTGATCTCGCATGTCGAGTCCATCGTGCGCGAAACCCCCGAAGTGGAGAGCACCTCGCGTCGCACCGGTCTGCAACTGGGGCTCGCCGCGGTCACCGAACCCAACACCGGCGACATCGCCGTGAAGCTCAAGGACAAAAGAAGCCGCGGCGTCGATGAAATCATCGCTGAAATCCGCGCCAAGTTAAAAACGCAAGAGCCAGCGCTCGATGTCGACTTCACGCAGGTGCTGCAGGACATGATCGGCGATCTCACCGGCGCGCCACAGCCGGTGGTCGTGAAACTTTTCTCTCCGGATGCCGATTTGCTCGCAGCATGGGCGCCCCGCGTTGCCGATGCGCTGGGTAAGATCGAGGTCAACGGGAAGCAGCCTGTGGTCGACATAGCGGACGGGATCGAGAACACCACCAGCGGCCCCGCCGTTGTGTTCAACGTGAATCCGCAGACGGCCGCCAAAGCCGGCTTTACAGCGGACCAGTTGGCTGTGGCGGCTTCCGCCATCGTCGATGGCGAACCTGCCGCGAATCCCGTCATTGTCAATGACCGTCCTTACACGCTGCGCGTGCGCTTCCCGGAATCGAATCGTTCCTCGCTTGAAGCGATGGGCAACACGCTGCTGGTGAGCCCGGCCGGCGGCACAGCAACCCTCGGCTCGGTTGCGACCGTCTCCGAACTGCCTGGACAGACCGAGATTCTGCGCGAGAATTTGCAGCGCGACGTCGAAGTGACCGCGCGCCTGGAAGGCCTGGATCTGGGTACGGGCGTTGCCGCGGTCCAGAAAACCGTAAAAAGCCTGAACCTTCCCTCGTCGATTCGCGTGGAATACGGCGGCACCTACGAAGAACAGCAGAAATCGTTCCACGATCTCGTCGTTGTGCTTTTACTGGCGCTCGTTCTTGTTTTTCTCGTGCTGCTGTTCGAGTTCCGGTCATTCTCGGCGCCGGTGGCCATTCTTTCCTCGGCCGTGCTTTCGACCTCAGGTGTCGTTCTGGCGCTCTTGATCACCCGCACCACGTTCAACGTGTCGTCGTTCATGGGGCTGATCATGGTGATCGGCATCGTCGCCAAGAATGGGATTCTTCTTCTCGATGCCAACCAGAAATTTCGCTCGGTTGGCTATTCCGCCGAAGAAGCGCTGATTCAAGCCGGGCGTCGCCGCCTGCGTCCAATTGTCATGACCGCCATGGCGGCCGTGGCCGGCATGCTGCCGCTGTCGCTTGCCCTGGGAGCGGGCGCGCAGATGCTGCAACCCCTGGCCATCGCCGTAATCGGCGGAATCCTGGTCTCTATGGTTCTGTCGCTGCTAATCACCCCAGCTATCCAGTTCTACCTGACCCGCGAATCGTAGTTGTCCAGCTGCATCCGGATCTTGCCCCTGTGGTTCTCCCTGGCAGGTTCCATATAACTATCAAAAAGTGTTTCTGGTGACGAACCGAGGCCAACTCCATTGACCCGGTGTCGCTTAACACGATCTGACAGTGTTTTCCGAGAGCAAAGTCGCATCCAGATATGGCGTTTATCAGGAGTATGAGCCCATTAGCAACGATAACGACCGAACCGCTTCCTGGCCGGATGCAAGTCATCCAGCATCACTACACTCGCGTGTCGACGATCGATCAGCATTCCGAGACGCAGCTATATGATCTGCGCGAAATGGCCAAGCAACGCGGCTACGAAATCGTCGCGGAATACAGCGACAAGATTTCCGGTGCTAAGCAGAAACGCCCTGGCCTCGATCAATTGATTGGCTGATGCCCCCGGGCACAAATTCGATGTCGTGCTCGTTTGGGCTTTCGATCGGATGGCGCGATCGGTGCGGCATCTTCTGGAAATCCTCGATGAGCTCAATCACCTGGGCATCGAGTTCGTCAGCTTCAGCGAAAACATCGACACCGGAGGCCCACTCGGTCGGGCGATGGTGGTGATCGTCGGTGCAATCGCAGAGCTCGAAAAGAATCTCATCGTGGAGCGGGTTCGAGCGGGAATGAGGCGAGCGCGGCCGGAAGGTCGGCAGATCGTGCGTACTCCCCTGAAGATCGATCGAGCGCGGTTAATCGATGACCGCCGTTCTGGCATGTCATTAGGTCAGGTCGCAAAGAAACACAGGGTCTCAAGGGCCACGGTGTGCCGGTTAATGAAGGAACTTTCGAGCGATTCGCAAAAACCTCCAGTTTCGGGCTTGGCTGCCTAGGTAGGGCCCGCAAGATTGCCAGGCCAAGCGATACGAAGGTATCGCCGATACCATTGTCCAATTGTTTCGGGGGCACCCCTCTGGTTTCATTACGTCTGCGAACATTCATAGGACGCATTCGACAGGGCATTTCGGAAAGGAAGCCTCAATGACTCAAGCCGCCCAAGCAAGAGAATCTTCTGACGCGAAACCTGGTCTAGCGGGGGTTCACTTTGGCAGCGGGCTCACAGATAACAGTTCCGTGTTTGACATTTTCACGACTGCTGCCGGCGGTAGGGCTCACTTCGTGCTTTCCGTTGGTTCATCGTTCGAAGCCCAAGAGACTGCTTACCGACTATCACGCCTCATGCCAGGAGAATATTTCGGATATTTCGAGAGAATCGATGGAGACGACAGCATCTTTTTTGAAAGCTCGGAGGCCAGACAGGAAGCGATCTGATTTTCAGTTCGAACTAAGCGTTTTGGTTTGCTCGTAACCGAATGAATCTCGGCTGTGTATCCGGGAAATTGGACAACGACCGAGGGGGGATGTGATGCAAGCAGAGCCTGTAAGTCAACCACCGGGGGCGATCACGTACCCGCCTTGTGCCACTGCAGGTTCCGTGGCGTTTAACGAAGAACGGCTGGTCGCGGAGGCACAGCGCGAATCACGTGCCGCGTTTCAACAACTCGTCGAGCACTATGAGTCGAGAGTGTTTCGGGTGGCGGAAAGGATTGCTCACAGCCGCGAGGACGCCGAAGAGATTATGCAGGACGCCTTCGTGCAGGCATATAAGAATCTGTCTCGTTTCCGGGGAGACTCCCGGTTTTATACCTGGCTTGTTCGCATCACCATCAACGAAGGACTGATGAAGGTACGGCGACGGCGTTTCAAGGAAATTTCCATCGACGAACAAACCGAGGAAAGCCCTCTCGCTTGCGAACTCGAGGATCGCGGTCCAACCCCTGAACAGCGCTATTCCCAAGTGGAGCTGCATTGCATTCTTGAGACGACGATCGCTCAATTACCGTCAGGATACCGAACCGTTTTTCAACTTCGTGACGTTGAGGGTTTCTCGATTCAAGAAACAGCGCAGACGCTCGCCGTTTCGCCAGCGGCAGTGAAGTCGCGCTTGCGGCGTGCACGCCTTCAATTACGGGAGTCGCTGAGTCTCTATTTTAAACCGAGAAGGGCACATAGAGCGGTTCCAGGCCGTGTATGTCCCGCTGGTCAGCGTTTGGAGACAAGTCAGCCGGGAACTGGAACCTCAGGATTCGATCCGGGAGCGGATAGCAGAGTGCGCTCGGAAGGGCCGCTATGAAAGAGTAATCTTTTTGGGCAGAAGAAATCTCAGTTATTCGCCGGCCGCTGGCGGCCGTTTTAACGGTCAGGTTTTTGGCTGGCCACCCCGAGCTTGCCGGACATTTTCACCAAGTCGGCGAGGGACTCGGCTTTCATTTTTTGCATCACCTGGCCCCGGTGTGCCTTCACGGTGATCTCGCTGATGCCAAGCTCGCTACCAACCTGCTTATTCAAGAGCCCTGAGACTACCAGAGCCATGACTTGTTGCTCGCGGGGCGTAAGCGATGCATGGCAGCGCTGAAGCTCTTGCGTCTCCGCTTTTTGGCCCAGAATAGCCCGGCTCCGTTCCAGACCCAGACGGATGGCGCTCAGCAGCGCTCCATCGCTGAATGGCTTAGTCAGGAATTCCACAGCCCCGGCCTTCATCGCCTGGACTGTCTTGGGGACGTCACCGTGGCCCGTAATGAAGATAATCGGCAGATCGGCGCGCTCGCCAGAGATGCGTTTCTGAAGCTCAAGACCATTGAGGCCCGGAAGCGAGAGATCCAAAACGAGGCAGCTCGGAACCGGCGCGCACGGGTGGGCGAGAAATTCCGTTGCGGAAGCAAATGTCTTCGCCTTCCAGCCCGCGGACGCGATCAGCAGTTCCAGCGACTCGCGCACTGAGATGTCGTCATCTACGACGAACACGATCGGCGCGGCCTTTGACTCGGGCAACGAGGTCGATTGACGCGATGCACCCGCTGAATTCATAGCACGTTCCTCACGCGCCAAACAGCATAACCCGTTGCTTAGTTGATTAGAAGCGCGGCGTTGAGCGCCCTTTGCAAGGAGGTGTCGCTGAATGGCTTGAAGAGGCAATCCACAGCGCCTCGGGCTAGCATCCGCGACCGCACGGCCTCGTCCTTTTGAGCGGTAATGAAAACGACGGGAATCTTCATTTCGCGGCGCGTCAATTCGTCCTGGAGCTCGGGTCCCGTCATACCCGGCATCGCGATGTCAAGGATGAGGCATTTGGTCTTGTCGAGGTAATCGGACTTCAGAAAGTCTTCCCCGGACAAAAACACCCGGGTCTCGTAACCCAGTTCCCCCAGCAGGTCGGGCAGCGACTCGCGCACGGACTCGTCATCATCGACGACCGATACGAGCGGACGTTCTGCCGTCACGATTTCACCATATTTTGACGGACCTCGCCGCCGGCGGGCGTCGTTAACGCCGGAATTTTCGGCGCATATCACACCCATACCCTCTGCGAAAAGTGAATGAAACCTCGTTCCCTCGCTGGACGATCCAGCCGGATTCGGCGGTATCGGATGGCCGACTCGATGTGGCCTAGAGGCGGAACTTTCGTGATACCTCTCCAATCGTACGTGCGAGCATGCGCCAGTCACGTTGGGACGTCTATTGTACTTAGGTATTGGTCGGCGCCGGCAATTCCGGAGTCTTGCACCGCGAGCGGGACGCGATCGTCGCGGCCCGCTCGGTTCTGATGCAATTGACTCGGGCGATCTTCGACGTCACTCGTTGATTGGTGGCGGCTTCCGGTGTAAATGCGCCGCCGTCACTTCAATTGATCGCACGGAAGCATTTCGACTGAATACGAAGGGTTTGGGGCGCTGAATCATACGAAAGTATCGCCAATACCATCGTCTAATTGTTCTCTTCCCGAGCTTTTGGTGTTATCGCACCGTGGCAACCGATCTTATCGGATGTCTGCAAGAAACGGTGAAGGCATGAATTTCGTAGCTCAGAGGATGTCGACTGGGAAACATGCAAGGCTGTGCAGTATCTTCCTGGCTTTCTTCGCAGGATCTGCACTTTACGGGCAGTCTGAATTGACCGCAACGAGTCAGCAGACCGCGTCCTACGGGGCTGCTACCGTTGCTGGTCCCAATGGTTATACCTCAGATTCTCGGGCGCAGAATCCCTACTTGGGAGGCGTCCCCACGGGCACGGCCAGTCCGACGCCGTTATCGCTTTCATTGGAAGAGGCCGTGGCTCGTGGACTGCGGCAAAATCTTGGAGGGTTGCTTTCCACTGATGCCGTCTCCGGTGCCAAGGGCGACCGGTGGCGGGCGCTCAGCGAGTTGCTGCCAAATCTGACTACCGGTACGAGTTTCGCCGTTCGGCAAAATAACGTGAGGGCGACCATAGGCATTAATAACGTTCCCGGCCACCCGCCCGTCCTCGGCCCTTTTGGAGTTTTCGACGCACGTGGTTACCTCGATCAAACCATTTTCGACTGGGAGTCCATCGAACGCGCGCGTTCTTCCGCTGCGCAAGTGAAATCGGCTCAATACAGCTATAAGAACGCGCGCGAATTGATTGTGCTTGTGGTGGTGTCAAATTATTTGCTGGTTATCGCGGACCAGTCACAGGTCGAGTCCGCTTTAGCTCAGCGCGACACTGCCAAAGCGCTGTTGGATCAGACGACCGACCAGCATAGAGCCGGGCTTGCGGCTGCGGTTGACGAATTGAGGTCCAATGTCGAGCTTCAGGCGCGCGAACAAAGGTTGATCGTCGCGCGGAATAATCTATCCAAGCAGAAGCTGGTTCTGGCGCGAGCGATTGGACTTCCGGCGGGTCAGGCGTTCGACATAACCACACAAGTTGCTTATCAGCCGCTTACGACGTCAAGTCTCGGCGAAGCCCTGCAGCAGGCGTATGCCTCCCGCGCCGACTATAAAAGCCTGACCGAGCAAGTGCGTTCCGCAGAGTTGCAAAAGAAGGCTGCTTCAGCCGAGCGTTACCCGACAGTATCGGCCGTTGCGGATTACGGAACGATTGGCACCAATCCCGCCTCGAACCACGGCACAGTGGATGCGGCCGCGGAGCTCCGACTCCCGATTTTCCAGGGGGGCAGAGTTCACGGAGATAACCTTGTCGCCGATTCTCTCCTGGCAAGCGTCAAGCAACAACTGGAGGACCTCCGTGCCAGGATCGACCAGGAAGTCCGTGACGCTTTCCTGGATTTGCAGGATACCGCCCAAGAAGTTTCCGTCGAGCACAACGCTATCCAGCTCGCCACTCAGACCCTGCAGCAATCACGTGATCGCTTCGCTTCGGGAGTGACAGACGACATCGAAGTGGTGCAGGCGCAGGAAGCCCTCGCGGACGCGAACGACGCGTATATCGCCAGTCTTTACAGCTATAACACCGCCAAAATCTCCCTGGCGCGAGCAATGGGTGTCGCGGAATCGAGCTACTCTCTGTATTTGAAAGGAAAATAAAATGCCCGACCAAGACGCGGCCAAAAGTGCGGAAAGTTCATCGTCCTCAACGCCCGCTACGGCAATGGAAAGCCCCACCACGCCGCCCGTCGTCTATCCGACCCGGCGCTCTCACAAGCGCTGGATTATTGCCGCTGCCGCGGTGGTAGTCCTCGCCGGTGGCGCCTTTCTGTGGCACTACCTCTCGGGTTTCGAAAGCACCGACGACGCGCAAGTGGATGTTCACCTCTATCCGGTGAGTGCGCGAATTTCAGGGTACGTGCAAGCGGTCCACGTGGAAGACAACCAGTATGTGCAGGAAGGAGCCGTTCTCGTGGAGATTGACCCAAAAGACTACCAAGTCGCTGAAGCGAAAGCACGGGCGAACCTTGAGACGTCGCAGGCCGCCGCCCAGGCCCTCAACATCGATGTGCCCATTAGCTCGGTGGACACTGCCAGTCAGCTGAAGTTCACATCTTCGGACATTGAAAACGCGAAAGCAGCAATCGCCGCCGGGGAAAAACAAGTGGCCGCGGCACAGGCACGCATCCTCGAAGCCGAGGCGGAAAACGTGAAGGCCCAGGACGACGTGCAGCGATACCACCTGCTGCTGGCGAGGGACGAAGTACCTAAGCAGATTTACGACCACGCGATAGCCGCAGCACAAACGGATACTGCCGCCGTGGCAGCCGCCAAGGCGGACGAGGCGAGTGCTGAACAAAACGTCGTGGAAGCGCGTAGCCGGCTCAACGAAGCGATTGCGCGAGACGAATCCGCCAAGGATGGACCGGAACGCGTGGCGTCCACGCGCGCCCGAGCGCTCTCAGCCGTTGCTGACGTACGGCAGAAGAGCTCCGAACTCGATCTGGCCGAGCTGAACCTCGGATACACCAAGATATTAGCTCCGGTTAGCGGCGAGGTGACCAAGAAAGTAGTCGTGGGGTTGAATGTCGATCCCGGAGAGCAACTGCTCACCGTCGTTCCGCTGGATCAAGTGTGGATCACTGCGAACTTCAAAGAAACGCAACTGAGGCACATGCGGCTGGGACAGAGGGTGGAGGTCACTTGCGACTCGAATGGCCGTTCCTACCATGGGCATGTCGACAGCATCGCGGGGGCCACAGGACCTCTGTTTAGCCTGCTGCCTCCGGAAAACGCCACGGGTAACTACGTAAAAATCGTTCAGCGCGTGCCGGTGAAGATCGTTCTCGAATCCGGGGAAAATCGCGACCGCCAGCTTCGGCCCGGCATGAACGTCGAAGCGAAAGTGTACTTACGATGAGTTCCGAAGCGCTGACCTTCCCTTCGGAGCAGGTCGTCTGGCGCCCCAAAATAAATCCCTGGGCGATTGGCGCCACCGTTTCGATGGCGGCATTTGTCGAAGTTCTGGATACGAGCGTAGCCAACGTTGCCTTGCCGTACATCGCAGGAGGCTTGGGAGCGAGTTACGACGACAGCACCTGGGTGCTTACGTCGTATCTGGCAGCGAACGCGATCATCCTCCCCATCAGCGGATGGCTTGCCGAAATGATCGGCCGCAAGCGGTATTTCATGCTCTCCCTCTTTGTTTTCACGGTGAGCTCTCTGCTTTGCGGACTCGCACCGAGTCTGCCGATACTGCTGCTCTTCCGGGCTGTGCAAGGAGTCGGTGGAGGCGGACTGCAACCGATGGCGCAAGCCATTCTCAACGATTCGTTTCCTCCCGAGAAGCGCGGGGCGGCCTTTGCTCTCTACGGCATATCGGCGGTCCTCGCCCCGACAGTGGGACCAATGCTCGGAGGGTGGATTACGGACAACTATTCCTGGCGCTGGATATTTTTCATTACGTTGCCCGTGGTTTTTCTTGCGATTTATCTGACCTACACACTTGTGGAAGATCCGCCATTCCTCCATCGGCTAAAAAGGGGGGGAATTCGCGTGGACTACATCGGCATATCCATGTTGGCGCTTGGAGTTGGTTCGCTGCAGGTGCTTCTGGATAAGGGGCAAGAAGACGATTGGCTGGGCTCGCACTTCATCACCACCCTGGCGATAACCGCAGCGGTTTGCCTGGTAACGCTGGTCATCTGGGAATGGTTCCGCAAAGAGCCGATCATCGATGTCCGCATGTTCAAGAGCTTTAACTTCGCCGCGGCGAACCTGATGATGTTCATGATGGGCTTCATGCTTTTCAGCACGCTCGTTTTGATTCCCGAATTTTTGCAGACGCTGATGGGCTACACGGCCGAACTCGCCGGTCTTGTTTTGTCCGGCGGAGGACTTGTCCTGCTGGCTATGATGCCGGTCACTGGACGGCTTACGTCAAAGATTCAGGCCAGATACCTGATTGCGGCGGGATGGCTGTGTCTTGCGATTGGACTGTTCTATTCCGCTCACCAGACCGATTTATTCATCAGCTTCCGGTTTGCCATGTGGCTGCGCATCACGCAAGTAGTGGGAATCGGATTTCTTTTCGTCCCGATCACGGCGGCAGGTTACATCGGCGTTCCTCCGGAGAAGGGCAACAGCGTGTCGGGAATAATCAACTTCATGCGCAACATCGGCGGCAGTATAGGAACTTCGCTGGTGACCACTCTGATTATCCGGCGGTCTCAGTATCACCAGCAGATTCTTGTGGGCCACGTCACACCCGACACCCCTGCGTTTCGTTCCGCGCTCCACGCGCTGAGTTCAGAAATCGCCCATTCCGGGCTTAGTGCCACGGACGCCCACAACGAGGCCATCGCCAGGTTCTACGGCTTAGTAAATCAACAAGCACGCGCGCTGTCTTACATGGACACATTTTGGGTTCTGGGGGCGCTCTGCTCGATTATGTTCGTTCTCGCGTTTTTCTTGAAGAAGAATGACCCAGGGGCGGGTGGAGATGTGGCGGCCGGTTAAGGATGGATCAAATGATTAAAGCAATTACAATCGAACGTGAGTTTGGCTGCGGCGCTTCGGAGATTGCGGCAAAGCTGGCCGAACTTCTGGGTTGGAAGCTGTGGGACCACGAACTGACGGAGGAAATCGCGCGTTTGACCAACAGTACGCCGCAAGCCGTCGAGGAGCGGGAATGGAAAAACGATCCGGCGGTGTATCGCGTGTTCAAGTCCTTTCTTCGAGGGGCATTCGAGGGGGGCCTGCCGCCAACGGAGCGGCTGGAACTGCTCGATGCGCGCCGAATCGCCACTGTCTCCGAGTTGGCGGTCGATCACGCGCTTTCCGGAGGCCCCTGCGTAATCGTCGGCCGGGGCTCGCAATATTTTCTTCGCAATCGCAAGGATGTATTTCGGGCGTTCCTCTATGCTTCGCGCACATCGAAGATTCAGAGACTGATCAAAGCTGGGACAGCACAAGAAAGGGCAATAACGGAAGTCGACACGATTGACAGGGATCGCGCCGCGTTCGTGAAGCGGTACCTTAAGCTGAATTGGCCGGAGTATCACCTATATGACGCAATGTTTAATACGGAGAGGGGCGATTCCTATGTGGCGGAAATGCTCTTCGCTGCGTCCAACAGGTTACTAGACGGACGGGAATTGGTTTTTCAGGCATCCCGGGGTCATGGGTGAGTCGCTTACGGAATCCGAAATATTCTCTCCCGCTCCAGCCCACCTGCCGAGACCTCCTCAATCTCCCCACCTCCTACTGGTCTGGGAAACATAAAGATGAGAAAGGTCCACATTCTGACGGTTGAACTATTCTACATACCGCGATAGTGTAGAGTTCCGTCATTCGGTGGACTCTCTTGGGAGGAGCCTCCAATGAGTACCGCGGCCCCCATTTCCTTTGCAGGTTCCCAGCTTGTAGAAACCCGCCACGTTTGCGCATTCTTCAACAGCGACGAGGAAGAATATCGTGTACTCCTTCCCTTTATTAAAGATGGATTGGAATGCGGCCACAAGGCAGTTCACGTCGTCAACCCGGGTCAACGGAGCGAGCACATGCAGCGGCTGGCTGCGGCGGGGATCGATCCGGCGGCAGCGGAACACAGTGGGCAATTAGAGCTTCGAACCAATACCGAAACTTACCTCCGCGATGGCCGATTCGATAAGGATCGAATGCTGCGCGCCTTCGAACAGATCGCCAGTGGCAATGCTCCTGGAGGATTTCCGCTGAGCCGTATCGTTTGTCGAATGGACTGGGCGGCCGAAGGGAAATCCTACGTGAATGATCTGATCGAATTCGAATCGCGAGTAAATCACGTGTGGGAACATCACGACGACGCAGTGATTTGTACCTACCATCTTGGGAAATTCGGCGGGGACACGGTGATCGACATCATGCGCACGCATCCTATGATCATTATTGGCGGAATCCTGCAACGAAATCCATTCTTCGTACCTCCGGGCGAATTCCTTCGAGAGTTCCGCGAGCGACGAACCGGGCACAGCACATCGGCCTCAGCAGGAAGCTAGCATGGCGGTCCAACCCGAAAGTCCCGCCGAGGAAAGCAGGCGCCTTCGGCGCTGCATCAACGATTTAGTGGGTGTGCTCGCCCTTTCCGCCACATGGACTGGCGGAGCACCCTCACAGATTGTCGGCAATTCGCTTGATGCTCTGGTGAGCATGCTGAGCCTCGATTTCATCTATGCGCGTCTAAGAGAGTCAACTGGCACAGCATTTACCGAAATGGTGCGAGTTGGTTCGAGCTGGGAGTCAAAGCCTCGCCCCGAAGAGATTGGCGAGAAACTCCTGCCATGGTTGGAAAACGATCCCGAAAAACTGCCGGTAGTGGTATGGAATCTTTTCGGAAAGCACGCGACTACGCTAGTGCCCGTGCATCTGGGGCTGCACGCAGAAATTGGCGTCATTGTGGCAGGTTCTCAGAGAGCCGATTTCCCTCAACAAGCCGAGAGACTCGTTTTGAACGTAGCGGCGAACCAGGCTGCCATTGGGCTGCAGGGATCGAGCCTCCTGAGTACACAACGGCGGGTCGCCAGCGAACTCGATCAGCGGGTCGCGCAACGAACCGCTGAGCTTGCCGCCATCAATGAAGAGCTCAGGAAGGAAATTGCCGAACGCAAGTCCGTGGAAGAAAGACTTCGTCAAGAAGAAACTGAACTTAAGCGCAGCGAAGCACATAAGGCAGCGATCTTAGACTCCTCGCTCGACTGTATCGTAGCCATCGACCACGAGGGCTGCATTACTGAATTCAACCCCGCGGCTGAACGAACCTTCGGCTACGACCGAGAGAACGTCGTGGGGAAGCATCTGGCTGACGTTATCGTGCCGCCGTCGCTCCGTGAAAAGCACCGCACCGGATTTGCCCGCCACCTGGCCACAGGCGAGTCACGAGTGCTGGGGCGGCGCGTTGAGATGACCGCGCTGTGTGCCGACGGAAGGAACATACCCGTCGAAATCGCAATCACACGCATCCAGCGGGATGGACCTCCGTCCTTCACGGGTTATCTGCGCGATATTACCGAGCGCAAGCGAAACGAAGAGGCGTTGCTTGAGGCCCACGCGGAACTCGCCCGGAGCGAGGAGCGCTGGCGGTCGGTGTTTGAGAACTCAGCAATCGGGGTTGCTTTGACCGAGCTGCACGGTCGCTTTATCGCGGCAAACCCCGTGTTCCAGAGGATGGTGGGATACACAGAAGAGGAACTCCAACAACTTAGTTTTATCGACATTACCGTTGAAGAGGACCGCAACCCTAACTGGGCTCTTATCGAGGAGCTTTTGGAAGGGAAGCGCAGGCAATTTCAGATCGAAAAGCAATACCGGCGGAAAAATGGCGGCGCAGTATGGGTGCGCAACAGCGTTTCTGTCGTATCTGGCACAGAGCGACTGCCGCGATTTCTAATGGCTCTTTCCGAAGATGTCACGGAGCGCCGGCTGGCCGAGGAAGCTCTCAACGAAACGCGATCGGAGCTTGCCCATATGTCCCGGGTTACAACACTAAGCACGTTGACTGCATCGATCGCGCATGAGGTCAATCAGCCGCTGTCCGGCATCGTCACCAATGCAAGTACGTGCCTCCGGATGCTGGATGCCAATCCTCCGAATCTGGAAGGCGCGCGCGAAACCGCGAGGAGGACCATTCGCGATGGCAATCGCGCGTCTGAAGTGATCGCACGGCTGCGCGCGCTATTCAGCAAGAAGAACGCCATATTCGAAATGTTCGACTTGAATGAGGCAGTCAAGGAAGTGATTGCCCTGTCCGTGAGCGAGCTGCAGCGAAACAGGGTCGTTCTGCAGTTGGACCTTGCCGTTGATTTGCCATCCGTCTCAGGGGATCGAATTCAGATTCAGCAAGTCATTCTCAATCTGCTGCGGAATGGCTCGGACGCCATGAGCACAGTTGACGATAATCCGAGGGAATTGCTGATCAAAACAGAATGCGAAGATAGCGGTGGAGTGCGCCTGAGCGTCAAAGATTCCGGAGTGGGCATAGACTCCGAAATTGAGAAGAAGCTATTCGAAGCCTTCTATACGACGAAGGGTGACGGCATGGGCATCGGGCTCTCCGTCAGCCGATCCATAGTGCAGCAGCACCAGGGCCGCCTTTGGGCAATCCGGAACGAAGGCCCCGGCGCAACGTTTTCGTTCTCTATTCCGCGTAGTACCAATACTTAAGTCCAATAGACGCCTCCCTGGTAGCAGTAGTACGATCCCCTACCCGCAACAAAAGCCTGCTCCACGCGGCCCGTCATGCCGGTCTCCGAGTCCAGTCTCGCAGTAACACAGGCGCGGGTCGTCACACAAAATCTGTGAATCAGAATCATACGAAGGTATCGCCAATACCATCGTCTGATTGTCCTGGCTCGGCCCTTCTGTTCTGATGCTTTGGTTGGATCGGTTTGATCGGATGTCTGGGGAGCCAATGAGTGAGCAGAGCGAAATTCGCTATAGAAAAATCCTGATGAACAACGGGAGAGCTATTCCCGCCCTTGGGTTTGGAACCTTGATCCCCGATCTTGGCGATACCCAGCGCGCGACTAGAACTGCTTTGGAAGTCGGCTTTCGCCAATTCGATTGCTCGGAGAGATATCGAAATGAAGAGGCGGTGGGAGAAGCGCTGCGAGGCGTGCTGCGAGAAGGAACGGTCCAGCGCGACGATCTGTTCATCGCCACGAAGCTATGGAATAACAACCACCGGCCCGAGCGCGTCGAACCGGCTTTCGAGGCGAGTCTGGGCAGGCTCCGGCTCACGTATCTGGATCTCTATCTCATTCACACTCCATTTGCGTTTCAACCCGGGGATGACCAGGACCCGCGGGATCAAAACGGCAATCTCCTTTACGACCACGACGTGACTTTGCTCGACACCTGGAGAGCGATGGAAAGTCTCGTGGATCATGGCAAGTGCCGGGCCATCGGACTTTCAGACATTACTTTAAACGAATTAAAGCCCCTCTATGATTCCGCGAGGATCAAGCCGGCCGTGATCCAGGTGGAAGCACATCCGTATCTGCCAGAAACGGAGCTATTGGGATTCTGCAAGGAGAAAGGCATTGTGTTTTTGGCTTTTGCACCGCTAGGTCACGGGATGAGGCCGGGGCCGCTCGAAGATCCGGTTATTTTGGCGATCTCCGCGCGAGTTGGAAAGACGCCGGCGCAGGTACTGCTGGCTTGGGCGGTGCAGCGCGGCACGGCTGTGCTTACCACGCCAAAAGGCCCGGTCCATGCGAAAGAGAATTTCGACATCTCTGCCCTTCCGGAAGAGGCGCTTGACGAAATCAATCGAATTCAGACCAGACAGAGGCTGAATGAAGTGGTCAAAACCGGCATTCCGGGGTTTATCCCACAAGGTAGATGAAGGTTGAACCGAACCCTGATGCCACGATAAGCGGGGAGCGCGCCACCATCACCAGGGATACTGGCTCCGGAGTAACGGGCGGTGCCGGATGCCAATATCGAATAAAGTTTGACCTGTGGTTGAGAGTCGAGGGCCTGGGGAGCCGCGAGCTAAATGCGGCATTCCCCCCGCCCAAGTTTGCGTTAAAGGTCGAAGTCCAAAAACGTGTATTTTTTGGTTGGATCTTCGCCGGTGCTTACGCTTACCAGCCGGGCAGATCAATTCTCATTGGCGCGCTCCGCCCGAGGCGTTCTGGCGACACCCGCAGGTGTGTGGCAAGGTAGGAATCCCCAGCAATTTGTCTAACCGGCGTTCCATTTCGGACGGCATTCCGTCCTGATCGACCTGGTGGCCGGGCCCGAGCAATTCCAATAATTTGGCGTCGCGCGTGGCCGGATCTGTGGAGTGTCGCTTGATGATGGCCGATGCGGCATCCCTCAGGCTTTCATCGCCATGGACGAATATGGCCCAGGCAATGCGAAGCCCTTCGGGGACATGAACCTGCGGAAATGGATGCAGCTGCAGTACGGCGCGTTGAGAAAGCTGTCATCGTCCTTCATGTCTACGCGGATTTTCGCCACACGGAGCCAGGCGTAGTCTTCGTAGTCAGCCCTTATCGGTGTGCATCGACGAACTGGTAGAAGTGCATCTGGAGGCATTGCTGAAGCCAGGAACAGCAGGATTTCGAATACCTCTTGACGTGTTACAGCGAGTCCGGGTACTTCCTCACCACTGAACTGTTCCCATGCTTCAAAACTGCGGAGTTCTCTTTGAGGATTCATTTTTTGTGCGCGTAGTTCTTCTCGGGAGAGTCTCGGCTTCCAAGTATCCTCATACCATCTCTTGCGTAGACGCTGCGCTTTCCTAAGAACGTCCCTGACGCTTCGCGCTGCCGTCAGGAACCCACTCAAGTAAAACTCAAATACTTCCTTCTGTGGCTCTGACCGGACAATCTTTGGTTTCGTTTCTCGCTTCAAGACACGCCATGAAGAACCGAGCTTCGAGGAGCTTCTTCTTCGTCCTTCGTATGACCGCCATGTGTCGTATGTTACCAGCGTTCGTTCACGGTGTCCGCGCGGCTCAGGTCTACCGCCTACGCCTACGAACGCCGCTCGCCACGCCTGCGTGGCACGCTTCGCACGGCCGGGACGGAGGGAAACGGCTCAGGGATCCGTGGCCTACTGCCTCGGAGGAGACGGTTCCGCGTCCCGCAAGAGGTAAAATGAAGGTAAAATCAGGGCGAGGGCTTCCGGCCTGTTCTCTGAAAACCCTCGTTTTAATTAGGAAATATGGCGCGCCCGGAGGGATTCGAACCCCCGACCCTCTGCTTAGAAGGCAGACGCTCTTTCCAACTGAGCTACGGGCGCTCTCTCCCAATTTCTCACATTACAGATACTTACGCC
>CAVPVC010000031.1:0-93832 GCA_963709105.1 uncultured Acidobacteriota bacterium
TCTGGATCGTCTCCGCAAGCGTTTCACGTCGCGCCAGCCGAGCTATCGCCACCGCCCGGGATTTCTGGTTCCAGGCGGCGTGGCCGGCGATTAGTGCTGGCGCAAACACAGGACGCACGATTGAAATGGATGAACGGAACAAGTGGGTCCAAGCAATGGATCGGCAGGTAAGCCTGTCGGCATATACTGATGCACACGCAGGAATGTACAGCCGGGGGAATGACTCGATCCTTTTGGGGGCTGGGGCTGCTTCCTGGTAGCTTTGCGGTGGACGGCTTTTAGGAAATGAATCTCTCAACCCCCTTTATCCATCGTCCGGTGGCTACCACTCTGCTCACCGCCGCCGTTGCGCTGGCGGGGATTCTTGCATTTGTGATGTTGCCGGTCGCCGAGTTGCCGGAGGTCGATTTCCCAACGATCGCCGTGCAGGCAAGCTTGCCTGGCGCGAGCCCGGAAATCATGGCCTCGTCGGTTGCCACGCCGCTCGAGCGCCAGTTCGGGCGCATTGCGGGTATTACGGAGATGAGTTCGTCCAGCTACCTTGCCAGCACCTCGATAACCCTGCAGTTCGACTTGAACCGGAATATCGATGGCGCCGCCAGAGACGTGCAGGCGGCCATCAACGCCGCGCGCAGTTACTTGCCGTCGAACCTCCCGAACAATCCGACATATATGAAGGTGAATCCGGCCGATTCTCCGATTTTTGTGATCATTCTCACGTCGAAGATCCACGATGCCGGGCAACTCTACGATGCCGCATCGACTGTCATGGAGCAGAAACTGTCGCAGATTCCCGGCGTGGGGCAGGTTTACATCGGCGGAAGTTCGCTCCCAGGAGTTCGCGTCGATGTCAATCCCACGCAATTGAACAGCTATGGGCTCGGCCTGCAGGATGTGAAGAACATGCTGAGCCAGCAAAATGCAAACGTGCCGAAGGGCCAGATCTGGGACGGCACTCGCACCGCGGATATCCTTGCCAACGACCAGCTCCTAAAGGCTGAATATTACAAACCGCTGATCGTCGGATATCACAAGGGCGCCGCGATCAAATTGTCCGATATCGCGGATGTCCAGGATTCGGTCGAGAACATTCGCACCGCCGGTTTTTTTGATGGCCAGCCGTGTGTCACGCTGAACATCTTTCGGCAGCCCAATGCCAATATCATCGAAACCAACCAGCGGATCCGTGATGCGATCCCTTCGCTCAAAGCCTCGCTGCCGGTGGGAATCGATGTGGTGGTCATGTTTGACCGCTCTACCATCATTCATCCCGCGGTCCAGGAAGCGGAGCGGTCTCTGCTGATTTCCATCGGACTCGTCGTTCTGGTGGTCTTCGTCTTTTTGCGAAGTCCGCGCGCAACGCTGATCCCGAGTGTCGCGGTTCCCGTTGTGCTGCTCGGCACTTTTGGCGTGATGTATCTGTTCGGCTACAGCATCGACAATATCTCCCTCATGGCGCTCACGATCTGCACGGGATTCGTCGTGGACGATGCGATTGTCGTCATCGAGAACATCAGCCGGCATGTCGAGCGGGGGATGCGCCCCATGGAAGCCGCCTTGCATGGTGCCCAAGAGATTGGCTTCACCGTTCTTTCCATGACGACTTCGTTGGTCGCCGTATTCATTCCCATCCTGATGATGTCCGGACTCGTCGGCCGCCTGTTCCGCGAGTTTGCCATCACGCTTTCGGTGGCCATTCTGGTCTCCCTGCTCGTTTCCCTCACGATGACCCCCATGATGTGTGCCCGCCTTCTGAAACGAGAACACGGGCTGGCGCACGGGCGGGTCTATCGTGTCAATGAGCGCGCCTTTGATTACCTGGTACGCGCCTACGATCGCGGACTGAAATGGGTATTGCGGCATGAGGCGTTCACGCTGGGAATCCTGTTGATTACGATTGCCGTGAACGTTTATCTACTCGCGATTGTGCCCAAGGGATTTCTCCCCTTGGGGGACACCGGCAACGTGCGGGGCGGCGTCCGCGCCTCCCAGGACATCTCGTTCCAGGCCATGCGGCAGCTGACTTCCCGCTTCGTCGATCTCCTCAAGTCTGATCCCGCGGTAGCCATGGCCGTGCTCTTTACCGGCGGCAACGGTCCTGTAAACACCGCGACAGGCTTCGTGACCCTGAAGCCTTTCGAAGAGCGGAAACTGACGGCCAGCCAGGTGATCGACCGTCTGCGCCCCAAGCTCAACAGCGTACCGGGAGCGCGTGGGATTTTGCAGGCGAGTCAGACGTTGAAAATCGGCGCAAAGCCAGGCAACGCACAATATCAATACACGCTGCGATCCGACAGCGTCGACGATCTGGTTCAATGGGGCCCAATCGTCTTTGACCAAATTAGAAAATTGCGCGAACTCACAGATGTGGACACGGACCAGCAGAATAGCGGTCTGCAGGCGCGCCTCGTGTATGACCGCCAGACGGCGGCCCGCCTCGGAATCACAACCCAATTGATGGATACAACTCTCTATAACGCTTTTGGCCAATCCCAGGTTTCCACGATGTATACGTCGCTCAACCAATATCACGTGGTGATGGAAGTGGCGCCCCAATTCTGGCAGGACCCCCAGGCTCTCAACTATGTTTACATTCATTCGAACACCGGCGGTGTGGTGCCATTGAGCGCGGTGGCGCATTTCGAAAAGCGGATTGCTCCCTTGGCGATCAACCACGACGGGCAGTTCCCCGCCGTCACGATTTCTTTCAATTTGGCTCCGGGCGTGGCCTTGAGCGATGCGGTTCAGGCGATTGGGCAGGCAGAGCAGAAAATCGGCATGCCCGCCTCGATTCGCAGCGTCTATTCCGGAACGATGCGGGCCTTCCAGGATTCGCTTTCCACCCAACCCATGCTGATCGCTGCGGCTCTGCTGGCGGTTTATATCGTTCTGGGAATGCTCTACGAGAGCTATATTCACCCCGTCACGATTCTTTCCACCTTGCCGTCGGCAGGAGTGGGGGCCGTCTTGGCCTTGATGATCTTCCACCGGGACCTCGATGTGATCTCCCTGGTTGGAATCATCTTATTGATCGGTCTGGTGAAGAAGAACGCCATCCTGATGATCGATTTTGCCCTAGCAGCGCAGCGAAACGAACATCGGGATGCCAAGAGCGCGATTCATGAGGCCTGTCTCCTGCGCTTTCGCCCGATTCTGATGACGACCATGGCAGCATTGCTGGGGGCGCTGCCTCTTGCTTTGTCGTCGGGGATTGGCTCGGAAATGCGAGTCCCCCTGGGAATTACGATCGTAGGCGGCTTGATCTTCAGCCAGATGCTCACGCTTTTCACGACACCGGTTGTCTACCTTTACATGGACCGCTTCGGTGCCTGGTGGCAGCAAAGGAAGCGCTCCAGCCATTTGCAGGTCGCCCCGCAGCAAGCAGACTGAAGTTAGACAATCCTGCTCGATGAATATCAGAAGCTTCTGGGGGCGGTATTGACTTGGCGCGTTCTATCTCGCCTCAAGTTGCCTGTGAATCGTGCGTGATTAGGTAAGGGTGAAGACTCGAATCCTTTTGGTTGATGACCACAATGTACGGACGCGAGCCACAGAACTGCCCACATTTGAGGTTTGTGGTGAAGCCGCTAATGGCGAGGAGGGACCGAGAACACTCAACTTCGGCAGGCGGCCATCAAAGTGTTCGAGGGTGAGAAGCCGCTGTGGATCAAGATCGCCGAGGATCCTCCTGTCCCTGATCCCATAAAACGCCCCATAGTCGCCCCTCCCCGCTTCTGAATCCGCCTGCTTGTAGCTACGAATGCCGCTCGCCAGCGCCGCATGGCACGCTTCGCAGGGCCGGGACGGAGGGAAACGGCTCAGGGAGCCCGGGCCTACTGCCTCGGAGCAGACGGTTCCGCGTCCCGCAAGAGGTAAAATGAAGGTAAAATCATGACGAGGATTTCCGTTCTGCTCTCTGAACCCTCGTTTTAATTAGGAAATATGACGCGCCTTGGGGGACGATTTCAGAACCTTTTCGAGCACCAATACAGTGTCCGCCATTCCAGAGTCGACTTAACGTCAGATGCTATAGGCCCAGGCTTGGCATGGCGGGTATCCGAACATCGGGAACATTTGCTTGACGTATTGAATTCCTTGCGTGTAACGTAACTCTCGCCTTTGGTTCAATTCGGAATGCTGCTTCATATCCTTTCATTCTGGAACCAGTTGGCGTTACCAATATTGCTGCTTTGAGCCGGTACCCTTCCTAGGATCCGACCAAACGGGAGCGATTGCGTTGCTCCGTATGGTCTGGTTTTCTCCCAGCGCAATCGCTTCCGTCGACCCAATCCAGCTCGCATTTGTTTGCAAGTAGCCCGCTGCGAAAGCACGGAATCTGGCAGAAGAAATCATGTCCCTGAAGGGGTGACGATATGGCCGAAGCTCCAACGCATCATGCGCTAGGCGATCGCGCAGCATTCCAGCTTGCGAATGTTACCAAGACACCGCCGCAATATTCTGCGATTACTCCTCGCTGGCTCGTACGGCTCCTGGACTGGAAGCCCCTGGAAGCGGGCACATTTCGTGTGAACCGTGTCGTGAATGAAGAGGCCGTCGAGGTGTCCTGCGGCACCAAAGATGAGAAGACCCTGCCCGACACTTTCGTCGACTACGAAGAAAAGCCGCGCGAATACACTTTGTGCGCGATCTCGACCGTACTGAACGTGCATACGCGCGTTTCCGATCTTTACAGCAATCCCTATGATCAGATTCGTGAACAGCTGCGGCTCACAATCGAAAACGTGAAGGAGCGGCAAGAGCGCGAGCTTATCAATAACGAGGACTACGGGCTGCTGAAGAATGTGGCAGCCGGGCAACGAATTAAGACACGGAAAGGTCCGCCGACGCCGGATGATTTGGATGAATTGCTGAGCAAAGTCTGGAAAGAACCATCTTTTTTCCTTGCGCATCCGCGTGCCATCGCTGCTTTCGGACGTGAATGCACGGCACGCGGCGTTCCGCCCCCGACCGTGACTCTTTTCGGCTCCCCGTTTCTTACCTGGCGTGGGGTGCCAATCTTTCCAACAGAAAAGCTCAATATCGACGGCCAAGCCAAGCCCAAAGGTCACGGTGGCAAGACAAATATTCTTTTATTGCGCGTCGGCGAAAAGAAACAAGGTGTGATCGGGCTATTTCAGCCCGGACTGCCGGGGGAACAAACGCCGGGCCTTTCGGTCCGCTTCATGGGAATCAACACAAAGGCGCTGGCTTCTTACCTGATTTCTCTCTATTGCTCGGCGGCGGTACTCACGGAAGACGCCATCGCTGCACTCGAAGACGTCGAAGTCGGAAACTACCATGAGTACAAGTGAACTTCCGGAGGAAGCGGCAGGCAGGTCCGCTGGGGCTTCGCCTGACGCCTGGAATGCAGTAAAAGCAGCGCCTGCAGGGTTTCCGGACCCTGCCGTGCTCGCTCGGATGGCGAACGAGTTTTTTACGGCTTTGCCTGCGTTCAACCGGCGCGACGGCGATGCGGCGATGACACAGTCGCCGCCGTTGGCAATGAGCTCTGCATCTCTGGAAAATGTTTCCAGCGTGACACAACCCGAGGCTCCGGGAGCGTTCGGTGTTACGGAGGCCGCTCTAAGCGCGTTGCCTTCCACTTTAGGAGTGCCTGCCGTGTCGTCGTTTTTGGCACCAATCAGTTTGGCGGCGTCAGTCCCCGCGGTGCCGGGGGATGTGGTTTCGGTCTTTTCTGGTGCTCCGTCATTCTCTTTTCTCGAAGAAGCGAGGCCCCTCTTTTCAGGGGCTTTGACGCCTCCCGCAACTCCGGCTGCACTGCCGGCGTCTACAGAAAGTGTTGTTCGTAGCTTCCCACAGCGCCTTCCAGACCTTCCCGAGCTTACCGATTCTTTGCCTCTGGCAGCACCAGCTGTCGTCGGTGCGTGGACAAGGCCAAATGCAACAGGTACAGCACAATCTTTCCGGTTCCTTGACGAAATCCGCCAACTATCAACCGAAGATGCCGTACCGGCACCAGAGCCGATCAGGGTCCAATCGACTGTCCTGCCACAGTTGGGCTTCTCATCGCGGTCTTTCGAGGTGGGAGAGATTCGGAGAGATTTCCCGATTCTGCAGGAAGGTGTAAACGGGCGCCAGCTTGTCTGGCTCGACAACGCTGCGACGACGCAAAAGCCGCAGGCCGTGATTGACCGGTTGAATTATTTCTATGGGCATGAGAATTCCAACGTGCATCGCGCCGCTCACGAATTGGCGGCGCGAGCGACCGACGCATATGAGGCAGCGCGAGAAAAGGTCAGGCGTTTCCTAAACGCTTCGAGCTCTCGCGAGATCATATTTGTCCGGGGCGCAACGGAGGGAATCAACCTCGTTGCGCAAAGCTGGGGATGGCAGAACGTAGGAAAGGGCGACGAGATCGTAATAACCTGGCTTGAGCATCACGCGAACATCGTGCCCTGGCAGATGCTGTGCGCAGACAAGGGTGCGCAGCTCCGCGTGGTGCCGGTAGACGATCGCGGCGAAATCCTGCTTGATGAGTATCAGAAGCTTCTGGGGCCGCGCACTCGCCTGGTGGCCTTGCCGCAGGTTTCGAATGCCCTTGGCACGGTGACTCCCGCGCAAACAATGATCGAAATGGCGCATCGCTATGATGCGAAGGTCCTCCTCGACGGTGCGCAAGCCGTCTCTCATATGCCCGTCAACGTGCAGCTGCTCGACTGCGATTTCTATGTGTTCTCAGGCCACAAGGTGTTTGCCCCTACGGGCATCGGTGTCGTGTATGGGAAGTCTACCGTGCTCGACCAGGCGCCTCCGTGGCAGGGCGGTGGGAACATGATCACCGACGTGACTTTCGAGAAGACCTCTTACCAGGTACCTCCGGGGCGTTTCGAAGCAGGCACGGGCAATATCGCTGACGCGGTCGGTCTTGGCGCAGCTATCGATTATATCGAGCGCATTGGCATGGCCAACATCGAACGTTATGAACACGCGCTGCTCCAATACGCGCTCGAATCCCTCCGAGGCATTCCTGGGCTTCACTTGGTTGGATCACCCAAAGAGCAGGCAGGCGTAATCTCTTTTGTGCTGGACGGCTTCCGGACGGAAGATGTGGGTGCTGCGCTCAATCGCGAAGGAATCGCCGTGCGTTCCGGACATCACTGTGCGCAGCCGATTCTCCGCCGGTTCGGCTTGGAGGCCAGCGTTCGGGCATCGCTTGCACTCTACAATACGTGCGAAGAAATCGACGCCCTTGTTGCCGCGATATGGAACCTCAAGCAAGGTCGTGAACCCGGTTTGCCGTGATAGGCGACAGTGAAGAGTTGTGTTCGTAGCAACTTCAAAAAGAAAAGATTGGAGGCGCGAGAGGGAATCGAACCCTCGATAAAGGTTTTGCAGACCTTTGCCTTACCACTTGGCGACCGCGCCATCTTAAAGAAGGCAACCTGCGAAGGCTGCCCTCTCGGCTTCATCAACTAAAAAGAGAGTTTGGCCCCCACGACCGCAAGCGTGCCGGCAAGAACGGGACGAAGCAATTTATCCGGTACGCGCGATGAGATATAGCTTCCGACGATGATGCCCGGTATTGAACCGACCAAGAGTGAAACCAGCAGCAGCCCATCGATCGATCCAAGGAACCAGTGTCCGATACCCGCAATCAACGTAAGGGGAACCGCGTGTGCGATGTCTGAGCCCACAAGTTTCCCCGCAGGCATTTTCGGATAAAGAATAAGCAGAAACGTCACGCCGATTGCACCGGCGCCCACCGACGAAAGCGAAACGAGAACGCCCAGTATCGCGCCCGACAAAATTGTAAAGAGCGTTCGCGCTCGCGAATCCAGATTGCCCGCTACGGTGGCGAACGTGTCCAATATCCATTTGCGGAATATGATCGATATCGCGGTAGAGATCAGCGCAACACCGAGAATGGTCGTCAAAGCATGGTTGCTGCTATCCAGTTGCCGCTGGTATCGGGACAGCACCACCAGCGTCAAAGCCGTAGCGGGAACACTACCGGCCGCAAGCTTCCCGACGATGGGCCAGTCGACCGTCCCGCTGAAACCGTGAACGGCCGTGCCCACGCTCTTCGTGATGCAGGCATAAAGCAGGTCTGTGCCGACGGCGGTCGTTGCGCGAATGCCAAACAGCATTACAAGCAGAGGAGTCATTAACGACCCTCCGCCTACCCCGGTCAATCCCACCAGGAGCCCCACGACGAACCCCGACAGCGAGTACCAGGGGTGAATTGAGTGCAAGATCTGCATGCCGCCCTGCCTTATTTCGTCTCGATGCTGGCGGAGGATTCCACAGGATTCCTCCGCGCACGAACCAAATTAAGTGCTGGTGCGCGCAGAGAGCGCCGGGCGTCTCGGGATCCTGGGGTGTGAGCCAGGGAAGGGGCCCGCAACAGGCCGACGACTCTCTGTGCGCGTCGTATTCCGCGGACCTGCCGCGTCAACGGAATTTCGTAGAATTCATGTATCCGGCTCACAAACGCCCGCGACGTTTGTAATTTCTCACTTTGCCTCCAGATTTTTCAGTGCGTGCGGCCCGTGCCTCAGTGCGTATTCCGCCGCTTCACGGCCCACTTGCTGAGCCCGGCCGTTCGAGAATGAAAAGTGGATGCCGCCGTAGATCCGGCTCAGGCCATTCTCTTCGGCGATCTGGCTTAGGTTCGCAACAGTTCTGGGATTCTCGCCGGGGGTCGTTGTGTGAATTGTCAACGCTTCTGCGTCGCCATAGAACTTTTTCAGGATTTCGACGCTGGCAGCCACGGTGGCGCTATGGCCGCTTAGGTATTCCGGGTGCGGAGGAGTTACAAGCAGAGGCGTCCAGGCGGAGTAACTATTGGTGACCGTTCCGTCCGGGTTCGCGTTTAAGGCGGTCACCGGACGCCAGAATTTGTAGGTGTATTTTGCCTCGGAAATGGCGATTCGTGCGTCGGCAACGGCGATGTCGACCAGCGCAAATACGAGCGCGTTTGTTTCCAGCGACGTTCCGTGTTTTTCAGCAAGAATCCGGGCCGCCTCATTCGCCGGCAATTCCGCGTCTTGCGTATAGAACTTGGCAATGTGCGTCTGATCGGCCGTGCGAGTCGTGCTGGTGGCGGAGCCAATATCTTTCACTCCTGCCGAAGCCTTGTTGTAAGCCGGGCTGCCAACGGACGGAGGCGCGGGAGGACGTAGCTGACTCGCAGATTTCAAAACAAAGGGTGTTACGGTTCCCCACTGTGAGTTGATGCCGGGCGCGAATCCCGTAGGGGTGGGACGCCACTGCCCTATACCCGTCACTCCAGTGGCGGGGTAGGGAACATCGGGGCTGGAGCAATCGTTGGACCTGAGAGCGATAATATCGAGCGCGGCAGCCGCGCCAACGGCTTGCCCGTTCGATTTCTCGGCGCCGTTGGGAATTGGAGCCAGACTGCTTGCAAGATTTGCG
Source organism: uncultured Acidobacteriota bacterium (assembly GCA_963709105.1). Taxonomy (GTDB): domain Bacteria; phylum Acidobacteriota; class Terriglobia; order Acidiferrales; family UBA7541; genus Palsa-295. Next base: position 9,397 of record CAVPVC010000031.1, read on the forward strand.
TCGAGGTCTGACTGCTGTGCCGGGAAAAAGTGAACCAATACATCGTGCGCAGCCTGCGCAGCGGCTGCCTCTGGAGAGGCAGGACCGGCCGCGGGCTTGTTGTAATGATACGGCGAACCGAAATGCTTGATGGCGTTCACAGCATCGTACACGGCAATTGCTTCGATTGCGTCTACGCGCGATCCAAGATTGCTGTTCAACTTGCCGGTCTTGGTGGCGTTTACGGTGACCAGGTTCCACTTGGTAACTTCGTCAGCGGATGCCGAGGCGGCGAATTGCGATACCGATGCAACTGCCGAGAGAACCAGTGCGACCTTCCATTTCGAACGTAAGAAATAACGCATTTGTGTTTCTCCTTTGAGCCAGCAAGTGTTAAAAGCGTTCTAAAGAAATCCAACGGCCCGGCCGGCTAAACCCACGGCCAGCCACAGCGTCAACGACAGGGCGGCCGCTGATTTTGCCCAGACCGAAGAAACTGTCCCCGTTGCGGATATGACCGCTTTGCGGTGCAGCGTGAAATGGAACAATAGCGCAAAAAACAAGATCGCCATCTTGGCCCTGAAAGCGGTGTTGTAATAGCACTTCATGGGTTCGGCCGAAAGAATGACGATTCCCGAGATAACAATCGCCGCGAAGCTTACCCGGAAAAGCGGCGATAGTTCCCGGTGCAGTCGCGACGCGGACTGCCGTTTTAGGCCAATGCCAAAAAGACGGAGGTCTACGAGCAGGATTGTTCCTCCGAAAATCGCAAGCGCGAGGAGATGCACCATCTCCACAATCGCCACTCCATAGGTGGAGTGCTGCATGGCGCGCCCTACGTCTGTGTGGCCAAGCCAGTGAAAAACTGAAAGAACCGTCATCACCTTGCCTTCACGACTGATGTTAAACACGCGACGATCCTGCTATTTGAAATATGCAATTGCCCGTCCCGAGACAATGATGGCGCTCCATAGCGCTAAGGAGAGAAATCCGGCTAGCTTTGCCCTGTTCGGCGTTCCTGCGGACTCGCCCCACGTGGCAACGCTGCGATAAATGGTTGAATGGAAAATTAACGGGTTCAGTCCCGCCAGCAGAAGAAGCAGCAGCTTGAGTCGAAAAGCGGGATTGCCATAGCACTGCTCGGCTTTCGACCAGAAAAGAAGAAAGCCGCTAACGAACATAATCACAAAGCCACACCAGGTCAGCGGCAAGACTTGGCCAACGACTTCCGAGACTTCCTCGCGTTTCAACACAACGCCAAGGAGCCGCAGGTCTACGATGGACACAGTTCCCACCAGCAGCGTGATGCCCAGGACGTGAATCGACTCGATGATTGGGTAAGCCGACGGCGATTCGCGAATCGCCGTTCCCACTGACGTTCCGTAAAGCCATTGGCACAGATGTAAAAGATTCATTGAATGTGCTCACCTCCGAGCCCTCTCAGATTCTTGGGCACCATGCGCGAATTAACGGGCCGCCTCGTTGCTCATTGTCGAAGGAGCGGCCGATGGCACGTTCTGAGTCCGCCTGCCGAATCCGCGTGTTCCGTCCGTGGTTCCAAGACCTGGACCAAGGTGACTGCGGTCGACGTTATTTTCATCGCAGGCTTCTTCGTCCACTTCGAGGTACGACTGAAGCTTTAGCTTTCTCGTAACCTTGAGGGGCTTCGAGTAATACTTCGGGTCGTCAATCGTGAGTTCGAGCAGCAAGGTGTCCGCGTCCGGCCGTGACCATCGCTCGATCAAATGTGTAGCATCGCTGTGCGGATGCCCAACGTTGTCGGCCCACACCCGCTCGCCCTTCAAGCCAACCACGTCCACGACAAGCGTGTCTCCGTCCCAGGTACCGACGGCGTCACCAAAGAAGGAAGGCTCGGGGTCGCCGGGATGCTGGCTGCCCACCCGAATGACGCGCCGCGATGCATCACGCTCGTAAAGAAAAGCCACGCGGTTCGCGTTCTGGACAATCTCAAACGGGCGCCCGTCCACGTCCGCTCGTGGCTGGCCAATGATGATGCAGAGAGATTGCGGATCGACCGCCTGCGTCAAATTGAACTGATAGGCCGCTTCACCGGCCGGAGTGTAGGGCAACTCCTTCCCCGGCAGATCTTTATTGATATTTGCTCCGCGCCCGTCCCAGATACCCGAGAGGTCCGGCTTGCCGTCCGCAGTTCGCGGAGTAGGACGGGGCGGCCCCGCAGGCTTTGACTCGCGCTTCGCATCTCTTCCTGCTCGTGCATCGGCGCTGTCTGCTTGCTGGCTTTGATTGGGAAGTGGCGCCTGAGCGCAAGTGGAAACTTGAGCAAAAAATAGCACGGCGAAAGATGCCGCCGCGGCCACCGCAAAACTGAGTCGGAACTTTCTCACGTGTAAATCTCCTCGATCTTCGCGAAGTTGATTCGACTACTGATCCTTGCTCGCATATCCGGAATTGGAATCGTCACCGGGTGCTCCTGCTCCGCCCAGGACTCTCCGTCCGTCGGCCAGCGTCACCAGCCTCGTGCCCACCAGATGCGACCCATCCTTGGCGGCAAAGCCCTCGACATTGACGTGGTCTCCCACCTTCAGTGAATCGTGCTTCCAACCGTTGCGGAGCAGTTGTCCCGGATTTCCGCCCTCGAAACCCCAGTTGATAACGTTCCCTTTGTCGTCGGTCACGTCGATGTAGAAATAAACGTGAGGATTCGTCCACTCGATTTTGGTCACCACGCCCTTCAGCGACAGAGGCTTGTTTACATCAAACTCCGCCGCGAAAGAGTGATGCGCGAATGCTGGGAGCGTGAACGCTAATCCGACGATGGCGAGAATAACTGCGTATTTCGCTTTCATATCCGATTTCTCCTTGGCTTGGCGATCAGTGCCAGTAGCTGTTTACGCGCTCTTCCGGCGCCGGTTAAAGAGGTCAGCCGGCGCCGAAGACAGGCGCATTTTCTTAGTGGACAGTTCTGTCAGTCGTTTCCGTTGCTGCCGGCATTCGCCTGCCGGGGCGAAGGCGCGACGATCTTTGTCAGCGTGCCGCCCTCCTGTTCGTAGGTTTGAGCGCCGATTGCTCCGGCCACCTCGAAGCCGTTCTTCGCAAGGATGTCCGCTGCTCGTCCCCCGCGTGCGGCATGGTTCGACACGGCTACAATCGTGCGATCCCGGGGAATCCATGCCAGACTCTTCTCGAGTTGATTGATTTGAATGCTCAGGTAGACCGGAAAGCCGCCGATGTCCTTCACTTCGTCCGGCCTGCGCACATCGATAATCAAGAGTTGATCCGGCTTTGCGAGCAGGGCATCGAATTCCGCTCGTGTGAGCACCTTGGCCTGGGATTTAGGAGCATGCGAATCAGTGCCCCCCTGCTGGCCAAACGCGACTGTGGTTGCAAGAAGCGCCATCAGTATCAGTCTCTTCATTTCTGGTTTCCTCTCCTTTTGGATTTCCTGCTAGAAATAAAACTTCAGTGCGACCTGGTTTTCCCGCGGAGTTCCGGCCGAAGTGATCTGTCCAAATCCGGAACTGCCCAACTGGGCATTTGGGGCAGCCAGGGGCGGTGTGTTCGTAAAGTTGAACGATTCGACGCGAAGCTGAGCGCTGAACCGTTCGGTGAGCTGGAATGATTTGTGTGCGGCGAGGTCCAGGTTAAACAAACCCGGAGCGCGAAGAATGTTCCGTCCTGCATCGCCGAAGGTACCCGGTGCGTTTATGACGAACGCCGCCGTATTGAACCATTCATTAACGGTGGGATTCGCGAGATGCCAGTTGCCGATGACATTGGGCCGGTCGTATGCCGTCCCGGTGTTGGAAGGATCTGTGCTCTCGGTCAGGTTCACTGGAAAGCCGGAGCTGACCGTCACAATAGGATCGATACTCCATCCGCCGAGGGCAGCATTCGCGAAGCTATTCCAGTGATCGCCGAATTTCTTGCCTCTTCCGAACGGCAATTCGTAAATCACGCTGCCCACGAAATGGTGAGTCAGATCCTGGGCGGCGACTGAATAGTCCGCATTCCAGTTAGCGAAATTCTGGACTCCCGTAGCGTCACCCAACGCCATGGTTTTCGAATACGCATACGAGGCGATGAGCGAGACGCCGTTGGAGTAGCGCTTCTCGATCTTGGTCTGGAGCGCGTTGTAGCGGCTGTAACCGTCCTTCTGAATCCGCACGATGTTCGCCAGTGTGATTGGGTTGGCACTGCCTGGCACCAAAGCCGATGTATATATCCGGCGAGAATTCAAGCTGCCGATGGGGTTCGCTGTCGGAGGCGCCGGATTGCCGTCAATAGACCACCAGTTGTGGTCGAAGTTGTTAGCCTCATACCCGACCTCCAGCACGATGCCGCCCGGCAGTTCCCGCTGGACGTTCAAGTTCCACTGGTAATCGGTAGGTATGAGATCGCGCTGGTCATAGGAAATCAGCTGCACATTCGTCGCGTTCGCAACCGAAAGCGTACCGGCTGGGAATCCGTTCTGCAGGAACACCGAAGGCTTCGTCTTGCTGGTCGGCGATAGGTTGACCACGACGCTGAATGGTGGATTTTTTTCCATCGACGACATGCCGCCGATCGTTATGAAATTCGAATAGAAAATTCCGTATCCGCCTCGCAGCACCGTCTTGCTGTTGAGGCTGTAGGCGAATCCGAATCGGGGAGCAAACTGATGGTAGTTGACGTTTTGCAGCGCCCGCGACGCAACGTCATTTCCGTTTGTGCCAGCGAAAACCAGTTGCGGCGCCGGAGTTGTGTTGTAAGGGTCGGTATTCATCTCAAAGTTTGCGATCGCGTTGTGCGTGTCGACCGCCGGGGGCGTCAGCTCATACCGCAGCCCGAGATTGAGCGTGAGCCGCCGGTTCACTTTCCAGTCGTCCTGGACGAAGAAGTGAGTTTCGGGAACGCGGAAGTTCAGTTTTGAATACGTCGAGAGGCTGGCGGCCGATGCATAGCCAAGCAGGAAGTCCGCGAACCCGTAATTGTTGGCCGAGTTCGTATACTGGCCGTTGTGGCTGGTGTATTCGCCGTTGAAGGTGTAGGTTCCGCTGCTCGTTTGTGAGCTGTCGAAATTAGTTTGGAGCCAATAGGCTTGCACGCCGAACTTGATGCTGTGAGGCCCTTTCGTCCAGGTCAGATCGCCCGACAACTGCCGGTTTTGAGAAGCGTCCTGGTTGGGCACATTCGAGATGCCCAGAGCCGGCAGGTTCGTAATCGTGAGGCCCGAGAAGCCCGGGTTTGTGGAAGTTACTCCGGGAATACCGATTCCAGAGAGCGGCTGAGCAGGAAAGGAATTAATCCAGTTCAGATAATTCCACCCTGCATGAATAGAACTGACGAGTGTCGGAGACCAAACGCGGTTGTAACCCAGCACGAAGCTCTTGCTGACCGTCGTCTGCGCGCCCGTTTCGCCGGTGGGGCCAGATGAATAGTAGCCCTCTCCCGAGGCTGGAGGCAGCAGGGAAACGACGCCATTGTCCGAGTCCTGAGAGCTGTACCGAAAATAGAGGTTCTGCTTGTCGCTCAGGACCTGGTCTAGGCGGAGGTCCCAGCGGCGAGGATCCTGGTTCTCGGGACTAACGTATACATAATTGGCGGTTGCTGCGGATGTTTGCGTATGCGGCAAGAGGTTCAGGATCTTCAGTGCAATGGGATCGATGCGGCCCGCAGGGATTGTGTATTGGCCGTTTACAATTGGGAACGCGAGCCCGGTATTGGGGTCGTAGATCGGCGTCGCAAATGCACCTTGCCGCTGGAGATCGGTCGGAAGTGTACTGGTTGTTGTGACGCTCTGCCTGATTCTGCCGATTTCAAAGTCGCCGAAGAAAAACGTCTTGTCGTGGACAATCGGTCCGCCGATCGCGCCACCAAACTGATTTCTTCCGAAGGCTGGCTTGGGGGCGCTTGCTGGCGTGAAATAGTTTTCGGCATCCAGCGCGGCATTGCGAACGAATTCATAGCCCACGCCGTGAAACTGATTGGTCCCCGATTTGATCGCCGCAGTGATAACACCGGACGAGGAGCGTCCGTACTCCGCCGAGTATCCGTTGGTGACAACCTTGAATTCCTGGATGGCGTCAATCGACGGCTCGACAATGTCCTTCTGCCCTGAATGCGAGGTTGAGATTTGCTGGTTGTTGTTGTCCTGGCCGTCGAGTAGGAATGCAACCTGCCCGCCCGCTTGCCCTCCGATGCTGATGCCCACGCCATTACTGATCACAGGCACTGTTCCGGAGGAAAGCGTGGCGAGTTGCAGATAATCGCGCCCGTTGAGGGGCAGCTCCGTTATCTGCTGATTCGTGATCAAGGTTCCTACGGTCGAGTCTTCGGTTTGCAATAAAGGGGTCGCGGCCTCGACCGTCACGGTCTGCGATACTTGCCCAACTTCAAGAACCGCGTCCACCTGTCGGACGTCGCCAATACTGAGCACCAAACCGCGCTGGTCGAAACGCTTGAAACCGGAAGCTTCTACGCCAACTTCGTATTCCCCGATTCGCAGCGGCGGTGTCCGGTATTCGCCGTGTTCATTCGTTCGGACCTCTGTTGCGGAGTTCGTGGCTAAGTGGATTAATGTGACTTTTGCGTCGACGACCGCTGCGTGGCTGGCGTCGAGAACCGTGCCGGCAACGATTGCTGCGTCGACTTCCTGACCGAACGTTCTCGTTGCGGCCGGAGAAAACAAGGAACTCAGTAGAAGTCCCACAAAAAGCGTACGGATTGACATGCATCTCTCCTGGTAACGATTTGGCCGAGGCCTCCAGGAGACTGGTTGGCGGCGATCTTTTGTTTCTTACCTCCCACGGAGTGGGTAGGTTTATTGCGGTAACGTCTGTTTACGTGGCATTCCGGCGGATTCGCTCGGTCTTGCTCACTTCCACAAGGCGCCCGTCATGAATTGTGAGCACAACGGAACCGTATCGAATTCCCCGGATGGCGACAGTTAATTCCCTAAGTAAGTCACGCTCGCTCTCCGAGAATTCCAGGCCCCAATTCTGTGTGTCGGTGCTGCTCATTCACCCCGGCTCCTTGTGTGTTTGGCCCAAAAACAAAAACCCACCGGCCAGCGTTTCTGGCGGTGGGTCGTCACAACTCGCAGCTAGTATTCAGCCCTTAAATCGCTCTGACTAGCCTCCCAATGCCAGAAGACACCCCGAATGAGCCGAGACAACAATTCGTCGATTCAATCTTCTGGTTGAGGAATCTCACAACCGGGACCTTACAGGATCATCTTTTTTGTGTCAACAAAAAAAGGAGTGGGCGGTGGCATCGTTCATTAAATGACACCCAATGCCAAACGGAATGGACCCTATTCGGTCCGAACTAGGCGGATGGGACATGGGCTTCGGTATTAGGCGGGCGGAAAATTGATGACAAGGAGAACCGCTTGCGGGCGAACGTTGAAATTTTAAGGCGTACGCCCTTGTTTCATGCTCGCGCGGATTCGCGACTGCCGAGGCCCGTTATATTCGAAATCAGCAAATCAAGTTTGCGATCGAGTTCCAATGCGGCAGAGGCGAATTCCGGATTGCCATCGACCATCATCAGCGTCGACGGGCGCACGTAGTGCACCGTCGATCCCGGACCGGATTCACGGTCTGCGAGAAGAATTTCGACTGGCGCGAAGAGTCCGGCCGAGATGTCGTGGCGCATCAGAGTAATCGCAATGAGCGGGTTGCCCAGGATCACGCGAAGCACCCGGCGGTTTATCCCGTAACGCGAAATCCACCCGCCGTGGTCGAACTCCGCGAAAACCATGAAGCCGCTGGGGCCAACAAAGCGCTGGGTGACGTCATTGTGGAAGTCTTCGGACGAGGAAGCCGTTGCAGCAAGGGCGGCGATCTCGCCGATCGTGGTGCGACCCGTTTGCTCGTGAAGCCGACGCACAACTTCTTCGAATCCATAGTCGGATTCCACCTGGATGCGCAGACCTTGGAAGTCGCGAGTCATGATTTGCGCCGGCATACCTTCCCCCAATGCAGCATTCGTCCGCAAAAGTTGCGGCCGCTCTCTTCTACGGCTCAAAATCCGCTATCGCGCGCGCCTCGGCCGATTCCTGCACCTTTTCCGGGCTCGGCGCGAGATAGTCTTAAGCCGTCTCTAATAGGCTAAACCGTAGCCGGTAAACTGTCGATCTGTCTCTTCGTCGCCCTCCTGGACCTGATCGTTGGAAGGGTCGCTCTCCATGGCTAAATTCTGGATGGGGTTTGTGGCAGGATTCCTGCTGGCTCCCCTGCTTGTCGCCTGCTACCTGGTGTTCGGGCTGGCTCCGGCAGCCACGTCCGCTCCGCCCATGCCCCTGGAACGGCTCCTCGCGGGGACGGCGCTCAACAGCCGGATTAGCCGCGAAACCTCGAAACGTCAGCCCGCCAGTTTCTCGGTTACCGATTTGATCGACGGCGCAGCCGTATACCAGAAAAACTGCTCCGCATGTCATGGCGAAGACCGGCAATCCGCCTTAAGCATCGGAAAAGCAATGTACCCGGAGGCTCCGCAATTGCTGACTCCGGAGGGCGTGACCGACCGGCCGGTAGAAGTGATTTATTGGGAAGTCGAAAATGGAATCCGGCTGACAGGGATGCCGAGCTTTCAATCCCTTTTGTCCGATCAGGAAAAATGGGACGTCAGCGCCATGCTATCGCGTGCGAGCGAACTGCCTCCCGACGCACAAATGGCGTTCGATCGCGAGCCAGACGGTGCGGCCAGTTGTGCGGACCAGCCATTGAAAAAGGCCGCGAAATCAAGATCCCCGGCGCGTCTCCCCGCGCAATAGAAGCGGTACTACGCTAAGGCCGTGTGGTTGAACGACTCCCAAGAGTGCCGGCGTCGATGAGCCGGCTTTGCTTAGATTATTTTAATCGCGGTGCGGCAGCATGGCGATCTTTCCCCTCTATTCTTCGCGCAAGCCTTAAGCAGGAATGCCTTCCAGACGATAAGAACAATAACTGAAAAACGGGAGCGCAAATGTTCAAGAGAGCCTCACTTTCCGCAAAGATTCTGGGCTCCATCGTGGCGATATTCGCCGTCATGGCCCTGGTGAGTTTCTGGATCACGCAGCGGCGGGTCCAAAAGGAGGAAGAGGAGGCCTTCCGGGACAAGTTGAGGCAAATCACCGGTATGGCGACGGCGACACGCACCTGGTTCGCCGCGAACCTGAATATCCTGGTACCCGACGGCAAATTCAAGCACCTGGAACAGGTGCCGGTGGTGGCGGCGTTGCGGGTCGCGGACGAATACGCTCAGGGCGCGGGCATGACCTTTCGCACGCCGTCGCTCAGGCCGAGAGACAAAAAGGACCAGCCTACGGAATTTGAGAGACGAGCTCTCGATGCGTTCACGAAGGACAGTTCGCTGCGCGAGTTCACTGAAAGAGCCACTGTCAACGGTATTGAGGTCATGCGCTACGCGGAACCGGTAAGGATTACGCAGGATTGCCTGCAGTGCCATGGCGACCCGGTAGGAGAAAAAGATCCATTCAATTATCCCAAGGAGGGTTACAAGATCGGAGACTTGCGCGCCGCTTTCGTCGTCGAGGCGCCTGCGGCTCAGTTGGTACAGAACGCACGCACGAATTCGGTTGCCACGTTTCTGCTGACGTTCGTCACCATGGCGGGCGCGACCATCGTCATCTACCTCGTGATTCGCAAGCTGGTGATCCGGCCGATCACGGCCTGCGCGGAATTTGCGGAGACCATTTCGGCAAAAAATCTGGCCGTGGACGACATGGCCGTAACTTCGGAAGACGAAGTAAGCAATGCCATGCAGTCTCTGAACACCATGAAGAACACGCTGCGCGAAATGGTGAGATCGATCGGGGGCGCGGCAAAAGAGGTGGCCCGGACAAGCGAGCTGGTGTCGACGGCAAGCCAGGACATCACCGCCAATTCCGAGGAGACTTCGGCGCAGGCCAGCGTGGTTTCCAATGCGACCCAGCAGGTCAGCCAGAACCTTCAGACCGTGGCCACCGGAGCGGAAGAGATGGGGGCGAGCATCAAGGAAATCGCCAAGAACGCCTCGGAAGCCGCCCGGATCGCCACGTCGGCCGTGAGGATCGCCGAAGAAACCAACACGGTTGTCGGCAAATTGGGCCAGTCAAGCGCTGAAATCGGGCAGGTGATAAAAGTGATCACCAGCATCGCGCAGCAGACCAACCTCCTGGCCCTGAATGCCACCATCGAAGCGGCCCGGGCGGGCGAAGCGGGCAAGGGTTTTGCCGTCGTCGCGAACGAAGTGAAGGAATTGGCAAAGCAGACGGCGGTGGCGACGGAGGATATCGGACGCAAGATCAGCGCCATCCAGGAGAGTACGCTGGCGGCCGTCCAGGCAATTGGATCGATTCAAGAGGTGATCAAGCAGGTGAATGACATCTCCAGCACAATCGCCACGGCGGTGGAGGAACAAAACGCCACCACGAACGAGATGGTGCGCAACATAAGCGATGCGGCTCACGGCAGCGGGGAGATTACTTCCAATATCGCCGGAGTCGCCCAGGCTGCCGGAAGCACGTCGAAGGGAGCGGGCGACACACAAAAGGCGGCCCAGGTGCTCGTGGCCACTTCCGAAGAACTGCGCCAGCTGGTCGCCCAATTCAAAACCGGATCCAATGGCCAGGCCAAGGGAGAGCCTGCCGGCTTCCGTCCCAGCTAGTTTGGCGCTCGGTGCCGCCCCGCAAGTCCACCGAATTCCGGATTCGCTTTCGATGAGAGCCCGGACAAGCAAGAGGAGAATTCATGCGCGAGCTGACCGTTACTCCCACAGGAGTCGAGCGATTTTTCCCCGAGGATGAAGTGATCGTCAGCAAGACCGACTTCAAGGGCCGCATTACCTACGCCAACGAAACTTTTTTAAACATTGCAGGCTTCACCGAAGAAGAAATCCTTGGGCAGCCGCACAGCATTATCCGGCATCCAGATATGCCGCGCTGCGTGTTCAAGCTGCTCTGGGACACGATCAAGGCGCGGAGCGAAATTTTTGCCTACGTCCTCAACATGGCGAAGAACGGCGACCATTATTGGGTGTTCGCCCACGTAACGCCCACCTTCGACGCGTCGGAAAGAATCATCGGCTTTCACTCGAACCGCCGCGTTCCCGACCGCCCGCAGGTCGAGCTGTTCTCGGGCATCTACCAGCAACTGCTGGCCGAAGAGCGCCGCCACGCCGACTGGCGACTCGGCATGGATGCGGCCACCAAGATGCTTTTATCCACGATTGCCGGCAAAGGAATGGAGTACGAGGAGTTTGTCTTTTCTGCGTGAGCGCGAACCACGTTGGTCTGCCGCAAGCATGCGCCTCAAAGAGTGCGCCCAGGATCCGCTATCGTGCGCGCGCCGCCTTGGCTAACTCCTGCACCTCTTCCGGAGCGATTTTCAAACCTGCCGCGGCCACATTCTCCTCGAGATGTTTAACATTGGAGGTTCCTGGAATCGGCAGCATGACAGGCGATCGCGCCAGCAGCCAGGCCAGGGCGATTTGCGATGGCGTGGCCTTCCATTGCGTTGCCAGGCGGCTGATCGGGCTGTTCTCGCGGGAGAGCCGGCCAGCCGCCAGCGGAAACCAGGGAATGAAGGCCATCTCCTCTTTTTCGCAGTATTCCAGAACGTCTTCCGCCCCGCGGTCGGTAATGCTGTATCGATTCTGAACGCTTACTATCGAGACGATTTTTTGCGCGTGCTCGATCTGGCGCACGCTCACTTCCGATAGCCCGATGTGCTTTATCTTGCCTTGCGCTTGCAGGTCTTTCAGGGTCCCGAGCTGGTCTTCGGCCGGGACCTTCGGGTCGATGCGATGCAGCTGGTAAAGATCGATGCGATCCAGCCGCAACCGGCGCAGACTTCCCTCGCAGGCCGATCTGAGGTGCTCCGGCTTTCCGTTTTCCACCCATTTGTCAGGGCCTGTTCTGTCAAAACCTCCCTTGGTGGCAATCACCAGGTTTGCCGGATAGGGATGCAGAGCCTCCGCTATGATCTCTTCGCTCACGGAGGGGCCATAGGAGTCCGCTGTATCGATGAAGTTGATGCCGAGCTCGACCGCACGACGCAAAACCCGAATGGATTCCGCCCGGTCCGCGGGCTCGCCCCAGATTCCTTTTCCGGTGATGCGCATCGCGCCGAATCCCAGCCGCGTAACACGAAGATCATTGCCAATAAGGAATTCTCCTGCCTTCGCGGCAAGTCCCTGGTCCTGATGCGCTGCTGACTCTTTGTCTTTCATGCTTGGTCTCCTTCCGTCCCGCGCTGAAATCAGCGGCTATGCCCCAAACAATAAGATGAAATCTCCTGCTTCTGGTTTCAGCTGAGTTTTTGAGCGGGAATCGCGACCCATCGGTTGTTCGAGAGGACCACGCACATAGGGCTATCAATTATTTATTGCCGCGTTGTTCGTAGCGAGGCTGCGCTTTCACTTGCGGGGTCGCCCGCGCTTCTGCGCGCCCCAGCGCTTTACCGCTCCTTGCCTGGCATGAAGCTGCATTTGCTTTTCGACTCCGTCCGCTTCCCTGTATTTGTGCATGGGCGCGCTGGAAGCCTCCCGGAAATGCAGCGGATCCCTCAGGTTCTGCAGGGCTCTGTAGTAGTAGAGCGCCATGGGCCTTTTTCCGCGGAACCGCATGCTCCTTAGAAAATTAATTTCATCCGTAGTGGCGCCCGCCTTCAGCGCTTCATTTTCCAGGAATTCGCGGAACCCCGGCTCTTCTCCGGCAGGCAGCTCGCTTTCAGTCTCGACGAATGCAAACTTTTTGGGATTTCCCGGAGCGAGTCTCTTGTTCAATACGATTTCGATCCCGAACGTCGCGAGATCGATGTCCCAGGAGTCAATGAGGGGATCGAGGAAGGAGACGCAATTCTCGACGGAGATGTTGAAAATGTCCGTATCGAGGAATTCCAGGATGGTCACGCGCATTTCCTCGTAAGTCCGGCCGCTCATGCGGGCCACCAGGTGCAGCCAGTTATCGCTGTCCAATTCTTCCTTGGCGATTCTCTTGGCCACGTCCAGAAGCTTCTGCGTGACGAGCCGTTCCAGCTCGCCGAACGGCTGTGTTTCGAAGATCGCGCGCACCTCTTTCTGTTTTTCGGGCGCGCACTTGCGAAGGATCAGTTCCCGCACTCCTTTGAATAAAGGCGAGGGCGAATCGACAAAGCTCTTCCTGATTTCATCCTTTCGCTGCTGCTCGGCGAGGTCCGAGAGCCTGCCCTCCGGCAGCTTCAGGAATTTCTCCATCTTGCCGTAAATGTCTGTCCGGTCCGGGGCAGGGGGCAATTTCTTGCCCGACAACAACTGCGACACATAGGAGTCCGTGACTCCTGCGATGCGAGCTAACTCCTTTTGTTCCAACCCCAGCTCGCCCAATCGTTGTTTGATCACCCGAGGGATATCCACGGAAGAGGCTCCTGTGTTTACAAAGAATGGTTAACTAAAAGCATTTTTGCATAATTGAACTTGACACGGCAAGTTAATTAACTGAATATGGTTAACGACCGAGGGATGTTGTAACACGCCTTGACGGCCGGCAGTTATGTGGTTCCCCCCTTCGCCATCCGTACCTGAGAGGACCCAGTGTTCGCACGCCAAGTGTCCATGCATCTGAAGCCCAATAGCGTCGCCGAACTGACTCAAAGGCTCGAGAAGGAAGTCGTCCCGATGCTCCGGAAGCTGAAAGGCTTCCACGACGAAATCACCTTCGTGAATCATCGCGGCACCGAGGCGCTCGCCCTCAGTCTGTGGGACCAGGCGGAAAACGCCGAGGTTTACAGCCGCAGCGTCTACCCGGCGATTGTGAAGATCCTTTCGGGACTGATAGAAGGCACGCCGGCCGTCGATACATTCGACGTGATCAATTCCACCTTCCACAAGATCGCGCACGTCGTGTCTGTCTAAAGAAGAGCCGCCAGTTAACTGAAAGCAAAACAGGCAACGCGGATATATCCGCTTGCAGCAGCACCGAAGAAAGGAAGGAAGCAATGACCGCGAACGCAACGAACGTAACGCCACTGCACGACCGAATTCTCGTAACGAGGCTCGAAGCAAAGGAGGCGGGAAAGTCCGGAATCATCATTCCAGACTCCGCCAAAGAGAAACCGCAGGAAGGCGAAGTCGTGGCGGTTGGCCTCGGGAAGATCGAAAAGGGAACCCGCATCCCGATTGACGTGAAGGTGGGCGACCGCATTCTTTTCGGCAAGTACACCGGAAACGAAATCACGGTCGATGACCGCGAATACCTGATCCTCCGCGAAGAGGAAATTCTCGCGAAATTTGGGCCCGTGGCGAAGGCTGCTGGCGGCAAGAAGTAAATTCTCCGGTTCGCAACGCGAGCCGGACGTTCGTCTGCATGCACCCGGGGAGGGTGGAATCCAAATGGCAAAGCAAATTGTAACCGGAACCAGTTCACGGCAGGCCATCTTGCGCGGCGTCAACACGCTCGCGGACGCGGTGAAAATCACGCTGGGGCCCAAGGGCCGCAATGCGGTGATCGAGAAAAAGTTCGGCGCGCCAATCATCACGAAAGACGGGGTGACGGTCGCCAAGGAAATCGACCTGCCCGATCCGCTCGAAAACATGGGCGCGCAGATGGTTAAGGAAGTCGCCTCCAAGACATCCGACGTGGCCGGCGACGGAACCACCACCGCAACATTGCTCGCGCAGGCCATCTTCCGGGAAGGCGTAAGGACATTGGCTGCGGGCGCGAATCCCATGGCGCTCAAGCGCGGCATCGAGAAGGCTGTGGAAGTTGCCGTAGAGGAGATCAAGAAGCTCCACAAGGATGTGAAGGGCGACATGATCACGCAGGTCGGCACGATCAGCGCCAACAACGACAGGCAGATCGGCACCATCATCGCCGAAGCCATGAAAAAAGTCGGCAAGGATGGCGTCATCACCGTCGAAGAATCGAAGACGATGGAGACCAACCTCGAAGTCGTGGAAGGAATGCAGTTTGACCGCGGCTACCTTTCGCCCTACTTCGTCACCAATCCCGACCGCATGGAGTGTGTGCTCGAAGACGTTTTCGTCCTGATCAACGAAAAGAAGGTCAGTTCCCTGCGCGATATTCTCCCGCTGCTCGAGCAAACCACCAAGGTGAACAAGCCGCTGTTGATTATCGCCGAAGATATCGAGGGCGAAGCGCTGGCCACCCTCGTGGTGAACAAGCTGCGCGGCACGCTGCACTGCGTGGCGGTAAAGGCCCCCGGTTTTGGCGATCGCCGCAAGGCCATGTTAGAAGACATCGCGATTCTCACCGGCGGCAAGGCCATCACGGAAGATCTCGGCATCAAGCTTGAAAACGTGAAGCTCGAAGACCTGGGCCGCGCCAAGAAGATCATCATCGACAAGGATAAGACAACGATCATCGAGGGCGCCGGCAAGCCCGGCGAAATCGAGGGACGCATCAAGCAGATGCGCGTGCAGATCGAGGACGCCACCTCCGACTATGACAAGGAGAAGCTCCAGGAGCGTCTGGCCAAGCTGGTCGGCGGCGTGGCGGTCATCAAAGTGGGCGCTGCCACAGAAACCGAACTCAAGGAGAAAAAGGCCCGCGTCGAAGACGCCATGCACGCGACCCGCGCAGCCGTGGAAGAGGGCATCGTGCCCGGCGGCGGCGTCGCGCTGCTCCGCTGCATTCCCGCTCTCGACAAGCTGAAGCTAGAAGATGACGAAGCCACCGGAGTCGCCATCGTGAAGCGAGCCCTCGAAGAGCCCACCCGCCAGATTGCCCAGAATGCCGGGCAGGAAGGCGCGATTATCGTGGGCCGCGTCCGCGATTCAAAGGATGAGAACTTTGGCTATAACGCGGAAACCGGCGAGTTCGGCGACTTGATCAAGGCGGGTGTCATAGACCCGGCCAAAGTCACTCGTCTCGCACTGCAGAATGCCGCCTCGATCGTCGCACTCATGCTGACGACCGAAGTCCTGATCGCCGACATCAAGGAAGAGGAAGAAGCAGTCGGCGCAGGCGCGGGCCACGGCGGTGGCGGCATGGGCGGAATGTACTAGCCCTTAGCGTTTCCACCTCAACCGCATCGTTAGCGTCATCGTTGAAAGATAGGACAAAATGGAACTGGATCGGGCACTTGAACTAGCCGTAGTTTCATCCTGGAACGAACTTGTTCCTCCGGGAGACTTGTCTTCCGTCCACGTCGAGTATCAGAACCTGTCCAGACTTCCCGTTAGCTCCGTGGAAGTCTGGATGATCAAGAAGCGCGGATATGGAACGCTCGTGTGCCGTTGTTCCGCATCACGATCGCAGCCGACACCCTATCCCTCAGAGTCTCTGCCTTGCGTTTTCGAGAATAATTATCGCTCGACGACCTTGGCCGGGGATCTGGATTTCATCATGCGGAATCAGGATCAGTTCAGCCGTCCCACGGAACACTCCATTCACGGCTTCGTCCAGGTCGGCTCTCCAAGCGACGAGGACAGGGCCAGCGCGAACGCCTGGAGCCAGTCCGCTCGGCCTGACGCTGCGCGGAGTGCCGCCCTTTGAAATGGCGTATCAGTTCGCGGCGCCTGCATCCCGCGATGTCTTTTCCCCGGGCCTTTATTTCTCGGCTTTCGGTTCATTGGGAAGCATCTGCGCGATTATTGATGGCGCTTGGCACAAATTCGAAAGCGGGGAGTGATTGCCCCAATTGCGCGAGCGGGAATACCTTCCGGTGCCGGCGCAGTGGAATCATCGATCGCGTCATTGGCATTTCGGGATTGCGCCCTCACCACTGCAGTCGCTGTTACAGCAGGTTCTACAAACACGCATCCACCCCCATAACCCCGGTCCGTGAAATAACCGAAAGGGTTGGGGTCGTCTCAAGTCACTATCAGGTATGTCATGAATGCGCCAGGGAGATTTCCCATCGAATACGCCTACTCAGAGAATCGCAGGATATTGCTGGCAAGAATGGACCGAGCGTTCAGCAACTATTCGCAGGAAGCCGAAAAGCTGAGCGTGCTGCTCGCGGCAACAACGGACCCGTCGAGCTGGAGTTCGTATCACGACCTGTTGAAGCAGCGCACAGCCGAAGTAGTGGCCTACGAGCAATATTGCAGGCTTAAGGAAGAACTGTTCACGCACATCCAACCGCCGAAAGCTCAGGAGCGGCGCGAATCGAGCGTCAGCTAACCGCGCTTCGCGTCGCCGCGTCGTGCTTCCTGTAAGGAACATATGAAACGGGACGGATGGAAACGGGCAACGCCGGCGGGCAAGCAAGTCACCTACACGTGCCAGCAACGTACGCCTCTATCGGTGGATATAACCGCACAGGTCGAAGGAACGGAGCGGTTCCATGTGCAGCTGGACGTACCGTTGCCCATCACTCGCGAACAAGTGGAAACGCGGTTCGCTCAGGATCTACGCGATGACTCGTGACGTTCGCAGTTTCGAATAGTACGTAAGGGAGGCACTTATGACCGTGCAACAGCAATACGACAGCCTAGACAGCAAACAGAGACGCGAACTCCTGCTGAAAGTGGGCGAAACATCCGAAGCGGCGCTGATCTTAGGCCAGCGCGATTATGTCGCGTTGGGCGGCTGGGTGAAGACGCGCCTTAAGAAACACTGGAACCGGAACAGGCCTTAGCAGCCTCTCAGTTGAATTCGCGAAAACGCGGAAGGCCGCGAACGAACCGTCATTTTTGCTTATCGAGCGTCGCTGCGAGCGTGAGATTCGATCGCACTAATACGTTGATTTCCCTCGACCAATCCAAATAGCCCCGATAAGACACCCGCACCGTGTGTTTGCCCACAACGAGATCCATATTGGCAGGCGTGATTCCGACGTAGGTGCCATCGACAAACACATCGGCGTCCTGCGGGTCCGAAGTTATCGCCAGATTTCCATACTCCACGGCCTTCGCCTCGGATTCCAGCTGGGCAGCACTTTTCCCGCCAGTCGGAAGGTCCCCGGCGACAGAGGGTGCTGTTTTAAGGCCCAGCGGCATATTGAACCGGTTGCTCTCGTTGATGTTGATCGGAAGATTCGTCACGCTTTGCAGCGCTTGCAGAATGGCGCGATAGTTGTTTTTGTCGGCCTGAAGCAGAAGCCCGGCTTTTTCCCCTTTGGGAGAGCTGTATTGAATGCCAATAAAAAACAGATGATTGGCGTCTTCTCCGTAGCTCAATGAAGTGACCAGTTTGCTCAAAATCTGGATTTCCTGGCCGTCTTTCAATCTGAACTTGATGACGTCGGAAGTAACCGTGAGCTGATTGTGCCAGTCCTTCGGGCTTACTTCCGTGTAGAAGGTCCCGCCGTTATAGCGAATGTGTTTAAAAACATTTCCTTGTCCATAGGCGCACACCAGCGATCCAAAAAGAAAGCCAATAACGCAGAACATTTTTCGCCACCGCGAGCGGCTAAGAGGTCGCTTATTCATCCCTATTATGATGACATCCTCCAGAACGGGAAATACGAAGCAGTCTAAACCCGCGCTTTCGATTTGGCCACCCAGGTCCCGATTAGTTCAGTCCAGCAGAATGGCCTTGCGCAGTTCTGCAACCGTTCCCGTGCGTGGACCGTGCAGCGGCACGATCAGGCCCACATCCAACTTCAACCGCACAATGTTCCGGTACAGGTTCACCATATACGGGTTCACGAAGTCCGGCGTGGGGGCGGTGACAGCCTCCGTATTCCACGCATCCACCTGAACCAGAATCTTCTCCGCCGGCAAGTAAACCATTAAAACAGCGTCGTTATGCGCAGTGCCCATCTGCTGGTAGATCTCGACGCTTCGCTTGGCATCCTTCAGCACGAGTTTTCCGTCAGTGACCGCTTCAAAATTCGGCTTCTTTTTGGATTGTTCGAGTCTGTCCGGGTTCAGCGTATGAGGCTGGCTCCAGGCCTGCTCGTAGAACTCCCGGTTCGCGGGCAAAGTTACGATCGTGGCTCCTTCATCCACGTACGTCCGGACGCCACCGGCATGGTCGAAATGCGCGTGAGTGTTGATGAGGTATTTGATCGGTTTATTCGGGATCGTTTCTTTGACTTTCCCGATAACGGCGAGCGAGCGCCACTCGTCCAGCGGCGCGTCGACGACAACGATGCTGTCCGCCTGTTCGATGGCAACGCTATGCCACTGCCCGCCCCGGATCCAATACACTCCGTCGGCCAGCTTGTCCTCCGTCACTTTCACAGGGGCCACCATGGCGGCGCGCATGCCTTCAGGCACCGGGATGATCACCTCGGGGTTCGCTTTCACGGAAGATATTGTGATGTTCAACCGCGGTTTCCCGCCCTGTGTCCGCACGATATGTCCGGGGAACCTGACGCCGTCGAAGTCGCGGTAGTCGGTGAACGAGGCTTCGCAAAGCATGTCGCCCAGCACGGGGCTGTCGATCCACGTATGGACGTTCTGCACTTCGTTTCTTGCGTTGATCTTTCCGGCGAACTTGTGTTTGCCCATCAGGAAGGTCACTTCGGAGCCGCCGTCGGCGGTGGGCGTAGATGTGGCGTGGTTGGCTTCGGCAGCTTTGAGAAAGCCATGGGGAGTCGCCCAAATCTCCATCGCGCGTTCCTCCACATTCTTCGGCTCTGGGATGCTGGCCACGGGCAAGCCGGTTGCAGGTCCGCCGGGCGACCCGGCGATCCAGGAAACGTCTCCGACGACATATTCGTCGGCCCGGTGTTTCTGCGGAACAGGGCGGAAACGGGTTGGATCGGTCGTCTCGACGGCTAACATCTGCACCCGCTTGGCGGCGCCGGCGTAGTCGATCGTCGCGGTGTAGCTGCTCACGTCGTATTCGGGAGGCGGAAGATCCGGATTGGGCTCTTGTCCGAACAGATACCATTTCCCCGATCCCGAGTACTCGATCGAGTTGATGCGGTTGGCCCCCAGGGCCTCGATTGCCGCGTCCAGTGTGCCGGATTGTTTACCGGCAGCCGCCAGACTTGTGGCCGCAGCCACCAGGATTGCCAGAGTCGCCCATCTACGCATCAGATTTCTCCAAGAAAAAAGTAAGCGCCGGCACGAGGAACATCCCGCAGGTGCAATGTCACTTCGCGAGAGGGTCAGGCCGCACCTGAAAATGCGCCAGCTGGCTCGGCAGCTTCTTGCCGCCATCGGTGAGCTGCGTGCCCCTCGACTCATTGGCGGCCCACACGCCGCGTCCCTTCCAACCCGCCTTGGCGTCGTCAATGCGGCCGTCAAAAAAACGGGAGAAGAACCCTTTCGTATAAGGAATCGTCATGCGCACCCATTGCTGCGTATTCTGCTGAAAAGCGATCAGCGAATCGGAGTTGGATCCCGCCACGATGACCGTGTTTTCACCCAGGCCCAGCGTGTTGTACGTGTCCACCCACAAAAAGTAGTTGTAGTCCGCCTTCACGGTCGGGTCTGACTTGAACGCGGGCCCGGGTATCGGAAACAAGGTCCATCCCTCCGGGCATTCCTTGCGCGACGCCGATGTTTCGCTCGCCGCGACTTTGCACTTCCGCCGGTCAAAACTGGCCAGAAAGCCCTCGCTGGTCAGCCCCGTCCACACGACGCCTTTACTGTCGATGCCGATTCCCCGCGAGTGGGATCCTCCCACCCCGGGACGTTTTGGATCGTAGGGCGCTTCGTAAACCTCCGTCTGGCAAGTAGCCGGCGGATTTGCGCCCCGTACCATGCGGATAAGCCTTCCCGGCATCGCCTGCACGTCCGAATACCACACGCTCCCGTCTGCAAAATTATAGGCCCCGCCATAAGCGCCGGGCTTCTCCACGTCCGGCAGCGGCCGGGCACCAGCCCTGGGATCTCTCGGCGTCGTGGGTCTCCTCCCACAGCCGGGTATTGAGCCAGCCGATGCCGCCGGGGTTTTGCCCCACGGCGAAGTACAAGGTCTGGTCTTTATCGTCGGAAAACATCAACCGCATGGTTCGAACGCAAAGATCGACAAATTCGAACGTTCGCGTTTTCGTGTCGTAGATGCCCAGGCCCTTTCCGCCGGCCTCCCGCGGGGAATTTTTGGCGAAAGGATTGTTCGAGTCGGCCTTGCAGTAGTCCGCGTTATCGACTCGGGCATCCAGGCTGAACCAGATGCGGCCCTGGCCGTCCATCGTTATCTCCGACTCGGTGGGCAACGGGATGACCGCGCTTTTTGTATTCTTCACCGGATCGACCGCGACAAGCTCTCCCGCCCACCAGTCGGTCACATACACCGGGCCGTAGGCGTTTTCCGAAGGATTTCTCCTGTCGGTGCTGATGGGGGCATGGTCGAACGCCGGCACCCTCAAATCCCACACCGTCACCACCACGTTGCGTTCGATTCCTTGGGGACGCGGCGGCACGGGCGGAAGCTCGCCGTTCGCAATTCGGTCGCCCCAGTCGGCATACATCGCGAGACCCTGCATCGTGCCCGATGAGGATTCAGCGTCGCCATCGTGGTCCGGGCCACCAGGCCGGAAGACAGCGCACTCTCCCAGGCTTGTGTGCTCGTTGGAGAATGTTTCCAGGTCCGCCGGAAGCTCTCGCGTTGATTTGGTCCCCATCTGATGGCAAGTCCAGCATCCTTTGAATCGATAGAGCCACTCGGCCTGGGTCTCAATCAGCACCTGCCCCGGCCGCATTTGTCGCGCCGGCTGCCGGCGAAGGCCTCGCAACGGTCATCGGGAAAGCGCTTTTGGGCGGGATATTTAACAACGAGGCCCAGTAGTCGGCAGGATAGTAGTCCGCCGCCGCACGCGCGCTCGGAGCGATCACGGCGGTCAGGTCCAATGTGCGCCCCGGCATCGAGGTTACCGGTTCGGAGCTCACCAGGCCGTAACCCAGCACCCAAATCTTGTAGGTAGCTTTCGGGAGATCGGGAATCAGGTATTGGCCGTGGTCGTTCGTGACCACGATCTTGCGGAAAGTCGTTCCCAGCTCCGCTGTTTCCGCAATCACCCAAACACCCGCTTCCGGTCCCTGCGAGCTGGTGACCACGCCGCCGATGCCATTGGCCGGCACCGTAACGCGATTTGTGCCGGAGCGAGCCGCCGCCGCGCTGCCGGCCGCCCGCGCCTCAGTCCGAGCGATGGCCAAGGCTCCCAGAAAACAGCAGATCGCCAACGCTGATAGTTGTTTCATCCGTGTTGTTCCTCTCGCCTTCGCACCACGCCCCTGCAACGGATAAGCCCGGAAGAACGACTTCGGCTCATGTTCGAATCGTCGGCTGATCACTATAAACCCACCAACACGGGCGGACCAAACATTCGCTCACCAGCGCCACATTGCTTGCTGGCGACCGCAACGGTTGCACGGACTCGCCGTCTAGGATAGAACCTTCCGCAGCACTTACACGGGGGCGCGATTATGCCGAGAAAGGTTTGGGCAGGACTCCTTCTACTTCTGTTTTTCCTGGCCGGAACTGCATGGTCCCAGGATAAAAAAGATGATAAGAACGTTGACGCGAAGGCTGTCGCGAAAGTTTCCGTGGATGCCAACGTCGCGATCCGGAATGCCGAAAAGGCCATGGGTGACGTGAAGTCGATCCGCTATTCCGGCACCGGGACGTGGGGCGTCCTGGGCATGAATTGGAATCCCACCTCCCCCTGGCACACAACAGACGTTTCCAGCTATATCCGAACCATCGACTATCCCAGCGCCTCCTCTGCAGAGGAGGTAACCCGCGCGCAGCAGAATCCGCCAATGCTCGGCGGTGAAGCCCCGTTTGTGGATGAGATAAAGGAAGGCCTCCGAGTGAGCGGGCGATATGCGTGGGACCAACCGGTGTACGCGCACCCAACCCCTCCCCCGGACGTGATCCATCCGGCGCCCGCGGATGCCGATGAACGATCGCTGAAAATTTGGCTCACTCCCCACGGTTTCTTAAAAGCTGCCGCTGAGAATCATGCAACGACCGAGCCAGGCGAGGAGGCCGGTAACAAAGTCACCATCCTGACCTTCATGAAGGGGAATCACAAAATTGTTGGAACGATCGACCGCCGCCACTTGGTAATCAAAGTCGAGACCTGGGTGGCCAATCCGGTTCTCGGCGACATGCCGGTCGAGACAGCCTACACCGATTACAAAGACTTCAGCGGTGTGAAGTTCCCCACGCATATCGTAGAGAAGCAGGGCGGTCTCGCGACGCTCGATCTCAACGTAACGAACGTACAAGCGAACGTTGAGAATGCCGCTCTCCAGGTGCCCGAAAGGGTCTTGCAAGCGACTGTTCCTCCGCAGCGGGTGACATCGGAAAAGATGGCCGACGGCGTCTGGTTCCTCCGCGGAGGCGCTAATAGCGTGCTCGTCGAGTTCAACGATTTTGTGGCCGTAGTGGACGCTCCCTTGAGCGAGGCGCGTTCCATAGCGGTGATTGCCGAAGTGAAGAAGCTCGTGCCGGATAAGCCCATCAAGTATGTGATCAACACGCACCATCACTTCGATCACTCCGGCGGCCTCCGCACCTACGTGGCCGAAGGAGCCACCGTGATCACGCACGAAGGCAACAAAGCCTTCTACGAATGGGCATGGAAGCAACCCCGCACGCTGGAACCGGACAGGCTCGCGGAAAATCCCAAGGAAGCCGCGTTCATCACGTACAAGAATAAATACGTCCTGTCCGACGGGTCCCGCTCTCTAGAAGTGCACCTCGACCAGGGCGACAACCACGACGAGTTTCTTTCCTTCGTCTATCTCCCGAAGGAGAAGATTCTCATCGAGGCGGACGATTTCTCCGATCGGTATGCAACGAAGATGTCGCTCGGCCTCTGGAACAATCTCTACGGAAACCTGCAACGTTTGAATCTGGATGTGGTCACGATTGCTCCGCTCCACGGACCCATCACGCCGATGTCGGAGTGGCTGAAGATGCTTCGCGAAGGCACCGAAGGCGAAAAAGCGCCGCCCGATTTCGATAAGCCGGTTGCTCCATGATCTGGCCCGTGCGTTTGTTAGGTCAAAACGCGCTCCCTATGCCCGGCGCCTCTCCGCCTTTGCCGTTGCGGGTGCCCCACCCTTTGGTTTGTAAGGGTGGGTCTTCGCTTGGGTCCTTATCCGGGGCCTTCCTTACAATCGCGCCACACCCGCCGCAGACGGAAGTTGCATCAGGCGGAAACGCGAGTTAGCATTCAGGTCATATTTATTATCTGTCGTCGTGGAGCTCTTAAAAAACGAGGCAAAGATGATGAAGACCAACATGAAGACATCGACGCGTAATTTTTTCTGGTGCTTCCTGGCCATTCCGTTCCTGGCCGTGAATCTGTTCGGGGCTGACGCCACTCTCCGCGGCGTCGTCACCGATGCAGCGGGGAAGCCCGTTCGGGGAGCGGTCGTCAAAGCGACCCTCGGGCCCAAGAGCATCAGCCGCTTCACGCAGAACGACGGCCGGTACGAAATTCCCGTGGCAGCGGGCACCTATCAGATGTCCGTGGATGCCTACGGCTACGGCGTGAAGTTTCAAACCAAAGACACCACCCAGCCGGGTGACACAAACTTCAGCCTCACTCCGAAATGGGACGTAACGCGCCTGACCGGAGCCGACATCACGCCGCTGATTCCCACCGATGCGCAAGGGAATCTTCTCCGCGCGGTCTGCCTCGAATGCCACGATTTCAGCGTAGTGATCCACCGGCGCGGAATGACCTCCGCCGAATGGCAGAGCTTCCTTCCCGACATGCCTGGCGGCCGGCGCGCCCGGCGCAACTACAGCCCGGAGGAGTCAGCGGCCCTCGGCGCGGCCCTCGAAAAATATTTCGGGCCGGAAGCCAAATATTTTGGACCCGAAGCGGAGCCGCCCACGCAGGAGCAGATCGCCCACCCCGCGGTCGCGCCGGCCGTATTGAAGGCCACCTACCGCGAGTATTCGATTCCGACGGGCGTGGAGGCCGTCCCGCACACGGTTTTCCTCGACCGCGACTCGAAGACTGTGTGGTTCAGCGAAATTGGACAACGCGCCAATAAGGTCGCGCGATTCGATGTCGCCACCGAAACCTTCCAGGAATTTCCTTCTCCGGTGGAGAAATCCGATCCTCACAGCGGCGTCGTCGGAAGAGACGGACGCGCCTGGTTCACCCTGACGACCCCCGGCCTCAAGATTATTTCCGTCGATCCCGAAACGAACAAAATCAAGCTGTACACAAATCCCGAAGATAAGGGCGCCAGCCACACGATGATCATGGACAAGGATGGCAACCTCTGGATCTCCGGTCACGGCACAACCTCCGGCGCCGCCCAGGTGTGGTCTTTCAATGTGACCACGGAGCAGTTCAAGGCCTACAAGATTCCCAGCCCAGCGGAATATCCGCAGGACTCCAAAGGCCGGTGGGAAGACTTTTCCGAAACCAAGTTCGTCAAGTACGGCACCTACCATTTCGGATTCGACTCGAAAGGCATTCTCTGGACCAGCACTCTGGAGGCCGGCATAATTTCCCGGCTCGATCCGGCGACCGGCGAAACCAAACAGTATTTCCCGCCGGGCGTCCCGGGAATACGCGGCATGGCCGTCGACGCGCACGACAACATCTGGTTCTCGGATTTTTACAACCATCGCCTGGGCATGCTCGACCAGAAAACCGGAACTTTTAAGATGTACCAGCCGCCCACTCGCGGTGTCGGCGCCTACGGTATCGTTGTCGATCCCAAGACCGGTTACATCTGGTATGGAGACCAGATCGGAAACTACATCACCCGCTTCGATCCGGTCACCGAGCAGTTCGCCGAGTATCCCATTCCCACTCGCGGCGCCATCCCTCGTTTCATCGATCTCGATAAGGACGGTCGCATCTGGTTTGGCGAGTGGTGGACGGGCAAGATTGGCGTGCTCGACCCGGAAGGCGGCGCCAAGTCATTAGCTTCACGCTAGAGCCATCGTCATAAATGAAGCTCGTCAGGGCACGGCTTCAGCCGTGCCAAAAGCCCCGTGAATAAAGGGGTTTTAACCTCGAGGCGGCGATGACAAAACCTTCCCAACCCGCGCTGTACAATGTGATTCACCAAACCGAGAGCGAGAGATGAATCTGCGCGCCGCGTCTCGCTCCATCCTCGCCGTCCTGATGCTCCTTCTTCTGGGTCCGCTGACTCAGCGCGCGTCGGCTCAATTGGATTTGGCCGGCCAGTGGACCGTGCTGCAGCAGGAGGACCAACCGGAGCGCGCCTCCGGCCCCGAGATCGGCGACTACACCGGAATACCGGTCAATGACGCGGACCGCTTGCGGGCCGACTCGTGGGACGCACAGATGTCCGACGTGATCGAGCATCAGTGCGAACAGCACCCGGCGGACTACGGCGCCACCAACCTGCGCATCTATTCGGACGCCGATCCTCTCACCTTGGCCATCACCGCCTGGCACACCGTCATGCAGCACAACACCGCCGAGCGCGTCATTTACATGGATGGCCGGCCGCATCCACCCGAGTACGCACCTTACATGCGGCAGGGTTTTTCCACCGGGGAGTGGGTAGCGGACATGCTCAAGGTGACCATGACCAACCTCAAAGAGGGCTACCTCCGGAAGAATGGCCTCGCGCGCAGCGATAAAGCGATCGTGACGGAATACTACGTGCGGCACCATCAGTACCTCATCGTGGCTCGCATCGTGGACGATCCGGTATATCTCACGGAGCCATTCGTTCGCAGTTACAACTGGGTCTTGAATGAGAACATGCACCTCGCGCCGAACTACTGCATCCCGAGCGAGTTGGTCTCTCGTCCGAAGGGCTGGGTGCCGCATCATTTGCCCGGAACAAATCAATACCTCACGGAATTCGCAGCGCGGTGGAGAGTGCCGGTAGAAGCGACGCGAGGCGGAGCGGAGGAGATGTACCCCGAGTATCAGCAAAAATTGGCAACCATGCCTGAGCCGCCCACCTACGCAGAGTACAAACAAGCATTGGAAAAGAACTCCTCTTCGACCGCCCCGTCGGACGCGAAATAAATAATGACCACGATGAAGGCTCGCGCCTGCGCCTCCCGCACCTTGCGCCTGTTCATCTTGCTGATGGGAGCCGCGAGCCTTCTTTCCGCGCAGCAGGGGAGCCCCGTCCGGCAATCTCAGAACGGCGCTCGCACGAGATCCGAATGGCAGCGCGAAAATCCACGTACTGCCCGTGCGAGGCAGGGTCTACATGCTCGTCGGTGCGGGCGGGAACATCACCGTGCAGGTGGGCGATGAAAATTTGTTCGTGGTGGACACAGGCAACCCGCAGATGAGCGGCGAGGTGCTGGCAGCGATTCGGACCATCTCGAGCAAGCCGATTCTTTTCATCGCCGATACCAGCGCGGACGAGCGATCATGTCGGCGGGAATGCGACGATCTCGAAAGCAGGCTGGGCCCTCCCTGACGAGAACGGGGTGGCCAGCGACCTGGGACTTTCCCTCCCATCCGGCGCAACGGTCATCGCCCATCTCAATGTGCTCAACAGAATGAGCGCTACAACCGGCAAAGAAGCCCCGGCGCCATCGGCCGCCTGGCCCGGCTTCACCTACGAAACGCTTGATCTGAAGCTGTACAACAGCGAGCCTGTAATAATCCATCACCTGCCTGCCGCGCACACCGACGGCGACAGCATCGTCTTTTTCCGCGGTTCGGACGTCGTAAGCACCGGCGATCTCTTCACGCCAACGCATTACCCGGTGATCGAAGTGGAGAAGGGCGGAACCGTTCAGGGCACGATCGACGCACTGAACGACATCATCGACCTCCTGGTTCCCAGGGAATACGAGGAAGGCGGAACGTACGTGATTCCAGGACACGGGCGCGTGTGCGATCGGAGCGAAGTCTCGAACTACCGCGACATGGTGACCATTATTCGCGATCGCATTCAGGCCATGCTGAAAAAGGGATTGACGCTCGATCAAGTGAAAGCCGCGAAGCCCACCCTTGATTACGATGGAATCTACGGCGTCGATACCGGCCCGTGGACAACCACCATGTTTATCGAGACCGTCTATCGGGAACTGAGCAAGGGAAACAGCACACAAGGCCAGCAGTTCGCGAAGGTAGTAGCCAAGGTGCTAGTCGATGACGCGTGACTTGGTTTCCCGGGAATGCGTGGCGCGGCGCCTCGTGATCGCGGCCCTCTTGCTACTCGTCGTTGGCGGGTCGAGCAGGATGAGAACTGCGTTTGGCCAGCAGCAAAGGTCCAGGAGCAAAAGGGCCACCCGCCGCAAACTCCGAAAGAAGAAGCGTTGATCGATCTCACGGGCTATTGGGTCTCCATCGTCGATGAAGACTGGCGCTGGCGAATGCTAACGCCGAAAAAAGGCGACTATGCGAGCGTTCCGCTGAACGCCGAGGGCAAACGCGTGGCGGACACTTGGGATCCCGCGAAAGACGAGCGCGAAGGCAATCAGTGCCGGGCCTATGGCGCCGCCGCCATCATGCGCATGCCCGAGCGTTTGCATATCGCGTGGGCTGATGACAATACCTTGCGAATCGACACGGATGCCGGCATGCAGTCTCGCCTCTTCCATTTCGATGGCTCGAAATGGCGGGGCGGGGCTCCGCAATGGCAGGGAGATTCCATCGCCACCTGGGAAAAGATGTCTCAAAGAAAGTACACGGTGACTCTGGGAGGTCCCGTTCCCGGAAAAGGTGGGACGCTCAGAGTCGTGACCGCGCACATGCGCCCTGGATATTTGCGCAAGAACGGTGTGCCGTATAGCGGCAACGCAGTTTTGAACGAGTACTACGATCGCTTCGACTATAAGGGCGATTCGTATCTCATGGTGACCTCAATCGTCGATGATCCCGAATATCTCACGACCGCCTTCGTCACCAGCGGCCAATTCAGGCGCGAGCCGGACGCCTCCAAGTGGAGTCCCTCACCGTGCCGCCCTCTATGGCCGCGGCCACCCGTTGGAGCCGTCACTCAGTGAAGTTTCTAGTGCCCTGTGGTGCGATACCGCCGCGGATTGTTCCAGAGAGAGACTGTGGCAACGTCAGGTTTTCGTCAGAGCGATATCGTTCGCGCCGAGGGAGGCCGATCCGCTCTAATCCACAAGCTTCCTACCACTGACAGAAGTACGGAGAGCAGCAAGTAAGCCGGCGATACCGCCCGTCCGCTCACCGAGACCAGAACATACTCGAGCAGGAAGGCTGGCAGCAGAAAAAAGGTGAGCGCCCCCAAAAACAACGCTGCGCGATTGCGCCGCGGGACGCTGTTCGCGGAAATCCCGATCAGAATTCCACCCGGAAAGAAGATAAGAAAATAATAGATATAAATGTAGCCGTTCAGTTCGCCCGTTCTTACCATGCGAAGGTGATGGGCCAGCGCCGCTCCGGGCCCCAGACGATAAGTGCGGGCAGCCGGTTTGCCGTCGAGGTAGAGCGAAGCGTTCGAACCGTCGTAGGACAGAAGAATGTCGCGCGTTTGGTCAGGCTGGAATACGCCGGGAATACGCCACACCAGGTCGGACCGGCTTGCCGAAATCGGATTGCGCAAATAAACAATCAAGTCGGCGTTTTCTTGACGGATTCTCAGCTCCAGCGGGCCGGATCGCTCCCAAATGCCGATCAGGCGCCCGTCCGATCCCCATGTTTCCAACGGTTTGCATACCAGGCGAATCGCAAACTGGTTTGTTTTTTTTAGGTATGAAACCAGATTGAAAACAGGTTCTTTTGAAATCAGCCACGACCTGCCATCCAGCGTCAGATAGGGCGGATCGCTGGCCATCGGCGGGGCATTGATCGACCATTGATCAAGGAGAGCGGCGGAAGAAGATTTCTTTGGTCCGGGAGTTCCGCAAGTTCCGCGGGTTTCGCAAAATCGTAGTCCGCAAACGGGGCGGCGGCGGACTTCATCGGGAGTCGCGCCAGTTGCTAATTGCCGCGCGACTTCAGCCTCGATCGGCCGGTCCCACAACTGGAGCCGGAACAGCTGTCCCTTCCATGCCGTGGAAAGATGTCCCGGAGAATCGTTGCCCACCACGAGCAGCGAATCGGAATTCCAGTCGCTCAGCCGTGTCTGCATCTGGAGCGGAACCGAAATCGCAAGCCACAGCCCAAAGTAAACCGAAAGCGTGAGTGCCGTACGTGGCCACTTCACCAGCTTTCCTAGAGTCGACTCGCCCACCGACAGCAACCGCACGAGAGGCGCCCCGCACAGTTCAAACAGGACGAAGCCCGCAACGGACCCGGACGCGTTGGTGACAACATCCTCCCATCCAGAATCGCGCATGGGGATGTACAACTGCACGAATTCGATCGCATAGGAAAGCAGCGCGCCGGAAGCCAGGGCCACAATCAGTGTCCCCACCCATGATTTTCCCTTCTCCCTCAACTTTTCGCCGAGCGCAAAGCCAAAGGGCATGAATAGCAGTACGTTTAGATAAACGTTCAGCCCCCCGGCGTTTTTACCCCACCCGCCCAGCAGGAAGGGAGAACTGATCGGAGAGAGCTTTGCGTGAGCCGTAAGCCTGAATGGAAACAAGGTGAGAAACAGGATTCCGATCAGCGCAAGAATCAGCAGCCGGGTGGACCAACCCTCGATTGGAGCCCCGGACTCGGGAGTACTTGAGAGATGATCAGGCATGGAGCGCGGTGGACTTACCGTAAAAGTCTAGCATGGCCTCGGAGAAGAATTGCGAACGGGCCCGTTTCCCGGAACAAGCGGTATAGCCGTCCATTGCATGCGCCTGCCCCAGTGTCACGGAAGAATTTGTTGCTCCAGATCCTGCTCCGCTTGCCGCACATTTTCCGGCCTGCCGAGATCGCGCCAATAATAGCCGTCGGCACGGAACGCCAGAATCTTCTCTCCGCGAGCTGCCAGCCGTAGATAGGAAGTGATGATGGAGAAAGCTCCTTCTTCGGTCATCATCGTCAGAAAACGGGGTGAAATAACATGTATACCGGTAAACGCAAGAGCCTCTTTCGGTTGCGCAGCAGTTTCATCCTTGCCGGAGGATCGAACGAATTCTTCGTCTTGATCTGGACCGGACCGGCGTCCGCAGAGCTGAAGCTGTTCGCTGAACAGCAAATACCGTGACGTCTCGCGCTCCTGTACGGCTAGCGTCGCCAGGGCGCCATTGTGTTCGTGAAATTGCACCATGCTCCGGAGATCGATGGTGCTAACCACGTCGACATTGTGCAAAAAGAATGGCTGTTCCCCCCCGCCCGAGCTATCCAGGAAAAAATGGGCGGCTTTCTTCAGGCCTCCGCCGGTGTCGAGCAGCACCTCTTCGCGCGAAACTTGGATGCGCATCCCGAAATTGCCGTTGGCCTTCAGGTAGTCCACAACCATCTCCGCAAAGTGATGCACGTTGACGATCACCTCGCGGACCCCGCCAGCGCGCAATCGAGCCAGCGTGATCTCCAGCATGGTGCGCCCGCCCACTTCCACCAGCGCCTTGGGACGATCGTCCGTGAGCGGCCGCAGTCGCGTGCCGAGCCCGGCGGCCAGGATCATCGCCTTCATCGGTTCATATTCTCCAGCTCCAGGTGGCGTACCACCACCTCCACGCCGCTCCGGCCCCTCAATCGCTTGGCCAGTTCCTCCGCGAAATACACCGAGCGATGCTGGCCTCCCGTGCACCCGAACGATACCGACAGGCTGTCGAAACCTCGGCGCTGATAAGTGCTCACGCTCGCATCCACCAGCGACAGTACGCTGGACAGGAACTGATGCGCGCTTTCCTGCTGGTTGAGATATTCGATCACCGGAGCATCCTTGCCCGTGAGCTGCTTGAATTTCTCTTCGCGCCCCGGATTCGGTACGCTGCGCGCATCGAACACAAACCCGCCGCCATGCCCGGCTTCGTCCTTGGGGATTCCCCGGCGGTAGGAAAAGCTGAAAACGCGCACCACAATCTTTTCCTGACGGGAAGTGACGGTCTCCAATTTCTCCGAAGCCACCATGTACTCGAACGCGCTCATCAGCGCCGGCAGCGCGATAGGGAGTTCGGCGTGCTGGAGCAGCCAGCGCACATTGTTCAGGGCAAACGGCACGCTCTGCAGGAAATGGGATTTACGCTCGTAAAAGCCGCGAAAACCGTAAGCGCCCAGCGCCTGCATGATTCGCACGTAAACGTAGGCGTAGTAGTGGTGCATGAACGCTTCCCGAGAAATCGGAATGAAATCGCCCAGGCGCGCGATATAGAGATCGAGCAATTCCTGGCGCAAATCCGGCGGAAGATCGGCCTTGGCGTCGTACAGAAGAGAAGCGATGTCGTACTGAAGCGCGCCCTTGCGTCCCCCCTGATAATCCAGAAAAAAAGGATCGCCGTCGCGCATCATGATGTTGCGCGATTGGAAGTCCCGGTAGAGAAAGTAGTCGAGATCGGCGCTCAGCAGAAACGTGGTCAGCCGGCTGAAATCGTCTTCGAGCGATTGTTCGTGGAAAGGGATTCCGGCCAGCCGCAGGAAATAATATTTGAAATAATTGAGGTCCCACTCGATGGACTGCCCGTCGAACACGGCGCGCGGATAGCAAACTTTGTAATTCAAATCGCGCCCCGCCTCGATCTGAAAGCGCGGCAGCACGGCTACCACCTTGCGGTATGCTTCGATCACCTGAGGCCCGATCGTGCCCGTGGAACGGTTATTCGAGAGAAATTCGAAAAGGGTCGTATCGCCCAGATCTTCCTCAAGATAAGCCCCTTGGCTCAGATCCTCGGCATAGATTTCCGGCACCGGCAGGCCGTGCTTTCGAAAATGCCTCGAAAATTCAAGGAAAGCGGCATTTTCCTCGCGCACGCCATACAGAACGCCGATCGCGCTGATTTCTCCGCTGGCCAGCCGGATGAGCTGGCGTCCCGACCCGCCCAGTTGGCCCTGCAGAGCCTGCACTCTCCTGACGGGGGCGCGGAAATGTTGCTCGAAAAGCGTCTTGAGAATATCCATCGAAAGCCCGGCCGCCTTGCAAAGAGAAGGAAGCAATCGGCGAAAAGGGAAATTCTCCCCGATCCGCCACGCAAAGCCAGTCTAGTCGCTCATAGACCGGATGGCGAGCCAGCCGGCTCTGCCGAAGTCGAAAAAGGCACTCATGTTCTGTGGTTGCGGGCCGCTTTCGCACTGTGCTAGCCTTCAACCCCCAGCCGGAGTAAGGCCCAAGTCCTGAGAGACCAGCGTTGCCTATCGGGACACAGCTGTACCATTTTGAGTTTGGCAGCGGAAGGGCAGCGGGCTAGATTGATAGCCCCGGTCCATATTCTTTTGTCTGTTTCGATGGCTTTTAGGTCCCAAGGAGGGTAAATGTGGGGAGGAGATAAGAAGAACGAATCTCCCGCCAGGCAACCGCTTCCGCAACAGCCTGGCACGACGGCACCACCAATCGCAAGTGCACCATCATTTTCTGGGGAGGCTAAGACAATGGCACCTTTGGATTCGACGTATCCCTCGACGACGAGCGGCGGTACCGCGCGGTTGGGCGGAAGCCTGCACGTCAAGGGCGAAATTACCGGTAACGAAGATCTGCACATCGACGGCAGCGTCGAGGGGCTGGTCCAGCTGGAAGATCGCAAGCTCACAGTGGGAGCCAGCGCGAAGGTCACCGCCGACATCATCGCCCGCGAGGTGGTGGTTTACGGCAACGTGAAGGGAAACCTGCGCGCGCGCGACCGTATCGAGATCAAGAAGGACGGGTCGGTGGTGGGAGATTTGACGACCGCCCGGATCATGATCGAGGACGGCGCTTACTTCAAGGGCTCGATCGAGATCGATAAGTCCGGCGATGCGAGCGACAGCCACGACAAGTCTTCGTCGTCGTACGCGAAGTCCGCTGCTCGCACCACCGCGCCCGCGTCCACCACAGTATCCTAACCCACGGATTCTCTGCGTGAGCGGGTCGCTCGTAGGGGGCCCGCCACGGCTTCGCTGGAGAACTGCCCGGCAGCTCCCCGTTGACCCCTCCTTCTATAAATTTGCGCTGCGATGATTCGTTGACAGGGGATTGGCTGTAGAATAGACTTGGCGTTTGTCTCTAGACTGAAAGGTGTGACTGCACAGATGCGGACGTATGTTCCAAAGGGCCGGGAAGCTGAAGCGCTGACCGTAGGTAAGAACTGGTTCGTGGTGGACGCGAAGGGGCAGGTACTGGGGCGGTTGGCGACGCGTGTCGCCCGTCTTTTGATCGGCAAGGACAAGCCCAGCTATACGCCGTCGCTCGATTGCGGCGATCACGTGATCGTGATTAACGCCGAGACCATCCGGCTGACGGGAAACAAGATCGACCAGAAGATCTACCGCCACCATAGCGGGTGGCCGGGTGGGTTGAAGGAAGTTCCGATTCGGGCGCTGCTGCAAAAGCGGCCGGAAGAAGTTGTGCGCGAAGCCGTGCTGGGGATGCTGCCGAAGAACAAGCTCCGGGCGCGTCGCGCAAAGAAGCTGCGTGTCTATGCCGGAAGTGAAGCGCTTGCCCGCCACGCCGGACAGAACCCCCAGCCCCTCGCACTGTAAACGCGTGGAGCGTTTACGTTGAGAAGACGGTTTTTTCTGGCGGAGAAGTCCGCCATGCGGGGAAAGAATTCCCAGGATTCGGGATCTTAAGAATCGACGGAAGCAGGAGGAAAGTTGAGTTCATCTACAAATGCACCGGGCGTCGTGAAGCAGTTCTACGGCACGGGCCGCCGCCGGGAATCGGTGGCGCGCGTTTACATCAAGCCGGGGCCGGCGGGATTCACCGTCAATGGCCGGCCGGTTGACGATTATTTTCGCAATGTGGCGTGGCACACATCGGCCATCGAGCCGCTGAAGTTCACCCAGATGCACGACCAGGTGGAAGTGCGCGCCCAGGTGAAGGGCGGCGGGGTCGGTGGACAGGCCGGAGCGGTGCGCATGGGGCTTTCTCGCGCGCTGTCCCGCCTGAATCCGGATCTGCGTCCCGGGTTGCGAAAGAACGGTTTCCTCACGCGCGACTCGCGCATGAAGGAACGGAAGAAGTACGGGCAGAAGGGCGCTCGTCGTCGCTTCCAGTTCAGCAAGCGGTAATCGGTTCTTTTGAGGTGCAAGACCCCGGTTCGCCGGGGATAAATCACGGCCGGCAAGAGGCCGGCAAAAAAGGACGCTGTCGCCGCAAGGCGATCGAAGCGCCCCTTTCAAAGAGAGGAGACACATTGGGAGTCGAAATTACAATGAAGGAACTACTGGAGGCCGGCGTTCACTTCGGCCACCAGACACGGCGCTGGAATCCGAAAATGAAGGAATATATTTTCGGCGAGCGCAATGGCATTCACATCATCGACCTGCAAAAGACACTGAAGATGTTCCGCGATGCGGCGCGCTACGTGTCCGAACAGGCCGCGCAAGGCAAGGTCGTTCTGTTCCTGGGCACCAAGCGCCAGGCGCAGGAGGCCATCACCGAAGAGGCCCAGCGCTGCGGAATGTTCTATGTGAACCACCGCTGGCTTGGCGGCACGCTCACCAACTGGGTCACTCTCCAGAAATCGATCAAGCGGCTGAAGTTGCTGAAGGCCATGGTGGAAGACGGCCGCATGGCGCAGTTTTCGAAGAAGGAAGGCGCGCGGCTCGAGCGCGAATTGAAGCACCTCCAGCAGAATTTTGCCGGCGTCGAGAACATGTCCACTCCTCCGGACGTGATGTTCGTGATCGACCCGAATTCCGAAGTGATTGCCGTCCGCGAAGCGCGGCGCATGGGAATTCCGGTGGTCGCCATCGTCGACACGAATTGCGATCCCAACCTGGTCGACTGGGTCATTCCCGGCAACGACGATGCACTGCGGGCCATCCGCTTGTTCACCTCGAAGATTTCCGATGCGGTGATCGTGGGCCGGCAGTCGTTCGAGCAGGCGCAGATTGCCGATCAGAAAGTCGGCGAGGCGGGCGGCGAAGAGAGCGTCGATTACGTCGATACCAGCGCCTACGAAGTCTACGAGAAGCAGGAAGGCGACTTCGTCGAGGGCGAAGGCGCGGTTCTTCCCGAAGAAGTGCCCGTTGCGACTGAGAGCGAGGAAAGTCCGCAAACAACAAGTTCCAAAGCGTAAGACGCCTCGAACGGTTTTCCGCCGAACTGTCGCACGGGTTCTACGCATCCGCCTGGCGAAGTCAGGCCCGAATTCATCGAAAAGGAATTGAGCGAACTCATGGCTACAGAACCCACAGGACCGGGAAAGGGAAACGTACCGGCCCATCTTGTAAAAGCACTGCGAGAACGAACGGGCGCGGGCTTTGCGGCGTGCAGGGATGCGCTTATCGAAGCCAATGGCGACGTCGAGCAGGCCATCAACATCCTGCGCAAGAAGGGGCAGGCGGCCGCGCAGAAGAAGGCGCAGCGGGCCACCTCCGAAGGCCTCGTGGGGTGCTACATCCACGCGGGCGGCAAGATCGGAGTGCTGGCCGAAATCAACTGCGAGAGCGATTTCGTGGCTCGGACCGAGGATTTTCAGCGGCTCTGCCACGACGTTTCGATGCACATCGCCGCGCTCGACCCGCGATTCCTTCGCCGCGAGGAAGTGACCCAGGAAACCCTCGACCGCGAACGCGACATCTATCGCGCGCAGGCCAAAGCCACCGGCAAGCCCGACGCCGTGATCGAGAAGATCGTCAACGGCAAGATGGAAAAATTCTACGAAGAAAACTGCCTCTACGAACAGCACTTCATCAAGGATGAAGGCACCACGGTGAAGGAGCTTGTCGACCAGGCCATCGCCAAGCTGGGTGAAAACATCGCCATCCGGCGTTTTGCGCGGTTCAAGGTCGGGGAGATGGATGGCGGAGCCGCGGCTTCCGAGGGTACGGAAACCTCGAATCAGTAGCCGCGGTTTTTTCTTGGCTGGCACCCCTTCTGATCTTGTGCGAAAATCCGCTGGGCGTAATGCCCGGCGCCGTTCGGCATCGTCTGGCGCATTCAGGAAGTACCCGCTGTATAATTTCGCGAACAGCATTAGAATCTCCGCGGACAGGATTCGAATACACCTCCAATGACATCAGCCGCAACGTTGAAGCGCGGGAATGCCAAGCGCAGCGCCGCGAAGCGATCCGGGCCTGTATACCGGCGAATCGTGGTAAAGCTTTCCGGCGAATCGCTTTCGGGACCGGACGCTTTTGGCATCCACGCCAGCACGATTCAGGGCATCGCGCACGAGGTGAAGGGCGTACAGGACCTCGGCGTGCAGATTGCCCTGATGGTGGGCGGCGGCAACATTTTTCGCGGGACCCGGCAAAGAGAGCTTTCCATCGATCGCGCCACCGGCGACTACATGGGCATGCTCGCGACGGTGATCAACGGGCTCGCGCTGCAGGACGCGCTTGAAAAGGCGGGCTGCACCACGCGTCTCCTGAGCGCCATCGAGATGCACCAGGTTGCCGAGCCTTTCATTCGTCGGCGCGCCACCCGTCACCTGGAAAAAGGGCGCGTGGTCATCTTCGCGGCGGGCACCGGCAACCCCTATTTTTCTACCGATACGGCGGCCGCGCTTCGTGCCATGGAGATCAAGGCCGACGTGATTCTGAAAGCCACTCGCGTGGATGGCATCTACGACGCTGACCCGGAAAAGGTGGCCAGCGCCAAGAAATTCGAGCAGATCACCTATCTGGACGTCCTGCAGAAGGGCTTGTCGGTGATGGATTCCACGGCCATCTCTCTTTGCATGGACAACAAGATGCCCATCGTCGTCTTCGATATGGGCGTGCAGGGAAATCTGAAGCGCGTCGTGCTGGGCGATCGAGTCGGCTCCACGGTGACCGCGGCGTGACGCCCCAAGCGGAGGCTACATTTCGATGAGCACAGTTGCCACCAGCAAGGATGCTCTGGCGCAGGCAAAGATCCGGATGGAGAAAGCCGTCGAGGACTTTCGCAAGGAACTTTCCGGAGTCCGCACCGGGCGCGCCAATGTCGCCGTGCTCGATCACATTCGCGTGGACTATCACGGAACGCCCATGCCCATCAACCAGCTGGGGACGCTGAATGTTCCCGATCCCTCGACCATCGTGGTTTCGCCGTGGGATCCCGGCGCCGTGCCCCTGATCGACAAGGCCATTCGCACCTCCGACCTCGGTCTGAATCCCACCAACGACGGCAAGGTGGTGCGCGTGCCGATCCCCACGCTCACCGAAGACCGGCGCAAGGACATGGTGAAGCATATTCACAAGGTTCTTGAGAATCACCGCACGGCCGTGCGGAATATCCGCCGCGATGTGAAAGAGGCTGTCGAGAAACTCGAGAAAGAGAAAAAAATCAGCGAAGACGATAAGAAGCGCTCGCTCGACGAACTCGAGAAGCTCACCCATTCGGAAACGAAAAAGATCGAAGATCTCTCCGCACTGAAGGAAAAAGAACTCCTCGAATTGAAGTAAGCCCCAGTCACCCGTGCAAGTGCCGGCAGTTTCCTGGCTGGATCACAAGTGTGCCTGAAGCGATTTGACGAGCTCCCCTGATGGCTATGCTGCCGCGAGAGAAGAGCGTCAATTCAATTGCCGGAGGCCATTTCGTCTGGAGTAAGCAGGATGAAGCTGCACTCACCCGTTGCGGCGGAACAGGAAAGAGTGCCGCGGCGCACCAATTTTATCGACGAAGCGTCCGGGAAAATCGGACCGTAATTCAGCGCCCGCAGGTGTTCCCCAGCGGCGCGCAACTTTTCGCTTCCTCCCAGGAACCGCACCGATTCCACCTGGGGAGTATGCGGGGCCGTCCTTGCCGGGGAAAGAAGCACGGCGAAGTCCGCCTGCGCGTTTTCATTCAGAAGCTTTCCGGCCGGGTAGAGTGCGGAGTCTGGTGAGTTTTGGCTTGGCCTGGGTGACAAGATCGTCGATTTGGGAGTTCCCACCGAGAAGAAGCGTGAGGCGCGCGCGTGTGTCGGGGCTTGGGTGAGCGGCGGCGAGTCCGATCGCGCAGGCACGGATGGCTTCCTCTTTATTCCCGCGCTTTTCGTAAATCTGCGCGAGGTGATCGGCGATCTCGCCATGCTGTTCGAGGAGCCAGGCAGCGCGGATGTAGCGGTCTGCCGCGTCGAGATCGCCCTTCTGAAAATAAATCCAGCCCAGCGTGTCCCAGTAGTTTCCGATGCTCACGAACTCTCGAATCTGCGCGGCGGTCATGTGCTGCAAATCGACTTTGGAGAGATCGGCGGCTGCGGCCGATAGCGCCGATTCGGCGTATTTCTGCGCCGTGGCGAGATTCACTTTGTGGTCCGCCAGGTGGAAGGCGGCGTTGTTCCAGATGGGCGGGGTAGGCGAAATGGCCACGGCCCGGTCGAAGGCCTCGGCTGCTTTGTCGTTCTGGCCAAGGTTGATGTATGCCTCTCCGAGGCCGATCTGGAGTTCCGCTTTGTCCGGCGTCAACACCGTCGCTTTGTCGAGCTCGGGAGCCGCTTCGGAATAGCGGTGCTGGGCCAGAAGGATTGTGCCCAGCGCGCTATGGGCGATGGGATCGAGCGGATCGATCTCCATTTGCCTGCGGAAGGCTTCCGCGGCTTCGTCGTATTTCTGCTGCTGCTCGAAGGCCAGTCCCAGGTAGTTATGAGCGTGCGCGTCGGCGGGATTTATCTGCAGTTGCTTTTCGAAAGCGGCCACGGCCTCAGCGAAATGCGCTGCGCGCAAATGCGCGAGGCCGAGATTGTTCCACGCCTCTGGGTGCGGGGGATCCAATGCCACCGCGCGCTCGAACAGAGGGATCGCGGATGGCGCGTTGCCCGCGGTCAGCGCGGCGCTCCCGGCCTCGAAGAGGTCATTTGCGCCAGCTTCGGGGGGAACAGCCCGCGGACTTGGGAAATCGTTCTCCACAATCAAAGGCTGCGTTTGATCGGCCTCCACACCGTGCGTGAAAGCCAGGTAATCGCCTCGTCCCGACGCAGGAAGTTCGCGCATTTTGAAATCCAGCGAACGGTCGGCGGTCAGGGTGCTGTCTTTCCATCGATAGCTCGATTGGAACGCGGCGTAATCGCGCGTGATGGCAATCCCCACCGGAGCGGACACGGCATATCCCAACGGGAAAGACAACGAGAGGTGGGTAACCACGCGGAGCGGGCTTCCCAGCGCGATCGGGAGAGCGGCGTTCCTGGGCGCATCGGGCATCCCGATCGAAAGCAGGGGCAGCCCCACCCTCGACCGGCTGCTCGCCCAATCCAGGAAATTGGATTGCGCATATTCGAGATCCACCTCGAAGGGCCCTCGCGTATCGAGAGGGTCGCTTGATTTTGCCAGCGTGACCTCGCCATGCAGGCCATCGAGGGTCAGAAGCGTTTGACCGAGGTCCTTCCATTGCGCCGGTGGCGTCCGGCGGAAGGCCAGCCGCAGGACGAATTCGTTGTCGCCGCGCATTCGATAGTGGACGTGCGCCGTTAGCTTGCCGAGATCGCTCACGTGGCTCTCCACGTCCACTTGCTGCGTGGACGGAAACGGCGGGTCTGCGGGAGTCTCGACAATTTTCCCGGCTCCGTCTGCCGAGACAAGCAACGCCGGCTTGTGGCGCAGCGAAGGAGGCAAAAAGCGAAACGGCGCCACTTCCGGCGTCGAGTCCATCCAGACGGTTCCCCCGCCCAACGCAGCAGCTGTAATCACGTGATCCAGTTGTGAGGGAGATGGCGCTGAAATGTCGAGCTTTTGCGATTGCGGGATCAGCGCCGCGTTTGCGTGAATCCCGGCTGCCTGGAGCATGGCCGCGAGCAAGGCGTTCTTATCTTGTGCATCGCCATATTGATTCTTGAAAACTTCGGACGGAGTGTGTGGCGCAAACCCGACCGATCCAAGCGGCACGTCGATGTAACGAATGTTTCTCGCAACATACTCATAAATCGCCTGAGCCTTTTCGAGTCCGGTCGAATGTCCCTCGATCAACTCTGCGGCCTTCGCGCGGAGTTCGGGCGTCGTGTCGGTGGAGTTGCGCGCGAGTGTGGCGTACCAGCGAGAAACTTCGCTCCAGTTCGCGAAGCTAGTGAGTTGGATGTCGGGTTGTGGGATTTTTCTCGCTGGAGACGGCGATGCGCCCTCGCCGCTTTCCGGCGGGATCGCTGTATTCACATGCTTCCAGCGATAGATTGTGTGTGTCTTGTCGGTCGTCTCGTCGGTGGCGTAGAGGAATCCCGGCGAGTGGACCGTCACGCTGCGGCCTCGTGGCAGACTGATCTCAAGGCGTTCATCGATGGCGATTGCATCTTTGAAAAAAGCGTGCTGCGTCCAGAATTGGCCGGGCGCGGCAGGATGTGTCACGCGAGTAGCGGTTTCGTATTCGAGCGTGTCGCCGGCCTGCAACATCGGCAGGGTGACGTGCTTCTCTTTCGCATTGGCAAAAGCGGGTGCATCGCGGACCGCGGGCGACATCTCTTCGGTGATCGAATGCGGGTCCACATCGACTACCGACCCGTCCGATTTGCGGACGCGCGCGAACGCGACCTTCAATTCTTCCGCGTTCGCGTCAAAAGCGAACGAAAGCTCGCTGAATTGCTTGGCCGCCGCGTCGTTCTGAATCCGGATGCGCGCAGTGATAGTGCGCTCGGAGGTTCCGTCGTTTTCGAAGCGCAAGGCCGTCGTATACTTTTCGATTACGTATGGCTCGGTGGAATACTTCCCGGTGACTACCGCCCCGGATCGCAGGGTTTCCGCAGTCTGGGGCTGGGTTTCAGCCACCTGCTGCGCAGCTGCCGACGGCAGAACCAGCAGCGTCAGGATGCACAGACGCGGTATCCAGAAGAAATTCACGGATGCTCCCTGTTGAAAAGGCGACCTCAGTCTAGGCCTGAATTTAGGCGGCCGTAAAGAATCGGCGGCGATGATAGTTAGCAATCAACAATCATGGCGCAGCTAGTTGCAAGCGACCCAACCGGTAAGCGGGGATTGTTCGCGGTAGAGGGAGTAGCACCCAGCGCCACCGGTAAAACCATAACAGGAAGATACTTGCGGGACGATTACAGTACAACTACACGTGTAACCGCCTGCGTCCTCTGGACGGTACTCAGCCTTTCTTTCTGTGCCGGCTTTCGTCTAAACGAAGGCACTCGTCTGAAGCCCGAATCCGGCGGTTAGCGAGTGCGACACCCCGCGCAAAATAGCCTCCTCGATTTCCACAGAGGAATCGAGTTGACATGAGTTGTTGTTTTTCCTATACTTGCGCGGTTGTCTAAAGGCCTTCGGGCCTGGTGTGGTGAAGGGAAGTCTTTCGGTCCCGGAACAACGTGGAACGGAACGGGATCTGAAAGAGCGGCCGAAATGGGGCGCCAGCCCCGCAAAGCCGTGAATGCCTCCTCCGTATTTGAGCAGATGCAGTTCACTCCTCGGGGTGAAGCGTCCGCACGGAGCACCTTGTAGTTCCTCAAGGTTTGGCGGCCTTTCTGTTCATGCACCCGCAGAGTACTGCGCGGGTCGAATCTCCACGCGTACACAAACTGGTGATGCAGGGTTTTGAGAGGCAAGGGGGAAGGCGTGCCGACGTTTTCACAACTGGTGCGGAACGGCCGGGAAAAAATCCGGGTCAAGACAAAATCGCCGGCGCTCGAAGGGTGTCCTGAAAAGCGCGGCGTGTGCGTGCGCGTGTACACCCAGACGCCGAAAAAGCCGAACTCCGCGCTGCGAAAAGTAGCGCGCGCCCGGCTGACCAACAGCGCGGAAGTCACCACCTACATTCCCGGAATCGGGCACAATCTGCAGGAGCACTCGATCGTGCTCGTGCGCGGCGGCCGCGTGAAGGACCTCCCGGGAGTTCGCTACCACGTGATCCGCGGAACGCTGGACGCCGCGGGCGTTGAAAATCGCAAGCAGGGGCGCTCGAAATACGGCGCCAAGCGGCCCAAAGCCGCACAGAAGTAGGAGATCTGACAGATGCCTCGTAAAGGTTGGGTTCTTCGGAGAAAGATTGCGGGCGATCCGGTCTATAACAGCGACCTGGTGCAAAAGTTCATTTCGAGCATGATGTATGACGGCAAGCGCTCGACCGCCCAGGTGATTTTCTATAAAGCGATGGACCACGTCGCGGCCAAGACCAACGACGATGCGTTCAAGCTGTTCAAGAAAGCCGTCGACAACTGCAAGCCCATACTGGAAGTGAAGACGCGGCGCGTCGGTGGCGCGAACTATCAGGTACCGGTCGAAGTAAATCCCTACCGCCGTCAATCGCTCGCGATTCATTGGCTGGTGCTGAACGCCCGGACGCGGTCGGGCAAGTCGATGACGGACAAGCTGGCCGAAGAGATTATGGACGCGGCGAATGGCCGCGGAGGGGCAGTCAAGAAGAGGGAAGACGTGCACCGCATGGCGGAGGCCAACAAGGCTTTCGCGCACTATCGCTGGTAGCCCGGACAAATATTTCAAATGGCACGCCAAGTCCAACTCGAGCATATCCGCAACATCGGGATCATGGCGCACATCGATGCGGGTAAGACCACCTGCACCGAGCGCATCCTTTTCTATACGGGTGTGACTTACAAGATCGGCGAAGTGCACGAAGGCACCGCCACCATGGACTGGATGGAGCAGGAGCGCGAGCGCGGAATCACCATCACCTCCGCCGCCACCACCGCCTCCTGGAACCGCTTCGGCACCAAGCACCGCATCAATATTATTGATACTCCCGGCCACGTCGATTTCACGGTGGAAGTCGAGCGTTCTCTGCGCGTGCTCGATGGCGCTGTCGCCGTGTTCGATGCCGTCGCCGGCGTGCAGCCGCAGACCGAAACGGTGTGGCGCCAGGCGGACAAATACCGCGTCCCGCGCATCGCCTTCATCAACAAGATGGACCGCATCGGCGCCGATTTCGACCATTCGGTCAAGACCATGCGCCAGCGGCTTTCCGGGCATCCCGTGCCCATCCAGTATCCGATCGGGCGCGAAGATAATTTTATCGGCGTGATCGACTTCATCGAAGAGCGCGCCATCATCTGGAAGAGCGAAACGCTGGGCGCGGAATACGAGACGCTGCCGCTGGAAAAGTTGTGGGACGCCGAATACCTGAAGACGCATCCGGAGCTGGAGACCGCCGTGAAGGCCTCCGCGCTCACCGCGGATTTCTACAAAGAGCATCGCGATAAGGTCGTCGAATACATCGCCGAGCACGACGACGCCATCCTCACCAAATATCTGGACCAGCACAAACTCGAGCCTGCGGAGTTGCGGGCGTCTCTGCGCCGGTCGACGATTGCTTTGAAGCTCGTGCCGGTCGTGGCCGGCTCGGCCTTTAAAAACAAGGGCGTTCAGCCGCTGCTCGACGCCGTGGTCGATTATCTGCCCTCGCCGCTCGATATCCCTCCGATCGAAGGCATGGATCCGGATACCGAAGAGCCGGA
Source organism: uncultured Acidobacteriota bacterium (assembly GCA_963709105.1). Classification (GTDB taxonomy): domain Bacteria; phylum Acidobacteriota; class Terriglobia; order Acidiferrales; family UBA7541; genus Palsa-295. The sequence continues at coordinate 53,381 of CAVPVC010000031.1, forward strand.
GTTGCGGCGTTCGGCGGACGACCAGCCCTTTGCGGCCCTTGCCTTCAAGATTATGACCGACCCCTACGTCGGCCATGTAACCTACATTCGCGTGTATTCCGGCCTGCTGAAGGCTGGGCAGAACGTGTATAACTCGACCAAGAAAACCCGTGAGCGCATCGGCCGCTTGCTGCGGATGCACGCCAATAAGCGGGAAGAAATCGACTCCGTGGAAGCGGGCGACATTGCCGCGTGCGTGGGCTTGAAGAATGTCACCACTGGCGACACGCTGTCGGACGAAGAAAAGCCCATCGTGCTCGAGGCGATCGATTTTCCGGCACCGGTGATTTCGGTGGCGATCGAGCCGAAGACCAAGGCGGACCAGGAAAAAATGGGCACCGCGCTTGCCAAGCTGGCTCAGGAAGATCCTACGTTCCGCGTGCACACCGACGTCGAGACGGGCCAGACACTGATTTCCGGAATGGGCGAGCTGCACCTGGAAATCATTGTGGACCGCATGATGCGCGAGTTTAGCGTGCAGGCCAATGTCGGCCGCCCGCAGGTGGCCTATCGCGAAACGATTTTAAAGCTTGCCGAAGGCGAAGAACGCTATATCAAGCAGACCGGCGGCCGCGGTCAGTACGGCCATGTGAAGCTCACCGTGCAGCCGCTGCCCAACTCGGGCGCGGGGGACATGCATGAAATGTCGGTCGACGAGTTGGATGAGGTCGCGCAGAAAGTGGCGGGCAAGGGCGGCAAGTGGCGCTATGACAAGGACCACCGCCTCCTGTTCATCGACAAGGTTTTTGGCGGCGCTATCCCGAGAGAGTACATTGCTCCCATTGAAAACGGCGTAAAAGAAGCGATGGAAACGGGTGTGCTCGCGGGCTACGTCATGGTGGATCTCGCGGTTACGGTCATCGACGGCAGCTATCACGAAGTAGACAGCTCCGAAATGGCCTTCAAAATTGCCGGCTCGATTGCCTTCAAGGAAGCCTGCCGCAAAGCCAGCCCGAAGCTTCTCGAACCGATCATGAAGGTGGAAGTAGTGGTTCCCGAGGATTACATGGGCCCCGTGATTGCGGACCTGAACTCGCGGCGCGGCCAGATGCAGGGGCGCGAGTCGCGCGGCGGCACCGAGATCATTAACGTCCTCGTCCCTTTGTCGGAAATGTTCGGTTATGCCACCGACATTCGCAGCAAGACCCAGGGGCGCGGCAGTTTTACCATGCACTTCGCGCACTACCAGCAGGCGCCCACCAATATCGCGGAAGAAATCATTAGCGGCAAGACCGGCGCAAAAGCAAAGAGGTAGCGGGCCGGAATTTATTGAATAAGAAGCTTAGATAGAGAACGGAGCGGACATATATGGCGAAGGAGAAATTCGAGCGAGTTAAGCCGCACTTGAACGTGGGGACGATTGGGCACATCGACCACGGCAAGACGACGTTGACGGCGGCGATCACGAAGGTTTTGTCGAAGCATAACCCGAAGGTATCGTTCCGGGCGTTCGATTCGATCGACAACGCGCCGGAAGAACGCGAGCGCGGAATCACGATTGCGGTTTCGCACGTCGAATACGAGACGGCCAACCGGCACTACGCGCACATCGACTGCCCGGGCCACGCCGACTACGTGAAGAACATGATCACCGGCGCGGCGCAGATGGACGGCGCGATCTTGGTGGTCGCGGCGACCGACGGTCCGATGCCGCAGACGCGGGAGCACATTCTGCTGGCGCGGCAGGTCGGCGTGCCGGCGATTGTGGTGTTTCTCAATAAGTGCGACATGGTGGACGACCCCGAACTGCTCGAGCTCGTCGAACTGGAAGTGCGCGAGCTGCTCAAGACCTACCAGTTCCCGGGCGACACGATTCCGGTGGTTCGCGGATCGGCGCTCAAGGCGCTCGAGGGCGACGAGAAGTGGGAGAAGTCGGTGCTGGATCTGATGGACGCGGTCGACAAGCACATCCCGCTGCCGCCGCGCGACGTGGACAAGCCGTTCGCGATGCCCATCGAAGATATTTTCTCGATCTCGGGCCGCGGCACGGTGGTGACGGGCCGAATCGAACGCGGCAAGGTGAAGGTGGGCGAGGAAGTCGAGATCGTAGGCTTCCGTCCGACGATGAAGAAAACGGTGACCGGCGTGGAAATGTTCCGCAAGCTGCTCGATGAGGGCATGGCGGGAGACAACGTCGGGCTGCTGCTGCGCGGCACGGAAAAGGACGAAGTGGAGCGCGGGCAGGTGCTGTCGAAGCCCGGGTCGATCATGCCGCACACGAAGTTCAAGGCCGAAGCGTACGTGTTGACCAAGGAAGAAGGCGGGCGGCACACGCCGTTCTTCACGGGCTACCGGCCGCAATTCTACTTCCGGACGACGGACGTGACCGGAGACGTGAAGCTGCCGGCGGGCGTGGAAATGGTGATGCCGGGAGACAACGTGTCGGCGGAGATCACGCTGATCACGCCGGTGGCGCTCGAGAAGGGCTTGCGGTTTGCGATTCGCGAAGGCGGCCACACCGTGGGCGCCGGAGCCGTCGCGGAGATCGTCGAGTAAACATGGCTAACGGGGAAAAAATTCGCATTCGTTTGAAGGCGTACGATCACCGCATTCTCGATCAGTCGACGCGGGAAATTGTCGACACGGCCAAGCGCACCGGAGCGGACGTGGCGGGACCGATTCCTCTGCCCACGGTCATCAACCGCTGGACGGTGTTGCGCTCGCCGCACGTGGACAAGAAATCGCGCGAACAGTTCGAGATGCGCACGCACAAGAGGCTCATCGATATTCTCGAGCCCACGCCGGACACGGTCGACGCGCTCATGAAGCTCGATCTGCCGCCGGGCGTCGATGTCGAGATCAAGGCTTTCGGGCGGGAACACGCGGCCAAGTAACGCCGGTCTAAGTAGCGCGGCCAGGACGTTGGAATTCGCTGGAAACAGTAAGTACGAAGGAAAGAGCGAGAGATGGCGGTCAACGGAATACTCGGAATCAAGCTGGGAATGACGCAGGTCTTCGCCGAAGACGGCACGGCCGTTCCGTGCACGGTGTTGCAGGCCGGTCCGTGCGTGGTGGTGCAGCGCCGCACGAAGGACAAAGACGGCTACGACGCCGTTCAGCTCGGCCTGGTGGAATTCATCAAGCCCCAGCGCGTAACCAAGGCGCTGACCGGCCATTTCAAGAAGGCCAACGTCGCGCCGATGCGCTACGTCGGCGAAGTGCGCACCAACGACTCCAAAGATGAAACCAAGGCCGGCGACCGCGTGCTGGTGGATGGTTTCCAGGTCGGCGAACTCGTGGACGTCACCGGCGTAAGCAAGGGCAAGGGATTTCAGGGCGGCGTGAAGCGCTGGCACTATCGCGGCGGCGACGCGTCGCACGGCTCGATGCACCACCGCGCCCCCGGCGGAATCGGCGCCAGTTCTTTTCCGTCGCGCGTGTGGAAGGGCCAGCACTTTCCCGGTCATATGGGCAACGAACGCAAGACCACGAAGAACCTCCGCGTGGTGAAGGTTGACACCGACGAGAATCTGCTGCTGGTGCGCGGATCGGTGGCGGGTCCGGCGGGCAGCTATATCTTTATTCGCAAGGCCAAGAAGTAGCTTAGGAAACGGCGAGAGACGACGATGCCAGTTGTGGACGTGAAAAACCTGGATGGCAAGACAGTCGGTCAGGTGGATTTGGCCGACGATGTGTTTGGCGCGAAGGTGAACGAGCACCTGCTGCACGAAGCGGTTCGGCACTACCTCGCGGGCGAGCGCGCCGGCACGCACAAGACGAAAGACAAGAGCGAAGTCAGCGGTTCCGGCAAGAAGCTCTGGAAGCAGAAGGGAACCGGCCGCGCGCGCGTCGGATCGATCCGGTCGCCGTTGTGGCGCCATGGCGGCACGGTGCACGGTCCGGTGCCGCGCAGCTACGAATATGCGCTCCCGAAGAAGATGGTGCTGGGTGCGCTGCGTTCGGCGCTGTCGGCTAAAGTCGCGCAGCAGAAGTTGACGGTTGTCGACGGCTGGGCTCTGGAGATCGCACAAGACCAAGGCCTTTCGCCAGTCGCTCGACAAGCTCGATGGCACCAAGACGATTCTGCTCGTCTCGAACACGTCTGACGTGAACCTCGAGCGGGCCAGCCGGAATCTGGAAGGCGTCACCCTGGTGGCTTCGACGCATCTTGAACCGTACGACTTGCTGCGGCACGACCGCCTGATGCTTTCCCGCGAAGCGGCCGTGCGGCTGAGCCGCGCGCTTTCCGCGGTAAAGAGCGAGTCCGAAGCCCCGATTCAGATTGAGCCGGCTCCGCGCGTGAAGCCTGAAGCGAGCGAGCCTGCCAAGGAAAAAGCGGTGCCCGTGAAGGCCAAGCCGCAGGCCGCGCCTAAGGCCGCTAAGAAGGCGGCTCCGGCCAAAGCGGAAGCCAAAGAAAAGCCGAAGGCCAAGCCCAAGGCGAAAAAGGAATAGGTTATGGCGACGAGGCTTTACGAAATAATCCGGCGGCCGATCATCACCGAAAAGGGCCTGGGCGTGAAGGAAACGCAGCACACCGTCGTTTTTGAAGTCGCGGCCGACGCCACCAAGACGGAAGTAAAAGAAGCGGTGCAGCGGATTTTCAAGGTCAAGGTCGACCGCGTGCGCACCGCGATTTACCACGGCAAGTTTCGCCGCCGCGGGCGCGCCGAAGGTTTCCGCAGCGATTGGAAGAAGGCCTACGTGAAGCTGGCGCCCGGCGAGAAGATGATCGAGTACGCGGAGAATCTGTAGCGCAATCTGGTACCGGGACGGTTTCGGAAGGCGGACCCGTTCTTTGGAAGGCTCGAGGCAAAGAAATGCCATTAAAAACATTTAGACCCTACACACCGGCGCGGCGCTTCCTGACCATGCTCGATAAGAGCGAGATCACCAAGCAGTCGCCGGAAAAGTCCCTGACGGAATCGAAGAAGCGCACCGGCGGCCGCAATTCCCACGGCGAAGTCACGTCGTGGCATCGCGGCGGCGGCCACGCCAAGCGCTACCGGTCGATCGATTTCCGTCGGGACAAGACGGGTATCCCGGCCAAGGTCGCCTCGATCGAATACGACCCGAACCGCTCGTCGCGCATCGCGCTGCTGCACTATGCGGACGGCGAGAAGCGCTACATCCTGCAGCCGGTGGGCCTCGAAGTCGGCATGACGGTGCAGAACGGCGAAGGCGCGGACATTCTTCCCGGGAACGCGATGAAGTTCCGGCACATCCCTCCCGGCACCATGGTTCACAACCTGGAACTGTTTCCCGGCAAGGGCGGCCAGGTGGTGCGCGCGGCAGGCGGCGCGGCGCAGTTGCTGAGCAAGGAAGGGGAAGTCGCCCTGGTCAAGCTGCCCTCGGGCGAGACCCGGAAGTTCAGCGTCGATTGCATGGCCACGATCGGGCAGCTCGGTAACGTGGACCATGAGAATGTCACCTACGGGAAAGCGGGCCGCACGCGTTGGCACGGAAAGCGTCCAACGGTGCGCGGCGTGGCGATGAACCCGGTGGATCACCCGCACGGCGGCGGTGAAGGCCGCGTGAAGGGCAACCACCCGCAGACTCCGTGGGGATTCCCCACCCTGGGCGCCAAGACGCGCAAAAAGCGCAAGAGCGACCGGATGATTGTGGAACGGCGGAAGCCCTAGTTTGGAGATTTAGTTTGCAGCAGCAGTAAATCAGGAACCCCGGCGCGGCGGGGGAATCGAGGATCAGATGGCAGCTACACGATCGTCTCGACGTGCAACACGCCGCACCGTTCGTCCGCGCAAAGCGGTTTCGCGCAGGCCGTTGAAATCGGCGGGAAAGCCGCCGGTGAAGCCGGTGGGCCGGGTTGGTTCGAAGCTGGCGCCCGCGCCGCAAGTGCTGCTGCGTTTCTGCCGCAGCGGCTGGGCGGTGATTGTGGACAAGATTCCGAACGCGCAGGGCACCCGGTTTGTTTGCCCGTTCTGCCCGCTTTCGCACCGCGTTTCGGGGCCGGTCCGCGGGTTTCGCAAGATGCGCCGGCCGCAATGGATCAAGCTGCGCCGCGTAGAGGAATAGAGGAGTAGAGGAACGATGCCGCGTTCATTGAAGAAGGGCCCTTTTATCGACGATCACCTGCGGGTGAAAGTCGAAGGGATGAATTCGCGAAACGAGAAGAAAGTCGTCAAGACATGGTCGCGGCGGTCCACCATTCTGCCGGACATGATCGGCCACACCATCGCGGTGCACAACGGGCGGAAGTTTATCCCCGTGTATATCACCGAGCAGATGGTAGGGCATAAACTCGGCGAGTTTGCTCCCACGCGAAGCTTCAAGGGTCACGCAGTGAAAGCGGCGCTCGAAAGGGCGGCTGGTGCGGCACCGGCGCGGCAGGCGCGGCGCCCGCAGGCGGCGGAGCCGGAGCTCCCAAGGGATAGCGCAACAGCGAAGGAAAAGGCATAAACGATGGCGACGGCAACCACAGAGACGACAGGTCAGATTGAAGGCACGGCAATCGCGCGTTTTGTGCGCGTGTCGCCGCAAAAGGCCCGGCTGGTGATCGATTTGATCCGCGGCCAGCGCGCAGAAGAAGCTCTGCAGACGCTGCAGTTCACCAAGAAGCGCATCGCCAAGGACGTGGCCAAGACGCTGCGCAGCGCCATCGCCAACGCGGAGCGCAAGGCGGACGATTCCGGCGCGTCGCTCGACGTGGATGCGCTCTACGTGACGCACTGCTGCGTGAACGAAGGTCCGCGCTGGAAGCGCATGCGTCCGGCGCCGATGGGCCGCGGCTTCCGTTACCAGAAGCGCACCAGCCACATCGAAGTGGCCGTATCCGAGCACCTGCGCGCGGCCGCCAGCCGCGCGGCGGCGGTTGCGGCGGAAGAACAGTCGTCCAAGGGCGTGCGCGGCGCGGTCCGCAAGGCTCGCAAGGCCATCGAGAAGCGCGCGAAAGAATCGCAGAAGAAGAAGTAGGAGAGCGGGAGGCCAGTTTGGGGCAGAAAACACATCCGTACGGGTTTCGGCTGGGCTACAACAAGGGCTGGAAATCGCGCTGGTTCGCCAAGAAGGGCTATGCCGACCTGCTGCACGAAGACGTTATCCTCCGCAAGCAGCTGAAGGAGCGTCTGAAATCGGCCGGCGTCGATTCCATCGATATCGAGCGCGCCGCCAACAAGCTGGTGGTGCGCATCTACACCGCGCGGCCGGGAATCATCATCGGGCGCAAGGGCTCGGAAATCGACAAGCTAAAGAACGAAGTGCAGAAGCGCACCAACCGCGAAGTGCACATCGACATTCAGGAAGTGCACCGCCCCGAACTCGCCGCGCAACTGGTGGCGGAATCGATCGCGCTGCAGCTGGAAAAGCGCGTGGCCTTCCGGCGCGCCATGCGCAAGGCGGTGGACTCGGCGCTGCGCTTTGGCTGCAAGGGCATCAAGGTTCACGTGGGCGGGCGTCTGAACGGCGCGGAAATCGCCCGCAAGGAGTGGTACCTGCAAGGGCGGTTGCCGCTGCAGACCCTCCGCGCGGACATCGATTACGGGCTGGCCGAGGCTCACACCACCTACGGAATCATCGGCGTGAAGTGCTGGATTTACCAGGGCGAAAAAATCCCGGCTCGCGCCAAGCGCGGCGTCGGCGTAAATGCAAGCGCGGAAGCGTAAGGGAACGGGCCAGTCGATATGTTGATGCCGAAAAAAGTAAAGTACCGCAAGCAGCAGCGCGGGCGCCGCACCGGAAAAGCGTGGCGGGGAGGCGCGCTGGCGTTTGGCGATTACGGGCTGAAGGCTCTCGAGCCGGCCTGGATTACCGACCGCCAGATTGAAGCCTCGCGCGTGGCCATCACCCGGTTCATCAAGCGCGGCGGAAAGCTGTGGATCCGGATCTTCCCGGACAAGCCCTTCACCAAGAAGCCGGCCGAGACGCGTATGGGTAAGGGCAAAGGTCCACCGGAGCGCTGGGTGGCGCCGGTCAAGCCGGGCCGCATCATGTTTGAGATGGCGGGCGTCGATCTGGCGTCGGCCACCGAGGCCATGAAGCTCGCGGCCAGCAAGATCCCCATCCGGACGAAGTTCGTCACGCGTGCGGAGGAGCTGTAATGGCGGAGAAAGCGGAAAGAATCGAAAAGTACCGCAACATGAATCCGGGCGAGCTCGAAATTCAGGAGCGCGAGCTGGGCGAGCAGATTTTCCGCCTGCGTTTTCAGCTTTCCACCGGCCAGACCGAAGGGCTGAAAAAACTGCGGGAAGCCAAGAAGGACTTCGCCCGCGTCAAGACCCTGCGGCGCGAAGCCGAACTGAGGAAAAAGTAATGGCGAATGAAACAGCGGCGCCGCAGCAGGCGGCCCAGGAGCGCGGCGCCCGGCAGGAATTGGTCGGCGTGGTCACCAGCGCCAAAATGCAGAAGACCATCGTTGTGAAGGTGACGCGCGCCACACAGCACCCGCTCTATCATCGCGTGGTACGGTCGGGCAAAAAATACTACGCGCACGACGAAACAGGGGAAGCGCGCGTAGGCGATACGGTGCGCATTGTTGCCACCAGGCCGCTTTCGAAACTGAAGCGGTGGCGGCTCAAGCAGGTAGTCACGCGCTCGACGCGCGTGCGCTGAGCCGTACTTAGCAGTTTAGGGGAGCACGAACATGGTTCAGATGCGAACATGGCTGACGGTAGCCGATAATTCCGGCGCCCGCCAGATCACCTGCATCCTTCCGTTGGGAGGAGATGCGGGATTGAAGGCCGGTTTGGGCGACGTGATCACCGCCGCGGTAAAAGAAGCCACGCCGGACGGCCAGGTAAAAAAGGGCAAGGTGGTGAAGGCGGTGGTCGTGCGGACGCGGAAAGAGCAGCGCCGCAAAGACGGAAGCTACATCCGGTTTGACGACAATGCTGCCGTAATTATCAACGATGCGGGCGAGCCGGTGGGAACGCGCGTTTTCGGGCCGGTGGCCCGCGAGCTGCGCGAAAAGAAGTTCACCAAGATCATTTCGCTCGCTCCGGAAGTGTGGTAAACGACGATGCCGATCAGAAGAGTACAGGAAACTCCGGCGCCGCTGGGAATCCGCCACGGCGACATGGTGAAGGTGATGTCCGGCCGGTCGAAGGGCAAGACCGGGAAAGTCCTCACGGTTGACCCGGTGAAGCGCCGCGTCACCGTCGAGCACGCCAACATCATCAAGAAGCACACGCGGGCCAACCCGTCGAAGAACGTGCGCGGCGGAATCCTTGAGAAGGAAGGCCCCATTCACGTCTCGAACGTGATGCTGGTTTGCCCGGGATGCGGGAAGCACACCCGCGCGGGACACACCACGCTGCCGGACGGCACCAAGACCCGCGTCTGCCGGCGCTGCAACACGACTTTTGAACACTAGAAGAGGCAAGGTAAGAAGCGAATGATTACCCGTTTGCAGGAAAAGTACCGCAAAGAAGCCGTTCCGGCGCTGACCAAGCGCTTCGGATACTCGAACACCATGGCGGTGCCGCGAGTTTCCAAGGTGACCGTGAACATCGGCCTGGGCGAGGCCAGCCAGAACGTGAAGCTGCTGGACACGGCCGCGCAGGAGCTGGGGCAGATCGCCGGGCAGAAGCCGGTGATCACCCGCGCCAAGAAGTCCATCGCGAATTTCAAGATCCGCAAGGGCATGCCCATCGGCTGCATGGTCACGCTGCGCGGCGAGCGCATGTATGAATTTCTCGACCGTCTCGCGAGCATCGTGTTTCCGCGCGTGCGCGACTTCAAGGGCCTGCCGCCGAATTCCTTCGACGGCCGCGGCAACTATACCCTCGGGCTGCGCGACCAGCTGGTGTTTCCGGAAATCGATTACACCCGGGTGGACAAGATCAAGGGCATGAACATCACCATTACGACGACGGCCCGGACCGACGAAGAAGGGCGCGAGCTGCTCAAGCTGCTCGGCGTGCCCTTCCGGGCTTAAGGAGAACAGAAATTGGCCAGAACCAGTCAGATGGCGAAGTTGGCGCGGAAGCCGAAGTTCAAGATCCGCAAGCGCAACCGTTGCCGGATCTGCGGGCGCGCCCGCGGTTTTCTGCGCAAGTTTGAAATGTGCCGCATTTGTTTCCGCGGCCACGCGCTCAAGGGAGAAATTCCCGGCGTGGTGAAGGCAAGCTGGTAAGGACGAAAGAATGACCACCGATCCCATTGCTGATTTGTTGACGCGCATTCGCAACGCCGCCAAAGCCCGGCACCCCCGCGTGGATTTGCCTGCTTCCAAGCTGAAGCTGGAAATTGCGCGCATCCTCAAGGAAGAGGGCTATCTCGCGAATTACAAGGTAGTCGACGAAAAGGGCAAGAAGACGCTGCGCGTTTTCCTGCGCTACACCCCCGAGCGCCGCAGCGTGATTACCGACCTGCAGCGCGTGTCGCGGCCCGGCTCGCGGCGCTATGTCGGAAAATTCGGGATTCGCCCGGTGGTAGGCGGCATGGGGATTTCGATTCTCTCCACGCCCCGCGGCGTGATGACCGGACAATCCGCCCGCAAGGAAGGCTTGGGCGGCGAATTGTTGTGCGAGGTTTGGTAGGAGTTTCAGGGAACGAGGGTTGAACAGGCTATGTCGCGAATTGGAAACAAGCTGATCCCGGTTCCATCCGGCGTGAAGGTGCAAATCAAGCCGGATGCCGTCGAAGTGCAGGGGCCCAAGGGCAAGATGACCGTGCCGCTGCCGCACGGAATTCACTTCGAGCAGAAGGACAATATCCTCACCGCCAAGCGGGCCACCGAAAACCAACGCGCGCTCCATGGCCTGGCTCGCGCGCTGGTGGCCAACGCGGTCACCGGCGTTACGCAGGGCTTTAAGAAAGACTTGGACATCGTCGGAGTAGGCTATCGCGCCGAGGTGAAGGGCAAGAACGTCGTCCTCGCCCTGGGTTATTCGCACCCCATCGAGTTTCCGATCCCGGAAGGGATCGTCATCGCCGTCGAAAAGCAGACGCACATGTCGGTTTCCGGCGCGAACAAAAATCAGGTAGGGCAGGTGGCCGCGAACCTTCGCGCGCTTCGTCCTCCCGACCCGTACAAACAGAAGGGTATTCGCATCACCGGCGAGCGGCTTAAGAAGAAGGCCGGCAAAGCGGGCGCGAAGACCTCGGCGTAACCGAAAAGGAGAAACACAGTGGCAGCCCCAGTTCGAAGACTATCGCGCGAGGCGCACCGGCGCCGGATTCATGTGCGCATGCGCAAGACGCTGGCCGGCACGCCGGAGCGTCCCCGGCTTTGCGTGCATCGTTCGAGCAAGCACATCCGCGCCCAGGTGATTGACGACCAGACCGGCCGCACCATCGTTTCCGCAAGCTCTCTCGACGCCGAAGTAAAGGCGCAGATCAAGGGCGGCGGTAATATCGCCGCATCCAAGGTGGTCGGCAAGGTGGTCGCGGAGCGCGCCAAGGCCAAGGGCGTCGACAAAGTCGTGTTTGACCGAGGCGGCTATCAGTACCACGGCCGCGTACAGGCAGTAGCCGAAGCGGCCCGTGAGGCGGGCCTGAATTTCTAATCAACTATGCCGAAACAAGAGCTCAAAGACACGTTGTCCGTTCGCCGGATAATCGAGACCAACCAGGCGAACCTGAAGGACCAGGTTGTATCGATCAACCGCGTTACGAAGGTCGTCAAGGGCGGCAAGAACCTCAGCTTCTCCGCGCTCGTGGTTGTGGGCGACCAGGGCGGCCATGCCGGCTTCGGGATGGGCAAGGCCCGCGAAGTCCCCATGGCGATCCGCAAGGCTATCGAGCAGGCCAAGAAGAATATGGTCAAGCTCAACCTGAAGGGCACCAGCATCCCCCATCAGGTCGTCGGATATTATGGCTCGGGGCGGGTGCTGCTCAAGCCTGCGCCGGAAGGAACCGGTGTAATCGCGGGCGGCCCGGTGCGCGCCGTGATGGAGGTCGCCGGAATCCAGAACGTGCTTACGAAGTCGCTCGGCACCTCGAACCCCCATAACGTCATCAAAGCGACGTTCGATGCGCTGCTGCATCTAAAGGATGCGGTGAAGGTGGCGGAGTCGCGCGGACGCGGAGCGGAGGAAGCGGCGGTTTCCTAAGCCTCCGCGAATCAATCCATGGCGACGACAAAGAAAACCTCGGGAACCTTGAAAATCAAGTGGGTGCGCAGCTTCATCGGCTGCCCCCGCGACATGCGCCAGACCATTCGCGGCCTGGGATTCCGGCGCATGCAGCAGATCATCGAACAGCCGGACACGCCGGCCATCCGCGGCATGATCGCGAAAGTGCATCACTTGGTCGAAATTCAGAACTAGCACGCAGTTCAGAAGCGCGAAGTTGACAGGAACAGGACGAATGGAACCGACACTATCGAATTTGAAGCCGCCGCGAGGCTCGCGCCACCGCAAGGTTCGCGTGGGACGCGGCATGGGCTCGAAAATGGGCAAGACCTCCGGCGCGGGCAACAAGGGGCAGCAATCCCGCCGCGGATATTCGCGTCGTCCGGGGTTTGAAGGCGGCCAGATGCCGCTGCACCGGCGCCTGCCCAAGCGCGGATTCTCGAGTCCGTTCCCCAAGTCGTTCGCCGTGGTCAACGTCGAGAGCCTGAACGTTTTCGCGTCGGGCGACACGGTTACCCCGGAGTCGCTGACCGGGCTGGGCATCGTGCGCGCCTCGCGCACAGGGGTAAAGGTCCTGGGTACGGGTGAATTGAAGGTCGCGCTCACGGTGCGGGCGCACGCCTTCAGCAAGTCGGCGCAGGAGAAGATTACCGGCGCCGGAGGCAAGGTCGAAGTTATCTAATGAAGAAGCTGGCCGAAGCATTTCGGAATATTTTCAGCACGCCGGAGCTGCGTAATCGTGTTCTGTTTACGCTGGCGCTGCTGGGGGTGTACCGCCTCGGCGCCTTTATCCCGACACCTGGCATCAACACCGACCTTCTGCAGCGGCTCTTCGAACAGAGCCGCGGCTCGGTTCTCGGGATTATCGACCTGTTCAGCGGCGGAAACTTCCGCCGCCTGACGATTTTTGCTTTGGGCATCATGCCGTATATCACGGCATCGATCATTCTCCAGTTGCTCGTGGTCGTATGGCCTTATCTCGAGCGGCTGCAGAAGGAAGGCGAGCTCGGCCGGCGCAAGATCACGCAATACACGCGCTATCTGACGATCATCCTGAGCGCCTTTCAGTCGTTCACCATCGCGCTCACATTGCAGCGCCAGAATCTGTCGGGCCAGGCGATGGTTTACAGCCCCGGCGTTCGGTTCATCCTGGTGACGATGCTCACTTTGACCACCGGCTCCGCGTTCATCATGTGGCTGGGCGAGCAGATCAGCGACCGCGGCATCGGCAACGGAATGTCGCTGATTATCTTTTCCGGAATCGTTGTGGGATTGCCCCGCGCGGTAGGCGATCTGTGGGACAAGGCGCAAACACAGCAGTGGGGTTCCTTCACCCCGATCGCGCTGCTGGGCCTGATTGCCCTGATGGCGGGCGTCATCGCCTTCATCGTCTTCGTCGAAGGCGGCCAGAGGCGCATCCCGGTGCAGTATGCCAAGCGCGTGATGGGGCGCCGCGTGATGGGCGGCCAGATGACCTACCTGCCGCTGCGCGTGAATTCCGGCGGCGTGATTCCGCCGATCTTTGCGAGCTCCTTGCTGACATTCCCGCAGACGCTCGCGCTGATTTTCCAGAACAAGAGCCCGTTCTTTGACCGCTTTGCGAAGTCGATCAGCTGGGGCGAGCCGCTCTATACGCTGATCTATGTGACGCTGATCATCTTTTTTGCGTTCTTTTACGTGGGGATCATTTTCAACCCCACCGAGCTTGCCGACAACATGCGGAAATACGGCGGCTTTATTCCGGGAATTCGCCCCGGCCGAAACACTTCGGAGCATATCAACCGCATCTTGTCGCGCCTCACGCTGGTGGGCGGCGTGTATCTCGCGATCGTCTGCCTTCTGCCCGAGTGGCTGATTTCCGGCATTCACCTGCAGCATCTGCCGGTATGGCTCGGGGGCAACTGGTTCGACCAGCACATGTGGAGATTCGTGCTGGACGGGCTGGGCGTGCAGTTCTATTTCGGGGGCACGTCGCTGCTGATCGTCGTAGGCGTGGCCATGGATACGGTGCAGCAGCTCGAAGCCCAGCTGGTGATGCGGAATTACGAAGGGTTTGTGGCCAAGGGGCGCCGGGTTCGAAGTCGCCGCGGTTGATGCCGGCGGCCGGCGGGGGGAATGCCCTTTAATCATGCGCTGATTTTGCTGGGGCCGCCGGGTGCGGGTAAAGGCACCCAGGCAAAGCTTATAGCCAAGCGGCTGGGAGTGCCGCACGTTTCGACGGGAGATATGTTTCGCGACGCGGTCAGCCGCGATACTCCCACGGGTCACTTGGCCAAGCCGATCATGGAGCGCGGCCAGCTGGTTCCCGACCCCATCGTGCTGAAGATGGTGGAAGAGCGGCTGGCGCAACCGGATACCGCGAAAGGTTTTGTTTTTGACGGGTTTCCCAGAACGCTGCCGCAATCCGAGCAGCTCGATGGGATTCTGGCGAAGCTGGGATTCGGGAAGCCCATCGTGGTGGATATACGGGTCGACCCGGAGAAGCTGATCCGGCGCCTGTCCGGGCGGTGGACCTGCAGCGTAGGGGGAGAGATTTACAATTCTTTCGACCGCCCTCCCAAGGTTCCGGGCGTTTGCGACCGGGATGGCGGCAAGCTCACCCAGCGCGCCGATGACGCGCCGGAAGTTGTGAAAGCGCGCCTGGTGGCTTACGACCGTCAGACCAAGCCGGTTTCCGATTATTACCGGCAGCACGGCGTGCTCGTAACCGTGGATGGCGAAGCGGGTATCGAAGAAGTCAGCAATCGCGTGGAACAGATCGTCGAGAGTGCGGCGGCCAGTAGAGATGGTCATCTGTAAATCACCGGCGGAACTCGAGAAGATGCACCAGGCAGGCCTGATCGTCTGGGGCGCTCTAGAAGAAATGCGAAAGATGGTAAAACCCGGAATCACCACGAAGGAACTGGACGAGTTCGCCGAGGAATACACGGTGGAAAAGCACGCGCACCCCGCGTTCAAAGGTTACCGGGGTTATCCGGGTTCGGTCTGCACTTCGATCAACCAGGAAGTCGTGCATGGGATTCCTTCCTCGTCGCGGAAGCTGCGCGAGGGCGACATCCTCTCCATGGACTTCGGAGTCGAGCTGGACGGCTACTTCGGCGATGCGGCCCTCACGTTGCCGGTGGGAAAGATTTCGGCGGAGCGTCAAAAGCTGCTCCGGGTGACGCGCGAATCACTCGACCGCGCCATCGAGCAGGTGAGGCCGGGCAATCGCCTCGGCGATGTTTCGGCCGCCGTACAGGAGTGGGTCGAGAAGAACGGCTATTCGGTGGTGCGCGAGTTTGTAGGCCACGGCATTGGGACGCGGATGCACGAAGACCCACAGGTCCCGAATTACGGAACTCCCAAGCAGGGGCCGCGGTTGCAGGAAGGAATGGTCCTCGCCATCGAGCCCATGGTCAATACGGGCGGTCCGGGCGTCCGCGTTCTGGACGATAACTGGACGGCGGTCACCGCCGATGGCAGCGATTCGGCCCATTTCGAGCACACCGTGGCCGTGACCGCGGACGGCCCGTTTATCCTGACGCGGCCCCGGGAAGTGAGCGGGCCGTGCTGGTAAGCCCGGAGCGGGTAGCAGGGCAGGATCGAATTTGAAGGGGCGCATGGCGAAAAGGCCGGAACCGGAAAAGAAGAAGCCGGGCGAGGGAAGCGGGAAAGAGGACGCCATCGAAGTGATGGCTACCGTGATCGAACCTCTTCCCAACGCGATGTTTCGTGTCGAGCTCGAAAACAAGCATCAGGTGCTCGCGCACATCTCGGGAAAAATGAGAAAGAATTTCATCCGCATTTTGCCGGGTGACCGCGTGGCAGTCGAGCTTTCGCCCTACGATTTGACGCGCGGGCGGATCGTTTACCGGTACAAGTAGTGCCGCAAACCGCGGCGGCGCGGAAGGACGGAGTCAGATGAAAGTTCGTGCATCGGTCAAGAAAATCTGTATGAAGTGCAAGATTGTTCATCGGCGCGGAGTGGTGAGGGTGATTTGCGACAACCCCAAGCACCGGCAGCGCCAGGGTTAGGGAGAAAACGAAATGGCACGTATAGCAGGTGTGGATCTGCCGCCCAACAAGCGGCTCTGGGTCGGCCTCACGGCGATCTACGGCATCGGTCAGCAGCGCGCCCGGTCGCTCGCGGCGAAGTCCAACGTGGATCCCACCAAGAAGATCAAGGACCTTACCGAGGAAGAGACAACCCGGCTCCGCGCGGCCATTGAGTCCGAAGGGCGCGTCGAAGGTGATCTCCGCAAAGAGACGCAGATGAACGTCCGCCGGTTGATCGAAATTCAGTGCTATCGCGGACTGCGGCATCGCCGGAATCTTCCTGTGCGCGGCCAGCGGACGCACACCAACGCTCGCACGCGGAAGGGTCCGCGCAAGGGCGCCGTGGCGGCCAAGAAGAAGACGGCAGCGCGCAAGTAACAGGCGATCGGCGCAAGCCGCCGCTCGAGGAGAGGAAAAAGCGTGGCAAAAGAACCGAAGGACGCAGCCGCTGCTCCGGCAGCAGGCGCAAAAACTTCCAAGCGGAAGAAGGAATTTCGCAAGAAGCGCGAAAAGCGCATCGTTCCGCACGGCATCGTCTGCATCCAGGCGACGTTCAACAACACCATCGTGACGCTCACCGATCCCGACGGTCGCGCCGTCAGCTGGTCCTCGGCCGGTTCCGTCGGATTCAAGGGATCGCGCAAGGGCACGCCCTACGCCGCGCAACAGGCGGCGATGACGGCCGCGGGCGTAGCGCGCGATCAATACGGAATGAAATCGGTGGAAGTTCGCGTAAAGGGACCAGGCGCCGGCCGCGAGTCGGCTGTCCGCGCGCTCGCCTCGTCCGGTTTGCACATTAACGCCATCAAGGACGTTACGCCTGTGCCGCATAACGGCTGCCGTCCCCCGAAGAGGCGCCGCGTCTGATTTGGAATTCGTTTTGCGGTTTACGCAGTAGTTGCTGCGGTAGTCGACGCAGCAGTTGATGCAAAGGAGAGAAGCACTTGGCAAGACATCGTGAAGCGGTTTGCCGGCTGTGCCGCCGGGAGGGGATGAAACTCTTCCTGAAGGGCCTCCGGTGCTATACGGAAAAATGCGCCATCGAGAAGCGCAACTTCGTCCCGGGCCAGCACGGCCAGGCGCGCCGTCCCAAGATGGTGGGTTACGGCATCCAGTTGCGCGAAAAGCAGAAGGTCAAGCGCACCTACGGCCTGCTCGAGCGCCAGTTCCGCTCCTATTTCGAGAAGGCTGTCCGCACCAAGGGACCCACCGGCTCGAATCTCGTGATTTCTCTCGAGCGCCGGCTGGACAACGTGGTCTACCGCATGGGCATCGGCGGTTCGCGCGCGCAGGCTCGTCAGCTGGTGCTGCACGGGCACATTCGCGTGAAGGGCCAGAAGGTCAACATCCCGAGCTATCTCGTGCAAGTAGGCGATGAAATCACGCTGAAAGACAGCATGCATCAGAACGCCATGGTCCTCGAAGCGAAGAACCTGACGCAAAGCCAGGGCGCCGCTCCGTGGCTCGATATCGACCGCGAGAATCTGAAGGCCCGCGTGGTGGCGATGCCGCGGCGCGACGACGTGCAGACGCCTCCGATGAACGAACAGTTGATCGTCGAGTTGTATTCGAAGTAGCTTTTTAAAAATTTTATTAACGTTGAATAGTTGGTGAGGTCCGCCGCCGGCGGGCCGGGAGGAATAGAAATATGTGGAAGGGATTTCAGAAGCCAAAGCGCCTGGCCGCGGAGCCGGAAACACTCACCGATAAGTACGGAAAGTTTTCCGCGCAGCCGTTCGAGCGAGGCTGGGGAACTACCGTTGGAAACGCCCTGCGGCGCGCCTTGTTAAGCTCCATCGAAGGCGCGGCCATCACGGCCGTGAAGATCGAAGGCGTGCTGCACGAATTTTCGCCCATTCCTGGCGTCGTCGAAGATGCCACCGACATCATCCTCAACCTCAAGCAGGTGCCGCTCAAGCTGAATAGCGACCAGTCCAAGACCATCACGCTGGTTGTCGACACGCCGGGCCCCGTCACCTCCGCGAAGATCGAAGAAGACGCCAACATCGCCGTGCTCGACAAGAACATCTACATCGCCACGGTCAGCGAAGGCGGGAAGCTCGAGTTGGAGCTGCGCGTAAAGAACGGCCGCGGGTACGTCTCGGCCGACCGCAACTTCGACGAGGACCTCCCGATCGGCTACATTCCGATCGATTCGATCCATTCGCCGGTCCGTAAGGTTAACTACGCGGTGGAAGCCGCTCGTCTCGGGCAGATGACCGATTACGAGAAGCTCACGCTGGAAGTCTGGACGAACGCCGCCATCACCCCTCAGGACGCCATCGGTCTGGCTTCGAAGCTGGTGAAGGATCACATGAGCATCTTCATCAATTTCGAGGAAACGCCCGATCTTCCCGAGGAAGCCGTCGAGAACTACGCCGATCCGCGCCTGGAATTCCTGGACCGCTCGGTGGAAGAACTCGAGCTCTCCGTGCGTTCTTACAACTGCCTGAAGAACGCCAACATTCAGAACCTGCGCGAGCTCGTGCAGAAGACCGAGTCCGAGATGCTCAAGACCAAGAACTTCGGGCGCAAGTCTCTCAACGAGATCAAGGACATCATGCACAAGATGGGCCTGAGTCTCGGCATGAAATTCGACGAGCACGGCCGCATCATCTGGCCGCCGCTCCCCAGCCAGACCTCGCCTTCCGTTTCCGAGGAGACCGCCACTTTCTAGGCCGGGATAAACATGAGACACCTTAACTCAGGCTTCAAACTTGGAAAACAGCCGGCGCATCGCCGGGCCGTTCTGCGCAGTCTGGTCACCAACCTGATTGAAAAGGAGCGGATCCAGACCACCGTACTTCGCGCCAAGGCTGCGAAGCCGCTGGCCGAGCGCATGATCACGCTCGGCAAGCGCGATTCTCTTCATTCCCGCCGGCAGGCGGCGGCGTTTCTCATGACTACCGGCGCCACCAAGAAGCTTTTCTCCGACCTGGCACCGCGCTTCGCGGATCGTCCCGGCGGTTACACCCGCATCATCCGAGTTGGATGGCGCATCGGGGACGGCGCGGAACTAGCCATCCTTGAATTCATCGGCTCCGAGCTGAAGAAAAAAGAACGCAAGCCGAAGAAGGCGGTGGCCGAAGAAGCCCCCGAAGAGAAAGAAGCGGCAGCGAAGTCCTAAAGGTCGCGGAAAAACTTGGGTTTTTAGGGGGTCGGAGCTTCAGCTCCGACATAAAGTCCAAGCATTCAAGAGGGCTTTAGCCCCTGGGGAACAGATTTTGGCGTTTTCCCCCACCCTGCTAAGTCCGTTTCACAATCTGTTTTGCAGAAGGCCTGCTTCGGGCAACTGAGGCAGGCCTTTTTCATTGCGCTTTTGCTCTTCTTTACCCTACGCTGACGCGCCCCGATTCGCGCTTCTGCCGCTCTCGCACGTGCCCCCACAGCAGCACCAGCCCGGCAATTGCCTGCGCGGCCGTCCCGCCCGAGGTATCCAGCAGCACGTCCGCAATCCTAGGAGTTCGCCCCGGTACGAAGGATTGGTGAAATTCATCGAGAGAAGCATAACCCGCCACAATCAGGATCGCCGCCAGCGCCCATCGCAGCCGCGTATCGTGCCGCCCCGCGCGAATAGCCCTGAGAATTAAGAGGCTGAAAATGAAGTACTCCACGAAGTGCGCCGTTTTGCGGATGATGTGGTGCAGCAGCAGCAGTGTGTGGTGCGAGGCTTTCGGCAGAAACCAGTGCAGAATGGGGATGATCACGGCGCCCGTTTTTTCGTCCGTGAAAGCGCTCGTCGAGAAACAGGAAATCAACCCGGCCCACAGAAGCGCCGGCCACCACAGCGCGATCCAGCTCCGCCGCCGGGGCGCCAGTGAATCCGGAGTGTTCGCAGGCGGAACCTCTTTCTCGGAAGGGCTCAATTATTCCAGCCGGTAGTTGGGCGCTTCCCGCGTGATGATCACGTCGTGGACATGGCTTTCGCGCAGACCTGCCTGCGAGATGCGGATGAATTTGCCGCGCTCCTGCAATTCTTTCAGAGTCGCCGCGCCGCAGTAACCCATCCCGCTGCGCAGCCCGCCCACCAACTGCTCGACAAGTCCCGACAGCGGCCCCTTGTAGGCAACCTGTCCTTCGATTCCTTCCGGCACGGACTTGCCGCGCGCCGCGCCTTCCTGCGCATAGCGGTCTGCCGAGCCTGCCTCCATCGCCCCCAGCGATCCCATGCCGCGATAGGACTTGAAAGTGCGGCCCTGGTAGAGAATGGTCTCGCCCGGCGACTCTTCGGTCCCCGCAAAAAGCCCGCCGATCATCACCGCGGAAGCCCCTGCCGCAATCGCCTTGGTAATATCGCCGGAGAATTTTATGCCGCCGTCGGCGATCACCGGCACTCCCGAGCCCTGCGCAGCCCGGTAGCAGTCGAGAATGGCCGTGATCTGCGGAACGCCTGCCCCGGTAACGATTCGGGTGGTGCAGATCGACCCCGGGCCGATGCCCACCTTCAGCCCGTCAATGCCCAGCGCGATCAAGTCCCGCGCGCCCTCGGCCGTCGCAACGTTCCCAGCCAGCAGCTCCAGTTCCGGGAATTTTTGCTTCACCTGTCGAATGGCATCCATCACTCGCGAGGTGTGCCCATGGGCCGTGTCGATCGCCACCGCGTCCACCTTCACGCGAGCCAGTTCCGCGGCGCGCTCCAGAAAGTCGCCGGTCGCTCCGATGGCCGCGCCCACGCGCAAGCGCCCATGTTCGTCTTTGGTGGCGTTCGGAAATTCAATCTTCTTCTGGATGTCCTTGACGGTAATCAAACCCTTCAGATTGAAATCCTTGTCCACCACCAGAAGCTTTTCAATGCGGTGCGTCTGCAGGATGCGTTCGGCTTCGTCGAGCGTGGTGCCCACCGGCACAGTGATCAGGTTGTCCTTCGTCATCACGTCGTCGACGCGCTGGTCCAGGTTGCGCTCGAAGCGCAGGTCGCGGTTGGTGAGAATTCCCACCAGGCGCGTCCCGCGCGTCACCGGTACGCCGGAAACCTTGTACTTATTCATCATGTCGAGCGCCTGGCGGACCGTCATTTCCGGGGCAATCGTCACCGGATCCACGATCATGCCGCTTTCCGAGCGCTTCACGCGGTCCACTTCCTCGGCCTGGCGGTCGATGGTCATGTTGCGATGGACGAAACCGATGCCGCCCTGCCGTGAAATGGCAATCGCCAGTCGCGAATCCGTCACCGTGTCCATCGCCGCCGCCACGATCGGAATATTCAGCGAAATCTTGCGGGAGAGGCAGGTGCGCGTGTCCGCCTCGGCGGGCAACACGGAGGATTTGCCCGGCAGCAGCAGCACATCGTCGAATGTCAAGCCCTCCTGAATAGGTCCTTCAATCATCGTTTCTCCAGTGAGCGGTTCGCAGGCCCAGCCCCGGACCAAACGCATCCGTAAAAACCGAAGCCCAGCCGGAATCGCTGGGCTTAAAAAAATTGTTATGGCAGCAGCTTAGAAACATGAAGTGAGTTGCAATTTTAGGCGCTTCGCCTGTTCAAAGCAAGCCGCCCACCAACGCGCCGGTCTGTTTCCGGAGCTTAAACAATCAGCCGTCCTCTCGCCGTTGCTTTGCCATAGCGCTTGCCACGGATGTTAGCCGTGTCGGTCGCCGTTCTGCCTCCCTCAACCTCCTCTGCCTCCTGGCCGCGAACGACACCCTTGCATTCGCGCAATCGCGGTTTAAGATGGGCGGGTGATGTCTCCCGCTAGTCCGGCCAGCGAACTCGGCAAAGCGCTGCTTGCCGTGGGCATCGTTCTGGTGGTCGTCGGCCTTTTCCTGGTTTCCGGCGCCAAGGTGCCGTTTCGCCTCGGCCGCCTCCCGGGCGACATCGCCTACCAGGGGCGCAACGGCAGCTTCTACTTCCCGGTGGTCACCTGCATCCTGCTGAGCCTCGCGCTCACCCTCATCCTGTGGATCGTGAATCTGTTCCGCCGCTAAAATACTAAAATAAACGATGAGCCAGACACTCCTGTTCGACCTCCAGCCCCAGCGCCGCGTATGGAAGGTCAGCGAACTCACCGAGCAGATCGGCGCCCTTCTCGAAGGGGCCTTCCGCGACGTGTGGATCGAGGGCGAGGTCTCGAACTGCCGCCCCGCCCAATCGGGCCACCTCTACTTCACGCTCAAGGACGCCCGCTCGCAAATCCGCTGCGTCTGCTTTCGCGATCAGGCCCGCCTGCTCAAATTCCGCCCCGAAGATGGCCTGCACATCACCCTGCGAGGCTCGCTCGGCGTTTACCAGCCCCGCGGCGAATACCAGGTGTATGTCACCCACATCGAGCCGGTAGGCCTCGGAGCCCTGCAACTGGCCTTCGAGCAGCTCAAAAAACAGCTTCAGGCGGAAGGTCTGTTCCAAGAGGAGCGCAAGAAACCTCTCCCGGTACTTCCCCGCTGCATCGGCGTCATCACATCGCCGGGCGGCGCCGCCATTCGCGACATCCTGCGCGTGCTGAAGCGCCGCTTCGCCAACGTCCACGTACAGCTTTACCCGGTGAAAGTGCAGGGAGACGCCGCGGCGGGCGAAGTCGCCGCAGCCCTGCGCTATTTCAATCGCGTGAAGTTTGCTGACGTGCTGATCGTGGCCCGGGGGGGCGGCTCGCTCGAAGATCTCTGGGCGTTCAACGAAGAGGTGGTGGCGCGAGCTATCGCGGCATCCGCCATCCCGGTGATTACCGGCGTAGGCCACGAAACCGACTTCACCATCGCCGATTTCGTAGCGGACATGCGCGCTCCCACGCCCTCCGCTGCCGCGGAGATCGTCCTGCGCTCTCGCCAGGAATTCGAGCGGCACATCGCGGACTATCAGCGACAACTGGTCCATCACACGCGCTACCTGCTGTCGCAAAAGCGGCACCGCGTGCGCGATCTGCAGACGCACCGCGGCTTCCGCCAGATGGACCTTCGCCTGCGCAGCCACCGCCAGCAGATCGACGAACTCTCCTCCTCCCTCGCTATGGGACTTCGCCTGCGCCTCGCCATCGCGCACCAGCGGCTCGCAAAAGCGAGCACACGGATATCGTCCTTCGACCTTCGCGCCCGCGCCGCCGTGCTGCGTCGCCGGATCGAGGCCCATCAGGGCGCTTTGCGGACAGGCCTCGAGCGCCTGATGACTCAAAAACGGCGCCGCTTCACCGCCGCTCATGTCCGCTTTGCGGCCCTCGATTTGCGCTCGCGCGTCGGCAGGCTTCGCCGCATATGCGAACAGCGCTCCGCCGAATTGCTAGGCCGCATGGACCGCCTGCTGATTGCCCGGAGGAGGAAGCTCGAATCCGCGGCGCTGCAGCTCAACGAACGCAGCCCGTTCCAGATCCTCGAACGCGGCTACGCCATCGTCTACGACGCCTCCGGCCGCGTGCTGCGCTCTCCCGATCAGGTGGAAATCGGAAATGAAATCGCCGTACGCCTGGCTCGCGGGCAGCTCGGCGCAACCGTCCGCGAAAAAAAGAAGCAGGAGTAAGAAAACGGAAGCGCCCGTGCCCGCGGGAATTCCCGTCGAAATCTAAGCCACAGGCTGATGCGGAACAGGCTGCGGCATTCGCCGAGGCATTCTGCCCAATCGCAACCCGCCGAAGCTCCGCCGCGTCGGAGCAGCGTGTACTGCGTCGTCCGGTGTGGCCGCGATTTCCGGCAGCCGGAATAGCATTCCCACCAGCAGCCACAGGAAAGCGTTGTTGATGTAATTCTGGTACGCCGACGTTCCCCCAAAAGTAAGCGGGATCAGCAGCATGAACGCAAACCACGTGATCGCAAAAGCGATCGGGAAAAAGGGCGTCTGCCGAAGCCTCCGCGCAATATTCCAGCAGGTATAGAGCAGGCACCCCGACCAGAAAATCCACAGCACGGGCGCGAGGATCCCCATCTCCAGAATAAGTTCGCCCCAGCCGGATTCGGTCCATATGCCGCGGTAGGACGAATGCAGCAACTTCGCCACATACTGCAGCCCCAGCGACGCGGTGCCGATTCCATTGCCCAGCATCCAGTTAGGATCCTGAAACGCTGTCGCGAGATTCTCCATCGGGTAGGAAACGCCACGGTAGTGCAGCGCCGACGCCGAGCTGAACGGGCTCAGCGTCTCCAGATAAAAGCTCACGCGGGAGCCCACCTCGGCCGGATACAGCACCACAGCCAGGGAAACTCCAGCCACGATGATCGCCGACGACCACCCAAGTATTTTCACCACCTTGTGAACCACCCGCGAACGCCAGGACGCCCCCCACATCAACCCGAACGTCAGAACCACCGCCGTGAACGCCACATAGACCACTGCGGTGCGCGACCCGCTAAAGAGCGTAGCGGCAGCGATGGCCCCGATCGAAGCGAATACCGGCTTGCGCTGGCCTTTTCCGGAAAGCAGCAGGTAGCCCACCGCTCCGATGCTCAAGGTTGCCGAAAGCATCAGGTAAAGCGCGAACCGCCCCGGGCTCACGAACACCGAATTCGGCAGCGACAGCACCTGCCCTGAAATCGGCGCCACCTTTTCCAGATTGGCCATATCGACCAATTCGGGAGCCAGGGTGCCAGGATTGAAAAACGAGTTGCCCAGCACCGCCTGCATCATCCCCACCGCCGAGATAACGATCGCCAGCACCGCGTTGCCCACAAGAAACCTCTGCAGGTCTTCGCGATTGCGCAACAGCGCGTATCCCACGAACATCATCGGCACATAGAAAAAATCGAGTTTGAAGCCCAGCAGCCCGTACAAAATGCTCGGCGAGGAAGGATTGAATATCTGCAGCGCGCCCAGCCAGACAAAAAGACTCACCGGAAACCACAACAAGAAAGGCGGCCGGAATCTTCTCTCTTTATGCCGCGCCACGGCGGAAAACAGGCATATATAGATCAGCGCGGCCAGCGCGTCCTTGCCGAAGAAAAGCGCCGTGCCGTTTCCCATGTATTTCCGGACAAAATCCTCGAAGAGCAGCCAAACGTTGAAGAAACAGAAGCCCAGGCGCCAGTTTCGCAGAATCGAAAAGGTGGCCGCGGCTCCCGCCAGGCCTATGGCCGCCGTCTCCAGAAATCCCAGGTCGCCGGTAAGAATGTCTCCGGCCACCTCGCGGGCGAGGAAAATGCAGAGGACAAAGAACCCCGCGGTGATCCAGGCCTGCTCGTGGATAGTGCGGACGCCGCGGGTCAGCAACGTTTCATACCCCGGCCTACGATACCATATCGATACCATCGCGCAGCGGCTTCGTGCCCGCGCAAATGTGCCTTAAATCATCTGCCTTAAATCAAGTTGTCCCGAAGCCCGGGGAAGCGTTACGATACGCGCGTCATTCGGCGACAGCGGGCTCCGAATTCATCGCGTGGCGGCCCGATTCGAAGGAGGTTCCATGAAGAGGCGAGAATTCCTGGCTTCAGCCGCAGTAGCGTCCGTGGCGGCGGCTACAGCGCCCAATTCCCTGAGCGGCGCGGCCGACACCGGCGCAGGAAGCCGCGAGTTCTATCAGCTCCGCCGTTATCAGCTCGCCCGTGGGCCGCAGCTGAAACTCGCCGACGACTATTTCCGGCTGGCGCTGGTTCCCGCTCTCAACCGGATGGGTCTCACTCCCGTAGGGGTATTCAACGTAACGATTGGCCCGGACACGCCGGCCATGTACGTACTTATACCGAGTTCCACCGTAGATGCGCTGAGCAGCATTGAAAGCCGCCTCGCGCAGGATGCCGACTACGCCAAGTCCGGCGCGGATTTCCTGAAAGCCCCGGCGAAAGAGCCCGCTTACCATGAAGTCGAAATCTCGCTCATGCAAGCCTTCGAGAACATGCCCAAGTTGAAGGTCCCGGCGGGTGCCGCGGACCATAAGCCACGGCTCTTCGAGCTTCGCACTTATATGAGCCCCAGCGAAGATCTGCACAAGAGAAAAGTGGGCATGTTCAACTCCTCGGAAATGGCCTTGCAGGCGCAATACAACATGGGAGCCGTGTTTTACGGCGACACGATCGTCGGCGCGCGCATGCCCAACCTCACCTACATGCTCGCGTTTGACAATCTCGCCGACCGCGAAAAGAAATTCCTGGCCTTCAACGACTCGGATGGATGGAAAGCGCTGCTGGCCGATCCCCGGTATCCGCAGGAGATCGTTGCCACAGTGACGAACTTCATTTTGACTCCCACCGCCTATTCCCAGATATAACGGGGAAGCGGCGCGCCCAACGGCCGCTGCTTCACAGCCTGTGCGGCCGCGTCGGCCCTTCGTCAGGGCACGGATTCATCCGGCGCAAATGCCAGAGAATTGATCCGGTTTCACAGGCCCCGGTAAAAATCCCGAATTCTTGCAAATCTCCTCTTCGAGTCGAAAGAGTAACCCTCAACTCGACCGGAGCCGCAGCCCAACACGAGGAGGTTTGTAGGGTCTGTGTGCCAAAGCCGGTTTTCGTCAGGGTACGGAATTATCCGTACCAAAATGCTCGCAAATAGATGCGGCTTCAGCCGCTGAGAGATGGTTCAGCCAGCTGCCACACAGTCGTTTGAGAAGGTCAGAATCCCGTATATCCCATATGTAAGCTTTATGCCGGGACTCCTTGAGTCGCAATTAGTTATTGACAGACGCCCCCTTTTTGGACTATACGTCTTGCCCATAGATTCAACTTTACTGACTGATTAAAACAAATCGCAGTCAAAAACGCAGGGCGCAGGTGTATGGCCAAGTTATGACCGTTTGAGAACTAAGACTGTGTACGTGCGCGGAAAAAAACAAGGGGAACACATGAGAAAGATTTTGAAGTCGTGCCGGAAGTACGCTTTTGCTGTCGCCTGCTTTGCCCTGGCACTCGCATCGATATTGTCGGCCCCAGTACTCATGGGCCAGTCGGCCACCACCGGCGCGATCACCGGCACCGTAAAGGACTCCTCCGGCGCCGTGATTCCTAATGCGACAGTCACGGTCACCAGCCTCGCGACCGGGCAGGCGCGCACCGCCACCACCGGCAGTTCGGGAGCGTACACGGTTGGATTCCTCCCGCCCGACAATTATTCGGTCAAATTTGAGGCGGCGGGTTTCGGAACGGCCACCGTTCCCTCGATCACGCTCAACGTGACCGAGACCCCGACCCTTGACCAGGTGCTGACCATCGGCACGCAGTCCCAGCAAGTGGAGGTTCACGGCGAAGCGGCCGAATTGGTCCAGACCACCTCCGCCACCAACGGTACCGTCATCGACTCCAAGACGGTTACCGATGTTCCCTTGACGACCCGCAATTATACCAACCTGATGGGTTTGTCCGCGGGCGTGCAGGCCACGGTGTTCAATGCCATCACCCTGGGAAGAGGTTCGCAGGACATTGAAGTGAACGGCGCCGGCCCCTCGCAGAACAACTATTCGCAGGACGGAGCCTCCATCAACAGTTATTCCGCCACCGGCCGCGTCGCCGATTCGGGCAATAATCCCGGGTATGGCGATTGTGAATCCGGACGCCATTGCGGAGTTCAAGATCCAAACGTCCATGTATGACGCGTCTTACGGCCGTAACCCCGGCGCCAACGTGAACGTCGTCACCAAGTCCGGCACCAACCAGTATCACGGCACGGCCTTTGAGTTCTTCCGCAATACCGATCTCAACGCCAACGACTACTTCCGCAAGACGAATCTGCCCATCGGCGGCGTCCCGCAAAACGGGCGCCCGATCCTGAACCAGAATCAGTTTGGCGGGTCGTTTGGCGGCCCGATCAAGAAGGACAAACTGTTCTTCTTCGTCTCCGAGCAGGAAACGCGGCAGATCAACGGCGCGGCGGCCCAGGGATATTCCGATCCGAGCGTGCCGGCAATTCCGTTGGGTGACCGCTCGACGCCTGCTTTCCAGGCGGCGCTCGGGGCCGCGTTCGGCGCGGGCTGTGGAACGCTGTTGTCCAACGGCAGCACGAGCGTTGGCGGGGTTCAGATTGCTTGTAACGGATCGAATATCAATCCGGTGGCCTTGAAGATTCTGAATTTGAAACTTGCCAATGGATCCTACTTCGTCCCCAGTTCCGGTCTGGCAAGTGGCGGGAATGCGACAATTTTCCAAAGCTCCCCGGTTCACTTCACCGAGCACCAGGTGATCGGCAACTTTGACTACCAGATCAACCAGAAGAACACCCTGGCCTTCCGTTTCTTTTGGTCGCACGATCCGGCGTCCATTACCGAGTCTTGCGCCGGTTCGGGTAGCGGCGCCAACGCCACCGGCACCATCACTCCATGCCTGCTCGGCGCTCCGGGTTTGACCAATTTCCCCGCCATGTACGATACGCTCCGGCTCACCTCGTTGGTCACCAACAATTTCGTCAACGAGGCGCGTCTCTCCATCCAGACCATCCAGGCACATCCGGTCCAGTTGATTCCGTTCACCAACGCACAAGTGGGGATCGCCAATATTATCCCGGCGGAAGCCTCCCTCGATACGATCATTATCAAGAATCCCAACGTGCAGTTTGGCGCGGGCAATAACTTGGCGAACTATGACGATACCGGCGCGTGGATCGCGGCCGACTCGATCTCCTGGTCGCACGGAAAACACACCGTGCGGGCAGGCTTTGAATATGAGCGCGACAGGGTGAACGCGATTGCCCTGAAACTTTCCCTGGGAACCCTGACCTTCCAGAACTTCCAGGATTTCCTGCTGGGTCTTCCGGGTTGCGCCCCAAGCCTGAGCGCGGCTCAGTGCACGGCCAGCGGAATGGCAGGTACGACGAACGGCAGCTTCAGCGGAAGTAACCTGAACAGTACCGGCACAAACGGGTATGGCGGCCCCAATGGCCTTACCCAGAACTTCCGCGACAATATCCTTGACGGGTTCGTGCAGGACGACTTCAAGGTTTCCAGTAATTTAACGGTGAACATGGGCCTCCGCTGGGAATATGACGGCTGGCCTTTTGAAATTAACGGCAAGAACACCAACACATGGTTCAGCAATCTGGGCGGCGCTGGGAATATTCCCGTGGGCATGACGGTGAACGGTGTGGCCGGGACCCTCGGAAACTCTCAAGCTACCGGAAGTCTCGATGCCTGGGTGGTCGCTTCAAACTACAACCCTGCCAATTATGCGGCGCCCCCGGTTGGCGGCGTTGCACAGAGTCCGTTCCCGGGCGTGGCCCAGTTCCCGAAGGACGCCTTTGCTCCGCGTTTTGGCGTTGCCTGGAAGCCTCTGGCCACCGACCGATTGTCGGTCCGCGCCGGATTCGGTGTTTTCTATGACCGTCTGGGTTATTCCTTCACTGGCCGGTCCAACGGTGCGCCGCCCTACTCATCGACGCTGGGGAATTCCGGATCGGCGAATTACGCTGCCAGCTTCTCCCAGCCGTATCCTCCTGGCCCCTATAGTTTGGCTTGGCAACCGATCGGCCCTTCAAACACTCAGATTCGCTGGATTAACCTTGCGAATGGAACCAGCTCCAACATCAACACGCCGGGGCCCGTGGGACCCAACCTGCCAGTACCGACAACGAATCAGTACAACCTCTCCGTGCAGTATGAATTCCTGAACGGTTGGTTGCTCGACGTGGGCTACGTCGGTAGCCATGGGTACCACTTGTACCCCCAGAGCAATTACACGGAAGCCGAATATAACACGGCAATCCTGGCAAGCCCGGCGCACCCGGTGAATGGGCTGACTCAGGACTCCACGAGCAACGCGAGTCTTCGCGTGCCCTACCTCGGCTTCGCGGCCGCCGGATTGTTCTCCGACCAGACGAACACCTGGGCCAAATACAACAGCTTGCAGGCGACTGTGAAAAAGCAGTTGTCGCATGGGCTCACCTTCTCGGCGGCATACAGCTATTCCCGGTCGATCACCACCGCGTATTACATAAACTACAACGCCGCGGTCGCCTCGCAAAACTACAGCGGCCTCAACGGCTTCTACCGCCCCCAGCGCCTCGCTCTTAACTACAATTGGGAGTTGCCGATCCCCCATCACGACGGGCTGCTTGGCAAGGCGACCAACGGCTGGAGCGTCTCCGGCGTAACCGTCATCCAGGATGGAGACCCGCAAACACCCGTCGACTCACGCGGAGGCACGGCCTATGGCTTCGGCCCCGGAACCCGGCCGCTTTCCCTCGCCGTATTGGCGCCCGGACAGACCTCCAAGAATGAGGCCAGCACACTGGGTGGCAACGATGTAAACCGGCTCGGTTGTGCAAATACAGCACTGAATGCTTCTGGAGCCGGCACTTGCGCAGGGGGAGGCTGGTTCAACCGGTCGGCGTTCGACCAGGTTGCCTTTGTGGCTCCTACGTCGGGCGGCGATGGAGTAGGGATCGATCCCAATCACACGACCGGTAATGAGGCTATCCGACACTCTGGGGAAATTCCGGCTTGGGCGCGCTGCTCGGCCCGGGCCAGTTCAACTTCGACATTTCCATCCAGAAGATGACGGTTGTTGGAGGAATCCACGAAGGCGCGGCTTTGCAATTCCGCACGGACTTCTTCAATGCCTTCAACCATCCACAGTTCTCCGATCCGAACTCGGTCGACCTCAACACGGCCAACTTTGGTCAAATCACGACGACCAGCGTGAACCCGCGGCTCATCCAGTTCTCGCTGAAGTATATTTTCTAGGCTGCCAGCAGTCGCAACCGGCAGTCACAACCCAAACGAATGCCAAAGGGCCGCGAAGCGCGGCCCTTTGGCAATTCCGGCGCGCAGAGTGAAACGCCGGAATGAGCGCTGCAATCAGCGATTGACACGATGCAGCAGGCGGGCTACGCTCTCCGGCGAAGTTTCGGGCGAAGGGGAAACTCAAAGGACGGAAGTTCCGCCGGGATTTTTGGCTGCATATTTCGATGGCAGGCCCCACCCGTTTGCAAATAGCCAGATGAAAGGGAGAAGGAGGACGATAATGCCTGGGCCTCGAACTGCGGCGTCCCTCTTGATCCTGGCCCTGCTGTCGATGGCTCATCCCGCTCCGGCCCAAGTGGATTTGACCGGCGAATGGGGCCAGAAATTTTACGAGGACGGCCCGGAGCGCGGGCCCGGCCCGGAGATAGGCGATTACACCGGCATTCCCGTCACCGACGCCGCGCGCGTCAGAGCCGATGCGTGGGACGCCCAGCGATGGGAGATGGTCGAGCATGAATGCGAGCCCCATCCGGCCGACTACGCGCCCCGCGGGCCCGCCGCCCTGCGCATGTGGTCGGAGATCGATTCCTACACGCAGCAGGTGGTCGCGTGGCACCTGCTGTGGCGCTACAAGCTCTCCGAGCGCACGATCTACATGGATGGCCGCCCGCGCCCCTCGAAGAACGCCCCGCGAACCTGGCAGGGCTTCTCCACCGGCGAATGGGAGGGCGACATGCTCAAGGTGACCACCGACCATCTGAAAGAAGGGTGGCTTCGCCGCAACGGTCTGCCGCGCAGCGAACGAGCAACCTTGATAGAATATTTGATTCGCCACGGTGAGTTCTTCACCCAGGTAACCGATGTGGAGGATCCGCTGTACCTTACGGAGCCGTTTATTCGCACCTCGAACTGGGTCGTGGACCTCGGGCACCACTTTCCGCCGAAAGCGGTGGCGTGCATCCCCAGCGTCGAAATCGCTCATCCGAAGGAATATGTCGCCTACCATCTCCCCGGCGAGAACAAATGGCTCTCGGAATTTGCGACAAGGTACGGCATTCCGCTGGAAGCGGCGCGCGGCGGAGCGGATACGATGTATCCCGAATATCAGGAGAAGATGGCGGCAATGCCCGCGCCACCGCAGCCCATCAAGGACAAAGTGACGACTCAATGAAGAGGATTTTTCCCATTTCCACGGACGCATTGCGGATGGCCCTTGCCCTCATGGCGATTTTGTTTTTTGCAGCGGCATTCCGCGTTTCCGCGCAGGAGAGCAGCCAGCCGGCCGGCCAGCAGAATCGGAAGCCCGGCAAGGGCAAGGTCGAGGTGCTGCACGTGCAGGGCAACGTGTACATGATCGCCGGCGCCGGCGCGAACATCACCGTGCAGGTGGGAGACCTGGTGACGATTGTCGTGGACTCGGGCGTGCCCGACAAAGCCCAGGAAGTTCTCGCGGCCATCCAGAGCATCACCGACAAGCACATCCTTTTCATCATCAATACGAGTGCCGACCCGGATCACACCGGCGGCAACGACGTGTTGTCCAAAGCAGGCTGGGCGCTCCCCGACGCGGGACTCAATCCGCTGCGCACGAACACCGGCACCATGCCGCCCGGAGCTTCGATCATCGCGCACATCAACGTGCTCAACAGAATGAGCGCGCCCACCGGCAAGGAGGCGTCCGATCCGGAGTCGCGCTGGCCCACCGATACCTACGAGACCGATAGCTGGAGGCTCTTCAACGGCGAGGGCGTGTTCATCTATCACCCGCCGAACGCGCACACCGATGGCGACAGCTACATTCTCTTCCGCAAATCGGACGTGGTGGTCACCGGCGACATTTTCACCCTGGCGGGCTACCCGGTGATCAAGGCCGACCGCGGCGGCAGCATCGGCGGCACCATCGACGCCCTCAACGACATCATCGCGCTGCTCGAGCCCCGTGAGAATGAAGAGGGCGGCACCTACGTGATTCCCGGCCACGGGCACATCTGCGACCGCCACGACGTGGTCAATTATCGCGATATGCTCACCATCATTCGCGCGCGCATCCAGGATCTCGTGAACAAGGGCATGACCCTCGATCAGGTGAAGGCCGCCAAAACCACGGTCGACTATGACGGTCTCTACGGAGCCACCACCGGCCCGTGGACCACCGATATGTTCGTCGAGGCAATTTATAACGATCTCAAGCAGGATCACGGCAACAGCAAAACTCAGCAGAAAATGGGCGGAGGAAGATAATGAGTCGCCAGATTCTCAGCAAGTGCAACCTGCGGCATGTGGCCGCCGCGGCAGTCCTGTTCGTTCTGGCCATGAGCGGAGTTCGCAGCGGCGTCGCCGCGCAGGCGCCCCCGCCGCCAGGCAAGTCGACGCTGACCGCGAAGGCGCAGTCGCTGATCGACATGACGGGCTATTGGGTGTCCATCGTGAACGAAGACTGGCGCTGGCGCATGATGACGCCCGCCAAAGGCGACTACGCCAGCGTTCCCCTCAACGCCGAGGGCAAGCGCGTAGCCGACACCTGGGATCCTGCGAAGGACGAGCGCGAAGGCAATCAGTGCCGCGCGTACGGCGCCGGCAACATCCTGCGCATCCCCGAGCGTCTGCATATCACGTGGGAGAATGACAACACGATGCGCATGGATACCGACGCCGGCATGCAGACGCGCCTGTTCCACTTCGACGGCTCCAAATGGAACGGCGGCCCTCCGCAATTGCAGGGAGATTCGGTGGCCGCGTGGGAGAAGCAGGTGCAGTCCGGTGGCGCCGCGGGCCGCTTCGGCGGAGCCGAGCCGGGCAAAGGCGGCACGCTGCACGTAGTAACCACGCACATGAAGCCGGGTTATCTGCGCAAGAATGGAGTTCCCTACAGCGGCAACGCGGTGCTAACCGAATACTTCGACCGCTTCGACCGCAACGGCGTAGCCTACCTGATCGTAACCTCGGTAGTGGACGACCCGCAGTATCTGAGCGACCGCTTCATAATCAGCGGCCAGTTCAAGCGCGAGCCGGACGCCTCCAAGTGGAATCCGACGCCCTGCCGCCCGCTATGGCCCCGAATGACGCAAGCCGCCAGCGGCGACCGGCTGCTCAACTAAAGGTGCCCCACTTCGTGGCGGCGACATGGAGTCTAGCCGCCGCCACGAAGTGGAGCGTTTACGGATGGCAGTGCTTGGTTCCCCTCCGGTCAACCGAGTGAAGCAGGCTACGCGATCTCCTTGCGACGCAATCCCAACCCCATCAATCCAAGCAATCCCAAGCCAAGCATCAGCAGGCTGGATGGCTCAGGTGTGGACGTCGGAACCGCAAAGGCCAACCCAAACGAATCGTCAATCCCCACAAACACATCCGTTCCATTGACGTTGATCAGCCGAAGTGTGCCGATGCCCACAGGCGACGGCCCGTTGCAGCCGCTGGCAGTGCACCAGGTTCCATTCGCGGTCACTTGGGTATTCAGCAGGACCTGCAATGGACTCAGGTTGCTCGACGCGTAGATGGAGCTATCGCCCGTAGTCGTGGCACTCCCCTTGTCGGTAGCCGGGGAATTCTGGACGATGCTAAAGCCGTTGGGCGTAAAGGTCACCGTTGCCAGCTCAAAGGCTTGGGAAGCATCGGCGCCGGCATGGATTACGTTGTTAGTGCCATTGCAGTTGGCACCTTGATATGTGCTGCACAGAATTCCCCAGGGATTGGCGTTCGTCGAGTTATCTACACCATAAACCTGCACGTTAGCAAAGTTCGCTTGCGTGCTGGTTGAGCCAGGATCGGGAGTGAATGAGTCTGCCTTCGTGGTATACGTCAACGCGATACAGAGCACTGAAGCTATTGCTAGAGTCTTAATGAACATCCACGCCTCCAATACAACAATGGTTGGAGGGTAGAGACTAGCGAGAAATGTCGCAATCGAGCGAAACCTGTACCGGACACGCCATAGACAACGTATTTCCTTTTTCGCACACGTGAGCCGCTTTCCCGCACTCTACAACGAGGCTGCTGCGAATTTTTGGCATCGGTTAGTTTCGCGGCCTTGGCATCCGTGCGATGGTCGTAGCGAAATGCTTGCTCATCAATAGCCCGACAGTGTCAGCCACATAAACACCACCAGCAGCCCACCCGGCGGCGCGAAGCGCCTACCTCTCGCGGCGCCATTACCGCGAGCCTTCCTCCTCAACCTCCTCTTCCTCCTCAACCTCCTCTGCCTCCCGCCCTAGTGGCTGAAAGCGATATTCAGACCGGTCGAGAGAACGAAGTCGTTCGACTTCGTTCCGGGAATCGGCGGGTCGGTCACGTAGCGATCGCTCAGCGACGTCTGCCAGCCCAGCCATTTATTGATCTTCGTCACCACGCCCGCATCGAGCGCAAAGCGGTACTGGCTGAAGTCGCTCAGGTCGGGATAGAAACTGAAATCCTCCGTCAGCAACGTGTTTGCCCCAAACTTGCGCGTGAAATTTTCCCCCGCCGTGATCCCCGGCAGATTCCGGCTCACGGCGCTCACATGCCCCCCTGAGCTGTAGTTCTCGCGCGTGTAATTGATGCCCCCGAGAAAATCGAGGCTCGTTTTCGGATTATTGATCGCATGCCAGCCCAGGCCGCCCGAGTAGATTTGCCGCAGAGTCAGATTTTGCAGCTCATCGTGAGTAAAATCCCCGCTTCCGAACCCAAACAGCTTCTTCGTAATGTTGCGGTCGTATAGCGCCCCGCCCAGGATTTCGTTGGCGGTCACGCCCCCGGAGTTCCCGCTGCTCGTCGCGCCGTTGGTCGAATAGATCGACGAAGCATACAGCTTGGTTTCGTCCGCCGTCGTCTTGCGGTCCGCCGTGAACCCTGTGCTGAGATTCGTAGTGTCGCTGTTGCCCCGCGCCAGCGCGAACCCCACGTTCACCCCGCCCTTCCAATCCTCCAGCAGCCCCGGATGCAGGCTCTTCTCGTAAGCCTGCTGTTCATCCCCCGAACGCACCACCGTCACGGACGCCAGCGGCACCCGCACCGCCCCCGCCGACGCCGTATGTACCACCATGTCCGCCCCTTCCACCGTGACGTTTCCGTTCAGCGTCTTTTTCTCGGGCGTCACCACGTACAGCGCCTTTTCCGACGTCATGTCCGTCACCGCCGCCCACTGCACCTTGATTTCCCCCGCATAATCCGTCTTAAGCGTCACCTGTTTCCCATCCGACTCGGAGATCGTCCCGGTCAGCCGGTCGCCATTCTTGAGCACCAAAGTATCGGCCCCCAACTCCGGAGCAACTGAAAGCAACGCGATCGATAGCAGCAGAGCGCAAACAAACTTCATCATTTTCCTCCACATGAAATTGGACATAGACGGGCGGTGCCTGCGAGTCTAGCAAGATCGGAGAAAATCGAACAGCATATAGGCAGGGACCGGATTGACGATGCTTCGGCTAAGATCCTCTGCCGGAGGGTTTTACATCTGAGACGGCCGAAGTTGGTCAAGTCCAGAGGACATTTGTGAGGTTCTGTACGTCGATCCGAAAGCCTTCGCGGGGCTGCTTCGCCGCCCTCCCTTCATTTTCGCTGTGCATCCATTATGCACAGCAGCGAGAAAAAAACTCGCCATCTGGCGACCCCCGCATCCAGTTTCTGCCAAGGCATCGGCCAAAATTGACTCTAGAAGTCGGTCGTGAGGCGCAGCGCAAAGCTTCGCGACGGCCCGATGGCGTTGCCGGAGAACAGACCGCCGAAGTCGATGACGTCGAGGACGTTGGTAAGGTTCTGTCCGTCGACCTGAAGCCGCATTTTCAGATGGTCTCGACTTGTAAATATCCGCGCCCGCCGAGGCATTGACCTGGAAGGAAGGGTAGATGCGGCCGCGAGCGAAGTTGATGCGATTCACGACCTGCTGGCCATATTCGGCGAGCGCCTGTGCGTAGGGTCGCCGTCGAACTCAAACGGAAGTCCGGTGTCGTATTGAATTCCGCCCGCGATCCAGAAGCGCGGCGCGACCTGGTAGCGAAGGCGTCCGCGAACGGTGTTGCGCTGATCCTGCGAATCGGGGAAATGGCCGTGATGCGTCGGCATCGCCGCGTCGTCGCCGAGAAAGAGGCCGCCCGTCACGGGGAACCACGCATTGCCCACGGTGTAGGAATAGCTCAGAAAACCCGAAAAGCCGCTGCCAATCCGGAACATCGAGCTTTCGCTTCCGCGCCATAGATGATGGCCTTGCGGAAGGCAATCGGGAAAGCTGATGGTGGTGTTGTCGATCTGATCGTCGTCCGCATAGTTGTTCACGAGCCGCCGAAAATAGTTGGCGTCCAGCTTGACCTTCTTGAAGAAGCCTTGGTCAAGCCCACCTCGTAGTAGTTTCCCTCCGAAGGCTCGACCGGCAATTGCAGGGAGATCGGGTCCAGGGTCTGGCTGCCGTTGAACTCGAAAGCAGGATGTTCTCGAAAGAGGGCGTCTGAAAGACGCGGTCGTAGGAAAAATGCAGGACGAGATCGGCGGAGGGGAAATAGCGCGAGATCGAGAAGCGCGGGTCCACGGCCTGCCGGTTCAACAAAAGCTGATAGTGGTCCCAGCGAAGCCCGGCATTGATCGTCCAGTTTCCCAGGCGGATCAGATCCTGCACGAAACGCGGATTGCTCGAGGTCCGGGCGATTCGCCGCGAAAGCGAAAGGTGAGGGGCGTGCTCGGATCGAATTGCGTTGGGATCGGTGATGATGTAGCTGAAGTTCTCATGCAGGAAAATGTTGTCCGACTCCACTCCCGACCTTCCATTCATGGCGGCCGTGGTCGATCGGTGACCGTGCCCTTGAAATATCCTTCGCGAAACCAATTGTGCTGGAAACACCTCGATCGGAGTCGAATCCGGGTTGGAGTAGAAATCGTTCGCGTTGTCGCGGACCATCGCGCGAACATCGGCCACCGCGTCGGACGAAAAGGTGTGCTGGTAGGAGGCGATTCCCATCGTCTCGAAGTTGTCGGCCGTTTGGCGCTGGCCCGCGGCTCTGCTGCACACTGTTCGTTGGGAATGTCGTAGCGCGAAACTTCGTGCCGCACGATGAAACTCAGGCGATCGTTCGGCGTCAGATCGCGCTCGTAGTTGGCGGAAAAGTCGCCCAGCGTTCCGGTATTCGAATAGTTTTGCGGAACCACCGGATTCAGATAGTGGTCCGTCATGCTGCCGCTGGCGCTGCCGCCGAAGCTATTCTTGCCCCAAGCGTACTGCTCCTTTCGCGAAAGCGCCGGCCGAGTCAAAGCTGCCGCCGGAAAGCACCGCCTGGCCGTGGAAACCCGGCTGTGAATCCTGCAGGGTGTTGACCTCGACCACGCCGCCCATTTTCCGGCCGTATTCGGCGGGAATACCCGGCGGTATAGATGCTCATCGATTCCACGTCGTCGGCTTCAATCTCCGGTCCGAAGCTGGGCGAGCGGTTGTCGGTCAGCGGGATGCCATCGACCACAAACTGTGTCTGATACTCCGAGCCGCGCGGATGCAGCACGGCATTGCCCTCGTATAGCCAGCCCGGGCTGCGAATTCACCAGGTCCTGCATGGAGCGGCCCGGGAATTGAGCTGAGCCGGTTCTGGATGAGATCGGAGCCGATCTGGCTTACGGAGCCGGCTTGATCGGGGTCAATCAGTGTATCGGCTGCACTGACGGTTACGGATTCCTCACCGGCGACAGCTTGAGTTGGATCGTGTATTCGGCCGGGATCGAGGAACGAATCTCGACGGATTCGGATGCCGGGGCAAAGCCGGGCTGACCAATCTCGAGCTGGTAGACGCCAAACGGAAGACGCTGCACGTCCAGGTTGCCCTGATCGCTCGTCTCCAGGGTGTTTCGATATTGATTCGCCTCGCTAACGATCTGAACGGTTGTTTTCACGCCCAGGCCCGACGGATCGGTGACTTTTAGGCGCAATTCACCCGTGTTGCTCTGGCAAAAGAGCGGTAACGCGCAAAGAAAGAAAACAGCCGCAAACCTTTTCATGAAGAGTTGGCCTCGATAGTTGGGCATTCGACGTCAGAGCAAGAGCTCACTGAAGCTCGCACATCAGGGTGGACAACCGAACTCCGGTGTCCTCTTACCCAAACCTCGGTCTAAATATTCCTTTTCCTGCCTTTTTGTTCAGTGTTTTTTCGAGGACATTTGCAAAAGCTGAAAAACATTGAACGGGAACCGGGGATATGGAATATACATACAGACCTATGCGGATGACTCCGGCAGATTCGATCAGCGAGCTGCTCTTCCCGGCCACGGCTGCCCCTGCGGCTTCGGCTCAGCCTTCCGAGGTCGAATGCCGGATCCTGAGCCTGTTCGAGCAATTTCGCACCCCGCTTCTCCGGTATGTGATTTCCTTCGGCCTGCCCGTGCACGAAGCGGAAGAAATCACGCAGGAAGTGTTTCTCTCTCTCTTCCGGCACCTTCAGTTAGGGAGATCCCGAAAAAACCTGCGCGGCTGGCTCTTCCGCGTCGCGCATAATCTCGCCCTGAAGAGGCGTTATGCAAACCAGAGATCGCACGATGCCACGGGATCCGATTGGGCGATTGCGGAAAGACACGCCGACCCGTCGCTGAATCCCGAGGAGCAGGTGTCCTTCATTCAGAAACAACAACGGCTGCTGGCCGTTCTCAACTCTCTTCCAGAAGAAGACCAGTGCTGCCTCCGGCTGCGCGCGGAGGGCTTGCGTTACCGGGAAATTGCGGCCTTACTCGGCATCTCTCTCGGAACCGTATCCATCTCGCTCGCGCGAT
The DNA here is from genome assembly GCA_963709105.1 of uncultured Acidobacteriota bacterium. Lineage (GTDB taxonomy): Bacteria > Acidobacteriota > Terriglobia > Acidiferrales > UBA7541 > Palsa-295. Next base: position 92,652 of record CAVPVC010000031.1, read on the forward strand.
CGCTCGCGCGCTTGATACGCGCGGATGGGAGGTAACCATGCCAGACGAAGATTTTCACCTGTCCGATCAGGAACTGGTTCTAGCGGCGGACGGCGAACTGGACGTGCGTCGCACCGCGCACGTTCGCGCACACCTGGCCGCCTGCTGGCACTGCCGCGCCCGGATGGCCGAAATCGAGGACCACGATTGCCGATTTCGCGCGAGCTTACCGCCAGAATCCCGATTCAAAGATACCGCCCATCGAGGGCCCGCGCGCGCTCTTGAAGGCTCAGATGGCGGAATTGGCAACCGCTTCCAACGTCGGTTCCCACCCTGGTTCATGGACGCGCTTCTTTCAGTTCGCCCCACCCGCGCGGGCCGCGGTTTGCATCGGTATGGCCCTTTTCGTTGCGATTAGCGGCCATCTTCTGGTCCGCCACTTCCGGCTCCAGGGGGAAAACTCAGCTACCCGCGCAATCGAGCCCGGGGCGATTCCGGACCGCAACCTCACGCCAGGCGTTGCGCGAACGGTTACCGTCGGTGACGTTTGTTCGACGGCTCACGAGGAAGTCGTTCGCGAGGTTCCGCCATCCCTGCGCCAGGAGATCTTTCAGGAGTACGGACTCCACGCTCCTCGCGCGACGGATTATGAGATCGATTACCTGATCGCTCCGGGATTGGGCGGCACCGAAGACATCCACAATCTATGGCCGCAGCCATATACATCGCGGGCGTGGAATGCGCGCGTCAAGGATGCCTTGGAAGAACACCTCCATGAACTGGTCTGCGCGGGCACGGTCGATCTGCCCACGGCGCAGCGCGACATCGCCACTGATTGGATTGCCGCCTACAAAAAGTATTTTCATACGGACAGGCCTCTCGCTGTTAGATCGCAGTTGTTTCCGTTCCCCCGCGTTTCCGGTTAGCCGCGAGCCTGGCTTTGGCGGCGAGAACTCCTCGATTACTTTGCAGGCCCGTGCATCCTCCCATGATCGAACGTGCGGTTCTTTCAACACTCAATCGCTGCCGCGTCTGCTCCCCTGATATCCTGCGTCTAGAATGGAGAGTCCCCTCCTCTCTCCAACGCTTTGATCTGAGAGGTCGTTGATCGCCGAGTCATTTTGGGACCTTCCTCATTACTTGTCAGGCTTGGAATTGGCTCCTGGGAAGCGTCGAGAATTGGCTAATTCTGATTGCTTCAG